>CAWJSH010000009.1:0-457002 GCA_963845465.1 uncultured Acidobacteriota bacterium | reverse complement strand
GGCGTCACCTAACGAAAGGATGTCTCACGCGACGACGACTCAAAAGCCTCTTTCTTGATTCTTTTTGATTTTCAGGGCTATCTCGCGAAGGCTCCGACCGTGCTAGCCTTCCGCCGTGCAGGACTTCACGATATTTCCTATGGGGCACCGACTCGATGGTGAGCTGATTGTTGTCTGCCCCTACTGTCACAGGAGCGCCGCAGGAGAACTGACGACGTCACAACGCGCGTCCATGCCATTCGGATCGTGAAGTATCGTGCTTTCGACACGCCTCAAGATCGATTCGTGCCCCCCAATAGGTCCGAGCCCTCGCACAATAGCGGTGTCTCCGGAGACGCGGCTTGTCAATCCACGATCAAGGGCAATCATGACCCTAGGTGCCACCACAGCTCTCCCGCGCCTGGGGAAGTTCATTATGCTAACCTGACCAGAAATGGTCGATTTCGAATACGATGTGGCGATCTCTTTCGCAGGCGAGCAGCGGACTGAAGCCGAGGCGATAGCCTATTGCGCCAGAAGCAGAGGGGTTAGAGTTTTTTACGATGGGTGCGAAAAATCAAATCTCTGCGGCAAGGACCTCTACGAACACCTTTCTGACATCTACCGGCACAAGGCCCGTTTTTGTTTGATGCTCGTTTCCGCGGCATACGCCGCCAAAGTGTGGCCTACTCACGAACGCCGCAACGCGCGCTCGCGCGTTGTTGGATAAGTCCGAGTACATCCTTCCTGTTCGATTCGATGACACGGAAATACCGGGTCTACCGCCTACAGTTGGTTATCTGGCGTTCGCCGACCACGGCGTTCGGGGAATCTGCGAGGCGCTCCTCGAAAAACTGCAGATCTCGCCCTGCGGCGCAACGACGCAAACTGCGACCTCCCAAAGGCCACGACGACGCGCACCGTCACGCCCGAGCCATCGGAGTATTTAGAGCAGAGACGCCGACTGCCAGATACAGAGATCCTGACGAAGATTTACGCCAAACTTCGCTGGCGGATCGGGATATACTCCACGGAATTCCGAAAAGCTCGCTTCCGCGATCTTGACCACTGCCTCCAATTCATGCGCTCAGCTTCGGTGCGCGTCGAGGGTTGGTTTCCGCGGGTCTTTGCGCACCACCGTGCGCTCGACGAAATCCCTCAGCTTGGCGGAAGAGTTCACGTCCTGGAAATCCTCGATACGACGACCGCAGCCTTTGAGTTCACCTCGCGTATGACAGAGCAGAGACTCTTGCTCCCTGAAGCCGTGATCACATTCGAGATGCATGGTGTCGACGGCCGACTCCTAACTTGGCCAGCCGACGTCTTCCGCGATACAGATGCTGTCGGATGCGAGGCTTGGTGTCAGGAATCCGAGTTCCGCATAGCACGACAGGCCACACCTACTGATTTTCAGACGCGCAAGCGCGAACTCGCCCTAGAAACGGCCTTGGAGATTTATGGCCACTTCGGTTGGTTGAATCCGCCTGTCGACCGCTTGGCCGACGCACAGAGCAAGAGGTTCAGTTCTGGATGAGTACTAGGTCAGCAGACCTCCGCATGCGTGATCAGGCTCTCCCTGCGAACCTCACCGTCCAATTGGCAGTTGCTCCGTCCAACTACTGTCCAAAACCCTGCGTGTTTTTGAGGTTTTCAGTCGACTCAACCGCGTAAGGGCAATTGCAATCATCGGGACTTATGGAGCGGGCGATGGGAATCGAACCCACGTCCGAAGCTTGGGAAGCCTCAATTAATCTATAAAAACGTCCGAATTGGCGGCATTTTGACGTTTTGCGGGTTTCTCAAATGGATTCCAATTGGAGCAGGCTCAGGTTGGTCTTCTCGCATGAAGCGGCCTGGTAAACCGCCCGTCCGCGATACGCACCTTCTTTCGTTTTGACAGGGTATGGGCAAACGTCATTGGAAGGCTGCAAGGTAAACAAATCGCAATACCCGGGTTTGGTAGGTCTTTCGAGCTAGGTCATCTTCATAGCTCATTAAGATCGAGAAAAACCGCCCAAAGCGTCCCCTTCCCAAGCTTCTATTTCTTCTTGTGTGACAGTTCGTTTTCCCACAATTAACATCGTGGAAGCCGAGTTTTCCATCCTCGTTTCTGGGGAGAATCAGGCCCCAGCCGCGATTAATTCGATCGACGCTTCGTAAAGCCCATCCGTCCGTAACACGGTCGCGTAGCGGACAAACAATTTTGTTCCGCTCCTGTGAGCAAACACCCAGATGCCTTGCAAGTATCCGTTCTGGATAAGCATGTGCAGGAGAACGGGAATGTTATTCGTGCGCGGTACGGTGAAGTCCTCGAACGGCCGGCCGATGATTTCATTCTCGGCGTAGCCGAGTAATTTGCAGAACGACGGAGAGACTTCAACAAACTTGCGCCGGTCATTGAACACGGCGATGTAAAGCCCGTTGCGTCCCGGCGATAGACTATGACCTTGGTGTG
Organism: uncultured Acidobacteriota bacterium; assembly: GCA_963845465.1. Lineage (GTDB taxonomy): Bacteria > Acidobacteriota > Terriglobia > Acidiferrales > UBA7541 > Acidiferrum. The sequence goes on along the minus strand of CAWJSH010000009.1, from coordinate 454,568 downwards.
TGGCATTGCGCTGCTCCTATAAGCCAATACCGTGTCCTGAGGGAAAGATCGGGTAACGGGTAACAAATTTCTTCCGCAACCCCTTATGGGAGAGTGTTGGTGGAGCCGATGGGATTCGAACCCACGACCTCCTCGATGCCATCGAGGCGCGCTCCCAACTGCGCCACGGCCCCACCGATGAACGAACTAACATCAATGCTAGCATTCGCATGCAAGGTTCGTCTATAACTGGAAGCCTCACGAATGCTCGCAGAAACAAAATTCGCCGCGACCGCAGCGATTCTCATTGCGGCAGCACTCGCAATGATTCCCTCAACACAAGCTCAAACCACCTCCGCCGCCTTCTCCGGCGTTAAATTCCTCACCGAAGTCCCCCTGCTCGATTGCAAAGGCACGCCCTGCATCGAAGTGCGCATCGGCGACGACAACACCCCGCTCAAGTTCGTCATCGACACCGGCAACGTCGAATCCGTCGTCGACACCAAACTCATGAAATCCGCCGACCTCAAGCCGCTCCATCCGCCGATGCCCGGCGGCGCTCCCATGGAAATGATTCCGACGCAAATCCCCTCATTGCACATCGGCTCCATGGCCATGCCGCAAGTCTCCGCTTTCGGCATGGACCTCACCGAAATGATCAATCAGAACCAGATGCCCGACGTCGCCGGTAGCCTCGCCTACACCGCCTTCAAAGACCGCATCATCCAGTTCGATTTCGTCGCCAACAAATTCCGAATCTCCGACATTCTGACCAAGCCAGTCAAATGTTTCGGCAAGTGCGACACGATCTCGCTGATCACCTTCGGCAAAGACGGCCCGCCCATCGTCGTCGCCGACGGCTTCACCATTAACACCCAACGTGTCTCCGCTCAGCTCGATACGATGTACACCGGCTCGATGCTCATCTACACCGCGTCCATCGATAGACTCAGCCTCAACGGCGCCAACTCTACCACCGACACCCGCATGTTCCCGCTCACCGACGGCGGCGCAGCCATGCGCGTTGCCGACGCCAGCGAAGAAGGCTTCCAGGACATCACGCTCGCCAAAGAAGGCGCCAAGGTTTACTTCCCCACCGAAGCCGTCCACGAACCCGACGGCCTCTTCGACGCCACCGTCGGCCTCGAACTTTTCCGCAACACCGTCCTCACTCTCGATTTCCACGACATGACCCTCTCCCTCGATAAACCCGCCAAGCAGTAACCCACCCGCCGGAAAGCTGACGATCCGTCCCGAGCCATTGGAAGAGCTAGAGGCCGCGTATTTCTTGCGATACGATTGCTCCTGCGTGCTCCTTCGCATAGAGACAGGAGACACTCATTAATATGGGGACTCTGCTTCAAGACTTGAGTTACGCCCTCCGCATGTTGCGGAAATCCCCCGCCTTCGCAGCCATCGCTGTAGTTACTCTGGCCCTCGGTATCGGCGTGAATACCGCGATGTTCAGCGTAGTCGACGGCGTTCTATGGGCACCGCTCCCTTATTTCCAGCCGGATCGCCTGGTCGTAATCTGGGAGAACAATCTCCATTTCAAGCACACGGTTTGGCCTTCGTACCCAAACTTCCGAGATTGGCAACGCAGCGCAGGCTCGTTCCAGCAAATGGCCGCGCTTCGATGGCAGAGTTACGACCTGACGAATCTCGGCGCTCCTGAACATCTTCACGGCCAAGACGTCTCCGCAAATTTTTTCTCCACTCTGGGCGTAGATCTCACCTTAGGCCGCAACTTTTCTCAGCAGGAAGATCAGCGCGGTGGGGCGCCGGTCGTCATCGTCAGCAACTCTTTTTGGAAAAGTCGCTTTGGCAGCAGTCCGCAAGTGCTCGGCAAGTCCCTCACGCTAAACGGAATTAGCTATTCCATCGTCGGGGTGCTTCCGCGCGGTTTTCGTTTTGGGGACGGCACCGTTGATGTTTACACACCGCTTGGACAGGGCGACCCACTCATGCTCGACCCTCGCGGCGCGCCCGCAATCATCTCCATCGGCCGGTTGAAGCCCGGCGTAAGCATTGTTCAATCGCAAGCGGAAATGAGCACCATCCAGTCGCATCTCGAGCAACTCTACCCCGACGCAAATCGGGGCATGGGAACAGATGTGATTCCTCTCAAGCAACTGATGATCGGCGATGTCGGCGGAACGCTTCTGCTGCTCCTGGGAGCTGTGGGGCTGGTTTTGCTGATCGCTTGCGCGAACGTAGCCAATCTTCTGCTGGCTCGATCCATGGCGCGCACGCGCGAATTTGCGATTCGCTCCGCGCTGGGCGCAAGCCGCTCGCGCGTCGTACAGCAGTTGCTCACCGAGAGCACACTTCTTTCTGTTGCTGGCGCGGTCCTAGGGCTGGCGATTGCAAAGTGGGGCGTTGCACCGGTACTCGCGACGATGCCAGGAAGTTTGCCGCGCACCGAAAATGTCGGCGTCAACGCTACGGTTCTGCTCTTCACGCTCGTCGTTTCAATTGCCGTGGGAATTCTCTTCGGCCTCACGCCCGCGCTGAAGAGTTCGAGGACTGATCTGCGCACCTCTCTGAAAGAGGGCGGCCGCGGCGCCACCAGCACGCATCATCGCGTCCAAAGCAGCCTTGTCGTGGTTCAGATGGCCCTTACTCTCGTCCTGCTCGTCGGCGCTGGGCTACTGTTCCGCACCATCCGCCACATGTGGGACACCGATGCCGGCTTCGACACCCAGCACGTCATCACTTTCAAGCTGAGTCCTTCCCCATCATCGACCGGGACGCCGGCGAACATGCGCGCTGTGTATCGACAGTTCCTCGAGCGCGTAAGTACGATTCCGGGTGTGCAGGCTGCCGACTTCAGTTACATCGTCCCCTTGGTCGGGGAGGACAATGTCGCCCCTTTCTGGATTGGATCAGAAAAGCCCGCCAATGTTCAGGCCGCTCCGCGGATGATGGTGTTCGATACAGGCCCCGATTATCTCCACGCGATGGGAATACCACTGGTTCGCGGCCGTTTTTTCTCGCAGCAAGACACCGAGAAGTCCCCGTGCGTGGCCGCCATCGACACCGTCTTTGCCAACACTTATTTTCGCGGCCAGGATCCACTCGGTCAGGGCCTGAATTTCGGTTGGACGCCGCCTTGGGGTCCTTGCCGCATCGTCGGCGTGGTCGGCCATGTCAAACAGTGGAGCATGGGTGACGAGAACTCTTTCACCCAGGCCCAGGCATATTTTCCGATGTACCAGATTCCCGATCAGTGGGTGATCGGGTCGTTGGGTTTTCCAACCGCCGCGATACTTGTTCGCACCTCTCTACCGTCCGCAGCCGTCATACCAGCGGTCAAGAACGTCGCGTATGAAATCGCCAAAGATCAGGCGGTCTACGACGTCCGCACGATGCAGGAGATCGCTTCGGAGTCGATGTCCTCGCAACGCTTTCCGATGATATTGCTGGAAGTGTTCGCGGGCCTGGCGCTGCTTTTAGCCTCGGTCGGAATCTACGGCGTGATTTCCTACTCTGTGAGCCAGCGCGTGCACGAGATTGGCATCCGCATGGCGCTCGGCGCGGAGCGGAGCGGCATCTTCCGAATGATCATCGGCCAAGGCTTGCGGATGGCTCTCGCCGGACTTGCTGTCGGCGTCGTGGCTGCGGTGATTCTCACCCGTTTGCTATCGAGCTTTACGAATCTGCTCTACGGAGTTAGAGCGAGCGACCCAGCGACATTTATCGGGGTCGCGGTCGTGCTCGCGGTCGTTGCGCTCGCAGCCTGCTACATCCCAGCGCGCCGCGCCGTGCGCGTCGAACCCATTGAAGCGCTACGGCATGAATAGTCCATCAGGCGTGTTTCTTAAGCTGACGCAAAAAATCTGGCTCGCAGTTCTCGTCTTACTAATCGCCGCCAGTTCGGCTACCCCTCAAAACTTCGTCGACGTAAAACCCTCTCCGCAACAAGTCGCCTGGCAGGACCTCGAATTCGGCGTGATCATCCATTTCGGACCCAACACCTTTATGGATCGCGAATGGGGCGACGGCACAGCCGATCCCAAAGTTTTCAACCCCAGCGCCTTCGATCCCGAACAATGGATGCGCGCGATCAAAGCCGCAGGCGCCAAATACGTGGTCATGGTGGCAAAACATCACGACGGTTTCTGCCTCTGGCCCACGGCGCAAACGAACTACAGCGTGAAGAGCAGCCCCTGGAAAGACGGCAAAGGCGATGTCGTCGCCGAGGTGGCCGCCGCCGCGCGAAAGTACGGTCTGAAATTTGGCGTCTATCTCTCGCCGTGGGATCGTCACGAGCCTCGTTACAGTAACTCCGCTGAATACGACAAATATTACGCCGCCGAACTGGATGAACTCGCGCAACACTACGGTGAGCTCACTGAGTTCTGGCTCGACGGCGCCGGCAGCGCCGGACATGTCTACAACTTCCCCCGCATCATCGAGGAGCTGCGCACGTATCAGCCCAACACGCTGGTTTTCGCGGACGCCGGCCTTTTCGAGTACGGCGACATCCGCTGGGTCGGCAACGAGGCCGGTGTCGTCGCTCGCGACAACTGGAACGTCATCGATCGTCATGGATATCTACGGTGGCGACCCGCGGAAGCCGACACGCCTCTGCGCAAGCTCCACTGGTTTTGGCATCCAAACGACGAGGCGTCTCTCAAGTCGCTCTCTGACTTGATCACCCTTTACGACCAAACGATCGGCCGCGGTGGCCAACTGATGTTAGGACTGGCGCCCGACAGTCGAGGTCAGCTGCCCGAAAATGACGCGAAGCGCCTCGAAGAATTCGGCGCCGCCATCGCCAAGCGCTACGGCACAACCGCAAATTTGTTACAGCAACATGTGAAACAGGATCCCGACGTGGAACGCGCCCTCGACAACGACCCCGACACCTTTTGGTCCGCGCCTCAGGGCTCGCATCACTCAACGTTAGAAATAAATTTCGCCAAGCCCGTAACTTTCGATCACGCTCTGATCATGGAGCGCCTCGCCAATGGCCAACACGTCCAGTCCTTCCGCGTCGAAGTCTGGGACGGCACCGCCTGGAAATCCGTCGCCGCCGACCACTCCATCGGCCACAAGCGTATCGAGAGCTTCGGCCCACAAACCGCCTCCCGAGTCCGCCTTAATATCCTGAGCTCCACCGACACCGCAGAAATCTCGGAGTTCCAACTCTTCTCCATCGGCGACCGCTAGCCTCGCGTTGGGAACGCCAAGGCCGGTCCGTCTGATCTGAGTCAGTGACAGCTTACGAATCCGGATTACAATCGCTCACTTACCATGGTTCGCACTGCCGCACGAATTGGCATCCTCCTTCTTGCCGCCGTCTTCCCTCACGCTCGCGCCGCAGCGCAACACACCGATGCTGCCAAATGCGACCTTCCCGCCGTTCTCGCGCAAGCCGGCGTCCGCGCCAACGAACTCGTCACCAACCTTCAGAATTTCACCGCACAGGAACGCATCGAATTCCGCATGCTCGACCGCGTCGGCAATCAGTACGACGCCGGCTCTAGCGATTTCGACTACAACGCCGTCCTCCTCCGTCAAGGGCAGGGCTACACCGTCCAGGAAACCCGCAATCCCGTCCCTGGCAGCCATCCGTTCCCGATTGCCATGCACGATCTCGGCCTGCCCGAAGTCGCCTTGATGTTTCTTCCCGAATTTCAAACGAATTACGAAATGACCTGCTCCGGCGCCGTCATGAAGAACGACCGGCTCACATGGATCATCAATCTCCGCCAACGCACAGACCGCCCCGACACGACGGCTTCATTCACCGCCAAGAATGGCGTCGTCTACCCAGCGCCGCTCAAGGGCCGCGCGTGGGTCGCGAAAGACTCCGGCGAACTCGTCCACCTCGACATTGCGCTGATGCACCCCATTCCCCCTGTCAACATTCAGTCCTGGACTCTTTCGATCAACTACGCGCCCGTCCATTTCAAAACGCGCAACATCGACGTCTGGCTCCCGCAATCCGCCGAGGTCTACCGCGAAAGCGACGGCGGCCGTACCTTCACCACCCACAAATTCACCGACTTTCGCCTCTTCGCCGTCGACGTCCGCTAACGCGATTCATCGGGAGTTGGAGAAACCGCGCCGGTGTCCATGCTGCGGCGAGTGGCAAGTCCGTTGTGTCAAAAGCGGCGGCAGCGTACGATGCCCGGCACAGACGAAATTAGAATTCGGGTTACTCAGCGAGGCAGACTGAAATGCATGCTTGCCTCGCGACTCGAAAGGAAATCGATGGGATCAGGACAAATTGATCGCCGTACCTTCATGAAGGTGAGCAGCGGAGTGCTCGCGGCCGGCCTCGCCCCCGCCGTTGCGGCCGAAGATAAGTCGGCTGAATTTAGAGCGCTCGCCGAAAACGAAACGCCGTATCCCGTCAAGTGGTACCCATTCACCCAACATCCTGACTCCGACACGTGTTGGTCGCTCTCCGTCGGTCCCGATGGCCGCATCTACGCGGCCGCTTGCGCCGAGAGCGTCCCCGGCGGCGTGGTAAAACCTGTGCGCTACAACGAACAGCGCGACGATCTCGACTACCTCTTCAACCTCGCCGAAAAGGTGGACGATCCCGGCGACTCAGGCCGCGCTTCGCAATGCAAGATCCATTACAGCTTCGCGCCCTCGATGCACGACGGCGTTCTGTACATGGCGACGCATCTTTCCGGCCCGCCCATCGATCTTCCCGTTTATTCGCCTTGGTATTCGTGGCACGACGCAAAGCGTTGCTTTCGCGGCTCGGCGCTGCTCGCTTTCGATACCCGCACCGACCAAGTTCTCTGGTGGGACACGCTCATCCCGAAGGAAGGATGCCGCTGCTTGCTGCACGACGAAGAGCGCGGCTTGCTTTACGCGATGAGCTACCCGCGCGATCATTTCATCATCTACGACCTCAAAACCCGCAAGCGACGCGATATCGGCCGCATCAGTTCCATCAATCCTCAAGCCCTTTTCCTCGACAAGCAGCACCGCGTCTTCACCAGTAGCGACTACGGCCGCCTCGTCCGCTACACGCCGGAAACCGATCGGCTGGAAATCTCTCCCGGTCTGCTCGCGCATGATCTGAACTATCAAACCGGCTGGCACAGCGTGTTCTATGACGTCGCGCCCGCTCCCGACCGTGAATGCGTCTACGCCTCCACCTGGTGCCCAAATCCGCGCCTGATGCGCATCTGGCTTAACCAAGGTGACTGGCCGCGCGTCGAAGACCTCGGCCCGGCCACACAACCGCGCGACCTCAGCTTCCCCATCGACATGTACGACGATCACTGCGGCGGGCTCACCTTCGGCGGCGACGGCAAGCTCTACTACGTCGCTTCACGTTGGCGCGATGCGAAATACAATCCGACGCCCGAATCGCGCAAGCAGAATGAAGGCGTGGTGTGGCGCCTCGATCCGCAAACCCTCAAGCGAGAAGAAGTCGCTCGCCTCGAGCATCCCACCGGCTTGGCGCATTACGTTTCGCGCGGTGCCGTCGATCACAACGGCGATCTCTTCTTCGGCCACGTCGGAAATCACCCCTCCGGCATCTTCAAAGTCTCCATGCCCGCCGACCGCAAGCGGCAAAACGCACACCTTCCGATTCGGATGTGGGGCTGACGGATGACCACGATGCAGACGAAACCCAAATTCGATCCCAACTCCCCGGAAATCAAAGCCTATCTGAACGACCTCGCGCACCAATTTGTCCGCGAAGGCACGATGGTCGCATTTCCCACGTGCCTGCCCGGCATGACCACCCCTATCCCCCTCGACGAGAGCCGCATCACCGCGCTCGACATCAACTCCGAGGGCCACATCTACGGCGGAACAAGCGGACGTCAGGCACATCTTTTTGGTGCGGCTTTCCATCACCTCACGGGCATCGTGCTAGACGCGGGTACCGTTCCCGGCTGCACGAGCACCGCGGCGGTTTGCTGTGGAACATCGCGCACCATCGCCTTCATGAACGGACCGCAAGGTGGCCGCGCCGTGGCCATTCCGCACATAAGACTGGCGGAAGACTGGATCCAGGAGTGGGGTCTTGCCCCACCGGTGCTTCAGGAACTCGGCGAGTGTGTTTCGGGCGAACAAGTAGTTCACGCCATCGCTCCCCCGTCCCGAAATACCATCGTCGGCGTAACCACAAATCATCTCTTCACCATGGATGTGGAGTCGGGACGGATCGCAGTTGTCGGAGAGGCACCCGGTCGTGGCCGTCTAGCTCTAGGTCGCGCCGGAGTTTTTGGACAAGATGACGCTACACACCTGTGGCGATTCGATGTTTCTTCTGGGCGCATCCACCGCGCCGATGTCCATGTTCCCGATGGTGAGTGGACCGAGCCCTTGCGATGGGCCCGCAATCGCGACACTGGCCTGCTCTTCACCGCCGACGCGACCGGCCGCCTCTTCTCTTTCGACGAGAATAAATTTCGTTTACTAGGAAAGGCTCATCTCGCGCCGGTCGGACCTATCGCGGTAACACCTGACGGCCGACTCTTCGGTTTCTGCGGAGCGGAAATCGCAAATCTCTTCTGCTGCGACACGCAATCAGGCACCGTCACCAATCTCGGCGTCGCCGCTTCCGTTCTCGAGCAGCGTCGCTACGGCTACCAGTTCGGCGACGCCCTCACCGGGCGCGACGGCGAACTCGTCTTCGGCGAAGACGACAACGGCGGCCATCTCTGGCTCTACTTTCCGAAAATAACGAGCATCCACACCTAAACCGCCGGGTGCGTGTGGATTTTGGGTTCCTGATTTCCCTGACACCCAATTTCCCTGACACCTAATGAGCGATCGTCTCGTGAATTACTGTAGGAGCCGATAAGTCGGCTAGTGATGACTCTCGGGCGAGGAGCGTTTCCGGTATTGGACTCAAGTCCTAATAAACGCGGCTCCTGAGGACCTCAAGGCGATTTTGGTAAACGTGATATAAACACGGTTTCCTCAATTCAACGAATCGTCGAAGGAGTAATGTATGCGACATCCTCAAGCTGCGATTCCTTCCGTCGCATCACGCCGGTCCTTTCTTCGGTCCGTCTCGATTGCTGCAACGACATCGATGTTCTCGGCAGCACAGTTAGCACTCGCCGATCCGCACGCGACTGCGAACACCCCAAGTCAAAAGGGATCGGGCCTTGACGAGAAACGAATGCGAGCGCTGGCCGCATGGACTGCACTGACGTTTCAGACCCCCAACCCTGTGCCCTTTGGCGCGGAGATCGTACACACCGAGAGCGGCGAAAGTCTGATCCGCGCCACGAATGCCGTGGGAGAAGAGCACGATCCCAGCGCGCACGCCGAGTTGCGCGCGATAAGGCTGGCATGCAAAAAACTCAACGCTTACTCACTTACTGGATACACTCTCTACACAACGTGTGAGTGCTGCCCAATGTGTATGGCGTGCGCGCTGTGGGCTGGTCTCGACCGCGTGGTGTATGGCGCGACCATCGCGGACGCCGCCCGATTCGGCCATCAAATTCACATTCCGGCAACCGAGGTCGTGAAGCGCTCCGACATGAAGTGCGTCGTCGATGGCCCGGTCGAGCATGATCTTTGCCTCTCACTCTTCACAAATCCGATAATGCAGGACACGTTCAAGAGATGGAATTCCCAAAAGCCCTGACGGCCAGGTGTCCCGAGCGGGTTCGCATAGTTCATTCGTCCTGCCGTCAAATTGATAAGGTGTCACCGAGTCCCGTTTGACGCCTTTTTCGGACAAAATGAAGTCGCGACGATACAATTCACCGAACATGTCCGAGAACATGGTTAGTTTGAAATTGGGCGGGCGGTACCTTGTCACTCTCCCTGCGAGTGCTTTCCCGGCAAGAGCTGACGCCTACCTTTGCGATAAATGCAAAAGAGACATAACGGCGCACTTTCGCCCACGAATATCCCACAGTTGGGAACCGATTGGACGCGAACGATTCAAATGCACTTGCGGCCACGAGTATTTGACCGGAGCTAAGGAATGGGACCATTTGGGCGTCAGGGAGAAACGCCTCCGCGCTAGAGACAGCCTGGTCCAAGGCGCTATTTTTTCTACGATGGCCTCGATACCCAGCTTGCTTGCCTACATCTTCCTGCATTTCGCTCTCGGCTATAGAGAAGGCGCCCTCGCTACGAGTTTGGTAATTTCCGTTCTTCCATTCGTTCTGGTTCAAATATCGTTCTGGTTGTCTGTCACTGCATCGGTGTGGCGGAGCAGAATCCGTAACTCCTGGTAAACGCCGTTACCGGTAAAGTGAAATTCAGTCTCAATCCACATGTCCGGTTATGCGACTTACCAGGCACTAGGAAGCATGGACGTGCCTACTGGTATTAAGGAAGTTTGGTCAGCATCGGCGGGCAATCAGCGCTCACTCGTAGCGGAGTGCCACTACAGGGTCGACACGCATAGCTCGCCGAGAAGGTGGGTAAGAGGCAAGCAGTGAGATCGCTAAAAATAAGACAGAAACCCCTATGAAGGAGATGCTGTCGACGGTGTTTAGTCCAAAGAGAATGCCGCGCAGCAGAAATGAGACGCCAACGGCAAGAGCCATTCCGACAACCAATCCAGCCATCACCGGTCGCGTGCTTTCGCGCAGAATGAGTCCGAGAACGTCATGCTTTTGTGCGCCAACGGCCACGCGGATGCCAATCTCACGCGTGCGCAGAACCACGATATAGCTGACGGTACCCCAGATACCCATCACGGCCAGCAGAAGACCAAACAGGCTAAGCGTGGTCGCAACAGCGGCTGCAAACGCGGACCCAAGGAATGGCGGCGTCTGGCGCAGCATTTCCTCAAGCGTGGACGTGGATGACACGAGTTCAGGCGCGCTGGACGACACCACGGGGTCGATCGCGCGGGTAACGGATATAGGGTCGGAGTGTGTACGGATGAGGATCGGAAAGTCTTGCACGCGGTCTTCGGGTAACGGAAGGTACAACTGCGCGGAATCGCTACCGTCCATTTCAACACCACGCGTATCGCTGGCGACGCCGATAACCTGCCAGATCGGACCGTCGGGAAGAAGTTCACTCTTGGAGTGGAACTGCTGATCCGTGCCCAAACGAAGGCTGCGGCCGATCGGATTTCGTCCCGGCCATAGCTGTCGCGACGCCGATTCGCTGACAATAACCGAGCGCTCAGGCTGACCGGTCTGTAGTTGAAAGCCGCTACCGAGTAAGAGTGGAATGCCGAGCGTGCGGAAGTAATTCGGCTCAATCCATGTGTAGTACACCTTACCTTGCATGTTCGTAGCGGAGGGCTTCTCTCCGTTGAGTGAGATTGCGGCCGCTCGAATTCCGTTGTCGTCCGGGGCACGGGCGCTGGTGATGGCTGTAACGCCAGGCACCGCAGCGATTCGTGTGCGAAGTTCCCTGATCAGCGCGAGCTTCCGGTCCGTACCATATGTCGCCTCTTCGGGAAACCTAAAATCGAGGTCCACGACATGTTGGGCGTCGTATCCGGTGGGCATTCTCAGCGCGTGAAGCGAACTGCGGATCAACATGCTTCCGGCAATCATCAGCACTAACGAAACCGCGACCTGCGAGGCGATGAGCAGGTCACGAACACGGCGGTTGCGAGTGGGTGAATTCCCCACGTTGCCTTTAATCGCCGAGAAGAGTGCGGATCGCGAAGTTTCCAATGCCGGGGCGAGGCCGAAAAGAAGCCCCGTGAATACAGAAATTGCCAGAACATAGCCAAAAACTTGAAAGTCAGGAGTTACCCTGAGAACAATCGTGCCAGTTTCGACGGGAAAGGCTTGCATAAACAGAGTCGCCCCCGTCTTCAGAATGGCCCAAGTGCAGGGCAGCGCGACCACGCCGGCAAACAGTCCCAGCAACGCACTCTCCGTCAGCATTTGACGTATGAGACGTCCCCTGCTAGCTCCCAGCGACAAGCGCATGCTCAGTTCGCTTTGACGGGATGTAGCCCGCGCAAGTTGAAGGCTGGCGACGTTGGCGCACGCAATGACCAGCACCATGCTGGCAGCGATCATTATGAGCAGAACTGTGAACTTAAAACTCCCGGTCAACTTGCCGGGTAATGGCGAGCCCGGCGAGAGAAGCGCTGCGGCAGGTCTGCTCAACTCTGAGTTCGGATCGTGCAGGCTGCGGAGGTGAGACGTGATCAGCGTAATCTCCGCCTGCGCCCGCGTTCTATCGATGCCGGGCGCGAGCCGACCGAATATGCGCAAGTGCGGGTTTTCGCGATCGCGAAGCGAGCTCGTTCCCGGGTGGACCAGCGGCTCAAGGCTGAGCGGAAGCCAAAAATCAGGGACGCCCACGCTGGTACCGACAAAGTCGTGAGGCGTAATTCCGATGATCGTAAACGACGTCCCGTTGAGACGTATGGCCTTGCCTAGCACCGTGGGATCACCGGCGAAGCGTTTCTGCCAATAGTTTTCGCTGATGAGGACCGAAGGTGAAGCCGTCAGCTCGGAGGAAGCGATGGAGTCAAAGGCTCGACCGCGCATAGGAGGGACGCCGAGGACCGAGAAGTAATTTTCCGAAACAATGAAAGTCGCGGCGAACTCAGCATTGTTGGCGCTGGGAGGCAACAGGCCCAATCTTCCGAGCAAAGTGCCGGCCGCGGCGGTGCGTTGGCTTATGATGCCGCCGGCGTCCGTGAGAGCCAGCTCATCGTTGGACCATGCGATGAGGCCGCTACAGGCACGAATTTGATCCCGATAGGCTTCATAGTCCGGATAGCTGAACAAGAAGGAATAGGCGCCTGACTGAAGCGTCAGTCCGAGGTTGACCATTTTCCCGGGATCACTCGCATCGAGAGACCGGCCCACTAGCGCTTTATAAGCTGTGAAAGTTCCCGTGTTGACCCCAATCCCAAGCGCGAGCGCCAGAACGGAGACGGCGGTGAATGCGACATTCCGAAAAAGCATCCGGAATCCGTAACGCATATCCTGTAACACGGTTTCAATGATGGCCACGTGATTGCTCCCAGCCCCTTATCGCTCAAATTTGCTGCCTAGACATAAGACGGATGCACCACCCGATTTATTTCGTGGAATAAGAAACAACTCGTGGTTAACGCCGTAACCGGACAAGTCCTTCTTAAACACCTTCAAACGGAGGTTTGCCTCGTAGCCTTCTCACGACGCTTCGCAGCCAATCGAGGGGGGATTCGGCAGCACGTGTAACCGTGCCACCGCAGCGTTCGCATTTGCCACTTCCAACACACATGACGCATCTTGAGGAGAGGGTGGTTCCGGTGCCACCGCAAACGGGACAGCGTCCTGTCCCGTGACATGAAGAGCATCTACCACCTGCGTGTGGCATCCGGTGAGTATATCCACAAAGTCCCGATTAACGCCGTTACCGGAGAAGTGGTCCGCGGCATGGTAAAAGGTCACCCTCGGGAAACGCAGTCGGACGCAAAGTGTATTCCGTAACCGTTATCGGTAACGTCGAGCATTGCAGGACTGAAGCAGAGATTTCAGACGGCGAAGGAACTGTATTGTCCGTAGTCTACGAAACGTCAAACGGGATGGCACACGGACGTTTTTGTTGACCAGGTGAGCCACGCACCTGATTTCCAGGCCGCAGTCGAACATGCCAAGGAAAGGTTATCCCATTATGTGAATCGACGTGGAGAAAACCCACCTGAACCCGCGACTCGGGGTGCAATTTCGCTATGGCTCATGTTGAAGGATTTCAGTACGGCAATGGGCGTAAATTGGAATACCGGTTCGAAGCCTGATTAACGCCGTTACCGGTAAGGTGGATCCTACTCAAAGCACTTGTCCGGTTACTCGACTTATCGGGACTTGGTTAGATTCTTGCATACCAGCCAGAACAACGCGAGGAGGCTCTCCGAGCCCAGTTAATTTAAGGGTTCACCGTTTCGCCTGTGCGAGCTTCCCGCGAGGTGCGAACGCTAAAACGCTTCACGGTAACACCTCGCCCTTACTGCACCGTCACCGTGAACGTCACCGCATGCCTGATCGCCGAGGTGAGTCGTAGCTCCCGATAAACGCCGTTACCGAAAAACTGACCTGCACCCGATTGCCCCACAAACTTGGCAACTCGCCCACCGCCTTGTTACAGTCAAAGGTCAAGCACCCACGTAAGCCGCTGCAAGCATCAACCTCAGGGGAGAGGCAAAGGTCCGCATGGCGGAAGACACAAGCACAGCGATTCGCACGGAAAGCGAACGCAAAGACCGCGTTCTGATCGTCGAAGACGAAGACAACGCGCGCAAAGGCTACGAACAGCTCCTGCAAAAATGGGGCTACGAGGTTCTTGGCGTCGGCACTGCCGAAGACGCCCTCGCGAAATTCACCAACTTTCAGCCCGACTCGCTCATCGCCGACGTCGAACTTCCCGGCATGAACGGCCTCGACCTGCTGAAACAGCTCGGCAACGAACTTCGCAACGTTCCTTCGATCATCATCACCGGCAAAGGCAGCGACGAACGCGCCGTCGCCGCGATCGAATCAGGCGCCTTCTGGTACATCGAAAAGCCGATGAAAGCCCCGGTCCTGCGCGCGCTCCTCGATCGTTGCTTGGAAAAAGCGCGCGACACCCGCCAACTCGCCGTTTTGCAACGCCAGTTGCGCGAGACCGGCCGCCTCGGCGATCTCGTCGGCGGCTCCAAGCCGATGCAGGAAGTCATGCGCATCGTCGAAATGGCCGCGCCCAGTTCCGCATCCGTTCTGATCACCGGCGAAACCGGCTCCGGCAAAGAAATCGTCGCCCGCAGCATTCACAAGCTTTCTCCGCGCGCCTCCGGGCCGTTCGTTGCCATCAACTGCTCCGCAATTCCTGAAACGCTGATGGAAAGCGAGATCTTCGGTCATGAGCGCGGTGCCTTCACCGGCGCGGCCGAGCGGCGCATCGGTTGTTTCGAATTAGCCGACGGCGGCACGCTCCTCCTCGACGAAATCGGCGAAATGCCCGCTCCCACCCAGGCCAAGCTCTTGCGCGTTCTCGAAGATCGCAAAGTCCGCCGTCTCGGCAGCAAGAGCGAAACGCCGGTAGACGTTCGCGTCCTCGCAGCCACGAATAAAGATCCCGAGGAAGCCGTGGGCAACGGCCAGTTGCGGCAGGATCTTTTCTTCCGCCTCAACGTCTTCCACATTCACTTGCCGCCGCTGCGCGATCATAAAGACGACATTCCTCTCCTCGTCGAACATATTCTTCGCGACGTGAACGCGAAGCATGGCAAGAACGTCCGCGGCATCGGCACCGAAGTGCTCGACATTTTCCGCAGCTACACCTGGCCTGGAAACATTCGCGAGCTGCGCAACGTGCTCGAACGCTCCACGATCATGTGCGAAAAAGACTTGATCACGCGCAGTTGCTTGCCCGATGAATTCGGCAAGTCGCAAGCCAAAGGCCCGAGCGATCTTTCCACCATCAAGTTCCCTGTCGGCACGACCGTCGATGCTATGGAGCGCGAGCTGATCCTTCAAACTCTCAACGCCACCGGCAACAATAAGACACGCGCCGCCGATCTTTTGGGCATTAGCCTCAAAACACTGCACAATAAGTTGAAAGAATACGGCGGAGCGAACGCCGACGCGGAGTAGGGTCTTCCGATGCAGCTACGGCTGCGCACTAAACTCACTTTGGTGATGACCGGGCTGGTGTTGCTCGTCGTCGTCGTGTTGTCGGGCGTCTTCGTGGCGCAACTGCTCTCGCAGGCTCTTGAGCAGACCGACAAGCGCACGCACCAGATCGCGCACCAGGTTTTCGAGCAAGCTCAGCGTGCGCTCACCGACGCCGCCAACGAAGGTCTTCGTCCAATTTCCAACAGTCCCGAAGACATCCATCAATATGTCTGGCAAGCCTTCAAGATCGATGAAGGACTTCGCTCGCAGATGAATGCGGACAAGGATACGGTCTACGTCTACGAAGTCGCGATCACCGACCGCGATGGCCAGGTCCTGATTTCCACCGATGAATCGATGCAGGGAAAATTCCTGCCGAGGCGCGCTCCGCTCTCGCAACTGACGCAGCGCGGTTTTATCCATCAGGCGAAGGTCTTTGCCGGTCCTCCGAAAATCTACGAACTCGACTTCCCCTTCAGCAAAGGCGGTCAGCCCTTCGGTGAAGTCCGCGTCGCGGTTTCGTCGAGTCTCTTGCTCAACGAACTTCTCCCGAACCTGCGCCAGCTCGGCACGATCGTTTTGCTCGCGCTGATTATTTCCACGGGATTGGCCGCAATTGTCAGCGGCGCCGCACTTGCTCCTTTGCGCGGCATTTCCGATCAGTTGGATCGCATCTCGGCGGGACAGTTCGATATGCCCGCTCCAGAAGTGAAGGGATTTGTCTCCGGTTCCGACGAACTCGGCGCGGTGAGCCGGAAGATCACGCAAGTCGGCCAGCAACTGCGCGGCGTTCACGAAATCTTCAGCACCATGCGCGAAAACATGAACTCCGTCATGGCCGGAATGGAAGACGGCTTGATTCTCTTCACGCGCGAAGCGCGCGCTGTCATGGTCAGTCCAGCGGCCGAGAAGTTTCTCGGCGCTCCCGCAAGCACATTTCTCGGGAAGCGCATCAACGACATTTTCCCTCCGGACCATCCGCTCCATGAAGTGCTGCAGATTCATGGCGACGAACTGAGTGAAGTTGCTGCGGAAACAGATCTACAAACAATCGAAGGTCCGCGCCGCGTCGGCGTCAGCGTGCAAGGCATTCAGGAAAACGGCGATCGCATGGGCGCGCTCGTAACTCTGCGCGATCTCGATTCCATCGAATCCATCAACACGCAATTGCAAGTCAGCGAACGCCTTTCGGCGCTGGGACGCATCACCGCGGGCGTCGCGCACGAAGTGAAAAATCCGCTGAACTCGATGCGGCTCTGGCTCGAAAACTTGAAAGAATCTCTGCCTGCGGAAATGGACACGAACGCAATGCAAGCGGTTCAAGTTCTCGACAAAGAGATCGATCGCTTGGACGCTGTAGTAAAACGGTTCCTCGACTTTACGCGTCCGATGGAAGTGCGGCTCGAAGCGACGCAGCTCGCTGATATCTTGCGCGAAGTGATCGAGATTGCGCAGCCGCAATTGCGCAAAGCCAAAGTGGAAGTCGCGCAACTTTTGCCGATCGATGTGCCCGAAGTCTACGTCGATCGCGCGCTGCTCAAACAAGCAATACTAAATCTTGTTTTAAATGCGGTGGAGGCGATGCCCGCGGGCGGCCAACTGCATCTTATGTTGAGCAGGCGAGGCGAGATGGCGGAGATCAGCGTGGGCGATACCGGAAAAGGAATTCCTCCGGAAAACAAACAGAAAATTTTCCAGTTATTTTTTACGACGCGTCCCGGCGGAAGCGGAATCGGTTTGGCGAGCACCTTCCGAATTGTTCAGCTCCACAACGGTTCGATAGACTTTACTTCGGAGGTCGGCCGCGGAACCACGTTCCGGATCGAGCTGCCGCTCGCGGCCTGATATCCGCTCCTTCACGATGCTGACTTTTCCTCACATCTTCGAGAGTGCTCGCGTCGCGACGCCGCGATGCAACAACGCGCGCGACTTGCACAACGCGACGTTGGAGCCGAGCCGTGCGACGCTCGAACTGAGCAATGCGACGCTTCTATCGCATTCTGAAGCACGCGTTTCACAAGGACTCTCGCGCGTTTCGCCGAAACTCGTCTGCGCGATGCTGTGCGCTGTCGCTGCGATCGTCTCCGGTTGCGCGGCTTCGCAGAAGCCGCGAGCTCGAGCATTTCCGTGGGCGACTGCAAACAATGTGCGGCCGATCGCGCCGAAAACAATCTCGTCCGATGTGAGCAACGAGGAATTGTTTGCGGACCTAGGGCTCGATGTTCCGGCTCCGCCGTCGGTGGTTGGTGGAGCGCCGAGCGGGCCGCCGCGTCCTCGCGTTGTTGTTGTTCCAAGCAGCGGCGGAAGCTCGTCGCACGTTCCGGAAGCGCCGATGATTGCGCCGCAACTTTCGCCGGAGCAAACTGCCGCTGCGCAGCAGCAGACTTCGACGAGCGTGAACATCGCGGAGAAAAATATCGCTGCGTCGCAGGGGCGATCGCTGAACGCGATGCAGTCCGATCTGGCTTCCAAGGTTCGCAGCTTCCTCGCCGAAGCTCGCGAAGCAGCTCAAGTCGGTGATTGGACTCGCGCCAGCAGCGCTGCAAAAAAAGCTGAAGTCCTTTCTCAGGAATTAGTCAGCTCTCTCTGATTTTTCCATCGCGCAAATTGCTTGCACCCGAGCGCGTTCGGTGCGCTTTGTCTTCTCGTTTATCCTTCGTCTCCAAACCTCATTCAAGCCGTCGTTTCGCGGCGCGCTTCGATGAAACGCATCGGGCTCAGTCGCTCCCAATCGAGTTCGACGCTGCGTTCGGTGATCCACTGACGCACGAGGCGCGCGGTGATCGGAGTGAGCAACACTCCGCTGCGGAAATGTCCGGTAGCGATCACCAACCCGTCGATGTCGGTCGGACCGAGAATCGGCAAGTGATCCGGTGAATCAGGGCGCAAACCTGCCCAGGTTTCTTCGATGCGCGCATTCGCAAACTCCGGAATCACTTCGATCGCGGCCGATAGAATTTTCTCGATTCCGCCTGCGGTGACTTGCTTGTCGAAGCCGACATATTCGACGGTCGCTCCGGCGAGAATGCGTCCATCGTTGCGCGGAACGATGTAGATTTTCTCGCCCCAGATGACGCGCTCGATTTTCAGTCCGTCGGCGCGCAGCGAAACCATTTGCCCCTTCGCGGGCCGAACCGGCGCGAACTCTTTCACGCCATCAATTTCGGCGGAGAAACATCCCGCAGCAATCACAGTCCACTTCGCGCTGACCGTCTCGTTTCCTAATTTCAAGCCGGTGCAGCGTTCACTATCCTGCGCAATTCCCGTGACGTTTGAACCGGCGAAAACTTCAACTCCGCTTTTCTTCGCGGCGCTCAGCATCGCGTGCGTGAGCGCGCGATTGTCGATCGATGCTTCTTCAGGTCGCAGCGCCGCGGCCTCGAGTTCCGGACTCAGCGATGGTTCGAGTTCGCGCGCATCCTCGGGACGAAGCGGTTCCGCTTTCAGTCCCATTCCGTGATGCAACGCGATCAGCGTGCTCAGATCGGGAATCGCATCTTTGCTGAAGAAAACATCGATCGTGCCTTTCGGCCGAAATCCAACTTTTTCGCCGGAGATTTCTTCAACGTTTGCGACCAGCGCGGGATACAGATTCATGCTGGCTTTCGCGAGCGGAACCATCGAAATCATCGCCGGCGATTCCGGCGCGGGGGAAAGAATTCCGGCGCTGGCCCAGGAGGCTTCGCGTCCCGGTTCGCCCCGATCGAATATGGCGACTTTCAATCCGGATTGCGCGAGTTCAAAGGCGATGGAGGAGCCGATCAGTCCGGCTCCAGCAATTGCTACATCGAAAGATTTCATATGGCGATTCTATCTTATTCGCGTGGCGCATTCGTGTTGCGCGATCGCGCGAGTGGATCGCTTTTCGATTTCGCGTTCGGAGCGACTTCAAATCAGAATTCGCTGCGCGAGCGCTCGATTATTTTTGCGATCTATCTTTTCAAATGCTTTCCGACGCTCTGTTCTGCCGATTTTTTTCGCTTCCCTTTCAGATGTTTCGTTTTCCACGCGCGGGCCGCTCTTACTGAGCGCGCGCGGGTGGCGGAGTGACGGGCGACGAAGTGCCGACGTTGTTGTATTGAATCTGGTTGCTGTCGAGCGACATAGGCCGTTCGAGCACGACGTCGAGCGTCGAACCGCGCGGAAGTTGGGCGTCAGGGCCGCGCGTGAGCAACATCGCGCCGAGCCCGATGGCGCCGCCGATGCCAGCTCCGATTCCGGCGCCTTTTGCGCCGCCGGCGATTGCGCCGACGCCGGCTCCGGTCGCCGTCGTAGTGGCAACCGTTTTGACATCCTTGCCTGCTCCGCTTCCGCCGGTGGTTTTGCCTTCGCTGTCCATGGTTTCCGGTCCGCCGGAGTCGGCGCTGCGCGGATCGGCGTTGAGATCGACGGTGTAGCCGTTGGGCAAAATCAAAGTGTTGAGCTTCATGCGGAATTCGCCGCGGCCTTTGACGCGGCCGGGGCGCTTCGCTTCGGTAAGTTCGCCGCGCAAATACGAGCCAACCGGGACGACCACTTTGTTGTCCTGCGTGATCGGGAACGACGTGCGCAAGTAGACAGAATCGCCGGGCTTGGCTCCGCGGGTGGAGATGCCGTTTTCCAGGACGACGGCGAAGCGCGTTCCGGCGGGAACTACGATGCGGGGGCCGGAAGCGGCGGGCGTTGCGGGAACCGCTTGTTGCATCGGTTGGGCGGACGGAGGCGGAGAGACTTGCGGCCCGTCGGGCTGCTGCGCAAAGGTCGGAAGCGAGACGAAAACGAGCGTTGCGGCTGCGAAAATGAGCATCGGAGTGCAATTACGCGTCAAGAAGAGGGTCATTGGGTAACTCCGTAATTTGTGTGTGGGATGCAGAGAGTGTGCCACACGGATGCTCTCTCGTCGCGGGGCTGGCGCTGAGAGTTTGGACCAGGTGAGACCCACCCCCCCATGGCTTTTACGCAAGAATGTGAATCTAAAGGAGTTATACGTCGAGATCGTGCAAGAGTGTGATTCTAAGGGAGTTACGGACAAAGGGGGACAGATCGAGGGATTTGCCTGGTTCCGAAATGGGAAAGATCCGGAGGCAGGTGCGTTATACACGAGGCAGTATAGCAAATTGGTTAACGGCTGTCAAATGAAAGTTGTTGGCGTTGCGCTCGTTGGTTCGCGTGGGCTAGTCTCGATTCCTCCACCCCTGCCGCAACAATCAGGTGATAGAGGTCAAAATGAGCGAGCAAACGGTGAAGTGCGCGAAGTGCGGGCGGGAGCTTGTCGTGGATAAGTCCAGGACTGCGGCGGTGGGAGGCGGGGCGACGCCGGTCGCGCCGCTTGAGCGCGAGATAATTTGTCCCGACTGTAGAGTCGTAACGCGATTTTCGGATGAGCGTGATCGCGACGCGAACGGGTCTGCTGCTCGAGAGAGATCTTCTTAGCTTTCGAACCACAGCGAGGCGAAGAGAATTCACCACAGAGTTCGCAGAGAGCGCAGAGGGAAGGCACAAGAAGTGGGTGGGACCCGCCATCAGAGTGCTCTGACGGCGGGTGAACCACCCACTCGGGAATCAATTCGATCCGGCGTTAGCGCCGCTCAAGGCTTCTCGAGCACTTTTTCGACTTGGCCGACTTTCTTTTGGACTTTGCCGGCTACTTTCTCCGTGGTGCCTTCGTCTTCGAGGTTGGGATTGTTGGTGGCGTGGCCGATTTTTTCTTTCACCTTTCCCTTGACCTCGTGGAACGTGCCCTTCATTTGATCCTTATCGCCTTCACTCATCGGGGTTCTCCTTGGTGGCCTTCAATGCGTACATCCTGAAAGTAAAGGCGGGTGTGTAACGGTGGAATACTTTCGCGGAGGTAGATGGTTGGCGAAAGGGCTGTATGGGCGAGAAGAATTTGGAGTTAGTACGGCTTAGTACTCTGGGAAACTACTCCACGCGGCGGACTGTCAGTTCGAGGAGTTTTTTGGGTGGGTCGGAGCCGACGATGAGTTCGGCAAGTTCGGTCCATTCGCCCCGGTAGTTGATGCGGAGGACGGAGTTCGATTTGAAGGGGCCGAGGGCGAAACCCCAGGTGATGGCGTTTGGCTCGTCGAGGAGTTTGACTTCGCTTTCGAGAAAGCGGCCGTCGTTAAAGGCGCGCATGCGATAGGTTGCGGACTCGTCATCGAAGGAGATGATGCCGAATGCTTGCAGGGCGAGTTGGTTGTCGGATTTGGAGCGGCCGACGCCTTCGATGACGAGGAGCAGGCCGTCGAGTTTGTATTGGACTTCCTCGGTTTGGTGAAGATCGAGTGATTGGCCGGGCCCCTGGAGGAGGAAGCATTCGCCGGTCCACTTGCCGAGCAAGAACGAGAGTTTTTGCATCGCGGCGCGCTGCGCGTTGAGATCGGGAATTCGCGGTAATTGAGCCATACGAGAGGGTAATGTACCACTGCGCGGCTGACGCCTGAACCGATTACGGAGAGTTTCCGATTTTGACCTCGACTTGGTAGCGGCGGTAATTCGAGTAGTGATGCAGATTGCGGTATTTTTCGTTGGCGATTTCGATGAACACAGTTACGTCGTCGGGCAGCCACAGAGGATCCGGGTTGTTTTGAAGTTGCACCTGACTGAAACTGACGTCCGTTGTCGCCTGATTCAGCCGGATTTCCTTGTTCGGCTGCTGAAGGTCGGTACGCAGCCGCAGAATTTGAAAATTGTTTTTATCGATCCACAAGATTCCTTGCGTCAGCATCTCGACGTCGCGCCCGCCCATTCCCCTCATGACAGTTTTAAAGGTGGATTCGACGGGCTTTTGCGAAAAAGACACGACGTACGCGTCTCGCGTACCGAGTTTTTGATCGCCCAGGTAGCGAAAATCCGACTGTGATTGCGTAACAGTGGCGAAACTTACGCAGTTCATGGCGTAGCCGGCGGTGACGAGATAGCCTTTTTCCAAGCCGACGGATTCCAAGCGATTTCCATTCTTGTCCATCCGATATTCAGCGGCTGCTCCCCATTCATAGCCGTGATGGAGGATCAGGTAATCGTCGTGGCTGCGTTGCTTCGCTTTGATTTTTCCATCCGGATTCAATCTCTGCTGGGTTAAATCTTCGTTTGCGATCAGATCGCCGACGTTGTTGGTGAAAGTGTCCACGTTGCGGCCCATATTTTTCAGGATCGTCGGCAGTTGCGTTTGATCTGGCGCGGGCTGGAGATCTTTCAGTTCGGGAATGCGCGCGATGACGCGATCGAGCGACATATTCACGTAGGTTGTCGCCTCTGCATTCAGATTTTTGACTCTGGTTTCGGAGGTATCGCCGAGGTCGAGGGCCGGCACTTGTGGATCGGCGGCTTTTGCGTTTGGTTCGTCGAGTTTGTTCGCATCTTTGGCGAGCTGAGCTCCTGGCCAAGGTTCCGAGTAATACCCCTGCGCGGTGCGCGCGGTCAGGCCTGGCTTGGTGAATTGTACTTTGACGCTGTGATATTGATTCTTGTCATCGGTGAGCACGGGATCAAAAGAGAGTTCGTAAAACGGGGAAATGTCGGCCACGCATTCTCGAAGGGTCGCGGTGAGGTCTTCGCCGGAGTGAAGTCCCAAGCCGCCGCTACGGACGGCGACGGCGCGCAGTGAGAGATCATCCCACCGAACATCATCAGGTGAACGGACCGCTGCGACGTCATCGCCGACGTGGGACGGTTCCAGGTGCGATGCACCGCTGGTGAATACATCATCCAAATCGCCGACGAGCGGAGGATCGATGCTGTAGACAGTGATTTTCCCGTCGTTGAGCTGTCTTGTGAGTTGAACGATATTTCCGAACATTTTCTGGCGAAGCTGCTGAAGTTCCAGTTCGCTCGGCCTGCCGTAATGGTTTGGGTCGAGAGCGTGGTATGGGTCGAGAGAGGGTCGCGAACCGGGGGAGATAAAAAGGATGATCTTGCGACCGGGCTTGTTGCGCTCGAGAGCTACGAGTTCGGCGAGCGCTTGAAAAGGCCGGTATGTCCCGGGGTCGCCCTGGATGTCCTCGATCGCGGTCGCGTCGGTGGGTTTGTTGAGCGACGCGCTGAGGGCGTTGCCATCGCGCGACGGGCCGGCTTTGAATTCGAGGCCCTTGTCGGTGACGAAGTCGACCGTCATTGGATAAGTGAGTTCGCATCCGTCGGCTTTCAGGAAGCGCTTGATGTCGGTGAGTGCTGTTCCCAGCGCGCGCGGGTTTAGGGTCAAAGTGTCGAAGACGATGATCACCGTGATTTGAGCGTGGCGAGCGTCGATGGCTTCGAAGGATGTGATGGTTTGCGGGACGCCGTTGTCGAAAATCGTGAAATCGCGTTGCTGAAGATTTTCGGCTGGGGTGCCGGAGGCTGAGTTGACGACTGCGTCGACGTAGATTCTTTCGTCGGGATGGGCGCCGGAATCGATTTGTTGAGCCGCGATGTGTGGCGCGGAGAACGCGGAGAAGAAGACGGCGAGGAGAAGAAGGTTGAGACGCGAAGGGATGTGCATGCGCGTATCCTTTGCGCAACTGGCGGACTGGTAGAGTTTAGCGCGAGTCAAGCGCGTGGTGGGGATGGAGTTCTGGTAGAGTCGGGGTCGCGTTGGCGCTGTTGGGGGACGAGGGGCGATGAAAAATATGGGGCGGAAGATTTTTGCGTGGGATTGGGGGCGGCGGCGTTGGCCGCGATGGTGCCGGGCGGCACTGCGTTTGGACAGAGCGCGAGCGGGCAAGGCGCCGGCGTGAGCGCGGAGCAGAGCAAGAAAGTCGATGAGATTTTTGCGAAGTGGGATCGGACGGATTCGCCGGGGTGCGCGCTGTCGGTGATGCAGGGCGGCAAGATTATTTACAAGCACGCTTATGGGATGGCGAATCTAGATCACGACGTGATTTTGACGACGGACACGCCGTTTCATGTGGCGTCGATCTCGAAACAGTTTACGGCGGCGTCGATCGTGTTGCTGGAGCAGGACGGGAAGCTATCGTTCGATGACGACGTACACAAATATATTCCGGAGCTGCCGGATTTTGGCGCGAAGATCACGATTCGAAATTTGCTGCATCACACGAGCGGATTGCGCGATCAGTGGGACTTGCTGGAGCTGGCGGGTTGGCGATATTCGCTGGATTTGATCACGAATGAGGACGTGATGTCGGTGGTGGTGCGGCAGAAGGCGCTGAATTTTGCCCCAGGGAGCGAGTACAGCTACTCGAATACGGGATTTACGCTGCTGGGCGAAATCGTGAAGCGGGTGAGCGGGAAATCGCTGCGGGAATTTACGACGGAGCGGATTTTTGTGCCGCTAGGGATGACGAGCACGCATTTTCGCGACGATCACGCGGAGATCATCAAGCATCAGGCGTACGGATATTCGCACGACAAGGGGCGCTGGGAATTGAGCGTGACGAATTTCGACACCGTCGGGGCGACGAGTTTGTTTACGACGGTGGAGGATCTGGCGCTGTGGGACGAGAATTTTTATACGGGGAAAGTGGGCGGGCCGAAATTTACGGAGACGATGCTGACGCATGATCCGCTGACGAACGGCGAGAAGAATACGTATGCGTTTGGGCTGGTGACGGAAAAATATCGCGGGCTCGACGCGGTGGATCATAGTGGAGCGGATGCGGGGTATCGGTCGGATCTGCTGCGATTTCCGGCGCAGCATTTTTCGGTGGCGTGTCTTTGCAACGCGGGGGATTCGGGGCCGAGCAATTTGACGCAGAAGGTGGCGGATATTTTGCTGGCGTCGGAATTGAAGGAGCCGGAGGCAGCGGCGGCGAAAGCGAAGGCGACGTTCATCAATCCGCCGCAAGAGCAGCTCAGCTGCGAAGGCGGGCTACTACTACGAGGCGAAATCGCGATTGTTGCGCAAGTTGGTTGTGAAGGATGGCGGGTTGGGATGGGATGTGGGCGATGAGGTGATTCCGCTGCACGCGACTACGAATGACAAATTTCAGATTGGGGATTATCCGGCGGAGATGGATTTTTCGGCGGGCGCGCACGGGTTGTTCGCGATGCAGATGGGGACGCCGGGAGAGAAGATGAGGCAGTTCGAGCAACTGGCGCCGTTTACTTTGGCGGACAAGCAGCGCGCGGAGTATGTCGGAAATTATCGGAGTGCGGAGATTGATCCCGTCTATCGGATTGTGGAAGAGAACGGGAAGCTGGTGCTGAAGAGGTTGAAGCACGATCCGCAAGTGATTACGGCGGTGGCGCCGGATTTGTTTCAGGTGGAGATTGGGTCGATTCAGTTTCAGAGAGACGCGAAGAAGAATGTCTCGGGCATGAAAATTTCTACCGGGCGGATTCGGGATCTGGAGTTTACGAAGGAGAAGTGAGGTCCGAACGTCAGGCCGGATTTCTTCGGGGTTTCGGTGTTCGGGTTTCGCGTCGTCGGCGACGGTGAAGCCGAGGCTGGAGATGAAGTCTTTGATTTGTTGTTCGGAGATTTGGTCGGGGTCGAAGCCGATGGTGGCTGCGCCTTCGGGATAGGTGGAGGAGCTGGACGCGATTCCCTTTTGTTTGGCGAGCATGGTGTCGAGGCCGGTGGCGCAGGTGATGCAGCTGAAGCCGCGGACGTGGTAGGTGACGATTTTCTTGGGCGTGACGGTCGCGGGGATAGCTTCGAGCGGAGTCAGCGCACCGGTGGTGGCGACGGTCATTACCTGGAAAAATTTTCGGCGAAGCATTTTCAATTCCCTCCTGCATTACAAATCTTGCTGAAATGGGGCGCAGCGTGCTGCGCCCCTACACGATCGAAGCGCGTCATCATTGAGCTAACGAAATCCCGGGTTCGTAGCGCCACGGCGTTTGGATGCTGGCTTTGTCGGAAAAACGGGTGTCGGTGTATTCGGAAAATTCGAGTTTTTTGTCGAGGACGCCAGTTTCGATCATCAAGTCGCGGACCATGTCGAAGTCGGCTTTGCGCGGTGCGAGTGGGCTGTAGGTGACGCGGTCCATCGGCTTGGTCAGCGCCCACCGGAGCAGCGCGGGTTTCTGGTTGTAGTAAAAGCGACCGACGAAATCGGCTGCGTCTTCGCGATGAGGCTTGCTGGTGTCGAGCCAGAGGCCAGAACGCGCGATGCCGTCGACGAGGGTCTGGACGACTTCGGGGCGAGTGTCGATGAGATCCTGGCGCACGACGAGAATGCAGGACATGTAGTCGGGCCAGTATTCGCGCGCTTGAAAAAGGATGCGGCCGAAGCCGGCCATCTCCGCCTGCGAAGGAAACGGCTCGCCCATGACGAACGAGTCGATCGCTTTTGCGTTGAGTGCGCCAGCGACGTCGGGAGGCGCCATCTCAATCATTTTGATTTCGCTCGGCTTGATGCCGTACGCCTTCATTGCGCGGAAAACGAGAAGGCGCTCGTCGGAAAATCGGCTCGGGATGGCGACGTTGTGGCCGCGCATGTCGGCGAATGTTTTGATCGGGCCGTCTTTTCGAACGACGAACGCGCTTCCGTATCGATGGCCTAGATAAACGATCTTGATGGGAACGCCTTGCGCCTTGAGAGCCAAGGCCAAGGGCGCGACGATGAAGGCGGCCTGAATACGATTGGAAATGAGGGCTTCTTTCATTTCGGGAAAGCCCTGAAACATGCGAGGGAGATATTCTTCGCCGGATTCAGAAAATTTCGAGATGTAGTCGGTGACGGGGCACGTGAGCTGGCAAGTGACCGGCAAATAAGCGACGGTGATTTTGCGCTTCTCGATGGGGCGGTAGTCATTGAGAACAGCGGCCCAATTTACGTTGAGATAGCCGTGGGCCGCGGAAATGAAAATAAGCCAACCGACTGCGAATAACGCGACTTTGGCTTTTAGGCTCATGAATAGCACCTCATGAACGGAACCCCCAACGAACGGACCGAATTTTTTCGATCTGGCGAAAGAGCAGGTCGAGCGCGAGGCCGATGACGCCGATGATCAGCATCGCGGCAACGACGAGATCGTAGCGCTTACCGGAATTGCGCGAGTCGATGACCAAAAAGCCCAGGCCCGAATCGACGGCGATCATTTCTCCGGCTACGACGACCAGCCACGCGATGCCGAGCGCGATGCGCAGACCGATGAGAATTTGCGGAAGCGCGGCTGGAAAGACAACTCTCACCAGAATTTGTGCGGGCGAAAGTCCGAAATTGCGGCCGGCGCGGCGGTAAACCGACGGCACCGTCGATACGCCGCTGGCACACGCGACAACGATGGGAAAGAATGCGCCGAGAAAAACCAGGAAGGTGGCGGGCTTGTCTCCGATGCCGAAAAAAATGATAGCGACGGGAATCCAAGCAATCGGGCTGATCGGACGGAGGAGTTGAAGTACAGGATTAAATATTTGATGTAGCGACGGAAACCAGCCGAGCGCGAGGCCGAACGGGATGCCAACGATCGCGGCGAGGCCGAAACCTATGGCGACGCGGCGCAATGAGTCGATGATGTCGGCCCAAAGAACGTGTTTGTGGGCGAGTTCGACCAAACCCTTTTCGACGCTGAGGGGCGAGGGAAAAACCTTTGTCGCCGTCCAAATGACGGAGTAATGCCAAATCGCCAGCAGCAGCGCGGCCGCGAGGATGGGCCAGAAGAATTTCTCCCAAGTCGCGGGTTTGCGAAGCGTGCTCATACGGAATAGGCCAAACCGATTTTCTGGGCGAGCTGATCGCGAAGCTCGAGATAACGCGGCGAGCTGAGATTTCGCGGATGCTCGATGTCGATGGTCAAAACGTCCTGGATTTTTGCAGGGCGCGAGCTCAGGACGACCACGCGATCGGCGAGCTGGACAGCTTCATCGATGTCGTGCGTCACAAAGATGATCGTGCGGCGCTCGGTCTGCCAGATGCGGAGAAGTTCGCCGCGCATGATGAAGCGCGTGACGGAATCGAGCGCGCCGAAAGGCTCATCGAGATAGAGGATGTCGGGATTGACAGCGAGAGCGCGCGCGACCTGGAGGCGTTGCTTCATGCCGCCGGAAAGATCGGATGGGTAGGAGTGCTCGAAGCCTTGCAGGCGGACGAGTTGAACGTAGTGCGCGATGCGTTGTTTGCGCTCGGTGTCCGAGAGTTTCGAGAGGCCGAAACCGATGTTACCTTCGACAGTAAGCCAGGGGAAAACGCCGCGCTCCTGAAACACCAGGATGCGGCGAGGATCCGGCCCCTGGACGGTTTCGCCGTCGATCGCCACCGATCCGCTCGTCGGCGAAAGAAATCCGCCCATGACGTTGAGCATCGTCGATTTGCCGCAACCGGAGGGACCGACGAGGCAGATAAATTCGCCGTTGCGGACATCCAGATTGATGTCTTCGAGGACGGAGATGCTCTTTCCGTCGCGCTCGAACGTCTTGCGCACGTGGTCCATCTGCAACTTCACACCAGACGTAGATGGAGGCGAAGCTTGCGTCGACATTTAATTCTCCGGGAATCCCCAACGAAACGACTTCACTTGCTCCAACGAGCGCATGGCTAGATCCAAAAGCAAACCGATGATGCCGATGATGACCATGGCAGCGACGACGAGGTCGTAGCGATTGCCGGCGTTGCGAGCATCAACGATCAGAAATCCGAGTCCGGAGTTTACCGCGATCATTTCCGCCGCGACGACGACGAGCCAGGCGATGCCCAGCGTGATGCGCAGACCGACGATCAACTGAGGCGCGACAGCGGGATACAAAACGCGATAGATGAAGTTGGGCGTGCTCAGCCCGAAGTTGCGGCCGACGTCGATGTAAACGTCGGGAATGTTGTGAACAGCGCTCATGGCCGTCAGTAACAACGAGAAGAAGCAGCCGATAAAGATCAGAAAGATGGAGGAGAGATCGCCGACTCCGAACCAGAGAATGGCGATCGGAATCCACGCAAGAGGCGAGATCGGGCGAAAAATTTGCACGAGCGGATTGAACGCCATTTCCGCGCGGCTGTACCAACCGATGGTGAGGCCTAGCGGAATCGCAATCACCGCCGCCAGGAGAAAGCCCCACGTCACGCGGAACAGAGAGGCGACGACATATTTGAAGAGCAAGCCATGCTGCAAAAGGTCGCCGATCCCGCGAAGCGTTTGCCACGGTCCGGGCAGAAGCTGCCCTGGATGGCGATCGATCGCCACCTGCCAGATGATGAGCAGCACCCCAATGAACGCGACCGGGCGGAGCCGGGCCAGCCAGTTCACACACCACCGCCTATTTCGCTTTTCGGCTCACGCGAGTTCGTATGGTTTCCGTCAGAGGCCCTTCGCGCACACGGAAGTACGGAGAGCCGGGAGTACACGCCCATCTTGGGGGAATATCATCGGCGGTCCAACCGTCTCAATAGTACAAAATGATTAGGCGGACGTTGCGACGCGGTCCATTCCGTATATAAACGGGACGACATGGCCGGCATCGACAAGTCGAACGGTTACGAGGAGGTCGCGGCGGTGTATGTGGCCGGTCGTGGCCGAGCTGTTGGCGGCATTGGTGCGGCGACTATAGCGGATTGGTCACGAACTTTGCCCTCCGGCGCTGCCGTGCTGGATTTAGGATGCGGGACCGGCGTGCCGATTTCGCAGGTGCTAATCGAGCGAGGGTTTCTGGTTCACGGCGTGGACGCGGCGCCGACGATGGTGGCCGCATTTCGCGATCGATTTGCGGGAGTACCCGTCGAATGTGCCGCAGTGGAGGATTCGGATTTCTTCAGTAAGAAGTTCGACGCCGTGGTTTCGGTCGGGCTTTTCTTTCTGCTCGATGAGCAGACGCAACTTCAATTGATCGAGAAAATCGCCGGCGCCTTGCGAAGCGGCGGCCAATTGCTATTCACCGCCCCCAGGCAATTTTGCTCGTGGACGGACAGGATGACCGACCGAACATCCTTTGGGCTCGGACTCGATGTTTATCGGGAAGCTCTGCAGACGTACGGATTGTCGCTGATCGGAACGCAGACTGACGAAGGCGAAAATCACTATTATGTCGCGCGGAAAACCTGAATCAGCGCTGGCCAATCGCCGAGACTTTCCACCTAAAATTTTCGGTGATTAGCGATGCTTGTTCGTGCGTCGGCGAAGTGGCTTCTCACCTGCCGATTTGCACCAGGGCGCTCTTGTGTTCCGGCTGAGCAGTCCAGCGTGAATGGACCTGGTGACGCCGGAGCTTTCCGACGATGGAACCGACTTTCACTGAGCCGTTCACAAGCGTCTCCACCTTTACGACGCGTGCGACTTTGATGCCTTTCAACCAATGCAGACCGCTGCTGATGGCACAACCGCATTGTGAACAATCCGGAGTTCCGCCGAAAATACAGGGCTCGACGAGAGTTTTCAGATCGCTCGAATAGTTCGTGGACAACCTGGCGAACAGACAGTCTTTGGGCGACGCGGGCGGGGACTGCATCGCTCGGGCGACCCCATCGGTCATGAGCAGTTTGGGATAACGTGGCTGCAAAGCTTTCAGGGTCTCGGCGGCAGTGTGCCTTTCGAGCGATGTCAACATCTCGGGGCTGCTTTCGTTTTGCTGCGGAGTGTAGAAGCTGGTCCAGATACGAACTGTCTCCGGGCGTGAGTTCCAGAATGCGAGGTACTCTTCGAGATAGCCGGGCCGGCGCATCATCTGAGCCGTGATCGTCAAATGAATGCTGACATTGCATCCCGCGATGTTTCGCAGGATTCGCTCATATGTGGCCGGCTTGCGGCGAATGTCGTGGTCCTCGCGAAGACCGTCCACGGAGACAGCCACTCGAATCCTCGGAATATTCATCCACTCGGATGGAATGGGAATCACCGCGCTGGTGACGACCATCGTGTTAACTCCAGCGGCGCTGAGCAACGGAAGGAGTCGACTCAGCTCGCGATGGCGAACCAACGGTTCGCCTCCAACTAACGACAAATGTAGAGGGCGATGCTGGCGAACCACGCCCATGATCCGATCGACGAGTTCATCCCCGCGGTAATCGCTGAGAGTTCGCAATGTTGCGGACCCACCCAAGTGATTGTCGCCGTACGCGTAACAGCCGGGACAGCTCAGCGGACACTCCTTGGTGATCTCGATGGACATCATCGGTGTGCTGCCGGTTAGGATCGACTTCCAAGATGCAAGGAGGTCGGTGACTCCCAATCCGGGCTTGCTCTTGCTGGTTTTCACGGAAGCCTACTTTCGAATTTTGAAAAGTTGTGCGGTGATCGTTCGTTCGAGCCGAACTTGAGCCCCAAGCAACGAGATGTGTCTTTCCTTCGGAACGGATTTCCAAGGGAGCTCGAGACGAGAGACTTTCCGACGAAGTCCGATTCGTGGTCGGCCCTAGCCGATCAGCAAATAAAGGCGCAGGTGAGAGAAAGCAGGTCTACGACAGCAAATGATGGGTTTACGCCCGAGAGGAGACCAAAACTAGAGAGAGCCGGCTGAACAGTGACAGGTTGCGCGCTAGCGGTGAGCGCCAAAACCGAGAACGTCTTGTGGCCGGTAGTGCTCGGTAACTCGTCCAGCGCAGGAGTAATCAGAACCCACAAGAGACCCAACGCCGCGACAATCGCTACGAATTTGGCGAGTCTGCTCACAAGTGCCCACTGTGTGTGATGCAACTCGCAGCAGAAGCGTTCTTCGATTTAGCAAAATGGGTGAGGTCGATGCGAGGTTCCGCGCTGTGCAAAATCAGGCGGGCTGGTGAATCGAATTTGTGACGTTGCCCCAGGCGCGGAGCGGAGCGTGTTTTTCGTCGTTTTCTTTCCAGTGGAGGAGCTGGGCAACCGCCAGTAGCAGTGTCTTCTTCGAAAACGGCTTGGGCAACATGTGCGCGCCGGTTTGCGAGCCGACGCTGCCGAAGTTCGCCGAGGTGCCGTATCCCGACATGAAGACGACGGTGATCTGAGGGAAGAGGAAGCGGAGATAGTCGCCGAGCTGGTCGCCGTTCACGCCGGGCAACACAACATCGGTGAGCAGGAGATCGATCGGCTTTTCCTGGTGGGCCGCGATGATCGACGCTTCGGAGGCGGATCGCGCCTCGAGAACCTTATAGCCGCTGCTCTGCAAAAACGTGCTGATGACGCTGCGGAAGGCATCGTTGTCATCGACTAAAAGGATGGTTCCGGTTCCCGTGGGGCCGGCGGGTGCGTTTGGCTGCTTGAGGTCTGGGAGGTACATGGGCGTTCCTCACGACGATCGGCGGGGACTTTGGCTTCCCTGCGTGCTGTATATGAGTGGCGAAATTGGGATTTGATAACGCGATGCATCGAGTCGGAAGCGGGGTGAAGTTTGTTCGCTTTTGTTTCGCCAACTCGCTACCCCGATGCGCCTCGCCTGCATTCAACCTTCGGCAAACGTTAGATTTAAAGTTCGTTTGGTCACTGCCTCATAGCTGAACCAACGATCAGTTGGCTCTTCGGATCAAGAACTCCGCGCGTTCCATTGACCGTTCTGAGTGCCGCTCCCCAAACTGTAAAAAGTTGATTCCCGCGTTGTGACCGGCGGATTTTTCGATAAATCGAGGGTGACACCATGCAGCGATTCACTCGAGTTGTGTTCGGTATCGGTTTCTGCGTCTGTCTGACATTCGGTCCGATTGCGAGCGCTCAAACCAATTCGTCCTCAGCCGCGCCGTTGCCAACCGCGGCGGATTTGGCCGATCGCTGTGCCAAAGCGACCGGAGGCGCCGCATGGTCGAAGCTCTCTTCGATGGTTCTCACCGGGACGATGGACATCCCCGCTGCGCACGTCACGGGCAAAGTCGAACTCTATGACAAGGCTCCGAATCGCTCGCTGCGCATCATCACTATCGCGGAGCGGCAGTATGTGCTGAAGCACGGCTACGACGGCCAGGTGGGTTGGGAACTCGGTCCGCCGAAAGGTCTGCGACGCCTGGTGGCGGATGAACTGGAACAGGCGCGACAAGAAGCGATCTTCGATTCCGAAGTGCGACTGAAGGAAATCTTTCCCGACATGACGGTGCTGGGAAAATCGAAAGTCGGGGATCGCGATGCCTACGTCGCGCTGATGCGGACGCGGCCGTCCGCGAAGGCCTCTAAATATTATTTCGACGCGCAAACCGGACTGCGCCTGGCGGAAGAATCGGAAAACGTGGCGCCCAACGGTCAGGTTGAGAAGACGATGACCTACTACGAGGACTATCGCACCGTTGGCGGAGTCCAGATTCCATTTCGAGTTCGATTCACTTCTTCGACGGCCAATTTCACGATCACGATCGACAACGCCCGCGCGAACGTGGCCATCGACGACGCAATGTTCGCGATGCCTGCTGCGGAAACCTTGCAGGCGCAGACGAGCGGTTCACCGGCGTCTGAACTTGTCGATGAAGGAGATATCGACGGCAATCTCTACACGAACAGGTTCTACGGACTGGCGTATAAATTTCCCGAAGGCTGGACGCCGCACGGCGATAAAACCAAAAAGCACATCATGGAGGTCGGGAAGGGCGCGGTTGCGGGAGACAACGACCTTGAAAAGAGCGTTTACCAAGCCGCAGAGAAGCGCACGCAGATGCTTCTGACCGTATTCAAGTATCCGCTCGGAACGCCGGCCGATGACAACGATGGTGTGACGTTGATGTCGGAGGACGTGAGCTTTGCTCCGGGAATCAAGACCGGCAAAGACTACCTGCAAATCATGGCGAAAGGTCTGACAGCTTCAAAAGTACCGATCGAACTTCAGGGAGGGCCAACGGAGCTAACCGTCGCGGACCAGACGTTTTATCGCCAGGATGCGGTGCTGACCGTTCGTTCGAAGCAAGTGTACGAAGCGTTCGTGACGACGATCGTGAAAGAGCACGCGCTCGCGTTTATTTTTATCGCCATGTCTGAAGAAAGCCGCGCCGGCTTGGTGAAGACTCTCGACACGGTGCACTTCGACAGTTCGCACCGTGAAACTGGCACCGCACTCAAGGCGGCGGCACAGTAATTGTTGGATTGCAGTTTACGCGGACTGGGCTCGCTCGAGCATTTGTCGACCTAACTGGGCAAGCTCGGCCGCGAGGTTTTCGTAGCGTTGGCCCGAGAGCCAGGCGGCATTGATTTCCGTTTTTAGCAGGATCGATGTCGCTACGTCGGCGCTGCATTCCAAACAATATTTTTCGTTCACTCCCGGGAGTTCAACCAAGTCCGTTCGGTGACCGCAAACGCTACACTGCGCAACAGGATTCGCTTCACTACCTTTTGGGCCGCAAGACATTTTTCGTTCTCCTAAGACCAGAGCTAAGCGACTTCGCGTTCGGGTTGACGCGCGCGCTGCTGTGGGCTTCGTGAGACGACCATGTACGGCCGAGATGCTGAAATTTCGATGGCATCTTTTCGGCGGTTTTTCGGCAGAGAGGGCTTTCGGGTGCGGCGACGATATTTCTCGCCGAAGGTCCATTGAAAGAAGGCGTAGATCAAGAAATCACACGCTAGAACACAGATCGTAAGGAATATGTTGAGCGACATGACGAGATAAATCATGCCTGTCGGCTCGTGGGGAAGTCCTGAGCAATTCGTGAGCGATTTATAAGGATATTTTGGGCTTTGGCGGAAGCGCGCTATCGGTTGGCGCGGGCGGTTAAGAGCTTTGCGGCGTTGGTGTTGTAGACGTTTTTCAGAACGTCGTTGCTCAAGCCGAAGCCGTTGAGCGCCCAGTGATAACCGAACTGGTCGAATTCGTAGAAGTGCTCGTCGAGCGATTCGAGAATTCGAAAGGTGACCCGGTACATGGATTTGTCGTAGCCCATGTCGGTGCCGTAGACGAGGCGGTCGGCATATTTTTCGTAAAACTTTGAGGCGAAGCGCGGGATGGGAGCGGTCTCGGCGTAGCGGGCGGAGATGTCGGCGTAAAGATTTGGATTGCGGTCGAACATTTCGCCGAGGCGCGCGAGGTCGTAGTCGAGATTCATGAAATGGCAGGCGATGAAAGTTGTAGCGCGATGTTTGCCGAGCGTGCGGTCGAAAATTTCCACCATACCGGGCAAGTTGACGATGTTGGGCTTGTTGTCGAGACGCCACTTCCAGGCATTCATCAGGCCGTCGTTGGTGGCGTCCATTTTCTGATACATCCAGATCGGATCGGCGACGTGGAGGCTGATCGGCATGCCGAGCTCGCCGCAGCGTTGCCAGATCGCGTCCATTCGCGCGTCGTCTGGATGCATGCCGGGCGCCGTGGATTTGCCTGATTTCAGCCCTTCGCCTTTGTCGTGGATTTCGCCGACGCCGCGTGCGCCGAGTTGATGGCAGCGCTCGAGTTCTTTGACTGCCGCCGGGCCGAAGCCGGGCTTGTCATAGCCAGAAAGATCGAGGCCGCACCAAACTTCAAAACGATCAGGATGCTTTGAATATTTGCGAAAGATTTCGTCGAATTCAGGGCCGGTGGTCATGGTGAGGATCATCGTTTTCTCGATGCCGACCTCGTCCATGTTCTTGAGCCACTCGTCGATTTGCTGCGGATTCTTGGCGTAGGGGTGAGAGTGCATGTCGATGATCGGGTGTTTCGATTTGTCGACTTGCGTGACCGGAATCTTGTAGATGGATTTGGGGCGATAGTCTTTGAGCAGGATTGTTTCCGGCGATGATTCTTTCGCCGGACTCGCCGCGGGGTGGGCGGATTTTGTGTCTTGTGTCGCGATCGACCGCGCCACGACTGACGCGGGAACCATCGCGGAGAGGCCGAGCAAATTCGCCCACTTGAGGAATCGTCTGCGGTTCAGCTCATTTTCAATTCGCATGTTGTGGACCTTGCCGACGATCAGAGTCTGACTGATCTCAGGATTTACGCTTTTTCGGCGGCCACATCTTACGCGAGCGAATGACGAAACGCAGATTTATGTTTACGTTTTACAGAAATCTTTCTGGATGAAACGCGCGGCGAATCGATTAGTCGCCGTTGCTTTTGGCGGGTGCTTTACTCAGCGCTTGCAACAACTCCGCGCGCGCCTGCGCGATATCGATGCGAGCTTGATTTGACTTCAGCGGATTTGGAATCATCCGCTGTTCCACTTCCGGCAACGCCGCACGTTTGGCTTCCAGACCTTCCAATCTGACCTTTGCTTTCTCCGGCGATTCTTTCAACGCCGCCTGAACTGCACGCATGTAGGCTTCGAATTCCTGGATATCTTGCGCGGTCGGAGGCAAGCCCTTCGCTGGCGCGGTGCTTCCCATCATCTCTTGATAGACTCCGCGAGGATCGGACGCAGTTTGGAGTTCATGAAGAACGTGGTCGAGTGTCGCGGACTCGAGTCCCCACGCGGCGCTCCAATCGAAAGCGTCTTCGCGCAGTGCGCGAATCGCGGTGGTCACCTGTTGATGCTCTGCGACGGTGAATCGCCCATTCGCGGCTGTCCGGGTCAGCGCTCCCAGATTGGCGAGGAGCGCATTTTTCGCAATCAAATTGAAGATCATCGGGCCGCCGTGAGCCACGTCTTGCGAAAAGCGCACGCCCGCGAGCCACGTGTCGGTCGCAGCCTGCGTGTTACCGGCGGCAAGTTGCCGCATGCCTTCGAGCGTATTCAAACGCGACAAGGCGCGTGCCCGCGGAGCATATGCGATCGAAGCACTCGCTCCCTGTGTGTACTCGATGCCCCCAGTCGCAATCGGGCAGCTTGGTCGCGCGTTGCATGATGTCGATGGCGAATTTGTTCGCGTCGAGAATCGGGGCGATCTTCTTTTCGTCCCATAGAGCTTCGGCCGACAGTGTTTGTTCGAGAAGATCCTGCGTAGCTTTGTCGGCCGGAACGTCTTTCATCTCCGCGAAAGCGATCCAATAGCGGAGCGCGGCGTTTTTCGTTTCGGGCGGGTATTGCATTTGCGCACTCGTACGGCTCGCGAAGGCAACCATCAAAACTATGAGCAGTGAAAGTTTGAAATTCATCGGGTTATCTCTCCTTGTTCGATAGCTGACGCGCTATTCCTTCGCTAAAACTCGCAGGGCGCTCTGTTCGCTCTGCATCGATGGAAATTGTGTTTGAACTTCATCGGTCATGAATTTGTCGAACGCTGCGTGGTCGTCGAGCGCGAGATTCGTTAGAGCCGGCATCGAAATTTCGGTGTGTTGCGCGTTGTTCGGGATCGCTGATGGTTCTTGATTGTAGCCGGGCTTCGGGGCACGAGGCAGAACGATCATGACGAGAGCGACCGCTGCCAGACAGGCCACGGCGCAAGCCGCCAGAGCCGATCGGCGATTAGCACCCGCCGCGTGCTTTTTGGTGCGAACCGGCAGCGGTTCGGGATCGACCGGGCGAAAGTTCTTCAGATATTTCTCAAATTGTTCGTCGTTCGGCTCAGGCATTCGAGTTCTCCTTCACCAGCATCGCTTCGCGCAGCTTTGCGAGCGCGTAGCGGTAGCGCGAAGCCGCGGTGTTTGCGCTGATGCTCAGAATTTCTGCAACTTGCGAAAATGTCAGCTCGCCCCAGATGTGAAGCACGACGACTTGCCGCTGATCGTCGGGCAAGGATTGCAGCGCGCGGCGAAGATTTTGCTCGGCCGCGTGGTCCCGATCGGGCGGCTCGAACCATAGTCGATCGGGCTCGATCGCAACGTGCCGCTGTCGGGACTTTTGATCATTCAGGAGCGCATTTCGCACGCTCGCAAAAAGATATGCCTTCGTGTCGAGGGCATTCTTGAGACCGTCCGTCTCCATAAGTTTGAGGAAGACTTGGTGCACGGCGTCCTGTGCTCGACTGGATTCGCCACAGATGCTGATGGCGAAAAGAAGCAAGGGTCCGCCGTACTGACGATACAAGCCTTCGATACCCGGCATGCTCTGGTCGGTTGGGGGCACTTGTTTTCTCAGAGATAAGACAACTGAAACGGTGGGATTTGTCTATGTTGTCTCGGCGAGTAGTTGAGTGTGGGGCACTCGGGGTGCTTCGGTGACACGGAATCTACCGTGAAGGCGGCGCGGAAGCGCCGCACTCCACAGTGATTTTGCTACGCGGATACGAGTTGTTACGCGGTGCGGACTGCGGTTGCCGGGAAACGTTTCGCCGACAAGTTGCTCGCTCTTTTTCCAAAGAGCCTCGGCGTTGGCCGGATCGAGAGCGTAGGCGCGAACGCCTTCACTGGCGGCGGCGATGTTTTCGATATTGTCGCGCATCGGCTTCGCGACGTGGCAGTCCTCGCAGTACTTCGCGCCGACTTCATCCGCCTCGGCCGTAACGGCGGCCCAAACGGAAGTCGCGGCGCCTTGCTCCAGGCTTTTCCACTGCAGCGGGCCTTTGCCTTCCGCTTTCAGATTCTCGTTGATCTGTTGGATACGCTTCTCAATCGCGGCCGGGTCGGTGTAGCGCGCGAGCTCGGTCTTGATGATGCCCGGGTGAATGG
This sequence comes from uncultured Acidobacteriota bacterium, assembly GCA_963845465.1. Classification (GTDB taxonomy): domain Bacteria; phylum Acidobacteriota; class Terriglobia; order Acidiferrales; family UBA7541; genus Acidiferrum. The sequence goes on along the minus strand of CAWJSH010000009.1, from coordinate 415,871 downwards.
CGGTGGCGCGAATTCCGCGAGAGCGATGTCGCTTGTCGAATTCGACGGCGAAGAGAATGTTTGCCGTCTTCGATCGACCGTAAGCGACGTACGGATCGTAGGCGGTGCGCTCGAAACCCGGATCGTCGAGATCGACGTTCGCGAAACGATGTCCCGCGGAAGAAACATTGACCAGGCGGCCGCCCGAACGAAGCAGCGGCGCGATGCGATTCACGAAAACGAAGTGGCCCAGGTGATTGGTGCCGAACTGCGTCTCGAATCCGTCGGCGGTGTGGCCGAACGGCGTCGCCATCACGCCGGCGTTGGCGATGATGATGTCGAGTGGCTCGCCCTTGGCGATAAGTTTGTCAGCTGCGGCGCGAACGCTTTTGAGATTGGTGAGATCGAGCTCGAGAAGCTCGAAGCTTCCGCCGTTGGCGGCTGCGTCTTTGCGGACTTGTGCCGTTGCGGCTTCGGCCTTCTTGAGATCACGCGCGGCGCCGATGACATGTGCGCCGTGAGCTGCGAGAGAACGCGCGGTCTCGACTCCGATGCCGGCGGAAACGCCGGTAACGAGGATGCGCTTGCCTTTGAGATTGATCCCGGAGAGAACTTCGTCAGTAGTTGAGACGGCCCCGAAAGTTTTCGCCATTTTTATTTTTCCTCCTGTGCTTCCCTTTTTGCGCCCTTTTTACTTTGATGCCCTCGGCCGGCGCCATGGCATGTTGACCAGGCCGAGAGAGTTCGATAAAACGGAGAGTGTCTCCGAAACATTTAGATAATCGGAGGCAGTCTCCGGTTACATCCAATACTTATGGCCAAAAAGCGACCACAATCGGCGCAAAGGAAGACACGGACCGACGCGCAGCGTAACCGCGAGCGGATTCTTGCAGTTGCAAAGGAAGCGTTTGCGCGATCGGGCGCTAACACCAGCCTCGATGATGTCGCGCGCCAGGCCGGCGTCGGAGCGGGTACGCTTTATCGTCACTTCCCCACCCGCGATGCGCTGCTCGAAGCCGTTTATCACACCGAAGTAGCCAAGCTTGCGGCGGCGGAGCGCGAGCTTTCGGAGAAATTTCCGCCGGTCGAAGCGCTGCGCGCCTGGATGCTGCTGTTCGTCGATTACATCGCCGAGAAACACATCATCGCGCCGGCGCTGAATACGTTTGTCGGTGGGCCGTCGAAGCTGTACGAATCTTCGCGCGCGCAGGTGAGCGGCGCGATTGAGGCGCTGGTGAAACGCGCGATCAAGAGCGGCGATGTTCGCAAGGATCTGGAGCCGTTTGACCTGCTACGCGCATTGATTGGCGTCTCGAACGTCGCATCCGCGCCAGACTGGAAGCAGAGCGCCAAGCGGCTCGTCGATATCTTGATTCTCGGGTCGCGTCCGATTCGATAGCTACTCGGCGGGTGAATCAGGCGTCTAAATAGTAGGATAACGCGATGAAAATGAGCTTTTGGAGGATCGATGGCTAAGCTGGCTCTAATTTACGGAATGAGATTGCTGCCCGAAGAGGATTTGGGCGAGGTGAAGGACGCAACCGTCGTGTTGAAGAATGGCAAGACCGCGCGCGTCACCATGCACTTGATCGAAGGCACAAAGGAAGAGATCGAAGCAACATTCCACGATTCGATCGAGGCCTTTTTCGATTTGTACCCTGAGATTTAAGGAGCGATTGGCACACGTTCGCCCCATCACAGCGTCCACGGCGCGCGAAAATCATGTAGGGGCGCAGCACCGCTGCGCCCCATGTGCCGCACGTTCGTCAGATCTTGAGCGGTAGCGCCGGCTTGTCCTGAGCTTCGAACGGCATCTTGCCCACGTTTTTCTTTTTTGTGCGTTTAACGGCCCGTCGCGACTAGCGATTGCCGAAATTTTCCGGGTCCTGATCCGGATCGCCGAGATTGTCGTTGATCAACACTGTCGACTGCCCGGTTAGCTCGAACCGCTTGCGGCACTTGTAGCACGCCACCAAATCGTCGAGCCGCGTCATATAAGAAGACGCTTTGGCGAAGCGCTTGCGGTCCTCTTCGCCGGCGCCGCGTGGCAATTCCCTCTTTTTGCGCGCCACTTTCCAGCGCACCGGACATTCAAATTCGCCGCGGCAGCTCGGGCAAACGAGCTTGATTTTGCGCGTCTCTTCGCGCTCGGTATAAAAAGATCGCTCATCCATAGTTTTCAAGCGGGAGTGCTCACCGCTTCATTCATTGTAACAAACTCGAGGCCCAGGTCGCGCCAGCGCGGCAGGCACTTCTCGAGCGCAGCGAGAGTATGGGTGCGGTCGGCCCTTTTGTGCGCGGTGGCCTCCATCGTGAAGGCAGAGGATGTCGCCTCCGCCGATGTTGTTGGTTCGGCAGATTTTGCAGGAATGGCGCGGCGAAGTTCGCGCCCGACTTCGCATGAGCCGAGATCGATTCCATGCGGTCGACCAGCCAGTCGCGCTCGGCGCGCGCCAGTCGCCGGGGAGCAGAGGTCCACGTGACGACTTGTATTGAAGTTCGTGCGCGGAACCGCCGCGTCCAGCCATGGATTGCGCCAACCGAAAGGCGGACGGAAAAACTTACCGGTCCGCCGTCGCGCTTTATCGGATCGCCGGTCGATGGCGTTCGCTGACAGCGACGGAGTTCGTCGCGGGTCCGCGATCGCAGAACTCCAGAAAAGATTGGGATGCCGAGTCGGTGTGATTGCCGATGACGTGACCGCGCGCAACCGTTTCGCGGACGATTTCGGGATGCTGCCGGGCGAATTCCCGATGACGAAGAACGTGGCCCGGGTTTTATGCCGGTCGAGGAGATCGAGAAGCTTTGGTGTCATCGTAGGATTCGGACCGTCGTCGAAAGTGACGGCGAGCTTGCGTGGCGAATTTGTATGCGTGATTGCGGGACCGAAAATTTTTGAGTCCGGGTAGCGGCCCGCGTAAGCCAGAAGGCCTGCGGCTGCGCCCACGGCGGCCGGCGCTCCAATGAGGTAAGAATCCACGGCGACATTCTCGCATGAGGTTGCGCGGATGCGCATGGTCGCGGATCGTGCCCGCTCTTCACGGAACGGGAGTCCCGGTCGGACGACCTCATACCGGCGCCGGCGCGCCGCACTCCATATCGACTGTGGCTGTGGCGGGGATTTTCTGTCAGGATGCTGCGCAAATCGCCGCTGCCCAAACAGCGGCCAACCAGGGGAGAGAACATGGCTGGATTTTGCAGAAATTGCGGAAGTCCATTGGCGGACGGTCAGGGATTTTGCACGGGGTGCGGAACGCGCGTGGGTAACGCTCCTGCGAATGCTGCGGCTCCGGCTCCACCGGTAGCGCCTCCGGCGACCGCCCCGCCACCTGCGGCACCGCCTGTGTATGCAACGCCGCCGGTGCAAGCCGCGCCGGTTGCGGCTGCTCCGCGTCCGGCTGGCATGAGCACGTTGGCGAAGATCTTGATCGCGATCGTGATTATTTTTGTGGCGTTCGGGGCTCTTGCATCGGTCGTGGTGATTTACATCGGTCATCGTGTACATGAGAAAGCGACCGAGCTCGGTTTGAATCGCTCCGATGCCGAGCGAGAAGTCAGCGACGCGCAACTGCACCGCATCGATGGATGCAAATTGTTGCCGAAGGCGGCGGTGAGCGCAGCGGTGCACATGGATGTCGTGCGTGCCGAAAACAGCAACAGCGACCCGGGCTGCACGTACAGCGTGGCGGGCGATCCGGCCGACCTGACGGCAAAGCACCTCACGGCGATGCACAAGAACGAGATCAATCAACAGGAACAGAACAATGTGCAGGATTTTGCGAAGTCGATCTTCAAAAGCGGCGGCACGAACGGGCCCAGCGAGCATCCGGGCGAAGCTCCGGTGATCGCGTATTCGATCGACAATAATGCGGCACAACTTCAGATGAAGTTGAATCGCGCGACGCTGGGGCGACTAGGCCCGGTCGGATTGGTGGCGATCCCTGGGTTGGGCGACGAAGCATTTGATGCTTACGGCGCGATGTTGTTTGTGCGGAAAGGCGACAAGCTCGTCCGCATTATTTACACGGGCTGCCCTTGCGCGCAGGAGGATGTGCTGCCTTTGGCGCGCACGATTGCGGCGGGTCTGTAAGCACGTCGAAGTCGCTCAAGTGGCCTGAAGCGAAATCGTGCCTGCCAAAATTCCCGGCAAGTTGCCGGCGCTGCAACTCAAGACGCAGTGATCTTGCGGACATGGGGCGCAGCATGCTGCGCCCCTACACTCGACCCTTCTGGTTCTCTCGATCCGCGACCGTTCGAATTAATTCGCGAAAAAAATTTTCACAAAAATAAATCTCATCGCTTCTATAACTTGATCCAAATGAACCGCGTTCGAACGAATTTCGCGCAGGTTGTGTGTGCTATGCTCGCCGCGTAGAAAACCACGCGCAGAAAACGACGCTCCCCTTGCCTTCTAGCTTCCTGCTTTTCGGTTTCAACCTTTAGCCGTCGACTCTAACCCTCTTCAATTCTTGGTTGCACGATGCCGCCGTAAACACTTTAGATTCCGCACTTACAAATGTGTATGAAAACAAACCGTTTCAAGTCGAGCAGAATCCGCACTTACGGGAACCGTGGGGGCGGCTCACACCGGTAGCGCCGGTCTCCCCTGAGTCTGGAAGTGCATCTTGCCGCCGTCTTTGTAGGGGCGGGGCTCGCTCCGCCCGACCGTTGCGTCTTGCCTCCACTACTCGCGCAGCCCTGCCGTGTACGGGCGCAGCACCGCTGCGCCCCATGTCCGCACGGTCACTGAGTCTTGATCCTTGTGAAGACTGCTCAGCCAGGCAGCAGGCGTCGCTGCTTCAAGTCCGTCAGGAGACGCTCGACTTCCGCATCTCGGTCCATCCGATTCAGGCGCTCGCCGATTTCGTCAGCGTTGAGTTCGAGTTCGGCGCTGGCTACCGATTCCGACTGATTGACCCGATCTTTCAGCCGATCGAAAGCCGCGCTTTTTGATCCATCGCCGGCCGCATTCTGCGCTTTCGCCGCTTTGTTCAGCGCGACGCTGCGGCGGTGACGCGCGATAAGCATGTCGCGTTTCGATTTTGCTTCGTCGAGTTTTTGCTCGAGCTTCATCAGAGCGCCCTTCAACGCTTCGACTTGTATTTTCTGATCGTCAACTTGCTCGCGATAGCTCTGCGCAAGGCGCTGCGACGTTTGATACCGATCGAGCGCGGCGCGAGCGAGGTCGTCCTGCTGCTTGTCCACGGCGCGTTCCGCTTTGCGCATCCAGTCGGCGCCCACGTCTTCGTTCTCTTTTTGTTTCTTTTCCAGCATGTGCTGGTCGGCGATCGAGACGGCGACTTGCGTCTTCACTTGCATGTACTGATTTTCCATGTCGAGGATGACCTGCTTGATCATCTTTTCGGGATCCTCGGCGCGGTCGATGACATCGTTGATGTTTGCGCGGATCAAAGTGCTTACTCGTTCTAAAAGGCCCATAAACGAACTCCTTTGCTTCAGACGAACTGTAGTTTGTTGAGGGTGAGTGTCGCAAGTTGGCGACGGTGAATAAGTGTGCGGTTGAGGATCGGTTGAGATCCTTCGGCGTCCTTCGGACGCGCTCAGGATGACAGCGTCTTCAGTGGCAGGCGCTGCCGGCAAATTCGATTGCATCGGAACCGGAAGATCAGAGGACATAGTGCACCAGGCTTGTTGCCAAACATTTTTGTATGAAGTACAGCGCGGTATCGGCGTATTGCGCCATCAGGAAAATCGCCAAGGCCGCGCCGAGTATGAGCAGTACGACGAACACTCTTCGTAAAACCATTTCCCTTCCCCCCAAGCACCCCATCTTCGAGAGAGATCGTGGCCGCGAACAACGCGCCGATCTGAGCGATTCAGTTCGGCGAAAAAGCACCGGGGTGAGTCTCGCGACTCACCCCGGCACGGTTGCTATGAATTACTCGTCGGCAGCGACGGCGGCACCGGCTTCGGAGCCTTGTCGCCAATCGTGCGCACTTTCGAGAGCAGATCGGACATCTGCATTCCCGAGAGCGCCTCGAACAGCGCAGGAACTTGCGCTGCGATCTTGGTGACGTCGCCGGTCAGCTTGTACGCGCCGGCTGCGTCGCCGTTGCCTGTCGAAACGATGGTCACCTTGTCGATCCTGCTGAGAGGCTCGGCCAGGGCTCGCACCACCTCGGGCATGCCACTGATGAGTTTGTCGAAGACGGCAGCCTGGTTGTATTCCTGGAAAGCTTCCGCCTTGATGTTCATCGCCTTGGCTTCGGACTCTCCCTTCTTGAAGATGATCTCGGCTTCGGCTTCACCCTGCGTACGAGTCGCAGAGGCGCGGCCTTCAGCTTCCTTGATCAGGCGTTGGCGTTCGGCGTCGGCGAGCGTCTCGATACGTTGACGTTCGATTTCGGCCGGTTTGAGCACGGTGGCGATCAGTTCGCGTTCGCGGCGCGCAATTTCGGCGTCTTGCACCTTCACTTGCGCTTCGCGTTCCGCTTGCTGGACGCGCACGGCTTGCAGGATTACCTGCTGCTGCTGCACGTTGGTCTCGATTTCATAGGCTTTGTCGGCCTGCGCTTGCGCGCGCTTGGTCGATTCCAGGTACTCGGCCTTCTTGATGTCGAGGTCGCGTTCCGCTTCCGCCTGCTTTGTCAGCGATGCGGTTTCGGCGGCGACGCGCTCCTGGTCGGCTTGCGCCTTCGCTACCGCCGCGGCGCGCTGTGACTCAGCACGCTTGATGGCGATGTCGCGATCGGCTTCGGCCGCGGCGACTTCGGCGTCGCGCTTGATGCGCGCGATGTCGGGCCGGCCCATGTTGGTGATGTATTCATTCTTGTCGCGCACTTCCTTCAAGGTGAAGCTGATGACTTCCAGCCCCATCTTGTTCATGTCGTCCGCGCACGTGGAGCGCATCCGATCGGCAACCATTTCTGGTTCCTTCACGATTTGCTCCACCGTGAGCTGGCCGATGATGCCGCGCAGATGGCCTTCCATTACGAGGCGAATCAAGCCCTCGCGCTGCTCCGGCCGCTTGGTCAGGAACTGTTCCGACGCGGTGCGGATCGATTCCGGATCGGACTTCACTTTGATCTGGGCGACCGCCTCGATCGTGACGGCGACGCCCTGCTTGGTGTAGAGGCTCTGTTGCGGCGCAACGTCGAACGACATCAGTTCGAGCGAAAGCTCACGGCATTGCTCGATCATCGGATAGATGATCGTGCCGCCGCCTTTCACGATTCGGGTGCCGCGAAGACCGTAAATGATCAGCGCTTCGTGCGGGCCCGCCTTGCGAAACAACTTGGCCAGTACAGCCATGATGAAAAGCAATGTGAGAACTGCCCAAGACCTACATAAACTGAGACTGTCATTTGATCGAACATATAGACCTTCCTTTTCTCGCCTCAGCCGGACCGCTTTGACTTCGGTCACTTCGCAGTCCGGAAAAATCGTTGCAACGTAAAGTCGCCGCTACAAACTCGCTACGGAAAATCGCCGCGACGTATTTAGTTCGTGAACTCTTCCCACCGTTTCACGTATGCAATTCCTTTTTCGTAGCGCTCGATTACGACTTCGGCGCCTTTTTCAACTGCAGCGCCGTCTTCGCTGCGCGCGCCGGCGCAGCGGCGAACTCCACCGAGCGAGAAGATCACTTCGCCCGTGCCCTGCTGGCGGATCGGCAGGCTCAACGTGCCGACGCAGCCTTCGATCCGGAAATCCTCATCGAGCATCAGCGAGTCGCCCGCGTAGGTCAGCTTGAGCATGAAGCGATAGACGATCGTGCCCGCTGCCAACCCCGCGAGAACCGACAAGCCGAGGCTGATGGCTGCGACCAGATGCGACGTGCGCGTCAGGATGTAGCCGGCGCCACCGAACCATGCGAGAAACGCCATGATCGTTGACGCGTTGAACCACGGAACCTGCGCACCGCCGCCGCGAAGCGATCCGCCCTTCACTGCTGCGCCAGAACCGCCGCCGTGCGCGCCATGGCCGACATGGATCGAACCGCCATGCGCCGGCAAGTGCGCGTGAAACGGCAAGTGGATGTGGACGTGAACCGCTCCTGCGAGAAACGTCAGCACGCTGAACGTGAGTCCCGCCAGGAAGCAGATCAGGTAGAAACTTGAGAGAGTCATAAGGCACCTCGAGCGCACGTGTGGCGCTTGGCGCGCCGCTTCGTGTTTGCGGCGCGCCGGCTGGAAGTTCGAGACGCGATGTGATGTCGCCTGGCTCGGGGATCGGCCGGCGAGGTTTAGGCCTGCAGGTGGGTCGGCGGCGGTTGTCCGCTCGATTGCGCCGCCGACATTTGCGGCGGAGTCGCTGGCTCCGGAGTGGCGGCCGGCTTCAGAACTTCGCTGAGCCGTTCGGCCAAACCGGGAGCGCGGAGAATCTCCGCGAGCAAGAGCAGCGCGTGGCGCGAATCCGGAACCTCGGCGATTTTCAGCAACGCTTCACCGAGTTCGGGATCCGACGGGAAGCGCTCGATGCCGGCGTACAGCCAGCGATCGATTTTCGCGTCCGTCGTGCGCAGGTCCGACTGCAAGCTGGGCGAATAGCCTTCCGGGTCATCGACGAGGAAACCGGGATAGACGCGGAAAAATTTCGACAGCAAATCGCGCGTCGCTTGCGTCAGGTGCGGCCTGGAACCGCTCTCGATCTGGGAAAGGTACGCCTGGCTCAGCCCGCGGCCGACCTCGCGCTTCATCGCGCGAATCAGCTCGAGCTGCGTCATGGGGCGACCTAGCCCGCGCAGAGAACCTTCCACCGCCCGCAGGGAACGAAGTTTGTCACCTAAAGTCATGGGCCACCACCGAGGGACTGCGTTTAAAGCGTTATTGCGATATGCAAATAATATATTGCAAATAGCGATTTTACGTCAAGGGGAAAATTAGGCTTGTTTTCAATGAGTTAGGGGAATTTGCGCAAGTCATTTGCAACGGACACCGAGCACTTTTGACATTCTACTTCGGGAACGGAGGCGAGGAGGGCGCGGGATTTGGCGGCGGATTTAGTCGACTTTTCGCATCGACGCGAGGTCGATTCCCAGTTGCTGGCACTTCTTATAGAGGTGGCTGCGCTCCAGGCCCATCGAGCGCGCGACGTTGGTCATGTGAAAATTTTGGCGGCGAATTTCGGCGAGCAGCACTTCCCTTTCAAATTGCTCGGTGCGTTCGGCGAGCGTTCCGCTGCCGAGAGTAGAGGCGACAGATTCCGTATTTGCGTTTTCAGAGGTCGACGAATTGGCGGAGACAGGCAAAATCAGGCGCACATCGGCGGCGCCGATCGGCTCTTCGCCGGCGAGCAGAACCAATCGCTCGACGACATTTCGTAATTCGCGGATATTTCCGGGCCAACCGTAGCGGCGGAGTTCGTCGATTGCATCCTTCGCGAAGACTTTTTCTTTCCAGCCGTTTTGCGTGGCGACTTGACGGGCGAAATGTTCGACGAGGACCGGAAAGTCTTCGAGCCGTTCGCGCAACGGCGGCAGATTGAGCGGGAAGACGTAGATGCGATGGAACAGGTCGCGGCGAAATGCATTTTGTTTGACGAGATCTTCCAGGTTACGGTGCGTGGCCACGACGACGCGCACGTTGACCTGAATTGGCTTGTCGCCGCCGACGCGCTCGACTTCTCCCTCTTCGAGCACGCGGAGCAATTTCGCCTGCATCGCGACGGGCATGTCGCCGATTTCGTCGAGGAAAAGCGTGCCGCCGTCGGCTTGCTCGAATTTGCCGAGATGCTTTGCCGCCGCGCCGGTGAAGGCGCCTTTTTCGTGGCCGAAAAGCTCGGACTCGATCAATTCGGCGGGAACCGCGGCGCAATTCAGCGTTACGAATGCATTTTCGCGGCGCGGGGAGCGTTCGTGGATCGCGCGCGCGACGAGTTCCTTGCCGGTTCCGGTTTCGCCGAGGATGCACACGCGCGTTTCGCTGGCGGCGACGCGATCGATCTGCGTGATGAGGCGCTGCATCGCCGGACTCACGCCGAGCAGTTCGTGTTTACCTAAACGATCGCGCAGTTCCCGGTTCTCTGCTTGCAGGCGCGAGAGCTTCATCGCGTTTTCGAGCGTTACGAGAAGCTTGTCGGTCGAAAGTGGCTTCTCGAGAAAGTCCATTGCGCCGAGCTTGGTTGCCTGCACGGCCATTTCGATGTTGGCCTGGCCGGAAACGAGAACAATCGGCGTCTTTACGCCGGCTTTTTTCAGATCTTCGAGAAATTCGATTCCGGTTTTTCCGGGCATCACAACGTCAGAGAGGATCAGGTCGAAATTTTCATTCTTTACGAGATCGAGCGCGCGAGTGGCGTTGTCGCTGACCGTCGCTTCGTGTCCGGCGAGGCGAAACGCGCGCGACAGAGACGCCAGCGTGCTGGCATCGTCATCGACAATCAGCAGGTGCGCTTTCTTTGTCATGGGAATCCTTCGCGAAGACGGGCGGAGACGGCGTGCTCGCGAAAATCATCAGTCCGAAGCCTCGGCGAATGAGGACGGTTCGCCTTTCTCTTTCGGATCTTTTTCTGGCAGCTCGGCAGCCGGAATTGGGTCGGCCTTTGCTTCGTCAACACGCGGCTTCACGACTGCACCCACCTGGCGCGTCGGCAGCTCGATGCGGAACGTGGTTCCGTGCCCTTCCTCGCTGGAGACGCTGATCGATCCGTGATGGTCGCTGACGATCGACTGGACGATTGCGAGGCCGAGCCCGGTACCTTGATGCTTCGTCGTGTAATACGGAGTGAAGAGACGCGAGCACTCTTCGGGCGTCAGGCCCTTGCCGGTGTCGGAAATTTCAATCAACACATGGCCGGAGCGTTCCGACGTGCGCAGTGTCAGCGTTCCGCCGGCAGGCATCGCGTCCAGCGCGTTCAACACAAGATTTTGAAATGCGCGATGCAGAAGCACCGGATCGGCGTCGATTTCCGGCAGCGGCTCGGTCAAAAAATACTCCGCGGCGATCGCCGGTTTGCCGACGACGTTAAACTGCGGCTCGAAGAGCCGAATAATGTTGCGCAGCGCTTCGTTCACATCGACTTTCGTGAATGCGGGCGCGGGCATTTTCGAGAAGTCGCTGAAGCGGCCGACGATGGCGTTGAGGTTTGCGAGCTCGACGCGCAGCGTAGCAGTCGATTCGTTGAAAACTTCCATGAATTGCTTGGAATCGAGCTGTTTTGCACGCTGCAGATTTTCTACGGTGATTTGCAGCGGGAACAGCGGATTACGCAGTTCGTGCGCAAGGCGCCGCGCCAGCTCGCGCCATGCGGCGACGCGCTCGGTCTGAAGCAGACGATCGCGCTGTACGGAAAGCGTGCGCGTCATATCGTTAAACGCGATGCCGAGCTGGCCGATTTCGTCCACGCCTTGCACATCGATGCGCGTTTCCCAACGACCGGCGGCGACTTCGCGCGCACCGTCGGAAAGTTCCGTCACCGGCTTGGTGATTTTGGCCGCGATCCACAAGCTCAAGAGCAAGCCGATCAGCAAAGCGACGGCGGCAACCGCTGCCGACGTGCCGAAAATACGATTCCGCAGCAGCACCATCTCGAGTTGCGAACTCCCGATGAGAAGCACCCCGAGCACATCGTTGTTGCGGCCGATGAGCGGCATGGCGTGGAACGTTTCGGCCGAACCTGCGTCGGAATTCCAATCGATCGTCTGCACAACTGTCTGTGACTGCTGCTTGCGAACCTCATCGATCATCGGTTGCAGCCGGTCGGGCTGATCGACTCCGTTCTTGCCATCGCTGAGCAACATCGCCGAATTGAAGCTGGGGTCGAGATTCACGTAGAGAAGCGCTCGCATTCCGGAAGGCAAGACGAGCTTCGAGAGAAAATTCTGATCGACGCGGCGGCCGCCGACGATGTAGAGGTTTTTGTCGTTGCCGCCAGAAACCGTGCGGACCGACGTGAGCGAGAGCGCTGCACCATCGGGTAAATCTTCTTTTTTCAGAAATGGCGGCGTGCCGTTCCAGTCTTTCTTCGCAGGGAGCCAGTCCACTTTTGTGCCGACGCGTGCGGGAAATTGCGCCGACGAAATGATGGTGCCGTCCCAGCCGGCATATTCGACGAAATCGAGCTGATGATCCTGCGCGGCGCCATTCGCGTCGTGAACATATAAGGATTGATCTGCGTTTGGCCGCGCCAGGTCGATCGCGGTGCGCAAGCTGATGTCGGCATCCGCGGCATTCTTGACCTGCTGCGCAATCTGTTCGCGGCTCTGCTCGTATTCCTTTTTGAATTGAGAAATGATGGCGGCGGTGCGCTGCGCGTCCATTTCTTCAAATGCGGCTTGCGTGTAGCGCGTGACGCCGTAGGCGACGACACACACCGACCCGATCACGGTGAGAACGAAGATGAGCGAGAGCTTGGTGCGGAAGCTCATCGACGTGAGCCTCCGAGGATCGTGGGTGACTTCCGTGCGGACGCGCGACCACGGTCGCGAGTGGACTTTGCCGGATTTGCGTCGCGCGGGGTCATCGTGCTGACAAACGGTAAACCAGAGTAGCAACAAAGGATACCGTGATCGTTGCCGTGGCAAAAGAGCCGCGTGGCCGGCGGTGACGGCGGGTGCAACGCCGCCAGCGGCCGGCAAAATTGGGAGCAATTTGCCGACCGCCGCGCTCCGCTCAGCCGCTTGTCGCCAAGCCATCTGCTCATCGAGTTACGGCCTCCGGGTCGAATTCTTCTTTGCCTTCGATGCAGACAATGTTCCCGACCCGTCGTCGGAACCGCTGTCTGAGTCGGTCGAAGAGCCGGCGCCGACCCCGGAGAACGCCGACCGGAAAACGTCGTTCGCGAAGAAGTTCTTGCCATCGACCGGAACCATCATGATTTGCAGTTTGTCGGACAAGCGCTCCGCGATGATTTTCTGGATGAGCATCGGATTCGACTTAAGGACCGCGGCTTCATACTTCATGCGTTCGGAATCAGCCGCCGCCGTCACGCGGATGCGGTTCGCCTCGGCTTCGGCCAGATTGTGCTGGCGCTCGACTTCCGCTTTGCTGTCGATGATTTTTGCCTGCGCCGCGGCGTCGGCGTTTTGCAGCGTCGCTTCCTTGCGCGCCTGCGCTTCGAGTTTGGTTTGCTCGATCTGCTTCTGTTTCAGCGGCAGCGTATACTGCATCGCGTCCGACTCAGCTTTGGCTTGCAACACGCGAACTTGCGCTTGTGCTTCGGCCTGTTTCACTTCGCGCGCTTTTTGGGCCTCGGCTTCCAGTTCCGCGATGCGGACTTGCTTCTGCTTGATCTCCTGGTCGGTGCCGAGTTGTTCGTTCTGCTGCTCCTTCAGGAGCAGACCTTCCAGTCCTTGCGCGTACTCGTCGGGAAGTTTCAGATCGCGCAGCAGCACTTCGCGGACAACGATGCCGTCGCTCGCAAGCCGCGCGGTGATTGCGTTTGCGGCCGTGGTACGCAGCTCTTCGCGTTTCGTGGCGAAAATTTCCTTCGTAACGTAGTTCGGCGCGATCTGGCGGTAGATCGTGGCTACGGTCGGCGCGACCACCTCGTCTCCCACTGCCTGCGGGAGATTCGCGTGAATGTAACTCAGCCGCTGCGGATCGAGGCGATAACGCACGCTGACGGCGAGCCCGATGTTCAAGCCTTCGCGCGCTTGCACGAGCAAGACTTCTCCATCGTTGGCGCTGGTCTTTGCAGTTGAGGCCGCGCGGCTTCACGACTTTATCGCTGCCCTTCGACGCAGCATCGCCGTCTTCGGTAGTTTGCGGTTGCGGTGGTTCGGAGGCGCGCGTTGTGTAAACCTGCTCGCGCGTGTCATAGAGCACGACGCTGTCGATCAACGGTGTGACGATGTGTACGCCGGGATACAAGGTTCCCGGTCGCGCGCCCCAAATCTGGCTGACGCGAACGCCAGCGGAGCCATCGGGCACGACGATGATGCTGAGCGCCAGCAACAACGGCACAACCGCCGAGATCACCAACTGCCGCGCCAACCGCCACCGCACCGGGCGCAGCGGATGCTCAATGTCATGAAGCAGATTCGCGGTCGCGGACTCTCCGCTCGGTCCGCTGCCCGCCGCCGTGTCACCGGCGGCCTCGCGCCGCAGCAATCGCCGCAACTGCGACGAAATGTAAATGTCATAAACGACCAACGCCGCAGCACTTCCAAACAGTCCGACTCCCGTCAAGATCAACAGATATTTCAGCACCAGCATCGTCGTCTCCTCTCCACTTCGAGCGTCCATCCCTCGCGCGCCGGTTTTCTTCAAACACGGCGAGCTTCTTTCACTTCACCGCACCGAGCGACTGCGACTCACCAACTACCGATTCCCGGCGTAGGCGCGTGCCAACTGCCCCGTGCCGTGCGCCAGTTCCGTCCGAACGACGCCCTGCCGATTCGCCGTGGCCGGCTGCATCGACCGCATCGCCAACCGCAACATCGCCCACTGAACCGCCGAAGCCAGAGCCAGAGCCCCGAGCGTAGCCACCGCCAGAACCGACATATCGAGAAATGCGTCCATGACCGCCTCCTGCACTGCGCCGAACAGAAAGGCAGTACGGCGGCCATACGTTATCTTGTTTATTTACAATGACTTAACAGAGCTGCGAGAGCCTGTATCTGTGGCCAGACAAACACGATGTCGTTCGCAGAACACAGAAACGACGGGCTTTTGCGGTCCGAAGGAGGCGCAGTCGGCCCACGCTTTTCCGGCAACACCTGCGCTGTCCGCCGACTCAAAACCGTTGTGCTACCCTAGGCCCGAGAACTCACTCATGAATCGAACTTCTGGCCTCCTCATCGGCCGCATCTTCGGCATCCCGATCTTCATTGATTCGAGCTGGTTCATCATTTTCGCGATCATCACGTGGTCGCTCGGCGTGCAATTCACGCAGCAGCATCCGCAATGGACGCCGGTGCAGCACTGGTCGGTCGGCGCTGCGACGAGCTTTCTGTTTTTCGCGTCGATTCTCTTTCACGAGCTCTCGCACAGCGTCGTTGCGCACTTTTATAAAATTCGCGTCGATTCCATCACCCTGTTTGTGTTTGGCGGAGTGGCGCGCATCACGAAAGAAGCGCCGGCAGCTCTGCAAGAGTTCAACATCGCGATCGCCGGCCCGCTTTCGAGCCTCTTTCTGTCTGGCCTGTTCTACCTGCTGACGCTTCGCTTTCCCTACGGCACGATGGTCGGCGCGCTGGCGACGTGGCTTTGGGAAATCAATCTGACGCTTGCGCTCTTTAATCTGCTGCCGGGATTTCCTCTCGACGGCGGGCGAATTTTTCGGTCGATCGTTTGGGGAATCACGAAGAATTACAACCGCGCCACAAAAATTGCCGGAGCCAGCGGCAAGCTGATCGCTTACGGCATGATTATTTTCGGCGCGTGGGCGGCGTTCAGTACGCGGCAGTGGGGGCCGCTGTGGTACGCGTTCATCGGATGGTTTTTGCTGAATGCAGCGCGGGAGAGCGTGGCGCAAGTCACGATTCGCGAGACGCTAGCGGGTCTGCGTGCGGCCGATGTGATGAGCCAGGAGATTCCGACGGTTGCGCGCGATATTTCGCTCGAGGAATATAGCCACGAAGTTTTGCGCACGGGGCGGCGCTGCCATCTTGTGATCACGGGCGAGCGTTTGGTCGGCATGATGAATGTGCACACGCTCAACACGGTGCCGCGAGAAGAGTGGCCGCACATGTCGGTGCAGGCCGTGATGATCCCGCGCGACAAAATTCTTTGGGCGACGCCGCAAGAGCCGCTGCTTGGTTTGCTCGAGCGGTTGTTGATTAACGACATCAATCAGATGCCGGTCGTGACGGCTACCGAGCCGGCGGCGGAGAGTGAGAGGACACCGGATCCGCCGAGTGCGGCAGCCGAGGCAGTTGCGGCGGAACTCGGTGTTGAACCGGGAGCTCCCGATCCGACGGTTGCCGATCATTATGTGCCGACGAGCAACGCGCAGATCATCGGGATGATTAGCCGCGATTCGATACTTCGCGTGATGCGGACGCGGGCTGAGGTTGGTACGGCTGTTCCTGCGGAATGAATCCCTGCTGTCACACGCGCTTTTCGATTTTTCCCCAAATCCCTGTTTTTGGGCGCAGCGTGATCGACGCTGAAGGAATGATTTCTCTTCCGGGCGTCAATGAAATCCGGAATTGTTGAGCCAAGGTGGCGAGCAAAAGACTCGCTTCCATCACAGCGAAATTGTTGCCGATGCATTGTCTTGGGCCGCCGCCGAAGGGAAAGTAGGCGAAACGCGGGAGCCGCTTCAGCAAATCGCCTTCCCAACGCTCCGGTCGAAATTCCGTTGGTGCGTCGAACCATCGGGGATCGCGATGCACTACCCATTGCGCGAGCGACACGCCGCAACCTTTTGCGATTGGATAGCCGGCGATTTCGGTGTTGTCGATCGCGACGCGCGCCATGCCCCACGCAGGTGGGTAAAGTCGCATCGATTCCGTCACCACATGGTTCGTGTAGCGCAGATTTGCGAGGTCTTCGACATTTGGCGTGCGCCCACTGAGGACGCGGTCGAGTTCTTCGTGCAACTTCGTTTCGACACTCGGATTCTGCGCGAGCAGCATCCATGTCCACGACAATGCGTTCGCGGTCGTTTCGTGGCCGGCCAGAAAAATCGTGATGGCTTCATCGCGCAATTGGCGGTTCGTCATGCGCGAGCCGTCGTCGTCTCGCGCGGCCAGCAGCATGGAGAGCAAATCACCATTGTCGACGCCGCTGGCACGGCGCTCGTCGATGAATCGATAGATGATGCGATTTAGTTTCGCCGTCGCGATTGTCGCGCGAATTTTTCGCGGAGTCGGCAGCCATGTCGGCGTAAGGATGAGCTTCCGAAAGTCGGAATTGAGATTCATGATCGCTTCGAGCGCGTGCCCGACGCGCTTGGCTTCGCGATCGACGTCTGCGTCAAAGAGCGTCTTCGCGACGATAGAAAGCGTCAGCCGCATCATCTCGGCGTGGATGTCGCGCTCTTCACCGCCTTGCCATTCGCTCGCCAGGCGGGATGCGTAGCGCACCATCGTGTCGGCGTAACTCGTGACCCGGCCGCGGTGAAACGCGGGCTGGGCGAGCCGCCGCTGCCGCAGCCAGAAGTCGCCTTCGCTCGTCAGCAATCCGTTGCCAAAGAGCTGCTTGTTCTTTCGGAGGATGCGGCCTTTGATGAATTTCCGATTGTCGGTGACGAGCACCTGCTCGATGTAATCGGGGTGGCTGATGAAATAAACGCGGAAGTTGTAGTAGCGCATCGTGACGATATCGCCGTAGTCGCGCTGCAGCGTCGGCATGTAGGCGAGCGGGTCGCGGCTGTAAATTTTGAAGCTCGCCGTCCATGATTCGGGCGAGGGGCCAGGCGGGAGTTTGGCTGGGGTGGAAGCGCTCACGATCTCAACTATACCGCGTATGGGCTTTTCGACTGTTTCATCGGATCGCTCTAACGGAGGTTCAGTTCGCTCGGGTCGCGCGGAAGCGAAATCCGCCAGAGCGCGATTCGAGTTTGACGCGCGAGAATCCGGCGGCTATTAGCCGGTCGGCGATGTCTGCGCGATCGATCGGAACAAAAACGCTGCCGATGTGAATCACGCGATGCAGTAGATTGTCTTCGATTTCAAATGCCAGAAAGGATCCACCTGGCCGCAACACACGAAAGACCTCGCGGAACGCGTTGTCCTGAGCGGCGCGTGTAGGCAGGTGATGCAACATCAGGACGGCTACGGCTGAAGAAAAAGTCCGCTCCGCGAAGGGCAACGCGGCGGCATCGGCCTGCACGACAGCGTCGCGATTCTTGGCGGCAAGATCGACTGCGAACGCGTGACTCCATTCGAGGCTCGTCACTCGCGGCGCGAGCCGCCGCAACGCTTCAGTACCGGCGCCTGGCCCGGCGCCGAGCTCAAGCACGTGGTCTCCGAGCGAGTCTCCAGCAACGATCCACGGAAGCAAGTGATCGCGCGTGATGCGTTGCCAGAACTTCGTCGAGCAAAACCAGTTTTCGAGTGCGTTCAATTTCTGTACGCCGATTACCAGCACATCGCTATTTCGCAACACTACTTGTTGATCAGCGCCATCATGACTTCCGGATACCGCGCGCCGGCGGCCGCGCCGTGTGGCGCGACATCCTCGATCTTTTGCAAATCCGCTTGCGACAATTTCACGTTTGCTGCGCCGGCGTTGTCTTCCAGAAACTTACGCCGCTTCGTGCCGGGAATCGGAATGATGTCCGGCCCCTGCGCCAGCAGCCACGCCAGCGCCAACTGGCTCGCGGTGCAATTCTTTTCCTTCGCGAGCGACTCAACCTGTGCAACGAGGTCGAGATTTTTCTGAAAATTCTCGCCCTGAAAGCGCGGCGAATTCCTTCGATAGTCGTCTTTGTCAAAATCTTCAAACTTCTTGAACTGTCCCGTGAGAAATCCGCGGCCAAGCGGGCTGTAGGCGACGAACGCGATGCCCAGTTCGCGAGTTGTCGGCAAAACTTCCTGTTCCGGGTCGCGCGTCCACAACGAATATTCGGTTTGTAAGGCGGCGATCGGATGAACCGCCGCTGCGCGGCGCACCGTTGCGGGTCCAGCCTCAGACAATCCGATATGACGAATCTTGCCCGCCTTCACGAGATCCGCCATGGCGCCGACGGTTTCTTCAATCGGCGTGCTTGGATCGACGCGATGTTGGTAGTAGAGATCGATCGTGTCAACACCGAGCCGCTTCAAGCTCGCGTCGCAACTCGCCTTCACGTACTCGGCCTTACCACTGACGCCGCGCAAACTCGGATTCGCCTTGTCGCGCACGATTCCGAACTTCGTCGCAAGAAAAACCTGGTCGCGCCTGCCGCGAATCGCTTTGCCAACCAGAATTTCGTTGTCGCCGTAGCCGTAGACATCGGCCGTGTCGAGAAAATTCATTCCCAGCTCGATCGAACGATGAATCGTTGCGATCGATTCTTCGTCATTTCGCGAGCCATAGAACTCCGACATTCCCATGCAGCCCAGACCCAGTTCGGAAACGAGCGGGCCGTTCTTTCCCAATTTTCGTGTTTGCATTCTGTGCTCCTGTTTGGAGTTTCGATGGGTTTGCTTAGTGAGATGCCCGGCCGGCAAGTCCGGATACAGAGGCCGGCCAAATCGCAGCCCTCACGTCGTTGCAGCAACGCTACCAGTCATGGCGAAGGCCCTTCGGGTCGATTATGCTGACAACGATTAGACGGCGATGCAACACGACGACGAAGCCAAATTGAGCGAGCCTGAGCGCGAACGGCGCGATCTGCACGACGGTGCGTCCGCGCCGCTGCCAGATGATGAGCCAGCCACGATTCATAAAGACGACGTCACAGGCGGTCGCGCCATCGCATCGCCCATCGCGCCGGCCGGCAACAATGCAGCGGCGCCCGACTGACGCCAAGGGCGAGCCAATCGGCAAATGGCTGAAATTCTGGCAGGGCGTGCTTCACGTCGATACGTCGAAGATGGATCTGGGCATCGGATTTCGCAACGCGCTTGGCGTCGCGCTGCCGCTGGCCGTCGGCATCGCGATCAAGATGCCGCTTGGCGGGCTGGCCGTGGCCAGCGGAGCGCTCAACGTTTCGTACTCCGACGGCCACGACCCTTACGGGCAGCGCGCGAAACGCATGTTGGCCACCAGCGCGCTCTGCGCGATTGCGGTGATGGCTGGTGGATTATCCGGCCACTACTCCGTGATCGCTGTTCTGTTGTCGTCGTTCTGGGCGTTCTGGGCGGGATTTGTGATCGCGCTTGGTCCCACTGCCGAAAGCCAGGGAGTGATCAGCGTCGTCGTGTTGATCATCTTCGCGGCGCAGGTTTTGACGCCCGAACGCGCGCTGCAAGCGGGCGCGCTCGCTTTCGGCGGCGGCGTCTTGCAGATGCTGTTTTCAATTTTGCTGTGGCCGGTGCATGCGTACGATCCCGAGCGCCGCGCTCTTTCCAATCTTTATCTGACGCTCGGCAAAGCCGCCGCCGATCCGGCCCAACTGATGCGCTCGTCGCCGCCGGGAGTCGAAGCCAGCACGGCCGCACAGGAAGCGCTGGCCGCAAGACTTTCCGATCACACCGGCATCGGCGAACGCTTTCGTTCGCTTCTGAATCAAGCGGAGCGCACGCGCCTGCGCCTTTTCACGCTGGGCCGTCTGCTGCGCCGCATGCGCCGCGAAAAATTCGGATTCGCCCCGGCCGAGATGGTCGAGCACTTTCTCCAATCGATTTCTCTCGTGCTGAACGCGATCGGCGAGTCGCTCCGGCAAAACGCGCCGCTCAAAATCGACGACGCCTGGCTGACCGCGATGCATGTCGAGACAGAAGCTCTTCGCGAGGCGCACGAAACCGCCGAGCGAACGTTTCTCGTCTCGGTCGTGCGCGATGCCCGGCGCCAGATGGACGCCATCAGCGGGCAAATCCGCACGGCCATCAAGATGGCCGGCGACATCACTCCCGAAGGCTTGGAGAAAAGCCAGCAGAGCGAAAAGCGCCTGCCGTGGCGGATGCGTTTCACGAGCCTCATTCCCCACCTCGAAGCGAATTTCAGTTTTCGCTCGGCGGTATTCCGGCATGGAGTGCGATTGGCCGCAACTGTAGCAGTCGCCGAAACCCTCTCGCGAGCTCTCGAAACGCCGCGAGCTTACTGGCTACCGATGACCGCGGTCCTTGTGCTGAAGCCGGAGTTCACCGTCACGTTCACTCGCGGACTGCTGCGCATCGCAGGAACGATCATCGGCTTGCTCCTGGCGACCGCGATGTTTCACTTTCTCCCGCCCGGGATCGGCCTCGAAGTTGTTCTCATCGGCGCATTCGTCTTCCTGCTTCGCTGGATCGGCCCCGCGAATTACGGAATCTTCGGCGTCGCCATCAGCGCACTCGTTGTGCTGATGATCGCGATCACCGGTGTAGCTCCGAAAGACGTCATCTGGGCGCGTGGGCTGAATACACTGATGGGCGGAACGCTCGCGCTCATCGCCTACGCGGTCTGGCCGACGTGGGAGCACACGCAAGTCGACGAAGTCATCGCGCGCCTGCTCGATTCTTATCTCGTCTATTTCACCAAGGTCGTCGACTATCTCGAAGGCAATCCCGGCGTAACTCCAGTCGACCTCGACCGCCTGCGCCTCGCGACTCGACTCGCGCGCACGAATGCGCTGGCCTCCGTCGATCGCATGCAGGGCGAACCCTGGACGCGACCCGAAGACGTGCCGTTGTTAAACGGCATGCTCACCAGCTCGCATCGCTTTCTCCACGCGGTTCTCTCGGTCGAGGCAGGCTTTGTCCCGGGACACGGAACGAAAATTCGAGACGAGTTCCGCACCTTCGCGACCGACATAAAAACGACTCTCGCCGGATTGTCGGCCGAACTTCGCCACACGCGGCCGGCTGGACAGAAGTGGCCCGACCTCCGTGAAGATCACCGGCGGCTGATTCAGAATCCCCTCGGCATTTACGAGCAATACGCGCTCGTCAACGTCGAGGCAGACCGCATGACCAACAGCCTCAATACATTGCGAGAACAGGTCGGACGCTGGGCGAGGCGAAGAGCGGACTCACGCGATGGTGAAGGCAAGCCGGCAAATGGGAGGAGCCAATGACGGGGTTAATTTCAGGAACTCAAACGACCAGGCGACAAATTCTGGCGCGCTGGAGCTGTGTCGCCTTGGCCGGGCTCGGCACCATCCCGATGCAAAGTAGAACCGGCTTCCCCAATCCACCAGCTCCCGCCGATCCCAGCGCCCAGGACAAAGACGCTCCCCAGGGCATCGACCCGCAGACGGCAAAGCGCATAGCGGCCGCGAAAAACGAAAAAGAGTTTCGCGAAGGCGTGGAAAAGCTCTACGAAATGGCCACCGAACTCAGAGACGAGCTCGCACAGGCTCCCAAGATGAACGTGCTATCGGTTCGTATGTATAAGAAAACAGAAGAAATCGAGAAGCTGGCCAAACAACTGAAAAGCAAAGCCAAGGGCGGATGAATCTCTGTATCCCCGAGGATTTCGATTGCATCTCTCTTGTTATACGGCGTATCCAAGCGTAGATAGTGCGAGCTTGATTCAATTGTCGAAAGGAAGGGTGAAGTATGAGT
Source organism: uncultured Acidobacteriota bacterium (assembly GCA_963845465.1). Taxonomy (GTDB): domain Bacteria; phylum Acidobacteriota; class Terriglobia; order Acidiferrales; family UBA7541; genus Acidiferrum. Next base: position 393,910 of record CAWJSH010000009.1, on the reverse strand, counting down.
CCCAAGAATGGCAAAGCGAATTCAGGGCAAAGCTACTCCAGCATCGAGGCGGGCACCGAGCGTTCACGCCCGATTCTGCACCAGAAAGCGCACGAGATTCAGCCATACAACAAGATTGCGAAGCTGCCGATCGGGCTCGATGAGAAAGTTTGCGCCGACAGCGTCGAGAAGCTGAACCAGTTGCTGGCCGACACGATCACGCTGCGCGATATGTATAAAAAACACCACTGGCAGGTCGCGGGGCACACTTTCTATCAGCTTCATCTTTTGTTCGACAAGCACCATGGCGAGCAGGACGAATTGGTCGATTCCATTGCCGAGCGCATTCAGCTCCTGGGCGGAATCAGCATCGCCATGGCGCACGACGTCGCCGAAACCACGATGATCCCGCGAGTGCCGCGCGGCCGCGAAGAAGCCCCTGTGCAAATCTCGCGCCTGCTCGAAGCGCATGAGCTGATCCTCAAGGAAGCGCACACGATCGCCAAGCAAGCTGCCGACGTGGGCGACGACGGCACGAACGACCTCGTCGTCAGCGAGGTCATTCGCACCAACGAGCTGCAAGTTTGGTTCTTGGCCGAGCATCTCGTCGATGTTCCGCTCGTCAAGGCAGACAATGCAGGCGCGAGCGAACCGGTGAAGGCAAAGGCTGCGTCAGCAAAGGCCTAAGCTCTTTTCGGGCAGCGAGTTACCACACCAGGGAGTTGGAAGTTTGAGGGCCCGGCGATCACTTCGCCGGGCCTTTGCCTTTTGTGGCGATAGGCCTGCCAAGTCCTCTCGCCACAAAGGAAAAAAGGCCTCGCGTCTCAGGGTTTGCCTGTATGGGGGATGAACTCCGTTCAAGGCATGCTTCGTTCAGCCGATTTGCCTGACGAACCCGTCTCCTGGCCCGCAATTGAAAACAGCATTCGACGCATCGGGAATTTGCATTGGACTTGAGCGGGAGCGGCTCCTAAATTTAGGTCCCTTAAGTATTTGAATCGGGATTCGACGATAATCGGCTGGCGACATGCGATTGGGATGTTGGCTTGAAATTGACCTGAGGCTACCGGCATAGCGGCGGACGCCGAGCTCAGGATTGCGGAAAGACCGATGAGCGCTTCGGCAGTGCCATCACGCGTGGGAACACTACCTCCACTCCCCGACGAGCAATACGGAAAAGCCTACGACGAGATGTTCAGCGCGCACGATGTCGCGCGTCCGCACTACCAGGCGCTGCAACGCACGCTATTGCGGCTCGATCCCGAGGATCTACGCCGCAGCCAGCAGGCCGCCGACCTTACGTTCTTGCAGGAAGGCATCACCTTCACCGTTTACGGCAGCAAAGAAGGCACCGAGCGGATATTTCCGAACGATCTGATTCCGCGGATCATCCCCGCGCATGAGTGGGCGCAGATCGAGCGCGGCCTTACTCAACGGCTGACGGCGCTGAATCTCTTCTTGCGCGACATTTATCATGAAGGCCGGATTCTTACGGAAGGCGTCGTCCCGCGCGAACTCATTTACAGTTGCAAACATTTCCGCCGGGAAATGCGCGGGTTGAATGTCCCGCGCGACATCTATGTCAGCATCTGCGGCACCGACCTCGTGCGTCTGCCGGACGGCAGCTTCGCCGTTTTGGAAGACAATCTGCGCGTGCCCAGCGGCGTGTCCTACATGCTGGCGAACCGCAAAGTTCTGAAGCGCGTGTTTCCTTCGATGTTTCAGGACTACGGCGTATGGCCCATCGATCACTATCCGCAGGCGTTGCTGGCGACGTTGCGCAGCCTGGCGCCGGAAAATTCGCCTTATCCGCAAGATCCGACGACGGTTTTGCTGACTCCAGGCGTGTCGAACTCAGCCTATTTCGAGCACACGTTCTTGGCGCAGCAAATGGGCGTCGAGCTCGTCGAAGGCCGCGACCTGCTGGTTCACGATAACGTCGTTTACATGCGCACCACCGCCGGACCGCGCCGCGTCGATGTCATTTATCGCCGTGTTGATGACGACTTCCTCGATCCACTCTGCTTCCGCCGCGATTCGATCCTCGGCGTGCCCGGACTCTTCAACGCGTATCGCGCGGGAAACGTTACGCTCGCCAACGCGATCGGTACAGGAGTCGCCGACGACAAAGCCGTGTATGCCTACGTGCCAGAGATTATTCGCTTCTATCTGAAAGAGGATCCGATCCTGCAAAACGTGCAGACGTTCTTGATGAGCGACGACAAACAGCGCGATCACGTCCTCGCGAATCTCCCGCAAATGGTGGTGAAAGCTGTCGGCGAATCCGGCGGCTACGGCATGTTGATCGGCCCGCACAGCTCGCAACAGCAGCGCGACGATTTTCGCGCCCGCATTCTGGCTGAGCCGCGCAACTACATCGCGCAACCGACCTTGGCGCTCTCTTGCGCGCCTTGCCTGATCGACGGTGAAGTCGAATCGCGCCACATCGATTTGCGGCCTTACATCTTGATGGGCGAAAAGGTCACGCTCGTGCCCGGCGGTCTCACGCGCGTCGCATTGCGCAAAGGCTCGCTCGTCGTGAATTCATCGCAAGGCGGCGGCAGCAAAGACACCTGGGTGCTCCGCGCCGACGACGGCGACGGCCGCGCGCTCAAGCCGGCCGACGTAGCTGTGAAAGGATTGAACGGCAAGAGCGGCGCAGGCTCCGTCGCGACCTCGGGGGCAGGCTCGTGAGGCCACCGCGCAATTATTTCGTTCGTGCCCTCAAGCGCGATACAGGCATGTTGTCGCGCGTCGCCGACAGCCTCTACTGGATGAGCCGCTACCTCGAACGCGCCGAGCACACAGCGCGCCTTCTTGACGTCGAGTTGCAACTTTGGCTCGATCAATCGCCCGAAGCCGGCGCCGGCCGCTGGCGATTCCTGCTCGAAGCGCTTCGTACTCCGGCTGCGCAAGGTCCGATCGATCCGACCGTACTCGTCGATTCGCTCGTCTTCAGCCGCAGAAATTCTTCGTCGATCGTCTCGTGCATCGCGACCGCCCGCGAAAACCTGCGCCACGTTCGGGAACAGTGCAGCTCTGAAATGTGGGAGCAGCTCAATCGGCTGTATCTGGATGTGATGGACTCGCGCCCCGAGGCGCGCCCCGAACAATCGTGGATGCTGAAGTCGCACAATTTCCTTCGCTCGGTGCAAGAAGGCGCGCATCTCTTTCAAGGCATCACCGACGGCACGATGAGTCATGGCGAAGGCTGGCAACACATTCAGCTCGGCCGCTACGTCGAGCGCGCCGATACGCTTGCCTGCCTGATGGAAACGCATTTCAAGCGAACGAACATGTCCGCCGATCTTGCGGTCGATCAGGTCGTCGAAAGCAGCGAATACCTCGAATGGGTGGGCTTGTTGCGCGCATGTGTTGCGTTTGAAGCGTATTGCAAGGCCCACACGGCGGCGATCCGGCCGCTTCGCGTCGCAGATTTCCTGGTGCTCAATCCGGAATTTCCCCATTCCATCCGATTCGCGGTCGATCGAATCAACGCGGCGCTTCACATCGTCGGCGATCTGACCGAGCGCAAAGCAAAAACGCCCACGCGCATTGCCGGCCGGCTGCGCGCACAACTCAGCTTCAGCTCGATCGAAGAAATCATGCAAGGCGGCGCGCGCGCTTATCTCGAAAATATCCGCAGCGAATGCGCGCAGATTCATGCGGCGATTCATCAGGTTTATTTCGACTACGCAATCGAGGGTGAACTGGCGTCGTGAGCTGAGGCGACGGAAAAGGGATCGAATGGCCTATTCAGTGCGGCACATCACAAACTTTCAGTACGCGCCCGCCGTGCGCGAGAGTGTCATGGAAGTCCGTATGCAGCCGCGTACCGATTTTCGGCAGCGATGCCTGAGCTTTTCTCTGAGCATCGAGCCGCGCGCCAACACGATGGTCTACCGCGACTTCTACGGAAACACCGTCCATAACTTCGATATCCCCGAACGACATCAATCGATCGAAATCATGGCGCAAGCGATCGTCGATGTGCTGCCGATGCGCGAGACCGACCCGGACACCGTCGAAGATTGGGATGAGTTGGATCGCCGCGTGGCGCAGACCGACTATTGGGAAATGATGGTACCCAGCCACTTCGCCTCGCCGACTCCATTGCTGGAAAATTTGGCGCAAGAATTGGATTTGCGACGCCGTGGAAATCCGCTGGAGCTGTTGCGAGAGCTGAATTCTCGCCTCTACGAAAAATTCGACTACGCGCCCAACACGACCGAAGTCGACTCTCCGATTGACGATGCATTGCAGTCGCGCCGCGGCGTCTGTCAGGACTTCGCGCACATCATGATCACGCTGGTGCGCCAACTCAAGATTCCTTGCCGGTACGTGAGCGGCTACCTCTATCACGAAGACAAAGCGATGGATCGGTCGCCCGCGGGCGCGACGCACGCCTGGGTCGAAGCCTATCTCGGCGAACTCGGTTGGGTGGCTTTCGATCCAACGAACAATCTCGAAGGTTGCGATCGCCATGTCCGCGTCGCGCTCGGACGCGACTATGCCGACGTGCCGCCGACACGCGGGATCTACAAAGGCGAAGCCGAGAGCGAGCTGAGCGTATTGGTTACGGTAACGCCAGTGGATGCGCCTGAACCTGAGGAGTTGCCGCCCACGACGGTCACGCGCACCAGATTCCGCAATGCCGACGCGAACGCCGAAGCGGAACAACAGCAGCAACAACAACAGCAGTGAGTTGATGTAGCCAGGCCGCCAGCACTGCGCGAATTACGCTTCGACGCGCGTGCCCAAGAGCTTCAAAAACTGCGCCAAGAAACTGTGTAGCGCGGGCCAAGCCGGTCCCGACACCAACATTCCGTCCGTGATCGCCTTGTCCATCGGCAGATCGACGAATGTGCCCTTCGCCAGCGTCACTTCGACGCTCGTTCCGGGATACGCGCTGCACTTCTTCCCTTCCAGCGCTCCGGCGGCCGCGAGCAGTTGCGCGCCGTGGCAAATCGATGCGATCGGCTTCTTCGACTTGTCGAAGTGCCGCACGATATCCAAAACTCTCGGATTCAGGCGAATGTATTCCACCGCGCGTCCGCCAGGAATCAGTACGCCGTCGTAATCCTCAGCCTTGATCTCATCAAACGTCGCATTGAGCTGAAAATTGTGTCCGAGTTTTTCGGTGTAGCTCTGATCGCCCTCGAAATCGTGAATGCACGTGCGCACAAACTGGCCAGCCTTCTTGCCGGGACAAACGGCATGAACGGTGTGCCCCACCATCAATAAAGCCTGAAATGCGACCATCACTTCGTAGTCTTCGACGTAGTCGCCGATCAACATCAAAATTTTCTTCGCCATGCGTGGCCTCCGGAGTTTTGGGGACTAGAGGATAGCACGCCGTCTAGTGCACGACGCCTGCGTTACCCGGGCCACCAGTCGGCTGCAATCGCGGCACCCGCTGATCAACATTCGGCAAGGTGGGAAACTGCGCGTGCGGCTCGGTCTGATACCAATACGCCACCGAATAAAAATTATCCGAGCGATGATTCGCATGCCCATGCTCGATCGTCGCCTTCAGCGATTTCGTAAACGTGATCGGCGAATCGAGATGGAAGCGATACGCCGACGTCCGCGTGCCGGCATGTTCATCACCTACAACCCGCGCGCCAAACAACCGATAAGACGAAGTGCTCCTCCCGAAATCGTAGGCGCCGAGAAAATAGTCTTCCGATCCAGTCCCGGTGATCGACGGATGGGTTTCGCCGTCGATGAAAAACATATCGTCGCCTTCGCCCCACCAGAAATCCTGATTCTGCAGCACCGACATCGTCACGCCGACGAAATGCCCCTTACCCGTCGCCTCCATCCAGACGTAGTTGTCCTTGCCGTCGAGATTCTTGACGCCGAGGACGCGCGGATCACCGTTGTTCACCCAATCGTTCGTCGTGCCGTGATTGGGTTGCGCCTGGCGAAATTGTGCGTGGAAATAAAGCGTGTCGGCCGGCAGCGGATGCGAAAGCGCGCGGTAGTCCAGATTGAAATAGAAATCGTCCACGGGCTGTTTGCCTTCATCCGTGATGGTAATCAGCGCATGCTTCTGGAAGGGCATCGGGAAAAAGCAGTTCAAAGCGCGCTCGTGTCCCACCGACAGAAGCTCCGACTCCCACGTGTAATATTCGCCAAGACCGAGACCAAAAAAATCGCCAAGCGGCGTTTCCACGCTGGGCGTCGTCTCGCCATCCCAGTACATTCGCATCACGATTTTCTTCAGGTGATAGTTCTCTTCGTCCGACAGCGTGAACCAGATATGTGTCAGCGTCCCGGGCCCGTCGACATCGAGAACGGTCAACGTCTCCCCTGGCTTGATCGTCCGATAGTCGTCGTTGCCGCCCGATCGATCGTAGCTCGACACGCGCTTCAGCACGTAGTCCTGCGGCCGCGTCAGATCGACTGCGTCCGTCGGGGACTGCGCAACCGTGACTTGCGTAAAAATCGCGCTGCACAAAAGTGTGAGTGCAATAAAAAGCGTGCGGAGGTGCGGCATCGCGGCCATTCTCCTGGGGTTATGAAGTGGGATTGCTCGGCGGATTGTCTATCGGACACGCAGGAATGGCAACGACAAACGTCGTCACGCAGCGCGGAAACTCGTAACAAAAATGGAGTGGCGCAGTGACCTCGGCAGTTCGCCGGGATCAACTGCGCCTGAAACGTTTCTGAATTTTTCGCTCAGCTTATTGCGGCTGCGTTGAAACCAACGCGATGCCCGATTCCTGAATCGTCAGCATGTCGGTCCGCCGCTTCTCCCACTCCAGCAGCGTCAACCCATACGACGCAAACAATCTCCGGATCCGCGCCGAATCCCATCGCAACACATTCTCCAGCACCGGGACGAGCACGCTCATCGCGTTCTCGCTCAGCACCGTCCGCTTCGCAACACGCGTGATGAAGTTCGACTCCGACACCGCGATCGTCAGCCCGTCGTATTGATTCACGTGCATCATCACGGGCAAGTCCGAGCTGCCATCACCCATATAAATGATCTGGTCGTGGCTGATCCCAATCTGCGCCCGAAGTTCCTCGAGCACCGTGATCTTGCCCCAGCCCGCCGACGCGCGAATGATCGAGTGTACTTCGCCCGTCGCCTCGTTATACCGAAACCGCGTCCCAAAAATATGATCCGGCGGAACGATGCCATCCAGCGCCGACTGAATAATTTCCTGTGGCGCCGCCGAAATCACAAAAAAGTTAAACTTGTAGCCCTCCGCAAGCGTCTCCAGCGACCGCGCGAACAGCGCGACGTTATGCTTCAGCCGAATCCGCTTACCCGTTTCAATCAAATGCTCGCGCCGAACACCGCGAAATTCCGGATCGTGCAGGATCAGGTACGAAAGCTCCGCGCCCTGCTGCACAAGATTCATTTTCGAGAGTCCCGCCACCTTTTCATGGAATGACGTGGACCCGATGAGTTCGCTCAGCACGACACCCGAGTCGTTGAAACTGAGCGTCTGGTCGAAATCGCTGGCCAGAAGATACTGCTTGGTCATGTTCTAGTACTCCCTTATTGCTAACCTGCAATTACACCTTACCGGACGGCAAACGGAGTGCCTCACGAATTATTTTGATGGTTTCTATGCGTATAAATCGTGAATGTTTTGTTAGCATTTGCTTAGATGAAAACGAAGCGTAAACGGTTATAAGGAAAGAACTTGGGCTGGATCTCCCTCATTCGCCAGCCGATAAAGGCACGACCGCTTATGGCGAATAAAAGGTGAAATTCCCGAAAGTCGAGGCCCTGGCAGGCCTCCTAGGCCCTTTTGGAGGTTTTGCGCCCGCCTCGGGCGATCCGGCTCAGGGTCCGGGTATAGTCCTCGATCGCGCTGGGTACAACCCGGCTCCGGACAAACTGCCCTTCCCGCTTGCACTCCACCAGCCCCGCCTCGGTCAGCACCTTGAGGTGGTGCGACACCGTGGCCGGCGTGACCCCTCGCATCGCGACCAGCTCGCTGCAGTTCACATGGTCCTGCGCCGATATCGCCTCAAAAATCATGAGGCGCGTCGCGTCGGCCAATGCTTTTGAGATTTTTTCGACTTGGGCGCGTTCCATTTTGGGAATCTTAGTCCATTAAGCTCCGCAGAAGCCAGCGACTCACCCGCCCACCCCGGATCTTGATCGCTCGCGAGTCTAGCTCACAACTCAGGCACCAAAGCTTTCACTCCGCCGACGACGGATCCGCACTATTCGCCGAATTCAGATCCAGGAACCACGCATGCGCCGTATCCCCCGGCGCATAACAATTCCCATCCGCGTTATACGTCGAAGCGCACTTCGCCGTCGATCCTTCGTCCGCGGCGACTGCACATACTGCCATATCGCCGCATAAGTATACCCCGCCCATTCACAACCGGCGGAATCTTCGACGCCACGCATCCCGGCGCCGGCGGGCAAAAATCGTTGTAAACCCAATACACCAGCTCCCGCTCATCCATGTGGTTCGCGAATATCGTCCGCAGTGCGAATGTTTTCGTCCGTCTTGTTCGGAATCGCCGAGCAATAAACCCCTGGCCGATACCCCGCCCGGCTCAATTCATCCGCCCAGGCCCGCAAATAGGTGTGAAAAGTCGGCGGCAGCCTCCCGCCATCCTCGATATCCAGAAAAATCACCGTGTTCGGCGCAAATCCCTCCGACTTCGCTCCCTCCGCCGCGGCTTTCGCATCGATCACGGCCTTCTGCTTTGCGGCCGCGTCCTTCTTCACCTCATTCAGCGCACGTGCTCGATACAACACCGCAAACCCATACCCGAGCGACTTCATCAGCTCGCGCTTGCCCTTCCACGTATTGATCTTCTCTCCCGGCGGCGGCCCCACCCAAAATCCCGCATACGCAAATGTCTTCCGCAAGATCGGCATGGCATCGTCGCCAGGATAAATATTCCGGTCAAATCCGAGGAACGGCCCCTTCTCCGGAGTCGTCGCAGTCGCGCGCGAACTCGCCGAAGAATCAGCCGACACAACGCCAGCAGCAGCAGCCGAACTCGTCGCACCCTCGGACACGCCAACACCCCTTGATCGTGGACGCATCGGAACCAAAATCAACGCAGCGCCAAGCGCCGCAGCCCCGCATAAACACAGCATGATTCGCATCTTTCGACTCTATCGCATCTCATCGCGCCGCGAAAGCACAGCACGCGCCCTTTAAATCATTCTCGCCGCACATGCAATGCAGACATTCAGACAGTTCTAGTCCTGTCCTCTGCACCTGTACCAAATTCCCCCTCGCGGCCACCTTGACCCTTTTTTACTCCGACGGTTTAATCATCGCCTCCCCGCGGTCGAGTGCCCAAATACAACTTAGCTTTTCTCACGGAGAATAAATGAAAGTCGTCCGCATATTCACCGCGCTCTTAGTGTTGTCGAGCGCATTGTACGCCGCTCCGAAATCCACCACGACTCGCCGGGCCAGCACCAGCGCAGCCACCGCATCCGCCTCGGGACCGACAAGTGGCACCGTCATCGTCAAAGCAGGCGGCGCGGTGCAAGATCCCAGCGACACAGTCCCCGCTGGTTCGATCGGCACCATCGTCGCCGGGCCAAAGACAGTCAGCGGCATTGTGTATGTGAATGTCGACTGGACATCCGAGTCCGCATCGTTTCAACACAATTACAACGGCTGGACACCAGTCAATTCGCTGAGCGCATACACCGGATCCGGGACCACCACTCCACCGCCAACAACCCCACCGCCGACGACGCCACCACCAACAACGCCTCCGCCAACGACACCGCCACCAACTACGACTTCGTCCGGTCTGAGAATCATCGGCTACTACCCGCGTTACGCCATTGAAGACGGCTTCTATCCCAAGAACCTCATCTCCAACGGCACGATCAACTCTCTCACCACCATCAACTTTGCCTTCGCCAACATCGTCAACAACAAGTGCGCCAGCTTCAACACCGCCGACGACTACACCACTAAAGTTTCCGCCGGCAACTCCGTCAGCGGCGCCGCCGACGGCAGCTTCGGCGGAACCTTCCATCAGTTCCAGGAACTCAAAGCCAAGTATCCCAACCTGAAGATCATCGTCTCGATCGGCGGCGGCAGCGTCAGCGCCAGCACGATCGCCAACGCGGCATCCGCATCCAACCGCTCTGCCTTCGTTGCAAGCTGCATCAACATGTATATCAAGGGAAACTTCGGCGGCGGCATCACTCAGGCGGGCATCTTCGACGGCTTCGATATCGATTGGGAATTCCCCGCGTCGGCCACCGACCGTTCCAACTTCACCGGCTTGCTTTCGGAGTTCCGCAGCCAGCTCGACGCGGTCAAGACCGGCTACACGCTCTCGATCGCCGGTCCGAACGGCTCGTGGGCATGGCAATACATCGACTTGGTCACCACGCAGAAGTATCTGACCTACGTCAACCTCATGACCTACGACTATGCCGGCCCGTGGAACAACGAAACAGGCTTGGTCGCTCCGCTCTACCGTTCGCAGTACGATCCTTCGCCCACGGACAATGGAAGCTCAACTGTGGAGGGATATGAAGCGGCGGGAATGCCGGCGAGCAAGCTCGTTTTCGGCGTGCCGTTCTATGGTTACGAATGGGGCGGCGTCCCGAACCAGGACCACGGCCTGTTTGAGCCGGGTAGTCCGTCCAACCAAGGCGCCACCTACCCAACCATCGTCGCCGCCGAGTCGAAATTCACGGCATATCGCGATTCGGTCAGCCAGTCTCCGTACCTTTTCAACGGCAGCAGCTTTTGGACATACGAAGACCCCACGTCCATCAAATTCAAGATGACGTACGTGAAGAATCAAAAGCTTGCTGGCGTTATGATCTGGAACCTGGAACAGGACCTGTCTAACGGAACGTTGTTCAATGCGGTTGCAAGCGGGCTCGCCTCCACGAACTGACAAGTTCGCGGGAGCCGCTCCGATCAAAACTCAATAGTTGTTCGCTTCGGGACTATTCAATGCCAGGGGCGTCTGCGCTCTCCCTTCAAGCAGGCGTCTCTGGCGCTTCAGTTCACAGACCGAAGAAGGTCCACTTGCGCCACATCGGAATCACGTACTTGGCGCAAAGATGGATAACGGTGCTGGGTCCCGAAAGATACCATCCTACGTAAGGCATGCTTTCTCCTGACCACCGGCTGTGTCACACCCCGTCTGTTTCGGATACAGCAGTGGCAACTTCAATTCTAGCCACCCCGCAAAAAGAACCAAGGGTACGTCGGACCCGACTTTCAGCCAACTTTGGGATTGGTAGTACTGAACAGCAGGTTTAAATCGAAATAGTACGCGGTCCCCGCGCGAGCCCCAGCGTGGCAGCGACGTAGGGGCGCAGAAGTGCTGCGCCCCAGCTTGCCCAGGCGTAAAACTCTATCGAGTGCCGCTTTTGTTCGTATTAGGGAAGGAAAGAACGCGAAGGATAAGGCTGTGCCCGATTACGTCAGCTTATACCGCGTAGAACTCTGCCACGAGAGCTGCTTCGACTGCGTCTGAAAGAACGCCTTCACAAAGCTCCGCAGAAATAGATACGAATCCACAAAGCGCAGCAAAATGTACGAAGGCGAGTACATGATGATGTCCCACCGCTTCTGGGTCACACTCGCCACCGCCGCGCTGAAAAACATGAATCCGCTGTCGATCAAGAACCACGTTTCAACCGTCCGCGGAAACAGCCAGAACCAAATCGGCATGAACATCAACAGGACCGACGTCACCAGGCCTTCTCCCAGCACCAACTGCGTCTCGAGCGCAATCCGTCGCGTGCTTCCCCACATCTTCAGTTGCCGCGTGCACGTCCACGCTCCACCATTCCAGCGAACCAACTGGCGCGAATACGAGCGAAGCAAATCCTGCGGATCGGCGGTGATCACCACCGCGTCGCGCACGTAAATCACGTCATATCCAAGGTCATGCGCGCGCAACGTCGCCATCATGTCTTCGACGATGCTCGGCTTGCTCTCCCAGATCTGATCGAACAAGCTCATCCGAAACACGGAGCAGCAGCCCGCCGCCACATTGATCGTCTTCAGCGCGTTCTGCCCTTCCTTGATGAGCCAATGTCCCACGGCGTACTGCAACGCTCGCCATGCCGTCAGCCAATTCTTCGGACGCGACTTCACTTTGCCGCACGCGATCGCTGCGTTCGGATTCTTTTCAAACGCCGCCTTCATCGCATCGAAATAGCCGTCCTCAAACGTCGTGTCCGCGTCCGCGAGTGCCAGCAAGTCATACGATGCCAGGTTGAAGTGCTTGATGCCCTTGGCGATCGCCACAGATTTCCCGCCATTCACCGGCAGCGCAAGGACGTTGATTCCCCGCGTCTGCGCCAGCTCGACCGTTGCATCGGTCGAGCCGTCGCTTACGAGGTAGACGTCCTCTTTCGGGACGCCCGCCGAGATGATGCTGTCGATCGTCATGCAGATCGCGACAGCTTCATTCTTCGCTGCGATGAGGGCGCAGATCTTCATGTTATTGAGCCGCCACCATAACCAGCTGACCGACCGACGGAACGCCGTTGTTGTCCACCACGAACAGCAGGTACGGCCCAGCAGGAGCAATCGTCGAGTTCGGCGGCGCAGCAATTCCCATCGTCGTTCCGTTCACGGCGAAGTTCAGCCCGATGAGGCGCTGCGACATGTCGAACGCGTGCGTTACCGCGCCTTCACGAATCAGCACCACGCTCGCGATGTTCCCGTTCGTCGTCGCGCTGAACGTCTGTCCATACGTGATCGTCGCTGGCGTCGCCGTCAACGAAGGACGCGTCGCCAACGAGCCATCCGCATTGAAGAAATACGGCGGCTTGTAGATTTCCATCTTGTCTTGGAACTGGCCCTGTATCGGATTGCCGCCGCTCAGCACCACCGAAGCATCCGGCAACAGCACCGCTGTGCTGTGATAAAGGTGCGGGTAAAGATTCGAAGCCACCTGCGTGAACGAGTTCGTCAGTGGATCGTAAAGATCCGCCGTCAGGCTCATCGTGCCTTCCTGCTCGTCGTTTGCGCTGCCGCCTACCGCCAGAACCTTGCCGGTCGGCAGAAGCACCGCGTTCATTTCCACGCGCTGCGCTGACATCGTCGGACCAGCGACCCACATCGGGTTCGTCTGCGACATGTCCATCAATTCTGTCGTGTTGGCGCCCACTGCGTTGGCGCCCATGCCGCCCAACGTCATCACCACGGGCTGATAGTTCGTCTGTGGCAGCAACGGCAGCAAAACCACCGAGCCGTACGAGCGATATTCCGTGCTCAACGTCGAGTTCACGTACGTCCAGTTCGGCGAAGTCGCCGGCGCGTTAGGATCAAAGACCCACGTTTCCGGTTCAGGGCCGGCGTGTAAGAGTCGGCCGTCCGGCAGTTGCACCATGCGCGGATAAAGTGCCGGCGCGCCGGGCACTGGAAGGGTGTTGTCCGAATAGTGCAGCGTCCGGCAATCTCCCACCGGGCCGCCCCCGATCGAGCACGTCGGGACCACCGCTTCATACTTGCCCGTGTCGTTGTGCCAGAATTCGATCAGCGCGTTGTCGTCACCGTTCTCGTCTTGTCCGCCGTACACAAATACGCGGCCATCGCCCATCATCGTCGTCGTCGGATACCAGCGGCCGGCCTGCATCGGCGGCAGTTCCTTGAACGTCAAAGTCGTCGGGTTGTAAATCGCCGAACGCGGCGTGCCGCCAAATCCCTGGTCATTAACCGTCGTCGCGTCCTTCGGAGCTCTATGGCCGGGACTTTTTTCCGTCATGATCGATGCGCGTCCTGTTGGAACGGTGTTGCCGTGGTGCATCGCGCGCATGATCGCCGCTGCTGGACCCGTCGCATACGTTTGCGTGCCGCTATTGATGAAGATCGTGCCGTCCGCCAACTGCGTCGCGCCGTTGCAGAACATGTCGAAGTACGGCAGCGGGAAAGTCGTGAACGCGTTCGTCGTCGGATTCCAGAGCGTCGCTGAACCAAAACCCGTCGGGCAGCCGGCTTGGCCTGGAGGGCAATTTCCCGAACCCGCGATATAAAGCACGTTGCCGGTAGTCAGAAGAATTCCGTGAACCGGGTTGATCGGCATCGAAACCGGGAGAGGAGTCCACATTCCCGGAACAGGGTTCATCTGCTCATTGCTCCCCGCAGGAGGAATCGCGATCGGAGCTGGATTCGTCGGCGCGACAGGCGTTGGCGTTCCGGCTGGCGGAGGAGTCGTTGGCGGAGGCGTGGTCGGTGGTGGCGTTGTCGGTGGCGGCGTCGTCGGAGGAGGTGTTGTCGGCGGCGGGTTCGTGCCACCGGTCGCAACCTTTGATCCACTACTGTACGTGCAGCCGTTCAGCGCCGCCGCCATCACCACGATCATCGCCGCTATGGAAACCTTCTTCATACTTGGCCTTTTCTCCTAAGGAATTCTTTCTGCGGCTTCTCTCGGCGCCCGTCTACGCGTCAAAAAGCGTTCCGCTGTTGCTGGCTAGTGCCTGTCTTGCCAGCCGTGCCAAAACCGAATGAAAAACTCGACTCCGGCTGCGCTTCGCGGAATCACCGTTCGCGTCTCGTACAGGTACATCGTTCCGACTTCGTAGGTGGAGTGCTCGGTCGGCACCATGATTTCCAGACCGCCGCCTTCGCGCGTGAAGTTGTTCCAGTCGTAGCCCAGGATGTCTTTCGAGTACGTCATCTGCCCAAACGCAATCAGCTCAGGCTTCGGATGGCTCGTGCCGTGGTCCGCTTCTTTCCAGAGCACGACGCCCTGCTTGACGAAATCGTTGAACAACGTGTTGTGCAGCTCGGTCGGGCTGATGTTCAGCGCCGCAATGCCCCAACTGCTGCCAGGCATGCGTCCCTGCAGTGGCTGCCAGCCAATCCAATAATTGATGTCGAACGAAGGTGCCGCCGCAGACGTTCCACTCACGAACCGGTGTTCCGCTGTGTAGCCGACGTCGCCGCGAACGAGGCCGCCGAAGTATCGGTTGTTAAATGTCCGAACCAGCTTGATGCCCGCGCTTCCCCGCGCGAACCGGTTCCAGTCGTAGCTTTTTTGGTCCATGCTGTCGGTTGTGTTGACGAACGCGCCGACGTCGAACCCCGCAAAGGTGCGAACAACAACGCCCTGCTCGATGAAGAAGCGAGCCGCGAAATCCTTTTCGAGCGGGCTTGAGCCTCCCGAATCGACCCACATGCTGCCTTGGCCCGTTGGAGCCGTCGCAGCAATGGCCGCCGGCCCATCCGAGGTCGTGAGAACTTTCGGTGCCATCACTTCTTGTGCGTTGGCGGCCGACGCGCCTAGCAGAACCAGCAGCGCGAGTTTACGGATCATCCTGATGCCTCCGTCCGCTGGTCTTGTCTCAGTTCCGCACGCCGCTAACTTTGTTCTTGCGACTTGCTTGGGCGCCGATTCGAAGTCGATCCGCGTGATACACGGCCTTTCGGTCAGCTGCCCACTGGGACACATACCCCTTCGGACAGGTCAAGAATGCGGCCCGCCTCCTGTCACACCAATGGCACAGGGGTCCTGAAGAAAAAGTACGCGAGTACGCTCCTTAGCATGTGCCCCCAGTCCCAGTACGAAACACTGGCAGCCAGCTCGCAACTCTTTGCATTTATTTGATTTAGCTCTACTTCAGACGCTTCCAGGAGAGATTCGAGGCGTCTGTGCGGAGGCCCAGGTCCGGTCGTCCCAATGAATTTCCCGACCACCATGTACGGACGCAGCCCACTGCGCCCCATGTCGGCAAGATCCTCGCGTCTTGCGCTCGCGGTAGCGCTGGCGTCCCGCCGGCGACTTTTTCAAACCGCGCCACTCAGCGCCGATCGATTCCGCCGCAACAACACTCGGCAAAGAACGATTCACAGCCCCTTGACAAATCCCCAGAATCTGCTATTCTGTCCTGGTACATTTTTGCGAGCAGTTTTGAGCATCACCAAACCGGCGCCCGCCGGTTTTTGAATTTTAGGCCCTCCCGCAAACCTCTTATTTACAATGGCTTGCGCACTCCCGAAAACAGTATGTTTCCTAAGCAATTGATTTTAAATGCCTTGCGCACTCTCTGAAAAAACGCCCGGGTGGGGGGTAGGTATTTCGAGCCAGCAAGCCATCCCGGCGTCGCCGGAAAGGCGACGACTGCCGATCGTCGAGAATCGCAGCCTAGACCTTAATAAGTGACGCTTGGACGCGGACCCCTTGCAGTAGACGAGACGCAAAAAGCGCCCGACCAGCCAAGGTCGGGCGCTTCAATTTTGGGTCTTCCGAATTAAGGGATCCGTGACTAGGCGTTCGTCCCGCCATCGACGGTCAGATTCGCACCGGTAATGTACGACGCCTCCGGACTCGCCACGAACGCAACGAGCGCAGCCACTTCTTCCGGCTTCCCATACCTTTGCAGCGCCGTCACCGCAACCTGTGGCGTCGCCCACTCGCTCGACGCCGGATTCAGATCCGTATCAATCGGCCCCGGCTGCACATTGTTCACCGTAATTCCGCGGTCTCCGACTTCGCGCGACAGCCCCTGCGTGAACATCTTCACCGCGCCCTTCGTCGCAGAGTACGCCGCCAATCCTGGTGTCATCATTCGCTCGCCGACGCACGACCCGATGTTGATGATGCGTCCGTTTTTCTGGATGTGCTTCAGCGCAGCGTGCGTCGCCAGAAACATCCCGCGAATATTCAGGTTGATCACGCAGTCGAGGTCTTCGATCGAAGCATCCTCGAATTTTGCGGGAATTGCAGTGCCGGCGTTGTTCACCAGAACGTCCAGTCGTCCAAGCGTCGAAACCGTCTTGTCCACCGCCGCCTTCACGGCCGCGGCATCGACGGCATCTGCCTGAATCGCAATCGCCTTTCGGCCCAATTTTTCAATCTCCTTGACGACTGTAGCCGCAGCGTCTGCTCCTTTCGTGTACGTGATCGCCACATCCGCTCCATCGCTTGCGAGTCGCTTTGCGATTGCAGCGCCAATGCCTCTCGAAGCGCCGGTTACGAGTGCTACTTTGCCGTTCAACTTAGACATGGAATTCCCCCAGATTGAAAAAGTTTTGAAATGATTCCCCCGAGTCTCGTCGGAGATGAATCGTCACACCACGACCATGCAGGCGAGGCATGGGAAGCCGCCCGCTTCGCTTCCTGATCGTTTCGCGCGGACCTTTGATGTTGATCGCGAACGTCGCGTTACTCTTTATTCTTTGAAGAATATTCTGATGCTCTCAACGCCCACAAAACAAAAGCGGCCTCCAACCGAAGCCGGAGGCCGCCGCAAGCAGGATCGCGCGAATTACTTCTGATTCGGCAAATGGAAAATCAACGCCCGGTTCAATTGTGTTCGATTGGCGTCCGGATCGGTGAGTTCCGTAAACAACTTCGTGATTGCTTCCTGCTCTTCCGGCGAACGTTTCTCTCGATCGCCGAGAAACTCGGCTCGCGCTTTGTCCTGCGCCGCCAAGTCCTTGGTCGCGATCCAGGTATAGTGCGTAAAATCTCCGTCGGTGCGCACATCTTCCACGACGAGTGCGTACGCCATGATCGTTCCATCGGCAATCATCTTGTCGAAAATTGGCTTGTTGTATTTCTCCCAGGCCTTGCGATACTCCGCGCTCTTTCCGGGTTTCACTTTTACGAAGCTGTATCGCGAGCAAGGCAAAGCTCCGGCCGCTGGTCTGTCATTCGCGAAACCCGAAACGATCGCTCGCGTTAGGTAGTCATGCGTCTTCGAGAAGTCAGTTATTTCTGCGTAGCGTGCCATCGGCCCGCTCGCGGCCGCTGCGCCTTTTTTTCCTCCTGCCGAGCCTTTCGCGGCCTCTTCGGTCAGCTTGGCAATTTGCGCGTCCATCGTGTCTTCCACTTTTTGCACGCCCGCATAGTCCGCGACCATGTACCAGATCATGTGCGTCGCGTTTTCCGGCACTCGTATCACCGGCGCTTCCACGCCCCACGCCATCACGACGCCCTCCGCCATCAATTTGTCGCGCACCGGCCCGCCGACCGTCTTCACCAGATTCAGAAACTCGTCTTCCTTTCCAGGATTCACGTGATATTCGTACCAAAATGTCAGCGGCTGCTGTCCCTGTTGCGCCGCAACCGTAAAGCACGACATCAGCATCAACAGCGCGCAGAAAAAGACTCGCTTCTTCATGGCTTTCTTTTCTCCTGATAGTCAGCGGGAAATCTTTGAACCGAGCCCGTCCGGACGTGAACGACGAAGGAAGAAGATTACGATTTTCGTGAAGCCAGCGCACTAACTTCCGGAATCGAGTACGACGCCGTCGTCGTGCGCTCCGGCGGACGCGTTCCGTCGCGCATCCCTCTTGCGAGAATCTCGACGGCCGTCCCCGCGAGCGGCGGCAAGTAAATCGTTGCAGTCAGCAATCCCTGGCGCACCCACGCCTGTCCGGTCTTGACCTGTCCATCGACCCCGGTGAACGGCAAGCCCAGCCAATGCGCGCGCTCCTCCGCGTTGGTGACCTTATCGAATGCGCGCCGCGCGCCGATCGCCATCGCGTCGTCTTGCGCGCCCACGAGATCGATCGTCTTATTTTGCGACGTCGCCAGCTTCAGCCAATTTGCGACTGCCTGCTCGCCGCTCTCTTCGGTCCATTTGCCCTTGAGCGTGATGATCTGAACGTTGCTTGGTTTGCTCTCCGTCATTCCCGCCGTGCGTTTCTGCGCCGACGAACTCTGCGAAGGACCTTCAATATAGAGAACCGTTCCGCCGCGAGGCAACAGCGCGGCAAACTGTTTTCCCTGGATGCGCCCGATTTCACCGTGGTCCGAGCTTACCGAAAATGTCGGCGCCTTCGATGACTTGTGGAGCTCGGAAAGATATTCGGGATTTCGGTTCAACACTACCCAGCCGATTCCCGCCGCGCTGGCGGCCTTCGCCACCTGCGGCAGCGCGGTGCCGCTGACTGGCTCGAGCACAATTCCGTCCGGCCGCATCTCCGGCCGATTCTGGATCGCCTTCAAAAGTTGTGTGCTTTGATCGACGGCGTTGTTGTCGGCGTAAGTCACTTCCACATCGACTCCAAATTTCTGAGCCGCCTCTTTCGCCGCAGCTGCCTGCGCGACCTGGAAATCGTTGTCCTGCGTATGAAGAGAAACAATGAATTTAAGCTTTTTCATCACGGACCGAGGTCACCTGGCTCGCTTCCACGATACCCGCCGATCGAACGAAATATATTTGTTTTTTTGAACGATGTACCCTGGTTGACTCACGACAAACCGGGAACCTGAACAATTTTGACTTTCGAATCGTTTCGCATTCTTACGGATTGTGCAAGCAGATTGTGTCCCGGATGCGAGGTAAGGTTAAGGGCACTGCGAACCAGGTTCACTGAATTGCCCGAACTCACTCGCGTCGTTATAGAATTCGTCGCAATGAAAACTCTCCTGTTCAACTTCGCGTTTTCGCTGCTGGTATTGGCCGCGTTCGTTTATCGAGCGGGCGCTGAAGAACTCAAGGATGTCGAGTATGGCCAAGCCCAGGGCGTCCATCTGTTGTTAGACGCGCACATTCCGGATGGGCCCGGCCCATTTCGCGGAGCGATCCTCGTTCACGGCGGCGGCTGGATCGCCGGCGACAAGCAGCAATACATCAATTATTTGTTCGCTCCATTGGCGGAGGCGAACTTCACCTGGATCAGCATCAACTATCGTCTCGCGCCGAAATTTACATTCCCCGCTCCGGCAGACGATGTGGAAATGGCGATTCAATACGTCCGCAAGAACGCTGCGAAATTCAAAATCGATCCGAATCGCCTCGCGCTGATTGGCGAGTCCGCCGGAGGGCATCTCGTTTCATATGTCGGCGCGCGTGAAAAAAATCACGAGATCGCCGCCGTGGTTTCGCTTTATGGCGTACACGATTTCGCCGCCGCCGCGGTTGAGTGGAAGCCGATCCCGACCGAGATGTATCAACTATTTGGAATTTCGGCCGTAGAAGCGACGAACGTCTCCGTGCTCGTCAAGGGATCGCCGGTTTCCTACATCCACAAAGACATGCCGCCATACTTGCTGATGCACGGCTCAAAAGATGAAGACGTGCCCTACGAGCAGTCCGTCGAAATGTGCAAAGACATGAAAGCCGCCGGCGCGAAATGCGACCTGGTCACCGTCGAGGGCGGCGTTCACGGCATGGATCATTGGGAGCCGCACCCCGAATTGCATTGGTATAAAAAGGCGCTCGTCGATTGGCTGACGAAAACGCTCCAATAACAGTTGGCGCGAGCCGAAACCGCTGCTCGCGCCAACAAATCGCCCACCTATATATATTGTTATTGCGGCAGGCCGTTGCTGACGACCTGCACGCGCAGCGCCGCCGCGCCGAGCTGCTTTCCATCGGACGACGCGGTCCAGGAAAGATTCTGCCAGCTTCCCTTGTCGGAATCGTTCGGCTTGATAGTCAACTGAATCGCGTATGTGTCGTGCGGTCCGACGACGTAGGACTGATCCGTTGGCTTCTGCGTCCACCCATTCGGCAAAGTCGCCTGAATCGCGACCGTTTCTTCCGCGTCGCTGTCGTTGCGAATCAGCAGCGGCACCCACAGTGTGTCGCCAGGCGCGACCTGCGCTTCGGCTGTGTACAGTCCCTGCATTTCCTTCAGATCGTGCCCGACGGCGAACATGCGATAGAACGACCACGGCCCGCCAAGCTCAAAAGCCGGCTGCCGATTTTTCGGATCGTGCGGAACCGGCGGATGATACGCAATCGGAGTCGGCGTCACGCCCTCGAAAATATCGCCGGTCACCGTGCCGCCCACGAGCGACTTCCCTCTCACCAGCAGGATCGGCGTCTCAGTGAATGTCTTGAGCTGCGCATCCGTGAAATCGTTCTGCGTCTTGTAAAATCCCCACGCCTTGGCCGCGATTTCAGAGTACGGAACTTTCTTCGACGGCGAAATGTCGCTCGTCTTGTATTCCGGCCCTTTGCCCTTCAGAAAACTCATGTCGGTCGCGTCCGAGAAGAAATAAATCTTCTTCGGCTGCCAAACGCGAAGGCCTTCGCCATAATTGTTGATGCCGAGACGTTGGCGCGGCGCGGTCAACTGTTCGGGAAACACGAGCGGATCGCCAGCCATGTCGAAAGCTTCCGTGGCGAGCACGCACGCAGCCTGATGATCTTCATGATTTTCGCCGACCACGTAACCGGGCATCCAAGTCAGGATCACTTCGGGCCGCGTCAGCCGCACCAGCCGAACAACTTCTTCGAGCGACTGGCCGTGTCCCCAAATTTCGAGCGAACGCAGCACGTCGCCGCCGGGACTGTCGGAACCATTCTTCAAAAACCAGGCGTCGGTGATTCCGTAAGAAGCGATCGAATGCCTCGCCTCCATCTCTCGGACATCAGCCAGCGCCTTTGCCTGTTCCAATCCGGCCGCGTTGCCGCCCGAATTTCCGCGCGTTCCGTAGACGACCGCGACGCGCTTGTGCTGCTCTTCGATCAGCTTCGCGATGTATGCCGCGACCTCGATATCGTCGTCGGGGTGTCCAACGACGATGAGGATGTCCACTTTGTAGCGCTCATCCGGCGGTACATTTTTTTGCGCCTGCGCCCTCGACGTCGAGACGCCCAGCGCCGCCATCGCAGTCATCCCTGCAATCATGCAGACGAACTTAAGCCATTTCATTGCGCAAACCCCTCCGTAGGATTTCGCTTACGATCCTCGAAACGAAAATCGCCTTAGACGAAAAAAACTGAATTGCTGACATCCAGCCGAGATGGGGCGCAGCGCACTGCGCCCCTACACAAGCTCGCCCGGTGCCGTGCGAAAATGTCGGCCCGTTGAAACGTGATGCGTTTGGTCGTTAGAAGCGGAAGTGCAATCCGAATTGCATCTCACGCATGTCGGCCGCCGAAGTGATCTGGCCCGCACCCGATTGATCGACGACAGCGTTCGGGTTCGCCAGGTTCACGTGATTCAGCGCGTTGAAGTTCTCCCATTTGAATTCGACTGTCTTGCCTTCCTTGATCGTAAAAATCTTGCTCAATGAAAGGTCGAATTCATCGAAGCCAGGACCACGCAGCGAATTGTGGCTGACCAATCCGTTGCGGCCAACCGCCTGCGGCGCAACGTACGCCGCCGGATTGAACCACAACGTTGCGTTCGGATCCGATACGTTCGGATTGCCGATTTGATCGGGACGAACGCTGTTGAGGTCGGCGAAAACGTTTGGCGCGTTGGATACCGTCGGCGTGAATGGCAGACCGGATTCAAGCGTCGTAATTCCGTTGAAGGTCCATCCGCCTAAAACGAGATCGACGGCCCGGCTCGAATCGTTTCCAAAACGCCGGCCGCGGCCGAACGGCAATTCCCAAACGTGGCTGATCGTGACCGCGTGCGTTCGATCGAAGTTCGCGGGTCCGCGATCCTGCCGCCAATCGAGGTTGTTGGAGAACACGCCGCCCGTCTCGGAGTCGGCCATCGCTTTTCCGTACGTGTACGCGATCAGGAAATCGAGGCCATGCGTGACGCGCTTCTGCAATTTGACTTGGAGCGAGTTGTAATCGGAATTGTCGCAGTTGCAAGTCTGATAGAGGCCCTGGCTGATGTCGCGGCCTTCGCCCGCAAACGCGACGAAATATTTCCGGCGTAAGTCGAAGTCGGAGCACGTCGCCACGGTGCAGGTGGGATCGAGCGACGCCTGGTTCACGTTCGGATTCACGAACAGGTGGCGTCCAACATTTCCGACGTATCCGGCTTCAAACGTCAAGCTCGGCGTGATCTCACGCTGCACCGTGAAGTTCCACGAATCGGATAACGGAATTCTGTAGCTCGATTGCGGATCGAAGAAGTAGTAGACGTTGAGGCCATCCGGCAGCGGATAGCGGCCGTTTGCGCCGATTGCCGGACTTGCAGGAACCGGCGGCCCATTCAACAGGTTGAACACCGGACTGTAGTTGTTCGCCTGATTCACCTGCTGGGGCAGCGTGATTGGCGGATCGTAGTCGGGACCCTGGCCGAACACAGCACCGAGTCCGGCGGGCGAGAAACTGCGTGCATAGCCGGCACGAATGACGGTCTTCGATGTGAGTTGATACGCGATGCCAAGGCGCGGCGCGAAGCCGAGATTGTAGGCCTGTACGCCCATGTTCGACGGCACGGAGCCGACGCCGGCGACAAGCACGTCGCCAGTGACGGGATCGAAGCTGCCTGCTCCGCCGGGACTCGCAGCGGTCTGCGGCAAATAATTTTCGTAGCGCAGTCCGATGTTGACGGTGAGTTTGCGCGTCGCGCGCCAGGTGTCCTGCCCGTAGAAGAAGAGACGCGTTTGGCGAAGGCCCGGCTCGAGACCCGCGCCCGTGAAGTAGCGCGCGAAGTTACTCGGATCGCCCAACAAAAATGCGGCGAGCGCGGAGCCGGTCGTGCCAGCGTTGAGCGCATCGACATCGGCATCGCCGGTCACGCCATTGTTGAACGTGATTTCGCCGGAACGATGCGAGTCGCTCGGCACGCGCTGCTGCTGCGCGCGGCGAATGTCGGCGCCCCATCCAAAGGTGTGATTGCCGCGCGTCTTCGTCCAGTTGTTCACCCACTGAAAATGATTTTCGGTTTCTTTCAGCGGGCAATTGCACTGGTTGACGCCGAGCGCGTAGCCAAAGTCGAAGCCGCCGTCGCCGTTGACGTAAAACGCGGGCATCCCGCTGGTTTCCGGCGTGCCGAGGTTCAGACCGGGGAAACCTGCGTCGCTGGCCGGAGTTGTTCCGACGCCGTTGGGCTGCACCCTGATGCGATAGCGATAGAAACCGAAACGGAAGTCGGTGATCAGCGATGAGCTGAGAGTGTACGTGGCGCCGAGCGCCAAGCTTTGGTTACGCGCAGTCGCCGTGCCGGCAAAACCGATCGAATTCAGCGCGGGACCTCCGGCGATCGCACCGAACGCGCCGGGAGCCGATTTGCTGAAGTCCGCAATCGTGTAACGGCCAAAGAAGTGAAGCGTGTCGGAAAAATTGTAGTCGATGCGGCCGTCGCCCTGATCGCTGTTGAACGCTTCGCTGCCCGTCGCGACGTAGTTGTTCGCGATGGCACCGGCACCTCCCGTGTTCGGCATCGGGAGGTAGGCAAGAATATTTGTGACGGCCGTCGGGACCGATGGAAGAACGTTGACCTGGCCGCCGCTCGCGATGGCTTGGCGGCCGGTGCCGTCGGCATTGCCGGTCGTAGGATCGAAGATCATTCCCGCTTGTGCCGGGACGGTGTTGCCTTCGGTCGTTTGCACGTTGAAGGGATTTGCGCACGGCGTTGCGGACGATGTGCCGTCGGCGCAGATGTAATTGCCGAGGAGTCCGGTTAGATTGCCGGCTCGCTCAGCGGCAGTCGGAACGGTGGTTACGACGGAAGCGGCGCGCCGTCGCCGCAAGCCTTGATAGTCGCTGAAGAAGAACAATTTGTTTTTGAGAATCGGTCCGCCGATCGAGCCGCCGAACTGATTCCATCGCAACGGCAAAGACTGCTGCGATGTCCAATCTTCCGCGTTGAAGACATCGTTCCGCAGATATTCAAAGAGAGAGCCGTGGAAGCTGTTGCTGCCCGACTTGGTCGTCGCCTGCAAGAGCGCGCCTGCCACCGAGCCGAACGCGGCGTCGTAGTTCCCTGTCGTCACCTTGAATTCCTGGAGCGAGTCGATATTCGGATTGATGACCGCGATGCCAAGAATCGCGCTGTTGTTTTCCGTGCCGTCGAGCAAGAAGCCGTTCGACGTGAACTGCTGCCCGTTGACGTCGATCTGATAGCCGCCCTGCGGATTTTCGGACGACGCGTGCTGCCAGTCGTTGAGCTGCGTGCCGGGCGTAATGAGCAGCGTCTGCGTCAGGTTGCGATTGAGAATCGGAAGGCTGCCGAGTTCGTGCGTGCTCAGAGTGGTGCTAACGTCGGCGCGATCCACTTTGAGAAGCGGCGTGTCAGAGCTCACTTCGACCTTGGTCGATGTCTGCTGCAGGCCGAGCGCAGCGTCAACGCGCGTCGATGCGTCGATCTGTACTTCCGCAGTGCTCTCGTACGTACCGAAGCCGGCTGCGGTGATCTGCACTTTGTAGTGGCCGGCGAGCAAGTGGGTCACTTCAAAGTTGCCGCTGTCGTTTGACACGACGTGGTAAGTGTTGCCGCGGTCGGTATCGGTGACATCGACCGAAGCATTGGGAACTGCCGCGCCGCTCGGATCGACGACGCTGCCGATGATGTTTCCGAAAACGGCTTGGGCGAAAGAAATTCCAGCGAAAATCAGGAATAAAGACAGACTTGCAGAAAATAGTACGCACTTCCGGGACAAACTGAAGAACATCACACGCCTCCCTGGCACACGAACCCTGTCAAACGAACTCAGTCAACACGAACAGGCACACACCACTCGTGAGAGCGTTGTACCACAATTTTCGACGGGAAATTAGCGCTTATTTCGCGCGATAATTCGCTGCACACGAAGCAAAATCTTTGATGGCGCGTCGGCTAGTAACTCAGAAAATTTTCTGGTGACGAGCAGCACCGTAGAAGTTGTTCAAGCGCCGCACTTCGATGCCGTGCTGACAGCCAACAATTTCGGTTGCTCGATTAAAATGCCATGACGCGATTGCGGCTCGCCTCGTGTTGTGCTACGGTCTGTCAACCTCATGAACGTCACGATGAGGTTATCATTTGTTCCGTACAGTATCGCGAGTAGAAAATCCACGGACGGATAAATTAAAAAGCGGCGTATCCGCGACGGAGTTCTCTATGCCAACCGAATGCAAGAATTGCCAGGCAATTACAACGGTAGATCTCAAATTGAATGTGGCGGCACCATCAACGGCAAACGTGACAGCGTTGCCGGCTGCGGAGTTCGTGATGGTGACCTGGACCGAAGAAGAAACAGATGCGATGGCGCGGGTGTTTGGGGGAGGCAAGTACCACTTCACGAGCGGAACGGCTAACAATTTTACGCCGCTCGTGTTAGCGGGACTCACGTTGCCACCAAAGTCGAAGGCTCACGGATACTTTTTTCAGACGAAAGTAAACGGGAAAAGTGTTGTTTGCCTAAAGAGTGAGTTCCATCCGAAGATGCAAACGGCGCTGACGACGCGATTTTTTGAAAAGGTTATCGGATCTGGTCAAACTCCGAAGTTCAAATTTCTGATCACTTCTGGCACGTCGGGTGGCATTTGGCAGTCGCTCGACGTGGGAGATGTGGTCGTGACGAACAAAGCCCGCTATGGATTTACGATGCCAGCGGAGAAGCAGTCGCAAATATTCACCGGGCTCAGCAATGTGCAAGGGACCAATCCGCCGGCCGGAAGTACTTCCTGGTACGACTATGTGAACAAGCAGATTCTGGCGACGGACGCCTGCGTGAATAGCGGATTGAAGGCGGATAAATGGGGGCGCAAAGCCGCCGGCAGTCCGGCAATTTACTGGCAGGCCCCCGGCGGAGAGCTGACCGACGTTGTGACGAATTCGCGGATCAGCGACGACGAGTATGGGAAGCGAGCACAATATCAAAAGATTGGAGCGACGCTGGACGAAAACGACGCCTATGTCGCGGAGGCTCTGGAAGCGGTTGAGTTCTCGAACTGGGTGTCCATCCGAAACATTTCGGACTTGCCGAGCGCGCAGAACAACGATCCGCAATACGACGAGTATCAGTTTTGTTCGTCACTCAATGGAGCGTACGCGTGCTGGGGATTTGTGATGGGGCATTAGAGCATTCGATCGAGAATGCTCGGCAACCTAAGGCGCAACGGCGAGCGACGACTGAATGCGACGGTATTCTTGCATGTCACGGGAGGCTTGGTCGGTCTTGCCCAGCTTTCGGTGCACGCCGGCCAAGGCCAGGTAGGCTTGAGCGGCCAAAGGGCTTTGTTTTTCCAACTCGGTGACGCGAGTGAGGGCTTGCTCTGCTGTAGCGGGGTCGGTTGCTGCCGAGGCCCGGCCCAGCGAGTAGAGTGTGTCCGCCATGTCGGGGCGAAGTTTGTTTGAACGCTGGAGCTCTTCGGCAGCCTCCTTCATTTTGCCTTCTTGCAAGAGTACGTCGCCGAGACGATAGGCTGCTTCGGCGTTTCCCGGCTGCGTCGTGGCTTCCTGACGAAATTCTTTTTCGGCCTTCGGCCAATCCGACTGAGCTTCGTAGATTTGGCCGAGCTCGAGCCGCAAACCCGGCAGATCCGGACGAAGCGCCAGCGCTCGTTGATATTCCTTTTCCGCCTCAGCGTACATTTTCTCTTGGAAGTAACTTTGACCTTTCGCCTGGCGAGCGCGCGGTGAGTCTGGGAAAGATGCCAGCAAATTGTCCAGCGACTGCGAGGAGAGTTGCGCGCTTGCACGGCTCAGATAAAAAATGAGATCGGGATCGTTGGGCGATTTGATGAGTGCAGCTCGCAAATTTGCGACGGCGTCGGCAGGCAAGCCCGACTGCAACTGAGCGATGCCAAGGGCGCCGACTTCGTTGATTTTCTCGAAATGTGGGATCGCTTCCGAAGCGTAACCAGAAGCCAGAAGAGCGAAACCGAGCGATTGCTGGATTGCGGGAGCATCGGGGTTGAGTTCGGCGGCATGTTTGAGCGGCGGAATTGCATCGACGTAGTCGCCCTTTCGCATGTAAGCGTCGCCAAGACGGAAGAACGCGATGGCGGACGATGGCGCCAAGTCCGCGGCCTTGCGGAACGCTGCGATCGCAGAGTCCAGATCATTCGAGTTCTCTGCTTGCACTCCGGATTGAAGAAGAGATGCGGCCTCCGGTGGAACCGCAGGAGCGGCGGTTTGCGTTTGCAGCAAAAGCGAAGTCCAAAGCAAAGCGTGCATCATGGCGCTACCGATTCTTCGATCGTCACAAATTGGTCGGCTTTCACATTTTTCATCGTTTGGCGAATGCCCGAGGGCCAACGGATTTCGATGTTTGCCGTCTCCGCGTCGCCTAGACCAAAGTGTAGTCGCTTATCGTTGGAGCTGAGATAGCTTCCGGTTGCGGTGGCGAAACGCGTTTGGCCATTCACCTCGACGCGAGCGCCGAAACCATCGCGGTTGCTGCGCTTGCCGCGCAAGATGATAGTCAGCCAGTGCAAATTGCCGCCGCGATTTTGAAAAAGACGCGGGTGTTCGCCGAGCGATGAAGTCAAAACATCGATCCAGCCATCGTTATTGAGATCGCCGAAGACTGCGCCGCGGCCCGCGACCGGCACATCGGAACCGGCATCGCCTTTCTCAAAGTGGCCCTTGCGATTCATGGCCAGCAACGGGGAATCGAGGTAGTGAAGCGAACCGTCGTAGAAACTAATGTTATCGAACACATGGCCTTGCATGATGAAAGCGTCTTTCCATCCGTCGTTGTCGAAATCCTCGAGTCCGACGCCCCAGCCTGAAGCTTTGCCGGAAAGCGCGCCGAGACCGGATTCCAGTTCTTGTGCGCTGAAAGCTCCGTGGCCTTCATTATGAAACGCGATGTATGGCTGATGAGGGAGTTGGGTGACGAGGAGATCGGGCAAACCATCGTTGTCGTAGTCCTGAAAAGCGACGCCCATGCCTGAAAGCATTTTCCCGTTGCTCGTTAGAGCGGCGCCGGAGTCTAAGCCGATTTCGGAAAAAGTGCCATCGCCATTGTTGTGAAAGAGAAATTGTGCGGTCACATCGTTGGCGACGAACACATCGGTGAATCCGTCCCCGTCGTAGTCCGCAAATGCGACTCCAAGGCCGTGACCTTTTTTTGCGGCAATGCCTGAAGCGACGCTTACGTCTTCAAAAGTTCCGTCGCCACGATTGTGATAGAGGACATTCGCGATGGGAGGAAAATCGCCGGGCGGACAATAGGTAGGCTGTTTTTCGCCGCACGTTTTGCTTTTCTCGACGCTCCAATCGAGATAGCGCGTGACAAAGAGGTCGAGCTTTCCATCGTTGTCGTAATCGAAGAAACCGGCGGAAGCTGACCAGCCGCCTGCGGCGACGCCGGCCTTTGCGGTCACATCCGTGAAGGTACCGTCGCCGTTGTTGTGATAGAGAATGTTTTTTCCGTAGTTCGTCACGTAAATGTCGGGATAACCGTCGTTGTCGTAGTCGCCGACGGCGACGCCCATTCCATAGTTGGTGTCCCCGGCATTTGCGAGGCCGGCCTTCTCGGTGACATCTGTAAAGGATCCGTCTTTGTTTTGCCGATAGAGACGATTCCAATACGCGGGTTCATGGCGATCAAAACCGAGCCCGGGCGACATGGGATCTCTTACGTGTCCGGCGTTCACCAGAAAAATGTCCATCAATCCGTCGTTGTTGTAATCGAGCATGGCTACGCCGCCGGGCATCGTCTCGATGAGGTATTTTCTCTGGGTCGGCGAGTTGCGCAGGGTGAAATCAACGCCACGCATTGGAGTCACGCGGAAGATCGGAGTCGGACCGTTTGGCTGCTCAGCCAAAGCAGCAACCGTGAAAAGCGAAACGACCAGAATGAATTGGCTCTTCCATATTGCAGACAACGCTGGTCCTTCCTGTTTCCCGGTAACTTAAGAATGTTTCGACATCGTCCGCGCGAGCTCGCTCGCACTGCAGCTTCAGCAGGGCGCTCTAGTTTGATTTACGAATTTCCAGGTCCGCGCTCTGCGCGCTGTCCGGCAATTCCACGCTGACAATGTGCCTGGATGCGTCAACGGTGGCTTTCGGTGGCTCTGAGTTCCCTCCCCATCTAACCGTCGCCTCGGGCGCGTCCCAGCCGTAAACTTCAAGATGAATTTGCTTCCACCACGGTTTGAAGCTGCGGTGTCGTTCCATTTTATGAAACGAAACACCCGTCGCCGTCATCTCGCAAGAAAAATCGATGCGAAGGAATTCTCCACGTTTGAAAGCAAAACTTTTTCCATCGTCCTGATAAAGAGAGCCACGGCAGTCCTTGCCTGGATAAACGCGCAACGTGAGCGGCCCACTCGGTGCTTCGGTTGTGCTCTGCGTAACAGGCTGCATCGGAATGATCGCGCCTTCACGGACGTACGCAGGCAGCTTTTCCAACTGAGGGTTGATGAAAACGCCGACGGGCGCAGAATTCTTGTCGGCAGCGACAGGAGGCTGAATTTTTTCGCCGGTCCAGTAGTCGTACCAAACCCCGGGTGGCAGTTTCAGGTCGTACTTGTCAGGCTGTTCCGGAAAAGGAGGAGGCGCGACGAGAATATCCGGACCAAACATAAATTCGTTGCCCGCATCGAGGTCGATCGGATGGGAATCCGCAGTCGCATGCGGAAACTCCAGGAATACCGGGCGAACGACGGGCAAGCCTGTGCGCGTGAGCTCTTCCACGGTCGTGTAGAGATACGGCAACAGGCGATAGCGCTCTTCAATGTATCGGCGGCGAATCGCTTCCTGCTCAGGGCCGTGAACCCAAACCTCTTTGTCTCCAGCGCCTTTGTTGGTGTGATTGCGATCGATCGGCTGAAATGTCGCGAGTTCCGTCCAGAGCGTAAGCAGCTCCGGCCGCGGAGTGCCGATGAAGCCGCCTACATCCGCGCCAGCAAGACCGAAGCCGCTCAGCCCGAGATTCAACAACATCGGCGTGGTAAGACGAAGGTGGTTCCATGAACTTGTGTTGTCGCCAGTCCACGTGACCGCGTAGCGCTGGCCTCCTGCGTACGTCGCCCGCGTGAGAACAAATGGTCGGAGGTCGGGATTGAGCTTGATCAGTCCGTCGTATGTCGCGCGCGAATTTTCCATTCCGTATACGTTGTGAATCTCCAGGTGCGTTGCCGTGCGCGATCGAAAGCCGGGCTCATCAATGCGATGACGGGCATCTCCGGGCATCGTATGGAGCGGCGTAAGAAAGACCGACGGCTCGTTCATGTCGTTCCAAAATCCTGACACGCCACCGGTGTAGAAATCCTTGTACAGCCCGCCCCACCAGGCCCTGGTTTGTTGCTGCGTGAAATCGGGAAAGACAGCCGGGCCGGGCCAAACGCTTCCGATGAAAACACTCCCGTCAGGATTCTTCACAAAGCGATCTTGCGCGGCTCCCGTGTCGTAGGGCGAGTAACCCGCGTTCGGCAGATGAGCGATGTGGAGATCCGTGATAACGACAACGTGAAACTCTTCCTTCTTCAAATCCTCCAGCATCTGCTGAAAATGAGGAAAGCGCTCCTTGTTTACCGTGAATGGGCGATTGTCCTGCTGAAAGTCGATATCCAGATAGAGTACGTCGGACGGAATCTTGTCCGCGCGCAACCGCGTGGCAATCTCGCGCAGACGTTTTTCTGTTTCATAACTGAATCGAGACTGCTGAAACCCCAGCGACCAGAGCGGCGGCAGCGGAGGAAGGCCGGTAAGCCACGCGTAGGTTTGGACGACGTCTTTGGGTTCCGGGCCGAACAGCAAGTAGTAGTCGATCGGCCCGCCTTCGGCGGCGATGGAAATCAGATTGCGCTGGCCGCGGCCAAAATCGAAATTCGTGGACCATGTATTGTCGAGAAGTACGCCGAGATATCGTCCTTCCCGCTCGCTGATAAAAAACGGAATGCTTTTGTAAATCGGATCAGTCGACTCCTGGAATCCAAAAGAGTCCGTGTTCCAAAGCCGAAACGATTGCTCGCGCCGATCGAGCGGTCCAATTTTGTCTCCGAGGCCGAAGTAATGTTCGTCGATCGGCATTTTCTTGTAGATGCGAAATCCTGAGCCGTGCGATTCAGCGGGCCAGTCCACGGCATCTTCCTGAAGTACATGACCCTGAAGATCAGACACAGTGAGAACAAATTGATTGGGATCAATCGCTACGCGAAGGGATTTCGTTTGGAATCCTGCGGACGTAGGACCATTTTGCGGAACCCCCGCAACCGCTTGCTTCCGAATCGATTCCTCGACGGCCCACGACGCGTCCTCTGGCAACGCGCCATGCAGAGATTCGCGAACACGCAAGACATCATCTCGCAACGCCACAACCTGCAAGATCGTGTTGCCTTTGCGAAGCTCCACTCCGTTCGCAAAAGTTTTGATGGAGGCCGGGTTTTCTTGTGCGCGGGATTCCGCGGGATAGAACGGGCTCAGAAAAATACAGAGAGCAAAGCAACAACACCCGAAGAGCTTCGAGGATAGTCCGCGAGCCTTCATTCTCGTGTCCTGGCGCATCGCCACAGTTCTAGCGCTCCTGATTTCAGCTCTGCCGCCCAGACTATCCTGGCGCTTTTCTGTCAGCTAACGTGAGCGTTTTCTTTTTTTCACGACCTGGCACGGAGAACGTGCAATTCTCCGCACAAGAATCCAGCGAGTCACGAAGTTTCCTCGACTTCACAAGCATTCGTGACTCGCCAGACGATAGCCTCGGGGGTTGCGGGCTAGCGACGCACTCCTAGAAGTAGAACTTCCCGGCGAACTGGAGACTGCGTGCAGGGTAAGCAGATGTGATTGTGCCGAAGGTGGCGTCACCAAGGTTCGTGTCCGGTTCGAAGAAGTTCGGGTGATTGAAAGCATTGAATAGTTCGAAGCGGAACTGAATGCGCTTGCTTTCCGTGATCTTCCACCATTTTTGAATGCCGGTGTCGAAGTTCACGAAACCCGGCGCGCGAAGATTAGAAAAGAATCTGGGCGCGTCGCCGAAAGTAAACGCCGCCGGCTGAGCGAATGCCGCAGGATTGATCCAGTCGTTGATCGACTGATTCTGAGGTATCGGATCGACACCGGCCACGACGTTTGGACGCTGGTTAAAGCCAAAACCCGCGGTGTTGTTCGACGCCGGATTGATGGAAAGCGGCAATCCAGTGTGCGCCGTCAC
Source organism: uncultured Acidobacteriota bacterium (assembly GCA_963845465.1). GTDB lineage: Bacteria > Acidobacteriota > Terriglobia > Acidiferrales > UBA7541 > Acidiferrum. The sequence continues at coordinate 361,309 of CAWJSH010000009.1, read as the reverse complement.
GATCCCCGTCCACTGCCAACCACCGAGGATCGCATCCACGGGCCTGCTCCAACCGCTGCCGAACTTCTTTCCTTGCCCAATCGGCAGCTCATAGCTGTGATTCACGACGAGGCTATGCGTGAGATCGCTCGGGTCGACTGCTTTTTCCGCCGCGAGATCGTACGAATTGCGCACCGAGCTTCCGGTGCCGGGGAAAGCCCAACCGGAAGCGCCTTGCACGTCGTCCAGAAACTTCGAGTACGTGTAGGAAACGTTGAGCTGCAAGCCACCGTGCCAGCGATGCGTGTACGTAGCCTGCAACGCGTTATACGTCGAGTCGCCAACCGCCGGCGGCGCTTCCGTCACGCTGCAATATTCCGGAAATGGCCGCAACAATTGACCATACACGATCGTAGGTTGATCGAGACCGCAACCGCTCGACGTTATCTTTCCGAAGAACGGATTCGGGACCATTTGGGTCAACTGGTTTCCCAGAGCTTGATCGGAAGCCGGCAGCTCGTTCCACTCGAGATATTGCGCCAGCACATGAACGCCGTGATTGCCGACATAGCTGACATCGAGCAGATCGTTGTTCGTAAACGCGTATTCGCCTCCAAACATCCACTGCTGCACATAGGAGCCAGCGCGATCGGGATAAACGACGGGGTTCAACCCGAAGCCCACATCCGTCAGACCGCCGAGGCTATTCCCAGTCGCAGGCACCTGGCTTGAAAAGGCACTCGGCAAACCGAGCGACGCATTTCCGCTGAGCGTCGATGAAGGATTCAGACCACTGTTGAGGCTGGTGACCCAGGGTGTCGACTGCGAGTAACCGATGTTGGGGCCCTGTCCGTAGTAACTGGGCACATAGAAAATGCCGTAGCCGGCGCGAACGACAACGTGATTCGTCGCCTGGTATGCGGCTCCAATGCGTGGAGCAAAATTATGATAGTTCGTGCCGTACAGCCCGCGGTCCGAAGGGCTGTTGAACACGAGCGCTCCTGGAACATTGAACCCTACGGCGCTGCTGATCGGATTCACCGCGGTCGGATCAAAATACTCTTGCGCATTCGAGCGCTCCGTCGGAGCCGTCTGAATTTCATAGCGCAAACCAAGGTTGAGCGTCAGGCGTGGCTTGATTTTCCACGCGTCCTGCACGTACCAACCGAGCAAGTGTTTGTCGGTCGCCGGGAATTGCGTATAGCCCGTCTGATCCGTTCCACTTCCGACGCCCAACAAGAACGATGCGAAACCATTGCCGGTTCCCGTGGCTTGGTCTTGTGGATTGGGTCCCGCTGTGGAAGTCGTTTGATATTGCAGGGTGGTGTTCGCGTAATGCCCGCCATCGATGCGCGCCCACACATCCATGAATCCGAACCCGATGTTGTGCCGCCCCATCGACTTGGTGAAATCCACCGAGCTGGTCCAGAGCGTCTGCGGAACGATGTAGTTGTCGAGTCCGGCCTGGGCTCCCAACGGCGAGTAACTCTGCGGCTGGATTTCGGGAAACGATGGCGCGATCCCATCGATGAAATTCGGCAATCCCAGCGTCGACGAAGCAAAGCCAAAGCTCTGCGTGGTGGACTGCTCCACGTGGCGATTGATCGCCGAAGTTCACGCTCATGTCGAACGTCGGGCTGAAGATGTGGTTGTAACCCGCATTGATGCTGTAGCGGTTGTTTGGCGCGATCACGCCTGGACCGCCAGGATCGTCAGCGCCGTAGTAGGTTGGATAGTTGATCTTTGATTGAAATTTCTGCGACCAGCGGACGTTCAGACGGTCATTGTCGGTGATGTTCTCGTCGATGCGGACGGAATATTCGTTGGAGTGCGCTTCCGCGGCGGACGCATTCAGGTAATTGTTGACGAGCCCGCCGGAGGTCGGCAGCGGCCAGTACGTTCCGGTCGCGATTTTTTCGGAAATGCTGTCGAGGAGATTCGCAGGGATGATGTTTCCGGCGAACGGATCGCGGATGTATCCCGTGCTGGTCGCCGTTAAGCCAGTGGTCGGATCAACCACGCCCGCTGTGATCGGCCGCGTCGAAAACGGATTGTAGATCGCGCCGGAAAGAATCGGGCGCCCGAGCCCGTCCACCTGACCGGTCGGCCCACCCAGCAACGCCGAGAAGTCTCCAGTTCGCTCCGCCGTCGTCGGCATGGTGCCGACGTAAGTCGCCGGCGTCGACTGTCGCAATCCCTCGTAATATCCGAAAAAGAATGTCTTGTTCTTGCGAATCGGCCCGCCGATTGTGCCGCCAAACTGGTTGCGATCGAAATTTGGCTGCGCTCCGCTATTGAAGAAGTAGCGCGCGTCGGCGGCGCTGTTGCGATAGAACTCGTACGCGTCTCCGTGAAACTGGTTGGAACCCGATTTGGTCACGACGTTGACCACGTTTCCGCTGCTGAACCCGTACTGCGCGGTGAAAGCGTTCGTTTGAATCTTGAATTCCTGCACATCGTCGACGGCAGGAACATATACGACACCGCCCCAGTCCAGACGCGTGTCCCAAGTGCCATCCAACAGATACATCGCCGTGTCAAAGAATGTGCCACCGAAATTCAGAAACGAGATGTCCTGGTCGGCGCTGCCGGAAATGCCCGGCGCACCGACGACTTGTTCTTCGGCGGCGTTGCTCACCGAGGAGTTGAGCGTAGCCAAACTGATCACGTTGCGCAGGTTCAGCGGGAGGTCGGTCACTTGCCGCGCGCTAACGTCGGACGAAATGTTCGCGTTGTCGACGTTCAGCAACGGAGCCTCGGAACTGACCTCAATCCGTTCCGTCACCGCACCAATCGTCAGCACGATCTTCTGCTCGGCGACTTGGCCGGCGCCGAGCGTGATTCCTTCCTGTCTATAGTGTTTGAAGCCCGGCGCCTCCACGTCGAGCGAGTACGTTGCCGGCGGCAAGAGGGTGAACGAGTAATTCCCCGCAGCCCCCGTCGAAAACGCTCGAGAGATGCTTTGCTCGGGATTCGAGATCGTGACCCTGGCGCCTTCGAGAACCTGGCCTGCCGGATCGAAGACGGTGCCGCTCAATGTCGCGGTAATGGCTTGAGCCTGGCCAAACGCCCGGCCCGTGCATAGAAGGAAGAGAACCAGACAGAAAAAGACAGAGCACAACTTCGAGAAACGATCACCACTTAGCATGGAAACACCCTCCAAGAGCAGCCGGACACAAAGACGAAACAGGACAAACCCAATCAAAATCGCTGTCTGCACGTATAGAAAAATTGCATACGTCCAGGCAAGGGTTTGCGTGTAAAGGAAAGGCGATAAGAACGATAAGGAGCGGAAATTCCCCTATCGCGATTGTTTACAATGAGTTTCGAGCAGGCGTAAACGACGTAAAGAGCCGCGCCATCCGGTTTTACGTTGCGAACGTGCCAACTGCACGGTACTATCTCCCTCAACCGCACTATTTGAATCGCGAGTCAGTCGAATCGAAATACCCGTGCTTTTGTTTTGTGGTGTGGCGAGGCCATCACTCGGGGTGAGCGGGGCAGCTTGCTACCAGAGCAGGTAACAGATAGCTGGACGCCTTCCAGCGAAGCGGAAAGAAATGCCGTCCATCAGCAACTGGAAAAGTTGCTGGCCACTCCCCTTTTTAATTCCAGCAAGCGTTATCCCAGCTTCCTCAGATTTGTAGTCGCGCGTGTCCTGTCCGGCCAGACCGACCAGCTAAAGGAAAGAATCCTGGGAGTGGAGATTTTCGGCCGTCCCGCCGACTACGACACAAATACGGACCCCATCGTCCGTGTGACCGCCGCGGAGATTCGCAAACGCATCGAGCAGTACTATCAGGATCACCATCACAGCCAGGAGATTCGGCTATACCTTCCGGCCGGTTCGTACGTTCCGCAGTTCTCTTGGCCGGGCCATCCGATCGGGACCACGGTTTCGTTGCCTTTGGACTTGCCGCTCAAGAAAACAGATCAGGGAATTGTCCCGACTTCCACGGCGACGAGCGAGTCGAGTGTTGCGCTCGCGACGCCAACCCATCGGACCGCGTACAGAGTCATTCCGGCTCTTTTGGCGGCAGTGCTCGCGGTCACGGCAATCTGGTATTTCACTCGAACAACGGCTCTAAAACAGTTCTGGGGACCGTTCATCACGTCGCAGCAACCGGTCTTGTTCTGTCTTGCCGACCAGAACCAATATTCCTCGATCCGCCTGCGCGATGCTGCCGATCCTCAACACGAAATCACGCTGTCCGACACGATGGTCGCCATCATCATCGACGATGTCAGTCCCCTCGTGAATGTCGCAGGCATGCTGCGTACGTACGGAAAGACCTATCGCGTGCTCGGCGAATCGACGACCACGTTGGAAGACTTGCGCCGCGGTCCATCTGTCTTCATCGGCGCGTTCGACAATAGTTGGACTCTACGGCTTACTTCTCCCCTGCGGTTTCACTTTGCCAACGATCGAGAGATGACTCGCTTCTGGATCGAGGATCGGCAAAACCCGCAGAAGCGCGACTGGGTTTTGTCCCGCGCTCAGCAAATTCAAACCGGCGAATATAAGGACTACGCGATCGTAGCTCGACTTATCGATCCAAACACCGACCAATACGTCGTCGTAGGCGCTGGTATTGGCAGGGGCGGAACCGTGGCAGCAGGAGAGTTTCTCGTAGATGGGCACCACATCGACGAGATGCTAAGTCAGGTGCCCAAGGATTGGGCGCACAAGAACCTGGAGATTGTGCTGGAGACTCAGGTTATCCAGGGCCGCTCAGGCCCTCCGCGAATCAGCGCCGTCCACATCTGGTAGATTCGCGAAAAATCTGTTACGCGGCGATCGCGCGGAAATCCCGAATCCGTCAGGCCTTGCTCGATATCGCATCGATATCGACGCATTCGCTTCTGCGCCTCGAATATTTTGGGCCGGTCACAGTGAGGACGGGCGGCTGATTCGCTGACCGGGGTCCGACATCAATGCAACTGCGTGCTTGAAACCGGAAATGCAGCCACGCATCACGGACAGTGCGGCGTAATAGTCGTTGTATCGGAAAAAACCCGTCTGGCCTCGCCACATAGGATAGAAGTCGCACGCTTGCATCCACTTGTCGTAAATCGCTCCGATATCGAGGAAAGTGTCCGGCACGAAGTCGGTCGCATCCTCCCAATTGTCGGCGTAAAACAGTTTGGATACGGAGTGTGCCGGGTGGCTTCTCTCCATTGTCGCCAGACCGGCGTAGAAAATGGCGTCCTGCACAATCAAATGGCAATTCCGATGGTCCTTGTGCCAGCTTCCACTCCAATGCGTAACGATGACGTCTGGCTTGTGCTGACGGATCACGTCGGAAACTTCTAACGAAATTTCTTCGTTGAATGGGACCTCGCCATCAGGATACTTAAGGATTATTGCGTCAGCGCCGATCAACTGCGTCGCTTTTTGAGTGGCCACGCGCTGCATTTCTCCGTACTGCTGAACGGGAATATTTTTCGGGGCTCCCCTCTCTCCCATCGACAAGCTCAGCAGAGTTCCGGCCCCTCCCCGCTCGATCTGCAACGCCAAAGGCGCTCCCATCGTGAAGAGGCCGTCACCGGGATGCGGCGTGATGGCCATGATCCTGTTTGAGCTGCCGTCCGACAGTGCCTTCAATACGTGCGCACCGCCGAATGCGGATAGCGCGGCACCGCCGACAGACTGCGCGAATGAACGCCGGTTCATCGTTTCTCCTTCCGAGTCCGTAAGTTCTTTCTCCACTCGTTCGCCGAGGTCGCTGTTTTCGACGCGGTGTCCCGAGTACGCACCGCCGATTCGAGAGCCAGGTGCGCGCAGCCGATCAGGTTTACGGTGTCTGCCATTTCGCTCACGACGACCCTGACTTTCTTTGCGGCGAGCGGCTGTGCTCGCTCAAGCATCGTCTTCCGCAACGGGTTAAGATACAGGTCAGAAGTCGCCGCCATTCCTCCACCCAGAACTACAATCTCTGGATCAAGCAGGCTAACGAGGTTCGCGATCGCAAGTCCGAGAAGCCGGCCGGCACGATCGAAAATGTCCAATGCCAATGCGTCGCCCTGGCGCGCGGCAGTCGCGACGTCGTGCGCAGAAATTTTCGAGGCGTCTAGTTTTGTGAGACTGCTCTTCTCCCCATTGCGCAGACGTTCCTGCGCCGTTCTGGGGATGGCTGGTCCGGCGGTTAAAGACTCCAATTCGCCGCAACCACGAGCCGCAGGCAGATCTTCGCCCGTGACCGTGAGCCATCCGGCGCATCCCGAAAGCTCGTGGGCTCCTCGAATGACGTGTCCGCCGCTCAATATTCCGGCGCCGATCCCGGTGCCAATCATCAATACAATCGCGTCGGAGGCGCCGCGCGCCGCTCCTCGCCAGCACTCTCCTAGTAAGGCCGCAATACGATCGCTTTCGACCTGCACCGAGATGCCGAGAGCACGTTTCAATTGCCCCGCTAACGGCATCTGTTCCCAACTAGGGAGGTTCGGAGCCCAAACCGTACCGTCGCGGCGAACCAGTCCCGGCACTGCGACTGCGGCGGCAGCATAAACATCCTTCGGCTTTTTGGACCCGGCTAAATCTTTCGCGAGTTGCACGATCTGAGTCACCGGTCCTGATGGAGAGCTGACATCCACCGGAACGGTACGGCGCGAAACAATTTTTCCTTTGCGGTCAACGACTGCGGCAGAACATTTGGTACCGCCGAGATCTACCGCGAGTAAGTGCGACACCCTAACTCCCCTTCAAACCCATTTTGACGAACTCACTTCGTACTCGGCGCCGTCGATTCTCGTTCCCCAAACAAAACCGCGAGCGACAATCCGATGATGCCGATTGCCCCGACTGCCGGCACGATCATCCCCGCTCGCACGCTGACTTGTTGCGAAATCTGCCCGACGGCCCAGGGGAACATCATGCCCCCGATGAGCGCAATCGAAAACATCAGCCCGAACACAGTTCCCGCTCGTTGCGAGTAGCGGTCGCCCGCAATCGCCAGGGTGGTCGGAAAGATCGGTGCATAGGACAGACCGAGCAATGCCGTTCCGGCAAATAACGCGACCAGCGATCGAGCGGAAAGCAGAACTACGCATCCTCCAAGAGATAAGACCCCTGCCGCTACGACGAGCTGGGACTTTTTGATTCCTTGCAGCACCCTCGACGCCAGAATTCGACTGAGCATGAGCGCGGCCCAATACGCTGCTAAGATCAGCGTCGCAACTCGCGGGGCATAACCCGCGTTGTTCGCATACGTAGAGGTCCAACCTGCGATACACGCCTCGTTGCCCGACTCCAGAAACAAAATGAAGGCGAGCAGCAGCACTCCGTTATATTTCGCAACCTCAAAAAGTTCGCGCCAGGAAAATTCCTGATTCGCTTTTGCAGGCGGAAACGAACTCACTGCATACCACAGAGCGCAAACAGCCGCCAGAACGGCGCAGAAAATAAACAACTGAGGAATCGTGAATCGTCCTTCGATGCTCACCGCCATCAGCGGAATGCTGATGGCACCAACGCCGAAGAAAATCCCTAGTAGATTCAGCATCGGTCCGCGCCGCTCGACGTAAAGGTCCGACACCAGCGCGTTCGTGCAAGTGTTTAAGCCGCCGCCCCCGAACCCCAGCAAGATTGCTGCGCCACTTGCAGCCGCGAACGAGTGCGCACCTGCAAAAAAAATCATTGCCAGCGCAACGATCAGTGAGGACGTCAGCAGATTTGCTTTGGCTCCCAGGTGGTCGATCAGCGGGCCCACCAAAAGGGACGCAACGAAAATGCCCAGATACAGCAGCAGAAATAATGTCCCTTGCTGCGCCAGGCTGATCTGCAAGCGCGCGCGCATCGCAGGCAAACCAAAGACGGTTCCCAAAATCGCGAGAACGATCCCGAAGACAAGCATCCCTGCGCACGAACTGAAAAACAGGAGCCGCGGCCGTATGGTGTGGCTCAAGGGCTATCGCTTCAGCGAACGCTCGTACTCTTCGTACACGCGATTGTTGTTATCCGGCGGTATGCCAGGGACATTGGGCGAAACAAAAACGGGAGGATTCTTGCCTTGCGCCGCTAAATCACTCGCGACTTGAGCAATGATCGCCATGGCGATGGTGACCGTCGCCACCGTCGATCCTGCGGCCACCGGGGCCTTCCAACCCTGTACCTCGACCAAAGCATCTTCCGCCGGCACGCAATTGTCGATCACGTAGTCCGCAACGTCGGCCAGCTTTTTCCCCGATGAGTGCGTGGCGCTACGCTTACTATAGTTATCCATCGATGTGATCGCGACGGTTGTCAGCCCGCGCTTCTTGGCTTCCTGGAGCACTTCAACTCCTGCGGCATTCAAGCCTCCGTGGGAAAAAACCAGCATCACGTCTCCTTGGCGAATTGGCTCGTTTTCAAACAGCACGGCTGCGTATCCCTCGCGGCGTTCCAGCCAGAGCAAACCCTTGGCGCCCCCGGAGCCGATGACATTCGTCCACATGAGCCGCATGTCCATCAGCGGGCGAAATCCCGGAAACGCACCGTACCTCGGGAACATATCCTGGACCGGCAGAACGGAGTGTCCACTGCCGAACATATGCACTAAACCGCCCCGGCCAATGCACTCCGCCATGGCCGCCGCAACTTTCTCAATCATGACCGTCTGAGTGGTCCACATTCGGTCCAGAACTTCCGCGATGCGTTCGCGATACCGGGAAACGCTCACAATCACTCCTCCAAGTGCCACTGTTGAATTTGCTTGCTCAGAACTCGATGCGGTAAACCCGAACACTGTTTGCCGGAACGTCCGCTTCCAGATGCAGCTTAGTCCCGGCAGCCGAAATTTTTTCTCCGGTCATGATCTCTCGAATACTGGAAGCAGGTTTCTCCAGGGATCGAGAAAACTCCACGGATGCTGGCTTGTCGCCATGATTGAAAAAAAATACCCACCGGCCATTCGCTCCAACCATTTGACGAAGCTCGACCGGTCCCGTGGCCCGAAGCCCAGGTTCCGACAGATCCGCCCAGCGCGACAATGATCCCGCGAGGGGATGCATCGCAACCGGGTGCTCATAGTTTTCCTGCCCCGCAAAGGCGCCCAAAACGATCGCGCTGCCTTTCTGATATTTGTTTTCGTACGCAATCGGAGTTCCGTCCTCAGTAACGGCGATCCGTCGCGCGGAATGACTCTCGACCTCGAACTGTTCCTGGAAGGTCATCGCCTTGAATTGTACAGCTCCCCATTTCACAGTGAATTCCTTTTGCGGAATCAATTGTGCTTCGCGGACGCCTAGCATTTCGTCCCAACCAAAGCCAGGAACTATGGGTTGAGCATGCCCCTGTTCATCGACCCAACCCGCGCGCGCTTCGACAAACAAGTGTCCACCCGCAGAAACGTACTCTTTCAATGTTGTCGCTTCTTCTTCCGTCAGCATCAGAGGATACGGAACAATCACCAGCTTGTATCGCGCCAGGTCATCTTGGGCGAGTTCGCGAGAACTGAGCACGTCTACTTGCAGATTCCGCTCGAAAAACATTCGGTGATACCCCGCCACTGCTTTGTGCATCGCGGTGCGGCTATTTTCCTCATCGTATCCACCGACCAATGGACTCAATGGACTGAATACGATCGCCGCTTCTGCGCGCTCCGGATGAGATTGCAACAGCAGCTCAGAATTTTCCTCAATGTGACGGGCAATCTCCCCTGCGTGCTTGCTCCTTTCCGTGAGCGTGCTATCCAGCGCGATCATTCCATAACCGCCTGACTCATATCCGGCGTTCATCGGGTAAAACGCGTAATAGTTGATGGCTCGAGCGCCGCGCGAAACCATGCCCCACGTCCACATCTCCAGGTCGCTAGCCGTTACCGGCGAACCGACGACTGTGCCGTGCACTCCATACCCAGCTTGTAGTTCTCCAACATAGAATCCCCGCCCACCAGTCATGTTGCCGGCGAGATCCATCGCCAGTTCTTGCCGCTCCAATGTCCAATTGTGTTCAGGCGCCGTGAGTTTTGGGTAGAAGCTCGTCCCAAAAAAATCGACGGAGTCCTTCATCAGAAAATCATCGGTCGGATCGTATGGGTCAGCTAAAGTGCGCACGAGCGGAGAAGGATTGGGCGCATGGCTGGTCGTCACGTGATCTGGATCGACAGCCTTCACCGCTTTATTGCGCATTCCCAAATCGTCGGCCAATTTATAGCCGTAGTAGACGCGCCAATCCATAAAATCTGTGTACGTAAGAATGGTTCCGTAACGCGGCGGTTCCACCTGGCTCCAGTCACTGAATGTCCGGTGCCAAGCCTCGTTGAGATGATCGAGTGTCTGATATTTTTCTTTCAGCCATTTCCGGAATCTTTCCTGGCTGCTCGGGCAATAACAAAACATCGGCTCAGATTTGTATCCAATGCGAGCCCAGTTCAACGCGGCTGGCTCGCTCCACAAATCCCACCCATAGAATGCGGGACTTGCTGACACGTGTTTCGCCACTTCCTGAAAGAAAAGGAGAATCGACTTCCGCACGCCAGGGTGATCAAAGCAGTAGCCGGGCGCTGCCTGAGAAGGGATCGGCTGCCCGTCTTGTGCTGTATATCTCCCATCGGGAAATTTTTTTCCAACCCATTCAGGAGCCGAGTCGACATAGACCTGGACGATAACTTTCAGGCCGGCTTCGTCGGCCAGTCGCAGCAACAGGTCAAGATTTTCGAGGTGGTAATTGCCCACTTCAGGTTCGCCAACGTTCCACTCTACCCACGTGCGCACTGTATTGAAGCCGAGTTGCTTGATTTTGTAGAGGTCTTCTTTCCAAATCCTCGGTGAATCCGGTGTGAGAGTCTCAAGCATCGGTGCCCGAGCTTTGCCGCCGCTGTACCACACTGCAACAGGGAAAAAAGTGGATTGGTGAACTTCGGGGCAGCGGACTCTAGAATCACGCGGCGAGGGAGCATAATGCGCGATCGAGAAGACTGGAACGGTCGCCCCATTTGAGGCGAGCATGCCGATCGTAAGCGCAAGGATAAGAAACGATGAGAGCCGTTTCGCCATGACTCGCTTATTTTTTTGGGACATTTTGAACGGAGTGATTGTATGTCAAGTGCACGAGACTCGCGTCCCCGATTCCGGGATGTGCGATCGTGACGAAGTTACGCGGTGATTACGCGGAAATCCGGAAGCAGCCAACGAGTTGAAAGTGGATAGAAAAATTGGTACCCGGGGTGGGAGTCGAACCCACATGAGGAAAAATCCCCGGAGGATTTTAAGTCCTCAGCGTCTGCCATTCCGCCACCCGGGCGCCGAGCTACTATCTTATATTGTTTTTCGGCGTCAAGCGCACGAGCACGGCGCGCTCACTTCTTTTCGCTCTTGCCGCTGCTGCGGTCAGTGATCGCGCCGATTATCGCGGGCAAGAGCGACTCTTCGCCCCAGTTTTGCGGCGCGTAGCCAAGCCGCGCGACGACCAGATCCATCGACGGGACAACGTAGAGCCGGCTCGCGGTGAATCCGCGGAATGCGAATGCGTCTCGCGGCGCGCTCGGCCAAAGCACACCGTCCGTATTCACCCAAAACGTGTAGCCGTAGCTCGGATTGATTTGCTGCGAACTTTTCGTCGCGGTTTCGATCCACCAGTGCGGAACGATTTGTTTGTCGTTCCACTTGCCGTCGTGCGCCATCAGATACCCGAGGCGAGCAAAATCGCGCGCAGAAAAACGCAAGCCGCTGTGCGCGTTGTTGTGCGGACCGATGTTGCCCGCTCCGCCTTGCCAATCCCAACCGACGTTCTGAATGCCGATCGGATCGAACACGCGCTCTTTCATGAAGTCGTAAAGTTCTCGCCCGGTCGCGTGGTAAAAAAATAGCGAGAGATGCGCGAAGCCCGCGTCGGAATACTCCCAGTGCGTTCCAGGTTCGGCGACAAGTTTTTCCGCCGAATGTCCAAACCGATTCGGCTGCCGCCCCAAAGCGATTTCGTAGTCGCCGCCTCCCGGCGTGTCGGCTAAACCGATCAAGCCATGATCTTCGCCCGCGATGCCGGAAGTCATCGAAAGAATGTGACGCAGCTCGATTTTCTTCTTCTCGGGATCGGAGAGCGGAAACCCCTCCGGAATGTAATCGTAGATAGGAGTGTCGAGATCGATCTGCGCGTCGTGGGGCAATTTGTGATTGCGGCTATCTTCCAGCAGCAGGCCATACGCGATGCCCGTCGATGATTTCGTGGACGACCAACCGTCGAACGTCGTCGTCGGCATCGCCGGGAGTCCGTACCACTCCGCAACAAGATAACCGTGATGAATAATCACGATCTGCCACGGTCCGGCGAAGAGCGCCAACTGCGCCTCGCGCAGTATCCCCAACTTTTCGGGATCCATTCCGCCGAGCGAACGCACTTCCTCGGCAGTTTTGCATCGCCGCCATCCGCCGGCTGATTCCGACGGAGGCACGTATGCATCCTGAGCGAGAGCGCTCGACACAAAAGCAACCGCGAGAAGCAGGCAGATTGCGAGTCTCTTTGTCATTTTTCTCCAGGGCCGATCGAACTTGGAAATTCGCGCCACAATTTATCGAACTGATCGAGCATCTCACGACGATTTCTGCTCAATGATCCGCCGGATCGCGGAAGCGGCGATTATCCAATAAATTTGGATAGGCGTGCAGGGTGCCTTCGACTTTAACGGTGAACGTTTTCGTGTACGGAATTCCGTCAATGCCCGGCGCGGTCAAGTGAATTTCGTACGAGCCCGGCACGGTATAGGTGTGCGTGACCTTGCGGCCTGTTTGCGTGATCCCATCGCTGAAATCCCACGAGTACGAAAGCGCGGGAACGCCGTCCGGATCGGTTTCCGCAGAAAGGTCAAACATCGCTCCGGTTTTCGCTTCGGCCGGCACCTTCGCGATCACTTTCGGAGCTGCCGCGGTCATCTGCCCATCGACAATCTTGATGACGCGGACCGATTCGGCCGGCTGATTCTCGATATGCAGCGTGCTGCCGGCGTACGAGACCGTCACACTTGGATCGAAAACATCCGTCACAGTGAACGAATCTCCGGCGGCCAAGCCGAGATCGGTCAGTTTGAAAGTGTGCGAACGCGGCGACTTCGTCCAGTTGAATACCGTCAGAATCGATTGCCGCGCGCTTTCGCGCAAGAAGTAAACGCTGGGAAGTTCGTCTTCCGGTTCGTATGTCAGCAGATCGACCGGAGTCGAAGCGCGCCCGACCTTCGCGATGTTGAGCAAATCTTCGTTCTCGATCAACGCGAGGCGATCTTTCTGCGCGCCCATCACAACCATGTCGTCGCCGATTTCGTACATCCCGCCGCTGACCGCCGAAAGCGCAACCGAAGCCTGCGCGAGATTCAGAGGGTATTCGTTCGACGCGCGCGTGTGATCGGCAAACGTTTCGGCAACGGTGTTGAAGGCGTCTGGATCGTCGATGAAATAGTTGCGGTGCATGTAGAAGCGTGCGGCAATTCCGGGCGCGGCGGTCTTCGTACCTTCAAATGAGTGCGCCGTGTCGGCCGAGATGCGTCCCGTATCGACCAGTCCCACTGGAGTGAGCATTGGGCTGCCGTCTTTGTCGAGAATCACGTCTTCGCCTACGGCATCGCGGATCACTTGCAAACCGATGCGCAATGCTTCCAGCGCAGTCGTATGCGGGCGATACATAACGCCTTCGATCGCGGTGCTATCCATGAAATCGAGTTTGATGAAGCGCACGCCCCATTCGCGGACGAGCCCTCGATACGTCTCGCGCAAATATTCCTGCGCGCCGGGATTCGTCGTGTCGAGTGCATAGCGTCGATCGGATTTCTGCCGCCACAACAACCCCTCTGGAATCGGCTCGCCCTTTGCGTTGTGAACCAGCCAATCTTTGTGGTGCTCGTAAACCCACGCGCGCGTCGTCACTTCAAACGGGGCCGTCCATACGCCGAACACAAGCCCGTCGCCGACAACGTGATGACCAAGGGCACGCATGCCGCTGGGATATTGCGTCGCGTTCGGCGTGATGTATTCGCCGCGCGCATATTGGTAGCCTTCATCGACCTGTAAAAAGTTGTAGCCGAACTGTTTCAAATGCGCGGCTTGCCAGTCGGCGTTGACCAACGTCTCGCCTTCGTTGATGTTGCCGTAGTACGCCGTCCAACTCCACCAGCCCATCGGCGTTTCGTCTGGAATGCGCGGATGATGCAGTTTGTGGATCGTTTCGCCGTACGTCGCGAGCTGCTTTTCGTAGTCGGCGCCGGCCTGGAACATTATTTTTTCCGAGACGAATTTTGCCCCCGGCTCGATGGGCAAGCTGACCTCGAGCTGATTTTCAGGCGTTGCGTCCTTTAGGTCGAAATCCTTCTGAATTTCCGTCGTCCCGGCAAAATCAGCGTTGAACGAATCGATTTTCGTCTGCGGACCCTCGCCCGAAGCCTGAATGTGAAGGTAAGTCAGCAGCTTGTCCGCCGTAAGCGCGCCGATGAACAAACTCTGCTTGCTCTCGCGGTTATAGATCATCTGACTGCCGACAGCGCGATGCATGCCTTTCGGCGCTTTGCCGAGGTCGTAGAGCTTCATCGCCGGCCGATCTTCGCTGAAACTATCCGAAAGTATCCGGTCGGCCGACGCGGACCCGCCAAGATTCACGGGCGACTCGCCCGTCGCATCGATTGCGCGGGCGGATTCAAGTTCAAACGCCTTCTTCGCGCGATTCTCGACCTGCAATTGGAGCGTTGCGTAGGGAGCATTCTCGTAGACCTGTATCGTTTCGACGAGATCCGGTTTGTCCGTCAACCCCGAATTCTTCACCGTGATCGATCGCCCCGATCCAAGTTCGTCGTTGAATTTCGACTCGCTCACTTCGTGCCGCGGATAGTCCGTCGACCGCGTCCACTGATGATCGAGCTGCACGCCGGTTCGACTGGTGAAAATCGCCTGCCCGCCATGCATGCCCACCGAATAGCTGCCGTCTTTGGAGTTCACACTCACGGACAGCGCATCATTTTCAACTTTCTGCGCCGAAGCATTCACACCGAGACACGCAGCGCCAACCGCCAGCAGCGTCACTCGGCAGGTTCGCAAGACACGTTTAGTGCTCATCGGCGCGACTCCTTTACGTATCACCAGTACAAATTTGGTTCGCTCGCGATTCTTCTGGTCAGCGGCTACCTGATCGGCACTGACCGACCGTGGCGTGTTGTAGCCTTCGAGCTTGATCCACGAAGCATTCGCAGACCCTGCCAATGTCGCCTTGACCTCAACGGTTTCGCCTGGAAAAACAGTGACGTAGTTGTTGTCGTATTCGATCGGCAGGATTTCTTCGCCGTCTTTTGTAGCCGTAACCTCAGCGTGCTCGAAGAACCCGACGTGCTGCGTCGGATTATGCAATCGAATCGTCACGCGCTTCTCGCCCGCAGCGTCAGCAGCTCCCGAGCGCGTCGCGCTCACTTCCAGCGCCGCCTTCGGCATCGAATTCAGCGCCGTCATATCCGCCCAGCTATCCGGCTTCAGCCCAAACGCCCCATCGTTCTTCGGATCGCCGACATCATCGTCTTTCTGCGATTGCCAATAGACGTTTTCGGCGACCACTCTTCCCTTCTCATCGAGCAATTCGCAGCGCACAAAGAACACAGGCGAAATGTCCGAGAATCGCGGCAGCTTCATCGCCTCAACCGCGCCGCCCGACTCGATCCGAATCCCTTCCGCATGCTTGTCCGCGCGAATTTTCCCGTCCAGATCGTAGACGCGCACGCGAACGCGCAAATTCTTCTGCGGCCCCGGGCTTTGATTCGTCACAATCACGCGCGCCTGCCCGTGATCGCCGCGCGCGTACGCATCAAACACGACTGACAGCGGCCGCAGCCCCGCCTTCGCGCCAAAATACGCACCGCCCGGCTCCAGGTAGTAGTCGAAAATATTCCCGAAAAACGACGGCCAGTGCCCATTCATCATCCAGTAGATCGTCATCTTGTGATTCGCCCAGCCATCCGCGGCGAATGCCTCGAATTGCGCGCGCGTCGCTTCGTAGTGCGCGAGCTGCGCCTTGCGGCTGAATTCCTCCGCACCACTCGACGGCCCATACCGCGCATCCACCGCGTGCTGAATGTTGATCAGAATGTCGTTGCCCGGATTCGCACCCGAATGGAAATACCACGTGTCATTGATCGGCCAAAGCTTATCGGCCGGAATAAATTTCTTCAGGCTCTCGAATGTCGGAATGTGTTCGTTGTCGCCCTGCTCCGCACACGAGCCGCGCGCCGCTGCATACTTGCCGCAAAACCAATACGTCGGCGGCCGCCAACTGTACGGCCCCTGCATGTGAATGCCGCGCCATCTGATTTCGCCGTTTGCGTCTTTCGCGTACGACGAAACCGTATCGACCACCGCATTCTGCCAGTGCAAATCGCTCAAAATCGCGTGGTAGCCATTCAAAACCGGATCGGGCGGCAAACCATCGCTTCCATTCGCCCAAATCCAAACCGCCGCATGTTTCCGCAACATCGAAATCTGCGAGCGCATGCTCTCATCGGCGACGCGATGATCCTCCGCGCTCCACTGATCCCACATTTCCCACTGGTTGCAGCACATCCAGCCAAACATCAGCGGAATCCCCTGCTCATCCGCCAAATCGACGATATGCTCGCTGGAATTTTTCGATTCCCAGCGCAGCATGTTGAGCCCGAGATCCTTCACGTAACGCAAAATATCCGCCTCGCGCTTCTCGTCGTAGCGGTATAAAAGGTCCGGCGTGTAAACGCCGCCGCGCGCCAAAAAATTTCGGCCGTTCACCTTGAGATAGAAATTGCCGCCCTTGCCGACCTCTGGAAACTGATTGTCGTTGTCGCGATACTGCGTAATCGACCGAATCCCGAACCGAATCTTTGCCGTATCCGAAATTTTCTTATCGCCGCCGCCCACAAACTCCAGCTGCAAATCGTACAGATTCGGCTTCCCCATCGTGTACGGCCACCACAAATCAGGATTGCTCACCGCAAGCTGCGGGAATTGCGCAGATGCAAACGCCACTTCGCGCGATTCGCCCGCCGCCAGCGTGACAGGCAGCTCGATCGCGATCGGCGCCTTTCCGATGCGCGAAATCGCGCCCCGCAAAACTCCAGCAACCTGCCGGTCCGAAAAATTCTTCACCGATGCATACACGGTCAGCTTCGCCGAACTCCCTCGTTCCGGCACTGACGCCGACTCCGGCACCACAACGTCATCCGAACGCACATACGGATGCTCAATCCCGACATCGCCCGAAACCTTCAGATACACCGGCTTCCAAATTCCCGCGTTGCGATCCGGCACAAACGAGATTCCATGACTGTCCGGCTTCAACTTGCCGTGATACCCCATGTACTTCCAGTTCAGCCAATCAAACCAACTGTCCGCAAGCTCCACGCCATCGACATCCTGAATCAACCGCTCCGGCGTGACTTTCACCGCCAAAACATTCCGCTTCCCCTTCGCCATCCACTGCGTCGCGTTGATTACATGCGCGACGTACATGCCCACTACGTGCTGGCTATCCGACAGCAGATGCCCGTTCAGCCAAATCTCAGCGCGATAATTGATTCCGGGAAATTCGAGCAGATACACATCGTGACCCGCGGGCGCGTCGAACGTTGTGCGATACCACCAATCCTGTTTGTAAAGATCCTGTGGCACCGCCTCGGCCATGTTTTTCCCAAAGTACAAATTGGGATACACGCCGTCTTCCTGCAAAATCTCAAGCACCGTCGCAGGCATGCGACGAATCTCATGCCAATTCGCATCTTGAAAATCAGCTTGTGAAATCGCCGCGCCACCCGCTGACTCACCGCTCGCCGACTTCAGCTTCCACCCTTGCGCCAGTTCGATTTTGTTCGACGACTGCGCCGTTTCCGCGCGCACATCCGTTGCCCAGCAAACCCAAACCAAAGCAGCCGTGACAAAAACCAGCGCAGCAACCATCCGCACATCGAATCTGGTTTTCATCTCAACCTCCGCTCCGCTCACCACGGCCGCGACTGTAAATACACGTCGCCGTCTGGCCACCGCGCGCCGTTCAACGACTTCCACATCGACTCCAGCGGCAGCACGACCGATCCGCTCGGCTGCTCGGCCCATGTCGCGCCCAAAACTTTTCGCCACCCGAGCGCGTCGTACCAAGACCGCAGCGCCTCGCGGCAAAACAGCAGCATGAATCCGACTTTCCACTCGCGTGCCACGAACGCCTCCGCAGCTTCCATCGCCGCGCGACCATATCCGTGCCCGCGCTCGCCGCTCCGCACCAACACGCCGCCGACTCCAGCCACATCCACCGACGCGCCGGAAACGTTCAACCGTCTGCCGCACCAATCCGACGTGGCACATTTTTCGCCTTCGGCAGAAACAAAGATGTGCGTCTCAGTCGGACGCCAGCTCAATTTGTAATCGTGAGTGCGGCTCGGATCTTCGTCGCCGCCCGCAAGATCGCGCTTCACTTCCAGCGGATACGACGCTGAAACTTCAATCTCGATCGACGACCTGGCGGATTCGGATGATCGAGCCGGCGTGGATCGAGATGATTCAGTTCAGACGAGTTCGATAAATTCAAAACTTCAGACGCTTCCGGCTTCCTCACGCGGCTCTCTTCGATTCTCTTCCGTCTGCATCGTGATGCTCACCGACCGCCGAACTCACGCCCGCGACTCGAACGAACATCTCGAAATCGAAAGCGAAAGCGCCGCCCGCGCCAACGCCGTCTCTAGTGCAACGAAAACGGCTGCACCACCCGCGTAATCACCCCGTCCGGACTCGGACTATCCGGATCCAGATCCGAAGCCAGGCTCAAGTGGTACGCAAGCAACTGCGGAAACACAATCTCAAACGGTCCACGCAATTCATCCGGCAAATTCGACGCCATCGCCGGAACAAAATCCTGTCCGAGCGCAGAATCCGGCTTCGTCGCGCCAACCACGATCACATGACCCAACTTTTTATGCTGCAACTCGTGCAGCAAGTCTTCCTCGAATCGCCGCCGCTCCGGATCGGACGAAAGCATCGCCACCACATACGAATCCGGCCGCAAAAAGCTAAGGGGTCCGTGACGCACGCCGAGAAACGTTTCGCTCTCCGCCACAATTCTGCCGGCCGTCATCTCCAAAACTTTCAGCCGCGCCTCGCGCGCCACCGGCTCCAGCCCCGCCGACGTCAGCACCATGAACCGGCTCGGCGCATGAGCCGCCAGCTTCCGCCCCAGCGCATCGAATTCCGCAAACGCGCCGTTCACCGCGGCCGCAATCGCCGGCATATTCTTCTTCAGCACATCCGGCTGCGCGACCAACATCCCCGCCAGCAGCAAATTGGAAAACGAACTCGTCATCACCAGGCTGCGATCGTTGGTCCGCGGATCGAGCACCAGCGCATTCACGCCCGGCAGCCGCACCATTTCGCCTTCTTCGTTGCACGTGATCGCCAGGTGCACGACGCCGGGAAACATCTGCTTGATGCGCTTGATCACTCCGACGCTCTCTGGGCTGTTCCCCGAACGCGCAATCGAAACCAAAACGCCGTTCGACACGAACGCCGGCACCAGCCGGAACAAATCGTCTTTGGAATACAGCAACAAGTCCGTCGTCGGAATCGCCGTCGCATTCATCCACGACGCGGCTACCGCCGACGATGCATACGCCGACGTGCCAGCGCCACAAATTACCGCCGCGCGTCCCTGGACAATCTCACGCGCTTTGCTCGCCGCGACGCGCTCGATTGTCGTCGCCCACAATTCCGGCTGCTGGCGAATCTCTGCAAGCGTGATTCGCCCGCGCCCGTGCCGCTGTTCGGAGTTTCCGTCTTGGCTCGCTGCCATGGAACCGTTTTGCCTTTCTAATTTCGTCTTTAGCGCAATTTTCTCTGTGTCAAATGCCGTCTGAAACGTTTCGTCACATTTCTCCCGTCGCGCAAACAAGCGAATCCCGCAAAGGATTCGCTCGTTTGGCTCGGTTTTTAAACAGGCTGATCTTTAAAAATACAATTTAAGTGCAAATTGTATTTCGCGCTGGTCGTTCTGCCCGTCGCGCGTCGACGTTATCGTGCCGAAGCTGTTGCTCGTGTAATCCAGCGCTCCCGGCGCCGCAGTCACGCCGTTGCCGCCGAATCCTGGATTCGAGAAGTTCGGATGGTTCGTGATATTGAAGAACTCCGAACGGAACTCCAGACGGAACCTCTCCGAAAGTTGGAACACCTTGAACAGCGAAAAGTCCAACCGGTGGAATCCCGGCCCAACGAAATTGCTCTGGACCGCCGCCGAGCGGACTGTAGTCGGCTCTGCCCGATCGTCGTCGCCACCGGCGGCGTCGCAAACGCGGCAGGATTGAGCCACTGATTGACGTTGTGCGGTCCCGCATCAGGATTCTGTCCCGCCACTTTGTCCGCGAAGCAACCGAAGCCCGAAGTCGTGCTCGTTGCGCACGGAACCGTGCCAGGCTGGCCGTCCTGCAAAGTCAGAATCCAGTTCGTCACCCATCCGCCGAGGATCGCATTTACGGCGCGGCCACTGTCGTGCAAAAACGTCTTTCCCCGGCCGATCGGCAATTCGTAGATGCCGCTGACGTGTACGACCTTATTGATGTCGAAGTCGCAGCGTCCGAAGTCTTTGCTGATGCCCCAGCCCGGCAGGAATGCTGCGCGATATCTGGTGTTCGATGTCGCATTCAACACGTCCACCGCGTCCGTCATACAGTTCGACCAGGTGAAGTTAGCAAGACGCTCAGCCCCTGGCTGAACCGGTGTTCATAGTTCGTTTGCAGGCCGTTGTAATGGCTGTTGCCCGCATACGATGTATACGTAATGCCCGAGAAATCCGGGTACGGTGAAAACGCCAGCGAATCCAGGCCCAACGGCAGAATCTCCCGCGGCGTATTTGGATTCACATACACCGCCAGGTGATGCACGGTGTTCCCGACGTAGCCGATCTGAAGGGTGTCGTTGGCCGCAAGCTGATACTGCGCTGTCAGGTTGTAGCCCTGCGTGTTCGGCGTCTTGTTGTGGAAGTCTTCGCCAATGAACGCAACGCCGCCCGGCTCGACTGCCGCCGATGTGAGTGGAATGTGCGCCAAACCATTTTCGATCGTGGCGATGGAACCGTCCCCGAACGTGATTGGTGCGTTGGGCACGAGGTTCGGGTAGTCCAGGTTGAACTGGAACGGAAAGTCGTTATACGTCAGCAACGCCGAGTTCTCGAAGCCGCCGTAGAAAATTCCGTAGCCGCCGCGCACGACCAACTTCGGCTTGACCTGGTAAGCGAAGCCGACGCGCGGCGCGAAGTTCGTCTTTTGCGGCACGCCGAGTCCCGATTGGCCCGTGCACTGTAGCGCGATGTTGTCTGTCGCGAGCGCTGCCGTGAAGTCCGCCGAGAACGGCGTGTTGCAACGCTTATTTGTCAGGTAGAAGGTCGAAGTCCCGCCCGCGCCTGCGGTCGGCGACGGCACGAAGTTCGATTGCGCTCCGTAATTTTCCGTCAGCTCTCCGAAGTATTCGTAGCGCAGGCCGAGGTTCACCGTCAGTTTCGACGTCACCTTGATGTCGTCCTGCCCGTAACCAGCATAGTAGTTGCGCTTCATCGACGTCAGCGCGATGTTCGATGCCTGCACCTGGTCCGCGCCGCCGACGAAATCCGCCGCGCCCGGCACAGTCCCGGGAATCGGAGTCAGCAGCAACTGCGCGAGTCCCGTGTTGCCGCCGGTTGTCGAAGGAATTTCCGTGTAGTCGCCGCTGAAGCTCCACGCTCCGCGGCCTGACGGCGGCTGCAGGATGTTGAATCCGAGCCGCTGATACTGGAAGCCCACCTTGATGGTATGGCGCCCCATCGACTTCGTCAGGTTGTCGGTCACCTGCGACGTCGTGCTCAATTCGATCGACGGCAGGAACTGGTTGCTGCCCAGTTGGTTCAAGCCGGTGATGAAAAACGTGCCCAATCCGCCGTTGGAATTTCCTTGTGGCACTCCCTGGATTCCGAACTGCGCCGGAATTCCGGTCGTGTCTGCATTCGGCTGCAAGCGTGAAGAAGCGATGCGGTTATAGCCGACACGCGCCTCGTTGATCAGCGACGGCGAAAACGCATGCGTTTCGCTGAGTACCGAGTTCCACGATTTTGCGAGTTGGTCGCCCGAAGAGAACGATCCGCCGTCTGCGATGCCGCCGAATGGGCCCGGGAATAAACGTTGGGATTATCCTGGAAGCTCAATCGCCCAAAAATATTGTCTTTCTGGCTGAAGCTGTGATCGACGCGCACGTCAAACTGATCCACGTTGTTCGCCAAAGCTGGGTTGGATGCGAAGTTGTTGAACAGGCCCGACGAGTTCGGCGCCGGATAGAGATTCAACAGCTTGATCGCGTTGGGATCGAGGCGATTTGCCGGAATGATGTTCCCCGCAAACGGCTCGCGAACGAATCCGAGCTGCGTTCCCGCCGGATTCGATCCGCACGGTGCGGTAATGCCGCTGACCGGGTCCGGAACGCCGCAAGTAACCGCGCGCGTCGTGGACGGATCGAAAACTTGCCCGAGTGCGTATGTGCGCCCGAGAGCGTCGGTGCGCGTTCCGCCTTGACTCAGCAGTTCTGAAAAATTCGTGTAGTCGCTGCTGCGCTCCAGTGCTGTCGGCACCGTGGAGGTGTAAGGCACTGCCTGCCGAATACGCGTTCCTTCATAATCCATGAAGAAAAACGTCTTGTCCCGCTTGATCGGTCCGCCGAACGTGGCTCCGAACTGGTTCTGCCGGTACTCGCCCTTCGGAATGCCGCCGGAATTCTCAAAAAAGTTAGCCGCGTCGAATTTATCGTTGCGGAGAAATTCCCACGCACTGCCGTGATACTGGTTCGTACCCGACTTGATCGTTGCGTTGAGCACCGCACCCGCCGACCGCCCCATTTCGGCGCTGTAGTCGTTGGTCTCGACCTTGAATTCCTCGATCGCATCGACCGGCGGCCGCACTGCGTACGCCGTGCCGTTCAAGAAATCGACGAGGTTCGCGTTGTTGTCCAAACCGTCGAGCAAATAGTTGTTTTGCGCGGGGCGCAATCCGTTTGCCGCGAAGCTGCCGCTCTGGCCAAGGCCGCGCGTATCGGCTTGGTCTTGCGTGACGCCGGCGGAAAGCTGCGCCAGAAACGTAAAGTTGCGGCCGTTCAGCGGCAGCGATTTCACTTCGCGCTCTTCGATAACCTGGCCCACCGAAGCGTCCTGCGTCTGCAACGCCGGAGGAGCTTCGTTGACGACGACGGTTTCGTTCGCCGCTCCGGCGGGCAGCGTGATGTCCGCCGTCGCCTTTTGCTGCACGTCAACCGTGACGTTTTTCTGCTGCACCTTCTGGAACCCTTTGAATTCCGCCGTGATCGAATACGTACCGATCTTGATCGGCGCAAAAATGTATTCGCCGAGTGCGTTCGTCGTCATCGTCTGCGTGACGCCGGTGTCCTGGTTCGTCAGCGTCACGTTGGCGCCGGCAATCGTGCCGCCGCTGGTGTCTTTTACCGTTCCGGAAATCGAACCTTGATCGACTTGCCCGAACGCCTGCATCGGTAGAGCAAGCGCGAGCAACATCAACGCCAGGATCGAACACAACTTATGATTCGAGATAAATTTCAACATTTCTCTTTCGCTCCACAATCCCCGCTATGTAAGTACGCGGTCTAAAAGTTGACTGACGGCCCTATGTGATTCCTGATAAGCGTTTCTGTGATCCATCGCTCCCACCAAATCGCAGTGAGAAAAAGCGATGCGTCCGAATGGACCGTTGCGCAGCGCATCGCGCGCCGCGGGCTTTCCGTCGCTCCCGAAAAAGAATCCGGGCTGCGGATTGATGAAGGCGTGGCCGAATCGATTCATCACGATGCCGGCGATGTCGCGTTTCGCATCGAAGCCCGATTGCGCAAACATTTCGGTCATCTGCTCGCGCATGCGGCGTTCGTAATCGGCGAATGGAGTCGAAAGAATTTCGGCGCGTCCGAGTTGGCCTTGCGCTCGCGCCGGCATTCCCGGCTTGGTGAAATCGATGAAAAAGGTCAGCACGGTCGGCTGGTCGGGACCAACGGTGTCCGTATCGACGCCGAACAATGCGTTTTTTCGTACATTTACGAATCGGCCGAAGCCCTCGAACCACTGCGCGCTGGAAATTCCCAGGTTGTACAGGAATCGCCAGTTGCGCACGGCGACGTTGACCGTCATGTACGGCGAGTAGATTGAAGGAATCGTAGGCAGCTTTGCGCGTCTCGTCGAGGTCGCGAACAACGTGTTTCGTGATCCAGCCGCCGCCGGCCATCACGACCGTTCGTGCCTTGACGCGATAAAGCTTGCCGTCCTTGTAATACACAACCGAAACAAACTCAGCTTTGGTCGGCTCGCCGATGTGCTCGACGCGCACGGCCGTCGAATCCAGCCGCAGCCGAACGCGCTGCCCGGGATTGTCGAGCGCGGCGTAGTTCACGTGATTCTTCCAGACCGCTTCCATGGTGCGCGGTCCTTCGATCGCATTCGGGATCATGGTTTTCACCATGAGCCGTGTGAAGCCGGAATTTCCGCCGGGAAACATCTGGATTCCCGTCGCCATGCTGTCGTCAACGGTCGGGATAATTTTCGACCATTCGTAAAGGAGGTAGGCCGAGAGCGCGTCGGGGCCGAGCCCGAATCCGCCCGCGGCTTCGTAAGCGTCCATCAGCCGAATCGTGTCGCGGCTGACTCCATAGGTGCGGCAGAAATAATCTTCCAGCGTCATGCTGTCGAGCTGGCGCGAAATCGCGTCGCCCGGATAGTCGTAGATGAGCGGCGGCACGACGGGTTTTTCTTCGTGTCGCGCGATCATTTCTTTTTTCAGGGTTTCCGAAAACGGAGTGCCTTCGAGATTTTTCCCCCAGGGGTCGGTAATCCAGATGCCCGGTTTGTGTCCGTATTTTTCGCCGAAATAAAATCCGAGCGCCGGCTTGCCGTTGATGCTTCCTTCGCCGTAAGGACTGCGAGGAACTTTGATCTCGGGACTCGGACCTTGCCATTTCTGGTAGGTCTTGAACGCATCCCAATCGAGACCCATCGTTTCGTACACGCCGTGGAGAAAGCTGTCGGGATACGGCGGCTGAAAGTGAACGGAAGCTTGCGGTGCGTACAGCGTGTGGCCGTCAACGACGAATTCGTTGCGCTTGGCGACGCCGCCGAAGATGTGAGCGTTGTCGAGGATCAGGCAGGTGCGCTGCGCGTCAGCCTGCTTACTGAAGAACATTCCGGCCGATAAGCCGGAGTGACCGCCGCCGACCACGACGCAGTCGTAAACTTCATTGGTTTCGGTGAAGTCGGTGGGTTCTTTGTCGAATTTGCCGTCGCGGACGCCGTGCGCGCCCTGCAGAACCTGTTCGGTGTTGCCGGCCGAACCTTTGTAGTCGCCTTCGCCCGAGTATCCGGTCCAACCGGCGATCGGCTGAGGTCCCTGTGCTGGAGATTGTCCCTGCGCGGCCAGCGAGAATGGGCATGCGGCTCCGGCGGCGAAAGCCGCGGACGTTATGAGCATCCCGTCGAGAAAATCACGACGCGAAATGGGCTCGTTCAGACCAAGAATCTGGTCACGACGAGGACAGTGGGCCATTCGCCGTTCTCCTCAAGCCCGACACTCGACTCTATCGGGAGACCGCCCTCATCGTCGCGCCTCGACGCGCGACGATGCTTTACTTTCGATTTGTACCAAATGCTTTCGTTTTGGGTGTAGTTGAAGTGAAGTTATGGGAAGCGGGCCGTAATGTCAAGAGAAAACAGGAAGTTAGAGGACTCCAATATTCGCTGCGCTGCATTGGCGTTTTTGCTGGAAAAACGCGGCGAAATGCAGGATGTTGGCGACGTTCGATCGCTCCGGTCATTGCTTGTTACGTAGCAAGAAAGTGAAACAAACGGCTGGGCTTTCGATTTGTTGCGAAACGTTTCCCGCGCCGCCGGGATGGCGGCGTGGTAGGATGCGCGTCGGAAGCAGACGTGTGGGCGGTTGTGGCCTGCAGTTCCGGCTTGCGTTTGCAGTTGCGGCTAGTTGTTTGATGTGGAAACGAGCCCTGAAGAGCGGGCGAGGATGCCATGAAAAAATCCATCGGCGACAACATGATTCCGAAGGGCTGGTCGTTCGAGCGTGGGCTCGAGCTGGTGAAGAAATCCGGATGGGACGGCATCGAGCTTTGGCTCGGCGATGTGCCGTGGTTCCAGATGGAGACGACCGACGCGCAGGTCACCGAGCTACGTCGCAAGGTGGAGAATGCCGGGCTTGTCGTGTCGAATGTTTCGACCGGACTGCACTGGGAGACACCGCTGTCGTCGCGCGATCCTGCAGTGCGCGCGAAGGCGATCAAGATTGTGGAGCGCGAAATCGAGACGGCGCAGTTGCTTGGATGCGACGCGATTCTGGTTGTGGCGGGGCTGGTGACGCAGGAAGTTCCGTATAACGAGGTGTATCAGCGGTGCGTCGATGCGATGAAGCAGCTCGCGCCGGTCGCGGCGAAAGCGAAGGTCAGAATTGGCTGCGAGAATTGCAATTCGGAGCAGCGATTCTTACTGTCGCCGCGCGAGTTCTGGACATTTCTGAATGAAGTCGATAGTCCCTCGGTCGGAATCCATCTCGATGTCGGAAATATTCACGACACGGGATTTGCCGAGCAGTGGATCGAAATGCATGGGCCGCGGATTACGCGGATTCATTTGAAGGATGTGATGAAAAAGCGCGGGCGTTGCTGCGATCCGGTGTACACGAGTTTGTACATTGGCGACAACAATTGGCCGGCGATTCGCGCCGCGATCAAGAAGGTGAACTACGACGGCTGGCTGATTGCGGAAATGGAAGCGCGCTATAAATACGCGCAGGATCAGCAGTTCTTCGACACGGCGGCCGACATCGATCGGCTCATCGCGGGAAACCTGTGATGATGCGCGTACGTTGTGCAGCATTCAGCCGCAATGAGCTTGTTCAGGGCGTCGTGCGATGAAGGTGTCCCGGCGCGAATTCGTGAATACTGCGGGCTGTGCTGCGGCAGCGGGTTTGTGCGCACTTCCCTCTTTCGGATTCGCGGCTGCGAGCAATCCCGATGCGCGCACCAGCGCCGGTTGCACGTTGCTGGATCTTGAGTCGAATTGCGCGCTGCCGGAGTCGCTCGCCGGAATGCGAGCGTCGCTGAGCGGCGCGTATCGTCGTGTCGCAGAGATTGCGTTCGATGGCACCGATTCTGTCGTCGTAGTTCCGGCAGCGGGCGCGGTGCAAGCCGAAACGTTTGACAGTGTTCGCAAATTGATCGAGCACGGAACAACAGTCTTGTGGGAGTCGGGCGCAGCGTTTTTGGAACCAAGCGATTTTGCGCGGCAGCAAGCGCTGACGCTCGAACATTTCGGAGTCTCGATGGCGCAACCGATCGATGTGTGGTCACGCTCTGCATCGCAAAGATTAAATGCTGAAGCGAAAAATCAGAGCGCTCGCAACGTGCGCGCGATCGGACACGAGCGAATTCCCTATGTTGAGTATCGCTGGCCGCGCGAAACGCGCATTCGAGACTTTAGCCGCGTAATTCCAGTTTCGGCAGCAAAGGGCCGAGCGATTGCGCGCTGGGGAGAAATTCCCGTCGCGTGGCGCAAATCGCTCGGCGCGGGAAGTCTCATTTTTGTTGGATCGCCGATCGGTCCTGCGTTGTATTCCGGTGATTCCGACGCGGCTTCCCTTCTCAGCGCAATGATTGCTGCGAGTTAAGGCAGCACAGGCAAGAGTGCCTGTGCCACACCTGTGCCAGCGATGCTCCAGTCCTTACCAAAGCATGCCGTAGCTAATCGCGGGTCGTACTAAGGCGAATCCAGCACGAACGCTTAGGTTCAGTGCGTTCAACGTCTAAAAGCCAAAGAGATTTCACCACAGAGAGCACAGAGTTCACAGAGAACTGCGAATCGCAGGCTCGCATGCCCGATTTAGTTGCGCCGGAGTGGGGTAATGACCTGATTGCGTGGGGTGATTTCGCGCGCGAACATCGCAAGTGAAATCACGCGGATCGACCCGGCCGCCGCCCGAAAGGAAGCTACATGAGCAACCAGACTGGCGATCGTTATACATGCACGGATCCGAACTGCGGCTGTGAGATTCGGATCGAACGACCGAGCAATTCTGTTTCGGCAGTGAGCGACTACAGCAGCGAAAGCAACGTTGCAGAGCGCGATCAAGAATTGGGCAGCGAGAATTCCGGATCGTTGACCGGAAATTTTCGCCGCGAAACGACTTCAACGCCGGGCGATTTCGGCGCGCAAGGCGCTACCGGCGAAGGCACATTCGGCACGTCGAGCACTGGCGGAGGATCGTCGATGATGAGCGGGCGCTACGATACTCCGGGGAACTTCATCAAGCGGACGCCGGCGGAAACCAGTCGAAGCGCTCCGGTGACGCGGAACTTGACTGCATCGCCGACGTGTCTCTGCGGGAGTCCGATGAAGCAGGTCGGAACAGGCACCAAGGTCGCGGCGGCACGCGCTGGAGTCGTGTAAGTTCAGCGGGTTTTACACGATCTATCAAAACTGCTTTGGGCGCGTCGGTTTCGGCCGACGCGCTTTTCGTTTGGGATGGAGCAAGATTGACGGGTTGCGGGTTGGCGAAAGGAGCCGGGGTACCCCCCGGGTTTCGCGTAAGTGCGGATTCTGCTGGGTTTGAAGTTGTTTGTTTTCATATACATTTGCAAGTGCAGATTCTAAAGGGCTTACACGAATGAGTTGCGCGGCGAGCCGGAGAAATTCTGCGACCCTGCGGGCGATGTTAACTCTTTGGACACACGGTGCTCCTGCTATTTTGGTAGTGGGTGGGTCGGTTCGTGAAGCCGGTGGAGATTTGCAAATCGATGTTTGCGAACGATTCAAAAACCAAGGATTTTGGGGGAATCGGAAGTTCCGGCAGGCGCAGCTTTCTACAGCATCATTATAACAGATGGGTTCCTGAGATTGAGGCATTTCGGGGTGCGGCGGCAGTGCTATACTGCTCTAGCTAAACGAGATAGGTCTTTTTTCACCTGAGGGGCAAATGCCAAAATTTGCGAAAGTTCGGGTCCCTTTTGCGGGCATTTTGGGGTGGGGTGTGGGTGGGGGACGGTCGTTCAAAGCGGCGGGACTTCAAGACCCAATGAGCGTGCGGACCTGGGGCGCAGCAGTGCTGCGCCCGTACAAAGTCGTGGTTGTTTTGATGTGCGTGATATCGGCGTTCGCGCCTTGCGCCGGTGCGCAAGCTTCGGCGACTTCGGCTGCGACGCAGCCCGGGCTTGCGCCGATTCGGAAATATATTGCGGAGGGGTGGGACACGCTGACGCGCTCGCTGGATGAATGTAAGTCGGTCGTCGATACGAAGGTCACGACGACTTCTGTGTTGTACCTCCCTGCCGATTTTGATGTTCCACCCGCGGTGCAGAACCTTCAGGCGCAATGCAATGTGCAGGCGAAAAAATTGCCGATGGTGATTCACAACCTCGGCGAAATCGATGAGTCGAAGATCGATCCGGCGGGACTTCTGTATCTGCCGCACAAGTATGTCGTGCCGGGCGGACGATTCAATGAAATGTACGGGTGGGATAGCTACTTCATCATTCGCGGATTGGTGCGCGACAAGCGGATCGAACTGGCGCAGGGGATGGTCGAGAATTTTTTCTTTGAGATCGAACACTACGGCGCGATTTTGAACGCGAACCGGACGTATTACTTGACGCGATCACAGCCGCCGTTTTTGACGTCGATGATTCTGGATGTTTACGACGCGAAGAAAGAAGCGGGACAGGAAGATCGCGCGTGGCTGGAGAAGGCTTACGGCTATGCGGTGCGCGATCACAATTTGTGGACGCTCGAGCCGCACCTGGCGGGAAACACCGGGCTGTCTCGCTATTTCGATTTCGGAACCGGGCCGGCGCCGGAAAGTTTGAAAGATGAGACGGGACATCTGGCGCAAGTTGCGGCGTACTTTTTGGCGCACCCGGATATGGGGCGAGAGTATTTGATCCAGAAAAAATCGGGAGATGATGCGGAAGGATTACGTCGGCCCGCTGTTTGCGATGCAGGTTTGCGAAAGCACTGCGACAACGATGGCGAAATCGGATTGCGCGTCGGCCGGCGGAGTTTCGTTGAGCGCGGATTATTACAAGGGTGACCGGTCGATGCGCGAATCGGGTTACGACATCGCGTTTCGATTTGGGCCGTACGGAGTGGCGACGCATCACTACGCGCCGGTTTGTTTGAACAGCCTGCTCTACAAGGCGGAAGAAGATCTGGCGCGGATGGCGGACATGCTGGGGAAGAAGAAGGAGTCCGAGGAATGGCATGAGCGCGCGAAGAAGCGGAAGGATGCGATCAATAAATATTTGTGGAACGCGAAGGCCGGGATGTTTTTCGATTGGGACTTCACGAAGAACCAGCAATCGACTTATGAATATGTGACGACATTTTTGCCGCTGTGGACGGGACTGGCGACGAAGGAGCAAGCGGCGGCGGTTGTGAAGAATGTAGGAATTTTCGAGCGGCCGGGCGGATTGATGATGAGCCCGAAAGAGAGTGGCGGGCAGTGGGACGCGCCGTATGCGTGGGCACCGAATCAGTTGATGGCGGACGACGGGATTCGGAAGTATGGATTTACCGAGGTGGCGGATCGGGTTTCGCTGGCGTTTTTGTCGAATGTGCTGGAAAACTTTCGGCGAGACGGGACGATACGTGAGAAATATAACGCGGTGACGCGGTCGTCGGAGACGGCGGTTACGGCGGGGTATAAGGTGAATATTGTGGGGTTTGGGTGGACGAACGGGGTGTTTTTGGTTTTGTCGCATGAGTTGCCGGAGGGAGTGGTGGAGAAGTTGGGGAAGGAATAGAAAGAGGGATTTCACCACAGAGGACGCAGAGAGCACAGAGGCGGACCAGCGGATTGGAATTTCGCGCTTGGACTTTACGTTGAGATCCTGAGGCGTCGTTCGGACGCCTCAGGATGACAACGGTTTCCTATTTGACTCTGATAGAAACTCTTACGACGCAAGACGCGACGATAGTGCGGACATGGGGCGCAGCAGTGCTGCGCCCGTACATGTTTGTGGTCGAATTATTCTTCGGCGGTGATGGCGCTGCGGATTTGCTGGAGGTAGTAGTCGTCGCGCGGAGGGGTGGCGCCGGTTTGGCTGGCGACCCAGGCACCCATGCGATTGGCGGCTTCGTTCATCGTGGCGAGCGAGGCGCGGCGCAGGTAGTGGTAGATGAGGGCGGCGGTGAAGGCGTCGCCGGAGCCGACGGTATCGGCGACGACAATGCGAACGCCGCTGTGCTGGTGAACTTCGGTGGAGCTGACGAGCAGGCTGCCCTTCGCGCCGCGCGTGATGCAGACGAGGCGCAGACCGTATTTGTCGCGCAGCCAGCGAGCGGAACGCTCCTCATCGGTGAAAGTGCCGCCGAGCGATTTGACCGCGATCGGCAATTCGGTTTCATTGAGTTTGACGACGTCGGAAAGCTTGAACGATTCGTCGATCATTTCGGGCGAATAAAAATTCTGGCGCAGATTCATGTCGAAGATGCGCGTGGTGCCGCGGCCAACTTCCTGAAGAAAAGAACGAATGGTGGAGCGCGATTGCGGCGCGCGCTGCGCGAGCGTGCCGAAGCAAACCGCGTCGGCGGTGGCCGCGAGCTTCTGCCATTCGGGAGTCCACTCGAAAAAATCCCACGCGACGTTTTCGACAATTTCAAAAGTGGGCTGACCGGCGGGATCGACAGCGACGTTGGCGATGCCAGTCTGGTGCTTCGTGTCGATCTGGAGGAATTTGCTGCGCAGGCCGATACGTTCGAGGCGGCGTCCGGCGGTGCGGCCCAGCGCATCGCTGCCGACGCGGCTGGCGACGATGCCGTGATCGCCGAGAAGGCTGGTCATGTAGGCGAAGTTGGCGGGAGCGCCGCCGAGTTCTTTGCCTTTGGGGAGGACGTCCCAGAGGAGTTCGCCGAGGCCGACGATGTTGTAGGACTTATGAGGCATGGCGGCAGTTCGCTCCAGTAGGAACGAGGGTGTTGTGGCGTGGGCCGAAGAAGAAAAACCAGGTCCAGCCGAGTCGGGCTGATCGTGCGGGCCTGGGGCGCAGCAATGCTGCGCCCGTACGCGGATTCGCACACGCGATCGGCGCAGTGGGCAGCGGCTGAGATCCTTCGCTTCGCTCAGGATGACAATCGGCAATAAATTGGGATAACGAGGTCATGGCTTGGGGTTTTGGCGGTCTTCGAGTTGGCCGGCGGCGCTGAGTTCTCGCGCGGCGTCTTCTTCGCGGCCCATTTCGCGGTAGGCCTGACCGAGCAAGTGGTGCGTCATCGGATTGTTGGGATCCATCGCGACAGCGCGCTGCAGCGAACGAACGGCCAATTCGGACTCTCCCTTTTTCTGCAAAACCTTGCCCATCAATATATACGGACCAGTGGAGGTTGCGTCGAGCCAAATGGAGCGCTGAAGAAGCTTCTCGGCCTCATCGAATTTTTGAATGTGTGAATAGGCGTCGGCGAGTTTGTAGTATGCGGGCGCGTAACCAGGATTGAGCGCGAGCTCTTTTTGAAATTCGGCGATAGCTTCTGGAATCCGGGAGTGAAACAGATAAATCTCGCCGAGCAGATTGTGAGCGAGCGGCAGCTTGGGATCGATGGACGCGGCTTTTTGCGCATACTCTTCGGCGATGGGGCCGAAATCCTGGCGGAGCAACATGCGGGCGGTGAAAAGATAGGCCGCGGCAGAGTCTGGCGGGACGCTGAACATTTTGGCGAACGCGCCGCGGGCCTTTGGATAGTCTCGCGTCTGGATGTAGCAGACGCCCAGGATATAGGCAGCGTCAACGTTGGCGTTCGGAAACCACGTCTGCACTTTTTCGAGCGGCGGAATCGCTTCATTGGGGCGACCGGCGAGATACGCAGAGATTCCGAGAAGCTGGGTGGACTCGCCGTCTTTTGGATTTTCCTTTTCCGCTTTCTGTAAGGCGGCGATGGCTTTGAGATAGTCGCCCTTTTTGTAGTAGGCGACGCCGAGTTCGTGAGAAAGACCGGGCATCGCGGGATTTTTTGTTTGAAGATCCTCGAGAGTGGCGATGGCGTCGTCGAATTTTCCTTCGCGGAGGAGCTTGCGCGGTGTACCGAATGGCGAGGAAGCCGGGTCTTCGCCGGTGGCTGCTGCCGGCGCATCAGCGGCGGAGCCGGTGGAACGCGGCACAGGCGCGTTTGGCTTGGGCGCGGTTTGAGTCTGACCGAAGGCGAGCGGCGAGCCGAGACCAACGAGGAGCAAGCCAACAAGAAAGCAAAGTGGGCAGCGAAATTGAAACTTTGATCGGAAATCGAACTTCGACATTGCGAATCTCAAAATAAATCGAACCAAGATTAGAACATAAAAAACGGGGAGCCCGCGAGGGCTCCCCGTTTTGTTTGGGGTGTGGTTGCTTTTCGTTGTTAGAAAGTCACGCGCAGACCGAACTGCAACTGGCGCATGCCGGTCGGCGAACCTGGCGAGCCGTCCTGTTCAATGTCGGTAATCTGACCGGCATTGCCCGTGCAGTCCACGCAGGTGTTGCCCTGGTTGGCGTTGAAGCCCAACACAGGATGGTTGAACACGTTGAAGGCATCGAAGCGGAACTGCGCCTTGATGCGCTCCGTGATCCCGAAGGTCTTCGAGAGGGCCATGTCGGAGAAGAAGCCTCGTGGACCGAAGAAGGTGTCGAAGCCGGCGTTACCGATCTGACCGCAACCGGGCAGCGCGAACGGGCCAGATGTCGGACGAGCCAACGTGCAGGAGTCAACGCCCGCATCTGCCGGACCGACGTTGTAGGTCAACGGAGCGACGGGAGTGAACTCATACCACTGGCCGTTGATTTTCTTGGGACCGACGTTGAATCCCTGGCCTGGAATCATATTCGGGCGGCATGGGCCGGTATCTTCGATCAAGCCGCATTCGCCGATCGAAGCAGTCCACGGGAGGCCGCTGCTGTAGTTGAGCGTATTGGTGATTTGCCATCCACCGACCAACAGGTTCTCCAAACGGTTGGCGCTACCGAGCAGCCACTTGCCTTGGCCGATCGGGAGCTCGTACACCGTGCTGATCACGAAGACGTTGCGGCGATTGTACTGGTCGGGACCGTACGCAAGCTTCGGATTGACGGAGTAGTAGTTGGAGTTGTACGCGTTGGAATGGCCGTAGGTGTAGTGGGCCAAGAACTGTAGGCCGTGGCTGAAGCGGCGATCCACCTTCATCTGAAGAGCTTCGTAGTTGCTGCTGGCGTCGTTGCCGAAGTACGTCAGGTCAACCGCGCAGCAAGTGAGAGGAGCGCCCAACGGGGTCGTGTAGCCCGGGTAAGTGAACGACGGCACGCCGTTCTGGAAGAACGGACGGCGATCGGCTTGCGGCACGAACGGAACGAATCCGCTCGGTGCGCAGGTGGTCGCTGTCGGACACGTAATGAGGTTGGTGCCACCGCCGGCGGCCGGTGCGTTGATGTTGTAGGACGGGCCGTCGGTGTTGAACGTATGCGTGCCCTTGTTGCCGATGTACGCGATTTCGACCGACATGTTCGAAGTGACTTGGCGCTGGATGGTAGCGTTCCACGCGTCGAGAGTCGGCAAACGCTGGATCGTGGGACGGATTCTGGAGCTCGATGTGCCGTCGGGACCGAGGAGCGGAAGCGTACCGGCAGACGAAATGCCCGAGATCACCGGAGCGAAGTCGAACGCCGGTGCGCCCTGCGCAAGAGTGAACACTGGGCTCAGGTTATTGGTCGCGGCAGAATTCAGGTTGGTGTCCTGAATCGTCTGGTTGGCAAGAACCGGCAGGTTCTGCGTCACGACGTGACCGAAGTTGGAGCCGAAGACGCCGATGTCGAAGCTGCGGCCATAGCCGAGGCGAACGACGGTCTTGGGATCGAACTGGTAAGCGATACCGATGCGAGGCGCGAACGCCTTGTAGGTATTGTCGATATTGCCGTTGAGTCCGACGTTGCCGTAGCCGGCGACGCGGATGACGCCTTGGTCGAGGTTGGCGAAACCGCCCTGGCCCTTACCGTTGACGTATTCGGGATCGTAGATTTCCCAGCGCAAGCCGTAGTTAAAGGTCAGCTTGGTGCTGACGCGCCAGGTGTCCTGGCCATAGAAGAACCAGCGCTTCTGCCGCTCTGCCGCGTTCAAGCTGGTGCTGACGAAACGCTGAAGTTCGTTTACGTCACCGAGCAGGAAGGTGCCGAGCACCAAGCCGCCGTTGCCGGCGAGCGAAGTGCCGTTCTGGTCGAAGTTGAGCTCACCGGTGCGGTTCGCGTCGGACGGTACACGGAGGTTCATCGCGTAACGGATGTCGGCGCCGAACTTGAACTGGTGGTTGCCCTTGATCTTGGTCCAGTTGTTGACGAACTGGAATTGCTGTTCGCTCTCGGTGAGCGGGCAGTTGCAGCGGCCGACGTTGAGGCCGTCGCCAAAGTTCGGCAGGCCTTCCTGCTGAGCGGTGCCGCTGTTGCTGCCGTTGATTGTCGGGAAGAACGAGGACAAGCCGCCGGTCTCGGGGGTGCCGAGGTTCATTCCGGGAATGCCGAACGCGGTCATCGGGTTGCTGCTCGCATCGGAATAGGCGGTTTGCGGATTGTATTTGAAGTATCCGAAGCGGAAGTCGGTCAGCAAGTTGGTGCCGATCGCTTTGTCGAAGCCGGTGGCCAAGCTGTAGTTGTGAACGGTGGACTGGCCGTTGAGGCCGCCGGGCCCGAAGCCGAGACCGCCGAGAGAACCGAGGCTGCCTTTGCCGTTCAGATTGAAGTAATCCAAGCTGAAGCGCCCGAAGACTTGAAAGCCATGCGGCGCGTTGTAATCGATGCGGGTGTCGAAGGCGTTCTGGTTGAAATTGCCCGAACCGGATCCGACGAAGTTGTTCGTCAGCGCGGAGTTCTGCGGCGCGGGAAACTCAGCCAGGACCGCAGCGGCCTGCGACGAGATCATGCCGATGGGAATCATGTTGTTGACGAAGGCGGTGCGGCCAGTGCCGGTAAGGGGGTTCCCGGTGTTCGGATTGTAAATTTGACCACCGCCCGGAACGTTGCCGAGATATTGGCTGAGGTCGCAGAAGCCCGGGGTGGCGCTGGTGAGGTTTGTGGCCGGGTTGCAAGTGCTGAGAACCTCGGCCGTCGGGATTGTCTGCTGGTTGGACTCGCCGCTGACTTCGCGAACACCCTGATAGTCGCCAAAGAAGAAGAGTTTGTCCTTGATGATCGGGCCGCCTGCGGCGACGCCGAAGTCTTTGTAACTAAAGAGTGGCAGTGGGACGGAGGCGGGTTGAGTAAACGGATCGCGAGCCTGTTGGCCATCGCCACGATAGTTGTAGAAGCCGCTGCCATGGAGTTCGTTGGTGCCGGACTTGGTCTGGACGGTGATCACGCCAGCGGTGGCTTTGCCGAACTCCGCGTCGTAGTTCTGAAGCGCGATCTTGGTTTCCTGGATGGCGTCGAGGTTCGGGTTGACGACGATGATTCCCAAAATGGGATCCTGGTTGTCGGTGCCATCGAGCTGGAAGGAAGTGCCGCTGAAGTGCTGGCCGTCCACGAAGATCTGCTGCGCGCCCTGAGGGTTCTCAGTCGCGGCGTGGCTCCATCCGACGATTTTCTGCGTGCCGGGGGAGAGAAGCTCGAAGTTGGTGAAGTTGCGATTGAGAATCGGCAGGTCTTCGACGTATTTCGAGTTGAATTCGATGGAAACGTCGGCGCGGTCGGTCTTGAGTTGCTCGACCTCGCCGCTGACTTCGACGGTTTGTGTAACGTCGCCGACGGTCAGCGTGGCATCCTGGCGCACCGAAGCGTCCGCGGAAACCTGGATGTTCTTGACTTCAAATACTTTGAAACCGGCGCCTTCGATCCGGACGTTGTAGAGGTCCGGAATCAAGTGCGTGACTGTAAAGTTGCCGCTATCGTTGGTGGTCGTTTCTTCGACTGTGCCTTTGGCGACGTCTGTAATTGTCACCTTCGCGCCGACAACGCCGGCACCCTGAGGATCAGTGACCGTACCGAAAATGCTGCCAAACACAGCTTGCGCAACCGCTTGAGGAACGTGCAAGCCCACTGCTAAAGACACAACGAGCAATCCCACCCAAAAAGATCGCCTCACCATCTCTCCTCCTTGCGGAACGAACCCGAAACCCCAAACAGTGAAGATGATTCCGATGCGCGGTCTCGACGAAGACACCCCGCCGCGTGACGGAAACAATTGTTATGTGATGAACGTAGAACAGAATGGTTGAGGGAGAAATGGACGGCAGACACGCCCAGCGAATGGCATGTACATCGGGACACCCTCCCAGCCGGACAACTGCCTCGACGAAATGCACCCCAAAAAGCACGTCGCTTGCGGTGCAGCG
Organism: uncultured Acidobacteriota bacterium; assembly: GCA_963845465.1. Taxonomy (GTDB): domain Bacteria; phylum Acidobacteriota; class Terriglobia; order Acidiferrales; family UBA7541; genus Acidiferrum. The sequence goes on along the minus strand of CAWJSH010000009.1, from coordinate 324,065 downwards.
TGCAACAAAAAGCGCAAACGAGAGGTCCGGCCCTCGACAGGCCGGACCGGGAAATCACGGTGTCTACTATTAAAATTTTTTCTATGTTAGATTGAAGTCTCAGCGCGTCTGATACTGTTACAGTTCATAAAGCCCCGGCTTGCAAGCACATGTGAGGGTTGTTACACTCCGGTTAACCATGGGTGTCACGAGGGGCAGTTGACAGAACGCGAGCAAAATTTAAGTCAAATCGATCGGCTAACGAACAGCCATGTGCTGCACGGGTCGGAATCCCTGTGCAAACTGCTCAGGTATTTGGCCCGCCACGTCCTTGATCACCCAGGGACTTCCATTAAGGAATATCAAATTGCGACGGAAGTGTTTGGGCGATCGGCGGACTTCGATCCGCAGCTCGATTCCATGGTGCGCGTCCAAGCGGGACGGCTGCGCGTAAAGCTTTCGGAATACTACGCAGGGGACGGCGCTGAGGACCCAATCATTGTTGAGCTGCCAAAGGGAACGTATGTCCTCGCGTTCCATCATCGTGCCCCGGCGCCGGTTCGATCTGCGGCCCCCGCGAATGCAGGCGGGACGGCACAGCCCGCGCTAGAAGTGGCCGCCCCTCGGGGAAAATGGATCTTTGCGATCGCGACGCTGACGTTTCTGCTGGCTGTGGCTGCCGTCGTGATTTTGAGCCTGGTATCAAATCGGAACTCGGCGCAGGCGGGAATTTCGCACGACGTGAACACGCCTCCTGAAGCCATGAGGGTGTTCTGGAACGGATTTGTCTCAGGTCAGGACGAGCCCTGGGTAATTTTCAGCAATGCGAAGTTTGTCGGGCGGCCGGACGTGGGGTTGCGGTACTACGAATCGAGCAAAGACAAGAACCCGATCATTTTCGACCACTACACCGGAGTCGGAGAGGTCTTGGCGGTTCACGAGCTGGATCACTTGTTCGAGAGTTTTCATCACGGGATTCGAGTGAAGCGTGGCAGTTTGTTTTCCCTCGACGACGCGAAAAACAACAATCTGATCTTTGTAGGCTCGCCGCTGGAAAATCTGACGCTTCTTGAGATTCCCGGCACGGAAGATTTTGTATTTCATCGAGTTACGGCCGGGGCGCGTAAAGGCGATCCGGAGATTTTGAACGTGCATCCGCAGCCCGGAGAGCCGAAAGAGTTCCTGGGAACACCACAAGATGATCCGCTGACGGAAGACTACGCCGTGATCGCGGCGGTGAAGGGCCTGGAACCGAGTCAGGCGGTGCTTATCCTGGCGGGCGAGACGACGATTGGGACGCAAGCAGCGGTCGAATACGTTTGCAACAAGAATTCGGTGGAGCAGCTGTTGCTGAGGCTGTCGGTCGCACAGACGGGGCAGTTGAAGCCGTTTGAAGCGGTGATTCGCGTCAAAGTGACGCGGGGCGTGCCGGTCTCGACGGAGTTGGTGGCACTGCGCACCACGAACTGATCGCTAGAGATCGCCCCTTCTACTTTTTCATCGGATTCATTCGCGCGAGTTCAGTGCGACGCGGGGGCGGACTTGGGGTCCAATTCCGCGGCGCGCTGAAATTCCTTCGTAGCTTCGTCTTTTTCGCCTTTTCGCTGTAGCGCCAATCCCAATTGATAGTGAGCGGGCGCGTAGTTTGGCGTGGCGTTGATCGCGGAGCGAAACTGCGAGATCGCGCCGTCGAAATCCCCAGCGTTGAGCAGGCGCTTGCCGGAATTTGTGGCGAATAAAGCGGCTTGCTGATTCGTTTTCTCTTTCCCGATTTCAATTCCGGCCTTGGCTTCGCGCGCGGCGCCTTCGGTGTCTCCGAGTTGGCGAAGCACGGCAGCGAGCGTGGTGTGCGCGCCTGCGAAGTCGGGTTGCAAACGGATCGCCTCGCGAAGCGCGGCAGCGGCGTCCTGGAGCTTGTTTTGTTGCTTCAGCACGGTGCCGAGCGTGTAGTACGCCTCGGCGTAGTCGGGCTTCACCTGAACCGTTTTCTGCAATTCGTCCGCGGCCGGCTGAAAATCGCCCTGCTGCCAGAGGGTGACGCCGAGCGTGTAGTGGACGTCGGCCTGAAGCGGATCGATTTGTTCCGCAACGCGAAATTCGGCCGTGGCTTCGGGAAGCTTGTCTTGCAGTTTGAGGGCGAGGCCGAGATCGTAGTGAAGCGTCGGGTCCTGCGGTGTGGCCTTCAATGCGGTTTGAAACTGGGTCGCGGCAGCAACGAAATCGGTCTTTTGCAGGTAGGCGACGCCGAGATTGGTCTGGTAGCCGGGATTGTCGGGCCGGATCTTCAGCGCGGCTTGAAATTCGCTGATCGCGCCGTCGGCGTCGCCGGTTTGGAGCAGCGCCAAGCCGAGGTTGTTGTGCGCGTCGGAATTGTTGGGCTGTGCCTTGATGACGTGGCGGAACGATGTGAGAGCGTCATCCACATTGCCGCGGCGCTGCTCAACGACGCCGAGCGCGCTTTGCGCATCGACGAGGCTGGGGTCGAGATCGACAGCAGCGGCGAATTCACGCAAAGCTCCGTCCGGATCGCCTTTATCACGTAGCGCTCTGCCGAGATAGAGATGCGCTTGAGGCTCGGCGGGCATGAGTTCGGTCGCCTTCTCGAGATGCGGGATCGCTTCTTCGAGATTTTTGTCCTGATATTGCAGGACGCCGAGATGTAGCTGCGCCGGCGCGTAGTTGGGGTTGATGCGAAGCGCCTCGGTGTAATCCTTTTGAGCGTCTTTCAGTGTGACGGGAGGCGCGGCCGGGGTCGCATCCGCCTTGGTGGCGTTCGCGCCAGAGTCGGGATTTGGAGACGGGCTTGTTGCGGACTTTGGTCCTGTGCCGCCGCCGATTTTTTCTTCCATCACCGGCGGCGTGTTCGCGCCAGACGCAGCCGCCGCTTGCAGCGAAACCTGGCGAACGATCAACGTACCCATTTCATCGAGCAGATCGATGCGACCGGGATCGAGTTCGAGCCCCTTTTGCATCTGCCTGATGGCGCCGGGGGTGTCGCCCGCTGCGTCGAGGCAGCGCGCCAGCGTGCGATAGGCTTCGGACTCCGTAGGGGCAAAGCGAATCGCTTCGCGCGCGGAACGCGATGCCTGCTTCGGATCGCCCTTCGCGAGGTACGCGTTGGCCATATTGATGTGCGCCTGAAAAAAATCGGGACGAAGATCGAGCGCGGCGCCGAATTGTTTGATTGCGGGATCGACCTGTTTTTGCGCGAGCAGAACCCAGCCGAGGGAATTGTGCGCGTCGGCGCTACGTGGTTGGATCGCGATAACTCGCTCGAAGTCGGCCTTTGCCACAGCGAGATCGCCTTGCTGCAGGGCCGTAATTCCCTGCGCATAGATTTGGTCGGCCTGCGCAGCGGAGTTCTGGGCCGGTGCGCGGAGAGGCAGCGCGAGAACGCCGGCTAGAGCGGCGCCTAAGATGAGCGACCGGTGGACCGAAAAATTGGATCGTGGATTCACCCAAAAATCGTAACACGCAAGGCGGACTCCGCGAGCGTCTCGCCGAGCGACTGTCTTGACCGGGTCAAGCTGCGCACCTACCATCGAACGACGACATGGAAAGTGCCGATCGTCGCCGAAGGCGCGGAGTTGCGCGCTGGTCTCGCATCTTTTTCGCGATGTTGTGTTTCGCGTGTGCGGCTCTGGCGGCCGAGACGCATCAAAACGCGGAACAGAAACAGCCGTCGAAACCTCTCGCTTACTTTATAGACGTTGCGAAAAAAGCTGGGCTGACGATGGTGAATACGTTCGGCGGCGTCGCGACGAAAAAATACATCATCGAGACGACGGGGACGGGCGTGGCGATTTTTGACGCCGATAACGACGGCTGGCCGGACATTTTCATCGTGAATGGAACGAAGCTCGACGAAAAAGCGCCGGCCGCAAACGGCGGCAAGAGCGCTGATGGCGCGGCGCCGTCGAATCATCTCTATCACAACAATCACGACGGCACGTTCACCGACATCACGCGCAAAGCCGGCCTCGTCCATACCGGTTGGGGACAGGGCGTGTGCGTCGGCGATTACGACAACGACGGCTGGCCCGACATGTTCGTCACCTACTACGGCAAAAATGTGCTGTATCACAACAACGGGGACGGGACGTTTACCGACGTCAGCGAAAAGGCCGGGGTCGCCGGCACAGGCAAGGCGTGGGGCACGGGCTGCGCGTTCGTCGATTACGACCGCGACGGCCATCTCGACTTGATGGTCGCGAACTACGTCGATTTCGATCTGGCGAGCACGCCGGCGCCGGGCGAACGCGTGAATTGTTTGTGGAAGGGTGTGCCCGTGATGTGCGGCCCGCAAGGATTGCCGACCGCGAGCAATATTCTTTATCACAATCGCGGCGACGGGACGTTTGAAGACGTCACGAAAAAAGCGCAGATCGACAAGACCAGCGCGGCGTACGGCTTCAGCGTGACGACGCTCGATTATGACGACGACGGCTGGCCCGATATTTATGTGGCGTGCGATTCGACGGCGAGCATCCTCTATCACAACAATCACGACGGGACATTTAAAGATGTAGCGGTGACCGCGGGCGCAGCGTTCAACGAGGACGGACACGCGCAGGCCGGCATGGGATCGACCACCGCGGACTTTAACGGCGATGGTCGTCTGGACATTTTTAAGACAAATTTTTCCGACGATACCGCGACACTCTATCGCAACAATGGCGACGGAACTTTTGACGACGTCACTTTCGCCGCTGGACTCGGACTGCACACGCAATATCTCGGTTGGGGCACGATGTTTTTCGATTTCGACAACGACGGCTGGCCCGATCTGATTCTGGTGAACGGCCACGTGTATCCCGAGGTGGATACGCAGCATCTCGGTAGCAATTTTCAGGAGCCGCGAATTCTGTATCACAACAACGGCAACGGGACGTTTGCCGATATTTCTGCGAGCGCGGGGCCGGGGATCACGAACGCGAGCTCATCGCGCGGGCTGGCGATCGGCGATTTGTGGAACGACGGGAAGCTTTCGGCCGTCGTGAGCAATATGAACGCGGCGCCGAGTTTGCTTGTGAATCAGGTTCGCACGCCGAATCATTGGGTGGCGTTTCATCTGACGGGAGCGTATGCGCCGAAATCGAATGCGGAGAATTCGACAACGCAGCCGGCGCAATCGCAAACTTTGCGATCGACGCGCGATGCGATCGGGGCGCGAATCAAAGTGAAAGCCGGTGGAAGAGTGTTGGTTGATGAAGTTCGCAGCGGTTCGAGCTTCATTTCCAACAACGACATGCGCGTTCACTTCGGACTGGGCGCGGCGACGAAGATCGATTCCGTCGAGGTGCGGTGGCCGAGCGGGCTCGTCGAGAATTTTTCAAAGATTTCGATCGACAAATTCAACGAGATTAAAGAAGGAACTGGAATCGCGGTGAAATAGTTTAACTTCGCTCAATACAATTCGCGCAATTCACTTCATAGAATTTCACTTCACACCGGGAATAAGCGGCAGCAAAAACTCCTGTAAGCGCTGGCTCTCCGCCATTTCCAGACGCCCGAGATGAATCCCCATCTGATTCCCCGCGCTTAGCCGCACAACACAACCAGCGCCGACAACCGGTCGCATGCCCTGGGACAAATGCATCGCGACATTGACGGATGAGCCGACGGGAAACGCCTTCGTCGCTTTGACCAGCACGCCTTCCATGCTGACGTCCACGCTCTCGCCGTCGATCTGTTGCGAGCCGTGTGACAGCGACACGCGCGACTTCACTGGAACCCGCCGCGTTCGCCGGCGTTCGTGCTCCGCCGAAGCCTGCGTCGCACGCACCAGCCGCAGCAGCCGCTCTTTGTCGACCGGCTTGTAGAGGAAGAAACTCGCGCCTGCTTCAAATCCCTGCGACACGGCGGTCGGCCGCTGATCGTCGCTGATCAAAACCACCGGCGTCATGCGGTTGAATGTTGAGTCGCGCATTTGCCGCGTGAGCTCCGGCCCGTCGGGAGAAGTCATCCGCAGCGCGAAGAACGCGACGGCGAATTTTCCTTCGCGCAAAATCTCCGGCGCTTCGGAGCTGCGATTGAGCGTGAGCGAGTCGATCCCGACCGACGTCAGCACTTTTTCGATGAGGTCGCACGTTTCGGATTCGGTATCGACGATCAAAGCTCGCTTTTGCATCGGTGATTTCGCTCGCTTTCGTGCGCGTTCAATGACCTGTCTAAGATGAGGCGAAAGCAGACTTTCGCTCACCGTTCAATCTCCCGCGCGACGGTCGAGCGACTCCGCGATGCGCAGCCGCGCCGCGGCTGGAGCCAAAGGCAACAACGCGCCCGCTGCCGCAGCCGATGCCGCCTTGCCAGGCGGACGTTTGTGCACGCCTTCGATCGGCAAAAACTCCGCCGCCTCAAGCATCAAGTCCACGCGGCCGCGCACCTCAAATTTTTCCAGCAGCGTGGAAACGTGAAACTTCACCGTGCGCACCGACACGTTCAGCCTCGCCGCGATTTCTTTATTGCTGAGATTCTGCGAGATCGCCGCCAATACCTCGTGCTGACGCCGGCTCAAAGGCATGCCGGCCACCTTGAAGCCTGAGCAACTGCGAATCAATTTATTCGCGCGGCCCACGATGCCCTCGACGAGGTCGTCTCCCGCCGCGATCATCACGTCGAAATCACGCGGCTGTTGCTGGCGCGCGACGCAGTGAATCGCCAACAAACTCGCTGCCTGCTCCGTCGGCATGCGCCCGTCGTCGCCGGCGCGGACGTCGAATCGCCGAACCCCGGATTTTTTCTCGAAAAATACAAACGATGTCGGGCGCACCAAAAATGATTTGGAAGCAACGACGGGAGCTGGCTGCACTGAATGCGGCAAAGTCTTTTTCGCTCGATTCACAGGGTCTCCTTCGCGACGTTGCAACGTGGCGCGGCAGAAATTTCATGCAGCAACTCGAAATGGCAATCGCGAGCCAAGGTTCATCGGCTCAACGCCGTTACCGGCCGACGGGCACCGCCAGCGGTCCGCGCAAGCCCGCGCCTACCGCCCACCGCGGCCGTTCCGGCCGCGACACTTCGTAAAAGTCAAATTGCACGCCGACGCCGCGCTGGCCCTCCTGCTCCGCCGGCACAACGCGCACCACGTGGCCCGTGCAGAGCCACTGCGCGGACGGAACGCCGGTGACCTGCTCGGGCATTTCGACGAGCAGATCGAGTGACGAGCCTTTGCTAAGCGGCAAGTCGGTCGTGAAAAACACGCCGCGCTGCGAAAGATTTTCCGAGCGCGCACGTTGCTCCGGCGCGTCGAACTTGCGCATGCGGACGCGCAAGTCTGTGCTAACGGAGTGGCGAAGAGACAAACGGCGGTCATGGTCGAGTTTTTCGACAAAATGTTCCATTCCGAACCTCCAGGGCGTACCAAAAGGGGTTGCGAGCGCAAAAGCGCTGCCGAAAGGGGAGGCAAGGAGAATCGACCTGTTCTAATGAAGAAGGTAGGCTCAATTTCGTACTACGTCGCGTTTTCGCGATGAGCGACGATAAAAATGAAAATCGCTCGCGGGGCATTGAATGCCAAGCGAGCGATTGATTTGTTCGTGTGACTCCGACTGGAGCGAGTTTACTTGATCGCGTCGGCGCCGGCTTTGGCGCACTGGCCGTCCTGCGTGCTTTGGCCGCCGGAAACGCCGATCGCGCCGGCGATTTTTCCGTCCACCATCAGCGGCAGGCCACCTTCGATTGGAATTGCGCCGGGAACTTTTAGCACACGCAAGCCATCACCGCCGCCGGCCAGGGCATCCTGAAAAGTTTTCGATGGGCGCTTGAAAAGGGCTGCCGTTCGGGCTTTTTCGACAGCGAGGTTTGCGCTGCCGAGTTGCGTCGCGTCCATCTTTTCGTAGTAAACGAGATTTCCAGACGGGTCGACGATCGCGACGGCCATGTTCCAATTGTTCTTCGCAGCTTCCGCGAGCGCGGGAGCGGCGACTTTCTTCGCTTGCTCCAGCGTGATCGGCGCGCCGTAGGGATTCGGCATCTGCGCCGATGTGCCGAGCACCAACGTCGCGACGCAGAGTCCTGCCAACACAAACTTAGAAAAATATTTCTGAGTCATTTCGCCTCCGCAGATTTTTTCCAGATTGGCCTGAAATTTTAGAGCGCTGAACTCGCGCGGTGATTTACGTCACCGCGTCAGAATGCTCGCGTTTTGCGTATGGCGTTTTGCGTTTGCGGTGGCAAAAGATTCTCACGGCTGCGTCTGCGGATGCGGCAACGCCGCCGCGCGATCGCGCATGTCCTTGGGCGCCGAAGGCTCGCTCAACGGCGGCTTGCCCATCGTGATCGCCCAATGCTCGATCCAGCTTCCGCCGCCTTCGGCAACAAAGTCGTCCGGCAAGCTGTAGACCGCGTCACTCAACGCCTGGCCCAGCGGAATGAATCTGTAACCGCGCTTGCGCAACAAGTCGAGCACTTCGCCGATGTGTTCCGCTTCCAGGTTATTGGCGTGCATCAGCAAGATCTGGCTCGGTTCATAACCGAACAGATTGCGTGACAGCTTCTCGAAGTAAATGAACACCTGGTCGGTGTAGTCGATATAGGATTTCACGACTTGTTGCTGGAGCGCGGTATCGCCGCGTTTTTTTGCATCGTCGTAAATTCCGGCAAACATCCAGTCCCAGGCATCCATCGTGACCGGTGCGATGCGATAGCCACGCTCGACCAAGAATTGCTCCGCTTCGCGCCGAGTTTTCAGGTCGCGGCCGGTGTCGAGGTACGGGTGGCGGAAATACCGCAGCGTCTGGTGATGCTGCGTCATCAGCAAGCGCGTGACGTTTTCGCCCTGGATCACGCCGTCTTCAAAGGCTTTCAGGCCGCCGGGCCCGTTGAGCGAAGTGTGCGCGTAGGTGTGATTGCCAAGCTCGAAGCCCGCGTCGAGCCACATGTTGAGCGCGGCGATGCGTTCATTCACTTCGTCCCAGTTGTAGTAGAGCTTGCGTTCGTTGACAAACGCGACGACGGGAACTTTTTGATCGCGCAGCGTGTCGGTCAGTTGCTTGGTCATCGACGTGATTTCGGCTGCGGTCATCGAGTTGGCCGCGCCGGCTGGGAGGTCGTCGATGGTGATGGCGATCGTGCGATCGGGTTTGTCTTCGGCGGCGCGCACGTGAGTTTGTGTTTGCGTGAGAACCAGAATCGCTAGCGAGGCAGTGAGGAGCGAGAAAAACAGCTTCATTGAGAGAATCCTCCGGGGCCCGTGGATTGCGGCGCTTCAGTTGCGCGTTGCGGTCGAAACGCCAAAAACGATACTACACGAGGGCAAATTCATTTCGAGGATTTCGATGGCGTCGTTTTATCAAACGAAATTGTCCGATCGATGCCTTGCCCTTCTTTCACATAAATCAACTGGTTCGCCTTGATGTCTTTCAGCGTGTCGATCTGCCCGCTGGGCCAGCGAATTTCGAGGAGATCGACTTTCTCCGCTTTGCCGATGCCGAAGTGAATGCGCAGATCGTTTTGCGAGATGTAGCTGCCGCCGCTGCGGACTTCGTCGATCTGCGAATGCGGTTTCTGCTCGCCGGAAACGGTCGTCACGCAGCGTAGGCGCGCGCCGATGCCGCTGCGATTCGACTTCACTCCGATCGTTCGCACTTTGAGCCAATTATTTTTCGTCGTGGAATCGCAGCGCAGCAACTGCGGGAAATCGTTGACGGTATTCACGACGACGTCGAGATCGCCGTCGTTGTCGAAATCGCCGAACGCGCAGCCGCGCGAGGCGACCGGCGCGGTGATTCCTGGTCCGCCTTGCAGACGAGACATCGTCGAATCGGCCGTCGCGCAAATTTTTGTAGAGCAATTTCTGCTGCGGATAGCCGGCTTCGGTGCGAAGCTGCTCGACCTCGGGATAAACGTGGCCGTTGCAAATCAAAATGTCGGGCCAGCCGTCGTTGTCCATATCGAAAAATCCGACACCCCAGCCAAGATATTGCGTGTGGCGGCCGAGGCCCGCGGCGAATGTCGTGTCTTCAAACGTCATGCCGCCGAGATTGTGATAGAGCGACGGAGTGTCTCCGGCGAAGTTCGTCTTCACGATATCGAGATTCCCGTCGAGATCGTAATCGCCGGCGGAAATGCCCATTCCGGCTTGCGGTTTGCCGTCGGCGCTGAGCGCGCAGCCAGATTCCATCGCGACATCGACGAATTTTCCGTTGTGCTTGTTTTGATAGAGCGCGCTCGCGGTGGAATCGTTCGCGACGTAGATGTCGGGCCAGCCGTCGTTGTCGAAATCGGCGGTCAGCACGCCGAGGCCGTAGGTGCCGTTCGCCTGAAACAGGCCGGCGGCTTCGCTCACATCGGAAAACGTGCCGTCGCCATTGTTGTGATACAGGATATTTTTTCCGCCGTTCAAGCCGGGCGGGCCGCAGGCGACCATCACGCCTTTGTAGAGGCACGGGCCCGATTCGGGAACGGGCGCGGTGGCGAGATCGAGATCGATGTAGTTGGCGACGAACAGATCGAGCTTGCCGTCGCGATCGTAGTCGACGAACGCGCAGCCGGTGTTCCAGCGTTTGCCGCTTCCGGCGACGCCGGCTTTTTCGCTGACGTCGGTGAACGTTCCGTTTCCATTGTTGTGATAGAGGATGTTTTTGCCGAAATAGGTGACGAAAAGATCTTCGTAGCCGTCGTTGTCGTAATCGCCGATGCAAACGCCCTGGCCCCAACCGGCGTGGCCGACTCCGGCTTTCGCGGTGACGTCGGTAAAAGTTCCGTCGCGATTATTTTTGAAGAGATGCGACATCGGGGCTTGGCCCGCGGGGAAACCTTCGAGTCGCGAGCCGTTCACGAGAAAGATATCGAGCCAGCCGTCGTTGTCGTAATCGTAGAAAGCGACGCCGCAGCCGGTGGTTTCGAGCAGATATTTGTTTTTGTGTTCGCCGCCGAAGAGCGTCTTGACGTTGAGCCCGGCTTCTTTCGCGACGTTGATGAAGCTGATGCCGAGATCGGCCGATTTCGCGGACAGCAGGAGCCTGTGAGGTGGCTTGCAATTTTCCACGCCCGAAGAGCGGGCGAGCCAGCGAAATCACATTTTCAAAGGAGAGAACGAGCGCGGACCGGCTCAACGAGCGAAGGAATGACCGCCGCGATCGAAACAAATCTGTGGTACCTTCCCGCACTGGCGCTGTTCGGTGGTGAGTGCCGAGTGCCTGCTACCGCGTATTCGCCATCTTGCGCGCCGCCCCAGCAACGGAGCGCTTTTGCATCTTTTTGTATCTTAACGTAAGCGCGCTGTGAATCTTCAATGCCTACAGCCGCAAAGTCGCGGCCGATCGACATGCAAATTCCCCGCCCATCGTTCGAGCACATTTCACCCAGAGCGAATCTGAAAGGTGCGGCCATATCGAACCGAATGCGATTCCACGCGCGTTTTTGCCTTGTCGCCATCGCTGCGCTCATGATTTTTGCGGCTTCATCGACGGCACAAGAGGCTCCGACCGGTCCGCGCTCACTCGAGCTTTCGCGGCCAATTCGCCCTTGGGAGTTTCTGCCCGTGACGGGCACGCGAGCGGCGCTTTTTGGGAATGAATCGGGGCAGATGGAAGCGTGGATTTATCCGCTGAAACTGCTGCGTGATTTTCGATTGATATTTCACGAAAGCGATCACGCGATTCCTGCCGAGGTTCTGGCGCGGACGATCATTGTTCGTCCGGAATCGGCGACGATCGTCTACAGCAGCGATACGTTCACCGTCCGCGAGACGTTTTTTGTTCCGGTCAAAGAACAAGGCGCGGTGATTTCGTTCGATATTCAGACCGAGCAACCGCTGGAAATCGAAGCGCGCTTCATCAGGGATTTTCAACTCGAATGGCCGGCGGCGATCGGCGGCACGTTCATCGATTGGGACAAAAATCTGCACGCATTCGCGTTGGGAGAAGAGACACGCAAATTTGTCGGGCTCGTCGGGTCGCCGACGGCGGCTGGCGATCCGGGACTCGAGTTCGACACAAACTATTTCGATTCCCAGACGAACACGATTCGCCTTGGTGTCACGAACAAGGGCAAAGATCAGAAGCTGGTCGTGATTTCCGGCTCGATGAACGGGCATGCGGAAGCAGAAGCAACGTATCTACACTTGCTCCAGGACCACGAAGAGCTTCAGCAAGAGTCCGCGAAATATTACGAAGACTATCTGCAAGACACAGTCAGCGTTTCGCTTCCAGACGAGCAGTTGCAGCAAGCGTATGACTGGTCGCGCGTCAGCGTGTTGCAAGGCATGGTGGCGAATCCGTATCTCGGCACCGGACTGGTCGCGGGCTATCGAACCTCAGGAGAAAGCGCGCGGCCGGGATATGCGTGGTTTTTTGGGCGCGATTCGATGTGGACTTCATTCGCGCTGAATTCCGTCGGGGATTTTGCCGACACGCGAACGGCAATCGATTTCGTCAGCAAATTTCAGCGCGACGACGGGAAAATCCCACACGAAATTTCGCAGACGGCGAGCCTGGTCGATTGGTTCAAGAAATTTCAGTACGGCTATGCGTCGGCCGATGCGACGCCGCTTTACATCATCGCGACGAATGATTACGTCGTGCAGAGCGGCGACGTCGATTTCGCGAAACAAAAATGGGACAGCTTGTGGAAGGCGTATCAATTTTTGCAATCGACGTACGACGCGCAAGGATTTCCGCAGAATTTCGGCATCGGGCATGGCTGGGTCGAAGGCGGACCGTTGCTGCCGGTGAAAACGGAGCTGTATCAGACGGGGCTCGGCGCGGTCGCGCTCGGCGCGCTTGCGAATCTTGCTGACGCGACGGGCCACGGCGATTTGAGCGGGCCGTTGCGGCAGGAATTCGATCAGCATCAACCGCTGATCGAAAAGGCGTTCTGGCTGCCCGAGAAGAATCGCTATGCGTTCGCGCTCGATCGCGAAGGCAAGCCGGTGGATGAACTTAGCGTGCTCGCGACGGTGCCGATGTGGTTCGGGTTGCTCGACGAGCACAACGCGGCGGCGACGATCACGCAGCTCGCGGATTCGGATCATCTGAGCGATTGGGGCATGCGCATTATTTCGGACCGCGCGCCGCGCTTCAGCGGCGGCGGATATCACTTCGGCTCGGTGTGGCCGCTTTTCACGGGCTGGGCGTCGGTCGGCGAGTATCGGTATCACCGCGCGATTCCCGCTTACGAGAATTTGCGAGCGAATGCGCTGCTCGCGCTTGATGGCTCGCTCGGACACGTGACCGAGGTTTTGTCGGGCGATGTGTACGAACCTCTCTCGACGAGTTCGCCGCATCAGATCTGGTCGGCGGCGATGGTGGTCAGTCCGATTCTGCGCGGAATGCTTGGACTTTCGAGCGACGCGAAGACGAACACCGTGACGTTTTCGCCTCACGTTCCTGCCGATTGGAGTTCGTTCTCTGTGCGCAACATTCGCGCCGGAGATTCGCGGCTGAACCTGACGTACACCGCGAAGCCAGGAGCGATCGTCCTGGAGACGGAGTGCGCCGGCAGCGCGCCTTGCAACATTGTCTTCAAGCCAGCGATCAGTTTGCGCGCGCGCGTTGCTTCCGTGACTTCGGGGCCGACCGCGAGTCGCAGAGCGATTCCGTTTCACGTCACGGCGAACGACGACGATCAGCATGTCGAGATTCAGACGAAGGGTTCGAGCAAAGCGGTCATCACGATTTTGCTGCGCGACAACATCGGCGTTGCCTATGACGCGACGTTGCCGCCGCTGGGGAGCCCGAGTGAAGGACTGCGTATCGTGTCGCAAACGTGGAGCGCGGCACGCGATACGCTGACGCTCGACGTTGCCGGCAGAGGCGGCCGCGAGTACGAAATCGGCGTCTTCGACAACGGCAAAAGCTTGATGTCGGGGCAAAGCGTGCTGGCTTCGGTCGAAGGCGGCGATCGCATCGCAACGAAGCTCGGCGAAGAAAAAATCAAAATCGCGTTTCCGGCGGAGAATTCCGGCGAGTACGCGCATCGAAAGATCGTGCTGCATTTTTCAAACAGCCGAAAGTAAGACAAGCTGATGGTGTAATTGCATTCGGCCCGTCGTTGAACTTGACCGATGAGGAGGCTTCCATGACCAAGGCCTGGGTCCTCGCGGGAATATTGGTGATCGCTATGTGTGCTCTTACGCCGCGGGGCGGCGCGCAAGAAGAACAGAAGAAAGATGCCGCTGTATCCGGGCAGAAGCAGGACGCAGGCGCGCAAGCGAAAGGCACGAAGGATGCCGCGGGGCACGAATGGTTCAACCACGCGGTGTTTTATGAGATTTATCCGCGGAGTTTTGCGGACAGCAACGGCGACGGCGTCGGAGATTTGAAAGGCATCACGTCGAAGCTCGATTATTTGCAGCATCTCGGCGTCGATGCCATCTGGATAACGCCGTGCTTCCCTTCTCCGCAGGTGGATTTCGGTTACGACGTTTCGGACTATGAAGCAATCGATCCGATGTATGGGACGCTCGCCGACTTTGATGAACTTGTTGCGAAAGCCAAAGCGCACAACATCAAAATCATTCTCGACTTCGTGCCGAATCACACTTCGGATCAGCACAAATGGTTTCTGGAATCGAAATCGTCGAAGACGAATCCGAAGCGCGACTGGTACATCTGGCGCGACGGCAAAGACGGGAAACCGCCAAACAACTGGACTTCGACGTTTGGCGGATCGACGTGGACTCTCGATCCGACGACGGGACAGTATTACTACCACTATTTCTACGCGCAGCAGCCTGATTTGAACTGGCGCAATCCGGAAGTGCGCAAGGCGATGCTGGATTGCATGCGCTTCTGGTACAAGCGCGGCGTGGCGGGATTCCGGCTCGATGCGGTCGATACGCTGTTTGAAGATCCCGATCTGAAAGACAATCCGCTGCTGCCGGGGCTGGATAAATTCGGATTTCCGAACGAGCACGAGATTTACAACAAGAAGCTGCCGGAAGTTCACGACGTGATGCGCGATATGCGCAAGCTGGCCGACGAATACAATGCGGTGCTGATCGGCGAAACGTGGACGGCGAACGTGTCGGAGCTTCGCGATTACTACGGCGAAAAAAATGACGAGCTGCAAATGCCGATGGATCTGATGCTCACGCAGTTTCCGAAACTTTCGGCGCCGCAATTTCGCGAGCACATCACGGCGCTGGAAGATGCGGGCGGCTGGCCGGTTTTTGTGATCAGCAATCACGACATCGTGCGTTCGTACACGCGCTGGGGCGACGGCAAGAACAACGATCAGATCGCGAAGCTGGCCGCGACGATGTACATGCTGCTGCGCGGCACGCCGATCATGTATTACGGCGAAGAGATCGGCATGGAGAACAACGATCCGAAGCGCAAAGAGGATGTGCAGGATCCTCAGGGGCGGCGTGGCTGGCCGAAGGAGATTGGGCGCGACGGCGAGCGGACGCCGATGCAGTGGAGCGATGCCGCGAATGCGGGATTTACAACCGGGAAGCCGTGGTTGCCGGTGGCGCCGAATTTTAAGACGCACAATGTTGCGACGGAGAGCAACAGATCCGAACTCGATTTTGAGTTTGTATCGGAAGATCATTGCGCTGCGCGGCGAGCGAACCGGCGTTGCGCGAAGGCAAGTACGTCGAGTTGAATGGCAACGATCCGAACGTGCTGGCGTTTGCGCGGCAAGACTTCGGCGGACAGACTGTGATCGTGGCGCTGAATATGTCGGAATCGGCGCAGAGCGTGAAGCTGGAGCTTGGAAAGGTTGCGGCGCCTTCGGCGAGGGCAGCGACTTTAATTGCTGTCGGGGCGAAAGCTTCGCCGGGAGATACGGCGACGATAAGTCTCGAGCCTTATGGAGTTTACGTGGCGAAGATCGACTCTCGCTTGCGGTAGCCGGTCGAGTTTCATTTTGGGAATTTAGGTTGGGCCGCTGCCCACCCCCCCGGGTGCTTTTCCTAAGGATATGAAAATAAAGCGGTTATGCGCGCTGAGTTGCTAAGGATGTGATTCTAATGGAGTTGTTGTCTAGGAAGCGCTTGGGCGCGAGTTTCTACAAGCGGCATATTACCTTATTTGATAACGTTTGTCAAGTGGTTTTCCCGGGTGGGCGCTCGGTGTCGAGGCTGCCGCGATACATCGAAGAGAGATTCCTCGGCTGCGCAAGGCCGACGCGTTCGCAGGAAGCGAACGCGAAGAAAAAGCGTCGGCTTGCTCGGTCGGAATGACAGTGGCTTATGGCGCGACATGGTTTGGGCGCCTTAGAGGAAGTCGTGAGAGCTTGCGGCGATTGTAAAAGCGGCGCGGCAGCGCCGCACTCCAAATAAATCGTGATTGAAGAGAACTGTCTGTTCGAACTTGCAGTTTGAGGGGAGGTGTCTGTTCGAATTGGCGGTGAAGGGTGGGGATAAGGAGCACAAGCAGGAGTGCCGGTGCTACCTACGGAGTTCGAACGGGGAGGTGGGCGGATTCCCATGCGGCTAGGCCGCCGGCGATTTCGGCGACTTTTGTGAAGCCGGAGCGTTGAAGGAGGCTGGCGGCGATAGAGGAGCGATAGCCGCCGGCGCAGTAGACGAGTATGTCGCGGTCGTGCGGGAGCTTGGCGGAGTTCTCGACGAGGTGAGCGAGGGGGATGCTTTCGCTATTGTCGATGTATTTGCGGGTGCGTTCGCCGGGATTTCGGACGTCGATCACCAGCGGCGGGTTCAGATCGACCGTGGCGTTGGGGTCGAGCGATGTTTTTGAACCAGCCATCGCTTCGAGGGCGTACTGCGGGCTGAACGATTTGGTGGTCGTGACTAAGTCGGGACGAGAGTCCAGGCTGCGGAGGCCGTCGCGGAGGTAGCCGACGATGTGGTCGAAGCCGATGCGGCCGAGGCGGACGGCGGATTCTTTTTCGCGGCCGGGAGCGGCGATGATGACGATGGGATCCTCGCGATTGAGGATGGTGCCGGCCCAAGTGGCGTATTGGCCGCCGAGACCGATGTTGATGCTGCCTTTGAGATGAGCGGCGGCGAATTCGGCGGGATCGCGCGTGTCGAGGATTTGCGCGCCGGCGGACTGTAAACCGAGGACGGAATCGAGTGGGAGCGGATTCAGGCCTTGTTCGAGGGCTTGATCGAGCGTGGGGCGCTCCTCGCTGTTGAGGACGGCGTCGTAGGTGAAGTAGTCGGGAGCTTCGGGCTGATCGGCGGTGACGACCTGGATAAAGGCGTCTTTGGTCATCGGCTGGAGCGCGTAGTTGACGCGGCGCTGTTCGCCGATGGTGGAGACGGTTTCTTTGCTGATGGCTTTGCCGCAGAGCGAGCCGGCGCCGTGAGCGGGATAGACGAGGCTGGCGTCGGGGAGCGGAAGAAGTTTGTTGTGGAGGGATTCGTAGAGCATGCCGCCGAGTTGCGTGGCGGACCAACCGAGGGCGGCGCGGAAGTCGGGGCGGCCGACATCGCCGATGAAGAGGGTGTCGCCGGTAAGGACGGCGTTTGGTTTTGAATCGCTCGCGGCCAGGTCATAGACGAGAATCGAGATTGATTCGGGCGTGTGGCCGGGAGTTTCGAGGACCCTCAGACGGACTTTGCCGAATTCGATTCCCTCTCCATCTTTTAACGGAGTGAAGGCGTATTTCGCTTTGGCGGAGGCGCCCAGATAGATTTTGGCGCCGACCCGATCGCGGAGCTCGAGGTGGCCGGCGATGAAGTCGGCGTGGAGATGGGTGAGGAAGACGTGCTTGATGTGGAGGTGGTGCTCGGCGGCGAAGGCGATGTATTGGTCGATGTCGCGCTGGGGGTCGACGACGGCGGCGACGCCGGTTTGTTCGTCGCCGATGAGGTAGGAGGCGTGGGCGAGGCAGGCGAGGTAGAACTGTTTGAGGATCATGGCGGCGAACCTTCAGGGGCTGAAGCCCTTTCTTTCTCGTGGATTAACGTCGCGGTTAAAACCGCGACCCACAAATCGATGGCGGTCCGCTGCGTCGCAATTGAAGTCAACGGCACGGGAAGAAAAAACAAAGCGTGCCGAAACTTTACGCCCGGGCAAGCTGGGGCGCAGCAGTGCTGCGCCCCTACATGACCTTGCCGAGATCATGAGGCTTCGACTAGGCCGCTACATGGGCTTGCCGAGATCATAGATTGTTACTTCGGTTGCTTCACGATGCGCAGATACGGGCGCGGGGCCTTCCAGCCGCCGGGATACTTCTGTTTCGCCTCGTCTTCGGAAACGGACGGGAGAATGATGACGTCATCGCCGTCTTTCCAATTCACCGGCGTCGCGACTTTGTGCTTGGCGGTGAGCTGCATGGAATCGACGACGCGGAGGACTTCGTCGAAGTTGCGGCCGGTGCTCATCGGATAGCTGAGCATCAATTTGATTTTCTTGTCGGGGCCGACGACGAACACGGTGCGAACCGTGGCGTTGGTGGCGGCGGTGCGGCCGTCGGAAGTATTGCCGGCTTCGGCGGGGAGCATGTTGTAGAGCTTGGCGATTTCGAGCGTCGGGTCGCCGATCATCGGGTAATTGACGCGATGGCCCTGCGTTTCCTGAATGTCTTCAATCCACTTGCTGTGCGACGTGACGGGATCGACGCTGAGGCCGATGATCTTCACGTTGCGCTTTTTGAATTCGGGCTCGAGACCGGCCATGTAGCCGAGCTCAGTGGTACAGACGGGCGTGAAGTCTTTCGGGTGAGAAAAAAGGATGGCCCAGCTATCGCCGATCCATTCGTGGAAATTGATTTTTCCTTGCGAGGTTTCGGCAGTGAAATTGGGAGCTTCGTCGTTGATGCGCAGCATTCTGTTGATCTCCTGACCTGTCGAATCAAAGCGGGGATTCGTGCGGGAAATTATCCCGAAACGATTGAGAAAAGTCGAATCTGTTAGGGCAAAGCCATGTCAATTTTTGGCAAATTGGTGGCGCGGCTGATTTCTGAGATCCTTCGCTTCGCTCAGGATGACAAGGTTGCTTGAAGGACGCGAGCGAGCGGAATCAGAAAAGAGAATTCACCACAGAGGACGCAGAGAGCACAGAGAATCAGTGCGTGGCTTGGGCGATGATTTCCTGGAATTTGTTGAAGAAGGCGTGCTCGTTGGGGCCGGGGTTGTTGCGGAGCACTTTGACGCGCTCGACGAGGATTTCGTCGGCGTCGGTGCCGAGCAGCTTCATCGATTCGGCGATGAAATCGGCGAGCGGCATGGCGTTGGGATTGTCTTTGCTGTTGAGGAGATCGGTCTGGACCCAGGGCGGGACGATTTCGATGAGTTTCACGTTGGTGTCCTTGAGTTTGTAGCGGGTGGTCAGCGAATAGGAATGAATTGCGGCTTTGGTGGCGCAGTAGATGGCGGTGGCGTTCATGGGAGTGAAGCCGAGGCCGGAAGAAACGGTCATGACGTAGGCGGCGGGCTGCTTTTTGAAGTGCTCGATGAGAGCGGAAGTGACGCGAATCGGGCCCAGGAGATTGGTGGTGATGATCGAAGTTGCTTGCGCGTCGTCCATCACGGTGGAAGTGTCGTCGAGCTGCATGATGCCGGCGTTGTTCATGACGGCGTTGAGCTTCGGATAGTCGGCGATGAGTTTCTTGCAGACCGCGACGATGTTGTCGGGATTCGCGACGTCGAGTTCGACGGCTTTCATGCCGGGATTGGCGTTGGTGATTTCGGTGAGATGGCCTTTGCGACGGCCGGAGATGATGACTTGATTGCCGAGCTTGTGGAAGGCTTCGGCGTAGGCGCGGCCGAGGCCGGAGGTGCCGCCGGTGATGAAGATGGTGTTGCCGGTGAGATTCATTTTAAGCTCCCTTAAATTTGTCCGGTGTTGGATGCGGGGATGAGGGGAATGGGTAGATTGGGGGCGACGCCGGATGACAACAAGTTCTCGCGGCTCCGCGATCAATCGAAGAGAGATTTCTCCACTGCGCGAGCCGACGCGTTCACAGGAAGTGAACGCGAAGAAAAAGCGTCGACTCGCTCCGGTCGAAATGACAGATCTCGCACCAGAGCAATCGTGCGGACATGGGGCGCAGCATGCTGCGCCCCTACACAGAAAATGATGGCGAAAGGTCAGCGGGATTTGCAGTTGGGTGGGTCGGCGGAGAGGGCTTTGGCGAAATTTTTGGCGCTGGGGGAATCGGGGTTGAATTGGAGGACGCGGGCGACGTAGGCGCGGGCTTTGTCGAACTGGCCGGTGTCGCAGGAGATGTGGGCGAGGTTCATGCCAATGGCGCTGCGGCCGGGAGCGCGGGCGAAAGCGGGGCCCCAGAGGTCGGCGGCGCGACTGTAATTTCCGGCGCGGGCTTCGATGACGCCGAGATTTGCGGCGGCGTCGATCATCTGCGGATCGGCCTGGAGCGCGTGTTCGTAGAGTTGGCGCGCTTTGGCGAGATCGCCGCGTCGCTGCGCGATGAAGGCGAGGCTGTCGAGCAGTACGGGATCGTCGGGATGTTCGAGGATGGCTTGATTGAGATAGCGCTCGGCTTCGATGGCGGCTGAGGAGTGGCCTTCCTGCGCGATCGCTTCCCAGGCCAGGGCGAGATCGCGCGCGTCGCCTGCGGGCGCGGTTTTCTCCGGTGTTGCGGACGGCATGGCAGCGGAGAGATCCGATTGCGCGGCGCTCGTTTGCGCTGGAGGCTTTGCGGGAGTAGATGAGGATACGTTTGCGTCTGCGCTCGGTATTTCTGTCTGCTGCGACGGCGGCGGGAAGCGGACGAGCTGTGCTGGGGCGCCGGTCTGCAAACTTTGCAGCGGCATCATCGGCAATTTGAGGATGCGGTGATCGGTGGCCTGCGTGTGCGCGACGTTTGAGGTGTTGGTGCGCGGCATGTGGCATGAGGTGCAGTCGGGCTGATCGGCGTGATGCTGCGCACCGAACGCGTCGGTGTGACACGTGAGGCATTTCGCGCGATAGAAGGCGACGCGCTTTTCGGGTGCGGGCGTCGAATGCGGATCGTGGCACGTGGTGCAGGTCATCTTGTCGCCGGATTTGATTTTGCAGACGCTTTGCCAGAGCGCTTCGGACTGGCCGAGCGCGCGAATCTGTTGTGATTCCTGATCGACATAGATGTAGTAGTGGACATCGTCGCCGAGATCTTCGCCGGGGTGATAGTTGGCGAGCTTGCGGTGGGGCTGCTCGATGGCGACGTTGCCTTCGAGGTGGCATTGCATGCAGACGTCGTCGCGGCGCGCGGGCGCGAGCTTTGAAGGATTGACGATTTCGCCTTTGCCGGTGGCGATGTGCGCGGCGTTGTCGCCGTGGCAGCGTTCGCAGGTGATGCCGTCGTGCGCGAAGAGCGGCGTGTCGTATCTATTTTCGGTGCCAGCGATGGGCGCGCGCGACGCGCTGGTGTGGCAATTGAGGCAGCCGGGATAGGCGGGGAGATTCATCGGCATGAACTTCGCATCCTGGAAGGCGGGCGCGGTGTCCCAGACTTTTTTCTGAGCGTACCAGTTGATGGGGGATTCGAAGAAGAAACCGTCGAGCGAGAAGAGATAGGTGCGGCCGCGGTGGCCGGAGCCGATGAAGTATTGGAGGCGGCGCGTGCCGTGCATCGTGGGATCGTCGGGGCGATCGAAGGAGAGCATGGCGGCGTTGTTTTCCGCGTACACGCGATAGTGGACGCCGGAGGCGGCGTGGGTGAAATCGGCGGGCGTAAGTTGGTCGATCGCTTGGCCGCTGGCTCCGGACATGGCGGTTTGGGAGTAGGAGGCGGCGATGGCGGAGTGGCATTTGGCGCAGGCTTCGTTGCCGGGGGGATCGTGGCGGCTGGCTGCCGTTGTTAGCGCGTTTTGAGGCAGCAGGAGCTTTTTGCGGCGCGGTCGTGGGACTTTGTTGGGCAGTGGCCTGCGTTGACTGTTGGGCGGCTGCGAGAGAGGGAGACTCGCCAGGGCCGAGTCAATGCTGCTAGAAGAGACAAGCTTTGTGTTCGGGCTTACGCATCGAAAGGCGGCGCGGCAGCGCCGCACTCCAAAGACGTGGTCGGCGGTGGGTCGGTTTCTGGCTTGCGGAGGATACATGGGCCCAGGAAGAGTTTATGCGATTCCGAGTTTGTGTTGCATCTCTTCGAGCGAGACGCCTTTCGTCTCGGGGTAGAAGGCGCCGACGACGATGAATTGCACGACCATCATGACGGAGAAAAAGACGAACGGGTAGGCGCCGCTGGAGTGGGCGATGACCGGGAAGACGAGCGAGATCGCGCCGTTCATGAACCAGTGCGAGAAGCTGCCGAGGCTCTGGCCTTTCGCGCGCACCTGATTGGGGAAAACTTCGCCGATGTAAACCCAGATGACGGCGCCCTGGGAAAACCCGAAGAAGGCGATGAAGCCAACGAGGAGCCAGACGAGAAGGCTCTGGTGCTGGTGCGCGAAAAAAATGTAGGCGACGCCGCCGAGGCATAGCGCGGTGCCAACCGAGCCGATCAGCAGCAGCGTTTTGCGGCCGATTTTGTCGATGACGGTCATGGCCAGCATCGTGAAGAACAAGTTTGTGGCGCCGATGGCAACGGACTGGAGATCACCGGACACTTTGCTGAAGCCGGCGGCCGCGAAAATGTCGTTGATGTAATAGAGGATGGCGTTGATGCCGCTGAACTGATTGAACATGCCGATGGTGACGGCGAGAAAAATCGGGAAGCGATATTTCCATGAGAAGAGTTTGTCGCTCTCAGCATGTTCGCTGTCGATCGATTGGACGATCTCCTGAAGCTCTTGCTCGTAGTCGGGCTCGCCGACTTGTTTCAGGACTTCGCGGGCTTCATCGACACGTTTTTGTTTGGCGAGCCAGCGCGGGCTTCGCGGGATAGCGAAAAGGAGGACAAAAAACAAAAGGGCGGGCGCGGCGGGGACAGCGAACTTCCAGCGCCATTCGTCGGCGCCGAAATTGAATAAGCCGACGATGTAATTCGAAAAATACGCGAGGAGGATGCCGAGGACGACATTGAACTGGAAAAGTCCGACGAGGCGGCCGCGAAATTTGGCGGGAGCGAGCTCGGCGATGTAAGTTGGGCCCAGTACCGACGAGCCGCCGATGCCGAGGCCGCCGATGAAGCGGAAGAAGACGAGCGCGTACCAGTTCCAGGCGAACGCGCAACCAAGCGACGAGACGAGATAAAGGATGGCGAGGACGCGCAGGCTGTCGCGGCGGCCGTATTTTTCGCCGGGGATTCCGGCGAACATCGAACCGAAGATCGTGCCGAGGATGGCGCTAAAGACGGTGACGCCGAGGAGATACGGGGTGAGGTGGTAGACCTGGGTCAGCGACTGGGTTGTGCCGGAGATGACGGCGGTGTCGAAGCCGAAGAGCAGGCCGCCGAGCGCGGCAACTCCAGTGCTTTTAATCAGCGTAGCGTTGAGTGCCATGGACCGGCGGAGATTGTACAGGGTTACGAGGGGAACGCACGGCAAAATTTGCCGGGACTTCACTTAGGCAGCCTGATGGACGGAGCGCCGAAATGATTTTCGTATCAAACCTAAGCGAACTCACATCCAAAGACTGATGGCAGACGATTGAAGGCTCGACGCGACCTGGCCAACCGAGCGGCGATTGTGAATTTGCCGCAACAGAATTGACAGATAGCGGGACGCCGCGTTAGTTTGGACGCCCTCCCTTCGCCGGTGGACCTTGTCCCCTCACAGGATTGCAAGGCTGGCCGATAATTCCCACGGGGAGGCACCGCTCGGAGGTAGCCGCAGCAGCTCCGAACCCCAGAAGCAGCGATGGCACCGAGTCTGTGAATTCATTTTCAGAATGAGATTTCCGTCATCCACCGCGAAATGTGGTGCATCCAAATCTAGAGAGACAGCAGCGGGCGCGAAAATCCCGCGGGAGTCATCGTGAGCACGACGCAGACGAGCACGACGCAAGCGAAGTTTTCACCGCAATTGCAATCGGATATCGACCTTCTCAGCGTCGATACGATTCGAACGCTGGCGATCGATGGAGTGCAGAAGGCGAATTCAGGCCATCCGGGCGCGCCGATGGGGCTGGCGCCGGTGGTGTACGCGCTTTGGCAAAACTATTTGCGGTACGACCCGGCCGATCCAACGTGGCCGAATCGCGATCGGTTTGTGCTTTCGAACGGGCACGCGTCGATGCTGCTGTACTCGATGCTGCATTTGACCGGCGTGAAGCGCGTGGATCACGACGGGAAGATCACGGACAAGCCGGCTGTGTCGCTGGACGATCTGAAATCGTTTCGCCAGCTGGATAGCGTGACGCCGGGGCATCCGGAATCGCACATGACGACGGGGATCGAGACGACGACGGGGCCGCTGGGCCAGGGCGTGGCGAACAGCGTCGGCATGGCGATCGCCAGCAAGTGGCTGGGCGCGAATTACAACCGGCCGGGATACACCGTTTTCGACTTCAACGTGTTCGCGATGTGCGGCGACGGCGACATGATGGAAGGCGTCGGCAACGAAGCTGCGTCGCTCGCTGGGCATCTGAAACTTTCGAATCTTTGTTGGATCTACGATCACAACAGCGTGACGCTCGACGGACCGGCGAAGTGGTCGTACGACGAAGACGTGATGACGAAGTATGTGGGGCTGGGCTGGAACGTTACGCGGGTTTCGGATGCGAACGATCTCGTGATGCTTGGACGGGCATACGAGACGTTTTTGAAGACGAATGATAAGCCGACGCTGATCGTCGTCGATAGCCACATCGGGTATGGGTCGCCAAACAAGCATGATTCGTCGGATTCGCACGGCGAACCGCTGGGGCCGGAAGAAGTAAAACTCACGAAAAAGTTTTACGGGTGGCCGGAAGATGCGCAGTTCCTCGTGCCGGACGGCGTGTACGACCGATTCAAGAATGGCATCGGCAAGCGCGGCGGCGAAAATCACGCGGCGTGGACGAAGGTCTACAACGAGTACAAGACGAAGTTTCCTGAGCTCGATCAGCAGATCCAGACGATGCAAAAGGAAGAGCTCCCGAAGGGCTGGGACAAGGATTTGCCGAACTTC
This sequence comes from uncultured Acidobacteriota bacterium, assembly GCA_963845465.1. Classification (GTDB taxonomy): domain Bacteria; phylum Acidobacteriota; class Terriglobia; order Acidiferrales; family UBA7541; genus Acidiferrum. Next base: position 299,236 of record CAWJSH010000009.1, on the reverse strand, counting down.
CCTGCCGATGCGAAAGGGATGGCGACACGCGATTCGTCGGGCAAGGTTTTGAATGCGCTGGCGAAGAATATCCCGTGGATGATCGGCGGCTCGGCGGACCTGGCGCATTCGAACAAGACGAATCTGACGTTCGAAGGGGCAGGCGATTTCTTCCCTGAGGACGCGTTTAAAGGGCGCAATCTGCACTTCGGCGTGCGCGAACATGCGATGGGCGCGGCGGTGAACGGACTGAGTGTTTCGAAACTGCGCGCGTTCAGCGCTACGTTTTTCAATTTCAGCGACTACATGAAGCCGGCGATGCGCATCGCGGCGCTCGAAGAGACGCCGTCGATGTTCATCTTCACGCACGATTCGATCGGGCTCGGCGAAGATGGGCCGACGCACCAGCCGATCGAGCAGCTTGCCGGCTTGCGCGCGATGCCGAACATGATGTTGTTCCGGCCGGCGGACGCGAACGAAGTGGTCGAGTCGTACAAAATCATGGTGCAGTCGCGGCTTTCGCCTTCGACGCTCGTCCTGACGCGGCAGCCGTTGCCGACCTTCGACCGGACGAAATTTGCGCCGGCCTCGGGTGTGGCGAAGGGCGCGTACGTATTGATCGACGCGGAAGGCGGTAAGCCCGACGTGATTTTGCTGGCGACGGGCAGCGAAGTGTATCTCTGCGTCGAAGCGCGCGAAAAACTCGCCGCGGAAGGCATCAAGGCGCGCGTGGTGAGCATGCCTTCGTGGGATCTGTTCGAGAAGCAGGACGCTTCTTACAAAGAGAGCGTACTGCCGGCGGCGATCACGGCGCGTGTTTCGGTCGAGATGGCGGCGACGTTTGGTTGGGATCGCTACGTCGGGCCGAAGGGCAAAATGATCGGGATGCACAGCTTTGGCGCTTCGGCTCCGATCAAGGACGTGATGAAGAAGTTTGGCTTCACCGTTGAAAATATCGTTGCGGCTGCCAAGCAGGTCGCCGGCAAGTAGCTGCGATTCAGTGTGTTACGGCCCGTGCAGAACGGCAATGACGGCCGGGCGTACAATCTTCTTATAGAAGACAAAGTTTCGAGTAACTCAAGTTTCGAACGAAAAGGAGATTTTTCATGACTACAACGAGCACGCTCCCCAATCCTGGAGCGACTGGAACCAATCCAATCAAGGCTTTGAACGATTTCGGACAATCGCCGTGGATGGACTACATTCGCCGCGACCTGCTGACCGGCGGCGGACTGAAGAAAATGATCGACAACGACGGCCTGCGCGGCATGACGTCGAACCCAACGATTTTCGAGAAGGCGATCACCGGCGGCACATTCTATTCCGACATCACGGACTCGCCTGACGCCAAGAAACTCGACGCCAAGGGCGTGTACGAAAAGATTGCGATTCGGGACGTGCAGGACGCGGCCGACATTTTCAAGGGCGTCTACGCGGACACGAAGGGCCGCGACGGCTACGTCAGCCTGGAAGTTTCGCCGCTGCTGGCGAACAACACGCAGGGCACGATCGAAGAAGCTCGCCGTCTGTGGAAGTCCGTCAACCGCCCGAACGTGATGATCAAGGTTCCCGCGACTCCGGAAGGCATTCCGGCGATTCGCACACTTCTGGAAGACGGCATCAACATCAACATCACGCTGCTGTTCGCGCAGTCGGCCTATGAGCAGGTTGCGGAAGCGTATCTCGCCGCCCTCGAAGCCCGCGCGAAAAAGGGGCAGGACATCAGCAAGATCGCCAGCGTCGCCAGCTTCTTCGTCAGCCGCATCGACACGCTGATCGACGGCAAAATCGAGGAGCAGCTCAAGACCGAGAGGGACGCGAGCAAGAAAGCGTTGCTCCAGTCGATCGAAGGCAAGGTCGCGATCGCCAACGCCAAGCTGACCTACAAGAAGTACCAGGAGCTGTTCGGCGGAGCGCGCTGGAAGGCGCTCGCGGACAAAGGCGCGCACACGCAGCGTTTGCTGTGGGCCAGCACGAGCACCAAGAATCCGAAGTATCGGGATGTGCTCTACGTCGAAGAGCTGATTGGCGCCGACACCGTGGACACGATTCCGCCGGCCACCTTCGATGCCTTCCGCGATCACGGCAAGCTGCGCAAGAGCCTGACCGAAAACGTCGATGCGGCCGCCAAGACAATGTCGGACCTTGAGAAGGCCGGCATTTCGATGAAGCAAGTCACTGAGAAGCTCGTCGTCGATGGCGTGAAGCTCTTCGCCGAAGCTTTTGACAAACTGCTCGAAGCCACCGGAAAAACCGCAGGAGTGCACGCGTGAGCCTGAATCGCCAGAGCTACAAACTCCCCGCCGAACTCTCTGGCGCCGTCCAGGCGTCGATCGACGACTGGAAAAAGAACAACAAAGTCTCGCGCCTTTGGGAGCACGACGCTTCCCTTTGGACGAACGATGACGAAGCGAAGTGGCTCGGCTGGCTCGAGCATCGTCGATGATCAGCTTGGCGAAATCGCGACGCTGAAGAGACATCGCCGCCGATATCAAGAAGGCGAAGTTCAAGCACGCGCTGCTGCTCGGCATGGGCGGATCGAGCCTCTGCCCGGAAGTTCTGCGTCTCACGTTCGGCAAGATCAAGGGCTTCCCTGAGATGCATGTGCTGGATTCCACCGATCCTGCGCAGATCAAGGCGCTTCAGGCGAAAGCTCGACCTCAAGAGCACGATCTGCATCGTCTCCAGCAAATCGGGCAGCACGCTCGAACCGAACATCTACAAACAATATTTCTTCGAGCAGGTTCGCAAGAAGGTCGGCGACAAGGAAGTCGGCAATCGCTTCATCGCCATCACCGATCCCGGCTCGAAGATGCAAACCGTCGCGGAAGGCGATCACTTCCGCAAAGTTTTCTTCGGCGTGCCGAGCATCGGCGGACGCTACTCCGCGCTCTCGGATTTCGGCATGGTGCCCGGCGCGGTCATGGGCATCGACATTCCGAAATTCCTCAAGGTCACGCACGAGATGGTGAAGGCGTGCGGCTCCGGCGTCGCTGCGGATAAGAATCCCGGCGTGCTGCTGGGCGCAATTCTCGGAACCGCCGCGGTTCACGGACGCGACAAAGTCACGATCATCGCGTCGCCGGGAATTCACGATCTCGGCGCGTGGCTCGAACAGCTTCTCGCCGAATCGACCGGCAAAGTCGGCAAGGGCATCGTCCCAGTCGATCGCGAAACGCTCGGCAAGCCGGCGGTCTACGGCAACGATCGCGTGTTCGCGTACCTGCGCTTGAAGACCAAGCCGAACAAGGCGCAAGATGCCGCAGTCGCCGCGCTCGAAAAGGCCGGTCAGCCTGTGGTGCGTATTGAGGTCGCCAACATCTATAGCCTCGGCCAGGAATTTTTCCGCTGGGAAATCGCGACGGCGGTCGCCGGCTCGATTATCGGGATCAACGCGTTCAATCAGCCCGACGTGGAAGCCAGCAAGGTCGAAACGCGCAAGCTGACCAGTGAATACGAGCAAAAGGGATCGCTGCCGGCCGAAACTCCGTTCTTCGAAGGCAGCGGCATCAAGCTTTACGCCGACGAGAAGAACGCCGCCGCGCTCAAGGGCGGCTCGAAACTCGCGGACGTGTTACGCACGCATCTCGGCCGCATCCACGCCGGCGATTACTTCGGCGTTCTCGGCTACATCACGATGAACGAAGCCAATGAGAAGGCGCTACAGAAAATTCGGCTCTTCGTGCGCGACAACAAGAAGGTTGCGACCGTGGCGGAATTCGGCCCGCGCTTTTTGCACTCGACGGGCCAAGCGTATAAGGGCGGACCGAACTCTGGCGTATTCCTTCAGATCACGTGCGACGACGCGGTCAATATCGAAGTGCCGGAGCAGAAATACTCTTTCAGCGTGGTAAAGGCCGCGCAGGCTCGCGGTGATTTCTCCGTGTTGGCCGAACGCGGGCGCCGGGCGCTGCGCGTCCATCTCAGCAAGAACGTTGCGAAGGACCTGAAGACGCTCGATTCGGCGATTCAGCAGGCGTTGAAGTAGCAGCAGGGAAAACTCGAAATTCGCGATCGTCCGCAATTCGCATCCGCGAACACCGCAAACGGTTACGCAGCTTGCATAGAGATGCGCCACCGAAAGTTTCTTCATCACTCACACCGCACCACTGAGGAGCGACGCAAATGCAGCTAGGCATGATCGGACTAGGCAGAATGGGCGCCAACATGGTGCGGCGCCTGGAGAAAAACGGACATCAGTGCGTGATTTTCGATCGCACTCCCGCGACGGTCGCCGCGCTCGCGAAAGAAGGCCCGACGGGCGCTTCCTCGATCGACGACTTCGTCAAGAAGCTCAACAAGCCGCGCGCGATCTGGCTGATGGTCCCGGCGGCCGTGGTGGACGGCACGCTCCATGAGCTTTCGTCCAAGCTCGACGTCGGCGACATCATCATCGATGGCGGCAACTCCTATTACATCGACGACATTCGCCGCGCGAAAGAACTGAGCGCGAAAGGCATTCACTACGTCGATTGCGGCACCAGCGGCGGCGTTTGGGGACTCGAGCGCGGCTACTGCCAGATGATCGGCGGCGAAACCGACGTCGTGAAGCATCTCGATCCGATTTTTAAGTCGCTGGCTCCGGGTCGAGGCAATATCGATCGCACGCCGGGCCGCGACAAACTTGGCGGCACCGCGGAAGAAGGCTATCTCCACTGCGGACCGTCGGGCGCGGGTCATTTCGTCAAGATGGTGCACAACGGCATCGAGTACGGCCTGATGGCCGCCTACGCCGAAGGGCTCAACATTCTTCGGCACGCCAACGTCGGCAAACATCAGCAGGAGATCGATGCCGAGACCACGCCGCTGCGCAACCCCGAGCACTATATGTACGATTTCAATCTTGCCGACGTCAGCGAAGTGTGGCGCCGCGGCAGCGTGATCGCATCGTGGCTGCTCGATCTCACCGCAATCTCGTTCACCGAGCAGCCCAACCTCGATAAATACTCCGGCCGCGTTTCCGATTCCGGCGAAGGACGATGGACCATTCTGGCAGGTATCGAATCCGGCGCTCCTTCACCCGTATTGACCGAAGCTCTCTACGAGCGCTTCACGTCGCGCGGCGAGAACCGATTTCGCATGCAAGATTCTTTCGGCGATGCGCTTCCAGTTCGGCGGGCACCTCGAAAAGAAGGGCTGAAATCGCCCATTTCGCTTAGACTTGGCTTGCGTGCGCGGACCTGAGCGGGTAGGTCCAGGCGCGAACACACGGAACCCTCTCATGAACTCAAACAATCACCACCCTGCGAATGTGCAGCCGATGCCGAATGTCATGGTCATATTCGGCGCCACCGGCGACCTGACCAAGCGCAAGCTGATTCCGGCGCTGGTCAATCTTGCGAATGACGGCATGTTGCCCAAGCAGTTCGCGATTATCGGTTTTGCCGCCAACGACACGACGACCGAAAATTTCCGCAAGACGCTGACCGACGAAATCCCGAAGTACGCGCCGGCGCAAATCGATCTGAAAAGCTGGGATTGGTTTAAGGAGCGGATCTACTACGTCAAAGGCGATTTCAATGACGCCGATGCGTATAAGCGGCTTGCCGCTCAGATCGCGGAAGTGGATAAGAGCCACGGCACGCAGGGGAACAAATTCTTCTACCTGGCGGTCGCGCCGAGATTTTTCGCGACGATCGTGCAGCAGTTGGGCGCCGCGGGACTGGTTAAGGAAGAAAACGGGCATTGGTCGCGCGTGATCATCGAGAAACCTTTTGGTCACGACTACAACTCGGCGATCCAGCTCAACAAAGATCTGAAGCAGTGCCTGTCGGAAAATCAGATCTACCGCATCGACCACTACCTCGGCAAAGAGACCGTTCAGAACCTGATGGTGTTTCCGCTTTTCGAACAACATCATCGAGCCGCTGTGGAATCGCAATTACGTCGATCACGTGCAGATCACGGCGGCGGAAACTGTCGGAGTCGAGCATCGCGGCGGATTTTACGAGACCGCCGGCGCGTTGCGAGACATGGTGCCGAATCATCTCTTTCAGCTTTTGACCATGACGTCGATGGAGCCGCCGATCTCCTTCGACGCCGACGAAGTCCGCAACAAGCAAGCCGAAGTCTTGCATGCGATCCAGCCGCTGATGCCGGAAGACGTGCTGAAAAATACGGTTCGCGGCCAATATGGTGAAGGCACCATCGACGGCGAGTCCGTGCCGCAATATCGCAGCGAGCCCGATGTCGCGCCCGAGTCGAACACCGAAACTTTCGTCGCTTTGAAGCTGCAAATCGACAACTGGCGCTGGGCCGGCGTTCCTTTCTACCTACGCACCGGCAAGCGCCTCGCGCAGCGCGCCACCGAGATCGTCATCCAGTTCCGCCGCACGCCGTTCGTGCTTTTCCGCAATACCACGGTGAAAAATCTCGAAACAAATCGCCTCGTCATCCACATCCAACCGGAAGAGGGCATCTCGCTCAGCTTCGGCGCAAAGGTTCCTGGCTCGGTGATGAAACTCGGCCTCGTCAACATGGACTTCGACTACTGCAATTATTTCGGCATCGAGCACAGCACCGGCTACGAGCGGCTGCTGCGCGATTGCATGGCCGGCGACGCGACGTTGTTCCAGCGCGCCGACATGGTCGAAGCCGGCTGGAGCGTCATCCAACCGATCATCGACGTGTGGCACGCGCTGCCCGCGCGCGGCTTTCCGAATTACGCCGCCGGCTCGTGGGGACCACGCGAGGCGGAAGAATTGATGGAGCGCGACGGCCGTAGCTGGCGGCGTATCGGCGAAGAAGACATCGATCAGCGCCGGTTTTCGGAATCGGCCCGCGCCACGCACGACAAGCCGGTCCCAGCGCGCAGCTAGCCAGCGTCGGTCTGTGTGTCGCGGTTTTGACCGCGACATCCAGCCGCAGAAGTCCGGGGCTTCAGCCCCTGAAGCATCGCGAAAGGAAAGCCAATGGCAACTCCCGCACCGCACTCCAACCGCGAAATTCAAGTGTTCCGCGACGTTGCCGACATCGCCTCACGCGCCGCTGAACTCATCCTCGCCGCCGCGAACACCGCCGTTCAGCAAAACGGCCGCTTCACTATCGCGCTCGCGGGCGGCTCGACTCCCAAGACTCTTTATTCCCTTCTTTCCAGCGAGCCGTATTTTTCCGTCATGCCGTGGGACAAGACTTACATTTTCTTCGGCGACGAGCGCTGTGTCCCACCCGACGACAAAGACAGCAACTTTCGCATGGCCAGCGAGTCGATGCTGACGAAGCTCTCGCTCAAGCCCGAGCAAGTGCATCGCATCAAGGCGGAAAATCCCGATCCCGAAAAAGCCGCGCAGGAATACGAACAGCTCCTCACTTCGTTTTTCGGCCTCTCGTCCGGTCAGCTTCCGCGTTTCGACGTCACTTTGATCGGCATGGGCGACGAAGGCCACATGCTTTCGCTTTTCCCAGGCACGAAAGCGCTCCAAGACGGTGGCCGGCTCGTGAAATCGAACTGGGTCGGCAAGCTTTATACATGGCGCGTCACCGTGACCGCTCCCGTCGCCAACAACTCCGGCCTCGTGATTTTCATGGTCACGAAGACCGACAAAGCGCTCGCGCTCAAGGGCGTGCTCGAAGGCCCATACGAGCCCGAGCAGCTTCCCTCGCAACTCTTGCAGCCAACGAACGGGAGAGTTGTGTGGCTCGTCGACATCGCCGCCGCCGAAAAACTCGACCCAAGCACCGTCAGCAAGCCCTGAGAAAGCTTTGTAGAGGCGCAGCAGGCTGCGCCCCAGCTTGGCGCGATCGCAATGATTCAAGCCTCCTCGCATCGCCTCGGCTGCAACATTCGGTGATCCGCGCGATGGTTAGAGTCCTTTAAAAATTTCCTGTCCCTTTCGCACTTCCCCTCAACCCGATGTAAACTTAGTCCGGCACAAAACTAAGGAGAAGCAATGGCAACATCCACCAGCGGAAGCAAGATCGAAACTCTACTCGGCGCCAAAGCCGAGTCGCTCCTCGGATTCAAGAATCCGAAAATTTCCAAGGACCTCCTGCACCTTCCCGGTCCGAACTTCATCGATCAGGTTTACGGAATCACCGACCGCAACGTCCGTGTGCTCACCAATCTCCAGCGCATGTTCGGCCACGGCCGCCTGCGCAACACCGGTTACCTCTCGATTCTGCCCGTCGATCAGGGCATCGAGCACTCCGCCGGCGCGAGCTTCGCGAAGAATCCCGACTATTTCGACGGCGAAAATATCGTCAAGCTCGCCATCGAAGGCGAATGCAACGCCGTCGCGTCAACCTTCGGCGTGCTCGGCTCCGTCGCGCGCAAATACGCGCACAAGATTCCGTTCATCGTAAAGATCAACCACAACGAACTCCTCACCTTCCCCAACCAGGCCAATCAAATTTTGTTCGGCACCGTCAAGGAAGCCTACGACATGGGCGCGGCCGCCGTCGGCGCCACAATCTATTTCGGCTCTGAAGGCGCCGACCGCCAGATCATCGAAATCAGCCAGTGCTTTGCGCAAGCGCACGAACTCGGCATGGCCACCGTTCTCTGGTGCTACCTCCGCAACAGCGCCTTCAAAAAGGACAAGGACTACCACCTTTCGTCCGACCTCACCGGCCAGGCGAACCATCTCGGCGTTACGATTCAGGCCGACATCATCAAGCAGAAGCTCGCCGAAAATAACGGCGGCTACGAAGCGCTCAACATGGGCAACTCGAGCTACGGCAAATTCGACAAGCGCATCTACACCGAGCTCAACAGCGATCACCCGATCGATCTCTGCCGCTATCAGGTTACCAACTGCTTCATCGGCCGCAGCGGCCTGATCAACAGCGGCGGCGCCTCGGGAGCCAACGACTTCGAAGAAGCCGTAACCACCGCCGTCATCAACAAGCGCGCCGGCGGCACCGGCCTCATCTCCGGCCGCAAAGCCTTCCAGCGCCCGATGGCCGAAGGCGTCCAACTCCTCAACGCCATCCAGGACGTCTACCTCAGCCCCGAAGTCACCATCGCCTAACCGCGCCGCACTTCGCGTCGCATCGGAGCCGAGTTATTCGCATCGCAAAACAAAAGGGCACGGCAACCGCCGTGCCCTTTCGCTTTATCACCCCGACCTACGCTACGCGTTCTCCCGCCAAAAGTGCTATGTTGGACCTATGGAAATCACCGTAAAGCTGCCCGACGATCTGGCACACCACCAGAATCCAGGCCGCGAGGCCCTCGAGGCTCTCGTGATAGAAGGCTTTCGTTCGGGCGCCTTCTCTCATTACCAAGCCGCGCAGCTCCTCGGAATGGGGCGTCTCCAATTCGACGGCTTTCTGAAAGAACGAGGCGTCACCGAACACGCGTACGATGTCGAGGACTTTCAGCAAGATATGAAGACTCTCCGCGAACTGGAAGGTAAATTCCCGCACCAGCGATGATCGTTGTCGCCGATACCGGTCCTTTAAACTATCTCATCCAGATTAAGTGCGATGCGCTCCTTCAGGCGCTATTCTCGCGTGTAATTATTCCAAAAACTGTTTTGCTCGAGCTTACGCATGGTGCGGCTCCGCAAGTCGTTCTTGATTGGGCGACAAATCTGCCTGGATGGGTCGAGTTGAAGCGTGCGTCGGCATCCGACGATCCTTACCTTCAGAATCTGGGAGACGGGGAGCGTGAAGCGATCCTCCTCGCGGAGGAGCTGAGTGCAAATCTACTCCTTATGGATGAAAAGCGAGGCCGAGCCGAAGCTGCCCGAAGACGATTGAGGGCCATGGGAACGCTCGGCGTGTTGGCTCAAGCTGATCAACGGGGACTAGTCAAGGCTCTCGACGCATATCGCCGATTGACCTCCGAGACCAACTTTCGAACGACTCCACGACTTGAGCGAGACTTCCTCAAACTATTGGAAAACAGCTAAAAAATTCCACCTGCAACCTATCAGTTTCCCTATGTCTTTCAGCGTTGGCTGACTAGCGCATCGGCCTCACCCTGCCGTAGTCACCACGATCGCCGAGCATCGCTTCTTGCTGATGCGCCGATACGAGTGAGGCTGCGAGGAGTCGAAATAAATCGAATCCCCCGCGTCGAGCACATGGTCTTCGTTCCCGACCCGCATCTCTAGCTGCCCGTGCAACACCGACAAAAACTCCACTCCGCCATGGTGATGTCTTCGCGCCCTGCCCGGCGGGAGCGGCTGGAACTCCGCGTAATAGGCGTCCAGCTTGCGATCTACCGCCGCGAAATCCAGCGATTCAAAGTGAAACGAAATGTCCCGTCCGTCCGGCCGCTCCGGAAATCGCTTCCGCTCCTTGCGCCTCACGATCGCCAGCACGTGCCGTTTCGATTCGTCCGCAAAAAAATATTCCAGCCCGACGCTGAATACCATGGCGATGCGTAATAGCGTCGGCAGCGTCGGAAACAATTTCCCTCGCTCGACCTTGGAAAGCATGGCCGCCGAAAGTCCCGTGTGTCCGCCCAGCTCGACCAACCCCATTTTTTTCTTCAGACGTAGCGCACGCAGCTTGTCTCCGATCGCGTATCTCTGAATTCCCTTTTTCAGCGACTCCGACAGCATCGGATCTCCCTTTTAACCAGCGCGAAAAGCCAGTCCGCAAATTTTGACCTGCGCTCACTCGACTTTCAGTGTCTTGCTGTTTTTCTCATCTGTCAAACATCTTTTCTCTTAAGTTAAACGTACTATCCATCGGGACGGCTCGGGCGAGCCGAACTCCAAGGCGCATCGCTCCGCTGGAGGCTAGCGCCGGGTTTTAAACCAGATTCGCATCACAAAGGAGAAACAGAATGATCGCAGGTTCAAATGTAGTGAGAAGGTTGGTTTCGTTGGCGGCAGCAGCCCTGCTCTTGGTCCTCTCAACCGCAGCGTACGCCAATCCCAAACCCGGTTCGCAGGATATCGTCGACACTGCCGTCGCCGCTGGCTCGTTCAAGACTCTCGTCGCCGCGCTAAAAGCGGCGGGGCTTGTCGATACTCTAAAGGGCAAAGGCCCGTTCACGGTCTTCGCGCCTACGGACGACGCTTTCGCAAAGCTTCCCGCAGGCACCGTCGACGAGCTCCTCAAGCCGGAAAATAAGCAGAAACTCATCGCCATCCTCACCTATCACGTCGTTGCCGGCAAAGTGACTGCAGCTCAGGCCATGAAGCTGAATTCCGCAAAGACCGTAAACGGCCAGTCGCTCGCCATCAGCACCGACGGCGGCATGGTGAAGATCAATGATGCGACCGTAACGAAGGCCGACATCATGTGCTCCAACGGCGTGATCCACGTGATCGACACCGTCCTCATGCCAAAGTAAGTTCCCCCAACGCAGCAAGGCCCCGCCCGATGTATTACGGCGGGGCTTTTTTTTGCTGCGAGGTTACCCCGGTTTACGAACCCTGCCACAGGAATCGCCTCGAAAATCCGGCGGAACCTATCGGTTTCTTTATGTCATTCGGCGTAGGCTGGCAAGCACACTGAGTGCCTCTTCGCTCTCGCGAAGAACGGCCAGCCTGGAGGACGTTGTGAGAAATCAGACTGCGCATCCGCTCAATCGGACGAGCTACGTTCGCACGCACTGGCGAGAGCGCTGCAAGCGGCAGCCACCCTACTATTTCTCGTGGCCGCCTCCGCGAACGCACAAACCCGGCCGGCAAATTCGCCCGACACCACCGCGGAATCCCCGCAATCCATGCAGCAACGCATCTCCACGCTCGAAGCCGAAGTCGCTGAGCTCAAAGCCGCCGTTCATCAACTGCAAGCGAATGCCCCGGCCTCCACGTCTCAACCACGCCTGGTTCTCGCTTCAGCGCCCGTCTTGCCCACAACGCCCCCCGAATCCGCAGCTCCAACACCAGACCCGATCGCAACCATCTCCGCCGCCACAGCGGCACCAGTTACGCCGCAGTATCCAGCCGCGTCGCCTACTCAAGCCGCCGCCCCAACGACATCCGCCCTCTTGCCCGACGACTCCAAAACTCTCTCCTTCCTCCACGGCACCACCATCAATGTCGCGCTCGACGGCTACTACGACTACAACTTCAACGCCCCCGTCGGCCGCGTCAATCTCCTCCGCGCCTACGACGTCCTCAGCAACGAGTTCAGCCTCAACCAAGCCGACGTCATCTTCGATCATCCCGCCGACGTCGCCGACGGCCGCCGCTGGGGCGGACGCCTCGACCTCCAATTCGGCCAGGCCACCGACACGCTGCAAGGCAACCCCAACAACGAGCCGCGCCCCGACATCTATCGCAACATTTTCCAGGCCTACGGCACCTACATCGCGCCGATCGGCAAAGGCCTCGAAATCGATTTCGGAAAATGGGGCAGCTCGCTCGGCATCGAAGGCAACTACACCAAAGACCAAATGAACTACTCGCGCTCGTTCTTCTTCGACTTCCTGCCCTTCTATCACATGGGCATTCGCGCGAGCCTCCCGGTTTCCGACAAATTCACGATCAACTATTGGGTCGTCAACGGCACCAATCAGGTCGAAGCCACCAACGGCTTCAAAGACGAACTCTTCGGCTTCGTCTACAAACCCACGAAAACGATCACCTGGACCTCAAACTACTATCTCGGCCAGGAGCATCCCGATCGCGAAGTCTCCGCGACTCCCACAAATCCGATCCCCGTCCAGCCCGGTCTCGATTTCATCGCCATCCGCCCTGCGCCCAACGGCCGCACGCACATCTTCGACAACTACGTCACCTGGCAGCCCACGCCAAAACTCACCGTCGCCCTCGAAGGCGACTACTTCCTCCAGCGACTCTGGCGCGATCAAGCGCCCGGCGAATCCGCCGCGCCTCAACACGTCGTCGGCGGCGCCGCCTATCTTCAATATCAATTCACGCCGCGCATGACCTTCGCCACGCGCGCCGAATATCTCTCCGACCGCGGCGGCCTCTTCAGCGGCATCACGCAAGCGCTCAAAGAGAACACCGTCACCTTCGACTACAAATTCGCCGACGGCTTCCTCATGCGCTATGAATGGCGCCGCGACTATTCGAATCAGCCGTCATTTTTATCCGACACACAAGGCTTGCTCTTGAAGCATCAGACAACCGCCACGGTAGGCTTACTCTGGTGGTGGGGCCGCAAAGAAGGCGCTTGGTAGCGCCAGCATCCTGCCGGCGGTTTTGCGGTCGCTGGAACAAATAAAACGATCCGCGCGCTACATCCTCAGAAAAAGCCGAAGGGCGCTCGGTCAAACTCACGAGCGCCCCTCAACCTACATCCTAATTCGACTTATACCTCAGGGATCACCTCCTGTCTCCACAGGAACGTGGATACCACAAGCTCACTCTAGCGCCGCGCGCAATCGAGTCAAGTGCATTCAACAAATTTCCTATTTAACTTTTCGATTCATTCAACAAGCGTTTCACCTGACCTTCGCCGCCGCATCGCGAAGCCCTCCGATCCATCCTCCGGCATGATCAATATGGAGTGCGGCGCTGCCGCGCCGCTTTTGCAACACTATCCGCACCGCCTCACCACGTCGAGTCACCACCGATCGCCTCGACCACGCCCAGCCCGGCGCCCGAAATCACCGCCACATCAAAATCCCGCTTGATATCTCCCCGCGCCTTCGCTATATCTCACCCATTACCTCGCAGTTGGGTGTCGTACCTAAAATTCTGAACTAGCGTTCCCGCCAGGGGATTCGCCCACGACCACGCCTTCACGGCGTCGCAATCGTTTGCGCATCCGGAGAGACCTCGCAGGTAACGCACGGGCCCAAATTGAAATTCAACTCGCGTGGCAAGTCATTCTTGCCATGCACGCTTTCATTTTTTTGTGTCGTGCTTTCGGCGACATCCGTTCTGCTCGCAGCACTTCCCGCCGCGACGCAGCCGCAGGACCAGTCCGCCTCCCACCCGAATTCACCGACATAACCACCGCCGCCGGAATCCACTTCACCCACTTCAAAGGCAACGACGGCGTCTCCATCAATCTCGAGGAATTCGGCCCCGGCGCTTGTGTCTCCGACTACGACAAAGACGGCTGGCAAGACATCTACTTCGTCAACGGACGCGATCGCTACAACCGCGGCATCTCCGTCAAAAACGCGCTCTATCGCAACAATGGCGACGGCACCTTCACCGATGTCACCGACGCCGCCGGCGTTCCCGGCACCAATTACGGACTCGGCTGCGTCTGGGGCGACTACGACAACGACGGCTATCCCGATCTCTTCGTCTCGCAGTTCGGCGCCAACGTCCTCTATCACAACAATGGCGACGGCACGTTCACCGACGTCACGAAAAAGGCCGGAGTCGCCGGCCTGGAAGCCGGCGCATTCCACGCGGGCGCCGTTTTCCTCGACTACGATCACGACGGCAAACTCGATCTCTACGTCGGCAGCTACGTCGATCTCGGCCCAAAGGCGCAGCGTTATTGCGACATCGGCGGCATTAAATCCAGTTGCGCTCCAGCCGTCTACCACGGCAGCCCCAACGCGCTCTACCACAACAATGGAAACGGCACCTTCACCAACGTCACCGCATCTTCCAAAGTTTTTCAGCCCGACGGCAAAAATCTCTCCGTCGGCGCAGCCGATTGGGACAATCAAGGTTGGCAGGATATTTTCGTCGCCAACGACGGTCAGCCCGCCTATCTCTACGAAAATCTCCACAACGGCAAATTTCGAGAAATGGCAGAGATCGCTGGCATGGCCTACAACACGCACGGCCAGATGATGGCCTCGATGTGCATCTCGCTCGGCGACTTCAACAACGACGGCTGGCTCGACCTCTACATTTCCGACTTCCAGAAAAATTCAGATCACGTCTGGCGCAACTCCGGCAAAGGCTACTTCGACGAAGTCAGCGATGAAACCGGCATCACCCTTGCCACGAAAGACGTTCTCAGCTTTGGCGGCGGCTTTCTCGACTACGACAACGACGGCTGGCTCGACATCTTCATCGGTAACGGCCACGTCTATCCCGAGATCGAACAAGTCTCCACCGAGACGCGCTACAAGCAGCACAATTCTCTCTTTCACAACGAACTCGGAGGGACCAAATTCACCGACGTCACCATCCCCGGCGGCCTGACCGCCGTTCCCCGCGCGCCGCGCGCGGCGTCGCCTTCGGCGATTTCGACAATGATGGCTACATCGACGTCCTGGTCGCCAACAACGGCGATCCGCCGACACTCCTCCACAACAACGCGCTACACAAAAATCATTTCGCGAATTTCAAATTGGTCGGCACAAAATCCAATCGCGACGCCATCGGCGCCCGTATCAAAATCACTGCTGGGCGGCATAAACCAGATCCGCGAAATCGCCGGCGGCGGCAGCTACTTGTCCCAAAGCGATCTCCGCGCCAACTTCGGCCTCGGCGACGCCACCAAAATCGAAACCGTCGAAGTCACCTGGCCCAGCGGCGCCCACCAGACCTTTCAAAACGTCCCCGCCGACCACTTCTACGAAATCACCGAATCCCGCTCCCAACTCTCCCCACAACCAATCTCCAAGCGCTGACCCGCAATCTCCCACAGTGCCTCCGCGTAACTCCGCGCCCTCTGCGCCTCTGCGTTATCTTTTTCTTCCCCCCTCCAGAACGCAACCCCATCAAATCTACATGGAACAACCTATCCGCCAAGCGCCGCCAATCATCTATCATTCAGCAACCCTGAGGAGCTCTAATGCCCAAAACAGACATCCGAACCGTCGCATCTCTAATCTCTCTCGCAATAGCACTTGTCGTCGCCGCGCCTGCCAAAGCCCAGGACGCCGCAATGACGCCCGACAAGCGCCTCGAAAACGCCACCGCCTCCATCGACGAAGTCATGAACGCCCCCGACAAAGGCATCCCGCGCGACCTCTACAATAAAGCCCGCTGCGTCGTCATTATTCCCGACGTGTTAAAGGCCGCCTTTATCGTCGGCGGCAAATATGGCCGCGGTTACGTCTCCTGCCGCAACAGCTCAGGCCGTTTCGGCTCTCCAGCCTCGATCCGTATCGAAGGCGGCAGCTACGGCCTCCAAATCGGCGGCTCTTCGACCGACGTCTACATGCTCATCATGAATAAGAGCGGCATGAGAAAACTGCTCTCCGACAAATTCACCATCGGCGGCGAAGCCCAAGCCACCGCTGGTCCCGTCGGCCGCAACGCCAGCGCCAACACCGACATCCTTCTCCACTCCGAAATCATCTCGTGGTCACGCTCGCGCGGCCTCTTCGCCGGCGTCTCTCTCGAAGGCTCGACCCTCCGCCCCGACAACAGCGAAAACGAAAAGCTCTACGGCCAGAAGATTTCGAATCGCCAGATTCTTTCCGGCGAAGCCGCAACTCCTCCGGCCGCCAAACCCCTGGTCGCCGAGTTAAATAAATACCGCCGCGGCACAGGCGCCGATATCGACGCCTCTCTCACCAAAAAATCGCGCGTGACGCTCAATGATCTCCATTTCGAAACCGGCAAAGCCGACATCACCCCCGACTCCGAAGCCACTCTGAACACCGTCCTGACTTCGCTGAAAAATAATCCCGACTGGAAAATCCGCGTCGAAGGCTTCACCGACAACGTCGGCGGCCAAGAAGCCAACGAAAAACTCTCCGCCGACCGCGCCGAAGCCGTCGCCAACTGGCTCGCCGACCACGGCATCGACCGCAGCCGCCTCAGTTCGAAAGGTTACGGCGAATCTCGCCCCATCGCCTCCAACAAATCCGAGGACGGACGCGCCAAAAACCGCCGCGTCGAACTCGTCCGCCTCTGATGGTTTTGTAGGGGCGGGTTTACCCCGCCATCTTCGTACGGGCGCAGCACTGCTGCGCCCCATGTCCGCAAGGTTTCCCCTCAAGTCTTTCGCAAGGCCGCCAGCTCTCCGTGCTCCTCAGCGACCTCCGCGCCTCTGCGTTATCTTTTCTCTTCGTTATCCATTCGAACGCGTAACAATTTCACCCCCATTCGAATGTACTACTCGCTAAATGCTATTGACAAAGTACACTTTCCATGCTATGCTTCAAAATGACCTCCCGCCTCCCACTCAAACCGCATCCACGCCCCGCTCTTACTCCCGTCCTTTCAACAACTTCCACACTCCCGTTTTCTGTAGATCTGCAACCTGTTCAATCGAAACGCCTTGCGCACTCTTTCAAAAACATAGGGGGTATACCCCCAGAAGGCGAATCCAAAGCGAAGTCCACAGCCCCGCGAACCCAATCACCTTCTTCACGCGCCAGCAACGACGCCGCAACCTTCCAATGCGGCGAGCCCATTACCCTCGCAGCGGCTCAGATTCACAGAAACAATTTGCCCCACCGCGCATCTGAACTGCTGAATAACGATTTCACGGGAGACCCACGTGGCCAATCGGCTTGAAGGAAAAGTAGCGGCAATCACCGGCGGTGACCAAGGCATCGGCCGCGCCATCGTCGAACGTCTCGCGAATGAAGGCGCCGACATCGCGCTCTGCTATCGCTCCAACAAAGCCGGCGCCGACGAAGTCGTCGGTGTCGTGCAAAAGCTAGGTCGCAAAGCCGCCGCGTTCCAGGCCGACGTCGGCAAAGTCGAGCAAGGCCAAAAATTCATCACCGAAGCCGTCGCCGCGCTCGGCCGCATCGACATCCTCGTCAACAACGCCGGCCTCGAACGCCGTGCCGATTTCTGGGACGTCACCGAAGCCGACTACGATCTCGTGCTCGACGTGAATCTCAAAGGCCCGTTCTTCGTCACGCAAGCTTTCGTCAATCATCGCCGCCAGGCCAAAGCCGGCGGAAAAATCATCAACATCAGCAGCGTCCACGAAGAGCTTCCCTTCCCGCATTTCACTTCCTACTGCGCCAGCAAAGGCGGCATCAAAATGTTCACGCGAAATCTTTCCATCGAGCTCGCGCCGCTCGGCATCACCATCAACAACATCGCCCCCGGCGCGATCGAAACCCCCATCAACAAAAATTTGCTCAACGATCCGGCAAAGCTGGGCCCGCTGCTCGAAAATATCCCGCTCAATCGCCTGGGCAAACCGGAAGACGTAGCCGGCATCGCCGCATTCCTCGCCTCCTCCGACTCCGACTACATGACCGGCACCACCGTCGTCGTCGACGGCGGCCTAACCTGGGACTACCAAGAGCAATGACCCGCAAGCAAAACGCCTGCCTCGCATCGAATTTGTAGGGGCGCAGCACGCTGCGCCCCAACTGGCTAGCGTCACCAAATCTTGCGCTAATCTCTGTTTTGAATCGTTGCCTCCTGGCCACAACGCGATTCATCGCGATAAAGGAACCCGATGCCGCCGCAAGCCTCGAACAAGCCCATCAAACTCGTCATCGCCGACGTTGACGGCACTCTCGTCACGCACGACAAAATTCTCACCCAGCGCGCCATCGACTCCGTCATGAAAATGCGCGACGCCGGAATCCAATTCGCCATCACCAGCGGCCGCCCGCCCAAAGGCATGGCCATGCTCATCGAGCCGCTCAAGCTCAACGAGCCCATCGCCGCATTCAACGGCGGCGTCGTCATCGAGCCCGATCTAAAAACCGTGCTGCAGCAAAATGTCCTGCCTCCCGACGTCGTTAAAAAAGTCGTGAAGCTGATCCTCGATCACAAACTCGACGCCTGGATTTACACCGACAAAGACTGGTTCGTCCGCGACGTCAAAGCTGCTCACGTCGCGCGCGAACAATGGACCGTAAAATTCGAGCCGGTCGTCACCGACAAACTCGAATCCATCGTCGATAAAGTCGCAAAGGTAGTTGGCGTCAGCGACGATCTCGAAGGCGTCGCCAAATGCGAAAAAGATGTGCAGCAAGCCTGCGGCGACAGCGTCTCCGCCGCCCGTTCGCAACCGTACTATCTCGATGTCACGCATCCGAAAGCGAACAAGGGCGAAGTCGTGAAAATCATGTCGGATCTGCTAAAAATTCCGCCCGACGAAATCGCCACTATCGGCGATCAACCCAACGATGTCCTCATGTTCGTGAAAAGCGGCGTTAGCATCGCCATGGGCCAAGCCAGCCCCGAAGTGCAAAAATCCGCGACCTACGTCACCACCTCCAGCGAAGACGAAGGCTTCGCCAACGCCATGGAAAAATTCATCCTCCAACGCCACGCCGCCACCTTCGTAGCAGTCTGCGCCGACGTGCAACAGTCTTGCCTCAGAGGACGCGCAGGGGCCTACCCTGCTGCGCCCTTTCAAAGGCGGGCTCCTATCGCGACGCCGACGCAACACAAAGGCTCTTCGCCTTCTGCGACCCAATCGCAAATTAAAATTTCGAAGGGAAATTTACCGCCGAAAGGAACTTCTAAAACTCGCTACGCCCGCGCCAACGTATTCGCCCGCGCCGCGCGCAACAACTCCGCCGCATTCTGCTTCGGATCGCCGTGACCAAACACCGCGTTCCCCGCGACGAGCAAATCCGCTCCGGCCCGCACAACTTCGCCGACCGTCACCATATCGACGCCGCCATCGACCTCGATGCGATACGACAGCCCGCGCTTCTCGCGAATCCGCGCCAGCGACTCAATCTTCCGCAGACGCGTTGGGAATAAATCGTTGCGCGCCAAATCCCGGATTCACCGACATCACCAGAACGTGATGCACGATGTCGAGCACTTCATCCAGCATCGCAACGGGAGTCGCGGGATTGATCACCACTCCGGGCTTGCATCCATGCGACTCGATCAAATGCAAAGTGCGATCGAGATGCATGCAGACTTCCTGATGCACCGACATCCACGTCGCGCCGGCTTCGGCGAACGCAGGAATAAATTCGTCGGGATTTTCGATCATCAAGTGGCAGTCAAACGGAATGTCGGGAACCGCTTTGCGCAGCGACGCCACAACCGGCGGACCGATCGTGATATTCGGCACGAAGTGGCCGTCCATGATGTCCACGTGCAGCACGGTGCCGCCGCCTTCGATCGCGGCTCGCGCTTGCTCGCCGAGGCGGGAAAAATCCGCGGAAAGGATCGATGGTGCCAGTTCGATTTGCACGATGCTCCTCGTTTGTAGGCCCAGTATACGCGGAAGCGCCGACACCCCGCCAAAAATGTCAGCGGCGATGTCGATGATTTCGATGCGAGCGCGCCAGCCGCAGCTACCGTGAAATTTTCGTAACGCTCGGCGGTCGATGATTTCGCGGCGATTACGTCGGCCAGGGCAGCGTGCGTTGCTGATCGCTGCTGGCGCGGCAGACTTCGAGAGCGCGCATCACGTCGAGCGCGTACGGCAAGCTCACGAACGGCTTCGCGTCGCCCTCGAGGACATCGCGAACGTTCGCGTAGAAATCGCGATAGTCGCCGTTGCCCGAGGGGATGCTGCGCTGCGTGGAATTCGTGCCGTCCGAAAGCGTGAGGATGCCCCAGTTTTCGACCGGCTCGGCGCCCCAGGGACCTTTCTTGGGAATTTTGTCGAAGCGCAGATTATTTTCCTGTGGATCGACCGTCTGCTTCACGAACGAGCCTTTCGTGCCGAACAGCAGAAATCGAGGACGCTGCGACACCGCGAGAATGCTGGAGCTGAGAACGGCGCGCATGCTTTCGGGATAGTGAAACAGGATGTCGAACGCATCGTCGACGAGCCCGCCTTGACGCTCGATGCGAACGTCGGCAGTCACGGCTTCGGGTTTGCCAAAAAGCACCATCGCGTGATCGATCAGGTGCGGCCCGATATCGAAAAGAATTCCGGCGCCTGGAGCCGGTTTTTCGCGCCATGCGTTCGGTTTGAAATTCGGGCGAAAGCGATCGTAGTTGGTCTGAAAGCGAACGATGCGGCCGAGCGTTCCTTCGGCGACGAGTTCACGAATCGCCTGGAAATCGCCGTCGTAGCGGCGATTCTGATACACCGTCAGAGAATCGCCCGGACTTTTCGGCGAAGTTCACGAGATCGACGGCTTCGGCGTACGACGTCGTGAACGGTTTATCGACGACGACATCGTGGCCCGAAGCGAGCGCAGCGCGAGCGAAAGGAGCGTGCGTGTCATTCGGGCTCGCGATCACGATGAGCCGAATATCCGGCAGCGCGAGAAGCTCGTCGAGCGAGCGCACGATTTTCGCATCGGGATACGCTTTGGCTGCCTCGTCGCCCGTGCGCTGCAGAATCGCGGCGAGGCGCATGCCCGGCACGCGAGAAATCACTTGGGCGTGAAACGCGCGCCCGGCGAGACCAAATCCTATGAGTCCGACGTTGATCATGACGAAAGATTATAGAGGTGATCTTGCCGCCGCTAACCGCGAATTGCGCTCTATCCCAGAATGAATTGCTGCCTCAAAATGAATAGCTGATTCATTGAATGCATCGCTAACGCTTCGCGACAAGCGAAGATGAAGAAACGCAGCGACCGATCAGCGACGAATTTTTCGGAGAGTGATGGCGCGCTCGGCGACAATTTCAGCGACAGAGACAAAGCGCAAGCATGTGGGTCTGATCGCGCTGCTTTCTGCCGGATTTATTCTGACGGGATTCCCGACGATCATCGCGGGGCCGATCCTGCCCACATTTATTTCGCGATGGAATCTGACGCGACTCGCAAGCGGGATTGTTCTTCACCGTGCAGTTCGCCGCGTCGCTCGCCGCCGTTTGGATCACGACAGGTCTAACCGCATGGCGCGGCTACCGGCCGGGACTCGTGATCGGATACGTGTTGACGGGAATCGGCCTCGCGATGTTGAATGCGCCGACGCATGGGATCGCGCTCGCCGCCGTCGCGTTTTACGGAATGGGATACGGCCTCGTGGTGCCGCCGACAAACTTGGCGGGAGCCGAAGCCGGCGGCGCAGGCGGCGTGAGCCTGCTGAATTTTGCCTGGGGCATTGGCGCGGTGGCATGCGCTCCTCTGCTTAGCGTTTCGCTGCGGCACCATTCACTCACGCTATTCTTGTGGATTCTCGCCGCCGTGGCGATCGCGTTGGCTGTAAGTTTCATCTTCGCGAAACTTCCCGAACGACACAAAGATGGCGACGCAGCACAGGCGAATTCCGCCGCCGCGCTCAGGCATTCCACCGGTCCGGATCACCGTGATCGTTGCAGCGATATTTTTTCTGTACGTCGGGAGTGAAGCCGGCATTGGCGGATGGGCGGCAGAACACGCGAAGCGGCTCGCCGGACACGCAACGGAGCTGACGACGATGAGTCCACTGTTTTTCTACGCCGGTTTGATGGTCGGGCGCGGACTTGCGTCGTTGTTGCTGCCGCGCATTGGGTCTCTGCGCTTCATCATCGCTGCGTTTTCGCTGTCGATTCTCGGCATCGCGATCATCATCGTCGGCGCACAGCACGCAGGTGGCGATCGCGGGTTTCACGATTGCGGGCCTGGGATGCGCCACGATCTATCCGATCTATATTTCCTGGTTTTCGCAGTGGTACGGACCGGCGGCACGGCGCCTCGGTGGAGTTGTTTTCTCAATGGCGTCGCTGGGAGGTTCGGCGTTGCCTTGGCTGGTGGGATTTGTTTCGACGAAAACAAACAGCTTGCCGATTGGGTTTCTCGTGCCGCTCGCGGGAATTCTCGCGATGGCGATTTTTGTTACGGTTTTGCGCAAACGCGGCTTGCAGATGTTGTGAGAGTGCGGATTCGCGAGCAGCGGGACGATGGAGCTGGTGGCTCGATGCGACGTAAAGTCGCCGCCGCAAGAGCCGTGCGGCCATCGAGGGCGAACGTTGCCTAGGTGGCTTACGCCTCAAAAAGCGGCGCGGGAGCGCCGCACTCCATATCGATTGGCGCTCTGGGGTATTCTTTCGGCGTGCTGAAAGCGGCTACAAGCCAGCGTGGGATGCGGCGAGCGGAGGAGCAACGGTCGCCGACGCGGGCGCTTCTCTTTGGACTGATCATTACACTTGCCGCCGTCGTGGCGTATTCGGCGTACATCACGGTGCAGATTTCCGGGCTGCGCAAATTGCAGAGCGAGATGGTCGATCGCAATCGGCGCGACTCGCTGGAATTGCTGCGGTTGCAAAACGATCTGAATTCCGTGGCGCTGGCGATGCGCGACATGCTCGATTCGAGCGAGCCGTATCCGATGAGCGCATGGGCAGCGCAATTTGAGCGGCTGCGCGGAGACATCGACGCGGCGCTCACTCTCGAAGAACAAAACGCATCGGCGCAGCGCACCGAGGAACAGCGCGATTATCTTGCGTCATCAATTGACCCAATTCTGGGACGCGATGGACCGGATGTTCGCGCTCGCAAGCAACGGAAAAGAAGCCGAAGCGAAAGAGCAGATTCGCCTGTCGCTACAAGCGCGACAAGCGGCGCTCAGCACCGCTGTTTCGCGCTTACTCGTCGAAAATAACGAAGGCGAGCAGCGCGCCGCAGCGCAGATCGGCGAGATCTACACGCGCGTTCAGCGAAATGTGTATCTCTTCTTCGCCGCGACGCTCGTCGCGATCGTGCTCACCAGTCTTTATCTCATCCGCACGAATCGCGAAATCTTCGCGCGGCTCGCGGCGCTTTCTGAGCAACGCAGCGAGCTGGCGCAAAAACTGATTTCGACGCAGGAATCGACGCTGCGTCATATCTCGCGCGAACTGCACGACGAATTCGGCCAGGTGCTCACGGCGATCGGTTCCCTGCTGGGCCGCCTTGGAAAGCAAGCCCCCGAAGGCTCACCGCTTCGCGCAGACTTGCAAGAAGTGCGCGAAATCGCGCAATCGACACTGAACAACATTCGCGGCCTCTCGCAAGCGCTGCATCCCGTGCTGCTCGAGGAGCAAGGCCTCGAAAGCACGCTCGACTGGTACATTCCCACGGCCTCGCATCAAATGGGACTTTCGTTGCATTATGAAAAGTCGGGCTGCGACGTTTCCGGTCGAGACGGTCGCGGGCGTTCAGATCTATCGGGTGCTGCAGGAAGCGTTGAATAATGTCAGCCGCCATTCCGGTGAGCGCGAAGCTTGGGTGCGGCTGAAATTTTCGGGCGACGACCTCGGCCTCGACGTCGAAGATCACGGCAAAGGATTTTCGACGAACGGCTCGGGACAAATGTCACAACGTTCATCACAAGGAATCGGGCTTGTCGGCATGCGAGAACGCGCGGAGTTGATCGGCGGCACACTGGAATTACTGAAGCCGGACGAAGGGGGAACGCTGGTGCGATTGACAGTGCCACGGGAGCGGGCAGAGGCAGCGCATGGCGGATAAAATCACGGTTTTGCTGGTGGACGATCACTCGCTGGTGCGCAAAGGATTTCGGCGGATGCTCGAAGACGATCCCGCGATCACCGTCGTCGGCGAAGCGAACGACGGCAACGACGCGGTGAAGCTGGCGCTGCAGCTCAAGCCGCGCGTCACCGTTATGGATTGCGCGCTCCCCGGCATCAGCGGCATCGAGGCTTCGCGCCAGATACGCGCGAAGTGGGCCGACGCGGCGATTTTGATGTTGAGCATGCACTCCGAAGATACGCTGATCCGCCAGGCGCTCGAAGCGGGCGCGCGCGGGTACATTTTAAAAAACGCGATGGATCTCGATTTGTTAAATGCCGTGAAAGGCGTCGCGGAAGGCAAAACCGTTCTCGATCCGCAACTCGTCAAGCCCGAAGCGTTGAAAGGCGAGCGCGAATCGGGACTGACCGCGCGCGAACTCGAAATTTTGCAACACATCGTCGGGGGAAAATCGAACAAGGAAATCGCGGCCGACCTCGGCCTGAGCGCGAACACCGTCGCGGTGCATCGCGCGAATATCATGGATGCGCTCGGCATCCACAAGACGGCGGAGCTCGTCGTCTACGCGATTCGCAACGGTCTGGTCACTTTGCCGTGAAGCGGCGGGATTTTTTAAGCGGAGCGGCCGGTACCGGCTGCTTGGACTTCGCAGGGAGTCTGATCCGGCGGCCGAGCTCGGCATGATTCGGCGGATGCGTTTGAAGTTGGGCTCGCTGGTGAAAAGCGGCGCGGGAGCGCCGCACTCCAAAGCGGGCCGGGGTTTCAGCTCGTCGATGTCACCGCGCAAGCCGGCATTCATTTCCAACACAACAGCGGCGCCTACGGCGGCAAACTCCTTCCCGAAACGCTCGGCTCAGGCTGCGCTTTTCTCGATTACGACGCCGACGGCTGGCAAGACATCCTGCTCGTCAACGCGATGGACTGGCCGGGCCACAAGCAACAGCGCACCACGCTGCGCCTCTATCACAACAATCGCAACGGCACATTCACCGACGTGACGAAGAGCGCCGGACTCGACATCGAAATGTACGGCATGGGCGTCGCCGTCGGCGACTACAACAACGACGGCTTCCCCGATCTGCTGATCACTTGCGTCGGCCAGAATCGCCTCTTCCGCAACACCGGCAAAGGCACGTTCGTCGATGTCACAAAAGCCGCTGGGCTCGCCGGCCGCTCGGCCTTCAGCACGTCCGCGATCTGGTTCGACTACGATCGCGACGGCCTGCTCGATCTTTTCGTCTGCAACTACGTGCGCTGGTCGCCCGAGCACGACGTTTTCTGCAGCCTCGACGCGACGCACAAATCCTATTGCACGCCCGAAGCGTATCGCGGCGACACAAGCTGGCTCTTTCATAACAAAGGCGACGGCACCTTCGAAGACGTCACCGCGAGCAGCGGAATTTTCGACAGCAGCTCGAAATCGCTCGGCGTGGCCATGCTTGATTTCGACAACGACGGCTGGCCCGATCTGCTCGTCGCGAACGACACGCAGCCAAATAAGCTCTATCGCAATCTCGGCAACGGAAAATTCAAGGATGTCGCGGTGGAAGCCGGCCTCGCCTTCAGCGCCGACGGCAAGGCGCGCGCCGGTATGGGCGTCGATGTCGGCGACTTCGAAAATTCCGGCCGCGCCGGAATCGCGATCACAAATTTCGACAACGAGATGATCGGCCTTTACCGTGCGTCGCGGACGGGCGTTTACGACGACATCGCAACCGCATCGGGTGTCGGCATCCCATCGCGCAATTCGCTCGGCTTCGGATGCACCTTCGTTGATGCCGATCTCGACGGCCTGCTCGATCTGGTCGTCGCCAACGGCCACATCGACGAAACCGTGCGCAACATTCGCGGCAACGTCGGCTACGCGCAGGCGCCGCAATTATTTCTCAACAGCGGCAACGGAAAATTTCACGACGTCGCGAGCGAAGTCGGCGGCGGTTTTGACATGCCAAAAGTAGGGCGTGGCCTCGCCTACGGAGATTTCGACAACGACGGCGACGCCGATCTTCTGCTGACGACGAATCACGGCCCCGCGTATCTGTATCGCAACGACCTCACAAACGGAAATCGCAGCCTGCGTCTGCGCTTGATCGGAACGAAATCGAATCGCGACGCGGTCGGCGCGACCGTACACGTCACGACTGAAGGCGTCACGCAATCGCGCGTCGTGCGCGGCGGCTCGAGCTATTTGTCGCAATCGGAGCTGCCGCTGACCTTCGGCGTCGGCAAAAGAGACAAAGTCGATCGCGTCGTCGTGAATTGGCCGAGCGGGCAGACGCAGGAGTTCAAATCGGTCGAAGCTGGAAAGCGCCTGCAATGCACAGAGGATAAAGGACTTAAAGAGGATCGATAAGAAATCGCTGAAGTAATTCTTTTACATTATTGTCATCAATTTGGGCTTTCTTTATAAAGGGTTCAACTGACATTGCTTCCAGGAACGACACCCCCGGAAGCACCCCAAACAACTTGCGGCCGGATGCACACCCATCCGGCCGCTGATATTTTACGCAGACTTTTTCGGCGCGGCGGCTGATGGCAGAATTGAAATCGCTACGAAGTGCGAAGAGAAAAGCCAGACACGAGTGTCTGGGCTACACGCGGAGGCGCAATGACCTGGATCAAAACGATCGGCATGGACGAAGACGACCGCGTGAAGAAAGCGATGATGGATCAACGCGCTTTTTATCCGCCGGAATACTCCACGCCGGTGCCGGCCGTCGATCGCGGGCCGAAAGAGAGCATTACGGCTTCACACTCGCTGATTCCTGACGCGATGTTTCATTCCTTCAGCGCGTTCGGCGCGATGATGGCGCCCGATTTGCCGCTGCAACGCCGTCAGCACGAGATGATCGCCACGATGGTGTCGGTCACAAACAAGTGCCACTATTGAATCGAATCACACGCAGAGTTTCTGCGTAGGGTGACGTTGGATGATGGACTGATTGCGGCGCTGCGTGAGGATTACCGCACCGCTCCTATCACCGAGCAGGAACGCGTGATGCTCGACTACGTCGTGAAGCTGACCAAAGACGCGACGAAATGTTCGCCGAAAGATCATGAGGCGTTGCGAGCCGTCGGATTCGATGACCGCGGCATTTTGCAAATCACGCTGATTGCCTCGTGGTTCAACTACATCAACCGAGTCGCCGATGCTCTCGGTGTGGGCCGCGACGAACTCGCCCCGAAATAATCCGCCGCATCACTTGATGCAAGAAGCCCGAGCGTTTCGCTCTACAGTCCGCTGGATTTTCGCGCGCCAGACTGGAATACTTACCCGGCCAATCGGGTCCTCTCCGATTGAAACCAGGCTAGGTGTGACGGGTGAAGGGCTTCTCCTTTTTTGTCTTGGCGGCAATCTTTGTCGGTGCGCTCATTTGGATGGCGACGCTGAAGCGTCCGCAAAAGATTGCGGCGCACGGTGCGGCGCCTGTTCCGGCGGCTGAACTCGTTTTGGTCGACGGCAAGATATTGACCGTCGATCCGCACGACTCCGTCGTGGAAGCGGTGGCCATCGGGTTCGACGGAAGATTTCTCGCCATCGGATCGAACGCCGAAATTCGCACGCACATCGGCCCGAACACGAAGGTCATCGATCTTCACGGGCGAACGGCCACGCCCGGATTGATCGACAGCCATGGGCATTTCGCCGATGGCGGGATCGAAGAGCTCAACGACGTGAATCTGCGCGACGCGACGAGCATCGCGGACGTCGTGCAAAAGATCGCGGAGCGCGTAAAAACGGCGAAACCCGGCGAGTGGATTCAAGGCACCGGCTGGGACGAAAGCAAGCTCGCTGAACTGCGCTATGTACATGCGGCCGATCTGGATAAGGTCACTCCCAAAAATCCGGTCTGGCTGCAGCACACGACGGGACACTACGGCGTGGCGAACAGCGTGGCGCTGAAGCTCGCGCACATTTCGCGCGCGACAAAAAATCCAAAAGCAGGAACGATCGATCGCGACCCTGAAGGCAAACCGACCGGCGTGCTCAAAGAGGACGCGATGCTCGCGGTCACGAATCTCATTCCCCCGGTGACGCCCGAACAGGAGCATGCGGCGATTTTGCGCATCATCGACGAGCTGCACGCAGAGGGGATGACCGCGATCAAGGAAGGCGACATCCAGCCACACACCTGGGACGCGTACAAGCGCGTGCTCGACGAAAACAAGTTGAAAGTGCGCGTGTTTACGCTGTGGGACGTCGGGACGACGATGGACTCGGGTCGCGCGACGCTGGCACGCATCAAGGCGCTGCCGCTGCCGCCGCGCTCGCTCGGCGATGGCCTGCTGCTCTCGGGCGGCGGGAAACTTTACATGGATGGCAGCGGCGGCGGGCGCACCGCGTGGCTCTACGACGATTGGCACGTGAAATCGACGGAGATCGATAAAGGCAACAAGGGCTATCCGGCGATGGATGTGGATACGTACAAACAATTGGTGCGCATGTATCACCAGGCGGGAATTCACGTAGGCACGCATGCTGTCGGCGATCGCGCGATCGATATGGTGGTCGATACGTATGCTGAAGTGCTGAAAGAGACTCCGACGCACGGGCTGCGCCACAGCATCATTCATTCGAACATTCCGACGGATCATGCGCTGGACACGATGGCGGCGCTGCAGAAGCAATACGACGCGGGATATCCCGAGTTGCAAGCGCCGTTCATGTGGTGGCTCGGCGACACGTACGCCGGGACGTTTGGTCCGCAGCGGGCGGCGCGATTGATTCCGTTGAAGACGATGCTGACGCGGGGGATCGTGTGGGGCGGCGGGTCGGATTATTTTGTGACGCCGTTTGCGGCGCGATACGGGATTTGGGCATCGGTGGCGCGGGAAACTTTGAAGGGCGTGTATGGAGCGCATCCGTTTGGGACGGCGGAGTCGGTCGATGCGCGCGTTGCGCTTCGCTCGTACACGGAGTGGGCGGCGCACCAACTATTCTTGGACGGCACCGTGGGATCGATCGAGCTCGGGAAAGATGCGGACATCGCGATTTGGGATCGCGACGTGTACACGGCGCCGACCGCCGATTTGAAGAATCTGAAATGCGAGATGACGTTATTTAAGGGCGAGATTGTGTTTCGGGCGGATGCGACGCCGGTTACCGTGAGCGATCCGAAAGCGGCGGGTACGGCTGCAGGAAAACAGTGAGCGCCTCGTGACATTGCTGACGCCGGGTAACTTGATCGTTGGCGTGGATATTGGCGGGACGAAGGTAGCGGCGGGTTTGGTCGATCATTCGGGCACAATTTTGGCGCAAAGTCGCACCGCGATGGTGGCGAATGACGCCGCGCGGGGACTAGCGGCCGTCGCGGCGGCGATTGAAGATTTGCGATCACGAGCAAGCTCGGGCGCCGGATTTCAGCCGCATGCCATCGGAATTTGCGCGCCGGGGCCGCTCAATCCGCGAACCGGCGTCGTGATCAATCCGCCGAACTTGCCGGGCTGGCACAACTTCCCGCTCGCCGAAGAAATTCGCAAGCTCTATCCCACGGCGCAGGTGAAGATCGACAACGACGCCAATGCCGCCGCGCTGGCCGAGGCGAAGTGGGGCGCAGGACGAAATTATCGTAACGTGTTTTACGCGACGATCGGCACCGGCATCGGCACGGGCTTTGTGATTGACGGCCGCGTCTATCACGGGCGAACGGGGCTGGCGACCGAAGGCGGTCATGTCGGCGTCGATTTGAACGGGCCGCAGTGCGCCTGTGGCAAGCGCGGATGCATCGAAACTTTGGCGGCGGGACCGGCAATCGCACGGCGCGCTCGAGCAAAACTGGCAGCGCAAACGGCGAGCGGCGGTGATTGCACTAATTCGGCGCTGCTGGCGATGGCCGGCGGCAAGCCTGACGCGGTGACCAGCGAAATGGTGGCAAAGTCTTACGCTGCAGGGGACTCGCTGGCCAAAAAAGTGATGCAGGAGACGCTTGATCTGCTCGCGTATTGGCTCGGCAACGTCATCGATTTGCTCGAGCCCGACGTGATCGTGATTGGCGGCGGCGTGTCGTCGATGCTCGCGCCGTTCCTGGAAGAAATTCGTGCGCGTTGGATTGGCGCGTGCCTCAGCCCGTACCCGCACGAAACGCCCCTGGTGCTGGCGCACTACAAAGAAGACGCAGGTATTGCGGGTGCAGCCGCTCTTTGTGATACAAATTGACCACGTTCACCACGAGGTGATAGATGGCGCAAACGACCGTAAGCTCCACGTCCGTGAGCTCTGCCGGGGAAACTGTCGCAAACTATCGCCGCCCGCTCGCGATGGTCACCACGCTGTTCTTCATGTGGGGCTTCCTCACCAGCCTGAACGACATCCTGATTCCGCATTTGAAGACGGTTTTCGATTTGAATTACGCGAAGGCGATGCTGATTCAGTTCGCGTTTTTCACGTCGTACTTCGTGTTCTCGCTGCCGTCGGGCAAATTGATCGACGCGGTCGGATACAAAAAGGCGATGGTCGCGGGATTGTTCACGATGGGCATAGGAGCACTGCTGTTTCTTCCCGCGGCGAGCGTGCCGTCGTTTCCGTTTTTTCTCACCGCGCTGATCGTGCTCGCGGCGGGCATGACGATTCTTCAGGTGTCGGCGAATCCGTATGTCGCGATTCTCGGCCCTGAAAAAACGGCGGCCAGCCGGCTGAATCTTGCGCAAGCGTTCAATTCGCTCGGCACGACGATCGGGCCGAAGCTCGGCGGCATGTTGATTCTGAGCGGCGCGCCTCTTGCCGCTGGAGCGATCGCCGCGATGTCTGCGCCTCAGTTGCAGGCATACCGAGTTGAGCAAGCCTCATCCGTCAAGATGCCGTATCTGGTTTTTGCATTGGCGTTGATGGCGCTCGGCGTCGCGATCGCATTGTTCAAACTGCCCGCGATCGCAAGCGTCGAACAACGCTCGG
The DNA here is from genome assembly GCA_963845465.1 of uncultured Acidobacteriota bacterium. Lineage (GTDB taxonomy): Bacteria > Acidobacteriota > Terriglobia > Acidiferrales > UBA7541 > Acidiferrum. Next base: position 268,322 of record CAWJSH010000009.1, on the reverse strand, counting down.
CGGCCGGCCACGATTCGATCTGGCGGCATACGCATCTCGTTCTGGGCGCGATCGGAATTTTCGTTTACGTCGGCGCAGAAGTTTCGATCGGCAGCTTCCTCGTAAATTATTTCAGCCAGCCCGACATCGGAAATATTTCGGAGCAGGCCGCTGCCGGACTGCTTTCCTTCTATTGGGGCGGAGCGATGGTGGGCCGCTTCATCGGCTCGGCGCTGCAGCAAAAAATCGCAGCGAACAAAATTCTTGGCGTCGCCGCAATCGTCGCAGCGCTGCTGGTAATCACGTCGATGCTGACGTTCGGCCACATCGCAATGTGGACCATCATCGCGGTCGGACTCTTCAATTCCGTAATGTTCCCGACGATCTTTACGCTCGGTATCGAGGGACTCGGCCCGTTGACGGGTGACGGTTCAGGTTTGCTGGTGGCGGCAATCGTGGGCGGCGCGATCATCCCTGAATTGCAGGGCATCATCGCGGATCGAATCGGCATCCATCACGCGTTCTTCCTGCCGATTCTCTGCTACATCTACATCGCGTACTTCGCGTTCGTCGGCTCGCAGAAGAAACAACCCGTTAACGCGGCCGCATAGCGAGACGAAGCCGGCCAAGCGCAGAATCGCGCGCTATCCGCGCCGGTTCTTCGTTACTTCATTACTTCGTTGCTTCTCTACTTCGCTTTTCAGTTCTTCGCGACTTTGCCGTCCGCCACCAACCGGTCCAGCCACCGCTTCGCCTTCGCCGCATCCGGCCGATCGCTGTGGTTCTTCAAATAATCGCGCAGGGCCTGCGCCGCTTCGTCATACTTTCCCGTCGCCACCAACGACTGCGCCACCAGCAACTCAATCTCTGGCGCCTTCCCGTTCGATTTCGCCAACGCCGCCTGCGCCGTCTTCGCAGCTTCCGGATACTTCTCGAGTTTGTAGTCGGCTTGCGCCAGCGCGTATTGCGTCTCCCAGTTCGGATTGCCGGCATTTAGCTCCAGCGATTTCTCCAGGGCGGGTATCGCTTCTTCATATTTTCCCTGGTCGCTCAGCGCCATTCCCAGCGCTGCCTGCGCCCGCGCGTGCATCGGATCAACCTGCGTCGCCTTCTCCAGAACGTCTTGCGCATCGGCAAAATTTCGCAAGTTCAAGTCCACGACACCTTGCAAATACAAAACATCCGGATGGCCCGGCGCGAGATTCATCGCCTCGCCGGAATATTTCTGCGCATCCTTGATATTTCCTGCGCTGAGCGCCTGGAGTCCCTTTTCAAACGCTTCCTTCGCCTTTGGCGCGAGCACCGGCCCGGCCGGGACGCCCGTCGTCTCGTTCGCCTCGGCTTTGCGCTTTAATGAAAACTCCACCTCCGTTTTCAGCGCAACCGGAATCGCGATGTCCTTCTGGCTGCTCTCGTACCCGGTCGCCGAAACCTGTACGGTGTACTCGCCAGTCGAGGCCAGCATAAAAAACACGCGGCCTTTACGCGTCTGCCCTTGATCGGTCGGCACGCCAGACCTGTATATCTTCACGGTCGCCGGCGTAGCGATCTCCGCACCGCCGCTGTCGCGCACCGTCACCGAAATCTCCGGCCGGTCCCCGCGAAACATATTCGTCTCCGCAGACGAATCCTGCCCGCACGCCAACGCAGGCAGCGTTAGAGCCATCGCCGCCGCAATTGCCGACACGATCACGCGTCCGCCAATTTTTCGCCGGTTCAAGAACCTGAGGAATTGCATGACGCACCCCAAAACAACGACCAATAGTGCTTCGAGCCTAGTCCCCTCTCCAGCGACCGTCAAGACGTCGGAAGTCGAACGCGCCGAAGATTGGAGTACAATCTCGGTATGGATATCCGCCTCAAACCTGAGGTCGAAGCAATGATTCGCGAGGATCTAGAGCGCGGACCTTACAAAACGGCCGAAGAGTTGATCGAACAGGCCGTCTCCGAATTCCATGAACGTGAAGACTGGCTGGCACAACATCGAGAAGAGGTTTCACGAAAGATCGAGGAAGGCTGGCAATCAGCAAAGCAAGGTCCCCTGATGGACGCCGAGGAAGTGGAGTCCGCCATGGAGGAACGCATGAAGTCTTGGGGAGACACGAAGCGCAAGGAATGACCACGTATCGCTTCAGTCCGCGAGCATTCCAAGACTTGATCCAAATCGGGGAATACATCAGAGCTGATGACCCCGACGCTGCAAGGGAAGTCGTAAGAGCCATACTTAAGACTTGCCGGTCTATCCCTACTTCACCATTCGCCGGAATTTCGCGCGCTGACCTCACACGGCGCCCGCTTCGATTTCGGCTCCTGCTTCCATATCGCACCCACTGGATCATTTACGATCCGGCCTCAAAGCCCATTGAAATCGTCCGTATCCTCCACACTAGTATGGATATTCCGACCGCTCTCCGTTAGTTCTCAGTGTTCGACGCTCACCACACCTGTGATATTGTCCCTCGGGCTTCACCAGGAGACTCCCCGATGAGACTTGGTTTTTCCGCCGTTGCAGGCGCCGTTTTCTTCACCGCGTTACTCGCCGCAGCGATCACCATCCGCGCCGCCGGCTCCGCACCCACCGTCAAGATCGACACCGGCAAGCTCGAAGGCAAATCCGACGGCACCATCACCGCATTCCTCGGCATCCCCTTCGCCAAGCCGCCTGTCGGCGATCTCCGCTGGAAGCCTCCCGTCGCCCCCGCCAAATGGAAAGGCACCCGCACAGCCACCGCCTTCGGCTCTCGCTGCATGCAAGGCTCGATTTACGGCGACATGATCTTCCGCGATCCCGGCATCAGCGAAGACTGCCTCTACCTCAACGTCTGGACGCCGGCCAAGCTCGACAAAGGCAAATCCAAAGACAAGCTCCCCGTGATGGTCTGGATCTACGGCGGCGGCTTCTCCGCCGGCGCGACCTCCGAACCGCGCCAGGACGGCACCAATCTCGCCAAGGAAGGCGTCGTCGTCGTTTCGATGAACTACCGCCTCGGCATCTTCGGCTTCTTCGCGCATCCCGAACTCGCGAAGGAAGACAAGCACAACGCCACTGGCAATTACGGCTTGATGGACCAATCCGCCGCGCTCGAATGGGTCAAGCGCAACATCGCTCAATTCGGCGGCGATCCCGCGCAACGTCACCATCTTTGGCGAAAGCGCCGGCTCCTTCTCCGTCAGCGAACAGATGGCTTCGCCCGTCTCTAAAGGCCTATTCCACAAAGCGATTGGCGAAAGCGGCGGCGCGTTCGCCAGCCATGCGCTCCCCATGCGCACCAAAGACCAAGCCGCAGAGGACGGCGCCAAGTTCGCCAAGGACGATCTGAACGCCGACACGCTCGCTGCCCTTCGCAAGCTGCCCGCGCAAAAGCTTCTCGACGCTCAAATGGCCACCAAAGGCATTCGCTTCGCTCCGATTATCGACGGCTACTTCCTCCCCGAATCTCCCGAAGCCATCTTCGCCGCCGGCAAGCAGAGCGACGTGCCGCTGCTCGCCGGATGGAATCGCGACGAAGGCAGCTTCGGCATGCCCAAAGACAAAAACTACGTCGGCGCACTCAAGGGCATCGCAACGAAGGACTTCACTGCGAAGTCCGACGAATTTCTGAAGCTCTACGCCGCCGACGACGATGCGCAGGCCAAGCGCTCGCTCGAAGACTATGAAGGCGACTACTTCATCGCGTTTTCCACCTGGCGCTGGATCGACGCCCAACTCAAGACCGGCAAATCCCCCGTCTATCGCTACCGCTTCGACATGGATCACCCGAAAGATCCGAAGCGCGGCCCCGAAGAAGCCGGCGCCTATCACTCCGCCGAAATCGAATTCGTCTTCGGCGCGCTCGACTCCGAAACTTGGATCAGTTGGCGCCCCGAAGATCACAAGCTCACCGAACTGATGCGCAAGTATTGGAGCAACTTCGCCAAGAACAGCGACCCCAACGGCGCCGGCTTGCCCAACTGGCCCAAGTACAACGCCGACACCGGCTACGAAGTCATGCACCTCGACGCCGACCCCAAGGCACAAAAGGACATGCACCGCGCCCGGTACGAATTCCTAAGCACCTTCTGGGTGAAGTAGCTCGGAAGGGTGCAGTAGCTCTGATCTTTCGAGAGCGATTAACGTCGTCAACGGTCGTGTAGGGGCGCAGCACGCTGCGCCCCAGCTTGGCACACAACGATGCGTCTTGAGCTCTCTGAGCTCTTCCACTTTCTTCGACCTTCAACTGTGAACTATTAACTTTCCTGGATGGAGTAGTCCGCGGGGCGGCTGATGGTTCTCAGCCTGAACACCATCGCGAACCAAGCGGGCTCACGCACTCCGCCGCAATGCCCCGCCCGCACACCCGTCCGCAGCCGGCTCTTCCGCACTTTCGACTTTCAACTGTCGACTGTGGACTTCTACCAGATATGCAGTATCGAATGCCCCAGAAGGTAGCCGGCTCCAAATACGCCGACCAACACCACTCCCGACCACAGAATCAGCCCCAGAAACGCCCAAGCCAATTCCTTCTTGTCGTCTCCCGATTTAGCCGGAAGAACAGCCTTTCGCGACTCGTTTGGAGTGGTTTTTGTTCCTTCTAGGTCCATGAAGTTGACTCTGCGGATGGTTCCAGCGGATGAAGCGACTTCTGGTTCTGCACCATTTCGTACGTCTTCTGGAGTAACAGCTCAAATTCCGCGTCTGTAATCGCTCGATCGCTTATATGTGACTCGCTTACCGGTGCCATGACTTTCCTCCCACGCCGCGTCCGCTCCTGCGGGGTCGAAGCAGGACGACGAAGCGACTCTATGCACGTGGGATTCCAATCCTTTGCTTCCTCTTCGCCCCTCCAATCGCTTCAAAACAAAGGAAAAAATCTTCCCGCACCCTTACTCTTTGTCAAACTTGAGAAAGTCGTCTCCAATCAGAGACGGCAACGACGGAACATTCGCATCCGAAAGGTAGCAGTACTCGCTCGGCGGTTTGCCGCCTCTTTCGTAGCGCCGGTTTCCCTGAGCCCAACGAACACTTGCCGGCGATTTTTCGATCCAAGGCCACTCACCGGAGCCAGATCTTGCTTGTCAGGCGCCGACTCGCGTCCCAAATCGGCACATCTTTGCGCCGAGGTCTACGCGGCGGCCACCTTACGCAGATGCCCTCGCAGCGCCGCCAATCCCGCCTCCATATTGTCCCGCCCGTATCCGATCCGGAACCGATCCGTCGGCGTCGCCCCCAATTCCGACCGGTACACGCTCGCCGGCAGCAGCAACACGCCGCTCTCTTCCACCAGCCGCCGCGCAAATTCCTCCACGCCGTCGCGCCCGATATACCGTGGATACCCGATGCACCCACCGTCCGGCAAATACCACTCGAACAAATCCTCGAACTCGGCGAAAAACTTCTCCAACATCGGCAAATTTTTAGCGATCAGCGCCCGATTCCGCGCCAGAATCCGCTCCCGCGCCTTCAACGCAATCTGCGCCAGCAATTCGCTCGGCGCCGCTCCGCAGATCGACGTGTAGTGCTTCATCCGCTCCATGCGCCCGAGCGCTTCGCGATCGCGGCAAGCCACCCAGCCCACGCGAATCCCCGGCAGCCCATACGACTTCGACATCACGCCCGAGCGAAATCCCGCGCTCATACAAATCCGCCACCTGCGGCAGCATCATCTCCGGCCGCCGCTCGACGCCGCGATACACCTCGTCGCTGAAAAGATAAATCCCGCGCTCGCGCGCCATCGCGATCAGCGCATCCAGCGTCGCCCGCGAAATCACCTTCCCCGTCGGATTGTGCGGAAAATTAAACGAAATCACGCGCGTGTTCGGCCGAATCGCGTCGCGCACCTGATCCAGGTCCAGCTCCCAGTTCCGCGCCGGATCGAGCGCCACTCCCGTCGTGTCGCAAATGCTCATCGGCACCGACTCCACCGACTGATAATTCGGAATCACCACGATCGCGTGATCATCAGCGCGCAGCAGCGCATGCATCGCCGCGAAAATCCCCTCTTGCGCCCCGACAAACGTCAAAACATCGCTCGCCGCGACCCGCTCGTACGTCGACGCAATCGCCTCGCGCAACCCCGCTCCGCCCCAAGTCTCCGTGTAGCCCAAATATAGCGAATCCCACGCCTTCCGGTCCGCGTCATCCGCCAGCGCCAGCAACTCCGTCAGCGTCATCGACTGCATGTCCGACGCGCACAAATGATGCCGCGCCGTAAACTCCCACTTGCTGAAAAACACCTCCAGCTCAAACGCCCTCAATTCCCGCATGATTCATATCTCCCGAAAAATCGCTCTGCAATCGACCAACCGCCCAGGCAAGCTCGTGTACGGGCGCAGCACTGCTGCGCCCCACGTCCGCAAGATTGATCCGAATTGATCCGGCTCTTTTCGTGAACTTGGCCGAGGAGAATTATTTCGGCAACCAAAACGGCTGCTTCGCCGGCACAAACTCAATCTTCACGCCCGTCACAAACGTCTTCAGCCACCGCGTGCACTCTTCCATCCCTGCCTGCTCGCTCGGAATATGCCCGATCACAATCAGCGCCTTCCGCTTCCTTTCCGTCACCGCGTCCGCCGCGTACTCGACGGTCTCCCATTCCCGCGTCTCGCCCACTAGCAAAACCTCCACATCGTCGCGCTCCAACGCATGCGTCTCCGTTTCAAAGCCCGCAGCCCCCGGGCTGAACGCAATTTTCGTCACCTTCATGTCCGGATTCCCCACCACGCGCAACACGCTGCTCCCCAATTTCGTCGCCGTCTCCTGCGCCAGCTTTTGCACCGTCGTTTCCGGCAGCGTGAACCCATACGGAAAATCCTTATGCTGATATTTTTCCCAACCCAGCACATGCACCATTCCTTCGAGAATTCCGTCGGGATTTCTCATATGCCAGTGATCGTGAAATCGCCACACCACCATGTTGTGCTTCTCGATGAACGCGCGCTTCTCCGCCCACACCGGATCGCTCTCCGCCATTCCCTCCGGCACATCGAGATGGTTGTAAAACGTCGGCTCGTGCGTGATCACAAAATTCTCGTGATTCGCCGCCGCCCGCTCCAGCACATCCATCGTCGCCATCATCGTCACCGCGATCCCGGTCACCGGCGTATCCGGATTCCCCGCCTTAAACGTATCCACCGTCTCCTTCTGCCACGGAACCCCGACGTGATCCTGTATCGCCTTAACAACCTCCCGCGCCGTCGGCGCATTCCCCTGCGCACGCCCTGCCGCGACCGCAAAAATTGCAGCAAACAGAATTGCGACAACAAATGACGCGAATAATTTTTTCCGCAAATAAATTTGCGACATGAATTAGTCCTCGGTCCGAATCTCGTTGAACTCGCACATCATACAGGAACGCAGAAGCGCCATCCTGTACCCGCGATCGCTTCCCAGATCGCGGGATTTAGATTCCAGTCCTACCGAGGATCACCATCTCCGCCGAGAGCATGTACGGGCGCACCACTGCTGCGCCCCATGTCCGCACGATCGATCTGATAAAATTCGAGGTGCGTCCGTGGAATACCCACAAGCGCAAACTCAACCTCTCCACGTCTTCGCCAACTCCCCCACCTGCCGCCGCGTCTCCTCGATCGTCCCCGAGCAATCAATCTTGTGATCCGCCAACTTCAACTTCTCCTCCACCGGCATCTGCGCCCCAATCCGCGCCCGCGCCTCCTCGTCCGTCATCCCGCGCGCAACCAGCCGCTCCACCTGCTGCTCCGGCCTGCACCAGGTCACAACGAGCCCATCCAGATTCTTCATATACCCGGCTTCAACCAACAACGCCGCCTCAACAAACGCAACCGGGCGATTCTCTTCCCGCTCCCAATCCGCAAATTGTTTAAGGATTTGTGCCTCAACGCGAGGATGGATGATTGCGTTTAAGCGATCGAGCTGGGCCCGATCGGCAAAAACAATCGCCGCGATCTTTTTTCGATCGAGCGTTCCATCGGGCCGAACAATCTCCCGCCCGAACTCGCGAACCGTCTCTTCATACGCCGCCTGCCCCGGATCGAGTAACCTTCGCGAAATCTCGTCCGCAAAAATCACGTCAAAGCCAAGCTCACGCAGCATCGCCGCCACGGTGCTCTTCCCGCTCGCGATTCCGCCCGTCAGCCCAATCTTTCGCATTGAGTTTTAGCGAGCGCCCGATGTTGCACTTTGCGACGAAGTCGCACTCTGAGATGTGGCAGCCCCGCCGCCCTGCTTCTTGCCCCGCCGCAGACGCGCTGCCTTCACTGTGTTGCTCATCAACATCGTAATCGTCATCGGCCCAACGCCGCCGGGCACCGGAGTCAGCGCCCCCGCTACATTCACCGCGTCCGGGATGAACATCACCAACCAGCACCGATCCCTTTTCGTGAAACTTCGCCAGCCGCGCCGGAAAATTCTTCACCAGCCGTTCCGCTTCCGCCGCGTCGGTCACCTTGTTCGTCCCGACGTCGATGACCGTCGCGCCCGGTTTAATCCAGTCCGCCGCCACGTATCCAGCCTTCCCCATCGCCGCCACGACAATGTCCGCGCGCCGCACAACATCCGGCAAATCCTTCGTCTTCGAGTGGCAAATCGTCACTGTCGCATTCGCGTGCATCAGCAGCAGCGCCATCGGCTTGCCGACGATATCGCTGCGACCCAGCACCACCGCGTTTGCGCCCTCGATCTGGATTTCCCCGCGCCGCAAAATCTCCATGCACCCCGCTGGAGTGCATGCCACCAATCCCGGCCGCCCGCTCACCAGCGCGCCCAAACTCACCGGATGAAATCCATCCACATCCTTCGCCGGATCGACCGCCTCCAACACCGCCTTCGTATCCACCTGCTTCGGCAGTGGCAACTGAATCAAAATCCCATCGACGTGATCGTCCGCATTCAGCTTCGCCACAAGCTCAAGCATCTCCGCCGTCGTCACGGATGCCGGCGGAGTATGCAGCCAACTCGCCATGCCCAACTGCTCGCAAGCCGCGATCTTCGATTTCACATAAAGCTGCGACGCCGGATTCTCTCCGACAAGCACCGCCGCCAGCCCCGGCTTGATCCCCGCCGCTGCCAACTCCCGAATCTCGCCTGCCAGATCGGCAAACACCAGATCCCGAATCTTCGTCCCATCCAAAATCCGCGCCGTCATTCGTCTCCGATCCCGGTAGCGCCGGCATCTTGCCGGCGGTTTTTCTCAACCGCGTATCCCAGCCAAAATCACAGATGGGTGCCGATGTAACTATCGCCACCCTGTACCCGCGATCGTTTCCAAGATCGCGGGGTTTAGATTCAACACGGCGGCCGAGTTCAGCGACAAAGGTACCACCTGCATCTCGCCAGCGTTTTTCCTTGCCGTTCGCTTCTCGCCGCCAACCCACGCGCAGCTTATCACACGCCCACCCTCGTATTTCTCAGCCACTCCTCCATCACCTCATGCCCCACCAGCCCCGCCTGCTGCATCACCATCTTCCCGCCCGCCATCACCACAAAATTCGGTATCCCCCGAATCTGAAACCGCGCCGAAAGCTCCGGATTCGCCTCCGTATCGACCTTCAACACCACCGCCTTGCCCGCCATATCCGCCGCCGTCTTTGCCACTTCCGGAGCCGCCATCCGGCACGGCCCGCACCACGCCGCCCAGAAATCGACCAACACCGGCACCTTCGCGTTCTGCACAATGTCGTCAAACATCGCCTCATCGACCCCCACCGGCTCCGCCACCGCCGGCAAATCCGCCTTGCACTTGCCGCACTTCCCCGTGCTCGCCAGAAACTTCGCCGGCACCCGGTTCTTCTGCCCACAAACCTTACACTCGCGAATAACACCCATAAGTTCTCTCCTTACTTCCAACTATCCGATGCGCAGCCCCTCCCCCACGACGCTGCCGGTTCTCGACCGCTCCGGCAGGGGCACGGCACGCCGTGCCCGTATTCCTGGCAGCGCCGCCGAAGATCGATTCGAACCGCAAGATCCCGTTCGAACGCTAAAGTACCTATTGACAAAGAGTTACAGATATGTTATACTCCGCTTCGCGGAGAGAGAAAGCTGGTAGTGTGTCTCTCATCGCCCCCCTGGCCAGTCAAGCTCGACTCATTACGTTTCGCGTGCTTGCGGGCCCCTCCTTCACTCTTTCCGATTCACGCGCCCCCGCAACCTCTTTATTTTCAATCGCTCACACACTCTTGTTTTTGAACCGTCTGCAACTCATTCATTCCCGATGCTTTGCGCACTCTTTCAAAAACACCGGGGGTGTACCCCTTTCCTTCCCAAAACGGAACTCACTCCAGCGTCCCGGCTCTGCTGTTGTTGCCTCGCCCTCTCGCCGCATCCAAATGTGCCTATACTTGGGGAAGTTCGTTTTCGGCTCGGTTCCGATCAGGCCACTCAGGAAGGATCATCATGAACGCGCGAAATTTACCCGGATTCATTCGGCTGGTGTTGGCGGGCACGATCATCGTGCTGGCAGCGTATTGGGTGGGCGCCCGTTACGGGCAGCGTCAGCCCCTCAGCGTCGAAGCCGTGCGGCCGAACCCGACCGCGCACGAACCGAGCGCCGAGCCAAGCCGTGCCAGCTCTTCGAGCGCGACGGACTCGGCAAAGCCAACCGCCGCGAGCCTGGCCGAACGCGACGCGATTCTCACCGACGACGAAGGCATCAACGTGAAGGTCTACCGCTCCGCGTCGCCCGCCGTGGCCAACATTCTCACCAAAGCAACCGAGTACGACTTCTTCATGGACCCCGTCCCCGTCGAAGGCGCAGGATCCGGTTTCGTCATCGACGAACGCGGCTACATCCTCACGAATTTTCACGTAGTGCAGGAAGCGCAGTCGATCGAAGTCGTCCTTGGCGATCAGACGCGCTATCCCGGTAAATTCATCGGCGCGGACCAGCGCAACGACGTCGCCCTCGTAAAAATAGATCCCAAAGGGAAACATCTCACCGCGCTGCCACTCGGCGACTCGTCGAAGCTGCAGGTCGGCCAAAAAGTTCTGGCCATCGGCAATCCATTCGGATTTCAAAGCACGCTGACCACGGGCGTCGTGAGCGCGCTCGGTCGCACCGTGCAGACCAGCCAAACCACGCTGATCGACGAAGCGATCCAAACCGACGCCGCCATCAATCGCGGCAATTCCGGCGGCCCACTCATCAATTCGCACGGCGAAGTCATCGGCATCAACTCCGCGATCTACACGCCCTCCGGCACGACTGCCGGCATCGGCTTCGCGATTCCCATCAACACCGCGAAGCGCATCGCCACCGACCTGATCAACGAAGGCCGCGTCCATCTCGCCTTCATCGGAGTGCAAACAATTCCGGTAGGCGGTAGCTTGGCGCAAGCGCTGGAATTGCCCGTAGACGAAGGCTTGCTGGTAGAGAGCGCTGCAAAAGGCGGCCCGGCAGCGACCGCCGGAGTACGCGGCGGCGATCGCGTCGTCATGGCCGGAATGCAACGCATCGCCATCGGCGGTGACGTCATCACCGCAATCGACGGCACCAAAATCGCGAACACCATGGACCTGAGCGTCGTCCTGAATCACAAGCGCCCGGGCGACACCGTCACCGTAACCCTCTATCGCGCCGGCAAAAAGCTCGACATCCCCGTCAAACTCGGCGAGCGCACCGACAACCAACGCCAGCAGTAACCGCTCTCCGGAGGGCACGGCTTCGGGAGAGCACGGCTTCGGGAGGGCACGGCTTCAGCCGTGCCGAAACAGCCACGAAGAAAAAGGGGCTTCAGCCCCTGAGGTCATGCCCAAGTGCCGCGAACTCACTCGGGCACTTTTTGCAGGAAGCTGCGATCTTCAACCAGGATGCACCGCGACGCATCCGCAGCAGCCACATTCGCGATGGCATCGGGATCTTTGCCGAGCGCCTCGCGATATTTCTCGTACGCCGTGAGATTCGCGAATCGAATGAGCGCGTACGCAACATTCGTCGGCCCGGCAAACTTCGTCGGCAAAAAGTAGCCGATCAAATCTCCGCCGCAGCGCTTGATCGGTTCCGGCCAGCGCCGCGCGTACTGCTCGAACTCAGCCGTCTTATGCAAATCGATGGTGTAACAGATGCAGAGCGTGATCATGATGTTCTCCTTGGCCAGCTGCGATTTTGCTTCCAGTTCACGACTCAAGGTAGCCTCAATTCCACAGCGACGTTTCATCTCAAGATGAAACGTCGTCGTGGTCGCGGGGCTAGAATCTAGCTATGAAAACGAACTCGATGGGCATGACTACAATCGGTACGACGCACGGCATCGCGGCGGTTGGCGCGGCAAACGGCGTCGCGACCGTTGGCGAATTATTTGGCGATCCGGCGCGCGCTGCGATTCTCGTTGCGCTGCTCGATGGGAGAGCGCGCACGGCGGGCGAACTCGCGCTCGCTGGAAATGTTTCGGCGCAGTCTGCCAGCGGACATTTGGCGAAGCTGAGTGCGGGCGGGTTGCTGGCAGTGCGCAGCCAGGGACGCCATCGCTATTACGAATTGGCGAACGCCGATGTGGCGCATGCGCTGGAGGCAACGGGATCCCTCGCAGCGCACCGTGTAAATGGCAGTGCGAAAGGCAGCGAGTCGCACACTCCCAACGCTCGACTCGCGAATTCGGATATTCGCATGGCACGCTCTTGCTACGACCATTTGGCCGGCGTCGTCGCTGTGGATCTAACGCGGCACATGGAATCTTCGGGAGCGATTCGCGCTTCTGGCGAGTGGGAATACGAACTCGGACGTAACGGCGAGAACTTTTTTGGCAGCCTCGGCGTGAACGTTGATGCGGTGCGCCGCGGTCGAAGAGCGTTCGCTCGGCGATGTTTGGATTGGACGGAGCGAAAGCCGCATCTCGCTGGCGCGTTGGGAGCGGCATTCTTTATGCGGCTGGTGGACTTAGGTTGGGTTGCTCGGAAGCGCGATTCTCGCGTCGTGCGCGTCACACATTTAGGCGAACGCAAAATCGCCGAATTGGGGCGCTGATTTTTCGCGTGATGCTCGGTGGTTGACGAGCGAGAGCGTCGCACTTAGAGTTGGCGACGCTGTTTGGCGCTGTGAATCTGATGGGGACAGGTGTGCGATGCGACGGAGCGAAGGTAGCAAGATGAGAGTTGCTGCGGCAGTGGCGCTGCTCTGCGGCGCGATTTTATTTTTGGCGCCGATGCGCGGCCACGCGCAAAGCGACGGCGAGAAAAAGCTGCTGACGCCGGAAGCTTCGCTGAACATGCGCGCGATTATGGATTTGCAGTATTCGCCCGACGGCAAACGGCTGGCGTTTGTGGTGATGGAGCCGGCGAAGGGACAAAACCGCAAGCGGCACATCTGGATTCACGAAGCCGGCGAGGAAAACTCGCGGCAATTCACGTATTCGGAGAAGTCGGAGAGCGGGCCGCGATGGTCACCGGATGGTAAGACGCTGGCGTTCTTGTCGGACCGGGGCGAGGCACAGCAGATCTATCTGATGCGCGCGGACGGCGGCGAAGGCGTCGCGCTCACCAAAGGCAAGAATGGCGTGCGCGGATTCGAGTGGTCGCCCGATGGCACGCGGATCGCGTATATCGCGCCAGACGCGAAGAGCGATGAGGAAGAAAAAAAAGAAAAAGATAAGGACGACGCTCACGTCGCCGACAAAGATGACAAGCGAGGGCGCCTTTGGATTGTAAATGTCGCGACCGGCGAGACGAAGGCGCTCACGAAGCCCAGCTGGGATGTGCGGCAAATCGTGTGGATGCACAACGGCGCGCAACTGGTGATGGAAGCGACCGAGCATCCGGAATCCGATCAATTCACGCAGAAAATTTATGCCGTGCTGGCGGTGAGCGGAGAAACGAAGCTGTTGCTCGCTCCCCGCGGACCCTTTGGCGAAATCAAGGTTTCGACGGCGGGCAACACGATCAGTTTTGTCGGTTCTCGCGAGGACGGACCCGATCCGCACGACTTGATGCTGTTGCCGGTGAACGGAATTGCGGCGCACAACTTGACTGGCGCGAGCCTCGATCTGCCGGTGGAAGCGTACGAGTGGCAGAAAGATGGAACCGTAATGATGGTGGCTGCCTATGGATTCAAGAGCAAATTCATCAAGTTTGACGTGAACGCGACGATGCAAGAGTTGGCGGTATCGCCGGTGCCGACTGGAGCGATCGCCGCTTCGAGTAGTGGAGAAATCGCGTACGTCGCGCAGACAGGCACGACGCCACCGGAAGTTTGGATCTGGAACTCGAAAGGTGGTGCGGCGGCGAAACAGGTGTCGCATGTGAACGATGCGTGGAAACAGTTCAAATTGGCGACGCCGGAATATTACAGATACAAATCGTTTGACGGGACCGAGATCGAGGCATCTCTGCTGCTGCCCATTGGCGGACCGGATGCCGGCCAGTCGAAGAAGCTGCCGCTGATCGCGTTGATTCACGGCGGTCCGACAGGGCGATGGTCGGATGCCATCGAACCCTGGGGACAATTGCTGGCTGCGCGCGGGTACGCTGTGTTTTATCCGAATATCCGCGGGTCGGTCGGCTACGGACAGAAATTCGTGGAAACCAACAAGGCGGATTGGGGCGGCGGCGATTACAAAGATGTGATGGCCGGCGTCCACGACTTGGTGACGCGCGGAATCGCCGATCCGAATCGGCTGGGGATCGGCGGATGGTCCTACGGCGGTTACATGGCGGAGTGGGCGATTACGCAGACGAATGAATTCAAGGTTGCAGTGTCCGGTGCGGGCATGGCGAATCTGATTTCGGAATTTGGGATGGAGGATCATCCGGCGGGAGACGAGTGGTTTTTCGGCACGCCATGGGAATCGCCGGACAAATTTTTGAATAGCTCGCCGTTTGTGCATTTCAAGGATGCGAAGACACCGACGCTGATTTTGCAGGGCGATGCAGACACGATCGATCCGCTCGGCCAAAGTCAGGAGCTGTACCGCGGGTTGAAGAGATACGGAGTGGAAACGGAATTGGTTGTGTATCCGCGTGAGCCGCACGGATTTCACGAAGAGAAGCATTTGCTCGATCGGTTGAACCGGATCTTGGCGTGGTACGACAAATACTTGATGCCAGGCGCGGCGGACGCGAAGCAGAAGACCGGAGATTAACGCGACTATTCCGGCAGAGTGATGGTGCCTTTGACGCGGAAGGTCTGGCCGGTGCCGGCGGCGTTAGAGTGAGGCTGGCCGCCGCCGACCCACAGGACGAAGTCGCCTTCGGGAACAACCGGCTCGCCAGCTTCGGTAACGATACTCAAGTCGCGCGGTTCGAGATTGAATTGCACTTTTTGCGACGCGCCGGGCTCGATGTGAACCCGCTGGAATCCGCGCAACGCAATGTTTGGCGCTCCCGCTACTTTCGGGAAACTCAGATAGAGTTCGGCGACTTCATCGCCGGCGATTTTTCCTTTGTTCGTAACCGTCGCTTCGACTTTGCAGCGAATCGCCTGCGTTCACCGCTGCCGTTGAAAGTTTCAGATCGCTGAACGAAAACGTCGTGTAGCTGAGCCCGTAACCGAACGGGTAGAGCGGCATGCCGTCGAAGTAGCGATACGTGCGATTTTTCATCGCGTAATCTTCAAACGGCGGAAGTTGGCTGACGCCGGTGTAAAACGTGACGGGCAAACGGCCGCCGGGATTATTTTTGCCGGAGATTGTTTCGGCGATCGCGGCTCCGCCTTCTTCGCCCGCGTACCACGATTCGAGAATCGCGTTGGCGTGTTCCTTCGCCCAATTCACGCTGAGCGCGCTCCCGTTCATCAAAACGACGATGAGCGGCTTGCCGGTGGCTGCGACGGCCTCGACCAAATCTTCTTCGGGCTTCGGCAGATCGAGGCTGGTGCGATCGCCGCCGGCGAAGCCTTCTTCGTTGATGGGCATTTCTTCGCCTTCGAGTTCGCTGGTGATGCCAACGACGGCGATCACGACGTCCGCGGATTTTGCGGCAGCAATGGCTTCGGGCGCAGGGCGCGGATCGAATTTCGTCCAGACGAGCTGCGGAGCAGCTGTCGACGGATTCCTGGATCGGATCCCGGAAGCCGATAGGAAAACTTTGATGGCATAGGACTTTCCGGCATCGAGATGAACTCGGCCGAGTTTGGTTTCGACACCAGCGTCTGAGAAACGAGAGAACGATCACTTTGTTGTCGAGAGTCACGACATTGAAGCCGTCGCCGCGCGAGCCGAGATAGTAGTCGGCGGTTTCTGTGGGTGTGAGCGTCGCTTCGGAGCTGATGAGCACGGATTTCTTGCCTTCGATTTCGGACGGGCGGCGGTGCCGAACGGAGTTCCGACCGCGGGTCGATGCGAGTTGCGAAGCACGGCGGCGGCACGGCGCGTCCGGACCGAATCGAAAACGCGCTGCCCGTCGAGTAGGTGAGTCCGAACGCCGGGCTTTCCGTCAATGGTGAGAAGCGACGGCGGGAACTTCCGAGGCGTTTTTGCGTCAGGAATTGCGTGCCTTCGACGAAATTTATTTTCGCGGTGGGAAATTCGGTTTTCAAACCGTCCAGAACAGAGACGGCGTGCGAGGGCGCGCTGCTGTAGTTGCCCATCAACACTTTGGTTTGATTGGCGAGAGGGCCGACGACGGCGATTTTCAATCCTGGGCCAGGAACTTTGATCGGAAGAATGCCGTTGTTTTTCAGCAGCACCATCGATTCGTTCGCTATTTTGCGCGCGAGCGCGCGATGCGCGGCGCTATCGAGCAATTTTTCGTCGATGCGGTTGTACGGAACCATGTCCGGCGGATCGAACATGCCGAGCTTGATGCGCGCGGTGTAGAGGCGCGTGACGGCCTGGTCGATGTCGCTCTCTTTGAGCGCGCCCGATTTTACGGCGTCGAGATACGGCTTGTAGTCGTGATCGTCGGAAACTTTTTCAAAAAAGTCGGCGCATTCGTTGTCCATGCCACGCTGGAGGCTGATGGCGGAAGCTTCGGCTTGCGTGGGTTTGAAGTGATGGCCATTGAAGATGTCGATGACGGCGCCGCAGTCGGAGACGACGTAGCCTTTGAATTTCCATTTGTCGCGGAGCTGGTCCTCGAGGAGGAACGTGCTGGCGCAGGCGGGCTCGCCGTTGATGCTGTTGTACGCGCACATGATGGAGCCGGCTTTGCCTTGCGTGATGGCGTAGCGGAACGCGGGGAGATAGGTGTCGAGCTCGTCGTGCTTGCTGACGTCGACATTGGCTTTGTGGCGCGTGGATTCGGGGCCGCTGTGGACGGCGAAATGTTTTGGCGTGGAGATGACGCGGTAGTAGCGCGGGTCGTCGCCTTGCATGCCGGTGACGAACGCGACGCCCATGCGGCCGGTGAGGAATGGATCTTCGCCGTAGGTTTCCTGGCCGCGGCCCCAGCGGGGATCGCGGAAGATGTTGATGTTGGGCGCCCAGAAGTCGAGGCCTTCGAAGATGTCGCTGTGGCCGGCGCGGACGGACTGCACGTGATGGATGCGGCCTTCGGTGCCGATGGCGATGGCCATTTCGTGGATGGCGGGCGCGTCGAAGGTGGCGGCGAGGCCGATGGGCTCGGGGAAGGATGTACTGCCCTTGGCGGCGACGCCGTGGAGAGATTCGCTCCACCAGTCGTAGGCGGGAATGTTGAGCCGCGGAATGGCGCGGGCCTGGTTAACGAGCTGGGTGGCTTTTTCTTCGAGGGTCATGCGGTGAACGAGGTCGGCGGCGCGCTGCTCGGCGGGGAGATCGGGATTGAGGTAGGCGGCCTTTTCGGTGGAGCTCGCGCTGGATGGCGGGGTTTGAGATTGAGATTGAGCGAAGGTTGAGGTGCAGAGCGTGAGAGCGGCGGTGATAGCGAGAGCGCGCAGCGTGATGCGAATCATGAGTGTCCCCTTAGAAACTTAACGACTTGCGCAATTCTGTCGAAACAGAGAGCGATGAAAGCAGGCGCGCGTCGAGTTGATGGTCGAAATCGTGCAGATTGCGAAATGGTTCTCGATGCGGCACCGTCGGTGGGGCGAATAGTAAGGGAGGTGAAGGGCGGTTTCAATATGAAGCGGTGGGAATTCCCGAAAGTTTGGCGACGGCGTGGATGCCAAGACGCGAGGGTGGAAGGGGCTGTGATCGTGCGGACATGGGGCGCAGCAGTGCTGCGCCCCTACACGGACGTGGCTTGCGGATGGGTTGTGGCAAGACGCATCGGACGGGCCGGGTGGCGACATCAATACACCGAGGTCGTGATTACGGCGGGCGGAGCAAGCCCCGCCCCTACAAAGGCAAAACGGGGCACGAATCACGATGCGACAGCCGCTCAAAGACACACGGCGTTTGGCGGGCTCTTGTGGTCGAAGAAAAATGACCACTACCCTTGGGGTAAGTCTTTACATGGGTTGGGGTGCATGTTAGTCTCGTCTCCCGTACCGCCATCTTACGCGCCAGGCGGCTAGGGCCTCTGAACGAGAACCTGCCAAAGTTTTTGACGGGCGACCGCGACCCGGTCGATGTGTCCAAGTTGATCGCGCTGCGATCGACGCAAATTCCTTCCCTTCGAAAAACGAAAAGTAGTCTGGTTTCGTGTGTACCGCTACATGCGGACTGTTGGAGCTTAAGTTCCAAAACGGTCCTGACGTGGATGTGAGTCGTACCCGGCAAGGGGCCGGGGAACACCGTAACTGGCACTAACAAAAGGGGATACCTTGCTTAAGCTGCGAAAAGTGGAAATTACCGGTTTCAAGTCCTTTTGCGAGCGGACGGTGGTGACGTTTGCCGGAGTCGGCACGACTTGCATCGTGGGGCCAAATGGATGCGGCAAGTCGAACGTCGTGGACGCGATCTCCTGGGTATTGGGCGAGCAGAGCCATAAGTCGCTGCGCGCGGAGCGGATGGCGGACTGCATTTTTAATGGCACGGTGAAGCGGCCGCCGATGGGATTGGCGGAAGTGACGATCACGCTGGAAGACCCAGAACTTGCTGAGGCCGCACGATTTGTGATCGAAGGGGCGGCGGCGAACGGCGAAGGTGCGGCTTCGGCTGAAGCCGGTGGCGGAGTGCACCTGCTGGGGGACGGCGAGACGGATTCCCAAATTGGAATGCCTGCCGGGGATATTTTGGCGGGTTACGCAGACGGGCATGACGCGGCGGAGCATGGCGACGCGGCGGAAGGCGGGCACGACGGCGAGATCGTGCTGGCGGAGCCGTCGTCGGAGCCGGAGTTTCTGAAGGGCAAGCGCAAGAAAAAGATGGCGGACAAGCATGCGCTGGCGATGAAGCCCGGCGAGGTGGTGGTCAGCCGCCGGCTTTATCGCTCGGGGCAGAGCGAGTATCTGATCAACGGGCGCGTCGGGCGGCTGCGCGACATCCAGGAGATGTTCATGGGGGTCGGGTTGGGGCCAGACTCCTACGCGATCATCGAACAGGGGCGCATTGGGCAGATTTTGTCGACGAAGCCGCTGGAACGCCGCGCGATCATCGAAGAAGCCGCGGGCGTGACGAAGTTCAAGACGAAGAAGCGGCTGGCAGAAGCGAAGCTGGAATCGTCGAAGGTCAATCTATCGCGCGTCAACGACATTGTGGTGGAAGTCGAGAAGCAGCTCGGGTCGTTGAAGCGGCAGGCGGCGAAGGCGCGGCGGTACGCGGAAATTCGCGACGAAATGCGTGGGATCGTCCGGCAGATGCTGGCGGGCAAGGCGCGCGAGCTGGATGCCGAGGCGGAGCGCGTTGGGAAGCGGCTGGAAGAGCTGATGGCGTCGGAGAACAAGCACGCGCACGAGATTCAGACGCAAGAGGCGGAGCAGGATCAACTGCAGCAGCGGATTTACGAGCTGGATGCGACGATCAAGCAGAACCAGAACGTGCTGAACGCGACGCTGCTGGAAGTGGATCGCAGCGAGAACAAGATCACGTACAACCAGCAGCGGTCGCATGAGCTTGCGGGACGCGGCGGACAGATCGCAGCGGAGATTACGGCGGCGGCGGCGCAAATTGCGGAGTGGGAGACGCGCAACTCGGCGCAAATTGAATCAGTGAATTCGCTGCGCGCGGAATCGGCGACGCTGACGGGAAATGTGAATGGGCTGGCGGTGCGGGCGCAGACGCGCGCGGCGCAGATTCACGAGTCGGAAGTGCGGATCGAAGCGCTGCGGCAGTGCGCTTCGGAGGCGAGCGAGAGTTTGCTGCGACTGCACGGCGAGCAGCAGAAGGCGGAAGAGGCGCTGGTGCATCAGGGTGTGGCGCTACAGAAACTGGAGACGACGGAAGGCGCGCTGCTCGAGATGTCTCTGCAGGTGCGCGACAGCGCGGACAAGGCTGCGTCGGAGTGGGAGACGGCGAACGGGCAGTTGAGCGCGCTACGGCAACAGGTGACGGCGCTACAGACGCGAATCGCAGGATTGCGGGAAGAGCGCGATGCGACGGCGAAGCAGGCTGAGGCTCTGCGCGATTCCCTTTCGGGTGCGCGCGCGAAGCACGCGACGCTGACGCAGGTGCTGAACGATCGTTCGTACACGGCTGATGCGGTGCAGAAATTGTTTGCGGCAAACGAGCGCGGCGGCGGGCACGATTTTCACGCGGTGGGCGTGCTGGCGGATTACGCGGAAGTCGAGCAGCAGCACGAGGCGGCGATCGAGCAGTATCTGCGCGATGAGCTCGAGTACGTCGTGGTGCAAACGTACGATCATGCGCGGGCGGGAGTTTCGCTGTTGCGCGATGAAGTTGGAGGGCGGGCGACGTTCTTCGTCGATTCGCTGCGGAGTTTGAACCTGCGGCTGGATGAGTACGAGCCGATTGCGAATTTCAGGGCGGAAGACGGCGTTGTGTCGCGGCTCGACAAGCTCGTGGAATTTCGCGATCCGCTGGGACCGGCGGCGAAGCAGTTTTTGCCGCGTTTGAAAGCTGCGTACCTGACCGACGGGCCTATCGCTGCCGAAAAATTGGCGCGGGACAATCCGCAGTATGCATTCGTTACGCCGGACGGCACCTGCTTCCAGGGCCGAATGGTGACGGGCGGGCGGCCGGACGAGGCCGGGCCGCTGGTGATGAAGCGCGAGTTGCGGGCGCTGGATGCGGAAGTGGCGCAGCTCGAGTTTGAAACGGAGCGAATTCGAGCGACGCAGGATGCGTTGGCTTCGGATTTGCGTGAGGCGGAGCAGACGCTGGAAGAAGTTTCGACGAAGCAGCACGCGGCTGAGCGCGATGTGCTGTCGGCGAAGCATCGGCACGAGCAGACGCAGGCGGACCTGGCGCGGCTTGGGCTGGAGCTGACTGCATGCCAGAGCGAGCTTGGGCGGATTCGGCAGAATGTAGAAGGCGCGCGATCGCGGGCGGAACAGGCAAAGACGCAGCTTGCCGTCGCAAATACGACGCGGGCGGAAGCGGAGGCGGAGAGCACGCGGCTCGCCGAGGAGTTGGTGCAGCTTCGCGGGTCGGTGCAGACGGAACAGGATGAGCTCGGCGTTGCGCGGGCGGAACTTGCGGCGTTGAACGAGCGGCTGTCGGCGGCGGAAGCGCTGGCGTCGCGGCTGGCACAGGAGCGCGAGGGGATCGATCGGCGGACGCAGGCTTTGCAGCAGCAGCAGGCGTCGATCAGCGAAGAGGCGGCTGGGCTCGTCATGCAGAACGAACAGCTTGCGGTGCAGCTCGAAGCGCTGCGAGCGGAGAAGACGCGGCTGGAAGAGTCGCAGGTCACGCTGGAAGCGGAGTGGGAATCGGGGCGCAAGCGCGTGGCGGTGATGGATGACTCGCTGCGGTTCGGGCGACAGTCGCTGCAGGAGATTCGCGAGCAGCGAGGTCACGCGGAAATCGAGCGGGCGCGAAACGATTCGGATCGGCAGCATCTGCGCGAGACATGCATGTCGGAAGTGAACATGCAGCCCGAGGATTTGATCGCGACCGAGACGGCGTTCATCAGCGGCGAAGAGCTGGCGATCGCGGAAACGAATTATCGCGAGATGAAGTCGCGCATCGAGGCGATGGGCGCGGTGAACATGATGGCGCTCGAGGAGTTCAACGAGACGGAGCAGCGGTTTGCGTTCCTGACGCGGGAGCGCGACGATTTGCTGCAATCGATCGCGGACACGCAGCAGGCGATCGTCGAGCTCGATCTGGTGACGCGCGAGAAGTTCGAGCAGGCGTTCAACGCGATCAACGGAAATTTCTCGACGGCGTTTCACACGATTTTCGGCGGCGGGCACGCGGAGATGCGGCTGACCGAAGTGGACAGCTCGGGCGATGCGGGCATCGATGTTGTCGCGTCACCGCCGGGGAAGCGGCTGCAAAATATTTTGCTGCTCTCTGGCGGCGAAAAGGCGATGACGGCGCTGGCGCTGCTGATCGCAATCTTCAAGTATCAGCCGAGCCCGTTCTGTATTCTGGATGAAGTCGATGCGCCGCTGGACGAAGCGAACGTCGGGCGCTTCACGAAGCTGGTCGGCGAGATGAGCTCGCAGACGCAGTTCATCATCGTGACGCACAATCGCAAGACGATGGAGACGGGCAGCGTGCTCTACGGCGTGACGATGCAGGAGCCGGGCGTTTCGAAGCTGGTCAGCGTGCGCTGGGAAGGCGACGAAGTGCCGAAGAAGCGGTTGGCTGCGGCGGCTTCTGCGGCGTAGATACTTCCGAAAAATTGAATCGACGAGAGGCGCGCTTCGGCTCGCCTCTTTTTTTGTGGCGGCTCAACTCTCGCGTTTCGATCGGAGCTTTTAAACGAATCGCGTAAGAATTTCAATCACAAATTTCGCAGTACGAAAAATTTTCACGCGCTCATGTCTTTTCCGATTTTTTCCACACGACCGTTACATTGACAGGGCAGCACGCTACGCTAGAATGCATCACACTTCTTCAGGGGAATCGAGCTTGCCTTCTGGTGCAGCGATGCGAGTCGTGAGAGAGACAAATTTTGGCGGCATTGCACCCGCCGCGCGCGGCAAAGTGCGCGACATCTACGATCTCGGCGACAAGCTGTTGATTGTCGCGTCGGATCGACTGTCCGCGTTCGACGTCGTGCTGCCGACGGGAATACCCGACAAGGGCCGCGTGCTGACGCAGCTTTCGCTTTTCTGGTTCGATCTGCTGCGCGACGTGATTCCCAATCACGTGCTGAGCGCGACGGACTTCCCTGCTCCGTTTGACGCGTATAAGGATGAGCTCGCCGGCCGCTCGATGGTCGTGCGCAAGACGCAACCTCTTCCGATCGAATGCGTTGTGCGCGGTTACGTCTCGGGCTCGGGCTGGAAGGACTATCGCGTCACAGGGAAGATTTGCGGCATCGATTTGCCGAACGGACTCGTTGAATCGGATCGATTGCCGGAGCCAATTTTCACGCCGGCGACGAAGGCGGAGACGGGCCACGACGAAAATATTTCGTTCGACGAAGCTGCCAAGCTGGTCGGCCGTGAACTTGCCGAAAAAGTACGCGCTGTCAGCATCGAAATCTACAACCGCGCTGCGAAATATGCGGAGCCGCGCGGCATCATTCTCGCCGACACGAAATTCGAATTCGGGCTGCTGAAAAATTCCTCCGGCGACGACGAGCTCATCTGGATCGACGAAGCGCTCACGCCGGATTCCTCGCGCTTCTGGCCCGCCGCGCATTACGAGCCGGGCGGCGCCCAGCCTTCGTTCGACAAGCAATTCGTGCGCGATTATCTCGAGCGGATTCAATGGTCCAAGACGCCGCCGGGCCCCGAGCTGCCGCCCGAAATCGTCGCCCTCACCAGCGCAAAGTATCGCGAAGCGTATCGCGTCCTGACCGGACACGAGCTCGATTGAACGGCTTCGGAATTGGCTTGATGCACAAAAGGTCGGCCCCGGGAGCAGTGGCGATTTTCTGGAGCGTGGAGACGTGAAGGATCAATTGGAAGGATTAGTCAGCCAGATGGTGGAACGGGGCATTCTGTTCGATGAGGCCGTCGGCGAATTCGAAAAGAGATTTATCAAGCGGGTGCTGGACCGGGTGGATGGGAATCAGTCGCGCGCGGCGCATGTGCTGGGGATTCATCGGAATACACTGAGCCGGAAGCTGTCGGAATATAAGTTGGAGCATCGGAGGAATGGGCGGTAGGGGCGCCTTGGACTTCAGGGGCTAAAGCCCCTCTCTTTCTCATCGAGTATGTCGGACCTGAAGGTCCGACCCACAAGCCAATTCAAGCGACAGAACGATGAGTCGGCGATCCTATTCGAACTGAAGAGCGATCGCACTGAAGAGTGATTTGGCGGCAAAACGAGTGACGACAGTGGTTTAGATCTTGCGGACATGGGGCGCAGCGGTGCTGCGCCCCTACATATTTTGTAGACGAGATTTTCGGTTCTGTAGACGAGATTTTCGGCGGGCGCGGAAAGAAAAACGGCGTCTCGGGGAACCGAGACGCCGTTTCGGTTTCAAACGTCAGCTACGCCGAGCGAGTTACTGCTGCTTCTTGGTCGCTGGGCGCTTCTTCTTGCCCTTGTCTTTTTCCTTCGGGATGTCTTCCTCGTTCACCTTGGCTTTATCCCAGTGAAGCATGAACGCGGGATCTGGATCGTAGGACATCAGCGTGGCGGTGAAGCGCACCGGATTGTCCTTCTCGAGCTTCGCCGCATCGGGCTGACCGACAACTTTGACATCCATGTCGGGAGTCGTCTTCGAATCGAACTCGGCGTCGCTGGTCACGAACGCGACCTTCAACTGCACCGAGTCCGGACCGGGCGTGATTTCGATCAGCTTGCCCGGCACATCGGGGAATTCGAGTCCGCACGACGCGAGCCACGTCACCTTGGCTTTGTCGCCGCCGGCCTTGAGGTCGGTGATAACCGAAGCGATCGTCATGTCTTTGCGCGCCGCATCGAGGTCCTGCGCGCTGGGCAGCGTGTAGGTCGATGGGCGATCCGCCGAGCTTCCCGCGAGTTGCAGGAGTTCGTTCAGTTCAGCGTCGATCAGGTTGTCGCACGAAGCCTGCTGATAGTTGACGATCAATTTGCGGAGGTAGGTTTTTACCTGCGCGGCTTGCTGTGGGTTGGCGCCTTTCGCCGACACTGCCTTGGCGAAATACCAGAAGGCGTCCATGTGCTGCGGCGGCTGCATCTGTTCGTAGGCCTGGCCGATGCGATAGCTGGTCACGGCGTCGTCGGGAGTCAGAGCGAGCACGGCCTTGTAGGACTCGATCGAGCCGGGATAATCCTTCAAAATCCCCGCCGCGGTCGCCGCGGTGTAGTTGAACAGAATCGCCGGCGCTTTCTTCTGCTTTTCGAAATCATCCTGCGACATGGTGTCGGGCTTCTTCAGCGCGTTCAGCGTTTGCAATCCATCGAGCGCTGCCTGCCGCGCCTTCTTGGCTTGGTCGGGATCGGTCGGCGGCGGCTGAATGTTCGTGAAAGCAAACGCGCGCGCATAGTACGCCTGATACTTCACCGGCGGTTCGATCTTGTCGCCGAGGGCGAGCGTCTTGTCGGCGTACTCGATAACCTTGGGCCAATTCTTCAACTGGCTGTATGCGTTGTAATAGAGCGGATAAACGTAAATCAACAAAGCCGAATTCGGGTACTTCGCGACAAAGTCGTCGAGCGCTTTGACCTGCGCCGTCGGGTCCTTGGTCGCCTGCGCCGCAGTATAGGCGTTGTATTCCGCCATCGTGTACTGCGGCTTTGCAGCGTCTTGCCCTCCCGCCGCCTGGGGCGTCGCGTGAGTTACATTCCCGAGCATCAAGCCGAGCGCCGCCACCACTGCGAGGCCCGCCAGTCTCCGTAAACCTTTCATTCCGTTTCTCCCTCGCTCAAAATCCTAGCCTTATGATGGATTGCTACTGCTCCCGGAACGCTAGCCGGGACTCACCTTGTTTTCCAAAACTTCGGGATTATAGGTAAAGCAGATGGTCACCGCAAGCCGTTTAGCTACAGGGAAGTGTGTATCTAGGGGTATTTGTCCATCGACCCGTTAGCTTTTTCTGCCGCCACTGCCCAGACCGCTCGCATCAACTCTGGGAAGCCAGTACATTAGACGGCCCGACCGTTGTTATGGTGCCCGGTTAAGGCAGAGTGTCGCATAGAATTTTGCAGCCGACGAGGAAGATTTCCGATGACTCCGATTCGCAAAGTCGATTTCGAACAATTAGAAAAGCCTGAGTTGGCGGGCCAGGTTGCGCTGGTGACCGGGGGCAGCCGGGGCATTGGCCGGGCGATCGCGCTGCGGCTGGCTTCGATGGGATGCGCGGTGGCGATTTGCGGGCGCGACGCGAAGGCGCTCGACGGCGTTGCAGAAGAGCTGCGAGGACTGGTGACGGGCGTGTTCGCGCAGGTCGCGGATGTCACTTCGGCGGCAGACGTCGAGAAGCTTGTTGAGAGCGCGGAATCGACACTCGGGCCGATCTCGATTTTGGTGAACAACGCTGGAATCGGCGTGTTCGGACCGGCTCATGAGAAAACCGAAGCCGATTGGGATCGCGTGCTCGATACAAATTTGAAAAGTGTGTTTCTTGTTTCGAAAGCGGTCGTGCCCTCGATGATTCGGCACGGACGCGGCGACATCATTAACATCAGCTCGTTGGCAGGGAAAAATGCGTTCGCGGGAGGAGGCATCTATTGCGCGTCGAAATGGGGCGTGCGCGGGTTGACCGCTTGCATGGCGGAGGATTTGCGCGGGCATAACATTCGTGTGGCGGCGATCTTTCCGGGTAGCGTTGCGACGGAATTTTCGGGACGCGGGCCGAAGGATGCGACGAAGGCGCTGACCGCGGACGATGTGGCCCACGCCGTCGCGATGCTGGTCACTCAGGGGCCGCAAAGCTTTCTCAGCGAAGTGGATCTGCGTCCATTGCGCAAGTCTTAGCGGGTTCTGAGGCCGGTTGCGCGAGACGCCGGCCCTGACCTTTAGCTGTGACAAACCCTTTCCAATTTCCGTCTTGACATTAGTTGTTATAACGACTATCGTATTCCCATGAGCAACGCCCCTCGCCCCGGAAAACACTCGGCTTCCCTCGAGGCGCATGCTTTCGTCTCACTGCAAAAGGCCGCGGACGGCCTCGCGCAGCAGGTGGAGCAACTCCTGAAAGCGAACGATCTGACCGCAGCGCAATACAACACGCTTCGCATCCTGCGCGGCGCCGAACCGGAAGGGCTCCCATGCAGCAGCATCGCCGACCGGATGATTTCGCATGACCCAGACATGACGCGCCTTCTCGATCGCATGGAGAAGCGCTCCCTTATTACGCGCGAGCGACAAAAAGACGATCGCCGCGTCGTGAAGACCCGCATCACTTCGCAAGGGCTCGAGCTGCTGAAGACGCTCGATCAGCCCGTTCACGATTTGCATAAGCGCCAGTTCGCGCACGTTCCCGGCGCAAGGCTCAAGTTATTGGTCGAATTGCTCGATGAAGTCCTGGAGAAAGATCCGTCCGCGCGGGCGAAGTCTTGTTCGTGAATCGGAGAGCTTAAAGGCAGTCGAATTCTTAACACAGAACGTCAAAAATCAAAGGAGAGACAAACATGGGCCATTCTCTAACTCGCTTCGCACTCGCCACCGGCCTCGCCGCGCTATTGACGCTGCCGGCTTCGGCGGCAACCTCGACGTGGCAGATCGATCCGGCGCACACCGCGGCGCAGTTCTCGGTGAAGCACCTGGCGATCTCGACGGTTCGCGGCGGCTTCAGCAATGTGAAGGGCACGGTCATTCTCGACGATCAGGACATCAGCAAGTCGAGCGTGGACGTGACGATTGACGTCTCGACCGTGGACACGCGCACGCCGGATCGCGACAAGGATCTCAAGAGCGACAAGTTTTTTGATGTGGCGCACTATCCGACGATGACCTTTAAATCGACGAAGGTGGAACAAGCGGGCGCCGGCAAATTGAAAGTGACGGGCGATCTCACGATTCGCGGCACGACCAAGTCGGTTGTGCTCGATGTCGATGGTCCGACCGCGCCGGTGAAGGATCCCTGGGGCAATCAGCGCTCGGCCGTGACTGCGACGACGAAAATCAATCGCCAGGACTTACGGCGTGAAGTGGAACGCGACGATGGACAACGGCGGCGTGGTTGTTGGCGACGAAGTGTCGATCACGATCGATGCGGAAATGGTGCAGAAGAAGTAGCTAGGCTAGCTCCTGACGCCGGTGCGGGCTGCGCATGAACGAGCCGCACGGCGTCATTTGGCGCTAATTTTGTGAGGCTCTCCGCGATTTCATCTCAACCCAGCCGGGCACATTCACAACGCATCAAGCTGTCGCTTCATCCAATCGAACGCAAATGAACAAATCAAACTAGGTCACGAGGTCACATTGCCATGAAAAATCCCGCTCCTGCCGAGGCGCCGCTTCACGATCTGATCATCCACCGCTGGAGCCCTCGCGCCTTCAGCGACAAGCCAGTCTCGCCCGCTATCCTCAAGAGCATATTCGAGGCCGCGCGATGGGCGCCTTCCAGCAGCAACAGCCAGCCGTGGGCCTACATCGTTGCCACAAAAGACGATAAAGAAAATTTCGACAAGGTCCTGAGCACGATGGTCGAGTTCAATCAGGGCTGGGCCAAACACGCTCCGGTGCTGGCGATTTCCGTCGCGCAAATCAAAAACAAAGAGGGTAAGCCCAACACGCACGCCTTTCACGACGTCGGCAGCGCCAGCGCGCAGCTTAGCTTTCAAGCGGTCGCCGATGGACTGTACGTTCATCAGATGGCCGGGTTCGACGCCAACAAAGCGCGCGAGGTCTTCCACATTCCCGATGACTGGCAGCCCGTGGCCGCTATGGCGATCGGCTACCCCGGAGACCCCCATTCCCTGCCCGACAAGCTCAAGGAGCGCGAACTCGCCCCTCGAAACCGCAAAAAGCTCGCTGATTTCGTCATGACCGGCGACTGGGGCCATACTTCTTCCTTCGTCCAGAAATAGCGCGGTACAATGGCGGAAACGGATTCTCGAAACTTCTGGCCGCAATCCGCATCTGTTGTACGGGACCGGCACCGTTAAAGGGATCTCGGCCCACAACCCATGCATGGCACTCTGGAATTTCTGCTACATCACGGCTATGTCGTTCTGCTGGCATGGGTGTTTCTGGAGCAGATCGGCTTTCCCTTTCCCTCCATACCAATTCTGTTAGCGGCGGGCGCACTCGCCGGAACTCACCACATGAATTTGTTTGCCGCGCTTGCGACGGCAGTGTTTGCATCCGCGGTCGCAGACACAATCTGGTTTCAGCTCGGCCGCGTCAAGGGCATCAAAATCCTGCAACTGCTCTGCAAGATTTCGCTCGAGCCCGACTCCTGTGTGCGCCGCACGGAAGGCATTTTCGCGAAAGAAGGCTCGCGCTCGCTGCTCCTGGCAAAGTTTCTGCCGGGTCTCGGCACGGTTGCGCCGCCGCTCGCGGGCATTTTTCACATGCGTCTGTCGCGCTTCTTGCTGTTCGATTGTGCGGGCGCCGCGCTGTGGGCAGGGTCGTTCCTGGGCCTGGGCTTCGTCTTCAGCAATCAGATCGAGATCATCGCCGATCACGCTGCCGTGCTGGGCGGCTGGCTGCTCGTGCTTTATTGTCGCCGGGATTCGCGGCGTACATCGCGAAGAAATACATCGCGCGCCAGAGATTCATTCGCGAATTGCGCGTCTCGCGTATCACCGTCGAAGAGTTGAAAGTCATGATGGATCAGCACGAGGACATGGTGATCGTCGACCTGCGCCACTCGCTCGACTTCGAGGCCGATCCCGAGACGATTCCCGGCGCATTTCGCATCGATGCGCAAGAGTTGCGCGAGAAAAACGACAAGCTGCCGCGCGACCGGCAGATCATTCTCTACTGTACGTGCCCCAACGAGGCGACGAGCGCCCAGCTCGCGATCTTGCTGCGCAAGCAAGGCATCCAGCAGATTCGCCCACTGCAAGGCGGGCTCGACGCCTGGCGGGAAAAGGGCTATCCGGTCCATAACGCGACGCTGACGCAGATTTCCGGCATTCAGCCGGCTGCGCCTGCGGCTCCCGCGAACTGAATAACGCGGCGAGCAAAGCTTCGCATCCAACATTCGGTTCTCGAATTTTTCCGCATTTCTCTATATCCTTACTTCGTTCCCGCGTATCTCAGTCATGAAACGTGAGTCGTTCGGTGGCTCGCCTGTCGATGCCTCCGTTCACAGAAGTTAACGCGGCCCATTAGGCCCCAGGGGAAACCATGTCCGAAGATCGAACGCTATCGCTCTCAACCGTCACAGCCGTAATCAATGCACCGTACGAAAAGGTGAATATCGCTGATTGGCTCTTCAATTTGCCGGACGCCGAATATCAACGCTGCTCGCACGCGCACATCGCCGCCGCGACGACGACAACCGACGACGGAATTCCGATGTCGATCAACGTCGAGACGATTGGCGATGCGTTGATGGTGCAGCACTACGTCGGGGAAATTCGCGAGCGCAGCCGTTGCGTCATGGTTTCGATCTCCGACGCCATCACCGCCGCCGGGCGTAACAAGGTGAAAGTTGTTTGGGAGTTGAGCGTCGCGAAGATCGACGACAAGAGCTGCCTGTACTCGAATCACATTCACGCGAGCGCTACGGATGAGTTCCTCGAATTTCTCGAAAAGCACAACATCCCATTCGAACAAGCGAAGGCGGCCCGCCAGCAGGCGTCCGACATTCACAATCGTGAAGAGACGCCAAACTTTGCGAAGAGCTTGGAACGCCTGGCATTGACCGGCGAGCGCGTTCCGAGCGCGAAGGAAAACGCCAAAGCCGTCGCCGCTTCCGCCTGAATTTCAACAGACAAAAGAAAAGGCGCTGCATTCTGTGCAGCGCCCTTTTCATAATCCAACCTGCAACTCGCGGCTTACAGCCGCGGCAAAACAATCCCGCTCTGCGCCTGATACTTCCCCTTCTTATCTTTGTAGCTGACTTCGCACTCTTCATCCGACTCGAAGAACAGCACCTGGCACAATCCCTCGTTCGCGTAGATCTTCGCGGGCAGCGGCGTCGTGTTGCTGATTTCCAGCGTCACGAAACCCTTCCCACTCCGGCTCGAACGGCGTCACGTTCACGATGATCCCGCAGCGCGCGTACGTCGATTTACCAAGGCAAATCGTCAGCACATTACGCGGAATCCGGAAATATTCCACCGACCGCGCCAAGCGCGAATGAATTCGGCGGCACGATGCACATATCACCTTTGACCGACACCAGCGACTTCGGATCGAACTTCTTTGGATCGACGATCGTCGAATTCACATTGGTAAAAATCTGAAACTCGTCCGCCACTCGGATGTCGTAGCCGTACGACGACACTCCATAGCTGATCACGCCTTCGCGAACCTGCCGGTCCGTGAACGGTTCGATCATCTTGTGCTCCAGCGCCATCCGCCGGATCCACTTGTCGGGCTTAACGGACATCCATCCTCCTCAAAATTTCGCGACACCGTACTTTTCTTGTTTTTTCTTCTCGTTACTTCCTTACGTCATTGCTTGATTGCTTCGTCGCGCAAAAGCACGGCACTCCGTTGGCGCGAAAACGGAAGCGCGTCCAAATTTCAACGACGACCATCGAGGAAATTTCAAGTCAGTGTAGATTACCCGTCACGTCTTGACAACTTGCGCGGTCGCCTCTAGCATCGGCCAAGACTAGCGGGAGGATTGTGTGATCAAGTTGGACATCGTGAATGCCGTCGTCAACGCAACGACGCCAAACATCAGCCGCACCAAGGCGGAACAGGCGGTCGAGACGGTATTCGAATCGCTCAAGAACGCGCTCGGCCGCGGACAGCGCATCGAGCTTCGCCGCTTCGGCGTCTTCAGCGTGAAGCCGCGCAAGACCGGCATCGGCCGCAATCCGCGCACCGGCGAAGAGGTCAATATCCCGCCAGGCAAAGCCGTCCGCTTCAAGCCCGGAAAAGAATTGCAGGGCCTCGAAGCCCCCGCCGACAAGCCAGCCGCGTAAGTTCGCGAGTTGATCCGGCTCCGCTTCTCAAGAGCGTTGTCATCCTGAGCGAAGCGAAGGATCTCAGCGTTAACCATCGCCATAATTGCGTCCGTCGTCCTTCGTCTTTGCACACGCCCCAAACTTATGCTGTACTGACATCGAGCTGATATCGCTCCGTGTCCCCAGTGAACGACTCCGTCCCAGCCCCCAACGTTTCCATCGACCAACCCCAGCTCGAATGGCACCCGGTTGCGCCGTACATCCCGGCTCCTCCGCATTACCCCGCAGTCCCCGCGCACCCACCGCTGAAAACTCTTCTGCTCGCGATTCTGCTTTTCCTCGTCACACTCTGCACCTGCCTCGTCGCCGGCGCGCACTTCGCGGCAGCCTACGCTGAAAACGAAGCCGTCAACTTCGATGAATTTCTGAACGCGCTAACGCTGCTCTACAAACATCCGTTCGCACTGATCAGTGGGCTGCCGTTCGCGCTGACGCTGCTCACCATCCTGCTTGTCCATGAGCTCGGCCATTACTTCGCCTGCCGCCATCACCACATCCATTCCACCTATCCCTACTTCATTCCGTTTCCATCGCTGATCGGCACTTTCGGCGCCTTCATCATGATTCGCTCTCCGATCCGCACGCGCCGAGCGCTCTTTGACGTCGGCGCCTCCGGCCCGCTCGTCGGCTTCATCGTCGCCGTGCCCGCGCTCATCTTCGGCATCCTGCATGCCAAAGTCGTGCCCGGCCTCGCCGATCCAAATCACGTCAGCGCGATCCTCGGCGCGCCGCTCATCCTTCACGGACTCGCCGCGCTCTTTTATCCGCACACGCCTGTCGCGAACATTCTTCTCCATCCCGTCGGCCGCGCCGCATGGGTCGGACTCTTCGCCACCTCGCTCAATCTCCTCCCCGCCGCGCAACTCGACGGCGGCCACATCCTGCGTTCGTTGAGCCCGCGCCTTCATCGCTATTTCTCGATCGTCGTGCCGTTCATCTTGATTGCCCTCGCCTATTTCCATTTCTGGGCTGGTTGGTACGTTTGGGGCGCTCTCCTCTTCATCATCCGTTTCTTCCGATTCGTCCCCATCTTCGATCCCGAACCGCTCAACCCGGCCCGCCGCCTCGGCGCCGTAATCTCGCTCGCCGTCTTCATCCTCTGTTTCATGCCCTCCCCATTCCTCGAGTAGATCTCGTCGCGAGGCAGCATCTTGCCATTGTTACTTTATATATACTATACCTATAAGGTATGCCACGGCCAAAACATGAGCTCCAAGCGGAGTCGTTACGCGAAATCGGCTCGCTCCTGCTCGTTTTCGCGCCGCTCGAAACACTAATCCGTTCTGAAAAAGCCACTAGCTTCGACTGGCTTATCACTTCATCGCTTGCGGTCTTTGGGCTTATACTAATCACAGTTGGAATTGACTTAGAGGCGGAATGAATGAAGCCTTTTGTCACCTACATCCCCTACATCGTTTTCGTGAGCCTCACCACCTTTCTGGTTATCTCCGCCTACTTGTCCTACTGGAAGAGTCCGCAATACGCAGCGAAGCAAAAACGCAAAGCTGAAGACACGCTTCTCAGGCTTCGGTCGAAGCAAATTGAAAATTTGGAAGTCCAGAAGGAAGACCTGCGCCACTACCTGAAGGAGCACGACTTGCAAGATGAGGGACTAAATGCCGTCTCGAATGACGCGGAAGTCACGCTTCAGCGTGTTCGGGAAGCACTGGCCGAGGCGCGCAAACAAGCTCAGATCCAAGCCTTGTCGAAGCAACGAGAACACATCGCCTCCTGATCCACCTCTCCGTCCGTTCCGGCAATCGCTTGCCACCTAGTACAATGCATACCGCATGTCGTCTCTCTCCCGCACTCTCCGCCCTCGCGACCTCCTCCTCCTCTTCATCGGCTCCGTCATCGGCTCCGGCATCTTCCTCACTCCCGGTCTGATCCTCCGCCAACTCGACGGCTCCGTCGGCGCCGCCTTCCTCGTCTGGATCGTCGGCGGCATCCTCTCGCTTCTCGGCGCGCTCACTTACGCCGAACTCTCCGCCGCCAATCCCGAAGCCGGCGGCCTCTACTGTTTCATTCGCGACGGATTCGGCCGCATCCCCGCGTTCCTCTATGGATGGTCGCTCTTCCTCGTTATCGCCAGCGGCACCATCGCCGCGCTCGCGCACGCCTTCACGCGCTACCTCGCCGAAGTCGTCCCGTTCCCTACCGCCGCGACGAAACCGACAGCCGTCGCGATGATCGCCGTCGTCACCGCCGTCAACGTCTGGGGCACCCGCAAAAGCTCCGACCTGCAAAACTGGACCACGCTCATCAAAGCACTCGCCGTGGCCGTGCTCAGCGCCGTCCTCCTCGCGCTCGGCCGTCACGCCAGCGAAATCCCCGCCGCGCTTCCCGCCACGCAACACGGCACCGCTCTTTTCTCCGCGTTCGGCCTCGCGATGATCGCCGTCCTTTGGGCCTACGAAGGCTGGCAGTTCGGCACCTACAGCGCCGGCGAAGTCATCGACCCGCAAAAATCCTTCCCGCGCGCGTTTCTTCTCGGCTCGCTGATTCTCGTCGCGCTCTATCTCGTCGCCAACGTCGCCTACCTAATCGCGCTTGGCCCCGCAGCCGCCACCGCAAGTGACGCCATCGCTGCCACCGCCGCCTCTAGCGTGCTCGGCCCCTGGGCCGGCAAAATAATCGCGCTCACGATCCTTATCTCCGTCTTTAGCTCGACCAACAGCGTCATCCTCACCGCTCCGCGCGTCTTCTACGCCATGGCCAACGACAATCTCTTCTTCAAAAAATTAGCCGAAGTCCACCCGCGCTTCGGCACTCCCGCGGCTGCGATCATCTCGCTCGGAGTCTGGTCCGCTATCCTCGCCTGCGCGGGCAAATTCGCCGAGCTCATCGGTGGAGTCATTTTCGTCGGCTGGATTTTCTACGGCCTCGGTGCCGCCGCGATTTTTCCGCTTCGCCGCAAATCCCCCAACGCGAAACTTCCCTATCGCGTCCCCGGCTACCCATTCACCCCGTTCCTCTTCGTCCTCGCCGCGGCCGCCATCGTCGCCAATGCCATCATCCTCGCCTTCTACGACCCCGCCTCGTTCCAGCACATTGTCGTCGCCATCGTCCTCTTCCTCCTCGGCCTCCCCGCCTACGCCTTCTGGCGCCGCCACTCCTCCACGTAACACCGTTGGTCTCGTTTCCGGAATGCCCTGATTTGAGCGGAGCCACCCTGTAGCCGCGATGCTTCTCAGATCGCGGGCTTAGATCCAACAAATCCCAAATCTTTACGCCGCGAGTACAACTCGCTCTCAAGAAACTTTCCCAGCTGCCTGGTGTCCAACCATCTGTCCGCAGGCCCTCGCATAATTCCGTCCGCACGAAAGGCGTGCCGTGCTCGAAGCCACCTCGCTTTCAAAATCCTACGGCTCCGTAACCGCCGTCCACGATGTGAGTCTTCGCCTCGAACCCGGCCAAGTCCTCGGCTACCTCGGCCCCAACGGCTCCGGCAAAAGCACCACAGTAAAAATGCTCACCGGCCTGCTCGAACCCACGCGCGGCGGCATCGTCTACGACGGCGAAGACATCCACAAAAATCTCGTCGCCTACCGCCGCCACCTCGGCTACGTCCCTGAGGAAGCCAATCTCTACCCCTATCTCACCGGCGAGGAATATCTCGACATGGTCGGCACGCTCCGCGCGATGTCCGACGCCCGCCGCAAGTCCCGCATCGCCGCGCTACTCGAACTTTTCTCGCTCGCGCCTCATCGTCACGTCAACATCGGCACCTACTCCAAAGGCATGCGCCAGCGCATCCTTCTCATCTCCGCCATCATGGACAATCCCGACGTTCTCATCCTCGACGAACCTTTCTCCGGACTCGACGTCACCTCCACGCTCATCTTCAAAACGTTGATCCAGTCTCTTCGCGACAAAGGCAAAGCCGTCTTCTTCTGCTCCCACGTACTCGAAGTCGTCGAAAAAGTCTGCTCGCAGCTCATCATTCTTCGAAAAGGCCGCGTCATCGCTCACGGTCCCACGACGCAAGTCCTCGAAAATATTGGCCAGTCCTCCCTCGAAAGCACATTCCTCCAACTCGTTGAAGATCGCGACGTCGCAAAAATCGCTAGCGACATCGTCGACGCCGTCGTCGCATAACACACACTCGTGTCAGCCAATCTTCAACTCGACGCCACCGAAGTCACGCAGCAAACGCCAGTGCGCACGCTCCGGTCAAATCTCTCCCGAAGGTACTCCGCCCTCACCCGCACGCCCTTCGGCACGCTCTTCCGCCTTTTCCTCGGCCGTATGTTTCACGGCAGCAGCGATGGCGACGACGGCCAACT
This sequence comes from uncultured Acidobacteriota bacterium, assembly GCA_963845465.1. Taxonomy (GTDB): domain Bacteria; phylum Acidobacteriota; class Terriglobia; order Acidiferrales; family UBA7541; genus Acidiferrum. The sequence continues at coordinate 232,266 of CAWJSH010000009.1, read as the reverse complement.
CGACCTCGGCCCAGGCGTCATCGCGATTCTCCTCGCCATGCCCGGCCTGCTCGTCTCTTTGCTAATGTTCGAAAAATACGGCTCGCTGATGCATTTCCTCAACGGCGACCTCAACACCTTCGACGCCTTCGCCGAAACCATCTCCGACGAATATTTTTTCGTCGTCCTCTCGATCGTCGTCACCGGAGTCGCCGCTCTCTGGCGATGGGACGCCATCTTTCTCGATCGCCGCGACTACACCAACCTCGTCCCGCTTCCCATTTCTCTCACCACGATCTTCGCCGCGAATTTCTGCGCCATTCTCGCCTTTGCCGCCTTCCTGACCATTGTCGTCAACGCCGCGTCGTCCATCTTCTTTCCGATCGCCGTCATGGGATCGCAATCCTCCATCCCCGCACTCATCCGTTTCGCCGCCGGTCACGCCATCGAGATCATCGCCGCCAGCATTTTCAGTTTTTTCTTCGTCTCTGCTGTCGCTGGCCTCCTGATGTCGATTCTCCCCGCCAGACTCTTCCGCCGGGTTTCGCTGCTCGTTCGATTCATACTCGGCATCTCTCTTCTTCTCCTGCTCGCGACGGCCTTCACCGTCCCCACTCTCCTCGAGCAATCCAAACTCTCTGCAATCAAATCCTTCATCCAACTCCCACCCGTCTCATTCCTCGGAATCGCCCGCACCATCTGGGGCCGCGGCCACGAACCCTTCGTTCATCGAATGACATCCGCCGCTATCGAAGCGCTAGCCGCGTCCGTCGTCATTGCCACCATCACTTACACTCTCGGTTTCCGCCGCTCCTTCATTCGAATCCCTGAAACCAGCGACCTCGGCCCCCTTCCACAGATGCGCCTCTCAGTTCCTTTCCTGGCGCCGCTCCAAAAACTCTTCCTCCGCAATCCATCCCAACGCGGCTGCTTCCGTTTCGCGATCGCCACTCTCCTAAGAAGCGAAGCCCACCTCCAAATTTTTCTCGCCTTCGCCGCGCTCGGCCTTGTCGCAGCCGCCGAGTCCCTCAACACTCCGCAAGGTCTCCGCCACCTCCTCACCCAACCGTACCCACCAACAGAATTCCTCGCCGTCCCCTTCCTCCTCGTCTTCTGCCTCCTCGCCGGCATCCGCTTCGCGTTCGAAATGCCCGCCGACATCCGCGCAAACTGGATCTTCAAACTCTGGATCACTCCCGACTCCCAGGACGCGCGCCCCATCGCCCGCCGCGTTCTCTACGCCCTCACGCTGACGTGGCTCGCTCCCACAACCTTCGCCGTCACGCTCCATTTCTTCGGCTCGCAAAACGCCGCGCTTCACACCGCCATCTTCATCGCCGCCACAATCCTGCTCGCTGAAATCCTCATCGCAAATTTCCGCAAAATCCCGTTCACCTGCCCGTACCCGCAATTCGAAAGCACATCCGGCCTAATCCTGGTCGCCTACCTCTTCGGATTCCTCATTTTCACCAGTTATCTCCCCGACCTCGAACATTGGTCACTGTCCGATCCCGTCCGCGCTCTCGTTTTCATCCCGCTCTTCGCCGCTGGATTCGCCGCCATCCACATTCGCCGCCGCCAGCTTCTCGACATGGATAAAACCCTCATTTTCAACGAGTCCTGAGCCCCCGCCGAAGCACCACCGCAACAAATCCTGCCATTGCGGGTTACTACAAATGGGACAAAAACACTCGTAACGACGCTCAACATGCGAACGTCGTAGAGCCGAGGAGAGATCTCACTATGAAAATCGTGTCGGCCATAAAAAGGACAGCTTCTAGCTGCATTGCCACAATTCTCGCTGCTTCACTTTTAATCCCGGTCGCTTACGGCCAAGACCCGCAACAGGCGCCACCGCCACCCGATCAACAAGGCGCCCCACCACAAGGCCAGTACGACAACACTCCGCCGCCGACCTTTCCGCCCCAACAACTCGACGGCATGGTTTCGCGCATCGCTCTTTATCCCGACCCGCTGCTCGCGCAAATCCTGACCGCCTCGACTTTCGGCAACGATATCCCCGACGCTGCTCGCTGGTCCGATGAGCATCACTACCTCCAGGGCCAGCAGCTTTCCGACGCCATCAATCAGGACCAGCTTCCCTGGGATCCCAGCGTTCTCGCGCTGCTCCCCTTCCCCTCCGTTCTCGACATGATGGCCAGCGACATGAACTGGACCAACGATCTCGGCAACGCCGTTCTCGCCCAGCGTCCTGACGTGATGGACGCCGTCCAGCGTGAACGTCACCGCGCCTATCAATACGGCTACCTGCGCAGCAATCAGCAAATCGTCGTGACCAACGGCCCGTACATCGACATCGAGCCCTACAATCCGGCGTTCGTCGTCGTGCCCACTTACAACCCCGTCGTCGTCTACGCTCCTCCCCGCCCCGGCTTCTTCGTCGGCGGCGCCATCGGCTTTGGTTTCGGCGTAGCCATCGGCTCCTACTTCCGCCCGTGGGGATGGGGCAGCAGCCACTTTGTTTGGGGCAGCCACGTCGTGATCGTCAACAATCGCCCGTGGGGCCGCACCTGGGCCAACCGCCGCGTTTACGTTCACCCGTATGACGTGCACCGCTACGCCCGCCCGGCAGCGAATGCTCACTTCGTCGAGCACCACGAAGCCATCCCGCGCAGCCAGCACGAACGCGAAGAAGTCCGCGCCGGCCACGCCCACGTCGAAGAACACGACCACCACCACTAACCGGTTGCGACGCTAGGCGCGGGGCACCGCTTGATCGTTGGTTGTTGAAGATTCGTGTAGGGGCGCAGCTTTAACCTGAGGGCTTCGCTCGAAAGGCCGCTGCGCCCCATGTCCGCAGGATGTACCTGTAGCCGCGATCGCTTTCCAGATCGCGGGCTTTTCCCAAAATGCTTGGCGCGATTAACGCGCTCAAAGACCAATCGTAACCGCGGGCACGGATCACCTCCGTGCCCGTCTTTTTCTGCCCCAATTACTGCGCTCGTCACTTCTTGTCGCGCTCTATATGGAGTGCGGCGCTCCCGCGCCGCTTTTACGGTCGCCCCGCCTTCAACAGATTCCGCCTCATAGGTGTGTTGTTAACCTAACCTGCACACGCTCGATCCAACGCCACGATCATGTACGGGCGCAGCACCGCTGCGCCCCATGCCCGCAAGATGTAAGCCGCACACTCTTGCTTTCCTTTCAACTTTCAACTGTCGACTGTCAACCTCTTCCTCCGCGCTCTCTGCCCCTCTGCGCTAAATCCCTCTTCTCTCCTCCTGCTAAACTACCCCCTCCCATGTCCACCCCCGCCTACGCCAACGTCGCCCTTCCCGTCCCCCTCCGCTCCCTCTTCACCTACTCCATCCCCGACCATCTCCGCGAAATCATCCGCCCCGGCATCCGCGTCCAGGTCCCCTTCCGCAAAAAATCCCTGATCGGTGTAGTCATCGATCTCACCGCCATTGCCCCCCAAGAAACAAAAATTCGCGACATCTCCAAATCCATCGACCACACTCCCGCCCTCACCCCCAAACTCATCGAGCTTGGCCAATGGATCGCCAACTACTACCTCGCCCCAGTCGGCGAAGTCTTCCGCGCGATGCTGCCGCCTCCCACCGAAATTCGCACGCAACGCCTGATCGCGATCACCAGCGCAGGACGCGACGCAACCGCCAGCCTGAGCGGCGGAGAACTCACGCACGGCCTCTCACGCAACGAAGCCGACTTCCTCGCCAATCTCGCCGCAAAAAAAGATCCCGCTCCCTATTCCGCCGCCTCGAAATTCAAAATCGACGCGGCGACAATCGACCGCCTTCGCAAACAAAACCTCATCGAAATCCGCGAATCTCTCCTCGGCCGAAAACCAAAAACCCAGCGCGTAGTCGCCTGGAAAACTCAATCATCAACCGACAACGCGCCCGTTCCACTCGACAAAAAAGCCGCCCGCGTCCGCGACCAACTCCTCGAACGCGGCCCCTTGCCTCTCCCTCATATCCTCAAATTCGCCAACGTATCCCGCTCCATCATTGACCGCATGCTCCGCTCCAACCTCCTCGAATCCTGGGAAGAGCGCGTCGATCCCGCCGACGACCCTTTCGACTCCGGCTATGAAGCCCCCGCTCATGAACTCAACCCGGGCCAGGAATCCGCCTTCAACGCCATCAAAACTCGATTCGAGCTTGGCGAATTCGGCGTGCTCCTCCTCTACGGAGTAACCGGCAGCGGCAAAACCGAGGTCTACATGCGCGCCGTACAGGAAACGCTCGCGCGAGGAAAAACCGCTATCGTTCTCGTCCCCGAAATCGCGCTCACTCTGTGGGTCGGTCGTCAGTGCCGCGCCTGGTTCGGCGCGCGCTTCGAAGGTGTCGCCGTCCTTCACTCCGCGCTCAGCGACGTCGAGCGCGCGCGCGAATGGTGGCGTGTCCGCAACGGTGAAGCTCGCGTGGTCGTCGGCACGCGCTCCGCCGTCTTCGCGCCGCTCCAAAATCTCGGCCTAATCATCGTCGATGAAGAACAGGAGTCCAGCTACAAGCAGGAAGAAACGCCGCGTTACCACGGACGCGACGTCGCCATCGTCCGCGCCAAATTAGAAAACGCCATCGCGCTTCTCGGCTCGGCAACGCCGTCGCTCGAAACCTACCATCACGCACGCACCGGAAAGTACGAACTCCTCACCCTACCCGCGCGTGTCGCCAATCGCTCCATGGCAAGCGTCGAAATCATCGACATGCGCGAGGATTTTCAGCGCACCCATCAAGCCGGGCCCGATCAGCACCGCTCTCCACGACGGCATCACCGAGTGCCTCAAGCAAGGTACGCAGGCTCTCGTTCTCATCAATCGCCGCGGCTACTCCTGGTCCGTCATGTGCCGCAGTTGCGGCGCGTCGGTGCAATGCGTCAATTGCAGCATCTCGATGACTTACCACAAGGCGCGCAACCGCCTCGAATGCCACTATTGCGGCTCGATTCAATCCGTACCGAAAGTTTGCCCGAAGTGTCAGTCGAAATACGTCTATTTTTTCGGCGAAGGCTCCGAGCATCTCGAAGAGCGCCTGCGCAAGGAATTTCCCGGCGCACGCATCGCGCGTCTCGATCGCGACACCGCGCGTACCAAGCGCCAATACCAGGAAACGCTCGGCGCATTCGCGGGCGGCGCCATCGACATCCTCGTCGGCACGCAAATGCTCGCCAAGGGCCACGACTTCCAGCGCGTCACTCTCGTCGGCGTCATCAGCGCCGACTCCTCACTCCACTTGCCCGACTTCCGCGCCGCCGAGCGCACCTTCCAACTCCTCACCCAGGTCGCCGGACGCGCCGGTCGCGGCGATCTTCCCGGCCGCGTTCTCGATCCAGACCTACTACCCCGAGCACTACGCCATCCAGGACGCCGTCCGCCAGGACTACGCCTCTTTCTTCGAACGCGAGATGCACTTCCGCCGCATGATGCAATATCCACCGTTCACCTCGCTCGCCAACGTCATCATCCGCGATTCGAATCTCGAAAAAGCCATCCGCTACTCCCGCCTATTATCCGAATACTTCGTAGCAGCCTCGTCTCCCGCTCCGCCCGATTCGAAATCCGCCGCCGTCGCCGCCGGGATGAGCTCAAGTCAAGCCGACCCGGCAGGCGCCCAGCCCGCCCCGCCCGTTACACCTGTCCCCAATGACGCCAAATTCCTCCGCGTCCTCGGCCCCGCCACCGCCCCCCTCGCCCGCCTCAAAACCGAGCACCGCTTCCAGTTCCTCCTCAAATCCCCCCGCCGCTCCGTCCTGACCAACGTCCTCTCCGGCGCCCTCCCCTACGCCGACTCAAAAGAAATCCCCCAAACCGCCATCCTCGTCGACATGGACCCCCTCAACCTCCTCTAACTCTCCGTGTCCTCTGAGTTCCCTGAGGCGAAACTCCGCCTCCGTGTACGGGCGCAGCACTGCTGCGCCCCATCTCGGCAAGGTCGTTCCGTTCGAACACACTTCTATTCGACGATCTATACTTGACAATAATCTACCTTTCTGGTACTCTGCGCCGGTAGATTCTTGCGTTAACCCTTCTTGCTAACAAAAACGAATCGCTGAGGGCGCCGCAACCTCTTTTAAATCAGCCCGTTGCGCACTCCCAAAAACAGTATTTTCGCAACCATCTGATTCAAAACGGATTATTCACTCTTTGAAAAAATAGGCGGGTGGCACCCAGACCTTCCCATTTCGGAACTCAAGGCAGGCTAATCAACGCTATCCCAGCAAAAATTCCCGCAATCCCGACCCATTGAATCTTCCGCAAGTGCTCGCGCAACACCACCGCCGCCAGCAGCACCGTCACCGCCCCATACAGCGACGACAAGACACTGACGACCGACACCTGCTCCAACTGCATCCCGAGGTTGTTCATAATGAACGCTCCCGTATCCAGCACACCCATGCCGAGAATCCACACGGTGATCTTGCCGTCCCACGGCAACTTGAGCGGCTCCCGCCGAAGCAACAGAAACGCCGCCGTAACCACCGACGAAGTCAGCCGGATCATCCAAACCGTCGCCGCGAACCCGACGCGCGGCACCGCCCGATTCCCCAGCAGCCAGAACAAAACACCAAACCCCAGTGCCGACAGCAACGCAATCCCAATTCCCGGCACTCTCGAAGTCGCCGCTCCCGGCGCATCCTCAACAGTTTCAGTCGCGGCCGCTTCCCCGCGCGCCACGGCAACAACTCCGGCTAAGATCAGAACGATCCCCGCGAGCCGCAATGCCGTCAGCCGTTCGCCGGTAAAAAACGAAATCGCCATCGTCAGCGCCGGATAGCTCGCCGAAATCGGCGCGACCACCGACATCTTGCCGACTTCAAACGAGCGATACAGGCACAGCGTCGAAAACGCATTCAAGCAACCGACGCCGACTCCCCAAGCCCACGGAGTCCAGCCCGAGCCATCGAACAAATGTCCCCAGCCGCCGACCCAACGCAGCGTCGCCGTCAGCATCACAAGCCCGGTGAATTGCATCCACAGCGTGGTGCGAATCGACCCAATTTTTCGCGAAGAGAAGCGGGCGAGAAAATCCGAAGAGCCCCACGAAAGGGCCGTCAGCAGTCCGAGAAGAATTCCCATGATTTATTCGATGAAGATCGATCGAGACAAACTACGAGGTCTTGCCCGGCCGAAGTTGATTTCGCGCCGCGCTTTCAAGGCCAAGTTCCGCCATCACCATCTGCAAATCCTTCCAGACGTCGGCCTTTGCCGGAGGATTGCGCAGCAAATACGCAGGGTGATACGTCGCCATCAATTTCCGCCCGCGAAATTCCTGCCATTGTCCTCGGAAATGCGAAATGCCGCGCGTGGTTTGCAGCAGCGTCTGCGCCGCGCACGCTCCGAGCGCCACGATCACTTTCGGATCGACCACTTCCAACTGCCGCAACAAAAATGGCGAACACGTCTTGATTTCGTCCGGCTCCGGCAATCGATTTTCCGGCGGCCGGCACTTTACAACGTTACAGATATAGACGTCTTGGCGTTGAAGACCCATCGCTTCGATCATCGACGTCAGCAATTTTCCCGCGCGCCCCACGAACGGAAGCCCCTGCATATCTTCGTCGCGGCCCGGCCCCTCGCCCACAAAAACAAGTTTCGCTTTCGGATTACCGTCGGCAAAAACAATCTTGTTTCTGCCTTTGTGCAGCTTGCACCGCGTGCAATCGCCGATGTCGTCGCGAATCTTCAGCATCGAGTCGCCCGAGATTTTTTCGCTGGCGTCGAACAGCCCTGACTTCGGCGCCGGCAACACGATTTTCGGCGGGGCAGGAACCTGCAACGCCGGAGCAGGTGGTAACACGGGCTTTCGCGATGTTCTCGGCAATGTGTCCTCAAAAGCGGGAGACTCTTCGACGGAAGATTCCGAGACGGCGAAGGTCTCGACTGTCTCGGAGTACTCGACGACTGAAACTGAAGCTGAAATCACCCTCTCTGGCTGGACTGCGGACAATTCCGGTGGCGATGAAGACGCGCTCGCGGAGCGATCACGATAAAAAAGGTCGATGCCGATGTCTTGATAGAAGCGGAGGCGATCCGAAATTTTGTTCTGTAGATTTTCCGAAATGCGATCGGCCATGGTCAGAGCGCGGTGCGCTCCGGGGAGTGTAGCACGGAGCGAAGGCGCACAACTTCGTCGAGAATGCGCTGCGCAACTTCCGTTTTGCTCATGCGCGGCAGCGCAAGATCTCGTCCATCGCGCGAAAATAACGTCACGACATTCGTATCGACATCGAAGCCCGCGCCTTCCGCCGTGACGTCGTTCGCCACGATGATGTCGGCATTCTTCGCCGTCAATTTCTTGCGCGCATTCTCCGCAACGCGTTCCGTCTCCGCCGCGAAGCCAATAATCAGCCGATTGCCCTTATTCTTCGCGACAGTCGCGAGAATATCCGCATTGGGCTCAAGCGAAATCGTCAACGATTCTTTCTCGCGTTTGATCTTCTGATCGAAGCTCTTCGCCGGACGATAATCCGCCACGGCAGCCGCAAAAATCGCGATCGTTGACTTCTCGAAATTCTCGTTCACCGCGCGCAGCATCTGTTCCGCAGTTCGCACATCGATGCGCTGCACGCCGTTCGGCGCTTCCAGCGAAGTCGGCCCGCTGACCAAAATCGTCTTCGCGCCGCGCCGCGCCGCCGCTTCGGCCACCGCGTAGCCCATTTTCCCCGACGAGCGATTCGTCAGATACCGCACCGGATCCAAATCTTCGCAGGTCGGCCCCGCCGTGATCAGCACCGTCTGCCCTTCCAGATCACGTTTGAATCGCAGCGCCTCGCGCACCGCCGCAACAATCTGCTCCTGCCCCGCCAACCGCCCCGCGCCGGTCATCCCGCACGCCAGATAGCCTTCATCGGGATTGACGACGTGAACTCCGCGCGAGCGCAACACATCGAGATTCGCCTGCGTCGCCGCGTGATTCCACATGTTCACGTTCATCGCCGGCGCGACGACCACCGGCGCCGTCGAGGCGAGATACAGCGTAGTCAGGAAATCGTCCGCAATGCCCTGCGCAAATTTCGCGAGAATGTCCGCCGTCGCCGGCGCGACCAGCAGCAGATCCGTGCGCTGCGCGACCGCAATGTGTTCGATCGCAGAATCAAGATTGCGCATCGCCGTTCGCTTCCGGCCCCGCGAACAGGTCGGTGATGACCTTCTGCCCGCTCAGCGCCGCAAACGTCAGCGGCGTCACAAACTCCCGCGCCCCCCGCGTCATCACCACCTGGACGCTAAAATCATCCTGCTGCAAACGCCGCACGAGTTCCGCGGCTTTGTACGCAGCTACGCCGCCGGTTACGCCGAGTGTGATGCGGAGTTGATTCATGGTCGTAGTGAATTATGAAGACGCGAAAATCGTTTCTGAAGTCCGTGACGCCTTGCGTTTTGCAATCGACTCCGCGATTTTCCGGATTGCCCTCTACCGGATCGCGATTCGCCAGGGCTTCATCTAAACCCCGCGATCTGGGAAACGATCGCGGCTACAGGTCTCCCTCATTCATTGGATGCCCGGGGCCCGGCGGCGTTTCCTGACTCAGGACGCCGTTTCCGCCGCGCTACTTCCGGCGCTTGTTGCCGTCCTTGTCTTCGTCGATCGAATCGGGCTCAGTGAAATCGTACTCGATATACCCGTGATCGAGCTCCTCGCACGCAATGCGCGTCGGCTTCAGCGTGCGCGGATTTTCGACCAGCGGCGGCGCCCCGGCCATAATCTGCCGCGCGCGCCTCGCTGCCAGCACAACATACGCAAACTGGCTCTCGGGAGCTTTTGTTAGCACGTTCATCAGTCTTTTCCTCCAAAAGACGCCAGAAGTTGTTCCACTCGCTTGCGACGCCTCGCGCTCTGGCAACGTAACGCGACGACGATCGCCTGCGCTTCGTTGCCTGCGCGCTCTACATCTTCATTCACAACACAGTAATCGTAGTATTTTCCGAACGCTTCGATCTCGTTTCGCGCCCTCGCCAGCCGCCGCGCGATTTCCTCGTCCGAGTCCTGGCCCCGGCTTCGCAGGCGCCGCTCCAACTCCTCGCGCGAAGGCGGCAAAATAAAAATCGCCACCGACTCCGGAAGTTTTTGCTTTACCTGGGCCGCACCCTGAACATCGATCTCGAGCACGAGATCCAAATTCTTGCTGCGCGATTCCTCGAGCCATTTTTTCGGCGTGCCATATGCATGCTTGCCGAAAACCCGCGCATACTCGAGAAATTCTCCGCGGGACACCATCGCGTCGAATTCCTCTTCGGTTACGTAAGCATAGCACTTCCCACTGGACTCGGTCGCGCGACGCTGCCTTGTAGTACATGAGATCGAAGGCATCGTCCCCGGCAATTCGAGTATCTTCTGCACCAGCGTGGACTTTCCCGAGCCCGACGGGCCGGACACGATCAAAATCAGCGGCTCAATCTCGGACCCGGTGGTCATTCGATGTTTTGCACCTGTTCGCGCAATTTTTCAATCTCGGCGCGGATTTCCAGCGACAGCGCGGTGATGGTGAGCGCTTCGCTTTCCACTCCCGGCGTTTTCGAGAGCATCGTGTTCGCTTCCCGATGCATTTCCTGGAGCAGGAAATCAAGTTTTTTGCCGAGCTCGCCCGCGCCGTCGAGCAGTTTTGCGAATTGCTGCAAATGGCTGCGCAAACGATCGAGCTCTTCGCTGATATCGCTGCGCTCGGCCAACAGCGCTGCTTCCTGCGCAAGGCGTGCCGGCTCGATGCCGCTGCCGCTCAGCAATTCTTTCAGCCGATTCTGCAATCGCCGCGCGAACGCCGGCGTCAGGCTGATCGCAAGTTCGCGAACTTTTTCAGCTTGCTCGCCAATTTTCGCGAGCCGCGAGCGCAACTCCTCCGCGAGGTGGCGTCCCTCGGCGTGGCGCATCTCGTCGAGCTTCGTCAGCGCTTCACGCAGACAATTCTCGAGCGCGGTTCCGAGCTGATCCTGCTCTTCGTCCGTTTCAGGCAGCGGCGGCGCGAGCCCACCGATGACTCCGGGAAGCCGCAACAACGAGACGACATCGAGATCGGTCTTCACCTGCATCTGCTGGCGCAATTCTTCTGCGGCGTGCGAATAGGCTTGCAGCAATTCCTTATTCACTTGCACCGGCGCGGATTGCCCCGGCTGCACGTTCACGTTGATATCGAGGTGTCCGCGATGAATCTTTTCGCGAATGATCTGCCGGAGCCGCAATTCGTAAACGTCGAATCCTTCCGGCATCCGGAAGCGGACGTCGAGAAAGCGATGATTGACGCTCTTGACGCTGATGCGCAGCGCCCAGCCGTTGGCTTCGGCGCGCGCCTGCGCGTAGCCGGTCATCGAGACGCATTCGGCTTTCTTTCCAGTGGCGCCTTGCGATTGCGATTTTGCAGATGCGGTGTTCTGGCTCATAGAGTGGTGCCCGGGACAGTGAGATTTCGAGCAGCGTGCAAGGATTCGATCACATCCTCATTCGCGAATTGCAGGCTGTGCAGGCGCGCGTACGTGCCGTTACGCGCCATCAGTTCCGCGTGCGTGCCGCTTTCGCGAATCTGTCCTTCTTCCAGCACAAGGATTTTATCCGCGCGGCGGACCGTCGCCAAACGATGCGCGATGACGAAGGTGGTGCGGCCGACCATCAAATTGGCGAGGGCTTTTTGCACGTACATTTCCGACTCGGCATCGAGTTCCGAAGTGGCTTCGTCGAGGATAAGGATCGGCGAGTCCTTCAGGATGGCGCGGGCGATGGCGATGCGCTGGCGTTGACCGCCGCTGAGCCGGGTACCACGTTCGCCGATCACGGTATCGTAACCCTGAGGCAGTTCGGCGATGAAATCGGAGGCGAGGGCGGCGCGCGCCGCAGCCTCAACGCGCTCTTTCGGCACGTTGCTGAGGCCGTAGCAAATATTGTTCCACACGGTGTCGTGGAAGAGGATGTTTTCCTGCGCGACCATGGCGATTTGTTCACGCAGCGAACGGATCGTGACGCCGCGAACATCCGTGCCGTCGATCAGAATGCGGCCCGACGTTGCTTCGTAGAAGCGTGGAATTAAATTGACGAGTGTCGTTTTGCCTGCACCGCTTGAACCGACCAACGCGATGACTTCGCCGCGCAGCGCGCGCAGTCGAATGTTTTGCAAAACATTGGACGAACCGGAGTACGAGAAGCTGACGTCGTCGAAGACAACTTCCTTTGAGAATGGCGGCAACGTTTTCGCGCTGGGCTGTTCGGTATGCTCCTGGTCGAAGTCGAGGTAAGCGAACACTTGCGTGCTTGCGCCTTGCGCAGCCTGGAACTGCTGATAGACCGTGCCCATGCGCTTCAGCGGGGTGTAGGCCTTGAGCAGCGCGAAGATGAAGGCGAAGAAAACGCCGAGCGTCATGATGCCGCGATGAATTTGATCTCTGGCGACGAGGATCAAGACCGGAATCACGATCGCGCCCAGAAGATCCATCATCGGCGAAGTGATGACCGCGGCGCGGACCCAGCGCATATTTTCGCGCAACAGGCGGCGCGCGGTTTCCTTGAACTTCGCGATCTCAAACGACTCCATGCCGAAGGCTTTGACGACGCGGTTGCCGGTGACTGTCTCTTGAATGATTTGACCGAGTTCGCCGAGGCGCGACTGGCTGTTTTCGGCCGAGCGCCGAATCTTGCGCCCGAATTTGCTGACCGGCAGAACGACAAGGGGCAACAGAACAATCGAGCCGAGCGCCATGCGCCAGTTCAGAGCGATGACCACGGTGATGAATACGATTAATGTAAACCCTTCACGGAACATGTCCGCGAGATATTCGGAGAGCGCGATACGCGTGCGCTCGACGTCGTTGATCGCGACGGAGAGCAAACGACCAGTCGGGTGGTGCTGAAAGAACCCGATCGGCTGCTTGATGATTTTGGCGTAGACGTCGTTGCGGAGATTGGTGACAGCGGCGTGGCCTACGTATTGGATTTCCGTCGAGCCCAGATATTCCGCGATGGCCTTGATGCCGAAAATCATGAGCAGCGTGAAAAAGAAAATCGTTTTGACGTTGTGGAAGCTCGATGGAAGGAACGTGTTGAGGTAGACGGTGTGATTGGTGAACGGAATCGTTCCGAGAGGGAGGGCCGAACCGACGACGCTCGGATCAAGGACGTAATCGACAGCGGGCTTGATCATCAAAGCGACCAGGCCTTCAGCGAGCGCGACGATGGCGAGGAGAATGACGCCGACGACGAAACGCAGAGAGTACGGGCGCACGTAAGCCAACAACCGTTTCAGTTGTGGTGAGAATACGGACGCCACGAATCAGGCTCCCCTGGATAGCACAACAGGTACGCTATTCGGCGAGTTGCGGTGTGTCAAGTTTGGGGGAGGGGCAGAAGCAACGTGACGTCGTGGAGACCCGAGGAACGACAACTGTTGAGATCGTGCGGACATGGGGCGCAGCAGTGCTGCGCCCGTACAAAAGCTGGCGCGATGTGGAGCGTGAGCGTCAAGACGCAGTGCACGGGCGGAGCAAGCCCCGCCCCTACAAATTGGTTGCGGGGACATCATTTTTCGATGTCGCGGTGGACTACTTTGGTGGAGTAGCCGCGTTTGGACAGGGCTCGCTGACGGATTCGGCGAGCATGACGGAGCGGTGGCGGCCGCCGGTGCAGCCGAAGGAGATCGTGAGGTAGCTCTTCCCTTCGCCGATGTAGTGGGGCATCAGGTAGACGAGCAAGCCTTCGATGCGCTTGAGGAATTCGCCGGTTTGCGGGAACGAGCGGATGTATTCGCGAACCTTCGGGTCCTGGCCGGTGAAACGGCGCAGTCGCGGAACGAAATGCGGATTGGGCAGGAAGCGCACGTCGAAAACGAGGTCGGCGTCGGACGGGACGCCATAGCGATAGCCGAAGCTGACGCACGAAATCAGCATCGGACGCTTTTCGGGATTGCGGAAGCGTTCAGTGATGAAGTGGCGCAGCTCGTGGACGTTGAATTTCGAGGTGTCAATCGTGACGTCGGCGAACTTGCGGATCGGCTCCAGCATCTTGCGTTCGTGGCTGAGACTTTCGCGGACGCTGAGATGTTTCCCGACCGGGTGAGGGCGGCGAGTCTCGCTATAGCGGCGCAACAAAGCGTCTTCGCCCGCTTCGATGAAGACGAGGGCGATGGGATGCTGCTGCCGCAGATGTTTCAGCAGCGCCGGCAATTTCTGAAGCTGTTCGCCTTCGCGGGCATCAACCAGGAGCGCCGCGCGCGCGAAGCCTCCGTCGCCCGCGGCGTGGAGCTCGGCAAAAATCGGAATCAGTTCGACGGGAAGATTGTCGACGCAATAAAAACCCATGTCCTCGAACGCGTGGAGGACAGTGCTTTTTCCAGAGCCGGAAAGTCCGGTGAGGATGACGAGCTGGCGGGCTTCGGGTCGATCGGGTAAGGCGTTGGGAGCTTGAGCCTGATGCTTATGCTTGCCGGAAGCGCGACGCGGGCTCAGTTTTTCACCCGGCGCTGATGCGTACTCGGGATGCGCATGTCTTCGCGATATTTCGCCACGGTGCGACGCGTGACGTGAATGCCGTTGTCGTCGAGCTTTTTGGCGATTTGATCGTCGGTCAGCGGCTTGGTCGAGTCTTCCTCTTCGATCATTTTCTTGACCAGGCGCTTGAGCGTGAGCAGCGACATGCCGCCGCCCTCGGGACCGTTGACGGACTCGCTGAAGAACGAGCGGAGTTCGAGGACGCCTTGCGGCGTGTGCGCGTATTTGCTGGCGACCGCGCGGCTGACGGTCGAAGGATGCACGCCGACTTCTTCGGCGACTTCCTTGATCATCATCGGTTTCAGCGCATCGGGACCGTGAATGAAGAAATCGCCCTGGCGCGCGATGATCGACTGGCAGACGCGCAAAATCGTGTGTTTGCGCTGCTCGATATTTTTCATCAACTGGATCGCGGCGGTGAAGCGCTCTTTGACGTAGTTGCGAACGTCGCGATCGCTCGCATCTTTGACAAGCAGGCGGCGATACGTCGGGCTCAGGCGAAGCTGCGGCATGTCGTCTTCGTTGAGGAAGGCCTGCCACTGATCGTCAACCTTGCGGAAGTAGACGTCGGGCTCGACGAGGCGCGGCTCGGTCTTGTTGTAGCGCAGGCCCGGGCGCGGATCGAGCTTCTTGATGACGTCAAGTGCGCGCTTAACGATGTCAAGCGGGCGATTGAGAGCGCGGGCGACTTCCTTGAGCTGGTTCGCCTGCACCTGTTTCAGATGTTCGGAGACGATTTGCTGCGCGAGCGAGTTCGTCGGATCGAAAGCTTTCAATTGCAGCAGCAAGCATTCGCGCAGATCGCGCGCGCCGACGCCGATAGGATCGAAATCCTGCACGACGGCAAGCGCGTCGTCGAGGTCGTCCTGCGTGTACTTGCCTTCCTGCAACAGCTCTTCGGTGGATGCGGTGAGATAGCCGTTTTCGTCGAGGTTGCCGATGATGCTTTCGGCGAGTTCCTTCACGGTGTCGGAGCTGATCGTGACGCTAAGCTGCCAGGCCAGGTGATCGGTCAGGCCGGTCGAGGATGAGAGAAATTTCTCGAACGAGGGGCGCTCGGAAACTTCGCGCTCGACCGATTGGCCGCCGTCGCCGCCGGAATCGAGATATTGATTGAAGAAAGTGCCAACGTCGAATTCGTCGAAAGGATTGGACTCGGGCTTTTCGGGGACTTTTTCGGTTTCGTTTTTGAGGAAATTTTCGTCGGCGTAATTGTCGGTTTGCGTCGGCTCTTCGCTCTGCTCTTCGAGGACGGGATTCGCGATCATCTCCTGATTGATCATCTCGCGAAGCTCGAGACGATTGAGCGCGAGCACGCTCACCATCTGCACCAAGCCTGGCGTCAGAATCTGGCGCTGCGACACCTTCAGATTCAGTTTTAGTCCCTGCCAAGCCATGTGCGTCCGATCGTGCCTTTCGAGTTCCTGCCTATGAGTATCCGCTAGTTGAGGCGGAAATGATCGCCGAGATAGACGCGGCGAACTTCCGGGTCGTTGCTCAGTTCGTCGGGCCGACCCTTCCTGAAGATTTTCCCATTTCTGAGGATGTATGCGCGGTCCGTGACGGTGAGTGTTTCCCGTACGTTATGATCTGTGATTAAAACGCCAATCCCCGAGCGGCTGAGGTCGCGGATGATTTCCTGAAGATCTTTGACGGTGAGCGGATCGATGCCGGAGAAAGGCTCGTCGAGCAGGATGAACGAGGGCTGAAGCGTGAGAGAGCGCGCGATTTCGAGGCGGCGGCGCTCACCACCGGACAATGTGTAGGCTTTGCTTTGCCGCACGGTCTCCAAACCCATCTGCACTAACAATTCCTCCAAACGATCGCGCTGCTGTTCCGGCGTCAGGGGAAGAGTCTCCAAAACCGCGAGAAGATTCTCTTCGCTGGTCAATTGACGAAACACCGAAGGTTCCTGAGGGAGGTAGCTGATTCCGCTGCGGGCCCGGAGGTACATCGGAAGGTCGGTGATTTCGTCGCCGTTCAGGAGGACGCGGCCGGAATCGGGGCGGGCCAGACCCACAATCATGTAAAAGGTGGTCGTTTTTCCCGCGCCGTTGGGTCCCAGCAAGCCGACGACTTCGCCCTGACCGATTTCGAGTTCCACGTCGTCTACAACTTTACGCCCTTTGTAGGACTTGCTGAGTTCGACGGCTTGGAGCTTCAACATACCTCAATCGTAGCGGATCAGTCGGCGGTCAGGAATGGGAACTTCACTGTTGGACTCGATGTTTGGTCAGCGTACGCGAACCGTTTTCCGAATCGACGATGATCGTATCATCCGCTAAAAAGAAGGTCAATTGAGTGCCGGTGGTGGTGCCGGAAGCGCCGTCGTAGAGAGTGGGTTTGCCGCCGGTCATGACGAATTTACCGGAGGCGGCGGTATATTCACCGCGGTCGGCGACGGCGCGGCGGTCGCCTTCTTCGACGGTGACGCCGCCCGTGCCGACGGCGCGGGAGATTTGGCGGGAGCCGGTGGGGGAGTTCGGCGCGCCGTTGGCATTGCTCTTGGCTGGGTCCGACGCATTCGCGGCGCTTGCTGCGTCGGATGCCGGCGCTTTTGTGAAATAGAGGTCGAGGACCGGGCCTCGCATTTTTTGATCGGCGGATTGGACGACTACATTTTTTTCGAGGCGAGCGGTGCCCTCGATGTCGTTGTAGGTCAGTGTTTCGCTAGACGTGTGCCAGAGCTGCGCTTTTTTCGGCCCGCCTGGCGAAGTGTTTACCGGACGCGGCGGCGGATTGAAGGACGGCAATTTGGCGGATTGCGCAGATTGCGTCGAGCCGCCGGTGGTTGGAGCGCCCGCTGTTTGCGGGAAGACGGCGCGGACGTTGCCAGCGGCGTTGAGAACGTGCGAGTCACGCAGGAGTTCGATCGAATCTGCCTCAAGCACGGAGTCGCCTTGCCAGAGGCGAGCCTTTCCGGTGTAGAGCGCGCGGCCGGTTTTTGAGTTTCCGTGGAGCTGATCGGCGGTAATGTTCGCGGGCGCCGGCGCGAGCTGGACTGTGCTGGTCTTGGCGGAGAAATCCGTGGAGCGAACGCCGCCGTCGGCGAAAATGTCGCCGGTGTTTTGCGTGAAGACGATGCGGCGCGCGTGCGTCTCCGTGGTGGCGTCGCGCGCGACGGCGTGGCCGGTGAGCGTCGCGGTTTGCGCTGCGCGATCGAAGACGGCGTGATCGCCCTGGGCGTTGCGATCGGCTTCTTTCAGTTTCACGTCGCCCTGCAAATCCATTTGCGACCAGCCGCCGTCTTGGGCCATAAGTGCGGTGCCGGTGGCTGCGGTCGCAGTCTGCACGGGGTGTCCAGTGAGCCAGCGCTCGGTGCGGACGTTGCCGTTGGCGTGAACTTCTTTCGGTTTTCCGGTGGCGTCGGCGAAGGTCATCGCGAGCTTGTCAGCCTGGAGCTGCGTGCGGACAGGGACGATCACTCCGCCTTGCGTGGCAGAGTCGGTCCACTCCATCGTGCCGGCGGCGAGGGTTTCGGCGGTGAGCGGCTTGCTCGATTCGTGCTCTTTGCTGCCACTGAACTCCATCCGGAACGCGGAGGTTTGCAACGTGCGCGTGTCGCCAGATTTTTCTTCCTTCGTTCGCAGGACGGCGTTGCCGTTGACGTTGAGTTCTTTGGGCTGGCTGAAGCGCGGCCAGAAAGTGAGCGTGCCAGTGTCTCCAGCCATGGCGTCTTCGTCGGTGTCGTTTTTGCGGAAACCGGTGACGTGGCCGGCCGCGTCGAGCTTTGTGATCCAGCCTTCGGGGACGAAATGCGCGGTGAGCGTGTCGGACTCGAGATTCATTTGCTCGCCGGGCTTGGTGGAGACGACGCGCGGGCGATCGTCACCGGCAGTCGAAGCGATCAGAGTTTGCACCTTGAAATCGTCATCGAGCATGAGCGTGAGTTCGCCTGCGGTCAGGCGCTCGGCGGGGGTCTCGGCTTCGGCGGGCCCGAGGAGATGGAGGAGGCGCGAGTCTCGCGAGAAATCGAGTGACGAACCTTTGACGCGGACGTCCTGGCCAGCTCGTGGATCGACGGCGGCCGACACTCCGGTCTTCTTGGCGGCGGTGGCGGGCGCTTGCATCAGGCGAAGGCGGACGTCATGCAGAAGGCGCAGGCTGCCCTCGTCGGAGTTGTATTGGAGGCCGGTGCCGTCGCCGGTGCCGCTGGGGAAGGAGAAGGTGACGCGCTCGTTGGTGCTGGCAAGGCCGCTTTCGCGATTGAAGGTAACGCCGCGCGTTTCGACACGCGTCGCGCGGGCTTCGGCGAGGGAGGGATTGCGCTCGGCGAGTTCGGCGTCGGAGGCGCTCATGGCATCGATGCGGACGTCGCCGCCGCAGGCGATGTCGCCGGTTTTCTGATCGTATTGGCAACTGTGCGTGCGGATCACGTCGTGGCGATCGCCGGCCTTGCCGAAAATTGTGACGACGACTTCTTCGAGGAGACTGGCGTCCTGGCCTTTGAACTCGGTGGACTTCGAGGCTTGGACCTGGAAGATGGTGCGGTTCTGCTCGACCTTTTTGAAATTGATGCCGTTGGATTGCCGGGTGACGTCTTGGGGAGCCGCGGGAGGAGCTTGCTTGCGCTCGATGTGGCGCGTGTAGCCTCGCTTGAGGTAGACGACAGTAGTGATGCCCGCGAGAACGAGGGCTACCGCCGCCGACCAGCGCGCGTATCGCGCCGCTTCACTTCTGCGCATGATTCAGTGTAAGCAAAACCGGGCTTGTGGTGTAGAGATGCCGCCGGGTATCAGATGCGCGGGTGGGGCGGCGGCGTTACCTGTGGCATGGTAAAATGGGGGTATGCAAGTGACCGTTAACATACCTGATGAATTGGCTGCGCAAGCCCGCGAAAAGGGCTTGTCGGTGGAAGTGTATGTGGAGCAGGTGCTGGCGAAGCAGTGCGGCGAGAACGGCAACACTCCTGAACAAACTCGGTCTGAATCCGATAACGCCAAGATCAAGGATGCGATAGCGCGTATGGACGAACTGAGGAAGGGCGTTCGCCTCGACGGTCTCAAGATAAAAGATCTCATCAACGAGGGTCGTAAGTACTGATGGCACTGATCGTCCTCGACGCGTCAGTCAGTCTTGCTTGGTGCTTTGAGGATGAGAGCACGGATGAAATCAGGCGACTCTTCGGGCGATTGTCCATCGGAGATAGAGCGATCGTTCCCGCCCATTGGCCGATCGAAGTCTCAAACGCACTCCTGCTAGCCCAACGCCGAAACCGAATATCTGCAGCCCTGAGACGCCAATACTGGGATCAGTTTTCCGACCTTCTTCTCACTGTCGATCCTGCGCTGACTATGAGCGATATGAACCGCGTTTTGGAGATCAGCGAAAGACACGGATTGACAACCTACGATGGCGCCTATGTTGATCTTGCGCTTCGACAAGCGGCTGGACTTGCCTCGTTGGATGTGAGCATGAGCCGGGCCGCAAAGGCCGAGGGCGTCGCCCTTCTCGTTTAGACAGCACTGGACACTTCAGCTGGCGGATTCGGCGGATGTGGCGACGGTGTCGGGGAGGATGCCGATGTTGGCGGCGGCGACGCTGTCGCGGTTGGTGTTTTTCACGAGGTACATCGCCTCGTCGGCCAAGTGCAGCAGGCCTTCCTTCGTGCGCGAATCGACGGGATACGAAGCGACGCCGACGCTTGGGGTGACGCGGACGCTTACGCCTGATTGATCGAGCCACTTGGATTCGCGAATCAATTTGTGCAGGCGGCGCGCGACGTTGAGCGCGTTTTCTTTCGACGTCTGCGGGAGCAGGATCACGAATTCATCGCCGCCGTATCGGAACGCAAAATCGATCAAGCGGCAGTGGGATTTCAGCGCATTGCCGATTTCCGCGAGCAGTCGCGAGCCGATCAAGTGTCCGTGCGTATCGTTGACCTGTTTAAAGTGGTCGAGATCGATGAAAACCACCGAAAATTCGTAGTTGTAGCGCTGCGAGCGATAGATCTCGGTCTCGAGAATAAACTGCATGTGCCGCGCGTTGTAGAGCGACGTGCAGTCGTCGGTGATCGTCAGTTCGTGGATGCGCTTGACGTGGCGCGCATTTTCGAGCGCGATCGCGGCGAAATCCGACAGCGCTTCAAGCAGTTTCAAATCGCGGGCGTCGAAACCATCGGGACCGATGCAATTGATCAGCTCGATGACGCCGAGGCACGTGTCGCGAAACTTCACCGGCACGGCGACGATGGACTGCGTCTCCATCTTGGTCTTTTCGTCGACCTTGCCGAAGAACCGCGTGTCCTTCGAGGTGTCGGGCACAACGACGGCTTCGCCATTCGCCGCAACCCAGCCGGCGATGCCCTGCCCGAGCTTCACGCGCACATCTTTCAGCGCTTGCGACGCTTTGCCGACCGCCAATTCAAAGTAGAGTTCGTTGGTGTTTTCATCGAGGAGCAGCAGCGACCAATTATCGGGCCGCAGAAACTCGTCGATTTTTTCCATGATGGTGCGGAGGACTTGATCGAGCTGGAGCGAAGAGGTGAGCGCTTTGCCGAGTTCCTGGAAGACCGCGACTTCGCCCGCTTCGCGCTGCTCGTAAGGAACGCTAGGATTGCGGCGGCGTTCGACGGCGGGAAATTGTTTCACGTCCTCCACGTTCGTTTGGACCTGTCCCTTGAGTGGCATTCCAGCTTGGTCGGCATGGTCTTCAGCCGCGGGGACGCAATCGGCCGCAGTACGCCTATCGTCGCCAGTATCGCGCTGGGTAGCAGGCGAAGCAAGAAAGTCGTGGTACAGGCGTAGCGAGGTTGCTACGACCAGACGCGTTGGTATGCTCGAGCTTAGCTCGGCCGTAGCGAAAGGAATTCGAAGATTGAGTGAGTTTGCTGCGCTTCGGAACTTGTTGAAGACGCTCGACGCCGATCGGTACTTGGCGAATTCAGACCGATTTCGTGAGCGCGCCGAGGCGTTGGATCAACTGGATGCTTTCGACCTGGATTCTAAGGCTTCGCTTGGTGAACCCGAAACCGGCCATGCCGCGGTGTATCGGCGAGCGAAAGAGCTGCAAACCAAACTCGAAGCCGCAAATATCCGGCTGTACGAGAGCATTCGCAATTCGATCCGCAGCGGCGACGGCCGAAATGCATTGCTCCGATGCGTCGGTGAGGCGCCAGGCGAATCAATGGGGCAGTCGGACGCGCCGCCGAATGGCGACAGTTACGACTGCCTCGATGAATTGATCAGCGGTGTTTTCGGATTCGCGGCCCCCGAAGCGCCTGAGATCGATTTGTCATCGGAGATGGTGGCCTACCAGCCGACGCCCGCGCGTCACGTCTTCGAGTTCATTCGCCGCGCGAAGCTCGCCGCGGAAGACGTCTTCATCGATCTCGGCTCCGGCGTGGGACACCTACCGCTGCTGATTGCGACGTGCACGAGCGCATGCGCGATCGGAATCGAGCTTGAGCCGGCGTACGTCGACTGCGCCCGGCAGAGCGCAAAGGAGTTACAACTGCCTAACGCGACATTTCTCGGCAGCGATGCGCGCGAGGCCGATTTGTCGAGCGGAACTGTTTTTTATCTCTACACGCCGTTTCGAGGCGCGATTCTTCGCACGGTGTTGGACCGGCTGCGAGCGGAAGCCAACACGCGCGCGATTCGCGTCTGCACGTTTGGTCCGTGTACGCCCACGATCGCGGCTGAAAGTTGGCTCGCACTCGATCCAACGGAGTCGGGCTACGTTTCTGTATTTCGTTCGCTAGGATGATTTGGGTGGATGGGTTTTGACCGAAAAAGCGGCGCCGGAGCGCCGCACTCCATATAGATCGTGCTCGGGTGGCGTTTCGCAAATATCGCGGCGAGCTACTTCAAATTTTCGACGAGGTACAAATCGGAGAGGTAGTTGGGCGCTGCATAGGCGTAATACTTCAAGTCCGGCGTGAGCACCATATTCTGGCTGCCGACGACCATGCGCGTCGTCAACTGCCGAAACGGCTGCCGACGTCCGGTGGCGAGATCAATGGAGGTTATCGACGTTCCCTTCCCAGTGACTTCCGCCGTCAAGAGCGAGCGGCCTTGATCGAAAAATCGAACCGGATGTTCGTCGGGAAGCGACGCTTTGACGGAAATCATTTCACGCGCAACTTGGTTCTGATTAGAACTCTGATCGAGATGAATCAGCACGAGTCCTTTCTCCGCGTCACGCATGGCAACCACGCGGCCGTCCGCAGACAAAACCGGAAACGCGTCGCGTCCTTTGAGCGCAATCAGTTCTGGCGGACTGCTGCCGTCAGCGTTCTGTCTGTACACGTTCCAATCTTTCCCCGCGGCAAGCCCTTCATAAACAATCTGACGATTGTCGTCGGACCACGCGACGTGATCGACCATCGTCAGCCCGGTGATGGGAATTTGCTTTGCGGCGCCTAATCCGACGGGGCTCAGCGTGAGCCCGTTCTTCCGGCCATAGGTGAGGATGTATTTGCCATCCGGCGAGACCGCCGCTTGTCCGACGCCCGAGACTCACCGCAGGCGAGCCATCGGTCTTGCGATAGTAGGCCTGGCGATCTTGCGCGATGTAGTAGACCTCGCCGGATTCCACAAACGTGAGCGCGCGACCGTCATCCGTGATCGCCGTGGCGTTCGTGTCGTCGAGCCACGAATACGGATGCTCCGCCGGATCGCCTGGAAATTTGCCGATCAGGATGCGGCGCCAATCCTGATAGGCGAGCAGGACGCGGCCGTCGCTCGAAACGTCGAGCAGCCGCACCCACGGCATCGCCAGCACGATACGATCCTTGCCTTCGAGCGTGATCGCGTGAATCGCATCGGACCAGCCCGAGGTTGTCAGCGTGCCCGCGAACCAGATTTCTTTCCCATCGGGCCGCCACGCCAGGCCTTCGAGGCTGACCCAATTGCCGGTGATCACCCTGTGATTGCCCTGCAAGTCTACGACGTCGAGCGAGCCATCGTCGGAGTCGATCGGATGGTTCTCGAACGCGATGAGCGTGCCGTCTGGCGAAAATCTGGGATGTCCGAGCCAACCGCTGTTCTGTTGATAGAGCACATGTCCCGGCGGAAATTCCAGGCGCGCGTTGTTGGGCTCATCGACAATGACGGCGAGTTGCTCCGTCTTTGGACTCCAGTCGGCATACGCGACGTGGCCGGCAATTTCGCGCGGAGCCCCGCCGGCGAGATTGAATGTCGCCAGCGTACCGCCGCAATCGAAGAGAAACATCGGCTCGCATTCTTCGAGAATGGCAACCTGATTCGACGGCGAAATGGAGGCGAGCGTCGCCGACGGTATGCTGAGCGCGCGCGATTCCGGCGTGCCGATGCGCGTCGTCGAAACCTGCGGCGGGCCGCCCTCCCATTCGCCGCTGAAGATGATGGTTTGTCCGTCGTGCGAAAAACGCGCGTTTTGCAGGGTGCCGGCGCGAAAACCGACCATGCGATAGCGCGGAAATGGGAGTTTTCGGGGGATGAAGAAGAAAAGCGCCGCTGCCGAAATCAGCGCAGCGGCGGCAACCACCCAAGGAAGAATGACGCGGCTCTGGACTTTTTCGGCTGTGGGTGCAGCGGGTTCTGCCGCAGTTTCCGAAATCCATTTGAGTTCGAGCCGCACATCGCGAGCGGATTGAAACCGATCCTCCGGATTTTTCTGAAGGCATGTGCGGACGACACGATCGAGTGCCGGTGGCAGCGCGGGCTGCAAAGTGCGAATCGGTTCCGGATCTTTTTCGAGGATCGCAGTCGCCAGGCTGATTTGGCTCTTGCCTGCGAATGGGCGCTTCCCCGTCGCCATTTCATACAAAACTGCGCCGAGCGCAAAAATGTCGGAACGCGCGTCGGCTTCCTTGCCTTCGATCTGCTCGGGCGACATGTATTGAATCGTGCCGACGACTTGTCCGGCGGACGTCAGTGGAGAGAGCGGGCTCGGACCGCTGATCGTTTCGGCTGCGGAGAGAAGCGGCGCGTTCGTTGTAGCGGTGGTATTGCCGCTTGCGCTGGCGGCGCTCGCTTTAGCCAAACCGAAATCCATCAGCTTGGCGCCGCTTGCGGTGAGCATCACGTTCGCGGGTTTCAGATCGCGATGAATGATCCACGCACGGTGCGCCGCGTCGAGCGCTTCGCAGATTTCCATCCCGATCCGCACGATCTCCCGGAGCGGCAGCGGCCCTTTCTGGATTCGCTCTGCGAGAGTTTCGCCCTCGAGAAACTCCATGACGAGGTATTGAATCTCGTCCTGATGGCCGACGTCGTAGATGGTGCAGATTCTTGCGTGGTTCAGAGCGGAGATCGTGCGCGCTTCGCGTTCAAACCGTTCTCGAAGTTCGGGGCGCCCAGAGAATCTTTCCGGGAAAATTTTGACGGCAACGTCACGGCCGAGGCGCGTGTCGCGCGCGCGAAACACTTCGCCCATGCCGCCCGCGCCGAGCGGCGACAGAATTTCGTACGGGCCGAGTTTTGAACCTGCGGTAAGGCTCATGGGCGCAGGGATTATAGCCTCAGAATCGACGCCGCAAATGAACTACGCGAACCGGTTGTGCGGGGGCGGGTCACGGAGTTAGGTAATACAGGGGCGAAGTTAGCGTGGATTCGTTGCGTGAGGCTACTTCACGTGGATGAAATTGCGGATGTAGTCGGCGATGGGGTCGGCGGCGGTGTCGAGGGCGAAGTGGCCGCCGTCAACGATGTGTACCTCGGCGTTCGGGACATCGCGGCGGTACGAATCGGGTTCCGAAGGATCGAAAGATAATTCGTACTTGCCCCAGACCACCAACAGGCGGGGCTGATTCTTCTGCATCCAGGCTTGCCACTTCGGATAGTTTTCGACGTTGGTGCGGTAGTCGTAGAAAAGATCGACTTGAATATCGCCTTGGCCGGGGCGATTGAGAAAATAATATTCGTCGGTGTAGAGATCGGGATCGTGGCGCTCGACGTTCGGGTCGTTGCCGACGTGGCGCGCTTTGGTAGCCGCAAGCGACAGCAGATTCTCTCGCAACGCGCTCTCGTATTTCGCGCGATCGGCCCAAAAAGCGCGCCGTGTTTCCCAGTTCTTGCCAAGTCCGGTGTTATGCGCGACACCGTCCTGGACGATCAGCGCCTCAACGCGTTCGGGATGCGCCAGAATCATGCGAAAACCGACCGGCACGCCGTAGTCCTGCATATAGAGGTTGTACTTGGTGAGTCCGATCGCCTCGACGAAGTGGTTCATGATTTCGGCGATGTGGTCGAACGTGTACGCAAATTTTTTCGGGTCGGGCCAATCGCTATGGCCGAAGCCCGGATAATCGGGAGCGACGAGGTGATAGCGATCGGACAACCGCGCGAAGAGCGGCTCAAACATCCGCGATGACGACGGCAATCCGTGCAACAACAAAATTGTCGGCGCATCTTTAGGCCCAGCTTCGCGATAGAAGATCGAAAGCCCATCGACTTGCACGGTGCGGTACGACGTCGGATTCTCCACGGATCGCTCCTTTTCCTGCGCGTGCGCCAATGATTGGGATAACGCGACGACAACAGCAATGAACAGCGCCGCACGCAATAGGCGAATCAAGACACACCTCTAGCGACAAATTGCATTGAGCCTCTCTCGAAATGCGTAGCGATTTCGTTCGTCAGCGCGCGACCAACTGCTGCCCGCCATCGATGTCGTAGGTCGCACCGGTCAGAGCCGTGTTCGTCATGATGTGCACTGCGAGCGCGGCGACATCGCCCGCGGTGACGACGCGGCGAATCGGATTCGTGTCGCGCAACTGCTGGCGGCGCTTTTCGAGATCGTCGCCGAGCAGTTCAGCCGACAGCGGCGTATCGACAAAGCCTGCGGCGATGAGATTGACTCGAACTGGCGCGGTCTCAATCGCAAGGTTGGCTATGAGCGCGGGAAATGCCGCGGTCAGCGCCGACGTAATGCCGAGACCAAGTCCTGGTCGCCTGCGCGCCGGTTCCGCCGATGAAAATCAACGTGCCGCCGGGCCTCATTTTGTGAACGGTATGGCGCGCGACCTGGATCGCCAACACGAGATGCGATTCCAGTGGCAGCGCGCTTCCGCGAAATCCATATCCATCAGACGCCCGTAAAAGGGGCGGCCAGCGGTCACCATAACGTGATCGATCGGACCTGGCAGATCGCGAAAGAACTGCTCGAGCGCGCCAGCATCGACGGCGTCGAATGCCTTCGTGCTCTCCGCTTCGAGTTCGGTCGCCGCGGCTTGCAGACGCTCGGCGTTCCGCCCGGCGAGAATCAACTTCGCGCCTTCCGCACGAGCTTGACGCGCAGTTTCGAGTCCGATACCTGCACTGCCGCCAATAACCACGACAGTCTGTCCGAGCAATTGCGGTACGCGTTGAGACTGAGGCGCAACAGCTGGAGTGCTCATTGATCCCTCCTTTGACGGCCTCGGAGCCGGAGACGTCGCATCAACTGACGACGCCTCCGTCACCTGAGTAACAGCGATAGCCTGCGTTTTATTCCGGCAGCTTTTCCCCAGACTGTTCGTGAGCCATATATTCCGCGTACCAGTCGGGCCAGTTCTCATCCCGTTTGCCGAGGCGCTTTTCGTGTTCGCCGTGCGCTGCTTCGGCGCGGCGCATCGCGTTGGCGAGATCCTTGATCGACGCAAACGTCGTTGCCGCCGAATCGATGCGACCCGGCAAGCGCGAAGTGATCTCCTGAAACAACCAACCGTTGCCGTCGGGATCATTGAACGACGCGAACGAACGATAGCTCCCATGATTCGCATCGGGCCCGCTGACGCGGTGCTGGCCAAACAAATAAGGTTCGTCTGTGCCGGCATACACTCCGTCGCTATGAAAAACATCGCTCACGTCGATGCCCCGATCCTGCAATTCTTTCCGCGCGGCCTCGATATCCGAAACGATCAGATACAACCCTGCGAAGTGCCCGGCACGGCAGCCGTAACTCTCTTGCCGAAGATGATCGAGCAGCCCGACCCAGGCGGCGTGAACTGAATCACGCGAAAGTCTTTATCGTCGGTTTCATAGTCGGCATCGAGCCGCCAGCCGAGCTTGAGGTAAAACTCCTTCGCGCGATCGATATCGGAAACCGGGATGACGACGATCTCAAACTTCATGTCAACTGCTGCGGGCTTTGGATCAAAGGCTTCTTTCGCCGTTGCGGTGGTGCTCATGAATTCCTCCGTCGTTGTAGATGCGGACCGAGTGAAGTGGTTTTGGTTTTTTTTTGAATCAAGGGGCCCGACTGCGCCAGGGAGGACGCGAGCCTAACACGAGAGTTGCGTCGGCGCATCAAGTCCTGATGAATTCGCCGGGCAGGACGCCAACGAATTTCTCCGTTTCGCGTCTCTATCTACGAGGACTCTGGCTGTGCCCCAGCGTATCTACAAACCGCCTTTCCCACTGTCCAGGTACGTCGACTTTATATGGCGGACCGCAAACGCCGGCGTGCCGTCTTCGCGCGAGCGTGTCTATCCGAACGGCGCTATGGCGCTCGTCATCCATTTGAAGAAACCGACGGCGTCCTATTACTTCGAGAACAGAGTGCTCGCTGTCCGCGTCCCTTTGCTGGCTGGGCCATACTCGGTGTCCTTTCATATGGATCCATCGGAGTCCACAGAAGTCATCGGCATCCTCTTTCGTCCCGGTGCCGGCCGCGTTTTCTTCTCGGTTCCCGTACACGAGCTGCATAACGACGACATCGCCCTCAACGAGCTGTATCCCAGTGAGGCGGACCGTCTACTCAACGAGTTATGCTCTGCGACAAGTGAGAACGCCCAATTTCAGATCGTCGAGCGATATCTGTGCCTCAAGCTGAGCAAAGCCGTTCCTATTCACCCCGCTGTCGGTTATGCGATCGAGCAGTTGTGCAGCGAAGACGCTTTTCGCAACGTGCGGCAGATACAGCGGGATATGGGCTTCAGTCACACTCGCTTCAATCAATTATTTCGAGAGCAGGTCGGCCTCACACCGAAACTATTCGGCCGCGTGCGGCGTTTTCACGCCCTGTTAGGTCGCGTACAAAAGGGATTGCCCGTGAATTGGGCCGGCCTCGCCGCGGATTGCGGATACTTCGACCAGGCGCACCTGATCCATGACTTTCGCGCCTTCGCCGGAGTCACGCCGCGCGAATACAGCAGAGCGATTCCCTCTCCACACGTCGCATCCGTCGAAAACGCCGCCGACTAGTTGAATTTTTTACAATACAGCCCCGCTGGCCGCGCGAGACGATGCGGCCATGCGAATGCCTAAACGCGCCGGAACTCCTCACCCCAATTTCCAGAGTCGCAAGTGGATAGCGCTCTCGATTGCGGCCGCTGCTCTATCCGCCAGCCTGTTGTGCGCTGCCGACTCCGTGGAATATCCCGATGGATTCCGGCGCTGGGTTCATGTGGGAACAGGCGTCATCCTGCCCGGCGGAACGCTCCCCGAGAGCGAACAAGGAATGCACCACGTCTTCGCAAATCCAAAAGCCGTTGACGGCTACGCCAAAGGTGATTTTGCAGACGGCTCGGTCATCGTCTACGAGCTGCGCGAAGCTCAGCAGAAGAATGGAATCATTTTCGAGGGCGATCGCCGCAGAGTCGATGTGATGATCAAAAACTCCAACCTCTACAAACAAACCGGAGGTTGGCGCTTCGAGCGATTCTACGCAAACGACCAGGCGCAAAACGCAGTCCAGGATGCCGGCGCCTCGTGTTTTGCGTGCCACGCCAACGTCAAAGCTCACGGATTCGTTTTCACTGAGCTTCACTGATCGGACTGATCGGTCTCCCGCGTTTCGCCCCACGCTCTGGTTTGTTTGACACACCCATCACGCCCTTTTATAGTGCCCTCGAGAGCGATTTTTTTTCTGGATTCGGCTCCGGACTCGCATCGAGCCGGCGCGGCGCGCTCCGGCCTCGGTGATTCGGGTGTTGGCGATCTCCCCGGCGTAAACTCCCGGCGTAACACAGCCCGCACTGGGCCCAACCGGCCCCACAGTGGCACCGAAGTTGCTCTGCTGCAAACGGGATTCGGCTGCATGACCAAAGGAAGTTTCGGCGAATTACTGAAGCGTGAGCGCGAGCTGCGCGAAGTGACCCTCAACGAAGTGACGGTCGCGACGCGCATCCCTCCGCGTTTTCTGGAAGCGTTCGAGCGCGAAGACTGGGAAACATTACCCGGCGGCGTATTTAATCGCGGGTTTGTGCGCGCGATCGCGCGTTACCTCGGACTCGACGAAGAAAATCTGCTGTCGGAGTATGACCTCGCCTACGGCGAGCAGCGCCCTGCGACGGCGGCGCTCACTGAAGATCCGATTCCATCGCCTCCAAAATGGGCCTTAGCCGGCGCTGCGATTGCCATTTTGCTACTGCTCGTCGGCGCGGTGTGGGGCTCGGTCTACGGCTGGCACCGATACGCGGCGCACCGAGCGGCGAAGCGGGCGGCGCTCGCAGCGTCGGCATCAGCCGCCACAGTTCAGCCGGCGCAAGTTACGTCACCCGGCACCGTGTCTGCAGCCGGACCCAACGCATCCTCGCCAGCGCCACAGCCACCGAGCGCCAACGCCGCCGCAGACTCCGCCGCGAATTCTTCGCCAGCAACCTCCGCAGCGGACCCTAACTCCCCGAACCCAGAGCGCCTCGACCTCGCCGTCTCCACCTCCGGCCAGACCCGTGTCCGCGTCGTCGCCGACGGCCGCGTCGTTCTCGACAGCCGCCTCCCCGCCGGCGAAAAGCGCCGCCTCTTCGCCAAAAACCAGTTCGTCGTCTCCGCCGCCCACCCATCCGTGGTGTTGCTGGAGTTGAACGGGCAAGCAATGCCGCCGCTCACCTCGGTGGGGGCGTCCGGTACAATGGTGCTCAGCCAGAAAGATTTAAGGCAGGCACCCAGTGGAAACGCTCAGCGTTGAACTCGTAGAAGACCTTCGCCAGGGTCGCGCGACCCTCGAAAACAAACTCGCCGTATGTTCCGGCGGCGCGCAGCTCACTCCGGTAGACCGCGCCGAAGTCCTGGCCGTCCTCGCCGCCGATCCCGATGCCGCCGTCGCGAAACACGCCGAAGAAGCCGCGCTCACTCAGCCCATCGAATCCTTCGTCGAAGCGCTCAAGCGCTCGACCGCCACGCCCGCTCTCTTCGCCTACGCCGCGCGCAAACTCGCCGACAAGCCCGGCGTCGCCGACGCCATGGTCGGCAACAAAAACTGCACCGCCGAAAATCTCGTCGGCGTTGCGCCCACGCTCTCTGCCTCATCTCTAAAGATTCTGCTCGACGATCTTGACCGCCTGACGGACACCAGCGCGCTCCCCGCAGCGCTCCTCAAAAATTCGTCCGCTACCCTGGTGCAAAAGACCATGCTGCGCGAAATCATGGATGAGGCGACGCTCGGCGAAGCAGCATTGGTGGAAGCCGCCGCGGACGCAGAGCCGGATGGCACGAAGCGGCAGACGCTGATTCAAAAGCTCTCAAAAATGACGGTCTCGCAGCGCGTGCAATTCGCCATCAAGGGCGGATCGGAAGCGCGCCGCACGCTCATCAAAGACACGAACAAAGTCGTGCAGCGCGCCGTGCTGCAATCGCCGCGCCTCACCGATCAGGAGGTCGAAGCCTTCGCCACGATGTCGTCGCTGACCGACGAAATCCTACGGCTCATCGCCAACAATCGAAATTTCCGCAAAAATTATGTCGTCGTGCGAAACCTGCTCAGCAACGCCAAGACGCCGCTCGATTGCAGTCTGAACATGCTTCCCATGCTCAATCCCATCGACCTCAAGCGCCTGACTACGAACAAGAACGTGCCCGAAACTCTGCGCACCACCGCGATGAAGTTGCAAAAGCAGCGCGCCGAAGCAAAAAAGGGCTAGCCCTCGTAGGCCAGCCCTGACCAAACTCTTATCACTAAGTTTTGCCTCGAATTCCCCGCCGTCTAGCTTCCTCCGCGAACCTCTGCGCCCCTCTGCGTCTCTGCGTTATCTTTAATCTTTTTCCGTCGATCAAACGCTAGCGCCGACCCGTATTCCCCGCGCCATTCTTCGTCGCCGCAGGATTTCCCGGCGCAACGTTCTGCCGCATCTCTTTCGCTTCCTTCAAATGATCCTGCAACGTGGGCAAAGTCTGTGTCGCGAAATCCTTGACCACCGGATTGTGTCCGCCGTTCGCTTCCTTGTTGAATTCCGCAATGTCCTCTTCGTGGTCGCGCACCATATCGCGAGCGTAAGCACGATCAAACGCCGCTCCCGACAATTTCGAGAGCATGTCGTACGTCGCCTTATCCTTCGCGCTCATGTCGGTCGGCAGCGTTATATTTGCCTGCGAAGCCGCCTGTTTCAACTCGTCGCCGGCCTTGCTGTGGTCTTCGACCATGCGCGCACCGAATTTCTTCACCGATTCGGCGGTTCCCTTCTGTTGCGCAAGCTGCCCCATCTTGACCTCGGCGATTCCGCCCGCGGCGGCCTTCTTCGCGAAGGTCGTGTCGTTGGCGCTGGACTGCGCCGCTGGCGGAGCCGAATCCTGATGGGCAAGCACCGCCCAGCACCCGACAAACGTGAAGAGCGTGGTCACAGCCGCCACGTAAGACGCCTTGATCCAGGGACTCTTCCAATTCCAGTTCAAGTTCCAGTTGCGCATGACAGTCTCCGTTACCCACTGCGAGGAGTTGCCTAGGGGGTGAGCTAACGGTAGCGCGCAGCGGGAACTGCGCCATCCACAATTGTCTGTAGGAAGTTGCAGAACGAAATCGTAGGAGGTCCCGGGAAGGTGGCTTACACGGCAGCCTTCGGCGTTCCGGAGGCTCCGCGTCCTCTGTGAACTCTGTGGTGAGATTCCGTCTTACGATTTCTTGCGGCGACTGCGGAGAAAAGTCTGAAGGCCATGCCCTGTCAAAGGAACGACTCGGCTAACCTCGGCGCAGGGCTAACCTCGGCGCAGCACCAAGCAGCTCGCGATCATGTCGTGCAACGCCTGCCGTTTCTCCGTGAACCCTGCCATGATGTACCCAATGCCGAATGGAATGAGGCCGGTCACAATTTTCGCGAAATGCCGCCCCGTCGCCCGCATAAACGTGACGCGCTGCCCGGCCAAATCGGTGACGATCAATCCCAGCACTCGCTTCCCCGCCGTTCCCTGCCACTCCGAGCTTTCCAGAAACGCGAAATACAGCCACGTCCCAAAAAGTCCGAGAGCTCCACAAAACATGATGAAAAGTATGAAAGCGGGAGGCATCCCGTTGATAAAAGGATCCTGATTGTGAGGAATATTTTCGAGCATTCCGCCAATGCCCAATAGCATCGCGCCGCCGATCAGGATCGGCACGGCGAAGATTCCCAGGATGATCGCATCGATGCAATACGCAAGCACGCGCAACCAGAATCCCGCATACGTAACCAGAGGAAGCGGCTGCACATACACAGGCTGCGCGACCGCATACCCGCCCGCGATCGCGCCAGCGGGAACTGCGGCAGCCAAAGGCGCCGGGCTGCTCACTGGCACAGCGGCCGGAGTAGCCGCCACGATCTGTGCGCCGCACTTGCTGCAAAACGTGGCGTCGTCGGCCAGATTGCTTCCACACTTGGAACAATACACGTGCACCCCCTGTGCGATTCCTTCGCCGCGAACAGCCAACGTCTATCTCGCTTGATTGCTTGGCCGAATCCTACGTTGCACCGCTCGCCCGGTCAATACAACCGTATCCGGATCGCCAACTCAACCCGCCGTCTCTGGATTGCGGCGGCTCCGCGCGCCGCTTTTACAGCGCATCGCCGTGCCACCCAAATTCCATAAGAATCGCCGCCGCTCTCCATCGCTCGTTCCTTCCCCGACCCAACTCAACCTGATATGCTGCGCGCGATCAACTAAAGCCAATTGAGGGTTCGATGATGTCATCGACGATTTGCATTCCCATCGATTTCTGCCGCGCTTCTGCTTCTCGCCGCGACGACATTCGCTCAAACCGCCGCGAAACATTTCACCGGCGACGCCTGGTGGGCGCACGTGCAATTTCTCGCCGATGACAATCTCGAAGGCCGCCAAACCGGCAGCGAAGGCCTGCGCAAAGCCCAAGCTTATGTCGTCGATCAATTCAAGAAAGCCGGCCTCGAGCCTGCCGGAACCGACGGCTTCTACCAGCCGGTGAAATTCGTCTCGCGAGAAATCGTCGAAAGCGAATCGTCGGCAGCGCTGATTTCGGGCGGCAAAGCCGAACCGCTCGTGCTCGGAGATGATGCCTATTTTTCCACGCGCGTGAATCTCACGCCCGACGCAATCACAGCAAAGCTCGTCTTCATCGGCTATGGACTCAAGATTCCCGAACAAAACTACGACGACCTCGCCGGGCTCGACCTGAAGGGAAAAATCGTCGTCTATATGCAGGGCTCAACAGCCGAGACGCCGACGGCTTTGTCGGCCCACTATCAAACCACGCTCGAACGATGGAAATCGCTGAAAGCTGCCGGAGCTATCGGCTTAATCGCCATTCCGAATCCGGCATCGATGGATGTTCCGTGGTCGCGCATGAGTTCGAGCCGCACGCAAGTGTCGATGGATCTCGTCGGCAAGGAATTCGACGAAAGCGAAGGACTCAAACTGGCGTTGATCTTCAATCCCGGCAACGCGGAAAAACTATTCGCCGGCTCGGGACACACGTTCGCTGAAATCGCCGCGCTCGGCAAAGATCGCAAGCCGCTGCCGCGTTTTCCACTCGCCGTTTCGCTGAAGGCGCATGCGACGACGAAGACAAAGCCGGTCGAGTCCGCGAATCTTGTTGGCAAAGCTTCCCGGCAGCGACCCGACGCTGAAGAATGAATACGTGGTGCTTTCCGCTCACGTCGATCACCTCGGCATCGGCGAGCCGATCAACGGCGACAAAATCTACAACGGCGCGATGGACAACGCGTCGGGCACAGCCGCGGTGATGGAAATCGCTGCGTCGTGGAAAGACCAAACGCATCCGAAGCGTTCGCTGCTGTTCGTGTTAGTGTGCGCCGAAGAAAAAGGGCTGCTCGGCTCGAAATATTTCGCCGCGCATCCGACGGTTCCCGAAAAATCGATCGTCGCCGATGTGAACATCGACATGTTCCTGCCGATCGTTCCCGATCAAAGTGCTGAAGGTGCAGGGCATCGCCGAATCGAATCTTGGCGATCTCGCGAAAGACGCCGCCGCGGCGTATGGTGTTCGCGTGCAAGCCGATCCGCAGCCGCTGCGCAACGCTTTCATTCGCAGCGATCAGTACAGCTTCATTCGACACGGAGTCCCGGCGGTGAAGCTGGATCTCGGTTTCGATCCCGGCTCACCCGACGAAGCCGTCTTCAAGCAGTGGCTCACCGTGCGCTACCACGCACCGTCCGACGACCTCTCGCAGCCCGTCGACAAAGCCGCCGCCGCAACCTACGAAGAAATTCTGCGCCAGCTCCTGAGCACAATCGCCGACACCGATGCGCGCCCGCAGTGGAAGCCCGACTCTTTCTTCCGCCGCTTCGCCAAAGGCGGCTAACTTCCGTGAGCGCGGCGAATCTCGATCCGGGCACGGTCCAGCTAGTCTCGAGTCTCGTGGCCGGCTACATCGAAGAGCAACGCGATCTTTACAAAACTCGTGCGAGCTCGCTCACAAGTGAACAAAAGAATCCGCTTCGTGGCTTTTTTCGTGATTCCCTGCTGGACACGACACGAACGAAAGTCCTAGTCACCGAGAGGCTTTCCAATCCAGGTTTCTTCTCGATGGCCCAAACCTTTGGGATTTCAAACTTGCCCGATTTCTCAAGCGTTGACGCAGTCACCTTCGAGAATGTTGTGGTGTCGCACGAGCCGTTCTCGAATGCGCTGTTATTCCACGAACTGGTTCACGTCGAACAGTATCGTCAACTGGGAGTGTCGAAATTCGCCGAACTCTATGTTCGCGGTTTCCTTTTCAACGGTGGATACGACGGCATTCCTCTGGAGCACAACGCGTATGAGCTTGGCGGGCGTTTCGAGAACGCTCCCAATGATGTCTTCTCGGTAGAAGATTCGGTTACGGCTTGGGTGCGCGACGGACGTTTCTAAGATCGGTCCCAGTGTCGTCATCTTCCCTTTCGACTTTCAACTGTCGACTGTCAACTCGCCTTCCCGCTATAATCCCTCCACTTTCGCGGATGCCACGTGCCCGCACCGCGAAAGCGCCGAGGTGCCTCATGCGCAAGCGATATCCCTTATTTACATTCATTGCCGTCGCAGCCATTCTCTTTTTCATCGTGACAGCCGCTCATTCCCGCCCGAAGCCCGCGTCGTCGAAGGGCCTGATCGTCGTCGCCAACCAATTCGAGCACACCGCGCTGATCGTCGATCCCGACGCGCGGAAGGAGCTCGCCAAAATCACAGTCGGCGTCAACGGCCACGAAGTCGCGGTCAGCCCTGATGGCAAATTCGCGTATGTGCCGATCTACGGAAACTCCGGCGTCGGAAAGCCGGGCACCGATGGCAGCACCATCGACGTCATCGATATCGCGAACCGCAAGCTGGCCTATTCGATCGATCTCGGCAAGCCGCTCCGCCCGCACAATCCTGAATTCGGTCCGGACGGCAATCTCTATGTCAGCGCCGAGCTCTCGCAGTCGCTCGACGTCATCGATCCCAAAACGCGGAAGATCATCGCCGAGATTCCGACCGGGCAAGACGAATCGCACATGTTCATCATTCGCCCGGGGGCGGGCACGGCGTATACCGCCAACGTTCACGCGGGCACGGTCAGCGTCCTCGATATTCATAACCGAAAGCTGATCACGACGATCCCGGTATCGAAAATCGTGCAGCGTATTTCGATCGAGCCCGATGGGCTGTACGTTTTCACTCACGATCAGGAAACGCCGCGCATCGTGGTGATCGATCCGCTCTCGAATGCGATCTCAACTTCGATCCCGATGCCGGAAACGGTTTATGCCTCCGAAGCGACGCCCGACAATCATTGGCTCG
Source organism: uncultured Acidobacteriota bacterium (assembly GCA_963845465.1). Lineage (GTDB taxonomy): Bacteria > Acidobacteriota > Terriglobia > Acidiferrales > UBA7541 > Acidiferrum. Next base: position 195,995 of record CAWJSH010000009.1, on the reverse strand, counting down.
TCTGCGCCGGTATGAAGGGCCACATCTTTGTGGTCGATCTGCACACGCGTAAATTGGCAAAAACTTTCGATGCTCCAACCGCGCTCGGCAAAGTTTTAATACGCCCAGACGGAGGCGTTGCGTACATTTCGTTCCTCTCTGCCGGAAAGATCGAGGTCCTCAATCTCAAAGATTGGAAGCTCGAACCTTCGATCGACTTGACTCCCGGAATCGATGGCATGGATTGGGTTCCGGCAACTTAATATCAGCGCAGGGTTTTCAGCCTATTCACAAAACACTGTCATTCCGAGCGAACCGAGGAATCTGCTTTTCACTTGATCTTGGCACCCAGCGATCACGCGAAATTGCGAGTTAACCATGCATGCCGAAGAACTACGCAAACACTGCCTGAGCTTTCCCGGCGCCACAGAGCACGAAATCTGGGGCAACGATCTGACATTCAAAGTCGGCAACAAAATGTTCGCTCACACAGTGTTAGAAGTCGCGCCAGTGTGGCTTTCCTTCAAAACTTCCGATGAGAAGATTCGCCGAGTTGCTCGAGCGCCAGGATGTGATTCCCGCGCCATATCTGGCGCGCGCGAAATGGGTAGCGCTCGAAACGCGCGAAGCGATTCCAGCCAGCGAGCTCCGCGAATTGCTGCGCGAAGCCTACGATCTCGTCGTCGCGAAATTGCCGAAGGCCACGCAAGCCGGCCTCATAACAAAACCGAAATTGAAGCGCGCTCCGAAGAAAAAATCGAAGGCGAAACCTGCGAAGAAGAAACGCAAAGTTACGCGGCGTTAGCTAAACGAACGCAAAATCGCCCACGCGAACGCGCGGGCTAGTAGGTTTGGGAGCTTCTCGGTAGGGATTTCAGATACGCGATGATCGCTTTCGCGTCTTCATGCTTCATGTGGTAGATGTGCATCGGCGGGCGCAGTTCTTCGCCTTCCGGTCCGGTTCCCTTTTCCAGAATGCGTTCGCCTTGCTCTTCGGTGAAGCTCGGCCAGCCGGCCAAGGATGGTGCGTGATCGGCCCAATTTTGAATCGGCGCCACGGGACGGATCCAAATTGGCGCACCGGCGAGCCACGCGTCCTTGCGCAACGCGCCTTGTGAGTCGCGCGGAGTGTGACACTCCACACACATGGCCACATTCTCGACGAGATATTTTCCGCGCTCGATCTCGGCGCTCGATGCGCCGTTTGCTGCGCGATTCGTCGCGGATTGCTGCGCTGACGCAGACGAGGGCGGCTTCGCAGCGGCGTGCTCTGCGCCTGTTGCGCCTCGCGGCTCGCCGGGCCGCGGATCGCCAGGAGTCAACGAACTCGTCGCGAGCGCTCCGATTGTGACGAACATCGCAAGCACGATCACCAAAACACCGAATGGCTTATCCATGAAAACCTCTTGGAACAGGTGTCGGGCGTGGCGGGTTGCAATATTCGCGGGCATTGCGCGTTGCGGCCGACTCGCGCGAGCGAGCGGATTCCGCTTCCACTTCACAACATCGAGATGAATGGAACGTTAGAGCTGCGCAAAATGCGAAGGAAGGGCTGACTTCAATTCACTTCATGCAACTCAAATCCGGTCCGTTTCATTCAAGCGGCAACGCAGCGAAACGACGCAAGCATTTTAAAAATCGCAGACGATCGCGAAAACTCCCACCAGTTCACGACAACAACACAATTGCACCGCAACGGAGCGTCGGGCTCCATAAGGTGATCGTGGGAGATGTTTGGGTGCGAAACCTTATGCCGAGGCAATCTTGCGGGGTTAAATAAGTCGTTGCGGAACGTCAGACTTCATGACGTCAGACTTCACGGACGATCTTCGTCGTCGTATTCGCGCGGAACGTCATCTTCCAGCACTTCGTGCGTGACGACTTCGTGCTCTTCGTCGTCACCGGCGCGCTCGACGCCGCCGACGATTCCGGCCTCGAATGATTGTCCCTCTTCGAGCAGCTCGTCCTCGCTCTCAGAGTCGACGTCCTCGACAGTGGAGATTCCCTGCAAGTCGCCGGAGCCCGCTCCGGCTCGCGCAACGCGAGAACGCGGCTTCGCGCTCACAATCTCGACTTCCTGATTCACGCGCAGATCCGTGTCGGAGTCGGACGCGTCACGGCGCGGCGCGGTGCGCGCCTTTGCGACGGTCGTCGCCTTCGCGGGCGTCGCCTTCGCGGCAGTCTTGGCTTTCGCCTTCGCGACGATTTTGCCCTTTGCCTTCGCGGCAACTTTGCTCTTCGCAACGGCTTTCGCTTTGGCGGGCGCGGACGCCTTTGCCTTTACCGCTGACGGCTTGGCTTTTGCCTTTGCCTTTTTCGGCGCGGGCTTCTGTTTCTTCGATTTCTTAGGAGCTGCTTTTTTCTTAGCCATGCCGGGAGTCTAGCACCAGCCCGCGCAAGTGCAAATAGATCCGTCCCTCGGAACCCACGGGCTTCAAGAGCGGGGCGAATTCGTTGGCGCGGAGTGAGATTCACTGAGACCGAACGGTCGCGGAAAATCAGAGCTTCTCGAGATCTACGAATTCGACCTTCCAAGGCTTCACGGCCAAATCCAATCGCGCCACGGTGATCGGCAATGTGAAACGGCGCGGGCCGGCGCTGCCGGGGTTGATGTAGAGCACTCCGTCCTTTTCCGTTTGTAGGTACTTGTGAGAGTGGCCGCTGACCACGATCTGAAAGCCTGATTTGGCGGGATTCAGGTCCAGCGCATGGACGTCGTGAAGGACATAGATGGAAATATCGCCGGCTTCGGCGACAGCGGTTTCGGGGAGTTCGCGGCGCGCCCAGTCTTGCGTATCGACATTTCCGCGCACGGCGACGACGGGAGCGATCTTGCGCAGGCGCGGCAGGATGTCACGTTCACCGACGTCGCCCGCGTGGACGATCAATTCGGAACCGCGTAACGCGGTCAAAGCTTCTTCGCGTAGCAATCCGTGAGTGTCGGAGATCAGTCCAATTCGCGTCGGAGCTTTGCTCATGCAATTTTGCCCACGCGAAGACTATATCGCGATGCCCAAACTAAACGCGCGCGCCAATACGCGATTGCTCTGCGTACTTGCGAATGGCGCGAGTTTCTGCGGCTTGTGAACGTTGTGAGAGGCGTAGGGCTCACTTGAACCTGTAGGCACGACGCCGACGGCGAATTTCGTAGCAGGACTTTACGCCGGGCGGAGCAAGCCCCGCCCCTACAAAAGAGGCGCGCTGCTGAAATGAAAAAGGGCGCTCTGGAGGAGCGCCCTTTGCGAGTAATCTCGCGGGATTCTGTTGGGTGATTCTCGGCTGCGAGAATCGCGGAACTGTCAGCCGCGGGCGGCGACGGGTTCGCGGTTGTTGGCGATGGCGCGGCGCATCGGTTTGGCGCCGGGGGCGGGAAAAACCATGTGCCAGAAATTTACGTCCTTGTTGGTGAACTCGACGCCGACGTGCATTTTGCCTTCGCGCGTTTTCTTCAGCGTGACGACGCGTCCTTCCACCTGCTCGTGCGTCAGCTCATTTTCGATGGTGAGGACGTCGGCGAGCTGCACCGGGTATTCCAATTCGAGCGAAGCACCATGCAGGCTGATGGTGTGCGACTTGGTCTCGACGGCGAAGGTCTCGCCCTCGGTGGAGATTCCGTGAACCGTCAGCGGGATGGTCAGCATTACCCGGACTGTCCGGCGGCGCTCTTTACAGCGGAAGTGAAGAATAGCCATGAACCGTTCCCCTCAGTCATCTTTCGGAGCTGCTACTGGGCCGAAGCCTTTTGCGCGCAACTCCCGCGTGCAGGTGATATTGAAGCAGCGAATTGCGAGCAACAATGGCATGTCGGTACCACTCAGGAGGGCTAGAGAAGCAAGTACCGATGTACCGATGCTGGGGCGCGCCGCAAATTTCGGCGTGGGCTTGGAGAGAGTAGGGTGGTTAACGTAATGACTCCCCCTCCCCCTGTTTTTGCGTAAGGATGTGATTCTAAGGACTTTGCAGGCGCGCATTGTGCAAGAATGTGATTCTAAAGGGGTTGTTGGCGGCAAGAGTGTGCGGCGCACCCCGGTGGGCCGTCCGGCGGGGACGGTGGAGTCGTCGGATTTCTTGCAAAAAGGCCGGCAAATCATAGGTTTCGCGACCTAAATTGACGATTTCTGACGATCTTTCAGCGCAAACTGACGGAGCTCACGCGATGTCAAACGACGCGCAGGCGAGCCATCAGGGAGATGAGCTTGGTCCGGTCTTCGTCACGGACGGCGGTGAAGCGGAGCCCCATGCCCTGGCCCTGTTTGGCGTGGAGCACAGTGGCCTCGGCGCGAATTGCGCCTTCCTGCACCAGGAAGTGCAGGTTGGTGGAGGCACCGATGCGCTTGGGTTGTTTTGTCTCTATGAACATACCGCCAACGCTGAGATTTCGAACGCGGGCTACGTCGTCGCGGCCATCGCATCGCCAGTAGACCCAGACATGCTCGCCGGTAACGACGCGGCGCGGCATTCGACGAGTTGAACCTGGCATAACCAGTGGTTGAAGCATGCGTTTCATGCGAGCCCCCGCTCTGCAAGAAGTGACGTGGTCGATCGGACTGGGATGCCTGAAATGTTATTCGCGCGGTCGGCCGAACACATTAAATTTCGCTTAGAAAGTAGTGGAAAAGCGGACGGTAAGCCAACTGGCCTGACGTACAGGTGGGGAGGAGGATTTTCGCCCGTAGGGTGGGGACGCGGTATTACAATCGCTCACGTAACACCGTCGCGTAACAGGCTCCGCGAGTCAGTGGGAGAAGCCGCTTACTTCTGAGATCCTTCGCTTCGCTCAGGATGACAATGATAGGGCTTGCGGAACGACGATAGAGCTTGCCAACGTAAGATGGGTCGAACTCCAGTTCGTGCCGCCGTTTTCTTCTGCGCCACTGCTTTCCTCGCGCTCACCGCAGTTTCCGGACAGCAGGAACCTGCGCGAAAAAGAGGCCAAGCAAGTCGAGCAGATGGGGCCAGTCATCAAGGTTAGTGTGAATTCGGTGCTGGTGCCGGTTGTCGTTCGTGATTCGCAGGGACACGCGGTCGGCGGTCTTACGCAAAGTGACTTTCAGCTTTTGACAAGAACAAACCGCTCAAAATTACCGGATTTACTGTCGAACAGCGCGCGCCGAGCGCCGCGGACGCCTTAGACAGCGCACTCGAGTTCTTCAGCCACGCCACCCAGGCCGGCATCAGGCAATGCGCCAGCGGCGCCGCCATCGGACCGTTTCGTCGTTTTTCTTTTTGATGATCTCCACATTTCGGCGGCCGATATCTCAGCATTACGTGGTGCCGCAAAAAAGGTGCTCAACGAAACTCTGAGCGCGGGGGATTCTGCATCCGTCCTCAGCATTCTTGGCGCCGACGACAGCGGTGTGACGAACGACCGTGCGCGACTCGCGCAGACGATCGACGGTCTTCGTCCGCAACGGAGTCCGTATCAACGCGACCCTCATGCGTGCCCCAATATCGATTACTTCCATGGCTATCTGATCGAGGTTCAGCACGACGAGCGCGTCTTCGAAGCTGCGGTCGATGACACTTGCGAGTGCGCGAAGCTGGATCCCAGAATGCAGCGTGCGATGGCCGAGAAATTGACGCACGAGGCGGCACAACGCGCGGTCGCGCTCGGGGAACAGGACACACGGTTCTCGTACATCTACATTCGGGAAGTCGTCCGGAAGATGGTTAATCTCCCCGGTCAGCGGACCCTTGTACTGATCTCGCCGGGTTTCTTCGCGGAAACCAACGAAGCACTCGTACTGCAAAATCAAGTCATCGAGGCTGCGGCACGAGCGAATGTGACGATCAGCACGCTCGACGCACGCGGACTGTACACAATCGCCCCTAAGGCGGAGGAAGAGTTCAATGGGCCTGCAAAAGACACGACGGAGCGTATCCGGACGCACGTAGAAACGTCGACCAGCAATGACGCGGTGATGGCGGGACTTGCCGACGCGACGGGCGGAACTTTTGTACACAACACAAACGATCTGGAAAGCGGACTGAGGCGACTTTCGGCGGCGCCGGAGTACGTCTACCTACTCGAATTCTCCCTCGCGAACAGCAAGCCCGATGGGCAATACCATCCGCTGAAGGTGAAGGTCGATCGCGAGCACATCGACGTACAAAGCCGGCGCGGATATTTTTCGCCGCGATCGGAGAAGCTGAAGAAAATGATGGCGGATTCGGATGTGACGGCGCCAGCGGCACCGCTCACGCCGAAGCCGTTGGAGCCGCGACAATCGCCGGCAACACAAAGTGCAGAGGTCGCTCCTTCAACGATAGCGCCTGCGCAAAATTCATCGCCGCCGGCTGCGGCAAGCGCTGATAGCGGCGACACTGATTCCGGACCCGACGCGATTGCGGAAGCTGAAGCTAGGGAGAACCGGTATTCCTGTGCCGACGAACACGACGCCTTCACCTTCGGCGCATGAATCCGCAGCGACACGCGCTCCTGCTCCCGCGAAAGCCAAAGCGCTGTATTGGAATCCGCCCGATCTCGATCCCGGCAAGCAGGATCGCGTCGACGCTTCGGAGTGCGAACTGAACGAAGTGCTGGCGCAAGCGGCAACGCGCGCGAAGGCACTGGTCAGCAATCTGCAGAATTTCACGGCGCAAGAGCACATCGTGTATCGAGTGCTTGGAGGAGGAGCGCAACAGCTAGGCAGCGGCATCAGCGATTTCAATTACAACGCGGCGCTGGTGCGACAGACGGAAGGATTCAAGGTTTCGGAGACGCGCGTCGAGCACGAAGGCGGCCACCCCATTCCGTCCACATCACAAAGTATCGGACTGCCGGAGATGGCGCTGATTTTTCTTCCGGAGATTCAACAGAATTACGAAATGCATTGCGGCGGCGCGGTTTTGTGGCAGGGGCAGGCGGCGTGGCTGGTCACGCTTCGGCAGCGCAAGGATCGTCCGGATCACACGGCGACGTTTACTGGATCAAAAGGAGATGTGTATCCAGCGCCGCTGAAAGGGCGCGCGTGGATCGCGCAGGATTCGGGCGAAGTCATTCACCTGGAGATCGGGTTGATGCACCCGGTGTTGCCTGTGGGCGTTATGGGGTGGTTTCTTGCGATCGACTATGCGCCGGTGAAATTTCGAACGCGGAATGTGGAAGTGTGGCTGCCGCAGTTTGCCGAAACGTATGATGATTCGGATTACCGGCGGACGATCATCTCGCACGAGTTTTCAAATTTTATGCTGTTCTCTGTGGAGACGAAGCAGGAGATGAATTCGCCGGCTTCGCGGTGAAAACCGCGGAAGAAGATTTCACCACAGAGTTCACAGAGGTCGCGAGAGAAAGAGACGGCAGATTACTGTTTGCCGACGATTTCCATGGCGTTGACGCGGGCGCGATCGACTTCGAGTCCCCAGTGCAAGTGGGGACCGGTGACGCGGCCTGTGGCGCCGACTTTGCCGATCACATCGCCGACTTTCACTTCGTCGCCGACTTTTGCGTCGATCTCGGAAAAGTGTCCATAGAGCGTGTAGATGCCGAAACCGTGATCGATGATCACGGTGTTGCCGGCGAAGTAGAGCTCTTCGGCGAGAACGATGCGGCCGGATTGCGCGGCGTGCACGGGTGTTCCAGTTGGCGAGGGCAGATCAACGCCGGAATGGGGTGAGTTTGATTTGCCGTTGAGGATGCGGCGCTTGCCGAAGTTGCCGCCGGTTTTTACGCCGTCGAGCGGGATGCGGAAGGGTCCGGTCCACAATTTTTCGGGAGTGACCGTAGCGTAGAGAGCGCGCAGTTTCTTTTGGTCTTCGGCGGCTTTTGCGGCTTGCTCGGGATTTGGTTCGACGAAATTCGGCGCGACTTTCAAGCGCTCGGTGGGAAATTTTCCAACGCGGACGGCGATGGAGGCTTCGCACGTGAGTGCGGCTCCGTCGGCCGATTTTCCGGTGACGGTGAGTTTGTAGTCGCCTGCGGCTTGTTCGAGATCGACGCCGAGCAGGGCGCGCCAGACATGTGCGCCTTTGGGAATATTCGCGCCGGTGGCTTGCCAGAAGGAAATGTCGCGGTCGGTCCATTTTCCGGCGATTCGCTGACAGCGTGTCGGGACTGCGGATTTCGGCGACGAGCAACGTGCCCTGGGCTGGAGTTGCGGCGCTGACGCGGAGTTCAATACCACCACCGCAGTCCACCTTCGCTGGTTTCACGGCGGCTGCCGCAGCCGCTTTGTGTGAAGGTTTCTTGGTTTGCGCCAGCGAAGTGCACGGCAGCAAGCTGAGGATCGCGATGATGAACAGGGCGAGCCAACGTTCTCGCCGGCCGGTCTTTTTCAAGGAGAAATTTTCAGATGTGTTTCGGGATTGCATTAGAGCCTCGAGCTCGTGAACGTTTGAAGGCGGCATTCTTTCCACAATTTTTCTGGGCGACGTTGAATCTAAATCCCGCGGTCTGGGAAGCGACCGCGGCTACAGGGTGATGAATCGGCAATCGCAGCGACGGGTTGGCTTACCGGCTTCCTCGTGCTTATATTTTTCTAACAACGGACTCAGGACTTCCGAACCACGCGCGGGCCACCATGGATCAAGTGGGGACGCAGTCTCATCCAGAGCCGCCAGGACCTCCTACACCTCGTCACGGCGACATCGCCTCGCGTCCCCCATATTGATATGCCGACGATGATTTTTTCGACGATTGCTTTGCTGGGCTGTGCTTTCTTAATCTACGTGTGGTTTCACTGGCTGCGCGAAGAATTGGATCTGAAGCGGCCAGCGCATCGCGACCGGAACCGCAAACCCCAGCCGCCGCCCTACGTGATTTACCGCGCGCATCGATAAGGCTGAAGAGTTCCCACCGAGAAATCGCTACATATCCAAACCGATGATGCGCATGAGCGCGATGGCATTGCTTTTGGTGACGACTCCGTCGCGGAGATGATAGTCGAACCGCATCTTGTTGCCCTCGACCTGATCCTCGAAGTGGACGTTTCGAATCACGTTGCCGATTCCGGCGGTGATTTCGGTTAGCGCGAGGTCGTGTGTCGTGACGATGCCGATTGCGCCGCGTTCGAGCAGTCCCTGGATCAGACGCTCGGAGCCGATGCGGCGATCTTTCGAGTTTGTGCCTTCGAGGAGTTCGTCGAAGAGGAAGAGGAGGGCGCGGGGCTCGCCGGCTGCCGGCGACGCTGTTGCGCTTGCGTTCGTGCCGTCGCTCGACGGCTTAGCTCCGGCAAGATCGAAGACTCTGCGAATGTGGAGGATTTCGGCGAAAAACGTGGAGCGGCCCTCCTGCAACGAGTCGGTGCTGTGAATGCGTGTGCCGACTTGGAGTGGGCGAGAGTTGTAGAGACTTTGCGCGGACGGGGCTCCGGCCATGGCGAGCACTGTGTTGATGCCGACGGCGCGGAGCAGCGTGCTCTTGCCGGACATGTTCGAACCGCTGACGAGGAGGACGCGGGTTGAGTCGTCGAGACGCACAGAATTTCGAACGTTTTTTGCGGCGGCGATCAGGGGATGGCCTAGTTCGACTCCATCGAAAAAGGCCGGGGGATTTTTCGCGCTGGGGGCCGAGGCGACGAACTCCGGGAATGGATCGGCCGGATGTTCGTAGGAATAGGTGGCGAGCGAGATCAGAGCTTCGATTTCGCCGACGGCTTCGATGCTGGCGCGCATGCGCGCTCCGTGACGATGTCGCCACCACTCGGCGACGAAGGCGATCTGGATGGAATAGAGCAGGGGAAGCTCAAGCAAGTGGCCGATCAAGCTGTGGTGCGCGTCGATCCAGTATTCGATTTGCGCGAGCCGGCGAATCGAGCGCGAGGCAACGGCTCCATCGCGCTGGAGATTGGCCATCAAGGATTGCAAACGTTGCGAAGAAAATTTTTCGCGCTCGAGGCGTTGCAGAACATCGGCGAAGAGCAGCAGGCCTTCGGCATTGCAGGAGACACCTTCGTTCACGTGGTGTGCGCGGTGATGGAGTGCACGGCGGAAAATGATTTCGAGAACGAAGACGCAGAGAACAGGCCACGAATTGAGCTCTGCGATCGACCAGGCCAAGGTGGCGAGAAACGCGAGGGTGAGGAAAATCGCGGCGGCATGCCAGATGGCTCCGGGCATTTCGCGCTTGCCTTCGGCCCAGCCGACGAGCGATTCGGGATTCAGGCGGGCGCGGAGTTCTTCGCCCATAACTCCGAGATCGCGTTGCAGATCGAGATTGTCGCGGAGTTCGGTGATGAGCTTCTGGCGCTCAAGAATTGTGGCGCGCGGGGATGGAGATTTCAGCCAAGCTGCGAGCTGGTTTTCGCCCATGGGAAGACGCGCGGTCGAGAGGAGTTCGAACAGGCAGCCGCGGCCAAAGAGATCGAGGTCGTCGGCGTAGACGTGATTGGCGTCGCGGAAGCGCTCGCCAGTTTGGGCGGTACCTGCCCAGCGGTCCTCGATGCGCGCGATGCCGCGGCGGTACATGGCGGCGGCGGTTTCTGCGCGGGTGCGGGTGCGAATGATGCGCTGGTGAATCCAACCCAGGATCAGGTATGCGGCGATGGGGAGCCACAGCCATTCGGAGTTGAAGGTTTTGCGTCCTAGCGAGAGGTAGGCGAGAACGAGTCCGACGGCGACGATCGCTAGTTTGAAATTTCCGATCTGGATATGGACGCGATTTTTCGCGGCGGCGATTTGGAGGTAGGTTTCGAGCCGCTTGGTGTATTCGGACTTCGGATCGGACACGCTGCCCCTTTGTGGATCGCGCGGTTGACGGCGCGGTGGTCGGTTGGCGCCGGGTTAGGGCGCCGTAGGAAGTGTACGCCGGGGGGCGGAGGATTTGCAGCGGGTGGCGGTGGGGTGGCGGACAAAATCAAAGGCACCAAGTTCTTGCGATCTTGCGGACATGGGGCGCAGCAGTGCTGCGCCCCTACATGAGCTTGCCGGGGGCGCGGTATGCGATTCAGCCGCGATTCGCGATTATTCCTCGCCGATGTCTTCGTTCCAGATGTGGGGTTTCTCGGCGATGAACTTTTCGAGAAGGTCGATGCATTCCTGGGAGTGAAGGTCGATCACGCGGACGCCGCTTTCGATGAGCCAGTCGAGGCCGCCGCGGAAGCTGACGGATTCGCCGACGATGACGGTTCCGATTTGGAACTGGCGGACCAGGCCGCTGCAATACCAGCAAGGGGCGAGGGTGGTGACCATGATTTTGTCGCGGTAAGAGCGTTGGCGGCCGGCTTTGCGGAAGGCGTCGGTTTCACCGTGGATGCTGGGGTCGGACTCCTGGACGCGGCGGTTGCGGCCTCGGGCGAGCAGGGTGCCGGCGCCGTCGAAGAGAGCTGCTCCGACGGGGACGCCGCCTTCGCCCAAGCCGAGGCGGGCTTCGTCGATGGCGACGCGGAGCATGGCGCGGCATTGGTCGAGGTCGGGCTTGGCGGGGTTGGAAGGCTTTGTCGCGTCGATGGGGCTCATGGGGCTTTCTCGGTGTCGGTGCTGGTATCGGCGAGCGATCTTGACGCAAAGTGCAGATTAAGGAAAGGCCTCGCCGGACAGCTTTGAGGATTACTGGCCACAAGGTGTGGATTGCTCAACACGATCGACGCATACTGCCTGGACTCTAAAGCACTTATTTTAAATATTATACGAGAGGTCGGAGCTTTGCATATATCCCCGTCGAAGCGGACGGCGAGACGGACGTGATGTCTCCAGCTGCTTCGGAGGCTTCCATGTCGAATCGACGATTCGAGATTGCTTTCCTTGCCGTGGCGGCACTTTCGGCGGGCTGCGCAGTCGTTGGGTGCTCAAGTAACGCGGCTTCCGTGCGTCAGGAGAAGGCGCGTGAATTGGCGGCGGCTGTGCGGCGGCCAACCGTCGCTGGGCTGGCGAAGCCTTCGGGCAAGGCGCCGACTCGCGATTCGAGCTTCGCGCTGTACTCCGATCCGGGGTTTGGGGTTAGCTTTCGGTATCCGCGGAATTTTGCGCTGCTTGAGTCGGGCGACGCCGATGTTGATGGGGACGGCGACGCGGATTCGGATCGGGCGATTTCGTGGGAGCAGGCGAAAGAGGCGGGGGCCGGTGTGCGGACGGCCGAGGAGCTAAGTTCGGACGACCCGGGAGCTGCGTTGCTGGCGACGATTGTCGTGCCGGACGATGCGTATCCGAATACGTCGTTTGCGGGGGGATCGGTGCAATTTGCGGTGAATCGGTATCAGACGGCGGCGACTTGCCGTTCGAATCTGCTGGCGCGGATGGGCGACGTGAAGGCTCCGAGCGGGACGGTGACGGCGCAAGGCGTGTCGTTTGCGTGGGTAGACATCGACGCGGGGGACGGAGGAACGGAGTATTTCGAACGAGACTATGCCGGGTATGCTAATGAGGCGTGCTACGAGTTCTTCGTTCGCGTTGGGGTCAAATCGGGGGCAGCGACGGCTGGGCAGACCCTCCAAAACGTCTCGACTGCCGTGGGCACGGCTTCCGACTCAGCTTCGAGCGTAACTAGCGAAGAATCAGCGGGTTCGCGACGACCGGACGAGCGAAAGATCATCGCGCACCTGGAGAAAATCGTGGCCAGCCTGCAAGTCGAAAGCGTCTCGGCATCCGTGCTCGATAAGCCACGCTACAAGTCCACTCCGGCCTTCCCGGCATCCAACTGAAGCGTTATTTCTTGAGGCAAGGCTGCCAGCCGGGGACCTTGCACGGCACCGGATTGGGACGCTACGCTGGACGCAGTTCGATCGGCGAAGACCATTTCCCACTTCGCACGAAGATAAGGGCTGATCGTTCTCGTCAGGCCTTCCCTTCCGCAAATTGCTACAGGTGTCAACCGTCGATGCTGGATTTAAAGAAAAGCCCGCTGGTAAAGAATGGAACGAAACTGCGCGCCCAAGGTGGCGGCAAAGAGCGCCGGGCGGAGCCTCGTTATCCCGTCGCGGCGATGGCCGAAGCCACGGATGCCAAGACACATACGCGAATTACGGGGCGGATCAGCGACATTGGGCTTGGCGGGTGCTATTTCGAAGTGATGAGCCCGTTCGCGAGGGGAGCGGACCTACACGTACGCATCACTCGCAATGAGAAGTCGTTCAGCGCGAATGCGAAGGTCTTGTACTCGACGGGCGGGATGGGGATGGGACTGATCTTCACGAGTATTGCGCCGGAGCAGCTACAGATTTTGGCGGCGTGGGTTGGCGAGCTAAGCGGCAGTGGTGTTGCTCCTTTGCAGGAATCCGGCCCGGTCGGTTCGCATGCGGGCGTTGCTGGAGCTGGAGTTCCTGCGACGGCAACCGGAGCGGAGTTGGTTCACGAGGCGGCGGGTGCGGCAGAACGCACCGGGATGAACGAAGATCCACGCAACGTGCTGAACGAGCTGATCACGCTGCTGATGAGGAATCGGGTTTTGACGGATACGGAAGGAAAGAATCTGCTTCGGAAATTGATGACATCTTAGTCTGCGCGGTCCGCATTGCCGACCACTTGCCCCACTGCACCGATCACAATCGAAACTAGAGATTCGAAGCGTCGAACGGTTTTGGAAATAGCTCGCGCATTTGATGTACTTCGGATTTTCCCTTCAAGTTCGAAAGCACGACCGGAACGTCACCGCAAAACTCCCAAATTAATTGACGGCAGGCGCCACAGGGCGGGGTGAGCGAATCGGAATCGGTGACCACGGCGATCGCGTCGAAACCGCGTTCGCCTTCGCTGATCGCTTTGAAGATCGCGACGCGCTCGGCACAGACGGTGAGGCCGTAGGTCGCGTTTTCGACATTGCAGCCGCCGAAGACTCGACCGGAGGTGGCGCGAAGGGCGGCGCCAACGCGGAAATTCGAATAGGCAGCGTGAGCATTTTCGCGCGATTGTTTCGCGACGCAAATCAGATGATCGAAGTCTGACATGCAACGATTGTCTCGCAAACCTGATGTGACGACGAAAAAATTTAAAGGGCGTTACCGAGTACGGGGACGATCGCGCGTCGAGTCTGTCAAACGGTTTGCGCGATACGCGGAATCACGGCTTTCAGCAGAGCGATGAAATCGTTTTTTACGCGGGCGCCGGTTTCGAAAACTTCTTCTGCCGTCAGAACTTCGCCCGTAACTCCCGCCGCCATATTTGTGACGCACGAAATACCGAGTACGCGAATGCCGCTGTGGCATGCGGCCAGCACTTCGGGGACGGTTGACATGCCAACCAGATCGGCGCCGAGCGCGCGAAAGGCGTGAATCTCTGCGGGAGTCTCGTAGTTTGGCCCGAGCAACGCGAGATATACGCCCTCATGCAAATTGAGCTTCAGACGCTTACCTTCCTCTGAGACGAACTGGCGGAAATCCTTGTCGTAGGCGTGCGTCATGTCCGGGAAACGCGGGCCGAATCGATCGTCGTTCGGACCGATCAGAGGATTCGCAGCCTGATAATTGATATGGTCGCGCAACGCAACCAGGGCGCCCTGGAAATAGCGTAAATTGATGCCGCCGGCGGCGTTGGTGATGATGGCGGCTTTGATCCCGGCGCGTTGAAAGACGCGAATCGGGAACGCGACCTGTTTCGCGGTATAGCCTTCATAGAGATGCACCCGGCCTTGCATCCCGACGACGGGGACATCGCCGACATTCCCGATTACAAGCTGGCCGGCGTGTCCGATCGCCGTCGACTGCGGGAAATGCGGAATTTTTTTGTATGGGATGCGCGTGGCGTTCGCGAATTCATCGGCGAACGCGCCGAGGCCCGAGCCGAGAACGAGCGCGATCTTCGGTCGAAGCTTCGTCTTCGACAAAATGAATTTTGCCGCGCGCGTCGCTTGTTCAAACTCGCCGGACCTGGATTTCGTCTTCGCAACCATGTGTGTTCAGGCCAGCCTAAGAAAAAATCCCGACGATCGAAGCTGAAATCAGGTTCGCCATTGTGCCCGCCAGCATCGCCCTTATGCCGAATTTCGCCAACTGGCTGCGCTGTTCCGGCGCTAGCGCTCCGATGCCACCGATCTGAATTCCGATCGAACTGAAATTGGCGAATCCGCAAAGCGCGAAGGTCGCGATCGTGAAGCTGCGCGGATCGAGCGTTGCTTTGATCTGGCCCAATTGCGCGAACGCCACAAATTCGTTCAACACCATGCGCGTTCCCAGTAGATTTCCGATCGCAGACGCATCGTGCCAGGGAATGCCAATCAGCCAAGCCACCGGCGAAAACAGCCAACCAAGCACGAGCTGCAGGTTGTAGGGAAACCATCCGACGTGCAAATGAACCCAGCCCATGCAGGCATTCACGAACGCCAGCAGAGCGAGAAAAACGATCAGCATCGCGCCGACGTTGAGCGCGAGATGCAATCCATCGACCGTGCCACGGGCAATCGCGCCGAGAACGTTCGATTCGCGTTCGGTAGCAGGCATTTCCACGCGTCCGGCTGTCAGCGGCTGCTCCGTCTCCGGCACGAGCATCTTCGCCATCAGCAATGTGCCGGGCGCCGTCATGATCACCGCCGTCAGAAGACTCTTCGCGTCGGCTCCTCCAACGCGGATGTATGCGGCCATCATGCCGCCCGAGATGTGGGCCATGCCGCTGGTCATCACGGTCATCAGTTCGGATTTCGTCAGTTTCGGCAAGAACGGACGAATCGTGAGGGGCGCTTCCGTCTGTCCCATGAAAATACTGGCAGCGACGTTGAGCGACTCGGCGCCGCTCGCGCCCATCACATGCGTCATCACCCATGCGGCGGCGCGAATGATGATTTGCATCACGCCTATGTGATACAAAACCGCGAAAAATGCGGCGATGAATATAATCGTCGGCAAAACCTGAAACGCGAAAATCAGCCCGAGAGACGAATTCGCCTTGCCAAGCTCGCCAAAAATAAATTCCGAGCCGACGTAGGAAAAATCGAGTAAATGTTTCGCGTAGTAGCCCAGAGTGCCGAAAAGTACCTGCCCCGACTTCACATCGAGCACAAATAACCCGAGCGCGAGTTGCAGCCCGATCCCCCAGGCGACAGTTTTGAGCTTGATTGCGCGGCGATTGGTCGAAAACAGATAGGCGCAGCCGAGAATCACCGCGATGCCCAGCACCCCTGTTAGACGTCCCATGCGTTCAACCTCTTTCCGTCACGCGACACACTCGTCGCCGCGAATCGATTGCGCACCGGCACCATGAAATCCACTCGCGACCCGACCGAAGAAAAAATCAATCCTGCCAACCGACGGTACACCGAATCAGCATCGGCTTGAATTTCGGCTCATCTGGCTTGATGCGGTAACTCGCCGCGATCATCGACTTCGCCAGATCGAGGCGAGCGTCGTCATTGTAATGGATGGTGACCAGCGGCGCCCCTTGCGCCACACGATCGCCAATGCGCCTGTGAAATTCCAGCGCGACGCCGTAGTCGATCGTGCTTTCTTTCGTTTCGCGCCCGCCGCCCAGAATCGCCAGCGCCAGCCCGAGTTGTTCGCACTCGACGCTCTCAACAAATCCAGCGCTCGCCGCCACAACATCGAAGCGCGATTGAGCGGACGGCAACCTCTCCGGCTCATCGATCACTCGCGAATCGCCGCCCTGGAGCGCAATTCCCTGCCGGAATTTCTCTTTCGCCTTACCGTTCTCGATCAACTCGTTCGCCAGCTCGCGCCCCTGATCCACGGACTGCGTCCGTTCGCCCAAATAAAACATCCAGGCCGCCAGCTCGCAGCTCAGCTCTCGCAAGTCCGCCGGCCCTTTGCCCTTCAGGACGTCGGTGCATTCGATGATCTCCGCCGAATGCCCCGCGAATCTTCCGAGCGGCTGATCCATGTCGGTGACCAGCGCGACCACTTTTTTCCCCATGCGCTCGCCGGTGTCCACCATCAATTCCGCAAGTTGCGTCGAAGCCTTCTCCGTCTTCATGAACGCGCCCGACCCCGTCTTCACATCGAGCACGAGCACGTCGATACCCTCGGCCAGCTTTTTGCTCATGATCGAGGCGCAAATCAGCCCGACGTTCTCGACAGTTCCGGTAGCATCGCGCAGCGCGTAAATTTTCTTGTCGGCCGGCGCGATCTCTGCCGTCTGGCCGATCAGCCCCATCCCGCACTCGCGCAACACGGAACGAAACTTATCCAGCGACAAGTTCACATTAAATCCCGGAATCGATTCCAGCTTGTCGAGCGTGCCGCCTGTATGCCCCAATCCGCGGCCGCTGATCATCGGCACCGTCAAGCCGCCCGCGGCAACGATCGGCGCGAGAATCAGCGACGCATTGTCGCCGACGCCGCCCGTCGAATGCTTGTCCACCTTTTTGCCCGGTATCGACGAAAAATCGAGCACCTCGCCCGAATGCAGCATCGCTTCGGTCAGCGCGGCGGTCTCGGCGTGCGACAACCCGCGCAGCCACGACGCCATTAGCCACGAGGCCATCTGATAATCGGGAATCACACCCCGGGTGTAGTTCGAGATCAAAAAGTCGATCTCCTCACGGGTGTGCTCACCGGAATCGCGTTTTTTTCGGATCAGGTCGACGGCGCGCATGCGGTTTGCGGAAAATGAACGAGGCGCGAGCGTAGCATTTCTGGCGACGAACGGCTAGGGGCCGCAAGAAGGTGAGCGGTGACTGGTGACTGGATAGCG
Source organism: uncultured Acidobacteriota bacterium (assembly GCA_963845465.1). Classification (GTDB taxonomy): domain Bacteria; phylum Acidobacteriota; class Terriglobia; order Acidiferrales; family UBA7541; genus Acidiferrum. Next base: position 178,508 of record CAWJSH010000009.1, on the reverse strand, counting down.
AGGGAAATCGCGCTGAGATTTGTGGTTAGGTTTTCCGGGCGAAAGACTAGAGCGGCTGCTGAGCGCCGGGAGGAAGAAGCGTAATTTGCCCTGAAACCACGCGCCACCCGTGCGGAGTGTTGATGTACACGTGCATCGTGCGCATCTGGCTGGCAAATCTCTGATCTCGATATACTCCGCGCGCCGACCATAGACAGGTTGCGATGGCCGCATCCCGAAACAGGCGCACATTCACATCGGAGGCGGTAAACGCGTCATATTTCACTTCACCGTTTTGCACCGCGCTGATGAACGAAACCTTGTTGACAATCTGCCCGTGAGAGAGCGTCCCCGCAAAATCTTCGGCATAGACGCGGCGAAAAAAAGTTCCCGCGTTGGTCTGAATGGCGCGCGCCGCTTCCGTCTCCAGATTGACGATTTCTTCGCGCTGCATCTCGGGATTCGGAGGAGCATCATCGTCGTCCTGATGCGCGCCGAAATTCAGCATCAACCCCAAGAGAATCAGTGAGAGGACCCTGAACATGCGAATACCTTTCTAGATGCAGCCGCGCAGCTTGGGATTGCGAGGCTCTCCAGCTTACGAGTCTCCTATCGAATGAACTTAAACAGCGCAATTTCTAATGGATAGGTGACGATTTAGATAGCCGCAGGAAGGACAATCCGCGCGCCGCTCGCGCCTCGGGCCGAGCGCACGCCAAAAACGACAAAACGGCGTCCGATCCGAAAGAATCTCGGACCGGACGCCGTCTGCGCGACGCTCCTTGGAAGTGTTCTGGCCTTACAACGAGCGCAAGAAGTTGAGCAGGTCTTGTTGTTGTTGCTGCGTCAACCTGTGCTGGAAAAGCTGAACCACCGTGTTGGCTTCCGACCCCCGGCCCGCATGCTGATTGATGGTGTCGATCAAATCGGTCGACCGTCCATCGTGCAGGAAGAAGATGCGCTGGCCGAGTCCCCAAAGCGGCGCCGTGCGGAACTCATCGCCCGTGGCCCCGCCTTGCGAGACTCCGTCGGCAAGATTGCTGCCCATGTTGTGGAGGAGCAAGTCCGAGAAGAGGTTGACGTTCGCCTTGTTCAAGCTCGGGGTGAAGGCGGACGGACCGGTCTGCATCGTCGGCGTATGGCAAAGCGCACAGCCGATCTGGGTGAAGACGTGCTGGCCGTTCGCGATCGATTGCGCACCGCCCGGCTCGGTCGTTGATGGAGTCGGTGGCGCCAGCAATCGCATGAACATCGCAAACTCGACGGCATCGCTCGGCACGTCGGTTGTCTGAATGGCTGTCATGTTCGTGGCGTCTTCCGGTGTCGGATTCAGGCGGCAATTCGCCGGCAGACCCGCTTCATCGGGGCTCGCGCGCTCGTTCATGAACAACTCGTTCGTGATGCCCATTTCAACGTTGTAGGCTTCGCCGGAGAAGACTTCGAGCGACTTGTTCTGTGCCTTCCACCCGAAGCGGGTGATCGTTCCATCATTGCCGCTCCGGTTCGGACGGCCCGAAATTCCCACGGCGTTCTTGAGCTGCGTGTTCGCGTTCATGTTCGCGAGAATGTTTTCATCCGGAATGTTTTCGATGAGTCCCGCGCCAAACACCGGCGTCGGGATGCGGAAGATGACGTTCCCGATTTTCAGGTTGTGCGCGAAGTCCGGCTGCGAAATCGAGCAACTGCCGGCGTCCGGCCGCCCCGAAATCACGAACAGGTCGTGTACTCCGCCGTCGGGATTGTTCGGGTTGATCGAACCGTCGCGATTCAGGAAGAATTTGAATCGCGCCTCACGCGCGGGTCCATCAATCGTGAGGAACGACGGAAACGGATTCTGCGTCGGATTCTCCGAAGTCACTAACGTCTCGGGGTTCGGGCCGATGAAGGGAAACGCCGTGGTGCTTGGGCTCGATCCGCCGATCGCGGGCTGAGCGTGGCAGCTTGAACAGCTATTGCTGTTGAAGCGCGGGCCCAGTCCGTTGTGATTTCCGCCTTGCACCGACTCCACTTCCTGAAAACGGCTCTTGCCGTCCAGGAAATATTCATCGGGCGCCGCGCCGATGACCGAAGCCAATTCTTTACCGGAGTCCACCGATCCCGCGCGTACACCCGGATCTTTCGCAGGGTTTTGCGCGACGACCGCTCCCGTGCCGGATAACAAGAGCAGCGCGCCGATCGACAAACTCACTTTGTTACGACAAACAAACCTCCATGAACGTTGCACACTTGTACTGAGATGTTGGGACATTTTACTTAGTCTCCTCCCCTAAGGAGCTCGGTGGTCCCCGGAGCAAAGCTCCGGGCTGGCGGAAGACACACAGCGGGCATCCGACCGAACTGCAAACTAAATTTCGAGAAACAATCGGGCTTCACGACGTCGCGTCTTGGGCAGGCCGCGCGTCGGGCTGGACAATGCGTGTGAGATTAGTTGCGAGTTGAGCTTCAGTCACCTGAACCGTGGGACAGTTTTAGGACAATGCACCCTCAGGGGACGAAAGGGATGAGCTGTTGTTGCATCGAATTGCTCCTGCGTTACGTGGAATGCACGGATTTCTCTTGCGTGAGCGCTGATGCGCGAATTTAGTCAGGAAGGACTTCGTCGAACGAAGTGATTGCGTCAGGAGAACGATTGGGTGTCGTCGCGTCGCGGTCGCAGAGCGCGGCGAACATTCCTGCGGATTGCGCGGCTGCAACCTCTTTTTGTGCGTCGGAGAGGAATAGAAATTCTTGCGGCGGTTTCTGCATTGCCGCGGCAATATTAGTGTAGCTAGCGGGGGCTGTTTTGACGCCGACGCCGGTGTCGAAGAATTCGCGAATTTCGCGCGTTAGATCGCCGCTCGGCACGCTGCTGAATAATAGCTTCTGCGCGAGCACGCTTCCCGACGAGTAAATGACAATGTCGCGTCCCTGGCGTCGCCATCGCGCAAATGCGGGAGGAACGTCGGGGTAGACCTCGCCGTGCAGGTCGCCGCTTTCAAATCCCTGCTGCCAGATTTTCCCTTGCAGCGCCTTCAACGGAGTGCATTTGCTGTCTCGTGCGATCAACCAGCGCACATATTCGACGGAATCGCGCAATTCGTTTTTCGAAGCGTCGGGCCAGTCGGGAGGTGCAAGCTCGGCCGCGGCATCCTTCGCATGCTCCGCCTTCAAATCCTGCACGATCGTACGGATCTCGGGCTCGGCCGATCGCGTCGCGAGGAACGATTCGACGTGCAAGCTCGCGTAAGGAAAAAGGGTCTTGTAGACGAAATCGATCGGAGTGGTCGTACCTTCAATATCCAGGAGCACGACGCGGACGTTATTCCATTCCGCGCGCGCCACGAGCTACTTCGACGCAGTCTGTGAAGAGGTTGGCGGGATGTAGCGCGGTCCCCAGCACACGGGCTCATAGCCGCGATCGATGCCGCTATTCGTGTAGTGCGGCGTCCAACCGGTTGTGTCTTGAAAGAGGCGAATCGCGCGAATTCTGCGCTCGCCGCACAAATCGAACCAGTGCAGCGTTCCGCGCGGCACACGAATCAGATCGCCGGCTTCGACTTCCAGCGCAACCACTGGCGACGACGCCGGATGAATGTGAAACAGGCCGCGTCCCTCGACGATAAAGCGCACCTCATCCTCGTCGTGCGTGTGCTCGATGCTGAATTTCGCCAGCATTGCATCGAGTCCGGCCGTGTCTGGCTTCACATCGATGACGTCTGCGGTGACGTAGCCGCCGCGCGCCTTCAATTTTTCGATCTCGGGCGCATAAGCGCCTAAAATTTCGTCCGATGAAGCATCCGCCCCCGCGCGATCGGTCATCTCCCATCGTTCGTAGTCAATACCAATGCCGACGAGGTAGTCGCGAATCTCGTCTTTGTCTCGCAGCGTTTTCTGTTCGTCGGGAATTCGCAGGACGGCCATGTTCAATCTCCCGTCTCGGCATTCGCAGGAAGCGGCATTGCGGAAGCCCTTACCAGCACTTCCATCAAGAACTCCAAAATCTCCACGTGCCGCTTGGCTTCTTGCACTGTGGCTCCCCAAGTATAAAGCCCATGCTCGCGCAAAAGGAATCCGTGCAAGCCGCGATTCTCGCGCAATACTTTTGCGACGCGCTGCGACAGTTCCGTCATGTCTTGCGAATTTTCCAGGATGGGCAGCCACTCGCGGTGCTCGTGCGTTCGAACGCCCTCGAGGCCCTTCAGCATCTCGTAGCCGTAAATCTCGATTCCGCCGCGCGCGGCATGTGCGCCCGAAAGCACCGTGCTCCAGACGGAGTGTGTGTGCAACACCGCGCCTGCGCCTAACTCGCGTACGATCGCGACGTGCAGTAGCGCTTCCGCAGACGGCTTGCCGCTGCCGCGCATCACGTGGGCGCTCTCATCCATCTCGATGAAGCTCGACGTATCGAGCGCGCCTTTGTCGAGCCCGCTCGAAGTAATCGCCAGCCGCATCGCGTCGCGCGAGAGCACTGCGCTGAAGTTTCCGCTCGTCCCCAGCACCCAGCCGCGCTCGTAAAATTTCTTCCCGGTCGCTGCCAATTCCGACGTCAGCGCCGCGAATCGGTCGACCTCGCCCGATCCGGTCGCGGCGCCCCGAAGCCCCGAATTGTCAGCACGAGAAACCAAGCCAAGCACCTCGATGGGCGCCATTCTCCCATGAAATGGCGCCCATCAAGTGCGTGCCTGCAGTTTGAATGGTTAGAACTTCACCAGAATCGCCAGATCAATCCGATTCTCGATTTTCTTCAGGTCCGGCGTGAAGCCCGGTACAAGCGCGCCGGGTGAACCGCAGATGTTCTCTACAATCGGCGCGGCCGGGCACGATGTCGGCGTGATTCCGCCTGGGCCCGAGAAGTACGGCACGTTCGCCGCGCGATGATCGAACTCCCACCGGAATGTGATGTATTGCTTCGGCATGTAGTCAAACGTCGCCGAAGCATCCCACGCTTTGAACGGATCGCCCGGATTCTCCGTGAAGTATGGCGTTCCCGACGCCGCCGTCGCACCGTTGATCGGCGGCAGCAGCACGAGATACCGCCCCGGATTGTTGATCTTCCCGCCGCCGAGCGTCAGTCCCAGTTTGTCGCGATCGAACCACATCCGGTTGTAGAACATGAATCCGAGAAAATCCTGCTTTGGCCCTTTCGCGGAATTCGTGTCGCAGCTTACGCCGCCACCGTGCTCGCAGCCGATGTCTCCGGTCAAAGAAAATGCCATCTTGCTGATCGCGTTGTACGGCTTGTCGTAATACTTGATCTCAATGCTGTCATCGCTGTGATAACGCACACGTCCCGGCGTATTCAGCGCGTCCTCGCCCAACAAATATTCATTCCCCAGGACCGACAGCCAGCTCACCGGCCGCCACAGGATCTGCATTCCAAATCCAGGACGTCCGTTAAAGCGCCCGTAGGATTGCCATCCGTTCACAAACCACGGCTCGATTTTCAACTTTGCCGTCGGAAATATTTGCACACGCACGCCGTTGAAAAACCACGGTGTGTTCGACGACACGTACGATGGCTGATAGGCCCAATTGTCGAAGTTATAGTAGCTGAACAATCCGATGTACGACATGAAGATACCCGCATCGACGTTCACACCATGCATCCAGTTGAAGTGATATCCGCCGTATGCCTCCGACAAATAGCGATACGCATTGTCGAGATCCCACTGCCCTCGCGAAGGACTCGAATCGTTTCGCGGCGTCGTTTGCGAATACAAGCCAAACTGCGTCATTACGCGCGCCCGCACATTGTCGTAGTGAAAATCTCCGCCGACGCCAAGCTGCGTCACCTGCACCTCATCCGAACGGAACACTTCGCTTGATCCGCCGATCGTGTCGTCCTTCGGGTGATTGAAGTCGTAAACGTAGTCGATGTCCGCGCGAATTTCCGGCGTGAAAAATTTCGTATCGAGCGGCACGTCCTTCGTCCGCGCATTGCCGTTCAACCAAGTCCAATCCGCATACGAGAACGGCTCAGCCGGTGCGGTCTTTGCCGGCCCCTGCGTCCCCACTGCCGCAGCTGCCGCCGGCTCCGCAGTGCCCGCCGACGCGACCGACGTAGATTCACCGATCGCAGTTGATGCCGAACCAGCCGCAGCTGTCGAAGTCGACTCCGCTGCCGTCGCAACTGGCGTCGCCGTTGGCGCACCGCCAGCCTTCACTGCGCTCGCCACCGCGGCGAGGTCGTGTACGGGCGCAGCATTGCTGCGCCCCATGTCCGCACGATCGCCGGAACTTGAATCTTCGTTTTTCAAGCTTGCTTCGGCTGGAGCACTCGAATGCGTCTCAGCCACTTCGTCTGATTTCTTCCCTGCTCCACTTTTCGATTCCAACTCCTCTACACGCTTCTCCAACTGCTCTACGCGATCGAGTAGCATCCGCTCGCGTTCCGACAAAGGAGCTGGAGCATCAGGCTTCTTCTCTGCCTTCGCACCGCCGCCCGAATCACTCTTCGTGGCGCCATTGGACGCATCCTTTGCTGTTGGGGCCGGCGTTCCACCATCATCTGCGAGCACGCGTCCTGGCGCGCTCAAACTCAAAATCCCAGCCAATCCAAACACACCCATCCACATCACGTTCTTCGCGAACGAGCCCATATCTCTCTCCCTGCAACGATGCGATCAAACATGGACCGCCGACGCCTTGCGCACGCCCACATGCAAACTTCATCGCATCGAGCGCACACACGCATCGGCCGCGCTTCTGACTGGCGTCAGCGCAGCCTACTTCGTTGCCTTCATACGTTAGGGAACCAGCCGTAAGGAAAAGCCAAGCCCAGCGTTAAGAATCCATAAGCCGAACCTAAGCCGATTGTGAATTGTTTGTTGGTAGCGCCGGGTTCCAGCCGGCGTTTTTGCGATCCGCGGCACTTACTATCTGTCGTTGCTAAAACTTATCCGATCGAACGTCTGCTCATCCTGAGCGCAGCGAAGGATCTCAGCAGAAACGCACCGCCACGGCCCGATCCGTCAATGCGAACCACGCGCACTACTGCTTCAACCCCTGTTTCGCCAGCTCCCGCCCTTCGCTCACCACAGCCTGAAACTCCGACTCTGTCCGCGCCGCCATTTGCATCAACTGCGTCGTCCTCTTCGTTAATGCAAGCACCTTCGGATCATTCGGCGACAATTTCTGATCTCCCGAATTCATCTGCGCCATCTGTAGCAGCGTTTCCTTCATCGCTTGGATCAACTGCTTCGAACGCGCCACGTACGCGGTCTTCTCCGCGTACATTTTCTCTTCCCACTGCGCGCGCCCCGGGAAATCACCCACGAACCCGCCCAACACGGTCGCCCCAACTTCGGCCTTTCCGAGCGGTTCAAATTGATTGAGCGTAGCTTCCGTCGCCTGCAATCGTCCCCAAGCCTCATCCAGCGAAGCCGAATTCATAGCACCGCCACCCGAGTTGCCCGTGGCATTCGAACCCGAAGTCGTCCCGCCAGCCGCGCTCGCGCCAGTCTTCGGCGCCACTGCCGCGCCCGACCCCAAGCTATCCTCGGTAATGACGCTCTTCGCCGCCGCGGCCTTGTCCTTATCCTTCTTCGCCGCAGCAGCCGCGCGCGCCGCATCCGCCACAGAAGGCTGCCCGTCCTGCGTCTGCGCAGAACCGCAGGGCGTCGTCGCGATAGAGATTCCCGCCGCGATCAACGCAGCCGCGCAAAATTTCGCCAATCCATTTAAACGTTCCGTCCGACGCATCGCAATAACCTCCGTCGCCACAACGGCGACACACTCCGGCCGAGGGCGCTCTCTGAATTCAACCGAAAGCACACCAGCCCAACCGTTATCGTGTCGTTTGGAAGCCCTAACCGACCATAGACGGAAAGTACCGCGATACCCTAAGCGGCACTGTTCTCAAGGACATGCCGCAGATTGCGGCTGCGACGCTCTTCAAACCGGCAAACCTGCAACTCTGCTCGATTCTTATCCTTCTCTCCTCAACGGCAAATCCGGATCCCTCTCCGAAATCTCAAATGCCACCTTCTGCGTCTCGTCGTGAATCAACCCGTTCGTCGCCAAAATCATCGGCCCGCCCAACGCATACGGCTCCCCGTTCAATCCCGTGATCCGCCCTCCAGCTTGCTCGACCAACACCACGCCCGCAGCCGTATCCCACCGGTTCAGCCCAAATTCCCAGAACGCCTCAAATCTCCCCGCCGCCACGCTCGCCAAATCCAGCGCCGCCGATCCATCCCGCCGCACGCCGTGCGACCTCAACGTAAATTCCCAGTAGTAATGAATGTTCGGGCTCGCCTTCCTCTTATGCGCCGGAAATCCAGTGCACAATAAACTGGTCGAAAGCGTCGGCACCTTCGACACATGGATCGGCTTCCCGTTCAACTTCGCGCCTTCCCCGCGCGCCGCCGTGAACAGCTCGTTGTAAATCGGATTGTAAATCGCACCCGCAATCACGCGATCCCGCTGCGCCAGCGCAATCGACACGCAAAAGCACGGATAGCTGTGAGCAAAATTCGTCGTCCCATCCAGCGGATCGACATACCATCGAAACTCCGACGCCGCCTCGTGCCCGCTTCCCTCTTCCGCCACAATCGCGTGCTCCGGAAAATATTTCGCCAACCGCTCGACAATGCACTTCTCCGATCGCTTGTCCGCCTGCGTCACCAGATCCGCTTCGCCCTTGTAAACAATGTGTGGCGGCCGGTCGAACTCCTCCCGCAAAATCTTCCCCGCTTCCATCGCAATCTCAGTCGCAACTTCCAGATAGTTCATCGCCATAACTCCACTTTACCACCCACATCCATCCAACTTCGTTAGCGGTAGCGCGAACAAAGATTGCAGTGTCATCCTGAGCGCCATCCGAAGGATGGCCGAAGGATCTCAACGTATCCGCCGCCGGCCCCGCCGATACTGCTAAAATCCGCCGATGCGCGCGCCAATCATTTCCCTCTTCGTCTTCTCACTCTTCGCCGCACTTCCACAAAATCAGAACCAACAAACTCTCCACTCCGGCATCGATTCCAGCCTGCGCGGCCTTTCCGCCTCCTCCGACGGCAAAATCCTCTACGCCACCGGCAGCAACGGTGTCATCCTTCGCTCCCCCGACTCCGGCAAATCCTGGGCCCGCCTCCACATCCCCGACGCCGACACCGCTGACTTTCGCGGCGTCCAATCTTTCGGCGCCGACATCGCCTACGTCTTCTCAGTCGGCAACGACAATAAGTCCCACGTCTACAAAACGACCGACGCCGGCAAAACTTGGCGCACGCAATATTCCGACTCGCGGCCCGCTTTTTTCCTCGACGGCCTCGTTTGCCGCTCCGAAAAAGACTGCTTCGCCATCAGCGATCCCATCGACGGCAAATTCCCCATCCTCCACACAGAAGACGGCGAGCACTGGACCGAACTGCCCAAAGACTCGGAACCCGTCGCCCTCCCCACCGAAGGCCTCTTCGCCGCCAGCAACTCCTCCCTGATCTTCTGCGGCCCAAACAAATCCGACATCCTCTTCGCCACCGGAGGCCCCGCCGCCCGCGTCCTTCACTCCGCCGACAACGCCAAAACATGGACCGTCGCCGAAACTCCCGTCCTCAGCGGCAACCCCTCCGCCGGCATCTTCTCCATCGCCTGCAACGCCCGCACCGTCGTCGCCGTCGGCGGCGACTACCGCAATCCCTCCGCCACAAAATCCTCCGCCGCCTATTCGAACGACCTCGGCGCCACTTGGCATCTAGCCGCCCAACCTCCCGCCAGCTACCGCTCCTCCGTCACCTCCATCGACGCCAAAACATGGATCGCCGTGGGCACCACCGGCGCCGACATCTCCACCGACAACGGAGCCCACTGGTCCCCACGAAGTCACGACAACGCCAGCGCCATCATCGCCCTCGACCAAAACGGAGCGGTAGCCGCCGGCCCCAAAGGCACCATTACCCAACTGACCCTCCCGTAGAAGCACTTCCAGGTGCCGGTCACAAACCACCAGTCACCTCGATAAAACGCCGCACCTCGTTCCTTCGTCTCTACCCATAAGGAGCACTCCACCCATGCGCAACCTCATCTCCGACCTCCGCCAGTCCCTCCGCACCCTCCGCCGCAACCCCGCCTTCGCCATCGGCGCCATCCTCGTCCTAGCACTCGGCATCGGCGCCAACACCGCCATCTTCTCCATCGTCAACGCCGCCATGCTCCGCCCGCTCCCCTTCGCCGACCCCGACCGCCTCGTCCAGCTCTGGCATGTCCCGCCCGCCAAAAGCTTCCCCGGCATCGACCTCTTCTCCGTCTCGCCCGCCAACTATCTCGACTGGAAAGCGCAGAGCACCTCCTTCGACTCCATGTCGATCTACGGCTTCCGCGGCCTCACCTTCGGCGGCACTGACCATCCCGAACTCATCCAGGCCTCTGCCGTCCCGCCTGATTTCTTCACCGTCCTCCGCGCCCAACCGCTCCTCGGGCGCACCTTTACCCGCGACGACGATCACCCGAACCCAAGGACGATCCTCCTCAGCTACAAACTCTGGCGCGATCGATTCGCCTCCGACCCTGGCATCGTCGGCCGTGACATCACCGTCGACTCGCAGAGCTTCACCGTCGTCGGCGTCATGCCCGAAAGATTCCGTATGCCAGACTTCGCCAAAGCCTGGGTTCCCCTGGGTTGGACGGACGCCGACCGCGCCGTCCGCGGCAACCACAACTACAACGTCATCGCGCGCCTCAAACCGCAAATCACCATCGACCAGGCCAAGTCCGACCTCGCCGCCATCTCCACGCGCCTCGAGCAGCAATATCCAGAAGACGATAAGGGTTGGGGTGCCACTGCAATTCCGCTGCGCGAACAAATGATCGGCGACGTGCGCACCGCTCTGCTTGTTCTGCTCGGCGCCGTCGCCTTCGTGCTGCTGATCGCGTGCGCCAACGTCGCAAATCTCGTTCTCGCCAAAACGCTGGCTCGCGGTAAAGAAATGGCCATCCGCAGCGCACTCGGCGCCGGCCGCATGGTCCTCCTGCGTCACATCCTCGTCGAGACGCTTTTGCTCTCCGTCATCGGCGGCCTGCTCGGTCTCGTGCTGGCTCGCGCCGTCATCGCGCTCTCGGTGAAATTGCTTGCCGATCGCCTGCCTGCGTTCATGGAAGTTACGCTCGACGCGCAAGTCCTCGCCTACACGCTGCTTCTCTCAGTCGCCGCGGGAGTTCTCGCAGGATTGTTCCCATCGCTCCGCTTCTCCCGTGTAGACCTCAACGAAGCTCTCAAGCAAGGCACACGCGGCGGATCGGAGGCCGGTGGCAAAGCGCGCAACGTGCTCGTCGTCGCGGAAGTCGCGCTTTCTCTCGTTCTTTTGATCGGCGCCGGCCTCATGATTCGCACGCTCTGGCAACTTCGCGACGTGCGCCCCGGCTTCGACTCCAGCAACGTCCTCACAATGAGCGTCGCCATTCCCCATGGCCGATTCGCAACTCCCAGCGGAGAAATAAATTTCTTCCACGACGTTTTGCAACGCGTAAAAACTTTGCCCGGCGTAGAGGAAGCCGGCGCAATCGATTCTCTCCCGCTCGATGGCGGCGGCTCGCACCAACCGTTTTCGATCGAGGGCCGCCCCGTGCTGCCCATGGCCGATCAACCCGAAGTTGACGTGCGCCTCATCAGCACCGGCTACCTGCGCACCATGCACGTGCCCGTCATTCGCGGCCGCGATTTCGAAGAATCCGATGCGGCAGGCCGCCCCGGCGTAGTTCTGATCAGCGATGCACTCGCTCACCGCTTCTTCCCCAACGAAGATCCGATAGGCAAACATCTGACGCTGACGTTTTTCGCCGACGCGCCGCGCGAAATTGTCGGGATCGTCGGCAACGTAAAAACCGACCAGCTCGACGAGACGCGTCCTGTAGACACGATTTACATGGCCGCGAATCAGCTCGGGCCGTCGACCGGTGAGGCGTGGGATTCTTTTGGCCTGAGCCTCGCGGTTCGAACGAAATCCGATCCACACGCTGCCGCCAATGCAGTGGCCGGCGCAATCCATGAATTCGGACCCGACATCCCCGTCAGCAATGTGCTCAGCATGGACGACCTTATCGCCCAATCGATGTCCCCGCAGCGTTTCAACATGATGCTGCTGGCCGCATTCGCCGGTTTGGCCCTTCTGCTAGCCGCCGTAGGAATTTATGGAGTCTTGAGCTACACCGTCCGTCGCCGTGTCCGCGAAATCGGCATCCGCATGGCGTTGGGTGCGTCCCAATCCGACATCCTCCGCTTAGTAGTGGGTGACGGCATGAAGCCCATCCTCATCGGCGTAGCCCTGGGTGTAGTCGCCGCCATCGCCCTGAGCCGCCTGGTCGCCTCCCTGCTCTTCGGCGTCCCACCAACCGACCCACTGACTTTCGCCGTAGTCGCGACCCTGCTCGTAATAGTCGGCATCGCCGCCAACACCGTCCCTGCCTATCGCGCCACCAAAGTCGAACCCACCCAAACCCTCCGCGAAGAATAACTTCGCCGCACACTAGAAGTGCAGTCAGTCTCGCCTTGAAGGGGCGGGCTCGCCCCGCCCGGCGAAATCACGACCACAACCGTCCACTCGGCAACTCACGCCGTCCAGCACAATTATCTTGGAGTGCGGCGCTGCCGCGCCGCTTTCGCAGTCCCCACATCATTCGAAACGCCCCGCCATGCGAGGTCGCGCGCCGCCCCCTGTAACCGCGATCGCTTCCCAGATCGCGGGCCTTTCCCGCTCCACACAACCCAACGCCCCAGCGCCCCACTCATTACCATTCGAACATCAAAATAATGTTTGACATCTAGTAACTATCGTGCTACGATGCCCTGTGAGTCCCCAACCCCCCTCCGCCCTCGCGATTTGGCGAATCCAAAGCGAAACCCCCGCCCCCGCAACTCTTTCATTCGCAACCACTTCCTCACTCTTTGCAATGTATGAAAATCAGAACCCACTTAACCCTCTCATTCCAATCCACTTCCCCACTCTTGCGAAAACACCCGGGGGGTATACCCCCTTTCGCCTCTTTCGCCCCTGCTCGCCCAACCGCCACCAATCAGGTAGGCTCCCATTATGGAACTGCTGAAGAGTGGCGCGATCCGGCTGGCTGCGACGGACGTGAGCAACCATCTGGCGTGCCGCCACCTGACTGAACTGAACGTCTCCGTCGCCCGTGGTGAGCGAGACAAGCCAAACTTCGCCGACCCAAACGCCGAAGTCCTTCGCCAGCTCGGCGAACGCCACGAAGCCAAATACCTCAAGCTCCTCGAACAAGAAGTCGGCCAAGGCCAGCTCGTTAATCTCAGCGGCATGGATGAGGGCCGCATCCTCGATGAAACACGCCGCGCCATGGAAGCCGGCGTTGAAGCGATCGCCCAAGGCGCCCTTCTCCACGGCCGGTTTTTCGGCCGCCCCGATGTCCTCCGCAAAGTTCAAGGAAAACTGAGCCGCTTCGGCGATTGGTCGTACGAGGCCTACGACTGCAAACTCTCCAAAGAGACGAAAGCCACCACGATCCTTCAGCTCTCTTTTTATTCCGAGCTCCTCGGCGAAATGCAGCGTCCGCCAAACGCTCCGCCGTCGCCCGATCCAAACTCAAAATCGAAATCCAATAAATCCCAAAGCGCTTTCAACTTCGACGCCGAACAAAATCCCGTCGCCGCCTACCTTCCCGAATTCATGTGGGTCGTCCCTCCCGGAAAAGAAACCGCGCCCGAGCAGTATCGCGTCGCCGAATATTCCGCCTACTACCGCCACGTCAAAGAGCGCCTCGAAAAATCCACGACCAACGGCCACGCTGACACGTATCCCGAGCCGTGCCTGCATTGCGACGTCTGCCGCTGGTTCCGCGAATGCGAAAAGCGGCGTCGCGATGACGATCATCTTTCGCTCGTCGCTGGAATCCGCCGCCAGCATCGCGACCAACTCTTAGTCTGGGAAATCGACAAAGTCGCGAAGCTCGCGGCCATGCAACATCCTCTGCCACGCGAGAAAAAGCCGCTCCACGGTTCGCGCGAAAGCTACGACCGCGTCCGCGAACAAGCGCGCATTCAAGTCGAAAGCAAAGATCTCGAAATTCCTCGCCACGAACCAATACTCCCCGTCGTAGAAAAAACCGGATTCTGCAAACTCCCCGAACCTTCACCCGGCGACGTCTTCGTCGATCTCGAAGGCGATCCTTTCGTCGGCGAATCCGGCCTCCAATACCTCTTCGGCGTGGCGGTCAAAAACGCCGACGGACAATTGCGCTACGAAAAAACTTGGGCCCAAAATCCCGCCGAAGAAAAATCCGCCTTCGAGTGGTTCGTCGATCTCGTCATGGCGCGCCGCGACGGTTTTCCCACCATGCACGTCTACCACTTCGGCGGCTACGAACCCGGCGCCTTCAAGCGCCTCATGGGCCTCTACGCCACGCGCGAAGAAGAAATCGACACCATGCTCCGCGCCGGCCTCTTCGTCGATCTTCACTCCGTCTTTAAACAAGCTCTCCGCGCCGGCGTCGAAGAATACTCGCTGAAGAAACTCGAGCATTTCTGCGGCTTCAAACGCACCGTCGACAAAGATGAATCCCGCGCCGCTATGCGCTACATCGAGCATCGCCTCGAACTCGCGTGGGACGAACCCGTCCCCGACAAATCCATCTCCGCAATGGAGAGCTACAACCGCGACGACTGCTTCGCCACCTCCGCCCTCCGCGACTGGCTCGAATCCCAACGCTCCGCCCAAATCGCCGCCGGCCACAAAATCGACCGCCCTCCACTCGGCGACGGTGCTCCCACCGAGGAACTCGACGTCCGCCAAAAGCGCGTCCAGGCCTTGGTCGAAGGGCTGACTGCCGGCATTCCTGTCGATCCCGCCGAGCGTGATGAAAAACAATCCGCAACCTGGCTCCTCGCTCAACTCCTCGATTTCCACCGTCGCGAGAATAAAGCCACCTACTGGGAAGGCTATCGTCTTGCCGACATGGACGATGACGACTTGCTCGACGAACGCGCGGGCATCGCCGGGCTCAAATTTAAAGAGCGGCTGAAGACCGAGCGAAATATTCCAACCGATCGTTATTCGTTCGAGAAACAAGAAACCGAAGCGCGCGTCGACAAGGATTTGTACTACGGACACGATCGTCTGAAGTTGGGCTGCGTGGTCGATGTAGATTTGGCCGCGTTAACGATCGACATCAAGAAAACGCGGAAGACTGCGGATATTCACCCATCATCCGCCTACGTGTGGGATGCTCCGCTCAACCCCGACAAAATTGCCGACTCGCTACTGCGCACCGGCGATTGGGTGCTCGCCTCCAGCATCGACGCTCCCGGTCAACTTCGGGCTGTGCGTGACTTGCTTCTCCGTAAGCCGCCGCGTCTCTTGCACGGCGAAACGCTGAAAGCACTACCCGAGGAGAAGCCAAAAGAAACCGCGTGTCGCGTCGCGAGCGCTCTCGATCATTCCGTCTTCGCGATTCAAGGTCCGCCGGGCGCGGGAAAAACCTTCACCGGCGCGCGCATGATATGTCAACTCGTCAAACAAGGGAAAAAAGTCGGCGTCACCGCTCTTAGCCACAAAGTCATCCGCAAACTTCTCGAAGAAGTTCTGGAAGCAGCCGGCGAAGACAACGTTCCGCAGGTTCGCTGCATGCAGAAGCTCAGCGAGGGCGACGACCTCGAAACGATTCCAGAAATCGCGGTCCTTCGCGACAACGACGCCCCACTTGCCGCTCTCCTACAAGGAACCGCTAACGTGGTTGGCGCAACGTCGTGGATGTGGCCGCGCGAAGAATATTTTCAATCAGTCGATGCGCTCTTCATCGACGAAGCCGGTCAAATGGCGCTCGCCGATGTCGTTGCTGCTGGACAGGCCGCGCACAATCTCATCCTCATCGGCGATCCCCAGCAACTCGAACGCCCGCTCAAAGGAAGTCATCCGGTGGGCGCCGAAAAATCTGCTCTCGAACATCTGATCGGCGAACACAAAACAATTCCCGCCGACAAAGGCATGCTGCTGCCTGAAACTTGGCGCCTCCATCCGAACATCTGCGATTTCACTTCCGAGATGTTCTACGAAGCTCGTCTTCGCCCTCACGCGGGGCTAGATCAGCGCGTAATTGGCGAGCATCCATGGATGAATGGCGCGGGACTTTGGTTCGTCCCCACGGATCACACCGGATGCCGCAACTCTTCGCCCCAGGAAGTCGAAATCATCCAGAACATTATTGCGAGTCTAATCGCTCCTGGAGTCGATTGGTTCCGGACCACGACCACAAAAAAACAAATGACGCTTGAAGATGTCCTCGTCGTCGCTCCCTATAACGCGCAGGTGTCCGACTTGCTGACGGCGCTTCCGAAAGGCGCAAAAGTCGGCACCGTCGATAAATTTCAAGGACAGGAAGCGCCGGTAGTGATTTATTCGCTGACGACTTCGACGCCGGAAGATGCGCCGCGTGGGATGGAATTTCTCTACAGCCTCAATCGATTCAACGTGGCGACGTCACGCGCGCAGACCGCCGTAATTGTCGTCGGCAATCCGCGCCTCTTCGAGCCCGAATGCAAAAGCCCTCGCCAGATGCAGCTCGCGAACGCATTCTGCGCCTACCTCGAACGCGCAAAGGTAAAGGAGTTGAGCTAACCAAACCGAACGGCCGACGTTGAACTTTATTCCTGCTCGCTGAAAACCTGGGCGTAGCTTTTGCCGTACGGATAGAAACGATTCTTCTCGCCGCGCTGCCAGGCGGCTTTCAATTCAGGAGTTGAAATATCCCAATCGGCGCGGCATTTTTTCAGGACGGCGCGCAAATCCTGGCGCAATTCTTCATTCGTAGGCCGGCCGAAAAACCAGTAGCCGTTGTAGATCTTGAAAACGACGAGACCCGGCTCCAGCACGATCGTGTACGGAATCATCGGATCGTGCGCCGGATCGGTATATTCGGCGATGTCCAGATCTTTTTGCACCACGCGGCCGGCGTCCGACAGAAACGTCCAGTGCGCGCCGACGCCGCTGCGAAATTCATTCGTCACCGACAAATTGTCGGTGCTGATCGTGACGAGCCGGCAAAAGCCGATCTCCATTTCGCGATGCAGTTGCAGCAGATTTTCGGACTGCCGCCGGTCCCTCGGGCAGTATCCGCCGCGAGCCAGAACAAGAATCAGCGGATCGGGTCCTTGCAGATCGGAAAGTTTGCGCCGCTTGGAAGTGTGATCCGTAAGTTCGTAATCCGGGAACTTCGCCCCGGGAACGATGTCAGCTCGCATGAACTTGCCTTTCTTTTCCAGCGGTTACGCGGGTCGATGATTGAAAAAGCTCAGGATGCGAAGACGTTCGTGTCCAGAAATTCGTTGCGGAATTTTCCGTTCGGATCGACGGACTTCGCGAGATCGATGAATTCGCCCAACTTTCCGTAATTCTGCCGCAATTGTTGCGGCGTCATCGTGAAAAGCTTGCCCCAATGTGGACGCGCACGAAACGGAAGGATTTCTTTCTCGATTTGCGGAAGCAGCGCGCGCACTTCGGGCCACTCAGGCTTCCACGTAAAGTGAATCGTCACGCAGTCCTGGTGGCGGCACGGGCTCATCCACAAATCGTCGCCAGAGATGCTGCGAATTTCCGTGATGAGCAAAAGCGGCGTGATCTGCTCGTGCAATTTTTCAACGGCCATGATCGCATCGACGGCGTTGTGCCGCGGAATGAAATACTCCGACTGCAATTCCTTCCCGGCGCTGGGAGTGAATCCCATCCTGAAGTGCGGCAGGCGGTCGTACCACGGACCGGGCACGCCCATCTGCTCCGTGCAATTTTCGGCGGATAGCGCCGCGATCGGATGCATATTTTTCTTCGCCGGCGTCGCGCCAAAAAATTGCGGATCGGCGGTGAATTTCTCTTTCGCCGTGACGCGGCTCTTCAGCCACACCTCGGTGAATTTTTTATCCTGCCAGTCGGTGAACAGGCTGACGCTGTACGCCGCGCCCATGATCTGCTCGAAATGATCTTTCAGCGCGGACATCGGCAGATTTTCGTAGAGCACCTGCCGCACCTGATATGTCGGCTGAATGTTGAGCGTGATTTTTGTGACCACGCCGAGCGCGCCCAAATGGACGACGGCGCCGAGGAATTTCTCGCCGTCATATTTTCGCGAAAGCTTCAACACGTCGCCCGACGCCGTCACCATTTCGAGAGCGGCAACTGCAGAGGAAAGATTCGGATTGTTGTCGCCGGAGCCGTGCGTTGCCGTCGCGCACGAACCGGCAACGGAAATATGCGGCAGCGATGCGAGATTGTGCAGCGCCCATCCTTTGGAATCGAGATACGGCGCGAGCTGCCCGTAGCTCATGCCGGGTTCTACGTTGACGGTCCGCTCGTTTTCGTCGATCGAGATCGCATGATCGAGCGGCTTCATTTCGAGCAATGCGTACTTGCTGTTCGCGATCTGATTGAAGCAGTGGCGGGTGCCGAGCGCCTTCATTTTCTCCTGAGACTTGACATACTGCTGCACCTGCTCGAGCGATTTCGCCGGCGTGACGTTGTCGGTGCTGAACTCGAAATTGCCGGCCCAGTTCTTCAGTTTTTCACCCGCGGCCCAACTCAAAAGTGGAGACAAGATCGGAGTCGCTGCTGCAACCGACGAAAGTTTCAGGAATGTGCGTTTGTTCATTGTTTTGAAAGCGCGCGTGATTGGCGCCGCGTGAAAACAATCTCGATTCCCTTCGTGGAGTTCACGAACGGATGCGATTGTACACCGTGTCGCAGCGAGTTTCGCGCCGGATGCATTGGGTGCGCAAACAGGCAAAAAACGCCGGCAAGATGCGCTTCTGTTCGCTTCGCGCCCATCAGCATGAACCGGCGCAACGGAGGCCACCGCAGGGGAATGTCAAAACGATTGCATAGGTGGCGCGGTCGCAAAGATTTAGAGCTCGTCAGAGCACAAGCAGGTGTGCCTGTGCCACAAACGGCAAGCCAGGATGCCCTGTGACAAAAAGCGAGAGGCTGCGCGTGCTACTTCACGCCCTTGGCGGGATCCCACCAGCCTTTTTCTTTGCGGATGTAGAGGATCTGTCCGGTGTGATACGCGTTGTGCGCGCACACATGCGCAATGCGTGAAGCATTCTTTTCGAGCGTGGCCTCGTCGGCGGTTTCGACCCACTTCTCGAGCTCGGTCATGACCTGATCGAGCTGCGCGACGGTTTCCGTCCAGGTTTTCGCATCGAAATTGTTGAATGTTTTTTCGTTGTCGTCGGAGTTTTCCGGCTTCTCGCCCTTGATTCTGGCTGACGATTCCTTGTTCCAAAAGACCAGATGATAGGTAAGCTGGCCGATCGAATGATCGGCGCTGCTGCCTTTCCAGGAGGCTTGCTCCGGCGTGAGCCCGACAACGGCGAGGCTGGACGGCACAAACCAATCCTGCTTGTTGTGGTTCGTCTGAAGCTGTTCGAGAAGAATGCTGCGGAGTGTCACTGGTTTCTTTTCCTTTTCCTGAGAGAGTGCGGATGCGCAGAAAACTGCGAGGACGGCGACAAGCACAATCGTACGTTTCATTCTTTCACCCCATGAAGATGCACTGCGTTGGACGGAGTATACGGCAGGTAGGTGAGCTACTCGGATTCTATTGTTTTATTTCTTGGCAGAGACTTCAGCTTCGAGCTTCATGACTTCGACCAGCAACTGTCGCGCAGTCTTCAGCTGACCTTCCGCTTTCAACTCAGAAGCGCGTTTGTCCCGAAAACCAGTCCAAGCAAGGACTACGATGGCAATCACCGGAACGGCGAACGGCAGCGCCACTAGAGGGTTCATTCCACTCACTCCTTGCCCATTCGAGTGCCCAGAATTAATGATACACCTCCGACCGCGGCGATGGACAAGGCGATGACGAAATCGACAGCATGTAGGCTCGTGCTCTTCAAAAGCCCCTCAAGCGGACCAAACACCACAAAGAGAATTCCCACTTCTCTTAAGGACTCCGCGTTGATGTCTCTTAATTTTTGCGGCACAACTGTATTATTGAACAGCTATATTTACTATACAAGTATATAGGAGTGTTTGAGAACAACTCACTGCGGGCCGGTAAGATAGGTTTTGCGGTGGCGGACCTGGTAGTTGCCGTCAACTTTGACCTGGATGTTGCGGTAGGTGTTCGCGGGGCCGCGCGGTTCGGGGTAGTAGCCGAGGCGATACTGCGTGCGCAGCTCGCGATTGATGCGATCGAAGATGCCATCGAGTTCCTGGAGCTGGTCGGGATAGAACATCGCGCCGCCCATCGTGTCGGTAATCGTATCGAGCGCGTGCTCACCGGCGGTATTGCGGCCGCTTTCGTTTTTCACCGGGCGGACGACGATCGTGTACAGCAGAGCGCCCGATTTCACGGCGGCTTTGCGCGCATCGTCGAAATCTTTGTAACTCGTCGTCTCGCCCGCGTCGGTTACGAGAATGATCACCCGCCGTCGATCTTCGCCGCGCTTTTCGAGCTGGCGCGCGCCGAGATAAATCGCATCGTACAGCGACGTGCCAGAGCCAGCGGGCATCTTGTGTACGGCTGACTCAAGCCGCGCAATGTTGTCGGTAAACTCGGCGAGTGCAACGACATCTTCTCCGACGCTGTAGACAGCGAGGCGATCGTCGGGGCGCAATATCTGGCGGATGAAACGCGCGGAAGCTTCCTGCTCGAAGCCGATTTCTTTGTGCGCGCTGAGGCTCGCATCAATCATCAACACGAGATCGAGGGGCTGCTGCGTTTCAGACTCGAAGACTTCGAGTTTTTGTTCGACACCCTCCTCGAAGATGTGAAACTTCTCGCGCGGAATATCGATAGCAGGGCGATTGTGTTCGTCGAGCACGCTGGCGAGAACACTGACGAGTTGAACATTGACCTTGATGCGGCCCCGCTGCTGTTGCGATGCGGGGGGATCGTCGGCGGGGATTGGCTGGACAATGGGCGGCGGGTTGGTGGAGGCGGTTGGAGTGGAATTCTTGGACGAGTCGGTGCTTCCAGTGCTCGAATTGCTTGAACCGCTCGAGTTGTTCTTGTTTTTGCGCGCCCAAGGTGGGCGATCGGTCTGTTGCGGCGGAGGCGGCGATTGAACCGGGCCGGGCTGATCCTGCGCTCTCGCGGCACGTGTCGCAAAGGCGCCGATGCAGCAGCTGAAGACGAAGAACAAAAGCAAAAGCCGATCACGCCCTTCCCTCGTCGGGCTCCACGACTGAAACGCGCCCCTACACAAACCCATGAAACAAAATGCCGGAGTTTGGCGGGAGTTTGCGCGGCGTGGGGTTGGCATCGGGATATTAGGATGCAGTTTTTGCACTCTGCGTGGCTGAGACGGATACGCCGGGAGCTGCGGCCTCATGCGCCGGTGGCGGAGGCAACTCGCCGTCGGCCCAGACGGCACCGTCGGCGAAATACTCTTTTTTCCAGATAGGGACGGTGCGCTTGAGCGTGTCGATGGCGGAGCGGCAAGCATCGAAGGCGGCGGCGCGGTGCGGCGCGCTTACCGCGATGTAGACGCTGGTCTCGCCGATTTCGAGACGTCCAAGGCGATGCGCGATAGCGACGCGGTCGATGGCGAATTTCGCGCGTAGCTCGGCGGCGATTTCCCGCAGCTTCGCTAGAGCCATCGATTCGTAAGATTCGTATTCAAGATACAGCGTGCGGCGGCCGTGAGAATTATCTCGGACGCAGCCATCGAAGGTGACGATGCCGCCGTCGGTATCGGTGCGAACGTGGCGAACCAGCGCAGCAGGATCGATCGGGTCGTGGCCGAGTTGGATGAGGTCGTTGGTAGGGGTGGTTGGCATTGCGCGCATTCGGCTCGGCGTTGGTTTACCCGCCGCTGACGGGCGGGAGGAAGGCTACTTCGTCGCCGGTTTGGAGCGCGGTCGACCAAGCGGCAAATTCTCGATTGCGAGAGACGGCGATCGCACGGCGATGTTCGGCCAATTCGGGATAGCGAGAGACGCATTGGGCAAAAAGGTCTTCAATGCTCGATTCGGCCGGAATTTCGATGGACTCTTGACCGTGACCAATGGCGTCCTTCAATCGTCCAAAAAAGAGCACGTTGAGGCGGATAGGATTGGTGTCTCCGGCAGGCACATGGGGATTGTAGCGCCGAGGCGGGATTGCGGCCAGCAGAGCGGGTTCGGGGCGTTCGAGCATGGTGGGGCCTGAGGGTGGAACACGCCGAGGCCGGGTTAGTTGCGGGTGGGTGACTGCGGGGCGCTACCGGAGCGGAACTAGATTGGCGCGGTTGACGTACTTACAGTTCTAGGCATCGGAGTTGGCAGATGGGTGTGCGCGGCGGCCCTTCGGGCGAAGCCTCAGGGTCAATCCGTACTGGTGCAACGTGCCGATTTCAGGAGAGAGCATGAAAGTTTTGATTACGGGTGCAACCGGGCTGGTGGGGACGGCGCTGATCAAGTCGCTGGTGCGCGACGGGCATTCGGTATGCCGGCTGGTGCGGCGCGAGAGCATATCGCCGAAAAAAGGCTCGCGGAAGAAAGATGACACGGCGCCTTCGACCGATCCGCGAATTGTGGATGTGCCATGGGACCCGGAGGCTTCGGACGGGCTGTCGCTGGCGGATTCGCAGGGGACGATCGCGGGCGCGGAAGCGGTGGTAAATCTGGCGGGGGCTTCGGTTGCGGCCGGGAAATGGACGCAGCAAAGAAAAATGGTGCTGAGAGCAAGCCGCGTGAAAACGACGATGGCGCTGGTGAATGCGCTGGCGAAATTGAAGGGGCGGCCGAAAGTCTTGGTGTCTGCGTCGGCGGTGGGATTTTATGGCAACCGCGGAGACGAAACGTTGACGGAAGAGAGTACGCCGGGCCAGGGATTTTTGCCGAAAGTGTCGCTCGATTGGGAGGCGGAGGCGCGCAAGGCGGAAGCGCTGGGAATGCGCGTAGTGCTGACGCGATTCGGAATTATTCTGGCGAAGCAGGGAGGCGCGTTGCCCCAGATGATGAAGCCGTTCAAATTTTTTGTCGGCGGGAAGCTGGGGACGGGACGGCAGTGGATGTCTTGGATCACGCTGGACGATGTGATCGGCGTAATTCGATGGGCGCTGGAAAATGACGGCGTCAGCGGCGTGGTGAATGTGGTGGCGCCGAAGCCGGTGAGGAACGAGGAGTTCACGCGGGAGTTGGGGCGTGTGATGCATAGGCCGGGCGTATTTACGGCGCCGGCGTTTGCGTTGCGGATGGCGATGGGCCAGGAGATGGCAGACGAGATGTTGCTTGCCAGCGAACGGGTTTTGCCTGGGCGGCTAAAGCAGTTGGGATTTGGGTTTCAGCACGAATCATTGGGGGATGCGCTGGCGAGCATTTTGTAGGGGGAGAAGAAAATGCTAACGCGGAGGCGCAGAGTTCGCTGAGGGACGCGGAGAGAGCACGCCGGTCGATGATTTGGACCTGTCGGAGGGGAAAACCCGCACCCTCTGAATTCTGAGGGTGCGGCACCCAACAACCTTCAATTCGCCGAGATGTCGAGTTACTTCAGGGCGCTTAAGGTGACGTCGATCTTGAGAGCACGTCCGCTGATTGGGTCGGTAGCCGTCGTGGTATCGACGGGTTGGCCCACGCGAGCGATCATTGTGGCGTCGATCTTGTATTGTCCGATGACCGGTTCTTTGAATTGACCCGGAGTCCCGCCAGAGGACATCGGCTGCTCCACGGGAATCTGCACGTCGGCTTGTACCCAGGAGCGTTCCAGCGAGAGGCGAACGCTGTAGCGCCCATCGTCGAGCTTCTCGGCGCGGCAATCGAGATTCGTTCCAACGTCGATGTACTGCAAACCGCTATCTTTTCCGGTGTAGAGAGGCACGCGGCTTCCAACCCGGAGCTTGGCGACATTTGGGTCGTGTCCAACGCCGGTTGCAAAAACCATCGTGTACGGCATGCTTTTTACTTTCTTGTCGCCGTCCATTTCCGTGAAGACGATTTGAATTTTCAGCGGCGTTGCAACTTCGACGTTTGGCTTGTCTTGTGCAGCGAGCGGTTTTGGCGCTGAAATCGACAAGCCAACGATGAATAGTGCTAAGAGCAACTTTCGCATCTTCTCGTTCCTCCGATTCGTTCAGAACACTTTATTTGCTATTCAGAACTTCTCTCCAACTTCTCGGTGCTGGATCCCTGAAGCGGTTGCACGGCAAGAGCTGCGGTTTCGATATCGGGTGTCTTAAGGCTGGCGATGCGCTGCTCCGGCTGTTCTTGGACCGGCTTGACGATGGCAACAGGCAAATCCGCCCGGCCGTTCAAGTTCGCGATGAATTGCTCGAGGCCAATGCGTTCGTCGGGTGGCACGATGACTTCAGGTTCTGGACGCGACGCGGCGGTTGACGCGAGAACAACATGCGCGCGCGTGCGTTTCTCCGCCGGAGCTTGGACGCGACCGCTCGGGTCAGTTGTTGTCTGCGCCGGAGGCCCCATGTGTGCCTGAATTTGGCCCGCGCCGGAGTTGTGAGCGGGTACGACGTTTGCCTTCGCGGTTGGTCCAAGACTCGCCACCTTCCAATGCGACAAGAACACCAGGATCAAAGCGGCAGTGACCAGAGTCGCGACTGCGCCGGCAAAAATCTGCGCAAGGCGCGGCGAGCGCTTTGGCTGCGGGTGCTGAGCCAAGTGGGCTTCGAGACGGCAGAGCATTGCGGCAGGAACCGGGGCATTCATTCGGCGATGGAGATTCGCGTCGATCGCGGCGATGAGCCGGCGCTGTTGGGCGAGTTCCACGGCGCAGTGCGCGCAGGACTCTGCGTGCTCGCGAATTGCGGGCGGCACGTCGGCGCCGGTTACGGCGGCTTCGATCAGCTCGGGTTGGTATTTTTCACATAGCATTGCAACTTCTCCGCTAACTGCTTTTTTGCCGCAAACAGGCGCGACTTCACCGTGCCGATCGGCAGGCCGAGCATTTGCGCGACATCGTCGAGCGGATGCTCTTCCATCGCCGCGAGCAACAGGACAAGACGCCGCTTCGGCGACAACTCATCGATGGCGCGATTGAGCTGCGCCTGAAATTCGCTGGACGCCGCGAGGTCTTCGGTCGTGTCCGGCGGGCGCTGGCGAGCCCATTGCGTCTCACGCTGCTCGCGCCGATTGGCCGAACGCGTGCGATCGAGCGCCAGGCGAAACGTGATGCGCACGAGCCAGGCGCGAAAGCTGCTTCGATCGCGCAGACGCGGAAAGCGGCGGTAGGCGCGAAGGACGGCCTCTTGCGCGACGTCTTCGGCGTCGGCGGCATTGCGCAAAACGCCACGTGCGACGCGGAAGGCGAGGGGGCCGCACTCGGCCAGGCGCTCCTCGAACTCACGACGCAACTCGACCGCGGCCACCGGCTCGGAGTCCGGTTCGCGAGTCCATTCGGTTTGCGCCGCGGTGCCTGGGCGGGTCAGAGCCAACTCCTGCATTCGACTTGTGTGCGAGCCGAATGCGCTCGCCCTCCCGTTACAGCTACCAGACGCCGCGGTGGGGAAAATGGTTCGCTTAGGCGTAGAGAGGATTTACCACAGGGGCGCAGAGTTTCGCGGAGAAAGAAGACCAAACCGTCTTGAGAAGACGCGTTAGAACGTAAAGGCCGCGTTGGGCCGCACTCCACGCGATTCGAGGACGGGCTCAGCAGGCGTGGGGGGAGACTGGGCGCTGGTAGGGAATACCAGGATTGCGCCAACGACATCTGGATCGCCGCGCTGTGCCGACAATACAAGCTGCCTCTGCTCAGCAAAGATCGTCACTTCGATTTTGTTCGTGGAATCCGCCGAATCGAGTGGTAAGCGCAACGGCGCGAAATCCGATTCAACTTTCCGACGGGGACAACCAGGCGCCGCCGAAGACCAGGCCGGGGCCGAGGCTGGCGAGGAAGATCGGCTTGCGAGTGGATTGGGGGCATCCTCGAAACATTTTTAGCGCGGAGTGAAGGGCAGCGCCGCAGGTGGAGGAGCCGAGATTGCCGGAGGTGGTGGCAATCAACGGAAAGGTATCCACCGGGACGCCGGCGACCTTGGCGAGAAGCGTGAGCAGGCGCGGGTTGGGCTGGTGCGTGGCGAACGCACCGACCGCGGCGCGCGGAATCGCGCTGAGCTTTTCGAGCGCGGCGATGACCTTTTCGAGGCGCGAGATTGCTGCGCGAGAGAGCGCTTCGCCTTCGAAGACGACGGCGAGGCTGCCGTCAGGCTTGCCTTCGACTTTGACGGCGTCGGCGTATTGCGCGGCGCACCCGAAAAGAAAATCGCGAATGCGATAACCGAGGCCGGCGGATTTTGCCGACGCGGCGATGCTGGTTGAGTCGGCACTCGCGTTGGGCGCTTCGGCGTCTGCATTCGAAGAACGGACGACGAATGCGCTGGCGCCATCGCCAAACAGGCCGCCGAATTCTCCGGCAACGCGTCCAGGGACGAGCGTGCGGCTGTGGAGATCGGAAGTCACGACGGCGACGGTGCGAGCCTGGCCGGAAGCGATTTGCGCCTGCGCAATCGAGAGCGCATTGATGAGGCCGAGGCAGGCGCCGCCGACGTCGAACGCGCCGCAGCTTTCGCGCGCGCCGATCTGTGAATGCAATTGGGCGGCGAGCGACGGATAAAGATGATGCGTCTCGCTGGTGGCGATGATGGAATCGATTTCGTCAGGGGCGCAACCGGCCGACCGAAGCGCCTCGTCGGCGGCGTGCGCGCCGAGTGTGACTTCGGTTTCGCCTTCGACGGCGTAAGCGAGCGACTCGATGCCGGCGCGTCCGCGCAGCTTGCCGATCGGCATGCCAAAGGCGCGATCGACTTCTTCGGAAGGAACGACGCGGGAACCGAGCGCCAGGCCGGACCCGGCGATGAGCGCGGAGGGTTGCGAGTGGGGCGTAGCGGTGCGCAGACGCTGATTCACTTGTTCGTCGGTGACGAGCATTGGCGGGTGAGCGGTGGCCTCTCTGCAGAACCGGGGTCGGGGGGCTGCGAACTGCTCAAGACATCATCCGGCAGAATCGGCGGAGTTGCCAGAGGAGTTCGACAGAAAACGGAGTAGGAGTTACGTCTGATATCAGACGCGTCGTTGAATGCGAATGACATGCGGCTAGATGTTCGTTCGCGGGCGTGAATGGGATGTTACAGAAGAAAAACAGTTTACAAGCGCGCGCAACAGGCTGACAGCTTCGCCAGAGCTGAAAATTCCAAAATCGGGATTCGAATCGCTGTTGTGGTTCTTGCTTGTGGGAGGAATTCAGGCCCGGCAATTCGCCGGGCCTTTATACATTATACATAGTAACAGAAAAGGTACCACTTGTCAAGACCGATTTTCGACGAAATCGAAAACACACGCATGGAACGGGCGTACCGCCCCCGCGTTCAGGCCCTCAAAGTTTCGAACGCGAAAGAGTCGCAAATAGTTCAGTTGCGCCGCTGGAGCTTCGAGAGCAGCCGCAGCATTTCAAGATAGAGCCAGACGAGAGTGACCATCAGGCCGAACGCGCCGTACCACTCCATGTAACGCGGAGCGCCGTTGCGCGCGCCGGTTTCGATCATGTCGAAGTCGAGCACCAGGTTGAGCGCGGCGATGACCACAACGAAGAGGCTGAAGCCGATGCCGATGATGCCGCTGCCGTTGATTGCGGGAACCGCGATGTGGAAGAGGCCCAGCACCATCTCTACGAGATAAAAGAGCGCAATGCCACCGGTAGCCGCGATGACGCCCAGCTTGAAATTTTGCGTGGCGCGGATCGTGCCCGTTTTGTAGGCGAGGAGCATCACGGCGAGCACGCCGAAGGTCAGCCCGATGGCGTGAAACGCAACGCCAGGATAGGACTTGTTGAGCTCGGCAGAGATACCGCCGAGGAATAGCCCTTCCAGCAACGCATAGATCGGCGCGGTGATCGGCGCCCAATTCGGTTTGAAAATGGTGGCCAGCGCGGCGATGAGACCGCCAAAGATACCGCCGATCATCCACGGCATGGCGCTTTCGGGCTGCGGCGAGTGCGACAGGCCCCAGGTCCAGGCGGAGGTCGCGACGACGCAAAGCAGTAGCACGCCGGTCTTGTTGACCGTGCCCTGCACGGTCATCGCTTCGCCGACGCCAACGACGCCTTGGAAAGCTTTCTCGTTCAGCGCGGGATTGGAGGTGCGGAAAGGGTTGGGCATGGTTTTCTCTGTTTCTTTCAAGAATTACGAAGTATCGTCTCACCCCTAGTTTACTACCGACCCAAGACGAGGTCCATTGGCGGGAGTTCGAACGGGATTGTGTCGGATCTACGGAGGATGAATGTCGATCAGGCGATTTGCGGTGGTGTCGTTGGTGATGATTGCGATTGCTGCGGGAGCTTTGTCGGCTGTGTCGGCCGGAAAGACGCTGACCAATGATCCGCTGACGGGACTTCCGATACCCCCGAGCGAGGATAAGTTCAATCTTGGGAATGAGCCGATGGTCCTCGACGCAGCACAGATGTGCAAGAGCACCATGAAGTCGGATTTCTATACGCCGAACGGGCTCAAGATGAACGCCACGGCGGCCTGGTACGAACCGAAGTTGCCCGGATATAAGAAAGTGGAAGGCTGGCACAAAGATAGGACGAGTGTCGTGTTTTACAAATCCGACGGGACGGCGGCGGTCGCGATGACAGGGATGCCGGCTCCGCAGGGGCAGGACAGCGAAGTGCATGGGATCGTCTATTCGACATTCACTCCCGCGTTGCCGGTGAAGGCATTCGCTGGATTCACGACTGGAAACGTTGATTGCCGGTAGCGGAATTAATTGCCACGCGGTTGGCTCTGCAAAGGATGGGGGCCGCGGATCATTGATGCGGCAGCGATAGCGCTGAGGACTGCTAGTGCGGCGCTGATGAGCATGAGTTCACGGAAGCCTGATACGAAAGAGGCGTCGATCGCTTGGCGAACGGCTTCGTGAAGTGTGGGATCGAGGTCGGCGGGAATGTTTACGCCGGCGAGGTTGAATCGCTGAGCGATGAGCGACCTGCTTGCCGCTTGTGGCAGTGATATCTTGCCGAGCGCCTGCTCAAACTTGTGACCGAACGTCTGTAGCATCACGATGCCAAAGACCGCGATCGAGAGTAATCCCGCGGTACGCGAAACGGCGTTATTGACTCCGGATGCGATGCCCGCCCAACGTTCGTCAACGGCGTTCATCACCGTGGTGGTCAGCGGTGCGACGCTGATGGCCATTCCGAAACCGAGCACAATCACCGCGGGGAAAAACATCGTCCAATAATTCGAATGCGCGTCCGGCCTGACAAACAGCGCGAAGCCCGCGGCTGCAATCATCGGGCCGACAATGAGCGGGAGCCGCCCTCCGTAGCGCGCGACGAGCCCACCCGCCCAACGCGAAAGCAGAAAAATGATTAACGTGAATGGAATCAGCGTGGCACCAGCAGCCGTTGCTGAAAATCCCTGCACCTGAATGAGATTCAGCGGAAGGAAATAGAAGAGCCCGGAGAGCGCAGCGTAGAGAAGCAATGTCAGCAGGTTAGCGCCTGAAAAATCCATCGAGCGAAAGAGCGAGAGAGGCAACATCGGATTTTTGTGTCGCGATTCAGCGACGAAAAAAAGTGTCGAAGCAGCGGCACCGATCAGGACGGCCCCCAACACCATCTTGTTGGCAAAGCCGCGCCTCGAGGATTCGATCAATCCGTAGACGAGCCCGCCCAGACCTGCCGTCGCGAGCAAAGCGCCGAGCCGATCGAGTTCGCCAACGGATCCGGCGTCGCGACTCTCCGGAACGAAACAGTACGTGAGCGCGAGAACCGCGATCGCGAGCGGCACATTGATGAAGAAAACCGCCCGCCAGGAAACATGTTCGATGAGCCACCCGCCCATCACCGGGCCGATCGCCGCCGTAATCGCGCTGAATCCCGACCAAACGCCGATGGCCTGGCCGCGCTCTTCTTTCGGAAACGAAGTGCTGATGATCGCCAGGCTGCCGGGGACGAGAAGCGCGCCGCCGATTCCCTGCACCGCGCGCGCGATGATTAACTGCGTGACACCGGCTGCGAGGCCACAACAGATCGATGCGAGCGTAAAGATCGTGACACCGGCGCCGTAGATGCGGCGACGGCCGAAATGATCGCCCAGCGAGCCACCAACGAGCAGCAGCGCGGCGAGAAAGAGCGCGTAGGACTCGATGACCCATTGCACATCGATCGCGGTGGCGTGGAACGCCGATTGAAGCGCGGGCAGGGCAACATTGACGACGGTGCCGTCGATGAACACCATGCTCGAGCCGAGAATCGTCGCGGCGAGCACATATCGGCGAACGGACTTTTCAGCAAGAGCGCTCGATGTGTCGGCGCCGGCGGGCGTTGGGGTGTTGGACATAGCGCAGCAGAACAATGAGATGAGATCGAGGTCAATAAGGATTGAGAGTTGGTAGCGCTAACGGGAATCGAACCCGTATTTCGGCCTTGAAAGGGCCGCGTGCTAACCGTTGCACCATAGCGCCAAACACGGTGGGAACAACCAACTAATTCTAGCAGAGAGCGAGCAATTCGCAGAATCGTTTGAGCGCCGGAGCGCCGGTTATTTCAGGGCTGCGTCCAGTTGCTTCAGAGCCGCTTCCGAGTCGGGGAGCCATGCGGCGCCGAGTTTGCGCACGGCGGCCTGCATCACGGGGAGAGGCTGGCCGTCGAGTTCCTCGCGAAGTTTCCTCCATTCGTTGCGAAGAGCTTGAGCTTCATCGGGCGACGCGTCGGCAACGTAATGTTTCGCGGCTTTCGTCGGCGAGCCATACTCGTTCCGAAAATCCTGGTGTAGGTAGGCAGAGAAGAATTCGCCGAGAGTCGGATAGTCGTCAGCGACGATCGGCGCCTGCACGGGGGCTGCTTTCGATTTAGATTTGACGAGCCGCTTCATTCGCGATCCTCAGGATAGGTTGTGAGCACGAAAAATCCTCCGTCGCGATCGGCCCTCAGAATTACTACGGCGCCAGAGCACGGTTCGGATGAGTTTTCTCCGTGATGCATGGTACGACCGATTGGATGGCCCGCATCGAAATGGAGCGCTAGATTTGGACGCGGATAGCCGCGTTCATTCCATCGATCAATCTTCTGCTGATTTGCGCGAATCGCCGCGGCGACGGTTTCTTCCGCGGCGTTGAGATCAGTCCACGTGGAAGCAGCGGAAATATCGCGCTCGCGTTCGAGGCGTTCGCGAAGCTGCGCGTCACTGCGGCCGACGTGCTTGTCAAGCGTGTGGCCGCCGCGCTGTTCGTCGCGGGCAAGATCGTAGCGATCGCCGGATGCGCCGCGACTCGCAGACGCGCTCGGGTGCGCATCTCTCGACGGCGTCGCCGCCGATGCTTCCCCACTCGTGGCGCGATTGCCGGAAGGAACGGACTGACACGCAACAAGCGCGAACGTCAGAAAAAAGAACGCGGCGGCAGCGGACGTTGTGTTCCGCGCCGGGCGGCGCAGCGATGAGAATCGCGCACTACATGCAACTGAAGGCGAGCAGCGCAATTTCAGCTCTTACGGTCTTCCCACTCTTCATGCCAGGCCTGTTGGATCGCTTCGAGTTTCGACTCGTTGGATTTTTGCGGATCGCCGGCAAAACCAGGGAGTTCCGTGATCCATTTGTGCATGTCGGTGAAGCGAACGGTGTAGGGATCGGTGTCGGGATGCGCATCGGTCAGGCCGATGGCGATGTCGTCGAGATTTTCCCAGTCGAACGAGGGCATTTTCGCTCCTAAATGGCTGGGAACAATTTCACCACAGAGTGGGGGGAGTTCACAGAGCTAAGAAACGATCTCGCGATCGCGACTCAGTGATCTTTTTCTTTGACGTGGTTTTTGTTCCACTCGGGGATTTCGACGACGATATCAGTCGTGCCGTCGGGAACGGTCTGGCAGCCGAGGCGCGATTTCGGGGTGATGCCCGGGGCTTCGTCAAGCTCGTCGAGCTCGGCGTCGGTCGCTTCGTTGCAGGATTCGAGCCCCTGTTTGACGATGACGTGGCACGTCGAGCACGCGCAGACACCTCCGCAGGCATGATCGAGCCCGGCTTTGATTCCTTCGGAGATATCAAGAATGCTGCCGGGCAGTCCGTTGTGGCCGTACGGAACCTGCGCGGGATCGACTTCGATCGTTTTGCCGCTGGGAAGAAATGTCACTTTGTATTTCTTCGTGGCGGGAGTGTATTTGACTTCTTCGATGTATGGGTTGCTGCCGCCCATGGTGCTCTCTCCTTCAGAAAATCAAAAAACGATGCGCGGTGCCGCTGACGTTTTGCCAAGCTGAGGCGCAGCGTGCTGCGCCCCTACACAATCTTGCCGGCGCTAAACCTCGGCCAGTTTGCGGCCTTCCAGTGCCGTTGATACTGCCCCGTTCATCACTAATTCTGCAAGGCGTTCGGTTGCGTGATTCAGTTCGTCGATGCGCTGGCGAATGAGTTTGTAGTCGTCGCCCGCGACGGATTCTTTCAGCGCGGCGACCGATTTGTCGAT
The DNA here is from genome assembly GCA_963845465.1 of uncultured Acidobacteriota bacterium. Lineage (GTDB taxonomy): Bacteria > Acidobacteriota > Terriglobia > Acidiferrales > UBA7541 > Acidiferrum. The sequence continues at coordinate 146,209 of CAWJSH010000009.1, read as the reverse complement.
CGCGGCGCGCTCTTCTTTCGGAAGCAATGCCCCTGCCGGACTTGTCAGCGCCTTTTGCGTCGCGGTGAGAATCGATTCGGATTCGGTGCGAGCCTCGATGACCTGGCGCTGCGCGAAATCCTGTTCTGCGTACTCGATCGATTCTTCCAACATGCGTTCGATCTCGGTGTCGTTCAGGCCGTAACTAGGCTGGACTTCGATCGAGTGCTGCTCGCCGTTGCGCAAATCTTTCGCGGCAACTTGCAGGATGCCGTTGGCGTCGATCAGGAATTTGACTTCGATGCGCGGCAGGCCGGCGGGCGACGGCGGAATTCTCAGAATGAATCGCGCGAGCGAGCGGCAATCCTTCGCGAGTTCGCGTTCACCCTGAAGCACGTGAATGTCGATGCCGGTCTGATTGTCGACGCCGGTGGTATACATCTCCTGCGCGCTGGCGGGAATCGTCGAGTTGCGCGGGATCACTTTCGCAACGGCGCCGCCGTACGTCTCGATACCGAGGGAAAGAGGCGTGACGTCGAGCAGCAGCATATTTTGCACGCCGCGATCGAGAATATTTGCCTGCACTGCGGCTCCGAGCGCAACGACTTCGTCGGGGTTGAGTTCCGTGTGCGGTTTGCGGCCGAAATAATTTTCGACGGTCGCGCGAATCAGAGGAGTGCGCGTTGTGCCGCCGACGAGTACAACTTCGTCGATTTCGCTCGGCTTTAGGTGGGCGTCGGTGAGAGCTTGCTTCACCGGCCCCATCGTGCGCTCGACGATCGGCTTGATAATCGCATCGAAATCGGCGCGCGTGAAATCGTGCGCGAAGACCGCGCCGCCGGGAAGGGCAAAACGAACGCTGGCGGTTTGCGATTCCGAAAGCTGATGCTTCGCGGTGATCAGTGCTTTGCGAAGTTCCTGCGCGAGTTCGGGCTGCGCGGAAACATCGACGCGATGATGCTCCAGAATTTTTGCGCGAATCAGCGACTGCAACGCGTTATCGATATCGTCACCGCCAAGGTGCGTATCGCCGTTGGTCGAAAGAACCTGGTAAATGTCGCCTTCGCTCGTCGAAATCAGCTTCAGCACGGAAATATCGAAGGTGCCGCCGCCGAGATCGTAGACAGCCACGTGACCCCGCTGCTTTTCGTGCAGGCCGTACGCGAGAGCAGCCGCCGTCGGCTCGTTCACGAGGCGCAGAACCTCGAGTCCGGCGATTTTACCGGCGTCTTTCGTGGCTTGTCGCTGTGCATCGTTGAAATACGCAGGAACGGTGACGACAGCGCGATCGACCGGCTCACCGAAATGCGCTTCTGCCCAATTCTTCAGCTCGCGCAAAATAAACGCAGATATTTCCGGAGGCGTAAACGTCTTATCGCCGAGCCTCACGCGGATAACATTCTTGCTCGACGGATCGATACGAAACGGAAACAGCTTGAGTTCGTCTTGAACGTCCGCGACTCCGCGTCCCATTAAGCGCTTCACGGAATAAATGCTGCGTTCGGATTGCGTCAGCAACCGGCGCCGCGCCGGCTCGCCAACAATCACGCTGCCATCCGGATCGACACTCACAACAGACGGGCAAAGCGTGCTGCCATTCGGACCAACGATGCACTTCGGAGCATTCGTCTGCGGATCGATATACGCGACGAGACTGTTTGTGGTGCCTAGATCAATTCCAACAATTCTTCCCATATCTCAGGCTAGTTCCTTTGCAACGCCGTTCACCAGGTTGCGAATGTACGAACGGCGATTCAGCAGTTCGTTCAGACGAACCTTGATCGCATCGCGATCCGTGTCCGATGCGTTTGCGTCGATTGCCGCGTCCCACTGTTTCGCCGCCGAGAAAAGCTGCTGATCGACGTCCAACAATTTCTCTTGAAAACCGGTCTGGGCGACCTCGAGACGGGACTTCAAACCTTCGAGATCGCCGCCACTCGCCTTCGCTTCACGCAACTCGTCGAGCGATTCATTCAACTCAAAAACTTCTTCAAGCAATTCCGGCGGAGCTTGCTGCTTTTGCTCGCCTTCTTTTCGAGCGCCTTCGATTTCGAGCAGATATTCCACGCGCGCAACCGGATCGCGAAGCACGCGATATGCATCGTTTAAAGCCGAGCTGCGCTTCAGCGAATCGTTCTGCTCTTCCGCCGACGCGTTCACAAAATTATCCGGATGCAGCTTCCAACTCAGTTGCAAAAATTTCTGCTCGAGCCCCGGCATTTCGATCCACAACTTGCGCGGCAAGCTGAAGATCGCGAAGTAATCTTGCCGTTCGGGAGCTGTGGAAGGACTCGCCATCGGATTTACGCTCTCGTTCAAAATTCGCCGACCCAGCTTGTTCGAAAACAGATTCGTGCAGAAACAAAAAAAGTGGCTGGCGATCGGCTGCCGGCCACTTCGAAACCACTCGGTTGCGTTCACGGGCGCACAGGCAAGAGTGCCTGTGCCACTTCGATTACGCGGTGAACGAACTGCCGCAGCCGCAGCTTCGCGCGGCGTTGGGATTCTGGAACACGAATCCCTGGCGCATCAAGGTTTCTTCATATTCGAGGACAGTGCCGGCAAGATACAGAAGGCTCTTCGGATCGACGAAGATACGCGCTCCGAACTCCTCGAAAATCTTGTCGCGGTCACGCGACTGCGTATCGAGCCGCATCGCGTACGAAAGCCCCGAGCAACCGCCGCCTTGCACACCAACGCGAAGGCCTCCCTGATCGAGAGGCACGCCGTCCTTTTCGAGCAGCGCGCGAATTTTTTGCGCGGCGCGCTCGGTGACGCGAATCGTCGGAACGCTTGGCGAAATGGTTTCGAGTGCCATGGATTTACCTGTTACTTGATACTGCTTCCCGGCTGACCGCACGGGCACGGCACGCCGTGCCGCCCCGACGGCAGAAATTAGTGGCCGGCGGAAGCCTTTTCGTGCGCCAGGACTTCGATCCCATGCTTCTTCTTCCAATCGCCGATTGCCGCCTTGATGGCGTCTTCAGCGAGGACCGAGCAGTGAATCTTGACCGGCGGAAGCGCGAGTTCGCGAACGATATCCGTGTTCTTGATGTTCAGCGCTTCGTCGACTGTCTTGCCCTTCACCCATTCCGTGGCAAGCGATGAGCTGGCGATCGCCGAGCCGCAACCGAACGTCTTGAACTTCGCTTCTTCGATCACGTTGGTTTCGGGATTGATTTTCATCTGCAGCTTCATCACGTCGCCGCATTCCGGCGCGCCGACAAGGCCAGTCCCGACGTTGGGATCTTCCTTCGGCAGGCTGCCGACGTTGCGCGGGTTGTTATAGTGGTCGACTACCTTCTCACTGTATGCCATGTCGTTGCTGCTCCTTTACTTCCGAACCTTTAGATTCGACAACTGTAGCTCTGTATCCGTGCGAAAAGCTTTAGCGACCCGCCGCGACTTTCGCAGTCGCCTGCAGACCCGAACTCTTCACGACGTCTTCCGCGATCGCAACGTTGGGCACCGAAGCCGAACGGCCCGCCGCCAGTTGCCGCTGCACGTCGCGAATCACTTCCGCGTTCACGCCGAGGCTCTTCAAGAATGTGCGAACCTGCTGCACTTCGTGAAACGAACGAACGCCTGCTGTGCCTTCACCGTCGGAGTCGTAGGGCACGAAAGATACCCGAAAAGCCGCCCCAACACCACCGATTGAACGGTGAATCCGAATTGTCCCTTCATTTGCCATGTTCTGTTTCTTCCTCTTCCTTCAGCGATATTCCTCAGTCGATGAAATATTTGTCAGGCGGCGGTCCACTTCACCTTCGAGATATCGATGCCTTCCTTGGCCATCTCATACAGCGGCGAAAGCTCGCGGAGCTTACTGACGACCTGCACCATCTTGTCGATCACGTAATCGACTTCTTCCTCGTTGTTGAAGCGCCCGAGGCCGAAGCGAATCGAGGTATGGGCCAGGTCTTCTCCCACGCCTAATGCTTTGAGTACGTAACTGGGTTCGAGGGTTGCTGAGGTGCACGCAGAGCCGCTCGAAACCGCGATATCGTTGATGCCCATCAAAAGCGACTCGCCCTCGACGTAGGCAAAGCTCATATTCAGGTTGTTCGGCAGCCGGTGCTCCATCGACCCGTTGATGAAGACCTCGTCGAGCTTGGCTTCCAGGCCCTTCCGCAGCCGCTCGCGAAGCGCAAGCATCCGGGCTCCTTCGCTCGCCATCTCCTGCTGTGCAATCTCGCAAGCCTTGCCCAGCCCGATGATGCCGGTGACGTTGAGCGTGCCCGAACGCATGCCGCGCTCGTGCCCGCCGCCGTCGATGATCGCCGAAAGCTGCACGCGCGGATTGCGGCGGCGAACATACAACGCTCCCACGCCCTTCGGCCCATAAATCTTGTGACCCGAGATCGCGAGCAGATCGATATTGTCTTTCTGCACGTCCACCGGAATCTTGCCGACCGCCTGAACGCCATCCACCGCGAAAATAATGCCGTGTTCTTTGGCGATCTTGCCGATTTCCTGAATCGGATTGATCACGCCAATTTCGTTGTTGGCGTACATGATCGTGATCAAAATCGTTTTCGGCGTAATCGCTTTGCGGACGTCTTCCGGATCGACGCGCCCATCTTTCTGCACCGGCAGATAGGTCACTTCGTATCCGTACTTCTCCAGCCGCTTGCACGTATCCAGCACAGCCTTGTGCTCGATTGCCTGCGTGATGATGTGGTTGCCCTTTTCCCGATACATCTCGGCAACGCCTTTGATCATCAGGTTGTCGGATTCCGTGGCCCCGCTCGTGAAGATAATTTCCTTCGGCGTAGCGCCAATCAGCGACGCAATCTGCTGACGCGCAGTCTCGATCGCCTCTTCACCGGCCCAGCCGAACGAGTGATTCCGGCTCGCCGCGTTGCCAAATTTCTCCGTAAAGTACGGCAGCATCGCATCGACGACGCGCGGATCGACCGGCGTGGTCGCATGATTGTCCATGTAAATCGGCAGCTTCACAGCCATTGTTCCGTCTCCTACTCCATGAAAATTACTCGCCGTCGCCCCTTAACGCGAGCCCTCAACGCGTGAAAGACGACAGCGCGACAAGCGCAGGTTCGTGCGGATCTTCGCTCATCTGAGAAATCGTTACCGTGCCAAGCACCTGCAAAATGCTCTCGTTCACGCGCCGCAGCGGCTCTCGCACCGAGCACTTGTCCGTCGCGTCGCAAATTCCGTGACTCGTAATGCACGACGTAATCAACACCGGCCCATCAATCGCCGAAATCACATCCAGTGCGCTGATCTGCCCCGGCTCTTTCGCCAACTGATATCCGCCGCTTGAACCGTGTTTCGCCGCGACCAATCCTTGCCGCGCCAACTTTTGCAACACCTTCGCCATCAGCGTCGTCGAGATCCCATACTCTTCCGAAATCTCGTTCGCACTGCACGCGTGAGCGTTCCGGTGTGTCGCTAAATGTTTTACGGCGATCAGACCGTAATCCGCTTTCTTGGACAGCTTGAACATCGTTCGCTGATACTCTCCCGCTCAAATGCGACAAAATCGGTCCCAGTTGGGATACTATCCTCTTCCGCGCCGCAAGTCAAACCGAAAGGCTGCCCCAAAGCTGTGCAAAATGTTGATTTCGAGCGGGTTATAGTACTAGCAACCGAGTCCGAGGCTCGTCGCCCCGCCCACCCAGCGTGATAGGCTAATCACGCGCATTGGATGAGGAGAGCTGCGTGTCGCGTTACATACATTGGAGGGCTTTTCTGAGGAAATCGGTCGTTTTGCTAGGCGCACTCGTGGCCTGCGGCGGGGCGACGGGACAGGCGAATCCGGCCGGCGCTGGCGCCGCGACAGCGTCCCGCGCACCAGGCAACGCGCAATCGACTGAAGATAAAGTATTTACGCTCGTCGGCGCAGGCGACATCGCTGGCTGCGGCTCGGCCCTGGCCGGAGCCGAAGCCACCGCCAAGCTCATCGAAAAAATCCCGGGCGAGGTGTTCGCGTCCGGCGACCTCGCCTACGAACATGGCAACGCCGCCGAATTTCACGACTGCTACGGCAAGACCTGGGGCCGTTTCAAGGACCGCACCCACCCCTCCCTGGGCAATCATGAATACGGCACGCCCGAAGCCCGCGACTATTTCCGCTATTGGGGTGATCGCGCCGGACCGGTCGGCAAGGGTTACTACAGCTTCGACCTCGGCGTCTGGCACATCATCGCCCTGAATTCAAACTGCGACGCACCCGGACTTGGAGGCTGCGCCGCCGGCTCACCCGAAGAGACGTGGCTAAAGAAAGACCTCGGTGAGCATCCCGGCTCGTGCATCATCGCCTTCGGCCACCATGCACTTTTCAGTAGCGGAATTTTTCGCAAGCACGCCGTCCATCCCGAACTCAAACAAATCGTCCTGGATCTATACGCCGCGCACGCCGATCTGCTCCTCGTCGGTCATGAACACTCCTACGAACGCTTCGCTCCACAAGACCCCGACGGAAAAATCGATCCCGAACACGGCATCCGCGAGATCGTCGTCGGCACTGGTGGCCGCAGCCACGACCCACTCGGCTTTGCGATGGACAACAGCGAAGTGCGGAACATGACGACTTTTGGCGTGCTGAAAGTCACGCTGATGCCGCACGCCTATACGTGGGAATTTATTCCCGTCGAAGGAGAGACCTTCACCGACTCAGGTTCCGGCGTCTGCCACAATCGCGCCCCGCAAGAAGCGAGAGCGCACCGCCCAAATTAAATAGCGCCGGCTTGTCCTGAGCCTCGAAGGGCGTCTTGCCGGGATTTTTTCCAAGTGCTTGCCGCAGATCGCCAAACCTACTTCGCGCAGCTTCCACCCGCACTCGCCGCATCAACCAACTTCTGCATCGCACCCGTCGGCACCAACAGCAACTGCGCCCTCGGCGCCTGAAGCTGCGTAATCGCCGCCGTCTGGCTCGCCTTCCAATCCGCCGGCGCCGCCGTCCCGCGCGCGATCTGATCCAGCGCCGCCAATCCCGCCGTCCCTAACGCCGAAAGATTCTGCGACACCTGCGAGATATCCTTCACCAAAAACGACCGTTGTTCCAACGGCTGCAGCTTCGCGTCGTTATCGCGCCAAATGATAAATTGCGTGCGCAGCCGAGCCGCCAGGTCGGCATCATGGCAGCTCGAGGCCAAAAATCGATCAACCAACTCACCAAACCGCCGCGCCTCCTCGCTTTCCAGCGGCACCGCGTCCACGACTCGATTCAACGGCGTCAAACTCGTCGGCTCCGCCGGAGCCAGCTTCTCCCGGTCGTAATCCTTCACCGGCTCCACCACATCGGCAACCGTCTTCAACGCCTCAAACTCATCCGGACTCGCCGTACCTGCAATCCGCTGGAGCATCGCGCGGTAATACGAGTGATGCGTCAAATCGAGCAGCTCCAGCCGCGCGCTCTCCGCATTCATCCGCATGTACATCGACGCCACATCGGTCACGCTCTGTGGCGACCATAACCGCTCCGCAATCGCTGCCGACCGAGGCCACACGCGCGAATCCACGTTTTGCGCGTTGACGTACTCCGACCACATCGTCGCTTCGCCGCCCAAAATCAATTTCTGCTGCTCCGGCGTCAGATTCGCCGCCGCGCCACCCATTGGATCGACCGCATAGTGCCGTGCGGCGCTCCACCCAAGGTCGATGTAGTAGCCGTTCGAAAGAATCCCTCGATAGCCCTGCGCCGCCGCAGCCGCCAGCGACGCCTGCCCGCGCCACGACTGAATCACGATGTCCTTCGGCACTCCGGGAATGAAAACCTCATCCCAGCCGACAACCGCTTTCCCGTGCTTGGTCACCAGCTTCTGCACGCGCCCGCTGAAGTACGCCTGCAATTCTTCATTGCTCTTGATGTTGTGCGCTTTCTTGAATTCCTGAATCTTCGCGTTGGCGTCCCACTGCTTTCCATTTACTTCGTCGCCGCCGATGTGGAAGAAGTGATCCGGAAAAACCTTCGCCATCTCGCCGATAAATTCGTCGAGAAATTTGTAGACTTTCTCGTTCGTCGGATCCATCGCAGGATCCATCACGCCCCACTTGCGCTCGATCTGATATGGCCCTGGCCCGCTCGCCAGTTCGGGATAGCCCACCAGCCACGCCGTTCCGTGCCCCGGCATATCGAACTCTGGCACCACGCGAATCCCACGCTCGCGACAATAGGCGATGAAATCGCGAACTTCGTCCTGCGTGTAATAGAGATTGTCCGAGCCCTGCTCGTGCAGCTTCGGAAATTTCTTACTCTCGATGCGGAATCCCTGATTCTCCGAAAGGTGCCAATGGAAGACGTTCATCTTCACGGCTTCCATGCCATCCACGTTGCGGCGCAAAACGTCGAGCGGAATAAAGTGCCGCCCAACGTCGAACATGATTCCCCGCCACGGAAATCGCGGCTGATCGTTGATCGTCACAACCGGAACGTCGAAACCCTCCGCGCCAGGCTCAACCAATTGCAGAAACGTCTGCAGCCCATGCATCGCGCCCAACGGTGTCGGGGCATTCAGCTTCGCTCCATCCGTCGTCACTTCGAGCGTGTAACTCTCATCCTCGCCCAGTTCCTGAATTTCTTTGCTGGCGTGATCGGTGTGGATCGTCAGCGTGGCTTTTCCGCTGGTCGCCCCTTTGGCCAGATTCGGAAATGCAGTTTCCCGATTGAGCTGCGTCAAAAATCGCGCGACGGCATGTTCGAGTCGCGGTTCCGTGTGCCCCGTCAGCGCGACCGTAAACGACGCATCCACGCGAAGCTCGCCGCTGCCCTGCTGCACGCTCGACGGCCACGGCATCAGGCTCAGCACCCGTTGCGCTTGTGGCGATTGCGCGTTCGCCGATGGCGATGACATGAGTGCGGTCACGAGCAGTGTCCCCAGCAGCAGTATTCCCCGAATCGACCCACCGTGCATCATCTTCGCGTGCCCTCCGCCCCGATTTTCTGCCACGATTCCCGCCACTAATACGATTCAATAGCGCTTGGCATCCTCGCACAAGCTTTGACGTGGCGAAACTGGTTTGTGGGTCAGGAGCGTGCGAGTCCGAAGGACATAACGGCTCGTCAGCGGACCGATTTGGCTGCCATCTTGAGGCGGTTCGAGCGAAAGATTGCGAAGCGTCGGTTCTCAGGGCTGAGTTAGAATATCGGGAGCGGTCTACCACGCAGCTCTGCTGCGCTGGATAAAGATGAAAACGTCCATCGCCATCTATCCCGGCTCCTTTGACCCGGTCACGAACGGCCACCTCGACCTGATCGAGCGTGGCGAAAAGATGTTCGACCTCGTTATTGTGGCCGTGCTGAAAAACGCCGAAAAACAGCCGCTCTTCACGGTACCCGAGCGCGTGGAAATGCTCCGCGAAGTCACGAGCCGCTGGAGTGGCGTCGAAGTCGACGTATTCGACGGCCTGCTCGTCGATTACGCGCGCAAACGAGGGGCCGGCGTAATCCTGCGCGGCATCCGCGCCGTCTCCGACTACGAATACGAACTTCAAATGGCGCTGATGAATCGCAAGCTCGAGCCGCGGCTCGAAACGGTATTCATGCTCCCGGGGCAGCCTTACAGCTTTCTAAGTTCAAAGCTCGTGCGCGAGATCGCGCAGCTCGGCGGGCCATTGCAAGGACTCGTCCCGACCGTCGTCGAGGAAAGATTGCGCGCAAAGATCGCTTAGCGCGACCAACAGGAGAAACAGTGCAACTCACCGAACGCATCAATCGCATTCAAATCTCGCCAACTTCCGCCGTCATCGCGGAAGCCGACAAGCTCAAGGCGAAGGGCGTCGATCTCGCCGACTTTGGCCCGGGCGAACCCGATTTTCCGACTCCCGACCACATCAAGCAGGCCGCGATCCGCGCCATCGAGCACAACTACACCAAGTACACGCCGACCGGCGGCATCATGCCTTTGCGGGAAGAGATCATCGCGTGGCATAAGCGCGAGCTCGGCTCCGCCTACGAGCCCAAAGAATGCGTCGTCAACGTCGGCGGCAAGCACTCGATTTTCAACTGCGTGAGCGTCCTCGTGCAGCAGGGCGACGAAGTCATCATCCCAGCGCCGTATTGGGTCAGCTATCCGGACATCGTGAAGTACGCAGGCGGCACACCCGTTTTCGTTGACAGCAAGCCCGAAGACGGCTTCAGCGTAAAGGCGTCGGTCATCGAAAAAGCGATCACGCCGAAAACAAAAATGGTGATCTTGAGTTCGCCAAACAATCCAACGGGCGGCGTGATTCCTCCGGATGAATACGAGCGCATCCTCGCCGCCTGCAAAAAGCACAACGTCTGGCTGATGGGCGATGAGTGCTACTCGCACTTCGTCTACGGAGAAAACAAGCCCTACTCCATCGCCAGCGTCGCAGGCTCGAAAGAAAACGTCATCATCATCGGCTCGATGTCGAAAACCTTCGCAATGACCGGCTGGCGTGTCGGCTACACCCTCGCGCCCGAAGCGCTGATTCAAGCCACGGTGAAGCTGCAAAGCCAATCGACATCGAACCCGACTTCGATCGCTCAGCACGCCGCTCTCGAAGCGATGCGCGGTTCAATGGACACCGTGCCCGTCATGCTTGCCGAGTACGAAAAGCGCCGCAAGCGCATCGTCGAAGGCCTGCGCGCCATCAACGGCGTCACCTGCGAGTGGCCCGGCGGCGCGTTCTATGCGTTCCCCAACGTTTCGGCGCACCTCGCCAACGGCCATAGCGGACAAGCGCTCGCAAAAGACACGACCGAACTCGCAAAGCTCCTCCTCGATAAGGCGCGCGTCGCGCTCGTCCCCGGGGATGCCTTTGGAGCGCCCGGATATTTGCGCCTCTCTTACGCCACCTCTATCGATCGCATCGACGAAGGTCTTCGCCGTCTCGATCGCTTCTTCTCGCGGGTCGAGGCCGCTGCTTAATTTGAAGCCGGCGCCCCAGCGGCTTGAGCCGATCTTCAGCCCGCGCATCTGGGGCGCACGTTCGCTCGCTCCGCTCTATCCCGAAAAATCGAATCTCGCTGAACCGCTCGGCGAAGCATGGCTCACCGGCCTCGACTGCCGCGTCGCGACCTCGGAGTTTCGCGGTAAGACGTTGCGCGAGGCGTGGCATGCAATGCCTCGCGAATGGCGCGGCACGCAATTCGCCGACGACGGCGAATTCCCGCTTCTCGTCAAATTCATTTTTCCGACCGACATGCTCTCCTTGCAAGTTCATCCCGACGACGCCTACGCGTCCCTCCACGAACGCGATGCCGGTGGACGCGGCAAAACCGAGATGTGGCACTTCGTTTCGACCGAGCAAAATGCCCAGATTTTGCTCGGCCTCAAACCCGGCGTGGACAAATCGGCATTTCTTGCAGGCTTGAAGAACCAAACGCTCGAATCCCTGTTCCAGGAAGTCCACGTCCATGCCGGTGACACGGTTTTCGTTCCCGCAGGCACGCCCCACGCAATCGGCCCAGGCATGATCGTCATCGAAGTGCAGGAGTATTCCGACCTCACCTATCGCGTTTACGATTATGGCCGTGTAGACGCCCATGGAAATCCGCGCGAACTGCACATCGATAAGGCTCTGGAAGTCACGAACTTTGGCGCGAACCTCGCCGGAAAAACACGCAAGCTGCCGCTGCCGGTGGAAGAGGACGACGTCGACCGATCGTTGCTCGCGGCATGCCGGTTCTTTGCGACGGAGTTGTGGACGTCCCAGTCCCCTTACGCAATTCCCGTCGGCGCCTCGCATTTCGATCTCATCGTTTTGCTTTCGGGACGCGGCGTCTTGCGCTCAAAGGATTTTGGATTTCCGATCGAGCAGGGGGAATGCTGGTTTCTGCCCGCCAACCTCGAAGAGTGTCATTTTGTGCCCATCGAATCGTCGAAAATGATTCGCACCTACGTACCCAATCTCGCTGTTTTGCGTGAGGAACTCCAAGGCGGTTCCCGGCCCGCTTCAGTAGATAATACGGTCTTCGATTGAGCTCACGATTGCCTATGGCCGCGGAAAAAATCTCGACTCACGCCGTCATCCTCGCCGGAGGACGTGGCACGCGCTTCTGGCCGCGCAGCCGCACGCGCACGCCGAAGCAACTCCTCAACATCATCGGCAACGATACGATGCTGGAACAGACGGTCGCGCGCCTGAAACCTCTGATAGCGCCCGAACGCATCTGGACCGTCACCAACCGCGAGCAGGCGCAAGCAGTCGCCAGGCAAGTTCCGCTACTTGCTCGCCGGCGCGTCCTGACCGAACCAATCGGACGAAATACTGCGGCCGCGATCGGACTCGCCGCAATTCACGTGCGCCACGCCGCCAAAGGCGACGCTGTGATGGCCGTTCTTCCCGCCGATCAACACATCGCGAATCCCGAACGCTATCGCGTCATCGTAAAAGCCGCGCTCGAAATGGCCGCCGACCCGGGGAAAATGATCGTGCTCGGCATCCCGCCCACGCGACCCGAAACCGGATACGGCTACGTCGAACGAACCGGAAAAGCTCTCGATGCCAAAGGCTTCCCCGTTTACGCCGTCAAACGCTTCACGGAGAAGCCCGCGCTCGCACTCGCCAAGGAATACGCCGGTTCCGGTCTTTATCATTGGAACGCCGGGATGTTTTTCTGGCGCGTCTCGACCTTCCTCGACAATCTCAGAAATTTTCTGCCAAAGACTCACGCCGCTCTCGAAACACTCGCGGACAGCATCGGCAAGAAATCCTACGAAAAAAATCTTCGCGAGATTTACCCGACGCTCGAAAACATCTCCGTCGATTACGCCATCCTCGAGCCTGCCACGCGCGAACAAAACAATCCGCGCGCCTTCGTCATTCCCGCCGAAATCGGCTGGAGCGACATCGGCTCCTGGAACGCAGTCTACGAATTGCTGGCGAAGCGTCCCGGCGAAAATATTTTTGCCAACGGTGGCAACGGCCAGGCCATCGACGCCGAAGGCAATTTCTTCTGGAGTCCGAAAAAATTTGTCGCCGCAATCGGGATCAAGGATTTAGTCGTGGTCGAAACCGCCGACGCGCTCCTCATCTGCCCGCGTGAACGCGCGCAAGACGTCGGCAAAATCGTTAAAAAGCTCGAAGAAGCAAAGCTCGAAAAACTCTTGTAAAAATCACTCGAGGCGACTCGCGGCGAGCCCATTTTCGTCGCGTATACTAGAAATTTATGACTGCGATCAAATTCGGTACCGACGGCTGGCGCGGCATCATTGCCGACGATTTCACTTACGCAAACGCGCGCATCGTCGCGCACGCCATCGCGCGCTACGTTGTCCGCGGTGAAGACGCGCGCAAAGGCGTGATCATCGGCTACGACCACCGCTTCGCTTCAGACACGATCGCCGCCGCCGTCGTTGAAACGATCAGCGCCACCGGCACTCCCGTTTGGCTCACCGACAAGCCCTGCCCCACTCCGGCGATTTCTCTGCTCGTCCGCCAGCGCAAAGCCGCCGGCGGTCTCGTCATCACCGCGAGCCACAATCCCGCGCGCTGGAACGGCATCAAGTACAAAGCCAGCTACGGCAGCAGCGCCCTTCCATCAATCGTCGCGCAGATTGAAACCGAACTCGCCGGCGTCGTCGAAAAAGGTGTCCCGCAGCTCCCGCCGCAAAAAAATCTCATCCAGAAACTCGACCCGCGCGCCCCCTACATCGAAACCATCGAAAAACTCGTCGACTGGGACCGCCTCCGCAAGGCGAAATTTCGATACGTTTCCGACGCCATGCACGGCTCCGCCGCCGGTATCCTCCCCAAAATTTTCAAGCGCAACGGCATCGCCTGCGACGAAATTCGCGGCACGCGCGATCCGCTTTTCGGCGGCGCGCATCCCGAACCGATCGAGCCGCACATCGATCCGCTCCGCCAAGCCGTCCTCGCCGGCAAATACGACGTAGGCTTTGCCGCTGACGGTGACGGCGACCGCATCGGCGCGATCGATCGCGACGGCTCTTTCATCAATCCCCATCAAATCTTCGCGCTCCTCGTCTGGCACCTCGTCGGCACCCGTCAGCTCGAAGGCGAAATCGCCAAAACTTTCTCCGTCACCAAACTCATCGACAAGCTCGCCGCAAAATATAATCGCAAGCTCCACGAAGTCCCCATCGGCTTCAAATACATCTGCGAGCTCATGCTCGAGCAAAATATTCTCATCGGTGGCGAAGAAAGCGGCGGCATCGGCACCAGCATGTATCTCCCCGAACGCGATGCCACCGTCTCCGCGCTGCTCCTCGCCGAACTCATGGCTTGGCATGGAAAGACTCTCGGCCAACTCCTCGCCGCTCTTCACAAGGAATTCGGCGAATATCATTACGGCCGCGTCGATCTCGATCTCAAGCCCGGCCAAAAAGAAAAGGCCATCGACCATTTCTCCGGCTCAAAACTCAAACAGATCCTCAATCTCGACGTCACCCATCACGAAAATATGGACGGCATCAAGCTCTATCTCGGCAACATCGGCTGGGTCATGGTCCGCGCCTCCGGCACGGAAAACCTGCTCCGCGTCTACTCCGAAACCAACCATCCCGATACGACCAAAAAGGTTCTCGCCGCCGTCACCGGCATCGTGCACTCCCTGTAGCAACCCGCACCGTGACGCAGGTAATATCAATAGAGACTTAATCGGCTGAAGAAACGAAAGGACGTCGCCTAGCTCGAGCTCTAGCGCCAGCACAATCCATCAAGCTCAGCAGTGACACTCAATCTCTATGGACCGCCGCTTCTACACGCTCGACGTTTTCACCACCACCCGCTTCGAAGGCAATCCTCTCGCCGTCATCACCGATGGCGACGGCCTCTCCGACGACGCGATGCTCGCCATCGCGCGCGAGATGAATCTCTCCGAAACCGTCTTCGTCCAAAAACCGACCGAAGACACCGCGCTCGCCCGCCTTCGCATTTTCACGACGCGCGAAGAATTAAAACTCGCCGGCCATCCCGTCATCGGCACCTGGTTTCTTCTCGCTGAACTCGGCGTCGTCCCCGCACAGGAAGGTGGCGTTCACGTTTCGCAGCAAACCGGCGCCGGCGTTCTTCCCGTCGAGATCCGTTTCAAAGAAGGCCGCCCCCAGCGCGTCACCATGACGCAAACGGAAGCCAAATTTCGCCCGGCCAAGCTCAACAAGAAAGCTCTCGCCGCCGCGCTCGGCCTGAAGCCCAGCGATTTCGACTCCAAGCTCGAACCTGAATTCGTCTCCACCGGCATCTTCAACCTGATGCTCCCGCTCAAAAATCGCGCTGCGCTTTCGAAAATACAGATGAACCCCATCGCCTTGGGCAAAATCCTGGGCAAAAACGGCACGATGGCCTATTGCTTCACCGCCAACGGCGGCAACGGAAAAGTTTTCACGCGCGGCATGCTTCCTTGGGAGCAATACGAAGACGCCGCTACCGGCTCAGCCGCCGGTTCGCTCGGCGCATATCTCGTGCGCCACGGCAAACTCTCCGCGGGTCACACGCTCAACATTTTACAAGGGGAAGAGATGGGCCGCCCCAGCCACATCGAAGTCGAAGTCACGCAAACCGGCAAAAAACTCGTCCCACGCGTCAGCGGCGCCGCCGTCCAAGTCTTCGCCGGCACGATCGGCGGCTTCTAAGGAACTCCGCGCCCGGAATTTTACAATCGCAGCGCGATCTATTTGGAGTGCGGCGCTGCCGCGCCGCTTTCACGGTCTAAACGAACCATATAACGATCGGAACCTTCGCGATTTACAACGCGCCCTACTGCGCCGCCGAACTCGCCTCGCCCGTCGTCATCGTCTTCCGAAACGCATCCAAAATCCCATTCACAAACGCGCCGGACTCCTCCGACGAAAACTTCTTCGCCAACTCCACCGCCTCATTGATCACAACTTTCGGCGGCGTATCGCTCGTCCTGAGCTCATGCATCGCCAGCCGCAAAATCGCTCGATCCAAAATTGCCATTCGCTCCAGCTTCCAATTCTCCGCATGCTTCACAATCAATTCGTCCAGCGCCGTCGCCTCTCGCGCCGCGCCTTCAAACAATTGGTTCGCAAAATCGCGCGTGCTGTCCGCCGCCTTCGCCCCACGCCAGAAATTTTCCTCCAGCCGCCTCGGCTCCTGATGGCTGATGTCCCACTGAAATAACATCTGCATCGCAAATTCCCGTGATTTCGATCGTAGTGACACGTTATTTCCGCCGCGCTTTCCCGGCCGCCGCACGCGATCCAGAAGTCACACGCGCTCCCGACGAGGAACTCGCCGCCGCGCCCCGCAATTTCCGCGAAAGCTGCGCCATCTCAATCGCCGCCAGCCCTGCCTCAAATCCTTTATTCCCGCTCTTTAGCCCCGCCCGATCGATCGCCTGCTCCAACGTGTCGCACGTCAGCACACAAAAAATGATCGGCAGCCCGCTATCCATCTGTGCCAACTGCAACCCCCGCGCCGTCTCCGAGCAAACATAATCGTAGTGCGAAGTCGCACCGCGCAACACGCACCCGATCGCGATCAGCGCATCGTATCGCCCCGTCGCCGCCATCTTCTTCGCCGCCAACGGCAACTCAAACGCCCCCGGAACGTGCGCAACATCCACGTCGCTATCCGCCGCCCCCGCGCGCTGCAACGCATCCACAGCCGCCGCCAACAACCGCTCCGTAATGAAATCGTTGAATCGGCTCACAACAATCCCGAATCGCAGCCCCGACCCGCTCAGTGCGCCGCCAATCTTCCCCGGCTTCAATTTCTCCGCCATCGAACTCCTTCACCCTCTCATCGACCAATCCAAAAATCGCACCAAACCAATCGTTACTTTATTACTTCATCGCTTCTTTGCTTCGCACTCTTACTTGCCCTGGAAATTCGCCGCCCGCTTCTCCAAAAACGCCTTCGTCCCCTCCCGCATATCCTCCGTCGCGCAAGAAAGTCCAAACAGCGTCGCCTCCAGAAACAATCCCTCTTCCTGTGGCATCTCCACGCCCCGCTCGATCGCTTCCATCGTGTACTTCACCGCCAGTGGCGCGTTCGCGATAATTTTCTTCGCCATCGCCTCCGCCGCAGGCAAAAGTTCCGCGGGTTCATAAATCCGATTCAGCAACCCGATCCTCTGCGCCTCTTCCGCCGTAATCATCTCACCAGTCAAACACAATTCGTGCGCGACGCCTTTCCCGCACAACCGCGCCAGCCTCTGCGATCCGCCATACCCAGGAATAATTCCCAGCTTCACCTCAGGCTGCCCCAGCCGAGCCGTCTTGCTCGCAATCCGTATCGAACACGACAGCGCAAGCTCGCATCCCCCACCCAACGCAAATCCATTGATCGCGCAAATCGACGGCTTCCCCAGCGTCTCCAGCAAACGAAACACGCCCTGCCCGAACAACGAAAAATCTTTCCCATCCACCGGCGTCCGCTGCGCCAACTCTCCAATATCCGCGCCCGCGACAAATGACTTCTCGCCCGCGCCCGTCAAAATCACAACGCGCACCGCCGCATCTTCGCGCGCATCCACCAACGCATCGCGCAACTCCTCCACCGTCTTCCGATTCAGCGCATTCAACACCTTTGGCCGATTAAACGTAATAAACGCAATCCCATCCCGCTTCTCAACCAACAAATTCTCAAACGCCATTGATGTCCTCTCGAAACCAGTTCACAACGCGAGGTGCCTGATCAACTCAGCACAAAAAAAAGCATTGTCATCCTGAGGCCGCCGACAGGCGGCCGAAGGATCTCAGCGTTAACCCTCACCGACCAATTCAACGATAATTCACCGCATCGCAACTCAAATCTTCATCGCCTTCGGCTTGCTCGGATCCGCATAATCATAAAATCCCCGCCCCGCCTTCCGCCCATTCCACCCCGCCAGCACCATCCTCTTCAATAACGGCGGCGACGCAAATCGTTTCTCCCGAAACTCCTCAAACATGATATTCGCGATGTAATACGTCGTATCCAGCCCCACAAAATCCAGCAGCGTTAGCGGCCCCATCGGATGTCCGCAGCCGAGCTTCATCGAATTATCGATGTCCTCGATCGACCCCACGCCTTCTTCCAGCGCGCGAATCGCATCCAGCAAATACGGCACCAGCAGCCGGTTCACAATAAATCCCGTGCTGTCGTGCGCGCGCACCGGCACCTTCCCCAGCATCGCGCCAAATTCCACCATCTCGTCGTACACCGCCGGATCGGTCGAAATCGTCCGCACCACCTCGACCAACTTCATCACCGGCACCGGATTGAAAAAGTGCAGCCCCACAAATCGCTCCGGCCGTTTCGTCGCCGTAGAAATTTCCGTAATCGTCAGCGACGATGTATTGCTCGCAAAAATCGCATTCGGCCCGCACAGCGTATCGAGCTTCGCAAACAACTCGCGTTTCGCCGGCAGTTGCTCGATGATCGCCTCGATCACCAGATCGCAATCCTTTAAATCCTCAATCGCCGTCGTCCCTTTTAATCGCCCTCGAATCTCGCTCTTCTGCGCCTCGGTGATCGTCCCCTTCTCCACCAACCGCGCCAAATTCTTATCGATCCCCTTCAAACCCTTCTCGACAACTTCCGGCGCCACCTCGCGCACGACCGTTTCAAATCCCGCCGCCGCACAAACCTGCGCAATCCCCGACCCCATCAACCCACACCCAACCACTCCCACTTTCTTGATCGCCATATTCTCGCAGTCCTCTTGATTTGACTCTGTGAACTCTGCGCTCTCTGTGGTTAATTCTTCTTCTCTTAGTTTCTGGCTTAGCTTTTATTTTTACTTCACTACTTCGTTGCCTCTTTACTTCTGCTCTTTCAGTTCAAACTCTCCACAATCATCGCAATCCCTTGTCCCCCGCCAATACACGCCGTCGCCAACCCATACCTCAACCCATTCCGTCGCAACTCATTCAACAACGTAATCACCAATCGCGTCCCCGACGCCGCCAGCGGATGCCCCAACGCAATCGCCCCGCCATTCACATTCGTCTTGTCGCGATTCAATCCCAAAACTTTCTCCACCGCTAGATACTGCGCCGCAAACGCTTCGTTCACCTCGACACGATCCATCTGCTCCAGCGTCAACCCCGCCAACTTCAGCGCGCGCTGCGACGAAGGCACCGGCCCGATCCCCATAATGCTCGGATCGACTCCCGCCGAAGCCCACGACACAATCCTTCCAATCGGCTTCAACCCACGATCCTTCGCGATCGACTCGCGCGTAACCACAACCGCCGCCGCGCCATCCACAATTCCGCTCGCGTTCCCCGCCGTCACAATCCCATCTTTCTTAAACGACGGCGGCAGCTTCTCCAAAATTTCCATCGTTGTCTCAGGTCGCCGGTGATCGTCTTCGCTCACCGTAATCACTTTCTTCCCCTGTTTCACTTCCACCGAGACCAACTCTTCGCGAATCCGGCAAGCCTTGTACGCCGCGTCCGCAGCCTGCTGCGACCGCAGCGCATACGCATCCGCATCTTTGCGCGTAATCCCTTGCTGCTCCGCCAATTTCTCCGCGGTCATCGCCATCGGCAATCCGCAAAACGAATCCGTCAGCCCAGCCATCAACGTGTCTTCCAGCGCGCCGCCGCCCAGTCGCAATCCATTCCGCGCCCCGCGAATCACAAACGGCGCCTGCGTCATATTTTCCATCCCGCCCGCCAGCACCATCGCCGCTTCGCCCAGCAAAATCCGCTGCGCACCCTGCGTGATTGCCTCGATCCCCGATCCGCACAATCGATTCACCGTAACCGCCGGCGTCTCTACCTTCAACCCCGCCTTCAATCCCACGTGCCGCGCGCCATAAAGCGCATCCGCGCTCGTCTGCATCACGTTCCCGAAAATCGCGTAATCGAAATCCGCCACATCCACTCCCGATCGCTTGATCGCTTCCTTCGACGCCACCGCCGCCAAATCGATCGCCGTTACATCCGAAAACGACCCCGTATACCGCGCCATCGGCGTCCGCGCCCCTGCCACAATCACCACGTCCGTAGGAAACATCGTCTTAGCCCCTCATCTTTCTGACCCAAATCCAATCGAGCTCAACTTAGAGCCTCGCCTATTCCGCAAACCGAGCGCCTGCTGCAAAAACGCTGTCATCCTGAGTCGCCCGAAGGGCGGCCAAGGATCTCAATTTATCGCAATCGCAAACCGATGGATCCCACTGAGCGTTTCAAAATTCTCGCTCTTCCCAATTTCCCTTTTCCAATTTCCAATTTCCAACCTCAAATCTTCGGCGACTCCAACACCACAATCGTATCCCCGCCCGCCCGTCGCGCCTCTTCCGCCGACGTCTCCGCCCGATTGATCAAATCCGTCACAATATCTTCATTCTCGTAATCCGGTTTCGCCACAGCCTCCACGATCCCCGCGCTCAGCGTCACCTGCGTCGAATCCCACGGCGGCCGCACACCCGACGCCGCGCGTCGCAGCTTCTCCGCCAGGTTCTCCGCTCCCTGCAAAGTCGTATCCGGCAAGATAAACGCCAGCGACCACGACGAATACTTCACCGCAACATCGTTCTGTCGCACGATCGGCTGCAGGGACCGCGCCAGTTGCTCCAGAAATCTTTCCACCGGCGATTCCCCGTGCTGCCGCAAAATATCCGCCCCGCGATCGATCTGCAAAATCGCCAGCGCCAACGGCGTCCCCTGCGTGCGCGAACGCTCCGCCTCCGTCAGCAAACAACTCTGATACGAGCTCCGGCTCAACAATCCCGTGCGCTCGTCCGACACGCCCATGCGCCGTACCAGCGACCTCAGCCGCGTGTGGCTCACGCTCATCAGCATCTGGTCGCCGATTGCTTGCAAAAAATATGCCTCGTTCGGCTTCCACTTGTGCTCCGCCGAATGCCCAACGATCAGCATCCCGCCCGGAATCTGCGTCTCTTTGTCGGTGATCATCACGCCGAGCGCCGTCTCTAGCCCGAGATCGCGCAAAATCGACCCGTCCGCAGCGTTCACCGTCAGCCCACCCAATTCGTCGGGGTCCGCCTTCTCCATTAGCGCCAGCAACAACACAACCTGCGCTCCCGGCGCCGTCTTCAATCCTTGCGCGCAGTATTCCGCCGCAAGCTCCGGCGGACGCCCGGGCGCGCCAATCACCGCCAGCGCTCGCGCCGCGCGAAGATATCCGCCAACTTCGTTCACCGCGGTGTTCAACATCGCGCGAGGTGTCTGCTGCCGGAAAATCTTCTGATTGATCTCCGAAATTTTCGACAAATCGCGCAGCGTCTCGGCCGTGTAAGTTCCCGTCTTGTTCGGCGACGATCCGCTGAACGACTCCTGTCGCGGTTCCGGCTGCTGCACGACCGGAGGCGACGGTGGAGGCGGGGGCGCAGCCGCTGGCGGCGGAGCCGGTTTTGCTTTCGGCGCTCCTTCCGGCCACCAGTTCGCCAATTCATACAAATTCCGCAGCCGCGGGTAACGATCTTCCTCGCCCGGAAACATCGCCGCGATCTTTTGCAGCCGTTCCATCGCCTTCGCTTGCAGCGAGTACTGCAAAAAAATCTCCGTCTGCACGATCAGATCTTCCAGCGCCTGCATCTTCCGCGCTTCTTCGCCGGGACCCGTCGCCCCGGAGTCGCTCCCAGGCTGCCGCGCTACCGGAGAAGCTACAGCTGAACCCGAGCCGCCCGACTTCGCGAGTCGTCCGCCGATTCGCTTGAAGAAAGTCTCGTCCGCTTTCCCTTGTAGCTGCGCGATCCGTTCCTGATTGCGATGATCGTAAGAATCGATATCGAGCAGTTTTTCGATCGTGTCGCACGCTTTCGGAATATTCCCCGCCGCGAAATGCGCGTCGAACAGCTTGATCAGAATTTCAAAGTATTGTGACTCGCGGTTCAGCTCGTTGTAGAGCTGCGCCCAGAACTCCACGATCAACAACGAATCCGGATGCTTCGAGCCGATGCTATCCATCTGCACCGCGAATTCATTCTGCTTCTTGTCTGCAAACATCCGCCGCTTCAGCGAATTCAACACCTCGATGGCTTTGCTTTCCTGCCCGATCGCGACGTACCCATCGACCAGTTCAAACAGCCGCGTGATTCCTTCGTTTTTCTCGCGCAGCAATCCTTCCAGCACGACCCGCGCCCGGTCGAGTTGCCCCGAAGACATCAGCGCATCGGCATACGTATCGAGAAATGTCGCGTCCTTCTCGTTCGCCGCAAACGGCTCGAGCAATTGCGACGCGGTCGCCGCGTCCCCCGATTTCAATGTCGCATCCGCGTACAACAAAGCGACGCCGCGCTCGTGCGGCGCTAGGCTGTATGCATGTCCCAGAAATTTCAGCGCGTCCGCGGTCGCTCCGCTCGCTGATGCCAGCTGTCCCGCGCGCAAATACGCGCGAGCCGCCAGCGCCGTCTTCTTTAATTTCTCTGCAGCTTCCGCCAGCCGCAGCTGCCGCTGAATATTGTCCGGCGCGAGCTGCGCCGTGCGTTCCCAGCAAAACAGCGCGTCTTCCGCGCGATTGGCTTCCGAAAACATCTCTGCCGCGCGCGAATACTGCTCGATCGCTTCGTCGTATCGATTCTGCTTTTGTTGGAGAAATGCGTAGCGCGCAATGCGCTCCGGCGGCTGCTGATTCGCAACCGGCCGCAGAAACCGGTTATAAATCGCCAGCGCCTTGATTTCGTCGCGCGGCTCAACCAGCAAATCGAACAACATGCCGTAATACACGGCAGCGCGGTCCGGCTGCTCCATGCGCGCGTACAAATCCCCCAGCGCCTGAGTCGCCTCCTGATGCTGCGGAGCCGCCTCAATCACCGCCAGATACGCCTCAATCGCATCCTCGACACGATTCTTCTCGAGGAAGCGCTTCGCGCGCTCCAAATGTTTGCTGATGTCTGCGGCCATTCGTCAGCCAGCCCGCACTTCAGGCTTCCATCCCCAAGGCCTTCACTGTGGCGAAGGGTATCGTTATGAGTGCCGTTCGTAGATGGGCGCGCGCCGTGCGTCCACACGTGCCCGATTCCACTATATACCGCGCCCCAACTCCGCAGCAAAACCGCCCCATTCCACCGATGCGGTAAACGCCAACCGAAACCTGCTCGGATGCGGCGGCGCGGACCTGTAGCCGCGGTCGCTTCCCAGACCGCGGGGTTTGAACTCAACGTCGCCGAGCCTCAATGTCACTCGCAACTCCGCGGCCTTCGTAAACCGCGGCGATCAAGCACGTTGTCACCCAACGCTTGGCGCTTTATCTGCCCGATAAGGATGGAGACTCAGCGCCATTGATGCCTCTTCCCGAGCGTCGAATTTCCAATTCCCCTTTTCCAGTTTCCCTTCTCCGGCGCTTCTTTACCGCGCCTCTCTATGGCACACTGAGAGATTACTGGGCACGGTTTTTACGCAGAGTGCGGCGTAGTCCTCGCGTGTTGGAAGCTCCTGCCGAGTAGCAAACATTCATGGACCCAAAGTTCATACGGAATTTCTGCATCATCGCGCACATCGACCATGGCAAGTCGACCCTTGCTGATCGCCTGCTCGAAATGACCGGCGCATTGTCGCAGCGCGAAATGGTGCACGAGCAATTCCTGGACTCGATGGACCTCGAGCGCGAGCGCGGCATCACCATCAAGGCGAAGAGCATTCGCCTGCACTACACCGCGAAAGACGGAAATACGTATCGGCTGAACCTGATCGATACTCCAGGTCACGTCGACTTTTCGTACGAAGTCTCGCGCGCGCTGTCGGCGTGCGAAGGCGCGCTGCTCGTTGTCGATGCGAGCCAGGGCGTCGAAGCGCAAACCGTCGCGAACACATTTCTCGCGGCTGGTCACAACCTCACGATTCTTCCCGTCATCAACAAGATCGATCTTCCCGCCGCGCAACCGGATTACGTCAAAGAACAGATTGAAAACGTGCTTGCGATTCCCGCGTCCGACGCGCTGCTGATCAGCGCGAAGAGCGGTATCGGCGTCGAAGATGTTCTCGAAGCAATTGTGCAGCGCATTCCCCCGCCGAAAGGCAGCGCGGAAAATCCGTTGCAAGCGCTGATCTTCGATTCGTGGTTCGACATCTATCGCGGCGCCGTTGTGCTTGTGCGTGTGATGGAAGGCCGCGTCACGAACCACATGAAGATTCGTCTCGTTTACAGCAACGAAGTGTACGAGGTCGAACAACTCGGAACGCTCACGCCGAAACCAGTCGCGCTCGATGAGCTCGAAGCCGGTGATGTCGGCTTCGTCGTCGCGAATATCAAAGACGTTGCGGACGCGCGCATGGGCGACACGCTGACCGATGCCGAGCGTCCTGCGCCTGCGCTTCCTGGATTTGAAGCGACGAAGCCGATGGTGTTCGCCGGATTGTTTCCGGTACTCGCGAACGAGTACGAAGGGTTACGCGACGCGCTCGGCAAACTCAAACTCAACGATGCTGCGTTTTTCTACGAGCCGGAAAATTCCGTGGCGCTCGGATTTGGTTTTCGCTGCGGCTTTCTCGGTTTGCTGCACATGGAAATTGTGCAAGAGCGGCTCGAGCGCGAATTCGGTTTAAACCTGATCACGACGGCGCCGAGCGTGCGCTATCGCATCACAGGCGTTACAGGCGATGTGATCGAAGTCGATTCGCCGGCGAAGTTTCCGAATCCGAGCGACATCGCCAAGATCGAAGAGCCGATCATCAAAGCGATGATCATCACCAACGACGAATCGGTCGGTGGAATCCTGCAACTCTGTCAGGACAAGCGCGGAACACAAAAAGGATTCGAGTATCTGTCGCCGACGCGCGTGATGCTCACTTACGAATTGCCGCTGAACGAAATCGTTCTCGATTTCTACGATCGGCTGAAGAGCGTTTCGCGCGGTTACGCCTCGCTCGATTATCACCTCGCGGGTTACTCGGAAGCCGATCTCATCAAGCTCGATGTTCTAGTTGGCGGCGAGCCGGTCGATGCGCTATCGATGATTTGCCATCGCGAGCAAGCTTACGAGCGCGGTCGCGAACTCGTGTCGCGCTTGCGAAAATTGATTCCGCGCCAGATGTTCGAGGTCCCGATTCAAGCCGCGATTGGAAGCCGCGTGATCGCTCGCGAAACCGTCGCCGCGATCCGGAAGAACGTGCTCGCCAAGTGCTACGGCGGAGACATTTCCCGCAAACGCAAACTCCTCGAGAAACAAAAAGAAGGCAAAAAGCGCATGAAGCGCGTCGGCCAAGTTGACATCCCGCAGGAAGCATTTTTAGCCGTCCTGAAGGTCACCTCCACATCCGACGAAGAATAGTCGTAACGAATTTTCGCGAAATCTAAAAAGGTCAAAACCGCCGGCAGGATGCCGGCGCTACCAAACCCGCGGCGAGGTGTTGGTGCGTCGCTCATGACTTCGTGTCCTCCTTTGTGGTGACGGAGGTGGTGAGGCGGCCTTGGTGTAGGCGGAGGGCGACGGAGTCGCCGACGGCTACTTGCGCGGAGGAGCGGAGAATTTGGCCTGTGGAGTCGGTGGCGATGGCGTAGCCGCGTTCGAGGACTCGGAGGGGATTGCGCTCTTCGAGTTGGAGGCGCAGGCGATCGAGGCGGTCGCGCTGGATGCGGAGCAGGCGTTCGGCGCGCAGACCTAGTTCGTGGTCGCGGCGCTCAAGGCGGCGGTGCAGGCTCGCGATTTTGGCGCGGAAATCTACCGACAAGAGGCGAAGATGTTGTGCGGCGTGACGGCGGCGGCCTTGCTCAACGCGAGCGCGAAGGCCGAGTTCGAGGCGAGCGGCGAAGTCGTTGCAACGGCGGCGGTGTAGCGCGATCTGGTTGCGAAAATCGAAAGAAATTACACGAAGATGAGCGGCTGTGTAGCGCTTGCGAGTCAGCGTCAGGTTGTCGCGAAGGGCGTGGCCGATGCGTGCGGTCATTTCGTCGGCGCGCTGGCGTTGTTGACGGAGGAGATCGAGCGGACGGCGGAATCCGCGGCGTGCGCCAAGTTCGTGGACACGACGGCTTAAGACCAAAATGCGATAGCGCATTTGATCGACGAGCGTCTGGCGCAGGTCGGCGACGTGTTTATCGAATTCGCGGCGCGTATTGACGACGAGTTCCGCGGCTGCGGACGGCGTGGATGCGCGAACATCGGCGACAAAATCCGCGATAGTGAAATCCGTTTCGTGGCCGACGCCGGAAATCACGGGAATCACAGATTGTGCGATGGCGCGTGCGACAGCTTCTTCGTTGAAGGCCCAGAGATCTTCGAGCGAGCCGCCACCGCGCGCGAGAATCAGAACGTCGACCGATTGCTGGCGATTGAAAAATTGGAGAGCGCGAACGATCTCGAGGGCGGCGCCGTCACCTTGAACGCGAACTGGAAACAACGTCAGGTGCACGTTGTGAAAGCGGCGACGCAGGATGCGGACCACGTCGCGAACGGCGGCGCCGGTAGGCGATGTGATCAAACCGATGCAACGCGGCAGCATCGGCAATGGCTTCTTGCTATCCGGCGAGAAAAGTCCTTCAGCTTCGAGACGTTTTTTTAATTGATCAAAGGCAAGTTGCAACGCACCGAGTCCAACAGGCTCGATGCTTTCCACATAAATCTGATAGTCGCCACGGGCTTCGTAGACGCTGATGGAGCCGCGCACGGTGACGTGCAGTCCATTCTCAGGACGGAATTTCATGGCGCGGACTTGCGTCTTGAAGCAGACGGCGCGGAGTTGCGACGCCTTGTCTTTCAGGACGAAGTAGATGTGGCCGGATTGCGCTTCGTGACAGTTGGAAATTTCGCCTTCGACGAGGATGTCGGTGAAGTTGCGCGTGAAGAGATCGCGGATGCGCGCGGTGAGTTCAGTGACCGAGTAGACCCGGCGCTCGGGCATCAGGTTGAACTGAAGCTGACTCATGGGGCGTGCTCCGTGATTCGCGAGCCATGTTCCGTGAAGAGGTATAGAAGATAGGAGATTGAGGCTCGGTTGGCGATAAGCAACGAAGCCATGAAGTAATGAAGTAGCGATGGAATCGAAGACCACTCGGCACTGAGGCGTGGGATAAGTTGGGACCCACCCCCCTGGGGGTTTTGCGTAAGAGTGTGATTCCAGGGGAGTTGCGAGCACATGATGCGCAAGAGTGTGATTCTAAGAGAGTTAGCGAAACTGGGATTGCGAATTGACCGGTGCGGCGTTTTCACCCGGAGTTCCATTTTGGGAAAACGATGACGTGATCTGGCGACCGGCGGCGGGGTGGCTTCTTGGGCGAGCGCGATCACTGGACGAACGTTACCATAATTGTAACCAGTTGTCAAGAGATAACATTCAAATCGATGGTAACGCGCTGAGGGAATTGACGTTGCGCGAGCGGCGTTCGAATCATGATTCGAATTGGTGGAGAAATTTGATCGGAGAGAGTCACCACAGAGTTCGCAGAGGGCACAGAGGAGGACGCCGCCGGAGTTGGAGCGGGCGGGTGCAGCAATCCTCTCAGGCTGGGAGCACTTGATTGTGCGAGATGAGATGTCGGTGAGGAATGGGTGACGTGAGGTCTAAAACCCGCACCCTTTCAAAACCAAAAGGGTGCGGCACCCAACTGCCGGCGGGGCGGGGTAAACGTGACTCTACAACGCGGCCTGATCGCGGGTTTCCGGTTGGTGTAGGAAACCGGGCTGGGTTTTGAGGCGTCGAAGGGGTAGGGTTAGTGGGGCGTAGAGTTAGTGCGGCGGTGAATATGGCCCCTGGTACATATCGTTCGAAATATCCGGCGAAAACTTTCGTGGCGAGTGTGGTGGCGCTGGCAGCGTTGTACTGGGGCGGGGCGCGGACGCTTCGGGGGCAGGAGTCGAACGCGTCCAGCGCGGCAACCGGAGATGCGCAGGCGGCACAGCAAGCACAGCAGCCGACGATCAAGTCGGATGTGCGGATTGTGCTGGTGGATGTGGTAGTCACCGGAGCGAAGGGTGCGCCGGCCGGCGGATTGAAAAAGGAAGACTTTCAAGTCAGTGAAGACGGGAAGGCGCAGACGGTTTCATTTTTTGAGGAGCACACCGATGGGAAGGTGACTCCGGTGAAGCTGCCGGATATGCCGCCCGATGTGTTCACGAATTATCCGACGGTGAAGACGACGGATTCGGTGAATGTGCTGCTGCTGGATTCGCTGAATACGCAGGCGATCGATCAGTCGTACGTCCGGCCGCAGATGGAAAAGTACATGGAGGCGGCGATCGCGTCGCCGAATGGGGCGCGGCTAGCGATTTTTACGCTAGGGCAGCACTTGCAGATGGTTCGGGGATTTACAGCGGATGCGTCGAAGTCCTTGGAGGCGATGGAAGATCCCAAGTCACATACCGAGGCGAAGTTTGAGCCGCAAATGGCAACGCCGTTTCGAAAGAGCCGCGAAGCCAAGATGTGCGCCGGCGAGTTGCGAGCGCCTGTCGGGATCGAAGCTTGCAAGGCTTATCTGGACCAGTTGAATATCGGTCGAGACTCGGACCGCGTGGCGATGACGCTGCAAGCGTTCCAGGCACTGGCACGGTATCTGGCGCCCATTCCAGGACGAAAAAACATAATGTGGGTGGCGGGATCGTTTCCGATTCACTTTTTTCCAGACACTGGAAGACGCGGACAGTTCGCAGAGCCCGTATCCGAACGAAGTACGTCAGACGGCGGAGTTGCTGACGGCGGATCAGGTGGCGGTCTACCCGATTGGAGCGACAGGGGTGGTTGGGGACTCGTATCTGCAAGGCGGCGCGGACCCGAGCGCGAATCGGACGGGGAAAGCTGTCGAGGGCGATGAAGCGGATCACGCCTTCAATCAGATTGCGATGGAGTCGTTGGCGCGTGATACGGGCGGGCACGCGTTTTACAACACCAATGGATTGAGCGAGGCGATGGAGCAGGCGGTGGAAGAAGGTTCGCATTTTTATTCGCTGGCGTATGTCCCGACCGATTCGAAGATGGATGGACGGTATCGGAAAATCGACCTAAAGGTGACGGGCGATTACAAGCTGGCTTACCGGCACGGATATTACGCGGAGAATGCGAAGTTTCCGGTGACGGAGGCAGGGCCAAAAAAGAACGATGCATTGCTGCCGCTGATGGGATTTGGGATGCCGGATTTTGCGCAGGTTCTTTATAAGGTGCGCGTGGCGAAGGTGGCGGCAGATACTGCGGGCGCAGTGAAAGAGTTGAAGGCGCCGACGGCGCGGTACGGGCTGGATTTTGCGATCACGCCGGCGGACCTACATCTAGAGTTGGGGCCGGATGGGATTCGTCGAGGGAATATCGAAGTGATGCTGATTGCGTACGATGCGGATGGCGGGGTTGTGAATGTGTTTCGAAAGAAGAGCGAGATTGTTTTGAATCCGCGGATGTATGCGGAAGTGATGCGGATCGGATTGCAGATGCATCGCGAGATCGATGTGCCGGAGAACGCGGCGTATTTGCGGACGGGGTTGATGGATCTGGATACCGGGAAGCTGGGAAGCTTGACTGTCGAAATGCGAAGTAAACAAGCGGCGAGATAATTGGGCCACTATCAGGATTGATTCGCTGCTTGCGCGGCAGTCAAAACTTCGTCGAGAGTCTGAGCCATGACGTCTATGGTCGAGGGCTTGAGGAGGACGCGGCGGATGCCAATGGAAGCGGCCTGTTGTTCGTCTTCGGGGCGGACGTAGCCGGAGGCGAGAACGATAGGAATGTCGGGGCGGATGGAGAGGATCTGGCGCGCTACCTCGAAACCGGAGATCCGAGGCATGGAGAGGTCGGTGATGACAGCGGCGAAGCGATTCGGGTCCGCCCGAAAATCAGCGATAGCAGCTACCGCGTCAACGTGACCGGTGACGCGGTAGCCCAGCCTCTCGAGGTAAACGTGTGCCGAGCATGACGAGAGGTTCTTCGTCGTCGATGAATAGCAAATTTTCGTTGTGAGCGGCTTTGTGAACTGGCTGCGCGACAACCGGAGAGGCGTCGGAGGCCGCAGTTACCGAAGCGGGAAAATAAAGAAGGAACGAGGTGCCCTGACCGGGCTGGCTGTAAACAGAAATCGCGCCGTCATAGCTATTCACAATGCCGTGAACGACGGAAAGACCAAGACCGGTGCCCTGGCCGACGGGCTTGGTGGTGAAAAAGGGATCGAAAACGCGTTCGAGGGTGGCTCGATCCATGCCACAACCGTCGTCACTGATTGTGAGACAGACGTAGCGTCCTTCGTGCAAGCCAGGAGTTCCGACGCACTCTTCGGCAGCGATGACGCGGCTAGCTAATCGGATCGTGATGTTGCCGCGACGGTCGCCGATGGCGTGAGAGGCGTTAGTGGCCAAATTGACGATGATCTGATGGAGTTGACTGGGATCGATGGCAACCAGAGGAAGGTCCGGGGAACGCTTGAAGTCAATGTGGATCGAGGCGGGCAGGGTGGCGCGAACGAGATTGAGAGCTTCCTGGACGACCGGCTCGATGGAGGTGGGATCACAGTTTGCGTCCTGAGGGCGACTGAACGAAAGAATTTGGCGAACGAGGTCGGCGGCGCGCGCTCCCGCTTTGGAGATCTCGGCTAAGTATTTGCAGATTGGATGATGAGGTGGCAGGTCTTCCAAGGCCATTCTGGCGTTTCCATTGATAGCGGAGAGGATGTTGTTGAAGTCGTGAGCGACGCCACCAGCGAGAGTGCCCAAAGATTCCAATCTCCGGGAGCGCATCTGCGAAGTCTGCGCGCGTTTCAGTTCGGTAAGATCGGTATTGATTTCTAGGATACGCGCAGCTCTGCCGTTGGCGTCGTAGTGGAGCACCCAGTGGCTGGCCACGAAGACGGTGCGTCCGTCGCGAGTATGGTGCCGAAGTTCGCCTTCCCATGATCCGTCGCGGTGAAAAGCCTGCGTGATCTGTGCGAGCGGGGCAGGAAATTCCGTTTGAAGTAATTCGTGAGAAAACCGGCCGAGCGCCTCTTCCTTTGAAAAACCATAGAGCTGCCGCGCACCGCGAGTCCAAAGAATGATGCGGCTGTCCATATCGCGAACAAGGACGGGCGCCAGGTCGAGCAGAGCGGCCTGTTGACGGAACTCTTCATCGACGCGCCTGCGATCGGTAACGTCGCGGAGGATGACCGTAAAGAGCTTTTCACCTTCAACCTCAGTTTGAGAGATAGAAGCCTCTATGGGAAATTCCTCTCCGTTGGAACGCAAACCGAAGATGGAACTCATGCGGCCCATCCTGCGACGAGTGGTGTTGGTTTGGCCAAAGTTGCGGATGTGCCCGGCATGGTCTGGGCGAAAACGCTGGGGAATAAAACGTTCGAGGGAGGAACCCATGGCGGTGGAGGCCTTGCAGCCGAACATGGTTTCGGCGGCGGGATTGAACATGGTGATGCACTGGTCAGCGTTGACGGTGATGACGGCATCCATAGCGGCGCCGATGATGGCGGCGAGGCGAGCTTCGTGTTCCGCGACAGAGTGCTTGATGCGACGGCTCTCGGTGATGTCACGAGCGATTTTGGAAGCGCCGACAATGGCACCCGAGGAGTCGCGAAGCGGAGAGATGGTGACAGACACCAGAATGTGCTGGCCATCTTTACGGACGCGTGTGGATTCAAAGTGACGGACGGTTTGGCCTGCGGCAATGCGGCGAAGAATATCGATCTCTTCGTTGAAGCCGTCGGGAGGCATAAGCATGCGCATGGATTCGCCGACAGCCTCGGATGCGGAATAACCGAAAATACGTTCGGCTCCAGCATTCCAGGTGGTGATGGTGCCATCGAGGGATTTGCTGATGATGGCGTCGTCGGAAGATTCGATGATCGAAGCGAGACGAAAATTGGTGCGATTGGCAGCCTCGTTGGACAGGGCGAGATGGCGGCTTGCGGTATCCAACTGCGCGATTGAAGCATTGAGGGAGCGAGTAGCCCAGAAGATCAAGAGCGCGAACATAGTGATATTGGCAGTGGCGAAGATCGCGAGACCGAAGCCAGTGCCGTAGTACCCATAACGCTGGAGTAAGAGGCGAACACACGCGATAGCCGTGGTCAAAACAGCGGCGGAAGGTAATAGACGACGCGCCATGCGGCCGGCAATCCCCGGAGCATTGAAGCCGGCCGCGAGCCCGCGATCGGGGCGAGCGGCAAAGACGCCGAGACCGAGGATGAAGAACAGGCCGGCGGTGTGGAGGGCCATAGAATTCCCGTGGAAGGTGCGGTAGAGATCCTCAAAGTCAAAGAGGTAAGCGAGAAGATGGAGCAAGGCAATATCGGTCACGCACAGAGCTAAATATTGGGCGGGACGCGCGCCTCGATGGGTTTCGAAATCGAAGAAGATCAGTGCCAAGCCGAGAATAACGAAGGCAATGGCGGAGGCAAGAGCAAGACGGCCAGGAGCTGGGATGCCGGTAGCCCCGAGTGCGCCCGGAAAAAGAGAATTCTCAAATGGAAAATCGACGCCGACAGTGAATTCGGCAAGGGTAGCTACGCCGACAAAGACGACGAGCAGCGCCAAAACCTGAGCGAGGCGGGATCGGGCGACTGCGATTGACGATCGAAAGACAAGAAGACAGAGCGAACCGCCGGAGAGAAGAAAACACACGGCAGTCAGAGGCTTCATCGTGATGAAGCGCGGCGACAGATTCGTCAGCCACGGGATATTCGCTCCCCAACCAAACAAAACAGAGGCGGAGACGAAGATCGCAACGATGCCCGCACCGAACGCGAATTGTCGGAGACGCAAGTGAAGCGAAGTCATTGCTTGCCAACCGTATCGATGGAGCCTCTCGCGGAGAGGCACGAGAGGCGTTCTTGGAAGGGGTACTACTTCCCAGATGCTATCGCGATTTTTGGCGATCGCGAAAATTCAGAGCTTGGATGGATACGAAAAAGTAATGCAGCCGCTCGCTGGGCTATTGCGTGACGGGAGCGGAAGAGCGGGTTGCCAGATTGGCTGGCAGAGGGTTGGTGGGGGTTTCTTCGTCCCAAAGGATGCTCAGGACATACCATCGGTTTTGGTCGTAGAAGAGTTGGATGGAGTTGATGCCGCGGGCGAAGGGTTTTTCGTTGGGGGCGTTGCGGGATTCGTAGCTGCTGAAGACCTGGGCCATGTTGCCGAAGCGGTCGACTTTGTTGACGATAGCTTGTTCGAAGAACGCGTGGGTTTTGAAATATGGTCCGGCGCGATTGATGTAGTCGTCGACATTCAACAGGCGCGCGGGGTGGTCGGTGTCTTCTTTGGCGACAGAGGTGAGGCGGGCGTCTTTCGCGAAGAGGGAGCGAAGGCGGTTCCAATCGCGATCGCCGGCGGGGCCGGAAATGACGGCGTAGAGGGCGGTGAGGATGGAGTCGATGGATTTTACGTCGGAGGGGTTGGCGGTGGGCGGTTGGGATTGTGTTTGCGTGACGGGTTGAGAGGGAGATTGGGCGGCGGCGGGGATGGTGAGCGCGAGAGTCAAAGTGAGTAGTGAGAGTGCCTTCATGTCTTGTTCCTCGGATTGTTTGGGTGGTGGCTCTTCCGGGTGAGATCCTTCGCTACGCTCAGGATGACAAGGTATTTTTGTTTTATCGCGTGTTTAAAAAGAGACGCGAAATTTGAATGCGGTGGCAAGACGCAACGAAGGCGGAGCAAGCCCCGCCCCTACAAACCCGAACACGAAAACCGAAAAAGCCGAACGGCGACGGAGCTGAAAGACAGCGTCTACTTTTCTTCTTTCTGTTCGCCCATTTGCATGGAGAGGTAGCGCTCGTAGCCTAGCTCGCGGATCTGGTGCATTTGGGCTTCGAGCCAGTCGACGTGATCTTCTTCATCGTCGAGCAAGATCTGGAAGAGATCGCGCGAGCCGTTGTCTTTATTTTCGACGGCGATGCGGATGGCGTCGTTGTACATCTTGGTGGCATTGATTTCGAGGTCGAGGTCGCTCTGGATCATATCCTTGACGGTTTTGCCGATCGTGAGCTCAAGGGGCTTCATGTCGGGGATGCCATCGAGGAAGAGGATGCGTTCCATAAGGCTTTCGGCGTGTTTCATTTCGCCGATCGATTGCATCTTGATGTACTTGGAGAGGCGTTCGTAGCCCCAGTTTTCGCACATCTCGGCGTGAAGGAAATATTGGTTGATCGCGGTGAGTTCTTCGCGAAGGGCTTTGTTGAGTTGTTCGAGTACGGCAGGGTTACCTTGCATGCGGGAAAAGATGAAGGAAATGAGACGGGATGTAAAGAGAGAAAGATGGAATTTGCTGGGAAATGCGGAGCGGACAGTCGGACTTGAAAGAGCTTTACCACAGAGTTCACAGAGGACGCAGAGAAGAGCGGAAAGGGCTAGCGGCGGAAGTGGGAGATGAGCCAGAGGAGGAGCGTGAGGGCGACGCTGAGGAAGATGGAAGTGGTGATGGGGAAATAGAAGGTCGAGTTTGGGCCGCGATGGACGATGTCACCGGGGAGACGGCCGAGGCGGAGCGGGAGGCGGCCGGAGAAATAGAGGAGGGCGCCGGTGGCGAGGAGAATGGCGCCGAGGATGAGGAGGGTGCGGCCGAGGTCGCGGGTGGGGTCCATGAGGGAGAGTTTAGCGCAGAGGATGAGCGACGGGTGCCGGGGTGGAAGAAAGCAGATTCCTCGCTACGCTCAGAATGACAGGGAATTTAATTTTGCGCCAAGACTCAATGAAAGACGGGCGCCCGCGTTTTAATGATTGAGCCAAGACGCGGTGAGGGCGGAGTGAACCCCGCCCCTACAAAACCATTGGGCTCACGATCGTGCGCACGTCGCGATATGAGCGATGAACTAGATGAGGTCGAGGCCGGGGAAGAAGTAGGAGATTTCGAAGGCGGCGGTGTCGGGGGCGTCGGAGCCGTGGGTGCAGTTGTTACCGATGCTGGTGCCGAGGTCGTGGCGGATGGTGCCGGGGGTGGCTTTCTTTGGGTCGGTGGCGCCCATGGTGTCGCGCCATTTTGTGATGCCGCCTTCGGCTTCGAGAACCATGGCGATAATTTTGCCGGATGACATGAAGTCGGTGAGTTCGCCGAAGAAGGGGCGGGCTTTGTGGACGGCGTAGAAGCCGCCAGCTTCTTCTTTCGTCAGGCGCATCGATTTGATTGCGACGATGCTGAAACCGGCCTTGTGGATGCGAGCGAGAATTTCACCTTGCTGATTTGCTTTGACGGCGTCAGGCTTGATAATTGCGAAAGTTCGTTCGAGAGCCACTTAGAAAATCCTCCGTTATGTTTGCTGCTTGCTTGGACGAGAAAAAAGCAGATTCCTCGCTACGCTCGGAATGACAGATTTTTAGTTAGGACAGACCGTGATCGAATCCGCGTCGAGCGAAGCTTGATCGATCTTAAAGAAGTCGTTTTATTTTAGCGCGGCGGCTAGGGTTGAGCCTAGGTCGGCGGGCGTTTCGACGGTGCGGATGCCGGCGGCTTGCATGGCGGCGTATTTGTCTTTGGCGGTGCCTTGGCCTCCGCTGATGATGGCGCCGGCGTGGCCCATGCGGCGGCCTGGGGGCGCGGTTTGTCCGGCGATGAAGCCGACGACGGGTTTTTTCACGTTGGCCTTGATGTACTCGGCGGCTTGCTCTTCGGCGTTGCCGCCAATTTCGCCAATCATGATGATGGCGTGCGTGTCCGGATCTTCGTTAAACAGCTTGATCGCGTCGGTAAACGAGGTGCCGATGATCGGGTCGCCACCGATGCCGATGCAGGTCGATTGGCCGATGCCGAGTTCGGTGAGCTGGTGCACGGCTTCGTAAGTGAGCGTGCCGCTGCGGCTGACGACGCCGACGTGGCCCTGCTTATGAATCCGGCCGGGCATGATGCCGATTTTGCATTTGCCGGGAGAGATGACACCCGGGCAGTTGGGGCCGATGAGGCGCGTTTTTTTGTGGTCGAAGGTGGCGGCGACGCGGACCATGTCGATGACGGGGATGCCTTCGGTGATGCAGATGACGAGGGGCATTTCGGCGTCGGCAGCTTCGAGAATGGCGTCGGCAGCGAATGGCGGCGGGACGAAAATTACTGAGGCGTTCGCGCCGGCGGTTTTTACGGCTTCGCTCACGGTATCGAAGACTGGGCGCTCGAGATGCTGCGAGCCGCCTTTGCCGGGCGTGACGCCGCCGACTACGTTGGTGCCGTAGTCAATCATCTGTTGCGCATGGAAGGTGCCTTCGCGGCCGGTGAAACCCTGGACGATGACGCGTGTTTTTTCGTCTACGAGAACGCTCATCGCGCACCTCCCGCGAGAGCGACGACCTTTGTGGCGCCGTCCTTCATACCGTCGGCGATGGTGAAGTTGAGTCCGGAATCGCGCAGAATTTTTTGGCCCATTTCGACGTTGGTGCCTTCCATGCGGACGACGACGGGAACTTTGACGTGAAGATCTTTCGCGGCGGCGACGACGCCGGTCGCGAGCACGTCGCAACGCAAGATGCCGCCGAAAATGTTGATGAAAACCGCCTTCACGCTGGAATCGCCGATGAGAATGCGGAATGCGTTTTTGACTTGCTCGGCGGATGCGCCGCCGCCGACGTCGAGAAAGTTCGCGGGCGAGCCGCCGGCGTACTTGATGATATCCATCGTGGCCATGGCGAGGCCGGCGCCGTTGACCATGCAGGCAACGTTGCCATCGAGCTTGATGTAGTTGAGGCCGTACTTCGAGGCTTCCACTTCGAGCGGATCCTCTTCGTCGAGATCGCGAAGTTCGCGAAGCTCCTTGTGGCGGAAGAGGCCGTTGTCGTCGAAGGTCATTTTTGCGTCGAGGGCGACGAGTCGGCCATCGCCGGTGACGACGCAGGGATTGATCTCGAGCATTGAGGCGTCGGTGTCGACGAAAGCTTTGTGCAGCGCCTGGAAAAATGGGGCGGCTTGCTGTGCGGCTTCGCCGGAGAGGCCGAGACCGAAGGTGAGTTTGCGCGCTTGATACGGCTGAAGACCCGAGGCGGGCTGAATGAATTCGCGAAGGATGGCTTCGGGATTCGTTTTTGCGACTTCTTCGATCTCCATGCCGCCCGCGGTGCTGGCCATGAAGAGGACTTTTCCGGCGGCGCGATCGACGAGGATGCTGAGGTAAAGCTCGCGCTTGATGTCGAGGCCTTCTTCGATGAGCACGCGCTTGACGATTCGGCCGCTGGGCCCGGTTTGCACGGTGACGAGATTCATGCCGAGCATAGCGCTGGCGATTTCGGCGGCTTCGTCTGGCGAATGCGCGAGTTTTACGCCGCCGGCTTTGCCCCGGCCACCGGCGTGAATTTGCGATTTGACGACGACGACGGGAGTGCGGAGGCGTTGCGCGGCGGCGCGGGCTTCTTCCTTGCTGAAAGCGACTTCGCCGCGGGGAGTCGTGACGCCGTAGCGAGCGAGAATCGCTTTCGCCTGATATTCGTGAATCTTCATTGAGATCGACTTCCGTTCGGTTTCGGTGAGACCTGGCTGCGGTCGGCCGGTGTTAGAATTTGCGTGCGAGTTTAGACGGAGAAAGTTTAACCGAGGGGTTGGGGGCGGGGCAAGGCGGAGAACGTTTTCACGGCGGATTGCGGTGATTATCGCGCGATTTTTAGAGACGGATTGGTTCGTGGTTTGGTTACAGCTGAGATCCTTTGTTTGGCTCAACATGACAGCACGCTAAAGGCATTACATCGTGCGGACATGGGCGCAGCATGCTGCGCCCCTACACGTTTGGGGCAAGCACGCGAGTTGAGGCGGAAGCGGGATGACGATTGCGTTGATTGAATTTGTGGAACGCGGCGGGGTTTTTACGCGGGCGCAGGCCGAGGCGGTGATGGAAGAACTGCTGTCGGGCGCGTATGAGACGCCGCAGATTATGCGGCTGCTCGTGGCGATGAACGCGCGGTCGGTAGATGTGGCGGAGCTGACGGGATTTGCGACGGTGATGCGGAAATTTGCGGCGCGTGTGTTCGCGGAAGGCGAGACGCTCGCCACTGCAAATGGTGGATACGTGCGGGACAGGCGGTGATGGATTTGACGCGTTCAACGTCTCGACGGCGGCGGCGATTGTTGCTTCGGCGGCGGGTGCACGCGTGGCGAAGCACGGTAACCGGGCGGCATCGTCGCGGAGCGGGTCGGCGGATGTGCTGGA
Organism: uncultured Acidobacteriota bacterium; assembly: GCA_963845465.1. GTDB lineage: Bacteria > Acidobacteriota > Terriglobia > Acidiferrales > UBA7541 > Acidiferrum. The sequence continues at coordinate 108,412 of CAWJSH010000009.1, read as the reverse complement.
AGAGCTGGGCGTGCGGATCGATTTGCCGCTGACAGCGATGGGGCGGGCGATTCGCGAGCTAAAGATTGGATTTTTGTTTGCGCCGGCGGCGCATACGGCGACGCGTCATGCGAGTCCGGCGCGGAAGCAGATTGGCGTGCGGACGGTTTTTAATTTGCTGGGGCCGCTGACGAATCCGGCAGGGGCGCAGTCGCAAGTGATGGGAGTTTTTTCGGCAGATGCGATTGATCTGGTGGCGGATGCGCTGGCGGAACTTGGCGTAGATCGGGCGCTGGTGGTCCACGGCGCGGGCGGGCTGGACGAGATTTCGCTGTGCGGCGAAACGATTATTGCGGATGTGGAGCGCGGATTTGTGACGCGGTATACGGTGGTGCCGGAGGATTTTGAAGTGGAAGAGGCGCCGCTGGAAGCGATTCGTGGTGGTTCGCCGGCGGAGAATGCGGCGACGATTCGCGGGATTTTTGATGGCGCGAGTGGGCCGCGGCGGGATGTGGTGGTGATGAATGCGGCGGCAGCTCTGGTGGCGGCGGGCGTTGCGGAAAATTTTGCGGAAGGCGCGCGATTGGCGCGGGCGGCGATCGATTCGGGGGCGGCGCGGGAGAAGTTGGCGAAGCTGGTGGAGTTTACGCGGACGGCGCACGAATCGTAGCGAGACAGCGGGAAACCAAACCGCTGCTCAATGCGAACATCTTGCCGAGTTGGGGCGCAGCGTGCTGCGCCCCTACACATGATTGCTTGCCTCAGTTGGGGCGGCTGCATTGGCTGGGCTGGGGGCAGTCGGGGCTTTCGACGGACTGGATGTAGCCCGCTGCGGCGCCCACCGCGGCGATGGCTGCCGTGCCGATCAGAAAAAGCAGAATGAAGCGGCGTCGGCCTGCGGGGTGGGCCTGCCTCGTTCTAATTGAGGTCGGAGTCTTGGGATTCGTAGTGTCGGGGCTGTCGTCGAGTTCGACGCGGTAGGATTTTCCTTCTGGAATTATTTCTGAATCATCGCGATAAACGATTTTGAGCGGTCCGCGACGCGCGCGGATTTCGAATGCTTTGCGGTCGACAATGGTGATTTCGCCGAGGGTCGGCATCGGCGCCGCGGGGCCGATGAGCGCGCCGTGCGCGGAGACGAGGAAATACTGGTCGGGCGAGAGCGAGAAGGAGATCGCACCGGACGAAACATCGGCGCAGATGAGCGATTTCTGGATGACGGGATTATGTGACGGCGTGCGGCGCAAGATGACTTGCGTCGAGCCGGACATGTAAAGCATCGCGTCGCCGCTGCGAAGTGAGAGGCCGCCGGCCGGCCCGGTGACAAGGCGATCGCCGTTGTAGAGCGTGGCGCCGTCGGAGGCGACGCCGTTGCCGAGCGTGGCGGAGTGAGAGGCGACGACGATGCCGAGAGTTTCGACTTCGTTGGCGTCGCGCGAATCAGCGCTGAAGACCGGCCACGATGGGGAAAGAAGAGACACTACGAGGAAGATGGGGATGAGGCGCGAATGGGGCCGCATGGGGAAGACCTCCGCGCAGGACGACCTGCCGACCCCGGCTCCGAGTGCGGCAGGCGTCCTGGGTACTGCACTTATGCAGACATTTATATAACTGATTGGTACTCATAGCAAGAGAAAGTCTTGACAGCCCAGTGGGAGATTTCCCGTTTTGGAACGCGCAGGCGCGGGCGGGAGGCTGAGGATTGAGATCGACCGTAAAAGCGGCGCCGAGCCGCGGTAATCCATACGCTTTTCTGCCGGCAGGATGTGTGGCAAGCTCGCGGCTGATTTTTGGGAACGGGGAGAGATTCGTGAGGATTTGGACGGCGATCGTAGTTGTAGTTGCGGCGGCACTTTGGTTGGCGGGCGCACCTGCGTCGAGAGCACAGGCGCCGGCCACGAGTGGCAGCGCGGCGGCGGTGGCGCAGAAAGTTCGCGAGTATCGGCAGTCGCATGAAGGCGCGATCGTTCGCGAGCTAGCCGAGTTTCTGGCGATTCCGAACGTGGCCAGCGACGAGCCGAACATTCGAAAAAACGCAGCGCGGCTCGTGGAAATGTTGAAGGCGCGTGGAGTTGAGACGGAGTTGCTGCCGATCGCGGGGCGCGGGCCGGTGGTGTTTGGAAAATTGATGACGCCCGGTGCGAAGCGAACGGTGATGTTTTACGCGCACTACGACGGGCAGCCGGTGGATGCGGCGGCGTGGACGGACGGAAAGCCGTTCGAACCGGTTTTGCGCGATAACTCGATTGAGGCCGGCGGGAAGCGGATCCCCTTCCCTGATGCCGGCGCGGCAGGCGGATATCAGGATGACTGGCGCATCTATGCGCGGTCGTCTTCGGACGACAAGTCGCCGATCATTGCGATTCTGGCGGCGATCGATGCGCTGCGGGCGCAGAAGATTCCGATCGGCGTGAACGTGAAGATGATTTTCGAGGGCGAGGAGGAAGCGGGTTCGACGAATCTGGAGCGCACGATGCAGGCGCACAAGGACTTGCTCGGCGCAGATCTGCTGATCACTTGTGATGGGCCGGTGCATCCGTCGGGTCGGCCGCTGATCTTTTTTGGAGCGCGCGGTGATGTCGGGCTGGATGTGACGGTGTACGGGCCGGTGCGGGCTCTGCACAGCGGGCACTATGGAAATTGGGCGCCGAATCCGGCGATGGAGCTGTCGCGATTGCTGGCGTCGATGACGGATTCGAATGGGCACGTGACGATTCCTGGTTATTACGACGATGTCGTGCCATTGAGCCCGCTGGAGAAAGATTGGCTGGGCAAGATGCCGGATAACGATGCGGAGCTGGCGCGCGAATTGGGGATTGCGAAGCCGGATGGTGGCGGGAAGAAGTTGGTGGAGTTGCTACAGCAGCCGTCGCTGAATATTCGCGGACTGAATAGCGCGTATGTCGGGACGCATGCGCAGAACGTTGTGCCGGACAAGGCGGAGGCGTCGATCGATGCGCGGCTGGTGAAGGGCGAAGATCCGCGGAAGAAATCGGAGCAGATTGCCGGGTTCATTCGCGCGCAGGGATATTTTGTTGTCGATCACGAGCCGACGATGGATGAGAGGCGCGCGCACGCGCTGATCGCGAAGATTGTGGATGAAGGCGGCTATCGCGCGTCGCGGACGGCGATGGATTTGCCGGTGTCGAAGGCGATGATCGCGTTGGTGCAGAGCGCGACGGATGGGCACGCGGTAATCGCTCCGGGACTGGGCGGGAGTGTGCCGATGTACATCTTCGAGGATATCGGGCTCCCATGGATCGGCGTGCCGATCGTGAACTACGACAATCATCAGCACAGTGCGGATGAGAATTTGAGGCTGGGGCATTTCTGGAATGGGATGGAGCTGTATGGGGCGATTCTTGCGGATTTGAATTGGTAAGAGAAAAACGAGGGGTTTTAAAGACATACGATCTTGCGGACATGGGGCGCAGCAGTGCTGCGCCCGTACATGATCGGCTTTAAATTGAAATTTCGGTGACGGCGCTGAAGGGTTAAAGAGAGAGGAAATTTTGGAGGAGTTGTTTGCCGCTGGTGGTCAGGACGGACTCAGGGTGGAACTGGACGCCTTCGAGTTTGGCGCGGCGATGGCGGACGCCCATGATGACGCCGTCGTCGGTTTCGGCAGTGATGGTGAGCTCGCGCGGCATGGATTTGCGTTCGATAATCAGCGAGTGGTAACGCGTTGCGGTGAAAGGATCGGAGAGTTTGCGGAACACGCCTTTGGCGTCGTGATGGACGGAACTGGTTTTGCCGTGGAAGAGTTTGGGCGCGCGGATGATTTTCCCGCCGAAGGCTGCGCCGATGGCCTGATGGCCGAGACAAACACCTAAAATTGGAAATTTTCCGGTGAGGCGCTGGACGAGTTCGACCGAGATGCCGGCTTCTTTGGGTGTGCACGGGCCGGGAGAGATCACGATGCGTTCGGGCTTGCGGCGGACGATGTCGTCCACGGTGATTTTGTCGTTGCGGTGGACTTCGACTTGGCAACCGAGTTCGCCGAGGTACTGGGCGAGGTTGTAGGTGAAGGAGTCGTAGTTGTCGAGGAGGAGGATCATCGAAGTTTTGCGACGAGGCTATTTTCGCACGGGGATCGACGCCGTAACAAATCCAGGTTACTTGCGGCGGGTGGCGTTTTCGAGAGCGGTCAGCAGGGCGCGGGATTTGTTAACGCTCTCCTGATATTCGCCTTCGGGGGTGGAGTCGGCGACGATGCCGCCGCCGGCTTGAATGTGGGCGACGCCGTTTTTTACGACCATGGTGCGAAGAGCGATGCAGGAATCGAGATTGCCCGCGAAGTCGAGATAGAGGACGCCGCCGGCGTAGATACCGCGTCGAGTGCGCTCGACCTCTTCGATGATTTCCATGGCGCGAACTTTTGGAGCGCCGGAGACGGTGCCCGCCGGGAAGCAGGCCATCAGTGCGTCGAAGCAATCGACATCCTTTCGCAATCGGCCGCGCAGCGTCGAGACGATGTGCATCACGTGAGAGAAGCGCTCGACGGTCATGAGCGACTCGACCTTGACACTGCCATATTCGCAGACGCGGCCGAGATCGTTGCGGCCGAGATCGACGAGCATGATGTGTTCGGCGCGCTCTTTTTCGCTGGCGAGCAAATGTTTTTCGTTGCGCTGGTCTTCGGCTTCGTCTTTGCCGCGCGGCAGCGTGCCTGCGATAGGGCGATAGAAAACGTCGCGGCCCTGCACTTTGACCAGCATTTCAGGCGAGCTGCCGACCACGGAAACGTCGTGGAGTTGCAAGTAGAAGAGATAGGGCGACGGATTGACAGCTCGGAGTTCGCGATAGATGTCGAACGGGTGAGCTTTCGTTTTCGCGGAGAAGCGCTGGCTGACCACAACTTGAAAAATGTCGCCGGCGCGGATGTATTCCTTGCACTTTTTCACTGCCGCCAGATATTCAGCGCGACGGAAATTGGATTTGACGTTGAGCACCGACTGTTTGGACCGGGACAATTCGGCGCGCGGCCTTTCGGCTTCGACAGGCTGCTCGAGTTGTTTGCGCGTTTCGCGAATCGCGCGCACGGCGGCATCATATTTCTTTCGCAGACTGCCTTCCCCGCCGATGTAAACATTGCGAACGATCCAAAGGCGATGCTGCACGTGATCGAAGGCAATGATGCCGTGATAGAAGGTCAGCACCGCGTCGAAGAGGCCGATGTCATCGCGCAGGCGCGATGGAATGCGCTCGACGAGGCGAACCATGTCGTAGGAAAAATAGCCGATGGCTCCCGCGACCAGCGGCGGCAATCCGGGAACGCGGACGGGACGGAATTTCTCCATGCGCGCGCGGAGAAACGCGACCGGATTTTTTTCCTCCCAGACAACGCGCTCGCGCCCTTCGAGAACGCACGCACCAGAAGCGTAGCGGAAGACTTCTTCGGGATTCGCTCCGGCGAACGTGTAGCGCGCGATTTTTTCGCCGCCTTCGACGCTTTCGAGCAAAAAGGAATAGCGCGCGCCCTGCGCGATGCGAAGGTACGCGCTCACCGGCGTCAAAAGATCCGCAGGGAGAACGTCGTAGACCGGGATCAAGTTGCCCTGCTTGGCGAGGCGCTGAAATTCTTTGAAATCGGGCTGAATCATCGCCGACTCTTTTGCCTGTCGGCAGCGATCGGGTGTGATTTGCCGGTGCTCGACGCGGTATGCGCGCCTTCGCTGCGCAACGCCTTCACGACCGCGCGGCGCATCACCGCTTCCGGAGCGCGCTGTTTTGTCCACAATTCCCACTGCGCGGTTCCCTGCGCGAGAAACATTTCGACGCCGCTGACGGTGTGAATGCCCTTTTTAGCCGCGATTTGCAGCAACTCCGTGCGCTCAGGCCGATAGATGAGGTCCATGACGATGCGACAGTTTAGCTCTTCGGCGGCGAGAGGAGAAATTTTGGAATGAGGATGCATGCCGACGGGAGTCGTGTTGAGAATTGCGTCAAACGTTTCGGAGCGCAGAGCGAATCGCGGAACAGCTTCACCTCCGACTGCGCGTGCGAGCTCGCGAGCTTGTTGTTCGCGCCGCGCGCAGATCGCGACCTGGGCGCCGGATCGCGCGAGGGCCACGGCGGCAGCACGAGCCGAGCCTCCGGCGCCGTAGAGGAGCACGCGGCTCTTTGCGAGATGAAGCTTTCTTTCGAGCGAGCGCAGCACGCCGACGTAGTCGGTATTCGAACCGGCAAGCGAGCCATCGGAGCGGACGACGACCGTGTTCACGGCGCCGATATCGGCGGCGAGATCGTCGCAATGCTCGAGATGCTTCAGGATTTGCTGCTTGTGCGGGATCGTGACGCTAAAACCGCGAATGCCGAAGTCGGGGATAGCTTTCAGAAAGTCGGACAAGCTGTGAACGAGGAACGGTACATAGACGGCGTTCATCTTTTTGGCGGCGAACGCAGAATTGTGCATAAGCGGCGAGAGCGAGTGGCCGATGGGATCGCCGATAACGCCGTACACGCGAGTGCTGCGATTCAGAGTGTGAGCGCGATAGAGATGTTTGAGGTCGTGAAGATTGATCTGACCAGGAGCGGTAGCCGCGCCGACGGGTGCGTACTCGAGAGTACTGCCGTGTTTCAGCGCGAGGATGCGAGCCGGCAGGCCGACTTCGCCCATCGGAACCGCGATGCAGTCCTTGGAGCCTTCGGCCCACTTGAGGAGCCGAACGCTGTCGGCAATGGAACGCGACAGCGCCGCAATCTTGATCGTGTCGACTTCCCCGCGAGTCGGCATCCGAAACGAGCGACCGATGTCGGGCGTCCGCTTGAAGTCATGAATCGAGAGCATGATCCGACCGGGGACCGCGTACCCCCGGGCGGACTTGTTGGGCAGCTCGCGAAGTGTCTCAATCTCGATGTCGCACCACTGGCAGCCGGCTTCACGGGCCTGGATGAGCCAATAAAGTTGAGCCTGGATGTCGCCTGCGAAGAGCCCGCCAGCCCCTTTGCGCCTACAAGTCGCTAAGAATGTGGCATTTGCAGGGCGATGCGACTTCAACCAGGAGAGGAGCTTCGACCGCTCATTGTCGGAGGCAAGCCAATCCAAGCGAAGCTCGATGGTGGGGGTCTCCTTGAGGGCGGCACGAATCGCCTCACTCATCTGCCCAGCCGTCGAAGCAGCCACGACCCCACAAATTGCGCCTAAGCCATGACCGAGCCGGGCCATTCCTGAAACTCCCTCATCCAATTGAAATCACGCCACTTATCGGAAAATAGACGGTTCGACCCACGGGCGAACGGCCAGTATCTAGAGTGTAAAGCAGACTCGCCCAATTTGTTGACGCACTTAGCGGTGCTTGTTAATTTCGATGGGTAGGTCCCCGCACGGCCCCAAGGGCGTGTGTTGTCGAAGGAGCATGGAAATGCGCGCGAAATTAGCTGCGTTTTGTGTCTCGATCCTGGCCAGCGCGGGCGTTTGCGCGGCCCAGACCCCACTGGGCACACCGAGCCAGATTGGTCAGGTGGACTATTCAAAAGTGTATTGCTCCGGGTTCGTGAGCGACCCCAAAGTTCCCGAAGACATTCGAGTCATTTCGGGTGAACAGTCGAACTACAAGATTATTTTCTCGCGCGGCGACTATGTATACGTCAACCGTGGAGCTCAGCAGGGCGTCAAGCTCGGCGATGTTTTTTCGATCGTGCGGCCGGACAGGGATGAAGCCAACGAGTGGTTCTGGGGACAGACCAAGCTGACGAAGCGGATGGGGATTGTCTACCGCGATCTGGGACAGATTCGAATTGTCAGCGTCCAGCCGCAGACTTCCACCGCAGAGATTCTCTTTTCGTGCGATTACATGCAGCGCGGAGACGTAGCGCGACCGTTCGTCGAGCGCCCGACGCCTCCTTATAAGGACGCCTCGAAGTTCGACATCTTCGCCCCGGCGAGCGGCAAGCCGGTGGGCACCATCGTAACTGCGTTCGACTGGCACATGGCCCTCGGGGCCGGGAACGCCGCCTATGTGAACATCGGCGCGCAGCAGGGCGTCAAGGTGGGCGACTACGTCCGGCTGTTCCGCTACCAGACATCGAAGGATGATATTTCCGCAAAGGCTGGCGAGCAGGATATGCAGTACAAGGTGTACGGCTTCGGCAGCGCGCCAAAGAAATACAGCGGAAAAGATCTGCCACGCGAAGTCCTTGGCGAAGGCATCGTGCTCAACGTGACCAAGGATGCCGCGACGGTGCTCGTGACGTATGGGCGGGAAGAGACCTACGCGGGAGATTTCGCCGAACTCGAGTAGTCTTCGCTTCTCGATCCGAATCAAACCAAGGAAGGTTTTTCTGGCCCGCGCGATGGAATGTCGCGCGGGTTTTTGTTTTCGGCGGTGGCGTTATCGGATTGGGCTCCGATCGGCGCCGGCTCTGCTGCGTCCGCATCGGAGAAAACATCGCACGTGAAGCCGAGAATCTGGGTTCGTGCGTCGCGCCATGCATCGCGCAGGAGATGCGCTTTACGGCAAGTTTCGCTGAGAAACTGTTCGCGATCGAGATGATGTTCGACCGCAACTTGCGGCAAGAGCAAACCGCGCCGCTCGCCGGACGAAACAATCAAGCCGTGGCGCCCGATCTCGATGGCGTTGATATCGATTGGCTCAGGCCGCGAGAGCAACGAGATTTCGATTTGCAGGTGGCTCAAATCAGCGACTCGCATCGGAGCAAATCGCGGGTCCTGTAGCGCCGCGCCGGCGGCACATCGCGCGACACTGTCGCCGAGCGGCGTCTCAGCTTCCACGACGCCGATACAGCCGCGAAGGCGGCCTTCGTTCCGCAGAGTGACGAACACGCCGCGCCGTTGGCCGAAGATTCCGTCGGTTGGAACGTGCTCAGGCAAACGCCCCAGCGTCACGGCCTCAACCACGACTTGCCGCGCGAATTTCAGAATTGTCTGACGATCGGCTTCAGAGGGGGACGGCATCGCCTGTTTTCTCGTGTCCTTCCAACATGCGGAGTCTACGGCGTTGCTTGACGCGGTCGTCGAGCTGTCCCCAGAAGCGCAGGAAATACTGCGCGGCGGAGATCAGAGCACTTGCGACAACCAGCCAAAGCAACAACAGGGCGAGACCTTTGAGGGCAGGATGGCCGGCCGCGGCAATGAGCACGGCGACGGCACAGACCTGGAGCACCATCTTTGTTTTCCCCATGGTGTTGGCGGCGATGGTCATTCCTTCGGCCGATGCGATCGTGCGCAAACCTTGCACGGTAAATTCGCGGCCGATGATGATGACGACCATCCACGCGGGAACGAGATGCATGTCAACGAGAGCGATGAAGGCGGCAGAAATCAGAAGCTTGTCGGCAATCGGGTCGAGGAGAATGCCCAAGCGTGTCACTTGGCGCTGGCGCCGCGCGAAATAGCCGTCGGCCCAGTCGGTCGCTGCGGCCATCAGGAGGACAACCACGCCCCAAACTTCAAATTTGGCTTGGTATCCCCAGATTTCGATGTTCGGGCTGCGCGTCAGCAGAATGACAATGAGGACTGGAACGAAGAAGATGCGGAGCAGCGTCAGTCCATTCGGCAGGTTCATAAGAGCTCAACGCGGGCGGCGAACACCGGTGCGGCGCGGACTTCGCATGTCTGAGGTCGCCGTCAACCATCGATTCCAGAGCCGGAACCTCACTATAGACTCCGGATTTGCAGGCGTCAACGTTACCCGCAGGCGGTCTGTGCCCAGCGTGCAGCGAGGGCGCTTGAAGCGACAGAGTACCTTGTGGGTTAACGCGTCAAGCGAAAAAATGTTTTCGCGGGAATACTCTTTCGTAACATTTTGTGCTGGAACCTGTGCAAATGTTTCGATGACGGTCCAAATGTTACGGGGGTGCTACGGGACCTTAATGTAGAGAAACAAAGACTTAACTAATTTAATTTCAGCAGCATACGAAGGCCCGGGAGTTCAACGCAACACGCGCTATAGCCGCGCTTTGCACGGAACTCAATTCAAGGGTTTCCTGTTTCCACAATCTTTTCCACAGGAAGTGGGCTTGCGAACTCGCAAACGCCATATTCCGGGAAGACCCGTGAATAGATGCATTTAGCCAGCGATCGGAGACGATTTTACTCGAACGTCACTAGCGACAAGCTGCGCCAAACCTCACAGCGCCCGCACCGCCGACGGACCCTTCAGCAGCCGAACCGGGAGGAAGAAGATCGCGCTCAGAAGTGCCAGTACGCCACCCACCGCGATTCCGACAACGCGGAACGGCAGAAGAATCAGCCATACAAACGGGTAGGCGATTAAAGCCAGCAATGCCAACGGCCAGCAGAGCACGAACAGGATGATCCAGAGTAGGAATGCGGCCATGATCAGACCCTCCAATCTCTACTACGCAAAATGACGCGCCGGAGTTCCACCAACTAAGCGTTGACCAAGTATTGGCTAAGCCGAAGGCGGCGCGCGATGGATTCCGGGACTTCGGCGACCATTCGCATGTGCGAATCTTCGACGATGGAATCCAGCACTTTGCCCATGGCGTGAACCAGCGCGAGCGTGCGCCCCTCGGTCATCGGCATTCGAAGAGAGAGAGTGACAACCGGATCGATCGGCAGCAGAACATCGACCCGGCGGAGCAACTCGTCAATTCCCTTCCCAGTTTTTGCCGACACCAAAACCGGCCCAGCGCCGTTCGCGCGGGAGACGCTCGATTCGAGCGTCTCTTTCAATAGCGGCGACAACAGATCGACTTTATTGAGCACGCGCAGGATCGGCCGTCCGTTTACACCAAGTTCGCCTAGGATTTTGTCGACTTCTTCATCCAGTTCGTCGTGATGCGGATTCGAAACGTCGCTCACGTGAAGAATCACCGCAGCTTCCTGCACCTCTTCGAGCGTGGCGCGGAACGCGGTGAGCAATCCTTTCGGCAGATCGCGGATGAATCCGACGGTGTCGGACACAAGCACGCGGCGATTCGAAGGCAGCCGAACCGCGCGAATCGTCGGATCGAGTGTCGCAAACATACGCGAAGAGACAAGCACTTCGGCATGGCTCAGCGCATTGAAGAGCGTTGATTTGCCGGCGTTGGTGTATCCAACCAGCGCCACGGTGCCAAGAGGAACCGCGTTGCGCGCATCGCGCCGCAACGAACGTTGCTTGCGCACCTCTTCGATCGCCTTCTTGATTTTTGCAATGCGATCGCGAATCCGGCGACGGTCGGTTTCGAGTTTCTTTTCGCCAGGGCCGCGGACACCGATGCGGCCTGCGCCCCCGCCCGCGCCACCGCCTCCTCCGCCACCGCTCTTGCCGCCCAAGCGCGACATCGCAGTGCCTTTCCCCGAAAGCCGCGGCAGCATGTAGTCGAGCTGCGCAAGTTCGACCTGGAGCTGACCTTCGCGGCTGCGCGCATGTTTCGCGAAAATATCGAGTATGAGCTGCGTGCGATCGATGACACGGGTTTCCGTGATCTCTTCGATATTGCGCTGCTGCGTGGGCGAGAGGTTACCGTCGAAAATGATGAGTGCAGCTTTGTGCGCGGTGGCCTCGGCGCGAATTTCGTCGAGCTTGCCGCGGCCGACGAGAGTCGCGGAATCGGCAGCATCGCGCACTTGATGAATCGTGCTCGCTACGTGGGCGCCGGCGCTGCGAGTCAGTTCAACCAGTTCGTCGAGCGAGTCCTGGCCCTGTTCAGCCAGCATGTGCGCGGGAATACGCTTGGCGCGCTTGAACGTCACGCCAACCAGTAACACGCGTTCGGAAGCTGTTGTGGATTGAGTGGTCTTCATGGGTCAGTGCGGCGGGAGCATCAGTTCGTGTGGATTCCGGCTATGGACGCCGAAGCTTCGCGAATCTTCCTTCCAGTGCGGGATTATACGCTCAGCCGTTCGGCGGTGCGAGTGGCGTGACGGCTACCAATTTTTCGCCAGCCATTGCTATCCCTTGCCCAGAGATTGCCGCACGAATTCGAAAGCCTCAGCTTGGATCGTTGACGAATCCCCGAACCCGTCGAGCCATCGCACGCCTGCCTCTCTGCGGAACCACGTGATCTGCCGCTTGGCATAGCGCCGAGTCGCCTGCTGAATCGCAGCTTTGGCATCGGCGAGCTGCATTTCACCTCGCACGACGGCTCGCAATTCCCGGTACCCGATGAAATCGAATGGTTTCGCTTCGTCGGCGAGCCCGCTGTTCATGAGCCCGCGCACTTCCTCCAGCCAACCGCGCTCCAACATCAATTCGGTCCTGGCATGAATTTTTTCATAAAGATCTTCTCGCGATGGCTGCAGTCCGAGCTTGATCGGCCTCCAACCTTCCAGCGGTGCCCGCCCGTCGCGATAAACATGCGTCAGCGGACGCTTCGTAAGCAGGCAGACCTCGACAGCGCGAATCAATTTTTGTTCATCGGCGGGCGCGATCTTGGCGGCAGCGTCGGGATCAAGACGACGCAAGACACGATGCAAATATCCCGCGGAATGACGATCGCGGCTCGCCCGCAGTCGATCGCGCAATTCTTCCGATCGCTGAGGAACATCGGCCAATCCTTCGAGAAGAGCTCGTAGATACAGCCCGGTTCCAACCGTCAAAATTGGAATACCGCCGCGCCGGCGCAAATCTTCAAGAACACGAAGCGCCGCTTCCCGATACCCGCCCGCAGTGGCGGGTTCAGCCGGCGATAGCACATCGATGAGATGGTGCGGAACGCCGCGCCGCTCGGCCACCGAAGGCTTCGCCGTGCCGATATCAAACCCTCGATAAAGCTGCGTCGAATCGCACGCTACAATTTCTCCGCCGATCCGCTCCGCCAGCCAAACTCCGAGCGTAGATTTGCCCGAAGCCGTCGGCCCCAGAATCACGACCAGCGGCGCGAGCGATTTGTCGTCGGTCATTTAGAAAGTCACGGAAACAAGAGATGGCGGGCGCGCACAAAAAGAAAAATCAACACAAATAGAGCCAGAATCAAGCTACCGAGAATCTGTTGTCGTGCAATTTTCACGTTATGAGACTTCGTAAGAGCAGCTCGGCGCTACTGTCCGTAGTTCGGTTGCAAATTGTAAAAGTAAGTGAAGCGAAGCTCAATATACGGCCCGCTGAACGCCGGCGGCAATGGCTCAAACGGGCTCGACGCGCGAATCGAAGAAACCGCCGCGCGATCCAGCGGCTCCTTGCCCGAAGTTGAGATCCGCACCGGCTCGCCATCCGGCACCACGCCGTTTTTCATAATTCGAAACTGAAGCGACACAACACCCTTATCGCCAAGTCTCACGGACTCCGGCATCACCGCGAACCAATTTCGCTTCACGATGATGTAGACGCGATGGAGATAGTCGTTGAAATCCACGCCCTCCGTCGGCGTGAGCATCTCCATGTTGCCGTAAGCCTGCGCCTGGCCGCCGGCTCCAGGAATCCCGCTGTTGCTCGGTACCTGACCGCCTCCGCCAACCGCAGTCGGCGCGTTCATCTTCGCGGACTCACGAATCGAATCGCGGAGCGACGTCCCGAGTGAGCTTTTCGGCAGTAGCAGCGCATGATCCGTCGGCTGCTGCTGCGGAGTCTCGAGCTTCAACGGCTGCTTTGGCGCGTCCTGCTTTGCCGCGGAATCGTCCTGCGCCTTCGGCGGCGTCTGTTGCGGCTGCGGTGTCGGCGCACTCGGTAATTCCTTCGGTTTTTCGGGTTCCTTCGTCACAGGCGTCGGAGCCGGCACAGCTTCGGGCTTCGGCACCGGCGGAGCAACACGGCGCAGCACTTTCGGATCGACATGCACGGGCGGCTGCCGGGGCCGTGGCGTATTTTTCAGTTCATCGAGCGCGCCCGGCGGCAACAAAATTGTCATCTGACGTCGCGCCAATTCGTTTTCTTCCTGTGTCGGCACGTGCGGCGGGAAAATCTTCGGTTCGAAAATCAAAAACGCAATGAACAGGATGTGCGCCGCGAACGACATCACCGACTTGACCAGTTCGGCGCGATCCTTCTCCGGCGTTTCCTTATTAAGGAGGTTGACCTCGCCGGTCATGAAGATGTCGGTTTCGACAAGGTCCGTCGGGATATTGTGAACCTGCTCGGTGATTTCCGGCGGCGCAGCGCCCTGCGGAACGATGACGCGCTCGTCGAGGTCGGTCGGCTGAAGCGGAAGGTCCGCTTTTTCCTCGCGGACAAATTCGGAGGGTTTTACGTCGCGCGGGACGACTACGCGCGCCGCAATCGATTCGAGCGGGAGCGACGATGGAATCGTGCTCTTGCCGTCGAGCTGCACGATCGGCAGCGTCGAAGGGACAAGTGTCCGGTCGTCCAACGTAGTGGGGCGCCGCCGCGTCGATGCGGCGTCAACGGCGGGTAGCTGCGCACCCATAGGCACGAGGAGTCTGGGGATCATTCGTCTATTTTCTGAGCGGCGGCAAAGGCTAGCAGTTGGACGCGCTCTCCGTGTTCCTGGATGCTTGTCATGACCCGTTGAGCCAAATCGAGCGCGGCGCGGCCTGCACGGCCTCCGGTGCGAGGCTCGCGACGCGTGCGCACGCAATCGAGGAATTCTTCCAACTCGGCGTGCAACGGCTCGACGGCAGGCGCATTTAGCTTTTCGAACGCGAATTCAGGTTGCGGCCCCGGCTTTTTGACCGACACGCGCAAGGCATCGCGGCGAGCGTAATCGAGCGAAATGTATTCGTGATGCTGGAAGAACCGCATCTTTCGAACGCGTTCCGTCGAAACGCGGCTAGCCGTGACATTCGCAACGGCGCCGCCCGCAAACTCCAGCCGCGCGTGCGCGATATCAACTTTATCCGTGAGCACAGGGATGCCGACCGCCTTCACTTCCGTCACAGGCTCTTTGACGAGCGTCAGCAAAATGTCGAGATCGTGAATCATCAAGTCGTAGATCACATCGACGTCGAGGCTGCGGGGCGTGAAGACGCCGAGGCGATGGACTTCGAAGAACAGCGGCCGGCTGAGAACCGGTTCGACCGCGATGACTGCGGGATTGAAGCGTTCGACGTGGCCAACTTGCAGGACGCGCGAGAATTTCTTGGCGGCGGCGATAAGAGCGTCAGCTTCGGCTATATCGCTCGCCATCGGCTTTTCGACGAGTACGTCGAGCCCGAATTCCATCAGGCGGCAGCCGACGGAAGAGTGATCGATCGTCGGAACTGCAACGCTCGCGGCATCCACCTGCCCCCGCAAGTCTTCCAACGAGCCGAACGCCTTCGTTTGAAATTCAGCGGCGATTTGCGCGGCGCGCTCAGAATTCTTGTCGAAAACCCCGACCAGGTCCGCGCCCGGCAATTCGCGATAAACGCGCGCGTGATTACGGCCGAACTCGCCGGCTCCGACCACAGCCACACGTATCCTGTTGTTGTTTCCGGCCACCGCACTCATTACTTCTTCATTCCCCCAGACGCAATCCCCGGTTCCGCTGCCGAACGCCCCTCGAAACCCCGTTTCGCGCCAATTGTTTCGTCGGACGCGCATGGAACCGCGTGAATCGCAATTCCCGCGGCATCGGCCTCTGCCAGCAATTTGTCTCGGTCGAACAACAGGGTGCGCCCGGCGTCAATTGCCAGAGCCGTAGCGCGGGCACTCTTCATCTGTTCGATGGTGGGCAAACCGACGACGGGTACATCGAAGCGCATGTCCTGATTGGGTTTACTGACTTTCACGACGACGAGCGGCTTGCCGTCCACGAGGCGCGCCGCTCGGGCAATCGTCTCGTCGGTGCCTTCCATCGCTTCGACCGCCACGCACGCGCGATCGGAAATCACGACGGTCTGGCCGATATCCATCCCCGAGATCTGCCGCGCGACGCCAAGGCCGTAAGCGATGTCCGCCGCTTCGCGCTCATCCGGCGCGCGTCGCGTCAGCACACCAGCTTCGGGCAGCAGCGGCTTCAGAAAATGCGTCGAGTCCACCAAATGAATGCCTTCTTCTTCGAAAACTTTCGCGACCGCGCCGATGAGCGAGTCCGTGTTTTTTCGCGATAGCGAGTACAGCAATTTCGCCAGCTTCCAGTCGGGCCGTATCGTGCTGAAAATCTTGTTGTGTTTCACCTGACCGGCCATCACCGCTTGAGTCACGCCTTCGCGATGCATCAGGTCGATCGCTTTGCTCAATTCGCCGAGGCTCACCCAATGCAAGCGCTTCGCCGAATTCGCCAATTCCTGCGACGCTTCCTCTTTCAGCGCGATCACCGCCATGTCGATGCCCTGGCTGCGCGCGCCCTCGAGCACAAGAAATGGAAATCGCCCATTGCCCGCGATCAATCCCCATCCCGTTGTGGCTGCGTCGGTCATGAGTTAGAACGGCTTCGCGGCTCTTTCTTGCGTCACTTCACGATTCCGCGTTCCGATGTCTCGATAAACTTGATGAGCTCCGCGACGTCGGCCGAGTCGCCCAGCGTCGCGCGCATTTCGCTCAGCGCCTGATTCGTATTGAGCTTCGAACGCAGCAGCAGCTTGTAAGCGCGCTGCAAAGCCCGCTGTCGCTCTTCCGAAAATCCTTTTCGCTGTAGTCCGATCTTGTTGATCCCGAAGCAGACAGTCTCTCGTTCGGTGACCACAAGAGAAAACGGCGGCACATCCTGTGTGATGACCGTACACGCCCCAATGTAGGCGTAGCGTCCAACGCGGCAAAACTGATGTACCGGCGAAGCGAATCCGACCGTCGCGAAGTCTTCGACAGTCACGTGTCCCGCGAGCACGGACGAGTTCACGAACAAATTGCTGTCGCCGACTACGGAATCGTGGCCAACATGCGACGAGGCGAGGAACATGTTGTTGCTCCCGATCACCGTCTTGCCGCCGCCCTTAACCGTGCCGCGATTGACCGTCACGGCTTCGCGGAACGTGTTGCCGTCGCCGACGATCAGTTCAACGTGCTCCCCGTGAAAGCCCAAATCCTGCGGATCGCCCCCTATCGAGCTGAACGGATGAAACACGTTATTGCGCCCGATCTTCGACGGCCCCGTCACAACCGCGTGCGAGTGCAAAATGCAGCCATCGCCCAGCTCGACGTTGTCGCCAACCACCGCATACGGCCCGATCTGCACGCCCGACCCCAGCTTCGCCGTCGGCGCGACCGATGCCTGCACGTGAATATGCGCGACGCTCATGCTTTCGGCTGTTCCGCCTTCGGTCGCTTCCGTTTTGGCCTTCGCTTCCGCCGCCGGCTTCGGCTCGCGATCGACCATCTTGCACATCAGTGTCGCTTCCGCGCACAAATTGCCGTCCACCGTCGCTCGCCCTTCCAGCTTGGCAAAATCCCCGCCGCGCCAATTCACGACTTTGACTTCCAGCTTCAACTGATCTCCCGGCACCACCGGCCGCCGGAATCGCGCGTTATCGACTGCAACGAAATATAAAAGTTTGCTTTCGCGCTCCGGAATCTCCAGCAGCAACAGCAACCCGCCGGTCTGCGCCATCGCCTCGATGATCAGCACGCCCGGCATAATCGGCTTGCCCGGAAAATGCCCCTGAAAAAACTGCTCGTTGATCGTCACGTTCTTCACGCCGACGATGCTCTTCAGGCGCTCCATCTCCAAAATCCCATCGATCATCAGAAACGGATAGCGATGCGGCAACAGTTTCTGAATTTCGTTCACGTCCAGAATCATCCCTACGCTCCCCGTCGCGCCACGGTTGCCCAACACCTGCACTGTGACGCCTCTTTGTACCCGGCAAACTTACTATTATATGCGAAGCGAAGGATTGGCAGCACTCCCACATTTCGAATGTCGCGGGAATTAACCCTGCCTCTTGAGGTTTGTCGCGTAGGAATCGCTCGCTGAGTTTATTCCTTCGAATGAACTACCCTCTTGTGCAACGTTGCCGCGTCCCGCTTCCGCTGCTACGATGACGCCCGCCCATGGACGAGACCCCGCTCCCCAAAGCTCTGCTCCAACAACTCACGCCACGCTTACCGGAAATGTTGTCCCTGCTGCGGGCATACGTCGTCACCGAGTCTCCCAGCCTCGAAAAAGCAGCCGTAGACCGCTGCTGCGCTGTAATCGCCAAGCCATGGCGCAGGCTCAAGGGCGCGCGCATCGACCGCATCGCACAGAAGCATCGCGGCGATCACCTGCGCATCACGTGGACTCCGGCATCGGCGGGAAAGCGTCCGAGCGGCCAGCTCCTCGTCCTCGGCCATTACGACACCGTTTACGCCAGCGGCACGCTCCGCAAAATGCCCTTCCGCGTTTCCGCGGGTAAAGCCTATGGCCCCGGCACCTTCGACATGAAAGCCGGCATCGTGCAAGGTCTGTTCGCAGCGGAAGCTCTGCAACGCCTACCCGCCGCCGCGCAGCCGCGCAAACGCATCGTCTTTCTCTGGACTTCCGACGAAGAAATCGGCAGCGAATCTTCTCGCAAGCTGATCGAAACCGAAGCGCGCCGCAGCGACGCCGTCTTCGTGCTCGAGCCTTCCTACGGCCCGCGCGGAGCTCTGAAAACCGAACGCAAAGGCGTCGGCGAAGCCGAACTCATCGTTCACGGACGCGCGTCTCATGCAGGCCTAGCTCCGCAAGACGGGATAAACGCCATCCACGAGATCTCGCGTCAGATCGCGCGCCTCGAAACCTGGAACGATCTGCGCCGCGGCGTCACCATCAACGCCGGCACCATCGAAGGCGGCTCGCGCACCAACGTCATCCCCGAACTCGCCCGCGTTCAGCTCGATCTCCGCGCAACAACGGTCGCCGACATGCGCAACCTCGAACGCCGCCTGCACACGCTAAAGCCTGAGCTCAAAGGTTCGCGCCTCGAAGTCAGCGGCGGCTTTTCCCGCGCACCGCTCGAGCGCAAAATGAGCGCCGCACTTTTCGCGCGCGCGAAGACTCTCGCATCTGAAATGAATTTCGCTCTCGAAGAATGCGCCGTCGGCGGAGGCTCCGACGGAAACTTCACCGCCGCCGCAGGAATCCCAACTCTCGACGGCCTCGGCGCCGTAGGCGACGGCGCCCACTCGTCACACGAGCACATCCTCACCAAAACCATGCCCCAGCGCGCCGCCCTGCTTGCCGCCCTGCTCCAGTCCGTCTAAGGAGTGGTAGCGCCGGCATCTTGCCGGCGTTTTTCGTCAGCCCGGGCAAAGTACGTCCCGTCAATCACGCCGGGCTAAACGCAACTACAAATACGTCTTCCTCAAATACTTCACCGTCTCCGCTTCCAACTCCTCATAACTCAAGTGCAGCACTTCCTGAATCGCCGCCTCCGTCGAACTCCCCTGTCCGATCAAATCTAAAATTTTCTGCACATCGTCGATCCCATCCACCTGCACGATGTACTCCGTATTCGCCAACGCCCACGCATACGCATAACTCGCCACCGCCGTCGGCAACTGCATCCACGATCCTTCCATCTCCCCAAGCGGCATCGCCTGCTTTTCGTCATACACCTGCACCAGCACCGCCGCATTGTCTTTACTGCGCGAACCTTCCATCCACTGCGCGATCCCCTCGTTCAACCACACTGGCGCGCGACCATGCGTCTTCTGCTGCACAAAACTGTGCGTCAGCTCATGCTTCAAAATTCGAGACAACTCCGGCGTCAGACTCGTCAGCCCTTGCACCGGCACGCGAATCCGCCCATCGTTCAGAGCTCCCACCCAGCTCGGCGCCCTTGTAATGTCCGCAAACGCCTGCTGCGTGTATAGCACCACGCCGATCGAATCCGGCGGCGTGTAGTTCAGCTCCGACTCAATCGCACCGAAATGCATCTCGAGCGCTCGCAACATTTCCTTCGCCAGCTCTGGTTCCGACGAGCCGTCGTAGTGCAGCGTGAAATGAATACTCTCGTTCTCGCGGTAATTCTGCTCTTCCTGCCGATCGCGCTCCACCTTGGCCAGCGCCACTTGCACTTCCGGATCGGGCGCAATCGCCAGTGCGCGTTTCCATTCCGCGACCGCCTGGTCCAGCTTCACCATCCCGTAGTACGCCCAACCCTCGAGCTTCGCGATCTCGGGATCATCCGGCGTCACGCGACGCGCCCGCTCCAGATACTCCATCGATGCCTTATATTCGCTGCGCTTCAAATGCAGGTACGCCACGTTCATCAAAATCTGCGGATCATCGGGAACGAAGGTCAGCGCCGACCTCTCATCATTCAACGCGTGCTCCATGTCCCCGTGCGCCAATTCAAATTGCGAAGCCGCATGCAACGCCCGCGCCGCGCGCGCATTCGCTTTCGGGTCGCCCAATCGTGCCTCGCTCTCCACGTGGGACAGATAATTCCGGTCGATCGCGCCGTCGTGTATCGTCGCCTTCTCCACTTCCGCGTCCGACTCAAACGCAGGCGGCGCGATCGCAAGATTCGCCGCTTGCGCCGCCGGTGAGTCAGGCAGCACTCCCACGGGCCCGCGCTCGATGTGATCGACAATTGACCTCGGCAACGTCAGTTGCCCCGCCGCCGTCTCGTAGCGAATCTTCTCGCCGTCCTCCACCACGCTCAGCGCCACGATTCGCTTCCCGTTTTTCAGCACAATCGTATCGGCTCGGCTGCCCGCCGCCAGCACGGAAACGAGCGCAACGGTAGCCGCAACCATGCGCAATAGTGCACATGGGCAAAGCTGGCAGAGGCGGAACGGGAAAGAGAATCCCCACCCTCGTGCGTCGAAACGCTCATGCATCCCTCGATTTTAAATCCCCGCACACCTGTCCTCCCGGACGCCTTGTTTCCCCATGCCGAAAGTGCCTACACTTTCCTCATGCGGCCAGGGGTGGCCCTCCTCGCGTTTTGCTTGCTCCTGATGCCCTGCGCGGCGTCCGCCGCCGAAGACTCTGCAAAAGACACCTACGAAGCCCTCAACGCACTCCGCGTCAATCCCGCAGCCGTCTACGAAATCTCCGCCGCCGACCGCATCGAACTCCGCCGCGGCGACGGCCACTTCACCTTCGATCTCGGTAAGCTCGCCTTCTTCGCTTCTTACAAAGGACAAGTGACCGGCGTGGTCTTTTCCGGCCGCGGCCACGTCGTCGCGGCGCCGCGCGACCCCGTCGAAAAACAGCAGATGGCCCGCTTCCTGGGTGCCCCTGTACTCGACGAAGCTTTCTCCGACGTCTACTTGCGCTTCACCGACGACACCGCGGCCGAACTTCTCCGCCAACTCAGCAGCGCCGGCGTTCAGCCGGTTCAGGACACCGAGTTCGCCGTTCGCTGGGATCCGATCGCCGCGCAGGTCAATCCGCCTCAGTCATTGCGGGTTCTCTTCGCCATGGCTTCTACTCATTCGCAGCCTTTCTTCTACGCAGCGATCGAGGGCAACACGCGCGGACCGTTCGACATGATGGTCGATCCCGAACGCTTCGAAGGCGCACTCATCGGTCAACCCAAAAAAATTGGAACCGAAGGCTTCTACGACGTTTGGGCTTCCTATCCTCTGCCCGGGCAGGCAGTCCCGCCGCGCCATTTCTCCGCGCTCGACTACGAGATCCACACCTCCGTTCTCGCCGACATCTCTCTCGACGCCAAGGCCGACATCCGCATGCGCGCCGAAGCTGGCGGCGAACGCGCCATCGGTTTTCAATTGGCGCGAGCCCTTGCCGTCGATAGCGTCACCGGACCGCACGGCGAGCCGCTCACCTTTTTCCAGAACGAGGGGATGAATCTTCAGGATCGTCTCAGCCGCGGCACCGACTACCTCTTCGTGATTCTCCCTGCGGCGCCGGAGAAAGGCTCCGAATTCACGCTTCACTTCCGATATCGCGGCCGCGTCATCGAAAACGCCGGTAACGGCGTCCTCTTCGTCGATGCGCGCGAAAGCTGGTATCCGCACTTTGGTGATGCCGCCGATTTTGCCAACTACGACCTGACGATTCGCTGGCCGAAAAAACTGAAGCTCGTCGCCACCGGGATCAAACGCAATGAATCCGAAGACGGTGACTTCCGCGTTGGCCATTGGCAAAGCGAAAAGCCCGTCTCCGTCGCCGGTTTCAATCTCGGCGATTACGTTTCCACTTCGATCGCTTCCGACTCCTCTTCCGTCGAGGTCTATGCGAATCGTCAACTCGAGCGTTCCATCGACGGACAGCTCGAGAGCCACACGCTCCAGGCTCCGCGCATCCTCACGCCGCTCTCACCGGAAGGCCGCACCGGCACAAATGCGATGGCCATGAGCCCGCCGCCGCCCCGCCCCACCGACGCGCTGAAAAGCCTCGCGCGCGAAATCGAAGAATCGATTCGCTTCTACGAAAATCTCAGCGGCCCATTCCCATTTCAGAAGTTGAGCGTTTCCCAAATTCCAGGGACCTTCGGCCAAGGCTGGCCGGGACTTCTATATCTTTCCACGTACTCGTATCTCCCGGCGGAAGCCCAGCTTCGCGCTGGCCTCTCGGTCTCCGGCCAGGAGCACTTCTCCGAGCTCGTTCCCTTCCACGAAGTCGCGCACCAATGGTGGGGCAATGTCGTCGGCTGGGATTCGTATCGTGATCAGTGGATCGACGAAGCCATGGCCAACTATCTCGCGCTGCTCTTCGCCGACAAACAGAAGCACGTAGGAGATCACTCGCTTCGCATGTGGCTCACGCGCTATCGCGACAATCTCGTCGCTAAAATTCCCGAAACCGACGAAAGCTTTTCCGACATCGGCGCCCTCGATCTCGGCAGCCGCCTGAATTCGTCGAGAGCTCCACTCGGCTTCGATCAAGTGATTTACAGCAAAGGCGCGTGGGTCATGCACATGCTCCACGAAGAACTGCGGCAACCCAACGCAAAGAATCCCGACGAGCGCTTCAACACGCTTCTCCACACGCTGATCACCAAGTATGCGTACCGCGCTCTTTCAACCGAGGATCTTCAGCACGAAGTCGAAGCGGTGATGACGAAGTCCATGGATCTCGAAGGTGGTCATTCCATGGAATGGTTCTTCGATCAGTGGGTTCGCGGCACAGGCATCCCGTCGTATCGCGTCGAGTTCAACGTGCACAGCACCGACAAGGGCTTCCTCGTTCGCGGAAAACTCTTCCAGGACGACGTGCCGCGCTCTTTCCTCGCGCCAGTCCCGCTCTACGCCTCAACCGTCGGCCACACGACCTATCTCGGCAACCGTCGTCGCCTCCGGCCCGGAGACTTCCTTCCACTTCCTCTCAAAGATCGACCCGCGCAAAATCGTCATCGACCCGCAATTGACGCTTCTCTGCGTCACCCAATAATTTGGAGTGCGGCGGCTCGGCGCCGCTTTCACGCACACAACTCCATCAACAAACGATCGTCAATCACGACCGCAGCCGACTCACCACCCCCCAACTTCACTTATTCGGATTCGCCAAATTCGAAAGCGTCTTGCTGTAAAACCTCTTCTTTTTCCCCAGCGCACCTTCTGGATCCAATTGCGCCTTCCCATCGTTATCCAACAAATACGCCCGCCCCGTCGGATCCGTCGGAATGCCCTTCAACAGCCCCGCGCTCACGAGCTCCTGAATCGACGCCGGACGCCGCGATTCCTTCTTCTCAAATTCATCCGCCAACGCATCGATCGCCTTGCAGTCCGCATCCGCCTTCAGCAGCTCCAAATGCGTCGCCGCGTTTTCCTTTATCTGCGGATCGCTCGCAGACGTATAGATTTCATTCCACAGAAATGCGGAAGTTTCCGCGTTGTCGCCCTGCTCGCTGACTTTCGCCGCCAGAACCTTGATCCACGGCAGCGCGCCGGGTCTTTTGCTGCCCTCAAGAAATGCCGAAGCCGCTTTGTCGTAATCGTGCAACTCGAAGTAGTAGATGAATCCCAAATCCTCGTAGAAACGCCAATACTCCGGATTCTCCCGAATCCCGCGTTGAATCAACTGAATCGCAAGGTCGGGGCGTCCCGCTCCTTGCGGAGCGCTCTCGCTGAGAAACATCGACCCAAACCGATACGCCACCAACAAATTGGGATCGAGTGTTGTCGTCACATCCAGCAGCGGCCACAACAACTCGAAATTCGAATCATGCCGCACGGCCTTGTCGCCGTAATACTGCACGACGCGTGTCCAGTACAGGTCCGCCAGCAGCGGCGCGTATTCGAGGCTCAACACCTTCAACAAATTGCCAGAGCGCAGTACGAGATCGTCTGCCTCGCGATGCATCCCGTCGAATTGCGCATCGATTTTTTCCTGGAGCTTCCACACCCCGGCGAAACCCGGAATAAGCAGGCAGCAGAGCACCAGCGACCCGATGTTCCGGGACTTCATTTCATGTCTCGGCGCGAGAAGATCGTCACCGCCGCCGCAAGTACGATCGCGCAATAAAGCACCGCGTAAGCTGTGTTCTGTGCGATCAGCGCCGCGGGGATATGCCGCCCATGCGCCGCCGACGCCATCACATCGAAGTTCTCGAAATTGGGCAGCACATAAGACAGCCATCCCAGGAACACCTGCGCTGCCGGCGCCAGCGTGTCACTGTGCAAACCGCGCATCTCTTTGACGAACAATCCCGCCACATACAATCCGCCAGTGAACAAAATCGCCAGCAGCGGCGTCGTGTAGCACGAAAACAGCAGCGCGAGTGAAACCACCAGCGCCAGCTTCAACAAAATAAAATAAATCGCGACGAGCGCAACGCCATCCGCTCGCTCGATCGAATGCTTCACGTAAAACAGCGCCAGGTACAAACCAGCCGACATCGCCGCCGTATTGATCGTCAGCGTCAGCAGCAGCCCGCCAAATTTTCCCAGCAGAAATTCCCAGCGCCGCACCGGCTTCGCCAACAATGCGTACAGCGTCCGCTTGTCCATCTCCTTCGAAACAAGTCCCACGCCGATGAACACCGCCATCAACAGCCCGATCACCGAAATCGCGCTCAATCCCAGGTTGACGATGACGATCTGATCGATCCCGATCGAAACCTGCCCAACGACAACCGCCGTCGCCATCAGCAGCAGCGCAAAAAACACGAGGTTGTACATCACGCGGTCCCGCACCGCTTCGCGAAATGTATTGAGCGCAACTACGCCGGCGCGGGTCATTTTCCGTACACATCCACCGCGTTCGCTTGCGCGCGATCCGCGGAAATCAGCCCCATGAAAAATTCCTCTAGAGTCGCCTTCATCTGTGTCACCGACAAAATCCGCGCCCCCGCATTCTTCAACTGTTCGAGCGTTGCGTACAGTTCAGTTTCCTCGACATGCATTCGGTACCGGTTGCCGGTGCGCGTCACCTTGCCGAGCAAAGCCGCAGCACCCGCCGCGCCGGCTTTATCACCAGGCAGTTCGAACAGAATTTCCATTCCGTGTGCCTGAATCCCCACGATCTCATCCGGCGCGCCAACCCCGCGCAGCTTCCCGCCCGCGATCACGCCCACACGATCGCACAGCATCTCCGCATCCGACAAAATGTGCGTCGAAAACAGAACCGTCCGCCCTTCCTTCTTCAATTCCAAAATAATGTCGCGTACTTCGCGCCGCCCCAGCGGATCGAGTCCCGACATTGGCTCATCCAGAATCACGACTTTGGGATCGTGCAAAATCGCCTGCGCCAACCCAACGCGCTGGAGCATCCCTTTCGAATATTTCCGCAGTTGAATCTTCCGCGCCGTCTCGAGACCAACTTTCTTCAGCATCCGATCCACGCGCTCGCGCCGTTCCGCCGCCTTGAATTTGTGAATTTGCGCGAAGTAGTCCAGCAGCTCAGCCGCGGTCAGATAGTCGTAGAAATACGGCTGCTCCGGCAGATACCCGATGTCCTGATGCATCGAGATGTCGCTGATCGGCTTTCCTAATATCCGCGCGCTGCCCGCCGTCGGAAAGATCAACCCGGTTAACAACTTGATCGTCGTCGATTTTCCGGCGCCATTCGGACCCAAAAATCCAAACACTTCGCCGTCCTCGACCTGCATGGTCAAGCCTTCGAGCGACCTCTTCTTTTTTAAATGGAGAAACCCGAACGGATAATCCTTGGTCAGGTTCTCGACCTGAATCGCTGCTTCCGCCATGAACCAATTGTTGGAAACAACTCGCCCGCCGTCAATTGACCGCTCAGACCAATGTGCATGGAGGGAACTACATTCAGGAGGCCGTTAGGGTCCAGGAACCTAAAGCCCTGGCCGGAAACTACGAATTGCCCCGTCCCGGGGCTCCAATTTGCACCAACTGCGCCGCCGCCGGCACCGGAGGTTGTGCCATCGGCTTCGGCTTTAACGTCTGCTTCCCGCGCCAGTTATCCAATATCCCGACCTGCTGCACGCAGGAAACCGTACACTTCGGCGCGCAATACTTCTCCACGTAATACTCCCGGTGCCGCATTTCCGTCGTGTACTGATCCAGCGGAATCCCCGGATACCCGCGCTGCTGCGAGCACCAGTGTACGAGCCCGTCTTCGCACACATACAGATACCGCGAGCCCGACCGGCATCGCCAGTTGTGCTCTTTTCCGCGCGCCACGTTGTGCTGAAAATCGTTGAATCGCGAAAACGACGACTTCCCCATCGACATGATCTCTTCAAATATCTCGATCTGTCGCGGGTTCAATCCCTTCAACTGACCTTCGCCGTCGTGAATGATCCCCACCGTGCTCGTGAATCCCAGTTCCACCGCGCGCTTCGCGATCGTCAGCGCATCCTCGGGATTCTTCACGCCGCTCCCGAGCACCGAATTGATGTTCACCTGAAACACCGCGTACTGCGACAGCCACTCCAGCCGCGAGTCCAGCGTCTTCAAACTCTTCTTCGACACTTCGTCCGGGGTCACGTTGTCGATGCTGATCTGCAAAAACTCCAGCCCTGCATCGTTCAACTTCGCGATCCGCTCTTTGCTCAGCAAAAATCCGTTCGTGATCATTCCAGCGTAAATGCCGCGCTTCCGCATGTGCCGGATCACTTCTTCCAGCTCCGGATGCATCAATGGCTCGCCGCCGCTGATCGTGATCATCGACGTGCCCATGTCCGCCAGCAAATCCAGCCGCCGCTTCATCTCCTCGAGCGGCACCGGCTTCGACACGTCGTCGTACTCATTGCAATACCCACAGTCCAGATTGCAACGCCGCATCGGGATGATGTGAACCAGAAACGGATGCTTCGTCGAAACCAGCGCCTTCCCAATTTTCAGCACTTCGCGCGTCCGCGACCGAACAAACCTCGCCCGCCGTCGCCATTTCACCGACGACGCCGCCTCAACCTTCGCCTTTGCAGTCGTATTCCCCATCAAATTCCGCGAATTCCCCTGAACCTCGATTATACACGACGCCCTTTACCCGTATTTTGATGTGCCCAATCCGTTGAACGCCACATCCGCCCGATTCGAGCCGTTTCGCTCCAGCAAAAAGCCATCTCGCAACTTCGATCAAACCTTTGCCACCCAGACTTCGTCCCTAACCCTGTAGCCCAAAACTCGTCCATCCCATGAGCCAGCCGGCCTGTGAGGTACATGCATGCAATCCATCATTTCCGACCTCCAATACTCCGCCCGCGAACTCCGCAAGCGCCCCGGCTTCGTCCTGACCGCTGTGCTCTCCCTCGCACTCGGCATTGGAGCCACAAGCGCCGTCTTCTCCGTCATTTACGCCGTCCTCATCGACCCCTTCCCCTACACCGGCTCCGACCGCATCATGGAGTTCCGCATCCAGGACAAGGCTGGCAATAACCGTGGCACCGGCTTCAACGGCCCCCAAATCGAGCAACTCCGCCAAGCCAATTCGATCGAAAGCGTGGTCGCCCAGGACGGCTGGAATCTCACCACCACCGACGGCGACCTTCCCGAAGACGTGAACGCCGGGTACATCACTCCCAACGCCCCAAATCACTGGGGGGTCCAGGCGCTGCTCGGCCGCTGGCTTGTTCCCGCCGATGCGCCTTTCGGCGAGGACCCGCAACCCGTCGTCGTCCTGAGCTACGAATTCTGGCAGCGCTACTATCTCGGCGACCCCAACGTCATCGGCCGCACCATTCAGCTCGTCCACAAGCCGTATCAGGTTGTCGGCGTCATGCCCCCGCGCTTCCGCTGGGCCGAATGCCAGATCTATCTGCCCCTCAAGCTCACGCGCGACCCGAACATCTACGAAGGTGCGATTATCAAGCTCAAGCCCGGCGTCACCGTCGCCCAAGCCACTTCCGAACTTCAGCCGATAGTCGAGCGCTTCGCAAAAGAATCGCCGCAAAACTATCCCGAAAATTTCCGCGTCAGCCTTCACAGCATCATCGAACTCTACGCCCGCCCGCTCGGCACCACCCTCTACATCCTGCTCGGCGCTGTCGCATCGCTGCTCCTCATCGGCTGCGGGAACGTCTCCATCCTTCTCCTCGCCCGCGGCACCGAGCGCCAGCACGAACTCGCCGTACGCGCCGCCATCGGCGCCGACCGCTCACGCATGATCCGCCAGCTTCTCACTGAATCGCTCGGCATCGCCCTCACGGGCGCCGCTCTCGGCGTGCTCATCGCTTGGAAGAGCCTCCCGCTCATCGTCGCCTGGATGCCGCACCGCTTCCCGGCCGAATCCGTCATCAAGGTCAACATTCCCGTCCTCATCTTCTGCGTCGGTCTCGCGATCGTCACTTCCGTGATCTTCGGCCTCTCGCCTGCGCTCCAACTCTCGCGTCCCGACGTCGCCCGGCTCATGCAAGGCAGCGGACGTCGCGTCGCCGGCAGCGCCAGCGCCAAGCGCGCGCACAATGCGCTCATCGCCGCGCAGGTCGCGCTCACCATTCTTCTGCTCACCGTAGCCAGCGCCGCAGGCAAAGGCTTCCTCCACATTCTCGGCGCGCATCTTGGCTACGACCCGCACAACACCATGTCAGTCCCCATCCCCGTTCACCAAAACACCTATAATGATTGGCAAGCTCGGTCGCAATATTTCGAAAACATTCGCGCGCGCATCGGCGCCATGCCCGAAGTCGTCGAAGCCGGCATATCCACCAACGCGACTCCTCCTTCGAATGGCAACACCCAGCGCATCGAAATCTTCGGCAAAGGCTCCGCTGAGTCTCCGATAGCCCGCATTAACTTCATCGATTCCGGGTACTTCTCCGTTCTGCACATTCCCATGGTCGAAGGCCGCCTCTGGGACCACCCCGAGATCATGCGCGGCGCGCATCTCGCCGTCATCAATCAAACTCTGGCGCGCCAGTTCTGGCCTAACGGCAACGCCATCGGCCAGCAGATCCGCATCCCCCAGTTGAAAGATCAGCCGCCGTACTCTCCCGCGGCCCCCGAACCCGATGGCTGGCTCCAGATCATCGGCGTCGCGAGTGACGCGCTGAACGACGGCCTCCGCGAACCCGTGAAGCCCTCCGTATTCGTCCCCTTCACATTGCAAATGCGCATGTTCACGCAAATTCTCGTGCGCACCAAAGTCCCGCCGCTTTCGATACTTCACGACATCCGCGCGCAGTTGATCCAGCTTGATCGCGAACAACAAGTCATGCAGGTCCGCGATCTCGAAACCTGGATCAAGGATGAAGACGTCTACAGCCAGCAGCGTTTCATCGCCACGCTGTTCGCCGTCTTCGCAGTTTTAGCTTTGGTTCTCGCTGCAGTTGGACTCTACAGCGTCGTCTCGTACGGAGTCGCCACGCGCACCAACGAATTCGGCATCCGCCTCGCGCTCGGCGCAAAAGCAACCGACGTCTTCCGCCTCGTGCTCTCATCCACCGCTGGCAGCGTCGGCTCCGGCCTGGTCGTCGGCCTAATCCTGAGCCTCGCCTTCAGCAAACTCGCCACTCGCTGGGTCAACGAAACCTCCCGCGACCCCATCATCCTCACCTTCGTGGTCGTCCTACTAATCGCCTCCGCCGTAGCCGCGAGCCTGGCCCCCGCCCGCCGCGCCGCCTCGACGGACCCCATGACCGCCCTCCGCTACGAATAGGTTTGGTAGCGCCGGCATCTTGCCGGCGTTTTTCGACCCCGATTCATCGGCACAAATACGTAGGGGCGCAGCGCGCTGCGCCCCACGTCCGCAAAGTCATCGCGTCTTGCGTCCGCATTTCCAATTTCTATTTTCTAATTTCCGCCCGCCCTACGGAAACATCGCCACAACTTGCGGCGCCAACAATCCCAACTCCCTCACCAACCCCATCTGATCCCAAACATTCCAGCCTTCTACAATCACGCCATTCGCCGCCTTCAAACAGCACATCCCAACGAGCTTGATGGTCTTCCCCGACGGCGCAGCTCCAAAAAAATCTCCAGTGTGATTCGCGGTCACGGAAAATCGCCCGTACGCCGTGTCGTTCTCCTGCACCACGTCGTGCAGCTCGATGTGCATTTCCGTAAACGTCTTCCGCATCGCCTGATAAAACGCCCGAAACTCCTCCGGCCCGCGCGACGAAGCATCCGGCCGGCTCACTCCCCACATCACAGAATTCCGCGGAAACATTTCATCAATCGTGTTTTCCTTCCCCTCATTCCAAACTTCCTGAAACCAGCGACGCATCAACGCGCCAGCTCCGGTATCGGGAGCCATCGTTGGAGTTGTGGACATGTGCGCACCTTCCGCCACGAATGTGGCTCTAGGACGGTAACAACTTGCCCCGCACTTTAGCACATCGCCACGTCCCCAGCGTCACCGAATCACCTCGGCCAAGTCACTTTCTCCGCCAATGTTTGTCTTTTGGGTGCCGCACCCTTCGCCCTTCGCGGATGCGGAATTTGACTTTCGTACCGCCGGCACCCCTACTGGCGATTTTTCTTCAACTCATCGACCTTCGACCCGTCATCGAGCAGCTCAACGTCACCACAAACTTGTAGGGGCGCAGGACTGCTGCGCCCTATGTCTGCAAGATCACCGCGTCTTGACCTCCAGCCTTTTGACTTTCCTTCCGCTATCTCCGCGCGCTAACTTCCCCCGGCCTCTCCACATGATCAATCACCAGCAAACTCAAAGCCGCCGTCTCCGACACCAATTTCAACCCCATCTGCTCCTGCACCGCCGCCAGCAACGATGGATTCGCCGGCTCTGTCCGATCCAGCGGCGGAAGCCTGTCGGTTCGATATTGCGGCTCCCACGTCAAATTGATCTCGTATCGACCCGAGAGATTCGTCTTGTCCTCTACCGCGCGCCCGGTAACTTCGGCGAGCCGTTTCGCCAGCTGCGACATGTCTGCCTTGCTGCCTACAAAGGAACCGTTCTCTACGCCGCTGATCTCTCCACACGGCGGTGCGTCGAGCGCATGCGTTTGTAGCCCGGCCGGTGGCGGCGCACAGTCACCGCTCGATTTGTGCAGTTTGCCGGCATCGAGAACGACAAGCGAGTACGCCGGCAGCTGCTTCGTTTCGAAATGCGCTTGCAACCGAAACTGAACCGCAAGCAACTGCTGCAACATCGCGCGACTAGCCGCTCTGCGTTGCTCCTCGGGCAGATTCTTGATCGCGCCAACAGCAGCCTGTTGTGTCCTGGCATCGACGTCATACAAATCCGTGACAAGCCAATCCGGCGCGCCAAAAATCTGGTAGTCCTTGATCCCATACGCCATCCGGATCATTTCCCGCACCGAATTATTCTCCCCGTGGAACTCACCCGGAATAAGCTGCATGCGTTGGCGAATCTCGCCGTTGCCAGTCCTCAGACTGTCCGTGCCCGCCTGATCTAGCTTGACCGAAACCGATTCGTAGGTCGCACCGGCAGGGATGGCGTTCGCCTCCTGATTCGGAGTCGGCCGTTCAACATGATCGATGACCAGCACTTCCATCTTCGTCTGCCGAGTTTCGAGCGCCAGCCCCAGTTGCTCCGTCAACGCCGATGCCAGATCCGTTTCGTAGGATGCTGGAGGCGTCGCATTGTCGAGACCGATGGAGACGCCATCCGGAGATTTGAGCGTAAAGTCGTAGTTCCCAGAGAGGCCCGTTTCGTTTACCACGGTGCGGTGCAACAGGCGTGACAACTGAAAGACGATCGGATCGATCGGAACGCCCTGCGCGTTCATCGTGTCGCCGCTAACGTGAAAGCCATAGCCACCGCGCCGTGGTACGCCGTCGCTACCTGTCGAAGGACTTAAGTTCGATTCGCCCGCTTGCGACTCTTTCAACTTTGGCCCGTTCTTCGCGATCACCAGTGCCAAGACCGGAACATTTCTCACTTCGAAATGCGCATCCAGTTTCATCCGGTCGGCAAGAACGCCCACCAACATCTGCCGTTGGATGCGACCGCTTTCTTCGAGATTTTGCCCAGCGATCGGTGCACCAGCCGTTGCCACGAAATCGTATTTATCGGTAGAGAGCCATGTGGGTGCGTTGACAATGCGATCGTCCTCAACTCCGTAAGCCTGGCGGATGACTTGCAAAAGCGATGCATTCTTTGACACGAACTCATCCAGGCCGATCATCAAAACTACGCGATCGCTGCCACCGGGTGCGCTCGGCGTAATCGACACCGACGAGTATTTAGCCGCGGAACCAGCGGCGCCCAGCGGTTGAGCCGCGTGAATATTCGCAGGGACGTGAAACACGCCCGCCAAAATCGGCGCCGCAATCGCCAAGACCACCGCAACGCCAAGCAACAGCTTCCGCCCCAAGCTCAACGCACGCGCTGGCCGGTGCGACATGATGCTCGCGATCCGCCGCTTCAAATCCGCGCCACTCACTCCAGGCACGCAAGGCAGCGGAGACTCAACGCAAAATTCGCACACCTTGAGAATGCTCTCCGCATACACGTGCGGCTCGCGGCCGGACTCGACAACCGCTTCGTCGCAAGCACGTTCACGATCTTCGACGAGGCGATTGCCGAGCCACCAAACGGCCGGATGGAACCAGAACAACGATTCAACGAGCATGTGGAGCGTAGCAGTCAGATTGTCGCGCCTGCGCACGTGACACAGTTCGTGCGCAACGATCGACTCCGTGTGGGCCTCCGTCAGTTGCCCTGATATCGACGCCGGCCAGAGCAGAACCGGTCGGAAAATTCCGAAGATGCCGGGTTCGATAGTCGCGCTCGTCGAAACGATCTCGACTTTGTCATGCGGCGCACTATCGCCATTCTGAAGTTGCGCGACGATCGCAGCCTCGGGACCTTCCTGAAGCGAAACGCCACTTTTTGCGATGGCCGCGACGCGGTGCCAGCGCGCGAGCCAAACTGCGACAACGACGAGCGACCCGACCAACCACACAACCAGCAGCAGCGGCAAATACTGCGTCGCAGAATGCCCCGCAGCGGTCGCCGGGGTAGAGCGCGCGAAGTACGCCACATCGTCCCCAGCGAACGGCTGCCCGAATTGCTCGAAAGCCGAAGAAAACACCGCGCGTGTGGCAGTCTGCGTGTGCGACACCGCCAGATAACTCCCCGCGCTCACCAGGAGCGAGAACGGGAACAGAAATTTCAGCGAGGCTGCAAGCCAAAGCCAGTACCGCGTTCGAGCTTGATTACCGCGCAGCGCCAGCGCCAAACCTGCGACGACCGCAGCGAAAATCGTCGATTGCCAAAGATGATTCCCGAGCCCGGGAGCGAAGTCGCGCCAAACATCCGCAAGAAAATTGAAATTCATTTCGTCTTCTCCTTCCGATCCAGCTCCTTCAGCAACTTCTCCGCTTCTTTCACGTCATCCAGCGTCAACTTCCCCGACTCGATCAAATGCGCCATCACCGGCTGCGAACTCCCGCCGAACAGCGCCAGCAAATCGTCGATCAATTTCCGCTGCGCATCCCCGCGAGAAACCGTCGCCTCAAACACGTGAAAATTCCCGACCTTCCGCGCGCGACGCACCGCTTTCTTCGTCTCGAGCCGGTACACCACCGTCTGCACCGTGGTATACGCAGGCCGGCCCTTCGCCGGAAACGATTCCTGAATCTCTCGTATCGAAGCCTGCGGCACCCGCCATAACAGCTCCATCACCTTCATTTCCAGCTTCGTCAGTTTCGGCTTCATCACATTCCCCATTCATCTAACTACTACATTTGTAGGTGAGAATACTACCTCAATAGTTTATGTCAAGCACTATTTTCACCCTGCCTCAATACTGTACGGGCGCAGCACCGCTGCGCCCCATGTCCGCACGATTGATCCGCCGCCCTGTACCCGCGACCGCTTCCCAGATCGTGGGGTTTAGATGCCACGTCACCACAACTCATAACGACGTACGCCCTCCTGCTTTCACATCCCTCTTGCAAACAACCCTAATTCAGCCCAACACTTCCAACCACAAGCCAACAATCCGTCACGCACACGAGGTTAAAAATGCTGTCCGACCTCCGCCACTCCCTCCGCGAACTCCGCAAACGCCCCGCGTTCGCCCTCACCGCCATTCTCTCTCTCGCCCTCGGCATCGGCGCCACCACCGCCGTCTTCTCCGTCATCTACGCCGTCCTCATCAATCCGTACCCCTACCGCGACGCCAATCGCCTCACCATCATCAATCTCCGCGACCCGCAAGGAAACGACACTCCGATGGGTTTCAGCGGCCCCGAAGTTGCGCAAATGCGCCAACTCAAATCTTTCGAAAGCATCGTCGCTCTCCAAAATCAAAATCCCACCACGACCGATGGCGACCTCCCCGAAGACATCCGCTGCCTCATCGTCAACCCCGATTACCCCAATCACTTCGGCGTCGCGCCAATTCTCGGCCGCTGGCTCATTCCGTCCGACGCGACACCCGGCCAGGCGCCCGCCACTGTCGTCGTCCTCAGCTACCGCTTCTGGCAGCGCTATTTCCTCGGCGATCCTCACGTGATCGGCCGCACTCTTCGCCTTGACCATGCTCCATATCAAGTCGTCGGCGTCATGCCTCCACGCTTCACTTGGGCCGACAGCGACGTCTTCCGTCCTGTCCCGCTCTCACAAAATCCCAACGACGGCACCGCAGTCTCGCTTCGCATCCGCCCCGACGTCACCAAAGCGCAAGCCGAAGCCGAGTTGCAGCCGCTCATGGAGCACATCGCCCAAGTTCGCGCCAATTATTTTCCGGTGAAGTTCCGCGTCGTTCTGGTCGGCATGATCGATCACTGGAAAGCACAACTCGGTCGAACGCTCTATCTCCTGCTCGGCGCCGTCGCATCGTTGCTGCTGATCGGCTGCGGCAACGTCTCGATTCTCTTGCTCGCGCGTGGCATCGAACGACGTCACGAATTCGCCGTCCGCGCCGCCATCGGTGCGGGCCGTTCACGAATTCTTCGCCAGCTTTTCATTGAGTCTCTCGTCATCGCGCTCGCCGGCTCCATGCTCGGTTTGTTCATCGCCTGGCGCGGCACCGCGTTGTTCCTCAATTTCCTGCCGCCGTTTTCCGCCCCGCTGGAGTCTGTTGTCCGCATCAACATCCCGGTCTTGCTCTTCAGCATCGCGCTCGCTGCGGCCGCCGCAATCCTTTCCGGACTCTGGCCGGCTCTTCAGATTTCGCGTCCGAATCTCTCGGAGCTTCTTCAAGGTGGCACGCGCCGCATCGCCGGCGACGTGCGCGGACGCCGCGCACACGGCGCCATGATCGCCGCTCAGGTTGCTCTCACTGTTCTTCTACTAGCCGCGGCGGGCGCCGCCGGCAAAGGATTCCTGCATTTACTTCGCGTCGATCTTGGATACGATCCGGAGCGCTGCCTCTCCTTCGTAATTCCCTTCCACAGCGAATCTCTCGGCTCCTGGCAAGCTCGTTCTCAATACACCGAACAACTTCGCGCGCGAATCGCCGCTCTGCCGGAAGTTGAAGCCGCCACAATCACCAGCGGCGGCACGCCGCCAAACAACGGCAATAACGTGCGCACCGATTTTCTCGGCCGTCCGGAACTCGGCTCTCCCGAGATTCCGATGAACTTCATCGGTCCCGAATATTTTTCGGTCCTTCGCATTCCGCTTCTGCAAGGCCGCATGTGGGACCGCTCCGAAACCATGCGCGCCGACTCCGTCGCCGTCATCAATCAGGCGATGGCGCGCCAGTATTGGCCCAACGGCGACGCGATCGGTCACGAAATTCGCACTCCCGACCTGTCGAACCAGCCGCCTGCTGCTCCGTCTGCGCCCAACGCAAACGACTGGCTGCGCATCATCGGCATCGTCGCCGATGCGCGCAATGATGGTTTGCGCGACCCGGTTCAGCCCGCCGTCTACGTGCCCTATCCGATTCACATGTGGGGATTCACGCGCATCGTGGTCAAGACGCGCATCGCTCCGCTCTCCGTCGTGCAAGCCGCTCGAGTTCAAGTCGCCGCGGTCAATGCGAGCCAGCAACTCGTCGCCCCTCGCGATCTCGTCTCTCAAATTCACGACAGCCCCGAATTCTCGACGCAGCTCCTCATCGCCACGTTGTTCGGCATTTTCTCGTTTCTCGCGCTCGCGCTCGCCGTCGTCGGCCTCTACAGTGTCGTCTCTTACGCCGTCGCCACGCGCACCAACGAATTCGGAGTCCGCATCGCTCTCGGCGCAAAAGCCGCCGACCTCTTCCGCCTCGTCCTCTCCTCCACGACAACCAGCGTCGCCGCCGGCCTGTTCGTCGGCCTCGCCCTGAGCGCAGCCTTCACCAAACTCTCCACCCATTGGCTCAACGAGCCGTGCCGCGACCCACTCACTCTCGCACTGGTAGCCGCAATCCTGATCTTCGCCGCCACCGCCGCCAGCCTCCTCCCCGCCCGCCGCGCCGCCTCCACCGATCCTATGACGGCCCTCCGCCACGACTAACCTCCCGCCCTCTTCGGCTTGTAGAGGCGGCGCTGCTCCGCCGATGCGCCTTGCCGCGATTCCACCGTTCGCCACCCTGTACCCGCGATCGCTTCCCAGATCGCGGGGTTTTGATTCCACACGACTCGATTCACGACGACGTCCGACCACCTCAACTCTTTAGGTCAGCAATCAACACTCCCCGATCACCCAATCCCCACCCCCTACCATCCAATCCCGATTCCCTTCCTCCCCAATCTCCGCTACCTTTTCTCTCTCAATCTTGGAACACTTCCTCCACTATCTCTTCCGCCTGGCTTATCAAGCCGGCGCCTTCGGCCTCTTCTGCGTCGGCGTCCTCGACTCCTCTTTCCTCTTCGTCCCTCTTGGCAACGACTTCCTCATGCTCGGCCTCTCCGCCCGCCACCACAACCGCGTTCCTTACTACGTGATCGCTGCAACCATCGGCTCCGTCTGCGGAATCCTCCTCACTCTTTGGGTTTCAAAAAAAGGCGGCGAGCAAATAAAAAACAAGCGCGGCCGCACGTGGAAATACGTCGAATCGCAAATGAAGAAAAACGCAGGCTGGGCGCTCACTCTCGGCAGCCTCATGCCGCCGCCATTTCCATTCACACTTTTCGTCGCGGCCGCAGGCGCACTCCGCGTCCCGCTCAAAAAGGTCCTGCCCTACGTAGCCGCCGGCCGCCTCCTCCGCTTCACCATCGAAGGCGTCCTCGCCATCATCTA
The DNA here is from genome assembly GCA_963845465.1 of uncultured Acidobacteriota bacterium. Classification (GTDB taxonomy): domain Bacteria; phylum Acidobacteriota; class Terriglobia; order Acidiferrales; family UBA7541; genus Acidiferrum. Next base: position 71,311 of record CAWJSH010000009.1, on the reverse strand, counting down.
CGGCCGCTGGATCCTCTCGCTCGCCAACTCCCCCGCACTGAAAATCACCATGATCGCAATGATCGTCATCGCCGTCGCCGGCAGCGCCTACTCCATCCTCTCTTGGGTCCGCCACTAAATTCTTCCATCTCCTGAATACGGATTGCCGTCTCAGAGCGTCACAGTCACCTCGCTCATGTAGGCCCGCAGCACGCTGCGCCCCATGTCCGCAAAATCGACCCGTCATCGCCGCTCTCTTTGGAGTGCGGCGCTCCTGCGCCGCTTTACGGCTCTGCGCCTCTCCGTTATGTTTTTACGCCTCCCTCCCCCCGGGGAGATCCACCCAACAACCGACTCTGCGAACTCTGTGACCTCTGTGGTAAGCCTCTTTCCAATCGATCCCGGGCGCCCAAGGCGTCCTCTCGATTCAACCGCCCGACCGAAAAGCAACCTCGCCCCGACCGTCGGCCGCGCAAAATCGCTCTTGACAAACTATTAGCTATATGGTAATATATCTCATCATTACCGTTCGAATGGAGAGCGTTAGAAGAAGGCGAACAGAATGCGAAGCTTAGCGCGCCCGCAAATGCCCTGTTTTCAGCGAGCTGCGTACTCCTAAAAACCATAGACCGCTAACCCCAGCAATGCCAACCACTTCCCCACTCTTACGAAATACATGGGGGGTATGGAGGTAAGCGTCCCAAAATGGAACTGAGCTACGGATGCGCAGGCGGCGCCTGACTCGGCGGAGGCGGCGGTGGCGGAGCGAACTTGGAATCGTCCACCGCAACGTTCTGCTGGACCGACTCAACATGAATCGTGAACCGGTTCCCTGGCCGCGAAATTGACCATTGGTACGGTATCTTCGCTCCGTCCGCATCGCGGTAGTCGGCGTAATCGACCTGCGTCGGCAACCGCCCCAGTGGAGTCTCGGTGTACCGGACGAGCCGAACGAGCAATCCCGACGACGCGTCAAAATTCAGACGCAGCGGCGGCTGCCCTTCGGTCTGACCGACGAGCACATTCGTCGCGCGACCGTCGATCGTTTCACCCGGCGCCGCCTTCCACGAATCGCGCAGCGATTTTGCGTTGACCGGAAGGTAAAAATCCGCGTCGATGCCCGCGCCCGCACTTTCCGCTGCGTTCATCATGTGCGTCGGACGCCCGGGAACAGTCATCCAGCCGGCTGTACCGTCGAACGCAGTCACCGAATCGCCGACCGGCAAATGCATCATCGACATGCGCTTGTTCGGAGCCTTTGCAACGATGTCGATTGCCAATGGCTTATCGCCGAAGCCGCTCGTCGTGCCCTTCTCAACGCGGCTCGTGATTTTCTGAATCGCGTCAGCGCCGCCGGTCGCCATCAGATATTTTTCAAACACCGAGTCGGCCGAAGGCAGCGCCGCAGCATCCGGTTGTTTGTCGTGATCGTGATCGCCCATTGCCGGCGGCTTTTCGCCTTCGACCGCTACGAGCGGGATGCCGACGGGATGCGCTGCACCGTGATGGCACGAGTAGCAGGTGACTTCGCGCTTGCCCTCGAAATTGTTTGTGTTGATCGCCATCATCATCTCGATCATTTTGCGCGCGATCTCTTTCGGCTTTTTGTCGTCCTTGTCGAACGCGAGGCTGCGCTCGCTGCGCACGTGGCAGAAGTCGCATTCGACGCCGAGCGACGCGGTGATGAATTCCATCGCCGGAATCACCTGGTCCGCCGGAATGCCCTTGAGCACCTTGATGTTTTTGTATTGCTGCTCAGCCAACCGTACAGCTCCGGAAGATTGCGGTGGCGCGGCAGGCGCTTGGGCGCGCGCTGCGACGATCGCAGTCGCAATCGACAGCAGCGACACCATCGAGATGCAGAAAATTTTCTTTCCGGCCCACGGCATTCGGAATTGCGGCATTCGGCCTCGCGGCGCGCTAGCTTGCGGTATTCGTTGTGGCGTTCGGACTTGCGGCATAGGGACGAGGGCTCCTATGAAATTTTGGCGACAGGAGTGTAGCAGAACACGGCCCGACAATTGTTATCCAGAAGTTATCTCACAATCGAAGACCGGGCGCTCACCTCTTCAACCGGGAAACGTTTCAGAGAGGTGGAAAGCGGGAAGGCGAGGTAGACGACTAAACGTTAAGAGGCTTGCCTGGAGCACCTTTTCGGCCCCAGTGGGCCGGTACTCGGACGCTCGTTTACTAACCTCAACGTATTATAACTTTCTTAGGTGCTTGAGGTAGAATGCCGCATGGCACTGGCACTTCCTCCAAGTGAGCAACTGAAAGAAATCCGCAACCGCTTAGGGATCACTACGCGCGACGTGGCTGAATTCAGCCAGCGCATCGCGCAAGCCGAAGACAACTCCGAATTCCATATTTCTAACGCGTGGCTGACGCAAATCGAAAATTCGGATTCGGTCCCGAGCATTTTTAAGCTTTACAGTTTGAGTTCGATTTATCGCATCAAGTTCAGCGACATCTTATTGCTCTACGGCGTCGATCTGCAGCATCTCACCAAGCATCAGCTTTCCGCGCCGCTGCCGAAAACGCACCTGACGCAGCTCGAAGTCTACGACACCGACAAAACCGTTTCGTTCCCGGTGCGTTTCGACCGCTCCTTCGACGTCGATAACACGAATCTGCTCTCGCGCATGGTGGAAGTCTGGGGCGAAGTTCCCATCGCGTTGATTCAGCATCTGGATCTGCGCCACAGTCTTTACGGATATATCGGTTTGCAAGACAACACGTTGTCGCCGCTCCTGCGGCCGGGTTCTTTCGTGCAAATCGATCCGCACGTGCGAAAAATTCAGCCGTTCCGCTGGCGAACGGAATTTGACCGTCCGATTTATTTCGTGGAATTGCGCGATGGCTACGCTTGCTCCTGGTGCGAAATGCAGGATGGCCATTTGCTTTTGCTTGCGCATCCGCTCTCAGGACGCAGCGTGCGGCGGCTCAACTACGGCACGGAAGCGGAAATCATCGGACAGGTCACCGCCGTCGCGATGCGACTCAGTGATCCGGCGGAGACTGGTCCTGACGCGACCGCCAAATTGCCAAAGCGAGTCTGACGTTCGATAGAAATAACCGCGCCACCGCGGGATTTACCTCGACAGGAATCGCAATTCGATAAGGTTCGAGCTTCTGCCACATGCGCAGAATTTCTGCCGCTCCGTCGCGCGACGACTCGAAATAAATCCGCAACTGCTCGACGAGTTCTTCGAGCGAATACGCCGACAACTGCAAAAAGATCTGACGATGCGCGATTTCCAGCGCCTTCGCCGCGACTTCCGGATTGAATCGCGAAGCGAGTCCGTCGTGATGATACGAGCCGGTGTTGTAGTCACGCGTTGACGCAAGGTAGATCAGACGCGCGAGATCGCACGGAAGTTTGGAAAGCGAGCGCTGCAGGAAATCTTCGTAAGCAGCCTGAACTGTGACGAGCTTAGTGGTGGTCATGTAAAGCGCGATCGGGCAGACCGATTTTAAAATGAGACGCGGTGCATTGGGACGTGGTTGTCCGCGCCTGGTTTTCAGTGCGCTGTGCTTGCCCCGCGCAGATCGCGAGCCGCAGTCGTCACCGCGAGAGCGTGCTGCGCATCCGCAAAGCTCTGTGAGAGCGAAGCCGCGTAGGTCGCAAGCGCGCCGACTCGCGCCGGTCCGGCCGACTGAATCGCCAGAATCAACAGGTTACAAATTGCGACGAGTTGAAAATAGTGGCTCCACAATCTTGCTTCGGTGGCCACTCTTAGATCGTGACTCTGGCTGGTAGCTCGCGCGTGCTCGCGCATGATGCGATGAATCGCGTTCTTAGTTTGATGCACCCAGACCAACGCGACAACTCTTCGTTCATGCCGAAATAAGCGCGCGACCTCCGGCGACTTCTCACCCGAGACAAACGTCCAATCTGCCGGCGAAAAAATCCTAGCCGCGAATTCCGGCGGGCAGAGAGACGGATCGCCGGTCGTTTCGTCGTACGTCGGAACATCGGTACGAAATGCCAGTTCGCGTTTTACCGAAGAGCCGCGCGTCGCGAGCAATGCCAGCGACAACACGGCGACGGTACAAATCAGAATTGCCAGGGTAATACTGATCACGAGCCGACCGCCTTTGCCAGGTGACCCCGCGCAGTGTGGAGACGCCGCTGCGTGGCAGCGGCGACGCGAAGGTAATCCTGTTCGAGAGGGATTGCCCGATCCGGGACCGGGTTAGGTTGATAGGACCAGAGATGCACAGTCCAGACGATTAAGGTTAAGACGTAAGAAATTGGGATCGTATAAGACCACAGAGACTGCGCCTTGGCTACGCCTGCGGCGACAAATGCCAAACAAATAACGCTCCAGCTAAGGTAGAGACCGAAGCCAAGCAATATTCCACGAAGATTCTTGCCAAACGGAATCGAGTAGAAGAGGAACAAAACCGTTAGCAATAAGATCGCGAGAAGCTGGCAGACGCGCAACAAACCTTCAACCTGCACGGGCGTCGCATAAAACCACCATTCGTAAACGTTCATCGTTTTGATGACTGTCTTGATCATCGCAACCACGAACAAAATACCGAGCAAGGCACGCGCCATCCGAGCGGTGCCGGGATATGAGGCAAGCGCGGCACGATAGAATTCGAGCAAGGCCAAACAACCGAGGATCAGCCCCGAAAACTCGGTGAACCAATAAAAGTAAAGATAGATGTGCTTGTTGAAGTGAACTGGGTAAACCAGGATGTCGCTAACGAGGACAAATCCGATGTAGGAATAGAACGCGGGATACCGGCGGATCAGACGCTGCTGCACACCACGAGTAAGTAGGATCAGTTCGAGTGCGATGCCGGCAGACAGGATTAAGAGACTAATCATTAAGGTCCGAGTGTCTGGCCTAAGAAGATAGGCTTGCGGACCCTGATGCTAACACGGCCGAAGGGAAAAATGCGGATCATCTTCCCCTTCGACCGCAGATTCCTCACGCAGCGCTTGCCAGCCACGGATCGGGAACCGGTTTCGCTCCGTCCGCTACCAGCCACGGATCAGGGACCGGCTTCGCTCCATCTGCTACCAGCCACGGATCAGGGACCGGCTTCGCTCCATCTGCTACCAGCCACGGATCGGGAACTGGTTTGGCTCCATCCGCCACTAGCCACGGATCCGGAACTGGCTTCGCTCCATCCGCTACCAGCCACGGATCGGGGACCGGCTTCGCTCCATCCGCTACCAGCCACGGATCGGGGACCGGCTTCGCTCCATCTGCTGTAAGCCAGGATGTCGAGCTGGGTTTTGAACTGCCGACATTCGTTACGTGGGAGCGAACAGATACACCCACGAGCAAGAATGCGAGCGACAGCAAAACGGCGAGCTTAATCGAACGCATGAACCCTCCTCAGAAATGATTTCGGAACCGGGGGACGAGAACTCGCGATGCTGGAAAATTCACGAGTGAGGCAAGGGTAAGTGTGAAAGTGAAAAAGAAATGAAGTGGAAGCAGTAATGGTTGGAATTCCAACCAGCAAAACTTATTGCTGTGGGGGAAACGACCGCGGTGGAGGAGAGCAAGCGACTCTGAGAAACATTTCCAAAACAGAATTCGATAAAGCCGAGGGCAGCGGCAAAAATGTCAATGTAAGCGAAAGATTACGTTGAAGTGAATATCGATTCGCGATTCGAAAGCAGGGCCAAATCAGGGCGTTTTTGCTGCCAAAACGGAGCTCCGCCCGAGATCGTTCGCGTCCGAAAAAATGCGCAGCCGCGTCGAAAATCGGCGTCGAACAGGACTCGATACTGGGCGTACCCCGTCGCCGCACCAAATCGGGAATTTGGGATGAAAACCAACCGCGCGAGTGCCGGTCGTAATCGTGAGCGGAGAGCATGTTTTTTCGGGAAGTCTGTTAACAGAGAGCCAAATAATCGGCATTGAACCATTCGGTGGACACACCCTCGGTCGGAAAAGCCAGGCGGCACGGTGAGGGCGCACGCAACGAACAGGTGCATCGACGCGGCGCGTTGAAACGAGCGGAGGTCGCGTTCGTGAAGAAAAGACGCGAAGAGTTGTGGGAGTGCCCGAATCGGTTTTGCGGCGCGCAGATTTTATTTCTGATGATCGGTCCAACGCCGAAGTGCGCCGACCCCACCTGCTTTTGCGGAAGCACGATGCAGCGCGTCGTCCGAGCGCGTGGCAGGCGAAACCGCTCGAACGAGCGCTACACGAACCCTTCTACAACAAGGGGCGCCAACGATTCGCCCATGCTGCTGTATTCACTTGGAATACGCCATGAAAAATGAATCGAGAACGCGCACGGCGAAACACGAAAGCACGAAAGCGGCGGAGCGCACTTGTCGCGCGGAGTTCATTTTCGATGTGCGGCGCGGCGGCATATCGCGGCCGATCAAGGTGCTAAGCGACTGCATGTGCGATTACCGGCGCGCGGATTGGGAAAGCCGCTGGAATGATTGGGAAGCGCGGCGAAATCCATACTTGAATTTATTTCTCTGCGCGGAGCATGCGCGGGAATTGGGACTGATGAAGTAGAGGATTTCGTTCTGGGCGTAGGGCATCGACCGATATCAGTGAGGAAAATCCCCTAGGGTTCCGCAGATTCTTACAGCTTCCATGCCGCGCTTTTACAGTCGTCGCTGAATTCGAAACGCGATGATCGCAAGATAAAATTCCCACGTAATTGGCACTCCCGGTAATTGCTTGGCTGCCCAGCCGGGCTTTGAATCCTCGGCTAATCGTTGACGTCGGTTCCCGCGGGTTTTCCCGTTGACGCGTCACGCACGAAATATTTGCCGGGATTAGTTCGAATCGCGTCGAGTCAGCGAATTGTCTCGCTCAGAGGGCTTCCGTCGTCGAGACGACGGAGATATCGAATCCGAAACCCATAGTAAGGTGCGGGGAGTATTGACGGTGTGCGATGAACGCTGTTCAAAATTGAACAGACGAAGCGCCGAAGCGACAGGTAGAAAAGGGCAACGCTAACGCAGGGCATCTGGGCCAACACGCGATCGAGCAAGAGACAGACGAGCATAAGGGATATCGCACGCAGTCTGCGCGATGTCGTTGGGATATTTGCGTTCAAATTTTTCTGGACTAATTTCCTGCAAGGGGAGGCACAGTGCGTCGGCGAAGTTCGCAGCCCGCAGCAGCGTTTGCAGCAGCGCTAACGGGAACAAACGCAAAGGAGTTTGAGGCGGGCCAAACGATCGTCTCGCAAGGCGAGGAATGCACGGACGTCTACTACATCGAGAAAGGAATGGTGAAGTTGACGCTGGTTTCGAACCGCGGCAAGGGAGCAGTGCTCGGAATCCTGGGGCCGGATGATTTTTTCGGCGAAGCCTGCATTGGCGGCGATTCGGTGTTTTCGACTTCGGCGATCGCGTTGGTGCCGAGCGTCATCGATGTCATCAAGCGAAAATCGATGGTGCGGATGGTGGAAGAGAATCCGTCGCTTTCGGCCCACTTCATCAATTATCTGCTGAGCCGCAATCGGCGGATCGAGCAGGACCTGATCGATCACATGTTTAATTTCAGTGAGAAGCGCCTGGCGCGCGTGCTACTGCTGTTGGCACGCGGCGGAAAAAATGGAGAGGTCGCGCCGATTCTGGAGAAGATCGGACAGGACACGCTGGCGGAAATGGTGGGTACGACACGATCGCGCGTGAATTTCTTTATGAATAAGTTTCGGAAGCAGGGATTCATTCATTACAACGGCGGATTGAAGGTTCATGATTCGCTGAAGAGCGTTTTGGATTGATGTGTTTGGATAATGGAAAGGAAATTGGAAAAGGGGAAGTTTCAAGACGCAGTGATCGTACGGACATTGGGCGCAGCGGCCCTTCGAGCAAAGCCCTCAGGGTAAAGCTGCGCCCCTACAACGCAGAGTGCGTGAATGACTAAGAGTTCCAGGCGACGCGGGTCAGGTGGCGTTTGCGGTCTTCCCATTCGGCGCCCGAGAGGATGCGCGGGGCTACCTCGATCAGGCGCGGAGTCAGCTTGAAAACGGCGAGCGGGGTCCAGGGCTGGCCGGAGCGGGTGTGGAAGCCGGTCTGATTCAAAGAGTCGGCCATCCGGTTGTAAGACAGATCCTGGACGATCATTTCGGCAAGGCGATTCAACACCTCGGTTTCGGACGGGTTTTCCTCGAGGTGGAGGCAATCGCTGGCGATGCGTGTGCCATAGGGGATCTCTTCGCCTAGGCGAGCGTCGGTCAGACCGCTGCGGGCGCCGGTTTCGGCTTCCCGCTGCCACTCGATGGCCGAGAGGCGCCAACCTGCTTTTTCCTTTAGTTCAGCGTATTCGGACCCGGGCCAACTCGACAGCGTGTCGCGTGTCCACTCCAACTTTTTCATGACAGCCTCCTCGAGGCAAAACGATCGCACGTGTGCGTACGAACACAGACCACCCTGTAGAGGTCAATGGCAATTTCGATGCCGGAAGGGCTAAATTTCAAGCTATTTGAAATACGTGATTTAGTTTTGCAATTGAGAAAGAATTTAGATCCCGAGTGTCCGCTCATGGGATGACGCGTCTCGGCGGCGAACAGTATTTGAGGGGCCCGTGGACAGCTACTCGGTTTGATTTGGGCACACTCGCTCGGGTCTTCATTGACGCTGACCTCGGCTGCGGGGGTATCATTCAACGTACTCGCCCAAGCCTAATAGTGAGAGTTGCTGTTGGTCGAACCATGAGCTCCGTACCTGTGTCTCCAAATCCGGATCCGGCCGCCAGGAGGGTAGAAGATCGCACCCCGATGGAAGTGCCCATCGATCTAGCGAGCGTGGATGTGCGTGTGCCGGCACAAGAGGGCGTGACAGTGAATGTCAGCCCACGGGGAGCGCGGGTGCTGACGGCGAAACCGTGGAAGCCGAATGATCGGCTGAATGTGCGGTCGCTGCTGGGGAGCTTTCGGTCGCGGGCGCGGGTGGTGTATTGCGTACCGGCGAGCGGGAACCAGTTTGCAGTGGGCTTGCAGTTTTTCGCTGCCGCGGGGCAATGGCGAATGCCGCGCTAAATGTTAGGCGGCTTCCGTCGCAGATTTGCCGGGGTTGCGATTCCCTTTCCTTCTGATTCGTTCTCACAAAGTTCAGTGGCGCCGAGCCGTTAGATTCAGGCTACTTTCCTGCGCGTGTTGATCCGTTTAGACGCTTCTCGGAAACGGTCGCGGGCGTCTTTGGAGTTCAGAATGAGCTGCTCGACGTTCGCCATGAATTCGGGATTTTGCGTGCGCATGCGTAGACTGCTTCAGAAACGGCTGGATTTTGGCGAACATGGCAAACATCTCGCCGGAAAATTCCGGTCGAAGAAAAGCTTTTTCACTGAGGGTGCCGTCGAGTACGAAGGACGCCGCCATACCCCAGTAGGTAGCGACCTGGCGCAGCCATTTGTTTTGCTCGGCGCCGTGGGCCATTTCGATTTTGAGATAGTCGGCGGCCGTGCGAGGCCAGAACTCGTCGCGCCACCAGCGGCGCGCTTTGCGCATTTCGGCCTCTTCGCGCAGACGATCGAGCTGAACGATCAGGCGCGTATCCTGAGCCACATTATTGTTGCGCATCGGCGCTCCCGAGGAGCCGACTAGAAGAACGCGCAAAATCGATGAAGTAGTATGAAACCTATAAATTCGGGGACTTAGCCGGCCTACGTGAGGCGCATCGTAAGCCGGAGTGATAGCAATGTCAACATTAAGTAATATACCGTTGCGGGAAATAGTTCGAATGGGAGCCGGGGTTCAGCGGAAAGTGGAGTTCCGTTTCGGGAAATTCCCGTTTCGGGAATCGGCGGGTGGGCGGGATGTTATATTGACGGCATGTACTCGCAGAAATTCAAGGTCGATGTGGTGATTCGCGGCGAGCGGCGGGCTTGCCCGGTGGAGTGGCTGGATCAGTTTTGCATGCGGAATTTTACGAATGCGGCCGACTTTGACGACACGTTGCCGGTGGGCGAAGGGCGCGTAGAGGCGAGCTTTCGGGTGACGCCGGAGCGGTTTGCAGAAGGTCTAGGGACGTGGCTGACGCAGCGAGGGAAGGGCGAGGGGCAGCCGGTGGGCGTTGAGGTTACGCGGGCGTAGGCCGTCGGCGTGATCGGTCGAGCTAGGTGAGGCCTGGGCGGTTCTTGTCCGCGGCGAAGGCTTTCAGGATTTCGGGAATGGCAGCTTGGGCGGCAGCTTCTCCTGCAGCGATCAATTCATCGGTGCGCGTGAAGTCATCCCAAACAAAAGGTTTAACGTCGGGCTCGATGATGACGTCGGCTTGCGTGCGCCAGGCTAGGTCGGCGTGGCGCTGGATGATAGAGAAAGAGCGGCTGATGACATCGGCGGCAGTACGCGGCGCGGTGAGGCTGCCGGCCTCGAGGTACACGGCGATGGTGACGTCGGCGCCGAGGAGGCAGGTGCCTTCGACGGGGACGGGAGCGGTGAGGAAGCCGTCAACCAGGGTGCGGCCCTCGAACTGAATGGGCACGAAGAGGCCGGGGTATGCGCAAGAACCGCGCAAGGGCGGGCCGATCGGGCCGCGCGTGTAGTAGACGGTGACGCCGGCGTTGATGTCGGTGGCGGCGATGGCGAACGGCGTGGTGAGTTCCTCGAAGGTCTTACATGGGGTGAAGCGCTGGAGGTAGCGCTCGAGGCGAAGATTGTTGGCCAGGCCGAGCCAGGAGGGCGTCCAGCGGCCGAAGTCGGCGAAGGTGGTGAGCGCGGCGATGCGCTGCATATCGTTCAGCGGGACTCCGGCGCAGTAGACGGCGCCGATCAGCGCGCCGACGCTGGTGCCGGCGACGCAATCGATGGGGACGCCGGCGTTGCGGAGCGCGCGAATCACGCCGATGTGGGCGATGCCGCGGGCGAAGCCTCCGGCGAGAGCGAGTCCGACGCGGGGGCGGTCGCCGGTGGGACGAGGGTCGCCGAGTGCGAGAGCTTGGACACGGTCTGTCGCGCCGCGCAGCCACTCCTTGGCAAAGGTGACCTTTTCGGTGGCTGGGTCGCGGTCGCAAGGATCGCGCTTGTCTTGCTGGTCGTTGGCCATCCTGACTACAGTTTATTGCTGTTGCATCGTTGAGGGCGGTTGTTTGACCGCCGAATGCTGGTTTTGTAACCTGTCCGCCGTGTCAGTTTTCGTCAACGGAAGAGGCTCCCAATGAAACGTCGAATCGAAAAGGCGGTCGTGCTGGGAGCTGGAACGATGGGGGCGCGGATCGCGGCGCACTTCGCGAACGCGGGGCTGCCGTGTGTTTTGCTGGACATTGTGCCGCCGGGAGTGGCGGCGGATGCGCCTTCGGAGGCGCGGAACAAAATTGTGCGCGCGGGGCTGGATGGCGCCAGGAAGTCGAAGCCAGCGGCGTTTTTTACGGCGGCGCTGGCGGAGCGGATTGCTGTCGGTAATTTTGATGATGATTTGGCGCGATGTGCCGAGGCGGATTGGATTATCGAAGTCGTCGCGGAAAATCTGGAGATTAAGAGGAAGTTGCTGGCGCGGGTGGCACAGTTCCGGAAGCCGGGCGCGATCGTTACTACGAACACTTCGGGATTGCCGGTGCATTTGATCGCGGAAGGTCTGCCGGAAGAATTTCAGCAGCACTGGGCTGGGACGCATTTTTTCAATCCGCCGCGATATTTGAAATTGGTTGAGCTGATTCCTGGGCCGAAGACTTTGCCGGATGTGATCGAGACGCTGCGCGATTTTTGCGATCGGCGGCTGGGCAAAGGCGTTGTCGTCGCGAAAGACACGCCGAATTTTATTGCGAATCGCATCGGTACATTTTCGATTTTGAACGCGCTGAAATTGATGGGCAGCCTCGGGCTGACGGTGGAAGAAGTAGATGCGTGTACCGGACCGGTGATTGGCCAGCCGAAGTCGGCGACGTTTCGCACGGCGGATATCGTTGGGTTGGATGTACTGGTGCACGTCGTGAAAAATGTTTATGAAACGGTGCCGAACGATGAGTCGCGCGAAATGTTTCGCGTGCCGGCGCTGGTCGAAGATATGGCGCGCCGCGGCTGGCTCGGCGACAAGACGGGGCAAGGCTTTTACAAGAAGGTGAAGGGCGAAGGCGAGAAGGAAATTCTGACGCTCGACGCGAACACGATGGAATATCGCGCGCGGCAAAAGGCGCGATTCGCGTCGCTGGAAGCGGCGAAAGGGATTGAAGACACGACGGAGCGATTGCGCGGGCTGCTGGGGCCTGTGCTCGAAGGACAAAAGGCGGACAAGGCGCAGCAATTCTTGTGGGGATTGCTGTCGGAAAATTGTCTGTATGCGGCGCGGCGCGTGCCAGAGATTTCGGATCACATTGCCGACGTCGATCGCGCGATGCGCTGGGGATTTGCGTGGGAGCTTGGGCCGTTTGAGTTGATGGACGCGATCGGCGTCAAGGCGTTTGCCGACGGCGTAAAGAAGGAAGGCCGTTCGCTGCCACCGGTGATCGAAAAACTGCTGGCGAGCGGGCGAACGTCTTTCTACGAATCGAATCGCGGCGCGAAGTCGGTATTTTCGCCGGCGAGCGGCGCACCAGAGAGCGTCGAGGAACCGGCCGGCGTCCTCGTGCTGAAATCGCTGAAAGAGGCGGGACGCGAAGTCGAGCGCAATTCGGGTGCGAGTTTGATCGATCTCGGCGACGGCATCGTTTGTTGCGAGTTTCACTCCAAGATGAACTCGATCGGCTCCGACTTGATCGCAATGATCCACAAAGGGATCAAGCGGCTCGACAGTGATTTCGATGCGATGGTCGTGGCCAATCAGGCGGTGAACTTTTCGGTCGGCGCGAATTTGATGCTCGTGCTTGTTGCCGCGCAGGAGCAGGAGTGGGACGAGCTCCATCTAGCGGTGAAGCAATTTCAAAATGTGAATCTCGCGATTAAATACGCACCCAAACCCGTCGTGATTGCGCCGCAAGGCATGGCATTGGGTGGCGGTTGCGAAATCAGCCTGCACGGCGCGCGCATTCAGGCTGCCGCGGAAGCCTACATGGGATTGGTCGAAGCCGGCGTCGGCCTGATTCCCGGCGGCGGCGGCTCGAAGGAAATGTTGATTCGCGCGAACGAGCACGCGGCGGGTGGCGACGATCTCGATCTGTTTCACGCGCTTCGGCCGATTTTCGAAACGCTGGCGATGGCGAAAGTCGGAACGAGCGCCGAGGAGTGCCGCGACTTCGGATTCCTGCGCCGCGAAGACGGCGTGTCGATGAATCGCGATCGCCTCGTCGCCGATGCGAAAGAAACAGCGCTGGCGCTTGTTCGTGGCGGCTACAAACCGCCGGCGGCGAGTTGGCAGGAAGGCGCGCAGACCACCCAAATCAAAGTTTTGGGCGAGCAGTTTCTTGCGACCGCGAAAATGGCGATTCATCTTTTGCTGCGCGGGGGTTATGCCACCGAGCACGATGCGGTCGTTGCTCGGAAGCTGGCGAACATTCTCGCGGGCGGCGCGTTGAGCGCTGCCCAATTCGTCAGTGAACAGTACGTGCTCGATCTTGAGCGCGAAGCTTTCGTCTCGCTTTGCGGCGAACGAAAAACGCAAGAGCGCATCGCGCACACTCTCAAAACTGGCAAGCCACTGCGAAATTAACTTAATTGGCCGCCCCGCTTTCGCATAAATACGTATAAAAACGTATTGAATCGCCGACCGGAGCCGCGCTATCCTTCGGGGCTCGCAGGGAGGACCGTTTCGTGACGCAGCGACTGCTCGCACCACGCGAAGCCGCGAATATTCTCGGCATCAGCTACCCAACGCTGAAGCAGTGGATCTATCGCAAGCAAGCTCAAAACGGTGAAAACTCCCGGCGGCCATCACCGCGTTCCCGAGAGCGAAATCGATCGGCTGATTCCAAAAAGTCTTCAACGCGGAGAAGTCGAGACGCGACGCGGCAATTTTCGCAAAATCAGCGGCCGCAATCAGTTAATCGGACGAATCCTCGAGATCAAATTTGACGGTTTGCTGGCGCAGGTCACGCTGGCGATCGGCGAACAGCACATTACTTCGATCATCACCGCGGATGCTGCGAAAGAATTGCGCCTGAAGGTCGGCGATCGCGCCGCGGCGCTGATCAAATCCACCGAAGTGATGATTTTGCGCGTCTGATATGAAATTTCTCAGGCACACCAGACGATCTTTCTTGTCTCTTGCGGCCGCAGCGCTGTTGACGCCATCGTTCGGCCTGCTTCATGCGCAGCAACAGCAGCTGGCTCTTCGGATCGCCGCCGCTGCCGACCTTCAATTTGCGCTGAAAGACATCGCGCAGCAATACGAACACCAGACTGGACGCAAAATCGAAATCACATTCGGATCGAGCGGAAACTTCTTCTCTCAGATGCAAAATGGCGCGCCCTTCGACGTCTTCTTCTCTGCCGACATCGAGTACCCGACGCGGTTGCAGCGAGCGAATCTCACTGAGCCGAACAGTCTGCTGAAATACGCCGTCGGCCGGATCGTCGTCTGGATTCCAGCCGACTCAAAAATAAATTTGATCGAACAAAAGTGGAACGCGCTGCTCGACCCTTCGGTCCAGAAAATCGCAATTGCCAACCCGGAGCACGCGCCGTACGGCCGGGCCGCGGTCGAAGCATTGAAGCACGCAGGCATCTACGAAAAAGTGCAGCCGAAGCTCGTCTACGGTGAAAACATTTCGCAAGCTGCGCAATTCGTGCAATCCGGCAACGCGCAGGCCGGAATCATCGCGCTATCACTCGCGATTTCGCCTGCGATGAAGACCGGTCAGCGGTGGGGTGTTCCCGTCGATCAATATGCGCCGATCGAGCAAGCCGCGGTCATCATGAAATCTGCGCGAGACAAAGAAGCCGCGCACGACTTCCTGGCTTTTGTTTCGAGCGATGCCGGACAACGCACTTTAGGCAGCTACGGATTCGAGCTGCCAAACGGCACAGCGCCGCCGAAATAATCGCGCTCGATTCTATGGAAGCTCTTCTTCTCTCGATTCGCCTCTCGCTCACCGTCTCCGCGATCCTCTTTGCGATCGGCGTTCCGCTGGCCTATTGGCTGACGTTCTCGCGCTGGCCGGGCAAATTTCTAGTCGAAACAATCGTTGCCCTGCCTCTCGTGCTGCCACCCACTGTCCTCGGCTTCTATCTTCTGATCGCGATGGGCTCGCAAGGCCCGCTGGGGCGATTCTGGCAAGCCGCGTTCGGACACGGACTTGCCTTCACCTTCACCGGCCTCGTCATTGCGTCCGTGCTCTATAGCCTTCCCTTCGCAGTCCAACCGCTTGCCGCGTCATTTGAAAGCGTCGATCGCAAACTTCTCGATGCGTCTTCCGTTCTCGGCGCCGGTCGCGTCCGCACGTTCCTTCGCGTCATTCTCCCGCTTTCGATTCCCGGCGTGATTTCCGCGATCGTCCTCAGTTTTGCTCACACGCTTGGGGAATTCGGCGTCGTGCTCATGGTCGGCGGCAATCTCGCCGGCTCGACGCGGACCGTTTCGATCGAAATCTATGATCGCGTCCAGTCGATGGACTACGCCGGAGCAAATCAAGTTGCGCTCGGCCTGCTCCTCTTTTCCTTTGTTGTGCTCTCGATCGTCTACGGCATGAATCGCTACTTCGGCCGAAACTCCGGCGGCCGCATCTGGTCGCCATGGCCCACGAAATGACGCAGACCGCGCTCACCGTCCACATTCATTTCGATCGTTCCTCGCGATCGAATTCCAAATTTGTTCTGGATGTCGCGCTCGATTTTGATCCCGGGGTCACGGTCATTTTTGGTCCGTCGGGCGCCGGCAAATCGACCTTACTCGATTGCGTTGCAGGGTTGCTGAAACCTCAACGAGGCAAAATCACCGTGAGTGGCGATACGCTATTCGAGACAGATGCCGGCATTGATACCCGGCCAGAGCGTCGCCACATCGGCTACGTCTTTCAATCGCTCGCGCTGTTCCCGCACATGACCGCCGCGGGAAACGTCAAGTATGGCCTGGCGAGTTTGTCCCCCGAGGAACAAAATCAACGCGTCGATGAAATTCTCACGGCGTTTCGCATCGAGGCACTGCGTTCACGCAAACCACGCGAGCTTTCCGGCGGTGAGCAACAACGCGTCGCTTTGGCGCGAGCGCTGGTCACGCAGCCACGCGCATTGCTTCTGGATGAGCCGATGACTGGCCTCGACGCCGAACTCAAGGCCTCGATCACGCAAGATCTACTCACTTGGAATGACCGGCACAAGATTCCGATTCTTTACGTGACGCACAACCACGAAGAAGCGGTCGCGCTAGGCGACCGCATGGTGTTTCTAAAAAATGGAAGGGTCGTAGATCGGGCTGAGAAAATCACGCCCGTCAAATAAACGCGATCGCGCAAACGTGCTGTCTACTTCGTGGCGCCCGCCGCAGCCGGCACCGAAAACTTCACTTCGTCCGCCGACAACGTCTCGCCGTTCGGCGTGGCGTGGATCACAACGCGATCACCCACGGCGAGATCAGAAATCTTCGCGGCTTTGCCGTCGCGGGTCACGTACATCGTGTTCGCCACAAGCTTCACTTCGACTTCTTTGCCGTCGGCTTGCTTGACGACGACCGAGTCGGCATTGATTTTTTCGAGCGTGCCCATCACGTGCTTCTTATCGCCATGCGCGAACATCACGGCCGCCGTCAACGCGAGCATTCCAATCAGCGAAATCACTTTCAGCTTCATTCTAGATCTCCCTATTTCGGAGCTCGCAAGCCTGCGGGCTCCCGGTTAAAACGCGCCCCCACAATTCTAAATCAATGTTTTGCCTATATTTAATGATGCTTCGACGGAGCCCTTTGTTGCACCGGCTCGCCACCCAAGAAGTCCTCTTCGTCCTTCTCTTCGTCGCGGTCATCCGGCCCCTTCGGATTCATGTGACCCATATCGACGCGTTCCTGGTCCGAAAGCTGCGGCAAGTGGCGAATAAAAAGAACGAGTTTCCAGCGTGTCGTCTTGTGATCCGTGTCCACCACCAAACGCCGGCATGCCCGTGAAGCGAACTCCATTTTCGATGATCCAGAAAAGTTCGCCGTCGGTAAGATTCTGCGTCCGCGACTGTCGCAGATCGGGCGGCTTCGGATACAAGCCTTTTCCGTACATGGTGTCGCCGCGGCCGTCGTTGCCGTGACACGAAGCGCAGTGATCCGCAAAGTGATCGCGCGCGGCTTTCAGATTTTCTTCCGATGCCGGCAGCGGATCGTGCATATTGCGCGCGTCCGACGGAATCGACAGCCGATGCGCGTGCTGCGCGATAAATGCCTCTAAAGCCGTCGGCGTTGCCCGCGCGCTCAAGCCGTTGTGCAGAATGGAAGCGCCGGCAGCGATTGCTACGCCAACGATTAAAACCAAAACGATAAGGATGATTTGCCCGCGTTTCATACCCTAATAGGATGACCTTGGCCTGATCTTAGTGACGCAGATGCTCCGTCTAGGTTACACCGCCGCCCGTCAATATTTCGTTAACGTGAAACCGTTTTTGACCGGCGCCGGCGCGGGAACCGCGGCTGATAACGCACCCACGGCGAACTTGTCTCCGCTCTGATACGATACGTCTTTGGCTGGATTGGGATGCATACCGTTCAAACGCCGACACAACCATGACGCATCGTGGTTCACAAATCGAACCGACGGCCAGCGCAAGTGAGATCGAAAAATTCTCGCGGCTGCACGCGAAGGTTCCGAACTCACGTTTGAACAAGGACTGCAGCTTGCAACAGTGACGGGCTCCGCGCTACAAGCATTGATCGCTGCCGCCGATCAACTGCGACGCGAAACCGTCGGCGACGCGATCACTTACGTCGTCAATCGCAACATCAATTTCACCAACGTATGCTTCGTCGGTTGCAGCTTTTGCGGTTTCGCGCGCGGGCCGGGCGCGCCCGATGCCTATTCACACGGAACCGAACACGTCGTGCGAAAAGCGCAGGAGGCCCGGGACCGCGGCGCTACCGAAGTCTGCATCCAGGGTGGTTTGCCGCGAGATCTCGACGGCTTTTTCTACCGCGACATTTTGCGCGCAATCAAACATGCGATTCCGGAGATGCACGTCCACGCATTTTCTCCGATGGAGATTTCTTACGGCGTCGAGAAAACCGGAATGCCGCTGCGCGACTACCTCCAGATGCTGAAAGACGAAGGACTCGGCAGCATTCCGGGAACCGCCGCCGAAATCCTCGATGATCGGATTCGCCGCCGGCTGAGCCCCAACAAGCTGCCCGTCGCGCAGTGGATCGAAATCATCACCACGGCACACGAGCTCGGCATCCCGTCGACTTCGACGATGATGTACGGCCACGTCGAAGAGCCCGCCGACTGGGTGCGGCACATTTTGCTGCTGCGATCGATTCAGAAAAACACCGGCGGCTTCACGGAATTTGTTCCCCTCGGCTTCATTCACGAAAAGACTCGGCTTTTTCAGCATGGCGGCGCTCGAGCGGGCGCTGAACGCGACGATCATTTGCGCGTGCATGCGCTGTCGCGCGTGCTGCTGCATGGCGCGATCAAGAATATCCAGGTTTCGTGGGTGAAACTCGGGTTTCAGCTTTCGCTGGATTGCCTGAATGCCGGCGCGAACGATTTCAGCGGCACGCTGATGGAAGAGAGCATTTCCAAAGCCGCGGGTGCGAATTTTGGCGAATTTGTCGAGCCCGCGGAATTTCGCCGCATGATTCGATCGATCGGCCGCACGCCGGCAGAACGCACGACGAGCTACAAAATTCGTCGCGCATTTGACGCTACCGCGGAATCCGAGCTGACCGCGAGCAACTCCCCGTCTCCGTTTCCTTTGCTGAATGCAGACCCGCAGCAGACGCATCACATCACGCACGGCGAAAGCGCGTACTGATCTCGATGCGCGCGCTGCTTCTTCCAGTAAAGGATCTCCGCAACGCGAAGCAGCGGCTCGTCGGCATCCTCTCCGCCGAGGAACGCTTCGCTCTCGCTCACTCGATGCTCGCCGACACTGTTCGCGCGATGAGCGGCGTCCAGCGCGCCGACAAAATCTTCGTCGTCACCAACTACGATCCGGCAATGCGAGCCGCGCGCGAGAACGGCTGGCACATACTCGCCGAAGAGCGTCAAATTTCCGAAAGCGTCTCCGTTGACGACGCTTCGCACCGCATCAAGTTGTTAGGATTCACCGCGGTGTTGCGCATCCCGCTCGATCTGCCGCTGATTCAGTCGCGCGACATCGATGAATTGCTCGCCATCGAATGCGCCGCACCGGCGATGGTCATCGTCCCGTCGCGCGACGGCACCGGCACCAACGCCATCCTCCGGAGTCCTCCGACGCTCTTCCCTTCTCACTTCGGCTCCGGCAGTTTCGCCAAACATTGCGCCGAAGCGGACGCCGCCCACGCACAAATTCATCATCGCCGCAATCCGCGCCTGGAAATGGATGTTGACGACGAATCCGATCTTCTCGCGCTGCTGCAACACGATCTGACCGGCACTCACACCGGCGCATTTCTCAGCGAATCCGGCGTCGCTCAGAGATTGCTAACTCCCCGGCCTCACGAATCCGCCCGCGCCGCTTCGCAGACCTGAACTTCTCGGCTTACAATACTCCCGCACCAACGCAACGCATCGAACTCGCTGAACCCGATGAAACAAAAAATATTTTCCGACATCGACGCCGCTATTGCCGACGTTCCCGACGGTGCTCGCATGATGTTCGGCGGCTTCGGCGGCGCCGGATTCCCCAACAATTTGATTCAGGCGCTCGCCCGCAAAGGCACGCGTGACATTTTCGCAATCAGCAACAACTGCGGCACGCGCGACGGCGAGCTCGGCATCCTCTTCAAACTCAATCGCATTCGCCATATCATCGCGTCGTTCCCCGGGCCGCACTCGAATCATTTTCAGGAGCGCCTCGCCGCAAAAGAGGTCACGATCGAGCTCGTGCCGCAAGGCATTCTTTGCGAGCGCATGCGCGCCGCCGCCGCGGGCCTGCTGGGTTTCTACACCGCGGTCGGCGTCGGCACCGAAGTCGCCGCCGGCAAGGAAGAGCGCGTGATCGACGGCAAACGCTGCATTCTCGAAATGCCGATTCACGCCGATTTCGCATTCATCAAAGCCGAGAAAGGCCGACGAGCTCGGCAATCTCACCTATCGCCTCGCCGCACAAAACTTCAATCCCATCATGGCGATGGCCGCAAAAACGACGATCGTCGAAGTCGAAGAAATCGTTCCTACCGGCTCGATCGATCCCGAGAGCGTGATGACGCCCGCGATTTTCGTGCACCGTATTGTGCAGGCGAAAGGAATCCGCTATGCCGGATAGGCCGCGCCTCACTCGCGAACAAATCGCGCAACGCGCAGCTCTCGAATTGCCCGACGGCGCCTACGTCAATCTCGGCTGGGGCATTCCCAATCTCATCTCCGACTATCTTCCCGCGGGCATCACCGTTTACTTTCACAGCGAAAACGGAATCCTCGGGATGGGCCGCCGCGCCCGCGCCGGTGAAGAAGACTTCGATCTGGTCGACGCGATGAAAGTTCCGGTCACGCTCGTTCCCGGCGCATCGTTTTTCAATCAAGCCGACGCCCATCTGATGACACGCGGCGGCCATCTTGACGTCGCCGTACTCGGCGGCTTCCAAGTTTCCGAAAAAGGCGATCTCGCGAACTGGAAGATTCCCGGCGCAAAGGGTTCCGGGGGCATCGGCGGCGCGATGGACATCGCCAGCGGAACCAAAACAGTCGTCGTCTGCATGGAGCACACCACACGCGACGGCGCGCCAAAAATCGTGCGCGAATGCACCTATCCGCTCACCGGGTTGCGCTGCGTCACGACAATCGTCACGGATCTCGCCGTCATCGACATCACGCACGACGGCCTCACACTCCGCGAAGTCGCTCCGCAATGGACCGCCGCCGAAGTCCAGCAGTTAACGGGCGCGAAACTAAACTTCACTGGAACGCCGCCCGAGATGCGTCTCAAATAAAAATGCGCTCGATGTTCCGAATCCGACTCGCACCACCCCGCCAACTCGGACTCGCCGTTTGTCTCAGCGTTCTTACGCTGATCTCCAGTCACGCCGCAGCCAAATCAGCAGACCAACCAAAACTCACGTATCACCTCACCTACTCGCTCGAGACACCAAACCTCGTGCACATCTCGATTCAACTTCCGCAACCTGCAACAACAGCCCCCCAGCCACTCACACTAATCATGCCCCGCTCCGTCCCCGGCAATTACGCTCAGCGCCCCTACGATCCCTTCGTCTCCAACGTCAAAGCCTTCTCTGAGTCCGCGCCTCACGCGTCCAAGAATGACGTTGTCTCCGTCGATCGGGACGAGTTCGGCCCGCGCTGGACTCTCGGCAAACAGCAACTCACCAACCGCTGCAATCACCCGCATCGAGTACGACGTCGACGTCGCCAAAATGGAGCGCGACATCCTCTTTTCGTCCGACACCTCGAAAATCCGCGAAGGCTACGTCGGTCTGCTCGGCTACACAGTCTTTGCGTTCCTCGAAGACCACGAAAATCTCCCCATCCAACTCGAAATCCAAACCCCCGCCAATTGGCCGGTCTTCTCAACGCTCGCGCCGCAAGTCCCCGCCGCAACGACCACATTCACCACGCAAGCGGCCAATTACTACGCGCTCGCCGACTCCCAGATCACGCTCGGTCCAAAAATCCAAATCACAAAACGCGACGCCGCCACGCCGAACTGCTCCAACGCTCTTCGTCTCCCTCTACGCCGAACGCGACTCCGACATCGCCGTTGACGCTGCCCTCGCACGCGACGCGCTCGACAAAGTCACCGCCTACTTCGGCTCCGCGCCGTTCTCCCACTACTCCGCCGTCATCGAATATCTCAAGCCCCTACCGCCTCCACATGTATACAACTTCAGCATGGAGCATCTCGAAAGCGGCACCTTCTTCATGGACACCGACTACGTCATGACGGAAGCAAGTCCCCCGCAGTATAAAGAAGGCGATCGCTTCAACTACGCTCATCACATCGCGCATTCCTGGATTCCCAAGCGCTGCTACGGCGCCGGATATCTTCCATTTAATTGGGAGATGACGCCCGTCATCGACACCATCTGGTTCAACGAAGGCTTCGGCCGCTACGTCGCCATCGCCGCTCTAGCCGATGCTCTTCCGAAAGACGAAGCCGCAAACTATCGCAAAACGAGACTCGATCGTCTTCGCGGCATTGTCGCCAACGCGCCCGAGTTCATCCAGCGTATGTCGCTCGATGAACTCTCCCGCGAAGGCTCGTTCCTCTATGCCGACGATTTTCGCGTCGGCATGAACCTCTTTTCACGCGGCTCGCTCATGGCCGCCGAAATGGACGACCGCATTCAAGCGCAAACCTCCGGCCAAAAATCTCTGCGCGACGCTTTGCGCTACCTCATGGGCTGGACCGCGCAAAACAAGCGCGCCTTCCGCACCGATGAACTCCCCGAAATTTTTCGCCAAGCCACCGGCGTCGACACAACATCCATCCTCAAATCGTGGATGCAGCCACCACACCCCGCCGCCACAAATCCCGCTCCGCTCCACTGACCTCAACAGAAGTGGTACAGTCTTCGTGAACAGCCTGAATCTGACTCTGATCCCCGGAGGTCCGCATGGCCGACGCAACTCTTGAAAAATATTCCGATCTCTTCAGTAAGAAAGCTTTCGCCAATTTAGGCACCCTCATGAAAGACGGCAGCCCTCAGGTCACGCCCGTTTGGTGCGACTTCGACGGCAAACACATTCGCGTGAATTCTGCGCGCGGTCGCGTCAAGGATCTCAATATGCGCCGCGACCCTCGCGTCGCGCTCGCCGTCGTTGATCCCGAAAATCCGTATCGCTATATGGAAATTCGCGGCAAGGTGGTCGAAGTCACCGAAAAAGGTGCCGATGAACACATCGACAGCCTGTCGAACAAATATCTTGGAAATCCAAAATATCCCTTCCGACAGCCCGGCGAAGTTCGCGTCCTCTACAAAATCGAGCCCGAAAAATTCAGCGCCATGGGTTGATCGCGAAACCATCTTCAACAAAGCGTAGGGGCGCAGCTTTATCCTGAGAGCTTTGACCGCGGGGACGCTGCGCCCCATGTCCGCACGATCTCAACGCAAAAGGATCTCCGTGGGCCCGCCCCCGAATTCACCGTCCGCCAAATCGGCATCGTCAAATCCGAAATCAAAACTCCCGCCGACGACTGCTGGGCCAACCTCGTCAGCGAAATCATCCTCGACTCAACCCAATTCACTCCCGAAAGCACCCGCGGCCTCGACGATTTCTCCCACCTCGAAGTGATCTTCCTCTTCGACCGCGTCGCTCCCGAAAAAGTCTTCACCTCATCACGCCACCCACGCGACCGCGCAGACTACCCGCTCGTCGGCATCTTTGCCCAGCGCGCCAAAGACCGCCCCAATCGCATCGGCGTCACCACCTGCAAAATCGAGCGCATCGATGGCCTTCACATCTTCGTCCGGGAACTCGACGCCATCGACGGCACACCGATTCTCGACATCAAGCCCTATATCGCAGAGTTTGCCCCACGAGAGCCCGTCCGCCAGCCCGCTTGGTCCACCGAAGTGATGTCGAATTATTTCCGCCCGAAGCCCTAGCTGACACACAAAGCGCCGCGTGCGAGCGCGAATCGATCGCCGAATCCTAATTCCAATTTCCCTTTTCCAATTTCCTCTTCGCTACTGCTTCGTCGCCCTCTCAATAAATCCCGCAATCTGCCCATGCAGCGCCACGCGATCCTCATCGTGCAAATACATCATGTGCCCCGCCGAGTAGTAATCCTCTTTAATGTTCTTCTGTAACGCATCCGGCAGACCCTAGATGCGTCATCGTGTATTCCGTCGCAAAAAACGGCGTCGCGAAATCGAAGTATCCGTTCTCCACCTGCACCAACAATCTCGGATTCGTGATCATCGCCTGCGCCAAATCACCCTCCACATTCGGCGCGCCCGGAAAAAATCTCCGCGGACCATTCTGCTGCCGCGTCCATTTCCATTCCGCATTCCCGCCGCTCGTGTTGTGATAAATCTTGTCCCGCCCAAACTTCAGCTCTTCCTGGTTGTACGTATTGATCAGCGCCGTGTACGCCCCGCCGACCGCCGGCCCTTCCGGATCGCCCTGCGCATTTTCTTCCAGCAAATCGTACGTATACCCCGTAAATCGCGCGTCGATGCGCCCCGTCGTCAGCCGCGAACTCCGTTGCAACTCCACGCGAAATTGGCTCAGCGTCACGCGCAAATCCGCTTTGATCAAATAATCCTCGCTCAATCCCGTAAAGCGCGAGAGCTTCTTCGCCACCGCCGATTTCTCATCCGCCGACAAATCCGCGCCCTTATAAAGCGCCGCCGCATACTCCCCCTGCGCATACTTCCGCGCCTCGTCAATAAATCCCGGCAAATCCGCCGGCCGATCCTTCAGCACTTTGTGATACCAGGCCACCGCCGCGTAACTCGGCAAATAAAAAATGTACGGCCGGTCATCCCCCGGCGCGAATGTCAGTGTCGCCAGATCCAGCACCGACGAGATCAACACGATCCCGTTCAAATGCACCGTGTCGTGATTCTGCAAATAATTCCCCAGCGCCGCCGACCGAAATGTCCCGTAACTCTCGCCAATCAGAAATTTCGGCGAATTCCACCGGCTGTTCCGGCTCAAATACGTCACGATAAACTGCGCAAACGCTTCGACGTCCTCATCGATCCCGTAAAAATCCTTGTCCTGTGCCTTGCACACCGCGTGGCTATAGCCAGTCCCCATCGCGTCGATGAAAACCAAATCCGTCTTGTCTAGCAAACTCTCCGTGTTGTCCACCAGCTTGTACGGCGCCGGCGGCGTGAACTGCCCATCCACCGTCTGCACGCGCCGCGGCCCAAACGCGCCCATGTGCAGCCACATCGTCGCCGAGCCCGGCCCGCCGTTGTACAAAAACGAAATCGGCCGCGTCGACAAATCCTTCACATCGCTGCGCGTGTACGCCACCGAGTACAGCAATCCCGTCGCGTCGCCCTTATCGTTCTTCAGCAGCGTCGTGCTCGCCGTCGCCTTGTACGCAATGTTCTGCCCGCCGATCCGAATCGTGTGATCCGTCGTCGACACTTCTTCCTTCGTCGCCGCCGCGTCGCACTTCTCCGCCGGCTTCTCGCTCTTCGCGTCTTTCTCTTTATCGGAATTCTGCGCACCAACTCGCGCAGGAGGCAGGATCAAAATCGCAGCAATCACAACGAAAATTCTGAATTTCATCGGCCAATCTCCGGCACTCGCGAACAAACGCCGGGGATTGTAGCTCAAATCTCCCAACTCACACTCCCAAAACAAATGTGCTTAGCGGCTCTTGGGTGCCGCACCCTCAGCTTTTAGAGGGTGCGGGTTTTGACTTTGACTTGCTTTGACTGGGTGCCGCACCCTTCGCTTCTAAGGGTGCGGAATTTGACTCTGAGTTTCCTTCCGCCTCAACCCCGCGCCGCAACTTCCTTCGCCTCCCCCACCGTAATCCTCTCCCTCAATCCCGCCACCCTCTCAAACGACTCCACCCTCGCCCGATGATCATAAAGATGCGCCGTCATGATCAATTCATCCGGCCGCATCACATCCACAAAATTCTGCAATCCTCGCAGCACCGTCTCCGGCGATCCCACCGCGCTCACCGCCAACATATGGCTCGCCATCGCCTTCTCCTGCGGCGACCAATACGTCTCGATATCATCGATCGGCGGCGGAATCTGCCCCGGCGTCCCGCGCCGCAAATTCGTAAACGACTGCTGCACCGACGTGAACTGCCTCCGCGCCTCTCCATCCGTCGCCGCGCAAATCACATTGATCCCCAGCATCAAATACGGCTTCTCCAACTCCTTCGACGCCCGAAACGTCGCCCGATACAAATGCACCGCGTCCATCATCTCCGCCGGCGCAAAATGCGACGCAAACGCAAACGGCAATCCCAGCCGCGCCGCAAGCTGCGCGCTGAACAAACTCGACCCGAGCAGCCAGATCGGCACCTTCAATCCCATGCCCGGCACCGCGCGCACCTTCTGCCCCGGCTCCGGTTCTTCAAAATAGTGCTGCAGCTCCAGCACATCATCCGGAAACCGGTCCGCAGCCGCGACGGGATCGCGCCGCAGCGCCCGCACCGTCGCCTGATCCGTCCCCGGCGCCCGCCCCAACCCCAACTCGATCCGCCCCGGAAACAGCGACGCCAGCGTCCCAAACTGCTCCGCAATCACCAGCGGCGAATGATTCGGCAGCATGATGCCGCCCGATCCCACGCGGATCGTCTTCGTCCCCGCCGCCACATGCCCGATCACGATCGACGTCGCCGCGCTCGCGATCCCCGGCATGTTGTGGTGCTCCGCCAGCCAGTAGCGGTTGTAGCCCCACTTTTCCGCGTGCTGCGCGAGATCGAGCGAATTCCGCAGCGCATCCGCGCGCTCGCCCCCTGCGGTATCGGCGACAAATCAAGAATCGAAAATGGAATCATCAGGCCATCCGTGGAACCACCATTGGATGACAGCCGGGTTATTCGCTTGCCAGGAACTCGTGGTTATAGATGCAGGCTGTTGCGCGCCAGGCGCAATCGCACGCACAAAAAAACGCCGCCCCCACCAGCCCAAGCATTCAGTGGGAGCGGCGCCTGTACTGCAAGCTCAACCGAAATCTATTGCTTCTGCACGATCACGTTCAGTGTCGAACTCTCAACTCGACCGCGAGGCTCACGTTCGTCGGATCCATCGTCAGCGTGATCTGCCACAACGACTTATTCGCCGCATCCGTCAAACTCAGCGTCACGTTGAACTGCCCGCTCAAGTCCCAGCGCCGACGGCGAATTGAACAGCATGCACGTCGCCTGGCCGTTCTGCAGCGGCACCGCGCCGCTCAGTTTCACCGACCCGCTCGACACCGCATAGTTCAGCGTGCCCTGCACCGGCGTGCCGTCCGGATACGTAAAGTTCAGCGTCAGCGATGGCGCTGGTCCCGTCGAGGTCGATGGCGCATTCGACGTGATCTCGATCGCCTGGATCTTGCCGCGGTCATGTCCCGGAACATCGTCCAGCTCGATCGTCGCCTGACCGTTCGTCACCGCGAAATCCACGCCCTTGATCAGTGCTTTATCCGCTCCAACCGTGGCGAAAATGTCGAAATTCTGTAGCACCGTCGTGCCTTCCACCTTCACATTGAACACGCGACCGCCGACAAACGCATCCCCGCTGTACAGCTCAGCGAAATACAAATTTGCGTGGTACGAGCCGTTCGCCACCGGAAATGTGTACACAAGCGGTCCGCTGTCGCTCGGCATCCGCCCATGCTGAAATAGCGTGGGATCGCTGGTTCCCGCCACAGGCCCGGTGATGGTGCTCACCAGCCCGCCGTTCGAATCCTTGTCCGCCGACCACGTTGCCCTTTCGAGTCGGTGTAGGCTCCCGCGCCGCATTTCACGCGGATCGCTGCCGTCTGCGCGTGTGCCATTCCACACGTCGCCATTGCCAAGACAAACAGAGCTAGGGCTTTCCTCACGAGACCTCCTCGAGGTATCCAACTGGTTTAATTTGTTTGGTTTGCAAGCGTGGGAGGCATGGGAGGTGTACGCTTGCGACCGCTTGATGACAATAGGGGTTCCGTTACATACGGGACTACTGTCCCTATGAACAAATTTAGGACAGTCGGACAGCTAGACTTCCTTAGTCCTATGAACGGGTACTCTCAGATAACAACGGAGTTAACGCCAAACGCCGTCGAAGTGACGCCGCTGACGAATCGGTAGCGCCGGTTTACCCTAAGTTTCGAAAGGGCATCCCTGCCGGCGTTTTTTCTTACGCGATATGATGCGATCGCGCATCAATATTTCGCGTTGGGTTTGCTTGTGGAAAAGAATTCGATCGTTGTTCTTCGTTGAAATTAACGTTGCTGATCTTAGTGCGCTGCCAGCCCGTTTCGGTGGTGAAACCACATCAAGGTGCCGCAGATAATTCCAGCGGGAACGGCCAACGCGAGGAACCACCTCGCCTCCGGCAACCCGATAATTCCCATCGTGAGCAGGCCCACCGCAATAAACAATCCGATCGGATGGCTCGTCCAAAGTCCTCCGCCGTAATTTCCAAACGGGACGACTCTGGCGGCTTGAGGCAGATCGCGCGATTCTTCTCGGAAAGCGATGTGTCGGATGGTCATAGCGAAGTCACCTCCTACATGCGCGCTGCAACGCGCGCCGCGATCCGGTTGTCTTCCGTTCGCAAAATCAGCACCAGGCTGTCGCCGAGCGGAACGCCCGCGCTGGGCACCGCAAATTCATACGACCACGCCAGTTTTTCAGCCACGGGCTCGCCGCGCGAAGCTGCCGCGCGCGCCGACGCCGTCGGCATGATCGGATCGACCGAAAAATATTTCGGCGTGACATCCTTGATCGGCCGCAATTCCACGCCGTGCTTCCAGTACAGATACAAATGCATGCTGGCCATCATCGCGCGCGTCAGATGCATAGTGCCGCTTGTGTTTTCCACCTGCGGAGGGCACGTCGCGTCGTAGTGATCGAAAACCACGAATTGTAACGAAATCTGGTCGGGAAACTGGGTCACATTCTCCGACCCGCGCCGAAACGTTGCGCCGGCGTCGGTATCGATCCGTTTGAGATTGTCAAAAAATCCAGGCGCCGCCACATGCCCCGAAATCCGGAAGCACGGCCCGTTCGGCACCGATCCATTTGTTTGCAGGAAAAGTCCGCCTTCGTAATTGAAGACGTTTCTCTCGTGATTCGCGGCAGGCGCAGCCGCAAGCGGCGCCTCAAAGCCGACACCCATCGCAAGAAGCCCGGCAACGACCAGGCCCACGACAACCCCAACTTTCGCATGTGCGCGAAGTCGCAAAGCCACCCACCCGACAACCCCAAGTCTACCGCCGAATCGAGCTCCAACACCCGGAATTTTCGGCCAGGACAGCTTCACCCACCGTGTCTTATGTGGGTCAGGGCTTCAGCCCTGACATGAAACCAAAGCTAAGAAGAGCGGCTTCAGCCGCTGAGGTAGCCTCTTCGACCTTCTTTTCTATCCCTGCCTATCGCCCTGCACTGCGCGCCAGCACCCTCAGCGCCGACTGCGCATCACGCAATGCCTGCTGCTCCGCCGCGCTCGCACTGCTCTGCGCCCGGTCGACCGCCGCCACCGCGACTTCCACCTTGCGCGCCAACTTCGCCGGATTCGTTTCGATCAACGCCGCCAGATACGGCTCGCGCCAATCCTTGATCGGAGTCCATACCGCGGCATGGCACCCATCCGCGCATGTGATCGCGCGATAGTGAATCGGAATCGCGCTCCCGTCTTTGTGCCGCAAAACGTAGTCGCCTTCCATCGCGCCCTGCGTCACGAATAGCGCGAAGACCTGCGGCACGTTCGTCCACCTTAAAGCTGACCTCTTCGATCGACTTGTGCAGCAGTTCCTTGCGCGAGTATCCGAGCAAACGGCACACGGCCTCGGTGCAATCCGTGTAGCGCCGCTCCTCGTTCGCAAACACCACGAACTCCGCACCGCGAACTTCCGGGTGATCGTGAGCAATCATTGCGAAATACTGTCTCCATTTCCGACCTGGAAATCTGTCCAAAATTGGACGCTCGCGCGACTCGTGAATCCGACGGCATCAGTCGAATGCACGGGCGACGAATTTATTGTCGTGAGTGCCGCTACCCAAAGCGCGGCACGTCACCGGAGGGGGTTTCCGATATTTTACAACGAGGTCGGTGAAGAGATTCGCTGATGGCTTGAGAAAAATCCAGACAAATACGTTGATCAAAAGTAACCGTTGGCGCGTCAATATAAACGCGGCTTCTACCGGCTGCAACCGACGCGACGTTTAGTGGTCGGCCTTCATCAGGAACGAAAACCCATCGTAAGTGCGGAGGACTTTGCCATCGCCGGCTGGCTTGGTCTCGCCCTTCCCTGCCCGCACCGCTTCGATCGCTTCCACCAGTTTGGGCAGCACCGAAGGCTGCGCGACCGGAAAATTGTGCGCGCCCAGCACCATTTTCAAATCCGGCGCAAGCGCCGCGATTTTTTTCACCGACGCGACGTACGCGTCGAGATCGGTCTCCGGCCGGTACAGCCAGATCGGGCCGGGATAGTACGTGTCTCCGGTGAACAGCAATCCGTTTTCGCGATCGAGCAGGCAGATCGCGTCAGGCGTGTGTCCTCGCGTCGCGATCACTTCGAGCGTGCGCTTGCTGAAGCCGAGATTGATCTTGAATCCGTCGTGTATGGGAATCGAAACGTGCCACGCCTTGGTCTCGTACGTTTTCGGATCGAATCCCTTCGGCGTCGGTCCGCAAATTTGTCCCGGTCCGATTTCCGCCTGCGCATCCTCGCGCGCCGCCTTCGTGTTCGCTTTCGTGAACGCCGTATCCATGCCGAAGACGTAGGGGAATTGCCAGTTGTCGCCGATGTGGTCGTTGTGTGTGTGCGAATTCAGCACCACGATCGGCTTGGCGGTAAGTTTGTTCACCAGCGCTTTCAAATTTCCGATGCCCATGCCTGTGTCGAACAGTACCGACTGCTTCGGACCCGAAATTAGATACGCGATCGTCTCTTCCGACTGGTGCGGCTCGTAAATCGCAAACGTGTCCGGCGCAACTTTGTAAACCTCGAACCACGACTCGCCGGCAACCGGCACACGTTCGAGCGTCTTGTACTCCGGCCGCGGCAGCCCCTTGCACCAATCCGGCGGCACCGGAGTCGCCAGCGTCTCCGACGTTTGCGCCTTCGAGCCCGGCGCGAAGGAAAGTGAAAGCATCGCGATCGCGACGACCGAGAATTTCGCAGCCCGAACTCCGAAAAATCGGGCGGCGCCTTGGGGCGATTTCGAGCGAGTAAGCAATGTGAGATGTGCCATAGCCAGAGCCGCAGAAAAGCTTATCAGCAGCGCCCCAACTGCATGTGCCGATGTTCCCCCCAGCAACGTAAATCATTGGACACGCTCGGAATCCCCAACCAAGCGACTCTCGTCGCGACTCTTTGGATGTTGGGTGCCGCACCCTTTTGGGTTTGAAAGGGTGCGGGTTTTCACGATCGACATCGTGGATCGATCACGTCCCCCGATATGTCAAACCTCGTGCCCAATCCTTATCGCAAACTCTTGCGAAACAAGATCGAGCGCTCGGCGACTTCGTAACCGAGGCGCAGGTGCGCTTGCAGCGACTGCGTGTTGCCGATTTGCGTGTCGGACGCCATCTCGGTGCAGCCTTGCTCGCGCGCCCAATTTTCCGCTGCAGCGATCAGTAGCGCTCCGACTCCGCGCCGCCGGTGCGATTCCGCGACGTACCATCCTTCGATGTAGCCAACCGCGCGCGCCCAATCGCATCCGTCCGCCGTCGATCGCAAGCCAACCTCCACGAATCCGACGACGTCTCCGTTCGCGCCCTCCGCGACGAAATACACGAGGGGCATAATTCCTGGCGCCTTCCCTGCAAGGATCAGCGCGAGTTCTTCCTCGTGATGCGCTATCGAAGACTCCGGCCACAAAGCGTTCCGCATCTTGCCGAGCACTTTAAGATCGCCTGGCGCCGCTGGCCGAATTTTAGCTACGGCGGTCACGACCAACTCCACCATTTCTTTTTGACGGTCTCCAGCGCTTCAAAAGGTTCGTCACCGCCACCGGGAAGTTCTTGATCGTGACGAAATCCCGTGACGCTCGCGTGCCAATTCGATGGGGATATCAGAAATGTGATCTACGTCCTCCTCGGACTCTGCCGCTTTGTTTCGCCAAATACTTGTCGCGTATCGACGCAAATTCGGTAGGAACATCGCCGTCCGTCGAAAGATGGTGCGCACTCTCTTGACCGTCGTGCGTGACGCGCCACACTTGTTTTCCGTCTCGCCAAAGTGCGGCGACCATGACCATGACGTGCTCTTCAACAAAGCAGTAGATCGTTTCGCCCACGCGAGACACAGCGGCGAGTTGATCGTTCTTCAGTTCTTTGTTACCGAAGACGACGACGGTTCGGCTCGCCGAGAAGTAATGCCGATACGGTTCCTCGGCGAAAGGCGTCTGTTCGGCGCTCCCCGGTTGGCCGCACATTAAGTGCGGCGTAGACCGCATTCGGATCTGCCTTCACAGCGACCCATGATAATGAATAGCCCATGGCTACTTTGCGGCGGTGGCGCCGGTGAAAATCGCCTTCGGGATCATCATGTGGACGCCTTTGTTGCCATCGACGAGTTCGGTGATATGCAAATCGGCCGCCACGCTGGCGAGTTGGTAGGCGTCATCGCGCGAAAGATGTTTTTCGGTGACGAGGAAATCGACCATCTCGCGCACGGCGAGCGTCGCGCTAGCGTTGAGATCGTCATTAAATCCCATCGTGATGTAGTGTGTCGGCGTTTCGGCGCGCGGCCACTTCAGCTGCATGTCTTTGCGCACGATGAATTGAAATGTGCCGATCAACGAAGTCTCGATCGCGGTGATGTCCACTTCGCCGTCGCCCTGCGCCGCGTGGCCGTCGCCCACTTCAAACAGCGCGCCCGCCGCATGCACCGGCAAATACAGCGTCGTGCCCGCGACGAGATCCTTGTTGTCCATGTTGCCGCCCATGATCCACGGCGGATTGCTGCTGAAGCGGCCGGCGGCTTCGGGCGGCGCGACGCCCATGCTGCCGAAAAACGGATGCAGCGGAATGTCGATGCCCGGCGCAAAATGCGCAACACCCTTCTGCTCGTCGAGCTGGATAATTTTCGTTTTCGAGTACGGAAAATCATCAGGAATGTAGCCGCGCCCGGGTCCGAACGCGTTGTAGGCATAAGGAATCGCCAGCTTGATTTTCTGGATGCGCACTTCGAGCACATCGCCCGGCTGCGCATCCTCGATGTAAACCGGCCCAGTCAAAATGTGCCCACCCGGACCCTTCTCCGTGACCTGGGTCGTGATGTCACGCAGCGATTGCTCCACCTGATCGGGAGGCACGCCCGCATCTTCAAGCCGCTTCGGACTCGAAGTAATCAACGTCTGAATCTCAACCGAATCGCCCGATTTGACGCGCAGCACCGGCGCCGCCTTTGCATCGTAGTAGCCCCAGGCTACCGTCTTCGGCGTCGCCTTCAACGTCTGCGTTGTTTGCGCGGTGCCATCTGGACTGAAGCCGATCAACAGTGCAGAGGCTGCGATGAAATTTGCGATTGCGCGATGCATTCGATCTCCAAGGACGCAAGTGGATTACATCTCACCAAGCTGGGGCGCAGCAGTGCTGCGCCCGTACAACATCGTGCTGGTGCTACGGATGGGTCATGTCTTCGGGTTTGACGAGGGCGTCGAAGTCTTCGGCGCTGATTAGGCCGAGGTCGAGGGCGGCTTCGCGCAGGGTGCGGTGGCTGTGGTGTGCAGCTTTGGCGACTTTGGCTGCGTTGTCGTAGCCGATCTTCGGCGCGAGCGCAGTGACCAGCATCAGCGAATTGTGGACGTAGTGGCCGATCTTGGCGCGATCGACTTCGATGCCGGAGATGCAGTGATCGACAAAGCTGTTGCAGGCGTCCGCGAGAAGCTCGACCGACTGCAAATAATTAAAAATCATCACCGGCTTGAAAACGTTGAGCTCGAAATTTCCCTGCGAGCCGGCGAATCCGATCGCGGCGTCGTTGCCCATCACCTGCACGGCGACCATCGTCACCGCTTCGCACTGCGTCGGATTCACTTTTCCCGGCATGATCGACGAGCCCGGTTCGTTTTCGGGAAGAATCAATTCGCCGAGGCCGCAGCGCGGACCTGAAGCGAGCCAACGAATGTCGTTCGCGATTTTCATCAGCGACGCCGCGAGCGTTTTTAGCGCTCCCGAAGCGAAGACCACTTCGTCGTGCGACGCGAGGCTCGCGAATTTATTCGGGTGCGAGCGGAACGGCAGCCCGGTAAGCTCTGAAATTTTTTGCGCCGCGCGCTCCGCGAATTCCGGATGCGCGTTGAGACCAGTACCGACCGCGGTGCCACCGATAGCCAGATCATAAAGCCCGTCGAGCGCAACCGCGATGCGAGCGCCGTCTCGATCAAGCTGCGCGACCCAGCCGGAAAATTCCTGGCCGACGGTAAGCGGCGTCGCGTCCTGCAAATGCGTGCGCCCGATCTTGACGATGTCCGCGAATTCCGTCGCCTTGGCCTGAATCGCATCGCGAATTTTCTTAACTGCCGGCAGCAAAATGCGCGCGGTTTCCGTCGCGGCCGCGATGTGCATCGCGGCCGGAAACGTGTCGTTGGACGACTGCGACATATTCACGTCGTCGTTGGGGTGAACGGGCATCTTGCTGCCCATTTCGCCGCCGGCGATCTCGATGGCGCGGTTGGAGATCACCTCGTTGACGTTCATGTTGGTCTGCGTGCCGCTGCCGGTCTGGTAGATACGCAACGGAAAATGGTCATTGAGCTTGCCGGAAATAACTTCGTCGGCCGCACGAGTGATCAGCGCAGCCTTTTCGGCGGAAAGCTTGCCGAGATCCCGATTCACCAGCGCCGCAGCCTTCTTCAATATCCCAAACGACCGGATGAGCTCCGGCGGCATCGTGTCTTTCCCAATGTCGAAATGAATCAGCGAGCGCGCCGTCTGCGCGCCGTAGTAGCGGTCTGTGGGGACCTCAATCTGGCCCATCGAGTCGGATTCAGTTCGGGTCGGCCCGGTGTGGACAACGGTGACGTTGGACATGCAAAGCTCCTGGGTTGTGAATGCAGCGCGAAGTTTAGCAGGGAGACGAGCGCGGTGTAAGCGCGGCGGCTTCGCTGCAGCGAGCGGACGAGTTCCATTTTGGGACGCTCTGGGGTACACCCCCCATGTTTTCGCAAGAGTGCGCAGGTGCTGCAGATTGTTGGAGTTGCAGACGTATGAAAAATGGGAATCTGCAAGCCATTCAGAGTACGGGAGTTGCGGCGCATCGTAACTCGCAAAGTTCTTCCCAAAACGGGAAAAGGGCGCTGGCTTTCGCCGGCGCCCTCCTTTGATTTCCTATACAGATAGATTACCATAACGATATCGACATGTCAAGGCGAAATCCTGCCCGGGTCACATTGAAGACCGAACCGATTCGAATGGACTTGCCGAATATCCTAGTTCTGGGATAATAGATGACCAGAAACATTCGAGCACCGGGAGAAAAACCACTAATATGGGCAGGCTCGTCCAAAGAAGATTTGATGTCCTTTCCAGACGCGGTGCGTAGAGGCATCGGCAGGGCGTTGAGCGTCGCACAATTTGGAGGGAAGCATCCAAGTGCCAAACCGTGGAAAGGTGAGGGTCCCGGAGTTCTCGAAATTGTTGAGGACCATCGTGGCGATACCTATCGCGCCGTGTATACCGTCCGGTTTGCTCAAGCAGTTTATGTGTTGCATACATTTCAGAAGAAATCGACGCGCGGAATCGCTACATCTCGGCGAGACAAGGACTTGATCGCGCGCCGGCTGAAGGCGGCTCAACTGGAATACGAGGGGATCTATGGCAAAAACTACTAAGGTCACAATGACTCGAAGTTCCGGAAACGTGTTCGCGGACTTGAAGTTGCCAAATGCTGAAGAGGAGAAGACCAAGGTATGGCTTGCGGTCACGATCAACAAGATTCTCAAGGACAAGGGACTGCGCCAGGAAGCTGCCGCAAAGCTTCTTGACCTGAATCAGCCCAAGATTTCTGCACTGGCAAACTATCAGTTAGACGGCTTTTCAGTTGAGCGGTTACTGCGCTTCCTCAACGCACTGGATCGAGACATCGAAATTGTGATTCGCCGAAAGAGTAAGTCCAAAGGTCCGGGTACGATCCTCGTAACTGCTGCTTAGCAAACACTTCAAATGAAAAACGCCGGCAAGGTGCCGGCGCTACCCACCCCGTACGAAATAATGCGCGAAAAAAGAAAAAGGCCGCCCGGAGAGGCGGCCTTTTGAATACCGATGCGATGTGTTTGCTCTTTGAGCCGATGCGATCTGACAGAATCCGTCCAACTCGCGGCCGCACCGGAAGGTGCCGCAGCGCTGAGTATCGAACGTGTCCGCTAAGCCCGTGAGAGCCTAAGGGACATTGCGTGGCATGACCCGCACACCATAGCGGGTTGAGCCACGACTACTTTAGAAAGGAGGTGATCCAGCCGCAGGTTCTCCTACGGCTACCTTGTTACGACTTCACCCCAATCATGAGTCATACCTTGGGCGTCTGCCTCCTTGCGGTCAGCGTGACGACTTCTAGTACAACTCACTTTCGTGATGTGACGGGCGGTGTGTACAAGGCCCGGGAACGTATTCACGGCGTCGATCTGATACGCCATTACTAGCGATTCCGGCTTCATGCAGTCGAGTTGCAGACTGCAATCCGAACTGAGCAGAGTTTTTTCCGATTAGCTCCCCCTCGCGGGTTGGCAACGGTTTGTGCCCTGCATTGTAACACGTGTGTAGCCCTGGACATAAAGGCCATGCGGACTTGACGTCATCCCCACCTTCCTCTCCGTTATCCGGAGCAGTCCACGTAGAGTTCCCTCCTTGCGGAGTGGCAACTACGTGCAGGGGTTGCGCTCGTTGCGGGACTTAACCCAACACCTCACGGCACGAGCTGACGACAGCCATGCAGCGCCTATACTCCTGTCCCTTGCGGGAAGGCCGTATTTCTACAGCTTGTCAGAAGCATTTCGAGCCCAGGTAAGGTTCCTCGCGTAGCGTCGAATTGAACCACATGTTCCACCGCTTGTGCGGGCCCCCGTCAATTCCTTTGAGTTTCAGTCTTGCGACCGTACTCCCCAGGTGCAGGACTTAACGCGTTAGCTCCGGGACGACACCCGAACGGGTGGCACCCCAAGTCCTGATCGTTTAGGGCTAGGACTACCAGGGTATCTAATCCTGTTTGCTCCCCTAGCTTTCGTTCCTCAGCGTCAGTAGTGGTCCAGCGCGCCGCTTTCGCCACGGGTGTTCCTGCAGATATCTACGCATTTCACCGCTACACCTGCAATTCCACGCGCCTCTCCCACACTCAAGCACAGCAGTTTCGGAAGCAGACTCTGGGTTGAGCCCAGAGATTTCACTCCCGACTTGCCACACCGCCTACGAACCCTTTACACCCAGTAATTCCGAGCAACGCTGGCCCCCTACGTCTTACCGCGGCTGCTGGCACGTAGTTAGCCGGGGCTTCTTATACCCGTACCGTCAGTCCCCTTGCGGGGCATTCGTCCGGGTCGAAAGGGGTT
The DNA here is from genome assembly GCA_963845465.1 of uncultured Acidobacteriota bacterium. GTDB lineage: Bacteria > Acidobacteriota > Terriglobia > Acidiferrales > UBA7541 > Acidiferrum. The sequence goes on along the minus strand of CAWJSH010000009.1, from coordinate 34,273 downwards.
TACACTCCGAGAAGCTTCATCCCCCACGCGGCGTCGCTGCATCAGGCTTTCGCCCATTGTGCAAGATTCCCCACTGCTGCCTCCCGTAGGAGTCTGGACCGTGTCTCAGTTCCAGTGTGGCTGGCCATCCTCTCAGACCAGCTAACGATCATAGCCTTGGTAGGCCGTTACCCTACCAACTAGCTAATCGTGCGCGGGCTCCTCCTCCGACGACTTACGCCTTTGAGTCCGAAAACCAAAGTCCTCGGAATGTTATGCGGAATTAGCTCGCCTTTCGGCGAGTTATTCCCCTTCGAAGGGCAGATTACCCACGTGTTACGCACCCGTGCGCCGTGCGCCACCTGTATTGCTACAGGCGCGCACTCGACTTGCATGTGTTAAGCACGCCGCCAGCGTTCGCTCTGAGCCAGGATCAAACTCTCGTTTGAAACTGGTTGCTTGGACGAAAAAAAATGCTCCGATTTGCATCGGAGCCAGCCTGTCCAAGCGAATTGTTGTCGCTCGATAAACTCAGACCATTCGTGCTCGAAAAGGACGAATGGTTTCGAACGGATTCTGGCACATCGTATCGGTTGTCAAAGAGCAAGTCCTCCCTGTCCAGCAGAAAGGCTTACAAACACTGCGCACAACTCAACGAGAATACGGGAAGAAGGCCTAACTGTCAACACTCTTTTTGTGATTTCCACAACAATCCTCAGTAAGCGCGTAAGTCTTTTTGCGCTTACGAGTTGCGGCGAAAATCGTTTGACTCTTTCGCGTCGTGCTACGATTCCGTTTTCCGTCGTGAAGACGCTAACCCGTGAAAAAACGAGATAGGCCGATTTCGAAAAACGGCGCCGGACGGTCAAAACTGGCGCAGGCGCTGCTTCGCGCAATCGAGCGCGGAGTCTACCACCAGCCGCTTTTTCGCGCGGGCGATCGCGTGGGCGTCGCGGTTTCGGGTGGAGCGGACTCGGTCGCCCTGCTGCGCCTGCTTCTCGAATTGCAATCGAAACTCGGCATCGTTGTTTGCGTCGTTCATTTGAATCATCTGTTGCGCGGCCGCGCGGCGGATGCCGATGAGCGATTTGTGGCTGCATTGGCGAAACGGCATGGGCTGGAATTTTTTGTCGAGCGCGTGAACGTCGCCGCGCGCGCAAAGCGCGAGAAGTTGAATGTCGAGGATGCAGCGCGGCGGTCGCGCTACGAATTTTTCGCGTCGCTCGTGAAGCAAGGAAAAAACTCGCGGGTTGCAACAGCGCACACTGCGGACGATCAAGCAGAGACGCTACTCGCGCACATGTTGCGAGGCTCTGGACTCGCGGGAATCGGCGGGATTCATCCCGTGAGCGGCGATGTTGTGCGGCCGCTTTTAGGGATCCGGCGAGCAGCCTTGCGCGTATACCTAAAGAGCGTGAAACAAACGTGGCGCGAAGACGCGACGAATCGCGACACGACGAAACTCCGCGCACGAATTCGCAACAAGCTGATCCCGCTGCTGGAAAAACAATTTCAGCCGGCTACCGTTGAACATCTTTGCGCGACTCGCCGAGTTCGCTCGCGAAGATAACGCCGCACTCGAGTTCACCGCAGAATGGCGAGTGCGCGCGCAGGCTAAGCCGGGCCCTAACGGCATTCGCATTACCCCGTTGGAGTTGCTGCGCCGACCGAAGAGCAGCTACAAACCCGGCGAAATCGATCCGTTGCTCAAGACTCGAACTTCGAGCTTGAGCAGACGAATGGTCCGCTACATCGTCAAAGAACTGAAGCCGCAGGCAGGCGAACTCGGAGCGAAGCACGTTGAAGCGGTTCTTGCACTGGCGGAATTCGGCGAAAATGGCAAATCGCTGCAATTACCCGGCGGAGTTGAAGTACGACGCGACCGCGACGAACTCGTATTTTGCGCGGCCGGCGCAGCGTCGGACAAAACAAGCTCGCGCTCGAAAAAAGCGCCCAAATCGCCGTCCCGCGAATTCGAGCACGCAATCGATTTTGCAAAGGGGAAACTCGTCGTTTCCGTCCCGTGCCTCGAACGCGATTTTCGCTTCACAAAGATTGACTGGCCCGAAAAGTCGGAGGAAACTAGCACCAACGGGTCGGTTTTGAATCACGACGCTCTTTGCAAGCCGCTCGTGCTGAGAAACTGGCGCCCAGGAGACACGTTCCAGCCATTGGGACATCGCAAGCCGCACAAGCTGAAACGCCTGTTGAACGAGAAGCGAATCAGCCGTTGGGAAAGAGACGGGTGGCCCGTATTGACCAGCGCGGGTGTGATCGCCTGGGCTCGCGGGTTCCCGGTCGGAGCCGCGTTCGCGGCCACCGCCGAAACCAGGTTCGGCGTCCGAATCGAAGAGTGTGCAACTTCGTCCAATTGACGACGGGGCCGCTGGCAGAAGCTATCCGGCGGGCGTACAATGGGTTGATGGGTTAATCGTGGGGCGGCTGGACCCTCGGGCAGGTATCGAGGGGGCCCTTTCACGACAGCTTGGCTATGACTTTGGCGTCGGCGGCGCATCTAAGTATTATGTCGGTATGCCGCAGCGCTTGGCAGTCCCCGATCTGATGTTTGCGGTCGGCAGCGGCGTCTAATGCTTGTGGCGTCGGGTTTTGGGGGAACCGGGCTTGGGGGCTCGGTGCCTGGGCCAGCAAAACATCTTCCGGGCTCTGGATAGAAGTGAGGGCGATGTGAATTCGAGTTCGACAGTCAAAACCATCCTTTTCTGGATCTCGATCGTTTTCCTGGGCGTGATGCTCTGGAAACTCGTGTCGGCGAACGGCCAGTCGGCAAAGGAAGCCGAACCGAGTTACAGCGAGTTCCTGACTCAGGTAAATGACGGCGACGTCAAGGAAGTGACGATGTATCTCTCGCCCAACAGCTACGAGCTGCAGGGCGAATACAACAAGCCCCCCAACACGAAATTTCACGTCCCCATCTTCAAGGAATCCGCACCCGACATCACGAAGGCTCTGCGCGACAAGGGCGTTCCGCTCAAGGTGAAGGAAGTACGGAGTGGCGACTGGGTTTTGATTTTGCTGAATGCAGCGCCGTTGCTGTTGCTCGTTGGTTTCTGCTTGTTCCTGATGCGGCAGATGCAGGCTGGCGGAAACAAGGCGTTGAGCTTTGGCAAGTCGCGCGCGCGATTGCTTTCGGCGCAGCAGAAAAAGGCGACGTTCAAAGATGTTGCTGGAACTGACGAAGCCAAGGAAGAGCTACAGGAAATTATTGAATTTTTGAAGGACCCGCAGAAGTTTCAGAAACTCGGTGGGCGCATTCCGAAGGGCGTGCTGCTCGTCGGGCCTCCGGGCACGGGCAAGACTTTGCTGGCGCGCGCGATTGCGGGCGAAGCGAACGTGCCGTTCTTCTCGATTTCCGGTTCGGACTTCGTCGAAATGTTCGTCGGCGTCGGCGCAAGCCGCGTACGCGATCTGTTTGAGCAGGGCAAGAAGAACGCGCCTTGCATCATCTTCATCGACGAAATCGACGCAGTCGGCCGTCATCGCGGCGCCGGTTTGGGCGGCGGTCACGATGAACGCGAACAGACGCTGAACGCGCTGCTTGTCGAAATGGATGGCTTTGAATCAAACGAAGGCGTGATTTTGATCGCAGCGACGAACCGGCCCGATGTTCTCGATCCGGCGCTGCTGCGGCCGGGACGCTTCGATCGTCGCGTCGTTGTAGCGCGGCCAGACGTCAAGGGACGCGAAGAAATTCTCCGCGTTCACACGCGCAAAGTGCCAATCTCCGACGATGTCGATCTTTCGATCATCGCGCGCGGCACTCCCGGATTCTCCGGCGCCGACCTCGCCAATCTCGTAAACGAAGCTGCTCTCTGGGCGGCGCGCCAGAATCGCAAATACGTGATGATGGCCGATTTTGAAATGTCGAAAGACAAAGTGCTGATGGGCGTCGAGCGCAAGTCGATGATCCTGTCGGACGAAGAGAAAAAGAACACGGCGTATCACGAAGCGGGACACGCACTGGTCGCGGCGATGACTCCCGGCGCCGATCCGGTTCATAAGGTAACGATCATTCCGCGCGGCATGGCTCTCGGTTTAACCATGCAGCTGCCGGAAGACGACAAGCACACCTACACGCGCGAATACCTCGAAACCATGCTCGCCGTGTTGATGGGCGGACGTTCCGCCGAAGAAATTTTCCTCGGCCACATCACCACCGGCGCCGGCAACGACATCGAGCGCGCCACCGAAATCGCTCGCAACATGGTTTGCGAATGGGGCATGAGCGAACTCGGGCCGCTGGCCTTCGGCAAGAAGGATGAAGCGATCTTCCTTGGCCGCGAGATCAACCAGCATCGCGACTATTCCGAGGACACCGCGATCCAGATCGACAAGGAAGTGCGCCGCATCGTCAACTCGGGTTACGACAAGGCGAAGGCGATCCTTGGCAATAACAAAGAAGTGCTCGAGCGCATCGCGCAGGCATTGCTGGAGCGCGAAGTGATCGATGCCAACGAAGTGAAGCTGCTGATGGAAGGCAAGCCGCTGCCGGAAAAGCCGCGGACTCCGCCGACGCCGCCACCACAGGCTGCGCCGAGCGCGGATCCCAAGGTGGTTCGACCGGAATTGCGGCCTGCACCGGGCTTCACGCGCGGAGAAAATCCGGCGAAAGCGTAAAAGCCTTTTCAACCAATTCTTCCGGGCGCGACTTCGGTCGCGCCCTTTTTCTTTGGTAGCGCCGGCATCTTGCCGGCGGTTTTTCTGAGCTCCGCACCTACGCCAGATCGTGCTCGATCTGCTCCAGCGACTTCCCTTTTGTCTCCGGCACCGCAGCCCAAACGAAGAGAAACCCCGCGAAGCAAATCCCCGCGTACGTCCAGAACGTCCCCGCCGAACCAACGGCTCGCTGCAACAGCGGAAATGTGAACGTAAGAATGAATGAAGCGATCCACAACGCGGAGACGGCGACCGAGACGCCGATACTGCGGATGCGATTCGGAAAGAGCTCGGAGATCAGCACCCAGGTTACCGGCGCAAGCGAAAGTGCGTAGAAACCGATCGTACACAGCGTCAGAAGCAGAATCGGCAAGCCTTGAACGCCTGCGCGATAGGTGAAACCGAGCAGCGTGTGTGAGATGCCGATGCCCGCGGCGCCGAAGAGCATGAGCGCGCGGCGACCGACGCGATCGACCAGCCCCAGCGCGAGCAGCGTGAAAACCAGATTGATGGTTCCCGTGATCACGATGTTGAACAGAATGCCGCTGATGCCGTAGCCCGCGCTGCGATAGATGTCTTCGGCGTAGTTGAAGATGACGTTGATGCCGCTCCATTGCTGCAAAACTGCGAGCGCGATGCCCACTCCCAGAATTTTTCGGGTGTTCGGCGTGAAGAGCGCGCGGAGATCGCCCGAAGCGTGCGAATGTGCTTGAGCCTCGCCCGCAAGTGTTTCGCGAATCTCTTGCAATGCGATTTCGCTATAACGTTCGCCGCCGATTCGGGCGAGCGTTTCCCGGACTTGCCTTTCATCGCCCCGGCGCGCAAGCCAGCGCGGACTCTCCGGAATGAAAATCGCGCCGATCAGGAATGCGATGGAAGGTGCAGCAACCGCGGTGAACATCCAGCGCCACCCATATTGTCCATTCCACGAGTGCAAAATCATCTGTTGCGTGGCGCCATCGGCGACACGTTCGGCGATAAGCCAATTCACGATTTGCGCGGCTAGAATTCCGACAACAATCGTGAGCTGATTGAGCGTCACCAACCGGCCGCGCCACGGAGCCGGGCTGACTTCAGCGATATAAGTCGGCGATACGTTGGACGCGATGCCGATCGCAACGCCGCCGGCAACGCGCCACGCGATGAACGCGGCAAATGAGAAGGCCCACCCCGTGAACACGGATGAGACTGCGAACAGCAACGCCGCGAGGATCAGCAACTTTTTGCGGCCAAAGCGCTCGCTCAGCGCTCCGCTTAAAATCGAGCCGCCCAGACATCCGATCAGCGCGCAACTATTCGCCCAGCCGATCGATGTTTCGGATGTGAGACGAAAATAGCTTTCATAAAATGGCTTCGCGCCACCGATGACGACCCAGTCGTAGCCGAAAAGCAATCCGCCGAGCGCGGCGACGGACGAAATCATCCAGACATAGCCCGCGTTGTAATGAATTGCGGAATCCGCGGCGGATTTTGCGGCATTCCCGAGCCCGCTGCTGCCGGGCGCGGTGATCACGAGTACTGGCTGTGCGCAGCCGGGGCCAGCAATTCGAGTTCGGCGAGCAAGTCCGCCGCATACGCGTTATTAGGATCGGCTGCGAGCACGCGATCGAGCAATTTGCGTCCGGCGACGGAATCGCCGAGGCCGATGCGCGCCTGGGCCTCGAGAAAATCAGCCCGGGCGTCGTTGCGTTTGCGCGCGTCGTCTTCAAACAAGAGCATTTGCGGGAGCGAGGTAGCGAAGTAATCGATCTTCGGCTCTTGCCTTCTCAACGAATCGGCAAAATCGACCAGCCCTTGCAGTAAACCCGCGGACTCTTTGGCGTTACCGAGTCGTGCGAGAGCCAAGGCGCTGTAAAAGGTGAGCTCGGAAAACGCCGTGACCCGCATGAGCTGAAAATCACCGCGGTGCGCGGCGGCACGTTCCCAGGATTCGCGTGCTGCTACCGAATCACCGGCGGCATCGAGAGCAACTCCGAGCCAATAGTGGATGTCGCTTTGGTTCGCGAGCGGATGCTTTGCCTCGCCCAGATTTTCGGGCGCCTGGAGCGCGGCCTCGAACAGGCTCCGGGCTTGAGCGGATTTGCCTTGCTGCAGCGCGCGGCGACCCAATGCGACGTGCGTACGCACATGCTGTCCGAGCGCGAGACCCTCGCCGCCTTCCCACGGCTGAAATTTGCGCGCACAAACGATCGCCAGCGCCTTTTCGTGCTGACGCGTTTGATTGTAGAGGCTCGCGAGTTCGACAGAAAGATCGTCGCGAGAGTTCGCGAGGTCAAGATGGCGCTCCAACTCCGCGAGTCGAGATTCCGGAGGCTCACCGATACGTTTCCACAATTGATCGCGCTCATACAAAACGCGTGAGTCAGCGGGATTCGCGGCGAGTGCCTTCTCAAAAGCGTCGCGGGCTTTCGCGGGATCGCGCTCAATATTGAAGTACGCGATGCCAGGATTGCGCCACGCGATCGAAAACGTTGGATCGAGCAGCGTCGAGCGCTCCCACATCGCGATCGCGTCTTTGTGGCGGCGCCGCGCGTAGAGTAAATTGCCGAGATAATACGGCGCGCGCGCATCGCTGGGTCGAGCCGCGATGGCAGCTTCGAGAATCAGCAATTCTTCCAGGCGATTCGGAAAACAGTAATCGGGGCTTGCCGCCGCAGCCTCAGCCCAGGTGCGCTCAGCGCCTTCGGGATCATTCTTCTTGGCGCGAAACGCAGCCAGCGCGTACAGCACCATCGGAAACGAGCCATCCGAGGCCGGTGTTCGCGCGGCGCGATCTAGAATCGCCATTGCTTCTATGACCAAACCGCAACGCGCGTAGTCAAAAGCAAGATCGAGCGCCATTTGCGCGTCGGCTGGAACTTCGCCGCTCGCAAGATGGCGACTCCATATGTCGAGCTTGTCGAGAGCTCGCGTTTCTTCGAGAAGCCGATCGGCTTCAGTCGAACGGCCGCAATTGCGCAAGGCGATCGTGGCGAGATTGCGTGCCTGAAGATTGTCCGCATCCTTACGGAGCGATTTCAACGCGTGCTCGGCGGCTTTCTCCCAGTCGCCGCGCGTGGCATCAATTTCTGCAATTCGTTGAAATCCGGCCGCCTGCCATTTGCCGCTCCATGTCGCTTTGTAGAAAGCGTCGTAGGCTTCGGCATCGCGATCCAAATGACGAAGTGTCAGGCCGAGATTGTAGTGCGGCTCTCCGTCGTATGGGTTCGCATTCCGCGAAGTCAGGCGATCGATGGCGGCTCGAAAATATTTTTCGGCGGCGGCAAATTCATCCCGACGCAAATGCCACAAACCCATCGCGTTGTTGCAACGCGAATCGCCTGGATCGCGCCTCAACGCTTCTCGCCAATAGATTTCCGGGTGCCGCGTAGCGTGACGATATTGGTCGAGATGAAGGCCGATGATGTAGAGTTCGTCGGTGCTAGCCACATCGGCCGGCAACGGCGGTTCGGTGGCGGGTGCGGGCGGTTTCGCCTCGCTCGGTGCCGCAGGTTGATACCGCAAAATCTCGCGGCCGTCTCTATCGGACACGATGAGAGCCACATCCCGGTCGCGCGCTTCCGCGGGCAATTCCGTTTTCTCGAGCAGCGACGATCCTACAGACAAATCTCTTTTCCACTCGGCGATGAGCTTGCTGCTTGCTTCTACGCGCACGCTCGCGGCCGGAAAATCACCGGTGACACAGACTCCGATGCGTGCGATGCCTTTATCAACGACCAAGCTCGCCGCCGCATCGAGATTCGCCATCTGTGCCGGGCCGATTTCGCGAATCGGATACCAATACTGGCTGAAAACTTTCGTCTCGCCTGGATCGAGGAAAGAAAAATCCGGCTGATTATCGGTGAAGACGCCCGTCATCAACTCGATGTAAGGTCCGTCGTCATCGGTGAGGTTGCGATCCCACGCGTAACCGAATTTGTGATTGCCCCACGTCCACTGTTTTTTGCCGGGCGCGATGTGATGATCCGCAAGCAAAATCAAGCCGGCGCGCTTTTTGTGGTCGTAGCCGCCGGAAAAATCTTCGGACGAACCCACAGCCATGTAGCTGGTCGGCACGGGAATGTTGGCGTACCAACTGATGTCGTTCGGTGGATACGTTCCAGGCGGAATGAAATTGTCGGGACGCTCGGCGGCGGGGATTCCGCTCTGCCCACGCCCGCCGTAGTTCACGCCGTAATATTCGCCTTCGCAGAGCGGATATCTGCTCATCGCGCGGCGAGCGTGGTCCGCGACGTAGTGAACGTCGGGCGGGAAAAACGATTGATACAGTTCGTGAACGTGCGTCGCGAGATTGGCCCACCACAAAAACGTCTGCACAAACGGCGTTCGATTGTAGAGGCGAACTTTCAGCTCGATGTAAGACTTGCCCGGATGCAGACAGACGCCGTGCATACCTTTGAGCCGGTGCATCGGATCATGATCGGAGCACCAAATCGTTTGCGAGCCGTCGGCGTGTTGTTCGATCTGCGTTTCGACCGGCATGTACGTTGCCGGCCGATGATGCTGCGGCCAGTTGAACTCGACGCCGCCCGAGCACCAAGGTCCTGCGAGCCCGACCAGCGCGGGCTTGATCACGTTTTGGCGATAGAAAAAATCATAGTTGTTCGCTTTGTCGAGCCCGATGTGGATGCGGCCGCCGATCTGAGGAAGCACCATCACGCGGACGAATTCATTTTCGATGTGCAGAGCTTGCCAGGAGTGCGGGACCGGCTCGGTCGCGACTCGATCGTAAAAAGGCAGCGGATAGACGGCGCCGCTGCTGCCCTGATAGACGCGCTTTTCGAGGAACATCGGGTTTTTGTCGGGCGCCATCGGCAGATACGTGGGGATCGTGACTGGCTCGGACCAGGCCTTTACGGCTTCGGTCTGAGCGGCAGGCGCGTTCGGCAAATCGAATCGGGTCATGACTCAAGGGAGTACCACAGAGCGCCGGAATTGCGCAAAGGAAAGCGTCTTTACAGGCGAGAAGAGCGCGATTTCGCTCCTGTCTGCTAAAATAGAGAGGATTATGCTTACCCAGATCAACGGCTTTGATGCAGCGGCCACGCTGCACCCTCGTCGGAAAACGTACGGTGTGAAAGTTGGCCACGTGAACGTGGGCGGCGGCGCGCCGATTGTCGTGCAGTCGATGACGAACACCGACACGGCGGACGTCGAGGCAACGTTCAAGCAGACGATGGAGCTGGCGGAAGCGGGCTCCGAGATTGTGCGATGGACAGTGAATGTGCCGGAAGCTGCGGCGGCGGTGCCGGAGATCAAGAAGCGGCTGCTCGCGGCGGGTTGCAACGCGCCGATCATCGGAGATTTTCACTACAACGGGCACGTGCTGCTGACGAAGTATCCCGATTGCGCGGCCGCGCTGGATAAGTATCGGATCAATCCGGGGAACGTCGGCGCCGGGCAGCGGCGTGACGAACAGTTTTCGACGATCTGCAAAATCGCGGTCGATAACGGGAAGCCGGTACGCATCGGTGTGAACGGCGGCTCGCTGAATCAAGAGCTGGTGATGCGCAAGATGCAGGAAAACACCGATCAGAATCTGGGCAAAGAGTCGGAAGACATCATTAATGAGTGCATGGTGCTAAGCGCGCTGCAATCGACCGAGCTGGCGCTGGAATCGGGACTGCGGAACGATCAGATCATTATTTCGTGCAAGACTTCGCGGCCGCGCGATTTGATCACGGTGTATCGCGATTTGGCGACGAAGACGCAGCAGCCGCTGCATCTCGGATTGACGGAAGCGGGTATGGGGATGAAGGGGCAGATTTGGTCGGCGGCTTCGCTCGGCGTGCTTTTGTATGACGGGATCGGAGACACGATCCGGATTTCGCTGACGCCGCGGCCGGGCGGTGATCGGCGCGAAGAGGTTTACGCGGCGTGCGAATTGTTGCAGGCGCTGGGGCTGCGTTCGTTTTCGCCGAGCGTGACCGCGTGCCCGGGTTGCGGGCGCACGACGAGTTCGACGTTTCAGGAATTGGCCGAAGCGATTCAGGGATACATTCGCGACATGATGCCGACCTGGAAGACGCAGTATGACGGCGTCGAAACGATGACACTGGCGGTGATGGGCTGCATCGTGAATGGGCCGGGCGAATCGAAGGCCGCGAATATCGGTATCAGTTTGCCGGGCACGGGAGAGGCGCCGCGCTGCCCTGTTTACATCGACGGGAAGAAAGATGTGACGCTCGAAGGTACGTACGACGAATTGGCGGCGGCGTTTCAGGCGCTTGTCGATAACTACATTGTGACGCACTATCAACGCAAGGGCGCTGAGGTGGCTTCTTGAAGATCAGCAGGGAAGATGTTCTGCGCGTGGCGGAGCTGGCGTATCTCGATCTCACCGAAGACGAACTGGCGACATACGGAAAACAGCTGAACGAAATCCTCGATTACATTGGGAAGTTGAACGAGCTCGATACGGCGAATGTCGAGCCGATGGCGCAGGTGTTGACGGACGATCAGACGGCGGATGCGACGCTGCGCGAAGATGTCGAAGTTCCGTGTCACGGAGCGGCGGAGTTGTTGAAGCAGGCGCCGGATCCGGAACCGCCGTATTTTCGTGTGCCGAAAGTGATCGAGCGGTAGTTCCGCAAGGGCAAAGGCGAAGTAAAGAAGCAACGAAGTAATGAAGTAACGAAAAACCAAGAAACAGCAAACCTGCTTCCGGAAGAAATTCGAGAATGGCTGAGAACTGGACAATTGATGGAGTTCGAGCGGCGCTCGGCGCGAAGAAAATTTCGGCGCGCGAATTGGCGAAGGAACATTTTTCGCGGATTGCGGCGCAGAATCCGAAGCTGAATGCGTTTCTTGCGCTTGCGGAAGAGCGTGCGTATGCGCAGGCGGATCGCGTGGATGCGCTGGTCGCTGCGGGCAAGCCATTGCCAGCGCTTGCGGGCGTGCCGGTTGCCGTGAAGGATGTGTTGAGCACGCGCGGCGTGACGACGACTTGCGGATCGAAAATTTTGGAGAAGTATGTGCCGCCTTACGATGCGACGGCGGTTGCGCGGCTGGAAAATGCCGGCGCGGTGATTTTGGGCAAGACCAATTGCGATGAATTCGCGATGGGCAGCTCGAACGAGAATTCGGCGTACGGGCCGGTGCTGAATCCCGAAGCGACTGATCGCATTCCGGGCGGATCGAGCGGAGGATCGGCGGCGGCGGTTGCGGCTGGGTTGGCTGTGGCATCGCTCGGGACGGATACGGGCGGATCGATTCGGCAACCGGGTGCGATGTGCGGCGTGCCGGCGATGATGGGAAGTTATGGGCGCGTGTCGCGCTACGGATTGATTGCGTTTGCGTCTTCGCTGGATCGCATCGGGCCGTTTGCGCACAACGTGAAGGATGTTGCGTCGGTGCTGCATGTGATTGCGGGCCGCGATCCGAACGATTCGACTTCGACGACGGCGGCGGTGCCGGATTACGTCGCGGAATTGGACAAGCCTGTTAGCGGGAATGCGCATCGGGATTCCGAAGCAATATTTCGGCGAAGGAATGGACGGCGAAGTTCGCAAAAAGATCGAAGCGGGCATCGAGATTTTGAAGAAGCTGGGTGCAAGCTGATCGACATCGAGATGCCGCACACGGATTACGCGATTGCGGTGTACTACATCATCGCGACGGCGGAGGCGAGCTCGAACCTGGCGCGTTACGACGGCGTGCGGTACGGCCTGCGCGTGAACGACGATTCCCTGCTGGCGATGTATCGCAAGACGCGCGGCGCGGGTTTCGGCGCCGAGGTGAAGCGGCGCATCGTGCTTGGGACTTACGTTTTGTCGGCCGGATATTACGATGCCTATTATTTGAAGGGACAGAAAGTTCGTGCCCTAATTGCGCAAGATTTTCGCGATGCGTTTACGAAAGTGGATGCGATCGTGACGCCGACTTCGCCGGTGCCGGCGTTCAAGCTGGGCGAACGGACCAACGATCCGCTGCAGATGTATCTGGCGGATATTTATACGGTGACCGGGTCGCTGGCGGGTGTTCCGGGAATTTCGGTGCCTTGCGGAAAAGTTTGCGGCGGAAAGCTGCCCGTCGGGTTGCAGATTTTTGGGCCGGCGTTTGGCGAGGCGCGGGTATTGCAATTGGCGCATGCGTTTGAGCAAGCTGGTGGGGCGACGGTTTAGCGTTAGGATTGGCGGCAACGCTGAAGTTGCAAAAGCGGCGCGGCAGCGCCGCACTCCAAAATGGCCCCGGCCTGCCGCCGATCGCAGTTTACGGATGCGCCTTGTCCCGGCATCCGATCCATCAACTCGCAAATTCATTCCTCGTGTCGAGATTAGCTCCCATCCTAGAGAAGCTGGCGCGTGCGCAGAGCCGCATGCTGAGCACGGCGGACGAGGTGCCGGCGGATCAGTGGCGGACCCGGCCGAAGCGCGGCGGCTGGTGCGCCGCGGAAATTGTTGCCCACCTGATCATGGTGGAGCGGAGCGTGGTCGGGTCTGCTGACCGGGTCATGCAGCATCGACCGAAGAGGATTTCACGACTGAAGAGGCTCCATCTGCCGCTCGCGCTGGTCGAAGCGCGGTTGGTCAAGCGGCAGGCGCCAGTGCCGGTCGATCCCGACATGCTCGCCGAGAAGGAAACGATGCTGGCGGAGCTACGGAATGTCCGAGAGCGGATGCTGGCGTTCATCGATGAGACGAAAGAGCGGAATCTTGCGGTATATCGGTGGCGGCATCCGTTTCTGGGGAGCTTGAGCGCCTACGAATGGTTCGAGATGGTGGCCCGGCACGAGCTCCGGCACGAGAAACAAATGCGGGAAATAGCAGCGAGCTACCGAAAGCCATAGCAAGACTTGCAAAAGTGGGACAAATTTACCTGCTCCTTGGTACAGGGTTTTTCCTTCCGGTAATGCCGAAATTCACGGTTTTTCCACCGAAAACATCCGGTTTTGCTGGGGTTTGGAATAAAAGTACCAATCGAGTGGTTTTGGCTTCATGGAACGGAACGACTATTGCTCAGGTGTCTGTGCAGCTAATACGATACAGACAGCATCGAAGGCAGTTGGGCCCAATCGTAAAAGCGGCGAGTCCAGAAAGAGGCCAAGGCCATGGTTACCGTGAAAGCCAGCCAGAAGATCTTCACCGACTCGGAAGTGGCGACGCTGACAGGGATTTGCGTCGATCACCTGCATAACTTCGCCAAGAACCGCCACCTGGGCTTTATCGCCCGGGCAGCGGAAGCGGCGGGGAATCAGGCGGACCAGTGGTTGTTTACGCTGTCGGACCTGATGGTGCTCGTGACGCTGTTCCCGCGCTGCACGCACTAAGCTGACGGCTCTGCTGCCCTTTGCGGGCAGCAATGGATTGATATTTGGCTCTCCGGCCGTTGGCCGGAGAGCCTTTTGTTTTTGGGCTTAGGCTACCCACCCCCCGGGGCTTTTTTCTAAGGATGTGATTCTAAATGAGTTGAACGTAGGGATGTGTTAAGAATTTGATTCTAAGGTGGTTAGATGCGGTCGAATGTGCGGCCATAGGATCAGGCTGATTCTAAATGGGTTACGACTGCGCTGGGGCTGCGACCTCGAAAGCGGCGCGGGAGCGCCGCACTCCAAAATGACTGTGGACTGGGCTTGTCGGGTGGCCCGGCAGAGCAAGACTTTCTATGGGAGGTATATTACCAGAAAGATACCTTTCTGTCAATAGCGATTTTGGGAGTCATGGGCAGTGGGCGATCGTCGTTGTGGGCTGGGTGTGGCTCTAAACCCGCACCCTTTAGAAGCGAAAGGGTGCGGCACCCAAATGCCGTCTCGTAACTGTCTGTTTCGGGGTGGGTTCGGGACTTTGGCGTTTATGCGATACCATCACGGCGGTGATTGACGGACGCCGGATCCGTTGTGAGGTGTTTCCGTGGCTATGGATTTTATTCGTGACGGGGCTGGGGACGGGGCATCTATGTCCAAGGCAAGTTCAAATTCGGGGATAAACATGGAATATCGACAGTTGGGCGGGTCGGGGTTGAAGGTGCCGGTGTTGAGTTTTGGGACGGGGACGTTTGGCGGGGGGAACGAGTTTTTTAAGGCTTGGGGGGCGAGTGATGTCGCGGAGGCTACGCGGCTGGTCGATATTTGCCTGGATGCCGGGCTGAATATGCTGGATACGGCGGATATTTATTCGAACGGGCTAGCGGAAGAGATTACGGGGCAGGCGATCAAGGGGCGGCGGGACAAGGTGCTGATTTCGACCAAGGCGACGTTTCGAATGGGGAGTGACGTGAATGATGTGGGGTCGTCGCGATTTCATCTGCTGAAGGCTTGCGAGGCGAGCTTGCGGCGGCTGGGGACGGACTACATCGACATCTATCACATGCATGGGTTTGACGCGACAGCGCCGGTGGAAGAGACGCTGCGGACGCTGGATGGGCTGGTGCAAAGCGGGAAGGTGCGGTACATCGCGTGTTCGAATTTTTCGGGCTGGCATCTGATGAAGTCGCTGGCGGTGGCAGACCGGTATGGATGGACGCGGTATGTGGCGCATCAGGCGTATTACTCGCTGATTGGGCGGGAGTTTGAGTGGGAGTTGATGCCGCTGGGGATCGATCAGCGGGTCGGGACGATTGTGTGGAGTCCGCTGGGTTGGGGGCGGCTGACCGGGAAGATCGGGCGCGGGAAGCCGCTGCCGGCGCAGAGCCGGCTGCACAAGACGGCGGATTTTGGGCCGCAGGTGGAGGACGAGTATTTGTACAAGGTGGTGGATGCGCTGGAGGAGGTTTCGAAGGAGGTTGGGAAGCCGGTGCCGGTGGTGGCGCTGAATTGGTTGTTGCAGCGGCCGACGGTGGACAACGTGGTGATTGGCGCGCGGAACGAGGAGCAGCTTCGGCAGAATTTGCTGGCGGTGGGGTGGAAGTTGACGGCCGAGCAGATGGCCAAGCTGGATAAGGCGAGCGATCGGACGCCGGTGTATCCGTATTGGCATCAGAGGCAGTTTGTGGAGAGGAATCCGACGCCGGTGCCGTTGGTGGGGTGAGGGGCAGAGGAAGGTAGACCTCGGCTGTGGACCGAAAATTCCGCACCCTTAAAATCGAAGGGTGCGGCACCCAGGAGCTTCAATATCTCCGGAAACGGGGTGGTTGCGTGGGCTATGGGCCTCGGGGATATGCTCGAATGAGTGGTCAACCTGAGCCGTGGTGAATTGCATCGCATAAGGTGACGGACGGCGATCGGGGTAGCGCCGGTCAGGGCTCACGCATGGGGTTCCAGATTTCAACTCATAGACTGGTTTTGTGGATGAGCTGCGCAGTTGTTGCGGCAGCTCTTTGTGTTGGTGTGTCTGCGTCGGGACGGCTTGAGCAGGGTACGCAGGATAGCGGCGCGGATGCCCGGAGTACGCGGGGGAAGAAGCTGGTGTTGAAGGATGGGACGTTTCAGATGGTGCGGAGTTATGAGAAGAATGGGGATCGGGTGAGGTATTTCAGTTTGGAGCGCGGGAGCTGGGAAGAGATTCCGGCGAGTCTGGTGGATTGGGACGCTACGGCTAAAGCGGACAAAGACGCGTCGGCGGCGGATGATGCGTTGGCGGCGAAGATTCATAAGCAGGAAGAGGAACGGAAGATCGAGACGACGCTGGATGTCGATGCGAGTTTGCAGGTGGGAGGCGGGACTTTTTTGCCGCCGGGCGAAGGGATGTTTGCGGTGGAAGGAAAGTCGGTGATTCCGATTCCGCAGGTGGGGACGGCAGTGAAGACGGACCGGAAAAATCAGTTGAAGCGCGTGCTGTCGCCGCTGCCGATTATTCCGGGGAAGAAAAATATTGAGTTGGAAGGAAAGCGGGCGACGCTGCGGATCAATTCGGCGAATCCGGAATTTTATTTGCGCGAATTGACGACGGAGGATGAGCAGGAGTCGGGACTGGAGCGGACGAGCCGGCAGAGTGTAGATGGACCGGAGGTGGAGTTGTTGAAGGCGACGGTCAAGGGGAACAAGAGAATTATCGAGTCGGTGCGGAGCATGATGGGCGAGCAGGTGGGGCTGGAGAATCACACGATTTCGATCCAGGAGTGGGAAGTGGCGAAGAGGGTTTATCGGTTTACGTTGAGCGAGCCGTTGCCGCCGGGGGAGTATGCGTTGGCGGAGATTTTACCGGGGGGGCTGAATTTGTTTGTTTGGGATTTTGGGGTGGATGAGAGAGGTGAAGTAAAGAAGTAATGAAGTGACGAGGTAAAGATAGAGGCGAAGAATTTAACACAGAGTTCGCAGAGGGCGCAGAGGCGCGGAGAAGATGAGAAGAGGAAAGGGGCACGGCGTTTGCCGTGCTTTTTTCATTTAGCGCGCGGGTTGGATTTGGACGAGGGTGCGAGTGGCGCCGCGAAGATGTTGGGGAGGCTCGGCGAAGGCTTGGGCGTCGGTATAGCCGCGCTGGAGCATGTTGGCGGTGGGGATACCGGTGCGCATGAAGGATTTTTCGCAGTCGGCGGTGCTGGGGCCGCGCATGTTGCCTTCCATCCAGGCGAGGCCGGGGCAGCGGGTGCAACTGCCGAGGTGCGAGCAGGAATTGCACGTGGAGAGATGTTTGCCGCGGATGGCGCGGACTTCGTTGAACTGCGGAGAATTTTTCCAGATGTCGGCGAAATTTTGTTCGCGGACGTTCCCGCAGGTGAGTGGGAACTGGACGCACGGGTAGACGTCGCCCCACGGCGAGACGTAGGCGGCGGTGTGGCCGGCGCTGCAGGGGTAGCCTTCGAGCGTGTCTTCGTCGATTGCGGTTGGCGGGGCGCAAAATTCTTCGACGTTTCCTACCAAAGTCGAATCGGTGAAGACGGTGCGCAGACTGTCGGACGTGATGCGCAGGGCGAGCAGTGAACTGTCGCCGTTCATCATCGGCGTGATGGTGGGATCGAGCGTGTAGTGAGCGCCGATTTCTGCGGCGAGCTGGCGGACGCCTTCGGCGTCGTCGAGATTTCCTTTCATCAAAACGTTGGCGATGGTGACTTTGAGGCCGTGCGCCTTGAGCAGGCGGATGCCGCGGATGGTGCGATCGAGCGAGCCGGGGACTTTGGAGATACCGTCGTGGACCTGGGCGCGGTGGGAGTAGACGCTGATCTGAACTTGCTCGACGTTGAGTTCGCGAAGGCGGCGGGCTTCCCTTTCGCGGATGAGGATGGCGTTGGTTTTCAGTTTTACGTTGAAGCGGAGCGAGCGGGCGTACTCGATGATTTCGAAAATGTCGGGGCGGATGAGTGGTTCGCCGCCGCTGATGGTGAGAAAGAAGACGCCTGCGGCTGCGAGTTGATCGAGAGCGGATTTGATTTCGGCGGTGGACATTTCGCCGTCGCCATCGTGCTCGAGATAGCAGTGTTCGCAGCGCTCGTTGCAGCGATAGGTGACGTCGAGATGGACGGAGAGCGGGACGCCACGTTCGAGAGCTTTGCGATTGAGATCGGTGATGAGGCTCATGTGCGCTAGTTTAGGTGCGGGCCGGCGTTGGTTCGGACGGAGAGTTGCAGAATGCCGAGCTCGGCGAGATTGGTGACGAGAGATTCGGCGTCGCGATAGGCGGTTTCCGGGTCGATGTCGAATTCGGGGCAGATTTTGTTTTCGACGATGTCGCGGAGAGAAGTTTTTCCGTCGGCGGCGTTCCAGATGAGCGTGGCGGTTTCGTTGAGGCTGAAGAGCGTGGAATCGGTGGCGGACATGATCATCATTTCGCCGGCGAGTTCGCGAGCGGCGACGGAGTGGCTGCGAGAGACGTAGGTTGCGGTCATCGTGATAGAGCTCCCAGGCGCGGGCGTCGGGCGTGAAAATGAATTGGGCGACTTTGACGCGCGAGACGAATTCGAGAACGGAATCGAAAACTTTGGCGACGAGTTCTTTTTCTTCGGCGAAAAATAGGACGTGGCGCATGATGGCGCGGGCGGCGTCGATTTTGGAGATTGAAGCGATGCGATTTTCGGGGCCCTGGACGAGGAGATAGAGGGCGTCGAGCGGGGCGGAAGTGTTGGCGCCGATGCGGGCGAGTTCGCCGGCGAAGGGAGTGCCGAAGGCGACGTAATTTTTGTTTGCGGCCCGGCGGATGTAGGAGATTTCGTCGGTGAGGACGGTGGCGTCGGGAGGAGCGAGGCGCGAGATTGTGGTTTTGCCGGCGCCGGAGACTCCGGCGAAGAGGAATGCGCGATTGTTGCGAATTGCGCTGGCGGCGTGGAGGAGGAAGCCACCTTCTTCGGCGAGGACAAGCGAATGCGTGATGCGAAGGACGGTGTCGATCGAGTACGGATTCGGGCACTGGGTGATGCGGCCGTGGCCAGCGCGCGGGTCCCAGGTGGCGTCGAAATCGCCGCGGCGGAAATGCCAGAGCGAAGCTCCGTTGGTTACTTCGCGGGTGACGCGGGCGTCTTCGTCGGAGGCGCGGCCGTGCGGGTCGAGATGGATTTCGAAGCGGCAGGCGACGTTGGCGTTACTGTCGGCGGTGTCGGGTGCGTTGCGAGTGGCGAATGATTCGTAGCGGGATACGAGGACGTCGCAGAATTTTGGGTCGCTGGGCTGGAGGAGGATGGGGATGCCGCCGATCTGTACGGTGACGCTGGGCAACGATAGCGATTGGCCGCGCTCGCGCCGGTGCTCGCTTGATTGTTCACGAGCTACGGATTCGGCGAGAGCGGCGCGGGACATCAGGCGAATCCCTGGAGATGATCGGATGCGGAGCGATCGGCGAAATCGGTGGAGCGGCCGGCGAAGCGCATGCGGAGAGAGTGTGCGGCGAGCAGGAGGCGCGCGAAAATCGGCGAATTGCGGACGGCCCAGCGATGAGCGCGAGTGAACGGGCCGGGCTTGGCGACGACGGCTACGGATTTGCCGCGGCGTTGAATGTGCGTGACGCGGCCAAGAAGCTGGCTGGCGTCGATCGACGGATCTTCTTTGGGGAGCGCGTCGCCGCGCGTGGCGAAGACGACGCGATTGCGCTCTGGCCATTTGCGCATGACGCGATGAACGAACGGGCGGCCGCCGAGAAGGAAAAAAACAATTTCGCCGCGGCGCGCTTCGGCCGCGGAATCGGAACGGACGGTGAGGAGATCGCCGGGATAGATCGAAGGGATCATACTGCTGCCATGCGCGATGAAGCGGACTTCGCCGAAACGATGGAGGACTTCGGCGGCGAGGTCGAGGCGGGTGTCGTGAGATGAATTTGTAGCTGCGACGGCGGCGGTGCTGCTTGGCGTTGGGCGAACGTGAGGCGGCGCGTACGCCGACGTAGGATTCTGGGCCTGTGTCTGTGGCGCGGATTTTGGAGCAGCGGCGGGAACGGGGGCGGCTGCGGTGGCGGTCGCGTTGCGAGGAGTCAGGAGTTCCTCCGGTTGAAGCGGCACTGAGCTTGGGTGGGGCCGAGCTTTCCGCAGGCGAGCGCCATGGTTTCGAAAACTTTTTCGTGCTGGAAGGCCGGCTTGACGTAGGGGCGCTTCGGCTTGGCGGTGGCGTCAGCCTTGGATTCAGTGGGCGGTCGATTCTTGTGGTGAGTTTTCATTCTAGACCTGCCTGAGTCAGTTTTATGGCGCAGCCGTTGGTGTTCGTCCCGGTTTGAGGGTTGGTGCAATTCGCGTTTTGGTTGAAGGAGTTGAAATAAAGGCTGGAGGCTTGCGGATAAGTTGTGGTGCTGGCAGCGTTGTCGAAGACGATGCCGCTCGAACCCTGGCCTTCAACAGTTGAGTTCGCAATTGTGGTGGTGAAGCCCGACGTGACGTTGAAGGAATAGATGTTGTTGTACCCAGAATTGCTGTTGCGAAGAAGATCGACGAACAAGCCGTCCTCGCCTGAAGCGGTGTTGAAGAATTCGGCGATGGGTGCGTATTCGCTGCCGACTGGATTACCGCTGGCGAGCGTGTTTGCGGGCGCGCCAGAAGGAAGAAGGCCACCTGTGCCGAGAGTAGCGCTGTATAGAACGGCCACGCCTCCGGTGGCTCCAGCAGCGGTGCAAGTTCCGACAGTTCCCGTCACACCACCAATGTAAATCTGAGCCCCTGCCGGAGTTGTATTGGTGAAATACGAATTGCTGAGGGCGGGAGCGTGAATGTTGCATTGATTGCCGTTGCCGATCGGGACTGCGACCGCGGAGCTAAAATCTGATTTGGCCTGAACGAGGACGCCGTGATTTCCGCCGCCGGCCGAACCGCTGACCGCGTAAACGAATGCGTTGACCGCGTCAACGATTGGGGGATCGACGATTCCACCGTAAGTCTTTGAGGCAACACCGTCACCCACTGTGAGTGAAGAGACGACGCCGGCCTGGTGATCGAGTAGAGTTTGCCGTCGGAGCAGCCAACGTAGATGTAGAGGTTGAGAAAATTGAGAACGGGCCGGTCAATTTGCCCGTGCAAACGCTTACGGCACCGCCCGTGCCCAGGTCGTGTCGATCGAGGCTTAAGACCACCGACTACACCCGTGCATGACGGGAGCGTGCAGAAAACATTTTTTATTCGGTAAAGGACGCCGCTGTCGTTTCCTACGTACGCGAATCGTTGGCGTAGTCGATGTAGGGACGAAGAGAGAGTATCCGAGGTGGATCCGAAGGCAAGGTCGGAGGCGACGCCAGTGTTCCGGTGGCGACGGGAGCGCCGGTGCTAAAGTTGTGATCGCTTTGGGCGAGGTTGTCGTCTGGAGATTCGCCGTTCCAGTGTCTCCTGTGCGCCACGCGAGTACATGGAAGTGCGCGGGGTTACGGTTGCCGACTCAACAAATGCTACCTTCGTTCCGTCGCAGGAAATTGCGGGAGAGGTTGGAACTGCACCGCCGTCGGGATTGCTGGACGTTGTAGGACCAAATCACCGTGGCTTCATTTCCGTCGTCGTTACCGGTTGCAGTGCGATTGCAGAAACCATTCGAACCGTTGGTGGCGGTCGTTCCGCTGTAAAGGCGGTACAACCGACGATGTTGGCTTGGGTTGCGCTGCCGTTCGCGGCTACGGGGAAGACGATGAAGTCCGCGGTGCAATTGGGAGTCGCGGCAGGGTTAAACGTGATATTTCGCCGGGATACATGCTGTTGGCGGTGCCGGTGGTTCCCAGGTTGATATTCCAGTCGCGCTGGATATTGCTCGTGGGCGTACGCGTTGGAAATCGAAGAATCGGATTGCGCAAGCCGAACTGAAGGTAGCTGCGGGAACGAAACTGGCCGAGGCGGCGCTGCGTTTCGAGCTGGTCGAGTTCACGCCAGCGCATAGCGCGCGGGGGTCGCGGCTCGCGGCTTCGAGGACGTTGGATGTAGCGAATTGCGTGAAGACGACGTGGCGTGTGGACCAGTCGTGAGATTTTTGGTGAGCGGACGGGCGCGAGGGTACGTTGCCCCGAAACGACGAGGGGCAGAAAACACACAGGTAATAGCAGCAGGAGCAGGGCAAAACGCCCACCCCTTGCGCGGGGTCTGGTCATAGTCGAACACACTCGCTTGCGCGAGAATCTGTGTATGGAATCAGTGTCTTACGGGGAGAGAGTGAGTCTGATAATGAAAAGCAGCGGTGTGGACAAAGGGTAAAGGGGGCGTACGCTTACTCACGTAACGGCGAGAGCAGCGGGAGTTTTGAGGAGATGATGGCGGGCGATGCGTTCGAACGGCCAGACACCTCGGTTGCAATCCGTTGCGCACGGGCCCTTCGCAGCTCAGGGTAAACAAGAATGCCTATGGCACCTTGGCGAGATCAGTGCCTGGCGACGGGAGTTGAGGAAAGAATTTCGCGGAAGAGCGCGAGGACTTCGGAGATGCGGAAGGGCTTCTGCAAACGGCGGGGCTCGTTGGAGCCGGATGGGGATGGATCGACGAGGTCGCCGGTCATGTAGACGACGACGGGCTTGTTGACGCCGGCGGCGGAGAGGATTTGCTGGGCGGCTTCCTGTCCGGCGAGGGAGTGGCCGTTGGACGTGAGATTGATATCGCAGAGGAGGATGTCGTAATTGCGGTCGCGCACGAACTGGACGGCGCCGACGGGGGTGGAGGCGCAGTCGACGTGGAGGCCGTGGGCGGAGAGGCCTTCCTCGAGCAACATGCGAATGCTTTCTTCGTCGTCGAGGACGAGGATGCTGCGACCGCTGAAGATGCCGGCGTCGATGGCGCGAATCGTGGTGGGGAGAGCGGGCGTCGTCCCGCTGTCGAGAGAGGCCGGCGCATCGGACGAATTTTTATCGCCGGCGAGCGGGAGGAAAACCGTGAACGCGGAACCGCCGACGGGCAGAGTTTCGACATCGATGGAGCCGCCGTGCTCGCGAATGATCGCGGTGCAAATGCTGAGACCGAGGCCGGTGCCGCCGCCAGGACGCTTGGTGGTGTAGAACGGATCGAAAAGTTTCGAAAGCGCATCGGGGAGAATGCCGACGCCGTCGTCCTGCACGGTGACGGAAACGTTGGCGCCAATGCGGCCAATGCGAATCTGGATGCGGCCGGACTCGCGGACTTCGCGAATGGCGTGCTCGGCGTTGCTAATGAGATTGAGGAAGACCTGGACGAGCTGGTTGGCGTCGCCGACGACGGAGTAGAGGCCGGTCTGCGATTGGAATTCGATGCTGATGTTGTTGCGGCGCAGCGAATGTTCGTGGAGTTGGAGGGTGCGCTCGACGAGATTGCTGACGTCGAGAGTTTTTTTCTGGGGCGCGGCGGGGCGCGAAAATTCGAGAAGATTCTGGACGATGCGGGCAGCGCGGCGGGCCTGGCGATGCGTCAGGTCGAGCTGGCGCTTGGTGGAGTCGTCCATACCGGCGCGTTCGCGGAGCAATTCGGTGACGCCGAGAATCGCGGTGAGGGGATTGTTGAGCTCGTGGGCGACGCCGGCGAGCATCTGGCCCATGGCGGCAAGCTTCTCGGCTTGGATGAGCTGTTCTTCGAGGCGCTTGACGTCGGTAACGTCGCGGCCGGAGATAATGACGCCGTCGATCTTGCCGGTTTCGTCGTAGAGCGGGCTGAGATGGCAGCGGACGCGGCGCCAATCGCCGTTCTTGTGGCGCACGCGCATTTCGAGCGAGCCGAATGAACGCTGGCCGGTGAACATTTCGGCGAAAAGAGTTTGCAGCGCGGGGCGATCTTCCGCATGAGTGCGTTCGCCGAGCGCGCTCCAGTCGTATTCCTCGGGATCGTAGCCGAGAATTTCTTTTACGCGGGGGCTGGTGAAGGTGTAGTGGCCTTCGGAATTGAGCACGAAGATCAAATCGGGGAAGCTGTCGATCAGGCGGCGCGCAAATTCCTGCTGCTGATACAGGCGGCGTTCCATCTCGCGGCGTTCGGTGATGTCCATGAGCGCGCCGTGATAGCGGAGGACGCGGCCGGAAGTGTCTCGAACGACTGCGGCCGTGTTGAGGCAAATGATCGGATGGCCGTCTTTGCGGATGAGCGTGAGCTCGCGGCCCTGAAGCATCGGCTCGTTATCGACTTCCTGGCGAAGGAGGCGGCGCTGTTGCGCGTCGGGAAGGACGTCGGCGAGGCTGTGTGAAAGCAGCTCGTCTTTCGAATCGTAACCGAGCATTCGAACGAGCGCGGGATTCGCGTCGAGAATGCGATCGTCGGGCGTGACGATGTAGATGCCTTCCTGGAGCGTTTCGAACAGTTCGGTGAAGCGTGCTTCGTTTCTGCGGGACGCGGTGATGTCACGCGCAAGAATCGTGACGCCGTGAACCTGGTCTCCACGCATCATCGCGTGAGCGACGCAGTCGTAATAGAAGGGCGATTTGTGGCCCTTGATCTTGACGTGGACGACGCCGGTCCAATGGCGGCGCTCGATGAAGCGAGGCATGGCGCGTTCGATCAGCGTTTGCGCTTCGCCGTTGGCCTCCTCGAGGAATTCGCTGACATGACGACCGACGATTTGCTGGAAGCGCATTCCGACGAGGTCGGCGAAGCTGCGATTGACGGCGCGGACTTCGCCGTCGAGGGTGAGGGCGAGGAGCACGTCGTCGAAGGAGTCGATCAGGTCGCGATAGCCCTGCTGGGAGCGCTCGATGACCGCAAAGAGCTGATCCATCTGGCGGTCGCTGGGCGGTTCGGTATCACGAGTTTCGAGCCCTTTGACGAGGCCCCGGAGCTCTGACATTTCCTGCGTGCGCTTCCAGGTGTACATGCCGAAAAGCGCGACGAGGATGACGAGGCCGACCGGAAGCGCCTCAAAACGAACCGCTAAGGCGCGGATGGTGTCCCAGGAGACGACCGCAAAAACGACAGAGATGACGAGCAGGAGGAAAAAGGTCAGACGCCAAAGCTCACCCTGGCGGCGTTCGAACTGCGCGAGGCGTTCGGAGACGGCCGGGCCCCTAGGGGCTGCGTTGTCGCTCGCGGAGGGTTTCTTGGTCTCGGGCATGAGTTTGCGCGAACTCAGTCTGGAAGTCCGACAGTTGGTACTAGACCTGACACTCTCATTCTAGAAATGGGCACCAGCAGGCGGCAATAGATGGATTGGGCTGAGTGCCCGAACAATACTCAGTACTTATTCCATACATATTGCGAGAAAAAGAAAACCGGCGCTTGAAGGAAACCAAGCGCCGGTCGTTTTTCGATTTGAGGGGGCTGGCTGTCCAACCCGTTGAAACGATTAGGCTTCGGAGGCCGCGTCGGCCTCGGTTCCCTTTTCGAGGAACTCGATCGCGGCGGCTTCCTCCGCAGTGAGTTCGGCGGCTTCGGGAATGTCCTCGACCGGAGCAGGCGCTGGCATTTCCGTCAGCAACTGAATGCTGCGGTAGTGCTCGAGACCCGTGCCAGCCGGGATGAGGCGGCCCATGATGACGTTTTCCTTCAGGCCGCGCAGGTAGTCGACCTTGCCGGCAACAGCGGCTTCGGTGAGTACGCGCGTGGTTTCCTGGAAGCTCGCGGCCGAGATGAACGAGTCGGTCGAGAGCGACGCCTTGGTGATACCGAGGAGGAGAGGACGACCCGTCGCTGGGCGGCCTCCATCCTTGATCACCTGATCGTTCTCTTCGCGGAAGCGGAACTTGTCCACTTGCTCTTCGAGGAGGAACGAGGTGTCGCCAACGTCTTCGACCTTGACCCAGCGCATCATCTGCCGGGAAATAGTTTCGATGTGCTTGTCGTTGATGTTCACACCCTGCAGGCGGTAGACCTCTTGAATCGCGTTCACGAGGTAGGCCTGGGTGAACTTTTCGCCGAGGACCGCGAGCAAGTCGTGCAGGTTGAGCGGACCGTCGATCAAAGCCTCACCGGCTTTGACGTGGTCGCCTTCCTGAACGTTGATGTGAATACCGCGAGGAATCGAGTATTCCTTCGTGGTCTTGCGGTCTTCGCTTTCGACGTAGATCTTGCGCATGCCCTTGGCGATATCGCCGTAACGAACCGAGCCGTCGATTTCGCTGATGACGGCAGGATCCTTGGGCTTGCGGGTTTCGAAGAGTTCGACGACGCGCGGGAGACCACCGGTGATGTCTTTCGTCTTGGTGGTTTCGCGCGGGATCTTCGCGAGTACGTCTCCGGCCGAAACTTCATCGCCGTCCTTGACCATCAAGTGGGCGCGTGAAGGCATGAGGTACTTGCGGCGAACCTTGCCGGAAGAATCGCGGACGAGGATCGCAGGCTGATGCTTTTCGTCGCCCGGCGGCAGAGTGACAACGTCCTGCGAGAGGCCGGTGACTTCGTCAACTTGCTCTTCGATCGTGAGGCCGGGACGCAGGTCGTCGAACTTCACGGAGCCGGCGGTTTCGGTCAGGATCGAGAAGGTGAACGGATCCCACTCAGCCAAAATCTGACCGTGGGTGACGGACTCGCCTTCGACAACGCGGAGGCGTGCGCCGTACACGACGTGGTAGCGTTCTTTTTCGCGGCCCTTTTCGTCAACGATGGCGATCAAGCCCGAGCGATTCATCGCGATGGCTGTGCCGCCGCGACCTTCGACGTGCTTGAGATCAACAAATTTGACGACGCCGTTGTTGCGCGCTTCGAGCGTGGAACGCTCGGAAACGCGGGTGGCGGTTCCGCCGATGTGGAAGGTACGCATCGTGAGCTGCGTGCCGGGTTCGCCGATGGACTGCGCGGCGATGACGCCGACCGCTTCGCCGAGTTCAACCATGCGGCCCGAAGCGAGGTTGCGGCCGTAGCACAGAGCGCAAACACCGCGGCGGGATTCGCAGGTGAGCACGGAACGAATGCGAACGCGCTCGATACCCGCGGCCTGCACGGAGTTAGCGAGCTCTTCGGTGATTTCCTGGTTCACGTCAACGATGACGTGGCCTTCGAAGTCCTTGATCTTGTCGAGCGAGACGCGGCCAACGATGCGGTCGCGCAGCGGTTCGACTTCGACGCCGGCTTCGATGATGGGTTCGACGTAGATGCCGTCGGTGGTGCCGCAATCGCGCTCGTTGATGATCACGTCTTGCGCGACGTCTACGAGACGGCGAGTGAGGTACCCCGAGTCGGCGGTCTTGAGCGCCGTATCTGCCAAGCCCTTACGCGCACCGTGCGTCGAGATGAAGTACTGCAGCACGTTGAGGCCTTCGCGGAAGTTGGAAGTAATCGGCGACTCGATAACTTCGCCCGACGGCTTCGCCATTAGTCCGCGCATACCGGAGAGCTGACGAATCTGCTGTTTCGATCCGCGAGCGCCGGAGTCGGCCATGACATAGACGGGGTTGATGCCGCCTTCCTTGTCCTGGTTCTCGAGGGTCTTGAAGAGTTCGTCGGCAACTTTTTCGGTGACGTCGCCCCAGATGGCGATGACCTTGTTGTAGCGTTCGCCGTTGGTGATCGCGCCGTCGAGGTATTGCTGCTGCACCTTGACGACTTCTTTTTCGGCGTTGTCTACGAGCTTGGGCTTGTCGCCAGGGATGAGCATGTCGTCGATACCGATCGAAATGCCCGACTTGGTGGCGTACGTGAAGCCGAGTTCCTTCAGGTGGTCGAGGAGCGCAACCGTGCTCTCGAGGCCGAAGCGCAAGTAGGCGTAATACACGAGCTGCTGCACGCCCTTTTTCTTGAGCAAGCCGTTGATATACGGAAAGTTGCTCGGCAAGTGCGAATTGAAGATGACACGGCCGACGGTGGTCTGGATGAACTGACGCTCGAGTTTCACCGGAACGGTGTGCGGCACGTCCTGGTTGTCGTACGCGGTGGTGAGGTCGATGACTTCACCGCTGAAGCGTAGGCGAATCGGAGTCAACAATTCGACTTCGCCGGCTTCAAGCGCGAGGACAACTTCGTCGGGCGAACCGAATACGCGGCCTTCACCCTTAGCGCCGGTGCGCGACTTGGTCAGGTAATAGATACCGAGAACCATGTCTTGCGACGGAACCGCGAGCGGCAAACCGTGCGCCGGCGACAGGATGTTGCGCGAGCTGAGCATCAGCACCGACGCTTCCACCTGTGATTCGGGCGACAGCGGAATGTGAACGGCCATCTGGTCGCCGTCGAAGTCCGCGTTGAACGCGGTGCAGACGAGCGGGTGAATGCGGATCGCTTTACCTTCGACGAGCGTCGGTTCGAACGCCTGAATACCGAGGCGGTGCAGCGTCGGAGCGCGGTTCAGCAGTACGGGATGTTCGCGAATGACGTCTTCGAGAATGTCCCAAACGACCGGATCCTGCTGCTCGACCATTTCCTTGGCTTGCTTGATGGTGGTGCAGTGTCCCTGCGCTTCGAGCTTGTGATAGATGAACGGCTTGAAGAGCTCGAGCGCCATCTTCTTGGGAAGACCGCACTGATTAAGCTTAAGTTCGGGACCAACGACGATGACCGAACGGCCCGAGTAGTCAACGCGCTTGCCGAGCAGGTTTTGGCGGAAGCGGCCCTGCTTGCCCTTGAGCGTGTCGGACAGAGACTTGAGCGGACGGTTGTTGGTGCCGCGGAGAACGCGACCACGGCGGCCGTTGTCGAACAGAGCGTCAACAGCTTCCTGGAGCATGCGCTTTTCGTTGCGGACGATGACGTCGGGCGCGCGAAGCTCCATGAGCTTCTTCAACCGGTTGTTGCGGTTGATGACGCGGCGATAGAGATCGTTGAGGTCGGAGGTCGCAAAGCGGCCGCCATCGAGTGGCACGAGAGGACGCAATTCCGGCGGAAGCACCGGGATCACGTCGAGAATCATCCACTCGGGCTTGTTGCCGCTCTTGCGGAACGCCTCGAGAACCTTGAGGCGCTTGGCGTATTTGATCCGCTTTTGGAGCGACGGATCGACCTTCATCTTTTCGCGGAGCTCTTCGGACAGCTTTTCGACTTCGACGCGGCGGAGAAGTTCCTTGATGGCTTCGGCGCCCATCTTGGCGGTGAACTGACCGGGATATTCCTTCTGGAGCTCGCGATATTTGTCTTCGAGAAGCACTTCGCGTTCGCGAAGCACGGCGACTTCGCCGGCATCGACGACGACGAACGCTTCGAAGTAGAGAATGCGCTCAAGGTCGCGCATCGAAATGTCGAGCAGGTAGCCGATGCGGCTGGGCAGGCCCTTGAAGAACCACACGTGCGAGCAGGGCGATGCCAGCTCGATGTGTCCCAGACGTTCACGGCGAACTTTGCTCAACGTGACTTCGACGCCGCACTTGTCGCAAATCACACCGCGGTGCTTCATGCGCTTGTACTTGCCGCACAAGCACTCCCAATCGGTGACCGGGCCAAAAATTTTGGCGCAGAACAAACCGTCACGCTCAGGCTTGAACGTGCGGTAGTTGATGGTCTCTGGCTTGGTGACTTCACCGTGAGACCATGAGCGGATTTTCTCAGGGCTGGCCAAGCTGATACGGATGGAATCGAAATCTGCAATCAAGCTGGCGCGATCATAAGGGCTGCTGCGATACAAGGTTGTTTCCTCCCTCCCCGGCTTCCACCGGGGACGCGATCTGGTGTTTTGCACCGGACCGGCTGAGAACCCAAACTACTAAGACTGCGAACTGCTTCGATCTTGGTGTTGGAATGGGGCGCAGGTTAGTGCGCCCCTTCGTTGTCGTTAGTCGGCCGCTTTTGCTTCTGGCGGTTTCTGCCGCTTCATCAACTCAACGTCGAGGCAGAGCGACTGCAACTCGCGAACGAGCACGTTGAATGATTCGGGCACGCCAGGCTCGATACCCGGCTCGCCCTTGACGATGGCCTCGTAGATTTTCGCGCGGCCGTAAACGTCGTCGGACTTTGCCGTGAGCAGCTCTTGCAGGATGTGCGCCGCACCGTAAGCTTCCAACGCCCAGACTTCCATTTCACCGAAGCGCTGGCCGCCGAACTGCGCCTTACCACCGAGCGGCTGCTGGGTGATGAGCGAGTAGGGCCCGATCGAACGAGCGTGAATCTTGTCGTCGACCAAGTGCGACAGCTTGAGCATGTAGATGTAGCCGACAGTGACTGGCTGATCGAACTGGTCGCCGGTCATACCGTCGAAGAGGTTGATCTTGCCGGCGTGCGGCAAGCCCGCGACTTCGAGCAAGTGACGGATTTCCGTTTCGCGCGCGCCATCGAAAACCGGCGTGGCGAATGGAATTCCTTCGCGGAACCCTTCGGCGTATTCGAGCAACTCTTCGTCAGACAGCTTGCCGAGCGTCTTCCAGATGGTGGTGTCGGCAAAGACTTCCTTGAACCAACGGCGAACGGCTTCTCCGCGAACTTCCTTGCTGAGCAAGCGCTTCAAGCTGTTGCCGAGTTCCTTGCCCGCCCAGCCGAGGTGCGTTTCAAGAACCTGTCCGACGTTCATACGAGATGGAACGCCGAGCGGGTTGAGAACGATCTCGACCGGAGTGCCATCCGGCATGTACGGCATGTCTTCCTGCGGAACGATGCGAGCGATAACGCCCTTGTTACCGTGGCGTCCGGCCATCTTGTCGCCGATGGAGAGCTTGCGCTTCATCGCGATGTAGACCTTGACCAGCTTGATGACGCCCGGCGGCAGTTCGTCGCCCTTTTTGAGTTTTTCCTTGCGCTCTTCCGTGATCTTGCGGAGCACGTCGATCTGGCGCGAAGTCATTTCCTCGATCTCTTCGATCTTCTCGATGAGCAGAGGATCCTTTTCGTTGAGTTTCAGACGCTTGAGGTTGCGCGTCGAAATCTTCTCGATGATGTCGCGGGTCAGTTCGACGCCCTTGGTGAGAGGCGCTTGTTGGTCTTTTCGTCGTGCAGGTCGGCCTGGAGAATTTTCCCGCCGAGCAGATCCGAGAGGCGCTTGAGGCGCTCATCCGTGAGGATGCGGATTTCGTCGGCGAGGTTCTTCTCGAGCTTGAAGACCTGATTGGCTTCGATGGCCTTGTGGCGCTCGTCTTTTTCGCCGCCCTTGCGGGTGAAGATTTTGACATCGACGATGGTGCCTTCGATGCCCGGCGGGCAATAGAGCGAAGCGTCGCGAACGTCTCCGGCTTTTTCACCGAAGATGGCGCGGAGCAGTTTCTCTTCCGGCGTCAGCGTGGTTTCGCCCTTCGGCGTAACTTTGCCGACGAGGATGTCGCCCGGCTTGATGACGGCGCCGATGCGAATGACGCCGCTCTCATCGAGATTGCGCAGGAACGACTCGCTGATGTTGGGGATGTCGCGCGTGACTTCTTCGGGTCCGAGCTTCGTGTCGCGCGCTTCGATTTCGTACTCCTCGATGTGAATCGAGGTGTAGTAGTCGTCCTTGACCAGCTTATCGCTGACGAGGATGGCGTCTTCGAAGTTGTACCCGCGCCATGGAACGAACGCGACGAGTACGTTGCGTCCGAGAGCGAGTTCGCCGCGTTCGGTGCAAGGACCGTCCGCGAGAACTTGTCCCTTCTTCACGCGGTCGCCTACGCGAACCAGCGGCTTCTGGTTGATGCAAGTGTTCTGGTTCGAGCGCTTGAACTTGATGAGCTGATAGATGTCGGCGCCGACTTCGCGGCTGAGAACGCCGGAGTGATCGGATTCGACGCGAACGATGATGCGTTCGGAGTCGACCTGATCGACGATGCCATCGCGCTTGCAGAGCACGACCGCGCCGGAATCGCGCGCGGTGACGCGCTCCATGCCGGTGCCGACGAGCGGAGCATCTCCGCGAATCAGAGGCACGGCCTGGCGCTGCATGTTCGAACCCATCAACGCGCGGTTGGCGTCGTCGTTCTCGAGGAACGGAATCAAGCTGGCGGCGACGGAGACGAGCTGCTTCGGCGAAACGTCGACGTAGTCGACTTCGTCGCGGCTCTTGAGCACGAAGTTGCCGGCCTGACGGCAGTTGACGAGTTCGGTGGTGATCTTCAGACGCTCGTCGAGCGAGACGTTGGCCTGCGCGACGACGTACTTGTCTTCTTCCCAAGCGGACAGGTAGAAGCAGTACGGCTCGACGGTGACCTTGCGGCGCTTGAGCTCTTCGTTGAGCTCTTCGACGCGATCTTTCTCGACGATTTCGCCGGCTTTGAATTCGCTGTCGCCGGCGTTGACGATCTGAACGTAGTCGATGATGCGGCCGCCCTTAACTTTGCGGTATGGCGACTCGATGAAGCCGTAGTCGTTGATGCGCGCAAAGCAGGACAGCGAGCTGATCAAACCGATGTTCGGACCTTCCGGCGTTTCGATCGGGCAGATACGGCCGTAGTGCGTCGGGTGAACGTCGCGGACTTCGAAGCCTGCGCGTTCGCGCGACAGACCGCCAGGTCCAAGAGCCGAGAGACGCCGCTTGTGCGTAATTTCGCTCAAGGGGTTGGTCTGGTCCATGAACTGGCTGAGCTGCGATGAGCCGAAGAACTCGCGGATCGCGGCCATGACTGGCTTGGCGTTCACGAGGTCGTGCGGCATTGCCGTCGACATTTCCTGGTACACGCTCATCTTTTCCTTGATGGCGCGTTCCATGCGGACCAAGCCGATGCGGAACTGGTTTTCGAGCAATTCGCCGACTGCGCGAACGCGGCGGTTGCCGAGGTGATCGATGTCATCGACGACGCCGATGTTTTTGCGGAGCTTGAAGAGATACTTGATCGCCGAAACGAAGTCAGGCGTATCGAGCGTGCGGTTGTCGAGCGGCGTGTCGAGCCCCATCTTGATGTTGAACTTGAGGCGGCCGACGCGGCTGAAATCGTATTTGCGCGGATCGAAGAACATGCCGCGGAACAAGTTGGTCGCGGTTTCCAGAGTTGGAGGATCGCCGGGACGCAGCTTGCGGTAGATTTCGATCAACGCTTCTTTGGAGGAGCGGATGCCGTCCTTGTCGAGCGTGCGCGAAAGCACGAGACCGATGTCATCGCGCTCCGGGAAGAAGACGTCGACTTCGGTGATGCCGGATTCGGCGAACGCCTGCCAAAGTTCGGGCGTGAGCGGCTTGTTGGATTCGAGCAGGACTTCGCCGGTCTGACGATTGACGACGTCGGCGACGCTGTAGGCGCCTTCGAGGTCGGCCAGAGTCGAGCGAACCTGCGTGATCTTGGCCTTGATGAGTTCCTTGAAGAGATTTTCGGTGATGCGCTTGTGCGCGCCGACGATGACTTCTTCGGACTTGGGATTGCGGATTTCGTGCGTCAGCTTGCGATCGACGATACCTGGCGAAATGTTCCAGAAGAGATCCTTGTCGCGCAGAGAAATGCGCTCCACCTGATAGAAGGTGCGCAGGATGTCTTCGTTCGACTTCATGCCCAACGCGCGCAGGAAGATCGAGCCGAGGAACTTGCGCTTGCGATCGATGCGGACGTAGAGAATGTTTTTGGTGTCGTACTCGAACTCGACCCAGCTTCCGCGGTACGGAATAATCTTGCCGAGGAAGTAGGTGCGGTTGTTGGCGCTCTCGAAGAAGACGCCCGGCGAACGATGCAACTGGCTGACGATGACGCGCTCGGTACCGTTGATGATGAAGGTGCCGTTCTCGGTCATCAGCGGAATGTCGCCGTAGAAAACTTCCTGCTCCTTGATGTCGCGAATAGTTTTCGCGCCGGAATCGGGATCCTTGTCGTAAATCGTGAGACGAATGGTGACCTTGAGAGGCGCGGAATACGTCATGCCGCGCTCCTGGCATTCGTTCACGTCATATTTCAACTGCATTGCGACCGGATCGCCGCACTTGTTGCAAAACGTCGGAGTGTTCTTGTTGAAGGTGCCGCACTTGTGGCAGATCACGTCGCCCGTCTGATACGGGTTGGTGACCACGGACGCGCCGCAATTACGGCAGGTCGCGCGCAGGTGGTGCAGGCCCTTCAAGTTGCCGCACTTGCACTCCCAGTTTCCGATCGAGTAGTCGACGAATTCCAACTGCGACATCTCGCGAAAATCCTTGATCGGAAACACCGACGTGAACACCGACTGAAGTCCGCCGTCATCGCGCTCGCTCGGCAGCAAATCCATCTGCAGGAAGCGCTGATACGACTTCATCTGGACTTCAATCAGGTTGGGAATCTGGATCGAGCCCTGGATTTTCGCGAAATCCAGACGCTGACGTTCCCGGACATGCTGATTGTTCGACATGAATTACCTCATCCCTTGTGGGCAATGCACGAACAGTTGTGTAAAGACAGCGAATCGTGTGCTGCGACTTTCGCCCAAAAGTCAGCGCGCACACGAACGCAGAACGCCCCCAGAAGGCGTTTTGGATTGTGGTAGTACCCAGCCTCGACTTGCGTGATGAAGTCCTCTGGCGCGGTTCGCTGCTAGAGCCGCGCCCACTCTCGAAGCTCGTTTTAAAAAATTGGCCCGAATGCCGTCCGTTACTTGACTTCGACCTTCGCGCCGGCCTCTTCGAACTTCTTCTTGATGGTCGCGGCTTCGTCCTTGCTGACGCCTTCCTTGACGGTCTTGGGCGCGCCATCGACGAGGTCCT
>CAWJSH010000008.1:0-137333 GCA_963845465.1 uncultured Acidobacteriota bacterium | reverse complement strand
TTTGCCGCCACTTGGTTCGTTACGTATTGCTGTTTCCGCAGCTCGGCGCACCCATCGGGTTCCTGCTCTCTGGCGGGATTTTTCTTTGTCTATCTAAATTTCTATCGAATCAAAGCTTCTTTGTTTACGGCTGGCGGATTCCTTTCCTGGCAAGCTCTGCGCTAGTGCTCGTTGGACTCTATGTGCGGCTGACGATTACGGAAACGCCGGTGTTTCGAGCGGCGCGTGAAAGAACGTGAAACCGTTCGCGTTCCGATGTTCGAAGTCTTTCGTTCGCATCCGAAGATGCTGGTCGTCGGGACGCTTTCCTCGATCGCGACGTTTGTGTTGTTTTATTTGATGACCGTGTTCGCGCTCTCCTGGGGCACGACCGCGCTTCACTACAGCCGCGATACATTTCTCGTGATGCAGCTCGCCGCGATGATTTTTTTCGCGATCACGATTCCGCTGAGCGCAAAGCTCGCCGAGAACGGCCGTCGCCGCACGTTGATCTGGGTCACCGTCGCGATCGCCGTCTACGGCCTCGGTGATGGCGCCGCTGCTGCAATCGGGAATTGCGCGGCGCGTCTCTCGCGCTCATTCTCGGTTTGTCGCTGATGGGATTTACGTATCGGCCCGCTTGGCACTGTGCTCTCGGAGTTTTTCCCGACGAGCGTGCGCTACACCGGCAGCTCACTCACGTTTAATCTCGCCGGAATTTTTGGAGCATCGCTGGCTCCGTACATCGCGACGTGGCTCGCGAAAAACTACGGTCTCAATTATGTCGGCTACTATTTGTCGCTCGCGGCGGCGGTTGACGCTGATCGGGTTACTTGCGGCGCATGAAACAAAGGGCGAAGCGCTGTAGACGCCATTCGCTTCCCTTTCGCATCAGTGCCCTCAGAATCAGCCGAAAACGGCCGATCGAGTCTATCCGTTCGGATAGTCCCAAATTCAATCGGATAGCCGCAGCGACATTGAAAAGTCGTCACAATTTCGTTCCGCGCGCCGGATCTCCTTTCAAATCAACAAGCACTTGCGTTCCGGATCGTTCGGCACACCGCGTGCTCCTATCCATCGACGTGAATGAAATGCAGAGCGACACAGAAGATCGCTTCACAAAAAGAGATTGAAAGGAGACTGAAAATGAAATCACTTCGAAATCGAATTCTGACGGTGGTTGCGGTTGGATTGCTGAGCATCGGATTTGGCGCGAGCGCCTCGCAGGCGCAGGCCATCTACAAGGGCTCGTTTCACTCTCGATCACAGCATCCGTTGGCAAAATTCCACGATGCCGGCCGGCGACTACACGTTCACGGTCGCTTCGACGTACGCGCAATCAGCCGGTCACTGTGACCGGCCCGGATGGCAACGGTTTTCCAATTGCCGATGGTCGTTGGCAACACGAAGATCGAGCGAGAAGAGCGTGTTGAAGCTCGAATGGCGCGGCGAAGACATGTACGTTCGTGAAATGGATCTCGGCCAGGTTGGCCTGAACATCCGCTACCACGTGCCAAAGGCCACTGCGAACGACAAGCTGCTCGCCAAGAACCACGACGGCAGTGAACAGATTCTCATTGCGATGACGACAGCGAAGTAAATTCGCCGCAACGAGAAAGCGCAACGCAGGGCGAGCCCGAAATGGTCGGGCTCGCCTTTTGGTTTTTCTGGGAAGTCTCTCGTTTGAGCCCGACGAGAGAACAACGCGTTAGGAACAAAACCTACTGCTGCTGCCACCCACCGCCCAGCGCTTGATACAACTGCACCGACGCCAGATATTCATTCAACTGCGCCTGCACCAATTCCAATTCCGCCGAAAACGCGTTCGTCTCGTTCGTCAGCACTTCCAGATACCCCGTGACGCCGCCGTTGTACCGCATGTGCGACAACCGCGCCGCATCTTGCGCCGATGCAAACAGCAACTCCTGCTGCGCCCGAAACTCCTGCGACTTCCGCCGCGCAATCAGCGCGTCAGACACGCTGCGAAACGCGCCCTGAATCGTCTGCTGATACGTCAGCAACGAAGTCTGCTGCTGCGCTTCCGCCAATTTTACGTTCGAACGAATCCTGCCCGCCGTGAAAATCGGTTGCAGTGACCGACGCTCCATAAGTCCACAGGCCCGCCGGACCGCTAAACAAATGCGTCAACGCATCGCTTTCAAATCCGGCCGTCCCGCTCAGCGAAATCTGCGGAAAATACGCCGCCCGCGCGACGCCGATCTCCGCGTTGGCCGCGATCATTTGTTGCTCCGCTGCCTGAATATCCGGCCGCCGCTCCAACAGCGTCGACGTCAGCCCCGGCGGCACATCCGGCGAACGCACCTGCTCGGTCAATCTCAGCCCGCGCTTGATCGAACCGGGATTCTCGCCGAGCAGAATGCTGATCAAATTTTCCTGCTGCTCGATCTGCTGCTCGAGCGTCGGAATCTCCGCGGCCGCCGTGTACACCAACTGCTCCGCCTGCCGCACGTCGAGAAGCGACGTCGATCCGCCATTCGCCGAGCACCTGCGTTAACCGCAGCGATTCCTGCCGCGAGTCTCAATGTGCGCTTCGAAATCTCCAGCTGATAGATCGAGCGCCCGCAACTGAAAATACGCGCTCGCCACATTCGCCACGAGTGTCGAGACGCACTTCGCGCTGCGACCACTCCGTCGAAACCAAATTTGCTCGCGCCGCTTCGGTCGCGCGCCGGAACTTACCCCAAAAATCGAGCTCCCATCCCGCCGAAACATTCACGCGCCCCGAATCCCGCTTCGAGCGGCAGGCGTGGCCGGCGTGCGCTCTTGCCGCTGATCCACCAAACTCGCGCCGCCCGAAACATTCGGATACTGATCGGCTCGCGTGATCCCGAGCTGAGCCTGCGCCGCCAGAATCCGCGTGCCCGCGATACGTACATCGTAGTTCTGTTTCACCGCGGTTCGAATCAGCTCCTGCAGCTGCTGGATCCTGATAGACCTCCCACCATTTCTGATCGCCCTGCGACGCCGCGAAATTTTTCGCGGCCTCTTCGTCCGTCAGGCCCGCGAAACGTCGGCGGCACGCTCGCCACAGGCTTCTTGTAGTTCGGCCCGACGGTGCACCCGCCGGCAACGCAACAACGCACACCACCGCCAACGAGCCGAACCAAAACCTCACGGCAAGGAGACCGCGGGTCCTCATCTCAATCCCCCGGCGCCGGCGAAGAATCCGGCGACGTCAGCGCGGGCCGCGTCCCTTGCACCGCTCCCGACCATTTCTCCACCACATAAAACACAACCGGGATGAAAAAACACGCCGAGCAAACTCGCCGCGAGCATTCCGCCGATCACCGTCGTGCCCATGATCTGCCGCGCCACCGAGCCCGCGCCCGTCGCAGTCCACAGCGGCACGCAGCCCAGAATGAATGCGAACGAGGTCATCAAAATCGGCCGCAGCCGCAAGCCGCGCGCCCTCGAGCGCCGCATCGACGAGCGGCTTGCCGTTTTCATATTCGTCCTTCGCAAACTCCACGATCAAAATCGCGTTCTTCGCCGCCAGCCCGATCAGCATGACCAGCCCGATCTGCGAATACACGTCGCTCTCGATCTGCACCATGTACGCGGGCAAAAAGTTCTGCAGCACCGTCCGCCGCAGCCACAACATAAAGAACGCGCCGAACACCGCGACCGGCGTGCTCAACAGCACGCTGAACGGCAGCGACCAGCTCTCATACAGCGCCGCCAGAATCAGGAACACAAACAGCAGCGAGAATCGCGAAGACCACCCACGCCGGCACGCCCTGCTGCGCCTTCTTCTCCTGGAACGACATGCCCAGGTAGTCGAAGCCCATCTCGCGCGGCATCGTTTGCGCGAACACTTCCTCCAGCGCCGCCTTCGCCTGGTCCGCGCTGTAGCCCGGCGCCGCCGCTCCGTTGATCTGCGCCGCGCGATATTCGTTGTAGCGCATCGTGAATTCCGGCCCGGGCCGCGGTTCGAATCTTCGTCAGCGCCGCCAGCGGCACCATCGCGCCGCTGCTGTTGCGCACGTAGAATTGCCCGACGTTCTCCGCGCGCGTTCGGTATTCCCCCTCGGCCTCGATGTACACCTGCCACTGCCGGCCGAATCGGTTGAAATAATTGACGAACAATCCGCCCATGAACGCCTGCAGCGTCCGGTACACATCGTTCGAGCGACACGCCTTGCTTCAGCACCTTGTCGCGGTCGACGTCCACGAACTCCTGCGGCACGCTCGGCAAGAAATGTCGTGCTGACGCTGCGCGATCTCCGGCCGCTTGCGCGCCGCGTCCATGAACGTGTTCAGATTGTTCGCGAGAAACTGCACGTCGTTGCCCGCGCGGTCCTCCAGCACGAACGTAAATCCGCCCGAAGTTCCGACGCCCGGAATCGCCGGCGGCGAGAAACGAAAACGCGATGCCCTCCGGCAGCTGCGACAATGCGCGATTGATGTGCTGCTTGATCTCCTGCAACTGCTCCGCGCGCGTCTTCCGCTCGTCCCACGGCTTCAGCGTCACGAAGAAAAATCGCGTTGTAGCTCGTGCGCACGAAACTCAGCAAACTGAATCCGACAACGCTTGTCGTGTACTGCACGCCCGGCGTTTTCGCCAGGATGTCTTCAATCTTTCGCGCGACCGCATCCGTCCGTTGCAGCGACGCCGCATTCGGCAACTGCAAATTGATGTACAAGATATCCCTGATCCTCATCCGGCAAAAAGCTCGACGGCACCTTGCTCGCAAAAAATCCCGCACCCGCCGCAAACACCACCATCAGAATCAGCGCAATCGCGCTCTTGCGAATCAATCCACCGCAGAACCCGGACGTACCCGTTCGTAACGCTCGCAAACGTCCGGTTGAACCATCCGAAAAATCTCTTCAACAAGCCCGCCGCTTTCCTCTTTCGGCTTCAGCAACAACGCCGACAAGCGCCGGGCTCAGCGTCAACGCGTTGAACGCCGACAAAATCACCGAAATCGCAATCGTCACCGCAAATTGCTGGTACAACCGCCCGGTAATCCCCGGAATAAACGCCGTCGGCATGAACACCGCGGACAACACCAGCGCGATGCCCACGACCGGCCCCGAAATTTCCTCCATCGCCTTGAGCGCCGCCGCTTTCGGCGTCAGTCCATCCTCGATGTGCCGCTCGACCGCCTCCACCACGACGATCGCGTCGTCCACCACCAACCCGATCGCCAGCACCAATCCAAACAACGACAGCGTGTTGACCGAAAATCCGAAAACCGGGAACAATATAAATGTCCCAACCAGCGAGACCGGCACCGCCAGCAACGGAATCAACGTCGCACGCCAGCCTTGCAAAAAGATGTATACGACGATGATGACCAGCAAAATCGCGATCACCAGCGTTTCGATGATTTCCTTAATCCCTTCCGTCACGGCGAGCGTCGTGTCCAGCGACGTCACATAGTCGATGTCGTTCGGAAATCGATTCTTCGCTTCCTTCATCAACTTCTTTAGTCCGTCCGCCGCCTGCACCGCGTTCGACCCCGGCAACTGATACGCCGCAATAATCGCGCCCGGCTTCCCGTTCAGTCGCCCAAGCACGGTGTATGTCTGCGCGCCAAGCTCGATGCGCGCCACATCTTTCAGCCGCACCACCGCTCCGCTCGTCGCTCCGCGCACCACGATCTCGCCGAATTCCTCGGGCGAAGTCAGCCGTCCCTGCGCGCGCACCGAATACGTAAACTCCTGCCCCGGCGGCACCGGCTCGCTTCCCACCTGTCCCGCGGGATTCACCGCGTTTTGCGCCTGAATCGCCGACACAATCTCCGGCACGGTAATCGCCAGCTTCGCCAGTTGATCCGGCTTCACCCACAGCCGCATCGCATACTGACCGGCGCCAAAAATTTGCACGCTGCCGATTCCATACAATCGCGTGATTTGATCCGCGAGATTGATGTACGCGTAGTTCGACAAGAACTGCGCGTCATACGTCCCGTGCGGCGAATACAACGTCATCAGCATCAGCGGAGCCGTCACGGTCTTCTGCACGGTGAGGCCGTAGTTGTTCACGTCCGCCGGCAACTGCGATTGCAGCCTGCGTCGTGCGCATCTGCGTCAAAATCAAATCCGTATTCGGATCGGTTTTCACGTCGAAATCGACGATCAAGTGCATTCCGCCGTCCGCCGTCGAGTTCAGCGAATACATGTAATTCATGTTGTCCACGCCGCTCATCTGCTGTTCGATCGGCGTTGCGACCGACTGCTCGATCGTCTGCGCATCCGCGCCGACGTACGTCGCAGACACTTGCACTTCAGGCGGAACGATGTTGGGGAATAGCGCGACAGGGAGCGCCGTAATCGTCACCGCTCCCACGATCACCATGACGATCGAAATCACCATCGCCACAATGGGCCGGTTGATGAAAAATTTTGACATGATCTAGGCGCCCTTTGCCGTTCCTGAGGGTGCGCCCGCGGCGCCCGGTGCTGGCGCAGTTTGTTGCTTCGGCTTCACCAGCGACCCGTCTCTGACTTTTTGCAGCCCTTCCACAATCACCATCTCGCCCGGCTTCACGCCGTCCTGAATAATCCAGTTTTCTCCAGAGCGATCGCCGACCTTCACCGACCGGATGCTCACCTTGTTCCCGTCGCCGACCACCGCGATCTGATACATACCTTGCAGTTCGTTGACGGCCTTCTGCGGCACCAGCAGCGCTCCGTTCACCGTTTCTGTCGCCGCGCGAATCCGCCCAAATTGCCCCGGCCTCAAAATATTCTCGGGATTCGGAAACGACGACGCCACGCGTATCGTGCCGGTCGTGATATCCACCTGCCGATCCGTGTACAGAATTTTTCCCGGATGCGCATAAACGGTCCCATCCGCCAAAATCAACTGTAGCGTCGGCGCATCCTTTATCTCTTCCATATCGTCCCGGCGATTCGCGGTGTTGATTCGCTTCGCGAACTTCATGTACGTCTGTTCGCTGATCGGAAAGTACGCTTTGATCGGTTCCACGCGCGACACCGAGGTCAGTACCGCCGTTGGACTCACCAAATTTCCGATTTGCACGGTCGCAATGCCCGCAATCCCATCCAGCAACGATGTCACGTGACAAAAATCCAGGTTCAACTGCGCCTGTTCCACCTGCGCTTCCGAAGACTTCACCGACGCGATCGCTGCCAGATTCGCCTGGACATCGTTATCGAGCTGGCTCTGCGCAATCGCGCGCTCTTTCGCCAGCGGCGTGTCGCGATCCACGTCGAGCTTCGTCTTCCCGAGTTGCGCTTGCGCCTGAGCCAATTGCGCCTTCGCTTGATCGAGAATCGCCTGGAACGGCCGCGGATCGATCTCAAACAACACCTGCCCCTTCTTTACCGGCGAACCCTCGCGATACGTCTGCGCGACGATATATCCCGTCACCTGCGGCTGAATCTGCGCGTTGTCGAATCCGTCCAGCGTCGCCACCCACTCGTTATAGAGCGGCACGTCTTTTTGCACGACGGGCGTCACCACAACGTCCGGCGGCGGTGGCGCCGGCGCAGCTTTTTGCGCCTCGCACCCTGCAAATGCAAACGCCGTCGCGGCAAACATCATCGTCCACGCGACGTCACTCTGAATCCGTCCAATCATCGAACGCTTCAATCCCATCGTTTCGCGTCCTCCGACGAAAACACTTGTCCGCAGTTGCTGTACGTGCCTGTTTGGAAAACTCATGGTGTGCTTCCTTGCGTTGGTCGGTCCCTGCGTCAGAGCGAAAGCGGCCCTCCGGCTGTCTCGTCTTTCACGAGGTGCGCTACTCTACTCCCTTTCGCGCAAAAGAACATCCCCCGCAACGAAGCGTATGGATGCGAGCCCGGTCTCGCCGGTTACTCGCTTTTATAAATGTTGGAGTTATGCAGTTTGAAGCTGTGCCTGCCGGAAATTCTTGGTCGCTAGGAAGCCCAGTACTACAAACACAATCAGCGCGACGAGCTGCGCAATCTTGAACGGCGGCTCAGTATTCGTCGGCGCAAGCGTGTGCAGCGCCGGCACCTTCTCAAAGAGCTGCGCGATCAGCACAAAGAAGTTCAGCCATTCCGCAATCACGGCCGTGATCACAAACGTCGTTCGCCATCCACCCGCCATTTTCTTTGCATACAGCGCAAAGAACGACACCGCCAGCACCACCAGCGAAATGATCCCGAGAACGATTCCAGGCGTAATCCCCTTGAACGGAAAGAAAAATCCCGTGACGCT
Organism: uncultured Acidobacteriota bacterium; assembly: GCA_963845465.1. Lineage (GTDB taxonomy): Bacteria > Acidobacteriota > Terriglobia > Acidiferrales > UBA7541 > Acidiferrum. The sequence continues at coordinate 129,175 of CAWJSH010000008.1, read as the reverse complement.
GGTCAAAATCGTCGTCCACAAAAAGATCGACGTCCAGAGTCCCAGCCACCGCCCCGCGATCAACCCAAAAATCACAATGAACCCGGTCCCAATCCCGATCAAACTCAACAACACATGAAACGCCGTGTACGCAGCCAACACAGTCTCCCCCTTGAAGTGCGGCGCCTCGGCGCCGCTTTCTCGCCTGAAACACAACCACCAATTCGTTCGCGAAGGCCAGGAACGCTTCGCCTCGCAAACATCCCCGATCCGCAAGAGACTACGTCCTTCTGACTGCGCTTCGACAATGAATCTGCATCCGCGAAACTTCGGGTAACTTTCAATTCTCGACTGTCGACTTCCTCTATTAATTCGCCGGAATCGGCCGCCCCATTTTCCCCATCGCGTCAAATCGCCCCGTCCGCCCCGGAAACCACTTCTTCCGCATCGATTTCAACTGACGAGACTTCCGCAGCGCCGCCCGTGCATGAAACAGCCGCGCCTTCGCCGCAGCCACAGAGATCCCCAGCACCTGGGCTGTCTCCCGCATCGACCTCTCTTGCATCTGTCCGAGTTCGAGCGCTTTTCGGATCGTCGGTCGCAACGATCGCACCGCTTCTCGCACCAACACTTCCCGCTCCCGCCGCGCAAATCGTTCCTCAGGATTCGGCGCGTGGTCCGGCGCTTCGAAATACGCCGCGCGATCTCCGTCCTCTCCTGGACCATCGATCGGCAGCTCGCGATGCGTCCTCTTCTTTCTCAGCGTCATGAGCGCCGCGTTGATGCCGATTCGCGTGAGCCAAGTTGAAAAGCTCGACCGGCCGTCGAATCGGTGCAGGTTCATATATGCGCTGAGAAGCGACTCTTGCAGGGCGTCCTCGGCATCCTCATGGTTCTTGGTAATGCGGTGCAACGTCTGGTAGATGCGCGCCTTGGTCGGGGCGCACAACTTCTCGAACGCGCTTTCTTCGCCGCCGCGGGCTGCCTCTAGCAATTCCTCGTAGTTCAAGGCTTCTGTTTCTGCGGATTGGCTGCCGATTTCATTCGAGCCGAAACAAACATTGATTTCGCTGGTACTGTTCAAAGTAGCTGGCACGGGCTCACCCTCATATGAAATTTTTATTGCCGGTCCCTTTCCCTCTTGATCCATTCGCGGATGTACGGCGGGCTATTCAGCAACTCAACTCCCCGCTCTTCGCATTCACCGAGGTATCGGACTACCCCAACGTCCACAAGCGTCAGTTCGTCCAGATCGAACACCATGCCCGGTCCGGCCTCGAGGGTCTGCGCCTTGAAGTCCCCGAGATCTTCCGAGTGGATTTGTCCGATCAGCTTCAGAACTGCCTTACCCTGCTGCGAACGCTGTTCAATTCGCAGCGTCATATGCCCGAGCTCATGCCGCCACAAGATGCAGTTCATGAACCAAAGCCAATCAACAGAAAATAAATGGTTTAAGCGAGTTCCCTGGATGCCGAACTTTGGCAAATGCCGAAGTTCGGCGTGTCAAAACAGGCTGCTGACCTTCGGGTCCTATATGTCGTGCGGCTCTGCGGCTTCAGATTCTGGTGATCATCTATCGCAGGGAGGGTTCGCGATAAAGTGACCTTGACAATCTGGTCACTTCTGCTATACTGATTCCAGTTAAAATTCTGTTACAACGCCGGACAAAATCCGGCGTTTTTTATTTTATCCACAGCTTTCGCACCGAGCTTCTTCCCGTTCTGGCCCTCAGGCGAACAAAATCCGAATTTAAAGTCCGAAAAGCAAATTAAAAGCGAACGCTCAAACAACTCTAACCCATTCGTTACCAGCGGCTTACGTAGTCTCGATTTTTTAGAATTAGTAACAATAACAAAATAAGTGACTTGCGCACTCTTTTGGGGAATATGGGCTGTGGGTCGCCTGATATCACTCCGATCGTTCCGGCCCGTAACATCCATAGAATCTGCACTTACAAAAGTGTATGAAAATAAACACTTTTAACCTCTTTAGAATCCGCACTTATGAGAAAACCTAGGCCCTTTAGGCCCCGGAAGCGATTTCTGCTAGAAGTCTAGGCAAGTGGGATCGAAGCCGCTACGCGAAAGCGTTTAGCAAGGAAGAGGCGAACAATGAGGATGAGGAGGACAAGGACAGACAGGGATTGTTCTGCGGACGGGAGGTTCCGCGTGAAGGGGCGCGAGGTACTAGCTGCGAACTCTTCCGCGCAGCTGGAAGAGCGTCACACCGATGATCAGCGCGTAAGCTGCAAGCCCGGCTACAAGTTCCATGGCCCAATCTCAACCGACTGCAAGGTAAAAACAATACAGCCTTCTACGGACAATTTGATGTCACTTGCAACGAAGTCGTCACCCGGCGAAGCATTTCTTCTGAGGGAATCGTCTAATGATCGCTACCCGATCATTAGATTGCGGAACGAATTTGCCTTGTAGGAGCTGGGTTCCCTCCGCCCGGCACAATCGAAGACTCGATTAAGCTCGGTGGCCGTCCACCACTACCACAACCTTGCCTCGGGCATGCCCTTCCTCGAGGTAGCGCATCGCCTCAGGCACTTCGGCGAGCGTGCAAGTGCGGTCGATAATCGGCTTGACCTTGCCGCTCAATAGCAGCTCGTTCATCGCGAGCAAATCCGCCTGATTCATCTTCGCGAAGATCGAAAGCTGCTTCTGACTGAGGAAGAGCGACTGCACCGCGGCGGCGATCATCCGACCGATCGGCTCCAGCATCCAGTTGTCGGTCTTCCCTCCCGCCGGGACGAGTATGCCCTTCGGTTGGAGCACGCGCAGGCATTCTGAGAAAGTGTGATTACCTACGCAATCGAGGATCAGATCGAACCGTTTGTCGCTCTTCGTAAAATCCTGCTTCGTGTAATCGATGACATCGTCGGCGCCGATCGAGCGCACCAGTTCCATGTTGCGCGTGCTCGTGACGCCCGTTACGTTCGCGCCAAACGCCTTCGCGATTTGCACGCCGAACGTCCCGACGCCGCCCGATGCTCCGTTTACGAGAACCGCGTGCCCCGGTTGAATCTTCCCTTTGTCGCGCAGCGCTTGAAGCGCCGTGAGCCCTGCGATCGGAATGGCCGCTGCTTGTTCAAAAGAGACCGCGTCCGGCTTCTTCACCAGCTTCGTCTCGGCAACGCACACATATTCGGCAAACGCTCCCCGGCATACGCCGTACACCGCGTCGCCGGCCTTGAATTGGGTGGCGTTTCTGCCAACCGACTCAACAATCCCGGCGACGTCCGCTCCAATCCGGGTGTTCTTGGGTTTGCCGATGCCCGCCATCAACCGAACGGCATAAGGCTCGCCGCGCATGAAGTGCCAGTCGTAGGGATTGAGCGCCGCCGCGCGAATTTGCAGCAGAACTTCGCTATCGCCCGGCGTCGGCTTGTCGATCTCTTCGCAGCAGAGGACATCCGGGGGCCCATACTCGCGATAAACAATCGCTTTCACGCGATTTCCTCGCCAACACTCGACATTGCCCTGTAGGGCCCTATGGAGAGCACTCAGAAAATGTCACAACTCGCGGTGGGAAACAACAGAGCACGAATCGTCTCGCCAGCACCAGCGGCGCAGGATGCGTTCGCCACCGATTTAACTATGAAGTTGTGCCAAAGCGATCGCGATACGCGCTCGGCGATACCCCGGTGTGTCTCTGAAACAGGGAGCGGAAAAAGGCGATGTCTTGGTAGCCCACGGCGTCGCTGATTTCCTGCATCGTGCGATGGTTGCTTTCCAGCATTCGTTTGGCGGCGGCGATCCGCAGCTTCTGTAAGTACGCCAGCGGGCTGTCCCCAGTCGCTTGCTTGAAGCGCCGAACGAAATTCCGGACGCTCATGCCGACGCGGCGCGCCGGATCTTCCAGCGGGAACGTTGTCGCAAAATTCTTGTGCATCCATTCCTGCGCGCTCGAAATCGAGTCGTCGGTGTGATCCGTCTTCAGCGGTACGATCGCGAACCCGGATTGCCAGGCACGCGGCGTCTCGATCAACAGCGACTTCGCGGTCTGCATCGCCACTTCGTGGCCGCAGAATCTCTCGACCAGGTAAATGCTCAGGTCCAGCGATGCGTTCACGCCGCCGCCGCAATAGAATCCGCGGTCCTCGGTGACCATCAGTTCCGGCATCCATTTCACACGTGGATATTTCTGCCGAAAATGCTCCGCGAGCCCCCAATGCGTCGTGGCGCGTTTGCCGTCGAGCAATCCTGCAGCAGCAACCAGGCCAACACCCGAGCACACACTTGCCACCGCGACACCGCGCCGGCTTCGCCGCTTTAGCCACGGCACGATCGCCGCGTTGCGTTCGATGACGTCATCCAAACTCAACCCGGTCGTCGGCACGAAAATGAGATCGGTCTTCGCCACTTCGCTGATCGATATATTCGGCTTGATCTGAATTCCGCCGTCGCAATTGACCGCTTTCCCATCCGCGGATGCGGTCGTGACGAGAAATCGCGGCTCCAGCGACGCGCCGGTCAGTTGGCCCCACAGCGAACCGGCGTGGCGAAACACTTCCATCGGCCCAATCGCCGTGGACGAAAACATCTGGTCTAACAGCAACACAGTTATTTCTTTCATCACGACCTCAGCGGCTCAAACAATCATCTCCAGAAATCTCGCAGGGGCATGGCACGCCGTGGCGAACTCCCCTGGCAACTTCCTGCCATCTAAACGTTTTGGCCTAAATACCTATCTACAATGGCATATCTGCCATCTTGCTGCAAGCCCCTCCCGGCGCTACTTTCTGACTCACGAACACAAGTTGTTCGAGAAATGTGCGAACGGAAAGGAAAACTCACATGGCTACTGCTCAAAAACTGATCACCCTCAACGGAGTTGCGGTCAGCGAACTTTTCTCCACGATCGAAGCGGTCAAAACGACGCCGTCGATCGCGAAGTTCAAATTTCGCATCCGCAATCAGTGGGAAGACGGAAGCCGCAACCACTCCACGGTCACAACGCTCAGCGGAGCGAATCAGGAACTAACGCATCCGGTTCCCTTCCGGCTCGAAGCGGATGAACCCGCCATCCTCCTGGGAAAGGATATGGCAGCAAATCCAGTCGAGCACCTGCTCCACGCGCTCGCATCGTGCCTCACCACGTCGATGGTGTATCACGCGTCGGCGCGTGGCATTCAGATTCACGCAATCGAATCGAGCTTCGAGGGCGATCTCGACTTGCGCGGATTTCTGAATCTCGATCCGCAAATTCGCAAGGGCTATCAGGGCATACAGGTCAACTTCAAGATCAGCTCGGAAGGCTCGGACGAACAGCTTCAGGAAATCGTTCGGCTCGGCACCGAGTATTCGCCGGTCTTCGATTCGCTGACCAAGGGCGTGCCGGTTTCGGTGTCTGCGGAACGGCTCTGACGGCGACGGAGTAAATGTGAAGTCCCCGAAGTGAAGAAGTTTGAGGTCATCTGTTTTGTTGTGAAAATCCAGGTCAAAAAAAACAGGAGAGAAGAAGATGTCGCAACAGCAAGAGAATGAGAAACAGAAAATCGCACTACAGAAGTGGATTCTTGGAATTGTGAGCCTGAGCTTGTTGTGCGGCGCGCTCGCAATCATTCCGCTTCACGCTCAGAATCACGGGGACCATCAGCAGCAGAATTCCCAACTCGTTGAGGATGTCCGCAACGCGACGCGTCAGTTTCTCGACGTGAACAATGCGGTTCGTGCCGGCTACGATGCGGCGTTCGGCTGCGTCAGCGGACCCGACCACGGAGCCATGGGAATTCACTATGTAAACGGCGATGCGGTGAAAAAGAACGAACTCAATATCGAGTATCCGCAGGCTCTGATTTACGAGCCGATCGGAAATAAGCGCGAGCTCGTCGGTGTCGAGTACATCGTGGACGCGACGACGTGGCTCAAAAACAACAAAGGCGCCACGCCGGCGCTCGATGGACAGGACTTTCAGTTCGTCGGCTCGCCCAACCGCTTCAATCTCGATCCGTTTTTCGAGTTGCACGTGTGGGCATGGCGCGACAATCCGCAAGGCGCTTACGTGGATTGGAACAATCACGTGAGTTGCGAAGGCGAATAAACCCGCTTCATTGAACTCGGCCCAGCCACTCGGGAGATACACCCCTCCCGGGAGCGACGACAATGCCCGCTCATCCCTCCGAGCGGGCATTCGTATTTCGGCGACGAACCTGGCGCCGTTACTTATTCGGTGGGTTGTTGTTTGTCTCGCCGGTCAGGCGTTTCTGTTTGAACAGGAGGAGGTTGTTGATCTCGCGGGTCAATTCGAGCAATTTCTGTGGGTCTTGCTCTTTGGCGGCCAGCTCGCAGAGCTGCTTCCAGCGTTCCTCGTTTTCGCGCATGATTTGATTATTTATCCGAGATCAGGAATGGCCGTCTGTTCAATTTTGAACAGTGATATGGGCGGCACGTTCAACTGAATTTGGACCATTGCTTTCAAGACTCTATACCTCTGCACGCCACCAGATTAGACCAGCTTGCTGCATTCGGGAAATCCGACTTAAAATCGGAGAGGTTGGAGGAGTCGGATTCTGTTCGAGTCCAGCGTCACGTAGTTCGTCCTTCCTCGGTCGCGCCCCTCCCTTTTCTTTCCTCGCTCTGTAATCCCAACACAAATTGAATTGGCTGCGCGCTTTTTTATGCTCGCGCCGACTCGCATCGAGTCGACCGTCTAGAAAATTCGGCAGCCACATCTCCATCCATCCGCAACAGCAGCTTCGTCGAGCCCGCTCGAAAACAAGCGAACGCTCTCATCGCTGCACCTGCACGAGGCGCTGCCGCCTCAACAAACAAAACAGAAGAGCGAGATCGAAAGGAATGGAACGATGATTCGGAAGCTTGTCGATTTTTCTTTGGAGAATCGAATTCTTGTTCTCGCGGCCGCGATGTTGCTGCTGGCTTGGGGAGCGATTTCGTTTCACCAGTTACCCGTCGAAGCGTATCCCGACGTCGCGAACAATTATGTCGAGATCATCACGCAGTGGCCGGGGAACGGAATTCCGCACGTCGTACACCTGCGATCGTTTTCGCTTTTCGGATTGTCGGACCTGAAATTGATTTTCGACGATGAAGAAGAGAACGCGTGGAACCGCGAACGCGTTCTCGAGTACATCAATCAATTGCGAGCGCGAGGCCACATGATCGAGCAGGCGGCGATCGAAGGCGCGGCACTGCGGCTGCGGACGATCATGATGACGATGCTGGTTGCGACGCTCGGACTTCTGCCCGCAGCGCTGTCGCACGGGATTGGATTCGATTCGCAGCGGCCGTTTGCGATTATGATCGCGGGCGGACTCGTCGGAGCGATGGTGCTGAGCATCTTCCTGCTTCCGACCTTATATGTATGGGTTGCGAGAGATACGGACCGACTGCCGACGCCGGAAGCGGAATTTGTCGAAGACAACTGAACGTTGACAAATATTCGGGGCTAAAAGAAACTTCGCGGGATGCGACGGATTCTGTGGGGCATCGTTTCTATTTTGGCGGCATCGGGCGTGTATGCGCAGACGACTGCTAACATTCCGATCATCAAGGTCTCGCCGGTAAAGAGTACGATCACGTTCGCGGTGAAGGCGTCGGTGCCGATCGAAGGCACGTTTAGCAGTTGGGACGCCACGCTGACGTTTACATCGAATCATGTCGAAGACGGCGCTTTGGATATCAAGATTCAAGCGGCGAGCGTGAATACGGGAAGCCGTATAAAAAATGACAAATTGAAGAGCAAAGATTTTTTTGATGCCAGCCAAGACCCGTACATTACGTTTCGATCTTCGAAAATCGTGCAGACCGGCCGATTCACCTTTGACCTGCCGGGAACATTTACGATTCGGGGCGTTTCCAAGCCCGAAACCTTGACCTTCACGGGCCAGCGCGAGGGAAGCACTCAGGCAGAAATCAAAGGCACAATGGCGTTTGACCGGAAGGAATTCGGGATGGACAGCGGTATTCCGTTCATCCGGATCGCCGATCGCGTAGAAGTGAACGTCGATCTAAATGTCGATCGGGTAAGCGGTCCGCCGATTCTTTTTAAGCAACAGCCGTGACGGCGGCTGTGAGTGATTCGTTCACTTAGAAAATCGTTGTTGCACGAAGATTTCGTTATCGATCGCCAATGGACAAAGAAACGTTACTGCTGGAAGCACGCGTCTGCGTTCGTTTTTGTGTCAGTTGCGCTTGACAGAGTTTTCTTTTTCCAATAAACACGTTGGCATTTCCAATCGCACGACCAGGTCTGGTGTGCCCGCACGTTAGTACGGACCGACGCACAACTTAAAGGACTTATTCCATGAAGCGATGGTTCGCCTGCGTAGGACTATTTGTATTTGCATCTCTTGCCGCGGCGCAATCCGTGGCGATTCTTCGAGGGCGCGTGACGGACGCCAGCGGCGCTGCGATCGCGGACGCGAAAATCAAGTTGACGCTGGTGACAACGGGCGTGGTCCGCGAAATCGTGACGGATACCAGCGGCGGGTATGAATTTTCACAATTGCAGCCGGGGCGATACACGCTGGAAGCGTCGGCCGACGGATTCCAGACTGCGCGGCGCGAGGGCCTGGATCTGCTCGTCGCGACGACTTCCAGCGTAGACCTTTCGCTGGGAGTGCAAACGGCGAAGCAGCAAGTGGTTGTGACGGCGGAAGCCGGAGCAGTGGTGAATACGAGCGACGCAACGATAGGCAACGCTTTCAACGAGAACCAGGTTTCGCAGTTGCCAATCGAAGGGCGAAATGTGGTTGAGTTGCTCAGCTTGCAGCCCGGAGTAACGTTTCTCGGAACAGTCGGCAACGACGATAGCGATTCGCGAAGCGGCGCGGTCAACGGTGCGCGGAGCGATCAATCGAACGTGACGCTGGACGGCGTGGACGTCAACGATCAGAACAAAGGGTATGCATTCAACAGCGTGCTGCGGATGACGCAGGACTCGGTGGAGGAATTCCGCGTGACCACGAGCAACCCGAATGCGGACGCGGGCCGCGGATCAGGGGCGCAGGTCACGCTGGTGACGAAGAGCGGGACGAATCAGTTTCACGGCAGCGTGTACGAGTACAACCGGAACGCGATGTTCACGGCGAACGATTATTTCAACAAGCAGACGCAGCTCGAGAACGGCGAGCCGAACAAACAGCCGCAGCTGATACGAAACGTGTTTGGAGCGGCGGTCGGCGGGCCGATCAAGAAAGACAAATTGTTTTTCTTTTTGAATTACGAAGGGCGACGCGACGCCGAGGGGGATGTGCAGACCCACACTGTTCCGGGTGCGGCGATGCGCGACGGCGTCGTGCAGTATTTGTGCCAGACGAACGCGGATGGCTCGCCGGACACGACGGGCTGCCCCGGCGGAAGCGTGCAAGGACTGAGCGGGAAATCCTACAACTTCGCACCCGGGTACAACGCGCTTGGGCCGGCGCAGATCAAGGGCATGGATCCGCTGGGCGTCGGCGTGAATGCGCCGATGCTGGCGGTTTTCAATTCGTATCCAACGGCAAATGTGTTCACTGGCGTTGGAGATGAGCTGAATACGTTCGGCTATCGATTCGTGAACACACTGCACCGCAGCTACAACACGTACATCGCGCGCCTCGATTACAACCTGAGCAAGAGCAACATTTTGTTTTGGCGCGGCAATTTGATGGGAGACACCGAGCCGAGCAGCCCGCAATTTCCGGGGCAGCCGGCGTCTAGCAGCCTGCTGACGAACAACAAAGGATTCGCGGTCGGCTACACGGCTATTCTTCGGCCGACGCTCGTGAGCAACTTCCGGTGGGGATTCACGCGTCAGGGCGGGGCGAATTCGGGCGCGTCGACGGAGCCAAGCGTGAGTTTGCAGGGGCTGGATTCGCCGCAGTCGTTCTCGCGGACGAGCAGCTATCACATTCCGGTGAACAATTTCATCGAGGATCTGTCGTGGACGCACGGGAATCACAGTTTTTCGTTTGGGACGAACCTGCGCGTGATTCACGACGCGCGCGTGAGCACGGCGAATTCTTTTCCGGATGGCGCGATCAATACGGGATGGCTGGGGCCTTCGTCGGCGGTGGCGAATACAGGGCAGCCGCTCGATCCTGCGGCGTCGGGATATGCGGCAGTCGATCCTTCGGTGGGCTACAACTACGACAGCGCGATTATGGATTTGGTTGGAGTCGTGACGGAAGGCGATGCGATTTATAACTACAACAAGAGCGGGGCCGCGCTTGCGCTGGGCGCGCCGGTGCAGCGCGAGTATCACTGGAACGAGTGGGATTTCTACGGGCAGGATACGTGGCGGTTGCGAAAGGATTTTACGGTCACGCTGGGATTGAAATATTCGTATCTGCAGGTGCCGACGGAAATTCATGGAGAGCAAGTCGGGCCGTGCGTGATGAGCGGATCGACGTGCCAGCCGTATGCGCTGACGGATTTTTACAACACGAGCGCGGAGCAAGGGCTGATGGGTGGATCGGCGAGCGCGGTGCCAACGGTTTCGTTCGGATTGAACGGGCGATCGAACGGGCAGCCGGATTTCTGGACGCCGGACAAGAAAGATTTTTCGCCGCGGGTTGGATTGGCGTGGTCGCCGTCGTTCGACAGCGGTTTGCTCGGAGCACTCTTCGGCGGGCCGGGAAAGAGTTCGATCCGCGCGGGGTACGGGCTCATCTACGATCATTTCGGCGCGGCGATCGTCAACACGTTCGATACGTCGGGATCGTTCGGATTGTCGAGCAACATTTCCAATCCGCCGGGATTTTTAAGCACGACGACCGCGCCGCGGTTTCAGGGGATCAGCGACATTCCGGATGGATTGTTGCCGCCCGCGCCCGCGGGAGGATTTCCGGCGACGCCTGATCCGAGCCTGTTTGCGATCAGCTGGGGCATCGACAACAAGGTGAAGACGCCGTATTCGCATCTGCTGGATTTTTCTGTGACGCGCGAAATCAATGCATCAACGTCGATCGAAGTTGCGTATGTCGGGCGACTCGCGCACCGATTGCTGGTGCAGGAAGATGTGGCGATGCCGCTGGATTTGACGTCGGGCGGAACGGATTATTTCGCGGCGGCTTCGGCGCTGTCGAAGCTCGCTTACGCGAACACTCCAGTCGGCAATGTTCCGAATTCAGCGTACTGGAATTCGCTTTTCGGCGCGCTGAATGGCGTCGATATCGGATATGGACCGCTGACGGCGACACAGAACGTTTACGAAATTATCAAAAACAACCTGGGCAACGAAACCTACGCGCTGTTCACGCTGGATTTGCCGGATTCGCAAACGGGCGCGGGCGTGAACACGGGGAATCACACTTATCCGAGCTATCGCTTCTATCACGATCAGTATTCGGCGCTGTATGCGTGGAGGTCGATCGGGAAATCGTATTACAACGCGATGGAAGTCGTGCTGCGACATCGATTCCGCGGAGGTTTGCAAAGCGACTTGAATTACACGTATGGCCAATCGATCGACTGGACGTCGCAGGCGGAGCGGCTGGGCACGTCGGGCGGTAACAACAACGCGCAAATCATCAACAGCTGGATTCCGAATCAGTTGCAGGGCGTGTCGGACTTCGACATGAGGCATCAGATCAACGCGAATTATTTGTGGGAGATTCCGATTGGGCGCGGGCGGCACTTCGCGGCGAACAGCGGTCGCGCGGTGGATGCGTTGATTGGTGGGTGGGAACTGACCGGGATTGTGCGATGGACGAGCGGGCTGCCGTATGGAGTGGACAACGGCTCGCGCTGGCCGACGAACTGGGACATCGAAGGTTTCGCCACACAGGATGCGGCGATTCCAGTCGGTGCTGCGAAGCGCGGATCCGGGCCGCAGATGTTTGCCGATCCGGCGGCGGTGTTTAGCGCGTTTCGTGTGGCACTGCCGGGAGAATCGGGGACGCGCAATCCCTTGCGCGGAGATGGCTACTACAGTTGGGACACGGGACTCGACAAAACATTTTCGATTGCAGACCGTGCGCGGCTGCAGTTTCGATGGGAAGTGTTCAACGTGACGAATAGCGTGCGGTTCGATCCGCACTCGATTAACGCAAGCATGGACAATGCGGCGTCGTTTGGGTATGCGAGTTCGACGTTGACGGATAAGCGCGTGATGCAAGTGGCGCTGCGAGTGGAGTTTTAATTTAGCGCTGCGACGTACACGAAGTGTCAGCCCCGAACGAGCGATTCGAGACAATCGATGGCGGGGTCCAAATCGGAATAGCAGAGTTCGTGGATGTCGCCGGACAGCAAAACTTCGACGGACTCCTTCTGCTCTTCTCGGGCTTTCGGGTCGGCAAGAAACATTTCTGAGCGATTGCCGGCGGAGTTGGCAGAACAGGTGAACGTAATGTCCAGCACATCGTTCATCCATTTGCGGGCGGAGTCTTTTGAGAGCGGGCTGATGGTTGCCGAACTATCCCGATCGCGATTTAAGAAGACGACGTGATCGATTTCGCAAGTGAATGCAGTCGTGATGTTCGGCAATTCTGCGGTTGGAATCTCGAAACCAAACTCTCCGTTTTGCCTGAGGATGACCGCGCGATTTTCGAGCTGCGGGAAATGAGCAGGCGCGTCGGGCCGCAGCCGCACTAAAAGAGGTGCGCCGATGACTCGGCGTCCCGGATTCCTGCGAACGGTCAAAACTGCGTCGTCGGCGATGAACGTCCAGCCGCGTTGCGCGCACGCGAAAGACAACGTGGACTTCCCTGCCCTGGAGTGGCCGCAAAGCAGCACGCCGCGCCCGTTCATCGATACGCAGGCGGAATGGACGACGCCAAAGTTCGGTGGCGAAAACAAAAGACCGGCCATCAGCTCCAGGAAGTGGTAACGGAAGAATGCGCGGTCAGCGACGGTGGCGGGAGTCACCCAGCCAAAACTAAATCCGGAGGTCACGTCGCATGTGGCGAAATTTTCGGCGTCGCCGACGATCGAGATGAGGCCACGCTGACCGAGGATTGCCGGAGCAGGCGGGAGGTCGATTCGTTGGCTGTCCGAGACACCAATGCGGACGTGGATCGGTTCGATGTCCAAGATTTTGGGGAAAGGTCCCCAACTGTGGCGAGCGGCTTCGATGACGGCTTGCGAGTTTGTGGAGATCTCCATCGGAACGCCGCTGGGATAGAAAATAGCGCGCAGCGGGAATTCATCGAAATAGCGAAGCGGATCACGCGGCCAGTCTGGTCTTGCGTCCGCCGCGGTACGAGCTACTGCTGAAGTCGCCACAATTTCACCTCTTTATGAAATAGGGCGCGAAGTAAGTCTCGCGTCCGGAATGCTCTCGTGCTCGCGCTCGCCAACCATTAGCCGGAAGAAAAATGCGGCAGCTAAACCGACCATGCTGGCGACGGTCAAGACGAGTGGATAGCCAAATTTTGTAAAGGAAGCGCCCGCGACGGCAGCTGCCAGGGCTGACGCGATGTTGATCACCAGGAAGTTGAGAGCAGACGCTCCGGTCCGCTCCTCTGGCGCAACATTGTTCATGAGGAACAGCAGGATGCCGGGCTCGGTCATCCAATGCAGAGCCATGTAGCCGACGTAAACGACGGAAGCAATGGGCACGCGGGAACAAAATGCGAGAGCTCCGAGCGTGATTGCCGCCCCGATTTGCAGATATACGATGCCGTCGACCATTCCCAGCTTGCGAAATAGGAACGGCGTGGCCATGATCGCGAGAACTTGCGAAAGCTGAGCGTAGGAATAGATCGAACCGATCTGTTCCACCGACATGTGGAGGTATTGCGAAAAATAGACGTTATAAAAAGGATCGAAGGTCGCGCCGGCCAAAGTCCAGACTGCGATTGCGGCGAGATAGCGTTTGATAAAACGGCCGGAGGGATAGACTCTCCGTTCGTTTGTCGGCGTAGATGAAAATTTGATTCGCGATACAAATATCGCACCCACGGCTACGAACGCGCAGGCGGCCAGCAACGCCAGTTGCTTCGTGCGCTCCGGAGATGTGGTTGACGCAAGCGTGCCGAGCCAGGCGGGAAGGCGACCTCCTAATTGCCCACCCAGGATTCCGAGCGCAATTCCGGAAGAAAACAACGCGCTGAATCCGACCGGTCTGTTTCGTTGACTTGTGAGCTGCGCAATAGCTGGAGAAATGCAAACGGCCCAGATCGTGATGAAAAACCCGCCGAGAAACGCGAGCACGATGAGCAGGGTTTCGCTGGAGACGATCGCGCGCAGCGCAAAGATAAGCGGCACCATCGTCAGACATGTCAGCAATGCTTTTCGCATTCCGAACCGCTGCGCAAGCAGCCCTGCCGGGATCGCTCCTGCGATGCCTCCAATAGCAGAGGCACTCGCGATCAAGCCCACAACATTTTCTTTGACGCCTCGATCCAACAGATACAAGTTGTAGAGAACGAAGAAGACATACATGCCGAGATCGAAAAAGAAATCGCTCGCAAAGAACGACCAATAGCCTTTGCCCAAGTCGAATTTCGAAGCCCAGATTTTGAAACCTAGACCGAAAAAAGATGGGAAGGTGCGCAGTCGAACGGCTGAGCGCGATACGAGCCAGGTAGGATAAGCGAGCAGGCGGCGACAGGAAGCGGCGAGGCTGCGCTTTGGCTCGGTGGCGGACGGTTCGACATTCGAGCTGCCGGATTCCACGATTTCTGGCGGAGAGCCGACACGAAAAACTGTCTCTCGCAGCACGTCGGCTTTGTCCCGAAGGGATTCAAGAAGCAGAACGTGTAACCAGGCGCCATCTTTCGCCTGTCTGGGTTTTGGATAGAGTCCGGATTTCGACGTTTCGCTAAACCAGACTTGAATCGCACCCGGAAGGAGATCCATCTCTTCCTGGACTTCCGGGGAAACCTTGCATCCGAACCAATCGGTGGCGAGCTGGAAGCAAATCGCTTCGAGACGTCGCAGAGAAGGTTCGTGAAGCTCTCGCCAGGAATGCCAGAATTGCTCTTCGTTCGCTTGCGTGTGCAGAAAGCGCGCCACGCCGTGAACCTGTTCCAGGGACGGCATCCCCTGAAGAAGATCGCGGAGAACGTTGAGCGCGGTGTAACCGAGATTGTCGGCAGGATGCAGACTGGGAAACGCGAAACCATCGACCTGCCGAGTGATTCGGCGCTTCCAAAACTCATCGATGCCATCCGCGCGAAACCGCATGAAGTTTTCATCCCAGAAGCGGAAATGAAGTTCGAAAGCGATTGGCATCTCGGGATCGAAGATGTTCAGGCCGGGCGCCCACGATACGTTTGGCATCATCGTGGGTAGCTGATCATTTAGTCGCTCCGGTGGATGAGGAACCGCCGTGTAGCCGAGATCCAGGAGAACTTGCTGGGCTCGATGAACGGTTTCCGGGGGACAGTAAAGGTCGATATCTCCCTGCGGGCGAAAAGCAGGATGGTCTGCGTAACCGGGAGAGAGAGAAAAACCCTTGAGGACCACGTGGTCTGTGCCGGACTTTTGGAGTTCGTTCGCGACCCTGGCGTACGCACGGTGGATTTTCTGATACCGCAACGCGGTATCAGCACGATAGCGATCGATTTTTTTGCCAACCCACTGCGGCAGATCATCGCGGTGGTCGAGCCGATATGAGGTCATGATTCTCGCGGTCGCCCAGTTGGAAAGAATTCGCTCCCACTCGGCATCCGAGATGTTTCGCAGCGCGACTCTGTCCGGATCCTGGAACCGGAGAGCCCGAAGGAAAAGATTTGGTATTTCGCTGGAGGTCATCCGGGGCCTTAAAACCTGTACTTCAGTGCGAACTGGATAATGCGAGGATTTCCAACCGTTGAAGTGATTAGGCCGAAGACGCCAGGCCCTGCCGCGAAGTCGTTGATCGGATTTCCGAATTTCGGCGTGTTCGTGAAGTTGAAGAACTCCGCACGAAAATCGAGAACGTGGCGCTCGGTGAACGCGAACGAGCGCTGAACTCCCAGATCGAGATTGAGCTCGCTGGGTCCGCGCAGAATTCCGACGCCGCAATTGCCGAAGCCCGTCCCGTCTCCAATCGTCGGTGCCGGGGCGAACGCAGCCAAATTGAAGTAGCCGTTCAGACGCGAAGTCACCGAACCGGAAGAAGCGGGATTCGCGCCCGTGCACTCGGCGCGCGTGTCGCCGACGAGATTTCCGTAGACGGATCCGGCCGTACTGTCGATTGGTGTGATCGGCAACCCGGATTGGAGGACCGACACGCCAGAAACTTGCCAACGCGACAATAGCTTCTGCGCAATAGCTGGTCCCGCTCTCAGATTTGGAGTTTGGTAGACGGCGCTGAAGACGGCTCGATGCGTCCGATCAAAGTCCGACGGTCCGTGAGACTGATTGCGGTCGTCCTGGTCGCCGCTCATGAAGTCGAGCTCGAGCGAGTCGATCCCGCCGGTTCCGCTGGTGTAGTCGAGGGTTTTCGAAAACGTGTAGCTGCCGAGCAGTGTTAGCCCGAAGCTCGTTCGTTTCGTCACGCTGGTCTGCAATGCGTTGTAGCTGGCATTGAACGACGTTTCGCAGATGTAAGATCCGCCAGCGATTCCTTCAAAGGGAACGCGTTGGGCGAGGTTCTCATTCGTCGTCGTCGTTTGACCGTTGATCGGATTTTCGGGCGTCGCGACCCCAGCCTGGTTGAATTGACGGCAACCATCCAGATGTCTTGTTCCCGAGCCCACATACCCGACCTGCCAGAGAAAATTCTGCGCGAATTCGTATTGCAGGTTGAGGTTGTACTGCTGCGAATAGGGGCTTCGGTTCGAATCGGAGATTGCGCCGACAGACAAGGAACTCGTTGGTGTGCGCGGAAAAAAGATGGGAAAAGCTGAGTTCGGCGGCAGCGGCGGAACAAATGGGTCTTGCAGCGTGGCGGCCGCGTTGGGAGAACCGATGCGCGATTGTGTCAATGAGAACGGAATCTGCCCGACGTCGAGCAGAATCATCTCGCCGGAAAGCCTCTCATAATAAATTCCGTATCCACCGCGTATAACGAGTGCCTTCTTGCCGGGCAGTTGCAACGCAAAGCCCACGCGCGGAGCAAAGTCCTTGTAGTCGGGATTCCAGAAGCTGGAGCCAGGCGTCTGTACTACGCCGTCCGGGACACTCCCTTTGTAATTTCCTGGAACTGTAAATCCGGAGAAAGTACCTGTCGCCGGAACCTGACCAACCGCGGTTGCGGGATTGAAGCTCGACAGGAATCCGTGCGTCTCGCTCGGTGGACCGAAGAATTCGTAGCGGAGGCCTGCGTTGATCGTCAGACGCCTCGTCGCACGGAAATCGTCTTGAACGAAACCAGCGGCATCGAAGTACCGCTCATCTTTTCGGAATAGGCCCGCGGATCCGGAGCTCTGAAAGATGTTGCTCTGGCTGCTTCCATTTTGCGCGGCGCTTTGGCCGAGCAGAAAATCTGGAAAGCTCTGAATCAACAGAAAACCGGCCGTAGTGAATGGCACGTTCAGAACAAGCTGGTGGCGTTTGATTTCGCCGCCCATTCGGAGGCTGTGGCGCCCGCGAGTCAGCGAAACGGTGTCTTGCCACACGAACGTATTGGTGTTTTGAAAATAAAATGGCTCACCAAAAGATCCAATCGTGAAAAGTCCCGTTAGCTGAATTCCCGGTAGCGTGGGAAGGCCGTCGGGCGTCGCCATTCCTATATCGCTAGCGTTCACCGGGTTGGCCTGAGTCTGAAGTCCGGTAAAACGCATGTAGCCGAAACGCGCGAGATTCGTCACGCTCGACGAGAACGTGTGGGCGTCCGATAGGGTGAACATGTCGTTCGACGACGTGAATGTTGTGCCCCAGCCAGGAACAGTCGCGCTGAAAGGCGTGAACGGCTGATTCGTCTTGTCATTCGAGTGAAAGAACCGTCCGGACAGTTGGTTTCGATCGGAGAGTTTCTGATCGAGATTTACGCTGTACTGGTCTTCCTGATAACGGCCCGGGAAAGAGTACGTGGACTCGCCGACACCGCCCGGCAAAATCGTCTGCGGCGTAGGTATCGCGAAGCTTCCATCCGGCAACTTCGCATTCAAAAGAGCAAGAGCCACTGGATTGATATTCGATCCGTTCGGCGCCACCGCGACTCCGCCGAATGCTCCCGACTGTCCTCCGAAAATGGCGCCTAGCGCGGCAGCCGATCGGTCGTTCGTCAGTGGAGGAAGAATCGTCGTTTGCAGCGCGCCTTGCGCCTCGCCGTTGATCTGGCGGCTTCCTTGATACGACCCGAAGAAGAACGTTTTGTCTTTGCGAATCGGTCCGCCGGTTGTGCCGCCAAACTGATTCTGTTTGAGCACAGGACGCGGTTGGCCATTCGCATTCAGGAAGAAATTGTTCGCGTTGAGGGCGTCGTTGCGAAAGAACTCCCACAAACTGCCGTGAAACTCATTTGTGCCTTGCCTGCTAACGATGTCGATGTTCGCGCCGGTGCTGCGTCCATAGCCGGCGTCATACATTCCCGTTTGTACTTTGAACTCCGCGATCGTGTCGGGCGCGGGAATGGCAATGCCCGGTTCGGGAGCAAATCCCGACGCTGAATTCTCGGACAAATTATTCGCGTCGATCCCGTTGAACTGAAAATTGTTCGCCGTCGTTTTGGCGCCATTCACCATCACGTTCTGCGTGTTCTTTCCGAACGCGCCTGCATCCGGAACGGCGACGGTTACTCCCGGAGAGAGAGCGAGTATCTGCGTGAAATTTCGATTCGCCAGCGGAAGCGCCTGAATTGTGTCGCCGTTCGTGGTGTGGCCGAGCGCCGAGCTTTGCGTGTCCGCCAGCTCAACGTTCGCAGCGACCTCAACCGTCGTGGTGCTCGTGCCCAGCAGCAGCCTTAGATCGATGCTTGTCGTGTTGCTGACTAACACGCGGATGTTGGGAGTGGACTGTTTCTCGAAGCCCGACGCTTCTATCGTCAGCGTGTAGTCTCCAGGAGGTAGCAGCGTGCAACGAAAGATTCCATCTGAGGTTGTGACAACTTCCCTGCTGAAATCGGTCCCATTATTGACAACCTTCACATGTGCGCCGGCCACGAGCGCTCCCGAAGGGTCCGTCACCGTTCCGACGATCGCACCCGTGCCAGGCGTCTGAGCGGAAAGTTTAGGTGCGACCAGAAGTATCAGTAATGTGGCAAAAGAAAGTAGAAGAGCTTTGACCACCCAAACGGCGCCGCGCGAACGTGCGCCAGGATATTTGCCGAAGAGTTCTTTATAAGTGGATACGTTTTGCGATGCCGGGAGAATCCCGAGTCCTTCAAAGATATTCATTTCCCTACCTATCCGATTTTCTAAACTTGAGAAATCGACGGTAGAAGAAAGCTCCTCTTGTACTTGTCAAAGAAACATCTCGCAGTTGCAAACCTTGTGTCGGCACTATTTCTTCGAATGGTTTTTGGCGCGAATTCGGCCCAGCAAAAAATTCGTGACACGCCCGCGACTTCTCGATGACAACTCGGCGTTTGCCTTGGCTCTAGCGTGAAATGGTCGGTCAGTTTTACGACACGATCAGCGGCCCGTGATGCCGCTGTCGATCCCGAAATGAAAGATGTCCAGGGTAAAGACTTCCATGCAGGCTAGGATTTTGGTGTTTAGCATTTTGTGCCACTTATATTTGTTCAGTTGTTCCGCTGCGGTCGCGCAAGAAGACGTCCCCATTATTTCTGGCGGAGCAGGCTTTCTTTCCTCGACGCAAGGCGGAACGAACGTGCTTCAGCCAGTGCTCGCACCGGTACTCTCAATCCCTCTTGGTGATCGGTGGTTGATCGAATCTCGCGCAGACCTGCGCGAGGTTTATTTTCAGCAGAGTCCTGGCGGACCTTACTCGAACGACGGCTTTGCCACTCTTGAATATCTTCAACTCGATTACAACGCGAACTCGCATCTGACGATCACCGCGGGGCGTTTCCTGACGCCGTTCAACATCTACAACGAACGAATCAGTCCTATTTGGATCAGCAAGCTCCAAGATGCTCCGTACGTCGCGGCGATCGGCACAGGCCAAGGCTACAGCGATGGATTAATGTTGCGAGGAAACGTCGTCTCGACGCGCGACTTCGATGTCAACTACGAGGCCTACTTTTCCGTGGCGAGCACGATCAACAAATTGACGTCCGAGCGAGGCGCGGGAGGAAGAGTCAGCGTTTTCATTCCGCGCACGCGACTCGAGATTGGCACTTCGTATCGAAGAACGTTGGAGGGTACGCGTTTCAATTCCGAAGGCGCGGACCTTACTTGGGAACCGTATCGAGTGCCTGTGCAGATTCGCAGCGAATGGGCGCACTCGCAGAGCGGCTTTGGCTACTGGATTCAAGCTTCGTATCGCATGTCGCGATTTGGAGGCGATTCCTCACTGATCGGTCGCCTCGAGCCTGTATTCCGCATGCAGCAATTTTTCAGGTCCGAAGCGATTCCGAATGACTCGCTTCCGACGACAAACGCTCAGCAACCGACGTTCGGCCTGAATTATTACCTCCCCCGCGAAGTTCGCTTGAACGCGAGCTATGGGCGCCAGTTCCTGGCAACTACGACGAATACAAACGTTTGGGAATTCGGAATCACGTACCGATTTCTGTTCCCGGCGTGGCCTGGAGCGTCGCGATGAAAGCGCGTTGGTTCACCATTGCTGCCGTTTGCTGTGCATTTATGTTCTGCACGTTCGTCGCGGCTCAGGAGAAACAAACGAAGCCGCAAACCACATCGCCATGACAAACACGAGCGTGAGCGCCACCGACGAGGCCGCGCAAGGCGAGAAATTGTTTCGCACGCATTGTGGCCGCTGCCATAACGCTCCAGAAAACATTTCTCCACGTGAGGCTCGTGCCGTAGTCCGGCACATGCGCGTTCGAGCCACGCTGACCGACGAAGACGAGAAACTAATCCTCAAATTCCTGGCCCCATAGTTTTTTTGAATCGCACCGAATCCCATCAGGAGAATCTTGGATGTCCGCTTCCAAAATCGCTACTACAATTCTCGCCGTGCTGCTGTGCTCGGGTCCGCTATTCGCCAGTCCCGAAAACCCGCGGCGCATCGAAATTACCGCCAGCAAGTTTTCCTACAGCCCGAATCAAATCACCCTGAAAAAGGGTGAGGCCGTTGTGCTCGTTCTTCACAGCACGGACGTGACTCACGGATTGAAAATTCCCGATTTGAGTATCAACACGACGGAGATCAAGAAGGACAAAGACTCCGAAATTCCTTTGACGCCCACAAAAACGGGACACTTTACAGGGAAATGTGCGCATTTCTGTGGCAAGGGACATGGATCGATGATCTTGCAGATCGATGTAGTCGAGTAATCCTCGCCGAGGAATCCGCGTGTACAAGACAATCCTTGCAATGTGTGCCGGCGCGGCATTGTTAGCGCTGGTGGCAGGCTCATTCCTTCTTGTGCGCGGCGCTGCGGCAAAGCCTGCTGGAAATCTGGAGACGTTCATCATCACCGCCGCGAAGCACCATCTCCTCGTCGGCAACGGAAGCGCGAAAAATCCTTTGCCGGCAGACTCGCAGAACGTTCTCGAGGGGAAACAGAATTTTTCGCACTACTGCTACGTCTGCCATGGACTCGACGGCCAAGGTACGGGCGTGCCTTTTGCGGATGCGATGTCGCCGCCGCTGCCGTCGCTCGCTTCAAAGTCGGTGCAATCCTACAGCGACGGTCAACTTTTCTGGGTGATCAAAAACGGTCTCTGGCCCACAGGTATGCCTAGAGCAAACGGAATTCTCAACGATGACGAGATCTGGTCCATCGTCACGTACATTCGTCATTTGCCGCCCGCAGGGAGCCTGCCCGATCCTCCTGCGTACAGCGACGAACCTTGCGAGAAGGATTCCAGCCAGTAGAGCGGCGTTCACGCCGCTTTCCCGCCAGCCAATTCGCGGGTACAATGGCGTCAGAGCGGGCGTCGTACAATGGCAGTATAGAAGCTTCCCAAGCTTCGGACGTGGGTTCGATTCCCATCGCCCGCTCCAAACCCCTCAGAATGTAGTTTCCCACGGTCGCATTTTTTCCACTTTCCCCGAGTTAGTGATTGCGCAGCAGTGGTGCGCTGGATTCTTGATTCTCCAGCGGCGGTCCTTTAGCGTGGTGGTATGCGATTTCGGCGCCGCGCGGCGCGCGAATTTGCAGAATGCCCACGCTGAGAGACTCCATTGGCCAACCCGATTATTACGCTGACGACGGACTACGGAACGAACGACCACCTGGTCGGCACGCTGAAAGGCGTGATCCTGAAAATCAATCCCGACGTCACGATCATCGACATTACGCATCACGTGACTCCGTTTGATTTGCTCGATGGCGCGCTTTCGATTGGCGCGGCGTATTCGTATTTTCCGAATCGCACGATTCATGTGGTGATTGTCGATCCGGGAGTTGGGACGACGCGGCGGCCGCTGCTGGTGAGCGCAGACAATCAATATTTCATCGCGCCGGATAATGGCGTGCTCTCGCTGATTTACGAGCGCGACCCTAACGCCGTCGTGCGTCACGCGAACGTCGAGCACTATTATTTGCAGCCAGTGAGCAAGACGTTCCACGGGCGCGACGTTTTTGCGCCGATCGCGGCTTGGCTGGCGAAGAGCGGCCAGACGGCGAGCATGGGAGAAGAGATCAGCGATCACAAAAAGTTTGCGATGCCGCGACCGAAGGCGGCGGATGGCGCGATGAAGGGCGTCGTGATGCGCGTGGATAACTTCGGGAATCTGATTACGAATTTTCGCGAAGAGGATTTATCGGACGAAGCGAAACAGTCGGGCAAAGTTGGATTTCAGGTCGGGACGCACGCGGTTTCGAAGATGGTCGATACGTTTGCTTCCGGCGGTGCGGGCGAAGCGATCGCTTACGTAGGATCGAGCGGATACATCGAGATCGGTGTGAACAAAGGCAGCGCGGCGAAGACGTTGCAGCTGGGGCGCGGAGCTGCGGTCACACTGACGAAGTAAGATTTCTGTGCGAGCCGCTTTCTACTTTACTGGCGGCGCCTATATCGGCGCCGCTTCCCTTTTTAGCGCGTTAAATCCATCACTGCCATTTGGGAACGCGTGCGTGGATCGAGCCAATCGCGCCAAGCATCTCCTAACAAGTTGAAGGCGAGCACGGCCAGCATCACGGCGAGCGCGGGGAAAATCACGAGGTGCGGCGCGTCGAAAAGATGGCTCCGCGCGTCGTTGAGCATCGCGCCCCAGCTCGGTGTCGGCGCCAAAACGCCGAGGCCGAGGAAACTGAGCGTCGATTCGGCGAGAATCGCTCCTGCCATACCGATCGTGGCTTGAATCAGAACCGGCTGCAAAATATTGGGGAACATGTGACGCGCGAGGATTCGCAAGTGCGACGCCCCGAGCGAGCGCGCGGCGAGGATGAATTCCAGTTCCTTCACTTTCAGAACCTGAGCCCGCGCGAGCCGCGCGTATCCCGCCCAGCCGGTGATAACCAACGCCATGATGACTTTGCTGATGCCCGGACCGAGAAACGCGGCGAACGCGATCGCGAGAAGAATTCCTGGAAACGAGAGAAACGCGTTGATGAGCAACAGATTCACGAAGCGATCGAACCAGCCGCCGGCGTAGCCTGCGAGCATGCCGATGAGCAGTCCGGTGATACCGCAGCCGCAGACGACGGAGATTGCGACCATCAGCGAGATGCGCGCGCCGTAGATCGTGCGCGAGAGCGTGTCGCGTCCGAGTTCGTCGGTGCCCATCCAGTGCGCGAGCGAAGGCGGCTGCAAACGGGACGGCAGATCTTGCGCGGCGGGATTTGCGGGAGCGATCAACGGCGCGAATAGCGCGACGGTGAGGAGAAATACCGCTACGGAGAATCCGACTCGCGCGAGCACGCTCTGGCGGAGGAATTGACGCAATTCGTTGAGCGCTCTCACGAGAGCCTCACGCGCGGGTCGATCACCGAGTACAGAACGTCGGTAAGCAGATTGACGAGCACGTAGGACAGCGAGATCACGAGAATGCAGCCCTGGAGCAGCGGATAGTCGCGCGCGGAAATCGCTTGCACGGTCAGGCGGCCTATTCCCGGCCACGAGAAAATTGTTTCGGTGACGATGGTGCCCGCGAGAAGCGTGCCGAATTGCAGGCCGAGGATTGTGATGATCGGAATCAGAGCGTTGCGGAAGGCATGGCGAAACAGAACCGCGCTTGTCGAGAGCCCTTTGGCGCGCGCCGTGCGGACGTAGTCGCTTGACAATTCTTCGAGCATCGAACCGCGCACCATGCGTGTCAGAATCGCGGCAAGAGCGGCGCCGAGAGTTGCCGCGGGAAGAATGTAGTAGGTTGGGCCGCCGCGACCGGAGACGGGTAGCAATCCGATCTCAATCGAGAAAATCAGGATCAGCACGGGGCCCAGCGCGAAATTCGGAAACGCGAGTCCGAACAACGTGAATAAGCCGACGGCGCGGTCGGCGGGTTGTCCGCGGCGGTATGCAGCAAGGATGCCGGCCGGAATGGCGATCGCGGCACAAACGGCGAGCGCGAGAAATGCCAGGCTCAGCGTCGCAGGGTAACGATCGAAAATGATTTGGCGCACGGGAGCTTGGAATTTGAACGACTGGCCGAGGTCGGCGCGCGCGAGACCCTTCAGATAGTGACCGTACTGAGTAAGCAGCGGCTGATCGAGACCGAGCGAGTGCCGCAACTGCACGATTTCGCCAGGTGCCGCGCCTTCACCCAACATTTGTTCGACCGGATCCCCGGGGACGATGTGGATCATCAGGAACACGAGCGTGAGAACGAGCCACAGCGCGGGCAAAGCAAGGAGAAATCGCTGCAGCAGATGGCGCGCCATCAGCGAGTTCGCGCCGCGGGATCGGGATGAGTTTTCAGGGTGTCGGCCGCGAGGGACGAGTCTGACGTGTTGACCGGAGCGCTTGCGCCGTTAGAACTGTTTGCAGCGCCGGAAGGGACTGGGGCCGTTGACTTCGTTTCAGTCGACGAAATCGGGAGAACTCGTTCAATTTTCACGCGAGCAACGCGGCGGCCGTCCATCTCGACAACGGTGAAGCGATAGCCGTCGTACTCAAAATTTTCACCGCCGCGCGGAATGAAGCCGAGCTGATCCAAAACGAATCCACCGACGGTCGCGTAGGCTGGATCATCGGGCAATGTGATGTTGTATTGCGCGTCGAGGTCGCGCACGTTGAGCGCCGCGTCGAAAACAACCGCGCCGTCGGCCAGCTTTTGCGGACGCTCGACGACGTCGAACTCGTCGTGAATCTCGCCGACGACCTGCTCGAGTATGTCTTCCAGCGTCACAAGTCCAAGGATGCTGCCAAATTCGTCCACGACCAACGCCATTCCGACGCGATGGTTCCTCAACTCCACAAGGAGTTCGCCGGCCGGCTTCGTTTCGGGGACGATCAGAACTTCGCGCAGAACACGGCGAAGGTCGAATGACGCGGGCGCAAGATTTTCTTCCAGGCGGCGCTCGCGATCGAGCAACACCCACATCATGTCCTTGATGTGAACGAAGCCGAGAATCTGATCTTCGGAGCCGCGGTAGACGGGAATGCGTGATCGTTGCGTTGTGGCAAACGCGCGCATCACTTCGTCGATGTTGGCTTCGACGGGAAGCACGTGCATGTCAGGACGCGGGACCATGATTTCGCGCACCTGCACTTGGCCGAGTTCGATCGCGCTTGAGATAAATTTTTCTTCGCCGGGCGCGAGCAGGCCGCGCTCGCGCGCTTGCTGGATCTGAATTTGCAGTTCTTCGGTGGAATGCACCGAGCCGTGGACGGCAGGTTCGGTCACGCCGAGCGCCCGGACGATCGCGCTGGATACGCCGTCGAGCAGGTCGATCGCCCAGCGAAATGTCCTAAGGAACCAGGAAAACGGGCGGGCGATGAGCAACGCGACGCGTTCGGCGCGCGCGAGGCTGACGGTCTTTGGGACAAGTTCGCCGATTACAACGTGAAGCGCGCTAAGCATCGCGAACGCAAGCCCCAGCGCGATCCCGTGCGCGATCAGCGCTGCGCGAGCGGAACTCGTGCCGGCGAATAAGGGCTGCAACATCGCGGCAAGCGTACTTTCGCCGAGCGCGCCGAGCGCCAAACTTGTAAGCGTAATGCCGAGCTGAACGGCGGAAACAACGCGATGGAGATCTGTGAGCAGCGACTCCACGACGCGCGCCCGCGCGTTGCCCTTTTGGATGAGCTGCCGCACGCGCGAAAGTCGCACGGCCACGAGCGAAAATTCCGCGGCCGCGAAAAATCCATTGAGCGCGATGAGCGCGAGCACGCCGATCAAGCGCACCGCAAACATATGAGCTAGGCCTGCCCCCTGTTCGCATTGTACCAGCCCAAGATGGGCGGGGCCGTTCGACGCCGCACTTTGTTCCTGCGAAAACCGAAGACACGGAATTGCGGTCAAACACCGAAGAACAAACGGGTTACGAGATTCTCCGGTGCCCGCTGTCAGCTCATCGCGCCTCTAAACCATTCAGAATCACATCCTTGCACGCCATCTCGATGCAACTCCCGTGGAATCACATCCTTGCGCAAAAACACCCCGGGGGGTGGGGCAGGTTGCGCCCCCTCCTGCTGCTCCTCTAAACTCTGAATTTCGCCACTCGGTCGGGAACCCGCAGGAGCCTGCTTGCGATCTCTGCTTCGCGTTGTGCTCGTAATCGTCTGCATCGTCGTTGTGATCGTGGGCGCTGTCCTGTGGCGTTACGTTTACCGTCCACTGCCGCGGCTCGACGGCAACATTAATCTTCCGGGGTTGCAAAAAGATGTGATCGTCGAACGCGATCACTGGGGCGTGCCGCACATTCGCGCCAGTTCCGTTGAAGACATGGTCGAGGCACAGGGTTACGTCATGGCGCAGGACCGGCTGTGGCAGATGGATTTGCTGCGGCGCGTGGCGCGCGGGCACCTTTCGGAAATTCTCGGCCCAGCCACCATCAATATTGATAAGCAATTTCGCACGCTTGGTTTTGGGCGCGCCGCGGAGCGCGATTGGGGACTCGTCGATCCGACGACGCGCATTTTATTCGAGGCGTACGCGCGCGGCGTGAATCGATTTATCGAGCAGCATTCGGATGAACTGCCGATTGAGTTCACGCTGTTGAAATACAAGCCGGTGCCGTGGACGCCGACCGACACATTGGTGATTTCGGGCTATATGTATGAAACGCTGACCGACACTTGGGAAGAAGAGATCGATCGTGCGAAAGTCACCGATAAAGTCGGCGCGGATCGAGCGCGGGAGCTTTTTTCTGCGGACGCGGCGATGGATCACTATGTTGTCGGCGATCCGAACGTCAGCAACGATGGTTCGCAGCGGTCGCATCTCGATCCGGACAGCGACGACGATGATGATGACGACGATGACATGGAGCCGGACGGCGTGCTGAAGGCAAATGCCTTTGCGCCCAGCGATGCGTCACCGTCGATGCAGACGGAATCTGCGCCTGATCTGACGACGGCGTTGGCGAATTCCGTCGTCGGCTATATTCGCGACTCGCAATCGGAGATTCGTCACAGTTTGGGCAGCAACAATTGGGTTGTATCGGGCGATCACACGGCGACTGGAAAGCCGCTACTCGCGAACGATACGCATCTCGAGCTTTCGATTCCGCCGATCTGGTACGAAATTCATCTGACGGCGCCGGGATGGAACGTGAAGGGATTTACGCTCCCGGGCGCGCCGTTCGTCGTGATCGGGCACAACGATCATATTGCGTGGGGATTCACAAACAACGGCGCGGACGTGCAGGACCTCTACATCGAGACGTTCAATCCGGCGAACGCCGATGAATATTCGGCGAACAAGAAATGGGTGAAGGCGCAGACGATCGATGAGGTGATCAAGGTAAAGGATCGACCCGACGAGCATCTTCCGATTGTGATTACGCGGCACGGACCGATCGTGAGGCGTGAGAACGGAAAAGCTTATGCGCTGCGATGGACGGCGACTGAGCCGGGCGGATTGTCGAACGTATACAACTGGCTTGGCAAAGCGCAGAACTGGGATGAATTCCGCAGCGTGATCAAGAAAGTGTGGGGACCCGCGCAGAACGCGGTGTATGCCGACACGCAAGGCAACATCGGCTACGTGATGTCGGCGCGTGTGCCGATTCGCAAAAAGGGACACGGCGAAGTCCCGGTGCCGGGCGATACCGACGATTACGAATGGACGGGCTACATTCCGTTTGAACAGTTGCCGCAAGCGCTCAATCCTGACAGCGGGTTGATCGCGACGGCGAATGCTCGCGTTGTCGGTCCGGCGTATAAGCCGTATCTCACCGACCGGTGGGAAGAGCCGTATCGGACGGCGCGGATTTACGATCTGCTGCTCGACAAGCATGATTTGCGGCCCAGCGACATGCTGAGAGTGGAAACCGACACCTACAGCTACCCACATGTTTTTCTTGCCGATCAACTGATCGCGGCGGCGAAGACGGTTGCACCGCACGACGATCGCACGAAGAAATTGATCGAAGGATTGAAAGATTGGAACGGAATCGCGGACGCGGATTCGTCTGAGGTCACATTTTTGGTGCGGTTTCGGCGGACCGCACTGAATTTATTGCTGGAGCCGTATCTGGGCGATGACTCGAATCTCTATCGATGGCGTGCTATGACTTTTCTGCAGAAGACGTTGACGGAGCGACCGTCGAAGTGGCTGCCGTCGAGATACAAAAGCTACGACGATCTGTTGATCGCGGCGGCAGACAGCACCGTCGCAAAGCTTGCGGAAGAAGCCAAGGGTTCGCGCATCGAGGATTGGCAGTGGAAGAATTTCAACGCGCTCGAAATGCTGCATCCGATCGGGCGCGACGGCGCGCTGAAAAAATGGCTCAGCATCACTGGGAAGCCGCAGTCGGGCACGAACTACAGCGTGCGCGCGGCGACGCCACGGCATGGACCGGCGATGCGCTTCGTGGCCAACCCGGCGGACTGGGATCAGTCGATTTTGCTCATCCCCGCGGGACAATCGGGACAACCGGGAAGCAGCCATTATGCGGATCAGTTTGATTATTGGTATGAAGGTCGGCCGATTTATGCGCCATTCAGTGATGCTGCGGAACTGAAGGATCGGAAGCACATTCTCACCTTGAAGGCTGCACAGTAATGCCGACGCGAATGGCTCGGTTCTGGTCGAGCGCGCTACTTCCCTTCACCGAAGAAACCTATGCCGGAACTTCCTGAAGTCGAAGCGGTTGCGATTTCGCTGCGGCCGCTCGTCGTCAAGCGCAAGATTCGCAGCGTCGAGGTGTTTCATCCGATCGCGGTGCTGCCTCAATCGGCGGTACACGTTTCCGCGCTACTCACCGGTCGTCGCATCGAATCCGTACAGCGCAAAGGAAAGTATCTTTTTCTGGTGCTCGACAACGATGCGGCGATCGAAATGCATTTTCGTTTCGACGGGCATCTCATTCATTTAGCGAATGCGAAGGAAGTCCAAGCCCGGGCAAACAAGAAGACGGATGAGGGCGTACACATCGATGTTGCTCTTGAGCTGGATAAAGGAGTCATCGCGTTCGCGGATGGCCGTCATCTGGGCCGCGTTCACGCGTGGAAATTGCTCGCCGACTGCCCGGCTTACAACGAGCTAGGCATCGATACGATGTCGCCCGAGTTCACCGCGAAGGCGTTTACGCAGCTATTGTCGAAGTCGCGACGGCCGTTGAAGGAATTTCTGCTCGATCAGTCGCGAGTCGCCGGCGTCGGGAACATTTATTCCTGCGAAGCGCTGTGGCACGCGAAGATCAGTCCGTTTCGGCCGGCGAATTCGCTGAAGCCTGCGGAGGCGCGCGCGCTATATAAAGCGATCGTCTCGGTGTTGCGTCGTGCTTTGCAGCTTTGCCTGAACCCGCCACCCGATTTCCGCGACGCTGAATGGTGGTTTCAGGGGATCGAAGGCATTCTCCGCGTCTATCAGCGTGAAGGCGAGCCGTGCCGGCGCGACGGCCATCCGATCAAGCGAACGACGAAAGGCAATCGATCGACATATTTCTGCGCTCACTGCCAGAAGTAGCACAACGCGCAAAATCGGCTTGCGCGACATTTACAAATCTCTGCGAACTCCCTTACTCTCGTAACATCAGCAGTGCGTTGAACATCAAAAGGGATCGCGATTGCTGGAAATAGTTTCATCGCGATGGATACCAGACGTTGTTCTGATTTCGCGCGACGCAGATACATTCGAGGCAACTTTGAATACAACTCCGATCAAAAAGCCCGAGCCGGCAAAGAAGCCCGATTTTGAAAAATCGCTCGGAAGACTCGAAGAAGTCGTGCGGCGGCTGGAATCGCCGCAGCTCTCTCTCGACGACGCGATGAAACTTTTCGAGGAAGGCGTCGAACTTTCGCGCGAGTGCCAAAAACAACTCGAAGAGGCGGAAGGCAAAGTAGAAATTTTACTGAAGAAGGCCGACGGCAAGCTGGCGGCCCAGCCCTTCGATCCCGAGCGCGAGTCGGAACAGTGAGCACCGCAAAAACTCCAGCTACGGCAACTCCCGTGCCGACATCAACGTCGAAGTTGCCCGATTTTTTTGAAGAGGACCGGATCGCCGTCGATGCGCACCTCGAGAAGTTACTTCCGTCGGAAGACACGCAGCCGACATCGATTCATCAGGCGATGCGCTACAGCGTGCAGGCCGGTGGAAAACGCATCCGGCCGATTCTGGTGCTCGAAACGGCGCGGATCTTTGAATCCGACATCACGCCGGCGCTGCATCCGGCGTGCGCAATCGAATTCATTCACACCTATTCGTTGATTCACGACGATCTTCCTGCACTGGACAATGACGATCTTCGCCGTGGCAAGCCGACGAGCCACAAGAAATTCGGCGAAGCTACGGCAATCCTGGCGGGCGATGCACTGCTGACGCTTGCGTTTGAAGTTGTTGGCGCTGCGCCAGTCGATGCGGAGCGCCGCGTGGCGATGTTGACCGAAATCGCGACGGCCGCCGGCACCATCAACGGCATGGTGGGCGGGCAGGTTGCCGATCTCGAGGCTGAAGGCAAGCCGGTCGCGAAGAAAATGCTCGAGTACATTCACCGCTCGAAGACGGCGGCATTGATTCGCGCTTCGGTGACGGCGGGCGCGCTTTGCGTCGGCGCGCCGAAAGCCGAAGTCGCACGACTGCGCAAGTTTGGCGAAAACATCGGCTGGGCGTTTCAGGTGACCGACGACATTCTCGACGTCGAAGAATCCTCGGCAGCGCTGGGGAAGACTGCGGGCAAAGATGTCGCTCAGCAAAAAGCGACCTATCCAGCCGTCTACGGCCTCGAGCGTTCGCACGAAATTGCCAACGATCTCGCCACGCGCGCCATCGATGGACTTGCGCCGTTCGGCGAAAAGGCCGACCGGCTGCGATCGATCGCGGAATTTCTTGTGCTTCGGCGCACCTGAGCCACGCGTTTGTCACCGAAGACGCGCAAAATTCGACTTGATCAACTTTTGCTCGATCGCGGCCTGGCCGATTCCCTTCCAAAAGCACAAGCGTTCATACTCGCCGGCGAAGTATCTGTGGACAATGTGCGCCTCGACAAGCCGGGCACGTCGGTTGCGGACTCCGCAAAAATCTCCGTTTCGAGCCGGACTCCAAAATTTGCCAGCCGCGGCGGAGAAAAGCTCGAGGGCGCGCTCGACGATTTCTCGATCAACGTCGCTGATCAAATCTGCCTCGACATCGGCGCTTCGACCGGCGGCTTCACCGATTGCCTGTTGCAACGAGGCGCGGTGCGCGTCTATTCCGTTGATGTGAATATCAGCCAGCTCGCTTGGAAGCTGCAACAAGATCCGCGCGTGATCAAGATCGAGCGCAACGCTCGGGATCTACGCGCCGAAGATATCGCGGAACCCATCGACCTCGCCGTCATCGACGTTTCTTTCATTTCTGCGGCGAAGGTCATAGTTCCGGCAGCCGCAGTGCTGAAACCGAACGCTGACCTACTTGTTCTTGTGAAACCGCAATTTGAGCTGCCCAAGCAAGACATTCCCGCTGGTGGCGTCGTCACCGATTCGGAGCTGCATCAAAAAGCCGTGGAGAAAGTCCGCATCGCCGCCACCGTTGCCAAACTCGAAATCCTTGGCGTGACACCCAGCCGCCTGCCCGGCGCCGAGGGCAACCAGGAATACTTTCTCCACGCGCGCAAAGCCGGAGCCTAGGTTAGAATCTCAACCATCCATGCAGACGACCGGCCCCTTCAAAAAAATTGGCATCATCTCGCGTCCTCGGCGGTCGAATCTTGCTGCCGTTGTACCGCCGCTGATTGATTGGCTCAAAGCTCGCAAGCTGGAAATTTATTACGACACGGAGTCGGCCGGCGTTTTACCGGACCCGTCGAAGGGTTTGTCGCGCGAAGAAGTCGCCGACAAATCGGAGTTGCTGCTCGTTCTCGGCGGCGACGGCACGCTTCTCGCCGCTGCGAAGGTTGCCGCGCCGCTCGGCATTCCGATTCTTCCGATCAACATGGGCAGCCTCGGTTTTCTTACCAGCTTCAAAGCCGACGAAATGTATTCCGCGCTCGAAGACACGCTCGCGTGCCGGCTCCCGCTGAGCGAACGCGTGATGCTCGACGTCGAACTTATTCGCGACGGGCGCGTCATCGAACGGCAGACTGTCGCGAACGAGTCCGTCATCAATAAAGGCACGCTGGCACGCATGATCGACCTCGAGCTGATCATCGACAACGAATTCGTCGCGCGGTATCGCGTCGATGGACTCATCGTAGCGACGCCGACCGGCTCGACCGCGTATTCGCTGTCCGCCGGCGGACCGATCGTGCATCCATCCGTCGAATCGTGGATCATCACGCCGATCTGCCCGCACACGTTGACCGATCGCCCCGTCGTGATTCGCGATTCGTCGATCATCGATGTGCATCTCTCCGCCGGCACGGAGTCGGTTTTTCTTACGCTCGACGGGCAAACCGGTATTCCGATGCACCAGTCCGATCGTGTACGTATGACGCGCTCGAAGGAAAAGTTGAAGCTGATTCAACCGGTGAAGAAATCTTATTTTGAGATCTTGCACAGCAAATTGAAGTGGGGCGAGAGCTGAGACTTTCTGTACGCAAGGAATTTCAGAGGCGAGATCGCAACGAACTTAACGCTAGAACACCTGCCCGCGAATTAAATCATCGAACGCTTCTCGCCTTCGTATCACTCGATACCGCGAACCTTCAACCAACACTTCCGCCGCACGACAGCGCCCATTGTAATTTGATGATTGGCTCATTCCATACGCTCCGGCAACCCAAATCGCCAAGACATCGCCGGGCGCAACCGGGTCCAACGGCCAATCGTGCAGAAAGCAATCGCCAGATTCGCAAACAGGACCGACAACATCGACGCGCTGCCGCCCGCCGCGTTCGCCGCTACGCGTGACCCGCGTGATCGGATGTACTGCACCATACAAAACCGGGCGCATGAGGTCGTTCATCGCGGCATCGACCACGACAAACGTTTTGCCGCGACTCTCCTTCACGTATAAAACTCGCGTCAGCAGCACTCCCGCCGGCCCGATGATCGTGCGTCCCGGCTCGAGCAAAAGATGCGTGTGCAGCGGCTCGAGAATTTGCGCGATCATCCGCGCATACGCTTCGCGAGCCGGTGGCTTTTCATTCGCATATCTCACACCCAGACCGCCGCCAAAATCGAGGTAGCGCAACAAAATCCCGTGACTGCGCAAATCGCAATAGTAAGACGCCAGCCTCTGGAGCGCTTGACGAAAGGGATCGAGCGACACGATCTGCGATCCGATGTGCACGCTAATTCCCTGCCAACAAATCCAGTGCGAATCGGCGTGCGCTAGATACAAACGGCGCGCCTCTTCCCAGGTCATTCCGAATTTGTGTTGATAGCGCCCCGTGGAAATGTGCGGATGGCCACCGGCCTGCACATCAGGATTTACGCGAATCGAAACCCAGGGCAATGCATTGCCGCGCCCGACATGCCGTGACGCCTCGTCGAGCAAAACTTCGAGTTCCGATTCCGATTCAATGTTGAAGAGCAAAATGCCAGGCCGATCGCCGCCGCGCTTGCTCTTGCGATTTGCGAGTCACCCGATATTGCAGCGCCTCGCGAATCTCTTCGCGACTTTTGCCAATGCCGGAAAACACGATGCGATCGCCGCGGACGCTGATGGTACGCAGCATTTCAAGCTCGCCGCCCGAAACGATGTCGAAGCCATTTCCGGCTTTGGCGAGATGCTTCAAAATCGCGAGGTTGCCGTTGGATTTCACCGCGAAGCACAGCGTGTGCAGCAACGAACCGAGGCCGCGATGCAGCTCGGCCTGTGCCTCATCGATCGCAGCGCGACTGTAAACGTAAGCCGGTGTACCGATTTTGTCGGCGACATCGACCAGGCGAACCCCATCACACTCGACGGCTTGCGCCGCGCCCGAGGAACCTTCGCGTTTACTCTGCTTCTTCCAGGAAAAATGAGGAGTGAAGGTCGCCGGGTCCACAAACGACAACTTCTTTGTCGTCGCTTCGCTGTGGTTACTCATCGCACCTTGAGCACTACGAGCGTTCTGTCGTCGGAAAGCGGCGCGCTGTGAGAAAACCAATCGACGTCATCAAACACACGGTCGACCAACTCGGACGCAGTGCGTTCGTGATGCTCTTCGACAATTTTGCGCAGACGCTCCATCCCGAAAAACTGTCCGTCGCTGTTTGCGGTTTCAGCGATTCCGTCGGAATGAAACACGAGAATATCGCCGGATTCGAGCGTAACGCCCCACTCATCATAGGTGACGTCTTCAAAAATCCCGAGTGGAAATCCAGTGAGCTCGATCTTGCCGCAACGGCCGTCCTTATAGAGCAAAGGCTGCGATTGTCCGGCATTGGCGACGCGCAGCTTGCTTCGGCCCTTCTGCCACGTTGCAAAACACGCCGTCATGAAGCGGCCTTCGATGCGCCGCTCCCCGACGATCTGATTCATCTGCCGCAACATTTCCGCCGGCTGCAATTTCTGCGGCGCAAGGCTGCGCATGATTCCGATCGCAACTGCTCCATAAAGCGCAGCGGCGGTGCCTTTCCCGCTCACGTCACCTAGCGCGATTCCCAATTGTTGCGGTCCATATCGCAGAAATTCGTAGAGGTCGCCACCAAGTTCGCGCGCCGACAAATACCGCGCTGCCATATCCAATCCGTATTCTTCCGAGGACGACACCGACCGCAGCAACGCGCCCTGAATTCGCTTCGCTGCCTGAAGATCGCGGTCGAGTCGCGCTTCGTCGCGCGCTACTTTCTCGTAAAGCCGGGCATTCTCGAGCGACACCGCAAAATTCGCCGCGAGAATCGAGAGCGTTTGCACGTGGTCTTCGGTGAAGTAGTTAAGCTGCGGGCTCTCGAGATCGAGCACGCCGATCACACGCCCCTTATGCATCATCGGGATCGCGAGCTCGGAGCGCGTCTCAGGATTCGCCATGACGTATCGCGGGTCGGCTGTCACGTCGGGCACGAGGACCGGCTCTCTCAGCGTTGCCGCTGCGCCGACGATGCCTTCGCTCGCGGCCGCGCGCATTTTTCCCTGCGCTCGTTGTCCGTGCTTCACGTCCACGCGATGACGAAAAACTTTCTGGTCTTCGTCATAGAGCATGATGCTCAGAATTTGGTAATCGATGACGCGCTTGGTTTGTTCGGCGGCGCGCCGCAGCAACTCTTCGACGTCGAGAATCGAGCTCGTTTCGCGTCCAACTTCGTTGAGCAGCAGCAACGTCTCGGCCTGCGCACGCACGCGTTCAAACAGCCGGGCGTTTTCGACTGCGACTGCCAGACGGCTCGCCAACAAAGTAAGGATGTTTTGCTGTTCGCGCGTGAAGTATTCCGGATGCCGACTTTGAATATCGAGCACGCCAATGCATTTCCCGCGCAGCATCAGGGGTACAGCTAATTCCGACCGCACATCGTCCACCGCGTGAATGTATCGCGAATCGTGGAGCGTATCGCCGACACGAACCGGGTGCCCACTCGCCGCGGCGGTCCCGCTAATTCCCTGCCCGAGCGGAATGCGCAGATTCGCCGCCAGGTCTGGCGGATAACCGATCGAGAAGCGATGTTTCAAGTACGAGCCATCGCCCTCGAACATCAGAACGCCAAAAATTTCGTAGTCGATGTGCCGCTTGATCAGCGCCGCGGAGCGCGCAAGAACTTCGTCGAGATCGAGCGACGCGTTGACCTCTTCGCCGATTTCGGCGAGCGTGGCCAGAACTTCGGCGGAGGTCTCCGCTCCGGCGTTTTCAGCCAGCGTGCCCGTTTGTGATTCGCGGGGATTCATCGAGGCACTCATTATAGCAGGCGATACGGAGGCGCAAGACGTTCGATTGACCTATGTTGAAAACTGGATTACAACGCGCTTTTGCCGCATTTTTAGCGGCCGTTTCGCGTTGATGGCCCGTTCAGCTGGATTTCGCGCTGGTTCCCAGAGAGAGCACGGCGACCTCGGGCATATTTCGATATCGTTCGGCGTAGTCGAGTCCGTAGCCGACGACAAATTCGTTCGGAATCGTGAAACCGACGTAATCCGCGTGCACTGCCGCGATGCGGCGCTCCGGCTTGTCGAGCAAAACGGCGATGCGAATTCGTTTCGGCTTGCGCTGTTCGAATACGCGAAGCAGGTACTGGAGCGTCATACCGGTGTCGAGGATGTCTTCCACGATGATGACGGTTTTGCCTTCGATGCTCGAATCGAGATCCCGCGTGAGACGAACCTGGCCCGACGAATGCGTGTCGGTTCCATAGCTCGACACCGCGATGAAGTCGAACGAAACTTCGCCGGAAATCTGCTTCCCGAGGTCGGTTAGAAAAAATACCGCGCCTTTCAGAACGCCAACCAGATGCAGCGGCTCATCCGGGAAATCCTTCCGGATCTCGCGCGCGATTTCGGTGATGCGCTTCTGTACCCGCGCGCGCGAAATCAAGATGCGGAGGCTCTCGCCGTTCTTGCTCTTTCGCGGCGACGTCTTCGCCGATTTCTTTTTCTTCGCCATGGCCGACCTTTTCGTGGAACCGAGACTCTAGCTCACGCCGCCAAGTTCGGCAAGGCAGGAACGCAACGCGGGTATTGCGGGCGGCAAAGCGTGCTTTAAGATGGATCGCGGAGGCACTTTTCACGTGAATGCAATCCCCATCAGCGCCCGAGCCGTGGCTGCGCGGCACGCTCACCGAAGTCAGTGCGGTCCCGCGAGCGGTGCTGCACGCGCTCGAACTGGCCGACGAAGATTTGAGAAAGTGGTGCGCGTCCCTCTCCTACGTAGAGCTCAACGCGCAACCTCACGGGCTGCCGTCGGTCGCGTTTCAGTTTCGCCACATTGCTCGCAGCATCGATCGCCTGTTGACCTACGCCGAAGGTAAGGCGCTCTCTGGCGAACAGCTCGACGCGTTGGGGCAAGAATCGCAGCCCGATGCATCAGCTCGCGGCGTATTCGACGAACTCTCCGAGTCATTCACGCGCGCCAAAGCTCGCATCCGAGCGTTGGCAAAATCCGATCTTGAGCAGCCAAGATCGGTCGGAAAGAAAGCCCTGCCCACTACTCTCGGCGGCCTTCTCGTTCACGTTGCCGATCACACGCAACGTCATGTCGGCCAAGCGATTACGACAGCGAAAATTCTTCTCGCCGAACGACACCGTTAAACGACGACGAAAAAATTCGTCTCTCTTGTCCCAATCGTCGCATCGAATGGAATTCGGTTATACTCCCTCACCCGGAGGCGGTGTTGCTGCTCGAAGCGGTCGAGACCACAATCCTGTTTCTCAGCGCGCTGTTTCCCATCGTCAACCCGCTGGGCGGCAGTCCGATTTTTCTCGCATTAACGCAGGAATATTCCCCGGCGTCGCGCCGATTGCTCTCGCAGCGAATCGCGCTCAACAGTTTCATTCTCCTGGTCGTTTCGGGTCTCGTTGGCACGCACATTCTGGCGTTCTTCGGAATTTCGCTGCCGGTCGTACAGGTCGGCGGCGGCATGATCGTGATCGCCACCGGCTGGAACATGCTCCAGCAAAAAGACGATGACGACGATCCGGACAATCAGGTTCACCACGACGTAAATCCGCGCGACATTTTTCGCAGCGCGTTTTATCCCTTCACGCTGCCGCTAACCGTCGGACCCGGATCAATTTCCGTAGCAATCACGTTGGGCGCCAACGCCGCTCGCCACGGCGATCCGTTCTATCTCGAAGTGATCGTTCTGCTCATCGGCTCGGCTTTGCTCGCTCTGAGCGTCTACCTCTGCTACGGCTTTTCGGACCGCATCGCCACGATCATCGGCGCCACCGGGATGAGCGTGGTCATGCGCCTCTCGTCGTTCTTGCTGGTCTGCATCGGCGTCCAGATTTTGTGGAACGGCGCGAGTTCACTGTTGCGCACCGTTTTCAACGGGCATTGAGTCAATGAAAATCGTGCGAAACCGTTTCCGCTTTAGTAAGAAATAGGGGATGCAGTCGCTGCACCTTAACCGAAATAACGTTCTCCTGATTCTGCAGCACGCCTTCCAATAGCAAAAATTGCTGATGCACGACCACAACGTGATGCTCGCGAAAAATCTGCGGCGTCAGGATCGCGTTGGAAATCCCCGTTTCATCTTCAAGGCTGAGAAACACAAAACCCTTCGCAGTCCCCGGCCGCTGCCGCGCAATCACGGAACCGGCAACGCGCACCGGCGTCCCATCGCGCAAGCGACGCAATTCGATCGCAGTGACCACTCCCTGCCGGCGTAAATCTTCGCGATGATAACGCAGCGGATGCGGCCCGACCGTCATGCCTGTATTGTGAAAATCCGCGACGAGACGATCTTCCGCCGTCATCGGCTGAAGCGGCGACCGCTGCGATAGCGCATCGTCGGATTCGACCGACTCAAGTAGCGGACCGGGACGCCGCGCAACACGTTCAATCTGCCAAAGAGCATCGCGCCGGTGAAACTCTTTCTTGCCGCCGATGAAATTGAGCGCTCCGATCTCCGCGAGCGCCGCCAAATCATTCTTTCGCAGTTCCGGCACGCGCAATTTCAAATCATCGATCGAACGAAACATCTCGATCTCGCGTTGACGCACAATCTCGCGGCCGATTTCCTCGCGCAGCCCTTTCACGTAGCGCAGCCCAACGCGCATCACATGCTCATCGCCGGCCTTCTCGATCGTGCAAATCCAATCCGACTTCGTCACGTCGATCGGTCGCACGCGCAGCCCATGCCGCTGCGCATCTTTCACCAGCGTCGCCGGGCTGTAAAATCCCATCGGCTGATTGTTGAGCATCGCCGCGGTAAACGCGGCGAGATAATGGCATTTCAAAAACGCGCTGGCATACGCGATCAACGCAAAACTCGCCGCGTGCGATTCGGGAAATCCATATAGTGCAAACGACGTGATCGACTGCACGATCGTGTCCTGCGTCGTGCCGGTGATGCCGTTGCGCTCCATTCCGCGCCGAAGTTTCACCTCGACGTCGCGCATCAACTTTTCCGAGCGCTTGAAACCGAAAGCACGGCGCAACTCTTCCGCCTCGCCACCACTAAATCCTGAAGCAATCATCGCCATGCGCAAAAGCTGCTCCTGAAACAGCGGCACGCCCAGCGTGCGCTCCAGCACTGGCTCTAATAAAGGATGCAAACACGTTGGCGCTTCCTTCCCCTGTCGCCGCGCTAAATACGGATGCACCATTTTCCCCACGATCGGTCCCGGCCGGATGATCGCCACTTGCACAACGATGTCGTAAAACTCTTTCGGCTGGAGCCGCGGCAAACACGCCATCTGCGCGCGGCTCTCGATCTGAAACATTCCGACGGTGTCGGCCTTACATAACGTGTCATAGATTTTCTTGTCGTTCTGCGGCAACTTCCCGAGATCGACTTCGTCCCCGTAATCCTTGCTGATGATTTGCAGCGACTCCTCGAGCACCGCCATCATCCCTAGACCCGAGCAAATCGATCTTCACGATCCCTAAATCCGCGCAATCTTCCTTATCCCATTGCACGACGACGCGATCCGGCATCGTCGCCTGCTCCAGCGGCACAACCGAATCCAGTTGCCCCTGGCACACGACAAGTCCGCCGGAATGCTGCCCCAGATGCCGCGGCAAATCCTGCACCTGAATGCACAGCTCGAAAAATTTGCGAATCTTCGGATGATTCAGATCGAATCCCGCGTCGCGAAAATGATTTTCCATCGTGTCCGCGGAATCTTTGTATTCCCACGCGCTGACCAGGCTCGCAAGCCGCGCAAGTGTCTCTGGATCGAACGAAAGCGCTTTGCCGATCTCACGCGCCGCCGATTTTCCGCGATATGTGATGACATTCGCCGTCATCGCCGCGCCACGCTTTCCGTAACGCTTGTAAACGTACTGAATCGCGCTTTTCGCGTTGATCTCCGCTCGGCAAATCGAGATCGATGTCGGGCCATTCGCCTCGCTCTTCCGACAAAAACCGCTCGAACAGCAGCCCCATCCCGACAGCATCGACCGCGGTGATCCCCAGCGCATAGCACACCGCGCTGTTCGCCGCTGACCCGCGCCCCTGCACAAGAATATTTTCCGAATTGCAAAAGCGCACAATGTCCCAAACGATCAAAAAATAGCCGGGGAGCTGCAATTTCTCGATCAACGCGAGTTCGCGCTCGATCTGCTTCTCTGCTTTTTTATCGGTCGCGCCATAACGGCGAATCCGGCCCTCGTACGTGCGCGCACGAAGAAACTCCATCTCCGTTCCGCCGCCGGGCACCGGATATTTCGGAAACTCGTACCCAAGATCGTTCAGCGAAAATTCCAGTCGCGACGAAAGCGCCCCCGTATTGGAAATTGCTTCCGGTAAATCGGCGAAAAGCGTCGCCATCTCGTCAGGCAGCTTCAAATGCCTCTCGGCATTGCGGGTCAGCAAGCGCCCGGCATTCGCAAGATTGCGGTGATGACGAATGCACGTAAACACATCGAGCAGTTCGCGCTGCTGCGGTTGCGCGTACGAAGCGCAATTGGTCGCCAGCAGCGGCAGCGATAATTTCCGCGCAATCTCGATCG
The DNA here is from genome assembly GCA_963845465.1 of uncultured Acidobacteriota bacterium. Lineage (GTDB taxonomy): Bacteria > Acidobacteriota > Terriglobia > Acidiferrales > UBA7541 > Acidiferrum. The sequence continues at coordinate 88,341 of CAWJSH010000008.1, read as the reverse complement.
CCGCCTGGTTGCGCGCCTCTTCTTCACGACAATAATGCCGCTGCAACTCGACATAAACGTTGTCGTGTCCAAAAATCCCGCAAAGCTCATCCACTGCTTGCGTCGCACGTTCAATCCCACCATTCGCCAGCGCATATGCCAGCGGCCCCTCTTCACCACCCGTAAGACAAATCAATCCCTTCGCGTAAGCAGCAAGCTCTTCGCTTGCGAGACTTCCCTCGCCTTTTTTGTCGCGCAATTTCATCAACGTGATCGCGCGACATAAATTCTGGTACCCCTCGCGCGATTCGACCAGCAGCGGAAATCGCCAGCCTTCCGGCGTCGTGACCTCCGCGCCGATATGTGCGCGAATCCCCTTCTTCACCGCCGCATGATAAAAACGTGGCGCGCCATAAACGCCGTCGCGATCGAGTATCGCCATCGCGCCCATCCCGCGCTCGGCGCAAGCCTCGATCATCTCCTCAGGAATCGAAGATCCTTCGAGAAAACTGAACGCCGACCGCGCATGAAGTTCGATGTACATTTTTCTTTTACGTCAACGCGTCGGCGCTTAATCGTAAAATCCCCGCACAAACCAACTCTTCCGCGGCGAATCATAAAAAATACGATACACGCCATGCCGCGGCCACGGACTCGCCTCCGGAATCTTCGTTCTCCTGGCAGCATTCGAAATGGCATGCATCCGCGCAACGATGTCGTCGGGCTTCTTCTCACGCGGCTCCGCTCGTTTCCCAAAATCAATCGCCAAATCCCACTCGTCGTGATCCCAACCATCTTCCTGCCACCATTCGCCCGAGCTGCGCCACGGCCCCGACGCAGCGATAACATCTCCCCACATCCCGCTAAAACTCACGCGCAAAGGCCGGCGCTCTTGCTCTTCATTCACTTCCACGTTCGCAACGAGTGGTGGCCGCAACATGCGGAATCCCGCTGCCGAAAGTTTCGCGGCGCCCTCAGCATCTGAATGCTCTGCACCAGCAACGGCTTTTCGCTTCCTGCTTCCCTTTCTCCCTCGTTTGTCTTCTTCCCTCGCAATCGCCCCACACGTCCACCGCGCCACGCGAAAATTCTCTGCCCGATGCGTGTCGATCAGTTCCGCCACTCCGACATTCGACTCGCCGACCAATTTCGTTAGCCGCGCCACTGTCAGCTCCAGCTTTTCTGGATCAGGCCCGCGCGGCACAAACAATCCGCTCTGCGCCGTGCGCGGAGCCGCCGCATCCGCCGTCATCCTTATTTTCTGTATCGGCGATTTCGGCGCATCCGATTGCAGCGACAATCGCAAAAGTTTCAGCAACACTTTCGCGTCGCGCATCGCCGCCGGCAGCGTCAGTACTTTCGCAAACTCGCGCGGCGCCGTTTTCTTTCGCGATTCGTCATTCAGCGATTGCACATCTTTTTCAAACGACGGCTCCAGCTCAAACCACACGCGAACCGTCTGCACCGCCAGCGCCCGCGATTCGAGCCGCGCGCAAAGCTGATCGAGCAGCCGCCCTAGCAAAAACGAAAGCGGCTCCAGCTCCTCGACCGCCTCATCCAGCTCCATTTCCTCTTCAAACGTGAGACTCGCCTGCGCCAGTACCAGCGCCCGTACTCGCGCGCCACGCGCCAACTCATGCAGCAGCACGCCGCGCTGCCCCAGCCGCTCCGATAGCTGCAACACCGGCAACTCCGCCAGCACGTGCAACGTCTGAATTCCCCATCGATCCAGCGTCTCCAAAATTTCCGCGTCGCTCGAAACCGTTCTCACCGGCAGCACACCCAGCCGCGCCGCTTCTTCACCCGCCGGCAAAATCGAAATCCCAGATAATCCGCGCGACGCCAAAATCGCTGCCTCGATATTCGACGCAATCGCAATGTTCGGAACCACGCCGACACTCATCACGCGCTCCATCAAAACGCGCGCAATTTCTTCGTCGCTTCCAAGCATTGAAAAAAGTCCTTCAAGATCGAGCACGATCGTGTCCGCCGCCGTATCTTCCACGCGCGGCGAAATGCTCCACGCCACATCCAGCAGCGCTGCGTGCGCCGCTTTCTCCTGCGCCTCCGACCGATGCCGCACTTCCACGCCGCAAAATTCCGCAACTTGTGCCTTCGTCATCCCGAGCTGCACGCCCGCGCGCTGCGCCGCCGCATTCGCCGCCACCACGCTCCACAGCGGCGCCTTCCCGCTGAGCAACGCCAGCGCAACGCGATCGCCGCGCAGCGTCGATTCGCTTCTCGCCACCGCTTGTAACAAAAATCCCGAAATATAAATGCACGCAAACGCCATAAAAATTTATCTGCACCGATAAAAAACGCCGGCAAGATGCCGGCGCTACCCTTCCTTGATCAATCCTCTTTTATCCTCGAAACCCAATCCACTTCGTCGCCGCTCTAAAAATTGCCACCCGCTCCTGCTTATTCCCTGACGCCGGCCTAAATCCCGCTGCGCGCCGCGACGAAAAATCGTTCATCGCCATCATTTCATTCACATCCTGCACCCGCGTCCGCACCACATCCGCCCCAATCTCAAATCCGCGAAACAGCCGCCCCATCGAATCCCGCAAGAAATCGCATCCACCACGGCTGCTTCCCGTCTCGCTCCACTCCCCCGGCCGCGCCTCCAGCCGCAACACCAGCGACGCGCACGTCTTCGCATTCGCCTCCTGCTCCATCACCATCAAAATCGTCGGCGTATCTTCCACCGCGTGCCGAAACCGAAACCACGCATTCAGCGGCACATACCTCACAATTTTCGGTGCGACATCGCTCAGATCCACCGCGACCATTCCGAATCCGCCAGCCTGAATCAGCAAATCCGTCGCGCGCAGCGCCTGATCCGCGTTCTGGCAGCGCACCCACAGCACCCGCTCCAGCGCCACTCCCGCCGCGCTCGCCGCCGCCGGATCAAAACTGTCGCGCGCATCGATCAGCGCGCACGTTTCACCTTCCACAGTCCGCGCCGCCAGCGCCGACAGCAGCACGCTCGTCCGCCCCGAACACGGCGGCCCACAAATTTCCGTCATCGCGCCACGCGGCAATCCGCCGACCACGGCGTCCAGCGACGGAATTCCCGTCGACACCACCTCAAAAACATTTCGATCGCGATAATTGAATGGAGAAACGACGCGCCCGCGCAGGTCGAGCTCAATTTTGGCGCGAAGTTCAGCCAGTGAAGACGCGGCAGCCATAAGCGATCGAACGAAAAAGCCGAACGCGTACGGGGAGCACTATGTTCGCTTTTTCTTCGCCTACTCTAACCAGCCGTCTCATCCCTGTCAACGTGAATTTCCCGGATTGTCCTCAATATTTTTCACACGGTCCGCCGAGCACCGGTAGCGCCGGCATCCTGCCGGCGTTTTTCCATTTGTGCTGGCGCAATTCAAACACGCCGCAGAATGCCGGCGATACGGTTCGCTCGCAACCATTCCGCATCGCCGCGAGCAACTACACCGAATATCCCGGTCCCGTCGGCGGCGCAGGATCTGGCCCCGGAATCGGATCTGGATCAGGATCAGCCGGCGGCAAATTTGGATCACCCGTCCCAGGCGTTTCCGGCGTAGGCGGCGTCGTCACCGGTTCTTCCGGCCGCGGATCCGGACTGCCCGGCTGCTCCGGCCCCGGCTGCCGCGCCGCAAGCGCATCGAGTAATTCTCCAACCCTGATTTCGCTGTGCAAGTGAATGACGTCCCCCGTAAATTCACGCAGAGTGTGAAAGTACCGGGCCCACGCCAACAATCAGGTGAATACCTCAGACCGCCACAGGAAATCGAGCGGCTCACTCATATCGTAGCGCTACGAGCGGATCGACTCGCGCAGCACGGCGCGCCGGAATCCAGCACGCGACCACGCCCGTCACAAGCAATACTCCTGTCACCGCAACCACCGTCATAGGATCGTGCGCCGACACGCCCCAAAGCTGGCTCTTGATCGCGCTCGCCAACAGCAAACTCGCAACAACGCCAATCGCCGCGCCGAGCCCAACCAATCGCAATCCCATCGACACCACGAGCTTCAGCACATCGCTGCTTTCCGCTCCCAGCGCCATGCGAATGCCAATCTCATGCGTCCGCTGCGCCGCCGTGTAAGCCAACACGCTGTACACGCCGACCGTCACAAGAATTAAGCCGATGACGCCAAAAATCGACATCAATAGAAATCCGAATCGCGGCCCCGCATACGAAAACGAATTGATGAAGCTTTCGAGCGAGCCCGTGAACGTCAGCGCCACTCCGCGATCGGTCGCCCACACTTCCTGCTCGACCGACTTCAGCATCGCCATCGGATCCTGCGCCGTTCGCACCAGGATCCCGCGTCCTCCCGAACCCGTCATCGTGTATGGCACCCAAGCTTCGGGGAAGACTGGATCCTGCAATCCCTGATTCTTGCTGTCAGCGACAACGCCGATGACTTCAAACCACGCGTCCTTCACCGGCTCGGGGAACGTTTCGAGCGTTGCGATGTGAATGCGTTGGCCGATCGGATTTTCGCCTTTCATATAACGATTCGCGAACGTCTCGTTGATCACCGCCAGCTTGCGCTTGCCATCGACCTCGGCTTCTGTAAACGTGCGGCCATTCCGAAAAGGAATCTTCAGCACCGAAAAAACGCTTTCACTGCTCAGTTGAAATGATGTTTGCCATTTTTCGTCGTGCGGTTTGCCGATGACCTCAACATCGCTTCGACCGCCTCCATAAGGCGGCAACGAGCTCGTTTCCATCACATCGACAACGCCCGGAAGCGCCTTGATGCGTTGCAACAACGGCTTGTAGAAGCTGATCAACTGGTCCGCCGTTTTGTAGCGGTCCGTCGGCAGCGGCAGGCGTACCACCAGAACATGATCGGGCTGAAGACCGAGTTTCACGTCGCGCAGCGCGAGAAAACTGCGCATCAGCAGCCCGGCTCCGACCATCAACGTGAGCGAAAGCGCCACTTCCAGCACGACGACAGCATTGCGCAGGCGTCCGTTTCTTCCGCCTCCGCTTGTTCCCTTTCCGCTGTCACGCAACGGATCATTCAGATCGCGCCGTGCAGCCTGCAACGCAGGGACGAGACCAAATACCAGCGCAGTCAAAACCGCCACGCACAGCGTGAAAATCAACACGGGAGTATTTAGCCGGATGACTGCTTCGGCCGGAACGATGTCGGCCGGAATCAAAGCAACGAGTGATTTCAGTCCGCCCCACGCAATGAGTGTGCCCAGCGCAGCTCCGCCCAATGCAAGAATCAAGCTCTCCACGAGCAACTGCCGGATCAGTCGCGTCCGGCCGGCTCCGAGTACCGCTCGAATCGCGAATTCCTTTTCGCGCCCGGTGGCGCGCGCCAGCAACAAATTCGCAACATTGCCGCAGCCGATCAGCAGCAGCAGTCCCACCGCAGCCAGCATGATGTACAGCGTCGTCCGGAATTGCCCAACAACGAGATCCGTTAGCGACTGAATCTGCACCACGAAATGTTTCGGATACTCCTTCGGATACTTCGTCGCGATCTGATGCGCAACGATGTCCAGATCGACTTGCGCTTGTTTCTCCGTCACACCTGGCTTGAGATGACCCATCAGAAACCATCGCTGAGGGAATCCGTTCTGATTGGTCGACGCGGCATGTTCCGGTTTCATCGGAATCCACACATCCGAATCCCCGAATCCAAATCGCGGCGGCATTATGCCGATCAGCGTCCGTGGCGTGTCGTTCAGCACAAATGTCTTGCCCAAAATGCTCGGATCAGCGCTGAACTTCGTAACCCACGCTTTGTAGCGCATCACGAAAACCGGTGGCGCGCCCGGCTCATAGTCCGCAGGCCCCATCGCGCGACCGATCAACGGCGGCATGCCCATAAATTCAAATGTGCCGGGCGTCACCATCGAGCCTTTAAACAGCTCCGTGCCTTCGCCCGAGCGATAGAGCACGTCCTGCTGATCGTTTGCGATCACGCGATCAAAGACGTGATTCTGCTCGCTAATGTCGAGAAATTCCGGCCCGGTGTAGCCGCCGCGCCCGCCGTCTTCGTTGCTCTCGGTGTCGTGGATCAGCACCGTCATGAAGCGCTGCGCATCCACGTACGGAAACGGCTCCATCAGCACGTTGTCCATCACGCTGAAGATCGCTGTCGATGCGCCGATGCCCAGGGCGAGCGTGACGATCGCTACGAGCGCGAAGCCGCGGCTCTTCCAAAGCGTGCGAGCGGCATACCGAACATCTTGTCGAAGTGTGTCCACGTCGATCCTCCCGCCACTCGCCTGACTTGAATAACGTCCACCACGGACAACCGTTACATTCGCCGCGCTCTGTGGAGCCTAATCAACACAACCCACCGTGCACTGAGTTACGAGTCACTCCGCCGAAAAGTTTCCTGCGCACTCGGACCGCCGGCAACCGTGGCGGCACTGCCAGACCTTCGTGCGCACACATCGGCGTGTCTTCTGAAATTGACGTGGAATATCGCCCATCGTCTTTCGATCAATACGTGAAAAGCGACACATTCTTCGTCAGTTCGCCGAATTCAGGTGAACTTGAGATATATTTCCCAGCGACACTTATGCCCGACAAAACGCAGACCAAACCCACGTCCGGTTCGGCCTCGGCGAAAGTCCTCGTCGTCGATGTCGGCGGCACCAACGTCAAAATGCGCATGAAAGGCCAGAAGGAACCGACCAAAATTCCTTCCGGCCCGACCATGACCTCGAAGAAAGCCGTCGAGATCGTCAAACAAAACACCAAAGGCTGGGACTACGACTGCATCTCGCTCGGCTATCCCGGCCCGATCATCAATGGCCGCCCGCTCCGCGAACCGCACAATCTCGGCGGCGGATGGGTCGGCTTCGATTTCAACAAGGCGTTTGGCGTCCCTGTGAAATTGATAAACGACGCCGCGATGCAGGCCGTCGGCAGCTACAAGGGCGGCCGGATGCTGTTTCTCGGCCTCGGCACCGGGCTCGGCTCCGCGATGATCGTGGACGGCGTGCTCGAGCCGATGGAACTTGCCCATCTCGGCTACAAGAAGGGCAAGACTTACGAAGACTATCTCGGCCTCCGCGGGCTCAAGCGCCTGGGCAAAAAGCACTGGCGCAAAGAGGTGTGCAAAGTCACCGAGATGCTGAAGGCGTCGCTCGGCGCCGATTACGTCGTGCTCGGCGGCGGCAACGTCAAAAAGCTCAAGGAATGCCCGAAGGGCGCGATCATCGGCAGCAACGAGAATGCTTTCATCGGCGGCCTGCTGATTTGGGGCCAGGACATGAAAGCCCATCCGATCGTAGATGTCGGCACCGCCGCAGGAACTGGCACTGGCAAGGTTTCCAAGCCGGTCCGTTCCGGCTGCCGCCAAGCACGACTCGAAAGCCTCGAAATCGAAATAAGGACGCGCGCTGCGGTCGCACGATCGTAGACGCATTTTAGACCGGAAGTAGTTTTCCCATTTTGGGTACGTGTCGCTCGCGCTCCACTTGACCGACTGAGGAAATCGCGGTCGGTATCGACAACGTCTGCCCAGCTCCGTCGTTTGCGCCACTTACCTACGCAAGCGCTGCGCGCCACTCGTCTCTGTGGGAATCTGCGCCTCTCCCATTTGCGTCTGAGGTCCGCTAAGTCGTTCCTGACGATGGAGATGTATCCAAAAGTCGACATTCAGGCTAAGCCTTGCCAAAGCGCTCCAATCGGTGACAACCAACACTGCGGAAGGTGACACATCTGCGGCTGAAACCCGGTCGAAGGACGGCGATTCGCGGCAAAATCGGCCTGTTCGCGGCGTTTCATGCGCTTTCCGTTCGACCTGTACTTTGGTACGGCCGTTGCTTATCGACACTGTAGAGGGTCGGTATATGTCCGCAACCATGTCCACTTCGGCCAGCCTCTGCTGGTGCCAGCTTCCCGTTCCGCAAGAACTCGAAACAGAAGTCCTTTGCGTTCAACATTTTCTGACTACCGTCGAGCACGACTGCTCGGATCGGCGACGCGAAATCGCCATAGGCAAAACCACGCCGGCACGTCAGGCCGAAATTGCCGAGTGGGTGAAGGCCACGGCGAACAAGCTCACGATCGTCGCGTACGGTCGCCTGCGCCTATCGGACGAATACAAGAAGCGGATCCTGACGACCTTTCTCACGCTGATGAACCTGCACGAGAGCCTGGATCGCTCCGCGAACCGAGCCACTACGAATCGCCAGAATCGAGAATTGCCGGTTGTTTAGCCCGTTTTCGACCTCAACTCGCCATGGGTCGCCTGTGGATTTTGGTTCCTATAACGTGAATTGACCGACCGGCTACGATCAAATTTCTATCTTCTTTCCTGCTGAATCATAAGGACTTACATCTCTTTTGCAACGCAGATCTTCCGAAAACGCGCTAAGGCGCCATGCAGGATGGTCGTAGGGGTTTCTAAGGAAAACACCTGATTGGCGCGGACCTGTATTCCGCTTACTCTGCCTTCACAAGAATCGTTCATGGCGAGACCGACCCTCGCTGACGGGCAGGTGCCTGTATCCTCACCGAACGAGGCACCTGTCCCCCCTCTTTTTTTCCTGTATCGAAGCTTCCGTTTCAATCGAGCATCGCAATTTCAGCAAATCCCTTTTTCGTTCGTTCGCTGGATCTCCGAGAAATTTCAATTCGGAAAAACGGTGTAACCGGTAAGCCCCGTCCTTAATCAAAAACACGTCCCGAAATGTTCCGATTCCTACTCCGCACTGTCGGTATTTTTCTCCTCTTCGTCCTGGCCCTCCAACTCGTCCGGCTTCCTCTCCACAATCCTCCCGTCACCGCAGACCTCGAAGCCCCGCCTGAAGTGAAACAAGTCCTCAAAAAGTCTTGCTACGGCTGTCATTCCAACGAAACCCATCTCTCCTGGTTCGACTATCCCGTCCCCGCCTATTGGATCGTCCGCGATCATGTGCTCGAAGCTCGAAAGCACATCAATTTTTCTGAAATTGGCAAACTCCCCGCCGCCCAGCAAAAAGCAGCGCTCTACGAAGGTATTTTCCAGGTCTCCCGCGGCGCCATGCCAATTCCGGCCTACATCGCTTTTCATCCCGATGCGAAAATTTCAGAGCAAGATGTGACCGTCCTCAAAAATTACCTTCTCTCGATATCGCCGGCTCAAAAAACGACGCCCGACGACGCCGGCGCAGCACAGTACGAAAAGTGGATCGCAAATGGCAACGCGGTGTCCTCGCCGCATCCCGCGCCCAACGGCATCCCGTTCCCTTCCGATTACAAAAACTGGAGACCTATCAGCAGCACCGAACGCTTCGACAACAACTCCATCCGCCAGATTCTCGGCAACGACATCGCCATCAAAGCTATCGCTGAAAACCAGATCAATCCGTGGCCCGACGGCGCCACCTTCGCGAAAATCGCATGGTTCGAGCAAACCGGCACCGACGGCGTGGTTCGTCCCGGAGAATTTTTTCAGGTGGAATTTATGATTCGCGACAAAGCGAAATACGCGAACACGCTCGGCTGGGGTTGGGCGCGCTGGCGCGGCGCCGATCTTAAACCCTACGGCAAGGACGCCAATTTCGTAGACGAATGCGTCGGCTGCCACCGCCCGCTCGAAGATACCAACTACGTCTTCACCGAGCCCATCCGAGGCCAGCAATGAAGTCCTCGACAAAGATCTGGCCAGCACGATGCGCGCAACAACGACGCGACACCGGCTCAATTTCGCGTCGTTCGCGTTCGCACTCGTCGCGAGCGCATTTTTCTCCGGATGCTCGAGTTCCGCCCGCGTCGCGCCTATCATCGCCACCGTCAACGAAAACGGATCGCTGAGTCCCGCCGCGGCAAGCGCGCTTCCCGCGAACCCGCTCAAATGGCGCATCATCACCTCGAGCATCGATCCGCAAAGCTCCACGATGTCCACGCTCTACGGAAACGACATCGCCATCAAATACGCGCGGTCCAACACAAAACACGACTACCCGCCCGGCTCGCAAATTGCGCTCGTCACCTGGACGCGTCGCGACGACCCGCGCTACTTCGGCGCAAAAATCCCGGACCACATCAAATCCATCGAATCTGTCACCGTGACGGAACTCCCCGGCGAAACAAATTTCGCCTACGAAAAATACGAAGGCGCACCGCTCGCAAAAACCGCTTCCGAAGAATCCGCCAAGCCCTCGCCCTCAGCGCAATCCCTGCTGCAACTCCGCGCCGCAGTCCTCCCATAATTCTTCACTACCTCAGCGGCTAAAGCCTCCTGTGTCTGAGTTCTAAGGCACGGCTGAAGCCGTGCCCTCCCGATTCCGTGGCCTCCCGATTCCGGGTTTGCACTGAGACGAGTGACTGAGAAGGGCGATTGGTTCACTCGACCCGCTACCCAACTCGTCACACCGCAACTTCCCTTCAACATTCTCGTTGTACCATCCGAACGAACCCCAACGGAGCCGAACGAAACAAATGTCCGACGCATCCCCGCTCGAACATCCCATCCCCGTTCCGTCACGCGCCCGCCGCGGCTGCTCCGCCTTCTACCCGCCGCTACATGCTCCTCTTCATCTTTCTGATCGCCACGCTCATTCTCTATCCCTTCGCCGACAACAGCACCTTCGGCTATTACATGATTCGCGTGATGGGCAGCGGCGTCATTCTCTTCAGCATTTACGCCGTCGGCTATCGCCGCTCTCTCTTGATCTTCGGCATCCTTCTTGGCGCGCCTGCGATGGCCCAACACATCTGGTTGCTCAAAGACGCCAATCCCAGCTTCCTCGCAATGGCCAACATCGTCCTCAGCTTTTGCTTCGACGTCTTTGTCGTCTGCGTCGTCCTCAAGCGCATCTTCGCCCGCGATCACTCCAATTCCGAGACCATCTTCGGCGCGCTCTGTATCTATCTTCTCGTCGGATTCAGCTTCGCCAGCCTCTTCCATCTCGTCTCCGTCCTTCGCCCCGCCGCGTTCTACTTCGATCCCCACGCCAACTTCCACACCATTCCCGACCGCCTCGACTTCATCTACTACAGCTTCGGAACGCTAACGTCGTTGGGCGCTCCGGGAATCACGCCAGTCTCCCCACACGCCCGCTCGCTCACGATCGTGGAAGCCATCCTAGGTGTCCTCTTCCTCGCTGTCCTGGTTTCCCGCTTGATGGACGCCTACCGCCCCGGCCCCAGCCTCTGGCGCAACAACCAACACCACTCAGCACCACCACACAAACCCTAGCGACGCCCGCATTATTAGTTCGAACGAATTCGGACGAGTACCTTCCATAAGAATTTCTAATTTCGTAAACACGCAGTCATCCGTTAAAATGTTTTCGCGTTCCGGGAGGGAGCGAGGTATCGCTCTGCCTCAACGGCCAAATTTTCGACCCACACTGCTCCGCTCCGCGCGTAAGTCCAAATCTCTTCGAACGACGACTCAGTTACGACCTCCTACAACCCATGCTTTTTCAGTAGATTCCACACTCTTGAAATTTGCTATTTCCGCAAACAACACATTCCTGGGGGTTTGCGCACTCTTTGCAAAATGCCGGGGGGTGTACCCCGTAAGCGAGACACCCGCGAAACCCTGTGGCACCGGCATTTCTTCGCCGTTAACTCCCGTAGTTTCCGCACTTACAGATTTGCAGATTCCAGGGGACTTAAAATCCAGCAGAATCAACACTTACGCGAAACCACCCGGGGTGCGGCTCCCGCCGCGGATTGGTCTGCAACGCGCATGGGCGAATGCGACCATGGCGCGTACTCTCGTCATTCAACTCGGTCGCCTTGGAGATGTCATCCAAACGACGCCGTTGCTAGCCGATCTCGACGCAACCGGCGACGAAGTCGATGTCCTCGTCTTACGCTCCGCACACGAACCGCTGATCGGCTTCTCCGCCGTCGCGAACATCATCACGATTCCCGACTCGCTCAAGCCGCTCGACGATGCGATCGCCTATGGCTTCCCGAACGGCAAGATTCCCACCGAAGCTCACGAACTTCTCGCCGACCTTCAACTCACCCGCTACGATCGCATCATCAACGCGTCGCACGCCCCGCTCGGCTGTTGGCTCGGCGGCGCGATCCCTTGCAACAATCCCTGCGCCCGCTACGGCGGGGTAATCCGCGATCGCGAATGCCTTTATCTGGGCCTCGCCAACTCCTACCGCGTGGCTCTGCTTCAATTCCGCGAGCGGAATCTCTTCAACGTCGTCGATCTACTTCGCGCCTCTCACGGAGCCGCGCCACCAACCCAGCAGCCTCGCCTCTACGCGAACCGATCCGCCGATCTTTCGTTCGCACTTCCGGCTGGTCATAAGGTGGCGTTGAATCCCGGCGCCAGCGAGGCTCCGCGCTGCTGGCCCGCTGAAAATTTCGCGCTGCTGGCCGAAGCTCTCTCCGCTGCTGGGATCACGCCGATTCTCGTCGGCGCACCTTCCGACCGCGAACTCTGCGAGAAAATCCAATCCGCCGCCCGCGTCCCGATTACAAATCTTGCGGGCCGTACAACCATCCCTGAAATGGCGACGCTGCTGGCCGGCTGCGAGCTACTCATCTCCGCCGACACCGGGGCCGCGCATCTTGCAGCCGCCGTCGGCACAACTGTCATCGGCCTCTATGGCGCCACGGCCTGGTTCGCCGAAACCGCCCCTTACGGCGACAACCACATCATCCTGCAAACGCCGCTCAACGCTCCGATGTCCGCAATATCCTTTGATTCAGTTCTAGCCGCAGCACTGAATCATCTCGGTCGCCTATCTGCCTCCGACCTCTGCGATGAACTGCGCAAACAAAATCAATCTGCCTGGGAAACTTCAATCCATTCGCCGTTCAGCTTCGCCGAAGGCGATCCGCTCGGTGGACTCATGTACGGCCCGCTCCATCGCGACGCACTCACTTCTGGCGAACTGTTCGACCGAAGGTTGCACCAAGCCTTCGCCTCAGAATTCGTTGCGGTGACCAAACGTCTCAATTCGTGTGCAACTAACTCACTGACGCAGATCTTCGAGCACATGCATACGCTCGCGATCTCTTGCGCTGAATCGACGCGGACTCGCGCAGCGTCTATCGAAATTTCAAGCGCAGCCGACGCTCTGATTGCAACAACGGAAAAACTTCGCGGATTGGCCGCCGAGCCGGCGTGGCGTCGCTTCAGCCCGATCATTCACAACCTTGATTGGCAACTGCGCATGTTGCCGGAGCAATCAGCGGGGCTAACATTCCGCGCTCACGCAGACGCTTACGCTTCAGCGGCACGCATCCTGCGACGGACGCTAAATGCTAACGATTTCTATGCGGGATCGAATTTTTGTCGGGTTGACGCGTCGAAAGCGGCGCCGAGCCGCCGCACTCCATATTGACCTGGCTGTGCCGCGATCTTGAGAGGCTACGTGATCAGAGGTTGGTCCAGGCGGCGTTTTGTTTGGAAGAGTTGAGGACGGCGGAGATGAATTTCACGCCGGCTACGCCGTCATCGACGGTCGGGACGAGGAGCGAGTCTTTTGCGGCGGGGCGGCCAGCGTCGTGAGCCGCGATTTGCTCCGCGATGTCGGTGTAAAGCTGAGCGAAGGCTTCGAGGTAGCCTTCAGGATGGCCGCTCGGAACGCGGCTCGCGTGTTTGGCCGCAGCCGTGGCATCGGCGCCGTTGCGCGTCAGAGTCATCGTCGGCTTGCCGTAACGGCTGAAGTGCATGTAGTTGGGATTTTCCTGCGACCAATCGATGCCGCCCTTTTCGCCGTAGACGCGGAGGCGGAGATTGTTTTCGTTGCCGACGGCGACCTGGCTGGCCCACAACATGCCGCGGACTCCTTCGTTGTAGCGGAGCAGAACCTGAACGTTGTCATCGAGGCGGCGGCCGGGAACCATGATGCTGACGTCGGCGGCGACCTGTTCGGCGTGATGCTGGCTGACGAAGCAGGCGATGTTGTAGGCATGCGTGCCGATGTCGCCAAGCGAGCCGGCGGGCCCGCTTTGCGCGGGATCGGTGCGCCATGCGGCTTGTTTCTGGCCGGTGTTTTCGAGCGGCGTGGTGAGCCAATCCTGCGCGTATTCGACCTGCACGAGGCGAAGCTTACCGAGTTCGCCGGCAGCGATCATTTCGCGCGCCTGGCGAATGATGGGATAGCCGGTGTAGTTGTGCGTGAGTCCGAAAACTTTGCCGGATTTTTTGACAAGCTGCGCGAGAGTCTCGCGCGTCTTCGACGGTGGTGGTGAGCGGCTTGTCGCAGATGACGTGGAAGCCGGCTTCGAGGAAGGCTTTTGCGGGGCCGAAATGGAGATGATTCGGCGTGACGATCGCGACGGCGTCGATGCGATCGGGGCGCTTCGCTTCGGCGGCGGCCATTTCGGCGAAGCTGCCGTACGCTCGGTCCGGGGCAATATGGAGATCGCGCGCGGCGGCGCGTCCCCGCTCGGGATTCGAGGAGAGCGCGGCGGCGACGAGTTCCCAGCGATCGTCGATGCGCGCTGCGATGCGATGGACGGCGCCGATGAAGCCGCCGGGTCCGCCGCCGACCATGCCGAGGCGAAGGCGGCGGGAGGAGGAGGAGGTTGCGGATGCGTCGATGGTCATGTGAGTCCTCGAGTGCGATTTTTTCCGGCTGAGATTGTAATCGTGATTACGCAGGGCGGAGCAAGCCCCGCCCCTACAAAAATCAAGAGAGACCGAGCATTTTACGGTTGGCGGCTTGGTCGGTGCCTGAGGCGGCGAAATCGTCGAAGGTGGTGGCGGCGGCTTGAATGATGTGGCGCGCGATGAAGGGGGCGCCTTCGGCGGCGCCTTGTTCGGCGGACTTGATGCAGCATTCCCATTCGAGGACGGCCCAGCCGGGGAAATCGTATTGCGTCAGCTTGGAGAAGATGGCGGCGAAATCGACTTGGCCGTCGCCGAGCGAGCGGAAGCGGCCGGCGCGATTGATCCAGGATTGATAGCCGCCGTAGACGCCCTGGCGGCCGGACGGGCGGAACTCGGCGTCTTTGACGTGAAACATTTTTATGCGCTCGTGGTAGAGGTCGATGTATTCGAGATAGTTGAGTTGCTGCAAAACGAAGTGGCTCGGGTCGAAAAGCAAGTTGCAGCGCGGATGATTTTTCACGCGATCGAGAAACATCTCGAAGCTGGCGCCGTCGTGCAGATCCTCGCCGGGATGAACCTCGAAACAGAGGTCGATGCCGACTTCGTCGAATTTATTGAGGATGGGAGTCCAGCGTTTGGCGAGTTCGTCGAAGGCAGTTTCAACAAGGCCGGCGGGACGCTGCGGCCACGGATACATATAGGGCCAGGCGAGCGCACCGGAAAATGTGACGTGGGCGCTGAGGCCGAAATTCCTGGAGGCTTTGGCAGCGTGATAAAGCTGGTCGACGGCCCATTCCTGGCGCGCTTTAGGATTGTTGCGGACATTCGGCGCGGCGAATCCATCGAACGCGGCGTCGTAGGCAGGATGGACAGCGACAAGCTGGCCTTGCAGGTGAGTGGAGAGTTCCGTGATCGCGAGACCGTGCTGTTTCGCGACGCCGGCGATTTCGTCGCAATAGGATTTGCTCTCGCCGGCGGTTTCGAGATCGAAGAGGCGGGCGTCCCAAGTGGGGATTTGCACGCCTTTGTAGCCAAGCTTTGCGGCCCAGGCGCAGATGGAATCGAAACTATTGAAGGGCGCGGCGTCACCGGCGAATTGGGCGAGGAAGATTGCGGGTCCTTTTACCGTTTTCATTCGTGGTCAGCTCCAGCTTTTTAATTCTCGGACAGAAATTTTGTGCAGCCGGTTTCCAATCAACTCCAACCGGCGTCGACGGTGAAATCCTGGGCGGTACATTTTGCCGCAGCGTCGGACGCCAGGAAAAGCGCCATGTTGGCGATGTCTTCGGGAAGAATCTGCACGGCGAGGCATTGGCCCTTCATCATTTCCTGCTCGAACTCGGGCGTGTACCAGAGTTTGATCTGGCGCTCGGTCCAGACGGCGCCGGGAGAGATGGCGTTGACGCGAATATTGTGTGGGCCGTATTCGCGGGCTTGCGTGCGCGTCAGGCCGATCACTGCCGCTTTGCACGTGATGTAAGCGGGCAAGCCGGTGTGCGCGAGGCGCCAGATGATGGAACTCATGTTGATGATCGAGCCGCCACCGAGGCGCTGCATTTGCGGCGCGATCGCTTTGGCGGCGAAAAACATGTGGCGGAGATTGGTGGCGAAGCGCTCGTCCCAATATTCGGGCGTGACGGATTCGAAGGAGTGACGGTCGTCGCTGGCGGCGTTGTTGATGAGGATAGAGATGTCGCCGATTTTGGAGTGGGCTTGGTCGATGGCGGATTGGAGTGCGGAGATGTCGCGGACGTCGCACTGGAAGAAGTGAGGAGCGGTGCCGGTTTCGGCAGCGATTTTTTTGGCGAGGGCTTGGCTGGGTTCGGCGGCGATGTCGAGGAAGGCGACTTTGGCCTTTTGGCGCGCGAATGCTTCGGTGAAGGCGGCGCCGATGCCGCTGCCACCGCCGGTGATGAGGACGGATTTGCCGACGAGGTCGGGGTAGGTCGCGCGTGAAGGCGGCGTTTGCGATTTTGGGGTGGCGGTCATTCGAGTTGGCGCGTGTTTGAGCTCTGTGTTGGGCCTGGGCGGCGAACGGTTACTGTAGCGATTCAGCGTTGCAAAGGAAAGGGCTTGGCGAGGCGTGGAAGTATGAAACGAAAGAACTGATCGGAATCGGAGGCGAGGCAGGCGTTGGCGTTGGGAGTGCCCGCGAATTCGCGCGTGGCGCCGTCTTTTTCGACGGTGATGTGGAGCGGCGTGGTGGGGCAGAGAGATGGATCGAGGACGTAAGCGACGGCCATGGCGTCGAAGAGCGTAGGAGTCTGCTGGCCCCACTGGTAGTAGAGCGTGGAGAGCGCGTTGGTGAGTGGAGTTCCCTGTTTGAAGAGGAATGCGCGTTTGTCTTCATCGAGTTTCAGTTGCGTGGAGTCGAGCGGCATCATGTAGATCGGGACGCCGCTGGCGAAGAGTTTTTGCGCGGCGGCGACGTCGGAGTAGATGTTGTACTCGGGCTGCGAGCCGCGGTCGGGTGCATAGCCGAGGTCGCCGTAACCTTTGCGGACTGCGCCGCCCATGATGACGACGCGATTTAACTTTTTGAATGTGGATGGGATCGCGGTCGATGGCGGCGCCGATGTTGGTGAGTGGGCCGATGGCGACGAGCGTGATGTTGCCGGGATCTTTTTTGATTTGGTCGAGGAGGAAATCGACGGCTTGCGGGTGGGATTTTTGCGGGACGTTGCCGGATTTGGCCCACTGCGCCTGGCTGAAATTGGATTGGGCTTTTGTGGGGATGCCTTCGGCGACGGGGATATTTGTGGCGTTGGTTTCGATGAGGAGGCGGTCGATCATGCGCGCGCGGAGTTTTGTATCGCCCCAGGCGCTGGAGATGCCGAGGATTTCGACTTCGGGGCTGGTGAGGGCGAGGCCGATGGCGAAGACGTCGTCAACGTCGTCGCCGATGTCGGAGTCGATGATGATTTTTGTGGGGTGAGAGGGCGTTTTGGGATTTTGAGCGGAGGTCGCGGCGGAAGAGAAGATGGAGATGATTGCTGCGGCGACGATTGCGCGGATGAGATTGAGTGAGTTGCGATTTGTGGGTGACATACTTTTCGCGGCGCAGTATGGCGCGGTGGAGTTGATTTATGCAAGCGAGGGATTGGAGAGGTGGTTGTGGGATGGGCGAGGTTGAGTCTAAATCCCGCGATCTGGGAAGCAATCGCGGGTACAGGGTGGCGCTTAAGTATGGGTAAGGAATCATCTAAACCCGCACCCTCTCAAACCTGAGGGTGCGGCACCCGGCGGAATTTCGTAGTAGGCTAACGATAACTCGAGCTTGCTGAAAATTTGCAGAGTTGCGGCTCGAGCAATCTCAGCCGAAGGAATCTTCCATGCAGAGTCCGAGCTTGTCTTCCGCCGAAGTGAAGCAGATCACGACGAAATATACGTATGGGACTTGGCGCCGCCAGAAGGGGTGGAATCCGGTTCACGTGGTGGATGCGGAAGATTGCCATTTCACGGATGCGGATGGGAAGAAGTATCTGGATTTTTCGGCGCAGCTGATGTGCGTGACGCTGGGTCACAAGAATAAAGCGGTGATTCAGGCGATTCAGGATCAGGCGCGGGATTTGGCGTACGTCGGGCCGGGATGGGCGACGACGATTCGCGCGGAGTTGGCGAAGCGGCTGGTGGAAGTATTGCCGAAGGGGCTGACGAAATATTTTTTTACGACGTCGGGGACGGAAGCGAACGAAGCGGCGTTCAAGATTGCGCGCATGTGTACGGGGAAGACGAAGATTATTTCGCGGTATCGGTCGTATCACGGGTCGACGATGGGATCGATTGCGGCGACGGGCGATCCGCGGCGGTGGGCGATGGAGCCGGCGGGGAAAATTCCCGGCGTGATTTTTGCGCCGGAGGTGAATTGCTATAAGTGCCCGATCCTGCACACGTATCCGGGATGCGGGATCGCATGCGTGGAATATATCGAGCACATGATTGCGAATGAGAGCGACGTCGCGGCGGTGATTCTGGAGCCGGTGGTGGGGACGAATGGCGTGCTGATTCCGCCGAAGGAATATTTGCCGAGGCTGCGGCAGATTTGCGACAAGCATGGCGTGTTGATGATTGCGGACGAAGTGATGACGGGGTGGTGCCGCACGGGGAAGTGGTTTGCGGTGGATAACTGGGGCGTGGTGCCGGATATTTTGACGACGGCGAAAGGGATTACGAACGCGGCGATTCCGCTGGGGCTGTGCGCAACGTCGGAGAAGGTGGCGAGTTATTTCGAGGATCACTTTTTTTCGCACGGGCATACGTATGAGGCGCATCCATTGACGCTGGCGCCGGCGATTGCGTCGATCGATGAGATGAAGCGATTGAATTTGGCGGAACGGGCGGTGTCGCTAGGCGCTTACATCAAGCCGAAGTTGGAGGCGCTGAAGGAGAAGCATCCATCGATCGGAGAGGTGCGCGGGATTGGGATGTTCTGGGCGGTGGAGTTGGTGAAGAATCGGAAGACGAAGGCGGGATTCAATACGATGGCGGACAAGGTGAGCGGGGCGCCGTTGTTGGTGGATAAGGTTGCGGCGAGGATGATGAGCAATGGGGTTTATATGCAGGCTTGGGTGAGCCATTTTGTGATTGCGCCGCCGTTGATTATTTCGGAGAAGGAGATTGATGCGGGGGTGGCGGCGTTTGATGAGGCATTGAGCGTGGCGGATGCGGAGGTGGAGGCGTAAGGGAGAAGACGGAAAAAGATAACGCAGAGACGCAAAGAGCGCAGAGGTGCGCGGAGAGTTTGGGCGAGGCGGATCGATCGTGGTCGTCGAAAGTTCGCACGCTCTGAAACCTGAGGTGCCGAACCCGCTGAGGCGGTGAACTGAAGAAGTAAGAGATTCACCACAGAGGGCACAGAGTTCACAGAGGCACAGAAGGAAAATTCAAACGCAGTTGGTTAGTGCGGGCTACATTTTGCGGGCCTGGGGCGCAGCGGTGCTGCGCCCGTACACGTTTTGTCGTGAGGACCGTGTTGAGGTTATTGGTTGACGCCGCTGGCGAGCATGCCGCCGTCGACGGCGAGGATGTGGCCGTTGGTGTAGCTGGCGGAGTCGGACGCGAGGAAAATCGCGGCGCCGATTAGTTCCTCGAGTTGGCCGAAGCGGCCCATTGGGTTGCGGAGTTTGAATTCGGCGCCGCGAGCGGTTCCATCCAGCAAGCCTGCGTTGAGATCGGTGCGATAGACGCCGGGGGCGATGGCGTTGACGCAGACGCCGTGCTTGGCCCATTCGATCGCGAGAGTTTTTGTGAGCATCGCGACGGCGCCTTTGCTGGCGCAATAGGCGGCGACTTCGAAGAGCGCGAGGTGCGACGCGACCGAGGCGATGTTGACGATGCGGCCGTATTTGTGCTCGATCATGTGGCGGCCGAAAACCTGGCAAGCGCGGAATGTGCCGCTGAGATTGACTTCGATGATGTTGTTCCACTCGGCTTCGGTGACGTCGAGCGACGGCGTGCGCTTGGTGGTGCCGGCGGAATTGACGAGGATTTCGACGGAGCCGAATTCGGCGACGGTAGCGGCGAGAAGCGCTTCGATGCTGGCGCGATTCGAGACATCGCACGGAGCGGCGAGCGATTTTCCGCCGGCGGCTTTGATGTCGGCGGCGGCGGATTGCGCGAGTTCGGCGCGGCGGCCGGTGGGAACAACGTTGGCGCCCGCCTGGGCGAGGCCTTTTGCGATCGCGAGGCCGATGCCTGAGGTTCCGCCGACGACGACGGCGGTTTTGTTGGTGAGATCGAGCGGAGCGTAGGGCATTTTCGTTGGCCTCGGATGAAATGTGATGCTGACGAAATATCAGGGCACGCGGTGCAGTGAGTCGGCGTGCCGCTAAGAGTCTAAAACAGGCTGCGCGTGCCCGCTAGTTTTGCGGAATGATTTCGATGTAGTCGAGGCCGGCGGGTTCGTCGGCGTCGGGGATGCCTTCGATTCGAATCTGGTCGCCGGGACGCAGGTGGAGATTCGGGATTGTGCGGCGGGTGGCGGCGTCGGCGCCGATTTTTGTGGCGGGAAGTTGATCGTCGGCGGTCCAGTGAGCGATGAGTTTGTCGTTGATCAGGACGCGAAATTTCGACGCGCCGTTTTTCTGATCGAAGTAGAGGACGACAAGCGTGTAGTTCCCTTCTGTACCGGTGAATTTGTAGGAGGCGGCGCAGCCCTGCGCTTGCTTGCACGCGATCGCCTTCCCTCCCGAAGCGTTTTCCCACGGCGTGACATCGACCGGCTCGTAGCCTTGAAGCTGCATCGATTCCGCTTCGATGCGATTGGGGAAATGGCCGGCGCGAGCTTTGCCATCGGCGATGCCGGATTTTTTCAGGAAGTAGTTGCAGATTGCGTCGCGCCAGACGATCGCATGGCCTGCTTGATATTGAAGACGCGCGAGGACGTCATTGAAACGTTGCGCGTCAACGTGACCTTGCAGCGATTTCCATTGGTCGACGAATTCGGCGGCTTCGGCGGCGCCTTCGTAATGGGAATCGTAAATGTATTGAATGACGGTTTTGCCGGAGTGGAGATTGTACGTGTACGGGACGTGATGGAAGAAGAGGACGAGTTCGTCGGGCGTGGTTGCGAGCGATTCGTAAATTTTTGCGACGGGCGGACGATATTGGCCGGCGAATCCGGTGCCGGTCGCGACGGTGCGATCCATGCCGATTCCCTTTTCGTCGGCGCGATGCCACTGGCCCCAGCCGTTTTCTTCGGACGATTCGATGTTCGGTCCGTAGTGGCTGCCGGTGATGTCGGTGAGCGTCTGCGTGCCGAGCGGGCCGGTGTAATTTTCGTAGGTGCGCCACGAGGCGAGTTGCAGGCCGGTGATTGTTTGCACGACGGTGGGATCGTTGCCGAAAGTGAGTTGCGTCCATTCGGTCGCGATTTTTTCGGGCGTTGTGTCGGGGTTCCACGCAAGACGGCCGAACGCATAGAGATTCGCCATCGCGAGCGGATGCGCGAGCCAGTTTGCATCGAGCCCCACGTTGGCGATGCCGACGTAGCCGCCGGTTGGACGATGAAAAACTTTGCCGGCGACTAAATCCTTGACCGGAGTTTTTTCGGCGTTGTCGCGACTGGCGCGCATGTCGAAGTCGAGAACTTCCTTCCACATCGGCGCGAGGAAAACGACGTGATGCTGCTGGCCTGTGTATTCCTGCGTGATTTGAAGTTCTATCGCTTCGTTGGTTTTTTCGAGGCCGCTGAAAAGCGGCGAGACCGGTTCGCGCGCCTGAAAATCGATTGGTCCGTGTTTGATTTGGATGATGACGTTGTCGTCGAACTGGCCGTCGAGCGGATGAAAATTGTCGTAGGCGGCTTTGGCGCGATCGTTCTTCGGGTCGCGCCAGTCGAGATGATGGTTGTAGACGAAAGCGCGATAGAAGACGAGGCCGCCATGAGGATTTAGAGCACGCGCGATCACATTCGCGGCGTCGGCGGGAGTGCGGTGATAGGTCGATGGGCCGAGACGGCCTTCGGAATCGGCTTTTACGACGACGCCGCCGAGGTCGGGGATTTTTGCGTAGATTTCGTCGAAGCGATCGCGCCACCATTTTGCGACGGTGGGATCGAGCGGATCGAATGTGTCGAGACCGCCGATGCGCGTCGGGCTGCTGACGTCGACGGCGATCGCGAGATGGACTCCCCAAGCGCGAAAAATGTCGGCGACGCGCACGAGCTGCGGGAGAAATTCGGGAGTGAGGACGCGCGGATTCGCGTTGACGTTGTTAATCGCGCAGCCGTTAATGCCGATCGAAGCGAGGAGGCGGGCGTAGTCGTTGACGCGCGAGAGATCGGTACGGACGTTGTCGGCGTCGAAGAAAATCGAGCGGCCGCCGTAACCGCGTTCGATGCTGCCGTCAAGGTTGTCCCAGTCGTTGACCCAGCGGACGGGGGCGGAGGGTTGCTCCGTTTCGTCGATATTTGCGAGGGATTCGAGGCGTGCCATTTTGCTGAGGAGCGCGAAGACACCGTAGAGAACGCCGCGGTCGTCGCCGCCGGTGATCAGGAGCGAAGGCTTGTTGCTCGCGCCAGACCAGCGGATGCGGAAGGATTCGGCAGCGAGATTTTTGTCGGTGGCGAGAACGATTGCTGGACCGTTCGCGGCCTGAGCTGACAAAGTGATTCCTAACATCCCGTGAAGGCCGCGCGTTAGCTCTTCGCGCGCGGAGCGAAGCACGGGCGAATCGCTTTCGGCGCGGACGGAGCGCGGAAGTGACGCGTAGGTTTTTGCGGCAGCGGCGTCGAGTGGCGCGTAGCGAAGCCAGCCTTCGTGGCCGTCTTCAGCGCGAGTTGCCGACGCCACAAGCAGGCACAACATTCCACACGCCGCGACGATCAGCAGTTTTCGTAAGTTCATAAATTATTCGCGCGCAAATTTAACATGGTGGCAAGCTGGGGAGCAGCAGTGCTGTGCCCGTACACGGATCAGGCCACGCACGACGAGGGCAGTTGGCACTTCGCGTCGGAATTGTGGCACTCTGACGGCGCAGAAATTTGGCAAATTGCGGCGCGACGCCAAGTGCGCGCCTGAGGATTCGGTGCAATGAAGATTGTCGATGCGAAGGTCATTGTTTGCTGCCCGGGACGAAATTTTGTCACGTTGAAGATTGTGACTGAAGACGGAATTTACGGGCTCGGCGACGCGACGCTCAATGGACGGGAGCTTGCGGTGGCGTCGTATCTGAGCGATCACGTTTGCCCGCTGCTGATTGGGCGCGACGCGCGGCGCATCGAGGACACCTGGCAATATTTTTACAAAGGCGCGTATTGGCGGCGAGGCCCGGTCACGATGTCGGCGATCGCGGCAGTGGACACGGCGCTGTGGGACATCAAGGCGAAATCGCTGAACGCGCCGCTGTATCAATTGTTGGGCGGAGCGTCGCGCGAAGGCGTGATGGTTTATGGGCACGCGAGCGGAAGCGATGTCGAAGACACGGTGAAAGCCGTTTCGAAATATATCGGCATGGGCTACAAGGCGATTCGCGCGCAGTCGGGAATTCCGGGTCTCGCGAGTACATATGGCGTCGGGCGCGGGTCGATGTACTACGAGCCGGCGGAAAAAGATGCGCCGCCGGAAAATGCGTGGTCCACGGAACAATATCTGAACTTTGCGCCGCAGCTTTTTTCGCGGCTGCGAAAAGAGTTCGGGCCCGACGTTCATTTGCTGCACGATGCGCATCATCGGCTGACGCCGATTGAGGCGGCGCGGCTGGGGAAAGAACTGGAGCCGTATCACTTGTTCTGGCTTGAGGATCCGACGCCGGCGGAGCTGCAGGAGACGTTTCGCTTGATTCGGCAGCATACGACGACGCCGTTGGCGGTCGGCGAAGTGTTCAACACGATTTTTGATTGCCAGCAGCTTATCGAAGAGCAGTTGATCGATTACATTCGAACGACGGTGGTGCATGCGGGCGGAATTTCACATCTGAAGAAAATCGCGAGCCTGGCGGAAATTTATCAGGTCCGGACCGGGTCGCACGGGGCGACGGATTTGAGTCCGGTGTGCATGGGTGCGGCGCTACATTTCGATATCAGCGTGCACAACTTTGGAATTCAGGAGTACATGCGGCACACGCCGGAGACGGATCAGGTTTTTCCGCATGCGTATTCGTTCAAGGACGGATTCATGTATCCGGGCGATACGCCGGGGCACGGCGTTGATATTGATGAGAAGCTGGCGGCGACGTATCCGTATCAGCGGGCGTATTTGCCGGTGAATCGGAAGCTGGATGGGACGATGCACAATTGGTGAGCGGTGATCCGCGCGGACGAAGGTGACCGAGGAATTGTGATGGCTGGCAGAAAAAGATAACGCAGAGACACAGAGAGCGCAGAGAAGCGCGGAGAATTCGAGTAGATGAGTCAGGATTCTACTGTCAACGCTACGGCAGATCGAGGGCGAGATATTGCTTTGCGTTGGCGAAGCAGATGTTGCGGATTGTTGTGCCGACGAGTTCTTCGTCGCGTGGGAGTTCGCCGCGATCGATTTCACCGCCCAACAAATTGCAGAGGACGCGGCGAAAATATTCGTGGCGCGGGAACGACATGAACGAACGCGAGTCGGTGAGCATGCCGACGAAGCGGCCGAAGAGGCCGTTGTTTGAAAGCGCGTTGAGCTGCCACTCGATTCCCTCTTTTTGGTCGAGGAACCACCAGCCGCTGCCGAACTGAATCTTGCCGGGCGTTTTTCCGTCCTGAAAACTGCCGATCGCCGTCGAGAAAACGAAATTGTCGATTGGGTTGTTGTTGTAGATGATTGTTTTGGGCAGCGCGTTTTCCTGCTCGAGCAGGTCGAAGTATTTGCTGAGCGCTTCGCCTTGCGGCCAATCGCCGATGTTGTCGTAGCCGGTGTTGGGGCCGAGCGCTTGCGTGGCGCGCGTGTTGACGTTGCGGAGCGCGCCGAGGTGGAGTTGCTTCGTCCAATTCTTTTCGGCGTCGAGGCGGCCGAAGAACAACATTAGATACGAAGCGAATTGCTCTTCTTCTGCGGGTGAGGCGGGCTTTCCGTCGCGCGCTTTCGAGAAGATCACACCGGCTTGTGTCTCGGTACATGGATTCGCGAAGCAGCGCGTGAGTCCGTGGTCGGAGAGGCGTCCGCCGACGGAGTGGAAATGGTCCTGGCGTTGTTTCAGCGCGTCGAGAAAGTGACTGAAGGAAAGAATTTCGATATCGCTCGATTTTTCGAGACGGGCGACCCAGGATGCGAACGCTTCAGGTTGGCCCACCGCGAGCGCGGCGTCGGGGCGGAACGTCGGATACATTCGAAATCCCGCGTTCGGCGACGAATTGACCACGCGATGATGAGCGAGGTCGTCGCAGGGATCGTCGGTGGTGCAGACGGCGCGAACTCTAAATTTGCGGAGAATGCCCTGCGTCGTGAGCTCGGCTGGAGGATTTGAGCTGTTCGTTGGCGCGATCCCAGATTGCCGGCGCAGAAGCCTCGTTCAGCAATTCATCGATGCCGAAGTAACGCTTCAATTCGAGATGCGTCCAGTGATAGAGCGGATTGCGCAGCGTGTATGGAACGGTGCGCGCCCAGGCGAGAAATTTGTCGCGCGGATCGGCGGCGCCGGTTATGTGAGATTCAGGGACGCCGTTGGCACGCATCGCGCGCCACTTGTAGTGGTCGCCTTCGAGCCACGGTTCGAAAAGATTGTTGAAGCGGCGGTCGGAAGCGATGTCTGCGGGCGGCAGGTGGGAGTGGTAGTCGAGGATGGGCTCGGAGGAGGCGTAGGTGTGATAGAGGTGGCGCGACGTTTCGGATTGAAGAAGAAAGTCGTCGTGGATGAAGGACATCACCGTTCTCCGTAAAGAATCAAAAGAGAGCGATCGCAATACGCGGCGCTCGCGCGTGCGCGATGCGATCGAGTGCATTGTAACGGATGAAGGAGCGACGGAGCGACCGACGCACGCGAGTTGGCCTCGGTTGGGCTGAGTCTAAACCCCGCGATCTGGGAATCGATCGCGGGTACAGGGCGGCGTTAGCGGGCGCCGGTGAGGATGTCGATTGTCAGTTGATCGAGGCGCTCGTAGGGGAGGCGCTTTTTCATGATGGCGTCTTTGTCGAAGTTGTGACGCCAGGAGCGAGGCCGCACTTTTCTTCGAATAAGAGCCGATCTTCGGTGCGCCGTTCGGATTCGAGCTGACATCTTTCAAGATCGACGCGATTTCTTTGTCGGCGTTCCAGCGCGCGGCTTTGTCTTTGAGGATCAGATAGTTGCGCATGCAGCCGCGAGCGAAATCCTTCACGCCTTCGTAATCCTCGGTGCGGTAAGCGTGCGCGTCGAAATGGCGCGAGCCCGCGTAGCCGACGTCTTCCAGAAATTTCACGAGGAAGAATGCCGCCTTGATATTCACCGAACCGAATCGCAAGTCCTGGTCATAACGCCCCGACACCTGATCGTTCAGATCGATGTGAAAGAGTTTGCCGGCTTCCCAGGCCTGCGCCACGTTGTGCAGGAAATTCAGCCCGGCCATCGTTTCGTGCGCGAATTCCGGATTCACTCCGACCATTTCCGGATGATCGAGCGTCGGAATAAATCCGAGATAGTGGCCGGTGGTCGCCATGTAGATGTCGCCGCGCGGCTCGTTAGGCTTGGCTTCCATCGCGATCTTGAAGCCGTATTTCTTGTCGATGTTGTATTCGCACAAGAAATTCACGGCGTCGCGCAGATGCTTGACGGCATCGGCCCCCGGGCGGCACGCGTCGGTCTCGACTCCCTCGCGGCCGCCCCAAAGAACAAAAATTTTCGCGCCGAGTTCGGCGCCGAGATCCATCGCGCGCATCGTTTTCTGCACGGCGTAGGCGCGCACTTCGGGATCGCTCGCGGTGAACGCGCCGTCGCGAAAGACCGGATGCGTAAATAACGAGACCGTGGCCATCGGCACGACGAGGCCGTGCTCTTTGCACGCGCGCTTGAACGACGCGACGATCGCATCGCGCTCGTGCGGCGTAGCGTCGATGGGAACGAGATCGTTGTCGTGCAGATTGACGCCCCACGCGCCGACTTCGGCCAGCATCGCGACGATGTCGTTGGGCGAAATCACCGGACGCACGAAATCGCCGAAGGGATCGCGCCCGCGATTCCCTACCGTCCACAATCCAAACGTGAATTTATGCTCCGGCTTCGGCTCGAACGCATTCCTCGACATGCATGCACCTTTCCGCGCACTCCCTCGACGAATGCGCGACTCCTTGGACTAGCTGCAGCGAGCCGACCCGCTCGCACTCCGTTCACAGACACTACGCACTGAAGATCGATTTGGTTGCGGGATACACGCGTCGATACGCGGCGTAGTTGTGCTGCATGACGCGTGCATTTTCGGCGATCGGTTGAACGCGATGCATCACGCGCACGATCGCGTCGCACGCCGCATCGACGGACGGCCAGATTTTCGCGCCGACTCCGGCCAGAATCGCTGCGCCATAGGCTGCGCCCTCTTCGGCTTCCACAATTTCGACGTCGTGATCGTAGACATCGGCCTGAATCTGTCGCCAAAGCGCGGAGCGCGCGCCGCCACCACCCAGGCGAATGCTTTTCACGGGCACCTTCATCTCGCCGAAAATCGTGAATGAGTCCTTGAGGCTGTAGGCGACGCCTTCGAGAATCGCGCGGACGACGTGGGCACGCTTGTGCGACGCGGTGAGGCCGACCAAAGCGCCGCGCGCGGTGCCGTCAAGATGAGGCGTGCGCTCGCCCATCAGATATGGCGTCCAGAGCAGGCCGTCGGAGCCGGCGGGAGCAGTCGCTGCTTCGGCGGTGAGAGTTTCGTAGGGATCGGTGGCGCCGGATTTCTCGGCGGCGCTCATGAAGTTGTCGCGGAACCAGCGCAGCGAGAGACCAGCGGCTTGCGTTACGCCCATGACGTGCCAGCGACCGGGAACGGCGTGACAAAACGTGTGGAGTCGGCCGCGAGGATCGAGCGCGGGTCGATCGGTGGCAGCGAAGACCACGCCCGATGTGCCGATTGTGGCGCTGACTGCGCCGGGAACGACGATGCCCATGCCGGTCGCGCCAGCGGCTTGGTCGCCAGCGCCGGCGACGACTGGCGTGCCGGCGGCGAGGCCCGTCGCCTTCGCGCCTTCGGCAGAAACTTTGCCGCAAACATCGGGCGATTCGAACACACGCGGCAGCAAGGCCGGATCGATTTCTGCCGCTTGCAAAACTTCTTGGGACCAGGCGCGCTTCGCGACATCGAGCATCAACGTTCCGGAGGCATCGGCAACGTCGATCGCGCGCTCACCGGTCAGGCGGAAGCGAACGTAATCCTTCGGCAGCATGACCGAGCGCACGCGCTTCCAGTTGTCGGGTTCGTTTTCGCGCACCCACAAGAATTTCGTCAGCGTGAAATTCGGCAGCGCGGGGTTGCAGGTGAGCTGAATCAGTTTTTCCGCGCCGATTTTTCGGTTCAGCTCTTCACATTGCCGCTCGGTTCGAACGTCGCACCAGATCAGCGCCGGCCGAACGACAGAACCGTTGGCATCGAGCATCACGGCGCCATGCATCTGACCGGAGAAGCCGACGCACGCAATGTCTTCACTCTTCAGACCGCTCTGCGCCAGCGCTTTGCGGACAGCGATGCCCGCCGCGCGCCACCAATCTTCGGGATGCTGCTCGGCCCACCCGATATTCAGGGATGCGAACGGCTCGTGTTCTTCCGTAGCGGACGCGACGATGCGACCGTTCGCACCGATAATCAGCGCGCGCGTTCCTCCGGTTCCAATGTCGATTCCGAGAACGTGGCCGGGCATAGTTCTAACCTGTAACTCCCAACAAAGGCGTTCCGATATGGTTGGGATCGGGGACCCTGAGCGATTCTCGTTCGCCCTGACGAGGACACAAAGGTTTCACCGTAACGTTCGAAACCCCGAAAATCGAGGCGCACCCTGCAGGCGCCACGGCAACACCCAAAATAAAGCGCAAAAATCCCTTGCCGTGTACGTTAACGGTCGTGGTATCGTACCACGCAGATTTTGGATTGCAAGCATAGAAATAATCGATGGAGGATTTAGTGCGCTTTTTCTTCCGATTTTGCGCGTGCCTCGGAGTTGTGTTGGCTGTCGCAGCAGGTTTTGCGTTGAAATCGCGCCCGGCGCGAGCGCAACAGGCCACGCTGCCCTATCGCGACGCATCACTGCCGGTCGAGCAGCGCGTCGCCGATCTCCTCTCGCGCATGACGCTCGAAGAAAAAGTCGCGCAGCTGGAAGGCGCGTGGGAGAACAAATCGTTCTTCTCCGACCCAAAAATGCTCTTCGTCGATGACAAGGGCAACTTTTTGCCGGAGAACGCGGCGACGTTGCTGAAAAACGGAATCGGCGAAATTTCGCGCCCGAGCGAGCACCGCGATCCGCGCGTAATGGTCGAGTTCACCAACTCCATTCAAAAGTGGGTGAAAGAAAACACTCGCCTCGGCATCCCCGTTCTTTTTCACGACGAATGCCTGCACGGCCACGTCGCGCCCAAAGGCACGTCGTATCCGACGGCGATTGCGCTCGCCTCAACGTGGGATCCGGAGCTGCTCCACGAAATCTTCACCGCAACAGCGGCAGAAGCGCGCGCCCGCGGCATTCAGCAGTGTCTCGCGCCGGTGCTCGATCTCGACCGCGATCCGCGCTGGGGCCGCACCGAAGAAACCTACGGCGAAGATCCTTATCTCGTTTCGCGCCTCGGCGTCGCAGCAATCACCGGCTACCAAGGCGCCTCCTTCCAAGGCACCGACCCGCGCCTAGACAAATCTCACGTCATGGCCACCGCGAAACACTTCGCCGTCCACGGCCAGCCCGAAAGCGGCACCAACGTTGGCCCCGCGCTCTATTCCGAACGCGTGATTCGCGAATATTGGCTCAAGCCGTTCGAAGCCGCCGTGAAAGAAGCACACGTCGCCACCGTGATGCCGAGCTACAACGAAATCGACGGCATCCCCAATCACAGCAATAAACATTTAATGATCGACGTCCTGCGCGGCGAGTGGGGTTTTACTGGGCTGATCACGTCGGACTATTTCGGCCCGCAGGAACTCCGCACCGTCCATCACATCGTCGCGAATCAGGAAGACGCCGCGCGCATTGCGTTCGAATCGGGCGTGGACGTCGAGCTTCCGTTCAATCAGACCTACGGCACGCTCGTCGATCAAGTGAAAGCCGGCAAAATTTCCGAAGCATCGATCGATGCGTCGGTCACGCGCATGTTGCGCGCAAAATTCCTCGCGGGCGTGTTCGAAGATCCGTATTCGAACGCCGACTACGCCGAAAAAATCACCAACAGCCCCGAGCACCAGGCGCTCGCGCTAAAAGCCGCGCACGAATCGATCATTCTGCTTAAAAACGACGGCCATCTCCTGCCGCTCGCCAGAGGAAAATACAAGCGCATCGCCGTCATCGGTCCCAACGCCGCCGAACTGCATCTCGGCGGCTACAGCAACCAGCCCGGCCGCGGCGTCAGCTTCCTCGAAGCCATCAAAGCGAAAGTCGGCAGCTCCGCTGAAGTCTCATACTCCCTCGGCGCAAAAATCACCGAAACCGATCCCGACTGGGACGCCGACAAAGTCGTCCTCGGCGATCCCGCGCTAAACGCCAAGCGCATTGCCGAAGCAGCCAAAGTCGCTGCGAAGGCCGACATCGTGCTGCTCGCGCTCGGCGGCAACGAGCAAACCTCACGCGAAGCCTGGGCCGTCAACCATCCCGGCGACCGCACCAATCTCGATCTCTACGGCAATCAGGACGATCTCGTGAAAGCAATCCTCGCCACCGGCAAACCGACCGTCGTCTTCCTGCAACACGGCAGCCCCAACACGATCAACTACATCGCCGAGCACGTGCCCGCGATTCTGGACGGCTGGTACCTGGGCCAAGAAGGCGGCGCCGCCATCGCTGACGTTATTTTCGGCGACTACAATCCCGGTGCAAAGCTGCCCGTCACGATCCCGCGTTCCGTCGGCCAGCTCCCCGTCTACTACTATCAAAAGCCGTCGGGCAAACGCGAATACGTGGACAGCAGCACGCTCCCGCTGTTCCCTTTCGGTTTTGGACTCAGCTATTCGACCTTTAAGTATGCGAATGTGCACGCGACGCCCGATTCGATCGGCCCGCAAGGCCGCACCACGGTCACCGCCGACGTGACGAACACCGGCTCGGTTCGCGGCGATGAAATCGTCCAGCTCTACATTCGCGATGAAATCAGCTCGGTGACGCGCCCGGTGAAAGAACTCCGCGGCTTCCGCCGCATCTCGCTGAATCCCGGCGAAACGAAAACGGTCGAGTTCACGCTCGGCCCCGACGAACTCTCATTTTTGAATCGCGACATGCACCGCGTGGTCGAGCCCGGCACTTTCACACTGATGGTGGGCGGCAATTCGGTGGACGTCACGACAGCGAAGCTCGAAGTCGTGCAGAGATAGCCGCGGGTCTTGCGGGGGCGGGGCTTGCTCCGCCCCTCTTTTCCACGAGCACTACTCAAACCGAATCGCGCTGAACTCGGCGCGAATGAAATCCTTCACTCCGGCGCTCCCGGTGATCAACAAGATCAGCGATCCAGCCTGCTCGCTTGCTGTCAGTGTAAAAAACGGACAGCATTTCTGTTCAAACGCGATCCACTCCACCAATTCTTGAGGTTCAATCGCTCCATCACGCAACCGCAAACCGTACCCGTCGGCTAGTTCTGCCACCGAAATGACTCCCGCCTCTAACTTCGCCCGCAACATCTCATAGCGACCGCGCTCCTCGCGCGTCATCGCCGTCATGTCGCAGCAAAATCCTCCGCTCTCGCTCATCCCATTCCCCACCTTGGCTCCCGACAGGCCACGTTTCGCCAAATTTCCGCGTCTGAGTATAATCGGTGTTCTCGGGGACCAAGCTCATGCTACGCCGCCTGTTCATGGTGTTCTTCGCCGCGAACTGCCTGTTTGCTCAGTCGGCCCCTGCCCCGAGTTCGACTTCTACACAGACACCGGCTCCCGCACCGCCAGCCGGGTACGCTCCCGCGCCTTCCACACCAGCGCCTACTCCGCCCCAAACCCAGCATTCAATCGACGCGCAAAACAAAATCGCCGTGAACTCCGACCTCGTCGTCCTCCCCGTCACTGTAAAAAACCAAAAGGGCGACCTCGTCCCCGACCTCCGCGAATCCGAATTCCGCATCTTCGACAACGACGTCGAGCAATCGATCGACGTCTTCACCGAGGAAGCCTTCCCCCTCTCACTCGTCGTCCTCATCGATGACGATTTAAAATCCAAAGACGCCGCGCAAATGGCGCCGACGCTCCGCGCCATCACCGGCGGCATCAGCGCCAACGATGAGGTCATCGTCTGCCGCTTCGATCTCGATTTTCACCCGGGAGACGAATTCACCAGCGACCTCGACAAAATCTGGGCCGACCTGGTGCGCATACAGGAGCGCAACGAGCGCGCCAACAAATCCGCCAGCAAATCCAAGGAACAAGAAGCCGCGATCCCAACTGCGGATCGCACGCTCGGCGTTGGCGAAGCGCCGATGAAAGTTCCGATCAAAAATGGCGCGCGTCCCACCAAAGCGCTCGACGACGCGATTCACTCCGCCGCCGACTTGCTCCACAACCGCGGCCTGGCTCGCCGCAAAATGATCCTCATCGTTTCCGACGGCGTGAACGGCCCGCAGTTCAATCGCTTCACGTATCAGGACTCGCTGCAAGCGCTGCTGCACGACAACATCTCGGTCTACAGCCTCGCCGTCGGCAGCACCCTGAACAAAGACAAATTCCAGCGCCTCACCAGCTATTCGATCGACTCCGGCGGCGACATCTACTACGCCTCACACAGCGACCGGATCGAATCTCTCTACTCGCAGATGACCGAAGAAGCCCGCCACGAGTACACGCTGGCTTACGTGCCGCGAGCCATTCATTCCATCGATCCGTACCACAGGGTCGAAGTCCGTGTGAGCCGTCCTGCGGTTACCGTTAAGACGCGCCCGGGCTATTATGTCGCCCCCTCGGCTCGCTCTACACAAGGCACTTCAGCCCCCGGCCGCTAAACCTAAACTTATGTATATAAACAAGTTATTGCTCGGCGCTCGTCGCACCTGTCCTAACGGGTAATTGCCAACCTAGGCACGATACAGGGCAAAATGAATTGCCTCGCTAAATACTGAATCCTATCCTCCTCCTGCACACCAGTGGTGTCCTGCGGAATTTCCTTGTGGCTTGTTCCGCGGACTTACATCGCGTTTTCGTGATGACTGGTAGGGGTGTGTCCGAACCGCCACAGTCGGCGGGGACACTTTGTGAATTCGCGCAGCGATCAACCGCTGCGCCGCTTGAAGGAGCACGACATTATGAAGTCTGGGCTGAAATCGATCTTCGGTCTGCAATTGCTCGCCGCTGCTGTAGTGC
Organism: uncultured Acidobacteriota bacterium; assembly: GCA_963845465.1. GTDB lineage: Bacteria > Acidobacteriota > Terriglobia > Acidiferrales > UBA7541 > Acidiferrum. The sequence goes on along the minus strand of CAWJSH010000008.1, from coordinate 55,019 downwards.
TGGCGGGTTGCAGCGGCTTGCCAGCGAGTTCGACGTCGACCGGCGGATCCGGCACGGGTACTGGGTTCACGATTGGCGGCACAGTCTCCGGCCTCACCGGCACGGGGCTGGTGCTCCAGGATAACGGCGGAGACAATTTGACGATCACTGCCTCGGGACCTTTCGTCTTCCCGACCAGCGTGACCGGCGCCTACGCTGTCACGATTAAGACCCAGCCGACCAGCCCGTCGCAGGTCTGCACGATCACTGCCGGCTCGGGCACCGCAACCGCCAACGTGACTTCCGTAGCCATCGCCTGCACGACGGCCGCAAGCAACGCAACGATCGGCGTTACCGTCACTGGCCTTCCGACCCCGGCAAACAGCACGCCTCTCGTGCTTCAAGATAACGGCTCCGACAGCCTCACGATCAGTGCGAACGGTTCGTACACTTTCAAGAACCCAGTGAACGGAGCCTACGCCGTCACCGTCGAGACTCAGCCGACTGGCCCCAACGAGCTCTGCACCGTCACCAAGGGCTCGGGTGTCGCCACCGGCAACGTCACGGGCATTGCGGTCGCCTGCGCCAACAGCTTTACCGTGGGCGGAAGCGTCACCGGTCTAATTGGCACGGGGCTTGTGCTCCAGGACAACAGCGGCGACAACCTCGCCATCACGGCGAACGGCAACTTCACGTTCAAGACGCCGCTTCTAACCGCGGCCGCTTACTCGGTTTCGGTCTTAACGCAGCCAACCGGCGCTCAGCAGTGTACCGCTTCTCAAAATACGGGAACGATCGCGTCAGCCAACGTCATCAACGTTGCGATTGATTGCACGGCACCCACCTTCGCGATCGGAGGTCAGATCCTCGGCCTTGCGGGCGCGGCTCCGACACCACCGAGCCAGATCAACCTTCCGCTCAGCGATAACAGCTTCCAGATCCAAAATAACCTGGGCAACACCCTGATCATCACCCACAACGGCACCTTCCAGTTCTCCACCAAGGAAGCTCTAGACGACCAGTATCAAGTGAGTGTGTTTCACGCCTCAAGCAGCCAGACTGACGCCTGCACGCTGTGGGGCTACAAAGGCGTTGTTACCGCGGCCATTACGAACATCGTGCTCGATTGCGGTCACGACGACTGGACCTGGATCGACGGTTCCAAGACCGCCGGCGTTGATGTTCCTTCGACGCCTCAGTATGGCCAGTTCCCGACTACTGTTCCTACGACGACTCCGAATCCTCTGACCAACACACCCGGCGCACGCTATGGCGCGGCCGGATGGACGGATAAATTCGGCAACCTCTTCCTCTTTGGCGGCAGCGGTTTTGAACTGACCGGCAATCCGACGCCGGACACCCTGACCGACGTCATGAACGACATGTGGGTTTGCGTGGGATTCGGAGATGGATGCCAGTGGCAGCTCGTCGGTGGATACGACCCAACTACGACAGGACCTGGCACTCCTCCTCCGACAGTCGGCGGGGCCATCATCACCGCGGCACAGCACGAAGGTCTGGGCGGTGTCTACGGCAATCCAGGACTCCCCCCGTCACGCCTCGGCGCTGCTACGTGGACTGACTTGAACGGCAATTTCTGGCTCTTCGGCGGCTCCACAGGCGGTCACTACTACAACGACTTCTGGAAGTACGACACGACCAACTTTACCGGGAATAACTACACAGTGACTGAAGGCACGTGGTCGACGATCAGCGGAACGAGCGCTGTCGATCAGGCCGGTGTCTACGCGTCCGGCACCCTCGTTCCGGGTTCGCGCACCAACGCCGCGACTTGGACCGATGCCTCCGGAAACTTCTGGCTCTTCGGCGGGGCCGGATACGACAGCCAAGGCCATATCGGTTTCCTCAACGATTTGTGGAAATACAACGGCACTGCCTGGGTTTGGGTTTCGGGCGGCAACACCAACCTTGAGGGCCAGAACGGCAACTACGGAGCGCAGGGCGTCGCAGCATCCACCAACATGCCCGGCGGCCGACACGAAGCCGTGACCTGGACCGACGCAAACGGCAATCTCTGGCTGTTCGGCGGAGAAGGCAACGACTCCGTCGGCACCGCATTCGGAATCCTCAACGATCTCTGGATGTACAACATCGCGAGCGGCCAGTGGACTTGGGTTGCTGGCTCGAACACCGCCAACCAGAACGGTACCTACCCGTCTCAAACCGTGGTCGGCTCCGTCGCCACTACAACGGCGGCTGGAACGTGTGGACTGTCGGTCGGCGATGTCACCGACTCATGCCCCGCAGTTCCTCTAACCAACGCTACTCCCGGCTCGCGCTGGGGAGCGAGCGGCTGGATCGACGCCAGCGGCAACCTGTGGCTGTTTGGCGGATGGGGTCTCGATTCATTGAGAACCGACGGCAACGGCGCACTCAACGATCTGTGGGTCTATACTCCCAACGCAACGCCGGGACAACTCGGCACGTGGGCCTGGATCAAGGGTTCCAACACCGGGGCCCAGAATGGCGTCTATGGTGCCGAAACCTATCCGTGGAATACCTACTATCAGTTCACTCCGGGCGGCCGCAGCGGCTCCACTGCTTGGGTCGATGGAAGCGGTCAATTCTGGCTCTTCGGCGGTCAGGGTTACGACTCCACGAGCACCAGCGGCAATGGCAATCTCAACGATATGTGGCGCTACGTCCCGTATCGCTGAGATCGGACCGCTTAACTTAGCAACTTGAGAGAAAGAAGCGCCCCGTCTTCGATTCGAAGCCGGGGCGCTTCGCTTTACGTCTCAACTCTCTCCGTGAACCTCAGCGCACTCTGCGTCTGTGCGTTATCTTTCAAAAATCAACTGCACAAGATCTCGCCGTTCTGAGAAACGTTGCTCATGCGGATTTTCAAAATCATGTGACGCGCGCCTTCCATCATTGCTTCTTCTCTCTTTTCAGCTAAACTTTCCCGGCAAATAAATCCGCACTTCTCCCAAGGAGCTTCCATGTCCGACTCCGCCGCCACTGGCGCAGATTTCAAGAAACAGCTTCGCGATGGCCAGCCCAAGATCGGCCTCTTCCTCAACTCGCACAGTCCCACGGTTGCCGAACAGCTCGCGTCTTCCGGTTACGATTGGCTGCTCGTGGACACCCAGCACGGCCCGATGGGCTACGAACGCCTGTCGGCCATGCTCGCGGGCATCAGCAATGGCGGCGCAAAATCATTGGTCCGCGTTGGCGGCTACAACGATCGCCCCGGCATTCAGCAGTCGCTCGACATGGGCGCCGACGGCGTCCTGGTTCCCTACATCAACACCGCCGAAGAGGCGCGCCAGGCCATAAGCTGCACGAAATATCCGACCGCCGGCACGCGCAGCGTTTACTTTCCGCAGCGCAGCATGAACAAGGCCGGATTGCTCGGTTACGCCGGCGCGTGGAACGACAACGCGATCGTCGCGCTGCAAGTGGAAACGGCGGATTGCATCAAGAACATCGCCGAGATCGCCGCGGTCCCTGGCGTGGACATTCTCTTCCTTGGCCAGAACGATCTCTGCATGTCGATGGGCCTCTACGAGAAGTACAAATTTCCCGACATGTACACTTCGCCTGAACTCAACGACGCGACGCAGAAGCTGGTTGCCGAAGCCCGCAAGAACAACGTGATCCTCGGCCTCTTTCTGTTCGGCACCGCCCGCGTCGGCGAATTCCTCGACAAAGGTTTTACGTTTATCAGCCTGGGCAACGATCTGCACCACGTCCTGACGCAAACCGGCGCCTACATGAAAGACGTCACCAGCATCGCCAAAGACAAATCGAAAAAGTGGCAGCCGCGCCCCAGCGCCCTGCTCTAGCCAACTCGATCGCATCTGGGTTGTGTAGGGGCGGGCTTCGGCCCGCCCTGCCACCTAACGCCAATAAACCGCCGCCGTTAATTCGAGCTACTCGGTCCGCAACCGGCTGCGTCCTCCGCGCAACATCGTTCGGCCCGGCACAATCATGTAGGGGCGCAGGACTCCTGCGCCCCATGTCCGCACGATCCCCTGATCTTGAGTCTTCAACGCCGCCGCGAATTCCCCACTCGCCTCCGTGCTGGCCTCAATTCCCATTTTGGAACGCAAAATCACCCTCGTCTGCCCTTGACAAACGTAACCAAATAGGTATATTAGAAGTTAAAAAGAACAACTCTCGTTCGAATTACTTCAGCCGAACATTTTGCAAGCCGCTTTTGCCCGGGATAGGGCTCCGTTCCCGCAACTCCCCTGGAATCACACTCTTACACCATGTGCATGTGCAACGTCTTTAGAATCACACTCTTGCACACCCCCCCCGGGGGGAGGGTCCGAGACCCGAAATTCAATCCGGCAGCGTCGCTTCTCCCGTGATCGTGAGCCGCGTCCGGAAGCCTGGAATTTCCGGCGTTCCCGCACGCTGCACCGGTTGGCCACTGCCGATCCACACATCGACCGGACCGGCAACGACGCGGCGCTTCCCTTCCGGATCGACGATGCTTAGATCCCGATTGTCGAGCGCGAATGTAATCGTCTTGTGCTCGCCCTTGTCGAGATGGATGCGCTGGAATCCCTTGAGCGCGCGAATCGGCGCGCCTTGTACACCGGGATGCGATAGATAAAGCTCCACGACCTCGTCGCCCTCCATCGCGCCGGTATTCTTCACATCGACGGAAATTTTCGCACCATCGTTCGCGGAGATTTTCTCGTGTTCAAAGCGCGCGCCCTTGTATGCAAACGATGTGTAGCTCAAGCCGTAGCCGAAGTGATACAGCGGCTCTCCGTCGAAATAGCGATACGTGCGTTTCGCCATCGAGTAGTCCTCGAACGGCGGAAGCTGATCGACGGATTTGTAGAACGTGACCGGCAAGCGGCCCGCGGGACTGAAGTCGCCGGCAATCGCGCCGGCAACAGCCGTGCCGCCTTCTTCGCCGGGATACCACGCTTCCAAAATCGCAGGCAGATTCGCGTCGGCCCAGTTGATCGAAAGCGCGCTGCCATTCATCAGGACGAGAACGACGGGCTTGCCCGCGGCGTGAATTTTCTCGAGCAGTTTTTCCTGCGGCGCGGGGAGATCGATTTTTGTGCGATCGCCGCCTGCGAATCCGTCGGCATCGACTTTCATTTCTTCGCCTTCGATGCGAGCGGAAAGTCCCATCGCGACGATGACAACATCGGCGTTGCGCGCGGCTTCGACAGCTTCGCGCTCCGCTTGATCCGGAGGACTCCAGATGAAGCGCGCCTCCGCGCTGCGGACATCCTGGAAGTATTCGATCTTCACGTTGTACGCGTGGCCCTGCTCGAGATGCATCTGCTTCGTCTCGATCGAGGCGGGATGATGCACGCGCCAATCTTCGACGATGAGATTGCCGTCGATCCAAACGCGATAGCCATCCTGCCCGCTGAATCCGATGTAGTAGTCGCCAGTGACAGGAGGAACGAGAACGCCCGTCCATCGCGCGGAATAATTTTTCAGAAGCTGCGGAGACATTCCTGTGTCGCCCCACGCGAAATCGATCGTCGCGTCGGTGCGCGAAAGTGTCGGAGAGCCTTCGACCTTCATATTGTTGAAGTAGTCGGCGTGAAGTCCGTGCTCCTTGCATGATGCGTCGGTGCAGAGCGCTTCGGCCGGAATCGGCTTTTGGACTGGGCTGACGAGTCCTGTGCCTTCGACGTAAGTGATCTTGGCATTCGGGAATCGCTTCTTGAGTCCTGCGAGAATCGTGACCGGCTTCGACGGAACGCCGTTGTAATTTCCTTCCAGCGCGTCGAGGCTATCGGCGTTCGGTCCGATCACGGCGATGTTCGCGGGCTCCTTCTTCAGCGGAAGGAATCCGTCTTTGTTCTTGAGGAGGACAATCGCTTCCTGTGCGACACGCAACGCGAGTTGGCGATGCGCTTCGGTATCGTTATCCGCGGGAGTGATTTTGGAGAACGGAACGTCGGACTTCGGGTCGAACATGCCGAGGCGGAAACGCGCGCTGAAGAGGCGATAGAGCGCCTGGTCGAGATCGGCTTCCGGCAAGAGCCCCTGATTCACTGCGTTGACGATCGCGGTGCGTTCTGTCGCCATTTGGCGGCGATAATCGCCGCAAATCACGTCCATGCCGGCCTTGAAGGAGACAGCAACGCCTTCCTCCGGCGTCGGCGCGAAGGCATGCGCCTTCCCCTCCTCTTGAAGACGTCGGCGATCGCACCGCAGTCGGACACCACGTAACCTTTGAATCCCCAGTCGTGGCGCAGGTGATCGTCCAGGAGAAATGTATTTGCGCAGGCAGGCTGGCCGTTCAGCGAGTTGTACGCGCACATCACGGATTCGGCTTTGCCGTGAATGACGGTGGCGCGAAACGCCGGGAAATATGTGTCTTCCATGTCATGACGCGATGCCGTCACGTCCACTGTGTGGCGAGTCGATTCCGGGCCACTGTGTACGGCGTAATGCTTCGGCGTCGCGACGGTCTTGAGGTACTTCGGATCGTTGCCCTGCAAACCGGTGACGAAGGCGACACCCATTCGTGCCGTCAGAAATGGATCTTCGCCGTAAGTCTCCTGGCCACGGCCCCAGCGCGGATCGCGAAAGATATTGATGTTGGGAGACCATACCGTAAGGCCGCGATACCAATCGGTCGAACCGTCGGGCTTCACCGTGGCGGAATACTTCGCGCGAAATTCGGTGCTGATGACGTCGGCGACTTCATGCATCAGCGGTGCGTCGAAAGTTGCGGCCAGGCCGATCGCTTGCGGGAATACCGTGGCGATACCGGCCCGAGCGACTCCGTGCAAGCCTTCGTTCCACCAGTTGTACTCGGGGACGCCGAGCCGCGGAATCGCAGGCGCGGTGTGGCCGACCTGTGCGGCCTTTTCTTCCAGGGTCATGCGCGAGATCAGATCTTTGACGCGCTGCTCGGTGGGCAGCTTCGGGTCCTTATAAGGCGCGTTATCAGGCGCCGCGGCGTCCTGCGCGAATATCGGCGGAGCGATTCCAAGCGTCGCGAAGATGGCGAAGAAAATTGCCGCGGCAAAGATTTTCGTTTTCATTTTGTCACCGAAGATTCATGAGCTGCAAAGTCTGGGGACGAGTGAACGCTTTCCAAAACGGAATGGCTGCGTCCAATCCGGCCGAAGAATCGGAAGAAATAATTTTTAACATCGCTGATTTTGCTTTTCCAAAATGAAACGGACGGCGCAGAAAATTTTCTAACGAAGCGCAAAGCGAAGCAGATCGTACGCAAACGAAAGACATGACTTCACTTAGTGGAGCGCAAAACTGGAACCAGCTTGGAACAGCGGCGATTTTGCGAGCGTCGTTCGTGTACAATCGTGAACCTCCACGGAAATCACGTGGAAGTGGCGGAGTATAGCACCGTTAACGTACACGGAAAAAGTGATGCGTGCGGTGATCGCGCGGATTGCTGACGTAAAGTCTCCCGGGAGCAGTGCCGATGGGCAAGGAACGACACGGAATTCACCTGATCGCCGAGATGGCGAACGTGTCGATCGGCACCGTCGATCGCGCATTGCACGGGCGCGGTGGAATCAAGGACGCGACCCGCCAGCGCATCCTTCAGATTGCGCGACAGATCGGGTACACGCCGAATCTTGCGGCGCGAGCGCTGTCGGTTACGAAGTCGAGCGCGCGGATCGGCGTGGTCATGCCGCGCGAAATTCATTTCTTCTATGACCAGCTTTGGAGCGGCGTGCTCGATGAAGCGAAGCGCGTCGCGCAGCTCGGCATTCAGTTCGTTAATCGACCGGTGCAAACGCTGGGTACCGACGAACCGGCTGCATTCAAAGACCTGATTGAGAATGGCGTGGACGGAATTATCTTAACCGCAGGAAATCCGAAGGAACTAACACCGCTTATCAACGATGCCGAGGAGAACGGCATCCCGGTCGTCTGCGTTTCCACCGACGCGCCCGACAGTCGGCGGTCGTGCATCGTCAGCGTCGAGCCGTACCTGAACGGGTGCCTGGCCGGGGAGCTCATGGGCAAGACCGTCCCGGCGGGGTCGAAAGTGGCGGTGGTGGCCGGAATGCTGACCGCAGAGGACCATCGAAAGAAGACGGACGGGTTCTCGGAAACATTTCCCAAGCATTGTCCTGGAGGCAAGATCGCGGCGGTCATTGAAGGCCATGAGGACGAGGACGAGAGTTTCCAAAAGACATTCGATTTGCTGCGGCGGACGCCGACGATCGTCGGGCTTTACGTAAATACCGTGAATTGCCTGCCGGTTTGCCGGGCGCTGGGCGCGAGAGGACTTGCAGGCAAGGTGAGACTCATCACGACGGATCTTTTCGGAGAGATGTCGTCGTATTTTCAGAAAGGGACGATCACCGCGTCGATCTATCAGCAGCCGTTTCGGCAGGGCCAACTTGCAGTGAGAATTCTTGCCGACAACCTCACGACGAAGGTGAGTTTTCCGCCAGCGGTTCATCTGAGTCCGGGGGTCGTAATGTCGTCAAATTTGCATGTTTTTCGAGAAATGAGAATGACCGATTTGAAGCTTACGGAAGCGATCTCAAAGGCGTCCCGATAGAGGTAAAAACGGGCGTAACGAAGTGTAAAACAAGGTGACGAAGGTTACAAACCCACAGGAACCTTCTAAGTCTTTTATAATAATAGACATAACTGGCGACAGGTAACGTTTACCAGGCACGTTTCACGCCTCCGACGTCAAGAGACTGCTAAGTACCCGCCTGCAAAAACGGAGTACAAAATCGTTTAACCGCTTCAGTCAGCAAACTTGTGACTAGTTAGAATCGAAAAAAATGCTTGACAGCAAGGGCCGAAACGGAGGAATCTCCGTGTACGTTAACGGCGATACCAAATCGTCGTGGGGTGTAGGAGGCACGTAAATGCATCTATTTTCCTCGTGTGGTCGGAGTGTATTCACAGCTCTGAAACACGTGCGGTTGCATCATTTAGCTGTATTGCTCCTCGCAGTGGTTGCCCTCTCCTTCACAGTAAAAGCACAAGACGCAACGATCGTCGGAACCATTACGGATCCGTCGGGCGCGGCAGTGCCGAATGTGAAGGTATCGGCGACAAGCATCGAAACCGGCTTGGTTTCGACAGCAGTGACGGCCGATTCGGGAACGTACGTTATTCCTGAATTGAGAATCGGTCACTACGACGTCAAGGCGGAAGCATCCGGGTTCAAAATTGCCGAACAGAAGGGCCTCGTCCTTCAGGTTGGTGACCGTACCCGTATCGACTTCCAGATGCAGTTGGGCGGCGCTCAAGAAACAGTGACCGTCGAAGCCAACGAAGTGCGCGTTCAGACGGACTCCGGTGAACAGAGCAACGTTATCACCGGTCAGCAGATGTCTCAGATCGCAGTCAACGGCCGCAGCGTTTATCAACTGGCTGCCCTTGCTCCGGGAGCATCGAGCCAGGTGAACGGCTACGTGAACACGCCGGTCGGCGGCGACGCCAGCGTGGAGTTCAACGGACTCCGGCAAAACCACAACATTTACCTTTTGGATGGCGGCGAAGATGATGACCGCGGAGGCGCGGGCGGCATGAGCATTGCGCCCTCGACGGACGCGATCGCAGAATTCCGCCAACTGACCTCGAACTACAGCGCAGACTACGGTTTGTCCTCGGCCGGCACGATGACGATGGTTCTCAAGTCCGGTTCGAGCACGCTGCACGCATCGGCATGGGAGTTCAATCGTAACGACGCGTTTGACGCACGCAACTTCTTCAACCCGGCTCCTCAGAAGGTTGCGGAATTGCGACTGAACGTGTTCGGCTTTAACGTCGGCGGCCCGGTCACGCTCGGCAAGCTTTACAACCGCGACCGCAAGAAGACCTTCTTCTTCTACAACATGGAATGGCGCCGACTGATCCAAGGCAGCGTCACGAACGGCCAGACGGTGCCTGATCCGGCGACGTACGGCGGCAACTTCAGTGGCGATACCACGGCGATCAAAGTTCCGACGGCGGCTCAAGTTGCCCCGACGGTTCTGTTCGCTAACTGCCCCGGCGGCGTGGCTCCTGCAGGCGTCGTCCAGGGAGGCAATTTCCCTGGCAACGTGATTCCGACCTGCATGATCAGCCCGAACGCAACGGCGCTGCTCACCGCGGGCATCTTCCCGGCTCCGACGGGCGCAAACGATCAGTTCACGGGCGCGGCGACGGCTCCGACGAACCTGAAGGAAGAAATCGTCCGCATCGACCACAACTTCAGCAGCAAGTTCTCGGTGTTCGGCCACTTCATCGCCGAGCAGGTTTCCCAGGGCTTCGCGATCAGCCAGTGGAGCGGTGCAAACGTACCGACCGTGGGCGACCAATTCGGAAATCCGTCGTACAGCGCAGTCGTTCATACGACGTATGCGATCAACCCGAACCTGCTGAACGAAATCGCGTTCAACTACAACGGCAACCGCATCAACATCGTACCGTTCGCGGGCGCCGGCCTCGGCAGCCTCGCAATTCCGACGGGCTACGATGCAACGAACACGCGGTTCTTCTCCGGCCCGAATAATCTGGACCGCATCCCGAACATCGACCTCACCGGCTCGACAGGCACCAAATTCGAAATCTCGAGCTGGCCGTGGCACAACAAGGCGGACGATTACCAGATCCGCGACGACCTGTCCTGGACGAAGGGCGCACACCAGTTGAAGTTTGGTTTCAGCTGGGCACTCTACAAGAAGACGCAGGATCTGTTCGGTCAGACCCAAGGCGGCTTCACGTTTGACGGCACGTTCACTGGAAACGACTTCGCGGACTTCCTGCTTGGCGATGCGAAGGGCTACCAGGAACTCGCCGTCCAAGATCACGGACAGTGGAACAACGTTTCGTATGCCGCGTACTTCCAGGACAACTGGCGCGTAAACCGTAAGCTGACGGTAAACCTCGGTCTGCGTTGGGACGGCGTACCACACACGTATGAAGCGAACGACCGGATGGGCAACTTCTATCCGTCGCTCTACAATCCAGCCAACGCGGCGACCTTTAACACCAACGGCACGATTTGCGCCAGCGCAGCCGATCCTGGTTGCACAGGCATCAGCCCGGGTTTGGGCACGAGCCCGAACGCAATTCTCGCAGGCGTTCCTCTGTACTTGAACGGCATCGGCATCCCCGAACAGAACGGCGTACCGAAGGGCCTTGTGAACAATCACTGGGCAAACTTTGGTCCCCGTCTCGGGTTTGCGTATGACCTGACCGGTAGCGGAAAGACAGTTGTCCGTGGCGGCTTCGGCATCATGTACGAGCGCATCCAGGGCAACGACATGTACAACGCCGGTCCGAACATCCCGTTCAGCTTCCAGCTGAATACCCCGGTTCCAGTGGAACTCGTGGACCCGCACCTGGCGCTCTCATCGGGCGTGGCAGCGGCGCTTCCGATCAACCCGGCCAGCATCACCGGCTTGGCGGTTGACCAATATAAGCAGCCAGCCAGTTACCAGTGGAGCATCGGTGTGCAGCGTCAACTGGGCGCCAAGTCGGTGTTGGGCATCGCCTACGTTGGCAACACGAACCGCTTCCAGAACGACTACGCCGAAGCCAACCTGCCGTCTGAGTCGTACCTCGGTGCACTTATCGGCGGCGCGAACTACAACACGGCACCCGGACTGCCATATTCGGGCTTCCACTCCATCGACCTGTCCAGGAACGAAGCGAACTCGCACTACAACGGTCTGCAAGTTGACCTGAGCTCGCAAGTTGGCCATGACCTGACGCTGCGCGCCTTCTACACGCTGTCGCGCACGATCGACCCGACCACTGCCGGCAACGGCGGCGGCGACCTGGGCAACGTATCGAACCCCTATGCCGGCTGGCTGTATGACGTTGGCCCGGGTGGTTACGATCGTACGCACAACGTGTCGGCCAACTTCGTCTACGACATACCAATCCTCCGTCACTCGGAGAATAAGTTCGCAAAGACACTGATCGGCGGCTGGGAATTGTCGGGCATCGTGACGATTACCTCCGGCCTCCCGATCAACCCGCAACTGACGGGCGGACAGAGTGGCCAGGGCTTGCCCAATGCCACGAACCGTCCGGACCAGGTTGCCAGCGTCTCGTATCCACACACAGTGGGTGAGTGGTTCAGCACGGCGTCGTTCGCGTTCCCCGCAATGGGAGCATGGGGAGATGCCGGACACAACTCACTACGTGGCCCGGGCCGCGACAACTGGAACCTCTCGCTCTTCAAGAGCTTCGTGATCAGCGAGAGCCGTGGCAGCCGCTTCGAGCTGCGCGTCGAGACGTTCAATACCTGGAACCACACGGAGTTCAACCAGGTGAGCAACGGACTCGGCTCGAGCAACTTCGGCCAAGTCACGTCGGCGTTCGATCCACGCATCTTCCAGCTTGGCGGGAAGATCTACTTCTAACCCCACGCGCCTGAGGGCTGAGGTTAGCCACCAGGCCGCGGGCTGAACGAGAATTAAGCGTAGTGAAGGCGCGGCGGGATAAAATCCCGCCGCGCTTTCGTTTTAGGGTTTGTTTTGGCGAGGATGGATGGACCTTAAAAGCGGCGCGGGAGCGCCGCACTCCATATCGGCCTCGACGGGGATCGGTGGGAGGACGCGGATCGGTTCGCGAGAGTGGAATCGGCGCGAGTAAATCGAATGCAACGGCGATAAACTTGGACACGATGCTTAACGGTGACTTTTCTTGCGGCAGATGGAATTCGGTGCGTATCGGCGGGAAGGCAAGGCTGCTTCCCCGCTTTGGATTGTGGCTTTGTGCAGCACTCAGCTTGTACGGGGCCGAGGCTACCAAGGCACAGAGCCCGGCGGCGACGCAGGCGATGGCAGCGCAGCAACGAGGGGACTTCGCAGAGGCGGAGAAGGATTGGCGCGCGGCTGTGGCGCAGAATCCGCAGGACGGGGTGGCGTACGCGAATCTGGGGTTTGTGTTGGCGCACCAGAACAAATACACCGATGCGGTGCCTGCGTATCGCAAGGCGGCAAAGCTGGCGCCAACGATGCCGGGGATTCAACTGAATTGGGGAATCGCGGAATTCAAGCAAGGGCATTTCGAACAGGCGATCGATCCGCTAACGGCGGCGGTTGCGGCCGATCCGGGAAGCGGGCAGGCACGAACGCTGTTGGGACTGAGCTGTTACGGCGCGAGGAAATTTGCGGACGCGATCAAGTATCTTGAGCCGGTTGTACAGGCGAATCCGAACAGCGCGGAGCTACGGAAGGTGCTGGCGCAGAGTTGCCTGCTGGCAAAGGAGTTTGCGTGCGCGGAGCGGGAGTTTCGAACGATCGTGGAGCAGAATCCGAATTCGGCACAGGTACACATATTGATGGGGCAGGCGCTGGACGGGCTGGGACGCACGCCGGAAGCGATCACGGAGTTCGAGGAGGCCGTGAAGGAAAATCCGAAGGAGCCGGATGCGAATTTCGGGCTGGGGTATTTGCATTGGAAGTCGAGCCACCTGGTTGCGGCGAAGGCGTCGTTCGAAGAAGAACTGAAGGTGGACCCGAATCACCCGCAGGCGCTGGCGTATCTGGGCGACATCGCGCTGAAGGAAGACAAGCCGGAAGAGGCGGTGAAGTATTTCGAGAGGGTCGTGAAGCAGCGCAAGGATATTCGCGTTGCGTACCTGGACATGGGCGCGGCACAGATGCAGTTGAAGCACTATCCGGAAGCGCAGACGGCGCTGCAACGGGCTGTGGAGCTCGATCCGACTCAGCCGGATGCACATTTCCGGCTGGGGCGGCTGTACCAGGCGATGGGCAATGGCGAGAAGGCGAAAGAGGAGTTTGCGAAGGTGCAGCAACTGCACGAGAAGGCGGATGATGATGTGGCATCGAAGATGCCGAAGCCGAGTACGGCGCCGCCGGAGTAGAGGGAGTTGACAGTCGACAGTTGAAAGTCGAAAGCAAACCCAGCAAAAACGGAATGGAGATTCATTTTTTAGGCCCGGGCAAGTTGGGGCGCAGCGGTGCTGCGCCCGTACAGGGCCTTGCTGCGGCGGGTCGACGGTCGCGCAGAGTGAGTCGAAAGCAAACCCAGCAAAAACGGGATGGAGATCCATTTTTTAGGCCCGGGCAAGTTGGGGCGCAGCAGTGCTGCGCCCGTACGGGGAGTTGCTGCGGCGGAGCGATGGTCGCGCGGGGTGAGATCTGTTTCTAGTTGGTGTTTGAGAGGACGCCGCGGGTGCGGAGCCAATTCCTCAACAGAGTGCTCCACTCGGATAGAGCGACGTCGTTGAGATCGAGGCCGACGCCATGCGGGCCTTTTTCGAAGATGTGCATTTCGGCAGGGACTCCCGCTTTGTGCAATGCGAGATAGAAGGCAACCGTGTTCTCGGGAGGGACGAGTGTGTCCGCGGAGGTGCTGAAGAGGAAGGTCGGAGGAGTCGTTGGAGTGACGTTGAGCTCGTTGGAGAGTTGCTTGGCTAGAGCGGGATCGGGCAAATTGCCGAGGAGATTTTCGGCGGAGCCGCGGTGGGAGTAGTCGGCGGTCATCGAGATCACAGGGTAGGCGAGGATGACGAAGTCGGGGCGGCAATTTTCGCGATCGACGGGATCGGGGGCGTTTGCGCTGCCGGAGTCGAAATGAGTGGCAAGGGTGGAGGCGAGATGGCCGCCGGCGGAGAAGCCCATAAAGCCGACTGCGGCGGGATCGATGTTGAAGTCTTTGGCACGGCTACGGACGAGGCGCATGGCGCGCTGGGCGTCGCCGAGCTCGATGGGATGGTGATAGCGAGGGCCGAGGCGATATTGCAGGACGAACGCAGTGATGCCCATGGCGTTGAACCAGTTGGCGAGCTGGCGGCCTTCGTGGTTTGCGGCGAGGTGATGATAGCTGCCGCCGGGGGCGACGATGATGGCGGCGGTGGGCTTGTCGTGATGCGTGGCGGGATAGAGGGTGAGCGTGGGGATATCTTCGGGTTTGTCGCCGAGAGCGCCGGGGGCGGATTTGTCCCAGAGGCGGAAGGTGTGGAGTTCGGCGGTGGGGTCGATGATGGGGTCAGGCGAAGGCGTGGGCTGCTGTGCGCGCGACGGAACGACAGAGATTGCGAGCAGCGTGATGACGAACAAACTGCGCAGAGGTCCCGGCGTCAAGAGAGTGGATGTCAATGAGGCTTTCTCCAGACCGCGATTTTAGATCGTCGTGGTCGGGAGAGAGTCTGCGCAGGAAACGAGAAATCGTCAACTGTGCGTGACGAGGGTGACCCAGATGTTTTCGCCTTCGTAGACGAGGGCGATGGTGACGCCTTCGGCGGGTTCGGCGGTGTCCATGGAATAGTCTTCGCCGGCGATGACGGTGGGGACGGAAAGCATGCAAGCATCGGCGAGGCCGCTGATTTTCGCTTTGAAGTTGCCGGCGACCATATTGCAGAGCTCGCCGAGCGCGTCGCGCGCGCTGGCGGGATTGGAAACGGCTTCTTCGCCGAGCATGAGGGCGGCGAGTTTCGTGGCAGTGGTGCGTGTGCAGCGGATGGTGGTCATGCCGCAGAGCGCGCCCGCCATGCCGACCATGGCCGTCTGGCCGCCGGTAGGAGCTTCGGTTGGCGCGGGGTTCAAAGTGAGGCGGACGTTGGCCATCATTTCGAAGACTTCGAGCGCGGCGCACTCCATGATGGTTTTCCAGTTGGGGTCAAAAGGGACTGAGGCCGGCGTGCGCGATTGAGTCATGGATTTCACTGACCACCTCCCAGGAGCGGGGCGACGCGTTCCTTGACTTGTTCCGGCGAAAAAGGCTTGCGGAGGTAGCCTTTGGCGCCAGCGGAAAGTGCTTCGACGACGCGAGCTTCGCTGCCCTCAGTGGTGATCATGATGACGGGAACGCCTTTGGCGGACTCGAGGGTGGCAAGATTTTTGAGGAACTCGAGACCGTCCATGACCGGCATGTTGATGTCGGAGAGGATCATGTCGGGCACGCCTTTGGCTACTTCGGCGAGCGCTTCGGCGCCATTGCTGGCTTCGGCGACTTCGGTGAGTTCGAGGCCGGCCTGGCGCAGCGCGCGCTCGACAATTTTGCGCATAACGGACGAATCATCGACGATTAAGACTTTGAGTTTCTTCACTGTGTGTCTCCTGAAATCCTTATTTGCATCTCCGCCTCCTGCGATCGGGTACCGAAAATCGTTGCTGTAATTGCTTGCGACGCGCGTCAGTTGACCGAGAAAATCGTGTCGACGAGCGAGGTGATGCGGACGACGTAGGCGTCGAGATCCATGGTGAAGCGTGCGAGATCGATGGTGGCGAGCTTGGGACAGTGCTCGCCGAGATCGATCCAGCCAGGATCAGTGGCGAGATCGACGACGCGCCATTCTTCGTAGCCGTAGCCGAGATTGCGCACGCGGCAGAGCAAGTCGGCGAGATGGGTGAGGGCGATGAGCGGATTGCCGGCGGGGGCGAGCGTCGTGGTGTGATGCCATTCGATGACGTCGCGAATGGGCTGAGGCAGAGCCCAGGCTTTGGCGAGAATGACGCCGCTCTGGCAATGTGTAAAGCCGAGCGTTTCTTCTTCCTGTTCATCGAGTGGGCGGCCGGCTTCGACGGCTTTGGCGAGGACTTCGCGATATTGTTCGGTGAACGCCAAAGAGTTGACGATGATGCCGAGATCGTGGAGCAAGCCAGCGAGATAGGCTTTATCGGGATCGTGGTATCCGATGCGCTCGGCGAATTCGCGACAGACGAGCGCGCAGCCGAACGAATGACGCCAGAAGACACCGGGATCAACCACCCATTTGTCGCTCGGGACCATCTTGCTGAAGCAATTGCTGAGGAGAATGTCCTCAATGCGCTGGATGCCGAGCGTGAAGATGGCGGCCTGGATGGACTCGGCGGGCTTGGTGCGACCGTACAGCGGCGAGTTCGCGATGCGAAGAAGCTGCGCAGCAATGGTCTTTTCGTATGAGACGAGCTTGACGACCTTGTCGATCGGCACTTTGTCAGGAGGCTCGTGAAGGACATCGAGCAGTGGCTTGAGCACGGCAGGCGATGAAGGCAACGAGCGCAGCGCTTCGACCTTTTTCTGCATTTCGCGCAGGGGAATGGCGGTCATGGCTTGGGATTCCCTTCCGACCCGGGCAGGCCCTTGAGGTACGTGGTGGTACCGGGAAGATGGACGAGGCGAAACTGATCGGTGACCTGATACAGAGATTCGGCATGGCCGAGGAAGAAATAGCCGGGCGCCTGGAGGCTGGAAAAAAAGTGCTGAACGACGCGACGCTTGGAGACGATGTCGAAATAGATCAGGACGTTGCAGCAGAAGATGAGGTCCATGCCTTTCATGAAGAGCATTTTGCTGTCGTCGTTAAGATTGAGACGGGAGAAGCTGATGCGGCTGCGAACTTCGTCATTGACGCGAAGCTTGTCGTTTTCGGCTGGAGAGAAATATTTGCGCTTGTAGAGATCGCTGGTGTTGCGCACCGCGTAGCCGCCGTAGACGCCGTTTTTGGCGGTTTCGACAGAGCGGTCGTTGAGATCTGTGGCCTGGATTTCGAAGGTCCAGCCTTTGAGAAGTTTTTCACTTTGTTCGAGGAGGAACATCGCGAGGGTGTAGGGTTCTTCGCCGGTGGAGCAGCCGGCGCTCCAGATTTTCAGTTTTTTGAGACCGATTTTGCCGCGGGTGGCGATGAGTTCGGGAAGGATGACGTTTTGCAATGCGGTGATTTGTGGCTGGCTGCGAAAGAGGCAGGTTTCACCGATGGTAATTTCGTTGAGGAGCTCGCGGAGTTCGACGACTTTGGTGGACGCGCCGGTGAGGAGCTCGAGGTAGTGGCGCGGATCGGTGGCTTTGCTGCCAGCGGCCATGCGGCGTTTGCAAGCGCCGGCAAGGAGATAGAGCTTTTCCTCGGAGTGGTAGATTCCGCATGCTTGATAGATGACGTCGCGAATTTTCAGATACGCGGGATCGCGTGCGTCGTCGTCGCGGGACGAGCTGACTACGGGTTTCGGCGGCGTTTGGGTGTCAAGTGGCATCGGGCCTCACTTCACTCCTAATCGGCTTGGCGACGGCAGAACTTTGCCGGCTGGCGCGGACGTAACGATCAATTTCGGTGGCGATGTCATGCAGCGGGAAGATGTTGTCGGCAAAGCCCGCAGCCGCGGTCTGGCCGGGCATACCCCATACCACGGAGCTGGCTTCGTCTTGGACGTAGACGCGGCCGCCTTTTTCGCGCACGGCTTGGGAGCCGAGCACGCCGTCGGAACCCATTCCGGTGAGGACGACGGCAAGCGTGTTGGCGCCGAAGGTGGCGGCGACGGAGCGAAAGAGAACGTCGACGGCGGGCCGGCAGGAATTTTCAGGAGCGTTGCGGTTCATCGCGAGGTGGACGCCGGCGGCTCGGCGTTCGAGCACCATGTGATAGTCGCCGGGAGCGATCCAGGCGTGGCCGGGTTCAAGTTTCCTGCCCGGCTCGCCTTCGTGAACGGAAATTGCGGAATCCTTGTCGAGTCGTTCGGCGAGCATGCGGGTGAAGAGCGGTGGCATATGCTGGACGATGACAATCGGAATCGGAAAATCGACAGGGATAGCGGGAATAACTTCGGCAAGCGCGTTGGGCCCGCCGGTAGAGGTGCCGATCGCCAGGATTTCAATGTGCGCTCGAGCGCGTTCGGCGATGGCAATTTTTTTGAGGGGCAGCGCAGGCGCGACGGGCGTTCTCTTGTCGGCGGCACGATTCCGGCACAACGCCTTTATTTTCGGGAGCAGTTCCTCCCTGATGCGCAGCATGGTGAGGTCGAGGCTGCCGGTGTTGCTGGGTTTGGTGACGTAGTCACTCGCGCCCAGCGCCAATGCATCGAGGGTTGTGGCGGCGCCGCGTTCGGTAAGGGTGCTGAACATGATGATTGGCAGGTGCGGACGCAACTTGCGGATCTCTTTTACGGTTTCGAGCCCGGTCATGTTCGGCATTTCAACGTCAAGGGTGATCAGGTCGGGGCTGAGTTGCGGGATCTTGGCGAGGGCAAGGCGCCCGTCAGACGCGGTGCCGACGATTTCTACGGCGGGATCGGAGGCCAGCGCTTCGCTCAAGACTCTGCGAATCACGATGGAATCATCAACGACGAGTATGCGAATCGGAGGCATGGCGCGTAGTTGGTGACTATTCCTTCCCTTGGTGGCCTCACGCGAAGCGGATGAGGCGCAGAGTGCCGGCGCTAGCTGCGCATACGTACTCAGTATTTGAACTGTCCGACCAGTTCGCGCAATTCGGTCGACATCTGCGCGAGTTGCGAAGCAGCTTTCTGCGAGTCACCCGCACCATTCGAGGTGCTTTGTGCCGCTTCGGCGACGCCCGCGATGTTCTTGGCGATTTCGCTGGCACCGCGCGCGGCTTCGGTGACATTGCGAGACATTTCGTTGGTGGTGGCGTTTTGTTCCTCAACGGCGCTGGCGATCGTGCTGGAAATGTCGTTGATCTGCACGATCACGGTGCTGATCATGGAAATCGCTTCGACGGCGCTCTTGGTGTCGCCCTGGATGGCTTCGATTTTGGAGCTGATGTCTTCGGTGGCTTTGGCGGTTTGTTTGGCAAGTTCCTTGACTTCATTGGCGACCACCGCGAATCCCTTTCCGGCTTCGCCGGCACGGGCGGCTTCAATGGTGGCGTTCAACGCGAGGAGGTTGGTCTGCTGGGCGATGGAGGTAATGACCTTGACGACCTTGCCGATTTCAGCGCTGGATTCGCCGAGTTTGCCCACCGTTTTATTGGTCGTTTCCGCAACTTTGACGGCTTCGGTGGCCACTTTGGCGGCTTCGGTGGCGTTCTTGGCGATTTCCTTGATGGAAACGCTCATCTCCTCCGAGCCGGTGGCTACCGTCTGCAGGTTGCGATTCACTTGTTCGCCGGCGGCGGAGACGACATTTGCCTGCGAGGAGGTTTCCTCGGCATTGGCGCTCATCTGTTGGCTGGTGCTGGACAGCTCTTCGCTGGAGCTTGCCACGACCTGGGCATTGTTGGCCATAGACTGGACGACCGCGCGCAGGTTGGTTTTCATTTTGTTCATGGCTGCGCAGGCTTGTCCGATTTCGTCGTCCGACAGCACTTCGATATCGCTTACGGAGAGATTGTTCTTGGCGACTTGTTCGATCAGCTCGAGCATGGCTTTAGCGGAGGAGGCTATGGATCGTGAAATTGTCAAGGCAAGTGCCACTCCTACGACGACGCCGACAATCAGCAGTCCGGCGATCCAAAAGCGGGATGAGGTGTAGACGGCGTCGCTGCTCTTGGTTTCCGCAGTAGCGCCTTTATCATTGAATTCGATATCTTCAGTGACACCGGTCATGGCGGCGTTAAAGGCTGTACGACCGTCGCCCAGAGCAAGGTCACGGGCCTCGGATTTCTTGTTGTCTCGAGACAGATCCATGGCGCGTTTCCGGATGGGCGTATATTTGTCGTAGTCCGAACGAAACCGTTCATACAGACGCCGCTCCTCGTCGGAAGAAATCATTTTCTGATACCGGGCTTCGTCGTTCACCAGTTCCGCTTCACTTTTGACGACGTTCGCTTCATCGTCTTCCATTCGCTTGCGGTCGACGTCCAAGATGTGAGCAAATTCGAACCGCCGAACGGCCAAGATGTCGTTCTGAATCTCTCCCAAAGTCTTGACGCTCGGTAGCCAATTAGTGGCGATATCGACGGTGTTGGCGTTGACTTTCGCCAGCTGCACGATCGCGAGCATGCCCAAGGCCACCATCAGGACCTCGATCACTCCGAACGCCGCGCCCAACTTGGCCCCGATTTTCATGTTGCGAAACACACTCATTTCGATTCCTCCAAATCGCAGTAGAACTATCCTTTGCCCGAAACTCGATGCCCGGGATATAGATTGGCGATGGCGTAAGTGACGCCGAACGAGACGCGTTTGTGCGGGGCGGCCGAGGTGATTCCCGGGAGCACGCCCGCGTCGAGGGCCACCCGGCGATGGACTTTCCAGGACAGTGCCCAGACGGTCGAAGCGTATGCGGGCATCTGCGCGTTCAGGCGCGAATAGCCGTCAAGCTCGGCGACAAAAGTGAGCGGTCCATACAAAGAGTGGGAAACCGTCAAGAAGGCGACAGCGTTCTGATCGTGCCCGCCGGCAGCCGGCTGCCCAATCAGCTGGTAACTGAGGTTGAGATCGACAACGAATTTTTGCACCTGCTTGCTGGCGAGCAAGGTAAAGGAATGGTCGACGGCACCAGTTCCCAGGCCGCGCACATCGTTGGCGGTGGGAACTTTGATAGCATAGCTTGCGGCGATGGCCGGGAAATGCGCGGACTGATTCCTCAGATGATATTCACCTGTAAAAATTTGGTCGCCGAGACTGCAGGACTGGCTCGCCGGAAACTGATCGCAGAGTAGTAAGTTTCCGCCCCAGCGAAACTCGAGATTCCGGGAGATTCCGAAACGCAACTCGCCGCCCAGGGCATCCTGCAGAGTGCTGTCGCGTTCCCACTCGCGGAAGAATCCATATTCCGCTTGCAACAGACCGGGCGTGAGCAGATCGGCCGAATGGGAATTGGAGGGCCGACTGGGGTTAGCTTCGATCAAATCGGGATTGTTCACAGGTTCTGCGGTGGCTACAGATTGAGCCGCAGGTTGCGATGCAGAAGTGACCTCTTGTGCTGGCGACGGAACGGCGGCGGAGAGCAGGCTGATAGCTACGAACATGTGGGTCGCGTAAGCTTTGAGTGCGATCATCGAGCTTCCTCTCTGTCCGCGAAAACGGCTGCGGACGACGCGTCTCCCGCTAGTGCTGGTCCTGGTTTTGGCTTGCCGTTTCAGTCAGATTGATGGTCCGCTGAGTGCTGAGTCCGAGAAGCAAGCGACCCTCTAACTTGTACGCACAATCGATCAACTCGCGCATGCTGCCTTGCAGCGTCTCCGGGGGAAGTTCAAAAGTTGTATCATCGACGTTCAGGACCTCGCCGATCTCATCCACGAGAAAGCTCACCGGTGAGTCATCGGTTCGCACCACGACATTCATGAGATTCGCCGTGTCTCGGGGCTCACCCAGGCCGAGGCGGAAGCGCAGGTCGATGGCCGTTAGTATCTGGCCGCGCAGATTGATCAAGCCGCGGACGACCCGCGGGGCCAAAGGGACGGGGGTGATCGGTTGGGGGCGCACGACCTCCTGCACTTGTTCGACGGGTATTCCAAAGTAGCCGTCGACCACGTGGAAGGTGCAGAGTTGCCTAGTGCCGGTCACGATCACACCTCGACTCGCTCGCGCTGGGATTTACTCGCACGATTCTGTTCGAAAACTCGCAGAAGCGTCGGCATGTCGAGCAATTCGGTGACGCGACCGTCGATCACCGTGGTGTAAAGGACTCCGAAACGGCTGGGGGGAGCTTTCACCTGGATGGTTTCGTCGACGATGTCGAGGATCCGGTCGATGACCAGGCCTACGCGTTTTCCGTCGCCGGAATAGACGATTCCCTGCAAGCGGTCGATCGTTGGCGATTTGGCCGGCGAGGGAGCGTGCCGCGTACGGTTGCGGCGTTCTTCCATGACCTCGGAGAGAAACAGCAGAGGAAGGATCTCTCCGCGGTATTGCACGACTTCCTGATTGCCGGCACGTTCGACCGAAGCGATTGGAAATTCTTCCAGACGGCCGACCCGGTCGAGGGGAACAGCCATGTGAGCATCATCTGGACCGGCAAACAACAACAGCGTCTGCCTTTCGCCGTGAAGCGCGGCGGACTCTGCGTCTTTCTCGACGACGGCGCGTGCACGATTTTCGCTGATGACATTGGAGGTTTGCGCGACGCCGAGCACGTCGAGAATCAGGGCGACGCGGCCGTCGCCCATGATCGTCGAGCCGGCGAAGGTTTTTATTCCCTTGAGCTGTTTGCCGAGCGGCTTGACGACGATCTCTTCCGTGTCGTTGATTTCGTCGACGACGAGACCGAATTGCCGCTCGTCGGCCTGGAGCACGACGATGTTGACCGCGGGAAGTTTGGAGAGATCGGGCGCTTCGTCTTCGACTTTTAATTCGCGATTGAGGTAGACGAGCGGAAGCAGGCGGCCGCGCAAGCGATGCACGGGGACTCCCTGAATGAGCTCGATTCCCTTTTGCGCGTCTTCGCCTTCGAGACGAACGAGTTCGAGCAGGCTGACTTGCGGGATGGCGTAACGCTCGCCGCCGCTGGTGACGATGAGCGCGGGAATGATCGCGAGCGTGAGCGGAATTTTCATGCGCACGGTCGTGCCGGTGCCGGCTTTCGATTGCACGTCGACGGTGCCGCCGATTTTTTCGATGTTGGTTTTGACCACGTCCATGCCGACGCCGCGGCCGGAGACGTTGGTGACTTTTTCGGCGGTGGAGAATCCGGGGAGGAAAATCAGATTGACGCCTTCGCGCTCGCCCATGCGCGCGGCTTGCTCGGGCGTGATCAAGCCTTTTTCAACGGCTTTGCGGCGGATGTTGTCGGCATCGAGGCCGCCGCCGTCGTCGGAAATCTCGATGATGACCTGGCCGCCTTCGTGGAACGCGCGGAGGAGGAGGCGGCCTTCGGCGGGCTTGCCGACGGCGATGCGGCGTTCGGGCTTTTCGATGCCGTGGTCGACGGAATTTCGAACGATGTGCGTCAGCGGATCTTTGATGGCTTCGACGATGGTCTTGTCGAGCTCGGTTTCCTTGCCTTCCATCTCGATGCGGACTTTCTTGCCGCACATGGTGGCGACGTCGCGGACGGTGCGGGGGAATTTGCTCCAGATGTTGCCGATGGGCTGCATGCGGGTTTTCATCACGCCTTCCTGCAGCTCGGTGGTGATGAGGTTGAGGCGCTGGCTGGGGGCAAGAAGGCCGGCGTCTTCGGTGGCGTTGGAGAATTGGAGAATCTGGTTGCGGGCGAGGACGAGTTCGCCGACGAGGTTCATCAGCTTGTCGAGGAGGGTGACATCGACGCGGATGGAGCTTTCACTGGCCGCAGTGCGGGCCTGGGATTGGGCGGCGGATTCGCTGGCGGGCGCGGCGGGGCCGTGGTCGGCGGAGTGTTCGGCGGGGTGATCGGGCTTGGGTTCGCTTTTTGGCGCGGCGTCGGCGACCGGCGCAGGCGTGAGCGGGAGTTCGACTGGAGGCGCGGCGATGGAAGCGGCTGGGGGCGGCGCAACAGGCTCGGCGGGTGCAGCTTCCGCGGGAACGACCGGCGTCGCCGCAGGCGTGAGCGATGCTTCGGCTTTCGGTGCTGCGGCGGATCCCTGCAGCAGCCGGGTGAGAGTCTGAATCAATTCCTGATCGTTGCGCTCGCCTTCGTTGCCGACGGCTTCGACGCTGGCGAGCATCTGGCGAATGGCGTCGACCATCGCGAGCAGCGCGGTGGTCATTTCGGGATTGAGCGCGAGTTCGCCATCGCGCAGTTTGCTGAGCAAATTTTCGCCGACGTGGGCGACGGATTCGAGTTTTGTGAATCCGAGGAATCCGCAGGTGCCCTTGATGGTGTGGATCGTGCGGAAAATGCTGGCGAGCGTGCCGCGGTTGCCGGGATCTTTCTCGAGGTTGATCAGCTCGCGGTCGAGCAGGTCGAGATTTTCGCTGCTCTCGACGAGGAACTCGCGGACGATGTCATCGCTCATGCGGAGTCACGATCTCCAGAACTCAGATGCGCTGTGCTGCACTGCGCGGCGAATGAGAGCCGTTTAATGCGGTGATGCGGTCGCTGCCTCGAAAATCAAATTGCAGTTCAGGGGCCAGAGCGATGCTGCGTCCGATGACGCGCGATCGCAGATCAACACCGAGTACCATCGGCAAAACTTTGTTGCTCTTCAGGAAGTGACGTCGATAGGGCAGACAGTGTTGAAGAAAGAACAACGAGAGCGAGTTGTGGAGCACGAACGGAGTTTGCCTACGCGATTCAGTTTCTTGGGTAAACGAAGATTGAACTCGGCGCGCGGAAGGTTGGAAGAGACTAATGTGATTCCAGAACGAGAATGAAAATTGGAATGAGCGTCAAACTGGCACGTGCGAATGCCGGCGTCCGCGGCTGGCGGCTTTGATTGCGTCAGTTCGTCGGCAACGAGACCGCCTGCTCGCCGGCGTGCAGAGGGTAGGACTTGCCGTGCCAAAGCAGTTCGCCGGGGACGCCGTTAGGCAGCGAAATTCGCGCGTTCACGGCATTCGTGTCTCGCGTGAATTCAACATCGATTGGTCCGGAAGGATGAGGTTCGGACGCCTGTACATGTTGCAAAGCGCCCAGATGCGGATCGATCGTGATGGCAGCGAATCCCGGCTTCGCGGGGCGGATGCCGGCGACGATGCGGAGCAAATCGTAATTTGGATGTGCGCTCCACGCGTGCGAATCGGAGCGCGTTGGCTCAGGCTGCTCGGCCCAGGTGGTGAGTCCGAGCGAAACCATGATGCGCCATGGGCCGAGAAGGTCAAGATAGCGATCGCCGAGGCCGGCGTGCTCGATCGCGCGCGCGAGGTAGAAGCGGAAATAATAGGTGGCGGCGGTCATCGGCGGAATTTTGCGATCGGTGTGAAAGCCTACGTCGGTGGAGGAGAGGATACGGGTCAGCAGCTCTTGCTGTTGGTCGGGTGGGACGACGTCGAGCCAGACGGCGAGGATGTTGGCGTGCTGGCTGAAATGTTTTTGCGCCGGTGTGTCGGCGAAGAGCGCGTACTCTTTGTTCCAGCAGAGTTTTTTCACGGCAGCGACGGTGCGCTCTGCGGCGGCGCGGTAAGCCGCGGCTCGCGACTGGTCGCCGAGAGCGGTTTCGAGATCGGCGGCATTGCGTAGAGCTTCCACGAATTGCAGAGCCATGCTGGTCGATCCGCCGTCGGGATCCTCCAGTGGAATTCCGAATCCGAAATCGGTGCCCCAATCGACGAAAGGCCACCAGAACAGCGCGTCGAGGAGGCCGTCGGGGCGCTGATGGCGCAAGAACCAGTCGAGAGTCGTGCGGGTGCCAGCGAGTTGTTCGCGAACGAAAGCGGGATCGTCGCGATACATCCAGAAGTCGTGGATCATGCCGATCCAGAGGAGCGAGAAGGTCGGGATGGCCTGGAACATCGAGGTTGGGTAGCGGCTTAGCGTGATGCCGTCGGGAATGCGCGAATTGTTGAAGGCGGTGATGGCCTGGCGGGCGAGACGGTCGTCACCGGCTACGGAGTAGGAGATGAGCGCCTGGATGCGGGTGTCGCCGATGTATTGCATTTGCTCCCAGTAGGGCGTGTCCATGTAGGTGTCGTGCGCGTCGAGGCGGGCGGTGCGCCAACTGATTTCCCAGATTTTTTGGAGATCCTGTTGGTTGGATGAGAATTTGGCTTTTTCTTCGAATGGGAAAGCGCTGAACCAGCTTTGAAGGTGGGTGAGTTGCAGCGGTTCGCCGGCGGTTGTCACGTCGATTTGAAGATAGCGCCAGGTGCGCCAGACGAGCGGCTGATAGACGCGATCTTTGGCGCCGTCGAGAAGAAATTCGTCATAGACGCCGACTATGTGTTTGCCTTCGATCTCGTTGCGATTTCCCTTTTCGTCTTTTGCGTCGAGCAAAGCTTCGGCATATTTGAGCCGGACCGATGCGCCGGCACCGCCGTTCGTGGTGAACTCGGGATAGGCGGTCGTCAGATGGCCGCGATCGAGGAGCATTGTTGCGTGCGAATGGGGCGGGATTTTGTATTCGGCAGCCGGCGTCGCGTCGCCGGTGACTTCCGCGCCTGAGTTGCGCACGACTGTGCCGATCGGCTGCTGCTCCATCGTCATTTGGGGGAGCGGATCGGATGTGAGCTGCCAATTGTTTTCTTGCAGCGAAGCACCGCGGCGGGCACCGGCGCCGATGGCGACGGCTTTTTGCCACTCGAGTTGTGTCGTGTTCGCGTCGGAATTCCAACCCCAGGCGTATTTCGCGCCGTCGATGCGAAGGCACGGTTCGGCGGCGTAATAATAGCCGCCCAGCTCTTGCGGTTTCGGCAGAGTGCTGATGGATTTTTCGATGGCGACGTCCCAGTCGGTGCCAGTGTTCACGGCGTTTTCGGCTTCGCTCGTGCCGCTGAGAAGGAATGCGGTTCGATCCGATAGTTGGGCAAGAGCCGAGCGGCTGCCGAAATTCCAAACGACGGCGGCGAAGAGGTTGTCGCCGGGTTTGAGCAGCGGGCCGACGTCGAAGGTTTCGTAGTGCCAATGGGCGAGGTCGGTGCGAGATGGGCCGCTTCCGACACGCTTCCCATTTACGTAGAGGACGTACTTGTTGTCGGCGCTTACGTTCACGAGGTATCGCTGCGGTGGGCCTGGGAGTTGTATGCGTTTGCGGAAATAGAGGACGGCTTCGTCGCGCGCGGGGGCGTCGCCGGAGGTGATCCACTTCGCGGGCCAGAGCTGCGCTTTCAGATCGGACGGGAGTTGAGATACGGCGAGCGAGCCGGCCGCAAGCATTGCGGTTAGAACGATCAGCAAACGCAGAGAAAGTCGCACGCGCCTCCTTAGTTCGACTGCCTCAATGGGGATTTGAAGACCGGCGAAAATCGGCGAAGCTCTTTCCCTGCTCTGCCAACTGTTTCAACAGAGGGGCTGGGCGCCAATTCTCGCCGTGAGATTGCTCGAATTCACACACGCGCTCGTAGACTTTTTTCAGTCCGACGCTGTCGGCGTACCACATGGGTCCGCCGCGATGCGCGGGGAAGCCATAGCCGTTGAGATAGATAATGTCGATATCGACTGCGCGAAGCGCGAAGCCTTCCTCGAGGATTCGCGCGCCTTCGTTGACGAGCGCGTAGATGCAACGTTCGACGATTTCCTGCGGCGAAATTTCGCGCTGCTCGATTCCCTTTTCGCGGCTCCAGGTTTGTACCAATTGCGCGATTTCGGAGTCGGTCACTTGACGGCGCTGCTCGTCGTAGCGATACCAGCCTGCGCGCGTCTTTTGGCCGAAGCGGCCCATTTCACACAGTTTGTCTTCGGCGAATGGCTGGCGGACGCCCAGTTTTTCGAGATGGCGATGCTCTTTGCGAATGCGCCAGCCGATGTCGAGGCCCGCGAGATCGGCGACGGAGAGCGGGCCCATCGCCATTCCGAAATCGTAGAGCGCGCGATCGACGGCTTCGATGCTGGCGCCCTCTTCGACGAGGAATTGGGCTTCGCGGCGGTAGGGATGAAACATGCGATTGCCGACGAATCCGCGGCAATTGCCGACGAGGACGCCGACTTTGGCGAGGCGCTTGGACAACCGCATGCATGTTGCGATGGTTTCTTTCGAGGTGGCGGCGCCACGGACGACTTCGAGCAGGCGCATCACGTTGGCGGGGCTGAAGAAGTGCGTGCCGATGACGGCATCAGGGCGTGTCGTTGCCGATGCGATTTCGTCGATGCTCAGCGTGGATGTGTTGCTCGCCAAGATCGCGTCTGGTTTGCAGACGCGCGTCAGTTCGCCGAAGATTTCTTTTTTCAGCGACATCGATTCGAATGCGGCTTCGATGACGATATCGACGTTGCTGAATCCGTCGTAATTCAATGTCGGCGTGATCCGTGCGATGCGCTCGTCGGCGTGTTGTTGGGTGAAGCGGCCGCGCTTTACTGAGTTTGCGTAGTTCGAACGGATTGTCGCGAGGCCGCGATCCAGCGCTGCTTGATCGGATTCCTTGAGCAGCACAGGAATGCCAGCGTTTGCAAACACCATGGCGATTCCGCCGCCCATCGTGCCTGCGCCGATGACGGCTGCGGAGTGAATGGGGTGGATGGGCGTGTCTCTTGGAACGTCGGGGATCTTCGCGACTTCGCGCTCGCCGAAAAATGCGTGGATCAGGGCGCTGGATTCGTCGGAGAACAGGCATTCGATAAAGAGTTCGCGTTCGCGGGCGCAGCCTTGTTCGAATGTCAGATTTGTGGCGGCTTCGACAGCATCGATGGCGGCGAGAGGGGCGTGACGTCCGCGCAGTTTTTTTCGTGCTGCGTCGCGGGCGGCGGCGAGAATTCCCGCGGTGTCGTTGTTGGCGTCGGCGGCTAACTTTTCGGTGCGCTCGCGGGTCTTGCGAATCGGCTTTCCTGCGATTCCACGGGCGAATGCGACTGCGGCAGCTCGCAACTGAGTTTCATCGGATACATCTTCGAACAGTTTGTCGATGATTCCGGAGTGAAATGCGTCTCGCGCCTTCACTGGTTCGCCGAGCGAGCACATCTCGGCAGCCTTGGCGATGCCAGCGAGGCGAGGCAAGCGCTGCGTTCCGCCGGCGCCCGGAATGATGCCGAGCTTCACTTCGGGCTGGCCGACTTGCGCGTCTGTGGCCGCGACGCGATAGTGTCCGGCCATCGCGAGTTCGAGGCCGCCGCCGAAGGCCGTGCCGTGAATCGCCATCACGATGGGCTTCGGGCAATCTTCAACGCGCCGCAAGAACGCAGTGTGCCCGGGGCCGCACTCGCGGCTCGCGCGCATTTTTGCAAATTGATTGATGTCGGCGCCGGCGACGAATGTTTTGCCGGCGCCGATCACCACGATTGCGTTGATGTGCGCATCCGTCTCGGCTTGCGCCAACGCGGCAGCGATTTCTTCGGGCAGACCCGGCCCGAGCGCATTCACCGGCGGATTGTCGATGGTGATGACCGCGACTCCGTCTTCTGTTGCGTAGCGAACTAACTCGGCCATATGAAGTCGCCCCGTTCGGTCTCCAAATACGGCAAGCAACTTCGCGCAGAATCGCGTGCGCGTCAATGCGATTTCGTCGCGTCGAGGGGCCGGGATGAAATAGACGATGATTTTTGGGTGAGGCTTCCACGGGCAGGTCGCGGAGGAGCGCGGAGTTCGCGCAAGCGTCATGGTACAATTGGCGATTCACGCCATAGGGGCGTAGCTCAGTGGTAGAGCAGCGGCCTTTTAAGCCGAAGGTCGTGGGTTCGATCCCCACCGCCCCTACCAACCTACCCGTCTGAAAAGAAAGTGGTTCTGGTGCCTGTTATCGGCGTGTACCCCGCGTGTACCTCACTGAAAGTGCGATTCATGTTGGAGTGGGGATAATTTGCGACCGCTGCCGTGACAGCGTAGCGAGTATTGGTATTACAACAACTTACAAAGACGCGGAGGCTGCCAAACTACGCGCAAGACATATAAGACCACTCACATTGTGGGTTGGGTTGTGGGTTGGAAAAAGTCTACGAATTCTGCGGCAATCCAGATTTCCGTTTCCCAGGAAACGGGTAGTAACCCTAAGGGCCCTTGCCTTTTTCCTAAAATGGCAGGGGAAACGCAAAGAAGGTATAAACGAGGAGGGTCCGTCCGTCACACAACGATGCCTCTTAAGTTTTAGCGTTATCACGGGCCTCTGCCGGACATTTGCTGACACACAAATCCTCATCTGTTAAGGATTGTTTAGGAAATGTGCGGTTTTAAGAGATCTGCAGCGCTATTTTTGCGTCCCGACACTGATCTCGCACAGAAAGTGAAACACTGGTTTGCATGAACAAGAAAGACCTCAGCGAGCGCGACATCTGCTCCAAGTTCATCGGCCCCGCCGTCAAACGCGCGGGCTGGGACGGGATGATGCAGATCCGCGAGGAGGTCGCTTTCACCAAAGGACGCATCATCGTCCGCGGAAAGCTGGTCACGCGTGGCAAAGCAAAGCGCGCCGATTACATCCTTTATTACAAGCCCAATATTCCGATCGCCATCATCGAGGCGAAGGACAACAACCACAGCGTCGGCGACGGCATGCAGCAGGCGCTCGACTATGCCGACGACCCTCAATATCCCGTTTGTGTTTTCTTCCAACGGCGACGGCTTTGTCTTTCACGACCGCACCGGGACGTCAGCACGGAGAAGGAAGCCACGCTCTCCCTCGACGCAGTTCCCTTCGCCCAAGGATCTCTGGTCAAAATACCGCGCCTGGAAAGGACTCACTCCCGACGAGGAAGAGATTGTCCTGCAGGATTATTTTGACGACGGCAGCGGCAAAGCCCCCCGCTACTACCAGTCCAACGCCATCAATGCGGCGATAGAAGCGATCGCCAAGGGCCAGAACCGCATCCTGCTCGTCATGGCCACCGGCACCGGCAAGACCTACACCGCATTTCAGATTATCTGGCGCTTGTGGAAGGCCGGCCGCAAGAAACGCATCCTCTTTCTTGCCGACCGCAACGTCCTCGTCGATCAGACGATGGTGAATGATTTCCGGCCGTTCGGCGCGGCAATGGCCAAACTCAGCACGGGCGCAAAAACCATCGAGCGCGAGGACGGCTCCGAAGTCGAACTCACCACGGCGCTCGACAAGAAGCGCCGCATCGACACGGCCTACGAGATTTATCTGGGGCTCTATCAGGCCATCACCGGGCCGGAGGAACGCCAGAAGCTTTTCCGGGAATTCTCGCCGGGCTTCTTTGATCTGATCGTGATTGACGAGTGCCACCGCGGCAGCGCCGCCGACGATGCGGCATGGCGGGAGATCCTCGAATATTTCTCCGCCGCGACCCAGATCGGACTTACGGCCACGCCCAAGGAAACCGAGTACGTCTCCAACATCCATTATTTCGGGAAGCCGGTTTACACCTACTCGCTCAGGCAAGGCATCGAGGACGGCTTCCTGGCCCCGTACAAGGTGATCAAGGTCCATATCGACGTGGATGTCCAGGGCTACCGGCCGGAGAGGGGAGACGTCGACCGCGACGGCAATGAAATCGAAGACCGCATCTACAACACCAAGGATTTTGACCGCACGCTCGTCATCGACGACCGCACCAAGCTCGTTGCCAAGAAAGTCTCCGATTTCCTGAAGGAAAGCCACGACCGTTTCCAGAAAACCATCGTCTTTTGCGTGGATGAGGAACATGCCGCGCGCATGCGGCAGGCGCTGATCAACGAAAACAAAGACCTGTGCAACGAGAATCACCGCTACGTCATGCGAATCACCGGCAGCGACAACGAAGGGCAGGCGCAGCTCGGGAACTTCATCGACCCGGAAGCAAAATATCCCGTGCTCGTCACGACCTCCCGCCTGCTTTCCACCGGCGTGGACGCCCAGACCTGCCGCCTCATCGTGCTCGACCGTTCCGTGGGCTCCATGACGGAATTCAAGCAGATCGTCGGCCGTGGCACCCGCGTCCATGAGGACACGAAGAAGTTTTATTTCACGCTGATTGATTTCCGGGGTGCGACCAACCATTTCGCCGATCCGGATTTCGACGGCGAGCCGGTGCAGATTTATGAGCCCGGCCAGAA
This sequence comes from uncultured Acidobacteriota bacterium, assembly GCA_963845465.1. Classification (GTDB taxonomy): domain Bacteria; phylum Acidobacteriota; class Terriglobia; order Acidiferrales; family UBA7541; genus Acidiferrum. The sequence goes on along the minus strand of CAWJSH010000008.1, from coordinate 23,023 downwards.
TGACCCCATCGTCCCGCCCGACGACGTGCCGCCCATGGATGAAAACGGCGACCCCATTCCGCCGCAGCCGGGAGAAGACGAGGTGATCGTCGATCAGCCGCCCGACATCAACATCAACACCGGACGAAGAACCGCCGCGCAAAATCTATGTCGATGGGGTAGGGGCCACCATCGTCGCCGAGCGCGTGGAATATCTCGATGAGCAGGGCAGGCTCGTCACCGAAACGCCTGCGGGATTTCACCAAGAAGGCGCTGAAGAAGCGCTTCGCCAGCCTTGATGATTTCCTCAAGCGCTGGAAATCCGCCGAGCGCAAGCAAGCCATCATCGAGGAACTCGAAAACGAAGGCCTGTCCCTTGACCCGCTGGCCGAGGAAGTCGGCAAAGACCTCGATCCCTTTGACCTCATCTGCCATGTCGCATTCGACCAGCCCGCGCTCACGCGCCGCGAGCGCGCAGAAAATGTCCGCAAGCGAGATGTCTTCACGAAATACGGCCCGCAGGCCCGCGCCGTGCTTGAAGCGCTGCTGCAAAAATATCAGGATCAGGGCGTCATCGACCTTGGCGACCCGCGCATTCTGCAGATCCCGCCGCTCGATACGATGGGAACACCCATCCAGCTCATCAAGGAATTCGGGACGCGCGCGGATTTCATGTTCGCCGTGCAGGAACTCCAGTCCGCGCTCTACCAGAAGGAAGCTTAAACCATGTCCGTTCGCAATACCGTCAAATCGATTCAAGACATCATGCGCCAGGATTCCGGCGTGGATGGCGATGCCCAGCGCATCTCGCAGCTCTGCTGGATGTTTTTCCTGAAAATCATCGACGACCAGGATCAGCAGCTGGAGCTGATGCAGGATGGCTACCGCTCGCCGATCCCGGCGAAGCTCCGGTGGCGCTCCTGGGCGGCCGATCCCGAGGGCATCACCGGCGAAGAACTTCTCACCTTCATCAACACCCAGCTTTTCCCCAAGCTCAAGGAACTCTCCGTCGCCGGAAAGCAAGGCTGACCGCCGCCGCGTTGTGCGCGATGTATTCGAGGACGCCTACAACTACATGAAGTCCGGCCAGCTCATGCGGCAGGTCATTAACAAAATCAACGAAGTGGACTTCAACAATCTCGCCGAGCGCCAGCATTTCGGCGACATCTACGAACAAATCCTCAACGACCTGCAGAGCGCCGGCAATGCGGGCGAATATTACACGCCGCGCGCCGTCACGGCCTTCATGGCGGACCGCATCGACCCTCAGCCCGGCGAAATTCTCCTGGACCCGGCCTGCGGCACAGGCGGATTCCTCACCTGCGCCATTCGCCACATGCGCGACCGCTATGTGAAAAAGGTGGAGGACGAGCAGCGCATGCAGGAAGCGCTGCGGGCCGTCGAGAAAAAGCAGCTGCCGCACATGCTCTGCGTAACCAATATGCTGCTGCACGGCATCGAGAATCCCAGCTTTGTGCGCCATGACAATACGCTAGCGCGGCCGTATATCAGCTACACGCAGTCCGATCGCGTGGACATCGTCCTCACCAATCCGCCCTTCGGCGGACGTGAGGAAGACGGCATCGAGAGCAACTTCCCCAAGCACTTCCAGACCCGTGAGACCGCTGACCTCTTTCTTGCCCTCATCATCCGCATCCTGAAGCCCGAAGGCCGCGCCGCCGTGGTGCTGCCCGACGGCTCGCTTTTTGGCGAAGGCGTCAAGACGCGGCTCAAGGAACATTTGATGGAAGAGTGCAACCTGCACACCATCGTCCGCCTGCCCAACAGCGTGTTCAAGCCCTATGCCAGCATCGGCACCAACCTTTTGTTTTTTGAGAAGGGCGACGCCGACCAAGGAAATCTGGTTCTACGAGCACCGCGTTCCCGATGGGCAAAAAGCCTACTCGATGACCAAGCCCATCCGCATCGAGCATCTGAAGCCCTGCGTTGATTGGTGGGGAGGCGCGAAGCGCAAGGGGAGGGTGGAAACAGAAGTCGCATGGAAAGTTACTGCCGATGAGGTGAAGGCGCGCGGCTATAATCTCGACATCAAGAACCCGCACACCGTCGCAGACGACCACGGCGATCCCGAGGAACTGCTGGCCAAACTCAATGAGGCCGAGAACCAAGCTGCAACCTGCGCGACCAGCTCAAAAGCCATTCTGGCAGAGGCTCTGCTGCGATGAATCCCGAGTTGCTCCTTACCCATTTCAACCGCATATGTGATGCACCAGGAGCCATTCCCCGACTACGCCAATTTGTTCTCGAGTTGGCAGTTAGAGGCAAACTAGTCGCCCAAGACGACAACGATGAACCTGCAGCGTCCCTACTCGCGAGGATTCAGGCGGATAAGGCAAAACTCCTAAAGGAAGGAAAGATCGGTCGTGAAAAACCGCCGATTCCAGCTCGTCCCGATGAGTTGGGATTTGAGCTGAGGCCGGGGTGGGAGGCTGCTCGTTTCAGCCAGCTCTTGGTAGAGCTTCAAACGGGTCCATTTGGGAGTTCCCTACACTAGAGCGACTACAAGAAAGGAGGCGTGCCGGTAATCAATCCGGCCTCCATAAAAAACGGGAGGCTGATCCCGATAGATAGCATGGCCATAGGGCCCGCTACGTTGCAGAGACTTTCCACGTTCAAACTTCGCATCGGGGATATCGTAATGGCACGTCGAGGAGAAATGGGTAGGTGTGCGGCAGTCACTGAACGCGAGGACGGCTGGCTTTGTGGCACTGGGCAGCCTGATACTGCGTCTTCCGGGCTGCCTGTTTCCTCCTTTTCTCGTAACCCTGATCGGCTCGCCCTTCGTTAGAGAATATCTTGGTGGTTCAGCGGTCGGCGCAACAATGCAAAATCTGAATCAATCGATCCTGCTCAATTTGGTTGTCGGCCTACCACCCCTCGCCGAACAACACCGCATTGTCAGGACGGTGGACGAACTAATGACTGTGTGCGACCGGATGGAAGCACAGCTCACGGCCACTCAAAACGAAAAGCGCAAGCTGCTCGAATCAGTCCTCCACCACGCTCTGAACGGTAAACGATCGGACTAACTTTGTTTTTTTGCATACCGCTATGTGAGTTTTGGCTCAGGACACTTGCGATTCAACCTGATTTCATTATGATGTCACTATGAATCGGGGATCAAACAACGGATCGTCCAAACGGCGCTCTCTCTCAACGCGAGTTCCCGTGACAGTGCGCTTGCCCGAGAATATCGTCAAGCAAATTGACCAGGAGCTGGGACAACGAGACGTTCCGCTATCCCGTAACAATTGGTTGCTGGAGGCTGCCCTTGAAAAGCTGCGAAAGGGCAAGATCGGAGGCTCACGTGGCGCGCAGTGATCTCCTAATTTCTCTAGTAAAAGCAGGAACAACCGGTGACAAACGTGGGTTTCGCACGGCGGCAGAAGCGATCATTGCGGAGGAGCGTGCCAAGCGTCACGAGGTTTTGGCTGACCGACTCACCAAAGCCATCCAGCCCAATGGAAATGGCGTACATAGTCTCTCCCTAGCTACTGTGGACCCTATCGATAGAGGCAAGGATTTCATTTCCGAAATCTCGCCACGCAGGCGACTGGAAGATCTTGTTCTGACCAAAACAGCACGCCAAGGTGTGCAGGAGTTCATCGAAGAACAACAAAGAGCGGACCTATTGCGGGCGCACGGACTCGAACCCCGAAGCCGCATACTTTTAGTAGGCCCGCCCGGTACCGGCAAGACCACATTGGCTGAAGCCGTGGCCGAAGCCGTTGCAGTTTCACTGTTCGTTGTCCGCTATGAATCGATGATTGGCAGTTACCTTGGCGAGACGGCTTCCCGGTTGAAACGCGTTTTTGACTATGCCCGACGACACCTTGTGTGCTGTTTTTCGATGAATTCGATGCGATTGGCAAAGAAAGAGGCGATATTCACGAGACGGGTGAAATAAAGCGCGTAGTGACCTCGCTGCTGATGCAAATCGACGAGTTGCCGAGCTACACGATTGTTGCCGCTGCAACAAATCATCCCGAATTGCTGGATCGCGCCGCATGGCGGCGCTTCCAAGTGCGATTGAACCTTCCTCTGCCATCTCAGAAGGAACTCGCAGGATATATCGAGACATTTATGTCTCGTTTTGACGCGCCTCTCAACACCACGACGGCGTCTATTGCCAAATGCCTTGGGGTTGTCAGCTATGCCGAAGCAGAACAATTCTGTCTAGATGTTCGGCGACGGCAGGTACTGGCAATGGGACAGAAGACATTGAAAGTGATCATCGCTGAGCAATTGAGAATGTGGACTTCCGAAACACGGGCGAAACAATCGACGGAGACGGAGGAGAGCAATGCCCACGCGGCCTCTGCTTCGTCTTCCGAGCCCTAGTTCAGTTGAATTGCCCAAAGGGAGCGGTGGCGGATTATTAATCCGCTATCCTTCGCGAGGCCGGCAGACCCAAAAATTCGGCCCGGTTTTCGCGCGCTTGCAGGCGGCGCTTTCCCGCCAAGATAGTCCGGTGCAGTTGCGTGACGACCCGACCAATCTTGCACCCGAACGTGTGATCGTCTTTGAAATTGCCGGCACTATCGCAGATTTCCTGAAAGCTGTCGCTCGCATCCCGGGTCTGGAATTTATGGCGGAGTACGAAACGGACTTCGCGGCCGACGACGATTTCGTAGTGCAAAAAAAGGGGAAAGATAAGGTAGTCCGGGACCGCGCTGACAAGATCGTCCCGGGCCGTTTCTATCTCGCAATGCCGGACATGGCGGCATTGTCCAACCTGTTAAGCATGTGGAACAGGTGGCAAAGAGAAGAGCCTCTCGGAAGAGGCTTTGCACCGTTCTCACACTTATTCGAGCAACTTCGTGACCTGCGCCCCTGGGGGCCCCAGGACCGCATCCCCGACGAAACGGTAGCTTTCTGGCAGGAACAAAGCGAGCGTCATCCGAACCAGCCAATTCGGACGGAAGTAGAACTGTGGTATCGAAGTTCAAGTGCCCGTCGCCGCGAAGCCTCTCAAACCCTGCAAGCGCTCGTGACCGGTAGCGGCGGCCGCGTTATTCATGAGGCCGTCATTTCGGACATCGCCTACCACGGAATGTTGGTCGATATACCCGCCGGAGACATCCCGAACCTCATGACCCAGCGCACGGTCAGGCTGGCTTTGGCAGACGATGTGATATTTTTTCCACCTCAGAGCCTGATGCAAGGCCCGACTGAGATAGAGACAACGACCGATGAAACGCTTCAAGTAGCCGCGGTGCCGCCGCCGGGAAGGCCGGTTGCGGCGCTGCTCGATGGAGTGCCAGTGCAGGCGCACAGGCTTCTCGACAGTCGAATCACGCTGGATGATCCCGACAACCTCCAAAGCCGCGCGACTGTCTCGCGGCGTGTCCACGGCACAGCGATGGCGTCGCTTATCCTGCACGGAGATCGCAATGAAACGGGAGAGACGCTCGCGCGCCAGCTCTATGTTCGGCCTTTGATGATCACCAGTGCGGATGGATACGAGCATAGTGACGCCGACCGACTGCTTATCGACACTGTCTACCGGGCCGTTCTCCGCATGAAGGGAAGCCCAGGTGAAGAGGCGGTTGCTCCAACCGTCTTTCTCGTCAATCTTTCAATGGGCGACGCTCTCCGACCTTTCACAGGCCTTATGAGTCCTCTGGCGCGATTGCTGGATTTCCTCTCCGACCGTTTCAACATATTGTTTCTCGTGAGCGGTGGAAACGTAAAAGACCATCTGGCAATTCCCGACTTTGACACGTGGACGGCGTTTGAAGATGCATCTCCGACGGATCGCGAACGTGCGGTTCTGAAAGCGCTGCACGCGGTCAAGCACGAACGCACTATTTTATCTCCTGCTGAATCATTGAATTCCTTGACGATCGGCGCACAGCATCACGACAACGTTTCCATTCGGCAAGGCGGGCACAACACCGTAGATCCATTCGCCGACAATACGCTACCGAACGTTAGTTCCGGCCTGGGCCTCGGACATCGCAGGATGATCAAGCCCGAGCTTTATTTCCCGGGTGGCCGTGAGCGTGTCCGGATGCAAAGTACCGGGAATGGTCTGAGAGTTTCCGTTGGCGCGCCGCAAAAACTTTACGGCTTGAGTGCTGCGGCTCCAGATTCACTTGGGCAGGGGCGGCTCGATCAATTGGCACTAAGCGATGGAACCAGTTCGGCGACTGCGCTTGCCACGCGCGCGGCGCATCGGATATTTGATGCTCTAATGGATGTGGGTGGGGGCTCCCCGCTGGCTGACATGGACCCTCAATTTTACGCGGTGACCGTTAAAGCTATGCTGGTGCATAGCGCCCGATGGAATGGCAATGACGAGCTGCTCAAGGAGATTTGCGGCCCTGAAGATAAGCGCAGGTATGTCGAGCGCGGAGAAAATTCTTCGCGGTTTATCGGCTTCGGTGTTCCAGATATCACAAAGGCGCTCGAATGCTCTCCAAATCGAGCGACGCTCGTTGGTTTCGGAACGATTCCTCCTGAGAGCGCGCAGAGTTTCCGAATCCCTCTTCCCGGATGTTTGGAGCGTGTAACCGATCCCCGTTCTCTCGCGGTAACTGTTGCATGGTTTTCACCGGTAAAGCCCGGCCATCAAACGTACCGGTGTGTGCGCCTGGAGACCGAGCCGCTTCATCCGCCAATTCAGATGCTGGGCGTGGAAAGGGCAAAGAGTCAGCCAGCAGATCAATCAGTGAAACGCGGCACCGTATTTCACGAACGCTTTGAAGGAGAATCTGCGGTTCCTTTCATTGATGACGGTCATCTTTCCTTGAGACTTACTTGTAGGGAGGACGCAGGGCTGGCCGATCAGACTCCTGTACGCTACGGCATCGCGGTCACAATCGAGTCTGGAAATGCACTTCCGGTCTATGACGAAATTCAACAAAAGCTTCGTGTGAGACCACGGCCCCAATAGCTTTGCGAGAGGAAGTAGATGGCGGACCTGGACGCAGCATTGCAACAATTCGAGGCAACGGAGAGTAATCTCGAAAAACTCGAAAAATTATGGGCCAAAATAGAAAGCCATATTGGAGACGGCGGACCCGCGTTCGGAAGCCCCCCAGAATACGATGAACTCTGTCTCGCGTTTCGTCAGATCTTACCTGCCCTGCCTGCAATTGACGGATTCAAAGCCGAAGATAAGCTTTACGACTATGACGCAGTAGGGCAAATGCGTCTGGACGCGCTCGAAATCGGCGAAATTGAAGCCAAGGTTTCTATAGAGAATTTCATCGAAGAACAAGGGCGATTACTGCGAGAGTACCGTTTCAAGCTCCAAGCCAAGCGCCGCGAATTAGTCCGTGATCGCGTGTTGACGCTAATCGACGAAGTGGACGAATTGCTGAGAAATCTTGGACCGGCAGTCGAGGGGAAGGAAATTAACGAGCATGTTGAAAAACTCGGGGGAGCCGCCTGGGCCAGTCTGGGCGAAGCTGTAGCTGAGATTCACGCTCTGTTAGGCAGCGGTGAGAGGCCAGCGCGTTGGGGTGACTTGCACCGGCACTTGTCCTTCGGAATGGTGGGAGATCTTTCCGACATTAAGAAACTCGATTGGCCCGCTGTCAAAGCGGGACTTCGTTCAACTCTTTATGGCCAACATGATCCGGTCCCTGTCGCAGTCACAGATTTGGGTGAGATAGTTGCCGCTCGCCCAAAAGGGCGTGTTCCGACCAAGGTGAACTGGTCGGTGCTCTCCGATGAAGATTTTGAACGTTTGATGTTTCTGCTGATTACCGGCGTACCGGGATATGAAAATCCTGAATGGCTTCAGCATACGCATGCGCCTGACAGGGGAAGAGACCTGTCCGTTACAAAGGTGCATTCCGATGCTCTCGCAGGCGTGCGACGATATCGAGTCATCATTCAGTGCAAGCACTGGCTGTCAAAAAGTATCGGCCCGGCTGATGTGAGTGATGCGCGTAGCCAAATGGAGCTGTGGCAACCGCCGAGGGTAGATCAGCTGATAATCGCAGCGACTGGCAGATTCACTGTCGATGCCATAGCGTTAATAGAACAGCACAACCAAGCCGATCGAGCATTACATATCAATATGTGGCCTGACAGTCATCTCGAAACGCTGCTAGCAGCAAGACCGCATTTAATCGGCCAATTTTCCTTGAGACGCATCGACTAAAACGTACCCGTAGTGCTGTTATCCGCTCGGTTGCTTCGGCGCATCACTTAGAAAGATTCGCGTTAACCATTGCAGATGCCGCTTGGCCTGATCTCCGGCACGTGATAATCCGGTTTATCAGGCTTTACGTGCAACCTTTGCTGCCATCTTTGAGGAACGTGCCAGCCCTTTGAGAGACTACAAGTTCGTGTCTTGCGACCAAAATATCAGCATCGACGGTTCGTTTGATAGTCGTCCCAGACGTCGAGCTGAGCGTGAGTTCCAGACGAAAGCGTGCAGATCGTTTCGCTCTTAGTCTGACTACAAATTCCCCGGCGGAACTTGCACTGATGCAATTGGACCTTCCCGAAATAAGCACCGATGCGATGCGCGATATCGTATACGGTAAGCTTTCCGATGCCGTGGATTCCGCCAATCTCTCGTTCAACGACCGCATGCAGAGCCGCAAAGTCCGCGGAGGTGGAAATGCGTTTTCTTGCGGCCTGAAGCCTCTCTTCCGACAGTTCGAGCAGGCGCTTCGGAATCAGGCATTGATGCGGATTGCGCTTCCCGTCCGGCAATTCGGCCGCTCTCCGTATCGCGGCCGTTGCACTTGGTTCGGTCTCGTATTCCCGCATCTCAGCAGCAGCGACGTGACGGAATGTACGAATGTAGTCGCTGACTATTTCTTCCAGAGTCATGCCTGCCTCAGCTCGCGGCGATGCAATAACGCGCGAATTTCTGCATCCTGAAACGTCGTTATTTCGTTGTCGGTGTTATTCCAGAAATATTCGACATGCTTTGAGGCGGCTGCATTCCATGCGTTTGCAATCATTGCGCCGCTCGGATAAGCGGGTGAAGCTGCGGTAATCCTCGGATCGTTTGCAGTTACGAGTAGCAGATCGAGAGCGACAGGCGTTCCATCCTCAACCAGGTGAGGCCAATCAATTTCAAGCAACCCTTCATCGCTTATAAGGCGTCCTTCTTCCCTGGTTTGCGAGACATTTCCGTAGTCGGGCTCACAACCGACACGTTCGGCCCATCCGGTGAGAAGACTATCGGGAATTTGTCGATCTGGATTACACAATAAAGCGACGCATCCCCACTCCGCCGCGATTCGACCGGCGCAGGCGCCTGGTTGTTCAGCTTTCCAAAGGGCTTCGGCTTCGACGATTAGATCTTCAGGTGTCGAGATGGCATGTGTACAACGAAGCACTTTCGCGCGGCCCGCTTCGCACAGCCGTGAAAACACCATCGTGTAGGTGTCACCCCGTGACTCGGAGAGACGGCCGTATCGAATGGGCGCGCTCACAGCCTGCGCCGATGACTTATCCAAACGGGCTTCACGCCATGCTGGCCGTCCCTTTTTTGAATCCCAAAGCAACGAACCGATGATGAGAATTCCAGCATTCAAGGGCACAGGTTCACTCCTCATCAGCTTCAGCAGCCTCAACAGCCGCCGCAACCAGCTCGGGCACGAAACGCGAGACATCCTGAATCACCACGAGTCCTTTCCTCGGTAAATAATAGTCGCGAACCGTGCGGTACTGATCCCCGAACTTCTCATGGAAGTTGTTTCGTATCGTCACATTGCCCTTGAGTACGCTGGCTAGAGCGCGTCGCCCGTTGAAGAATTTTTCGCCATGTTGGGTTCCGAGCACGTACAGATACTTCTCTTTCGCCGTATCGTGTTCCGCCATTTGATAGAAATCCTTGAACAGCGAGTTTTGACGTATCGACTCCGCTCCTCCCTGCCAATGGATGAATTTGAATTCGGCGACACGCTGATTCGTCTCAAGGTCAAAAGCCCGACCTGTATTTCCAGCGCCCAGCGAGACGTACTCAATAACCTCGCCTGGTCGGAGAATGTGCGGAAGACACATCAAAATGCCAAGCGCGTGAATCACCACATTGATTTGCCCTGCCAGTTGCTTCACTAGCCCGGCAGCGCCAAGAACTTCAGCTTTCGCACCGCTCGTCGAGAGCACCGCCGCATACTTTTCAGCGGAGACACCTTTCACTGACTTTTCAATCTGGTAGATAGTTTGGGTTAAATCCGCGCCGCGAAATGTCTGGAGCAAATGAAGGGCTTGGGCGATGGCAATCTGGGGCTGCTTAGAATCGTCTGCCATAATATGCAGCAAACTATATCGAACTTCGCTCTCACTGCGGATTTTGTGAATGATAACGTCCTTTATCATTCATGATCGATACGTAGCTAGGTTTCTCGCTCAATTGGGTCTGTGAGATCTCTTGCGAGGATAGCCGCCAGCCGCAACGCTTCCCGCAATCATAGGGTCAGTCTGCCATGCGGCTTTTAGATCGGCTTCTATCTGTTGCTGGCGCGAGCGTGTCCATGGAGCGTAGTGGCGTTCTGTAACGCGTATGCTGCTATGGCCCAGCAACACAGACACGCGATCCAGCGGAACTCCGGCCAAAAGCAATTCAACAGCGAACGTATCGCGGAAGCGGTGCGCATGGCCGCCAACTACACTGGCAAACTCAAAGAGCCTTTGCAGGCGTCGCTGCCATTTTCCCTTGGCGCTGTGAACCGTGGACTTACCTGTCCAGAAGAAGTGGTTCTGACTTGAGCGCGGCGCCGCGTCGATGGCCTTGATGACGACGTCAGGCAGGACGCAATACACGTGGACGCCGGTTTTCTCTGTGTGAAGCAGGAGCTTATTACCTTGCAGACGATTCACACTGAGTTGGACCGCATCACCGATTCGCATTCCTGAGTATCGCAACAGCAACACGAAAGCTTTAAGTCTTTGAGCATTTCGCAGGCCGGCACTTTTACCATACGGGCCGAGTGCTGTGAGAATGCTCAGCATCTCTTCGCGAGTGAACGGTAGCGTAGGTTTGTTGGGGACCTTGGGTGCTTTCAGCTCTATGGCGGGGTTTTCTTCAATCCATTTTCTCTTCTCAGCGAAACGCATGAACGCGCGTAGCCGTTCTAACTTCTTCAAGCTCGTGCGCGGGCCTTCGGTCCAGGATACGCGAAAAGTCGCTAGAGTATCCAAGTCGAGCTGGTCAAGAAACTCGAACTTGTAAGTCTCAGCAAACTTATCGAGGTGGCGGAATAGCAATCGGTACTTATACAGGGTCGCCTGATTCAGGCGTCTTGCCTCGGCATCTGCCATGAATTTCTCGTGAGCAGTTGCGATAGTTAGCCGCGTCCGTTGCGTTTGAATGCGCCTATCTGCGATTTCCCATTCGCGAATGCGTTCCAACGCATTCTGCCAATCGCGCAGTTTGAGGGACTCTCGTAGCTCCTTTCCAGATAGAAAGCCGTCTACCCAAATTGGGCACTGACAGTGGCGATGCTTGCGGCCTTTCGCCCTGTGCTTACAGCTTTTCCGGTGCCGACGGTAGATGGTTAGCATTCGGCTTCCCTACAGGAGACTCGATTTGGCTGCTAGCCGCTTGTGCACGCGGAGCAAAACGGTGTGCGGGATTCTGAGCGTGAGGTAGCGTCGCTTGTGCCGTGGACTGCGGTCCCCGAGGACCAGCACCCCTGGTTCATGCTCGAAGATCTCGCGGACCTTGTCAGGGCTCAGATGCCACATTTCTGCGACCTCGATGACCGCGTAGTGGCGCTCGGCAGGCACAACGTTTTCTTGCTCCGTTACAACTCCCATGGTTTGTTCCTCACATTCTGAATTCGGGGACAAGAAACTCGATTGAATCGCCTACTTCGCCGCTGCCTTCGGCAATTCTTCGTCAAACATTGCTCGGGTACCTGATTTGGGTTGAGGCACTTCCTGCGTCGTGTCCTTTTCGGTTCGTACGGGAACCGGCGTCTCTGTGTGGCTCGTAAGCCATTCACGGAATTCAGTATCCTTGTTGAAGAGCAGTTTCAGAGACTCCGCCACCACGAATGCTGGAGTCGCATCGATGAACTCCGCGTACTTCCTGAGTTTCGAATCGACCTCTTCCTCAACGCGAACCTGAATGGTGGCATTACGAATGAGTTTCGGCGGCGCTTTCAAGATGGACATTGCGATACTTCTCCTTCCGGTGGGCCTGCCATGCAGGCCTTAATACGAAAGTCATTCAGATCGCCATGCAATGATCCCTGAGCGCTGGAGGTGCGTTCGAGGCCTTTGCGCCGACTGTCCGTCGGCGTACCGTATCTGATTTCCAAAACGGGCGGGAGCGACCTCAAAAACTTTTTGGGCGGATTGAAGCCGAAAAAGTGGGGTCGCTCCCGCCCGTTTTGGTTGTTTTTCCACCGCTGCATTTTTTTCCCTGGCATTCATAATGATTCTCTTTCTGCGCAGTACCGAGCGACGAGAGTGAAGTCTTTGGGGCAGGCTGAGGTGCAGGGTGAATTTCTTACCTACTTCACCGGTGACGCCCATTTCCTCGCCGCCACCGAAGCTTGCGACGGGCAGCTTTGTCAGTGGATTGGTACGCAGAGCTGCTCCTCTCGCAACCGCGTGGGGGGAATCGCGCCACGCACTTCTCCAATCAGTGAACGAAACTCGGTTCATGTTTTTGTAATTCGTCTGGTCGTGGTAACCCCCATAAAAGGGACCGAGTAAATTCCTTCTCTATATATCTATTCAGTGTTTAGAGCGGAAAATGTGTCGCTCAACACGCGAGATTTCTTTCGAAAATTCTCCGAAATGCGCCAGAAGCCAGCTTCTTTTGTGAGGCTGGATAGAGCACTGAGGGGCTGGAAGCGGTAGCGGAAGAACCGGTGGAATTGATGTGTGGAATCCGCTTCCCGGCGAACGGACTCCCTGCGCTGCGAACCTTTCGCGCGCAATAGCTGGCGACTCGATTCTAGAGAATATAAGTCCATCTATTTTAGCCATTCAGAAGGGTCATGAGTTTAAGCGTGTCGGTCCGATGAGAGAAGCCCTCGTTGCTATAAGTGGAGCGAGGGCGTCCATGATGCGTTCGATCTTCCTGCCGTACCGATTCAGGTCAAGCAGTCGCCGTCGCTGCGAACGAATACCCGCTCTTGGTACAAGAGCATTTCATCATGGTGACGCGAGCTCTCTAGATCCGCTCGAAAGAGTTGGCGTTCAAGTGAGCGGTCGTTCTGAGCCAGAATTTTCACATGGCCGCTCGGATGTGCCGTCGTGTTCCCGCTTGGAAGTCGTAGGCACGGGCGATATTCCGGTGCATCAGAGGCTCCTATCGCGTTCGTTCCGAACGAAGCTCGAGTTTGTTTGCAGTCTCCAGAGTCCACCCAACCAGGTCTGCTTCTTCAATCGAGATTCGTGTACTGATTCGCCAGCAAAGTTCGGTCTTGTCAGTGAACCGCACGCTGATATACAGACAACCGTCTTCAAATGTGTGCTCAGCCCATTCAACGATCTTGCCTTGCACGCCGCGATAGCGCTGACCGGGTTTGAAATTGGGAGTGGAGGGAATGCGCAGATTCGCTTTTGTCATCAGCGCGCCGCCTTAGTCTTCGGCTTCGCAACGCGTTTCGTCGAGGCTGTCTTGAGTCTGCGCTTGGTCGCTCGTCATCGTAGTGGTCCTCGTCAGACATGTCCCAATCAGGTAGGATGACCACACGGGGAGGAAGGCCTTTGCGCTTCCGACGCTCCTCAGAGGCTTTAACTTCAAGGTAAACGTCGTCCCGGTCCTTGAGCTTTTCATCGAAGGCGCGTTGGAACTTGTAAGCCCATCTTGAATCGTCCTCGACGATCTTTTCGAAATTATCGAAGAACTCTCGATTGGCGTACACGCGCGCGATCTCAACGTCGGAGAGCGCGTGGCGGATTAAGCTGCGTCGAAAAAACGGAACATTCGCAAGCCCTTGTAGGCCTGCCGCCACTTTGTCAAAGGAGTGGTTCAAATCGACCATCTGTTGAAAGAGGAGGAGTCTCATGGCCGCGGCCCCCGGTGTAGCCCAGAGACGGCGAGAAGGCAGGCGTAGCGCCACGGAGCGGAAGGATCGGGACAAGGGTGCGAGCGGTCAGCCCGACGGAGGAACCGTCAGGTTGCACGGTTTTATCGAAACATATAGCGTTGGCTGCAGCCATCGTTGCCTCCTTCAAGGCGACTCTGGTTAGGGGCGCGTTGGTGTTACTTAGCACTTGCGCGCCCGCATTTAGGTGGAACTCATCAAACGCTTTTTCTTGTTGCCCTTTCCCCTATAGCGACGCGCCTTGTAATCGCGGACTTGCTCGATTTCAGCTTGATTCCACAGACGGACTTTGACTCTTCCGACGAACTTAACTGGAGGTACGGGAAATTTCTTTTGCCGAATCCATCGGTTCAGGGTGTCCCAGCTAACCCCGACAAGTTCTGCGACTTCTACAGTAGAATGGGTCGCCATTTGAATAATCGTATAGGTCTATACGAGTGTCAAGTAAAAAGCGAAACCGGAGCAGCTCAAGTTAGCTGGCTCCGGCTCCTAGAATCCTACACCAAGTGGAGCCCTTCGGGCCGACCAAAGAACGGGGTGGACGGCCTAAACGCCGTTACCGTCCATGTGGATTTCGGCCCAAAAAGCACATGATTGCATAAGAGTGTCGGCTCCCTCGACCTGAGTACACTTTGGTTGACGACCAGAGCCTCGGGAGGAAGGAGACCTACGAGGGAAGTCCTGTCTATCCCCACATTTTGGACAGTTCCCGGCATACAGGAAGAACATGCCGAAGATTTATAACAAGTGATCAAATCTTGTCGGACCCTTGCGTTGTAGGGTATTCAAACGATTCGGGAGGAGTCGATTTCGCGATCATTGGAGGGTTTTCTACTGGGTTGCAGACGCCATCAACGAGGAGTTTCTGAAAAGCGTCACGGTCAACAGGGGGAGCGTAGAGATAACCCTGACCAAATTCGCAGCTGAACCCTTCTAGGTAGGCGCGCTGCCCCGGAGTTTCAATACCTTCGGCGATCACCTTGAGGTCCAGGTGATGAGCAAGGGCCACAATAAGACGAGCGATTTCCCGGCTTTCGATATCCTGCTCGATACCTCGCACGAAGGATCGGTCAATCTTCAAAACGTCGATGGGAAAACTGCGAAGTCGGCTGAGGGAAGAATGGCCGGTTCCAAAGTCGTCGATGCTGAGGCTAACGCCCATTTCCTTGAGTTCCGAGAAAATGCGTGTTGTGATTTTTGGGTCGCTCATGGCCATAGTTTCAGTAATCTCCAGCTGCAGGCTTGACGGGAGCAAGGCCGTTTCGTCAAGAGCGGCCTTGACATCGGCGACGAGGTTGCTCTGGAGGAGTTGGCGGGGGGAAATATTAACGGTGATCGTGCTCGGCCGGCTATCGCCCAGGAGCAAGTGCCAGGAGTGGGCTTGTCGACAGGCATCCTTGAGGATCCAACGCCCAACCGGAAGAATCAAGCCGGTTTCCTCAAGAACATCGATGAAATCAACCGGCCCAACAAAATCGGAGTTATTGTGCCACCACCGGATAAGAGCTTCGGCCCCAACGATCTGGCCTGTGCTGAGACGAACAATCGGCTGATAGAAAACTCGAAACTCCTGACATTCAATTGCTCTACGCAGTTCGGATTCGAGTTTCAGCCGCCGAACAACAGTTTCGTGCATCTGCCTATCGAATACTTCGCAGCCGGACACACCGCGGGCCTTAGCGCGACACATGGCGATGTCTGCGTCGCGGAGCATTTCAGCAGGCTTTTCGTACATAGGTGAAGACAGGGCTATACCGACGTTGGCGGAGATGAAAGCGTCTACACCTCGGGCAGTAAGCGGCCGGTTCAAGCTCTCTTGGATTCGTATGGCGACCCGCATGGGATCGCTCGGTGTTTTGATGCCCTCGAGGAGAACTGTAAATCGGTCCCCGTCTAACCGGGCGAGGATTTCCTCGCCCGCGAGTGGTCGGTAGTCCTCAGTGGTCGTCGAGCGGGAAATAGTATCGTCATCTCGGAGACCCGCTCGGAATCGTTCACTGATGTCGATGATAAGTTGGTCGACAATGGCGTGGCCCATAGTTTCGTTGAAGATTTTCAATCCATGGATATCGACAAAGAGGACAGCGAACTTGAATTCTGGATAACGTTTGGCATGGTCAATGGTGCACTGAAGACGGTCCAAGAAAAGGCTGCGATTGGGCAACCCTGTAAGTCCGTCGTGAAGAGCTTCATATTCCAGTCGCTCCTGCATCTGCTTGCGCTCAGTTATATCCCGGTTAACGATCACAAGATGCGTGACCTGACCTTTGCGATTTCGGATGGCGCTGGCAGTAGACTCTAGAACAATCCAATGACCGTCCTTGTGGCGCATGCGGTACTCGATGGTTTTGCCCACGCCGGTTAAGCGCGTCTGCTTTGCCACTTCGACTACCCGGTCGCGATCTGCGGGATGGATCTGTTCGAGTGAGGAAGTCGCAGCTAATTCTCGTTTCGAATAGCCCAGGACCTTTTCGTACGCAGGACTGTTGTAGAGGCGTTTACCCGTACGTCTACGAGTGCGATCATGTCTGCAGCATTCTCGCTGACAATGCGGAACAGTTCGTTTTGCTGCCGGCGGTGTGATCGCTGGTAGGCGACGTATAAAGCGAATAAGAGAAGCAAGCAGGCCAGTTGCGGCAAGGGCGGCAGCATGATCCAGTGTTGTACGCTTGTCGGCATTTCGTCCGAGCGAGTTGACGCGACCCCTGCAGTCTTCGGGATATATTTTCGCATTCAATCGGCACACAAGTATTGAGCCGACCCCGAAAGCTATTAATTGTAAGGGCACGACTCGGCCATGGTTTGATTGGCGGACCCGACATTCCATCGTCAGGTCAGCCCCAGGTGCCGGGCGCATGCCAAGGTGGATTAAGAACGGACGCTTCCAGGGATGGGGTTGCTCTGGTTGTGCGTGCAAATTCCATCTATCAGTAATACGGTTTAAAAGTTCTCTGGCGAGCAGTTTATATGACCTGTGAGCAGCTCTTCGTTAAGAGTCATCGGGGCGTTATTCCGAGCGTTCCGATGAGCGCCAGAAGCCAAGAGACGACTGTCAATCAAAACGTCAGGATCTCTGATGCGGGACCTCCGGATGCTGGATTTATAGGTGAATCAACGTCCCGAGGGATCCGTGACAACTATTAGCTGATCGAAATAAACTGTCCCAAAGTAACGTTCGACCAAGTGCAAACCCGCCGTTTACTCTCGTAAACGATTTTTAAAATCCAGGTGAAATCGCGATCGCCACGCGTTCTTGGCGCGAATCTTTTTCGTGTGACTTCGGGATTCGCACACTCCTGTTTCCTGAGTGGTTTCCACGCGCAATCAACCTGGGCTCCGGCTGACTCCTTATTCAGGATCGCCAGGCCGCAAGTGTGTCTCGATTCATCGCCGTACGCTTGAAAATTCAGCAGTTGGGAACGGAAACGCACATGATTTGCAAACGGTTTCGGAAACCCGCCATCGTTGTCGTCGGGCGAGCTCTCCTGCGCTTCGGTTTAATTCTATTTGTGTTGGCATCTTCGCGTCCAGCGATGGCACAGATGCAGATCGTGCCTACTATCACGACCATTGCAGGCACCGGCACGGCGGGCTATTCCGGCGACGGCGGCCGGCACCCAGTGCCAACTGAGCGCCCCTGAATACTTGGCCATGGATCACGCTGGAAACCTGTATCTTTCGGACGTTGGCAACAATGTGATTCGTCGGATCGATGCAAACACAGGCGTCATCACGACCATCGCGGGCAATGGTACTGCGGGCTTTTCGGGAGATGGCGGCCCGGCTACTAGCGCACAGCTTAGTAATCCAGACCAGATCGCTTTAGATCATGCTGGTAATGTCTACATCGCGGACCACAATAACAGTTGTATCCGCGCGGTCTCGGCGGCAACCGGCATCATCGCAACGATCGCGAACAATGCAACCGCAGGAATTTCTCTGCCTAATGGCGTTGCCCTTGATCGTTCAGACAACCTTTACGTCGCGAACACCAACAAAAACCAGATTCTCAAAATCGCCGCCGGGAGCGGGACCGTCACAACGATTGCAGGCACCGGCACAGCCGGAACCTCTGGCGACGGCGGACCGGCTACCAGCGCACAGTTGAATCGCCCCGGAACGCTGGCGTTTGATGCTTCCGGAACCTGTACATAGCTTTTGGCGCTCCATTTGGAAGCATCAACATAATACGAATGATCAACTCCGCAGGCACGATAACGACCGTCGCTGGAACCGGCACGGCAGGATTCTCTGGTGACGGAGGTGTTGCCACTGGCGCTCAGTTGAACACTGCTTCTGGCGTATCTGCGGACTCTGCGGGCAATTTTTATGTAGCGGACTCCCATTAATCTGCGCATCGCAAAGTCACGAACGGAATTATTACCACGATTGCGGGCAACGGCACATCGGGCAACACAGGAGACAATGGTCCGGCGACCAATGCCCAGGTGAACCCTTTCGATTCCATTAGCGACAGCAAGGGAAATCTCTACATCGCGAGTCCCAATGTTATCCGCAAGCTGACGCCGAGCACGATCCCTGTTTTCCCATCTACCAACGTCGGTGCGATCAGCCCAACGCAGACCATCTATTTAGCGACAACTGTGTCGGAGACGATTTCCAGCATCGCGGTTCCACAATCGCAAGGGGGCAAGCAGGAATATACCATCGGTACGATCACGGGCTGCACGGTCGACGGTACCACGAACAATCCAGTAGGTACGATTTGCGCGATTCCGATCACGTTCACGCCGGCGTATCCGGGGCCGCGGTGGGCCCCGCTGCACGTAGTTACGAGTGGGGGCAATATCAACTTCGGTTTGCAGGGAGTCGGGGTGGGGCCACTAGCGACGCTGACACCTCGCATCATTTCAACATACGCAGGCACGGGCACCACAGGATTTTCTGGCGACGGCGGTCCAGCCACCGGTGCGCAGATTTCTGTGCCGATCGACATTGCTTTCGATGTCACCGGAAATATGTATGTCAGCACCAGTGACAACCGCATTCGGAAAATCGACGCGAGTAACAACACTATCACGACCTTTGCGGGAACCGGAGTCGGTACATATTCGGGGGACGGCGGCCCAGCAAGCCTTGCGGGATTCGGGCCTAGTGGAATGGCTTTCGATAACGCTGGCAATCTCTATTTTGCGGACCAAAGTAACAACCGAATCCGCAAGATCGATGTGAACACCAGCAACATTAGCACCGTCGCCGGAACAGGCTCGGCAGGTTCTTCTGGAGACGGCGGGCTAGCGACAACCGCACAGATAAATGGTCCGAGGGGCGTAGCTTTCGATCAGTGGGGAAATCTTTACATTGCCGAAGGCAGTCGCATTCGCAAAGTCACGGCAGGGAGCGGCATTATCACTACCTTCGCAGGAACTGGAACTGTAGGCTTCTCAGGAGACGGTGGGCTTGCGACAGCTGCAGCACTTCGACTTCCGGTCGATCTCGAATTCGACAGCTCGGGTAATCTCTATTTCAGTGACAACACAAACCAACGTATCCGAAGGATCGATTCTGTCAGCGGTATCATCACGACCGTTGCAGGTTCTGGAGCTACAGGCTCCCTTGCAGGTGGATTTTCCGGAGATGGCGGACCTGCAACCAGCGCTTTGCTAAAGAATCCGTCGCGCATCTACATCGACCCTGCGGGCAATCTTTACATTGCTGACGCCAACAAGCGAATCGGAAAGGTTGATGCAAGCACGGGCGTCATCTCGACGATCATCGGGAATGGCTCAACCAGCCCTGTGGGAGATGGAGGCCCCGCGACGGCCGCCGCAATCAATGGAGCCAGCGGCGTAGGGATGGACACGGCTGCGAATCTTTACACTGGAGAGACCACCAATCCGCGAATGAGAAAGGTGAATTTTCAGCTGTCACAGCTGAACTACCCAACGCCTACTACGGTTGGGATCTCATCGATAGACAATCCTCAGACAGCAATTGTCACGAACATAGGCAATGCTAGCCTTACGGTCCACCACCAACGAGCGGTAGCAATCCGAGCGCCCCTCCGAGCTTCGAGTTTGACTCGTCCTCGACCTGTCCGCAGCTCAGCACGTCGAGCAGTCCGCAAACTCTGGGTGTTGACGAGAGCTGCATTCTGGCTATCGACTTTATGCCCGAAGCCGCTGGACCGATTACCGGATCGGCAGTACTGACAAACAATTCGCTGAACACCGTTGGAGCCGCAACGATCCAGCTCTCCGGGACTGGAGTGGCGGTGAGCACCACGACAACTGTAAGCGGATCGCCGAATCCCTCGAGCTATTCGCAAACTGTCAGCTTTAACGCATCGGTGAGTCCAACAATGGGGACAGCCAATGCAACCGGAACTGTGCAATTCAATGTTGACGGCACGCCACTGAACAGTCCCGTGACATTGAGCAACGGAACCGCGACTCTCACAACGAGCACACTCGCGGTTGGCAACCGTACAGTGACCGCCGACTACACACCAGGATCGAGCGCCTTCACGGCAAGCAGCGGCTCTACAGGTCAGACTGTCAATAAGGCCACATTTGGCCAGAACGGACTCGCGAACATCACATTGGCTTCGTCGCCAAACCCATCGGACTACCAACAATCCGTGACGTTCATTGCAACCGTGCCGCCAGGCGCGACCGGAACGATTCAATTCATGGAAGGAACAGCGCTGTTGGGCACGAGCACGATCAGCGGAACAACTGCGACCTTTACGACGAGCACACTCGCGATAGGTTCGCACCCGGTAAACGCGATTTACAGCGGAGATGCTAATTACAATGCGACAACTACATCTGTCGATACACAGGTCGTGAACAACCAACTCGACTTCATGCTCAAAACTATGTCGCCGGAAAGTCAAACCGTTGTCCCCGGCCACACTGCCTCTTATACATTGCAAGTTGCCCCGACAAACACTTCGTATCCCGGCGCGGTTACTTTCGCGGCCACGGGTCTCCCTGCCGGCGCAAGCATCGCGTTTTCGCCTTCGACCGTTGCAATGAATGGCGGCACGACGCCGATTACCGTGACCATTCCGACCTCGGTACAGAGCGCCTTTTCCCAAGAAGAGAACCACTTTGGATATGGGGCATTGGCCTTCCTGTGTCTGCCCTTCGCGGCTCTGGGAGGTCTGCGTCGAAAATTGCCTGCCAATCGCAGGCGACTCTTTATGGCTTTATTTCTACTCGGTGCTCTTGCGGCAACAACCGGATTGGCAGGCTGCGGGTCGGCGAATGGAAATGGCTTCTTCGGTCAGGCACCGCAGAGCTACACGATCACCATCACCGCTACGAGCGGATCCGTCCAACATTCGGTCGCCGTTCAGCTGAACGTGCAGTGATTCAGGAGAGAATTATGTACCTACGATTCCGTGGTCTTTCTTTGTTCACATTCTTGCTGTTCTTGCCCGTGACCTCAATTGCACAAGGCCGCGTGGCCGAGGAGCGCGGACAAACGGAGATTGCAGTAACGTACGTGGGGCAGTACAGCAACCTGGTGTCCACTTCGACGTTCTGGCAGAACGGGGGTAGCGCAGAAGTCTCGGTTCGGATGTATCGAGGCTGGGGGATCGTCGGAGAGGTCGCCGGGACAACGACAGGAAACGCTGCGGGCAGTGGCAATGGACTTAGTCTAATCACCGCGGGTTTCGGACCACGCTACACGATCGGTCATTCTATTGGTTCGGAGCGAAAAAGAACGTTGGAGGTTTTTGGTCAAGCGCTGCCTGGCGCGGCTTGGGGTTTCAACAGCTTCTTTCCTGGAACGGCCAATGTTCGAACGAGCCAGACGTCTTTCGCTTTTCAGCTAGGAGGCGGCGTAGACATCAGTTTATCTCGCCATCTTGCGATACGACCGTTCCAGGCGGACTGGCTGCGGACACAATTCTCGAACGGCGCGACAAACGTACAGAATAATCTGCGCCTCCGCGCAGGTATTGTCCTTAGGTTGTGACCAGATGCTTCCCGATTCGCGCGTACACTTTTCGCCTATCGTTCCTAATCACGGCTACGTTGTCGTGGCGAATGTCGATTCCTAAGCCGCTGCACGAATCATCGGGAAGCGGAATGGCATCACTAAACAATTCGGATGGTTGCAGGCCCCCCGCAACCAATCTTACTGATCTACAACGGCTTGCTGATTGCTTCCATCAGGTGCCGCATCAGGCTCGTGAACGAAGAGCGGTCGAAGTGGCGGTGCGATGGCTGCTTACCAGCTAAAGGGAAGCGTGAAGAAAAAACATGAGAAAGAAGCGCGCTGAAGCGAGGGCGACCGGGATTTTGCTTTCGATGCCGGAAAAGGCCACTGAACCCACGTCGCGGGAAGGGCCGCTGTTGAATATGCCTGAACCGCAACATGGGGCTGTGCTTCACGCACGAATTTCTCATTTACGATAGCTACCGCAGGCGAATCCGCTGTGTCGCGCTGCTCAAAATCACGTCCCGTAAGAGTGGGATGTCCAAGGTCTGAAAATACCGATCACTGACAGTATTAAAATCTACTAGCTTTCGACTGATCCCAAGTTCAGGAATACCAATGAAGCGGTTCCACCCGGAATCGCTCAACGGTATGATTTCCGCCTGTGCCGCCACCTCTACTCCCGGAATCGCCCGTACATCGGCCAGCAAATCGCGCTTGAATCGAGGCCGCGAAGCCACGGGAATGTGGGCATTGAAAAATTGAAACCTGCCACGAGCTACGCCGTCCTGTTGCAGCCCGCGTTCACCGACACTAAGTTGTGAAACGTGCGCACGAAAAGCAGCGCTCCTACAAGCAGAACTAATGAGAGCGTTACTTGCGAGACGATCAGCCGAAGGCAGCGCTTGGGGGAGAAGCGCCGCCGCGCGGAGTCCAAAATCGCACCCGCACGAGGTCTTCTTGGCTTTTGCAGTTGACCTAAACTCGGAGCCCCTGAACGTCTAATTTAGCGGGTAGCCCTACAAAGTGGACCTGTCAGGAACGTTAGAAATTTCCAAAGACGTTCGCGTGGGGTTTGAATCGATTCGGTTAAAGTTCGACATCGATGCACCACAAGCAAGCCC
>CAWJSH010000007.1:0-1229733 GCA_963845465.1 uncultured Acidobacteriota bacterium | reverse complement strand
ATACCGCTTCCTACTTTGTCTGCTGATAGCCAGCACCGGTTTGGCCAGAGTCCCTTGGCGCGGCTACGAGTAAAGATAGCGATAGAGGGAGTACCGACCACTGAGCAACTTTCGGGACCTAGGCGCTGGCTTTTGCGGCCAATGATTTCGGAGCGGTCTCCACGTCAATCGGACTGTCGCGGCGCGAATCTTTATCCTTTGCTTTCGAGAATTCCTGATGGAAGCCCGGTAGCAGTGAGTCAAGGAAGCCACTCGCTTTATTCACGGCTACACCAAGCAAAGCGCCTGTAAAGGCATCGATGCTTCTGCCTAGATCATTGGTTTTTTTGGTCGCTGCGTTACTTGGCGCAATTTCGTCCGCTGCGTTATGCGGTGCCGAATTTCGGTTGGTCGCGCGACGTGACGATGGCAAGATAGCCGATAAGACGACTCCACCGCCAAAGGCCACAGCCAGAAGAGTTCCGGGATGTTCTTGGAATTGCGCTCGCCAATCCACGGCGGACTTTACCTTGTCTTGCAATTGACCGATGTTGTCGCTTAGCTTGCTGCGCGTTTCCGCTATCTGCCGCTCTATTTGATCTGTTCTTTCGTCCATTGGACATTCTCCTCTAAGGTCTGAATTGTTCTTTCTGGTGCGGGACGCAGAGCTTTGAGTTTCTTCATGCTGGAAGTCACCAATGCCAGGGAGACGATGGCTAGCACGCCGCCCACGATGAGCGCGGCGAAACCGGCTGCCATAACCATAGACAATGCGTACACCGCTGCCAGCAACAGGAAGCCGAGGCCGTAAAATCCCAACAGGAAACCTGCTCCAAGCGTTGTAGCGGGCTTCGAGGCTCTTGACACCTTTTCCTGTAGTTCGACCTTGGCCAGCTTGAATTCGAACCGAATTATTTGCTGGATATTGTCTATGATGTTGCCAAGCAACTCCGGAACCGTCCGCTCAACTTGTGGGGTGGACATAAACCGTCTCCTATACCGGACTAGTCGTTGCTTTTGAGACCACGGGCTACCAGGAAGCCCAAGACCGCTGCTGCCGCCAGCGCTTGTCCCGGATAACGCTTTACCACTTCGGTGAGATCATCGACCATGCCCTTGAGGTCGGTGTTGCGAACGTAGTCCGCAGTGGCCTGGACCTTGTCGGCGGTCGAATGAGCGGCTGTTTGGAGCTTATCGGCGGCGGCGTGGGCGGCACTGGACATTTGATCGGCGCTGGAATGTAGAGACGATGCGGTGCCATCCAGTGCTCCCGCAGCGGATTTACGGGAACCATCAATTGAATCGGCGGCGCGACGCCCCATATCAGCGACTTTTTCTGTTACGTCAGTAGCGGTATCGGAGATTTTCGCGCGTGCTGCGGCCACACCAGTATCAGACTGCTTGTTGTAATCATCCATAGCGTGCTCCTTTTCTATGTAGCTCGAACTTTCTCGTTGAGAGGAGAGGCGAGTATGGGCAGTATGGCCCGATAAAAAGGCTTCGCTATCGGGCCGAAGACTTAGGATGGAGACTTTAGAAGTGTAGGGATGCGTAGACCAGTTACGGAAACTGGAGGAGGGTGCGTGAGAGCGTAGCCAAGATAGACTTGACAACTCATCCGCCTAGGAACATGCTCTGCGGGTTCTCCTTACAATGTTCATTCCGAGGGGCTGCTGTCCGGGTAGCCCCTTTTTCTTTACGAAACAGGTGAAACGCCGTGGACAGAAGCGGACGCCCGCATGCGCGAAAATCACGCCCGTTAAAAGTGGCTGAACAAGCCAATCAGGATGATGATCGGGATTGGAATGCCAAAGAGCAGAAGCAGCAGTGAACGCATTCGTCCTCTTTCCTGAATTCAAGCGGCGTGCATTGAGGCGTGCATGGGAATCTGGTCGCGACGGCGTCCTCCCAGAGTGGCGGCGAAACTCGCTGTAAACGCTCCTAGCAGTAGAGCCACAAAGAGCCAGTAAAGCGAGTGGGTGACGGCCTTACGTGCTTCGTCGGCGGCGACTTGGGCACGCTGGAACACGTCGGCGACGCGGGTTTGAGCTTCGGGGAGATTGATTCCGGTGCGCTCCGCTACTAAGTTGGCGACGTGGTTCCGATCTGCGAGCATGAGGACCATGCGGTTCGTGATGGCGTGGGCAAAGATAGCGGCGGCTTCGGCTTTGTAGGCGGCGTCTTCCGCGCCGTGTCCACCACGGAAAAGACTGTCAGTGTAGTAATTGTCGGTCGTTGTTGACGCGGGTTGTTGCCCGACCATGCCTGCCGTGGCCGCAGTGAGGAATGCCGCAGCCATAACAAGGCCAGTTCCCCACGCTAGAAAGCCGTGAGCAGTGTCGCGGAAGTAGACCTCATCGGTATGAAGATTGACCCATTTGGTACGAAGACGGCCTGCCAGATAGCCGCCAACTCCCCCTGAAATGATCTCAGTAATACAAAGGAACAGAATTCCGCCGAAGCTCACGGCTCTGTTGGATGCGCCGCCGAAAGGCGAAATCGAAGAAAGCCCCATGCCCGCGCCTAGCGCCAGAAGGATGATCCAGAGCGCCGTGGCTGCGAATGCGCCAGCAGCTACGGTGGCCCATGAGACGCCGGAGGCTTTCTCCTCTGTTGGGGTAGTATCAGGACTGTTGTAGTTGGTTACGTATCGCGTCGCTGGATCGTGCTCAGCTAATGCCTGCGTTGCTGCGTTCATGTATTCCTCCGTTTGGTAGACTAACGATAGAACGCCTTCGGACTGGCGCAATCCGGTCTAATGGGTACGGGTCTCTGGGAGTTCCTTGAGCCTCCACTTCGTTAAAGGCATTGTCGTCAGCCCCTTTCGGTCGCGGAGCCGTAATTATCTTGTTTACGTTACTGTCGCGGTAACGCCGAAGAATCCTGTCAGCGCTTGCATTTAGTACGAAGGTTTGGCTTCGCCTATCTTCCGTCTCATTGCCCCGGTACGAACGTAACGTCAAAGTATTCGTAACAGTCCCCCATGAGGCCCGATGGAACAGCGTACTCCCCGGTATCCTTTTGATGCTGCCGCCGAAGTCATTGTTAAAGGTTCGGGCGCGAAAATTGCCGCGCGTGTCACCGAACTCAGCCTTCATGGGTGTTATCTAGACATCAGCACTCCGCTCACCGCCTATACGCATGTGTTAGTCAAGATTTTCGGGCCTTACGATTTCTTCGAAGCGCAATCGACCGTGGTCTATGCGAATCCACTCATGGGCGTGGGCGTTGGGTTCCGACATGTCAGCTTTTTCTGCCAAGGCGTTCTGCATAAATGGCTGCTAGAAGCCATGCAAGCGAAGAAAGGAGGTTGACGTGGAACGCCGGAAGTTTCCTCGATACCCGTTCATCGCCGACGTTGAAGTCATTGAATTGAAGCCGCCCCAAATACGGATCAGAGCGCGTATCAGCGACTTGGGTCGCATGGGCTGTTACGTGGATACGATTACGCCGTGCGCGGCTGGCGCGGAAGTCTTGGTCCAGATCAGAAAGAATGAGCGGACATTCACGGCAAGAGGCGTCGCGCTGTATCCGAGTATAGGAATGGGCATGGGTCTCCGCTTTACATTGATCGAGCCTGCCGACGTTGAGGTACTCGTCAGATGGATCATGGAACTGAGCAGGGAAATTCCAGCGCCGACTGACAGCGAGGAAGAGACGAAACTTCTGGAGACCATTCTGGAAAAACCGTCAATGCGACTGCGAAAGTGATTTCGTAACGAGGATCGGGATGAGTTCGTCATACTCGGACTGAACACACACTGCGAATTTATGCAGGCGGTTCGCGGAAGATCGAGAGTAGGACCTTCGTACCATTCAATTCGGGCGCGGTTCTGTGCATTGTTGAGGGGTCAAGAGAGAGCGGTTTGTGAGCCCCGGCAACCGAACCTTTCGGTCACGGTGCCATCCTTACGGGGCCCGCGTCAGTATATCAGCACTCCCCCAACTACGATAAATCCCACTATTCTGTCCGGATTCTGTCGGCACAGCCTGGAGATGTGGTCCAAGCGAACGGCGGCATTTTCGTCGGCGCAGATTGCAAATTTTCTGAATATGAAGGGCCGATCGACACTTTGATTGCGATCGGTGGCGAAGGCTCCGTCGGCCCGCTGTCCCCCGAACTTCTAAGCTGGCTGCGGAAGCGATCGGTTCATGCGCGGCGCGTTGCATCGGTTTGTACAGGGGCATTTATTCTTGCTGCTGCGGGTTTGCTCGATGGACGACGGGTCGTAACGCACTGGAGATTCTGTGACCTTCTCACAAGCCGCTACAAACAGCTCACGGTTGAGCGCGACCCGATCTTTATTAAGGATGGAAAGTTCTACACCACTGCCGGAGTCACCGCAGGCATCGATCTTGCCCTGGCACTAGTCGAAGAAGATCTTGGACGAGAAGTCGCGGCGGCGGTCGCTCGCGAGTTAGTTTTGTTCCTAAGACGCCCGGGAGGGCAATCGCAATACAGCACCCTCTTGGCTCAGCAAGAAATCGCGAGTGACGATCGTATGCGCGATTACTCGTATGGGTGAAGTCGAATCTCGCCCGCAATTTCGACGTGCGCGCACTCGCCGACTCAGTGGCAATGAGTCCGCGAACCTTTGCGCGGCAATTTAAGTCGCAATTCAAGTCGACTCCTGCCCGTTGGCTGCAGTCACTTCGAGTCGAAGCCGCCATGCAGCAACTCGAAAGCGGCTCCATGTCGCTCAAGAAAATCGCCCAGCTCACGGGCTTCCGCGATGAACAAGCGTTGCGACGAGCCTTCCTTCAGCAAACAACGCTGACACCGAAACAATATCGCGCCCGTTTTGGCGACGTAAAGTTCAACGAAAATTCCGGCTCCGAGCAAATGGTTGAACGGTGATTCATACAAAAAAGATACTAGGTGACGGGTAGCCCAAGTAGCCCAGCTGAGGGACCAAAAATCATTAGCCATCTCCGGGTAAGCGACACACAATAGGGCATTTAGAAGTTCAACCACTTCGGCTGTTAACCGAAGGGTTGGCTCGGACGTTGAAACCCCAGTTGGCTGCCGAAATTGTCAAAAAACTTGTCCAGACTTGTCTATCTGAGAGCGGCCCGAAGAAACGTAACTGACGCCAGGACAGCGACTTATGTGTTCGCGATTCCTAGTTCGGGACCAGGAGGTCGAAGGTTCAAATCCTTTCGCCCCGACCACTTCTTTCAATCCCTCTGGCAGTTAGCGCTTCTTGCGAAGTTTTCCTACTCCCTATACAAAAGCAAAAGGACACCAAGTCCGATTACCGGGAGCGGCCATAGTTTTGCCAGGACAATCTGCCAGCGACTCGGGACCTCCGACAAACCCTTCAGTAGGCCGATCCCAAAGCCGGCGACCGCGAAATTCAGGTGTTCGGATTGAACGCGAGCCATCACAGCCATGTGATCGGGCGCGTGCATTCCCGGATGATGTTCGTGAAAAAGAAGCATTATAGAGCCACAAAAAGCGGCCACCGGGAACACCCAGCGCGCCCACGGTGATTTCAGAACTCCACGAGCTCGTTGGAACTCGACAACTCCAAGAGCAAGTAGAATCACCGCAAACGTTTTGTGCTGCAAATCCTCGGCGTTATGCGTCAACCCATACCACCAGCTTTGAGGGCCGAACGGCCAAAGCTCCGTGTCACTAAACACCAGCAGGAATAAGCCCGCGAGCAAGAAACAAAGGGGCCAAGCGTAACGAAGGAAGGGCCAACGCTGCGGCAGAGAACCTTCCAATAGGACAAAAAGACCAGCCAGAATCACGAAAATTCCTGCGAGATGATGGTTGAATTCGCTCTCGTTTTTGCTCGCTAGAGCTTGGGCGCGATCATGGTCATCTTCATGACTTGGGTCATCCCCGCTCATCGCCATATGCTCGTGATGATCGTGCGGGACGGGCTCCGAGGACGGGTTCTGTGCCCAAACCCGACAACTTAGAAACACCATCGCGCACAAACAAAGCAGCTTCCCGAGTGACACAAACACGCTTTCTCTGTCGGAGATCATGATCTGATTCCGCTTTCTTGGCTCTTTTTGGACTGCTTGTTGTTGACAACGTGCTGGACGGTTGACCTGGCCCAGTCAAAATCGGATATCTGATTATTCGATGCCCGTAAATGGGCAGAGATACGAAAAAACTTTGCTGTATTAATGCGTCAGCCGGTCGTCGAATGCCCGGGATACGCTCGTCTCAGTTGACTGTTAGATTCACGCTTGTGGAGTTGGTCAGCGATCCCGACGTGCCTGTTAGCGTCAGTGTGCTGGAGCCCGTCGGAGTGCCGCCGGTCGGTGTGTGGTGGCTGCCGCATCCAGCTATAAGTATCGCCAAGCCGACAGCGGACATCATCAAGCCCAGTTTGATCGAAAGTCTTCGCCGTCGATCGAAAAGCACAAAGCAAGTGAACAGGAGCGCTGCTGCGGACAAGATCGTCCGAAAGACGGATGGCGGCAGCGTCAGTATGAAGTGCGATGGCGTGACGAACGACGGACTCACCGTCGCAACGGTCACTGTCGTGACCACCGGAGTAACGCCATCGGACGGCGTAACCGACGAAGGCGAAATCGTACAAGTTGACATCGATGGCGCGCCGCTACACGCCAGCGCTACGGCCGCGTTAAACCCGCCGGACGGAGTCACTGTCAAATGGAATGAGACAGTTTCTCCTTGAGAAACGGTTACCGTTGTCGGCGACGCGGTCAGTGTGAAATTCGGTTTAATCCCCGTCCCACTTAACGCAAGTGCCTGCATTCCTGGTGCAGCCGTGTCGGTGATCACGAGATTGGCGGTCTCGACAGCGGCCACAGAAGGCGTGAACAGAACACTGATGGTGCAAGATGCGTTTACGGCGATGCTTCCGGCGCACGTCGAACTGCTCGAGAAGTCCGAGTTGGCCGCCGCGGGAGCGCCTCCGGCTATGGCCGCGCTGGTGAACCCGATCGGCGCAAACGAGTTATTCGTCAGAGTCACCGTTTGCGCCGCACTTGCCGTGCCGATCACTTGGTTTCCGAACGTGAGACTTGCGGGAGAAATGGCCAGCACCGGCTGAAACGTTAACGCCGCGACGAATGCGTCAGACGGACCGTTCAGGGAAGTTTGAAACGCACCAGGATTTGGCGTCACCGGGAATCCGGTCGATGACACCGTGTCTCCCGTGATGTAGGCATAATTGGTCGAGTTCAGTGCTACACCGTTTACTTCGTCGGAAATCCCATTTGCCCCACTTCCGCCGAAATAGGTCGAGTACAGCAAGTCAGCAACGCCTTGCCCGCCTGGATTTATTTTTGTTACGAAACCCGCCCCTGGAGAACCGGGCGCTGGCGTGTTTTCAAATGCCGTGGTTGTCGTGGGAAAGTCGGCCCCTTGGGTGCTACCCACGACGTAGGCATTCCCCGATGCATCGGCGGCGATGCCTACCGCCGTGCTTGTTTGAGAACCTCCGAGGAACGTCGAATATTTTAAGGACGCATTTCCACTCAGTGCCGGGTCGATTAGAGTGACGAAGGCAATGCTTGCCTGATTCCCGGTAGTCTGAAACGCACCGAAGGTAGTGGGGAATTTAAGAGAACTCGTGGAGCCAGTGAGATAAACAGTGTTGGATGGTCCAAGAGCGATGGCATCCCCGAAATCGGCGCCTTCGCCGCCTAAGTAGCTCGAATACAACAAGGAACCCGCACCGGGTATCGTGGTGTCAACGCTGGAGACGAAGACGGTCCCTTGCCCGATCGCCGCTGGCGCGGATTGCTGTAGCGCAGTTGGTGTTGTTGGAAAGTCGGTAGACGTTGTCGTCCCGGCTAGATACGTTTTTCCTGCTGAATCTTCGGCGACGGCAAACGCAGAATCACCGAAACCTGGTCCGGACGCATTCGCTCCGTTGCCACCGAGATACGTGGAATAGATCAGCGACGCGCTTCCCGATTGGGTCGTATCAAGTTTCGTAAGAAACGCTGTCCCGTTCGCAATCCCGGCCCCTGGGGACGATTGAAATGCTGTGGCGGTGACCGGAAAGTTGGCCAAAAGCAAACCCGGTTGGGACGCGGTCAGTCCCACAACGTACACCAAGCCGTTCGCATCGGTCGCGATTCCGTTACCCATTTCAGTGATGGTTGATTGCGTTCCGCCAAGATACGAAGAATAAAGTAGCGATGCTGGACCCGTCTGAGTCGGGCTGATCTTGAACACGAAGCTGGTTCCGTTCGTATTTGCCGGATTGGGGCCGGGTTTAAGGGCATTCGGTGTGGTTGGAAAGTCGGTTGAGTCCGTTTCTCCAGTGACATAAATATTGCCTGAAGCGTCGAGAGCTACCGCAAACGCAAAATCCCCACCAGATCCACCTACGTACGAGGAATAAAGTTCGTTGGCTCCGGTAGGATCGATTTTAGTGACAACGGCGACGCCATTCGCATTACTACTCAACGGACCTGGGGTGAAAGCACCGGAGGTTGTCGGGAATTGAAGTGAGAGAGTCGAACCCGCGATCACGGCGTTTCCCGCAGAGTCGAGCGCGATTGCCTGCCCGCTATCGTCACCCTCACCTCCCAAGTAGGTGGAGTAAACCAGCACAGGATCGACGATCAGGGGTAAGTTGCGATCATACTCGCCGACAGAAAAATTCACACGATGGCTGGGGCCGAGTGTGTAGGCGGCCTCAATTTCACGACGTCGGCCGTGAGATTCCTGATATACGACGGGCTTTTGAAAGGCGACTTCGCCTTCAGAGACGCTCACCAGCAAGTCACCTTGAGAGCTCAGCCGAAGATTTCGAGCGCCCTCCAGGCTTAAGTTGATCACTCTTGGGTCGGCCCCGGGTGCCACGATAAAATCGTATTCCAGCCGTCGTTGATTCCCGTAAAAAACCAGATCTACACCTGGGTAGACGTCCGTGTATCTCACACGAGAGAACGAAGGAACATTCGTTCGCCATTTCGCCGGATCGTGCCCGAGGAAATAGTCTGTGCGACCTGGAATCGGATCGAGGCCGGTAATTTTCGTTTCGGGATTCGATTTGACGAGATGGACTCGTACGTACGACGGATTGGATTTCTTCCGCAAGGCGCGTCTCGTGCGAAAAAACGCGCTTCGGCGTGTTGGTGACAAGTCGAGACGGCGCGCCGAATTCAATGCAAGCACAGCGTCTTGTTGCATCAGAAGCAGTTCGTAGCCGGTTCCATGCGAAACAAAGCGAACCGACTCCGGTGCCTGACCTTCGTTCTTCACGAACTTTAGGGATGACGATGACAGGCCCGGAAGCGGGTGAAGACCAACAACAGCGTTGCCTGTTCCTGGAACTTCCGGACCAGTCTTCCGCTCAGACCTGTAGGCTCCAATCGGACTCGCCGCAAGGAAGAAAAATGTGAAAAGGAGGACCGTCTGGAGGGGGGTGCGAGATTTCGAAAACTTGTATTTCGTTCGCGTCATCAGTGGTTGATCGGATTAGGCCTTCTGAGCAGTTTGCACAAGAGCGACCTTTAACAATAGCATGGCCAGTTATTGAATTCGTGAGTGCGATGATCTCGCACAAGAAAGCAACGGTACCGGCCGAGCTACGAGAGCGTCAGTTTTGTAGATAAAGGGACGGGAAAGGCTAGCACAACTGGAAATATTCGATTCGGGAAAGCCGTCTTCAAATTGTAATTTCCGCTCGAACTATAGTTCGTGCGTCCGCATAGCAGGCGAGCGATCATTCCTGTGAGAAGACTTTTCGTGCGAGGGACGCGCCTTACACCCCGAACAGGGATACTGTCCGTTACCGGATGTCGACCACGCGTCCCGGCGACCGGGTTCTTCATTTTTTGACTACGCTAGCATTTGCCGCGGCAATCGCAGACTGTGTCCATGAAACGCCGGGGTAGAGACTCGGAATTCGGAAGCCTCGGTACACTAGCTGGCCCGCCACGTTCATTTGCCAAACAAGTTGAGGTGTCGTCCCCGGAACTACTTCTTGAATATAAGATTGAGTCTGATTTAGACGGTCAGACGCGACGTCATATTCGATATTGCCATTCGGAAGCGTCAATGCGTCACCGCAGCAAAAGGAGTAGTGCGGTGACAAATTGGTCTCGGAGACGATCTGAGCGGTCTTGGCGCTTTCGTTGACCTCGAATACCGGCACGCTGCTGTAGCAGGGCGTAAATCCGACGGTGTCACAAGCGTCGTTGTTCGTGTCGAGTAGACGGCTGTTACCGTTGTTAAAAAACATAAACTGAAAGATGCCAGACGTGTTGGAGCTTACAAATGTCGGATAGTGCTGTCCGTAGTTCCACTCGACGGGATCCTGGCCCGCAGGCAGAGTGAAATCACCACCTCCTCCGAAGCGCCATAGAACGTCGCCTGCCCCGGCTCCATCCTGATAATCGATTTTTATCACCAAGTTCTGATTCCTCATCGAAACGACCAAGTTGCCGTCGTCAGGTGAGTAAACGAGCGCATTAGCGTGTGTCCAGTCGGCGATGCCATACGGCGCGCGATTCAGAGAGAGATGATCAAATGCCGACCACGTCCACACGGGCTGCTGCCTTGTGGGATCCCAGTCGATAACCGCGTCGCCGAGAACCTGAGTTCCCGAAATCGTTTGGTAATAGTCCCCTAACATCAAATAGTGGCCATTCGCGAGCTTCTCGACGTCATGGTGCAAGGTCGCAATCTGGTAGGGGATCGCTGCCACAGTGAGCGCTTTATTGAGATCAGTTCTGGTTAGTTGATAAACGATGTTCCCAGCCAGATCAATTTCGCGGACATAGTCGTCCGTTTGCCCCTGCACGGTGAGAAGCATATTTCCGTTTGGCAGCGGTTTGATAGGAAAGGGCTGCTCACCCGGATTCATCTGGTAATACCAAACTACATTTCCTGAAAGGTCCGCAGCATAAGCTACAAGCTGTTGATACTGAGCTGGGTTCGGAACGAACATGTCAATCAATTCGACGCCAGGCGCCGCGTTTGCGCCCGCTGCCTGCGGAATCGTCAGCCCTGGCATAACCGAAGCGGGTATCGCAGCTGTTGCAAATGTGTGATCCGCATCGACGACTTGTTGCCCGCTGGCCAGGAATGTTTTGGCCTGCATGTGATACGTCGTATTTGCCCGCATCCCCGCGACGAGGATTGCCGCAGTGCCACCGGCTCCCGGCGCTGGAATCATGCCGGTTGTTAGGCCGTAGCTGGTGCTCGTTCCGAACTGAACTTGTACCGTCGATCCGAACGGGGCTGTAACATTATATAAAGCGACGAGAGGATTGTTTGAGGACGAAACCGTTCCACCCGGTATGTTGCCGGGAGTGTAGAACGACACTTGAGCCGGTGCCGTTGTTTCATTGGAGATCGAATTGGTGGCTGTAATCGCCACAGCACTGCTCGGAGTAGTTGCGGGCGCCGTATAGAGACCTGACACTGTGATCGTGCCCGTCGAGGACCCTCCTCCCGTAACACCGTTTACCTTCCAAACGAGATTGACGAGTGAACCGCTGCTTCCGGAAGTCGTAAACTGTGCGCTTTGCCCGGCTACGAGCAACCCGGTGTTTGGCGTCACCTTGAAATTGGCCGGCTGTAGGAACTGTGAATTTCCCGGCGAAGAACTTGCCGATCCGCAACCGGATAGGACAATACCCAAAACCAACAATAGACCGGAAACGATGGAACGTTGCCTGGACAGATCCAAGGAGTGACCTCGCTAGTTTTCAGGCATGCCTCCTCCCCCAAGACGGAAACAGCCAAAATTAAGATTTATTAATACGTGCTCTCGTTTGGGTTAAGTTCTGGCAGACACTATTCCATCTAGTCCGCAAAACAGTTCCCAAACTCCCTTTAAAAAAGAGTTTCTGCTGGTCGTGTGAACTGACAGATTCCCTAGGCTGCGCGCGCATCCCTGTCGAAAACGTGCACGACTTCCGCGCATTCTATTGACAACGTACCTATTTGTCTAGGTCAGCCTTGGGGGTTCAAATGCAGGTAAGACTTGTTTTGTACGTCTTGGGTATGCTCGGCGATGCTAAAGGCGTTGGCGAATCGAGTCGAGGGAGAGCAACCGACCGACGGCACGGCCGATTCGTCACCGATCGGAATGACCTAGCGCAGCGCGACAGCTTGCCAGTTTTCCTCGTGCGATTCACCGATGCGGATCAAATTGCAAGCCTCTTGGCGAGTGCCCGCATCGACTTGCTTCATAACCCGGTAGATGTGGTTCTTGACTGTGAATTCGGAAAGGTTGAGATTCGCTGCAATTTCCTTGTTGCTCATACCCATCGCCACCAAGGACATCAGTTGCCGCTGACGCTGCGTCAACTCGAAGCGCACCTCGGCACGCTGCTCGGCCAAAGCAGCTTGTTGGTTCGTCTCATTCGCCAGCGCCTGGAACAACACCTTGCAGAATTTCGCGGGACACGCGGCTTCACCTTGCGCAACGGCGCGTACTGCTTCAACCAGCTCCGCAGCTGACGCGTCCTTCAGTAAATATCCATTCACGCCCAACCGCACTGCTTGAAGGAAGATGTCGGCGTCATCGTCCATGCCAAAAAGGACTACGCGAATCTGCGGCATTGACTCACGGAGATCGCAAATCAGTTCAGGTTTGTGCGCCGGACCGACGCAATCCAGCAAGATCAAATGTGTTTGGAGCGAATTGATTCGCTCTGTCGTGGAGTCAGGGTAAGATCCCTCGCCCACTACACTCAGATCACTTCGCTTTCGGAACAGCCTCGCTAAGGATTCCCGTAGAAGGCGATTTTCGGCGACAATATATACGTTCGTGGAAGGACACAACTTTTCGCTGTTTTGCGGCATTCAGAGCCCTCAGAGCTCTCGTACGTCAGGCGACCCTCGTTCACCAACTTCGAGCGTTCGACTCAACCCCTTGAATATAACCTAGTTACCCTCTCGTGAACGATAACTAGTATACCTGCAAATTCTAACCTCGTACCTCTCAAAAAGTTGCGCCTACTCAGAAGCAGTACCGATTGGAGTTCGGGACTTCCTCGAGATCACTAGTGCTTACCCATGCGACCTTGAGTCTCCTTTGATGCTCTGCTCTATCGCTGGGTTGGCGCGGAACACTGAGCCTCCGTTAAGTCTTCTCTTTTCTGTCGTTTCCTCGATACTTATTTTTACGAGGAGATTCACATGCGCAGCGCTGTTCGCATCCTGGTGGCCAACCGACCGAAATTGATGCGGGAACTCATTTTGGCAACCTTGTCAGATGAACCGGGCATCGAGATTGTGGGGGAAGTGTCCGACGAAGCGGATATTCGCCAGCAAGTGCGGCTCACAACGCCGGATCTGTTGGTGATTGCATTGGACGAACCGGCCAAGCGACCCGAGATCTGCGACACGTTGTTGCGAGACCAACCCGGCCTTCGCATCATCGCAGTCGCGTCGCAAGAGAATTGCAGCGTCTTCTATTGGGCGTCGTTCGATATTCACTCCAGCCAAATTGAACCGTCCGAACAGGGAATTCTGAACGCTGTGCGAAATATTGTCCCAGGCACGGCACAGCGCGTTTAATGCGCTTAAGGGAGATGTGTAATTACGTGATTTCGGGAACTGGAATGATGAGTGAGGCAGCGGACGAAATGAGAATGGACGAGAATCGAATCCGAGCGGGGCGTAATTGGCGCAGTGTGCGGCTGATAGCTTCCTTAGTAGCCGTCTTTCTTGCGAGCGTAACGGTAGCTTACGCTCAAAGCGAAACAAACCGCCAGAGGCCCGCAGTCCCTCCTTCCGAGTTGGGGCGCGATAACTTGAGCCGCGTCGCAGCTTCCGCTGCGGATATCAAGACCGTGCTGGTAAAAGACACGGGCTTGATGGTCGAGTTGAAGCGCTGGGTTGCTCGAGACGCAACGGCTCAAGGGCAAATCATCAGCGAATCCGATTTAACGGATCAAGCAATTTTCGATCGTCTACAGTCGGACGTGCAATTCCGATCGATTGCGACTCAACTCGTGCAGCGCTATGGATATTTGGTCCCGCAATTGAATCCCGATTCGGCGGCAGGCAAAGAACAAGAGTTGCTCGCAAAAGAACGCGTCAAGTTGTTGGCGCAGAGAGAAGATCAGGAGGAGCAGGAGCGAAATAAGTTACGACGTACTCGCAACAACCCGAATTCGGCGAACTGCAATGCGCTCGACCCGCAATGCGATATGCAAACGGGAACCTCCGAAGACCAGGGCACGGAGCCACGGCGCGACCAAAATCTCGATCAAGGAAATCCTCCCTCACGTACCGGACCGGACGGGACAAACCCTCAGTCGCCATCAAGAAGCGACCAACTCCTCCGCGCGCAATTCGATCCATCCGAGCAGGGCTCCCTCCCGGGTGACACGAATCTTCCTGAACTCCCGTTGGGCACCGGTGGTGGGGATGGCGCCTCGTTACTCGGAGCTGGAAGCTCGAGTTTGACGGGTGGATCGCTTCGCGGAAGCAGAGACGCCGACAGTCAATCGGGAAGCCTGCAGTCCATCGCAAACTCCGACAATCGCAACGCGGTCGACGCACTCGCGGTCTATGGAGTCGGCTCCAGCGCGCCAACCGTTAATCCGAACATAGCCGATCTGTATCGTTCGAATCGGCGCGACACGAACTCGTCCAGTTCTACGAGTGGTTCATCGAGCTACTCGCCGATGCAACCTTTTGACCGGCGGTATCAACCTAAGCCCCAGCCCCCGGCGCCGGAGTTGGTGCGAGCTCGAAGTCCCTATAACGATATTCCTTCCCTCTACGATATGTACGTTCAAGCCATTCCTCGGCCCGCGATGCCAAAGCGATTCGGCGCGGAGGTATTCGAAAATGGAACCCGCGATTCGCAACTCATTCCGATGGATGTGCCCGCGGGACCTGATTACGTTGTGGGCCCGGGCGACGGACTGTCGATCGATATGTGGGGCGGCGTCAGCCAGCGCATTTTTCGCGTAGTTGATCGCGAGGGGCGTGTCAGCCTGCCTGAAGTGGGTCCTGTGTTGGTCAGCGGCAAAAGCCTCGCTGACGTTCAGGCAACATTACAGGACACGTTGCGAACGCAATTTCGACAGGTCTCTGCGGCGGTCTCGCTCAGCCGGCTGCGCACAATTCGCGTCTACGAGGTTGGAGACATTGCGAATCCGGGAGCATACGACATTAGCTCTCTTTCGACGCCGCTCAACGCGCTATTCGTTGCAGGTGGCCCGACGCAAAAGGGTTCGCTTCGAATCGTGAAGCACTACCGCGGCGACCAGCTCGTCCAGGTCGTCGACCTCTACGACCTTTTGTTGCACGGCGTGAGATCGGGACTGCAACAACTTGAGAACGGCGATAGCGTGTTGGTGCCGCCAGTTGGACCGCAAGTGACCGTCGAAGGAATGGTTCGGCGGCCCGCCATC
Source organism: uncultured Acidobacteriota bacterium (assembly GCA_963845465.1). Taxonomy (GTDB): domain Bacteria; phylum Acidobacteriota; class Terriglobia; order Acidiferrales; family UBA7541; genus Acidiferrum. The sequence goes on along the minus strand of CAWJSH010000007.1, from coordinate 1,214,424 downwards.
TACGAGCTGAAAGACGAAAAGAATTTGGCGTCGGTGCTGGAACTTGCCGGCGGGCTACTTCCCACTGCAACACTTCGCCATATCGAAGTGCAGAGACTCATAGAACATCAGAACCAAACGATGTTGAGTTTCGATATGCCGGAAATCGACAGCGATGCCGAGACTACAAAGAAATTGGAAGCATTCGAAATAAAAGACGGCGATCGTATCCGAGTATTTCCGATCGCGCCTTACAACAAAGACGCCGTCTACGTCGAAGGCCACGTGATCCGGCCCGGCCGCTATTCCTATCGCCCCGACATGCGCGTCACCGACGTGATCACTTCATACCAAGACTTGCTGCCGGAGCCGGCCGGTCAGTACGCAGAGATCATCCGTTTGAACGCGCCGGACTTTCATCCGACAGTGGAAAGCTTTGATTTGGCGGCAGCGCTCGCAAATCCCGCGCAGGCTCCTGCTCTTCATGCGATGGACACCATCCGGATTTTCAGCCGCTTCGATTTCGAGAACCCCCCGACCGTTTCTGTTTTTGGCGATGTGCGCGGGCCTGGGACATTCCGCACCGCAGGTCAAATCCATTTGAGTGACGCCGTCCATTTGGCCGGTGGGATTGCGCCGGACGCGAAAATTTCCGATGCGCAAGTCTTTCGCTATCAGCCCGACGGCAAAATGAAGATATTCAGCGTCGATCTGAATCTCGCGCTGGAAGGCGATCCTTCCGCGAACATCTGGCTGCAACCGCGCGACCGATTGTTGATCCACAAGAGTCCCGATGCAGTTGAGCCCGCTAGCGTCTACGTCCAGGGCGCAGTCGGCAAACCTGGTCGTTATCCGCTCACTACGAATATGACCGTCGCCGACTTGATTCGCACTGGTGGCGGATTGACACCCAGCGCCGACAATCAAACCGCCGACCTGACGCACTATAGCTGGGCCGACAAAGGCGAACTCACTGGTTCGCATCAACTCGTCACGATTTCCGAAGCCTTGGCCGGAGAGACGACCTCAAACCTTCCGCTGAACAATGGCGATGTCCTGACCATTCGTCAGTTGCCGAACTGGAACGATCTGGGTGCTTCGATCAGTGTGAAGGGCGAAGTGAGGAATCCTGGTGCTTACGGAATCAGGCCCGGCGAAAAACTGAGTTCTGTGCTGGCTCGTGCCGGTGGGTTTGGTCCCCTTGCTTATCCGTACGGTGCGGTTTTGATGAGGCGCGAGGTTCGCGAAGTTGAACTGGCTTCGCGTCTCGAGATCGTGAGACGTCTCAAGCAAGAGCAGATCAACCTGAAACAATTGCCGGACACAACTCCAGATGAGAAGAACGCGAAACTGACGGCGATTGCCGAGACAGAAACAACCCTGCAGCAACTTCAGTCAAATCCGCCGATTGGCCGAGTCGTCGTTCGCATCCCATCCGATCTCAAAAATCTGAAGAACTCTTCGGCCGACGTTCCGGTTCGCGATGGCGATATTTTGCTGATTCCTAAGAAAAATGACTATGTGATGGTCAACGGACAGGTCTTCAATCCTACCGCTGTCAGTTATCGACCAGGACATAGTGCCCGTTGGTATCTCAGCCAAGCGGGAGGAACGACACAACTCGCCGACAAAAAGGCAGTATTCGTGATTCGCGCCGACGGTTCGGTTTTGTCCGCTAAGAACAATGGCGCGGGGTGGTTCTCCGGCGATCCGCTTGGGCAAACCCTGAAGCCAGGAGATTCGATCGTAGTGCCGGAAGTTGCGCCGCGTGTCGGAACACGCAATTGGCAGAATCTCTTCCAGGCCGGACAGCTCGCGGCATCGGCGGCACTGGCGGTCGCATACATTCACCCGTGATTTTGAAGTGGGCACTTCGGGCAAGACGGTTCGGAATCAGCGGAGCGTTGACTTTGCTTTTGATTTTGACGTTTGCATATCAATCGGTCGCTGCGGAGAGACCTCAGCAGCAGCCTGACCAACAGACCGAGAAACAGACTGAAAAACAGACTGAAAAACGCGCTGCTCAATCGAAGGACGACACGCAGGAAAAATCGGAGGAACCCAAAGCTCAGCAAGGTGCAGATTCAGTAGGGGGTTCTCAAGCATCAGATTCTCAATATGGTTTGTACAATTTAGGAAGAGACTTTTTGGGAGATCAAAAACAAATTTGGACGAGTCCCACGAAGCTCCGCTCCGACGACACGTACTGGTTGGTGCCGGCGAGCGGAATCGCCGCTGGGCTGTTCACGACGGATCGTGACGTTAGCTCTCACTTGTCCAACAATCCGCAAACCCTGAGCCATAACAAGACGTACTCCGACGCCGGCGTTGCCGCGTTACTGGGCGGTGCGGGTGCGATGTGGCTGTTGAGCTATCCATCGCACCGTGAACACTGGCGCGAAACCGGATTCTTGGCTGGCGAAGCCGCATTGAACAGTTTTGTTGATACAGAAGTTTTGAAATATACGCTTGGCAGGCAGAGGCCTTTTCAAGGGGACGGGAGCGGCTCCTTCTTCAGCGGGGGGACATCGTTTCCTTCCGAACATGCCACTATCGCATGGGCAGCCGCCGGAGTTTTTGCCCACGAATATCCCGGACCAATTCCGAAAATACTCGCCTACGGTCTCGCGTCCTTCGTAAGTTATTCCCGCGTGCGTTCAAAGCAGCATTTCCCATCCGATGTGTTCGTTGGCGAACTGATGGGCAACATGATCGGTCAGGAAGTTTACAGTCGACATTACGATCCTTCACTCGGAGGTAGCGAGTGGAGACCATTGCGCGAGATCTTCCACGTCGATAATCCATCACCGTCGAATCAGGGATCCCCGTACGTGCCGCTGGATAGCTGGATGTACGAGGCGTTTGAGCGTTTGGCCGGTCTTGGTCTTATTGACACGGATATCGAGGGACTTCGGCCCTGGACCCGAAACGAATGCATTCGTCTCATGAACGAAGCCGAAGATCACATCAATAACGACGCAAGTGGCGAAGGCGCCCGCATCTTGGACGCGCTGGAACATGAATTTCAACAAGATCAGGAAGCCGCCGACGAAAATGCCTCGTCCACGTTTCGAGTGGAATCTTTATATTCACGAACGGAATACATTTCCGGATTGCCTCTCAATGATGGCTACACGTTCGGTCAAACCCAGATCAATGATTTTGGACGTCCTTATGGTCAAGGTTGGAGCACCGTAAACGGATTTTCGGCAAGCGCGACCTGGGGCCGCTGGTTCGCCTACGTCCGCGGTGAAGCACAAACTGCGCCCGGTACTCCATCGTTTTCTCTTTCGACGCGTGAAGCGATTCAGCATATCGACAATCTTCCCATTGTGCCTACCGCTACCTCCGGGGCGTCTGTTCAACAATTCACGCTGTTAGATTCATACGTCGGCCTGATGCTTTCCAACTGGGAACTCTCATTTGGAAAGCAGAGCCTCTGGTGGGGACCGGGCGATGGCGGACCGATGATGCTCAGCGACAACATCGAGCCCATCAACATGTTTCGAGTGAATCGGGTTACGCCGTTCAAACTGCCGAGCGTCCTCGGATGGCTCGGCCCGATGCGATTGGAATTCTTCTTGGGTCAGTTGACCGGCTACCAATTTGTCTTCAGTCCGGCGCCGATTGGTTTCACGGGTCAGAACGGACAATTAGTCGATCCTCAGCCGTTCATTCACGGTCAAAAGCTTAGTTTTAAGCCAACCCGCAATTTCGAGTTCGGCGTCTTCCGCACGACGGTTTACGGCGGACCTGGGTATCCCCTCACGATCCACACTCTGTTGCGAAGCTTGTTTTCAACCACAAACGAGCACGTAACGGATGCAGGCGGAAGTCCGATCAAGCCTGGCGATCGCCGGTCTGGAATCGATTTCACCTATCGGCTGCCCTATCTACGTGACTGGGTGAGTTTCTATGGCGACGGCTTCACCGACGATCAGTTCTCACCCATTGGTTATGCCGACCGCTCCGCCTGGCACGCAGGGCTCTTTTTTTCGCACGTCCCGAAACTTCCAAAGTTGGATTTGAGATTCGAAGGCGTCTACACCGACAATCCTCTCGGCGGGCAGCTCGGTGATGGCTTCTACTATTTCAATTTTACTTGGCGCAGTGGCTACACCAATAACGGCGACTTGATCGGAAGTTGGATTGGCAGAGAGAGTCAAGGGGCTCAAGCCTGGACCAACTACTGGTTCAACGCGCGCAACCGTTTGCAATTTAATTATCGCCATCAAAAGGTGAGTCAAGGTTTCGTACCTGGTGGTGGTACCGTAACGGATGTCGGTGTCAGGGGAGATTATTGGTTTCGGCCCAGCTTTGGGGTCTCTGCTTCCGTGCAATATGAGCGCTGGGCGTTTCCGGTTATTCAACCTGGCCAGCAAACAGATGTGAGTGCGACGGTGGAATTTTTGTTTCAACCACAGAAACTATTTCGTCAAAATTCCGCGAATGCCGATTTTGAAGCGGGAGGTCGCCCGTGATGTATACCAGTGGCGCTTCTTCCCGTCGACCCGTGCCCGAACTTCCGCAATCTGATTTCTCAAGAACTCCCGCGGAACCGGATGATTCCAAGCGCAGCGAGAAAACTCTCCCATATGTGCGCCTGATGTGGGCGCATCGCCGCATGCTGTTTCGAGTCTGCTTGTACGCGCTCCTTGCCAGTGCAGCGGTTGCCTTCCTGATTCCTACGCGCTTCGAATCCACGACCCGTCTCATGCCGCCTGATAACCAATCCAGTTCAGGCTTGATGATGGCCGCTGCGGCAATGACCAGCAGCGCTGGAGGCGGAGGATTAGCCGGCATCGCGAACGACGTTCTCGGCCTCAAGAGCTCAAGCGATGTTTTCGTCGGAGTCCTCGGCAGCGCCACCGTCGCCGACAGATTGATCGAACAATTCGATTTGAAAAAGGTCTACCACTCCAGCCACATGGAAGATCTTCGTAAGGATCTTGCTGCGCATACTTCGGTTGTCGTCGACCGCAAGAGCCAAATCATTTCCATCACGGTGACCGATCACAGTCCCGAAAGAGCTTCCGCGATGGCTCATGCCTATGTCGAGGAACTCAATAAGCTCGTCGCCGACCTGAGCACCTCGTCCGCCCGCCGTGAACGCATCTTTCTTGAAGGCCGTCTGGAAAAAGTGAACAAAGACCTCGAAGACGCCGAGAAAGACTTCAGCCAGTTCGCGAGCAAGAACACCGCAGTAGACGTGAAGGAACAGGCGAAGGCGATGGTCGGCGCCGCTGCGACGCTGCAAGGCGAGATGATCGCCGCCCAGTCTCAATACGAAGGCCTTCGTCAGATTTATACCGACAGCAATCCCCGCGTGCGCACCATCAAAGCGCGCATTGATGAACTGCAACGCCAGCTTGACAAAATCGGTGGTAAAGGCGAAAGCGCGACGGATGTAGAGTCGACTCCAGGCGATTCCTTTTACCCTTCAATTCGAAAGCTTCCACTCCTTGGCGTCACGTATGCCGACTTGTACCGGCGCACGCGAATTCAGGAAGCCGTACTCGAAGCGCTGACAAAAGAGTACGAGTTGGCGAAGGTTCAAGAGGTCAAAGAGATCCCGGCAGTCAAGGTTCTCGATCCCGCTCCAATCCCGGATAAAAAATCATTTCCGCCGCGGATGTTGATCATTTTCATCGGTACACTCGCCGCGTTTCTAGCGGCTACCCTTTGGTTGTTCTCGAAGACGGCATGGGACGAGACCGACAAGCGAGACGCCCGAAAACTCTTCGCTCAGGAAGTTTTTACGGATTTGCGCGCCCACCTGCTGCAGTTGGCAAAGAACGGTTCTCGTAGCAGCACAGGGGCTGGTGAAGAGTTGGTGACGTCCCGCAAGCATCAAGATTCAGATGGTGAGAAGTAGCTTCGTCCTCGGGCTGGAATTTCTACAAGAAACTGGCCGGGATCACATGCAGGATGTGATTCACTGGGCGGAGCTGTTCCCACAGTGCTTAGATGGGCACGGCGACCTTAGTTTGTTTTCATCATCGTCTTCCGATCTTTCATAGCGGTCTTTCTGGCGATTAGTCCGAGACTGCTGGATCCCACTGCCTGCAATTCGATATTCCATGTCAGACCACCGGAAACTCAAAAACGCCCCTTTGTTGTCAGGCAGACTTTTCGCTCGCAACGCTATCTTCAATCTCACCGGAGAGATCGCGGCTTTCATAATCGGCGCCGTTTGCATCCCATTCGTTGTCAAGAGATTGGGAACTGACGCATTCGGAATCCTGTCGATCTCCTGGGCTCTGCTCGGATACATGAGCCTGTTTGACCTTGGTTTGTCGCGTGCCACAACGAAGTTTGTCGCCGAAGCCGTAAGCGTGGGAGACCACGACAAGATCCCGACACTTGTCTGGACTTCAATGACTTTTCAGCTGGCGTTTGGAATCCTCACAGGAGCGCTCCTGATTTGGAATGCGCATTGGCTGGCAGACCGAATTTTTCACGTACCAGCCAAGATGAGCATCGAGGCAACCAACTGCTTCAAGCTGCTTGGCATCGCTACTCCTATTATCCTTATTACAAACAGCCTGCGGGGCATGCTTGAAGCGCTTCAACAGTTCGACGTCATCAACTACATCAAAACGATCACCAACGTTCTCATGTTCTCGAGCCCGTTTTTTTTGGTTCCATTCGGTGGCGGCCTCGGGTCCATTCTTCTCTGCTTGACCATGCTTCGATTCATCGCAATGCTGGTTTACTTCAAGCTGTGCTTCGCACCGTTTCCACGAACGAAATGGCGACCTTCGTTCGAGCGGGAGATTCTGGGCCGGCTTTTCAAATATGGCGGCTGGGTTACAGTCACTAACATAGCCGGACCTATATTGATGTATTCCGACCGTTTTGCTCTCGGGTCTCTGCTTTCTGTGACTGCCGTCGCTTATTACACGGGACCTGCAGACATGCTCAATCGCACTTTGGTCATTCCCGCTAGTCTCGGCTCGACACTCTTTCCGGCTTTCAGCTCACTCGAGGCGGTCGGTGCGATGGACAAACTCGAGGATATCTACGCCCGTTCCCTGAAATACATCATCGTTACCATGGGACCATTGCTGCTGGCCGTTGCTGCCTTCGCGCACGATATTCTGAATCTGTGGCTCGGTCCCGTATTCGCGGCAAAGAGCTCAGCCCCATTGCAATTGCTCGCCCTCGCTACTTTTCTCACCGCTTTGAGTATTTTGCCCTACGGTCTTCTGCAAGGCGCTGGTCGGCCCGACATCACTGCCATATTTCACGTGATTGAGTTGCCCGTTCACCTCGTTCTGGTATGGGTTCTGGTTTCACGGGTGGGCATCACCGGAGCAGCCATCGCAGTCACGGTACGGGTGCTCCTCGACTTCGTTCTTATCGTTTTAGCCTGCGATCGAGTTCACTTGGCCTCGCTGCGGGTTGCCCATCAAAAAGGTGTAACCGCCAGCTCTTTGGGCCTCGTTGCAATTATTGCTGTAGTTGTCTTGATATCTGTCAGCGGACTCGCCTTGCCTTTCCGTATCGTCCTTGTCGCTGCTTCCGTTTTCGCTTATTTGATGGCTCAATGGAATTGGTCCTTTGATTCGCGCGATCGACAGTTCCTCTTATCCACTGTGAGGCAGTTCACTGGCAGATTCGTGAGTTCGCCGGGGCACGTCCAGGCTTCCTGAAGAAGCCCGCTCGTTCTTCAATTGCTCGATGTAAGCGAACCGGTAAAATCAACTATTTATGAGTACTACTCATTCTCCCGTCGAGTTTTCCTCAAAAGCTAGCCGCTACCAGTACGTTATCCCAGACTTTGACGCCAACCCGGATCCCTATAGTCGTACGCGGATACTCCTCGATTGGGTCGGCACCCAAAAACGGGTCTTGGAGTTGGGCTGCTCCACCGGTTTTATGTCTCAGTACATGACCGAGAAACGTGGATGTCAGGTGACTGGGATTGAGGTGGACGAAGAGGCAGCGGAACACGCTGCTCAATTCTGCCAGCGTGTTCTCTCACGCGATCTGAATTCCCCGGACTGGAATACAGACCTCGAAAATCAATCATTCGATGTGGTCCTCATGGGCGACGTGCTAGAGCACCTTGTGCATCCGGAAAAAGTTTTGGCGCAAATTCGAAAGATGCTCGCGCCGGGGGGGGCAATCGTAGTTTGTCTGCCGAATATTGCTCACTGGATTACAAGACTTAAGCTGCTCTCCGGGAATTTCATCTACGAGGAGGGCGGCACATTGGATCACACCCATCTCCGCTTTTATACTCTCGAAACGGCGCAACGTCTGATTGAGCGTGCTGGTTTTCAGGTTACGAAATTTCATCCCGCATTTGGTGGAAGGCTTGCCGGCCACGCTCGGCCCATGTGGCAAATACTTGCTCGCTGGTTCCCGGGACTTTTTGCGTTCCAGTTGCTTTTCGAAGCGAAGATTAACCCCTCCGCAGCGAAAGCCTGAAGTCGCTCCATTGTCGCATTTGCAGACATAGGCTCCCATTGGCTCAAACGATTTCATTGAATTGGTGGACGCCGAAGATCGCGCGGTTCGTAGATTTCGTCGCCGCTGTCGTCGCCGTTTGCATTCTGGGTCGCCTAGCGTGGCAAGAAGATCTGAACTGGATCGGCGCGGTTGTCGTTTGCTTACTTGTCATCTCCCTCGCCACAGTCAGGTGGCCGTACGGCATTTTGACTCTGCTGATTGGCGCGAGCGCGATGCCAGTGTTTTCCGTCGAGGTTGGCGGCTGGAACGCGCGCCCGGAGCACTTTGCAGTAGTTCTTGCCGTGTTCGCCGTGGGGCTATGGCTGATTAAAGCCAAAAAGCGAGTGAATCTGACTCGCATTGACTACTGCATTCTATTTTTCGTGGGCGCAAATTTTATCGGTTCGTCATTAGGTTCGTCCGACCCAGCCTCCACCTTGCGATGGGCTCTGCAAAATTGTTTGGCGATTTGTTTCTACTTTCTGATTCGAATATTGCTTCAAAACGCCGAGGTGCTGCGTAGGGCAGTCAATATATTTTTGACCATTGGTGTCGCGGAATCGGTTTATGGAATTATCTGCTACATGTCTCACCAGGCTTTCGACACTTCTTTCGGTGTGCAGATTGGCCAGTATTTGAATGACGTCGCCGCGCCCTTCGGAACAATGTTTGAGGCCAATTTGTTTGGGGCATTCGCCGCGTCTACTTCCGTCGTCTCGCTATGTTTTTATCTTTTCGGTGGACATCGAGTTCGCTACTTTATTTTTGCTCTGATCGCCGCGATCGCCACTCTGATTAGCTTTTCCAGAGCGAGTTTGGTCGCACTCTTTCTTATCGGCCTTTATTTGCTTTGGAAAAACCGCCGGAACGCGGCGGCCATAGACCCTCGAAAGCTCATGGCGGCGTTGGCTGGGGTTGTCCTGATTCTTGTGCTGTTCTCAGGTCCACTCGGGCGAATCGTGCGTGAGAGGTTCACGAATTTGTTGAATGAGGGCCTGGCTGAAGAAACGACGATCTCCCGCGCGATCATTATCCAGGAGGCGCTTCAAGAAGTGCCCGGGCACCTTTTGATCGGGCGGGGAACCGCTAGCTTCAATCTCACTTTCGACTGGAACAAGTACATTCCGTCGTGGGCCAGCGAGAAGACATGGATCGGTAACGCTCCCCTTCGAATCCTTCACGACACTGGCTTGCTGGGCTTGGGGTCGATGGTCGCATTTTTCGTGACGGTCTGGCTTAGGATTCGCCCTGCACTAAAGGCTCCCTCGCAAGAAAATTGTCTGGTTGTTGCGATGTGGGCGGGAGTGCTGATTTACTCGATTTCATTTCAATCCACAGACGGTACGATTCTGGCTTTTACGTGGGTGCAACTCGGACTCTTAGCTTCCGCGGCAACGCTCTCGCCGATCTAGTCGTGGGTCGCGATTTGCTCGGAGGACATCATGGGAAAGTCGGTGGCAAGGTAAACGAATGACGAACGACAAATCTGTAGCGATCCCGGAAATCTATCCAAATTTTCATCAAAGGCTCACTGGCAAAACGGGCTTCGAGAGAATTGCGATGACCGCGTTGCCTTTCATTCCCCGGCATGCGTACCATCCATTTCTCGGTGAGCTGCGCATTGCGGTGAAAAGGTTGATGAATTGGCCCTCGCACGTGAGGAAGTCCTTTGAAAACCGCAAAAACCTGAAAATCAATGTCGGTCCGGGACAATCCGCTAAAGACGGTTGGGTCAATGTAGATGTTTTCCGGTATCCGGGGGTCAATTGCATCTACGACTGCCGGAAGAGCCTGCCTTTCGCGGATGAATCTGTTTCCGTCGTTTTCACCGAGCATTTTTTCGAGCACATAGACTACGTGGAAGAAGCCCCGTTCTTTCTCTCAGAATGCCACCGAGTCTTGCAGCCACAGGGAGTTGTCAGAATCATCGTTCCAGACGTCGAACGCTACGTGCGTGCTTATTGCAACGACGGCTGGAACGATTTGATTGACGTTCGACCGCTCAACCCCGATCACACCGACGTACATTTTGGTTCTCGATTCCAAACCAAGATGGAAGTGCTAAACGCCGTGTTCCGGCAGTATTTCGAACACAAATATGCCTACGATTTCCCCACGCTCGAGCTGGCGCTGAGACGAGCTGGTTTCACAGATATTCGACGTCAGGCGTTCGGAGTTTCGGTTTCCGCTGATCTATGCATCGACAATCCGAGCCGTGTGTCGGAAAGCCTGTATGTCGAAGCAGTTAAAACCAAGTAATGCAGAGCTGTTCATGTCGTGAATTCGAGTAACACCTGTCCCGCCCCGAAAGCGACTACGTTGTCTAGCGCGAGAAACGTGCATTTCTGAAAACGCAGTTTCTGCGATTGGTTGTACCGCTGTGGTTCACCGGTGCGTCTGGTCGTTCTTCGATAGAAGGCAACTATATTGGAGGGTGAGCTTGGGTAACTGGTACGCGTTGGCTGGACTCGAAACGAATGTAGCATTGCGAAAAAAATGTGCATGGGCTCTCTTTCTGCTTCTTCTCCTTCCTGCTTCGTTTTATGGCCAATGCACTGGCCCCAACTCTTGCGTCTCGGGCGTTCCACACTTTGTGAAAATCAACGGCGCTCTCAAGGCGAAAGGCGGCGCGTCAAACATCGTCCCCGTCAAGTTCGTCATCTACGACGCCGCCAAGGGTGGAACTGCAGTTTGGGAAGAAGTTCAAAATGTCCAACCCGGAGCCGACGGCAGCTATGAAGTGATGCTCGGCGCGACTTCTCCCGAAGGCGTCCCGATGGATCTTTTCAGCACAGGTTCACCACGATGGTTGGGTGTTGAAGTACTCCGTCCCGGCTCAGAAGAAGAGGCCAGAGTCTTGATGGTAAGTGTTCCCTACGCCATGGAGGCGGCAGATGCGCAAACTTTGGGCGGTTTGCCGCCTTCCGCGTTCGCCAAGTCCGAGTCTACGACTTCGGCCCCGGCATCGACGATTGTCACCGAACCTTCCATCGTGAATTCCCCGGCTGTCATCGCTCCCTCTGCCTCGGCACTTTCCACCACTACCTCTTCTTCGACAGGCGACATCACGGGCAGAACTGGCCCCGTCAACGTGATTCCTAAATATTCCGGCGGCGGGTTTGCGAACTCCCAAATCACCGACGCGGGGGGATCAGTCACCCTCCAGAATCTCGCCAATATATTGTTCGCCGACCAATTCTCAGGCGGTGTGTCCGCCGCCGTGTCCGCCTGCCCCGCGAACGGCTGCATCATTTATGCCGTGTCGCCCAACGTGAACTTGAATCTCGGTACGATCGACCCGGGCTCCAAAGCCGTCACAATTTATCTCGGACCGTACACATACACTGTCAAGCAGATCACCCTGCGCAAATCGCTTAAGATCATCGGCATGGGCGCTTCGGGCGGAGCCACCGGCAGCGTTACTTGCACTGTTTCGGCGCCTTGCAACGGCACGATCTTGCAATCGACAAATGGCAACAACCCTGTGTTCGTCGTCCCTCAAATCAATAACAGTCCATCCTCCAACGTGTACCTTTCCGGGTTTCGCGTTCTTGGATCTTCTGGGAACACCAGCGAAGACGGAATCCTCATCGACACAAGCACCACGACGAATTCAGGATTGTGGTATTCCACGATCAATGATGTTTATCTTGAAGGGTTTGCTGGCGTATCCGTCCACGTCAAAGGGCCCAGCTCCAATTTTGGGTCTCTCGCTCAATGGGTCCTCTTCAACAACGTCGTGGCGTACCGTGCGCCAGGGGGCGGAAACGCCTTGCGGCTCGAGGGTGGAACTTTCGAACTGCGTTTTCGCAACTGCGAGTTCGATGGGCAGGCGCCCGGAGACGGTACAGATATTTATTTGGGTGGCACAGGGGGCGGTGTTAACGGTTACCCGATTAGCATCGTTTTTGAAGGTCTCATCGCACAATCAGCAGCCACAGGCATCCAACTCGATGGCGCCTACAATGTCAGTTTCTATAACTCACACCACGAAAAACTCTGGGGCGGCTACCACATCACCAACAACACGGGCATCGGCGTTCACGGCTTGACGATCACCGACTCTTACTTTTCCGGCGATTCGGCCGTGAACGGCGGCGCCGGTTACGAGTTGAAAATCGACACTGCTATTGCTGAAGGTATCGTTTTTTCTCACAACGTGATGGGCGGCAATCCCGACGTCGTCGTTTCGTCTACGAATTTGGCAAGCGTGGCCTATCAGGATAATCTTTACCTCGGCACTCTGACCAATCCACCCACGGCAGGGATCACTACACAGATCAATCCCGCGACCTCAATCAATGTCCACGGCGTCCATTCCGTTGGATTGAATCCGTCTACGACGCCGATCACTACGATTCAGAGCATACTGGGCCCGGGCGAAGAGATCACGTTCTACACTTTAGGTGGCGCCGTGACCTTCGGCTCCGGTGGAAATATCGATCTTATGGGCGCAACTTCCGTGAATGTAACCGGATCGATTACTTTCGTTCTTAGCGACTTGGGAGGTCCTTCGTGGAAAGTAGTATCTCAATGGACGCCCCCAAGTCCGCCTCCCACGACGCCAACTCCCGGCGTGGCGCCCAGATCAGAGCGTAGAAGCAACGGTCCGAGCGGCACGAGTACAAATGGGTTCAGCGGCAAGCGTAGCCTGCCAAACTGAAAGCATTAGCCCAAAGACTTTATCTTCAATGCCGAACTACGATCTCGCGGTAGCCTACCGAATCTATCCTCAGGTCTCGCGGCCTGCCCGCGGACTTCCTTTCAGCGAGGACAAACTTCGCTCCGCTGAAATTTGTCTGCGATCGTTCAAGGAATCGGTCGAAGGCTTGCGCGTTAAGGTGTGGGCGATCCTCGACGGATGTCCCGAGAGTTATGCCGACATTTTTCGCAAGTATTTTGGCCCGGATGAGTTGGTGCTAGTCCCGCTCCCGAGCGTCGGAAATTTGCCGACATTTGGCAAGCAGCTCGACATTCTCCTCAGTCAAACCGACAGCGATCTGGTGTATTTGGCCGAAGATGACTACGTCTATCAACCGAAACTGTTTTCGACCATGGTGCAGTTTCTCAAGTCGCATAAAGACGTCGACTTCGTCACCCCGTATGATCACCTCGACTGCTACACGCTCGAAATTCACAATCATCCAAAATGGTTGCGCGTCCATTCCGGTCATCATTGGCGAACAGCAGCCTCGACGTGTCTGACATTTTTGACCAGAAAATCCACTCTAGCGGCAAACGAATCTACTTTTCGAACGTACTGCCGGCGCAACTACGATTGCAGCCTGTGGCTCAGCATGACCAAATTTTCGATCTTCAATCCCATTCAAACTCTGCGCTTCGCATGGAAACAACCGTGGCTGGCCAAGATCGTCGCCAAGGCATGGTTGTACGATTGGGCTCAGATCTTATTCGGCAACCGCGTCACTCTTTGGGTTCCAGTCCCCGCCATCGCCACGCATCTGGACACACGCGCCCTCTCACCGAATGTCGACTGGGCCGCGCTCATGAACTCCATCGCCGCCAGCATTGATTTTGAGAAGTCTGTCGATTCGAATCCCTACGATCGTCGCGTTGGTTCGACGTCAAGGGCCTAAGGAGAAAAAGTTTGCAACTCACAGTTTTGGCCAAGCGTGCTTTTCCCCGTTTTAAGACTCGCCTGGCCATCCGCCGCGTCGCGTATTTCCCCCTGGATGCCATCGACTTCTTGGCCGGCAGACGCGATCCACTCATCCCTCCCCGCGGCCTATGGTTCGTTGGCGGAGGTGGTTTCCGCGACAATCAGTTCCTGAACTCTTTCATCAAATACTGCGATCTTAAGCCCAACCATTGCATCTTGGACGTCGGTTGCGGCATTGGCAAACAAGCCGTCCCTCTGACTCAATTCCTCGGCCCCTCGGGCACTTATGAGGGCTTCGACATCGTCGAGGCCGGGATCGAGTGGTGCCAGGGGGCGATTACTAGTCGGTACCCCGCATTCATCTTCCGTCATGTGAATGTATTCAATAAGCACTACAATCCCGAAGGAACAGTATTACCGGAGCAGTTCAAATTCCCTTATTCAAACGCCAGTTTCGATTTCGTCTATCTGATTTCCGTCTTCACGCACATGCTCCCGGAGGCGGTTCGAAACTACATTGGCGAGATCGGACGTGTCCTCAAGCCGGGCGCTAAGTCCTTCATTAGCTTCTTCTTGCTCAACGACTTATCCCGAAGGGTCGTGGCAGACGGCAAATCCAAAATCCCTCTCAACCATGAGCGCGGAGACTACGCCGTTGCCGACCCCGCCTTTCCTGAATCGGCGATCGGCTTATCCGAAGACCTGATTCGGCGGTACTATGACGAAGCGGGCCTCGAAATCAAAGATATACACTATGGTTCTTGGTGTCGGCCCGAAGGTCCTTTCTTTCAGGACATCGTAGTCGCAGTTCGTAAGTGAATTTAAAACGAAGAAGACAGATCGCAGTTCGCATCCCGGAGGCTGGGGAATTCGGAATGAGTAAACGCTGTGCAGTCATTGTTCTAAATTATAACGGCGAGCATCTCTTACCCGCTTGTCTTGATAGCCTCGCGTTGCAAAAAAATGCCGACATGGAGACCATCGTTGTCGACAACAATTCCAGTGACGGCTCGGCCGCTCTTGTCGCTCAAAAATATCCGCAGGTAAAATTCCTCGCGCTCGACAAGAATTACGGTTTCAGCGGAGCCAACAATGCCGCGCTTCGCGATGCGTTGGCGCGCGATTTCGACTACGCCCTCCTGCTCAACAACGACACGTTCGCCGCCACCGACATGGTCGCCGAAATGATCTCCGTCATGGAGAGCGATCCCAAGGTCGCCGTCGTTAGCCCCAAAATTTACTGGGCTCATCAGCCCGACACTCTCTGGTACGCGGGCGGTGGCTTCAACTTCTGGACAGGCACCACCAAGCATCGCGGCTGGAAGGAAAAAGACCGCGGCCAGTTCGACAATCAACTCGAAATCACTCAGGCCACTGGTTGCGCCATGATGGTTCGCTGCAGCGCGATGCGAAAAGTCGGCTTCCTCGACGAACAATTCTGGATCTACGCCGAAGACGTCGATTGGTCCCTCCGTTTTGCCGAACATGGCCACTTGCTTCGTTTTGCTCCCAAGGCCCACCTTTGGCACATCGACGGTGCCACCAACGTTAAATTACTGGCGAAGGGTAGCGAGGAGCGGCGCCAATTCTTGAGCACGCGGAACATGGTTTTTCTCGCTCGCAAGCATGTCCGCTGGTTTCAGGTCCCTACATACACGGTGGTATTCAGCGTTTCCCATGTCGCGTTTTATACTGCTTTGCGACTCTGGCGTCGCGACTTCCGCGCCCTTTGGGCTATTTATCGTGGCTTGGGCAAAGGCCTGCACACTCGCCTCGAATCGGCCACTGGCGGCGCCTGAAAGCGTTAGATATCGTGCTTTTTATTGGGAACTTTTTGCTTCAATTCGAGTTATAGACTGAAGGAGTTTCATTCAATGCCACGTTCACTGGTCACGGGTGGAGCAGGATTCATGGGCTCCCATGTGGTCGAGCACCTCCTCAACGCGGGACACGAAGTCGTCGTTTTGGACGATCTCAGCGGCGGCTTTCTCGACAACATCCCCGAAGGCGTAGTTTTTGCGAAGGGCTCGATTCTCGACGCCGATCTCATCGATCGCCTTTTCCGCGAACACAAGTTCACCTACGTCTATCACCTCGCCGCCTACGCGGCCGAAGGTCTCAGCCATTTCATTAAGCGCTTCAACTACAACAACAATCTGATCGGTTCGGTGAACTTGATCAACGCAAGCATCAATCACGATGTGAAATGCTTCGTTTTCACATCTTCCATCGCTGTCTATGGCGCCGGCCAGTCTCCCATGAAGGAGGAAATGGTGCCGATTCCCGAAGACTCTTATGGCATCGCCAAGCTTGCCGTCGAACAAGAACTCAAAGTGAGCCACGAAATGTTCGGACTCGACTACATTATTTTTCGCCCGCACAACGTTTACGGCGAGCGCCAAAACATCGGTGATCGCTATCGCAACGTCGTGGGCATTTTTATGAATCAAATCCTTCGCGGCGAACCTCTTACTATTTTTGGCGATGGAACCCAGGTCCGCGCATTCACGCACATTGATGACGTAGCTCCCATCATCGCCAGCTCTGTGAATGTCCCCGAGGCACACAATCAAATTTTCAACGTCGGAGCCGACGTTCCTTACACGGTGAATGAACTCGCGTCAATCGTCTCCGAAGCCATGGGCGAAAAGTGCAAAGTTGTCCATCTTGACGCGCGCAACGAAGTCAAGGTCGCGTTTTCTGATCACTCCAAAGTGCAGAAAACTTTTAACCGAACTCCGGCGGTCTCTCTTCGAGATGGCGTAGCCGCAATGGCCGAGTGGGTCAAGTCTCACGGCGCCAGAGAGAGCAGCACCTTCGACGAGATCGAGGTGCCAAGGAATATGCCGGCCAGTTGGGCGCGCGTGCGTAAGCAAGTCTCGGTCACGTAAAAGCGTGCTTGGCTCTATCCTCTTTACTTCGTTTCGTAGCCGTCTAGTGCTCGTTAGGACTCAAGTAGCTGTGGAGAGAGTTATTTAGTGGCAGAATTACTGGCGGGGATTGAACGCGAAATTCGGGAAAGTATCGCCGTTAAGGAGCAATTGGTCGGCGTAACCCAGCTCATCGCTGACGCAGCGCGCCTGATCATCGCAAGTATGCGAAATGGCGGAAAACTGATCGTGTTCGGCAACGGTGGCAGTGCCGCCGATGCGCAGCATCTTTCCGCGGAACTAGTTGGCCGTTATCGCCAGGATCGCAAAGCCTTTCCCGCCATCGCGCTGACTACGGATTCATCGGCGTTAACTTCGATTAGCAACGACTACGGTTTCGAAACCATTTTCTCGCGCCAGCTGGAAGCGCTGGGTAAGCCTGGCGACGTCGTCGTGGCGATCTCCACGAGCGGAAATTCACCCAACGTTCTTCAAGCTGTCGCGACCTCGAAAAAATTAGGAATCGCGTCCATCGGATTGACGGGAAAATCTGGCGGCAAACTGCGCAGCTCCGTGGATGTTTGCCTCAGCGTTCCTTCGGATTCGACTCCGAGGATTCAGGAAGCTCACTCGCTGATTATTCACATCCTGAGCGGCATTGTGGAAGACGCGATGGTGAACGATTCGCGCGCTTCGGAGCCTTCGAAATTGACGTCTGTTTCAAAGGATCAGGATGCTGCCTGAGTCTGATATCAAGCAAGAGTCCGGTGATTGTAGGCTCGGTCATAGGGCTGTCTTTCTCATCTTTTCGGCGCAACATCTGACTTGGCAGTCATCTGACTGAATCCGGTCATCCAAGGTTAGGGAGCTTTTCCTTTTGATTCAGATCGAGCCAGCGACGACCGCAAGCCCAGCAGCTCACAAGAGCGCCAACGAAGCTGCACTGGGCATCCTCGTTCGCATCAGCCCCAAGAAGAGAAGGCTCATCAAAGCTGCCGAAGCGATTCTCAGGCCGTTGGTCCGCATCGTCGACCGCTTTCGGCCAAATCGTCCGGCTCCGGCCAATCCCGAGCCCGAAAAAATCTTGGTCGTCGAGTATTGGAACATCGGCGACATCGCCATGGAGACCCCCTTTCTCGAAAGTCTCCGCGTCCAATATCCCGGCGCCCACATCGCCATTTTGACGAGCCCTAAATGCGTCCCGCTTCTCCGCGATCAGGGTTTTGTCGACGAGATCATCGAGGTTCGCGTCCCTTGGGCGCAACATTACTCTCGTTGGAAAAAGTACAACCCGTTCACGCCTCTATGGTTTGATTTTTTTCGGACCCTCGCCTCCTTGAAGGCCAGGAACTTCGACCTCGCATTCGTGGCTCGCGCCGATCTCCGTGAAAATTTCATCCTATGGCTGGTGAATGTTCGCCGTCGTGTCGGTTACGCATTCGGCGGCGGCGGCTTCTTGCTGACCGACGCAGTGACGCCGGACGTGTCGCGGCCTCACTTCTCCAGCACTTGGCTCCGTCTCCTTGAGCATGTCGGCAAAACGGTCGTCACTCGTCGCGCCCACCTGCGTTTGACGCCCGAAGAAAACGAGTGGGCCGGCAAGTACATGAAAGATCTTGGCATCGGCTCCGAAGAGTTCGTCGTTGCCATCAACCCGGGAGCTCGAAGCCCGGTTCGGCAGTGGGGCGAAGATCGGTTCCGCGCCGTCGCGGAGCGGCTAGCCCGGAACTTCCCCGTTCGAATCATCTGGTTTGAGGACCCCGGCCAGCAACCTTCTGCCGCGAAATCACGTCAATTTATAGAGATCGCGCTGCCTTTACGTAAATTCATGGCCGTGCTCAACCGCTGTCAGCTATCCATCTGCAACGACAGCGGCCCAATGCATCTCTCAGCCGCATTGGACGTTCCTACGGTCGGTATCTTTGGCCCCGGCGAACCCTTGTGGTGGGCGCCGCTCGGAGAGGGTCACCGGGTCGTCATCCGCCCTGAGTTCTGGTGTCGGCCGTGTTTTGATTACTGTCTGTTCGACCAGCCTCACTGTTTACGTCTTGTAACGGTCGATTCGGTCTATGATGCGGCTGCCGAGACTCTGCGATCCTTATTTGTCGAGGCGGAAGTGAACAATGGGATTCGAGCCCGGCAGTCACACCACACTCTTTCGAGCGTCGAGGGAGCCGCAGATTAGGACCAGGGCAGTTTGCTTCCTGCGGCAATCCGCAACAGTTCAGTTCGCTCTTGGAGCTGATCGACATACTCGTCGTTGGGTTGTGTTGTACCAAAGTACCGGCAACTGGCAAGCTTGACTCGGCTCTTGAGTCCGCAAACTCTCGAGAGTTGAGAACGCTGTTTCACTGAGGGAAATCGGTAGATGAACAGTACGGCTACGCGTCGTACGAGACTGAGGCCGAAATTGGTGGGCGCCCCGCCCCGCGAGCTGTTCACCGAGGGCGTTCTGCCCATTCAGGTTGTTCCCAACGGCCGCGTCCGCGGACACACTCTGGTTCGCAGCTTATCTGTGCAGCTTACCTATGCTGCCATCGACGCCGTATTGGTATGCGCCGTCGGTGTCTTGGTGGTCGGTCTCCGCTTCGGTTTGGCTGATGCCGTTCAGCGCCGCGCATTCAACGAAGTTGCTGGACACGCCTACGCTGGCTTCTTTCTCCTATATGCCGCTCTGGTTGTTCTCGGATGCGCAAACCAGAATCTCTATCGCACTCCTCGCGATCGTAGTGTCTTGGATGAGACCTTGATGGTCGCCAGAGCCGTCGGTGCCGCGACCGCTCTCCTCATCCTCTTCGTCTTCATCACCGGCTACAATGATATCTCCCGCATCGTTGTTCTCTCCGCCGGCGCTCTCAATGTGTTGACCCTTTCCGGTTGGCGCTACTTCAAGCGCCGTAGAGTCTTGTCCCGTTCGGCGAGTGGTATCGGCGTGTCGCGCGTCTTGATCGTGGGGGCCGGCCGTCCCGGCAAGGCCTTGGCCACATGGTTTGAAGACAATCCCCACTTGGGCTATCACGTCTGCGGTTTTCTCGATACGAAATCCTCATCCGATCCTCGAGTCTTAGGCACTCTCAAAGATCTCCGCACCATCGCCTTGACTCAGTTCGCCGACGAACTCTTTGTCACCCTGCCCGCCGACAGGGAAATGGTCAAGACAACTGTCCTCCAGGCTCGTGAACTGCGCCTCGGTCTCAAACTTCTCCCCGACCTCTACGACGGTCTTGGCTGGCGTGCTCCCCTTCACACGATCGGTGGATTTCCCGTAATGGATCTCCAATGGCAGCCGATTCCTGCCATCGGTCTCGCCATGAAGCGCGCTTTCGACGTCGTTTTCGCGGGTCTTGCCCTGATCCTTTTGTCCCCGTTTCTTTTATTGCTCACGATACTCATCCGCTCCGATTCGCCGGGTCCCGTCCTATACATTGCCGATCGCGTCGGCTATAAAGGCAATCGATTCCGCTGCTTCAAATTCCGCACGATGTGTGTTGACGCGGATGCGCGCAAGGAAGAACTCCGCGCCGAAAACCAGCGCGAGGGCCCTTTCTTCAAACTCGAGGAAGACCCACGCATTACTCGCTTTGGCAGATGGCTGCGTCGCACCAGCTTCGATGAACTGCCGCAACTGTGGAACGTAATCCGTGGCGAAATGAGCATCGTCGGACCTCGGCCTCATCCTGTGGACGACTACGCGCGATACTCCTTGGAAAATCTACGCCGCCTCGACGTTACTCCCGGTTTGACGGGCTTGTGGCAGGTGACCGCGCGCAACAGCCCCTCCTGGGAAACCAACATGGCTTTGGATCTGGAGTACATCGAGAACTGGAGTATCGGACTCGACCTTAAGATTCTGTTCAAGACGATTCCCGCAGTACTGCGCGCCGAAGGGCGTTAGAATCGTTAGGGTGGCCGCAGGTCGCGCAAGGGCAATTGCGCGCCGCAGGAGAAAGCTCGACGCAAGCTTTTCAGTGTCGCTTTCAGATCGGGGCCGGGAGTCAGGGGAACTCTGGCCGGATAAGCTGTTGTATAAATAGTCACGCTGCTTGATGTCTCCGCGGGTTCACACTTATCACCGCAGCTCGAGCATCCATATAATTTGCATCACGGCGTTTCAAGTAGGACTCTGGTAGGGGCCAGGAGCGAACCGCATGCACGTTTTGATACTCGGAACCCGTGGGATACCGTCGAGACATAGCGGGTTCGAAACCTTCGCACAGGACTTCTCTCTTTTTCTCCGCTCCCGCAATCACGATGTCACCGTCTATTGCCAAGTCGAAGAAAACGAACAACAGCGTGAGGATGTTTGGAATGGAGTAAGGCGCGTTCTGATTCCCGCGGGCAGTGGTTCCGTTGGAACCATGCATTTCGATTGGAAAGCCATCAAGCATTCGCTTGGTGAAAATGGTGTTGTTCTGACATTGGGTTACAACACAGGCTTGTTCAATGCCCGCTATCGCGCCAGCTCGCTGCCAAATCTCATGAATATGGACGGCATCGACTGGAAGCGCGAGAAGTGGTCTCTACCGGCGCGGATCTGGTTTTGGTTCAACGAATGGGCTGGCGCTCGTGTCGCTGATCACCTGATCGCCGATCATCCTGAGATCGCTCGCCATCTCTCCCGCCATACCCCGGCAAAGAAAATCTCAGTGATTCCTTACGGCGCGGACCTCGTTACTTCGGCGCCCGTCGAACTCATTCAGAAATACAACCTGAAGCGAAAAAACTATCACCTCCTGATCGCCAGACCCGAGCCCGAGAACTACATCCTCGAAATCGTGCGCGCCTATTCTCTTCGCAAGCGCGGCATGCCTCTCGTCATCTTGGGAAAGTACAGTCCCGAAGGAACTGCCTACCAAAAGGCTGTGCTCAAAGCCGCCGGATCCGAGATCGTCTTTCTCGGCCCGGTATTTGATCGCGACATCGTGCGTGCCTTGCGCTTTCATGCCCGTGCGTATTTCCACGGCCACCGCGTTGGCGGCACCAACCCTTCGCTTGTCGAAGCGCTCGCCGCCGGCAACGCCGTCCTCGCTCACGACAATCGCTTCAACCGCTGGGTCGCGGGAGAGGGTGCTCTTTATTTCCGCACGCCCAATGACATCGAAGACATTCTTCTGCGCCTCGACCGTGAACCGGCGAAACTATTGGCCATGGAAGAAGCGAGTCTCAAGCGCCATCGCGAAGACTTCACTCAGGAAAAGGTCCTCACCGCATACGAGCAGTTGCTTCTACAGTTCGCCGCGCAGACCTCCACGGCTCCCGCCAGACTGATCACCGAGCCCCTGCCCCAAACTTTCCATCATCATCATGCCCCCTCCAGCGATGAACAGCCCGTACGCTGAGCCTGTGACGACCGGCGCTGATTCCTCAGCCCCAAAGAGGCCTTGACGATCCGATAATTTGTGCTATCCTTAAATCAGTAGAGTTCTACGTTCGGCGCCGACCCATTCGGCGCTTTTTTCATTTCTACGCAGGTTTATGTGGAGTGCGGCGGCTCGGCGCCGCTTTCGAGGTCGCTCGCCGGTTGGTCCCATCCCGGCAGTCGGCCGCGACTCGACCAACTAGATCGTTCACTTCGATTTAGGCCCGTCCGCAAACACAATAAAATCTGCCACTTGCACACTCTTGAAAATGGTCAAATCCCTAAATCATTCAAAATAAATAGTTTGCTCACTCTTTGCAAAAACATAGGGGTATGGGGTCCAAATCGAATAAAAAGCGAAAACCGGACATTGTCGGGGCGGGGCTTACTACGCCTGATGCTAGTGCGGCACCGAGTGCGTAAGCGACTGCCGGTGTCAGTCAGGCGATCGCCAGCACCTTCAGCAGCACTCCCGCCAGCGCACCGCCAATCGCAGGTCCCAAAATGGGAATCGGCGCATACCCCCAGTCCGATCCCGCCTTGCCTGCCACTGGCAGCGCCGCGTGCGCCAGCCGAGGCCCGAAGTCGCGCGCCGGATTGATCGCGTATCCTGTCGTCCCGCCAAGCGAAAGACCGATACCCCACACGAGCGACCCAACCAGATACGGCCCCAGCGCACCTGGTCCCGTCGCCGCAACGTTCTTCGAGAAAATCGCGCCGACCACAAACACCAGCGCGAACGTCCCGATAATCTCGCTGACCAGATTTGTCCCAAAGTTACGAATCGCCGGCGCCGTGCAAAAGCACGCCAGCTTCGCCGCGGGATCTTCCGTTTCGCGCCAGTGCGGCAAATAGTGAATCCAGACCAGCGTCGCCCCGACGATCGCGCCGAGCAACTGCGCCGCAACGTACGGCAGCACCTTTTCGTAACTCCCGCTGCGCACAGCCATTCCGATCGTCACCGCCGGATTCAAATGCGCATCGCTGCTCCCGCACGCGATCGAAACGAACACCCCGGCCATCACTGCGAACGCCCAACCCGCCGTGATCACGATCCATCCGCTCGCTTCCGCCTTCGACTTTTTCAGCACCACTCCGGCAACCACGCCGTTGCCGAGCAGGATCAGCACGGCAGTTCCCAGGAATTCACCAAGAAATGGCGAAGTCATTCAAATTTCCTCTCGAACTCTAAAAAAAGTGGCGCCCAATCTATAAACGGTGGCCTGCAAATCTTCAATCGCAGCCGTCGCGTCGATTCCCGCCGGCCTTTGCGAATTGTTTCTCCGCGCATTCCGCCCCACGACATCTTCTCCGCGCATCTCTGTGTACTCTGCGCCTATGCGTTATCTTTTTCTTCGCCGTCCGCGCTCACTACCCATCGACCCAATCAAACGACCGCGTCACCGCTTTTTTCCACTGCCGATACAAGCCTTCGCGCTCCGCTTCCCCCACATACGGCTTCCAGGTCCGATCCACCGCCCACTTCGCTCGCAACTCATCGAGGTCGGAAAAGAATCCAACCGCAAGCCCAGCCGCATACGCCGCGCCAAGCGCAGTCGTTTCCTGAACCGCTGGCCGCACAACTTCGCGATTCAAAATGTCCGCCTGAAATTGCATCAACAAATCGTTCTTCACCATGCCGCCATCGACGCGCAGCGATTCCAGCGAGATTCCCGAGTCCTTCTCCATCGCCTCGACAACCTCACGGCTCTGAAACGCTGTTGCCTCCAGCACCGCCCGCGCCAGATGCGCCTTGGTCGCATACCGCGTCAGCCCCGCAATCACTCCGCGCGCGCTCTCTTTCCAGTACGGCGCGTACAATCCCGAAAACGCGGGCACAAAATAGACTCCGCCGTTGTCTTCGACGCTGCGCGCCAGCGTCTCGACATCGCCGCTATTCTCGATAATTCCAAGATTGTCGCGCAGCCACTGCACCAGCGCCCCAGTGATCGCGATGCTGCCTTCCAGCGCGTAGCGCGCCGGCTCTTTGCCCAGCTTGTACGCCACCGTCGTCAGCAATCCGAATTTCGACGGTACAATTCGCTCGCCCGTATTCATCAGCAAAAAGCATCCGGTCCCGTAAGTGTTCTTCACTTCGCCCGGACGAAAACAAGTCTGCCCAACCAGCGCCGCCTGCTGATCTCCCAGGATTCCCGCGATCGGCACGCCCGCGATTGCCGGCAAGGTTCCAGTACCGTATATCTCGCTGCTCGAGCAAACATCCGGCAAAATCGCCCTCGGAATCCCGAATGCCGACAGCAACTTTTCATCCCAATCCAGTGTTTGTAAGTTTAGGAGCTGCGTTCGGCTCGCATTCGTGACGTCGGTGATGTGCTGGCCGCCGTCGGGGCCGCCCGTCAGATTCCAGACGAGGAACGTATCGATGTTTCCGAATAACAGGTCACCATTCTCCGCCGCTTGTCTTGCGTCCGCGACGTTGCGCAAGATCCACCGCAGTTTCAGCCCGCTGAAATAGGTACTGAGCGGTAAACCGGTCTCTTCGCGAAACCGATTTTGTCCGCCGTTTTTCGCGAAGTGCGCGACGTCGTCCGCAACGCGTGTGTCTTGCCACACCAGCGCGTTCGCAATCGGCCGACCGGTCTTGCGATCCCACACCACCGTCGTTTCGCGTTGGTTGGTGATTCCGATCGCCGCAAGATCTTCCGCCTGGAGCCCCCGTTTTTCCAGCGCTTCGCCGATCACTTCGTGCGTGCGCCGCAAAATCTCCAGCGGATCGTGTTCCACCCAGCCGGGCCGCGGAAATATCTGTTCATGCTCTTTTTGCGCGACCGAGACAATTCGTCCCGAACGATCGAATACCATAAACCGCGTGCTCGTCGTTCCTTGGTCGATTGCGCCGACGTAATCTTTCACTACCCGCTCTCCGGTAACTTGAATAGAATTTCGGCCACCAGGTCGGTCCCGGAACATGCGGAATCCAGGCGAGCCCGCGCCACACGGGAATGTACGCGATTTCAGTTTTATATGCATCTAATTAGAGAGGATGAACGAAAGGATATTTTTATGAGGAGCACATCTCGTTTTTCGCGGACGCTCTTGAAGATGGGTGCGCCCGCCCTTGCGGTCGGAATGTTTTTGTTCGGTGGTTCCGTGGTTCGCGCCGACTCGGTAACGACAACCGTTACCGCGGTCGGCAAGAAAAACACGGCTCCCCCTGAAATCAAGAAAGACGACGTGAAGTTGTATCAGGGCAAGGAGCAGATGCAGGTCGCCAATTGGCGCCGCGGCGACACTCTCTTTCTCGCGGTGCTGATCGACGATTCGCTCGACCCGCGCGTCGCCAGCAATTTCAACGACCTAAAGGCGTTTTTCGCGGCCCAGCCGCCGAGCACCTACATCGCTGTTGCGTATAGCCGCAACGGCACCGCGGCCGTCGCGCAGGATTTCACCAACGACCACGCCCTCGCAGCCAAAGCGTTGCGTCTGCCGCTCGGAGCCGGCGGCGCATTCACCAGCCCGTATTTGTCAGTTCAGGACTGGATGAAGCGCTGGCCCGATAACGGCGGAGATCGCCGCTCGATCATGATGATTTCGTCGGGCATCGATTATTTCCGCGGCAGTTTTGATCCCATCGACCCGGATCTCGATTCGACGATTTCGCGCGCGCAAAAGCAGAACATCAACATCTGGACGGTTTACTACCCCGACCAAGGTCACATTGGCCGCCGTCCGTTCCGCGCCTTCAACGCGCAGTCGAACCTCAGCCGTCTCTCGGAAGAAACCGGCGCTGAATCGTATTATCTCAGCACGGGGTTCCCGGTTTCGCTGAAGCCGTACTTCGACGAAATCTCCGATCACCTCAAGAATCAATATTTGCTCACGTTTGAAGGAAACGGCGGCAAGAAAGGGAAGTTTGAGCGCATTCGCCTGAACACCGAAGTCCCGCAGGTCGAATTCATGGTGCCTTCGGAAGTGTTCTTGCCGGCCGAGTAACTTCCTAACACCCGAAATGGCAAAGGGCGCAGCACTTGCTGCGCCCTTTTTGTTTCCGCCCAACGAAAATCCTGAAGCTCAGTCGTCCGAGCCCGTCAACGACACCGCGCGCGTCGATTCGCGAATCACCAGTTCCGGACTCATCTTGTGATTCGTAATCGTCCACTCGCGCTTTTCGAGCGATGCGTTGATGCCTTCCATGATGATGTTGACCGCCAGCCCACCCATCGATTCCATCGGCTGCCGCACCGTCGTCAGCGATGGCGCCGACAAAAACGACGGAGCCACATCGTCGAATCCGCACACCGAGCACTGCTCCGGCACTTTCACTCCGGCCTTCGTCAGCGCGCGAATCGCTCCCAGCGCCGACAAATCGTCGAACGCCATGAGCGCCGTAAATTTCTTCTTCCGTTGCAGCAATTCCTCGGCCAGCCGAAATCCTGCCTCAAAGCTCGAATTTGGATCGACCGATTCCGGCAGCTGTTGCACCAACGCCGGATCGATCTCCAGCCCCGCCGTCTGTGCAAACTTCTGAATGCCCCGCCATCGCGGCCCGCTATCGATCAGCATTTTCGGCCCGCGAATGAACGCGATCTTGCGATGCCCCAGTTGATGCAGATGTTCCAGCGCCAGCCGCGCGCCGATTTCGTTATCGACCATGACCGAGCTGATCACGTTTCCCGGCAATTCCCATCCGATCGTCGCCGCCGGAATGTTGCGTTTCGCCAAATCGCCGAGCAGTTGAATATCGACAAACAGCCAGTTCGCCACAACGATGAGCGCCTCGACGTGTCGCTCCATCAGCATCTCGAGGTAACGCTCAAATCGATTCCGCTGGTTGTGCGCGTCGGCAAAAATCGGAACATAGGATTGTTGGTAGAGCGAATTTTCAATCCCGCGCATGACCATCGTGCAAAACGGATCGGTAATGTCGAAAAACATCACGCCGATGCTGTGCGTCCGCTTGCTGCGCAAAAAGCGCGCCATCGCGTTCGGGCGATAGCCGAGCTTCCTCGCCACTTCTTCGATTCGTTTTTTCGTTGCGGGAGCGATGTAGCGCGCGAGCGGCGCATTGTTGAGGACGATCGAAACCGTCGCGGGCGAAAATCCGCTCTGCGTCGCGACGTCGCGCATCGTCACCGCAGCATTTTTCCCGCCGCCGCGTTTCACGTTCACACGCTCCTCTGCGGGTCCCATCATCCGGCCAGATTCACTCAATTTGCAACGCCTCCAGCGTACGAGGCCCTATTCGACAGGCACTTCAAACGACAACGGCTCACGAAACCATTTGGTCTTCCACACGCCAAACGCAATTCCCGCGATCATCCAGATGCTGCCGACAATCATCGCCATTTTGCTCAGACTCACCCACAGCGCGAGACAGATCACGAAACCGACCACCGGCGGAATCAGGTTCCAGGTCTTTTTCTGCGGCGCTCGCACGAAATATCGGAGAAACGCCGCCGCATTCACACCCATGAAAGCGATCAGCGCGCCGAAGTTCAACATTTCGGCGCCCAGCCCGTAGTTCAGGAAAAATGCGCCGATCAAAACGATCACGCCGATGAAAATCACGTTGTTGCGCGGCACGCGGTTCTTTTCGTCCACGACGCCAAAAAACGATTTCGGCAGAGCGTTGCTGCGGCCCATACCGAAGAGCAGCCGCGCCGCGCCAAGCTGCGCTCCCATGCCCGAACCGAAATTCGCCAGCAGCAGCGTCCACCCGACAATCGGGAACAGGGGCGCCCACGCTCGCCCAACAGCGTAAACGTAAGCCGTATCGACATCGGGAAATTTCTCGGACGCGGGCCAGATCAACTGCGCGACGTAAACTTCGATCGCCGACAGCACGCCGATGACGATGCAAGTCAAAACCGTCGCCAGCAAGATATTCCGCCGCGGATTCTCCGCTTCTTCCGACAGCGTCGAAATTCCGTCGAATCCGATATACGTCAGCACCGCGATCGAAGTGCAACCAAACAACGCGCTGTAGCTGAACGTCTGCGGATCGTAAAACGGCCGCAGGAAAAACCCCGCGTCGTCGTGCGGATGGCCGAAGATGTATCGTGCCGCAGCCACGATCACGACGCAAACGACCGCTCCCATCGCGATCGCCATCACCGTATTCACGCGCGCCGACGTCTTGATCCCGCGAATATTCAGCAGCGTGAACACGACCGCAAAGAAAATTTTCCAGCTCCAGACAGGAACCCCCGGCGCAAACGCGTGCGCCTGCTGCGCGCACCAGATCGTGCAAATCAGCGGATTGAGCATGTAATCCATAACCATGCTCCATCCGGTGACATAGCCGAGGCCGGGATGAATTTCCTGCGCTACGTAGGTGAAAGCCGAGCCCGCGCTGGGATACGCGCGTGCCATGCGCCCGTAGCTGATGCCGGTGAAAAGCATCGCCACCATCGCGATCAAAATCGCGGTGACGACGTGGCCGTGACCGCGATCGCTGAGCACGCCGAAGACCGACATCGGCGCGACCGGCTGAATCACGATCACGCCGTACAGAATCAGATCCCACAGCGTCAGCGTGCGGCGCAGGCTGGGTCCCGCGCTGCTCGTGGTTGTGACGGTAGCCTCAGTGCTCAATTCGACCTCGTGCCGCGGCGAATTTTTATATCATCGTGCGCAGGCCGAGCGGCATACAGTACGGCCCAATGCAGATAAACTCACGATAAATATTGAATCGATTGAATTGGGCATCTTGCGTGATTCGGGGCCGCCAAGCAAGCCCAATCTTGCCTTGCGCGCCGTCGCAATAACCGCCCGTGCGATACTGAGCTTTGACGGAACTTTGACCGAACTTCGACAGGAACCTCGGCCCACGCGAAACAGCGTGACTTACCCATGTACGCCTTTTCTCAGCTCTGCGAAGCGATCGCCGCGACCACCAGAAAGCTCGAAAAGATTCAGCTCGTCGCCGATTACTTCCGCTCCCTGCACGGCGATCTCGACAACGCTTCGCTCGGCGCGCTCTATCTTTGCGGCCGTGTTTTTCCTCGCCGCGAAGAGCGCGTCCTTTCAGTCGGCTTCTCGGTAATTCTGCGCGCGGTTGCAGCGATTTCGGGCAGAGAGCCGCACGGACTCGGGCCGACGTTGCGCCATCACGGCGACATCGGCGCCGGAGCCGAGGAAATCCTGGCCGACCACCAGACGCCGTCTTCGATGCGGCTCACCGACATCGCGGATGTCTTCGACGCCCTGGCGCGGCAGCGCGGACCGGCAGCGAAGCAGGCGCTGTTTGAGGAAGCGTTGCGAAAGCTTTCGGCGCTCGAAGCGAAATACTTCATCAAAATTTGCACCGGCGAGCTGCGCATCGGGTTGAAAGAGAGTCTGGTGGAGGAGGGAATCGCGCGTTGCTACGAGCAGCCTTCAGCCGTCGTGCAACGAGCGAACATGCTCACCGGCGACATCAGCGAGACACTGCGGCTGGCGGCCGAAGGGCGGCTCGCGGGATTGCAGCTCGAAATGTTTCGGCCGATTTCGGTGATGCTCGCAAGTCCGGTGGATACCGCGGCGGAATTGGTCGATGTTTTCCCCCAGGGCGCGCTGGTCGAAGAAAAATTCGACGGCATCCGCGCTCAGGTGCACAAGCGCGGCGACACCATCGAGATGTACTCGCGCACTCTGGATCGCATCACGGAATTTCCGGAGTTGGCGGGACCACTTCGCAAAGTGCCCGGCGATTTCATTCTCGATGGCGAAATCATCGGATGGCGCGACGGCCGCGCGATTCCGTTCACCGAATTGCAGCAGCGGCTGGGCCGCAAGCAGATCGATCTTTTCACATCGACGCTGGTTCCGGTGAGCTTCATCGCGTTCGATCTGCTTCTGCTGAATGGCGAGTCGCTGCTCGATCTCGAACTCGCGGAACGGCGGTTGCGGATGACGAATCTGCTGGCCCCGCACGAAAAGCCGGAACTGCAGTTCACGCGCGCCGACCTTTGCACGACGGTCGAAGAAATCGAGGCCGCGTTTGATTCGGCGCTGGCGAAAGGGAATGAAGGCCTCGTCGCAAAAGGGCCGCAGTCGCCATACGTTCCCGGTCGCCGCGGACAATACTGGATCAAGCTGAAACGCCCACTGGCGACGCTCGACGTTGTCGTCACCGCCGCGGAATACGGCCACGGGAAGCGCCGCGGCCTGCTCTCGGATTACACATTTGCGGTGCGCGACGCGGATTCCAGCGACAGCCCAGCTCGATTGGTGAATATCGGCAAAGCGTATTCGGGCGTCACCGACGCCGAAATCGCGCAGCTCACTAAGTTTTTCCTAGAACACACGATTGAGGACCACGGCCACGTGCGCGACGTCGATCCAGTGATCGTGATGGAAATCGCGTTCAACAATATCCAGAAATCCAACCGGCACAGCTCCGGATTCGCGCTGCGATTCCCCAGAATCGTGCGCCTGCGCGACGACAAACCCGTTGGCGAAATCGACACTTTGGCGCGTGTGCGCGAAATTTTTGCCAGCCAGTCGCCGCCGTCGCGCAGCGATGGAAAATCCAAAAACTGAATTGGCCGACCGAACAGGTTCGCTGACAGCGCGACCACAGCGAGCGGAAACTGTGTCTTCAACTTGCGAGCGATGTCGCCTGTCCATGTGTACAGGTCAGATAATCCACATGGACGGTATCTTTTAGAGAAAAGAAGCGCACATTCGCCCGCAACGCCTGTGAGCAAAACGGAGTCTAATACTCTGAGAGGGCCCGGTCCCAGCCGTGGTCAGGTCAGAAATAATTATGGGCAAGGGCTCACTCGTTTCCAAACAACTCAGCGCGACGCCATTTTTGTCGCATGCATCGGGATTTGTCGTGGTGTTTTTCCTCTCGATGTGGCTGCGCGTGGTGCCGCTTCAATCCGACCCGATTCTGCAAGGATATTTGCAGGTCACGACGGGTTTGCTCGCCTTTGTTTTCGCCGCTGTCACCCTCGTTCGATTTCAGGGCACGCAGGATCGCATCTCGCTCATTCTTGGTTCGGGATTTTTGCTCAGCGGCACGCTTTTGACCGCGTCGAGCCTGTTGTTTTTCCAATTTTTGCAGGAAGCGCCGATTCATTTGCGCTGGGCGCCCGTGTCGTGGTGGGTTGGGCGCATCGTATTGGGATTGCTGCTCGTTGTAGCGCTGCTCGTCGAACATTTTTTGCCGCGTTCGCGGCGGCCGCGCCTCGAAATTTCAGGTGCGCTTTTTGCGGTTGTCATGATGACGTGGGGAATCACCGCTTTGTTGCGGCGTTTTCCGGCGGAGACTTCGCCGCATCCGCTGGCGTTCATTCCGAATCCAGCGCAGCTTTTGCCGGCGGCGCTGTTTTTAGTGGCGCTGGTGTGGTTCCGGCGGCGTTTGCAGATTGAAGATTCGGCGTTCGACCGCGCGCTGTATTCGGCGGCTTGGATGAACGTGGCGGCGCAGTTGGCGGCGTCGCAATCATCGCGGCTGCTCGATTCGCCGTTCGTTTTGGCGCAGGCGCTGACGGTGACGAGCTATGCGGTCGCGCTCGGGGGCGCGCTGCTCGACAATGCGCGATTGTTTGAGCAGGTGCAGCATCTTGCGGTGAGCGATCCTCTTACGGGGCTCGCGAATTACCGCCGGTTGCTCGATGTGCTCGAGAGCGAGACGGAGCGCACGAATCGCAATGGCCGGCCGTTCGCGGTGTTGCTGCTCGATCTCGACGGGCTGAAAAAAATTAATGATACGCATGGGCATTTGACCGGGAGCCGCGCTCTGTGCCGGCTTGCCGACACGCTGCGCATTCATTGCCGCGCGATCGATACGGCGGCGCGTTATGGTGGCGACGAGTTCGCGCTGATTTTGCCGGAAGCGGGCGAGCCGGAAGCGCAGCAGGTGGCGCAGCGCATTCGCGACGTGCTGGCGCGGGATACGGAGACGCCGCTGCTTTCGGCGAGCATCGGGATTTCGACGTACAACGGAAATGGCGAGCGGATTGAGAAATTGCTGTCGGAAGCCGACGAGCATCTCTATGCGGAAAAGGCGCAGCGCAAATCGCCTGCCGCGGCGGCAGCTGCGTTAAATATTCGGCGGCGCGCGCAGAAAGCTTGAAGAGCTACTTCGTTTCGTAATCCTTCAATTGCTCGGTAATTTTCGATTTATCGCCGACAACCACGATTGTCATCGACTCCGGCTTGATGTATTTCGCCGTCATCGCCTGTACTTGCGCCGGCGTCACCGCGTTCACTTTTTGCACGTAGGTCTTCAGGTAGTCGTCGCTCAATCCTTGCAGATCGACGTAACGCAGTTGCCCGATCAACGCCTGCCGCGATGAATTCTGAATCACGAAGAGCCCCGAGATGTAACTCTGAATGCCCTTGAGTTCTTCCTCGGGCGGAGCTTGCTGTTGCAGCCGCGTGATCTCGCCGAAAATTTCTTTCAGCGACGCGCCGGTGTCTTTCGTCGTGACGTCGGCGATTTCAGCCCAGTAGGCATCGTGGTAGCGCGACGAAACCTGGCTGCGCGGCGAGTAGGTGTAACCCTTCTGCTCGCGGATGTTGGTTGTGATACGCGACGCGAACGAGCCGCCGAGCAGCGTGTTGGTGACGCCGAGGGTGATGTAGTCGGGGTTCGTCGGTCCCGCAACCGGCAAGCCGGCGTAAATTGTTGATTGCGGCGCGCCGGGGCGATCGGTCACGTCGAGCAGTCGCTGCGTTTTCGGCGACGCCGGGCGCTTTTCGGGCGGCGTGCCTTTTGCCCAGCCGCCAAAACTTGCGGCGATCGCTTTTTTCATCGCCGCGGCGTCGAATTTTCCCGCGACGTAGAGTTGCGCGCGCGCCGCGCCGAAATTCGCAGCGTAAAATTTGCGCGCGTCGTCGATCGTGATGCCGTTGACGCTCGCTTCGGTCGGCAGCACGTCGCCGTACGGATGATCGCCGTACATCAGCTTGCGGAAACGAGCGAGCGCGATCTGCGCCGGCTGCGTTTTCGACACGGCGATTTGGCGCAGCATGTTCGTCTTGATGCGCGCGAGCTCCGACTCCGGCAGCAGCGGATTCTCGACGACATCGGCGAGCAACTTCACCGACGCCGGGCCGCTTTCGGAGAGCACGTCCATCGCGACCGTCGTTTCGTCAACGCCGACGCCGACGCCGAGCGAGCTGCCCATTTGTGCCGCGGCCTGCGCGACTTGCTCCGACGACATCGTCTTTGTGCCTTCTTTGAGCAGTTCGCCGGTGATGTCGGCAACGCCGAGCTTGTCGCTGCTTTCGTCGATGTTGCCGCTGCGCAGCGAAAGGCTCACGGTGACCTTCGGAATATTTCCGTAGGGCACGAGGGTGACTTTCATGCCGTTCGGCAGCGAGTAGGTTTCGTGCGCGGGTACGGTGAACGCTTTCGGCGCACTGCCGGGAGGTGGCGCTTGTTTTTGTGGCGCAGCCGCTCCAGAGCCCTGCGCGGCAGCTCCCGGCGAGAAGGGAAGCAGCATCGCCGCAAAGGTTGCTGCAGTCATTGCGATCCGCTTGAGTCGTTTCTCGGTCATCAAATCCTCCGCGCTGTTGCGTGCTATCGTTTGTATCGCCGTTCGGTTCATCGAGTCGTTCGCGTGGAAGTCGAAAATTTTCACGGCTTCGCTCCCGCCGCAGGCTCGGCGGCCGCGGCCTTCGGCTCCACAACGAGCACCGTGCGATTCTCCGGCCGCAGATATTCAGCCGCTGTCTTCTGCAGCAACTCCGGCGTCACTTTTTCCAACTGGCTCGCAAGCGTATTCACTTTGCCTGGATCGTCGTCAAACAGCGCAAAGCTCGCAAGGATATCCATCAGTCCAAATCCGCCCTGCGTGCCGAACGTGTCGTACAAATCCGAGCGCGCCTTCACCAGCGCGCGGTCCAGCGTCTTCTGATCGACCGGTTTTGTCCGTAGCGGTTCGATCACGCCATCGATCGCCGAAATAATTTCGTCCGGCTTCGTCGACGGGTCGTACATAAGATTCGCAATGAACAGCATCGGCCCTTGATAGTTGTAAGGATTGCCGAGCAGATTGATTCCGCCCTCGACGCCGCCTGTGTAGCCGCGCTTCTGCACCAGCTCTTGATGCAGCAGGCTGTCGTCGCCTTCGATCAAAATCTGATCGAGCAAAATCATCGCGTAATATTCCGGCGTGCCGCGCTCCGGAACGTGATACCCGATCGCGAGCGCCGGCCGCTTCGTCAGCGGATCGGTTTTCGTCTCGTGCTTCTGCTGCTCTTGGCGCGGCTCTTTCAAATCCGGCGTCGGCGGCAAGTTAGTGGAAGCCTTCAGCGGCCCAAAATATTTCTCGACAAATTTCTTCGCCTCCGCCGGATCGAAATCGCCGACGATCGCCAGCGCCGCATTGTTCGGCGTGTAATATGTCTTGAAGAAGTCCTGCACCTCGCCGAGTTTCGCCGCTTCGATGTCCTTGATGTCGCCGTAAAAATTGTGCGCGTTGTACCAGTTCGTGTTCGCATATTGCGGCATGTCGAGCCACGGAAATCCGCCGAGCGGCCGGTTCAGCACGTTTTGCTTCACTTCGCTGCCGACGACGCCTTGTTGATTGGTCAGGTTGGCGTCGGTAACGGCGAGCCCGCCCATGCGATCGGCCTCGGCCCACAGCGCGGTCTCGAGCTTGTTCGCAGGCAGCACTTCAAAATAATTCGTGAAATCGAAACGCGTCGAACCGTTCAGAATTCCACCGTTCGTCTGCACCAGCTTGACGAACTCCATCTTTCCGAGATTTTGCGAGCCCTGAAACATCATGTGCTCGAAAAGATGCGCGAAGCCCGTGCGATCGCGCGGCTCGATGCGAAACCCGATGTGATAGTAAACGCCGACACAAATGATCGGCGAAGTGTGATCCGGCGACAGCACGACGCGCAGCCCGTTCGGCAGTTTGTAGTATTCGATCGGGATTTTGAAATCGCCGACGCTGCCCGCCGGAGACGGCGCGTTGCTCGTTGCAGCAGAAGCCGTCGCTACCGCACTCGTCCCCTTAGCCGACTCTTCGTCCGCGCCGTAAGAAACCCGCGCGCTTCCAAACGCCATCGCCAACGCCACAGCGCTCGCCGCGATCCCTCGTGTCACTTGCATCACTTTGCCCACAGTTCACCCTCCGAAATCTCTACATACAGACGCAAATCCCACCGGGAAGTTTCAGCCAGCCGGTGTCTCGCGCGGTTCTTCGCCGCAGCCCTCAGTGAACTGCACGATGCTGCAGTTTATCCTTGGTCTCGAGCGAAAATCGTGGCTCCCCGGTAGCTCCATCCAGGATGCGTTTTGCGACGTATTCGCCTACCGCCGGCCCATGCTTGAATCCATGCCCCGACCCGCCGCCGACGAACCAGACATTTTCGGCGCCAGGATGCCGATCGATCAGAAAATCTCCGCTCGAAGTATTTTCGTACTGGCAAACGCGCGTCTCCACGATCGGCGCATCGCGCAACGCCGGGAATCGCCGAGCCACATACTTTCGCACTTCTTCAGCGGCAGCATCGCTAACAATCCGCGACTGCGTATCCGGATCGACGATCGCCCCGTGCTTGTCGAGCGCAATCTTGAATCCGCGCGCCTCGATATCCGGCATTCCGTAAGCTTCATCGTCTTGAAACATAAAAGTTGGAAGCGCCGCAGGAGCAAACCGCGTGTCCCCGGACGGCACTCCGAAAAAATAAATCTCCTGCCGCGTCGGGAAAATCCGCTCGCCAAGAACGTCGGGAAAAATCTTGCCGAGCCAGGCGCCGCACGCAAAAACAAAAACATCGGCCTCAAATTCTTCCCCACTGCGCAATCGAATCGACGAAATCGATTTAGCCCCAGCCCCAATCGTCGGCGTCAAAACTTCTCCGACGCGATATTCCACGCCGCTGAAAATCGCGGCTTCGACAACCGCCGCGACGGCCCGCCGCGCCATCAGCACTCCGCTCGCCGGCTCAAAAATCGCAGTCTCGATTCCTTCCAGGTTGATTTGCGGATAGCGTTTCCCCAGCGCCGCGCGATCCAGCTCCTCAAACTCGACGCCACATCGCCTCAGCGTCGCCGCAGTTTCGCGAATCCGAGGATTGTCTGCGCCCGCCATCCACAACACGCCCGTCTCGTGAAACAGTCCCGGCCGCTTGAACCCAAAAAATTCCTTCCACTGCGCCAGCGAGTTTTGCGACATGCGCGTATAGATCTCGTCCGGCCCGTAACTCATGCGGATGATGCGCGACTCGCCCGCCGAACTCGCGCGCGAATTGCCCGGCCCATACGCATCGACCAGCAAAACGCGTTTGTCGCGCCGCGCGAAATGCGACGCCGTCCACGCGCCAAAAACCCCCGCCCCGACAACTACAACATCGAATCGTTCCATCGCCCCGGTCCACCACAAGGACCCACACTAACGATCCTCACTGCACGAAAAGCCCGGTCAAATCCTATCCCATCCGCTCCGGCGAAGCACCCCTCGTACACCGAGCACGCGCCCTACCTCATTCAACTGCGCCGCTGAATTCTGAGAGTCTTCTCATCCAATCGCGTTTTCTGTCGCACCACGATGCTGTTAAGCTACGCACCGCAAATTCAAAATCAAACACACCGCAATCTCCGGAGGCTCCATGCGTCGCCGTTCCTTCATCGCCACAATTCCTGCCGCAGCCGCGGCGACCGCATCTCTAACAAACGACGCCTTGGCCCACCCGCAACAAAACGCATCAACAAACTCTGGCGCGCAAAATCAGCCGCTCCCCAAATTCCAACCCGAAGGCGACGACAAGTTCATCCGCCCCGACGTTCACGCCGGCGATCGCCCGTCCGGAGCCAGCTTCGCCAGCCGCTCCGCCGCGATGGGTTGCAATGGCGCCGCCGGCACCGCGCACCCTCTCGCCACTCTCACCGCCATCGAAATTCTGAAAAAAGGCGGCTCCGCAGTCGATGCCGCCATTGCCGCCAACGCATGCCTCGGTTTTCTCGAGCCCACCAGCTCCGGCATCGGCGGCGACTGCTACGCGATGATCTGGGATCCAAAGCTCTCGAAAGTCGTCAGCCTCGCCGGCTCTGGCCGCTCTCCAAAATCGCTGACGCTCGAAACTGTCCGCGCGCGCTCTCCCAAAGGCACCATCGCCCCGCTCGGCGCCATCTCCGTCTCCGTACCCGGCGCGCTCGACGCGTGGTGGACCATGCACCAGCGCTACGGCAAATTAAAGTGGGCCGAACTCTTCGCGCCCGCCATTCATCTCGCCGAATCCGGCGTGCCAGTCCCGCAAATCATCGGCTACTACATCAAACGCAATCTCGCCATTTTCGCGCGCGCTAATTCCGGCATCGAAGAAACCGCCAACGCGATGCACACGTGGGCGCCCAACGGCAAACCGGTCGGCGAAGGCGACGCATTTCGCAATCCCGACCTCGCGCGCACCTACCGCGCCATCGCCGAGGGCGGCCGCGACGCTTACTACGACGGCCCCATCGCGCAAACCATCGAAGCCTACTTCAAACGCATCGGCGGGTGGCTCACCCGCGCTGATCTTCGCGAGCAGCACGCCGAATGGCTCGATCCGCTCGTCACCAATTATCGCGGCGTCGATGTCTACGCGATGGCCGCCAACACGCAAGGCCTTGCCACGCTGCAACTCTTGAACATCGTCGAAAATTTCGATCTCCGCGGCATGGGCTTCCAATCGCCCGCGTCGATTCACACACAGGTCGAAGCCAAACGCCTCGCCTACGAAGATCGCGCGCGTTACTACGCCGATCCGCACTTCGCCAAAATTCCGATCGACTGGCTCGCTTCAAAATCCTACGCCGCCGAGCGCGCCAAGCTCATCAAGCTCGATGCGATTCTCGATCCCGTGCATCCCGGCCAGGCGCCGAGTCACGGCGACACCACCTATTTCACCGTCGCCGACTCCACCGGCATGATGGTCAGCCAGATTCAATCCAATTTTCGCGGCATGGGCAGCGGACTCGTCGCCGACGGCCTCGGCTTCATGTTCCAGGATCGCGGCGAACTTTTTTCGTTGCAGGATGGCCATCCCAACATCTACGCGCCCGGCAAACGTCCATTCCAAACCATCATTCCCGGTTTCGCCGTGAAAGACGGCAAGCCCTGGATGTCGTTCGGTGTGATGGGCGGAGACATGCAGCCGCAAGGTCAATCGCAGATCGTCATCAATCGCGTCGATTACGGTCTCGACATTCAAGCCGCCGGTGACAGCCCGCGCTGGCATCACGAAGGCTCGTCGCAATCGATGGGTGAAGATCTGCCCGATCTCGGTCCGAAAGGCGTGCTGCGTCTCGAATCCGGTGTGCCCGACGCCACGCGCAAAGCCCTCGCCGACCTCGGTTGGACGTTCGGCGCCAGCGACGGCGGCTTCGGCCGCTACGAATGCATCGCACCGCACATGAGTGGCGGCGATCGCGTTTACGCAGCCGCCAGCGAAATGCGCGCCGACGGCTGCGCCCTCGCCTATTAACATTCGCTCGGCTTATTTCTTCACAGCGTCGCGCGTAGCGATTTTGTCTGCCCAGCCGGCAAGTGAGCGGAGCGCTTTGTCGTCGGTTGGATCGAGGTGCAGCGGCGTAATCGAAACGTCGCCGGCAAAAATCGCGGCGTAGTCGGAATCCTTCGCAACGTCGGAATTGATGCGCTGCTCGAAGAGCCAGAAATACAATCGTCCGCGCGGATCCTTGCCTTCGCTCAGTTGATTGCGCGTTATCTTTTTCGACTGGCGCGTGAAGCGAACGCCGCCGGTCCAGGGCTCGGGAACGTTGATATTGAGCAGCACCTGATCGGGCAACTTTTCGGTCAAAACAAGCTCGGCCGCCGTGCGTGCGATGCGCGCCGAAGGTTTGAAATCCACGCCGGATTTCTTGGAGCACAGCGACATCGCCACCGCAGGAATGTGATGCAGCGCGGCTTCGCGTGCCGCTCCCACCGTGCCTGAGTAATACGCGTTCTCGCCGAGGTTCGCGCCGTAGTTGATGCCGGAAATCACGATGTCGGGCGGCTCGGGCAGCAGCTTGTGCAGCGCCACGATCACGCAGTCCGCCGGCGTCCCGTCGATCGCCCATTCGCGCTCGGCAACTTCGTGGCACACGATCGGCTGGCGCAGCGTCAACGATTGCGCAGCACCACTCTGCTCGCGGCTGGGCGCCACGATGCTGATCGTCCCGAGTCCTTCCATGGCATCGCGAAGCGTTCGCAGCCCCACCGCCTGGATTCCATCGTCGTTCGTCAAAAGAATGTGAGTCATAGCCCTTGCGATGTTATCAGCAGTCACCGCGCCGAGCGTAACGCCGGGTAGCGCTGGCGTCCCGCCGGCGGTTTTCTAATAAATGGGCAACGAGGTCAAACCTTCGCGTCTCTAACAGATTGAGGCTCGTTTCAACGATCCGGATGCGGTTCAACATCGTCGTCATCCGTGCTCGCGGATTTCGCTTTGTCTTCGTCAGGTCTTTCTTGTAGTACGCACCCGCGAAGATTGTTTTATTCTCCCTGTACCGAGAACCGCGCACGGTCAGTCGCAACCACAAATGCTTCCAGCGAGCGTCCAGAGCATGTCATCAAGGAAGAAGGCGCGACTCGCATTTCTGTCCGCGCTGATTCTTCTGTTTGGCTGCGGTCTCGCCGCGTCCATCACTATCGCCCGCTTCATTCGTGCCGCCAAGTGGGCGGCGCACAGCTATGAAGTGCAAGTTACCCTCGGCGACTTGCAAACGTCGCTTTCCAACGCAGCCCGCACACGCACCGTTTATCTCAACTCCGGCGACGAAACGACGCTCTCCGAATATCCTGTAACCAAAAAGCGCGTTCACTACGATCTTGGGCAGCTCCGTGAACTCATCCGCGACAACGCTTCACAAGCGGCACTGGCGCTTCAACTTGATGACATCGTTTTGCGCCGGCTCGAGCTGATGGACGCAGCGATCGAGATGCGTCGCGCCGGTCCGCTCGACGACGCCACGCAACTGCGGCTCAGCCGCGAAAACGTGACTGCCGTCTCCGACTTCATGGAAATCTCGCAGCGCATGATGGACGAAGAAGAAAAACTTCTCGGCCAGCGGCGCCAGTTGTTTGGGTCGCTCTTCTTTTGGGTGCTCTCCATTCTGGCCGCGGGTTTTGTCATCGCGGTTGTGCTGCTATGGATTCACTTCCGCCTGCTCAGTGCCGAGCTTGTCGAACGCGAGAAGACGGAAGAGAGCGCGCGTCGGCTGAGCGTGCGCGTGCTCCAGCTTCAGGACGAAGAACGCAGAAAATTCTCGCGCGAACTGCACGACAGCCTGGGCCAACTGCTCGCCGTCGCGAAAATGCACATGACGGTCTTGCTCGACAAGAATCCGCACGACGAGCTGCTGAAAGAAATCGATCAGCTACTGACGGACTCTGTTACCGAAACGCGTACGATTTCGCATCTGTTGCATCCGCCGCTGCTCGATGAAGTGGGCATCGCGTCCGCAGCCCGCTGGTACGCCGAAGGATTCGCCAAGCGCAGCGGCATCGAAATCGTCGCCGATATTCCCGACGATCTGCAGCGCATGTCGCGCCCCGCGGAACTGGTGCTCTTCCGCGTCTTGCAGGAATCGCTGACCAACATCCATCGCCATTCGCGCAGCTCACGCGCGGAAATTTCGCTCCAGACCAACGCCAAAGGCGCGATTCTCCGCATTCGCGACTACGGCAAAGGAATGTCGCGCGAAATGCTCGAAAATTTCAAGCAGACCGGCAGCAACGTCGGCGTCGGCCTCGCCGGCATGCGCGAACGCGTCCGCGAACAAGGCGGCCACTTCGACATCCAATCCGACCGCAACGGCACCACCATCACCGTAGTCATGCCCACCGCCCCCGCCGAATCCGAAATCACCCTCCCCAACCCCCTCTCCGCCGACTAGCACAAAGAACACGTACACGCCTGCTATACTCGCCGCCCGATGACGGTCTATCGAATGCCGAGCGATCGGCCTTACCAGCGACACTTCCGGATTTTCAGTTGGACCGCGATCACCATTATGCTGGCGACGACGGTATTCGCCATTTACGGACCCACGGATGTGAGTCGTTCGACAAACATTGCGCTGGCGCTACTCATG
Source organism: uncultured Acidobacteriota bacterium (assembly GCA_963845465.1). Classification (GTDB taxonomy): domain Bacteria; phylum Acidobacteriota; class Terriglobia; order Acidiferrales; family UBA7541; genus Acidiferrum. The sequence goes on along the minus strand of CAWJSH010000007.1, from coordinate 1,173,145 downwards.
GCCGCAATCGTAATCGTCGCGATTTTCTATGGAATGGTTGCGGCATCCAAAGACGCTTTCTGGAAAAGAGCGCAAACGTATCGATGGGAACTCACGGACGACAAAATTGTCGAAGACACGGGTTGCAAGACGGTAGAGATTTACCTAAACCAGATTGCGAAGCTTCGTGAATCCAACGGCTTTCTTTTTATCCGCGGAAGCGACCGCGGCTCGGCAATCATTATTCCCCACGGCGTTGATGGGTACGACGAGATTCGGGCTCAGCTAACTGCACGATTCCCCCTGACTCCCGTACCAAAATCAAAATTCGAGCCGGTTGTGGCGATGTTGCCCTTCGTCGTTTTTGCGGCGCTATTTGCTCTTGTTGCCGTCTCTCATGAGCCAGCGGTGGTGATCGCGTCTGGTTTAGCGCTTGTCTTGCTCTGGCCGGCGTGGGCGGGTTATGCACTCCGTCCGTTTTGGCGCGCGCATTCGGTTCGCACCCGCCTCTTAATTTCATTCGCACTGAGTTGGCTGATCTTGATCTGGGTTGTATTCAGGGCGGTGAGAGCGGTGATTTAAATCTCGTTCGAATCGTAACGTACTCAGCGGCCCGCGACTTTGGTCAAGCGATATTCATTGGCCTGCGCGGTGCGTCGCTCTTGGATCTTCACCCGGACCTCGCCGCTGGCGTCGCAGATGTATTCCTCTTCTACCCAAAGACTTTGTCCATTGCCGTAATGCCGGACCGGCTGCTGCGCCAGATCGCTCATGCCGCGCAGGTCTGGATCGAACGCCACTCGAATTTCTTCCCAGTTGCTGATCTCACCTTCGGGCTGATTGTCCGGGCCCAATTTCGAGCATTCCAGATAACGAAAGTGACCGATATTGTGAGCCGGGTGGTAAGAGCGCGCGCTCCGCAGCGGTACTTCGCCCTTTGCTGGAAGCTTGATGCCTCGCGGAAAAATGACATCGAAAATTACGTTGTTCCCGGCGTCCGCCTCACGCCACACACCGAAGTTCCGGGTGAATTGATCCCGGAGCGGCTTCGCTTCTTTGCCTTCCGCTCCAATCGCCAAACCGATCGCGGTGGCCGAACGCATATAGGCAGAGCGCCGTACTCTTCGCCCAAATGTCTCTTTCAACACGCGGGCGACGGGAGGCAACTCCGAACCTCCGCCCGTCAAATACAGCGTGTCGATCGGATACTCAGGATTGGCCGCCAAAACCGCTTCCACCACGCTGCGAGAGGATTCGATCAACGGCTGGCATTTCGCGTAAAACGCGTCCACACCGATGGAGATTTCCTCCCAATCTTTTCGAACCTGGCCTAAATCGATGCTCAACTTGCGGCTGTTTGGACTGAGAGCTTCTTTCTTCTCGCGGCATTCTTCAAACAGCAGGTACCACTCCGCCGAGGTCAGCGATTCCTCGTCAGGCTTAGGTCTTGCGCCGTGTTCCAACGCGAGGAACGCCAGGATCTCATCGAAATCATCTCCACCCAGGTCAGGCAGACCGTCGCTTGCGATGACTCCATGTTCCGTGTCACCCAACGCCAAAATAGACACGTCAAAAGTCCCGCCGCCCAGGTCGTATACCAGCAGCCCGCTGCCCGCTTTCATCTTGCGGTCGGAAGAGTTGAGGTTGGCGAATTCCAGCGCGGCCGCCGACGGTTCGTTCATCAAACCCAGCACTTCAAAGCCGGCGTTGCGTGCGGCATCCTCGGTTAAAAACCGTTGATTGGTGTTCGCGTTCGCGGGCACACCGAGCATCACTTGCAGCTTGTCTTTCTTCCCGATTTTTCCCAGTGTGGATTTGTGCAGGAGCTCACTGCGCAAGGCCGACAGCATTTCCGTTATCGCTTGCCCGATATTGATGCGATGGGTGTCGACGACGATTTCGCTCTTCGGACCGGCTGTCTTCAAATAGCGTTTGAGGGAACGAATCAAAGTGCAGCCGGGCTTGCCCTGCATTTCCAGAGCCTGCCAACCATAAACGCGTCCGGCGTCTGATATCGCCATGACGGAAGGAAAATAGTCCTCAAAGTTTCCGTCCGAAGATTCAAAATTAACGAGTGGATAGTTTCCGCGGTCTGCGGCGGCAACTACGATGCGCGTCGTTCCAAAATCGATTCCAATCTTCACTGTATTTCTATTTTAGAACCTTGCGATTTCGTGGCCAAGAGGCAAATCAACTCGTCTGTGAAAATCGTCGGCTTTCAATTGACGAATCGGAAAAACTTATTTAATCGCGAAAAACACTTCGGAAGAGGCGAATCATTTCCGCGAAGGCAAGGTCAGTCGCCTCAGGATCAAAGCGCGGCCCTTCATCGCGCGTGAATGCGTGCTCGGCCGGATAGAGCAGCGTCTTGTAGTGCGCGCCGGAATGTTTCAGCGCCTGATCAATCGTTTCGCGTCCTGCATCGGGAACGTGCGGGTCCTTTGTTCCGAAAATCATCAGGAGTTCGCCGCGAATTTCTTTCGCACGCGCCAGCGAGCCGGCATCTGCGTCCTGACCGAGCTTACCGTCATGGAGCCCCGTCGCGTAGAAGCAAGTGGTGGCGCGCACATCCGGTTGGAACGCCGCACGAAACGCGAGATGGCCGCCGATACAGAAACCCACGGCGCCGATTTTTCCCGGCGCGACCTTGGGATGTCGCGAGAGCCAGTCCAGACCCGCCCGGCAGTCGGCATCAAAATGCGCGACCGGAGTCTTCAACGCGTCTTGCTGCCCGCGCGCCTTCCCGGCGTCATCGAATGGGATCACCGTTCCCGCGGGCTCGACCCGCCGGTAAATTTCCGGAGCAGCGACAACAAATCCGTACCCGGCCAGGCGAACACAGGCGCGTAGCGTCGGCGGAGTCAGCTGAAAAATATCGGAATAACTCCAAATGCCTGGGTATCGCCCTTCGGCCTTCGGTGCGGCAACAAAGGTTCGCATCGGCGGACCCGACATCGCGATATCCACATATTCCGTCGTGATGACCATTGTTTGCAGCGAGTCTGGCGAAGACTTCTTAAACAGCAGAAAAAAAGGAAGTCAAAAATGGTCGGGACGACTGGATTTGAACCAGCGACCTCACGCACCCCAAGCGTGCGCGCTACCAGGCTGCGCTACGTCCCGACCGGGGTTTCCGATGCCAAGGAGGCATCGGAAGAACATCAAAATCGCCCGGAAAGACGCGGGCGACGCAGAATCAAGGTTATCACTGTCCCCGGCGTTCGAGAAGTGTCAAGAAGCCGCGGAGCGAGTCGCGCAAGTCCAGGAGCATCTTGCGGTTGAGCATCTCGGCGGCGTTCTCTCCGGCACCGTGGGGCGCGTGTGACGCCACGGATCCGTGAGCGGAGTGACTCGCGTGGGCGGCGTGGCCCATCGCGGCGAATTCTTCCGAGCCGACGTCATCGCTGGGATCCGCGTGGTCGGTTGCAACTCGCGAAGAGCCATGCGAGCTGTCGGAGCCGGTGTAGGTGCCGTGAGTAGATTCGGCGGCACTGTGCGACGCAGCGCGGGCGGAGGGTTCGACGCCGATGGCGCCGTTGCCTTCGCGGAGAAGGCGGCGGGCGCCGGCGATGGTAAAACCTTCGTCGTAGAGCAGGCGCTTGATCTTGAAGACCATGTCAACGTCTTGCTGGCGATACATGCGGTGGCCGCTGGGACTCTTCACCGGCTCGAGCATGGGGAATTCGGTTTCCCAGTAGCGCAGCACGAAGGGCTTGAGATCGGACAGGCGGCTGACTTCGCCGATGCGATACAGGCGCTCGTCGTCGATCTCGGGTTGCAGTGCGGTAGCGGTGCTCATCTTTTTGTAAATCCGCTCTCGAAATTATATTTTCCTGATTGGCGCTGGTCGCAATCAGGCGGTGGGCTCACCTTCATCCTAGGCGAAATTTGCGCGGTGTCAACGGTACAGGGCTGTGGAAGCCTGTCTGAAACGTGCGTTGCCGCCGGGTGGGTGCTCATTATTTGCGCTCGAAGATTACGCGGCCATCGAAGATTGTCAGGTCGACCTTCGTCTTCTGGATCTCATCTGGTGCGATCGAAAAGATGTCGTCGGACAGAACGACGAGGTCGGCGAGCTTGCCAGGCTCGACGGAGCCTTTCACTTTTTCCTGATGCTCTGCGAACGCGGAATTGATGGTGTAGGCGTGGACGGCTTGCGCGACGGTGATGCGCTGCTCGGGCGTCCAGCCGCCGGGATTTTTTCCGTCGAGCGTTTCGCGCGTTGTGGCGGCGTAGATTCCTGCGACAGCGTCGAGCGGCGCGACGGGCCAGTCGGAACCGAAGGCGAGCGTTGCGCCCGCGTCGAGCAGCGATTTCCACGCGTAGCTGGAGTGAATGCGCACTGGCCCAAGAACTTTTTCGGCCCAGCGGCCGTCGTCGATCGCATGATACGGCTGCATCGAAGCGATCACGCCGAGCTTGGCGAAGCGCGGATAGTCGGCAGGATGAAGATGCTGGACGTGTTCGATACGCGGGCGGCGATCGGCAGGGCCGTTGTCTTGTTCAAGCCGCGCGTAGAGGTCGAGAATCGTGCGGATGGCGCGATCGCCGATGGCGTGAATCGTGAGCTGGAGTCCGGCTTTGTCTGCTCCGCGCATTTCGCTGTAAAACTTTTCTGCGTCGAGAAGGTCAGGAGAAGCGAGGCCGCTGTTCGCAGGATTGTTGGCAAAGGGTTCGTCCATCCACGCAGTCTCGGCGCCGAGCGCGCCGTCGGCGAATGCTTTGAGATTGCCGATCCGCAAGAGCGTGCTGCCGAACGGAGCGACGATCCCGGGATCGGCGAGCATCTTCCAGTCGTGAACCTGAATCGCTTCATAAATTCGGACGGTGAGTTCGCCGGAGCGCTCAAACTTCTGGAATTCGCGGAAGATTTCGGGCTGGCTTTCGTCTTCGGGCGTGTCGGCGAGATTCTGCACGCTGGTAACGCCGTGAGCGGCGGCTTCGCGGAGTGCCGCGTCCATCGCTTGATCCTGCTCTGCCGCGGTCAGCGGAGGCATCACGCGCGTGACGAGCGCGGTCGCGGAATCTTTCAGGATTCCAGTCGGATTGCCGTCTTTGTCGCGTTCGATTTCGCCGCCGGGAGGATCTTTGGTGTTGCGATCGACGCCTGCGAGTTTCAGCGCGATGGAATTAGCGAGTGCGATGTGACCGTCGGTGCGCCACAAGAATGTGGGGTGATCGCCGGTGACGTCGTCGATGAGTTGATGATCGGGCAGATGCGGCGGATTCCAGCGCTGATGTTCCCAAATGCCGTTGCGAATCCACGCGCCGGGCGGAAGCGTCTTGGCGAATACGGCGACGCGCTGCTTGAACTCGGCTGCGCTGTTTGCGTCGGTGAGTTGGACAGCGATCAACGATGCGCCGCCGTCGAGGAAGTGAACGTGAGCGTCGTTGAATCCGGGAAGCAACAGGCGGCCGTGAAGGTCGATGACCTTTGTGTCGGGGCCGGCGAGCTTGCGGATGGTCGCGTCGTCGCCGACGGCGATGATCGTGTTGCCGTCGAGCGCGACGGCGTGGGCGATGGGCAAGGCTGGATTCTCGGTCCAGACTTTGCCGTTGACGAGAATCAGGCTGGCTTGTTTGGCCTGTGCGACAGAGCAGCAAAGGCTCAGCGCGAGCAAAGCGATTGCAACGAACGGCGTCTGTATAAGAAAACGAGAAAATTTTTTCATGGTCAGGCAGCGCAGCGTATCAGCAGGCGGCGCTACTCGTCGATTTCTTTTGTTTCGTGTTCGCGCATGAGGCGCGGACCGTGTTTCTTTCGCTCGGCTTCGCGGGCTTCGGCGCGGGATTCGCGGCTTCCGGTGCGGCTGTCGCGCTCGGCTTTGCGGAGGCGCTGGACAAAGCGGATCGGGGCGCCGGGGAAATCCCATTTTTCGCGGATCTGATTTTCGAGGAAGCGCTGGTAGCTGAAGTGGAGCGGATCTTTCTGGTTGGTGAAGAGCAGGAATGTCGGCGGAGACGTTTTCGCCTGAACGAGATAGTAGATTTTGACCGGGCGCGCTTTCGGCGTGGTGCCGCGCTGGAGATCGACTTCTTCCTTGAGCCAGCGATTGAGTTCGGGAGTTGAGATGCGCTTGCGGCGCGCGGCGGCAACTTCGTCGATCAAGGGAAATAGCCTGGTGGCGCGATCGCCGGTTTTTGCGGAGAGAAAAACGATCGGCGCGTAGCTGAGAAACTTCAGTTTGTCGCGGACGAGTTTTTCGTAATCGAAGAGCAGGCGGCTTTTGTCCTGGTCGCCGAAACCGTGGACGCCTTGTGTCGCGCCTGCGTAGGAATATTCGCGCGAACCGCTTTTGTGCGAGCCGTCTTTGCCTTGTTTCGCGCGGCTTGCGGCGGCGCGTGCTTCGCCTGCTTTGAATTTCGCGCGGGACTGAGCCGTTGTGCTGTATTTCGCCGCTGCTTCGGCGCGTCGCTCGTGAGCGTCGCGGCGGGCCTGGCCTTTGCTCGTCGCCGCGGCGCGTTCGGCGGCTTTGCGTGCGGCTTCGACGGCGAGATCCCACTTGTTCATGACGATGATGACGCTGCGGCCGGATTGCTCGGCGTAATTGGCGATCTGCGCGTCGCCCTGCGTGACGCCTTGTTCGGCATCGACGACGAGGAGCGCGACGTCGGCGCGTTCGAGTCCGCGGCGCGCCATGACAACGCTGAGTTTTTCGGCGACGAGAGTGGTTTTACCTTTGCGGCGGATGCCGGCGGTGTCTACGAAATTGTAGAAGTGGCCTTCGTGCTCGACTTCGGTGTCCACGGAATCCATGGTGGTGCCGGGGATGGGGGACACGATGGAGCGTTCTTCGCCGACCATGCGATTGAGGAGAGTGGATTTGCCGACGTTGGGACGGCCGATGATGGCGACCTGTGTCGGACGATTGGCGGAGGTGTTTTCGTCGGCGTCGGAGCCGGTGGCGAATTCGTTTTCGGCGTCGGCGTATTCGGGGTCGATGCCGGAGTCGGTCTCGACATTTGAGACCTCGCCAAGCTGGGGCGCAGCGCCCCTTCGACTCGCCGCCTCAGGGTCAACCTTCGCCCCTGCATGTTTTTTAGTGGGCGGCTTGTGTGCCTTCGCGGCGGCAGTTGCGTCTGGATCGAACGTTGCGAGGGCGGCGTCGAGGAGGTCGTCTACGCCGGTGCCGTGTTCGGCGGCGATGGGGAAGATGGGGGCGCCGAGGCGATGGAATACGGCGGCGTTGTTGACCTGAGAGGTGGCGTCAACCTTGTTGACGGCGACGACGAACGGCTTGCCGGTGGCGCGGAGGAGGCGGGCGAGTTCTTCGTCGAGAGGAGTGAGGCCGGCCTGGCTGTCGACGACGAGAACGAGCAGGGAAGCGTTCTTGATGGCGATATTGGCCTGGCGAAGGATTTCCTGCGGGATCAGGGCTTTGTCGTCGGGGACGATGCCGCCGGTGTCCACGATTTCGATGTGGTGGCCGAGCCATTCGGCCTTGCCATAGATGCGATCGCGGGTGATGCCGGGCTCGTTGGTGACGATCGATCGGCGCGTGCCGGTGAGGCGATTGAAGAGGGTGGACTTTCCCACATTGGGACGGCCGACGATGACGAGCGATGGGAGTTTTTGCGGCATGGTTAGTGGAGTAGAGAAGTTAGCATGCGCGGGGGAAGTTTGCGCGGACGGTTGTGGGTCGGAGAGTTGGGATATCGGATGGCTGGGGGCGGAACCACTCCCCCAGGTTTTGCGTAAGTGCGGAATCTGCTGGGTTTGAAGTGGTTTATTTTCATACACATTTGCAAGTGCAGATTCCAGAGGACTTGGAGCGGCGAGGGATGAAGCGGCCGGGATGAGACTCGGACCCACCCCCTGGGGTGTTTTGCGTAAGGATGTGATTCTGGGGGAGTTATCTTGTGCAATTGCGCAAGGATGTGATTCTACGGGATTTATTGAGGATTGGAGTGATCCGGGCGCGGATGGTGAAGCTTCGCGAGGGCTGGTGGGGGCTATCACGAGGCATGATAGCATGAAATGTTAACTATGTCAATAGCATTTGTTGAGTGGTACTGTTCGAATGAGGCGCGTCAGCGTTCGAATGAGAAGAGGATTTCACCACAGAGGACGCAGAGAAAGGCTCTACCGGAGAATCTCTCAGTTTTGTTGCGACGATCCTATTCCTCTCCAAGGGCCCTTGCGCCGTGGCGAATATGAAGCACCGTGACAACACGCCTTTGTTTGTCGACGTTATAGACAATTTTGTAGATGTGGGGCTTCTCGCCAAAGAACAATTGACGTTGCGCCTTATTGGATGGGTTCACAGTTCCCCGCTCCGGCAATTGATCAACACTGTAAATCGTGTCGATGAGTGTTTTAAACCATTCGAAGGCCGTTTGGCTTGTGGCCGCGTCGATCGAATCGTAAAGACGCTCAAGGTCGCGTCCGGCACGATTTGTCAAATTAACGCGGTATCGCACGAGAGCGGCGGAATTCTTCCAATACTTCACGTGCCGGCCGGACGCGACCCTTCTTCATGTCTTCGAGTCCTTGGCGAATGCCTTCCGCTTCGTCCGCCTGAGCGGCAATGTCGAGGAGTCGTTGGTAGGCCTCTGCGTCTTGAACGACGGCTTCGGCTTTGCCGTTGATGGTGAGGATCAAGGGGCGCTTTGTCTTCTTGAGGTGCTTCATGAATTGGCCGGGATTGCGACGAAAGGTCGTCATGGCCTGAATGTCTTTTTTGATGTCGAGCATAAAATCCCCTGGACGTAAGCATAACACCTTTAAAGGTGCTGGGGAACGAAGTATGACGCGTGGACGCTCAATTCATGTGCAAGGTCTTCGCGTCGAAGGCGATTTTTCCGCCGACTATGGTGAGGATGGACGTGGTTTTCGGCATTTCGGGGGGAGGGATTGTGAAGATGTCTTGCGACAGGACAGCGAGGTCGGCCAGCTTGCCTGGCTCTAGGGTGCCTTTTTCGTTTTCGGCGAATTCGGCGTAGGCGGATGTGAGCGTGTACGCGATGACGGCTTGCTCGCGGGTGATTGCTTCGGACGGGCGATTCGGATGCAGCGAGGCGAGCATGATGTTCAGGTAAGGGTTCATCGGTCCGTCCGAGCCCAGCGCAAGGGGAATTCCTGCATCCAAGAATGATTTCAAAGGCTGGGTCTTCTCCAACTTTTTGCCGTGAAAAAGCTCGGGCATCACGGAGATCATCCCGAGGTGAGTCGGATTTTGGACATCGATGATTCCGAGCTTCTTCATTCGCGGCAGCATGTCTGCGAGCACTCCGTCACCGTGTTCGAACCGCACGCGTTTTCCGGACCACACGTTTTCCCCGCCGGACGCTTCCATCGAGTCGAGCATTGCGGTGGCGGCTGGTGTTCCCGAAACATGAACGAGGAGCTGATCCTTGCTATCCAGCGTCTCGCGCAGAATCGCGGTTATTTCCGGCTTCGGAAGCGATAAGCCGAGCTGAAGAACACCATCTTCCAGCGACGTGAATCCACCGGCTGCCCCTGACTCACGAGGAAGAAAGGTGTTCTCGAGCGGCACTCCGTCGAGCAACCACTTTGTACCGGTCACGGTGATTATAGGAGAAGGATGGAGCGGCAGACCGACTCCTTCCTGCAGGTCGCGCCCTGCCGGGGTAGTGGGGGGAATGCGCATCACGCGAATGCGAAGTGGGGTCGGGACTTTTTCGACCAACGATATGAACCGCGCGGGCGGCGTGCCGGACATATTTTGAATCGAGGTAATTCCGAACTTGGCGGCTCGCTCGAGTTCATGTCGCAACTGCTCGACGCCATCGGTGTCGCTGGTCATCCTATCCAACACGCGATACATGTCGAACACGGCGTATTCGCGCAATACTCCGGTTAGTTTGCCGTTCGCGTCCTTCTCAAAGCGACCACCCATCGGGTCGGGTTGCCCATCGCGAAGGCCAAGGCCAAGTTTCGCGAGCGCAGCGCTATTCAAAATTTCGGCGTGTCCGGTCAGCGTCATGAGGATCACTGGATGGTCGGGCGAAATTTTGTCGAGGGATTCGCGACTGCAATCGAGATTGAAAAATGTTGCCGGGCCAATTTCACCCGAAAGGGTCGCGCCTTTTGGAGCTTTCGCTGCGACCGTTGCAAGCGCCTTCTTCACTTCATCCCACGAAGGATTCAGACCACTCAAATCCAACTCAACTGTATTTGCGGGTTGGATTCCGAGGTGCACGTGCGCGTCATTTATTCCGGGGATGACAGTTCGGCCGCCAAGATCGATGGACTTCGTCGCCGGTCCAGCGAGTGACTTCATTTTTGCAGATTCGCCAACCGCAACGATGCGATCGCCGCGGATCGCGACCGCCTCGACATAAAGTTGTGAGGCATTGCTGGTAAAAATTTTGCCGTTCAACAAGAGCAGATCGGGCGCAGAGGACTGAGCGCTCGTCAAACCGGCAGAGAACAATACCGCGAAAAAATTGAGAAAAATGGCGAGATAAATCCGCATTTGCCTCCCCAAGGTTGTTGAGTGTCTGGACTCTATCACGACGTAGTTGCGGGGCAAGACGATGAAATGGAGTAAGCCGAAGTTGCGTGAGGCGTGAGCGATCGCGAGGTTGGATTTGGTTTGGTGTTGCGCTTGCGCGGAATGGGCACGCGGTCTTCCGAATTGTCGAAGTGCGAATGGGACGCGGGTCTACGACAGTTCGGGTAGAGCGGAAGATAGGGGCGCGGGCAGTGCGGGACGTGGCGACGCAAAGTCGCCGCTACAAGATCAGGGCGAAAATTTGGGCGCTTAGTTGGGCTTGGTTTTGTCTTCTACTTTTTGGGCGCCTTCGTCGGTTTTCTGGGCGGTTTTGTTGGCGGCTTTCTTTGTGCCTTTTTTGGTGGCGCTGCCGGCTTTTTTGGCGGCGTTCTTGGTGTCGTGGCCGGCGTCTTTGGCGTCCTGTTTGGCGGTGGTGTCGTCTTGGGATTGGGCGCCGCTAGCGGTTAGAGCGCCGATGGAGCCGAAGAGCAAGAGAGTAAGAGATGCGAAGATTGCGCGAGATTTCATGGGGCCTCCGTTGAGATCAGAGGGCAGGGTATCGAAGAGCGGGTGGGTTGCGGGATAGCGTTGGGGCTGTATTTTGTTGAGGGATTTGTTGTAGGCGGAAGGAAGAGGTTGACAGGCGACAGTTGAAAGTCGAAAGCGAGACGGCAAGAGCGACAGCGACGTGCTAGCGGATCGATCGTGCGGACATGGGGCGCAGCAGTGCTGCGCCCGTACAAAGCGATTCGTGCGCTAGGCGGCGCGGGATTTGTCTAGGTTTACCTTATCGACGAGGTCGCGGAAGTCGCGTTCGGCGTCGCAGCGGTTGGCGTAGCGACCTTCTTCGTATTTAGCGGTGACTTCGTTCATCAATTTGTCGACGGCGCGGCGTTCCGCGGGTTGTTTGTTGAGTTTGAGTTGCGAAGCCAAGCGGCTCAAGAATTCTGTTGTTTCGAACATGATGTGGGAATTTTAAAGAGTGAGGGCGAGGCGACCAATAGGACGCTTGTCCTAGGGAGAAACCTTAGAAACATTTGCGATTTTTTTGCTTGGTGGGGTGTATCAGAAGCGGCGACTGGTGTTTGGTGACTGGAGAAACATCGAGGTGACCCAGCAGAAAGCAGATTCATCGCGCAAAGACGCGCGATGGCGCGGAGTACCTCGCTTCGCTCGGAATGACAAGGTCAGTTTGCGGATGAAATGACATTTCTTCTCGAGATGACGGGTTTACTTTTGTCGGGTATAGCGGTTCAGGTTACTTGACTGAGTTGTTCGAGCGAGATTAGTGTTTAGGGTAGTGACAGTGTCGAGTGGTCCCGACCGGTGTTCGAGCAAGGGGTGCGCCGGAGAAGTCCTGGGGACCGAATCGTGATGCAAATTGAAGTGTGGGTTGCGGTGTGAGCCTGCATTGTTGTGGTGCAAAGGTCGCCAAGTTGCCGAACTTTGCGTTGGTGCCGGCTTGAATCGCGACTAGATGCAAAGCCACGAAGCTTTGAAGCGAGCTGAGGGTTCGCGAAGGAGACTCCATGAAGAGTGATGTCCGCAGCGGTGGGTGGTTGTGTCGGTGGGCGGGAATTTTGGCAGCGTGCGCGATTGTGATCGGTGCGCTGCTGCTAGGAGGCGCGGCGACGCGAGCGCAGAGTTTCCGCGGAATTATTTTGGGGACGGTGACGGATTCGACGGGCGCGGCAGTGAGCGGGGCGAACGTCACGGTGAAGAATCTCGATACGGGATTGACGCGCGTGGTGACGACGAGCGCCGACGGGACGTATTCGGTGCCGGAGTTGCCGATCGGAAATTACAGCGCGACCGTGGAGAACAGCGGATTCAAGACGGCGGTGGTAACGGGGATCGTGGTGGAAGTTTCGAGCGAGCGGCGCACGGACTTTACGTTGCAGCCGGGCGAAGTGGCGCAGCGCGTGGAGGTCCTGGGAGATACGCTGCCGCAGGTGGAATCGACGAACAACACTCTGGGCGGGATTATTGAGTCGAAAGTCGTGACGAATCTGCCGGTGAACGGGCGCGATTATCAGAAGCTGATCTTTTTGGTGCCGGGCGTGGCGGGATCGCCGGACCAGATTACGGATTCGCCGGGATCGTTCGGTGTGTTTTCGGTGAACGGGGCGCGCGGGCGTTCGAACAATTTTTTGCTGGACGGCACCGATATGAACGATGGGTATCGGAACGATCCGGCGATCAATGAGGCGGGCGTGTTTGGAACTCCGGCGACGATTCTGCCGCTGGAGGCGGTGGCGGAGCTGCGCGTGCTGTCGAATTTCGAAGCGGAGTATGGGCGCAGCGCCGGCGGCGTGATCAACATCGTGACGAAGAGCGGCACGAACGAATTTCATGGGACAGGGTTTGACTATTTTCGGAACACGGTGCTGAACGCGCGGAACTTTTTCAATTTCACGCAGGATGCGGCGACGGGAACGCACATTCAGGAGAATCCGTTTCACGACAATCAGTTCGGCGGAGCGCTGGGCGGACCGATCGTGAAAGACCGGACATTTTTCTTCGTGGATTATGAGGGGACACGCGAAACGGGCGCGGAGAGCAGCCTGGCGTGCGTGCCGACGGCGGCGGATATCACGAATAACACGCCGGCGGGCGGAATCAATCCGGTGGTCGCGAATCTGATCGCGCAGAAGGGATGGCCGGCGGCGAATCTGACGGGCTCGTGCATCGCATCGCCGACGGATACGATTGCGCAGACGCTGGTGAATGACAACGCGTCGCTGGCTACACCGTTTTCGAATCGCGTGGACAGCCTAATCGCGAAGGTGGATCACCAAATCAACACAAACAATTTGCTGACCGGACGATATTATTTTGGCGACAGCAGCCAGAGCTTTCCGCTCGCGTTGACCGGCGGAGGGTTGCTGCCGAACTACAACACATTTACGCCGACGCGCGTGCAGCTCGTGTCGATTTCAGAGGTAGCGACGCTTACGCCGACGATCGTGAACGAAGCGCGGCTGGGGTGGAATCGATTTGCGGAAGGGTTTTTCCCGGAGGATCGGAGTTTCGACCCGTCGTCGATCGGATTGGATACGGGAGCGACGACGTACAACTTTGGATTGCCGACGATTACGGTGTCGCCGTTCGCGCAGCTGGGTTCAGACAAGGGCGATCCGCGCCAGCGCGTGGATTCGAATTGGCATTTCATCGACAACGTGTCGTGGAAGAAAGGGCGACACGACATGAAGTTTGGATATGAGTTCCGGCGGACGTCGGTGTCGCAGATTTTCAATCGCACGGCGCGCGGGACGTTGGAATTTGACAGCTTCAGCGATTTTCTGGCGGGGACTCCGGACGGCGGCACGCAGATTTTCGGCAACACCAACCGCAACACGTTTGAGAATTCACACGCGCTGTATGCGCAGGACAGCGTGCATTTGAAGAAAAATGTGACGCTGAGCCTCGGGCTACGCTGGGATTATTACGGCGTGATGCAGGAGAAGAAGAACCTGTTCACGAACATCGATCCGACGAACGGCGAGCTGGTCACCCTAGGCGGCAAGAACTTGTACAACCCTGATTATAGGAATTTTGCGCCTCGCGTGAGCGTAGCTTGGGATCTTACGGGCAAGGGGACGACGGTGGTGCGCGCGGGATTTGGGATTTTCTATGACGCGTTCTCGCAGGACCTGTTCATGGGGCACTTGCCGTTCAACAGCGGATTCGATCCGGGACCGGCGTACAACGGATTCGGGCCCGATCCGATTTCGTTCAACAGCGTAACAGCTGGCGTGCTTGCGGCGGGAACTCCGATTTATGGAGCGGCGGCGCCGATGAGCGATGCGTTTGGCGTCGATCCAAATCTTCGCACTCCGTACATGGAAAATTACAATTTGAATTTTCAGCAGCAGCTTGGGAAGCGGACGGTGCTGCAGATTGGGTACGTTGGGTCGCAGGGGCACAAGCTGTTCCGGTTCCGCGACATCAATCAGCCGGGACAGGCGGCGATCGATACGTACGACTACGGGACGAACGGATGCTGCGTGCCGCGCATCTTTGCGGCGACGAGTCCGTACTTCTACATCAATTATGAGGAGAGCTCGGCGAGTTCGAATTACAACGCGCTACAGACGAGCTGGCGCGTGAACGATTGGCACGGCGTGACGTCCACGGTGAACTACACGTGGTCGCACTCGATCGACACGGCGAGCGATGGCGAAGACTATGTGCCGAACGCTTCGCAGCCGAACGACAGCACGAATCCGAACGGGAATCACGGGAATTCGAATTTCGACGTCAGGAACCGGTTCACGTGGAATTTTATTTACCAATTTCCGAACCGGCGCGGGGATTGGAAAAAGTTGACCGACGGTTGGGGAATCAACGGAATCGTGACAGTGCAGTCGGGGCAGCCGTTCCAGCTCAATTACAACTTTGAGGACGATTACGACGGCAGCGGCGAGTTTTTTGGGCGGCCGGATGTCGTTGGGCCGATTCAATATAATCACAGCGACCCGTTCAACTTTTTGAATCTGACGTCGTTCGCAGTGCCGTGCACTTTGGTGGGCGGGACGGCGGCGACGAATTGCGTGACGGGGAGCTTTCATTTTGGCAATGAGGGACGGAACTCGCTCGTCGGACCGAACTTCCGGCAATTTGATTTGTCGATCTTTAAGAACACGGCGATTACGGAACGGTTGAAGTTGGAATTGCGCGTCGAGGCGTACAACCTGTTCAATCATCCAAACTTCGCGAATCCGTATTTGCCTGCGTTTATTGCGGACGCGGCGGCGAATGGGATCAGCGATGGGACGGGCGGGGTGCCGATCGGGCACAGCTTGGGCGCACTGCCGCTGACGACGACGGGCGACGTGGGAATCGGGTATCCGTTCCTGGGCAGCGGTGGGCCGCGGACGATGCAGTTGGCGGCGAAATTCACGTTCTAGATGGTATTTAGTCTGTTCTGGGAAGTGCTCTCGGGACATTCTGTGAAAATTTGCTGAGAGAAGGCGCTTTGGCTCGATCGGCCGGGGCGCCTTTTTTGTTTTGTGACTTTGCGGCGAGGAGCGGCATCGAAGTGTAGTGCTCCGAGTTCGCCGCGTAGCGACCTCTCGAATTTTGCGGTAGGTCCCGTAGTCCAAATACTTAGCACATTAAGGAAGCGAACATGAGTGAAGCGGCTCAAAAGACAGCGTTAGAGACTCACAAGCCAGAGACATTCGCGGCAAAGGCATATGCGGCGAGAAGCGCGACGTCGGGATTGTCGCAATACAGTTTCGAGCGGCGCAAGCCACTCGCGGATGACGTCCAAATCGAGATTTTGTATTGCGGCGTGTGCCATTCGGATTTGCACTACACGCGTGACGAGTGGAGAGAGGTGATGCCGGCGGTGTACCCGGCTGTGCCGGGGCACGAAATTGTCGGGCGTGTGGTGGCCGTCGGAAAGAACGTGAAGAAATTCAAGGAAGGCGACATTGCAGCGGTAGGTTGCATGGTGATGTCGTGCCGACATTGCACGAACTGCCTTGCGGGAGAAGAGCAGTATTGCAACAACGAGTGGACGCTGACGTACGGCAGCCCCGATCACATTCTTGGCGGCACGACGCTCGGCGGATATTCGGACGCGATCACGGTCGATCAGAACTATGTGCTGCGCATACCGAACGGACTCGATCCGGCGGGAGCGGCGCCGCTTTTGTGTGCGGGCATTACGACGTATTCGCCGCTGCATCATTGGGGCGTGAAGAAGGGGCAGAAGGTTGGCATCGTCGGACTTGGCGGGCTTGGCCACATGGGGCTGAAGTTTGCGAAGGCGCTTGGCGCGAATGTGGTGCTATTTACGACTTCGCCGGGGAAGACCGCGGACGCGGTGCGATTGGGCGCGGATGAGGTTGTGATCTCGAAGAACGCCGACGAGATGGCGAAGCACGCGAACAGCTTCGATTTCATTCTCGATGCGGTGTCGGCGGATCACGATCTAAATTCGTATCTGAATTTGTTGAAGCTCGACGGGACGCTGACGCTGGTCGGCGCACCAGAAAAGCCGGCGTCGGTCGCGGCGTTCAATCTGTTATTGAAGCGGCGGCGGCTGGCGGGTTCGGCGATCGGCGGAATTCGCGAGACCCAGGAGATGCTCGATTTCTGCGCAGACAAGGGAATCACCGCGGACATCGAGAAGATCAACATCGACTACATCAATACCGCGTATGAGCGGTTGTTGAAGAGCGATGTGAAATATCGGTTTGTGATCGATATGGAGTCGTTGAAGAAGGGGTAGCTTTCGACGCCGCAACGGAGAAAGTCAAACTCCGCACCCTTAAAAGCGAAGGGTGCGGCACCCGGGCCCGCACTCTCTGAACATTGAGAGTGCGGGCTCAATGTTTTTCTGGCTGGATGGATTGGAGTTCGGTGGGAGTTAGCTTGTCGATGCGGTGGATGAAGGCGGCTAGCGACCAGAGCTGATCTTCGGTGTAGAACGGGCCGTAGGCGGACATCGCGGTCAGGCGCACGCCGTGTTTGATGATCCAATAAATTTCGGGCTCGGAATATTTTGTGCCGACGTGCGGCAATTGCGGGACGGGCGGATAGTTCGCGTGATCTTCGGCAAACGGTTTGCCAGGTTCGCCGTGGCAGCCCATACATCCCATTACATATAGTTTTCCGCCGGCGAGGACGGAGTCTTCGGTGGCCTCGTTTGGAGCGGAGAGATTCGCGGCGTTGCGTTTGACCGCGGCGCGGACGGCGGGCTGCATGATCGCGGTTTCCCACACGGGAGGTTTTACGTCGCCGGGAGTGTCGGCCATGCCTAACTCAAAATAAGCGACCACGACGAGCGGGAAGAACACGAACGGCGTGGCGAAGCCGATCAGGAAATTTTTCATTTAGGCTGTTCGTTCCTTTCTCACTTTTTCGTGCTCCTACTTTTTCTCATCCGATTGAACTTGCGACGAACCTGTTGATGAAGCGGGCGCCGCTTTTGCCGCTTCCAGAACGTGTGGCGGCAATTGCGTCAGCCGGCGGATGAACGCAGCCAAGCGCCAGTAGTCGGGGTCGGAATACGATGTGCCTTCGGCGCCCATGCCTGATCGGCGCACTCCGTGTCTTGCAATCCAAACAATTTGAGCTTCGGAATATCGCGTTGGTGTTTGCGCGAGCTGGGGGACCTGCGGATAGAACGTCGCGCCGAATTTGCTGGGCTTGGTGGGTTCGCCGTGACAGCCGACGCAATCATTTAAATAGAGCTTACCGCCCGCAATGAGGACTTCTTCACTGTCGGACGACTGAGGCAGGGGACTTTGTAACTCTGGCGCGTGGCGGCGGACGGAGGCGTGTGTCGCGATGTCGAGGAAGCGAGAGATTCGCGGAGATGGAATGACGTCCGCGCGAATGTCGAGCCAGCCTGTTTCGAGAAACAGTAATGCGAGCAAAAACAGGACGAGCGTTCCGACCGCGAAGCCCTTGAGGAAGGTCTTCACATTGCTTCTCCGACGTTTGGCCGGTTGGACGGCTGGCACGTGGTTTCGTGAGTTATTCGAGGGCAACTGCCAGTTCAAGGTTCTGCATAACAAGAGGATCGCCGATGACCTCGACGCTGGTGATCTTGCCATTCGCGAACGTGAATCGGAGAACCCGGAACAGGCGACCTCCGGGGGCGACCACCACACCGACATTGCCATCCACCAGAACCGGGTTGGCGAAGCGAGCGCCACGGGCAGAGGTGATTGCTTGCCTGGCCCAGGCCGCCGCGCCGCGTGCTTCTCTCGCGATGCCCGGTGTCGCGGCGGTTTCGTCGATGTGAACGGCGACGTCGGGATCGAGCACGGAGACGAGAGCGTCGAAGTCTGCCGCTCGCAAGGCAGCGATGAATTTGTCGATGACTTTGCGCTGCTGCGCGAGTTCGGAACCGGGAGTCGGAGGCGCGCCTTGCACGCGGCGGCGCGCGCGACTGGCGAGCTGACGTGTAGCTTCGGGAGTGCGGCCGACGATCTCTGCTATCTCGTCGAACGACGAGCCGAAGAGATCGTGAAGGACGAAGGCGAGCCGCTCGGCGGGATCGAGGCGATCGAGAACGACGAGCAGCGCGAGGCCGACGGAATCGGCCAACACGGCTTCTTGTTCGGGGTCGATCTTTTTCGAAACAACCGACGGCGGTGGCGAATCGGGAGCGGCAGCGGTGAGGGATTCCTCGCGGCGCGAATTGCGCGAGCGAAGCATGTCGAGGCAAACCCGCGCGACAACCGTGGTCAGCCATCCACCGAGATTTTCGATCGAGTCGGCGTCCGAACGGTCGAGACGTAACCACGCTTCCTGAACGGCGTCGTCGGCTTCACCTGCCGAACCGAGCATTCGGTACGCGACACCTCTCAGGCGTCCACGATTTTCTTCGAACTTTTCGGCCAGCCAATCTTGATTGTTTGTCACATTCCCTCATTTCGCTTCGTCATGGTAGTGACGGAACAATCGAGCACTTTGTGACTGGGCCGATCTTTTGTGACAGGAGATGTGGATATGTTGAAAGCACGCATAAATAATCCAGCGATGTTGTTTCCCGAAGCGATGCAGCACTTGCAGACGCTCTCGCAGGTCTCGGAGCAGAGCGGAGTACCCACCAAAACGCTCGCGCTGATGCATTTGCGAGCCAGCCAGATCAATGGTTGCGCGGTGTGCATCGATTTGCACGTGCGATTTCCGAAGTACAAGGAAGAGTCGACGGAGCGGTTGCTCGCGGTGGCGGCTTGGCGCGACGCTCCCTTCTTTACAGGCGCAGAGCGCGCAGCTTTGGCTTTGACCGAGGCGGTGACACGGCTGAGCGACCGTGAGGATCCCGTGCCGGATGCGGTGTGGGATGAAGCAGTGAAGCACTACAACGAAAAAGAACTCGGAGGGCTGTTGCTAACGATCGCTACGGTGAATGTGTGGAATCGATTGAACGTGGCGACGCGGCAGGTTGCGGGGGAGTGGTTTAAGTCAGCCGAGGGCAAGGCGCACGTCGAGAAGGCTTCGGCCGCGCGCTGAGGTTCGCTGAAAATAAAAACGGCGGAGCAAATGGATATCGTTCGTTCCGCCGTTTTCTGTTTCTGTTTCGGTGAATCTAGTTGTCTTTAGCGTCGCCGGGAGTGGCTGTCGGATATAAACCCGGGAGCGGCGCGTTTTGCTGGTCGCGCAGCTCGGGATGCGGGAAAGGTTTGCGCGGGATCATCTTGTCGCGCATCGCGGCGTTGTAGACGAAGATGGCTTCGACGGTGGCGATCTGCTTCAGGTCGGCGGGCACGAGATGCTCGTAGGTGTCCATGTTGGAGTGGTGTGTGCGCGTCTCGTAGTCGGCGTCGTCCTGAATGAACTGGAAGCCGGGGATGCCGACAGCGTCGAAAGAAAGATGATCGGTGCCGCCGGTGTTCTGGTTCGTGATGGTGGTGACGCCGAGGTCGGCGAGCGGTTCCATCCATTGCTTGAAGATGTCGTAGACGGTGCCGTTGTTCTGCGTGTAGATGCCGCGGATTTTGCCGGTGCCGTTGTCCACGTTGAAATAGGCGGAGACCATTTTTTGTTCGGGTTTTACTTCGAGAGGTCCGGCGGGCTTGCGGAGGAATTCGGGCATGTTGAGCTGATCGGGGGCAGTCGAGAGCGGATAGCTGCCGAAATGCTGGTTGGCATAACCCTTGCTGCCGAAGAGGCCTTCTTCTTCGCCGGACCAGAGCGCGATGCGAATGGTGCGGCGCGGCTTGGCTTTCAGCGAAGTGAGGATGCGCATGACTTCGAGCGCGACGATGGAGCCTGCGCCGTTGTCGGTGGCGCCTGTGCCTGCGATCCAGCTATCGAGGTGGCCGCCGACCATAACGATTTCGTCTTTCAACTTCGGATCGGTGCCGGGAATTTCGGCGACGGTGTTGAAGCCGTGTTCGTGATCGCCGGTGAATTTGGTTTCGACATTCATTTCGATCGTGACGGGAACGTTGTGCTTCAGCAGGCGGAAGACGCGGCCATAGCTTTCGATTTGCGTCACGACGACCGGGAAGGGAACGGCGGTGTCGCGATGATACGGAGTGCGGCCAAGCGCGGCTCCGTTGTCGTCGAAAATGATGCCGGTGCCGCCGCCGTTTTTGCCGTCGCGGCTGGGGACGATCACGCCGGCGGGCTTTTCTTCGCTAAGGAACGGCAGGATCTTGCGCGTGAGCATGATGCGCTTCATGTAGCGCTCGATGCGCGCTTGCATGTCGGCGTTGGAGTTTTCGAGCGGAAACGCTTCGAGCTCTTTGAGTTCCTTTTCGTCGTAGCGCTCGAAGAACGGCTTGTCGGTGCTCGGGACTTCGCGCATGGCGCCAAGTAAAACAATTTTGCCGCCGAGCTTGCCTTTGTATTTGGCGAGGTCGGACTCGTCGTTGATGACGACGGAGATGGCTTCGGCTTTCACCGGTCCGTTAGAGGAGGGCGACCACGGCGTCGCCTGCGCAACGAAGACGGCGGTGTCGGGCTCGACCATGCGCACCCAGGTGTTGAGCTGCTGCCAGCCCATGCCGAACTCGCCCCAGTCTTCGAGGTGCGCGTTGACGCAGCCCATTTTGGTGAGCTGATCGCGCGTCCACGCGTTGGCTTTGGCCATGTTTGGCGAGCCGGTGAGCCGCGGGCCGATGCCGTCGATCAGACCGCCGGCGTAATCCATGATGTGCGAATGCTCGAGTCCTTCGTCGCGAATCGCGTTGTACATGCCGAGGTCGAGCGATTCAGTGGCGGGCTGATCCATTTGCGATTCGGTCCAGCCGGCGGATGCTTCTGCGGGTTTGGCTGATTTCTTGTCGGAATCGTTTGAAAACGTCGGGCCGGCCACAAGTAGAACCGCGGCTGCAAGAGCAACGGCGCGCCTAAATAGCATGTAGGGATATCTCCTGCGATGGGTGATGGTCTTGGTTCGTAAAAGCCGAACCATTGTACGCCCATCGCAAGAAACTCAAAGCAAAACAACTGTTGGCATCACACGGGCTCGAAAACTCTAGAAGAAAAACTTCGCGCCGAGTTGGAGGAGTCGCGGTGGAGCGGCGCTGATGACGTCGCCAAAGGTTGAGCTGGCGATGTTTCCGTCGACGGCTTGCGGGCCGAAGAATTGGGCGTGGTTAAAGACATTGAAGGCTTCGACCCGGAATTGCAGGGACTTGAGCTCCGTCAGCCGTACGTTTTTCAGAAGCGCCATGTCGTAGTTGTCCATCCCGGGGCCGTAGAAGAAGCGGCGGCGCGCGGTGCCGGGAGTTCCGAGCGCGTTTTCGGTGAAGGCGGCGGTGTTGAAATACGACTGGCCGTTTCGCGGATTCGAATTCAGATTCAGGGAAGCGCCGTTGTAGTCGGGCTCGTCGATGCCGAAATTGTTGATGCCATTTGGCTCGGACCCGAGAAGCGAGTTATCGCCAAAATTCACCAGCGTAACCGGCAGCCCCGAGCTGAAATGCGTGATGCCGGAAAGCTCCCACCCGGAGGTCAGGCGATTGGAAACGCGAAACAGATGTTCGAACGGAAGCAGATAGTTGTAGCTGACGACGAAATTGTGCTTCACGTCGAACGACGAGAGCGCTTTGCTGAGCGACGGATTCAGCGGATTGACGGCTTCGCCGAGATTCGATGATTGATCCTGTGATTTGCTGAAGGTGTAGCCGCCGAGAATCGTGAGGCCGCGGCTGGTGTGGCGCAGCGTGACCTGGAGCGCGTTGTAATTCGAATTGCCGATCGTGGTCTGGCTCGCGTTGCTGCCGAAATTCGAACCGAGCGGGCCGCGCGTGCCGTTGAAAACCTGGCCGGTGTTGCTGATGTACTGGCTGTCTTCGCCAAAAGGACCGCAAGGAACCTGGCCTGGCGCGAGGTTCGCGGGATTGCTGAGCGTAAGGCAAAGCGCCGGATCGCCCGGGTTGGACTCGGTGATGACGAGGAGGCGATGTCCCTGCGTGCCGACGTAATTCACGCTCAAAACCGTGTTCGCGCCGAAGCCGCGCTCGAGCGACAGCATATATTCCTCGGTGTAGGGAATGCGATTCGTCGTGAGGTAGTTCGGAAGGCCGGTGATCGGCTCAAACTGCGACCAGTCGATGGAGTTGTCGGGATGGCTCGCGCTGGAATTCAGTGGAGCGAGTGCGACGGGGAAAGTCTGTCCGAGATTTTGGCCGGTCGCGGCGGTGACGAACGGAGTGGAAAAGAGCGGCGGCGCAGGGCTGGTATACGTTGTTCCGTACGGAGCGTTGGCGCTCATGACGCCGATGGTGAGGGCTTCGATTGCGGTGTAAAACATGCCGTAACTCGCGCGAATGCTGGTCTTGCCGGGACCGCCGAGAATTTTGGCGAGGATGCCGTCGCCCGAAGAGTATGGCGAGTAGGCGAGACCGACGCGCGGCGCGAAATCGCGATTGCCCGGAGGTCCCAAGGTGCGGGGAACTCCTGGATCGGTCGGATAAAGGATGCCGGCAGGCGCACCCGGAAAAACAACCGATTGCTGGCCGGGCACAAACGTCGCGATCTGGTTGTACTTCTCGTACCACGGCTCGATGCGATCCCAGCGCAAGCCGTAATTCAGCGTGAGGCTGCGATTGATGCGCCAGCTATCCTGGCCGTAAAGACCGGCGTATTTGTTGCGGCCGTAGAAGGGCTGAAGCTGGCTCTGGTTGTACTGGCTTGGCACTCCTAGCAGGAAATCCGCGAAGTCCGAACCGGTTTCGGTCCCGAAGAAAAGAAAGCTGCCGTTGAATTGCGCGATGGCATTGACGTTGACCTGATCGTAGTGAAATTCGCCGCCGAATTTCAGCGTGTGCGTGCCGATCACCTTCGAAAAATTGTCGAGCCACTGGAATGTGTTTCCGATCTGATGCAGCTCGTTGGTGTTGGTGCCGATCGTGAAGCTGTTGAAGCCGACACTCTCGACGCCTTCGGTTTTTGGCGAGAGCGCGACGATGCCCGGCGTGCCGG
This sequence comes from uncultured Acidobacteriota bacterium, assembly GCA_963845465.1. GTDB lineage: Bacteria > Acidobacteriota > Terriglobia > Acidiferrales > UBA7541 > Acidiferrum. The sequence continues at coordinate 1,149,806 of CAWJSH010000007.1, read as the reverse complement.
GGCCGGTGACGAAGCCCTGCGACGCGAGGCTCGTGCCGACGCCGCCGACGGGTTTACCGAGGTCGTTCGAATTGCGCAAGAGGCTGAAGCGGAATTCGTTGACGGAGCTGCTGCCGAAATTTTTGGTGTCACCGAGGCTCAGCAATTGAGCGCGACCGAGATAGTCGGCGCTGAAGCCGGGCACATTCGCGCCGCCTTGCGCGATGGGATACGGATTGTTCTGCGACCAATCGTCGAGGAAGTAGTAGGCGGAAAGGAGACCCCAGCGCGTGTTGGCGTCGAGGCGATAGGCGCCTTTGTCGTCGCGCAGCGTGAGATTCGAGGATGAAGTGGCGAACGTGTTCGCGCCGAGATTTGGCGACGGAATGTATTGCAGGAGATTTTTCGCGGGCGCGGACCATGCGCTCTGCGGAATGATCGCGCCGGGAAAAACGCACGTAGTGTTTGTGCAACCAGCCGTGTAGTAAGGCTCGCCCGCGGTCACGGTGTAGCCTAATTTTTGCGAAAGCATACTCGCCAGGAACGGCCCGCTGACTGTCGAAGGAACGGCGGCACCGGTCGCATCGGTGGTGACGAATGCGCCGGACAGGTCGCTCAGGTTGCCCGTGCGATCCTGCGCGGATGGCACCGGAATCTGGCCGGTGTCCACGCCTTGCGTCGAGCGCGTTCCCTGATAATCGGCGAAGAAGAAGATTTTGTCTCGGCGAATGGGCCCGCCGAGCGTGCCGCCGAACTGGTTCTGATTGAACTCGCCGCGCGTCGGGGAGAAAAAATTGCGCGCGTCCAGATCGGTGTTGCGCACAAATTCGAAAACATCGCCGTGGAATGAGTTCGAGCCGGATTTCGTGACCACGTTGATCTGGCCGCCGCTGAATTCGCCGTACTCGGCATCGAAATTGTTCGTCAAGATGCGGAACTCGGCGATCGAATCGAGATTCGGGATGACCGCAGCGCCCATGTTGACGTCTTCCTCGACGTCGCTGCCGTTGACGATGAAGCTGTTCGCGAATTCGCGCTGGCCGTTGATGGAGATCGTGCCGGGATTTAAATCGCCGGAGGGAGAGAGGACGCTGGCACCGACGTCTTGCACGGTGTCGGACGTGATCGACGTCGCGGGGGCGACGCCGGGCTGAAGCGTCAACAGGTCGGTGTAGCTGCGGCCATTTAGCGGAACGGTGGTGAGCTGCCTGGCGGTGATGACCTGGCCGTTCTGCGTACTCGTGGTATCGACCTGCACCTGATTTTCTTCGACGGTGACCGCGTTCGTGATTTCGCCCACGGTGAGTACAGCGTCGATCGTCAGCGCGCTGTTGGCGTCGATGGTGATGCCGGTCCGGCGGTAGGGCCGGAACGCCGAACTCGAAATCTCGAGGTCGTAGTGGCCGACGACGAGCGCAGGAAACGAATAGAAGCCCTTGGCGTCTGTCGTGAGGCTTTGCGTGATGCCGGTTTCGAGATTCTTCGCCGTCACGGTCGCCTTGACCACAACGGCGCCGCTGGCGTCGGTCACTGTGCCGGAGATGCTTCCGCCGGTTCCCGCGGATGATTTACCGACGAACGTGAGCAACGAAACAAGAACGAGCAGGAAGAAGCGGGCGACGGGCTGGGACGAGGACAGGCGACGACTGAGCGAAGTGCATTCCGGCGAGGCAACCATCAACTATTTCTCCGAGGTCATGAAGTCTTGCCGACGAGCGGGTCGATGAAACTTGTGCCCGAAGAATCGGGCGGATCGAACCAGAGCGGGCGAGCTTAGTTGCAAATCACTTGCAGGACGCAATATACGACGAGTTTGGTCGTATTTCAATAGATGCAAGTCCAATTTCGGAGTTGTTACTTCTTTTTTACATTTTGGCCTGGACGTCGGTCCCGACGAGGCCTTTCGCCCTTTGCGGCTAAAGCCGCAGTTCTGCTACAGTTCGGCGCTCCAGCAGTCGATTTTCGGCCGGCTCATCCGTCTCCGTAGTGGAGGGAGGCTGGAGTGACCATCCCGGGCCACCACCTATTAAGTGCGCGACATGGCTTCGCGCCTGGGCGGGGCTGATTTCGGGTTTGTGTAAGTTTTTCCAGCTTTCTGCGTACTAGTCTATGGATGCGCCGAGACCAGATCGGATGAGCGCGCCGGGGATAACGGAACCCACGGAAGCGATCGCGCGGGCGAGGGCTGGTGACGCCGACGCCTGGGGCGAGCTTTATCGTGAATATGCTCCCGCCATGTTTCGTTTTTGCCGGCGGGCGCTGCCGACGCGTGAAGACGCTGAAGATGCAACGATGGAAATTTTCATGAAGCTGCGAGACAAGCTGGTGCAGTACGACGAGACGCGCTCGTTCAGCGCGTGGCTTTATAAAGTGGCGGCAAACCATTGCTGGGATTTACTGCGGCGGCGCAAAATCCGGCAGGATAAAGAAACCGAAGATGTCGAGACCGTGCCGCTGGAGCATCCTGATCCAAACCAGCTCGATCGCATGATCGAGCAGAGTACGAGCGATGAAGTTCGCAAGGCGCTGGGCAAGCTCGGCGCACGAGCGCGCATGGCGCTCGTGATGCGCTATTACTCCGACATGAGCTACGACGAGATTGCCGATGCGCTGGGAGTGCGCCGCGCCTTTGTGGGCGTTGTGCTGCTGCGCGCGCGACATGAACTGCGACAAGCGCTGGGCGAGCCCGGTGCGATGGCCGCAGGAGGGGCTTAGTGAGCGATATGGCAAACGATCCGCGGGACGCAGGACCCGACGTACAACACCTCGACGAAATGGTTCTGCTGCTCTATATCGAGCGGCAACTGGATCGAGTGAAAGCAGCCGAAGTTTCGGCGCACGCACAGGAGTGCAATCCGTGCCGCACGCTGCTGCGCGCGATGGAGCGCGAATCCCGATTGCTGACGCGGGCGATGCTCGAGGAAGACGAAGTTCTGCCGGCGAGACTGCTGCAGTTTCAACAACGCGCACGGCGGTCGATGCAATGGATTTGGGGTGTATTGTTCGGGCTGGCGGCGACAGGCGTCTACGCGCTATACACCGGCTACGTCGAGCCCTACGAGCTGCAGCTACAGCAGGCGGGATTCGGCAGCACGAGCCTTTTGAATCTTTTGATTTTTCAAGGTGTGTTCTGGAAAGGGTGGCAATCCGTGATCACTTTAGTCGAGGTGGTGGCCATGCTCACTGTAGGCGGCTTTGCGTTGGCGTTCTTCCGCAAACGCTTACGGCGGGGATCCACCGCGCTGGCTCTGGTGCTCACCGGATTCTGCGCGGTGGGCGCGCTGATGATGCCGGCCACGGCTTCGGCGCAGGAATTCCGCAAGTCCGATAGCGTGGAGATTCGCAGCGACGAAACGGTGAAAGGCGACATATTCGTTTTCGCTCACCGCGCGCGGATCGACGGAAAAGTGGAAGGCGACGTCTATCTTTTTTCGCAAGACGCCAGCGTCGGCGGGCACGTGACCGGCGACATCATCGCTTTCACTCAGATTTTGCATGTCAGCGGCACGGTGGATGGAAACATCCGGTCCTTCACGAACAGCATCTCGCTGAGCGGCAACGTCACGCGCAACGTGCTTACCTTCAATGAATTGGCGAATTTCGATAGTTCGAGCAAGATTGGCGGCAGCCTTACGGCGTTCGTACACAATTTGAATATCGACGGCGGAATCGGGAAAAATGCGCTGCTTTTTGCGGAGCAAACAACGCTGTCAGGAAATGTCGACGGCGGGATCACCGCGCACGGCGACAATTTGCGCATCAACGGCTCCGCGAAGGTTGGCGGGCCGGTCAAATTTGAAGGCAAGTATCCCCCCGATGTTGCGAGCGATGCGAAGCTCGCGTCCCCTCCCGTTTTTACGAAGCTGGAGCACAAGCCGGAATACGCGGAAGGCAGCTATTTCGTTTGGCAGGTGATTTGGCTGGCGGCTTATGTTTTGTTCGGGCTGGTTTTGTTCCAGTTGATGCCGGCGTTTTCCAGGGAAGCGGTGGACAACGTCGAGCAATATGGCGCGTCGTTCGGTCTCGGCGTGCTGGTATTTTTCGGAGTGCCGCTTGCGGCGTTGATCGCGTGCATCACTGTCGTTGGATTATTCGTGGGCCTGGCGACTTTGTTTGCCTGGTACGGCGGGCTGTACTACGCGCAGACGGTTGTCAGCGCGCTCGTCGGTCAATGGCTGCTGGGGCGGACGCGTGAGACGTGGCCGCTGATTGGGCGCATGGTTGTAGGCATCGTAGTTGTGCGGCTGGCGACGATGATTCCGCACGCCGGAGGCTGGATCAAGCTGGGAGTGACTTTGTGGGGCGCCGGAGCGATTTCGCTCGCGATCTATCGCCGCTTCCAGCCGCCGATGGCGACGGGCATGGCGCCGGCGATGTCGCCGCTCCCGCCGACAGCAACGGTTGGCGGAGCAGTTCCGGCCTGAGCTTTTCGATTCTGAAGCAGGCTGTTGGGTGGCGCACTCTCAGCTTTTAAGGGTGCGGATTTAGACGAAGCCTCGACTGAGTGACAACGAGACTTCCGCTTTATGGCTCAACTCACCGTGAGCGTTATCGTCGCTGAGTGTGTGAGCGATCCCGAAGTTCCCGTAATCGTGATCGTGTAAGTTCCGGCCGGCGTCCCCGTCACTGGCAAGCCGCTGCAGCTTGTCAGTGAAAGCATCAGCAACACCCCGAAAGTCCACGCCAGTTTCCGCGCTGCTCCGAATCGCCGCGCAAACCAAACGAACAAAAGCAGACCTAACGCCGCGAGTGCAAGCGTTACATTCCAGATGCCGCTCGTCGGTCGTGAACCGATGTGAGGCGCCATCGACGGTGAAGTGCGCGCGGTCGTCGTAATCGTCGCGGTGGAGGTGACCGCGGTCGATGCCGCAGTAACCGAGCTCGGGTTGAGCGTACACGAAGATCCCGCCGGAGCGCCCGTGCAGGTCAGTGCAACGGCGGACGTGAAGCTGTTCAACCCAGTCACAGTTACGGTCGCAGTGCCGGTGCTTCCCGCGGCAAAGCTTAAAGTTGCCGGGGCGACGGCGATCGAAAAGTCAGGGCTCGTAGACGTGCCGGTGCCGTTGAGTGTCGCCGTCTGCGGGCTGCTGGCGTCACTGTCGGCGACGCTCAGTGTTGCTGTTACGGCGCCGGCAGCCGTCGGAGTGAAAGTCACGCTGATGGTGCAGCTTTTGCCGGCGGCAAGAGTTGTTCCGCACGCGCTGGTCTGTGCGAACGATGAGGCGCCTGCGCCCGTGATGCTGACGGCGATGTTGCTGACCGTCGCGGTGCTGTTGTTTTTCAGTGTCACGGTCTGCGCAGTGCTGGTCGTGTTGATGGCTTGATTGCCGAAGTTCACCGTTGCGGGGCTCAGGAAGACGGGGCTCGGCGGCGCGGTGCCGGTTCCGGTCAGCGGAACAGTCTGCGGGCTTGATGCGTCGCTGTCGGTGACGGTCAGCGTCGCGGTTTCGGCACTCATGAGCGACGGCGTGAACGTGACGGCGATCGAGCAAGTCGCGCCGACCGCGATCGAGCCGGTGCACGTCGAATTGCCGACGGCAAAATCGGCCGCATTTGTTCCCGTGATGGCGACCGTCGTGATCGTCAGCGCGCTTCCGCTCAAATTCGCCAGCGTCGCAACGAGCGGCTGGCTGGTTACGCCGACGGCCACCTTGCCAAAGTTCAACGCGGTTGGACTCAGGATGATGCCCGTCGCCGCGGCCGGCGAAAGTTTTGCGGCGAACGCCGCGCCTGTATTGAATGTTGTCTGGTACGCGCCGGTTGTGACCGGGAAGTCCGAGGATGCAGTGATGCCGGTGACGTAGATGTTCTTCGCGCTATCGACAGCGATGCCGGTCGCGGCGTCGCCGCCGCTGCCGCCGAAATATGTCGAGAACGACAGCGCAGATCCGGTCGAGTTCAGCACCGACACGTAGCCGGTGTCGCGATTTTGCGTCGTGCGCGTGAATTGCGGCGCGCCGGGAATCGTTGGGAAGTCGGAAGACGCCGTACTTCCCGCGACGTATGCGTTGCCGCTGGAATCGGCCGCGATGGCACCGGCCGCGTCCTGCGAAGAGCCTCCGAGATACGTCGAGTAAACCAGCGATGCACCGTTCGATTTCGTTGTGTCGATGCGCGCGACGAACGTCGTCTTGTTCGTATTCTTCGGCGTCGATTGCAAAACGCCGCTCGTGACGGGGAAGTCCGTCGTCTTCGTGTTGCCCGTTACGAATACGTTCGAGCTTGGCCCGAGCGCGATGGCATTTCCGATGTCGCCGGAGCCGCTGCCCGTCGCGGTGCCGCCAAGGTACGTGGCGTAAACAAGATTGTTTGCCGTGGTCGTATCGACGCGCGCTACGAACGCATTTCCCGCCGTGCCCTTCATCGTCGATTGAAACGCGGAAGTCGTCGCCGGAAAATCGGTCGAGGTCGTTTGCCCGGTGATGTACGCGTTGAAGCTCGAATCGACGGCGATGCCGGTGCCTTGGTTCGAGTTCGTTCCGCCGAGCAGTGTCGAATAAATCAGCGAGCCCGTTCCGCTGAACGTGGTGTTGAAACGCGAAATGAAAGCCAGCCCGGTCGATTGACCAGTGGTCTGGATCGCCGTCGCGGGAGTTACGGGGAAATTTGTCGAAGTCGCCGAGCCGGTTACGTACGCGTTGCCGTTCGAGTCGAGCGCAATCGCCGCGCAGCCATCGTTGCCGGAACCACCGAGAAACGTCGAGTACATCAGCGTTGTGCCGGTCGGATTCAGTTCGGTGAGGAAGCCGTTCGACGGCGTGCCGTTGTTGACGAGCTGATAGGCGGTGCCCGCTGTGACCGGAAAATCGGTCGAAGGCGTCGAGCCGGTGATGTATACGTTGCCGCTGGCGTCCACGGCGACGCCGGTCGCGTTGTCGAATTTTCCGGTTTGGCCGGAGCCGCCGAGGTAAGTCGAGAACACGAGTGCGGTTCCGGTCGAATTCAGCTTCGTGACGAAGGCGTTTCCATTTGTGCCGGTGCGCGTGGTCTGAAACGCGCCCGCCGTCGTTGGGAAATCGGTCGCGCCTGTGGTGCCGACGATGTACGTGTTGCCCGTGGAATCCACGGCGATGGCATTGCCGGTCGTCGCGCTGTTGCTGCCGCTGAGATACGTCGCGTATCCGACTACCGGGTCGATCACGAGCGGGAGCGTCGCGTCGTACGCGCCAACGCGAATTCCGAGCTCGCCCGGGGCAAGCTGAGCGTAACTCACGGCCACTTCCGTGTGGCCTGCCGCGCTCTCCTGATATGCGCGCGGCTGGTGCAGCGAAACATCCCCGGCGGCGGTTGAGAGAATTGCATCGCCGTCCGAACTCAAACGCAGGTGTTCCGCGCCTTCCACGCGCAAAGCGATGCGATTCGGATTCGCGCCTGGGCTGACGATGTAGTCCGATTCGAGCTGACCCTGGCTGCCGTAGTACACGAGATCGACGCCGGGATAGACCGAGTCAAATTGAACGCGCGCGTATTCCGGCACATTGCTTCGCCATTTCTGCGGATCGTTGCCGACAAAATAGCTGGCGTGCGCGACTTGCCGGCCGACGGGATGTGAGACAGTGTGAGAATTGCTGCCCGCGAGTGCCAGCCGCACGACGGCTTGGCTTCCGCGCTTCCCGGGCTCAGCCGACGGCCCTTCAAGGCGTAGCGTCGCGCCGCGATCGGTCAGAAACACGGTGTAGCCCGCGCCGCGCGTCAAGAATTTCACGCGCGGGTCGGTCTGGCCGGAATTTTCTTCAAAGGTGAGCGGAATTTTGCCGTACGCCGCCAGTGCAAGAAGGCGAGCTGAGGCATCGTTGCGGTTCGCCGCGACTGACCCGCCTGCTACTGCGTGGCGTCCGTGGTGGTACGCCTGATAAGGCGCGCCGGTCGCGAGCGCCGCGAGGCAAGCGCCGGCCAACACCAAGAGTTTCTTCGTTTTCATAAGACCCCCGCGCCGTAACTGGGCACGGCGCACACCCCGAGAACCGACGGGAATTCCGGCACTTCGACTCTAACTCACCGCTGCAGCCAGATTGTTGGAAACACTGGGGATATTGCCCAAAATTTCAATGGCGGGCGCGCGACCTCGAGACAAATCCGCGGCCTCAATGGCGTTTCTTGCCGTGTGTTATCGTTGCTTACGGCCGACCCGCGAGCGAGAACGTCAACTGCGGCAAGCGGGCGCGTGGAAACGAAAACTTGGGCAAGCGCCAGGCAGCAACCTCACGAAAACGAGAACAGTCCAGCGACGCGGAAAAAGTCGTTTCCATCGATCGCGTTTACACGTCGATGGAGGATGAGTTGCCGTCGCCGCAAGTCGATGAGCGCGTGCGCGAAGACCACCGGTACGACGAAGATTTTCACGAGCAGCCTGCGCACTCGTCCGAGAACGGCGCCTCCGGCTCGGGCAACGGTGCAGCTCCAACGATGCAAGACATCTTCGGTCCCGGCGGTCTTCTCGAACGCTGCATGATCGGCGGCTACGAACATCGCCCCGCGCAACTCGAAATGGCGGAGGCCGTCCACAACGCCTTCGCCGAAAAGCATCACGCTGTCGTCGAGGCCGGCACGGGTACCGGCAAAACGCTTGCCTACCTGCTTCCCGCGATTTGCAGCGGCCGCCGCGTCGTGATTTCCACGGCCACGAAATCTCTGCAAGAGCAGCTCTATCAAAAAGATATTCCGTTCCTGCAAAAGCATTTCGCGCCCGAACTCAAAGTCGCCGTGATGAAAGGCCGCTCGAATTTTCTCTGCCGCGTCAAAGCGCATCAGATGGCCGACCAGCCGATGCTTAAAGGCCTCGAGGAAATCGACGCGTTTCGGCAGATCAACGATTGGTCGAAGCTGACCGAAACCGGCGACCGCGCCGAGCTCACATTTCTTTCCGACGATTCCGATCTGTGGATGCGCCTCGACGCGCGCCGCGACACTTGCTCCGGCCAGAAGTGCCCCGAGTTCAACCAGTGCTTCGTCACTGCAATGCATCAGCGCGCCAAAAACGCCGACCTCATCATCGTGAATCATCATTTGTTCTTCGCCGACCTCGCGCTCAAGCAGGACGACTTCGGCAGCATCCTTCCGGAATACTCCGCCGTCGTTTTCGACGAAGCGCACGAGATGGAGGACGTGGCGAGCGATTATTTCGGCCGCCAGATTTCCAACTATCGCTTTGAAGAGCTGGCGCGCGATGTCGATCAAACGTTGCGCCTGCTGCGTCTTGGCTCCGCCGCATTACTGCGCAAAACGCAACGCATCCGCGAGCGCTCGCGCGAATTCTTCGATACGTTTCCCCCGCGCGATGGCCGGTTCCCCTTCACGCGTCCCGAACGTGCGGCGTTTGTCGAACAGAATCGCGAACCCTACGACGCTCTCGCAACCTCGCTCAAAGGCCTCGAAACCGAGTTCGCCGCGCTCACGCAAAAGCCGGAAGAACTCACGCGGCTCGCCCGCCGCAGTTTCGAGATTCGCCAGGAGCTTCAATTCCTCTTTGAGTCGAACGAGAAAAATTTTGTCTATTGGTACGAGCGCCGCAACAAAGGCGTCTTCATTGCCGCGACGCCGATCGACGTCAGCCAGATTTTGCGCGAACGACTCTTTGAAACTTTCGACACCGTCGTGCTGACCTCCGCGACCCTCACCGTCGGCGGCCGCTTCGAGTACATCCGCCAACGGGTCGGCCTCGATCACACGAAAGAACGCTCGCTGCCGCCCGAGTTCGACTGGGCGCACCAGGCGCTGCTCTATACGCCCCGTACAATTCCAGACGTGCGCAATCCCGGATTCGGCGCCGCCGCGGCCGACGAAATCGTCAATCTCCTCGAACTCAGCCAAGGCCGCGCGTTCTGCCTCTTCACCAGCTATTCGCAAATGAGGGATCTGTTCGAGCGCGTGCGCAACCGAGTTGATTTTCCGCTCTTGCTGCAAGGCACCGCGCCGCGCTCCGTACTGCTCGAGCGATTCAAAAACACTCCCGGCGCCGTTCTGTTCGCCACCGCCAGCTTCTGGCAAGGCGTCGACGTCCCCGGCGATCAGCTTTCTTGCGTCATCGTCGATCGCTTGCCTTTCGCCGTTCCCAGCGATCCGATCGTCGCCGCTCGCGTCAGCGCGCTTCAGGAAGAAGGCCGCAATCCCTTCGCCGAATTTCAGGTTCCCCAAGCGGTTTTGTCTCTCAAACAGGGCTTTGGCCGCCTCATCCGCAGCAAGACCGATCGCGGCGTTCTGGCCCTGCTCGATAGCCGCATCGAACGAATGCCCTATGGTAAAATTTTTCTAGAGTCACTGCCGCGGTACGCCACCACCCACGATTTGCGAGACGTGGAGCGGTTCTTTCACCAAGGGCACCAAGGGCAAACGGGAAAGAAACCGCAAAGGGCGTAGGCCACCGTCTTCAGGGCGCGCCAGACAGCGGCTCATTTCAGGGGATCGGATGTTTCAGGTAAGCGTCGAAGACACATTTTCGTCGGGTCACGCGTTGCGCGGCTATCGCGGCAAATGCGAAAACGTGCACGGCCACAACTATCGCGTGCGCGTCACGGTCGAAGGCCCGCAGCTCGATGCCATCGGCTTGCTCGTCGATTTCACGCTCCTCAAGCAAGTGATGCGCGAAATCATCGGCCGGCTCGATCATCAGTTCATCAACGATCTCGACCCGTTTCGCACTTTGAATCCGTCGGCGGAAAATCTCGCAAAGTATTTTTACGACGAGATGCAGAGCGGACTGAAAAATTTGCCGCCCGGCGCGCGCATCACCGATGCGACGATTTGGGAAACGGACACGAGCCAGGCGAAATACAGTCCGGCAAAGTAAGGTAAGCGAACGCGGCCCCTTAGCCCGGGTAACCAGAACGCAATTTCACGGCAACCGGCACGAAATGAATCGCGCGATTTACATCATCATGGTTCCGGCTGTTCTCGTGGCTGTGGGTTACATCCTGATTTTTCGCGCAGTGGGACTCGCTCCGGGATACGGACGTTTGTTAGTAGCAGTGGCATTGTTCGTTGGCGTTGCGTGGTGGATGGTACGGAAAAGTGCAAAGACCTCTCGTCCCCAGAAATAGAAGAACCATTGAGGCGCAGTCTGTCTTCATCACTGAAATTTTCAAGTCGATTCAGGGTGAAGGGACTCGCGCCGGTTTGCCGTGCGTATTTGTGCGCTTAACCGGCTGCAATCTGCGTTGCACCTGGTGCGATACGGCCTACGCTTTTCACGGCGGCAAGCGCATGACCGTCGATGCGATCTGCCATCAAGTCGACGAGCTCGCCGGCCGCGGCGATCATCAACACGCGTCCGAAGCGGCGATTGAGCTCGTGGAACTCACCGGCGGCGAGCCGCTCTTGCAGGAAGGCATTTATGCGCTCGCGCAGACTCTATTGAGCGATGGTTACACGGTGATGATCGAAACCAGCGGCGAGCGATTCATCGGCAAACTGCCCGAACACGTCATCAAAATCGTCGATGTGAAATGCCCCGATTCCGGCGCAGCGAATACGTTTGAATATCGCAATCTCGATCTGCTCAGCCACAACGACGAAGTGAAATTCGTGATCTCGTCCCGAAAGGACTACGAGTTCGCGCGCGAATTTACGAAGAAACATCAACTCGCCGACCGCGTTCGCGAGGTATTGTTCTCGCCTGTCTTCGACGATCCCGAAGGAAAGTGGAAGGGGCTCGATCCAAAGCAACTGGTCGAATGGATCCTCGCTGACGATCTCCCCGTCCGCCTCGGCCTCCAACTCCACAAATTCGTCTGGCACCCCTCCACCAAGGGCGTCTGACGCCTGATCCTGCGAGGCAATCCCGGCCACGCTATAATTGATCCGCATGCCATCGAACGCCAAAGCATCAGCCATCGTCCTCCTCAGCGGAGGCATGGACTCCTGCGTCAGCACCGCCGAAGCAATCTCCCTTCATGGAAAAGATCGCGTTGCCCTCCTTCACGCCGGCTATGGCCAGCGCACGCAATCGCGCGAACGCCGCGCCTTTACCGAAATCGCCGATTTCTACTCCGTCCCCGCCGATCGTCGTTTGATCGTCCAGCTCGATCACTTCCGCGCCATCGGCGGCTCCGCCCTCACCGATCAAAACATCTCCGTGCCCGAAAATCAGCTCCACTCTCCGGCGGCACCAAACGCCAGCGAAATTCCAGTCACCTACGTACCCTTCCGCAACGCGCATTTTCTCAGCGTCGCCGTGAGCTGGGCCGAAGCCATGGCTGCAAACTCGATCTACATCGGCGCCGTCGCCGAAGACAGCTCCGGCTATCCTGACTGCCGCCCCGAGTATTACCGCGCCTTCCAGAACGTGATTCGCGAAGGCACGCGCCCGGAAACGAAGATCGATATCGTCACTCCGGTCATCGAGCTCAAGAAACACCAGATCATCCGCCGCGGCGTCGAATTGGGCGCTCCGCTGCATCTAACTTGGTCGTGCTACCAGAGCGACGAAATTGCTTGCGGCGCCTGCGATAGCTGTTTGTTGCGCCTCAAAGCTTTCGAGGAAGCGGGCATTCCCGATCCGATTCCGTACCGCCGCGCGGCAGCCGTTCGCTAAAGCCCGGCTAAATCCGCGCCAAAGCACCCGTGTTTGCGAGGGGGCGGTTTAGCTTGGATTCCGGCGCGAATTGGGGATAATAGGGCGCACGCCGCTCCCGGGGGACTTCAGGGTAGGAGCCGTCCCGAGACAAAGGAGAACCGAGCATGAAGCTGCAATTGCTGGCCGCCGTGAGGCCACATATGAATTTGACCGCGTTGCGGTCGCAAACCCGTTCAATCGCGCCGCGTAGCAACTGGGTCCGCGCCGCGCTGTTGGTCGCCGCTGGTGCGCTCGCCGTCATCGCGCCGCCTCGTGCGGCCGCCCAGATGGACGGCTCGGTGAGCGGCAACGTGCAGGACGTCGCCGGCAAGCCGTGGGTGGACATGACCGTCGATGCGACCAGCGATCAGGGCGCGAAGCTCACCGCAAAAACCGACAAAGATGGCCACTACTCGTTTCACAACATGCGCGCCGGTGTCTACACATTCACCGTCGAGCTTCCCGCTCCAAACAAGCCGTACGAATTCGCTCAGATCAAGGTGGGAAGCGGCGAAACGCCGAACGTCAACGTGAACTTCAAGGACGTCCTCGCCAAGCAGGGCGCCGCTGCCGCGGAGCAGGTGAAAAAGCAGGAAGAGGACAAGCAGAAATTCACCGGCATGAAGCAGCACTTCGATGCTGGTATCGCCGACTTGACGCAAGCCCAGACGGCCAAGGCCGACCTGGCGAAGGCTCAACCCGACCAGCGCGACACGATGAAGGCGCAGGTCGCGGACCTCTCAGGCAAGGCCATCACGGAACTGGAAGCCGCGAAAGCTAGCGCTCCGGAAAAAGATCAGAACCTGCATTTGATTTGGGCGCGTCTCGGCGATGCGTATGACATTGCGAACCGTCCCGATGATGCGGCGAACGCATACCGCCAGGCCATTGCGCTCAAGCCGACCCCCGGCTACTACAACAACCTCGGCGGAATTCTGGGTCGAAACGGCAAGATCGACGAAGCCATGGCCGCGTATCAAAAGAGCGCAGAGCTTGATCCGCCAAACGCGGCCCAGGCCTATCGCAACGCGGGCATCACGCTCTATAACGTCGGCAAAATGAAGGAAGCCGTCGAGCCGCTGAAGAAAGCGACCGAACTCGATCCGAAGAGCGCGCAGGCGTGGTATCTGCTCGGCGCAGCGCTGGTCGGCGCGATGGAATACAAGCAGAAGGGCGACAAGATGGAAGTCATCGTTCAGCCCGGCACCGTCGAGGCATATCAGAAGGCAGTCGAACTCGATCCCAACGGGCCGTACGGTCAGCAAGCCAAGCAGGGACTCGAAGCCCTCGCGCAGATCGCGCCGGGCATCGACACGAAGACCAAGTCCACCAAGAAGAAATCGTAGGGCGAAGTAGTTCCACGCAATTTTCCAGGCCGGCCCTTCGAGGGGTCGGCCTTTTCGTTTATTGCCGGCGTTCTCTTGGTTCCGTCTCTGTGCTCTCTGCGAACTCTGTGGTGAACGATTTTGTGTGCGCCGCATCGTGCTGGCCTCAGCGTTTCGGCTCGCGCTATGCTCTTCGGCGTGGCGAGGAAAGACCTAGGCGAAGTGACCAACCGTATTCCGGATTCCAATTCGACCGAATGGCGCGTCCTGCTCGACTGCGCGAATCCGAACGTCACACTTCTCGCTCTTCGTCCGGAACAGACTTCATCGCTCGACTGGCCGCGGCTCCTCGCTCTGGCGGGCGATCAGGGTTTGTTGCCGCTCTTGACGCAGAAACTTTCCCATTCCGGAGTGGGAGTGATTCCCGCCGACAGCCAGCAAGGCCTGAAATCCTTCTTCCGCGAACAGACAATTTTCGATTTGCGGATGCTCGCGGAGCTATATCGCATTCTCGAGCGATTCGCAGCGCAGGGAATCGGCGTGATGGTGACCAAGGGCCCGGTCCTGGCGCAGCGCTGCTACGGATTTTCCTTCTCGCGCCAATACACCGATCTCGATTTCGTTTTGCGCGATGCGGATGTTTTGCGGGCGACCGAGACGCTCATTTCGCTCGGCTACGATGCCAAGGTTCCGCCGAGCGCGATTCGCGCCGGCAGGCCTGCCGGTGAATACGCCTTCACGCAACTCGCCTCGAAGCTGCTCGTCGAGCTGCACACCGAAAAAACATTTCGCTACTATCCGCAGCTGCTGTCTGTAGACGAACTTCTGACTCGCAAGACAAATGTGCGTTTGGGCGAGCAGGAAGTTCCAGCGCTATCCGTCGAAGACGAGTTGCTTTTGATTTCCATTCACGGCGCAAAGCATTTTTGGGAGCGCTTGCTGTGGATTGCCGATGTCGCCGCGCTGATCACGCACGAACCGATCGACTGGGACCGCGCAGCCACGATCGCGCGCGAAGTGGACGCACAGCGCATGTTGCGGCTTGCATTGCTTCTCGCGAAGGACGTCGCCGGCGCCACACTGCTGGCCCCGATTCAGATCGACGCGGAGTCCGACGCAGGCGCAGTCCATATGGCCCGGCAAATTGCCGCACGCCTTCCGCATGCCGACAACCAACCGATGAGTTTGCTGAGCCGTGCTTTCTTCCGCGTCAAGATGCGCGGCGGCGGGTTCCCGGGACTCACATATTTGCTGCGGCTTTCCCTATCGCCGACCGAAGAAGACTGGCTGCGCGATTCCGAAGGTGAAAAACAAGGCGTCGTCAGCGCGCTCGGAAGGCCTTTCCGTCTGGCCCGAAAGTACGGGCGCAGCGAAAAATAAGATTGAGAAACACGGCGCTTAAGAGTCGAGCGCGCGCAAAAAAAGAGAGCGAGCGCTAATCCTCCAACGCTCGCCCGCAGGCCACTCGTGATGCCTTGTCGTTCTTCGCCGGTTTAAATGTTCGTGCCGTGTACCGCGTGATGCCGAATCTTCGCAGGCGCCGCCGGCAACGCGATGTTCAGCGTCATCTCGGCCTTGTTCCGCGTCACGGTCAGCGTCGCCGTGTCATTCTTCGCCGCCAGCTTCTCTCGCAGCTCGCCCAGCGAACGAATTCGCTCGCCATCGAACTTCGTAATCACGTCGCCGGCCTTCAGCCCGCCTTTTTCCGCGGCCGATCCCGCGCTAACGCTGCGCACCAGCACGCCTTCGCCATCCGGCGCGCCAAAAAAATTGCCAAGCTGCCCGCCGATGTCTTCCGCATCGATTCCCAACCGCGGATGCAGCGACGGAATCACCAGTTCCCCGCCGTCGCCAAGCGCGACGATCGGGCCATCCGACCCGTCCGGCACCGCATGCAATTCCGGCATCTCCGGCACTTCTACATCCGGCATGCGAAACGCAAACGATCCCGGCACCGGGCCGCCGCTCAAAACGCGACGCATCTCTTCCGCCTGATCCAATTTCGCGCTCAGCGTTTGCGCCCGGCCATCGCGCCACACGGTCAACTGCACGGTGCGCCCTGCCGGAATCTCTCGAATCATCCGCCGAAATTGCGTCGCGCCTTCCACGCGCTGCCCATCGACTTCTGTGATGACATCCGTCTCTTTCAATCCCGCCTTCGACGCCGGGCTATCGGGCGCCACGCGCCCAACCACGACGCCGCGCTCCGCCGGCAACTTGAATTGCTTCACATTTTCCGCAGTAACTTCGCGCGCCTCAATGCCAAGAAAACTCGGCCCGCCTTCTTCATCAGGGGAAATCAAAATCGTGCGCGGGCCCGCGTTGTCCTCGATCTGTTGCCTTAGCACCGTCACTCTGTTTTTATCCGGAGCGGATGGAGCCGCGCTCTGCGTCGACTGCTGTGGCAATGCCATCAGCGCCGGAGCCAAAACCGCAATCCCCGCGGCGCCTATCCAAATATTTTTTTTCATGGGTGACCCTCCTTGCCTGGTTTAGACGCGAAGGAAGTCAAATTGGCTGGCTTGCTGAAACGAGTTCCACGAAAAATCGGAGTCGCTAAACCGTCGACCGCAGCGCCACCACGCGAATCCCGCCGTTGATCGTATTCAAATGAATCGGCGCTCCGCCCTTGCCCAATTTTCCCCGCGTCTCGCGCGGCTTCTGCGCACTCAGCAGCGAAATCGGCAGCTCCGAAGAAAAGCTCCCGTTCAAACAGCGCGCATCCAGCTCCGCCTGTGTGCTCGCCGGCACCGCCAGCAGCACCGAGCCGTTCGTCGTCTCGGCCACCGCGCCAAATTTGTTTTGCACGCGCAGCAGCTCGATATGCACATTCCCGTTCGTCGTATGGGCGTGCACCGCGCCGCCACCGTCGAACACATCGATATTCCCGTTTACCGTGCGCAAATCTTCCAAAACTTCCACGCCCGCCACGCGCAGCGATCCATTCACCGTGCCAAGATGCTCCACGTGCGCGCAGCGCGGCACATGCACGACATACTCGACCGCTACTTCCACGCCTTCATTCTGCGGATACCGCGTCGTCACCATCACCGAATCCGGCTTCGCATCGACGTCGATCGACACCAGCGACAAATCCGTCTCCTGATGCTTCGCCGTCTTCACCGCGCGCACTTCGACCTCATCGCGGTCCCACGTCTGCACGTCCACCGTTCCGTTCACGTTTTGCAGCTCGAAGACCCCGCCGGGCGTCAGCGGATAGGTTTGGTTGAATTCCTTGGTGACCGCAAAACACGGGACCGCTGAAGCGGTCGCCATGATCAGCGCCAGAATCGCAGCGAAATAAATTGCACGGCGAGCCATAACCGTTCCTCCCCTCGAAGCCTTTCGATTTCCGCAAACCGAACGGACCCGACACCCTACATCTCGACCAGGGACCCGAACTAATCTCGCTCGAACTGAAACTCGTTTTGTTTATCGATCGCCGCGCCGCAACAACCCACGCCGCCTACAACTCTTCAATTCGCGCGGCTTCTCTCGCCGCCCTCACCAAACTCAGTGCAATTGAAAATTAAACGTCAGCGTCGTGATCACATCGCCGCGCTTGCCCACCATCCACGCCTGACTCACGCGCCACTGCTTCACCGCCGTAATCGCCGCATCGGCCAGCGCTGGCGAACCATCCAGCAATTTCTCGACTTCAATATGCCCGTCGCGCGTCGCCCGCACCTGCAATTTCACCAGCCCCGTCACTCCCGCGCGCATCGCCACTTCCGGATAAATCGGATTCGGCTGCCACGTCAAATGCTTCAGAAATTCATCGGGATCTTCGTGCGTGCCACCGATAAACGCGAGCTGCAACCGATCGATCCAGCTGTCCAGCCAATCACCGCTCTCCGGCTGCGGCGCGTTCCCCGGCTGCGCCTGCCCTATCGGATCCGAAGGATCGTAATTCGTCGGCACTAGCTGCACGCCGTGTTGATTCAGCCGCTCTTTTTGATCGCGAATCAGCGAATCGCGCAGCGCGACTTCCGTATCGAGGAATCGCAGGTGAATCGTTCCCGAAGTCGTGCGCAATTTCAGCGGAGCGCCGCCGCCATTCAGCGCGATCATCCCGCGCGCCGAGCCTGTCCCGCGATTGCCGGAAATCATCATCGCCAGTGCCGGGTCGGCTTCGATGTGCCGTTCGCCGCCCGCTTCCACCGTCGCTTCGATATCCGCCGCAAGATTGCGCGGCAAAAACACAACGATGTCGCCGTTCCCCGACGTGAGTTGTGAAACTCCAGCCAGATGCACCACGCCGCCGCCCGTCGCAGGCGAATCCGGATTGATCCACGCGCGAATGCTGCCGCCCGCCGTCGCCGCCCGCACCGTTCCCGCCACGCGCGTCAGGCAAATGCTCCCCGCGCTCGACTCCACTTCCATCGGCCCAGCCACATACATGATGCGAATTCCGCCGCCGCCCGTTTGCGCGCGCACCGAACCGCGCACTTCGCCAAAATCGATCTGCCCGCCGCCGGTCCGCACGCTCACCAGGCTGCCGGCTTGCCCGACCGTGATATTTCCGCCGTCGGTCTCGAGGTCCGCGCGTCCTGCAATCTGTTCCGCGCGAATGTGCCCGCCGCCGCTGTGCAGAACGGCATCGCCCGCAATGTTGCGCACATTGATGTGTCCGCCGGCGGTGAACGCGTTGCAATCTCCGCCGACGTCGAGCACCTGAATGTGCCCGCCTTCGGTTTGCAGCTTCGCGACTTGCCGACCGGCGCCGGCGTTGCGTACGAAGTTCGTCCCGATGCGCCCAGCGCTGATGTTTCCGCCTTGCGTCGAAAGCACCGCGGTCCCGCCCAGATCCTGCGTCTCGATGTCGCCCGCGTCCGTTTTCACATCGACGCTGTAACCGCGCGGCACCGCAACCTCAAACGTCACCCAAAATTGCACGCCCGCCGCGGAACTCTTGGCGATCTGCGGTGGCAGCGTCCCGTTGATCTCCACGCCCGACGATGTCGCTTCCGCCGTCAGCGAATAGTGGCTCAGCAATCGCTCGGCAAGCGGAGCCTTCGCATCCGTCTCAATGTGAGCGGTGTAGTGCAGCACCGGAGGCGCGCCGGCAGGCAGCGCCGTAATTTTCACCGTGCCCAAATCGGTGGTCAGGTGCAGCGTCAAATTTTCTCGCGTGGGGAATGAACCGCTGCGGTCCGCGCCAGTGTGGGCGCCCGCTGGGTCGCCCGGCTGCTTCGTCGGCTCGACCGGCGGATTTACTCCGACCGGTTCCGGCGCAGGCTCAGGCACTGGCTTAGGTTTGGTCGCCGCCGATGCGACAAAATTCAACATCGGTGGCGCAGGCCACAAAAGCCCGAGCATCGCGACGCCGGCGCACAGCACCACCAGCGCAATCCCGCGCCTCTGCCCGAATCCAAATTTGATCCCTGGTTTCATCCGTCGTGAAGCTCTCGAACCCCGTCTTGCTCGCAACACACAAAAAAAGCGCGATCACCAATCGCGCCCAACTGTTTACTGCATATCCCTCGAACCGATTTGTCGCAACGCCGCCGCGCTCCGCATCCGCACATAACGGTTCGGATCGCGGCGCTGCAAATCTTCCAGCGCTCGTACCACGCGCCCAACATCGTCGCCGTCTCCATTGATCGCCGCGGGTTCTGCGTTCGACGCTGGAGTCGCCACGGCCGACAGGTTGCCATCCCCAATCGCCGTGATGTCGTCGCCGCCCAGCGAATTCACCAGCAAATTCACCGCTTCCACGCGCACGCCGGGATTCGCATCGTGATGCAACGCTTCCAGCAACGCATCGCGCACCGGAGCTTCATGTGTGTGATCGCGCAGCGCATCCAGCGCCTTCAGCCGCACCGCATCGTTCTTGTCGGTGCGCGCCGCCTTCACCAGCGCGTTGCGCACGTGCTCGTCGTCTGTGCGGGCCTTCACCGCATCCAGGCAATCCAGCCGCGTGCCGGGATCGAATCGCTCGCCGTTCGCTATGACGAAAGTCAGCAACCGGCGGACATCGTCGTCATCCACGCTGCCGACAACGACGAGCGGCTGCTCCGTCCTCACCTGCACCTGCAACGTTCCGGGAGCCGCATCCGGCGCGGGCGCAAACGTGATTCCCGCCACCGCCATTTTGGAAAGCTGATCGTCGGTCAATCGCGGCGTCGCGGTAACGTTTACCGCCTGGACTGCATTGCCATCGTTGCCGCCGCTCCGCACCGCCAGCCAGGGCACCAATTGCGTTCCGATCGCGACACCGAAAACGATGAGTCCCGCCGCGCTCCACGCCGGACGCAACGCCATCCAGCGCTGCACCCAGCCAAACGGCATCCAGTGCTCGCGCACCTTCGGCATTTCCAGGTCGTCGAGTTTTTCGGCAAGCTCGCTGCGGCATTGCGCCAGCAACGCACCGGTCGGATCCATTTCATCCGCCAATTGCGACACGCTCGAAACCGCCGTCTGCAATTCCGATTCTTCGCCCAGCAGGCCGCGGCACGCTTCGCAAATCGCAAGATGCGCATCGATCTGTTCGCGCTCGTGCGGCTCGACTTCATCGCAGGCGTAGAAAACGAGGAGCGGCGCCACTTCGGCGCAGCTATTCAGTTGCGGCGTGCTGTCCATCGCTCCGCTCATCGCAGCACCCCGAGTTGGCTGCGCAATTTTCGCGTCGCGCGGAACAGAGAATTTTTCACCGTTTCTTCGGTGGTGCCGAGCGCGTCGCCGATCGCGCGCAGCTTCAATCCCTGGTAATGCTTCATTTCAAATACGACGCGTTCGCGCGGCGAGAGCAATTCCATCGCGGTTGCGATGCGCATCTGAATTTCCTGTCCAAGCAACCTGCGTTCGGGATCGAGCGTCGGCCGCTGCTCTCTCTGCCGCTCAAAGAAATCGGTGATGCCTTCGTCGTGCGTCGAGCTGGCTTCGGGCGCCTGATCTTCGGGGCGCGCCTGGCGGCGGCGCAGTTGGTCGAGGCAAACGTTGGTGACGATGCGATAGAGCCAGGTATAGAAGCTGCACTCGAAACGGAATCGGTGGAGGTTGCGGTAGACCTTGAGGAAGGCTTCCTGGTAAACGTCGCGCGCGTCCTCGGGACGCTTCATCAGGTTCAGCGCCAGCCGCAGCACGTCGCGATCGTAGCGGCGCACCAGTTCCTCGAACGCATGGCGGGAACCCGCCTGCGCCTCAACCACCAGACAGCGCTCGTCCAGCTGGGCCAAGGAAGTCACCGTTGCCAGAGCGGCGCCGGATTGAGCCGTCTGGCCAGACACATTCGCCAAAGCCAATCGAGGTAGCGGCATATTTCGCTTTCTGTTCGCGTCCAGGATTGTTAAGGCCTCAGCCTTAACACCTTAGCTCGACTCTGCCATTTCGTATACAAATCGGCCCATCGGCAAGCCAGCAGAGTACCACCAATTTGGACGCGGGGACCCCAGTCGGGTAAGCAGCCGCCACTCATCCTTTATAACGCCTGACCGGCCTCGTTTGTTTCTTTTCCGTCGGCTTTTGGGTCCCGCACCGTTGCTTTGTTCAAGGGTGCGGGTTTAGATCGAACTTCACCTAAATCCAAACGACGATCGCCGTCTTCACAACGCCACTTTGTAGCCGCGCTCATTTTTTGAGCGCGGGGTTTAGATCCAGCACGACCGAGTTCGATCCGAGCCGCTACTCACCCATTTCAGATTCCAGCGGGCTCCAGCGGCGTTGTCCATGCCTCGCGCGCCTCTCCAATTCATCAGCGGCCAAGCCAGCAGCAACGCCAGAGCGGCAATGACCGCATATCCATTCAGCCGATAAAACCGATTCGGTTCGCCCAGCAATTCCGCCGCGCCGCTCGCCAGCGAAATCACGCCAACCACCAGGAAGCACCCGAAGATGTTGAACCGCATCACGTACCGCACGCCGAGCACGAGCACCGCGAGCAGAATAGTCTCCGCGATCCACTGCTTTGCGTAGTCGGCCGGATTGCCCCAGTTGCTCGGCATCGCCGCGAACGTCGCGACGAAAAACACGAGCGCCTTGAGCCACGCCGGACGAAGGATCGACGCGATGAACGTCGCCGCCAGCGCGATGAATCCCATGTACAGCAAACTATGAAGCAGCGAACTGCCGAGGATCGCTCCGGCGGGAACATACGCGTCGAAGTTCGAGCCAAATTCCGCCGGCGTCATGCGGTGCGGCGTCGGCCAATGCTGCGCGACGGCTTGAATCAGAGTTTGCAGACCGATCAGCGCGCCGGCGCCGCCGATCCCGATGAAAAACGCGTCGCGATAATAATTCGCGGGCATTCCGGTCCAGCTGGGGAAATAATTTTCAGTGAATGCGCGTCGCGCGAAAAACCACGCTACTCCGAACACAAAGACAATGAGTCCGAAATAAAACGGTCCGCCGAGAATTGCGCCGATCGCGAACGTGCCGATGAATGTTTTGAACGGCCACGACGTATCGTACTGCGCGAGAAACGTTGGAATTCGGTTTCCCAGCGTCAAGCTCACGAGGTAAGCAACGAGAGCCCATAAAGCCCAGCGCGAAAGCCGCTTCCAGGGAATTGCGCGCGAGTCTGGCGATTTCAGATTTTTCAGGAAGATGACGAGCGCGGTGATGACGAGTCCTCCGAAGAAAAGAACTGGAATCGTGGTGCCGAGCATCATCCGCGGCAGGGTGAGCCCTGTGCGCTCGCGACTCCACTCGTCGGGAATTTTGACGTAGGTGCGATAGTCTGCGACTTCGTCGCCGATCACGTGCAGTTCCATGCGGGCGTAAGCGTGGTCGTCGCCGGTTGCGGCCGAACCCGTGGCTTGATCGAGCGGTGTCTTCGCCTGCCACGTCAGGTCGTGATCGATGCGCTTGGGCCTTTTGTCCGATTTCGATTCGACGAGCGACCACTTGCTCAGATCGATTTTCTTTTCGTCGCGCAGAAATTTTTCGCCCAGCGCAACCGCCTCGTCTTTGCTCAGCGAAGCTCCAGGCGTCGCTTCGGCGAGCGTGTGATGAACCGAATGCAGCGAGCCGTCGGACTTCAGGACGACGCCGTACTCCTCAGGCTGTCCGTCCTTGTAGTAGCGCACGCGCCACAGCGCGCCCGGCACCTGATTCGCGTAGATGTCGTTGACGAAATCGACGCCGCCGCGCTCGCGCAGGAATTCGTTCACGAGCGGACTGGTGACATCGACGAACTGCGTTGTGTGAATGTAGGTCGCCGGATTGACGTTGCGCGCGCGCAGAATCTCGTCGGCACGAAGGCCTGCTTCGCGAGCATTGATAGAGAGTTTCAGGTAATCGCCGATCGATGCGGGTTTTACCTTCCAGATCAAAAGGCCGCCCACCGCGAAACAGAGCGCGAGCACGCCGAGCATCGCCGGAGCGAGCGCATCGTAGCGCTTGCCCTGGACTGCCGCGACTTCGGCAGTTGCCGTGGCGGCGCTAATTTCCGGTACGGGGGCGGCTTCGTTCAGCAGATCTTCGTCGGGTTCAAAGCGGCCGCGAAACAGATAGGAGATCCCGGAGAACGCGAGCGGCGCAACCGCGGCCGCGGCGACGACTGCGCCCGAGATTTTGAAGTAGAGATTGTTGGAGCGAATGAGGAACAGTCCGACGAGCGACGCATCGACCGTGTAGTGCCAGATCAACGTCGCCATGATTCCCCAGCGCAGCATGACCAGCCCGGCGATCACGCCGATGATTCCGATTTCGACTCCGCGAATATAAGCAGGCTCCTGTGGATAGTTGCTGTGCAGAAAGCCCCACAAAAACGCGGGCACGATGACCGCGATCCAAGTCGATTTCGTGCACTTTTTGAAAAATGGAATCGCGAAAAGGCGAAACGTGAATTCTTCGTTCGTGGACGCCAGCAAACCGATCGCTGCGCCGGAGATCCACGGGAAGAGCGTGTTCACCGATTCTTCGTAATTTAATTCTTGTGGCGCCCACGCGCCGAAATGCGTTGCGATCACGTAAAAGCCGACGACATAGCCGATATGCGCGGCTGCGAATGAAAGGCCGACGACAGCTGCGGAGAAAAATTCTTTGGAGCGCAGGCCCCGCAGCGTGAGCGTTCTCCCGAGCTGGAGCTGCTTCGGCTGCGATTCGCGATACATCGGTTCGGCGGCGGGCAGGACAAGGATCGTAATGGCGGTGACGACCGAAATCAGCAGCGCGTAGCCGATTCTCATCGCGATGAAGCTGCTGTATGCAGTGTTCGTGTCGTAGCTCGCGTTCCAGAGCGGCCAGCCGTTCAGGTTCTGCAGAAATAGGAGCAGCGCGGCGACACCAGTGACGATCAGCGCACCGCGCCAGGATGTTCGTCCCTGCCGTGTAAGAATGATGCCGAGCCGCACCGCGATCGCGAGAATCAGGATGTAGGGAATCGTAAAAACAGCCGCGAGGGTGTCGTTTCCGGACCGCAATTTCTGGAAATCGCGGCTCCACGCTTCGGGTACCTTCAGGAATTCGTTACTGCCGCCAATGTCCGCGCCTTGCAACTCGACGTGCAGGCGATACGGCGCATCGACCGCGCGAAAATCCTTCTTCTCCCAGGTGAACGACCAGTCGAGCCGATTTGGCCGTTTGTCGGAGTTCGCCTCTTCCGGCAAGAAATTCCAGCCGTTCAGATCGACACCGAGTTTGCCGCTCAGATAATTTTGCGCTTTGCTTTGCGCGTCCGCGCGTTCGAGAGAAGCACCAGCTTGCGCTTCTTTAATCGTGTGGCCGTAGCCGACCACATTTCCGGCGGGGCTGACGCGCACGCCGTATTCTTCTTCTTGCTGCGGTTTGAAAAAGCGGACGTCCCAAAACCAGATGTTGAGTTGCGACGACATGAGCTGATTGGCTCGCTGCAACCCGATCTGCCGCTCCAAATAAGTCTTGGCATTTTCGTCGACGTTAAAAACGACGGAAGACTGATAGCCGTCGATGTTCTGGCCCATCGAGGCCATGAAATCCTGAGCGCGCTTCAGCGCTTCGGGCCGCGACACGCGAAAGTCGATGGAAGCTTCTGGAAACGCGCGGAAATAATAGTGGTGGGCGAACCACGCGCCAATAATTCCAGCCAGCACCCACAACACCAGCGCCCGTTTGTCTCGCCCGCTCAGCCTGCCGCTATCCAATACCGCCTCCGGAAACTCCGCTGGAGCCGTGTCCGTTGCTACGCAAGCGCGCCCCAGAAACTTTCGCGTGCCAGTCGCAACCAAAACTGTTGGTGCACCAGTCGCAACTCTACATCACGCCTTCATTGGACGCACGCCGCACCTGAAACAGCCACCACCTTCGGTACCCGGCGTGGCCCTCCACGAACCGCCGTCGCTTCTCAGATGGCGGCGAATAGAAATAGAATGAATGAGCGACCATGTCGACCGCTGCCGCGCCTCGCCGAATGCCTCCTCTCACGCTTGGTACCGAAGTCCGCATGATCAAGGGCGTTGGCCCGCAGCGCGCGGAGTTGCTCGCGAAGCGCGGGATTCATACTGTCGAGGATTTGCTGCTGTACCTGCCGTTCCGCTACGAGGATCGCATTCACTTTTCCAACGTGAAGGACATTCAGCCGAACGGTGTCTATACGATTCGCGCGAAGGTGATGAGCGGGCAGGCGATCCCGAACAAGCACGCATACAACGCGATCTATCACTTGCTGGTGCAGGATGCGGCCGGCGGGCTTCTGCCGTGCAAGTTTTTTCATGGCGGTTATTTGGATGGGCGGCTGAAGCCGGGGCAGTGGCTGGTGTTGCACGGGACCGTGAACGTGGACAAATTGCGGCCGGCGCGGTTGGAAATGGTCAATCCGCAGATGGAGATGCTGGGCGCGGATGAAAACGATTCGACGGAAGTTGGGCGGATCGTTCCGATTTACGAAGCGATTGGGACATTCGGTTCGCGGTCGATTCGGCGGGCGATTTACACCGTGTTGCAGACCGTCGAGTTGCGTGTGCCGGAAATTTTGCCGGCTGCGTTGCAGAAGCGGCTGGGATTTCCGTCGCGGGCGCAGTCGATTGCGCACACGCATTTTCCGCCGCAGGGTGAATCGATCGATGCGTTGAATGCGTACGCTTCTCCGGCGCAGCGGCGGCTGATTTTCGAGGAATTCTTTTTGTATCAGCTCAGCCTGGCGCTCGATCGGCGCGCGGTGCGGAAGGAGAACGCGATCGCGTTCAAACTGCGCGACGACAGCGTGCGCGATGCGATCAAGAAGATTTTGCCGTTCAAGCCGACGGCGGCGCAGAAGCGCGTGCTCGGAGAGATCGCTTCGGATTTAGAAAAATCGTCGCCGATGAACCGGTTGCTGCAAGGAGATGTCGGCAGCGGGAAAACGATTGTGGCCCTACAAGCCGCGGTGATCGCGATGGCGAACGGCTGCCAGGCCGCGCTGATGGCGCCGACGGAAATTCTTGCGGTGCAACATTTTCTTTCGGCGCGGCGCATTCTCGAGCCTGCGGGATACAAAGTCGAGTTGGTCATCAGCGGAATGAAGTGGAAAGACAAAGCGGCGGCGCTAGAGCGCATCAAGAGCGGCGAAGCGAATCTAGCGATCGGGACGCATGCGCTGATTGAAGACAACGTCGAATTTGCGCGGCTTGGATTTGTCGCAGTTGACGAGCAGCATCGCTTTGGCGTGTTGCAACGCAAGCGACTGATGGACAAGGCCGCGACGCATGGCCATGCGCCGCACGTGCTGGTGCTGACGGCGACGCCGATTCCGCGCACGCTTTCGCTGACGTTGTACGGCGATCTTGACGTCAGCGTGCTCGATGAACTGCCCCCGGGACGCACGCCGATTGAAACGCATCTGACCAGCGAGCCGCATCTGGCGGGTGTATGGAACGGCATCAAGCGCGAGGTCGAAGCGGGGCATCAGGCCTACATCGTGTACCCGGTAATCGAGGAATCGAAGCTCGAGCTGAAGGCCGCGATGGAGGAGTACGAACGGCTGGGACATGAAGTTTTTCCAAAATTTAAACTGGGGTTGTTGCACGGACGCCTGTCGAGCGAAGAGAAAGACGACGTCATGCAGCGCTTCCGGAAGAACGAAGTGAACATCCTGGTTTCGACGACGGTTGTCGAGGTCGGCGTCGATGTGCCGAACGCTTCGGTGATGGTGATCGAACACGCCGAGCGATTCGGATTGTCGCAACTGCACCAACTGCGCGGGCGTATCGGACGCGGCGCGGCGAAGTCGCACTGTGTGCTGGTCGGGCCAACGCGGATGACGGAAGAAGCGAAGGCGCGGCTGGAAGCGATGGTGCGTACGTCGAACGGATTCGAGATAGCCGAGACTGATCTGGAGCTGCGCGGGCCGGGAGAGTTTTTTGGCACGCGGCAATCGGGCTCGCTGGGATTTCAGATTGCGAATCCGATGCGCGACCGGGCGGTGCTGGATCTGGCGCGGCAGGAGGCCTTTGCGCTGGTGGACGCGGCGACGCCGAGCGCGACTTCTTCTGGTTCTGGCTCCAGTGCTGATGGCGAAAGGGCGAAGGCGACGGTTAACTCTGGGGCCAAAGCCGGCGACGGTGTGAACGAACTCGATCGGTTGTTGCGGCGCTTGCCGGCGGAGTGGCAGCGGCGGTATCACCTTGCACGAATCGGATAATTTCCAAACTTTATGCGCGTGATTGCCGGGCAATTTCGTTCGCGTCAACTGAAGTCTCTAAAGGGGCTTGCGCTGCGGCCTACAAGCGACCGGCTGCGCGAGACTGTTTTTAATGTGCTGGCTCCGCTGATCGTGGGAGCGCGGTTTCTGGATGTGTTTGCCGGGACGGGCGCGATCGGGATCGAGGCGCTGAGCCGTGGCGCGGCGGAAGCGGTTTTTATCGAGAGTCATACGCCGGCGGCGGCGTTGATCAAGCAAAATCTTGCATCGCTGGGAATTAAGACTGGCGTTTCGGTGATGGCGATGGACGCGGTTCGCGCGCTGGATAAATTGGCGGCGAAGCCGGGCGGTAAGTTTGACCTGGCTTATATCGACCCGCCGTATGCGGATGCAGCGCAGTATTCGCTGGTGCTGGAGGCGGTGGCAAAATCGCCGCTGTTTCATCCGGAGTCGCGGATTGCCGTGGAGCATCGGCGGGCGTTCGAGTTGCCGGCGGTTGCTGGGCTGACGACGGTGCGCCGGCTGGAGCAGGGCGACGCGGCGCTGACTTTTCTGGCGCCATAGGGCTTCGATTGATTCCCGAATTGGGAACGTTTGGGTGCCACCCCCCTGTTTTTTCAAAGAGTGAATAAGTCGTTGCTGGTCAGGCGGTTACAAAACCGCTGTTTTTAGGAGTGCGCAAGTCACTCTGAACAAAGGGCTTGCGCGGGGGCGTACTTCGTATTTATGTCGGCTAGAAATGAAAAAAGCGCCGATTGGTCGGCGCTTGGGCGTGATTTTGAACAGAACTAAGTATCTCACAAACCGGGGGTAAAGTCAAGGGGTGGAGCGAGGTTTTTACATTTGAGTTGGGTAATCGAGGTCGGAAAAACCGCCGGCGAGACGCCGGCGCTACCAGGAGGCGCACCCTTGGAAGCTCAGGGCAAGGCAGTACCGCGCCCGTACACGGAATCAAGCCGGGCGGGATTCGGCGTGGCGTCAGGGGCAGAAGTGTTTTTCGAGGACGATGAAGACGAGGTCGGGGCGGGTGGGGGTGCCGTAGCGGGTGTCGGCGTAGGGGAAGGGGCGGGTTTCGCCGGTGCGGCGGTAGCCGCGGCGCTCGTACCAGGAGATGAGAGATTCGCGGACGTGGACTACCGTCATTTCGATTGTGCGGGCACCCTTTGCTACGGCGTATTGCTCGGATGCGGTGAGGAGTTCGCGGCCGAAGCCGCTGTTTTGTAGAGCGGGGAGAACTGTCAGAGAGCCGAGGTACCACTTTCCCGGGGAAGCTGGCTGAAGGCTGACGCAGCCTTTGAGTGCTCCGGTTGCGTCATCGTGCGCAAGGAGATAGCGGGCGCCTCTGGAGATTTCTTCGTTGAGAAGAGAAATGCTGGTGCGTTCGCCGGTTATGTATTCGCCTTCGATGCTCCAGCCTTCTTTGCCGCGGAACGCGGTGTTCATGAGGGTGACGATGGCGGGGAAATCGGCCTCGGTTGCAGGGCGGAGATCGATGGGCATTTCTTGATTTTATGGCGGGGATTTGCGTCGCGTCACGCGGGATATTTAGTGCGGTGGGTGGCGAACGGTGACAAATGCGTCGGTGGAATTTAAGCCCGCGATTTGGGAGATGATCGCGGCTACAGGGTGGCGTTGATCGGCGGCGGTCGTCGTGGGGAGAGCAGTGAGTGGAATCCAAACCCGCACCCTTTCAAACCTAAGAGCGCGGCACCCAACGGGCGGGTGGTGTGGTGGCATCCAATTGCGGGTTGACCGTGGGGACGGGCATCCAGCAACCTTGTAGGAGATATTCAGGGGATTGGTAGCGACGGAATGAGTTTAAGTTCAGTCAATGGGGCGTTGAATTTGTTGGGGCAGGCACCGACGGCGATGCCGTTGGTGGCGCCGCGTCTGCCGGCGGGCGACGAGGGGCCGAGGCTGGATGTGGCTTGGGGGGATTTTCACCAGGGCACTGCGAGCAGCGTGCGTGCATTGGTAGCGCGCGGCGGCGTTAAAGGATTTTTGAGCGGGGGATTTTTTAAGGATTGCTGGATTGAGTCGCGGTGGCCGCGGCGGGCGATCGTGGCGGCGCTCTTGTGGCACGTGGCGTTTTTGGCGATGCCGTTTCCGAAGGGCGTGATGGAGCCGAAGAAGGTGAACGGGCTGGAGAATTTTCAGCTCACGTGGTCGGGACCGATTCAGGATTTGCCGCTGCTGGAGATTCCGAAGGCGCGCGCGAAGACGGTGGCGAAGGCTGCGCCGGTCGATCCGGCTCCGCAGCCGGGAGCGGATGCGTTTCATCCGAGGCAGAAGATTTTTACCGATCCGGTGAAGCCAAATCACCTGAAGCAGACGCTTGTGAATCCGAAAGCGCCGATGGAGGCGCCGAAGTTGCTGCCGCAAATGCCGAACATGGTGGAGCTGGCGGCGACGACGGGTCCGGCGAAGCCTAAGATTACGATCAGCGAGGATGCGCTGAAGCAACTACATCCGCATGAGCGGCGGATGAAATTGGTGAAAGTGGCGCCGCCGGAAGATGCGCCGGTTCTTGCGCAAGAGCAGGTGACCTCGGATCTGAACATTCCGGCGACGCAGAATGGTCCGGCGCGGCCGAAGCTGGAGATTAACGCTGGTGTCGCTCCGCGCGCGGCGAAGCGGGATGCGGCGGGAGATATTGCTGCTGCGCCTGCGCCGGAGATGAGCTCTTCTGTTGCGGGAGGAGCGAGCGCGCAAACGTTGATTGCGTTGTCGGCTACGCCGGGACCTGCTGCGCCACCGGCTCCGCCGGCGGGAAATCTGGCGGCGAAGGTGGCGATTTCACCGGATGCGGGCAAGAAGGGCGGCGCTGTCGATCCGAATACGGGCGGAGGCGGGAAGAGTCCGGTCGGAGTGAGCATCAGCGGAGGGAATCCGCCGGCTTCGAAAAGCGGAATTTCAGGATTGGGCGCGGGGACGCGCGTGGGGTCGATGCGATCGTTGTCGGCGCGGCCGCAGGAGCCGGATCTGAGCGAGCCGGTGCGCGTGGGGCCGCCGGATTTCAAGGCGTTGCCTGCGGGAGCGAAGCCGGAGCAGGTTTTTGTGGGCAAGCGTACGTATTCGATGAACGTGAACATGCCGAACGTGAGCAGCGCGACCGGAAGCTGGATTTTAAATTTTGCGGAGCTGCATCCGGAGCATGCGCACATGACGGCGACGGATTTGGCCTCGCCGGTGGTGCTGAAGAAGGTGGATCCGAAGTATCCGCCGACGGCGGTGGCGGAGCGGATTGAGGGCGAGGTTGTGCTGTACGGAGTGATTGCGGCGGATGGGTCGGTGGGACAGATTCAGGTGGTGCGCGGAGTGGACGATCAGTTGGATGAGAATGCGAAGAATGCGCTGGCGCAGTGGAAGTTTCAGCCGGCGACGAAGGCGGGAGACCCGATCGATGTGGAAGTGATCGCGCACATTCCGTTTCGGATTCCATCGAAGGAATAAAGAGGGATTTACCACAGAGAGCGCAGAGAAAACAGAGCTCGAAAGAGAAGAAACTATTTAGTTCGGTCGCCGGCGCGGTTTTATCGTGTTGGTTTGGACAGCGAAGAGGTCGAGGTTGAAGCAGGAGTGACGAGGGAGTTCGATTGGTTCGGGGGGCTCGGTCAGGATTGTGTCACCGACCAGAGTCATCCCAGCGGGAAGATTGTCGGCTGAGATTTTGTAGGTTCCGGCCGGGACGTGATCGAAGGAAAAGAGGCCGTCGGTGCCGGTCTGGGCTTTGATGGATTTCCTTCCCGACTGAAGCGTGAGCACTACATTTGGGACTGGTCCGTCGGGGGCGCCGTAGTCGGACGGGGGTTTTGGCGGTGCAACGTTCCACAACATGCCGTAGATCGAGGCGACGGGCCTGCCACTTACCTCCGCGCGAAGCTGTTTCAGCATCGGTGCTGCCCACATGAGGTCCCGAGTGTTGGAGCAAACCCACGGCGTGAGGCAACTTTTTGGCGCGCCCTGCCAAGGGCACGGAACGGCGAAAACAAGGTACGAGTCGTTCGCGCCGAAATGCAGGGTGTCGGGAAATTCGACAACCTCGATTTCGTCGGTCTTCTTTCCTTTGAATTGCTCCGTGACGCGAAACCGAGTGTTTGTGTCGCGGGTGGTTGCCGTGATTGCCGTTCCCACAAAAATTACTTCAGCAGTTTTTAGCAGATTACATGTGCCGGGTTCTGGAGGCGCGCAATCTACTGTTGATGCGCGCGTGGGTAAGAATAATAGGACGGCGAGGGCGATACATATGCGGGGAAGAAGGTAGGATTCTGGTTTCATTGTGCGGCGAGTTCTTTTTGCAGGGCTTTGCCTTTGCGGAACCAGGGGCGTTCGACGCGGCGCATGTAGCTGGGCAGCGTTCTCTTTTTTGCGATGAGTTTTTCGGTCCACTCGCGGGCTGCTTCTTTTTGGCCGGCGAGTTTCAGATAGTTTGCGTAGTTGTAGAGGGTTTCGGGCGTCGTGGAAAATTGTGCGGCGGGGCCGAGGTAGAGCGCGGCTTTGCCGAGGTCGCCGGTGCGGGCCCAGGCGTCGCCAAGAAGGCCGGTCGCGCGGTAATAGTCAAACTTTGGGTCTTTGCTGACGACGTATTCGAGGTCGGGGATGGCGGCGGCATAGTCGCCCATGGCAAGCGCGGATTTTGCGCGCAGGTAAAAGGCGTGGGGCGAGTCGCTGCGCGCTGTGATCGCGCGGTTTAGAGCTTCACGGGCTTTCGCGTATTTTTTCTGCTCGAAGTAGAGTTCGGCCAGCTCTTCGAAATTTCCTGCGGATGGGTTGTCGATGACCTGCATCTCGAGCGATTGAATGCGAGATCGTTGGCCGAAACCCCGGAAGGTGCCTTTCAGCAAACCCAGATCGGGAATGACCTCGGCGACGATGTACACGCCTGCGCCGAGCGGTCCTAGAAAGATGATGACGTAGAACCAATAGGTTTCGGGGCGGCGCTTCACGAAATGCCAGAGGGCGAGCCCTTGCAGGACGAATCCCCACGGATAGATGAGGGAACCGAGCGCTCCCATGGCACGTTCACCTGTTCATTGACCTGAATTGATTACTTGACCAACAGTCTCGGACATTACGAGGCACGCGTCAATTTGCGGTTTTTTGGCGCGGAATAGTCAGTTACCGGCCCAAGGTGCAGTGCCGCGGGACTTCAAGCGGCACGTTTCGCGATTGCTTATGAGCGGGATTCGGCGAGTTTGACGAGCGTGGCGAGAGCTTGGTTGACGGGGGTGGGGACGCCGAGTTCGGCGCCGCGGCGGGCGATGTAGCCGTTCAGGGAATCGATCTCGGTGCGCTTTCCACGCTGGAGATCCTGGGCGGTGGAGGAGTAGACGGTCGCGAGAGTTTCGGCGACTTTGTAGGCGCCGTTGATAGCGTTTTGCGGATTTTCGAAATCGGGGAGATGGATTTTGGCGGCGCGGGCGACGGCGAGAAATTCGGTGACGAGGTTGGCGACGATTTTTTTCGCTTCGGGGCTGGCTGCGATTTCTCCGTAGCGCACGTGGCCGAGCGCGGAGATGGCGTTGAGCGCGCAATTCCAGGTGAGCTTGGTCCAGAGCTCGCCTTCGATATTGTCGGAGATGCGGCAGGGGACTTGCGCGCGTTCGAAGAGCGCGGAGATTTTTTCGGTGCGGGCGTTGCGCGGGCCGATGACGAGGTCGCCGCGACCGCCGTGCTTGACGGTGCCGGGTTCGGGGACAAAGGCGCCGATGTAGACGACGGCGCTGATCGCGTCGATGTTTGCGGCGGCACGAAGCTGGTCGGCGTTGTCGACTCCATTTTGCATGCAGACGACGGTTGCGCCGGGCGCGAGGAGTGGGGCGATGGTGCGCGCGGTGGCGGCGTTGTCGATTGTTTTTACGCAGAACAAAACGAGATCGGCGCCGCGGACGGCTTCGAGCTGATCGGAAGCTTGGGCGCGGACGCGCTCTTTGAAGTGGAGCGTGTCGAGGAGGAGGCCGTTGGCATTGACGGCGGCGGCGAACGGGGCGCGGCCGATCAGAGTGACGGGTGCTCCGGCGCGGGCGAGCATGCCACCGAAGTAGCCGCCGACGGCACCTGCGCCGACGACGGCGATCTTGGGCCAGGCGGTGGCGTCTGCGCTCACGTGGTGATTACCGAGATGAGGCGATCGATGTCGCGCTCGGTGTTGAAGAGATAGGGCGAGACGCGGATGTTGCCTTCGCGCAGGCTGACGATAACATTTTCTTTGCGGAGCTTGTCGTAAAGCGCGACGGTTTTTTCCGGCGCGCGGGCGGCGAAGCATGCGTACGGGCCGCGATGCGCGCGGTCGAGGGGGCTCGCGGGAATGCAGCGATCCTTCGGTAGGCGATCGAAAAGCTGCTCGATCAGATTGTGGCAATGAGCGATCGCATTCGCGGGGCCGACTTGCAAAACGAATTCGAGGCTGGCGTCGAGCGCGGCGTGATTGAAATAGTTCGCGGTTTCGGCGGCGTCCCAACGCTTGGCTCCGGCCGCGGGCTTGGGGTCGGTGAAGCTCATCGCGGAGAAGCCGTGCTCCATACCTTGCGCGGCCATCCAGTAAAACGGACCGGGGCGGAGAGTGGCGACGACTTCGGGGCGGCCCCAGCAGAAACCGGTGCCGAATGGGCCGAGCAGGAATTTGTAGCCGGCGGAGACGAGGAAGTCGATGTGCATCGCTTGCACGTCGATGGGAACGGCGCCGCAGGCCTGGCTGGCGTCGGCGACGAAGAGCACGCCTTGCTTGCGGCAGGCGGCGCCGATGCGAGCGGCGTCGAGCAGCACGCCGTTGTCGAAGCGGACGAGGCTGACGGAGACGACGCGAGTGCGCGGCGTGATGGCGGCGATGATGTCGTCAGCGTCGAGAAATTTGTCGCGCGGGGCGACGATTTTGACGCACGACGCCTTCGCGCGCTTCCATCGGCTTCCATGTGGCGTATTGCAGCGGGAATTCGCCGGCAGCGGTGACGACTTCGTCGCCGGGCTTCCAGTTGAGGCCATAGGCGATGCCGGACATCCCGGAGCTCGCGCCGGTGGTGAGAGCGATGTCGTGGGGCTGCGCGTTGATCAGTTTTGCAATCGAGGTGCGAATGCGATTCGGGACGTCGAAGAACGCGGAGTCGGGAATGCGCTGCGGGAATTTTTTCCACTCGAGCGAAGCTTGCACGGCGCGGAAAGAGACTTTCGGCATCGGGCTTTGGCCGGCGAGGTTGAGGTAGATGGCTTCTTCGTTTTCGAACCAGTGCTCGCGCCAGTCGGTGCGGGGGTCCGGGTGGGCGGGAGTTGTAGCGATGGGAGATGTAGCCATGGCTGGATGCTCCTTAAGAGTGAATTTTCGCGGAGGAGAGAAGTGGGGACAACGGCCAAATTGGCGACTGGGTGACAGTCGCAAAAGCAGGAATTTCACCACACAGCTCACAGAGGGCGCAGAGAAGAAGAAGCGACAGGATTGGATCTTCTCTGTGAACTCCGCGAACTCTGTGGTGAATCTCTTTTAGAAGTGGGACCGGAGTTCGCGGAAGGAGGGGAGGATGACGAGTTTGCCGACGCCGGCGAGGACGGGCTCATGCTCGAGCTGCCAGGTGTGCTGGTGCGGGATGTAGACGGCGTTGAGCCCGATCTTCATCGCGGGATTGATGTCGCTGCGCGGGCTGTTGCCGATCATCCAGGCGTGATTTTTGACGATTTTGTGTTTGCGGACGAGGAGATTGTAGGTCTCGGGATCCTTTTCGCTGACGATTTCGATGAACTCGAAAAATCCCTGGAGGCCGGAGCGCTCGACCTTGGCAGCTTGCTCTGCGGGCTGGCCTTTGGTGAAGAGAATGAGGCGGTGGCGCTCGGTGAGATAGGCGAGCGTTTCGGGGACGCCGTCGAGAATTTTGGGCGGCGTGCGTTCGAGCTCGACGACGCGATCGTGAATCTGCGCGAGCGTTTCGCGCTGCGCCTTGTGCTCGGCGAGCTTCATGTAGGTTTCTTCGAGAGAGCGGCCGAAGCTGCGGACGCCATAGCCGTGCTGGCGAATATTTTTGCGCTCGGTTTCGTTGAGGATGTGGCGGACGTAGGCGCGCGTGTAGCCGCAGGACTCGACGAGGGTGATGAAATCTTCGATCAGTTTTTCGAAGAAGACGTTGTTTTCCCAGAGGGTGTCGTCGGCGTCGATGAGAAGGGTGTTTCGGCGCATTGCAAATAGTTTAGCAGTGGTGCAAAGGAGGAAGAAATCGCGATACGGAGTGCGCGGCTTACGGCGCGGTTGTCACGCGGATTTTCTGGCGCCGGTGGAGAGCTTTTCGAGCATGGTCCGGGCTACCTTCTGGAGTTCGCCGAATCGCGTAATGTAGTCCTGGAATTCCGAGTTCATCAGTTGCGCTTCATTGGGCTGGAGCTTGATGCGCATGATCATGTCTCGCAGCTTCACGGGATGCGGGAGGAGTGCGTCTTCATTGAGTTCTTCGAGTGCGATGGTTGGATCGTAGTGATACATGTGCGGCTCCCGATTGAAAAAGTGAAAAAGTATCCTGTGCCCGCGCGTGCTTAACGTTGGATGTTACAACGGGCAGAAAGTGGTACGGGGAGAAATCGAATCAGGCAGCCGAAGCAGCTGCGGGAATGAACTCGTAGCGCTCGATTTTTGCAGCGACGCCGACGTGGCCGTCGGGATTCGACTCGACGCGAACAATTTGTCCGCGACAACGGATATCGACTTCGGTACTCTGCGCGATCTGCTTGGGAAGCGTGAGGACGAACTCGATTTCAGTGCCGACTTCGAACTGCGCTTCGGCGAGGAAATAGAGTCCCTGATAGCTGACGTCGCGTGTTTGCGTGCGGAGTTCGCTGGTGCGCGCTTCGCGTGGGAGCACCCGTAGCGGCAGGCTCATGGTAAATCGCCGGGCTACGCGCCGTTCCGATCCATCGGCCATACAACTCTCCCGATCGCGAAATGCGAATGCAACTGAATTGAAATTATGCCAAACGGTACACCGCGCGGGGTGCGGGAAGCAATCCGAAAGATGCCGAATTTCTGTCCTAGTACGGAACGTTGGTGCATTGTGCAACGTAAGCGTACACACTGAGTTATCCACGTACTAGAGCGTTATCTTTGTTGCGTATGGACCGGCGCGACCATCATCGCGTCCAGCTCCGTCTGCCCGCGCGACTCCGCTGGACGACGCCCTTCGGCCAGAAAACCGAAGTGTGCGCGAGTGTCGATGTTTCGCGCGGAGGAATGCTGGTGCCGTGCCGCGAGCCGCACGCGGAGGGCGCGACGCTGTGGGTTACCTTTCCTTTTGATGCTTCGCTGACCGTTGGACAGCCGGAGGTTCTGGCGCGGGTGGTGCGCGCGGTTGCGGCGGTGCGTGCGAGTGCGACGAGTGTTGCGGGGAAGAAAAAGAATGGAAATGGCAACGGTCATGGCAATGGTTACGGCGATGGGCATCGCGCAAACGGAAATGGATCGAACGGTCACGGCGGGAACGGAAACGGGAATGGGCACAAGAATGGAAATGGCAACGGCCATCACGGCGATGGAGCCGCCGTGTTTCGATCGCCTTCGGCTACGGAGGCTGCGGCGCTTGAGTCGGGGCGAGAAGTTTCAGATGGACACGCGGACGTTGTAGCTGAAACTGCTAGTGCGGCAGAGGGCGGCGTGGAAGTCGCGCGGGCAGAGGAGTTTTTGACGCTGCTGGCGCTGCGATTCGAGATCGACGCGGCTCGCCAGAGGGCGCTGTCGCACGCGATCGTGCCGCTGCGCGACGTGGAACGGCGGGCGGCTCTGCGGCGACCGTTTGTTGTGCCGGTGCGCGTGCGGACCGAGCAGATGCCGTGGTTCGAAGAAACGATGACGATCGATTGCTCGAGCGATGGGCTGAAGTTTCGCAGCAATCGTGAGTACGCACGCGGAGAGTTCTTGTTTGTGTCGTTCGAGGGCGCTGCGACTTCGCCGTGGCTTGGAGTGACGGAGTCGCTGCTGAGGGTTGTGCGCGTCGAGAGCGAGCCGGATGTTGCGGAGCTGCGGGTTGCCGTTTGCAGGACGCAGCAGTTTGCGTTTCGGTTTTGATTCCTCGCGTTGAGTCAGTTCTGATTTTTCAATTTCAACGAAATTGACTATCGTGGTACCGGATGCCCGCTTGAAGTCGCGGGCGACGGCGCCGAGAGGGATTCCATGCTTGGGTGGACGCCGTAAAAGCGGCACTGGAGTGCCGCACTCCAAAATAGTTGTGCGTATCGGCTGGCATTGAGATGGGACACGAATCGCAGAATTTGTTTTTGAATGGGCCGGAAGGGCGGCTCGAGGCGATTTTCTGGAAGCCGGAAGGCAACGTGCGCCCGCCCATCGCGGCCGTCGTATGCCATCCACATCCGCTGTTTGGCGGAACGATGCACAACAAAGTGGCCTATCAGGCGGCGAAATCGCTCGACGCGCTGGGGCTTGCGGTGCTGCGATTCAATTTTCGCGGGACGGGCATGAGCGCGGGGACGCACGATCGCGGCCGCGGCGAGCGCGGCGATGTCACGGCGGCGCTCGATTTCCTGGAGAAAGAATTTTCGAATACACCGCTGCTTGTAGCTGGATTCAGCTTCGGATGTTTCGTCGGGCTACGCGCCGGCTGCAAAGATGATCGGGTCACCGAGTGCATCGGGCTCGGCACGCCGGTGAACAACACTGACTTTTCGTTCTTGAAGGAGTGCGCGAAGCCGAAATTATTCGTGCACGGCGAACTCGACGAATTTGGCGATGTGAAAAAGGTCGAAGCGTTGGTAAAGTCGCTGCCAGGCGAGAAGGAATTGGTAATTGTGCCGGGCGTAGACCATTTTTTCGCAGGAAAATTGAAGGAAGTCGATGCGGCCATCACCGACTGGATGATGGAGCGGCATCAAGGCTTGACGAAAGTATCCAGGTGAGGTGACTCATGGCGAAGGTGACGGGGCTGGGCGGAGCATTTTTGCGGGTGAACGATCCAAAGGCGCTTTATGCGTGGTACGAAGCGAATTTAGGCGTGAGCGCACAGGGCGGGTTCATCATGTTTCAGAAAGAGGATCTGGTCGGGTATTCGCTCGTGTCGTTTTTCAAGAAGACCGCCGATCATTTTCCGGTGACGCAGCCGGTGATGCTGAATCTGCAGGTGGATGATCTCGACGGAGTGTTGGCAAAATTGCGGGCGGCAGGCGTGAACGTCGATCCGAAAGTGGAAGACTCGGAATACGGAAAGTTTGGCTGGTTTACCGATCCGGAAGGGAACCGCGTGGAGTTGTTTCAGCCGCCGGCGGAGTAGAGCGGTCGTTCAGTCAGGAGTGGCCTTCGCGCACGAGATGCGCGGCGAACGCGGGCAGATTGCGATACGCGACGTGGACGAGTTCAGAAATCGAAAATAGCTTCAGGCCGAGCCGCTGAAACAAAATCGCGAGCGATTCGCGCGAATAAAGTGAAACGTGCCCGTTGCGGGGGCCGGCATACCACCAGTGCAGCCGTTGCTGATCGAAATCGGCGGGCTGCGTCAGCGTCGAAAACAAAATGATGCCGTTGTCGGCAAGCAGATCGCACATTTCTGCCGCGGTGCGCGCGGGGAACGGCGTGTGCTCCATCACTTCGAAGCAGGTGATGACGTCGAAGCGGCGCGATGGGCGCTCGTTGAATCCGGAAAATGGATCGTACGTTGTTGCGCTGAAGCCTTGGGCGACGAGATGGCTGGCGAACATTCCGTTGCCGCCGCCGAAATCGAGGATCGCGATGGACTCACGCGATGCGAGGAAGGTGTTGGCGATAGCGGTAGCGTTGCTGATCGGGCGCGCGGAGGCGTAGTCGGGATCGACGTGGATGTAGCTGGAATTGTAGATGTGTGCGAGGAAAGCTTCGGCGGACCAATCGTCGAACTCCTCGGTGAAAGCGAATCCGCACGCGGTGCAGCGGCGATAGTAGATTGGGCGGCCGGAAAGCGGCAGGCGGTTGCCCTGCGCCTCGATGCAGCTCTTATGAAAGTCGATGACGCCGAAGAGTGGGCTGGGGCCGCTGCAGATTTTGCAGTCGCGCGGTTCGGGATTGGCGATCATGAACATTTCGCGGATTCAGTTGTGCAGCTGGTGCGATGCAGATTGGGTGGACCTTGATGAGACGAATTGTTGCAATTCGTTGTGGATGTGGTCGATGACCGGGGACCAATCGCCGGCGACGCGCTGGCGGAAAAGGCGAGCGGTTGGATACCACGGGCTGTCTTCGCGATCGAGCAGCCAGCGCCAGTCGGGATTGCGCGTTAGCAAAATCCAAACGGGTTTGCCGAGCGCACCGGCGAGATGCGCGACGGCGGTGTCCACGGTGACGACGAGATCGAGATTGGCGATCGCTGCCGCAGTGTCGGCGAAATCGTTGAGATAGCCGGAGAGATCGACGAGGTTCATGTCGATCGGCATGTTGAGGAGATCTTTCGCGGCGGGGCCTTTTTGCAGTGAGTAGAAGGTTGCGCTCGGAATTTCTGTGAGAGCGCAGAGCTGGGCGAGCGGGATCGATCGCTGCGGATCGCGCGTATGGCGAGGGCTGCCCGACCAGACGAGGCCGACGCGTAGTCCAGTGTTGGCAGGTGGGGGGAAATGTTGCGCGAATTCGCCAGCGAGGTGCGCGTCGGCTTGCAGGTATGGGATCGACGCGGGAATTGACGTTGGCGCAGTTTGAAAGACGAGCGGCAGAGATAGCAGCGGACTCTGGCAGTCGAAATCCGGAAGACGGCTGCCGCGCGGGACGATTTGCGCGATGCTGCCGAGCGTGGTTTCGACGAGACGGCGAAGCTCCGACGGGACTTCGAGGACCACTTTCGCGCCGCGCGATGCGACCATCGGGACGTAGCGGATGAATTGCAGCGTGTCGCCGAGTCCTTGCTCGGCGTGCAGCAGAATGCGGGTGCCGGCGAGCGGCTGGCCGAGCCACTGCGGCTGCGAAAAATCGTGGCGCGCGTTACGCAGCATTTTGGTTTGCCAGCGATACTCGTAATTGTGCCAGCCGGCGGCGAAATCTCCGTGAAGGAGATGCAGCAGGCCGACGTAGTAGAGCAACTCGACACAGTTGGATTTTGTGGCGAGCGCGCGGCGATATTCGGCGATGGCGAAATCGGGGCCGATGCGACGGCACGCGTCGAATGCGTTGCGTAAGTCGCCGCGCTTCCACGGATGGCCAGCGCTTACGTTAGGGCTGATCTGTCGGGAGTTCGGGCTGACTACGACGTTTGGCTTCAGTGCCAGTGACTGATCGTAGGAATCCAGCGCGCCTCGATAGTCTCCTTGATCGAAGAGCACGTGGCCGAGATTTCCGTGCGCGCCCGGCAAATTCGGATTTAGCTCAATCGCGCGCAGGCAGGATTTTTTCGCGCCGTCGAGATCGCCCTGTCGCCACAGGTGTCCGCCCCAGTTGCCGTGAGCTTCGGCGAAATCCGGATTGAGCGCGATGGCGCGGCGAAGCAGGTCGGCGGCGCCGTCGTAGTCGTCGAGGCCTTGCAGCGCTGCGGCAAGATTGCTCATCGCTTGCGGAAGATCGGGCTTTAACACTAGGGCTTGGCGAAATGCGTCGGCAGCTTGAGCGAATTCCTTGAGTTCGTGAAGAACGATGCCGAGATTGTAGGTTGCCTCGAAATCGTCGGGAGCGATGCCGGCTGCGCGGCGGTATTCGCCGGCTGCTTCCGCGAGGTAGCCGAGACGCTGCAGAGCGTGCGCGAGATTGAAGTGATACGCGGCGCAGCCGGGTTGCAGGGCGATTGCGCGGCGGTAGCACTGGATCGCGGCGAGCGCATCGCCTTGGTTCAACTTGGCGTTGCCGAGATTGTAGTAAGCGTCAGCGAAGTCCGGCCGAAGCCGGAGCAGCTCGCGGAAGTATGCTTCGGCTTCGGCAAAATCGCCGCGGTCGGCGAGCAAATTCGCGAGGCTATGCAACGCCTCGATGTGATTGCGGTCGAGCGCGATCGCCTGGCGATACCTCGAGATGGCGCGCGCAAGATCGCCCTGAAGCCGATAGGTGTTGCCGAGATTGTTGTGGTAATCGGCAGCGCGCGGATCGCGCGCGATCGCGGAACGAATCAGCTGTTCCGACTGAATGTAGTCGCCATTCTGCTGCGCGAGACGCCCAAGAGATGAAGCGCTTCCGCGTGATCCGGTTCGATGCGCAGAACTTCGCGATAACACACCTCAGCCTCGGCAAGATGGCCGGCTTGGTGGTGCGCGAGCCCTCGCGCAAGAATTTCGCCGACTTGACGGGCGTGTGGTGGCGGAGCTTTGGGAGCGAGAGTCAGCATCGCATCGTACGCGCGCTGAAGAGGAGCAAGCGTTGCGCCAAATGGAAGGGAGCTTCGAGGCTCGCGACTGATGCGTTGCTTAGCGTTTGCTAAGAATGGAATGCCCCAGAGTTCGCAGAGAGCACGGAGATCAGCCAGAGCGACCAGGATTCCCTGATGGACGGACGGTCCGAGTCCCATTTTGGGAATCGACCCGCGGCTTTTTGACTCGGCGCGGGCCGGGCACTATACTCGCGCCGATTTCAGGAGACCCAGCGATGGCGTTTGTTCGGGCAGCAGCAGCGAGCGAGATTCCGGTCGGTACGATCAAGGAAGTCAATGTCGGAGGCACCGCCGTGGCGTTGGCCAACATCGCCGGGACGTATCACGCCATCAACAACACTTGCCTCCACCGGGGCGGCCCGCTGGGTGAAGGCACGCTGGAGGGTAAAATCGTTACATGCCCCTGGCATGGTTGGCAGTTCGATGTGACCAGCGGGAAGTCGGTTCAGAACCCGGCGGTTGGTGTGGCGTGCTATCCGGCCGAGCTGCGGGCCGGCGAAGTATTTGTCGATTTGGGTTGAACTCGGCGCGCCTAAGCCTATCCTCAACAGTAAGTTAGCTTGATCCTGCGATGCCACCGGCCGGATTGTCGCTCGGAACGCCGTTTTCCTCAGCGCCAATCGCCCTAAGTCTCACATTTTGTTTCGCTTTTCTTGTGGTCCTGTGTATAGTGCCGACTCGACTAACTCTAATAATCGATGGCGCTTCCGACTCCCCAACGACACTACTGGATCTTCAGCGCGGACCCGCACCACTACCATTGGGACACCCTTTTCGTGAAGGGTAAGGAGATGTGGCACGGCGCGATGGGTAAGCAGGACGCTGTTCGCGCGATGAAGCAAGTCCGCAAGGGCGACCGAGTCCTCTGCTACCACTCGGCTCCGGAACGGTCTCTGTATTCGATCGCGGAAGTGACCCGCGACCCCTACGCCGATCCCTATGATTCCAAAGGGAAAAACTACGTCGCTGACCTGCGCGCGTTTGACCGGCTGCCGCGCCAAGTGACTCTGGCTGAGATGCGCGCCAACCCCGCGCTCAAGAAAATGAAACTGCTGAAGAACGTGCGCCTGCTGATTTCGCCGATTAGCGATGTCGAGTATCAGGAGATTCTGCGCATGGCAGGCATCGTTGCGACTCCAGGAATACCGCTGCCATAGCCGTCCACGCGGCTCGCGGGCTTTGAATCGGTCGCCGAGCGGTTCGCTGCACAGTTTCCCGGAATCGACTTGGGGGTGCAGCATGATGTGGTTTCGCCGCTTCGCGATTCTCGGTGTTTCCTTCCTCGCCGTCATGCCGCTCTTCGGACAAAACGCGCCGCAAGACAATCTGCTGAGCAACATTTCCAACGGCGGCACTCAGGTGATCGACCTCACCTACGCGATCAACGACAAACTCGTACCCTGGCCGGGCGACAGCAAATTTTTTGAGGCCAAAGATAACGCTACCGTCGCGAAGAACGGCGTCTTTACGCGAAGCTTCTGGATGCTCGAACACTACGGCACACACCTCGACGCGCCGATTCACTTTCCGCCGGGAACGATTCCGGTTGACAAAATTCCGGTGAAACAATTTTTCGGTCCGGCCGTCGTGATTGACGTACAAGCCGAGAGCGAGAAAAACGCGGACTATTTGCTCGATGCAGCGCGCGTGGAAGCATGGGAGTCGCGCCACGGCAAAATTCCGGCTGGTGCGATCGTGCTGCTGCGCACGGGTTGGGCATCGCGCTGGCCCGATGTGAAGCGATACCGCAATCAAGATGCGCTCGGCAAAATGCATTTTCCCGGATTTTCGGTCGAAGCGGTGAAGCTGTTGATCGATCGCAAAGTCAGCGGGCTGGGCTGCGACACGCTGAGCGTCGACTACGGCGCTTCGTCGGATTATCCGGTGCACCATCTTGGCCTTGGAGCGAGTATCTACAATCTCGAGAACCTCGCTGACCTGAGCGCGCTGCCGGAAACCGGAGCGTTTTTGATTGTTGCGCCGATCAAGCTCGAAGGCGGCTCGGGCGGTCCGGTCCGCGTGTTTGCGTTGCTTTCAAACGGAACGAAAAGCGCGAACGACGCGAGCGACGCCGGCGGCGCGCAACAGCAAGCATCGAAATAGCGGCCGCGAGAGACTAGAATATCCGCGCGGGAAGTTCAGCGATGACAGGGTAGTCGTCTGCTGAACTTTTTCGTGCAGCAACTCGTTTCACGATAGGCACACCTCGTAAGGACGGTCCATGAGAAGAGCGAAGTGGAATGTTTTCGCGCCGGTGATTTTGTGCGCGGCGCTGTGCGTATGCAGCGGCGCGACGATCGCGTTCGCGCAGCAACAGCAGGAATTTCCGGTCGCGACGCGCACGCTGAAAAACGGAATGAAAGTGCTGGTGCAAACCGACCACAACATTCCCAACATCGCGCTATACATCTTTTATCGCATCGGATCGCGCAACGAACGACCGGGCACAACCGGCATCTCGCACTTTTTCGAGCACATGATGTTCAATGGCGCCAAAAAATACGGACCCGGCGAGCTCGACAAAGTGATGGAAGCGAACGGCGGCTCGAACAACGCGTACACGACGCGCGACGTCACCGTGTATCAGGATTGGTTTCCGCGCTCGGCGCTGCCGCTGATTTACGACATCGAATCCGATCGCATTCGCGACCTGAGCTTCGACCCTGCGAAAATCAAATCCGAACGCGAAGTCGTCGCGTCGGAGCGCCGCCTGAGCGTTGATAACGAAAACAGCGGCGTGCTCGACGAACAACTGTGGGCCACGTCGTTCATCGCGCACCCCTATCAGTGGCCGGTGGTCGGCTGGATGAGCGACATCGAGCACTGGACGATGGCCGATCTGAAGCACCACTTCGAGATGGGCTACGCGCCAAATAACGCGACGATGGTCGTCGTCGGCGATGTTTCCGCCGAAGAAATCTTCAAACTGTGCGAAACCTACATCGAGCCGATCCCGACGCACGATCCGCCACCGCCGGTG
The DNA here is from genome assembly GCA_963845465.1 of uncultured Acidobacteriota bacterium. Classification (GTDB taxonomy): domain Bacteria; phylum Acidobacteriota; class Terriglobia; order Acidiferrales; family UBA7541; genus Acidiferrum. Next base: position 1,105,147 of record CAWJSH010000007.1, on the reverse strand, counting down.
ACGACAATCGAGCCGGAGCAAATGGGCGAGCGGCGCCTGGTCGTACACAAGCCGACGCAATTGCCGCTGCTGATGCTCGGCTATCACATTCCGCAGACCAATAACGCCGATTTCTACGCGCTCAACGTTCTGCGGACGATTTTGTTTCAGGGCGAAAGTTCGCGGATGTACCAGCGGCTTGTAGACAAAGATCAAATCGCGCTCGATGTGCAATCGCAGGCCGAACCCGCATTCGATCCGACGATGCTCGAAGTCGTCGCGCAACCGAAGCAGGGAATCGATCCGCAACAGTGTGAGAAAGCGATCTACGAAGAACTCGATCGCGCTGCGAACACGCCGGTGAGCGACAAGGAATTAGAAAAGGCGAAGAACATTCGTCTCGTCGAATTCTATCGGCAGATGCGCACCATCAACGGCCGCGCGAATACGATCGGCACCTACGAAGTTTTCTTCGGCGACTACAACAAGCTGTTCGACGCCGCGAAAAATTACTCCGCCGTGAGCAAGGAAGACATTTTGCGCGTCGCGAAAGCGTATTTCGGCGCGAACAATCGCACTGTGGCGACGCTGCTTCCCGAAGAAGCGCAAAAGGCGGCGCAATGACGACGCCACGTTTGCGCGCGAACCGCCTGCTCAACTCTCACATCGTATCAGCCGGACTAATCCTTGTGATCGCGCTCATCGCCGGCGCCTTCGCGCCGCTCCGAGCCCAAAACCTGCACATGCCGCCGCACGAGAAAGTCGTGCTCAAAAACGGCCTGACGGTTCTGCTGCTCGAAAAGCACGGCGTCCCACTCATCGACATTTCGACGATCGTCAAAGCCGGCGCCGTCGCTGATCCCGCCGGGCAAGAAGGCCTCGCGAACGTCACTTCCGAGTTGCTGCGCAAAGGCACGAAGACTCGCACAGCCCAGCAATTCTCCGCCGACCTCGATTACATCGGCGGCATGCTTGAAGCCGAGGCGACATCCGACTACACCGTGATCAACGCCGAATTCCTGACCAAGGATCTCTCGCGCGGCCTCGAACTCTTTTCCGACGCGCTGCTCCATCCAACATTTCCGGAAGACGAAACGACGAAGCTGCTCGCGCAGTCGGCCGACGCGATTCGCGCCGCGAAAGACGATCCGCAATCGGTCGTGCTTCCGTACTACGACGGCTACCTCTACGGCACGCATCCTTACGGCCGAACGTCGAGCGGCGACGAAGTGTCGCTCACGAAAATTCGCCGCGACGACGTTGCAAAATTTTACGAAGCGAACTACGCGCCATCGAACACCATCATCGCGGTTGCCGGCGAATTCAATATCGATGAAATGAAATCGAAGCTCGAGCAAACGTTCGGCTCGTGGCCGGCGCGCACCGTAAAATCCGAAGCGATTCCTCCCGTCACGCCGGCGAAAGGTAAGCGCCTTCTGCTCATCGATAAACCCGACGCGTCGCAAGTCTATTTCGCCATCGGCAACACCGGCGTCAGCGCCACCGACCCCGACCGCGTCGCAATCCGCGTCGTCAACACGATCTTCGGCGGTCGCTTTACATCCGAACTCAACGAAGCTCTCCGCGTCGAGTCCGGCTACACGTACGGCGCCGAATCCTTCTTCGACGATCGCAAACTCGCCGGCCCATTCGCGATTTTCAGCTTCACGAAAAACGAAACGACCACTCCTGCAATCGATCTCGCCCTGCAAGTGCTCGCGAAACTGCACAAAGATGGCGTGACCGAAGAGCAGCTCAAATCCGCTAAGAGCTACATTAAGGGTCAATTTCCGCCGAACATCGAAACGTCGCGGCAGCTCGCGCGCATCATCGCGTCTCACGAATTCTACGGACTCGGCGACGACGAGATAAACGAACTCGAAGCGCGCGTCGATGCCGTGACGCCCGAAACCGCCCGCCAGGTGATCCAAAAACATTTTCCGGCCGAAAATCTCGTGTTCGTTTTGATCGGCAAAGCGTCGGCGATCGGACCCGCCGTCAAGAAGTATGCAACGACGCAGGACACGCGCCCCATCGGCGATCCGGGGTTCTGGCCCGCGCCGGCGGCTGCAAGCAAAAAGTAGTCGAGCCGATTAGAAACCCGGCGCCGCAATTGTCGCGCGCAGCTCAGAGATTCGTCTTCGCAGCAACGTGGTGATCGAAAGTGCTCGTCTTGATTGGGGGAAAAATGCGTCTTCGACTTCGATTCGCGATGTTGTTCATCTTTACGCTCGCAACCGCGTGCGTTTCATCCGCCGCGAATGAGCCGCTGCTCGTCCACTCGCCAACGCTCAGCAAAACCCAAATCGTCTTCGTCTACGGAGGCTACCTCTGGAGCGTCCCGCGCGAAGGCGGTGAAGCGCGCCAGCTCACCACCGGCGGCCACGAAACGTCGCCCGTTTTTTCTCCCGACGGAAAATGGATCGCCTTCACCGGCGCGTACGACGGCAACGTTGACGCATTCGTGATGCCCGCCGAAGGCGGCTCGCCGCGACGTCTCACCTGGCATCCCGGGCCTGATATCGTCCGCGGCTGGACGCCCGACAGTAAGCGCGTGCTCTTCAATTCCGCGCGCGAGGCCTACGCCGATTTTGATCGTCTCTACACTGTTCCCGTCGAGGGCGGCTGGCCCGAAGTTCTCCCGATGTGGCGCGGCGAGGCGGCTTCGTTCTCGCCCGACGCGAAGCGCATCGCGTACGTTCCGAATCTGAAATGGCAAACCGCGTGGAAGCGTTACAAAGGCGGCCAGACCACGCCGATCTACATCGTTCAGCTCGATAGTCTGAAACTCGAAAAAGTTCCGCGCGAAAATTCCAATGACGACAAACCGGTGTGGTTTGGCGACACGGTTTATTTTCTCTCCGATCGCAACGGTGCCGTCTCGCTTTTCGCCTACGACACAAAATCCAAATCCGTGAAGCAGGCAGTCGAAAACAAGGGCCTCGACTTCAAATCGCTCTCGGCCGGACCCGACGCGCTCATCTACGAACAGTTCGGCGAAATTTTCACGTTCGATCCCCGCAGCGGCAAATCGACAAAAATCGACGTCCACGTTTCCGGCGATCTTCCCGCAACGCGTCCGCACTACGAAAAAGTCGGCGACAAGATTGAAAACGCCGCGATTTCTCCCACCGGCGCTCGCGCCGTCTTTGAAGCGCGCGGAGAAATCCTCAGCGTGCCCGCCGAAAAGGGCGACGTCCGCAATCTCACGCGCACCACCGGGATCGCCGAGCGCGATCCGTCGTGGTCGCCCGACGGCAAGTCGATCGCATTTTTCTCCGACGAGTCCGGCGAGTACGCGCTGCACATCGTCGATCAATCCGGGCGCGGGCGCGGTGAAAAAAATCAATCTCGGCAATCCGCCATCGTATTTCTACGGACCGGTCTGGTCTCCCGACAGCAAAAAAATCGCGTACACCGACAAGCGCCTCAATTTCTGGTATGTCGACGTAGAAAAGGGCGTGCCCGTCAAAGTCGATTCCGATCGCTTCGAAGATCCAAGCGTACAAATTGCCCTCGGTTGGTCGCCCGACAGCAAATGGCTCACCTATTCCAAATTTCTCGAAAGCCATCTGCGCGCGATCTTTGTCTACTCGCTGGACACCGCGAAAGTCTCGCAAGTCACCGCATCGATCGGCGACGCGCGTTATCCCGTCTTCGATAAGAGCGGCAAGTATCTTTTCTTCGCCGCGAGTACCGACGTCGGTCTTTCCGCCGGCTGGCTCGATCTCTCGAGCTATCAGCATCCGATTCTGCGCAGCGTCTACGCGGTCGTGTTGAAATCCGGGGAAAAATCGCCTGTCGAGCCCGAGAGCGACGAAGAAAAGGGCAGCGCGAAAGGCGACGACAAAAAGGACGCGACAAGTAAAGACGCCGACAAAGGGAAAGATTCCGACAAGAAATCCGACGACAAAGACAAAAAGGACGACAAAAAGAAAGACGAGCCTGCCAAAACCACAATCGATCTCGACGGGATCGAGCAGCGCACCGTCTCTCTCCCGATCAAGCCTGCAAACTACGTCGATCTTTCGGCAGGCAAAGAAGGCGAACTGTTTCTCGCCGAAATTCCCGACGTCCCGCGTTTCGAGCGCGGCCCGCAGGCGATCACTGTCTCAAAGTTCGAACTGAAATCGCGCAAGACCGAGCCGTTCCTTGGCAACGTCAACGGCTTCATGGTTTCCGCGAACGGAGAAAAAGCTCTATATCGCCAGGGACCCGGCTGGTTTATTGCCGCAACCGCCGCCGCGCCAAAACCCGGCGAAGGCGCGCTGAAAATTTCCGCGATGGAGGTTTACGTCGATCCGCGCGTCGAGTGGAACCAGATGTATCGCGAGACGTGGCGCATCCAGCGCGACTTCCTCTACGACCCCGGCCATCACGGCCTGAATCTCGCCGCCGCGGAAAAGAAATACGAGCCGTATCTGAAAAATCTCGGTGGCCGCGCCGATCTCAACTATCTTTTCGACGAAATGCTCGGCGAAATCACCATCGGCCATATGTTCATCGGCGGTGGCGACACGCCGAAGCCGCCAAGCGTGAAAGGCGGATTGCTTGGCGCCGACTACAAAATCGAAAACGGCCGCTACCGTTTCGCCCGCATCTTCAACGGCGAAAATTGGAATCCCGATCTGCGCGCGCCGCTCACGCAGCCCGGAGTCGAAGTAAAAGTCGGCGAGTATCTGCTCGAGGTCAACGGCGTCGAGGTAAAGCCGCCCGCCGACGTGAACATGTTCTTTGAAAATACCGCCGACGAGCAGGTCCGCATCAAGGTTGGTCCCAACGCCGACGGAAAAGATGCGCGCGAAGTCACCGTCGTGCCGGTCGGCGACGAAGAAGGCCTTCGCACCCGCGCATGGGAAGAAGACAATCGCCGCAAAGTCGATGAACTGAGCGGCGGCAAGGTCGCCTACGTTCATTTGCCCGACACGAACGTCGGCGGTTATCTCAATTTCAATCGCTTTTACTTCGGCCAGGTCGGCAAGCAGGCCGCGATTATCGACGAGCGCTACAACCACGGCGGCGATATCGCCGATTCGGTCATCGATCTGCTCGAGCGTCCGCTGCGCAATTGCGCCATCACGCGCGAAGGCGAAAAGTTCTGCTCGCCGCTCGCGCAAATCTACGGCCCGAAGACGATGATCATCAACGAAATGTCAGGCTCGGGCGGCGACGCGCTGCCGTGGATGTTCAAGCAAGACAAAGTTGGCCCGCTCGTGGGCACGCGCACGTGGGGCGGCCTCGTCGGCATCTGGAATTATCCGGTGCTGATGGATGGCGGTCACGTAACGGCGCCGCGCGGAGCGATTTACGGATTACACGGACAGTGGGAAGTGGAAAACACCGGTATCTCGCCCGACATCGAAGTCGAAAACGATCCGGAGTCGGTGGCGAAGGGCCACGATCCGCAGCTCGAAAAAGCCGTACAGGTCACGCTCGATGCGTTGCAGAAGCATCCAGTGGTGATCCCGGATCATCCGCCGTATCCGAACTATCACCAGAAGTGAGGCTTTTTAGTTAGCTTTGCTGAATCGCTTCGCTGCCGCTAACGTAGCGCTCGGTCACAATTCGATCGATCGGCCCGCTCTATATGGAGTGCGGCGCTGCCGCGCCGCTTTTGACCAACAACCGCGCGCCACCGAATTTCATGCGCGCAAAATCTCAGCCTCAGCGCCGGTTTGCCGACATTTTCTCTCGATCGGCCAGCGTCTTCGAGTACAGCCACGGATAAAGCTTCGGCTCATCGTAAGCTTTGTCCCATGCGACGTGCTTCACGCCGGGGTATTCGGTGTAGTGCACTTCGGCGCCGACCGCTTTCATGGCGTCCGCCATCCGTTGTGATTCGACGACCGGAACGATGTTGTCGTCCGCTCCATGAAAAACCCAAACCGGCACCTTGCCGATTTTCGCGGCTGCATCCGCGTACGCATTCGGTCCATCGGGCGGCGAAAACTTCACCAATTCAGGATGCGCCTTTAGCGTGGCGACGGGCGGATGAATTCCGCCGCAAATCACCACCATCGCCGCGAACGTGTGCGGATATTTTTGTGCCAGATACCAGCTCCCGTATCCGCCCATCGAAATGCCGGTAAGATACGTGCGATTTGTGTCGCCGTGAAATTCGCGCGTGGCGTTGTGCAGAGCCGTCATCGCCAGGTCGCCCATCGGCGGCATCGTCCACCAGATATTCTTGCGGCACTGCGGCATCACCACGATCGCTTCAAAGTGGCCACGGTCGCTGCGAATCGCGCCGCCGATGCCGACGTCGGTTTCGTCCATCCCGTCTTCGCCGCGTTCGCCGGAACCGTGCAGAAACAAAATCACGGGCCATTTCTGGTGTGGCGTCCAATCTTCGGGAATGAAGACCTGGTATCGATACGTCGTGCCGTCGATCGTCAGAGTGCGGTCTAGAAAACCGGTTTCGTGCTTTGCCAGGGCACAATGTGCGGTCGCCAGAAGCAACACCAACATCGCCGCCAATCTTCCGCAAAGCTTCCGCAAGATAATCCCCCGCCAGTGCGATTTTACCATGTCAAATTCGATGCGCGGACGGGTCGCATGGAACGCATGACGGGTGGGCCGTCTGTGACGTCGATGAATAGAAAGCGGATCGAAGATAGAGCGAAGAACGTCGTCACGCGTTTGTGGTAGCGTGAATCGGATACCTGAGCCATGCCGGAACTTCCCGAAGTCGAAACAGTTGTGCGCGGTCTGCAAAAGTCCGTACTGGGTCGCAAAATTCTGTCGGTGTGGATCGGCAAGAGCGACTTCATCGACAATCCCGCCGAATTCTTTCGCTTGAGTGGGCAGAAAATCGCGGCGATCGAGCGCTTCGGCAAGTTCATGCTCTTGCGACTAACGAACGGCGAAGAAAGCGCGGCAGCCGAAACGGAGACTGTCGTTGCCGTGGCGGAATCGGCAGCGAGCAGAGAGCGCAAAGCGTATGCGGCGTCGCTTCTGGTTCATCTCGGAATGACGGGGCAGATCGCCCCGAGTGCGGCAGATATTCCGCTTGAGAAGCACACGCATGTTTCGCTGACCCTCGATGATGGGCGAGAGCTGCGTTACACCGATGCGCGGCGTTTCGGGCGCATGGCGTATCTCACGGCAGACTTGCTCGCGAAAGAAATCGCGGGAGCCGGTGCTGATCCGCTCGAAGTCGGCGCCGCCGAATTTGCCGAGCGCGTTCGTTCGCGCAACGCGCGTATCAAGGCGCTTTTACTCGATCAAAGCGTGTTTCGCGGCGTCGGAAATATCTATGCCGACGAAAGCTTGTGGCGCGCGAAAATTCATCCGGCGCGCGTCGGTGCGAAGTTGAGTGTGAAAGAAGTCGAGACCCTGCGCCGCGTGTTGCAAGAAATCCTGAATCGCGCCATCGTAATGCGCGGCTCGTCGATTTCAGATTTTCTTGACGCCAATGGCGAGCCGGGAGAATATCAGCGCCATCATCGAGCTTACGGACGAGAAGGGAAGCCGTGCTATCGGTGCCGCACACCGATCCGGCGCGTTATCGTTGCGGGACGAAGCAGCTATTTTTGCCCGAAGTGCCAGCCCGCGCCGCGTCAGCGCAAGTCGAAGCGCCGCAAATCGAGCGGCTGATTCGATTGTCGCGCCATCGAAACGCCGCGGCGACTCGCAGACGTCTAAACACCGCCGACGGCCACGAAGTGCTTTCAGATTCGAGATAGAGGAGAACGGATGAACACGCGTCGAAGCGTCGCGTTTGTGTTGAGTGCTGTTCTGATCTTGATTGCCGTGCGCGCTGGATTTGCGCGGCCCACGCCTGCTCCTGACAATCCGTATCCTTACGCGGCTGACGATGCGCGAATTCTCGCGGAAATTCAAAACAACAGCGAGGCGATGGCGAATCTCGAGTATCTCTCCGACAGCATCGGCGCGCGACTGAGCGGCGCCCCGGGACTAAAGCGTGCCAACGAATGGACGAAGCAAAAATTTTTAGAATACGGCCTGACGAACGTGCATCTTGAGCCGTGGACTGTCGAGCGAACCTGGACGCGCGGCACAGCGAGTGCGCGAATCACTGCTCCCGCGGAGCATTCACTGGTCATCGCGGCGGCTGCGTGGTCGCCGAGCACGCCGGGAGCTGTGCATGGTCCGATCGTTTACTTCGACGCGAAAGAGAAAAAGGATTACGCGAAATTTCACGGGAAGTTAAAAGGCGCGATCGTCATCTATCAGGAGCCGGCGGTTCTATCGCCGCCGCAGCCGGTCGACAACACGCGGGCGTTTACCAGGCCGATGCAGAAGCCGCCGGCGCGCATCGGAGAATTGCCGGAAGGCGATCCCTACGACGCAATTTTGCTTATGGAAAAGGAGCGCGACGAGTTCTGGAAATCAGAAGGCGTCATCGCAGTGCTGCGCGATTCGGGGAAACCGCAAGGCTTGTTGAATATGACCGACGTCAGCTTGTCGCGATATGCGGAAGGGATGATTCCTGCGGCGTTCGTCACCGGCGAAGGCTACCGGATGATTTGGCGGTTGATGAAACACGGGCCGGTGACTGTCGAAATCGAAATGACGAATTCGTTCGGCAAGCCGGTCGAGGTTTATAACACAGTCGCCGATTTGCGCGGCTCGGAAAAGCCGGACGAAATGGTGATCATCGGCGGGCATCTCGATTCGTGGGATTTAGCGACGGGCTCGACTGACAACGGGACAGGATCGATGGCGGTGCTCGAAGCGGCGCGCGCTTTGTCGAAGTTGAAGCTCAAACCGAAGCGGACGATTCGGTTTGTGCTGTTTTCAGGCGAAGAGCAGGGGCTATGGGGTTCGCAGGAGTATGTGAGGACGCATCAAAACGAGCTGGAGAAAATTTCGGCAGTGCTCGTGCACGACACGGGAACGGGCCGCGTGCTTGCGATCGGGATGCACGACAACTATCAGGATCGCGAATTGATGGATCAGGTTTTAACCCCATTGCCGGAATTGAAATTGTTGGAGCCGAGCATGGCGCGTTCGTACGGAACGGATCATCTTTCGTTCGACGATGCGGGCGTGCCTGGATTTTTCTGCATCCAGGATCCGGCGGAGTATCGGCTGACGCATCACAGCCAGACCGACACGTTCGACAAAGTGTGGAAGGACGATTTGAGTCAGGGCGCGCAAGTGCTGGCTGTCTGGGCGTACAACACGGCGCAGTTGCCGACGCTACTGCCGCGGCGGCCGCTTCCGTACAATCCCGCACCGAAGCCGGCGGCGAACGGCGCAGCGGCCACTCCCGAGCCGAAGGCGGATGCGATCGAGGAGATAGACAAGAAAATCATCGAGCAGGTGAAGAAAGACGAAGCGACGTTGAAATCCGATCTGACGTATCTCGCGGATAGCATCGGGCCGCGGCTCACGGGTTCGCCACAGCTCGATCGCGCGAGCCACTGGACCGAAGAACAATTCAAAGCGGCGGGATTCGCGAGCGCGCATCTGGAATCGTGGGAGATTGCGAACAGTTGGACGCGCGAGCCTGCAACGGGACGAATCGTCGCGCCGGCGGAGCAAAACCTCACGATTGCTTCGGGAGGATGGTCGCCGAGCACGAATGGAGCGGTGCGCGGAAACGTTGTTGGCGTTTCGTATCGATCCGCGGCCGACCTCGATCAGTATCACAGCAAACTGAAAGGCGCGATTGTGTTGATGGGCGCGCCGCGAGAGATGGAACTGCCGGAGAATCCGCTGATCACGCCGTGGGATGGCGAGGCGATTCCCGTCGCGCATCCAAAGGGGGCTCGGCCGTACTCGAGTGATGAGGGGCGGAAGATTCGCGAGGGAATGACGAAGCTGATCGAGGATGAGAAGCCGCTCGCAGTGCTGTACGGGTCGGAAAAGGACTACGGGTTGATGACTATGGGCGGCCCGTTTTCGCGGAACTACGCGGCGGCGCCGGTTCCGACGGCGTTCGTTGAGCGCGAAAATTATTTGCAGCTGTGGCGAATGCTGGAGCAGGGCGCCGTCGAACTGGAATTGAATATCGGTGGCAAACTGAGTGGGAAGCCGATGGATGTGTACAACACTGTGGCGGAAATTCGCGGGAGCGAGAAGCCGGACGAAGTTGTGATTATCGGCGGGCATCTCGATTCATGGGATTTGGGTACGGGCGCAACCGACAACGGCACCGGCGCGATGGCGGTGCTGGCTGCGGCCCGTGCGTTGCAGAAGCTTGGCGTACAGCCGAAGCGCACGATTCGCTTTGTGATGTTCAGCGGTGAGGAACAGGGACTCAACGGATCGCGAGCGTACGTGAAGGCGCACGCTACGGAGTTGCCGAAAATTTCCGCTGTGCTTGTGGACGACAGCGGGACCGGCAAAGTTTTGACGGTTGGCATGATGGGGAATTACGCGGCGCGAGAAACCATGGATCATGTTTTGTATCCGCTGGCGGCGGCGCAGAGCATCGGGTTGGCGGAGCCGAGTTTGCGGACGGAAGGCGGATCGGATCACGTTCCGTTCGATGAAGCGGGCGTGCCGGGATTTTATTGTGTGCAGGACAACGTCGATTACGACAAGACGCACCATTCGCAGGCGGACACGCTCGATCGCGTGCGCTGGGACGATTTGACGGAAGGCGCACAGGTGCTGGCTGTGTTTGCGTACAACGTGGCGCAGCTTCCGGATTTGCTGCCGCGCAAGCCGGTGAAGCCGGCGGCGGCTCAACCTAAATGATGGGCTAAATGTTGGGCTAAATGATTGGCGAAATGATTTTTCGGTTGAGCTCGCCATCGCACAAGTTGAGGATTCGATGAGAGCGGTGTTGCAACGGGTGAGCCGAGCGCAAGTTACCGTGGAGTCTCGCGTGACGGGGTCGATCGCATCAGGGCTGATGATTCTGCTCGGTGTCGGGCTCTCTGACACTGCGGCGGTTGCGGCGTCGATGGCAGAGAAGTGCGCGAATCTGCGTATCTTTGAAGATGAGCAGGGGAAGATGAACAAGTCGTTGCTCGATGTGAAGGGCGCGGCCCTCGTCGTATCACAGTTCACACTGTATGGCGATGCGCGCGGGCAGCGGCGGCCGAGTTTTATCGCGGCGGCTCGGCCGGACCAGGCTCTTGCGCTGTACGAAGAATTTTGTTCGGCATTGCGGAAGCTGGGAGTCGATGTGCAGACGGGGGTTTTTCAGACGACGATGTCGGTCGAGTTGGTGAACGAAGGTCCGGTGACGATTTTACTGGATTCGGACAAGACGTTTTAGCGCGTGATTTTGAGTTGCGACGATGAAGCGACGGAGAAAAGATAACGCAGAGACGCAGAGGACGCCGAGGCTCGCGGAAGCGAAGCTGAAAATTCGGCGCGCTCGGCCGGGTGATGTGGCGCGGCTGGCGGAGCTTGCGGGCGAGCTCGGGTATCCAACGACAACGGCGGAGATGAAGGTTCGATTGCGGCGCGTGAAGCCAGCGTCGCTGAATGCGATCTTTGTCGCGGAGACCGACGGCGAAGTGATTGGATGGACTCACGTCGGCGTGTCGTTCTTGCTGGAAGTTCCGCTGCGGGCGGAGATCAATGGGCTCGTTGTTGGTGAAGCGACTCGGAGCCGTGGGACCGGTGCGCGTTTGCTGGAAGCGGCGGAAGCTTGGGCGCGGACGAAAAAGTGCGAAGGGATGTCGGTGCGGTCGAATGTGATTCGCGAGCGCGCGCATGCGTTTTACGAGCGGAATGGGTACGAGCATTACAAGACGCAGAAATCGTTTCGGAAGGCATTGTAGTAGCACGGAACATTCGAGACCGTCGGGTCGTCGATATCTGTCGAGCGGAAAACCCGCACCCTTTTGAAAAACGAAAAGGGTGCGGCACCCAAATGCCGTTTTCGTGGGCGATTTTCTATGTCGTGTCGGTGATTGGCAGTGTGGCATCTAAACCCCGCGATCTGGGAAGCGATCGCGGGTACAGGGCTTAACGCATCGTCTTGCGGGCGGATCTGGAAGTTCTTCTATGTTCGGTCTGAGTTCAAAACACTTTGTTGTTTCATCGCTGCTGTCAATCATTGCGAGCGCGATGCTTATTTCTACTGCGCAACAGCCTGCTGCGCAGCCTAGCGAGCGGCTTCAGCTCAAGGGCAAGCCGGCATCGGTCACGGTGCCGCAGCGTGGCGCGATTCCGGTTCTAACTGCGACGGTGGTGAAAAAGTTATCCGCATGATCCGAATGCGTTTACGCAGGGGCTCGAATTTTTTGACGGATATCTTTACGAGAGCACGGGGCGGCAGCGGCAGTCGACGCTGCGGCGCGTTGTGATTGAGACGGGCAAAGTAGTGCAGTCGGTTCGATTGCCGGATCGAACGTTTGGCGAGGGGCTGACGATTTTTCACGGGAAAATTTATCAGCTCACGTGGCTCGATAAGACTGGATTTATTTACGACCTGCGGACATTTCGGAAGCTCGGGCAATTTTCTTACAACACGGAGGGGTGGGGGCTTACTCATGACGATGCGTCGCTGATTTTGAGCGATGGGACGAACCGGTTGCAGTACATCGATCCGAACTCATTTCAGGTCACGAAGACGCTGGAAGTTTTTGCTGGGCCGGAGGCGGTTACGAATTTGAATGAGCTGGAATTCATTCGTGGAGAGATCTGGGCGAACATCTGGCACTCGGACCGGATTGCACGGATCGATCCGAAGTCGGGGCAAGTGACCGCCTGGATTGACCTTGCGGCGATAACGGAGCGCGAGACGCACGAGCAGGAAGATGTTTTGAATGGCATTGCGTGGGACCCGGGACGGCAGAGACTTTTTGTAACCGGGAAAGATTGGCCGAAGCTGTACGAGATTGTCGTGAAGTAGGGGCCGCGTCCTGCGGCTGTCGATTCCCGTTTTGGGACGGAGGCGGTACACCCCCCTATGTTTTGAGCAAGAGTGCGCAAGTGATTGATTTCGTTTAGCTTGCGGGTATACAGATTTTAGGAGTGCGCAAGTCGTTGGAAATAGGACAAATATCGGCGGCTAAAGTTTCGCTATTTATTCGGTTTAGGTCGTTTTTGTGCAGACGCAGTGTTTACTGAGAGAGATTATAGCGCAAAGGTTACGTGTTGTCAATGGCGTTTTGAGGAATTGCTGCCCCGTTCGGGTCGTGAACGGGGAAAGATAACGCAGAGACGCTGAGAGCGCTGAGGTACGCGGAGACCGAGAGTGGCTTCGCGAGAGGGTTCTAAAAAGACTCGGCGGCCGGGCGGGGCCCTTCGAAGCTCCGGGTCAGCCCCGCCTCTACAGTCCGTTGGAAATAACCGCGATCTATTTTCCTGGGCGTTGATCGATTCGAACTGAGGATTTGCACGGCTCGACTGAGTGTATCGCAATACGATATACTTGAGGGATGGGCAGCGAGATTAAGACAGAACAGTATCGGGCGCTGGCGGAATTGCGGCACCAGATTCGGCAGTTTTTGAGCGAAGGAGATCGCGCGGCGCGGGGGGCGGGGCTGGAGCCTCAGCAGTATCTCCTTTTGTTGATGATTCGCGGGTTGCCGGACGGGGTGGCAGCGACGATCCGGACTTTGGCGGACCGGCTCACGTTGAAACATCACAGTGTGGTGGAGCTGGTGGATCGGTTGGAGGGGAATGGGTATGTCCGGCGGACGCGAGCGAGGGACGACCGGAGGAATGTGATCGTGTCGTTGTTGCCGCGCGGAGAGCGGATGCTGGAAGAAGTGGCGCGACAGAGGATCAATGAGTTGAGGTCGAATGGGCATGAGTTGGTGAGGGCGATTGATCGGTTGTTGGATCGGGAGGGGAAGGTATCCGGCGGCGGGAAGCGGGCGGGGAAGAAGAAGAAGAGAAGCTGAGGCAAGCTCTTTTGGCCCGGGCAATCTGTGGCGCAGCATGCTGCGCCCCTACACGAAGGCCCCTACGCGAAGAAGCGTTGCAGAGAAGGTCGAACAAACGTGAGTACGGTGGAACAGAAGAATCGGAAGGAGATGCCAACGGGGGAGCGGCGGGCTTCGTGGGAGAGGCTGGGGGATTTTACGGTTACGGCTCGCGTGCTGCCGATTTCTGGGCTAGCGCTGGCGATTGGTGGGTTGGCGTCGGTGGTGGCGCTGGCGCTGTTGCGGTTGATTGGGCTGTTTACGAATTTATTTTATTTCGGGCGATGGAGTACGGCGCTGGTGTCGCCGTCGGGCAATCATCTTGGGTATTTCAGCGTGCTGGTGCCGATTGGCGGGGCGCTGATTATCGGATTCATGGCGCGATACGGATCGGAGCGGATTCGCGGGCATGGGATTCCGGAAGCGATCGAAGCGATTTTGATCAATGGGAGCCGCGTCGAGCCAAAAGTGGCGCTGCTGAAGCCGATTTCGTCAGCGATTTCGATCGGGTCGGGCGGACCATTTGGCGCGGAAGGTCCGATCATCATGACGGGCGGCGCGTTTGGTTCGATGATCGCGCAGCTCTTTCATCTGACGAGCGCGGAGCGGAAGACGCTGTTGGTTGCGGGCGCGGCAGCGGGGATGTCGGCAACGTTCGCGGCGCCGGTGGCGTCGGTGCTGCTTGCGGTGGAGCTGTTGCTGTTTGAGTGGAAGCCGCGGAGCTTGATTCCTGTTGCGATTGCGAGCGCAACGGCCGCGGTGTGCCGACGATACTTGCTTGGATTTGGGCCGTTGTTTCCCGTGCCGGAGCATCCGCTGTTTATCGGAGTGAAGGGAATTCTGGGCTGCGTGCTGGTTGGATTGTTGGCGGGCTTGCTGTCGGCGTTGCTGACGCAATCGATTTACGCGGCGGAAGATGCATTTCACAAATTGCCGATCCACTGGATGTGGTGGCCTGCGATCGGCGGGTTGGCGATTGGCCTGGGTGGGCTGGTGTTTCCGCAGGCGTTGGGCGTTGGTTACGACACGATCGGAAGCTTGCTGCAAGGCTCGGTAACGACGCATGTGATTTTGGGCGTGTTGCTGGTGAAGTGGTTTATCTGGGCGGTGTCGCTGGGATCGGGGACGTCAGGAGGCGTGCTCGCGCCGCTCCTGATGATGGGCGGAGCGCTGGGCGGGCTCGAGGCGATGTTTTTGCCCGGCGAGGGTGCGGGATTCTGGCCGCTGATCAGCATGGCGGCGGTGATGGGCGGAACGATGCGCGCGCCGCTGATGAGTATCATTTTTGCGTTTGAGCTAACGCATGACAGCAACGCGTTGTTGCCGCTGTTGATTGCGAGCTTGCTGTCGTATGCGGTGACGGTGCTAACGCTGAAGCGGTCGATTTTGACGGAGAAGGTGGCGCGGCGCGGGTATCACTTGAGTTGCGAGTATGCGGTCGATCCGCTGGAGATTTTGTATGTGCGTGAAGTGATGCGGACGAATGTGGCAGCGCTGCCGGCGAGCGGGAAGTTGGGCGAGGTGCTCGACTTTTTGAGAGTCGATATCGATCACCCGCAGGATCAGCGGCTGTTGCCAGTGGTGGATGGAGCCGGCGCGCTGGTTGGAGTTTTGACTCGCGCGGACATGCGCGAGGCGATCGCGCGAGGCGGCGATACGGCGTTGCGGAGTATGTTGCGCGATATTGTGCGGCCAGAGACGGTGGAGACGGCGCCGAATGAGCCGTTGCGTGCGGCGGTGTATCGGATGGCGGAGAACGGAGTGACGCGCATGCCGGTGGTGGAACGCGATACGGGGAAATTTGTGGGGCTTATATCGCTGGACGATATGTTGAAGGGGAGGGCGCGGCATCTCGAAGAGGAGAGAAGGAGGGAGAGGCCGCTAAGAGTGGAGTATTTGTTTGGAACTGAAGAGACCGAGAAAGATCGAGCTGCGAAAGCAGCACGATAAGGTGTTCGGGAAGCGACGCCAATCAAGAAATAGATGCTTCCTTTTGTCGCTGAAATTTAATCAAACAAACTGTGAGTGAGTTGATGACAGGGACGCTGGGTGTGCCGACAGAGCCGTTGCCTTGGTGGAAAGTGCCTTCGCGGGAGTGGCTGGGCTTTTTGCGGAAGCGCGAAGAGCAGGTGTTTCTGGCTCTGACGCTGGTGATTGGGGCGCTGGTCGGGCTAACGGTTGTTGCGTTCATCTGGTTTACGGAACATGTTGCGCAGCGGGTGTATCCCGTGGGGAGTCCGGGATGGCACCGATTTTTTGCGCCGGTGATTGGATCGCTGGCGATGGGTTATCTCCTTTTCAAATATTTTCCGGATGCGCGTGGGAGCGGCGTGCCGCAGACGAAGGCGGCGTTATTTGCGCGCGGCGGTGTGATTTCGCTGAGCACAGTGCTGGGAAAGTTTTTTTGTACGTCGGCGACGCTGGCGAGCGGGATTCCGCTGGGACGCGAAGGACCGTCGGTGCAAGTGGGCGCTGGGCTTTCTTCCTTGTTGGGGCGGGCACTGGGGCTGAGTCCGGACAAGGTGAAGGCGCTGATTCCGGTGGGCGCAGCGGCGGCGATTGCGGCGGCGTTTAATACGCCACTGGCGGCGGTGCTGTTTGCACTGGAAGAAGTTGTGGGAGACATGCACGCGCCGGTGCTGGGCTCGGTGGTGTTGGCGTCGGCGACGTCGTGGGCGATGTTGCGATTGTTGTTGGGGAACGACCCGCTCTTTAAGGTGCCGAATTATCAGCTGGTGAGTCCGTGGGAATTTTTGTTGTACGCGTTGTTGGGCGTGCTGGGCGGATTCATGTCGGTGGCGTTCACGAAATTTTTGACGTGGATGCGCGCGCAATTTTTGCGATTGCCGCGCAAGTCGGCGTGGATACATCCACTGGCGGGCGGGCTATTGGTTGGAATTATGGGATGGTTCGTTCCGCAGACGCTGGGCGTGGGATATGGCTACGTGGGGTCGGCGCTGAATGGCGGCATGCTGCTGAAGCTGATGCTGTTGCTGCTGCTGCTGAAATTTTTTGCAGTGACGACGGCTTATGCGTCGGGGAATGCCGGTGGCATTTTTGGCCCGGCATTGTTTTTGGGAGCGATGCTGGGCGGGAGTTTGGGAACGATCGCGCATGGATTTTGGCCGAACCATGTGGCGACCTCGGGTGTGTATGCGCTGGTGGGTATGGGGACGGCGTTTGCGGGGATTATCCGTGCGCCGATGACGTCGGTGGTGATGATTTTTGAGACGACGCGGGATTATGCGGTGATTGTGCCGCTGATGATTTCGAATCTGGTGAGTTTTTTTATTTCGTCGCAATTTCAGCCTGAGCCGATTTACGAAGTGCTGGCGCATCAGGATGGGATTCATCTGCCGACGGGGGACGATCGGGAGATCGAGGGGCAGCGGCGGGTGATACGGGCGATGCGTTCGCCTGACAAGGTTTTGCCATGCGCGATGACGGTGAATGCAGCGCTGGAAGAAGTGAAGAACAGCGTGGTGCATGCATGGCCGGTAACGGATACGATCGGCGTGGTGGGATTGGTGAGCCGTGCGGCGCTGGAGAAGGCGGCGGGTAGCAGCGGGGGCGAGGGGACGCTGGAGGAATTTGTGAAGGAGCCGGAGTTTCCGCATCTGCATTCGGATCATGCGTTGAGCGTGGCGCTGGATCGGCTGGGGTCGTCGCATCTGGATGCATTGCCGGTGGTGAGCCGGGCGGATTTGCATAAGCTGGAAGGGATTGTGACGTTGCAGGATGTGCTGAATTTGTACGGGTTTGGCGGGGAAGTCGAGGAGAAGGCGGACGTTTAGAACGGGCCGGCGCCCAGTGCAAGCGGGGGTGCAGCTTGCGGCGCTCCTCCAAGAGAAAAATCGCCGGCAGGATGCCCTTCGAGACTCAGGGCAAGCCGGCGCTACCGGTAGTTAACTATAGATAATAGTATACGGATAGTTTATACTTTGCGGCGCGCGTTGTTGGGCCGTTGTGTCGCTGTGCCTGCGTTGCTGCGGCTGCGGAGAACTATGCTCTTTAAGACGCTGAGTGCATCCGTGTACGGGATTGACGCTTACCTGGTTGAAGTTGAGGTGGACGTTGGGTCAGCGAAAATGACGGATTTTAATGTGGTGGGTCTGCCGGACAATGCGGTGAAGGAGAGCCGGGAGCGGATCAAGTCGGCGCTGCGGAATTGTTCTTTTGAGTTTCCGCATGGGCAGGGCGTGACGATCAATCTAGCGCCGGCAGATGTGCGGAAAGAAGGGTCGGCGTTCGATTTGCCGATGGCGATGGGGCTGGCGGGGTGCATGGGGCATTTCTTTGGCAAGCCGCTGGATAAGTGCATGTTTTTGGGGGAGCTTTCGCTGGATGGAACGGTGCGGGCGGTGAAGGGCGCATTGTCGGCGACGCTCGCGGCGCGTGATGTGGGGATCAAGTCGATTGCGGTGCCGGAGTCGAACGCGCGCGAGGCGGCGGTGGTTGAGGGCGTGGATGTGTTTGCGGTGAAGTCGCTGCCGCAGGCCGTGGACCTGGTGAATTCGCCGGAGTCGTTCACGCCAGTGCGCGTCGATGCGCGGCTGATGCTGTCGGAGGCGTCGGAGTATCTGGTCGATATGCGCGACGTACACGGGCAGATGGCGGCGAAACGCGCACTGGAAGTGGCGTGCGCGGGCGGGCACAACATTTTATTCATCGGGCCGCCGGGCGCGGGGAAGACGATGCTGGCGAAGCGGATCCCGACGATTTTGCCGCCGATGTCGCTGGACGAAGCGATCGAGACGACGCGGATTCATAGCGTGGCGGGAGTTTTGGAGCATGCGAAAGGGCTGGTGGGGACGCGGCCGTTTCGGTCGCCGCACCACACCATATCGGATGCAGGATTGATTGGGGGCGGAGCGGTGCCGCGGCCGGGTGAAGTGTCGCTAGGGCACAACGGCGTGTTGTTCCTGGATGAGTTGCCGGAGTTTCAGCGGAATGTGCTGGAGGTGATGCGGCAACCGCTGGAGGATGGATCGGTGACGATTGCGCGGGCGGCGATATCGGTGACGTTTCCGTCGAGGTTCATGTTGGCGGCGGCGATGAATCCGTGTCCTTGCGGATATTTCGGTGATCCGACGCGGGAGTGTCATTGCACGCCGCCGATGATTCAGAGATACGTGTCGAAAATTTCGGGGCCGCTGCTGGATCGCGTGGATATTCAGATCGAAGTGCCCGCGGTGAAGTACAAGGAGCTGCGAGCGCCGGCACCGTCGGAGGATTCGGCTTCGATTCGGGGGCGCGTAATGGAAGCGCGTAGTCGGCAGGCGGAGCGGTATCGAGCGGAAAAGAATACCCACTGCAACGCCCAGATGATGCCGAAGATGATTCGAAAGGTGTGCGCGATACCAGCGGAAAGCGAGAAGCTGCTGGAGAACGCGATTGTGAAGCTGGGGCTATCGGCGCGGGCGCACGATCGGATCTTGAAGGTGGCTCGGACGATTGCGGACCTGGACGGGGCGGAAAGCATTGCATCGAAGCACTTGAGCGAGGCGATTCAATATAGGGCGCTAGACCGGAATTATTGGGCTTAAAAGGCGGGTATTACCAAGAGCAGGCGTAAGAAAAGGAGCCTGCAGCGTGCGTTTGACGGTCCATTTCCCGGTGAGTCGAGGCGATGAGGAGCGTGTCTACTGGAAAGTCTGTAGCCTGCTCGGGCAGGCTCCTCATTGACTCGGTTTCGCGGTGTGTGTTACCCATATGTGCCGAAGAGCAGCCCACTTTGGGAAGAATTCACAGGTAGCATGGCGCCAGACACCAAGCACCTCGAAGTCACACTGGATACACACGTAGAAAGCGTGAACGTCGCAGAAGAAATGTGCCTGCGCGTCGCGGAGTCCGCCGGGTTCGGCGAGGACGACTGCTATCGCATCGGCATGTCGGTACGCGAAGGCGTGATCAACGCGTTTCACTACGGCAATCAGGAAAAGCCCGACAAGAAGATTCACCTGGCGGTGGATATCACGCCGGACAAGATGATCATCCACGTGCTGGATGAGGGGAAGGGATTCGACCTGAGCAGCGTGCCCGATCCGCTGGCGCAAGAGAATTTGCTGAGCACGTCGGGACGCGGGATTTTTTTGATGCGCGCGTTTATGGATGAATTCAACGTCGTGCCGGGGAAGACGGGCGGCGCGGAAATCATCATGTCGAAGAAATTGCCAGGGGCGAGTCCGGTGCCGAACGGACAAGGCGGGCAGAGCGCGGCGCCGCAGCAGGGGCAGGGGCAGTAGCGCGCGTGGTGATGCGTGCGACATATCGGGACGCGGGCGCCGTAACGGTAGTGGATATCGGCGGGCGAATTACGCTGGGTGAAGGCAGCGCGCTGCTGCGAACTACGATCAAGGATTTGCTGGCCGAGGGGCGGAACAAGATTGTGCTGAACCTCGGGGACGTGAATTACATCGACAGCTCGGGGATCGGTGAGCTGGTCACGGGATTTACGACCGTCAAGAAAGCCGGCGGCGATCTGAAGCTACTGAACCTGACGAAAAAAGTGCATGACCTGTTGCAGTTGACGAAGCTGTTCACCGTGTTTGATGTTTATACCGATGAGAATGTGGTGATTCAGAGTTTCAAATAGAGTTAGTGGCTGTTCCCTCCTTTTGATTTCTTCCTTTCACTGAGGCTTCCCGCCTGGAGTCGCTTGCTGCCACAATTGGTGCGATGAGGACTGCTGTCGATACAGCTTGGGTTGCGGAGCGTGCTCGGGCGCTTGGGTTTGAGTTGTGTGGAGTCGCGCGGGCGGAGAAGTTTCCGGAGCTGGCGCGGGCGAAAGAGTGGTTTGCGCGCGGGTTTGCTGGGGAGATGAAGTATTTGGGGGATGAGCGGCGGAGTGATCCGGGGCGGGTGTTGGCCGGTGTGCGCAGCGTGATCATTTGCGGCATGAATTACAACAGCGCACTGCCACGGTCGATTGAGATTGATGATGAGAGTGGGGACCCAGCTGGTGCTGGTCCCGATGAGGATGGGCCGCGCGGGTGGATTTCGCGCTATGCGTGGGGCGATGACTATCACGATGTGCTGCGCGGCAGGCTGAACGCGTTGATGGCGGAGATGCGGGTGCGGTTTGGGGACAGCTTTGAGGCGCTGGCGTATGCGGACACGGGGCCGCTACAGGAACGGATTTTTGCGAAGCACGCAGGGATCGGGTGGATTGGAAAAAATACGCTGGTGCTGAATCAGCAGATGGGCTCGTGGTTTTTTCTTGGAGCGGTGCTGGTTACGCTGGAGCTGACCGCTTCGCTTGACGTGGCGGAGGGGCCGCCGGCGGATCTGTGCGGGAGTTGTACGCGATGCATCGATGCGTGCCCGACGGATGCGCTGATTGCGCCTTATCAGATGGATGCGCGGCGATGCATTTCGTATCTGACGATTGAGCATCGCGGCGCGATTCCGGCGGAGTTTCGAGAGGCGATCGGGAATCACGTCTATGGCTGCGATATTTGCCAGGATGTTTGTCCGTGGAATCGGAAAGCGCCGGTCACTTCGATGGCGGAATTTCGGCCGCGGGAATTCGAAGATACGGGACCCGCGACGCGGCTGGGTTATCCCGAGGCCGGAAAGTTTGAGTCGTTGTATCGGCCGAGCTTGACGAAGCTCGCGGCGATCAGCGAGAACGAATACAAAGTTGTATTTCGCGGGAGTGCTATCAAGCGGACAAAGCATCGGGGAATTGTGCGGAATGCGTGTATCGCGCTCGGAAATGCGAAGTTCGAACGCGGCGCGCCGGCGCATCAAGAGGCCGTGGCTGTGTTGGAGAGGCTTTCGGTGTCGAATGACCCGGTGATTTCGGAATCTGCCCATTGGGCTTTGTCACGCATCCAATGAAGCGTAATGCAGGCCAGAGGAATTGATGGCAAGGGGCCGGCCGCACCGGGTCCTCGCCAGTTTACGTTGCCGCATGTGACGGCGGTATAATCCCAGCGCCGTTACTGTACGATCCGCAAAAGAGGAGCAACGATGAACCGCCGCAAGTTTCTGATGCGCGGTGGCGTTGTCAGCGCAGGGCTGTTGGGAACGAGCACCGTAGCCAACCTCTTGCAGGCCAGCACCACGACGAAGAGTTTCGGACCTAATCTCAAATTGGAGGACAAACCCGTGGCATTTTCAGTGCCCCCGCTGCCGTACTCGTTCGACGCGCTCGAGCCACACATCGACGCGAAGACGATGGAAATTCACCATGACAAACACCACGCCGCTTATGTGACGAACCTCAACAAGGCTCTCGAAGGCCATGCCGATCTCCAGTCGAAATCGCTGGAAGAGTTGCTGAGCAATCTCGACGCGATTCCGGAGAGCATTCGCAACGCCGTGCGCAACAACGCCGGCGGACATTGGAATCATTCGCTCTTCTGGACGCAGATGAAGAAGGGCGGAGGCGGCGAGCCAAAGGGAGCGCTGGGCGACGCGATCAAATCGACGTTTGGATCGTTTGATGAATTCAAGACGAAGTTTGCCGCGGCCGGTGTTGGTCGATTCGGTTCGGGCTGGGCCTGGCTCGTCGTGAAGGATGGGAAGCTGGCGATCGATTCGACGCCGAACCAGGACACACCGATTTCGCTGAAGGCGAAGGCAGTGCTTGGGCTCGACGTTTGGGAGCACGCCTACTACCTGAAATATCAGAACAAGCGGCCGGATTACATTGCGGCGTGGTGGAACGTCGTAAATTGGGATTCGGCGGCGGAGCATTTTGAAAAGGCGAAGAAGTAAGAGCCGAACCAGATCGCGATGAAGTAGGCATCGTGCGGACATGGGGCGCAGCGTGCTGCGCCCCTACATGAATGCGAACCGATTCGGTGCGAACGCGAACAAGTAAAAGGCCCGATCCAAATTTTCTGGACCGGGCCTTTTCTATTGCCCCTCAGCAATTCCGAGAGTGCGCCGCGAAAGCGCCGCGGGTTGAACTACGCGAGCGCGTGGCGCTTGGCCATCGCAATCGGGCCAACGCGAGGCGCTGCGCTATGGAAGCCCGGTGGCTGACCGAGGTAACCGCCGCGAGCTTCGCGGGTCGCCATGGTCTGCGGAGCTTGCATCGCAGGCGTGCGGCGCGTTGCTTCACGGACCAACTCCATGCGGCCGCGAACCCGGAATTTCGTCAACAGCGACGAAACGTGGAATTTCACGGTGCGCTCGGACAGGTTCAAGGTTGCAGCGATTTCCTTGTTGGCCAGGCTGCGCATCACGCCGCCGAGAACTTCCTCTTCGCGGCGCGTCAGCTTGACCGAACTGCCAACGGAGTGACCGGCTTGCAGGAGCTTTTCAGCCTTTTCCGTCAGACCTTCCAGGGAATCATGAGCTGCTTCCACCATCACGACATAGTCGCGGGGTGACTGACCTCGAACCATGCAATGCATTGCCAGGAGACCGGCGGCTTCCTCGACCGGAAACTGCCCATCAGGACTGGCTTCGACATGAAAATGGGATACCCCGGTGTTCTTCTCGTAGAAGAAGTAGGTTTCCTTCGAACGAATAGACTGATTCAGTTGATGTGGTTCCCCGTGATGCGGTTGATCGTTTCTGCGGACTACTTTCACGTGCACCCCTCCGGGCAAAGCCTCTACGCCGCCTCGACAGCTTGAGACCTGCTTGGATTTATTGTTAGCCTCTTGGCGAGGCGTCTTGCCAGCAAATGCGAGCGACCGGGTGATAAGCCAAGTGTTGGGGGCTTTGGGGACCCAGCGTTAACCCTCAGACCAGCACGCCGAGACGTGAGAAGGAGCACCCTACGGACTTCGCTCGCTAAAACCCTATTTTATACGACCCACCGAACTACCAATACTATGCAAACAATTCGCCTAACAGTGGGTACTACAACTCGCTAAAATATCTATACTTATTTCGCCCTAGTACTTGGCCCGGCTGCCATATAGCGGTAGGAATTGCATGTACCGCGCAAGTTTTTCGCGGTAAACGGTTACACAGCGAACGAGTCCCCCGACCCATCCGAGTTTTCCACAGGACCTAGAGAAGCGCCCCACTCCCACCGTTCACGACATACGAGCAGTCTTAGGATACTTCAGATTCGCTGAGATTGTTTCGATGTTTCCAAACAGAAAATAGCTCTTCGATCAGTTCGCGAGGATGCGCGTTTGAGTCGGCGATACCAGTTCATAGGTGATGGTGCGCCAGCGGATCTTTCGAGTGATGAGCGAGGTGATGAAGTTCGCCACGTAGAGAAACGGAATGAATACGGTCAGCAGGATGTAGATCCAGGCCTGACCCATGATTTGTGAGCGAAGCGAAGAGAAGATTTCGGTGACAGCGGCCACGCGGAGGCTGCTCCGCATCATCCCTAAGAGAATTGGAAGAAATGTAAGCATCGCGTGGTGGAACGCGGGCAGGCCGGCGGCGAGGTCGGAAAGTGTCAGGGCGATTCCGAGGAGCAGCGTCAGGCAATAGAGGGTATGCGTCGCGAAGCCGAAGGCCCACATTTGCTCGGAATAGACACGCGTGATCAGGATTTGGCGGTTGGTGAATTCGAGCAGGCTCGCGAAATTGGCTTCGACGTAAGAAACGGTCAGGCAGTCCGGTAAGAACATGATCGACCGGCCGGCGTGATGGAGCGCGCGGGTCAGCGAGTAGTCGTCACTGACCGAGCATTTCCAGTCTTCGATGACGCCGATCTGGTCGAAGACGCTGCGGCGAATCGCGGTGCCGCCTCCCCAGCAGAAGTTCTTTCCTTTTTCGGTGAGCATGGTGACGACGGGCGCGTTCCAGGCGGCGAGAAGCGCCGAGGGCAGATCGCTGCGATTGGGGACGAGCCAGCGCATGGTGGTCGTGGCGCCGATTCGGGCATCAGCCAATGGGGCAATCATGCGTTTGAGCCAGGATTTCCCGGGGCGGCCGTCGGAATCAGCGAACGCGAGGAATTCAAAATCGGGCGGGAGCTGTTCGATAGCGAAACGGAGATTGTTGCACTTTTCTCCGCACTCGACTGGGGCACCGGCGATCAGGACGTGTGCCTTGGGGCGGGAGCTCGCTGCGACGCGCTTTACGATGGAATAGGCGGCGTCGGCTTCAGAGGCCAGCACAAAGAAGATTTCGTAGTTTTGGTGGTCAAACTCGGTGAGCGTGGTCAGGTTGCGCTCCAGGCCGGGCTCAAGGCCTTTGCAGGAACACAGGACGGCGGTTCGCGGGGCGTAGAAGCCGGCGTCGGTCATATTGCGACGACGGACGTAGTAGAGCCATTGCAGGCCTTGGAGCAGCAGATAGAGGCCGAGCCCAATCTGCAAGATCGACAGAACGTAGAAGGCGGTTTCCACTGTGTTTCGAGGGTAGCAGAGCGGTTTGGGTCTTACTTGGCGATGTGAACGGGTAGAATCGCACCAGTAAACGGCCAGTTCGGCGATCGGGCCGAGGGAGTCGCTGAAGCGATTGGGTTGGCGGGAGGAGGACACATGAACGGTCGGGTGGACATGGGGATGGTGACGACGGCGAACAATTTGCCGGGCTATCGCGTGGTGAGGAATTTTGGGATCGTTCGAGGCATTGTGGTGCGGTCGCGGAGCATCGTCGGAAACTTTGCGGCGGCAATACAGACGGTGGTGGGCGGGAACATCACGATCCTGACGCAGCTTTGCGAGAAGACACGCGAGGATGCGTTCGAACTGATGTTGCAGCACGCGGGTCAGCATGGCGCCAACGCGGTGGTCGGAATGCGGTACGACGCGACTGAGGTCATGCAGGGAGTGACCGAGGTGTTGGCTTACGGGACGGCTGTACAGGTGGAGCGCGCGTCTTAGGTATTCGGCGTTCAGGCCTTCGGGCGCGCTACAGACGAGGCGCAAGGTGACGGTCGCCGCCGGGAATATCCACAGTATAGTTTTGGGCCGAGTGCGCTGGTAGAATCTGCCCTCCATGTTTTGCTCGTCCTGCGGCAAACAGGTTTCCACCAAGGCGCGCTTCTGCTCGTCGTGTGGCTCGTCAACCGCGCCCGACGTTGATAACGGGGCTACCGTTTTGGGAGATGATCCCATCGGGATTGGCGACACGCTCGAGGGCGGCTTCGAGGGCGCGACGACGATCGATGGCGCCGCTTCTGATATCAGCGACGGAGTGACACTGGATTCGCCGGTACCGGTCGCGCCTGGTCGAACTCCATCGGCTGCACCGCGTCCGCCCGTTGGGGCCAGACTTGGCTCGGGAGGTTCCGGAGGCGGTTCGCCATCTCCGGCTGTTCCGAGATATTCCACGCCTCGTGTGCCACGTCCGCCTTCGGCTTCCGCAGGCACGCTCTCGAGTTCCGATGCGATTGGCGGCGGGCGCTTTGTTCCCGGACAGATCATCGCGGATCGGTATCGCATCGTCGCACTTGCGGGACGCGGCGGCATGGGCGAGGTCTACCGCGCGGAGGATCTGAAGCTGGGACAGATCGTCGCGATCAAATTTCTGCCGGAGAGCTTATCGAGTGACGCAGCGGCGCTAGCGCGATTTCATGCGGAGGTGCGGATTGCGCGGACGGTGTCGCATCCGAACGTCTGCCGGATGTTCGACATCGG
This sequence comes from uncultured Acidobacteriota bacterium, assembly GCA_963845465.1. Lineage (GTDB taxonomy): Bacteria > Acidobacteriota > Terriglobia > Acidiferrales > UBA7541 > Acidiferrum. The sequence continues at coordinate 1,078,854 of CAWJSH010000007.1, read as the reverse complement.
CGACATGGACGGCGTCACGTTTCTGACGATGGAATACGTCGATGGCGAAGATCTCTCTTCGCTGGTGCGGCGCATCGGGCGGCTCTCGACCGACAAGGCCGCGGAAATCGCGCGGCAGATGTGCGCCGGGCTTGCCGCAGCTCACGACAAAGGTGTCATTCACCGCGATTTGAAACCCGCGAACATCATGCTCGATGGCGCGGGTAAAGTTCGCATCACGGATTTCGGATTGGCTGGGATAGCCGCGATGATCGAAGGCGCCGACGTTCGCGCCGGTACGCCCGCGTACATGGCGCCCGAGCAGCTCGCCGGCATGGAAGTTACGGTCAAGAGCGATATCTATTCGCTCGGCTTGATCCTCTACGAAATCATCACGGGCAAGCGCGCGTTTGATGCGACGTCGCTGCCTGAATTGATGCGCATGCGCGAGGAATCGCGGGTGCCGAATCCATCGACGCTGGTTCGCGATATCGATCCGTTGTTCGAACGCGTGATTTTGCGATGTCTCGCGACCGATCCTGTATTGCGTCCTGCATCGGCGCTGCAAGTTTCCGCTGCGTTGCCGGGTGGCGATCCGCTGGCGGCCGCATTAGCTGCCGGAGAAACGCCTTCGCCGCAAATGGTCGCGGCTGCCGGCGAAAACGATGGGATCGGGCCGCGAGTGGCGATTACATTTTTGGCGGCGATTCTCGTGGGAACTTTGCTGCTGGTGTATTTCGGCATCAAGGAAAACGCGTTGGAGCGCGCGCATCCGAACAAGTCGCCCGAAGTGCTTTCGAACCGAGCCCAGGAACTGGTCGCTAAACTTGGCTATCCAGGCAAACCGGCGGATCGAGAATGGGGCTTTGGATACAACAGCGATTTCATCCAGTACGCCTCCACTCATGACAAGCCGCACGCGGACTGGAGCAAGTTGCCGTATCAGCGGCCCGAACTGCTCAGCTTCTGGTATCGGCAAAGCCAAAAGGAATTAATCGCGGACCATTTTTGGAACAATGGCATTCCAGGCGTCGTCACATTCGACGATCCACCGCTGATTACGTCGGGCATGGTTGATATCTGGATGGATGATGAAGGGCGGCTCGGTTGGTTTCAGGCGATTCCAGACGAAAAGGAAGAAGCGCCTGCTTCGGGTGCGAATGCGACGGGAGAGATCAAGAAACCGGATTGGAGCACGCTGTTCGCCGCCGCTGAGATCGATCCCTCTCAATTGAAAAGTGTTCCCTCGACGTGGAACTCGCTTGCAGCATCGGATTATCGAGAGGCGTGGGACGGAACGTGGCCCGGCAGCGGCCGGCCATTGCACGTGGAGGCTGCTTCGTTGCGCGGCAAGCCGGTGTACTTCGCATTATCGGGACCCTGGACGAAAGCCTCGCGGATGCCGCCGCCTCCGGAACAGGGCAGCGCAAGATTCAAAAGCGTAATGGGACTGACGATCGCGGGCTTGATCGTGTCCGGCGGAATTTTCTTTGCATTTTTGAATTTGAAGCGCGGCCGCGGAGATCGCGTTGGCGCCCGGCGTCTGGCTTGGGCTGCGTTCACGCTGCAGATGTTGACGTTTTTCTTCCGGACGCACTTCGTTGCTTCATCGGACTTGATCGGCGTCGTGTTCCTTGCGATCGCAACGTCGCTGCTCTATGCGGGAGCGATGTGGTTGTTGTACATCGCGCTGGAACCTTACGTTCGCCGCAACTGGCCGCAGACGATTATCTCGTGGACTCGTTTGGTGTCCGGCAGGCTGCGCGATCCGTTGGTCGGCAGAGATATCGTCTCGGGCGTTTTGCTGGGAATGGCCTGGGTGGTGATTATTGAGATTGGAAATTTATTGAGTATTCGGCTGGGCGACGCCTTGCAGCTCGGTTCGAGCGACTTGCTCGGAGGATTTCGTGAGTCGGTCGGATATTACCTCAGCGTCGCAACGAACTCGATCCAGGGAGCGCTCGCGTTCTTCCTGCTGCTGGTGCTGATCAAACTCATCGTTCGAAACCAATGGCTGTCGGTTTTGATTTTTGTCGCGATCCAGGTTACGCCGCGGCTTTTGGGCAGCGACCACATTCTTCTCGATCTTGTGATATGGACCATCGTCTTTCTGATCGCGGCGCTGGCGGTCGTGCGATTTGGCCTGATCGCGCTGGGAATCGGCGTGTTCCTGGCGGATGTGCTGCTTAATGTGCCGTATTCGCTGGATTTTTCGAACTGGTACGCAGCGCACAACCTGCTTATCGTTTTCAGCTTCTTTGCGATCGGCCTTTGGGGATTTTATCTGTCGCTGGGCGGGAAGAAGCTGATCAAGGACGAGTTCTTTCAATAGCGAAAGGGCGCCGGTCTTGAAGCTTATTTTTGCAGCTGCGGCCCGTAGAGGACTTCCATCGTCACCTTCGCGCTGAGATTTTCCACTTCGATGAGCGCGCGGTTCGCCGCCATGCGGGCTTTCTCCATGAAAGATGAATCGAGCAGGAACGCGCAGCGATCGACGAACGGGTGATTCGCCGTTTCGAACAGTTTTCTACGGCGAGTCGCGCCCGCTCGCGCGATGAGAGCCTCGTACATTTGCAGGTCGCGCTGGAAATCGAGCGCCTCGTTGATTCCCCATTTTTGCTGGCGCGTGAGCGCATTCAGAAATTTCCGGCGAAAGTTTGACGCGTCTTTTTTCGGCAGAGGTTTCAGCTTCACTTTACTGCGCGGAGATGGCTCAGGCGGTTCGATGGCAACTTCGAGCGCGCGCACCGTCATCGCGACGAGCGCTTCGCGCTGTAGCAGGCCGATTAAATCTTTGTAAAGCGCCGCATGCACCTGCAATCCATAGCGCTGATGCTCCTCAACATAACCATCGACGAACCGCGGCACGACGCGTTCCTGCACCAAAGCTTCGGTGAGTCGCGCGCTCAATTCGGCTGGAATGTCGGCCTGATTGCGTTTGCCCGGCGGCATCGGGAGACATAGTAGCAGGTAGAGTGAAAGCCGATCTTCGCTTGCGGCTCGCCGCAAAACAAAAAGGCCCGGCAGATTTGCCGGGCCTTTCGTTGGTTTAACTTGTTTCCGTTTTGCCGCGTTTAGTGAATCGCTCGCGGTCCGTCGGCCGGCAGCCGCTTCGGCTTCGGCTCGGTCGGAGGAACGATCGGCGGAGCGATCGAATCTGTCTGGAGTGCATGATCGAGCACTTCGTCCAGCGTGCGGACGTAAGTGATCTTCATGTCGCCCAGAATATCCGGGGTCAGATCCGCGACGGCGTTCGGCTCATTGTCGGCCGGCAGCAAGACTTCCTTGATGCCAGCTCGCTTCGCGCCAAGCACTTTTTCTTTCACGCCACCGATCGGCAGCACGACTCCGGACAAAGTCATTTCGCCCGTCATCGCCAGTCGATCCTTCACCGGCCGCCCGCTGAGCAGGCTAACCAGCGCCGTCACCATCGCCGCGCCGGCCGAAGGTCCATCCTTCGGAACCGCGCCCGACGGCACGTGAATGTGAATGTCCTGCTTCCGGAAGAAGTCGGGATCGATGCCGTAGCGTTCGCCGTTCGCGCGTGTCCACGTCAGCGCCGCTGTCATCGATTCCTGCATCACTTCGCCCAGATGGCCGGTCATCGTGAATTGCTTGCCGCCGCGCATTCTGGTGGCTTCGATGAAGATGATGTCGCCGCCCACCGGCGTCCAGACCAGGCCGACTGCAACGCCCGGCTTCTTGACGCGCTCCTCGACTTCCTTTTCCGTGCGGAACTTCGGCACGCCCAGGAACTCGCGAACGACGTCCGGTGTAACGACCATCTTCTCCGTCTTGCCTTCGGCGATGCGCCGCGCCTGCTTGCGCGTGATCGTTGCGATCTCGCGTTCCAGGTTGCGGACGCCCGCTTCGCGCGTGAAGCTGTGAATCAGCTCCTGCAATCCGGCGTCTTCGAACTCGATCTGCTCCGGCACCTTCAGCCCGTGTTCCGTCGCTTGCTTCGGAATCAGGTAACGATGCGCGATGTGGAGCTTCTCTTCGCCCGTGTAGCCCGGCAGCTCGATGATCTCCATGCGGTCACGCAGCGGCTCCGGGATGGGATCCATCCAGTTCGCCGTGGCGATGAACAAAACCTTCGACAGGTCGAACGGAACGTCGAGGTAGTGATCGCGGAACGCGTTGTTCTGTTCCGGATCGAGCACTTCCATCAACGCCGACGACGGATCGCCGCGGAAATCGCGTCCGAGTTTGTCGACTTCGTCCAACATCATGACCGGGTCGTTCGTTTCGCCGCGCTTCAGGCCCTGGATAATCTGGCCCGGCAACGCGCCGATGTACGTCCGGCGATGTCCGCGAATTTCAGCTTCATCGTGCATGCCGCCAAGGGCGATGCGCACGAATTTGCGGCCGAGCGCTCGCGCGATCGACTTCCCGAGCGAGGTCTTGCCGACGCCCGGAGGTCCGACGAAGCACAGGATCGGGCCTTTCATGCCCGGCTGCAGCTTCTTGACCGCGAGATAGTCGAGGATGCGCTCCTTGACCTTCTCAAGATCGTAGTGATCTTCGTCGAGGATCGTCTTGCCCTTGGCAATGTCGATCTCTTCTGCGCCGCTCGATTTATTCCACGGCAGCGACGTCATCCATTCCAGGTACGTGCGCGAAACCATGTATTCGGCCGAAGCTGGCGTCATCTTCGACAACCGCTTCAATTCGCGATCGCACTCTTTCTTGGCTTCCGCCGTCATGCCGGCTTCGTCCACTTTTTTGCGGAGCTCGTCGATTTCCGCCATCGAATCGTCAGATTCTCCGAGTTCCTTCTGAATCGCTTTCATCTGCTCGCGCAACAGGTATTCACGCTGGTTCTGGCTCACTTGCTCCTGAACCTGTTCGTGAATCTTCGAGCGCAGTTCAAGAACCTCGAGTTCCTTCGAGAGTTCGCGAATCAGCGCCTCGAGCCGCTTGCGCACGTTCGGCGTCTCGATGAGTTCCTGACGAACCAATGTCGAGAGCGACGGAAGCGTGCCTGCGATGAAGTCCGCGAGACGCCCTGGATCGTCAATCGCGGTCGCGACTGAAGTGAGGTCGTCAGAAAGTTGTGGCGAGTGGCTCACAACATCGCGGAACAGATCCTGCGCATTGCGCTGCAGCGCTTCGAGCTCAGCATCGGACTCACCGGCGACGTCCGGTTGCGCCTCGACGCGTGCCCGCAGATACGGCCGCAACGTGATCAATTCGGTGATCTGGATGCGCTGAAGCCCTTCCAAAAAGATCACCACATTGCCGTTCGGCATTTTTACGGTCTTATGCACTTTGGCCAGCGTACCGACCTTATGAAGGTCCGCCGCCGCGGGGTCTTCCACCCGCGGATCAAGCTGAGCGACCACACCCAGCTGCTTTTCTTCTCCGTCCAAAGCGTTAACGAGCGCCAGAGAGCTCTCACGTCCTACCGTCAGCGGCAGCACCGCACCGGGAAACAGCACCGTGTCCCGAACGGGTAGGATGGGTAGAACCTCAGGCACCGCGAATTTCTTCTCAGCCATGATGTCCCCAATCTGGAGCGTGGTGACCCTCAGAGGTCAAAAAGCCTTGAGTCCGCCACGCTATGGATAACTTAGATGCAGCAATCCCGGAAACGATGTAACAAGATGCACGAGCTAAAAGCAGGAAACTTTAGTCGATCACACTAAACAATTGTAGCATGGCCCTGAAAATGGCTTGGGAAGCTGGATATCCTGTTGTTGTTGAAAGGGTTACAGTCACGATTGGCTCCGTCCGATGCCCCGCAGGTTCTTGTCTTCGCTATCGGCTATTCTCGCTTCTTCTTCAGAACGGACAGAGCCTTTCGGCTTGAATTTGCTACGAACGAACTCGCATGCCTCTTCTTTTGTTTCGATCTTTCCTTCTAACTGAGCGTCTTCAACGGTGGCCAAAATCTGCCCAAAAACCGGCCCCTGCCGGTAGCCCATCGCCAGTAAGTCGTCCCCGGTCAATAGCTTGGGTGGGTGAATCTCCTCGTGCGGCGTCTCCGCCAACATCGTTTGGATGAAGTTATAGGCATTCAGGTGCCGATGGCTGGACGTGCAATCGAGCCGGTGCAGCTCCATGTGTTCGTCGAACCGGGGCATCCGCACGAAGCGCTTGAGCGTTGCCGCCCGCATTCGTTCGACGTCCTTAAATCGCATATGGTTCGCGATGAGCGCCACAATTTGCTCGATATCTTCGTTCGAGAAGCGGAACCGGCGACTGATCTCCTCGCCCATTCGCTCCCCCACGCTAGCATGGCCGTCGAACCGGATGCGGTCGCCCGTCTCCGAAATCGGCCTGAAAGTAGGAGGCTTGCCGACGTCATGAAGTAACACTCCCCAGGCAAGAGTTGCGGGTGTTCCTGCTGGAAGTTGTTCAATCATCAAAAGGGTGTGCGTCCAGACGTCACCCTCGGGATGGTATTGCGGCGGCTGCTCGACGCCCTTCATTGCTGCGACTTCCGGCAGCACAAAGGGCAGCAGTCCGGTCTCGTCAAGCAGCTCGAATCCACGGCGCGCGGCCCCTTCTGTCAGAATCTTCGTCAGTTCATCGCGCAAGCGTTCCGCGGATACCACGGAAATTTCGTTCGCGTGGCGCTTGATCGCGGCCAGTGTCGCTGGTTCGATCGCAAAACCAAAACGCGCAGCGAATCGCACCGCGCGCATTAACCGCAACTTGTCTTCGGTGAATCTCTTGTCGGGATCGCCGATCGCGCGAATCAGCCCGGTCTTCAAGTCGGCTTGACCGCCGACGAAGTCAAGGACATTGCCCGACTCGGGCTCCATCAGCAAGCCGTTGATCGTGAAATCGCGCCGCTTTACGTCTAGTTCGGGCGATTTGGTGTAAATCACCGCATCAGGACGCCGGCCGTCCGAATAGTCTCCATCGGCGCGGAATGTCGCTACTTCCGCTTTGAATTCCCCATGCCAGACCTGAACAACACCAAATTGCGCACCAACCGCGAGGCTCTCGGGAAATATCGCGATCACTTGCTCGGGCAGCGCGTCGGTCGCGACATCAAAATCGATCGGCGCGCGCTTCAGCAGCACGTCGCGCACACATCCGCCTGCCAGCAGCGCCTGATAGCCGTGACTTCGGAGCGTCGCGCAGACGGACTGCGCCAATTCGCGCGGCGACGCAATTATTGTCGTAGATGTTTCCACACTTTAAGTATGCGCCAGCGTAGCGTTTGGTTGCGTAGAAGTGGCCGGCGGCGTGTCGCGTCGGCTGTTAACGAAGCTGTAGCCACGCTGAAGCGCACTGTTTATAGATACTTACGGCACACTCGCGCTCAGGACAGAGAAGCTAGCGAGTTTCTTCTATTTGCACTGAAAAACGAGGCAGGTGATGTCGTCGGATTGCCGCGTCGCCCCGACGAAGTCATCGACTTGGCGCATCAGGTACTGAAGGGCCTGCTCAGCACTGCCCGGCGGCAGATTGCGAATCGCATTGAGCCAGCGGCCGTTTCCAAACTCGTCGCCCGATTCGTTGAATGCTTCGACGACGCCATCCGTAAACATCACGAGCGTGTCCCCGGCGCGCATGGTCACGGTCGCGGTTTCGTAGGCCGCGCTCGGCTCGATTCCGAGCGGCAAGCCACCTTTGTCGAGAAATTCCATCGATTGGTTCGAGCGACGCAGCACCGGTGCGTTATGGCCCGCGTTGACATAGATCAATTCGCCCGACACCGGGTCGTATGAACCTAGAATGGCTGTCGTAAAGCGCCGACCATCGAGGCTGTACGCCGAGGCATAACGATTCAATCGTGCCACCAGCGCATCGAGCGGAGCATTGTCGCCCGCGATTGTTCGCAAACTCGCCTGCATCGTGGCCATCAATAGCGCTGCCGGCACGCTCTTGCCCGCAACGTCGGCGACCACCAACAGCAGCTTTCCGCCTTCGGCCGCGCTCACCGTCGGATAAAACGCGTCATAATAATCGCCGGCGACCGAGTTTTGCGGCCGCGTCGCAAATGCAATCTCCGCGCCAGGAACATCCGGCGGCTGCGACGGAACCAGCCAGTTCTGGATTTCGCGCGCGATTTCCAAATCGCGCTTCATGATGACTTTGTCCGCCAATTCCAGTGACAGCAAGAGCAGCAGCAAGAGCGCCGCGATCGCCTCAGTCCGTGTGTCCCACACGAGGTTATCGCCGAACCCCGACAATACCAGCATCGTCAGCGCAATCACTGCCAGGACGCGCCGCGCCGGCGACAATTTCATCATCAATGCCCAGAAAAATTGTCGTGCGATGTGAAACGGCCGCCGCCAGTGCGACTGCTTTTGCACCTCTTCCCAATCGACGTCTTTCCCGTAGAATCCGTAGCTCGCATGAGCGTCCGCGACGAATTGTTTCCAAAGATCGTCAACCGCTTGCCCCTCGCTCACGCGAAACCAGAAATGGCTCAGGCGGCCGCGCTTCTTCGGCGGATTCGATGATGCGGAAGTGGACACTGAGGGCGGCGCGCTCATGAGGTCAGCTTATAGGGTACGAGCCTGCGTCTCAATAGGACTCAATCGGGGTAGAAATCCGGCTCGCCTGCTCCATTCTTTCGTGATTTGCGCTGCGGCTTTTCGACTTCCGTTTCGTTTTTGCGTCGCGCGTCTCGCAGGCCCCAGCTTCGTTCGCGTTTCGCTCTTCGTGGCGAATGGAAGCGCCGAATTGCACGGAGTCAAATCCAAAGCGGTCTCGCAGCCCATCGGTCGTCTTTGCGAGTTTCTCGAGCTTCGCGCGTTTCTCGGCTTCGAGCAGGTCCAGCTGATCGTTGCCGTGCGAGAACGATCCCAGCGCAACGCCAAGGAGACGAACTTTTCGCTTCAGATTTCGGTGTTCGTGAAAGAGGCTCTGGACGGTCGCAAAAATATCGGAATCAAGATTCGTCGGCGCCGATAGAGTTTTCGCTCGCGTGTAGGTGTCGAATCCCTGATAGCGAATCGTCAGCGTCAGAGTGCGCGTCGAAAGGCCGGCTTCGCGCAATCGCTTGCACGCTTTCTGTGAGAGATGGCTCAACATCGACAGCAATACTTCTGGATCGCTCGTATCCTCTCCAAACGTGTGATTGTGAGAGATCGATTTCGGCTCGGCGTCGATCACGAATTCGTACGAATCGCCGCCGCGCGCCTTGCGATAGAGCGCGGTGCCCCACTGCCCGAAAATCTTTTGCAGTTTTTCGTGCGGAAAAGCCGCGAGCTCGCCGACCGTCTTGAGTCCTAACGCGAGCAATGATCGCTCGGTGACTTCGCCGATCCCTGGAATTTTTCGCACCGGCAGCGGTGCCAGGAATTGCGGCTCGCTTCCGGGCGCGACCCAGACGAGCCCGCGCGGTTTTGCCTGCTCCGATCCAACTTTCGCGATAAGCCGCGTCGAACCGAGACCCCCGGAGCAGGGAAGTCCCGTCGTGCTCGTGATCATGCGCAGCAGTTTGTCGGCGGCAGCGAACGGCGGCCCATGCAGCCGCTCCGTGCCCGCGAGATCGAGATAGGCTTCATCGATCGAGACCATCTCCACGATTGGAGAAAACTTCCCGAGGATCGTCGCGACGCGATCGCTCCAGTCCCTGTATTTGTGGTGATGGCCGTCGAGAAAAATTCCGTGCGGGCAAAGCTTGCCGGCGGTTCGCAACGGCATCGCCGAATGCACGCCGAATTTTCGCGCCTCGTAGCTAGCCGAAGTTACGACGCCGCGCTGATCGGGGGTGCCGCCGCCAACGATGACGGGCTTGCCGCGCAACTCGGGCCGTTCCAGCAGCTCGACCGAAACGAAGAACGCGTCCATATCGACATGCAGAATCGATGCGGTGGGCGGAAGCGCGTGCTCTTCCGGCGCGCCATGAATCGCTCGAAATCGTGCCAGCTCCGGCATGCCGTAAGCCTACGCCCGATTCGCGATGGTGCCAACGTGCGCGGTTCGCTCGGCGGCGATGACGCGGGGGATGCCGGCGAGATCGTTTGTGACGCCGACGTGCGTCCATTCGGGCGTGTCGAAGAGCGGCTCCACTGCGGGGAGGCTGTCGTGACCGAGTTCGAGCACTGCGATTCCGCCGGAGATCAAGTGGGCGGCGGACTGCGTGACGAGCGCGGCGTAAAGTTCGTAGCCTTCTTCGCCGCCGTACAGCGCGACTTCGGGTTCGTGTTCGCGTACTTCGCGCTGCAGCGTCGGTCCTTCGCGGCGCCCGATATAGGGCGGATTGCTGGCGATCAGATCAAAGCGCGTCTCTGCTGCGATCCCTTCCAGGAAATTCGCGCGCACAAATTCAATGCGATCCGCAAACTTGTGCCGCTCCGCATTCTTCAGCGCCAGGGTCAGCGCAGCCGGAGAAATATCGGTAGCGATGAATCTCGCGCCGGGCAGGTCTTTCGCGAGCGCCACCGCGATGCATCCAGAACCGGTTCCGATGTCTGCAACATGCAATCCCTCGCCACTGAGCGTCTGCTTGCGTCCCGCACGAATTTCACGCAGGGCAAGTCGATCGAGCGCAACTTCAACTACGTGTTCCGTCTCCGGGCGTGGAATCAACACGTCGGGCGTGACGTCGAACTCGAGTCCCCAGAATTCCTGCTTGCCGGTCAGATATTGTGTTGGCTCGCCCGCGACTCGCCGTTCAACAAGCGAGAAAAACCGATCTTCCTGCTCTTTGGAGATTTCATCTTCCGGATGCGCGTAGAGCCACGTTCGTTCGCGTCCTACGACGTGAAGCAGCAACAATTCGGCAGCCAACGTGAAGGAAGGCACATTGGCGTCGCGCAGGCGAGCGATTCCAGTTTTAAAGGCAGTGCGAGCGTCCATCCGGAATTAGATAGTGTCGATTATGAGGTTGTCTAGACTTGATGATTCTGACTCGGCGTTGTTGATCCTAACCCAGGCGAGCCCAGCGTTTCACTATGCCGCGGAAAGCTCCTGCTGCAATCGCTCCGACTCGTAGTGCGACACAAGTCCATCCACCAGCGGCGCCAGCTTGCCTTCCATTACGTCCGTAAGCTGGTGAAGCGTCATGCCAATCCGGTGATCCGTGATGCGATTCTGCGGAAAGTTGTACGTGCGAATCTTTTCCGAGCGATCTCCCGTCTTAATCTGCCCGCGGCGTTCCGCCAGAATGGCAGCCTGTTGCTTGCTCATTTCGAGTTCGTACAGACGCGTGCGGAGAACGCGCATGGCCTTGGCGCGATTCTTGATCTGCGATTTCTCGTCCTGCTGTGAAACGACGAGACCGCTTGGGATGTGCGTGATGCGCACGGCGGAGTACGTCGTGTTCACCGACTGTCCGCCGGGTCCCGACGAGCAAAACGTATCGATGCGCAAATCCTTGGCTTCGATCTTGATGTCGATGTCGTCGGCTTCCGGCAGCACCGCGACGGTTGCAGCGGAAGTGTGGATGCGGCCTTGCGTTTCGGTAGCGGGCACGCGCTGCACGCGATGCACTCCGCTTTCGTATTTCAGCTTCGAGTACACCTTGTCGCCCTGAATTGCAGCGACGACTTCTTTCATGCCGCCAACGGAAGTCGGCGAGCTCTCCAGGATTTCCACTTTCCAGCCTTGGGTTTCCGCGTAGCGTGAATACATGCGAAATAATTCGCCGGCGAAGAGGCCGGCTTCGTCACCGCCGGTGCCTGCGCGGATTTCGACGATGACGCTCTTTTCGTCGTTGGGATCTTTGGGCAGTAGCAGAAGCTTGAGATCGCGTTCGACGGTTTCCTTGCGCGCGGAGAGCTGTTTTTCCTCTTCCTGCGCCATCTGCTTCATTTCGGAGTCGTCGGCTTCGAGAAACATCTGGTGCGCGCCGGCCAGATCTTTTTCGATTTGCTTGAATTCGCGGTGTTTCGCGACGATTTCCTCAAGCTCGGCGTGTTGCTTCGCGACCTTTTGAAACTTTGTCGAGTCCGACACAAGCTCCGCCGTCGAGAGCTGCTGCGTCAACTCGTCGTAACGCGCTCCCAACTGATCCAATTTCTCGGTAAACGTCATTGCAGGCATAAGCAGACCTCTTCAAGACTTGGGTGTTGATTGTTGTTTGTGACGAGATACAACGTGGCTCGCCGGGCGGCGAGCGGTGCGAGGTCAGCTAATAGAAAGCGGCGTACATCGATTGCTCTGATCTCATTATATCCCGAAATGCGGGACCAACCTAAGTGACATGAAAGTGAGAAATAGCGAAAAGAACAGCGATGAAAAACAAGATCGTGACCGAAATAATGCCTAGCCACAGCATCACGAACTGACGCTCATCCTGACCGGGTGGCGGCGCCGAAATCCCGAACACCAGCGAGAATCCACGAAAAATTTCTGCCAGCCGCTTGATCATTTTCGGCTTCCAATTTCTGCCTCACTCATTCGATGACGATCGCGTCGCCTGGATGTATCGGGTTTGAGATTTTGAATCAGGAAGGACGCCGTGGGCCCCCCTCCCCTGTTTTCGCGTAAGGATGTCATTCTAAAGGAGATGAGACGCGAAGTCGCGTAAGGATGTGATTCTAAAGGGGTAAGGTTCACAGTGGGGTGGGTGAATTCGTTGATGGCATTGGACTTAGGGGACCTTGAAGAGGGCGTGTTTCGCGAAAAATTGCGGCTTCGGGTGGCACTATACTACGATGCGAACTCACGATGAGCCCCCAGATGAGCCCGCGCCAATGAGCCCGCAGCGATGAGCGACGGAACCCGCACCCTCGTGCAAATGGATGACGCGCCGGCGAATCAACCTACGCGTGAGGGCGATCTCGGTTTCCTTTGGGATTTTTGGTATCCGGCGCTGCGCAGCACGGAAATCGTTGGGCAGCGTTTGGCCACCGCGATGTTGCTCGAAGTTCCGTTGGTTCTGGGTCGCACATCCGATGGCAAAGCGTTCGCGATGCGCGATTCCTGCCCGCATCGAGGCATTCCGCTCTCGTACGGCCGATTCGACGGCAAGGCCGTCGAGTGCAGCTATCACGGCTGGCGCTTCGACGCTTGCAGTGGCCAGTGCGTTGAGATTCCTTCGCGGGTAGATCAGGACAAACTTAAGACCGAGCGCATTTTCGCCGGCCATTACGCCTGCGAAGAGCACGACGGCTACGTTTGGGTGTTCATGCATGGGCCGGGCGGGCGCGCACCCGAGCCGTCGAAAATTCCGCCCCCGCCGCGTCTTGCAACGTTCAGTGAGAAATTCAAAATCATGCACTTGGCCTGCGATCTGCCTGCTCACGTCGATCACGGGATCATCGGGCTGATGGATCCAGCGCACGGCCCGTTCGTGCATCAGTCGTGGTTCTGGCGCAGCCGCGGCTCGATTCACGAAAAGCAAAAACAGTTCGAGCCGATTCCAAATGGTTTTCGGATGAGCCCTCATTCGCCGAGCTCGAACAGCCTGCCATATCAGATCTTGAAGAAGCGAACCGGCGAGCCGGTCACGACTACAATCGATTTCATTCTGCCGAATCGCCGGCTGGAAGAAATTCACAGTGGCAAATTGTGGTTTTCGAGCCAGACGACAGTGACGCCCGTGCGCCGTGACCTATGCCGCATCGATTTCGTCGCAGCGTGGAATCTTTTCTTTCTTCCCGTCTCGATCTTCCGCATCTTCGGCAAGATCTTTTTGCGTCAGGATCAGGAAACGATGATCCAGCAGGCCGAAGGCCTGAAGCACAATCCCCACTTGATGTTGATCGATGACGCCGATCGCCCGGCAAAGTGGTATTTCGCGCTGAAATCGAATCTGATCGAATCGCGCCGAACCGGCGAAATGCTGCCGCACCCAATGGGCGGCCCAGTCACACTTCACTGGCGCTCTTAACACTCGTCGGGCGATCGTTCAAGCTCACGAGACAGGTTTAGATTCTGCTGCCGCGCTCGCCGACGCTGATTTCTGCCGAATCCCGTGAGCACGCTGCATCAGCGGCATGGCTTTGCCGAAATCTCTCTGAGCCATGTACACCGATGCGAGGTTTTCGAGACTAATCGCAATCCAATCATTTTCAGGCGGAAGTTGTTTCTCGCGAATGGCCAAGGCTCGCGTGAGCGAAGCTTCGGCTTGCGGGAATTGCTGGAGATCGCGCTGGCAGAGCCCCAGACGATTCAGCGTCGTCGAAACTTGAAGCGAGTCGTGACCAATCGCCTTCTCCTGGATTGTCAATGCGCGAGACGCAACAGAGACACCGCGCTCGGGTTGCCGCTCGTAAAAAAAGAGCAAGCCCTCATCGCTCAATACCTCGGCGACTTCGGGCGCGTCGGGCCCCATACTTTTCTCCCGGATCGACAGCGCGCGCTCAAACAGCGGCTCCGCCTCACCCATCCGCTTTTCGATTCGATCTCGAAACAACAGAGCGAGATAAACCACGTCGTTCGCAATGCGTGGATTTTCGGCGCCATACTGTTGCGCATCGGTGTCGATGGCCTTTTGATACGCGTCAGCCGCGCGGTCATATTCGCCACGAGTGTAGAAGTTGTTTCCCTGCTCGAGCAATAAAGCCGACGCCGTTTCGGTCACCGTGGGGCTGGCCTTTGTGAAAATTGCAGAAGCGCGCTTCTCGAGAGTCTTGCCTTCGACGTCGCGTCCCTGTCGATAGCGAAGCATCGCCAAATCTTGGAGTGTGCGTGCGAGGTCCGGATCATCGGGCGTCAACCGTTCGGTCTGAATCGCCAGAGCTTTTTGCAACATAGTCTCGGCTTCGGGGTAACGGTTCTGATCGCAGTACAGCGTGCCCAACCTGGCGTCGACCAACGCAAGATTCTTGCTCTTCGCGGTCCCAAACTTTTCGTATGCGTCGGCCGCTTCTTTCAGCAGTGGCTCCGCGTCCTGATTGTGCTGGCGCATTGCGAAATCGCCGATGTTGAAAACCGTCGTGGCATATTCATTGCGATACTTGCCTGGCGCACGGCGATAAATTGCGAGAGCTTGCCGATCGTAAACGTCTGCCTCGGACTCGAGACCTTCATCATGTAACGTTTGACACAGACCAGAGAGCGAAGAAGCCAGTTCGGGATCGTCTGGCGAGAGAACTTTCGTCCGAATCTCGACTGCTTTGCGATAGTAGCCGTCTGCTTCGGTGTCCCGGTGTTGCAGGTGTGCAACGGCTCCCAAAGCGTGGTAAACGCTGGCGAGATGCGCCGACCCAGGTGAGTTTTGCTCCAGGTTCGGGAGCATGCCTCTAAGAATCGCTTCCGCATCTGTGTAGCGCTTCTGGTCGTATGCGGCGACCGCATCTCCGTACGGATTCACAAAGCGACTTTCGCGCTCACGCGTGGCGCGATCTTTGGCCAGACTCCAAACCTGATAGGCTCCGGCGCCGACGGCAAGGACGAGTAGCGGCACGATCACTTTCAGGCGCATGCGGGCGCCTCCTTGGTTGAAGTCGAAAATCAAAATAGGTGAATGACCTGGTACGTATATCGCAGGTTAACGGGCGCACTGTGTGGCCGCAATGGAACTGCGGCGCTGCTTGGGACGAGTGATTACTGTTCGGAAGGACAGGCAGAAGATCGTAAATGCGAACCGATTCTCGCGGTCAGTGAGAATATACGCTCGCTTAGATGCGACGCTCGACGTTGGGGAAGTCGAGCCAGACTTTTACGCCGCAGAAGTGCGAGCCTTCGGTGCAAATCGGAGTGGTGATTCCCGCGCGCAGATAACAGGGCGGCCCGATGTATTTCGCGAATTGCGGGTGAACCTGGCGCAGTTGATCGAGTTCGTCCATCGACGCGCGATAAATTTCCTCTTGCGCGTTGAAACACGTTCGCATCGTCCATTTGTGCAGCAGATGGAGCAGGGAACCGCTCTCGACGAGGCGGATCGATTTTGCGTTCGGCAAGACGTAGAGCGCAATTTCGGCCGGCACGCCGCGATCGAGCAATTCATTCTTCGCCGTCCACGCGTCATGCATCGCGCGCTCGTAGACTTCCTTGGCGCGCGGATTTCGATCGAGCAGCATCGGCGTGATGTAGTCGGGCTCGCGCGTGTCCGAAAGCGTCAGCAGCGGGCGCGAACCCGGGACCATGCGATGCCGCTGATCCTGGCTGTCTGCCGTGTGACTGATCTTTTTTGCGAACGTGTAGTTCGCGTGCTGGAGGGCACGCATCAGCGGCGCATGAACGCCGACGTTGAGCGTTTCGAGCCGATAGATGTTGCGCGAAGGATTGAGAAGGCGATCGATCGCCTCGGCGTCGTTGCACTGCGATTCGAGCAATCCGACGACGGCTCGATACGCCTCGGCGGCAACGCGCGGCGCGTTCGGCGAATAATCGACGAGCTTGGATGTGCGACCTCCGAGCTTCGCATCGAATTCGCGCGCGAACGCCTCGCCTCTGCCCGGATCGCCACCAGTCCCATTCGACGAAGCTTGCGCCATCGCGGCCGCAACATTCGCTTCTCCCCACTCTGGCAGCGCCTGGATCGGCTCCGTGCCAAAGCGCTCAAAAAATTGCGGATCGATGTCTCGGGCCAGCTTGACCATCTGCCCGATGACTTCGCGCGCTTCGTTCGGCGTGTCCGACGCCGAACACATCCGCCACAAGCGATGCAGCACGATGCCGGAAATCGTGTGCACCATCGTCGTGAACGCCGCCAGCGGCAGCACGTAGCGTGCGATCTCGATGGAGCGCTTCTCCGCCGACTTTTCCACCTTCTGGATGCGATTCAGGTGCGACATCGGCCCGACGTGCCAGATGTCGTTCAGAATTTCTCGCGCATCGGCGGCAAGCAGCGCCGAAAGTTCGCGGTAATACTCCCAGGAGCGCGCAATCGACCGCTCGTAAATCTCGCGGCATGCGGCGCTGAAATACAAATCCTCAGGCGGCACATATGCGTGTGCTCGATTCAAACGCACGTAACGCTGGCTCTGCTGCTCGGAGTTGTAAAAAGGATGCGCGTGCAGAAACGACCAGACGAATTGCCGGCTCACATTCTCGAGCCCAAATTCAAAATGCGCGTGCTGATAAACGGTGTGGTGCCCGCTGTAGAACGTCGCGGCGCCGATGTTGATGCGCTGCTTGTCGGTGATTTCTTCGGCGCCGATCAATCGCTGCGCGTAGCACGTTCGCGCTGCCGCAATCGCCGAATCGTATGGATGCGAGAACGCGTTGCGCAATGTAACGACCGGCGGTCCGGTATCGACCAGTTCACCAGAACGCGACGCGTCAAACATTCGGGATTGGGAGGCCACGATGTAGATCATTCTACACGGGAGAGTCCGGGAACCAACCTCGAGTCGCGAGATGTGCGATAGAGATGATCACCTGTGAAAAACAAAAGGCGGACCCGAAGGCCCGCCTCTTGGCAGTGCCGGCATCCTGCCGGCGTTTTTCGTATTCCCGATCGCCGCTCTTACTGCTGAGTTGCGACCGCTGCCTTGATCTTCGTGGCTTCGCCCGCGTGCGGCATATCGAAGTCAATCGCCAGCCCCTGCTTGCCGAGGCACAGCGAACGCGCAACGAGTCCGTTGGATTCCGACACGAGCGTCAAACCCGACGGAGTCTCGCAAGATTCGCTCGACGCCAACGCGAGAATCGACGCGACCGGTCCCGGTTTCGACTCGGGCCGCACGAAAACGAGCACCCGCGTCCCCGATGCCGCCAACGCCGTCACCGGCGCGATGGACACCGTGTAATGGCCGGCGGGAAGAATCGTTGAACCGAAGCGCGTTTCTGCGTTCAGCGTGAACGATCCCTTCACCAATTCCTGTGCCTTCGCTGCTCCGATCAATGCAAATGCCCCGAGAGCGGTGGCGAGAACAGCCTTCTTCAGATTTTTGATTCGCATGATGATGTGTACCTTCCTCTTGAATTTGAATTCATGTAGCTACACCACGACCGATCGGGCACAATTCGCCCGTTCGCAACAAAATCGCGTTACGACCAACTGCGCGATGAACTGACTTGAAATGACCGGCGAGCGAAAAGAACGTCCGGGTTCTTCTGGAACAGGCTCGCGAATGCAGATTGCACGTCTACGCTAACTACGCTGCTGATCTTGCGGCGGATCGAACGAGTTGTCTAACGCAAAGAATCCTCGAAAAAAATCGAACGAATTGATGTTGGAAATCCTCTAGCAGAAGTTTTTCCGCTCGCAATAAGAAATCAGATTTTTAGCTCGCAATAACCGCGGAATCGCAAAGAAAATCGGCGTCTCTTTGCTCCCATTTTGATTGTTGCGAAGGCTGCGAACAAAACGAGCGCACGCTTTGATGGGAAATTTTGATGAAGCTCAGTGAGCCGGCGGCGCCGCGTTTGCGGGACCTACCGTTGGCGGCGCCAAGAACGCCCGAATCAGCGCGACCATGCGCCAGCGCTGCTCGTCCGACAGCCGCTTTTTGAACGATGGCATCGGCTTGCGCCCTTCCGTCAGCTTGTAGAAAAGCTCGCCGTCGGTGACCGCGCTCATATCCTTTGCGTCGGTGAAGTCGGTCGGTTTGGGGTCGTAGAGCGACGCGTCGTGCCCGTCGCCCCTGCCGGTCAATCCGTGGCAGGAAGAACATTTGTCGCGATAAATCGGGCGAATCGAATCCAGATCGGCGGAGGATGCCGCGATCGGATTCTTCATCTCGCGCGCAGCTTCGGGAACCGTCCACGGCCGGTTCTGCCAGATGAAAAACGCGATTGCGCCTGCGATGACGAGCAACAGAACGCCGAACAGAATTTTTCGGGCGCGTAGATCTTTGGGTTGCCGTGCGGGCATGTTGGCGAGGAAAGTTTCGCACGCCGCCGCTTTGCGCGAAAGTCCGCGCTAGGCGCGAAGTGTCAGCCAGAGCAACTCGGCGTTAAAGATGAGAATCACGGCCGCCACGACCCACGCGATGGCCGAGGTCGCACGCGAATTCGCGAACACGCCCATTTTTTTGCGGTCCCCGGTAAATTGGATCAGTGGAATTACGGCGAAAGGAAGCTGAAAGCTCAAAATTACCTGGCTCAGAATCAGCAGCGCCGTAACTTTTGATTCGCCCGCGATGCCGATCACGAGGACGGCCGGCACGATGGCGATCCCCCGTGTGATCAGCCGCCGTATCCACGGCTTCAGCCGGATGTCGAGGAATCCTTCCATCACAATTTGCCCGGCCAGCGTTCCCGTCAGCGTCGAGTTCTGTCCCGAAGCCAGCAGCGCGCACGCGAAAATCGTGCTCGCCAGACCTGCGCCCAGCACCGGGCTCAACAATTTGTAGGCGTCTGAGATCTCCGCGACGTTATGCAACCCACGTGTGTGAAATGCCGCCGCTCCCAAAATCAAAATTGCGGCGTTAACGAATAGCGCGAATCCCAGCGCCACCGTCGAGTCGAGCACCGCGTACCGCAACGCCTCCCGCCGCTCGCCCACCGTTGCGCCGAACGCTCGCGTCTGCACGATGCTCGAGTGCAAATATAAATTGTGAGGCATTACGGTCGCGCCCAAAATTCCGATCGCGATGTAAAGCATCTCGCGATTCCGCAAGATCTCGGTCGTGGGAATTATGCCGCGCGCGGCTTCACGCCACAGCGGTTGCGCGATGAAAATTTCATACGCGAAACACGCGGCGACCGACGCGATCAGCGTCACCACGAACGCTTCCACCATGCGGAATCCGCGCCCCTGAAGCGCCAGCACGATCAACACATCCAGCGCGGTGATCAGCACGCCGGCGATCATCGGCAAGCCAAACAGCAATTTCAGCGCGACTGCCGATCCAAGCACTTCGGCAAGGTCGCATGCCGCAATCGCGATCTCGCACAACACCCATAACACGAACGATGTCCGGCGCGAATAGTGTTCGCGGCACGCCTGCGCCAAATCGCGGCCGGTTGCGATGCCCAGTTTCGCCGAAAGCGCCTGCAACAGCATCGCCATGAAATTGCTGATGACGATCACGCTCAGCAGCGTGTAGCCGAATTTCGATCCGCCTCCGATGTCCGTGGCCCAGTTGCCGGGGTCCATGTATCCGACGGCGACGAGGTAGCCCGGTCCTGCGAACGCCAGAATTTTTCGCACCCATGAAGCGCCCTGCGCAATCGGAACCGTGCGATGCGCTTCGGGCAGAGATGGCATGGTGACAGCCTGCCCGCGTTCGCTGCGAACGCCGCTGGCTGTCAGAGGTGCGGTCTGTGTTGTGGAATTCATTCCGTTTCACTGCGCTCACTGCGCCTGTTCACGCGCTTGGTCGGGTTAAGCACAGTAAACCTGTCATATAAACTAGCATTAACACATGTCGGAGTCAAAGAACTTCTTCGAAAACTGTTCCATCGGTCAGCCGATTCCCGTCGTCCCGTGTGATACTTTGTTTTTATCCACTCCGTATGGACGCAAGCAAAGGAGCTTCACCATGGACGAGCAGCGCGCACCGCAAGCCCAAGGCCAGGTGCAGATCAAAGCGGAAGAGAAAGAACTACAGGGCGAGTACAGCAATCTGGTGATGGTTCACCACAACCTGGAAGAATTCACGCTCAATTTTATTTACATTTTCCCGAACGGCGCGCAAGGCAAGTTGCTGAAGAGCATGATCGTCAGCCCCGGCCACGCGAAGCGCATCTGGCGCGCTCTCGGCGAAAATATTGCGCGTTACGAAGCGCAATTCGGACCAATCAAAGAGGCACCCGATACACCGCCTCCGACCGTCGGATTCGTGCAGTAAGTCGCAGTGTCAGGCTTAGCGAGTGCGCGCTGGTCAAATTTGTTGAGTATCGACGTTGAAAGTTCGACGCAAATTCGCCGCGCGGCTGTTGCGAATCGTTCTAATGCATCGTAAACTGACTGGGTTGTCAGCAATTCCTTCCGTGTTCCAAGGGCCTGTAGCTCAAAGTCTGTTTTGATTCTGCGTTGCTTAGGTCCATTTTCAGGCCCTCAAAACAGCCCTATCTTGTACACAAGTTGTACACAAAAACCGCCGCATGTTAGCCTTTGAGGCGAGGAACCTTTATGCATGTCTTAGACCGCCCCGATATCGAAGGCTACGAAACCCAAATTGAATCGTTAGAGATTGCAGCCTTGGCGGCTCATAACAAAGGTGAGCATGAACTGCGCAATCGGCTCACAACGGAAGCTGCCAAAATTAAGGCCACGGTGAAGGAATACAAGGCCAAGTATCCGCAGAAAAGATTTTAGGGGTTCAAACGCGACAAACTAAAGCTCAACGTCCTTCGGCATATCTCGCTCCCCAACTGTTCAAAATTGTACATAGAAACCTGATCGCAACTGATATCGTCCGTTTCCCATGCGAGAAAACACCGAACGTTGGAAAGAACTCTGCGCCCAAGCAGCCGTGGAGCAGGACCCGCGAAAGTTACTCGAACTCACCCGCCAAATTAACGACTTGCTCCTAGGCAAGCAGCGCCGGTTACAGCGGCCTGACGATAAACCCGCCGAGAAGTAGCCGACCCTAGGGATGTCTTCGCTTCCACTCCGCACGCGCTATTCTGAGCTGACGAAGCCAATTCTCATCAGGTCCCTGTCCAGGACGCGGCTTTGCAAAGTCCTTCAGCATCTTGCCGGTTTCGATTAGTTCTGTGTCGGTGAGTGCGCGAAATTCAGCGGACAGCTCTTCGTCAGTCTTAACTCTGAAGCCGATGCTCATGGGTCCTCTCAGGCGAGAGGAAACGGGAAGGCAGGAGTAGCGCCGCCTATCTCCGTTGCCCATGTAGAGCCTGAGGCCGGATACGAAGCTCAGCTACAAGTGAAGCTCGCCGCGTCCAAACCCATTGCGTGGTGGAGGTTTTATTCCTCGGCCAATGTTCGTAAGTCTTCGATGACACTGGCGATTCCGCGTTCGCCGTAGTCGAACTCGACTACAGTCTTTCCATCCGCGAGCAAGCCACTAAACTCCTCCACAAACCACTTGTGGAGAACAGGGACCGAAGTATTTCTTAAACTCAAATTCATCGCCACTCAACTTACCACTTTTATTGCGTTTCATGGACGGAGGTGCTGCATCCGCTGGCACTTCGATGGTTCTCTGGTATTCGAAGTTGATCCTCTGTAAGAAGATTCCTGGGCGCGTTATTTTCGCTGTGTACGTGGGCGATTATTCGCTGTCCGTATTTCCACGGGTCTCCGGTGCTTATCGTGTGCGCTAACGCAAACCGCACTAGGATTGAGCCGAGATGAAGGTTCTGAAACTTGTCCGTTACGGTCAGCCCACCGATTTCCCATTCGTTTGTGGAGTCATCCAGATGTGAGTAGCACAGCCCGACGAATTCATCAGAATGGTCTTGAACGATGCCGAATAATTCGCCCTCCCCACAATAACCCTTAATCTCAGTCTCAGTTCGAGGCCAAATGTGCTCGTTGGAATCTGCGATTGACTTGTGGAAATTAAAGGCTCGCGAAGCGTCAGTAGAATCTACTTGGAAGAAGCGAAAAGAGCTGGGTGCATCACTCATAAGCTGTCATCTTAGCAAATGAGCCTATAAAGTGATGCACCCAAGGCTGAGGATATTACCGGCCTTTGGCCGCTACTGGATATGCGTAGGCGGGGGCCGATGTGCCCGCCCGAGTTGCCGCCTGGCGCAGTGCCCTAATACGTCGGTTCACCTTCTCCGTTACTACCGAGACGGTAGCCTTCCGCGTTGCGGTTCGCGGAAGTATTCTTACCATTGCTCCATCTGTTTACACAGGGTCGGCTTACCGACAAGGAGTCAGCGAAATCGCCATCAGTCATTTCGAGCGTTTCTAGCGACGCCACAATGAATTTGCAGAATTGCTCATCATCTTCGGTATTGAGCATTTTTATTCTGTCGGCGAACTCCCCAAGCTGAGCTATGCGGCTGCTGCTCATAATTGCCTCCTCCAAAACTGTGCATAGTGTACCACGAGAGACTGGAAAATCAAGAAGTTTTTGTAATTATAATCTTTTTATTTTCATATACATAGAGAATAGCAGGTCAAACAGTCGATGTACATCGTGTACACCATGAGTCGCAGGGCCAAAGATGTAGGTCCAACTGCAATTCGTCGTGCTGAACGAGCCGAGTGAAATCGAGCGTCTATTGAGACCAACAGTCTAATTGGACCTAGAGTACCATTGTTTCGTTATACGTTTGTTATACACTAAAAGCATGGTCAAGAAGCTCACCGCAGTGCGAATCAAGGAAAAGACCCTGGCCGAGCTGTCGAAAGTTTCCAAGACGCGAGGACGAGACGGTCAGCGAAACGATCCGTCGAGCACTGGATGATTTTGTGAGGCGAGAGACTAAGGCGAAGAAATAAATCGAAGGGACTCGCACCGCTGCACAAACAGCGACACGCCCCTAACGACAACTCGAAAAGGAGGCCGAAAATGGGTGAATTTGGAATCCTGCATCTCATCATTCCTGTGGTGATACTCGCTTTTATCTACGCCGTCGTGAAGGTCGTAAAACTCGCTCTGAAGTAAAACGGGACGCCCGACTGTTAGAGCAGTCGAACGCCCTTGACCAAATGACACTGGGAGGTGTCACATGGCTACAAGAATCGTAACATCCGCAGTTGCACGCTGCCGTACTGCCCTTGGTCCAAACTCGTGTTTGGAACCACCAAATGGCAGGTGAAATTGGAAGCGGCCCGCCTGACCGTCGAGCACACCAACACTCTGAGGATTCCAACTCCCGTCGCGTCTGAGGGGCAACGATGAAGGCCGCGATCTATGCTCGCGTTTCGACCACCAACCACGGCCAGGACCCGTCGATGCAGACTCGTGAGTTGCGTGAGTACTGCGAGCGTCGAGGTTGGAGCGTTGCCGGTGAGTACGTTGATGCCGGTGTGAGTGGGGCGAAGGATTCTCGTCCTGAACTTAATCGCTTGATGAACGACGCGGCGAAGCGGAGGTTTGACGTTGTTGCGGTATGGCGCTTTGACCGTTTCGCCCGCTCGACCTCGCATTTGCTTCGAGCCTTGGAACAGTTCAAGTCGTTGGGAATCGACTTCGTTTCCTTCAGCGAGAATGTCGATACCAGCACGCCGACCGGGAAGATGGTGTTCACCGTCCTGGGTGCGGTCGCTCCGTTAGAGCGTTCGCTGATCGTGGAACGTGTCAGAGCGGGATTGAGGAATGCGAGAGCCAAGGGAAAGCGCCTGGGCAGGCCGAGTGCCGTGCTGGATGCCGCTAGAATCGCTCGCCTACGCTCACAGAGCCGCACGGTGCGGGAGATTGCCAGCGAGTTAGGGTATTCGCGTTCCCTTGTCCACAAAACCCTCGCAAATAGCGCCCTCCGGACGTGTTGCAAGCAAAGCCCGTTAGCGAAGAGCTGAATCTGTCCACAAAAGAGTTGTTTTCAGGACCAGCAACTAACCGGCTTGGTGTAAGGCGTGCTGTCCCGCTTGGGTGGCGCTACTGTTTGCGCGAAGGTCAGCGATAGAGCGTCGCCATCGTCAGGCGAATCCACACCACGCTTCTTCATGTCCTTCTCCGACTCCAAACGCACCCGCACGCGGTTGTCCAGCATGTAGCCAGGAGCGCTCAAAATCGGTCTCCAGCGCAGTGTCTTTGTCGATTGCTCCTGTGAGTAGCCATTCCTTCATCCGGCCCCACATGAAGGCTCGCATGTTGGCGAACTTCGAGTCTGGTGAGTCCGCACCAAAATTCACTTCAATCACATTCTTGTGTCCAAGCTGACGCATCGAGCGCCAATCGCACCCGAAATGCCTGCGCTATCGAGAAACATCGTGTGAATCTTCTTTTTCGCTGGCCCATGCGTGCCCATGAGAATGTCCGTGAGCTTCACCACCATCACAACGGGTCGCGGGTCGTTCGCCAGGAATTTTCAGCGGCGGGATGGATCGAGCGTCGTTGCCGGTGCGAAAACGGACCACGTTTTTATCGTCACCACCCCACGAGAGGTCAACTCCGCAAATCAACGGCTCATCGCCCAAAACTGCCACCTCTCGGCGTTGCGCGGCCAGGATCGGTCCATATCAATGAACTGCGAGTCATCAGCACGCGGCGGAATGCCCTTAACGCGCACACGAACGAAGTCCGAGTCCTCGCCACGGTCGGCAATCCACTCGGCAATCAATTCTTTGTTGGAAAACGCGCAATTTCGGGAGTCTATGGACCGTGAAATCCAGCGTTGCGCTCATCTCCGAAAGTGATGCGGTGAAACTTGCCTTTACTTCGAGTAGCGTTGCCGAAAGCAAAAATCATCGGCTCGCCATCCGTGAGTCCGCCCTCTGCGACCTCGAAAATCGGATCAGGAACCGCGCTCGCTTCGTCGAAAATATAAAAACTCGTGCTGTCAGCGGCGTGTTGTCCCGCAAACGCTTCGCTATTTTCTTCGCGGCACGATTGAGCCGAACAAAACCACGACTCCTTAAACTGGCGATGATAAATACGCTCTGTTGTGACCTGAAACCAATGGCCGGTCAAACATCGTTTCGTCCATGTCTGTATCGCACTCCAGGTGCGCGTGGTGAGCTGGAGGAAAGTGTTGGAGGTAATTGTCCCTTTGCAGTGCGAGCGGGTGCTCATCAGCCAAAGGACGATCCAAGCAACCAAGGTGCTCTTGCCGATTCCATGCCCTGATGCGGTCGAGAAGCGAATCGGCAACACCGAATCTGGCCTAAAAACTCGTGCCCTCACCTGCTTGCCTAAATCGTCTAGAAACTCGGTTTGCCACTGGTCGAGACCGGCGTAGTTTGCCAGCAATCCGAGGCCCCACGGAAACAGCACAACACGAATCCCAAAGGGTCCGCGTAATAGTCCGCCGCTGCCTTGGCAAGCTCAATCTCGAAACTATCGACCTGAGTTTCCACGAGGCTATACGCACTTTCCGGTGGTGTAGTCAAAGAACCGCTTGGCGCGATCCTGGCACTAAGGTCAGCTATCGCGAGCTTGACTGCGAGTGCCGGTGGTGCTGGTTTCGCAACCGCAATGAGTCTGGTGGCGCAGCAATCGGCGGTGCTGGTGGAGGAACAATTTCAACCGCCTGAGGCAGTGCTGGTGCTGGCAATGCTGGGGGTGCTGGCAAAGCTGTGCTGCTACGATTCGCAGCCGCTCGCTGCCTGCCTCGGTCAAGATCGTCGCCAGTTGGTCGCCAGCTTCGACCGTGACGAGCGTGTTCACCTTCCCATATGCACGGTCACAGTTCTTTGTAGACGTAAGCGTTGCCCTTAATCAGAGCCTTCGCAAGTCCCTCGTAAATCGCTTCCTGATTCTCTTCAAGAATGGCCGCGCAATAATCGCTGACACATCGACGCGGGGCTTGCCACCGGAATTGCCGCTGACGCCCTTTGGATAAGGCTTCAGATTGGCCCGTGAGTTAGGGTGACTCCCACGCCCCTTTTTCGCTGATGGTTTCGCTGACTTGTTTGAATCGTCTGAGTTCGCTCTTTGTTCGATAAAATCAGCGTTCATCTGGTCCCTCGTCCTCTTGAAATGGGTTGTAAAACCTGAGCAACCACAACCCGAATGCTTCACTCGCTGGCATGTCGCCCGCATCAATGACCTTCGCAACCCAACTAATTTGGTCGTCGGTCGCCTGCGCGGGCAGCCAGCTTCTCACTTCGTCAACATCGGCCTCGCTGTTAATCTCTCGGCCAAACTGGATACTCCTAACATCACTCATCGCTGAACCTCATTTGCCGAAAAGTTCTCGCCACACCAAATACGCGGTGCCTCCAATGCCCGTGACACCTGCTCGGTGTGGTAGAGAATCTTGGCAACTTTAGCGACCTGATCCGGTGTGGCTGTTGCTGGAAGGGCGTTCTTGATTGCCTGAAAGCCCTTTCCCGCCAAACTGGGGGCGTCTTTCAACACTTCCTTGATGATTGGCTGTCCCTCGGGGCCGAGGAGGGATGAGGTTTCCTGAGCGACCTGCACGCCGGGAGTCAACAATCCGCCCGCTGCGCCGGTTAGTATCGAGATACCTCCCGCAATCGTTCCAGCCCTACGGCCTGCCTCGCCCTGCGCTTGATCCTCGGGTGTCGCCATCTGCTGCCCCGACATTGCGGCGGTCATGTTGTACAGCGTGCGATCAAGTCTTTGCTGATTGGTCGGGTTGATGGGCTGAGCTATCGAGAAATCCAGTGCGACGGGTGAGTTGTTCGCAGGCTGAGCGATTGATTGAGCTTTTGAGAAATCGAGTGTCAGCGGTTGAGCTTTGCTGAAATAGAGCGTGACAGCTTTCCCAGTTTGAGCGACCGGCTGCTGAGAGCTTGAATAGTCGTATGCTGGAGGCGAGAGCACGGAAGAGAGCGTTGATACGTCGGTGCTCATTGGACTACTCCAAGGTCGCGCTTGCCATCGCTCCAATGCAGCTTCCCATCGCTACCGGGTACTTTGACTGTTGCGCCAGCCGGGGACCGCTCGGTACTGAGAGCTTGCGGTAGTTCGTGGCGCTGGGGTCCATCGCTTTGTCTTGGACGTAATTGCCTTCCGATGCCATCGCAGACTTGAGTGTGGCACCGTCCATTTTTCCTGCGTTCGCCAAGTCCTCGAAGTGTTCGAGTAGAGCGGAGCCACCGCGAGAGCCGACGTGGGCTTGCATGAGCAGCGTGGTGCTGAGTCCCATCTTGGCCCGCAATGCTGCGTATTCAGGATCGCCAGCACCCCATTTACCGGCCATGAAGTCATTCCAGCGACCGGCAAGGGGGCCAAGTTTTCCCTCCGCGTCTAACTTATCGATTAATTGCATGATGCCCATATCAGAGAGATCACCATTCGGATCGCCTTGCTGATTTGCAAGCGTGAGCCAGTGACGTGCGGCCAAAGCTTTATTCGTCATATCTGCGTCGGCCTTCATGGGATTCTGAATTCCCATTTGCAACGCTTGAGAGAACGGAACAAGAACAGAGCGTCCGGTTTTTCGGCATGCCGACCACTGTGAGAGGTCCTGTTTGTCGCGGGCCATATCAAGAGTCTGAGCACGTATCGCGTTCGTTTGTTCTTGCTGCGCTTTTGTAGCGGTGGCTTTCTCCTCGGCCTCCATGAGCTTGTCAATCCTGGCGAAGTCCTCAGGAGATGCAATAGGTGCCAAAGCGTACTGCGGAGGCAGCGGTTGGCCAGGGTGAAGCACCTGATAACGCGCCGCTAGAGCTTGATTGAGCTGAGGCACGTTCAGATTCGCGCCAATCTTCTCGCCGGTTTGCATGTTCTTTGAGCCAATACCGTCTACCGGCCCACTATTCGCGGTTTTCTGTTCTCGTCGGCTTCTTTGACGAGTGCGAGCCTAAAGCGTAATGGTTCGCATAGACCGTTGCTTGCTGGTCTCCTGGGTACTGAGCGAAACCGTGCCGAGCTTAATTGTTCCAGCCGCTTCCTCCTTGCTGATTTCCGAATCCCAAAGCTGCTGCTTCTGATCGTCAGGAGCGTTGATGATGGCCTGCAAACGCCCTCGGTATTGGTCCTGATTTTTGATTGTCGATTCAACGTTGCTGGCGTTTGTTAAGGCGTCATTTTTGGCAATCTCAGACGCTTTTTGCTTCATGTCCTGAAGGTGCTGGACAGCCCCAAAGACTGCCTGTGCTGAGCCGCCATTCTTGAGAATCAGCGACGGGAGTTGGGTGTAGTCGGCACCATCCCATTGCTGCATCGCGGTTGTCATCGCGGCCTGATCCTGCTGGGACTGCTGGGCCTGTTGAATACCGATTTCGTTTGCCCGTTGCTGCTGTTGCTGCAAAATTTGCTGGCCAATGATCGACTTAATGGCCATAGCTTTCTCGTACTGAGAAATTGGGGCGCAATTTGGGGCTGCTGTCCATAAAAGAGATCGAAGCGTTAATTCCGCCACCCATGTTAGTTAATCTCCTTACTCACTCGACCATTCAAAAAGTCAAAGTGTGCGCGTGAAAGCGCCTCGGCTTCATCGTCTTGTGTCGGCGCGTAGGCTGGCATAACTTCGTCAATAGGCGGGCGAGCTAGCAAATCAGCCAGCGCGTTTCAGGTCAGACTTTTGATTTCAGCTTCGGTTGCTGCTTCAAGCGTTTTGAATCTGTCTTTGTCCATTGGAACCTTCCTCGCTACTTGCTTTTAGCGCGTGCCGCATCGCGAGCGTTCGCATGTCGCCGGTAGTCGCGAAAGCTACCTTGACTGATGGCGGCATTTTCAGGATCGCCGATCGAAGAACCGCGTCCACCGACTTCGCGAGCAGGAGGAGGTGCCTTGGTAATTTTTTTCTCAGGCGCACCAGCTCTACGATCGATGTCCTCGATGATTGAGAGAATGGCCTGCCCGCTCATCGAATGAAAATTTTTGACCAACTGGGGGTTTTTGCAGAGGTGCTTGTATATCTTTCCCAGGATTCTGAGAGTCCGCCAAAACGTGCTGGATAAAGTCCCCGACTTCTCGGGACACAGGAATGTTGCCCGCCTGATGTGCTTCTTCGTAGTCGTCGGCTAACTCACGGGCCATGCGTGCGGGCAACTCGTTATAAGCCTTGGTGTGGCGTTCCTGGCGCTCGTTTCGGATGACGGAGCGTCTTCGGTGCCTTCAGCGTCGGTTTTTCGCTCGCCCTTGGATACCGTCTTCACATCACCGGCGACAGTAGTTTCGGGTTCATCCTTGTCGGCGGACTTTGAATCCTCGACTTCCGCATCTGGAACCTCGAAGCCCGATAGACTTGATTCCGACCACGACTTCGATTCGCCGTTTCCGCGCAACCACTCCTGCCGCTCCTCGGAATTCATTTTTTCGAGCGGCTTGGGCATCGAAAGATCGCCAGACGGTTTCCCTGGATTTCCTGTCAGCGATTCCGGCATCTCTGCTGCACCTGCGATTGCTAATGACATTTATTTTCCTTTCGTAGCGGCAAAATAATTTGCTGCGACGGTTTCTTGGATTAGTTTCTGTTCAGTCTGAAGGGCAAAATTGAAAATCTTTTCGAGCGCTGTGCCGAGTGGAAGCGGATTTAGTTGACGGCAAAGGTCGGGGGATTTGATTAGGGAATAGAGGACGAAAGGTCCCTTTTCCATTTCAACGACTGCACGGAGCACATCGTGGCGCAGGTTTGGGTTCGACTCTATGACTGCATCGAAGTCCGGAAACTTTTGGCGCACTGCGACAGCGCGGGAATTGAACACAGCGAGGGCTTGTTTCAAATGACTTTCTGCGGCCTGCTTTAATTCCAATTCCGCTCGGTCAAAAGACGCGAGGCGCGAGTGGAGGTTTTCGATCTGCTCACGATCCTCTTCGCGGCGAGATTCAAGGGCCTCATTTCGACCTGAGAAGTCTGCGTTGAGGGATTCCAATTCCTTGATGCGCTTACGAAGATCGCTATACGACATCTGCTGCGGCGATCTGGGGCGGACGATGCGCGATGAGGGAGGACTAACAACGTGCTCCGGTGCGGCAATTTCAACGTTCACTTTTTGTCCTCACCCTTAATTCTTTCTTTCAACTCATCCGCCTCAGAGCGGGAAACAACCGCTGTAGTCTCCAACCCCACCAAACTGCGCAACTCGGCAACTTTGGATTCGAGCGAAACGATGCGATCCGACATCGGCTGAAACCAAGCGTCGCGGCGGTCCTGTAGTTTGCAGAGGTCTTCGTAGGATTTGAGTTGAGCTTTGAGGTTTTCATTCGCAGCGTTCAGGGTTTCGATCTGCGACTGGTAGTTCAAAATTCGATCCTTCAGAATCCGGTTCTCATCCTTGAGAAGCTGCTCCGGTGTCTTGTCGAGTCCGAGGGATTTCAGCATATCGAGCGCACCTGGCAGAGTGCGCGTGCCGGGAGTCTGAAGCGCCGACCGCAGTGCGTTGACACCATTTTTCTTTTCGTAACTGATTTCGCCCAAGGCCCGCCAAAGTTTTTCACCTGATCGGTTTGAAATGGGCCGCTTGCCGTTCTCGATTGCCGACACGAGGCTCTGTTTTACCTTCGCTCGCTCAGCGAGTTCGGTTTGCGTGACGCCCAGTTGTTCCCGCACCCTTCGCAGCTCTTCGGGCTTTTCGTACCAACGCAGGTCAGATTCAGACATAACAGTGTTCTCCATAACTGTTATATAATAGAACATGAATATTGTGAATGTCAAACGCTATTTCGCGAATTTGGCACTTGACATGCTGGAGATTATGTTATACAGTATCACAGTGGATGGGACGCTGGGCGATCCGAGCAAGTGACCAACTTCCTGGCGCTGGTAGTACCTCTAGATCATTGGTCTAGGCAGCGAATGTGTCCGATGGTTGATTTGCGAAACTGAAAGGGATTGTTAGTCTGAACAATCAATCGCCTTCCCCCTCCAAGGGGACGAGAAGGCGTCCAGGGTTCTACTCCCTGGGGGCTGGGTGCCGTCCGGCACTGTCCATCACACGATCCGATTCCACCGCCACGGATCGTTTTAGCTAAAAAACTCAACAGCGCTTCGGCGCTGAACGAAATGAAACGCGAAAGGGTAATTTGCTATGAGAGTTTTGTCTGTTTCCATCCAACCTCCGCGAAAGTCCAACCTCCTCGCTAATGCCTCTGTGGTGCTTGAAAGCGATGGCGAGACGCTGAAAATCAGCGACATCCGAATAATCCGTAACAAGCAAGACGTGGTGTGGGTAGCGTGGCCTAGCTATAGCGTTCAGCAGGGGCGTGCCTGGGAATACTTCCTGAGCATTGAGCCGGACTCCGCATTGGGGAAGCGCATCTCGGATGCTGTGCTTGAGGAATTTGCGAACTGGCAGGCGGGCGGTGCGCGATGAGCACCACCACCGAGCAGCCCGAAGCGCTTGAGAGTCGGGACAGGTTCGCCGCCACCATCATCGATAAGGAAAACTCCCGTCTTTACGACACGGTTGTACATGCGAATGGGAGTGTTCGCTATGTGACTGTGCGCAATGGTGTGGTGGAAACACTGGAAAGTGTTGAGGTGGATCGAATAACTTACCGACCACCTCAGTCGCTCAAAGCTTTGTCAGAACCGAAAGCATATTCCTTCCAAGCGGTGTGTGGTCAAAACCCGCAAGCGCTGAGGAGTTGCTTGGGGAAATCCAAGCCTTCATCCGGCGATATGCCCTGCTGCCGGAGGAGTGGGTTTTGCCCATCGCCGTTTGGATTCTCCACACCTGGGTTTTCGAGAGGTTTGAGACGGTGTCTTACCTTCGATTCATCGGTGAAGCGGGACATGGGAAAGGGCGGTTGATGAAAATCGCCGCGTACCTCTCGAATCGATGTGTGATGACGAACGGCGCTCTTACAGGAGCGGCTCTTTTTCGCACCATCGATCTTGTGAGAGGGACGTTTGCGATTGATGAAGGTGACTTCAAGCAGTCGAATGAAAAGAACGAGGTCATCAAAATCCTGAACGTGGGTTATGAGCAAGGGGCGGCTGTTTTCAGGTGTCATGGAGATGACTACAACCCCACGGCATACGCTTGTTTTGGCCCCAAAATCATAGTCACGCGAAAACGCTTTGGCGATGATGCGACCGAGACGCGGTGCTTTACCTTTCAAACCCAACGGTTGGAATTACCCGACCATATTTCCCTTCAGCGACCCCAAGCCTTTGGGTTGGAAGCGCAGCAACTCCGAAACCAACTCCTCCGTTGGCGATTGGATAATTTCTTCAAGATATCGGCGGATGAACGCGAGGTAAGGAGGCTCGCTTCTAATCGCCTTGCCCAGATGAGCGCAAGTCTGTTTGGGGTTGTTCCTGTGGGGCCGATGAGGGAGGAACTTCTCCGATTTGTGCGGTCCTACGATGCCCAAACGGACGCGGAGAGCGACGTTACCCTAATCAAAACTGAGCTTACCCGATTCGCCTCGAAGAATGAGCGATTCGCCGTAAAGGCTGTGGTGGACATGCTCAATTCTCAGGCAGAGGGCGATCCTGAATCCCACTTCACCTCCCAAGGTGTCGCCTCAATCGCCAGGAGCGAGGGATACAAGGTGACTCGCGCCGGGGTGGGGATGGTCGTCCACGGCAAAAAGCAGCAGGTAGACGTGTAGAGGGGGGAATGTAGAAATGTAGAAAATCTGGGCAAGGGGGGTGCAGAGGTGAAGGTTCTGCTATCACTACGAATTAACCGAGAGAAAAGAAAAGAGATAGCATTTTTCGCCACTCCTCTCACCCACCGGATTTTTCTACATTTCTACACAACTGCATTGGTTTCTTCACCCTTTTCTTCACACCGATGCCACTAACCCCTGAGGTTCACTCAACCCTCTTCCCTCCGACCGCAGACCGGAGGCAGACCCACCGCTAGATTGTGAATGGAAATGGTCTGCGATAGTATCCAGCCCGCAACGACGAATCGACAACAGCGGAAAGCAGGCCGCTCAATGTCGAAACGTTCGGGTCAGTCGGGTTCTGTTCGCTTGGTTGGCTCAAAGTGGTACGGGCGCTATTGGCGTGATGTTCCGGGCAAAGAAAAGCGTGAACATCCGTTGGTAGTTCTCGGTGAGAAGTCTTCAATGACGAAGCCGGAGGCACGGCGCAAGCTCATGGACATCATCGAAGCTGAAGGCATCAACAAGCCCCAGCATCTTGAAAGAGCCTTGAAGCCGGTCGTGACTTTCAACGCCATTGCGGATGCTTGGGAAGCGAAACGTTTGCCGTTACTGCACAACAGTTCGCAGGTCATCACTCCCAGCCGTTTGCGGAACCACGTGCGCCCCTTCTTCGGCAATATGGCCGTCGAAGACATTCGCACCGGCACCGTCAACGATTGGATTCGTTCGTTGACCGCGAAACAGTTGGAACCCAAGACGATTCACAATGTGTGGAAAGACTTTCGGTCAGTCGTGAACTGGCACTGCAAACAGATGGATAAGCCCAAGGTCACTTGGTACCCAGACCTGCCAGCACTTCCAGATGAAGAGCAGCGTTGGTTCACCCAAGCAGAGATTCGACAGATTGTGGATGCTGCGACCGGCCAATACAAAGTGCTGTTTCACTTGGCCGGGTTCACGGGTCTGCGTTCTGGCGAACTTGTCGGCTTGCGCGTTGAAGACCTGAAGCTTGAGGACGGTGTCATTGAAGTTCGTCGCGCTGTGTGGAACGGCATCGAAGGCGACACGAAGACGAAGAGTGGAAAGCGGAATGTGTTCATTGATTCTGCTACCATCCAAATGCTTCGTGACTTTCTTGCAGGCCGTCAAACCGGCAGGCTCTTTCAGTCGAGACGCGGCACACCATTGGAGAATCGGGATATTTGCAGAAGGGTTCTAACGCCAATCTGCGAAAAACTCGGCATCACACCCGGTGGAATGCACGCATTCCGACACGGAAGAGTTAGCCACATGCAGGCGAGCATGATGCCCGGTGACTTCGTGAAAAATCAGATTGGTCATTCTGATCTGCGAATCACCAGCAACTACACGCATTTTGAGCACAGACAGAAGCGGGACATGGTAGAGAAACTGCTGTCTTGTACACAAAACGCGGATTTGTACACAGTTGCGAACCACGCTAAGGCATCGTAGACTGAATAAGTTGTAGCTTTTTTCTTCCTCTGTTTGTGAGGGCCTGTAGCTCAGGTGGCTAGAGCGCGCCCCTGATAAGGGCGAGGTCGGTAGTTCGAGTCTACCCAGGCCCACCAATCCTTTCAATCAGTTAGCGATGGTGGCTTTTTCCGGCTTTGGCGGTTGTGCCCAATTCTGTGCCACACCTGACTCAGAAACGGGGTTTGCGATGGCATCTACGGCAGCCCGCTTAGCCTCGATGCGAGTGTGTGAATAATGCTCGATCATCCTCCGGCTGACGTGGCCCGCGATGGCCATAAGGGTTTGCTCGCTCGCCTGAGACTCTGCCAGTTTCGTGATACAGGTATGCCCTCAGATCGTGGAATCGAACCTGCAAGCCCGCCCGCTTGAGTGCCGCACACCAAGCGGACCGCCAAGACTTGATAGGCTGAGAAGGGTCAATCCGTTCCTTGTCAGGATGCTTTCGTTCTATGCCCGCTGCCTCGATGGCCGGGAAAGCGAAGTCCTCAGCTTTCGACTCGACTAGGCGACCGGCCCACTTAGGCCTAAGGACGCAGTTCGTGTTGCAGCGTGCGACGATCCAGGGCCCTTCTATGGTGTATCCCGCAGTTCTCTCCCAATTCGCGGTGCATACCACCCGAGCAGTTGGGCGACGGTCAAGCGACATGATGGACGGTCTGACGTCATACAAGCTCTTTGGCTACCGCTGCCTCGGAACGGTGCCAAAGAACTGTTGCTCCTGTGCACTGCCTGCGGAACTCCGCGCCGCTACTTATACGGTTGGGAAGCGGCTGGTCCGTACACTAGCAGTGTTGAGGCGTCCCACTGGATGTGTCGACGCTGCGCGAGGCTTCGTTACTCTTCTGAGGGTGGATTCCTTTCTCCTGGCGTAATGCTTCGTGCGTTCGGCAATCTTCCTCGTCCAGAGTCATTCTGGCCGCTCATCTTTAGCTCGATTGACGATCCGCGGCTTGATGAGATCTTCAGGAACTGAGTTCCCAGCGGACCTTCTCGAAGAAGCCTTTGGCTGCAAGACTCGTTGTCAATACTGTTGCGAATTCTTTACTTGTTTCCGCGTTGAGGCCTATCTGAGAGGCAAAAGTGGGGGCTAAATCGTTAACCTCGCTCTTCGTAAGCAGTCTCTTCTTCATCGCCGATCAATCGTTTGAGGATATGTCTTTGGTTTTTGCCAGGAATCGCCCGGTTTGGAACCGGGAATCTTTACACTCGTGCCTACTGCACCACGAGGGTCAACATCTGTGTTTGCGTGGCGCTTCCTAGTTTAGCCGTCACCGTGACTGTATAAGTTCCCGCTGTCGTCCCACCGGTTGGCGGAATCGGAGTCGTTCCGGTCCCCGTGCCAGTGCCGGTTGACCCACTTCCAACTCCCCCTCCGCCACAGGAGCAGAGGGTCAGCGCCAGCAACGGCGCGGCCCAAACGAGGCGCCGAACGGAAAGTTGTCGGTTCAGTCTGAACACAAACACTACACCGAAGAGCGCGAGCGCCCACAGCCACTGCAACGGTCCGAGTGAGAAGGGATACACAATCAACTGACTCGGTGCCGTCGTCGAGATGCTCACGTTGAAATTCGTAGCGCTGCTGCCGCTGACAGCTACCGTTGCAGGGACCGAGCAAACTGCTTTGGCCGGAGCACCAGCGCACGTCAACGAAGCGGTTCCGCTGGTTCCTCCCCCGCCGATCGAGAGCACATACGTGGCACTCGAGCCGGCCTTGACTTGCGCCGAGTTCGAACTTCCGGACGCCACGCCTAATCCGAGACCTGGAGCAGTTCCCTCGCCGGATAGTGGAACAGACTGCGGGCTGTCGCTTGCGCTGTCTGTGAACATCAAGGCTCCGGTCGCCGAGCCGGCGGCAGTTGGAGCGAACGTAACGCTGATCGTGCAGGACCCACCCGCTCCCACCGAAGTGCCGCAGTCATTCGTTTCAGAGTACGGACTTGCCGCCTGAATATGCGACACGCTTAGGGGCAGCGCTCCTGCATTCGTGAGGTTCACCTGCTGCACCGCGCTGGTCGTCCCCACGACCTGATTCCCAAAAGACAGACTTGCCGGTGAGAACTGTGCGGAGCCCTGTCCCCCGACTGCAATGAGCTGAACAGTATGAGGACTCCCCGCGGAATTGTCGGTGATCGTAAGGGTGCCGTTTTTCGCACCCGTCGATGTAGGCGTGAAGGTCACGTCGATCGTGCAAGTGCCGCCTGCGGGCGTAACTGTCGAGCAATTATTCTGGACCGAAAAGTCTCCCGTGGCGGTTGCATTTGAAACCGCGAGAGCTGCACTCCCCAAATCAACAACGGTCACGGTTTGCATGCTGCTCGGTGTGCCAATCGCCTGCGCAGGGAAAGAGAGCTGTGCAGGATTTAAAGCTGCTGCTGGTGCGTCTGTCGGCGCGATCTTCCAGATAAAGGCATCAGACGTCGTGCAGTTTGTGCAAAAAATTCCTTTACCGGGTATGGGCTGTAACGCATTGAAAACCGGAAGCTGTGGTGGAAGTGTTGCCGATGTCGTATCGGCCCATGCGCCACCTGCGACATAGATGTTGCCGGTCGAATCGACACCGACGCTCGTCACGGGATCTTTTTCCATCGGCTGCGCCCCGCCGATCAATGAAGAAAATAGAAGTGAATTCGTGCCCGGATCGATCGCTGCTACATAGCTGTTCACGACCGAATTGGCAGTGAAGTTTGTCTGAATCGGATGCGTCAGAGTGAGGCCGTCAGCACCGGTCCCGGCAACGTACAGAATCCCGGACGTGTCGAGCGCCAGCCCGGTGACTCCAAGATCGAAGTTCGCACTTACGGTTCCCAAACACGTCGAAAACGGCAGTGTCCCAGCCGCGTCGATCTCCGCCACAAATCCACTACCGGGGGCCGTGCAAGAATCGAGGGACGAGATATGTGAGTTTGTCACGCCACCGATGTAGGCATTTTTGTTGCTGTCCACTTTCACGACGTACGCAGCGGAGCCATCTCCCAGGAATGTTGAATAGACCAGGGAAGCGCTACCCGAGGCACTTGGGTTCAGTTTCGCTAAGTAAGCACAAGCGCTGCTGCAAGTAGCCTTAGCCGCGCCGGAGGTTGTAGGAAATCCAGGAGTCGCATTGCCGACGACGTAGGCGTTCATGGACGAGTCCACCGCGAGCGATCCGAGCGTCGAACCACCTGCTTCACTGTTTCCACCCAGATATGTCGAATACGTCGCAGCGCTCAGACTGGAATTCAATTTCGTAAAGAACGCATCGTTGCCCATCGATCCCAGAGAAGTTTGAAGCGCGTTGGATGTAGTGGGAAAGTCGTTGGAAAGTGTGTATCCGGTCACGTACAGACTTCCAGCCGAGTCCACCGCTATTCCTGACACTCCGTCGTTACCGCTCCCACCCAGGTATGTTGCGTTCAAAACAGCGGTTGCCGTGCTGTTCAGCTTGACAATCCCAATGCTCCGTGTTGCTCCTTGAAACGGTGTCGTCCCGGACGGAATGGTCAGTCCCGTTGTAAATCCAGCAACGTAGATGTTGCCTGACGAGTCCAGGGCCATTCCTCCCATGCTATTAATCCCCGGCACGTACGTGGAGAAGAGCAGTGTTTTGCCCGTCGAATCAATTTTGGCGACGAAAGTCCTCGATCCCGCGTTGATGTCAATAGAAGGCAATACGACACCCGAAGTTGTGGGAAATTTCAAAGAGCTCGTATTTCCGGCAACGTAAATGTTGCCGGTGGCGTCCACAACCAGCTTGGTCACCGCATCGATGGCCTTGCCGCCGTTCGGCCCATCTAAAAAAGTCGAATAGACGAGTACGGGGTCAATTAGGAGGTCGGAACTGCCGCGAACCTGGGATCGTCCCGATCCAGATCGAGCGAAGTGCTTCGCGAGAAGTTGCGGTATGCGTGGCGTTTGGAAGTTAAAAGCGATGCGATTCGAGGTTGCAAGGACGCAGACAGCGAGTGCCAACCCAGTCAGCAAAACGAGCCACTTCAATGCAACTCGCATATTGACTCCCCAACGCTGGCTAAACTGCCTGCCTTGAATCGGTTAAAGGAAAACCCGAACGTGTGAAGTTATCAATCG
This sequence comes from uncultured Acidobacteriota bacterium, assembly GCA_963845465.1. GTDB lineage: Bacteria > Acidobacteriota > Terriglobia > Acidiferrales > UBA7541 > Acidiferrum. The sequence goes on along the minus strand of CAWJSH010000007.1, from coordinate 1,040,563 downwards.
GGATATATACTGTCAATGGAACTCCAGTGCTGGGCGGACTAGCAGCATTCCATGCTTGCTAACGTTCGGTGGGCTTCCCCAGCGTTTCCGCGCGTTTACCCGTCCTTCTTTAGAACGGGCAAACGCCCGTACTGGTGCGGAGAATCAACAGGATAGCAAACCGTCGCACTCCGCCTCAGACGGCCTCTTGACAACTGATAAGGGCGAGGTCGGTAGTTCGAGTCTACCCAGGCCCACCAATCTTTTTACCCGTTATAGATTGATGGTTTTTGTTCGACCGATGAGTGTGCCCACTTTTTGTGGCGCTTCATGCCAGGAACCACGGAGAAATAGGTGATGGTGGTAGCTCGTCATCTTTGGCACTATTACGACGATTTCACGATTTGCATATGTTTGTCGCGAGCAGGGTTCGATGTTGCGCCGTACGAAGTGTCGTCGATGAAATGACTCAAGGAGAATCGCATGACTAACCTTACGCGCAGGGCATTTGTCGGTCAGGCGGCCGCCGGGTTGGCCACGCTGAGCGCGGCTACTACGAGCGCGGCGCCCCAAATGGTTTACAAAAAAACCGATTGGAAAATCGCGGAATTCGAGCAACTTGCAAAAAACAAGGCGCGCGTGAAGCAGGTTTATGACGAAATCCAGATAGCCGGCGGCAGATTCCTGAACAACATCAAGAATTCGTTGAACGGGCTGCATTTCGGTTTTGACATCCCGGTGGATCAGATCAAAATCGTCGGAGCGCTTCACGGCCCCGCGAACATGCTGAACTTCGACGACTACGTCTGGCAGAAGTATCGCGTTGGAGAGTTCCTGAAAGTAGATGACCCGAAGAGCGGGCAACCTGCGACACGCAATATTTTTTTCCCCAGCAAGGCCGCGCCCGAAATGCGGTATTCCTCACAAGACCCGAACGATGAAAATTCGCAATTCCAGGACGCCAGCATCCAAGGGTTGCAGGGTCGGGGAGTGCAATTTCTCTGCTGCCACACAGCGACCGAGGAACAGTCGCGGCTCTTGATCAAGCAATTCGGACTGACGCAGAAGCCCGAGGAAATCGTCATAGATATGATGGCGCACACCGTGCCAGGCGTACTCGTCGTGGCATCGATGGTGGCCGCGATTGCGCTGCTCCAGAGTGAAGGCCACTACACCTATATAACTGTCTGAGTTCACAAGAACGAACAGCGGAGACCTAATGCGAAGAAGTTGGCACGTCCTCGTGGTCGCGATCGTCGCTTTCGCGAGCTCTGCCTCCGGCCGCGCGCAGACGTACCCGCCGTGGAGCAAAGGGGAAAACAACCCCGCGAGCGACAAAGGATTCGTGTTCTCGGTCAGCGATATCGACAATGTTCCCGATCTCCACGGAAATCCCGAAGGCGCGAAGCTGGTGCTATTCATCGGCGGCAATCAGTTCTTCGTTTTGCCTAAGTTGATCGCGGTATTCGAAACACAACATCCTGAATTGCGAGGTCGCATTTTTTACGAAACGCTGCCACCGGGGATCCTCGCGAAACAAATGGGCAGCAACAATACCGTCACCGTGGGAAATCTGACTCTGCACGTAGTGCCTGACGTGTATGAGGCCGGCCAGAGAGCGATGCTCGACATGACCGCTGAAAATCGAGTCGATGAGCCGGTGAGTTATGCGACGAACGATCTGATGATCATGGTTGGCAAATCCAATCCGAAACAGATTCGTTCGCTCCGGGACTTGGCAAACCCTGCACTGCGCCTGGCAATGCCGAACCCAGACTATGAGGGCGTGGCGAAACAAATTGGCGACTCTTTGCGGAAGGCAGGCGAGGAGCAGCTCTTCCAAACCGTATATAAAATCAAGGTTCAGGACGGCTCGACTTACCTGACACAGATACACCATCGCCAAACGCCCATGCGAATCATGAAAGGCGATTCCGATGCCGGAGTTACCTGGTCCTCGGAAGTTCGCTTTCAGGAGAAAATTGGAAACCCAATCGCGGGCGTTGCAATTCCTCCGGAGCAGAACACGACAGCAACGTATTCCGCGGCAGTCGTCCGTGGCGCACCGCACCTTGAGGCGGCGCGCGCCTGGGTTTTGTTTTTGAAATCTCCCGAGGCGCAGGCGATTTACAAAGAATTCGGATTTGGACCGGTGAAATAGCGCGGCATCAATTGGAAATGGGAACTCATCGTCAATGAAGCGAAATTTTCGCATCTGGGTCCGGAGGATGGCCGTGCTCGTTCTTGGCTCGGCTGCTGCATGGGGAGTGCGTGCGGAAATTCATGCAGTGAGAAGTTCGGTTCGTTCAGAAGAAGTCTCGTCGAGCAAGGCCGCAGCCGACGACACAAACGCCGATCGAATCGCTCTGGGCAAAAAGATTTTTCATTCCACGCCGCACGAAGCTAAGCCGTACGTAGGAAATCTGCTGAGTTGCAACAGTTGCCACTTCCGGGATGGTACGGTAGCGCATGCTTCGCCGATGATTGATGTCGCGAAGACATTTCCGCAGTTCAGCGAGCGCGCGAAGCGCACGATCACCTTGAAGGATCGTATTCAGGAATGTTTCGTACGCAGTGAGAACGGTCATCCGCTTCCGGAAAATGGCAGAGAGATGATGGCTCTGGTTGCATACATCAATTCGCTTTCGGCAAAATCACTGGGAGAGAGGGAATACACCGGACGTGGTCTTGTGAAGGTTCCCGACTTGAAGGGCAATCCGCAAAGAGGCGAAAAGATTTACCTGTCGCAGTGCGCCGTGTGTCATGGATTCGCCGGCGAAGGGGTCGGGCCGATGTTGCCACCGGTGTGGGGCGATGGGTCCTTCAACGATGGCGCCGGCATGAACAAAGTGGAAAAAATGGCGGCCTTTGTCGTGAAGAATATGCCTCAGACAAAACCCGGATCATTGACGCCGCAAGAAGCTTTTGACGTTTCGGCGTACATCCACAGTAAGCCTCGCCCGAAATTCAATCCGCAATACGCCAAGTACTAAGTTCGTCTGATCTCGCAAAAACCCACAAGACTCCAGGTTTAGACGTTGGCAAAATTGTGGATGCCGGCAACGGCGAATACACGCATGAACGTTTTCGAATTCTCAATCATTCTGGGATTGGCTTCTTTGTTGGCAGGTTTTCTCGGAGCGCTCACGGGGCTCGGGGGCGGCGTCGTCATTGTTCCACTGCTCGCCCTTGGATTCGGCGTGGACATTCACTATGCCATCGGTGCTTCACTGGTGTCCGTCATCGCTACGTCGTCTGGATCGGCGGCGGCTTATGTGCGCGAAGGATTTTGCAATATCCGCATCGGCATGTTTCTGGAAATTGCCACGACCATAGGAGCAATTTTCGGAGCGTTTCTGGCGGCGGGGACGCCTACAAAAGCAATCGCCATAATTTTTGGGCTGATGTTGTTGGGATCCGCCGTAACGTCGTCTCTTTCGCGAAAGGACCGCAGCACTAATCGTCCGCCCGACAGTTTGGCAAGCGCCTTGCGCCTGAACGGTTCGTATCCAGCGGATGGTGTCAAGACATCGTATACGGCTCGTCGAATTCCGCTTGGATTTGGTTTGATGTTCGGAGCCGGCACTCTCTCTGGACTTTTGGGCATCGGCTCCGGCGCGGTCAAAGTGTTGGCGATGGACGAAGCGATGCAGTTGCCCTTCAAAGTTTCTACGACGACCAGCAACTTCATGATTGGCGTCACAGCCGCCGCCAGCGCCGGCGTCTATCTGAGCCGCGGTTACGTTGACCCGGCTATAGCGATGCCGGTGACACTTGGAGTTCTAGCGGGCGCCATGGCTGGAGCTCGCTTCTTGGTGCGCGCAAGAGTGAGAGTGATGCGCCTGGTATTCGCGGCCGTCATCGCGCTGCTCGGATTCGAAATGATTTACAACGGCTTAACAGGGAGATTGTAAGTGGCGCCGCCGCACACAATTCCGGCCGATGATCGGAGTCTCGATCGCTACATTGGCACGATCCTGCGAACCGGAATGTTGTTGTCCGCGGCGGTGATTCTGGCGGGCGGACTACTTTTCCTGATGCAGCATGGCAAAGAGCCCGTAAGCTTCCACGCGTTTCACGGAGAGCCGGCGGAAATAACTTCCGTGCGACTCATCGCCCAGGGAGCGCTGCGCGGGGCTGCGTTACAAGTCATTCAGTTAGGGTTGCTACTGCTGATTGCAACTCCGATTGCCCGTGTCATTTTTGCGGTCGTGGCCTTTGCTTGGGAACGGGATTATTTGTACGTGTCGATTTCATTCGTCGTGTTGGTTGTTCTGCTTTACAGCCTCTTCGGTCCCAAGGGCGGCTAATCACCGTTCGAAGACGAGGAACGCATCAACTAAATTGGCATGTTGCCGTGATAAGTCTCGTCATTGTCGGGAGAGGCTGTCTCGCCTGGTCACTCACCGAGGATCTGCGCATGTGGCACGGTCTCCATGTTCGAGTGACCACAATCCGCCAAAGACGAACATTCATCACGGTTCCGTCAGCAACGTCGGACACTCGCATTCTTGAAACTCCGCCATCTTCAATCTGCACAATGATTTGAAAACGATTCCTTCTCTCTTTCCCGTATCTCGATGTTGGTTCCTAACTTGCCCTCAGAAGTGAGCGGTTAGAAGCGCTGCGAATCTGCTCACGACGATCGCTGCACGAACAAAGGGGGAAGGTTGTATCGAGACGAACTAGCAATTTCCGCGGCCGAACGAGAAATTCTTCTACAGCGAGCAAAAACTGGTGACCGCGAAGCTCTCAACACGCTTTTCGAATCCTGCCACAAGAAACTCCATCGCCGAGCGTTGCGAATTCTTCCAAGGCCACAGGACGCAGAAGATGCCGTGCAAGACGCGATGGTCGCCGCTTTCACGCACTTGCAACGTTTTCAGGGTCGCGCCGATTTTCTGACTTGGGCGACTCGCATCCTCATCAACGCCGCATTGCAGCAAATGCGGCGTACTCGCGCGAGGCCCACGATTTCTTGGGACGAGATCTCCGGCGATTTCGAAGGGACGTTGTGCCAGGAGTGTTTGAAGGATCCGCAGCCGACCCCGGAAGAGCAACTGCGGGGAAGGGAGCAACGCGAAATGTTGGCTGCTGCGCTAAGCAAATTGCCGGTCGAAAGCCTTCAGGCCATTCAGCTCTGTCAATTTGCAGAGAAGCCGTTGAAAGATGCGGCAAGCACGCTCGGCCTGCCGGTATCCACACTGAAAACGCGCTTACATCGCGCCCGGCGTGCGGTGGCCATTCATCTCAAAAGAAAGGCGCAAGCAATACGAGCTCCTGTCAAACAACGTGCCCAGCGTGACGTGACCTCTGCCGAACGCAGTGCATGGTCGCGAGAAATCGGCAGACTTCCACAACTCACAACCGAAGATCGGATCGTGCCGACGTGTTGAGCGCCAGCGATTGCCGTGGCGACGGATCGTCACTGACGGATATTCGTCCCGGATTCGTCGCCCGCCGGCCCAGCCTCTCGAAAACATTTTTCAGCAACTCACTGCGGCACAGCGACTTGCATCGCACGCTTTCCGCCCCAGCAAACTTTTCTTTCTGGCACGGCGGCTGCACTAAGACAGGTTTCGAATGACCGGCGAGCAAAATTCCAGGCTGAATGCGGCCGAAAGTGTGCGTCTTCATTGGCCGGAGTACGGAATGGAATTTGTCGAGATGGGCGTCTATCTGTTCTCCACGTGTACATTCGCGACGTTGTTGCAGCACCCCGCATCGCCGCTTCGGCACTATCTTGCGAATAGCCTGGTTCGTCGCGCGTTTTTCGGTCTTTCGATCGGCGCGACGATTGCCGCGCTCGTTCTGACGCCGTGGGGCAAACAATCCGGCGGCCACTTGAACCCCGCGATCACTTTCACGTTTTACCGTCTAGGTAAAGTGCAACTTTGGGACGCAATCTTCTACGGTGTCGCGCAATTTTCCGGCGCAACACTCGGCGTGGTGCTTGCGGCGCTTCTTTTACTCGGCGCTCCCGCGCATCCGACGATTCACTTCGCAGCAACGCTGCCTGGACGATACGGCTTGGCCACGGCGTTCCTCGCCGAAATCGCGATTTCCTGCGCGTTGATGCTCACGGTTCTCTTCGCCACGAATCACGACGCGCTCTCGCACTACACGCCGTACTTTGTCGGGGCTCTCTACGTGATTTTCATCACGCTCGAAACGCCGCTCTCGGGCATGAGCATGAATCCCGCGCGCACTTTCGGCTCAGCCCTTCGCGGCCGCTATTGGCATGCGCTCTGGATCTATTTCCTTGCGCCAACCCTCGGCATGTTGCTCGCGGCAGAACTTTTCCTCTTGGCCCGCGCCGGCGTCGGCCCGTATTGCGCCAAGCTTCATCACGCGAACGACAAGCGCTGCATTTTTTGCCACGACACACGAACCCCGGAACCCAAAAACCCGAATTTCGAAGTCGAGGAGATACACACATGAAAAAGTGGATGAAAATTGCGATCCCGCTAGTAGCGGTCGTAGTTCTTGTTGCCTGGTATGCGTTTCGCCCGGAACGTCTCGTCGTCAATCGTCAGGTAGACGAAGCTATGCCGTCCGCGCAATCCGGCACGCCGGCACAGCTTCTTGAGTCCGGCCACTTCTACAGCATCCTGCATCCGACGCAAGGCGTCGCCACGATCTACCAGCTCAGCGACGGCGGTCGCATTCTACGCCTCACCAACTTCACCACATCCAACGGCCCCGACGTGCACGTCTACATGGTCGCGGCCGACGACGCAAAGGACGCCGCGAGCGTCCAACAAGCCGGCTTCATCGACCTCGGCGTCCTCAAGGGCAACATCGGCGACCAAAATTATCAGCTCGTCAGCGACGTCGATCTCTCGAAATATCGGGCAGTCTCGATTTGGTGCAAGCGCTTCAGCGTGAATTTCGGAGCCGCGGCTCTGAAACCGACCGCCGCCTCACAAAACACTACATCCGCGCAAACGGAGTCCGCATCAATATTGTCGAAGTGAAAGTTGGATCAAAGGTAAAGCAAGTGAGCACTGAAACGCCTCTCCAAACAAACCCTGAAGAATTCGACATCGTCATCTTCGGCGGTGGCACTGGCGGAACCGTCGCCGCCTGGACGTTCGCCGGCGAAGGCCGTCGCGTCGCCGTGATCGAACGCAAGTATGTTGGCGGCTCGTGTCCCAACATCGCCTGCCTGCCCAGCAAAAACGTCATTCACAGCGCAAAGGTCGCGTCGTACTTCGCCCGCGGTCGCGAATTCGGCATCGTCGGCATGAACGGCGGCTTCACCACAGACATGCGCGCCGTCCGCGAGCGCAAACGCAAAATGGTATCGAGCTGGAACAACGTCTACCTCGAAAACTACAAGGCCACCGGCGCGGAATTCATCCTCGGCAACGGTCGTTTCGTCGCCCCCAAAACCATAGAAGTCGAGCTTCCCGACGGCACGAAGCGCCAACTCCGCGGCGAAAACGTAATCGTCAACACTGGCACTCACGCCACGCTCGAACCAATTCCCGGTCTCGCCGATGCGCAGCCAATCACGCACGTTGAGGCACTCGAGCTCGACGAAGTTCCATCTCACCTTATCGTTCTCGGCAGCGGTTACATCGGCCTCGAGTTCGCCCAGGCCGTGCGCCGTTTCGGCAGCAACGTCACCGTCATCGGCCGTAATTCACGCTTGCTTCCCGCCGAAGATGATGACGTCAGCGACGGCGTTCACCGGCTTTTCGCGGACGAACGCATCGAAGTCGTCCTCGACGCGAAGGTCACGCAAATCTCAGGAAGGTCCGGTGACTCCGTCACCGTCCACTTCGAAAAAAATTCCAACGGTGGCCGGAAAACAATCGAAGGCACCCATCTCCTTGTCGCGACCGGCCGCACTCCCAACACGCAGGGCATTGGTCTCGATATCGCCGGCGTCGAGCTCACAGAAAAGGGATACATCAAAACGAACGGAACGCCTCGCCACAACCGCGCGCGGAGTCTGGGCAATCGGCGAAGTTGCCGGCAGCCCGATGTTCACGCACGTCAGCGCCGACGACGCGCGCATCGTCCACGCCAGCCTTACCGGCGGCAATCGCGTCACCACCGGCAGAAAAGTTCCGTTCTGCTTGTTCATCGATCCGGAGCTGGCGCGCTACGGACTCAGTGAAAGGGAAGCGCAAGCGCAAAACATTTCCTACCGCCTCTTCAAAATTCCGATGGAAGCGGTGATGCGCGCCACCACCATGGCCGAAACGCGCGGCTTCATGAAAGCCCTGGTCGGAGCGCAAACCGACGAAATTCTCGGCTTCACCTCATTCGGAGTCGGCGCCGCCGACGTCATGGCCTCCGTCCAGATCGCAATGTCCGCCGGAGTGCCCTACACGACTCTCCGCGACACCATCCTGACGCACCCCACTCTGGTCGAAGGTCTGATCCCGCTCTTCACTTCAACTCCGAAACTCCACCACGCCCCGGTGAACAGAGTCGCCTCCGCATAATCGACTCGTCGGCCCATACTTCTTTGCCGATGCGACGAGGAAAATTCTGCCGGGTCGCATTCCTTTCACATCTTCATCGGGTCGTCGTGCGTTGCAACGACACACCTTGCACCGGTAACACCGCTGGCCCTCCGCATGCACTCCGTTCCGCGCCAAAAATTCGGCGCTAATGTTTCGCCGTCTCGGGTCGATAGCAACTCAAAAGACGGACGCGACAACAACTCGCACTAAGAAAGTTCTAAGATCGGGAGGCCGCAAATGTCCATCGCAGGAATCGCCGGCAGCAGCGTTTTCCAAAACACCGTCGCACAGCAAGCGCAGAATAAATTTCAGCAGATTCAATCTCAGTTCCAGAAACTCGGCCAGGATCTTCAGTCCGGCAATCTGGCGCAGGCGCAATCCGACTACACCGCGCTCTCGCAAAAGCTGCCGAGCGGCAGTCAGTCTTCAAGCTCGAGCGCAAGCGCAACTTCATCCACCGGCTCCTCAACGAACTCGAGCTCCAATCCCATCCTCCAGGCGTTCCAAACGCTCGGCCGGGATCTCCAATCCGGAAATCTCACCGCTGCGCAACAGGACTTCGCCACGATTCAGCAGAGCGCGCAGCAAGCGCAGGCCAGCGGTCAGGCGCATCACGGCCACCATCATCACCGCACCAGCGAAAGCGGCGACTCCAATTCAAACTCCAGCTCGGGCTCGCCAATCTCCACGCTCCAGCAGGACTTCACTTCGCTCGGCTCGGCTCTGCAATCCGGAAGTCTCTCGTCCGCGCAGCAGGCCTACGCCTCACTGCAATCCGATCTGCAACAGTTCCTGCCGAGCTTCAGTTCCACCACCTCGACGCCGAGTTCCACGTCGTCGTCCGCAACCACCGGCGTCAGCATCACTGCATAAACGAAACTGCGATCCGCCATCCATCAAGATTCACCAAAGGCGCAGCGCAAGCTGCGCCTTTCTTGTTTCGCAAACATCGAATCCCGAAACGAACCATTCGATTCCCAAATCCGCAACCGGCCGCGCATTCGACGCGCACCGCACCCGCCGGCGCCACAAAACTCCGCCAAATTAGCGCCTTCCCGCACTCTTCCAGGCCCACGAATTGGAATCAAACTTGCCCCTCCAAAACCCGCGGAGCTCTGAATGGCGCGCCTCTCGGAAATCGACTTCTTCCGCAGCATCCTCGACAACCTTCACGTTGCCGTCTACGTCGTCGATCGCGAAGGCAAAATCCTCTTCTGGAACGACGGCGCCGAGCGCATCACTGGCTATCTCCGCCAGGACGTCATCGGCCGCTTCCACTCCGACAATTTTCTCGGCGAGACCGATGGCGAAGACAACGAGCTCAGTGGCAATCTTGCTCCCACCACCGCTGCAATGCGCGACGGCAAACCCACCCAAGCGCTCGTCTCCATGCGTCACAAGTCCGGCCACCGCATTCCCGTGCAGCTCTGGGCGTTTCCCGTGCGCAATTCCGAAGGCGTCATCATCGGCGCCGCCGAAAGCTTCGAAGAAAGCATTGCTCTCGCCGAGTGGGATCGCCGCCAAACCAAACTCGCCACCTACGGCTGCATCGATGAAGCCAGCGGCGTCCTCAATCACGGCGTCACGCAATCCCATATCGCTGAAAATATCCGCATCTTCGAAGAGCATCACGTCCCGTTCTCCATCCTTTGCATGGAGATGGATCATCTCGACAAAGTGTTGGCGCGCGACGGACCGGGCGCCATCGCCGTAATCCTCCGCGTCGTCGGCCAGACGCTCGAAAACACCGTTCGCCCCACCGACTATCTCGGTCGCTGGCAGAGCAACCAGTTTCTCGCCATCCTCACCGAGTGCAGCGGCAACGAAATCGAGCGCGCCTCCGAACGCCTGCGCCGCATGGTCAATGCCAGCAAGATCGCATGGTGGGGCGATCGCGTCCCCGTCACCATTTCCGTCGGCGGCACTGTCGTCAAGCACAGCGACACCGTCGAAGCCATGGTTCTCCGCGCCGAACGCGCCCTTCGCGAAAGCATCGCCGAAGGCGGCAATCGCACAAAGGTGCGCTATGACTGACCTGCGCCCTCGCAAAAACAGCATCGTCGCGTCTTCTTTACGCAAAAACTCTCAGAGGATCGACTCGTCATGTTTGTAATCATCGGCATCGTCGTTGTCTTCGGATGTGTCGTCGCCGGCTACTTGATGGAGCACGGCAATCTCAAGGTGCTCGTCCAGCCCGCCGAGCTCGTCATCATCGGTGGCGCCGCCCTCGGCACCCTGCTTATCGCCAATCCGCTCCACATTCTCAAAGCAATCGTGGGCGGCCTTGCCGGGGCATTCGGCGGCTCGAAATTCGGCAAAGACAAATATCTCGACACCATGAAAATGATGTACGAACTTTTCAGCCGCGCCCGCAAAGAAGGACTCATGGCGCTCGAAGCCGACAGCGACGGTCCCGACAAGAGCCCGGTCTTCTCCAAATATCCGAAATTTCTGAAAGACCACCACGCTCTTCACTTTGTCTGCGACACGATTCGTCTCGCCGCCGGTGGCGGTGTCGAGCCTTTCGACATGGATCAAATGATGGAGCTCGACATGGATGTTCATCATCACGGCGCGGGCCAGCCCATCGCCGCGCTCTCCACCATGGCCGACTCTCTCCCCGGCCTCGGCATCGTCGCCGCCGTGCTCGGTGTCGTCATCACCATGGGCGCGATCGGCGGGCCCCCCGAAGAAATCGGCCACAAAGTCGCCGCCGCGCTCGTCGGCACATTTCTCGGCATCTTGCTCTGCTATGGCCTCATCGGCCCCATCGCCGCGAGCATGACCAAGGGCACCGAAGACGAGCACGCCTACTACTACGTCCTTCGCGTCGCTATGGTCGCGTTCATGAAAGGAATTCCGCCCACGGTCGCCGTCGAATTCGGCCGCCGCGCGATTCCCGGCCACGTGCGACCGAGCTTTCAGGATCTCGAAAAGTACATCAAGGGCGGCGGCGGTGGTGGCGGCGATGCCGCTGCTGCTCCGGCTGCATAAGCACATCGACCTGCGACCTCCATGGCCAATGCGAAACCCATCATCGTCATCAAGAAAAAAGGTGGCCACGGCGGCCATCACGGCGGCGCGTGGAAAGTCGCATACGCCGACTTCGTCACCGCCATGATGGCGCTCTTCATCGTCCTCTGGCTCCTCGGCTCCAGCGAAAAAGTTAAAAAAGCGGTCGGCGGCTACTTCCGCGACCCCACTGGCACCGCCGAAAAAGTCGGCAGCGACATGCAGGGCGTCGGCGAGAATTTCGTCGTCACCAAAGACAACATGGACGAAATCAAGGACCAGCTCGAAAAAACAATTCGCGAGGTCCCCGATTTTGAAAAACTCAAGAACAACATCGACTTGACCGTCACCAACGAGGGGCTCCGCATTGAGCTGACCGAATCCGCCAGCGGCACCTTCTTCGACAGCGGCAGCTCAAAAATCAGCGCCGACGGCATCGAACTCCTCAGCGCGCTCGCCGGCGAACTCGGCAAACTCCCCAATACCATCGCCATGGAAGGCCACACCGACTCGAAGCCCTACTCCGCCGCCAGCACCTATACCAACTGGGAGCTTTCCTCTGATCGCGCCAACGCCGCCCGCCGCCTAATGCTCCAGCACGGCATCCGCACCGATCAGGTCACCCAGGTTCGCGGCTTCGCCGACCAGCGCCTCCGCAAAAAAGAAAATCCCCTCGACCCCAGCAATCGCCGCATCTCCCTGATCGTTCAATACCTCCCCAAGAAACCGGGTGAATCCGACACCAAATCCGAAAAACCCAGCGAAGGCGCCGAAGGCAAATCCGAAACCGGCGAGTCCAAACACGAAGGCGGCGAATCCAAGCACGAAAAGTCCGCCGAAAAAAAATAGCCCACACAAGATCGGCTCTTGGGTGCCGCACCCTCAGGTTTCAGAGGGTGCGGGCTTAGACTCAACCTCCGCAAAATCAACACGACAACCTCCACCACACTGTTCTTCTCTCCGATTCAGCGGCCACAGCACCGCCATGTACGGGCGCAGCACTGCTGCGCCCCAAGTCCGCAAGATCTATCCGCCTCCCTCGGTCCCCTGAAATCGAAGCTGAAGCGAAAATCCACAAGAATCCACCGGACGTCCATCGGCTTCGTGAAATCCACGATGAAACTAAATCCTCCCCTCGCTCGTTCCTTCTCCGGGGGAATCCCATGAATTCCTTTGTTAGATCTTTGTGGCAAGACGTCCGCTTCGGCCTCCGCGTCCTCGCCAAATCGCCCGGCTTCACTGCAACCGCCGTCCTCACCCTCGCCCTCGGCATCGGAGCCAACACCGCCGTCTTCACCGTCGTCTACGGCGTTCTCCTCCGACCGCTTCCATTCCCGCAGCCCGACCGTATCGTCCAGCTCGCCGAAACCTATAAAGACCAGACCGGCGAGATGAGCCTGACCGCGACCGAACTCCGCCGCCTCGGCTCCTTCTCCTCGCCGTTCCAATACGTCTCCGGCATCACCGAAGTTGGCTACAACCTCGCCGTCGGCAACACCGCCGTTCACATCCAGGGAATGCCCGCGGGCGCCGACTGTTTCCGTGTGCTCGGTGTCGCTCCCGAAATCGGCCGAGACTTCGTAGCCGCCGACGACGCCGGCGAAGGGCAGCATGTTGCGATCGTCACCTACAACCTCTGGCAGCATTACCTTGCCGCCGATCCCAATCCCATCGGCAAGCCGATTCTCCTCAACGGTGAGCCGTTCACCGTCATCGGCGTGATGCCGCGCAGCTTCGCCACCGTCGGCCAGTCGGGGGCGCCCGATTCCAGCGCTCCCGATGTTTGGACTCCGCTCGCGCTCGTCGCCAAGACCATGGGCAGCGGTGAAAACATCGACGTTCTCGCGCGTCTCAAGCCCGGCGTCACCCGCGCCGAACTCGCCGCGAACAACGCCCTCATCATTCAGGATTTCCGTCGCGAAAATCCCGAGGATTTCCCCGAAGGAAGACGGATCGACTTCATTCCATATCAACGCATGATCGGCATGGACGTCCGCGTCTACCTCTTCGTTCTTCTAGGCGCGATTGGCTTTGTGCTCCTGATCGCCTGCGCCAACGTTGCGAATCTGCTTCTCGCCCGCGGCGGTTTGCGCGGACGCGAAATCGCGGTCCGCATTTCTCTCGGCGCCTCGCCCCGCCGTATCGTTCGTCTTTTGCTGGTCGAAAGCATGCTCGTGGCGATCGCTGGGGGCGCGTTGGGGCTGCTCATCGCGTCGCTTGGCATGGATTCGCTTCTCGCGCTGGCGCCGGTTGATCTGCCGCGCGCCGCCGACATTCATCTCGACGCTGCCGCGTTCGCCTTTGCGTTTCTCGTGGCGCTGCTTACCGGCGCGCTCTTTGGCACCGCACCCGCGCTCGATGCGACCCGCGTCAATCTCACCGATTCTCTAAAAGAAGGCGTCGGCCGCTCCAGCGCGTCGCCGATTCGCACGCTCCTTCGCAAAATGCTCGTTGTCGGCGAATTCGCCGTCTCTCTCGTCCTCCTCACCGGTGCCGGACTGATGATCGCTACGTTCTCTCGCTTACTCCATACCGATCCCGGCTTCAATCCGCATCCCGTTCTCTCGATGCAGTTCTGGATGGTTGGCTCGCGCTACAAGTCGACGGAGCAAGTCGAAAATTTCAATCACGCTTTGATCGCGCGCCTCGAATCGACGCCTGGCGTCGAAGCTGCGGGCGTCGTGTCCGCCGGTCTGCCGCTCCAGCGCGGCGGTAACAACGGAATCAAGCTGATCGGCTCCAGCGACACGGAGTGGCACAGCGTCGACTATCGCGAAATCACGCCCGGCTATTTCCGCACGATGGGAATCTCGCTGCGTGACGGCCGCAGCTTTACCGATGCGGATACCGGAGCGGCCGCTCGCGTCACCATCGTCAACGAATCCTTCGCGCGCCAATTTTTTCCGCAGAAGTCGGCGATCGGCGAACACATCGCGCTCGGCGGCAAAGATTCGGCTGAAATCGTCGGTGTCGTTCGCGACGTGAAGTCCTATCTCGACCAACCGGCGCCGCCCACGACGTTCATTCCCGCCGCGCAGGCTTCCTTCGGCACGTCTCAACTTTTCGAGGGATGGTTCCCGCGCACCGTCGCCGTTCGCGTCGCAACCAGCGCGGCCGGCCAATCCATCGATCCGCTCAATCTCACCCGCGCCGTGCGCGACGCATTCACCGAAGTCGATCCTCTGATTCCGGTCGGTTCAACGCGATCGATGGAGCAAGTCCTTTCGCGCTCGCTCGCCTTGCGCAATTTCATGCGGATGCTGCTCAGTGCGTTCGCGATTCTCGCGCTTCTGCTCGCCGCCATCGGAATCTACGGCGTCATTTCCTACGCCGTTACGCAACGCACGCGCGAAATCGGCGTCCGCATGGCCCTCGGCGCAACTCCGTCAGGGATGCTGAGCCTCATCCTCGCCGAGAGCTTGCGGTTGATTTTCTTCGGCGTTGTGGTCGGGGTCGCTGCGGCTTTCGCTCTGACGCGCATGCTCGCCAGCATGCTCTACGGAGTGACCAGCACCGACCCTGTAATATTCATCTCTGTGACGCTGCTGCTGACCGTGATTGCGCTCGCCGCGTGCCTCATCCCCGCGCGCCGCGCCATGCGCATCGACCCCATGGTGGCCCTGCGCCACGAATAACGAACGATTAGCGCGCTTTCTTCGGCCTCGTCCCCGGTTTGAGGATGCGTTCAATCTGCTGGAGGTGATTGATGTCGTGGCCCGCCATCATGTGCAAAATCCGCTCGATAGTTTCTTCGCCACGCTCGGCGTGCATGCCGTGATGTTTCCATTGCTCGGGCTTCAGCCGCTTCAGCACTCCGAGGTTGGCCTCGCGCACCGCGCGAAACACTTCCAGGCACTCGCGCGGGTTGCGTTCGTTGTACCGCCCGGCGGCGACCCACGCATTCTGGTCGTAGGCCTGGATCGGAGTTCCCGGCGCGCCGAGAATTGAGCGAATTCGCCATGCGGTGACAATTTCGGCGTCGCCAAGATGCGCGAGAATTTCTGTCACCGACCACTTGTCCGCCGCGGGACGCTTTCGCAATTTCGGCGGTGAAGCTTTTTTGATCAGTGCCGCGAGTCGCTTCGGCGTTTCCGATTGCACCTTGAACGCGTTCTTGCCTGCCACATAACCGAGGATGCGTTGCGTGTACTGCTGTGCGGTTTCCTGCATGGAATTCACTCCGGAGCTAGGCTGGATGCTGACTTGAAATTGAGGCGGAACGCAAAACTTGGCAAGAACCAAATTGCCCCGCCGAGAGGAATCGCGAGACTTGTCTCATGCGTCGCACCATTTGCCATGACCGCGACGCTTAAAGCAGCCCAACAAGCCGCGACAAGAACTCAAACTCGGTCGGATGCATTTTTTTCTCGGCAGCAGCCTGCGTGAAAAATGCAGCTCGATCGATCTCCGGAAACGTCTGCTTCTTCCCGGAACGCGGAGGCCACTCGACCTCAAACGTATTGCTGTGAATCGCGCTCGGATCGCAATCGCCCTCGAGCGCCCAGGCATGGACGAGCTTTCCGGACTTGTGCTTCACAGTACCGAGCGAAAGCAACTCCAGAGCCGGATGAATATCGAGCCCGGTCTCCTCCCGAAACTCTCGTAGCGCCGCGGCCTTTTCGTCCTCGCCGGGATTTACCTCGCCCTTCGGAAGGAACCACGCGCCGTCATCCTTCTTGGTCCAGAAGGGACCTCCAAGATGCACTAACAAAAACTCCAGCTCGTCGTTCTCTCTGCGATAGAGAAGAAGCCCGGCACTAACTTTGGATGATTTCGCCATCGGCCCGTGGGTTCCGTCGAATCCTCAGCTTACCGCAACTTCCGAATCCCAGCCGACCGCATCGCGCAAGGCTCAGAAAGAGAGGCAAAGAGGAGATTCAGAGAAAGCAAAAAAGTTTGACGTCCGTCGCCGGATAGAACGCCCACTCGCGGAAGTGGAAGATGGCGTTGTCAGGCTGCTCGAAGCCGCAGCTCAGGACGGGAGAACAGTTCATGAATACAACGATGCGAATTGTGGCGATGCCCACCGAGGTGGCGAACGCAGTGCGATCGACGATGAAGGCTCCGAAATACGGATTTCCAGCGCACATCGAAACTGCCGGCGATGCGGCGCCGTGCCGGCATTGTCTGAAGACATTTGTGGCTGGGCAGGACCGGCGAATCCTTTTCACCTACGATCGGTTCGCGGGAGTCGAATCGCTGCCCCAACCAGGCCCCGTATACATTCACGCGGACAACTGCGCACGATACGATAGCGCCGAATTTCCCGAGGAGTTGCGAAACAGCCCGCGAACACTCGAAGCATACGCACATGGCCGCAAGCTGATCGCTACGGAATTCGTCGATGATGGAAAATACGAACCGGCGATCGAAAAATTGTTCGCGAACCCGGAAGCCGCCTACATTCAGGTAAACAGCACCACGGCTGGCTGCTTCACATTTCGCATCGAACGCGCCCATGCTTAGCGCACTGAGAAAGCTTACACGGAAAGTGTTTTTTACAATTCAGATACATGAATTTCTGGCGGTAGAGGTGCGCAGTTGCTTGTCGCCGGCGAGTCGAAGTGGTACGGTTTGCTTCCCACCCAGCTCCTCGATCATTCGGACCTCCTGAGGAGCGACCGATCGAGCACATCACTGGATCTCAATCATGCGGAAGGAAAATCATATGGCCGATAAATTTGAAGAACTAAAAGCCAAATATCAGTCGGTATTGAATTTTATCCAGCAGCAACAGAATACGAATCTGCAGAACGTGAACATGGAGGGTGACAAGCTCTTCATTCGCGTTGCGGCGCCGTCGCAAGACGTAAAGAACAAAATCTGGGATCAAATCAAACTGGTCGATCCGAACTATTCTGATTTGACCGCCGACATTTCGGCTCCGGAAGCCGCGGCGGCAGCGGCGGCTGGCAGCGCAAACACCGCGGTTGTAGGTCCGCGCACGTACACGGTGCAGGCTGGCGACAACCTGTCGAAAATCAGCAAGCATTTTTACGGCGATCCGAACCAGTACATGAAGATCGCGAATGCCAATAAGGAAACCTTGCCGGATCCCGACAAGATCAAGCCGGGAATGCAGTTGAACATTCCCTGATCTGCTGTGACACTCCTTTAGTTGCGAGAGCGATTGCGTTGTGATGAGGGCGCGTCCGGAGTTTCGGGCGCGCCTTTTCTTTTTGCGGCGTGATTTCGCTTTCTAATTTCCGGTGATGTTAAAGCGCGACGTGATTCTGAAATTGAGTTTTGTTGGCGACGTATGTCGTGGGATTGATGCCAGAGAAAGCGCGGAAATCGTGAATGAAATGAGCCTGATCGAAGTAGCCGCATGTTAGCGCGATCTGCGGCCAATCGATCACGGAGCCTGCCGCCAGTGTGCTCAGGTTGTTTAAGACTTTCTGGAAGCGCTGGACGCGGCAGAACAATTTGGGGGTCAGACCGACGTGTTGAGAAAAAAGCTGGATGAAGTGGCGATCGCTCAGGCCAATCTGCTCCGTGACTGTGGAAATTGGGCGAGTCGGGCGATGACGGAAATTTTCGACGGCGAAAGAGACGGCAGGATGCGTCGGCTCGACGGGCGCGTTGAGGCGACGAAGAAATGTCTGTTCGAGAATTTTGAATTTCGCTTGGGGCGAACGCGCAGCGAGAAGTTGCTCGCGCAGATCGGATGCTGCCTGACGTCCCCACAAATCGGAAAGTGAAGCATTTGAGTCCTGCAACTCGCCGGCCGGCAATCTCAAGAAGGGAAACGCGCCGCCAGGACGGAACGCGACTCCAGCGGTCGCGCGCTGCTCATCGGTGTCGATCACGGTGAATGCCGAATACGCACCGACAACGATCGAACCTTCGAAGGTGTTGAACCTGCGTGGATCGTCCGCGTTATAAACGCGCGTGCGGTTTTCCCAGAGGTTGATGATCAGCGCCATGTCGCCGTTGGGAAGCACTCGCTCGAGGCGGTGCGGCGCGATGTAGTCGTCGCCAAACCACATCATGCTGATGAAGTGATTGAGCGGCGCTGAAGGAATGTGGTGGTGAAAATTCATCGCGATTGGGCCAGAACCCGCTGCTCAGGCTCTGAGCGTAGGAGAACAGAACGGGTCAGAAGCGTCAATGGGCCTGATCGAAACTCGAAACTCGAAACTCGAAACTCGAAACTCGCTTCCAATCAAAGGGCTGCTGTAAATGCTTCGGGCGCAGCGTGCTTCGGGAGTGTCCGAAGAATCGCTGCGCCCGTGATTTTTGCTATGTGAAATTAGCGAAGGCCGAAGAGGGCAACTTTCGGGCGGTGCTCCCAGCGGGCTTTGCCGTACCAGAGTTCGACGGATTCGATCACGCGGCGATCGCCGGGAAGATCGATCGCGCGGGTCGAGCCGCCGGACGGAATGCGATCGCGAACGATGAGTTCTTCATGCGAGCCGTCATGGAAATGTACGACGACCTTCTCGAAGAAAACTTCGCCGCCTTCGACGCGCAATTGGATGGCGCGGAAACGGCCATCGTGCTTGCCGACGTGAATGCTGTCGTGATCCTGGCCGCCGTCCACATGGGCGTCGCCGAGATAGACTTCTTGGGCCTGGGTGCGGATGGTGGTGAGTGCGAACGCGAACAGAAGAGCAATGGATGCCAGAGCAATTCGTTTGAACATGTTTCCTCCGTATGTCCGTGAGGAGACACCAACCCTCACAGTTAAAAAAACTGGTGGTTCGATGCTGATATCAGTTTTTTGGTTCCGACCGGGCTACTGCTTGGTGCTGGTTATAGAAACCGGGTCCGTGGGAAATGTTGCGCCAACCGCGAACCATGGAGAGGGCAAGAAGTTTACGTCCGGGCGTTTGGGGCGCAGCAATGCTGCGCCCGTACAACAGAAGGAAAAAACGCCGGCAAGATGCCGGCGCTACCGAAGACGGACAATCGGTAATCGTGTTCACGTCGGGCGGAGCGAGCCCCGCTCCTACAAAAGCGAGAAATGAGCGGGATGCGGCGTTGCGCTTAATTCTTGACGTAGAGGTCGGGGTAGTCTTTTTTCAGGTTCGAGAGTTTGGGCAGGTCGTTGTACATGATGTAGGGCTGGCTCATGTGCGATTCGAGGTAGTGCTGGTGATATTCCTCGGCGCGATAAAAAGCTTGGAAGGGCGCGATCTGCGTCACGATTTTTGACGGATACGTTTTCGCGGCGTTGATCTGTTCTACGTACGCCGTGGCGATGCGCTTCTGATCCTCGGTCGTGTAAAAGATCGCAGAGCGATATTGCGAGCCGACGTCGGGACCCTGACGATTCAACTGCGTCGGATCGTGCGCGACGGAGAAATAAATCATCAAAATCTGGCCGAACGAAATCTGCGATGGATCGAAGGTCACTTCGACGGATTCGGCGTGGCCCGTCAATCCAGTGCTCACCATCTCGTAGCCTGGCTTCTCGACGTGGCCGCCGGAGTATCCCGAGACGGCACTGATCACACCCTTGGTGTGATCGTAGACCGCTTCGACGCCCCAGAAGCATCCGCCGGCGAGGACGACTTTCTCCTGACCCTTGGCCGACGCGAGAGGTTCGTCAGTGGCCGGCTTGGGGAATGGGAATTTCGGCTCGGCCGGCTTCGCTCCGATGGAGCGCACGGCGGACCAACCTAGAAAGAGAACGATCACTATGACCGCGAAAGCTTTGCCGATGTACGGGCTGCGCATGGCGACTCCGAAAGTAGCGGCGCGGGCGGCAGGGACCACGTCACGTTTTAAGTTCAATAAAAGATACGCCGGAAACGATTCGTTGGATGCGGCGTTCATTTGCCGCGTTACCAGAAAATTGGATGGAGTGAGGCAAGTTTCGTCGCAGGAATCTTTCGACCGGAAGACGCGGAGGCAGAAGGAGATAGGCAGACAGTACCACCGGCGCGCGCAGGAGGAATGAGGGCGCCGAAGTGCCTCGCGCCCTCGTCCTAAAGAGACTGGGGATCGTTACTGTGCCGGCTTGGCGATGACACCGCAGGCAATCCGGGGAGGAGCGGCGCTGCTGGCTTGGCTGGCGACGGCGTGAATCACCATGGCGGTGCCGCCGTTGCTGAAAACGGAGTGGCTGTCGGTGCCCAGCGTGACGTTGGGCGCGACGACCGTGGCGTGAGCGGTGCCGTCGGCGGCAACGATCAGCGAGAAATCAGGAATGTCACCGGCGGGCAGCGAGCCGTGGTCGTGCGCAGCGCCATCGGGATTGAAATGCGACCCGGCGGACTTGAAGTCGGGTCCTTCGCACTTGGCGAACTGATGGATGTGGAGCGAGTGTTCGCCGGGCGGAAGGTTTTTGATGTCGAGCTTGATCCGCACTCCGTGGGGAGCATCGGAAAGCGTAGCGGTGCCGACGACCTGATTCTCGGCGTTTTTAATGTCTACGACCAAAGGCTTGGATGGCGGCGCCGGGGCGGCGTCGATAACAGTCGCGGCAAAGAGAAGGCAAAAAACGGCTAGAAGAGCTTTCATTAAGACCTCGTTTGATTCGACCGTTGACGACAGGGTCTTCGGCCAGGATTTTGAGTCTGAAACCACTGTAACGGGTCGCGACGAGGCCGAATGTAAACAGGAAGTCTTT
The DNA here is from genome assembly GCA_963845465.1 of uncultured Acidobacteriota bacterium. Lineage (GTDB taxonomy): Bacteria > Acidobacteriota > Terriglobia > Acidiferrales > UBA7541 > Acidiferrum. The sequence goes on along the minus strand of CAWJSH010000007.1, from coordinate 1,019,515 downwards.
GTGGTGAGAAGGGTATTGGCTTATGGGTTCGAGCCGGGGCCACGGGGGGCCACTCCCCTTTTTGCGAAAGTGTATGACTCTATGGGGTTTAAAAGTCTTTAGAATCTGCACTTACGTAAGTGCGGATTCTAAAGGAGTTGCTGGGGTGAGTTTCAATTCGGGATTGGTTCGGGCATAGATGTTTACGGGAAGAGTATCTCACGGAATTGATATATTGTCCAGTGAAAATTTGGGTGGGGTCGTGGGGACATGGTGGGACAGCGGCGGCGGCCTCGAAGGTTAGGGAAGGCGTTCATGCGGTCGTAACGAGCGACGCAGGCAGAACCAAGACCGTCAGAGTCGCAAAGATTCGGATCGAATTGGGAGGCGTCGAGTCTAACCCGCACCCTTTCAAAGCTAAGGGTGCGGCACCCAAGAGCCTGCTCACGCCCAAGATAGTGGTTCGTCTGAGATTGGGCAGAGCGAGGCTAGGTTAGAACCGAGCGATTCATTCGAACATCTTAGGGAGCGACATTTTGGGGGTGAAACGGTAGTGGTGAAACGCGGCAAGAAGGTGGTAAGACAGTAGCGGAATTTTGGTGGCGATTTCGGTGTGGTTTTTGACGGCGATCGAGAAAATTTTCTGAGGAGATTTTTTATGGATGCGACTGGCGGTCGATGGGGATTGCGGATTGCGGCGTTGGGAATTCTGTGTGCCGCTCCGGGAGTTTTGCTGGGGCAAGTGACGCACGGAGAGAAGCCGCAACTGCCTGCGCCGTTTGCGACGAAGTCGGCGGGGAATCCGCCGGAAGAATCGAAACCGCCGAAGGGATTTCTGCCGACGGTGCCGCCGGGATTCAAGATCAGCGTGTTTGCGACGGATTTCAACGAGCCGCGCTGGCTGACGGTGGCGCCGAACGGCAAGGACATTTTCCTGGCGGACACGCACGCCGGGAAAATTTATATTTTGCGGCTGCCGGCCAGCGGGGATGGGACGGGACAGAAAGAAGAATTTCTGAGCAAGCTCGACGAGCCGTTCGGAATCGCGTTTCACGAAAATTATCTCTACGTGGGCGATACGGACGCAGTGCTGCGCTACAAATTCGATCCGGTGAACTCGAAAGTACAGGGTGAAGCGGAGAAGATCATGGATTTGCCGCGGCGAGGGCACTCGACACGCGCGGTGGCGTTCGGTCCGGACGGAAAGATGTATGTGAGCGTGGGCTCGCAGTCGAACATCGACATCGAAAGCGACACGCGGCGCGCGGCGGTGACGATTGCCGATCCGGACGGAAAGAACGCCCGGCTGTTTGCGACGGGCTTGCGCAATCCGGTGAACATCGCGTTCGAACCGAAGACGGGCATTTTGTATACGAGCGTGAACGAGCGCGATGGGTTGGGCGACGATCTGCCGCCGGACTATTTCACGTCGGTGAAGGACGGCGGATTTTACGGCTGGCCGTACAGCTACATCGGGAAGAACGTCGATCCGCGCGTGAATCCGCAGAAGCCGGAGCTCGTGGCGAAGGCGATCATTCCGGATGTGCTGCTGGGAGCGCACCGGGCGCCGCTGCAATTTGCGTTTTACACGGGTAAGCAATTCCCGGCGAAGTACGACGGGGGCGTGTTCCTTTGCGAGCATGGTTCGTGGAACCGTTCGACGCGCGCGGGATACCAGGTGGTGTTCATTCCGTTCAAAGATGGGAAGCCGTCGGGCGATCCGGAGCCGTTTTTAACCGGGTTGGTGCCTGATCCGGCGAAGGGAAATGTGAATGGACGGCCGGTGGGCGTGACGGTGGCGCCGGATGGGTCGCTGCTGGTGTCCGATGATGGAGCGCAGGTGGTGTATCGGATCACGGCGGATAAGGGTGGGGCTGCGGACTGAAAGCGGTGACTGGTGACTTGTGACTGGTGACTCGTGTCTTGTAGCTGCTGGCGTGGAGTGGTGGAAGTTGGAAGCTAACAGTTAGTCGTGGAAAGAGGTTGGGCGGGAGCCTTGATGGCTCCCGCCTTTTTCGTTGCGGGGCGTTGGACGGACTGCTTGCGGAGTTGGGCTAGTCGACGACCAGCGTCAAGGTTATGGGCGGGACACTCGGACCGGGGAGATTGTCGGAAGTCGTGGCGATCGGCTGGACGGTGATGGTGTAGGTCTGGGAGTCGGAGGTGGGTGTGGCGGTTGTCGGTGCGGTCGCGACGGTTGACGCGCCGCCGCAGCCGGCTATTGCAAGGAGAGAGAGCACGAGCACGGCTGCGACGGCAGGCAGGCGAGACAGCGACGGGAATGTGTGGGGCGGGAAAGGCGACGGACGGGGGTGGCACGCTTTGAGCACATATGCGAACCAGAGGACGAGTGCGCAGTAGACCAGCAGAGAGAGGAAAGCGACGAGGAGCGGCGCAATCGGGCGGGGCCGCTCGTCGAAACGAGTAGATGAGGCGGCGGCGACGGCCACAGTGATCGGGAACGACAGTGCGGGTTGATTGGCCCGCATGGTAATTGGTCCGGGGACGGTGCATGTCGCGGTGGAAGGAGCGCCGACGCAGGGCAAGAACGAGATGGTGCCGTTGAAAGTGGAGACGACCTGGAGCTTATAGGTGGCGGTTTGTCCGGCGGAAACGGTGGCCGACTGGCCTTGGCCGGAGGGATCCGGAGAAATGGTAACGACCTCGGTTTGATTTTGAATCGAGCCTGTGAGCGCGATGGTCTGAGTTGAGGGCGCTGAGTTGTCGGTGAGGATCAGACTCGCTGTGCGAGGCCCGGATCCAGATGGAGTGAAGGTGACGCCAAGGATGCAGCCTTGAGTTTGAGGGGATACGGGAGTCTTGCAGCCATTCGTCAACTCGAAGTCGGCTGAGTTTGTGCCGGTAAGTGCGACGCTCGTGATGATCAGTGACGAGCCGCTGGCGCCCGAGTTGGTGATGGTGACGTATTGTTCGGTCGTTGGGGAGTTGACGGCGGTCGAAATGAATACCAATGAGCTCGCTGACACGGTGATGGCGGGCGGACCAGTTGGCGTTGGATTGCCTGTCCCGCTTGTTCCGCCGGTACCCGAAGCGAGCCCGGTGCCACCAAGCTGCACAGCTTGCGGGGAGCCGGGGGCGTCGTCGGTGATGGTGATCGATGCGCTGCGGGCTCCTGCGGCGAGGGGTGCAAAGACGACAGTAATGGAGCACGAAGCGCCCGGTGAGTATGCGGCAGCGGCGCAAGCTGTAGGGAGAGCGGATGGGCTGGGGCTATTTGTGATGGCGAAGTCGGCGACGTTTTGCCCGCCGACGACGATGGAGGAAATGTGGAGATTGGTGTTACCGGCGTTCGTGACGACGACGGATTGAGACGCGGCCGTGGTACCCAGACTTGTTGGTGCGAAAGTGAGGGTCGAAGGTGCGAGGCTGACAGTGGGTTCACCGGCGAGGCCATAGCCCGTGAGCTGAAGGGTCTGCGGTGCGTTAGCGCCAGAATAGGCGACGGATAGAGTCGCTGCGCGAGGCCCAGCCTGGGTTGGCTGGAAAGTCACGGTGATTGTACAGGGGATCCCTGCGGCGACTGGTGAAAGACAAGGCGTGGCGCTGAAGTCTCCCGGGTTAGCTCCAGTAACAGAGACGGTCACGGTGAGTGCGTTCGTACCAGAGCTGGTGAAGAGGGCTGAGCTGTCAGACGCGGACTGTCCGACCGTTACCGGGCTACTGAAGTTGATCGCTGCCGGGAAAAGATGCGCGCCATACTGCGGGGCAGATTGCTTCATCGCGTTGTGGGTGAGCACGATTCCTGCTGAACCCGCGCCTTCCGCGATGGTGACGGGCGAGCTGGTTAACTCCTGAAGAGCGCCCGAGGTGAAGTCTATGATTTCGAAGATGTGAATCTGGCCGTTTTGCAGGTTGTAAAGGTAGGGCAAGGCTGGATGCGCCACCGTGGTCCCACGATTGAGGTCAAAGGGCACGGTTACTGTGGATCCGGAAGGAACTGCGAGAACTCCAGTGTCTTTGTCTATGGTATAGACGGCGGTCTGGGCTCCCTGCCGAACATAGAGGAGCTGGCCAGACCCCGCAACCAACAAAGTGGAAGCAGGGCTATCGGAGCTATTGGTTGTCAGGGACTGCGTCGGTAACGGAATGGCGCTGTTTGATGGAATCTGGGCGCTCTCGAGGAAGCCAGCTTCGGAACTCCCCTCTCCATCGAATAGGACGGTCGCTGTGGGGTTGAGAGCAACAGAGTCATCTTGTTCATCGTTGGCGGAGTCAACCTGGGTGAGCTGCGAGGAAGCCGGATCGATGCTTAGGATGCCGAGCCCAGGGGGCAGAGCTTCGAATGCTGAACTGGAGTTGGATTGCAGCGCCACATACATGAAGCCTTGGGGGCTAATGGCCATATCAACCGGAGCGGTGCCGGCTGGAGTGATCGAAACGGCGGTTAAGGGCGGACTGGTAGTGCCAATCTGATACCCAACGATTGCGCCGGATCGATATCCCACGAAGAGATAACTAGGACTGACTCCCTTACCGTCAAAAGTTGCCATGCAAGTCGGTTCGGAAGGTGTGGCGCTACCGTTAAGCTGCGGCGCAGGAATTGGCGAATCGGCGACCTCCTTGAGTGCGCCGCTGGCATCGATCGACATGACCGAGATGGTGTTGCTGTGGGCGTTCAGCACGAACAGAAATTGATCGCTCGGGTCGGTGGTGAGGAAGCCACCTTCGCCAGACACATTGAAAGGCGAATCTTGTATGGGTACCAGTGTTCCGTCGGAGGCGATCGAGTAGCTCGCGATTTGCGAAGTCGCGCCGCCCGGAAGCGAGGCGAAGAGATACGGCGCTTGAGCGTGAGCCGGCGAGGGCGCCGACAGATAGAAGAGGGTGGTGAAGACGAGTGTGCGGAGCGGTGACGGCGGACACGAGAGGCGCATGCGTTTTCCTGGGGAGGGGGGAACGGCGCGGTCACTGCGCTGGAGATAGGCGAGTGAAGATAAACGGGAGGCGGGAGCGAGTCAAGAAAAATGTTATCGGTTCAGTAAAAATTGTTTGAGTTGACGATTTGATTTTTCCAAAATGGAACGAGTCGCGGTTTTGGTGCGGCCGAAAGCGGCGGAGTTCTGCTCCATCGCGAAGGCGACGGGCTGTAACATAATTTTAATGTGCGGCCCAATGAATTGGGCTAGGCTTTTCGGCTTATGCCAACCTCACTCCTGGATTTGGAACGAAGCGATACAAACAACGCGGACCTGGCCGTTGTGGGCCTGAACGGCAAGTTAAGCCTGGAAACGGTGCATGGGTTTGCATCGACGATGCGAGAAGAGCCCGCAAAAGTGCTGGTCATTGATATGAGCAAGTGCTCGTTTTTGGATTCGGCGGGGGTGGGGGCGCTGGTGTCGCTGTTTGTGAGCCGGCGCAACCATGGGAAGAAATTGGCGCTGGCGGCGCTAACGCAGCAAGGCAACGCGGTGATGCAGGTTTCGGGATTGATCAAGCTGCTGCCGCTGTATGCGTCGGTGGCGGAGGCGAAAGCGGCGCAGTAAGCCGAGCGTCGCGCCGATGCGCGGCTAGCTGGGCGTCCAGGTCGGATGGCTGGTGAAGAGGCCGTCGATGAAGCCGATGTGGTAGCAGACGAAGGCGCCAAAGGCGAGACTGAGCACGCCGGAACCGACGATCAGGCCGCGATTCAGCCAGGCGAATTTGTATCCCGCGAAGGTAAACGGCAGGGAGATCACGGCGGTAATCAGCATCATTCCGGCGACTGTGCCAATTCCGAAGATCAGAAGATAAAGAACAGCCCACTTGGGATTGTGAATCGTGCTCAAGACGAGGAGCGCGACGGCGGCGGAGCCTGCGAGGCCGTGTACCAGGCCGATGAAGAGGGGACGGAGCGTGTGAAACAGGCCGAGCATTGTGCGGCTGTCGCCGCTTTGCTGCGCCTTCACTGCCGATTTGTCGAACCAGCGCGGGGGCTGGAGGCTCTCTCCGTGATGCTGCGATTCGCCCGCATGCGAGTGCCAGTGGATGTGTAGCTTGGCGTCGTGTTCGTGAAGGTGGGCGTGGCTGCCTTCGACTTTCGGATGCGCGGGGGAAAATTTGTCGGTGATCCAAGCCAGCGCGCCGGTCAGATTCAATATCCCGAGCAGGATCAGCATCAAACCGACAGAGAATTCCATGGTGAGGCCGAGACGGGTGGGAATCGCGATGCCGAGCAAGATGATCGCGGCGCCGACGATGAGGATCGTGACGGTGTGGCCGACTCCCCAAAGCGCGCCGATGAGGCCGGCTTTCACGATCGAGCGCTCGCGGCTGACGATTGTGGAGATGGCGATGACGTGGTCGGGATCGGTGGCGTGGCGCATGCCAAGCAGGAATCCGAAGCCGAGGATGGCGATGAGGCTGGTCATTTTGCGATGTCGCTACAAGATACAGGCCCTTCGAAGCTCACGGTAAACAAGAGTGACTGTGCCACTGCCTTCATTTAGACGCGTATCGTAGCGCAATGGAGGCTAAGTTTAATATGGCCGGCCGTGTGGCGGGCCGGGCCGCTATTCGGTCTTGAGGATGCGCATGAGTTCGGCGGCGGCGTGAGGCAGGCGCGCGCCGCGGCGCGAGACGACGTAGACGTGGCGCGGCATGCTCATCTGCCGAACCTTCACTTCCTTCATCCAGCCGTGATCGAGTTCCCACTGCACGCACATGCGCGGCACGATGGCGACGCCCATTCCCATTTGCACGAAGCGCTTGATGCTTTCGATGGTCGGCATTTCGATCGGCATGTTGAGCGTGGTGCGATGGCGCGCGAAAAGTTCGATGACGCGGCGGCGATAGGGCGATTCGACGATATGGCCGACGAATGTTTCATGGCCGAGGTCTTCGATGTCGATTTCGCGCTTCTTGGCGAGCGGATGTTTCAGCGGAACGACGAGAGCGAGTTCGTCTTTCAGAATTTCGGTGGCTTGCAGCTGCGGTTCGCGCGGGACGAAGGAGACGGCGCCGACGTCGAGGCGATAATTCAGCACTTCGTGGGGAATGTCTCGCGAAAACATGCGGTGCACACGGACTTGCACGCCGGGATGCGCCGTTCGAAATTTCGCCAGCGCCGGAAGCAGCGCATGGATCGAGCTTTCATTGACGCCGAGCGATAGCTCGCCGCGTTTCAGCCCTTCGAGCTCGGTGAGTCCCTTTTTTACCTCGTCGCGGAGATTCAGCAGCCGTTCGGCGTATTCCTTCAAAAGAACGCCGGCATCGGTGAGCCGCACGGGCCGCGAACCCCGCACAAACAGGGGCTGGCCGAGGGAATCCTCAAGTTTGCGGATGCCCAGGCTGATCGCCGGCTGCGTGCGATACAGGCGCTCGGCAGCGCGCGAAAAGCTGCCTTCGCGGGCAACCATCAGAAATACCTGGAGTTCACTCAGGTCCAAAACTCGGCTCCGAGCCGTGGGGAGGGCTCCAAAAGAGTATAAGGCAGGATTATCAAATGCAGAATAAAGATAAATTTGACTAGAAGGCGCCAACGCTGCATAACTTAGCCTGGGGGAACATCCATGGACGTCGTACGCATCTTCGACACAACGCTCCGCGATGGCGAGCAATCGCCTGGGTTCTCGATGAACACGGCGGAGAAAATCCGCATGGCGAAGCAGCTTGCCGTGCTTAACGTGGACATTATCGAAGCGGGATTCCCGATTGCGTCGCGCGGTGATCTTGAAGCGGTGCGGATGGTGGCGAAGGAAGTGCGCACTGTGCCGATCGCGGCGCTTGCACGCGCGCGGAAAGAAGACGTAGCGGCTGCGGCGGAAGCGCTCGAGCCTGCTGCCGAATCGCGGATGCACATTTTTCTGGCGACATCGGATCTGCACCTTCAGGTCAAACTGAACATGACGCGCGAGAAGTGCCTGGAAGCCATCGGAGCGATGGTGAAAGAAGGGCGCAAGCACGTCGGCGAAGTGGAATTTTCAGCGGAAGATGCAGGCCGCACCGACATCGATTTTCTCTGCGAAGTTTGCAGCGTCGCGGTGAAGGCGGGCGCGACGATTCTGAATCTGCCCGACACCGTCGGCTACGCGGTGCCGGAAGAATATGGGGCGATGTTCACGCGCATTCGCGAGCATCTCGGCGATCCGAAGGGCGTGACGCTGAGCGCGCATTGCCACGACGATTTGGGGATGGCGGTGGCGAATTCGCTCGCAGCGGTTCGCGCCGGCGTGCGTCAAATTGAATGTACGATCAACGGCATTGGCGAGCGCGCGGGGAATGCGTCGCTCGAGGAAGTCGTCGTCGCGTTGGCGGTGCGCAAAGAGAGCTTTGGCGTGGCGACGAACATCAAGCTGGAGCATTTATTCCCGTCGAGCCGAATGTTGACCGAAATAACCGGGGCGCAGGTAGCGCCGAACAAGGCGGTCGTCGGCGCGAACGCGTTTGCGCACGAAGCGGGGATTCACCAGGACGGGATCATCAAGAATCCGCTGACGTACGAGATTATTTCGCCGCAGACGGTTGGTGTACCGGCGCGAGCGTTGGTACTGGGGAAGCATTCGGGACGTAACGCGTTGAAGACGAGCTTGAAGGATTTGGGTTACGACCCGAGCCCGGCGGAGCTTGCCGAGTGCTACAAGCGCGTGACGGCGCTGGCGGATCAGTCGAAGGAAATTCGTCAGCGCGATTTAGTCGCGATTGCGCACGAAGTCATTCGGCGCGGCGCGAGTTCGACGACGGAGAAACACACGACGTCGGTCGCGTAATGGCGATCTGCGCTACGCATTGAAAATTTGCAATTTCGTCCAGCGATTGGAGCTGGACCGCAAAGATTTTTCGGGAATCGGGGAAGTCGATGAAGAAGACGATCGTCCTACTGCCGGGTGACGGCATCGGGCCGGAAGTGACCCGTGCCGCGGCGACCGTGCTGCGCGAAGCCGGCCACGAATTTCACCACCAATTTGAGTTTCAGGAGTTTCCGGTCGGCGGCGCCGCGATCGACGCGACCGGTGTGCCGCTGCCCAACGAGACGCTCGATGCGTGCCGCAAGGCGGACGCGATTTTTCTCGGCGCGGTTGGCGGGGCGAAATGGGATGCGCTTCCGGTGGGAAAGCGGCCTGAGAGCGGTTTGCTGGCACTGCGGCAGGGTCTCGGCCTGTTCGTGAATTTGCGGCCGGTGAAATTGCTGGAGCCGCTGCGGCTGATTTCGCCGCTGAAGCCGGAACGCCTCGGCGACCTGGATATCGAAATCGTTCGCGAACTCGCCGGCGGAATGTATTTCGGCGAGCGCGGCAATGTGCGCGAGAAGGATGTCGAGCGAGCGTGGGATACCGAATCGTACTCGGTGCCGGAAATCGAGCGGGTTGCGAAATTCGCTTATGCGCGGGCCGAAGTGAGGGCGCGGCGCCTGGTTTCGGTCGATAAGGCGAACGTGCTGGCGAGTTCGCAGCTTTGGCGGCGCACCGTGGCTGGCATGAACGCGGCGCATCCGGATGTTCGGCTCGAACACATGTACGTCGATAACGCGGCGATGCAGCTGACGCTGCGGCCGGCGCAGTTTGATGTGATGCTGACGACGAACATGTTCGGCGATATCTTGAGCGACGCGGCGGCAGCGTTGGTGGGATCGATCGGATTGATTCCTTCGGCCAGCTTCGGATCCAACGCGCCGCTGTTCGAGCCGATTCATGGCTCGGCGCCGAACTCTGGTCGGCACGGACTCGGCGAATCCGATCGGATCGATTTTGAGCGCGACGATGATGTTGCGCGATGCTTTTGGGCTGTCGCTCGAAGCGGATTGGGTGGAGCAATCGCTTCACCGCGTGCTCTCGAATGGCTATCGCACGGCCGACACGGCTGGGCCCGGTGGGCGCGTCGTGGGCGGCTCGGTCTTCACCGAGATGCTGCGCGAAGAGATGCAGCGGACGCTGGAACACGCGGAACGCTACGGATGGGGCGTGTAGCGGCCGATGCCTGCCGTGCCATCGCATTCGGGCCCTGATGTAAACCTGTGGTCCAACGCTGAACATTCCAAAGACTATTTGAAGCGTGCCGATGAGATTCCGCATCGCCGCGAGGGCGAAAGTACGCTGCTCGAATTTTTGCCAGAGCGCATCGATCGATTTCTCGATCTCGGTAGCGGCGGCGGGCGGCTGCTCGGCCTGGTGAAAGCGGCGCGTCCGAACGCAGAAGCCGTAGCGGTCGATTTTTCCGCGGCGATGCTCGACGTCTTGCGCGAAACCTGTTGTGGAGACGCGAAGACTCGCGTCGTCGAGCACGACCTGTCGTCGCCGCTGCCCGAACTTGGCAAGTTCGACGCAGTCGTGTCGAGCTTCGCCATCCATCACCTGAGGCACGAGCGAAAGCGAAGCCTCTACCGAGAGATCTTTGGCGTGCTCAATCCTGGCGGAGTGTTTTTGAATCTGGAGCATGTCGCGTCGGCGACCCCTCGCCTGCACGAGGGCTTTCTGGCGCAGCTCGATCTGACGCCGGAAACCGAAGACCCGTCGAATAAGCTGCTCGACCTCGAGCTGCAACTCAGTTGGCTGCGCGAGATCGGCTTCTCCGACGTGGATTGCCACTGGAAATGGCGCGAACTGGCTTTATTGGCCGGAGTGAAGCCCGACCGATCCGCGTAACTGTCGCCCAAACACGACAGCCGCGTCTCTTGCGGCAGTCCACTGATAATGTTAACTTTACAATTCGTTACGTGCTGACGATTCCGTTCGTGGGTGCAAGCTTTGGTGGCGAAACGGATCATCAGCCAAGCATCGTCCCAGATCAACCAGGGCTCAGGGTGCGGGCGCCCCGCGCTACCCGCGATATGGACTATTGGCATCATGGTTCCAGGTTGATTCAGACGCCTCATTAGCATGAGCGAAAACCTTTCCCCTTCGACACGAGTTTCGGAGCGCCCGACGGGTGTGCGCGCGAGTGTCGGCACAGACCAGCGCGAGCCCGTCTATTGGCGCGTTGAGGGATCGCTGCTGCAAGTCGGCGCGATGCGGCCGGTGGGATTTTTCACCTGGAATTCGCAGAGCTTTTCAGAGCGGTGGGCGCGGCGGCTGGGAATGGCGGGGATGGCGCTGACGCGGCCGTTCGCATATGCCGCGAGCCGCACGTTCGCGACGCGAATGCTACACACCTTGCTGCGCGGAGTGAGCCGCGACCGGCTCGATTTGCTCGGGGAAGAATACTTTCAGTACGTGCTGAAGCCGGATTTGCGCAAAGACGCGAGCGAAAAGCTGCTCGAAGCCGTTCGCAGCGGGCAGCGGGTTGTGCTTGTGGGCCAGTTGCTCGATCACATCATGCGGCCGCTGGCGAGCCACTTTGGCGTGGAATCATTCATCTCCAACCGGATGGAATTTCGCGATGGCGACGCCACAGGGCGCTTACTTGATCCAGTCGTGCGGCCGCGCGGACCATTCGCGTGGATTGCCGGTGGCTCCTCGGCCGACGGGCGAATTTCGCGCGAGAAATTATTGCAGCGGCTCGGCTGGACGAAGTCGCCGGAAAAGTTGAAGGCGGCGGAGCAATCGTCGGTGCGTCCTACTCCTACGACTAGCCGCGCCGTTGCGCTGCTCGGCAATACGCCGCGTGTCGATCATCTATCTGTTCGGCAGACGCTCACGGGAAAGCACATCCTGCTTGTCGGCGTTACCGGGTTTATCGGCAAAGTGTGGCTGGTCGATTTGCTGCAAAATGCGCCGGACATCGGCAAGATCACGTTGTTGATCCGGCGCAATCGCACGACGTCGGCCCAACGGCGCTTCGAGAAAATCGTCGAAGAATCGCCGACGCTCGATCCTCTTCAAGAAATATATGGGCGAAAGCTCGGTGCATTCCTGAAAGAAAAAGTGGATGTCGTCGAAGGCGACGTTAGCCAGCCGGGACTCGGCATGGATCCCGAGACGCAGGCGCGATTGCAGAAATCGCTCGATCTGGTTGTGAACAGTGCCGGTCTGACGGACTTCAATCCCGATTTGCGTGATGCGCTGGCTTCCAACGTCGATTCAGCGCTGAACTTGATCGACTTCGTGCGCAAGTGCGATCACGCCGGATTGATGCATCTCTCGACGTGTTACGTCGTGGGCATGCGTGACGGCCGCGTTGACGAAGACTTGGAAGACAACTACAACCCGAGGCACGACAAAGAGTTTAGCGCTGCGGATGAAATCGAATCGCTCCGCGAGATGATTCGCAACGTCGAAGAGCGTTCGCAGAGCCCTGAGTTGACCAAAGGTTTGCAACGGCAAGCACTCGGCAAAGGTGCGGATGCGTCGAAAGCGCCCGCGGCTGAACTGGACGGCGTGTTAAAACGCAACCGCGCGCGATGGGCGAAGAATCGACTGACGCGGGCCGGCATGAGACGCGCGCAGCACCTGGGCTGGCCAAATACTTACACGTTTACGAAGAGCCTGGGCGAGTCGGTGCTGTCGCGCGAAGGAAAAGATTTGGCGATTGCGGTGGTGCGGCCGTCGATTGTGGAAAGCTCAACGCGCTCGCCGTTCCCCGGCTGGAACGAGGGCATTAACACTTCGGGACCGCTTTCGTATCTGCTGGGCACGAATTTTCGCCAATTGCCGACGAACGCGCGCAAATGCCTTGACGTGATTCCCGTCGATATGGTCTGCCGCGGGATGTCGCTGATTGCAGCCGCAGTGATCGCGCGCAAAAACGCGCGGATGTATCAGCTCGCGACTTCGGCCGTGAATCCCGTCAACATGGGGCGCAGTATCGAGCTGACGGGCCTGGCGCATCGCAAGTATTACAAGCGGCAGCCGGGCATCGATCCGTGGCTCAAAGTGAAGTTCGAGACGATCCCGGTGTCGAAGCAGCGTTACGAGCGCATGTCGATCCCGATGCAGAAAGCCGTCGTGTCGCGGATCAATCGGGCCGCAACGACGCTGCACATGAAAAAAGGCCCGCTCGCGCGAGCCGAGCGCGATCTGGGCCGCGCCGAAAAACTCATCGAGCTATACGAGCCGTTCATCCTGCACAACGAGCACGTCTTCGAGTGCGAAAACGCGCGATTGCTTTCCGCTGCGTTGCCGCCCGATGAGAAGCACGCGTTCGAATTCGACCCCGAATCGATTGACTGGTGGAACTACTGGATTAACATCCACATTCCGGCGTTGCGCCGCTGGTGCTATCCGCTGATGGAGGGCCGTCCATTGGAATCGCGAACTCCGCGAGAGATGGATTGGTCTTCTTCTTCGCAAGCGGCGCCGGCGCGCGCATCCGCGGCTGGAACTTCGGCGCAATCGGCCGACCCTTTATGGCGATCTTCGTAACCGGCGCAACCGGGTATCTCGGCAGCTATCTGGTCGCGGGACTCCTGACCGGATACCGCGAGCCGCTGAATCTTTTGGTGCGAGCGAAATCCGATCAGGAAGCGCGCGAGCGGCTGTGGCAATCGCTGCAGCTTCATCTCGATTTTTCCGAATTTTTCGAGTATCTCAATTCGCGCATCACGATTTTTCGCGGTGAGCTGACGTCGGATCGATTCGGATTGGCGGACGATGAGTATCATGCGCTGGTGGATACGACGAATTCCCTGATTCATTGCGCGGCTTCGCTGAATCGCAAGTCCGAGAAGCAGTGCATGAACGTGAATTTGCGTGGCGGATTAGAAGTGATTCAGCTGGCGCGGCGCGCCCAGAATCGTCATGGCGTGCTGCGGTATTCGCATGTCTCGACGGTTGCGGTGGCCGGGAAGCGGCAGAACGAAGTTGTGAAGGAAGATGAGGCGATCGATTGGTCTCGGTCGGATTACGATCCCTACGCGCGCACGAAAAAATTTGGCGAGCATATGGTGCATCAACTTTTGCCCGACGTGCCGCGAACGATTTTCCGTCCGGCGATCGTGATGGGAGACAGCCGTCGCGCCGAGACTTCGCAATTTGATATGGTGCAGGCGTTCGATACGCTGGCGCGGCTGCCGGTGCTGCCGCTGCGGCCCAACGATCGGATCGATATTGTCCCCGCGGACTATGTAGGCGGCGCGATTGTGAAGATTCACCAGAAGGCGGAGCCGTCGTTCGGGATTTATCACCTGTCGGCGGGAACCGGAGCGCAGACATATCGCGAAATTACGACGGCGCTCGCGTCGGCCGGTGGAGGAATGAAGCCCAAATACTTACCGTCGCTGGGCAAGACATTTTCGAAGACCGTCGATCGCTTGTCGCGTCGTAACAGCTCGCTCGGACGAGGCGCTTCGTTGCTCAAAGTTTTTTGGCCATATCTCGACTGGAACACGGTGTTCGACAACGCGCGCGTCGTCAGCGAGATGGGCGGCGTGGCACCGGCGAAATTCACGAGCTACGCGTATCCGTTGCTGAAATTCAGCCGCGAAAATAAATTTCGCTATCCGGCGAAGCCGTGGCCCTCGAATCCGAAAGCCGCGCCGGCGGCGGGGAATCCAGTTGTCGCGGGGAGCGCACACGCATGACCGATTTTTTCCTGGTCGCATGGGTCAGCGCGCTGATCGAAATCCGGCGCTTAAGCTGGATGTTCGGCCTCGGCAAGCGCTGGACTCCCGGCGAAAAACTGAAGCTTTTGTTTGCGGGCTACAACGGCACGCGCAACACGGGCTCCGACGTGCGCGTGGAAGAGATGATCCGGCAATGCCGGCACGTGCTCGGCGCAGAGAACGTCGATTTCAGCGTGATGTCGCAGGATTTCAATCGCTCGAAAGGATATTTCGAGGGTACGCGGCAGGTTCACCTGCCGGACATGTTTCCTCCATTTTTGTCGCGCGAAGTAAAAGCGAACCACGGCGTGATCACGTGCGAAGGTTCGATGTTCAAGAGCAAATTCGCCAACGCGCTGACGACGATGATGATCGGCTCGCTCGGGCTGGCATCGGCGGAGAATAAAATTTCGGTGGGTTACGGCGGCGAAGCGGGACACATGGATCCGCTGATTCGCGACATGTGCGAGCGGTACGTTCACGATTCGCTCGTGATCACACGCAATGTCGAGTCGCAGAATTTGCTGCGCAAATTGGGCGTGCCGACGGAACTCGGAACCGACACGGCGTGGACCTTCGAGCCGAATCCGCCGGAATACGCGCGCAAAGTTTTGCGGGAAGCGGGCTGGGACGAGAAGACGCCGATTTTAGTGCTTTGCCCGATTCACCCTTTCGTCTGGCCGGTGAAAGCGTCGATTGCGAAGTACATCGCGCGCATCACGACAGGGGCTTATAAAGAGGCGCAGTATCGCACGGTCTATTTCCACGAGTCCGGCGCGGAAGTCGATCGCAAATACAAACACTACATCGACGGCTTCGGCAAAGCGGCCGCGGCATTCGTCGCGCGCCACAACGTCTTCCCGATTCTGGTCGCGATGGAGCGTCTCGACGCCGTCGCCTGCCGCTCGATGCGCGAGTTTCTGCCGAGCGCGCCGATCTTCACGTCCGACGACTACAACATGTTCGAGCTGGTTTCGATTTTGCGCATGTGCTCGTACATGGTGGCGTCGCGCTATCACGGCATCGTGACGTGCATGCCGGCGCTAGTCGCATCCGCGGGCGTCACGATGGACGAGCGCATCCGCAACTTGATGCGCGAGCGCGGCCACGAGCATCTTTTCCTCACCGTGGACGATCCCGATCTCGAGACGAAACTTCTCACCGTGATGGAAACTCTCTACGCCACTGCGGATTCTGTGCGCGAGGGCATTGGCCAGACCGTCGTTCGCAATCTAAAGGTCATGGCGCGCATGGGCACGATCCTCGAAGATGTCGTCCGCCAGACATATCCCGAATTTCCGCTGCGCACCGGTGTCTTGAGCTGGGAAGATTATTTGCCGCCGCTCAGCCCTACGCTTCGAGAATTGGTGGAACGCTACGACGACGCAAGAGATGCCGCGCCAGCGCAAGCTGTGGCCGTTTCGCGCTGATCGGAACGACAAGAACTCTTACTGACTCTCCTCGCCGATGCCGAACTTCCTCGAAAACGTTTTCGCGCAACTTGAGAAAAATGCATCGCGAGTCGTCATCCGCGAAATTCGCGGCGAAAGTTTCCTCGAGCTGACTGGCGCGCAACTGCTGCAACAGATTCGTCGCGCGCAGGAATGGATTCGTCAGCGAAATCTGGCGCCGGGCGATCGTGTGGCAATCGTTGGGCCGAATTCCATGCGATGGATCGCGATCGATCTTGCGCTGATGGCCGAAGGCTTGGTCGTTGTTCCGCTCTACTATCGGCAAGCGCCGGGCGAACTCGTCGCCGTGATGCGCGACTGCCAGCCAAAATTGTTGATCGCCGATGGCGGCGCCTTGCGCGAATCGATCACCGCGGTGTGGCCGTCCGACGCGGGCTTCCAGTGCGACACCGTTCTCTTCGACGAGATTCTTGCCACCAGTGCGAGTCCACGAGGCGAGAGTCAGAGCGACATCGCTCTTCTTCGCGCGCGAGCCGACTCCGATCTCGTCACAATCGTTTACACGTCGGGAACTTCGGGCGAGCCGAAAGGTGTTTGCCTCAACATCGGCAACGTCACCTTCATGCTCGCGCGTACAACGGGTCGCCTCAATCAGCTCATGCGCGGCTCGCAAGGGCTCGACAGTATTTTTCACTACCTCCCGCTGAACTTCGCGGCTTCCTGGATTGCAACGCTCACGTTCATGTTGCGTGACAGCGTCGTCACGCTGTCCACCGATCTCAACAAACTCGCCGACGAGATTCGTGTCTCGCAGCCTCACTACTTCCTCAATGTTCCGACGCTGCTGGAGCGCGTCCGCCGCGGCGTCGATGACGCCATCTCCAAGCGCCCGTCGGTGATTCGGTCGCTGTACCAACGCGCGCGCGACGCGGCGCAGCGCGAAATCGACGGTACGCCAAAAACGTTCGACGCAATCTGGCTCTCACTCGGCCGCGCGCTCATTTTCTCCAAGATCAAAGAACGCTTCGGCCCCAATCTCCGCGCACTGATCTGCGGGTCGGCTCCTCTCGCGCCAGAAACACAAAACTTTTTCCGCATGCTCGGCGTTCGCGTGCTCCAAGTATACGGACTCACCGAAACCACCGGCATCTGCACGATGGACGACCCCGACGGTACCGTAGATACCGGCCACGTCGGGCCGACGATCGACGGCATCGAGATGCAAGTCGGCGAAGAAAACGAACTCATCGTGCGCGGCCCGAATATTTTTCCCGGCTACTGGAATCGCGAAGAGGAAACCGCGGCCGTGCTTGCGCGGAGGGTGGTTTCATACCGGCGACCAGGGCGAAAAAAACGAACACGGCAACTGGCGCATCGTCGGCCGCGTGAAAAATCTGCTGATCCTCAATTCCGGGCACAAAATTCCGCCGGAGCCGATCGAAGACAAACTCGCGCAGCTTTTGCCGGCGGCGCAACACGTCATTCTGGTCGGCAACGGCCGCGGTTATGTGTGCGCGATGCTGACGGGGCCAGTCGAAAAATCCGCAGTCCAAGCAGCGCTGGACAACGTGAATCGCGATCTCCCGCA
Organism: uncultured Acidobacteriota bacterium; assembly: GCA_963845465.1. Lineage (GTDB taxonomy): Bacteria > Acidobacteriota > Terriglobia > Acidiferrales > UBA7541 > Acidiferrum. The sequence continues at coordinate 1,002,126 of CAWJSH010000007.1, read as the reverse complement.
CTATCGCCAGATTCGCAATTTCACGGTTCTCACCGAAACGCTCACTCCCGACTCAGGTTTGCTAACCGCCATGGGCAAACTGCGCCGCGCCGCGATCAACGATCGCTTCGCATCGCAAATCGAAGCGTTGTACGCTTCCAAGACCACATGAAATCCTTCACCGGCAAAACGCTGCGCTGGGAGTGGCGCGACGGGGTCATCGAGTTAACGCTCGATCGCGAGCCCGCGAACGAAATCGGCACCGCGATGCTGGCCGAGCTCGAAAAATTCGTCGCTGCGATTCCCGCGCTAGCGCCCGACACCGCCGCCTGCATCGTCACCAGCGCCCGCAAAGCCGGATTCTCCGCCGGCGGCGATCTGCGCGAACTTTACGAGCGCGCCTCCGCGCCGATTTCCGACAAAGAGCGCGTCGTCGAAGATGCGCGAATTCCTCGAAGGCATCCACGCGGTTCTCAACGCGATCGACGAAGCTCCGTTCGTCACGATCGCTGCCGTCCACGGCGTTTGCTTCGGGGGCGGCCTCGAACTCGCGCTCGCCTGCGACATCATCGTGGCCGACAAAATGGCGCGCTTCGCGTTTCCCGAATTGCGGCTCGGATTTATCCCAGGCTTCGGCGGCATCCCGCGCCTCAAACGCGACCTCGGCAACGGCTTCGTGCGCGACTTGCTGCTCACCGGGCGCAGCGTCAACGCCACGCGCGCGCAAGCTGTCGGCTTGGTTGCGCAGCTCGCCTCTGAAGGCGAAGCCTTGCGCGCAGCGCGCGCCACCGCTGCCCAAATCACAAAATTCAATCCCGCCACCCGCGTCACCGCGAAAAAATTCATCAAGCCCATTCCGCGCGAAGAACTCCGACAGGAAATCGATCTCTTTTGCGAACTTTTTATTCGCCCGGAAGTGATCGCGGCGCTGAAGAAATTCGTGGAGTCGAAAGACGCGATGCCATATCTGCCGTAACAGAATTCGGTGCGAACCTGCATGCGAGATCGCAAGTAACGAATTCCGGCTCGATCGAATCTAAGCTGCAGAAATCATGTTGCGTTATAAATTCCGTATCCTCGCTCTGTTCCTGCTTGCCATCCTGATGTTTCTCGCCTCAGGACTGCACGGCAGCTATTTCTGCGTCTCGCCCTGGGCCGGCGGCGGACCGCTTCCATCGGATGCGCACGATGCCAATCCTTAGCCTCGACCACGTGCAAGTCGCGATTCCTGCCGGCGGCGAAGAAACCGCGCGTTCGTTTTACATCGGCATTCTGGGTTTCACCGAGCAGGAAAAGCCGGCAGCGATGGCCGGGCGCCAAAGCATCTGGCTGATCGCGGGACCCGTTAATCTGCATCTCGGCATCGAAGCCGACTCCGATTTTCACGCCGCCCGGCGAGCGCATCCGGCGCTCACGGTTGACAATCTCGACGAAATCGTCGCCGCGTGCCAACTCGTCGGACTTCCGACGCGGGCCGACACGCCCATCGGCAACTTTCGCCGCACGCACGTCTTCGATCCGTTCGGCAATCGCATCGAGCTGATGGAAATCATGACTCCCGACTAGCCTCGACGCCGCAATCCCTTCTGCGATCAACTCCGCGATCAACTCTGCCGGCGCGCCTCGCCACGTAAAACCTAGCCGATCCGCTAGTCCCCACCTACCCAATCGGCGGATGTAGATGCACCTCGCGTTGCGGCATCTTGTTCAAGGAGGTTGTACATGGATTCTCAACTCGTTGAACTTTCCAATGCTCTGGCCGCCGCAACGGAGCAGGCCGCAGCGCACGTCGCCGCGGTGCATTCCGAGCCGCGCGGATCGGCCAGCGGCGTGATCTGGCGTCCCGGCGTGATTGTCACATCGGAGCACGCGCTGCGCCGCGACGAAGATATTCGCGTCACATTGGCCGATGGCCGCGTCGCACAGGCAACTCTGGTCGGCCGCGACCCTTCGACCGACCTCGCCGTTCTGAAATGCGCCGACGCGACAAACGCAATTGCAAGCGGCAACGCCGGCGATCCAGCGACTCTCAGACCCGGCAGCTTGATTCTCGCCGTCGGCCGCACGCGCGCCAGCGGACCAGTCGCCGCATTTGGCGCCGTCAGCCTCGTCGCACCCGAGCGCAAAACGTGGACCGGCGTTTCTCTCTCGCCCTACGTCCGCCTCGACGTCTCGATTCAACCGACCGCCGTCGGCGGCGCAGTTGTCGATGCCGCCGGAAAAATCTTCGGCGTGATCACGCCGCGCTTCGGCCGCTTCGGCGCAACGCTCACTCCCGCAGCCACCGTGAACAACGTCGTCGATACGCTGCTCGAAAAAGGCCGCATCCCGCGCGGCTATCTCGGCGTCGGCCTGCAGCCTGTGCGTGTGCCCGAAGCTCTGCGCCAAACTCTTAAGCGCGAAGAGCGCGGCGCCGCCATCGTGCTCGAGATCGAGCCCGACAGCCCGGCTAACAAAGCCGGCCTGATGATCGGCGACATCATCGTCTCGCTCGGCGGCAATAGCGTCAGCCGTCTCGAAGACATTCATTCCAAATTGCACGGTTCGGCAATCGGCAAACCGTTCGCCATCGGTTTTGTCCGTGGCGGCGCGCTACAGGAAGCGGAAATCACGGTCGCGGAACGGCCGCACGGAGGCGAGTGAAATGAGCGGAAGCGTCAACGGATTCGGCGAAATCGCGGAATCGCTCCGTCGATCGACGGTTCTGATCAATGCGGGCGGCCGCGGCAACGGCTCTGGAGTGATCTGGTCGAGCGACGGCGTAATCATCACCAATGCGCACGTCGCGCAGCGAAAGCAACTCAAGGTGCAGCTTTGGGACTCGCGCGAACTCGACGCCACCGTTATCGCGTCTGACCCCGTGCGAGACATCGCATCGTTGAAAGTGCGTGCGACAAACTTACCTGCGGCAACCATCGGCAGCTCATCGCGCTTGCGCGCCGGTGAACTGGCGATCGCCATCGGCAATCCTCTGGGATTTGTCGGCGCGCTTACCACCGGAGTGATTCACGCCGTCGGATCGGTTCCTGGACTCGGTCCGCAAAAATGGGTGCAAGCCGGTGTGCGCCTCGCTCCAGGCAATTCCGGCGGCCCGCTTGCCGACGCCGCTGGCCGCGTGATCGGCATCAATACGATGGTCGCGTGGAAACTCGCTCTCGCGATTCCCAGCGATGATGTCGTGAGGTTTCTCGCCGGGGGCAGGTCGAATCAGCAAGGATCCGAAAATTGGCTGGGCGTCACGCTCTATCCGGTGCAGGTTCCGCGCAACGGAAATCGCGCCGCGAAAACGTTCGGCCTCGTCGTGCTTCACGTCGAACCGGGAAGTCCCGCAGCTCAAGGTTCGCTTCTGCCCGGAGACATTTTGCTCGGCGCGGAAGACAAGCCGTTCTCGGTGCTCGACGATTTGTCGCGTGCGTTGCGCGGCGAAGGCTCGCGCACGCTGCGCCTCGAATTTCTGCGCGGCGACTACGCGCGCGTGCGGCGCGTCACCGTGCAGCTCGGGACTGCGACGGTGCGGAGTAGCGTCGCGGCGTGATTCGCGTTTTCATCGTCGCCGCATCGCCGCTCGCGAGGAGCGGGCTGCAACAGCTCCTCGCGAGTCCCGAGATTGAGATCGCCGGCAGTGCCGTCGATCTCGACTCGGCGGCAGGATTGTTGTCCGAGCCCGAGGGGGAGCCGGACGTCATCGTTGTCGATGCGTCGCGCGACTCCGGTGCAGCGGCGGCGAGCCTATCGAGCGGGCCGTCAGACATCGGCGCGGATATTCCGATCGTTGTGCTGGAAAACTCTGAGAATGGCGCTGGATGGGATCTGCTGCGACAGGGCGCGCGAGCGATTTTGCCGGCGGGGGTGTCTCCCGCCGAACTAATCGCCGCCCTTCGCGCTGTCACCTCGGGCCTGATCGTTTTGCACCCTTCAACAATCGCTGCCATTCCACACGCCGCCGTCAACACATCGCGTGCGACCGAAGATTTGACCGAGCCGCTGACAAAGCGCGAAAAGGAAGTCCTGCAGATGCTTGCCGCCGGCCTCGGAAACAAAGAAATCGCCGCCAAACTCAATATTTCCGATCACACGGCCAAATTCCACGTCGGCTCGATCCTCGGCAAACTCGGCGTCTCCACTCGCGCCGAAGCGGTCGCCACGGGTATCCGTCGCGGCCTCGTATTGCTGTAAGCCCGAAGCCCGTCGCAATTTTCATCTGCCGCAAGATAGTGATAAATTGAGCTATCCATGCGCACCATTGACCAAACCACGCAGGAAATCCTCGACCTGGCCACGAAGCATTTCAACGTGCCGCCGGGCACGCTCGCGCCTGACGATGATTTCTTCAAAAAGCTTGGCATCGACAGCCTGCAAACGCTCGAACTTCTGAGCCGCATCGAAAATCACTTCAATATCGAGCTGCCCGACTACGAGGTTCAGGGCGTCAGCGACTTCCGCACCTTAGCTTCACGCATTCAATCCCGCCTGTAATGCTCGATCTCGAAAAGTATCAATCGATCGGCGCAGCGCTCAGAGACGCGCTCAATCAGTTTGCGAACGAGACATGCCTGATCGAAGCCGATCGCGAACGCGAAAAGGAACGCCTGACCTATCGCGATTTTCAGCAGCGCGGAAATGCGGTTGCACGAGCGTTGCAGGATGCGGGCTTTCGTCCCGACGATCGCGCCGCGATCATCATGACGAATCAGTCAAAGTGGCTGATCTCGGCCTACGCGATTTTCTTCAGCGGCGGCGTTCTCGTGCCGCTCGATTACAAGCTAACTCCCGACGAGCAGTGGCAACTGCTGGCGCATTCCGGCGCGAGCGTGTTGTTCACGGAATATCCGGTGTGGCGGCAGCTCGCCACAGCAGCCGGCCGCAGCAACGCTGTGAACGTGAAGTTGGTCTACGTCACGGAAGCGCCTGCGAGTGCAGATCTCGATGGCGCGCATCATTGGGAAGAGACACAGGTGAAGACGCAAGAACCTGTGTTCGCGCCGCGCAAACGCAGCGATCTCGCCACGATTGTCTATTCGTCCGGCACCGGCGGCAGGCCGAAGGGCTGCATGATGAGGCACGACAATTATCTGGAGCAGTGCGTCGCTCTCACGTCGCTGTATCCGTTCGCGCCTGGATATCGTTATCTCAGCATTTTGCCGACGAATCACGCCATCGATTTCATGGTTGGATTCTTCGGGCCGTTCATTTGCGGCGCGGCGGTGGTGCATCTGCGAACGCTGCGGCCGGAATTTGTGCGCGAAGCGTTCACGAAATACAAAATCACCTACGTCAGCCTCGTGCCGCTCGTCCTGAAAAATTTGCAAAAGGGATTGCAGGCGCGATTTGATGCGCTGACTCCGGGCAAGCGCCGCGTGTTCGATGCTCTGGTCGGAGTCAACAAAGCGCTGACGAAGAGCCATCCGCGTCTCGGCTTGAGCCGAATGTTGCTGAAGCAGGTTCACGCTGCATTTGGCGGCGAATTGCGCGCGATCATCGTGGGCGGCGCATTCACCGAGCCGCAGACGCTTCAATTTTTCTACGATCTGGGAATCCCCGTTGCAAATGGATACGGGCTCACCGAAGCAGGGACCGCGATCACCGTGAACGATTTGCATCCGTTCCGAGCGGACACAGTCGGAAAACCGCTGCCGGGGATGAGCGTTCGCATCGTCGAGCCGGACAAAGACGGAATTGGCGAAGTGCAGGTGCAGAGCCGCACGGTGATGGCGGGATATTTGAACGAGCCGGAGTTGACGGCGGAAACGATTGTGGATGGATGGCTGCGCACCGGCGACCTCGGCCGCTTCGATCGCAGCGGGCATCTGCAACTCTTCGGACGCAAGAAAAACATGATCGTCACCGAAGAGGGGAAGAATATTTATCCCGAGGATATTGAGGCGGTGTTCGAGCCGCTGCCGGTGAAGGAATTCTGCGTGTTCGCCGCGAATTATATTTGGCCGAAACGATCGATGGTTGGAGAGCAATTGCTGCTCGTCGTACATCTTGAAAATGGACAAAACTACAACGACGAGTTGAAAAAGGCGATTTCATTCTTGAATGGGCGATTGCTGAACTACAAACGCGTTCATGGAATTGTCGTTTTTGAAGAGGATTTTCCGCGCACGGCATCGATGAAGATAAAAAGAAATGTCTTGGCGGAGAGCCTCTCGAAGCTTGACCGCGCTTCCGTTGTGAAATCGCTGTGACGTTGATGCGTGGTTCGGGTCTGGAGATTTAAAACGTCTCGATGGAACGCTTCTTGGCAATCGTAAATCCGGCGGCTGGCGGCGGACGGTCCGCGAAACTTGCAGGGCCCGCGCTGGCGAAGTTGCGCGAAGCCGGGTTGCACATCGATGTGATTGCTTCGACAGCGGCGGGACACGCGACACAACTTGCGAAAGAAGCGTTCGATCAAGGCTATCGGCAATTCATCGCGGTCGGCGGGGACGGCACGGCGCATGAAATTGTGAATGGAGTTTTCTCGGCGGGCGCGGCGCAACGGCGAATTTCGCTCGGGTTTTTGCCGCTCGGGACGGGCAATTCGTTTCTGCGGGATTTTACGAAGGATGGAGCTGAGGATTCGCTCACGGCGATTCTCGAAGGTCGCAAGCGGCCCGTGGATCTAGTGAAACTCACGCACGGCGACGGCGTGACGTATTCGCTGAATTTGCTCAGCATCGGATTTACGGCGGATGTTGGGGTGCTTACGAATCGCCACTTCAAGCCGTTCGGGCATCTCGGCTATCTTCTCGGAGTTTTCGTATGCGTAGCCCAGTTGAATCGGCGGCCGTTTGCAACGCGTTGCGATGACGACAAAGATTGGGATGAGCGCCGCAGTCTGTTTCTCACGTTTAACAACAGCAAGTTCACGGGCGGCACGATGATGATCGCGCCGAATGCCGATCCGAGCGACGGTTACATCGAGTTCGTGCGCTGGGGGCCGATCGGGCGGCTTGGTTTGATACGCATGCTCCCGAAGCTTTATGACGGGACACACGTTCAACATCCGCTCGCTTCGCGGCGTTCGGTGCGTCACGTCGATTTCAATATTCCGACGCCGGTCGATGTGATGATCGACGGCGAAATCGTTTCGCTGACGTGCAAGTCGCTCGACATTCTGCCGGCCGCGCTGGACGTGTACGTATGAAGAGCGCGTGGCTCAAGGTGCGCAGCGTCCTGCTGTGGTCCGTAACCTTGCTCCACTTTTTTCTGGCGGCGCCGGTTCTTGTTATTCTCGCGATATTTCTCGATCCGAAAAAACACGACTGGCTGCAGCGCGCCTTCACGCGCCGGATCGTTTTCTTCTCGGGTGCAAAAGTGCGCGGCGTGTTCGCGCCGGATTTCGACCCGAAGCGAACGTGCTTCTTCATGGTGAATCACGTCAATTTGTTCGATCCGTTTTTTCTGTATTGCGTGATTCCGCAGTACGTGCGGGGCTGGGAACTTGAATCCCACTTCAAAATCCCGGCTTACGGCTGGCTGATGAAGCGTTTCGGCAACGTGCCGGTTCCAGACGTTCGCCGTCCATCCGATTTGAAACGCATGTGGCGTATGACCCAGGACGCGATTGATAGCGGCACGAGCCTGATCATCTTTCCCGAAGCGATGCGGACGCGCGACGGCCACTTGAACCCGTTTCAAGACGGCGGCTTCCGCGTGGCCCAACAACTCGGAATACCCATCGTGCCGGTGAGCCTTGTCGGCTCCTTCCAACATCACCGCACCGGCCACTGGATGCTGTGGCCCCAAACGGTCACCGTCGTGATTCACGAAACGATCGAAACCAAAGGAATGACGAAGGAAAATATTCCCGAGTTGCGAGACCGTATCCACGCCATCATCGCCGCGCCCGTCGAAGCGAGACTCAAAGGCGTCGAACCAAGCTAAAGTTCGTCGAGATGGTTAGAGGCTGAGGCGGATGCCGGGGAGGGTGCGGCCGGCGCGGGTCTCTTGCCAGGTGTAGACGATGCGGTGGATGACGGTGATTGTGGAGACTACGGCGATGACCCAGAGGACGGCGGCCATCCGGTTGAAGACGCCGCCGATGATGAGAAGGACCAGGCGCTCGGGACGCTCCATGAATCCGACTTTGCAGAGGGGAATCAGCGATTCGGCGCGTGCGCGGGCGTAGCTGACCATCACGGAGCCTGCGGTTGCGACTGCCGCGAGTACGACGTAGGGAGTTCGGCCGCTCACCGAATAGTAGACGAGGAGTCCCATATAGAGGGCCATGTCGGCGTAGCGATCCAAGGTGGAATCGTAGAAGGCGCCGAAGGCGGTGACGCGGTTTTGGCGGCGAGCGACCTGGCCGTCGAGCATGTCCAGGAAACCAGCGAAGAAAATAATCAGGGCGCCGGTGAAGAAATGGCCGATGGCAAACATGCCGGCGGCCACGAAATTGACCACGAGCCCGAGAAACGTGAGGAAATTAGGGTTCACGCCTGTAGCGGCGAGCGTGCCGACGATTTTGTCGAGCAGCCACTTACTGCCTGTGCCGATTCCGCCTGTAAGCGTAGCCATGCGTGTTTTTGCAATCCGGCGCGATACGTCCGGAACTATCTCGATTCATTACGATTTCGGTGTGTTGGAATCCTACACCAGCGGCGCAGTTGGCCGCAAACCGTGGCCGCAGGCCACATTGGATCATTGTTCGATCCTGGCGCGATGCAAGATTTCAATTTCAGCTATCGGAGGTTTGCCGTTGACCATTACAATGGCGGCATCTTAGAGTCGCAAGCAGTTTAAGTCCTCGAGCCCAACGAAAAATTATGATGAACGATCTGAATCGTCGCGATTTTCTATTGCGTTCGTGTAGTAGCTTAACGGCAATCTGGGTTTCCTCGCGTTGGCCCTCGCTCTGCGCCGCCGCTACGCACGCCCGCCACGCAGTACAAGCTCCTGATTCCGCGAAGTTGAGTTTCTTCACTCCAGCACAAGCCATCGAGATCGATGCGATTACGGCGCGGATTATTCCGACGACGGACACGCCGGGAGCGCATGAAGCCGGCGCAGTCTATTTCATCGATCGTGCGCTGACGACGTTTGCCGTCGATCAGCAGAAGGACTACCACCAGGGATTGCCGGAACTGGAAGCTCGCGCACACGAGATGTTTCCGACGGCCGATAAATTTTCGAGTGCGACGCTCGAGCAGCAGGACGAAATTTTGCATACCTACGACCCACCTGATGCCAAGCCGACGCGCAGACCGTATCGCCAGGGGCATGGCGCGAACAATTTTTTCGAGACGGTGCGAATGCACACGATCGTGGCGTTTCTGCTCGATCCCGATGCCGGCGGCGACCCGAAGGGCGTCGGCTGGGCGGTGATTGGGCGCGAGCGCGAGCACATGTTCCACGCTCCATTCGGCTACTACGACAAAGATTATGCGGGCTGGCGGCCGATCAGTCCGGCGTCAGGCAAGGGGCAGTCATGACGCTCGACATGCCGAAGTACAAAACGTCGGATGAAGTCGATTTTGTTGTGGTGGGTTCGGGTGCGGCCGGCGGAATTATCGCGAAAGAGCTTTCATCGAATGGATTTCGCGTTGTTGTGTTGGAGCAAGGCCCGTATCTGACGGAAGCGGACTTCACGCACAACGAAGTGAAAGTTCTCAACGAAGATTTCCTGACGAATCATCCGAAGCTACAGCCGAACACGTTTCGGAAGACGCCGAACGAAACTGCGAAGGTGCAGCGGACGATTGCGTATGGCCGGTTGGTCGGCGGGACCAGCGTTCACTTCACGGCGAATTTCTGGCGATTCCACGAAATCGATTTCATCGAGCGGACGAAGGTCGGGCCGATTTCCGGAACGGGATTTGCGGATTGGCCGATCACGTATGCCGATCTGGAGCCGTATTACACGAAGGTGGAGTGGGAGGTGGGGGTTTCAGGATTGGCCGGCGCGAGTCCGTTCGATCCACCGCGGTCGAAGCCGTATCCGATGCCGCCGCTGCCGACGAAATGTTCCGGCGTGCTGCTGGAGAAGGCGGGACGAAAATTGGGATGGAATCCGTTTCCGGCGCCGATGGCGATTTTGTCGCAGCCGCGCGCGGGGCGCAGTGCTTGCGTGAACTGCGGATTCTGTCTTGGATTCGGCTGCGAGGTAGGAGCGAAATCGAGTTCGCTGGCGGCGATGATTCACGTGGCGGAGAAAACCGGGCGCTGCGAAATTCGGCCGAATTCATACGTACATAAGATCGAAGTTGATGCGAACGGACGCGCAACCGGGGCGCTTTACTTTGATTCCGAGCGCAACGTGCATTTGCAGAAGGCGAAAGCGGTTGTACTTTCGGCGAACGGCGCAGAGACCCCGCGGCTGTTGTTGCTTTCGGCCAACAAGCAATTTCCGAATGGCCTCGCGAATTCTAGCGGAGCGGTTGGCAAATACCTGATGTTCAATTCGGGTGCCGTTTCGATCGGCGTATTTGAAGAGCCGCTGAACGACTACAAGGGATTCGCGGTCAGCCGCATCATTCATGATTTTTACGAGCTCGATGCGCAGAAGGTCGGCTTCTACGGCGGCGGAGGAATCGATGCGCGTTTCGATCTGACGCCGATCGGTTTCGCAGCCGGCGTTTTGCCTCCGGGCACGCCACGCTGGGGCAAAGGTTTCAAGGAAGCGATGGCGCACAACTTCACGCGCACGATGGAGATCATGTCGCACGGCACGTCGATACCGCTGGAGACGAATGGATTTTCGCTCGACAGCGACGTGAAAGACGATTGGGGATTGCCGGCGTTGCGCACGACGTATAAGGATCATCCCGACGACTTGAAGCTGGCGACGTGGCTGAATCAACGCGGGCTCGAGCTGCTTGATGCGGCGGGAGTGAAGCAGAAATGGTCGTTCCCGATCGAGGAGCAATCGTTCGGCGTGCATCTGCTTGGGACATGCCGGATGGGCAATGACCCGAAGACGTCGGTGGTCAATGCGGATCACCGGACGCACGATGTGAAGAATCTGTTCCTTTGCGACGGCGGCAGTTTTGTGACGTCAGGTCGTGGCCAGCCGACGATGACGATCGAGGCGCTGGCGTTCCGTGCGGCGGACCGGATACGGGATCTGGCGAAACGCGGGGAAATTGCCTGAAGCGGAAATCGGAAAGTTGAAATGGAAATTGGAAAAGCGGACTGCGGCTCGGTCCGCTTTCCCGTTTTGGGACGGTTAGGGATATACCCCCATGTTTTTGAAAGAGTGCGCAAGTGCTTTTGAATTAGAGGCTTGCGGATAGGTCAAAATAAAGAGTGTGCAAGCTGCTGATAATGAACGGGTTGCGGGCGGTCCTAAATTGAAAAAGCCGACTCTTGGTCGGCTTCGTTGCCCAGGCGCAATTCTCTACGGGATAAGTATAGCAGGGATTGGCTATTAGTCAAGTGGTTATTCAGAGATAATGCTCGGCGCGTCGCAGGCAGTCTGTGGGGAGGCTGAGGTGCGAGTCGTCATTCTGTTGGTTGCAATGCTGCTGGCCCTGCCGGCAAACAAAGAAGTTACCATTCGAATTCCTTTGTCACCCGGGCCGGAACCGGAGGAAATTTCCGTCCTTACGTTCGACCCGGAACGCGTTTCCGGCAAAGACCTGGAAAAGTGGATTCTGGTTCACGAGAACGCCCGGCTTGTTACGCCGACCGTCGGCTACTACCCCGACTGCAAGACGAGCGATGTTCCGAAACTGAAAGAAGACATCAAGAAGAACGAAGAGATATTGAACGAGATCAATCGAACGGAATATCCGAAGGGCCTCGGCGAGGTCGTTCAATATGTGAAGGACATGCAGTCGGCTTGGCTTTGGGTGTCGAGGCAAGAGCTCGAATACATCGCGAATGGCAAATTACCTAGAAACGAATACAAGGACTTAGAGCTGAGCGGCTGTCGAATTCGAACAGACGACGAGGCAAAGATGTGCTTTCGCGTTTCCTATGAGTGGCACAATTGCGCCAACAACGCGGCGATTCAGCGGTATGGGAACTATCCCAAGGAGAAATGGAAAGCGTTTCTTGCGAGCGTTGGGGTTCGGGAGCGGATGGAATCGGGAATTCCGGAATAGATGGGCGCGCGTTTGAAATGAGTTCGAAATAAGGTGGTGGCGGATCGGCTGGGTGGCGTGGAATACGGAGTAAAAGCGGCGATGAATCGCCGCACTCCGTATCAGGAGCGGCGGGTGAGCCAGGACCAGGAGTTGACCAAGGCTTGGGCCCAAGCGGGGCGGGTACGGACGAGGCCGCGGCTGATCAGGAGAAGATAGAGGCCGAGGCCGAGGGCGATGTCGATGAAGAGCATGCCCATGAAGCCGACGGCGATGTGAACGACGTGGGCCGGGGCGAGTTCGCCGATCACTTCGGCGACCACGAGCAGCATGATTCCGATTAAACCGATCAGAAGGAGACGCTTGCCGCGCGGCTTGCTGGTGGAGTTTCGGGATGCCCAGCGATTCAAGCGGTTGTTCCACGCCAGAAGAGAAGATCCGAATCTGCGGGCCGGGCGAGATTCCTTTTTCGCCGGCTTAGCGATGGGTTTTGCGACGGTTTTTGACGCCGGCAGTGCGGCAGCGGCGAGAGCGTTTTGAACCTGGGCGCTCGCAACAGAAGTGCTTTGAATTTGAGCGCTCACAGTGGGAGCGTCTTGCACCGGAGCGCTCGCGAGCGGTTGAGGCGGTTCGGGTTTAGCTTCTTCTACGGCGCGCGTTCGCGCTGCAACCGGTTGAGTAAGAACTTGAGACGCACGCCGCGCCGCTTCGGCGATTCTGGCGCGACGTGCAGCCCGCTTGTGCCTGCGAGCCGTTCGAATGCTGACGTTGCTTGCCGATGAGACCTTGGTAGTTGCCGCGACGACATTTTCAGCAGTCGTTGGTTCCGTCTCATGCGCTGGAGGTTCGAAGATTCTTGCCTGGGCCTTGGCACAGATCCTTGCGGCGGCGTCTTCGATCATGCGCGGGCTGACTCGCGTCGTCTGGCGGCTTGCCGCGACGGACAAACCCTGGGCGCAGAGCAAATTCACGAGCCGAGGAATTCCGGCGGAGCGCTCGTGCACACGCTGGATGGATTCCGTAAGAAAGATACTGTCGGAGCGCGCGCCAGCAATACGCAGGCGATGCTGGACGTAGTCGCGCGTTTCGTCCTGGGTCAGAGGCTTGGCGGTGCAGCGAACAGCTTCGAGTTGCTGGGGTGCGCCATCGTTCAGAGCATCGATCTTGGCTTCGATCGCGGGATGACCGCACAGGATGACCTGGAGCAGTTTTTCAGGCGACGATTGAAGCTCGAGAAGCGTTCGAATCTCCACCAACAGCTCTGCGGTCAGCATTTGCGCTTCGTCGATGACGAGCACCGCGAGTCCGCCTTTGCGGCGAATGTCGAGCAGCATCTTGAGCAACGCTTCGAGCCGGACTTGGCGGCGCTGCGAAGACGGGTGGACGTCGAACTCGTCCAGGATCGATTCGAGGAATTCTTCGCGGGTCAGCGTCGGATGGACGATGACGGCCGTCTTGATCTTGTGCTGGATGGCGGGATTGCCGTCGAGAAGATGGAGCGCGGTGTAGAGAAGAGTGGTCTTGCCGGTGCCGACGTCACCGGTGAGAAGGATCAGTCCTTTGCGATCGAGAATGCCGCGGGTGATACGGCCCAGAGTTTCATGTGCGTGTCGGGTCCGATGGATGTAGCGGGGGTTCGGGGTGAGGCTAAACGGATTCTCACGAAGCCCGAAGAAGTCTTCGTTGACGATCGGACCGCGCGGCACCGGGTGAATTCGAAGCGACACCCCAGCGCCAAGCATGAGAGAAGAGCTCACGTTATCGGCACACTTTTGTTGGGATCGCGCGTCGAGGGACTGCTGCGGTTGTCTCGGGCAACTGCATGTGCCCAAAACACAGGCCGGGACGCCGACGCGTAGGTACCGGGACCAAGTTGACCTAAGCGCTGAATCATTGAACACCACAAGTGGGTGCAAGTCCATAAAGGAATTACCGGAGGGCGCGAGTCGTTAATGACCAGTACTGGGGAGGAGGGCGGCTGGTTTCGAGAAATGTTCGCTGTGGATGGCGTTACGCCGGAGGGTGAGAGGCAAAACCGAATCGGGGACGTGTTTACGTCCGGGCAAGCTGGGGCGCAGCAGTGCTGCGCCCCTACACGGAAGTGAGGCGGACGCCGGCGTCGCGGTGGACACGAAGCGGGATGGCGTGGCGGAGTTCCGACGGCCAGTGGGATGACACCGTCTGCGCGTTAGGGGAGGGGGAGGGCGAGGCGCTGGCGGGCGTAATCGCACCAGGGGCTGGTGGGGTCGAGGCGGATGTAGTGCTGCCAGTGCTGGCGGGCTTCGAAGGCGGAGCCGAGCTTGTCGCAGACGAAGGCGAGGTTGTAGTGGGCGTCGGCGTAGCTGGGATCGATACGGACAGCGATGCGGAGGTGGCGGCGGGCGGCTTCGAGGTGGCCGAGTTCGTCGAGGACACTGCCGAGATTGAAGTGAGCGACGGAGTTGTTGGGATCGCCGGTGACGGCCCGCAGAAAACAAGCGGAGGCGTTTTCGAGGTCACCCTGTTCGTAGGAGAGCATACCCAGATTGATCAGCGCTTCAACGTGATTGGGAGTGATCGCCAGAACGCGGCGGTAGGCGTCGATGGCTTGCAGATGGGTATCGGGATCGGATTCGTATTGCAGGGCGAGCGCGAACCAATCGTTGGCGTTGCGCTCTGGCATGACGCGGACTTTGTCACGGAGTTCCCGGGTGTCGAAATTGAGGACGAACTGGCCGGAGATGGGTTCGAGGTGCGCGCCGTCGTGATCGACGATGATGTCGCGGCCGTTGGAGAGGATGCGGAGTTCGGTGAGAGGCTGTTCGACTTTCGAGAGTTTTTGATTTAGCGCGGCGAGGGCGAGGCGGAGGCGATTGGCGGAGACGCCGCTCTGGATGAGCTGCTTGGCGGTGCGGAGGCTGATGAGGTCGCGGAAATCGTAGAAGTCATCGCCGGCGGCCTTGCGAGGAGAAACGATGCCGAGCTTTTCCCAATAGGCGAGCTGTTTATCGGTGATGTCGAGCAGGCGGAGGAATTCGCGCCGCGAGAAGCGGTCTGTGGCGGTGGCGCCCATCGATCAGGTGGCTCGCATTTCTGGCAAGCGCATACGGGTAGTGCGGAATCGCGTCGAGCGCGGGACGCTGACTGAGCTAGATTTGTCCGACCGTTTCAAATTCAGAATCGACACAACCCCGCAGACGCCTGCGCTAGAGATACCATGCGGAGGAGTTGGATGCAAAGGGGGGCGGGGTTAGGGGAATACGGGGCGAACGTTGATGGACCTCGATCATGGCGAGTCTAAACCCGCACCCTTTCAAAAAACGAAAGGGTGCGGCACCCAAATACCATCTCGGCGGGCGAACGGTTAGCCGGCGGAGGATTTTTTGCGCTTTTTTTCGGGGGCGGCGGATTGGGCCTGGGCGGCGACGGCGCGTACAGGGGGCTTCTTTCCGCCGGAGGTCGTTGGAGTTTTTTCGGCGATACTCTTTTTGAGGGCTTCCATCAGGTCGATGACAGGAGCGAGCTTCGGATGCTCGGCGGTGGCGATCTCCTGGCCCTGGCGCTTGGCCTCGATCATCTTCTCCATGCTTTCCATGTAATTGTCTTTGTATTTTTGGGGTTCGAACGGAGCGGCAAGGCTTTCGATGAGCTGCTCGGCGAGTTTTTTCTCGGCGGGCTTGGGCTCGGAGGCGGCGTCGATCTTGCCGTACTCGGCGACTTCGCGAATTTCGTTGGTGTAGAACATCGTGTGAAGCGTCATGCCCTTGGTGCGAGGGCGGACGACGACGATGTGCTCTCGCTGGTGCATGGTGAGCTTGGCGATAGCGGCGTAGCCGGACTCTTCCATGGCATCGAGGAGAAGCTGGTACGCTTTGCGGCCTTCGTCTTCGGGAGTGACGTAGTACGAAGCGTCGAAGTAGAGCGGGTCGATTTCGTCCACTTTTACAAATTCCAGTATTTCCATGGCGCGAGCGGACTGCGGCTCGATCTTGTCGAGCTCTTCTTCGTCGAAGAGGACGTATTGGTCCTTTTCGTATTCGTAGCCCTTCACGATTTCATTGCGGGGAACCTGGCGCTCGCATTGCGGACAGTACAAGGGCATGCGAATGCGCGTCTTGCAGACGTTGTGGAGCTGGTTGAGGCCGATACGCTCGGTGCGCGCGGCGGAAAACAGCCGAATGGGGATGGAGATCAACCCGAAGGTGAGGTAGCCCTTCCAGACCGAAGTCGCCATTGCCGCTCCTTATGAGGTGGCTTACGAGTTCTGCGGGCGCGCAGGGGTACCAAGGTTATTCGGCAAAAACCGAAGTGACAAGGCGAACACTGGGCGAAGCACGAATGAGTACATGGGTGGTCCTGTGCCCTGATTAGATGACGGGGCGCAGACGAAATCGTTTCCTGAGAATCCAAGCGAAGAGGAGGCGCGTGAGCCTAAGTTGCTATCGTGCTAACGAGATATAGGAACTTTTGCACACGCTTGCGGTGGCGTGTCTTGCAGCGGCGAGCGAGGCTAACATAAAATTGAAGCTCGAACGTTTCGGGTAGGAACGTTCCCCGCCAGAAGCCTGCGGTTCAGAAGTCGGATGACAAACTTGAGGGATGCCGCGCAATTGCGCGCGATCGCCTTTGGGCCGAAATCCGGCAGAGGTTTAGAAAACGAGGGATCGAGTGGCCACACCACTGGAAATGTGGGTCGATGAGTCGGCGCGGCTCACCAAACCGGACCGGATTGTGTATTGCGATGGCTCGGAGGCGGAGAATCGGCGGATTCTCGACGAGATGCTGCGCGGGTCGGATTCGGTCACGCTGAACGAGAAAACCTATCCCAATTGTTACCTCCACAGAAGCAGTCCGAACGATGTTGCCCGCACCGAACACCTGACATTTATCTGCGCCCCCGACAAAGACGACGTCGGCCCAACAAACAACTGGATGGATCCGGAGGCGGCGAAATTCAAGATTGGCGCGTTGCTCGATGGGGCGATGCGCGGGCGGACGATGTATGTGGTGCCGTACATCATGGGGCCGGTGAATTCGCCGATTAGCAAGGCGGGCGTGGAGATCACGGATAGTCCGTATGTTGTCGCGAACATGCGAATTATGGCGCGCATGGGCAAAGTGGCGACGGATCGGATCGGGAATACGCGGGATTTTGTCCCGGGGCTGCATTCACTGGGAGATTTGGATCCGACGCGGCGGTATATCGCGCATTTCACGGAAGAGAAACTGATCTGGAGCGTCGGTTCGGGCTACGGCGGGAATGCGCTGCTGGGGAAGAAATGTTTTGCGCTGCGCATCGCAAGCGTGATGGCGCGCGAACAGGGGTGGATGGCCGAGCACATGTTGATCCTTGGCCTGGAATCGCCCGATGGAAAAGTGACGTACATGGGCGCGGCGTTTCCGAGTGCTTGCGGGAAGACGAATCTGGCGATGATGGTGAGCGCTCTGGAGAGCCAGGGCTATCGCGTTTGGACCGTGGGCGACGACATCGCGTGGATGAAAATTGGCGACGACGGATATTTGCACGCGATCAATCCTGAGGCGGGATTTTTTGGCGTAGCGCCGGGCACCGGGATGAAGACGAATCGCAACGTGATGGGCGCGTTGCGGCAGAACACGATTTTTACGAATGTGGCGATCACGCCGGACCGCGAGCCGTGGTGGGAGGGAATTGGCGGGCCCCCGCCGAGCGGGTTGATCAATTGGAAGAATGAATTGTGGGATACGTCGAAGGGGCCGGCGGCGCATCCGAATGCGCGGTATACAGTGCCGGCGCACCAGTCGCCGAGCATTTCGCCGAAGTGGGAAGCGCCGGAGGGAGTGCCGATCTCGGCGTTTATTTTTGGTGGACGAAGGGCGCGAGTGGCGCCGCTGGTGTACGAGTCGTTTGATTGGCAGCACGGCGTGTTTGTCGGTGCGACGATGGCGAGCGAAACGACGGCCGCGGCGACGGGGAACGTTGGAATTGTGCGGCGCGATCCGATGGCGATGCTGCCGTTCTGCGGATACAACATGGCGGATTATTTTGGGCATTGGCTGGAGATGGGGAAGAAGATTCCGAAGCCGCCGAAGATTTTTCATGTGAATTGGTTCCGCAAGGGCGCGGACGGGAAATTTTTGTGGCCGGGATTTGGCGAGAACGTGCGCGTGCTGAAGTGGATTTTGGAGCGAGTCGAAGGGCGCGGCGGAGCGGAAGAGACGCCGATCGGATTTGTGCCGTCGCGGAATGCGCTGACGTTGGATGGGTTGAATTTGTCGAGCGAGACGATCGACGAGCTGCTGGAAGTCGATCCTGAGGATTGGGAGCAGGAGTTGGTGGACAGCAAAGAATTTTTGCAGAAGTTTGGGAGCAGGCTGCCGCGGGAGATTCGCGAGGAGCATGATAAGTTGTCGGGAAGGTTGGGGCACTCGGCGGGTGTTGCGCGGTAGCTGACGTGGCTGGAAGAGTTACGACGAGGACAGTTTAAGCGGTTCCCGGAAGGAATCTTAGTAAGTCTGCAGAAAAACGCCGGCGGGACGCCGGCGCTACCGAAGAATTCACGTCATGTGGTCTTAGAGGATGTTGCGGATTTCGGCGTCGATGGCGAGGTGCGTCGCGGGGACGCCGTCGATGTGGTACTTCTCGCCGTCAGCATCGGTGAAATCAAAATAGCGGCTGATGTGGTAGTCCTCGTCGTAGTCGGTGAGGAGTTGCTCGGTTTCGGCTTTGCTCAGGCCGAAGGCCGACAGGGGAACGGCGATGCCGAAGCCGCCGGCAAGTGATTCGTATTTGGCGACCAATTGTTGCAAGGTCATGATCGGTGCGCGACGCGGTTCGGCGGCCATGTTCGGAGGCTCCTAGGGGTAAGTGTACTCCGGAACCGGTGGGGCGGCGGTTGAATCTCACTAAAGGTAAAGGGCTGCGGCGGCATTTCAGCCAACCGACAGTTGCTTAAATCGTGCCGAGATGGGGCGCAGCGTGCTGCGCCCCTACACGAGAATGCCGTCGAGTGGCAGCAAATGGTTTTCGTTGGTGGAGATTGACCGAATGGGCAAATCCGCTACTATCAAAGCTCGATCTAAATCGATGGAGGAATGAGATGAGCATTTCGGTGGGACAGAGGGCGCCGGACTTCACGTTGCAGAATCAGGACAAGAAGGAAGTGAAGCTGTCGGACTACGCTGGCAAGAAGAACGTGGTGTTGATGTGGTATCCGCTCGACTTCAGCCCGGTTTGCACGAACGAACACGCGTGCATGGTCAACGACATGAAGTCGTTCGAGACGCTCGACGCCGAAGTGCTGGGGATCAGCGTGGACAGTCTGTGGGCGCACAAGGCCTTTGCCGACAAGATGGGGATCAAGTATTCGCTGCTGGCGGATTTTCATCCGAAAGGCGCGGTGAGCGAGAAGTACGGGACGTATTTGGCGGACAAGGGAATTACCGGCCGTGCGATCGCGATCGTGAATAAGGAAGGGAATGTGGCGTGGTTCAAGAACTACGATATTCCGGTGGTGCCGGATATCAAGGAAGTTGCGGCGGCGTTGACGCAGGTGAAGTCGGCGTCGGCGTAGTTCAGCGCGATTGGTTGGTTGCGGGTTGAAAATGCGAAGAGGCACGGCAGAGGCACGGCAGACGCCGTGCCTTTTCTTTTTATGTTCCGGCTACCACCGCCGTCTGAAGCAGTGGGCCGACGAACCAGAGAATCAGAAAGAGCGCAGCGGCGGCGATCAGCGGAATTCGCAGCGGACCTGGTCTCATGGCACCAAACACACCGAGTCCGATGGCGATCAGCGACACGATGATATGAACGACGATCGCGCTGGAATGAGCGTCGAGGCCGGGAATCGTTCCGCCGAGCCATCCGAGCACGGTGCTGCCGGGAAATCCCGGGACGCGAAATACAAATGCGATTGTCAGGCAGAGCAGAAGGGGCGCGGCGATCAGGTAATCTTTCTTGCGGCTCGGCTCTTGCTGCGGCGTTTCGTGATCGACGGACGGGAACGAGCCCGGCTCGATCGGGAATGGCGGCGCGTCTTCGGGCAGCAAGCGCGCCCAGGCAAATGCGAGCGGAGTGCCTGCGGCGATCAGCAGAGCTACCAACGCGGCAAACGCGAGACGATGATCCATCGCAAAGTTTGATGCGGCCAGAAGGCTAAGACTTACTTGCCGGCGAGATCATTTTTCACGACGACTCCGCCCTTCATTACGAACTGTACATTTTCGAGCACTTTTACGTCGGAGGTTGGGTCGCCGGAGACAGCGATCACGTCGGCGAAGTGGCCCGGCTCAATCGAGCCGACTTTGTCGGACCAGCCAATCAAGTCGGCGGCTTTGATTGTCGCGGCTTGAATCGCGTCGGTCGGCTTCATGCCCCATTCCACCATTTTCGCGAATTGGCGTGCGTTGTCGCCGTGCGGATAGACGCCGGCGTCGGTTCCGAATGCGATCTTTGCGCCCGCTTGCCACGCTTTGCGGAAATTTTCGCGCTGCGTGCGGCCGACTTTCTTTTCTTTCTCGATCGATTCGGGCAGCATTCCGGCCTTCGCGCCTTCCTGCAAAATAAAATCGTCGTTATAGATGTCGAAGACGAGATACGTGCCGTGCTGCTTGGCCAGCGCGATGCCCTCATCGTCGATGAAGCTGCTGTGCTCGACGGAATCGATGCCGGCGTTGATGGCGTCTTTGATCGATTGGGTGCCGTGCGCGTGGGCGGCGACTTTGCGGCCGAGCTTGTGCGCTTCTTGAACGATGGCTTGCAGCTCTTCGAGCGTGTATTGCGGAGTGCCGGGCTGGTCGCCTTTGCTCAGGACGCCGCCGGAGGCGCAGACCTTGATGACATCGGCGCCGTACTTCACGGTTTCGCGGACTTTCGCGCGGGCGGCCCACGGTCCGTCGGCGACGCCTTCGGCGCGGTGGTGAAATTCATAGGCGAGCAGATTGTCGTCGCAATGCCCGCCGGTGATGCCGAGCGGCGGGCCGGAGACGAGCATGCGCGGGCCTTCGATCAAGCCTTCGTTGACGCCGTCACGCACGGCCACGTCGGTGTAGCCGCTGGCGCCGACGTTGCGAATCGTTGTGAATCCGGCGTGCAGCGTGACGCGGGCGTTTTTGACGCCGTGCACGGTTTCTTCCGGGATGGAAATGCCGAGGGCAGCGTAACCGCCGTCGCTTGGGTCGCCGGTGATGTGGGTATGGACGTCGATCAGGCCGGGCAGGCAGGTGCCGCTTGAGAGGTCGGTCATCGTTACTCCGCCCGGCGCCAGCGGCGACCCGGCGGGGCCGACCGCCGTTACCACGCCGGATGCGTCAAAGACGATCACCTGATCGGCGAGCAGTTTGCCTGTACGGACGTCGAGCAGCTTGCCGCACTTCACGGCGCCGCCGTTTTTGGGCTGCGTTGCTGCTTTATCTGAGCTTGCGGTTGTCGTTCCCGGCGCGCCGTGCGTTGACGGAGCGAGCAACATAGCAGCTGCGAGTGCAGCTACGGCTATCAGACTCACACCGAAAGAAAATTTCCGCATCGAGGTCCCCTGAAAATCGCAGTGAAGGTTGCCGCTCGCTGACGAGCGGCAAAGCCACGGGAGCATACCTCGCGCCCCGCGCATTGGGAAGAGAAGATGGCGGCGTGGCGATGAAATCAAAAGACGCTTGACAGGCAAATAGCTAGGTGCTATTTATCTAGCACATGCTAGAAAATTAGCAGGCAAACGATGAAAACATCCAACCAGCTTTCTCGCCGCGAACGCCAGATCATGGACGTTCTTTACAAGCTTGAGCGCGCGACGGTGGCCGAGGTTCTCGAGCGCATGCCCGGCGAGCCGCATTATTCGACCGTGCGGGCGCAGCTCCGTGTGCTTGAAGAGAAGGGGCACGTTCGCCACGAAGAAGACGGCCTGCGCTACGTCTACATTCCCGCAGTGTCCCGCGATGTTGCGCGGCGTTCTGCTATGCGGCATCTGATCGACACATTTTTCGAAGGGTCGACCGAGCAGGCTGTCGCGGCGCTGCTTGGCGGCGAAGCGTCGAAGATTACCCCCGATGAATTGGAGCGGCTCGGCCGTTTGGTTGCACGCAGCCGAAAGGAGAAGTCGAAATGAATGCTCCGCTGATGGAAAATGCGTGGCTTGCCTTTTCGGTCGCTTGCGTTGCGAAGGTGACTGTTGTCTGGGGGGTTGCTGCGATTGTGGTGGCTTGCCTCAGGCGCGCACCGGCGGCCTCGCGGCATTTTGTCTGGGCCGCGGCGGTTCTTGCTTCGATTGCGCTGCCACTGCTCACTCTGGTGCTTCCCGCCTGGAGATCGGCGACGGTGGCGCGAGCCGCGGCGATCCTGGCTCCCGCCGGATCGGCAGTCGCCGCTCAGCCTTCGGAATTTGTTGCGCCGATGAGAATCGATGCAGCGACATCGACGTTTCACATTGTGGAGTTGCTGATTGTTTTGTGGGCGATTGGCGTAATCGCTTTCGGTATCCGGCTTCTCGCGGGGCTAATTCGGATCCAGGTTTCGTCAGAGCAAGCATTCCCGCTAGCGGATTCAGCGTGGCAAGAGGATCTGGCCCAAATCTCAAAGTCTTTACAAATCGGACGGCAAATTCGCTTGCTGGAGTCGGCGAGTCCCGCGGCGATGCCCCTCACCTGGGGATTATCGCGCCCAACGATTCTGCTCCCTTCGGGAACATCGGACTGGTCGAAAGAACGCCGCCGCATCGTCTTGTGCCATGAACTCGCGCACATCTCGCGCGGTGATTGGATTCTCCAAATCTGTGCCGAAATTTCGCGCGCGATTTACTGGTTTCATCCGCTGGCCTGGCAAGCTGCGGCGAAATTGCGCCACGAAAGCGAACGCGCCTGCGATGACATCGTTCTGAATTCCGGCATCGCCGCCGAAGACTACGCCGGCGAGTTACTCGATCTGGCGCGCAAGTTCACCAACGCGCCTGCAAGGATTTGTCCCGCTCTTGCGATCGCACGCACCACCAATCTCGAAAGGAGATTTGCCGCCATGTTGAATCCATCGTTGAATCGCCGTTCTTCTCGCCGCAGCAGGCTGCTGATCGGTCTTGCCACAATTTGTCTCTTGCTCCCTCTCGCCGCGGTTCGCCTGCCAGCGCAAAATGTCGCCGGAAATTTCACCGGGACGATTTATGACGCGAGCGGTGCGGTTGTTCCGAACGCGACGGTGATCGTCACAGACGCTAACAATAAATCGATCGAGATGAGTTCGTCTGCTGCCGACGGACAGTTCGGCTTCAAGTCGCTACCAGCCGGGGAATACACGGTGAAAGTGATGAAGCCGGGCTTCGAGGTTTATCGCGATCCCGACGTGACGCTCAAAGTGGGCGAGAGTCGCACGCTCGACGTTCACCTGAAGGTCGGCACCCTCTCCGATTCCGTGGAGGTTCAGGCGGCCGGTCACGGTCAAAGCGGAAGCGCGGCGCCAGCGAAGCGGGTCAAACTCGGCGGCGAAATCGAGGCGTCGAAAATAATCACGAAGGTCCAACCGATTTATCCGGAGGCTGCGAAGGCGGCCGGGGTGAAGGGTACGGTCAATCTCCACGCCATCATCGGGATGGACGGCGTTCCTCTGTCGCTGCAAGTCGTCAACACCGACGTCAATCCCGACCTGGCGCGCGCGTCGATCGAGGCGGTCAGCAAATGGCGTTATTCGCCGACGCTGCTCAACGGCCAGCCGATCGAGGTGGATACCAACATCACGGTCCTTTTTACGCTGAACCGCTAGCCGCTGGCGCGCGCGCCGACCGCCGAATGGTAAGGTTTCGCTGTGCTGGAAACGAGGCGACTTCGGCTGCGAGAGTGGGAACGCGGCGATCGAGGACCCTTTGCGCAGATCAATGCCGATCTCCGCGTGATGGAGTTTTTGCCGAAGTGCCTGACACGCGAGGAGAGTGATGCGATGGTGGATCGCATCGAGTCGCACTTTCGCGCGAAAGGATTCGGACTCTACGCTGCCGAGCTTCGCGATGGTCGGTTCATCGGCTACGTCGGACTTCATACGCCGACATTCGAAGCCCATTTCACACCGTGCGTTGAGATTGGCTGGCGCTTGGCAAGCGATGTTTGGGGGAAGGGGCTCGCGACCGAAGGCGCTCTAGCTGTCGTTCAACATGCGTTCGAAAATCTCGGGCTCGACGAAATCGTTTCGTTCACCGTGCCTGCAAATCGCCGTTCAATCCGCGTGATGGAAAAAATCGGAATGACGCGCGATGCGGGCGACGATTTCGAACACCCGAACCTGCCTGTCGGACACCCGCTTCGCCATCACGTCTTGTATCGTTTGCGCAAACCGATGAAGACGCACTGAACTCGCGCGCGAAAAAAAAAAGAGGCAAGCCCGAAGGCTTGCCTCTTCGCAACGCTGAAACTGTTCCAGTGCGCTTACTTCTTCGCTGCAGCCGTCTTTGCGGCGGCGTCGGCGTATTTCTTCGTGAACCGCTCGACGCGGCCTGCCGTATCGATCAGCTTCTGCTTGCCGGTGAAGAACGGATGGCAGTTCGAGCAAATTTCGACGCGTAGCGTGTCGCCCTTGATGGTCGATCGCGTCGGGAACTGATTGCCGCACGCGCAGTGCACGGTGACGGCGTGGTAGTCGGGATGAATACCGGATTTCATGATGATGCTCCAGTCTGTCGCGTCCGGTCTGCGCGGTTGGGTGAGTCGGTGCTACAGCCGCGTCGCTAGGTCGCGAGACAAACTTAGATTATACGACAGGGTGTCAGGATTCCAAAACTTGTATTGGCCGCAGGATCATCGACTTAGCGAAGTCTTCCCAGCCTCAAAATGTCCAGCGGGTTGCGGCTTCGACGTAATTCTCGGCGTGTTCATCCTGGCCGAAGGCCACTTTCGGCTCGATGCGAAAGACGCTGCCGTCCGAGGATTCGAGCATCGGCAACAGTTTGCCGCCATATTTCTTGTCGTAAATTTCGCTCATCCGCTTCCATTCGGCGCGATCGGCAATTTCGGTGGCCAACCCTTCCACAATCACGGCTTCGTCGGCCTTCTCCGTTCCAACCACGCAGTGCGGTTGAGCTGCAATATTTTTCGCCTTGCGGGTCTTCGGACCGGTGCTGAACCAGAACGCGCCATTCCACCATATGCCCCAAACGACCATCAGGTGGGGCCGCCCATCGGGGCGCGCGGTCGAAATCCAGTAGTTGTGAGATTTTTCGAGGCGCTCAACCGCCCAAGACCACGGCTTCAGCGCGGAGATATCATCCGACGGATTCGACATCGCATCGGGCCAGTGCGGACGGCCTACTTTCGGCTCGTTCATCGTGGGACTCCTCACGAGCCTAGGTAACATACACAAGCGTATGAGCACCAGCGTCGATTCGTTTTGAATTGGAAGAGTGAGTGAAGCGCCAGCCGCGCCGCTAGATGCCAGCGCCGGGTGCTACGAAATGAACGCGCAGCCGATGCGATAGCCGCCTTGCTTCGTCAGTTGCGACCAGATCGGCTTCAGGCTGACGCGCACCGGCGGCAGAATCGGCACGTGGAGCACGGCAAGGATGCTCCCCGGCAAACTTTCTTGTTTGTCGAGCTCGATCGCAACGCCGCCAAATCCAAGATCGACGACGCGCGCTCGTTTGGTGTTCTGTTCGCCCAGCATGGCGTAGGCATTCGTCCCGATCATCGAGACGCGCTCGGCTTTGCGCTGTGCGGTGTAAAGGGGTTGCGAAGACGATTCGCTCGCCACCGGTTTCTGAGGCTGTGGCGCAATCTCCGCGGTGCCTGCGGAAGCCGAAGCAGCCATCGTCGCTTCGGGCTTTTCGACCGCCCGGTGAAATTCGATCGAAATCGGAGGCGCCGGACGAGTCGCGCTCTCAGTCGTCACCGGTGGAGTCGAAACCGCTGGCCGCGGCTTCGGCGCTGGGGTTGTGGTCGTAGCGCTCGGCGCTGGGGCAGTTGAAACTGATGGTCCAAGCGCGGGCGCAGGTGCCGTTCCGCCCAATTTGCGATGATTGGCGTGTTTCAGCCGATAAAGTCGCTCATCCGCAACGCGAATCAGCTCATCGGCCTGTTCGCCGTCAAGCGGGAATGTCGCAACGCCGTGGTCCATGCTCACCGTGACGCTCAGCGGCAACTGTTGCAGCGTTTCCGCGAAAACTGTTTCGATCCGGCGACTCAAAGCGAGCGCCTGGTCCGCATCCGTCTGCGGCAGCAAAACCGCGAACTCATCTCCGCCAATGCGAAACGCAGAGTCCGAAGTACGCAGCGCCTTCTTCAAAGTCGTCGCCGCGGCGCGCAACACTTCGTCACCGCCCGGGTGGCCGTGCTTGTCGTTGACTTCCTTGAAGCGGTGCAAATCCAGCATCACCAGGCCCAGCGGCAATCCATAGCGCCGCGCCCGGTTCAGCTCTTTTTCAAATCCTTCGCTGAAAAGCCGACGGTTATAAAGCCCGGTCAGCGGATCGGTAACCGCATTGACCTGCAAAATTTTCAGTTCGTCGTATTCCAGAACGATCGGAACGCGAAAGAGGCCAGCCGAGGTGAGCACGTCCATGAGCGCGGTCTTCAGGGCGACTTGCCGGCCCATGTGGTCGGTCAGCTCGCGCCGCCGCGTCATCGTCTCGTCCCAGAGCTGAACGCACTGCGCCTCGCGCAGGTCCAAATGGGTGATCGCGCGAATATATCGCTGGAGAAATTGTCCGCGTGCAACAGTGTCCAAGCCGTCCAGTGTTTCGGCTAGGAGTTCGAGGTATGAATCCTCGATTGGCAAACGGGTGGGGGCGCCGCCAAGGTTGGGCATCTAGGTATACACCTAACTTTGCCTGTCCCCGCGGGGGTTGGGGAGGTAAGCAACTCGCTTGTACAACGGGAGCAACTGAGAGTCCATCCGTATTTGGGCCTAGCATATATCGTACTGGAAGGAATAGCCATCCTGAACCCCGAATCGCGCTGATAAAAAAAGACTTAGCGGACAGAGACCCTGTGGGAAAGTCGTTGGATAAGTCCCGACCTGGCTTTCGCAACCTGCGATCCCGACCAAATCGTGGCTGGGAATGGCATAAATTTACTCAAGCGGGCGGAGGAATTCCAGTCCAAACAGGCGAGTATCGCCCTTAACCTCCTGCCGCCGCACCTTGGCGGCGATAGGGGGTGTTTCGCTCGGCACCAGGCTCGAGGAGGTCCCCGAAGGTGCCGGCACGGTCAGTTGGACGACCTGGTTCTCGCGGAGCATGTGCGCTGACGTTATGCAGGCTCCGAGCGAGCTGATATTCAGCGTCTTGGTTAGCTCGATAAACTCGATCCCCGACGGATCGGCAGCGCGCAAGAAGACGGGCACTTGCAGACGTATCCGGGGGGAGCGGCGCTGCACACTATACTCCAATTGTACGGCCTTCCTGGGCGACTGAGAGTTCACGGGGACGTCCCTGTAGTACTAGCGAACTAGTACGATTTTGTCTAAAATCGAGCAGATTCACTGCCACAAATCCTGCATTCTTCCGCACAATTAAACCGTTTAAATTCATATACGTACTGCCAGTTCCAATTATTTTCCACTCGGTACCTTCGGTACGAGTGCAAACGAAAGCACCTTGTTTTCCGCATTTGTGCAAATGGAACGTAATTACCATTGACACTCTGAGAAGCGCTCTGCGACCATTGCACCTCGCCGCGAGGGAAAATTTTTTCCCGTGGCCCGGGTTTCCGACTTTTCGACCTTATGGGTGGACGTACCTTAGCTTCGATCTTATCCGAGCCGCGCTCGCCGAACGTCGCCGACATTCCTCTGGCGCACGTCGTTCGACTTCTTGACACGGTCGACCGCTCTCTTCTCGTTTCCGAGAGAAGCGGCAGAATCGTATTGGCTAACGCCCGGGCGAGAAAGTGTCTGGATTCCGTTGGGCTCGCCGACTACGCTCGATTGAGCCTATTTACTGATATTTTGCAGGTAGAAGCCAAGAGAATTTTTTCGGCAATTGAGGCCGGCGAACAAGAGGTCAAACTCGACTTGCAACGTGGCGAGAAACGCACGAAAGCAAGTGTGCAATGGCTCGCCGATCCCGATTGGCTGCTGATCGAATTTGAATTGCCCCCGGCTGGCGTACAAGCGGCGCCCGATCCCGCAACGCAAATTACTGTGCAGGAATTGTTGCAGGAACGCGAGATCACCTATCGCAATTTGCTCGCGGCTTATTTGAAGTTGCAGGAAGTCAACCGCCAGAAAACAGTTTTCCTCGCGTCCGCCGCTCACGAGCTAAAAACTCCGCTCGCCGTCATCAAGGGGTATTACGACCTTTTGCTGACCGGCTCGCTCGGCCGCTTGTCCGAAAAGCAGCGCGACATTCTCGAAGAATCGAAAGAGAGCTGCGAGCGCCTAGTTCGTCTTGTGTCGATGTTCTTGAATTACTCGGCGCTCGAAAGCGGCAAGCTGGTTTTGCAGCTTCGCGAAAATGATCTGCGCGATTGTCTGGACGAACTCTCCAAGCGCTGGCAGGAAGCGTTTTTGCGCAAAGGCGTTCGGCTCGACGCCGCATTTGATCCATCGATTCCCAATTTCCGCTTTGACTATCAAAAGGTGCAGCAGGCCGCCGCGAATCTGCTCGACAACGCGTTGAAACACACTCCCGCCGGCGGCTCCGTCACCTTGCGCGCCACGCCGCATTTCTGGGAGCGCCGCGTCTCCGAAGCCGTGCCCGCGCAGGAGCGCCGCCGATTCCGTCTGCCGCGCCCGAACAGCGTCGAAGTCTCGGTGAAAGACACGGGCCCGGGCATTTCGGCGGAGCATCACCAGGAAATTTTCGAAGATTTCGTCCGCGTCGATCGCAACACCACCGGTATGGGCCTTGGCCTCGCGATCGCAAAGCGCCTCGTGCAGGCGCACCGCGGCAAAATTTGGGTAGAAAGTGAAACAAAAGACGGCAGCAAATTCACGTTTTTGCTGCCCATGGACCAGACGTAAAACGATTTTCGCTGCATCGCTTTGACTGTGCCCGAGCGTCAGCAAATTTGAGGGAGACGGAAATGGCGGTTAAAGAAAAGATTCTCGTGGTGGACGACGAACCGAGCATTCGCAAGTATCTTCAGACTTTGCTCGAGGTTGACGGATTCGATGTCGAAACCGTTGGCTCCGGCAAAGAAGCGCTCGCCAAGATCAGCGACGGCGATCGCCCCGATTTCATCATTCTCGACGTGCTGATGCCAGAGATGAACGGCATCGACGTTCTGCGCGAACTTCTTCAGCTCGATCGCAGCCTCAACGTCATCATGCTGAGCTGCTCCAACGAAGTCGGCACCGTCGTCGAGGCGATTCGCATCGGCGCTCACGATTACCTCACCAAGCCGTTCGAAAAGAGCGATCTCGATGCGGCGATGCTCAAATCGCGCCAGAAAAAACATCTCACTCAAGAAAATCAGGCTCTTCGCGATTATTGCGACCAGGTCACCGAGGATCTCAGCTTCCTCGCCGCCAGCCCGCAAATGGTTCGCATCCGCCAGCAGATTTTGCAGATCGCGCCGGTCGATGTTCCGGTCTTCATATGCGGTGAAAGCGGCGTCGGCAAAGAAGTCGTCGCGCGCATGATTCACCTTCGCTCCAAGCGCCGCAACCAAGCCTTCATCAAAGTGAACTGCGCCGCTCTCCCCGGCGAACTCCTCGAATCGGAACTCTTCGGATTCGAACAAGGCGCCTTCACCGGAGCCCACCGCGCCAAGCCCGGTAAATTCGAACTCGCCAACAAGGGCACGATCTTCCTCGACGAAATCGCCGAGATGAGCACGCACCTCCAGGCCAAGCTTCTCCACGTCCTCCAGGATCATCAATACTCGCGGCTCGGTGGACGTCACATGGTCGAAACAGACGTGCGCGTTCTCGCCGCCACCAACGTGGACGTTCAGGAAGCCATGAAGACCGGCCGCTTCCGCGAAGACCTCTACTATCGTCTCAATGTTCTCTCGATTCTCGTTCCGCCGCTGCGCGAGCGCGCCACCGAAATCCCGCTGTTGTTCCGCCATTTCCTCGACAAGTACAGCGAGAAATTCGGCAAGCCGTCCATGGCTCCGTCAAAACACCTTCTCGACGCCGCGGCGAACTATCCGTGGCCCGGCAATCTTCGCGAACTCGAAAACTTCGTCAAGCGCTACGTCATTCTCGAAGACGACGAGGGCAGCCTCCGCGAACTGATCGAAATGTCCAGCGCTCGTCAGCGCACCTCGCCGCGCCAGGAAGTTTCCGTCCCGCGCGAGCAGGGACTCAAAGCGCTCGTCCGGGGTCTCAAGGACGAAGCGGAAATGGAAGCCATTGCCGACGCGCTCGAAAAGACGCGTTGGTGCCGCAAAGACGCCGCCAAAATGCTGGGTATCAGCTATAAGGCGTTGCTATACAAGATGCGGCAGTTTAATCTCGATACGCCTCGAACACGGCGCTCTGCTGCTCCGGCTGCGGCCGAAGAGTCGGCGCCGGTCGGTGCAGTTCGCGGCGAATAGTCGCGAGCCTCGCGCAACGTTCGAAGTTCGTTTAAGTATCGACTCGAAGCTGCGTCTCCAAGCTTCGTTCCGCGGAGTCCCCGCCCGCATGTAAACCCAGGCTCTTTAGGGTTTTGCCGCCGCCCACGCCCCGTGCGGATTAAGCCCCATTGCGCCAAGTTTTCGATGGCGTGAAGCATCCGTTTCTTGTATTGTCACGCAAATCGGAAATGTGAATTACCGGTGAACGCCTCGACGCTGTTTCTGACGGAATGCGTCTGGGGTGCGAACGAAATTGTTCATTCATCGGTCGTGCCCAGTCTTCGCAGAGACCTTGGCAATATCGTTTCGGTAGCGTTCGAATTTCGCCTCGCGCGAATTCGCCGCTGCTAAAATTCTGAGGGAAAGGGGCGCGGTCGCTTCCCAGTGTGACCGCGGGCGGAGTGGAGGATGAGTATAATGACGGAGCGTCGTACCGCGCGACGTTATGACCTGTCGCTGCCGGTAATCATTCGCGTCCCAGCCGAGCGCCTGCCCGACTCTCAAAAGGGCAAGACCCGAGATGTGTCCACGCGTGGCCTCTATTTTGTTCTCGATCAGGACCTCGAGGCCGGCTCTGAGCTTGATATCACCATGACCCTGCCCGCCGAAGTCACTCATGGCGGCGAGGTTTTCGTCCGTGCCTTGGGCAAAGTCGTGCGCGTCGAACGCCGCATGGAAGACGGCAGCGCCCGTCTTGGCGTCGCCGCCGTGATCGAACGCTACGACATCATCCGCGGTGAAAACGGCCGCGCCTAACCGCGTCGCCTCCAAACCGCTCACATTCCCGCTTTGTTAGCGCCGGCATTTTGCCGGCGTTTTTTTTCGCCAGTATCGATCCTGTTGTACGGGCGCAGCACTGCTTTGCTCTGCTCTGAGATTCAAAGGGTGCGCCCTAAGTCCACGCGTGGTAAGCCGTTAGGCGGTGTTGCGGCTCCCGATACCGCCTCGACGGGCAACTGTTTGCCCTTAGCGGAAAACTTTGAGCCATCGCCTGAGTACCACCCGTCCCACCAAAAACTTGCCCTTTAGTTCCAGGACTGGCCTTTCGTCCAGTAACCCTAACCGGCAGAGCATTTTACGATTCTAAATTTTTACCCACTGCCTCCATCCCATTCAAAACACTTATGGTTATGCGTGTGCTCATACCCTGTCCCATCAGCGATTTACGCTCGACAGGGGACCTCGGCATGCCTGTGACAGGAATGGCAAAAGCATCGCTCAAACTGACGCCGCTGCCCTCAGAAGACGTTATCTTCGGCCACTCCGCCGCCATGCAGCCCATCCGTCAGATGGTCGCCAAAATCTTGGCCACCGACCTTCCAGTCCTCATTCAAGGTGAAAACGGCACCGGCAAAGGGCTCCTCGCTCAATATATCCACGCGCGCTCCCGCTTCGCCTCCGGCGCTTGCGTCAAGGTCAACTGCGCTGCTATTCCCGGCCCGCTCCTGGAAAGCGAACTTTTCGGGCACGAGAAGGGTGCCTTCACCGACGCCAACTCCGCCAAGCCCGGCTACGTCGAAGTCGCTGAAAACGGCACGCTCTTCCTCGACGAAATCTCCGAGCTCGACATGAGTCTTCAGGCCAAGACGCTCCAGCTCCTCCAGGACGGCACCTACAGCCGCATCGGCGACACGCAAGAGCGCCGCTCCAACACGCGCGTCATCTGCGCAACCAACCGCAACCTCGCCGATGAAATCGTCGCCGGCCGCTTCCGCCAGGATCTCTTCTATCGCATCAACGTCGTCACGCTGAATCTGCCGCCGCTTCGAGAGCGCCGCGAAGACATCCCGACACTTGCCAACCATTTCCTCGCAAAGCTCAAGGCAAAGTACGAGCGCGAAGCTCCTCCGTTTTCCGAGGAGATGCTCCAGGCATTCACCCTTCAGGAATGGCGTGGGAATGTCAGGGAACTTGAAAATCTTGTTGCTCGTTATGCTATCTTAGGCGGACTTGATCCCGTTGCTGCGGACCGAACTTTTAAACGCCCATCATTTACTCCTTTAAAAGTTTCGGTGGACGGAACAGTTTCGTTGAAGCATATTGCGAAACAAGCTGTCCGCGAGATGGAAAGCAATGTGATCTTGCAGGTCTTGCGAGAGAACAAGTGGAATCGCCGCAAGGCTGCAACTGTTTTGAATATCAGTTATCGGGCCTTGATTTATAAGATCCAGGAGGCTGGTCTTTCCCACAAGCATCACCGTAAAAGCATTGAGTCGCCTGTAGCATCGGCACGCAACGCGACCGCGTTGCCGGAATAGCCGAGTATGTCCCCCGCACGGCGGCTACTTTTTGCGTCCCGTAAGATGCGTTATTTGCATCTAACCATCGGGGCGCGCACGAAAAAACCTGGCCTTTGGTGTGAACGATTTTCCGTGCTTCGCGCGAAAAATCGGTTCTCGATACCACTGCTTCTTCGCGAGTACACACCAAGCGACTGAACGCAATGCGTTTAATTCGTCCTCGGGTGTTTGTTGTAGAATTGGCTGTCTGGTAAGAAAAGTGCTGTCGTTCCGGCTGGATCGGTTCGTTTAGCGGTTCGTCTAGGAAATTGAAGTAGCTGCTCGGGACCCTTGGGAGATCGATTTGTACACGGCCTTTTACCAACTCAAAGAAGAACCGTTTCGTCTAACCCCTGACCCCAGATTTCTTCATCTGGCCGACCCACACCGCACTGCGCTCAAAGTTCTTCTTCAGGGCGTTTTGCAACGCAAAGGTTTCACCGTTGTCGCTGGGCCAGTTGGCACCGGCAAGACAACTCTGCTCCACACCGCCCTGCAAATCCTCACCGAAAAATCCGAAGGCCGCGGCCGTCTGGTCTCCGCTTTCCTCGTCAATCCCACGCTCGCTCCGTCCGAGCTTCTCGAGGCCGTCCTCGAAGAATACGAAATTAGCTGCACGGCCACCAGCAAGCCGCGCCGGCTCGCCGCGCTCCATCAGATGCTTTTCCAGACGCAGCAACAGGGCGGCACGGCGATCCTGCTCATCGACGAGGCTCACCTGATGAGCGTCGAGCTGCTTGAAGAGATTCGCCTCCTCGGCAACACTGACACGTATCAGGAAAAATTGCTGCAGATCGTTCTGTGCGGCCAGCCCGAATTGTTCGCCGTTCTTCAGCGCCCAGAGCTTCAGGCGCTCCAGCAGCGCATCGCCAGCACGTGCTTGCTTCGCCCGCTGAGCCTTCCCGAAGTTCGCGCCTACATGGCCGAGCGTCTCCACGCCGCCGGCTTGCGCGGTTCGAGCCCGTTCACGGGTACCGCTGTCGAAGTCATTCATCGCCTCACGGGCGGCGTTCCGCGCCTCATCAATTTGCTTTCAGACGCGTGCTTGCTCGTTGGATTCGAACTCAAGCGCAAACAGATCGATCAGTTCCTCGTCGAGCAAGCATCCGAAGATGTTCTCGGCCTGCTCAAGGGCCCGTTCACGCCGGGCGGCGCAATGGGCACCGTTCCGACCGGTGCCGCAATCAATGGCAGCGGCGAATCGCCCGCCGAACAGCCCGCTTCTCGCGGCAGCCACTGGGAGCGCCCACAGGCCCGAGCAGCCGCGGCTGCCTCCTCCGACTCCGCTACACTTTCGTCGACGGCCACCGCCACACTCGCCGCCGAAGAGCGCCGCGCCGCCAAACCATCCCCCCGCGACGCGAACTGGACCAAGTCCACCTTCGACAATCTCATCGACGCCCTAAAGCACGGCCGCGCCACGGCCCGCGAATAGCCACGTGACGCATTTCGCCATCGAGTCCAGTCTTTTGGATTCGGGTGTGGCTTCTGGTATCGCACCCTCAGTTTTCGGAATGTCCAGTCCCAAGACATCCTTTACATAGCGTCCCAGGACATCCTTTACACCGGGGCCTTTCAGAGCGTCGGGGGTAGATTCAGTCGAGCCGACACCATAGCGGCAACAGCCAGGCGCCCCCCTCTATCAAGCGAATCGGCTCATCTAGAGCGTTAAACGGCGTAAATACCCGATTTCGGCTCTGGTTTTGTGCTATCTCCAGCCTGAAAAAGCACCCCAAGCGTTACGTAACAATACGACAACACTTGCCCGAATGCCCCTTGCCCAGTACTGACCCTCTCCTCTACATTGACAGTACAGTGGCTACGAAACGCGCTACCGCAAAACTGTCTGTCTGCATCCTCTCGCCGCACCCTTTGGTGCTGAGCGAGTTCGAGCGTTTGCTCGCCAAGCCTCAATTCAAGGTCACCTCGAAGCACCTTGAATCCACACTTGCTCCCGATCTTCGCAATCTGGAACCGCCGCAGGCGCAGGTTTATGTCATCGATGCGCATGCCGCCCGTCCCGCGACCGGCGCGCTGCTAGCTAACATTTTAGAGCGTTATCCTGAGGCTCGCCTGATCGTTGTCGGCGAACAGCTCAGCGACGCCAACAGCTATTCGTTGTTGCGTCTTGGTGTGAAGGGTTTGCTGACCTACGTGGAAGCTCGCGAGCAGCTCGTGCGCGCTCTGCCTCTGGTCGCTGTAGGTGGCTTCTGGGTTCCGCGTTCGGTGCTGTCCGGCTTCGTCGATTCAATTCTGACCGGCCAGGGCCGCCGCCTCAAGACCGATACGGTCACCAATCTCAGCCGCCGCGAACAGGAAGTTCTCGATTCCTTGCTCGAAAATCTCTCCAACAAAGAGATCGCCAGCAAGCTCAACATCGCCGAGCGCACCGTGAAATTTCACGTTTCGAACTTGCTCAGCAAGTTCGGTGTCCGCCGCCGCGCTGATCTGATCCTGCTGACCTTCCAGCGCCGCATGGCGCCCGTCGCTTAATTTGCGACTGCGGCGCTCCAGCGCCGCTTGACCCACTAAACGAATTCAACCAGCTAGCTCAGTCTCATGCTCCGCTTAAGCGTCTCTCAATCTGAAAATTTGTATTTGATGATGCACCACAGCGCCTGTACGCCGTCTTTCCAGGTGATCTTCTTTCCTTCTTCGTAGGTACGGCCCGCATAAGAAATCGGGACTTCGTACACGCGCCAATCTTTCTTCGCGATTTTCGCCGTGATCTCGGGCTCAAACCCGAACCGATCGGATCGCAGTTCAATCCCATGTAAAACTTCGCGACGGAATACCTTGTAGCACGTCTCCATATCGGTGAGTTTCAAATTCGTAGCAATATCTGACAGCAGAGTCAGGGCCATGTTCGCCACGTAGTGCCAGAAATAATGGACGCGCTGCGGGCCGCCCAAAAATCGCGAGCCGTACACGACATCCGCTCGCCCGTCCACAATCGGCTCGAGCAATTTCGGATAATCGCGCGGGTCGTATTCCAGGTCGGCGTCCTGCACGAGCACGATGTCTCCCGTTACCTGCGCGAATCCTCGCCGTAAGGCAGCGCCTTTTCCCTGATTCTGTGCCTGAAAGAAAAACCGCAGATCGCGCAACGGTACCGCATCGCCGCCATCGCTGGCCGGAGCTGTCGCATCTCCCTTTGCCTGGAGCGCAGCCATCCCTTTCAATCGCTCGCGCGTGCCGTCGTTCGAGCAGTCGTCCACGATGATGACTTCCTTGCGCGGTTCGGTTTCGGTTACGCGCCGCAGGATCTCGTCGATCGTGTTCTTCTCGTTGTAAACCGGAATCACAATCGACACTTTCGGATCGACTAGTGCCGACGGGCTGTTTCGTCTTCGCGCCATAGTGTGGCCCGATTGTATCGGCGCGCCCGCTGTCGAGTAAAGTTCGCTCGTTGCCACAGTGCTCAAGTGAGAATTTGATGCTTTTTAGGCGAGCCGAGACTTGGCGCCTCCGAGAGAGCCGTATATACGTTCTCCAGGCTTCGTGGTACGTCGTTTGCCCGCTGCGAACCTTTGCTCGTCCCTCCAACCTCGCTATCATATTCACGCAATCTCATGCCGACCTTTCACATCGAACAATTCGGATGTCGCGCCACGCAGGCCGACGCCGCCGCGATCGAGCGGCAGTTGCGGGCGCAGGGTCACGAGGTTGCGTCAACTTCCGATCGCGCCGACGTCATCGTCGTGAACACTTGCACCGTGACAGCGGCTGCGGACTCGCAGGCACGCGATGCCATTCGCAAACTCCACGTCGCAAATCCCGCGGCGAAAATCATCGCCACCGGCTGCTACGCCCAGCGCGCACCGGAAGAATTGGCAACGCTCCCCGGTGTTCTCCACGTAGTCGGGAATTCGCACAAACCCGAAATTCCGGCGCTCGTCGCGAAAATCTCTCCGCCGCAATCCGGTGCTGCTGCGACTGCAACAAATTTCGTATCACTCGACGCGCTCGCCGATCCCAAAATCCTTACCGCAAACATTTTCGACCGGTCCGAATTCCTCTCCGCTCCTATTCTTGGCGGCGAAGCGAATCACACGCGCCCCACGCTGAAGATCCAGGACGGCTGCAATCTCCGCTGCTCGTATTGTGTGATCCCATTCGTGCGCGGCAAAAGCCGCAGCATGCCGCCGAGCGAAGTCGTTGCTGAAGTCCGCCGCCTCAGCGCCGCGGGCTATCGCGAAATCGTCCTCAGCGGCATCAACCTGGGAACGTGGGGCCGCGATCTCACTCCGCGAGTTGAATTTGAGGAATTGCTGCGCCGTATCCTCGACGAAACGGACGTCGCGCGTCTTCGTATCAGTTCCATCGAGCCGCTCGATGTGACGGCTGACCTCATCGCGCTGTTCGCATCGACGCCGCGCATCGCGCAGCACTTCCACATGCCGCTGCAATCCGGCTCCGACCGCATCCTTGCCGCGATGCATCGCTGGTATCGGTCTGAACATTATGCGCGCCGCGTTGAACTCATTCGCGACCAGCTTCCGAACGCAGCCATCGGCGCCGACGTCATCGCCGGTTTTCCCGGCGAAACCGCCGGAGATCACGCCGCGACAATCGACTTCATCGAACGCCGACCATTCTCCTATCTCCACGTCTTCTCGTATTCGGTTCGCCCCGGGACGGCGGCGGAGTCGATGCCGGATCACGTTCCGGCAGCGACGATTCATGCGCGTGCCCGCGAACTTCGCGTACTCTCCGAGAAAAAGTCGGCTGCATTCCGCGAATCGCAACTCGGTGCGGCAATCGAAGTTCTGACGCTGCGCCATACAAATGAATCGAATGCGGCCACATCCGCCGAAGCATGGACGCCTGCGATCTCTACGAATTATATCCATCTGCGTTTCGCTGGAATCTTTCCGCCGAATCAACTTCTGCGCGCGAAAATCGCGCGCCACGAAAACGGCGTTCTGCATGCCACGCCGGAAATTGAAAGCAATTTTGCCGTGCACCACGCAGCGTCGCACCTGTAGACTTCGTTCATGCTCGTACTCGGTGTCGCCAGCCTGGATCAGGATTCTGCCGTCGCGCTTCTCGACGACAAGTCAATAGTTGGCGCCATTGAAGAAGAGAAGGTCGATCGCGCGCCCGGTGTAAGCACCGTTCCCGCCGCTGCGTTTCAGCGCATTTTCGAGCAACACAACATCACGGCAGCCGATCTCGCTGGCGCCGCGCTCGCCGATTCGTCGCAAGAAGCACGGCTGCGCGAATCCGGGCTCGGCTCGAAATTTTATGCAAGCCGCAAGCGCCGCTCCGCGCGAGATCTGCGCAAGTCCACTGCGATTCCACAGCTCCGCGAACTTCTCAACAGCGACAGCAAAGTGAAGCTGCACGAGTACGAACATCATCTGTGCCATGCAGCGAGCGCGTACTACACGTCGGAGTTTGATCGCGCTCTGGTTCTCACGTTGGATGGCGGCGGCGCAAGCCGCTGCGGGCAGATCTCGCTCGGCGAAGGCGATGAGATTCGTCCGTTGCGGACGATGCAGTTTCCCGATTCGCTTGGCTGGTTTTATTCGCGCATCACCGCGTTGCTCGGGCTGCGGCCGCACTGGGACGAGCACAAGGTGCAATGGCTCGGGCGGCAGGGGCAGCCCGAATATCTCCGGGTCTTCCGCAAATTATTCCGCACCGACAAGCATGGCCTTCCGGTGCTCGATCGGCGGTACTTCGCTGCAGGATCCGATGAGCGCGGAACGTTCTCGCCGGTATTTTTCCGCGAGATGAAAATCAACCGGGAAGAACTTCGCGGCGATTCCGCTGTACAAGCTGCGATCGCGCGCAGCGCGCAGCTTTTTCTCGAAGAATCGGTGCTCGATATCGCGCATCGTTTTCAGGCGCAGACTGGGACGGATTCCCTGTGCCTTGCGGGCGGCGTTTTTCTGAATGTTCTCCTGGTTCGCGCTCTCGAGACGCGCAGCACGTTCGACAACGTTTACGTACAGCCGGTCGCAGGTAACGCAGGCACTGCACTCGGCGTGGCGTTTCTCGCTCGCAAAAAGCTGAGCGGAAAATCGGGTCGCGGACCGCTGAAAACGCTCGCACTCGGCCCGGGGCTCGGCTCGCAAGACATCAAAGCGGTCCTCGACAACTGCAAAATTATTTACAAATACACGTCGGGCGAAGAGCATCTGATTTCCGAGTGCGTGAAAATTCTGGAGCGCGACAAGATTGTGGCCTGGTGCCAGGGCCGAACTGAATTCGGGCATCGAGCGCTCGGCAATCGCAGCATCCTTGCGTCGCCGTTTTCCGAATACGTCATCGACAATGTGAATCAATACATCAAGCACCGCGCCGACTTTCATCCATTCGCATTGTCGGTGCCGGCGGAACGCGCGCATGAATTTTTTGATGCTTCGCCGAACTGCCGCTTCATGGCCTCGCTCGCAAAATTGCGATCGAACATCGAGGGGCTGGAACAGTTCGCGTTCAACAATCGCGAAGTGCGCGTCCACACCGTCGAAAAGGACTCGAATCCGAGTTTCTGGCGGCTGCTGCAAAAATTCGGCGAATCGGCGCCAGCTCCGATTTTGGTCAACACCAGTTTCAATTTGTTCGGTGAACCGCTTGTCTCCGACCCTCGCGAAGCCGTTCGCAGCTTCTACTGCTCCGGCATCGATGCCCTCGCTCTCGGCTACTTCCTCGTCGTGAAGTAATTCACTCGACAGTCCGAATCCGCCCGGCGGTTCATTTGGCGTCGACAATCGGCGTCACTGTAGCGCCACCACAGATCGCTGCACCGAACACCACTTCGAACGCCGATGCCTCGGCGGCAGGATCAACGCGAATGGC
This sequence comes from uncultured Acidobacteriota bacterium, assembly GCA_963845465.1. Taxonomy (GTDB): domain Bacteria; phylum Acidobacteriota; class Terriglobia; order Acidiferrales; family UBA7541; genus Acidiferrum. The sequence goes on along the minus strand of CAWJSH010000007.1, from coordinate 962,624 downwards.
CATATCCTTACCGTCATGCTTGAAGCCATCCGACGTCGTACGTGGAAGAAGGTGCAGCACGTAGACTCCCGCCGGAAGTGCGCCGAACGAAAAGTGCCCGGTGTCGTCCGTCGTTGTCTCGTGGGGTTCCGGTGTCGATGGTCCGTCCAATTTCAGTTTGGCGTGTTCGATCGGGTAATTCACCCGATGCGTTATGTCGTATGCGCCCTCGGCGGTGTGCGCCGGACCTGAAACGTTTAGCTGACCAGCGATTTGCCGCGATGAATCTGCGTCGTCTCCCCAGGACGCCTCAATCTGCTTTTGAGCTTTGTGTGATGAGAAAGTCGAGATGTGAAAACAGGCAGCGTCGCCAAAACTAAAAGAAACTTCAAGATATCTGCCGCCGATTACGTATTCTCCTGCCGACAGTTCTATGTTAACCGTGCCGTCCGCTTTAGTCGTCCCGACAAAAATCTTGTTGTAGCCCACTTTTCTTCCAACTCGAGTCACTTCGACTTGGGCTCCTGGCAACGGCTTGTTGTCGAGCGTAACGCGGACGAGGAAGCGGTGACGAAGTTCGGTGGAATATTCGCAACTCGACGAGCATGCGAGCGAGATGGATGGAGTCACGAAGAAAGCAAGGAGAGCCAAAAAGAATCCGCGTGCACGATTCATTTTCCGTCCTCGAAGATAACTTGGGCGAAGGCTTGGTCGGCGGTGTGGGTGATGCTGAGGGAGATGTTTTTTACGCCGAGGCGGGCGGCGATTTTGCCGGCTTCGCCGTGGAGTTTTACGGTGGGGCGGCCGCCGCGCTGGCGAACGACTTCGACGTCAACCCAGCGGACGCCGCGGCTCCATCCTGTGCCGAGAGCCTTCATCGCGGCTTCTTTTGCGGCGAAGCGGCCGGCGTAGCGCTCGTATTTATTTTTGAAGCGCTCGCAGTATTCGCGTTCGGCGGGAGTGTATAGGCGGCGGAGAAAAGTTTCGCCGTGGCGCTCGATGGCGCCTTTTATGCGGCCGACTTCAGCGATGTCGACTCCGAGGCCGATAATCAAAGATTCCTCCGAAATAGCGCGGGCGGCGATTCCTGGGTGATACCCGACTGCGATTATACTGACAGGATTGTGACCACTGCGAAAACATCGCTGCGGAAGCGCGGCAAAACGAAAAGCACAACGAAGAACTCGAAATCTGGAGCGCTGAAGCCGACATCCAGCAAGAAACGTGGCGCGAAGTCGAAACTCAAAACCAACGCGAAGAAGCTCAACTCGAAGGATTGGACGGAGCGGACGCAGCGCGGCGTGACGGTGCTGCAAGCCGCTGCGTTCAACAAATTGCCGTGGCTGGTGCATGGATTTTCGACGCGGCCGGGTGGCGTGAGCGAGATCGACGGCGAGAAGGTCCTGAATCTTGGCGCGGTGGAATGGGACAAGCGCGAGAACGTCGAAGAAAACAAGAAGCGATTGCAGGCGGCGGTGGGAGCGAGCGATCTGGAGTTTGTGTCGCTGCACCAGATCCATTCGGATGTGGTCCGGATTTTCGATGCGACGCCGAGTAAGCAATGCAAGGGCGATGCGCTCGCCACGAAACGCAAAGGCTTGCTGCTTGGTGTGCGGACGGCGGATTGTTCGCCGGTGCTGGTGGTCGATCCGAAGAAGCGCGTGGTCGCGGCGATTCATGCGGGGTGGCGCGGGACGCTGGCGCGGATTGTGGCGAAAACGATTGGGCAGATGCAGATGGAGTTCGGGTCTCAGCCGAAGGATTTGCTGGCGGCCATCGGGCCGACGATCGGCGGGTGCTGCTACGAGGTCGGAACGGAAGTGGCGGCGGATTTTTCCGCGAAGTTTTCCAACGCTTCGGAATTTTTCGACGAGTTGCGGACGGGGGACGAGCCGAACCCGTTGCAATGGCTGAACATGATGCCGCCGGGGCATCAGCCGCCGGCAAAGAAGGTGCTGCTGGATTTGAAGAAGGCGAACAAGGCGCAACTGCTCGGGGCCGGGGTGCTGGAGAAGAATATTTTTGTGACCGAGCTTTGCACGTCATGCGATGTGGATCGGCTGTTCAGCTACCGCAGAGAAGGGGCGATGAGCGGGAGGTTGCTGGCGGTGGTGGGTATCCGAGGGTGAGGTTTGGCCTAGGTGTGCAGGGAAAGAAAAACCGATTCGAGATGATGTTTACGCCCGGGCAAGCTGGGGCGCAGCGGTGCTGTGCCCCTACAAGATCGCGGTGATGGCTAGACGAGGCTTTCGGAATGAGCGGGGATCGTTACGATCTGAAGAGGTTCGAGGAGGCGCAGGAGGGGGTGTACGCGCGGGTGTGTGAAGAGTTGAAGGCAGGCGAGAAGAGGAGTCATTGGATGTGGTTTATTTTTCCGCAGATTCGGGGGCTGGGCAGGAGTCCGATGGCGGAGCGGTTTGCGATTGGGTCATTGGATGAGGCCCGGAATTATCTGGAGCATCCGGTGTTGGGTGGGCGGCTGAGGGAGTGTACGGAGTTGGTGAATGCGGTGGAAGGGCGGACGGCGACCAAAATATTTGGGTTTCCGGATGATTTGAAGTTTTGTTCGTCGTTGACGTTGTTTGCGAAGGCGGAGGATGACAAGGGCGCTCCGTTCGAAGAGGCGCTGCGGAAATATTTTCAGGGACGGATGGATCAGGAGACGTTGGATAGGATTTAGGAGAAGAGGGATTCACCACAGAGGTCGCAGAGAACACAGAGGGTTGAAGGGGCTCCAGGGACTGAAGCCCCTTTTTGTTTGGTCGACTGATGTCGGGGCTGATGCCGACCCAAAAGAGAAATTCTGGAGGGGCATTGTGAATTTGGATCGAGAAGGCAAAGTCAAAACCCGCACCCTCTAAAATCTGAGGGTTGCGGCACTCGGGAACAATTTGTTGCGAAAGATCGAATCGAGAATGGGGGCAGAAAGGCCCGCGATCTGGGAAGCGATTCGCGGCTACAGGGGACGGTTAGGGTTGGGCGGAGGGGCCGAAGGTTAGGCCGGCTTTTTGCAGGCCGAGGAGGAGTTTGTCGACTTCGGCTTGGTCGGGGTCCCAGAGGTGGATGTCATCGCGGACATTGTTGAGGTCGAGGAAGTCGGGGTTGTATTTGCGGAGCGAGTCGATGGCAGCGCGGGCTTCGTCGAGGCGGCCGAGCATGCCGCAGGCGGCGATGGTCGCGAGCTGCATCCAGTGGAACTCGGGCATGTTCATTTTTTTGACCGTTTGCAATGCGGCCTTGTAATCACCTTTGCGGTAGTGATGGTGGAAGAAGATGAGGTAATACCAGCCAGGATGGTGGCGGTTGAGATCGAGAGCGCGTTGCGCCAGAGCGACGCCGCGTTCCCATTCGCCGGAGAAGGCGAGCATGATGGCCATGTAAGCCCAGGTCGAACCGTCGCGTGAATTGAGAGACATGGCGCGTTCTGCGGTTTCGCGAAACGCGAGAAAATCACGGCTGAAGAATTGGACGGCGGCGAGTTCCTTCCAGCCGGCTTGGCAGGCCGGATCGATTTTGACGGCGCGCCATGCGGCGTCACGGGCGCGCTCTAGAGAATTTTCTTTGGGATTGAAGCGGTCGAAATATTCCAACTGATAGATGCTGGAAAGACAGGCCCAAGCGTTGGCGTGATTGGGTTCGCGCTGGAGTGCAAGTTCGAGGGCTTCACGAAGCGCGGCGTGCTCCTTAGGATTGACCTGCTGCATGAAGGCGTAATAGCGCAAGACGAGTTCGGAGGCGCTGAGCTCGTTTGGATTTCGATCGCGGGTGGGCGCGGCCATGGAGCGGACGAGAACTCCGTAGCCGTCGGCGACGGAAGTGACGATGTGGTCGGTGATGTCGTCCTGAATCTTGAAGGCGTCTTCGCCGGTGATTTCGCAATCGTAAGATTCGGACCAGAGTTGCGTGCCGCTTTGCGCGTCGATGAGTTGCACGTTGACGCGGATGGCGGGGCCGCGTTTGCGGATGCTGCCTTCCATGATGTAGCGCGCGCCGAGGGAGTGCCCGACGGTGCGGATGTCCGCGGGGCGGTCTTTGTAAGCCATCGCGGAATTGTGGGCAATGACCTGGAGATAGGGAAAACGCGCGAGGCCGGCGGTGACGTCTTCCGTGAGGCCGTCGGCGAGGGAATCGATGTCGGCGTCGCCGCTGCCGGTGCGAAAGGGGAGGACGGCGATCCAGAAACCTTCGGCGGCGCGGCTTTCTCCGGAAGAAGTTCGCGCCGGTGCTGCGCCGGCTTGTAAAGCGGGCTGCGTGACGGTTGCTGATGAAGTGTCGAGTCCGGCCTTGCGCAGGTCGCCCATCATCTGCTCGACCAAGTCGGGCTGCCACCACTTTGAGAGTTCCACTCGAGCGATGGCTGCAAAATTCGGGCGAATGTTCAGCAATTCTCGCAGGGCCGCGTCGGCCCGATCCATGTCTCCGAGTTGGCTGTAAATCACGGTAAGGATTGTTTGTGTGATCCAGAAGCCAGGCATGTTCACGCGCAAGATGAGTTCCAACGCACGTTGGGAATCGCGCAGACGATACGCGTTGACGATCATTGCGAACCAATACCAACTGGGATGGTTGGAGTTGAGCTGCGTCGCACGGTCAGCGAGCGCGCAGCCGCGTTCCCAATCGCCGGAGAAGGCAAATGCCATACCGAGGAAAGCAGTGATGTAACCCTCCATACTGTGGAGAGCCAAGGCGCGTTCGGCAGCGGCGCGGAAAGATCCAATTTCTCGGCGGAAGAAAAATGCGGAAGCGAGAGATGCGTTCGCAAGCTGATTGGACGGCGCGAGAGCGACGGCACGGCGGGCAGCCTCGAGGGAGCGAGCTAGGGGATCAGGCCGCGGGTTGTAGTTGTGCGAATACTCAGCGCGGTAGAGCCACGAGAGCATCGCCCAGCAATCGGCGCGATCCGGTTCTTGCTTGACGGCACGCTCCAGAGAGATGACGCCGGCTAAGTGCTCTTCGGCAGAAATGTGCTGGTGGAATCCGAAGCTGCGGAGAAGAGCTTCGTACGGAGTGAGCGACTCGGGATCGCGGCTGCGCAGAGCTTCGGTCATGCTGTGCGCGAGAATGCCCTGCGTGTCTCCGACGGTGGCGACGATGCGGGGGACGACGTCATCGAGAAGATCGAGGATTGATTCGGAGTTGAAGGCGCGGTCGTAGCTTCCCGCCCACAGGCTGGTGCCGGAAGCGGCATCGACGAGCTGCGTTGCGATGCGAACTTTTGGTCCGGCCTGACGGATGCTGCCTTCCAATACATAGCGTGCGTTGAGTTCTTTGGCGACGGCGCGAACGTCTACAGCCTGTTGCGCATAGCGGGCTGTGGAGCTGCGCGCGACTACACGGAGGTGAGAGAACTTCGACATGTTGGCGACGATTTCGTCGGTGAGGCCGTCGGCGAGAGCAGCGAGGTCGGGATTGGTGCCGCTGTACTTGAAGGGAAGGACGGCGACCCAGAAACCTTCGTCTTCGCGAATTGCGGAGTGTGAGGTGCCAGAACTGGGAGTTGCCAGAGAGCGCGCGGGTGTGGACGAAATCGGTGCAGGGCGCGCGGGGGCGGCTGTTCCGCTGAGTCGAGCGAGATCGCGAAATTCGTTGCTGATGTCGCGAGCGGTCTGCACGCGGTAGCGCGGATCTTTTTCGAGGCAGCGGCGGACAATGCGCGCGAGATCAGAAGGAAGATCGGCGCGCGACTCGGTGATGGAAGGCGGATCGTCGCGCAGGATCGCGGAGGTGAGTTCGGCGGAGGAGTGACCGGTGAAAGGGCGGCGGCCGGTACACATTTCGTGGATGAGGACGCCGAGGGAAAAGATGTCGGTGCGATGGTCGAGCGCGCGGCCGGAAATTTGTTCGGGCGACATGTAGGCGGGCGTGCCCATGACGACACCGATTTGGGTTTGCGCGGAAGTGAGGGTGGCGTCGCCGAAGGATTGGGCGCTGACGTCTTTGGCGAGGCCGAAGTCAAGAATTTTGACGCGGCCTTCGTGGGTGACCATGACGTTGGCGGGCTTGAGGTCCCGATGCACGATGCCTTTTTCGTGTGCGGCGGAGAGCGCGTCGGCGACGGCTTTGGCGATTTCGATGATCTGCGCGGCGGGGAGACCGCCGGGAGGCATGAGGCGATCGAGCGATTGGCCTTCGATGAGCTCCATGGTGAGGAAGTGGATGCCGTCGGATTCTTCGACGGAGAAGATGGTGACGATGTGCGGGTGATTGAGAGCGGCGACGGCGCGTGCTTCGCGCTGGAAGCGGGCGAGGCGGTCGGGATCGGCGGCGGTGCCCGGTGGGAGAACTTTGAGGGCGACATCGCGCTGGAGTTTTGTGTCGGTGGCGCAATAGACCTCGCCCATGCCGCCGGCGCCGAGGGAGCTGGTGACGTGGTAGTGGGCTAGGGTGCGGCCGATCAAAACTTTGGCTCCGTGAAGAGTGAGTATTGCTCTTGGGGCATGGGCTGTTAATTGCGGGTTCGGGGGATTCTATCAGGAGAAGGAGAGGGAAGAGAAAAGCAAAGGATAACGCAGAGGCGCGGAGGGCGCAGAGGAGCGCGGAGAAGTTGGGGTTTTGTGGAGTAGGGCGACCGTGAGCGAAGTCGTACCATACCGAAGCGAAAAACGCCGGCAAGATGCCGGCGCTACCAACTACGGGAGGACGGGGAGCGGGGAGCCGAGGGCAGGCGTGGCGGTGAGTTCGTTGAGGGCGAGTTGGCCGCAGGCGGCCATGACGTCGCGGCCGCGGGAATGGCGGACGAAGGTGGGGATGCCGCGTTCGATGAGGTGCTTTTGGAAGATGTCGATAACTTCGGGCGAGGATTCGTGGAAAGGGAGCGAGCCGGGATTCCACGGGATGAGATTTACCTTGCAGGCTTTGAGCGGGGCCAGAAGCTTGACGACGCGCTTGGCGTCGGCGAGGGAATCGTTGACGCCGCCGAGCATGACGTATTCGAACATCAGATATTCCCAGGAGCGGAGCGGGTAATCGCGGCAAGCCTTCATCAAAGCGGCGAGCGGATATTTTTTGTTGATGGGCATGAGCGTGTCGCGCTGTTCGTCGTTGGAGGCGTTGAGCGAAATGGCGAGGCCGGGGCGGACTTCTTCTTTGGCGAGCTTTTCGATGCCGGGGACGATGCCGCTGGTGGAGAGCGTGGTGTGTTTGGGCGAAATGCCGATGCCTTTGGGATCGAGCAGGAGGCGGAGAGCAGCGGTGACGTTGTCGAAATTCAGAAGCGGCTCGCCCTGGCCCATGAGGACGATGTTGGTGTTGGGCTGAAGCGCGTCTTTGTGTTCTTCGAGCGGGATGAGAACTTGCGCGACGATTTCGCCCGGAGTGAGATTGCGGATGAGGCCGAGTTGCGCGGTGAGGCAGAACTGGCAGTCGACGGCGCAGCCGGCTTGTGTGGAGATACAGATGGTCTGGCGGCCGTCGCTAGGCATGAACACGGCTTCGACGCTGGCGGGGCGGGAGGTGGCGCGGTCGTCGCCGGGCGGGAGCGAGAAGAGATAGCGGACGGAGCCGTCGGTGGAGTTGTAGCGCTGGCGGATCGTCGGCGGAGTGATTTTTGCTTCGTTGGCGAGGCGTTCGCGGAAGGTGGCGGGGAGCGTGGACATTTTGGAGAGATCGAAAAGGCGTTCGACGTAGAGAGATTGGTAGAGCTGGGCGCCACGGTAGGTGGGCTCACCGAGGGAGACGGCGAGGTCGGTGAGTTCGGTTTTTGACTTGCCTAGGAGTTCGATGGGCATGTGGCTACCGCTGAGAATATTTTAGCAGGAAACGCAAACGGTACGCCTACGCCGCTTGGCAGGGAACGGCGCTATAATTGGCAGGTAAAGGTGGGAAAACTCCGGGAGTGCCCTGCGGAGGGTTTTCGCATATGGAGAAGCAGATCAGCGTTGCACAGATGGGGATTTCGGATTGGGTGGCGGGGCTTGCGGCGATGCCGGAGCGCGAGTTCACGCTACAGAATGTGCAGGACTACATCATCGCGCATGCGGTGAAGCCCGAGACGCTGGACAAGTATTTGTATTTTTCGAAGGGCGGATACACACGCAACCTGATTTTCAAGAACGACATCTTTGAGTGTATGGCGATTTGCTGGGAGATCGGGCAGTCGAGCCGGGTACACAATCACCGGGACCAGAATTGCTGGATGTCGGCGCCAATCGGAAGATTAAAGATTCAGAATTTTCGCGTGACAGATCAGGACGCGGCGCTGGGAACGTGTCACATTTTGCCGACGGATATTTACGAGATGGATGCGGCGCATCCGGTGCACGTCGATCCGCTGGAGCCGGTGCATCAAGTGCTGAATCTGCCGGAGTTTAATCAGCGCGCGGTGAGCATTCATGTGTATTCGAAGCCGTTTGATACGTGCGAGGTGTATCAGCGGGAGAAGGGGACGTATCGGGATGTGCCGCTGCATTACACGAGCGAGTATGGGAAGTTGAATCCGGAAGAGAAACTGATTTAGAAGACGAAACTCGAAAAGCGAAGCTCGAAATTCGGAAGCCCGTCCTCCGCATCGTCCGTTGTTGAACTGAGATCTTTCCAATCGGAAGCTCGTACTAAGGCCCGTACGGTTTTCCCTTTATTGCGGCCTATGTGACACTACTTATGATGACTACAGAAGCGCGAGACATACAAAAGAGAGTGTTGCCGAACGGTTTAGTGGTGCTGACCGAGACTATGACGCACGTGCGCTCGGTGAGCGTAGGCGTGTGGGTGCGCAACGGGTCGCGGCGAGAAGTGCGCGAAGAGAATGGACTGGCGCACTTCATGGAACACATGGTGTTCAAGGGAACGGAGCGGCGGTCGGCGGAAGCGATTGCGCGGGAGATGGATTCGGTCGGCGGGATGCTGGATGCGTTCACATCGAAAGAGCAGATTTGTTTTAACGCGAAAGTTTTGGACGATCATTTGCCGATCGCGTTCGATGTGATCGCGGACCTGGTGCTGCGGCCGAAATTCGATTCGGAAGACGTGAAGAAAGAGCGGCAGGTGGTTCTGGAAGAGATCAAGATGGATCTCGACAATCCGGAATACATGCTGCATGAGATTTTTACGCGCGGGTTCTGGCCGGAGCATCCGCTGGGGCGGCCGATTCTGGGGACGCCGGAGACAGTTAAAAAATTCAATCGCGAGGGACTGCGGAAGCGGTTCGAGCGGTGGTTCGCGCCGGACCGGCTGGTGCTGTCGGCGGCGGGGAATGTCAGCCACGAAGCGGTGATGGAGCTGGTGGAACGCGAATTCGGCGGGCTACAAGCTTTGGGCGAAGTCGAAGAGGATTCCGCGCCGGCGACGCAGGCTCCGATTCACATCGAAACGAAGAAAGAGTTGGAGCAGTGTCACGTGTGCATCGGCGTGCCGTCGGTGCCGCTGGCGGACGAGCGTCGGTTTGCAGTGGCGGTGATGAATAATTTGCTGGGCGGCGGGATGTCGTCGCGGCTGTTTCAGAATATTCGCGAGAAGCAAGGGCTGGCGTACGCGGTGTTCAGCGAATTGACGCCGTATTCGGACGCGGGGATGATGACGGTGTATGCGGGGACCGCGAAGGAAACGGTCGATCAGGTGATCGATCTGATCGTGAAGGAATTTCGCGATTTGAAAGAAACGCTGGTGACGGAAGAAGAGTTGCGGCGGGCGAAGAATCATCTGAAGGGTTCGCTGATGCTGTCGCTGGAGTCGACGAGTTCGCGGATGTCGAATCTGGCGCGGCAGGAATTGTATTTCCGGAGATTTTATTCGCTGGACGAGATTCTGGCGGGGATTGAAACCGTGACGCGCGAAGAGATTCAAGGGATCGCGCGGGAGTTTTTCCGGCCGGAGCAGATTGCGGTGACGGCGCTGGGGCCGTTGAACGGGTTTACGCTGGATCGGTCGCGATTGAGCTGCTAGTAGTTTCCGCTTCAAAACACACCAAAGAAGTTCACCACCGAGTTCGCAGAGAACGCGGAGGCGTGACGATTTCCACATTTTCGCTGTTTCTTCGTTGACCGAGATTGGTTGCGATGCGATGATGCGGGAAGTTCGGTGCTGTGAGCGAGTTGGCGCGATGCGTTGAGCGCGCATCGAACGGCTAGGCCTGAGGGGGCGGCGATCGGTTTGCGGATCTCGATTTTGGCGTCGGGTAGCTCGGGGAACATCACGTTGCTCGAGACGGAGAAGACCCGACTGCTGGTGGATGCGGGACTCGGCAAACGGGAAACGCTGGCGCGGCTTGCGGCGGTTGGCAAAGACGTCGAGCACATCGACGGGATTCTGATCACCCACGAACATGCGGATCATTGCGGTGGATTGCCGCAGATGCTGGGCCTCTGGAAGGCGCCGCTGTATGTGACGGAAGCGACGCTACAGGAATTACATCGCGCGCTGCCGGAGCGGCTGGAAAAGCGGCTGCGCGGGGTGGAGGCGATTCACGCGGGGCAGACGTTTTCGATCGGGGATATCGAGGTGCATCCGTTCCGGATTCCGCACGACTCGGCGGACCCGGTGGGTTTTTCGTTTCGCGCGAACGGCGTGAAGTTTTCGATCGTGACGGATCTGGGATTCATGCCGGAACTGGTGAAAGTGCATTTGCGCGGGTCGGATTGTTTGATGCTGGAGTCGAATCACGATCTGGAGATGCTGAAGGTGGGGCCGTATCCGTGGGTGGTGAAGCAGCGGGTGCTGAGCCGCACGGGGCATTTGTCGAATCATGCGGTGAGCGAGTACCTGGCGGATGCGGATGGGTTTGATGGGCGCGCGCGGTATCTGGTGCTGGGACATGTGTCGGCGGAGAACAATCATCCGGATGTGGCGCGGATTTCGGCGGAAGAAGCGCTGGGACGCCGTCCGGCGGAGAGCGCGTTTGGCGGAGAGTTGCTGATTGCGTCGCAGGCGGAGCCGCTGCAGACGATCGAGTTGTAGTTTTTCTTTCCTGTTCAGTCAATTCAGGATTCACGGCGTTGTTGACACTTCGCGTGTCGTTCCCCTAGACTCGGAATGTTCTTGGTAGAGGTGCGGAGTCCATTAGTAGCTTGAGTTGATGTTCCGAGCAGCATCGGAGGCTCAGGTGAAAGGGGATTGCAGTTTCTCCGCCGAAATCATCGCTTGCTGAAAATGGGTTGAAGGCGATGGTTGGGGGGCAGGGCTAAGACCTGTCCACTGTCATCTGGTACCGCGATTTGGGTGCTTGGGTGAAGCGCTATCGAGAGGCGGCGATCCCGAGTTGTGGTTTCTTCGTGGTTCCTTCCTTTCGTAGTGCTTCCATAACATTTGAATCGATTGCCGTGATTGAGGCGGCAGAAGAAAACCCAAAGCTCGCCTGGCCGTAAATCGTGCGGGCCTGGGGCGCAGGAGTCCTGCGCCCCTACATGATCGCGGCGTAGTGGCACGGTCACAGTGTAAAGGGCGACGAAGTAGGGTGCGAATGAAGGTTGCTAAGGACGGAGTGAAAGAGTGGCGATGGATCTTTTTGCGTTGACGCGGGCGATGGTGGACATCGAGTCGGTGACGGAGAACGAAAAGAGGGTGGGGGATTTTCTGTTCGCGCATTTGTCGGAGATGGCGAGGCGGACGGGCGGCGTGGTGGAGCGGATTGCGGTGGCGCCGGCGCGCGACAACGTTTTTGCCGCGTGGGGCGAGCCGACGGTGGTGCTGTCGACGCACATGGACACGGTGCCGCCGTTTTTTGGTTCGAACGAGGATGACGAATTTGTGTGGGGACGCGGGTCGTGCGATGCGAAGGGAATCATCGCGTCGATGATTTTTGCCGTGGAGAAATTGCTGGCGGCGAGGACGCGGAATTTTGGGCTGCTGTTTGTGGTGGGAGAGGAGCGAAACTCGGCGGGAGCACTGGCTGCGGCGCAATCGCCGCTCGCGGGGCGGACGAGATTTTTGATTAACGGCGAGCCAACGGAGAATCGCGTGGCGGTGGGCGCGAAAGGCGCGCTGCGGTACGAGATTACAGCGCGCGGGAAATTGGCGCATTCGGCGTATCCGGAGCTGGGGCATTCGGCGATTCATGCGCTGCTGGATGTGTTGAACGACGTGCGGAAAGTTGCGCTGCCGAAAGATCAGGTACTGGGTGCGGCGACGCTGAATGTGGGAACGATTGCGGGCGGGCGCGCGCCGAATGTGGTGGCGGACGAAGCGAGGGCGGAAATCATGTTTCGCACGGTTGGTGATCCGGCGTCGTTGCGTGAAGGCGTGGCGAATGCGGTGGCGGGACGGGCGGAGGCGCACGAGGTGCACCACACTCCGGCGCTGATGATGGGAGCGTTTGATGGATTGCCACAGACGACGGTGGCGTTTACGACGGATGTTCCGTCGCTGATGGGAGCTTGGGGCGAACCGTTCTTGATTGGGCCGGGGAGTATTCATCTGGCGCACACGGCGGAGGAGCGGGTGCCAAAGAAGGAGTTGGTGGAAGCGGTGGAGATTTATGCGCGGATGACGGGGGAGTTGCTGAAGAAAGCGAACTAACGAAGCAACCCAGCAATTAGGTAACGACGGAAAAAGCGAAAGACGAATTCAACACAGAGGACGCAGAGTTCGCGGAGGGAAGAGGAAGAGATGGCGTTGGGATTGGCGATTGTCGGGTTGGGGAAGATGGGGCGGATGTGTGAGGCGCTGGCGCCGGAGTATGGGTTCGAGGTGCGGGCGCGATTTGACGGCGAGAACAATGCGGGCGGAACCGGGCTGACGCGCGAGGCGCTGCGCGGAGTGGACGCGGCGGTGGAGTTTTCGGAGCCCGCTGCTGCCGTGAAAAATATTCGGGCGTTGGCGGCGGCAGGAGTTTCGGCGGCGGTGGGGACGACGGGATGGGGGAGTGAGCTGGAGGTGGCACACGAGGCCGTGATGCGCGGTGGCACCGGACTTGTTTGGGCGGCGAATTTTTCGGTGGGAGTGAATTTGTTTTTGCAGATTGCGGGATACGCTGCGGAATTATTCGCAAAGCAAGCGGAGTATGAGGCTTGGGGATGGGAGATGCATCACTCGGCGAAGAAAGATGCGCCTTCGGGGACGCTGAAAAAATTGGCGGAGGTCATGCGAGCCCATGGATATGACCGCCGGATTGATTTGAGTTCGAGCAGAGCGGGTGCGGTGCCTGGGACGCATGAGATTGGGTTTGATGCGTTGGGAGACACGATCACGTTGCGGCATACGGCGCGGAGCCGTGAAGGATTTGCGCGGGGGGCGTTGCAGGCGGCGCGGTGGGTGGTGGGGAAGCGGGGGGTTTTTGAGTTTAGAGAGATTGTGGGGGAGTTGGGGGATGAGAAGAACGCAGAAGTTGAAGCGATTGAGAAATAGAGGAAAGACGAGAACGCAAAAGCAAAGAGGCGGGAGCGAGGTTGGTGCACGTGGTTAGGTATGGGCTGAGTGGAATCTAAACCCCGCGATCTGGGAAGCGATCGCGGGTACAGGGTGGCGATTTTTTGAATCCTGGAGAATTTTGAGTTTCGAAGCTTGAACGAAGAAGGAGGCGGGAAATGTTTACAGGATGCGGGACGGCGATGGTGACTCCATTTCGCGGGGATGGGACGCTAGATGAGGAGACGCTGCGGAAGCTGATTGCGCGGCAGATGGAGGCGGGGATCGATTTTCTTGTGCCGTGCGGGACGACGGGGGAGAGCCCGACGCTGACGCATGAGGAGCACGTACGGGTGGTGGAAATCACGGTGGAGATGGCGAAGGGGCGGGTGCCGGTGCTAGCGGGCGCGGGCGGATACAACACTGCGGAAGTGATTGCGATGGCGCGCGAACTGGCAGCGCTGGGCGTCGATGGAATTTTGTCGGTGACGCCGTATTACAACAAGCCGACGCAGGAAGGGCTTTATCAGCATTACAGGGCGATCGCGGAGGCGGTGCATTTGCCGATCGTTTTGTACAGCGTGCAGGGACGCACGGGAATCAACATCGAACCGGCGACCGTGGTGCGGCTCGCGGCCATTCGAAACATTGTGGGGATCAAGGAGGCTTCGGGCAGCATCGCGCAGATGGCGGCGATTTTAAATGCAGTGCCGGAGGATTTTGTTGTGTTGTCGGGCGACGATGCGATCACGCTGCCGCTGATTGCGCTGGGCGGGCGCGGAGTGATCTCGGTGGTGTCGAATGAGATTCCGGCGGAGATGACGGAGATGGTGCGGTTGGCGCTGCGCGGAAATATCTGGGGCGCCCGTGAGATTCACCGGCGATTCCATCCGCTGATGGAAGTGAATTTTGTGGAGTCGAATCCGGGACCAGTGAAGACGGCGATGGCCGAGATGGGATTGCTGGAGCCGGTGTGGCGCTTGCCATTAGTGGCGCCGAAGCGCGAGAATCGCGAGCGAATCGTTGGTGTTTTGAATTCGCTTGGGCTCGTCGAAAGGGTGCATGCTGCCGTCGCAAATTGAAAAGCTGTTCGATCATCCGCCTGCGGAATATGAAGAAGAACATTTTGAGTTGTTCGACCGCTTCAAAGCGGCGCTGAATCGCGGCGAAGTGCGCGCGGCGGAGCCGGATGCTTCGGCGAAGAGCGGCTGGCGCGCGAACGCCTGGGTGAAAAAGGGAATTTTGCTCGGGTTCCGCATGGGCGCGACGGTGGATATGTCGGTGTCTGCGGCGGAAGCGGCGGGAGATTTGCCGCATCAGGCGCGGCAGGCGTTCATCGACAAGTCGACGTATCCGTTGCGAAAGTTTGATGTGAGCGATGGAGTGCGCATCGTGCCGGGCGGATCGAGCGTGCGCGACGGAAGTCACATCGGGCGCGGAGTGATCTGCATGCCGCCGATGTTTGTGAATGTCGGCGCGTATGTGGGCGAGAACACGATGATCGATTCGCATGCGCTGGTGGGGAGCTGCGCGCAGGTTGGAAAGAATTGTCATATTTCGGCAGCGTCGCAACTGGGCGGCGTGTTGGAGCCAGTCGGCGCGATGCCGGTGATCATTGAAGATCACGTGATGGTGGGCGGGAATTCCGGCGTGTATGAAGGAACGGTGGTGAAGGCGCGCGCGGTGCTGGGTAGCGGGACGATTTTGAATCGGTCGATTCCGGTGTATGACCTGGTGAAGGATGCGGTTTACACGGCGAGTGGGGATGACCCGCTGATTATTCCGGAAGAGGCGATTGTTGTGCCGGGCTCGCGCGCGATCACGCACGACGTTGGGCGGAAGCATGGGTTGTCGCTACAGGCGGCGGTGATTGTGAAGTATCGGGATGGCAAGACGGATTCGCGCGTGCGACTAGAAGATCTGCTCCGATAAATCCCTCAAAACTATTGCGCCAAAACTTTTTCGAAGAAGGCGAGGGCGCGCGGGTCGTTGGATTGGCCTAGCCAGAACATGGCTTGTTTGCGGACGACCGGATTGCGATTGTTCTGGGCGACCTCGATGAGTTTCGGCACGCCTTCGTCTTTCGGCATTTGGCTGAGGGCGAAGACGGCTTTCTTTTTCACTTCGGTGTCGGGATCGTTTTCGATCGCATTGGTGATGGCGGCGGCCTCTTTTTTGCCGGCTTTTTGGGCGAGCCAGAAGAGGGCTTGGCCGCGGACGTGGGTACTTTCATCGTCGTGGGCCATGCGAATCATTTCGTCGACGGCGCCCGGTTCGCGACTGACGGACAGCGCGAAGGTGACATGCGCGCGAACGTCGCTGCTGGGATCAGACTTCGCCATTTTCTGAAGCGCGAGGAAGCCGGCTTTGCCGCGGGCTTCGCCGAGCCAGAAAGCGGTTTGTTTGCGGAGTTCGTCGGGCGAATCGGGACGAATGAAGGATTCGAGCGCGGCCTCGGCGGAATCGTCGGCGTGTAGCGCGATGGCGCCCAGGGCTTGATGGCCATGGCGATCGTCGCTGTCGCGGAAGTCGGAGCGCTCGTTTCGGACGAACGTGGTGAGTAGCGCGACGCTTTCGGCTGGCTTTACATTTGTGATCCAGACAAACGGTAAGCCGCCGGCATCGAGCGTGCATTCCGTGGATGCTACCCGAATCTTTGTGATCTGGTGATTTTCGGCGCGGAAAAGAATTGCGATTTCGCGGGAACCCTCGAGCATGACCGTTGCATTCGCGTCGTTGCCGATGATGTTGACGCCATGCTCGCCATTTTCTAAACGGCAGGTGCCACAGTCTCCGTTCCAATCGCCGCCGCAGCAGATGTTTCGATTGCCAGCGATTTGGGGGACGGTGTACCCGAGCCATTGCGGCGTGGTGACTTGTGCGGTCCAGTCTTTGAGCTGAGTTGCAAGCGAACCGGCGGCGGACTGCTGATTCAGGTGCGAATTCTGGACGTTCGGCGTGCTACCAGATGGGCGCGCCGGCGCAGCGTTCTGCTGCGCCGGAGTCGCCTTTGTCGCGAGTAAAAATCCGAGAACGACCAACGCGGCGAGACTCAATCGCACTACTAGCGTCGAAATCCGCATGACGCACCTCACTTTTGAAGAATCTCCATCAAGTAATCGGTGGCTTCCTTGTTGTGCATGATCGAAAGTTTCGAGACGGCTTCCCGTTTGAGTTCGGGGTCTTTTTCGGTGCGAGCGATGGCAACGAGGTCGGTGGCGTCGTTTTGGATGAAGTAGGCGTTCAGAACTTCGCGACGTACGCTTTTGTCGGAGTCCTTAGAGTAGATCGTCTTCAATGCCTTCGCGGATTCCGGTGAGTTGATCAGGCCCAGATTGCGGACGGCGGTGCGGCGCAATTCGGGATCTTTTTCGCTGGTGGCCGCCTCAACAAGCCGTTTGGAATCACCGGCGAGAAAGAACGCCTGGAGGATTTCGCGCTTTACGTTACTCGACGATTCGCGCTGATAGAGCTGCTGAAGTTCATCGACTCCGTGTACGAGACCAAGCTGACGTATGGCCTCGCCGCGAAGTGATTCGCTCTTTTCAGCTTTCGCCGCGGCGAAAAGATCATCCTTGTCGCCTGAGATCATGTAGCTGCGCAGAATCGCGTGCTTGATCGATTCGTCGGTTGTTTTGGAATAGACGTCGGCGAGGATCTTGTGCGAGTCGGCGCCGCCAAACTGTCCCAGATATTCGACCGCCTTGCGTTGCAGGTCAGGATTGCTCTGGCCGCTTGCGATGCGGCCGAGGATTTGGCGGGCTTCCGGAGAACCGCTTTGCGCGATTACGAACAGCGCTTTGGATTTTTCTTTTGGAGTGCCGGTGCCGTTCAAAACTTTCTCGAGAAGAGGGAGCGCGCGGTCGGGAGCGCTGTTCATGAGCCCTTGGATCGCGAGCATTTTCAGATCTTCATCGTTTTGTGAGTCCGGACCAGGCGCCTGACCCGAACGCTGGCGAACTTCGATTTCGAGGGCGCTGGCGTCTTTCTGCCAGCGGCTCTGCGGGAATCGATGTTTTAGGTCGGCGAGGGTCGCGAGCGCGGCATCGCGCTTGCCCTGTCGATTTTCGGAATAAGCCTCCCAATAAAGAGCGGCGTCGGTCTGCGGGCCGTTGCGCTTCGCGAGTTCGTCGAAGGATGATGCAGCACGATCGTAGCGATCCTCGTCGAGCGCTTCGCGGCCGCGCTCGTAGAGTTCCTGTTGGCGGTCACGTTCTTCCTGATCGCGATCGCGTTTCTCCTGCTCCCGGTCGCGCTTCTCTTGTTCGCGGTCACGCTGTTCCTGTTCGCGATCGCGCTTGGCCTGATCCTGATCCGCCTGCGATTGCGAGTCTTGCGCGAAATCGTTGGCTTGTTCCTGGTCCGGTGCCTGTGCCTGCCATGGCATAGCCGTCCGCTCGTGTGCTGCGACGCGTGAAGCGGGCGTGGCGATCAGCGCGATTCCCAGCGAGGCGCAACCCAAACCTCGGAGAATCGATCTGCTGACAATTTTCAATTCGACTACACTCATATCTTGTTCCTCTCTCCGGTTCCCGAGCCGTTCTGCACTGTGGCAGGTGCGGCAGTCCTCTCGCGTTGCTGCAATTCTTTGCCGACCACTCGAACCTTGAACAAAATCCCGCGCGCAGCGATGCGTTGTTGTATTTCGTCGAGCTGCGCGGGGGTGACTTCGCCGGGGCTGTGCGCGACGTCGAGCAATACACGCTCGAGTTCGTCGAGCACGCCGGCAAGCGCTGTGTCGCCCTGTTCCAGTGCGGTTTGGCGATACAGCCGATTCTCTTGGACGAGATCTTCGGCGCGGCGTCTCTCTGAGGAGATATTTACTTCTTTCTGCTTGCTGTTTTCCGGCTCGGTGTTGCCGAGTTCGATCAGCATCATTTCCGAGCGGCCGAGATGTTCGCCGACGGCCATGACAAGAACGCGCTCGCGAATTTTCGAAGCGTCGGCGGTCACAACTTCTTGCCCAGTTGGCGGATGTTTCGTGGCTCGGCCCGCAACGAAAGCCACAATCGCAATTGCTGCAACGGCTCCCAACGCCGCAATGCGCCGAGGCTCAAGCCACGCGCGCCAGCCGGCGGCGAGACTGCTCGAATCGAACTGCCACCAGCGAACCGGCGGGCGTTCTGGCAAGCGCGGAGCGATCTTCTGCCACACCCGTGCGCCATAGTCGGCGCCGGGATCGGGCACCGGCAGCGAACTCAACGCGGCCAGCACCGCATCGATACGCGAAAGCTCCGCGCGGCACTCCGGGCAATCGGCGACGTGCGTCGCAATCGCCTCTCGCTTTGCGGGCTCGCCGCCGTGATACGCGATCAATTCTTCCTCGTTCGGATGATTCATGATTCCGTCCCTACACTGCGTGCCTGGCCGCGCGGCTCGACAAATGGCTCGAGCGCTCGGCGCAATTTTTGGACTGATCGAAAAATCGTGTTCTTCGCGGCGCTCGAGCTCGACTTCAGCGCTTCGGCGATTTCCTCGATGCCCGAGCCGCCCCAGTGCCGCATCACGAATGCGGTCCGTTCCGCGGGAGTGAGCTGCTGCAACGCGCGGCGCATGTGCTCGGCGAGCTGTTCGCTCTGCGCGAGCCGCTCCGGATTCGGCGCCGAATCGGGCACGAAGGTCATTGCGTCGATTTCGATTCCGTCGTCATTCGCGCGCGGCGCGGGCTCGCGATTCGCGTCTTCGCTTTTGCGCTGGCGCATGCGGTCGATCGCGTAGTTTGCGGCGATGCGATAGACCCACGTGCCGAAGTTGGCGCGCGCGGCAAACTGGCTCAATTTTTGATATGCGCGCAAGAACGCCTCCTGCACCACTTCCTCGGCGTCGTATTGATTGCCGGTCATGCGATAGGCAAGCCGGAAGACGTTGGGGCTGTGGCGCTCTACCAGAGACGCGAAAGGCATCGCGATCGCCTGCGAGCGTTCGCTCGACGGCGATGGCGTCACTGTCACCAGTGGCTTCCACGCTGGGCCTCATCCGGTTCATTAGACAGGATTTCGGGGTGCGCGGTTAGGTTTGTTTTCGGAACTGTGATTTGCGGGCGTTAGGGAGGCTAACGCCACGTATTTACAGTATGTTATGGCCTTTAGGGGAGCGCCGCGGTTATCGCACTCACTCGTAGCGCAGCGCCACCATCGGATCGACGCGCATCGCGCGGCGCGCTGGGACGTAGCACGCAGCGAGTGCAACAGCAAATAACAGCAGCGCAACACCCGCAAACGTGAGCGGATCTTTTGGCGCAACACCGAAGAGCAGGCTCGACAAAAATCGTGTCAGCGCCAGCGCGCCTAAAGTGCCGGCGAGAATTCCGGCGAGAGCCAAGCCCGCTCCTCGACCGAGCACAAGAGCGAGCATGTTTTTCGGCTGCGCGCCCAGTGCCATGCGAACGCCGATTTCCTGCGTGCGCTGGCCAACGGTGTAACTCATCACACCGTAGATGCCGACCGCGGAGAGTACGAGCGCGAGCACCGCGAGAACACCGATCAGCACCATCGCGAATCGGCGCGGTGAAAGAGAACGCGATAGCAATCCGTCCAGCGTAGTGACTTCATTTACGGGAACGCTCGGATCGACCTCATGCACAATCCCAGTTACCGCGGCGGCAATCGTGGCGGGATCGGACGCTGTTCGCACCAAAAGGTGCGCAGGCCAGCCGCCGGCGAAGTAAGCGTCGTACGTGGGACCTGCATCCAGGCCGAACTGGTGCACGTTGCCCACAACGCCCACAATCGAAAACCAACAAGGCTTCGGATCGAGCGAGCAGAAATTCAACCGGTGACCGACGGGATCTTCGCTCGCGAAAAAGCGTTTCGCGATGGTTTCGTTGATCACGATTTTGTCCTGCAGAGTCCAATCGTCTCGGGTCAGGAGGCGTCCTCTCATCAGGGGAACACCGACGGTTGCGAAATATTCCGGGGTTACGACTCGCGTTTGCGCCACCGGCCGAATTCCCGCGTCCAAGATCGGCTGGCCCTCGATGAGAAATCGCGAAGCTTCCCGCATTGCGGAGCCGAGCGGCAATGTAGAAATTCCTGCTGCGGATTTCACGCCCGGCAAAGCATCGACCCGTTGCACGATCTGATCGAACTGTAACGCCTGCTTCTTGCCGAGTTCCAACTGCTGCTGATCGGTGAGATTGTTTGCTACTTCCGAAGGAAGGTTCGCCTGCGTCAATTGCATACTCAGAATGTGGTCGGTCTGAAACCCGGGCGCGACATCCAGCAGGTGCCGGAAACTCTGCAGTAAGAGCCCAGCGCCGATCAACGGAATCAGCGCGAGCGCAATTTCGGCGACGACCAATGTGTTGTGAACACGGTGGCTGCCAGGTGCGGCGGAGCCTTTTCCTCCTTGTTTCAAAACGCCGTTAAGGTCGCGCATGCGTGCGCGCAACGCCGGCAGCAATCCACAAATTATTCCTGCAGCAAGACAGACGACGACCGTGAAGCCCAGCACGCGAAGATCGATGCCGGTTTCGCGGATGATCGAAAGCTCGGGCGGCGCAAACGTACTCAATGCCCGAATCGCCGCCGCAGCGACCAACAACCCCGCGGTACCGCCGCAGGAAGACAGCAGCACGCTCTCCGTCAAGAGTTGTCGAACGAGTCGTTCCGGCGCGGCTCCGAGCGCGGTCCGCAGAGCCATCTCTCGTTCGCGAGCGGCGTTGCGCGCCAGCAGCAAGTTTGCGATGTTCGCGCAGGCGATTAGCAACACCAGACCGACCGCGGCGAAAAGCACCAGCAGCGTCGCGCGCATTTTCGCGGCAGATGGATCCTGCATAGGGCGTACCATCGTTCCCCAACTCTGATGGGAATCGGGGAACGCTACGCCCTCTTGCCGCAACAGCATCTGCATTTCGGCGCTCGCCTGATCAATCGTCACGCCCGGCCTGAGGCGGGCCACGGCGACCGTTCCATGGTGAACGTGATCCTCCATGCCCCCGTCGTGACTCAACGGTCGCCACAGATCGACGTCGCGGCCGATCTCAAACGTCTGCGGCAACACTCCGACGATGCGATACTTCTGGCCGTCGAGCAACACCTCGCGTCCAACCGCGGCCGGGTCCGCTCCAAAACGCCGCTGCCAGAATCCATAGCTCAGGAGCGCGACCGCTGGTCCATGCACCGTGTCTTCTTCAGGCAAGAATGTGCGCCCCGCCACAGCTCGAATGCCAAGCAGCGGGAACAAATCATAGCTAGCCACATCGGCCTGGACGCGTTCCGGTTCACCGACACCCGTTAAATTGAATCCCTGCGGCGGTTGATCGTACGAGCCCATCGCGGAAAAGCTCTTCGCCTCGCGGTGAAAATCCACATAATCGCCGGAGGACAAGCCGACCGGAGGGAATCCCGGATAAGTGTTCCAGATTTCGACGAGCGACGACGGATCGTTGTAGGGGAGCGGGCGAAGCAGCACCGTTTCGATGACGCTGAAGATCGCAGTGTTTGCGCCGATGCCAAGGGCGAGCGTGATGACGGCAATCGCGGTGAATCCTGGGGTCTTGCGCAGCGTGCGAAAACCGAATCGCACATCGTCGGCGAGATCGCTGAGCCAGCTTGCTTTGCCCATGTTCCACCTCGAGCCTTGTGGCGCCGCCCAAAGACGGTTTCACTCTACTCCAGACGCGCATCGCCGCAATCCGTAATCAGTCCTTACCTCGGACTGCGCGGATGGTTCCCTGAAACTTGATGACGCTCGAACGATGCGAGCCGTTTCGCCCAGATTCCCGCGCTACGGTATGATGTCTATGTCGAGACTAAAAAGCGCGCCTTGTAGGAAACTTGTAAGAGAAACGACGTCGCGCAGGAGAAGTGTCGTGATTCCACGTTATACCCGGGCGGAAATGGGCCGCGTCTGGAGCGACGCGAACAAATACGCCAAGTGGCTCGAGGTTGAGCTCGCTGCGACCGAAACGCTCGCCGAAGCCGGAGTCGTGCCGAAAGATGTTGCCGCAAAGCTGCGGGCCAATGCCAAGGCCGACGCCACGCGAATCAACGATATCGAATCGCGCGTGAAGCACGACGTCATCGCTTTCACGATGGCCGTCGGCGAATCGGTTGGTGATCCGCTCGCCGCGCGCTGGCTGCATTACGGCATGACGTCGAACGATGTCGTCGATACCGCGCAGGCGTTGCAAATTCGCGACGCGGCGCAAATCATCGAGCGCGACCTCGTGATCTTCGGCGAAGTCCTCGACTTGCGCGCGCACGAATTTCGCAGCACTCCGCAAATCGGCCGCACGCACGGAATTCACGCGGAACCCATCACCTTCGGCCTGAAAATCGCAAACTGGTTTGCCGAAAATCAGCGCAACATCGGCCGCCTGCGAGACGCCGCGGCGCAAATGGCGATCGGGAAAATTTCGGGCGCGGTGGGCAACGCGTCGCACCTTGGCCCCGACATCGAAGCGCGCATCTGCAAACGCCTCGGCCTCAACGTCGCGCCAGTCGCATCGCAAGTCATCCAGCGCGATCGCCACGCGCAATTTGTCAGCATGCTCGCGCTGATCGCGGCGACGCTCGAAAAAATCTCAATCGAGATTCGCCACCTCCAGCGCACCGAAGTGCGCGAAGCCGAAGAGCCATTCGGCGGCGAGCAGCGCGGCAGTTCGGCGATGCCGCACAAGCGCAATCCCGTAAGCTGCGAACAGATCAGCGGCCTGGCGCGCGTCGTGCGCTCCAACATGGTCGCCGCTTACGAAAACGTCGCGCTGTGGCACGAGCGTGACATTTCGCATAGTTCGGTCGAGCGGATCATCCTGCCGGACTCGACGATTCTCGTCGATTACATGCTTAGCAAAATGACCACGATCGTCGGCGAGATGCGCGTCTTCCCAGAGCGCATGATGAAAAATCTTGAATCGACGCACGGCCTCGTCTATTCCGGCCAGCTTTTGCAGGACGTCGTGGAAAAAGGAATGCCTCGCGACGAGGCCTACAAAGCCGTGCAGGAAAATGCGATGGCGGCTTTTGAGACTGACACGAGCTTTCGCGATCGCGTCGCGAACGATGCCCGCATCACGAAGTATCTCGATCCTGCCGCGCTGGCGCATACGTTCGATCTGAATCGCCAGCTTCGCTACGTCGACGCGATTTTCGACCGCGTTTTCGGCGCGCATCCCGCCGGCGAAACCAGCCGCGAAAAATCCGCCGCGCGATAGGCCGGCGTTACCGCGAAATCTTGCAGCGACAAAAACAAAAGGCGCGATCGAGTTTCCTCGGTCGCGCCTTTATGCCTCTTCTGAATTCGGCTTGCGCCGCGCTCAGCTGCGGAGGCGGAAGTTAAAGTCTACCCCACAAATCAAAATCAATCGCAACAAATCGCCAAAAAAGTTACTCGACGCGCTGCACGTAGCGTGCTTCCGAAGTATCGACACGAATTTTATCACCTTCATTCACGAAGGGCGGTACCGTTACGACCAGACCCGTCTCCAACGTCGCGGGCTTACCGACCGCGCTCGCCGTCGCCTTCTGCAATGTCGGTTCGGTCGCGATCACCTTCAAATCCATCGTGTCCGGCAGATCGACGCCGATCGGTTTTTCTTCAAAAAATTCCACGCTCAACACGGTGTTTGGAATCAGGTAGTACACCGTCTCGCCGAGCAGTTCGCGCGTTAAATGCATCTGCTCGTACGTTTCCGTGTTCATGAAGTGAAAATCGTCGCCTTCGTTGTACAGATACTCGAACTCGACCGAATCGAGAATCGCGCGATCGACAAATTCTTCCGCGCGGAACCGGTAATCGATCATCGTTCCGTTCTTCAGGTTCTTCAGGCGGGTCTGCATCGAACCGCGTTTGTTGCCCGGCGTGCGATGGTCCGTGCTGAACACGGTGTAAAGCTGGCCCTCGTGCTGGATTACCATGCCGGGGCGGAGTTGTGTGGCTTTCACGCTGCTCATAATTTTCGCGAACCCGGAGCGCCGGGCTCGATGGCTCCCTTAAAAACTTCGAATTGCAGTGATTCCTACAGGCCTGCCGTGGACCTGCCGACGGCTGCACGCGGAATAACTCGAGGCACGATGGCGCGAAACTCAACCAGCGCGGGCTAACAGTATAGCGGCCCGCGTTTGAGGCGGTCAATCATTCCGGGATTGCGGTAAGTCCATCCGTCCATCACTTGGAAGATTTCATGTGTTGACACTTCCTCATGACCATACCTAAGATTCGCCCAAGTTTTTCCCGCCACACGACGAGAGGCACCAGATGGCAGCCATTGAATCGGGCCCCGTAGCGTTGGTATCAGGTTCTGCGCGTCTGCGATTAGAAAAATTCTTCTTTCCATGTATGGCGCTGCTGATTGTCGCGGCGGTATTTCTTGGATTCGCGCGGACCTTCTTTCTTGCGCCGGTCTATCACTATCATTTGCCCAACATGTTCTTGGCGATTCACGGAGTCGTCTTGCTTCGTGGATTGCGCTTTTTGCCGTACAGACCTCGCTGGTCGCCGCGGGGCGCGTCGATTTGCACCGGAAGCTCGGAGTCTTTGGCGCGGTCCTGGTGGGACTTGTGTTCGTCCTGGCGTATGCGGTCATGCTAGAGGGCGTGCATCGGGATTTTACGTTTAAGGGACAGGGTAATTCGCAAATTCTTGCGCTCGACATGGTCGGAATCAATTTCTCTTTTGCGATGTTTGTGGCAGGTTTGCTGCTTCGCCGGAAACCTGAATCTCACAAGCGGTTGATGTTCTTCGGAACCGTGGCAATGGTCGGTCCAGCCGTCGCACGCTGGCCCTTCGATTTTATCGCTGGTCACCCGCCGCTGGTCGGAGTGGTGCTCCTGTCGTTTGCCTTCGCGATGATCGTTTTCGATGCACTCACCAGTCGGCGTGTCCATCGCGCAACCTGGGTTGGCGCAGCGGGCATTTTCCTGGTTCCCCCGATTGCGATCGCGCTATCCAATACGCCGTTTTGGCACCACTTGCTGGCATCGCTAAAGCAACAGCTAGCCTGAGTCTCGGGTGCTCGCTCAAATCCTGGTAGATCACCTCGTCGGCGAGTCCAACGAACATACTGTGTGACCGAGTAGTGGTTCGCGGCACCTGAACCGGTGTTAAAGAGATCGCGGCGAGCCTGCCGCTCGTGCCAATGACCTCATGACGTATGAAATCTTTCCGGTTAGTCCGCTGGAGCCGCTGCGCCGTCTGATTCAAGCCAAGTAAAGCATCGAGCAACGCGTTGCTTTCGGGCGTAACGTATAGTCTCGCTCAGTCGTCACCCTTTTTTCCTTCCGACGCGCGCTTCTTCGCAGCTTCGGCCATGATCTTCTCGATCTCATCGGGATTTCGCGGCAGCTTTTCGCTGAGCAGCTTGATCCCGGTCTCAGTCACAAGCGCGTCGTCCTCGATTCGTACGCCGAGATTCTCATCCGGAATGTAGATTCCCGGCTCGATCGTAAACACCATCCCCGGTTCCAGCGGCCGGCACGAATCGCCGACATCGTGCACGTTGAGGCCGATGTGATGGCTCAATCCATGAATGAAATATTGGCCGAGCGGCTTGCCCTGTTTGTCTTTGCCATGGGTGTTTATGTACTCGTACGCGATCTTGAAGAGGCTGTTTTTGCCCGCGCGGCAAAGCTGCGAGCCGGGCTTTGCGGCTGCGATGGCGGCGTTCTGCGCGCCGAGCACGATCTCGTAAATTTCGCGCTGGCGCGGAGTGAATTTGCCGTTTGCGGGAAGCGTGCGCGTGATGTCAGCCGAATAGCCCGAGTATTGCGCGCCGACGTCGAGCACCACGATGTCGCCGTCTTCGATCTTGCGCGAGAGCTTGTCGTAATGCAGCGCCGTCGAATTCGGCCCCGCGCCCACGATCGGCGAATATCCCTCCGCCTCCGAGCCGCCCATCAAGTGCACTTCGACCATCTTGGCGGCGATCTGATATTCGTAAAGTCCCGGCCGCATCATTTTCATCGCTTCGAGATGCGCGTCGTCCGAAATTTCGACGGCGCGCTTCAGGAACAGCAGCTCACCGGGCGACTTGATCTGCCGCATCGCCGCGATCTTTTCGCGAATGTCCACACGCTTGAGCCCCGGCACATTTTTGTCGAGCCACTCCATTTCATCTTTTTCGTGAGGGTAGCCGCCCATCTCCGTTTCGTAGGGTAGGACCGTGTAAACCTGGCCATAGGTCGTTGCTATTTTCTGAAGCGTTGCGGCAAGTTCGGAAATCGGCTGCACCGACGCAAAACCGGTTCGCGCTTCGATTCCCGGGTCGGTCGGAGACAACCGCACGCCGTTCCACTTTTCCTTGGCCGTGTCTTTCGGAGGCAGAAAAAGAATCTCGCTCTTGCCGTCGGAACCGGCGCTGCTGCCGCTTGCCGACTTCGACGCCGGGAAAATCACCAGCGCCGCGTCTTCCTCGTTGTGACCGGTCAGATAATAAAAATTTTCTTCCTGCGCGAAGATCGCGGCTTCCGAGAATTCCTCGCGTCCGGTGTAGCCCCACAAAACGATTGGAGCATCCACCTCAGCCGCAAGCTTTGCCCGCCGGGCAGCGTAGGCGCTGTTGGGCTCGCGCTCTCGCCGTTGCTGGGCATGTGCACTCGACCCAGTCATCGCGAACGCAACAATTCCGCATGCCAGTGCCATCAAGACGCGAAACAGCACACCCCTACAGCCACCGAAACTCACCCCGCTCGAACGACCACCCATGTCCACTCACCCCCGCGAAATGCGGTGCGCTGCGCCTTTCCTGATGGCGCAGGTCACCGTAAGTCCCACAAAACACGGGCATCTTTTCGAGGCCACCCACCCCGATCATGCCCGCCCACCCCAGAGCGCCCGGATTCTATACGACGGGGCCGGTTTGTACATAGTTCCGGCTCTGCAACATCTAAATCGGTATGAGAGCCCGCATCGCGACCTTTGTGGCCGTCGTACAGGCCGTTATCCTTCTGGGACACGTTTTCCTCTACGAAACCTGGAACTACTTTTGGCAGCCCCCGGTTCGCGCCGGCTTCTCACCCTTACAAATCACTCTGGCTATCCTTTCGGTTAGCTTCGTTGGCACGTCGCTGCTCGCATTTCGTTTCACCAATCCGCTATTGCGCTGGTTTTATACGCTTTCTGCGATCTGGCTCGGCGCGCTGAGCTTTCTCTTCTTCGCCGCAATTGGCTGCTGGATCACGTATGGTGGCCTTCTCTTGGCAGGAGTCCATGTTGATGGCCGCCTGCTTGGACAAGATATTTTTCGGAGCCGCAGCCGCCATCAGCCTCTACGGTGTCGTTAACGCGGCGTGGCCGCGTGTGCGCCGCATTCGCGTCAAGCTGCCCAATCTTCCGGCCTCCTGGCGCGGGCGTAAAGCCGCCCTTGTCAGCGACATGCACCTCGGCCACGTGAAACACGTCGGCTTCGCCCGCCGCATCACCCGCGCCATCAATCGCCTCAAGCCCGACATTGTCTGGATCGCCGGCGACATGTACGACGGCACCGCCGTGGACGCACATCACGCCGCTTCGCCGCTCAAGAAGCTTCAGCCCCGATTCGGCACCTTTTTCGTGGAAGGGAACCACGAAGAGTTCCGCGGCACGGAAAAGCTCCTCGAAGCCGTCCGCGCCACCGGCCTCCGCGTCCTCGACAACGAGAAAGCCGAAATCGACGGACTACAGATCGTCGGCGTGCCGTACAAACACGCGACCCACGCCCAACACTTTGGCTCCGTTCTCGATAAGATCGGCATCGATCGCGACCGCGCCAGCGTCCTCCTGACGCACGCCCCCGACCACGTCGCCGTCGCCGAAGCCGCCGGCATTGGTCTCCAGGTTTCCGGTCACACGCACTTGGGCCAAATGATTCCTTACACATGGATCGCGTCGAGGATCTATCGCGAGTTCGTATACGGCCTCAACCGCATCGGCAAGATGCTGGTGTACACCTCCAGCGGCGCCGGCACCTGGGGACCCCCACTCCGCGTCGGCTCGCAGCCTGAAATCGTTCTCTTCGAATTCGAATGACAGCGGTGGTCCGCCTCCACTCGATCCGCTGCTGCCAAACCCCGAAATAAAATCCGCGACTCTATCTCATCGGATAGAAGCCTATCCGCACGGTTAGCTTTTCCATCCCTTCCAGTGAGTCTCGTCTGGCACATGACATTTGTTAAATAGCTTAAAATCAATACTTTGCAATTCTTCGCTGCGGGGAAGAGTCGCGAAAAACGATTGGCACAGCCCTTGCAATATTCTAATGCGTCACTGAAACAAGAAGAGATGAGGGGGGAAGTCGCCATGAAACTGCAAAACATCCTTTGGGTTCCCGCGGTCGCGATTGCATTGGGAATGGTCTCGCTTGCCGGCCCGGTCACGGCTCGGCAGCAGGCTCAGAGCGCCCAGGTCAGCGCCAGTGCGTCGCAGCCAAAGGCAGCGGAGGCCGTTTCGACGAGCGACACCGATGAAGGCGCGGACGTTGCCACGACGGGAGAGTCGTTTGCGACGGTCGCGCTCTTCACCCCCGGGGCGACCGCCGAGGCAGATGCTCCGCGACAGGCCCTCATCGGCGCCCTGATGGCAGCGATTTTAATGAGTGGGACCGGACTAATCGTCGTCTACGTCGTGGCAGCGACCCGTCGACGCGAGCGTTACCCGCAGCCGACCCTGCAGGCTGACGCAAAACTCCGGACTCTGGCGTAGCGGGTCGCTAAACAGCGCCGCCTCGTCATGTGAGCTTCGGGATTTTTAGGACACCCCTCCCAAAATCCCGAAGCTCTTTTTGTTTCAAAATGGGAATTCTGCAAAATCGATCTTGACAAAGGGTATCGTTTGTGTTATAGTGTATCTTGTATAAAGGCCCGGCGAATTGCCGGGCCTGATTTCCTGCCGCAAGACAATTCCACGGCGACCATTCGAATACCAAATTTGGAATCGCGCCCTCTGGGCCAGCGGATCGGCGTTTGCCTTGGCTTTTCGAGGGTTTTTCTGGGAGATCAGCCGCGAGGGCCAACTAGCCAGTCACTAGTCACCAGTCACCATGCACCAGTCAACCCTAAAATCCAGGAGCCCCAGAGGCCGCCGGCCGCATCTCCGGCGCATTCACGTCAAACCTCAGCCGTGACAAGTAGCTCTGCCCCAGCGACATAAATCCCGTGTAGAGGTAGCCCCAAACAAACAGCAGCAAAAAGGGAATCGTCGCGTAGTTTTCATTTGCCGCCGCATAAACCACCGTCAGCGCAAAATAAAGCCCCAGCGCAACTTCTGCGTACGGCAGCCAACCCGACTTGTTCCGGTATTTCTTCGCGACAAAAGTATCCTTCTTTCCTTCGATCTTGAACTTCGGCGTCCGCGCGAACTCGCTCTTCTTGCCGATGATCGCCTCGATCACCGCCTGTGCATTGCGCACCGAAATTCCAATTCCAATCGCCATGACGAACGGCATATACAAAAACGTCCGCCACCAGGTCTTCGGCCGCAACTCCTTCTGCGCCACCAGGTAAAAACTCGAAATCGAGCAGGTCGAAGCCAGGAACAGCGGCAGATCGATCCAAATCATCTGCAGCCAGCCCTGATAAAACCGTACGATCATCGCCGGCAACAGCATCGTCGATAGCAACACCATCAGCGGATAGCTGATGTTCGCCGTCAGATGAAAAAACGCCTCCGCCTTCACGAACCACGGCGCGTCCGACGCAAACACTTTCGGCAGAATCTTCTTCGCCGTCTGCATCAACCCTTTGGCCCAGCGCGCCTGCTGCGCCTTGAAGCCGTTCATATCGATCGGCAATTCCGAAGCGCACTCGATGTCCGGCAAGTACAAAAATTTCCATCCGCAAAGCTGCGCGCGATACGAAAGATCGGTGTCTTCCGTCAGCGTGTCGTGCTGCCAGCCGCCAGCTTCGTCGATTGCGCTCCGCCGCCACACGCCGGCGGTCCCGTTGAAGTTAAAAAACGCGCCGCGCCGCGACCTCGCCCCGTGCTCCACCACAAAATGTCCATCGAGCAAAATCGTCTCGACCTGTGTCAGCAGCGAGTAATCGCGATTCAGATACGTCCATCGCGTCTGCACCATCCCGATTCCCGCATTCTGAAAATAAGGAATCGTCCGCCGCAGAAAATCCGCCTCAGGAATGAAGTCCGCATCAAAAATCGCGACAAACTCGCCGCGCGAAGTCTTCAATCCATTCTCAAGCGCGCCCGCTTTATATCCCGACCGATTCGAGCGATGGATGTAAGTGATGTCCAGCCCTTGCGCCGCGAACCGCTCGACGACATCGCTTGCCACCTGCCGCGTCTCGTCCGTCGAATCGTCCAGCACCTGCACGTCGAGCAGCTCGGGCGGATAATCGAACCGCGATACCGCCTCAACCAGCCGCTCGATCACATACCGCTCATTGAAAATCGGCAACTGCACCGTAACGCGCGGCCACGCGCCTTTCACTTCCGGTGTCGGCCCGGGCACATTCCGCGAATACTTGTAGTAGTCGTAGACCAGCCAATACCGGTGCAGCCCATACAGCGCCAGCACAAACAGCACGATGAAGTACGGAATCATCATCGCCAGATCGAAGAAATTGGCGTGATAAATCCCGGTAAACGTCTTATCTGTCAGTCTGTGCCAGTATTGGCCGAGGGAAGCCGTGTGCGCCGCAAGCAGCACAAAAATCGGGGGATGCGAAGACAAAGTCTGGGCCTCGAGTTCGCGAAAACGCTGTGGGAAAGCGCATTTCGATTATACGGCGGCCCCAGGCCCAGTCAACGAACTGCTACCCACTCTTAGCAACATCGACCAACACGTAGGGCCTGGCAGCGCGCCTGTCTTCCCCGATGTCGCGCCGCGCCGATCACGGCACCAAAATGATCTTCCCGTGCGACCCCGGCTCCAGAATTTCCTTGTGCGCCCGCGAAGCCTCAGCCAAGGGGATCTCGCGCCCGATGATCGGCCGCAGCGAACCATTCTCGAATCCCGCGTTCAACCCCGCGTGAATCTCTTTCGCCTCCGCGTCCGTCACCGCCCACAACGTAAATCCTCTCGCCGACGATCGCTTCGCCATCAAGTCCCTGGGATTGATCGTAATCTCTCCGCGATTCCCAATGATGATCACGCGCCCATACTGCGCCAGCATTTTCAGATCGCTCGCCAGGTTCACGTTGGCCAGCATCTCCAGAATAATGTTCACGCCCTTGCCGCCGGTCGCCTTCATGATCTCGTCGGTATAACCCGCCTTGGTGTGATTGAACGCCTCGTGCGCGCCTTCTTTCTTTACCAGGCCCAATCCCTTGTCCGTCCCCGCCGTGCCGAACACCGTCAGTCCCTTAGCTCGCGCGATCTGCACCGCCGCCGAGCCCACGCCGCCGCTCGCGCCGTGCACCAGCACCGTTTCACCCGCCAACGCCTTCGCTTCCTGATTCAACGCGTGATACGCCGTGCCGTATGGCACCCAGATCGCCGCGCCCTGATCGAACGTAATGTTCGCCGGCAATTTTTCCACCTGGCTCTCTTCCGTCAGCGTGTACTCCGCATACGCGCCGCTAATCGTCTTCGCCGTATAAACGCGATCGCCCGCCTTCACTTTTTTAACGCCTTCGCCGACTGCGTCCACCACTCCTGCCGCATCCGATCCCGGCGTGTAGGGCAGCGGCGGCTTGATCGCATACGTCCCCGAGCGCATGTACGTGTCGTACGGATTCACGCCCGCCGCATGAACCTTCACCAGCACCTGTCCCGCTCCTGGCTTCGGCGTAGGAATTTCCTCCAACTTCAACACATCCGGTCCGCCAAACTCATGCACCTGAATCGCCTTCATGATTTTTCTCCCGACGTATTGTGAAATAAAATTCGCAGCGCAATCGCGCAACTAAAAATGGTCATCCACGCCGACCGTTTCCTTTTTCCTCTCCACGAGCCCCGACGTCTCTCCCCACGCCGTCGTCTGCCAGTTGTCCTTCCCCTTGCCTTCCGGAATCCAGGGCGGCAACGGCTGGTTCAGATACGACGCCAGCGCGTAGATATAGGGTTCATAAGTCTGCCTCACGGCCGCCAGTTTTTCGCGTGCGTCGCCGGTGTCTTTTAGTTGCAAACCGTCCTGCGCCAGCGTATCGCGCATTTTTTTCCAAACTTCCGCGGGAAGTCTTTCATACGGCATTGTTTTCGGCGGCGTCCCGAAGACCTGCGACAAATCGGCAACCGCATGCCGCGAAATCGCAAACGTGAGTTGCGCCTGCCTCTCGCATGCCCCCTCGATACCCACCTTCAGCAGCGCGCAGGTATCCAGAATCGCTGTGAGTGCGGCGATCCACGATTGGTTGTCGTGCTGCGATCGAAAATACGCCAGCACCGGATACGACAGGTGGCTCTCCATCAATTCCGCCGACCAATGCTCCCAATCCTTCAGCAGCTCGCGCAGGGCCTCGCGCCCACCCGCATAACTGTGCCGCCGCAAAAGTTCGCCCGCCGTCGGCGGCGTTCCCGCGCGTGAATCGAGCAGCGTAATCTCGGTCTCTCGGTTCGAGAACGATCCATAAATAAAAGGAAGATACCCGATGATCGCCGCGAGGAATCCGAAACCAAATCCAGCCTCGGCCACCACCAATCCGCGAGCCAGTTGCGATCGCGGGACCACATCGCCCAGACCCAGCGTGAAAAATGTCGTCCCGCTCAGATAGAAATCGTTCGAAAAGCTCGGCTGTCCGCCGGTTACCACCACCGCGGAACCCGCGCCATATTGCATCAATCCGAATCCCAGCACGAGTCCGATCGCCCATACCGCAAGCAGCAGCAACAATGAACTCGGCCCGTAAAATCCCAGCAAGGTTTCCCGGGTCTTGCGCGCCGAAAATCGATTCGCGACAAAGCGCGCGATTCCCCACGTCACACGGTAAAACAACCGCGTCAGCCGAAACTTTCGCGTGACCCGCCGGGGCAGAATGATCGCCTCAAACGCGTCCCACACCACGATCAAAAAGATTAGGATGCCAGCGACAAATGCGCCCGGAACTGGAATGACATGCTGCATATTTTTTTAGGCGAGGACCTCAGTGCTTGGATAGCGTTGGAAGTGTTCGACGCATTTGGGTGCCGCACCCTCAGTCTGTAGAGGGTGCGGATTTTCCCTCAATGCTTGCCTACGATTCACACATTTCAATTGCCCACCGCAACATGTTGTCATTCTTCGGCGACCGAAGATCGCCGAAGGATCTCAGCCGTAACGCACGCGCAAGACAATGCGCCTACCCTACGATTCCAGCCGCGCGTTCACCGTAATCTCCGCCTTGAACAGCTTCGACACCGGGCAGCCCGTCTCTGCGTTCTTTACCGCTTGATCGAACTTCGCCTTGTCCGCGCCCGGCACCTTCGCCACCAAATCGAGATGACTCTTCGTAATGCTGAATCCCTCTCCGACCTTCTCCAGCGAAATCGTCGCCGTCGTCTCCATCTTGTCCGCCTTCAGTCCTACCGCGCCAAGCTGCCCCGAAAGCGCCATCGTGAAGCACCCCGCATGCGCTGCCGCCAGCAATTCTTCGGGATTCGTCCCGACGCCGTTCTCAAATCGCGTGCTGAAGGAATACTGCGTCTGCTTCAGCGTCCCGCTGTCCGTAGAAATCGTCCCCTTGCCGCTCTTCAGATCGCCCTGCCACACTGCGCTCGCCTTGCGTTGCATCGTTTGCTCCTTCTTTCGTTTGGAAATTTATTTCGACTGAATTCAGATTCGTTCTTCGTTGATTCAGACTTGTTTTTGTTGATTCTGAATCGTTCTGTATTGATTTTCCGGCTCGCCGAACTCACCGGCTCGTGGAAGATTTCTGCGGCGCCTGATTCGAAGATTCCTTCATCCGTTTTGAATGCAGAGAATTCGATTCTCGCGCTACACCGAAGGGTATATTGAACCGATGACCCTGTCGAGCCACGCCGGTCACGCCGCACGGTCCGTTCGCCACATCCCGCCCGCTTTGGAGTGCGGCGGCTCGGCGCCGCTTTTGCAAAGCAGCCAACCACACCCAACCGCTCGAAAATCGCCCCACAGCCATCCACCAGAAGCGATCCTATGCATCGCGCGCTAACCGAAGTCACACATCGCCCATGGCCGCTACCCCCCGGCCCATGGATCATGTCGCAAACCTGGCACGACTTGCTTTTCGCGCATTGGCGAATCGATCCAGCACGTTTGCGCTCACTGATTCCCGCGCCGCTCGACCTCGACACATTTCAGAACGACGCCTGGATCGGCGTCGTCCCCTTCCGCATGTCCGGAGTCCGCCTCCGCGCCACGCCGGCGATCCCGACGCTCTCCGCATTCCCCGAACTCAACGTCCGCACCTACGTCACGTATGGCGGTAAACCCGGCGTTTGGTTCTTCAGCCTCGACGCAGCTAACGCACTCGCCGTCACCATCGCCCGCGCCTGGTTCCATCTCCCCTATTTCAACGCGAAAATGCGCTGTGAAAGTCGCAGTGGTTCGATCGAATACATTAGCGAACGCACCCATCGAGGCGCAGCAAGAGCAAAGTTGCACGCCCGCTATCGCCCATCCGGCGAAGTCTTCCGCGCCAAACCCGGCACGCTCGAACATTTCCTCACCGAACGTTACTGCCTCTACGCAGCCGACGCGAAAGGCCATCTCACTCGCGGCGAAATCCAGCACGCCCCGTGGCCCCTGCAAGAAGCCCAAGCCGAATTCCGCGAAAACACGATGATCGAAGCCGCTTTGGAGTGCGGCACTCCCGTGCCGCTTTTGACCGGCGATCCGCGCCACCGAATCGAGCCTCTACTCCACTTCTCCGCCCGCCAAGACGTAGTCGTCTGGCACCCTCATCCTATCTAGCCGCTCGTTCAATTCTTATCCGCGCCGAGAGTTCTCCGCGTATCTCTGCGTCCTTAGCGTCTCTGCATTAGATTTTTCTTCGCTCTCACCACTTATGAAACACAAAAAACACTCCCGCCACCATGAACCCAAACCCCGCCAAATAATTCCACTTAAACTTCTCCCCCAAATAAAACACAGAAAAAACCGCGAACACCGTCAACGTGATCACTTCCTGAATCGTCTTCAACTGCGCCGCCGAAAACTCATACGACCCGATCCGGTTCGCCGGCACCTGAAAGCAATACTCAAAAAACGCAATCCCCCAGCTCGCAAGGATCACCTTCCAAAGCGCCTCGCTCCGATACTTCAAATGCCCATACCAGGCAAACGTCATAAAAATATTCGACACCGTCAACAGCAGAATCGTTCGCATCTCGAATCTTCTCCCTGGCGCGACCTTGTTAGCTGTTCCTCAACATTAGCCGAGACACATCACCCTCAACTATTTCGGCACTTTTCGACGAACTCTCATTGGGTTCAGTCCCGCACACGATACTGTAGAGCAATCGTACGCAAGTTGGATTCATCATCCCATCGAAGGACTGCTACTGTGCTCAGACTCTCGCGCCTTCTCTGCTCGACGCTCGTTGCATCCCTGTCGCTCGCTCTTGCCATTGGCGCCACGGAACTCGTCGTTGAAGTTCCAAGCACAGTCGGTCAGGATCGCATCACGCTCGTCGCCACCGGCTCTTCGTTGCCCGAGCCGCTCTACGTCGGCTGGGCCGATGAATATCACAAACAGAATCCTTTAGTGTTGATTCGCTATTTGCCGCAAGGCACCGCTGAAAGCGCGGAGAGCATTCTCGCCGGCAGCGGCGACCTCGGCGGCGGCGACGCGCCGATTCCCGACAAACAACTCAAAGCGGACGCGCCGATCCTTCAGCTTCCTTCTGTCCTCATCGGCATCGTGATCGTCTACAACCTGCCCAATATCTCCGGCGATCTTCGCCTCTCCGGCCCGGTCGTCGCCGAAATTTTCCTCGGCAAAATCAAAACGTGGAACGACCCCGCGATCGCCAAGCTGAATCCTGACATGAAGCTGCCAGCGCAGCCCATTCAGGTCATCCATCGCACCGAAGGCAAGGGCTCGAACTACATCCTCGCCGACTATCTCTGCAAAATTAGCCCGGAGTTTCTCGCGAAGGCCGGACGCGGCGAGTCGCCGAATTGGCCAGTCGGCACAAGCGCCGCCCGCTCGCAGGACATGTCCGATCGCGTTCGCGCGACACAGTATTCGATTGGATATTCCGAACTGAACCTTGCCGAGCGCGCATCGCTGAGAATCGCGCGCATCAAAAATTCCGCCAACGAATTCATCAAGCCAACGGAAAAAACCTTTGCCAACGCCGCGCTCGAAGCAAAAATCAGCGACGACTTCCGCGTCTCAATAACCAATGCCCCGGGTAGAGAGAGCTATCCCATCACTAGTTTCACGTGGTTCTACGTCCTTGCAAAAGCGAAGGATTCATCCCGCGGCCGCGCCGTCGCCGCCTATTTGAAGTGGATTTACGGAGATGGCCAAATGGTCGCCCAGAACCAAGGCTACGCGACGCTCCCAAAAGAACTGCTAGCCAAAGTCGCCGCCTCGGCAGCGACAATTCATTGAATTTTATCGTGCTTCGAGAGATTATGCCGGGCGCACAGAAGACGGATGTTTTTCGCAGTCAGCGAAGTCCCACCTTTGGAAAATGGCAAATCGTGATCAAAGTGCAGATTGTCTTTCTCTTTGCACAATACGCAACAACCACCGTCGCGCTTCCAAACCTCAAGTTTGACTGCAGAGGGAATGACCCTTGTGTGATTTAGATCGGCAATTTCCTGTCGTTGTGTAGACAAGGACTCATAGGCGAGTTCTAGACGAAATTTGAAGACCTCTCTATGTTCGTCTTTCTCAACCCAGGCGTCTGTGAGTTTAAAAATTCCATTGAATGCCCAAATTCCTGCATGAATTTTTTCGTAAACGGCGACAAGCTCTGCTGAGCGCGCACCGGTCTTGTATTTCAGCGCTGCCTCTTCAAAAAGTCCGTTTTGAGTTGGAGAACCCGATGAACTTGTTCGAGGCTGATCAAGTCGCTTGGGTTCCGGCTGTGCTGTGCTGCGAGGCTCGTCGTGACCCTCGTAAATGATTACTCGGCCGTCGTCATCAACGCGATCGCGATACGGCGCGTTGCGCCGACGGCTCATCAGAATGAGGCTTCGGTCCGGCCGAAGATGAAAGTTCATGCCGCGTTGCAGGCTGGTGCTCCAGGCCTGACACATATCAAAGTAAGAGATGATTTCTCCGGCTGAGTGCGGTAAGTCAGCCATTTGAATCAATCAGACGTTCAACGAAAGCGAAACCAACCCCGGCGGCGTGGGCGGCACGATCCGCGGCATCTTCGATCGATCGACCGGGCGATACAGCGTGTCGCGCTCGACCGGAACGCGCCCTGCCGCGCGAATCAATCGCTCCAGTTCGCCGCGCGGCGTGAACTCCGAAGTCTTCGCGCCCGCGTCGTGATAAATCTTTTCTTCCACCACCGTGCCATCAAGATCATTCGCGCCAAACCGCTGTGCGATCTGCGCGATGCTCGGCGTCATCATGATCCAATACGCCTTGATGTGATCGAAGTTGTCGAGCATCAATCGCGACACCGCGATGTTTCGCAAATCGAGATATCCGCTCGTCTTCGGAATATGCGACAGCGCCGTGTTGTCCGGATGAAACGCCAGCGGAATGAACGTCACGAATCCATGCGTCTCGTCCTGCAATTCGCGCAGTTTCACCAGGTGATCGACGCGCTCTTCTTCGGTCTCGACGTGTCCGTAAAGCATCGTCGCATTCGATTTCAGACCGGCCTGATGCGCCTTGCGCGCCGTGTTCAGCCACATCTGCCCGCTCGTCTTGTGGTCGCAAATAATTTTGCGCACGCGCGGATGAAAAATCTCGGCTCCGCCGCCGGGGCACGAATCGACGCCGGCTTCTTTCATCTTCTGCAAAACTTCTTCGACGGAAATCTTCGCGATACGCGAGAAAAAGTGCACCTCGACCATCGTGAACGCTTTGAGATGAATCCCAGGGCAGCGCTTCTTCAGCCCGCGCACCATTTCCAGGTAATGATCGAACGTCAGATCGGGATGCAGTCCGCCGACAATGTGAAATTCCGTCGCGCCTTCGCGCACACCCTGTTCCGCGCGCTGATAAATTTCTTCGAGCGCATACACATACGCGCCGGGAGCGTTCGGATCGCGGCCAAATGCGCACAGCCGGCAATGCGCCAGGCAAACGTTCGTCGGATTGATGTGCCGATTGACGTTGAAATAGGTGACATCGCCGTGCCGCTTCTCGCGAACATGATTCGCAAGCCAGCCGACAGCCAGCAGATCGGGCGAGCGAAACAGCAAAATGCCGTCGTCGCTCGACAGGCGTTCGCCCGCCAAAACCTTGTCGGCGATCGGCTTCAAGCGCTTGTCAGTGATGGTCAGTTGAGCCATGGTTCGTTCAACAAATCATTTCAAAACGTCCGAAATCTTCAAACGTGCCAAAGGGCCGTTGCAGCGCCCCAGAACAGCAGAAACGACATACTAATATAACCGTTCATGGTGAAAAACGCAGCGTCCAGCTTGCTCAAGTCATCCGCTTTCACCAGCGAATGTTCGTAACCAAGCAGCGCCGCGACCACCGCGATTCCGGCCCACGCGGGCCACGGAAGCGCGAAGCTGAACGCCAGCCACGACAGCAGAACAACCACGCCGAGATGCATCACGCGCGCGATCAGCAGCGCGTTGGCGATGCCGAAGCGCTTCGGCACCGAAAACAATCCGGCTTGCTTGTCGAAGTCGATGTCTTGGCACGCATAGAGTACGTCAAAGCCGCCGACCCACAGCGTGACCGCCGCGCAGAGAATCAACATGCGCCAGTCGAGTCCGCCGGTGATCGCGATCCACGCCGCCGCCGGAGAAATCCCCAGCGCAAAGCCGAGAAAAAGGTGCGACCAATTCGTGAATCGCTTTGTGTAGGAGTAAAAGAATAGAATCGCCAGCGCGACAGGCGACAACTTCAGCGCAAGTGGATTGAGCTGCCACGCGGCGATCACGAAAAGCGCAATCGCGACCAGCGTGAAAATCCAGGCGAACGAAACTGAAAGCGCTCCGGTCGCCAGCGCGCGCTGTTTTGTGCGCGGATTTTCTTTGTCGTAGCGAATATCGGCGATGCGATTGATCGTCATCGCCGCAGAGCGCGCCGAAACCATCGCCACGATGATCCACAAAATCTGCCGCACTGTCGGCAACCCGTGCGGAGGCTGATGCGTCGCACGCGCCGCCAGCAACGCGCCCGTCAGCGCAAACGGAAGCGCAAAAATCGAGTGCTCGAACTTGATCATCTCGAGCACCGTGCGAATGCGATTCGTCGTCATAAGCAAACCGAATTAACCACAGAGAGCGCCGAGTTCACGGAGCCGGAAGAAAAGGGGTTTTCTCTGTGTCCTCTGCGTTCTCTGTGGTGAAATCTCTTCAAGCTTTTGCTTCCTTCGCCGCGCTGGAACCCATCCAACGATACATCGCGTCCTGCGGCAATCCGATTTGCGCCAGCACGCGGCAGACATATTGCGTCACCAGATCGTCGATCGTCTTCGGCTGGTGATAATACGAAGGCACGGCCGGCATGATCATCGCGCCGGCCTGCTGCGCGCGCAGCATATTCTCCAGATGGATGCGATTGAACGGCGTATCGCGAATGCACAGCACCAGCTTGCGCGACTCCTTCAGCATCACATCCGCCGCGCGCGCGACCAGATCGTCACTGATGCCGTTCGCAATCGCCGCAAGCGTTCCCATCGAACAGGGAACCACAATCATCGCGTCGACTTCGTAGCTGCCCGACGCGATTGCCGCACCGACATCTTTGTTCGGGAGCACTTCAGTCTTTTTGGAAGCCGCACCGAGAATTCGCGCCGGCAATTGCTTCGCATCTCCCGAAGAAATTCCCAATTCTTCCGCAAAAAGTCGCTGCCCGGTTTCCGTGACGACGAGATGAATGCGCGCGACGCGCGAATCCGCATCCAGCATCGCCATAGTCTTCTGCGCGAGGATGGCGCCGCTGGCTCCGGTCACACCTACGGTCACGATTTGTCCGTGTTCGGTGGGCATTGTTCTTGTGGGCATTTATGGGGGTAAATTAAGTTTCTCAGCGGGTTCTAGCGATGTCAACTTCACCGCGTCCGAAGCGCCACTCCGCGCATCTCAACGTCGTTGCTCGGCTTGAACGGTTCGCTTCTGCCGAGCATTTCAAATCAATCGTTTGTTTCAACGAGCATCAACTTCGGCCCAGCTCTGGGAGACTCCATGAACGGAAATTCGCAGCCGCTCGAAATCGCGATGGATTTCATCAAGCGTATTAACGCGGGAGACGTCAACGCGCTATGCGAACTGATGACGGACAATCACGTTTTCCAGGACGCGCTCGGCAAGCGGTTCATGGGCCGCGACACGATGCGCCAGGGTTGGACCCAATTTCTGAAGATGGTCGAGGATTATCAAGTCCACGCCGACGAATTTTTCCAAACGAATGAACGCATCGCAATTTTCGGAACAGCGAGCGGCCGTTACGTTGGCCCGCACACTTCGAGCACGAAGGCCGGGAACGGAGCGCCAGCGCCTGCTGCATCGCAAGCCGTGGACTCGGCGCTCGGTCCGAATGGATTCTGGGAAGTCCCGGCGGCGTGGCGCGCGACCGTGCAAGACGGGAAGATTGCAGAATGGCGCGTTTATGCGGACAATCAACCGCTGCGGAAATTGATGGGCGACGCGACGCCCTAGTCCCTGCGAACAGTCGGCGATGTCGCGCCGTTTGTAGGGGCGGGGCTTGCTCCGCCCGGCGTAAGCACGAGTTCGATTTTTAAGCGCAGCATTATTTTCGTCCGCTGCGACGCGGC
Organism: uncultured Acidobacteriota bacterium; assembly: GCA_963845465.1. Taxonomy (GTDB): domain Bacteria; phylum Acidobacteriota; class Terriglobia; order Acidiferrales; family UBA7541; genus Acidiferrum. Next base: position 921,673 of record CAWJSH010000007.1, on the reverse strand, counting down.
AATCCCGATGAACGAACTTGAACTACGAAAACTTCTGGAACTGGTGCGAGCGGGAGAGCTTGCCCCGTCGAAGGCCATCGAGCGGCTGAAGCATATGCCGTTCGAGGATCTGGGCTTTGCGAAGGTCGATCACCATCGCGCGCTGCGGCAGGGCTTTGCCGAAGTGATTTTCGGCAAAGGTAAATCGCCGCAGCATGTCGCGGAAATCGTGCGATCGATGCTGAGTCATCGCGACAGCAAGCACAATATTCTGGTAACGCGCGCGGACGAAAAGATTTTCGCTGCGGTGCGAAAGGTGAAAACGAGCAAGTCCACCGCGCCAAAATTTCATCCGTTGTCGCGGGCGATCACGATCGAACGCAACGAGGAAATCCTGGGCAAGGGCACGATCTTTGTCGTGTCGGCGGGAACGAGCGACATTCCGGTGGCGGAAGAAGCGCTGCTCACCGCGCGTCTGATGGGGAATCGCGTCGAGCATTTGTACGACGTCGGCGTCGCGGGAATTCATCGGCTGCTGGAGCATCGCGAAGCGCTGACGAAAGCGCGCGTCGTGATTTGCATCGCAGGAATGGAGGGCGCTCTGCCGAGCGTGGTCGGCGGGCTGGTCGCGGCGCCCGTGATTGCGGTGCCGACGAGCGTAGGCTATGGCGCGAGCTTCGGCGGCGTCGCCGCGCTGCTCGGTATGCTGAATAGCTGCGCATCCAACGTGACGGTCGTGAATATCGATAATGGATTTGGCGCGGCTTGCGTCGCCTCCTGCATTAATCGCGTCTGAAACGGCGCAGCGACGACGCAGCGAAGGAATGGCTGCCTCCGTGCCCCTCAGCGTACTCTGCGCCTCTGCGTTATCTTTTCTCTTCTTCTCACTCTCTGTAACCACAAGAAACTCAGAGACACGTTGAGAGCTGGCCCCTACTAAGACTTCAGCAGGACCTTCATTACGTCTTTTTCTTGGGCGTAGGCCATAGCGGCGGCGGCTTCGGCTAGGGGAAAGGTCCGGGTGATCAGGGGACTGGGGTCGAGCTTGGCTTCGCGGAGCAGCCGGATGGCTTTGGCAAAGGGCCCGCAGCGGGAGCCAACCACCGTCAGTTCTTTTACTACGATCGGCCAGGTTTCAACGGCGGCGGCGCCGTGGAACGTGGACTTCAGGACGAGCGTGCCGCGGGGTTCGGTGATGTGTTGAGCCAGCGCCAACCCGGTCGGCGAGCCGGTGGCTTCGACTACCAGCCCGAAATTCTCTTTCACTTTTTTCAGATCGGCGTCGGTGCCGGAAACTTTCTGCGTTTCGATACGCGCTGCGCGCTTCAATTTCTCGTCACTCCCCGTGGCGTTCACCATCTCCAGTTTTTTCTCGTGTTTCCCGTACATCACCACTCGTGGAATTTCGGTCTTCAAGACCCGCGCGATCAGTTGCGCGAGTTTACCGTCACCCAGCACTGCGACCCCGCCGAATTGTTTTACATCGACCTGATCGAGAATTTCGCAGGCGGCGGCCAGTGGTTCGACGAACACGGACTGTTCATCGGGGACTGAATTCGGCACGAGGTGCAGGTTTTCGACCGGTAGCGCGAGGTATTCGGCGAAAGCGCCGTCGTGATTCACGATGCCGAGCACGGTGCGGCGCGCGCAGTGCGTCTTCAGTCCGCGGAGACAGAATTCGCAGAGCGGTTTGTGTCCGTAGGCAGCGCACGAGACGTTGATTTCGCCGGTGACGCGCTGACCGGTCCAGCGCGATTGTTCGCGCTTGATCGCCGGGGTTGGTTCACCACCATCGCCGACAGAGATGACGTCGCCGACAAATTCGTGGCCGGGGATGCCTCGGAAGTCGTGGTAGCCGCGCAGGATTTCGACGTCCGTGTTGCAGATGCCGGCCAGGCGGACTTTGATCAACGCCCAGTTGGCGGGCAGGTTGGGAAGCGGCTTTTCGATTGGGACGAGTTGACCGTCGGAGACTTGAAAGGCTTTCACGTTTGCGCGTTTTCCTCACTTCTACTTTAGCAGGGTTGTGTATTAGACCTCGGCGCGGCCCGTCTTCGCGCACGTCCTCATCCCGCCTTCGTTACACTCGCCGCTCTCGAGTGCCCGCCCCTCATCTTGCCCTTGTATCGTGCATATCCTCATCTTGCCTTTGCACGGGCGGGCTCGCCCCGCCCACTGCGTCTTGCCACAACCGCTCGCGAAGCCCCAAGCACATTTTGGAGTGCGGCGCCCCGCGCCGCCTTTACGGTCGCTCCGAGTCAGACCATGAGACGTTAGTGCCTGTTCAGCGTCTAGGAACTTTTTGAGGCTGCGGTCGTACGTATTGGTGTGGGTATTCGTATGGGAACTTAGGCTGAAACATGGAGGTCGCGATGGCGGGATGGCGGCGGGATCTGACGTATGTGCTACGGCGGCTGGTCGGGGCGCCGGGGATTGTGGCGGCGGTAGTGCTGTCGATCGGCATTGGAATCGCGGCGAACGCCACGATTTTTGCGATGGTGAGCCGGTTTGTGTTGCGTGCCGCCCCAGTCGGCGATCCCGCCACGCTGGTGAGCTTGCATCTCACCCATGACGGCGAACGGTGCTGCAACTCATTACCTTATCCGGTTTATGTGGATGTCCGCGATCAGTCCCAGTCGTTTTCAGGCGTGGCCGCGTTTGATGAATTGCTTCCAGCGTCGATCAACGGCAAAGGTGATCCCGAGCGGGTCTGGGGCCAGGCCACGACCACGAATTATTTTGACGTCGCGCAACTGGGCATGACATTGGGCCGAGGGTTTCGGGCAGACGAAGATCACGCGCAGGTGATCGTGCTCGGGCATCGATTGTGGCAGCGGCGATTTGCGGGCGATTCCGAGATCGTGGGGAAATCGATCACGTTGTCGGGGCGGCCTTATACGGTAGTCGGTGTGGCGCCGCCGGGTTATCGCGGCATCGATTTTGTGCTCGACGCGGAATTCTGGGTGCCCTTGGGGAACGGCCCGGTGCTGAATCCCATGGAGCCCAAGCGCGAGTCTCGCGAGTTCCATTGGCTTGACGTGATTGCCCGATACAAGCCCGGCGTCACGCACGAACAGGTAGACGCGGAATTGAGAACGATTGCGACACGGCTTGCGACACAGTATCCGGAGACGGACAAAGGAAACGGATTTCGATTCGAGCAGGCGGGCTCACTGCCGCCGCGCGACAAGGGCTCGATCGTGACGTTTCTTGTCGCGCTGAGCATCGTGGTGCTGCTGGTGTTGTGCATCGCCGGCGCGAACGTGGCGAATTTGTTGCTGGCGCAAGCGGCCGAGCGCGGTAAAGAGATGGCGGTGCGGCTGACGCTGGGCGCAACGCGCGGCGCATTGCAGCGGTTGATGTTGATGGAAAGCGTGATCCTGGCGCTCGCTGGCGGCTTGTTCGGATTTGCGTTGTCGCTGTGGGCGACGCAGTCGCTGTCGGCGTTTCGCTTGCCGGCGCCGGTGCCGCTCGATCTCAACATTCACGCCGATTGGCGCGTGCTGCTCTATACGTTTGCGTTGAGCGTGGGAGCGGGCTTGCTGCTGGGAATTGCGCCTGCCTGGGCGGCGTCACATCCGCTTTTGTCGAGCGCGCTGAAAGGCGAGGCCGGCTTGGCGCAGCCGGGACGCCGTTGGAGTTTGCGCAGCGTGCTGATCGTCGCGCAGGTCGCGATGTCGGTCGTGCTGCTGTGCGCGACAGGATTGTTTTTGCGCAGCATGCAGCACGCGTCGGGAATCGACATCGGATTTCGATCGCGCGGCGTGTTGATCACATCGGTCGATCCCCGGGTGAACGGATACACCGCGATGCAAACGGTGCAATTCCTCAAGCAGCTTCGCGAACATGTCGCGGCCTTGCCGGGAGTGTCCTCGGTGGTGTGCACCGATTTGGTGCCGCTCTCGGAGGGCGGGCGCAGCGACGGGTTCAGCGTTGCGGGCCAGCTGGCGCCGATGGATGGCGGCCCGATCGTCGATCTGTACATGGCGACGCGCGGATATTTCGACGTCATGGGAATTCCGCGGCTTGCGGGCCGGGATTTTGGCGACGAATCCCCGAACGGCCCGAAGGTGGCGATCGTGAATGAAGAGTTCGTCGCGAAGGTGCTGGGAGGGCGCCAGGCGATCGGGCAGCGCGTGTCCGGAGGAATGGTGACGTACGAAATCGTCGGCGTGGTGAAGAACTCGAAATCGCGAACGCTGGGCGAAACCCAGCGGCCGATGTTGTTTCGTTCGCTGGAACAGACTGCGGGAAACGATCCGGCGTTTCTGGGGTATTCGGTGCTTGTGAGGACGAGCGGCGGAGATTACTCGGCGCTGGAGAGCGCGGTACGGCAAGAGATTCACGCGCTCGATCCGGCGATGGCGACGTACAACGAGACGACGATGGAGGAGCATCTGCGCGACGCGTTGTTTTTGCCGCGGCTGGCGGCGACGTTGTTCGGCGTGTTTGGAGTTTGCGGCGTGATGCTGGCGGCCGTCGGATTGTATGGCGTGACGAGCTACGCCGTGAGCCGGCGCACGCGAGAGATCGGGATTCGCATGGCGCTTGGCGCGCAGGTTGCCGGCGTGCAGAAGATGATCGTGGGTCAGGGCATGCGGCTCGCGGCGATCGCGCTTGTGTTGGGGCTTGGCGCGGCGTTTGCCGTGGCGCGATTGTTTGCAGCGTTTTTGTATGGAGTAAGACCGGATGATGCGGTGACATTTGTGGGTGTGCCGGTGTTGCTTGGACTGGTGGTGTTGGTTGCAAGTTGGATTCCGGCGCGGAGAGCGGCGCGCGTCGATCCGATGGTGGCGTTGCGGTGGGAGTAGATTGAGAAAGGCGTCGAGGAAAAATCTAACGCAGAGGCGCGGAGTTCGCCGGAGGCGCGCGGAGAACACGCGGTGGCGCGCGTAATTTTGGTCTTCGGCGTCCCACCTTACAAACCGCATCCTGAGAAAACTACGGTGCGGCACCCAAATGCCACTAGGAGGATCGATCGGTCAAGAAGCCAGCGCCTTCAGGGCTTCGGCGGTGGTGGTGAGTTCGGCGATGCGCGGGAAGACGGATTCGACGGCGTGGCGGTGATTTTCGGCGCTGCGGTCGGTCATGGCGTCGGTGACGAGGACGACGTTGTAGCCGTGATCGTAGGCGCTGCGGGCGGTGGATTCGACGCCGACGGTGGTGGCGACACCGACGATGAAAACCTGGGTGACATTGCGGCTGCGGAGATACTCGAGATCGGTGCCGATATGCGCCGGGGTGGTGCTTGGTGACCAGGTGGTCGGTGGGTTGCGCATCGATCTCGGGGATGAGATCGGCCCAGTCGGGTGGTCAGGGATATTTTCGGACGGAGAAGTCGGTGCGGCCTGAGGTGGTAGAGAGTGACGTTGACGAGGACGACAGGGAGTTTTCGCGCGCGGAATGCGCGGGCGAGTTGGGCGCAGCGGTCGATGATTTCGGTCATCGGATGAGCGCCGGGCATCGAGACGATTCCTTTTTGCAGGTCGATGACGATTAAGGCGGCGATGCGGGTCGAGTTGCGTGAGTGGCATGAGGCTCCTTGGTTTTTGCGTTTGCGATGAACTTTTGTTTGTAGTTGTGGATCGAGGGCGGACGGAAGCCCGCCCCTGCAAACCTTGCGGACTAGGCCGCGTGTTTGTGGGCGAAGTGGACGCTCGAGAAAATGCTGACTGCGGCGATGCCGGCGAAGAAAATTGCGAGTGGGACAATGCTGCCGCTCCCAAATCATTCCGGTGCGAAATAAAGCGTAGCCGGCCAGCAGATTTACGAGCGACCAGACAACGTTGACCGTCGGAGACGACAATCCTTTGCCGCCTAGGCTGCGCGAATGGACTTGGGAAGCGGTCGCCGGAAATGCCGTGGACGAAATGTGGCACGGCGTTCGCGAGGAATATTCCGGCGAAGAATGCGGCGATGTAGTTGTGCCAATTCACGAGTCGTCTCCTTGGATACAAAATGGAAATTGGAAAATGGAAAATCGAAACAGTTAGGTCACCAGTTCGAGCTCTTCGACGACGGGCTCCGTTGCGCGAACTTTCGGCAGCAAACCCATTTCGCTGATAGATCGGCTTCATGACGGCGCGAATCTTCGGCATCTCGGTGGTGAACCAAAGCGATGCGGCGATGCAGCAAGCGCCGGTGACCATCACCGTATGCGGCGCGCCAATGCGATGCGCGAGCGCGCCGGCCAGCAAGCTGCCGAACGGTGCCGCGCCGAAGAAGGCCATCGTGTAATAGCTCATCACGCGCGCGCGTTTATCTTCCGGCGACCAGCGACTGAATGATGGTGTTGCTCACCGAACGCGGTCTGCATCAGTCCGAAGCCGGCGAAGACCATCAGCAGGATCGAAAGCCACAGCACGTGCGAAAAACCAAAAAGAATCAGCGCGACTCCCAGCGTGGCGGACGCGATCTGCAATCATGCGCGTGAGGCCGATGACGGATCTTGCGCAGCGCGAGGAAACGCGCTGACGTTAGCGCGCCGACTCCGGAAGCGGCCGATGAGCCAGCCCAGCGTGTGCGCGCCACCGTGCAGGATTTGCGCGGCGAAAATCGGCAGCAGCACGGCGTACGGATAGCCCATCAGGCTGATCAGCGCGAAGGTGAGCAGGATCGTGCGAATCGGGCGGAACGTGCGGACGTAGTCCCAGCCTTCGCGCAGTTGGTCGAGCATGGTGGCGGCGTGTCGATGGCAGCTGCGACGGCGTGATGCGCATCATGAGCAGCGATGCGATCACGGCGATGTAGCTGATGCCGTCGATGAAGAAGCACCAGCCTTCGCCGACCGCGGCGATCACGACGCCGGCGATCGCCGGGCCGATGAGGCGCGCAGCCGTTGGCCATCGAAGAGTTGATCGCGATGGCGTTGCTCAGGTCTTTGCGATCCTCGACCATTTGCACCAGGAAGGATTGGCGGCCGGGCATGTCGAACGCGTTGATCACGCCTTGCAGCGCGGCGAGCACGATGATTTCCCAAAGAGTGATGACGTGAGCGAGCGTGAGCGCGGCCAGCGCGAGCGATTGAACGGCGCCGGCGGCTTGCGTCCACACCAGGAGCTTGCGGCGATTCAAGCGCTCGACCCACACGCCGGCGAACGGGCCGAGGACAAACGCCAGCGATTTGCCCGAAAAGCTCACGACGCCGAGCAGCAGAGCCGAATGCGTCAGACGTAACGAGCCAGACGGTGGCGATGCGTGTCATCCATGTGCCGATGACGGAGATGCTCTGGCCGAAATAGAAAAGGCGGAAATTGCGATGCCGCAGGGCGCGGCCGATGTGCGAGAACGAAGCGAACCACGACGATGTCTGCTGGGTTTGTTGCGTGTCCTGCGCTTCCGATTTCACTGCGGGCCCGGTCATAGAAGTTTTTCTTTCTTTCTCTGCGTGTCTGTTGCGACGCGCTTCGTTGCGCTTACTTTTCTGCCAGTCGCTGAATAATTTCGCCCGCTTTGTAGAGCGTTTTGCGATCGGCTTCGTCGAGTTGCGCGATGGCTTGCGCCAGCCACGTGCGCTTTGCGTCTTTCGCGCTTTCTCTCACGGCGGCGCCTTTTGCGGTCAGCGCGATGTTGAACTGGCGCCCGTCGGTCGGGTGAGCGCGCCGCTCGACGAAGCCACGTTCTTCGAGCGCCGCGATGGTGGCGCCCATCGATTGCGGCTTGACGCTTTCGGCGCGGGCGAGGTCGGCGGTGGTGGCGGGGCCGTCGACGTCGAGTCGCCGCATCACGGCGGATTCGGTCATGGACAGCTCGTGTGAAGCGGCTGCCGACCGGAAGCGGCGAATAAGCGAGCCCATCGCGTGGATGAAGTCGAGGGTCGCGGCGTCGTGTGGTTTCTTGGGCATGACGGCAGTGTAGCGCAAAGACAGGTAAACTTGCAAGGTAAACTTCTAAGTGTGACTTCTAAAATACGGTAGCGGAAGCATCGGAGATCCTTCGCCGCCCTTCGGGCGGCTCAGGATGACGGTTTTGGTGGGTGGGTGACTGGGTAGCCGTGTAAGAACGGAGGGCGCGCGGCTTCGACCACGGCGCGCGTGGCGTGCATGGTGTCCTCGATGGCCGGCAGGCAGCGCAGCAGCGCGGTACCGCCGCCGGCGGCCCCGCGGAGCGATGTCGAGTGCGCCAGCGTCAGGGAATTTATTGGGTCTTGTCGCGGTTGGCGAGGAAATTGTCGCGACAGGCTTTGGCTTCGGTCATCAGCGCGGGAAAGTCGGGAGACTTACGGAGGTTTGGGAAAGTCTTCGAGTCCTCTTCCAGTTGCTCGTACGCGCAGAAGCCGTCTTTGACCGCGGTTCTCATGATCGGGATCGTAAAATCGTTTCCGAGGCAATGATTGAATGTCAGAGCCTGGGCGTATCTCGGCTCGGGATCGCTCATCGCAGGCAAATCTTTCTTCAGCTTGTCCATCAACTCCTGGTAATTGGCAGGGCGCGGACTCGAATAACACGCTTCGATGGCGCGGCCGTGAAAAAAGGAGCTGTCGGGAAGCATACGAATCTTGGCCAAGCCTTCCTCGGTTTTTCCAGCGCGAAGCAACTGGATCGCCATAATGTTATTCATCCATTCAGAACCTGGATCGAGTTCGAAAAACGGCTTGGCGCGATTCGATATCTCGGGCCCGAGATATAACGATGTACACGAGCGGAACATATAGTTGCCGGGATCGAGACGGATCGCCGTGTCGCATTCATTTCGCGCTTCTTCGAGAATGCTGGCGTAGCGCAAGACGTAGGAAAGGGTGAAGTGCGCGATGCCGCTTTGCGGGTGTCGCGCCACCATCGCCTTTGCCTGTCGATACGCATGGGTGAGGTTGCCGCGGTCGGTATCCTGCGAAATGATTTGCTGTTCCGCATTGACGAGATTGGGATCGAGAGCGAGAGCCCGCTGCAACGTCGTGTAGGAACGGAACGATGTGGGGTCGGTTTTATACGTCGAGGTTTTGACGAGTCCGAGACCGGATCCGTATTCCTCATCGTAGTAATAACGAATACCCAATGCGGCCAGAGCAGGTGCGAAAGTGGAATCGAGACCGACGGACCGTTCGAGCATGCGGATCGCTTCGGTGTTTTGCGCGCCGTCATGCCCGAGAGCGATGCTGCGGAGATAAAGATCGTAAGCTTCTTCGTTTTTCGGGCGCGTGCCGCCGGTTTCGTCGGCGTTCGATACCCCGAGCGCCGGAATCATCCCATTCATCACGTTCGATGTGACTTGATCGTGCATCGCGACGTGATCTTCAGCCGGGAACTCCACAGACTTTGTCCAGAGAGAGCTGTTGCCGGCAACGTCGATAAGTTCCAGCGTCAGTTGCAACTGTTTGCCAATTTTCAGGTAGTGACCCGTGACGAGATGACCGACGTGGAGTTCCTTTCCAGCTTGTTCGACGTCGAGATCGGACTTCGCATATTTGGCAGTTGAGGCGAACGGGCGAACCGAGAGGCCACGCATGGAAGAAAGTGTGGTGGTGACTTCGTCGGGCAGAGCCATGCGGAGGTAATCGAAATTGTTATCGCCGCTGAGATTCTGAAATGGAAGCACGGCGACAGCGACGCCGACCGGTTGAGTTTGTTTGAGCGGGCCGAGACTTGGCGAATCGTGCTTGGGCCAGAATGCAAAGACAATCGCCGCGACAGCGACCACGGCGCCGATGGCGAGCCACGGTTTGCGTGCGGCTGGAGCGGGCGCCGCGACGGCCGCCGACGCCGTAGCTGCGACCGGAACCGCGACGGAACGCGATGAGCCTGACCCAGTGTCACGCAGGGCGCGCTTGAGGTCGGCGCGCATTTCCGAGGCGTGCTGATAGCGCGTGTCGCGATCTTTTTCCAGCGCTTTGCGGATCACGGCGTCGAGTTCCGGGGTCACCCGAGCGTTCCACTGAGCGGGAGGCGCGGGAGTCCCGTGAACGATCTGGTCGTAGATGGCGCCGCTGGAATCGCCGGTGAACGGGAGCTTGCCCGTCGCCATTTCGTACAAAACGATGCCGAAAGAAAAAAGATCGGAGCGCGCGTCGAGCGGTTTGCCGAGCACTTGCTCTGGGGACATGTAGGCGACGGTGCCAAGCGTGGAACCTGGACTCGTAAGATGTTCCTGGACGGAGAGCGTGTTGCCGTCGTCGAGCCCGGTGGCGCCCGTGGCGCCGGATAATTTTTCGTCGATCTTGGCGAGGCCGAAATCCAGAATTTTGGCGTGGCCGCGCGCGGTGACGAAGATATTTGCGGGTTTTATGTCGCGATGGACGATGCCGGCGGTGTGCGCGGCGTCGAGCGCATCGGCAATTTCGATCGCGAGCGACAGAAGCCTGTCCATCTCGAGCGGGCGATCGGAGATGGCGTGCTTGAGCGTCATGCCATCGAGAAATTCCATGGCGATGAAGCGCAGGCCGCCTTCGCTTTCGCCGATTTCGTAGATCGTGCAGATGTTGTGGTGATTCAGCGCGGAGGCGGCGCGAGCTTCGCGGCGAAAGCGTTCGAGTGCAGCGGGATCCGTGGCGACGTTGTCGGGCAGAAATTTGAGCGCGACGAAGCGGCCGAGCGTCAGGTCTTCGGCTTTGTAGACGACTCCCATGCCGCCGCCACCGAGTTTTTCGACGATGCGGTAGTGAGAGATTGTTTGGCCGAGCATTGGTGAACGGATGGTACTTGGCGGAAAGAGCAGGCGTCAATCAACGCCGATCAGAAGCGAAGTAATGAAGCAACGAATTAACGAAGTAACGACGAAGAATTAAAGATAACGCAGAGACGCAGAGAACGCAGAGGAGCGCGGAGATATCTCCGCGAGTCTCTGTGCACTCTGCGTCTCTGCGTTATCTTTTCTTTCTTCTCGGGTGAGCTAACGAAACGCTGCTGCGATGGATTGGACGAGCTGCGGCTCTTGCGCGGGGAGGACGGTGCGGAGGTCGAGGAGGAGGCGGTCGGATTCGACGCGGGCGATGACGCTGATGCCGGCGGGGGCGCGGCGGAGGCGCTGTTCGAGTTGCGCGGCGGAGTAGCGGGAGCTGGCGATGCGGATGAGTTTTGTGGGGAGCGATTGCGCGGGCGTGGAGCCGCCGCCGACGAGCGATTCGCCGTCGATGATGGCGAGCTCGAGCTGACTTTTGTTTTCGTTTGAGGCGACCGGAATTTCGGCGGTGAGTTCGCGCAGGAAATTTTCCGCGCGGCGTTTGATGTCGGCGGCCGTAAGGCGAATCATGCGCAGCGCGGGGATTTCGTCGTAGGCGGCGCGGAGATAGGCGCCGAGCGTGGCTTCGAGGGCGGCGATGGTGAGCTTGTCCACGCGGAGAGCGCGAAAGAGCGGATGGCGTCGGATTTTTGCGACGAGATCGCGTTTGCCGGCGATGATGCCGGCTTGCGGGCCGCCGAGAAGTTTGTCGCCGCTGAACATCACGATGTGCGCGCCGGCCTCGATGCTGTGGCGAACGAGCGGCTCGGTGATGCCGTGGGCGGAGAGATCGATGAGGCAGCCGGAGCCGAGATCTTCGACGAGCGGCAGATTTTTTCGTTGCGCGAGAGAGGCCAGCTCTTGCAGCGAAGGTTTGTCGGTGAAGCCGGTGATCTGGAAATTCGATGGGTGCACGCGGAGGAGCACGCGCGTTTTGTCGGTGATCGCGTTTTCGTAGTCTTGCAGGCGCGTGCGATTCGTGGTGCCGACTTCGCGCAGGGCGGCGCCGCTCTGCGCCATGATTTCGGGGATGCGAAAGCCGTCGCCGATTTCGATGAGCTCGCCGCGAGAGACAAGAACTTCGCCGTCGCGGGCGAGTGCGGCGAGGACCAGCAGAACGGCGGCGGCGCAATTGTTGACCACGATGGCGGCTTCGGCGCCGGTGAGGCGCTCGAGGAGTTGCGCGGTGTGGACGTCGCGCTTGCCGCGCGCGCCTGCTTCGAGGTCGTACTCGAGATTGGAGTACTGCGTCGCGGTGCGGCGGAATTCTTCGACGGCGGCTTCGGTGAGCGGGGCGCGGCCGAGATTCGTGTGGAGGATGACGCCGGTCGCATTGATCACCGGCTGGAGCGATTGCGCGAGGATTTGTTCGACGGCGTTGGCGATTTCGTTTTGGAGCGCAGCGGGGTCGAGCGGGAGGATGATGGTGCGGCGGCCGTGAGCGCCTGCGTTGCCGGCATCTGCTTCGGCGGCGAGGCGGGCGCGGAGATCGGTGAGAGCGGCGCGGGTGATTTCGAGCAGGAGTTCGCGATCGATGCGCGTGGCGAGAGCGGCCAGGCGCGGCTGGCGCAGGAGTTCATCGACCGACGGGATCTGGCGCAGCAGGTCGGATTTGGAGATCGAGGCCACGGGGGTATTTCAGCACAGTTGACAGTGAAATCGGCGAAGTTTAGGTCGCTACGGGAACTGGCTTAGGCCCGGGCAAGCTGGGGCGGCCCTTTCGAGCGAAGCCGTCGGGGTGAAGCTGCGCCCCGATACGATCATGGCGACAGGCGCGCGCCATACCCCCGGGGGTTTTTCCGTAAGTGCGGAATCGAATAGGGTTAAAACTGTTTGTTTTCATACACTTTTGTAAGTGCGGATTCTAAAGATGTTACGAGCCGGGAGTGTTAATCGGATAGTTATCGGGCCCCTGGCTAGAAAGCGCGCCTAAAAATGAAAAACGCGGCAGGAGAGCTGCCGCGTCGCGTGGTTTCCACGAGAGTTATATTACGCCGAAGGCAACACGGCGTCAAATTTATTTTTGATTGAGAGAGACGAGTTCCATTTTGGGAATTCGCGGGGCGAGGAAGCGCCTAAGCGCTGCGGGCTCTGCGGTTCAGAGCTGGCCGTTCGTACAGGTCCACCGGCGGCATAAGGACGGTGCAACTATGGGTGAAATGCAGCGCGCGTACCGTTGACGCTTACTGGGGCGGTTTCTACGATGAATTGAGAGGAACCGGTCCAGCTTTATGCCACCGACGATTGACGAAGAACTAGCCGGAATGGAGCGCGACATCCGCCAACTGAAGATTGAGTACGATCAATTCTTCGGCGGCGGGCGGAAGCGTCCGCCAACGGAAATCGAGTGGCGCATCGAGCAGGTGATCAAGCGTCACGGCGAGCGCGCGGGCGAATTGAAGATGCAGCAGCGGTTCCGGCTGACGAACCTCACGCAGACGTACGCGAAATATAAGGATATTTTCCGCAAAAAGACGGCGCTGAAGGAAGAAGGGCGCTCGCAGAAGCATTACGGCGCGGCAGCCAAGATGATCGAGGCAGAGCGCGCGAAGGCGCATCCGGCGCCCCCACCGGCGCCTTCGCCGGGTTCGCTGAAAGAGGCGCCGGTGCCGAAGCGGGCTGTCGCTTCGGCGGCGTCCAATGGGTCGAGTGCGTTTCGCGTGGTGTGCGCCGATCCGGAGCACGAAACCGAGAATGTCGATCGATTGTTCAAGGCGTTCGTCAGCGCGAAGCAGCAGGCCGGCGAAGAAACCAGCAAGCTCTCGCAGGCGGGATTCAAAGAATTCGTGCGGAAGAAGACGAAAGATTTGCAGGAAAAGCAGAATTGCCGCGACGTCGAGTACGTGGTGGAGACGGTTTCGGGCCAGGTGAAATTGAAGGCGCTGGTGAAGTCGTAGGGATTTTCGCTACTGCGAACGTTTCAGACCAGTCGTTTCCGCCGCATCTCCCGCCGGATGAGCAGAACCAAGGCCCAAAGCGGCAATAACAGAACAGCAGAAAGAATCCTGTATCGCTGATCGGAATCACGAAATATGATCGTGAATGTGGATGTCGAGCCGATGCCGAGCGCGCCATGAATAGAAGCGCAACGGCCACACGCCAAAGCGTAGGCAACCAAGAGCGCAAGTGTAGATGTAATTCTTCAATTCAAGCCCGCTTCAGCAAAACATCTTCATACACCTATCGCAGCTGAAAATCGATTTCAAACTTTTTTCCTCAGACGAATTCGTCGCGTACGTTTCTATTTGTGTGCGTCGCGCTACACTGGTGTGCTTTCAACAGTGGAGGGAAAAGGCATGGCGGTGGAGCGCGCGCTGATCAGCGTGTTTGACAAGACGGGCATCGTGGAGTTTGCGAAGCGGCTCGCGGCATTGAAGATCGAAATTTTATCGACGGGCGGAACGTCGAAGCTGTTGCGCGAAGCCGGCGTCTCGGTGCGCGACGTCTCGGACTTCACCGGCTGGCCCGAAATGCTGGGCGGACGCGTGAAGACGCTGCATCCGAAGGTGCATGGCGGATTGCTGTACCGGCGCAAACACAAAGACGATCAGGCGCAGGCGAAGGAACACGGAATCTCGCCGATCGATCTCGTCGTGGTGAATCTTTATCCCTTTGAGGCGACCGCGGCGAAGAGCGGACTGACCGCCGAAGAACTCATCGAAAACATCGACATCGGCGGGCCGACGATGCTGCGCTCGGCCGCGAAAAATTTCGAGAGCGTCACGGTAATCACCGATCCGGCGGATTATTCGCGCGTTGCGACCGAACTGGAAGGCGCGAAGCGAAACTTCGCTGGCGACGCGCGTCGATCTGGCGCGCAAAGTTTTTGCGACGACGTCGCGCTACGACGGAATGATCACGACGGAGCTGGAGCGGTTGTCGGCTGCAGCTCGGGGCACGTCGAACTCAGCGATCGCACGCTACTGCCCGAACGCGTACACATCTCGCTGCGGCGCCAGCAGGAACTTCGCTATGGAGAAAATCCGCACCAAGCGGCCGCGCTTTATGTTCCGGCGGGACGCGAAGTTCACGGACTAGCGGCGGCGAAACAGCTTCAGGGCAAAGAACTCTCGTACAACAACTTCGTCGATCTCGAAGCGGCGCGCAGCATCGCGGCGGAATTCAAGCGGCCTGCGGCAGTGATCATCAAGCACAACAATCCGTGCGGGACCGCAGAGCAGGAAACGCTGCGAGATGCATACCTGAAAGCATACGCGTCGGATCCGGTCTCGGCGTTTGGCGGTGTATTGGCGTTCAACAAAGTCGTCGATGCAGCTACAGCGGAAGAAGTGGCGAAGCTTTTCGCGGAGTGCATCGTTGCGCCGGGTTTCGACGACGCAGCAAAAGCAATCTTCGCTGCGAAGAAAAATTTGCGCCTGCTCGAACTGCCTCCCGGCGGCCTCGAGCCCGAGAGAGAGCTACAGCTCAAGCGAATTCTTGGCGGAATGCTCGTCCAGCAACCCGACCTCGGCGAACTGAAGGACTCGGAGCTGCGCACGGTAACGAAGCGCGTGCCAACCGCCGAAGAAATGGCGACGATGCGTTTCGCATGGAAAGTGTCGAAGCACGTCAAATCGAACGCCATCGTCTTCGCCAAAGACAGCGCAACGTTAGGCGTCGGCGCCGGCCAAATGAGCCGCGTCGATTCGGTGAAGCTCGCCGTGATGAAAGCGCAGTCAACGCTCACGGGCAGCGTCGTCGCTTCCGACGCCTTCTTCCCATTCCCCGACGGCGTCGAAGAAGCCGCGAAAGCCGGCGCGACCGCTGTCATTCAACCCGGTGGCTCCATGCGCGACAACGAAGTCATCGCCGCCGCCGACCGCCTCAACCTGGCGATGGTCTTCACCGGCATGCGCCACTTCCTCCACTAATCTCGGGCGTCCGATCCGCTCAATTTTTCGCGACGGCAGTTTGCGTCGTGAGTTGTTTCAGATCGCCCAAGACGTCACCAATACTTTCCGTCAGATTCTTTTCCCAGTTGTCCCTCAAACGCGCATCCTTCACGCGTTTGGTGACCGTCCACAGCACGAAGTGCGTATCGGAATCGAAGATCGTCAGCGCAATTTGTGGCTCGTAAGTTTGACAGCTGGAAAGTGGCGCAGTCAGGCGCAACTGGAAGACCAGGTCGGCATCCGATGGCGTGCCTACGAGTTCGTATCGGCCCCACCGCTGCATCGCGAAATAGAACTGACTGTAGGGTTCATTCGGACCTGTTGTGCGCTCGAAAACGACAGGCGACGCCGCGTCAACACCGGCGTTGGAGACGAATATCCTCTTTGCCTCGAGAATCTTCGTCGGAGTTGGCGGCGCAGCAGGCTGTGATTGCTGTCCAAAGGTCGCAGGACAAATCAGCAAACAGATTGTTGCGAAGAGCCGAAGGGAACGAATTCGCGCAAGTACCATGGTTGCCCCCCTGTGTGCATAGACGTGTTCAGCAATTGCACGGTTCCAAACGGAAGCGCAGCCCATTCGTCCCCAGCCCTGATGCGAGAATTGTGCTGCGTCATCCGGCCAAAACCGCGCATCCAACTCCGAGACCTGATCGAAGGAGCCAAACATGGCTACGAAACCCGGAACCGCGCGCACCAACGAACCGAGGGGCGACGAGCAAACCATCGTCCTGCAAGTCGGAACCGAACTGCGCATCACGAACAACGGCGAAATCATCCTGAGCAATCCCGAACTGGAACTCGCGCGCGAAACCCGCGCCGCCGACGCGACCATCCTCTACAAGTTCGACCCGAACAAAGGGGAGCACAGCTTCCGCCTGGTCGATCCGCTGGCCGACCACAAGCACATGAAGAAGCACAAACCCGGCGACTGAGCCCCCGCCGAGCCAAAAAAGCCCCAGCCACGAGCACCTGTACCAAATAAGCGTTCGCACCCCGTCCCAACGCTTGGCAGTAACTCGGCATCCTACAGTGATGCGCTTTGACGCCGCCGTCGCCCGTCCCGCCAGCGGCGCGTAATCCGCCGCGAATCAGGCGTGCCGAGCCGAGCAAGGCCGCGAGCTAAGTCTTTTGACCGCCCTCCGGCCGCGTGGGATACTTTTCTTTTGGGGTAAACATGAGCCTTTTCCGATCGACCGTCATCGCGATCTTGCTGGCGCCCGTCGCGGCATTGAGCGCCCAGTCGCAACAGCCCGTCCCGACCGCCGCGGCGCCGCAGGCCCAGTCTCAAACGCCGCCCGCAAGCTCCCTCTTCACAGAGGAATCCGGCATCACCCAGGCCCCCGCCGGCGAAGGCAAACCCTCCGACCGCGCCGACGCCTATTACGCCTTCACGATGGGCCACGTCTACGAGCAGCAGTTCGAGAACACCAGCAAGCCCGACTACGCTACGCAAGCCATCGACTTCTACAAAAAGGCCTACGCGCTCGACCCGAAATCGCCGGTCATCGGCGAACGCCTGGCCGAAATGTACTGGAAAGCGCGCCGCGAACACGACGCCATCTCTGAAGCCCAGGAGATTCTTAAACGCGATCCAAATGACGTTCCCACGCGCCGCCTGCTCGCCCGCATTTACATCCGGAGCCTCGGCGACATCAACGCCGGCAGCGGTCAGTCTGAAATTGCCGACCGAGCCATCGAACAGTACAAAGAAATCTACCGGCTCGAGCCGACCGACACCGAGTCGGCTCTCTGGCTCGCGCGCCTCTATCGCCTGCGCAACGAGCACGACAAGGCCGAAGATGTGCTCCACGGAATCCTGAAAGCCGATCCCGAAAACGAGCCCGCCGTCGAACAGCTTACGCAGCTTTTGCTGGACGAAGGCAAGTCGTCGGAAGCCGTTTCGCTACTGGAGGGCATGACGGTCCGCAATCCTTCGCCCGTATTGCTCGATCTGCTCGGCGACGCCTACACGCAGACCAAAGATCTGCCGAAGGCCGAAGCCGCTTATCGCCACGCGGCCGAAATCGATCCGTCCGAACTCAATCACCTGCGCGGGCTGGGCCAGACGCTAATGGCCGAAGAGAAATATCAGGACGCTCTGCCGGTCTATCAAAAGTTGATCGACCTGATGCCCGATGACGCCGACAACTACCTCGCCGTGTCGCAGATTTATCGCGAACTGAACCAGCTCGACGAAGCTGAGCAAAATCTCCTCAAAGCTCGCCAGTACGCGCCCGGCGACGTAAAGATCATGTACAACGAAGCGATGTTGTACGAAGCGCAGGGCCGTTACGAAGACGCGATTCGCGTGCTCTCGGACGCAATCGTGGCGTAAAGCAATCCACCGTGCTTCCGTCGCGCCGCCGCTCGCTGGCCATCCTGTATCAGCAGCTCGGCCAGCTCTATCGCGATCGCCAAAACTACCAGGCCGCCGCGTACACCTACGACGAGCTCGGCCACCTCGGCGACGAAGAGGACCGCCGTTCACGCATGTTGCTGATGGACACCTACCGCGAAGCGCGTGACCTGCCGAAGGCGCTGCAAGTCGGCAAAGAAGCCGTCGCGAAATATCCGAAAGATCCCGCCGTCCAGTCGCGCGAAGCGTCGCTGCTTGCCGAAAACGGCCAGGTCGATGAAGCTGTCAAGATTCTGCGCACCCAGCTCACCAACACCGAAGCAGACCGCGAAACCTATCTGAACATCGCGCAGGTTTACGAACGCGGCCGCCGCTACAAAGAAGCCGAAGAAGCCGCCAAAGCCGCCGAAGCGCTCCCCGGCGATCCGCGCGACAACGAGACCACGTACTTTTTGCTCGGCGCCATCTACGAACGCCAGAAGCAATACGATCACGCCGAAGAGCAATTCAAAAAAGTCATCTCGCTCGATCCCGGCAATGGACCGGCGCTCAATTACTACGGATTCATGCTCGGCGATCTGGGGCAGCGCCTCGACGAAGCGCAGGAAATGGTCCAGACCGCGCTCAAGCTCGAGCCCTACAACGGCGCGTATCTCGACAGCCTCGGCTGGATTTACTACAAGCAGGGCAAGTACAACGAAGCCGAATCGTGGCTGCACAAAGCGCTGGAGCGCGATCCGCACGATCCCAACATTCATTCGCACCTCGGCGATGTTTACGCGAAGCAGGGCCGCAGCGAACAAGCCGCCGCCGAATGGGAGAAATCGCTCACCGAGTGGCATCGCTCGCTTCCCGCCGACATGGAAGCGGATAAAATCGCCGAAGTCGAAAAGAAAGTCGGCTCGGTGAAGCACCGGGTCGCACAAAAGTCGCCACCGCAAGACAAGCAGTAAAGCGAGTCGACAGTCGACAGTTAAAAGTCGGACGCGCTTCTTTGGGTGCCGCACCCTCAGAAGTTAGAGGGTGCGGGTTTAGACGAAACAAGACCTATACCACTGCGACAACCGAAACCGATCTTCAGTGTTCGGCGCGAGGGCGTTTGCGCGTGTAAACTATCTCGCCATGCCCGAAGTCCGCATCCCGTCATTCGCGAAGATCAATCTGCGCCTCGACATCGTCGGCAAGCGGGCCGACAACTATCACGAGCTGCGCACCATTTTTCAGACGATCTCGCTTCACGACGAACTTCGCTTCCGCGCCTCGCGCAACTCCAAGATCACGCTCACCATCCGCGGCAACGACCGCCTCGCGCAGGAGCCCACCGAAAAAAATCTCGTCTTCCGTGCCGTCGATGCGCTGCGCCGCGAACTAAAGATCCGGTCCGGCGTCGAAATCGACCTCCACAAGAAAATCCCCGCCGGCGGCGGCCTCGGGGGCGGCTCCAGCAACGCGGCGGCAGCTCTCCTCGGCTACCTCCAGTTCACGCGCAAACGCCTCCCGCTCGAACGCCTCATCGAAATCGCCACCCCGCTCGGCGCCGATGTCCCCTTCTTCCTCTTCGGCGGCCGGGCACTCGGCGTCAATAAAGGCGACGAGATCTATCCGCTGGCTGATGTCAAGAAGCACGCCATCCT
Source organism: uncultured Acidobacteriota bacterium (assembly GCA_963845465.1). Classification (GTDB taxonomy): domain Bacteria; phylum Acidobacteriota; class Terriglobia; order Acidiferrales; family UBA7541; genus Acidiferrum. The sequence goes on along the minus strand of CAWJSH010000007.1, from coordinate 902,159 downwards.
CGTGGTCGCGCCCCAGGGCATCCATGTCCCCACTCCCGAGGCCTTTCGCTGGGTCAACGCGCCCCCGCTGCCTTCCTCACGAACGCCAAGCCAAAAGGCCGCCGCGTCGCGCCAATTGACAAATCGGCGCGCAAACTCTAAACTTTCAAAGTTCTGTGCTCTGTGCTGGAGCGCGCAGTTAGCCGGCCTCTCGAACGATTTCGAGGCAGCCGTCTTCCGGCGTCACCCTCGGCTCGCAACCATTAAGAGGGAATTGCTTCGAGCAGGAGCTGCAGAAGCCATGCTGGCGGGTAGCGGTTCGGCGGTGTTTGGAGTTTTCCCGAGCCCAGCGTTGGCGCGCCGAGCCGCTGTAGGGTTCTCAAGCGACCAGACCTTCGTTTGCGAAACAATTTCGCGCGATCGTTATAAGCGTCTGGTGAAGACTGCGTTTTAAGGTGTCGCCGGTAGGCTACGCTTTACGTTCCGTCCGCTTGTTCCTCGCAGCGTCCTTGTGTGCCAATTCATTAGCGTGATTAAGTCGCGGCCTTGTTGTAGCTTTGTGCCCCGCCGTGATGCGAGTCGGCTCGATTCGCATCGCGGATAAATCGCAACAACGGAGCAACGCTCGAGTGAACGACGATCGCTTCAAGATTTTTACGGGCACGGCGAATCCGGCGCTGGCGCACAGCATCTGCGAGCATCTGGGCACCCAGCTGGGCAAGATGAAGCTCGGGCGCTTCAGCGACGGCGAAATTTATTTGCAGATTCTCGAGAACGTGCGCGGCGCCGACGTCTTCGTCGTCCAGCCGTGCCATTACCCGGTGGACAACCACCTGCTCGAGTTGCTTTTGATGATCGATGCGTTCAAGCGCGCATCGGCTTGGCGTATCACCGCGGTTCTGCCGTACTACTGCTATGCGCGGCAGGATCGCAAAGACAAGCCTCGCGTTCCGATCTCAGCGAAGCTTGTCGCCGACTTGCTCGAAACGGCAGGTGCAAGCCGCGCACTTACTTTGGATTTGCACGCGCCGCAGATTCAGGGCTATTTCGACATCCCAGTCGATCACTTGTTCGGGTCGCCGGTGCTCGTCGAATATTTTCGCAGCCTGAAGCTGCCGAACACGACGGTCGTTTCGCCCGATGCGGGCGGCGTGGAGCGCGCGCGCTTCTTCGCGAAGAAGATGGATGCACCGCTGGCCATCGTCGATAAGCGCCGCGTCGATGTCGATGTCAGCGAAGTGATGAACTTGATCGGTGACGTTCGCGGCCGCACCGCGCTGATTGTCGATGACATCATCGACACGGCCGGCACGCTGGTGAAAACCGCAGACGCGCTGATTCGCGAAGGGGCTGTGCAGGTTTACGCCGCGTGTACGCACGCTGTGCTCTCGGGGCCGGCAATCGAGCGCATCGCGAACTCGGAGATTAAGGAAGTCGTCGCGACCGATTCGGTGCCGTTGTCCGAAGCGGCTCGCAAGATGGGCAAGATCAAGGTGTTGAGCGTCGCGGACCTGCTAGCCCGCGGCATTCGCTCGATCCACGAAGAAACGTCGATCAGCGAACTCTTCATCTAGTCTCAAGCAAGGTTGATCTGCTCGAGACCTGTAGCCGCGATCGCTTTCCAGATCGCGGGGTTTAGACGCAGCGCAACTGGGGACTCAACCGGACCGCCGCCAAAATTTTCGCAGTAAGGTTTTCGCAGTTAACGAAGGGAAAGCAAGATGGCTCAAGCAAAAATCGTAATCGAAGCATCGAACCGCGAAACCCGCGGCAAAAACGAAGCCCGCCGCCTCCGCCTCACCGGTAAGGTTCCCGCCGTGTTGTATGGCGGCAAGGGCGAAGCGCTCACGCTCTCGGTCAACGCCAAGCAGGTCGGCGCGATTCTGCGCTCGGAGAGCGGCCACAACACGCTCTTCCAGGTTGACCTCGGCGGCAAGCATGAGCCTGCCATTCTGAAAGATTGGCTCGTCGATCCGATCACCGGCCGTTTGCTCCACGTCGACTTGCTCCGCATCGCGATGGACGTTCGCATGCGCGTCAAGGTGCCGGTCCACACCTTCGGCGACCCGAGCGGCGTAAAAGTTCAAGGTGGTATTTTCGAAGTCGTCGAGCGCGAAGTCGAAGTCGAGTGCTTGCCCGCGGACATCCCTAGCGAATTTCGCGCGGACGTCAGCGGCCTTGCGCTCAACGCGGCCCTGCGCGCCGGAGATCTTCAGCTGGATACCGAAAAGATAAAACTGATCACCGACAAAGATCGCGTCATCGCGCACGTCGTCACGCTAAAGGTCGAAGAAGAGAAGCCGGCCGAAGTAGCAGCCGCGGGCGCAACGCCAGCCGAGCCCGAAGTCATCAAGAAGGGCAAGAAGGAAGAAGAGGGCGAAGAAGGCGCAGAACCAGCCAAGGGCGGAGAAAAGGCCGCCGACAAGGGCGACAAGAAGAAGTAAGGTTTCGTTTCGTCCTCGCGATTTCGCGAGTTCGGGACGGTTTTGTAGGGTCGCAGCACGCTGCGCCCCATCTCGGCAAGATTTCAGCGTCACGTTTTTTCGGCGCTGGCAGAAGACAAGGCTATGCGGCTCATTGTTGGTCTCGGGAATCCAGACCCGGAATATCAGTGGACGCCGCACAACCTGGGTTTTATGGCGGTGGACGAACTGGCGGAGCGAGGCTCAATCCGCGTAGAGCGTCCCGAAGGTAAAGCGCTCGTCGGGCGCGGCAAATTGGCCGGCAAGGAAATTTTGCTGGCCAAGCCGCAGACGTACATGAATTTGAGCGGTGTTTCGATTCGCGAGTTGTTGGCGAAATACGAATTGGAGCCCGCCGATCTGTTGGTGATGTGGGATGAAGTGCAGTTGCCGTCGGGCACGTTCAAGATTCATCCCGATGGCAGCGCCGGTAGTCATAACGGTGCGAAGTCGGTGATCGGTTCGCTCGGAACGCAGCAGTTCGCGCGATTACGCCTCGGCTGTGGGCCAGATCATCCGGTCGGCAGCTTGCGGGATTACGTGCTTCGCCCGATGAAAAAGGCAGAGCTCGAAGTCGCAAGCGAAATGCTCGGGCACGTAGGCGACGCGGTGGAAATGATCCTGACGCAAGGATTGGACGCCGCGATGACGAAGTACAACCGGCGCAAGCCGCCCGACGCCGAAGCCCTGTAGCCGCGATCGCTTTACAGATCGCGGGGTTTAGACGCAGCGTTACCGGCCACCGATCCGGACCGCCGCGGTTCAGCTTTTCTTCGCGCTCGCCGCGAAGCGATTTTCCCGGACGCAGGTCCGGAGCAGAAGGAAAGAGGTCATCATGGAAGACCGTTTGTACGATCTGATTTTCATCGTTCGCCCGGCAACGCCCGAAGATGAAATCAAGAAGGTGCTCACGAGCATCGAGCACACCGTCGCGGAAAAAGGCGCGAAGATTGAAAAGACCGAGCACTGGGGCACGCGCAAGCTTGCCTATCGCGTCGCCAAGCATCGCGAAGGCATTTACGTTTACCTTCAGATTCGCACGCAGCATCACGAGCTGATCGCCGAACTCGAGCGCCGTCTCCGCGTGCAAGACGTGGTCATCAAGTACCTGACCGTCCGTCTCGACGAAGACCTGAAGCGGCAGAAGAAATTCCAGGCAAAGCGCGAAGCTCGCGCCGCGCGTCGCCCGCGCCGCGCGGCGGCAGCAGCTCCAGCCGCTCCGGTGCAGGCCGCCGAGCAGCCGGCGCCGGCAAGCTGACGTAGCGGTACGGCACGCCGTGCCCGTCTTGGTTTTGTAGCGGTGGGTTTACCCCGCCACCCCCAATCGCGACGATGGCAATCTGTAGCCGCGATCATTTCCCAGATCGCGGGGTTTAGACGCAAATGGTTCCCCCGCGCAAAGCGAGTGGCGCCAAACGCGCACAAAGGTTTTGCAAGGTTTCTCGAAAGGTAGGCAGCAATGGCAGACGAACAAAGACAATCATCAGCCCCAAGCGGTCCGCGTCCCGGTGGCCACGGTCCCGGCGGCGGACATGGCGGCCCAGGTGGCCCTCGTCGTGAGGGCGGCCCGGGCGGTGGTCCCGGCGGTCCGCGCCGCGGCAAGCGCCAGTATTTCCGCAAAAAGAAAGTCTGCAAGTTTTGTGTCGAGAAGATGGATTTCATCGACTACAAGCGCGCCGACATTCTGTCGCAGTTTGTGCAGGAGCGCGGAAAGATCCTGCCGCGCCGCATGACCGGCGTCTGCGCGCGTCACCAGCGCTGGCTCGGCGAAGCGATCAAGCGCGCGCGCAACATCGCGCTGCTTCCGTTCGCCGGAAGCGCCGCGGGTTCGCAGGCTCCTCGTCCGGCGGGCGCTCACGCGCAAACCGGCGCAGGCAGCCACGGCGCGCCAGGCTCGCACGCCCCGGCCGCCGCTACGCATCCGCCGACCGCTTCACAGGCTCCGGCAGCATCGGCTCCGGCAGCACCGGCCGCAGCGACACCGGCTCCGGCCGAAGCGCCCAAGTCGTAATCGTAGGCACCCCATGAAGTGCGGCGCTTCAGCGCTGCCTTCACGGTGTCGCCCGTCGAGCACGCAGGGAGTGGGCGTCGCCGGCAACGAAATTGAGAGGGCGCGACTTCAGTCGCGCTGTTCATCGCGCAACTAAAAGCGGCTTTAGCCGCTGAGGCTCAAAGAATTCGATTGAAGAGGAAACGCAAATGCAAAAAGTAATTCTCCAGGAAGATATCGAAAAGCTCGGCCATCGCGGCGACGTCGTTGACGTGAAGCCCGGCTACGCGCGCAATTTTCTGCTGCCGAACAAGCTGGCGATCGAAGCCACTACCGGCAACATGAAGGCGCTCGAACGCATCCGCGGCGCGCTGGCGAAGAAAACGGCCACCGAGCAGGACGCAGCCGAGAAACAGGCCGCCTCGCTGAACGGCGTCGAGCTCAAGTTCACGCGCAAGACCGGCGAAAATGACCAACTCTTCGGCTCCGTCACCAACGGCGACATCGCCGAAGCCCTCGAAGCCCAGGGCTACAAGATCGACAAGCGCCAGGTCCAGCTCCACGATCCGCTGAAGACCCTCGGCGACTTCCCCGTAAAGATCAAAGTCTTCCGCGACATCTCGGCCGAAGTCAAAGTCCAAGTCGCCAAAGAAGAATAGTCGCGACTCAACGTCACCGATGCCGCTGCACGAAACACGCAGCGGCATTTTTGTTTCTGCGACGCGCAATCCGAAATTTTTGCCGTCAAAGTTTTCGTCAAGCGAAATGTTTCGCCGCGAAATATTTTTTTCCACCATTTCATCAAACGATGCACAAAAAGTTTTTCACGCCAATTGACGCCGCGCTGTCGCGCGTGCACAATCCACTCACCAGTCGCACGCAGTACAGGGAATGGTCGAGGCCGCGTTAAATATTTCCTGACGATTGCAATTATTTTTGAGAAGTACTTGAACCTCGTTTGCCCGCGTGTTACCGTGGGCGAAGATAAAGCGAAGTCGCCAATGTCCCATGGCTGCTGACTCCAATCTCGAACGCCCTCTTCCGAATAATCTCGATGCCGAGCGCTCCGTCCTCGGCGCGATTCTGCTCGATAACAACGCGCTGAATCCTGCGATCGAAAATCTGCGCGCCGAGGATTTTTTCCTCGACCAGCATCGCCGGGTTTTCTTGAAGATGATCGCTCTTGGCGAAGCGCAGCAGGCGATCGATCTGATCACTCTCACGGAAGAGCTGCATCGGTTCGGCGAACTCGAAGCCGCCGGCGGTGCGCCGTATCTCGCGTCGCTTGCCGACGGCATGCCGCGCGTTTCTAACGTCGAGCACTATGCGCGCATCGTCAAAGAAAAAGCGATTCTGCGGAATCTGATTCACGCGACGCATAACATCCAGATGCGCGCGTTCGACGGCGAAGATGGCGCCGACGCCGTTCTCGACAACGCCGAATCGTCGATCTTCGCGCTTGCCGAAGATCGCGTGCGCGCCGGCCTCATCCCGATCAAAGACATCGTTCGAGACAATTTCGAGCGCCTCGAAAAAATCTTTCGCGAAGGCAAGAGCATCACCGGAATTCCGACCGGTTACACGGAACTCGACAAACTGACGTCGGGATTTCAGCCTTCGGAACTTTTGATTTTGGCAGCGCGGCCTTCGCAGGGAAAAACGGCGCTCGCGCTCAACCTCGCGGAAAACATCGCGATTCGCGGTGGCCACCCGATGGCGGTCTTCAGCCTCGAAATGTCGAAGGAGTCGTTGCTGCAACGCCTTGTCGCGTCCGTCGCGCAGATCGACGCGCACAAATTCCGCACTGGCCATTTGAGCCGCGAAGATTGGCGCCGCATGACGGAAGCGCTCGGCACGATCGCCGGCGCGCCGGTTTGGATCGATGATGCGGGTTCGACCAGCGTTCTGGAAATCGGCGCAAAGGCGCGCCGGCTGAAGCGCGACAAAGGCTTGTCGCTGCTGGTTGTGGACTACTTGCAGCTCATCACGGCGCGCGGAAAATTTGGCAACCGCCAGGAAGAAGTGTCGAGCATTTCTCGCGGCCTGAAAGGTCTCGCGAAGGAATTGCAAATTCCGGTGCTAGTGCTCAGCCAGTTGACGCGCGCGCCGGAGCGCGACGAACGCGGTCCCCAACTTTCTGACTTGCGCGAATCGGGCGCCATCGAACAGGACGCCGACGTCGTCATGTTCATTTATCGTCCGAATTTTTTCAAAGCGGGCGCGACTCCCGAAGAGCGCGAAGAAACCGAACTGCGCATCGCCAAGCAGCGCAACGGCCCGACCGAAAACGTAAAATTCCGTTTCCTCAGCAAATTCACACGCTTCGAGGAAGCCGCTCCCGACGCCTTCAGCAACCTCGGCCCCGACGACCTGTAGAACTCCAACGAGTTCTCTCTACGGTCGAAAATTCAAAGAGCTTTCAATTTTGCTTGGCTTCTCGATTCGCGACGGGTTGGCCGAAAAAAAACTACTTCAGTTTCTTTTTCTTTTTGAGTTGCTGGACCAGGCAAGCGTTGTAGGCGCCGGGGCCGTGGATCAGCTTTTCGTTGGAGCAGGTGAGCACGACGTCTTCGCGCTCGGCGGAGCTGAGACCGGCCAGGCTTGGCGGATTCGGCGTCGCTTTCAGCGCATCGAGTTGTTTGTGCAGGCAATCGTTGTACTTCCCGACGCCTTGCGATAAGCGATCGGATGCGCACGTCAGTTCGACTGCTTCTTTATCTGCTTTTTTCAAGCCGGACAGATCGGGTTCGCTCGTGTCCAGCGGCTGCGTTGCCGCGGCGTCCGGTGCTGGTGTGACCGCGGCGGGATTCGTAGCGCCGACCGGCGCGCCGGTAGCAGGCGTTGAGCTAGCGGGAGAGGTAGAAACGTTTGGCGCAAGCGCGCTGGGATCTGCTCCCGTAAGAGGAGGCGCCCCTGGAGTCGCGATCGCGCCACTCGCGTTCGCCGCGGTATCTACCGGAGTCATCACGAAAACCGGGATGTCGGCGGTGCTGCCTTCCAAGCGGTCGCTCGAGAAACGACTCAGTGTGGCGGGAAGTTTGTGAAGTGCTTCGTTGCCGCCGCCGAGTTCGGTACACATGCCGATCCAATCGGATGGTCCTGCGCCGGCGCGATGGAATTCGCATCCCGCGAACTGGCCGCCAATTTTTCCACCGTTGGCGATTGCATCGAGATAGAGATCATTACCTTCGACACGCGAGCGATAATTCTGTCCGTCTTTCAAGTTGGACCAGGTGCGGACCCCCGGCAGCGCTTCAGTTCCGGATTCGCCAATGGATCCGGCGACTGAACCATCCGCGAGCACTTGGGGCGAAGACGGAGATTGCGTGACGCGGCGCGCGCGCGATGCAACTGCATGCGCGATGCGCGACGTCGTAGCCATCTCGAAGTACGAAGGGGAAACGAGCCACAGCGTCAACAAGATGCATGTGACCGTGATGGCGCTGCCGATCAGCGCGGGCCTGCCGCTGGTGAAGCCGCGAACGGGCCGCATGCCATTCACGAAAAGCAAAATTCCGATGGCCGCTGTGATGATGGCAAGCCAGAGCGGCGGCATGCGTCCGCTGGCGACCAAGACCGCAAGAAAGAAAATTGTGGCCATGCCGAGAACCATGAACAGAAAGCTGTTCAGGTTTCGGATCTCGGGAAAGCCGGTGCGCGCGCGCGATGGAACCGATTGCGGTCTCCGCGATGAACCGGCGCGCGATCCCGTTCGCACGCGATGCGGCGATGAACTCTCGTTATTCTCAGTGGCGGAAGCCGAAGAAGTGTTGGAGTTGCCGGACTCGCGATTGCGCTCGCGCTCGGCGGCGAGCGATGCATCGAATTTCTGCCGCGCCGTCGGATCGAGGAGCGCGGCTTTTGCTTCGGACAAATCCTTGAACGCTTCGGACGCGACTTTACGGAGGTATGGGTTATCCGCCGGAACGGTGTCCGGATGGACTTCGCGCGCCTTGACTTTAAACGCGGCGTCGATGTCGGCGTCGGACGCGTTTTCGGGAACGCCCAGAATCTCGTAGTAGTTCTTGGCCATCTAGTTCAAAAACCGAATTGCCCAATCCCTGAGGCGCGAGAGGCGGGGGGCTCCCGTAGCTCTAATTGTATACGGAGGAGGGGCATTGCGGCAGGGGGACGCAAAGGTAGTAATAACAAGTCTGTCGAAGATTCGAGAAGCCCGACTTTCGGCAGGTGAGTTCTAATTTGGGTCGAAAGGGGTATACCCCCCGGTGTTTTGCAAAGAGTGCGCAAGTTGTTTGGTTTTAACAGGTTACAGACGGGTCGTTTTAAAGAGTGTGCAAGCGATTGAGAATGCTGGGGTTGCGGGAGGGCGTGGATCGAACCGGCGAGCCTAAAGTCGAACATTTGCCATGATAGCACAGGAATGGTAGTTAGTCAAGAGTAAATAGCCTAGAAACTGGGGAAAGGTCGCCCGTTGGATCGAGGAGTTGCCGGGGCGACGAAAATCGCCGGCAAGATGCCGGCGCTACGGGCAGCCACGGAGCGTGGCTGGGGGAACACGGTTGAAGCATCGCGTAGGCGGGTTCGTGTTGAGGGGATTGAGGTTAGGCCTGGCTGAGTGATTGCGATATGGATCGGCGAAGAGGGAGAGTTGGCTGACCAGATGTTGTCTTTTGCGTGGCTTGCCGAGGCGGTCTGACGGGCTCGGCGGGGCGCTTGGATTTACACTGGTTCTCTTCGGGGATCGACGATGACACAGACATTGACGGTGAGCAAGAAAACGCGGACGGTGAAGGCTGCTACGGCGAAGGCTAAGGCGGATGGCGCCGGTATTTCGAAGACGACCGGGAAGGCTGCGACAATAGCGGCAAGCGGCCGGGGCGGGCTGAATACCAAGTATGCGTTGGCGGGTGTGGGAGCGGACGTGGCGAAAGCGGTGAGCAAGGTGGGGCGGCCGGTCTGGGCAGAGATCTCGACGTCGGCGCTGACGTACAACCTGGATGCGATCCGGAAATTTGTGAATCCCGAGGACGAGCAGCGCGCAACGCCGCGGCTGGTGCTCTCGATTGTAAAGGGCAACGGCTATGGGCATGGCGGGCCGGAAGTGGCGAAGATTTTGGAGAAGGCCGGGTCGGACTGGTTCGGCGTCACCTCAGCCGCCGAAGGAATCGAAGTTCGGAAAGCGGGAGTGAAGAAGCCGATTCTGGTGCTGACGAGCTTCTGGCCCGGCGAAGAGAAAAATCTTCTGAAGTACGACCTGACGCCGGTGGTTCACCGCATCGAGCAGCTCGCGCAGTTGAATCGCGCGGCGGCGAAAGACGACAAGCGCGATCCGCTGTCGTTTCATTTGAAGATCGACTCGGGGATGAACCGGCTCGGAATCGCTTCGAACGAGATCGATGAATTCGCGGCGCAACTGGCGAAGTGCCAGAGTTTGCGGCTCGGCGGCGTGATGACGCACTTTGCGTCGTCGGAAGCTTTTTCCGCTTCACCTGTAGGGGCGCAGACGCGCGAGCAGGAGGAGCATTTTTTTGTAGCATTGGAGCGGCTGCGTGCGCTGGGAGTCGATCCGGGGATTGTGCATTTGGCGAACAGCGCGGCGATCGCGAGCCGGCCGGAAACCTGGGGAGATATGGTGCGCCCGGGCGTGATCTTGTATGGATATCACCCAGGCTACGATCCGCAGGAAAAGCGTGAGGAAGCGGAGAAGAAGCTGCCGCTGAAGCCGGCGATGAGTCTGCGGACGCGGATTATCAATTTGCGGAATATCCCGGCCGGCGCGGGAGTCGGATACGGTATGAAGTTCGTGGCGACGCGGCCGTCGGTGATAGCAGTGCTAGCGGCGGGCTACGGAGACGGCGTGCATCGTTCGCTGGGAACAAAAGGAAATGTGCTGGTGCGCGGGAAGCTGGCCCCGATCGTCGGAATCGTGTCGATGGATGTGACGATGATCGACGTGACCGATATCAGCGGCGTTGATATCGGCGACGTGGTCACGATTTACGGAACAGATGGGGAACAGCTGCTGGCCACGAATGCGGTGGCGCGCGGGATCGGGACGGTCACTTCGGACTTGATGTGCGCGGTGACGGCGAGAGTGCCGCGGGTGTACACGGAATAAGGCGAAGTAAAGAAGCGACTAGGGAATGCAGTAAAGACTGGGCCGGCGACATACGCACTATGTCGCCGGTTTTTCATTTTTTGGGAACCAAGTGGGCATGGTTTTCCACAGGTATAAATGTAATTTCTCCGTTAGCTTGACGCCGATGTTGCATTGGAGTATATACGCCTCCGAAACGTAACTAGCTTCTACCCCCGCAAGGTTTGAATTTACGTCCCACGCTCTGCGGGAGGCTGTCGTCGATTTTGCAGTGATTATGCAAGTCCTGTGAGGTCGCATGAGCCGAGCGCATACCGGCGTCGAACGCCGGGGAGTCTCCGAGTCGTTTTCCGCAGGAATCGATATTTCCCAAAACAGATATGAGGGTGACATTCCGGAGCCGGTAAAGGCGGCGCTGCACGTCGAGCCGTGGATGTTGCGCGGCGGGCTGGCTGTTGTAGCCGTCGCATTGTGCTGGTCGCTGAAGCCGTTCGGGCTATATGGATTGGCCGCCATCGGAGCGGGACTACTGCTCGCGGCGATCATTCTTTTGATCGAGATGAGGCTGAGCCGCGCGACACCGCGGGGGCTGCTCGGAGGAGCGCTTGGAGCGGTGCTGGGGATTTTCGCAGCTGTGCTGGTGGCCGCGGTCGTTTCTCGCATTGCCGAGCCTGAGCAGACGAAATCGTTTTTTGAGAGCGGCGTGCTGATGGCGTTTGCCTATCTGGGAGCGGTGCTTGGATCGCAGAAGGCAACGGAGCGCGAAGTGAAGACGGAAAAAAAAGAGGAGCAGAACGCGGCGGCCAGCGGCTCGGCGACAGTGGCGCGAGATGTTGTAGCGACCGCGGCGAATATTCCGAAATTACTGGATACGAGCGTCCTCATCGATGGTCGTATCGCGGATATTTGCGACGCGCAATTTCTCGATGGGCCGCTGCTTGTGCCGGAATTTGTGCTGCATGAATTGCAACTCGTGGCGGATTCGGGCGACGCGCTGAAGAGGCAGCGCGGGCGGCGCGGATTGGATGTGCTGGATCGTATTCGCAAGATTCCGGGACTCGAGGTGCGGGTGCTCGAACATCCCACGGCGCCCGTTGGTGATGTAGATCGCAAGCTGGTCGAAGTGGCGCGGGAAATCGGCGCGAAAATCGTGACGAACGATTTCAATTTGAACAAAGTGGCACGCGTGCAGGGGCTGGCGGTGCTGAATGTGAATCAATTGGCGAATGCGCTCAAGCCGGTGGTGATGGCGGGCGAGCCGATGCGCGTGCTGATTTTGCGAGAAGGGAAGGAAGCGAATCAGGGCGTGGCGTATCTGGACGATGGGACGATGGTGGTTGTGGACGGAGCGCGGCGGTATATCAACAAGAGCGTGGATGTGGTGGTGACGTCGGTGCATCAGACGGCGGCGGGGAAAATGATTTTTGGCAGAGTGGATGAGAAGGGAATGGAGTCGGCGGCACTGGCGCGGGGGGCAGCGGCTGGGGCGGTGCGTGGCACGGAGAATGGCGGGACGCGAGCGGAGATGGTGGATGGGGAAGGACACCTGAGTTAGAAACCGCGATCGCGACATCGACGATTGTCTCGATTTTTACCATGCTCACTTTGGCAATTCCCCACCCTTAGAACCGAAGGGTGCGGCACCCGGCGCCCGAGTTACGAAGTAATTGTCAGTGGCGCAATCGATTGATCCCGCCAAGGTCATTTGGAAAAACCGCACCCTCTGACACCTGAGGGTGCGGCACCCAAATTCCGTCGTGACTGTTTGCGCTGATGGAGATGGTGCGAGAGTTTCGCGTGGGACTGGGCGTTGATGTACACTTCTGGGTCTTCAGCCCGCGAAACTTAATATGAGCCGAATTGCTGCAATTTTACCTGCCGCTGGTCTGGGCACTCGGATGGGTGCCGAAACACCGAAACAATTTTTGGAATTGGATGGCGTGCCGATCGTGATACTGAGCCTGCGGCGGATCGCGTCGTGCGAGCTGGTGACGGACATCATTGTGGCGACGCGCGGCGATGGGATCGCGAAGATTGAAGACGCGATTCGCGGCGAGAAATTTTCCCAGAAGGTGCGCGTGGTGAAGGGCGGTGACACGCGGCAGGAATCGGTCGCGGCGGCGCTGAAGGAAGTGGCGGCGGAGACGGAGCTGGTGCTCGTGCATGACGCGGTGCGGCCGTTTGTGAAGAAAGAGCAGATCGTGCGCGTGATTGAAGAGGCGCGGAAGCATCAGGCTGCGATTCTGGGAATTCCGGCGATGGACACGGTGAAAGAAGTAAAACGCGCGAGCTTGCCGGAAGATGTGGCGCTGATTACGGGGACGATTCCACGGGAGCGCGTGGTGCTGGCGCAGACGCCGCAAGTTTTTAAGACAAAATTGCTGAAGGACGCGTTTGCGCGGGCCGAGGCGGATGGAGTCAGCGCGTCGGATGAGGCGGGATTGGTGGAGCGGCTCGGGCATGAGGTCGTGGTGGTGCTTGGGGTCGGAGCGAAATATCAAAATTACGAAGCCAGCGGACATGGAGCTGGCGAAGTTTTATTTGGAGCGGGAGCAAGCGGCGGCGAGCGGTAGTGCCGGCTCTGTAGCTGGCTCCGGCTCGATAAGCGGGAAGGGGCGCGCGGCGAAATGAGCGTGCGCTGCGGGATTGGGTACGATCTGCATCGGCTCGCGGCAGGGCGGAAGTTGATGATCGGCGGCATCGAGGTGCCGTTCGACAAGGGGCCCGTGGGGCATTCGGATGGAGATGTGCTGGCGCATGCGTTGTGCGATGCGCTGTTGGGCGCGGCGGGGCTGGGCGACATCGGGAAACATTTTCCGGATACCGATCCTCGATGGAAGGGCGCGGATAGTTTGAAATTTTTGGAACATGCACGCGGGTTGCTGGATGGCGCGGGGTTTGCGATCGAGTGGGTTGACGCGGTGGTGATTTTGGAGCGGCCGAAACTGGGGCCGCATTTTCCGAAGATGAGAGAGGCGCTGGGGAAGGCGCTGGGAGTTCCCGCGGATAAGATTCATTTGAAGGCGAAGACGAATGAGGGTGTGGATGCGGTGGGGCGAGGTGAGGCGATTGCGTGTCATGTGGCGGCGACGGTGATGGGGAAGTAGAGTTTGCGCGGCGCGGCTCATGATCGAGCCGAGGTGATAGCGCGGCGTATGCCGTCGCATCGAAAAAACGCCGGCGAGACGCCGGCGCTATCATGAGCGAAATTCCAGGAGAAAATCAGGCGGTTGCGATCGATCCGTTTGGCGCTGCGGATGTCGTGGAGTTTTTGCGTGTGCGCGGCCTGGCGGAGTTGTCGCCGGCTCAAGAGGCGTGGTGCGAGCGGGCGGCGTTTTTGTTGGGGCCGCAAGTGGCGGATCGCGATGGGCTCGCCGATTTATTGAGATTGGTTTTTGAGTATGACGCGGCGCGCGTGTTGAATGACGTAGAGGCCCACAATGTGATGGCGCGCTACGCCGCGCGCGACGTGATTCGAATGCTGGCGCGACTAGTCTTGGATGGCGGGGCTTGCACTCCGGAGCGATTCAGCGAGATCGTGACAGCGCTGAAGGCGGACTTGGATATTCGAGGCAGAGAATTGTTTCACCCGCTGCGATTGGCGCTGGCGGGAAGATCGGGAGAGGGAGATTTGGATCGCGTGATTTTGTTGATTGATGCGGCAGCGGAAGCGGGGTTTGCGGTGAAGACGGTTAGGGAGCGGATGGTGGAGTTTTGCTCCGTGATGGAGTGAAAGGCGAAGTAAAGACGCAACGACGTAATGAAGTAACGATAAAGGCGAAGAGACGCGTGTGGCGTTGAGTTTTGGAGTGGGTCTGAAGGATGACCACGCTCTACTTTGAGTGAACTACATTTAACGGTAAGCGATCAGACTTGCGGTGAGTGAAACGAAAATTGTTGGAGTGAAATGTGGATCGGTTGACGGGGATACATGCGGTGCGGGAGGCGCTGGAGGCGGGGCGAGCGTTTGACCGCATCGTGATTGCGCGCGGAAGGCAGGATACGCGCGTGGAAGAAATTGTGCAGATGGCGCGGGCGCGGAATGTTTCGGTGAGGTTCGAGGATCGCTCGCAGATCGATCGGCTGGCCGATACGAAGGAACATCAGGGGATTGTCGGGCTGGTTGCAGCGCGCACTGCGGGGACGCTGGAAGAAATTTTGGAAGCGGCGAACGCGGACGCGCGAAAACGGCGAGAAGGGGCTGATTGTTTTGTTGGATGGCGTGGAAGATCCGCACAATTTGGGCGCGATTGTCCGAACGTCGCTGGCGGCGGGCGCACACGGCGTCGTGATTCCAGAGCGGCGCGCGGCCGGATTGACAGACACGGTGGCGCGGGCGTCGGCGGGAGCGCTGTCGCATCTTGCCGGTGGCGAAGGTGACGAATCTGGCGCGGACGATGGAAGAGTTGAAAGAGGCGGGATATTGGCTGGTTGGATTGGATGAAGAGGGTGATCGCGAGTACACGGAAGTGGACTATCTGTCGCCGGTGGGGATTGTGATGGGCGGAGAAGGCAAGGGATTGCATGAATTGACGCGGAAGCGATGCGATTTTGTGGTGAAGTTGCCGACGGTGGGGCCGGTGAAGTCGTTGAATGTGTCGGTGGCGGCGGGGGTGGTGTTGTTTGAGGTGGTGAGGCAAAGAAAAAGGCGAAGTGATGAAGCAAAGAAGTAATGAAGTAACGACAGAAACGGCGTACGTCGCTAGCGACTGGGCGAACCAAGCAGACAGCAGATTCCTCGCTTCGCTCGGAATGACAATGTTTTTCTAATCTCGCCGGTGGATGAGAGTGACGCCCTCGGAGCGCGGGTTATTTGTCGTATTGGATTAGGGAGAAGACGTCGAAACCGGGGAGTTTTTTGCGCCCGTTGAGGAAAGTTAATTCGACGGCGAAAGCCAAGCCTTCGACTTTGCCACCGAGTTCCTGGACGAGCTTGGCTGCCGCTGCCGCCGTACCGCCGGTGGCAAGCAGATCGTCGCAAATGATGACGCGGTCGCCTGGACTGATGGCGTCTTCGTGGAGTTCGAGCGAGTCCGTGCCGTATTCGAGAGCGTAGGAGACCGCGCGCGTTTTTGCGGGGAGTTTTTTCGGCTTTCGAACCGGGACGAATCCGGCGTTGAGTCGATAGGCGAGCGCGGGAGCGAAGATAAAGCCGCGGGCTTCTATGCCGGCAACCTTGTCAATTTTGTGGCCGTCGTAATGATCGCAGAGTTGATCGACCAGATTGTGGAAGCCCTGCTTGTCTTTCAGGACCGTCGTGAGGTCGTAGAACAAAATCCCGGGCTTCGGGTAATCGGGCACTTCGCGGATCAACTTTTTTATGTCGTCCATCCCTGCGGGCTCCTGTCGGATTCAAAATGTTGGTGTTGTGACGAAACCGGATGTGTATTGCGAATCGATGTCCGCCGGCTCTTCGGCGACGGAACGGACGCTGGAAAGGCGCGGACCTTTTTCGAGGCGCGCGCGAAATTGCGCGAGCTGTTCGGGCGCTCCGATGGCGTAGGCTTCGACGCGGCCGTCGCGGCGATTGCGCACGTAGCCGCTGAGGCCGAGGCGTTCGGCTTCGGCGACTGCGCGAAGAAACGGAAGCCGACACCTTGCACGAGACCGGTGACGAAGAAGCGGGCTGCTTTTTTTGTGGTGTCCACAAGCTTTGAAATTGTAGCGAAAGCGCGCAGGGATGTCAGGCAGAGGCGGGAATGGGGTTTCGTGGAGTAAGCTGTGGGCGTGCTTGCGTTAGCGGGCTGCGTCGGAGAGCCGTGAGCGCATCTGAATAAATATGAGAAATATCTGCAAGGTCGGGTTGTTGGCGAGTGTGGCGGTGGTGTCGCTGGGGTATTTGTGTTTCTACGCGGGCGCAGGAACAGCGGCCGATGACGCCGCCTCCCGAACACGACGTGAAGCGGCTGGGGACTACGCCGGAGGCGGTCGAGCCGCCATCGCTGCCGCCGGATGAAATCATTCGAAAATTTGTGGCGAAGGAAGATCAGTTCGCAGAGGTGCGGCCGACGTTTATGGCGAAGAAAACGATTCGAATCGAGCGAGTACGATCGGACGGGAACGATCATCGGAGAATTTTTGCAGGTGTCGGAAGTGACGCGGATGCCGGACGGGCGCGTGGTGAATAAGGTGCTCGAGCATCCGCAATCGTCGCTGAATGTCGTTTGCGCTCGAGCCTGAAGATGTGAAGTCGTTCGAACGCATTCCGCAATTTCCGATCAATTCGTCGCAGTTGGCGAAATACGATTTGAAATATATCGGGACGGAAAAGGTCGACGAAATCGACACGTATATTTTCAAAGTGACGCCGAAGACGGTGGATCGCGCGCATTCGTATCTCGACGGAATTATTTGGGTGGACACGAATACCTGGAAGTTGTGAAGACGTATGGGAAGTGGGTGAACGAGCTGGGCGATGTGAAGTTCGCGCAGATGCCGTTCACGACGTTCGAGACGTATCGGGAAAATGTGGCGGGAAAGTATTGGTTTCCGAGCTATGAGCGGTCAGATGAAACCGTGCATGTGAAAGAAGGCGATTTTCCGGTGCGGCTGGTGATCAAGTGGACGGATTTTAAGCCGCTGGCGGCCGCAGTTTCGGATACGGCGCCTGCGCCTGCAGCCGGTGCGGCTGGACCGCAATCGTCAGCACCGTCGGGTTCGACGGCTCCGCCTGCACCGCAGGGCGCGCCACCCTCGCAGCCTGCTCCACCACCTCAGCGTTAACGTGCCCTTCGATTGGTCGCGTTTATTATTCGAGTGATTTCAAGACAGCGGGAAGTTCCTTCAGCGAATTCAGCAGAAATTCAGGTTTGGCGGCGCGGAGTCCGGCCTCGGTAGGGAAGCGGCCGATGACGGCGATGGCGCGGACGCCTGCGCGCTTCGACATTTCCAGATCATGCGGCGAATCGCCGACGTAGACGCAGGCACGCGGGTTGAGGCACATCTGCTTGAGTGCAAGCCGAAGCGGGGCGGGGTGTGGTTTCTTTTGCGGCGTGTCGCCGGCGCAGACGTGCGTGGCGAATTGGCGCGTCAGGCCGAAGTAGCGGAGCTGGCGAAGGACGCGGACGCGGTCGCCGCTGGTGACCAGGCCGAGCTGATAGCGGCGAGCGACCCAGGCGAGGACGCTGCGGGTGCCGGAAACGAGCTTCGGCTTGTGATGGGCGTAATGCTTGGCCCAGAGCTTGTCGGCGACATCCCATTTCGAACGCGGAATGGCGCGCGGCGCGGTATACGTGATGCCAGTTCGGGGTGTAGTGAGTGGCTAATTCCCTCAGTCCCCAGGGGATGCCGAGTTCGCGGAACATGGCGAGGTAGGCGGAGGAATCGGCGTCAGCGGAGTCGAGCAGCGTGCCGTCCCAGTCGAAGAGTACGGCTTGCAGGCTGCGGGGGTCGGAAGGCTTGGGCATTCGAGGAGATTAGCAGAGATGATTGCGGGCGGGTTCGGTGTACGGAGTGCAGAGTTTGCGTTCGGCCGAGTTGGAAGAAAAAACGCCGGCAAGATGCCGGCGCTACTGGTTCCGAATTGGAAGACGGTGAGTGTGGCTGGGGTCACAAAAGCGAGCGGTGAACCGGCGCACTCCAAACTACTTCGTATAGCGGACGGGAACGCGGTCGTCGCGATCGAAGACTACGTCTTCGAAGAGGGCGGCGACGCCGTACCATCCCGGAGTGGCGGCTGGTTCGAGGCGCTTCACGCGGGCGGCCGTCGCGACCACGACATTGCCTCGTCCCATCGGGCGGCTCACCAGAACGATTTCTATCTCAATCTGCGTCCCTGCCGCTAACTCCTTTGGGCAGAGGAAGAAAACGCCGCTCGAGCTGATGTCGCGCGTCACGAGCGTAATCGGAAACCTCTCCTGCAATCCGTTCACGCTGCGAAGCCGCAGCGGCAAACGCAAAGTGGCGCGCGGGTATTCCCGATGCTCGGGGTGAGCGCCGACAGCATGGGTCGGGACGCGAACGAACTGGCGAGTCTTGGTATCGCTCAGCAGCGGCTGGACTCGAAGAGCGGGAACAGCCGCCGTCGTGGTCGTTGGCGTGGCTGCCACGGCAACGGCCAGTGTTGCTCGGACTTCCGGTATCAAGTCAGTGGCAGCTGACTCAAAAGTTCTAGCGAGGTTCGTCGACCTCATAATCGCCCCTCAGCGAAAACAAGTTTAACAGCTTGATCCCGACCGAACTACGGGTGCCCACCGTGATTCTAGTACCGACCAAGCGAAAACGAAGTCGCGCCCAACGTGGAAAAGTTGGGTCGCTAAGATGTCACCGAAGAGGTCGAGCGTCAACCTGTGGAAAACGCGCCAAGTGTCCTAAGATCAACGGTTCGTAATGGTACGGAAAGCGGAATTCGAAAATTGGAAATGGAAATCCGACAGTCGGAATGTGTTTGTCCAGTGGAGCTGAACACCAGCGGATATTTGACTGCGATTAGCGGATAGATCCAGTCGAGAATCACAATATACTGCGGAGTCGCACCAAAATGGCGCTGTCAGTCTGGCGCACGACGGCTCTACATTTGTGGAACTCGCTGGTGTTCGGTGACGCCGGCCCCACTCTGATGGCGACGACAGAAACCCAACCTGGCGACACCTCAGGGCGCCGTCCGCCGGCCGAACGCCCGACCCGCACGCATCGTCGAGTCCCTCGCTGCTCCTCGCGGCCTTCGCGGCTGTTTATGTGATCTGGGGTTCGACATTCCTTGCCATTCGAATCGGTGACGAATCTTTTCCGCCCTTGCTTGTGGCCGGAATTCGCCATTTGACCTTTGGTCTGATCGCGTTCCCGATCTTGTTGTGGAAAACGAAAGCCCGGCCGACGTGGGCCGAGTGGCGCAGCACGACCGTGACCGGGCTCCTCCTGTTGGCGATGGGAAACGGCGGCGTTTGCCTGGCGGAAGAGCGCGTTCCTTCAGGAGTTGCGGCGCTGCTGGTCGCGACTGTGTCGCTGTGGATGGTGCTCATCGATTGGCTAAGGCCCAACGGCACGCGACCGGTGCCCCGCGTGATCGTTGGCCTCGTTCTGGGATTCGCGGGACTGGCGCTCCTTGTCGGGCCAAAGGACCTCGGCGGCTCGGGTCGAATCGATCCGATCGGCGTCGCTATCCTCGGGGTCGGCTCGTTCGCCTGGGCTTGCGGTTCGATCTATGCCAAGCATGGCCGGATGCCGAGTTCACCGCTGCTGGGATCGGCGATGCAGAGCCTGACCGGCGGAGCGATTCTGTGGATCGTCGGCGGGCTGACGGGAGAGATCGGGGCGCTGCATCTCGCCGCGGTTACGCCGCGCTCATGGATCGCGATTACGTATCTGATCTGCTTCGGCTCGGCCATCGGATTCTCGTCGTACTTGTACATCCTCAAACACAGCACGGCGACGCGCGTGGCGACCTACGCGTTCGTGAATCCGATTGTGGCGTTGTTTCTGGGATGGCTGTTTCTACACGAAGCGATTACGCTGCGGACGATCCTGGCCTCAGCCGTCATCCTGGCTGCGGTTCTGCTGGTGATTACGGCGCCTCATCGGATTGCAACGCCCGCGCCATCGAAGGTCATCGAACCTACGGAAGACCCAGCGTTCTGACGCGTTTTCCTTGCCCAAACATCGAAATACTTTGATGCGCCTTTGCGGATAGATTTGGATTTTGCGTTGCGCTATTTTGGCGGTGCGATGAGACACCAAAACAACACAAAAAACGGAGCGGGAATCACCGGCAGCGCTGCTGCGCGCTACTGGCGGGCGACAACGGCGCGCGATCCGCGCGCTGACGGAACATTCGTGCTGGGAGTTCGAACGACAAACATCTATTGCCGGCCGTCCTGCCCGGCGCGGCGGCCGCTGCGGCAAAACGTAATCTTCTTCAAAACCAAAGAAGAGGCGAAGCAGCAGGGTTACCGGCCGTGCCTGCGCTGCAAGCCCGACGAAGTCGCAGGCTCGATCGCGCTCGTCGCGAAAGCAACGCGACTCCTGGGGTCAGCGTCAGACGACGACGTCGTGAGATTTGGCGCCCTCGCGAAATCGCTTGGCACAACGACGGCGACGCTTCGCCGCGCATTCATGCAAGTGACGGGACTTCGTCCGCGCGAACTCGCGGAATCACTGCGCCTCGCAAAATTCAAAAAACTACTGCGCGGTGGAAGCAAAATCACCGACGCGCTCTACGAAACGGGTTATGGCTCATCGAGCCGCGTGTATGAACGAAGCAACGCGCAGCTCGGGATGACGCCGGCGACTTATCGAAAAGGAGGAAAGGACATGAAGATCGGATACAGCGTTGCGAAGTCGAAGTTGGGAGAAGTGCTGGTGGCGGCGACCGACCGTGGAGTTTCGGCTGTTTATCTCGGCGACTCGGAGCCGAAGCTGGTGCAGGAGCTGCGCGATGAATATCCACGCGCCGAGATCAGCGCGGCGGATCATTCGTTCGAGAAATGGGTGAGCGAGATCGTGCATCGCGTCGAAGGCAAACCGCCGCGTGTGGAGCTGCCGATCGATGTTCAGGCGACGGCGTTTCAACGTCGCGTTTGGCAGGAGCTACAGCGCATTCCATCTGGCACGACGAAGACGTACTCGCAGGTCGCGCAAGCAGTCGGGAATCCGAAAGCGGTGCGAGCCGTGGCGCGAGCTTGCGCGACGAATCCCGTGTCGATCGTCGTGCCGTGCCATCGCGTGGTGCGGCAAGACGGAAACCTCGCGGGTTATCGGTGGGGAATCTCACGCAAAGAGCGGTTGTTGGAGCAGGAGCGGCAGGCGGCGAGCTAAGCTGCTCGCCGGTAAAACAATTCGATCGAAGCAATTCGCGTCGTTCGGCAGAAGAAAAACACCCAAACTACTGCCGGGCGGCGCGAATTTGTTTTTAAATGAGGCGCGTTAGAGTTCGAAAGTCTCAGCCAGGCTTGACGTGATTGACGTCTTTCGGCCAATCCGCCTTGAACCGTGAATCGGGAATCTTCAGGTTCTTCATCATTTTCGTGTAATGAAACTGGATGTAATCGCCGGAACCCGTTTCAAAAAATTTCTGCTGCAACGGCAGCCACGACGCTGAATCGATCCACATCTGGATCTTCGTAATCTGATGTTTTACATCGTCGGATTTCGGTGTCAGTTCGAGCAGATAGACCTTCTTTCCGTCGAACTGGTCTTCGCCGGTCAGTTTCACGTCGTAGGCCTTTTGCAGCGCTTCACTGCGCGTGCCGAATCCTAACAAAACATATTGATCGACCATCGCGCGATGCTTGGAGAGGTCGTATTCCTCGACGCGCTTGATTTTCGGCGTGTAAACCGAAAGGGAATCGCCGACGCGGAGAATCGTGCGGGGATCGGGCTCGGTGATGTCGATGCGCATCTTCGAATCTTTGCGAACGAAGATGTGTCCCTTTTCGACCGAGGTATCCTTCACGACGTCGGTGTATTTTGTGTTTTCAATGTCCGCCGTCAGGCTGCGAAAGTCAGCCGCAGCTTTGTCCATGGTAGCGAGGACGGCTTCGATGGTCGCCTGACCGCCTTGCGCGGCGGGTTTGCGATGCGGCGATGCCGCGACAGAGGCAACGCACGACAACGATGTCAGCGCCAGCGCAGCAAGCCAGATTTTATTTTTCAAAATGTGCCCCTGGGGCCGATCGTTGGCCGTCGTTTTTCGCTGAATTGATCCTAGCACATAGAAAAGATGCGCGGATGCGCCGGAACGTTTCGGTGAGGGCGAACTATCGACGAATCTCGACCTGATAGGCGATGACGTTGCCGTCTCCGTCGCGCACAGGGTCAATCTTCAAAATCGAGAAGCGTCCATCACGCAAAGACGGAAGTGCTTTCTTCAGCGCATTGTGAAGATCGTTCTGCAATGCGGGAGTCTGTTCCGGCGGAGCAAGCACGCGCGCATCGATGCGATAGGTCTGCTGTGGATCTTTTTCCGTGCCCGCAACCAGCTCAACCTGCGCCGCGGAAGTCGGCAGCCCTACCTGCGGCTCGTCGTGAAACCAGCGCGGCGGTGTGCCCAGCACGAAAATCAAAATGACGATGACGGCGAGGTCGTATTGCCACGTGCCGCGCTCATACGACCAGAAAAACGTGCGTCCGAGGATCGTTTTGATGCTGGCCATTTCAGTCCGCGGGGACGCCGTCCACGATAACGCCGTCGCGCATGTGCACGACGCGGTCGAAGTACGTGACCGCTTCCGGATTGTGGGTAATCATCACGATCGTTTGGCCCAGATCCTTATTCAATTGCCGCAGCATCTCCAGCACGATGTCGGAATTTTTCGAGTCGAGATTACCTGTCGGCTCGTCGGCAAGCAAGATTTTCGGTTCGTTGATGATCGCGCGCGCGATCGCCACGCGCTGCTGCTCGCCGCCCGAAAGTTCGGACGGTCTATGGTGCAGTCGCCCTTCGAGTCCCAACATCTTCGTGACGACATCGAAGCGATGCGGATCGAAGCCGTCTCCATGAATGAATTGAGCGATGGCGATGTTACCCTTCGCGCTGAGTGTGGGGAGCAAATTAAACCGCTGGAACACGAAGCCAATCTTGTGCCGCCGCAATTTCGTCCGCGCGGCGTCGCTCATTTCGGTGAGATCGTTTCCGTCCACGAAAACATGGCCGCGCGAAGCCTGCGCGAGTCCACCGATCACATACAGGAGTGACGACTTTCCGCATCCTGACGGGCCCATCACGGCAACCGATTCGCCGGGCGCCACCTGGAAGTTGACGCCGCGCAGCGCAGGCACTTCCACTTTGCCCGCGCGATACAACTTCCACAGTCCTTCGGTTTTAAGTATTGACTCCACTCGTTTTGGCCCTGGCGTTATCCCTGGAAGATGCCGATCCGTCGTTGGGTAGGTATTGTAGCTGCCTTTACCGCTCGCTGCCTAGGTAACTCAAGGCTCATCAGAATACGGACCACCGATAATTTTGGCTCGCGGCTCGATCCAGCGCGGCCGCGAAATCAGTCGTAAGAAAGCGCCTCGACGGCATCTTTCCGGCTCGCCATCCACGCGGGATAGCTCGCGCCGATGATTGCGCCCGCGAGCGCGATCGCGCCCGCCCGCAGTATCCACGGAACGGTGATCAGGATCGACAGCGTCGGAAACCCGGCGAGAAAAGCAGCGCGAATGATATAGCTGAGCCCGACTCCGGCGGCGATGCCGAGAAGGCAAAGCACCGCCGATTCGGTGAGCAGCGAACGGATGATGAACGCGCGGTTTGCTCCGATCGATTTGAGAACGCCGATATCGCGCGTGCGTTCGACCACCGTTGTGTACATCGTCAGGAAAATGACAAGCAGGCCGATGGAAACGGCCAGCGCGATCATCGAGTGAATGAACGGCTCAAGGCCGGGCACATTCGTCGAGGTGAGCAGCGAGGCTAGCTGCGCGAGCGGCCGAAGCGTGTAGCCAGGGAAAATCGCTTTGATTTCATCCATCACGTCGTCGGTGTGCTCGGGCCGCGTACATTTCAGCAGGAAGATCGACGCCTTGTCGCGCGCGCCGACCAGTTCCTGCAACGTCAGGATCGGAACGAAAATGCGCGAGCCTTTGCCGTGTTCGACGATCGCGGTGATTTTCCAATCGTGATTGAGCAGATTGTATGTGTCGCCGACCTTCAGTTTTTTCGCCCGCGCTTCCCAATCGTCCACGAGCATGTCGTCCGGGCCTTCCATGTCGTGGCCATGCAGGAAAACGAATCCGCCCGACACGGCTCGGTAAGAATCTTTGTCGATGCCGTAGATGGTTTCGACGCCGCCGGTCGAGTTGAACTGCAGAAGCGCCGGTGCGACCGCCTGAACGTATTTCAACGTTTCGAGCTTCTCGCCGATTTTCATCGGCATTGGCGACCCGCTGAATCCAAGGAAAATCGATGCCGCCGGAGGCTGAAACACAATGTCTGCGCCGATGCCTTGGATGCGTTTCGCACTTTCAGCCAGTAGCCCCGACGTGAGCCCGACGATGAGCACCACGAGCGCGACCTCGACAGCAACCGCCATGATGCCGATGAACGTGCGCAGTGGCCGATGCAACAGGTTGCGCGCGATGAGCTCGCCCATCATTGCTGTTTGTTTCCTTCACCCTGGCTGCTTCGCTCGACATTCACGAGTTCGCTGCCGGGGGGCTGCTCGAGCTTGAAGCGATCGGCGGGAAGATCCGTGTTGAGCACAATTTTGCTAACTTGCAGATCGAGCCGGTAGTCGTCATGCGGGCGATCGATGCGAATGTTGTGCGCGAACGTCGTCACCGGGCCGCTCACAGGCGTGCCCGCTTGCGCCGGATCGACCGGCTGCCAATCGGAATACCGCACATCAGACACGAGCAACCCCTTCGGCGCGAACGTTTGCAGCCGCGAAACCTGCAAATCCGCGCGATCGAACCAGATCTTCCGCAGAATCTCCGTGCGATATCCGCCGCGCAAAACCGTCAGCACATAAAACCGTGCAGTCTCATCATTAAACTCTTCGAACAGCACCGATTCCTCTTTCCGGATTTCGGGCCACAGCAGCGCATCCAGCAAATGTTGCGGCCGCAGATTCTCGATCGGTTTGCTGCTGTTGAATTCGCCCGTCACATAACCCACGAGGAACTTGTTTTTGGACGGCACCGAAACGCGGAACGTTTCGCCGTCGCTCGCCATGTCGAACACCGTCGTCCCGATCACTGGTGCCTGACCGATCATGCGAATGTTCGCCGGGCGCGACGCGAGCAGAAACGCTTTGACCTCGTGATATTCCTCGATGACTCCGCTGTATTTCGAGCCCGCGGTCGGCTTCAGCACGACCGTCGCGTTCACCGTCTGGATGTTTTGTGCGTAGAGGTTGTACTTCTCGAGCAGCTCTTCGCGCGTCGCATCCTTAATAACGGGTTTTGCGCTCGGGGCGACCGTCGTCTTCGTGCTGATTTTGCTGCCGCGCCCGCAGCCAAAACCCGCTGCGAGGGCCGACAGTGTCGCCACAACCATCCATATCGAAGCTCGTCGATTCAATGAGTTACGCCTTGTAATGTCAAACGAAGCAATGTAGCAGCCACTTGGAATGGCCGTCAATTTGATGCCGGAGTCCTCGGCGGGTCACGCAGTGAATTTCTGCTATATTTTGCAGAAATCGCCCTCAAAAACCGTCGGGGCAACACGCGATTGCTGTCGCAAAATGCGACGTCAGGTTCTGTACTGGCTTGGCTGTATTAATCGAAACGAATATCGCACCGCTTTTGGCAGCCGATTTAGCGGGTCACCTCATCATAATCACAAGCACCGAGCGCATTCGTCGTCCTCGCGATCCAGATGTCTCTTAGGACGAATACCAATGGAAAGTACTATTGGAGGCCTCTCCCTTAGTACCAACGGCGGTTCGAATCCGTACTATTGGGTTTTGTCTCGGGTGGGACTTATTCTCGTCACGCGAAGAGAAAACCGCTGTTGTCCCTCGTTCCGAAGAAGTTTTGCGAAATCGTGAGCGCATTGCGCTCAAAGTCCACAGTAGGAAGGCAATCATCGATGAAGAATTACGTTCGTTTGGCTGCATGGGCCCTTGCCTGTTTAATCTCCGGTAGCGTGTCGACTCACGCACAAAACATCACGACGGTCATCGGCGGCGGCCCGGTGGGTTTGCCCGCGACGGCTAGTATTAGCGCTCCCGCGGCGGTTCGCTTTGACTCTCTCGGAAATGCATATTTCCTCGACAACGAGTTCAGCCGAGTCTTGAAGCTGGACCATACCACCGGTCTTGTGAGCGTTTTCGCGGGCAACGGCACGACAGGATTTTCGGGCGACGGTGGTCCCGCCACCAGTGCCCAGATGAACCAACCGAGCGGCATGTGTATCGACTCCGCGAATAACCTTTACATCGCGGATTCCGACAACGCAGTCATCCGCAAAGTCACCGCAGCCGGGGTCATCAGCACTTTCGCCGGCATACAATCTACCAACAGCATGATTTACGGCGGAGATGGTGGACCCGCAACGGCCGCCAACCTGCATTTCCCGGACGGTTGCAGCATCGACAGCGCCGGCAATATCTATATCGCCGATCGCGGCAACAACGAAATCCGCGTCATTTACGAAGGGGGCACGAAGCCCGCCGGTATGTCTGCAATCACGATGGTGACCGGAAATATTTATAAGTTTGCTGGCGGTACGGACGCGTCCGGGACAACGCCTCCGTCGAACAACGGCGGTTATGCTCCTGATGGAACGCTCGCTCAGTCGGCGGCGCTCTACGGACCGTTTGACGTTTTTGTCGATACCACTGCCAGTCCGAACAACGTCTATTACTCCGAAATTGGCAACAACTACGCCGGAAATGGAAGCCCCAACCCAACGGGCCCGGTGAACAATAACGTGATCCGCGAAATCTTGGGCGCGGATGGCACGATTCATACTGTTGCCGGCAAACAGGGCGTTTTTGGAGCTGACAACAACGTAGCAGCCGTTGGAGCGGCGATCAACATCCCTAAGGGCATATCCGTTGATGCCTCCGGCAACATTTTCTTCGCGGACCAGGTGAACCAGGTTATTCGCGAAGTGACCAAAGCCACGGGAATTATCTCCGTCGTTGCAGGTCACTTCGGCAATCATGGGTACGCGGGAGATAATGGCCCTGCGACGAGCGCCTCACTCACATTTCCATCGGGCACAACGCTTGACTCTGGCGGCGATATCTATATTGCGGACCAAGGTAGCTTCGCGGTTCGCATAGTTCCAGCGGTAACCGGCGGTGGAAAGACCGCGGGTGACATCTACACCGTTGCGGGCAGCGGTCGTCTCTCCTTCGGTGGCGACGGTGCAGTCGCGACCGCGGGTGAACTCAATACGCCCGCCGGCCTCGCCGTCGACTCCGCAAGCAATGTCTACGTCGCGGATAGTCTGAACGAACTGGTTCGCAAGGTTACGAAAACAACCGGAAACTTGTCGACGATTGCGGGCCAAGTGGAAGCCAACGGCTTCCTGAATAATCCGATTGTCCTCAACAACGCACTTGGTGTTGCAACCGACGCCGCTGGCAACGTTTACGTCGCGGACACCGCAAACTGTCTCGTCCGAAAAATCTCTTCCACGGGCATCGTCACCATCGCTGGTGTCGAACCAGCCGTCCCCGTTGCGGACGACTCCGGGAATGCGCCGATATGCGGCTTCGGTACGCAAGGCTCCGTCGCGGCTGGCACAGGCGGCACGGGTGGAACCAAGCTCGGCGCCGTCAATAGCGTCGCGGTCGATTCTCACGGCAACGTCTTCTTCTCCGACCAGACGAATAGCGTCATCTGGGAAGTTCCCGCGGTCACTGCGGGGTTGCTCGAAGCCAACAACGCCTACATCGTGGCCGGATCGACGACCGCTGGCTTCGCCGGCGATGGCGGTGTTGCCACTTCAGCGCAACTCAGCGGCCCGACGGGCATCTTCATCGATATCTACAACAACCTCTTCATCGCCGACGCGGGCAATCACCGCATCCGCGAAGTGCCCGCGATCAATGTCACCACTCCTACTGCGATGACGGCTGGCAATATCTACACGATTGCCGGCAACGGCACGTCCGGCAGCACGGGGAATGGCGGAGCTGCAACGAGCGCCGAAATCGCGACTCCATTCGCCATCGTGGTTGACCACGCTGAGAACGTCTACTTCTCCGACACGACGAACCAGACCGTTCGCAAAGTGAACGCCTCAACCGGGAACATTAGCCTCGTAGCCGGGACCAACGGCACTGCTGGCTTCGCCGGAGATGGCGCAGCCGCAACCTCGGCCCAACTCAATGTGCCTCAGGGACTCGGTTTGTTGGCTGACGTCACGCCGAACACTACTTTCGACCTTCTCATCAGCGATTCGCAGAACAACCGCGTCCGCAGCGTCGCAGCTCTCGCCAGCAATGCTGCGGTTCCGCTCGTCTCGTTCAGCCCGAATCCTCTCGTCTTCACCGCCGAGCCGCTAAGCACAGCTTCTGCTCCGGTTCCAATCACGCTCACCAACACTGGCGGCGCAACGCTAACCGTCACCGGCTTCTCGATCTCCGGCGCCGACGCGGCTGACTTCGCGCCGGGCACCAATACTTGCACGACGGCTCCAATCGCCCCGAACGGCACTTGCACCGTCAACGTCGTCTTCACCCCGAGCGTCCTAGGCACCCGCACCGCGGCGATCTCGGTCGCCAGCAACGCCTTCGGTTCACCGTCAGCGAATCTGACAGGCACGGGCGGCACGCCGACGGCGACACTGAATCCAACATCGCTGACGTTTGCCAGTACCACGATTGGCACCGCGGCTCCTACAAAAACCGTTACCCTCTCCAATACCGGTAACGCGGCGACGATTGTGACCGGAATCACCTTCATGGGCACAAACGCCGGCGACTACTCCGAAACCGACAATTGCGTTAGCGCAGTGGGAGGAATCCCTGCCACCACCGGAACCTGCACCATTACGGTGACGTTTAAGCCGGCAGCAGTAGGCCCCAGCACCGCCACGATGACGGTTGCGAGCAACGTCGCAGGCGTGAACACCGTTGCGCTCTCCGGCACCGGCGCGTCCCCAACCCTGAGCCTGACGGTGAAGGACACCGACGCATCGTCCACGCAGACGGTCACCGCCGGCGCAACGGCTACCTACAATCTCAGCGTGAGCGGCAATCAGTCTGTTACCGCCACGATCACCTGCACCGGCGCTCCGACCGATGCCACCTGCTCTGCGACTCCGGCTTCGGTCGCCGTAACTGCCGCTGCCGCGGGCACCTTCAAGGTGAACATCACCACGACGGCTCGCAGCCAGATGGTCCCATTCAATCAGCCTTCGATGAAGATGCAGCCACCAACGTTCCTGCAAGTCGCACCGTTGGCTTCGCTGGCGCTTCTCTTTGTCATCGCCATGATGCTTGGCTGGATGCAAGACCAAGCGGGTCGCGCGCGCACTCTGCGTCTTGCGATGTCGCTCTGCCTCATCCTGATGCCGATCGTCGCATCCACCGTTCTCGTCGGTTGCGGTGGCGGCTCGAGCTCCTCGACCCCGCCTCCTCCTGTACAAACTGGCACGCCCGCGGGCACCTACACCATCACGGTGACCGCAACGTCCGGCTCGACCTCGGCGAATACGACCGTGACGCTCGTCGTCAACTAACAACTCAGCGCGTCGGCACACAAATCCGACGCCGCAATTTCCAACGGCGCCCTCGCAAACGCGAAGGGCGCCGTTGCTTTAACACTCTGTATTTACGGAAATCAGTGCCTATCTTCTCTCTGTGTTAATTTCTAGGATGTTTACCTCGGACGTCATACACCCCCGAGTCAGGATGCATTACCGTCTCGACGCGAACGGGGAATCAAACCTACGTAAGGTCGGTCTTCGTTGAATTCTGAAACAGGTTTCAAATCTGGCGAACTCGCGCCGAACGACCCTTCACAAACGCCCCTCATCTCCGCCTCGACATTTCCGTCGGAACGACCCGCCGCCAAAGCGTTGCCCGCCGACTTCCTCGACGGAGCTCCGGCGTGGCGGACCTGTTTGGTCCTCATGCTCACTGCTCTTCTTGTTCCCGTCCTGACTACTCCTGTCCCTCCGCTGCTCGACTACCCCAACCATCTTGCTCGTTGTTATCTCCTGGCTTTCGGCAACGGCGACCCCGTCTTGCGTCAGATGTTTGTCACCCACTGGCGAATCATCCCCAATATCGCTATTGACCTGATTCTGCCAAGCATGATGCACATCTTTTCGCCGCTCACCGCCGGACGCATCATGCTCGCCTTCTGCATTCTTCTTCCCACCACAGGTGCCATCGCCCTTAGCTATGCCTGGTTTCGGCGTCGTTCCTTGTGGCAGCTCGCCACAGGTTTCGCAGCTTTCAATGCTCTCTTCTTATTGGGCTTCATGAATTTCGAAATCGCCATCGGCATGGCCATGTGGGCTGCCGCCGCATGGATCATGTACCGTGAGTCTCACCCGATTTCCACGATTGCAGTTGCGTGCGTCTTCACTCCACTCGTCTTTTTCTTCCACCTTTTCGGTCTATGCTTTTACGCGCTTCTCGTTGGCTCCTACGAAATCTTTATTCTGTTCGAACGCCGAAACCAGCATTCCTTAGACATCAGCTTCGCTGCGAAACGCATATCTGCTCTGTCTATACCGATGATCGTGCCTGCGATTCTCTATCTAGCCTCGCCTCTGGAAAAGGTGAGCCTGCCGCCGCTATGGAAATCGATTCCCGCTAAGGTCTACTTGGCTTTCGACTCCATGCTGAGCTATTCGCCCGGCTTCGACTTCTTTGTGGTGGCCTCGCTTATCGCATTTATTGCCTTCTGCTTTATCGGTCACCGTGCTCGTGTCTCGAAAATCGGACTCATCTGCGGCGCGGTGCTTGTTGCCGTCTACGTAGTCGCTCCCTTTTCTTTGAAGGGCGTGCACTTCGTCGACTCACGACTGACCGTAATGCTCGCCTTCATCGTATTTGCCAGTTTCACGCCCGTCGCCCTCAACCGGCGTGAGCGCAATTTTGCACTGGCAGTTTTCACAATCATCTTTGTCGCGCGTATGGCGTTTATTACGAACGTTTGGCACGACTCCCAACGCGACCTCGCCGATGTTCGCCAGGTCATCGAACCTGTCACTCTCGGAAGCCGCGTCCTTGTCGCCTACGTCAGCCCCGAAGACAATCCTGCATGGGACAAAATCATGCCCAAGAGCCGCCGCGTGCCGAAGGTCTCCGCCACCTATTGGCATCTCGCTTCTTTCGTCTTGATCGACCGGCATGCCTTCTGGCCCAACATCTTCGCCGAGGAATACCAACAGCCCATCCAGATCATCTCGCCGTACCGCGAAATCGAGGCTGTTCGCGCTCCGCCGCTTAACTACACGGACCTCGCGAACCACAATTTGCCTCCGGAAGAAACCTCACGCTTTCCTTTCCTTTCCGATTGGAGAAGCAAGTTCGATTACGTCCTGATCCTGAACGCGGAGGGTGCACCCGATCTAGACCAGTTCCTCCCTGGTGAGCTCCAACTTATCAATCGCCGAGGGATCGCGGCGCTCCTTCGCGTCCGCAATTAGTCCGAACGCGAACCGACGCTTACGCAACACCTTCAACCCATCGCCCCTCTTGGGTGCCGCACCCTTCGGATTTAAGGGTGCGGAATTTCCGCTCCCCACCCCAATCTAAAATTCGTAGTACTCTCTCGCGATGCGCCCCTCAACCCTGCTCGCAACTCTTCTCATCGCGATCGCCATTTGCGTCGGCGTAGTGTCCGCGGAATCCCCAAGCTCACTATCCGGCCCCATCGCCATCTCCCACGTCACTCTGATCAACCCCGCCACCTCCACCGTCGAACACGACGCCACCGTCATCATCGAAGGCGATCACATCGGCACTGTGCTCATCGGCGCCATGGTCAAGATGCCCGGCAACACGCGACTCATCGACGGCCACGGCAAATTCCTCATCCCCGGTCTGTGGGACATGCACGTCCACTCCGCGTTCGGCGACTGGTTCCCCGGCGGCCGCGACATCATCCTCCCGCTCTTCGTCGCTAACGGAGTTACCGGTGTGCGCGACATGGGCGGCGATCTTCCCGTTCTCCTCGACTGGCGCGCGCAAATCGCCGCCGGAAAAATTCCCGGCCCGCGCATGATCGTCGCCGGCCCGATGCTCGACGCCGTTCTTCCCAGCGGTAAACTTCGCTTCCCAAGCTCGATCGCCGTCACCACACCAGACAGCGCGCGCGCCGCCGTCGATCAGCTCAAATCGCAAGGCTCTGACTTCATCAAAGTTCAATCAGTCATCTCCCACGACGCCTATCTCGCCGCCGCCGCCGAAGCCCACAAGCAAAATCTTCCGTTCGTCGGCCACGTCCCCGACAAAGTCCGCATCACCGAAGCCATCGCCGCCGGCCAGAAAAGCATCGAGCACCTGATGGGTAGCTTCGAAGGGTGCTCCAGCGAAGAACAAAAATTCATCGACGGTCAGGGCAACACGCAGCTGCTGCTTTCCACCACTGACCAAAAGAAATGCACCGCGCTACTGGCGCTGCTCGCCAAATCGCAAACCTGGCAATGCCCGACGCTGGCCTGGCAGCGCGGCGGCACGTTTCTCGATCAGCGCGATCTCGCCCACGATCCGCTCGGCAAATACGTCCCCGCCTATTGGCGCGACGTCACCTGGAAGCGCTTTTACGACGAGATGATGCCCGAACTGCGAAAAGACCCGCTCGAACTTCGCAAGGAATATTTCGCGCGCAATTTAAAAATGGTCGCCGACATGCACCGCGCCGGCGTTCCATTCCTCGCCGGTACCGACACCGCTCCAGCGATCTATGTCCTCCCCGGCTTCAGCCTCCACGACGAGCTCGCCAATTTCGTCGAGTCCGGTTTCTCTCCAATGGAAGCCCTGCAAACCGCCACCAGCAATCCCGCTAAATTTTTCGGCACCGAATCCACCCAAGGTTCGATCGCCAAAGGCAAACTCGCCGACCTCGTTCTCCTCGACGCCGACCCGCTCGCCGACATCCACAACACCCGCAAAATCTCCGCCGTCATCGCCGCCGGCCACCTCTACGACCGCCCCGCCCTCGACACCCTGCTAAAAAACGCCGAACAGGCCGCGCACTCCGCAACTCCTGCCAACTAACTCGATCGCAGCGACGCCACCCTGTACCCGCGATCGCTTCCCAGATCGCGGGGTTTAGATCCTACATTTCCCATTCGTTAGCCACGAATATCATCCAACCAGACGATTGCCCACTCGCCTCGCACCCCTCTCCTATCGACCCTCTATACAAACTCTGAATTCTGTGAAACCCTTCCCCCTACAGACCGTCTATACAACCAACACCTCCATGCCCTCCGACCAAACCAACCTCCTCCTCGGCACCCTCGACATGCTCATCCTCAAATCCCTCGCCCTCACCGAACTCCACGGCCTCGGCATCTCCCGCCGCATCAGCCAAATCACCAAAGGCACTTTCGACGTCAAACCCGGATCGCTTTTTCCCGCCCTCCACCGCATGGAAGAGCAAGGCTGGCTCGCCGCCAGCTGGGGCGAGTCCGAAAACAATCGCCGCGCCAAATACTACAAACTCACCGCCGCCGGCCGCCGCCAACTCAACTCCGAAACGAAACGCTGGTCGCGCATCTCTCTCGCCATCGCCCGCGCGCTCGAATCCAACTAGCCGGGGAGGAGCATTGTCATGACGATCTTCGCGCGTCTCGCCGCCTTCCTCCGCAATCTCTTCCGCCGCAAACACATCGACTCCGACCTCGACGCCGAACTCCGTTCCTACACCGATCTCCTCACCGACGAAAATCGCGCCCAGGGCCTCGCCCCCGACGAAGCGCGCCGCACAGCCCAAATCGACTCCGGCGGCATCGAGCAAGTCAAGGAAGCCGTCCGTGATTCTCGTTCCACCGCGTTCCTTGATTCTGTAATCCAGGATCTCCGCTACGCACTCCGCCTGTTCCGCAAAAGCCCCGCTTTCACCGCAGCCGCAATCCTCACTCTCGCCCTTGGCATGGGCGCGAATGCCGCGGTGTTCAGCCTCGTCGACTCAGTGTTCTTGCGCGCTCTCCCGTTCGCCGATGTCGATCGCCTCGTCCACGTGTGGACCGTCAACTCCGACGGCGATGTGCACACGCCTTCTCCGTCCCAATACGAAGCGGTGCGCGACGCCGGTTCGTTCGAACAAGTCGCCGGAATGGGCTGGGCCGACTTTTTCTACGGCGGCGCTGACGCTGCGACGCAAACTCTGCCTGGTCAATTGGTGACTTCGAACTGGCTATCGACGCTCGGCGTTCAGCCCACCATCGGCCGCGATTTTCTCCCCGACGAAGAACTTCCCGGTCACGACGCGGTCGTGTTGCTTTCCTATCGCTGTTGGCGTACCCGTTTCCACGCCGACGCGCATATCGCCGGCCGACAAATCGTCCTCAGCCGTCGTTTCGTCACCATCATCGGTGTCCTGCCGCAATCGATGGAGCCTTACTACGATGGCGCCGAAATCTTCGCGCCCCTCGTTTTCAAATCCTACGCAACGAATGGACCTGTCCGCGACGGATCGATCCGCGTGCAGATCGTTGCGCGTCTCAAGCCCCGTGTTTCTCTCGCGCACGCGCGTACCGAAAGCGATCTCATCGCCCAGCGCCTGAGAGCCGCCGGCATGTTGGACCCACTCAGCGGCCGTCTCGTCGTGGACGATTTTCCCCAAGCGTTCCGCGACTCCGGCCCAACAATGCAAAACGCACGTCACGGCCTCGCCATGATGGCTGTCGCCGCTGGCGTCGTACTCTTGATTGCGTGTGCCAACGTCGCCAGTCTTCTCCTCGCGCGTGGTATCAAGCGTCAAAAAGAAATCGCCGTCCGCGCCGCGATCGGCTGCTCTCGCGCCCGCCTGATTCGTCAACTGCTCTGCGAGAACGTTTTGTTATTTCTCGCCGGCGGAATTCTCGGCCTGCTTTTCGCGCGATGGTCCGAAGATCTTCTCGATGCCGCGATGTTCGGCATCGTGTCCAACGTAACTCTGCACATCGATCTGCGCACCGCTCTCGCGAGCCTCGCCATCTGCCTCTTCGCCGCGTTGTTCTTCGGTGCGATTCCTGCTTTCCAGGCAACTCGCTTCGCGCCAAACAACAGTCTCAAAGAATCGACGTCAAGCGTGACCAGCGGAGCACGCCAACAGCGTTCGCGCAATCTCTTGATCGCCTTCCAAGTGGCCCTAGGCATGGTGCTGCTCGTAACATTCGGCCTGTTATTTCGCAGCTTCCGCCACGTCGAATCCGCATCGCTTGGCTACGATCCGCGCAACGTCTTGACCGTCACGACGAGATTCCCATCCTCGCGCGACGACAGCGGACCCGATCGCGCCCGCCTGATGCAAAGCGCGCTCGATCGCCTGCGCCTCATGCCGAGCGTGGAGTCTGTCGGTCTCACCAACTCTTTACCGATGGGCGGAGCAGACGGCGCGCACTTCCGAATCGAATCTCTCGTTCCGCATGTTGCGCCGGTCGAAGACGAAATCTGGTTCTTATCCGTCAGTGATGGCTATTTTTCAACGCTGCGAGTCCCGATGCTCGCTGGCCGCGCGTTTCGTGAATCCGATCGCGATCTCGCGGCCTGTGGCCATCGTGAATCAAACTTTCGCCAAGCAGTATTTCCACGATGCGAGCCCAGTCGGCTCCTTCGTCGCATTTGCGGGAACCCCAGCGAGCAAGCGAGAAATCGTCGGCGTCGTTTCAGATTTTCGTCAGCGTAATCCCGAAGAAGACCTGCGCCCCCTCATCTATTTTCCGATCGCGCAAACGCTCCCGCCCGCATGGAGCGCCGCGATTCGAGTTCGCGCATCTCGCGACGTCGCGGACACAGCCCAAAGCATTCCCGATTGGCTGCGGCCAATCGATCCTTCGCTCGATTGGGAAATCGGAACAATGCAGCGCCAACTTCACGATTCCGAATCACTAACCCTGCGCCGCCCAATAATTACGTTGTTCGCCGGTTTCGGCGTGCTCGCCCTGATCCTGGCAATCGTTGGAATCTTCGGAGTGACCTCATACTCCGTCGCCGAACGCACTCGTGAAATTGGCATTCGCGTCGCTTTAGGCGCCGCTCGCAGCGAAATTGCCAGCCTCGTGCTGCGCCAAGCCTCGGCCGTGGCCGCAGCAGGCATCGCCATCGGCTCGTTCGCAGCGCTTGTTCTTACGAGATTTCTTCCGACCGGCTCCATCGGCTGGAGCGGCTCTGGAATTTTCCTCTACCGCGTCTCGCGCCTCGACGCCTTCACCTATGTCTTCTCCGCAGCCTTGCTGCTCCTGGCGTCTCTCTCAGCGTCCTGGCTCCCCGCACGTCGCGCAACAAGAGTCGACCCAACGACAGCTCTCCGCCACGAATAAGGAGCCAACATGCAAATCTTCGATCTCACAAAGAGCCTCCTCCGCAACCTCTTCCGCCGCAAACGCGCCGAAGCCGACCTCGACGCCGAACTCCGCACCTACACCGATCTCCTCACCGATGAAAATCGCGCCCAGGGACTCCCTCCCAACGAAGCCCGCCGCAAAGCCCAAATCGACTCCGGCGGCCTCGAGCAAGTCAAAGAATCCGTCCGCGCCGTCCGCGCCGGCCATTACATCGAGACGTTCTTTCGCGACGTGCGTCTCGCCTTCCGCAACATTCGCAGAAACCCGGTCTTTACTCTCATCGTCGTTCTCTCGCTCGCGCTCGGCATCGGCGCCAACGCCGCCATCTTCAGCCTTGCGGACGCGATCATCCTCCGCCCAATGCCCGTCCCCAATGCCGCCGGCGTCATCGTCGTCGATACTGCCGCCTCCAAACTCTCGCGTTATGGCGGCAGCTCCTATCTCGACTACATCGACTTCCGCGCCCGGGCAAAATCGTTTCAGAGTCTCGCCATTTCGCAGGCGATGTCCGCCGGTATGAACACCTCGGCAGCCGCCTCCAATAACAAGCCCGAAAATGTCTACGGCGCAATGGTGTCCGCCAATTTGTTGTCCACGCTCCAGGTCAAACCAATCGTCGGACGCGATTTTCTTCCCGAAGAAGACGCGACCCCCGACAAATTTCCCGTCGCGATCGTCAGCTACTCACTTTGGAATCGCGTATTCGCCAAAGATCCCGCGATCGCCGGAAAACAAATCAAGCTCAACGGCCACAGCTTCACGATCGTCGGCGTCACCCCGCAATCGTTCACTGGTACCGACCTCTTCTTTCGTCCCGAAATTTTTGTCCCCAATATGATGAGCGCTGAGATAACCGCCGACGGCGCCGACATTCTCAAGCAACGCACTTACCGCAGCTTCTCCATGTATGGCCGCTTGAATCCCGGCGTTACCGTCGCGGAAGCGCAGGCCGAAATGAACGTCATCATGTCCGGACTCGAGCGCGAGCATCCCGAGAGCAACAAAGACAGCGTCGTTATCGTCCGCACGGAACTCGGCCGCCGCATGGAAGAGGGACTCGTCGCCGTGCCCTCGCTTCTCGGAGCACTTGTCGTTCTCGTCCTTATCATGGCCTGCGCCAACGTCGCCAGCCTCCTGATGGCGCGCGCCACATCGCGCCTGAAAGAAACCTCGACGCGAATCGCACTCGGCGCTTCTCGCGCGCGTCTTGTACGGCAATTCCTCACCGAAAGTGCGGTGCTCGCGGCATTCGGCGGCGCCGCCGGAACTCTGCTCGCCTATGGCTGCATCCGCGGATTCCAGCTGCTCATGCCGATGAGTGAGCGACCCGAAGGTCCGGACTTCCGCCTCGACCTGCGCACATTCATCTGTATCGCGGTTGTGTCGGCCGTTGCCGTTTTGCTTTTCGGTCTCGCGCCCGCATTCATGGCGGTCAGAGATGCTTGGAGCGCGGTGATGACGACTCGCTCTTCCGCTGCCGCAAGCCGCTCGTTCAGCTCGATCGCGCGCCGCGTGCTCATCGGCGGACAAATAGCGCTCTCCGTCGTCCTCCTGATGGTCGGTGGACTCTTCCTCAAATCTTTCAGCCGCGCACGAAATGTAGGCGTCGGCTTCAATCCTCAGCACCTGTTGCTCGTCACCATCGACCCGCTTCTTCAGGGTTATTCCACCGACCAGTCCAGCCAATTTCACGAGCAACTGCTCCAGCGAGTTTCTGCGCTTCCAGGAGTCACATCCGCCACCGTCGCCGGCAAGGCTCCATTTCTCGCGGAAGATTCGTGGGATCTATCCATCGATGGCTACACCGCTCCAGGCGGCGAAAAATTCCAAGACGTCATCACCAGTGAAGTCGATCCGAAATACTTCTCCACGATGCAAATCCCCATTCTTTACGGACGCGAATTCGCGGCCTCCGACACGAAAAAATCTCCACTCGTTGCCGTCGTCAACGAAACGCTCGTGCGAAACTTCATCACCGGCGCAGGCGACATGAGCAAGGCCCTCGGCCACATCATCCGGCTTCGTGACAATTTGCCGATACAGATCGTCGGCATCTCCAAAGATTCAAGCGTCGGCGATCAACTTGGAACACCGCCTCCCGCAGTGCTCTATCTCCCGTACATTCAGCAAGGCTCATCCAAAGCTACGCTTGTCGTTCGCTCCGACGTAGAGTCCGCCGTGCTTCTCCCCGCTATTCGCTCCGAAATCGCCGGCCTCGATGCGAACATATCTCCTGTTTCGGTCTACAAAATGACCGATCTGATTTCTCAGCAGGGATTGTTCTTTCCCAGAATCGTCGCGGTGTTGGGAGCCGCCTTTGGTTTCGTGGCTATGTCGCTCGCCACAGTCGGTCTCTACGGCGTGGTCTCATTCATGGTCGGCCGCCGCACACAGGAAATTGGAATTCGCATGACCCTTGGCGCGCAACGTGGCGACGTCCTTCGCATGGTTCTTGCAAACGGCCTGATTCTCGCTGCCTCGGGATTGGTCGTCGGCTTGGCGATATCGCTTATCGCCGCTCCTGCCGTCCGCAGCATGCTCGTCGGCGTCAGTCCTTACGACCCCGCAACATTCATCGCGATCAGCGCTGTTCTACTAGCCGCAACCGCCATCGCCAGCTTTCTCCCCGCCGCCCGCGCAACGCGCGTCGACCCGATCCTTGCTCTGCGCCACGAATGAGGCTAAGCCGTGCCACTCTTTGCCCGCACAAAAAGTTTCTTTCGCAATTTGCTCCGTCGCGGTCGCGCAGACAGCGAGGTTGACGCGGAGCTTCGCGCCTATCTCAACCTCCTCACCGAGGAAAAAATCGCCGCCGGACGAAATGCGGCCGAGGCCCGCCGTGAAGCAAAGATCGAACTCGGCGGTGTCGAACAAATCAAGGAAAACGTCCGCGACGTTCGCGCCGGCGCCTGGCTCGAATCCGCAGCACAGGATTTTCGCTACGCGTTTCGCACTCTGCGACACGTGCCAGCGTTCAGCGCCATCTCCATCCTCACTCTCGCGCTTGGCATCGGCGCCACCACCGCGATTTTCAGCGTCGTCAATGCCGTCCTTCTCAAGCCGCTGCCGATGCACCAGCCGAATCGCGTCGTTGTTTTGCACGATCAGCTTTTCGATCTCGGCATGCCACGCACCAAAGTCTCGCCGCTACAGTTCCGCGAGTTCAGTGAGCGTACGGAAATCTTTGAATCGACAGCGGCATTCAAACCCGCAGGCCTCACGCTCACATCGACGGATCGCGCTTTGCACGTTCAAGCGATGAAAGTGACGTCTGGACTTTTTCCGTTGTTGGGAGTCGAACCGCTTTGTGGGCGCGCATTCACCCAGAAAGATGACACGCCTGGCAGCTCGAAAGTTGTGCTCCTCGCCGATACTCTCTGGCAAAAGCTCTTCAACCGCGATCCCAAAGCGATCGGAAAGACTCTGCGCCTGAACGGCAGTTCTTACGAAATCATTGGGGTGATGGGATCGAACCTCAACAACATGTTTTTTCCTCATCCCGAGATTTGGATTCCCGCGGCGATCACGCCTGAATCCGCTGCCGAGAAATACCGCTGGTATGTGGACTATTCGATGCTCGCGCGTCTTCGCGACGGCGTCACGGTCGATCAGGCGCGTGCCGGAATGCGGGCGGCCGTGGCGCAATTCAACGACGAAGACTCCAAGTTCGGTGTCGAAGTTCGTCCCGTCGCGGAAGAAAAGGCCGGAGACATTCGTAAGCCTCTCAACATATTGCTGGGCGCCGTGTTCCTCGTCTTGCTGATCGCGAGCTTGAATGTCGCCAATCTTCTGCTCAGCCGCAACGTAACTCGCCGGCAAGAAATTGCCACGCGCATGAGTTTAGGTGCGCCGCGTTCGCGACTTGTCGCGCAGTTCCTGATCGAAAGCCTAACGATATCGCTCACTGGCGGCATTTTGGGTGTAGGTTTGGCCCGGGTCGGAATTCTCGCAATCATGCGATTCGCTCCTCCCGATATTCCCGGCTTCACTTCAATTCCGATAGATTCCGTCGTTCTCGTCTTCGCACTGGTTCTGTCGATCGTAACGTCGATGCTTTGTGGACTGGCTCCAGCCATCTTTTCGACGCGCTCCGATCCTTTTGAGGCGATGAAATCGGGAGTTCGGGTAGGGAACGATCGTCATCATCAGAACTTTTCGCGCGCCTTGCTGGTCGCAGAAATCGCATTCGCTCTCATCCTGCTTGCCGGTTCCGGATTGTTGCTCCGCAGCTTCCAGAGCTTGCTCCACGTTCCGCTCGGATTCGATCAGCAGGGAATTCTGACCGCGCGCCTCTCGTTTTCGCCTGTCATCTCCGAAAATCCAATTCCATTCTCGAGAAGCACATTGGAGCGGCTGTCCGAAGTGCCGGGAGTCACGCACGTGGCGCTTTCAACAGGAGCGCCCTTCACTTCCGATAGTTACAGCACGACGTTCGACATTCGCGATCGCCACGAAGCGCCGACCGATCCCGAGCCGCACGCTGCAGTTCTCTACGTCACTCCAAATTATTTCGATACGCTCAAAATTCCGCTGATCGCTGGCCGTTTTTTCGCCGAAGGCGACATGCGCGCAACGAACTGGCTCGATCCCGGCG
This sequence comes from uncultured Acidobacteriota bacterium, assembly GCA_963845465.1. Taxonomy (GTDB): domain Bacteria; phylum Acidobacteriota; class Terriglobia; order Acidiferrales; family UBA7541; genus Acidiferrum. The sequence continues at coordinate 861,227 of CAWJSH010000007.1, read as the reverse complement.
CTGTGCGAATCATCGACGAAGCTCTCGCGAAGCGTTTTTTCGCCGGCCGCAATCCAATCGGCGCGCAGATCGGCAATGACGGGAAGTGGGCGACGATCGTTGGAGTCGTCGGCACAGTTCGCGACGGCGATCTCGCTGTCGAACCAGATGGAACGATCTACATTCCCGGCTACGCAGGGTCGACAGTCGTCGTTCGCACTGCTGGCAATCCACTAGCGATTGCGTCCGCGGTCAGTGAGCAACTGCGTCTTCTGAGCGGCGATGTTGCTGTGTACGATGTCCAACCGATGAGCGAGTTGGTATCGCAATCGCTGGTCCGCCAAAGATTCGCCACGACCTTGCTGGGCCTCTTCGCACTGGCGGCGCTGATACTTTCGTTTGTCGGTGTCTACAGCGTGACCGCGTATCGGATGACCGAGGGCATTCACGAAATCGGCTTGCGAATGGCGCTCGGTGCGCAACGCCGCGATATTTTGCACCGGGTGCTCGGCCACGGCTTGCTCGTCGCATCGGTTGGTATTGCGATCGGCCTAGCCGGTTCGTGGGCGTTACGTCCGCTACTGGCGAATCAACTGTACGGCGTCGAACCTTCCGATCCGTTGACGCTGATCTCGGTAGGCTTTGTATTGCTCGCCGCAACTTTGATTGCGACTTACTTTCCCGCTCGGCGCGCTACTGAAATCGACCCGATGCAGGCCCTTCGCCACGACTGAGTCTTTCTGTTCTTCTCTGTGCCCTCAGCGAACTCTGAGGTGAATGTTTGTCTTTCGACTTTCAACTGTCGACTGTTAACTGGTTTTATTGTGGCCGCGCCAAATAAACGTCGAAGCGTTCGACGGCGGGGCGGAGGCGGCGGATTACTTCGGTGGGCCAAAGGGTTTTGCTGAGCAGCGTTACCCAGCCGTCTTCCAGTTCGCAGACGGCACAAAACGTATACCGCTCGTACGCCGATTGATACGAATCGAGGCCGCGGCGCGATAGTTCTTTCTCCAGCTCCGCGTCCGGGCCGTCGATCAAGCTGCCGGCGCGAACGCCGAATGTTTCGCCCTCGAATCGCTCGAACAATTCTTGGAGCTGGGTTTCGGTCGGCGCGCGCAGGACGATGCATCGCTCGGCTGCCTCGCGATAATGAATGTCATACATCTTGCAAAAATCTTTCACGCGATCGACATGCGCAAAAAAATCGAGCGAGAAGGGATCGTTATTCGCCAGCGCAGGAAATGCCGCCGCCCAAATTGCCGCGGCCTCTTTGCCTTTCACCTGCTCGCGGCTCTCCGTCTCCAACAATTCCAGACCAACCGCCTTGATTTCCGCGCCGAGATCGAGCGTCTCGACATCCATCGAGTACGGCGGCAGATTGAGAGCTCCAGGATCGACCGGCGCATTTCCCGTCGCGCTCATTCGCTATACTCCCCGGCTTCCGGCGGAAATTTCGCCTGAAATTCCGGCGACTGTTTTCGCACGTCCAGCCAATCGAAAAACACTTCCGGCGTCTCGAGCCAGATACGGAACCAGTTCGCGATCTCTTCCTTCTCCGCGCGCTTGAAGGGCTCGACTTTATGATTCCGCGCGATCATCTCCGCGCGCCGCTTACCCAGCCGCGCAATGTTCAGCACACGCTCTGCCGCTGCCGGCTCGCCGTGCGCGCGAAACTTTCGCGCCAGCTCGTCCAGCCGCATGATGCTGACTTCCGCATCTTCCAGCGTTTTGAAGTGCAGCAAATCCTCGAACTCTTCTTCGTATTGATCCTCGGCTTCTTCTTGCAGCGACAAATTCACTTTGAATCCGGCGTGCTTCAGAACGTCCGCGATGTATTCGTTGCCGGTTCTGCCGTCTTCGCCGTGTTCAGCGATCAGTCTCCGCCGCAATTGATCGATCTCCGCGGGAGTATATTGCTGCGCGCCGATCTCCCGCGCCGTTTGCAGGATCAACTCCTTCTTGGTTGTCTGCGAATCGCTCATATCGCTCATCGGCCCGCGCCTCGATGCGCTCCGGTCGGGCTCGGGGTAATGGGTCCCGCGGGAGCGCCGTTATCCGGCGCAGGAGTCGCCGCCGGCGCATTCCCGCCGGCTGGATTCTTCAACAGTTGCCGGTACTTCGTCACGTTTCGATTGTGCTCTTCCAGCGACGCGGCAAAAAAATGTCCACCCTGCGTGTTCGCGACGAAATATAAGAACGGCGTCTTCGTCGGATTGATGGCCGCGCTGAGCGATTCTTCGCCCGGATTTCCAATAGGTCCCGGCGGCAATCCCGCGTGCTGATACGTGTTGTACGGCGAATCGATTTGCAAATCCGCTCCCGTCAGCGTCCCTTTGTACTGCCCGATTTGTTCCAGCGCGTAAATCACGGTCGGATCACACTGCATCCGCATATTTTTCGACAATCTATTTTCAAAAATTCCCGCGACGAGCGGCCGCTCTTCCGGCCGTGGCGTTTCGCGTTCCACCAGCGAAGCCAGCGTGACGAAATGTTCCGTCAGCCCGCTCCCAGGAGGTATCGGCGCCGCAGTACGAATCCGCAACCACTCTTCCCTGAACTTTTTCACCATCTCAGCCGTCAACTCGTTCGCCACGGGGTGGCGCGGCAGATTATATGTCGCCGGATACAAATATCCTTCCAATGTTTTCGCATCCGGCGCGAGGTCATGAATCAACTCTGGATTTTTTGCCGCCGCCAAAAATTCTGCCGCCGTCATGTACTTTCCGGCTTCCAGGTCGCGCGCGATGTCGAACATCGTCTCGCCTTCGCGCACGGTGAAGGGCTGCTCGAACACATGCCCGTCGGCAATTTGCCAAAATACGTCGTGCCCCGAGATGGGCTTATTGAAAAAATACTCGCCCGCCTGCAATCGGCGTTTCGGATGCCGCCGCGCGTAATACTCGAAAGCGGTCGCACTGCGGATGACTCCGTTTTGCGCAAGTAATCGCGCGACAGCGCGGCTCGAAGCTCCATGCGGCAGATCGACAAATACTCCCTGCGATGGAAAACCTTGATACGGCTGCTTAATGCTGATCCAAAAGTAGCCTGCCATGCACGCAGCGAGAACGATCAGCAGCAACAAAACTTTTCCCAGAGTTTTCAAGTTAGTCCGCGTTCTCCGTCAAAGTCCGACCTCACCGTCCGAGATGGCGACGTAAAGTCGCCGATACAAGTGGTACACCGCTTTGCGTCAGCCGACCCGGGACGGCACCCGAGCAAAGCACCTCACTTAGATGCTCGCGCCCGGATTTTGCTTCTTCGCCAGATACTCTTTCAAAATCACCGCGGCGGCCATGGCGTCTACCGTGGCCCGATCCGCCTGCTTCTTTTTCCGAACATTCGCGTGCCCGCTGGCATGAACATGTGCAGGCAGCGAATCATCGTGAAAAACTTTTCCAGCCTGCTCTTCCAACAGACGTTCCGCTTCCCAACTCGTCAGCCGCTCATCCACCATCTCGACCGGCAATCCAAGCTGTTTCCGCACGCGCTCGCCAAACCGCGTCGCTTCCTCTGCCATTTCGCCGCGCGTCCCATCGAGCCGGAGCGGCAGGCCGACTACAATCTCTTTTACCGCATGCTCGCGCGCCAGTTCCCGCAGCCGGCGCATGTCTTCGTTGCGATTCACGCGCTCGATCGTCGTGAGCGGCCGGGGAAGCGCGGTTTCGATGCCGGCTATCGCAAGCCCGATGCGCACTTTCCCGTAATCGATCGCCAAAATCGCCGTCCGGCGAATCGCCGCGACAGGCGTGTCTTTCGTAGATTCGTGCTCCGAAGAACTCACCTGTCAATTATACCCGCGTGTACGGCATCAACCCACTCTTCGGCACGGAAGGGAAAAGGTAAGGCGGAGGCGCAGAGGGCGCTGAGATTCGCGGAGAGCCTGGAACACATAGCGCGTCAATCCTTTCGCCCATGCGAGCCATTCACCCACACGTCCCACATCCCCTGCTTCTTCATCTGCTCGTCGAGTCCGGTGTCTTTGAGCTGCTTCGCAATCTCGGCGCGGGTGTATCGCTTGCCCAGGGGCTGCTCTCGATCCGCAACGCCCCACGCCACCACCGCCGCAATCACGGTGTTCGCTTTGAGTTCGCGAATATCCACCTTGTCGAAGGTATCCGACGCGGCGTGGTAATTCGGCAAATAGTTCGCTTCGACTTGGTTGGCAACCATCGTCGGGACGCCGTCGAGCAAAAAGTCCCAATTGTCGGTTCCAATGTCGCCATCCAGCGTGTGATTCTGGACATCCCACGACGCCAGGGGCCGGAGAATCTCCGTCAACCCATCGCGAATGTCCGCGCGGCCGCTCAGCGAAAACCCCGGTGTTCGCCCGGTCCCATCATCAAAAACAATCACGCCGCGAATTTTGTCCATCTCCGAGCGATGCTGCTGCACGTATTGCCACGAGCCGACCATGCCTTGCTCTTCGCCGCTAAATAAAATAAATCGAATCGTACGGCGTGGAACGAGCCCTGTCGCTCGAATCGCACGCGCCGCTTCGATGACCAGCGCGGCGTTGCAGCCGTTGTCCAGGGCGCCGGTCCCAAGTTCCCAAGAATCCAGATGCGCGCCAAGAATCACCGCTTCATCGGGCTTCTCGCGGCCGCGAATTTCTCCGACCACATTCATTTGCTCGACAGGACCGCCAATTTTGTTCGGCATATTGAAACGCACGCGCAATTTTCCGCCGTTTGCCTCTGCCGCCCTTGCTAGATGCATGGCATCTTCGCGGGCCACGACAGCTTGCGGAATGACATCGACCTGGCCGTCGCCGACGTTTGTGTGGCGATAGAGCAGCAGCCGCTCTCTGGCGCCCATCCACAAGATCGCCTGCGCGCCACCTTTTTTCGCGCGGTCGATAATCGCCGGCGGAAGCGCATACTCATCGAACAAATCCGCCCACGTCGTCCCAATCTTTGACGACACCAGTAAAATCGATCCCTTCACGTTCGCGCCGGCCTTCGCGAAGTCATCTTCGGTTCCGGCGTTGATATAAATGACGTTCGTTTCGATTCCACCCGCGGGCAGCGCCGGTGACCATCCTGCCGCGACCAGCCTTATGGGAAATTTTTCGGCGCCCTCCAGAATTTCCAGCCGCGTATCGCCCTCGCTCCACGAATGAGCGAGCTGATATTTTTCCGTGTGAACGGTGACGCCTTCCGCGCGAAACGCCGCAACTGCCCAGTCCACCGCCTTGGCCATTTCAGGCGAGCCCGATACGCGCCCGCCGATTTCATCCGTCAGGCGACGCAAATTTTCTTCCAGCGGCGACGGACCCATGACCTGCGGAATAATTTTTGCTGCCGCCTCCGCGCACGAAGCCTCGGTTGCCGAACACGCCTGCGCCGAGGCGGCGCTGCGCGCGAGCGGATCGGGCTGAGCTGAAGCTAATTGAGCCGGGAGTGGCGACGCGACGAAGCAGAAGAGTAGCGAGCCACAAACAAGAGAAGCCAGACGCATCCGATGATACCTCGCAGGAAAATTGGGCCAAGCGAACCTCTGAATGAACGGAGGCCGGCCGTGGAGCGGGCGAAGTATACCGCAGGGGAAGTGAGGCGAAGGACGGTTAACAATAATTGGTGGCGGCACCGCCGGGTTTTCGCAAGTGCAGATTCTGAAGGATTTTAAGTTGTTTGGAATGAACACTTCTATAAGTGCGGAAACTAAATGAGTTATGCGAGGGGGTTGCCGAAGGATTATCGGACGGAGAATCGGGGAGAAGACGGTTGGGCGGCGCGTTCGAATGGGCAGGGCTGACATAGGGAAGCGTATCACAAAGTTTACCGAATGTCAAGTAATAACTAGTATGGCATTCGAATGGACCGTTTTGGGAATGGCGACGGGCAGGCGCGCAGATTTCGAATCGAGCCAAGACGCGGCGAGGGCGGACTGAAGCCCGCCCCTACACAGGCAAACAGGCTCGTGCATTTGTTGTTGGAATGGGCATGGCAGGTGGTTGGGTGAGCGGGTTAGGATGGCGCTATGACAGACACGGGGAATGCGGGGAAATATCAGGCGCCGAGCGCTTTCGAAGCGATGTTCAATCGGACGTTTGGGTTTTTAGCGGGGATGGGGATGGCGCCGAAGTTTATCTATTTGCTCGAGGTGCGGGGACGGAAGAGCGGGAAGATCTTTCGTTGTCCCGTGAACCTGATGGAGGTCGGCGGGAAACGGATTTTGGTGGCGCCGAGGGGGCGGACGCAGTGGGTGAGGAATGCGGAGGCGGCGGGGGAGATTGTGTTGAAGCGGGGGAGCTACCGGAAGGCGTTTGGGCTGCGGGTGATTCCGGATGCCGACAAGCCAGGGCTTTTGAAGGAGTATCTCGACCGGTATGCCAGCGCGGTGGGGAAGTTTTTCCCGGTGGCGGCTGGGTCGCCGGTGGAAGTTTTTCGGCCAATCGCAGGGAATTACCCGGTGTTTGAGTTGGTCGCGAAGTAGGGCTTGCTCAACCCCCGCACATCGCTGCGCGAGGGATGCGCGTTGGGAGGGCCGGTGTGCTCCGTAAAAGCGGCGCTGGAGCGCCGCACTCCAAAATGATCCTGTCATCGAAGCTGTAGCGGGACGACCCGCAAATTGCGAACACTCTGCGAAGTCTTCGCTCGCTCCATTCCGGCAACGCGTGCGAAAATTCCGGTATAAATGTCGAACTCGCTTCAAGTCATGAAATTTGGGGGCACGTCGGTCGGCGACGCCAACTGCATCGGGCGGGCGGCGGCGATCGTCAAGTCCACGGCTGCGCAGAGGCCCGTCGTGGCAGTGGTTTCCGCGATGTCGGGCGTGACTAACCGGCTGGTGGCAGCCTCTCAGAAGGCGGAGCAGGGCGAACAGGAATTCATCTCGCAGCTCATCGCTGATCTTCACACGCAACACATCGCAGCGCTCGAAGCGCTCACGAAGAACCCAAAATCGCGGGAAGAGACGAGCTCAGCGATTCGAGAGGTTCTGGGCGAACTCGAGCGGCTGTTGCGGGGCACGGCGATGCTTCGAGAGCTTACGCCGCGGGCGCTCGATGCTATTTCGGGGATCGGGGAACGACTGTCTGCGCCGCTGGTTTCGGCGGCTGTCAACGAGCTTGGAGTGAGAGCTACGGCGATCTCCGCGACGGAACTCATCGTCAGCGATCCTCATCATGGGCGGGCGGAACCGCTTATGGGGCCGACGCGCCATCGAGCCACTGCTAAGTTAAAACCGCTGCTCGACCAAAAGATCGTTCCGATTGTTACTGGATTTATCGCCGCGACGCCGGAGGGTGTGCAGACCACGCTGGGGCGTGGAGGATCCGACTATAGCGCCACGATTCTGGGCGCGGCGCTCGACGCGGACGAGACGGTCATCTGGACCGATGTCGATGGGGTGAAAACCGCCGACCCGCGGCTGGTTCCCGAAGCGCAGACGATTCCCGAGATTTCGTATAACGAAGCCGCCGAGCTGGCCTACTTTGGGGCCAAAGTGCTGCATCCGAACACGTTGCGGCCTGTTACCGCCGCCGGGGTGCCGGTGTGGATTCGCAACAGCTTCAAACCAGAAAATCCGGGGACAAAAATTACGGCGAAAGGCGATTCGTCGGGCGGCGGAGTGAAAGCGCTCACCGCGATCAAAGACGTGACCATGATTACCGTGGGTGGGCCCGGGATCGTCGGCCTTACGGATGTGCTGGCGCGCAGCTTCGCGGCTACCGCGGCGACGCGCACGAACGTTTTTCTCGTGTCCCAGTCGTCGTCGCAGAACGACATCTGCTTCGTCATCGCTACTGCCGACGAAAAGCGGGCGCTGGCTGCGCTGCGCGAGGCTTTTGCCCCGGAAATCGCCGAGCAGACCGTCGAGCACGTGAACACGAATCCGGATGTGGCGATCGTTGCCGCGGTAGGCGAAAACATGAAGGGCATTCCGGGCGTCGCCGGCCGCATCTTCACTGCCCTTGGGCACGAGAACGTGAACATCATGGCCATCGCGCAGGGGTCGAGCGAGTACAACATCTCGCTGGTTGTGGAAAAAAGCGCCATGCAGAGGGCGCTGACTTCGCTCCATCACGAATTCCGGCTGTCGGAATTCCTCGTCGCGAAATGACGTGAAGAAGAACGCCTTTTCGATTGCGTACTGGCTCTTCTTTGGGGTCGCGCAAAGCGTGGGGATGATCCTTCCCCGGTTCGCCAATATCCACTCGAACCCCACTCCGCTTCTATTGGGTATTGCCATCCTTCTTCCGGGCAGCCTGCTCGGATCATTCCTGCCCGAAGGCATGAACCCGTGGGTGCACGTAGTACTCATGCTCGCCGTGAATGCCGTCGCGTGGTATATCTTTTTTAGATTCATAAGGATACGGCCAGAAAACTAGAGGCCAGTTATCGTCCGCGGCAAAACTGCTCCAGGGGCCAGCTTATGCTCGGCGCCCCCGCCTGCCAGAGTGGTGCCTGCAATCGGAGGCAATCACATGGCTCAAACAATCTGGCTTCAGAGACTCGAATCCTCGAAGAAATCCGAGGCCGAAGGCATGGAATTTGCCTGCGTCCACCTGCATCAGCGCATGGACCAGGTCGGCAAGCTGACCAAGGAAAAGGGCTGGAACCTCATTCCAAACGCCAGTTCGAAAGATGGCGCTTCGCACAAAGCTGTCTGCTGCGACACTTGCGCCAAGAACTACAAAGAAGGCAGCGTCCGCCTAGCCAAAGAGCCCGTCCCGGCGTAAACCGCTGTACCTACTTGGGTTAAAACTTAGATGATCCAGCCGAGGCAGGTCTGATTGGCCCGTGCCCAGTTGCCGCTGGCCTTTCGGAATACGAGTGTTCCACCCTGCGTGAACAAAAATCCACTCGCTCCTTCGTGGACCAATTTCCACGTGAAGACGGCAGATTGATGCTCGTCGTCGAAACCGATCTCCGAAAGACTGAGCACGCCAGCACGGCGATCCGTTGGACCGACTTTGTTTGTATCGACAAGATATAGGGGCCGGCCCTTGGTGATAGTTTCGGGGAATTCGTGGGCATGGTTGGCTGCCTCGGGAATCTTGAATCCGAATCCTTGCGAGCAGCCGTCTTTGTCACAGTCAGCCTGAGTCAGAGGCACCGTGATATCGGTGAGACTTGCCCGGCTAAGCTGACCGCCGGGTCCGAGGAATGAATCGAGAAAGTCGCCGTACAGTTCCAACTCCTCCGAAGTCATAGGCGTTGGTTCGGGCTCGACCGAAACGACAAAGCTCAGTTCGTGGCCTTTGTAGCGCGCGGTGATTTCCCAGCAACCCAGCGTTGGAATAGCGAGTAGGGTCATCATGCCGGCTGCTTCCTTGCCCGGAATGAAAACGGCGTTGGCACGGGCAGCGGTGACGGCCGGCGCTTCGCCGTCCAGTCGTTTGGCGGTTACCGAAAGGTTCGGCTCGTCTTTCCGCCAGTCAAAGCCGCGGTGCCAGAACGTCAGCTTGTTCTGATAGACCCAGCCATCCCCGTCCTTGCCAAAAGCGACCCACTTGCCGTCAACCTGCAGCTCGGTCCAGAGCTCGTCTGAGCCATACGGGAAAAATGAGGGATTGGGAACCTTGAACGCGTACGCGGGCGGAGGAACGAACGGTGGAATAGAGGGGCGAGTAACTCGACATTGACCGGAAGCGAAGTTGGCGTACAGAAGTGCTGCACACAGAGCGAGCAGGGAGCGAAACATAAATCCCCCTTCGGCGGCTTCGTTTTATTGAGGAGGGAAATGAACGGTGAATGCCGCTAAATCCGATATCGCCCTGCCATCGCACGTGGCAGGGTTGAACAACCATTTCGAAACAATCTGAAGCGCTTGCTGCTCCAGCTCCGGTCTGCCTGCCGCCACCGCCGCAGCGTCGTGAACGCGCCCGTCTTGCCCGATCGTCCCGTGTATTCTCACGTCGTACCACGGCCCCGCCCCCGCGTTTTCGGGTTGTGGCGCCGACTGGACAAGAGCTCGGTTATACCTCTGGCACTGCGTGTACATAATTGGATTTTCGGGGGCCAACGCTTCAAAGTCGATCGGTCCTTCCATCAGCACAAATTTCTGTTCAATCTCCATGCGCAGTTGGCCGCTCACGTAGAGTCGAATCCGCCCCGGCAGCCACGATCCCTCAAACATCGAAAACTCCGAATCCTCGATCGATTCGTCGCCTACGTTCCAGCGAAGCACCGTTTCTTTTTCCGCGTCCACACAGATCTCGTTCGATTGATGCGCTCTACCGTTGATCGTTTCGAAGTGGATACACTTGGCCGGCCGGTCTGCGATTCTGACCGCCGTGATCGAGTGAATCACGTCGGACTTGTCGAACCTCCCGAGCGACACCGGAATCAACTTCATCAACTGCCAGTATTCCACTGGCGGCGGGGCCGTCGTCGATTTCAAAGTATTTTCCGGTCTTTGCAGAGTCACGATGTGAAAGTCGCCGTACGAAATCTCGCTGCGCTCGATTTGTCCGCTGAAGATCGTGCTGTAGGTCCCGTCCTTCACCGCGCCGTTCGGCGCGTAAGTTCGAAACGAGATGTCTTGGCGGTAGTCGGGCAGCGGCTTGGTGGAACTACTCACCGCGATAGCCCGCTCCATCAGTCGCACGGCTTCCACCCGGACGCTCATGTCCTGTGCAAACAATGGGACAGCAGAGGTAGCGAACACACACAAGAGCAGACGCCGAAGTCTTCGAAGGAAAAGCACGGTGCCTCCCCGGTCAGGCATCATGGTTACGGTTCGTGGAGTGTACTGCAAATTGACTGGTTCGTGTGATCGTTTCGAGGCGATGGTCAAACTCACTCGCTGACCGATTCAAAGACATAAATCGCTCCCAAAACGCAATTGCGCCGAAACGCGATTTTTGTCTCGGCGCAGTGCTGGTGCTGGTTATTGGCTCAGCTAGATTTTCTGGAGCTTCCATTTGCCGCGGCGGAAGAGGATAACGCCGGCGACGGCGACCAGCGACTCCGCGACGACCATGGAGATGTACACGCCGTTCTGCTGCAGATGGGCGTGGATCGCAAGTACGTAGGCCAAGGGGATCTCAAGAAACCAGAACCCGAAGAGGTTGACGATAGTGGGCGTCGTGGTGTCGCCGGCGCCGTTGAACGCTTGGAGCATCACCATGCCGTAGGCGAACCCGATATTGCCGCAACTCAGGATGCGCAGACAGGTCGCGGCAAGCGCGACGACTTCCGGATCGCTGTTGAAGAGGCGGACGATCGGTGTCGCAAAGACGATGAAAAATACTCCGATACCGCCGAGAAAGAGCATGTTGTAAAGGCCGGTGCGCCAGACGGATTGTTCGGCGCGGTCCGGACGCTTGGCACCGAGGTTTTGGCCGACGAGCGTTGCGGCGGCGTTGCTGAGTCCCCACGATGGAAGAATTACGAAAATCACGATGCGAACGGCGATCGTGTATCCCGCGAGGGCGGCTGAGCCGAAAATGCTGACGATGCGGACGAGGCCGATCCAACTGACGTTGGCGATGGCGAACTGAAAAATGCCCATCACGGAGACGCGCAGGAGGCGGATCAACACGTCGAGATTGATTTTGAGGTGTCGCCGCAAGATGCGGATTCGCTCGGAGCCGTGCATCAGGCGGTAAAACTGATACAACACGCCGATGGAGCGGCCGGTGAATGTTGCCAGAGCTGCGCCGGTGACGCCGAGTTTCGGGAACGGGCCGAGTCCGAAAATCAGGCACGGATCGAGCGCGAGATTGATGATGTTCGACACCCAGAGCAAGCGCATGGCGATCGCGGCATCGCCGGCGCCGCGGAAGATGGCGTTGTTCAAAAAGAGCAGCATGATTGCGCCCGCTCCGCCGACGGCGATGCGCGCGTAACCCGAGCCGACGGCCACGACGCCGGGAGATGCTCCCATCCATTCGAGGAGCTTTGGCGCGAGAAACACGCACGGCAGGCCGACGATAAACGTGATCACTAAGCCGAGCACGATCGCCTGCACTGCGGCGACGGCTGCGCCTTCGGGATCTTTTTCACCGATGCGGCGCGCGACCATGGCGGTGGTGGACATCGAGAGTCCGAGGCCGACCGCGAAAACGAGGCTCAACATCGACTCCGTGAGGCCGATCGTGGCGACGGCGTCGGCGCCGAGCCGGCCCACCCAGAACACATCGACGACTGCGAACAGAGACTCCAGCACCATCTCCAAAACCATGGGAATGGCGAGGAGCAGAATGGCGCGATTCAAACTGACGCTCGTGAAGTCCTGATGCGATCCACGGAGCGCTTCTCGAATCGATGGCCAGATAGGGATCGGCTTCGATTCGAGCGCTGCTTGCTGCGTTTCCATATATGCCTTTGCATTTCTGCGCCAATGCGATCCGATGCGGATGCATGCGCGCGGCTGTACTTACACCATCAGGAAAAACGTAGAGGGAACGGAATCCGCGAGGGTCGCGGACTTAGGAAGCGACAGAGGTTACGATGACGATCTTCATGCGATTTCACCAGTCATCGTTGCGCTGCGAGGAAACATTGCGTTGCAACGGAAAATGCCTAGAAGGAAGTGTAGAGGAAGTCGGTGTTTCGTGCCAGTAAAAATTTGGTCACGCGATATCTCGTCGATCGATAGTGCGGTCGCGCAAGAGCGCAGAGGCAGGAGTGGCTGTGCCGGCTGTGCCAGGGACTCACGAATCGAGGATGCGATCAGTGACGGCGGCGACTTGCGCCATTTCGGCGACGTCGTGGACGCGGACGATGTGGGCGCCGCCGAGGATGCTGGCGGCGACTGTCGCGGCGGTTGCGAAAAGGCGTTCTTCTGAGCGCACGGGTTTGTTGCTGCGAAGCATCGCAAGTTTCCTGGCAGAACTTGCGGAATGGCGCGCGCGTTCATCGAAGGCGCCTTCTTTTGCCAGTGCGAGCGTGTGACCCAGAAAGCCTTTGCGCGAAGTGCCGACCGCGAGTGGGTAGCCGAGCCTGGCGATCTCCGGCATCCGCCGCAGCAATTCGTAATTTTGCGGGAAGCTTTTGCCGAAGCCGATGCCGGGATCCAGCACGATCTGCGATTTTCTAACGCCCGCCTTTAGCGCGACGGCTAGAGACGCGCGCAGTCCGTTATTCACGTCGGCAACGACGTTCTTCGCAAATGAAGCGGTTTGCATCGTCGCCGGTTCACCGCGCATGTGCATCAGGATGAGCCCGCATTGTTTGCCGGCGACGACATCGGCGAGGCGCGGATCGTAACGCAGGGCGGAAACGTCGTTGATGATTTCGGCGCCGGCTCCGAGGGTAATTTGGGCGACGGAAGATTTTCGCGTGTCGATGGAAATCGGGATTTTAATTTTTCCGCGGAGCGCTTGCAGCACCGGCAGTAACCGGCGCAACTCTTCTACGACGGAAATTTCGGCCGAGCCTGGACGCGTCGATTCCGCGCCGATGTCGAGAATGTCGGCGCCGGCTTTTTCCAGCGCCAGAGCATGTTGAATCGCGTTCCGCGGAGATAAAAATTTGCCGCCGTCCGAAAAACTGTCCGGCGTGATGTTTAAAACACCCATGACGAGCGTTTTCTTGCCAAGCACGAGGGTGCGCTTCGCGAGTCGCAGCCGAAAAATTTTGCGCGCGGGCATCGGCGATGAGTTTAACCGAGAACGGAAAAACACGCGCTTGGGCGCCGAACCCAAAGAAAAAGGACGGCAAGGAGTTGCTATGGTCGAGGACTGAGGCGATGACGATTGCGAGTGCTAGCGCGGCACGCTGTCTCACGGATCGAAAAAACGCCGGCAGGATGCCCTTCGAAGCTCAGGATAAGCCGGCGCTACCTCTCAAGATGCAGTGATCGTGGCCAAAAATACGAAAGGGAATTGCGGAGAGGAGCAGATTGAATTTAGTCGAGATCGAAATCGCGAATGGGCTTCGTGGCGGGGCCGTCTTTGGCCTTTTTCATGGCCTCTTCAAACTTTTTTGCCAGGATGTCTTCCTTGTTCGATTCCTGGAACCAAGAGTCGGCGAACTTGTCTTCGCGCTGGCGATTCTGTTCGGCGAGGATGCCCGCGGCATCGTTCAGGTCGAGCCCGGGGCCGGCTTTCGGCGGCGCTTCGTGAGAAATCACGACGCCCAGCGCCGCATCAATTAAAAGTTTTGCGTTGCAACAGGGGCAAACCGCCTGAATTGTGCCGTCCGGTTTCTTTGCCATGGGCGTAGTTTACCCCTTTTTCCGGAAGGTGGAAGTGACGGTAGAGGCCGCAGCATAAGGCGTCGCGAATCGTGCTCGAAGGCAATTTCGACCGTTGGCGAGGTCAGTCTGGGGAAAATGCGAGAGCCGCAGCAGGCCTAAAGCGCCGCGGGCTCGGGCTGCTTGCTGCCCCCTTCGGACGCATCCAGTTCGACGGCTACGTTGGCCAGACGCTCCAGCTCGTGGCGGAAGCCGAGCCAGAATTCGGAGCCGATCGCCTTCTCAAAGCGCTCCTGAGTGGCACGCCAGCTTGAGAGACTCTTCTCCAAGATGCTCACTCCGGGTCTGTGAGAGTTACGAAGCGCTGGCGGCGCTCGGCGCGTTTGGAGATGGCAATAAGCCCTTGCTTCTGGAGTTTGGCGATAGAGCGCGTAAGTGTCGTAGAATCAATGACTAATATCGATCCGAGCGTGCCGATGGCGACAGGTTGGGCCTTGGCTACGGCGATTAAAATCGTGAACTGAGTCGAGCGGATCTTCGTACCTTGGAAGGCGACGTCGTAGAGGCGCGTTATGGCCCGGGCGGCGCGGCGGAAATTGAAAGAGGCGCAATAGCCGGTGCCGCGAAGGTCGAGTTGAGCGATAGAAGAGGCCACGGAAGTTTTGTAAAGATGAGCTTGACTTGTATATACAACTCAAAGTATATCTTACTCCAACGTTTGTCAAGCCGTGTCCTGTTGTATCCCAGCGAGCGAGTGGAAAGTCGAGTGAGGCGTTGCGGCAGTCGGCGTCCCGAGTCTTCGGCGCGCTGAAGTGTCGTGTCGGTGTGGTGTTGCGATTGGCAGATCGCGGAAGGGCACAGCGTTGCGTCTTCCAGCTCACGGGGGTGGTTTGTGGAATTAGCGAGATCAAGTTCGATAGGGCGGTGGTCGAGTGCGGGGGGCGGCGTGGGCGATGCGGCGGAGGCATCGCCCAGGAAGTCGCGGGGCCGATGCGTTCTGTTCGGCGATTTTGAACTCGATTTACAGGAACAGGCGCTGCGGCGGTCGGGCGAGGCGGTGAAGATTCCGGGGAAGATTTACCAGGCGATGGTGGTGTTGATCGAGTCGCCGGGCGATCTGGTGACGCGCGATCAGATACGAAGCCGGCTGTGGCCGCGGGACGTGGATCTGAATTACGACGCGAATGTGAACACGACCGTGAACAAGTTGCGGCAGGTGCTCGGCGATACGAGCGATGGGGCGAATTTTATTCAGACAATTCCGCGGCGGGGATATTCGTTTGTCGCACCAGTGCGGTATGCGGATGCGCCGGCGGCGAAAGCGAACGTTGAGAAAAAGACTGAGCCGATGGGATCGCGCGTGTTTGTGGAGATCGCGGAAGTTCTGCGATCGGAACGGGCGAGGATCTGGTTTACGGCGAGCGTGGTGACTTGGGTTACGGCGGCAATTTTGTTTGCGGGGATGTTGCTGTGGCATTCGCACCAGGGACAAAGTTCGGTGAAGAGCCCGGCACAGATTATCGACAAGGGAGTGGCCGACGCGAGGTAGGAGTCGGCCGACGCGATCGATGTGAGGTGTTCCACCCTACAACCCGCACCCTCAGAAACCCAGTGGTGCGGCACCCAAATGCCGTCGTAGGGCGCGATTTCAGAAGTCACATTCCAACGAGCAAAACGTCAGGCGGATTGGGCTGCGGCGGGGGTGCCGCGGAGGCCGAGGGCGTCGCAGTTGGCGCGCATGGCTTCGAGGCAGAACTTAATGTGATCTTCGAGTGGGATGCCGAGTTCTTCGGCGCCTTTGCGGACGTCGTCGCGAGAGACACCGCGGGCGAATGCTTTGTCCTTCATTCGCTTTTTAACGGAATCGACTTCGAGATCCAAAATACTTTTTGACGGGCGGACGTACGTGCAAGCGGTGAGGAAGCCGGAGAGTTCGTCGCAGGCGAAGAGTGTGTGCTCGAGAGCAGACTCGCGAGTGACGCCGGTGTAGTCGGCGTGCGAAAGAATCGCTCGAATGATTTCGTCGGAGTAGCCGAGCTCTTTGAGAATTTTTGCGCCTTCGGCGGGATGTTCTTTGTCGGCGGCGTGATCGTTGTTGGGAAATTTTTCGTAGTCGAAATCGTGAAGCAGGGCGGCGATGCCCCAGGTTTCTTCATCGGCGCCGTTTTTCTTCGCGTAAGCGCGGACGCAGGTTTCGACGGCGAGCATGTGTTTACGGAGACTTTCGGATTGCGTGTATTCGCAGAGAAATTTCCAGGCGTCGTCGCGGGTTGGCATGTTGGCTCCGTAAATGAAGGGCGTAGTTTAGCAGACGTGAAAGCGTGCCGCAGGCGAGCAGGGACTGTCATTGGAAAGGCGAAGAGAAAGGCGAACGCGAGCGCGGAGAGCGCTGAGTACGAGGGACAGTGCTTGTGCGCGTGACGTGTCTGAAGACGCGGCGAAGCCGGCGCTACCGATGCATTTTGCTGGGATGGGCACAGAAGAGTGTCTGTGCCACGAAAATACGTATGGAGGCGGGGCAAATTTTGAGCCTGGCAGTTGTTCATTTTGGGAATGGCAAAGATTTTCCGGAATTTCGGTGCGTGTGTGGCGGGGGCGAAAGTCGGGGCGGAAGTTTTTGTGGCACGGGAGTTTAGTGGTTTCGCCTGTTCGTACGAACAGGCGAAAAACAGGCGGAAACCGGGAGAAACGCGGTTGTTGACCTAAAAAAAGTTTAAAAATCCTCTTGACACAATCGTGGGGGTGACAGATACTCCCCGTCGCGCCAGTTACTGCCTTCCCCCCGAAGTACGTTCCGACGTTCCTCTCCTATCCGCGCGCCGGACAAAGTCAGCGAGGAGCATCTGGTGTCCCTACAACTCGAAAAAGAGACGTGCGATTCATTAGAAATGGATCGGGAAGTCATTCGCTGCAAAACGTGCGGATTGGTGCAGTATCGGACGCGAACCGGCAATTGCCGGCGTTGCGTACGTGCTCTGCCCCAGCGATTGGAATTTATGATTCCGACAGCAGCGCCGTCGGAAGAAGCCAACGCCGAGACGGCGAGCGAGAAGTTCGCGAATCGCGAAACGGTCGAGAATATCGGCCAGCGCATTCGCCAACTGCGCGAGTCGCGCTCGATGACGCAGAGCCAATTGCAGTCGCGGTCGAAGGTTTCGCGTTCGTATCTGTCGCGCATCGAAAGCGGACAGATGACGCCGAGCCTCGGCACGCTCGAGAAGATTTCGGAAGCGTTGAACGTTGGACTCAACCGCTTCTTCATTCCGGAATCGGACGGCGAAGCGCTGCTCGAAGATCCGTTCATCCAGGGGCTGCGGCCGTTCCTGCGCCAGCTCGACTGGGAACAATGGCAGTCGATTCTGAAGAGGCTGCAAGCGATCAGCGATCACGTCAGCGCGGTGCCGGCAGCAAATCTCCGCCCTATCGGTAATCCCGCTCGCTTGCCCCAGACGGCGACGGGAAGCGGTAACGGCAACGGACACATCACGCATCCCCACGCGCACCCGCATTCGTTGTCGCACGCGCATGGCGGGTATCCGCTGCGGCGGCCGGGTGCGCCGGTGTTTCAGCGGCCGATCGCGCGATAGTTTTAGTTTTTGCAGAGCACATTTACGACGCGACCTATGAGAGTGGGTCGCGTCGTTTTTTTTTGCTGCGGGCGGAGCGTTAGGAGAAAACAGGTTTGGGTGGGGCTGAGATTGTGCGGACATGGGGCGCAGCGTGCTGCGCCCCTACACGGAACGACGTGACGCGAGGGGATGCAACGGCTCGCCGGTTATTCCGCGCGGAGGGCGTCGACGGGGTCAACGGTGGCGGCGCGGCGCGAGGGGACGTAGCTCGCGAGCAGAGCGGTGGCGGCGAGGCCTGCGGAGACGGCGATGTACGTTAGTGGGTCGATGGGGCTGACGCCGAAGAGGATGGAGGCCATGAAGCGCATCAGGATCATGGCGGCGACGAGGCCGCAGGCTACGCCGATGCCGGTGAGAATGAGGCCGTGGCGGACGAACATGTTGGTCAGGACTTTGCTTTGTGCGCCGAGTGCCATGCGGATGCCTATTTCGCGCGTGCGCTGCGAAACGGAATAGGCGATCACACCATAGAGACCAACGACGCCGAGAAGCAGCGCCATGCTGCCGGCGACTCCGATCATGATCATCGTGAATGTGGTTCGCGCAAGCGAGCGATCGTAGAAATATTGAAGCGTATGCACATCGGAGAGCGGCAGATTTGGATTGATGGCCCATACGGCGGTGCGAACATCTTTCATAAAATTTTCGGAGCCCGCATGAGGATTGCGAATGACGAAGGCAACGAAGCGATTCATTCTGATTTCCTGGCCTTCGAATTTCTTCATCATGAGCGGCCAGTAGACTGAGGTGGGCGCTTTCGCGCTGACGCCGTCGTCGTAAACGTTGCCGACGACTCCGATAATTTCACGGAATGGATCCACGGTAGCGACGCGGATTCGCTTGCCGATCGCGCTCTGCGGATCCTGGAAAAGTTCGCGCGCGGTATTTTCGGAAACGATGGTGACCAGATGATTTTGGTAAATGTCGTCCCAGGTGTAATCGCGGCCCGCGATCATCGGGATTCCGAGCGCGGAGAACGCGCCAGGGTCGACGAACTTAAAGCGGCGCAGCGCGGGGAATTCACCTTCGGCATAAGAGCGGCCCTCGACGAGGACCGGATCGTTGGCATTGCTATTGGACATCGGCACTGCGGTATCGATGGCGACGGAAGTGGTCCCGGGAATGGCGGCGATGCGATTCTGGATTTCCTGCTCCATGCGAAGGGCGGCTTCATCGCTCTTGATCTGCGCTTCGGGAATGTTGATGTGGAAGGTCTGAAGCTCGTTGGCGTTGGTGAATCCGGGATTCACTTTGGTCATTGCGTGGAACGTACGGAACATCAGTCCGGAGCAGATCAGCAGGACGAGCGCGAGAGCGACCTGCACGACCACGAGAGTATTGCGCGCGCGATGCTGTTCGCGGCTGGCGCTGAGCGCGCGGCCACCTTCGCGGATGCCGGTGCTGAGGCGAACGCCGGCGTATTTGAAGATCGGGATGCACGCGAAGAGCGCGCTGGCGATCAAAGTCACAACGAGCGTGAACAGCAAAACGGGGCCATCAATGCCGATTTCGTGAATGCGCGGAAGATTCTCTGGGGCAACGGAAATAAGGATGCGAAGGCCGATCACGGCGAGCACCAGGCCGACGGCGCTTCCGATCAGGCCGAGGATGGCGCTTTCGAGGAAAAGTTCGCCGGCGATGCGGCCGCGCCCGGCGCCGAGCGCGGCGCGGAGAGCGAGTTCCTGACGGCGGCTTTCGACGCGGACGAGAAGAAGATTGGCGACGTTGGCGCAGACGATGAGCATCACGAGGCCGATCGATCCCATCACAACCCAAAGAACATTTCCGATATCGCCGACGACGTCTTGCTTGAGTGGACGAACCTGAGGAGCGATGTGAGCGTTCTCAAACAATTTGACGCTGAAGCCTTCGGGCGATGGGAACGAATTCATGACGATGGGAAGCATGCGAGCAACGTCGGCATTGGCTTGTTCGAGAGTGACGCCGGGTTTGAGGCGCGCGATGCTTTCGTAGCTGTAGTTGCCGAGTTTTGTTTTGCTCCGATCGAACTGGTAGGGAATGACGATGGCTGGGTCGCGGTAATCGAGAAAATGAAATGAGCGCGGAAGAATCCCGACCACGAGACGGCTGTCGCCGTCGGTGAGGATGGTGCGGCCGACGAGCGAGCGGTCGCCGCCGAATTTGTTCATCCAGTAGCCGTACCCGATCATGGCGGTCTTGGGCGCATTGGGCTGCGCATCTTCGGCTGAGAAAAGGCGGCCGGCGACGGGCGCCACGCCAAGCATCGGAAGCATTGTTTCGGTCACGTCGAGACCGTCGACCTGCTCGGGTTCGTTAACTCCGGTGATGCTGAAGGAATCGCCCTGGTACATGGCGATGTCCTGGAAAGTCTGACCCTGCTCGCGATAGACGAAGTAGTGCGAGGGCGCCATGTTGAGGTCTTTGATCTGAATGCCTGGAGCGGTGTGCCAGACGCCGACGAGGCGATTCGCCTCGGGGTAGGGAAGCGGCTTGAGGAGGACGCCTTCGATGACGCTGAAAACGAGGGTGTTGGCGCCGATGCCAGCAGCGAGGGTGATGAGAGTGATGGTGGTGAAGAGAGGGGAGAGGCGGAGGCGGCGGAGGACTTGTTTGAGTTGTTGCAGGAAAGATTGCATGGGCGCTCCGGATGCTTTTGGCTGAGGATGGCGGGCGCAGATGAGAAGGCTGCGGCCGCGGATTAGTGGCTCTGATAGAGATACGAAGGGGAGGGGGAAAAGTTCGGAGAAAGTTTTGGGGGTGGGGGACGGCGGTTGAGTTGGGAAGATGGGATCGGTTGAGATCGGTTGAGATCCTTCGGCTTCCTTCGGACGCCTCAGGATGACAAACGTTTGGCTGGTGACGAGACCCGAGTGAGTTCGAACGGATCGATCGTGCGGACATGGGACGCAGCATTGCTGCGCCCGTACATAAGGGGGAAGGAGTCGAGGAAATCCACACTAGTCTTGGACCGATAGTGCGTCGCGAGTTAGTCGCGGATGACGGAGACTTTGGCGGAGGGGACCTCGATGCGGTCGAGGCGGTGATTTTTGTCGAGGTAGAGCATGACTTCGAGGTCGGAGGTTGCGACGCGGAGGCCGTCGTAGGATTTGCCGTTTGTGGCTGTGACAGAGCCTGCGGACTCAATGGTGATCGAGCCGGGCGTGAGTTCTTGAGGAATCAAGACTGGGAGAGTTTGCGCGCCACCTTTTGACCAGTCATATATGCGCGCAAGCACGGCGTATTGGTAATAGAGATTGTTGTCGAGCACGGCGATCATCGGTGAGCCGAAGCTCATGTCTTGTTCGAAGGGGCGCGCGTCTTGCATTAGCAGCGTAATTTTGGCGACGCCGTTGGCGAAGAGGATGCGAGCGCCGTTGGTCTTGTCGGCTTGCGATTGCCATTCGTAGCTGATGGGAGCGCCGTCGGGCTGAAGGGTGAGTGTTCCGGAGATTTTTGCGCTGCCTGCTTGGGGCGGAGCGATGTCTGTCGTGCTGTGGGCGGTCCAGCCGCCGCCTGATTGGGCGAGTTCGAATTCTTCGTGGCCGACGGACTTGCCGTCGAGCTGAATGGTGAACTTACCTTTGTCTTGCGCAAAGACGGCGCCGGCGGCAGGCGGGCCTTTTTTCTGGGCGGCGATCGTGAGCGTGGTGCAGACGAAGAGTATCGCCATGGCGTACGTGAAGATCTTTGGGCCGAAGCCGGAGGATTGGCCGAAGTTCGTGGAATTTTCCATCATGCTTCCCCTTCGTGATCAGTTTGGCACGGTGAGTACGAGCGCGGTTCATGCGATTGGGAGCGTGAGTACAGAAAGGTACTGGTTAACGCCGAAAGAAAATAGAAATTGGAGAAGGGAAAATGGTCGGAACGAAGTGAGCTGCGTAGGGCGCTATGGCTGCGGCTTGTCCACGACGAGATGCGCTTCGCGGGAGCGGGTGGGGATGATGTTGAGGCTGAGGATTTCGGAGACGACGCGAGCGGGTTCGCAGGAGCTGTCCACGCGATGGTCGGCGAGTTGGTAGGACGGAAGACGCTGCGCGTGGAGCGCGCGGAAGCTGGACTCGTCGCGGAAGAGTGGGCGCCCGGTCATGGTCATGCAGCGTGCGAGGAGGACTTCGACGGGAGCGTCGAGCCAGACGACGGGGACGGCGGCGGCGCGGAGAAATTCGGGCGCGCCTTGCTGGGCGTATGTGCCACCGCCGAGCGCGAGCACGATCGATTCTTTTTGTTCGAAGACGCGGCCGAGCGTGGCGCGGAGTTGGTCGGCTTCGATCCGGCGGAATTCAAGCTCACCACGCCGTTCGAAAATTTCGGAAATGCGCATGTTCGCCGCGGCTTCGATGCGATCGTCGAGATCGACGAAGCGCCACGCGAGTTGGCGGGCCAGCAGCGTGCCGACGGTGGTCTTGCCCGAGCCCATAAAGCCGGCGAGGCAGAGCAACGGTACGCGTTGCTGAGACGGTAGTGGGCGCGGCGGTTGGCTCATGCGAAGTGATTCGGGCTCATAATGCGGCTGGGCGTCGGTGCGGGCACGCAGAACGGCGAGCGTGCGCGTGCGGCTCAGGCGCAAAAACTTTCAGAAAATTGTGGGCTACACGCGAAAACTAATCGCGCTTCAGGATGCGGATTGTACCACTGTAGGAAGAGAGTTCGACTTTCGCGAGGCCATTACCGACCGTACCGACCAGGCCTTTTGTGAACTTCGAAGCCATGTGGCGCATGCCGTGCGAATCGGGCTGAAGAAGCGCTGCGGCCTGATTGTCCACGTTGCCGGTCGCGGTCTGTGCGTTCAGATCGAACGAGTCGTTGCCGGAGAAGTGCACTTCGACGGTGCCTTTGCCGCTGCGCATCGTGTACAGGCCGGTGCGAATGAAGTCACCGTCGAAAAGAATGTTGCCCGACGTGGTGAAGAGATTGACGCTGGTTAGCCCAGGTTGGAGCAACTGCGCGCTGCCACTGACGGAGTTGAAGTCGAGCTTGCCGGCGCACTGGGCGCAGACGAGCGAGCCGTGCATCGTACGCACGACGATGTAGCCCGAGACTTCCTTGAGGTGAATGTCGCCCGCGACGCTTTGCAGCGTCATGTCGCCCATGACCTGCTCCACGTAGATCAAACCGGTCTGGGTCTTGAGCTCGAGTTCGGTTTCTTCCGGAACGGTGAGCTGAAAATTGACTTCGAGCTCGCCGGGCTGGGCGCTGGCATCGATCACGACGGGCGAAACGTCGATACGATCACCAGGAGCTTCGGTCTCCAATGCGACCTTCTTGGAAGCGGTGGTGCCGGCGACGATGACTTCTTGATTCTTCGAGGACTTCACCTCGATGCGGCCGTCGCCAATATTATGGATACAGACGACCGGATGCCCCTTTACGGGGAAATGCTTCTCGAAATGCTCGGTGGCCCGCGACGAGGGAGTCGTGGCCAAGAGCAACGCACCCGCTCCCAGCATGGGCAGAATGCTGCGACGAATCGTTAGCGCGTTCATTTCAGTTCACACTCCCGCGGCGTTCCATCATCGCCGAAATCAATTCGGCCTTTTGCTCGTACGCGCCGGAAAGATACTCGCGCGTAAGATCGTCGTCTGGCTCATCTTTGATGCGCTGTTCGCAATCGGCGATGAACTTATCGACAATGTCGAGGTTTTGGTGGAGAGAGATGTCCACGGGTTCGGAGGAAGGGTTGGCCTCATTCAGGCTTGCTTCATCCGCATTCAAGGCGAGCGCAGTGTCGTCGTAAACGTTGCGGGCTACGATCTGCGGCGGAGCGGGATGCTGCAACTGCGATGTAACCGCCGCAACTACGAGTAAACCCACAGCAGCCGTTGCCAGCACCCGCGACCGAAATAGATCCTGAAAGCCGGCCCAGAACGACACTTTGTCGGTAATCGCAACGGGAGGCTTGATGATCCCTTCCTGCTCGAGTTGGGCCTTCAATGAAACCCAAACCCGCGCGGGAGGTTCGACTTCGGCGGGAAGCAAGTGAGCTGTGGCGACGATCTCGGTGAGATCTTCGACCAGGCTCTGGCAATTGCCGCAACCGGCGACGTGTTCGCGCGCCGCTTCCGGCAGAGGAGTCCATCCCTCCTGCTCAAGGACGACTGCTACTTCTTTACACTGCATGGCCCTTCACTCCGTTAGACGAGACGACAGAAGGCTTGCCCGCATGACCTTCGAGGGGATCACACGGTCTGTGTTCGTCGAAGACAACCACCCCAAAACTTGCAACATTGTAGCTCAATCGCCATGCCCCGTCTGCGATTTCGCCGCATGACGTTCCTGCCGGGCCTGCGCCCTGATTTCTTCCTGCAGCAGGTCGCGTAACTTCGTGCGGGCTTTGTGCAATTGCGACTTGGAGTTGCCAACCGAGCAGCCCATGATGTCGGCGATCTCGTTGTGCTCATACCCCTGAACGTCGTGGAGCGTAAACACGGTGCGATAGCCTGGGGGCAACTTCTCGATCGAGCGTTCCAAGTTGACCCGATCCACCGCGCCGGTTAACCGCAAGTCCGGCGCGCCGGGGTCCTTCCTCGGGCCACCTGATTCCTCGTCCGGCTCCGTAGTCTCTTCCAGCGATGCGACTGGGAGGGATTTCTTCCGCAGGCGCATCAGGACTACGTTGACCGTCATCCGGTGAAGCCAGGTCGAAAACGCTGACTCGCCCCGGAATGTACCGATCTTGCGGAAGAGCTGCAGAAACGCTTCCTGCATTAGATCTTCCGCGTCGGACGGGTTACCCACCATCCTCAGACATAAGGCATAGACCCGGCGGCCATGAAGTTCGTAGAGGAACTCAAAGGCTACCCCGTCTCCGGTTTGAGCCAGACGTATAGCGTCGGCCTCATTCAGCGGTTTTGACTGAGTGTGACCTGACACGCTATCGGCTGATCGGTTCCGGGCCAACGGTCCGAGTACGGCGCATCCACCCCTTCGGATGCACCGGCTACCTCCTGGAGTTGTCTTTAGGTTTAAACCCGCGTCATCGGAGAATTACGCGGATTCCCTGTACTACTTACCAGCGGACTGGACGATAGTTCCGCAGGTCGAACGCTGCCGCAGGGCAAAGGTCGAGTACCTATTCTCCACCGACGGAGGCCATGCGTCTAGCGCGCATGAAGCGGTCTCCGAAAGGGCGGGGAGGCTCGGAGGCCTGGATCTGGGCGCGGACGGAACGCTGGAAGGCGGTCACCTGGTCATTCTGGAGGACGACGAAGAATGATTTGAGCAGGACGATCGTCTCGCGCAGGCACGTGTTCAGGTCGTAATGGGCGGCGTCGATGATCTGCCACTCGGCACCCGGCCTGGCGGAACCGCCGACGGTCAGGTTTTCCACAGCAATGCGGAAGTCGCGGCCGAGGTCGCTGACCATTTCTTCGAGGGCGTTAATTTTGTGGAGGAATCGCGAGCGCTGGGTGAGGAGCACTTTGCTGAGCAGGTCGCTCATGTGCGCGGTGCGTTGCTCTTTCGCGCCCAGAAAATTTTCTGCACTGAGAGGAGCGGTATTCGGGACGGTGCCGTAATGCTTGGCGTGCAGAGCGAGTGCGCGCAGCACGGCGCTGAGATTACCCGCCAAACGCGTGGCTAGATCAGGCGTGACGCAGACAGCGAGATAGGACTTCGATAGATGTTCTTGCCGTCGATGCTCCAACGCTTCGTCCAGCGCGACGCTGAACATAAAATAGCCGGACTCGAGTTGGCTCACGAACTCGCTATATGCCTGGTCCTTCTCTCGAGGTAACCAAGCGTGCCAAGCTTCTTGCACCGAGGGAAGCGTACGAGTGCCCAAGTGACTGACCCCCCAACTGCGGAGGAGTATAACAAAATCCACAGGACGTGGAGGAGCTTTCTTAGTCGCAGGAATGTGTCTAACTAAACAATCAACTTACTGTTTGTATTGAATTGATACTAGTACCCGATATCTCGTGATGCGATAGAGAACGCGAAACGTTTCACTCTCTCGCGTTTTCTTGCTCTGTCTGCGCGCGCACCGATATACTTCTCAGACGATCGGAAAGGATTTTTCCCACTTTGGAATTTGAGCCGCGGGACCAGTTTGAGCAGCGCCAGAAAAAACTCGAGCAAATCCGAGCACTGGGAATCGATCCGTTTCCGCGTGAGTTTCGGTGCACCGAGACTCCGGCGACGATCATCGAGAAATATTCTTCCGCAACTGCGCCGGAGCTGGAGGCCGAGAAGCGTGAGGTTCGCGTTGCCGGCCGCATTGTTAGCTATCGCCTGATGGGTAAGGCGGGTTTCGCGCACTTGCAGGGCTCGGGGAAGCGCGTGCAGGTCTATGCGCGCAAGGATGTGCTGGGCGATAAGGGATTCGAACTGTTCCACTTGCTCGACCTGGGTGATTCGATCGGGGTTCGCGGGCATTTGTTTCGAACCAAGACCGGCGAACTGTCGGTTTGGGTCGACGAAATCACGTTTTTGTCGAAAGCGCTGCTGCCGTTGCCCGAAAAGTGGCACGGGCTGACGGATGTTGAGCTGCGATATCGCCAGCGTTATCTCGATCTGATTGCAAACGAGAAATCGCGCGAGGTCTTTGCGAAGCGCGCGCAGATCGTACGAGCCTTGCGGCAGTTTTTCGATTCGCGCGGCTATATTGAAGTCGAAACGCCGATGATGCACCCGATTCCCGGAGGAGCGGCTGCGCGGCCGTTTATTACGCATCACAATACATTGGACGTCGACTCTCTACTTACGTATCGCGCCGGAGCTTTATCTGAAGAGGCTGACGGTCGGTGGATTCGACCGCGTTTACGAGATCAACCGCAATTTTCGCAACGAAGGCATTTCGACGCAGCACAATCCCGAATTCACGATGCTCGAGTTCTATCAGGCGTATAGCAACTATCGCGACCTCATGGAATTGAACGAGCAGCTTTTCGCGGAGGTCGCGAAGGCGATCACCGGTTCGACGATCGTAAAATTCGGCGAAACCGAACTCGACTTTGGCAAGATGGCGCGGCTTTCGATGCGCGAAGCCATCATTAAATATTGGCCCGAAGGCGCGGGTGCGGCTCCTTCGCTTGAGGAACTTGCGAGTCCGGGTGGCCCGCAGGCGGCGACGCAACGATATAACTCATGGGCGAAGCAATCCGGGGCGAATTACGCTGCGTCGAAGGGGACGCTCACCGATGGCGAGTGGACGGGGCTGCTCTTTGAGACGATGGCCGAGCATCATCTTATACAGCCGACGATTCTGTACGATTTCCCGACCGACATTTCGCCGCTTTCGAAGCAGAAGCCGGACGATCCCGTCGCTGACCGAACGATTCGAAATCTATGTGGCCGGTATGGAGATCGCGAACGGCTTCTCGGAGTTGAACGATCCCGCCGAACAGGAACGCCGGTTCCTCGCGCAGGTTGCGCAAGGCGGCGACGAAGCGCCGAAGCAGGTCGACTTCGATTACGTACGTGCACTGGCGCACGGCATGCCGCCGACGGCAGGCGAGGGCATCGGCATCGATCGCCTGACGATGTTGCTCACCGATTCGCCATCGATTCGCGACGTCATTCTGTTCCCACTGTTGCGCCCTGAAGCGAAGCAAGACTCCGCTTCCGAAGGCGATGGCGCGTGACGTATCCTCTTATCGCGACCCTGCGTGACGCATGCAATCTTTTCCCGATGAAATGAAGCGCGCCACATGAAGTTCGAATGGTTCGTAGCGCGACGCTATCTGAGGTCTCCTTATCGGCCGGCTGTGCTGCGGTTGGTCACCGCATTTTCCATTCTTGGTGTAGCAGCCGGCGTTGCGACGCTGGTCATCGCGCTCTCGATGAACACCGGTTTTCGTGAAACGCTTCAGGACCGATTGCTCGGCGTGAAGGCGCACGTCTCGCTCGCGCGGCCCGGCACGGGCGGGATTCGCAACTACGAAGACCTCATCAAGAAGTTTGCTGAACTCGATGGCGTGAAGTCGATCGTGCCGTCTGTCTATCAAAACGTGTTGTTATCGTTCGGAGGCGACGCGCGCGGTGTGGTGGCGAAGGGCGTCGATCCGGAACGCGAGCGGAAATACGACGAGGCGTTGCAGCGGATTGTCGATGGGAAGCTCGACTTCTCTCGCGATCCCGACGGCATCGAAGCCCTGCTGATCGGCAAGCAGCTTTCGCAGGAATGGAAGATCAAGCCGGGCGACTACGTAACGCTGACCAGCCCGCAGGGGCGATTGACGCCTTTCGGCATGGTGCCGCGCACGCGCCGCTTTCGCGTGACCGGGGTGTTCGACTCCGGCTTTTACGACTACGACGAAAATTGGTGCTTCATGACGCTGGCCGCGGCCCAGGAACTCTCGGGCACAGGCGATATCGTCAACGTGCTCGAATTCCGGCTCACCCAGCCTGAGATGGCCGACGAGTTTGCTCAACACCTGGAATTGGAGGCGGGCGAGAGCTTCGCCGCCAGCACTTGGATGGAGGAAAACCGAGCCCTGTTCCGTGCACTGCGGCTGGAAAAGCTGGTCACCGCGATCTTCATCGGGCTGATTACCTTTGTGGCCGGATTGAACGTCCTCGTCGTCCTCTCGATGACCGTCACGGACAAGGCCAGAGATATCGCGGTGCTGATGTCGATGGGCACGCGACGAGAACAGATCCGCCGCATCTTCTTATTGCAGGGAATTTCTATCGGCGCGAGCGGTACGTTTATCGGGCTACTTGTAGGCTATGCATTTTCGTGGATTGCGGGAACGTTCCATTTGATTCCGCTCGATCCGCAAGTTTATTCCGTGCCGTTTGTTCCATTTCACCCGAGCGTATGGGACGGTGTTTGGATCACGGTGGCTGCAATGGTGATTTCTGTCGGTGCGACACTGCTGCCCGCGAGGGCGGCCTCGCGTTTATTGCCGGTGGAAATCCTTCGTTTTGAATGACAAACGAAGCGATTCGAAAGCAGGCAAAACAGGGCAGTTGGCGGCGACGAGTGGCGCGGCCGAGGGTCAAAGGGAAGGCCAAGAAGTGCAACGGAATGGGTCGGATTTTGGCTTCCCGGTTGCTCCCTTAAGGTGGTAGAAGAGCCGGAACCAATGGCCAGGGGCGTCGGTAAAATCGGACAGCGCCACAGGCCAACTGCAAGCAATTAGAAAGACAGGGGTTAGAAGCGTATCAAAGTGAGCCAGGCTCGGCCCACTTTGGAACAGGCAGTCAAAGGCTTGAAAAGGGAAGAGAATGGGCATTCTCAAGCGGCTTAAGGGGCCCCTCCCGCGGCACTTCGATTGCACTCTACGCATCTAACAATGATATTCGAGTCGTAACGGCAGCAGCGTCACGAGGGCAACGCCAACGAATGTTGCAGGGCGGAATCAACCCGGAACAGGTCACTTCCAATACATCGGTCTCGTCTGCCTCGACGTTCGACTCTACGAGCGCGATCCTCGAAGCGCGCAATTTGAAAAAAATTTACGGCACCGGCGACAAGAGTTTGTCGATTTTATCGGACGCAAATCTGATTTTGCAGCGCGGAGAAATGGTGGCGATTGTTGCGCCATCGGGCGCGGGCAAAAGTACTTTGTTGCACCTGCTGGCTGCGCTAGACACGCCAACAAGCGGTACAGTATACTTCGCTTCGAAAGCCATTGAATCGAATCAAGACGCGGCTGTAGCGGAATTTCGAAATCGCTCGGTCGGATTTTTGTGGCAGCGGCATCAATTATTGCCGGATTTTACAGCCGCAGAAAATGTGGCTATGCCGCTGTTGTTGCGCGGCGAGAATTTCACTTCGACGTTGGAAAAAGCGAAGAAGTGGCTCGCGGAAGTCGGGCTCGCAAATCGAGCGGATCACCGCGCAGGGGAGCTTTCCGGAGGGGAACAGCAACGCGTCGCGATAGCTCGGGCGCTCGTCACCGAGCCGGCCGTGCTGCTGGCAGATGAACCCACCGGAGATTTGGACGAGCAGAATGCTTGGGCCGTGTTTGAGTTGCTGGAAAGGCTGCATCGCACGTACCAGTTGACGTCGCTAATCGCGACGCACAATCTGGAGCTCGCCGCGCGATGTGACCGGATTCTGGGATTGGAACACGGCGTTCTGAGAACTCGTGAGGCTTCGGCCAAAGCGAGTAGGGCCCCAGGGGGAGAAGCGAGCTAATCGTGTTCGAACGGTATACAGAAAAAGCGCGACGCGTCATATTCTTTGCTCGGTACGAAGCCAGCCAATACGGCAGCCCGTACATCGAGACCGAACACTTGTTGCTCGGCTTGATGCGCGAGGACAAAGCACTGGCGAATCGTTTCCTGCGCCAGCAGGGTTCGATCGAATCGATCCGCAAAGAAATCGAAGCACGCATCACCATCCGCGAACGGATTTCAACATCTGTTGAAGTGCCGCTGAGCGCGGAGTGTAAGCGCATCCTTAATATGGCGGGCGAAGAAGCGGAGCGGCTCGGCGTGAAGCACGTCGGGACCGAACACCTTCTCCTCGGCATCTTGCGCGAAGAGAAGTGCTTCGGCGCCGAAATTTTGATGGAGCGCGGACTACGCCTCTCGACACTGCGCGAGGAACTCGCGCGCACGTCGGGTGAAAAGACCACGACCGCGCGCCCGAAAGAGACGTCGCTGCTCGCGGAATTCTCTCGCGACCTGACGCAGGCTGCTCAGGAAGGCTCGCTCGATCCGCTCGTCGGACGCGAAGGTGAAGTCGAGCGCGTCATTCAGATTCTGTGCCGCCGCACCAAGAACAATCCTGTGCTGATCGGCGAACCCGGCGTCGGCAAGACCGCCATCGTCGAAGGACTGGCGCAGCGCATCTCCGATGGAGATGTTCCGCCGTTCCTCGCCGACAAGCGCATCCTTTCGCTCGATCTTTCGCTCATCGTCGCCGGCACCAAGTATCGCGGCCAGTTCGAAGAGCGGCTCAAGACCATCATGAAAGAATTGATGGAGAGCCAGAACTCGATCGTCTTCATCGACGAACTTCATACGCTGGTTGGCGCAGGTTCGGCGGAAGGTTCGCTCGACGCCGCCAACATTTTGAAGCCGGCTCTGTCACGCGGCGAAATTCAGTGCATCGGCGCAACCACGCCGGGTGAATACCGCAAGTCGGTCGAAAAGGATCGCTCGCTCGAGCGCCGTTTCCAGGCCGTCAAGGTTCCTGCTCCGGACGAAGAGCAAGCCGTGCAAGTCATCAGCGGTGTTCGCGAGCGCTACGAGAAATTTCACGCCGTCAGCTACACCGACGAAGCGCTTCGCTACTCCGTTTACCTTTCGAACCGCTACATTCCCGACCGCTTCCTTCCAGACAAGGCGATCGACTTGATCGACGAAGCCGGCGCCCGCGTCAAGCTGCGCCAGGCCAGCGTTCCGGAAGAAGTCGGCGAAGTCCAGAAGCGCGTGAAATTCATCACGCACCGGATGGAAAGCGCCATCGCCGCGCACGAATTCGAAAAGGCGCGGTTCTACTCTGAAGAAGAGCGCAAAGAAAAAGAAAATCTGCGTGGCCTTCGTGAGCGCTACAAGCTCGACGACGCCTCCACCGGCATCGTCACCCGCGAAGACATTGAAGAAGTCGTCTCGCGCTGGACGGGAATCGGCGTCACCTCGATCAAAGAAGACGAGCAGCAAAAACTTCTGCGCATCGAGCCCGAACTTCACAAGCGCGTCATCAGCCAGGACAAAGCGATTACCGCTCTCGCCCGCGCCATTCGTCGCAGCCGCGCCGGCTTGAAGTCACCGCTGCGTCCGGTCGGCTGCTTCTTCTTCCTCGGGCCCACCGGCGTCGGCAAGACCGAAGTCGCGCGCCGCTTGGCGGAATTTCTCTTCGGCAGCGAAAAGTCGCTCGTCCGCTTCGATATGTCCGAATTCATGGAGAAGCACTCGGTCAGCAAGCTGATCGGCGCGCCTCCAGGCTATGTCGGCTACGAAGAAGGCGGCCAGCTCACCGAGCGCGTTCGCCGCACACCGTACTCCGTCATCCTGCTCGACGAAATCGAGAAGGCGCATCCCGACGTGTTCAACATCCTGTTGCAGGTCTTCGAAGACGGTCAGTTCACCGACGGCCTCGGCAACACCGTGGACTTCCGTAACACCATCATCATCATGACTTCGAATCTTGGCGCGCGTCACCTCGTGAAGCGCACCTCGATCGGCTTCGCATCCGGCGCAGATGAGGCCGGAATGAAGAGCATCGAAGAAATGGTGATGGGCGAAGTGAAGAAATCGTTCAATCCGGAGTTCCTGAACCGCTTGGACGAGGTCATCATTTTCAATCCGCTCGGAGACGACGATCTGCTCCGCATCATCGACCTGCTCGTTGGTCAGCTCAACGACACGCTGATTCACCGCCAGGTCCAGATTGTTCTGTCGCCGGAGGCACGTCAGTGGATTTTGGAAAAGACGTGCTCGGATCGGAACTACGGAGCGCGTCCGTTGCGGCGGGCTTTACAGAAATACGTTGAAGATCCGCTGTCGGAAGCTCTCATTCAGGGTGGAATCACAAGGCCTGCGACGCTTCAGATTTATGTCGCCGGGGAAGGCCTCGCGTTCCGGCCGGTGGGTGAGGCAACCCCGGTCGTCCACTAGCGAATCAGACACAACGCATAGCTGGTCTGGCTCTCGCGACTAGACCAGCTTCACGGCCGGCCCATACCGGGTACGGCGGGAGAAGAACAACTTGGGTTTGGGGGCGCGGCCTTGACCTCGTCAATGGCCGCTCAAATAAAAGTCTGTTCGCCGTTCAGGCTTCTGCGCACTCGATCTTTGTGGATCGTGGGCTTTGTGTTGTCGCTCACGTCCGCGCTGCTTCCTGCTAGCGCGTTGCCTCGTGGACTCGCGGGCGTTTTTGCGCGCTCTTCCGGCGCGTCCGATTCATTAGATTCCGCAAACCCCGCAGACGTTAAATCGCAAGAATCGTCCTCGAAGCCTCAAGAGCAGCAAGAGTCGTCCTCCAAGCCGCAAACACAGCAGCAGCCCGATCAGTCTCAGCAACAACAGCCCGCTCCTCCGCAGCCGGCTCCTCAGCCGACGCAATCGCCCCTCGAAGCCGCTCCGACGCAGGCCGCTCCAGCCGTTGACCAGAATTCGCCCGCCGTCGTCGATCGCATCATCTTTATAGGCAATCGCCGCATCCGCAGCGACACCCTGAAGGCGCGCATCTTCTCTCGCGAAGGCGATCCTTATAATGAGGAAACGCTCCGCCGCGACTTCCAGGCTCTCTGGAACACGCAATTCTTCGAAGACGTAAAGCTGCGCGTCGAAGATTCCCCCGACGGCCCAAATCACAAGAACATCATTTTCGAAGTCAAAGAGCGCCCCGTCATTCGTCGTATCCGCTACGACGGCATCCACTCGATTTCCGAATCCGACATTCTCGATCGTTTTAAAGAGCGCAAAGTCGGCCTGACCGTTGAAAGCAGCTTCGATCCGACGCGCATCAAGAAAGCCGAAGTCGTGCTCAAGGAATTGCTCGGCGAACACGGTCGCCAGTTCGCCACCGTCACGCCGCAGTACGAGCGCATCGCCTCCAGCAACGCCGTCATCCTGGTCTTCAAGATTCAGGAAGGCCCGAAAGTTAAAGTCGGCCACATCAAGTTCACCGGAAACCACGCCTTCAGCGATCGCAAGTTGCTCCGCCAGATGCGCCACGATCGTCCCTACTCGATTCCGCTCTATTTCTGGGACATCAACGTTCTCAGCAAGACCTACGATTCCGAAAAGCTGACCGAAGATCTCGAAGTCGGTGTCCGCGGCTTCTACCAGGACAATGGCTATTTCAAGGTCGTCGTCGCGCCCAACGGCCCGATCCTCGAAAACTACGACACGCAAGGCTACAAGCTCGGCGTTCCGCTCACCGGCCGCACGCACGGCAAAGCCGTCAACATTACGATTCCGATCGAAGAAGGCGAACGCTACAAGATGGGCACGCTGAAGATCGTTAGCGCCGACCCAGATAAGGCTCTCTCGCTAAAAGTCGATGCGCTCAAGACTGTCTTCCCGCTCAAGCAAGGCGACATTTTCTCCGCCGCTAAAGTTCGTAAAGCGATCGAGGACTACGGCAAAGCCTACGGCCAATACGGATTCATCGACTTCACGGCTGAGCCCGAATTCGACATCGACGATCCAAGTGCCACGATCAATCTCACGCTGCGCTTCAGCGAAGAAAAACAGTATTACGTCCGCCGCATCGATTTCACCGGCAACACCACCACGCGCGACAAAGTCATCCGCCGCGAGCTGCTGCTCGACGAAGGCCAGCTCTTCAACAAGCGCGCCTGGGAAATCAGCATCCTTCGCCTCAACCAGCTCAATTATTTCGACCGCATCGAAGAAGACAAGGCCGTCGAAATCAAGCGCAACACGAAAGATGGCACCGTCGATCTCAATCTCAAGTTGAAGGAAAAGGGCAAGCAATCCATCGGCTTGCAGGGCGGCGTCAGCGGACTCGCCGGCACGTTCATCGGCCTGACTTATCAGACCAACAACTTCCTCGGTCTCGGCGAAACGCTTACCTTCTCCGCCCAGTTCGGCGACTTGCAGCGCAGCTTCATGTTCGGCTTCACCGAGCCGTATCTCTTCGACCGTCCGATCTCCACCGGCTTCACCATCTTCGACAACCGCTACAACTTCGACCAGGCCAAGCAGGAAGCTTTGCTCCTCGGCCAGTCCGTCAGCATCAACCCCGAATTCGTCCAGAACTACACGCAGAACTCTACCGGCTTCACCGTTTTTGCGCAGTATCCGGTCAAGCGTTTGTCATTCACGCGCCTCTCGATCACTTACGGCCTGACGCACACCAACATCCAGACGTTCAACGAAGCGTCGCAATTGCTGTTCGAACAATTGCAATTCACCAGCGTCGCGGGCCCGAGCGCCTTGACGGGTATCGTCTCCAGCACCATCACTCCCAGCGTTAGCTACAACACGATCGACAACCCGCAGAACCCTCGCAAGGGACACAGCTTCTTCTATTCGGCCGCTGTCAGCGGAGGTCCGCTCGGCGGCAACACCAACACGATTACGAACGTTTTCAGCTACACGCAATTCCGTCCCGTCTACAAAAAGCGCAACGTCCTGGGTGTTCACTTTACTTCGGCGTTCACCACCGGTTACGGCGGTAAAGAAGTTCCTCCATTTAGCCGTTTCTACATGGGCGGCGAACAAGATCTTCGCGGTTACGACATTCGCTCGATTTCGCCGGTCACGTTCATCCCGACCGAGACCTCGCAGACTTTTATATTCTCCGACCCGACCACCTTGTCGGCTTCCGGTTCACCGTTGCAACGCAGCTTTGCCATTCCCGTTCTCACGTATCAGGCCACGCTGCCGGGCGGAGACCTTCAGACTTCCGGTAACATTGAATACCGCATCCCCATCGTCGGACCTGTAACCGTTTCTCTCTTCCTCGACGGCGGCACCGACGGCATCGTGCGCACCGACGCGCTCAAGCTGAACCCGGCGGGCCTCACCAATCTTCTCCAGCAGTTTCCGGGTGCGAACGTCAGCGGCCAGTTGCCGATCGCGAGCGGCACAAACTTCCGGCTCCGCGGTTCCACCGGTATCGAATTTGGCGTTCAGCTTCCGATCGTTCAGGCGCCGTTCCGTATCTACTACGCTTACAACATCAATCGCCTGCACTCCGAAATCATTTCGCCGCCCGACTACATCAATCCGAGCGAGCTCAAGTTGCTTGAAGACACCCTGCCGCCTGAGGTCTACAAGAACCAGGTATTGCCTTTGTTGCAGGAGTTCAGTTTGAATCCGGGCCGTCTGAACTATTTCGAGCCCAAGACCACCTTCCGTTTCACGGTGGGCAAGACTTTCTAGCAACGCGCAGTTGAATTTTCATAGCCGGCAGCCTGGGGAACCGGGCGCGACGCAGTGTTCGATTGCAACAATCGGCCTGCTCTTTGCGATAATCGCCGGACGTTTTATGCAGGGGAGGCAGGGGGAATGAAGTTGCGAAAGTTTTTTAGCTGCGTGGCCGGGTTCGCCGCGCTCGCGGGTTTCATCATGCAAGGTTGCGGCGGCGGCAGCGCGAACGCTGTGACCGTCACATTGAGCCAGCCCTCGGCAGCGCTCGTCGTCACCCAGGTGCTCAACCTCACCGCGACTGTTGCGGGTTCCACCAACCTCAACGTCACCTGGACCTGCACCTTTACGACGACCACCACCACGATCGCCGCAAACAACACCACCAGTTCCACAACCAGTGCCGCCGCTCCTTGTACCGCCGACACCGGCGTTCTCACCAACATTCAAAACACTACCGTTACCTACACCGCTCCCGCAAAAATCTCGACTCCGCCTCCCACCGCGACGACGATCGTCTCCCCGCCGGCCATCACGATCACCGCGACTGCGCAGGCCAATAACAAGACCACCGGCACGTGCACCGTCAGCCTGGATTCCGGTATCTCCGTCACCATCAATCCGGCCACGGCCGCTGTCCCGACCAGTCAGAATTTTCAGTTCGTCGCCACTCTCACCAACGATTCCACGCCGAACGATGTCACCTGGCAGGTCACGCAGGAACCTCTCACCAGCGCCAACAGCCTTGCGGATCTCGTCACCTGCAGCCCCACCTGCGGAAGTATAAGCAGTACAGGCATATACACCGCCCCGGCAAGTGTCCCCACAGCGGCGACTCCGTCTACGATCACTACAACTACGCCTCAAATCGTCACAATTCTTGCGATATCCAAAGTCGATTCAACCCGCTTAGGTGCTGCCAGCGTGACCATCGTGGCTACAGGCGTAATTAGCTTCACTGGCATTTCCCCCAGCGTTGCCCCGCAAGGCGGTGTTTTGCAGGATATTTACCTCGCCGCCACGAACGTGAACTCGCTCACGAGTATTTTCTTCGACGGCACCGCTCTGCCCGCCACGCAGGTCGTCGTCGTTTCTCCTCCGACCGCGGGTTCGACTCCGACCGGTGCGCGTGCGCGTTTGCTGCCGGCACAACTCCAAACGGCAGGCAGTCACACGATTAGCATTTGCAACCCGCCAATCGGGCAAACTACGTGCCAACCCGGTTCGGGTGGCGGCCCATTCAAGATCACCGTCGTAGCCGAACGTCCATCATTGATCTCTACTTCGCCTAACAGTCTGCCGCAGACCGCTGCAGGCGCTGCCTCCTCTGGCAGTTTGTTGATCGATGGCGGTTTCTTTGGCTCGACGAATTTCCCGCTGGTTTCCACGCAATTCAACGGATCACCCATCGCGGTCCAGCAACCTTCGTCGCGTCAGCTCTCCCTGACGATGCCTCCATTGCCGACCGCGGGTTTGTTCCCGATTAGCGTCACCAACAACAACGCCTCGCCGACGACAGCGACAACCAGCTTTGCGGTTTTCCCGGACTACGGCGTCAGCAATCCGCCGAGCACGGCAACCATGTTGCCGCTTACAGGCACGGCCACTCCCAGCGCGATCGCAATCGACGACGTGCTTGGCGTTGCCGCTGTAGCGGAGGTTGGAACCAATAAAGTCGAGTACGTCAATTTGAATGGTGGCAATCCCATCGTGATGCCGAGTCCCGTTTCTGTCGGAACGACTCCGACCGGCGTCGCCGTCGATACACTCGGCGTCACAGTTGGCGGTGTCCCCAATGTTCACGTGACGGCCGTCGTCAACTATGCCGACCGCACTCTCGAGCTTCTTCGCACCCCTGCGCCGGGCGCCACTCCTAACCCGACGCCGATTGCGACGATTAATCTTGCTCCGCTCATACCTACTTCGGCGCCGACAACTCCGCCGACACCTCCTCCATTCCCGTTCTCGGTCGGCATCGACTCGCTGACGCATACGGCGGTAGTCGCGTATGCCAACACAAACATCGGTTTCATCGCCGACATCAATCCCGGAAACGCAGCCAATACGTCGGAATGCCTCCTCGCAGGCCAGGCCCCGCCTTGCGTAATTTCTTCGGTGAGCATCAACACCGGCCAATATCCGCAGATCGCTCTCCAGCCGCGCGTTCACTTGGCCTACGTCACTCCGGGAGGAGCCGGCGTTCTGCAAGCGGTTGACCTGACTGCGAAGTCAAAAAATATCGGTATCGCGAGTGCCATTCGCACTTCGAATGTCGTCACCATTACCACTGTCTCTGCTCACAACATCAATCCCGCGAACCCCGGAACTGTTTTGATCAGCGGCGTTTCGACCAAGAACTCGAACTTCAACGGCACCTTCTCTGGCATCACCGTCATCGACGCGAATAACTTCGCGTATTCCCAGACTGCCGTGAATGATTCCGTCACGGGTGGCACTACCACGGCGCCAGTCGGCACAGTCAGTTACGGGAATGCCTTCCTGCTTTTCACCGTCTCTCAAACGATCCAGGGCATCGCCATCAACCCGATTACTCGCTCAGCCGTTATGGCCGACCCCAACTCGAATTTGGCTCAGGTCACTTTCCTGAGCACTCTCGATCAGTCAATCGATTCCATCCAGCTCGATCAGAACGTCGTTCTCGGTGGCAGCACTACCAACGCGGCGGGCGAAATCGGGGATACCAGCGTCGCGTATCAGCCGTATTCCAATACCGCACTCGTTTTCAACCCGCATTTGAATCAGTTGTCGCTGCTCGATCCGGCGCGCCTCGCGCGTATCGCTATCGTTCCGACCAACGGCACCGGAATAGGTACCGTCAACGTACCCAGCGGCTCGTCCACGCCAACCGCGCTCCCGATCCCTGGTGCGCTTGCGGTCGACGCCACCAACAACGTCGCGCTCGCCGTGAACTCAGGCAGCAACAACATCAGCGTTGTTCACCTCGGAACAATCAAGCCGGTTCAAATCAGTTCGGTCGTCGCGTCATCGAGCGTTCCGGGTGCAGTTCTTCCTCAAGCCGTGCTCACGACGAATTCGACTCCGACTGCCGGTGGCCCGGTCACCGTTCAGATATTCGGTAGCGGCTTCACCTCCGGATCACCGGCTCAGGTGCGTCTCGATGGCACTCCGCTTTCAACTGTGACCGTCGTCAGCAACAACGAAGTCGACGCGCAGGTTCCTGCATCCTTCCTGACCGCTCCCCGGAGATACGCCCTGGATGTGGTCATCGGTGGCGTCGGTTCGAATCCGACGGATTTCTCTGCTGTCGAGGCGGTGAACCTCCAACCGTCGTGCACAGGCACAACTTCGCCGTCTCCAACTGCCGTTGCCATCGATACGACCCGCAACATCGCGGTCGTTTCCAACAACGGTTGCGGCAGCATTTCGATCGTCGATCTCACGCCAGGTGTCGCGGCTCCGCTCACGAAGACAATCGCCGTTGGAACCGCTCCTTCCGGTGTCGACGTCATTCCGCGCCTGGGCTACGCCGTGGTTGCGAACAATACCGATGGCACTGCTTCGATCGTGAACCTGAATACCGACACTGTGGTTGCGACGCCTAGCACGGGCACGAATCCGACTGGCGTTGCGATCAATCCTCTTTCGGGTGTCGCGATCGTCGCCAATACCGGATCGAACAGCATCACCGCAATTGACCTGACGTCGATCACCTCAAGCAGCACGACCCCGACGGTCAACACCCTCGGCATCGATCAGCAACCGATTGCTGTCGCCATCGATCCCAACCGCGCTGCTTGCGGCACCGGATCGACCACGGGCGGCGTCGGTGTCGCCGTTGTCACTGCCCTCGAACTCGGCACCAGCACAGCCGCAACAGGCGTGCTCGACACGGTAGACGTCAGCAGCAACGTGCCGGCTCAATGCAGCACTATTGCCGCTGCTACCACGACTGCAACTCCTACAGGCGTCGTCTTCGATCCTGCCGGTGGTGGCACCACGACAAGCTCAAACGGCACGCAGACTCAGCCTCCCGGTGTCTTCTACGCGACCGGCAGTGAGGGCAACGTGATTTATTCGTTCAATCCTTCGACGGGAACCGCCACCCCCGCGTCGGTCGGTATCAATCCGACCTCGCTGGCCGTGAATCCGAACACCGGCACGTTGCTAACCGTCAACTCGGTCAGCAACACGATTTCGGTGCTCGACACGCAAACACTAAGAACGGTCGCCACGATGGGAGTCTCCGGCTCGACGCAATTCGCCGCTGCGATTCATCCATTTACCAACATGGCGGTGATCACCGATTCGGCCAACAACCGGCTGTTGATTTTGCCTTTGCCCAACTGATGCCCGACCGACGGAAGTCAGGTTCGTCCCTTGCGCCGGGAATGGCAATCAGGTCTGGCCAACCGCCGACTGGGCAAGTGACATCCTAAATAGCAAGGGTGGGTCCTGCCTCGTTTCTCATTGCAGCGGGCGGAGTTGCTCGGCTATACTCCGAGGTTTGTGTACTGCCTGTACGACCCTCTGAGGGGAAGCGATACAAGCCAATCGATCTCGCTAACGAGGCGGCTGTGCGAGCGTCTTTCTAAGGAGTTTCGACGGCGAGCTACGTTTTGAATCGGCAGGTTGCGGCCCGAGGTTCCTAACCGAATATCGCAGCCGGGATACGCAACCAGGATTTCGGATTACCAGACTTTCTGAATACTTATTTGAGTACAAGGAGAAATAAAGTGAATTCGAGAATTACCACCGCTTCGCGGTTTCGCGGCCAACTGATGCGCGCGGCCCTCTTGGCTGCCGCCGGCTTGTTCGCGACCGTCGTCGCGCACGCTCAGGCGCCAGCCGCCGCCGGCTCCGCCGTCTCTGGCAAGACCGGCGTGATTAACATCCGCCAGGCGATCGCCACCACTGCCGAAGGCAAGCAGGCCAGCGCCGAATTGCAATCGCAATTCTCCGCGCGCCAGAACGAACTCGAGCAAATGAACAAGCAGATCAACGACGTTCGTCAGCGGCTCGACACCGGCGCCGGCAAGCTCAGCCAGGACGAAGCGACCCGCCTCCAGCGCCAGGGCGAATCCATGGCCCGCCAGCTCCAGCGCAAGCAGGACGAATATCAGGAAGACGTTCAGTCCGCCCAGGCCGACGTGTTCGATCGCATCGGCCGCAAGATGGTCGATGTCCTCGATCGCTACGCGCGTGAAAATGGCATCGTCGTCGTGCTCGATTCCTCGGCGCAGAATACGCCGGTGCTCTTCGTTTCGCCGAACATCGACATCACGCAGGAAATCGTTCGTCTCTACGACAACGCCTATCCGGTGAAGGGTGGCGCGGCGACGGCACCAGCAGCGCGGCCGGCAACCGGCGGCACGACGCCAAAGCCGGCAACAGCAGCACCCAAGCCGCAGCGGTAATTTCGCCGCGAGTCGGTTTCAGCAAGCTGAAATTTTTTGCTGAAGCCTAGACAAAATCCAATGGACCGAAACGCCCCGGAAATCTCCGGGGCGTTTTGTTTTTGCGACCGCTTCAGTTTTGTTTTTCGGATTGTTTCGGCGCGTTGATCTGGTGATCGGTATCCACAGAAAACAACGCATAGTTCGTAAGCGTATGCCGGTGATGGTAGCGCTTGCCGTGAAGCTGCATGTAAATCTCCGCGTACCACGGCAGCCACAGTGATGTGCTGTCGTGATCGAAATTCACCGGCCCATAATCGATCGCCAGATGATCGCGATCGAGTTCGAGCTGTGCTATCGGATCGCGCAGATCCGTCTCCAGATGCAGCAGATCGTAGCTGCTTGACGAAATCCACGCGCGCCCCTTCAACGCCACCGGAAACAATCCCCGGCTATTGCGCCATGTCATCAGCCGCGACTCCACGTCGCGCTTCTGCTCGAAGCGAATCTCCCACGCCGCTTGCCCGCGCCACTCGCTCAATCCTTCGCAGCGATACGTCACGTCATTTTCAAAATCGGGATCGAAGAGAAACACTCCGAGCCCGACAAGTCCGTGCGAAGCCAGTGACGTCGGAAACTCGCTCAGACTCTCGCCGCCGTCACGCTCTTCATCCAGCAGCAGCGCTCCCGATTTTTCGTGGCGAACAAAAACGAGATAAGTGAAATCCTTCGCTTTGATGCTTCCCGGATTTCCATACGCATCGATGTCCTGATGCTCGATGTGCTCGGTCGCCATGAATTTCTCGAAGTTGGCGATCTGCTTCATCATCCGCATCTGCGTTCGCTGTAGAACCGTGTCGAGCGAGCACGACACATCCGGAGCGACCACATATTCTTTCGCATCGATGTCCGGCGGAGCCCACGGTCGAATCGAAGCCGCCGGCACAGGCGCAGGCGCCGCATCTGCAGTCGAAGCATTTCCATTCCGCGAACCCGCTGCCGCGTTTGACGCGGTTGCTCCCGAGGTCGACGCCTCAACGAGAGTCCTCGCTGGCGACTCCGCCGCCTTATCCAGCCCCACCAGCGCAGCCTTCGCGTCCTTCGCCGACGGATCGCCCGGATAATCCCGAATCACCGCGTTGAACGCGTTGCGCGCCTCCGAAACTTTCCCTTCCGCGGACAAAATTCGCCCAAGCAGCACGCGCGCCTGTGGGCTGTGATCCTTTCCGCCAAGATCGGCCGCCCGCTGCGCATGTGTTTCCGCCTTCGCGAAATTCCTTTCATCCGCATACGCGAACGCCAGCAAATAGTGCGTGCGCCAATCCGCGCCGTTCACCAGAAACGCTTTCTCCAGCGTCTGCACCGCTTGCGCAGACTGTTTGTCGCGCAGTTGCATTTCTCCCAGCAAAACCAGCGCGCGCTCATGATTTGGATTGATCGAGACCGCCGTCTCGAATTTCGTCCGCGCAACATCGAAGTGCTGTTGGTAATACTCCAGCATTCCCCACATGTACTGCACGTCGGGATTTCCCGGCGCGATCTTCGCTGCTTTTTCAAAATGCTGGCGCGCGTCATCGAATTGTTGGCGTCGCATCTTTGTGACTGCTTTATCGATTTCCGATTGCAGCTTGGGTGTCATCGTCGTTCCGGACGGTGGCCCGTTCGTGTTGTCCGCGGTTCCCTCCGGCTGCAAATACATATAAACGTTGTAGGTCGAAGTACTCGGCATCACCTGAACGGTTTCCGTCTTGGTCTTGTATCCGATGGAACTGACTTCGATCTTGTAATCGCCCGTACGCACGGGCGGGAACGTCGCGTTGCCGGCATCCTGCGTGGATTGCGTAAGGTGAATCCCCTTGAAGTCCGACGACATCTTGACGATGGCATACCCTTGCAACGGGGCGCCGCCATTCTCTCGAACGCTAACCAGGACGCTGACGGACGCGTCTTGGTCGGAAAAACCGCCTGTCGTCTTCCCGAGTGGACCGCCTACCGGCGGGGCCGTGCGTTGTCCATAGGAGGCTGGCGTGCAAATGATGCAGAGGCAGACGCAGCACGCCTTGACCGCACCCATAAGCGGAATTCGCAGCCGATTGCCCTTTTTCTCCGTCAAGACCGACACCTCTAAAGCGAAACCTACGCCATTTGACTGCAAACGATAGCGTCAGGTGAGCAGTTGGGTCAACGGTACGCGTGTCACATTGCCGCACCTTCGCCACAATGGTTTGCTGAAGGCTCTGGTCCTACCGTGGTTGCAAGCTTGTGTCGGCTGCGTTGCCGAGCGCGACGGAAGGATTTTCCTGCCGCCAGCCAGTCGGCGGTCGCGTAAGTCGCAAGGTTGTCAGGACCATCAAGAAGCCCGCCCCAAACGCCGCCAAAAGCTTGAGGTTGTATGGCGTTTTCGGTCCTCCGCGAGGCGGCATGCCACCCTCGACGAGCACGATTCGCTGATGGTTCGACGGATCGTAGCGAACGGCGATCGGAGTGCCCGTCGGATGTTCGCTCACCCAATCCTC
This sequence comes from uncultured Acidobacteriota bacterium, assembly GCA_963845465.1. Classification (GTDB taxonomy): domain Bacteria; phylum Acidobacteriota; class Terriglobia; order Acidiferrales; family UBA7541; genus Acidiferrum. Next base: position 817,919 of record CAWJSH010000007.1, on the reverse strand, counting down.
GAGCGGGCCAATCTGGTTGGGCGGATATTGCGCAACTTCTCTCGAGGGGACGCTTGCCGAATAGACCTTGGCCGCAAGTTGTTCGAATCCAAGTTCATAACGCAAACGGCAGCGAATATAGAAGTGGTTACGCTGCCGGGTGCTGGTTCGCGTAAGCCCGCACTGGTCGACAGTCGCCATAACCTGCGGCCACTGAGACTGAGCGTGCTCTTGCCACGCCTGCACTACCGTTACGACCAAAGCGAATAATGTGCAGAGGCCCAAAAATGGCGCCAGTATCGCCGATATTGCCAACAACACAGGATGGCGAATCTTAGTGTTTGTCATCCGCGGGCTCGAGAACGTTATTCCCGGTATATGTCGATTTCGGAATAAGCGCAAAAGTTGTTGCGGCGAACGTGCGGATTGGTCAACTCACGATCGAGATCGGGCCGAGGTCCAGTGTGCCGGATCGGCTTGCCACACTAGTTTCGAAATCCCGGCAGCTTACTTGAGATAGGTGCGGACGATTTCGATCACGTCTTCGGCGGCTTCTTCGGAGGATTTGGAATTGCGCGGCATGTGATGGCGAATGTGATCCTCGAGGAGTTCGCCCATCAGCGCATTGATCGCCCCGCGCGCGGCCGAAAGGCGCTGAAGCACGTCGGCGCACTGTTCGTCTTCGTTCAGGCCGCGTAAGGCACTCTCCAATTGACCGATGATTTTCTTGGTGCGATTGACCAGGTCGAGCTTTTCACGCGATGTGTGTGTCATAGTTTCCGTCTTGACTACCCTATAGGGGTATGGTATCAATTCCTCCGCCTACCTACCCAGTGGGGGTATGGTAGCAAGCCCCAAGGGTCTCATTCAAGTTCGGTGCGTCATCGAGTCGTCGTGATTCTCGCAAGTGTAGGGCGCAGCGCGCTGCGCCCCATGTCCGCACGATCGATCCGCCCGAAGGTGCCGTCATTCCGGCGAGAAAAACAAACGGGTATCGGGCGTTCTGGGCCGGCTGTCCGCCGCCGAAAGGGACAACCAAGTTAACGATCGGTCATTTCGAAGCAACCACCCGTTCATCTGGCTGTCACAAACGGTTCTTGCTGACGTGATATGAGCTTTGCCCCGCCGGGTCGGGCTCGGGGTCGGTCAAACGCGCTGCCAATTGGCAAGGAGGAGTCATGCGAAGGGTTTCCTGGTGTCTGAGCTTTGGCCTGCTGTTGGCCCTGGCTCTGTTTCCGCGCGCCAGCTCGGCACAGACCCCGGTGAGCTGGGATGAAGTCCGGCTCCGCTTCGAAACCAATAACCCCAATCTGCGCGCCGGTCAGTTGGGAATCGACGAATCGAAGGCGAATGAAATCAGCGCCTACCTGCGGCCGAATCCCGCGGCGACGATCTTGGCCGACCAGATCGATCCCTTTCCCGGCGGCCCATCACACGGACCATTTTCGTTCCTGCTGTCGTCGGCCACCGTGAGCTACTTGCACGAACGTCGGCACAAACGAGAGCTGCGCCTCGAGAGCGCAAAAGAGGCTACCGACATTGCGGTATCGGGTCAGGCCGATCTCGATCGCACGTTGCTCTTCGAGCTTCGCAGCGCGTTCGTGCAAACGCTACAGGCCAAAGCCGTTCTTCAGTTGGCCAAAGACAACCTCGAGTATTACGACCACTTCCTGGATCTCAACCGCGAACGCCTCAAAGCGGGCGGCATGGCCAAGGTCGATATGCAGCGCCTGGAATTGCAGCGCGTGCAGTACGAGTCCGACCTGCAGACCGCTGAAGTCAACTTGATCACAGCGAAAGTGCAACTGCTTATGCTCATCAACGATGGCACGCACGTCGACCAGTTCGACGTGAGCGGACCCTTCGATTTTGCCAACCGCATCCCGTCGCGCGACGAAGTGCGCCAGACGGCGCTCGATGCCCGGCCCGACCTGCGCGCGGCTTTGCAGGCGGTCACCAAAGCCCAGACCGACCACAAGCTCGCCATTGCCGACGGCTCGACGGACCCAACCTTCGCGCTCGACGTGGGCCGCAATCCGCCGATCGATCAGTATTTTGGAGTCAGCGTCAGCGTCCCTCTCCGGATTTTCGACCGCAATCAAGGCGAAAAGCTGCGAACGAAAATCGACATCGACCGCAATCAGCGGCTGATGGATGCGGCGAAAGCGCAGGTTCTCAGCGATGTCGATACCGCGCACGCGACGCTAAACAGCACGATCCTGCTGCTGCAACCCTACAAGGATCACTACTTGCAGGAAGCGACGGAGGTTCGCGATTCCGTGCAGTTCGCCTATGAGCATGGCGCGTCTTCGCTGCTCGATTACCTCAACGCACAATCGGATTACCGCAACGTGCAACTCGGCTACTTGAATCTGATCGGGTCTTATCTCACCGCGGCAGCCAATTTGAATATGTCCGTCGGACGCGAGGTCATTCCATGAATCGAAATAATTCTTTCGCCGCTGTCGTTGCCGGCATCGCGGTGTTGTGCATAGGATTTTGCGGCGCAGGTTGCGGCGAAGACAAACTCGGCGCGAACGAAGGCGCTCCTCCGCAGACGAAGGTGGAAAGCGTCCAGGACCGAAACCTTTTCACCGTCGATCATCCCGACCGGTTTCCGCTGATGAAGGCTGTGGCCCACGAAGCCGCATCGGAGTTGCGCGCGACCGGGACGGTGACTCCCGACATCAGCCGGACCGTTCCGGTGATCTCGATCGCGACGGGCCGCGTCGTTGACATCAAGGCGCGCCTCGGAGATGTCGTCAAAAAGGGCCAGACTCTGCTGCTGGTGCAAAGCTCCGACATCGCCGGTGCATATTCCGATTATCAAAAAGCCATGGCCGACGAAAAGCTCTCGGCGACGCAACTGGAGCGCGCCAAGCTGCTCTACGACAAGGGCGTGATTTCGCTGAATGACTTTCAAGTGGCGGAAGACGCCGACGCGAAAGCGAAAGTCGATGTCAAAACATCTGCCGAGAAGCTTCGTGTGCTTGGCAGTGCCAACCTCGATCAGCCGTCGGGCACCGTCGAGGTGCGCGCGCCGATTTCAGGTGTGATCACGGATCAGCAGGTTACCAACGCAGCGGGCGTCGCGGGCCTCGGCTCTCCCAACCCGTTTACGATTTCGGATTTGACCTACGTCTGGATCATTTGCGACGTGTACGAAAACGATCTTTCCGCGGTGCACCCCGGCGAGAAAGCCGACATCCGCTTGAATGCCTATCCCGACAAAATATTTACCGGCACGATCAATAACATCGGCCCGATTCTCGATCCCAACATTCGCACCTCGAAGGTGCGCATCGAGGTCCGAAATCCGGGTTTGATGCGGCCGGGCATGTTTGTCACGACCACATTCCACGGGCGGAAGAAAGAGACTCGCGCTGCCGTTCCAGCGACGGCGATCCTGCATCTGCAGGATCGGGACTGGGTCTACGTCCCCGCGGGCGACAAAACTCTGCGACGCATTGAGGTAAAGGGCGGCGATATGCTGCCCGGAAATATGCAGGAAGTTCTTTCCGGAGTTTCGGTCGGGCAGGACGTTGTGTCGAACGCGCTCGAATTCCAGAACACGGTGTCCCAGTAATGATTCGCAATCTCGTTGCATTCGCACTCAACAATCGGTTCGTCGTCTTGAGTCTCGCGCTGCTGCTCTTTGTGTGGGGCGCGATCGCTTTCAAGGCGCTGCCGGTCGAAGCATATCCCGACGTGGCGAACGTGTGGGTGCAAGTCATCACGCAATGGCCCGGGCGTGCGGCCGAAGAGGTCGAGCAGCAAGTCACCGTGCCGATCGAAATCCAGATGAACGGCATGCCGCACGTGCAGCACGTGAGGTCGGCGTCGCTAGCAGGGCTCTCGGTCGTGAACCTGATTTTCGACGATGACTCAGACAACGATTGGGATCGCGAAAAAGTCGAACGAGCGGGTCGGACAGGTGACGCTGCCGCCCGGAGTGACGGCAACGATTGGGCCGGACTTCAGTCCGATCGGTTCGATCTATTGGTACACGCTCAAGAGCGACAACCCGAGTTATGGCGTGATGGAACTGAAGACGCTTCAGGATTGGGTGATCGCGAAATATCTGAAATCGGTGCCGGATGTCGTGGACGATTCGTCGTTCGGCGGAATCACCCGCGAATATCAGATTCGTCTCGATCCCGACAAGATGGTTTCGTATGGATTGACGCTGGCGCAGATCGAACAACAACTGACGAATGCGAACGCGAACGCCGGCGGAAGTTTCATCGAGCAGGGCGCGCAACAGATCAATGTGCGCGCGGTCGGATTGGTGCGCGACGTCCAGGACATCGACAAGACGGTCATCAAAACGCAAAACGGAACGCCGCTGCGGATTCGAGACATCGCGACGGTTGAGCAGGGACCAAAAATTCGCCTGGGGCAAATCGGCAAGGCGATTCATCGCTCGGATGGCGTGGTGCTCGACGACAACGACGTTGTCGAAGGCATTTTGTTCATGCGCAAAGGCGCAGACACGGCGACCACGCTCGAAGGCATTCACGCGATGGTGCGGCGGTTGAACGAGCAGATTTTGCCGCCGGGAGTGAAGATCGTTCCGTATCTCGATCGCGACGATCTTGTGCATTACACGACACACACGGTCATGCACAACCTGACCGAAGGCATGATCCTGGTCGTCATCATCCTTTTTATTTTTCTGGGGAATGCGCGAGCGGCGCTGATCGTCGCGCTGACGATTCCGTTTTCGCTTTTGTTCGCGGCAATTTGCCTCGATCTTCGGCACATTTCCGCGAACCTCTTGTCGCTGGGCGCGCTGGATTTCGGAATGGTCGTCGATGGCGCCGTCGTGATGGTGGAAAACATCGTGCGCCATCTGAACCAGCCGTCGCGAAATTACCAGCTCACGCCGATGGACAAAATCCGGCAGGCGGCGCACGAAGTCCAACGGCCGGTGTTCTATGCGATCGCGATCATCATCACGGCGTATCTGCCGATTTTTACGTTGCAGCGCGTGGAAGGGAAATTGTTCAAGCCGATGGCGTGGACGGTTGCGTTCGCGCTGCTGGGAGCGCTGACTTTTTCGATGTTGGTTGCGCCAGCGCTGGCGAGTTTCCTTTTCGCCTCCGGAATCAAAGAGTGGCGAAATCCGGTGATGGAGTGGATTACGGCGCGGTATCGCCATGCGGTGAACTGGGCGATTCAGAATCGGCGCATCACCATTGGTGTGGCCCTGCTCTCTTTCGTGTTCACGGTTTATCTGGCGATCGGTGGCGTGATCGGATCGGAATTCCTGCCGCATCTGGACGAAGGTGCGATTTGGGTTCGCGGAACTTTGGCGCCGAGCACGGGGCCCACCGAAGGGGCGCGAGTGGCAGAACGCGCGCGACAGATTCTGGCTTCGTTTCCCGAAGTGCCGCAGGTCGTCGATCAAGTTGGCCGGCCGGATGACGGAACGGATACGACGGGATTTTTTAATACGGAGTATTTCGTCGATTTGCTGCCGAAGGAAAAATGGCGTCCCGTATTTCACGAGAACAAAGAGTTGGTGATCGAGGCGATGAACCGGGAGCTGGAGAAAATTCCGGGAGTGATCTGGAATTTTTCGCAGCCGATTTCAGACAACCTGGAAGAAGCGGTCAGCGGCGTGAAGGGCGCGCTGGCGGTGAAAATTTACGGCGACGATTTGAAGACGCTTGAAGAGAAAGGCGATGCTGTTGTTGAGATGATGCGGAGAGTTCGCGGCGTGGAAGATCTCGGGTTGTTTCGCGTACTTGGCCAGCCAAATCTGGATTTTGAAGTCGATCGCGATGCGGCGGCGCGCTACGGCGTCAACGTTTCCGATGTGCAGGACGCGATTCAAACCGCAGTGGGAGGAAATGCGCTCAATCAAGTGCTGATCGGTGAACAGAGATATGATCTCGTTCTTCGCTATCAACCGCAGTTTCGTGACACGCGGGAAGCTATTGAGAGAATCCGGCTGGTGGCGCCGACGGGTGAACGCGTTTCGCTCGCGCAGCTCACAAAAGTGAACGTGAAGGATGGGGGCTCGGAAATTTATCGCGAAGCGAATTCGCGTTACGTCGCGATCAAATACAGCGTTCGCGGACGAGATTTGGGAAGCACGGTGGAAGAAGCGATTCGGAAAGTAAATGCGGCGGTGAAACTGCCGACGGGTTATACCTACGACTGGGCGGGCGAGTATGAGAGCCAGAAGCGGTCGGAGCGACGGCTGCTGGTGGTTTTGCCGGTGACGATCGTAGTGATTTTTGTAATTTTGTACACGATGTTCAAGTCGATGAAGTGGGCGCTGCTGATTTTGACGAACGTGGCGATGGCGCGGCTCGGCGGGCTCGTCGCGCTTTTCATCACGCACACAAACTTCAGTGTGTCTTCCGGTGTCGGATTCCTGGCGCTGTTTGGAGTGTCCGTGCAAACCGGCGTGATCATGCTGGAGTACATCAATCAGTTGCGCGCGAAAGGCTACACGATTGAAGAATCCGCGGCGGAAGGCGCAGTGCTGCGGTTGCGTCCGATCATGATGACGATGCTCGTCGCAACTTTGGGATTGCTTCCGGCCGCGCTGTCGCATGGAATCGGCTCGGATTCGCAACGGCCGTTTGCGATCGTGATTGTCGGTGGTCTCATTTCCGATCTTGTGATGAGCATTTTTCTCTTGCCGGCGCTTGTACACGGTCGTTCGCGCGTTCGGGCGATAAACTTCCTGAGCCGGAACCCGAGGAGGTGTAGTGTGATCGTTCCACTCACGACCGGGCTCGTCTCGATGCACATTGCTGGGGAAGCGAGAGGTTGCGGAGATGAATAAAGCTGAGACTTGCCGGCTGATCGAGCAAATCGGAATTGTTCCCGCCATTCGTGTTTCCTCAGCAGAGGAAGCTCACTTCGCGGCTGAAGCCGTCACCAGCGGCGGAATACCGATCGTGGAAATCACGCTCACCGTGCCGCGTGCGGTGGAGTTGATCGCACATCTTTCGCACTACCATCCAAAAATGCTTGTCGGAGCGGGGACAGTTTTAACTGTTGAACTCGCTCAGAAAGCTTTGGATGCAGGAGCGGGATTTTTGACGAGCCCGGGGCAGAGCCTGAAGATCGTGGAGTTCGCGCACAGAAATAATATCGCGTCGATTCCCGGCGCGCTGACTCCGAGCGAGATTGTCGAAGCTTGGGAAGCGGGCGCGGATTTCGTGAAAGTGTTTCCGTGCGTCGATGTGGGTGGCGATCGGTACATTCGCGCCGTGAAATCTGCGCTGCCACAAATTCCGTTGATTCCCGCGGGAGGCGTGAATCAGCAGACAGCGGGGAGCTATATTTTGGCGGGAGCTTCGGCGATTGGCGTCGGCAGCGAGCTGATTCCGCCGGAAGCGATCGAGCGACGGCAGGCGAAACGAATCAAGGAGCTGTCGCTGCGATTCGCGGGATTTGTTCGGGAAGCGCGAGAGCGGATTGAGCCGCCGAGAGTCGTTGCGCCTGGGAAATTCAAGAAGCTCGAGGATTGCGAGAAGGACGAGCAGCAATAGGGCGCAACAACAGCGTGGAACGTGCGCGCCGAGGTCCGGCGCGTTCCAAATTGGGAAAGATCTAGCGTTCAAAATTGGAGCATGCCCCACCCCCCGGGGTGTTTTGCGTAAGGATGTCATTCTAAGGACTTTGCACGTGCGCATTGTGTAAGGATGTGATTGTAGAGGGTTTATTGCGTTCCAGAGTGTGCGGCGGACCCCGGGCGCATGAGGTCGATTCGGGTATAAGATACTGATTACTGACGGTTTATGCCCAACAAACAGAGTTCTACGCCGTTGTGGTCATCGGGACCTGTCTTCTATCTAGCCACTGTCGGCGCGGCGGTCGGCCTCGGCAGCATCTGGCGTCTTCCTTATCAAGTAGGGTCGAGCGGTGGTAGCGCGTTTCTTTTTGTGTTCACGATCGCATGCCTGCTGATCGCGACGCCGTTGCTGGCGGCGGAGTTCCTCATCGGCCGGCGCTCACGACTCAGCCCGCCGGCGGCTGCCGGCGCGGTCGCGGTCGAGTCGGGACTCAGCACGCGGTGGAACGTGATCGGCGTGCTCGGCACGATCGCGGTGTTTGCGCTCATGTCCACGTACACGGTGGTGGCGGGTTGGGTGCTCGCTTACTCGTGGAAGTGCGCCAGCGGTGTATTGGTGGGGATGAGCCGGCCAGAGGTCGCGGACCTGTGGCGCGGATTTCTGTCGAGTCCGTATGAAATGGGAGCGTGGCACGTCGCGTTCCTTGTTCTCGTCGGCGTTATTTCGGCGGGCGGGTTGCGGGGCGGGATCGAAGTGGCGACGAAAGTCCGCGGGCCGGCGCTTTTTATTTTGTTGGTGGTGCTGGCGACGTACGCGCTCGTGAGGGGCGATGCTCACGCGGCGTTGAAGTTTGCGTTTGCGCCAAATTTTGCGGCGATCACTCCTCAGGTCGCGTTAGCGGCGATTGGCCAGGCGTTCTACGCCACAGGCGTGGGCGAGGCGATGATGCTCGCGTACGGAGCTTACGTGCCGAAGGGCACTTCGCTCGTGCGCGCGGCGCTGATCATCAGCGGATCGATCCTGCTGGTGTCGCTACTCGCTACATTGATTGTGTTTCCGCTCGTCTTTCGATACGGAATGAATCCGGCGCAGGGGCCCGAGTTGGTTTTCGATGTGCTTGCCACGGTTTTTGCGGAGATGCCGGGCGGAAGATTGGTCGGTACATTGTTTTTCGTGCTGCTGGTGTTCGCGGCGATAACACCGTCGATCGCGGGATTTGAACCTGCGATTGCGTGGCTGCAGCAACGCGGAAAGATGTCGCGTGTTGGCGCCGTCGCGACGACGCTGTCGGCGTCGTGGATTTTGAGTATCGGCTCGTTGCTGTCGTTCAATCGATGGTCGGGTTGGCATCCGCTCGGCGCGCTTCCGATGTTCAAGAACAAGACATTTTTCGATTGCGTGGATTTTCTTCCGTCCAATGTCCTGCTGCCGGCCGGGGCATTTGCTACGGCCGTGTTCGTGGGTTGGCGCGTGAGCCGAGCGATCGTCAATGACGAGTTGAGTGAAACGACTCCGTTCGGGCGGAAGTGGTGCGTTTGGGCGCTGCGATTCGCTTGCCCGGTTGCGATTGGCGCGGTGTTTGCGGCGTCTTTATGGTGATTTAGAGGTTGACTTCTACCATATTTCTGCAATTATCGAAATATGGCCAAGGTGACGCAGGAGCAGGTTGCGAAGTATGCGGATATGTTTTCAGCGCTGGGGACGGAGGCGCGGCTGCGGATTTTGCGGGCGCTGCTTTCGGCGCATCCGGAAGGGCTGATCGTCGGCGACATACAGTGCGAGCTTGAGATTCCGAACTCGACGCTGTCTCACCATCTGGAAAAGCTGAAAAACGAAGGGCTAGTGAACGTGCGGCGCGAGAGCACGTTTTTGCGCTACACGGCGAATACGGAAACGCTGCAGGAGTTGCTGCAGTTTCTATACGCCGAGTGCTGCACGCGGAACAAAGCGCTGAAGCCGCGCGAGATCGTACAGATTTGCGGATAGGAGCGAGTCATGGGCACGGAAAATATTCGAGAGACAGTTCGCCAAAGGTATGCGGAGGCGGCCAAGCGGTCGCAGACGGGTGGGAGTTCGTGCTGCGGCGCTGCGCCGGCTTCCGATTGTTGCGATCCGATCACATCGAATTTGTACGACGCAAATCATGCAGGACAGATTCCGGAAGAGGCGTTGAAGGCGTCGCTGGGATGCGGGAATCCGACAGCGCTGGCGATGCTGAATCCCGGTGAGACGGTGCTTGATTTGGGCTCGGGCGGAGGAATCGATGTGCTGCTGTCTGCGCGTCGTGTCGGACCGACGGGAAAAGCATACGGTTTGGATATGACGGACGAAATGCTGGCGCTGGCGAACGAGAACAAACGCAAGGCCGGCGCGACGAACGTGGAGTTTTTGCGCGGTGAGATCGAGCGCATTCCGCTGCCGGACAACAGCGTCGATGTGGTGATTTCGAATTGCGTGATCAATCTTTCGTCGGACAAAGCGCAGGTGTTGCGCGAGGCGTTTCGGGTGCTGAAGCCGGGCGGGCGGTTTGCGGTGTCGGATGTCGTGACGCGCGGTGAGATACGGCCGGAGATTCGGAAGAATGTGCTGTTGTGGGTTGGGTGCGTGGCGGGTGCGCTGGATGAGGAAGACTATCGGGCAAAACTTGCTGCGGCTGGGTTCGAGGGGATTGAGGTTGAACCGACGCGGATTTACCGAGCTGAGGACGCGCGGGAATTTCTTTCGGCGGAAGGAATCGATGCGGATGCGATCGCGCCGGAGGTCGAAGGGAAATTTTTGAGCGCGTTTGTGCGAGCGACGAAGCCCGCCGTCGGCTGCGGACGGAATTGAAACGGACATGAGCAAGCCTCACAACGTGCTGTTTTTGTGCACCGGCAATTCGGCGCGGTCGATCATGGCCGAAGCGATTTTGAACGGAAACGGCAAACCGAATTTTGTGGCCTACAGCGCGGGGAGTCATCCGACGGGACGCGTGCTGCCTGATGCGTTGAGGCAGTTGGAGATTGCGAAAATACCGACCGAGGGTTTGCGGAGTAAAGATTGGTCGGAATTCGAGCGTCCGGATGCGCCGAAGATGGATTTTGTTTTCACGGTTTGCGACAACGCGGCGAAAGAAACGTGCCCCGTGTGGCCGGGACAACCGATCACGGCGCACTGGGGCGTCGCCGATCCGGCTCAAGTGCGCGGGACGCCCGAGCAAATCGAGAGAGCATTTCGCGATGCGTTCCTCACGCTCGATCGGAGAATCAGTTTGCTGTTGAGCCTGCCGCTGGCGAGCCTCGACTCGTTGGCAATTCGAAAAGAAGTAGAGCAGATCGGCCGGCAGTAAATACCGACGAATTTCAGTTCATTGATCGTTTCCTTGAGCGCCGGGGCCTTGACACTGTAGTCGGATTCCGATATATCGGAATCCGAGTATCGAGTTTCTTGTGAGACGACGAAGCAAGATAGCTCTGATGGTCCTGCCGGTTCTAATCGCCGCGGCGCTCGTTGCGGGGATCGTTTACGAACAGGTCGGGCGCGAACGAGACCGAAAGCGTCTGCCGCAAATCGGCAAGTCGGTGGGTATCGGCGGTCGAACTCTCAATATTTCCTGTGTCGGCACTAGAGCGCCGGCTGTTATTTTCGAATCCGGCGGCGACGCGCCAGGTCTGAGCTGGGCACCGCTTCAGAAGGAAGTCGCCAAGTTCACCGAGGCGTGCTGGTACGACAGAGCCGGGATCGGGTGGAGCGACTCGGGTCCTTATCCCCAGACCAGCGCCGCGATTGCAACGGATCTTCACGCACTGTTGAAAAATGCGGGCGTGCCGCCGCCATACCTGCTCGCTGGAGCATCCTTCGGCGCGCTGAATTCGCGAATCTACGCAGGACTCTTTCCGAACGAAGTTGCGGGGCTCGTGTTCATCGACTCCGCGCACGAAGACGAATCTGTGCGTGCGCCGAGATTCTATCTGGCTCGAACCGCGCCGCGATTTCTGTGGCGACCACTGGATCTTCTGTTGCGGACGGCTTCGTTCACCGGAGTAATTCGCCTGGCGCACCCGTCAGTTCACCTCGCCGAGGATTCGGCGAAGATGAGCGATGCGGAGGTGATTGCGGCGCTGCTGGCACAACCCAAGTCGGTTGTGACCAATATCACGACCGGAGTTGTGATACCTGAGAGCTACGCTGGGGCAAGAGCCGTGACCAGGCTTGGAGACATTCCGCTGGTCGTATTGACGGCTGGGCAGCCGCTCGATTTCGGCGATCCTGAACTGAATCGACAGGCGCAGGCGTATCAACAGATCTGGATTCATGAAATGCAGGCAGGGCTGGCGCGAGCTTCCACACGCGGACGGCAAGTGGTGGTGGCGAATGCTACGCACGCTACGATCCCGGACGAAGTCGTAGTTGATGCGATTCGAGAGGTTGTGGCACAAGTTCATGGTGGAGGGACGGAAAAGTAGCAACGAATAGGGGCGCGGCGTCATCTGTAGAGTCTCTGGTCGACTGTGGAGGCATGCTCGAAAGTGGAGAACATGAGGAGCGCACCCTTGGCACTTGCAAAGAATGAGTTGGCGGGTGTCATCACCGCAAGAAAGAACAGCAGCTTTAGCCGACGAGTACGAGTAGCAGCAAACCGCTGGAAGGGATTCTCGCGATTGGCGATTCTGTTCGTGTTCGGCGCGTCGATGCTTCCATCCGCTGCTCGCGCGCAGGCTCCCACTTACGAGGTTACCCCTGAGGACAGCACGATCAAATTCGACGTGGAGTCGTCCGTTCCGATCAAAGGCACATTTTCACAATGGACGGCCGGCATGACGTTTAAGTCCGCGGACGTTACGACAGGAGTTTTGGTCATAAGGATTCAGGCGGGCAGCGTCGATACCGGCAGCGGGATGAAAAACGGCAAGTTGAAAGGCAAAGACTTCTTCGACGTGAAACAGAACCCGGAGATCACTTTCGTCTCAACGAAAGTTGTTCAGACCGGCGAAGACACTTTTGAATTGGACGGTGATTTCACGATTCGTGGAGTTACGAAAAAAGAGCACCTGGCGCTCAAGGTCAACGGAAGGGGAACTGGCTCGGGCTTTATCACGGGCACAATGGCTTTCGACCGGAAAGAATATGGAATGAACAGCAACATACCGTTCATCAAAATCGCCAATCGCGTCGAGGTGAACGTCGACTTGAAATGGAAAAAAGTTGGCGGCCCTCCTCTCGTGTTTCAGAAATAGCCGATCGTAAGGACGAAGGCAGCACTCCCACGCAGGTAATAACCTCCGTTTATTCTCTAATATATTAAATAATATATATAGTAGCATTCAGGTGAATTGTTTTGCCGTTGCTGCTCCCTGCCGCCGCATGAGGTGGTTGTTGGCCTCAGGATCGACGCCTGAATGCCAGGGACGAAGGGCTCTGAACGGCAACGATTCGACACTCCTGGATACCTACGGAGACTGAATGAGAGCAAAGGGCCGGCGTGGTGTGGTTTTCTTTTTGTTGATTGTATTCAGCTACGGTTGCGACGGAGGAAGCTCTGGATCGCGGGGAACGCCAGTAGGGCCCACGCCTGCGGCAGCGAAGTTCGCCTACGTTACCAATCTGATCGACAACACGGTCTCGATCTATACCGTCAACTCCGGCACCGGAAGCTTGACGCCCGCAGCCCCGGCTACGGTTGTGGCCGGAAATGGTCCTTTTGGGATTGCCGTGGATCCGTCCAACAGGTTCGCGTATGTGACGAACACCTTCGACGGCACCGTTTCGATGTACACCATCAACGCCAGCAGCGGAAGTCTTACGCCAACAGCTCCAGCCACGGTTGCCACAGGGAACAGTCCCAAAAAGGTAGTCGTGGATCCATCCGGCAAGTTCGTCTACGTAGCGAACTCAAATGACAATACGGTCTCGATGTACACCATTGATTCCAGCACTGGATTGTTGGCTCCTAATTCTCCAGCCGTCGTCGCGACAGGAGCGCAGCCTCAGTGGATAGCCGTGAACCCCTCCGGCCAATCCGTCTATGTGACAAATTCCGCCGCCGGAACCGTTTCGACGTACGCAATCAACTCGGGTACTGGAAACTTGACTCTATCGGGTACGATCGCTGTCCCCTCAGGGGATGAAGTCGATGGACTGGTCGTCGATCCTTCCGGCAAGTATGCCTACGCGTCCGATGTAGACGACGAAGTCTCGATGTATGTAATCGATTCGGCTACCGGCATCCTGACCCTAAATAATCCTGCCTCCGTCGCTACAGGATCTCTCCCCGGATCACCGGCAGTGGATCCCTCGGGTAAGTTTGCGTACGTGCCGACGGGAACTGATTCCGGCGCCATTTTTATGTACACGATCAACTCGGGGATATTGACGCCTAACACGCCGTCGAACACTGTAACGGGGGGCGCACCCCAGCAACTGGTGGTGGATTCTTCCGGCAAGTTCCTCTTTATAACGATCGCAAATTCTAACGAGGTCTGGACTTACGGTATTAACGGCGACGGGACTCTGACAATGAAGGGGACAGCCTCCACGGGAAACTCTCCGACCGGCATAGTTTTGACGGGCGCCGCTGAGTAGCTGGGACGTGCGGGTAATGACCGAAACCTTCCGCGCCGAGATGCGAGTGCCTCACTGGCCGAGGTGCGAAAGAGCGGCGCGGAGGGGATCGCTGGAGACGAGAATCAGGCCTGCGTAGGGCGTGTACATCTCCAGGATCAGGAAGATCGCGCCGGAAACGGACAGGGAAGTGACGAACCAGGTGGCGATGACGGTTGCGTTGCGGGGGGCGAAGATGCCCCAACCGATGAAAATGATGGTCAGCCAAAAAACCAAAACGATCACGAGTGGTTTTGGGACCTGTGTGGAAGATTGTTCGAACATCAACCAGCGGGTTTGTGCGAGAGATAGTTCGAGGTTCACCGCCTGAGATTGAATGAAGTGCTGGCGGTCGTCTTTCGGCAGCAGCGCCAGCGTCTTTTCCGACAAAGCTTCGGAGCTGACTGCGGCCGGGTCCAAGTGTGATCCCGGCGGCCCACCTGCCTGCCACAGGCGATCGATGGAACGCTCGACGACGCTGCGCAGGAAGGCGCGGCAATCGTTGGTCTCCGGTCCGTAGTGAGAAAGCATGCGGTCGAGTAAGACGATCTTGGCGGACATCTCGGTCAGTTCGGCATTCTGCGTGTCGTAGTAAGTTTTCGCGGAGGCGATGAGCAAACCGAGAACCAGCGCGCACATTGTCGCGACCAAACCCATCCCCAACTTTACGGAGTCTTTCGAATCGTCGCTCAGATGACTCTCCGGCATGATTCCCCGGAGAAACATGCCCAAAAGCGCCCCCCCGAAAATGAAAACGAGCGCGACTAGACCGACGGTGAGGGAACTCAAGGATCACCTTCCTGGGCGTACGGTGTTTTGATTGCGCGCCGCGACGGCCCTTTTGGGGCGCATCATGTGATGCAGCGACTTAGACCTGAGTTCTTTTAAAAATGTAGTCGAGGCCGCCGACGCGGAACCAGCGGTAGCCGTAGGGTTCGAGTAGGATGCGATGCTTGCCGGCGGCTTCGGCGGTGCTGTTGTCGCCGGAGAGGATGTTCACCAGGCAGTCCGAGTTTTCGACTCCGACGGCGAAGGATACCTCGCGCGGGATGGCGCTCAGGTTGTGGACGACAACCACGGAGTTATTTCGCCAGTCGTAGCGGAGCGCCAAGACTTCTGGTGACTGCGTTTGCAGAACGGTGAATTTTCCCCAGCCGACCTCGGGGACTTCTTTGCGCATGCGGATCATGCGCTCCATCCAATTCATCAGCGAATTGGGATCGCGGCGTTGCTGCGCGACGTTGACGTGTTCGAAACCGTAAGCGCCGCCGCTGATCACGGGCAGGATGGGCTTGTCGCTCTTGGTGAATCCGCCGTGAGGCTCAGTGGACCATTGCATCGGGGTGCGCGCGCAATTTCGCTCGGGGAGTTTCAGATTGTCGCCCATGCCGATTTCGTCGCCGTAGCGCAGGACGGGAGTGCCGGGCAGGCTCATCATTAAGCTGTAGGCGAGTTCGAGCCTGCGGCGATCGCCCTGCAGCATCGGAGCGAGGCGCCTGCGGATTCCACGATCGTAGAGCTGCATGTCTTTCTCTGGACCGAATGCTGCGAAGACTTTGTTTCGCTGAGCTTTGGTGAGGCGTCCGAGGTCGAGCTCGTCGTGATTGCGGAGAAATTGCCCCCATTGCGCGGTTGATTCGTTGACTCGCGTGTCGTTTAACGCTTTCGCGAGCGGGCGGCTGTCTCCCGACGCGAGCGCGTAGAACATGTGCTGATTTACGTCGAAGTTGAACATCATCTGAAGTCGTTCGCCCGATTCACCGAAGTACTGCATGTCGGTTTTGGGTACGACGTTGGCTTCGGCCAGCACGATGGCGTCGCCCTGACGCCACGACAGAAATTCGGTGAAGGTGCGCAACATGTCGTACTGCTCGACGGGTTTTACAACGTCAGGGCCCTTTGTCGCGATTACGAAGGGAACTGCATCCATTCGAAATCCAGAAACGCCGAGCTGAATCCAGAAGCCCATGATCTTGAGAATTTCGGCCTGCACCTCTGGATTTGAAGTGTTAAGGTCCGGCTGAAAATCGTAGAAGCGGTGAAAATACCATTCGCCGGCGGTCTTGTCGTAATTCCAGGTGGATTTCTGAACGCCGGGGAAGACGACACCATCGTTGGCGTGCTTTGGTTTTTTCTTGGACCACACATACCAATCGCGATATTTGGATTTCGGATCGGAGCGCGCGTCGAGAAACCATGGATGCTTGTCGGAGGTGTGGTTGACGACGAGGTCGATGATCAGGCGAATGCCGCGTTGTTTGCAGCCGTGCGTGAACTCGACGAAGTCGCCGAGGGTGCCGTAGCGAGGATCGACGTTGTAATAGTCGGCGATGTCGTATCCATCGTCGCGGAATGGAGAAGGCTGAAACGGCATCAGCCAGATTGCGGTGACGCCGATACCCTGGAGATAGTCGAGTCGGTTCATCAGGCCGAGGAAATCGCCCACGCCGTCTCCATTCGCGTCCATAAAGGTGGAAATCGAGAGGCAGTAGATGACGGCGTTTTTGTACCAGAGGTCGTTGATCATGAGAGTTTTGTAAGGTTAGATGCGCAACCTGACGACTGGTACACCGTCGCGATTTGTGCCCGTCCATACCTCTTGCTCGCGACCGGCGGTTCCAACATAATCTTCAGCACTGACTCGGGCAGATCCCACCTGCTTACGAGAACGAAAATATTCCAGGTCGATCGAACGGAGACTCTTCTAATGAACCTAGCCGGCAAATCACTGTCCATTCTGTTGGTGCTTCCCTTGGTATCGACGCCCGCATTCGCGGATTTTAAGTACACCGACACTTCGCAGATTACCGGTGGCGCGTTGATGGGCATGGCGAACTTTGCGGCGAAGTTCAGCAAAGATTCGCGCGCCGCGATGCAACCGATCACGACGACGCACTACATCAAGGGCAACAAGCTCCGCACGGATGGGTCGGATGGCTCGATCCAGATTATCGACCTCGATGGGCGGCGCGTGATTTCGATCGACAACGAGAAGAGGACGTATTCCGTTGCCACGTTCGATCAAATCAAGGAGGCGATGGAGAAGGCGCGCGCGGACGCAGAAGCGAAGGCCAAGGAAAATCCGGGTAACAAAAAGGACGCGGCGGAAGCGCAACAGCTTCAGGTGACGCCGAAGATTACGGTGCTGCCGGGCAGCGGGTCGCGTGTGATTCAGGGACAACAGACGAACGAAACGCGAATCAAGATGGATATGGAGATGCAGGCGCAGAACGCGAACGGGCAACCGGCGCAAGCTGCGCAGCCGGGGCAGCCGAACAGCATCACGTTTACGATGACTATGGACACCTTCGTGGCTCCCAGCGTTTCGGGCTACCAGGAAGTCGGCGAGTTTTACCGGAAGATGGCCAAGGAAATTAACTGGGTGCCGCCTTCGAACATTCACGTCGATCCGAGGATGTCGCAAGGGATGAGCGAGCTGGCGAAGAATTCGGATGCATTGAAGGGATTGCCGCTACTTTCGTACACGACGATGAGCATTCCGCCGCAGCCGGGCCAAGCCACGAATACGGCGCAGACTTCGAACACTTCATCGAGCGACAGTTCGAAGTCGACCGATTCCGGCAGTTCCACTCCGACCAGCCCTTCCGACGCGATGGTGAAGGGACTTGGTTCGCTCTTCGGCAAGAAAAAGAAGCAGCAGGACGACAACGCGAAGGCCGGCACTCCTGCACCGCCGCCGAATCCGAATCCCGATCCGAATGCGTTGATGGAAATGACGACGCAGGTGTCGTCGTTCTCGGATTCGCCGCTCGATGCGAGCTTGTTTGATATTCCGGCGGGATATACGCAGGTGCAGGGCGATCCGAACCAGATGCTGCTGGCCCCGGTGGCGACGCACCGGCACTAGCCCAGGAAAAACGGCACGGCGTCAGCGATCGTAGGTTTCGTAGTGCGTTGATGTCGGCTCCATTTCGAGCAGGAAAGTTTTATCGAAGTCGTAGTATTTCGCGACGCTAATGGTGTCCCCGGCGAGGGCGCGGATGGCGTCTTCGGACTCCCAGAACGTGACCATGAGGAAGTGCGCGACATCGCCTTCGATGCGGCGAAGCGCGTATGCGCCTGCATTGCCGGGAGTCGCGCGATAGTCGGGGATGGCCACGGTGCGCATCAGGTGGAGATATTCGTCGCTTTTTGCTGCGGGCGTTCGGCCGTGCCACATTCGAGTGATCATGGTGATTTTGACGTGCACGGCGGTTTGTTGAGAGCGCGCGGAATCCGGATTACATCTTGCGGACTTGGGGCGCAGCCTTCGAGGCTCGGGGCGAGGCATCGCTGCGCCCCTACATCACGCACTGTGCTTCGCAGCGCGTCGCGACTGGAACAGCGCGGTCAAATGCAGCATCAGGAATGTTGGCACCAGGTACGCCGGAATCAGCACGAGCGGCAACTGAGACATTGGCGACGTTGTGACCGTTCCGTACAAATTGGGTGCAAATAGCGGAACGAGCGCACCAATCGATACGGCCACGGCAAGATCCAGAATGCCGAGAAGATTCCAGATCACGAATCTCTTGGTCGCCGCAAACTCCGGATTGCGCAAAGGGAAGCAAGAACCGTAACAGCCGTTATGCCGACCAGCATGTCGCCGACTCCCGCAGGCCACGCAAAAATTCCAGGCAACACGCGGTAGGTGTACAAGGTAAGAAATCCGAAACCGGCCCATCGCCACGCCTGCATGCCGACGATGATGCGAAGGTCGGCGGAGAGAACGAATTCGCGAAAAGCTCGGATGGTTTGGTAGCCGATCAGAAAGAGACTGAGCGGCGCAACGAAGCTGATCAGCAGAGCCAGCGGCGGCGTGCCGGGCTGACCGACGAACGCGCCGCGAGCGCCGAGGATTAAGACGAGGGCCAGCCAAGCCGCGAAGAGAAAGGCCACGAGAGCGCGGATGCCGGATGCGGCGGGAAGTCGAGGCGCATCGAGATGAGATACAACGGTGTTTGCCATGACGGTTCACTCCTGAAGTTGAGTGACTTGCAATTTGCAAGTCACTAAGAAATGTAGCAAACTAACTTTCATTATGCAAGTCACTAAATCTCGCGGGAAACGAAGCAAGCCGGAAGCCGGGTCGTCCAGCTTTTTGCGGTCGCCCTGCGCGGTCGCCAGCACGCTCGACCTCGTGGGCGACAAGTGGTCGTTGCTTGTCATTCGGGATTTGCTACGAGGCCTTTCGACGTACAAGGAACTGCAAAATTCTCCCGAGCGCATTCCGACCAACATCCTTGCCGACCGGCTGAGAAAACTGGAAGAGACGGGCCTCATCGCCAAATCTGCCTACCAGGAACACCCGGTGCGTTTTGCCTACCGACTGACGGAGAAGGGCAAGGCTCTCAGGGAGATTCTGGGTGCCTTCGCACGGTGGGGTAAGAGACATATACCTGGAACCCGAACGCTGGAGATTCCGGCGGAGCAGTCCACACGCGACGAAAAGTAGCGCGTTGAATCGGAACAGCTTGACCAGCATCTGACGACATCGGCGCGAGTGTCGAATCCCGGCAGCGGCGACAATTTGTGGCCAAACGCGGCCCGCAGGGCGATAAATCGAGGTCGGAGCCGGGGCCGGACCGTACCTTGATTTTGCCGTGTTCGGGGAATATACTCATTCTTCGCTCTGAAGCGGGTCGCACGATGGAGTGGGCGCAAGCCCACTTTTTTGTTGGGCCGGTTGCAGTGCTCTGGATACCGGCATAGGCCGGGGAGTCTTTAAGTGAATTTGGAGAAAATCCGCGCAGCAGCCGAGCGCGTGGCGCGTTCGGAGGGGCTGGAAGTTTTCGACATAGAGTGGAAGGTAGGGAAGCAAAGGTTCCTGCGGGTCTATATCGACCGCGTGCCGCCAGCGAAGGAAGCGGCGAGCGCAACGGGGGGCGTTGAGGCTACCGACCATGCGCCAGCCGAAAGTACTGAGGGACCCTACGGAAATATCAGTCACGCGGACTGCGAGCGAGTCAGCCAGCAGCTAAGCGTGATTCTGGACGTGGAGAATCTCATCGAGGGCCCGGCTGGGTACGTGCTCGAGGTGAGTTCGCCAGGTTTGGACCGGCCACTGCGAAATCCGGCCGATTTCGAGCGGTTTGCGGGACGCCTGGCGAAGGTCACGACTGGCGAACCGATCGGCGAAGGCGAGCAGAAGTTTTTTGAAGGCAGGCTCGCAGGAGTGGCGGACGGCCGCGTAAAGATGGAGCTGTCGGGAAAGAATGCGCGCGTCGTCGAAGTGCCGATGGAGATGATCCGCAAAGCGAATCTGGTGGTGGAGTGGTAAGGCAGTAAGGAACGGACGCGCTGGCGCAACGGGCGCCGTTAGCGCGGAAACGAAGAAGTAAGGACAACGTAAAGGACTTCTAGGAACGAACGGAAATGGCGAACCTGCTCTATCAGCAAATTGAGATGTTGAGCCGCGAGAAGCACATCGAGCCGGAAG
Organism: uncultured Acidobacteriota bacterium; assembly: GCA_963845465.1. GTDB lineage: Bacteria > Acidobacteriota > Terriglobia > Acidiferrales > UBA7541 > Acidiferrum. Next base: position 797,384 of record CAWJSH010000007.1, on the reverse strand, counting down.
TCGTGGTGTCGGCGATTGAAGATGCGATGGTTGTGGCGGCGCGGAAACATTACAAGTCGGAAGAAGATCTGCGCGCGAAGTTCAACCAGGAAACCGGTCAGGTCGAAGTGTTTTCGGTGATGACCGTGGTCGAGGAAGTCGTCGATCCGAAAAAGGAACTGAGCCTGACGGACGCGAAGAAGAAAAATCCGTCGGCGGAAGTCGGCACGGAGATCGTTGCGAACAAGCCGACCGATGCGTTCGGGCGCATCACTGCGCAGACCTTCAAACAGGTGATTTTGCAGAAGGTGCGCGAAGCCGAGCGCGACACGATTTTCAACGAGTATCACAACCGCGTCGGCGAGCTGGTGACGGTCGTCGTGAAGCGCGCGGAAGGCCCGGATCTGATCGTCGATATGGGCCGGACCGAAGCGCGGCTTCCGAAGCGCGAGCAGTCCAAGCTCGAGACCTACAACATCGGCGAGCGGCTTCGCGTCGTGATCAAGATGGTGGATCGCGCGGCGAAGGGGCCACAGGTCATTACGTCGCGCGCGGATGCAAGCCTGGTGCAGCGGTTGTTTGAGATGGAAGTGCCGGAAATTTACGACGGCACCGTGCAGATTCGTCACGCGGCGCGCGAAGCCGGCGAGCGAACGAAAGTTGCGGTGGCGAGCCGCGACAAGGACGTCGATCCCGTAGGCGCTTGCGTTGGCATGAAGGGAATGCGCGTGCAGTCGATCATTCGCGAATTGCGCGGAGAGAAGATCGACATCATCCCGTACAGCGAAGAGACGGTGGCGTTTGCGCAGAAGGCGCTGAGCCCGGCGAAGGTGACGCGCGTACAAATCACCGACCCGGAAAATCACAAACTCGAGGTGATCGTCGAGGATTCGCAGCTCTCGCTGGCGATCGGCAAAAAGGGGCAGAACGTCCGCCTGGCTAGCAAGCTGATCGGCTGGGACATCGACATCAAGAGTGAAGAGGAAAAGCGGCGCGAGATTGAAGAAGAAATGACCGCGCTGACGGCCCCGACGACTCCGCTGACGACATTGGCGGGAATCGGAGCGAAGACGATCGAGAAGATCGAAGCGGCCGGAATCACCAACGTCGAAAAACTCGCAGGAATGACACCCGAGCAGTTGATGGAGATCCCGGGCATCGGCGAGAAGATGATCGACAAGATTTATCAGGCCGTGAACCGGTTCTATGAAGGCGGCGGCGAAGCGGCTGCCGGCGAGGCGACTGCCGAAGCCACTGCAGAAGGTGCTGAAGCGCCGGCAGAAGGCAGCGCCGAAGCAACCGCGGAAGGTGCTGAAACTGCCGAGACGGCGGAAGCGGCTTCGAGTGAAGAGGCTGCGGCAGAAACGACCGAGCCGTCGAACGAAACCACGGAGACCGCGGAAGAGGGCGGCGAGAAAAAGCATTCGGAAGAGGCAAATTCCTAAGGATTCATGACGACAGACCCAAATCAGGTACGAATTAACGAGCTGGCCCGCGAATTAGAGGTCAAGGCAAAGGCGATCATCGACCTCTTGCCCGGGTACGGCGTACAAGAAAAAAAGACGCACTCCAGCTCGATTCCGGTTGACGTCGCCGAGAAGGTTCGCAAGCACCTTCACGGCGTTGCGGATGAAGAAGCGGCCGCCGAAGCGAAAGCCAAGGCGGACAAAGACGCGAAGGATGCAGCGGCGAGGGCGGCACGGATGCGTCCGGCTGCGGCTCCCGCTGCGCCCGCGCCGAGCGCGCCTGTTGCAGCACCGGTAGCGCCACCGCCAGCGGCGGTAGCTCCGAAGCCTGCTGCTCCCGTGGTGCCCGCTGTGACCGCGCCTCCGGCTGCTGCTCCGACGCCCGCTCCTATCGCGCCGCCTGCACCAGCTGCAGCGCCCGCTGCTCAGCCTTCCGCTGCCAGCCCGGCGCCCGTTGCGCCGGTGGCTCCGCGGCCTGCCCCGGCTGCACCTGCCGCAGCACCTGCGACACCAGCCGCTTCGGGAACTCCCGCTCCTGCTCCTTCGCGCCCAACTCCTGGCCCGCAACCCGGCGCGCCGTTGCGCCCACAGGGTGCGCCGCCTTCTGGTTCTCCGCGACCTGGTGGATCTGCGCCCGGCGGCCCACGACCTTTGCAACCGGGACAATCAGGGCGACCTGCTCCCGGCCAACCGATGCGACCAGCGGCAGCTTCGTCGAACGCTCCTGGCGCTCAGGGAAATCGACCGGGTCCGCCACCGGCGCGTCCGCCAATGCCGACGGGTGGAAATCGCGGCCCAGTTCCAGGCACGGCTCCCGGAAGCTACGGTGGTGGACAGCAACGTCAAGGTGGTCCGCGACCTGGCCAACCCATTCGTCCCCTATCTGGTGGCGGGGGGCCCGGCGGACAAGGCCGATCATTTCCTCCGCGTCCCGGTGGTGGACCGGGCGGGCCGGGTGGACCTTCGCGTCCATTTGACCAGCGCCGTGGTCCGGTGCCGACAGGTTCGCGTCCGGGTCCGCGCATGCCGGGCCGACCGGGCATGTTGCCGCCGCTTCCCGACAAAATGCCGGCCAAGGCCGAGCCGGGCAAGCCGCTCTATGCGCGCAAGCCGCCCCAGCGCCAGCGTCCCGTTGCCGACAAGCGCGAGATGGAAGGCGAGCGCAAGCTTCACCCGACGCGTCAGCGCCCGGGTGCAGGCGGCAGAGGTGTCGCTGCGGTCATCGCTCCGCCCGAACCGCGTCCGCCGCGCGACGTGCAAATTACCGAAGGCATCAAGATTCGCGAACTCGCGGAAAAGCTCGACGTGCGCGCGAAAGACTTGCTGAAGACGCTGATGGATCGCGGCGTGTTCGCCAGCATCAACCAGGCTCTCGACGTGCCGACCGCAACACAAATCGCGGAAGCGTTCAACGGCGTCGTCAGCGTCGTTTCCTTCGAAGAGGAGATGGTCCTCGAAGTCGCGAAGGACGAAACCAAAGAAAATCTCAAACCGCGGCCGCCGGTGGTTACGGTCATGGGCCACGTCGATCACGGCAAAACGAGTTTGCTCGACGCGATTCGCGAAGCAGATGTTGCCGCGGGCGAAGCGGGCGGCATTACGCAGCACATCGGCGCGTATAAAGTGATGGTAGGCGATCGCGCGGTGGTGTTTGTCGATACGCCGGGTCACGAAGCGTTTACGCGAATGCGCGCGCGCGGCGCGAAAGTTACCGACATCGTCGTGCTGGTCGTGGCGGCCGATGACGGCGTCATGCCGCAAACGAAAGAAGCGCTCGATCACGCGCGAGCGGCGAATGTGCCGATCGTCGTGGCGGTCAACAAGATCGACAAACCCGAAGCGCAGCCGGAACGCGTGAAGCGCCAGCTAGCCGACTTGAACTTGCTGCCCGCGGAATGGGGCGGCGACACGGAGTTCATCGAGGTTTCGGCGAAGAACAAAACCGGAATTCCCAAGCTGCTCGAAACGCTGCTGCTCGTTGCGGATTTGCGCGAGCTCAAGGCGAATCCGGACGCTCCGGGTTCGGGAACGGTCCTGGAATCGCGCGTCGATAAGGGACGTGGTCCGGTCGCGACGATCCTGATTCAGAACGGCACGTTGCGTCAGGGAGATTTCTTTATCGTCGGCTCGGTGTTCGGCAAAGTGCGCGCTTTGTTCGATGATCGCGGGCGCATAACCAAGGAAGCGACGCCATCAACGCCGGTCGAAGTGCTCGGGTTGCAAGGCATTCCTGACGCGGGCGACAACTTCCAGGTAACCGACGAAGACAGGGCGCGCCACATCGTGGACTTCCGCCAGGCAAAAGAACGCGACGCGGCGATGGCGCGTTCGAGCGGCAGTCGCATCACGCTGGATCAGTTGCATGAGCAGATGAAGTCCGGCGAAGTCAAAGAACTCGGCGTTATCATCAAGGCCGACGTGCAGGGATCAGTCGAAGTGCTGAGCGAAATGCTGCCGAAGCTCTCGACAGATCAGGTGAAACTGAAAATCATCGGCTCCGGCGTAGGCGCGGTGACCGAGAACGACGTGATGTTGGCATCGGCATCGGGCGGCATCATCATCGCGTTCGGAATCCGGCCCGATCGCAAAGCCGCGGAACTGGCGCAACGCGAACACGTCGAAATTCGCCCGCACACGATCATCTACGAAGTTGCCGATGAAATTCAGAAGGCGATGGAAGGGCTGCTCGAGCCCGTCGTGCAAGAGACGTATCTCGGCCGCGCGGAAGTTCGCAACACGTTCCGCGTCAAGGGCGCGGGCACGATCGCGGGCTGCTACGTCGTCGACGGCGTGCTCAAGCGCGAATCGCAGGTGCGCGTGCTTCGGGAAGATACGGTGATTTACACGTCGAAACTGAGCTCGCTGAAACGATTCAAAGACGACGCGAGCGAAGTCCGCACTGGATTTGAGTGCGGCGTGGGCATCGCCAATTTCAACGACATCAAAGTCGGCGACATTTTGGAATGCTTCCAGGTGACCAAGCTTTCGGCCGCCGAAGCGGCGGCTCAGGCTGGGGCGCCGGCGGGGCGCAAGTAGTTCGTACCGCTTGGCGCTTCGTTTAGCAGGTCACGGATCGCGACGCGATAAATAGGGACCGCTCATGCCGGTCGGTTTACTCACCCTCGAGCTGCATATCCCCGACGCGCAATCGCTCAAGGATAAGAGGCAGGTGCTTCGCAGCCTGAAGGATAAGCTGCGGAGAGAGTTTAACGTTGCGGTGGCGGAGCTGGAGCATCACGACGTGTGGCAGCGGTCGGTGATTGGCGTTGTCACGTTGTCGAACGAAGAGAAGCACGTTCGCGAGATGTTGCAGAAGGTTTTGGATAAAGCCGACGAGATTTTGGGATCGTTTTTGATCGGCGAAAGATTTGAGATTGTTTGAGCGGCTGCGCGACGCAACGATTTGCTCGAGCGCTGCGGCCACTGTGGACCGAGATGAGCGCTACAAACCATCGACACGAACGCGTAGGCGAGGAGATCGCGCACGAGATCAACGCCATGCTGGCGGGCGAGCTGAAGGATCCGCGGCTCGAAGGCAGCGTTGTCGTGAGCCAGGTTCGCGTGCAGCCGGATATGAAACATGCGCGCGTGTTTGTCAGCGTGAAAGGGTCGAACAAAGAACAAAGCGACGCAATCAAGGCGCTGGAGCATGCGGCAGGATTTATTCGCAGCGAGTTGATCGAGCGGCTGCAGTTGCGGCGCTTGCCGGATATGCATTTCACGCTGGATACGTCGCAGGAACATGTCGAGCGCATCGAGCAGCTTTTGAACGAGATGAAGAAAGACAAGCCGGCGGCTACGTCGGATTGAAGACGTTGATTTCATGTTGTTTGCAATTCATTCCAACTAAATTCAGGTAATCTCAGACTTCATGCCGCGACAACCTGTGCCTGCGCCTTACGATGGCGCGCTGGTGATCGACAAGCCGAAGGGAAGAACGTCGCACGACGTCGTCGATGCGGTGCGGCATCTGGCCGGGATGCGGCAGGTTGGGCATCTTGGCACGCTCGATCCGCTGGCGACTGGCGTTCTTGTGGTGCTGCTCGGGCGGGCGACGCGGCTGGTGCAATTTTATTCAGGGCGACGGAAGAGATATTCGGCGGGATTTCGATTCGGATTTGCCACGAATACTTTTGATTCCGACGGAGAAGCCGAAGGGCCCGATGCTCCGCCCGAGTTGGATCGCTCGGTGCTCGAGCGATTTGCCTGCGGAGCGCGTCGGGCGATTCGAGCAGATGCCGCCATCGTTTTCTGCAAAGAAAATCCATGGACGCCCGGCGTACGAACTGGCGCGGAAGAAGCAAGTCGTCGCGCTGAAGCCGGTCGAAGTCGAAGTTTTTGAGTATAAGTTGACTGAAATTGACGGCCACATCGCTCGATTCGTGATCGAGTGTTCGTCGGGGACTTACATTCGCGCCTTGGCGCACGAGATGGGGCAGAAGCTGGGATGCGGAGCGCATCTCGCGGAAATTACGCGGCTCGCCGTCGGTGAATTTTCGCTCGAACAGGCGATCAAGCTGGAAGAATTGGCCGAAGGAGCGAAGGCTGGGAAGTTCGCGGACTATTTGATCAAGCTCGAAAATCTGCTGCCCAATTTTCCACGAGCGAACGTGCTGCCGATTGTTGAGCGCCGCGTGCGGCACGGAACAAAATTCAATATTACAGTGGCGCAGATTCAGCCGGGTCGCGTCGAAGCGGCGCCGGGCGCGACATCGGAACTCGACGGCGGCGAGCCGAAGGCGGCGAAGTTGCGCGTCTTCGATCAACAGAATAAATTGATCGCGATCGCCGAAGCGGTGGTGCCGCGCACGTATCAGCCGGTGGTCGTGTTTGAGCCGTTGGGGTGAGCTGTGCCCGTGTTGAACGCTGATGACAGCGCGCATACATTGGCGCCGGCGCTGGTTTGAGATTGTTGTTGCGAGGAGCTGCGAATGAGTGCTGCTTCTGTTCCATCGCCAAATCACGGATCGATTCCAGGGATGAGCCGGCTCGTCACCGTGAAGGACGAGGTCGGCGCGCGCGGCGTCGAGACGCAACGAGGTCGCGAGCTTTGCGGCGAGCTGGAAGCCGGCAACATTTTGTATTTTCCTCGAACGCCATTCGCGTTTCCCGACGACGATCTGAGATTTCTCCTCGGCCTCAAGCAGGCCGACGCGAGCTATCACAAAAACATCGCGTATCGCCCGGCGGAAGATCGCATCACTGGGCTGGACAAGTCGGCGCAAGGACCGGAAGCGGATCGATTGCGCGCCATCGTTGCGGGATATTCGCGGCGCTCGTCGGAATTCTTAGGCTGGCTGCTGCCGCCTTACGCCGGCAAATGGAAACTCGACTACGCGAGTTACCGCCCGCTCGAGGAGCAAGGACGCCCGGCGCGGTTGCGTGCGCGCAACGATTTGCCGCACGTCGATGCATTCCCGACGCGCCCGACCAACGGCGACAGGATTCTTCGTCTCTTCACCAACATCAATCCTTCGCAGAATCGTGTGTGGATCACCAGCCAGACGTTCGACGTGATCGCCCCGCAGTTTGCCAAGATGCTGGGCCTGCCGCGCCAGCAAAGCTCGAACTTCGTCGCGAAGGCGCTTCGTGGAATCGCGAACGCCGCGCACATGCCGGGTGCGAATCGATCGCCGTACGACGATTTCATGCATCGTTGCCACAACGCGATGAAAGAGAGCGGCGAGTTTCAGGAAAATTGTCCTAAGCAGCGTTGGGAATTTCCGCCGCATTCGACTTGGATCGTTTTCACCGATTCAGTCAGCCACGCCGTCTTGCAAGGGCAGTACGCTCTGGAGCAAACGTTCATCATTTCGCGCGACGCGATGGTGCGGCCGGAAAATTCGCCGCTGCGCGTTCTCGAGAGGCTAGCCGGTCATCCGTTGACCCGCGCCGACTAATTACGGTTGTGGCGGCGGTGGCTGCTGTCCCGGCGGTGCGGGCGGCGGCTGTTGTTGCGGTTGCTGCCCTTGCGGTGGCGGTTGTTGCCCTGGCTGTTGTTGTGGTTGCTGCTGCTCCGGTTGTGGCGGTGGCGCAACCGGCTCCGGTTCCTGTGGCGCGCCCGCGCCGATCGAGCCGCGACTTTGCGGATCGCCGCGTCCCGCCAGAATGCTGCGCGCCTGGCTCACGCGTGAGCGCAGCCGGTGCGGCGTAACCAAAATCATAAACTCCGTGTCGGTCAGCGAATTGCTGTGCGTGCTCCCGGCATAACTTAGGCCCGGCACGTTCGCGATCCCCGGTAATCCGTTCAGCGAGCGCGTCTCTTCCTTGTCGAGCAAACCGCTGATCAACGACGTTTCGTCGTCGCGCACACGGACGACCTGGCTGAGCGTGCGATTGGAAATGATCGGAATCCCGTTGATGTTGTTTCCCGAGAGAGCGCGAATTTCAAATTCAAGCTGAAGCGTGACTTCGTGATTCTGATGCAGCGTCGGCGTCGCTTTCACTTTCACGCCGAAGTCGACATATTCCGCGCCGGGATACGGTGTTTGCGTTGGCGACGAGCCGGTGGCGAAGCTCGACGAATCCTGAAAAATAGTCACGACGCCGACGTCAGCCGTCGGCCCGAGCGCTGTCAGCGCAACGTCGGGCAAACCGGTGCTGGTGAGCGTCGCTGAGATAATCGCCGACGGCGTCGCAGGCGTGCTCACTTCAAGTCGTGAAGCAAATTCTCCTCCGCCCAGGCCGACGTAAACGCCGAGTGTGCTCACCCCTGCGTTGGTTACGGCGAGGCTCGGCACTTCGCCGCCAGTGAAATTCGCGATGGTGATGCCGGCAGGAGTTGTCGCGGTCGAAAGCGGCGAACCGGGTGCGAAACTAAATGTCGCATCGGCGTTCGTGCTTCCCAAAATCACGGACACCGTATTGTCCGCCTGATTGACGACGGCGAGATCGGGGATGCCGTCCGTATTCAAATCGCCCGCAGCGATTGCAACCGGCGTGTTTCCAACCGTGATCGGCGAACTCGCTGCCTCCGTGAACGTCACATTGCTGTTGTTGTCGAGTGAACCGAGCAAGATCGTGACGTTGTTGCTGTTTTCATTGGCGATGGCGAGATCGACTTCGGGCGCTGTGGAGTTGGGCAGAGTCGTATTCTTGAAATTGGCAGTGGCCAGCGCGATCGGCCCTTTTTCCGAAATCGAACCGGCGTTTTGTAACTTGAAGGGCGACGCTGGGAACGCAGTGAATTTTCCGGTGCCATCGCCTTTGAAGAACGAAACCGTGTTATCGCCTTTGTTGGTCACCGCGAAATCCAGATCGCCGTCGCCGTTCAGATCGGCGATCACCACCGAGCTTGGATTCGTGCCGACCGCGTAAGGCGAACCGGGCGCCTCCGTAAATGTTCCGTCATTGTTGCCGAGCAGCACTGTGACGTTGTTCGTCGTCGAGTTGACGATCACGAGATCCTCAGGCGCCACAGTGACGCCGCTCGTGTTGACAACCGTGTTGCCGAAGGTGCCGGCCGCAATGGCCACAGGACCGAGTTCATTGGCGCCCAATTTGACCGGCGAATTCGCCTGCGCGACGAAATTTCCGTTGTCCTGATTGAGCAGGATGCTGATCGTATTGTCGTTCTGATTGACGACGGCGAGATCAGGCAATGTCCCGCCGGAATACGCCGCAGCCGCGAGCGCGACCGGATTGTTGCCCACGTTGAACGTCGTCTCTGGAAATTCGCTGGCGGATGGAAGCGCGCCGATAACCGGAGTGGAGCTGTTGGATGAAGTTCCCGACCCCGTGCCCAAGCTGCCCGACAAGAGTGAAAGCGTAATCGGATAGCGATCGCCGACGAAAAACGTAGCGGGCTTTCCATCCTGCGCGCGCAACAGAATCTGGCGGCCGCTTTGCACCAGCGTCAGCGCATCCGAAAAATTCGCCGCGGTGGACGGCAGCGTCAACAAGAAAGTGGAGTAGCCTCCGCCAACCAGCGTAAATCCCGGAATGCTGGTGATGCCTTGCGCGCTGAAGAGCTGGCCGAGAATCGTCAAAGCGTTCGACAGGTCCGATGCCTGGCTCAACGCCTTGATGTCGTTCGGGCTGATGAGAAACGCCTGCGCTGAAGCCGGCGGCGTAATGCCAAGCTGCGTCGCCTTGTTCCTATCGACTTCGAGCAACTCAATCTCGAGCATGACTTCGCCTCGTGCGCGCTGGACCTGTTCGATCAGCTCTCTGGCGAGTTCCAATTTCTCGGGCGTATCGCGAATCGTGATCGAGCGGCTGCCGGTGTCGAGTTCCACGCGCGTCGATGCCGTGATTTCGCGCAGCACGCGCAAAAGTTCGGTCATCTCTTCAGGCGCGACCGCTGCCGACAGCGGAAATGTCTGCGTGGCCTGCACCGCGAATTGCTTCCGCTTGTCGTTCGTATCGGCTGCGACGAAAATTAAGTCTCCATCGACGGGACGCCAGAACGTGCCGCTCGTTTCCGCAAGCAGCGAAATCGCGGTGGCGAAGTCGACGTCCTCCACGCGCAGATGGACGCGGCGCGATGGCAAGTCGGGATCGAATGTAGCCTTGATCCCGTACATTCGAGTCAACATGTCGTAAGCGCTGCGCGTATCCCCGTGAAGGTCGAGGTTGTGCTTGCCCGGCTGAACGTTCAGCTTCGCCAGGCCCTTGATCGTCGTCGGCGCCTGTGCGGCCTCGTCGTCGCGCATTGCCGCGATTTGCGCCATGCGCTCGGCAACGGTGGCGTTTCCCGGGTCGATGCGGGTCGCCGCCTGAAATTCCTGGACGGCTTTGGCCACGTCACCGTGCAGGGCGAATTGCTCGGCACTGTCGGTGTGCGCCTGGACCAACTGCGAACGCAACGCCGCGGCCTTGCGAACAATGGAGATGTCTTGCGGCGCGTACTTGGCCGCCTGGTCGTAAGCAGCGAGCGCATCGTCAAAGCGGCCCGCGGCGACGGCGTCATCGCCGTCTTGCAGGTATCGCTCCGCCCGTTTCGGATCGACCTTCACCGCTTCGGTGGTCGCGCGCGGCGTCGTCGGCGTCTGCGAAGACGTAACGCCTCCGAGGAGCGCCAGGCAGAGCAGCGCCACCGAAATCCGCGCGAAATTTTGAGCAAAGCGCATCGATAGGGTATTCTATCGCGAAGATATACGACCAAAGAAGTCCGGTTGACGGAAGTTCTTGTTACCGGTAAACTTAGGTCTTAGTTGCAAGTGATTTACAACTGGAGTTTGCTTGCTTTCTGCGTTTCTCATCGCTCTCCGTGAAGGCGTCGAAGCCTCCCTGGTTGTCGGCATCATCCTGGTGTATTTGTCCCGAACCGGCCGTGCTCACCTGGCGCGTTTCGCCTGGTACGGCGTGGCGGCGGCCGTGGCGCTCAGCTTGGGCATCGCTATCGCGCTGGAACGGTTCCAGATCAGCGAAGACGGCTTCGAGGGGGTCATGTTGCTGGTGGCGGCCGCCTTCGTGATTACGATGATCGTATGGATGAATCGCGTTGCGCGCCACCTGAAAAAAGAAATCGAAGCGAAGCTGGAAAGTTACGCCGCCAAGGCAGGGGACGCGGCTGCCTGGGGCATCTTTCTCTTTGTGTTTCTGATGGTTGTGCGGGAGGGGGCTGAGCTGGCCCTGATCCTGCGGGCTGTCGAGCTTTCGACGGCGGGATTGCAGACCTGGATCGGCACTCTGACAGGTATCGCGGCGGCGGTCGCGGTTGGGGTCTTCTTCTTTAAAGGCACGTTAAAAATCCCCCTGTCCCGGTTCTTTGCGGCTACGAGCGTGATTTTGATGTTGGTCGTGTTTCAGCTCGCGATTACCGGCTTGCATGAGCTGAGCGAGGCGCAGTGGCTGCCTTCGAGCCGGACCGAGATGGCGATCGTCGGCCCGATCGTGCGCAACGACTTGTTTTTCTTCGTCTTTATCTTTGGCGCGGCGGCGTTGCTGGTGATTCGAGAGTGGCAGAACGCGCGGCTGGCGTCGGCGGTGACGCGCGCCGCCAACGATGCCGAGAAGCGCCTGCTCGAATCGCAGAATCGGCGCCAGCGGCGCTGGATGGCGGCTGCGGCTTCGGCCTGCCTCATCGTGATTCTGGCGCTGACGGCGGACTTCATCTATGCGCGCGCGAATTCGGCGGCGCCCACGATCACGAAGGTCGCGGTGCAAGGCGCCAATGTCCGTGTGCCGATCGCCTCGGTGAATGACGGCGACATGCACCTGTTTTCAGCCGACATCGGCGATGGAAAAACCGTTCGCTTCATGATCATCAAGAAGCCGACCGGCTGGGGCACGGCGCTGGATGCGTGCCGAATCTGTGGAGCCGAAGGCTATCGCCAGGACGGCCAGAATGTGATTTGCCGGCACTGCGGCTCGGCGATTTACGTTCCGACGATCGGTGAAGCCGGCGGCTGCAACCCGATTGGCGTGCCGTCGCGCGTCGATGGTGCCGATCTTGTCCTCGATATTTCCGCGTTGTCCCAGGCTACGCACGAAATTCCGAATTGAGCTGAGTTGAGTTGAGTTTGCCAAAATGTTCCTACGCCTCGTCGCCGATTCGTTTAGCCGCCGCCCGCGCCACAAGCTGCTGACGGGCGCGGCACTGGCGTTGGGCATGGCTGTAGCGACCGCGGCGCTGAGCGTTTCGCTCGATGTCGGCGACCGCCTCTCGCGCGAATTTCGCAGCCTCGGCGCGAATCTCATCGTCACTCCCGAAGCCGATTCGCTCCCGATTGAAATCGGCGGCGTCGACTATCGCCCCGTAAACGCCGGCGCCTACCTGCAAGAAGCCGACATCCCAAAAGTCAAAACCGTTTTCTGGCACAACAACATCATCGCTTTCGCCCCGACTCTTGAAGTTGCCGTCCGCGCAGAAACACCGGCCGGTCAAACGTCCGCAAAATTAATCGGCACGTGGGCATCTCATACGGTCATGCTCAGCGATGGGAGCCCATTCCAGACCGGAATCTCGAAGACCAACCCGTGGTGGCGAATTGCCGACGGACGTTGGTTTGGCGACGACGCGCCGGAATGCATCGTTGGCACGAATTTGTTTGAGCGCGCCCATTTGAAACTTGGCGACACGCTGGACGTCCGCAGCTCGAACCAAAACGTTGCGTTAAAGATCACCGGTGTGCTCAACACCGGAGGGCCCGAAGACGATGCGATCATTTCAACGCTTGAGTTCGCCCAGCGACTTGCGGAAAAGCCGGGCGAATATCGACACCTCTACGTAAGCGCATTGACTAAGCCCGAAGACGATTTTGCGCGCCGCAACCCATCCGGGATGACGCCCGACGAACTCGAGCGCTGGAGTTGCTCACCCTATGTTTCGTCGATCGCGTACTCGATCAACCAGGTGCTACCCGGGGCCAATGTCCGTGTTATCCATCGGGTAGCCGACGGTGAAGGGCGAATCATCACGCGTGTTCGCACTTTGTTGTGGCTCGTTACCTTGGCCGCGTTGTTGGCCGCCGCGCTCGCTGTGGGCGCGTCGTCCGCCGCGAGCGTGCTCGAGCGTCGCACCGAGATCGGCTTGATGAAGGCACTCGGCGCAGGTTCTGGCGCGGTCGGTTTCTTGCTCGCGGCAGAGCAACTTTTGCTTGCACTCGCGGGCGGTGCCGTTGGCTACGCTCTGGGCATTCTGCTTGCCCGCATCGTAGGAGAAAAAATATTTGGTATCGCGCCACAGCCTTCGATCCTTGTTCTCGCGGTTATTCTCGGTCTCGCCGCCATCGTAACGCTGGCGGGCAGTGCGATCCCATTGCGCCGTGCTGCACGCTACCAACCGGCTCCGATCCTCCGAGGCGAATGATGTCAAATTCACGCCCAATGTTTTGGCGCATCGTCCGCCGTCTTCTGATCGCAAATCGTGGTCGTATGATTGTCATTTTGCTTGCCTTGGGCGCAGGCGCCGCTGTTACCGCCGCCCTGCTCAACCTTCAAGTGGACGCTCGCCGGAGGCTCACTGCTGAATTTCGCGCGTTTGGCCCGAACATCGTCGTTGCTCCGCGTCAACAACCGGAACTGGGCGGCGTGCTGCTTAATGAATCCGTGCTTCAACAAATTTCGGCCAGTTCACAAGGGCAACAAGTAGGCATTCGACCTGTTCTTTACCTCAACGCCGATGCTGTAGCGGCACATCCGCCTGTTCACGTCGTGGTTGTCGGTGTGGCCGGAGACGGTGTACCTCCCTTTGTTGCACAAGGACCGCTGGAACCGTACAAATCCGGCATCTACACCTACTCGCCGCGTTGCATCGTGGGTGCGACAGCCGCGTCAAGAATTCAACCTCACGTCGCCACCTTGGCCGAGGAGGATGGCGGCCCGGTGCATCTCATGATCAACAAAACGAGTGAGGTCTGCGACAGCATGGTCGCCGCAGCCACCGGTGGACCGGAAGATGATCAGGTGATCATGCCGCTGATCGTCGCTCAACGATTGGCGATGCTGCCTGGGAAAATCAGTCTAGTGGAAGTGACTGCGACGGGTACGCCCGCGCAGATCCAAAATTATATCGCCTCCCTAAAGCAAGGGCTTTCCGAACTCGACGTTCACGGCATCCGGCAATTTACTGAAGCCGAAGGCAAAATTTACGAGCGCATCAGCGGGCTGCTTACCGCGACCGTTGCCGTTGTGCTTATCCTCACGACGCTGTGCGTGATGGCCGCCATGACCAACGTCGCGATGGAGCGCAAGAATGACGTCGGCCTGATGAAAGCCATCGGCGGAGCCACGCGTCGTGTTCTCCGCCTCTTCCTCGCCGAAGCCGCGACACTCGGCCTCATCGCCGGTCTCATCGGCGCCGCGGCCGGGCTCGCGCTCTCTGTCGCGCTCGGCAAAGCTGTCTTTGGCGTCGCAGCGCAGCCGCGGCTGATTGTGTATCCTGTAGTGGTCGCCCTGACGATCGTGGTTGCCGTTGCCGGTGCGTATCCATTGCGCCGGCTTGCCGGTATTCGTCCCGCGTCGGTATTTCGAGGTGAGGCGTGACGCCTCAAACGCAAACCGCACAAGTCGCTATCGAGTCGCTCACGAAAACGTACGGCGCATTGCGCGCGGTCGATTTGCTTTCGTTCAACATCAGCGCCGGCGAGTGGGTTGCATTGATGGGCCCGTCCGGCTCCGGCAAAACAACGCTCATCAACGTTCTCGGCGGCCTCGACGCCCTGAGCTCAGGCCGCGTCGTTGTCGACGGCACCGATCTCGCGAAACTCTCCGAAAGTCAGCTCGTTCGCTATCGCGCCGAAAAAGTCGGCTTCGTCTTCCAGCAGTTTCACCTCGTCCCGTATCTCACCGCCGTCGAAAACGTGATGCTCGCGCAGTATTTTCACAGCATTACCGACGAATCGCAGGCAGCCGAAGCATTGCGCCGCGTTGGGCTCGGTGATCGGCTCACGCATCTACCCGCGCAACTCTCAGGCGGTGAACAGCAGCGCGTTGCGATCGCTCGCGCTCTGATCAATCAGCCCAAACTAATTTTAGCCGACGAGCCGACCGGCAACCTTGACGAGAAAAACGAAACGATCGTGATGGAACTGTTCCGCGATCTGCATCGCGCCGGCCACACGATTTTGATGGTCACGCACGATCCCGACATCGCGCGCCAAGCCGATCGCCGCATCGAATTGCAGCACGGCCGCCTGCACTACGACAGCCTGCTGCAAGGCCCGAATCATCCGATGCTCTGCCCGCTCGCAAACACGGCGGATTGTTGCAGCACGGGGGCCGGCACGCCGACCGCCGACGATCAGATTCGCTTCGATCACCTGCTCGAACAAATTTGGATTTTCGGCGAGGAAGGGAAGCCCGCGCGCGTTGACGCGTTGCAGCCGACCGGTCCTGCCGGAACTCTGCCACTGATCACGGATGAATCTCCAGCGCGCATGTTGGGCCGGATGGTTGACTTGCAGTTAGTGCAATCATTCAACGGCCACGTCGAGCTGACCGACGCAGGCACTCGCCGCGCTCGCGACGTTGTGCGCCGCCATCGCCTGGCCGAACGATTGTTCAAGGACACTTTCGCCGTCGAAGATTCAGAAGCCCACAATCAAGCCTGCAAATTCGAACACATCATCAGCCCCGAGCTCGATCAGCGCATCTGCACTTTCCTCGGCCATCCGAAAACTTGCCCGCACGGGAATCCGATTCCGCCGGGTGACTGCTGCGAGAAAAAGAAGTCCACAGTCATTGAAAGTTGAAAGTTGGGTTTCAACCACACGTAATCTTGATCCGATTTTTGTCTTTGTTCGCTTTCAACTTTAAACTGTCGACTGTCGACCTTTTCGATGCCTTCTCCACTCGATCTACGCAAAAAGCCTGCAGCCGTGAAAATCCACGTCTCGAATGGCGCAGGCGTGGACATCACCTGGGCCGACGGCCACGCCAGCCACTACGATTTTGCCTTCCTGCGCGACGAATGCCCGTGCGCTACGTGCAACGACGAGCGCGCACGCAAAGACGCTTTCGCGTCGGCGGGCCCGGCGTCTTCGGCGGCGTCAGTCCTTCCGATGTTCAAGCCCAAGCCGACCGCCCGCTCCGCAAACGCTGTCGGCAACTACGCGATCAACATTGTTTTCAGCGACGGTCATTCGACCGGCATCTACAGCTACGATCATCTCCGCCAGATTTGCCCCTGCCCCGATTGCGCGCGGGAGTTTCGTTCATAAAGTTTCGTTCGTAGAATCCCGTTCGTAGTCTCGCCCGCAGATTCGACTCGTTCCCACGGCCTTGCTCCCCTAAATGAATATCGTGTGAAAACGGCGACGCCCGCCGATGGGGCAGTTGCCCGCTAACTCGAACTTATGAAATGCTGCGGATACTTTCAGCAACTAATCCGAGGTGGATCGATGCCCTGCAATCCTGAAACGCTACGCTCTGTGCCGCTGTTCTCGCTCTTTGATGAAGATGAGATCTGCGTGCTCGCGAACGAGGTCGAAGTAAAAGACTTCGTGCCGCGCCAGCGCATTTACAAAATCGGCGACAACAGCGGCCGCGCCTACGTCATGGTGTCGGGCAAAGTGCGCGTCACAATTTTCGACGAAGATCACCAGGAGGTCGTCGTCGATGAACCCTCGCACGGCGAATTTTTTGGCTTCGCCTCGATGCTTGAGCAAACGCCGCACCAGACCAACGCGATCGCGCTCGAGGATACGCGCTGCCTCGAGGTCGATCGCCACGACATTCAGGTGCTGCTTGAGCGCAAGCCCCACGCCGGCATGGACATGCTCACCGTGCTTGGCCGCCAGTTTCACGCCGCGCAGCAACTCGTCCGATTGCGCGCTGCCCGCAATCCCAACGAAGTGATCGAAGAAGACGCCACCTTCGGTGAACACGTCGCGGACGCCGTCGCGCATTTCGGCGGATCATGGTCGTTCATCATCTCGGTTTTGGCGGCACTGAGCGCGTACGTGGCCGTGAACGTGCTCCTCGGCGGGCGCGGTTGGGACCCATATCCATTTATTCTGTTGAACCTTTTCTTGTCGATGCTCGCCGCGATTCAAGCACCGGTCATCATGATGAGCCAGAACCGGCAGGACACGAAAGATCGGCTGAGAGGCGAACTCGATTACGAGGTAAATCGGCGCGCGGAAAAAGAAATTCAGAGCGTGACGCAGAAAATCAATCTGCTCGACGACAAGATGGACGATATCGCGGAACTCCTGCGGAAGCAGCCTCAGCAACCACACGCCGCGAGCTGACGCCGCGAGCGATGAGTTCGCCTCTCCGGAGGACGCTCGCTTTAACTATTTTTCTGCGGATAAAGCAAAGATGAGCGAGCTGCCGCCGAACGCGAGTGCGATGAACATGCTCGTGATTTCGTCCTGATTGTGAATCGCCGCAAGAACGCGCGGCAGATGCAGCGTCAAAAACCACAGCACGAACATGACGCCGAGCCAGATTCCGGCGAGCCTTGCCAGGATGCCCGTTGCGATCGCCGCCCCGGCGAACATCATTGCGGTCCCAGTGAAATAAATCCAAAACGCGTGCGCAGGCAGCCAACTCTGTACGAGGCCCACGAGAAATTGCGCGTACATGAAATGCTGCCAGCCAAAAACCAGCATCGAAATGCCAAACGTAATGCGGCTAGCGAGAATCAATTTGCGGTTCGCATCCGCGCTCATCGCGGCGAAGCCTTCGGCCGGCGACATCGCTGCCAGCGCCAACAGTCCGGCTCCGATGCACAACGCCTCAAGCGCACGCGTGCGGTCGGTGCCGTTGCTCCAGACCGAACTTGCGTGTTGCAAATGAAAAACGAAGACGCACAACACGAACCATGCGCCGGTCACGAGCGACAGTAGCCGCGCCTGTTTGTTCAAAAAAATCGCCGCGCTCGTTGCGAGCAGAAGCAAGCCCATCAGATACGCACCAAAGCTGGCGCCCTGCGCCCATGGCGGCATCGGCGGAAGTCCGCCGAGATATTTGCCGAACATGAAGTATTGAATCGCGAAGACAAGCAGCGGGAGCGCCAGAAAGTAGCGGCCAATTTTCAGTAGATTCGGCATCGTCGAGTCTCATTAAAGCATGCTCGAGTGGTCAGGCCACTTTGTGAAATCGCAAGAAAAAGTGGTTATATCGCGATCGCGCGAAATGGATATTGACGCGCACCCGAATTTACAGCAGCGCCAAGCATTTGTTCTCGCCGCCCGGGAACAATGTCGCGTATTCGCGCGGCGTGCATTCCACGATCTCATCAGGCTGCTCATAGTGTCCCGGCAGCCTCACGCGTAGATTCAAGTCAGCGCCGCATTCGACGAGATACTTCGTCACGGAATATCCCCAATCGCCGAACTGTGTCACGGCGTGAAAAATCGGCGTCTGACCTCCAACGCCGCGTTCGTCAGCGGTGGCTCGTGCGTCTACATCTGCTCCGCGCTCGACCAGCGCCCGCGCTGCTTCAAGATTTCCATACTCTGCCGCCACGTGGAGCAATGTGCCTCCGCGCAAGTTCATCGCCCGCCGGCCACTCGAGCCAAAGTCCAACTCATCAAATATCCGATGAACGAGCGATGGCTCGGCGTCGAGATAACTCTTCAACGATTCAATGTCTCCGCGCAGCAAATCGAGCAACGCCGGAATCTTGTAGCGCGTCGTCGCGCCGCGCTCGACCAAGATATCGATGCATTCGCGCAACTGCTCCGAGCGCGAGTACGTCCCGATCACATAGTCGAGCGCCGTCCCCGGGTACTTTCGCCCGGCGCGATCGCAATTCGGATTTGATCCGTGATCGAGCAGCCATCGCAACGCAACCGCATCAACCGTTTCGCACGGCGCAAAAATTATCGGAAAATACCCGTTCCACTCCGCGTTCACGTCCGCTCCGTGAGCGAGAAGCAACTCCATCATCGGCACGCGATATCCGACCAGGGCGGCGCGCATCAACGGCCCGTCGCCGCCCTGATGCACATCCGAGCCGTTTTCGACCATCCATCGCGCCATCTTCAATCGCGTCTCGGTCGGCGGCTCCCACGGAACGCGGCATTCGGCGACCCACGTGAGCGGACCGCTCTTGCCGTAACCCAACGGCGCGCGATGCAGCTCGGGATTCCGCGTCATCATCGCGCGCACCTGATCGAAATCATTCCGATCGATCGCCGATTTCAGCTCACCGATTTCACCGAGCGACTCGACATACGCTTTCAGCTTTGGCCAGCTCGCAAAGCCATACATTCGCGCGACCTGCAATTGCGCATCGGCCAAAGACGCAGCACTGCCCGCACGCAGCAAATCCCTGGCTTGATTTTTCAAATGTTGCAGATTCGGACGGTCCGGAAGGGATTGCGAAGCACCACCAGGAAAACTCGAAGAAGAATTCGACACGACTGCCTCCTTTCAAATGCGCCCGTTGTCCGCTTTTCAGGCTGAAAGAAGGTGATGGAAAATTCTTGTTACAGGTGAGCTTCTGCTCTTTCCGCGGACCGGATGCGCCCTGAGCGCTGAGAAAAGCCTATCACAGCGCCGGCAGAAAACAGGCGTCAAATGGTTTTTGTGCTGCATCAAACCGCGTATATCAATTAGAGAGGCGCCTATGAAAGCGATGGAGAGCAAAGTTATGCGAGCGATGCGATTGACGAAGTCCGCGAACGGGGCGGCACAACTCGTGGCGGCCGAAGTCCCGCAGCCGAAGCCAGCCGCGGGTGACGTGCTCGTTCGCGTCCACGCCGCAGGCGTAACGCCGACCGAGCTCGGCTGGGAGCCGACGATCCAACAAAAAGATGGATCGCCGCGCCTGAACGCGATTCCTGCCCACGAATTCAGCGGTGTCATCGCCGAAGTCGGCTCTGACGTGCGCGATTTTCAGCCCGGCCAGGAAATTTACGGCATGAACGACTGGTACGTGGATGGCGGGCTCGCCGAATTCTGCGTCACGCAACCTGGCAGTATCGCGCCAAAACCCGCGAAACTCACCCAGGCGGAAGCCGCCACTGTGCCGATCGGCGCACTGACTGCGTGGCAGGGCTTGTTCGACCGCTCGCATCTCCATGCCGGCCAGCGCGTGCTCATCCACGGAGCTTCCGGCGGAGTCGGCGTCTTCGCCGTTCAACTGGCGCGCGATCTTGGCGCGCATATCTTCGCGACCGCCTCGGCCCGCAATCGCGACTTCGTCAAACAACTCGGTGCCGACGAATTCATCGACTACACATCGCAACGCTTCGAGGACATCGCGCGCGACATCGACGTCGTCTTCGACGCGGTCGGCGGTGAAACCTTCGATCGATCCTTCAGTGTGCTCAAGCCCGGCGGCTCCATCGTTACGATCGTCTCCACCGAGAACCCTGAAACCGCGTTCGACGAACGCAAGCAAAAGGCATTCTTCATCGTCGAGCCCAACCAGAAACAACTCATCGAAGTCGCCAAACACATCGACGCCGGCAAACTGAAGACCTTCGTCGACGCCGTCGTCCCTCTCGCCGATGCCGCCTCCGCCTACAATGGTTCGCTCAAGAATCGCCAAGGCCGCGGCAAAATCGCCGTCGAGATCACTGCGGAGTAACTGGACGGCTGGCCCCCAACAAAAGCGCCACGTTCAAGACCCAGGCGGAGCCCAAAACTGGCGGACAAGCCGGAGTCAGGTTCCAGCACGGCTTTGCCCTCCAAAACTCCAAAATTCGGGTCAATCGCTTAACTAGACTTCGCCCTGAAAAAATGCGAGCATTTTAATCTGCAGGTCGACATCACCCGTACATGAGCAGCTCTCCATCTAACCCTGCTGCGCCTCGCAGCCGCGGCAACGGAATTCCCCGCGTCATCGTAGCCACTACGGCGCTGCTGACGTTCATTTCCTTTTGGCGCGCCGCCGCAATCGTTCTAAACGATTTGGCGTCATCGGCTTACTATGCCGGTGGAGAAGCCGAAGGCTTCATCGGCAAGACCGCACCCTGGTTCATCCTCGCGATCATGCTCTTCTCGTACGCCGTTCGCGCGGTGTACGTCGAAAGCTGCAGCATGTTCGTCCGCGGGGGCGTTTATCGCGCGGTCAAACAGTCTCTCGGTGGCACCCTCGCCAAATTCAGCGTGTCGGCGCTGATGTTCGACTACATTCTGACTGGCCCAATCAGCGGCGTCGCGGCGGGCCAATATCTCGCCGGCTTGATGAGCGAGTTGGCGGTCTACTTTCATCTCAGCGGCCCATTCTCCGAACACACCGTAGGCGCCATCTCGGCAACCTTCGCGGTCATCGTCACGGTTTACTTCTGGTGGGAAAACACCAAGGGCGTTTCCGAATCGAGCGAAAAAGCCCTCCACATCATGAAGCTGGTCACCGTGATGGTGGTGATCCTGATCGGCTGGTGTATCTACACCGCGATCCTGCGCCATTCCTCGCTGCCGCCGTTTCCGTATCCCAGCAACATTCACCTCACCAAAGAGGCGCTCGGCTGGCTGGCTCACAGCAACTTGCCGCACATGTTCGGCATCATCGCGATCTTCATCGCGCTCGGCCATTCCGTCCTGGCGATGAGCGGCGAAGAATCGCTCGCGCAGGTCTATCGCGAAATCGAAAGCCCCAAGCTGCCCAACCTGAAAAAAGCGGGCATGGTCATTTTCGTTTACAGCCTGGTCTTCACGTCGCTGGTTTCGTTCTTCGCCGTGATGATCATCCCGGACGATGTTCGCCAAGGCTTCCTCGAAAATCTGATCGGCGGCCTCGCGATGAATCTCGCCGGACCGTTTATCGCGCGCCTGATCTTCCACGGCTTCGTCGTGGTGGTCGGCACATTAATTCTCGCCGGCGCTGTTAACACCGCGATTGTCGGCTCCAACGGCGTGCTCAATCGTGTTTCCGAAGACGGCGTGCTCAGCGAGTGGTTCCGCCAGCCGCACCCGAAATTCGGCACCAGCTATCGCATCATCAACATCGTCGTCATCCTGCAAATCGCCACGATCGTCATCAGCCGCGGCGACGTCACGTTCCTCGCCAACCTGTATGCCTTCGGCGTGATCTGGAGCTTCGCGATGAACGGCCTCGCCGTTCTCGTGCTGCGCTACACGAATCCCGGCGAGCGCGAATTCCAGGTGCCGTTCAACCTGCGCATTCGCGGAGTGCAGATTCCCATCGGCCTCAGCATCATCACCCTGACGCTCTTCCTCATCGCTATCGTCAACCTCTTCACCAAGCCGATCGCCACTATGGCCGGCGGCGTCTTCTCGATCTTGCTCTACATCGTGTTTACCGTATCCGAACGTCGCGGCCGCCATCGCGGCGTCACCCACGTTGAGATGGATCAGTTCAATCTCGAACTCGAAGGCGAACTGAGCCCCGAAGCGGTCGGCGCGCGGCCTGGCAACATCCTTGTGCCCGGTCAGCAATCACTTCAATCTCTATCACCTCGGCAATGTGCTCGACCGTCTGAAGCCCGGACGCCGCGACGTCGTTGTGCTGCACGTGCGCTTGCTGCGCCGTTCCGGCTCTGGTGAAAACGAACTCGAAGCCGATCAGCTTTTCGGCAGCATCGAGCAGCATCTTTTCTCGCAGGCGCTGTCGATGGCTGAAAAACGGGGCAAATCGATTCGCCTCGCGGTCGTCGCGGCCAACGATCTCTGGGACGGTATTCTTCGCGCCGCCACCTCGCTGCAATCGAGCACGATCGTCGTCGGCCATTCCGCGAAAGAAGTCACCGAAGAGCAGGCGCGCCAGATCGGTGAAGCGTGGGAAAAGCTCGGCGATCAGAAGCCGCAGTTCAATCTCGAAATTCACATGCCCAACGGGGACAAGATTTACAAAGTCCTCGGGCCGCACGCGCCCAATCTCACGGCGAACGAAGTGCATCTGCTGCATCGATTGTGGCTGCGCTTCAGCGAAGTCCTGGCGGGAGCGGAACTGCACCATCACGACGTGGTGCACTTCGCGCTGGAAGAAGTGCAAAAAGAGCTGGACGAAGGCGAAGAAGACGAAGTCGTAGCGCGGCTCCGCGCCCATCTCGAAGCCAACCAAAGCAAACGCAGCAAATCGAAATCTAACTTGTAGTGGCGACTTTACGTCGCCATTCCGCGGCCTTCGCCTGCGACTGCAAATAAAAAGGGCGCGGCCACGCCGCGCCCTTTTCTCTTTCAACCCGTCTGAGACTAACTACGCCAGCTGCGTCGTGCAGTGCCCGCACTTCTTCGCCGCGATGGGAATGCT
Source organism: uncultured Acidobacteriota bacterium (assembly GCA_963845465.1). Classification (GTDB taxonomy): domain Bacteria; phylum Acidobacteriota; class Terriglobia; order Acidiferrales; family UBA7541; genus Acidiferrum. The sequence continues at coordinate 774,380 of CAWJSH010000007.1, read as the reverse complement.
CATCGCGCACTGCGGGCAATCCTTCGTCGTCGGCGGAGCGGGCGGCGCAGGCTTGTTCGTCCACCTGTGGATGATTTGAATGATGATGAAGACGCAGAACGCCACGATCAGGAAATTGATGACGGTATTGAGAAAGATTCCGTAGTTCAGTGTCGGTGCGCCCGCGTCCTTAGCCGCTTTCAAAGTGTCGTATGTCTTGTCGCCGAGATTAATGAACAGGTTCGAGAAATCCACATGGCCTAGGGCCTTCCCGATGGGCGGCATCAAAACATCGTCGACCATCGACGACACAATTTTCCCAAACGCAGCGCCGATGATGACGCCGACAGCCAGATCCACCACATTTCCGCGCATTACAAATGCTTTGAAATCTGATCCTACGGACATAGTCGTTCTCCTTAACTGGCTCCGCCTGTGGCGCGGAATTATTCACGAATCGGGAGTCGCCGTCCAGTAAGGAAATGTCATAAATGGAGTTGACGCAGTAGTGGTTCTAGTCCTTCATGTTTGCGCAGAAAAGCGCCCTAATCGAGTTCAGCGCGGGCGCAAAATCAGAGCCGTGCCGACGAGTCCTCGCAGCACGAGGATGACTCCAGCAACGGCGAGCAGTTTTCCGATCATCGCAAATGGAGCGCGGGCAATCCCGAGCATGAGGATGCCTAGCAGGATCAACGAGACGCCGCGGGTCCAGCGCTCTCCGCGCAGCCAGACACGCGCCGGGCGCGCGAAGGCGTATACGCCCCATGCAATCAGCGCGAAGGCGAGTATCATCCACGTGGGCTTGGTTGGATCGGGAAGAATCTGATTCGTCAGCCCAAGCCACACGACGAGCCCGCCGAGCAGCACGAAAATCAGCTCGATCACAACGCGAGTCAACTGCTCAGGCCGCAGCATTCTTGATGCTTCTCCAAAACCAACACTTACCCTACAAAATTTGTAGGGGCGCAGCACGCTGCGCCCCAGCTCGGCAAATTTCTCAGCCAAAACTCTTCGATGTGCCTTACTGCACGCGCTCGATGCGCACCTTCATCGTCACCGGTGTCTTTGGCCGATCGCCCGAATCGCGCGGCACCTTCGAGATTTTGTCCGCGATGTCTTGCCCTTCGACAACTTCGCCGAAAATCGAATGCTTGTTATCGAGCCACGGCGTCGCCGCTACGGTGAGGAAAAACTGGCTGCCGTTCGTGCCCGGACCGGCGTTGGCCATCGACAGCTTGCCCGCCTTCGAGTGCTTCAGCGAAGGATGAAACTCGTCGCCGAATTTATAACCCGGACCGCCGCGACCGCTGCCTTCGGGGCATCCGCCCTGAATCATAAAATCGGGAATCACGCGGTGAAAAACCAGGCCATCGTAAAAGGGGCGCTTTTCTTTCTTGCCCGTACGTTCGTTGGTGAATTCCTTTGTGCCTTCGGCGAGGCCGACGAAATTCGCGACCGTATTCGGGGCTTCCTTCTCGAGCAAGCGCACGACGATGTTGCCTTGCGATGTCTCGAAAATGGCGTACGTTCCTGCGGGACGTGTCATGAAGTCTCCTTAAATTGTCGGTCGGTTCATCGTACACGACGAGCCACACACGCGCTAGTTGGGCTGGCACCTCGAAATGAAGGGCTGTGAATTTTCAGGAATGGCGTGAAATCGTGCGAATTGAAGCTTACGGAGCGGCGGCGACTGGCGGTTGGTTCATCGCGTGGGGCGTGAGCTTCTTCACAACGAATTCCTGCAACAGGTTGGTGACGGCGGATGCGCCGATGCCGATGAGCGTGTTTTCAACGGTCAGCGAGGCGCCGCGATCCTCTTTGTCGTAGTAGAGATTAGAAATACCGCCAGCGGCCAGCGAGCCGAGAATTGCTGAATACGCTGGCTGCCATTTGCCGTTGTCGCCTTTGCAGATGACGGCGTTGGCCAGCGCGTAGAGAGCGCGAGACTTCTTGGTGCCGGTGCCCTTGTAGAAGTAGCGAGGATCCTGTTTGAAAAGTGTCGGCAGAATTGCGCCGCCGATGAAAGTGGCGCTGGCGCCGTCGGCATACGACAGCGCCGAAACGCTTCCCATAGCCCTTGCGCGCCTTGTCCGTAGCCCTCGAATGCGTCCTGCGACTGCTCGATGCCGGCGATCACGCCGGTGAGCGCGAAATTTACCGGATCGATCGTGGTTTTCCACGCCAATTCAAATTTTTGCTTCGCGGTGAGCGGCGCGGCATCCGAAACGTAGCTCACATAAAAATTCGGAACGAAGCCGAGCACGCGCTGCTTTTCCTGCTCCTTGATTTCAGCTTCGGCGATTTCCACCTGCGTCATCGTGACGTGGACTTCGGTGAGCTCGGTTGCCAGCGATAAGGCGACTTGCGGCACGGAGTAGTTTTCGCCGTCGTGCAGCAGACCCGAAGTGCCTTGCGAGGTGAAGCCGGGTGACGAAATCGTCAGTTGAAATTCGCCGGGCTTGACGTTGCTAAAGGTGAAGCGGCCGTTTTCGTCGGAATACTGTTCATCGGTGGACTGATCGGCACGTGTGAGCGTAATTTTTGCACCGACGACGGGTGCGCCGGTCACGTCGATGACCGAACCGCAGACCGTGCCGGAGGGCGATTTGGCCTGGTTGCTGTTCACAGGGGGCGCGCTTGGCGGAAGCGCCGAAGGCAGGGAATCGGTGGCTGCCTGTTGCGGTCCTGCGCTCTGCGCGAAGGCCGAATGGGCCAAGCCGGCCAGCATCAATGTGGCGACAAATATCGCGAGTACCAGCCTTGCTGGAGGTCTTGCGAGTCGAGGGAGTCGTGCAGTGGTCGAGCAAGGGTTGGCGAGCGCCCATGAGCGTGAAGTCCCGGACCTCTTCTTTATAACGTTCGGTATCGCAGGGAGCAAGGACCGAGTCTGGGAGGATGCCCAAGGCGTTTCCTGTACCGGTGGCCAAGTCCGACCGCACCCCTAGCCACGAGATTGTGATGCAGGTTTGACGCGCCGCGTTGACGAAAAATTTCAATGTGACGGATGCGAACCTGGACATGTTGAATTCCCGGGCAAGTTGGCATGGGTTCCCGATTTGAACCCGTGCGGCGCCCGGTTGGTTAAGTTACGGTTCCGCGAGGATTTGAGTTCCACTTCTCACTCGGAGCGCTGACCATCGGCCGGCGGAAACTGTGGATTTCTCACCGCGATATTCAATTTTCTGTAGCTGGGGCTTCAACAAAAAAGAGAGGCGCCCGACTAGCGGGCGCCTCTGTCCTATAGCACGGCGATCGATGCTTGATCGTCAGTTCTTGACGGTCATTGCTTCGGAATCGACAGCCTTTTTGCCCGTGACCCCTTCTAGCCCAGCCAACACGCCGCGATAGTCGTTTTTGTCGCACTGCATCGCGAATCCGCCCTTCACGTCGCCGGTAGCCCACGTCAATCCGACGAAATGTTTTTTAGATTTGCTTAGAGCGGTTAGAGCACCAAGACCGAGCGTGAACACCCCGATCGCCACCGCCGTGCCTACCCGACGATGAACGTCTTGACCGTAACTGACTTCGGTTACTGAGGAGGGTATTACGGTCGTGAGAATAGTCTTGCCCTTTTCATCCATTAAGCGAATTTCGCTGGACTCGATGTACATTTTCAACTTCGATCCGGCTTTCAGGTCGGGTATCGAGCCACCATCGTAGATTACGGTGTATCCAGAGTCCTTAGCTTCGGCGGCAAAAGGCACCTGCAGAAGAGCAATGCATGAAAGTATAGCCAAAAATCTAAGTAACATAGTTGTTGTATCCTGAGTAAAAAATAGAAGAGAAGACAAACAATGGAAATATTACGTCGGTACAGGCCGTGACTATCCGTTAGCTGGCCCTCGGGGCAGTTTGCTACTCGTAGCGAAGAGCTTTCAGCGGGTCGATGGAGCTGGCGCGGCGGGCCGGGATGAAGCCGGAGAGAGCCGCGACTGAAACGAGAAGCGCCAGGGCCGCCAGGCCTGTTGCGAAATCGGTTGCCTTCACGCCGTAGAGTTGCGACGAGACGAAACGGCTGAGAATGTAGGCGACAGGAACGCCGATGGCAATGCCGACGGTTACGAGAATCATGGTTTCGCGCAGGATGAGCCAGAGCACCGAGGTTTTCGGTGCGCCGAGGGCCATGCGGACGCCGATTTCTCTGGTGCGGCTTGCGACCGAAAAGGATACGACGCCGTAGAGGCCGAGCGCGGCGAGTGCCGTCGCGATCAACCCAAACACCACCGAAAGCGACGCGATTAATCGCTCGGTATTCAAAATTTCGTCGAGCTGCGTATCGAGCGTCTTCATATTCGTGATTGGCAGAGAAGGATCGAGGTTCGCGATGATCGAGTGCAGAGTTCCGTAGAGCGCCCTGGAATCGGATGAGGCGCGGACGTAGAACGAAGCCTGGAGAATCACCGGCGCTTCGTACTCCGAGAAATAAATCTCGCGCTGGTCCGCTGCTTCGCGCGGGCTGCGATATGTGGAATTTTCCACGACGCCGACGATCTCGAACGTCGGCTTGTCACGGAAAAGGAAGTGGGCGAAGTGGCCCACGGCGGATTCTTTGCCAAAGAAGTGCTCCGCAAAATTTCGGTTCACGATGCACACGGTCGGCACGTGTTCCATATCCTGGCCACGATTGCGATCCTTGTCGGTGAAGTCGCGCCCGCCGAGCAGCGGGATTCCCATCGTTTTGAAATACTCTGGCGAAATGAGGTTGTTCGCGGCGGTCACATCCTCGCCGTCCTTTAGCGGGCGACCGACAACGTTGATGCCGCCGCTCCAGTTGTATCCTGCGAGCAGAGGCACGACAGAAAAAGCAGCTGAGGTCACACCCGGAGTCGCACGAATCTGGTCGAGTGCATTTTTGTAGAACGCCTGCGCTTTTTCAGCCGTGTATCGCGAGCCGCGCGGGTCAACGCTGAAGGTCACGAGATTTTGAATGTTATTCATCCCCGTGTTGAAGGATTTCAAATTGTAGAGCGTTCTGGCGAAGAGGCCTGCGCCGACGAGCAACAGGAATGAGAGCGCGACCTGTGCGGTAACCAGGATCTTTCTGGTGCGGGCGGAATTGCCGCCGCTGACGATCGCGGCATCCTTGAGTGTGGATGAAACATCGAGACGCGTGCCTTGCAGGGCCGGCGCGAGGCCGAAAAGCAAACCTGTGGCGAGTGCGACCACGACGCTGAAAAGCAGAATGCGCATATCGGGTTGTGCGTGCAGCATCGTCAGCGAGTTTCCGCTTGGCATCATCGCCAGCAGGGCGCGGATCGAGGCTTCGGACAGAAGCAGGCCGAGGATTACGCCGGCACCGGCGAGCATCAAGCTTTCGACGAGCAGGCTGCGAATCAGGGCGCGGCGACTCGCGCCGATGGCGAGCCGCACGGCGATTTCTTTTTGTCGCGCAGCCGCTCGCGCAACCATGAGGCTTGCGACGTTGGAGCAGGCAACGAGAAGAATGAGTCCTGCCATGCACATCAGCACGATCAACGCCGTCGAAAATTGCAGGCGCATATTGGAGAAGCCGGTTGACGCGGTTTCGACGGAGAGAGTCCGGTTGAAAAACTGCGTGCGGTCGTACGGAGAAAGCTTTGCGAATTTTGGATCGGCGGCGTCCACTTCTAGCGTTTGATGGAATAGCGGCTGCAACGCGGCGCTCGCGGACTTGACGGTGAAACCTGGCGCGAGGCGAGCGAATGCCTGCAGCCAATGCTGTTGCCGGTCCGTGAGGGATTCGCCGTCCGTTGGGAGAACGGGAAGCATGAGCAACGGAATTCGCATGTGTGGCGATCGCGCGGGATCGGCTCCGGCAAAGCCTGCGGCCGAGACACCGACGATTTCCATCGGGTAATTGTTGACGAGAATTTTCTTGCCGATGACTTGGGGATCGGCGCCGAAACGCTCTTGCCAGAAGCGATGGCTTAGCACGATCGACGGAGAGCCTGACCAAATCTGATCGTCGGCGGCGGAGCTGAAGACGCGCCCGAGCGCCGGTTTGACGCCGAGGGTCTCGAAGTAATTTCCGGAAACGAGTTCGACGTCGAGGCTCTCGGTGTTGCCATCGATGGTCACGGCTTCCCAGGTGTTGTAGGAGCACATTACCGATTCGAGCGCGGGCGATTTGCGAACATCCTGGCAGAAGGGATACGAAACCACGCGATTGCCGTTGCTGTTGCCGAAGTTCGGCCCGTCGGCCCAGATCATCACGAGATGCGATGGATCTTTTACCGGGAGCAGGCGCAGGACGAGCTGGTCGAGCAGTGTGAAGACGGCGGTGTTTGCGCCGATGCCGATGGCGAGCGTGGCGATCGCGACCGTGGTGAAAAGAGGATTGAGGCGAAGCTGGCGCAAGCCGTAACGAATGTCGCGCCACAGATTTTCGAGCCAATTTATGGATTGGGTTTCGTGGCGATCCTGGTGGTGCACGCCGAGATTTCCGAACTGGCGGCGTGCCGCGGCTGCGGCGTCTTCTCGAGACATGCCGCGGGCGATGAAGCGATCGGTGAGTTGTTGCAAGTGCTCGCGGATTTCTTCGTCGATTTCGAGGGTCCGTTGCTCGAGTGTTTCTTGCCTCGCGAAGAGACTGCGAAATTTTGCGGAGAGCGCACGGAGTTGCGCGATCATCACTTTCCTCCCTCGGGGCACGTGGTTTGGCCAATCACAGTTTCTTTGCTTTGAATTGGGTCGCGGCGCGTCACGGCTTTTCTCCTTCGAGTTTGAGGACGCGGCCGATCACGCCGGAGATGCGCTCCCACTCGGCGGTTTCGAGCGCTAGCTGCTTCGAGCCTGCTGGTGTAATCGAGTAGAACTTTGCCTTGCGATTGTTGTCGGACGTGCCCCAGCCGGCGGAGATCCAGCCGTTCTGCTGGAGGCGGAGCAGGGAAGTGTAGACGGTGCCCTCATTCAATTTGAGGACGTCTTCGCTGACCTGCTCGATGCGGCGGGCGATGCCGAAGCCATGCTGCGGGCCGAGGGCATGGAGCGTTTTGAGGACCATGAGGTCGAGGGTGCCTTGGAGGACGTCGGATCTTTCGGTCACGGAACGGTTTCCTTTGGACATAGCAAGGGAAGGTAGCGGCGCTCCTTTGGAATGTCCATATGAAAGACGAAGCAGTTCGCAAAAAGTTCCGTACCGATTTGGGAAGAAAAGGGACATACCCCCTATATTTTTACGAAGAGTGAATAAGTCGTTTTGAATGTGACGGTTGTGGGAGATGCGGATTTTAAGAGTGTGCAAGGTGCTGAGAGGAAAGGGTTTGCGGCGGCACGTAAACAATAGCGAGGATCGGTCGAGGTCTTTCGCCCTCTCGCCGACGGCTCAGTATGAACACCTGCCGAGGCTTGGGCGATGAAAGGGAAGCCGGGCATCACAAAAAAAAGGGCGCCACGATGAGTGGCGCCTTCGCATAGTTCTCTACAGGGCTCATGTTAGCAGATTCGACAAATTTGTCAAGAGGTAAAGGTGGGTGGTAGTGCCTCAGTTCGAAGAAAGACTCTACGCTTGACGCCTGCGATGGAAATTGGCTTAGCGGATCACGTCCGGACGGTCGAGGAGATGGTGAATCCTTGTGGCAAAGAAGCGGGGAGCACACAAATCTTGCGAAACCTAACGGCCCGAGCTTCGGGGCGGCTTTTCTGTTGCACCGAAATTCTCATCCTGAGAGCATCGCGGACATGGCGGCTATCTGTTGCGATCGGATGAAATACGACTTGAGCCAAACCTGCAATATGCACCCTAACAGGTACGACTGTCCCGACATGCTCGTAGCTAAACTGAAGGGCCGGTACGGTCTGATCGTCCATGATGGCGGCCACTCCGTGATAATCATCAATTTCTGCCCATGGTGCGGCACGCGCCTTAAACGCCAGTCGAAATCAAAATCGAAGTCAAAATGAGGCATCACCAGATGGGTGAGGCCGCTTGAGGAGTGTGTGTGCCGTTCGAACGAAAAGGGGCACGGCGTGCCGTGCCCCCGACGAAACTACAACAACTGGATTCGAACGGTTAGTGGGCCTGGGCGAAGGGGTTTTCGTCGGCGCTGGGGCCGTAGATTGAGGGGACGGGGACCTCGAGCAGGCGGAGGTAGACGGAGAGCTGGCCGCGGTGGTGATACCAGTGGTTGAGCATGATGTTGCGGACGAGCTCGACTCGTGGGATCGCCAGGATTTCGTGGCCGTTTGCTTTCAGGCGCCAGGTTGCGGTGGCAGTGGATTCGGTCAGGCCCTCGATGAATTGCTCGGCGGTTTTTACGCTGCCTTCGAAGGTGTCGAGGATTTCTTTTTTATCTTTGGGTTGCTGCGCAGCGAAAGCGGCGGGATCGATTTCGTGCACGTCGTTTTGGGCGATGCGCGAGATGCCGGCTGGGACGCTGGCGATGTGATGGGCAAGTTTGCCGATCGTCATCGACTTCGGGTGCGGCGCCCAAGTGAGTTTGTCAGCTGGGACGCGGTCGAGAACGCGGCGGGTGGTGGCGGATTCTCGATGGAATTCCTGGAGCATGGGGGATAGGGATTGCCACATTTTGGTTTCTCTCCTTTTTTGGGTGATGCGATTGGGTGGTTGATGGTTGAGTTGGGTGGTGGGCTTGGGGGCTGAGATCCTTCGCCGCGCTCAGGATGACATACGTTTTTTTAGGTCGGGTTATTTCAACGAAAGAAAAGCAAGAAAAACCGGACCGCGGACGGACCCGACGTCTGGGGGGACCTGGGGCGCATCAATACTGCGCCCCTACATGATCTTGCCAAGTCTATTTGGTTTCGTGGTGGCAGCAGCCGGTGTCCTTGGCGGCTGACTGGTTGGATTGCGGGTATTTGTCGTGATGGCGGACCCAGGCCATGGGCGGCATCAAGTTGGCTTCGTCGCGGCCTTTGGGCGCGATGTCGAGCCAGTTGTAAGCGTTGATCATGCCGTCGAGGCCGCGGCCGAAGCTGGAGTAGGTGTGGAAGATGTTGCCGGCGTCGTCCTTGATGAAGCAGCTGGCGCCGGGGCCTTCGACCTCGGGGAAGCGCTGCGTGCCGAAGTTGTAGCCGGTGGTGCCGCTGTCGACCTGCTCGCGGGTGAAGGAGACGTTGTAGTCGTAGTTGAAATCGTTCGCATTGGATGAAACCCAATTGAAATTCCAGCCCATGCGCTTTTTGAAGGCTTCGAGCTTCGCGAACGGCGCGCGGGAAATGGCGACGTACGCGACATCACGCGCGGCGAGGTGCGGTAGCGAGCCTGCAATGTGGTCCGAGATGAACGAGCAGCCGCGGCAGCCTTCTTCCCAGTCGGGGCTGAACATGAAGTGGTAGACGATGAGCTGCGATTTATCGCCGAAGAGATCGGCGAGCGTGACCTTGCCCGACGGAGAGTCGAAGACGTAATTCTTCTCGACTTTTTCCCACGGAAGCTGGCGGCGCTGGCTGGCGAGTTCGTCGCGCAGGCGCGTGAGCTGCTTTTCCTTTGTCAGAAACTCCTTCCGCGCGGTCAGCCATTCGGAGTGCGATACGACTTTGTTGCTTGGATTTACGGCCGGTGCGGTTGCCATTTCACTTCTCCTTTTTGTTTCGGTCTTTGGACCAGATCTCGATTGTTGAGTTTGAGGAATTTAAATGTGAGGGCGCTGACGGTGCCGGTGGAGATGGTGGTTGCGATCAGGAAAGTGGCGGATGCAAAGCACGCAGGGCACATGGTTTAGGACTCCTTCCTGTTAGTACGACGAACGACTTGGTGGGAATCGACATTCGGCGCGAAGACGAAGAGAGATTTCTCCACTTCGCAAGCCGACGCGTTCGCAGGAAGTGAACGCAGAAAAAAGGCGTCGGCTTGCTTCGGTCGAAATGACAGTTCTTGGGTGGTGCGCATGACCTTGTCCTTAGTGGCGGGTGGCCTGAGACTCGGCCAGCTTGCGGATGCTTTCAGCGATGTGAGTCCAGCCGACGTTGATGCCTTTTTTGAAATCGTCGAGGCCGAGAAGCACGCCGAAGGCGTAGTGATGGAACGTGATGAGCGTTCCGCCCTCTACCGCTTTTAGACGGTATTGAACGTTGTGGGTCACCGGGAACGAAGTCATCAACGGGCCGGAGACCTCGAGCAGGGTCGGGCGCTTGATGGCTTGGACGTGACCCCAATGGTGGCCGTTGTTGTTGCCGAGATCGCGATACCAGCGGCCGCCGGGCCACGGTTCGATGGTGAGCGGCATGGCCTCGCCATCGGGCCGGGTATTGCCTGGGCCGAGCTGGGTGAGCATCGCGTCGAAAGTGATTTCGAGCGAAGCGCGCACGTGGATTTCCTTGTCGAGTTGGATCACCAGATCTTCAATTCTTGTCGCGGTCAAGATCATGTTTGCTCCTTGGTTTGAAATTAGTTGGGGAATCCGGTTGTTGCTGTTTGTTCGCATTGCGCTCGGCGAGCTCTTTGATCTGGTTGAGCTGGTGGCGCCAGAAGCGCTCGAAGCGGGAGGTCCACTCGTGGAGCGGGCGGATGGCTTCGGCATTGGTTCGGTAAAACATGTTGCGGCCGTCGCGGCGGACGTTTACCAAGCCAACGTCTTTGAGAACGCGAAGATGCTTGGAGACGGAGGGCTGCTCGATGTTGAGGGAATCGACGATTTCGTTGACGGAGCGTTCCTGAAGGATGAGGTAGTTCAGGATGTCGCGGCGGCGAGGCTCGGCGACAGCGTTGAAGGCGTCGGAGGTTGTAGAGGCGCGCGGCATGAGTCCAATATATTCCCATATGGGAATATGTCAAGCATTATTTTTAGGGGGTCGTTTGCGAGGTTTTAAAGGGCGCTGGCGAGACGCGGCGTCCTTGTGCTATTGATTTGCCCAACAGAAGTGGCTGTGGAATCCGCTCTCAGGCCCCGCTTGTAGTCCATTGACGTGTTGACGGAGAGGTCGAAATGAAATTCGGAACCAGAATTCGAATGGTGTGGTGTATCGGTTTGGCGTGCAGTCTCGCTTTGGTGTGCGCGGTTTTTGGTCAAGATAACGGCGCGATCAAGAAGAGATTCACGAATGAAGATGTGATCAGCATGGCGCAGCTTGGGCTGACGGACGACGTGATCATTGCGAAGATTCGGGCGATGAGCGCGGCGGGAGATGCGATCAGCTTCGACACCGGCGTTGAAGGATTGAAGAAATTGAAGGCGGGCGGCGTGCCGGATTCGGTGATCAAGGCGATGATCAATCCTGGAGCGGCGGGGCCGACGGTGGTCGCGGCGACTGGGGCGACACCAATGACCATTGATCCGAATTTGCCGCCGCCGGAAGTTGGCGTGTATTGGAAGGATCGAGCCAACTTCGTTTTGTTGCAGGGGCAAGCGCTGACGAATACGAAGGCGGGCGGGAAAGCCGGGAGCCTTTTCACGAATGGGATGAGGAATCAGCATTGGGATGCGACGCTCGCGGGGCCGACCTCGAAGAACGTCGTGAGGGAACGCCATCCGATGTTCTATTTGTACGTGCCGGACGGATCCGATGCGGCGGACTACGTATTGATCAAGCTGAACAAGAAGAGCGATCACAGGGAATTTCAGGTTGGGTCGTTTGGAGGAATTACCGGCGGCAAGTCCGGCGTGAAGAAGGACAAGGAACTAGCGTTCAAGGCGGACCACGTTGGAATTCGAATGTACAAGGTGACGTTGGAAGAGGATTTGAAGCCGGGAGAGTATGCGTTTTTTATGGGGACGGGGCAGGGGGCGACGATGTCGGGGGCTCGAGGGGGAAATCGGTCGGGGGGCAATGCTGCGGGGCGGATTTATGATTTCAGCATCGTTGAGTAGGTGGGGTGCGTTCTGGGGGAGAAGCGGTTTGGTTGGGTGGCGTTTGGGGCGCAGCAGTGCTGCGCCCGTACATGACCGCGCCCGAAATACTACATCGCGCGCCGGAGGCTACTCGCTGCGGAGGGCGACGACGGGGTCGACGGTGGCGGCGCGGCGGGCGGGGACGAAACTGGCGAGCAGCGCGGCGGCGGACAAGATTGAGGCTACGGCTATGAGAGTCGGGATGTCCCACGAGCGGACGCCGAAGAGTACGGCTTGCATCGCGGCAGCGGCGCCAATGGCGCATGTGAGTCCGATGAATATGCCGATGCTGGTGAGGCGGCCGGCTTCGCTGAGGATGAGGCGATAGACGGAGCTTTGTTGAGCGCCGAGCGCCATGCGGACGCCGATTTCGCGCGTGCGCTGGCTGACGGAGTAGGCGACAACGCCGTAGAGGCCGACGACGCTGAGGATCAACGCGAGCGCGGCGAATCCGCCGACGAGCCAAGCGGATGAACGATGAATGTAGGCCGACGGCGAATTGTTGATGATCGTCGCCATCGTTGCGCCCTGAAAGGCGACGATTTGGGGATCGATGTCGTGGATGGTTGCGGTGAGAGTGGGGAGGATTGCGGCTTCGTCCTGCGATGTACGGACGGCGAGCATGAAGCCGGAGCTAGACTCCTGATTGAAAGGAATGTAGAGGGCGGGAAGATTCTGTGAGTCGAGCTGGCCTTCCTTGATGTCTTCGACGATGCCGACGATTTGAATCGGACTGACAGGATTTAAATAGGAGAGCTGGTGTGCGAGCGGATCCTCGCCGGGGAAATAGGTGCGTTCGAACGATCGATTGATGATGACGACTTGCGGTCTGGTCTTATCGTCGGATTCCGTGAAGTAGCGGCCACGAAGGAGTTTTGCGCCGAGCACGTTGAAGTAGTCGGGTGTTACGTCGCGAAAGGTGGTTTCGTTGTGCTCGCCGTGCCACGGGCGGCCGAGAATGCGGATCCAGGTCGTGTTGCCCCATCCGTCGATGGGGAGAAGGCTGGATGTGCCGACCAAGGTGACGCCGGGGAGCGCGGCGACTTTGTCGCGGACGAGGCGGTTGAGCGCGATCCACTGAGGTTCTTTGGCGTAGGTGGACTCTGGCGAGGAGATCATCATCGTGGCGATGTGATCGGGCTGCATGCCTGTGTCTACATGGAGCAAGCGGGAGAGGCTTTTACCGAGCAAGCCGGCGATGACGAGCAGGACGACGGCGGTGGCAAGCTCAAGCACGACGAGCTTCGAGCCGAGACGACGCCAGGCGCTGCCAGCTGAACCGCGCGAGCCTTCGGCGAGGTCATCACGCATCTCGGGTGTGGCCGCGCGGACACTGGGTGTGAGCGAGAAGAGAATCGCGGCGAGAAGTGCGATTACGGCGGCGAATGCGAGAACGCGCGGATTGAATCCGAGATTTTGCCAGAAAGCCATGCGGGCGATGAAATCGGCGGGGATGAGGCTCGTGAGTATGCGCATGCCGCCGTAGGCGAGGGCGAGGCCGAAGGCGGTGCCGGCGATTACGACGACGAGGCCTTCCGTTACGAACTGACGAATCAAACGCAGAGGAGATGCACCGAGCGCGCCGCGGACGGCGATTTCGCGGCGGCGGCTTTCGGCGCGAATCAAGAGTAGGCTGGTGATGTTGAAGCCGGCGATGATGAGCAAAAGTGAGGCGCCGCCGAGGAGAACGAAGAGGATGGGGCGGATGTCGCCGACGATGTACTCGGACAGCGGCGTGACGTAGGCACCCTGATCGCGGTTGGAGTCGGGATATTCACGCTCGAGTTGCTGCGCGATGGAAGTGACGTTGGCGAGAGCTTGCTGCAAAGTGACACCGTCTTTGAGGCGCGCGACGCCATTCATGCCGTGGCAGCCGCGGCGGAGGTCGCATCCCGGCTCGGGGTGCAGCGTTGTCCAGAATTCGGCGGGCTCGGCGGGAACGAAATGAAAGTCGCGCGGAAGGACGCCGATGATGGTGTGTGGCTTTTCGTCGAGGACGAGGGATTGGCCGATGACGTCGGAGCGGCCGCCGTAGCGCTTTTGCCAGGCGGCGTAGCTGAGCACCACGGTACGCGGAGCGGAGAGTAAATCTTCGCCGGCGGCAAAATCGCGGCCGAGGATTGGCGCAATGCCCAGGACGCGGAAAAATCCATCGCTGACGCGGCCGATGCGGACGGGTTCGACACCATTTTTATTGGTCAGAGTGACGCCATTACGCTGATAGATCTCGAGCGCGGTGAAGACTTCGTTACGTTTTTTCCAATCGTAATAATCGGGGATGGAGAGATTGCTTTCTTTGAACATCTTGATCGATTCGAAGACACCGACGAGGCGAGATGGATCGCGATAGGGGAGAGGCTTGAGAAGAGCGGCGTCTACGAAAGAGAAGATGGCGACGCTGGCGGCCATGCCCAGAGCGAGCATGAGGATGGCGGTGACGGTGAAGCCGAGATTTTTGCGGAGCTGCCGGAGGGAGAAGCGGAAATCCTGGAGAGTGGTTTCGAACCAGAAGCCGACGATGTCGCGGCTGCGATCGCGAATGTAGAGGTCATTGCCGAATTCCCGATTGGTGGCGTGGTGGGCGTCTTTCGCGGTGAGCGCGGGATCAGCGGATTGTATGTCGCGCTGTTTGAGTTCGCGGTGGTAGGCCATTTCCTCGGCGAGGTCGGCGTCGAACTTTTCGCGGCGAGCGAAGAAGCGGAGTTTGTTGAAGAGGCGTCGAAGTGAGTTGGGCATGGCTGGCTCCTGTGACTGACTCCTGGATTTCGGTTAGGCGTCCTGGTCTTGCAAGACGCGGGTGATCGCGGCAATGAGTTGGTGGAATTGGCTGACTTCGGCGCCGAGTTGTTTGCGGCCGGCGGCAGTGAGTGTGTAGAAGCGGGCGCGGCGGTTGGTCTCGGTCATTTTCCATTCGGCTTTGACCCAGCCCTGGAGGAGGAGACGCTGGAGGGCCGGATAGAGCGAGCCTTCTTCGACGGTCAGGACGTCTTGCGAGATGCGTTTGATGGAGAGCGCGATGCCGTAACCGTGCAGCGGAGCGCGGGTTAGCGTTTTGAGGATGAGCATGTCGAGCGTGCCGGGGAGCAGGTCGGGCTTGGTCATGTGCGGTGCGGTGCCTCTCGTTGATGTGCGGTCTCGGGTATAGACGTTCGAAAACGGCTTAGGGATAGATTGTCTATGGGTAGAACGACTTGGGTCGAGAGAAAGTTCCGTGATGGGGGAATATTTTTATTGGGCGGGAGATAGTCTGAAGGCGGGATCGGTTGCTGGATTTATGTTGGGTGCCTGGGCGCCCTGAAGGGACGCCCCTACAAAACCGGGGACGGTCATCGGGCGAAGTTGTTGAAAACAATGAGGGCAGGTGAAGGACGATGAGGAAGGGAAGTCTGGGCGTTGAGGCGGATCGGCAGATGATTTTGAGGCGGCTGGGAAATTTGCGGGCGGACAGTGCGCGGCAATGGGGAAAGATGAACGCGCACCAGGCGGTCTGCCACCTTTGCGATTCGTTTCGCGGGGTGATGGGGGATCGAGCGCTGTCGGGAAAGCCAATGTGGATCGGCAAGCTGGTCAAATGGGTGGCGCTGGACTCGCCATTGATGTGGACGCGTGGGACGCCGACGATGCCGGAAGTGGACCAGATGAAACTTGGGACCAAGCCGGTGGAGTTTGCGGCGGATGTGGACGAGCTACGGCGATTGGAGGCGCGATTCTCGACGCCGCCCCGAGATTTTAAGTGGACACCGCATCCGTTTTTCGGAGAGATGAGCGAGCGGGATTGGATGAAGTGGGGGTGGCTGCACATGGATCATCATTTGAGGCAATTCGGCGTTTAGAAAATGGAAAAAGGAAAATGGAAATTGGTGCGCGCTTGCGCATCTCTCTCGCCAGGCGGCAAAGGTAGCGCTAACTGGACTTGGTGGCTTTGAAGCGGAGGCGGGTGTAGTCGGCGGTCCACTTGCCGTCGGCGTCGCAGAGTTGGGGGCGAAGAGCTTCCTGGACTTCGGCGAGGTACGCGTCGCGTTCTTGTGGCGGGAGTTTATCGGTGAAATTGTGGCCGAAGGTTTGGAGCCAGGCGGTCACGTCACCGGGTAGCGGAGTGGGGCGCGGGATGAGCGCGATGTAGTCGATGGTGAAGCCGCCGCGAGTGAGGCGAGCGGAATAATCCTCGACAGTGGGGAAATACCAGAGGTCGGCGGATTTTCCGTCGATGTTGCGGCGGTTGAGGGCGGCGATGAGAGCCGCCCTAATTTTTTCGACGCAGCGGTCGCCGCCCATTTCGGCGACGAAGCGTCCGCCGGGGCGGAGCGCGCGGTGGACGCCGGAGATGACGGCGTCGGGATTGTTGCGCATCCAGTGCAGCGCCGCGTTGCTGAAGACTGCGTCGAACTCGTTTTCGAAGGGGAGATTTTCGCCGTCGATGGTTTGCGCGGGGACGCCGAGTTTTTTCGTGGCCGCAACTTGGGCGGCGCTGGCGTCAACCCCGAAAACGTCGCAGCCGATGGATTGGAGTTTGGCGGTGAGGACGCCGTCGCCGCAGCCGAGATCGAGGATGCGTTCGCCGGGTTGTGGGTCGAGGAGTTCGAGGACGGGGGCGCCGAGGTCGGAGACGAAGCGGGCGTTGCGGGCGTACTGTTCGGGGTTCCAGGTTTGGGTCATGGAATGATTTTACGTTGAGCTTGGAGCGCCCACCTTATTGAAAGGGTTTACGGCGCGCATTGGGGCGGCTTATGGCGGATGAATGCGTGCTGCGGCTGAAGAAAGCAGATTCCGGGCTTCGCCCGGAATGACAGTTTTTCTTTCGTGATTGAGAACCGATCGAACCAACAGACGGATCGCTCAAAGGTTGATATTGCCGAGATGGGGCGCAGCGTGCCGCGACCCTACAAAATCGTGCACATCCTTACCAGGATTTTTGTTTGCGGAGATTGGTGATGTGGGCGGTGTGGTGTTTGCCGTGCCACTCATACATGAAGAGGAGCCAGTCGATATTTTTCTGGCCGGCTTCCGGGTGAATCACGGGGCGCGCGAAGTCTTCCTGTTTCACGGCGCGCCAGGTGATGTCCCAACGCTCGTGGAGGGCGTCGAGAAGAGTTTGCGAGACGGCGATCGGGGCTTTCGCATCGGCGAGCTTCGCCCATTCGGATTCTTCGTACGTCTTGATCGTCGGATTGTTTTCGGTGAGCGCGAGGCGCAAGCGGATGAACGCGTTCATGTGGCTATCTGGAACGTGGTGGACGACCTGGCGGACCGTCCAGCCACCGTCACGATACGGAGTGTCGAGTTGCGCGTCGTTGAGTCCGGCAACCGCCGCGCGCATCTTTTTCGGAGTCGAGGCGATTTCGGCGATGGCCTCGGCGCGGCGCTGCGGTGTGATGTGCGCGGGCATCTCAAATTTGCCAATGGGATAGCGCGGATCCATGTGTGAATCCTCCAGGTTGACGTCGCATCTAATTTTGCCGTCGGTGATCACCGCTGCGGCGGGCGTCACGGACCCAGCGTAACGGCGCGCGGCCGGAGTCGTCAAAGAGGCTAAGTCTCGATGGCTCTCCAAATTGGACGGATGGACGCCCTGGAAGCCTCAGAGTGGTCGAATGCTACAATGATCTGGTTTGGCCGGCGACACGGGTAGTCGCATCAACTTTGTAGCGTAGCGACGCGCGGCGGAATCAAATTGTCAGGAGCGATGGAATGCACAATGTGGTGATTATCGGGAGTGGCTGCTCGGGGCTGACGGCCGCGATCTATGCAGCGCGCGCGAGTTTGAAGCCACTTGTGATCGACGGGCACGAGCCGGGTGGACAGCTTTCGCTGACGACGCACGTCGAAAATTTTCCTGGGTTTCCCGATGGGATTTTGGGTCCGGAGCTCATCGAGAACATGCGGAAGCAGGCCGAGAAGTTTGGGACGGAGTTTAAAGCCGGCACGATCACGGAAGTCGATCTGAGCCAGCGGCCGTTCAAAATTACGGCGGGGAAAGACGTTTACGAAGCGAAGACTTTGATCGTGGCGGCGGGCGCTTCGGCTCGACTGCTGGGCCTGCCCAACGAGCGCGCACTGATCGGTCACGGAGTTTCGACCTGTGCGACCTGCGACGGATATTTCTTCCGGAATCGGCCGATCGCGGTGGTGGGCGGCGGCGATTCGGCGATGGAAGAGGCGAACTTTTTGTCGCGGTACGCGAACAAGGTTTATCTGATTCACAGGCGCGCGGAGTTTCGCGCGTCGAAGATCATGATCGATCGCGCAAAGGCGAACGACAAGATCGAGTTTGTCACGCCTGCGATCGTTGACCAGATTATTGAGAAGGACGGTTCGGTCGAAGGCTTGCGCGTGAAGCATCCCGAAACCGGCGAGACGCGCGACCTGGCGATCCACGGAATGTTCGTCGCGATTGGGCACGACCCGAACAGCAAAATTTTCAAGACCAAGCTCGACATGGACGCGAACGGCTACTTGCTGGCGACGCACGGCAGCCTGACGAAAATTCCGGGCGTTTTCATCGCCGGCGACGTGCAGGATCACCGATACCGGCAGGCGGTTACGGCGGCTGGGTCGGGTTGCATGGCTGCGCTCGATGCGGAAAAGTTCCTCGAAGAGCACAGAGACTAAGCAGAGAACTGGCCGCGAAGTGTGGCGGTCAGCGATAATCGAAGCATCCCATGCTCCGATCGATACTCCTGAAGCTCTCGGCTAGCCCGGGTTTTGCCCACTGGGTCATCTCCAATAATTCCACGCGGAAAATGTCGCGCCGGTTCGTCGCGGGCGAAACGCTCGACGACGCGATCGCTGCCGCGCGGAAGTGCAATTCGCTCGGGATGATGGCGAGCCTCGACTATTTGGGCGAGAACGTCGCGACGACCACCGACGCGCAGCGTGCGCGTGACGCCTACCTGGAAATTTTCGATCGCATCGCGGCGGAAAAGCTCGAAGCGAACGTTTCCTGCAAATTAACGCAGATGGGGCTCGATCTGAGCCCGGAATTTTGTGAGGGGCTGGTCGAGTCCGTGGTAGAACGCGCCGCGTCCCACGGGAATTTTTTGCGCGTCGATATGGAAGGATCGATCTACACGCAGCGCACTGTCGAACTGGTGAAGCGCATTCGGGCGCGCAATGCGGCAATCGGCACAGTGATTCAGGCTTACCTGTATCGTAGTGAGAAAGACATTCAGGATCTGCTCGCGTACGGGTGCCGGATTCGGTTGTGCAAGGGCGCGTATAAAGAAGCTGCGGACGTCGCGTTCGAGCGCAAGGAAGACGTTGACGGGAATTACGTTCGATTGACGCGCGTCTTGTTGCCGAGCGGCGTTTATCACGGTATTGCGACACATGATCCGAAGATGATTGGCGAGACGATTCGCGCGGCGGCGGAGATGCAGATTTCGAAGGATGCGTTTGAGTTTCAGATGCTGTATGGGATTCGCACCGATTTGCAGCGGCGACTGGTGCAGGGCGGCTATCGCGTTCGAGTCTACATTCCGTATGGGAATGATTGGTTTCCGTATTTTATGAGGCGATTGGCGGAGCGGCCGGCGAATATCGGATTTTTGATGAGGAATTTCTTCCGCGCGTAGACCCCTGTCCATTGCACGGAGCACGAAGAGATCGCAACGACGGTAGTTAGGAAGTCGTTGCGACAAAAATCAAAAGCGCCGGCAGGATGCCCTTCGAAGCTCAGGGTAAACCGGCGCTACCCGAGAATGTCGCCGGGTTGCATGACGTGAACTTCCAGTCCGGCGATGTCTTTTGTTTCGGCCTTAAATTGCTCCGGTGTGCCGACGAGCGGCGGCCACGTGCCGTAGTGCATGGGGATCACGTGCTTTGCGCCGAGCAGTCGCGTCGCGTACGAGGCTTCTCTTGGCCCCATCGTGAAGTTGTCGCCGATCGGCAAAAGCGCGACGTCCGGCTTGTAAATCTCAGCGATCAATTTCATATCGCCAAAAACGCAGGTATCACCTGCGTGGTAGAGCGTAAAGCCACCCGGCAATCGGATGATCAGTCCAGACGGTTCGCCCGCGTAAATGTACTTGCCGTCTTCTTCGATTGAGTTCGAATGAAACGCGTTCACCAAAGTGACTTCAAAATCGCCAAATTTCTGCGAGCCGCCCTTGCCCATCGGATGAGCTTTTTCCACGCCCTTGTCGTGCAGCCAACCTACCGTTTCGAAAATGCCGAAGACTTTCGAATCATGCTTCTTTGCCAATTCGACGCAATCGGCGAAGTGGTCGCTGTGCGCATGCGAAACAAAGATCGCGTCGAGCCGCGAGAATTTCTTCAGCTTTTCCGGCGTCGATGGATTGTGCATCACGAAGGGATCAATGAGCCCGACCTGCCCGCTCGGAGTCGTCAGCGAAAAAGTGGCGTGGCCGAAGTAGGTAATCTTGTTGCCTTTAGTGTCGAGCATGAGCAGACCTCAGTGGGAATTCGAAACCGGAGTTCGAACTGCCGGGCACTGCGATATATCGGACGTCGGTGGTTGCAATCGAGGTGCCGCTAAAAACGAGGATGCTACTTCATTTTCCGGTGGCGGCACTCGAGTTGGATGCCAAGACTTGGCGAATGGCCGCTTCAAATGTGTCGCGATCGCTTTCGCCGAGAAGATGGCCGATCTGATGTCCATCGCGCGCGTAGAAAAACGAAGCGGGAATCTCGCCGTTCCAGCCGGGCAGGACAGCCTCTGCGAAAGCATGCTGGCCGCCCGCTCTCTTGCGGTAACTCGGGAACGCCGGTTTGTAGCGCGCGATGAAGCGGCGGGTAAGGATCAAGTCGCCATCATCGTCGAGATTGATGCCGATGACTTTCAAACCCTTTGGCTGATATTCCTTGATGAGTTCATTCAGCATCGGAAATTCGGCACGGCAAGGTTCGCACCACGTCGCCCAGAATGTGATGAGCAGCGGCTTCCCGTGATTGTCCGCGAGGATTTTCTGATAGCCGGCGGCGTCGATCAGGGGCGGGTCGTGCGGCGCAGTCGCTTGCGGTGCGGCAAACGCCGAAGCCGCGAGCGCCAATATAAGTGCGACGAAAATAGTCCGAATTCTCATTAGAAATCCTTCCATGCTCATTGTATCTGGACGCAACGCGGTTGAGAAAGTGATGCGTGCCGCGTACAATCGGAACCATTGCTTCGGCCTCCGAGCGGCTCAAGACGGACAGGCAAGCAAATATCCGGCGGTCGCGCGGCGTGACTTGAGGGAGCACCGTTCCCGGGCAAAACGAGGAGATCTGGAATGGCATATGTGATTGCCGAGCCCTGCATCGGCACGAAAGATACAGCCTGCGTGGACGTCTGCCCGGTCGATTGTATCCACCCGCGCAAAGATGAGCCGGACCATGAGGGCGTGAAGCAGCTTTTTATTAATCCCGCGGAGTGCATCGATTGCGGCGCGTGCGTGCCGGTTTGCCCTGTGACGGCGATTTTTGCTTTGGAGGATTTGCCGGAAAAGTGGCAGAGCTTCACGCCGGTGAATGCGGAGTATTACACGAAAAAGTAGCGGCGTCGTTTTTGAGGTTGCTTGGCGAAGCGGACGAACTTGGGCGGCACGCTGCGGCGTGCCGCTTTTTTGTTGGGCTCTTGGTGTCGTGGAAGATCCGGATTCTTGCGCCGGTGGCTTCCAACTCTTTACGGGCCTCGCGCCATCTATCTTTGTGTTGAGTGGCGGCCAGGGCGGTTTGCGATTCTGATGAAATTACCGATGCAACGAATATGGGGCGGGGGGCGGACTGTGTTCGCCGCTTGTGTTGCGATTTTGGCGCTGAGCCCATTCACTTCGACCAGCGCTGCTCAGGCGCAAAGTTCGGATTCGGCTCCGGCTGCCAAGCCGCAAGCGCCGCAACCGACTCACGGTCAATCGCTTGCCGGAACGTGGGCCGGATCGCTGAAGGCCGGCGACAACGTTCTTCACTTCGTCCTGCACATTGGCGTGACGGAATACGGAGTTGCAGTCGCGACCATCGACAGCCTCGATCAAGGCGTGTACGGCATCGAAGCAGGCTCATTGAAAGAATCCGGCTCGACATTTCAATTTGATATTCCCTCCGTCAACGCCACATTCGAAGGAACCGTCGCGGCGAATCGCGAGTCGATCAATGGCATGTGGTCGCAAGGCGGCGCGCATCTGCCGCTCGTGTTTCACCGGCAGCCGCGCATTGCGCTCTCGAAGAGCCCGACAGGAGCGATCTCAACCGCGGAAGGCACGTGGCAAGGCGCGATCGAAGCAAATGGGATGCGCTACCGCCTGCAACTGCACATCTCGCACGACGTCCAAGGGCATCTCGTCGCCACGATGGACAGCATCGACCAGGGCATCAACGGATTTCATGCGTCGCAGGCGACGGAAAGCAATTCGCAGATTCATCTCGAGCTGCCGGCGGTCCGCAGCACCTACGACGGAACGATCAACTCGGTGCGCAACTCCATGACCGGCACGTGGCGGCAGAATGGCGAGCCGACGGAGCTGACGTTTCATCGCTCCGATCAAATTCTCGAATTGCGGCGGCCGCAGAATCCGAAAAAGCCGTATCCCTATGAAGAGGAAGAGCTGACGTTCACTAACGCGAAGGCGGGCACGACGCTGGCAGCCACGCTGACCATGCCGAAGGGTACCGGTCCGTTTCCTGCGGCGATTCTGCTCGCTGGCTCGGGCCCGCTCGACCGAGACGAAGCCGACGGCGGGCACAAACCGTTCTTCGTGCTGGCCGATCATCTGACGCGCAAGGGCATCGCGGTGCTTCGCTACGACAAGCGTGGCATCGGAAAATCAACCGGCAGCTACGACGAAGCGACCACGGCGGACTTCGCAAGCGATGCCGAGGCGGCGATCGCGTTCTTACAAACGCGAAAGGGAATCAATCCCCGAAAGATCGGCATCATTGGTCACAGCGAAGGCGGCATCATCGCGTCGATGATTGCGGCAAGGTCCAGCAACGTCGATTGGATTGCGTTGTTGGCCGGGCCCGCGACGAAGGGTGAAGAGACGCTGTTGATCCAGTCGGACCTCATCACGCGCGCCGCCGGAATGAACAATGAGCAGGTGGCGAAGAGCCTCGACTTCGATCGCCAGTCATACAACCTCGTTCGCCACGAGAAGAATCGCGACGAACTCGAGAAGGATCTCGCCGACTTGGTGAAAGTCAGCGGCATCGGGCCTGCCATGCCTCCGGCATTCATGCAGCGGCAGATTCATTGGACGAGTTCGCCATGGTTTCGGTATTTCCTCGACTACGATCCGGTTCCGGCGTTGCAACAAACGAAATGCCCGGTGTTGGCGCTCAGTGGCGAAAGGGATTTACAAGTCCCGCCGAAGGAAAATCTGCCGCTGATTCAAAAAGCGCTCGAAGATGGCGGCAACAAGGACTTCAAGGTCGTCGAGCTGCCCGGGCTCAATCATGAGTTTCAGCATTGCTATATGGGCCTGCCGGAGGAGTCGCGCGCGATCGAAGAGACTTTCGCGCCCGACGCGATGAACACTTTGTCGGATTGGATCCTGCAACATATTGCTTCCTGACGATTGCCTCGAACCTGCGTCCATCCGTAGCAATGTTGTTGTGGCTCGCACCGAAAGTCCCGGTAGCCGAAGTGTTCTTTGGTCTCGCTGCACCCGCCTGCACCGCCCTCGCATCGAACGTGAGGTGCGTGATTCACACAACATTCATCTTCCGCGTCCACGAAACTCCGCGCCGCGGGTTATTCTTTTCTTCGGGAGACCGTACTAGCCTCCGTGCCTCCGCGTTTACATCTGGTTCTGCTCGTCCACGCGCATCAGCCGACTGGCAATTTCGATCACGTATTCGAGCAATCCTTCGCGCGCTGCTATCGGCCGTTCGTCGAAGTGCTCGAACGGCATCCGAACGCGCGCATGGGATTGCACTACACCGGGCCGCTCCTCACGTGGATCGAGTCGCATCACCCTGATTATTTCGAACGGCTGCGCGAGCAGGTGAAGCGAGGTCAGGTGGAGATGGTCGGCGGCGGATTCTATGAGCCCATCCTGATCTCGATTCCGTCGGCCGATCAGCGCGATCAGATCGTGCGGCTTGCGGATTACGTTGAGCAGCATTTCGGCAAAAGGCCTGAAGGCGCCTGGCTTGCCGAGCGCGTGTGGGAGCCGCAGCTCGCGTCGGTGCTCGCTACGGCAGGCGTCGGGTACACAGTCCTCGACGACATTCACTTTCTCTCGGCCGGATTCGAACAGAACGAGCTGTTTGGCGACTACATCGCCGAAGACAAGGGCGAAACGATTCGCATCATCCCGGGGCAGAAGTCGCTGCGCTATCTGATTCCGTGGGATACGGTCGATAAAGTGATGCACGGGCTGCACGAAATGTTTCGCGCGCATCCCGGCGGCGTCGCCGCAATGGGCGATGACATGGAGAAGTTCGGCGGCTGGCCGGGGACGTTCGAACATTGCTACGAAGAACGTTGGCTCGATCAGTTGTTCGAAGCGTTCGAGCAGAATTCCGAATGGCTCGATGTCTGCACACCCGGCGAATATCTTTCGACGCATACGCCTTTGGGCCGAGCCGACCTGCCGACGGCTTCTTACACCGAAATGATGGAGTGGGCGTTACCGACGCGAACGCGCGAGAAGTACAACGCGCTGCTCAAGGAATTTGAAGGCCGCCCCGACGTGCTTTCGTTTATGCGCGGTTGTCCGTGGCGCGGATTCTTCCGCAAGTATTCGGAATCGAATCTGATGCACAAGAAGATGCTGCGTGTCGCCAGTCGCATTGCGAACGCACCCCGGCGTCGCAGCGGTTCGAAAGCTGCGGAAGAATTGGCGCAGGCCCGCGACCTCTTGCAGCGGGCGCAGTGCAACGATGCTTACTGGCACGGGATTTTTGGCGGCCTGTATGCCCCGCATCTGCGAACCGACATTTCGCGGAACTTGATTCGCGCCGAAGCGATCGCGGATCGGCACACTCCCGGCGCAGCCCCGCCGCGTATTGAAACGCTTGATTACGATGGCGATGGCGTCGATGAACTGCTGTTCACCGCGCCCGAATATCAGGCACTGCTCAAGCCGGGGGATGGCGCCACGATGCCTGCGCTCGATTTTCGTCTCACCGAATCGGCGCTGATCAATTCGATTTCGCGCCGGCCCGAGCCCTATCATGCGCGGCTCCGCGATCCGAACTATCGCCCTGCGACGACGACGACGGCCTACGAGCAAACAAAGGTAAAGGAACGCAACCTCGACCGGTTCTTGATTTACGATCGCTGGGCGCGAAATGCTTTTCGATTGTTTCTATTTGATCCGGCGAAAGGCCCCGCGGAATACGAAGCGCTGCTGCTGCAGGAAGACCCAGGCTTCGCAGCAGGCACGTTTTCGGTTGAGGAATCCTCGGCTCGCGGCGCGGAGCTTGTTCGCGAAGGCTACCTCATGTTCGGGGGCGCGAATTCGGATTCGACTACGGAGCTTTCTGTCACGAAGCAATTCTCGTTTGGCCCGGCACCGCGCGGCTGCGAAATCGCCTGCGAACTTCGCCTGAAATTCAAGTCGTCATTGCAGCGGCCGATGGCGCTTGGGCTGGAGTCAGTCGCGAATTTTCTCGCCCCCGGCGCCGCTGATCGATTCTTCGAGACGCCCGACGGTAAACAAGATCTTCGCTTCACCGGAAGTGTTCCCGGCCCAACCCTGCGCATGGAAGACGGTTGGCAGCGGGTGAAGATCGCGCTGCACGCCCCTGGTGCACAGCACTTCTGGGTCGCGCCAATTGAGACGGTCTCCGAATCCGAGGAAGGATTCGAACGCGTATATCAGGGTTCGCAGATTTTGGCGGTGTGGTATCCGGACTTCGCCGGCGGCAGCACCTGGCTCGGCCGTCTCGTCTGGCGCGTCGAACACCTCGAATAGTCGAGGCAAGCCAACTAGATTGCGCGTTAGGCGCGCTATCATCACTCGCAGATCAACAAATTCTGCGCAAACGGCCACTCTTCATCGATCCACTGCCCATCGCAGCGATATCCCGTCCGCTTGGCCATCTCAAGAACATCCGCAGCGCGATATTTGTGCGAGCTTTCCGTCCAGATCGTCTCGCCTTCCGCAAAATCAACGCGAGTCAACGCCGCCGGAATCGTCACGCTCTGCGCACGCATTGAACGCAGATGCATCTCGATCCGCCGCTCGTCGCGATTCCACCGCGCCTCGTGCTGAAACTGCGATAGGTCGAAATCCGCGCCCAATTCCCGATTGATCCGCGCCAGCAAATTCTTGTTGAACGCCGCCGTCACTCCCGCGGGATCGTCGTACGCAAGAATCTGCGTCTCTTCATCCTTCTCTAAATCCGTGCCCAGCAGCAGCGCATCGCCGCGTCGCAGAATGCTGCGGACTTCGCGCAAAAACTCATCGCCCATTTCGCGGTCGAAATTCCCGATCGTGCTGCCCAAAAACAGCACCAGTAGATGCTCTTGCGAATCGCGCCCGCGCACAACTGCTCGCAGACCTTCCAGATACGTCTGCTCGTACCCGACGACGCTCACCAGGTCGATCTGCCCCAGCTCCTTCTCACATGCCGCCAGCGCCGACGGCGAAATCTCGATCGGATAGTAAAACGTCCGCTGCCGTCGCGACAGCGCTTCCAGAACCCAGCGCGTCTTCTTTCCCGTGCCGCTGCCGAGCTCCGCTACCGAAATGGGAAGCGGCATCCGCTCCACGATATCTTTCGCGTGGGTCTCGAGCAGCCGTGCATCGGCACGCGTCAGCCCGTACTCCGGCAGCACGCAGATTGTCTCGAACAGCGACGAACCGACTTCGTCGTAGAGATATTTCGACGGCAGTTCTTTCTGTCCGGCTTTCGTGAGTCCGTCTCGAACCGCGTCCGCAAATTCGGACACATGTCGAACGGGAAGGGAATAGGTCAGCATTTCGACTCCCACGCCTGACGACGGCGTCAGTCTTCTACGCAACGAAACGTGGCGTAGACGAATGGATAGTGTGGTTGGAACCAGTTACGGAACGAACGTCGCAACATGCAGGCAGCTGTGCGGGGTGAGCCACCCTTCATTACGTAGTGCTTGCCATCAAAAAAATTAGCCGAATATCCCGGATAAAAGGACATCGGCTCAAAGCCGGGAAAGGGCTCGAACACTGTGCGAGTCCATTCCCATCCGTTGCCGACGATGTCGTGTACGCCGAACGCACTTGCGCCGCGCGGGTACGCGCCCACCGGACTTGGATCCCAATGTTGAAAATCGAAATTGCCGTACTTTTCGCTGGGCGCTTCGTTACCCCACGGGTAATCGCGCTCCACGCCGTCTTCCGACGTGCCGTATGCCGCGCGATGGAATTGCTCTTCGCTGGGTAGTTTGCGCCCAAGCCACTTGGCATACGCAGTCGCTTCCGCGTGGCTCACATACACCGGCCAATCCAGCGGCAGTTGGATGTCGCCAAACATCGTGCGATACATCCACAAATTTCCTTCGCGCCGCCAAAACGTCGGGTGTTGAATCCCCGCTTCGCTCTTCCACTTCCACGCTTCGTCGTCCCAGAGCGCCCGATTCTGATACCCGCCGGCAGTAATGAACTGTAGAAAATCGCGATTCATCACGTTATACGTGTCGATCGCGAATCCTGGAACGAACGCTTCCAGCCCATCGAACTCGTTGTCCCACCCAAACTCGCCGTTGTTTCCGCGCTTCAATCCGAGCGTCGCCGTTCCCGCCGGAATATCGACCAGGTGCGATTTCGCGCGCGCCGTTTTCCACACCGGCTCTTTCGGCGCCTTCACTTTCCGATCCGCAGGCAACTGGTGCAGCATGTACGCGAGCGTTTCGGCGTGCATCAGCCGGTGCTCGATCGCCACCTCTATCATCGACATCAGCAGCGGGTGCCCCTCCGCCGGATTTGCAAGCGTGCGCGCAATTGCTCGATCCAATTCATCGCGCAATCGCTGGTTATACGCATCGATCTCTTCGCGCTTCGGCCAATCCGCGGGCTGATCGGTCGGCAATCCTCCGCCGACAGGATCGATACCGAACGCAAACAACTTGTCGAACGTCTCATTAAACGGTTGCAGCCCGAACGCACGCTGCGCCAGCAAATTCCAGTCGAACGATTCGACGTGCCCAACATAAAAAATAATCCGATGCCGCTCCGCGATCGGGCGGTCATACATCGCCTCTTCACGCACAATCTTGAACAGGTCATCAGTGCGCTTGCGGGCTTCAGTTAATCGGAAGTGTAAATCGTGGCGAATGCGGACGGCGCTATTGAGGGCTCCCATGCAATCGTTCTCCGGTACGGTTGGATGCCGCGTTCGTCTCAAGGATGCAGCGAAATGCTATCGTTCGCGGGGATGCAGGGCGCTACCAAGTTCACGCCCTTTTTGAGACGATGTCAATCGAAACGCTGGCGAAACTCGTATCCCCAACGCGATACAAATGAAACCTACCATCCAGTTTCGCGACGTAACATACAGCGTAAACCGTAATCTATCTGGGACTTCCGGCCGCCCATCTACATTCGACATTGTGAGTGGTGTTTCGCTGGAAATTCACGCGGGAGAAACACTGGTCCTGCTCGGCCGCAGCGGCAGCGGCAAGACAACGCTCCTCAAGCTCATTAATCGGCTACTTACACCCCAAAAAGGTGCGGTTATTGTGCAGGATCGTGCAACTTCCGAGTGGGATCCTATCGCCCTGCGACGTGGCATCGGTTATGTCATTCAGGAGGGTGGACTTTTTCCGCATTTCACAGTTGCGCAAAATATTTCCCTCGTCCCGACTCTCGAAAATTGGGACTCCACCCGAACGAGAAAACGTGTACAGGAGCTACTGGAACTCGTAGGTCTAGAACCAGCCCAATTCGCCGACCGTCGCCCCAACCAACTCTCGGGAGGCCAGCGTCAACGTGTCGGTGTCGCGCGCGCCCTCGCCGCCGACCCTCCGATCTTGCTCATGGACGAGCCCTTCGGCGCCCTCGATCCCGTCACACGCGCCGAGATGCAGCGCGAATTCGCGGACATCTCGCGTCGCCTTGGCAAAACGATCGTCTTCGTCACTCACGACTTGCGCGAAGCCCGCCGGCTCGCCACGCGCATCGTTCTGCTCGAATCGGGCCGTATCGTCGCGTCCGCAAAGCCCGACGAATTTCTCCAGATCGATCACCCCGAAGTCCGCGCCTTCGCCGCCACGCTTGATTCAGCCCCGGCCGATCAATCTGCCTCGGCTCGAACGCAGCCCCAAGAACCAGCCGCCCCCGGAGCAACCCGCGCATGAGCCGCTGGCAATTCTTCGTCACTCATCGCTCCGACATCTTCCAAGCCACGCTGACGCATTTAACGCTCGTCTCGATTTCAATGCTCATCGCGATCGCCATCGCCGTCCCGCTCGGAATGTTTATCGTCCAGCGCCCAGCCTTGCGTTCGATCGCCCTCGGCATCGCCAGCATATTTCAAACAATTCCCAGCCTCGCGCTCTTCGGCTTCCTCATTCCAATCCCATTCATCGGCGGCATCGGCACGCGCACCGCGATCGTCGCGCTTGTTCTCTACGCGCTGCTTCCGATTCTCCGCAATACTTACGTCGGCCTCACCAATATCGACCCTTCCATCCTGCAAGCCGCCGAAGCCATGGGCATGACCGACTCTCAAATCCTCTTGCGCGTCCGTCTC
Organism: uncultured Acidobacteriota bacterium; assembly: GCA_963845465.1. Classification (GTDB taxonomy): domain Bacteria; phylum Acidobacteriota; class Terriglobia; order Acidiferrales; family UBA7541; genus Acidiferrum. The sequence goes on along the minus strand of CAWJSH010000007.1, from coordinate 745,023 downwards.
CCTCTCGCGCTCTCCGTAATTCTCGCCGGTATTCGCACCGCCACCATCATCACCATCGGCGTCGCCACAATCGCTGCCGCCATCGGAGCCGGCGGCCTCGGCACCTTCATCTTCCGCGGCGTCGCCATGGTGAGTGACGCCGTAATCCTCGCCGGCGCCATCCCCGCCGCACTCCTCGCCTTAATTGCCGACGGCCTCCTCGCCCTCCTCGAACGCCGCCTCAAAGTCACCTAGCCTTCTCCCTCCGCTTGACCTGGCCTTCTCCGCGAATCTCTGCGCTCCTCTGCGTCTCTGCGTTATCTTTTCTCTTCCGCTTTTTCCTTCAACTCAAACTGTGAGACATTGCCATCCATGCGCCGCTCCCTCTTTTTCCTAATCTCTCTTTTCCTCTCCGGCTGCGGCCCCTCCCAACCCCACATCACCGTCGGCTCCAAATTCTTCACCGAGCAAATCATCCTCGCCGAACTCCTCGCCCAACACATCGAAGCCCGCACCGGCATCCACGTCGATCGCAAGTCCAATCTCGGCGGCACGCTCCTCTGCCAAAAAGCCCTCCTCTCCGGCGAACTCGATCTCTACGTCGAATACACCGGCACCGCGCTCACCGCCGTCCTCAACGAATCGCCCAGCGACAATTCGGACGCCCACGCTGTCTACGAGCGCGTCAAACAAGGCTACGCCCAGCGCTTCAATCTCGATGTCACCGAGCCTCTCGGCTTCGAAAACACTTTCGCGATGGTCGTCAGCGGCGCTGACGCCGAACAATTTCATCTGACCAAAATTTCCGACATCGTCCCGATCGCCCCACGTTGGCGCGCCGGCGTCGGCTACGAATTTCTCGAACGCCCCGACGGCTACCGCGGCTTCGTCCAGCGCTACGGCCTGCATTTCTCCGAAACGCCCAGCGTCATGGACCTCGGCCTCATCTATCGCGCGCTCGTCGATAAGAAAGTCGACATCGTCGCCGGCAACTCCACCGACGGCCTTATCGATGCTCTCCACCTCGTCGGCCTCTCCGACGACCGCCACTATTTCCCGCCCGTACGACGCCGTCCCGATCGTCCGCCACGACACGCTCGCAAAATTCCCGCCGCTCCGCGCGGCCCTCGCCGACCTTGCCGGAAAAATCTCCGCCGCCGACATGCGCCACATGAACGCCGAAGTCGACGCCGACCAGCGCGACCCCGCCGCCGTAGTCCGCGCCTTCCGCGCCTCCAAAAACCTCTAGCGCGATCGCGCCCCGGCAAAATCATGTAGGGGCGCAGCACTGCTGCGCCCCGACTTGCCCGGACGTCAACCTCAGTCTCGCTCTGTTTTTTCTTGCTTTGTCTTTCGGACCTACATCCGCCGCCACTCTCTTCTACGGCAGCGCAAACGCCACCACATAATCCCCCTGCTTCGTCCCCAACTTCCCGTGCCCGCCCGCCGCGATCACGACATATTGCTTCCCGCCCGCAACGTACGTCATCGGCGTCGCCTGCCCGCCCGCCGGCAATTCATACGTCCAGATCTCTTTCCCATTCTCCGCGTCGAACGCGTGAATCATGTTGTCCATCGACGCCGCCGTGAACACGATCGCCGCCCGCCGTCACAATCGGCCCGCCAAAATTCACCGTCCCCGTATGCTTGTCCTTGACGTAGCTCCCCAGCGGCACATCCCACGCCTTCGTGCCCGTAAACAAATCGATCGCCTCCGTCGTCCCCCAGGGCGGAGGCGTGCAAGGCGTCCCCTACGGCCCCAGAAATGTCTCGCGATACATTCCGTACGGCGCCCCCGACTGCCGCGCAAATTCGCCCTTCATCCGATTCTTTTCGCGATCGTCATACACTTGCCCCAGTTTGTCGCGCTCGATCAATTGCACCCACATCGCCAGATGATTCGTGTTCATGATCAGCAGATGCCGCTGCGGATCGAACGCCGAACTGCTCCAGTTCACTCCGCCCGCGTTGCCCGGATAAACGATCGTCCCCTGCAAACTCGGCGGCGTAAAAATTCCTTCCGACCGCGAAGCCGCGATGCGGTCCGCGCACCATTTGCGCTCTTCTTCGGTCTTGCCGAATGCATCGCTCACCTTCAATCCCTTCAGGCACAGTCGAAATCCCCGACGGCTGCGTCGGCCACGCTTCGTCTCCCGGAATATCCGTCTTCGGCGCAGGCACTTCTTCGACAGGCAACAGCGGCTTCCCGTTCAGCCGATTCAAAACAAACACACGCCCCATCTTCGTCGTGATCGCGATCGCGGGCGTTTTGTCTTTCCACGTAAACAGCGTCGGCTGCGACGCCACGTCGTAGTCCCACAAATCGTGATGCACCACTTGGAATCCCCAAACGAATTCGCCGGTCGACGCCTTCAGCGCCACCACCGAGTTCGCCCACTTGTTATCACCCTTGCGAATCCCGCCGAAATAATCCGGCGACGCGCTTCCCGTCGGCACAAACACCAAACCACGCTCTGTATCCACCGACAGCGTTGACCACGCATTTCCCGCGCCCGTTCGCGGCTTCGTATCCTTCGCCCACGGAATCGGATCCCAGCTCCAGATCTGCTTGCCCGTCCGTACATCGAATCCGCGCACGATTCCGCGTTCCAGCCGCACCGCGCGATTGTCTCCGATCGACGATCCTGTGATCACCACGTCGCCCGCAATCGCCGGCGCCGACGTCACCTGATAGTCGCCCACATCGCGCAGCTCCACGTCACGCGTCAGATCGACTTGCCCGTGCTCTCCAAAATCCTCGCAAGGTTTTCCCGTCGCGCCATCCAGCGCGATTAACTTCGCGCTGATCGTCCCGATAAAAATTCGCAACGCGCACACAGCCCCGCGCTTCGCCTTCGAGTCGTGCCACGCCGAAACTCCGCGATTGGTGGCCTCCGAGTAGCTGTGCAGCAAATCCAGATCCGGATCGAACTCCCAAATCTTCGTTCCCGTCGCCGGATCGAGCGCAAACACCTGCCCCCACGGCGTGCTCAGATAAAGTTTGCCGTCCACCAGAATCGGCGTCGTCTCAAACGTCGCTTTCTCATTCAAGTCCCGCTTCTCGTCCAGCGCGCCTGTGCGAAACGTCCACGCCACCTTCAGTTGCCCCACGTTGTCGCGGTCGATCTGCTTCGCCTCGGAAAATCGCCCGCCGCCCGCATCATTCCCATAATTTCGCCAGCCGACATCCTTCGTTTGCGCGCTGCAATCGCGCACTCCAAATCCGCCGCTCAGAATCGCCAACACCAGCGCGACCCAAACTCCGCTCATTGTTTTCATCGGCATCTCACTCCATTCACACAATCAGTCGAATCCATCTGCGGTAGCGCCGGCATCTTGTCGGCGTTTTCCTTCACCTGCGGCATCAACTCAACTATCGAGACGCATTCGGCCTCAACTCGGCGCGATCAGCATCCATTCCAATGAACGCCACCGCAACACCACAGGGACGACCGGGCCCAACCGAGTGCCAAGCGGTCCAGTACCGCCATCCAACCGACAGCCTTTCGCCGCATCCTTCTCGCTGGCCCAATCCATCTAAACTTTTGTACCCTAAACCTACTTCGCCCCTTCTAATCGAGGCGACACTTTCGCAGGCGGGAATTCAATGAACTCAATGAAGATAAATTTGCTCACCGCTCTTTTCGCATCTCTGTTTTTGGTCGTCGGCGCCCAAGCTCAGGGCGGCCAGGGCCAAGGTTCTCCGAATGCCAACTCTGGTGGAAATGCCAATGCCGGCGCCAACACCAACTTGAACAAACAGCCCGACATGGATTCGCTCATTCATCAGGGCCGTGCCGGCAGTTACTATGGCGGCGCAGTCAAAGTCTCTGGCGGCGCGCTTCCTTGGGATCCCATTCTCGTCAACGTTGTTTGCAGCGGCGAAACCAAGTACACCACCGTCACCGATCCCAAAGGCAATTTCCTCATTTCGCCGAAACCGGGCGACGCCGTCGCCGCTCCGAGCGGCCCCGGCGACGCGCAAAATAAATTTGCCGCGCAATACGTCGGCTGCGATGTGAAGGCCGCGCTCACCGGCTACGACTCCAGCTCCGTCACCATCGCGCAACGCAATCTCACCGACGATCCCAACGTCGGCGTGATCACGCTCAAGCCCGCCGAAAATGCCGCTGCCTCGTCCACCAGCCCCACGACGGCCGCCGCTCCCAAGGACGCGGTAAAGGCTTACGAAAAGGCCCGCAGCGAGTGGGCCGAAAACAAGCCCGACAAAGCTCAAAAAGATTTGCAGAAAGCCGTGCAGATCGATCCGCAATTCGCCGAAGCCTGGTATCAGCTGGGCAAATTGCAGGAAGTGCAGAAATCGCCGGACGCCGTGAACTCATTCCAGAAGGCCGTCGCCGCCGATCCGAAATTCGTTCCGCCCTACGAACATCTCGTCTCGACCGAAGCGCAAGCCGAGAAGTGGCAGGACGTTCTCGATAACACCAACAAGGAATTGCAGCTCAATCCGGCCGGCTCGCCGCGACTCTTCTACTACAACGCCGTCGCCAACATGAAGCTCGGCAAGACCGACGCCGCCGAAGACAGCGTCAAAAAAGCGATCGCCGCCGATCCAGGCCACACCGAACCCAACGCCGAGCAGCTCTACGCCGTGATCTTGGCCAACAAACAGGACCTGCCCGGCGCCCTCGAGCATCTGCGCGTCGCCGCCAAGTACCTGCCCCCCGGCCCCAACGCCGACCTCGTCAAAAAACAAATCGCCCAACTCGAATCAGCGACCCAATCCCCATCGAAGTAGGTTGTCCTCTGATTAGGGGCGCAGCTTTACCCTGAGGCGAAAGCCGAAGGCCGCTGCGCTCCTACTTGCCCGAACGTAAGCCGTGCGTGGTAGCGCGCTCACACTCGTGACGCTCCGTAGCGTCATCGATCGTTCGAATCGATTTTCAAAAAATTTATTTTAAAAAATAACTCACGCCTCACCAGTGATTTGCATGCGCTCCTCCTTCGTTCGAACGCTTTGCGCCCCATCACGCGTGCTATTCTCACCGCGTAGAAAACCACGCCGCGACGCTCTTGGGTGCCGCACTCTCAGCTTTTAGAGGGTGCGGGTTTAGATGAAACGTAGCCCATGCCTTTGTAACGACCCGAATCTCACCGTCTTTTGGTTCCGAATCAAATCCAAGGAGCGTCCGTAAACCCCGTAGATTTCGCACTTACAAATGTGTATGAAAACAAGCGCTTTTAAGTCGCGCAGAATCTGCACTTATGAAAAACGGGGAGGGTCACTTCCCGATAGTGAGTTGGCTTGGAGTGCCTTTCACACATACGCGATTCGGTCAAAATTCGGACACGCCTTACTCACATCGCAGAGCTTCAGCCGGTGGCACACCGATGGCGTGGCGGGCCGGCAACAAGCAGGCAAGAAGCGCGCCAAGAGCGAGCAGCGCAGCGGCTACGAAGAGGCTCCTCGCGCCAAATTCGCTTTGCATCCAGTGCGCGAGGATGGCGCCGAGAAAGCTGTCAACCGCAACACCCATGACGATCCCCGCCGCTACACTAACCAGGGCGATCCGCGCGGCAACCCACAGCACATGTCTGCGCGGCGCGCCTAGCGCCAGGCGAATGCCGAACTCCGTCGTACGCTGTGCGACGCTGTACGCGACGAGGCTGAAAATGCCCACCAGCGCGAGCCCCAACGCCATGGCCGAGAAGACGCCGAACAGGATCGAGAAGAGCCGCTGGCGGCTGTAAAGTGCGTCGTGCTCGATGGCTTCGTTCAGGGTGAGGGCGCCGTTGGAGATCTGCTGGTCGGAAGCGACAGATGCGACCGCGGTGCGGATGGAGTGCAAGTAGTTGAGCGGATTTCCCTGGGTGCGGACGAAGATGTCCACGTATTGCCGCATCAGGGTGGTGTACGGAAGATAGATGGCGGGGACGACGGGGCGACCGATGCCGTCGTTGCTCGCATCGCCGACGACGCCGATGATCTGACGCCCGGCGGTGCTTTGCGCAGAACTTGCCGTGAAGCGATTCTGAAAGGGAAGAGCGGGAATGCGTAGCTGTCGCCCCAAGGCATTGGACGAAGTGAGATAGCGTGTCGAGAAAGCCCGATTGACGACGGCGATGAAGTCTCCCCTGCTGTTTTCATCCGTACTCCAAAGGCGACCCTGGAGCAACGGAATGCGAAGCGTCGAAAAATAGCGTTGGTCCACCAACATCACGCGCGCCTGCGGCTGCTCGCCATCGCCACTCCCCTCGACGACGAACGAGGTGGGAACATCAGCACCGGGCGGCGTGGCATCGGTGCCGACAGCGACGGTGGAAACACCGGGGACGGATGCGATCTTCTCCCGGATCTGCTCGATATACGCAGTGCGCGCTTCACGCGACTCAAGGCTCCTCCACTCGGTCGGGTTGTCGACGTGCAGCGAGACGCCGAGCTGCATAACGTTGGCGGGATCGTAGCCGAGAGGTATCTGCGTGAGCCGCAGAAAGCCGCGGATGGCGGTGCCCGCAGTGGACATGAGCAGAAGCGTAAGCGCGACCTGCGCCGCGATGAGAACGCTCCAGCGACGCCTGCCAGGAGCAGCGACCATGCCAGCTTGCCGGCCCGGGAGAGCGCGCGCAGGATCGCTGCGCGAAAGACGCAATGCGGGGGCGAGACCGAAGAGGATTCCGCAAAGCAGCGCGAGCGCGACCGAAAACGCGAGGATGGGAGCGTTTATGCGGATGACGGATTCGGCTGGGAAGGAGTCCGGGGACAGCACCAGAGGAAGCCGGGCAAGCCAGTACGACGCAGCCACGCCCAGAACGGCGCCCGTGCAGGAGATGACCAGCGCCTCGACGAGCAACTGGCGCACGATCCGCCAGCGGCTGCCGCCGATCGCCATTCGGATCGCAAGCTCGTACCGGCGCGCGCGACCACGCGCGAGCAGAAGGATGGAGCAGTTGGCGCAGCCGATGATGAGCAGAAGGACGACACCGGCCAGCAGAAGCGCGAGCGTGTGCCCTAGATCCTGCTGGTAAGGCACGATGATCGGCTCCAGCTCGAGATGCCAGGCCAACGAGGCTTCGGAATGGATCTTCATGATGTCGCGCACAATGGGCTCGAGTGCGGCGTTGGCGCTGGCCACTGTGACGCGGGGCCGCAGCTTGATCCACGGCAGGTAGGTGGGGGCGGAACCGTCGGCAACAGCGTCCTTGAGACTGGCCGGCAGATAAACATCGCCGACGCCGGTGACGTCATTGAATGCGAAGCTGCGCGGCATCACCCCGACGATCGTGTATGGGGCGTGATCCATCTCCAGCGTTCGCCCGATGGCGTGGGGATCGCCGCCGAAGTAACGCAGCCAGAAGTGGTAGTTGAGAACAGCCACCGGGTGGCCTGTATCGAAGGGCTCAATCATCCGTCCAAAAAGCGGCCGCACGCCAAGAAACGTCTCGGCATTCTCGGTGAGGTACACGCCCTGGATGTCTTCCGGTAACCCGTCGTTGCGGATCTCCAGATCACTCTTCGTGAAGCCAAGCACCGACTCAACCGGGGTTGCAAGGCGCAGGTCATCCAACTGTGCCGCGCTAAGGGTAAACGACTGAAAGACGTCAGGCTGTTGGGTTTTGACAAAGTGGGGGTTCATGATGCGGTCGGCGTCGGAGTAGGGAAATGGGTGCAGCAGGACCGCGTAGATGAGCGAGAACATCGCCGTAGTGGCGCCGATGCCGAGCGCCAGTGAGAGCACTGCGACGGCAGCGAAGCCAGGGTCGCGGCGCAGAGCGCGGAGGCCATAGCGGATATCCCCGCCTAACTCATCGAGTAAGCGGAGCCCGATGGAGTCGCGGTAAATTTCGTTTTGCGCAGAAGGCAGGCCGAGTTGGATGCGGGCTTTGCGGCGAGCATCTTCTTCGGAGAGGCCTTGGCGGATTAAATCTTCCTGGTAGGCCTCGAGGGTAGAACGAAATTCGTCTTCGACGTCGCTGTGGTCTCGTGGCACGACGGAGCGCCAGAGCTTGCGAATTGCGGCGAAGACACTCATATTTCGCCCGTCTTCGTATCGAGAATGCCTGCGACGACAGCGGCCATGTCGGTCCATTTCGCGGTCTCAATTTTGAGTTGGCGCCGGCCGGCAGCGGTGAGTGAGTAAAAGCGCGCACGGCGATTGTTCTCCGACTCACCCCATTCGCCTTGGATCTGGCCCCTGCGCTCAAGGCGATAGATCGCGGTGTAGAAGGAACCTTGCAGAATTTCGAGGCGCTTGCCGGAAATTTGCTGAATCCGCAGCAGAATACCGTAGCCATGCAGAGGTCCGAGCGAGACTGCCTTGAGGACGAGCATCTCGAGTGCACCCTGCGGGAGTTCGACCGGTTTTGTCAAAGCCTTCTCCTATCTGAGATAGGAGAGTATGCGCTCTCTCCTTTCCCGTCAAGGAGAGTCCCCTTGGGCGATTTTGGTCACGGGCGCCTGAACCAGTTCGCCGGCACGCGAACCCAACTCCCCGTAGCGCCGGCATCTTGCCGGCGTTTTTGACTTTCCGCCGGCTGCCTCGAATTTGCCGCCGTGCCAACCGACTTTTGCCGCACCACCGCGCCCAGCGTTGTAACCTCCCCTTAACATTCCGCCCCACACCCGGTGCTATCCTCCCGCGCGTGTTGGACCCGAAAGGCAATCAAAACAATGGAATCGGACGATCAGCTGCGCTGTGAAGTCATAAGTTCAGGGGACGATCAATTTGGGAACAAACTCAAAACGGTGAAGTGCCACGGCAAACTCGTAAGCGAAACAACCAACAAGCTCAGGGAAACGGTTAAGCCCCTTCTCCCGGAAGGCGGCAAAATCGTGATCGACCTGGCCGATGTAGAACACCTCGACAGCTCGGGCTTGGGTGCTCTGGTCAGCCTCAAGGCGTCCGCCGTCAAACAGGGACTCTGCATTCTGGAATTTGCCAACATCACGCCGCGCATCTTGCAGCTCTTTCGCGTCACGAAGCTCGCGGAAATTCTTACTTCTTAACTTTTGTTTGAATCGCGCTCCAGAAAGTTTCGCGTCTGTAACGACACCCTCCCTGGTTACGGGCGCGAAGTTGTTTTTGAAATCTCAGAGTCCGCGCGGCCAATAGCGGTATTGAACGATCAGAGCAATAATCCCAAGGGCTGTCTGGCGCAGCCTGATCCAACGCTCATTCAAGCGACGTTCACTCGACGCTCACGGCTCGATACGCTTCGACGTACACCTCGTCGTTGCAGCCGTAATAAGAAACCGTGCGCGCATCGAAATCGACGTCGTAGCGAACCACTCCCGCGTGCCACGACGCCATCAGAAACTCGGGAAACGTGCTCTCGCCTCTCTGATCGGTCCGCAGCGCAGTGATCAGCGCATCACGGTCAAACGCAGGTACGTCGCTCATCCCCAAAGCCAGCGGCGCGCCCTGACTCACGACTGGCCCCTCCGCAGTCAGATACAAACTCTGACAAGACGGCAGAGTCCAAAAATTGCGCCTCACGCCCGCGCGCCGAAGAGTCTCGGCAAGATAGGGAAATCCTCCTACTTTTGGGCGGCCTGCAATCGCCTGCTTCATGGCCGCTTCCAACGTTTCGATAGCCTGGCTCACTGTGTCCTCCGTTTGCACAAGCGTGCAGCGAAAGTGTAATTTAAGTTCTGTTCCAAAACGCGCAACCAAACTCATCGTTCTTCAAAGGACTCAGCGTGAATCGCCGAGATTTTCTCCAAACCGCCGGACTCCTCTCCGCTGGTTTCGCGTTTCCAAAATCAGCTTCCTTGTTCGCGCGAGAATCGCAGACCGCCGCCGCGCCCGCCGCTTGGCGCACCTTTGAGGTGACGACTCGCGTCGAAATTCTGAAGCCCTCCGGTGTAACGCGCATCTGGCTCCCAGCGGCGCTTACGGGCGAAACTCCATTCCAAAAAACGCTGTCCAACACCTTCAACGCCGAAGCCGGCTCCGCAAAACTGATCGAGAGCAAACCGGACTCTCTCGGAATTATCTCCGCTGAATTTCCTGAAGGTGCGAAACCGGTCCTCGTCTCAACCAGCCGCATCACCACTAGAAACTATGCCGTCGATTTTTTCGCGCCTGGCAAGGCCGGCAACGCCAACGCGCCCAAAGAAACTCGCGCCGATCTTGACTACTTCCTCCGTCCCACAAAACTGATACCGACCGACGGTATCGTGAAAGAAAAAGCCGACGAAATCATCGCGAAAGCCAACGCGGATACCGACGTCGGAAAAGCGCGCGCCATTTACGAATGGGTTGTCGTCAACACTTTCCGCAATCCCAAAACGCGCGGCTGCGGCACCGGCGACATCCGCTTCATGCTCGAAACCGGCGACCTCAGCGGCAAATGCGCTGACCTCAATGCGCTCTACGTTGGCCTCGCTCGCGCCGCCGGGCTCCCGGCGCGCGATGTCTACGGCATTCGCGTCGCACCATCCGAACTCGGCTACAAGAGCCTCGGCCCGGCCACTGAAAACATTACGAAAGCGCAGCACTGCCGCGCGGAAGTTTATCTTTCCAGCTACGGTTGGGTTCCCGTCGATCCGGCCGATGTCCGCAAAGTCGTTCTCGAAGAGCCGCCCGGCAATCGCCCGCTCAACGACGAACTGATCAAGAAGACTCGTGCACGACTCTTCGGCTCATGGGAAATGAATTGGATGGCCTACAATTTTGCGCACGACGTCGCTCTTCCCGGATCGACCGGCGCGCCGGTCGGCTTCCTCATGTATCCGCAAGCCGAAACAAATCAGGGTCGCATCGACTCTCTCGACCCCGACAACTTCAAATATGAAATCACCGCGCGCGAAATCACACCCGCGGCTAGTTAAACATCTTTTCAAAAAACGACGCCCGACAGTCGATCTGTCGGGCGCCGCTTCGTCTAAAGTTGATGGATCCGGTTTTTCGGTCGCGCCGAAAGCTAGTGACGTCCCGCTGCCTTCGCCTTGGGCTTTTCGTCGCTGTCCGATTCTTCCGACTCGTCCGAACCTTCTTCGGTCGGAGCCTGTTGCAGAATCTTCGACCCGATTGCCCGCAGCTTTTCGTCGGCTGCCTCTTCTTCCTTCAGGTTCTCGCTCAGCAGCTCCGCAACCTCATCATTCTCGAGCTGCTTGGCCAGATTGATCGCCGTCGTATAGCCCGCCATCTCGTAGTGTTCCACGCGGCTACCCGCGCCGATAAGGCCGAGATCCAACACGTTCTCGTCACCGTCTTCGTCGAGCGCTTCCGCGCCTTCCGCGATCACGCCTTCCATGCCCTTACACTTTTTCCCGGTAGGCGTGGTGCCGAGGAGCTTCGCCACTTGTTCCAGCCTGTCGATTTGCCCTTCGGTTTCTTTCAGGTGCGCCTCGAAAGCTGCCGAAAGCTCTTCGTTGTTCGATCCCTTCGCCATCTTGGGGATCGCTTTGGTTAGTTGTTTTTCCGCGGAATACAAATCCTTGATCTCTTCTTCCAACAAATCCTTGATCGTCGCCAATTCACTCACGGCTGTCTCCTTATTCTAAGTTCGGTCCAATTTCGAAGATCGAATTCGCATCCCAGTGTTGTTCGATATCTCCGCTGTGGCAGTGTTCCCCGAGAGTTCACATCAGTTAATCCATGCAATAGCGGACATCGTCGGGGAGAATCCTTGAGGTTACCTGAGAGGGATAGCGCTTCAGTGGGGCGAATCAAGTTTGGGTTACAAACACAAGGTAAAGCTGCACTGTACTGCAGAAAGTCAGCGTCAGCTCTCTGACAGGCTGCGCTTCAGGATGGCGAGCGCCTTCTCCGCCCGTTCGATCGCCTGATGCTCTTCGCTGCCCGGCTCTATCGGGCACAGCCGCCGCTGCTCGATCGCGACCGTCGCGTTGTATACGAGCCGCAACTGTTTCTCCGGATCGGTCTCCGCCAGCGCCCGGATGTAATCGTCCTGCCACAAGTACACAGTACGGGCCTCCCCAAAGGCTCAACGATGCGAAAAAATACGAAAAATCGTGTACGTCAATCCTGCGGACACAAAGATAAACCTGAGATGAATTCAAAATCCGCGATGAATGTGGGCTGCCACGCCGACCGCAGCTCCGCCAAGAATCAGCCAATCGAGTTCATCGTCGACTTGTCCGCTTCGTAGCCGCGCCGCTCAAACGTAGTCAAAGAGCGTCATGAATCCGAAATCCATATGGAGTTGCTGGTGGCAATGAAAGAGCGTCATGCCGGGATTGTCGGCGACAAAATCCACTTCCGCCTCTTGATAGCCGCCCAGCATCACTACATCTTTCATCACGCCGGCTGTAGGTTTTCCCGCCAGCTTCACAAGCTCGAAACTGTGCCGGTGCAAATGGATGGGATGGATGTCGTCGCTGGAGTTGCGCATCTTGATCCGATAGCGCTTGCCCTGCTTCAAATGAAACGACGCTTGGTCAGGCTCGTTGCTCATTGGATATGCAACACCATTGATCGTCCAGCGATTGAAGCCTTCCTCGGCAGCATTCTCTTTCGCGAAGGTCATTTCGATCGTTTCGTCAGGCGATGAAGCGTTTGCGTCCGGATTCACCTCGCCGAATCGCAAATAACTGCACTTGAATGGCGGCGGCGCGATCCACTGCGGCTTTCCGCTGCGCCCCGCGTATTCGACAACGATCCCCATGCCATGGCCGCGATCTCCGTCGTCGAGGTCGCCTAGGATCCAGACGCCCGGATGCGTCATCTGCACCACCGCCGAAATTCGCTCCGCCGTACCGATCCACAACACCGGAACGCGTGCCGGATTCGGAACAGGATTCCCATCGAGCGCAACAACTTCAAAGACATGTCCGGGCAATGCCAGGCTGCGAATCTCGGTTGCACTTCCGTTCAACACGTGAAAGAGCACGCGCTCTCCCTGCTTCACGCGGATCGGTTCTGCGTGCCCAAGCATCCGCCCGTTGATCGTGAACGAGCGATATCCGACTTCGTACCCGTGGGGCATGCCTTTGGCGAGCGATTCCTTCATCGACGCTTCGCCAATTTGTTTCAGTTTCGGATCCGCATCGCCGGGTGACAAGAAATCCTGTGCCATATCTCCGCCGCGGCTGAAGGTAGGCTCAAATTCCTTCAGCACCAGGAATATTTCGCGATCATACGCGCCCGGCTCTTTCGCGGCCTCGATGTAAACCGGGCCCACCTCGCCGCCATACTGACCCGCGGAAAGATCTGCTCCGGCTCGATTGTGCGTGTGATAGAAGCGGAAACCTGATGGACTGGGCGTGAAAGTAATCCGCCGCTTCCCGTGCGCGGGAATGAAAGGCGTGCCTTCTTCCGCCGCGCCGTCCACGTCGGTTCCAACTCGTTGACCGTGCCAATGAAGCTGCTCTGGTGTGTCGGTGTCGTTGAAAATCTCAACCGTGGCCTTTCGGCCCTCGCGAAACCGCAACAATGGACCGGGAAACTGGCCGTTATAGGTGATCGCCGAAATGATTCTCTTTGGCGCGATCTCGATTGCCGCACTCCTGATGTGCAGCGCGTAGTCCATTGGTTCGTCTTGCGCGCCGATACTCGAACGCACAATCCCATGAGAAAGTCCCAGCCCCGTGAATGCAGCGCCACCGGCAACAAACTGCCGGCGAGAAATCGGCTTCGTGTTCATCGAACACTCCGATCTTAGGCACGCCGGTCTAATGCGTGCGGGGATTTAGATCGCGGGACAGCATCAATTTCAGGGTTAGGCGATCGGCGCCGCCGCTCCAGCCGACGCCGACACCGGTTTCGACGTTTACGAAACTGCTTTTCCAATCCACCGTGGCCCAAGTTTCATGAAACTGCTGGTCTTGCGGCACGAACGCGCGGAGGCGGCCGAAGCCATCGTACTCTTCGAGCGCGACGGCCCAGCGATCGTTCAGGTTGTAAGCGATGCGGCCGGCTGGATTGTATTCGAGTCCTTTCAGGCCGCCGGTGTAATCCGTATCGACAATCGGGTTGTAGATGAGATCCCACCGACCGAGATGAAATCCGATGATCGGCCGAAATTCCGAAGTGATCCGCCGCGATTCCCAGTAAAGAGCGTTTACGCTGAACTCGAAGTTGAGTCCGTAAAAGAATTTGTGATCGTGGGCGTGCGGGCGGACAAACAGCTCGCGCACCTTGAACCCGTTGATCGTTGCGCCATGATTTTCCGAATGGAAGCTGTACACCGGGAGGTAGAGGCCTTGCTCGAACCACGGTTTCACGCCGTACGCCCACTCCGCGGCACCGTTGACCGAATCATTGGCGATGATTGCATTTGCGAACTGAGGGACGGTTCGCCCAATCGGAGTGAAATTGGTGTGAACCATCAGATTGAAGACGCTCGGGTCGGCGATCTCCGCGTCGTAAACCTGAATCTCGTCGGTCTGCGCGCGCGCAGTCAGAGGTATCGCGGCAAGCGCGAACACCACAATGAACAGGCGAGCGAATCTCACTATTCCCCGGAAGAATTCCGTGGCGATTCTGTTCCCGCAAACATAAATGCCAGATAAATGTTCGACGCATCCGGGCCGACGCGAAATTGCGCGCGATGTTTTAACGAATGATGTGGGTCTTACCGATGTAAATGGGGAACGACTTTCTAACTTTCAGGGAAGTACAATCCAGAATCGCCCAAAGTCGGTACGGAGAGATCACCGATGAAAATTCATTTGTCCAGAGCCATCGTCGTCATCAGCGTGTTGGCTCTCACCGCATCAATAACGCCCACCGCACCGAAACAAACCACCACCGCGCAGATTGTTTCTGCCGCCAACGATTTTCTTGCCACGCTGGATGCAACGCAGCGTCAACACGTTCTCTATGCGTTCAATGACGACGCGCAGCGCGCTCGCTGGTCCAATTTTCCGACCGGGTTCGTTCCGCGCGGCGGCGTCGCGCTGAAAGACATGACGGCGCAACAGCAAGCCGCTGTGATGAATCTGCTCGCCATTGTGCTCAGTCCGCGCGGCGTCGAAAAAGTGCAGCAAATTCGCCAGGCCGACGACGACTTCAAAATGAACGGCTCGAAGCGTGGCCCACGCGGCGGTGGAGGGCCTCCACCTCCCGGCACTGGTGGTCCGCCTCCGCAGGCCGGCGGTCCTCCGCCGCAACCGGGACAAGGTCCTGGCGGCCCAGGTCCGGGCGGCCGCGGCCCAGCAGGCGGAGCCATGTTTGGCAGCGATCTCTACTACATTTCATTTCTCGGCACGCCGTCGGAAAAAAATCCGTGGATGCTACAGTTCGGCGGCCACCATCTCGCGCTAAACATCACGATCGCGGGTAGCAACGGAGTTCTCACTCCCAGCCTCACCGGCGCGCAACCCGCGATTTTCAAACTCAACGGCCAGACGATTCGGCCAATCGGCGCCGAGAGCGACAAAGGTCTCGCACTTCTTCAATCGCTCTCTGACGATCAACGCAAGCAAGCGGTTCTGAATTACCGCGTCGCTGATCTTGTTCTGGGTCCCGGGCAAGACGGAAAGAAAATCGCTCCCGAGGGACTGAAGGCGTCCGCGATGAACGATAAGCAGCGCGCGATGCTTCTCGATCTGATCGGGGAGTGGGCCGGCATCGCCAACGAAAGTTCGGCGCACGCTCGGATGGAGCAAATGAAGGCTGACATCAACGAAACATGGTTTGCGTGGAGCGGCGCCACTACCGCTGACACCGGCGCAAACATCACCGCCTACTACCGCATCCAGGGCCCGCACCTAGTCATCGAGTACGCACCGCAAAACGACGAGCCCGCAAATCACGTCCACACCATTTATCGCGACCCAACCAACGACTACGGAGCAAGCTTCGCCAAGCCACAGTGAAAAAATGGCTCACCATCGCCGCTCTTGTGTTGTTGTTCGTCCCAGTGCGGATCGTCGCGCATCGACTGGACGAATATCTGCAGGCGACAATTTTTTCGGTCGATGCGAATCACGTGCAAGGCTTGATGCGTCTTGTTCCAGGAGTCGCCGTTGCGCCAGCGATGATTCGCGCCATCGATACGAATCACGATGGTTCGCTTTCCGACGCCGAACAGCAAGCATACGCGCAAAGCGTTTTGCTCGATCTCGTTCTCAGCGCCGACGGCAAAGCGCTGAGATTGAACCTGGTGTCGGCAGAATTTCCCGCGGTCGAGCAAATCGAGCAGGGAATCGGCGAGATACACGTCAATTTCTCGGCGGAACTGCCGGCCAGCGCCGCCGGGCACCATCTGGTTTTTGAGAATCACCACCAGCCGGCGATGTCGGTCTATCTCGTGAACACTCTCGTCCCGAGCGATAGAAACATTCAGATCACCGCGCAAAGCCGCAACGAAAACCAGTCCACGTATCAACTGGAGTTCACGCAAACCGAAACCGCTTCGTCGCAGCGTGTCTCCCAGCGTAACGGGATGCCCGGCTTCAGCGGTTTCGCCGCTGCGTTCCGCCTGGGAATGCACCACATTGCGGAAGGCACAGACCATCTCTTGTTTCTTCTCGTGCTTCTGTTGCCGGCGCCGCTGTTCGCATCGGCTGCGCGTTGGGGCAGTTGTGCTGGAGTTCGCGTCAGCCTTCTCAACGTCGTTCGCATTGTCACCGCATTCACGATCGGGCATTCGCTGACGCTTGCGTTATCCGCGTTCGGCCTCATCACTCTTCCCAGCCGACCCGTCGAAGTCCTCATCGCGGTTTCAATCCTGATCTCCGCGATTCACGCACTGCGCCCTCTGTTTCCCGGACGGGAACCTGCGATTGCCGCATTTTTCGGATTGGTCCACGGTATGGCCTTCGCATCCGCGCTCAGCTCTCTAGGATTTGGCGGATGGTATCGGCTCGTGAGTGTCTTGGGCTTCAACCTTGGCATCGAGACGATGCAACTCGCCGTGGTTGCTGCAACGCTGCCATCGCTGCTACTTCTGAGCCGCACGCGCGCCTACTCGACGCTTCGCATGGCAGGCGCGCTCTTCGCGGTCATCGCATCCTCGGCCTGGATCGCTGAGCTGCTCTTCGACATGCGAACGCCAGTCGATCGCGCGGTTGAATCGGTGGCGCGCTACGGCCCGCAATTGGCCGCCGCGCTTTTCATCCTGAGCCTGGCCTGCTGGATGACTCACAACCCCTTCGCTCAACCTCGAGAAGCGCGAACCGCCGACATCCCCGGCTGACTTTCCGAGAGTTACTTAGGAAATGAAAATTGCCCTGCTCCGATCCGCGAAACGTCCGCGGAAGGAACAGGGCAATGATGTTGGTCCAGATAGCTACTTCTATTCGCGACCTACCGCGGCCGCTCGACTATCGAGCGCTCCGTGGCCGTTGGAAGCCTGACGTGTGCCCTTTGCCTGTGATTGCAATTCCTTGAAAGCAGGGGAATCGACGATTTGCCAATCGCCTCCCGTATTCCAAGGACCGCGTGCATTCGGCTCTCCCCGATCGCCGGTGCCCGTGGAATCGTCGAAGTACTGATTCACGAGTTCGGGTGTTGGAGGAAGGCTGCCAATCGAGAATCGGTTGATTCCCAGGCTCTCGAGCGCGGCGGTGAACGCCTTCATGTGCGTGATTTCACGCGTCATCAGGAATTGCAGCGCCCGAATCGAACCAGGATCGTCGGTGAAGCGAATCAGACGCTCGTAGACAATCTTGGCGCGTGCTTCCGCTGCGATGTTGCTACGCAAATCAACGTCGAGCTCGCCGCTGACTTTCAGATAGTCAGCGGTCCAGGCGTCGCCCATGGAATTGTGAAGCGCTACACCCCCGCCTCCTGCAATCGCAATGAGCGGATCGATCTCTGCGGCTTCGCGACTGTGCCTCATCGGACGAAGGTGCAGCCGAGCGAGTGCGCCCACGACTTCCAGGTGACTGAGTTCCTCGGTGCCGATATCCATCAGGAGATCCTTGCGCTCTGGATCGTCGCAATTCAGGCCTTGGATGGAGTACTGCATGGCCGCTGCGAGTTCGCCGTTGGCGCCACCGAATTGCTCCAGAAGCATGTTCCCGAACTTCGGGTCGGGCGTGCCGACCTCGACCTTGTACATCAATTCTTTTACGTGGTGATACATAGGTCTCCTTACTTTCTCTTGTTCTGCGTGGTGACTTTGAGATTTACAGCAGAGCTGGAGGCGGTAGCTACGCGAGCTTTCGCGGTGCCAGCCTTTTCGGTGCCGATGTAGGTGTTTGAGGTCTCGCCCGGTTCTCCCCAGGGAGCCTTCGTCCCATTGCCGAACTCAACGGAGGTCGCCTGTTGGAGAATTGGCTGTGTGAGCGAGGTGAGAAGGAAATCGGCTGCTTCCTCTTCGCCAAGCGTCTGCGACAGGAGTTGCGCCACTTCGCGCTCGCCGATTTGGCGCGCCAGACACCTGGCGTTGCCATAGCCGGAAATCTCGTAGTGTTCGACGCGTTGCGCCGCTGCGATCAGCGCGAGGTCGGCCGTAAGTTCGTCCTTATCCTCGCCTTCTTCGATGGTTTCGGCGCCTTCTTCGACAATGCCTTTCATCGCCTTGCAGGTCTTGGCTTCGCCCGAATCGCCCAACAGCTGGAACGCATTCTTGAGGCGATCGACGTGTCCCTTGGTCTGCTGAAGATGCTTCTCGAACGCTTCCTGGAGCTTCGGTTCGTTGGCAGCCTGGGCCATTTTCGGCAAAGCGGCGACAAGTTGATTTTCAGCGCTCAGCAGGTCTTGCAACTGCTCGATGAGCAGGTCTTTCAATCCCGATTGTTTCTCTGGCATAAGCTAATTCTCCTTGAGCATCGATAAGGGCCAACAAACGAGGAATTCGTTCGGCAGCAAAATTGGCGAGGTAGCCATTCCCAAATGACGCTGTGCGAGAGTCACAGGTACTGAAGCGATGAGAAATTCCCTGATCAGGGTAGTTGCGGAGAAGGAAAGTTGTACCGCGCCTGAGAAGACCGCGACGTGGTAACAAAGGCCGCGCGCGGCGGCTGGGCAGCAACGAATTCAGCGGACATTTTGACGCGGTGAGCCGGCATCGCTACTGGCGCGACCCGCGTGCGCGCCTGCCGGGAGGAGCTATACTGCTGCTTCCGCTCGCGGCAGGCTGGACTCGATGCTGCCAAATTGTTATCCCCATTTACTCCGGCAAAGCATCTTTGTTAACGTGGAGTTGCCGCAGTTCAACGCTCAACTCGCGCAACCAGCGGCTGCTCTGAGCTCGCAGGGCAGGAGACTTCGACGTGTCACTTCTCGATCCGCCCCCGGTAGTCACGCATAAATCTCGGCCGTTGATTTTCACTTCCGTCGCCTTGGTTCTGGTCGTTGCTGTCGGCCTCTGGTTCGCTTTCCGCTACTATCCCGAAAAGCGCGCCGCCGCTCATTTCTTTGACGCGCTCGTCGCAGGCGACACGCAAAAGGCGTACGAACTTTGGAAACCGAAGCCGAGCTATCGAATGGAAGATTTCATTGCCGACTGGGGCGACAAAGGGTACTTCGGACCGGTGAAGAGCTACAAGATTTTGCGCGAGCGTTCGCCAATTGGGTCGAATGCTGTGGAAGTTGCCGTGGCGCTGAGTCCGTTCTCGCCGATGCCTGACCCGAACGACCCTGCTCAAAAAGAGCAGAGCCAAAAAACGCGCGTGGTTGGCATCTGGGTGGTCACGCGCGACAAGAGCCTGACGTTCCCGCCATGAGTTGGCGTAGCACAGGCACTCTTGTTTACCCTGAGCCGCGAAGGGCCTGTGCGCACTTGTAGGCGCCGCCCACAGCAGGCATTGGCGGGACTGCTTACTGGGCTTTGCCCTTTTTCGCCTTCATTTCCTTCATCACTTTGATGCTGGCTTTCACGAGCTTTTTGACTAGTGTTTTCGGTATCGCTTTGTCGGAAGTGAATCCCACAACCGCCTTCGTCGTGAAGAAAGCCGCAAGCTCCTTCTTGTGGTTCTGGATCACCGGTGGACGCACATGTAAGCGTACGTGCGGCTCTTTTAGGCTGAACCAGGCAAACATTCCGTCGTAATCGTAGCCGTCGTCGTAGGAATAGCCAGGCCATGCGAAGTAGTCGGTGCGTTCGGTCGCACCCGGCGCGGCGTCCCTTATGGCGGCGCGTATTTCGCGCAGTTTAGGCTGTACCGCTTTTGGCGCTTTCGCGAGGTACTCGCCTACTTTGTTCTCCACCGCGCGCTTCGTGCTCGCTTTTTTCTTCATGACCGGATCACCTTAGCACCGAGGATCGCCAAGCAGTTGTCATTTCTGCCGAAGCAACTCGACTCCGCGGAGCCGCCTTTGCTAAAGTCGAACTTCGCCACGGAGACTCAATGCCGATTCCGAAAGATTTGCTCGACATCCTCGTTTGCCCGGAGTGCAAAACGCCGCTGCGACAGCTCGCCGACTCGGCCAGCGGCGGCCTGCAATGCGAAACCTGCCGCCGGATTTATCCGGTCCGCGACGAAATTCCTGTGCTGATCATCGACCAGGCCACCAAAGCGCCCGACTGATCGCGCCTCGCACTGACAAATCATGACTACTTCGCATACTGATCTCGCCTCGTCTGTTGCTCGCCTGAAGCGGCTCGTCCCGCGTTTGCGTGGCAAGCGCGTCGGAGTTGTCGGCGACCTGATGCTCGACCGCTATCTTTGGGGCACGGCTTCTCGGCTGTCGCCTGAAGCCGCGGTGCCGGTGGTGGATTTCGTCGAGCAGAGCGAATGCCTTGGCGGAGCGGGAAACGTTGCCGCGAATATTGCTGCGCTGGGCGGGCGCGTTGAGATGTTTGGCGTCGTCGGCGCAGGCAAGGCTCCCGTCGATGAGCCGGGCGAATCGCTGCGGAAGGATCTGCGCGCGGCGGGTATTTCGGACACAGGTGTGATCGCCGACGCGCGGCGTGTAACCACCGTGAAAACGCGCATCATCGCGCGGCATCAGCACATTGTTCGCGTGGATCGAGAACGGCGCGAGGCACTGCACCCCGACACGCAAGGCCGGTTGCTGCGCGCGCTTTCGGCTTCGCTGAAAAATCTCGACGCAATCATTCTTTCTGACTACGACAAGGGAATCATCACCGACGATTTTGCCGAGAAGGTTCTCGGCGCGGCGCACAAACTCAAAGTTCCCGTGTTCATCGGGCCGAAGCGCTCGAAGCTCTACGCTTATCGCGGGGCGAGGACCATCGTTTGCAACGCGAAAGAAGCGGGCCAATTTCTGGGGCAGAACCTCTCCGACGACAAATCGTTTGACGATGCCGGCCGCAAGTTGCTCTCGCACTTTGGTTGCGAAGCTGTGCTGATCACGCGCGGTGAAAAGGGAATGAGCCTGTTCGAGGAGTCTTCGCCTCGTCCGCTGCACATTCCCGCGACAAGTTTTGAAGTGACGTACGAGCGTGTCGGAAAGGCTGGCATCGACCACGGTTCCAACGGGCGCCAGGTTTTCGATGTTACGGGGGCGGGTGACACTGTGCTCAGTGTGCTTGCGCTTGCGGCTGCGGCGGGAGCGCCGCTGCCGGATGCTGCGCGGCTCGCCAATGCTGCCGCGGGCGTGGTCGTCGGCAAACTTGGGACGGCTAGCGTCGCGCCCGACGAGCTGCTGCACCTGCTCAACGAGCTGAGCCGATAGACAATTAAAAAATTTGAAGAAAAGAAGATCGGACGAAGTTCTATCCCGCGAGCGCGCCGCCGGAGCCTTTCGGCACTTCAATTTCGTATTTCGTACGCGCTTTCTCGGCATGTTGTTCCAACGCCAGCGCGATCAATTTGTCGAGCAGCTCGCGAAATGGAATGCCGCTCGCTTCCCAAAGCTTGGGATACATGCTGATCGACGTGAAACCTGGAATCGTATTCACTTCGTTGAGGAATAATTTTCCGCCAGCGCGCTTCTCGAGAAAGAAATCGACGCGCGCCATTCCGCTCAACTCGAGCGCGCGAAATGCCTGTACTGCCAGCTTCTGAATCGTTTTGATCTGCGCGGGCTTGAGCTTCGCCGGAATCACGAGCTGCGTCCCGTCTTCGAGATATTTCGCTGTGTAATCGTAGAACTCGCGATGCGGAATGATTTCGCCGGGCATCGAAGCTTTTGGATCGTTGTTGCCGAGCACGGAAACTTCGATCTCGCGCGCCACAACCGATTTCTCGACGAGAATTTTCATGGCGAATTCGGAGGCGAGATTCAGCGCCGGCGCCAGCTCCGCTCGCGAATGCACTTTCGTCATTCCGACCGATGAACCTAGCGCTGCCGGCTTCACGAACACGGGGTATTTGAACTTCGACTCGATCGTCTTCTGAACCTGTTTGGGATTTTTCTCCCACTCGTAGCGATGAACCGTCACCCAGGGCACGACGGGAATCTTCGCCGCCTGCAGGAGTTTTTTCGCGACGTCTTTGTCCATGCCGACCGCGGAGCCAAGAACGCCGGCGCCGACGAACGGAAGTCCGGCGAGATCGAGCAAACCCTGGATCGTTCCGTCTTCGCCGTAGGTCCCATGCATCACCGGGAAAACAACATCTAGCTTCTGCGACGCCGCGCCAGTGTGACTTCCGTTGCTACCGAGCTTAATCAAGGAAACATCAGTCGGGTCTGCCGTCATCGCGACCGGTTGGCCGCCACGGACAATTTCCTTTGGCAGCATTTGTTGCGCGCCCGCACCAACGCGCCACTGTCCTTCCTTTGTAATGCCGATCGGAATCGGCTCGTATTTGCCTGGATCGAGGCCGCGAATCACCGAAGCCGCCGACGCGAGCGAGACTTCGTGCTCGCCGCTACGCCCGCCAAACAAAACGCCTATGCGCAATCTCTTTTCAGGGTTAGACATGTTGATCTTTCGCCGCGGCCTGTTCGGGTCGCTTTGCCAGTTTAGCCCCGCCGCTCGGAAGCGCCAGCGATTCCGGACGGCAGTGAGGTCAATCGTTAACCGCACGTTAGAACAGGAGGGAGGCAGGTTCGGCGTATCCAAGGAAAAACGTCGGCAAGATGCCGGCGCTACCGAGGGCAAAAGATTTTGGGAACATTGCAAGACGATTTCGCGTCTGTATCGTCAGTTCATGTGGCAATAGCACATGTGGAGGGTGGATGTCGCCGCAGCTCGAGATGTTGAAGGGAACATTGGACTTAATGGTTTTGCAGACGCTACAGGCGATGGGGGTGCTACACGGTTACGGGATCGCGCGGCGCATCGAGCAGGTCAGCCGGGACGCTATCTTGTTGAATCAAGGGACGATTTACGCGTCGCTGGTGAGGCTGCAGCAGCGCGGGCTGATCAAGTGGGAGTGGGGCATCTCCGAGAACAATCGTAAGGCGAAGTTTTATTCGATCACGGCTCGCGGGGCGAAGCGTCTGGCGGAGACGGCGGAGAATTGGGAGCAGCTTTCGGCGGTGATCGCGCGATTTTTCGCGGCGGCGAAGGAAAGCTGAGTGATGGGCGACGGCGTTCACATTCTGTGGGCGAAGATTCGGGCGATTTGGACGAAGTCGGATTTGGACGACGAGTTCAATGCGGAGCTCGACGCGCATCTGGATTTGCTGGCGGCGGAATACGAAAAAGCGGGGATGACGCCGCAGGAAGCGCGGCGTCAGGCGATTTTGAGAGTCGGAGGACGTGAGACCTTGCGAGAAGAAAATCGAGACAGCCGAGGGCTGCCGTTTCTGGAAGTGCTGAGCCAGGACGTGAAGTACGCGCTGCGCACGTTGCGGCGCGACAAAGCGTTCGCGATTTTCGCGATTTTGATCGCGGGGCTCGGTGTCGGCGCGAGCTGCACGGTTTTCAGTGTGGTGAACACACTCTTGATTCATAAGCTGCCATTCAAGGATCCGGATCATCTCGCTTGGATCGCGAACAACACTGACGAGACGAACGACATGTCGGGAAAGACATCGCAGGTCGATCACTTCAAGGATTTGCGGGACAAGACTCAATCGTTTTCCGAAATGGCGGCGTACTTCGCGTTTTATGGCGTGGGCGATGCGAAACTGATCGAAGGCGGAACGCCGGAACGGTTGACGAGCGTGCCTGTCTCTCAGAATTTTTTTCCCTTGCTCGGCGTCGAGCCTCAAATCGGCCGGCAATTCAGCGACGACGAAGCGAAATTCAATGGGCCGCACGCCGTGATGTTGAGCGACGCGATCTGGCGGAACAAATTCGGAGCTGATCCGCACATTGTCGGCAAGGCTCTCGATTTCGATGGTGGCCAAAAGACGGTGGTGGGCGTTTTGCCGGCCTCGTTCGATTTTTCGACGATCTTCACGCCGGGCAGCCGCGTCGATATTTTCGAGTGCTTTCCGCTGACGCCAGAAACGAACAAGTGGGGCAACACGCTTGCGATCGTAGGGCGCTTGAAGCCTGGAGTCAGCGTGCAACAGGCCCAGGCAGAAGCGACGGTGCTTGCGAAGCTCCAAGTCGAGGGACACAAAGAGCGCAACACTTTCGATCCGAAAGTTTCGATGCTGACGAAACACGTGAGCGGCAGGCTGCGGCCTGCGTTGTTCGTGCTGGCGGCTGCGGTGGGCGTCGTGATGCTGATCGTTTGCGCGAATTTGTCAAACCTGTTGCTTGCGCGCGGTACGACGCGGCAAAAAGAAATTGCGATTCGCGCGACGCTGGGAGCGGGAAAGATGCGGCTCGTCAGGCAGATGCTGACGGAGAGTCTGATTCTGTCGTTCTGCGGGGCGGTAGTCGGGCTGATTTTCGCGTTCATCGGGACTCGCGTGCTCGCGCGACTCACCTCCATCAGCATTCCGCTGCTCGGCGAAGTGCATATCGATGGCACCGTGCTGCTGTTCACGTTGCTCGTCGCGGTCGCGACGGGCTTGGTTTTTGGATTGCTGCCAGCACTGCAAGTGCGCGGTTTGCGTTTGCACGACACGCTGAAGGACGCGAACCGCGGCTCGAGCGTTGGCAAGGGGCACGCATTTGTGAGGAACGCACTCGTTGTCGCGGAGATTGGATTGGCGTGTGTGTTGGTTGTCGGCGCGGGATTGTTGATTCGCAGCTTCATGCGCGTGCTCGACGTGAACATGGGGTTCAGCCCGGATCGCGTGTCGGCGGTGCGAATCGATCCAAACTCATCTTACAAAACGACGGAGGCGGTAAATGCGTATTTCACAGAAGTCTTGCGGCGGGTGGGTGAGATTCGAGGCGTCGAAGCCGCGGGAATGTCGGATGCGATTCCATTGGGCCACAATCGGAGCTGGGGAATCGGCGTGAAAGGCGTGCAATACAAGCCGAACGAATATCCCGAAGGGTTTCCTCGAATCATCAGCGAAGGATATTTTCACGCGATCGGAGTTCCGCTGAAAAAGGGGCGCGATTTTACGGCGCGTGACGACAAGGGGACCCTGAACGTCATCATTTTGAACGAGACGTGCGCGAAGAATTTATTTCCGAATGAAGATCCGATCGGAAAGATCATCAAGGAAGATGTCGATCGCACGGTTGTCGGCATCGTCGGTGATGTCCATCACATGTCGCTCGAAGAGGGTTCGGGCAACGAGTTCTACATTCCGCTGCAGCAAATTGGCGATTGGGGATCGGTTGATCTTGTTGTGAGATCGTCGCTGACGTCGTCCGAGTTGGGATCACGATTGCGAGAGGCGTTGTTGCCGATCGAGCCGAATTTGGCGACGTCGAACTTGCGGACGATGCAGTCGATGGTAGACCGTGCGGTGTCGCCGCGGCGGTTTGTGGTGATTTTGCTCGGGGGGTTCGCGGCGTTTGCGTTGGTGCTGGCTTCGCTCGGGATTTACGCGGTGATTTCGTACTCGGTGGGCCAGAGGACGCAGGAGATCGGGATTCGCATGGCGCTGGGGGCGTCGTCGGAGATGTTGCAGAAGAGTATTTTGATGCAGACGTTGTGGCTGGCGGCGATTGGGGTGGTTGGCGGAATTATCGGTTCGTGGATTCTGGCGCGAGCGCTGAGCGGGATGTTGTTTGGGGTGCAGCCGACGGACCCGGTCACGTTTGCGTGCATGGTGCTGATTCTGACGGCGGTGGCTTGCCTGGCGGGATATTTGCCGGCGCGGCGGGCGTCGCAGATCGATCCGATGCAGGCGCTGCGCGTCGATTGAAATTGGAAAAGGGAAAATGGAAATTGGTGGCGATGCCGTCGCGTGAGCGACGTGGCTTCGATTGAGGAACGCAAGGCGCAGCGATCGTGCGGACATGGGGCGCAGCGTGCTGCGCCCCTACATGTATCTTCCGTCGCGTCGTTTCCGTGCTGTAATACAGCAGGGAACTGATGATGACCGAGATGAGCGCGAAAAACGAAACGACAGAGAAATATTTTTTGAAAAGTGAGCGACTGGGATTTCGCTGGTGGACGGCGGACGACTTGCCGCTGGCGCAGCAGCTTTGGGGTGATCTCGAAGTTACGAAATATTTCGGGGGGCCGTTTTCCGAAGACGAGGTTCGGAAACGCTTCAAACATGAGCGTGCGCGGCGCATGGTCCACGGCTTTCAGTATTGGATTATCGAGCTGTTGGCGACTGGCGAGTTTGTCGGAGTCTGCGGGTTGCGGCCATGGCGTCCGGCTGAAGACATCATCGAGTTGGGATTTCATCTGCTGCCCAAATTCTGGGGACAAGGACTCGCGACGGAAGCGGCGCGGGCGGTGATTCCGTACGCGTTTGAGAAGTACGCTCCGAAGAAATTGATCGCCGGCCATCATCCCGAAAATGTGAATTCGAAGAAGGTGCTGGGAAAGCTCGGTTTCGTGTATTCGAACGACGAGGATTTAGGTTTGGGCGTGGGCATTCCGCGCTATTTTCTCGAAGCACCCGCCGAAGAAAAGGAATAAACGCTACAGGATTTTTTGGCCGAGGGCGGAGAGGACGAGTTCTACCCCGAGCAGCGCGGTGCGGTTGTGTTCGTCGAGGATGGGATTTATTTCGACCACTTCCAAGGAAACCATGGACTCGCTGTCGGCGATCATTTCCATGGCGAGGTGGGCTTCGCGGTAGGTGACGCCACCGCGGACGGGAGTGCCGACGCCGGGGGCGTCGGCGGGATCGACGAAGTCCATATCGAGGCTGACGGCGATGCCGGCGGTGTCGTCCATGGCGTACTTGATGGCGTCGGACATCACTTCGCGCATGCCGCGCTCATCGATGTCGCGCATGGTGAAAACGTGGACGCCGGATTTTTTGGCAATTTTGCGTTCGTGCGAGTCGAGGTCGCGTGCGCCAACGATCACGATATTGCCGGGCTCGGCTTTCGGCTTGAATCCCATTAAATCGACGAGCTCGGGCGCGCCGTAGCCCATGATGCTGGCGAGCGGCATTCCGTGAATGTTGCCCGACGGCGACGAGTCCGGCGTGTTCATATCGCCGTGAGCATCGAGCCAGATGTAGCCGATGTCTTTTTTCTGCTCGCGGTAAAAGCTGGAGACGCCTGCGGCGACACCGGCAGCGATGGAATGGTCGCCGCCCAAAACCAGCGGAAGAAAATTCTCGTGCAGGGATTTCTCGACGGTTTTGGCGATGTCGGCGCAGGTTTCGGCGATTTCCTGTAGATATTTAGCGCGCTTCTCGCCGATCGACATTTCTTCGGGCTGCTTCACTTCCATGTTGCCGATGTCTTCGACGGTGATGCCGAGTTTTTTGATGGCGGCCTGGAGGCCGGCGCTGCGAAGAGCGGAGGGGCCCATATCAACGCCGCGGCGGCTTTGGCCGAGGTCCATAGGGACGCCGATGATGCGAACTTTTTGAGACATGCGAAGACCTAGGAACGGTGACTCGTGAGTGGTAACTAGTCACTGGCGGGCCGGAGGCGAATTAGCGGTTCGCTGGCGGACGTGGCCAGTACCTAACGACGATTCACGATCACTCTACGTGCGGCGTGACGGAGTGGTACGCGGTCAGGATTGGGAGGCGCTCCTTTGCACAGAGGCGCACCAATTACCGGCCACGAAGTATCAGTCACGCAAAAATTGAGCCAAGACGCAACGACGGGCGGAGTAAACCCCGCCCCTACAAGGGGTTCGATACCAACTAAGGATAAACCCGGTAGAGCATGCGCGGGAAGGGGATGACCTCGCGGATGTGCTCGGTGCCGCATATCCAGGCGACGGTGCGCTCGAGGCCCATGCCGAAGCCGGCGTGGGGGACGCTGCCGTAGCGGCGGAGGTCGAGGTACCACTGGAACGATTCTTCGGGTAAGTTGTGCTCTTTCAAGCGCTTAACGAGAAGGTCGTAGTCGTGGATGCGCTGGCTGCCGCCGATAATTTCGCCGTAGCCTTCGGGGGCGAGCATGTCGAAGGCGAGTGCCAAATCGGGGCGCTCGGCGTCGGGCTGCATGTAGAAGGCTTTGATGGAGGCGGGGTAGCGGTGGACCATAACGGGACGGTCGAACTCGTTGGAGACGATGGTTTCCTCGTCGCCGCCGATGTCGTCGCCGAATTTCGAGGGGTTGCCGTGCTTCTGGAGGACCTTGATCGCGTCTTCGTAGCGAGATGCGCGGGAAGGGCGGCTTCACGTTTTCGAGTTTCTTCGTGTCGCGCTTGAGCATTTCGAGCTCGCGCGTTTTGTTTTTTAGGACGGATTGAACGATGGCGCTGACCAAGCCTTCGCCGAGCGACATCATGTCGTCGAGGTTGGCGAAGGCGGCTTCGGGCTCGAGCATCCAGAATTCGGTGAGGTGGCGGCGGGTCTTTGATTTTTCGGCGCGAAACGTTGGGCCGAAGGTGTAGACCTTGCCGAGCGCCATGGCGGTGGCTTCGATGTAAAGCTGGCCGCTTTGCGTGAGGTAGGCCTTCTGATCGTCGATGTAATTCACTTCGAAAAGAGTTGAGGTGCCTTCGCATGCGGCGGGCGTGAACATGGGCGCGTCTGTGAGCGTGTAGCCCTGGCTGTCCATGTAATTGCGTGCGGCGCGCTGGGCTTCGGCGCGGATGCGGAGTATGGCGGCCTGGCGCGGCGTGCGCATCCAGAGATGGCGATTGTCCAGGAGGAAATCGACGCCATGCTCTTTTAGCTGGATGGGGTAGGGCGTGGATTCGTCGACTTTTTGCAGGACTTTAATTTTAGTGACGCCGATTTCGTAGCCGCCGGGGGCGCGTTGCTCGGCGCGAATTTTTCCGGTGACGATGACGCTGGATTCCTGCGTGAGGCCTTTGAGTGCTGCGAAAGCGTCGGGACTTTCTTTGAGGGCGACGACGCCCTGAATGATGCCGGTGCCGTCGCGAAAAATCGGGAAGAGCAGCTTGCCGGATTCGCGGAGATTGTAGAGCCAGCCCTGAATTGTGACTTCTTGCGCGTCGTGTTTGCCGGCGTCTTCGATGTTGATCGTCGTCATGGAACGGTGTGTGGTGCGTACCTTTCGCGTCGTGGCGTATGGTGCGAACAAATAGAATATCGCGCTTTGCGTGTGGCTGGAAATTGCGAGAGGGAGACAAATGCGGTGCGCGGTGCGTGTACAATCGCGGGCCGCGAATTACGGTGGAGGGGAAATGGGGAAGTCGCGCAGGGAATTTTTGGGGACGGCGTCGGCGGGATTGATTGCGGCGCTGACGGCGGCGGATGTGTTGCCGGAGGGAGTTATTGAGGCAGCTGAGCAAGATCCGACGAAGGAGGGGCCGGCTGGAGCGCCGTCGGCGTATGGCGCCGGGCCTGCGGTTGGGCCAGAGGTTTCGACGACGACGTTTGCCGAAGCGGAGAAGTTGGTGCAGATCTCACTGAATTCGGAGGAGCGGACGGAGGCGGCGCAAAGTTGGCGAGTGACGATGGCGGCGTTGTATGAGCGGCGCGTTGGGCCGCGGAAGATGCCGATTGAGGAGACGGTTGCGCCGTATTCGCAGTGGAATCCGGTGCTGCCGGGACAGAAGGCTGGGCCGGAGCGCGATGTGTTTGTGCGGAGCAATGACGATGAGGGAGCGCTGCCGTCGAGTGATGAGGCGATTGCGTATGCGCCGGTGTCGAAATTGTCGCGCTGGATTGAGCGGCGCAAGCTGACTTCCGAGCGGCTGACAAATATTTATTTGGAGCGGATACAGAAGTTCGATCCGAAGTTGCGGTGCGTGATCACGGTGCCGCGGGAACATGCGATCGCGCGCGCGAAGCAGGCGGACGCGGAAATCGCGGCGGGAAAATATCGCGGTGCGCTGCACGGGATTCCGTATGGGGTGAAGGATTTGCTCGACACGGCGGGGATTCGGACGACGTGGGGTGCGGAGTTTTATCGCGATCGCGTGCCGGGGACGGATTCGGCGGTGGTGCGGCGGCTGAATGATGCGGGCGCGGTGCTGATCGCGAAATTGAGTTTGGGAGCGCTGGCGTTGAACGACATTTGGTTCGGCGGGCAGACCATGAATCCGTGGCTGCTGGAGGAAGGCGCGTCGGGATCGAGCGCGGGGCCGGGTGCGGCGACGGCGGCGGGGCTGGTGGGATTTGCGATTGGCAGCGAAACCGGCGGAAGCATCGTTGCGCCCTCGATGCGCTGCGGCGTGACGGGGCTGCGGCCGACATTTGGGCGCGTGCCGCGCACAGGCGCGATGACGCTATGCTGGTCGCTCGACAAACTGGGGCCGATGACGCGCGGCGTGGAAGACGGCGCGTTGATTCTGCGCGCGATTTCGGGGCCGGATGCGGGCGATCTTTCGAGCGTTCCGTGCAAACTCGCTTTCGATGCTGCTCGGCCCGTGGCGGGGTTGCGCGTCGGATACTTTCCGAAGTGGATGAAGGAGAAGCCGGCGACGGATGTCGATCGCGCGGCGCTCGAGACGGTACGGAAGTTGGGGATGAAAAAGGTCGAGGTGAGTCTGCCGGAATGGCCGTACGACTCGATGCAACTGATTTTGTTTGCCGAGGGCGCGGCGGCGTTCGAGGAGTACACGCTCGACCGGCGGATGAATCAGTTGAAGGCGCAGGTGCCAGATGCGTGGCCGAACTTGTTTCGGCAGGCGCGATTTTTGTCGGCCGTGGATTTTGTGCAGGCCGATCGCATGCGGCGCAAAGTGGCGGTGGAGATGGCGCGGATTTTTGGCGAGGTGGATTTGCTGCTGGTGCCGTCGCTGCGCGATGAGATTTTGACGATTACGAATTTCACGGGGCAACCGTCGCTGACGCTGCGCGCGGGATTTGTCGAGGTGACCGAGGCGCGGAGCGATTGGGCGCCCGAGCCGAAGAATCCGCTGCCGAAATTTTCCACCCCAAGGCGGGTGCCGCATGGTGTGACGCTGATCGGCTCGCTATTTGAAGAAGGGACGATGTGCTCGGCGGGAATAGCGATGGAGAGGGAGTTCAATGTGATGGGCGAACATCCTCCGGGATTCTAGTTCAGCAGCGACGATCGACCCTCGGACATTGGCTCCTGGGAAGCGTCCGATTTATCCGACACCTCAGTTACCGTTGTCAGCGATTCCGGTCACTGTCGCCCGATTCTTATACAGCGCGGGTGAAGCTCGACGCGCCTAATCGCTGCACTCTCAGTCACTTCGCCGAAAATTCGCACAAGAGTTTTTCGGCTGGTAAGATGCAACTCATTCCCCGTCCCTACCTGCCCTCAGCCAGTCGCAGTCTGCCCGGAGGATGACGATGTCGAGATCCACCGCACTGAAAACATTCTTGATGGTCGGTGTGTGCGCTTTCGCGTGCGCGGGAGTCTTTGGCGCCAGCAAGTCGCACGGAGGCGGCTCGCATGGTGGGGGCTCGCACGGAGGCGGGTCCCACGGCGGCGGAGGCGGGCACTCGCATGGGAACAGCTCTCATGGAGGCGGTGGGTCGCATCGTTCGAGCGGCGGCGGAGGAGGGCATTTCAGCGCCGGCCGGTCGAGTGGTGCGCATTTCAGCAGTGGCCGAAACAGCGGAGGGTTCGGGGCCGGATTCGGCGGAGGCCGATCATCGGGATATCCGTCGGCGGCACGGTCGGGTGGCGGCGCATACGGAGGCGCCGCGTCACGCCAGTCGGGAGGCTATTCGGCGGGTGCTTACGGAGGCGGAAGCTATGGGCGCTCTGGCGGGGGCTACAGTGGTGCACCTAACGGGGCGGGTCGGTCTGGTTACGGCGGCGGATACGGAAACTCCGCCTACGGGAACGCTGGCGGCTACGGTCGATCTGCTTATGGCGGAAACAGCGGATCTTACGGCGGCGGCGCGAGACAAGGCGGATCGTACAGCAATGGATATGGCAACAACCCCTCGGCGAGTGCGAGTTACGGACGCAGCGGTGGCTACGGCGCGCCGGCAAATCGCGGCAATTCCGGCGTGACCGCGTCGCGCGGTTCGAACGTGGGGAGCTACGGCACAGGTTCCGTTGGCTCGACGCGCACGGCTGGGTATGGCCGAGCCGGAGCGAACGGCGGATACGACTCAAATCGCCCCCCGAGCGCGCAGCGGGGTTTCGACGGCAGAGCGACAGCGGGAAATTTCAGCTCGGCCTCCAATCGCCCAACATCTTCGGGTGCCAATCTGGGTCGCACGGGTATGAGCGGCGCCAATCGCCCGGACGGCGGGCGGACAATGACGGCGAGCTACGCTTCAGCGATGCGTGGGGGTTCGCCGACTGGTCGCGGCGGGATGGATCAGCGCGCAGTGTCGAACGGGTTTCAGTCGGATCGGCCGCCGAGCGCGCGAACGATGCCGGAACGATCGGGGGCGGCTGGCAACTCAGGAGTTGGCAATCGAGCCGTCGCAAACACATCGCTCGCTGGCGGAAATCGGGCGAACGCAAACTTCGGCAGTTCCCATTTTGGGAATGTTGGGTTGTCTTCGCGTACGAACACGGGTGGCGGCAGTAGCTGGAGCAGTTCCAATGGATTCGGCCACAGCAATTCGTTTGCTGGTAGTTCGTTCGCCGGCAGCAGCTCGCGCTTCGGTAGCAGCGGGGGATTCGGCCGGACAGGAATCCAGAACGCGGGCTTCGGGCGTAGCTGGAATGGCGGCTACGGCCACTACGATTACGGGCGCTACGGCTATGGTCGCGGGTGGGGCTACGGGCGGGGCTGGGGCTACGGCCACGGTTGGGGCTATGGCTGGGGACCGGGATGGGGCTGGGGTTGGGGCGGCTGGGGATTCCTCGACGATTTGTTCGGGCTGGCGCTCAACGCAACGACTTACGCGTTGAATCCGTGGAGCCCATTTGCGACGTTGGGTGCCGATCTAATCGGCGACGGCGTGCAGGCGCTCGGGAATCTCGACAACAACAATAACAACAATTACGGTGGGAACTACGGCGACCAAGGCTCTTATGGCGTGTATCAGAACGATCCCGGCTACTACGACAACAGCAATTACACTTACCCGCCGTATCGGCAGCCGTATCAGCCTCTGTGTGGAACCGAGGATTCGGCGGACAATCCGGGCTGCGTGCAGTAATAACAGCGCGAGCTAAACCTGGGTGAGCTAGCCCCAGGCTTCTTCCAATTTGTCGAGCGAGCTGCGTGCGGCGTCGAGCTGTTGCTGGGGCGTCGGCGCTTCGGGACCGATTTTTTCTTTCAATTCCAGCGTGAGCGGCAGGTTTGCTTCGGGCGCGGTTTTCAGCAACGTCACCGCTGCCGTCCAGTCGATGCTGCCTTCGTACGGCGGAAGATGCTCGTCTTTCTCTCCGTGATTGTCGTGAATGTGTGTGCTGGCGACGAGTTCGCGCACGGGCTCGAAGCCCTCGGCGATGCGATTTTCTTCGGGCCCGTCGGCCAAGTTCGCGTGACCGATATCGAAATTAACGCGCAGACCGGTAAGCCGCGTTTCGTCGATGAACGAACGCAGATAAGAGGGCGAGCCCATCTCGCTCGTCGTGTTTTCGACGCAGATCGTCACGCCGACATGCTTCGCGTGCAGAATCAAATGCTCGAGCGAACTGAACGCGGCGTCGCGCTTGCGCGGGTCAGCGGTTTCGCGGCTGCCGCCCATGTGAAAAATCATGCGAGAGAAGGGAAGCTCCTCGGCGACATCGATGGCACGCTTCAGTTCGTCCATCGCTTCGATGCGGCGCACGCGCTCGACCTCGCAGATCGAAAGCGGCTGGCCGCCTTCGCGCGTGGCGCTGAGGTCGCGGCTCGTCGGAGCGTGCAGCGACGTGAGCTTCAACCTTGCGTCTGCCAGCGCGCCGGCAATGTTTTGGATCTCGGCTCGATTCGTGTAATCGAAATGGCTGCGCGAGCAGAAAATCTCCACGCCGTGGAATCCAGCGCCGCCAATTTGTGAAATGAGATCGCGCGTCAATTTCCGCGAAACAAAAAGATAAGTCGAGAGCAGTCGTTCCATAGTTCGCCTCGGACATTATCCACGAGATTGAGCGGGTCGCAGATGGATTCGTGGACCAGTGGTTGCGCTAAGGAGAACGAGACAAAATTTGCCGAGCGATGGTAAGGCGACGAGCGTCGAGTCAGTAGCCGACGGCGGAGCCGTTGTCGCGCGGGTCGGCGGCGCCGAGACGTTCGTTCGATTTAGGATCGACGCCGATGGCGTTGACCAAGCCGATGTGCCCGCGGCGCTTTGTAGCGAAGCCGCGCGCTTGCAGCGCCTTCTCCATTCCTTCGGGGAAGTTTTGCTCCATCAAAATCAGATCGGGCATCCATTGATGGTGAAACCGCGGCGCGTTGATTGCGGATTGCGCGTCCATGCCGAGGCGCATCCAGTTGAGGACGCTGAGCAACGTGGACGAGATGATCGTCGGGCCTCCCGGAGAGCCGGTGACGAAGCTGAGCTTGCCGTCGCGCAGCAAAATCGTCGGCGTCATCGAACTGAGTGGACGATGGCCGGGTGCGATCGCATTCGCTTCGGATTGAATCAAGCCGAAGAGCGCGTTGGGGACGCCGGGTTGTGTGGTGAAGTCGTCCATCTCGTCGTTCAGCAAAAATCCGGCGGGACTTGTGACATGCGAGCCGTAACTATCGTTGAGGGTGTAGGTGCTGGCGACGGCGTTTCCGGCCGCATCCACAACGGAGAAGTGCGTCGTGTGCGGGCCATCGTTGAGGCTGACGGTCGTCGGAGCAGAATCCGCG
Source organism: uncultured Acidobacteriota bacterium (assembly GCA_963845465.1). Classification (GTDB taxonomy): domain Bacteria; phylum Acidobacteriota; class Terriglobia; order Acidiferrales; family UBA7541; genus Acidiferrum. Next base: position 710,279 of record CAWJSH010000007.1, on the reverse strand, counting down.
TTGGCTGAAGCCGAGCAGGCGTGCGGCGTCCCAGCTTTCACATCTTTGCTCGGTGTGGCGCGCTGCGGATCGATTGTGGCGGCGCGTTCTTTCGCATAACACGGTGACGTCAGTCCTTCGACAGGAACGTTGGAGTAATCGGGATCAGCGAGATACGCCGCGCGATCGGCGAAGACGCGCTGCATCGTCTCCGCAACCATGTGCACGCTCTCGACGTCACCCCAGCCTTTCAGCGGCGTGCTCTCCAGCATGTTCATCGCTTCGATGATCGCCACGCCCCCGGAACTGGGTGGCGGCGACGTGAGGACGTCCCACGAGTGCGCGTTGCCGTCGCGATCATTTGCGGAGTATTTCGCGCGCAGGACTTCGCGGACCCTTGGTTTGTAGTTGGCGAGATCTTCGAGGGTGATCAGTCCGCCGTTTTTCGCGATGTCGTCGACCATCACGTGCGCCGTATCACCGGCGTAAAACTCGGCGGCGCCATTTTTCGCGTGCGCTTCAGGGTGGCGGCAAGTTCAGGTTGCCGAAGCGTATCGCCCGCGTGAAAAATTTTGCCGTCATTCAGAAAGATGTGCCGGCTGAAAGGGAATTTGCTGAAATCCTTGCCTTCTTCCGCGAATGAGTGCGCGAGTTTTTCATCCACGGGAAAGCCCGTTTCGGCCAGGCGAATCGCCGGCTCCAAGACATCGGCGAGCTTTAATGTGCCATACGTTTTCAGCGCGAGCTCCAGCCCGGCGACGGTTCCCGGCACTGCGATAGAGCGATACCCGATGACGGAGCTGGTGACGTTGTCGTTTGGAATCAGTTTTCCGTCGGGCCCAATGTACATGTTGCGCGTGGCTTTGCCGGGCGCGACTTCGCGATAGTCGAAGAAGCTCGATCGCCCATCTGCGAGGCGCACGAGCATGAATCCGCCACCGCCGATGTTGCCTGCGGAAGGTTCGACGACTGCCAGTGCGAACGCCACGGCAACGGCCGCATCCACGGCGTTGCCGCCACACTTGAGGATTTCGACTCCGGCCTGGGAACCAAGTTGCTCATCGGTCGCGACCATTCCATTCGGCGCGCGCACGGCCTGCTTGGGCCAATCTTTCGAATCGACCGGATGCGGGCGAAACTCGGCCGCTGCTTGAGAGCGGGCAACGCTGCCACAGATGAGAGAGAGCGCGAGCGCAAGGGCGAAATGCTTCGCGCGAACGCACGAGCAGCCAGAAATTTTCATGAGACCGCAAACAGTAAGGGATTCACGCAGCGAGGTCAAGAAGCTGCGCGAACGACGTCGCTCGCGCGACCTGCTGGTAGAAAACGAGGCTTAAGCGGCTGCGGCGGACGTCTTGGCCGCGGCCGGCGGTGCGGCGTTAACGGCCGAGGCCTGAGCTCTTTCAGCTTGACCGATCGAATTAAACGATGCCGAGAGGTTCTGTCCATTCGATCCCGAATGTGATGACGATGAACTCCTCGCCGTCGCAGGCGTCGCCGCCGTCGAAGTCGTCGAAACGCCTGTCGTCGTCGAGCCTGCTACCGCCGCTTGCGTGCTTTGTGCGGACGAGGTCGGCGCTGCTGAGTTTTGCGCTTGCGCCTCCAATTGATACGCGAGGCTCGTGAACGCGGTGGGACTGAAATCGTTCGTCAGGCTAGCGACCTGATCGATTTGCTGAATGTCCGCGGCGCTGAGCCCGAGCGCGGCAAGCGCATTGTTAAGAGTTTCGAGCTGCGTCTGTTGCGCGACACTGCCCGCGGCGGTCGAAGTAGACGAGGAGTCAGCGGATGAGGTAGACGAAGACGTAGAGGTGGAAGCGTCCGCCGTAGATGCTGTGGACGCCGTCGCGCCACCCTGCGACTGCGAACTGGAAGAACTCTGCGCGTCAGCCGATCCGCCGGATAGGGAAGCGTTGCCACTTCCGGTCTGACTTGCGCTCGAGGAACTGGCGGGCGCAGTAATCGCTGGGCTGCTGTTCGAAGAGGCGGGCGCGCCCACAGAAGTCGAACTCTCGGCTTGGGCCGAAGTTTTCGGTGCATTGAACAATCCCGCCGCTTGCGCGGTCGAATTGGCGGTTTCTGTTTGCGACGACGGTGTAAAAGTATCCTGCGGTAGCGCCGACGTTGTCGCGACTGCGGCGGCGCCACTGGCGGCACCGGTTGCTGGTGAGCTTTGGGTTTGTGGCGCTTGCTGCGTCGATGGATGGCTCAGCGAAGCAGCATTCAAATTAGCGACGCTCGTGTTCGTAACCGACATGATTCACCTCACTGTTGCCGCGATGCCGGAGCGCAGCGGCTGCCGGTGCGCAACCCGCAAGCTTCAACGCGAATGGTGAAGGGAGAAGACGAAGCCACTCAACGCAGAAGCTTCTACAGAGGGCATCGACATGCGAAGGAAAAACTTTAGAAAGAAATGCCGTAGGCGCGAGGGATCGCGGCCGAAGATTAGCTTTCGCTTAGGAATTCCACCGTCGGCGGACCCGGCAACAACCCTGCCGCCGTGCCTTGCTCGATGAGTTCCTTCACGGCATGCTTGCCGCGCTCGCCGTAACCCATCGTCCATTTGTTCACATACATGCCGATAAATTTGTCGGCGAGTTCAGGTTCCATGTCGCGCGCGAACTCCATGGCATAGGCGAGAGCCTGTTCGCGATGATCGAGTCCGTACGCGACGCTGTCGCGAATGGTCTGCGCGATCTGCCGACCGAGCTCTGGCCCAAGCGACTTCTTCACCGCGTTCCCGCCCAGCGGCAACGGCAGCTTCGTCCGCTCCATCCACCACGCGCCGAGGTCGATCACCTTGTGCAAACCAAGCTGGGGAAACAGGAGCTGACCTTCGTGAATCAGCAGCCCCGCTTCGACCGACTCGTTCTGGACCGCATCGAGAATCTTGTCGAACGGCATCACCACGGCTTCGAAATTGGGTTCGAACAATTTCAGCGTGAGATACGCCGTTGTCGTCAGCCCCGGCACGCCGATCCGCTTGCCTGCCAAATCCTGCTGCCGCATCGAGCGCGACGCGACCACAATCGGCCCATAGCCTTCGCCGAAGCTCGCGCCGCAATCGAGCAGCACGTACTTGTCGCGCAGAGCGGGATAGGCCGCGAAGCTGATCGCGGTCACGTCGTACGTCTCTTTGTGCGCCGCATCGTTCAGCGTCTGAATGTCCGAAAGGACGTGTGTGTATTTGTACCCGGGCGTGGCGAGCTTGTGCGTCGCCAATGCATAAAACATGAATGCGTCGTCTGAATCGGGCGAATGAGCCAGCTTGATTTCCATCGTCTGTTGCGCGGTCCTTGGGGTTGCGGATGTGCCGGACATAGTTTGGCCCTCTCTTCTCAGCGCTGGGTCGCCGGCAGCCGTTCGGGTCCGACTCCGAGCAGCGGGACTTAGCCCAGGCAATGTCCTTCCCGAAACGATTCCTCCGGTTTGGGAGGCGTCAGGAGACCGAAGGTAGGTCGCGAACGGCGCGATTACGAACGTCGCGGCTGGGCTGAATTTCCGCGCCAAGAGACTAGCATATCGGCGCGTGCGGCAAAAGAGCCGCGCAAGTCGCATGATAGCAGCAACTTGTGCGTGCCGTTTATCGGAGTCGACACCGATTAGCGGTAGGCGATCGTCGCTGATCAGAATTTATAGCGCCGACACCATGTGCGCGATCGCGTCGTCGAAACTCACATTCCCATCAAGGTAAGGCTGCCAGAATCGCTCGAGCAGCTTGAGATATTCGTCCCAACCGCGCTTGAAGAGCTGCTCTCGCACGGCGTACGGCGTGTACTCCCCATTCGCATTATTAGCACCGGCGATGCTCTTCATCACCGGCTTGACGACTTCGCCCGTCGTGTAAAAGACGAGCGCGTGCCACAGATCGCGCGGGATCGCCTTGTCGCGCTGGCGGCATTCGCGATTGATCGCAAGCTGCACAGGCTCAGCGATTCCGTTCGACGCTTCGTGAAACAAGACTTCGAGCGCCGCCAGCCCCTGATTGCGTGAATCGGTACTCGAAATAATGATGCGCAGCGGATCGATCGTTGTGTACGCGCCAGCGTAGTTCGCATAGGCCGAAACATCGACGCGAATGCGCTGTTTCGGCCAGCGTGTTTGATAGATCTGCGCAAGCCGCTCGGACATCTCGACGCCTTTGTCGCGCACCAGCGGCGACACCGCCGCGATCCACCTCCGATTCGCGCGGTCATGCTCCGGCCATTCGTGCGCGCGATACACGACCGCCGCGGCGTTCAAAATCTGCGTCAGCTTCGGCGGCAATCCTGCGTCGCACATTTTCTTTTTCGAGCCGGAAAGCTCATCGCACTGTTCGAAATCGCCGAGCTGATTTTTCAGCAGCGTCAGCTCCGTGCTGAAGAGCAGATCCTTGTCCACATAGTTCTCGGTGTAGTACGCCACCGCATTGTCCCAGGCGATTTCTTCGTTCGGCGTGCGCTTTGTCGCACCGCCCGCGCTCGATGGCATGCCTCTGCCGTCACGCGAAGCGCGCGCCTGCCCATAAAGCGTGTGGTGGAGATTGAGCCAGAATCCGCTATGCAATTCGAAAATCGGCAGGTTGGCGAACTGCTCCGGCTCGCTCTGAGGCGCGCCAGCAGGCGCCGCCGTGGCCGCAGCCGGCAGCACCATCGCAAAAATTAAAACAAATGTTGTGCACCAATCCCGGCGACGAAGGCCCATACGCAGTGCTTCGATGTTATCTCCAATTTCGCCAAGAGCAAACTGCGTATCCACAGCTCGCCATCGTTTGGATGCACTTTCGAATCAACCGTTCGCGTTCTTCGCCGCCTTCGCCAGCCAGCGGTCCAGAATCGCGAGCGTTTTGTCGGGCAAGCTCAAGCCCCAATTCACGCCCATCCCCAGCCCCGGGCACATGTACACGACGCGCCCCGGCGCCTCGAAGATTTCATCGCCGCTGCGCAGCACAATTTTTACCTGCGCGCCGGTCGGCAGCGGCTGAAGCGTGTCGACATAACATCCGCTGCGGCTCACATCCGACGATCGCGCGTTCATTACATTGGATGTCGCCAATTCCGTGACGACTGCGACCAGCGTCAGCGCATAGCGCGGTGAATCGCGCCGATCGGTCATTACATCGCTCATGACAGGGCTCCTCGATCTTCATCGATCTGCCCTGAGAGTGAGTGAGCGCGTCGAATCGCGGCAGCGACGAGCGCAGCAAGTGGAGAGATGCCCCTTTCGCTATTTTCAGAAAGAAGCGCGGAAAGGAAAAGTCAAAAGCGCGCCGAGCCTCGCGAATGCGTCAACTCTCTCGATTCCGTTGACGCAAAGCGCGCCGTGACGTGTCACTGCGTCTTGAGCTGCTGGTCTACCACCTTCGGATCCGACGCTGTCCCAACTCCGCCCTGCCGGTCCGCCCCATGAATCACGCCGTCGCCCTCGGTCAAAAATGAGCGCTTGCCCGTACGCCCATACACTTGCGGCGTCGCCGCCAGCGCATACTTCGCCGGCGCGCCAAGCGTGCTGTTGCTCGCCAGCACATAGCGGAAGTTGTAGCCGCTGCGCGCGCCCGCCGCGAGATCGGCATCGAGCAGCCCGGCAGCCTCGACAGAAGGCGCGCCTTTCGCCGGCGCCGCCAGGTTCGCCAGCGATTCCGGCAGACGCGTATACGTTCGCCGATACTTCTCGACCGCGCCCGCGATCGTCTTCAGCGACTCGATCGCCGTCTTCTCCGTCGAGTCAATCTCCGCCGCATCCCATTCCGCCGCGAGCGATGGCAAATCCAGCAGCACCAGCCCCACCGAAATCAATTTCCATTCGCCGTGCTCGCGCACCAGCCCCATCTTCACGCGCAACACATTTTCGCCTACCGTGTCGGTCGCGTCGCGAATCTCCACGGGCAGCAGCGCGAGATTGTCGTCGACATCCGCGCCTCCGATCTGCAATTCCGCCGCACCGACGGGAGTTTCGCAGCGCACGATTGGGCGTCCCGCCGCACCGGCGACGAGCGACGGCTTGCCCGGCTCATTCAGCAGCACAAAGCGCTTCATCAACGCCACGCGCGCGCCTTCCGTCAGCGTTGAAAATGTCTGCGCATTGCGCGCTGTCAGATATTTCGTGAATTCCGTCTGGTCCTGCCGGCACGCAGCCGATAGCGCCTGACGCAGCGCCAGGCTTGGCCCCGTCAACGCCGCAGCGCCACCGCCGGGTGCTGGCACCGTACCAACGTTGTTCGGCTGAGACGCAGGTTCCTGCGCGGAAGCCACCGGCCCTCTCGCCATCAAACTCAACGCGACCAGCAACGTCGCCAACGCTATCTTTCGCAAAAACAAATTCCTACTCCTTCACGCCGCTCAAAATCTGCGCCAAATTCTGAGTAAATTTCGACCGCGGCATCACTTCATCGCATCCCGCCGCGCGTGCCTGCTCCGCCAAGTCAACCTGCACGTGCGACAAAAATCCCACCATGCGCACGCCGTTGCTTTCCCTGCGAACGCGCTCGATCGCTGGAATCGCCCCGGTCCGCGCATTCAGATCGACAATTACCAGCTTCGGCGACGTCGCGATCAACTCCATCAACGAATCCGCCGTATTCGCCACTTTAAATTGCAGGCCGAGCTGCTTCGCCGTCTCCAAAACTTTCATCTGAAAAAACAAGTCGTCCATCAAACCGACAATCTCCGCCATCAATCCTCCCGCCCGCCCAATAACTCTCCGCGCCTCGCGCCCAAGCTTTTCTGCCTCAAACGCACAACCGCCGAAACGCGACTACAATCTTCTCTGCCAGGAGGCCGCCGATGCAACCCAGTCCGTCTACCACTCTTCGTCCCGCCGTCGCGCTAATGGAAAAGACGCCGCAAGTGCTCGAAACGATGCTTGGCGGTGTCGCGCCCGACGTCCTGCGCTGGAAGCCGGCCGCCGATCGCTGGTCGATTTCCGAAGTTTTGTCGCATCTCGCCGACTGCGAGGACTGTCTCGCCGAGCGCGTCCGCCGATTCGTCCTCGAAGACACGCCCGCGCTGAAAGAGTACGAACCGCCCGCCGAAGGATTTTCCGCAGGCACGCCGCAGGAACATTTGTCGCGCTTCGCCTTCACGCGGAAAGAGCTGGTGCAATTTCTAAGAACGCTTCCGGCCGACGTCGGCGGGCGCACCGCGCAACACTCCCAGCTAGGCCTGATCACGCTTGAACAAATGCTCAACGAATGGGCATCCCACGATCTCGGCCACATCCGCCAAATCGCCGAGCTATACCGCGCCCGCGCTTTCCACCCACACGCCGGCCCCTTCGCCGCCTATCAAACTCTGAATCCGTAGTCACCAACGCCCGAACATAAAAAGAAAAGGGCGCGGAATCCGCGCCCTGCAAAATCCGAAAATCGTTACTTCCTTACCTCGTTGTTTCTTTGCTTCGCTTCTCAGTGCCCGCCCCCGGGGCTGTGCGCCCCAACCGTATCATCCGGCACCGCGCCCTTCCGTCCCTTCACGCGGTCATACACCGAAACCTGGCTGACCGATCCCAGCGCCTCGTTGTAAAACGTCGGCACTCCCAGAGCCGTCCGCAACTCCTCATTGAACTTCCGCAAATTCTCCAAATGCGTCGCCAACGCCGGCAACTTGATGCCGTCATCCGTCAACAAAAATTTTTGATATCCCGCGTCCCAAAGCCTTGCGAACTGACCCTTCACCATGATCGTCGGCAAAATCGTCAACTGATAGTGGTCGTCGGAGCCTTTGCGAAACTCCGCGCCGCATCCGTACTTCTCCACGCGCACCACGCCACGCGTGCTTCCGACGCTAAACCCCAGCGCCGCCAACCCTTCAATCGCCTTCGGAGCAAACCGTTCGTCAACATTCCACATAGGGCCTTAAGCCTAAATGAACCGCCGCGTGTAGTAAAGAGACCCAGCAATTCGATACTCCGGGCCGTTTTCGACGAGTACACTCACCGTTAAGGGGTTCCCATGCTAACGCAACGGACTCCCCGTAAGTCTAAGTGTACAAAGTTCGGGATCATCACCCACCGGTGCTACAAATCTGCAGATTAGGAGAATCGAATGCGAAACCATCTCGCCAGCCTTGTCGCCTTTGCGTTCGCTCTGCTTATCGTCATTCCTCCCGCAATTGCACAGGCCCCTAAAGACCCCTATCCCACGATGGCACCCTTGGATCAGTACCTGATCGCCGACGAGAAAGCCGAAATCGCTCTAGCTCGCAGCGCTGCACCTCCTTCAATAGCGGATGCCGCCGAAGTGATGGTGCTGGGGCGCGACGGTTACAAAACCGCCGTGACGGGTTCGAACGGCTTCATGTGCCTTGTCGAGCGATCTTGGGGACAAGGCACCGAAGAAGCGGAGTTCTGGAATCCCAAAATGCGCGCGCCGCATTGCTTCAACGCCCTTGCCGCCAAGAGTTTTGCGCAAATCTATTTAATGAAGACCAAGCTTGTGCTGGCGGGAAAATCGAGGCCCGAAATCGCTAAGGCGATCGCGACGGCGCTTGACGATAAGCAACTCCCCGCGCTGGAGCCCGGCGCGATGGCTTACATGATGTCCAAGCAGCAGTATTTGAACGACCAGGGCAAAAACTGGCGCTCGCACACGATGTTTTTTTCCCCCGGCGACATGACCAAGAGTTGGGCGACCGATGTTCCCAACTCGCCAGTCATGGCGATAAATGACTCGCAGGAACGCGTAACGGTTCTGCTCGTCCTCGCAGACAAATGGTCCGACGGCTCCGCGTCGCCGATGCACTAATCCGCAGCCCGCGTTCAAATACGACGTCGTCATCCTCCCAAAAGCCGTTAACCGGCCACAACTGTAATCTCATTCTGAACAAACTGTAACAATGCATCCATCTTCATCGAAATACTCGGCTTCGCTGTCTTTTTTCCGCCTTTTTGCACAGGACTCGTCTCGATTTAGTCCCGTGCGTTGTGATATACCTCTGCGCACTTCGCAGTATCTTTTGACGGGGATAAAGGGCTGGTACAGAAAAATGGGCAAGTCCGTTCGTTCGCTCGTGGTGTTCCTCAGCAGTCTGCTTCTGATTTCGCTTCCCGCCCGCGCTCAGCAAACTCTCGGCGCGATCAACGGCACGGTTACCGATAGTACCGGCGCCGTCCTAAGCAAAGTCGAAGTGAAAGTTCGCAATCTCGACACGAATCTCGAGGTCACTGTCTCGACCAAAGACGATGGCTCCTTTTCCGCCAACGCGCTGCCAATCGGTCCCTACTCGGTCTCGTTCGCGCGCGACGGGTTCAAGACTGAAGTGCACAACCAGATCACTGTCGTCGGTGGCGTCACCGCAACGGTCAACGCTTCGCTCCAGCCCGGCGAAGTCAGCACCAGCATTACCGTCTCTGGCACGCCTCTCTTGAACCAGACCGACACTACAAACGGCTACACACTCGGCACCGAATTGATCGAGAATACTCCGCTCGGCACGGGCAGCTTCACCCAACTTGCGCTCTTGAGCCCCGGCGTGAACGCCGATTTCCTCACCGGCTCCGGGACCAACGCCGGTCTCGGCAATCAGAACATCTTCGCCAACGGTCAGCGCGACACCAGCAACAGCTTCGTCGTCAACGGCGTACAGACCAACAATCTCTTCAACGGCAAGTCCTCCAGCGGTGTCGCAGACAACCGCGCGGTGCTGAACACCGGCCAGAACACAAACACCACCGCCGGTGGCGAAATTCAAACCAGCACGTCGGTTTACAGCGCCATTGGTCAGGCCATGCCCGCCCCTCCGCAGGAAACGCTCGAGGAAGTCCGCGTGAACACGTCGATGTACGACGCTTCCGAAGGCTCCTACAGCGGCGCACATATCACGCTCCAGACGCGCACCGGAACGAACCAGTATCACGGCCAGGCCTACGAATATCACCAGACCAGCGCTTGGAACGCCGCGCCCTTCTTCTTCAATCAGGATCCAACGCTGCGCAGCCTCGGCAAGACCGTTCCTGAACTCAAGCGCAACAGCTTCGGCGCCACCTTCGGCGGTCCAATTAAGAAAGACAAACTCTTCTTCTTCGCCGCCTATCAAGGCCAGCGCGTTTCCGATGAAGACAGCTCGATCTCCGAAGCCAACGTTCTCCCCGGCCTCAGTGACACGAACCGCGACGCCGCCAGCCTCGCCGCTCTCGCCAACGCCGCCTTCGGCACAACACTGACCGCCGCCGACATCAGCCCGACCGCGCTGAAGATCATGAGCCTCAAGCTCCCCAACGGGCAGTTCTTCATCCCCTCCGAAAACAATCTCAACAGCGACCTCGGCTACAACGCACTGGTTTTTGGCCCCAAAACCACCTTCAAAGCCGATCAAGTCAGCGGCAACATCGATTACAACGTCAGCGGCCGCGATCGCCTGACGGGCAAATACTATTTCCAGAACGATCCGACTTACGCGCCCTTCGCCATCAGCCAGGTAGGCAACTTCCCGCAGCAACTCTCGGCCGGTTCGCACTTGGTATCCATTCAGAACACCACCACCATTGGGCCAAACGCCGTATGGACTCAGGGCTTCGGCTTCATTCGCGAGAAAGCCTTCGCGCATACGATCGATGGCTACAGCAACAGCGACTACGGCCTCAACATCTTCGGGCTTTCCAACGTTCCGGGCATCACCATCGGTCAGGCCGATCCGAATACTGGCAACGGCCTCGGCATCGGGCCTTCCAACAACTTCGCAAACGCCGGAATGTTCCAGAACACCTTCGAAGGTTCGACCAAGTACTCCTGGACGGTCGGCCGCCACACCATCGTCGGCGGCGTGCAGATCGATCACACCCAGCTCAACATCCTCAACAAGAACAACAGTCAGGGCTTGCTCGATTTCGATAACTTTGCGACTTTCCTCACAGGCACCCTCTGCAATCCCACTACCCCCTGCGGCGAGAACGGTTCCTCCGTTTTCGTTAATGGCGAGACGAATCGTTACTACCGTTCGAATCAGGTCGGAGCTTTCGGGCAGGACACCTTCCGGCTCAAATCGAATCTCACGGTGATTGCCGGTCTACGTTGGGATTGGAACGGACCGCTCGTTGAGAAGAACGGCCTCCTCACCAATTTCTATCCCAAGGACTACAGTTACGATGCCGCCACCGACACCATCACCAACATCGGCATCGTCGTCGCGGGCAACAACAAGGAATTTCCCACCAAGGGCGTGAGCGATTCCACGCTCACCGGCCGCCAGTGGGGCTTTGCACCCCGCATTGGCGTCGCCTGGACTCCAGGGTTCCTGCACAACGTAGTCGTGCGCGCCGGATTCGGCATGTACTACGATCGGGGCGAATATTTCGCCGAGCTCTCACAGAGCGCTGGCGGCGGCATCGGTGGTCCTTTCGGCGTTACCGTACAGCAGCCCTTCTCGGTTCCGTTCTACAGCCCCCCGACTGCAACCTTCTCGACCCCGTTCGGTACGACTCCGCCACCCGCTCCGGTTAAGAATCTTTCCGGTGTTGCTTCACTCATCCCCAACATCGCGGACCTCATCAACAACACAACACCCTACTGCACTGCAAACGGCGTCACCTTCTGCAGCCCGCTCATCTTCGCTGGCTACGACCCAACCAATAAGCTGCCTTACTCCGAGAACTACACGCTCAATTTGCAGTGGCAGCCGCGCAACGACCTCGTGCTCTCGCTCGCTTTCGTCGGAAATCACGGCGTCCACGAAGTTATCCCGGTGCCGTTCAACCAGCCCAATATCGCTACGCCTTCGAGCCCCATCAACGGTCAGATCTACTCCTACGGTTACAATGTGCCCGGCGTCTCCGCCGAAAACGTATCGACACTCGTCGAGGGCTTCCCCAGCGGCAACACCGCCATCCGCGTCCCGTTCATCGGCTTCGATCCCAACTCGCAATACGCAAAAGCCGCGGGCGAATCCAACTACGACGCGCTGCAATTCAACGTCACCAAGCGTTACAGCCACGGCCTCACGCTCTCCGGCTCTTACACCTGGTCGCACAGCATGGACGAAGAAAGCGGCGAGCAGCTCTTCTACAACGGCGACAACCCTGACAATCTTCGCACCGGCTACGGCAACTCCGACTTCGACCGTCGCCACGTCTTTATGATTCAGTACACGTACGAATTTCCAAAGCTTGCGATGCTCCACGGTTGGGCCGATAAAATCGTCAACGGCTGGGGCACCAGCGGCTTGATCTCCGCGGAAAGCGGACAGCCCTACAGCGTCATCGACTTCAGCGGCGGCATCGCCAGTCAGTTTTACGGCGGCGGCAACGACTTCATCACCAACCCGCTCGTTCCCATCGGTGGCACCGGCAGCACGCAAGGCGCGAATCCTGTGTTGCAAGGCACGCTCGGCGTCAATCCCGGCAACCCGGTTCTCAACAGCGCCGCGTTCGGCATCCCGCTGTTGCAGCCCGGCCAGAACGGCGTTCCTCCCTGCGATCCAGTTTCGAAGGTCTGCGACGTCTACGAGACCAACTTTGGTCCCGCCAGCCGCAACATTTTCGTCAGCCCGTTCCAGTCTCGCGTAGACATGGGCGTCTTCAAAAATTTCAAGATCAACGAACGCTTCAACCTGAAGTTCGACGTCCAGGCGTTCAACATCTTCAATCACCCGAGCTTCGACACGCCCAACAACAACGTCGAGTTCAACCCGTTCTTCGAAAATCCGCCGCAGTACAGCGCGCCGTTTCCGGTCGACGGCCAAACCAACTGCGCCGCTCCCGACGCCTACGTCTGCCCCCCATCCGGCAAACTCGGCCTCATCCAGCACACCATCGGAAGCCCCCGCTTCCTCCAAATGGCCCTCCACCTGACTTTCTGATCTGACAGAGCGGCTTCACCTCAAAACGATAGAGGGAAGGCCAGAATCGGCCTTCCCCTTTTTTCTAGTCTCGTCTTCGCTTTAGTCGTGCTTTACCCAATACTCTGGACGCCGGCTCCCGTGTGCGACTGCCAAAATGACGATCTTCGACTCCTGCTCCTCGTAAATCAGCGCGAAAGGAAACCGCCATAGCGGAAACCGTCTCGTGTTGCGTTTTCGAAGCGACCACCTCGTCGGTGCTCTTTGAATTGCAGCGGTCGCGCGAGTTAACTCTTCGATGAAATCCAAAGCTGCTTTTGGGCTTCGTTCCCGATACCATGCGACCGCAGTTTCGACATCTTCGGTCGCTCCCGACTGAAACTCGACGAACTTACCGCTCATTCACCATCGCCAATAATCTGCGACGTAAATCCTCCCACGGTACGGTTACGCTCTTTCCGGCTTTCAAATCTGCTTGTCGTCGCGCCACCTCCGCGTCCCATGCTTCCTCGACGGATTCATCTGTTCCCGAGATGCTCTCAAGCAGAGAATTGGCCAACGCTGCCCGTTCGTCGACGGGCAGCTCCAACGCCCTCTTCAGCAATTCAGTTACGTCCGGACTCATAACCTCACCTCAGCCTGAGTGTGCCATAACTACGAAGCTCTCGGACCTTTCTCTTCAAAAACAAAAAGGCGAGGCCAAAGCCTCGCCACTAAACTCCAAATTCCTAACCTGCAATCTTCAAACCTGCAACCGCTCTCCTTAAATCTGGCCCGCCTGTTCCGCGAAGCTCATTTGGAGCCGGCCATCGATCTGCACTCCGACGTACCGCGCGCAAATCGCCATTTCCCGCTCGGCCCACGCTGCGCAAGCCGCTTGCGTCCGTCCAATCGCGCCAACCAACTTCACTGCGCGATAGTAAGCCTTCACCAGCGTAACCCCGCTGGAGCCGCCCGGCGTCAAGCTGTGCACTCCCTCAAGCGCCGCAAAGTCGCGGCCTGTAATTTCCTCGCCCGAAAGGTGCGCCGCGGCCCGTACTTCCTCGGAAACGGGCAACTCTGCTGCGCGCAGCAAAATCCCGCGGCAATACAGGATCCCGAACCGGATCAGGGCCACCAGAGAGAACGCGAGTATGAATCCTGAGACCATCAGTCCTCTGAAATCTTCCTGCCTTTCGTCACGTGCAACTTTACGTTTCTCATCTGCCTGTGCAAATAGGCAGGTAGTACTACCTGAACCGGCACTTTCGTTGTCCCTTTGGGCAGGTCCGCTTCAACCAGAACAGGTCGAAACTGGTAACGTACTGCGGCAGGAACCATCACAACCACGCAGCGGCACTATCCTTCTTTCGCCACAGTTTCGATCACCCTCGAAACCACGGCGCTCTTGCCGCCTCGCTTCGCTTCATACATAAACTCGTCCGCCCGCTTGATCATCTCTTCCATCGAGTCCAGCGCGATCGGGAACGTCACCACGCCAAAGCTGAACGTCACCGGCCATCCCTTCGGTCCAATCGCCCCTTGCAGGTTTTGCCTCAGCTTCGCCACGATGACTCCCGCGCTCGCCTCGTCGGTCTCCGGCAGCAACACCGCAAATTCGTCTCCTCCCAGCCGCGCCGCCATATCCGTCGACCGTACCGATGTCTCCAGCGTCCCGCCGATCGTCTTCAACAACTCGTCGCCCGTCGCGTGCCCGTAGTGATCGTTCAAATGTTTGAAGTTATCTACGTCGATGTAGATCAGCGTGATCGGCCGCCCGTATCTCCGCGAGCGCTTTCCTTCCAGCGTCAGCGCCTGATGAAACATCCGCCGATTCGGAATCCCCGTCAGAAAATCCACGCGCGACAAATTCTTTTCGCTCTCCAGTGCTGCCTGCAACTTGCCCTCATTGACCTTCAGCGCCTCTTCCATCATCACCTGCGCCGTGATGTCGTGCGCGTGCCCCAGCACGTACGGATCGGCGCCAAAATCCGAAACCACGCGGTTCGAGTACGACCAGACCACTTCTTCGCCCTCGGTGGTCTGCATCCGCATCAGTCCGCTGTGCGAATTCCACTCCGCTACCGCGGTCAGATACCACTCCAGCTTCGAACCAAAATCCGGCGTCACCAGTTCGCTCAGATTTTTCCCGCGCAATTCATCCACCGTATAGCCCAGCGCGTTTGCCGCTGCCTCGTTCACCGCCAGCAAGAATCCCTTCATGTCGTGGACGAACATCAACCCGCCGCTCTTCTCCACCAGATTCCGATATCGCTCTTCGCTTTCGCGCAGCGCGCTCTCCATGCGGCTCCGCTCGCTGATGTCGCGAAAAACCACG
The DNA here is from genome assembly GCA_963845465.1 of uncultured Acidobacteriota bacterium. GTDB lineage: Bacteria > Acidobacteriota > Terriglobia > Acidiferrales > UBA7541 > Acidiferrum. The sequence continues at coordinate 695,237 of CAWJSH010000007.1, read as the reverse complement.
ACGCCGCCATTTACCGAGCCATATTGCACCAGCGGCGCGCTCGTATATTCCACCGTCGCCCACGTTCCATCTTTCTTTCGCAGCCAGTCGCTCTCGTTGTTCGCTCGCACGCCTTGCGGGCTCAGCGTAATGATCGGGCAATTCACGTTCGAACACTTCTTGTCGCCACTCGCCCGGTGCAGCAACGCGTGCGCGCTCAATCCCATGACATCTTCCGACTTGTACCCGAGCAGTTGCTCCCCAACCGGATTCATGTAAACGATGTTTCCGTTCCGGTCGACCTGCAGCAATCCCTCACCCATCGCATTCAGCGTCGCTGTCATCTTCAGGTGCTCTTGCAACAGCCGAAATGCCGACGATTCCCGCTGCCCCGTGCTGCGATAGAAAAACGTGAACACCAGCGACAACAGCCCGAATTGCATCAATGCCACGACCGTCAGGGCGCGTTCGCGCTTGCTCTCGCTGGCCTCAAATGTCTTCTGCGCTGCCGTCACGCGACTCGTCTCAAACTCCTCGATCGCGTTTGCCGCTTGCCGCAGTCTTCGCGCCGCGTCCGTCTCCCCGCTCAATTTCGGCACCGCGGTCGCTGCCGGCAGCACTTCTGAGTGTCGTTGCACCTCGACGGCTGCCGACAGCTCCGCCATCCTCACCCGCGCGTACAATCGCAGCGCCTCCGCCCGATCCCCTTGCACCGGGTCGAAGTTCGTCATCGCTTCCAACTTGTCTAACGCGTTCGAAACTCTGGTTTCGGCTTTTCCAAATTGCTGCCGGTCTTGCTCGTCTCCGCTGTGCGCATACGCGTCGCGCTGCGCCTCGGCCTCGTCCATATTTCGCACGACTTCATGCGCGGCCAGCGACGTCACCAATCCGTTCGAAATTTCGCCTTGCGTGCGGCGATATTGCGCGCTGTCCGCCCGCACGATCAGTCCTGCGATGGCCAACGACCCCGTCGCCAACAGGAATCCCACGACAAACCGGAGCTGGAGTTTGCCTTTCACGGCTGAAAGGAGGAGCCGAGGGCCTCCGCTAATACACTCATTTTTATGGGGGTTTGCAGCAAGAATGCGTTTACGCGCACTCCCGCCCATAACGGCATTTCTTCTAAGGGTTTATAAGGTGTTGTACTTACGTGCCAGCGGTGAAGTGGCCTATCTTGAGGAAAAAACGTGAGTCTTTCCGCCGCAACTTCTGTGTTTTGAAGACGCCCGTATCTTTTTGTTTCCAAATATCTACTTCCGCTCCAAGAACCCCTGTCCCTGGTCATCGGTTTCGCCTTTTGGATTTTTCCCGTAGTCGCTTGGCTTGTCGCGTGCTATTGGCCGCCAGCCTGGACGGTCCGGCGTGCCACACGCTCGCGCGAGTTCATATCATCACGTGCAAAATTTCCGCGGCCATTTTTCCTCCGCCTGCTTCCAGAAATAAGCAACTCCCTCAAATCCACCGAAAATCATGTAGGGGCGCAGCATGCTGCGCCCCATGTCCGCACGATCACAAATTCTTGAGTTCTAAGATGGAGCGCCAATTAAAGGGAGAGTTGTCATCCTGAGCGAAGCGAAGGATCTCAGAGGTTGGCCCGACCAAAGCACGGTCGCAGCAGCAGAAGCGAATGCCGTCGCCGTTTAGGAACGCAACCCTACTGCCTCCGGAACAACTTCGTAATCGCAATTTCCGCATCGTCATGCGTCCCTGCCAGCCGCATCGCGATCCCCGTGACGCGCCCAACGATCTCCGCGTCTCCCGGAAACGCAAATCGCCGCGTGTTGCATGGCGACAACGGATGCGGCAGCAGTGCCAATTCATTCCCTTGCACCTCGCACCACCCGCACGCATACCCGTCGCGCAGTTCCAGAAAATAAATCGGCCGGTCAAATTCCGTGCGCCAGCGCGACGGCTGAATGCGCCTCATCCGCGGATCGATCTGCACGAACGACCCCGGCCGCAGCAGCGGATACAGCGTGTAATCGTGCATTCCGATAAATCCGTAGCTGTTCTGCCGCAAGTGCAGATGCTTCAGTACCGCGAGCGGCACATCGCCCCAGTTCTTCACCATCCGCGAAAAAAGATTTGTCCCATTCAGATCCACGTTGTCGGCAAACTCCACCGGCAGCGAAACCTCGCCTTGCGGTTCATACTCTTCCGACGTAAGCAGATACGTCGTGCGCGACGCCAATTCGAATTGGCGCACTCCGACGTGCCCGAGATCGACGCCATATAAATTCAGCAGTTCGGAAAAACCTATGTGGTAAATGACACTGAGGGTGACAAGCTTGTGGATGCTGGGTATGGAGTCAGTATTCTCGAGCTTCGTTAGCCAAGCGTTGGAAATGTAGAACTCATCATTTCCTTCTGCCTCGGCTATGCCCTGACTCTTTTTTTCCACTTCCCGAGTCGTGATGCCTGATCGTACACGGAACTCTCTCAACCGGTCGCCAGATTGCACGCATACCCCTGTGTAGGACAGTGCTCTGGTTCGAGCGCAGAGTTTGTGGTCCCCTGGCGAAACATTACCGAACGCGTCCCAAAATAGAACTAAGTGTCTGCTGTTTGCTTCGCTATAGAAGCAAGGCGCGATAATTTTTCACAAATCTTACTGATTGCCCATACTCCATCCCATGTATTTGGCTCGCTGTTTTTTCATCGTCTCGAAAATGTACCTGTCTTCATACGTTACGACTGTTCCAGACCTTAGCTCGCTTCGACGCTCGCGTTCACCTGCGCGAATCTTCGAAAGAATTCTTCCAGAGGCGAGGTTCTAGAACCTCTTGCTTCGGAAACGCAGAAAAATCCACAGCCAGAGCCCAAATTCGTTCTCTTTGGTTTGTCCGGCAACCAGATTTTTCCGACTTCAAAACTTCGTCCGCGATGCGTACAGCGAACACTGTACGTAACCTTAGGCGCACACGATGTATTTCAAATGTATTTGTCACCCTGAGAAACGTTCGTTTCAAGAAAAGCCTCGTAGGAGCCCGGCACGCTGTGCCTGTCTTCTTCGAGCGTAAAAACTTCCAGACGGAGAACAACGAGTGAGCGACAAGACCGCGCACGCCACCAGGACCGCCGTCAGCAATCGCCGCCGAAGCCAGCGCGTCTTCCTCACAGTTCGCGTCATCGCGCGCTTCCGTCTTCTCTCGCGCGAATGGATCGTCGAGGGCGAATCCAGCGTCGTTAACGCCCACGGCGGCACCATTCAGCTCTCCGTCGCGCCCATGGCCGCCGGCGACATCCTCACTCTCACCAACTCCGAAACCGAGCACTCCGAATCTTGCCGCGTCGTCCGCATCGAAGCGCTCAGCGATGCGGGCTTCGAAGTCTCCTTCGCCTTCGACCGCCCCTCCCCCAAATTCTGGGGCATCGCCTTACCCCCCACCGACTGGCTCGAATCCTCCATCACCCACGATTAACCACAGGCCTGTACGATGCAATCCACGCCGCGTCTTTGTAGGGGCGGCGCTTGCCCCGCCCGGCCCCTGCGTCTTGCCTCAATTTCGCAAAGCCCCACCAGTAGCGCCGGCATCCTGCCGGCGTTTTTGCGATCCCACGCCACAACTCGCTCATCAATCCAGCCCCATATGGACTGCGGCGCTTCAGCGCCGCCTTTACGGTCGCTCCATCATTCACACTCGACCCGTCTCACATCCGCGCCATCCGCACAACCGCCACAATCATCGCTCCGCAACTCACCAATTCCAGCGGCAACCGAAACACACTCCGCCGCGTCCATCTCCGCGCCGCGACTTCCGTAATCGACCCAGGCTCCGCCCTCTCGAACGCAATCGCCTTCGGAATGAAATCAACGAACGACCAAACCCTTGCCACCGCGTGGCTGATCAACGCCACCCACAACCACGCCCGAACCTCCGGCATCGGCCACGACGCAACGAGCGCGGAAATCACCGAGAGTTCGAATAAAGTGTGAACCGGCATCCAGAACCGCCTGCGCGAAATCCCGCCCCGGTCCGGTTGAATCAGATCAGGTCGCTTAGGCCACGCGGGATCAACAACCAGAACCTCGTAGAACCCGCCCCCGACAATCATCAGCGCAAAACATTCAGCAGCAACCGCAACCACGAACGCCACGGACATCGGTAGGTCACCTCCAACGGGTCACCATTTCTGATACGTGTAGTATTTGGTTTTCTTTCTATCTCCAAATATGGAGTGCGGCGGTTCACCGCCGCCTTTTACGGTCGCCCCACTCCGTGTACGGGCGCAGCACTGCTGCGCCCCATGTCCGCAATATCTATCCGGCTCCCGCCCGATCAATCGATAGATTTCACCCTCATCCGTTGAACATTCCCTCGCAATGTTTTCTAATCTCCCGCGTCTTACCTCAGGAGGACCCTCCATGACCGGCCTGGCAAACGACCTCCGCCTCACCTTCCGCCGCTTCCGCAAAAATCCCGGATTCACTGTCGCCATCGTCTTGACCCTCGCCCTCGGCATCGGCGCAACCACCGCAATCTTCTCCCTCGTTGAAGGCGTCCTCCTTCGCCCGCTCCCCTTCAAAGATCCCGATAGCCTCGTCGTGTTGGGCGAGCATCTCGGCGGCCGCCCCGGCATGTCCGTTAGAGCGATCGAGATCGCCACATACACCAAATCGACGCAGACCTTCTCTTCGCTCGGCGGCTACATCGCTGCCTCGTTCGAACTTTCTGGAAAGCAGCGCCCCGAAGAAATTGACGCCGCACGCCTCAGCTCCGCGGCGTTTGCCACTATTGGCGTTCAGCCCGTCCTCGGTCGCGTTTTTAATGCCGATGACGAAAGCGCCCGTCAGCCTTTCGCCGTTATCAGCTATTCCTTGTGGACCGATCGCTTCCACCGCGACCCCGGCGTGATCGGAACCAGCCTCGTCCTCGACCGCAAGCCCTACCAGGTCATCGGCGTCATGCCGCGCAATTTCGAATTTCCTCTATCGCTCGGCACTCTTTCCGGCACTCAGGTTTGGGTTCCTCTAAGCCTCACCGCCGACGAACTCTCCGACCAAAACTCCGGTTTCTTCGGCTATCAGATGATCGCTCGCCTCAAAGACGGCGTAAGCGTTCAGCAAGGCGCGCAAGATGCGGACCGCGTGGCGCACCAGATCATGAGTGAGCTGCCTCCCACCATGTCGGCCATCAGGCTACAAGGCGACGTCCAACTCCTGCGCGAAACCGTCATCGCCGACTCTCGGCCAATCTTGCGCACGCTGTTCATGGCCGCAATCATCGCGTTGTTGGTTGCGTGCGTGAACGTTTCCGGTTTGCTCTTGGTCCGCGCTATTCGCGAGCGCCGCGAATTCGCGGTTCGCGTCGCTATCGGTGCCAGTTCCAGCCGCATCATCCGGGAATCCGTGGTCGAAGGAATGCTCCTGAGTGTCGTGGCGGGTGTGCTCGGTTTGGCGTTTGCCGCCATCGCTGTCCGCGTTGCTCTGCACTACTTGCCCGACTCGCTCCCGCGTGTCAGCTCGATCTCGATCGACCCGCTTGTTGCCGCCTTCGCGCTTCTCGTCGCCGTCGCGACTGGTGTTCTTTGCAGCCTCGCACCCGCATTCGCGGCCTTGCGCACTAATCTGATCGCAACTCTGAAAGAGGGTGCGCAAGCAGGCGGTACGAGCCACACGTGGCTGCGTTCCGCGCTGGTCGTTTCCGAAGTCGCCATCGCGCTTGTTCTTCTCACCGTGTCCGGAATGTTTTTGCGGAGCCTGCAAAAGATGCTCGCCGTGAATCCCGGTTTCCGCTCCGATCACGCTCTCGTCGCGCAATACCAGCTCCCGCTTCAGCAATATCCAACCGATACATCGGTCTCCACTTTCAATCGCGCCGTGGTCGACCAGCTTTCCAGCAAACCCGGAGTGAGTGCCGTCGCGATCAGCAACGCCGTCGCCGTATCCACCGCTTATCCTCTATCGTCGTACACCATCGAAGGCGTGTCCGTCGATCAGTGGAAGCTCAAATTCGCGGCCTTCACCATGGTTTATGGAAACTACTTCGACGCGATGGGCATTCCCCTTATCGATGGCCGAACCTTCAACGTGCATGACGATGCCAATGCCCCGCTTGTCGTGGTCGTGAGTCAGTCCATGGCTCGCGATTGCTGGCCGGGGCAAAGTCCGATCGGCAAGCGCATGCACATCGGAAATCCGCGCAAGGGTTATCCCTGGGAAACTGTCGTGGGTGTTGTCGCCGATACCAAGATCCCGCGCGACGCTCCCGGCAACGAACAGTGGTACTTGCCGATGGAGCAGCCCATCACTGGCACGAAAACCCTGGAAAACCTCAGCGGGCCGACAAGTGGCTACATCACGATGCGGTCAGCGCTCGATCCGGAGCACATGATCCAGACTCTGCGATCGACGATCGCTGAGATTGATCCCTTGCTCGCCCTTCAAGACGTGCGCCCGCTCGACGCCGCCATCTCCGAGGTCGAAGCGCCGCGCCACTTCAACACAAGCCTGATCACGGCGTTTGCCGGAGGCGCGTTGCTTCTCGCCATCACAGGAATCTACGCAGTCATGGCCTTTTCCGTCTCGCAGCGCAGTCGAGAAATCGCCATCCGCATGACCCTTGGCGCCCAGCGCTCCAACATCGCGCAAATGGTGCTCGTGTCCGGCGGCAAACTCGCCCTCCTCGGATGCGTCCTTGGTGTAGTCGGCTCGCTCGCCGTGTCGCGCTTGATCGACTCTTTCCTCTTTGGCGTAAGCGCCACCGACCCCTTCGCCTACTCCGCCGCCGTCCTAATCATGCTGCTCTTAGCCCTGCTAGCCTCCGCCATCCCAGCCTTACGCGCCGCCTCCGCGGACCCCATCAAGCCCCTCCGCTCCACTTGATCGTCAAGCGGTAAATCTCCGCGAAACTCTGCGCCCTCCGCGTCTCTGCGTTATCTTTCTCCGGCCTTTGTATTGGCGGGTTTACGCTGTCACTTCGTCACGACGCTTCGTAGGGGCGCAGCACGCTGCGCCGCAGTGTCGCCTACCCGTCACGCGTTCCTGCGATGCGTGAGCGCCTCCGACCAGCCCGCCGCCACTCGATCACTCGCCACCAAAAAATACCCCTACCGAAACCCCGAGCATCCTAGCAATGAGCGAAATCAACATCTTCCGAGACTCAGATCAACTTCGCATAAGTACTTGACAAGTAACCATTTATGTGCTATACATCTTTCAGCGTGAATCGACGGACCGCCGCCGCCCCCCTCAAATCGACGGCGCAACATCACGCTCACCTCAAGATTTCCCATAACTCCCTTAGAATCACATCCTTGCATGTCTTTTCGGTGCAACCCCTTTATTTTCAAATTCTTATGAAAAAGTACCGGGGGGTACCCCCATCTTGACCCCTTCCACCCCAAAACCCCAGGCCGCAGCTCTGCCCGGGAAAACTCTGCTCGAATGCATCGGCAACACGCCTTTGCTCCGGTTGGAACGCATCGGCAAAGACTTCCCGAACGTCGAGTTCTGCGCCAAAGCCGAATGGTTCAACCCCGGCGGCTCCGTCAAAGATCGCCCCGCCCTCAGCATGATCCAGGCTGGCCTTAAATCAGGCGCTCTGACCACCGGCAAGACCATCATCGACGCTACCAGCGGCAACACCGGCATCGCCTACGCCATGATCGGCGCCGCGCTCGGCTATCCCGTAAAACTCGCTCTCCCCGACAGTGCATCCCACGAACGCAAGCGCATCCTCGCCGCGTTCGGCGCAGAACTCGTGATGACACCCGGCGACGAAGCCACCGACGGCGCCATTCGCAAAGTCCACGAAATCGTCGCCGCCGATCCGCAAAAATATTTCTATCCCGATCAGTACAGCAACCCCGCGAACTGGCAAGCCCACTATCACGGCACCGCAAACGAAATCTGGAATCAGACGGAAGGCCGCATCACCCACTTCGTCGCTGGCCTTGGCACCAGCGGCACGTTCGTCGGCACGACGCGTCGCCTCCGAGAACTGAATCCGAAAATTCGCTGCATCAGTCTCCAGCCCGACGGCCCGTTCCACGGCCTCGAAGGGTGGAAGCACATGGAAACCGCGCTCGTCCCATCGATCTACGATGTGACACTCGCTGACGAAAATCTCGAAGTCAGCACGGAAGAATCCTATCGTTTGGTAAAGCGTCTTGCGCGCGAAGAAGGTTTGCTTGTCAGTCCGAGCGCGGCGGCAGCGCTCTCTGGTTGCTTCACAGTTGCGAAATCGATTCCCCGCGATCAGCACGCCGTCATCGTTACGGTTTTTGCCGATTCCGCGTCAAAATACCTCAGCGAACGCTTCTGGGACGAACACGACTCATGAGCCAATTTTCAACGAGCGAAGTGAAATGAGCGATATTCCAATTCTCCGACTCAATCAAGAACTCTCCGACAAGATCCGGGCGCACGGCGCGGAGACATATCCGTACGAATGTTGCGGCGCATTACTCGGCCGCGATCTCGACGCACCGGCAACGGGTTCGTCCGACCCCACATCGCTCGCATCCCGCGAAGTCACAGCGCTCTTCCCGCTCGTGAATCGCCGCGACGATTCACCGCGCAATCGCTTTTCCGTCACGTCCGAAGACGTCCGCGACGCCGAGAAAGCCGCCCGCGAAAAGGGAATCGACGTCGTCGGCTGGTATCACTCGCACCCCGATCATCCAGCCAAGCCCAGTCAGTTCGATCAAGACCACGCCTGGCCCTGGTACAGCTACATCATCGTCAGCGTCGCCAACGGTCGCCCCGAAACCATGACCAGTTGGCGCCTAACCGACGACCGCACTCAATTCACTCCGGAGAATTTAGAAATCGCAGGAAACGATGCTGCGGCTCGAACTGCTTCGTAGAGCCCGCGTTGAAACTGGCACGAAACACTGAAATTGACTTAGAATTCCAACTCCGATTGGAGCGTAACAAATGGCAGTGAAAGTCATGATTCCGACGCCGCTCAGGGTTTACACGGGCAAGCGCGACTCCACCGAAGTCAGCGCAGGCACCGTTGGCGAAGCACTGAGCGGACTCACAACGCAGTTCAGAGATTTGCGCAAGCACCTCTTCACCGAGGATGGAAAGCTGCGTAGCTTCGTCAATGTCTACGTCAACGACGAAGACATTCGCTACCTCTCAAAAGAGGCCACTCCCACCAAAGACGGCGACACCATCAGCATTGTCCCCTCCATCGCCGGCGGCTGCGCTCCCTCCTGCTGTTGTTGTTGATTCCATTCGATTTTTGAGCGTAGAGCCGCGGCTTTGCATCGAGCCGCGACGCATCACATCTAATGAAACTTGCAGATAGTATCGTCTGAATTTTCGCGTCGCATGAGTCGACGCAACTAACGAAGCGAACGAGTTGAGAGAATCGAGTTACGAGAATAAAGTTTCGAGGGAATTGGAAATGTCAACGCAAGTGAAACCGCTAACAGAATCGCCCGCCGCTGGCGCAGCGACCAGCCTTACGAACGAAGAGATCCTCCGCTACAGCCGACACCTGATCATGCCCGAAGTCGGCATGGAAGGTCAGCTCAAGCTCAAGAACTCGAAAGTTCTTTTGATCGGCACAGGCGGACTCGGCGCGCCGCTCGGTTTGTACCTCGCGGCGGCCGGAGTCGGCAAACTCGGACTCGTCGATTTCGATGTCGTGGACTTCACGAACTTGCAGCGGCAGATTGCGTTTGGTTCGAGCGATGTTGGAAAGTCGAAAGCGAAGTCGGCGCAGAAGCGGCTCTCGGATCTGAATCCGGACATCGAGATCCAAGCGTACGAAACGCAACTCGAGAGCAGCAACGCGCTGGAGTTGTTCAAGGATTACGACATCATCGTCGATGGCACGGACAATTTCCCGACGCGCTATCTGGTCAACGACGCGTGCATCCTGCTCGGCAAACCGAATGTGTACGGATCGATCTTCCGCTTCGAGGGACAGATCACCGTGTTCGGCATGCCCGACGGCCCGTGCTATCGCTGCCTGTATCCCGAACCGCCTCCGCCGGGACTTGTTCCTTCCTGCGCCGAAGGCGGAGTTCTCGGAGTTCTGCCCGGAATCGTCGGATCGATTCAGGCGATGGAAACGATCAAGCTGATTCTTGGAAAAGGCGACAGTCTTGTCGGGCGTTTGTTGTTGTTTGATGCGCTCGGAATGAAATTCCGCGAACTGAAGCTGCGCAAGAATCCGAATTGCCCGATGTGCGGCGAGCATCGCACGATTAACAAACTGATCGATTATTACCAGTTCTGCGGAATTCGCGGAGAAGAAGCGGAGGCTCCTGACTTGGGCGTTCCTGAGATTACTCCGAAGCAACTGAAGGCGCGGCTCGACAAGGGCGACGATCTTTTTATTCTCGATGTGCGCGAGCCGCACGAATATCAGATCTGCAATCTGAACGGGAAACTGATTCCGCTTGGCGAAATTCCGCGCCGCGTGCACGAACTCGACACTTCGCGCGAAATCGTCGCGCATTGCCGCAGCGGCAAGCGCTCGGCCGAAGCTGTCGATTTCTTGCGCAAAGCCGGCTTCCGCAAAATCCTGAACTTGAAGGGTGGAATCCTCGCCTGGTCCGACGAAGTCGATCCCAGCGTTCCGAAGTATTGATCGACAGATTGAGTTAGACTCGACAGGGCATCGAAGCGAAAATAATTCGCGCAGAGTTTCAGGAGATCTAATGGCAGCGACGAAGATTACGGTGAACAATAACGGATCGATTCGTGTGGAAGGCGACTTCGAGATCGTCGATCCGACAGGCGCGCAATTCGGCCTCGCGGGACGAACCGCGATTGGTCTGTGCCGCTGCGGCGCTTCCGCAAACAAGCCGTTCTGCGATGGTGCGCACAAGAAAATCGGCTTCAACGATCCGGTCGTAGCGCGAGAACTTCCTCCGCCAGTTCCGAAGCCGCAGGTCTAAGCGGTTTTTTCATCGCACAGAGTTTCAGGGACGCCGAAGAACAAAACAGCGAACGCAACGACTGCGATTGCTGCCAATCCCAGAAACGAAGCGCGGAAACTGATTTTCTGGATCAGTACTCCGCCAATTGTGTTGCTGAGCGCCGCGCCGATTCCCACCATTGTTGCGAGCGCTCCGGAAGCCAGGTTGAATCGCCCCGTTCCTTCCGTTCGATCCTTGATCACCAGGATCGACACAATCACGAATACAGCGTTCGCGACGCCATCGAGGAACTGAATACCGATCAGCGCCGCAGGAACATGCGTCAGCGTGTAGAGCACACCGCGAATCGGCAACACACCAAAACCAAGAAGCAGCAGCGGCTTGCGGCCTCTGCCGGCGCGCGCTCCGATCCACGCCGCAGAAACAGCGATCACCAATTGCGTGACGATGATGCACGCCGACATGAACGGCGGAGCCATGCGCGGATTGCCTTTCGCCAGCATCTCGCCCAATTCGGGGAGCATTGCTGCGTTGCTCAGATGGAATAGGAACGACGCTGCGAGGAATGCCAACAGAACGCGGTCCCGTGCGAGCGCCGAGATTCCTTCGGTTTGTATCTCTTTATGGTCTTGTTTCGCCGCGCTTGCGCCGCGAGCGCGGGCATAGTCGATTTGGCTGCCGTCGATTCCGAGTAGGGAGAGCAGCGCGGGAATCGCGAGGACGATTGCGACGGCGAAGATGTAGCGATAGCCGAACTTGTAGCTGACGAGGGCGACGAGAATTGCGGTGAAGACGTTGCCGGCGGAGTTGAAGGCCTGGTTCTTGCCGAACTGGCGATCGAAGAGGCTTGCGCCTACGATGCCGAGAGTGATTGCGGCGATGGTTGGAGCGAGAAATGGACCGGTCGCGCCGATGAGGAATTGCGCTACGTAGACGGCGATCGCGCCGTGACGCAGCAGGAGCAGCGCTGCGCCGGCTGCCAAGACGACCAGGCTCGCCGCGACAAGCAGGCGCTTCCGCTTTGCGGCGTCGACGATTGCGCCAGCAGGGGTTTGGACTGCGACGGTGACGAGTCCGCCGAAGGTCAGGGCGTAGCCGACGTTGGCGGCGTTCCAGCCGGATGATGCCAGGTAGGCGGCGATGAAGGGGCCTAGGCCCGTTTGGACATCGGCTACGAAGAAGTTGAGCCATTGTAGGGAACGGAGGGTGTGGCGAGGCGGGTGGGGGGCGTTTGAAGCGGCGGGCGAGGGGCTTGAAATGGTGGGTTGGCTGGCGCGCAAGTAGGGAATCGCTCGGGAAGAGTTTTAGCGGCGAGATTTGGGGAAGGACATCCGGTGAATGCAGCACTCGGTTGGGGGTGAATACTGATGGGCGGGGAAAGACGGCGGCAAGGGTGCCTTCGAAGCTCAGGGTAAACCGGCGCTCCCGCTCAAGACGCAGTGACCTTGCGGACATGGGGCGCAGCGGTGCTGCGCCCCTACATGACCGCGGCTGTCTCAGGGTTGGTGCCGCAGAGAGGCAGTCTTAGTGGGAGGCGAGTGGGCTGTATCAACGGGGTGAGAAAAGCGTCCTAGGGGATATCGGCGGACTCGGCAACTTATATTAGAAATTCCCAATTCAGTGAGACGGGTCTCATTGTGAGAATGGGTCCTGTTGCTGTTTTGGAACCTCTCAGCTGTTCGTAAGTGTCCAAAAATGAATTAGATAGGAAGTCATTCGGGGCGATTTCCGGGCGCGTGCCAGCGTCTCGCCCGTTTCATTTTGCTGTGCGCTGCCAGTAACCCCTCCTGTAAGCCATTCTGAATCAATAGGTTAGAGATGGACAATTTTCCGCGAGAAGGGACGTTCGCGTGCATTTATCCCGGTTTGTTACGGCTTCTCTGGCTTTCTTAGGCATTTGGGGGGATTCGTGGGCAGTTGGACCAAGATTGCCGGGTTCTTGCGGCACCCGGCTACGACGGCGAAGGACAGCGTTCGGCTGGTGTCGAAGCCGTCGTCGGGTGTCTCACGCCTATCGATTCTTGTCTATTCGATCATAGCCGTCGGATATTTCGCGCTGATCGCGTACCTGCGCTATGTCGGCGTTACCGGCACTACCCAAAGCTATCTCTATCTGGAAGTCGGCGGCACGCTGATCAGCTTTTGCTATGCCGCGAACGCGCTGGTTCGATTTCGCGGCACGCACGATCGGACGGCGCTGATTCTCGCCTTTGGATTTGTCCTCTCTGGAATCATCGAGACGGTTGGCTACTTTGCGCTGAACACGCGGTTGCAGGCGGGACATGCGCTGCCGACCACGGTGCCGATGGGCTGGATGGTCAGCCGCGTTCTGCTTGCGGTGATGCTGCTGGCTGCAATCGCGGTGGAACGGTACATGCCGACGGCGCGGCAGCCGAGCCGCGAAACTGCGGGCGCGCTACTGGTGGTTTTGCTGGCGGCGTACCTGACGAGCGCGGCGTTTTTGGCGGCTCCCGCGGCGCCTTTCGCGCACGCGGCGTGGATTCTTTCGCGTCCCTGGGATTTGCTGCCGGGCGGGCTGTTTCTGATCGCGGCGGTCTGGTATCGGCAACAACTTAACAGCAAGAACGGCGATAAGCGGGAACAGCCGAGCCTCTACGAATACTCGCTGTATGGCTGCGCGTCGCTGAACGTTCTGTGCCATGCAGCCGCACTTTTTTCACGACATTTATTTGATGGGCCGTTCTTCCTCGCGGAACTGTGCAAGACGGCAAGCTACGTATTGATTTTGGCGGGAGCGCTGCTGGAGCAGGCGCGACTGTTCGAACAGGTTCGTTCGATGGCGGTGAGCGATTCGCTGACGGGCCTGGCGAATTACAGACGGCTGATCCACGTGATTGAAACCGAGCTGGACCGTTCGAAACGGACGCAGCGCGGATTCAGCGTGATTTTGCTGGACATGGACGGACTGAAGGCGATCAACGACCAGTTCGGACATTTGACGGGGAGCCGCGCGCTGGTGCGGCTGGGCAAGGTTCTTTCGAATCATTCGCGGGCGATCGATACGCCGGCGCGTTATGGCGGCGACGAATTCGCGCTGGTGCTGCCGGAAGCGGGGCGCGACGTCGCGTCGCGCGTCGTGGCACGCGTGCGGGAAAAGCTGGCGGCGGAGCAGGAGCGGCCCGCGCTGTCGGTGAGCGCCGGAGTTGCGGCGTATCCCGAAGACGGCGACACGCCGGAAGAATTGCTCGGCGCGGCGGACCGCGCGCTGTACGGCATGAAGCATCGCGGCAAGAGCAGCGTGCAAAACCTCAAAAGAATTGCGGCGTGCCTGTGAGGATGACACCGACCATGCCGCTGAAAAAGCTATTTCCGTTTCACCGCAACGAGCGCCGGATCTTGATGGAGATCCCGGTTGTGCTGGACCGGCATGAGGGCGCGCAGGGCACGGAATCGACATTTACCGAGAACGTAAGCGCAAGAGGCGCGCGCGTAGTGACAACGCGACGCTGGGAAAAGGGCGAACCACTGACGTTCGCGTTGCGCACGGGAGAGTTTCGTTCGTTGGCTCGAGTGGCGTACTGCCAACCGCTGCATGGCGACGGCTATGCGGTGGGGGTGGAGTTCCTCGATCCGGCAGGGCGATGGGTTGTTCAATCCAAAGACAGCTCGGCCCAACGGCAGGGCGGATAGGAGGGGAACGCCTGGAACAGAAGACAAATAACTGGTGCGAAGTAAAAGCAGTAAAAAAACTAAAGCAATGGAGTTGAAGCGCCGCGCGGAAGAGAAGGCCGCACGGCGCTTCATTCTTTTTTGCAGCATCGAAAATTCGAGGCGATTACCGCACTTATCCGGTCATTCGACCTGCCAGGACTTGCCGCCAAGCCCCGTCCCCGCGAGCAACAAGTTGGGATGCGCTACAATCGCTCCGTGCCGGGCCGCTACGATGCGTAACAGCCCTGCCACGATCCGCGTCGCATGAACGAGTCGAGAATGCTGCGCTAAGAATTTGCTGGCTGCCTCAGAAAGAGGATCGGATTGAGCGAGAACCGCGACGGGCGCGCAATCGAACCAAGCACGGCGCAATTTGGTGGGGCAGTCCTGGCGCTGCTGGCTCTGGCGATTTTCATCAACTATGTGGACCGCGGAAACCTCGCGACTGCCGCGCCGCTGATCAAGAACGAGCTGCGATTAACGAATGTTCAGTACGGACTGCTGGTATCGGCATTCTTCTGGATTTACGCGCCGGGGCAGATCGCGGCTTCGTGGCTGATTCAGAAGATCAACGCGTACCGAACACTCGCGATCGGCCTGGCGGTTTGGTCGGCGGCAACCATCGCATCGGGGTTGGCCACTGGCTTTGTGACACTCCTACTGTTCCGAGTACTTTTGGGAATTGGTGAAAGCGCAGGATTCCCCGCGAGTTCAAAACTGCTGGCAGAACACCTAACACCCGCACGCCTCGGAAAGGCCAACGGGCTGGTCAGCTCAGGCATTTACCTTGGTCCGGCTTTCGGCACGTTCGTGGGCGGACTCTTGATCGCGCAGGCTGGGTGGCGTCTGTTGTTCGTCGGGTTCGGAATGCTTTCCCTGCTGTGGCTTGTCCCGTGGAAGTTACGGACGCGCGCGCTGTCTGACAAGGCGCAGGCACAGGTGAATGCCACGGAACCGTCGTTCCGAGAGCTGCTTTCGAAGCGGCAGTTATGGGGCGCCAGTATCGGTCATTTCTGCTCGAACTATCCGTTCTACATGGTGCTTTCGTGGTTGCCGCTGTATCTGGTGAAGTCGCAAGGCTACTCGATTACCGCGATGGCTCAACTGAGCGGCGTGGTCTATGCGCTGGCAGCGGCTATTTGTTTTGGCACCGGTTGGCTGGCGGATCGGTGGATCGCCAGGGGTGCGAATACCAGTCACGTCCGGTTGGCGATGATCTGTTGTGTCCATCTCACCTGGGTTTTGTGCATGATTGCGTGCGGGCTGGGAAGCGCGCGAATAGCGATTGCCGGGCTAATGATTTCTTCAGTGGCGATGGGAATGGGTGGGTGCAACCTCTACACCATCGGCCAAACACTAGCCGGGCCGCGAGCTTCGGGGAAGTGGATCGGCGTGCAGAACGCGATTGGCAATCTTGCTGGAATTGTGGCGCCGGTAGTCACGGGTGCGTTGATCGATTGGACGGGACGATACAGCGTGGCGTTTCTTGTGACGGGTGGGGTCTCGATTTGTGGCGCCGGCGCGTGGTTGCTGCTTGTGCGGCGAGTTGCGCCAATTATTTGGATTTCGAGCGAGCACAACGATGCGATCGCCTCTGCTGTGCAAGATCAGCCGTTCACTCAGACGGCGTGCTAACGACAGGCGGGGAGCATCCGCCGACGAGCAATCTCACAAAAGTGTGTGGTGAACTACGAAGGTGTCGAGCGACCCACACGCAGCCGAGTGATCCGACTCAATCCGGATTTTTCGGCATCGGGACGAAAACTCTTAGAGCAAGAATATGGGCCTTCGCATCCGGAGCATTCTGATTGTAGAAACCGACCGTGCAATTGGAACGAAAATAGTAAGCGTCTCCTGATTTAGCAGGATGCAGGCCCTCGACTCCGTCCATCCCTCCGCCCGCGGCCATTTTTCCTTGGCCGTCCAGCACCAGATAGATTTCTTCCGCGGTTTCGTGGTGGTGCGGAAAATTCGTGCCACCGGGCGCGAAGTCCATCAGAAAAAAATCAGCGACCGTGTAGGTTGCGTTGATACGGTCACGTGCGGCGGTACGCGGTCCGATGAGAAGTTTGTAGAGCACCGACTTCGGATGGCCGCCGACTGTCTGCTCTTTCAGCTCGTCCAGGTTCGCCACTACCAGCTTTGGTGGCTGCGCGATGGGAGTGTCGTTCGGAATCTTGACGGTGGCAACCACAAGCCGGAGAGGTTGACCCGACGGATTGGAGACGGCGTGCCGAACCGTTGGGGGCGCGTACGTAAAATCATTCGCGGCCAGCGGACGGGATTCGTCACCGTAGCTCAGTAGCCCGCTGCCGTCGCGCACGAAATAAATTTCTTCCTGATGAGCGTACTCGACCGCCTGACAGGCGCCGTGCTCATCGACGATTAGTTCTCCGAAGCGCGTCACACTTTTTGGCAACTTCGAGTCGACGTCTCCTTCGCCAAAAATCGGAGTGTAGTGGCATGACTTACTGGTCAAATCCGTTTCGTGATCGTGGAGGACGGACACATCTCGATACAGCCAGGTCGGATCGACCTTCCGTTCCTGAGCGAGCAGTCCTGTCGCAATCGCCAAAAACATGACGATGAGTCTTCGCATTCCGAAAATCCTCCACGCAATTCGATCTGAGTCGAATGAGCGCGCACTATATCAAACTGGACTCGCGTACGACCCGGTGGCGCTGTTTTTCATGCCGTCGCGCTGATAGCCGCTGGGACTAAATACGTACGTACTCGAACGACGTGATTTTTTGACAACGTTATTGGGTGTAGGGTCTTCTCCCTATGGAAAGGGATGATACCGGCTCGTAAACTTTTATTCATGTGCCGGGTGCTTGTCGTCGATGACCATCCAATTGTGCGGAAGGCGCTGGTGTTTTATCTGCGGACGCGGCTGAAGGTGGATTGCATCGAGGCCACGAACGGGTATGAGGCGCTAAAGACGGCATCGGAGACGAAGCCGGATCTGGTGATTTTGGATTACTCGATGCCGGTGATGAATGGGATCGAGACGGCCCGGGTGATGCATAACACGATGCCGGACATGCCGATATTGATGTTGACGGCGCATTTTACGGCGGCTGAGGCGGCGAGCAAGGATCTGGGGATCAAGGGAATTTTTTCGAAGGATAACGTTGAGCCGTTGTTGATGCAGACGCGGACGGTTTTGAAGTTGTAGGGTTGTTCCTGCCGGACGGGACGTTTCTATCTCGCATTTCGATCCGAAAACAAAAGGGTTTCATTCCTGGGGGACATGAAGCGCAATGCTGCTGCGCCCGGGCTCGGCGAGGTGTGTCCGGTCGTGTGGGTGGATCGGGTTTGATCGCAAAAGCGGCGCGGGAGCGCCGCACTCCATATAGTCAGCGGTGCGGGAAACTTTTGTGGGGGCGGGTGCGTAACTATTCCTGTTGTTTTCCAAAAGGGGATAGGGCATGCTCCTTTTGGAAACCAAAAGGACGAGTACAGCGTTAAGAGGGTGAGGGCTGAACGCGCTTAGGAATTGGGGCAAGGTTAAGCGGCGTGTTTGCCATCGGTTCGGGTGAGTTGGGGCGGGATGATCGATTCGGGTGGAGGTGGAGTATGAAGACGGTGAGGCGGATTTTGGCGCGGGCGGGACGGGCGATAGGGCGGCTGGTTGGGCTGCGTGGGGCGGAGGCGCGGCTGCGAGAGGAGGTTGCGGAGCACATTGCGCTGCAGACGGCGGACAACGTGCGCGCGGGGATGTCGGCGGTGGAGGCGCGGCGGCAGGCGATGCTGAAGTTTGGCGGGGTCGAGACAATGAAGGAAGACTATCGCGCGGCGGGCGGACTCGTGATGATCGAAAATTTTGCGCAGGACGTGCGGTATGCGATTCGAAGTCTGGAGCGCACGCCGGGGCTGACGGCGTTTGTGGTTTTTACGCTGGCGTTGGGGATCGGGATGACCGCGGGCACATTCAGCATGATCGATGCGCTGATTTTTCGGCCGTATCCGGTTCCGCATCCGAACGAGATTGTGACGGTGGTGGGCACGACGCACGACAGCAACTATGAGGATTTTTCGTACCGCGAATATCTGGACATCCGAGACAAGACGCAGAGTTATGTGGGAGTGGCTGCGAACGCGGGCATGGAGGAGGTCGGGTTCAGCGCGACGGCTACAGCAACGCCGCGAGTGAAGGGCGGAATGCGTGTGTCGGGAAATTATTTTCGTGTGCTGGGAGTCGAGCCGACGCTGGGACGCGGATTCCGCGACGATGAGGATTTAGTGCCGGGCCGAGACGCGGTGATGGTGCTGGGGCCGGCGTTTTGGAAACACGAGTTCGCCGGCGATACAAACGTGATCGGACGAAAGGTGCGATTGAACGGAGCGGAGTTCACTGTGATCGGCGTGGCTCCGGAGACTTTCCCGGGGATGATGGTTTTCGGCGAGCCCGATTTTTATATGCCGCTGGCGATGGCAAAGATTTTCTCGACCGATCCGCAGAAGAACTTTTTTGAAGATCGCAACGATCGCGGACTGGCGGTGAGAGGCCGGCTGAAGCCGGGAGTGAGCGTGGCGCAGGCGAAGAACGAAGCCACGGTGCTGGGGCAGAATTTCGAGAAGGAGTATCCGAAGTGGAGTCGCGGGCGCGGAATGGCGGCGGCGACGCAATTTGAGATGCGGACGCGGGACGACGAGGTGGAATGGAGATTCAGCATGATCTTCATGATCCTGGCGATCGCGGTGCTGCTGGTGGCGTGCACGAATGTGGCGGGATTGCTGTTGAGCCGGGCGCGGGCGAGGAAGCGTGAAATTGCGGTGCGACTGGCGATTGGCGCGGGGCGATCACGGCTGATCCAGTTGTTGCTGACGGAGAGCTTGATACTGGCGCTGCTGGGCGGAGCGGGAGGTATTGCGATCGGGTACGGGATTTGCGCGTGGTTTCAGTCGATCAAGAGCATCGTAATTATGAGCGATCTGCCGATGTCGATCCCATTTCAGATGAACACGCGCGTGCTGACGGCGAGCATCTTGATTTCGGTGATCAGCGCACTGATTTGCGGGCTGGTGCCGGCACTGCAGAGTTCGAAGACGAATCTGGTGGAGGGGTTGAAGGCGGCGGATGTGGATATGCCGGGGCGGAAGCGATTGTGGGGAAGGAGCGCATTGGTGGTGGCGCAGGTGGCGATGTCGCTGATGCTGCTGACGGCGTCGTTTTTGATGGTGCGCGGATTTCAGAACACGCTGCTGGATGGGATGGATTTCGCGAAGGACCATTTGCTGATGACGACGCTCGATCCGCGGTTGGTGCAGTACGACAGCGTGCAGACGAAGAATTTTTTCAAGGTGTTGAAGGATCGATTGCGGGAAACGCCGGGCGTCGAAATAGCGACGCTGACGCAGAATGTGCCGATGGGGCGGGATGACTTCGATGCGCTGGCGTTTGTGCCGGACGGATTCCAGATGCCGAAGGACCGGGAAAATTTCACGTCGGTGATGGATGTGGTGGACGAAGATTTTTTCGCGACGATGCAGATTCCGATTGTGCGGGGGCGCGCGTTTGGGGGTTCGGATACGGCGGAGAGCCCGCGCGTGGCGATCGTGAATGAATATTTCGCGCATCACTACTGGCCGGGGCAGGATGTGGTGGGGAAGCGATTTCGATTGGATCGTAGCGATGGCGTTCCGGTGGAGATTGTCGGAATCGCGCGGACGATCAAGGTGCGAGACACGTTTGATAAGAACGCGGATTTCGTTTACTTGCCGATGACGCAGCATCCGACGGCGCGCATGGCGTTGTTGGTGCGATCGAACGGGGATCCTTTGCAGTTGGTGCCGGCGGTGAAAGAAGTTGTGCGGAAGATGGATCCGAACATGCCGCTGCTGCACACGATGACGTTTGAAGATGTGTATCTGAATCGGGCGATACGGGGGCCGGCGGTGGCGATGAAGCTGGTAGGCGCGATGGGAGTCGTCGGGCTGGTGCTGACGGTGGCGGGATTGTATGGGCTGGTGGCGTACAACGTGAGCCGGCGGACGCGGGAGATCGGAATTCGGATGGCGCTGGGCGCGGCGCGCGGCGATGTGTTGCGGTTGATGATGGGGCGAGGGATGGTGCTGGTTGCGATTGGAACGGCGATCGGGATCACGATGGGCTTTGGAGTTGAACGGATGATGAACTCGATGCTGTTCAATGCGGGCGGGGTGGATTTTGTGGCGTATGCGGTGGTGGTGCCGCTGCTATTTGTGGTGACGATGCTGGCGGCGTTTGTGCCGGCGAGGAAGGCGGCGAGGATTGAGCCGACGCGGGCGTTGAGGTATGAGTGAGGGTTGCGATTGACGGAGTAAGACGCGGACCAAGATCAGGGGGTCGTGCGGACATGGGGCGCAGCGTGCTGCGCCCCTACAACGTTGAGTCAAGACGCGTGGGGCGGGCGGAGCAAGCGCCGTCCGTATAACGTTGAGCCAAGACGGGTCGGTCGGGCGGAGCAAGCCCCGCCCCTACGAATTCTGTGGCGCGGGCGGGGCGAGGAGGGTTTCGTAGACGGTGAGCATATTGTCGACCATGCCGGAGGCGGAGAATTTTTGTTCGATGCGTTTGCGGGCGGCACGGCCGATTTGGAGAGCGATTTCGGGGTTGCGGAGGATGGCGGCGAGGGAGTTAGCGAGCGATGCGTCGTTGTTGAGTTCGGCGAGGAGGCCGCTGCGGCCGTGCTCGATGATTTCGGGGAAGGCGCAAGTTTGGAAGGCGACGCTGGGGATTTCGTAGCTCATTGCGGAGAGCAGGGAAGTGCCGAGGCCTTCGAAGCGCGAGGGGAAGGCGAAGAGGTCGAGCGCGGGATAGACGGACTCCATCGCGCTGACGAAGCCGGTGAAGATGATGGCGTCGGCGACGTTGAGTTTTGCGGCGAGATTCTGGAGGCGAGGTTTGTCGGGGCCGTCGCCGACGAGAAGTAATTTTACGGCCGGAAATTCGGCGCGGATGGTTGCGAACGCGCGGATGAGCGAGTCCTGGCCCTTGTCGGGGAGCAGGACGCCGACGCAGCCGATGAGAGGAGATTCATCGGAGATGCCCCAGCGCGCGCGAGCGGCGTGACGGATTTGCGGCGACGGGAGGCGCGAGACTTCGACGCCTTCGTAGACGACGGTCATTTGTTCCTGCGGAATGCCGGACTTGGCGAGAATTCCGGCGACCCATTCGGAAATCGGAACGATGCGAGCGGCGGCGCGATAACGCGAGCGGGCGAAGTTGTCTTCTTTGAGCGGGAAGCCGACGCGGCGCGAAATGACGAGCGGAACACGGCGATGTGTGCGGGCGAGCCACGCGGAGGTGACTCCGTGGGCTTCGTTGGCGTGGACGAGGGAGAAATTTCGATCGTCAACATGCACTTCGGGATCGGGGTTGCTGGACTTGAGGAGTTCGAAGATTTTCAGCGCGGCGGAGATGCGCGTGGTGCGGCGCGGAACGGTGTGAACGGTGATGCCGCGGGCGGCGGCGCGTTCACCGAGGGCGGATTTTTCGGGCGTGAGGAGTTCGGCGACATGATGACGCGCGTTGAGGCCTTCGAGCATCAAGAGCGCCTGATTTTGTCCGCCGCGCCATTCCGTATCCAAATCGACGATCAAAATTTTCACGAACGAGCGTTCCCCGAGCGACGATGTGATGCGATTAGTTTACCGAGCTTGGAGTACTTGAGGCGAACGGTGCGTGCGGCCATTTGCGCGATGAGTGCTCCACGGTAACCGTCGAGAAAACCGCCCTGGAGGATGAAGCTGCGGAACCACATCCATGGCGCGGCGACGATGATTGCTCCGCGCCACCGGCGGCGGCCTTCGGAGTACATGCGCTGCGCGGAGAGCGTGGAATATTTTTCCACGTTGGCTTCGTGTTCGGCGAAGGAGCGGACGGTGTAGTGGAGGAGATCGCCGGTGAGTTTGCCGGGATTGCCTGTGAATTGAAGGGACTCGTGAATGATGCCGGCGAATTTTGCGGCGTCGCGGCGGTAAAGGCGGCGCTGGAAGTCGGGATACCAGCCGGAGTGCTTGATCCAGGCGCCGAGATACCAGGTGCGGCGCGAGACTTCGTAGACGTCGTGATCGGGTTTGCGTTTTTTCCATTCGAGGAGTGAGAGGTGGAGATTGCTGCTGAGCTCCTCGTCGGCGTCCATCGAGAGAATCCAGTCGTTCGTGGCGGTTTCGGCGGCGAAGTTTTTTTGCTCGCCGTAGTTTGTCCAATCGTGAACGACGAAATTTGCGCCGTACTCGCGGGCGATTTCTTCGGTGCGATCGGAGCTGCCAGAGTCGATGACGACGATTTCGTCGGCGACGCCGGAGAGAGAAGCGAGGGCGCGGGCAAGATTGGCTTCTTCGTTGAGGGTGATGAGGCAGGCAGAGATGCGGTTCATTGCGCGTTGGGTGGTGCTGGCGACTGAAGGAAGTATCTCATGGTCGCGGGAAAGTCATTGTGGATGCGGCTCATCCGCGCAGAGTCGCATCGGCGACTTTCAGACGGATGAATTTTCGGATCAACTCGGCTTCGGCTGGGCCCTCGAGGTTTCGCGCGGGAAGAAAAGTGGCGAGTTTTCCGTCGCGATAGAAGAAGAGGAAGCCTTTCCTGGTTTCGACAACTTTGGAGATGGAGGTCCATCGGAGGAGTGTGGGACCAGTTGCGCTTGCGAGTTCTACGCCTTCGGCGGTGAAGACATGGGCGGTCGTCTTCGCGCGTGTGGATTTCCAGTCCTGGTAGACAGGGTCGAGTTGAGACGCGATGAGAAGCGCTGGTCTGACAATGAGCACAGTTATTCCGCCTATCGTGGCGCTTACGTCCGTCGACATGCCTGCCTTGAATGCGATAAAGCCGAAGAGAACGCCCAGGAGGAGCGCCGCTGGAAAGAGATAAACAGAGAGTTCAAACCAGCGGGAGTAGAGAGAGGCGTAGCCGAGATCGAAGGGACGCGAATCTGTTGCGACGGAATGCGGCTTGTTGTGCGGTTCGGGCAACATGAAATCGCGCCGAGGCGGTTCGTTCGCGACGAGATTATTTTGGCTCGAAAGTCAGGCGGAGCGTGGTTTCGCCGATGCGAAATTCGGCGCCCTGGCCGAGCATGGCGGCACGGACGCGCTCCTTTTCGAAAAATGTGCCGTTGGTGGAGTCGAGGTCGCGGAGATTGACGTAATCTTCGCGGACTTCGACGACGCAGTGATGGCGCGAAATTTCGGGATCTTGCAAGGCGATGTCGGCGCCGTCGCGGCCGACAACGACGCGAGGTTTCTTGAGCGTGTGGGCGGCGCCCGTGCCCGGGCCGGACATGATGGTGAGGACTACGTTTTTCGTGCGGGGGAGAACGGCGGTGGGGTCCTGCATGATCAGAGAGGACTGCGCGCCGGAACCGTTGCCGCGAGCGAACGAGGGGAGAGGCGAAATAGCGATAGTGGTGTCGGGATGGCGGTGCGTGTCCACGACCGTCGTCGAGTTGCAACGAGAGCAGCGGAATTTTACTTTGGGATGCGCGCCGAGGTCGGCGTCCTTGAGCACGTGTTGCGTGCCGCAGTTACTGCATGCTGCCTGCATGGGTTGAAGGTAGCACCGAGACGGTGGGGTTGGTTGGCGATTGGCAAATGGGGTGTTGAGATGGTTATCGGGGGAAGGGAGTTGACAGTCAACAGTCATCAGTCGAAAGTCGAAAAGGAGGGGAAATTTAACGCAGAGTTCGCAGAGAGCGCAGAGGCGGGGAAGACAGAGACAAGAGAAAAACGGTTCGGGCGATATGTGGAGAGCTTGCGGACATGGGGCGCAGCAGTGCTGCGCCCGTACCAAGAGCGCTCTCGAACGACGCGTGCTGAGTGGGAGGGCTGTGCTAGAATTGGGGATTCCGAACATCATTTGATCGTTGTCAGGAGCATTGCACGTGTCTGATCACCTTTCGCGCAAAGATCTGAAGCAGGACAAGATTCACGACGCGCTCGAGCACGGCGCCGAAGCGGTTTACACGCATAAGCAGGCGACGTCTATCGTGCTAGTGGTGGTGCTGGTTATCGCAGCGGCCTACGGCGGCTGGAGCATTTATCACGAGCGGCAGACAGCCGCGGCCTCGGCGGCGTTCGATACAGCGATGAAATCGTACGCAGGACACATCGGAACATCGCCGGACCCGGCCGAAGCGGGAGAGCCGACCTACGCGGATGAAGCGGCGCGGTCGAACGATGCGCTGCAGAAATTTACGGCGGTTGCGGACAAATATCCGAGCACGAATCCGGGGCGATTCGCGCGGTATTACGCGGCGTTGTGCCTGGAGGATTTGGACAAAGAGAACCAGGCGCTCGAAGAATTGAAGAAGATCAGCAACGGCAGCGACAAGGAATTGGCGAGCATGGCGCAGTATCAGACGGCGATCATGTATGCGCGAACCGGGAAGGGCGACGAGGCGGCGAAGATTTTTCGCGCTCTGGCGGACAAGCCTTCGGTTTTCGTGACGCGGCCGCTGGCGCTGCTGGAACTTGCGGGCGTGCTGCGGCAGAGCAATCCGAAAGAAGCGGCAAGCGTGTATCAGCAAGTGAAAAAGGAATTTCCGGAGTCGGCGATTTCGGAAGAAGCGGATCGAGGGCTGGATACGCTGGGGCCGAAGTCGTAAGTCGTAGGGCCGCCGCTGGGAACTTTTAGTCTTGCGGACATGGGGCGCAGCAGCGCTGCACCCGTACAAAGCGTTTGCAGTTTAGCGCGCTGTCAATCACAGCGGAGCGACGCATCGATACTCCTTCCACACTCGCGCCGTGGGCAATGCACGCGAATCAATCGCGGGGTCGGCGCTATCCCGAAGCACTCCATAAATATAGAAGCGAATATGCGCGCGATCGCGATCGGATCGTACACGCGCGGGCGTTTCGGCGGTTGGAAGCGAAAACGCAGGTTTTTACCATGCGGTTTTCGGATCATTTCCGCAATCGGCTGACGCACACAATCGAAGTATCGCAAATCGCGCGGACTGTCGCGACGGCGCTAGGGTTGAACTCGGAATTGGTCGAGGCCTTGGCGCTGGTGCATGACATCGGGCATCCGCCTTTTGGTCACGCCGGCGAACGGAAGCTGAATGAATTGATGAAGCGGCACGGCGGGCGCTTCAATCACAATTTGCATGCGTTGCGGATTGTCGAGCAGTTCGAACAGCGATATCCCGATCATCCGGGATTGAACCTCACATTTGAGGTGCGCGAAGGAATCATCAAGCATTCACGCGATTACACGGGCAGGGAGGCGGAGTGGCCGGAGCTTGCGGAATACGCGCTCGAATTGCGGCCGCCGCTCGAGGCGCAGCTGATCGATTGGGTGGATGAAATTGCGTACAACACGGCCGACCTCGATGACGCGCGCGAGGCGGAGTTGTTGGATTTGAAGGTGCTGACTCGGGATGTTCCGATTTTTGGCGAGGCGTACGAACTCGTGAGTGCGAAATATCCGGTTGTGGCGGAGAAGTTGAAATTCAATGATGCGTTGAAGAGCGTGCTGGATCAGTTGGTGACGGATTTGATTGAGACGACGTCGGCGCGGGTGCCAGAAGCGGGAGTGAAGTCGGTTGAAGATGTGCGACGGGCCGGGAAGCGACTTGCGGGATTCAGTCCGGAACTCGAGAAGCGGAACGCGGAGCTGAAGCGATTTCTATTTACGAACATTTACGAACGGCCGATTATCACCGAGGATCGCGACCGGTCGGTGCGATGCCTGGCGGAGTTGTTCGAATACTATTTCAGTTCGCCAAAGTCGATGCCGGCGGCTTATGAAGAAATGGCGCATGTCGAGCCGCGACATGTCGTGGTTTGCGATTATATTGCGGGGATGACGGATCAGTTTTTGCTGCGGCAACACCATCACGTGTTTGGCGCGGCTTCGGCCAGCGCGAAGAATACCTCGGCGTAATCCGCGCGATTGCTTTTCCCTCCTTTTGGCGGCGTGAGTACAATACAGGTTCTGTTCGCATCGGTTTGATTCGATCCTGAATCTATTTGGACGAGGAAAATTTCTTCGTGATCGCTACCGATAAATCCGCTGCCCGGAAAGTCTTGTGGGTATTCCTGTGCGGCGTGCTTTGCGTGGTTACTGCCTCGGGCGCACTCGCGAGGCCACAGGTTTCGTCGCTGTTACCGGGCACTGCGAAGCCCGCGCCTGCAGCGCCCGCCGCGGATGCGCCTGTCGATCCGCTTGGATTGGGACGCGAGACGCCCCGTGGGACGATTTCCGGATTCATCAGTATCGCGGCTCAAGATGAAGACGCACGCGCAGCCCAGTATTTTCAACCCGCGGCAAAAGGGCGACGCGACAATGCGGACGAAGATCAAGAGCTAGTGAAGCAATTGGCGGTGGTACTGAATACGACGCTTCCCGCGTCAGTTTTGAGTTCGACGAACGCCGATCCAGAGGGCCGCGGAGACGATGGCAGGGCGCGAGACGAGATCACGATCGCCAGCTCGCGCCTTTCGGGTGAGCCGTTTCCGGTGATGTTGGTGCGTGAGGAAGATGCCCACAACGTCAAGCTGTGGTTCATCTCCAGGCAGACTCTTAATAGAGTGCCGTTAGCCTACGAGTCGTTGCGATTCCCGCAACTAGAACAGAAATTGCCGGGATGGCTCGTTCGAAATCGCCTGGTGTCGATGCCGCTGTGGCAGTGGATTGCGATTGTGTTGTTTGTACCGATTGCGATGGCCCTGGGCTGGGCGATCGCGTTGGTGGGCCGCACGGTTCTTGCACGTTATCGACGTTACCGCGGTCTTGAAGTAATGGCCCCACGGCCATTGAAGCATTTCGGGCCGGGCGCGATGTTGGTCGCTGTGCTGATTCACTATGCGTTTGTCCAAGAGATCGGCACATCCATTCTGTATCGGCGTTATTACACGTATTTTGTGATCGTATTGAATGCGATCGCCGGCTATTGGGCGATCACCCGCATCACGCACTGGATTTTTCGCGGAATCGCGATCCAGCTGACCGAACGTGGAAGACTCGCAGAGCGTTCGCTTGTTTCGCTCGCGCGTCGCGTGCTGGATGTTCTGATCTTTGTTGTCATTGCTTTGATCGCGCTCAGCCGGATGGATATCAACGTGACCGCGGCGCTGGCCGGCCTGGGTATCGGCGGTTTGGCGATCGGCCTGGGCGCGCAGAAGACGTTCGAAAATTTGTTGGGTGGGATTTCGATTCTCACCGACAAGGCGATCGTCGTCGGCGATTCGTGCAAGATCGGCGATCGCGCGGGAACGGTGGAAGACATCGGGTTGCGGTCCACGCGGATTCGCACCGAAGAGCGAACTGTCGTAACGATTCCGAACGGTACCGTGGCGACGGCGACGCTCGAAAATTTCAGATTCCGAGACAAGATTTTGTGCAAGCAGCTCGTGCGGCTGCGCTATGACTTGTCGCCCGATCACATACGATATGTTCTTGCGCAAATACGCGAGGCGCTGGCGAAGAATCCGAAGGTCGAAGCATCGACGTCGCGCGTGAGGATTCTGCGATTCGGCGACTACGCGGTCGAGGTCGAGATTTACGCGTATATCCTCGAACGCGACTGGGGAAAATATCTCGCGGAGCAGGAGACGCTGATTCTGGACGTGTTAGATACGCTGGATCGCACCGGCGGCGCATTGGCACTGCCGTCGCAGGCGACGATCGTGACGCAGGATGCCTGGGTCAGTCCGGAGAAAGCCGCAGCAGCAAAGCAGGCGATCGAGTCGGCTCGGACGTCAGGTTCGGGCGGGACGCCAAGCGACGTGAGTCGGAAGTAGGTCCTGGAACTCCTCATTGATTTCGCCAAGAAGAGCGGCGTCTAAAGGCTTTTCCTTCCGGCGTACCGCAAACGCTTTAGAAAAATTCGCGCGGCGAGATTGAAAAAACTCCGCGGCGCAGTTGTGTTTTCCTGCCTTCAAAGCCACCTCGAATTATTCAACGACAACAAAATACGCCAGTTAAGCCTCGACCTATCGTTTGGCAATTTCTTTGCACTAAGGGAGAGCGTTAGTGGGACCCAAGCAGTATCAAGCTCAGGCCAAGTGAGTCTTTTGTGGGAGGGGGCGGCAATGAGCGCAACCGTTTTTGAGATGGCAGCGACCTGCGAGACCCATCAGGGTCTTCTCGATGAGTGCAATGCGGCGCGAGACGAATGGAATGCACGGCGCGCCGAGGTCGGCAAGCTGGGGCTAAGGGGAAAGAAGATCGACAATGAGCTCATGCGACTCCAAGCAAGGTTTGCTAAGTCCTACGCGATGGTTCGCAGTCATTTGCGCGGTTGCGAGTGCTGTCAATCTGCACGAGGAACTTATGACATTGCTCGCTACCAAGATCATGGTCGCGTCGTACCTGACCTCCACATTCCGCTATTTTCCGGGACACACCAGCTTCATCGGTAAGACGACGACGTCGATTTTCTCTTAGACATTTTTTCGCTGCCCGAAAGCCTGATGCATTACTGTAGATCGTTCGTCCCGAATGTGTTGCAGGAAGAAATTTGTCCTGACTGGAATCCCGCGGTAAACCATTTCTGCCGCTCTGCCGACGTTCCGTGTGTGAACGAATCGGGCGAGACGTGACCCGTAGACATTTTCTGCAAGCGATCGTCACCGACCGCGGCGGCTGCGCCAAGCGCCGAGTCGATGTCTCCCTGCTCGAGCAAACCGCGTTGTTGCGTTGAGTGCGCCCAGATTCCCGCGAAGCAATCCGCCTGAAGTTCGAGTTTCACCGAAGAAGAATTCGCGCCTTGACGGCTGCCTTGTTCGGCTTGTCGCTCGATGCCGAGAATGTTTTGCACGTGATGGCCGATTTCGTGGGCGAGAACGTAGGCCTGCGCGAATTGGCCGGGCGCTCCGAAACGGCGACGCAGGTCATCGTAAAATCCCAAATCGATGTAAACCTTTTGATCGCCGGGGCAATAAAAGGGGCCGGTCGCGGATTCCGCGCCGCCGCAACCCGACTGCGTGTAGTTGCGGAACAAGACGAGCTTGGCGTGGTGATATTGCTTGTTGGTTTGTTCGGGCAGGATTTCGGTCCAGGTTTTTTGCGTGTCGTCGAGGACGAAAGAAATAAAGTCCACGAGCGGCTTTTCGGCGTTATCGCGCGCGGTGTCCGGGGGACCGGAGGTCACTTGGCCGGATTGAACGCCGGGGCCGCCACCGCTCAGCAACGCGAAGAAGTTTTGATGGAAGATCAGGCTGAGGACGAGAAGGAGCAGCGCGCCGCCGATGCCGATGTGAATGCCGCCAAAACCAAATCCACCGCCGCCACCGCCGGATTCATCGCGGCGATCTTCGATGTCGGAACTTTCTCCACCGTCGGTCCAACGCATTGGATCTCTCCTCTGGTCTGACTGGAGAGATGGTAACACCTCGAAACGTTTGAGTTGAGTGGGGCGGAGGTGAAAAGGCACGCGGAAGAATTATCCGCTCGGCGTTGACCGTAGGACCAAAAAAGACTAAGAAAACCCAAAATGTGCTTGAAGGGTTCAGCCGGGCAAGCTGGGGCGCAGCAGTGCTGCGTCCCTACATGACCCCGGTTTCGGGTTGAATCTTACGGCTTCGTTTGCGAAGGAACAACTTTCGTGGCCGTCGGTGTGAAGTCAAATTGCACGAGCCATTCGCTGCGCACCGGCTGACCGGAAATTTTCGCAGGAGTGAAGTCCCATTGCTTGGCGGCGTGGAGGGCTGCATCGCTGAAGAACCGGCTAGGCGAGGAAGCGGTTGCCGTTTGGACTTTGCCCGATGGGTCGACGCGAACCTTCACGATGACGCGAACCGTACCGTGAATCGTGCTGCGGGCTCTCGAAGAAATTTCGGGCATCACCTGATTGAGCGGCGCACCTTGTGTAACCGGGCCGGCGGGCAGGCTCGTCGGCGCGACGGCGGCTGTGCGCGAGATTGCCGGAAGCGGCGCGACCGACGATGCGGCGAGCGTTCCGGAAGCGGTTGGAGCCACAGACGAAGCGGCGCCTCTCTTGATGGGAGTGCGCTCGCTGGCGGGAGTCGAAGTCGGCGTTGCGCTTGCCGAAGGCTGATTCGATGAAACTTGCGGAGGGCCGTCGATTCCGCCGTGAGTCGGAGCGGGCGCGGAAGTCAAAGGTTTCGCGGCGGGAGTTGCGTCGGGCTTGCTGCTGTCTGCGGGAGGCTGCGTTGGTTCGGCCGCGGGCTGCGAAGAAGCAGGTGCTGGCGAAGCGGGCTGCGCAGGCTGCGCTGATGGAGCGGCAGCCGGCGAATTCGAGATTACGCTTTGCGTGAATTCGCGCACCTGCGGAACGTAGTACCAGGCTGCGACCGCACCCGCGATCAACAAGATAATCGCGATGTACCAGAGTTTGCTCGACTTCGGACCCGCGTCGAATTTTGGTGCGACGGTGGAGAGAGGGACTGACAGCGGATCGATGCTCTTCGTCGGCTTTGCGAGCGGAACGGCTTTTGGCTCGACTGGTGCGGGGGCAACGGCCACTGCCGTTGCTGTGCCGGCGCCCGCGACCGCTGCAAGTGAACCAGCGGATTTCAATGGAGTTGGCTTCGGCGGCTCTGCGACGGCTACGGCCGACGGCGCTACCGCAGGCGCGGGCTTCGTCACCGCCGGTGCCGGCGCGGCGCTTGCACTTGGCGATGCGACAAGAGCGGTAGTCTTCGCCGGCTCGGGCGTAGCTTTCGTGTTCAAGCGATTCGAAATGTCTGCGGCATTCCAGCGTGATTTCGGGTCGCGGCGCAGCGTGTTGCGCGCGATGTCGAGAAACGGTTGCGGCAAACTATCCGGAATTCCCGGATCTCCGGCCGTTTCTTGCGGGCGGTTCTGCGTCAATGATTCGACGACAGTCGCACCGAGCGCCCACGAGTCCGCTGCTGTCGTCGCTCTGCCATTTGTTTCTGGCGGGATATAAATGTCCGGCTTGCCTGCGCCGATCTGCATATCGCCATCGCGGCAAATTGAATCGCTCGACAATTTCAGTTGATCGTCAATCGCGAGAATATTTCCGGGCTTGATGCGTCCGTGGGCAAAACCTTTGCCGTGCAAATACGAGAGCGCATCGACAAATGGCTCGAGCATGTCGTGCGTTTCGTCCGCGCTCAAGGCGCGCTGCGGCAGAAATTCGCCGAGATTTTCTTGCGTCTGCTCCATCACGACATACAGCAAGTCGAGTCCCGCGAGTTGGCAGCGTCCAGACTCGTAGACTTTGATCAAATTTGGGTGAGAGAGCTGCGCCGCCTGCTTCCATCGCGCAAGTTGTGCATCGGCATTCGAGGCGTCTGCCTGAATGAACTTGATCGCGGCCTTTTCGTTTTTGTCTTTGCCGCGCAGCGTAGAAAACACGACGCTATGGTCGGTGGCGGCCTTGAACTTCACGAGCGGAAACTGCCCGTCGATTACTTGGCCTTCGGAGTCGCGCCAGCTGTCAGACATGCGTGTATCCCCCAGGTTTTTAGATGTCTAACGAACATCATACGCTTGCAGGTACCGGCGCAAGTCGGTACCTGGAGTACGGTCGGCATTTGGTAAATGGGGTATTTTTGTGACGTGCGGCGCGTATGCGTCAGGTGAATAGTGTAGAAAATTGCAATAAGTCGAATTACGCGCGCAGGCGAGCAGTGCCGCTCACGAAACGACTTCCGCGCTCGTAAAACCGCAAGAGACGGTGTGCAGCCTTCGTGATACCAATGCGGCGGCTGATTCCCATGCGCACTGGCCGATCGAGGTCGAGTTTTTCGGCGCCACGAGCGCGCGGCGGGACGATCTCACCCAGCCATAACGGGCCGGGCGCGCAGAGATCGATTCCATTGACGCTGCGGTCGATGTGTAGTGCTTGCGCGAGCCGTCCGGGGCCCCGAGTAAGGTCGTAGAGGTGGGTCGTGCCGCGGCGCCGCTTCATTTCCGCGATGCCTTCCAGCGGCTCCAGCGCACGGATCAAGATGCCGCCACCGACTCCAGGTACTTCCGCACTGACGTTGAGCATGAAGTGATTGCCATACGAAAAGTAGATGTAAGCGCGGCCGCGCTCGAGATACATCGCCTGATTTCGAGGAGTCGGCCCACGATAGTGGTGGGCTGCGGGATCCTTGGGCGGGTAGGCTTCTGTCTCGACGATGCGGCCGGCCATTCGTAATCCAGGAAGGTCCCGGACCACGATTTTGCCCATCAAATATCGAGCCAGGGCGACAGTTCCGATCGGAAGCTGTGATCGGTGCAGGCGACGAATTGTCGCCGAGGATTCGGACGGGGCCTTAGTACCTGCCTCCTGCTCGGCGCTTTGAGTCATATTTGCGACTATACGGCCAAAATACAGGTTCGAGTACCTACCCACGTCCCCTGAACCCTGTATTTCCCACCAGCAACCCGAATGATTGAATCTAAGCGCGAGTAAGTGACAGGAATGACAGGCTTTCTTTGAATCCAGCACTTAGTATCGCCACTCGCAATTGCGGGTCTTATCTGTATCATGGCGCGGTGAAATGAGCCGGGAGTTCGATTTCCACAGGCGGGAGTTGAAATCCTCCTTCACTCCTGGGGAGAAAATAATAACGATGTCAGAACCATTCGTCTCGGATAGAATGAAGAGCACAGCGGACTGTGCCTCCAAGCGTCCTGGTTTTCTCTCCCTGCTCGGCGCAGTCACTGAGGTCGCTGAGGTAGATGTGAAAGTCGAAACGATGGATCAAAATAAACGCGCGATCGTTCGCAGGCGCACCCAACAGCTGGTGTATTTGGAGTTGGGACGCGAGAACGGCGGCGTCATGCTGAACCTCTCCGAAGAAGGCTGTGGATTCCAGGCCATTACGCCGGTGAAGATGGGCGAATCGCGCTTCGGATTTCAGATCAATGGTGGGCGGCGCATCGCCGGCGATGCCCAGATTGTGTGGGCTGATGAGTCCGGCGTAATGGGCGGACTTCGCTTTATCAATCTTCCTCCAGAAGCTCGCAAAGAAATTCGGTCGTGGTTGGAAGAAACCAACGCGCCGATGGAATATGGATATGCTTCGGCGGCGGCAGCGTCCGCAGCCGCTGCTGGTGCGGCTGTCGGAGCACGACCCGCTCGCACAAACGTCGCGCCCGATCCGTATCCACAGCCACCGCGCGAAGCTGCAAACGTCAGAATCCCGCAACAGGAACTGCCACCGGTACGACCCGCATGGGCGAATGCGAGTTCGCTCGGGTATCCCGTTGCTGACGAACCCAGGTACAACTTGCCATTCGCGGAAGCGATCGCCCCCTATCCCGATCCGCAACAACGGAGATCGACGGCGGTATGGCGCGGCCTCGCTGTTGCGGCGATGGCTATCGCCTTAATCGCGGTCGGCGTCGTCTACCAGAAGGAAGTTGGAAGTTCGCTGATCTGGATGGGCGAGACGATGAGCGGCAAGACCAAGGCGTCGACCGTTGCTCCGTCCGACAGTTCGTCTGCTGCGCTTCCGACGACGACCCCGGAAGGCGCTCCGGCCACTGCTGCCGACAAGAACTCCAGCAGCACGATTCCCGACTCCGACCCCGTGGCCGAATCAAAGAAGGCTGCCGATGACACGGCAAAGCTTTCGACGCCGAAGTCACAAGCTGAGGCAGCCAGTCCAACTGGCTCTCCTAGCGCTTCCAACGTCTCCGACCGTTCCACTTCGGCGCTCGACCGGCAAAGTACAGCAGCCGCTCAGAAGCCGGAGCCGAATTGGAGCGAAACCGACAGCGTCGAGGCACTCTGGGGCGCCGTCCAGGCGGGCTCCGTCTCGGCGGAAGTCTCGCTGGCAGAGCGATTTGCGCGTGGTGCCGGCGTCAACAAAAATTGCGATCAGGCTAAAGTCTTGATGAAGGCCGCCGCTGACAAGGGCAATCGCGAAGCCCGATTGCGGCTCTACGAACTCGAAACACAGGGCTGCCAGTAACCCAGCCGTAATTCCAATGAAACTCGTTTTCGTGAGAAGCCTCCGCGCTTCCTTGACTTGGCGGCAAACCGCCCCAATAATGAGAAAGCATGAGCGTTAGCGCCGGAGGCGCCGCAGACATGTTTCTCGATATCAAGGACCTTGCTGTCCGGAAACAGGTCATCCGTAAGAGTTACGCGCCCGGCAGCATCGACTACCAGACCACGGAAGTGAAGCAGATCGAGCCTCTGGAAGTGACGGCGACCGCGGAACTGATCGAAGGGCAGATTCGGATCACCGGGGAAATCGAGACCAAGGTCGAGATGGTCTGCGCACGTTGCCTCGAGCCAGTTGTCGATGAAGTGCATCGCTCTTTCGATCTGTTTTATAGCCCGTTGCCACACGGCGAGCGTCCGGAAGAGGCGCAGTTGAAGGAAGGCGACGCAGAGATTGGATTTTTCCAAGGGGAAGGGCTGTTCCTGGCAGACGTACTTCGTGAGCAGGTCTTGTTGGCATTGCCAATGAAGGTGATCTGCCGCAGCGACTGCCGCGGACTTTGCCCGAATTGCGGCGCAAATCTGAATCACGAAGAGTGCCGCTGCGAGACTCATTCGACAGACCCGCGACTCGCGCCTCTGGCGCGCCTGAAGCAGGACTGGCTGAAAAAACAATAGGTTTCAGGGCCAAAAGCCCATACAATCCGGCCTTATCAGGTCGGAACGAGGAGTAGTGTCATGCCTAACCCAAAACGCCGGCATTCCAAGCGCCGCACCAGCACCCGCCGCGCCCACGATTTTCTAACCAAGCCGGCCTTGGCAAAATGCCCCAACTGCCACGAAATGAAGCAGCCCCATCAGGTCTGCCCTCATTGCGGCTATTACAAGGGCAAAGCGGTCCAAGACATCCAGGCCTAAGAGTTCGTCCGCGGAGTGACTGGCAGCCTTTCACCGGTGCTTTTTCCGGAATTGCCTGATCGAAGCCTTTCATGATCACAATTGCGGTTGATGCCATGGGCGGAGACCACGCTCCCCGTCCCGAAGTCGAAGGAAGTGTGCTGGCTGCACGTGAATTTGGCGTGCGCATCCTGCTGGTGGGACAGCCGCCGGTGATTCGCGCCGAATTGGCCAAGCACGCGACGCCCAATCTGCCGATCGAAGTCATTCCGGCGAGCGAAGTGATCACCATGGACGATCACCCGGCGCAGGCTTTTCGCCGGAAGAAAGACAGCTCGGTCCATGTCGCCGCGCGGCTGGTGCGAGAGACAAAGGCGGATGGTCTCGTCAGCGCTGGAAACACCGGCGCCGTGATGACGGTTTCGCGATTCTTGCTCGGTACGCTGGAGTCGGTCGATCGTGTTGCATTGGCGGCGCCATTTCCAAACGCCAAGGGCGGCGTTTCGGTTCTGCTCGATGTCGGAGCCAACGTCGATTCCAAGCCCGAGCATCTAGTTCAGTTTGCGGTGATGGGGGACATCTATTACCGCGCGACGTTCGGTCACCGCAGGCCGCGCGTCGGTTTGCTCTCGGTCGGCGAAGAGGAAATCAAGGGCAACGAACTGACGCGCGAAGTGTACAACCGGCTGAAAAAAAGCCCGGTGCACTTTGTCGGCAACGTTGAAGGCGGGGATTTGTTTTCGGGCGAAGTCGATGTGATCGTCTGCGACGGCTTCGTCGGAAATATCGCGCTGAAAATTTGCGAAGGCCTCGCGCTGCAAATTTTTGAAGTGTTGAAGAAATCGCTGAAGAGCTCGCTGGTTTCGCAGTTTGGCGCGATGCTCTCGCAGGGTGCCTTCAAGGGCTTGAAGAAAAAGATTGATTATGCCGAGTATGGCGGCGCGCCGCTGCTCGGTGTGCGCGGTGTCTGCGTGATCGGTCATGGCCGGTCGAATGCCGCCGCGGTGAAAAATGCGATTCGCGTTGCCGCTGGTTTGGCACGCGCCCGCATGAACGAAAAGATTGAACAGGGGCTCTCAGCCGCGGGCGTGCATCCGGACCGAATCTCGATGCGCCCGTAGCAGCAGGAAAAGGAACAAAGATGGGGAAAACCGCATTCGTATTTCCGGGTCAGGCGTCGCAGTACCCCGGAATGGGCAAGGAACTTGCCGAAAAATATCCGGCGGCGAAGGCTGTCTTCGACGAAGCGGACAAGGCGCTCGGCTTTTCGATTTCGCAAATGTGCTTCGCGGGATCGGAAGAAGACCTCAAGCAGACCGCCAACACGCAGCCTGCGATTCTGACGGTTTCGGTCGCGATCTATCGCGTGCTCGCCGAGAAGGGAATTACTCCCGATTTCGTTGCCGGCCACAGCCTCGGCGAATATTCGGCGCTCGTCGCTGCCGGTTCGCTGAAATTTTCCGACGCGGTGAAGATCGTTCACAAGCGCGGCAAGTATATGCAGGAAGCTGTTCCCGCCGGTGAAGGCGCTATGGCCGCGATCATGGGTTTGTCGCCGGCAGTTGTGATGGACGCTTGCAAGCGCGCCGCAGAAGGCAAAGTCTGCTCGCCCGCAAATTTGAATTCGCCGGAGCAAACGGTTATTTCGGGAAGCGCCGATGCCGTTAAGCGCGCCGTCGAAATCGCTTCGCAGCTCGGCGCCAAGCGCGCCGTCATTCTGGCTGTCTCCGCACCCTTCCATTGCGCGCTGATGATGCCTGCGCAGGAAAAGCTCGAAAAAGATCTGCGCAAGACCGACTTCGCAGCGCTCAAATTTCCGCTCGTCACCAACGTTGATGCCGACACCGAAACCAGCGGCGACGAAGCGCGCGACGCTTTGATCCGCCAGGTCACGATGCCCGTGCGCTGGGAAGAATCCGTCCGCGAATTAATCGACGAAGGCGTGAACACGTTCGTCGAAGTCGGGCCGAGCCGCGTCTTGACCGGATTGCTTCGCCAGATTGAACGCTCCGTCGGCACGCTCAATGTTGAGGACGAAAAGAGCCTCGCAATCACAATCGAAAAAATCGCCCAGTCTCGAGCCGACGCTGCGTAATCGCAGGGCCACAGCCGGCTCTGTGAACTCTGCGCCCTCTGTGGTAAAAGCCTTTTGCGCATTACGCAACGTCAGGGCTTTCGCTCGTAACCGAGGCAATCATCGAAATGTTTAGCCTGAAAGACAAAGTAGCTCTCATCACCGGCGCGTCCCAAGGCATTGGGCGAGACACAGCGCTCGCGTTGGCGCAAGCCGGCGCAAAAGTTGCCGTTGCCGCGCGCAACGAAGAGAAGCTCGCCTCGCTCGTCGGCGAAATCGAATCCGCCGGTGGCGCAGCGCTCGCGGTGAAAATGGACGT
Source organism: uncultured Acidobacteriota bacterium (assembly GCA_963845465.1). GTDB lineage: Bacteria > Acidobacteriota > Terriglobia > Acidiferrales > UBA7541 > Acidiferrum. Next base: position 657,646 of record CAWJSH010000007.1, on the reverse strand, counting down.
CGCCGACGGCGAGCAAGTCAAAGCCGGCTTCAAGCAAGTGCTCGACAAGTTCGGCCGCCTTGACATTCTCGTCAACAACGCCGCGATCACGCGCGATGGCCTTTCCATGCGTATGAAGCCCGACGATTGGGAAGCCGTCTTGAAAACCAATCTCACCGGCGCTCATCTCTGCATCCAGCAAGCTCTCTCGACGATGATGCGCGCGCGCGCCGGCCGCATCATCAACATCAGCAGCGTCGTCGCGCAGTCCGGCAACGCGGGCCAGGCGAATTACGTAGCCGCAAAAGCCGGACTCATCGGCCTGACGAAAGCCGTCGCGATCGAAATCGCTTCCCGAAACGTCACCGTCAACGCCGTCGCGCCCGGTTTCATCGAAACGCCGATGACCGACGTTCTGCCCGACAAGGTGAAAGAGGAATTGAAGACGCGCATTCCGCTCGGCCGCATGGGTTCGCCGCGCGACGTCGCGGCCGCAATCGTGTTCCTCGCCAGCGACGAAGCCGCCTACATCACCGGCCACGTTCTCAACGTCAATGGAGGCATGCATCTGACGTAACCGCGGTTCAAAGGGAGGCGCCGCAATCCAGGCCGCAAATTTTCTGAGCAAAAGTTGACCTTGCGTTACAGCCTAACTAGAATGTTCGGGTTACAAAAAACGGGTCAATCGTTGCGGAGCAGCGTAGTCCGAGCGGTTCGAGTACTCACACTCAGCAAACCAGCACGACGATACGCAGATCGTGGAGGATACAGGAATGGCCAGCGTTGAAGAGCGCGTAAAGCAGATCATTGTCGAACAGCTCGGCGTGGACGAAGCCGAAGTTACCCCCACCGCGTCCTTTGTGGACGATCTCGGTGCCGACTCGCTGGACCAGGTCGAATTGGTCATGGCTTTCGAGGAAGCTTTTGGCATTGAGGTCCCTGACGAAGACGCCGAAAAAATGACCACCGTCAAAGACGCCGTCGATTACATCGACAAGCACTCCAAGGGAAAGTAAGGGACCGCTGAGTTTCATCACCTCATCAGGGAGCAGAATCCTGTGACTCGCCGCGTTGTTGTAACGGGCGTAGGGCTGGTCTGCGCGCTGGGCATCGGGACGGAAGAGAGTTGGAAAAATCTCGTCGCCGGCCAGAGCGGCATCGGCACCATCACGCTTTTTGACACTACTGGCTTCGACTGCACCATCGCCGGCGAAGTGAAAAACTTCGATCCCTTCCGCTGGATTGAGAAAAAAGAACTCAAGAAAATGGGCCGCTTTATCCAGATCGCTCTGGCTGCGGCCGATTTCGCCGTCGAAGATGGCGAACTGGTCGAAGGAAACCGAAGCTGACCTCGATGAAGTTGGCGTTTACGTTTCCAGTGGCATCGGTGGATTCGACATCATCGAGCGCGAACACTGGAAGCTCGTGCAGGGCGGGCCGGGCAAGATCTCACCGTTCTTTATTCCGTCGGCGATCGTCAATCTCGCCTCGGGGCATATTTCGATTCGCTATGGAGCCCGAGGACCAAACTCTGCGACCGCAACAGCCTGCTCGGCTTCCGCCCACGCGATTGGCGACTCTTTCAAAATTATCGAGCGCGGCGCTGCCGAAATGATGATTTGCGGCGGCACCGAAGCGACGATTACGCCGATGGGCGTTGGCGGATTTGCTTCGATGAAAGCGCTTTCGACGCGAAATGATGATCCAGCGCACGCCAGCCGGCCTTTCGACGCACAGCGTGATGGCTTCGTCGTTGGCGAAGGTTCCGGAATTCTGATTCTCGAATCTCTTGAACACGCGCAAAAGCGAAACGCTCCGATTCTTGCCGAGATTGTCGGCTACGGCATGTCCGGCGATGCGTATCACATCACGCAGCCTGCCGAAAATGGCGACGGCGCGTATCGCGTGATGAAGGCGGCGTTGAAAGACGCGAAGCTTTCTCCCGACGACATCGGCTACGTGAACGCGCACGGCACTTCGACGCCGATCGGCGATGTCCTCGAAACGATTGCTCTCAAGCGAGTCTTTGGCGATCGCGTGAAGAACGTTGCGGTCAGCTCCACGAAATCGATGACGGGCCATTTGCTCGGCGGCGCCGGCGGACTGGAAGCGGGCATCAGCGTTCTGGCGCTGCGCGATCAGATTCTTCCGCCGACGATCAATCTCGAAACGCCCGATCCGCAGTGCGATCTCGACTACGTCCCGAACGTCGCGCGCAAAGCCGAAGTGGAATATGCGCTCTCGAACTCGTTCGGTTTTGGCGGCACCAATGCCGCTTTGATTTTCAAGCGCTGGTCCGGGAAATAACTCCAGCCCGCCGGCGGCGAACTTGCACTGGTTTCACTGGCTTTCGCCAGTCCATCAAGGAACTCCGATGAACATCATCGTCTGTATCAAGCAGGTCCCTGCCAAAGATGCGCCGCTGTCCATCAGTGGCAGTTGGATTAAGGAATCCGACATCGGCTTTGAGATGAACGAGCCGGATAGTTATGCGCTCGAAGAAGCGCTGCGGCTGAAGGAAAAGCATGGCGGCGAAGTCATCGCGCTCTCCATGGGTCCGGAACGTGTGAAGCAAACGATCAAAGAGGCGCTGGCGAAGGGCGCCGATCGCGGCATCCATATTGCCGACGATAATTTCGCGCAGCTCGATCCGCTTGGCGCGGCGACGTATCTTTCCGCCGCGATTAAGAAAGAAAAATTCGATCTCGTTCTCACCGGATTGCAGAGCGACGATCACGGCTTCGGCCAGACTGGCGTGCTTCTCGCCGGCTTGCTCGATCTTCCGCACGCAACGATCATCATGGCGATCGAAGCGCAAGACGGAAAGATGCGCCTGAAGCGCGAACTCGAAGCCGGCTGGTTTCAGCACATCGAATGCCCGCTTCCGGCGGTTCTGTCGATTCAGTCCGGCATCAACAAAGTTCGCTACGCCACGCTCAAAGGGCATCATGGCCGCGAAGAAAAAGGAGATCGCGACCATCACGCCGCAATCGCTCGGCGTGACAGTCCAGCCGACGCAAAAAGTCGAAAAGATCTATGTCCCGACGAAAACGAAGAAGACCGAGTTTCTGACAGGCACCCCGAAAGAAGCAGCTGCAAAGCTCGTCGAAAAACTGAAATTCGAAGCGCGGGTGATCTAACCATGAAAATTTTAGTCGTCACCGAGCAGCGCCAAAATAAGTGGAATAACACGAGCTTCGAAACTCTCGCCGCCGCCCAGCAGATCGCGAAAGACACGAGCAGCACTGTCTCCGCACTCGTCATCGGGAAAGGCGTCGCCGCGCTCGCTGGCGAACTCGCCGCGAAAAATGTCGCCGAAGTCCTCCTCGTCGAACACGACCTGCTAGAAAACTATACGCCCGACGGGTACTGCGTCGCCCTCAAGCAGGTCATCGAATCCGCAAAACCCGATCTCGTGCTCTTTCCGCATACCTACCAAGTCCGCGACTTCGCACCGAAACTCGCCGCGATGCTCGGCAAGGGAATGATCGGCGACTGCGTCGCCTATAAAAACGAAGGCGGCAAGCTCGTCTTCGTCCGCCAGATGTTTCAGGGCAAAACAAACGCTGACGTAACGTTCCAAAGCGCCGCGCCCTGGTTCGCATCGTTCCAGGCCGGAGCGTTCCGCGCCGATCTCGTCGAACCCAACGCATCCGGCAAAGCACCCGTCAACGCTGTGAGCGTCAATCTCACCGCGCAACAAATTCGGACGACTCCGCTCGATCTCTTCAAAGAGGCGAAATCCGCCGTCGATCTAACGCAAGCTCCGCTCATCGTCGCCATTGGCCGCGGCATCAAGGCGCCCGAAAATATTCCGCAAGCCGAAGCCGTCGCCAAAGCGCTCGGCGGAGAGATCGCCGCCTCTCGCCCGATCTGCGATGAAGGCTGGCTTCCGATGGAGCGCCAGATCGGGAGCTCCGGCCAAACCGTCGCGCCAAAACTCTATCTCGCGCTCGGCATCAGCGGCGCCATCCAGCACGTCGTTGGCATGAAGGGCGCGCGCACCATCGTCGCCGTCAACAAAGATCAAAACGCGCCCATCTTCGAAATCGCTGACTACGGCATCGTCGCCGACATCTTCGAAGTCATGCCCGCCCTCACCGAAGCCCTCGAAAAAGCCAAATCCTAGCGCCATGAAGCTCGAAGACTTCAAAATTATTTCCTATCGCCAAGAAGATGGGTGGTGGGTCGCAGAAATCCAGGACCTTCCCGGCTGCTACGCCCTTATGGAAACGCGCGAAGCTGCGTTAGAAGAACTGCCCAAAGTCTTCGACATGATCGCGGCAGAAAATCCCGCTTCTCTGTGATCTCTGTGCCCTCTGTGGTAAATCCGTCTTTTCTCTTTCGCGTGCTTCGCGATCTGCAAACCTCGCAAGTCCCGCCATTTTGCTAAACTAGCCTCATCCCATGACCGTTCAACGTGAACAGCTCGAAGCCGACGTCCTCATCGTCGGCGCCGGACCCGCAGGCCTGTCCTGCGCCCTCCACCTCTCGAACCTTATCCAGAAACACAACGCCGCGAACGCCAACGCCCAGCTCTCCACCGAAAATATCTACGTCCTCGAAAAGGGAAGAGAAGTCGGCGCACATCAACTCTCCGGCGCCATCATGAATCCCAAAGCGCTCGCCGAACTCGTCCCGGACTTCGAAAAATCCGCCCCGCTTGATACGCCGGTCACCGACGACGCAGCTCTCTTCTTCACAGAGAGCTCATCCATAAAATTTCCGATAACCCCGCCGCCTTTCCAGAACAAAGGCAACTACATCGTCTCGCTCAACAAAATCGCAAAGTGGCTCGGCGGCCTCGTCGAAAAATCCGGCGTCAACCTTTTCACCCAATTTGGCGGCGCCGAACTCATCTTCGAAAACAACGGCATCGCCGGCGTCATCACCGAAGACAAAGGCGTCGACAAAAACGGCAAACCCAAAGACAACTACACTCCCGGGTACGAACTCCGCGCCAAAGTCACTGTCCTGGCCGAAGGCACTCGCGGCTCGCTCACAAAAAAGCTCGTCGAAAAATACAAGCTCGACAACATCAATCCGCAAATCTACAGCCTCGGCATAAAAGAATTGTGGGACGTTCAACCCGGCGCCATCGCACCCGGTTACGTCGCCCATACGCTCGGCTGGCCCGTCGCCACCGACATGTACGGCGGCGGCTGGATCTACGGCCTCTCCAACAATCGCGTGTCGATCGGACTCGTCATCGGACTCGAATACGCCGACCCGCAATTCGATCCGCACGAAGCATTTCAGAAGTGGAAGACCCATCCACACATCAAAAAAATTCTCGATGGCGGCAAACTCGTCCTCTACGGCGCGAAATCTCTCCCCGCGGGCGGCTGGTATTCCATGCCTCGCAATTACGTAGACGGCGGCCTGATCATCGGCGATTCCGGCAGCTTCCTCGACTCGCAGCGCCTCAAAGGCATTCACATGGCGATGAAGTCCGGCATGCTCGCCGCCGAAACGATTTTCGAAGCACTCAAAACCGGCGACACCAGCGCGAAAACTCTCAGCGCCTTCCCGAAAAAAGTCGAAGCCAGCTACATCAAAAAAGAACTTTGGCAGGTCCGCAACTTCCATCAGTCATTCAAGTACGGCCTCTACGGCGGCCTCTTCCATACCGGCCTGCAATTCATCACCGGCGGCCGCGGCCTCATCGATCCCATGCGCGCCGAAGCCGGCTACAAGCACTATCACCACATCGACGGCCACCCCGCGCCGCCGCGCTTCAAAGGCGACGGCAAACTCACCTTCGATCGCCTGACCGATGTCTACCACTCCGGCACGCGCCACGAAGAAGATCAGCCCTGCCATCTCCACGTCAACGATCTCAACGTCTGCGCCACAAAATGCACCGTCGAGTACGGCAACCCCTGCCAGTATTTTTGCCCGGCCGCGGTCTACGAGCCCGTTACCGAAGCCGGCAGCTTCAAGCTTAAAATCAACGCCGCCAACTGCGTCCACTGCAAAACCTGCGACATCGCCGACCCCTACCAAATCATCGACTGGGTCGTTCCCGAAGGCGGCGGCGGTCCCAACTACGAAGGGATGTAGTAAGACTTCACAACAATTTTCCGGCTTCTATTTCCTCCTCAGCCGCGATTCATCCATCACTTCCGTGGCTAGCCGCGTCGCGCCACGCGCGCCGGCCTACTTTCGTTGACGCCCCCTGTTCTCGGTGCTAGAGTCGCGCTGCTTCTGGTCGGCCATCAGTCCTCCCCCATCCAAGAGAAGTCACTCGAAGGAGATCCTCATGAGGAAGTATCTTTTTGTGGCATTGCTTGTTGTCCCGTTGCTTCTCGCATCGTTCGTATCGGCCCAGAGCCCCTTCTACACTCCCGGTCCAGTCTGGCGAGTCGTCTACATCCACCTCAAGCCCGGGCAGGGCGACGCCTTCTGGAATGACGTCACCAAGAATCTGAAACCGATTTACGAGGAACAGAAAAAACAGGGTCTGATTACGGACTACAAGTTTTGGACTAATCCGGTCGCAGACGGTCCAAACGACTGGGACGTCGCCGTCGGCCTTCTGTACGCAAACTATGCCGCCCTCGATCAGGTCGCTGCCAAAGCCGCTACCATCACGATTCAGCACTACGGCACACGCGAGGCGGCGATCGAAGCCGGAAAAAAGCGATCTGAAATCGGCGAGATCATCGCAAATAAATTGGCGCGAGAAGCCACGCTGAAGTAGGACCTGGAATAGTCGGCACTCTTCAGAAGCCCTGACCTCGTCGGTGCCGATTCCATCACCGCAAGAAAGCGAAAGGCCGTCGTCAACTACTCGCCGGCCCTCCCGCTTCAATCACATGCAGCAAGCTGCGCTACGGCAACAACCCATACACATCGATCTCCCCAAACGTTGTGCCGCCGCCTTCCGTGTTGTCGCTTCCGCGCGTCCCGATATACACCTTCCCATTCGCAACGGTCGGCACCGTAAACTTCACCGCATTCCCCGCCTGATCGCGACTCGCATTCTGCGAACTATTCCACAATTCGCTCGCCAGATTCGTCGCATCATAAGCGTGCAAAACTGCGGGCCCAGCAGCAGCCGAACCGTTGGCGTTCGTACCGTATTGTCCAGTGTCGATCGCCCACGCGATCCCGTTTGCCGTGGCCGACGAAGCCGAAATCGATGGCGACGCCCCCGAAAATCCAAATCCCGTTGGAGTTGACGACGCAGCGGTCGTGTTGAACATTCCGTTAGAAGTGTTGAACGTGTAGATCTGCCCGTTACATGTCCCGGGAAAAATCACTCCGAAATAGTACAAGCTGTTATTCCAGAACGCCGGCGTCGAAAACGAGTGCGAAGCCGGGTTCGTCGCCCACTCTTGGATCACGCTGTCGCTGCCGCTGTTGTATTTCCCCATGTTGTCTCGGCTCAAGACGTAGATGATCCCCGCCTTGCTTCCGCCGACCAGAAAATTCCCGCCTCCCGTTCCGTCGATCAGCACAGACGTCCCGCTTGCTCCTACGTCGCTGTCGTCCGAATCGAGTGTCGATTCATTGAAGGGGGTGAAGTAGTCCAGCACGCTCATGTTCGGTGTACTCAGCTTCAAATAGCTGTCCGAAAAATCGGTCGGCAGCGTCGTCGACCCGCTCGTGCCGTCAAACGCTCCGTTGCCCGAAATCACATACATGTTCCCGCTCGAATCGAACGCCGGCGCGCCGCCCGACATCCAGATTCCGCCGCGGCAATAACCGGCGCTCGTGGCGTTCGGCGTCACATTGAACACCGTAGGCACCGCCGTGAGATTCGCCGTTTGGTAGCCCAGAATCCATCCGTGATAAAACCCCTGGTCACCATGTGATGCCCATGCGATGTAAACCATCCCGTTCGACAGCCCCAGTCCAGGTCGTTGATTTTCCGTCAGCGAATTGAACGTATTCGTCGACCCGCCTTCACACGATCCTGGCGACGTCGCCGCAATCGTCACCGGTGCATTCGTCGCTTCCGCACCCGTCGCCAGGCTCAACGCATGCAGCCGTTGGATGTAGTTCGTGCTCGACGTTTTCGTCTTCGTCACCAAATAAATCGTTTGTGTCGAAGGATCGATCACCGGTGTTCCCAGAATCCCGAGGTCCGGATAAATGTCGGCCGTTCCGACATCCGCGCTCGCGCCATACGTTTCGCCGCTCGGAATCAGCGTCTGATGCCAGTACGTCACGCAGGGATTCGCATCCGCGTCGAACACGTAAACCGAGTCACGCATCGTCGCAACAACAACTAAGTTGTGCGTTCCACCGCCGATATTCACGCTCGGCACCCACAGCGGCTGCGCATACACCGCGCCATCCACCGTGCACGAAAACAACTTCCCGAACGACTTCGAATTCACGTTCGAAGTTGTCAGCAGGTATTCCTGATTGTTCGCTCCATCGCGCGCCACGTCGTTGTGATACGTGGTCACACCCGCAAGGTCGGTGACCCCGATTATCGCCGTCCCGGTTTTTGTCGAATCAGCCTTGCTCGTTGCTGTGATCGTAATTCCGGCTCCTGGTGAGCTCGGCGCGACATAGGTCGCCGTGGTCGCCGCCTGTGCGGTGAACGTTCCCGCCGACGCGGACCATGTGACGCCGGCACCGCTCGAGTCATTCGCCACCGTCGCGCTCAGCGCAACCGCTTGATTCAGCACCAGTCCCGCCACTCCCGGCGAAATCGTCACGCCCGAGGATGCTGGAGTGCCGGACGTCACCGTGATCGTTGCCGATGCCGACTTCGTCCCATCGCTCACCGACGTCGCCGTCAGCGTCACCGTCGCTGGACTCGGCACGGCTGCTGGCGCCGTGTATGTGATTGCCGTCCCCGAGGAGCTCGTCGTCGCCGATAGAGATCCGCAGCCATTTGCAGTCGCGCAGGACGCCGCCCAGGTCACACCCTTCGCCACGCTATCATTGCTTACCGTCGCCGTGAAACTTTGCGTCCCGCTGATCGCAACCGTCGCCGTCGTCGGCGACACCGTCACTGCGATACCCGAAGGAGCTGTCCCTCCATCTCCCGTCGAGCCCGATCCCCCTCCGCACCCACCCAGAAGCCCGATTCCCGCCACGGAGACCGCAGCAGCCAACAAGATTTCACACACGCGTCGCGCACGCACTCGTATCACTCATTCTCTCCAGTATTCGTCGTTACGGGTTTTGCAGCGTCTTGGCTTCCGGAGGGCTGGAAGCGTCCTGCTCAATCACTTAATTCTCGAACACGCCGCGGGATCGAGGGGGCTCCGCCACCCGCAAACGCGCGTATCGATTAACCCTCGGGCACTCAAAAAGGAGAGGCTCCTCCCTGGAAGAAACCTCAACTCAATCAAGCGTTAGATGCCTGAAGTCCTGGAGAGGGTGGCCGTTTACCGCCCACTATTTCCGCAAATTACTTCGCTATCAGCGTCGATCGGCCGCATTTTACGAGCGACGACATGTCCCTCCTCATCGCTGCGCTGCATCTGCGGCCAACTCTCGCAGTGCGCTATACTTTCGCTCGCCAAATGCCCCTCATTCCCGGCAGCAAACTCGGTCCATATGAAGTTCAATCCAGCCTCGGCGCAGGCGGCATGGGCGAGGTTTACGCCGCGCGCGACACGCGGCTCGACCGCACCGTCGCCATCAAAATCCTTCCCGAGCACCTCTCCGAAAAACCCGAAGCTCAAGCCCGATTCGAGCGAGAAGCGCGCGCCGTCTCCTCGCTGAGTCATCCCAACATTTGCCATCTCTACGACGTCGGCGAACAAGGCGGCGTGCGTTACATCGTCATGGAATATCTCCAGGGCGAAACTCTCGCCGATCGTCTGAAAAAAGGCCCGCTTTCGCTCGAACAACTCACGCGCATCGGCGCTGAAATCGGCGACGGATTGCAGGTCGCCCATCGCAGCGGCATCGTCCATCGCGACCTCAAGCCCGGCAACATCATGCTGACCAAGAGCGGCGCTAAAATTCTCGATTTCGGTCTCGCAAAAGGCGGCGCCGTTTCTGGCAGCGCCCACGACCTGATGGTGACTCTCTCTTCGCCCGCGCTCTCCGATCCACTCACTGCCGAAGGCTCGCTCGTCGGCACCTTTCAGTACATGGCGCCCGAGCAAGTCGAAGGCAAAGAAGCCACCGCATGCAGCGACATTTTCAGTTTCGGCTCTGTGCTCTACGAAATGGCAACCGGCAAGCGCGCCTTCGAAGGCAAGAGTCAAATCTCCGTCGCCTCTTCGATCCTCGAAAAAGATCCGCCCCCGATCGTAACAATTATCCCAACGGCGCCGCCGTCTCTCGATCACGTCATCCGTGGCTGCCTCGCAAAAGATCCCGACGCTCGCTGGCACAGCGCCGGCGACGTCGCGCGGGAACTTCGCTGGATCGGCACCAGCAGCGGAAACTCATCCCAAGTCAGTGCGCCGGTTGCCGCCCCTCCGCTAGGTCGCCGATTGCGCGAACGTTTCGCGTGGGCCGCGCTCGTCACAGTCTTGGTCGCCTCTGTTCTCTGGATGGCACTGCGTCCGGCGCCCTCAACTCCGATTGTGCACTCTTCACTTCTTCCGCCGCCCGACACCGTCTTCGATTTCAACGGCGATTTCTCCGGTCCGCCGGTTCTCTCCGCCGATGGCACGCAAGTCGCTTTCTGTGCGCACAGCGCGAAAGAGCGAGAGTCCGTGTGGATTCAACCTCTCGATTCCACGGCACCCAGAAAGCTTGCGGGTACCGAAGGCGCGACATTTCCGTTCTGGTCGCCAGACGGTCAGTCCATCGGGTTTTTCTCGGAAGGAAAACTGAAGACGATTCCCGCAGCCGGCGGCCCCGTCTCTTCGATCGCCGATGCCCCAAATCCTCGCGGTGCCGCGTGGGGCGCCGACGATACGATCGTCTATAGTCCCGATTATCGCGACGCTCTGTGGAGCGTCCACACGCACCAGATGGATGCGAAACGCCTCACAACACTCGACCAGAATCTCCACAGCACGCATCGCTGGCCCAGCTTTCTTCCCGACGGCAAACAGTTTCTTTTTCTGGCGACAAATCACGGCGGCGCGTCTGTAGACAAATACGGAATCTACATCGGATCGATCGACGGACACCAAAGTAATCTCATTCTCGCGACCGATTCCGCGGCCCAGTATGTCGCTGGATATTTGTTGTTCCATCGGCAGTCTCAGTTAATGGCCCAGAAATTCAATTGGAGAGATGGAACTCTGTCGGGCGCGCCCATGACCCTCGTCGATAAGGTCAACTACGACGTCGGAACCTGGCACACCACTTTCACCGCCTCCGCCAACGGCGTGCTCCTCTACATGGGCTCCAGCGCCGCGCCTGGCTACAACTTCATGTGGCTCGACCGCAAAGGAAACGTCGTGGGGAAGGCGGCGGAATCTCTCGAGTACAATGGCGAAAGAATTTCTCCGGATGGCAAACGCGTCGCCGTTGCCTTGGGCGATCCCAAACCCGACATCTGGATCATCGACTTCGCCCGTGGTTCTCGCACGCGGCTTACGTTTGACGCCGGCATCCACACGATGCCCTCCTGGTCGGGAGATGGCCAGCGCGTCATGTACGTCGCGCGGGCGGACATGAATGTCACGATGGGTTCAAGCATTCGCGCCAAGCAGGCCTCGGGCACAGGCCAGGAAGAAGTCGTTCTCGATGGTGCGACCATGCCAGGCGGCCCATTCAGTTTGCTTTGGCCGCAATGGACGCCCGACGGAAAATATCTCGCCTATCAGAAACAGAACGGCCCATCCAACGCCACTTTCTGGGCTCAACTGACGACCGGCGACCAAAAACCTTTCCTGGTTCTCCAGCCTCAGTCGCCGCAAACCAGAATCATTCAGACACGTCTCTCTCCCGACGGGCACTGGCTCGCGTACACTTCCACCGATTCCGGCCGCGAAGAGGTTTACGTCACAACATTTCCCAACCCATCTGGACGGTGGCAGATTTCGCAGGGTGGCGGCGGTTACCCGTTTTGGCGGGGCGACGGCAAAGAATTATTTTTCGCCGGCCTGAGCGACGCCACCGCATACGCCGTGGAATTAAAAATCAACGGCAATCAGTTGGAATCCGGCATTCCACAGTCGCTATTCGTTGTGCGTAATACTTCCTCAGTCGGCACGCTTTTCGACGTCTCTCCCGACGGCCAACGCTTCCTCGTTCCTCTGCCTCAGCAGGACAACGCCAGCGTCCCGATGTCTCTCGTAACAAACTGGCCCGCCCTCCTCAATAAATAAGCGTCCGCGACCGTTGTTGACTCGAGCAGCTGCTTGCTGAGACTCGCAGGGGCGATGGACGATTCCGGCCTACGAGAAAAGGTGGCGGATGTAGTTGCGCACGCGGTTCACGACGGAGTTGTCGGGTGGCGGCGCGGGCTTTGCGTTTTGCTGTGCTCCTTGCGGCGCTGCGTTTCCGTTCGGTGGCTGCACTGGGCCGACCTTGGCGGTTGTGCTGACAGGCCTTACGTCCGAAACCGGCTTTGCGACCGGGGTCTCTCCTTCGACTCGACCTTGGTAGATCAAGGTCGGTTTTACGCGTACCCGCCGTACCAGCATGATGAACTTCGGATCGAAATTATCCGGCGGCGCCTCGGCTTTCGCGCTGTAGGACAGCGGCGGCATGAAGACCTGATAGACCGGCTCCTGATTCTTGGGGAGTTCGGGTCTTACAACTTTTTGCTCACCTTGCGGTGAGACTTTTTGCTCAACCTGTGGTGCGGCGTTTTCGCCCCATGGCACCGGCGGCTTCGCGTTGTCTTGCGCCGATGCGGTTGGTGTAGGCGCTCGCTTGGCGGCAGCCTGAGCAGCAGCTTGAGCGGCGGCAGCTTGGGCCGCAGCGGCTCGCGCGGCTTCCGCTTGGGCGGAGGCCGCGTTGTCCGCCGCGAGTTTGTCGGCGGCGGCTTTCTCCGCGGCAGCTCTTTGCGCTGCCGCTCTGTCGGCCGCTTCCTTCTCGGCCGCCGCTTTGTCCATCGCAGCATTGTCAGCGGCTTCCTTTATAGCTGCCGCTTCGGCGGCTTTCGCGGCGTCGCGCTGGCGAATCTCGTCCGGGGTTGCCATTCGGCTGACTTCCGGCCCGGGCGGAGGTGCGTTGCTGATTTGCAGTTCGCATTCGCAGTGGCCGCTCGTGTTCGTGATTCCTTCGAGGCCGCCGTTATCTACCAAAATTTCCGCGCCTTGCGGCACGATGACGCTTTTGCCGCTGAGTTGCTGTTCGATCCGAATCGCTCCGCTTCCGGCGCGAACGCACATCACGCCGGCGGCGTCGAATCCGATCAGAGCATCTTCATCGTCGTCGCCGATGGCGATCGGTTTCGCTTGAACCTGCGCAGTGTAGAGCGTGAGCGAAGGCGTCTTGCCGACGTGAACGCGAACGATGCCGCTGTCGATCGCGATGGTGAGCGAGCCGCCCGATTTCAAAAGCGAAAGATGCGCGGGGCCGCAGATCGCGATCGTTCCGCCTTCGACGAGATCGATTCGCGCCTGACCGGACTTCACGCGGATGTCGTTGCCGCTGCGCAACATCGTTTTGACTTGGCCGTGAACGACTTCGACGCTCATCGGGCCTTGGAGCGCGATGGCGTCGCCTTCGATCGTGCCGACAGCGTCGCCAGGCGGCTTGTCGGGCGCATCTGCTTCGCGTGCAGCCTTCTCAGTCGCGTTGTCGGTAGCGCGAGCAGCATTTGCGCTGCCGGCACTCGCGGCGTTCGCCGCGGCGCTAATCGTATTCGCGCTGTTCGATTTTGCAGTGTCAGCCGCCACCGAATCTATCGGTACAACGGGGAACACAAAGATGCCAAACAAACTCGTAGCGAGAAAAATCGCGCGCGAGCGCAGCGCGACTCTCTTTTTCGTTTCGCGAGATTTGCTTTCAGACGGCAAGAAGCTTTTGTTCCTTCAGTTCGCTCTCATTATTTCGAGGCGATGGTTACGCTGTGTTTAAAAACGGGCATGAGTCGTTCGCGCCGGTCGGCGCTCGCTATACTATACGCCGAGCCTCATGCCGCAATCAGCCGACCAAACGCCGCGGAATTCGGCGAATGCCGCCGAAGCTTCACCTGACAAGGGCGCGCCACGCACTCAAGAATCGGATGCCGCGGAAGCGGTGAACGTTCACTACGACACGCGGCTGCCCCAGCTCAAATGGTCGCGCCGCATACAGATTCCGATAATCGCCGCCGCGGTGTACAGCGTAATTCGCACACTGGGACCGACGCTGCGCTACGAAGTGTTGGGCTGGCAGCACGCCGAGCGGACGTATGCGTCGCGCAAGCGATGCATTTTTGCGTTCTGGCATCGCGTGATCATTCCGATTTCGTGGTGGGCGCGGGACCGCGGCATCGTGGTGATGAATACGACGGCGTTCGATGGGCAGTGGACGCGCAAAGTGATTGAGTGGCTCGGGTTCGGCACGGCGCAGGGAAGTTCGTCGCGCGGCGGACTGCGCGGCCTCGCCGTGATGGCAAAGCGGCTGAACGAAGGGCTCGATTGCGCGTTTACGATCGATGGGCCGCGCGGGCCGAGGTATGTCGCCAAGCCGGGGCCGGTGATGCTGGCACGCAAGACGGGATGCCCGGTCGTGGTGTTTCACGTCGGGGTCGATCGCGGCAGAACCTTTGAAAAGACTTGGGATCATTTTCTTTTGCCGAAGCCGTTTGCTCGAGCCGTGATGTTGTATGCGCCGCCGATTTACGTTCCGGCCGATGCTTCGGCAGCCGAACTGGAAGCCAAGCATGCGGAGATGCAGAAGGCGCTGGAACGCGTTCGCGATATCGCCGAGTCGTGGTTTTCGCTCTCCGAAGAAGCGCGCGCCGCGCATCGCGCCGAATTTTCGAAATAGGTACCCATACCCCACCCATTTTCCCGAAGAGTGCGCAAGTCGTGTTTATTGAGCAGCTTGCGAGACGCATGGTTTTTGGGAGTGCGCAAACGTAAGAAAATGCTAGGGTTGCGGGAGGGCGTAGAAACCGGAAGAGCGGCAAAGAGTTGGATGGCTGAGGTCACAGGGGATGTTACCATAAGATTAATGTTTTGTCAAGGGTATATTCGAATGAAAAGGCGAAATAATGAAGCAATGAGGTAACGAAGTAGCGATGAAGGTCGAACGTGGGAGGCGGGGCGAACATAGATGCCGATTATGGTGCTCACCGTTCGAAACTCAGGGAAAGGCAAAGCTGAGGGCGCATGAATGTGCTGAATGTGAAAGTACCAAAACGGGAACTGGTTGCGACGGAAGGCGCGGAGTCGTAGGGGATCGACGATACACTCGGGTCATCGGCTGAATTTGGCCGACCCGACTTCGTGGCGAAACGACTTCATTCGAAAATGCGGTTAAGCGGCGGGTGGATCAGCACCCTGGTCGTGGTGTTTTTTGCGGCGACGGCGAGCGTCGCGGCGAGGGCAGAGGATTGGAATCCGGCACCGACCGCCGCGGTGATGAGTGCGACGGCGAATGGTCGAATGGTGATCGCGGTGGCGAACGGCTTCGGGCAGGCGGTGGACAGCCAAGCGGTGGAGAGTCCGGGCAAGAATGGACGTAAGAAGAAGCAGAGGCTGACTGATGACGAGGTCGAGCAGCTTACGGCTGCGGCCGAGGGGGGCGATGCGGAGGCGCAGTACAAGCTGGGGATGGTGTATCACAACGGCCGGGGCAAGGATCATCCGCGGGACTACGACGAAGCGATGAAGTGGCTGCGGATGTCAGCGGACCAGGGGAATGCGGAGGCGGAAGACTGGGTTGGGTTGATGTATTACCGCGGGGAAGGCGTGGCGAAAGATTTTACGGAGGCGGCGCGGTGGTATCGGCTGGCGGCGGAGAAGGGAAATGGTCACGCGCAGTGGCAGCTTGTCGATATGTACCAGCGCGGGATCGGAGTGCCGCGTGACGTGGAAGAGTCGAAGAGGTGGGCGCGGCTGGGGAGACGACCGGATAGGAGTGCGCTCGTCGCGCGTTTACTTTTTGCCGGGGCGGTGATTGCGGCGGTTGCGTTTGCGCTGGGGTTGTTCGCGCTGCAGTATCAGAAATTGAGCGGGTGGCAGCACTACTGCGTCGCGGTTTTTGTGCATGCGGGCGGCGCGTTTTTGGTGATCAATAGTTTGATCACTTATGGATTCTGGATTGTAGTTCCGAACTGCAAGTTTGGCTTTCTGGCGCCGTCTTGCACGCAATTCACTGATGCGCATACGCGGAGTATCGTGAATTGGTTTGCGAACTACGCGATGGTGAATTTGATTTTTCGGTTCATGATGATGTTCGGGCTGGGGATGGACGTGCTGGCGGTGTGGTATTTGGTGTATTTGGTGCGGGTTGTGTTGAGGCGGGGGAAGCGGACGGCGGCGCCGATGGTGGCGCGGGCGGCGGAGTAGGCGAGACAGGCTGAGTCAGACAAGGATTGCTTCCTTAGAAAAGCCCGACCAGGTGATCAAGCCGTGAAAGCGGCGCGGCAGCGCCGCACTCCAAAATGATTTGCGCGTCGGGGGAAAACTGCGAACTAGCTTAGGCTCCTGTGGGCTGGGAGATTTGCTTGCATTCGAAGTTGTCGGGGATGTTGAGTTGGTCGCAGGGGAAGGCCATGACTGTGCGGTAGAAGGACTTGGAGGCTTTTCGTTCGAACCAGGCGGTGGAGCACCAAGGGTAGTGCTCGGCACGCCGGACGAGGCCGTGGAGCATTGCGTTGGAATGTACGTAACTGAGCCGGGCGAGATAAGAGCTGTGAAATGTCAGATGGGTCTCCCAATATTGGAACCAGACTTTGCGTTGAGGGCACCGATCGGCTTCGTTGGCACGGCGGGCGGTTACCGTGTGAACCTGGCCGACAAAATTTTTGAGGAGGGCTGGGTCTGAAGTGTCGAGAATCAGGTGAAAGTGATTCGAGAAGACGGCCCATGCTTGTAAGTTGCAGTGGAAGGACTCGGCTGATTCAAGGATTGTGTTTGTGAGGAATGTGAGACGTCGCGGTGAGTCGAAGAGATCTTCTTTTTGGAAGGTTCCGGATGTGAGGATGTATGCGCCGGATTCGCCCAGGCGGTGGGTTGGTGCGTGAGGCCAGTCGCGGATGGTGGTGAGGCTGGAAAGCATGTAATTGAATCTCTCTAAGTACCAAACAATTATATATCAATATAAGTATCTCAGCAGGATTGTCTTGGAGTGCGGCGCTGCCGCGCCGCTTTTGCGATTCAGCCAGATTCGCGGATGAGCTCATTCGGCAGGGCTATCAGTCTGGCGATCGGCTGCTCTTCCATTTGAATGACGTGGCTCGTCTGACAGCGTAAAAGCGGCGCGGCAGCGCCGCACTCCATATAGATCGCGACGGCAGGAACGTCCTCGAAGTCGGTTCAATTCAGGCTCGGTAGTCTGGTTATTCTCGGTCGATGTTATTGGGGTTTGGTGGGGGATTTGAGGAGGATGATGTCGGCGGTGCGGGTGCCGCGAGAGGCGGCTAGGGTTTTGCCGTCGCCGGACCAGTAGACGTTGCCGATCTGGTCGGAGGTGAAGTGGGTGAGTTGTTTTGTGGGGCCGCCGGAGAGGGGCTGGCGCCAGACGTCGGAGATGCCGCCATGAGTGACGGGGTAGTCGAGCGCCTTGGCATCGGGTGAGAAGACCGGGAGGGCACCACCGATCATGCGTTCGAAGGAACCGATGACCGGACCTCCGTTGATGGAGGAAGTGATGAAGCGAGGACGGAGTCCAAGATTGTCGGGGTCCTGCCAAAGATAGAGCACGAACTTTCCGTCGGGTGATATAAGCGCGCCGCCCATGGCTGAACCGGGGAGCTGGACTTTCTGGGGCTGGCCCCCATCGATGGAGACACGAAAAATAGTGGGAGGGTCGTCACCGCGGAAGGTCACCCATTGGCCATCGGGTGAGCAGATCGGAACCGCGAAGGTAACCCCGGTAGCGAGCGACTTGGGGTTCGCGCCATTCGCGTCGATACGCCAAACCTCGGAGCGGTCGCCTTCGCGCTTCTGGTACACGATGTGTTTTCCATCCCCGCAGCCCCACGCGAAAGTGGCGTGCTGATCAGTGCCGGCAACCATGGTGCGGTTGCTGCCGTCCGCAGAGATCGAAAAGATCTCACCGGCGTCGTCGATATAAACGAACTGATCTTTGCCGAGCGATGTGACGGTGCCGACCGGCGAGCCGCCGGAGGTGACTTGCCTGGCGCGCGAGGAATCCGTTCCGGGCATAACCCAGAGATCGGAGACGCGATTGTTTTCGATGGTGGCGACCGAAGAGCCGTCGCGGGAGATGTCGAGCCAGGCGAGGCTGTAGTTGGTGAGGTCGTTCGAAAGGCGATGTGCTTCGCCGCTTGGGTAGCTTACGGTCCAGATCTGGCCGCGATTGGCGCCGCCACGTTCACGAATGGCAACCAAGACAGAGCTTCCGTCAGGAAGCCAGATGGGCTGACCCAATTCTTCGTGGGTGGTGAAAAGGACGCGGATGGAGCCGTCATCCGGTGAGACGGCGTAGAGAGTCTGGCGATTGGAAGGCTCGTACAAAGTGTAGACGATGGTTTTTCCGTCGGGAGACCAAGCAGGCCGAAGCATATTTGCAGGAGTCGCACTGCCGGGCTTATCGGAAAGCATGTGTTCGCCGGTGCCGTCGGAGTTGGCGAGCAACAAACCGACGTGACCGCGTTCGGGTTGACCGCGAAGGAAGGCGAAGCGTTTGGCGCCGGGAGCAAAGCTAGGGCCGGTGTCGATGTCGCGAATGATTTGGGTAGGAGAGCCGCCGAGGACGGGCATTTTGTAGAGAGAGCTGAAGAAATTGTTCTCTTTGCTGGAGGCGGTGAAGTAGACGTACTGGCCGTCGGGAGAAAATGTGAGGCCGTAATAGCTGATGACTTCGGGAGGAACGACAGAAACGTCGGAACCAGTGGAAACCTGGCGGACCATGAGATTTTGTTTTTCGCCGTCGCGAAGAACGTAGACGACGTATTGGCCGTCGGGAGAGATAGCGACGCCGCTGGCTTTTCCAGTTTGCGTGAGCTTGCTGATCTCCATCGCGTGGAAATCGAATGTCGATTTGCGGCCAAGGAATTTGTAGACGAGCCCGGCGGCGGCGAGGAGCGCGATCGCCGCGACGATGCCGGTGATCAGGCCTCTGCTGCTTTTTGGTTCGGCGACGGGCGACTGGACTGCGCTGCTGCCGGGTGCGGCGGCGCCGCTGGGGTGGCTTGCATAGGGCGGCTGCGATTGTGACGAGCCCGAAGGATGCAGCGGAGTAGCTGCGCCGGAGCCAGAAGCGGGTGCGGCGTTGTTTGCGTCGGAAATGCGAATGCGGCCGGAACTGGAGTCTCGCTCGAGGCGCTTCAGGTCGGCGCGCATTTCGGAGGCGTGCTGGTAGCGGAGGTTGCGATCTTTTTCGAGCGCTTTACTGATGATGCGTTCGAGTTCGGGCGGGAGATCGGGATTGAGGCGCGTCGGCGGAGTGGGCTGACGATTGAGGATGGAGTCGAAGATGTCGGCGGTGCTTTCGCCGCGGAAGGGAAGCTGGCGGGTGGCCATTTCGTAGAGGACGGAGCCGAAAGAGAAAAGATCGGAGCGGGCGTCGAGTTCTTTGGCGCGGGCTTGCTCGGGGGACATATAGGCGACGGTGCCGAGCGTGCTGCCGGGGCTGGTGAGGTGATCGGTGTTGCCGCCGCCATCGGTGGCGAGCGTGTCGCCGATAGCGGGCTCGGAGCGTGCGCCGGTGACTTTGGCGAGGCCGAAGTCGAGAATTTTTGCCTGGTTGCGCGTAGTGACGAAGATGTTGGCGGGTTTTATGTCGCGGTGGACGATGCCTTTGGAGTGCGCGGCGTCAAGAGCGTCGGCGATGTCGATGGCGAGCTCGAGAAGCGCTTCGAGATCGAGCGAGCGGCGCGCGATGGTGTGCTTAAGCGTTTCGCCTTCGAGGCACTCCATGGCGATGAAGGCTTTGCCGTCTTCCTGGCCGATGTCGTAGATGGTGCAGATGTTGGAGTGGTTGAGAGCGGACGCAGCCTGGGCTTCACGCTGGAAGCGGGCGAGGGCTTGCGGATCTTTGGCGACGGAGTCGGGAAGAAATTTAAGAGCGACGAAGCGTTTGAGGCGGGTGTCCTCGGCTTTGTAGACGACGCCCATTCCACCGCCGCCTAGTTTTTCAAGGATGCGGTAGTGGGAGATGGTTTGGCCGGGCTCTACGGGGGAATCGGGCATTGGTGGGGGAGATAGTAGAGAGGTGGGGGAGACAAGTCAACGAAACGACCGGCTAGGCTGTGCTGAGGAAAGTTACAACGTTACGGATCACGGCAGTAAGGTGACTTCGGTTATTTTGCCATCGAGATAAACCGTGCCGTCGGTGCTACGCACAAAGACGAGCGTCGTCGAAGACTCGGTGTGCGGGATCTCGTGAGCTTCGACCCAATACGACATGTATTCATCAACATCGAGACCGAGTCCCTCTTCCCGGTTCGAGAGCACCCGAACTACGACTCCATGCCGCTCAATAGGAGCATCGTCGATCATTGCTGTGAACTTGAACCGTTGGCCAATTTTTATTTCGGATTCCATCGTAGTTGGATTTAGTGGCCGAGGAATTTTTCGAGCTTGGAGATTTCGGCGTCGGCTTGGTCGAAATATTTTTGGGCGTTGGCGGTGTCGCCGTGTTGGAGGGCGTCGTTGCCTTTCTTGAGGAAGAGGCCCATGCGTTGTTGAGCAGAGACCATGTCGGCGCGGAGGCCGAGGCCGGAGGCGGCTTGCTGCTGCTTGAGAGTGTTGAGGCCTTCGGTGACGGTGTCGGCGCGGACGCTGAGTTTTTCACCGTCGTCGGTGAGGCGCTGAATCTCGTCGGCGGATGGGCCGGGGTTGGGTGGCGGGACGGCGGCGGGCGCGCTGGGTGGCTGCTGTGCAACGGCAGCTTGCGATGCGGCGCGTGTCGCGGCGGCGGATGCGTTACTGTGGCCGCCGACATTTACGGAAGCATTGCCGCCTTTGATTGAGGCTGAGCCGTCTTTTGTGGCGCTGACCGAGCCGTGCGGGCTCTTGATGTCCACGTTGCCGTCCGCGGTGGCGGAGACGCTGCCCATCGGGCTCTTTACCGACACATTGCCTTTGTCATCGACGGAGACGCCGACACCGGGGACCTGGATATTGACGGGACCACCGTCGGAGTTGGCGGATGGCGTTGAGCCGGCGGTGGGCGATGAGGGAGTCGAAGGCGAAGAAGAATCTCCGGATGGGGTTGGCGGCTGAGTTGGCGATTCAGAGCTGGCCGCCGGTTCGGCGTGGGTGCCCATGTGGCGCGGGACGTAGATGCCTGCGGCGAGCAAGACGCTGACGCCCACGAGTGATCCGATGGCGACCCAGAGGCCGCGATGTGTAGCGCTTGGGCGCGACTGCGGCGGCGGGAGCGGATCGGAAGACATCGGAGGCGGCGCAGCTTGTATAGGCTGCGGCGTTGGCGGCTGAGTTGGCGGCTGCGCTTGCGTGGGAATCGGAGTCGGCCCGGCGCCGGGGCGCGGCGTTAACGGTGCGTCGATGAGCGTCTCTTCGGATGAATACGCGGCGGCTGCCGCTGGAGTTTTTGCAGCCGGAGCGGGAGTTGGCGAGGGGGCGCTTCCGGGAACGGCGGTGGTGCGCGCCGGCGGAAGTCCACTGACGGGAACGGTTTTCAGTGCGGCGCGAAGAGCGTCGGCGGATTGGAAGCGCTTGTCGGGATCTTTCGCCATGCACATCAAAATGATTTGGTTGAGCGCGGGGGGAAGATCCCCTCGAATCGTGATCGGCGGTGGAGGATCGGAGTTGAGCTGCGCGGTCATCAGCGCGTATTGCGAATCGGTGTCGAACGGGAGCTTGCCGGTGAGCATTTCGTAGAGCGAGGCGCCGAAGGAATAAATGTCGGAGCGGGCGTCGGCGGATTCGCCGCGGACTTGCTCGGGCGGCATGTAGTTGAGCGAGCCGAGCGTGGTGCCGGTGGAGGTGAGCGAGCCGTCTTTGTTCGAACGCGCGATGCCGAAGTCCATGAGTTTTACGACGCCTTCGGGCGTGATCATCATGTTGGCGGGCTTGATGTCGCGGTGAATGATGTTTTGTTTGTGCGCGTAGCTGAGGGCGTCGAGGCACTGGCTGGCGTAGTTGACGACTTCGGCGGTGGACATCGGGGCGCGCGCGACGCGATTGGCGAGCGTTTCGCCTTCGACGTACTCGATGATCATGACGAGCTGATTTTCGTAGGTGAGCGCGGTGCGGAGCGCGGCGATGTTTGGATGATGAAGCGTGGCGAGAAGGCGGATCTCGCGGAGGAAGCGGTCGGCGAGCGACTGGTTGGAGGTGAGATCGGGAAGAAGGATCTTCATCGCCTCGACGCGCTCGGAAATGACGTTGCGGACTTTGTAGACTTTGCCCATGCCGCCGGCGCCGAGGATGGAAATGATTTCGTAGTCGCCGATGTGCTGGCCGGTGGAAAATCCCGCGCTCATGCAGGCCTCCGTGGGTGGCTGGATGCTGGGGAATTGCTAGGGGTGAGGATACACCAGATTGAGGGTGATTTTGGGTTTTGGCGCGACGGATCGAGGGCGGGCTGAAGCCCGCCTCTACACGTGGCGAACGGAGGGGCGTTTCGTTGGACTGAACGCTGAGATCCTTCGGCGTCCTTCGGATGCCCCAGGATGACGACGCTTCCAAAAATGCAGTTGAAGAAACGAAAGTTATTGGTTTTTGATGGCGTCGCCGACTTTGGCGGGGGCGGCGCCGGTGAAAGTGGCGGTGGCGGAGTCGTCGTCGACTTCGGTGACGGTGGCGGAGCCGACTTTGTCCACGATCGACTTGATGACTTTGCCGGTGGCGGGATCTTTTACGACGCGGACCGGGCGGCTGACATCGAGAACGTCGCCGACTTTCAGGCCGGCTTTCTTGCCGACGTTGACGATGAGCGTATTGCCGGAGACGTCGGCGACGAGGCCGCTGACCTCGAGTTTGACCGTCGGAACTTTGGAGGCGCTGGCGTCGAGCTGCGCGCCCATATCGTCCACGGCTTTGTGGGTGGCTTCGCCGAGAATGGTGTTGCCGAAGTTGCTGCTGCCCATGTCTACGGCGCCGCCGCCACCGCCTCCACCGCCACCGCCTGCGCCGAGAAGTGAGGTACCGCCGCGGGAGGACTCACCGGTTCCGGTCACCGCGGAAATGATTTCGCCGGTGTTAACGTTGACCATCCGGGCGGAAACGGCAACGACCGCTTTCGAATTTTTGGTGCCGATGCCGCCGAGGCCGTATTTAGAGCCGAACCCGCCGGCGCCGATGTTGGTGTGCTTGTCGTCGCGGCCAAATTGGGTGACGCTGCCGATGATGATGGTGTCCACGCCGAGGAGTTGGCCGATTTTGGCGGCGCTGGTGGGATTGGCGCGGTCGCTGTTGGAGAAATTCTGCTCGGCGAGAAGCTTGTCGAGTGCGGCGCGCTCGATGACGGAGTATTGGCCGTCTTTGACGAGCTTTTCGATGAGCATGGCGGAGATGCCCTTGCCGATGTCCTGGTCGGTGCCGAAGATGGCGGAGACGGAGGATTGGACGGTGCCGTAGTCGAAGTTCATGACGGCGACGCGGTGCTTTGCGGTAGGCGCGGGTGCTGGGGCCGGCGCGGCGGTTTGAGCTTGAGCCGGCGGCAATGCAAAAGTGATTGCCAGCGCTGCGAAAGCGATCAGGGGCGTAAGAGTGCGGAGATAGCGATTGAGCATGAGAGGGCTCCTGTTGACGGGGCGCGAATTCTATTCTTTTCGGACTCGGAACAAAAACTTGGAAACAAAGGGGGCCTGATGGCCCCGCCTGGATGCTGCGGGTATCTTAAAGAAGTGGAGATAGGAGTGGCAACGGCGAAAATGGCGGCTGTGGTGTGCCGGTCAGCAAGTCCGGAGGCGCATCGCTCAGGCCGACCGTCAGCGGCCGTTCCGCAAAATGTGGGCTCCGACTAAAGCGACGATGGCGGCCATCCCCCAGAAATGCAAACTGCGCAGAGAGCGGCGATTTGGAATCTGGGGCGCACGAAGCGTTAATCCCAACAAAACTTGAAGGAACAAGAGCAACAGGGCCACGGTTGCGAACCATAGTCCCTGAATATCGCTTCGCTTCATGTAACCTGAACGCATGGGAACCCATGCGTGAGCGAAGGACAATCCGGTCACGAAATAGCCGATCCAATAGTGAGCGCGGAGACGGGTCAAGAAAGGCGCAGTCGATTCTCCTCGCGTTAAAAGTACGCTGTTGAGCCGGTTGCGCCGCATCATGTAAGGAATGACAATCGCGGCGCAAATCAGGATCGAAGCGATCCATCCGCTGGCAGCGGTGAAGAAGAATGCGCTCATTGCGGTTGCACCTTGACGAAGCCAGTGAGAATGACGAGTTGCTGCGCGACAAAAGTGTGGTCTTGCAGGACAGATGCGGTGACGTGAACGACGGCGCCCGGATGCAAGTCGTCGGATTTGCCCATGACGATCTTCGTTTGATTTTGCCAATGGACCGTCGCGTGATCGGACGTTCGAAGATAGAGTTCGTCGGTCTTTTTCGAAAGAACGATTCCGGTGAACGTTCCGGTCTTGCTGGAATCGGAGACTTCCACGACGAACTTCGCCGTGTCGCCTACATGAAAATGCGAGAGCTCTTGTCCGTCGGAGGCGATGACGGACGACATTTTTCTGGTGGCGGTGCCAGCTTTCCAGAGCACCAATGCAAGTAGCAGGACTGCGATTGCGATGACAGTGATCCACGCTAGCCTTCGGGGCCGAAGAGTTTCGCTGGTTTCCGCCATAAGGGTTCCTCCGGGCAGGTATGCCCTGAGCGAATCGTCAAGCGTGTAGCGCGGTACAGGGTCAAACGTTTTCGGAAGGGCGGTGGTCTAACGCTTGGAGGGGCGGGAAGGGTTTCCCTGTCCGGATGCGGGGCACGTCGGTTGTTGGGCGCCTTGCAGCTTCACGATCATCGTGCGCAACTGGCGGCGCATCTTCTGCAGGAGGCGCGTTTTCTCTTCGATGCTCGCGAGCTTCTGCTGGCCGATTCGCACGATTGACGCCATCTCCTTCGTTCCGGGCATCCGCGCAGCGGCGTCTCGATTTGCAACCGCGGCATGCAACTGAAGCAACTCGCTGAGTTCTCTCAGCGTGAACCCCATGGGTTGGCACCACTTGATGAATCGCAGGCTTTCGAGATCCGTCGCAACATAGATGCGATAGCCCGAGGCCGTACGCTGGGGGGGACGCAACAAGCCCCTGCGCTCGTAGAATCGAATGGTCTGCACGCTGACGCCGGCGGCTTTTGCGAGTTGGCCTATGCGCATCAATCCGTCAGTGTCCTTTCATCAACGGCTTTACGTTTCGAAGATGCCTTGATCCAAGCGAGTTTGAAACGTGATGCGGAGGTTGGTCAAGCTGTCGCCACCACCTGCTCGATCACGAATGTGCAGGACATGATTGCCAATGCCCGCTATCTAGTGGATGTTAGATGTTGATGTTGCGTGGAGGAATTGTGACTCGGTTTCGAGTGAATGCGTTTGGCATTTCGATGGATGGGTTTGGCGCAGGAGCGGAGCAAAGCTTGGACAATCCGATGGGGGTGGGCGGATTGGCGATGCATGGGTGGGCGTTTGAGACAAAGACGTTTCGCGCGATGCACGGAGGCGAGGGCGGAAGCGCCGGTGTCGATGAGGAGTTTGCGGCGCGGAGCTTTGAGAATGTCGGCGCGTGGATTTTGGGGCGGAATATGTTCGGGCCGGTGCGCGGATCGTGGGGCAACGAGTCGTGGAAGGGGTGGTGGGGAGATGAACCGCCGTACCACGTGCCGGTGTTTGTGCTGACGCACTATCCGCGGCCGCCGCTGGAGATGAGAGGCGGTACGACATTTTATTTTGTGACGGAGGGGATTGAAGAGGCGGCGAAGAGTGCTGCTGCGGCGGCGGGCGGTAAAGATGTTCGGATTGGCGGAGGAGTTTCAACCGTTCAGCAGTATTTGCGGGCAGGAGTCATCGACGAGATGCATCTGGTGGTGTCGCCGGTCTTGCTGGGAGCAGGAGAGAAATTTTTCGGGAATCTGGATTTGGTGAAAGCGGGATTTCGGGTGACGCAGCATGTGATGTCGGAGCGGGTGATGCACGTGGTGATGGAGAAGCAGCGCTGAAAGAGAAAAGATAACGCAGAGACGCAGAGGGCGCTGAGGTTCACGGAGAAGTTGTGGGTGGATTTTGAGGATTTGGAGTTCATTTCACCTGGTTCGTTGTGTAGCGGGGATCGAGAAAACGCCGGCAAGATGCCGGCGCTACTGAGAGAGTTCGGGGACTTCGTAGGGAGTCGGGTGTTCCTGGCCGGTGGCGAATTTTTCGGCTTGTACTTTGATGCCTTCCAACATGCCGCGAAAGACGAAGTGGTGGAAGGGAAGGACGGAATACCAGTAGAGGATCCCGAGCAGGCCTTTGGGTTGGAATTTCGCGATTTGTTTTAGCTTGCAGCCGGGACCGCCGCCAGAATCGATACAGAATTCAAGAACGGCGACGCCGGGGAGTTTCATCTCGGCGCGCAGGAGAAGAGATTTGTCGCGCTCGATGCCGACTACGCGCCAGAAGTCCAGCGCTTCGCCGTAGCCGAGGCGATCGGGGTGAAGGCGTCCGCGACGAAGACCCGGGCCACCCACAACGCGATCCATCCATCCGCGCAGTGCCCATAAATATTTTGCGGAATACCAGCCGTGATCGCCGCCCAAGAGCGAGACAGCTTGAAAAACGGCATGAGGCGCGGCGTTGATGTGAACCTCCCGTTCGTCTTTGAAGACCGTGCCACCGGCCCAGTGCGGGTCGCCTTCGATTGGGCCTGCCATGGACCAGCTTGTTTCGACTTGCCCGTCGGCGGTCTTGCTTCGGGCAGCTTTGATGGCTTGGCGAACGGTGAAGAGTTCTTGCGGAATGATTTTTGTAATGCTGTCTTCGCGGGCGACGACGGGGTTTTTCAGGCCTTCGGCGAGAGGTCGGGCGATATCTTTGCTGAGCGGCGTGACGAGATGAATCCAATAAGAGCTGAGCAGCGGAGTGAGGATCGGAAGAGGAATGATGATGCGGCGCGGGAGATGCAGCTCTTCCGCCATGATGTTCATGATTTCGCGATAGCTGAGGACTTCGGGGCCGCCGATGTCGAAGACGCGCGCGGCGGTTTCGGGCTTTTCGAGAACGCCGGTTAGGTAGTTGAGGACGTTGCGCACGGCGATGGGTTGGCACGGAGTGGTCACCCACTTAGGGGTGACCATGATGGGGAGGCGCTGCACAAGGTAGCGAAGAATTTCGAATGAGGCTGAGCCGGAACCGATGATCATGGCGGCGCGCAGTGATGTGACGGGGACTCCGCCGTCGATGAGGGCTTTTTCGACGGCGCGGCGCGAGCTGAGATGTTCGCTGAGGTTTTTTCCGGTTTCGCCCAGGCCTCCGAGGTAGATGATGCGAGAGACGCCGGCTCGTCTGGCGGTGTTGGCGAAAGTTGTGGCTAGCTTAAGGTCTTGCTCGGCGTATTCGGTGCCGGCGGATAGCATGGAGTGGACGAGGTAGTAGGCGGCGGAGCAGTTTTTCAGTGCGGCGAGGAGAGCGTTTTCGTCAGAGAGGTCGAGTTGGGCGATTTCGAGATTCGGGTTGTCGGACCAAGGGCGATCCTGAAGTTTGCGTTTTGAACGGACAAGGCAGCGGACGGAGTAGCCGGCGTCGAGAAGGCGCGGGACGAGGCGGCCGCCCATGTAGCCGGTGGCGCCGGTGACAGCGATTGTGAGGGTAGTGGCGGTGGGCATAGATGGTTATCAGATGCTGTACGGCTGAAGGCGGGCTTTTAGATGAGAAGACTTATTGTTTGGAGAATACGGAGGATTCGAATTTGTCATCGGTGTCAGCGTCCGTAGTGGGGATCGAAAAAACTCCGGCGAGACGCCGGCGCTACCTGGAGGTTTTGGCGAACGTGTGGGTGGTCGGATAGAATCTGGAGTTTGTTTTGTGCGTCTAAGTGGGCGCTGACGGGGCTATGAACGAAATTCGGGTACATAACACGCTGAGCGGCAAGGTCGAGCCGTTTGTGCCACAGAAGCCGGGCGAGGTGAGCATCTACACCTGCGGCCCGACGGTGTACGACTATGCGCACATCGGGAATTACCGCACGTTTGTGTTTCAGGATATTTTGCGGCGGTTTTTGGAGCTGCGCGGCTTCAAGTTGAACCACGTCATGAATTTGACCGACGTGGACGATCGCATCATCGCGAACGCCGCTAAGGCTGGCGTTTCCATTCGCGATTACACGGCGAAATTTGTGCAGGCGTTTTTCGACGACTGCACGGCGCTGAGCATCGAGGCGCCGGAACACTGGATTCGCGCGACCGATTACATCGATGACATGGTGAAGTTAATCCAGCGTCTTCAGCAGAAGTCGTTCACGTATTCCGGCGAAGGATCGATTTATTACCGGATCGCGAAATTCCTGGAGTACGGAAAGCTGTCGAAGATCGATGTGACGGGGATTCAGGCGGGGGCGCGTGTCGATAACGATCGCTATGAGAAAGAGAGCGCGCGGGATTTTGCGCTGTGGAAGGCTCCAAAGCCGGGCGAGCATTTTTGGGAGACGCCGATCGGCCCAGGCCGGCCGGGCTGGCACATCGAGTGCTCCGCGATGGCGATGCATTTCCTGGGCGAGACGATCGACATTCACACGGGTGGTATCGATCTGGCTTTTCCGCATCACGAAAACGAAATTGCGCAGAGCGAAGGCGCGACCGGGAAGAAATTCGTCAACTACTGGATGCACGCGGAACATTTGCTGGTTGAAGGCGAGAAGATGTCGAAGTCGCTCGGCAATTTTTTCACGCTGCGCGATTTGTTTGCGAAGGGATACAAACCGTCGGCGTTGCGATACGCCTTGGTGATGGTGCCTTACCGGCGGCAACTAAATTTTACGTTCGATGGACTGCAACAGGCGGCGAACTCGGTTGAGAGGCTGCGCAATTTTTCAGATCGGCTGACGCGCGAGAAATTTCAGGAGGGCAGTGCGCCGGGAATGGCAGTGCGGATTGAGCAAGCGGCGAACGATTTTGATGCGGCGCTCAGCGATGATCTGAACACGGCGATGGCACTTGGAGTGGCGTACGATCTAGTGCGCGAAGCGAACATCGCAATGGACAAGGGCGAGTTCCGGCAGGGTGATGTGGCGGCGGCCAAAGAGTTTTTGGGGAATTTCGATCGCGTATTTGCTGTGATCGCGGATACGGATCCGCAGAAGCTGGCGGCGCTGGGCTACGGTAACGCGGACGGGGCGATCAGCGACGAAGACGTCGAGAAGCTGGTGGCCGAGCGCCAGGACGCACGGAAACGGCGCGACTTTCCGGCATCGGATCGAATCCGAAAAGAGCTTGCAGAGCGTGGTATAATTCTTGAAGATGGCCGTGACGGGTCCGTCCGCTGGAAGCGCAAATGAATTACGCTAACCACAACCTGCTCAATAAGTTCGTGGGGATTTCCTCACCAGCCGACGTGCGCCCTAACCTCTACGGCGTCGACTAAGTAACCCTTCCTTCCGAGCCGCACCCCTTTCGTGACTTCGTCCATCTGGTGCCGCTCATCTGTAAGCCTAACTGTATCAACCACTTAACTGCTGCAACCGCCGCCACCTCCTGAGGATTCGCGGCCACCCCCAAGGAGCCAACCATGATTGCGACCGAGACGAAGAGTTCGAAGACTACCGACACGAATGTCGGAACGAAATTGCCAAAGATCAACATGACGTTGCCGGGGCCGAACGCAAAGCGCATCGTGGAAGAGGATGCCAAGTGGGTGTCGCCGTCGTACACGCGTGACTATCCCCTGGTGGCCAAACGCGGTTATGGCGCGATGGTCGAAGACACTGATGGCAATGTGTTCCTCGATTTCGCGGCGGGCATCGCAGTCTGCTCGACCGGACATTGCCATCCGGATGTTGTCGCGGCGGTGCAGAAGCAGGCGGCCGAACTGCTGCACATGTCGGGCACGGATTTCTACTATGAGGGGATGCCGAAACTGGCGTCGAAGCTGAGCGCGATTTCGCCCGGCAAGGAACAGAAGCGCGTTTACTTCGGCAACTCGGGCGCGGAAGCGATCGAGGCGGCGATCAAGCTGGCGAAATATCACACGCGGCGCGACAAGATCATCGCGTTCGAAGGAGCGTTTCATGGGCGCACGATGGGCGCGCTGTCGCTGACGGCGAGCAAGTACACGCAGCGCAAGGGATTCGGCACGCTGATTTCGGGCGTGTTTCACATGCCGTATCCGGATACGTATCGCGGGATGTATGGCAAGGGACCGGAGACGGTCGTGGCGGATTGCCTTGGCTATCTCGAGAACGAGTTGTTCAAGCGCCGCGTTGATCCTGAGGAGGTCGCGGGAATTTTCATCGAACCGATTCAGGGCGAAGGCGGCTACATGCCGGCGCCAGTTGAATTTTTACAGGGGCTGCAGGCGATTTGCCGCAAATACGGAATCATGCTGGTTGCGGATGAAGTGCAATCGGGCATGGGCCGCACCGGAAAGTGGTGGGCGGTTGACCACGCGGCTGGCGTCGAGCCGGACATCATCTGTACGGCGAAGGGAATCGCGTCGGGTATGCCGCTGAGCGCGGTGATTGCGCGCGAAAGCGTGATGAACTGGAAGCCGGGTGCGCACGCTTCGACGTTTGGCGGCAATCCGGTGTGCATCGCGGCGTCGCTGGCGACAATCGAGTTGCTGGAGTCGAAATATATCGCGAATGCGGCGCGCGTCGGCGACTACATCATGAAGCGGACGGCGGACTGGACGCAAAAGTTTTCCAATGTCGGCAACGTGCGCGGGCGGGGGCTCATGATCGGCATCGAGCTCGTGAAGGATCAGAAGACGAAGGAAAAGGCGCCGGAGATGCGCAACCGCATTATCGATGCGGCGTATCACAAGGGGCTGCTGATTCTGGGGTCTGGTGAGAACACCGTGCGATTCTGCCCGCCGCTGGTGATTGATGAGGAGCAGGCGGAGTTTGCGGTGAAGACGCTCGAAGAGCTGCTGCTGAAGGAAGAAGCGAAGTAAAGAAGCAATGAAGTAAAGAAGTAACGAATTGAAACTCGAGCCGCGGGGCCTGTTATTTGGGCGCCGCGGCTTTTTGTTTGTTGCCGCTGTAGATATGTATAATCCTCGGTAACTGTCATGCCGATACTCTCGCGGATGATTTTTGGAGTGGTGCGGTGGGCGGCGCGGAAGGGGCTGCGCGACGAGAACGATGGCGTGCGCGCTGAGGATGACGATGCCGATGACCTCGCCGACAGCGTCGATGCGGAAGCGTTGGAAGACGCGATGCGCACGGCTGCCCGCCAGGAAGGCGTGCGTGGCGAGACCTACGCGTATTGGTATTTGCGATGCGCCGGCTACGTCTTTATCGCGCGAAATTTTTCGCCGCGCGCTGCCAAAGGCGAGATCGATTTGATCGGTTACGACGGCGACACGCTGGCGTTCGTTGAAGTGCGCACACGAACGGTGCGTGATGGCGATCTGCCCGGCCTGCCGGAGCTTAGCGTCACGACCGACAAGCAGCGCGTCGTTGTGCGAACGGCGCTGCGATTCCTCGGCGAGCGGCACGTTAAGGAGTGTCCGTGCCGGTTCGATGTCGTGGCGATCGATAATCGGGTCGGGGCCCCGCCGGAAATCAGGCTCCACAAAGACGCGTTCAGTCCTCAGCTCAAAGCTTGGTAGTAAGGGCAGCATGGCGCTGTGTCGGGTCGCGCAATGCCCACTGTCTATGCTGCCGCGCAGAATTCGACTCCCGAAACGGGCGGCCTGCGGCGACTCGCGGTACAATCTCCGAGCAAAGGTAGTGCTCTCGCCTTTGTTGCCGTCCCCGAGCGTGGTCGAGGAGGATTGCTGTGCCGGAGTTGCGAAAAGATCCGATTACCGCACGTTGGGTGATCATTTCCACCGAGCGCGGAAGGCGCCCGATGGACTTCGTGCGCGAGAGCGTGGTGATTGCCGGGCCGCGCGGATGCCCGTTTTGCCCTGGCGCCGAAAACAAAACGCCGCCGGAGATTTTGGCGTATGGGCGAAATGGCGGCGGGGCGAATTCGTCTGGCTGGAGCATTCGGGTCGTGCCGAATCGCTTTCCGGCGCTGGGGATCGAAGGCGAACTCGATCGCGAGGGCGAAGGCCTGTTCGACAAAATGAACGGCGTCGGTGCGCACGAAGTCATCGTGGAAACGCCGCAGCACGACATGTCGCTGGCGACGCTGCCCGAACGCGCGGTCGAAGACGTTTTGTGGGCTTATCGCGATCGCATGCTCGATCTGAAAAACGACAAGCGCTTCCGCTACATCATGATTTTCAAGAATCACGGCGAAGGCGCGGGCGCGTCGATCGAGCATCCACATTCGCAGTTAATCGCGCTGCCGATCGTGCCGCGCAGCGTGCGGGAAGAGGTCGATAACGCGTGGCACTACTACGACGAAAAAGAGCGCTGCATTTTCTGCGACATCATTCGTCAGGAGCGCGACACGGGTGAGCGCGTCGTGAACGAGAACGAGCACTTCATCACGGTGACGCCATACGCTTCGCGATTTCCGTTCGAGATGTGGGTGCTGCCGAAGACGCACGGGTCGTCGTTTGAAAATAATCAGAGCTCGATTTACGCAAGTCTGGCGCGGATGCTGAAGGATGCGTTGATGCGGCTCGATGCGGCGCTCGATCGGCCGGCGTACAACTTCATGATTCACACTTCGCCGATCGGCGAAGAGACGAACGATCATTATCACTGGCACATCGAAATTATTCCGAAGCTGACGAAGGTCGCGGGTTTCGAGTGGGGTACGGGCTTTTACATCAATCCGACGCCGCCGGAAGAAGCGGCGCGATTCTTGCGCGAAGTGCGGGTTGCGAGCGCGGAGAAAAAGTAACACGAGCCCTCGCTGTGTCTGCTGCGAGTTTTCGGTATCCGTAGATTTGATATACTGAATCGTTTGGCGCGGTACCCAAGTGGCCTAAGGGAGAGGTCTGCAAAACCTCCATTCGTGGGTTCAAATCCCACCCGCGCCTCCAACGCTTTTTTCGCGTCCACAGATAATCCGATCAGTTTAGTTCTCGTCAATTAACACCCTGTTTATCTAGACTCAGACAGAATGGGCCCCAGTTTTGGGGGCGTTATGTCTGCGCTCGTGTTCTTGCTCCTCTTTTTCACCCAACCGACTCATGGTCGGGCGACTGACATTCAGTTGGGCCGCATCTCTTCTCGAGTTGCTGTTGAGCCTGTGCATGCCAGCGCCTCAGAAGTTGCGGGTGTCTATGGGCATCAGCGCGAAGACGCTGTGAGTGCCGACATCTCCGAAGTTCGGACGGCACTCTATCTATTTCCGGATGGCACTTATTTGTTCGTACAGAGAGCGTCGATCATGCCCGCAACGATCTTCGACAAAGGTCATTGGAGGATCGTCTCCGATGTTCTCGAGGTCACTTCGACACGCGACGTAACCTGGAATCCCGACCTGGAGCGCAAATTCTTGATTCTTCGGCGAACCTCGCATCCAGATGAATTTCTTCTTGTTGGAACGGATCTGGCGCTGAACCGATTTGAGAGGCTCGCGGGAAATAACGCCGAAAGCGCGCTCATGACGGTGGCGAGGAAACGTAAGCGGGCGATCGAGCCCGAACGAGCGGCGCGGCTGAAAGACTATCTCGTGCGGAAAGCGTGGCATCCGGAACGGTTTGTTGATGCGCCGCCGACGTCGTTGTAGAAATCGCTTTTCAGAGACGCGGTAACAGCAGCAGCCGTTATGGATTGAGTCTAGCCTACCCGAGAGCTACGCAGTTCGTCGATCAGGCGGAGGGCGCGGCGGAGTTGAAGGCGGCTCAGCACGGCGCCACTCAAGACTTTGAGGATTTGCATCTGTTCGGGAGTGAGCGTGCGTGGGGTGCGGTCGATGACCCAGAGGGTGCCCAGCCCCTGGCCGTCGCTGCGGAGGGGCATTCCGCAGTAGAAGCGGATATTGGGATCGCCGGTTACCAGCGGATTTTGGGAAAACCGGGGATCTTTTTCCGCATTCGGGACGATGAACGGTTCGGGATGTTCCATCGCATGCGCGCAGAATGAGAATTCGCGCGGCGATTCGGTGGAGTCCAATCCCACACGCGATTTGAACCACTGGCGACTCTCATCGATCAGGGTAATTGTGGCGATCGGAGTGCCGCAAACCATCGAAGCGGCGCGCGTAATTTCGTCGAATTCTTCTTCAGGCTCCGTGTCCAAGATGCCGTACGAACGGAGGAGTTGGAGGCGATTTTCTTCGCGGCTGGAAGTCTCTGTGGCGGTCGTCATAGTAGTGGGTGGAGGTAGCAAGTGAAATTCCACCGGGTGAATTGCGCGACTGCCACTTGCAGCGAGCGATGAGAGCTTTCTAAGATCCCTCGCGGGATGAGGGTCACTTTTTCGGATCTAGGACGAACTGATAGCCGAGGCCGCGGACGGTCAGCAGATGACGCGGCTTGGTGGGATCCTTCTCGATGTAGCGGCGAAGCCGCACGATGAAGTTGTCGATGGCGCGCGTGTCGGTGTCTTCGTGCAAATTCCAGACATCTTGCAGGATTGCTTTACGCGAGACTGGTTTGCCCGTGCTGCGAATGAGATAGCGAAGGAGTTCGGCCTCCATCAACGTGAGCTGGAAGGTTTGCTTGCCGACTTTGAGCTGTAGCGCTTGAAAATCGAATGTCTTGCCGTCGAAGGTGAATGTGTCTGCGGCTGTCGGCGCGGCAGGTGGGTTTGCGTTGCCGTTTGGTGCCGTGCGAGTAGTGGCAGGAGCTGTCTCCGACGATTGGTGCCAATTCTTCCGGCGAAGCAAACTCTCGAGGCGCGCCAGCAAAATAGCGAGATTAAACGGCTTCGGAAGATAGTCGTCGGCGCCCGATTCGAACCCTTTGAGTACATCTTCCGGCCGGCCGCGCGCGGTGAGCATCAGCAGCGGAATGTAGTTCCTCGCTTCGCGCAACTCTCGCGCGACGGTGAAGCCGTCTTTTCCCGGCAACATCACATCGAGCACGAGCGCTTCGAAATCCGAATCGTCTTTCAGCAGCAGATCGAGCGCCTCTTCGCCTCTCCCGCTGATGTGGACGGAGTAGCCTTCCGCCTCGAGATTGAACCGCAATCCTTCCGCGAGATGCGTTTCGTCCTCGACGATGAGGATGCGGCTCATGCGCGATAAACCCGCGGAAGCGTCAGCGTGAAAGTGCTGCCCCGGCCTTCGCCGCCGCTTTCGGCGAAGGCGTCGCCGCCGTAGCGGCGCGCAACCGCGCGCACGATGAAGAGGCCGAGCCCGGTTCCTTTGACTTGCCCCGTGGCGGGACTTTGCACGCGATAAAAGCGATTGAAGATGCGCTTGAGTTCCGGCTGCGGGATACCGATGCCCTGATCGCGCACGCTTAGCGAAATCGTGTCGATGTCGGGCGTGCGCACGTCTACAACGATGTCTTTGTTTCCGGCGGAATACTTCACGGCATTGTCGAGCAGATTGAAGACGGCGGTGCGAAGCTCTTCAGAATTGCCCATGACGATCAGATCGTCTCTGGGCGGCGTGCCGAACCGGAGGAACTCCGGAGCGAGGTGATGACGGATACGAGCGAGCTCCAGTGTTTCGGTAACAACGGCGCCGAAATTGATCTCCTGCCAGTTGCGCTTATGCGTTAGATGACGCGCTTCGCCGGCTTTCAGGACTTGCTCGACGGTGCCGAGCAGCCGCTCCGAATCCTCCAGCATGATGCGATAGAACTCCCGGCGTTGCGCCTCATCGATCGGGCGCGTCTGGAGCGTCTCGAGGTATAGCCGAATGCTGGCGATCGGCGTTTTCAGCTCATGTGTGACGGCGTTGAGGAAACTGTCCTGCCGTTCGTTGCGCTTGATTTCGCGCACGATGAAGATCGTGTAGACGACGAGCCCCGCGATAATCGCTGCGAAAAAGACAATCCCCAGTATGAGAGGAACAATGCTGCGCGAATGGTAGATGATCCAACTGACGTTCAGGAAGATCGCGACCGCCGTCAGTACGGCGCCCAGCGTGATGAAGAACGCGATCGTCCTTGTGCGGCTGGTAATTCGCATCGGTACGCCTAGTCTACTGGAATGGCGTCTGCCGGGGACAGCTACGGATCAATCTGGAGCCTGGGGAGAACGGTAGCGGAAGCCCACAAAAAACCGCACCCTCCCAGACAACAGGAGGGTGCGCACCGAACGAAACTTGAAGTGTCGAGTTAGTCGCCCGAAACGAGCGCTTCCTCTTCGACGACCGGCGTCAACAGCCCTGCACCTGCGATGGCCGTGTCCGCCGGCGCTGCTGTCGCGGCAGCAACTCGCTGCGCTTCATGCGCTTCTGGCGTCAGCTTGTTGAGCTTGATGTCCCAGGCGAGCCCGAGAGTCTTCAGCGTGGCGATGCCCCACCAGTTCATGTCGATCTCATACCACGCAAGGCCATGCTTCGCGGCCACCGGAACGGCGTGATGGTTGTTGTGCCAGCCTTCACCGAACGTGAGGACCGCTACCCAGAAGCTGTTCGTCGAAGTGTCGGTCGTCAGGAAGCGGCGCGAGCCCCACATGTGCGTCGCGGAATTGACCAGCCAGGTCGAATGAAGCCCGAGCACCGTGCGAAGAAACACGGCCCACAACATGACGGTCCAGCCACCCAGCGCGAGCGTGATCACGGCGAGCGTCGTGATGGGCACCCAGTGGTACTTGCTGATCCACATATAAAAAGGTTGTTTGCGGAGATCGGGAACGTACGGCAGAAGTTCCGCGGTGTTCTGGTGCATCGCCTGGCCGGTAATGATCCAGCCCATGTGCGCCCAGAAGCCGCCGTCTTGCGGCGAATGCGGATCGCCCTCTTTATCGGTGTTCTGGTGATGGATGCGGTGCGTTGCGACCCACGCGATCGGGCCGCCTTCGAGGGCGAGTGTGCCGCAGACCGTCAAAAAGTATTCGACCCAACGCGGCGTCTTGTACCCGCGGTGCGTCAGCAGGCGGTGGTAGCCCATGCCGATGCCGAGGCTCCCGGCAACCCAGTACAGCACGACGGCTATCGCGAGCGCCGTCCACGAAAACGTAAAGAGCGCTGCGATCGCGCCAACGTGAAATAGCAGCATAAAGCTGGTGGTTGTCCAGTTCAGCCCAGCTTTAAAAGTACGATCGTCATGCAGAACGCTCATTCGCGGGGTCCTTGGCGCGGGTTACGCGCAATCACAATCACGAACGTAGCACGCGGTTCGAAAGCGCTCTGTAATACTTGTGTAATCGGTGGTACAGGTCGTTCGAAGTTGTAACAGGGAAGGGAATTCGAAAATTATGGAACGCAAATTTGGCCGATTCCCTGCAAAATCCGGCTGGAAATCAGTCTTTTCCGTCGGCCCGCACGTGTTTCCCGAAAAACGGGACTGCGCGAACCACGCGCTCCGACCCGACTTCCACCCAATGTGGAACGCCGCGAGGCTTCTCCGCAAGCAAATTCGAGATGTGAATCAGCGATGGGTGACAGTCGGCGACCAGCTTTACGAATGCTGTCAGCGGTACGGCTAGCAGCACACCCATGATTCCCCAGAGCCAGCCCCAAAACAGCATCCCCATCGTGGCCGCGACGGGGCCGATGTTAACGCGCGACCCGATCAATTTCGGCACCAGGAAGTTTGCCGACACGATATGCAGCGCGATGGCCGCAACAACCATCAGCACGAACGGCGCGGCCGAATCGAACTGAAAAATCGACGCGAAGACAGGCAGACCTGCCGCCAGAATCGCTCCTACGAACGGCACGAGGTTCAGAAATCCGCTGGCGATGCCGAGAGGCACCGCGCCCGGCACTTTGAGCGCATACAAAACCGCCACCATCACCGCAGCCATCAATGCGCCGACCATCAAGTTGCCGACGACAAACCCTCGCACCATCTTTGCCAGCATCGACGTGAAGTTCGGCACGTCCACCGTTTCGCCGAATGTATGCGCTGTCCAGTCGTACAAATGCGACTTGCGCACCAGCATGAAGAACATCAGGAACGGCACGATGCCGCCGACGATGATGGCGCCCCAAACAGATCCAACTCCACGGATCAGGTAAGAAGGCCACGCGGGCGACGGTTGATCGGCGACGCGCACCACCGGTGGTGATTTCTTGTTGATTGGAACTGGCGAGGACGCGGTGATGCTTCCGGCGCTTTTCTGTACCTGCTGGATGCGTTGATTGATCGGCTCAAAGGCGTCGTGAATGCGATCCGCATAGTCCGGCAAGTCTTCGATGATTTCACTCGCTCTGCCATAGGAAGCGTGCACCGCGGCCACAATCCCGACGAATCCGGCGATGATGAGTAAGCCGGCCGAGAGGATACGAGGAATCCGAAAACGTTGGAGATAGGTAGGGATTGGGTCGAATAGCAGCGCGAGAAAACTGGCGAGCAGGAACGTGATGCAGAGAGAGCTGGCGAAATACGCGAAGGCGACAACAATCGCGATTACGACGACCCAGAGTAGGCCGACGATTCGAACCATCGGGCGCGGCTGCGGTTGCGGTTCGGTCTGCAGGGAGCCGGGTTGTGCGGACATCACCTATCCTTTGGACGAGCTTTGATCGCGTCCGCAAACCGCGACGCGAACCAGCGAGCGAGCATGAGTTTCAAGTCGACTCATGTTCGCTCGCGCTCCGCATCGAATTACGTTATATGCGCCCAAGAAGCAGGAGTATCACGAGAATCAGAACGACAAGTCCAAGGCCGCCGCTCGGGTAGTAACCCCACCCTGAGCTATAGGGCCATGTCGGCAGAGCACCAAGCGCAACCAAGAGCAAAATCACAATGAGTATTGTAATCATGTGTGTATTCGCCCCTTATCCCGTCGCGTTCAGAGGTCGGGTCTGGGGGCTTTCAACCTCCGCCCGCGCATTAGATATCTGCCGCCACTCAGCAACAATCCATGCATTCGTGTAGCGCGATGGGTGTCGGGCCGTATTTTATGCAGTTGTTTTCACAATGGTACTGCGAGCGCCTTCGCAGCAGAAGAGCAGGGAAAACAAAGCGAAATATATTCGGTCCCGTCACCGGGAAAATACAGGGAAAAAGGTATGTAACTGGCCTGGAGTGTGCTAAATCATAACGCAGCTAAGGACCTAAGGTCGCTGAACCGATCCACGGGAGGATACGGAGCTTTCTCCGGCAAATTTAATGGCGCTTCGGATTGTAGTGGCTGACGATCATGACATTATTCGACGCGGTTTGAAGCAGTTGCTCACCGCGCACGCCGGCTGGGAAGTTGTCGCTGAGGCAAAGACCGGGCGCGAGGCCGTAACCACCGCCGAACAACTTCGGCCGGACATCGTTGTGATGGACATCAGCATGCCCGACCTCAACGGACTCGAGGCCGCGCGTCGCATCAAGAAGACTCTTCCCCGAACTGAAATTTTGATTCTCACGCTGCATTTCTCCGATCAGCTCGTCCGAGAAATCGTCGAAGCCGGCGTCCGCGCGTACATCATGAAGTCCGACGCGGACAAGGATTTGGTTTCTGCCGTCGAAGCGTTGTCCAATCATCGCTCTTTCTTCACCGCGCGTGCCGCCGACATGTTGCTCGACGGATTCAGCCGCCCACACGCCGCGCCCGATCCACAGGCTTTGCTGCGCAGCCGATCTGACATCGCGCGAGAGAGAAATTGTCCAATTGCTCGCCGAAGGCAAGAGCAGCAAAGAGGTCGCGGTCGCTCTGGGTATCAGCGTCAAAACCGCTGAAACACATCGAGCGAATATCATGCGCAAGCTCGAGCTTCACTCGGTGAGCGAATTGGTTCGGTACGCAGTTCGGAATCAGATCATCGAAGCTTGATCTGAGTTTCACGCGAATGGAAGTTCGGGACTTCTCGGATCTGCCAAAGTTTACATCCTTCCTTGGCAGGCTCTCTGCGGCACCGCGTCCCTTTTCGCCCGATGATTTGAAAGGACAACAATATGCCGCGGGTAATGATTGTTGACGACCATGCTGCAATTCGCCGCGGCGTCCAGGGTATCCTGCACTCCTTTCCGGAATGGGAACTTTGTGGCGAAGCGGACAACGGCCAGGAAGCCGTGCGCCTTGCGGAATCGCTTAAGCCCGAAGTCATCATCATGGATGTCTCCATGCCTGTTCTCAACGGCCTCGAGGCCACGCGCATCATTAGCGACGTCCTGCCGGGCACCAAAATTGTTCTGCTGACGCTGCACTCTTCTACAGAGCTCGTCCGCAGTGCCTTTCGCGCCGGGGCGCGAGGCTACGTTCTAAAGTCCGATGCTGAACAGGAATTAATCCGCGCTCTAAACGTAATTAAAGACGACGGTACCTACGTCAGCCCGACGATCGACGCGAACGTCGCCAAGCGCGTAGTCGAGGAAATCCGCGAACGGAACTAGACTTGCTCCGGACGACGTCCGGTATTTCATGGATTCTCCCGGCTCGATTATTCGAATAATCTAATCAAGGCATTCGCAAACGAAATTGAAACGTCTGGAGCAATCCCATGCACACCCATCGACGCCGCGACGACGAAAATGATTACGACGACCTCAACGAGGAGTCTTCTCCCTCCGATCGCGGCACCGAAATACAGGTCCGCAAGAGAGGCGCTATGTCGGATAAAGGCAAAGCGGTAGGAAGTTTGCTCATCGGCTTCGGGCTCGGCGTCGGCCTGGCGATTCTCTTCGCGCCGCAATCCGGCGAAGAAACGCGCGAGTGGATTAGCGCGAATGCCGAAGATCAATTTTATCGCATGCGCCGTCGCGGGCGTCGGCTCGTTTTCGAGACGCAGGATTTGCTCGATCGCGGCGAGCAGCAGGTCGGCAAAGTTCTGCGCACAGGCCGCAACGTGCTCGACTCTGTCGCGTCGAAACTCGAATAGCTCTCGACGCGCTCTCAGCGCTGCTCCTCACAATTCCAGCTGGACTTACAGCAATCGCGGGATTGGACCGCCTTACCACCGGCTCTATCGTGAATCGTCATAAGATCGGAGAGCGGTCATAGTCCCTCACGGGAGTGACTGCGCACGGTGGCCCTCGCCAGGCCTTCGCAGTTTGACTGGCTTGGAAGCCATCCTTGGCCGCTCTCTCCTTCTCCTGCTCGTCGCATCGCCATAATCTTCGCCATTTCGTAGGACTCATTACCCGACTCTCCAAAAATTTCTACATCGAGCGCCCGATTGAGCCGCCGCTCCTGCGGATGCAAATTGTGCTCAGTTCGCGCCGTTCGCTGGCGCGGCTTGCCCGACTGTAGACGCCCGATATAGATGGAGCACACTCCATCGCCCGGACCAAAGGAGAGTTAATGAAAGTACCGAGACTTTGTTTGGCTGTGCTCCCACTCGTGATGGCGGGAGCGATGCTGGGTTGTTCCGATACCAACAAATCGCCCGACGTGAGCGATAACATTCGCAAATCCCTGGATCAAGCAGGGTACAAGGATGTGAGCGTCAGCCAGGATCGCGACAAAGGCGTTGTGACTTTGACCGGCACGGTCGCCACCGACAGTGACAAAGCGCAAGCCGAATCGATCGCGAAGGGCGGCGCGGCCGGACAAGTCGTCGCCGACCAGATCGCCGTTCGTCCCCCGGGAAATGAAAGCGATGCGAAGACCGTCGACTCCGACGTGGACAAGGGCATCGAGAAAAATCTCGACGCAGCGCTCGTGAAGAACAAGCTCGACAAGCACGTCAGCTATGACGTGAAAAACGGCGTCGTCACGCTGAAGGGCGACGTTGCGTCACATGCGAAGCGCTCGATGGTCGAGAAGGTCGCGTCCGGAGTGCCAAACGTGAAGCAAGTCGTAAACGAAATCGAAGTGAAGGGGCCGCAGAAGGCCAGTGCCACTAGCTAACTTCGGCTCTTGGGTGCCGCACCCTCCTGGTTTCAGGAGGGTGCGGGTTTAGATGCAGCCCAACCTACACCAAAGCCGACACCGCAATTCAAAGACGACAGCACTGCCATGCTGCCTAGTACAGCCGGTCAGAATCAAGTTCTAACCGGCTCTTTCTGTGCCCTAAAGTTGCAGACGTGAAGGCGTGGACCGACCAATTCACGGTGCCTCAACAACAAAAAAGCGGCTCGGTTTCCCGAGCCGCTTCTCACCTTCCGTCCTGCGTCAGGTGAAATTTAATTCTGCAACGCCGCCACGGAATCCGGCTGCGTGAGGCTCAGCAGTTGCTGCCGCAGCCGCACCCGTGCGCGGAACACGCGAGACTTCACGGTCGAAACCGTAATGCCCAGCGCCTGCGCCAGCTCGCGATTCGTCCAACCCTCGGCTTTCTGAAGAATAAACGTATCTTGCAGCGAAGGATTCAGCCCGTGGAACGCCTTTCGCGTCAGCTCCTTGCTCATATACAACCGCTCGGGATCCTGACGTCCATCTTCGATCTCGGGGAACGAGCGAGACTCATCATCCGACGCATTGGGATCGTGATAATCCGAGATCCGTTCGGAGTTGCGCTTCCGCAATTTCATCAATGCTTCGTTGATCGTGATGCGCACCAGCCACGTCGAAAACTGCGAATTCCCTTCAAAGCGATCGATGTGGTGAAACGCCTTCACGAGCACGTTCTGTAGATTGTCTTCGGCATCTTCGCGATTGCGAAGCATGTTCAGCGACAATCCATAAACCTGGCCTGAGTGCCGGCGTACCAATTCCGTGAACGCCTCTTCGTTTCCTGCCTGGGCTCTGGCGACTAAAACACGTTCCGGAACACTCGCTTGCGTGTCCATTTTCCGCAGCTCCTTTGCCAAGGACAATCTAGGCTTGATGAAACGTTTATAGAGCCCGCTCCCCGAGCCAACAATACAGTGCTCCATGTAGTTCAAAATCTGGGAGCGTGTAGCGAAACGGGGTGATTTCAGTAGTGGAAAATCGCGTGAGAAACGCAAACGAAACTAAAAAGTATTACCGAGCGTTTAACAGATTACGCGTCTAAAAGTGACTGCGAAGCGTGCGTCGAGAATCCTTCATTTCTGCTGTATTAAAAAGTTTTAACAAGCACTCGCTCGTTCGTGACGCGCAATCACTGGAATAAGAACGCGAGACCGACGCTCGTGTCCCAATCCGAACCCAAATTCTTCAAGAGTCCTTAAGTGAAACACGTTGCGCTTCCGCGCTCTGATTCTTCGACTCAATCCATTGATAAGTTTCGTCTTCGGTGCCACATCGAAGAGAGAAGTGGCCACTCATTTGCCCCGGACTCCTTGGAGTCTTTGTGTTTTTCTTGTCCAATACGGGACGTTCGTCGGACCGCAAGCATGTTGTGTCCCTACAATGCGTTCGTATCATGCGAAGAAGGAGTGTTGCAGCTCTCCTTGTAGCCGCGGTCGTTTTCACTTCACCATTTCTTACTTCCGCGCAGGAATATGTCCCCTCGCAGAGCCGCAGTAAGGCCGCTTTCCTCGCCACATTTCCAAGTTTCGTTGATTGGCCCGACGGCGCTTTTCCCGCCCCAAATTCGCCGCTTGTCGCCTGTGTGCTTGGAGATTTCCGCTTCGGCACGACTCTCGCCGAAGTCTCTCGCGACTCAGCGCCGCACGGCCGCCGCATCTCTGTTCGTTGGATCAAAAACGACGAGCAGATTCACGGCTGCCACATTCTCTTCGTCAGCGGCTCCGAACTCGCACGCTACTCAAAAGTCATCGCCTTGGTGCAAGGCACGAGTACGTTTACCGTCGGTGAAACAGAAGATTTCCTCGCCGCCGGCGGGATGCTCTCGATCTCATTCGAAAACGAAGCCGTCCGGTTCGAAGTGAATCTCGGCTCCGCTCGCGAAGCGCACTTCCACGTGAGCTCAAAGCTCCTTGCGTTGGCCCATCGCGTCGTCGAGCCAACGGAAACAACAAAAAACTGATTGCGCAAAATGCATTCAGACGCAGGAAGGCAAACATGACCAACACAAATCAGCCCTCGAACGAATCTGCAATCGACTTTCCCGAGCTTCTCGCGCGTGTTGATAACGACCGCGAACTCCTCCTCGATCTCATGTCGATCTTCAAAGAAGATTTCCCGCGCCATGTTCGCGAACTCGCCGACGTCATCGCCGCGCACGACCTCAAAAAAATGACCGTCGTCAGCCACACGCTCAAAGGCATGCTCGCGAATCTCGCCGTTACTCGCGCAACCTCAGCCGCCGCAAAACTCGAACAGCTCGGGCGCGAAGGCGGCGCCGAGTCCGACATCGCCGACGCGCACCGCGCGTTCCAGCGCGAGGTCCAGGGTCTTCTCCCCGAAATGGAGGCTTATATGGCCGAGGTGCAACGTTGAAAATTCTCATCGCCGACGATGAGGCGCTTTCCCGCCGCCTCCTCGAAAAAACTCTGGAGCGCGCCGGCTACGAAGTCGTAGCCGTCGAAAACGGCCGCGCCGCGGTTCGCCAGCTTTGCCAATCCGATGGCCCGCGTCTCGCGCTCCTCGATTGGGTCATGCCCGAACTCGACGGCCCCGGAGTCTGCCGCGAAGTTCGCCGTCAGCAGGACGACTCCTACGTCTACATGGTCCTGCTCACGTCGAAAGAATCGAAGGAGGACATCGTCGCCGGTCTCGAATCCGGCGCCGACGACTACCTTACGAAACCCTTCAACGTCGATGAGCTCAAAGCGCGCTTGCGCACCGGCGAACGCATTCTTCATCTTGAAGGC
Source organism: uncultured Acidobacteriota bacterium (assembly GCA_963845465.1). Classification (GTDB taxonomy): domain Bacteria; phylum Acidobacteriota; class Terriglobia; order Acidiferrales; family UBA7541; genus Acidiferrum. The sequence continues at coordinate 613,063 of CAWJSH010000007.1, read as the reverse complement.
CGCCTCGTCGAAGCGCGTGAAATGATGCGCTTCAAAGCGACGCACGACGCACTCACCTCGATCTGGAATCGCGGCGTCATCATGGACCTTCTCGGCCGCGAACTCATGCGCTCTCAGCGCGAATCCGCTTGCACAATTGTCCTGCTCGGCGACGTCGATCACTTCAAATCCGTCAACGACACGCACGGCCATCTCGTCGGCGACGAAGTCCTTCAGGAAATCGCGCGCCGCCTTCTGCTCTCGATTCGTTCCTATGATTTTGTTGGTCGCTACGGAGGCGAGGAATTTCTGCTCGTGCTCAACAACTGCAAACCGCAATTCGCCGAAGCCCGCGCCGAAGATATCCGCAAGATTGTCAGCAGCCGTCCGATTCAGACGCTCGCCGGTCCGCTGAATATCACGATGAGTTTTGGTTTGCTGCTCAGCGATGTGTGGGGAGTTCGGCCGGTGGAGGAACTACTTCACGAAGTCGATGCCGCTCTCTATGCCGCGAAAGCTGCGGGCCGCAATTGCATCCGCGTCGCCAAGCCGCCCGTCGAGCCCAATCTTCCGATGATTGCCACACGCGAGCCCGTTCAGCGCACCCGCTGATTCGCGCCAGCGCCAATGCTGACGCTGGTTCCGACACCGCGCAACGTCAATTCACTTCGATTTCACTTCCTGCTGCAACACGCTGCGCATCGCCGCCGTCGACCCTGGCGCTCGCTTCTCGCGCCACGCTTCCAGCCGCTTGCACGTCTCTTCGATATTCGAAAACATCGTTGGATTCTTGAATGCCGCGCGCCACGCTGGCACGATCACGCGCATTCGCTCCCACACGATCCAGATTTCACCGTTGCTCTCAAAAAACAGCTCGTCGTTGATCAGCCCGCGGTTCACGATGCTCGCCACCATCTCCCAGTAGCTGATCACCATCCGGATGAAATTCTGCTCGTCGCTTCCCGCAGGATACTTCTGCATCGTCTCTTCGGGCGACATCGGACGAAAATGATCGACGAACCACGCGCGCGCCTGTCGCAATCGCGTTTCGCGGCGGATGTCGTAAAGCCGGAGCATCAGATTCACTTCGTCGTAATTGACCTGCCCCATTGCTTCGTGCTCCTGCTCGTCGTTCACTTACTCTTGCTCAATCCCGAAATTTTCGCCGCCGGCGTTTCTTCCCGCACGTCGAAGATCGACCGCTGATCGATATCGTCCGCGGTGGTGATCTCAATGCGGTGCCGCTGAAACTCCATTTGAATCCGCCGCCGCAGCTCGCGCGCCACTTCATCTTGTCGCAGCGGCGCCGTCCTCACCTGCACGCGCAACGTTGGCCCCGATCGTCCGTAATCCTGCACGCCGAGCACGCGCGGCCCATCGACGATCGCCTGCGACCACGCCGGATCGGCGCGCAGTCCACTCGAAGCCGTCTCGAGCACTTGCAGCGCTTCTTCCAGTGGTTCTTCCGCCGCCACCGTAATGTCCACCGTCGCTGCCGACCAGTCGCGGCTCACATTCGCCACGTTGCGAATCTCGCCGTTGCTCAGCGTCACCAGCGCGCCGCGCGCATCCCTCACGACCGTCCGTCGCAGCGTCAACTGTTCCACTTTGCCCGTCGTCTCGCCCGTCTGGCCCGCGTGAATCTGAATCGTTTCGCCCACCGCGAACTGATCCTCAAACACGATCGCCAGCCCGGCCACCACATCCGCCACCAGGCCGCGAGCCCCAAACCCGATCGCCACGATCGCCGCGCCGATCACAATCACCGCTGGGAGCACGTTTACTCCGAGCTCCGCCAAAACCGAAAGAATCGCCGCCGCCCAGATAAATCCGCTCGCGACGCGATAAATCTGCTCCGCCATCCCGCGGCTTTGTTGCTCGCGTGCCTGTGCTCCGCGCGTCTGAGAGCTTGCGGGTCGTACCAGCCGGTTCGTCAGCCGCCGCAACAGCAACACCGCGACTTCGGCCGCCACGAATGTCAACAAAATGGAGATTCCCGTAGCGATTGTGAAGACGGGCCACGAGCTGAACGGACTGGACATCATATTCGTCGGAAAAAAAGTATAGCATTGACTAAGCCGCAACCGCCCAATCGGTGGTTCCCGGCTTCGTCGTGATTAGGAGTAGGTCGCCATGAAAGCTCTCATCGATCCATCTCGGCGCAATGTTCTCCGTGTCGCCTCAGCCGGGGTCGGCGCGTTTTTCCTGCGCTCTGTCTTCACAAACGCTGCCGCGCAAAGTCGCCTCGAAACACCGCAAGCTCCCTCCTCGCGCCGCGATCGTGACGATATGGACCCGCCGGTTCCGGAAGCCGCCTCGAAAAAAGCCCTCCTCGAGCAGCGCCAGAAAGACATCAAAAAAGACATCGAGAAACTCTTCGACCTCGCCACGCAACTCAAAGCCGAAGTCGAAAAAACCGACGCCACTACAACCCTCTCCCTGGTCATGGTCCATCGTGCCGAAGAAATCGAAAAACTCGCCCGCCAAATCAAAGACTACGCCAAAGGCTGATCCGTCGGCGGACGCCCACTCTGGTATCCCACCTCAATCAACGGTAGAATCCATTCGTCGGCTAAACGCGCCGGGGCTGTAGCTCAACTGGATAGAGCGCTACCCTCCGAAGGTAGAGGTTGCGAGTTCGACCCTCGCCAGTCCCGCCATTTCAACAAACGGTCGCACCGGCCAATCAAACAAATGACAGAGAGCCACCTCCACTCGTGACCACCGGCCGCCTCCAGGGAAAAACCGCACTGATCACCGCCGCGGGCCAGGGCATCGGCGCCGCCACCACTGCCGCCTTCGCGCGCGAAGGCGCCCAAGTACTCGCCACCGACATCAACGAAGACCTCCTCAAAAAACTCGCCGCCGCTCACCCGACGATCAAAACCCGCAAACTCGACGTCCGCGACATCAACGCCGTAAACGCTCTCGCCGCCGAACTCGGCGCCATCGACATTCTCTTCAACTGCGCCGGCTTCGTTCATCAGGGCACGATTCTCGATTGCTCCGAATCCGATTGGGATTTCTCCTTCGACCTTAACGTGAAGTCGATGTATCGAACTTGCCGCGCCTTCATCCCCGCAATGGCCGCCGCCAAAAAGGGCAGCATCATTAATATGTCCAGCGGCGCTTCCAGCATCAAAGGCGCGCCGAATCGCTTCGTCTACGGCACCACCAAAGCCGCCGTAATCGGCCTCACCAAGGCTCTCGCCGTCGATTTCATCAAGCAGGGAGTGCGCGTCAACGCCATTTGCCCCGGTACCGTCGAGTCTCCATCCCTCGAGCAGCGCATCGCCGCGCTCGGCGACGTTGAAAAAGCCCGGCGCGATTTCATCGCCCGCCAGCCCATCGGCCGCATCGGCAAGCCCGAAGAAGTCGCAGCCCTCGCCGTCTACCTCGCCTCCGACGAATCCGCCTACACCACCGGCGCCATCCACATCATCGACGGCGGCTGGACCCTCTAACCGCTTTCTTTCGCGCTCGAGACGGCCTTTGGGTGCCGCACCCTTTCGTTTTTTGAAAGGGTGCGGGTTTAGACGCAACACCGCCCAGACCAACCCGCCATGCAATCTTCTCAACCTGTCGCGCAATCTCTCCGTTTGCCGTAAACTCCTAACTCCAAATCCCTCGGAGCCCAAATGAAACTCCTGCGTTACGGTCAACCCGGCAAAGAAAAGCCCGCACTGCTCGACAATTCCAACCAACTCCGCGATCTCTCCGCCGTCATCCCCGACATCATTAGCGAAGCCCTCACTCCCGACTCCCTGAAGCGCATCGCCGCCCTTGACCCATCGTCACTTCCGCTCGTCTCCGGCCAGCACCGCATCGGTCCTTGCGTCGCCCGCGTCGGCAAATTCATCTGCATCGGTCTCAACTACTCCGATCACGCCGCCGAGTCCGGCATGAAAGTCCCCACCGAGCCAGTCGTTTTCATGAAAGCTACCTCCGCAGTGAACGGCCCCAACGACAACGTGATCATCCCGCGCAACTCCGTCAAGACAGACTGGGAAGTCGAGCTGGGCGTCGTCATCGGCACCGAAGCGAAATACATCGATGAAGCCAAAGCTCTCGACTACGTCGCCGGCTACTGCGTAGTGAACGATCTTTCCGAGCGCACCTTCCAGCTCGAAGGCACCGGCCAATGGGTAAAAGGGAAGAGCGCCGACACATTCGGCCCGATCGGCCCCTGGCTCGTCACCAAAGACGAAGTTCCCGATCCGCAAAACCTGAATATGTGGCTGAAGGTCAACGGCCATCAGTTCCAAAATGGAACCACCAAAACCATGGTTTTCAGCGTCGCCCACATCGTCAGCTATCTGACCCGCTTCATGTCGCTCCAGCCGGGTGACGTCATCACGACCGGCACGCCCCCCGGCGTCGGTTCAGGGCAGAAGCCACCCCAGTTCCTCCGCCCCGGCGACAAGATGCAGCTCGGCGTCCAAGGCCTCGGCGAGCAAAACCAAACCGTCGTCGCTGCTACCTAGCGGTCGGGCCGATTGGAAGCTCCCCGGGCGCCATTCGAAGTTGGCCTGGCGGGCTGGCGGCGGACCCTTCAAACGCAAAAAGCGTGGCCCGCTTTCGCAAGCCACGCTCCTCACCGATTCTTTTTTGCCGAAACTAAGCGCGTGCCGTAGCTAACGCACTCAATCGCTTCCGTGAGGCGAATCCCGCCATCAACAGAAGTCCGCAAGCGAGCAGCCCGATTGTGCCGGGCTCCGGCGCCTGCACCGACAGCGTTGCCATACCCGAGGGAAGACCAACGAGACTTGTGTAAGTCCCGATGGCTTCGAAAGCTCCGGTCTGGAACACATAAATGGCCCCGTTCGTCAGGCTCCCAAACGCGATGATGTCGCCGATAAACTGATTCGTGACCACCGCGGACGGCAGGAGACTGAAGGAACTGCAGCCCAGGCACGAGTCGAGATCATTCTTGTAGAGCACGAGCGTCGTATTCGGGGCAATGAAGCCTGAATCCGACGTGTACTCAAACGACCCGACCGAGCTGCTAAATGTGTAATTTACGCTGTCTGCCTTGGACGCTGGGACAAGGACGGCCATCGCGATCAACGCCATACACAGGTAACGCAGGACGGAAGTTACTTTGGTAGACAAGCTGGGTCCTCCGAAAAACTGCACTTCTACAGCTTCGCCAAGTTACTGGCGTGTTAAGTCTATGTCGAGGTTCAATTTAAGGTAGGTCCGGCGTACTAATACTCCTACCGAGCCGTACCAGCGACGCTGCAAAATTGCTCTTGGAAGTGGCGCCAAAAGTGGAACTTAGGCGGGCCGAGTCAGCGTGCCGGGCGTCTGTGAGAACACAGTACTTTTCCCCTCTGTCGCTCCCCTTGGGCGTCCCTCTTCGGCGCTCGCTCGTCTGCTCGACCTCCCGAGTGTGGCAAGCCGGTAATCGGTTCTTGAACCGCATCTGGGTTCGCGCTAAGCTTCGCGCAAAGCCCCTGTGAAAACGTTTACTCAAACCTTCTGACGGAGTGTCCCGATGACCCTGCCTCGCCGCCAGTTCCTCAAGAATGCATCTTTGGCCGCCGCCGGTGCCGCCTTGGCGCCTTCCTTTGTGGCTCGGCCAGCCCTTGGCGCCGCATCTGCCTCTGACGCTCGGATCGACGTCGTCCTGGACGAACCACTCGGCACCATTTCGCCTGAAATCTATGGCCACTTCACGGAGAACCTCGGCGGCGTCGTTTATGACGGCATCTGGGTCGGGCCGGACTCGAAAATCCCGAATACCCACGGCATTCGGAAGGCACTCACCGACGCGCTCCAGAAGATCAAGTCGCCGGTGATCCGCTGGCCCGGAGGGTGCTTTGCCGACAGCTACGACTGGAAGGACGGCGTCGGGCCGATGGCCAAACGTCCCCGCCGCACCAACTTTTGGGCCGGCGATCCTCTCGTCCGCGACAAGGGCAACATCCCGCAGAAATACGATCCCAACGAATTTGGCACCAACGAACTTGTCGAATTTTGCAGGCTCGCGGGCAGCCAGCCGTATTTCGCGGCGAATCTTCGCAGCTTGCCCGCAATTGATTTCTACCGATGGGTTGAATACTGCAATTCGCCCGCGGGCAGTACCACGCTCGCCGATCTGCGCGCCTCGGGTGGCAGCAAGGATCCCTTCAATGTTCGGTTCTGGGGAATCGGCAACGAATCGTGGGGATGCGGCGGCGATATGACTCCAGGCGAGTACGCCACCGAGTATCGCAAGTTTGCGGCGTGGGTCCCGCAGTACGGAAGTGAGTTGAGCTTCGTTGCATCTGGGCCGAATGATGCCGAATACAAATGGACGCGCGGATTCTTCGAGGGCATGTTGCAGAAAGGGCCGAATGCGCTCAACTCGGTTTGGGGGCTTTCGCACCACTATTATTCGTGGAATTTGAGCCGAGGTCGCACGAAGGATTGGGACGCCGGCAAGGGCGATGCGGTGAAGTTCGAGCCTGTCGATTGGTACGAGTTGATGCGCGAGGCCGACAAACTCGAACCAATGATTCATGGACACTGGGCGGTAATGAATGAGTTCGACGCGAAGCGGCGGATCAAACTTGTCGTCGACGAGTGGGGGCCGTGGTACAAGCCCGGAACCGAATTCGCGCCCACGCACATTCTCGGGCAGGAGATCACACTGCGCGACGCGGTGATGAGCGGGCTCACGCTCGACATCTTTAACCGCAACCCCGACAAGGTCGCGATGGCCTGCTGCGCGCAGTTGGTCAACAACCTCAACTGCCTGTTTCATGCCGATGGCGAGAAATTTGTGAAAACGCCGGTCTATTACGTTTTCGAGATGTACGCGGCGCATCAGGGCGCGCAGGCCATTCGCACGGAATTTTTCAGCCCGAGCATTTCGTACGATCGCGACGGGCAACAGGCTTCTTTCTGGGGATTGAAAGGCTCTGCATCTTTGCGCGACAAGAACCTGACGATCAGCGTGGTGAATCCGGATGTGTCGCAGCCGCGCGAAGCGGAAATCCATCTTCGCGGTGCGGAAGCTTCGTCTGGTCGCGCAACAATTCTTGCGACGCAGGACATCCACGCGCACAACACCTTCGAGTCTCCTGATGCGGTGAAGTCGCGAAGCGAAAGCTGGTCGCCATCGGGCTCCACTGTCAAATTCACTTTTCCTCCCGCCTCTGTTACGGTTCTTCAACTGAAACTTGCGTGACCTACGTCTCGCGCGAAGCTGCGCTCGCTTCACGCGATCAACCAAGGAGCCACTGGAATGCGATTTCGATCGCTTGTCGCCAGCCTGATATTTCTGTTCCTCGTCGCTGTGCCGCTTGCTACCTCCGCGGAGTCGGCGCCCAAAAACTCGGCCCCCGATTACACAGCGAAGGATCGCTGGTCGCAAAAACGCGCCCGCGACTGGTACGAATCGCAGCCCTGGCTCGTCGGCAGCAATTTCATTCCTTCGACGGCGATCAACGAACTGGAAATGTGGCAGGCGGATACATTTGATCTGGCGACGATCGATCGGGAACTCGGCTGGGCGCAGAACATCGGCATGAACACGATGCGCGTGTTTCTGCATAACCTTGCGTGGAAGCAGGATCCGGCGGGATTTCTCGATCGCATGGACAAATTCCTGGCCGTTGCGGACAAGCACCACATTCGCATCATGTTCGTGCTGCTCGATTCGGTTTGGGATCCGAATCCGCAGATCGGCAAGCAGCGCGCGCCGAAACCGCACACGCACAATTCCGGCTGGGTACAGGCGCCGGGCGCGGCGATTCTTAAAAATCCGGCGAGCTGGTCGACAGAAATTGAGCCGTACGTTAAGGCGGTCGTTGGGCGATTCGGCGACGACCGGCGCGTCGTGATCTGGGATTTGATGAACGAGCCCGACAACGAAAACGGGCAATACAAGACGACAGAGCTGCCGAACAAAGCCGAAGTTGCGGAACAGTTGCTCGCGAAAGTCTGGGTTTGGGCGCGCAGCGCGAAGCCTTCGCAGCCGCTGACCAGCGGCGTCTGGAAGAAACTGGATTTCAGCGACGACTCGAAACTGAGCGCGATGGAAAAGCTGCAGCTTGAGAATTCGGATGTCATCACGTTTCACAACTACGATCCTCCGGAAAAGATGACCGCTGAAATCCACTCGTTGCGCCATTTTCACCGGCCGGTGATTTGCACGGAATACATGGCACGGCCAAACGGCAGCACGTTTGAAACGGTTCTGCCGGTGCTGAAGCAGGAGGACGTGGGCGCGTACAACTGGGGCTTTGTGTCCGGAAAAACGCAGACAATTTTCGCGTGGGACTCGTGGGAGAAGCAGTATCCCGACGAACCGCCGCTGTGGTTCCACGATATCTTCCGCGGCGACGGGACTCCGTATAACGCGAAGGAAACCGAGCTGATTCTGAAGCTGACACGGACGCCGCCGCCGGGACGTTGAGTGGTTTGGTAGCGCCGGCATCTCGCGGGCGGGTTTGCGTTTCTTGCGCAGGCTGCCGTACGGCCATTCGGCGATAACCCATCGAAAAAACGCCGGCGAGACGCCAATGCTACCGGGGCGGTTCAACACAACGATTGCAAGCGGGTTGGTCATCGGTGACAAAACCGCGATATTACTGCGGGTAAGCGTTTGCTGAATGGGACTGGATTCGGCTAGAATGCCTGCGTCTCTCCGCTGCTGCTTCGGCGAATCTCCGCAAGATCGAGGCTCACCACCATGAGCGCTTCCAGTACGACGACCGGCAAAATGACGATGGGATTGATTGTGGGTAATCGCGGATTTTTCCCCGATCACCTTGCCAAGACGGGCCGCGAAGAAATGATGCGAGTCTTGCAGGACGCCGGGATCGATGTGGTCGTGCTTGGGCCAGACCAGAGCAAGCACGGCGCCGTCGAAACGCACGAAGAGGCAAAGCGTTGCGCCGAATTGTTCAAAAGCCAAGGCGGAAAGATCGACGGCGTCGTGGTGACGCTTCCGAATTTTGGCGATGAGCGCGCGATTGCCGACACGTTGCGGCTGGCGCGGCTCGATGTTCCAGTTTTGATTCAGGCGACGCCGGACGCGCCGTCGCACATGACAATCGCGCACCGGCGCGATTCGTTCTGCGGAAAAATGTCGGCGTGCAACAACCTGAAGCAATACGGCATTCCGTATTCGCTGACGAAGCTGCACACGGTTGCGCCAGGTTCCGCGGAGTTCAAGGCCGACCTCGAATGGTTCGCGGGAGTTTGCCGCGTCGTGAAGGGGCTGCGGAATTTGCGCATTGGCGCGATCGGCGCGCGGCCGGCGGCGTTCAATACGGTTCGCTACAGCGAGAAAATTCTGGAGCACAACGGGATTTCGGTCGAGACGCTCGATCTTTCCGAAGTGATGGGCCGCATTTCGCGGATGAAGGACGACGATCCCACGGCGGTCGGCAAGCTGAACGCGATCCAGAAGTACGTTTCCACCAGTGGAATTCCACAGCAGGCATTGCTGAAGATGGCGAAGCTGGGCGCCGTGGTCGATGACTGGATGCGAGCGACGGATGTGAAAATCAGCGCGGTGCAGTGCTGGACGTCGCTGGAAGAGAATCTCGGAGTCGTGCCGTGCACGATCATGAGCATGATGAGCGACTCGCTGCTGTCGAGCGCGTGCGAAGTGGATGTTTGCGGTGTGCTGGGAATGCACGTGCTGGCGCTGGCGTCTGGAACGCCGAGCGCGCTGCTGGACTGGAACAACAATTACGGAAGCGATCCGAATAAGGCGGTCTGCTTCCACTGCAGCAATTTGCCGAAGCATTTTTTTCGCGACGTTACGATGGATTTTCAGGCCATCATTGCGGGAACGGTCGGCAAGGACAACACGTTCGGGACGTGCGTGGGCCGCGTGAAATCGGGGCCGATGAGTTTTGCGCGATTTTCCACCGATGATTTGAGCGGGAAGATTCGCGGCTACAGCGGCGGGGGAAAATTCACCGACGATCCGCTGGAGACGTTTGGCGGCGCGGGCGTCGTCGAAATTCCGGAGATGCAGAAGCTGCTGCGCTACATCTGCGAGAATGGTTTCGAGCATCACGTCGCGGCGAATTTCTCGACGGTTGCTCCGGTTGTGCATGAGGCGGCGACGAATTATTTTGGCTGGGAAATGTACGCGCACGGAGCGTAGGGACGGCAGCGAGCAAGCCGGGGCGAATTCGGGAGAAAGAGCGGGCGAGATGCTGCTCGAAGCCCGGCGTAAATCGGCGCTTCCAGTTCGGAGAAGAGTCACTTGGCCATTGTGGCGGGCGTGGACTTCGGGACACTGAGCGTGCGCGTGACGATTGTGGATACGCAGCACGGGCGGCTTGGCTCCGGCGTTTCTGAATATCCGCTGCACCGGCGGAAGGACGATCCCGACTTCGCCACGCAGAGCCACGACGATCACATGAAGGCGCTCGCGGACGCGACGCGCAAAGCGGTTGCCGATGCGAAGATTTCGGGCGATCAAGTTGCGGCGCTGGCGATCGACACGACCGGATCGAGCGTCATCCCCGTCGATAAGAATTTGCAGCCGCTCGATGAATATTATTTGTGGTGCGATCATCGGTCCGCCAAAGAAGCGGCGCTCATTACGGATACCGCGCATCGCGACAAACACGAAGTGATCGATTGGTGCGGAGGAACGTACTCATCGGAGTGGGGCTTTTCCAAGCTGCTGCACTGGCTGCGCAATAATCCCGACAAACGCGAAAAATTCGCGACGGCGCTGGAGCACTGCGACATGGTTGCCGCGGTGCTTTGCGGTATCACCGATCCGGCGAAGGCGCCGCGGTCGATTTGCGCGATGGGGCACAAGTGGATGTGGAATTCGGAGCTGGGCGGATTGCCGTCGGAGAAATTTTTGACGAGCGTCGATCCGCTGCTCGGTGGCGTGCGCGACAAATTGAACGGTCGATACGCGGCGAGCGATGCGATCGCTGGAACGCTGACGGCAGAGTGGGCCGAAAAACTCGGGCTGAAAGCGGGGATTCCGATTCCGGTCGGCGCGTTTGACGCGCATTGGGATGCGATCGGAGCGGGCGCGCGGACCGGCGACGTCGTGAACGTGGTGGGAACTTCGACGTGCATCATCGCGATGAGCGATTCGACGCAACTGATTCCGGGAGTGTGCGGAGTTGTGCCGGGATCGGTGCATCCGAAGAAAACGGGCGTGGAAGCAGGGCTTTCGGCGACGGGCGATATTTTCAACGCGATCGCGCAGCGCGCGGGGAGCACGGTGGCGCAGCTTTCCGCCGGACTCGAAGCGTACAAGCCGGGGCAGAGCGGTCTGCTGCGGCTCACGTGGGACAACGGCGATCGCACGGTGCTGGTGAATCCGGAACTAGGCGGAATCACGCTGGGCTGGAATCTTTCGACGACGGCGCAGGACGAATTGTTCGCCGCGATCGAGGGGACAGCGTTCCACACGCGGATTATTCTGGAGCGGATGGAAAAGCATGGCGTGCCGATCCATCGCGTGATCAACGGCGGGGGCATTCCGCAGAAAAACGAAGTGCTGAATCGCGTGTATGCGAACGTGCTGAACAAGCCGATTTTGATTCCACAGTCGGATGTGACGAGCCTGGGCTCGGCGATTTTTGCGGCGATGGCGGCAAAGGCGTTTGATTCGATTGAAGAAGCGCAGGCGGCGCTTTGCCCGAAGCATCGCGTGATCGAGCCCGATGCGAAAGCGGCGAAAGTGTACGAAGAGTTGTACGTGCTGTATCGCGAGCTGTATTTTGGATTTGGGAAGGCCGAATCCGCGGCGATTTTCGTCGGAGGAGTTTTGCCGGCGCTGCGGCGGATCGCGGCGAGCGCGCGAGGGAACGCATGATTCTGAAAACGCTGCGCGAAGAAGTACTGGAAGCCAATCTGGAATTGGTGCGGCGTGGGCTGGTCCTGTACACGTTTGGAAATGCGAGCGGGATCGATCGCAAAGAAGGATTGGTTGCGATCAAGCCGAGCGGCGTGCCGTACGAATCGATGAAGCCGGAAGATCTGGTTGTGGTCGATCTGAACGGCAAGACGGTGGAAGGGAGTTTGCGGCCGTCGTCGGATCTGCCAACACATTTGATTTTGTACAAAGCGTTTGAGGGAATCGGCGGCGTGGCGCACACGCATTCGCGATTCGCAACGGCCTGGGCGCAGGCGGCGCGCGAGATTCCGTGCTTCGGCACGACGCATGCGGATTATTTTTACGGGCCGATTCCGGTGACGCGTCCGCTGACGCCGAAACAGATTCGCGACGACTATGAAGTGAATACGGGCCTCGCGATCGTGCGGCGATTCGCGAAGTTGAATCCGCTGCACATGCCGGGAGTTTTGGTGGCGGGACATGCGCCATTTTGCTGGGGCACATCGCCGACAGAGGCGGCACATGCGGCGGTAATTGTGGAAGAAATTGCGGCGATGGCGACGGCGACGGTCAGCGCGAATCCGAAGGCGCGTGCGATCTCGAAGCATTTGCACGACAAGCATTTTTTGCGGAAGCATGGTGCTTCGGCGTACTACGGGCAGAAAAAATAAAGACAAATTGAGTGGTTGATGGCGGCGCGGGCGCGGCGCGTTGTGGGCAGGTGGCGAAGCTAGCCTCGGCCGTACAGCCGCGCTGACGCGCTTGGTCGGCCGTGGTGTCGGTGCGCATATTGGCGCGGACGCGGGCTGGTTAACCGAATCGGGCGGGGCGGCCCCGGGTTTTTCATAAGTGCGGAAACTAAAGAGGTTGATGTCCTGTGGAATCAACACTTGTGTAAGTGCGGATTCTGCGGGATTTAGGCGGGCGACGAAGGCGACATTATGAGTCGCTGGGATTTTGGGATTTGATTGACGAGTGTGGGGGTGCGGAACGGCGGGACGGGACGACGCGTACACGGGAGAAGGTAGCAGACGAGGGGCGTTTTTCTCAGTGAAAGGTGGTGAGCGGAAAAAGATTATTGGCGAACGGGTGTTTGGTGCATTGAATGGAAAGTGTTCGAATGGCGGGCGCGAGAGTTTGTGACGGTTGAGGTTGCGGGGAAATTCCGCACCCTGAAAATCGCTGGGTGCGGCAACGGAAGAATTAAGAGATTGCTTTGCTCGTGCGGGTGGCGACTGGTTCATTGCGAGAAATAACCCTCCTGATTTCATCGCTGTAGATTCTCCGATTAATGGTACCGATGTCTTATTGTCGCACAGCTCAAGCAACCCTTCTAATTGCCTTACTGGCACTGATGTGTGGCCTTTGGTGTCCAAAGGCAAAGACCATGAGACTTCGAACTCTTCTTTTGGCGGCGGCGATTTTGATCGGTGCGACGGGCGTTCGGGCGCAATCGGTGCGGCTCGACCAATCGGAAATTCTGGGGCGACTCGCGCTGGGGTATTCGCCGAGCTATGTCGCACATTTGGTGAAAGCGCGAGGACTTACATTTTCTCCTACGGAAGATTTTATGTATCGGGTGCGACTGGCGGGCGGGGAAGGGATTTTGGTGGAGAGGCTGAATTCTCAGGACGCAGCGCCGTCTGTTGTTTCGTCGGTGGATCAGGATGTGCCGTTTCGACTTCTGGCGAAGTGCGCGGAACTGATCCACACGGGCGCGGTGGAGAGCGCGGAGAAAGAGTGCCGCGGAGCGATCGACGAGAATCCGAAGAGTCCGTGGCCGCTGTTGGCAGTGGCGTCGCTACTGGAACCTGATCCGTTTTCGCGGCATGTGCTCGTGGCGGGAGATGCGGCAAGAGCGGAACGCGTAGAACTCGTGCAAAAAGCTGCGGTGCTGGGACCGAGTCTGGCGATCGCGCATCGGAATCTGGCTTTTGCCGGAGTGCCTCAAGCCGGCGCCGAAATGCAAAAGGCGGCGGCGCTCGACCCGGATCAATTCGATATGTATGAAAGGAACAGCAACCTGATGGGGATGGGGGCGCTGCTGGGCGGCATCGGAAACAGCGGGTCGAATCCGGATTTCAATTCGAATCCAACTCCAACGGACACCGAAATCGCGATACCGCCGCAACTTGAACGCAGGCTGAAAGTCGATCCTCATCTGGCGAGCAATCACATGCTGATGGGAGCGCTGTACCTGCAGGCTTCGAACTTCGAGAAGGCGAGGCAAGAATTCAACGAAGCGATGCGTTTGGAGCCGGACGACCCGATGCCGCATTTCCTGATCGCGGCTACGGATTACATGTTCGGTCAAAAGGAAGCTGGGCTTGCGGAGCTACGCGAGACGGTGCGAATTTCACCAGCGGGGAAAAAGCCACATATCGCGGTTGCCGGGGCGTTACAAGAGATGGGACGAACTGCGGAAGCAAAGGATGAATTGCGCGCGACAATTGCGATGCATCCTGCGGCGTACGAAGTGAGCAACGCACTGGTTGAAATGTGCACGGCGAGCGGCGATCGGAAGTGCGCGATCGGGGAGTTGCGACGGTTTCTGGACATTGCGTCGAGCACGTTTACGGATCAACGCAATTTTGTGTATGCGTACTCGATCGATCTCCACAATCTTTTGAAATTCCTGGCGGAGGACCAACAGTTCGATGCGGCGGCCGAGCAATTTTCATTCATCGCACGGTATCGGCCGAACGACGCAGGATTGCATAACGATTACGCGGGAATTCTCTACGACCTGAAGCATTTCGACGATGCCCTGGTGCAATATCGCGAGGCGGAGGGTATCGACCCTGATTACGGGGACGTGCATCACAACATTGGTCTCTGCCTGGCTGCGAAGAAGGATCTCGAAGGCGCGATCAAGGAATTCCGGGAATCGTCGGAACTCGATCCGAACTCGCCTGGTCCGCATATTTTTCTAGGAGTGGTGCTCGGGCAGAAGGGCGATCTCGCCGGGGCGAACGAACAGTTTCAGATGGCTCTCGAGGAGTCGCCGCTGAAGGCTGAGGCTCACGTTAACATCGCTTACGCGTTCGAAGAGCTGAAGGATCCGGCGTCAGCTGCACGGGAACTCAAGCGAGCTCTCGAATTAAAACCGGAAATGGCGGAAGCCGAGAACGATCTGGCGTGGATTTACGCTACGGCGGATGACCCGAAGTTGCGAGATGCGAAGCAGGCTCTGGTGTTGGCACGCCAGGCGGTGGCGAATTCTCCTCAGCCGAATGCGGCTTTTGTCGATACGTTGGCGGAGGCGCTGCTGATTAACGGGCAACCTGAAGAAGCGCTGAAGTATGAGCAGCAGGCTTTGGAGATGGAGCCGCAGAATCGCGAGCTGAAATCGCGGCTGCCGCGATTTCAGGAGGCGGCGCAGGCGCAGGTCACGAAGAAGCAGTAGTTTCCGTTAGAAGGTTGTGGCGTAGATGGTGGTGACGCCGGCTTCGGTGATGATGCGTTCGACTTTAACGGTTTTGGCGAAGACGGAGCTTTGCAGGCGGTCGGGGAGAACTTTCACGACGTCGCCTACTTCGGGAGGGCGCGTTGGGTTGCCCAGAATATGCATGGGCTCGGCCCCGATCTGATTTACGCTGACGCGAACGGCCATCCGCTTGGGCTTTTTGTCGGCGGCGTTTTTGTCCGAGGCGTTCTTGGCGACGGCGCTTTTTGCAGCGGCGTCTTTTGCGCCGGGCACTTTTGCTCCGGCGTCTTTCGTGGCGGCCTTTTTGGCGACAGGCTTTTTTGAGGCGGTCTTTTTCACAAGACAATCATACAGGCTAAAGCGGGTTCTGTAGCGACGAGGATTGGGGTCGAATGCCTTGGCGCTAACGAGGCGGAGCTTTGCGTCGAATCGCGAGTTGATATCACTTTTGATTTTCGGGCGGCGGAGCGTGAGGTTTGCGATTCCCGGGTTTTGACGGGACTACGCGGACGCCTTCTTTTGAGGGATGAAGCCGGGGACGCCGGTGTTTACGACGGGGTTCAGGCGTTGGCGAGTTTGAATGCGATTGATTTCGTCGAAGGCGTCCTGGGGAAGGCGCGAGATGTCGAAATTTTCTTTGGCGCGAGCGGCGGATTTTGGAGTCGTGAGGAGTGCGGTGCCGCGCTGGACGGCCCAGGTGAGGAGGACTTGAGCGGGGGTTTTTTTGATGCGGGCGGCGATGGCGGTGATGACGGGATCTTCGATGAGGCCGGGAGTCATGCCGTGGCCGAGCGGGGCGAAGGCGAGAAGAACGATGCCGTGGTCTTTGCAATATTGCAGGAGTTCGGTTTCGGGTAGATAGGGGTGCGATTCGACCTGAACGACGGCGGGCTTGATGCGGGCGGACTCGTAGAGAGGCTGGAGCTTGTCGAGCGTGATGTCGGAGAGGCCGATGGCGCGGCATTTGCCGTGGTCGACTAGAGTTTCGAGGGCGCGCCAGGTGTCGAGGAGAGTGGTTTCGGAGTCGTAGATGACGTTGCCGTCTTTGTCGCGCGGGTCCTGGTTATCGCCGGGTTGGAAGGCGAAGGGCGTGTGGATGAGGTAGAGGTCGAGGTAGGTGAGTTGAAGGCGGGCGAGGCTGGCTTCGAAGGCGGGTTCGACGCGGTCGGGGCGGTGGTTGGAGTTCCAGAGTTTTGTGGTGACGAAGATGTCTGCGCGGGAGACGGCGTTTGCTGCTGCGGCGAGGCCGTCGTGGAGGGCAATGCCGACTTCGCGCTCGTTGCCGTAGCGTTCGGCGCAGTCGAAATGACGGAAGCCGGCGGCGAGGGCGTCGCGGGTGGCGGAAATGGTGACGGCGGGGTCGGGAATGAGGGTGCCGAAACCGAGGGCGGGGATTTGGCCGGAGGCGTTGGCGAGGGGGATGCGGGTTAGGCGGATCTCGGGGGAGTCGGGCATTCGATGGGCCTCTCGGAGTTTGGTGAATTAGGTGGGGTCGGGGATGCATGAAATTTTGAGGGTGGGGCCGAGATCAAAAACCAGATTGAGAATAGGTCTACGCCCGGGCAAGCTGGGGCGCAGCAATGCTGCGCCCGTACGAAATCGGTGGCGAAGTGGAATCTAAACCCGGCGATCTGAGAAGCGATCGCGGGTACAGGTGTAGGTCAAAACCAAATTGAGATTGGGTCTACGCCCGGGCAAGCTGGGGCGCAGCAATGCTGCGCCCCTACAAATCTTTTGGCGAACGGATGAATGCGGCGGGCATCTGTCCGGAGGCCGCGTCGTGAAAGATTTCCGGGGCTGTATGGGGAGATTGCTGATTCATTCCGAAAAGTTTCGGATGGTTTCGTTCGAAAGGGGCGGATTCGTGTAACATGCGTGCATTCGGAATGCGGATGATGCCGGGGGATAGGACAACTCGATGAAAAGCGACGACAAGAAGCACGACGAGAAGGTGGAAGAGCGGCAGGTTTCGCGGAGGCAGTTGCTGCGCACGGGCGTCGGCTTGGCGGGCGCGGGGTTAGTTGGGGCCGGACTGAGCAGCGCGAAATTGACTGGCGCTGAGATGGAGGATTCGCGGGCTGCAACCGGCGCAGGGTCGGTCGCGAGCGAAGCCGGGCGTGCGGCGGCTGCTGGTGGCGAGACGATGGTTGGGGTGAAGTTTGAGAAGCGGGATACGGTGCGGCTGGGAGTGATTGGGGTTGGGTCGCGCGGGACGGGGATGCTGGGGAATTTTCTGGCGATTCCGCATGTGCAGGTGAATGCGATTTGCGACTCGGTGAAAGAGCACGCGACGCATGCGCAGGATTTGGTGGAGAAAAGCGGACAGAAGAAGCCGGAGATTTACACGAACGGCGAGCACGACTTCGAAAATTTGTGTAAGCGCAACGATCTGGATTTTATTTACATCGCGACGCCGTGGCAGTGGCACGCGCCGATGGGAGTCGCGGCGATGAAGGGCGGAGCGCACGCGGGGCTGGAAGTTCCGGCAGTTGTGACGCTGGAAGAGTGCCAAGCGATCGTCGATACGTCGGAAAAGACGCGGCGGCACTGCATGATCATGGAGAACTGCTGCTACGGCGAGAGCGAACTGCTGGTAATGAATCTGGTTCGCGCGGGATTGTTTGGCGAATTGCTGCATGGCGAGGGCGCGTACATCCACGACTTGCGGAAGATCGTGAATGAGGATCGAAGCGAAGGGTTGTGGCGGCGCGAATGGCACACGAAGCTCAACGGGAATATTTATCCGACGCATGGGCTGGGGCCGGTGGCGAACTACATGGGGATCAATCGCGGCGATCGATTTGAATATATGGTGTCGATGAGTTCGCCGCAGGCGGGGCTGGATGCGTATCGCGAGGCGAACGTTCCGAAGGATAGTCCGAAGTGGAAAGAGAAATACATTTTGGGCGATATGAATACTTCGCTGATCAAAACGGCGAAGGGGCGGACGATCATGGTGCAGCACGACGTGGTGAATCCGCAGCCCTATGACCGGATCAATTTGATCAAGGGCGTGAAGGGGATGTTTCGCGGATATCCGGATCGGATTTTTCTGGATGGGCAGAAAGGCGAGGAAACGTACACGGGACTGGATGCTTATAAGGAGCAGTACGAGCACAAGCTGTGGAAAGAGCACGGGAAAGAAGCGGAAGATCGCGGGCACGGCGGGATGGATTTTCTGATGCTGTGGCGGCTGACGCAATGCATGAGGGAAGGGCTGGAGCCGGATATCGACGTGTATGATGCTGCGAGTTGGAGCGCGATTGGCGGGCTGAGCGAGGCGTCTGTGGCGAAGGGGAGCGCGCCGGAGAAATTTACGGATTACACGCGCGGGCAGTGGAAGGCGCGAAACGGATCGGCGATATGAGCACAACTGTAGGCGGAACGGTGAGTGGCGCGGCTGCGACGGTTGAGATACCGATGGTCGTGGAGCAGGCGGCGCGGCCGGCGGCGGCTGTTGCGCGGAACGTGGCGGTCGATGCGTATCGCGGGCTGGTGATGCTGTTGATGATGGGCGAGGTGTTGCGATTTTCGGAAGTGTCGAAGGCGTTTCCGGGGAATTGGTTCTGGAGTTTGCTGGCTTGGAACCAGACGCACACGGAGTGGGTCGGGTGCTCGCTGCACGATACGATCCAGCCGGGATTTTCATTTCTGGTGGGAGTGGCGCTGCCTTACTCGATTGCGAGCCGCATTGCGAAGGGGAAGAGTTTCGGCGAGCAACTGGGGCATGCGTTTTGGCGAGCGTTCGTGCTAATTATTTTGGGATTTTTTCTGCGGTCGATGTACAAGCCGATGACGTATTTCACGTTTGAAGATACGTTGACGCAGATCGGGTGCGGTTACGTTTTTCTGTTTTTGCTGGGATATGTGAAGAAAGAGAAGTGGCTGTGGGTGGCGCTCGGCGGAATTTTGTTTGGGTACTGGCTGGCCTGGGCGTTGTATCCGGTGGCGGGGCCGGGATTCGATTGGCAGGCGGTGGGCGTTTCCGCGGACTGGGCGCACGCGCACAATTTTTCGGGTTTCATGGCGCATTGGAACAAGAATGCGAATTTCGGGAATCGGTTCGATCAGTGGTTTTTGAATTTGTTTCCCCGGACATCGCCGTTTGTGGCGAATGACGGCGGGTATTTGACGCTGAGTTTTATTCCGACGCTGGGGACGATGATTCTGGGCTTGATTGCGGGGCGATGGTTGCGGGGGGCGGCACCGGCGATTCCGTTCAAGAAATTGTTGTTGGCTGGAGCGGGCGGGTTGGCGGCGGGATTGCTGCTGCATGCGGCTGGGATTTGTCCGATCGTGAAAAGGATTTGGACTCCGAGTTGGACGCTGTTTAGCGGGGGGATTTGTTTTCTGTTTCTGGCGGCATTTTGCTGGGTAATTGAGGCGAAGGGATACAAGAAGTGGGCGTTTCCGCTGATTGTGATCGGGATGAATTCGATGGCGGCGTATTTGATTGCGCATTTGACGCCGGGATTTATTTTTTCCACGTTCCGCACACATTTTGGGGCGAATGATTTTGCGTTCGGGAGTCCGGGGCTGCAGCCGTTTTTTGAGGGGGCGGCGGTGTTGTCGGTGTTTTGGTTGATGCTGTACTGGATGTATAAGAGGAAGATTTTTTTGCGGATTTGACGGATGCATAGGGGCTGAAAAGCGATTACTCGCTAGCACCGCGGTTTGGCGATTTATTTGTTCTACGTCGAAAAATTATTGCGTGAAGTGGAATCTAAACCCCGCGATCTGGGAAGCGATCGCGGGTACAGGGTGGCGTTCGGGCGATTTTGGTTGTCGTGTTGATATGAGTTGGGTTGAGTGTAAACCCGCACCCTCTAACACCTGAGGGTGCGGCACCCAAGAGCCGATGTCCCGCACGGTTTGCGTGGATGAAAAATAAAAATTCGCAAAGAGCTAGGAGATGATGCCTTTGCGGACGGCGTAGAGGATTAGTTCGGGGACGCCTTTCAGGTTTAACTTTTCCATGATGTTGCTGCGGTGGGTTTCGACTGTGTAGACGCTCAGATTGAGGAGGTCGGCGACTTCTTTGTTGGATTTGCCTTCGGCGACGAGCTGGAGGACTTCGCGTTCGCGGGCGGTGAGAAGGTCGTAGGAATTTTCGCCGCCGGTGCGCTTTAGTTTTTGAACGTAGTCGTCGAGGAGGACGCGGCTGACGGTGGGGCTGAAGAAGGATTTGCCTTCGGCGACGCTGTGAATGGCGCGGACGAGATCGGTTTCGGCGGAATCTTTGAGGAGGTAGCCGCGGGCGCCGGCTTTGAGAGCGCGGAGGATGTAAGTTTCGTCGGAATACATGCTGAGGATGACGATCGAAGTTTTCGAATCGCTCTCGGAGATTTGTTTAGCGGCTTCGATGCCGTTGAGATTGGGCATGCCGATGTCGAGCACGGCGACGTCGGGTTTGAGCTGGGCGGCTTGAGAGACGGCTTGGCGGCCGTCTTCGGCTTCGCCGACGACGGTCAGTTCGGGTTGCTGCTCGATGAGTAGGCGGAGGCCGCGACGGATCAGAGTGTGATCGTCGGCGAGCAGAATGCGAATCTTCTTTGGATTTGGTGGGCTCATGATTCAGCGGGCGGAGGCGGCGCGCTCGCGGTTGTGTTGGTGCTCGCTTCGATCGGGAGTTCGGCGCGAATGATGGTGCGCGTGCCGGGGCGCGATTCGATCGTGAGCGTGCCTCCGAGGCGCTTGACGCGCTCTTCCATGCCGAGAAGGCCCATGCCGCGGGTGCGCTTGGGATCGAAGCCGGAGCCGTCGTCTTCGATTTTTACGCTGATCGAATTGGCGGACTGTTTTAAATCGACCGAGACGTTTTTCGCGTGCGCGTGGCGGTTGGCGTTGTTGAGCGCTTCCTGAACCATGCGGTAGACGCAGAGTTTGAGCGGGTCGCTCAGATTGTCGGAGATATCTTCGGCGCGGACCTCGACTTCAGTTTCGCCGCGGCGCGACATTTCACGCGCATACCATTCCACAGCAGGAACTAAGCCCAAATCATCGAGCATCGATGGGCGCAGCAAGAGCGCCATGTTGCGCACGGTGTGCACGGTGCGTTCGGCGACGGTCTTGATGCTGCGGACAATTTCCTGGCCTTTTTCGTCGCTGGGGCCGAGTTGGGTGGAGAGGCGGCCGGCGTCCATCAATAAGAGGCCGAGAGCCTGGCCGACTTCGTCGTGGAGTTCGCGCGAGATGGCGCGGCGCTCAGTTTCTTGCGCGTCTACGAGGCGCGCGGAGAGTTGCTGCAACTCGGTGCGGCTGTTGACGAGTTCGGCGTAGCGGAAACGCGCCTGTCGCTCGAGACGAAGGATATACATGGCGCTGACGACTGCGAGAAGAAAACCGGAGATTAGCGCGAGCATCAGAAATTCGCTGAGGTTATTTTGCAGGCGGCCGAATTCGACGAAGTTGGCCTGCTTCGCGGCGATGGTTTCCTGATTGTTGAGGAGCTCGATTTTCTCGGCGATGGTGACGATGCCCTGGCGGCGCGGGAGAATTTCGCGGGCGATCATTTCCTGGCCGCGGAGGCGGCGCTCTTCGGCGTTCCACGCGATGGCGGAGCGGAAGGCGCGGTCTTCTTCGGCGATGTAATTCTGGAGTTGCGCGAGAAGAGCGGCTTCCTCGTCGGTGCGATCGGTCGGGTAGCCTTGCAGAGCCTGGCGCGCCTGGTCGGCTTGGCGCGTTGCGTCGTCGTCGGTACTTGGCGCGTCGCCGGGGCCAACGCTGAGGAGAAATTCCTCCATGTGGTCGCTGTAACTGTTGGTGGAAAGAATGACGGTGGAGAGAACGCGGCCGCGATCGAGGAAGCGGTTGCGCGCGGCTTCTTCGGTGTTGTGCAGATCGCGGAGCGTGCCGAGCGCGTTGGCGCCGGAGTAGAGCAAGAGAGCGAGAAGGCCGCCGAAGCCGATAAGGAGAATGACGCGGAGGCCGCGATCGGGGCGCGACAGATCACTTTTCGGCGCCGACGATTCCGGTGCGATTGCAGCGTGCTGCTCCGGCGGAGCTGCGTCCTGGCTGGAATTCATACGCTGAAATAAATCACTTTTCATAGTTCGAGTCAGACCACGCGCGTTTTCTTGACGCGCGACAGAGATGATAACGGCTCGCTTAGTTTGATGCAGCGGCAGTCCCGTGCGCAAGAGGGTGTACGCCTGTGCCGCGTCTCTAGGTGTCCTGTTTTCAATTATTTACAGGCTACCCAATCGTTGGGAGTGAAGATACCCAGTGGTGGGGAGATGCAGAAATTGGGAAGTGCCGTCTAATTTGAGGTGCACCGATGCAGGAACGTCGAAGCGTGACGCGCCCAGCCGGTCAAGTCGAGTGTGATCGTTGAACCGAATCGATTCGTCGAGGATCGATTCGGCGATGGACGGAAAAGATCGTCGAGGATCGGCCGGAAATCGAGAAGCACGACGCAATTTTTTCTCTGACAGATGTTTTCTGACTAAGTCAGGCAACACGGCCGCAGCGAAGTCGCGTCGGAGACGAAGCAACAGATCACGCATCGAGAGAGAGGGAAAGCAGAAATGAGTGGACAACAATTTTCGCGCAAGTGGCTGGCGGGAGCCCTCGGGCTGGCGCTGGCATTTGGCGTCGGGGGCTATGCAGTCGCCCGGGCCAAGGATGCAGTGAGCACGACGCACGTGCGTGCGTCGTTGAAGCTGGCCGATCCGAGTGAAGGGCCGAGCAAGACGGGATTCGCGCCGATCGTGAAGGAAGTTCTTCCGAACGTTGTGAACATTTCGTCTTCGAAGGTCGTCAAGTCGAGAAATCAAATGCAAATGCCGGAAGGGATGGAGAACGATCCATTTTTCCAGCAATTTTTTGGACAGCAATTTGGCGGGCGGGGCCGCGGCGGTAACGGCGATGGCAACGGCGGCGATACGCCGATGAAGCAGCGGGAGCAGAGCCTGGGTTCGGGCGTCATCGTGAGTCCGGAAGGCTATGTTCTGACGAACAACCACGTTGTGGACGGCGCGACCGATGTGCGTGTAACGCTGTCGGACAAGCGCGAATTCAAAGCGCAAGTGATCGGCACCGATCCGAAGACGGATATCGCGGTGTTGAAGCTGACCGGCGACAAATTTAATGCGATCACGCTGGGCGATTCGAAGAAGGTGCAAGTCGGCGACTACGCGCTGGCAATCGGCGATCCGTTTGGCGTCGGCCAGACGGTGACGATGGGCATCGTGAGTGCGAAGGGCCGCGGGGGACTCGGCATCGAGGACTACGAGGACTTCATCCAGACCGATGCGCCGATCAATCCGGGCAATTCGGGCGGAGCGCTGGTGAATGATCGCGGCGAGCTTGTCGGAATCAACACGGCGATTTTGTCGCATGGATCCGGCGGCAACGAAGGGATCGGCTTTGCGATTCCGATCAATCTGGCGCGCAACGTGATGGGCCAGATCATCGATCACGGCAAAGTGACGCGCGGCTACCTCGGCGTTGTGATTCAGCCGATTACGCCGAATATGTCGAAGGCGCTCAACTTGAGCAAGCTCGAAGGCGCGCTTGTGAGTGACGTCAACGCAAAGGGCCCGGCGAAAGATGCGGGCGTGCTGCGCGGCGACGTGATTACGGCGATCAACGGCAACACTGTTGACGACAGCAACGAGCTGCGCAACACGATCTCGATGATGCAGCCGGGGCAGACGGTGAAGCTGACGATCAACCGCAACGGCAGCACGAAGGACATCGACGTGAAACTCGGCGAGCTTCCGCTGTCGAAGGAAGAAGCGGCGAGCGATTCAGAGAATGGCGGCTCGAAGGAATCGATGAAGGGCATCACCGTCGAGACGCTTGATTCGGATACGGCGCAGCAACTGCAACTGCCGGAAGCGACCAAGGGCGTGGTGGTGACGGGCGTTGATCCGTCGAGCCCGGCGGCCGATTCCGGACTGCGCAAGGGCGACGTGATTCAGGAAGTGAATCACAAGCCGGTGAAGAATGCCGCGGAATTTGAAGCGGCGATGTCGAATGCGGGGAACAACGGAGCGCTGTTGCTGATCAATCGTGGCGGGACGACGCTGTTCGTCGCGCTGTAAGGCAGGAGACGCTCATAAGTCGGAATTAGGCTGGGCGTAAGGCTTGGTCTAATGTGGTCCACTCAACCGGTCGCGCTGAAAGGCGCGGCCGGTTTTGTTTTTTGGGGGGGAAGAAAGAGGAAGAAGGAAAAAGATAACGCAGAGGCACGGAGGACGCGGAGGGGCGCGGAGATGTGGAGGCGATGGATGGAGTGAGAAGGGGCGGAAGGGAAAAGACAGGGAGAGGCTGCGCGAGTGGGCTGGGTGTTTGGGGCGCAGCGTGCTGCGCCCCTACACGGAAAACGAGACACGAGATACGAGACACCAAGTGCAAAGTGAAATGGAGGGGGTTAGGTGATGGCGAGGATTTGGTTGAGGGAGGCGACGAAGTATTTCCAGACGAGGTAGTAGGCGATCAGGGCGACAGGAGCGGCGATCGGGAAGATGTGGCTGGCGAAGCCGGGGATGGTGAAGTCGAGGAGCGAAGTCATCAGAATGCCGAGGGGGCCGAGGATTATCGGGAGGATGGCGCCGTGAATGCCGATGGAGAGATGAGTGTGTTGGTGAGATGCGATGAAGGCGATGTTCCAGAGGCCCCAGAGATTGGGGACGACGGCCATGGGGAAGACGATGACGCGTTCGATGGGGACGGGAATGTTGTAGACGTAGCGCGCGATCGTGAAAGCAGTGGCGATGAGAAGTAGAGCGATCGTAGGAACGACGATGCCCGCCATGTAGGCGCGTAGATAGGTGTGTTGACTCATGGTTGCCTCCGATTCAGAAGTGATACAAGAGCGCCGGGATGATTCCGGGGAAAAAGATGAGTGCGGCGGCGGCCAGCGCGGCCAGAGCCCAGTCGAACCAGGCGATGCGGATGCCGGGCGATTCGCGATGGATGTTGGTGGCTGCGTGAACGGCATTGCGTTCCGATTCGATTCGCGCGCGGAGTTGCGGCCAGAGATCGGTGTGCGGCGTGAGTTGATCTGGCGGCACGGGCGGCATGGCTTGACGCAGGAGATGCTTGATCTCGTTGAGATCGCTGCGCTCTTGCGGTGTCGCGGCTGCACTGCTTGCGCGGTTTTTTTCTTCGCGATTCACGATCGGGCTCCGATTTCCGCGGACAATGAGCGGAGTTGTTTACGCAACATGCGCGTCGCGCGAAAGACGCGGACTTTGACGAGCGCGACGGTGATGCCGGCAGCGGCAGCGATTTCTTCGTAAGGCGCTTCCTCAATCAGGGCGAGCGTGGCGACGAGGCGATATTTTGGCGGCAAGTTCGCGAAGACCGAGCGGATGCGCACACGCATTTCGCGGGAGACGGCGGGATCGGGCTCGGGCGGCGCCAGAAGATCGTTGGGCAATTCGGTTTCGCGGCGCGATTTTCGGAGATGGTCGAGCGCGATGTTGGTCGCGATGCGGCGGCTCCAGGCGCCGAAGTTGCCGTCGGGCCGGAAGAGCGTGCGCGAGCGGTAGATGCGCCAAAAAGTTTCCACGGTTAAGTCCTCGGCAGTGGCGGATTCGCGGACGATTCGAACGATCCATGCGAAGACCTGGCGATGATAGTCGCGAAAAAGCTGTTCGAAGGCTTCGAGGTCGCCCGCGACGAATCGTTGCTGCAGGTCCATCGGCCACTCTCTGTTGGTAGTACTCAGGTGGGTGGGGTGAGGTTACAACGGGTTGGGGGAGAAGTGACTGGATTGGATGGGCGACGGCGATGGTTGATGCGTTGCCGGCGTGGAGAGGAAAGATGGGAGGGGCTGCGCGATCGGGGTGGGCGTTTGGGGCGCAGCGTGCTGCGCCCCTACATGAGCTGCTTGCGTACGGGGCGGCGTTGGAACGAAATCGGCGCAGGCGGGGAAGTCTGATTAGGGGTGTGACTGGCCGGTGAGATTGGGGATGAAATGAAGAGCTGGAAGCAGGGGATTTTGGGCTTGCTTGTGGGATTTGCGGTCATTTTGTGTGGCGTGGCCGTGATGGCGCAGCAGCAGAGTTCGCCGGCGACACAACCGGCGGCGCAATCGCAACCGCAATCGCAGGCGGAACAGGGGCAAACGGGGCAAGCGCAGCCGGGAGAGCCGAAGCTAAAAGGCGAGAACGAGGCGGCGCAGCCGGATCAGAAGATTTCGGTGGAAGTGAAGGTCGTCAACATTTTGGCGAGCGTGCGGGACAAGAAGGGCAAGACGATCGGGGATTTGACGAAGGACGATTTTGTTTTGACCGAGGATGGCAAGCCGCAGGAGATTGCGTATTTTGCGAAGGAGAGCGATTTGCCGCTGCGGCTCGGGCTGATGGTGGACACAAGTATGAGCCAGCGGCGCGTGCTGGGCGAAGAGCGCGACGCGAGCTACGGATTTCTCGATCATTTGCTGCGCGTCGACAAAGATCGGGCGTTTGTGATTCATTTCGACCGCGAGGTGGAGTTGCTCCAGGAGTTCACGGCGTCGCGGCCGAAATTGCAGGCGGCGTTGCAGTTGTTGCAGACGCCGGAAGGCGGCATGGGCGGGCGTCGAGGTGGTGGTGGCGGGAGCGGCGGTGGTGGCAACGGCGGGCAGGGTGGTCCTGGTGGCTGGGGCGGCGGTGGAGGACAGCGTGGCCGAGGCGGCGCAGGAACGTTGCTGTACGACAGCATTTACCTGGCGGCGGACGAACTGATGAAGAAAGAACGGGGGCGGAAGGCGCTGATTATTTTGTCGGACGGCGTAGATCACGGAAGCCGCGAAACGCTGGTATCGGCGATTGAAGCTTCACAGAAAGCGGACACGATCGTGTATTCGATTTTGTTTAAGGATGACGAAGGGTACGGCGGCGGGCGTCCTGGATTTGGGATGGGTGGTCCGATGGGCGGAGGCCGGCGCGGGGGCGGTCAGCGCATGCCGGAGCGCGTCGATGGGAAGAAAATTTTGGAGCAGATTTCGCGCGAGACGGGCGGGAGATTGTTTGAAGTGTCGAAGAAAGAGCCGATCGACAAGATTTACGCGCAGATTGAAGAAGAGCTGCGGAATCAGTACAGCATCGGGTACCCGGTGGCGAAGGATGCGACGCCGGGATATCACAAGCTTTCGTTGACCGCGAAAAAGAAAGACCTGATCGTGCAAGCGCGCGATGGGTATTACTTGGAACAGTGAAAACCGGCCAGCGGCGAAACCTTCAGGTATAATCCGGCGCGCTGATGGCACTCGCGCCGGGAACAAAACTTGGACCTTATGAAGTAGTGGCACTGCTCGGTTCGGGGGCATGGGCGAAGTGTATCGGGCGCGCGACACGCGCTTGCAGCGAGACGTGGCCATCAAAGTTCTTGCCGGATGCGTTCGCGAAAGATGCCGAACGGCTGCGGCGGTTCGAGCAGGAAGCGCGGACGATCGCCGCGCTGAATCATCCCAACATCCTGGCAGTGCACGATATCGGCGCGCAGGATGGAACCGCACTACATCGTCACCGAATTGCTGGACGGGCGCACGCTGCGCGAGAAAATCGACCAGGGACCCATTGCCGTAAAACGCGCGATCGAATACGCGAAGGGCATCGCGCTGGGACTTGCTGCCGCACACAACAAGGGAATCGTCCACCGCGATCTGAAACCCGAAAATGTTTTCGTCACTCGCGACGGGCACGTGAAGGTGTTGGACTTCGGTCTGGCGAAGTTGATCCTGCCGGAAGAGAGCGTGGAAAACGCGCAGACGATGACGAGTCCGGCGACGGTGCCGGGAATGGTGATGGGGACGATGGGCTACATGTCCCCGGAGCAAGTGAAAGGCGAACCAACCGACGCGCGCAGCGACATCTTCAGCTTTGGCGCGGTACTTTACGAGATGCTGACGGGCCAACGAGCGTTCAAGCGCGGCACCGGCGCCGAAACGATGACGGCGATCCTGCGCGACGAGCCGGCGGAACTCACTTCGATCGGGTGGCAGGGGCCGCCGACGCTCGAGAAGATTCTGAATCGTTGCCTGGAGAAGAGTCCGGAGCGGCGATTCCAGTCGGCGAGCGATTTGGGGTTTGCGATTGAGTCGTTGAGCGGAACCAGCATTGGCTCGGGGAGCCAGGTGCACCCCGTAGTGGAGGTCAAACGAAACTGGTGGCCGTGGCTAGCGGGCGCGGCGGCGCTGGTTGTCGTGGGAGTCGCGGCGTGGTTTGCCGCGAAAGCGACGGAGACGAAGGAAGAGCCGATATTCACGCAGTTGACGTATGACAAGGGTTACTTGTCGAACGCGCGATTCGCAAAAGATGGCGGGACGATTTTGTACAGCGCGCGATGGAATGACGATCCGGATCTGCACGTGTATTCTGTGCGCGCGGATTTTCCGCAGTCGTCACGGGTTGATTTGCCAGCGGCAAATCTCCTGGCGCTCTCGGCGAGCGGGGAAGCGGCGGTGGGCCTTTCGACGGTGAACCACGCCAATTTTATGAGTGGGACGTTGTCGTTGGCGCCGATGATGGGAGGGACGCCGCGGGTTGTGTTGAACGACGTGATCTCCGCGGATTTTGCGCCGGACGGAAAATCATTGGCAGTAACGCGGTTGGTCAGCCGCAGGGCGCAACTGGAATTCCCAATAGGTAAGGCCCTGTTCAGCACGAGCGGTTATATCGACTACGTAAAGGTATCGCCGGACGGGAAGAGCGTGGCATGTATCGAGCATCCCGTTTTCGACGATGATCGCGGATGGGTTGTGGTGGTCGATGAGAAGGGGAAGCGCACACAGCTGACTCCGGAGTATGCATCGATTCAAGGGTTGGTGTGGTCGAAGACCGGCAAACAGATTTTGTACACGGCTGCGGATCAAGCGACTGCCCGGTCTTTGCGGAGGGTGACCTTGCTCGGTGAAGTTCGCACGATTTCAAGGTCACCCCTACGGATGCGTATTCAGGACGTCGCCGCGGATGGGCGTCTGCTGATAGCGAGCGAAGAAATCCGCTCGGATATCGGCGCAATCGATCCTGTGACGAAGAAGGAGAAAAAGGGGCTGGAATGGTTTGACGGAACCGGCCTGAGCGACATGCGTCCTGACGGCACCGCCTTCGTGGGCTTTGAATGGGGTGGCCCGGCGGGACCGCTTTACACGACGTTTTACAGAAAGCTCAACGAATCGGCGCCGATTCAATTGGGCGAAGGTGCCGGTGCAAAGCTTTCGCCGGACGGAACGATGGTCGCGTCGGAGGTGTTTGCGCGGCCTCCGTACATCGCACTGTATCCATTGGGTACCGGTGAGAGTCGCAAAGTGAGTCTGCAAGGCCTGTCGGGGGTTTCGTCGCCGGCTTGGTATCCCGATGGCAAGCGGTTGCTGATTGTAGCGGCGAAAGACGGCGAAGGGTTGCGGAGTTATGCAATCGACCTAGATGGAGGTAAGCCGCAGCCGGTCGGACCGCCGGGATTTCTTGGGTTTGCTGTGGCTGGTGATGGAAAGCGAATCGCCGGGATCGATGGCTCGGGGGAAGCGGTCATCTTCAATGTCGACACGCAGGACGTGCGCAAAGTGCGCGGACTCGATCCGGAAGAACAACCGAAGTTGGGGCCGGACCTGAATAGGGAGGCTTGGAGCAGCGACGGCAAAGCGCTCATCCTGACGAAAGCGACGCTTTTTGGAGCAGAGATCTTTCGAGTCGATGTTGAGACAGGCAAGAAAACCGCGCTGAAGAAAATGGAGCTGAGCGAGAAGGCCGGAGCGTTGATGAAGCCGCAGATACTCTATGCAGAGAAGAGCGACACGTACGTGTATCGGGTGAGCCGTGTGCTAACGAAGCTGTATGTCGTCGAAGGACTGCGATAGCGGTAGGGTTTCAGCGAGCGGAAGCGATGCGGGATTTGAGTTGTTGGGTTACGGCTTGGAGTTGGTCGCGGGGGACGCGGATTTCGCCGGCGAGTTGGACGGCGAGATGCTGCGCGCCGGCCTCCTGGAATTGCGCGTAGGAGATGGTGGCGTAGGGCTGGGCGGCGGGCGGGAGCGTGGCGCTGAGGTTGGCGCCTTTTTGCATTGCGTTGAGGATCGAGTCGCGAATTTTTTCGCGGATCATTTCGCCGAGACTGCCGTTGTGGAGGAGTTCACCGAGCGAGCCGTCGGCCTGAATATCGCCGACTTCGGGATGGAGGCGAAGCTGTGTGTTGTCCTGCTCGACGGCGGGTGTCAGGCGGATGGGGACGACGGCGTTGCCGGCGACGAGACGCTTGGCTTGCTGCTTGCCGAATGCTTTCACACAGGCGAAACGTTCGTAGTGGAGTTGCACGGTCGCGATGGCGGCGGGTGGCGCGGGTGTGAGCGTGGCTTGCTGGATCGCGATGCGCTCGCCGCATTTGTCGTCTTTATCGAGCTGCGCGGCGAGGAGCGGCGTGAGATTTTCTTGCAGGCCGGTGAGGTCGGCGGTGAGTTGGAGGCGGAAGGTGTCGGCGGTGGAAGTTTTTGACAGCATCGAGATCGTGGCGGACGCGACGATGTAGGCCTGCTGGTCTTTGACGGTGAAGGGGATTTTTTGCGGGGGGATTTTGAAGGTGGCGTCTTGCGCGGAGACGATTGCCGGCAACATTGAAAGCAGCGCGCCTGCAAGCAGTAGCGTGCGCGAACCTCGAGCAATCGATGTCGATGGATTAGAAAACGAGTTCTTTGCGCAGACGCTGGGCGATACCGAATCACACTTCGAGAAAAACCGCAACGAGGTGCTCCTTTGGCGGCACAGCGAGCCCTCCCAGGCGCCGGCGTATATGGTTGTAGTGTTTGCCTGAATGGATGATGTTTGCAACGCGCACGGTTGCCTTGCTGCTTTAGCGAAGAAAGTGCGCGGCGGAATCCCGCCGCAATGTAAAATCGCCAGAACACGCGGGTCGAGCGTTGCCATGAACAGAGACGACATTCAACTTTTGTTTGAATATGACCGCTGGGCGAACCACAGCGTTTTGCAGGCGGCTTCCGCGCTGAGCGCCGAGCAGTTTACGCGTGATTTGGGCGGCAGCTTCGGATCGGTGCGAGACACGCTGGTGCACATTATCAGCGGCGAGTGGGGGTGGCTGACGATTTGGAAGGAGACTGCGCTTACTTCTGCGTTCGTGACGGAATTGTGGGATCGAATCGAGGTGAGCTTCGATCCGAATGCGTATTGTGACGCCTCCGCGGTGAAATTGAAGTGGGCTGAGGTCGAGAAGGAACAGATCGAATTTGTGAATGGCGTGACGGACGTTTCTTTGGCGAGGATGCTTCCTGTTCGCGCGACACGCCTCAGTCTGGCTCACTTGATGCAGCACATGGCAAATCATTCGACTTATCATCGCGGGCAGGTTTCGATGATGATGCGGCAATTGGGTGCGGTACCGGTCGCCACAGACTTCGCAAGATTTTTATTGGTGGGCCGCGGCGAGGCAGCGGACGCGCACTAGTCTCGCCGGGGTGTGGATTTATCCGCGGCTCTCTCTGAAGCGAGGATCAGCATTCGCCAAAAAGTCGCGCACGCACTCCTTCGTCGAATGGCAGGTCGGGACCGCTGAAAATATGATCGGGAACGCGCGTGGGATCCTCGGCGATCCGCGGCAGAGCCTTCGCCCGCAATGCCGCTGCGTCCGGCGAGGTGTCCTGAAAGAGAGTGCGCACCCATTTCTCTACTTCGTGGCAGGAGTGAAAGCTGCGTCGATGCTGTTCGGCGTAACGGTGACCTGCGGCGTCCCAATCAGAATTGTTTGCGAGTTCGTCGCGAAGCACTCGCGCGCCACGCAGGGCGAAAGAGAGTCCCTGGCCGTATGTGGGGTCGGTGGTTGCAGCGGCATCGCCAAGCAGCGCCACGCCATCGCGATAGGGATGTTCCACCCAAGCGTCGCTGACGTCGAAGCTAGCAAGCGGTCCGATACATTTCGCATCGGCGCAGTAGTCCGCGATCGGAGGATACGCCTTTGCGGACTCGCTCACGAACTGGGGCAGCATGGATTCGCCCTGTAAGCGGTAGCCCGTCGTCTTGGGATAGACAAAGTAGGCTCGGGATTGGCCGCCCGCTTGGGGAATCAGCGCGGCCCACATGCCAAGAGCCGGGTTGAAGACGGCGTACATTGTGTCTGCGGGTGCGTGTACGTTTGTCAGCAGCACGCCGGCCATGTAGTAGTCGTTGGTTTGTTCGCAAAGTTGAAATCCGGCCCACTTTCGCGCGGCGGAGCCACGGCCATCGGCGGCGATCACGAGGCGCGCGGAGATTCGCTCGCGGCCGTTGCCACCGACGACCACGGCGGGTTCGGCGCCGCATTCGATTTGCTCGACGGTGACTCCGCGGCCCACTTCCGCGCCGGCGTTCTCGGCAGCGGCGAGCAGTGCTTCCTGCATCGCCTGATGAGGGAAGGAAAGCAGGGGCAATTTTTGCAGAGTCGTCGCTCGGAGATCTCTTAGGCCGGTGCCGGCCTCAACGAAAGGTACATCATGGCCGCACGTTTCCTTGAGCAGGTCTGAGATTCCGAGTTCGTTCGCTTCGGCCATTCCCCAGGAGACGATCGCCTCGCCGCGGACGCGATCTTTGAATTTTGTTTCACGCTCCAACATCAGGACCTTGGCGCCGCGCTCGGCCATCGCTTTTGCCAATGAGGACGCGGCGATGCCGCCGCCGATCGTGATGATGTCGTAGGTGCGTGCCGCCATCGCGAACTCCTTCGGACTTCCGGTGAAAAGCGCCTGGTTTGAAATTTAGACCGAGAACGAACTGTGGATGCATCTTAGTGATGCTGTCCGGCGAGAGTCAATCGTTCCTCGTCTTGAGGGATGCTTGGTGTGCGTCTTAGCTTCGGTGTTACATTCTCGACGAATTTAGGTTCTTACTATCACCTCTTCGCTCGGGCTGTGTCTAGACTTGGAGACTCAGGCAACGACACCGACGGAGTCGCCAATGTGGTCTCCCAGCCAAGTCGCGGAAAAACGCGAAGGAAAGAGAAAGTCAGGGACGTTTCTCTTTCTCAATCTCTGGCCGTTTGCAGCGATTCTAATGTTCTTGTTGCTGATCTTCCTGAGCAATTACGTTCCAATCGATTTCCATAGACCCGCGGTTGCAGATCTTCCCAAAAGCAGCTCCGCAGATCAGCAACCGGGAGCGCGCCGCGAGGATGCAATTCGAATCACCGTTACGCGAGATGGAGCCGTCTATCTCGGGCAGACCGGCATGCAGTTGCAAGAGTTGGGGCCGGCCGTGCAAAGCGCAATTCGAGAGGGAGCTGACAATAAAGTTTATATTTCGGCCGATGCTCACGCGAAAAATATCGATGTCGAACGCGTGGTGGATGAACTTGGCCGCGCAGGAATTACCCAGATTTCCTTTCTGACGGCACAACAGTGACTATCGTCGATCAAATTTATTTCCAGAAATGAAAACGCCCGGGGCCGATTGGCTCCCGAGCGTTTTGTATTTAGCAGCGGATTTCCGCCACCGAGTTAGTAGATGTCGTATTGCTCCCAGTGGAGGGTGGCGTCGGATTGGATGATCACGTGTTTGTGCGTGGTCTGCTCGAGTTCGTCGATTAGCATCGACTCGCGAGTCTTCAACGCTTTTGCGATTTCGGGATGGACGCGCAGCGTCAGGTTTGGATTTTCGTGATCGGCGGCGGCCATCTTTCGGGCTTCAGCCTGGATCTCGTAGCAGAGCGTCGGGCTCGACTTCACCATGCCGCTGCCGGTGCAATAGGGGCAGGGCTGGCAGAGAACGCGCTCGAGCGCTTGCTTGGTGCGCTTGCGCGTGATGCAGACGAGGCCAAACTCGTTGAACGACAAAGCCTTTGACGGCGCTTTGTCTTGCTCCAACGCCTGCTGCAACGCGGACAAAACTTTTTCGCGGTTGCGGCGCTCTTCCATGTCGATGAAGTCGACGACGATGATGCCGCCGAGATCGCGCAGGCGAATCTGGCGAACGATTTCTTTCACGGCTTCGAGGTTGGTCTTGACGATCGTGTCTTCCAGGCGCGTCGAGCCTTTGCCGACAAACTTGCCGGTGTTGACGTCGATCGCAACGAGCGCTTCGGTGTGGTTGATGACGATGTAGCCGCCGGATTTCAACCAAACTTTGGCGCGCAGCGCTTTGTCGAGCTCATGCTGGATGCCGAACTCTTCGAAGATCGGCGTTTCCTTGGTGTAGAGCTTGACGCGGTTGACGAGCTTTGGCTGGAAGCGGCTGACGAACTCGACGACCTTGCCGTATTCCTCTTCGTTGTCGATCCAGATCGCCGTGAAATCGTCGCTGACGTAATCGCGGAGCATGCGCTCCACGAGGTCGAGATCGCGATGCAAAAGCGCGGGAGCTTTACGCTCTTCGCTCTTGGTCTTGATGTCGAGCCAGGTCTTGCCGAGGAAGTCGATGTCGGCGCGAATTTCGTCGTCCGTGGCCTCACCCGCGGCCGTTCGAACGATGAAGCCGCCGGGATAGGCGTTGCCGGCTTCACTGACCAGGCGGCGCAAGCGCGAGCGATTTTCGGCGCTGATGATTTTGCGAGACACGCCGGTGTGGTGCACGGTCGGCATGTAAACGAGGAAGCGGCCGGGAAGCGCGACGTGACTCGTGATGCGCGCGCCCTTTTTGCCGAGCGGCTCTTTGGCGATCTGGATGACGACATCCTGACCGGCCTTGAGCATTTCAGAAATGAGTTGCGGGCGGCGCGGCGGGCCGGAGCGCTGGAAGCGGTCGTTGCGATGATGTCCGCCACCGGGACCGCGACGCTGGAAGCGTCCGCCGGGACGGCCACCGCGATGATCGCGGCCTCCGCGGTCACCTCCGCGATCGCCACCACGGTCTCCACGGTCGCCGCCGCGAGTGTCGCGGCCACGATCGCGTCCGCCACTGCGAAACGGGCGCTGAAAGCGCGAGCGCG
The DNA here is from genome assembly GCA_963845465.1 of uncultured Acidobacteriota bacterium. Lineage (GTDB taxonomy): Bacteria > Acidobacteriota > Terriglobia > Acidiferrales > UBA7541 > Acidiferrum. Next base: position 578,006 of record CAWJSH010000007.1, on the reverse strand, counting down.
GATTGCCGCTGCCGATGCGGGCGGAATCGCGCGGCGCGAAGTTTTCGCGAGGAGCGCCGGGAGCGCGCGGTGAGCGCGTCTCGCCGGGAAGCAGGATCGAATCGTCTTCCTGGGCGTGCCCGTGCGCGCCGGATTCGCCGGCCGCAGCGATCGATTCGTTCTGAAGCTCGCCCTCGTGATGATAGATTGCGTCGCCGTGCTCGTGTTCGTGCTCATGCTCGTCGCCATGAGCGTGACCTCTTGTTTCGGCGGCGTGAACCGCTTCTTCGTGCGCGGCTTCGGCTTCGATGTCCGCGCGTTCCATCGGGCTCAGCGTGTGAATTTCTTCGACGGTCTCGGTTTCGTCGACGCCCTCGTCGGAGACTTCGACTTCATCGACGGCGCGAATCTCCTCGCCTTCTTCTTCGTCCTCTTCCTCTTCGTCGTCTTCATCGAATGCTGCGCCACCAACGATGGCGTCTGCCGGAGCGTGCGCCTGAACTTCGTCTTGCTTGGCTTCGATGATGCTGGAAGCGAGAGCGGCAACTTCGTCCTCGCTCAACGTAGCTTCGGGAGCGCCTTCTTCCTGCGCCTGGGAGTGTTCGAATTCGTGAGCTTCTTCACGATTTGGCGTCGTGGAGATCGGACTCTCGAGCGATGATTCACCGGATTCCGCTGCGCCTTCGGCTTCTGCGCCTGAGCCGGCTAGCAGCCAACTGGGCAGACCTGAAGAACGACGCGGAGTATTCGGCTGCGATCCAGAAGCTGGACCGCGCGAAATCGGTTCATCGATGATCGGCTGCGGCTCGTCGTGCGCTTCGTGCTCGACGATTGGCGCTAACGGCGCTGCCGCCGCGGGACGGCTGCGATACTTTGCGAGCGACTCGCCCGGCAGCAGAATCTCGTCTGCACCGCTCGATTCCTGTGAAGCCGGCGGCCGCGGACCGCTTTCGGGGCGGCGATTGTCGTAGCGCGGACCGCCACGATCACCTCCGCGATCTCCGCGATTGTCGTAACTGCGACCACTCTGACCGCCGCGGTTGTCGCGATTGTTGTATCCGCGCGAGTCGTTGCCGCGCTGATCGCCCTGCGGCGAGGCGTATTTCGACGGTGGAAGATTGCGACCGCCCGGGCCGCTTGTTCCCTGACCGCCGCGTCCTCCGCGGCGGCGTCCTCCGCGACGTCCGAAGCGACCGCGTCCGCGATCACCACCGCGGTCACCGCCTCGATCGCCACCGCGATCACTTTCAGGGCGACTAAAGCCTTGGCTGCCGCGATTGTCGCGCGGGCCACGATCATTGCGCGGCGGATACTTTTGCGTCGGGTTGTAATGCGGCGCGAAATTTTGCGGCGCGGATGCGTTCGATTCCGGCTGGCGTTCTTCGTACTCGTTGTGCGGCTCGAGATCGCCGTCGGGGTGACGCCCCTCGGCGCGGATTTCGTTTTCCGGAGTGACGACATTCCCGATGTTGTCGTGCTCGTGATCATCGTGATGCTCGTCGTCATGATGTTCGTGATGCTCTTCGCCGTGCGAATCGAGACCGGCTTCTGCGTGCGCTTCACCGTGCTCGTGCCCATCATGGTGCTCGTCGTGATGTTCTTGGCCTTCGTGGGCTTCGGCAGCGCGGCCCTGGCCAAGCGTCTCGCCGGGCAAAACTTCCGTCGCGACGGGCGCGGAAATTTGCGCCGGGCCGTGGCTATGCGAATCGCCATGCCCATGGCCGTGATCGTAATCCTCAAGATTTTCGAAAACGTCGCTGACGTACAGGAAGGCATCGCCGTCCAGACCGATGTCAACGAAGGCGGACTGCATACCAGGGAGGACGCGAGTGACGCGGCCTTTGTAAATGCTACCGACCAGCGCGAATTCTTTTTCGCGCTCGATATAAATTTCTACTAACTGACCTTCTTCCAAAATCGCAACCCGCCGTTCGTGGGAGGCTGCGGAAATAACCAACTCTTTCGACATGAAAAGTCCTCGTAATATGCGGTGCCGGCGATGCCGGAGCCGCCTTTCCGCGATTCTTCGGACGCAAAGAATCCGCAGATATTTGCGGATGCGCCGGAGTTATCGCTGGGAGCGGCTGCAACTGGGCTGCAGCCACCGGACGGCATCGGCGCGAGCTTGTGCTCGACGGCGACGCGGACGTGTAGCCTGCTCTGCGATGTGCAGAGATACGAAGGCGATTGCTGGAAGGCGATGCCTTTGCGTACGAAGCGGGAGTGGCGGAAGGTGTGGAGCCCGGAGACACCGGGGTCATTCACAACGACGTCGCACTTCCTCTTGCTTACAAGGCCGGTCCGTTGCCGGGAGGGGCAAACGGCGGACGATGCTGTCCTCACACTAATATTCCTGCTTCTGAAACTATCTTCCGAAAGGACGCGGCGTTGAATCGCTGTTTGCGAATTCAGGCGGCGGATTCGGGACTGACGAATCGCTCAGTTGACGAACCGGCGAATCCGGACGTTCATCACCAGACCAATCGCCAGGAAAACAAATAATGTGGCAGAGCCGCCGTAGCTCATAAGAGGTAACGGAATGCCGGTGACGGGCATAGCGCCAATCACCATAGCCACATTTACTAAAACATGGAAACCAAGCGCGGCGGCTACGCCCATGACCAGGAACATGCCCGCACGATCTTTCGCGCGCTGAGCATTCTGCACGAGTCGGAGCAACAACGCCATATACAAACCCAAGGCAATCAGCACGCCCTTGAAACCCTGCTCTTCCGCCCAAGCCGACATGATGAAGTCGGAGTATCGGACTGGAATGTAGCCGAGCTGATTCTGCGTGCCGTTGCGAAAACCTTTGCCCCAGAAACCGCCCGAACCTACGGCGATTTTCGATTGGAGCAATTGATAGCCGGAACCCTTCGCATCGTCTTCAGGGTGCAGGAAGGAAGTGATTCTCTCGCGTTGATACGGCTTGAGAATGTGCTTACTCACTGGGGGATAAAAAACGCTCCCCACTAAAATCAAGCCAGCCAAACCGAATACGGCTGCGTGCTTCCACTGCAATCCACCCAGAAAAGCGCCCACGATCAGCAAGGGCATGAGCACTAACGCGGTGCCCAAGTCGGGCTGTTTCAAAATCAGCCCGAGCGGCAAACCAACCAAAAGCCCAGCTTTGATCAGGTCGCGAAGGGAAAGCTCGTCGGTACGCACTTCCGCAAAGAAGCGCGCCAACCAGATGATTATAATCAATTTTACGAGTTCCGACACCTGTAGAAATTCGCCTACGACCGGGAGCCAGCGTTTGGCGCCGAAACGGGTATGCCCAAAGAGCAAGACGGAAACCAGGGCGACGATGCCGATGAGGTAGAGGATCCACGCCTGATCGAGAATTAGATGATAGTCAAGGCGAGAAAGAATGAACATCAGGATGAAGCCGACGGCCAGCCAGCGAATCTGCTTGGTGTGCATACCAGCCAGACTGCTGCCCTGGGTGGCAGAATAGATCTCCAGCACACCTAAAGTGCAGATAGCTAAGAGGATAGCGATCAGCCACCAGTCGTAGTCGCGTGTTCCGGGTGCGTCTTTCATAAAGTCTCGGTCTGCCTGCTGCCGGGTTTACCGGTCAGATTCCCAAATTGGAACTGCCTCGATACTTCAAAAATTCAAGACCGCCGGCAAGATGCCGGCGCTACCAAACCTATTGTTGCCGCGGCTCCGGAGTGCGTTCCCGGGCCGGCGTTGCCTGCGGCTCGTCGTCGCGCTTCGCCGGCGCCCTCATAACTGGCTGAATCACGGCGGCTGCGGGTGCGACAGCTTTGCCGGGTACATTCGGCTTTGTAGCATCGGCGTTCGTGATGCCTTCGGTGCGCTTGGCTCGCTTGTCGTAGAACATTTTCACTACGTCTCGTACGACCGGACCGGCTGCTTCGCCGCCGTGCTGGCCGCTTTCCTGAACGAGGGCGGCGACACAAATTTCGGGATTGCGCTTGGGCGCGTAGCCGACGAACCAGGCGTTGTCGGCAAACTGTGAACCCTTCTTAACGAGATTTATTTTGTTATAGCCGATGACCTGCGCGGTTCCAGACTTGCCGCTGAACTCGACATTGGTGAGCCGGAGTTTTCCGCCGGTGCCATGGGGCTCGTTGATCACGCCATACATCGCCTCGGTGACCTTTTCGACCGTATCTTCAGAGAGGGGGAATTTCTCTTCGGCGACGTTCGGAGCATCCTTCAACATGTGCGGCTGTTTGAATACGCCGCCAGAGGCGATGCCGCCGATCAGGCGAGCTAGCTGAAGCGGCGTGGTCTCAACGGCACCCTGGCCGGTGGATACCGAGATAACTTCGCCTGCGTACCATTTACGGTGGAAGGTGCGCTCGACCCATTCCTGGGTGGGCATCAAGCCGGCTTCCTCGGATGGCAAGTCGATGCCGGTCTTCTTGCCGACCCCGAGGCCGCTTGCGTAGTAGGCGAGCCGATCAATCCCGAGCTTAATGCCAACATTGTAAAAGAAGACGTCGCAGGACTCGAGGATTGCGTCGTGTAAGTTGACGACTCCATGGGACTTAGCGCCGGTCTTCGAGTAGTATACCCAGCAGTGGTATTGGCGGCCGAAGAAACTGCCGTAGCCCGGGCAGAAGGCCGTAAAATTCTCGGACGGCACGTGGTCCTCGAGCATCGCCGTGGCGGTGACGATCTTAAAGACGGAGCCGGGCGCCAGTTGCGCCTGAATGGCCCGATTGAGCAGCGGCTTTAGCGGATCCTGGTTGAGATCGTTCCACTCCTTGGCGGAGATTCGAACTGCGAAATCGTTGGGGTCGGGAGTCGGGCGGCTGACCATGGCCAGGACTTCGCCGGTACGCGGATCGAAGGCGACCACCGCGCCAGGGCGCGTTCCGAGCGACTGCTCCGCAACCGCCTGGAGGTCGTAATCGACGCTAAGCTGAATCTGTTTGCCGGGAATCGCTTCCTGGGTCGGGAGGCGATCGACCTCTTTGCCGACGCTGTTGACGATGACACGGCGCATGCCGTCCGTGCCTTGCAGGATGTCGTTATATTCGCGCTCGATGCCGGTTTTGCCGACGAAGTCGCCGGGGCGGAACTTGCCGTTGCTGTCTTCGATCTGCTTTTCGCTGACTTCACCGACGTACCCACTGGCGTGCGCCATGAAGCCGTTGGGCAGATAGCGGCGGCGGTGAACCATCAGCATTTCGAGCAGCGGAATATCGGAGCGATGCGATTCGATGAAGGCGACGTCGGCCTGGGTCGCTTCGGGCTTGATGACGATCGGCTGAAATTTGGGCAGATCGCGAGCGCTGTTGAGCTGGTCGTTCAGGTCATCGAGCGAGACGCCGAGGCCTTCTGAGATCGCAGGAAGATTTTTCGCGATTTGGTTCGGATCGTCGCGCAGTAAAAGGACGCTGAAAGATGGGTAGTTGTCGACGAGAACGCGGCCATCGCGATCGAGCATGCGGCCGCGAGGCGCAATGACGGGAATCGAACGAATGCGGTTGCGGTCGGCCCACTGCGAATACTTGTCGGAATCGATGATCTGGAGCTTCCAGAATCCGACGAGCAACAGGCCGATCATGCCTACGATGACGTAGGAGACGACAGCCAGCCGAGCCTGCGGCAACCGATTATCGTTGCGGAACCAGTACGACACGAAATCCCCGCGCGAGCGTTTGTTGGCGGCGTATTCGCTTCAGCCGCGCTTGCTGCAACGCTTGAAATCAGCCTGAACCGGATATGGCGGAGGCTGCTCGCGCCCTCAGAGTGACCACTAGACGCTCATTTTCGCGCAAAAAGCGGCGAAAAACGTCCGATCTCACGGTACACGCGTGGGGAGGGGGCTGCAAGCCGTCCGCAGGGGCAGGTTCCCTGAGTGGTACTAGCCATTAGGCAAACGGGGGGGCGAGATGATCCGATTCCCTGGGGATTGGCCGAATCACTCGTGGCGAAGGGCCTGCGTCGGTTCGATATTGGTGGCGCGGCGGGCCGGGATGAAGCAGGCCAGCAGCGCGATGGCTGTGAGCAAAATTGAGACGCCTACGAAAGTGATTGGGTCGGTCGGCGCGACATCTACCAGGAAGTCGCTCACAAGCCTGCCAATGGCGAAGGCGCAAAGAAGGCCCAATACGAGTCCGAACGCGACGAGGATCGCGCCTTGTTTGCAGATCATCGTGAGCACTTGATCGCGGCGGGCGCCGAGAGCCATGCGGATGCCGATTTCGGATGTGCGGCGGCTGACGCTGTAGGACATCACGCCGTAGACGCCGACGACCGCGAGCAAGAGGCCGAGGAATCCAAGAGCGCCGGCGATCGTGGCGCCAACTTTGAAGAACAAGAGACCGTTGGCTCCATTGATCAGGCGGTCCATCGTGCGCAGTCCAAAGACCGGCATGGTCGGAGAAATCGCGTGGATCTGATCGAGCGCGATGCGGGACATCATGTCGGTCGATGCTGTGGTGCGAACTTGCAGCGTCGCGCTGGAGATAAACCTTTGGCTGAGTGGGACGAAGAAGGCTTCGGTAAACGGTCCGGAGATCTGGTCGATCCGGGAATTTCGTGCGATACCGACGATCTGGATCGCGTGCTTGGGATCGTCAGTGCGCGCGAATGTTTTTCCGATTGCATCCTGATGGGGCCAATACTTGTCGGCCATTGCGGCGTTGATGACGGCGACGAGCTGTGAATTTTCTGTGTCGGCATCGGTGATTTCCCGGCCGCGCAGCAAGGAGATGCCGTTGGTTTGAAAACAGCGCGACGACACCCCTACACGGATCGGATGCGGCGCAGGCTGGTCCTTTTCCGTTGGGCGGCCGGGGATTTCGATATCGTCGCCGTTGATCGTCTCGCTGAGCGGCGGAGTGGACGTGATGCAAGCGGACGTTACTTGAGGCAGCACGCGAACGCGGTCGAGCACTTCGTTGTAAAACGCGATCGATTGCTGCTTGTCGTAACCGATTTCGTGCGGATCGGTAGTGAGATTTACAACGCCGTGAGGATCGAAGCCGAGATCGGAATTTTGCGCGTGTTGCAGGCTGCGCAGGAAAAGTCCAGCGACAACCAGAAGCGCGAGAGAGCCGCCGACCTGAACCGCGACGAGCACGCTGCGCATGCGTTGACGGCGATTCGTCGAGCCGCGGCCGCCGGAATACAGAACGTCGCGCAGATTGCTGAACGAGATGCGCAACGCGGGGAAGAGTCCGACGAGAAGTCCGGTGACCAACGCGATTGAGGCAGCGTAAATAAAAACGTGCCAGTCAAAGGGGAAGCTCAGGATCAGAGGAAGATCGGTCTCGAAATCGACAGTGGAAATCATGCGGACGATGTTCAGGCCAATCAGCGCACCAGCGAAGCATCCGGCGAAAGAGAGCAACAAGCTCTCGGTGAGGAGTTGGCGAACGAGCCGTGTTCGGGACGCGCCTAACGCGCTGCGGACGGCGATTTCGCGTTCGCGGGCGGTGGCGCGGACGAGCAGAAGATTCGCGACGTTGACGCACGCGAGCAACAACACGAGTCCAGCAAGAATGATGAAGAGGCTCGCGAGCTTTGGAAGCACTCCCGGAGGATTGACGATTCCGGGCGCGCGAAGCGGCATCGCTCGCAGAGACGAGCTCACATCTTCGGGACGCGCATTTTGCTGAAAGAGGCGCTGACCGATGAGGTCGAGCTCCGGCTGCGCTTTCGCCGAGTTCATCCCGTCTTTCCAGCGGGCGAGCGCGAGGACCGAGCGAGTTTTGGGATTGGAAATGAAATCGGTGCTGCCGCTGCTGTCGATCGTCGCCATACCGAGCGGCAGATACGCTTGCATCGAGAGCAGCGGCGTGATGCCTTCAAATCCTTCCGGCGTGACTCCGACAATCGTCACGGGATGTCCGTTGATCGCGGCTTGTTTGCCGACGACATTTGGATCGGCGTGAAAGCGCGTTTTCCAAAAGCGATCGCTGATCACGACGACGGGATCGGCGCCGGCGGATTTTCCTTCGCCGGGAAGAATGAGCCTGCCCTGCGCGGGCGCAATGCCGAGCAGCCCGAAGAAATTCCCGGTGACGAAGCAAGTTTGCACCGGCTCGGTGTGGCCCCCGAAAGTGAGGCCGTCGGCTTCACTTGTGTAACCGGCAGAGCTGCCGTAGATGACTCCGGCGACCCCGGTGAAGAGATCGGAAGTTTGTGCGCGAAGATCTGACAATTCCGGGTACGAAAAGTCGTGATCGAAATGGGTCGAATCGTGCGGAAACGCGAGGTAGACCATGCTGTGCGGATCGGTGATGGGGAGCGGGCGCAGCATGAATCCGTTGATGATGCTGAAGATCGCCGTGTTCGCGCCAATGCCGAGAGCGAGCGTGAGAATCACGATGAACGTGAAGCCCGGCTCCTTGAGCAGCATGCGCGTGCCGAAACGCACATCGCGCCAGGCATTTTCGATCGAAGTGAGAATACGAACTTCGCGCGTGCGTTCTTTCACGTAGCTAACGTTGCCGAGTTGGCGATGCGCGGCGTGACGCGCTTCGGCGGCGTCCATCCCAGCGGCGTGATTTTTCTCTGTGCGCTGCGCGAGATGGAAAGAGATTTCGTCGTCGAGGTCGCGATCGAGTTCGCGGCGCGTCCACAGTGTTCGGAATTTCAGCCAAATGTTTCGCATGGATGGCAGCACGATCGACCTCTTTCCTCGTTTATTCGTAGCGCAGCGCAACCAAAGGATCGACGTGCGTGGCGCGCCTCGCGGGCACCAAAGCCGCGGCAATGACGACGACGAGAACGCCAATCGCCGCAATCGCCAGCGTGGCCGGATCGGTTGGCGCTGTTTCGTAAAGCACCGACTCCATCACACGCGTCAACGCAAACGCGCCGGCGAGGCCGATCGCCACAGCGAGTCCCGCGAGCAACAGCGCCTCGCGCAACACCATTCGCGAAATTTGCGAACTGCTGGCGCCCATCGCCATGCGCACGCCGATTTCCTGCGTGCGCTGCGTCACCGAGTACGACACGACGCCGTAAACGCCGATCATTGCGAGTACGATGGCGAGCCCCGCAAAAATGAGAAGCAATACAAGCTGGAACCGCGCGTCGGAGGCAGAGTCGGAGAAAACGTGATCCATCGTCTGCACTTCCGAAATTGCCTGTTTCGGATCGTACCCGTGAATCGCAGTTTCAACGGGACGGATGACTGCACCGGGATCGCCGGCCGTGCGAATCACCAGAGTCACTCCGTACGCGCCCGCCTGCGAATTCGCCAGGAAAATTGTTGGTTTTGGATCGTCTTTCAGCCGCGTCTGCCGCTCATCCCCGACGACACCGACAATGCGCCCCGGATTTTTCACGGTCCAGCAGACGCTCACCTGCTGACCCACCGCGTCCTTGCCAGTTAAAAACTGCCGCACAAATGCCTGATTCACGATCACCGACGTGGGCACATCGATCGTGTCATGGGCGTTGAAATCGCGCCCGGCGAGAATCGGCGTTCGCATCGCATCGAAATAGTGAGAACTCACGACGAGAAACTGCGCGTTTGGCGCGTCCGCCATTTTTTCCGGAAGTTGCGCGTCCAGCGCAAAACACGAGCCCGAAACGCGATCAATCAACGGCAGAAAGTGCGTGAAGCCGGCCGCTTCGACACCATGAACGTCGCGCACTGCGTTCACCAAACCGTCGAGGTATCGCGCCCGATCGGGAACTCCATCGACGTTATCTTTCACAAACACGCGCATGGTGACGAGATTGTCGGTGCGAAAACCGAGATTCACCGAAGTCAGCCGCTGGAAGCTACGTAGCAGGAGGCCCGCTCCGATCGAGAGCATCAGCGCGAGCGCGATCTCCGCAACCATTAGCGATTGCCGCACCCGTCGATTACCGCCAACGCCGGTGCGAGAGGTTCCTTGCTTGAGCGCTTCGAGCAGATCGATGCGAGACAAGCGCAGTGCGGGCAACAATCCGAACAGCAGCGTCGAACAAAACGTCAAGCCCATAGCAAACAAGAACACCGTGCTGTCGATGCGAATCGAATTCATGCGCGGTAGCGGTGCTGCTTCCGGAATCAACGCGAGCAGCGCGCCAAGTCCCCACTGCGCGATTGCGAGCCCACCGAGAGTGCCAACGATCGCGAGCACGAGATTCTCCGCGAGCAGCTGGCACACGACGCGCCCACGCGCGGCGCCAAGTGCGACGCGCACGGCGAGTTCGCGTTCGCGTCCCGCGCCGCGCATCAGCAGTAAATTCGCGACATTCGCGCATGCGATCAGCAAAACGAAGCCAACCGCGCCGAGCAGCAGCAACAGGGGCTGCTGTACGTCGCGGGTGGCGTCTTGCAGCATCGGCAACACCACAGCCCCCCAGTCGGTATTGAAATTCGGCCGCGTCTTGACGGTGTACTCCACCACACGCTGCATGTCTTCGTTCGCTTGCGCCAGCGTCACGCCAGGCTTGAGTCGTGCGACGACCGTCATGTAGCGCCCTTCGTCTGCGAACCTGGCGCTGCGGTCGATGGCGTAGGCCAGAAACACACTGCTCCGCAAACTCGGTAACGCGAATCCACGCGGCATCACGCCGACGATCGTCGCGGGCCTTTCATTGTTCTGGATGTGCCTCCCGATGACGCTCGGGTCGCCGCCGAATTGCTGCTGCCAGAATTCATGGGTGAGGACGACCTTGATGTCCGCGCCCTCTTTTCCATCGGTGTCGGCGAAGCCGCTGCCGAGAGCCGGCGCCACGCCGAGCACCGAAAAGAATTGCGGCGACACCAATATCGCCGGAACCTGCAGAGGTTCCTGTCCGAGTCCAAGCTTTGTTGAGTCGCCGATGACTGCGGCCATTCCGCTGAACGAGTGATTCTGCTCGGTCCAGTCGAGGAAATTCACGGGATTGACGACGTTGCGGTCCGCGCCCATTTTGAAGTCCGTCTCCCACACCTGCACGAGCCTGTCGGGCTGCGCGAAGGGAAGCGGGCGGAGCAGGACGCTGTTGACGACGCTGAAAATCGCAGTGCTGGCGCCGATTCCGAGAGCGAGGGTCGCAATCGCGATCAGCGCGAAGAGCGGAGTTTTGACCAGCGTGCGTGTGCCGTAGCGCAAGTCGAGCGCGAAATTTTCCGCGGAGGGGAACGTTCGCAAATGTCGCGCGTCCTCTTTGATCGAAGTGGCGTTGCCGAGTTGGCGATGCGCGGCGTGACGCGCTTCGGCGGCGTTCATCCCAGCGGCGTGATTCTTCTCAGTGCGTTGTGCAACGTGAAACGCGAGCTCGTCATTGAGATCGCGATCGAGTTGATCGCGATGAAACAGCGAACGAATGCGAAGCCGAAGTTCATGAAACCAATTCAAGTGTGAAGGCACGTCTCAACTCCTTTAGAGCTTCACTCCTGACGCAAAGCCAAAGTCGGTTCGATACTCGTCGCGCGCCACGCGGGCAGAAATGCGGAAAATGCCGCGATGGCAAGAACGCCAGCGGCGACGAGCGCGAGCGTCGCGGGATCGTTCGGGCTCACTTCAAACAGCATGCCGCGCAACGCGCGCGTCGCAAGCAAAGAAATACCGCAGCCGACCGAAACGGCGAGCAATGTGAGCAGCAGCGCTTCTCGCAGAACCATGCGGCCGACGTCGGAACGGCGCGCGCCGAGTGCCATGCGGACGCCGATTTCAGACGTCCGCTGCGCAACGGTGCAAGAAAGCACGCCGTAAATTCCGATGGCCGAGAGCACCAACGCGACGAGGCCGAATCCCGAGAGCAGCGACATCGTGAAGCGTCGCTGCGCCAGCGTATTGGCGAGGATTTCGTCCATCAAAACTGGATTGAAAATGAGCGTGTTCTTGTCGAGCGACCAGATTTGCTCGTTGATCGCGGGCGTGAGTGCGCTCGGCGGAACCGAACTGCGAACCATCAAAATCGTGGCGTAATCGATCGGCGATTGCGTGTAGAGAAGGTAGGCTTGCGGCGTCGTCGGCGAGTCGAGGCCATATTGATGTATGTCGCCGACGACGCCGACGATCTCCGCCCATGGCTTGTCGTCCTGGCGGCCGCCGAGTTGGATACGTTTGCCGAGAGGATCTTCATTTGGAAAAATCTGGCGCGCGGTTTTTTCGTTGATGATGGCGACTTGTGCAGGCGACTCGGCGTCGGCTTGCGTGAAGTAGCGGCCGCGAATGAGCGGGATGCGCGTGGTCGCAAAATAGTCGACGCTGACAATATAGCGATCGACGCTGGGAACTTCGGGATTGGGCAGGCGCCGATCCTGAATGATGAAGCCGGCTTGATCGAATCCGCCGAAATTCCCGGCAAGTGGCGGAGTGCTTGTTAGAGAAACCGACTCGACACCGGGCAGGCGGCGCACCCGTTCGAGAATTTCGTTTTGCGCTGCGACAACGACCTTGATGTTTTCATACTTCTTGCCGGTCAGCGAAAAATTGGTTTCGTACAAATTGTGAGCCGAGACACCAGGATCGACGCTCCAGGCGCGAATGAAACTTTTCAGCAGCAGGCCGGATGCGACGGTGAGGACGAAGGCGAGGCAGATCTGCGACGCGACGAGCACGGCGCGGAATTTGCTTTGCCCGCCGGTGACGCCGCGCGAGGCGCGTTGCAACGCGATGCGGTGATCGATGCGAGATGCTTGCAGCGAGGGAGCGAGGCCCATCACGATGCCGGTCGCAGTGCTGACGAGCAGGGCGAAGAGCAGGACGCCGGTATCAACGTGAATGTCGGCGACGCGCGGAATCTGCGGCGGCGCCCACTGTACGATCAAAAGCGTGCCCCAAATTGCGAGCAAAACTCCGGCGATTCCACCGAGCGAGCTGAGCAGCACGCTCTCGGTCAGGAGCTGGCGAACGATGCGCGCGCGTCCGGCGCCAAGTGCAGACTGCAAGGCCACCTCGCGATTTTTTTGCGCGAGGCGAGCGAGGAGGAGATTCGCCACGTTGGTACACGCGATCAGAAGCACGACGCAGGTCGCAGCGAGCAGCAGCCACAGCGTGGTTTGCACCTTGCCATACCAGGTGTCGCGCAGCGGCAGAACGAGGATGATTTCGTGCTCGGAATAGTCGTTCGGAAATTCACGCACGAGCTGCGACGTGATCGTTGCCATTTCGGCGCGGGCTTGCGAGAAGGTGACGCCGGCGCGGAGGCGCGCGACGGAATCCAGGTGGTGGCACGTGCGGCAGGCAAACTCCTGCGACATGTCGTAGCCGAGCGGCGCCCAGACATCGGGCGGGCTGCCGGCGTCGGTGAAAGATAGCGGCTGAAAATTTTGCGGCAAGACGCCGACGATCTCGAACGGCACCTGGTCGAGCAGAATCGTTTTGCCGACGATGTGTTGGTCGGCGCCGAATTGCCGAACCCAGTAGGGATAACTCAGGATTACGACGTGCCAACGGTCCGGCCGATCTTCGTCGGGCGTGAAATTGCGGCCGAGTTGAGGCGTGACGCCGAGCGTATCGAAGAAATTTTGTGTGACGCGCAGAGAGAAGACCATGCGTGGCGTTCCGTCTCCGGTGGCCGCCGGCGTCCAGCCGCGATACAGCGCGATTTGCTCGAAAGAATGCTGGCGCGATGTCCAGTCGTGGAACTGGCCGAAGGAAACCTTGGCCGGATTGCGATTCTCTGCGTCGGCAGGCGCGACTGTGACGAGGCGCTCGGGCTGTCGATAGGGCAGGGAATCGAGCAGAATGGATTTTACGACGCTGAAGATTGCGGTGTTGACGCCGATGCCGAGCGCGAGCGTTGCGATGGCGATGAGCGCGAAGCCGGGACTCTTGCGCAACATGCGCGCGCCGTAGCGGAGGTCTTGTAACAAGTCTTCCAACGCGGCGAATGTTCGCAGGCGTGTCGTGTGTTCTTTGATTTGGGTGGCGTTGCCGAGCTGGCGATGGGCGGCGTGGCGCGCTTCGGTTGCGTTCATTCCGGCGCCGCGATTTTTTTCCGCGCGCTGGGCCAGATGGAATTCGACTTCGTCGCCGAGATCGCGATCGAGTTGGTCGCGATGGAAGAAGGAGCGGAGGCGGGTGAGAAATTGTTTTAGAGGGTTTGGCATGCCGTTGCTCGATCCTTTTATTCGTGTCGCAGGGCCATCGTCGGCTCGATGCTGGTGGCGCGGCGTGCGGGGATGACGCAAGCGGCGACGCCGATCGCCAAAAGCAAAATCGCTACGCCGAAAATTGTGAGCGGATCGTGCGCGGACGTCTGCCAGAGCTGGCTCGCGAGAATGCGAGAGAGCGCGAGGCTGGCGACGAATCCGATCGCGACGCCGAGGGCGATGACGCGCAGGCCCATGCCGAGCACGAGTTTCAGTGCGTCAGAGCGCGTTGCGCCGAGCGCCATGCGAATGCCGATTTCGTGCGTGCGGCGCGCGGTAGCGTAGGCGACGACGCTGTAGACGCCGATCGTCACGAGCGCGAGGCCGACGATCGCGAAAAGCGTCATCAGGATGAAGCCGAATTGCGGGCCGGCGTAGGACTGGAGATGAATATAGTTTTCCATCGAGCCGGTGTAGCTGAGCGCGACGCTGCGATCGACGGCCCAGACTTCGCGGCGCACCGAATCCATCAGTGACATCGGATCGTTGGCGGTGCGCACGAGAATGCCGCGCTGGCCGGAGCCGGTCAGCGTGTAGGGAAGCCAGATTTCGGGCTCGACCGGTTCCTGCAAGCCCTTGTTGCGAACGTCGCTGACGACGCCGACGACTTCAAACCACGGATCGGCCACCTTGTCGGGGAAATTGGCGAGATCGGAGACGCGGATACGGCGGCCGATCGGATTTGCGCGATCGAAATAACGCTGCGTGAAAGTTTCGTTGATGACGGCGACTTTGCGGGCACCGGCGACTTCGGTTTCGTCGAAGAAGCGGCCGTCGCGGAGTTGAATTTTCAACACGGAGAAAAAGCGCTCGCTGCAGAGTTGGAAAAGCGCGGCCCATTTTTCGGCGTGGACGGAGCCGGCGACTTCGATGTCCGTGGGAAAGCCGCCGTACGGAGGGAGTGCGCTGCTTTCGGCTACATCGGTTACGCCGGGAAGCGATTTGATGCGTTCGAGAAGCGGGCGATAGAAGCCGGTGAGTTGCGCGGCGGTTTGATAACGGTCGCTCGGGAGCGGCAGTCGCGTGACGAAGACGTGATCGGCGCGCAGCCCGAGGTTTTCATTGCGTAGCGCAACGAAGCTGCGCATCAGAAGTCCTGCGCCGACAAGCAGCGTGAACGAAAGCGCGACTTCGCAAACGATGATGGCGTCGCGAAAGCGTCCTTGGCAGACGGTGCCGCTGCTGGTGCCTTTGCCGGAGTCGCGCAGTGGGCGTTCGAGATCGCCACGCGCGGCGCGCAGAGCGGGGACGAGGCCGAAGAGCATCGGCGTCAGCATCGCAACCGTGACCGCGAAGGCGAGAACAGGAAGATTCAGCGAAATTTCGGTTTCGGCGGGAATCGTGATCGGTGGAATCAGCGCGACGATCGAATTCAGTCCGAGCGCGGCGAGGCAGACGCCGATTGCGCCGCCGACAACGGAGAGAATCAGGCTTTCGACCAGCAGTTGGCGTATAAGACGCCAGCGGCTCGCGCCGAGTGCGGAACGGACGGCAAATTCTTTTTCGCGCGTGGTGGCGCGGGCGAGCATGAGATTCGCGAGGTTCGCGCAACTGATGAGCAGAAGCAGCGCGACGGCGCCGAGCGTCAGGGTGAGCGTGGTGCGGAAATTGCCGACGACCATGTCGGTGGCGGAAACGATTTTTACGACGAAGCGCGGCGGATAGCTCTTCGGATAAATTTTCGCGAGCTGATTCGCGATGACGGTAATGTCGGCCCGCGCCTGGGCGACGCTGACGCCGGGTTTCAGGTGGCCGATCAAATACCACACCGGCGGAAATTCGCCGGCGACGAACGCTTGCTCGGCGCGCTGCGGCTTCACCGGAAGAAAAACGGCGCCACTGCCCCATCCGAAACGCTTCGGCATGATGCCGATGAGCGTCCGCGCGGTGCCGTTGAGAATGTACGTTTGCCCGATGATCGATGGATCGCCGCCGAAATGCGATTTCCACGCTTTGTAACCGAGGATGAATGTCGGGGGCGCGCCCGGTTCGTAATCGGCGGGCTCCATCACGCGGCCGTAGAGCGCGGGAAGGCCGAAAAATTCAAAGGTGTTCGGCGTGCAGAGAATTCCGTGGAGGCGCTCCATTCCGCCGCCAACCTGATAGAGCACGTCTTCGCTGGCGTCGGCAACGGCGAGGTCGAAGACGTGATTTTTTTCGATGTAGTCGAGAAATTCAGGCGCGGAATATTCGGCGCGTCCAGCGGCGTCAACGTTGTTCGCGTCGTGAATTTCGACGGTCATGAAGCGGTCGGCGCCGGGATAGGGAAACGGCTCGATCAAAACATTTTCGATCACGCTGAAGATTGCGGTGGAGGCACCGATGCCGAGCGCGAGCGTGACGATGGCGACCGCGGTGAATCCGGGCTTTTTGCGCAGCGCGCGCGCCGCGTAGGTGAAATCGCGCCAGAGCGATTCGAGCGCAGTGAGGATACGTACTTCGCGCGTGCGTTCTTTTACGTTTGTGATGTTGCCGAGCTGGCGCTGCGCGGCGTAGCGAGCTTCGGTGGCGTCCATTCCCGCGGCGCGATTTTTGTCGGTGCGCTTCGCGAGATGGAAGGCGAGTTCGTCGTCGAGATCGCGATTGAGTTGATTGGGACGCGACGTGGCGCGAATGCGCTGCCAAATTTTGCCGAGCCATCCGTTCGCCACAGCCCTCTCCTCTCCGCGCGTCATCGTTCGCAGCCGCGCATCTCGAATTTCTTCCGCGACGACGAACGTCGTTCGTGAGTCGCCGCGATCCCTCAGCCCAACTGCAAAACGCGCGTGCGTCTACGCTGTTTGCAAAACTCGCGCGATGGCGCCCGACATGCGGCGCCAGTATTCCGTCTCCTGCATGAGCTGTTTCTTACCGGTCGCGGTCAGCGCGTAAAATTTTGCGCGGCGATTGTTGTCGGAGACGCCCCACTCCGCCGAGAGCAGGCCACGAAGTTCGAGCCTATGCAGCGCGGGATAGAGCGCGCCTTCTTCCACGCGCAGGACGTCCTGGGAGCTTTCGTGAATCCATTCGGCGACGCCGTAGCCGTGCATCGGGCCGCGGGCGAGCGATTTCAGGATCAGGAGGTCGAGAGTGCCTTGCAGCAGATCGTCTTTTTTGTCGGGCATGCTGATCTCTTACCATAAGACGTTTAGGGGAGGGAAGTGTTTCATGGGAATTTTGGGGTGATGGCGAGGGGGATGCGCCGGAAATCAAGCCCAACGCAGCTATCGAGATGGCGCATCGCAAAACCGCCGGCAAGATGCCCTTCGCAGCTCAGGACAAGCCGGGGCTACCGGCTCAAGACGCGACGAGGGTGCGGACATGGGGCGCAGCGTTCTGCGCCCCTACGTGACCGTGCTTGCGCAACAGTGCAGGCCGAGGTTCGTTCGCATCGGCGGGGCAATCGGGAAATTTGTGCGGTGCGTGTTATCGTAGGGGCGACAACACTTATGGTGAGCCAAAACTCCCCGTTGCGCATCGCGCTGGTTGGCATGTCGGGCGCCGGGAAAACATTCTGGAGCAAGCGGTTAGCGGCGAACGGGCGGCCGGCGATCTCGTGCGACGACCGGATCGAGGAGCGACTGGGCAGGCAACTGGCCGCCGACGGGTACAGCGGGATCAATGGCGTCGCGGCGTGGATGGGGTGGCCGGACAGCGCGACGTATGCGCAGCGCGAGGCGGACTACCTTTCGGCGGAGATTGCGGCGCTGGATGAAGTGCTGAGCGATCTGGAGCGGGATCCGAAGCGCGAACTGGTTCTGGATACGACGGGCAGCGTCATCTATACCGGCAACGATATATTGATGCGATTGCGGCGGCAGATGACTGTGGTGTACCTGGCGGCATCGCGGCAGGAGCAGGATCTGCTGATCGAGCGGTATCTGACTGATCCGAAGCCGGTGCTGTGGCGCGGGGCGTTTCAGCCGAAGGATGGGGAGACGCCGCACGAAACCGTGGCGCGGTGTTATCCGAAGCTGGTCGCGGCGCGGCGGCAGAGTTACGAGGCGCTGGCCCATTGCACGCTGGCGGTGGCGGAACTGCATACGCTGCCGGAGGCGGATGCGGCGGGCGATGGCGGCGAAGCGTTTCTGGAGGAGATTCAGTCGCAGATCGCGAAGAAGACGGGGCGGGCGAATGGAGTTTAGAGATTTCATTTGAGAAATTCAGGGATTTGCTGGTTTTTTGCGTGACGTTTTTTCTGTAAGAATGCTGCAAGGCGGCATTCGTCCTACCTTCGGATTCATTTTGCAGAATTCGTCAGGGTGCACAGGCAGGAGTGCCTGGGCTACGAGGGCGGAGTTTCAGCACAGAGTTCGCAGAGGGCGCAGGGCCGAAAAATGAGTGAGACGACAGATTTAGAGAAATTTAGCGCGGAGAAATTGGGCGCGTGAGGTATCGGAGCACATCGCGGGAGGCGCCGCTGACGTCGTTGCGGGGGGCCGTGTTGCGCGGGTTGGCGCCGGACGGCGGGTTGTATATGCCGGTGGAGATTGCGCGGCGGTCGCCGGAGGAGCTGGAGGAATTTCGGGCGCTGCCGTTCACTGAGGTTTGCTTCCGTGTCGTGAAGCCGTTCGCGGCGCCGGAGGTGCCCGAGGACGTGCTGTGGCAAGTGGTCAGCGAGGCGATCAACTTTCCGGTGAAGCTGGTGTCGTTGTCGCCGGGGCTGCACATTCTGGAGTTGTTTCACGGGCCGACGCTGGCGTTCAAGGATTTTGGCGCGCGATTCATGGCGCGGCTGATGGGTTATTTCGTGCGCGGCGAGACGCGAACGCTCACGGTGCTGGTGGCGACTTCGGGTGATACGGGAAGCGCGGTGGCGCACGGATTTCTGGGCGTGCCGGGAATTCGCGTGGTGATTCTGTATCCGTCGAAGCGGATCAGCGAAGCGCAAGAGAAGCAGTTCACGACGCTGGGCGAAAATATTACGGCGCTGGAAGTTTCGGGGACGTTCGACGATTGCCAGCGGCTGGTGAAGCAGGCGTTTTCGGATGCGGAGCTGAACAAGCGCGCGTTTTTGACGTCAGCGAATTCGATCAATATCGGGCGGCTGTTGCCGCAGATGTTTTATCACGTGGCGGCGTACCGGCAGTTGCCGGTGGCGTCGGTGCCGCTGATTGTGTCGGTGCCGAGCGGAAATTTTGGGAATTTGACGGCGGGGATTTTTGCGAAGCGCATCGGATTGCCGGTGGCGCGCTTTATTGCTTCGACGAATGCGAACGATGTCGTGCCGGAATATTTGCACACGGGAGAATTTCGTCCGCGCCCGGCGAAGGCGACGGTCTCAAACGCGATGGACGTCGGGAGCCCGAATAATTTTCCGCGGCTGCTCGATTTGTGCCGAGGGCGGCTGGAGTATGTGCAGCGCGAGATTTGGGGACACGGCGCGACGGATGACGAGACGCTGGCGGCGATGAAGTCGGTGTACGAAAGATTTGGGTACATTGCGGATCCGCATACCGCGGTTGGCGTGCTAGGTTGGGAAGCGTATAAGCGCGAGCATGCGGAGCCGGCACAGGGGCTGGTGTTGGCTACGGCGCACGCGGCGAAGTTCGCGGAGATTGTGCAGCGGGCGATTGGGATTGCTCCGCCGCTGCCGGATCGGTTGGCGGCGTATTTGAAGAGGCCGAAACTCTCGATTCCTGCAACGAGCAAGTACGACGATTTTAAGCAGTTTTTGTTGAAGCACTAGCGACTCACTTGGACCTCATCTAGCGCGAATGCGGCGCGGCAATCGATTTGGAAATCGCGAAGCGGTTGAGATCTCAAGAGGCAGTGGTCGTGCGGACATGGGGCGCAGCGTGCTGCGCCCCTACACTTGCGACTCCCACAGTTTTTCATAAGTGCAGAATCTGCTCGACTTAAAACCATTTGTAAGTGCGGATTCCACAGTGTTTACGGGCGCAGGCGGACAATGGTCTGCCCTCGACTAATCTCAAAAAATTTTAAGTATGAAAAAGTGAGTGACTAGGCGTGGTTTTCTACGCGATGAGCGTAGCACACGCGACATTCAGGGAATTCGTTCGAACGCAGGCGAGTCTGATCAAGTTGTAGGAGCAGCGAGACTTATTTTTGAAAATAAATTTTTGGAATTGATTCGAACGACTGAAAGGGTTGAATTTTTCTGTGTGAGGCGGTTAGTTTTTGCGGAGGCGGTCGAGGAGCATGAAGAGGAAGACGCCGACGATGGCGTTGACGGCGGCACCGATGGCGAGGTGCATGGTGAACCAGGGTTCGGGTTGGGCGAGCAAGAGGCGGCGAGTGAGGATGACGATGCCCTGGTGGACGCCGAAGAAGATTACGGTGAGAGCGAAGCGGGCGATGGGGTGTTCGGTGTCGAGACGGGCGCCGATGGATGAGGCGAGATAGCCGATGATCGTTTTGGCGATGCCGTACAGGCCGATGGGCACGGTCGGACCGCTGAGGCTGTCTTGCAGCAAGCCGATGGTCATGCCAAGGAGGAGGCCGGTCGAGGGATTGCGGCGGCTGAGGCCGAAATAAATCGTGAGAAGCAGGGGGAGATCGAGGAGCGCGAATTTCGGGAAATGGACGGGGATGGCGGTCTGAAGGAAGACCGCGATGATCGTCGCCATGACGATGGAGCCGCCGCGGAACTTGTGCACTTCGATGTGGGCTTCGCCCATTCTCAATTCATACGTATCGTTCATGGCTTAGCCGTCTTTGATTTGGACTGGGGCTCTTTTTTTGCTTCGGCAACCGGTTTCGCTTCCGCGATCGGAGCGCCAGAGTTTTTCGTGTCTTTGTTTTCGGATTTCGTGAGATCGAGCGGCTGCACCGAGAGCAGCACGATCACGTCTTCGAGGCTTTCGAGATTGGCGGCGGGCTTCAGGCGAATCTGCTTGAAGGGGTTACCGTCTTTGATTTGGGCGACGGTGCCAACGGGGAGATCGCGCGGGAAGATGCGGTCCATGCCGCTAGTGACGACGTGCTCGCCGATGGCAACGGTGTCGTCGTTGGCGACGTATTTCATCGAGAGCAGAGGTTCGCCGGCGCCGCCGACGGGACTCTGGATGTGGGACTCGACGAGCATCGCACCGACGCCGCTGTCCCTGTCGGTGAGCAACAGAACTTGCGAGGTGTTGGGATAGGTTTCGCTGATTTTTCCCACAACGCCGTCGGGAGTGATGACGCCCATGTTGCGGCGGATGCCGTCGTGCTCACCGCGGTCGAGATAGAGGGTTTGCGTGGCCGAGTCGGCGCTGGCGGCGATGACACGCGCGGCGAGCATGGGAACCGTCTTGTGGTTTTGCCGGAAGTCGAGAAGTTTTGCGAGGCGATCGGCTTCGTCGGCCTTGTTCTGGAGCTCGTTGAGCTGGAGCTTGAGATCGGCGTTTTCGCGGGTGAGGCGCTCGTTATCGCGGGCGGCGTTTTGCAGCGCGAAGTAATGATTCCAGACGCCGCGAATGCCGCCAACGCCGCTGGCGCCGACGCGTTCGAAGGGCGTGACCGCGCCGACGGTCCAGACACGAATCAGGCGGCCCTGTGAATCCCGGCGAATTTGTATCGCGAGAAACAGGATCTGAAGCACGACGACGCCGACGAGCAGGAAGAGGCTTTTGTGGCGAGAAGGAATGGCGACCATGGCGTTTAGAAAACGGAAAATGGAAATTGGAAAATCGAAATTCGATCGTGAAACTCGAAAATCGAAATTCGAAACTCGATCCTTAACCTCGAACTAAGTCTCAGACCCAAACTCAGAACCCAAACTCGAAAAGCGAAAACCGGGAACTCGCGAACAACTTAGTCGATGCTGACTTGGCGCAGCAGTTTGAAATCGCTGAGCATCTTGCCGGTACCGAGCACGACCGATGCCAAGGGATCGTCGGCGATGGAAACCGGCAAACCGGTTTCTTCGCGGATGCGCTTGTCGAGATTTTTCAGGAGCGCGCCGCCACCGGTGAGAACGATGCCGCGATCGCTGATGTCGGCGGAAAGTTCGGGAGGCGTGCGCTCGAGGGCGACGCGAATGGCGTTGAGAATCGTGGCGACGCATTCGCCGAGAGCTTCGCGGATTTCGCTGTCGTCGATGGTGACCGTGCGGGGCACGCCTTCGATGAGGTTGCGGCCTTTGACTTCCATGGTGAGCGGCTTTTCGAGCGGATAGGCCGAGCCGATTTCCATCTTGATCTGTTCGGCGGTGCGTTCGCCGACGAGGAGGTTGTATTTGCGCTTAAGGTATTGCATGACCGACTCGTCCATTTCGTTTCCGGCGACGCGGACGGAACGCGAATAAACGATGCCGCTCATGGAGATGACGGCAATGTCGGTGGTGCCGCCGCCGATATCGACGACCATATTGCCGGACGGTTCGTCGACGGGAAGGCCGGCGCCGATGGCCGCGGCCATCGCCTGTTCGACGAGATAAACTTCGCTGGCGCGCGCGCGATAGGCGGAATCCTGCACGGCGCGCTTTTCAACCGGGGTAATTTCGCTGGGAACGCCGATGACGATGCGCGGATGCACCAGGACGCGGCGGTTGTGCGCCTTCTGAATGAAGTGCGTCAGCATTTTTTCGGTGACTTTGAAATCGGCGATGACGCCGTCTTTCATCGGCTTGATGGCGACGACGTTGCCGGGAGTGCGCCCGAGCATGTCTTTTGCGTCTTTGCCGACCGCGACGACTTCACCGGTGGCTTTGTTGATGGCGACGATGGACGGCTCGTTCACGACGATGCCTTTGCCGTGCGAGAAGACCAGCGTATTGGCTGTGCCCAGGTCGATCGCCAGGTCGGACGAAAACAAACTGAAAACCGACCTGAGGTTGTAACCGTTCTTATTCATCCCTCGATCCTCCGCGGAGATCGCTCTCCGCTGCCCGGGAAACGCGCTGCTTCAGACCGAAACGCGATCCAATTGTCCCCGACCGTCACGACCCGCGAAATGCCGCGTTCGGCCGCCCACAGATTCGGCGCGTTGTTGCAAGTGCGCCCCTGCATCTCTTTCATCGGCCCGCGCGCCGCATTCCATTACGGAACAGTTTGCGCGGACGCCCGCGATAATTAACGCGGGACCACGATCGATACTTGCCGGTTCGCCGTCCCACCGCGGCGATTCTGGCCGATCACAACAATTGTGTGCTCGCCCGGGGTCAGCGGATCGGTGAAATAGCGGAAGCTGCCGTCCGGAGCGATGTTCGGCACCGTTTGCCCGTTTACGATGAGCGCAGCGCCCGGCTCGGCGTGGCCGATGATTTCGGCGACGCGGCCGTGAAGCTGCGTGTCCTGAATGTCGAGCACCATTTCCTGAGTCTTGCCCTGCGCGACGAGCGTGAACTTGAAGGTGTCGCTGACTTCGCTCGACTGCTTCTTGGCGTCGGTGGCGACGACGTTCCAGAAGTAGTCGCCTGCATCGAGGCCGGTGATGTCAACGCTGGTTCCAGTGACGGTCGGTTGTTTCACAGTCTTGGTGAACATCGTCGTCGAACTGATGCGAAGCGTATAGGAAACGGCATCCTGCACGGGCTTCCATTCGAAATGGATCGAGGTCTGTTTCGGATTTTCGCCGATGATCGGAGCCAGATTTAGAGGCTGAACCGGTTCGGGAGGCGCGAGAACGTCGGTCTTGGTGATGCGGCCATCCTTAGGCAAAACCGCTTTCTGGAATTGCGCGAGTTCGATGCGCTCGGCGCCGCGCTGCACTTCGGCAGTACCGCGGGCCATGACAACTTCGCTTTCCTTGGTATCAGGATCGGCTTTCACAGCCGCGCGAGAGTTCGAAGCGAGTTGAGCGGTGGAATCTTCGAAGGTGACAGCCGCTTTCGAATCCGGTGACGTCCAATTCGGCGTGGCGAGATCGACCGACCCAGTGTTGATGTGGACGGCGACGCTGGTGGGCTTGTTGCTGGCCATCGTGTTTTCTTCGACGGTGATGAGCGTGTCGGGCTTGACGGTGTACGACGTGCGATCGCCGAAGGTGATGCGGGCGACGCCTTCCGGTCCGGTCTGGACGAGATCGCCTTTGTCGAGCGTGGTGTGAAAGTCGGCCTGAACCCAATTGACCGAATTCACTTTCTTCACGAGAACTTTTCCGTCGAGGTTGACGAATTTCGCTTGAGTTTGGCTGGCGGCGACAGCTTCGCTGTCGCTGTTGTCGATGGCGGTGCTGATTTTCTTGATGGTGTTCTGGTAGAGGTTGGGGCTGATGAGGTAGAGGACGCCGAAGACGATCGAGGCGGCGATGATGATGTAGACGGCTACGGTTTTGTAAGTGACCGCGGTCCAATACACCTCGACCCGATGAATCTTCGGATTCGCCGCGGTGTCGGAAGTGCGGCGTGGGTCGATTGGGGTCTGCGTGGGCACGAGTTTTTGCGCACCGGTAGCGCCAATTTTGAAGGCTAGCACAGCGTTTTGGGGGCGTCCAAAGCGGCGAAAAAGTGGTTAGTCAAACAGCAAATAGCAGGTGCGAAACGCTGCGGAAGAGGGCGAGAGAGACGTCGCATCAGACGGTTTTGTGTCGGGGCCGGCGGCGTTTGTGGGGACGTGGGCTCGCTGGCGCTAAGTGATTCTGGCGATTCGACTTTTAGCGAGTTGCAACGGCGGCCTGGGCGGTGTGAAGGCGCAGAAAGGCGAGCGTCAGGGGCCAGGCTTCGGCGGCGGCGGTGGGGTTGTACGATGAGCGCGCGTCGCAGAAGAAACCGTGGTCGGCGTCGGAGAATTCGACGTTGATGAAGTTTTTGCCGGCGTCGCTGAGGGTGTCGCGGACGGCGCGGACCATGTCCTGGGTGAGGTGCTTGTCTTTGCCGCCCCAGAAGAGGAGGGCTGGGCAGCGGAGGTCTTTGGCGCGGTTCAGCAGCCCGGGGTTGGAGCCTCTGGGCGCGATGCCGCCACCGTAATAAGAGGTAGCGCAGCCGAGCGGGAGCGTCAGACCGGCGAGGAATGCGGCGCGGCCACCCATGCAGTAGCCGACGGCGCCGATGCGGCCTTCCGCGACACCTTGAGCGGTGAGCCAGTCGAAGGTGGCGCGCTGGTCGGCTTCCATCTGGTCGTCTTTGAGCGCGTTGAGATGAGGCACGACGGTGGGGAAGGAGTTGTAGTCGCCTTCGAAGCCGGAGCCGGTGCGATGGAAGAGTTCGGGAGCGATGGCGACGAAACCTTCGCGGGCGAAACGCTGGGTGACGTCGCGGATGTGGGCGTTGACGCCGAACGCTTCCTGGAAGACGAGCAGTCCGGGGAGCGAGCCGCCGGCGGTGGGGCGGGCGGTCCAGGCTTGCATGGCGGTGGCGTCGGAGACTTTGAGTTCGACGTATTCGCTGCGGATTTCCATTTTTGAATTTGCTCCGTGGTCAGGGTTCGATTTGGTGCGTCTGATTCGCGACGTGTTTATTTCTCCCTACAAAATCTTTACTGCCACGACGGGCCGGTTATTGCTTGGTACTCGGTGTTGCGTTCGAAGTTGCGGTATGTTCAAAGAATTTTTTCTTGTCGATGTTGCCGTCTACGGCGACGTCGAAAAATCCAACCATCATTTCGTCGTAGGTTTGATCGCCCCAGCGGACGGCGCTGTCGGGATCGGGATTGTGCGGATTGTTTTTGGAATTGTCGTACCACGCGATGGCCTGGAGTTCGGTGCCTGCTTTCAGAGGGAGAGGCTCGGCGAGTTTGTAGCTCATCTGCCAGTGGAAGTGATAGTTCACGCGAAGCAGAGTCTCGACGGTATTGGGATTCGGCGAGATGCCGTTCGGATGCGCGCCGGTCGGATGCGGATCGTCTGGGTGGACGATGTTGTATTCGAAGCGTTTACCGCGGAGGTGCATGTGGGGAAAGAGGCTGAGGAGGAGCGCGTCGTTGGGGAGCGTGCCGCGGGCTTCGACGCGATAGTCGGGTGCGCCGGGCGGGATGACGAAGTGATCGTTGGTGAGCTGCAGAGTGAGGACGCGTTTGGGCGGAGCAGTTTTTGCGAAGCGGAGGCCGACGCGGGTTGTGTCGGTGCCGGCGTGGCCGTTGGTGGTGTAGTGCATCTGGAATACGAGGTCGGAGCCGGCGGGGACGAATTTCGCCATGGTGGCGGGGAATTCGTCGGGAGAACTGCCTGGCGCGTAGACAAGTAAGACGTCGGCGTCGGTCCAGTGGGCGCCGCGGCGATCGGCGGGATCGGTGAGGTCGTCGGCGGTGAAAGGGACGCCGATGGGAGCGTGGCGGAGCCAGTTCGAATTGGGTGGGCGGACGTAGACGACGGCGTGATGGACGTTGGCGCGAAGAGAGGGGAGGACTTCGACGGATTGGATCCAGCGGTCGTCGGTGAAGTGGGTGGGGACGATTTCGTAGGTGTAATCGACGTCGCCGTCGGCGGAGATGGCGACGGGTTTGGTCATTGGGAGGATTTCGTCGGGCTGGGGGATGGTCCAACTTTCGGACCAGTGGATGGGCGGAGGCGCGTCTTTGGGATTGCCGGCGGGGGCGTTGGCGGCGGCCCAGGCGGCGAGGGTGGCGATTTGAGTTGGTGTGAGCGAGGGGTCGTTGGAGAAGTGCTGGCCGATGCCGGGGACGGCGAACCATGGGGGCATGGATTTGGATTTTGCATCGGCGGCGATGGCGGCGGCGTAGCGCGCTGCCTCGGTGTAGGTTTGGAGAGGCATGGGGGCGATGCCGGCGGAGCGGTGGCAGGTTTCGCAGTGGTGTTGGAGGATGGGGGAGATGTCGCGGTAGAAGGTTGGAGTTGTTGGAGATTTAGTTTGAGATTGCGATTGTGCGCGCGGAGTGAGCGATAGGAATGCGGTTGCGGCGAGTACGAGGGATGCGACGAGAGTCAGCGTGAGCACGCGCACTGTGCGATTTGGATTTGCGGGTTTCATTTTGAGCGCGGTCGGTTTGATGTGGTCACGTTCGGGTGTCGCAGATTTTGACAGCAAAAGACTTCGATGCGGATTCAGTCTCTTGCGGATGACTTGTATTGGTGATAACTTCCCGTCGCGAAATTAGCCCGCCTCCGCACTGCGGACACGTAAGGACAAACAATACTCATGAACGTTCAGCAAGACCCAGCCGTTCCGGCGCGCCGGAATCGATTTGCTTTTGCACTGCACTGTGTTCGTTTCGGTTTCAACATTTTGATTGTCGCAATTTTCGCGGCGATTGTTTGTTTTTCGAGTTGTTCGCTTGCCAGCGCGCAAGATTCGCAAAACAAACAAGGTGGCGGCAAGTGCCCGCCCGCGACGCGAAAGGATTCGGTCGTCGATGTGCTGCACGGCGTATCGATTCCCGATCCGTATCGCTGGCTGGAGGATCAGGATAGCGCCGAAACGCGAGCGTGGCTCGACGCGGAGAATGGGTGCGCAGAGGCGGCGATTCGTTCTCTGCCGGGGCGCGCGCAGATTACGAAGCGGCTGAGCGAACTTGAAAAGACGGATTCCTTCGGCACGCCGTTACAACGCAACGAAGATTATTTCTTCAGCAAACGGCCGGCGGGGCAGGACTTGTACATCATCTACCGGCGTCACGGACTTGGCGGGGCGGATGAGGTTTTGATCGATCCAACGGGGATGAGCCCCGATCACACCACTAGTGTGGCCCTTTTTGGTGTCTCGGACGACGGATCGATCGTCGCCTATGGCATACGAGGCGGCGGTAAAGATGAAGTCACGATGCATTTTCTCGATGTGAAGACGCGGCGCGATTTGCCAGACGTTTTGCCGCTGTCTGACTACTACTCGATGGATTTCGAGCACGATAACCATGGCATTTACTACGGGCGGCACGATGAAAATGGCCCGCAAGCGATGCATCACGTTATGGGCACGGACCCGAAAACCGACGTCGAGATTATGGGAAAGGGATATGGTCCCGAGGTCGGCATTTCGACGCAACTCTCGCGTGACGGTCGCGATTTGTCGCTCGTCGTTGCCTATGGGACGGCGAGCAAGCGTGCCGACCTTTACTTCAAGCATCTGGAAGGTGATTCGCCGGTTCAATCGATCGTGAACGATACGGAGTCCGTTTTTTTTGATCAGATCGAAGACGGTAAGGCGATCGTCTGGACGAACTGGAAAGCGCCGAAGTGGCACATCTATTCGGTAGACCTGAAGCATCCCGCACGCGATCACTGGAAGGAAATTGTTCCTGAAAGCGACGCGTCATTCGAATCGGTCGCGCTGGTTGGCGGAAAAATCTATGTCCAATATGTGCGCAACGTCGTTTCGCAGGGAAAGATTTTCGACATCGATGGCAAGCCGGCGGGAGAGATTCCACTTCCGTCGCTCGGAGCGATCACTGGGTTCAGCGGGCTGTGGGAGTCGCCGGAAGTATTTCTAAACTTCGAATCGTTCAATATTCCCGTGTCGATTTATCGATACGATCTGCGCGGGCGCGATTTTAAGGCGTGGGCTTCGCCGAAAGTGCCGATCGATCCGAGTGCGTATACGGTGGAGCAGGTTTGGTATGAGTCGAAAGACAAGACGCGCGTGCCGATGTTTCTGTTCTACAAAAAGGGATTGGTGAAGAACGGGGTGACGCCGGTGTTGCTGACGGCGTACGGCGGGTTCAATGTGAATCTGACGCCGGGGTTTTCGCCGACGGCAGTGGAATGGGCGGATGCGGGCGGGATATTCGCGCAGCCGAATCTTCGAGGCGGCGGAGAATTCGGCGAAGCGTGGCATCACGCAGGCATGATGGAGAACAAGCAGAACGTTTTCGATGACTTCATCGGCGCGGCGGAGTGGCTGATCGCGAATCACTATACGAGTTCGAGCAAACTCGCGATTCAGGGAAGCAGCAACGGCGGATTGTTGATGGGCGCGATGGTGACGCAGCGGCCGGATTTGTTTCGGGCGGTGGTCTGCGGGTATCCGCTGCTCGATATGCTGCGGTATCAGAAATTCATGAAGGGGTCGTTCTGGGTGCCGGAGTACGGGTCGGCGGATGACGCAGAACAGTTCAAATACATTTTGAAATACTCGCCGTATCAGAACGTGAAGGATGGGACAGCGTATCCGGCGGTGCTGTTTATAACTGGGGACGGCGATACGCGGGTTGCGCCGCTGCATGCGCGGAAGATGGCGGCGCGGATGCAGGCGGCGAACAATGGGCCGCATCCGATTTTGTTGCTGTATGACACGAAGTCGGGACATTCGGGCGGGCGGCCGCTTTTGAAACAAATTGAAGAGCAAACGGATTCGCTGGCGTTTGTGTTTTCGCAGTTGAGGGTTGGGGCGAAGTAAGTCGCGGAAGGCGGGGAACTGCTCGAGGTCGTCGGTTCGAGCGTGCTGCGGTTGTCTCGCCGTCTATTTACTAGCTTGGTCTAACACTCGTGGGGCGACTTCCTTTATAATGTGGTGTTTGACTACGCAGGCTGGAGCTTTCGGGAAATGGCATCAGGCGACAATCGGCAGCAACTTTTTTCGCGCATTTTGTTGGGCGCGGTGGTACTCGTTCTTGCGGGCGGCATGCTTCTGTACCTGGTGCCGAGCATGCCCGGCAACGGCGGCGAAGCTTCCTCGACGGACACGGTAGCCACGGTTGGCAACGAGTCGGTCTCCATGGTCGAGGTTCGGCAGCAGCTCGCCGAGATCGAGCAGCGCAACCAGGTTCCGAAAGCGCTCGAGTCGCTCTATGCGCAGCAAATCCTGAAACAGCTCGTTTTCCAGAAAGAAATCGAATACGAAGCCAAGCGGCTGAACATTCGCGTGTCGGACGAAGAGCGGGCGGAGCGCATTCGCCAGTTCCTGCCGACTGCCTATGACGGCGGTGCATTCGTTGGCATGGACCGCTACGCGGCCGAAGTGCAAAGCCGGTTCCAGATGACGGTTCCGGTGTTCGAAGAGCAAATTCGCCAAGGGTTGTTGCTGGAGAAGTTCCGCAAGCTGGTCACGGACGGCATCAGCGTCGGGCCGGCGGAGCTTAAAGACGAATTTTTGTATCGCAACGAGAAGATCAAGCTCGACTATGTGCTGATCAAGCCGGAAGACCTGGCGGCGAAGATCAATCCGGATGAAGCGGAGATCAAGGCGGCCTACGAGAAGAGCAAGGCGAAGTATCTCGTGCCCGAAAAGCGCATCGTGCGTTACGCGCTGGTGGATGTGAACCAGATTCGCCAGAACACGCAGGTTTCGGATGATGAGCTGAAGGCGCAGTATCAGGCGGATATCCAGCAGTACGAAGTGCCGAACCGCGTTCACGTCGATCACATCCTGCTAATGACGGTCGGAAAGACGCCTGCCGAGGTCGAAGAGATCAAGGCGAAGGCCGAGGAAGTCCTGAAGCAAGCCAAGAAGGGCGGCAAGTTCGAGGATCTGGCGAAGA
Organism: uncultured Acidobacteriota bacterium; assembly: GCA_963845465.1. GTDB lineage: Bacteria > Acidobacteriota > Terriglobia > Acidiferrales > UBA7541 > Acidiferrum. The sequence continues at coordinate 547,775 of CAWJSH010000007.1, read as the reverse complement.
AGTATTCGGAAGATCCGGGAACGAAGGACAAGGGCGGCGACCTAGGCTGGATCACGCAGGGCCAGACGGTGCCGGAGTTCGAAAAGGTGGCGTTCAGCCTGCCCAAGGGCGAGATTTCGGACCTGGTGAAGACGCAGTACGGCTTCCACATCATCAAGGTTTTGGACAAAGAGACGGCGCACACCAAGACTTTCGACGAAGTGAAGGACCAGATTCGTGCGCCGATGGTGCTCTCCAAGGCGGACAGGACGGCCAGCGAGATTGCCGACAAGCTTTCGGCGCAGATTCGCCAGTCGAACAAGATGTCGCTGGACGACCTGGCGAAGCAGTACCACCTGACCGTTGGCGAAACGCGGCCGGTTTCGGTGAGCGATCCGATCATCGAGCTTGGGAATTCGAAGGAAGTGAAGGATGCGATCTTCGGGCAGCGTCCGGATGAACTGAGCCTGCCGATTCACACCGACCGCGGCTTCCTGATTTTGGCGGTCCGCGGTATTTTGCCGGCGCACCAAGGCACACTGGAAGAGGTTCGCGATAAGGTGATCGCCGACCTGAAGCTGGAAAAGAGCACGATCCTGGCGCGCACGAAGGCGGATGACCTTGAGAAGCGGCTGAAGTCCGGCGAGAAGTTCGACGCGGCGGCGAAGGCGCTGGGTCTCGACCCCAAAGCGAGCGATTTGTTCGCGCGCAACGGTTCGATCGCGGGTGCGGCAAGCGGAAAGCAGGTTTCGGCTGCGTTCCAGATGAAAACCGGAGACGTTGGCGCTCCGCTTTCGCTCGGCGAGAACTGGTTTGTCTATAAAGTGGCGGACAAACAGGAACCGAACCCCGACGATTTCGAAAAACAGAAGAAAGAATTGACCGATCAGGTCCTGCAACAGAAGCGTACGATGGCTTTTGAGGCGTTCCGGACTGCTCTTGAGACTCGTCTGCGGCAAGAAGGCAAGCTGCGAATCATGACGGATAAGCTGAAGAATTTCGGCGACTTAAACAGCTAAAAACATTCTAATCTATTCATTATAAAAGACTTAAAATTTAACACTACACCCCCTTGCCTTGGGTATGGCGCGTCGGTACGCTATTTGTGTCCGTCATGGTGGGTTTGACCGCACTCCCAAGGGTCAAAAACAGACGGATCCTTTCTTCGGTGACCTGGGTATCCAACTCTGTGGGCTCGATTCAGGGCTACTCTGCGATTTCTGGGCTCCGGTAAATCTTCTGTAGGTGAACAACATGCCAGTCCGCGTCTCGAACGTCCGCAACGATTACCGCTGCAGCATCGAAAAGAATCAAGGTGGAAAGTATTGCGTGCGCATCCGGGTTCATTACCCGCGCCACGCGTGGTCGCTGGGCGTGTTTTTCCTGGCGTCGTCGTTCGATCGGGCGATGAAGAAGCTGGAGGAGTCGCTCGACTTCCTGCAACGCCACGAAGAGAAGCTGTGGTTCTGGGGCGTCGATCGGGCCGAGGACATGGGATTTTCGGCGGAATTCCTGCGCGAAGTGGGGATGAAGCTCGACAAGCGGATCGAATTTCCGCGCAAATCGGCGAACCTGGCGGTCGTGCCCGAAAAGTCGGTGCCGGCGTCCGTACTAGGCCCAATGCGCCGCGGCTTGGCCGAATCCTTCGAAATGACGCCGCGCACCGCGAACGCCGCCGACTGACGCGCTCGGCTCGATGTCGTTTCTCTGCGTCTCCTTCTTGACAAGTAGCTCCCCTGAAGCCATTATTTCGCGCACTCGTAAGAGAGTATCCGCCTCTAAGCCTCTGTTCGATTGAACCCAGTCATCATTCGAAGCGACGGTGTGTGTAGTAGTCCGGGGTAGGGCGGCGCGGAGGGAGAGAAGGAATGAGCAGGAATCGAAAATTGTATTTGCCATTGGCGTTGATCGCGCTCCTGGTATTGAGCACGTTCAGCGTTCGGGCGGTACGGCAAACCCAGAGCCAATCGCCATCAACGGATCAAAGCCAGTCGGATAGTTCGGCCACCACCAAGAAGAAGAAAAAGAAGAAGACGACGGACGATACGGCGGCAACGGATTCGTCGGCTCAAACCGCGCAGTCGGACGATTCGTCCACAACAACCAAGAAGAAAAAGACGAAGAAGAGCGACGCGGCGGCCGATTCGTCAACCGCGGCTGCTGGATCGTCGAATTCGACCGCTTCCGGTTCATCGACTACGGCAGATGCCGGCACGACGACCAAGAAGAAGAAAACCAAGAAGTCGGACACTTCGACAGACGCTTCGACGCCGGCCTCGGGCGCGTCCGCCGGAACCTCGACGGGAGCAGCCACAGCTCCGGCCACAGCATCGGGATCGACGACAGCGGATTCGAGCGCGACGACCACGAAGAAAAAGCGGACAAAGAAATCGGATACCGCGGACTCATCGCAGCCGACCTCCGGTGCGTCCGCTGGAACCTCGACGGGAGCAGTCACGTCTCCGTCCACGGCATCGGGCTCAGCTAGCGCTCCATCCAAACCGGCATCTACACCGGCAGCGGCGCCTGCACCTGCTCCAGCTCCAGCGAACTCGTCTGCGTCTTCGAGCGGGTCGTCCCCCGGAACGACGAAGTCGGCTTCGAAGTCCGCGACTCCGACGGCACAGCAGACTCCGCCCGCGAACAGCGCCGGGATGGTCTGGGTGAACACCGATTCCGGCGTCTATCACAAGCCGGGAACGCGCTGGTACGGGAAGACCAAGCAGGGTAAATATATGTCGGAAGCCGACGCGCAGAAGGCCGGCTACCGCGCAGCCGAGAAGGAATAGCACCGTCACAGGAGTTGCAGGACACGCGGTCTGAGGGATTGCGTGAACTCGAAAGGAGAACGTCATGAATAAGAATTCGATTCGCATGTTGTTGCTGGTTTTGCTGCTGTCGGTGGGGATGACCGCGTCGATTTCGTATGCCAACGCCGCGAAGCAGACGCCCGATTCAAACTCCGCGATGAAGGCGCAGGCGAAGACGGACCTGCTCGATATCAACTCGGCGACGAAAGATCAGTTGACCGCGCTGCCGGGCATCGGCGACAAGTACTCGCAGAAAATCATCGACGGCCGGCCGTACGCGAAGAAGACCGACCTCGTTCGCAAAAAGGTGATTCCGCAGGCGACCTATAACAAGATCGCTTCGATGATCATCGCGAAGCAGAGCTAGTCGTTTTTGGAATTGCCGGTGGGGCGGCCGGTGCGTTACAGCCGCCCCGATGTTTTGTCCCAATTTTGGTGAGGAGGGCACGATGGGAATTTTCGATGAAGTGGAGAAGATTGGCGGCTCGCTGATGGGCGAGCAGCATGCCGGAGCGTTGAGTGCAGTAACGGCGTACATCAACAGCCCGCAGGTCGGCGGGATTTCGGGATTGCAGAAGATGTTCGAAGAGAAGGGGCTCGGCGGAATTGTGGGCTCGTGGATCGGGAGCGGGCAGAACTTGCCGATTTCGACGGATCAGCTGAACAGCGTGTTGCACTCCGATGCGTTGAATCAGGTGGCGTCGAAGTTTGGGCTCGATCCGAGCCAGCTTTCGTCGATGATGACGCAGGTGCTGCCGCATGTGGTGGACAGCATGACGCCGAATGGGCAGGCATCGGCGGCGGGAGCGGGGCAGTAAGACCGGTGACTGGTGACTAGTGACTGGTGCAGAGGCTAGTGCTAGTTGAATTCGGGTTGCGGGTCGGAGGCGTTTGCCTTCGGCCCGTTTTGTTTTGTGATTTGGGTGGGTGCTGAAGGGGCTAGGTGCCGCGAACGAGCACTTCGCCCTGACCGATAATCTGCTCATTCAGCCAAACTTTGTATTTGTAGCCCCCAACCTTAACTCCCGTTCGCACGGGGCCGCTGAGGAGTCGCATGCCGGCCGGCGCTTGAAATACGTTTGAGCCGAACGGGCAGCGATTGACGTCGAATTCGACCTTGAGATTGCCGGCGTCGGAGATCCAGGAGACCTGATCGCCGGATTCGAGCACGACCGCCTGGGGGACAAGTCCTACCAAAACTGGGCGTTCCGCCATTTTTCCTCGCTTAAATTGTTTGCTGACAGAACGATAGCACATCTCTTGCGCCGCGCTGGGCGCTCGCGCGCTGTCCCTTGGTGCAAATAAACCTGTCGCGGCACCTGTCCCATAGTTTGCTTGACCCTAGTTTTTGCGCTCCGTACACTGAATAGGCTGAATCGTGCTGCTGAGTTTCCCACCGTTGTAAGAGGTCGCTCGCAAAACGCTCAGTCGTACGGCGTCGAACGCGCCAAATTTTCCCGTAGGAAATTCACCGAGCAATGGCCACCGCAGCGCGATCCCTGTCTATCCCCCTGCCGAATGGTGCGAGGATTTCGGTCGTCGGCGTTACGCCGTTTGCGATCATGCACTTGCTGGCGTTCGGCGTGTTCTTTGTGCCGTTCAAGTGGTCGTACTTGATCACGTGCGTGGCGCTGGTGTTTGGGCGCATGTTCTGGGTGACGGCCGGGTATCACCGGTATTTTTCGCATCGATCGTTCAAAACGAGTCGAGTGTTTCAGTTTGTGATCGCGTTCATGGCGATGACTTCGGCGCAAAAGGGTGTCCTTTGGTGGGCGGCGCATCACCGGCATCACCATCGGTTTTCGGATCAGGAAGAGGATTTGCACTCGCCGACGTTGTTTGGATTTTTCTGGTCGCACATCGGGTGGATCGTTTCGGATCGGTATAACGACACGCGGACGAATTACATCGCGGATTTCGCGAAGTTTCCGGAGCTGCGCTGGCTGAATAAATATCACTGGGTGCCGCCGGCGACGCTGGGCGTTTTGCTTTATTTAATCGGCGGGCTGCCGCTGTTTCTTTGGGGATTTGTGCTGAGCACGGTGCTGTTGTGGCACGACACGTTTACGATTAATTCGCTGTCGCATCTGTTTGGCACGGTTCGGTATAAGACGACCGACACGAGCAAGAACAACTGGTTTCTCGCGCTGCTGACGCTGGGCGAAGGCTGGCACAACAATCATCATCACTTCATGGCGTCGGCGCGGCAGGGATTTTTTTGGTGGGAGATCGATATTACGTATTACACGCTGAAGATGCTGGCGGCGTGCGGGCTGGTTTGGGAGTTGCGGCAGGTGCCGGCGCATCTGCTGCACTCGGACGAAGAAGACGAAGTCGAGCTCGCGGCGTAGGCTCAAGTTATTTTCAGTTAGCGTTTCTGCATCCTCTTCACCTTAATCTCGTCATTTATCTCATCTCATTAGGCCGTCATCTCATTTCTTTGTAACCAGTGCTAAACTCTTGCACTCAAATCTTGAGGAGCAGGTACACATGCGCAAACTCACCAGCAAGTTCCGCGCTGGAAATCCGATTCTCCATCTTTTCTTCGCAGGGTTGTTCTTACTCGTGCCGGCTGCGCGGCCTGACACCGTGATTCTGCATAATGGAGCGAGCTATACCGGGAAGTTCGACGTGCCCGTCGATTCGACGATCACGTTCACGGATGCGCAGGGGATTCAGTACAACTTTCCGCTGCGGGACGTGCAGTCGCTGGTGTTTACGTCGAGCAACGACATCGTGACGCTGCGGAGCGGCAAGGTGTATTCGGGAAATTACACCGGCGTCAGCCCGATTCCGTTTATGGATGGGCAAGGCGTCGGGTATCAATTTCCGGTGAAGGATGTGGCGTCGCTTGTGTTCACGCGGACGCGACCTTCGCCGCCGCCAGCTCCTGCGGGTCCGGCGAAAGTGATTCCCGTGGGGACGGAGATCACGATTCGAACGGACGACTCGATCAACGCCCGCGACACGGGTACGGGGCAGCTTTACGGCGCAACGATCAGCCAGGATGTGTTTGACGCGTCGAATAATGTTGCGATTCCGGCGGGGACGCCCGCGAAGCTGGTCGTGCGCGATATCGGGACGGGCGGGGCGGTACACAGCGCGGACCTCGTGCTCGATCTGTTTTCGATTTCGATCAATGGCAAGGAATATCGCGTGGATAGCTCCGACGTGAATATCAACAACAAGCGCGGAGTCGGCGCGAATAAGCGGACGGCCGAGTATGGCGGTGGTGGAGCGGCGATCGGCGCGCTGTTTGGCGGGATTTTTGGCGGCGGCAAAGGCGCGGGGATTGGCGCGGCGGCTGGAGCGGGAAGTGGCTTGCTGACGCAGATTTTTACGCGCGGCAAACAGGTGCAGGTGCCGGCTGAAACGTCGCTGATGTTCCGCCTCGATCAGACCCTGGTGCTGAAACCGCAGTAAACGATGGCGCTGGCGTCCTGCCGGCGTTTTTTGATTGTCACAAGAGCATCTCGTCAACCGTGGATAGCGGCCAACGGTGATAAACTCCCACGCGAAATTCAGGAGACGAGAAATCGTGCGTACACGAAATTTTGTTGGAACGCTCGCCGTCGCGGCCGCTCTGTTTACGCCGTGCGCTGCTCGCACCCAGGAACAGGACTTCTCCAAAGTACAGATCAAGGTCACGAAGGTTTCCGGCAACATCTATATGTTGGAAGGCGCGGGTGGGAACATTGCGGCGTCGGTGGGCGACGATGGCATCGTCATTGTTGACGACGAGTTTGCGCCGCTTGCGGCAAAAATCGCTGCGGCGCTGAAGAATCTCGGGATAACCGACAAACCGGTACGATTTGTCATCAACACGCACTATCACGGAGATCATACGGGCGGGAATGCCAATTTCGCGAAGGATGGATCGACGCTGATCGCGCAGGACAACGTCCGCAAGCGGCTCGAAGCGGGGGGTGTGGCGGGCAATGGCGGAAGCGTGAAGATAGAAAATAAGCCGGCGGCAAAAATTGCGCTGCCGATCATCACGTTTGAACACGACGTGACGGTGCATCTCAACGGGGAAGATATTCGCGCGCTGCATTTTCCGGCGGGCCATACCGACGGCGACGCGATCATCTATTTTCCGAAAAACAACGTGGTGCACATGGGCGACGATTTCGTGCGCTATGGCTTTCCGTTCATCGATGTAGCGGCCGGCGGGAGCGTGCAGGGCATGATCGCGGCGTGTGAGAAATCGATCGCGCAGTTACCGGCCGACGTCAAAATCATTCCGGGTCATGGCGCGCTTTCGAACGCCGACGATGTCCGCGTCTATATCAAGATGCTGCAAGAGACGAGCGCCGCTGTTGGTGCCGCGATCAAGGCGAACAAGTCGCTGGACCAGATGAAGAAAGAGAAAATTTTGGCGCCGTGGTCGAAGTTTTCAAGCGAGGCGCAAAACGAAGATGTCTTCATCGAAACGCTCTATTATTCGCTGACGAACACACCGGGTCCATTTGTCAAACACAACTGACGCACTTGATTTTGTCCTGCAATTATCGTATATACAGTAATTATGTTCTCCTGGGATGTCGCCAAGGCCCTGAAGAACTACGAGAAGCACGGCGTTTCGTTTGAAGAGGCCGGTACGGTCTTCGAAGATCCTCGGGGACTCGACTGGCAGGACGTCGAGCATTCTGGCTCTGAACTGCGATCCAAGCGTGTCGGCGCCTCTTCGGAAGGCCGCATACTTATCGTCGTATATACGCAACGGAGACTGAGCAATGGCGAAGAAACAACTCGCATCATCAGCGCGCGCCCGGCGAACCGCCAGGAACGTCAGGCCTACACCGGACAGTGAGATCGATTTCTCCGATATTCCCCCGTCCACCGAAGAAGAACTCAAGCGCGCCCAGCGCGTGGGTGGCGCCGCGAAGACCTTCAAATACGTTCCGGATAGCGAACTCGACGTGTCAGACATCCCGGAGATGACAGATGAAGAAATGAAGCGTGCGCGGCGCGTAGGGCGACCCACGACTGGGAATGCCAAGATGCTGATCGCGATTCGCGTGGCGCCCCGAGTGCTGGCAGGAATCCGCCGCGCTGCCGCCAAGCAACACAAACCTTATCAGACGTACATTCACGAGCTGTTGGAGAAAGCGATCGGCAAGCGAGTCGCCTGACGCTCCCACTCTCTACCAGACAGCTATCATCCCGTGCGAAGCGAGACTTTGCTTTCCGTTAGTAACGACCGAAAAAGTATTCCGTCCTAAGCGCCGGCGGCTTTCACGCCGAGCTGTTGCAGGATTCCTAGCTGGTCGGAGCTGCCCCAGCGCTCGACCATTTTTCCGTTTTCGAAGCGGGCGATTTGGACGCCGCGCGCCGAGATTTTTCGACCCGTCGGTGCGATGCCCATGAAATCGCCCTGGTGCGTGCCGGTGAGCGTGTAAGCGATGGCAATGTTGTCGTCGTCGGCCACCAATTTCTCTCCCGTTATGTTCAGATCGGGAAAAGACTTTCGCAATTCTCCGAAGTAGTGGATGAATCCCTCAGGCCCCAGTCCCTGCCCCGGCCCGGGATCATGATCGAGCGCCTTCGCATCCACAACCTCGCGGATCCCGTCCAACTTCCCGCTCACCACCGCTTCGCCAAACTTCACCTGCGCCGCAATATTCTCGTTTTTGCCCATAACATCCTCCCGTTAAATGATTCGCCATCGTTCGACACGAAGTTTGATGAGCCGTATGGGATAGATGATGTGCGTGTTTTTCAACTACTTCTATAGGGTCATGGCGCGTTGGCTAGACATTGTGGCCTTCGGAGAGGCGAAGTTCGTCTTCGAGGGAGAGTTTGCGGCGTTCGAACGTGGTGCGGACTTCGATGCCTAGACGGGCGGCGTAGTACATGAGCTTTTCGAGGCTCTTGCCGGCGATGCGGCCGTGCAAGAGTTCGCTTACGCGGGGTTGGGGCTCGTGAAATATCTCCTGTAGTTCTTTTTGCGAGTAATGCTGAGCGCAGCGCAGGATTTCGGCATAGAGCTCGGTGCGAAGCCGGGTGACCGACTCATTTTCCAGCGGCTGGCCGATTGTATCCGCCGATTTCCAGCTAATCGCGTAGGCGGGCGGTTGAACTTGGTTCTTCATCCTTTGGTCCTCCCAAGGCAAAATCGGACGTGGCAGCATCTCTTCGAGGACGGCGAGAGTGTGCGAAACCTGAACCGTTCGAATGATCTGCGTCGACCCTTTGAATTTATCGTAAAGTAACATATTGACAAGGTACCAGAACTGTGTTATACTAAGTTGTGTTAAGTGCAACTCTGCTCGGATCCTCTAGCTGGTACGGCCTCCCGACCGACATCCCCAATGTTTCGCACGCGGCTTTGGCCGGCGTAACTTCCCTGGAATCACATTCTTGCGTGGTATTTCGACATAAGTCGCTTAGAATCACATCCTTGCGAAAAAAAGGGGGAGGGGGTGGGGAAGCTCGTTCCATTTTGGGACTCAGGTGTGTGTTGCAGGCGGTTCCAAATTGTCCGTTGCGGGCGGGCGTTCGGGTGGGCGAAAATTGGGCCCGCGCTTCTTAGAGGGCTGAAAACATGAGCGATAACTCCCACATCGGCGAACTGAATCCTCCGAATCGGCTGATGCTTACGCCTGGACCGTCTTCGATGGACCCTCGGGTCTATCGGGCGCTGGCGACGCCGCTGGTCGGGCACGTGGATCCGTGGTTCCGCGGCTGCATGGACGATGTGCAGGTGATGCTGCGGCAGATTTTCCAGACGGAGAATCGGATCACGATGCCGCTGTCGGCGTCGGGATCGGGCGGGATTGAAGCAAGCGTGGTGAATACGCTGGAAGAAGGCGACGAAGCGATCATTGCGGTCAACGGAACGTTTTCGGATCGCATGGCGGTGATCGCGGGTGTTACCCCGGCCAAAGTGACGAAGGTTGAGGCGCCATACGGCAAGCCGGTCGATGCGGAGGACGTTCGACGGGCCGGCAAAGGGCGCAAGATCAAAATGGTGGGACTGGCCCACGGCGAGACTTCGTCGGGCGTGGTGACCGATCTCGACAGTTTTCGGAAAGTTGCCGATGAGCTTGGCGCGTTGCTGATCGTGGATACGGTTGCGTCACTGGCGGCGGTCCCAATAAATGTTGACCGGCAGAGAATCGATATTTGCTTCAGCGGGACGCAGAAGGCGATCAGCGCGCCTCCGGGAATGTCGCCGATAACGGTGAGCCCGCAGGCGGAAGAAGTGTTCCGCAATCGCAAGACGAAAGTACAGAGCTGGTACTTCGATCTGACGACAGCGATGAATTATTGGGGCAAGGATCGGCTCTATCATCACACGCCGCCAATCTCGTTGATTTTTGCGTTGCGCGAAGCGATGCGCATCGTGCTGGAAGAGACATTGGAAGGGCGCTGGGAGCGGCACCGCGTGAATCAGCTGGCGCTGATCGCTGGGCTTGAGGCGATGGGCCTCGAAATGCTCGTGAAGAATCCGAAGGACCGGCTGCCGACGGTCACCTCTGTAATGATTCCGGCGGGAGTCGATGACGTGAAGGTTCGCAACCAGCTTCTCGATGAATTCAACATCGAGATTGCGGGCGGACTTGGACCGCTGAAAGCGAAAATCTGGCGCGTCGGCTTGATGGGGCATTGCAGCCAAAAGCCGTACGTTCTGTTATTCTTGGCCGCGTTGGAAAAAACTTTGCTCGACCAGGGCTTGCGTGTCCCCAGCGGCGCCGGCGTCGGAGCCGCAATACAGAGCTACACTCATGTGGATACCGCAGCCGCCGCAACCCGTTGAAAAGGGCAGGTCGTCGAGGGCCGGAAGAGAGTCGGCAGACGCAACCGACGAGCTGATCGATTCGTCGATGAAGACGTTGAAGGTTCATCCGGACGAGCGAGAAGCCGCGAAAGAGACATTGAAGAGGCGTGAGGGAGTACGAGTGACAACGACGGATATCAAGCAACACGAGAGCAACGCGACGGCACGGCCGATGCTGCCGAACAACGGGGCGATGAGCACGTTTGTCGGCGAGTTCGATGTGGAGTCGAAGCTAACGACCGAGAAATTCGTTTGCCGTTTTTCGCACATGTGGAATGGGATTGCGACGCGGCATGCTGACACGATCGACACGAAATTTTATGTGAACGGCGAAGCGCAAGTTGTGGGATTGGCGCACACGGCGTTCGTTACGTTTCGTGATAAGAGCGGGCGCGATTTGACGGATCGCGAGGCGAGCTTTATTGCAGCAGAATATTTGCGCGAGCGGTTGGAGCAGGACGATGTACGGCCGCTGTACGATGCGTTTCACGACGATGTGTTGCGGCTGATTGACGCGATTGGAATCAAGTAGCGTCGAAACTCGAAACTCGAAACTCGAGACTCGAAACTCGAAACTCGAAACTCGAAACTCGAAACTCGAAACTCGAAACTCGAAACTCGAAACTCGAAACTCGAAACTCGAAACTCGAAAAACAGAGCTTCGCGGTGTTCGGGCGAATCCTTCCAGTTTGCTCTTGCCACAATTGATGAGATCGGATGGCGACGCAACGTCGCCGCCAGAACGTTTGCGAGAGGTTAATCGCCAGGTTCGGCGCGGAAAGCGTCCATTTCTGGATGGCACAATCCGTCGCGGCGGATGAAGTAGATCACCAGGAACATCAGCAGAGCGCCTGCGACCATGACAAGCACGGCGACCTGAAGGCCGACGATCAAGTCGGCGAAATCGTCGAGACGTCCCACAACATACGGACCGAGAATCCCGCCGAAGAGTTGCGTCGCGAACATGTAGACGCCGACCGAGGAAGCGTGCGCGCGGCGCGGCATCATGTCGTGAATCACTGCGGTCACGGGACCGTGATACCAAGACATGAAGAATCCGGCGACGAAGAATGCGCCGATGACGTGATGCTTTTGGTCGCTGGCAATGGCCCAGAGGACGAAGGGAGCGGCGAGGAGAAAGCCGCAAGCGACGGTGAGAATGCGGCCGTAACTGAATCGCTTCTGCAACATGTCGGCGATGAATCCGCCGGCGAGAACGCCGAGCAAAGCTGACACGAGCAGCGCCGGGCCGAGAGAGATTCCGGCTTCGCGCAGGCTGAAGTCTTTGTAGCGGACGACGAAATCGGTTCCCCACATCACGAACGCGACGCTGGCGAACGTAATCATGATGCCGCTGATGATGAGCGTGAGAAATGCGGGAACGCGGAGGAGACGAGAAAACGGAATGACTTCGGTGCGCGGGCCGCGCGGAGGTTCGGCGATACCGAGAATGGCGAACGAGAGAATCAAGCCGGGGATTCCGATCGCGTAGAAGACGGCGCGCCAACCGAGCCACTGGCCGACGAGCCCGCCGACGGCTTGGCCGACAGTTCCGCCGATCAACATTCCAGCAGCGAAGATGGATTGGGCGCGAGCGCGATCGGGCGCGGGATAGCCGCCGGAAATCATCGACTGCGCCGCGGGAGCGTAAGCGGCTTCGCCGATGCCGACGAACGCGCGCGCGAGCAGAAGCATCGCGAAGGTGTGAACGTGGCTGGTGAAGATTGTTGCGAAGCTCCAGAAGATGACTCCGCCGGCGATGATGCGCGAGCGGTTGAAGCGATCGGCGAAAAATCCGAATGGAATGCTGGAGAGCGCGAGAACAGCTTGCAGTGCGACCTGGAGATAGCTGATTTGCGTGCTGGTGAGAGCGAATTCGTCGCGAATGAGCGGAACGAGAGGAGGGATTGCCTGGCGGTCAGCGAAATTCACGAGGTTGATGAGCGCGAGGATCGCGAGCAGGCGCACTTGATACGAAGACAGTTGGACGCGAGGAAGCGACACGATCAGTAAAGACTCCGCCGGCGGGATGGCCTGGTTCCGTCTTGCGATTGTTGGATGCGCCCGTGGAAGAACGGATGAATCCAATCTGCAATCCTGTGCAATTATATACCTCACATGAAGCTAGCTCCGCTCCCTCCAAAAACAACGAGTGATCGGCTGACAACAGTGCTGTCGTATGGCGCGTTGTTGCTGCTGATTTACCTGGTATTCCTGATCGTCTCGCCTTTTTTTGTACCGCTGGCGTGGTCGGCGGTGTTTGCGATTTTCTTTTATCCACTGCACGAGCGGTTGGAACAGAGGATGAAACCGAACGGGGCGGCGCTGGTAAGCACGACGGCGGTTACAGTGCTGCTGATTGCGCCGGCGATCATCGTGCTCGTGTTCGCGACGCGACAGGCGATCGAGGCGACTACGCGACTGCAAGCAGCGCTGATGGATCCAGACAAAGAATTGTCGATGCACACGATGGCGTGGATTCACGGTCATTTGCCGTCGGCGTGGCAGGATTGGGATATCACGCAGCCAATCCGACAGGGAGCGGAACGGATTGCGGGATTCATCGCGGCGAATTTCGCGGGGCTGCTGAAGAATCTGACTACATTTTTTGTGGATTTGTTCATTGTGATTTTTTCGCTGTTTTTCATGTTTCGCGATGGAGAGAGCATCGTGCGGGGCGTGAAGCACCTGATTCCGTTCGATGAGTCGATTCAGACGGACATGCTGACGGAGTCGCGAGACTTGATTTTTGCGAGCGTGGCGGTTGGATTGGTGATTGCGTGCTTGCAGGGATTGCTCGGAGGATTGGCGTTTACGATCGGCGGGATTCCTTCGGCGGTGTTTTGGGGCGTGATGATGGCGTTTTTTTCGCTGGTGCCCGTAGTGGGATCGGCGCTGATCTGGGTGCCGGCGGCTTTGTGGCTGGGGTTCAGCGGGCATTGGGGGAAAGGGATCACGATTCTGGTGATTTGCGGGGCTGTGGCGGGGACGGCGGACAATATTATCCGGCCGCTGCTGTTGAGGAATCGGACGCACTTGAATGAGTTGTTGCTGTTTATTGGAGTGTTGGGAGGGCTGGAAGCTTTCGGGTTGCTGGGGTTGGTGGCGGGGCCGACGATCGTAGCGGCGGCGATGGGAGTATTTCGGGTTTATATGGATCGACGGGATGCGGTGGCTACGCAGGAGTAGGCGGATTGTCCTCACTTGGTCTGGAATGCGATCGCAGGTTGCAGTGAGGCGGGGTTGCAGCGAAAGCCACTCAAGGTGATTTCCAAATTTAGATTTCGGGTGTACCCTTCCGGTGGGCAAATCTGATGCGACGGATTCTCGCCACTATCGCGTTCCTGCTGATCGGCTGGACGGCCGTCGAGCCGGCGTCGCTTGCGGCGTTGGTTTCGGCGAGCGTCCCGATGTGCTGCCGCAAGGGCGGCAAGCACCATTGCACGGGCTCGCCATCAGACGACCAAACGGATGGCACTGTCCACCTGCACCCGGTTTCGCAAGCCTGTCCTCACCGCGCTCCGGCCCTCGCGCCATCAGCGAATGTTCAGTTCGAAGGTTCGTCCGAGTTTAAGCACCAGCCTCTTGTAACTTATTCCGCAGTTTCAGTGCGCGAAGTGCTGGGTCCGATTTCTTCGCTTTCCACTCCGCGCTTCGACCGCGGTCCTCCGCAGTCTTCCTTCTCCCTCGCGATTTAGTTCTTCATTCGGAAAGTCCGAAGTCTGGCGACTGTGATGGGTCGCTATGCTTCTCCATTTGGCGCGAGCTCGCCAAAAATGAGCGGCAAAGAGTGATGTCTTTGTTCGCAGAAGACTTTCTGGATGAATGGTTCGCTGCCCGTCCTCCTGAAGGTAGCGATTGAGCCGCAGCGGCTCGCTTGTAGTTCCCCAACGGCAGGCAAAACCGCTGCGGCTTTCCCAAAGACTCAAACTTACAGCGCAAGGATAGAAAGGAAACGTGGAAATGGCAACGAGCCCAGTGGGCCGAACGACGTCGCTCAAGCGACGGATGCTCCGCCACGAAATCGCGACGCTGCTGGTGTTCTGCGTGATTTTGTCCGGAGATCGTTCTCGCGCGAAAACCTCAGGGACCGCCTCGTTCTCCGAAATCAAGAATCCCGCCGGCGACGACAGTTTTTCCCCGACCGTCAACGCCGGACTGCACGGCGAACTGGTGCTGAGCTGGCTCGAATCGCCGGCTCCGCGAATGTCGTTGCGTTATAGCGTTTTGCAAGGCCGCGCCTGGGGACCAATCCAAACCGTGGTGCAGCGGCCCAATTTCGACACTTACGCAGAAGCTCCGTCCATCGTCCAGCCGCTTCAGTCCGGGGCGCTCCTCGCGATCTGGGCCGAGAAAAAGAAAGAGGCCGACCAACAGGGGAATTATCTGCTGGCCGCGGTTTCCAGCGATCAGGGCAAATCGTGGACGGCGCCGAGGCGAATCCACACCGACGCAAGTATTTCCGAGCACAGCTTCAGCTCCGTCGTCCCCGATGAAGGTGGGGGCGCGACACTGATCTGGCTCGATGCTCGCGACTATCGCGCCGAAAAACGCTATCGCCTGATGTCCGCCGTTGTTTCTTCGACGGGCCAAATCAGCGGCGAGACAACCATCGATCCCGATGTCTGCACGTGCTGCCCGACGAGCCTCACGCGCACAACGAAAGGGCTAATCGCCGTTTATCGCGGCCATAACGCCGACCAAATACGCGACACGATGTCGGCGCGCAAGATTGGCGACACGTGGGACAAACCGAGCCGCGTCAACGCGGAAGACTGGAAGATCAACGGTTGCCCGGTAAACGGACCGACCGTCAATGCACGAAATAATGAAGCGGCGGTCGTATGGTTTACCGCCAAAGACGACAAACCTCTGGTCGAAAATTCATTTTCCACCGACAGCGGCGAAACATTCGGCGCCGCCCATTTATTGGACGGCCCGAAAGATGGCTCGCGCCCGGTTGGCCATCTCACGGCCGCGCTTTTGCCCGACGGCAACCAACTCGTCGTCTGGATTCGCCAGTCCGCCGACGGCGCGCAACTCGTGGCGCAAGAAATCTCAAGAGATGGAACAACCGGCAAATTACAAGTCGTCGCAAAGGGCACAGCGCGCTCGATTGGCTATCCGCATCTGGAACAGTCTGGCGCGACTTATGTTTTGACGTGGGGCGGCACGACCGAGCAACCCAGAGTCCGCACCGCCGTTCTTGAAGTGGGCCAATAGAAATTCTATGAGCAAAATTCAAAAAGAAATGAGTACTACACATGAATCGGAGAGAACTACTTCAAAAAACCGCCGCACTTAGCATTTTGGGAGCTATTCCCGCCTCGCGCGCCGTTTCGGCCGAGGCGTTCCACGAAGACGTACCTTCGCATGATCAGCCTGGAGTTCCAGTGGCATCGCTAAAGCCACCGGCAAGCGGGAGCATCCCCGTCGCGTTCGCGGTCTCCGACGGCGCCGTGGTCATCGACTTCGCGGGCCCGTGGGAAGTTTTTGGCGCCGTGAATGTCCCGAGCCGATCAGACAATCCATTCCAGCTCTACACGGTCGCGGCCAACAGCAACCCAATTCAAGCCAGCGGCGGATTGAAAATCGTCCCCGACTACACGTTCAAGAATGCTCCCGCGCCCAAGGTGATCGTCATTCCGGCGCAAAACGGAGCCGACACCTCGATGCTGAATTGGATTCGCGAATCCAGCCGCAACACCGATGTCACGATGTCGGTCTGCACCGGCGCGTACGTCCTTGCGAGAACGGGCCTTCTCTCCGGCAAGTCGGCGACCACACATCACGGCGCCTATAAAGAGTTCGCCTACGAATTTCCCGACATTCACGTTAAGCGCGGCGCCCGCTATGTGGAAGAGGGAAACTTGGCTACCGCTGGCGGGCTTTCGTCCGGCATTGATCTAGCTCTCCACGTCGTGGATCGCTACTACGGCCGGGAGGTCGCAACGAAAACCGCTGCGATGATGGAATATCAGGGGCGAGGCTGGCTGAATCCAGATTCAAATCAGGAATTCGCCAAATCGCCCGTTTCCACACCCGAACACCCTCTCTGCGTGGTCTGTGAAATGGAAGTAAATCCCAAGACCTCGCCGACATCCGTATACCACGCAAAGACGTACTACTTTTGCATGCCGGACCACAAAGCAATGTTCGACGCCGCGCCGCAGAAATTCCTCGAGGACGGCGATTAGGGAGAAAACCTTGATGGGCATGATGGCGGATCCCTGCTAAATCGCGCCCTAAATCGGGCCCTTCGAAAAGATTAAGTATCAGTTCCGATTCCTGCGCGTCCGAACGCACGCACGGGTTTCCACGTTCTTCCGGCAGCACGAACTGCCAGAAGTGAAAGTAGTCAGATCGTTCAGGAGGAAAAAGAAATGACCAAATCAAATAAGTATCTGTTGGCAGGCGCAGCGATCGCTGGTCTGCTCGCAGGAACAGCCACTACCGTGAAGGCAGCCAGCTTTGCGGGAAAAGCTGCGGCCCAGGACGATGCAAGCAAGGCTGACAAAAAGGTCAAAGAAAAGCACGCGTGTAAGGGCCAGAACAGCTGCAAAGGCAAAGGCGGCTGCAAGGCTGGGGACAACGGCTGCAAAGGCAAGAACTCCTGCAAGGGCAAAGGCGGCTGCGCCACCGACGGCAGCAAGCCACCCTCGGCTTAGCTTTTTTTGGCGAGAAGGTGCGAGGGCCGGAGCGCGATTGCCGGCCCTCGTTGCTTTTTCGGATGGGTTTGGGGTGGATTGGGGGAGCAAGCGACGTCATCGTTATGGGATGGGCGGGGCGTGATCTAAACCCGCACCCTCTGACTACTGAGGGTGCGGCAACCAAATGCCGCCTGGTGGATCGATTTTTAGAGAGGTCTAGTTCTTTTTGTTTTTTTCGATGAAGGCAGGAGGAGGAGGGCGGCGAGGGCGGCGAGTTTTTGGTCGGTGGTCCAGGGGGGGCCGAGGTGGCGGCCTGCGAGATGGACTTTCTTCTTTATCTGGGCTGCGTGGCGGGCGAATTTTTCTGTGAGGGCGAGATCCAGGTCGCGCTCTTTTATTTTGGTGACGGGGATGGCGTTGGAGGCGCAGGCTTTGGCGAAGGCGTCGCGGAAGAATTGGCCTTCGGCGGTGTGGAGCAGAGGGTGGGCGGCGAGGATTTTTTCCAGTGGGGGAAGAGGACGGGCTGCGGACATAAGGATGGCGCAGCCGGTGACTCGATACTTTTGGGCCTGGAGAACGTCCATTACTTGGCGAAGCGCGGATGAGGCGGCGGTGTGTGCGGCGGCGAAGGCACTTGCGATGAAGAGTTCGGCTTCGGGGAGTTGGAGGTTACGGGCGGCGTGGTAGGGTTGGCTGGCACCGGCGTCGGCTGTGCCGGTGATGGGGATCCGGCGGCGATCGAGGATTTCGATTGCAGCGTTTTCGTGGGAGAGGGCGATGAGGGCTCCCCAGCCGGAGTGGACGCGGATTCCTAGGGCGGCGCGTAGCATGGTTTGTCGTCGGCGATTCGAGATGTCGAAGCTATACGGATGCGTGTCATTGTAACTAGGTTTCTGGGTGTGTAAGTAGGGCGTAGGGGATTACATCGTGCGGACATGGGGCGCAGCGGTGCTGCGCCCGTACAAAGAAAAGGCGGCGGCGATCATTTGGGATTCTGCTGTCCAAGGAGTTGGGCGATGAATAGCTGGTGGTATGACGTTGTGTTTGCGGCGCGGGTGCTGCGGAAGAATTGGTTTTCGACGCTGGTGATTCTGATTTCGCTGGGGATCGGGATCGGCGCGAATACGGCGATTTTCAGCGTGGTGGATGCGTTGTTGTTGAGGCCGCTGCCGTATCCGGAGCCGGATCGATTGGCGGGAGTGTGGCTGCATTCGCCGGCGATTGGGATTTTTCGGGATTGGCCGTCGCCGGGGCAATATGTCGATTTGAAGAACGAGAATCACTCGTTCGAGCAGATGGCGCTGGCGCAGATACGTCCTGTGACGCTGACGGGGCGCGAGCAGCCGGAGCATCTGGATGGGATTCGGGCGCAGTCGACGCTGCTGACGATGCTTGGTGGGAAGGCGCAGATCGGGCGTCTGCTGCTGCCTGAGGAAGATATGCCGGGGAAGCCACCGGTGGTGGTGCTGACGGATCGAGTTTGGAGGAGATTGTTCAACGCTGATCCGCAGATCATCGGGAAGACGATTGTGCTCGACAGCGAGCCGTTCACGGTGGTGGGGATTCTGCAACGCGGGTTTCGATTGAGCGGAGAAGTGATGCCGGCGGAAGGGCCGATGGATCGCGTTGATGTGTTTCGGCCGTTTCCGCTCGCTGCGGATGCGGCTACGAATCGACGCGACGAAAATTACAACATTCTAGTGAAACTGAAGCCGGGAGTGACGGTGCAGCAGGCGCAGGCTGATTTGAATGTGATGGCGTCGCGCATTCGAGAGAAGGATAAACGCGGCGAAAGTTTTGGGATGCACATCACGTTGCTGCAGGACGAGGTTGTCGGAGACGTGAGGCGGGCGCTGCTGGTGCTGCTCGGATCGGTTGCGCTGGTGCTGCTGATTGCGTGCGCGAATGTAGCGAATTTGCTGCTGGCGCGCGGGTCGGCGCGACAGAAAGAAATCGCGGTACGGACGGCGATGGGAGCGAGCTGGAAGCAGATCGCGCGGCAATTGTTGACAGAAAGCGTGATGCTGGGCGCGCTTGGCGGATTGGTTGGGCTGGGTGTGGCGCAGGCGAGTCTGTTTGTTGTGCGCGCGATGAATCCGGGGAATATTCCGCGGCTGGAGGACATCGGGATCAACGGGTCGGTGATGGCATTCACGTTTGGAGTGTCGTTGCTCACGGGAGTTTTGTTTGGGCTGGCGCCGGTCTGGCGCGCGCTGAAGGTGGATTTGAATACGTCGCTGAAAGCGGGAGGACGCGCAGGTCAGGCGGACGGCGGGATATTGGTGCGGCGACACCGGCTGCGCGGGCTGCTGGTGATTTCGGAATTGGCGCTTTCGTTGATGTTGCTGATCGGGGCGGGATTGCTGGTGCGGAGTTTCGTGCGGCTGGAAGCGGTGCCGCCGGGATTCAGTCCGGATCACGTTCTGAGTCTGCAGCTTTCGATCGGTGGGTCGAAGTATGACGATCGGAAAATACGGGCGACGTTTTATCGCGAAGTCGAGAGGCGCCTTTCGGCGTTGCCGGGAGTTGTGGCGCAGGGACAGATCGATCCGTTGCCGATGACAGGAGGAGTGGGCTGGGGATCGATTAACGTGGAGGGATTTACGCCGGCGCCGGGACAAGAGCTGCAAGTCGATATAAGGAATGCGAATGGGGGCTATTTTTCGTCGATGAAGATTCCTTTGGAGGCGGGTCGATTTTTTGATGAGCGCGACAACCTGGATGCGCCTCTGGTAACGCTCGTCGATGAGCGATTCGCAAAGCGATTTTGGCCGAACGGAGACGCGGTGGGGAAGCACTTGTGGTTCGATCCGAAGAGGCCGCTTGCGATTGTGGGCGTCGTAGGGGCGATAAAAAACTACGGACTTGAAACGGACGGGAAGATCGCGGTGTATTTTGCGCAGCAGCAATTTACGTCGGGCGGAGCAGCGTTGACGGTGAGAACGGTGGGCGATCCGGCGGCGATGTCGTCGGCCGTGATTCAGGAAGTTCACGCGGTCGATCCGACAGCGGTTGTTTTTAATGTGCGGACGATGGAGGAACGCGTATACGATTCGCTGGCGCGGCATCGATTTGCGAGCACGATGCTGGGGGCGTTTGCGGTATTCGCGGTGTTGCTGGCGGCGGTGGGATTGTATGGGGTGATGTCGTATTTGGTGACGCAGAGCACGCGGGACATCGGAGTGATGGTGGCGCTGGGGGCCCGGAGCGGCGACATTATCGGGCTGGTGATGCGGCAGGGGATGGAGCTGGCGGGGATCGGGATTGTGGCGGGAATTGTTGGAGCGGTGGCGTTGACGCGGGTGATGGCGAGTTTGTTGTTTGGGATCAGCGCGACGGACGCGGTGACGTTTATTCTGGTGCCGATGATGCTGGCGGGAGTGGCGTTTGCGGCCACGGTGATTCCGGCGTGGCGGACGACGCGGGTTGATCCGGTGGTGGCGCTGCGGGATGAGTAGGGAATCGGCGCTTGGTCCGGATTTTGTTAGGAGAGAGTTGCGATGAGTCCAGCAAAAGCGAAAGCGAAGAAGAGCGGGGTGCCGGCAGAGAAGCTGGCGCTGTTTGATGAGTTGATTGCGGTTCGGCCGGAGATTGAGCGGAAGGGTGCGAATAACGCTTATGCTTCGGTGAATGGGAATATGTTTTTGCTTATGCAGGCGGATGGGGTGCTGGCGATACGGTTGCCGGAGAGCGCGCGCGAGGAGTTTTTGAAGAAGTACAAGGCGAAGCTGCATGAGGCGTATGGGGCCGTGATGAAGGAGTATGTGGCAGTGCCGGAGGCGGCGCTGGTCGCGGGGAAGATAAAAGAGATGCAGAAGTATGTGGCGGCGAGCTATGAGTATGCGAAGGGGTTGAAGGCGAAGCCCACTAAGAAGAGCCAGTAGTTCGCTGGAGACAGATCGTGAGCTTGTTGCGGCCTCGCAACGAAAGCAAATATTAAATTTGGTGGCTTTCCGGGCTGGACTCGGTGTTGTTGCATCTAAACACCGCGATCTGGGAAGCGATCGCGGGTACAGGGCGGAGCGGTCGGATCGAGGTCGTCGGTTGGTGTGTGATTGGTAGCGTCTAACCCCGCACCCTTTGAGAACCAAAGGATGCGGCACCCAAGGCTAACTTGCGGCATCGAGATTGCGATATTGCGGCGTTCAGCGCACGCTGGTGAAGTGTGCGCGTGGTGACAGGATTGGTCCTGAGTACAGGTTGAGATTTGAACAGGGTGATCGGGGAAACTGGGTGCGGGTACGGGGGCGTGTGTTATCGTACGCGATTGGTGGGCGCGATTGAGACGGATGCATGGAACGGACTGAGAGTGAGATCGTCGTGGGCGTGAACGGAACGAATGGGTTCAAGCCGGCTGGGAAGCACGCGGAGCTGCCTCCGGAAAAATTGAGGTGGCGATGTGAGACTTCGCGATTGCCGTTTGAGACGACGGCGCAGGCGGAATTGCGCGAAGGATTTATCGGGCAGGAACGGGCGCTGCGGGCGCTGAAGATGGGCGTGGAGATGTCGGCGCCGGGCTACAACATTTTTGTGTGCGGGTTGGCGGGCACGAGCCGCGGCGGAACGATTGCGTCGATGATCGGCGAGTTGCATCCGACGACGAAAGTTTCCGTGGATCGCTGTTACGTGAACAATTTCAAGATTGCGGACCGGCCGAGGCTGCTGTCGCTGCCGCGCGGGCAGGCGAATTCATTCAAGAAAGAGATGCAGGCGGGGATCGACTTTTTGCGGCGGCGGATTCCGCAAGTTTTTGAGGGCGAACCGTTTCAAAGGCAGAAGGGGAGAATCGTCGAGCGATTCACGGTGCGTGAAAAAGAACTGATGGACGATTTCACGCGGAGGATTTCGCGCGAGCAATTTGCGCTGGGGCACATGCAGGTGGGCGCGGTGGCGCTGCCGGAGATTTTTCCTGTGCTCGAAGGGCAGATGGTGCCGATCGAAGATATTTCGAAGATGGTACACGAGGGGAAGCTGGATTCGCCGGTTGCGGAAGAGATCGAGCGGAAGTACGAGCAATTCCGGCAGGAATTTACGGTGGTGTACCGAAAGACGCTGACGTTGTCGCGGGAACTGGCGAGCGAGCTGAGCTACCTGGAGCAGGAAGCGGCGTCGGTGCTGGTGGACGGAGTTGTCGAGGAGTTGAAGGAAAAATATTCGAACGCGAGCGTAGCGGAGTATCTGGAGGAAGTGCGGCATCACCTGCTCGACAACCTGGAGCCGTTTAAGGAACGAGAAGGGGAGGGCGAGGCGGAAGGCGAGGCCGGAGCGTCTTCGCTGGAAGGAATGCCGAAATTGTCGGGTGGGCCGGACAAGGATCCGTTTCGCGTTTACGGCGTGAATGTGATTCTGGCGCATGGCGATGATGAAGGGTCGCCGGTGATTTTTGAGACGACGCCGACTTACGCGAATTTGTTTGGAACGATTCAGCGGACGTATGACGCGCGCGGAGGGTGGACGAGCGATTTCATGGATTTGCGGGGCGGGTCGCTGCTGCGGGCGGACGGCGGATTCTTGATCATGTATTCGCTGGAAGCGCTGTCGGAGACAGGAGTCTGGCGCGCGCTGAAGCGGACATTGAATCACAACCGGCTGGAGATTCAGCCGATGGATACGTTTTATCCGTTCGGCGGAAGTGCGATCAAGCCGGAAGCGGTGCCGATCAGCGTGAAAGTGATTTTGATCGGCGACCGCGATTTGTACGAGATGTTGTACGACTACGAAGAGGATTTCCGGAAGATTTTCAAGGTGCGCGTCGAGTTTGACGAAGAGATGCGCATGAGCGACGGCGTGATCGCGGAGTATGCGGGGCGATTGAGGGCGCTGTCGGAGAAAGAGAATCTGGCGCCGTTCGATCGCGGGGCGTTTGCGTCGATTCTGGAATATGGGGTGAGGCAGGCGGGCAGGCGGAATAAGGTTACGGCGCGATTTGTGGATATCGCGGATTTGGCGCGCGAGGCGGCGTATGTCACGGTGAATGCGGGGGAGTCTGTGGTGCGCGCGGCGCATGTGCGGACGGCGCTGTCGGCGAAGATGGAGCGGCACAATTTAATCGAGACGCGGATTCGCGAAATGATCGAAGAGGGGACGCTGCTGGTGGATCTGGCGGGGACGCGCGTCGGGCAAGTGAATGGGTTGAGCGTGCTGGAGATTGGCGGGTATTCGTTTGGGAAGCCGGTGCGGATTACGGCGACGGCGGCGCTGGGGAAGACGGGGCTTATCAATATCGAGCGCGAATCGAATTTAAGCGGTCGTTTTCACGACAAAGGCGTACACATTATTTCAGGATTTTTGCGGAGCCGATTCGCGCAGGACAAGCCGTTGTCGCTGGCGGCGAGCATTTGTTTTGAGCAGTCGTACTCGGGAGTGGATGGGGACAGCGCGAGTTCGACGGAAGTGTACGCGCTGGTGTCGGCGCTGGCGGATTTGCCGCTGCGACAGGACATTGCGGTGACGGGGTCGATGAATCAGCAGGGGGATGTGCAGGCGATCGGCGGCATCAACGAGAAGATCGAGGGATTTTTTGATGTTTGCAAGATCGAGGGGCTGACGGGATCGCAGGGCGTATTGATGCCGGCTTCGAACGTGGAAGATTTGATGTTGCGGGAAGATGTGCTGGATGCGGTGACGGCGGGGAAGTTTCATATTTGGCCGGTGGGGAAGATTGAAGAGGGGATTGAAGTTTTGACGGGGATGAGCGCGGGCTCGCGGAATGGCGATGGGGCGTTTGGGGGCGGGACGGTGTTTGCGAGGGTGGATGAGCGGCTGGGGAAGATGGCGCGGGTGATGAAGGAATTTGAGTAGGGCGCGTTGGCGCGAAGATCCAGAAAGAAAGTCGAACGAAATCCCTCCTTCTTTAACAGCGATGTGGGTCGCGGCCTCTTAGGCCTTTTCACGCTCATTGCAATTGGATTGATCATTTACGGTGTCGGTTTGGAGAGGTGGCACGCCCGCTACGGATCCGATCGATGTCCTGTCGACGGTCGCCCTGCGGAATGGACAACGCGACGGTCGGATGGTTTGTGTGATTACGGGCATTCGAATATACGTTCGGCCTCGCATACGTGGAGAGGGATGTGTCCGGAGGGGATGAGGCCGCTGGGTGGGGACGAGGAGAAGAGCGTGAGTCCACCGAGGGGGAGGGGTGAAACAAGCGTGCGGCCACGGTGAGATCAAATTTAGGTTTGACGCATCTTCGATTTAATTCACGATGAATTTGGAAGAGTGGGAATCGGCATTACGTTCGGGCAAGTTGGGGCGTAGCGGGCTGTGCGCCTACACGTCTTGTGGCGAATGTTCAGGGATGGGCGAAGGTTGGATCTAAACCCGCACCCTTTCAAAAGACGAAAGGGTGCGGCACCCAAATTCCGTCTTCCCTGTTGAAGGTGGAGTGATGTCAAAGGTGAGATGGAGTGATGTTAAAGAAGATGGAGTGATGTCAAAAGGTCGCGTTAGGGGAGGGGGGCGACGTAGGCGCGGCGGGCGGCGACGTTGTAGGCTGGCGTGGGAGCGGCGGAGTCAGCAGGAGATGAGGTTGCTTGTGGTGGGGTGACGCGGACTTCAAGGGAGTGGACTTTGCCGTCGGAGGCGGCGGGGGCGAAGGCGAGGCTGTATTCGTGGCGGATGAGCTGGGCGATTTGGGTGTAAATGACGGTGTAGTCCTGCGCGGTGTTGGGGAAGAAGACGCGGCCGCCGGTGGCGTCAGTTAAGGCGCGGAGCAGGCGGTCGGCTTCGTCGAAACCTTGTTGAGTGAAAGCGGCTTTGGCGGCGGCTTTTTGCGCTTCTTCCTGGTCGTCTGCGGATTTGTCCTTCTTTTTTTTCTTTCCTTTTGCGGGTTGCGCGGGCGTGCGCATAGGGCCGCTCAGAGAAATTGCGAGAAGGCGGACGTCGCTGATTTTCAGCCGCGTGAGTGCGGCGTCGATGTCCGCGGGAGAAGAGGTGTCGAAACCGGTCGAGAGAAGGACGATTGTTTTTTTGCCTTGGGTCTTGGCGAGCAAGTCGAGGACGGCGCTGAGACTTTTGGAGAGATTGAGACTGCCGAAGCCGACGTAGTAGCGGATGTTGGAGAGAGCGGCGTAGGCGGCGGTTTTGTCGGAAGTGAAGTCGAGCATGAGCTGGGCAGCGGAATCGTATTTCGCGACGGCGATGCGGTCGCCGGAAGAGAGGCCTTCTAGAAAGGAATGCGAAGTTTGCACGTGGACGGAGGCGAGGAAGTAGACGGCGGGGCCGGATTCGACGAGGAGGAGGACTTCGGCGGGAGAGACTACGTTGGCGAAATCGGTGATGGGCTGCTCGACGCCGTTGTCCAAGATGTGGAAGTTTTCGCGGCGGAGGTCGGGGACGAAGTTGCCTTGCGGGTCGGTGACGGTGACGCCGACGTTGACGCGGTTGACGGAGACCTGGATGGAGGGGGATTGGTCGGGATGCTGGGGAGTGGAAGAAGAAAGATTTACCACAGAGGACGCGGAGCGCACGGAGGGGGAGTTGGAGAAAGAAGATGCAGATAGTAGTAGCGTAACCAGTAGAAGAGAGAGGAGACGCATTGGGGTTGTTGGCCTGGGTCGCACTATTGTTTCAATTGTAGATGAGTTTGAACGCCGCGATTTCGGAAAACGAGTGAGGTGCGGGTGATTGATTGCGAAACTCGGTGAGAGTTGGAATTAGTTGAATTTAAACCCCGCGATCTGGGAAGCGATCGCGGGTACAGGTGATCGACCGCGATCATCTTTGTGAGTTGGGGATGGTTGGGTGTAAACCCGCCCCTTTTAAAACCAAAAGGGTGCGGCACCGAACGGACATTACATCGTGCGGACATGGGGCGCAGCGTGCTGCGCCTCTACAGAACGTTGGCTCTACTGGAGCCATTGGTCGAAGTGGATGCCTTTTTCGTCTTTCCAGGAGGCGCCGGCCATTTCGTGGAGGTGGCGCTGGAAGACTTGGGGATTTGCGCCGGCGAGGAGATGCGGGGTTTTGGCGGCTGCGGCTTTTTGCGCGGCGGTGGCGGTTGGTTTCGCGGCGGCTTTTTGTGCTTCTTCGATCCAGCGGGCTTTGGCGGCGACCCAATCAACTTTTGCGAGATCGAAGAAGTAGAGGCCGTTGATTTTTGCGGGATAGCCGGCGCGAGCGGCTTGCAGCGGCGTGAGGACGGCGGCGGACATTGTGTCGCGGCCGGCGAGAGCTTCCTTGACGGACTCGAGTTTAGGAGCGCCGTATATGAAGTTGGGAGTGACGGCGAGGTGGTAGAAGTTCCACTGCGCGACGCCTTGCGTGCCTGGTTTTGTGCTGGTCGAACCGTTTAGGGAAATTTTGAGGAAAGTCGTGTCGCCTTCGGTGCGCTCGGAAGAAATTTGTTCACTGAGAAGCGAGCGCATGACTTTCAGCATTTCTGGTTTCTTGTTGATGCCGAAGACGTAGATCGATTTGTCGGGATCGAGCGACGGGCTGAGCTGCATGGTGGTGAATTCGCCGGTGGGGAGAGCGAGAGCGTCGGCGAGGGGCATGCCGAGTTTTTGCTGCGCCAACATTTCGACGAGCGCCGCGGGATTATTGCCGTTGGGAGCGGACGCGGCGAAACCACGCTTGAGGACTTGATAGAAAGCGGGGAGATCGAATTGCGATTCGCTGTAGGAGATCGCGCTGGGCGGCTTGACGGCGAGAGACGGCGGAGAGTCGACGCCCGCGGGCCAGAGATCGAGGATGGAGCCGGGAGCGGTGTCGCCGAGAATCACGCCCTGAAAATGGGTTTTTGCTCCATCGAGCGTCATGCGGCCGCAGACGGAGTGGACGGCGTCGAGCTTAATCGCAGTGAGCACGGCGTCGAGATGGAAACCGTTCTCGGAATTTTGGGCGAGAGTTCGAACGGCGGGAACGGCGGCGAAAAGTTCGAGCACGCCGCCGAGATGAGACTGCGCTTCCTGGTACGTGGGGGATTGGGAGAGCGAATCGGGCGGCGAGGTGCCTTCGAGACGCGGGAGAATTTGTTCGAGGACGGCGGGATCGTTGGCGCTGGCGGCGTATTTGCCGTGCTCGACCCAGTAGGTGGTTTCGGTTTTGCGCTCCACTTTTAAGACGGGGATGCCTGCGATCGTGGTTTGCGAAAGCTTCGGGAGTTCTTTCTCATCGCTACGCATTTTAAGGACGGCTTTGGTGAGGAGGGCTTCTTTGCCGGTGCGGTTGTAGATGAAGAAGAGCCCGTTCCATTTGGGAGCGGGGCCGCCGGTGGGATTCGGCGCAGCTTTGGATTCGGGTTTGCCAAGGTAGCCGAGGACGAAACCGTTTTCGAGGAGTGCGGAGTACTCCTGGGCTTCGGCGGAGGTGAGGCCGGGCTTGGCGGTGGCGCTGTCGTCGGGCTTTGTGCCGCCGGCGGAGGGCTTTGCGGTGTTGGTCTGATTGGTCTGGCTACCGGCGACGAAGTTGTCGAACATGGAGGCGCGGACGGGGGCGAAGTCGGGGTCGTCCCAGAGGGCGAAGAGATTGTTGGCTTTGCGGATGTCGGCTGCGGGTGCGCCGCGCCAGACGATATAGAAGGTGGTGCGGGCGGGGAGCTGGGCGGGCTCGATGGGAGCCTGGGCGTGAGAGCGCGGGGCGGTGAAGAGCAGCGTTAGTGCGCAGAACAGAGTAGGCACAATGGCGCGAATGGTTCGGCTGGGGGAGGGGGTCATGTTTGCTCCAGAGCGCCTGGGTGGCGGCTTCGGTCAGAGTAACGGAGGTAGGATGCGGGGAAGAAGTGGCGGGTGGGACACGGTTTCCAAGGGAAAGAAGAAGTCGAGAGTCGAAAGTTGAAAGTCGAAAGAGAAGCGAAAGACGGGGCGTGGAGCTTTGCGAGTGGTTTGAAGTGAGTGGGGGAAGAGTTAACCACAGAGAGCGCAGAGTTCACAGAGTCGGAGAGGGGAAAGAGAAAAAGGCCTGCGCGTTTGGTCGCGCAGGCCTTTTGTTTACGGCTGTCGCCGTGAAGCTTAATTCGATGAGGGCTTGTTTAGGGTTGGTTGGGATGATGGGGCGGCTGCTGGTGCGGCCGCCGGGGTTGCGGCTGCGGGGGCTGCTGAGCCGCCACCGCCTACGCCTTCTTTGGGTGTGGAGAGGTAGCCGTTGATGTCGTTTTTGCCGACGTCGAAGACGACGATTTCGTATGGGGTCATGCGCGAGGCGCCCTTGAGATAGAACTGAACGGGCTCGCCAGCGGTCTTGTCTTTCTTTTCGATCGAGCGATCGTCGACGAAGACGGTCATGGTGTACTTGCCTTTTTTCTGATCGGTCTTGTTGAGAGTGACCTGAACAGGGCCGACCTTTTGCGCCGTCTTGCTCTTGGAGATTTTGAATTCGTAGTAATTACGATCGCCGCGGCGCTTGAGCTCGTCGAGATCGTCGTGATTGCGGGCGATAAGGCCGCTCATGACGCCCATGTCGCCTTGAGCGCGATCGAGCTTGCCCTTGGTGGTTTCGAGATCGGTCTTGGTGTCGGCGATGTCTTTCTTTGCGCCGCCGAGATCGGTGGAGACGGCGCCGATCTTTTCGTTCGTTTCGGACTGAACGGCGGTGAGCTGCGTGGCGAGTTTTTGATCGGAGGCGAGCTGTTCATTGCGGATCGCTTCGGCGCGGCTGCGTGCCTTGGCGAGTTCGGCGGCGGTGATGCCGATTTTTTGCTGCGTGACTTCGATGTTGCCCTTGAGCTCGGCGAGGCGTGAGTTGGCTTGATCGAGCTGCGCGCTGAGAAGTTTGTTCTGGTCCTGCGCCTTGGTGAGATCGGTTTGAAGCTGCGTCTGGGCAGAGTGTCCTTCGTACGCAAGTCCGACGACGGCGAGGATGAGAACGCCGAAGAGCACGGCGATCCAGCGCGGAGTCCCCGTGTTCGTTTCGTAAGTGTACGACTCCTGGGGAGTCGGGACGTTCGGCGAAATACTCATTCAACCTCCTAGAGGATGGGCCCCAATTGATTGATCGTATCACCGCAAAAACGACAAGAGCAATCGGGGACGGTGACGCGAATTCGAATCGACAACAGCGCGATTTGGTGGAAATTGCTTACATCGCGCGTAGGCGATCTGAAGGGACGCCCCTACAAAACCGTGAAACATTTGAGCGGTTGGACGGACGAGCGAGTGAATCAGTTTCAGGTTTGGGGAAGCCATTCGGAGAGCTTCGTTTCCTCGGGGACGTCTGTCGCGCTTTCGAAGTCGAGCGTGTAACCGTCGGGGTCTTTGACGACAGTGA
Organism: uncultured Acidobacteriota bacterium; assembly: GCA_963845465.1. Classification (GTDB taxonomy): domain Bacteria; phylum Acidobacteriota; class Terriglobia; order Acidiferrales; family UBA7541; genus Acidiferrum. The sequence goes on along the minus strand of CAWJSH010000007.1, from coordinate 518,346 downwards.
CCCACATGTTGTTGCCGACTTGAGGCTCGCTCGCCTGGATGCCGCGAGATGTAAATTCGCGGTAGAGGGCGAGAGCATCCTTGCATTGATAGCAGATGCTGACGCCTTGTCCGGGGTTGTTCAGAGGCGGACGAGCGTTGTGGCCCTCTGAGGCTTCGGTGCGGAACTCCTGGAGCATGATGGCGATGGCATCGCGTTCGAGCCAGCACCACTGGAGTTTGCCGTTCGGCGTCCACTGTTTCTTCATTTCGAAGCCGAGGCCTTCGGTGTAGAAGCGGACGGAGCTTTCGATGTTGCGGACGGCGAAGAACGGGACGGTGAGCTCGATGTTGTCGGCGACTTTGGTGTTGAGTTTCGCGGCGGATGTCATGCGGGCACCTCGAACTTTCGAATTCCCATTGGGCTGCTGCGAATTTTATTTGCGAGATTTGCCGGCTTTCGACGTTGCCTTCGCTGTGCTGGGAAGCTCGGGCCAGCGAGCGTAGATGTTGGTGGTGAGGCCACCGCGCGGTGTGAATTCGCCTTTGACGACACACCATTCGGGGTTGATGGCGGCGACGATGTCGCGGAGCATTTTGTTGACGGCATTTTCGTAGAAGATGCCGAGATCGCGATAGGCGAGGAGATACATTTTCAGCGACTTGAGCTCGATGCAGTCCTTGCGGGGGACGTATTGGATGGTGATGGTGCCGAAGTCGGGGAGGCCGGTTTTCGGGCAGACGGAGGAGTATTCGGGAAATTTGGTGGTGATGACGTAGTTGGGGAATTGATTGGGCCAGGTTTCGAGAGCGGGGAGTTTGGTTTTGATGCCGGCGGCGGCGTGTTCGGCGGTGTAGTCGGCCATGGTGGTTTGGTCCTCAATTGAAATTATATATGGGGCGGGCGGTGGGGGAAAAATCGAGGCGGGAGCGCGAGAAGTAAGGAAGGAACGACGTAAGGAGTAACGAATAAAGGAGAAGAAAGGGAAGGAGAAAAGATAACGCAGAGACGCAGAGGACGCTGAGGAACACGGAGAAGATGTGGAAAGTTTTGAAAGTGGGGTGTGGGCGATTAAGATGAGGGCGAATTCTGTGCGGAATGAGGTCGGGGACGAGAGGTTCTGGAGGATGCGAGTGAAGAGCTGGAGCACGGGGACGTCTAAGTTTGGCGGGTGGCTGGCGGTGGTGCTTTGCGCGGTGATGGGAGTCGGATTCGGTGCAGCTACGGCATGCGCGCAGGTGACTGTGCCGGCGCCGAAGGATACGGAGTCGAGGCGGCATGGGTTTAGCGTCGAGCGGATATTTGGTACTTCGAGTTTGCTGGGGCATCCGACGACGGGGATTGCGTGGGCGCCAGATGGAACGCACTTGAGTTATTTCACGGATCTGGCGGGGGGCGAGGCGAAACAGGGACGGCGGAAGGAATTGTGGGAGATGGACGCGGCGTCGGGGGAGAAGCAGTTGTTGGTTGGTGCGGACAAGCTGGAAACCGCGCTGCCTGCCGAGGCTCAGAATACGTCGCAGGCGACGGGGCTGGGGCGACATGCACCGGCACAGTATCAATGGGCGCCAAATGGAGATGCGTTGCTGCTGCAGGGCGGGACGGCGCTGGCTTGGTTTGATCTGAAATCGCAAACGGCGCGGGCTCTGGTGTCGGGCAAAGAGCCGATTGCCGATCCGAAGATTTCGCCGGATGGGAAGTGGGTGAGTTTTGTGCGCGATCACAATTTGTGGCTCGTGCGCGTGTCGGATGGGAAGGAGCGGGCGTTCACGAAGGGCGGGAGCGAGGAGGTTCGCAAGGGCGAGCTGGATTGGGTGTATCCGGAAGAGCTGGATTTGACGACGGCGTATTGGTGGGCGCCGGATTCGACGTCGATTGCGTTTCTGGAGATGGACGAGCGAAAGGTAACGACATATCCGCTGGTTTCGTTTGAGTCGGTCACGGGAGAAGCGGAGGAGGAGCGGTATCCGGTGGCGGGCGGGAACAATCCGATTGTGCGCGTGTATGTTGGCCGAGTGGACGGGGGCGCGGCGCAGGCGATGGATACGGGAGCTGATACGAATATTTACCTGCCGCGCGTGGAGTGGCTGCCGGATTCGAAGCACGTGGCGATCGAGCGGCTGAATCGCGAGCAAACGGTGATCGATTTGATGGTAGCGGAACCGGCGTCGGGGAAGTCGCGCGTCGTGCTGAGCGAGAAGGATCTGTATTGGATCAATGTCAGCGATGATTTGACGTTTTTGAAAGATGGGAAGCGATTTTTGTGGACGAGCGAGAAGACGGGATACCGGCACATCTATTTGTATGACATGGACGGGAAGCAGTTGTCGCAACTGACGAATGGCGAGTGGGAAGTTACGGCGGTGCAGGGAGTCGATGAGGTGAAGGGGATTGTGTATTTCACGGCGACGGAGAAGTCGCCGCTGGAGCGGCATTTGTATCGCGTTGGACTGGATGGGTCTGGATTTGCGCGGATCACGAAAGAGGAAGGGGCACATGTTGTGAAGTTTGCCCCGGGGGCGGGAGCGTACGTCGATTCGTATTCGACGAATCTTGTGCCGCCGCGGCAGGATTTGATGGATGCGGACGGGACGCGAGTGAGCGTGATCAACGAGAACAAAGTGGCGGCGCTCGAGGAGCTGCATTTGTCGCCGGTGGAATTTTTGAAGGTGAAGTCGCACGACGGCGTCGAGCTGAACGCGATGATGATCAAGCCGCCGGATTTCGATCCGGCGAAGAGATATCCGGTGCTGGTCTATACGTACGGCGGACCGCACGTGCAAGTGGTGACGAAATCGTGGGGCGGTGCGGGGACGCTGTGGCACGAGCTGATGGCGCGGAACGGCTACATCATTTTTGCACTGGATAATCGCGGGTCGGCGGGGCGCGGGCATTTATTCGAGGAGCCGATTCATTTCCGCCTTGGGGCGCAGGAGATGTCGGATCAGCGCGATGGCGTGGCGTATTTGAAGTCGCTGGCGTATGTCGATGCGACGCGCATCGGGATCCACGGATGGAGCTACGGCGGGCATATGACGCTGCATGCGATGTTTGAAGATCCGCAGGATTTCAAGGTGGGATTTGCGGGCGGGCCGGTGACGGACTGGCACTACTACGATTCGATTTACACGGAGCGGTATCTCGGGCTGCTGCCGAAGAATGAGGAAGGTTATCAGGCGTCTTCGCCGATCGAGAATGCGCGGAATTTGAAGGGGAAGCTGATGATTGCGCACGGGACGGGCGACGACAACGTGCACTATGCGAACACGCTGGCAGTGATTAATGAGCTGATCGAGAACGAGAAGTATGTGGAAGTGATAGCGCTGCCGGGGCGTGGGCATGGTCCGACCGATCCGGAGGCGCGTGTGGTTTTGTGGAATCGGGTGACGAAGTATTTCCTAGATAACCTATAAGTCGCTCAATAGGATGGACTTGTCCGAGTAAAGCGGATATAATGTAATACATCTAGTACATAAAATAATTGACACAACATGACATTCAATGTATTTTGAGTCTAGAGAGACCCATGTCCAAACCAGCCCGAGTTCGCTCAAATGTAGGGGTTGCCGATGAGGCTTGGATAGCCGTCGCGGGCCTGCATCGAAAGAATCCAAAGTCATCCGACTTTTCTATTGATGAAATTATGCGGGAGGCATACGCGCTCCGAGTCAGCGGTGAGGTCCGGCCCGGTGTCTACGTACATGTAGTTCAACACTGCGTTGCCAATCGGCCTGCAAAACCGGCCAAACACCGCATGCTTTTTGAAACATCCGAAGGCAGGCGACGGCTCTTTCGACTAGGAGATGCAGCCCATCCGGATCGTTTAAATGGAAAGATCACACCTGCACGCGAGGAATTGCCGTCAAGGCACGAAGACTTGTTGGATTGGTACGAAAAATGGAGTCGGGAAAAACGCGAGTTCGAAACAGAGGAGGAAGACCCACTTCTCGCGCTTCGAGGTTCTGGCAAGCACCTCTGGGCAGACGAACACGCTGACGACTACGTTCGGCGATTGCGCGAGGGGTGGTCGTGAGCCGTATTTTCTGGGACACGAACGTGTACATTTACCTGCTCGAGGATTACGGTGAGCTTTCCGAAAAGGTCGCGGGGCTTCGACAACGGATGAAGGCTCGAGGGGATCAACTCTTTACCTCGTGTTTCACGCTCGGAGAGATTTTGGTGAAGCCACTGGAACACGGCGACACGGATATGAGCCGACGCTACGAAAAAGCGATTTCTTCTACTTCGAACCTCATTCCGTTCGATACGAGCGCAGCAAAACGATATGCATTGTTGCGTCAGGACAGAACGATTAAACCGCCTGACGCAGTTCAACTCGCATGTGCATCAGCGGCGAACATTGATCTTTTTGTGACCAACGATCGACGCTTGCAAGGGAAGAACGTCGTCGGCATCCAGTTCATTGTGCCGCTGGATGGCGCGCCGCTTTAGTTTTGCGGTTTTTGTTGTGGGTCTTTGGTTTCGATGGCGGGGCCGATCTTGATTGTGGAGCCGAAGCGCTTGTAGTTGGCGTACTTGATGGTCATGCGCATGTGGACGGCGCCGGTGCTGAAGTGGAGTTCGTCGTCGGAGCGCGTGTAGGTGGGGAACCAGAAGTGGCCTTCGATGTTTTCGCGGAAGGTTTCAAACCGCGGAAAGATGTTTTCATTGCCGTGCTTGATGATGTCGGGCACGGCTTTGCCGTCGGTTTTCACGATGTTGAGGTCGCGATCGTCCACCCAGATGCGGCCCTGGAAATAACGCTGATTTTTCTCGATCTTCTTGGGCTTCACGTCAAAAACATAAGTGCCTAACTCGTCGAGCGCCTCGCGGCCGACGTAGATCACGTCGTATTTGGGGAGTTCGTCGGAAGTGAGGACGAACGGCTGGACGTGTTCGACATCGTCGAGGTCCTGCTGAGAAAGCTGGATGCGTTCGAGCGTCGGCGCGGGCGCAGAGATGACTTTTTCGTAGCGCTTGCCTTCGGGTGTGAACAAGATGTCGCTGGTCATGCGGTATTCGCCATCGGCGCGGCCGTTGTAGTCGATGGTTTGCACGACGAAGGTTTGCGTGTAGGTGTAGTTGTCACGCTCTTTTTTGAATTCGAGTTCGCGCTCGCCGAATTTCTTGATGACCTGATCGACGGGGATGTCGGGTGGCTTCGTGGAGATTTTGGCGGGCTCGTCGGGGGAAGAAGCGCCGTCGTCTTTTTTGGTGGGTGTTTGTGAGGCGGTTTTGGAGACGTCGAGAGTGGGAAGCTGCGCTTTCGTCGAGAGCGCGGGAAAGAGCATGGCTGCGGCGACGGCTGCGCAGTAGAGCGCGGCTTTGGTCCTGGCGCTACGCGGCGGGCGCGCCGGTCCGAAAGGGGGCGCGATTACTTCGAGATTCTGAGCTGACATGATGCTTGGTCTCCCTCGCGGCTGCCGAAGACGGGCGTGACGGTGCCGCGGCGTGCAAATTGTGCGGCCCCCAATTATAGGACCTTCGCGGAGAACGTTAGGTTGCCTGAGGACGAGTGCTGATTCCGCTGGCGAGGTCCTGCGCTCGCACGGATTGATTATCGCGCTTTTGGGAAAGGGAGAGAAGGGAGAATCGGCGGCGCGACGGGGCGCGCACCGCGAGTTCAAAATCAAAAGATAACGCAGAGACGCAGAGAGCGCAGAGGTACGCGGAGAAGAAGAGTTGAGGTTGAAGGCCGGGCCGCGATTAAGGGGTGATGATGTCGCGGCGTTGGGGTTTGACTTGGACGATGGCGAGGCTGGAGGCGTCCCAGCCGCCGCCGAGGGCTTTGACGAGGAGGACGCTGGCGACGAGGCGCTGGCCCTGGATGACGGCAGCCTGCTGTTGGTTTTGAAGCAGATTCTGCTGCGCGGTGACGACGTCGAGATAATTGATGAGACCGCCCTGATACCGACTCGTGGAAATGTCGAGAGTACGGCGTGCGGCATCAACGGCCTGCTGCTGTTCCTGCTGGGCTTCGCTGAGGACGTTGAGCGCGGTCAATTCGTCCTGGACTTCCTGAAATGCGGCAAGAACGGTTTGGCGATAGCTGGCGACGCTGGCGTCCCAGCCTGCGCGAGCGTATTGAACCTGAGCGCGGCGGGCGCCGCCGGTGAAAATGTCTTCGGCGGCGTTTGCGCCGACTGCCCAGAAAATACTTTGAATGCTGGCGATTTTGGTGATGTCGGCACTTTGCCAGCCGGCTTGGCCGAAGAGATTGAACGACGGGTAGTAAGCGGCTTGGGCGACGCCGATCTGCGCGTTGGCGGAGGCCATCAGGCGCTCGGATTCAGCAATGTCGGGTCGGCGCTCAAGAAGGTCGGACGGAAGACCGGCGTTGAGCGGGGGCGGCTCGCCTGTGAGTTCGCGCGGCGCGATGTGAAAGTCGGGAGCGCCGCGATTGACGAGGACGGCGATGGCGTCTTCGAATTGCTTGCGCTGTTGCAGCATTAGAGTGGCTTGCGTGCGCGTCGTGTCGAGCAGGGTTTCTTCCTGGGCGACGTCGAGACCGGATGCAACGCCGCCGTTATGGCGGGAGTTGACGAGGTCGAGTCCTTTTTGGAGGGCATTGACGGTGCGGCGGAGGATGCCGATTTCGGAATCGAGCTGGCGAAGATTGAAATAGTCGCCGGCGATTTGCGATTCAATGAGCAGTCGGACGTTTTGGAGATCGGCGGCGTTGGCCTGGTAGGCGGCTTCGGCGGCTTCGATGCTGCGGCGGCGTTTGCCGAAGATATCGAGCTCGTAGTTGACGGTGAAGGGGATCTGAAAAGTGTTTTGCTGATAGGGGGTGAGAGGTATGGTGGAACCGTTGGTCGGCCGATTGCCAGCGAGCCGCTGGCGTTCGACTCCTGCGCCGCTGGAGAGCGTCGGGAAAAGAGTGGAGACCTGGATTGCGGCAGTCGCGCGCGCTTGCTCGAGATGCGCGATCGAGACTTTTATGGTTTGGTTTTCGGCGATGGCTTGCGCTTCGAACGTGTTCAGATCGTCGTCGTTGAAAACCTTCCACCACTCGCCTTTGTCGAAGGCGTCTTTAGGAGCGCTTTCACGCCAAGGCTGCTCGACGTCCCACTTTGCAGGCACGGTCGCATCGGGCTTTTTGTAATTGGGGCCGACGGTGCAGCCTGCGAAAACGAATGCGCAAGCGAGCGCGGCCGGCGCGATGAGAGACAACGACGTAAGGATAGCGTTCGTTCCCCGGGGGGATTGGAAATACGTTCGCATTACTGTTTTTTTCCGCTGGGCTCAGGACCCGCCGGATTACTTCCGCTTGGTGCGCCGGTCTTACCGCTGCCGTTGGGACTGCCACCGCTGCTGCTTGGCGAGCCGCCCTGGCCGGGAGCTGCGCCGCCTGGTTGCTGCGCTTGCTTCACGTTGACCTGCATGCCTTCCTCAAGCGAATCGGCGGGATTGAGAACGATCCAGTCGGTGGATTTCAGTCCTTGCAGAACTTCGAGCGTGGTGCCGTAGTCGCGACCGATGGAGAGTTCCTGGAGATGGGTCTTGTGATTGTCATCAACGGTGACGACGCGAAGGCCTTCGGCGCGGAATAGCAGCGCGTTCACGGGAACGACGAGGTGTTCGCCGACAGCTTTCACGCCCAGGTGGACCTGCGCGTATCCGCCAGGGAGGAGTTCGCCGCTTTTGTTCGGGACATCAACTTCGGTGTTGAGTGTGCGACTGGCGAGATCGATGGCGTCGGCGGTGCGAACAACTTTGCCTTCGAAACGACGGCCGGGATACTGCACCAACTCGAGGGACGCGGTGATGCCAGCTTTGATATTCGGCGCGTAGACTTCAGGCACGCGAACGTAGGCGCGAATCGGGTCGGTTTGCGCAAGGTTGAACAGAGCTTGTCCTGCGCCGCCATTGCCGGCGTTGATGAGGTTGCCAGGATCGACGTTGCGCTGCGTGATCACGCCACTGAACGGCGCGTATATGTGTTTGAAGGATTCGAGCTCTTCGAGGCGGCGAAGGTTGGCTTCGGAAGCAGCGGTGGTCGCTTTTTTGGCGGCGTAGTCGCCGACGGCGTTGTCTACTTCCTGTTTGGAAACGCCGTCGGTCTTGATCAATTCCTGATATCGGTTCGCGGTGATCTGCGAGAGATTCTCGTTCGCTTTTGAGGTTCCGAGGTCGGCTCTGGCCTGGGAAAGTTGCTGATCGACTTCGGGCGTGTCGATATCGGCGAGCAATTCGCCTTTCTGAACGCGAGAGCCGATGTCGTGATACCAGCGAACAAGATATCCGTTGGTTCGAGCATAGATCGGAGATTCGACGTAGGCCTGCGTGGTTGAAGGCAGAACGAGATCTTCCTGACTGGGAGCGACGGTTGGATGAATCACCTGGACGTTGGGAACCGCCATTTTTTCGGTGGTGTCGGCGAGCGTGTGATATTGGGTGCGGCGGGAAATCAGCGTGATGCCGCCGGCGATGAGCAAGACGAGGACGATGACGACGAGAACCGTGAAGAGGTGGCTCTTTTTGTCGGGCGCTTGATACTGCTGATGCGTGCCGTATTCCTGATCGTAGTGAGGTCGAGTTTCTGTCGTCGTCATTCGTTGCTCCGCTTTGCGTCGGCCATAACTATAAACCGCTGGGACCTGCTGGCCGCTCAATACCTGAATTTTGTCGTCGCCGAAGCCTCGGCCAAAATGGGCCGAAGGCACCGGTTGCCGGCGGCTAAGCCGTAGCCGGCGAAAGTCCTGATTCTTCTTCGCGAGCGCGCTTGCGTTCACGGCGTCCGTGGATGATGGAGAAAACCACCGGAACGAAGAAGAGAGTGGCGATCGTGGCGAAGAGCAAGCCGCCGATGACGGCGCGACCGAGCGGCGCGTTTTGTTCGCCGCCTTCGCCGAGGCCGATGGCCATGGGCACCATGCCGATGATCATGGCGAGAGCGGTCATGACGACCGGGCGCATGCGGACGAAGCCGGCTTCGAGAGCGGCTTCGCGGGCGGTCTTGCCTTCGTTTAATTGTTCGCGAGCGAAGGAAACCATCAAGATGCTGTTGGAGGTGGCGACGCCGACGCTCATGATCGCGCCGGTGAGCGATGGGACGCTAAGCGTGGTGCGAGTGATGAGCAGCATCCAGCAGATGCCGGCGAGCGCGCCAGGCAGCGCGGTGATGATGATGAACGGATCGAGCCACGACTGGAAATTGACGACGATCAGGAGGTAGACGAGAACAATTGCGCCGACGAGGCCGATCGCGAGGCCCTCGAACGAGGCTTTCATCGTCTGGACCTGGCCGCGAATCACGATGTGGCTGCCGCGCGGAAGTTTCGGTTCAGCGTCCTTCACAATCTTCTCGACTTCGTCAGCGACGCCGCCGAGGTCGCGCCCGTTGACCGAGGCGTAGACGTTGATCATGCGCTGCACGTTGTAGTGATTGACCACGGCGGGACGCGAGGTGGTTGTGGTTGTCGTCAGGTTGCCGAGGATTTGCGACGGAATACCCGGACCGGTGCCGGTGATCGGGGTGTTCAGCAACGCTTGATAGGTATCGACGCGATATTGGGGAGTCTGGACGGCGACGTTATAGCTGACGCCGTTCTTGGGATCGAGCCAGAAAGCCGGAGCGGTCTGGAAGCTGGAACTGAGCGAGACGAGCAAATTTGAGGCAACGTCCTTGGCTTGCAATCCGACGGCTTGGGCGCGCGTGCGGTCGATGTCCATGTGCAGGGTGGGTTCGTCGAGCGCTTGCTGCACGTGGACGTCGACGGCGCCAGGAACGTGGCGCAGCCTGGCGGCGATGCCTTGAGCGATTTCGAAATTCTTGTTGGTGTTGGTGCCCGTGATTGCGACGTCGATAGGCGCCGGCGATCCGAAGTTCAGAATTTGCGTGACGATATCGGCTGGCTGGAAGAAAAACTGAACGCCGGGAAAGCGCTGCGGCAATTGCGAGCGCATTTCGTTGATGTAGTCGGCGGTCGGGCCGTGCTTTTCATTGAGTTGAACCAGGATTTCGCCGTCGGCGGTGCCGAACGTACCGGAGTTGCTGTAGCTGAGGTTGATGCCGCTGTACGGGACGCCGAGATTGTCGAGCAGAGTTTGCAGCTCATTCGAAGGAATGATCTGGCGGATTGTGGCGTCGATCTGGTCCGACAGGCGGGCGGTTTCTTCGATGCGAAGGCCTGTGCGCGCGCGGAAGTGAAGACGGATCTGGCCGGCGTCAACTTTTGGGAAGAAATCACGGCCGAGGACGAAGAGGAGGCAGCCGGAGAGAAGGCAAAAGATCAGAAAGCACGAAGAAAACAAGATTGAGGAATCGAGCGCCGCTCCGAGCGCACGGCGGTACGCATTGCGCGATTGTTCGAAGCGATGTTCGAACCTTTGCTGAATGCGGCGGAAGAATCCTTGTTTTTCGCCGCGATGCTCTTCGGGGATGTATTCGTCCTCAGAACTGAGGAGATACATCGCCATTGTGGGGACGATGGTTCGCGACCACATGTAGGAGGCGAGCATGGCGAAGGAGACGGCTTCGGCGAGCGGGACGAAGAGATACTTCGCGACGCCCGTAAGGAAGAACATCGGGAGGAACACGATGCAGATGCAGAGCGTCGAAACGAGCGCGGGGACGGCGATCTGCTGCGCGCCGTCGAGAATCGCCTGCACGGTTTCTTTACCCATGGCGAGGTTGCGGTTGATGTTTTCGATTTCGACCGTGGCGTCGTCCACAAGAATGCCGACGGCGAGCGCGAGGCCGCCGAGAGTCATGATGTTCATCGTTTCGTGGAGCGCGCTGAGCAGCAGGATGCTGACGAGAATGGAGAGAGGAATCGAGACGACGATGATGAGCGTGCTCTTCCAGTTGCCGAGGAAGAGCAAAATCATGATGGCCGTGAGGCAAGCGGCGATCAGCGCTTCGCGCAGCACGCCTTCGATCGAGGCGCGCACGTAGAGCGACTGATCGAAGAACATTGTGAGCTTGAGGCCCTCGGGAAGCGACCCTTTATAGCTGTTCAGGGTGGCTTTGAGGTCGTTGACCATGTCGAGCGTGGAGGCGCTACCGGTTTTATAGGCGGACATCAGCACGCCGCGCTGGCCGTTGGCGCGAACGATGTTGGTTTGTGGAGAGAAGCCGTCGCGAATGTGAGCGACTTCGCGCATATAAATTGTGGCGCCATTGACGGTTTTGACGGGCAGGTCGTTGAGTTCAGCGATGGTTTGCGGGCTGCCATTCATTTCGACGGTGTATTCAAGCGTGCCGAGTTTGGCGGTGCCGGTCGGGAGAATCAGGTTTTGCGCATTGACGGCGTTGACGATATCGACGGGAGACAAGCCTTTGGATTGAAGCGCCTGCGAATCGAGATCGACTTGAATCTGGCGCTGCTTGCCGCCGTATGGGAAGGGAAGAGCGACGCCGCGAACGGTGGCTAGCTGCGTACGAATAAAGTTGTTGCCGAAATCGAAGAGCGCTTGTTCGCTGAGGCTGTCTGATGTCAAGCCGATCTGGATGACGGGAACCGTGGATGCGGAATAGATTGCGACGAGGGGCGGGGTTGCTCCCGGCGGGAGAGTGCGCAAAATCGTCTGCATGATCGCGGTCGTTTGCGCGAGCGCGGTCTGGATGTTGGCGGTGGGCTGGAAATAAATTTTAACGACGGCAATACCGTTTAGAGATTGCGACTCGATGTGTTCGACGTCGTTGACGAGCGTGGTGACGAAGCGCTCGGAGTTGGAAGTGATGCGTTCTTCCATTTCCTGAGGCTCGAGGCCGGCGTAGTTCCAAACCAAGCTGATGACGGGAATATCGATGTTCGGAAAGATGTCTGTTGGCGTGCGCGGGATGACCACCGCGGCCAACAAGACGATTACCAACGCCATTACGATGAACGTGTAGGGTCTAGAGAGAGCTAATCGGACTATCCACATTTCGCTTCAGTGTTCCCGTTCGGGCGCGCCTCGGGCGCAGCCCCTTAGGCCTTATCGTTTAGCCTGTGTGATTCGTATCTTCCGTCAGGGAGACCGGTGCTCCTATTAGATTCGCCGGAGCAATTTTTTGGGTACGCTTCCTGTATCGCGGTGCCGCGATTACGCCACATGTCGATTATAGGAGTCGAACCCACGCGAGTTGCATCACGCTCGTTTGAAACTGGCAATTGCGGCACCAATCGGTGCGGATGCGAGCGTTCGGCAGCAACTCTATAATTTTCAAGGGCTTGCCGCAACGACAAGATGCAGAACGATCGGTTGGCGCATCGGGTTGGATGCCCAAATTTCAACACTTGTTACATAGTGGGCCGCGCCGACAGGGTGGCACATTTTAGGAAATGTTACGCGAGAATTGGATGGAGAGCGTAAGGCGGCGATAAACGGCGAAGCGTCCGCACATCGCACGTGAATGCGTGGAAAATTCGAAGCGTTTTTTCGCCGGGTTGGCCGGGGCTGATTTTCGGGGGCAGATCGAGCGGCGGTCTATTCGCGGAAAATGAAATTCATGCGAAGGCCGCTGACTTCGATTACGTCGCCGTCGTTGAGTTTTTTTGGTCCGGTGATGGGAGCGCCGTTGACCTTGGGGATTTTGTCGCCGGGGCCGACGTAGTAGCCGTCATCGCGCTGATTGATTTGTGCGGCGAGTTGCGGCTTGAACCAGCCTTTGAGGCGCACGGTGGCCATCTTCGATTTGCCGATGACAGTGAGCTTGTTGGTGAGGACGTATTCTTTCTGATCGGTGTTGCCGCCCAGAATAACCAGCGTGGGAACTTTGATTCTGCCGGCGGCGAATTGCGTGCGCTCACCCATCGCGGCTGCCTGCTGAAGCATTTCGCGGCGGGCTTTGGTGTCGAGCACCATGGTTTCGTTGATGCGCGGAGTTGCGGGACCTTTTTTGCCGGTGTCGCCGAAAGCGGTGGTGTCGCCAGAGGCGTCGACCTTGATGTGGTGCTTGCCGATCCAGATGGAGTCGCCGTCGTGAAGCGTGGCGCGTTCGACGCGGAGATCGTTCACGAAGGTGCCGTTAAGGCTGGCGAGATCTTCGACGACGAGGCGGCCGGCCTCGAAGTAGACGCGCGCGTGATAGTTGGACACGGCGAGATTATCGACGGGAAGGTCGTTGTCGGGCGAGCGGCCGATGCCGACCGGGCGCCCGCCGACGGGGACTTCCTTTACCAACCTGTTTTCGAACATGAGGCTTAGCTTCGCCATTTACTTTCCTCCTGCCGAGCCAATCTTTGCGGTGGTCTTCTTCTGCTTCTGCCCACCCCGCAGCCAGGAAAACCAGCTTTTCGGTTCTTCACCGATGCGCACAACAATTGCGGTGATGTTGTCGGCGCCGCCCTGCTCGTTTGCGAGTTCAATGAGGCGTTCGCACGCTTTTGTGGGATCAGGCTCGGCCTGGAGCGTGCCGGCGATCTCGGGTTCGGTGATCATGCGCGTGAGGCCGTCGGAGCAGAGCAAGAGGACGTCACTGCTGAATAATGTGTGTTCTTCGGAATCGACTTCGATGTCGGGATGAGCGCCGAGCGCGCGGAGGAGAACGCTTTGCATGTCGCTGCGTTCGGCTTCGGCGGGGGTGAGAATGCCGCGGCGGACTTGTTCGGCGACGAGAGAGTGATCGCTGGTCAGTTGCTGGAGGCTGCCGCTGCGAAGCAGATAGGCGCGGCTGTCGCCGACGTGTGCGATGCTGAGGCGCGTACCGTCGATCCATGCAGCGGTGATTGTGGCGCCCATGCCGCGTTGCTCCGGATGCTTTTGCGCTGAGTCAAAAATGCTCTTGTTGGCGAGGTGGACGGCGCTGGAGAGGCGGCGCGTTTTCTCGCTCCAGGCGCTGGGCATGTCGGCAAAAATTGTCATGGCCGGGTCAACCTCGGTTTCAGCGCAGTGCTTGGCGACGACTTCGACGGCCAAGGCGCTGGCGATTTCGCCGTGCGCTTCGCCGCCCATGCCGTCGGAGAGGATGTAAAGGTTCATCGAATCGACGATTCGAAAACTGTCCTCATTGTTCGTGCGGACGCGCCCCACGTTGGTCACGCCGCCGCTTACGATTTGCACTGAGGCTCCTCGGTTTAGAGTGAACGCCCACGATCGCCCACACCCGTGCCTGGCAACCTAGTTCTAACCTAGCAGACCCGACAACGGTGCGGTAGAAGCTGCGGCCAAGTAATTACTCACCTTTTCGCTACAGATTTTATAGGTCGCAGAAGTTGGATTGGGGGCCGAGTGATATCACGTGGCGTTGAGTTGAATGGGTTGCGTTCCAAAACGGGAATTTGGGTTTTGGGCCGGAATTTTGCGAAAAGTCACGTTTTGCCCCTTGACAAAGGGTACCTTTCAGGTTATCATACTCTTCTGATTAGACGCCCGGCGAATTGCCGGGCGTTTTTTAGCCCGCCACGATCAGACTCTCTCCAAGCTATTCGAATCCTGAAATCGGTAGATCGCTGAAATTACGGCGCTTACGCGACGGTTTGTTCCAATTCGGGAAAAGACGCCTGCCCAAATCTCGACTCAGGTAAATGCTTGAGATTTCGACTTCCTTTGCTCAGGGCAGGGGAGATTCCGCTACAATCGCGGATGGAGCACCAAGGGGACCGCTGATTCGCAGGTTCGTGGAAAATTCGATTCGACGCCGACCTGCCGGGCGTGTGCGTTTCGCCGGGCTGTCATTGGGCTGCGCGTTATTGGTCGCCGCGGCGGCTTGCTCCACGTGTGGATTGGCGCAAAGCCACGGCGCCGCTCCCGCCGCACCGTCTGCTTCTGGAGCGCGCATCTTGCTGCTGCCGCGGAAGATAGTTTCGGGCGAACACGCGACCCTAGCGGTTCTCGATGTGAACGGGAGGCTCACGCCAGGTGTCCGCGTGAACTTTTCGAACGGCGACCGGGTGACGACCGACACGACGGGACGCGCGTTGTTTGTTGCGCCGCTCGATGCCGGGATGATTTCGGCGTCGATTGCCGGGCGGCCGGGACGCGTGAACTTGACGATTGTGAGTCCGACCGAGGCTTCGTCGGACACGTTGCAGGTGACCGCGGCGCCGCGCGTGGCGTCGCTCACCGATCGATTCGAACTCTCGGGGCGCGCGTTTTGCGCCGATGCGGATGCAAATAATGTGACGATTGGTGGTGTTCCAGCGCTGGTGCTGGCGTCGTCGCCGATGTCGTTGATTGTGTTGCCGCCCGACAACGTGGAGGCGGGCAACGTAGACGTTGTGGTGAGTTGCCGGAAAGGCGTGTCGGAGCCGTTCACGATTCGATTTGTGGAGTTGTCGCTGGAGGCGAATTCGGCGCCGCTGACGCCGGGGGATCATCGGACGCTCACGGTTCACGTGCGCGGAACGCCGAACAAAATTGCGCTGGAAGCGCACAATCTTGCTCCGGATGTTGCCGATCTTGCGGGCGGGAATCCGGCGCGGGTTTCGAGCAGCGGGGGAGAAGATAACCTCGCGCAGTTTCAATTAGTGGGGAAGCAGCGCGGGAATTTTGTGGTGTCGATACGATTGCTGGCGCCACCGGCACCGCCACAGATTTCGGCGCGACCGTAGCGGCTCGCCATTTTGATTAATCCAAATGTTGCCGATCGGCTAGATCGCTGGGCCGCCGCGCTTCGGGGCGGTCGCGCCGATTCGCTTCAACGTGAAATTTACGGTTCCAGCGAAAGGTTTGCGGGCGGCGTCGAGCTGTTTGATTTCGTTGTCGCCGACGACGAGAAAATTTGTGGCGCCGTTGCCGGTCTTTGGTTTTAAAACGTAGACGCTTGCTGATGCGTTGTTTGGCGTGCCTTTTTCCAGAGTCCAGGTGCCTGCTTCGGTGTTTGTTGTGTTGCGCTCCTGATAGGAGCTGCGGGTGACGTAGCGTCCGTGATCTTCGGCGCCGCTGGGATCGGCGAAGAGACGGACTGTCGTGTCAATTCCAGGACAATCTGCGCACGGCAAGACACCACGATAGGCGGCGAGCAGTTTTCCGTGAGCCGCAGCGGGAGCTTTTTGCTGCGTTGCAACGTCTTGCGCGTTTGTCGTCGCCGCGTAAATACTTGCATTTGCAAGGCACATCGCAGTCGCGATCGTTCCGATTAAAAATTTCCGCTGAAAAATCATTTTGTTCCTCCGAAAATTTCTGTCGTGCGCGCTTCCTAGTTGCAAATGACTCACCAAATCGTGCAGCGGTTTTCGGTGGGGCGCACCATCGTGTCGCCTGCCTTGCAACTGAAGGCTTTCTGGAATTCGGGAAGATTGCTAAGCGGTCCGAGCACGCGGTATTTGCTGACCGGATGCGGATTCGTCAGCACGAACTGGCGCTGCGCGTCGGGACGAATTTCATCGCCGCGCGATTGTCCCCAGGAAATGAAGAATTGCTGCTCAGGCGTGAAGCCGTCTTGATTCGCCGGACGCGGCTTGCCTTGCAGTGATTTTTCGAAGGCGAGATAGGCGAGCTTGACGCCGCCGAGATCGCCGATGCTTTCGCCGAGGACGAGCTTGCCGTTTTCGTGAAGGCCGCCGTCCACTGTGTAAGCGTCGAATTGATCGACGACGCATTTGCCGCGGCTCTGAAAGTCTTTGTAGTCGGCGGGCGTCCACCAATTTTTTAGTTCGCCGGTTGCGTCGTACTGAGCACCTTGATCGTCGAAGCCGTGTGAGATTTCGTGGCCGATCACGGGGCCGATGCCGCCGTAGTTCACGGCGTCGCTGGCGTTCACGTCGAACATCGGCGGGAGCAGAATGCCGGCGGGAAAGACGATTTCGTTGAGCTGCGGATTGTAGTAGGCGTTCGAAGTCGGCGTGGTCATGCCCCAGCGGCCCCGATCGACGGGCTTGCCGATGAGGGTTGCGTCGTCTTTCACGGCGAAGCGGCGCGCGGAGACGACGTCGGCCCAATATGCGTCTCGCGTGATTTCAACGGTGCTGTAGTCCTTCCACTTGTCGGGATAGCCGACTTTTGGATTGAAGGTGGCGAGTTTCTCGAGAGCTTTCTTTTTTGTGTCGTCGCTCATCCAGGTGAGGGTTTGGATGTCGTCGTGGAGCGCGAGGAGGATGTTTTTCACCATTTCCTGCATGCGGGCTTTGGCTTCGGGCGAAAAAGTTTTCTCGACGTATTTTTTGCCGAGCGCTTCGCCGAGATCATTGTCGGTTGCTTCGACGCAACGCTTCCAGTGCGGCTTCATCTCAGCGGCACCTTGGAGATACTTTTGATAGAACGCGAAATTTTCCTGAACGAATGGCGTTGAGAGCGATGGCGCAGCGGAAAGCAGGACGTGCCAGGTCAAATAGACTTTCCAGTCGTCGACCGAAGTTTCTTTGAGCTGCTTTTGAAATTCTTCAAGGAATTTTGGCTGATCGACGTTGATCGGAACCTTTGGATCGAGGCTCAGAGTTTCGAAGTAGGTTCCCCAGTTGAAGCCAGGCGTCAGCTTCTGGACTTCGTCGAGGGTCATTTTGTGATCGGTGGCGTGAGGATCGCGGAGTTCAACGTTGTTGAGAGATGCGCTGGCGAATGCGGTTTCCATGCGCATCACAATTTTTGCGTTGGCGGCGGAAGTGGGTTTGTCGGTGCCAGCGAGAACGAACATTGCTTCGATGTGCTGAAGATATTTTTCGCGGGTCTCTTTGGATTTTGCGTCGTCTTTGAAGTAGTAGTCACGTTCGGGGAGGCCGATGCCGGCGGCGCCTGCGTCGGCGATGACCGACTGCGGATTGTGCGGGTCCTGGCTCGAACCGAAGATGAAGGGGACGTAGATCGCTTCTTCGTTCAACTTTTGGATGACAGGTTGAAGGTCTTCGGTGGACGCGACCGAATGGATCCACGCCATTTCGCGCGCGAGTGCTTTGATGCCGAGAGCGTCGATTGCTTTTTGGTCCATGCAAGCGGCGTAGTAGTCGCCGATGAGGCGGTCGGGGGATTTTGGCGGGGCGGACTCGGCGTTCTTTGCGGCGTCTTCGAGAATCCCGTGGAGGACTTCTTTGGTGGCCTCGCCGGCGGCCCAGCGGCGGCTCCACATCACCATCGATGCGGGGATGGGATTTTTCGCGCGCCAGGTGCCGTTCGCGAACTCGTAGAAGTCGTTGCAGGGGCTCGCTTTGCGATCGAGGTCGTGGGTGTCGATGCCGTGAAGCGGTTTTTCCTGGGCATGAATCGGCGCAGCAACAAGGATGAAGGCTAAGGCAGTTACGAGATGTCGCATGGGGGCCTCGAGGATGATGGGAATTGCTTTGCTGAGATTACCTAGCAAAAACTGCATTGGCAATCGTTTCGGGAATTATATCAACGACTACTCCTTTGGGAATTTTTTGGCGAGGAGGGTGAGGGCACGGTCGAGAGTCTGGCGATTTTGCCAGAAGTCGGACCAGAGGTCGCCGACTTTGGCGATGCGTTCGTTGAAATTGCGCAGGGTGAATTGCTCGGCGCGGATGTTGGTGCTGAGTTCTTCGGGCGAGAGCGGCGTGGAGACAGTGGCTTTGGGGAAAGCGCGAACGGAATAGGCGCAGGCTAACGGTTTGCCGCTGGCATTTTGCAGGGCATCGATCAGGATGCGGCCTTTGGGGCGTTTGCTTACGGTGCGTTCGAACGTGGTGAGCTTGGGATTTTCTGAGGCAACGAGACGGCCGACCACTTCTGCGAACGTGCGCGTTTGCTCATAGGTGTATTTCGGTTCGAGCGGAATAAAGATGTGGAAACCGGAGGCACCGGACGTCTTCATGTAGCAGCGCATTTTGATCGATTTAAGCATCGCGTAGACTTCGCGCGCGATGTGCATGACATCAGAGAACGGCGTGTCGTCGGTGGGATCGAGGTCGAAGAAGACGTAGTCGGGATTTGACTGGCTTTCGGCGCGACTCGACCAGGGGTTGTGATCGATGCAGCCGAGATTGGTGAGATAGAGAAGAGTCGCGCGCGAATTGCAGAGGATGTATTGCATTTCGCCGCCGCGTTCGTCGGAATCGACGGTGGCGGTTTGGATCCAGTCGGGAAGGTAGGAGGGCGCTTCTTTTTGGAAGAAGGCTTTGCCGTCGACACCGTCGGGATAGCGGCGCAGCACCATCGGACGATCTTTGAGGAACGGAAGGATGTAGCGCGCCATACGGTAGTAGTAGGCGAGGAGCTCGCGTTTTTTCACGCCGGGCTCAGGGAAATAAATTTTGTTGAGATTGCTGAAGTGGAGGCGCTGGCCGTCGGATTCGACGTCCATTGTTTCTTTGTTGCCGGAGCGGAGTTCGAGTTCGACTTCGGCTTCGCGGCCGGAGGAAATTGAAACTGTTTTCGCAGAGTTTTTTGCGTGTGGCGCGGCAGCCTTCACTACTTTCGGTTTGTTGAGCGGAGTTGCTTCCGCCGATGCCGATTCTTCTTCCGGCAGTTCTTCTACTTCGGGCGGAGGTGCAGATTTTACTTGCGCCGGCTGCTTCTGTTTTGTTTTCTTTGGCGCCGGGTTTTCTTTCTCGGCTTTGGATTCGAGCGCGGCGGTGCTCTCGGGCTTTGCGTCCTCCATGGTGCAGTCTTTTGCCGCACGATCGGTGAGCAGACTTAGAAACACGGGAGCGCGCAGGTGAATGTCGTTCGTCCAGTTCGCGTACTTCACGCGGGCGACTAATTCCGGCTCGACCCACTCGACGTTTTCGCGGAGGCCGGGGATTTTTGAGAACGGCGATGTTTTAGCCCGCAAGCGTTCCAATTGGTTGAAGATCTTTTCTTGTTTGGATTCGTCGAAGCCCGTGCCGACGCTGCCGATGAACTTCAGTTCTTTGCCTTCGTAGAGGCCGAGCACAAGGGCGCCGAAAAATTTGCGGCTGCCGCGGCCTTCGGTGTAGCCGGCGACGACGGCGTCGAGTTCGCTGACAATTTTCAGCTTCACCCAGGACGAAGTGCGCGTTCCGACGTAGGTGCTGTTCGCCAGCTTGGCGACGATACCTTCCAGGCCTTTGCTGCGCGCGGCTTCGTACATCGCTTCGCCTTGCTCGGGGATGTGCTCGGAGAAATGAATTCGCTCGTTGCCGGAGAGAATCCGTTGCAAGAAATTTTTGCGCTCTACCAGAGGAGCTCGGCGCAGGTCGTATCCGTCGGCATACATCACGTCGAACGCGAAGAAATCGAGCGGAACGGATTGCATCAATTGGCGCGAAGGGTTTTGCACGCCGAGGCGATGCTGGAGGGTGTGGAAATTGCTGCGGCCCTCGGCGTCGAGCGTGACGATTTCGCCGTCGATGATCGCGTCGCGCACGCGAAAACGCGCGGCCATGTCTTTGAACTCAGGATATTCGGCGGTGACGTCGCGACCCGACCTGGCCCATAGCGTCGTTTTGCCGCTTTCGATTTGCGCGATGGCGCGCACGCCGTCCCATTTGATTTCGTAGACCCAGTTCGGGCTGGAGAACGGCTTGTCGCCGAGTTCGGCGAGCGTGGCGCGGACGCCGCTCGGCATTTTGGGCATTGAAGATTCGAACGCGCCTGGCAACTGAGACGGATCGATGGCGATTCGTTCGCGGGTTGCCGGGCGCCCTTCGCGAATATCTTCCAGAGTACGACCGCTGACGACCGATTCGGCGTGTTGCTCCACGTCCCATTTCGTGTCCACGAAGGCGTCGCGATGTTTGATTAGCAGCCATTCGTTTTTGTTGCCGGGCTTTTTCAGCTTCACGAGGACAAAACTGCCGCGAAGCCTTTCGCCGTTGAGCAGAAACTTAAAATCGCCTTTCGCGAGTTGGTCTTTGACGCCGAGCGACCCTTCCGGCGCATATGTGCCTTGATCCCATATGATCATTTCACCGCCGCCATATTCGCCCTTGGGGATGGAGCCTTCGAAATTTCGATATTCGAACGGGTGATCTTCGACCTGCATCGCGAGTCGTTTGTCGCTGGGATTCAGCGATGGACCCTTTGGCACGGCCCAGGATTTCAGCACGCCGTCGACTTCCAGGCGCAAATCGTAGTGAAGGTGAGTGGCCGCGTGTTTTTGTACGACGAAAACACGATCACCGCCGGAGTGACGCTGGTCACCGGCGGGCTCTGCGGTTTTTTTGAAGTCGCGCTTCTTTTTATATTCGTTCAGCAAGGGCGCTATTGGTTGAGAACGGCTTGTGTTTGATTCGCTTTATGCGAAAAACGAATGCGACATGATACAGCCCGGGACACGCTAGCCTCGTTAGAAAAGCAAAACCGCCGGTGAGGTAACCCCCCGGCGGTTTCGATTGCTTCCGATTTGGCTCAAAAGCGAGTCCGTCAGTGCTTAGCGCTGGTGCGGGTGCTCGTTATGCTCTTGCGCCGGACGATCGGTGCGCGCGTTGTGCTTATCGCGATCGATGTCGCGGCTGACTTGATTCTGCTGATGGTTCACTTGGGCGCGTTCCTGGCCGGTCAGGTGACCGCCGTTGGCGGCGCGGTCGTTATGCACTTCCTGGTGGATCGCCGCTTCCTTACCTTCCAAGTGGCCGGTTTCGCGCGGCGTCAACTGGCCGGAGCGAACGCCTTGGCCGATGCGAGCTTGCTGGTTGCCTTCACGCTGGTTGACGCGGTTGTATGCTGCGTTCGCGGGACGGCCGTGATTTTCGGACGCGAAGTTCGCGTGGTTGAGGCTCGCGCCGTGTTCATGCGAAACCTGGAGTGACGTGCGCTCGATGTGTTGTTCGTGAGCCGCTCGCATTTCTTCGGCGTTCTCGCGGCGCTCGATTCCGCCAGGACCGCCGTTGAAGCTGGTGTGAACGTTGTTGTTCACGATCACGGTGCGGTTCACGTAGACGTTGTGCACGACAGTTTCGTTCACGTGGACGACTGCGGTGTTATATGCGAAGCGGCCACCGCGCCACTCGCCGCCGACGAAGCCGACGCCGGCGTAGCCGAAGCCGTAGTTAACGCCGCCATAGAAGCCGACGTGAGGTCCCCAATAGCCTGCGTGCCACGCATAAACGCCGCCACCCCAACCCCAATACCCGGGGGTCCAGAGCAGGCCGACGCGCGGAGGTGCAATCCAAACGCCAGGTACCCAGTAGTAGCCGGCTGAGCCATAGGCCCAATAGCCGGGCGTCCACATATAGCCCTCGACCGGGCAAGGTGGCTGTTCATAAACGGGAATGGCCGGAGGCGCGACGCGGATCGAGACGCCAACCGCGATCTGAGCCTTGGCTGGTGACGGAGCGAGGGAAACCACGCCCATGGCGCCGGCCAGCAAGAGGGTCCGAAGATTTAGAATGCTGCGCATAAAAGGGTCCTCCCCAAAGGTCCCTTGCGCCCGGCAATCTCCGTTTTTGGGGCGTCAATGAACCGAGTTTTCAAGTTTGCCGAGTGAGTGATTCGAGTTCCCCGGCCTTAGAGTGTTGAACCCAAGTCTGCGCCCGATTGTTGCGGAGGGAGGATGAAAATGAGGATAGAAGTGCCCTATGGAATACTGTGCAAATGATTGTTTTTAGGGCATTTAGAGTTATTGCGGCGAGGAATTTAGGACAGGTACCAGAACTAGCTTCGCAGAATCGGCTTGGAGACCTATTTATTGAGCGAAAGAACGTAGATTCGATAGTCCTCGCCGGTATCGAACCAATTCTTATAGGTCTGACCCATTTTGGCACCGAATTTTTTGTTGAGCTCCTGGCTGGGGCCGGGACGCGCGTGGCCGTAGATGCGTTTGAAGTCGCGTGAGACGCGACCGATGAAAGCAGCTTTCAAGATCGCGCCGTAGCCTTTGCCCTGATATTTGCTGAGGATCGTGTTCGAGTAGCAGTAGATCGCTTCGGGATCGCGGGGGAAGCCGATCAGGTCGTCCTTGCCATTCCAGGGGACGCCGTAGGTTTCGCCGACGAGGCGAGGGCCGTCGAACATCCAGATGGAAATGGCCGAGCGCGTTTGCAGCAGGTCGCGCTTATCTGCCAGCGTAAGACGGAGATTCGGGTGGTACTCCATTTCGAACGCCATGGTGCGCTCGATCGGGTAGTGGAATTGAAACGTGATGGCCATCTGGCGGTCCTCGCGGGTGGAACGAGCGCGGGAATTATCGTGCGTTTTCATCGCGCCAAGCAAGACGGCACCAAGGCCATCACGATGGCGCGTGATGTATATACTGAACCTTTGTTGTGGAGGTAGCCGGGTGACTACCGAGCGCGTGCGTAAGTCGGGAATCAGTCAAGCGGTGCGAATGCTCAAAGAAGTCGCTTTGCGCGAGAAAAAGAAGAGCATTCTCAGAGCGCTTGAAATCCTGGGGGAGTTACCGATTGACTCCTCAATCAAAGACAGTCGCAAACCGCAGCGGCGCAAAAGGCTTTTGAAGGTTAGGCGTCGTACGGAAACGCATTCCAAGATCTGAGTTTGAGGAATTTGCCCGTCGGATTGTGAGGATTGGGAACCGCGCAGTACAATCGTTGGACTGAGCATTGATGAGGAGAGGCGCATGGCGACGGCTGAAACGACAATCAAGCGGCCCGAGTTCACTAACGAGGCTTTCGTGGATTTTTCGCGGGCGGAGAATAAATCGGCGATGGAGGCGGCGCTCGCCAAGGTGAAGGCGGAGTTTGGCCGGGAATATCCGATGTACATCGGCGGGGAGAAGGTTTACACGACGGCGAAGATGTCGTCCACGAATCCGTCGCATCCGTCGGAGGTGATCGGAGTTTTTCAGGCGGGAACGAAGGACAACGCGGACGCGGCCGTCGATGCCGCATGGAAAGCCTTCGAAACGTGGAAAAAAGTGCCGGCGGAAGAGCGGGCGGAGTGTTTGTTTCGCGCGGCGCAGATCGTGCGCGATCGCAAATTCGAGATCTCGGCGTGGATTTGCTACGAAGTGGGTAAGTCGTGGGCGGAAGCGGACGGCGATACAGCGGAGACGATCGATTTTCTTGAGTTTTATGCTCGGGAGATGCTGCGGCTTGCCGGGCCGCAGGCTGTGACGCCGATGAAGGGCGAGAAGAATTTCATGGTTTATATTCCGCTGGGAGTGGGCGCGGCGATTCCGCCTTGGAATTTTCCGGCGGCGATTGCAACGGGAATGACGGTTGCGGCGCTGGTGACTGGGAACACGGTTGTGCTGAAGCCGTCGGAAGAGGCCACGGTTGTGGCTTCGAAGATGGTTGAGATTTTGTATGAGGCGGGGATTCCGAAGGGCGCGCTGAATCTGGTGACTGGCGCGGGCGAAGTCGTGGGCGACGCACTGGTGAAGAATCCGAAGACGCGATTCATCACGTTTACGGGATCGAAGGAAGTCGGGCTGATCATCAGCGAGGCAGCGGGGAAGAAGGCGCCTGGACAGATTTGGATCAAGCGGACGGTGCTGGAAATGGGCGGGAAGGACGCGACGATTGTCGATGAAGAGGCCGACATCGATTCCGCGGTGGAAGGCGTGGCGCAGGCGGCGTTTGGGTATCAAGGGCAGAAGTGTTCAGCGTGTTCGCGCGCGATCGTATCGGAAAGGGTTTACGACACGTTTGTGCAGAAGATGGTGGAGCGGGCGAAGAAAGTTACGGTCGGGCCCAGCGAAGATCCGAAGAATTACATGGGGCCGGTTGCGAGCAAAACGGCGCTTGAAACTGTGCTCGGCTACATAGATGTAGGAAAGAAAGAAGGACGCGTGCTGGTCGGCGGCGATCGCGCGCCGGGTGATGGCTATTTCGTGCAGGCGACGGTGATCGCGGACGTCGATCCGAAGGCGCGGATCGCGCAGGAAGAAATTTTTGGGCCGGTGCTCGCGGTGATCAAGGCACGGGATTTTGATCATGCGCTGGAAATCGCTAACGGCACCGAGTTTGGTTTGACTGGCGGCGTGTACTCGAAGAATTCGGAGAAGCTGGAAAAGGCGCGCGAGGCGTTTCACGTCGGCAATTTATATCTGAATCGCAAGTGCACCGGCGCGATGGTAGGGGCGCATCCTTTCGGGGGATTCAATATGTCGGGTACGGACTCGAAGACCGGCGGGCCGGACTATCTATTGCTCTTTCTGCAGGGGAAGAGCATCGCCGAGAAAGTTCAGTAAAAATCGACTTCACAATCGAAGAAAGAATCCCGCCGGCAGTTTTTGCTGAGCGGGATTTTTCATGCGTCGACAGTTTTGACTGACGCGAAGAATTTTATCACGCGATAAATTGGATAGCTCAGAATGAGCATCAGCAGCGCCAAGGGCGCATTATGACGATCAGTCGCAATCGATCCGATCAGAAACAGGATTGATCCTGCCAGCGCGATACCTGTCGTGTAGGGATATCCCCACGCACGATATGGGCGGGGCATAGCCGGCTCTTTTCGGCGCAGCAGGAATAGCGATGCGTACGAAAGCGTATAGTTTGCGACGAAGAAAAACGACAGCATGGCGATGACGCGTTCGAAGGAGAAAAGGACAAATACAATCGCTACCACAGTGCTCAAGAAAAGTGCGAACGCAGGCGTGCCTCCGGCGTTGACCCTTGCGGCTCGCCGGAAAAAGAGACCGTCGCAGCTCATCGCGTATAGAGTCCGCGAACAGAAAAGCTGGTTGGCGTTCATACAGGAAAGAAGCGAGATCAGCATGATCGAGCGGATGACCGTGTCGCCGTAAGGACCGAAGATGTGTTCGGCCGCGGTTCCGAGAGAAAACGTGTTGCCCGCGACCTGATTGAGCGGGAGCACGTATAAGACGGCGGCGTTGATCAGCAGGTAGATCCCCATGATCGAAAATACGCTGCCGAAAATGGCGCGAGGTACATCACGCCCTGGATTTCGCACTTCTTCGCCGAAGTAAACGACGCCGTCCCACCCATCGACGGTGTAAAGAACAGCTTGTAGCGCCAGCATGATGGCGATGGCGAGCGGCCAGCCCGATTGCAGGGCCGGTATGGATGTCGACGCCTCCGTCGATCCGGCTGCGGCAATTGCCTGAACAGCGTTGCGCGCATGACCTCCGAACACGAAACACGCAATGACCACGACAAGGAAAGCGATTGTTTTCAGCGCTGCGGTGACGAGTTGCGTGCTGCTGCCCCACTTGATGCCGCGCCATTGCAAAAGAAAAAACGCGACGATCACGCTGACGGCGGTGGACTGAACGTGACCCGCAAGCGGTGCGAACAAAGCGCCGCTGTATTCCCCGATCACGATGGCGACGGCGGCGGCGGTGCCGCACGTGGACAGCCAGTCGCTCCATCCAACGATAAAGCCGGCGTAATCGCCGATGGCACGCCGCGAGAAATTGTATTGGCCGCCGCTGCGTGGAATCGAGGCGCCAAGCTCCGCCATCGACGACGCGCCGACGAGCGCGTAGAGTCCGCCGATGATCCAAACTCCGAAGAAAAGATAAATGTTGGGAAGCCACTGAGCGATGTCGCCCGGTGAACGAACGATGCCAGCGGCAATCGTGTTGCCGACGGCTGCGGCGATTCCAAACCACATCCCAAGTACTTTGAGGAGTCCCCCGCCAGAGCGAGTAACCGATTCATGCGCCGTGGGGGAACCTGTCGCAACCGAGGCAGTGGCCGGTGTGGCGTCGGATGTGTTAGACAATGGATTCTCAGGGCTTCGATGCGAGTGAACCCATGGCTGCGGGGTGGACGTGACTCGCGGCGAAGCCGCAATGATAATGGCGTGTGCGGAAATTGCAAGGAAAGCCGTGTTCTGCCGTGCTTGCTACTGATTTGGCTGGGAAACGAGATTGACGACAGAGACCATCAAAACTTCCGTAACGACGCAAGCGTTGCCTGACGCGACGGACAGACTTGTCGATGTGTCCGTTGTGATTCCTTGTCTCAATGAGGCCAACTCCATCGGGATTTGCGTCGGGAAGGCGCTCGACGCGTTCAAGTCCGCGGGATTGCGCGGGGAAGTCGTCGTTGCGGACAACGGTTCGACGGACGGGTCCGTCGACATCGCGGAGAAACTTGGCGCGCGGGTTGTAAGTGTCCCGGCGCGTGGCTATGGTTCGGCTTTGCGTGCTGGAATCGCCGCAGCGCGCGGACAGTTCATCATCATGGGCGATGCCGACGATAGCTATGACTTCGCCGAGGTGCCGCGCTTCGTCGAAAGATGGCGCCAGGGCTATGACGTTGTGATGGGCAATCGCTTTCGCGGCGAAATCAAACGCGGCGCCATGCCGTGGCATCACAAGTACATCGGCAACCCAGGATTGTCGCGGCTGCTCAATCTTTTTTTCCACGCGGGCATCGGGGACAGCCACTGCGGCATGCGCGGATTTACACGCGCGGTTTACGATCAGATGGATTTGCGCAGCACGGGAATGGAGTTTGCATCGGAGTTTGTGATCAAGGCGGCGCAGTTGCGGGCGAAGATCACCGAGATTCCGATCACGCTTTGGCCCGACAAGCGCGGGCGTCCGCCGCATTTGCGGAGTTTTCGCGACGGCTGGCGGCATTTGCGCTTCATGCTGCTGTATGCGCCGAACTGGTTATTTTTGCTTCCGGGCGCGACGCTCGTTCTCGTTGGACTCGCGCTCGTTTTTTGGCTTCTACCCGGACCGCGTGCGCTCACGCCGCGCATCACGCTGGATATTCACACGATGATTTTCGGCGTGATGTTCACGTTGCTCGGTGCGCAAATTCTCTCGATCGGAGCGTTCGCGAAAGTGTTCAGTTACGCCGAGCGCTTCGACCGAAAAAATATCTCGCTGCGGCGCGCGCTGACACATGTGCGATTTGAAACCGGGTTGTTGCTCGGCGGCGGACTCTTTTTGATTGGGTCTCTCGGATGCGCGTGGGTCGTTTGGGATTGGGTTTCGAGCGGCTTCGGCCCGCTGCACCAAGTACGTGCAGTACTGTTCTGGTCGATGTGGCTATTCCTCGGAATTCAGGTGACTTTTGCTTCGTTTTTCCTCAGCATGCTTGGAATCAGCCGCGGCACGTACATCGGCGACTACGATCTGAAATAGATGGCGTACACAGGTCTCGACCATTTCATCGCACGGCTGAGATTCTACGCAGCATACCCGTACATTCGCAGCGGATCGCGTGTGTGCGATCTCGGCTGCGGACTCGACGCGGCATTCCTCAACTATGCGGGCGACAAAATTTCACATGGCGTGGGCATCGACGATCAGGTTGAAGATGGCGTGCGCGGGCGATGGTGGCGTATTCGGGGGAACATCACGGCGCCGCTGCCGCTGGAACCATCGCAATTCGATCACGTCGTGATGCTTGCTGTGCTCGAGCATTTGCCGGAGCCGGAGCCGGTGTTGCGCGAGGCGTTTCGAATTCTAGCGCCATGTGGAAGCCTGATTCTTACGTGGCCGTCGTCCGCGGTCGATCCGATTCTGGCCGTCTTGCGCGGCGCAGGTTTGATTAGCGCGGAGATGGAAAGCGATCAACATCAGAAGCGAATCCCGGTCGACACGCTGCAGGCGATGCTCCGGCGCATTGGTTTTCGCGAATTCATTCACCGTCGCTTCGAGTTCGGCCTGAACAATCTGATGGTGGCGTCGCGAGAGTAAGCGCGCTGATTTTACTAGTCACCGGTCACTGATCACCAGTCGCCTCCGCGGGTGGAGTGTAGGGTTCCAGATAGGTGTTATCGGTGTCGGGCGTGACCAGCCAGATTTTGCGATCCTTGAAATAGTCGAGCAGCTTTGCATTTTGCTCTTTGTCCAGTTCGCGCGCCCAGAGCACTTTTGCTCCGTCGATTTCCGCGCCGTTGTAGACCCAATCGTCGTGAATGTTGTGATCGTCGGTGTAGCGCACCAGGATCAGGTGCTTGCCGGGAGTGTGCTCGAGAGTTTTCGCAATGGCGGCGCGGCTCGGATCCCCTTCGCAGGTCCAAAACAGCGGATCGCAGATGCCGCGCGCGACAAAGACGCTCGTGTCGATTACCAGACAAAGCATCAATGCGCGCGACAGGGCGATGCCTATCGGACGGCTTCTCCATCTCATCGTTCGCAAATGTCGCACCGCTTGCACGATCAGCAAGAAGAGGACGCAGGTGATCGGCGCCGCGTAGTGTGCGGCTGACCAGACGACGATGAAAACGCCGGCGAGGACCGTTGCAAGCACGACAAGCGGAAAGCGCATCTTTCGGTCGCGCAGGGCGAGGGGAATACCGGGTACGGCCAGCAAGAGTCCCATCCAGAAATAGTTCACGCTGCCACGAAAAATCTTTTCCCAGGTCACACGCAACGCATCCGCGGCGCTAGGCGAGTAATTTTCGCGCTCCCAGTTGTTGTAAAAATCTTCGAACTGTTGATTGTGATAGTGCAGCGCCGGCAGAGGCTCTTGCCACAAGAACGGCTGCGCCGAATGATATGTCCGCGTATTGAGCACGTGCGGCATCAGCAGGGGATTCCCGGTCAGCCGAAAATTGTAGTAGCCCATCCACACGATCGTCAGAGCCACCGCGACTGCTAGTGGCACTGTGATGCGTGCGAATCGTGTGCCAAGTACGTCGCGCGTTTTTGTTTGCCCAATGAGCCACCACAAAAACCAAACTGCGATCGGCGCGCAAAACAGAAAGCCTTCGTATGGCCGGCTATTCGCCAAGATCGCGATGCCGAGCGCGAGCCACAATGCGTCACGCAAGCGAGCGCGTCGCCTGATGCGGGCCATCGCTCCGAGCACAAGCGCGCCGCCGGTCGCCGCCACTGCTCCACCCCAGTAGCTATTGACCCAGTAGCTCGCGATTCCTAATTTCAGAGCGACCATTGCGCCGCCGAGCAGAGCCCACCGCGAAGGCAGCCACGCTTGCAACATCCACGTGACTGCGGCGCACATCACGGCAACGCTCAGCACCACACCGAACCATGGGTTGCCGAGCCACTCTCCGATCGCAAGGGCTACGCCTTGTCCCGGTGGATACATCGACGCATACGCTGGATGCCAATTCACATGAAACGTCTCGAAGCTGATCCACATCGGGTGCGTCGGATTCGCAAGCCGACCGTGCGCGAACGTATCGCCCATCAACAGGTAGCTGAATTCGTCGTGGATTCCCGGCACGGGAATGTGCAGGAAGGGGAGCGCCAGCAGCCGCGCCACAATCACAAAAAGAAAAATCGCCGCGACCGTTCGCCCGCGAGCTTCCGCAAATCGCGACAACGCCGATTCACATGTGGCGAACCATCGCCCCAGCAAGTTCGGAAACACGACGGCGACAATGCCCAGAATCGCCGCAACGATCAGGGAAATTTCAAGCACGCGCAGAGTGCGCAGCACATAAGCGTCGTCGAGTCCGAGCATGAACCCGGAATTGTAGGATGGATTATCGCGCGCGTGCGCGATTTCTAGGTCAAGGCTTCACGCCGGTTGGGAAGGACAGAGCCGAACGACAGCAACTCTCACGGCTCGACTTCGATTTCGGTCATCCGTTCTTGCTTCACTCGGGGTTGCTTGGCGCCGGAATTGGGATTCTCAAGGTAATCAGCCAACTCAAGGCGCATGTTGCCGGCGTTGGTCGAAAACTGAAGACCGGTTTCGAAATCCACGACGCCGGTGCGAATCAGCTTTTCGATCACACCGTCGAAGTGCTGCATTCCTTCGGTGTCACCGTCGCGCATCGCGTCGAGCAGCGTCTTGCCCTCACCTTCGCCTTTTTCGATGTAGTCGCGCGTGCGCATCGTGGCTTTCAAGATCTCGACGGCTGCAACGCGGCCTTTTCCGTCTTTTTTGGGAAGGAGCCGCTGCGAAACGATGAATCGAAACGCTTTCCCCAGCCGCGTGCGAATACTTTGCTGGTCCGCCAGGGGAAACACACCGATGATGCGCTCGACGGTCTTCGACGCATCGATGGTGTGCAGCGTCGACATCACCAGGTGGCCCGTCTCTGCCGCTTCCAGGGCAATCTCGATCGTTTCGCGGTCGCGCATTTCGCCGACCAAAATCACCTTCGGCGCTTGTCGCAGCGCGGCGCGCAGCGCGAGCCCGAACGTCGGCGTATCGCTGTGCAATTCGCGTTGATGAATCGTCGCGCGCTTGTGTCTGTGCAAAAACTCGATCGGGTCTTCGATCGTCAGGATGTGAATTGCCTTCTCCGTGTTCATTTGATCGAGAATCGCGGCAAGCGTCGAAGATTTTCCAGAACCGGTTGGTCCCGTCACCAGAACGATTCCGTTTCGCAGCTCCACCACTTCTCTCAGCACCGGTGGCAAATTCAGTTTGTCGAATCCCGGAATATCCATCGGGATGACGCGCATCACGATGGCGTACGTGCCGCGCTGGCGGAAGACGTTCACGCGAAATCGTGCAACGCCGGGCAAACCGTACGAAAGGTCGGCCGAGCCGTCTTGTTCCAGCTTGCGAATCGGGTGATCGTTTTTCCCGATGAGGTCATACGCGATGAGTTTCGTATCTTCCGGAGTGAGACACTCGAGCCCCTTAAATTTCAGCTCCACCAATTCGCCGCTCACTTCGATCTGTGGGGCGCGGCCTGGGGAAAAAACCAGATCGCTGACGTGGCTGCCCGACTTGAGCATGGCGGTGATTAATTGCCCGGTCTGAATGCTCCGCTGAGTCGCGGGTGCTTGCGGTGTGGTACCCATGAAATTTCGCTGTCTCCGTCGAATGAGTGAGTGCGGTAAAGAGCGCCTGAAGAGGGCCGACCAGAGCCCGCCTGGACATCCCCAGTGTGCTTGGGACTAGTACTTGCCCGCCAGCGAAGACCGCGATGGCTGGCGCGTGTTGATTACGTAGCTTTGTGGTGGCAGAGGGGAGCCGGCGAGGGGCAGGGAGTCCGATAAGATTTCGGGCGTATCGTTCTTTTTACGTCCGCAGCGAGAGTGTTAGCGGGCTTCCGGCCCGAATCGACCCCAGACTCGCCTTCGAGAGGTCATCGACGATCCACGAGGCGCCTGCGGCCGTCAGCAATTCATCGGCCTCGGTAGTACGCAGCGCCAGCACGCGCGAGCCAGCCGCTCGTCCAGAGCGAATCCCGGCTGGGGCATCCTCCACGACGACACAATCGGCTGGTGCCAGCCCCAGCAGCCCTGCGCCTTTCAAGTAAGGATCGGGATCGGGTTTGAATCGCTGGACATCGCCCGAGGTCACAATTTGCTTGGGCCGGGGCAAGCCAGCCACGCGGATTCGAACCTCGGCGAGCGGGCGAGTGCAAGATGTCACGATAGCCCATTGCTGAGGCGGAAGCGCATGCAACAGATCCAGGACGCCGGGCAGTGGCACGACGCCGTCGGTGTCCTCGATCTCCCATTGCTCCATTTTTCGATTTTCTTGTTCGTATTCGCCGTTCGGCATCAACTCGCGCAGTGTGACAATGCTGGGGCGCCCGTGGGCCCGATGCACTACTTCGTCCGCGTTGAATCCAAATTGCACGGCCCACCGCGCCCAGCAGCGCGCAACGGCCGGCGTCGAATCGACCAAAACTCCATCCAAGTCGAAAAGGATACCTCGTGTTTGCACTTCAACCGGGCTGGACAAAGAGGTCTGTTCCTCCGCAAATCAGGCATAAAGTATCTCACGCCTCGGGTTGCACCTTTCAGTCGAAGTCTCGTTGTTGCGTTCGAGTGGGCTGGCAAAAAAAACTCGCTCCTGACTGTGGAGCGAGTGTTAAAAAACGCATCGAATCGATTTGGCTGAAGTGTCGGGGATCGTAAGCCGCTAGGCGCGCGACGGAATCTCGGTGTCGCCGTACACTTCGTCCGCGTATTTGTCGATCTTGTCGTTTGGAGGAAGATCACGGGTTGTGGGGTTCTTTACGCGCCCCGATTCGTTCGTGACTTCTGCGCGCTGCCGCGTCGGATTTTGTTTCGTGCGTCGTGCTCTCGCTCGTTTTGTATTCATATTTGGCCTCTCTCCAGTACTGACGGCACATCTTTGTTGCGACGTACAGCGTCATCGTTCATCGAAACGGGACAAACAGATGAGCCAGACGCGGTTCGACGGATTACGACGATTTTTTCCGCGGCACCTTCGCGCCCTTCTTGCGCGCCTCTGACAACCCGATCGCGATGGCCTGCTTACGGCTTTTCACGCGACCACCTTTTCCGCCCTTGCCAGATTTGAGAGTCCCTTTCTTCTCGCGCCGTACCGCACTTTCAACGCTCTTGCCCGCCGCCTTGCCATAACGTGCCATCACACCCTCCTCAAGCTGCATTGCCCGTTATAGGCGCAGTAAGATAGCCCAGCCATACAGTCGGTGGAGTAGAACCGCGACCCAAACTGTGTAGGCGCTGCCAACGGATTTCACTCACGATCACTTCTGGGTTCGTATCCAATCCCAAGCCACGTTGAGAGTCGGCAACCAGCGCATGCCGGCGCATTGACTCGCCTCCCTCCCCGCACATACCATCTGCCCATGCCGACCGACCCGGGTCTGCTTGGCCAGACCTTTTCGCATTACAAAATTCTCTCCCAACTCGGTGTTGGCGGGATGGGAGTTGTCTACGAGGCCGAAGATCTCACGCTCGGCCGGCGCGTCGCGCTCAAGTTCCTGCCCGAATCTTCCAACGACGCCGGCAACGCCTACGAACGATTCCAACGCGAAGCCCGTGCGGCCTCGGCGCTGAATCATCCAAATATCTGCGTGATCCACGAGATCGGTGAGCAGGACGGCCGTCATTTCATCGTGATGGAATTGCTGGAAGGTCAGACACTGAGAGACCGCATCGCCAGCGCGCCTATGCCCTTCGATCAGGTTCTGAATCTATCGATCGAAATCGCCGACGCCCTGGATGCCGCGCATTCGCAAGGCATCATCCATCGCGACATCAAGCCTGCGAATCTTTTCGTCACCAAGCGCGGCCACGCAAAGATTCTCGATTTCGGGTTGGCGAAGCTCGTCGGTGCCGGCGCCCATTCCGGCAGGCAATTGGCTGGCGCGGGGCCCGCCACGCTGACCTCGGACGACATGTTCACCAATCCCGGCAGCACCGTGGGCACGGTGGCTTACATGTCGCCCGAGCAGGTGCGCGGCGACGACCTAGATGGCCGCAGCGACTTGTTTTCGTTCGGCACCGTGATGTACGAGATGCTGACCGGAACATTGCCGTTCCGCGGCTCGACGTCTGGCGTGATCTTCGAAGCGATCTTGAACCGCGCCCCTGCGCCGTTCGGCCACGTGAGCGAATCCGTCCCACCGAAGTTCGAAGAAATCGTCCTGAAAGCTTTGGAGAAGGACCGCGACCTGCGTTATCAGGTGGCCGCCGAGTTGCGCGCCGACCTGAAGCGCCTGCGCCGCCAGACCGATTCCGGCCGCGCGCTCTCAGAATCCGACTCATCGGGCGCTGTTGCGACGAGTTCCGCGTCGCGATCGGCGGTGACTGCCGCTACCGCGCCATCGCCATCGGCGAGTGTGCCGACAGCGTCGAGTTCAACGGTGTTGCAGGTTGCCGGACAGCACAAAGTTGGAGTGAGCGTCGTTTCTGTCGTGCTCGCCGTGCTGGTTCTGGCGGCGCTCTACGGCGCTTACAAATTCTTCGCGCCCAAGGAATCGGCTGCGTTCGAAAACTTCTCGATCGCGCCCATGACAACGACCGGGAAAGCAGCCCTTGCATCCATTTCGCCCGACGGCAAATACATCCTCAACGTGCAATCCGATGCCGGCCAGCAGAGCCTTTGGTTGCGCAACGTCGCGAACAATAGCGACACGCAGGTGATCCCGCCCACCGACGATATCTATCGTGCGCTTCATTTTTCACCCGACGGCAATTACATATTCTTCGTTCGCTCCGAAAGGGAAGAGCACAACATCAACGGCCTGTATCGCGCGCCGGTTCTCGGCGGAACTCCGCAACGCATATTGAAAGACCTCAATACAAACATCAGTTTCAATCCCGCCGGCGACCGCTTCTCTTTCCTTCGCTTGGATTTTCGCAAGGGCGAAGGCCATGTGATGACGGCCGCCGCCGACGGGAGCGATGAGAAAGTAGTGAACCAGGCGTCCATCGGCGTGAACGGGTGGGATACGAGTTGGTCTCCCGATGGCAAAACCATCGCAGTGAGCCTACAGGACCCAGGGTCGACCCCCGATGCCCTCGGCCAGGTTTTGGCCTTCGACGCCACCAGCGGCCAGCGCTCTACGATCGCCGGAATCCCCCAACTTCCCTGGAATATCGCGTGGTTCCCGGACGGGCGTGGTCTCGCAGTTCTCGGAACTGGTCCCGACAGCAACTTCAATCGTTTTCAGCTCGACTATCTTTCCTATCCCGGCGGCAAGTTGCGGCAAATCACGAACGACACCAACAACTATCGTTCGCTATCGCTGTCGGCCGACGGAAAACTCGCCGCGGTTGTGCAAACGCACTCCACGGGAACGCTGAGCATCGCCCCCTACACCGAAAAGCAGTTGGGCGCGCCGAGCGTCGTCAGTGATCGTCCAGTGGCGTGGGATTTCAACTGGACTCCCGACGGCAACCTGCTCATCACGCTCGAGAACAAGATTTACCGGATGAATGCCGACGGTTCGAATCGGGTACCGCTGCTGAATGATAATTTTGCCTCCCAGAGTCCAGTATCGTGCGCCGACGGCAAATACATTTTTTTCGCCTCCGCGCTGCGTGACGGAAAACCAAGACTGAACATCTGGCGCATGGACGCGCAAGGCGGCAACATCAAGCAGATCACGACGGGAGATTATGAAACTCCGGCGATGTGCTCGCCCGACGGCAAATGGTTGATGTACGAAGCCACCGTGAACAACAAGAATATCGCCGAGCGGATTTCCGTCGATGGCGGCACCCCCACGCCGATTTCCGACGATGCGCTGGCGTGCGGCTGCATTAATTACTCGCCCGACGGCAAATTCATCGCGTATCAAGCCGAAGCCCGCGGAGGCGAGAAAGTCGTTATCCAGATTCTCGACGCGGAAACGTTCAAGACAGTTCGCACATTGGAACGCCACGAAGGTGCCCGCGGAGAAATCCGCTACTCGAGAGACGGCAAATACATTGGCTATCCCTTCCGCGAAAAAGGTTTGCACGCTCTATGGGCCGCGCCCGTGGATGGATCTCCAGGGCATCAGGTAACTCCATTCGGCCCGGACCTGATCATCGATTTCCACTGGTCACCCAACAACGACCGACTGGGCTTCATCCGCCTGCACAACGACAGCGACGTCATCCTGCTGAAACAAACCGCCGCCAGATAGTACAGCGGCCTCGTCACGGGTCGGATGCGGAATGAAAAAGAAGAAATCAGCAAAAGCAAAAAAGAAAAAATCAGCGAAAACGAATACCGACAAGATCTACTTCGCCAAGCTCGACAAACTCTACGAAAGATTCCCCTACCTCACCGACCTTGATCTGAGAGAAGTCTTTCTCACAGAAAATAGAAACGAACTCAATCGCAAGCCTCCTCGCAACTCCGAACTCGAAGCTCGCCGCCTCTTCGATGAATGGCTGAAAAAGAAAACCTCGAATAAATAAGCTACGAACAGGGCGTGGTTACAGCCGCTTATCTCGCTTTCCCGTGAACCTCAGCGCCTTCGGCGTCTCAGCGTTATCTTTCCGCCCTAATTCGGTTCCGCAAACAATATTCACAACTTCACACAACCTTCACGTAAGTGGGAACCATCTGAAAACTTCATGGGCACTAGATATGTAGTCGCCAGCTTTTACCAAGGAGTAGTCCCGTGTATTCGTGGCAAGAACCATATCTACAGGCAGCACAAGAAACCGACGACACCCAAATCCCACACCACCTGCTCGAAGCAACCGCCGCAATCGAACAACGTCTGTTAAGCCCGATCGACGAAAAATCCGAAGAATACCGCGCCATCAAAAACACCTGGCTCGGCATCCAGACCCTCCGCAAACAATTCGGACCGAATACGGCGGTTGTGTAAGCGACAGTTTTTCGGCAGGATCCCGCGAAGTAGTGAAATTACCGCTAAACATTGCGGAAATTTGGGGTGGGAGACGGGATTTGAACCCGCGACATTCGGTGCCACAGACCGACGCTCTACCAGCTGAGCTACTCCCACCGCAGACGCCGCGCCGCTGATTCATACGACGCGACGCCACCTATCTTATCACCGCCACACCCTGTCTCGCTACGATTCGGCCCTCTCTCTACGTATTTCCGCTTATCGAGCAGGCCATCTCGATCTCAGCGTCGCCCGACTTCGCGACTGTGCCCCGTAGCCCAGTAACCCTGAATCCATTCCGCTCATAACATCGTCGCGCTCGAGCATTGTTTTCGACGACATTCAATCGCACTTCGGTAACACCAAACTCTACTGCCCATTTCTTGACAGCTCCAACCAACAAATCCGCGGCACCCGATCCCCGAATTGTTGGGTGCACCCACATCGCCATCAAGTGAACCACTGCGCGATCGACTGCATCCCAAACGCCTGCCACCAATCCTCGAGGTTCGTTCTCCGCCAAAATGAAATATGAGACTCCTGGTGCCATCCACCTCCGCCAATCTTCAATCGTCCGCGCGAGCTCTCTTTCCAGCGTCGAGCCAAACGCCTCGGGCGCATCTGTCAGCGCCTGCACGCGCAAGTCGCGGAGTACATGTTCATCGCCAATCTCTGCCCGCCGGATTTCCAAACCCATTACAGCTTCCTCAAAACGCTGGCGGTGGGGCTACCGGGGCCACCTTAACCGCGTTGCTCACAAATTTCTCTGAAACAAGTCTAAAGCCTCGACATCCAAGTCGTCGTGTGTTCCTCGGTGAACCGTCAGCGTCGTCAGACTCGAAGCATGGTCAGCATGCGTCCCGATTACGCCTCAAACCCAGCCGCGCCAACAATTTGGTTGTCGAATCGTCTCCTCTGGGCGCATAGTTCGGTCAAGGCTTTCCCCTCCCAAGGCAGACTCTCACTCAGCCCGAAGTTGAAAGTTTTTCAAATCCGAAGTCGCGTTTGGCACGTATAAACGACCATGAGCTTGCTGTTTGATAGCAGATTCGAGCGCGACAACGCCGCGGAAACAGCACGAGCACGACGCGCTCTCAACGGAGTACAGCGGTCCCTGTACGGCACCCGGCCAATCGGGGAAACAAGATTTTGACAGTCGCGAATGAAACTTTCACTGGCAGCGAATTTCCCACAGGCGTAAGGTGGGGGACGCCGTCGAACGTCCGAGGCTGGCGGCTCGCATCAGCCCAGACGAGCCCAGGTCCGCAGCCGGCGATCATCCATCACAACATCGCCGTCATACGGTTCTCGGCGCGAGGTCTAACGGTCTTCAGGCAGCAATTCGCCCGAAGTGCGGTGCAGTAAAATTTATCAGGAGGACGTTGGGGAAATGACAAAGACAAATCGGCTTCTACTCGCAGGCGCAGCTGTCGCGGGTCTTCTCGCGGGAACCAGCGCTACGATCTCGGCCAAGAACCTCTCGAAGGCTTCGGCGCAGGATGATTCGAGCGCCAAGGCTGACAAGAAGGTGAAAGAAAAGCACGCCTGTAAGGGCCAAAACTCTTGCAAGGGCAAGGGCGGCTGCAAGGCGAGCGACAACGGCTGCAAAGGCAAGAACTCCTGCAAGGGCAAGGGCGGCTGCGCGACTGACGGCAGCAAGATGCCCGAATAACAACACCAGCATCAGCAACTGCTTCGGCCGGCTGAGTGTACGGGGGCCGGTGATTACTCGCTGGCCCCTGTTGCTTCTCAAGTGTGAAGTTGTTATCGCGCAGCTTTGAAAGCATCTCGGCCATCTCATAGCGCTCGGTCCGGAGATCTGAAGCAAAATGCCCGCAAATAAATTCAACGGATTCACCGACTACGGCATCGGCATCGGCCTGCGCGCCCCGCACTACGACCACATCCTTTCGCGCAAGCCTGTCTGCGACTGGTTCGAAATCATCTCCGAAAATTTCATGATCGACGGCGGGCGCCCGCTCCAGATCCTCGACAAATTCTCGAGCAATACAAAGTCGTGCAGCACGGCGTTTCGATGTACTTCGGCTCCGCGGAAAAACCGAATCGCGAGCATCTGCGCCGCCTGAAGGATCTCGTCAAGCGCACCAAGACGCCTTGGGTCTCCGATCATCTCTGCTGGGGCAGCGTGGATGGCCGCTACACACATGATCTGCTACCGATGCCATACACTTTCGAAGCCGCCAAGCTCACCGCGCAAAAAGTGCGCGAAGTTCGCGACTTCCTCGAAGTTCCCGTCGCTGTCGAAAACGTCAGCAGCTACGCCGAATTTCACGTTTCCGAAATGACCGAGTGGGAATTCCTCAATGAAGTCGTCGAGCGCGCCGACTGCGGCATCCTTCTCGACGTGAACAACATTTACGTCTCATCGCAGAATCACAATTTCAATCCGCTCGACTATGTCAACAGCGTGCCCGCCGAGCGCGTCGCGCAGATTCACATCGCCGGCCACTCGAAATATCGAAAATATATTCTCGACACGCACGATCATCCGGTGATCGATCCGGTTTGGAAGCTTTATGATCGGGCGATTCAGCGCGCCGGCCATACCGCAACGCTGCTGGAGTGGGACGACAGCATCCCCACTTTCAAAGAAGTCCACGACGAGGCGCTCAAGGCCGACAAGTTCCTCGCATCGCAGCGTTCTCGCGACCGCGGTATGAAACTACTCGCCCTACAACGCACGATGGCTCGCGCGGTCATGCAGCCGCTGACCAACTCCGAGCACATGCAGGAGAAAGCTCCCGGCGGCGGCAAAATGCGCGCCTACGCGTCGCGCTTCATCAAGCCCAACGATCGGCTCACTTCGTTCGAACGCCTCGAAATTTACAATCGCCAGTATTGGTTCCGCTTGCTCTCCGCGCTCGCCGAAGATTTCCCCGGCCTGCGCTCCGTGCTGGGCGAAAAGCAATTCGACGCGATGTGCAAAGCCTACATCGTCGATTGCCCATCGCACTTCATTCACGCTGCGCAATCTCGGTTCAAAAATGGAATCCTGGCTGCGTGCGCATCCTAAATGGGCAGGGAAGAAGCAGACGCTCGCGCTCGACATCGCTCGCCTCGAATGGGCCGACATCGAAGCCTTCGACAACAGTCCCAGCCGGCGCTTTGCACCTGAAGATCTCGCGATCGCCGACGCAGAGACGCTCAAACTCGAACTGCAACCTTACGTTCGCCTGCTCGACTTCGCCTATCCCGTCGACGATCTTCTCCTCGCCGTTCGCAAAGAAGACGACACCGACTTTGCCAGCAACGCCTTCTCCGAAAAGCGCAAAAAAAAGCACGTCCGCGCCGTCGCCAAGCTCAATCCGCAGCCGATCTATCTCGTTGTGCACCGCATCGACAATTCCGTCTATTTCCGCCGCATCGAACCCGAAGAATTCGCCGTCCTCACCGCGCTCGGCAAAGGCAAGCCGCTGCGAAAGGCGTCTAGACGCCGCGTT
Source organism: uncultured Acidobacteriota bacterium (assembly GCA_963845465.1). Classification (GTDB taxonomy): domain Bacteria; phylum Acidobacteriota; class Terriglobia; order Acidiferrales; family UBA7541; genus Acidiferrum. The sequence goes on along the minus strand of CAWJSH010000007.1, from coordinate 478,288 downwards.
CCGCAAAAGCAAGATGCCGCTCGAAGAGCGTGCCGGCCGCCGTTCAAAAATGTTTTCAGACTTGGGCCACGCTCGGATGGTTCTGCCGGCCGCAACAGTCCAAAGCCGCCAGCGCCTAGACATCTAAGAACTCAATTTCATCGTATCGACTTCCGACATGAACAACGCCATCACGCGTCTCCGCAGCCTCTACGATCGACTTCTTCACTCTCATTTCGTATCTTCAGTCGCCATTCCTCCTCTTCGTCCGCCTCTACTGGGGGTGGCAACTCATTCAAAGCGGCTGGGGCAAGCTCCACCATCTCTCCAACGTCACCGACTTCTTCACCAGCCTGAATCTCCCAATGCCTGCGCAAACCGCGCTCGCCATCTCCTGCCTTGAGTTTTTCGGTGGCATCGCGCTCGCCATCGGTCTGCTATCGCGCTTCACCGCCTTCATCCTCACCATCAACATGATCATGGCCTACGTCACCGCGGACCGTGAGGCGCTCTTCTCGATCTTCTCCGATCCCGACAAGTTCTACGCCGCCGCGCCCTACACCTTCCTTGTCGCGACCGTAATCATCCTGCTCTTTGGTCCCGGAAAGTTCGCTGTAGACGCCTTACTCGAGCGCAAGTTCGGCCGCTCCACACCTCCGATTGCCCACTGACCCATCGGCACTCCTCGTTCTGCTCGAGCTGGCCTTTGGGTGCCGCACCCTTTCGTTTTTGAAAGGGTGCGGGTTTAGATTCAACACGACCGGCATCGCCGCGACGTTCGTAACCCCGCAACGAATCCACCCGCCCCATCTGCCTCCTACCAACTCCAGCTCTCAACCCGGAAACGCCTGCAACCCCGCACCGTTATATTCCCGTCTAACGAACTGTTTCGCGTGGAGTCACCATGACTCATGTCCGCCCTCGCTCGACCGTTCTCGTCTCCGCCGCGCTCGCTCTCACCGCGCTCATCTGGACAACCGCGCGCATCCGTTCTACACATGCTGACGACATGACCTCGACCCTCGTCATCTCCGGCTCGCGTATCGACGTCACGATCGAATCCGGCGACTGGAAAATTTCGCACGACGACATCCTTCACTGGGTCAAGCTCGCCGGCGAAGCCGTCGCCACCTATTACGGCAAATACCCCGTTCCTCACGTAACGCTGAAAATCTCGCCATTCGATGGTAACGGCGTTCGCCACGGCATGACGTGGCCTCGCGACGGCGGCGGCCTGATCAAAATTGGTCTCGGCACGCAGACTCCGCCCGCTGACCTCAACGACGAGTGGATGCTCACACACGAAATGGTTCACCTATCGTTCCCGTCCTTAGCCGACGAGCATCATTGGATGGAAGAAGGCCTCGCCACCTACGTTGAGCCCATCGCCCGTATCGAGGCTGGCCAGATGCCGGCCGTCCAGATGTGGACCGATCTTGCGCGCGACATGCACAAAGGTGTCCCGAGTCCCGATGAGAAGGGTCTCGATAACACGCATACCTGGGCCAGCACCTATTGGGGCGGTGCTCTCTTTTGTTTCCTCGCCGATGTTCAGATCCGTGAACAGACTCACAACAAAATGGGGTTACAAGACGCGCTTCGCGGAATTCTCAACGCGGGCGGCGATATTCGTCAGGACTGGGATATTGAAAAAGCGTTCGAAGTCGGCGACAAGACCGTCGGCGTTCCGGTGCTGATGAATCTTTATTCAAAAATGAAAAACGACCCGATGCCCGTCGATCTTCCGGCGATGTGGAAAAAACTCGGCGTCGAACCCGAAGGAAGAACCGTTCATCTCAACGATGACGCGCCGCTCGCCGCCATCCGCCGCGCGCTCACCAGCCCCGAGTCTGCAAAGCCCGTGCAATCAGGCGTTAACGCCGCGCACACCTCCGCGATCTACGCAGGCCGCACTCGCGCCGCCGCAAGAAAAACCGTATCGTAGTCACCTTTATTTGAATCCAAAGTTTGGCATTGCAACGTAAGTCCATCTGCATTACGTATTCCGTCGTAATCCATCTGGCCCGTCGCCGACGTACTAGTTCAAGTCGCCCAGTCAAAGGACGAATGAATCGCGCTCTTCGCAGAACGATAGCAGGAACAGCCGCCGGGGCAATTGGCGGCGTCGCGCTGGTGATCACACTGGGCCATCCTCTGCTGAGCATCTTGTTCGGTGTGACGGTCGGAATTGCGTACGCGCTATCGTTTGGCCCGGTGCGCGGCGCTTATGTCGACAACCTTATGGCCGGCGCTGCGCTCGGGATGCCGTGGTGGGGACTCATCAACATTATTTTGGTCCCGCTCTTTCACAGCAGCACGCCGCAATGGGACGTCGACCAAATGCGCGCGCAAGTGCCGGCGCTTGTCGGCTGGGTGGTCTACGGCTCCGTCATGGGCGTGTTGGTGCAAGCCTTCACCGATCTTCTCCATGGGATTCTCGGTCCTGAGCCTCCTCCTATCGATCCCGCCACTCTGCCGAAAAAACACATCGTGATTCTTGGCGGCGGTTTCGCAGGAATGCAGACGGCTACATCACTTGAGGATGAGTTCCACACCAATCCTGGAGTCAGCTTCTCGCTGATCAGCGAAACGAACGCACTGCTATTCACGCCCATGCTCGCGGAAGTCGCCGGCTCCAACCTCGAACCTAGCCACATCAGCACTCCGCTGCGAAGCAGTCTTCACAGGACGCAATTTACGCGCGCCAGCGTTGCCAGTGTCGACCTCCAGCGCCGTCGCGTCATTCTCAAGACCGATCCCATCGATATGACCGGAGCCGATTCGGCTCAACCCGACCCGGGCGAAACTCACGAAATTGCCTACGACCATCTCGTATTCGCTCTTGGCTCCGTTTCGAACTACCTCGGGATGGCTGATCTCGAGAAATACTCCTTCGATTTCAAGAGCCTTCTGGACGCGATTCGCATTCGCAATCACGTAATCGAGATGTTTGAGAAAGCGGACCGCGAAGCCGATCCCATTCGCCGCAAAGCTCTGCTCACTTTCGTCATCGCAGGCGGTGGCTTCGCGGGCGTGGAGCTTGCAGGCGCCCTCAACGATTTCGCCCACGGTATCCTCGCTGACTATCCTCGGCTGCCGCCCGCAGACCTCAGCGTCATTCTGGTGCACTCGCACGACACCATACTGCCGGAGCTGAGCGAGTCTTTGGGGCGCTACGCATTGAAGCGCATGGCCGAGCGCGGCGTGATCTTTCGTTTGAAAGTACGCCTTCTCGACGCGAAGCCTGGCAAGGTGATTCTCAGCGACGGCGAACTCGCGGCGGAAACCCTCGTCTGGACCGCCGGCGTAGCGCCGAGCCCAGTGGTGAAAGCTCTGGACCTTCCCAAGAACAAACGCGGCGCACTGACCGTCGATGAGACGCTCGCTATTCCCGGCCACGACGGCCTGTGGGCCCTCGGCGATTGCGCCGCCGTTTTCGACGCCAAGTCCAAAAATGCTGTTCCGCCAACCGCGCAGTTCGCTTTGCGCGAAGCGGCCGTGCTCGCCAAAAATATTCGCGCGCAGATCGAAGGCCGCCCGCTCAAACCGTTCCACTTCAATTCGCTCGGTTCACTGTGTGTCATCGGCCATCAAACGGCATGTGCCGAACTTACCGTGCCTTTCTCGCGCACTCGCGCGATGCATTTCTCAGGTCTGCTTGCTTGGGCCATGTGGCGCTTCATTTATCTCGCGAAACTTCCCGGCCTCGAACAAAAGATTCGCGTTTTGACGGACTGGACCGTCGAGCTTTTCTTCCCGCCCGACATTGTCCAGACTATCGACCTGAGAACCGAGTGATGGCCAAGTGAGGATGAGCAAGAACACGTATGTCCGCTGAATCAACAAACGCCGCTCAGGCCACTCCGGTCAACGCATCGCTGGCTGCTGCACAGCCCGGAACGAGTGCGATCGCGGCGCCAAGCCCAGTCGCAAGTCACAATTCGCCGGTCAACTCGTCAACGCCGCCCCGCTTACTCACCCTTGCCGTCATCGGACTCCTCATCGGCGCTGTCGGTGGGGCGCTCAGGGTGGCAGCAATTCATACCTCCTTCACACAGTCTCTGATCTACGGCGCCGTCTTTGGCGTAGCCTTCGGTGCTCTCTTCTCGCGCCGATGCACGAGTGCCGGCGCCGGACTCATCTGGGGACTTGGCTTTGCATTCCTGGCTTGGATCGTTTTTCCGAACGGCGCCATCCGCCTCCTCTTCCAACACACGTCCGTCGCAATGTTCGCCGACGCGCGCGACCGCTTCCCTCATCTCGTTGCTTACATCCTTTGTCTTGGCGCTCCGGTCGGCTTAGCTTTCGGCATCTGGGGCGGCCTGCATCCCCCAACTCACCAACCCAAATTTCACACCGGACGCGCGATTGTCGCGGGTGGTTTTGCCGGGATCGTCGGCGGCGCAATTTTCAGCTCGTGGGTCGTTTCCGGAGACTACTACCCGCTGCTCGCCGGATACGGCAGGCTCAACGTCTCCCACTTCGATTTAGTGCTTTTGCATTTCGCCGTTGCCGTGGCGATTGGAATCAGCTTCGGTTTTCTCTTCCAACGAGATGTCAAGGGCCCAGGTTCGTGCATGGGTTGGGGACTCTGCTACGGAATCCTTTGGTGGTTCCTTGGCCACCTGACGATCCTTCCCTGGATCGCGCATGGCAGCTTCGATTGGTCCGCTGACCGCGCCGCATCTGTCTTTGGCTCGTTGGTCGGCCATATTCTCTACGGCCTGATCGTCGGCCTCGCCTACGCCACGTTCGACAAACTCTGGCTCCGCCTCTTCGTCGAATCCGACCCGCTCAATCGCCAGTTCGAAGGACCCGGCATTCAGACGCTGCGCTCGCTCTCTTGGGGAGCGCTTGCTGGACTGATTGGCGGAATCGTCGCCTCTCCGATCCTTTTAGTTACGGGTGTTCTGCCGCGGCTCGTGAACTCTACCGACTACGCCGCCACTCTGAAGATTCTGTTCGTCCACTTCCTCATCAGCGTCGTCCTCGGCATGTTGTACGGCCTCCTCTTCCGCAACGAATCCTCGAACATCGGCATGGGTATCGCCTGGGGTTGGCTGTTCGGCCTGATCTGGTGGTACGCCGGTCCAATAACGCTTGAACCCCTCATTCTGACGGGCCAATGCGATTGGAGCACCGATGCCGTCTCCTACCTCCTGCCGTCGCTAATGGGCCACCTCATTTATGGCGCCGTCACCGGCCTCGTCTTCATGACTCTCGAACTTCGCTACGCCCGCTGGCTCATGCTCGATCCGCGCGTCGCCGCTCGCGTTGCCCGCACCGTCCGTCAAGTAGGCACCCCCGCTCCCGCTCTGTGGCTCTTCGCCCTCGGACTGGGCATCCTTCTTCCCATCCTGCTGGGTTAACGCCGGCGCCTTTGGCTTCTTCCAGCCCCGATCGCCTTCTTACGGCGTCACCGCCTTCTTCGCGCGTCACCAACTTCTTGTAGTTCTTACCACCCAACTCAACAAGCGTTGTCATCCTGAGCCGTCCGAAGGGCGGCGAAGGATCTCAGCGTTCGGTCCAAGCACCTTACTGTCCGGGCGGCAGCGCTGGATTTCCGCCGCGAAGTCCGGCGCAATGAATATGAATTCCGTGTTTTCGTGTCGTGAAAGTGACACGTTTCCACCAGGAACCCCTTCCCAATCAACCACCGTTCCCTTGCTACACTTGCCACACGAACAGGTATGCGTCCCCGCGCATGAATCCACACGAGACCGATCGCCGCCACATCGAGCGGCAAATTGCCTATGCCCGCCCGATCACCGTCCTGATGACGCTGATCGCGCTGCTGCAGCAGCCATCGTCGCAACACGCCAATCGCCCGATCTCCTTTCTGATCGGCTACTTAATCCTGGCGTTCTGCGCCATCATCTTCGAAAAGATCTTCCCAAGTCGGACTTGGCATCTGCCGCTCTTCGTCGATCTCGTCGCCCTTGGCTACTTCATGATCGTCAGCCCGTCGATGGTTCCGGCCTGGTTTCCGTACCTTTTCGTCTGTTATGTCGCCGGTATCCGCTGGGGCCTGAACTCCGCATTTCCCTTGGCCGGACTGCTTTCGCTTGAAATCATTCTTCTGACAGTCGTCAAAGGCGAGATTCACTTCTTCCGCATTATTTCCTGGCTCGGCCTGGCAGGTGCCACCTTCGCGGCCGGTGCCGGCATCGCCTTTCTCGGCGATCGCAACCGCCTCTTCGCCGTTCAGCAAGAGTTCTTTTCCCGTATCACCGCAACCATGGAGGTCGACCAAGGCCTCGCCGAGTGCCTCCGCCTCTTCCTCGAAGAGCTAACCCGCGCCTTCCACTCCCAGGAAGCCCTACTGGTCTACCGCGACACCGACCTCGAGCGCATCTTCCTCTGGCGACACAAATCGGGCGAAACCGAACGCCTGATGCCCGACAACCTGCCCCTCACGCGAGCCGACGGCCTGTTGCTCGACGATGCCGACGCCACCATCTGCTGGAATAGCCTCTCCGGCGCCGGTTCTGGCTTTGGATGGGACCGTCGCGACGGTCGTGTCCTCAAAAGCATCCCCCGTTTGCCGGGGCCGACCCAGCAACTCCTCAATCTGAAATCCATGATGACCGTCACCCTCGACCAGAGCGGCAAGCCCGCCGGTCGCCTGTTCCTCCTCAACGGCCGCGCTAAGTTCACTCGAGACGATCTAGCCTGGTTCGAGCGCATCTCCCGCCACATCGGACCGGCGCTCGAGAACGTCTTTCTCCTTCGTCACTTACGCGCCCGCGCCATCGAGGGAGAACGTAGCCGCATCTCCCGCGATCTCCACGACGGCATCCTGCAAACCTTGCTCAGTTTCGAGATTCAGCTAGATGTCCTGCGAAAACAGGCATCGGCCAGCCCCGAACAGGCCGCCGCCAGCCTCGCCAACCTCCAGCAGACCGTCAAAGGCGAGTCCGCGGAGCTCCGCCGCATGGTTACCGACATGCGCCCAGTCCGTGTCCAGAGCGCCGACCTCGTTGACCTCATGATCGGTTTCGCCGAGCGCTTCCGAAACGAGTCCACTCTCGCCCTCGACGTTCTCATTGATTCTGTTGAGGTTCAGGCGCCCGATCGCGTGTGTCGCGAGCTCTTCCAGATTTACCGTGAAGCACTCAACAACATAAAAAAGCATGCTAAGGCTTCACATGTCGTGGTAAAACTGTCGCAGGACGACAGCAGGCTAGTATTAGTAGTAGACGATAACGGTCAAGGCTTTAGCTTTGCCGGACGTTTTACGGGTGACGAATTAGACCGTTTGCGTTTGGGTCCTATCTCCATCAAGGAGCGTACGCGTACCGTGGGGGGCGTGTTGACCGTTGAGTCCAATCCAGGACACGGTGCTCGCCTGACTATCGAGATTCCGCTCGGGTAAATGGCCAAAACTAAACAACAAATTCGTGTCCTCCTTGCGGATGACCACGCGATTTTCCGCGATGGTTTGCGCAAACTTCTTGGCTCCGATGAAGATATCGTCATCGTTGGCGAAGCGCAGAACGGCGCTGAGTGCATCAAGATGCTCGCTAAACTCAAGCCCGACATTCTGTTGCTCGACTTGCGCATGCCCGATAAGGACGGACTTGCCGTTCTCGAAGAAGTGAATTTCGACACGTTGCCGACGCGTGTTGTAGTACTCACAGCCGCTGAAGATGATCGCGACGTTGTTCGCGCGATGCGTCTCGGAGCGCGCGGTGTCGTTTTGAAACAGTCCGCGACCGACCTGCTCGTCAAGAGCATTCACCGCGTCTTCGCCGGCGAAATCTGGCTCGATAACCGCATGACCGCCGAAGTCATGAAGGCGTTCTCGAAGTCTTCGGAATCCGGCCCGCGCCGTGAAAAGCCGCTGCTCAGCGATCGCGAAAAAGAAATCGTGCAGCTCGTCGCTCAGGGTTTCCGTAACAAGGAAATCGGCGAGAAGCTTTTCATCAGCGAGCAGACTGTTAAAAACCACTTGCACAACATCTTCGACAAGCTCGGCGTTTCCGATCGCCTCGAACTCGCGCTCTACGCCATCCACCACCGCTTGATCGACCAGACGTAATCAGTCTCTTCGTCGAATCCGAATCGTCACCCGCGTCCGATAACGCTCGGTCGCCGTTCGCCACTTTCTTTGCCCTATCTCCGTTTCCAGTCAACGCTCTTTGATTAAAAACCGCGCTCGTTCACAAACGATGTAGGGGCGCAGCGATGCCTTGCCCTGAGTTTTCGAAGGGTGCGCCCCAGGTCCGCACGATGTAAGCGTCCACGCCGCACTTCGTCCTTTCCTTCATTCCCAAATTGAACACACCTCGCGCACGCCGCTCGCGTCCCACTATCCCCGGTATGTTTTCCTAGTAGGGAACTAGATCATGAAGCTCGCGGCCCAAATCCTCGCCACTGCCATCATCGTCCTTTGCGCTCTGCGCTTCGGCACGAGCGCCGACTTCTACGACATCGCGATCATCTCCGCTTATTTCGCGATCACGCTCATCGGCGCCACGATCATCCATCTGCGAGTGCATCCGAGCTGGCGAAACGTTGGCTTGATCGCACTCGGAACGCTGCTTTTTGCCTTCATCGATTTTCGTGTGCAGCGCTTCCAACCCGCATTCTTCGGCTGGATTTCTTTCGCAGGCATTTCCAGCCTCGCGATCATGGGCATCGAATCCGTCTGGACCGAGGGTGAAGACCGCAAAACAAATCTTCTCGCCTTCGCCCCTTCGTTGCTTTTCGTCACGTCCGAATATTTCGCCGACAACATGCTGCGCTGGGCCGCAACGGTGCACGACAAGGTCTACGATCTCTACCTCTACGCGTTCGACGCCAGCCTGCACGTTCAAATCCCGTTCTCCGTCGGCCGCTATTTCGCGCAGCACGGCATTGTTCGCCAGATCTCACTCCTCGCCTACATCGGCCTTTCCGTTCCAATCGCCGTCGTTTATGCGGGCCAGCTTCGCCGCACCGGTGCCAAGGCGCTGCAATGCTTTGTCACGTTTGTCATCACCGGTCCGATGGGCATCCTCTTTTACAACGCGGTTCCCGCACTCGGCCCAGCGCATCTTTTCACCAAAAATTTCCCGTGGCACCCGCTGGCAATCGAACAAGTCCGTCACCTGTTTCTCGAACCCGTCGCTCTCAACGGTCCGCGCAACGCGATACCTTCGCTGCACATGGCGTGGGTTCTTCTCGCGTGGTGGTACTCGCGCGGGCTATCGAAAACCGAACGCGGCATCGCCCTCTTCTATCTAGTCTTCGTCGCACTCGCCACACTCGGCACGGGCGAGCACTATTTCATCGATCTCGTCGTCGCCGTTCCGTTCGCGCTATTTATGGAATCTCTCTTTGCCTACGACCTTCGTCTCTCCGATTCGAATCGTATTCGCGGAGTCGCTTTCGGGTTGCTCTCCACATGCGCATGGCTCGCCGCACTGCGATTCACGCCTCACGTGTTCTGGTCTACCCCGATTCTTCCCTGGGCCCTTTGCGCCGCGACCATAGCCGTCGCTCTGTATTTCGAGTCGCATCTTCACGACTCCGGAAAAGCAGCGCCCCAGATCGCGCCTCTATCGGTAGACGAAAAACCTGAATTCGGTAAAACTGCCTCGAGCCCCACGGAGCTGCCCTCCAAAACTGATTCCATACCGGTCCTCGCCGAAATTCCCAAACTCTAAAATCTCTGTAACAATCGAATAACAATGAGCTTAGCGACTTCTCGGAAGTTGTTTTCTTCGCCTTCTCTTCATCCCGGCGAACAGCGACCGCTTCCTCCGAACTCAAACCCAAAAATTCACTTCGAAATTAGACGTGGCGTAATGCCATTATTATCAGTGACTTAGGGCAAAAAGTTCTGGGACTGGGTACTCTCCCCGACCCGCTCCGGTCATGGTACATCTGTACTTCTTCCGCTTCGCTCCAATTTGAATCTCCCGTCCTATTGTCCCTTTTCGACCCCCCGGCTAAACTGTTCCTTCAATCAGGAGGCTCTGTCTTGACTGGCTCCGAGCGCCGCAACACCCAGCGATTTCAAATGCGGCTGCCGCTTACCGTTCGATGGACAACGGGCGCTGCAGTCGGCGAGACCAGCACGGAATCCCGCGACGTTAGCTCCCGGGGCGTTTATTTCTTTCTTTCCAAGGATGTCAAACAGGGCTCCGCTATCGAGATCCTCTTGACCTTGCCGAATGAGATTACGCTTGCAGGCCCGGTTCGCGTACGTTGTTTGGGACGTGTTCAGCGCACCGAAGCGCGCGACGAAGGTGCTGTTGGCGTTGTCGCCGCGATCGAACGTTATGAATTTCTACGTGGCGACGAAGAACGCAAGAAGTAAGGTCGCGGTTATTGCGCGGCTAACTTCGTTGCACTAGGTCTTGTTTTAAGAATTTAACGAGTTTCTTGCTCGCTCACTGCGGAGGCGGGCAAGATTAGCCGGAGTGCCTCGGCCCCTCAGCGGAGCGCTCCGGCTGCTTTTTTTTCCGCTGTTTTTTCTGCCTTTTTTCTGTTCGATAATCGCTTCCGGCGTGGCCCCGGAAACGCCAATCTGCCTCATCGGCCATCCCTGTACCTTCAACTCGTTTCGCACTCGCACGCAACATTGACCACGCATTCGCGCTTCTCCATCGCGCCTCCAACTCCTTTCTTTTCAATCCCATCGTTACCTGTTCGCGCCCTGTACTTCGGAGCAGGCGACATACGCGGATGAATCCGCCACCATAAGCGGTGCCCAGATTCGACATGGAATAGACGTAAATCGTAGTCAGCGTGCTGGCTGCAAAATTGCCACCAACTGCATTGGTGCGCACGGGGGCGCTGCGTCCGAGTGATTCGCGCAGCGCGTAGTAAAAATCAGCGGAAGATTTTGCCTACGGTGAGGGGTGTAAAGAATGGAATTCGAAATTCAAACGGTGCCGCTCGCGGACTCTCAGACCACCACTTCGAGCGCAAATCCGCATGTCGACGCTTCGCCGCTTTCAAGCGCTGAGGTAGACGCGGTTGTCGCCGCTTTGATTCCCGAATCGGTTGCGGCCGGTCCCGGCGATACCCTGATCGAAGTCGAAGCGCATCCCGAGCCTGAAGCGCAAGCCGAGCCTCTGCAGGACCACGATCGCCCCGTCAACGAAGCCACAGAAGAAACTCCCGAACATACTTTCAGCACGATCTCCGTTTTAGAACTCGCCGAAATTCTCGACCAGCATCGTATCTGGGTCGAGAGTGCCGGCGAATCTGGCAACAAAGCCGATCTCTGCGGCGTGAATCTCGCCAAAGCGGATCTCACCGGCGTCAATCTTCAAGGCGCTCAGTTGCAACGCGCCAATCTCGCCGGCGCCGATCTCTCGATGGCGAATCTGCGCGGCGCCAATCTGATCCAAGCCGACATGCATGACACGAACTTGCTCGGCGCCGAGCTTCGCGGCGCCAATTTGATGGGTGCGAATCTTTATGGCGCGGAAGGCGTCTGGGTCGGCCGTCTCGGCGGCGCAAATCTTTTCGACGCGATTCTTCCTGAAACTGTAGCTTCATTCGACAGCTCCAAGGCCATCGAAGACGCGACCAAGGTTGCGCGCTGGTTTTACTTCCTCATGCTCGGTATCAGCGCGGCGAGCTGTCTTCTCATCGCCGCCACATCCGATGTTCGCCTGATCCTGAATTCCTCGGCGATTCCGCACACCGGCAACTTCCTTCCGATGACCGGCTTTTATCTCGGCGGCTCTCTGCTCCTCTTCGTTGCCTATGTTCGCTTCCACTTCCTCTTGCTACGTCTGTGGGGAGGCATGGCGGAACTGCCCGCCGTCTTCGTTGACGGACAGACGCTCGAAAAGGACGGCCCGTGGTACTTGATGGGCGTCGTTCGCCGCCATTTCAAATGGAATCGCGACTCGCGTTCGCCGTTTGCGATGCTCGAGTCGCTGCTTTCGACCTTCCTTGCTTATTGGGTCGTACCCTCGACGCTCTTTCTTTTCTGGCTGCGCTACCTCGTTCGCCAGGATTTCCGCGGCACTCTGCTTCACACCGTTTTGCTAACTCTTGCTGTCGGCGCCGCAACGTGCCTTCCGTCCGTTGTATCGCAATTTCTGCGTCCCGGCGAACTTCGCCGCCAGAAATCGAAAAATATCTTGCGCCTCGCGTTTCTCACACTTCGCGCCGCCCTCGCGACTGGGGCCGTTGTTCTTCTCTTGTCTCTCGGCATCAACCGCGGTCTGCCCGCTGACCACGACATCGCCCCGGATCATTCGAGCGCAAGCATTCGCCGTTGGGCCGCCCAAATTCTTCAGAGTGTCGGCTATCGTCCGTACGCCGATCTAACCGAAGCATCGCTCTCGACTCCGCCCGCGAACGGCGACTGGAGCGATCAGGGTGTCGCAGCAATCGATGGCGCGCGCCTCAACCAGATCGATCTCCGCTTCGCTCGCGCGTATCGTTCGTTCCTCGCCAACGCGAAACTCTGGCGCGCCAATCTCGAGGGCGCTTACCTCTCGGAAGCGGATTTGCGCGGCGCCAACATGCGCGAAGCCTTCTTGCGTGACGCGATCCTCGATCGCGCTCGCATCTCGCACACGCTTCTCGTGTCCTCCGACATCAGCAACGCGAACTTGATCGGTGCCGACCTTCGTGCCGCCGACCTTTCCTACTGCAATCTCGAAAATACCCGTTTGTCCAACGCGAGGCTCAACGGCGCCTCGCTCTACGCCGTGAACTTGCGCAAAGCGGAACTCACGCGCTCCGATTTGACCGGAGCCGACCTGCGCGACACCAAGCTGGAGCAATCGATTTTGTCCTTCGCCAACCTCCAGCAGACCGATCTCTCATCCGCAAGAATGTCCCAGGCCAAACTCGGTGGCGCGCAAATGAAAGGCGCCATCCTCCTCGACGCCGACTTGAATGGCGCCGATCTCCAGGGCGCATTCCTCACCGGCGCCGTGCTTCGCGATGCCGACATCCGCAACGCCACGCTGTCCGGCGCAGACTTGCGCGGCGCCAGCGGCCTCACCTCGACACAGCTCTGCACCGCCAAATGGCGCGGCGCCCTCATCGACGCGGACATGGAATCCGCTCTCCAAACCCAGTGCCCGCAGTAAATCGGAAATAGTTGCTTGGAAGTTAAAGCTTCCCACAGCTTGACTCCTTATATGAGCTATCCTATGATTTAAAATATGAGGATTGCTAAGAGCTTTACTCTGGATGCAGAGGTCAGCGATTACGTTGACGGTACGAAAGGGGATCGCTCGGCTAGCGATCGGGTAAACGAGTTGCTCCGCCTGGCCATCCGGGCCGAACAATACGAAAGACTCGATGCCGAGGCGGCGGCGTTTTTCGGGAAGTCCACGGAATCCGAACGCAAAGAAACCTTTGCCTTTCAAGACGCGGCCCTCAAGACCTTTCAACGAGATTGATGCGCTCTCTATCTCCACCGCTCGCTTGGTTCCCAAAACGAGGTGAGATCTATCTGGTTCAACTGGACAAGCCTCGCCCGGCTGTCGTTTTGTCCGTAAACCAGCTGAATCGGCACGCCTTCGATGTCTGTGTAGTTGGCATAACCACCAAGCAACACATCAAATTCAGCATGAGGGTTCCGTTGCGTGCCGGAGATGGTGGACTGAATTTTGATTGCTGGGCAACGTGCGACCAGGTAACAACGCTTCCAAAGAGCCTACTGCGTTACCCATCTCTTGGATTTCTTCACCCTCATTCGATTTCCCAAATCGAAGAACAAGTGCGGATTGCGCTCGGCCTCAATTGACCCTTTTTAAGTAAGCGATCGTTGATCCGTCGTTGCTCGCAGCTTTTCCTGGGTGTACCCTCTCGCCATTCCACGCGCGCCGCGAGTGGCCCGATGCGCGAATAACCCAGGGAGAATCATGTCCAACGAAAAATCTTCCCCGTTTCACGACGCACTCGAAAATTCCGTCCATCGCCGCACCTTTATTCAAGGGGCCGCAGCGTCCAGCCTCGTGGGCGCGGCCGCTCTTTCGTTGCCCAATCTGACGCGCTCTGTCCTAGCCGCCGACGATCTCGACGCCATTCACAAAGAAATCGAAAAGCGTCACGAGGAATCTGTCCACCGACTTCAAGAATGGATCCGCCAGCCCAGCATCGCCGCCGAAAATCGCGGCATGAACGAGGGCTGCGAAATGACGATGGGATTCCTCCGCGACGCCGGATTCCAGCAAGTCACCAAAGTTCCCACCGACGGCCAGCCGGGAATTTTCGCTACGCTCGACGCCGGCGCGCCCACGACCGTCGCTCTGTATTTCATGTACGACGTCAAGCAAGCCGACCCGTCGGAATGGTCCTCGCCGCCATTTGAAGCGCGCTTGGTGGACAAGCCCGGCATGGGCAAAGTCGTCGTCGGTCGCGGCGCCGTCAATCAGAAAGGACCCGAAGCGACGCTGCTCGCCGCTTTGATCGCCATCAAGGCAGCCGGCAAAAAACTGCCAGTGAATATTGTGTTCGTCGCCGAAGGCGAAGAAGAGATCGGATCGCCGCATTTCCATCAAGTCGTTCACAAACCGGAAATTGCGGCCGCTCTTAAGAAATGCACCGGCGTCTATATGCCGTACGCGTCGCAGCAGCTCGACGGCATGGTCACGATGTTTCTCGGCGCCAAAGGCGTCGTCGAGCTCGAAATGATTTCGAGCGGCGAAAAGTGGGGCCGCGGTCCGAAAAAAGATTTGCATTCGAGCAACAAAGCTCGCGTTGACAGTCCCGCATGGCATCTTGTCGAAGCGCTCGCCTCACTGGTCTCGCCCGACGGCAACACTCCCGTCGTCGAAGGATTCGCCGCAAAAGCACGCCCTTTGAGCGATGCCGAAAAGCAAATGATTCAGGTCGCCGCGAAACGGCTCAGCGAAGACGACGCCAAGAAACTGCAAGGCGTCCAGCACTGGATCAACGACGTCAGTTGGGAAGAATCGATGGAAATGCTGATGTCCAAGCCCACCATCAACATCGAAGGGCTCGTCGGCGGCTACACCGGTCCCGGCGGCAAAACCATTCTGCCCGGCAAAGCGCTCGCAAAAATCGACATGCGCCTCGTTCCCGACATGACCGCGCAAGAAGCGCTCGCCGCGCTCAAGGCGCACCTCGCCAAACACGGCTTCGCCGACATCGAGGTAAACATGTCCGGCGGCTACGATCCCACGACTACCGCCCCCGACGCCTCCATCATCAAAGTCACCGAGGCCACCTACCGAAAATACGGCATCGACCCGGTGATCCTGCCGCGCCTCGCCGGCTCCTGGCCCGGCTACGTCTTCACCGGCGACCCGCTCCGCCTCCCCGCCGCCCACTTCGGCCTGGGCCACGGCAACGGCGCCCACGCCCCCGATGAGTATTACCTGATCGAATCCACCAACCCCAAAGTCCAAGGCATGGATGCCGCCGCCCAAGCCCACGTCGATTACCTCTACGCCCTAGCCGGCGCTAAGTAACTGATAATGGGATGCTTCAAGCTGTCCTGTTGACCTTCAGCCGTGCCTGCACGTAAAATCGTGCTGCACGATTATGTGTGCAGCACCTTAAACTGTGCAGCACGGGCACTCAACCCTAAGGAACTGAGATGGTCAAAACAAAGGAATTCGACAAGCAAGTCGACTCGAAGGTCAACCTAACGGTCAAGATTGACAAAGACCTGCTACGCAAGATCCGCGTCGTTGCCGCGGAAGAGGGCACGTCCATCAGCGCCTTGTTTTCCAATTTCATCCAGGAGAAGTATTCAAAGACTGACAGTTACGAGGAAGCGAGAAAGCGCGCCATCGCTCTTATGAATTCAGGAATTGAGTTGAAGTGGGAGAAGCCGCTTTCCCGTGACGAAATGCATGAGCGCCGATAGCTGTTTCGTTGACACCAACGTTCTTCTCTACGCGAGCGACCCATCCCAAGGCCGAAAGCACGATGTCGCAAAATTGCTGGTCGAGGATCTGTGGAATTCGCGAACGGGTGTGATTAGCACCCAAGTCCTACAAGAGTTCTGCTTCAATCTACGCCGCAAATTGGGAAACCCGATTTCGATTGCGGACACGGCCAAGCGGGTGCGTGACTACCTGACTTGGCAAATGGTCACTAACGTCGCGGAGTACACAATCTCGGCTCTGGAAATCGAGGTGAAACACAGAATCTCTTTCTGGGATGCCTTGATTGTGAACGCCGCCCAAACTGCTGGATGCACGATTCTCTATTCGGAGGATATGAATCATGGGCAGATCTTCGATTCGGTTCGCGTCGTAAACCCTTTCCTCCCCAAGTAACCGGCCGCAGAATTTCTCCGAGTACACTTTAATTCGGGTATGCCGCGGCGTCGCGGACGATGCGGATGCGGTGATCGGTGAACGGCGCGTGCATGCTCGGCACTTCGACCTTTGGCATGTGGCAACTTGCGCAGTTGTTCGTTCCCACGGGGCACGCCGCACCTGGATGCTCGGCGAGCTTCTCGCCTCGCTTTGTTACGTGGCACGACAAGCATTTGGAATCGTAGCTCGCAGTTTCCGTCACAAGCGGCTGATGCGGATCATGGCATGTGTAACACGCGAGCCGCACGTCACCGCGCCCCCAGCACTTGCTGCTCTCCAACCGATACGGCTGAAATCGCACGTTCGCGACGCCCGTGACTTCCGTCTGCAGAACATCCGCCCAGGTCCGGTGACATGCGCCGCAAAAATCCACCGACGCGACCGCACTCATTTTTCGCGGATTCAGAATCGCACGCCGGCCGTCATTAATTTTTCCTGCTTTCATCGAGCCGACGTGCTTCGCGCCCGGCCCATGGCATTGCTCGCAGGTAACGCCCGGCGTCGCGTGGCTCGCATCGAATCGACCGCCGATCGTCGAGCCGCTCGTATGACATCCGAAGCAATGCTGCGTCTCACTGGCATCCATGTGCCGCCCGAGGGCCGCATCAATAGAAGTCGGCGAGTCGCTCAAATGACCCGTAGTTAGGGCAAGAGACTGCAGCGTCGCGTAAAAACTGACTCGACTCTCGTAATAAGCTCCCTCACGCGAATAGATGTAGGTTTGTCCCTTGTGCGCGATTCCGAATGCCCACTCAAGCTGAGCCGAGAATTTTTGTGCCCCGTCCGAAACAGAGTACGTACTTCCCGCTGGATCATGACCGATCGCATAGTGATACGGCTGGAGGTCGCCTGTCAGCTTCTCGTGGCTGCGCAATATCTCCGCATCCGCCGCGCGGGCGCTGGCGTGCGCCATCGGTGTGGTCGCTTGCGTCGCCGCCTTATCCCCGTGACACTTCGCGCATTCCGAATTCCCGACTAGCTGCGCCGCGTCCGGCACACTCTTCGTCGGCCACCACGACGATGCATCGATGCGATCTTCTGTAGTTTTCGAGAGTTCGGCTTTATGAGATTCGCTGAAAACGGCACCGGCTAGCGCCAAGGAAACGGAGAGGAGGAGAAGCAACCGGGGGAGTCGAGCACATGCTTGCATTTTTTTGGTCGGCCGAACTGGTTATGCGTTGGACGGACGACGCCAGATATAGTTACGCCTGCGCTGACCCATTGGATGAGAGTGTCGGGGCGCGCACGCGACATCAGCCGCATCCGACTGAATGTAAGCCGCTTACAGGCAAGTCTGCGAAGATTGGATGGAAGCCGGCTCGTAAGCCGACAGACTCATTTGACAAAACTTTGACACGAATTCGCGGTCTCAGCGCCGCGCCAAGCGCAATCAAGCCTTAATCGGAATCCAGATCTCCATGTCGCCGGTGCCCGTCTCCGGATCAAAGCTTTCGCCATAATACTCGACGAGATTCGGCGAGCTCGGCGTGGGATGGGCAATCGTCTGCCCCGAAGTCGGCAGCCAAGCCGTGAAAATCGCGTGAATCGCATCCCGGAGCCGCGAAACGTTTTCGCGATGACAGAAAATCGCGTATTTTTGCTGCGGCGACTTATAGGTCGCGAGGGCTTTGTGCGCGGGAGAGATGGTCGCGATCTCGACTCCGCAAAAATAGTCGAATTCGCCCGATTTCTCGTCGAGGTTGAAAACCACACCATAGGCCATGTGGCCGAGCTGTCCGGGAATCTTGCCGAAAGGCAGTCGCTTCCATTGGGCCGGAATCGTATTCGCGGTCTGCGGCGTGTAGTGTTCCTGCAGACCCGCCATGAGCAATGCTCGGCGTTCTTGCAGGCGGGGTGGGTGCAAATTGATGACGGGGGCTTCGGGCACTTTCGTGGACTCCTGGTTCAACGGGTTAGATTCAAAATGGGCCGGCCTGGGTGGCGGCCGAGTCGGAAAGAACAACCTCGTCGCCAATCGGTTTGTGCCGCGTCGCGGCAAGCACAATTGCGCCCGACTTCATTTTAGCGTGTTCGCGACCCAGATAAAAATCTCGAGCCACGGACATCGCCGGCTCGGCTACACCCGCGGTGCTGGTCGCGCGTTCCACTGTTGTGTTAAGACTGTGCCTGAATAAATGACGCTTCGGTCGATCAGACATAGCATTTGAAGCGGTTTAAATCTGGTGAAGTCCCTTTGGGGAGGCTCACGTGGAAGTTGTTGCAGGAGTGGACTTGGGTGGTACCGCGATCAACTATACGTTGATTACGCGCGATGAAAAATTTTTGATCGAAGGGCTATGCGAACACCCGGCGCTATCGAAGCAAGGTCCGGAAGTCTGCCTTCAGCAGATTGAGGACGGACTTAAAATCGCCGCCGACCTCGGGCAAATCCCGCTCACAGACATCGTGGCGATCGGCCTCGACACGCCGGGACCGGCAAGCGCCGCCGGCCAGCTCAGCGCAAAGGGCTCGACCAATTTCGTCCACGCCGACTGGGCAGGATTCGACATCCGCGAAGGCCTCGCGCGAAAGCTCAACAAGCCCGTCTCCTATCTGAACGATGGCAATGCCGGCGCGCTCTGGGGACACTTCACGATTTTCGGCGCCAATAGCAAAGAAACGTCTGTCTCGATCGTCATCGGAACGGGTCTCGGCGGCGGGGTCATCATCGACGGCAACGTTGTCAAAGGCCGCAAGGGGTTCGGTGGGGAACTGGGCCACGTGTTGATTCCATATCAAAGCATCCCGGGCATCGAGGGTATGAAGCCGCAATGCAACTGCGGCCGGCTCGGAGACCTCGAGTCTGTGTGTTCACTGACGGCGATCGAAAAAACATTTCTCCCTTACTTCCTGCCGAAATATCCCGACCACGAGTTGGGCAAGGTCGATCGCAGCAAGGCTGCGAAAATGGTGCGTGGGATGGCGGATCGCGGCGACGCAATGTGCCGCGAAATCTTCCGCGTGCAGGCTCACGGCATCGGACTGTTTCTCGACGAGATGGTGAACACGTTTGATCCGGATGTATTGATCATCGGCGGTGGAGCGCTCGAAGCGAGCGAAGCGTTTCAGAAGTGGTTCATCGACCAAGTGCGCGTAGGCATGCCAACGCAGCGCGAAGAGCAAGCCGACATCCCCATCTACGTCATGCCCAACGGCGACACCGCCGGCGCCCGCGGCGCCGCCATCGAAGCGCTAAAGCTAGCTCGCTCTAGCGGGCTAGCGTAGCCGCAGAAAATACGCCTAACTTCTTTCTGGGACGATCGATCCAGCAATCGCTAATGGACGAAGTTTCCGCCCACTGTATATAGATTCCCATCGTTGGTAGTAAACGCGAGTCCGTTTTGGCCCCAGCGTATGAGGCGAAGAGGATCTCTCGAAAGGTTGGGTATCGTGATGGTGTCAACGAGCCCGTGGGTGGTTAGGTTGAAAGATTGAATCGTCATCACGCCTAAGTTTGATTTGGCAAAGAAAGCCAAGTTCAATCCGGAATCCGGGACCATTGCGCCGCCGGAACTGGCGAAGCTACCGATAACGGTTCCCGTGGACGGATCAATGATGCGTCCGCCGTCCGTGTAGATGAGCTTGGTACCGGCGTCGAAGTGCATAGGAGTGCCGTCGTCGACGCCGGGGAAGTTCTGGTTGAGCATCACTCCATCGGACGTGACGGAAAGCGTATAGAAATTTTGCCCGCTATCGTCGAGGTTTTCCGAGTAGAGCGTTGTGGAATCAAATCCCCATTGGAGACCGTGGAAGAGAAGTCCGGAATCAGTGAAGCCTGGGGCGTGCACGGGGCGAGGTGAAGCGTCATCGAAGATCGCCAGACCGCCCAGCGCGCTAGGGCTTGAGTCGAGATCGCCAAGTGTCACAGCGGTCGTGTGGGGAGCGCCCGGTGCTACCTGAAGATCCAAAGCTACGAAGGCATTCGGATCGCCCACGAGCGAATAGAGTGCGCCGGGCGCCAGCGCCGGTAAGGTAAATTGCTGCACGGAGTAGGTTCCGTCGAGTGAAACGTAAAGAAATTGACTGTCATCGGAGATAGCCAAATGGTTTGGCTGGCTGCCGGCGAATTGCGCTCCGACAAATGTGGAAGAGAACGGATCGAAGACGGAGATGGAGTTTCCGACGGAAGCCACGCGACCTGAAACAGAGAGATAAATCCACTGGTGCAATCTGTCGTAGACGATGTCATTTGCGGGTCGATTGATTACATTGATGGCGAAGGTCGAACCTGCGGAACTCGTGCCCCCCGTCGTGCCAATGAGGAATGTGGACGTAGCCGAAAAGCCGCCGTTGGTTGACGGATTCAGGACGGCAATCTCGGCGGTGCCCGGAGTTGCAACCTGGGCGGCAGTCACGTTGGCCGTTAGCTGCGTACTCGATACGAATGTCGTCGGTAAGACATCGCCATTGAACTGCACCGAAGCGTGAGAGTCGAAGTTTGTGCCCGTTATGTTGATCGTGAATGCCGCCGAACCCGCGATTGCTGAGCTCGGTGTCAGTTTCGCGATCGCCGGTGCATTAGGAGCCGGCGCGGGCGGAATCGTTGGCGCCGGTGGAGGACTGAGTTTCTCTGGAGACGCCGGGCCAACGAAGTCTCCGCCGAGGAGGACAACCTGTCCGAGGGAGTCCGTGACCATCGCTAATCCATTCTGGCCCCAGCGCAGCAAACGGATCGGATCGCCGGCTACACCATCGCTCAATTGGATCGAACCGGTCAGTGACAAATGAGCCAGCTCGAACGAATCGATTTGCACGCCTACGGCGGGTGTTAGCACGCTGTTTTTCGCGAAAAATGCGGCTCCGAGGTTCGGGTCGGGAACCATGACCGTAAAGTAAGGGTCGGAAGGTTCGGAAACATCGAAAATTCCGTTGATAATGCCATTTGAGTCGCGGATCGGTCCGCCGTCGGAGTAAATGCGGCCTGAGGCGTGGTCGAAATGAATACGTTTCCCGAAGAAACCAACCGGTCCGATATTCTGGGCGGAAGAGGCGCCACCGGACGTTACGGGGATTTTGTAAAAGAGGTTCGCGGTGCCTGATTCAGTATCGGCCGCAAAAATGGTAGTAGCGTCAGATGTCCACTGGAAAGTGTCGAGCAAATCGCCCGTGCCGATGCCCGCCGGCACTTTCATAGGTCTCGGAGTGGCATCGTCGAAGATTACAAGCCCGCCCTCTGCAATGAAGGCGAAGTTCTGCACGCCTCGCGACACCGCTATCGTGTGCGGGGCTCCCGGCGCCACTTGAAGGTCGACCGCAAAATAGGGCCCAAAATCTGGGTCCGTGCCGAGAGGGATATTCACGTCGGGTTTCAGCGCCGGCAAGGTGTATCGCTGCACAGATGACGTACCGTCGAAGCCGACATACAGGAATTGGACGTCGTCGGAAATGGCGAGAAGATTCGGCTCACTTCCAGCGGGCACAGGTACGACGGAAGTGATGGCGCCGGTGGAAGGATCGAGAACTGCAATCGAGTTGGGATTCGTAGCCGCCGTTTCACCCACGGAAAGATAAAAGAGGTTGCGCACCGGGTCGAAAGCAATGTCCTGCGCCGATTGAGTCGACACGATTTGCGCAAAGTTGCTGCCGCCGCTGCTACCCACGAATAGCATGGAAGGGGCCGACGAGCCTCCCATTGCAGGCGGATTAACGACCGTTATCTTCGCCGCGCCGATGGCAGAAATGTCCGTCGCGGTGATGGACGCATGAAGGCTTGAGCTCGACACGAACGTCGTGGGTCGCGCGCTGCCGTTCCAATCGACCATGGAGGTTGGAAAGAAATTCGTTCCAGAAATGGTCACCGTGAATGCGGCGCCTCCTACGACGGCAGAACTCGGCGTCATCATCATGATGGTAGGCGGTGGCATTTGAATCGTGAATGTAAGCGCCGCAGAAGTGCCTCCGCCGGGGGTTGGATTTGTAACCGTGACCGAAGCGGTGCCTGGAGTGGCGATGTCGGCGGCCGAAATCGCAGCCCGCAGGCTGATGCTGGAGACGAAAGTGGTCGTTCGCGGAGAACCGTTCCACTGGACCGCGGATGTGGATGAGAAGTCTGAGCCGCTGAGTGTCAACGCGAAGGCGGGAGAACCGGCTACCAACGAGCTGGGAGCGATCGATGTAACAGCAGGCACCGGGTTGTTGATCGTGAAGGTGAGAGGGCTGGAAGTGCCTCCGCCAGGAGCGGGGCTCGATACGGTAATTGAAGCTGTGCCTGCGGTCGCGATGTCAGCAGCGGTGATTGAGGCCTGAAGGCTGGTGCCGGATGTAACGGTAGTTTGGCGCGCGCTGCCATTCCACTCGACGGTGGAAGAAGAAACGAAATTGGAGCCGGCGACGGTCAGGCTAAAGGCCGGGCCGCCGGCCGTACCGCTGCTCGGCGTCAGGGAAGCGACCGACGGAGCCGTATTCGGCGGAGTGGAGGAGCCGCCACCTGAACCGCCGCCGCAGCCCGCCATGCAGGCGAGACAGAACAGGGTGGCGAGGGCTGCGCCTGCTCTGATGTTTCTCGTGGAGAGGGTAAAGAAGTTTGATCGCAGCAAACGCACAAGCATCGTGCGCGCCGCTGGCGCGGCACTCGGAGCTGAAAGGGTCATCCCTACTCCTCAGAACGGACCTGGTCGTTGAGGGTACGGCTGTCTCAAATGAAGGAGCAGGCTACAACGGAAGGTAAGTCGAAGCTGCGAGACCCATGTATAACTTTTGTAACTTTCACACCGTAGCTTACCTTTGCGGAACAGCGACAGGAGGGCGCCGCTTCAGAGCGCGCTACGGTCGCAAATCGGTGCGACAGCATTGCAGCCGCCGGTGTTGGCCTAGTTGACTTGTGGCGGGTGATTAAATTCTTTTTGCCAGCACGAGGATGATCACGATGAGCAGCACCAGGCCCAAGCCGCCGCTCGGGTAGTAGCCCCAGCCGGTGCTGTAGGGCCACGTCGGCAGAGCGCCTAGAAGCAGCAGAATCAAAAGAACCAGCAAAATTGTTCTCACGTTGTGTCCTCGCGGCCTGAGTGGCGATGCAGCCGACTTCGAGTCGGTCCCCTTGGCCGGAGCTTTGACTCACGACGAGCTCAAAAGGTTCCGCGACCTGCCCGCTACTTTAGCAGCGCTTCGATATCGGCCTGATACGTGACCTTAGCGGGGACGCCAAGCTGCGTTAGAGCGGTGCGTCCTCCTCGATCGATGAGAATTGTCACAGGCAGAGTCGTCAGCTTGTCTCGCATTGCGTCATTCGCGAGGGCGATGTGGTAGGGAATCGGTTTTTGCGCCAAGTAGGGGCGGACAGACTTCCAGCCGTCTTCGTCGAGCGATACGCCGACAATTTCGAGACCCGCGTCTTTGTATTTGTTGTAGAACTCGACGAACCACGGAATCTCGGTCTGGCAGCCGCCGCACCACGTCGCCCAAAAATTCACCACGACCACTTTGCCCTTTAAGTCGGAAAGACGAACGAACGTCCCGTTTGCGTCTTTCAGTTCGAATCCCTCGGCCGGGTGCCGCTGATCCACTGGGTAGAGATTCGCCACCGCAGTGGAGGGCGCGATCGACTGCCAGATAGCGACCGAACAATCGATGCAGCGCTGCGCCAGAACGCGCGGTGCCGGAGCGGACGTGAGCGCGACCGCAATGATCAACGATGCTGCGCCGAGAACCGCGGACCAGCCGATCATTCGCGACCAATGGGGTCTTGGTGCTGCGAGTTCTTCCCGCAGACGCGACTGGGCGCAGTGGACGTCGGGAGACCAGGTTTCGTGGGGCGTCAGGAAGGCGAGGCGCTCATCGACCCATTTCGAAGAATCGGGCGCGGTTCCAGCTGTCCTGCCGAGCGCGTTGTTATTCGCGAATTTGTTATTGCTGTCCATAGCGGCGTACATACTCCTTTCGGAACGATTTGTGTGCGCGAGCGAGCAACGTGCCGAGCGATGCGGGATGAATATCAAGTGCGGCGGCCAGTTCGCTGTAACTGAGGTCGTGACTTCGCAGCAGAAGCAACTCCGCCTGCCTCGCGGGAAGCGATGCGAGTACGCCGCGGACGCGTTCCTGTTCTTCGGCGGCGGCGTGAAGTTGTTCGGGAGTTGGGATACGCCGAATGACCGCAAGCAGGCTCTCATAGCGATCGCGCCGCGTCTGCCTGCGCAGTTCGTCGAGGCCGAGCCGGACTGCAGTGCGATAGAGCCACGCTTCAGCGTGCGGAGTGTGAGCGCGCGGCGTCCGCCACAGCCGAACGAACGCTTCGACGGCGAGCTCTTCAGCGCGAGCGGGATCGCGAACGACCCGGGCGATCACCCGCGCGACACGATCGAATCGAGCGCGGAAGAGCGCCTCGATGTCGAGAGCCACGTCGGGCGCGGTAGCCGCTTCGAGGGCGACGTCACTGGGTGCGTTCACATTCATATAACGACGCAGTCCGTGCGTTTATGACAGTTTTTTCGCTTCCTGAGAATTATCTGTCGCGAAAAGGGCGATTTTGCGAGAATCGCTGCGCGCAACTCCCGTGGCTGCTGGCGCGCGCGACTCGAAGAACGAGGTTGAGGGCAATGGCTGACTATTTGTTGAAAACCGAACCATCGACTTACTCCTTCGCAGATTTGCAAAAGGACAAGGAAACCGAGTGGGATGGCGTCTCTAATCCCGTGGCGCTGCGCAATATGCGCGGGATGAAGCCGGGCGACGGCCTGATCATTTATCACACCGGCGACGAGAAGAGTGCCGTCGGAACGGCGACCGTCGTGTCGATCGACGACCCGAACGCGAAGAATCCTGTCGTGAAAATCAAGGCGGGAAAACCTGTTAAGAAACCGGTCACGCTCGCTGAGATGAAGGCCAGCAAAACGTTTGCGGATTCGCCGATCGTCCGGCAAGGACGTTTGTCGGTCGTGCCGCTGACCGCGGCTCAATTCAAAATGTTGGTGGGGTGAGAGATGGCGGCATTGCGAAAGGGAAGTTGGCTGGCAGCGGTCGCGGTAGTCGCGATTCCTGCCATGGTATTCAGTTTCGCAGCGATGCGAGACGTACTGGTCGTCAGCGCTGAGACTACCCAGACCGGCGACGCACAGCAGATCACTCCGAATAAGATTGAGTTCGAGAATGATCAAATCAAAGTGATTCGCGGATTTTTGGCGCCGCATCAAAAAACGCCGCTGCATAGCCATCCCTATCGCTTCGGCGTAACGCTCACTAAAAACGATTTGCTGATCACCTCGAATGGCAAGACAGTCCCGTCGAAAAAGAACGCTCAAGAGATTTTCTGGAGCGAGCCCGTGACGCACGAGGTCGAAAACGTCTCGAACGAACGAATGGAAAATATCGAAATCGAGTTCAAGAAAGACAAGGGTCCTGGCGTCGAAGTTAAAAAAGACTGGGGAAAATCAACCGCGAAGGGAACTGCTGACGATCCGGTGCCGGTCGAACAGGAGCCGCACCATCGCGTCGTTTTCGAGAATCAATACGTCCGCGTGCTCGACGTCGTGGTGGGGCCAGGTGAGACGACTCTATTTCACCGGCATTCGATCGACAACGTCCCGATCATTTTGACCGACGCCGATAATAAAACGCAATTCGCTGGAAAGGATTGGACTCCGACGCCCGCCAAAGCAAAATCTGTGGGCTTCATCCCCGGCGCAGCCAAGCCTTATGTGCATCGCATCAGCAATCAGGGCACGACTGCCTATCACGTAATCGACGTCGAAGTTTTGCCGTAGTGGTTCGCGGTTGTCGCGAATTCTTGCAGGGAAGATTTCAAACAAAATCTACGGAAGCGTTGCCGCCCATTCGGCCGTCGTGTGCGCAAGCTCGCGCAAAATCTCAGCATCCGACTTACCGGAACTCTTGAGCACGTGAAACGAGTGATCCGCTCCCTCGATGATATGCAACGTAGCCCGATCGTCAAGCTTCTTGCAGATCGGCTTGAGGAGCTTAAGATCCGCCAAATCGTCGCGCGTCCCTTGTAAGAAAAGCATCGGCTGCTCAACTTTGGCCAGATGGTCGCCCCGCTTCGTAGCTGGCTGCTTCGGCGGATGTAGAGGAAATCCAAAGAACACGAGTCCGCGCACCTCCGGAATGAGACTCTCCGACGCAGCCGTCGAAGTCATTCGGCCGCCCATCGACTTCCCTCCGGCGAGCAGCGGAAGCTCCGGGGCTGCCGAGTGAGCAGCCTTAACCGCTGCCGCAACGGTCGAGGTCAACGTAGGCGGCCGATCGGGCGCCTTCCGCCGATTCTCCATGTAAGGAAATTGATATCGAAACGTGGCGATTTTCTCGGCCCCGAGCTCACGCGACAACGCCGTCATGAACGGATGTCGCATCCCCGCCCCGGCTCCGTGCCCTAAGACGAGAAGCGAGCGCGCATCAGGTGGCCGAAGCAAGATCGACGAAACCTCGCCCGCCGCTGGGACTGGAAACTGAGAATCAATTTCTTCCCACATCGCCGCTGAGCATAGCAGGAGGTCGCGAGCGAATAGAAACCGAGCTGCGGCCGGAGATAGATACTTACGATATTGACTATAGTTATTGACCATGGTCAGAATTTATGCTATCCTACGGTAGTTGCTGGAGTTACTGTCGTGGAAGAAATTTCCATATCGAAGTTCAAAGCCAAGTGTCTCGCCATCTTGGAGCGTGTTCGCCGCACAAACGAACCAATTCGTGTCACGCGTTTTGGCAAGCCTGTGGCGGAAATTGTCCCGCCATCGCTGGACAAACGCCCGCCACGCCGACTCGGGACGCTTGCTGGTCGAGCCATCATTCATGGCGATATCGTTTCGCCAATCGGAGATATCAATGATTGGGAAGCGGCGCAGGAAGGTGTCTCGTGGGACCCAACCAAGCGTAACGAGCCGAAAGGATGAATCTACTGCTCGATACCCATATCTGGCTGTGGATGCACTTGGAGCCATGGAAGTTGAGTTCGGAGGTCACTCACACGGTTACAGATCCACTCAACGAGCTGTGGCTCTCGCCTATCAGCATCTGGGAATTGATGTTGCTTGTTGAGGGGAAGAAAGTCACCGTGAACGAACCACTCGACCTCTTCGTCGCGAAGTCACAGAAGGAATCGTCCCTCCGGGAGGCTGCATTTACCTGGGCGGTGGTTGAGGAACTCCGTTACACCATTCTGCGGCATCGCGATCCAGCGGACCGCTTTCTGGCAGCGACTGCCAAATTCTACGACCTTACACTGGTAACGGCCGACCGCCGATTACTCGAAGGGTTGCCGGGTTTGAAGGTGATGGCGAATGATGTGTAAGAACAGACAC
Source organism: uncultured Acidobacteriota bacterium (assembly GCA_963845465.1). Classification (GTDB taxonomy): domain Bacteria; phylum Acidobacteriota; class Terriglobia; order Acidiferrales; family UBA7541; genus Acidiferrum. The sequence goes on along the minus strand of CAWJSH010000007.1, from coordinate 450,798 downwards.
ATCGTCTGACGCACTCGGAACTCAAATGAAAAACCCGCCGGTCGTTCGCTTGCTTGCTCGAACGGTCGGCGGGCTTCTCGATGTCCACGAATTCAGTTTCCGGCCGAACCTGACTGAAGCTGCGTCAGCGCCGCTAACACTTCTTCGCTATGGTTCGCGGGCTTCACATCAAGCCACACTTTCTCTACCTTCCCATGCGGATCGATCAAGAACGTATGCCGCGAAGACAGCTTCGCCACGCCCATGTTCATCACGGAATCGTACCGTGACGAAACTTGGCTCTTGGTATCAGCCAGCAACTTAAAACTCAACCCTTCTTTCGTGCAAAACTGCTGGTGGGAATTCTCATCCTGCATGCTCACGCCAACAATCACGGCGTTCTTCGCTTCGTACTGCGCCAAGTCCCGCTGAAAATTGTGCGCCTCAACGGTGCACCCGCTCGTGAAATCCTTCGGGTAAAAATAGAGCACCACCCATTTGCCCTTGAAATCGTGCAGGCTGACCGGCTTGCCTTCCTGCGAGTTCAACGTAAAATCCGGCGCCTGCGTTCCCACTGCCGGAGCATTGTCGCCGGCGCCCATCGCGCGCACACCGAACCCAATACCCAGTAGCACTACGACCACGATCGCGATCAAAACAAACTTCATTCACCACCTCAATTTTCCGCAGGTCTAATTCCTGCCCTATTCTGGATGGATTGCATGGTAGTGGGATGTTTGCCGGAATGCCAGGGTTTCACGGATGGTCTGGGGCCGTCGATTTCTGATGGGGCTGCGTAAAACGCCCGAAACCGATGCGAACCTGAAGCGTGTTGATGCCGGGATTCGGTTCGATCAAGCCTGCGTTGGAAATATGCATGAAGCGTATCTCAACGCTCCAGTTGTATTTGCTGCGCAAGAAATGAGCCCCAATCGCGCCGCTGGTGGTGAAGTTTACGTGTGAGGTACCGGGAGGCGTTTTTATGTTGGTGAAAAGCGTCCCACCGCCGATATCGATATAGGGCATCACGTTGTGGCGCGGCACAAAATTCCACTTCAGTGCGAAGGGATTGAGGCCGAAGCCATAAGCGGTCCCCGTGCGTTGCAGCACAAGAAAGACGGGCACGACATCGACCGCATACTCGAACCGCCCTTTGAGGAGGCCAGGTCCTGCCGGATCGGTCAGAATCCATCCGTATCGCAACCCGATGTTTGAGACCCAGGTATTCGCGTTGCTGCCGTTGAGCCCGTGCCCTCCGCCGGTCCAGATCTGCAGGTCTTTGCTGTCGTCGGGCGCGGGACCAGCCTGTGCGCGGGCAGATTTGGGAGAGCCAACGAACAAGAATACGAGAAGGGACAAAGCGAGGACCGGTTTCACTCGAAAATCTCCTCGATAAACGCGAATTCGCGATGCAAGACGCTTTTTGGCGCAACCACAATACCTTAGGTGGAGGCAGCGCGCGAACAACGGCGCAGGAGCTCATAACGACGGGATATCTGGCGAAACGGCGACGATATTGCTGGAATGAATTAGGTTAATGCTAGTTTACAAAAATTGTTTACTATTATTAACTAGATGGAGAATCGAATCAGGAGAGCGTTTCATCGAACCTGAATCGCGCCTTCGCAACGTGAAATGTTGGCCAGGCGCTTACGTCGGCGCTATTGGATGTTTCGGAGAGGAAGCAGGGTGACGGAGACAGCTTTCGCGGTGACAAGGGGTGTGGTCGTTCTTTGCGCACTTCTATTCTTCTGCGCTGGATCGATACGCGCGCAACAGCAACAGGTCACCGACAACTTGATGCCGCAGTCGGCACCCAATTCGGTGCCCCAACCAACGTACGACAATCCGGCCGTCAGCGCGCAGCAGGATATCGTAAGCACCTCCGATCCTTCCGCAGTTCAGGATTCGGAGCCTGCATCCGAACAGGCGCCCGCCGCGGATGATGGCGCCGGCGGCGTTCCTACGATGTTCCCGCATTTCAAAAACGATCGAATCTGGCTCTCGGGCCAGGCGAACTTCATTTCTCAATGGCATCCCGCGTTTCACTCTCCCTACTCCGGCAAAAACAGTTTGTCGCCCGAAGCACAGGACGCAACTTCGCGCGTACTCACGCTTTTCACGGGCCTGCGCCTCACATCGACTTCGGAGCTGCTCTGCGACATCCAGGAAACCGGCGGCCACGGAGTCGGCGAAGCCCTTGGCCTCGCCGGATTCCTGAATCTCGACGTCGTACGCAACCCAACCTTGAGTAAAGCGCCATACGTTGCGCGCTTGATGTGGCACCAGATCATTCCGCTTGGACGTGACCGCACGAATAACGACCAGCGCGGTCCCTTGTCGCTATTTTCTGAACTTCCGGAACGCCGCATCGAAATCCGCTTCGGTAAAATGAGTCTGGTTGATTTCTTCGATTTCAATACCTACGGCACCGACAGCAATCTGCAGTTCCTCAACTGGACAGTCGATAACAACGGCGCCTTCGATTACGCAGCCGACACGCGCGGCTTCACGTTCGCCGCGATGGTCGAGTATCACCACAACAAGCACGTTGTGCTGCGCTTCGCCGAAGCTCTGATGCCGAAAGTTGCAAATGGCATCCACCTCGACGCCGATCTCGGCAGAGCGCGCGCGGAGAACATCGAGTTGGAACTCCGCCACAACACCATCCGTAAACAAGAAGGCGTGCTTCGCCTATTGACCTTCGTGAATCACGCGAACATGGGCGACTACCAAACCGCCATCGATAATTTTCGCGCCGGTCTGACGCCGACACCCGAAATTACCGCTCATCCGCTAACTACGAACATCAAGTACGGTTTCGGGGCCAACTTCGAACAACCTCTTGGCGACTGGTTCGGAGTTTTCGGCCGCTGGGGATGGAACGAGGGCGAGCACGAATCGTACGCATACACCGAGGTTGATGGCACCGCGCAGATCGGCGCCTTCGCAAAAGGCACGCGCTGGGGACGCAAATACGACCGAGTGGGCCTCGCGTATGTCTCCAACGGAATCTCGCGCGCTCACCAGGAATATCTTGCGTTAGGCGGTCTCGGATTTCTCCTCGGCGATGGCCGCTTGAATTACGCTCGCGAAGACATCGTCGAAACGTTCTACACAATGCACGTGTGGCGCGGATTTTATCCAGCGCTCGGATTTCAGTATGTCAATCATCCCGGCTACAACAAGGATCGCGGCCCGGTAGTCGCGCCATCGCTGCGTTTCCACTTCGAATTCTGATCTTCGCGTACCGCCGTCGGCTAAGTCTTGACCTACCGATAGCGAATTTGCAGGGGCGCAGCACGCCGCGCCCCAAGTCCACACGATCGATCTTGTCTTGGCCACCCGTTCAGTCACACCCGATCACACCGACGGAGTCGGCAGCGCCAGCTTGCCGTAATCCTTTCCAAGCTCTACGCAAAGCGCTTCGACAACAAGCTCATGATCCGCCCGCTGCGGCAGTCCCGAAACGGTGACCGACCCGATCACCCCTGCACCTTCCACGCAAATCGGAAACGAACCACCGTGAGCCGCGAAGTCCGCCATCGACAGTGCATATTTCTCAAACAGGTTCGCTCCCATTTCAATTCCCAGCCGGTACGAACTGCGGTGAAAGCGCGCGACAAGGTTGCTCTTGCGCCGAACCCACTCCACGTTGTCGGGCGATGTGCCGCCGAGCGCGCTGTAAAAAAGCGGCTGACCGAATCGCCGAACGTCAATCACGATGCCGGCCTTCCGCGCAACCGCCATCGTGCGCAGCCGTGATCCCAGCGTCCACGCTCTTTCTTCGTCGAAATTGATGAAGCAAAGTTCGCTTTCTTGCGCGGCAATTGCGGCCAGATCATCTTCGCGTGCGCTCACAAAAATCTCCTTCAACGGTGGTGTGAATTGAGATGGCATTCTGCTATGCAGGTTCGAGTGAAGCAAGCGCTCCACCGTGCTACTTCGCGCATCAGGTGCGTTCGCTCGACCGTCCTTATTGTTTCTCGGGCATCTAATTGGTGCGTATTTTCGAGGCTTTGTCGCAGAAAGGCTCAGGAGCCGCGCGAATGGCGAACCCAATGGACCAGGACAAAGAAGCAAATCCGATTGAAGAAATTTTCGACGAGATGTTCACGCTTTTGGCGGACATCGAAACGCCCAACGCCGCACTGTTCGAGTACATGAAAGAACAGGGAGGCGTTACCGACGAAAAGCTCGCGCCCTATCTCGATCGCGCCGCCGCCGCGAGCGATGTGCGATGGCGCGCAGCTCGCGCTCGCATGGAGCATTTGCTTGCGCCCAAACCCAAATCCGCGATAGAAGTCGACAAAGACGAGAAGATGAAGGAACCGTCTTCGTCTCAGCCGCAAGCAAAAGGGAAGGAAGCCGAAAGCAGCGGCACAAAGCCGCAGGGCGAAAAGAAACAGGAGCCGAAGGCGGATTCGAAAGATCTCGGGAAGGAACTCGCGTTGGCTCAGCCTGGCGATCAGACCCCGTCCGAATCCAGGGACGCTGGGTCACAAAACGAGAAGCCTGCTGCTGAAAGCAAAGCGAAAGCAGTCGAACAGGGCGACAAGAACGGCGACCTGAAACAAAAAAGCGGAAAATCGTCGAGTTCAAGCGACGCCGAGGAACAAGCATCTGCTTTAGCCGATGGTAAGAAACAGGAACCGGATAAGACCCAGAGGGCAAACACCCAGACACCGCCGTCAGACGCCGCAAACTACTCATCCCAGTCATCCAGCGACGAAAAGCAACAAACTCAGAAGGCTGCCAAGTAGTCGCTTAAGACGGAGCCATGTACGGGAGCAGCACTGCTTTGCCTTGAGCCCCGAAGGGGCGCCCCAGCTTGCCACGCTGTCAGCGATTCATTCCGAAACGAGCTCTAAAATGGAAAAGGGGAGGGCAACATCCCCTCCCCTTCATCCTGCATGCGAACTCCGACGCGCCTTAGAACGTAAATCGCGCGCTGAGCTGCATCTGACGAGCATTGGTCGCCGTGCTCGTATACGTGTTGAACTGCGCGCTGCCGAATTGATTCTGATATCCGGCAAAGTTTGGGTGATTCAAAACGTTGAACGACTCCCACCGAAGTTCAAGCGCCTTATGCTCTGTGATAAGAATCCGCTTGCTCACCGCCGCGTCGAAGTTGGTCAATCCGTCCAGCGTCAGGTGATTCCGCCCGCTCGTACCAACCTGCTCGAGCAGCGGCTCGCTCACCGGAAGCGTCGTCGGCACAACATAGCTCGAGAAGAACGGCACCGGATGCAATTGCGTCGCATTGCCATTCAGCGGATCGTTCACGGTCGTTGCTCCGTTGTTTGTCCCGTTGAGCAACAAATCCGTAATGCCGCCGATCGGGGCTGCGAACACGGTCGCCGGGAATCCCGATTGTGTTGTGAAGATGCCGCTCTGGCTCCATCCGCCGAAGAGATACTTCCTCCAGCCGGAGGAATGATTCCCGAACGGTAGCTGGTAGTTGTAGCTGGCCACGAATCGGTTCCGCAGATCGAACTCTGAGTTCGCCCGATTCGCCGAGATCGGCGCAGCCGCGTTAATCGGCAGCGCGTTGTCGTTGACCAGCACGCCAAGCGCATCCGAAACGTCATCGAGGCTGTGCGACCAGGTGTAATTCGCGTCAAACGTCAACCCGTTTTTGAAGCGCCGAATTCCTTCGACCTGCAACGAGTTGTAGCTCGAGGTCCCGGTGCTCTGTACCTGTGTCACCGCATCGAACCGCGGATCGATCAAATTATTGAGCGGCCCGAACGCGCCGCCGGTCTCGTTCTGGAACGTCGTCTGGAATTCGGCCAAACGCGCCGTCTGATCCGCCAGACTCGTCGGGGCCGCCGGAATGTTCGCCGGATTCACGAGGTTGATCGGCTGGCTCACTTGCAGACGATCGCTGTGAGAGCCCACGTACGTAACCTTCATCACGAGGTCCGGAGCGACTTGATATTCCACGCCCGCATCCCATTGCTGGTTCCGCGGATTCTGCGAGATTCTGATCGACCGGCGAAAAAGCGCCAAAGTCGCTCTGGAGAGGATTGAACGAGCCGAGCCCGGCAGTCGCGGCCGCCTGTGCCGGCGATGTACCCGCCACAAGGTTCGCCAAAGAGTTGCCGCCGCTGAAATCCTTCACCGTGACGATGTTCACGAACGGCGGAGAGAATCGCAGGTTTGTGATCGGGTTTTGATAAATGAAGTCGTACGCGATGCCGTAACCTCCGCGCACAACGAGTTTCCCGTTCATCGGATTCCACGCGAAGCCGAGGCGCGGCGCGGGATTCCAGTTGCGATGGAAAGCAGTGCCGCCCAAATCGACGCCGCCGAGTGGGCCCGTGCCCAACACGCCGATCGGCGTCGTGTTGTTCGGGTCAAGATTCGAAAGCTGTCCCGAACCCTCGGAAACTCCGCCCGAAGATTCCAGGCGGAAGCCAAGATTCAATGTGAGCGTTCGGGTAATTCGGAAATCGTCCTGCACGAATCCGAACGCATCCAGCGCGAAGTTGTGCAGGTGCGTATTGCCGATGAATTGCTGATATTCCAGCGGATTGCCCGTCTGGAAATCGGCGATGCTGCCAAACACGAGGATGCCTTGTGCTTCTGCGTCGAAGAAGCTCGGCGCTTGATAACGATTGAAATCCACGCCCCACTTCAGTGTGTGACGCCCGTGAGTCCACGACACCGTGTCGGCATATTGAAACGTATTCTGTGTGCGTCCCTGAGGAATGATGCTGTTGATGCCGAAGTTCGAAGTGCCATCCGCAAAAATCACTTCGGGGCCTTCGGGGAAAGGTGAGTTCACGTTGAACGCCGGATTCACGCGCCCAAAGCCGAAGCGGAAGTTGTCGACCAAGCTGTTTGAGATCGCCGCGGTGTAGCTGATCGTCAGATCGCGAGGCGTGGCAGTGGTTGAAGCGCCGAACCCGGGCAGATTCGTGTCAATGAATGTGAGCCCCGGACTGATGGTAGTCGATGGCGCCTGCCCGTATTTCACGAACAATCCATCCTTGCCGCCGCGCAATACCTGATCCACGCGCACGGTCCAGATGTCGCCATCGATCGTGTTGGCCGAAGAGCCGGCCAGGCTGCCGTTTGGTGACGTTGGCGAACCGTTCGCCGCAAACAGTGCAGCGTCAGTCGGATCGGTGATCGCCGCGGCCTGCGCTGGCGTCATCACGTTTGCGATGACCGTCTGCCCCGCGCCTCGCGTGCGCTCCACTTCACCGCTCGCAAAGAAAAATGTGTGATTTTTGATGACCGGCCCGCCGATCGTCGCGCCACCCTGGTTCTGCACGATTTTCGGAACCGGTCCGCCTACGGGTGTGAAATAACCACGCGCGTTGCCCAGTCCGCTGTTCTGGAAATAATCGTAGAGCGAGCCATGAAACTCATTCGTGCCGCTCTTGGTCAGGATCTGTACCTGCGAGCCTGAGTTGCGCCCAAACTCCGCATCAAAATTGTTGGTGATCACTTTCACTTCGGCCACCGCATCCTGCACGAAGGCCGCGCCCGATTCCCCAGTCGTCGAAATATCCGTAGCGGTCACGCCGTCGAGCGTGATGTTGTTCGCTCGCCCGCGTGATCCGTTCGAATTGAAGCTGCCCACTCCAAGGAACGGATTGTTCATCGCGACCGGCGCGATTCCGGGCGACAGCGTGGCATACAGCACGGGATCGCGATTTTGATTCGGCAGCGCCATTGCTTCGTCTGCATTGATGGAGTTGCTCACCTGCGCTGTGGCAACGTCCAGCGTTGGAATTGCGCCTGACTCAACGACGACGCTTTCGCTCACATTCCCGAGTTGCATTTGGACATCGACGCGCGTCTTTTCGCCGCTGCGAACGACAGCGTTCTGCGAGAACGACTTGAATCCGTCCTTCTCTATGCTGATTCGGTAATTTCCGATTTCAAGTTGCGGCGCGGAAAATTCGCCCGAGTCGCTTGTAGTGATTACGCGGGTCTGGCCGGTATTCAAATTTTGGATGGTTACTCTGGCAGCGGAAACCGTTGCTCCCGTGGAATCCGTAATAGTTCCCGAGAGGTCTCCGGTGAGATCGGCAAGGGCGGGCGCCACAACCAACAACCAACTAAACAAAACTGCGATCAATACACGTACTGCGGACTTATACATTGCGATAGTTCCTCCCAAAAAAGAGAACGCACAACAAACAACCCTGGCGCTGCTCCCCCCTGGGCAGAGCTAGTTCACGACCTGCGCGCACACCCAATGCAATGCGCGTGCCAGCGAGCCGACGAAAATATGTTTTTGCAATATCTTCAGAATGTAGCGGTTAGTGAATGTAAATTGCCGGGATTTAGAATTCAGACGTGGCTTGCTCTACGGAAATATGCGAGTTATATGGGTTTATGAATCTCAGATTTGATATGGAAAAATTATCGGACGAATTGTTCGCAATGATTATTTGTAAAAATAATATCCGCGCATGACATCATCGACACATTAAATTAAGTTTTTAATGTGTTCGATCTCCGTGAAGGCAACCAGCAAGCTGCGTTTCGCATCTCCGCACTGAAATTTATCGCGGCCTCAGAAAAAGTTTCCGATGCGTGCGGAGCCCCATCCACTCTGCATAATTCCTCAGGTTGATCAGTGCGCTGCGTCCGCGGAGTTGGCGCAGAAATCGCTGCTCCTCGCGTGCTTCGGCAGCGGAGTGTAGCGTGTAGACTTCGTCGGAGGATTGCTTCGAGTCGCGGAGGGCGAGTTCAATCCCGACATCGGCAGCTTGCACACGTGTCCGGTCTTTCGCGAGGAAATCTCCAAACGCGACAGCACGCGTGACCCGAAATCTGGCAGCGCGATCGTTGTTCGTATCTTCGATCCGCTGTTTTAAAGACGTTAGCGCCGCCTCGACGGTTTCACGATCGAATCGCGGTGGTTTCGCGCCCGCCACGGTTTCGCCGGACGGTGTCGTCATCCATTCCCCCGCTTTCTCCGACTCTCGTTGTACGTAGCCTTGTATTTGCAGCAACGCCACCACGCGCTCCGCTTCTTCGCGCGAGATGTTCAGCGTGTGCGACAAATCGCGCAACGACCAGCTTACCGATCCCTTCGTGTCACGCAAAAAACTGAGGGCTGCTTCTGCTGGAATCGTTCTGCCCGCCGGCGATTTCGGCGCTCGGGCCGGTACCGAAGATTTCGCTGAAGAGATGGATTTGGCCAACATCTCAACAGCGGTGATTGAAGCTTTTCCCTGGCTGGTGTCGAGGTTTGTCTCGCGGGCTGTTGTTCGCTTCGAAGGCGATGCAGGCTTCTGCTTCGCAGACTTGGAGGCACCCTTCTTCTTCGCCATCGCTCACCCGCCTTAAAAAATCGACCGGCAGGATAGCACGGGGAGCCTTTTCATCTCCGGCGCGCAAAAAAAAGCGCAGAGGCGCCGCGACAAATATCGCGACACCCCCGCGCTTCTATTGCACTTCTTCTCGCTTATACAATACCGCCGGTCACCCGCACCGTCTCACCAGTCAGGTATTTCGAATCCGACGAAGCGAGATACACCGCCGTCGGCGCGATGTCATCCGGCTGCCCAATCCGCCCGAGCGACGAAGTCGACTCAATCCACTTCCGGAAATCGCCTTCGTTGAATCCCGCAGTGCGCACTCCCTCGGTCTCGATCATTCCCGGATTGATGGAATTAACGCGAATCTTCCGCGGCCCAAGCTCCTTCGACAAAACAACGGTGATCGCATCCACCGCCGCCTTCGTTGCCGTGTAAGTCGCCGTATTCGGCGGATAAATTGTGCTCACGCCCGATCCAACGTTGATCACGCTGCCGCCCTCGGATCCAATCAGCTTCACCGCTTCCTGCGTCGTGAGCAACAGCCCGAGCACGTTCAGATTGAATTGCTTATGGAACAACTCTTCCGTGATGCCCTCGAGCGGCGCGAACTCATATACGCCGGCATTGTTCACAAGAACGTTCAGCTTGCCGTAAGCCTTCTTGGTCTCAGCGAATAGCTTCACGACGTCGGCCTTCTTCGAAACGTCCGCCTGTACCGCGATCGCTTTTCCGCCCTTCGCCGTGATGTTCTTCACCACGCGATCTGCGCCCTCTTTGCTCGACGCGTAGTTCACAACCACCGAAGCCCCTTCCGCAGCCAGCGCTTCTGCGATCGCCGCGCCAATACCCTTGGAAGCCCCAGTTACGACCGCCACCTGATTCGTAAGCTTGCCCATTGTGTCTCTCCAGCCTCTCTCGTAATCGAAAAGAGGCATCTCGATATTTAGACAACCGTCTAAATGGATGCTTTGCGTCAACGCAGGTTTCATGAATTTCAATGAAAGTTGCGACGGAGAGGTAAGTCTCGTGTTTCCAGCGATCAGCGGAAGGGGAGGATCCAACGCCGGAGAGCTAATACAGCAGGATTGCAACGCGGAATCGAGCAAATCCCTCCGAACCGCCATTCGGCTCGCAGGCGCCTACTGACGCAGTGTGGAACCGCCCTGATGAAATTCTTTGTTCCAGATTCTCCGGCAGCCGGTTGAGATTCCCGCTCTCATACCGCGCAATCAACCCCGGACGCGGCCCCGACCACCCGTGACTCATGACACATGTTTTCCGCGCATCTTCAATTCCGCCAATCGCGATCGAAGGCGTAGTCCCATCCGCCGTGACCGCGGCGACGTTGCGAACCTTTGCGGACTGCTTCGAACTCTTCTTCACCGCCGGCGCAGCGTCCGGATTGCTTCCGAGGTTCGTCACTTGCAATCCTCGCGCGGCCAGCGCCGAAGCAACCTCATGCTCCTGCTCATTCAAACTGAGGTCGGCAACCGCCTGCGAAAAATCCTGTACCGCAAACAGCATCGGACTGCGCCCCGAACCCGGACCGGGCGCTCCAACCGCCACAGCGATCCCGATGTCCGTCAGTTCCGGATCGAGCAGATTCGCCCGGTGCGGCGGCGAATGCATCCAGCTTACGTGAATCATCTCTGCACTTGGACCCTCGGCGACGTTCTCCGCCACTTCCGTAAACCGCGCGCCCGCGCTGCGAACACGATCCTGCAGCGGAGCCTCTCCCGAAAATTGGTGTGAAAGTGTGTTGCGCTGCGCCATCAGCAACGCATGTGCGTGCGCTGCGGCAGCGAGATTCGCATTCCAGCGCAGCGGCGCCAAACCCTGCGCAACGCGTTCGCGATTCGCATCTTCCAGCAATGCGCGCTCAGCATTGAAAGTCTGTGGCACCGCGTTTACGGTCACCCTCGGCGACGAAAACAGCACCGCCACCAGGAACGCAATCGTTACGAGCCGAACGACGTACGCATCAAGCTCGTTCGAAACCTCGTGCCTGCGTACCGCCTTCGTCTCACGCGCCGCTTCGTCGCGTCGATCCCGTTTCCGTGACCGGGATTCATCGACGAGCGCTTGTAGCTTCGCCCACAGAAATCCGAGCTGCCCGAATTTGGACGTGCCGAATCCCATGCCTTCCTCCTCTCCCATTAAACACAAGAGAGGAGTAGCGAAGTTGGTCGGTGAGGGACAGTCGTGTGTCGAAAGGAAGCTGGACCCGCGAACAGGGCAGAAAAGCCGAAAGAGCGGTTGAACTCTCGGTATTTAGGGTTTTATAACCACGGGCAGCGGCGAGCCGTAGCTAGCCGCGAACGTGGACGGCGCTGAAGCTCAAAATCACGTGCCCACCCGAAGTCGGCCGCCCAAAGCTGAGCATCGGCCGAAACCGCGAAAACAGCAGCATCTGATCGAGCTGCCGACGCAAATCGAGGCTCCGCGGCCCCGACAAAATCTCATAATCCAGCATCTGCCCGTGCGCATCCACTGTCACGTCGAGCAGCAGCCCGTGAGGCAGCGCCAGCTCCGCATCATGTTGATCTGGCGCCCAGGCCTCGGGATAGTCCGATAGTGAAATGAGCTCCGCCGGTCGCAAAATGTTCAGCGGCACATCGTTCTGCACCGCGCGAACCGTTATGCCGGGAACGATCAATTGCAACACGACCGCGAAAACGATAATCGCCGAGAAAAATCCGCCCGTCGCCGGAAGCGTAATCGGCCGAAACACGTTATCCAGCAAAATCTCCGCACGGTCGCGCACGCGCCGCCAACGCGATGGGGCATCGGGTGCCGACGTCGATTGCGCCGCAGCCACACGAATCCGCGTTGCCAGATTCGCCGGCGGCAGGCTTCGCGGCACGCGCGAAAGCAACGCGCTCAGCTTGCGGAACCGCTCGAGCTCCTCGCGGCATTCGCTGCACTCATCGAGATGCTTGCGCAGATAAATTCGCTCTTGCGCCTGCGTGGCGCCGGCGATGGTGCCATCCATATATCCGGCGAGTTTTGCGCGTACCGAGGAACAATTCATGGCAGTTCCTCCCCGGTCGAATTCTTGCGTAGAAAATTGTAGTTGGCCGCAAAGTCGGCCGCGCGCCGCTGCAGGCCGGCACTAAAAGGAGACGTCGCCGCAGCGTTTGCGCCATACGTCAGCGTCGGTCCCGGCATTTGGATCACTCTCGCCCTTTCGGCCTGACGCGAGGCCGCGGGATGCTCGTTCAGCAGCGGCTCCAGCAAATCCTTCAGCGCGCGTCGCCCGCGCAAAATCCGCGATTTCACCGTGCCCACGCTGCATTCCAGAACTTCCGCGACTTCTTCGTAAGCAAGCCCTTCAAGATCGCGCAAAATTACCGCGCTCCGAAACACATCCGGAATTTGTTGCAGCGCATTCTGCACTGCCGCCTGAATCTCATGCGCCGCGAATTGGTCGAAAGGAGTCAACGCCAGATCTTCGATCTCAATCGCTGCGTGTCCCTCGTTCGGGCTCCGCATCGATCGACACATTCTTTTGCAGGTGCCGCTTGAACCACCGCTTGTGATTCAGCGCCTCGCGAATCGCGATGCGATACAGCCAGGTCTTCAGTGAGCTGCCCTGGCGGAAACTGCGAATCCCTCGAAATGCCTTCAGAAAAACTTCCTGCGTGCCGTCAGCCGCGTCGGCGCCATCCCCAAGCATGCTCAAAATCAAGTTATAGACAGGACCGTGATAGTGGGTGACCAGCCAGTCGAACGCCGTTTCCGAACCCGCTTGCAACTCGGTTACGAGCCGAGTTTCGTCACCGCTCCAGGTTAGGGCTCCTGCCCAGTCCGACATCGACGCCCTTTCCGGCTCGGCGGGAAAGCCCGAGCCTTCATGACCAAATGCCTCTTGGCCAATTGCTTCGGGGCCGAAAAAGCGCGACCTTTGCGACGATCTCTGGAACGAATCGGGCATCCGTCAATATCTTTCAGCCCGGTGTCGCTCTACTTGCTTAGACACCGGTACCGGCCGGCCGTGTTTCCGCCGATGTGGCCATTCTGTCACTACCAGTTTGCCACCGCAATGGGACCCAAGGTGTGGGACTCCCCTTACCTCGCGGCCCTGGCAAGCTGTCGTAGGGCCGCAGCGCCGCCGCCCCGATTTACAGGCCTGTTCGAACCTCGGGCTTGCCTCCAAAGACACTGGTTGGAAGGACGAGCAGAAATCAACGTTCCGCTATGTTTGCGAAGCAATCTTACTCCTATTAGGTAACGGTTGTGCAAGACGCCGAAACGGTATAAGTAGCTGATTCTGCGTGTCTTAGTTGGCTCTGATCGGGAAAGCTCGTGATACACCGTGAGCCAGATTAACCGTTGGAAATGTTCGGGCGGTGTCCACCCGCGTCCCGAAAGCCAGATGTTAGCCTGCAACACAGATAAGCGTTTTTAAACCAAGCACCTCGTCCCAATCTGGGGAGACGTCGTGAAAAAGCCTTCTTCAAATCTCGCCGCCGGCGAGCCGTCCAACAAGACCCTCCGCTGGAATGTCATCGGCATTTCCTTGGCGTTACTGATTGCCGTTGCCTTGGTCTTCCTCCTCGATACCGGCAACTTGGTCGAATGGATTGCCAGCCATCGAGGCAGCAAGATTGATGAGACGATAGCCGTCGCCGTCGTCTTCCTCGCCGGACTTTGCGCGTTCTTCGTTCGCCGTTGGCTCGGACTCTCCCTCCGCTTCTCGGCGTATTCCAAGCAGGGAGCAGTTCCCCTGATCGAAAGAGCGAGGCGCGGTGTGCGCCGCGACATTCTGGGAATTGGAATCGCTTTGTTGGTCGCGGGCGTTCTCGTGTTCCTGTTCGATACGGGCTGGCTCGTTCAGTGGCTCGCCGAACACAAAAGCACCAAGCTCGATGAAATCATCGTCGTTTCCATCGTGCTGTTGATCGGGCTGAGCTTTTTCTCTGTGCGCCGTTCGATCGAACTCACCGACAATTTGCAGCGGTATCAGGAACTGCACCAGAAGACCGTCATCCTCAACCGTCGCACGACCTTGATGGCGGAACTCAGCGACATGTTGCAGTCATGCCTGTCGTCGGCCGAAGCGTACCCGATCATCGCCAGCAGCGCCGAACTCCTGATGCCCAATTCATCTGGTGCTCTCTGCATCCTCTCTAATTCCAGAAACGCAGTGGAAATGGTCGCTTCCTGGAAATCGCCGGCACTGAGGGATTCGGTCTTCGCTCCCGAGGATTGCTGGGCACTGCGTCGCGGGCGAATTCATGCTGCGAGCGACGAAAGCAGCGCACTCTCTTGCGTGCACGTCGCACAGCCGCGTCCGAAGCACTCTTTGTGCGTGCCGATGATGGCGCACGGCGAAACGCTGGGACTTCTCACCGTGCAGACGACACGAGATCAAAACGACGAATCCGTGTTCGGCTCAGACGAATCCATCGAGCAACTAGCGAAAACTCTCGCCGAACAAGCTTCATTGGCCCTCGCCAACCTCAAATTGCGCGAGGTATTGCGTACGCAATCGATCCGCGATCCTCTGACCAACCTCTACAACCGCCGCTACATGGAAGAATCGCTCGACAGAGAGCTCTCGCGCGCTGTTCGCAAGCACACGCCGCTGTCCCTGATGCTGATCGACGTCGACCATTTCAAGCGCTTCAACGATACCTTCGGCCACGAAGCGGGCGATATCGTCCTTCGCTCCCTTGGCCATCTCCTGCAATCACAACTTCGGAGCGAAGATATCGTCTGCCGTTTCGGAGGCGAGGAGTTTGTCGTTATTCTTCCCGATGCGCCATTGGACGGCGCTCGTCAGCGGGGCGAACAACTGCGCGAAGCGACGAAGGAACTCATAACGGAGTTTCGCGGTCAAACGCTCGGCCGGGTCCACGCTCTCGCAGTCCGTATGCGCAACGTTCCCCGCGCACGGTGCGCACGTGCTCAACCTGGTCGAAGCCTAGCCTAGACGCGGCTCTCTATTCGCGCCAAAAAAGCAAGGCCGCGACTGCGTCGTTCTTGCCTGAAAAAATCAGAGCCTATTTGCTCGCCTTCGATGCTTCTGTGAAATATCTCGACCAGCCGCCTCCGCAATCATCTTGTCTTCACCGTCCTTCAACTGCCACACCGCAAACCCAAAGCTGTTCGGATCCCTCTGCGACCTATGCTCTTCATGATGCTCACCGCCCGGAGGCGCATTCGGATCGCGCCCGCGCATCCCGCTCGCTCCAGCTCCCATGCTCCCGATCCCGATCGGCCGCGTATCCGCCAGTTTCTGCATCACCTCATGCCCCGTGATCTTCACTTTGCTCGGATCGATCTGCCAGCTATACCGCGGCGTCACGTTCCCCAGCGCGTCTCGGTTGAATTCCCGCGGCAGCGCCGTCACCCCAAACTTCTTGATCGCATCCGTGATCACCTGCGCCCGCTCATCGAAAATCTTCAGGTCCGCGTCTAGATCCGAATTGACAAACAACTCCAGCGCTTTCAGGAACCCAAAGATCGTTTCCTTGCCGACTTTGCAGCAGCGCCCAATGCGATCTTCCTGCGGGCTCATATTCAGCAGCGACCAGTGAATCAATTCCTCTTTTCCAATCAACAAGCCCGACGCCTGCGGCCCGCGAATATCCTTGCCGCCGCTAAATGTCACCATGTCCCAACCCTGCGCCGGATATTCCCAGAGCCGCTCCTTCGGCGGCACGTCGGCGGCAGCATCATTAAACGTGTAGAGGTTATGCGCTTTTGCAATCTCGATGGTTTCCGCCCCGCTGACCTTCCCCTTGTCCGACAAAATATTCGTAAAGTGAATCGCCAGCGTCTTCGGAGTGATCGCCGCAATCATCTGTTCGCGCGTTTCAACCTCGATCAATTTCGCGCCCGTCTGCCGAATCTGGTGATCGAACGCATAGCGATGGCTCTTCTGAATGATTACTTCCGTCCGCGGAAAATCGGTTACATCCGGAATCGCCTTCATGCGCGGCTCGAGATCTTCCGTCATCATCCCCGAATAACCCACGACCATCGCCGCCGCCGCGCCACCAGTCACAAGCCCCGTGTATCCCGCCGGCGATTTGCAAATCTTCGCGATGAACTTTCCCGCCGCAACTTCCAGCTCATCGATCAAAACAAAATGCTCATTCCCGCGCCGAATCAGCTCCATTACTTCCGGCCTCATCACCGACCCGCCAATCACCGTCACCGTGCCGTTGATATTGACCAGCGGCGTCACCCCAAGCTCCGCATAAATATCCCCGGTCGATCCAAGTCCCGACGTAATCGGCACAATCGGATGCCCATCGCCGCCATGCTTCGGCGCTCTGTGCTTGCCGCCTAACGCGGCCGCGGCATCGGATTCGCGCGGCGCAATCAATCCCCCCGTGACCGCTCCCAGTGCGCTCAAAAACGTTCGCCGACTCCACGCAAACTTCGAACCCATATTCAGTTTTCCTCTCCAAAGCCTTTGTTCGATTCGCGAGCGAGTCAGCTACTTCTCAGGCGCCGCCGGTGGACCAACCACTAACGCGCTCCCCACGATCTCAATCAACGAATCACCCGGAATCCACTCCACCGCCATGCAAGCCCGCGACGGCGCCTTACCTTGCGAAAAATACGTCCCATAAATTTTGTTCAGCGCATCGTACTGCGCCTTATGGGCGTCAAACCGCGCTTTCCCCGTCGGCATCGGAATGCTGTCCGCGTGCGGCAAGCATAAAAACACATCCACATGAATCAGGCTGTCCATGTTCGAACCCGCCCGTTCGACTGATTTCTTCAGCGCATCCATCGTCCGCGTCACATGCTTCTCAAACGGATCGGTCACAAGAACGTGATCGTCTTTCCCATACCCGTCATTCGATCCCGTCCCCGAAAAATAATAAATCCCATTCTGCACGTGGCTGTTCCGCCGCGGCGCGTCCGTGCCAGGCACAGCCGGCGTCGCGCTTTGCGCCGGACCCGCCGATGCCGCCGGCTGCTGCGCCGAAAGTTTCGACCCACCCGCGAAAACCGCCGCAATCGCCGCCATCTTCCCAAAAAATCCGCGTCGCGTATTGATGTCCATTGAGTTTCTTCCTTTGAGCTTTCGATTTCGGCAAGCAGCGTAATTAAAAGACGACTGATAACGCAAGGACAAGTCCTATCGAAGAGAATTCCGGCAATGTTCGTCCTCTCGGCTCTTGAGCATCATGGCGGGTGTAGACTGAAGACATCCAGCCTGATTCGGAAGTTGGGTCTGAGGATGGAGCGTGCGTGATGACAATGTTCGACGCAAATTACGCCGGCGGCAGTCGGAAGCGAATCAGAAAGCCTCTGCGAAAACAATTTTGGTAAATGGCAAGAGGTATCCGGTCACAAGCGAACCGGATACACCGCTGCTGTTCGTACTGCGCGACGAAATTGGCCTGACCGGAACAAAGTACGGTTGCGGCGAAGGCCAGTGTGGCGCCTGCACCGTAATCGTAAACGGCGTGGCGCGCCGCTCCTGTCTGACGCCGCTCGCGGACGCGTTCGGCAAATCGATCACGACAATCGAAGGTTTGGAGCGCGACGGAAATCTTCATCCAGTGCAAGCCGCCTTCATTCAAGCCGATGCATTCCAGTGCGCCTACTGCACCTCCGGAATGATCATGAGCAGCGTCGCACTGCTCGAAAAGAATCCGAATCCCAGCGACGGAGAAATCGTCGCTGGACTCCAAGGCAATATCTGTCGCTGCGGAGCGCATCCTCGTATCGTTGACGCTGTCCGAATTGCCGCGAAGGGAACAAAAAAGCAAAGCGCTGCGAGCGCGACAGTTGTTCCCGTGTTGCGCACAAGCGCGAGGACCACGGAAGTCGCCACGCTGTACTCGGCAAATGCAGCTCAAGCGCGCGGCACCTCGGAAGGTGCGTTGTGAGTACCCGTGCGATGCAACCGGCGATCGAAGCCGAGCGCTACGAACTGCGCGCCGCCCCCGTCCATCGATTCGATTTAGCGCGACGCGATTTCTTCAAATTATTGGGCGCTGGAGTCGCAGTATTTTGCGTCGCCACACGCACCACGAACGCGCAGGAATCCGGGCGCGGCGGCCATCGCCGCGACGATGAAGACGAGCCGAAGGACATCACATCCTGGCTCCACATCGGTGAAGACGGAGTTGTCACCGCCTTCACTGGAAAAGTCGAAATCGGCCAGAACATTCGAACTTCGCTCGCCCAATCCGTCGCCGACGAACTGCATGTCCCATTCGAAAGTGTCCGTATGGTGATGGGCGATACCGCCCTCACGCCGTTCGACATGGGCACGTTCGGCAGCCGCACCACGCCGACCATGGCGCCGCAACTCCGCCGCGTCGCCAACGCCGCGCGCGATCTATTGATTCAGGAAGCCGCCAAAGAATGGGGCGTCGCGACCGCCAACCTCGTGGCCCGCGATGCCAAGGTGACCGATCCGGGTTCCGGTCGCACGATCACCTACGCGAAACTAGCCACCGGAAAATTGCTAGCGAAAGATTTGCCCGACGCCGATCCAATTACGCCCGCGCCCGACTGGACGGTCGCCGGCAAAGCGATCCCAAAAGTCGACGCGCGCGATTTCGTCACCGGCCGCCACCAATACACCACCGATCTGCGCCCCACAGGTCTCATCTATGGCAAAGTTCTTCGCCCCACTTCTTTCGGCGCCAAGCTAATTTCGCTCGACACGACCGCCGCTCAGGCAATGCCCGGCGTAAAAGTCGTTCGCGATGGAGATTTCGTCGGCGTCACCGCGCCCAGCGAAGGCGCGGCAGCGCGTGCGATCGCTGCTCTGAAAGCGAATTGGAGCGAGATCAAGCAGCCCTCCAGCCGCGAATTGTTTTCATATTTGAAGAACAACGTAGAGGAAGGCGAAGACGCCCGCGGCGGCAAAGTGACCGGCTCCGTAGACGACGGCCTCTCGCAAGCCGCGCATAAAATCGCACAAACTTACACCGTCGAATACATCGCACACACTCCGCTGGAACCGCGCGCCGCAGTCGCCGAATGGAAAGATGGCGGCGTTACCGTCTGGACCGGGACCCAGCGCCCATTCGGCGTGCGCGAAGAGCTCGCTGACGCGTTCCATCTCCCGAAAGAAAAAATCCGCGTCATCGTGCCAGACACCGGTTCCGCTTACGGCGGAAAGCACACTGGTGACGCCGCGATCGAAGCTGCCCGCCTCGCAAAAAGCGCCGGCCATCCCGTAAAACTCGTCTGGACCCGCGAAGAAGAATTCACCTGGGCTTATTTTCGCCCCGCTGGAGTCATCGATGTCCGCGGCGGTATCGCTGCCGACGGAACGCTCACCGCCTGGGAATTTCATAATTACAATTCCGGCGGCTCTGGAATCGGGATTCCGTACGTCGTCCCGAACCAGCGCGTCCAATTTCACGAAACAAAATCGCCGCTGCGCCAAGGCTCGTACCGAGGTTTAGCCGCGACCGCGAATCATTTCGCTCGCGAGTGCGCGATCGACGAACTCGCTCACGCCGCGGGAATCGATCCACTCGAATTCCGGCTGAAAAACATTTCCGACTCGCGTCTTCGCGACGTCTTCGTCGCCGCTGCGAAAAAATTCGGCTGGCCCGCAAAGAAAACCGCCGAAGGCCAAGGCTTCGGTATGGGCGGCGGAATCGAAAAGGCCGGCTACGTCGCCACATGCGCCGAAGTCGCCGTCGATCGCGCCAGCGGCAGCGTCCGAATCGTCCGCGTCGTCACCGCATTCGAATGCGGCGCCATCGTAAATCCCGACGGTCTGCGCCATCAGGTCATTGGCGCCAATATCATGGGTCTCGGCGGCGCGCTCTTCGAAGCGATTGCATTCGAAAACGGCCGCATCACCAATCCCCATTTTGCGAAGTACCGTGTCCCGCGCTTCAAAGATGTGCCCGAAATCGAAGCGGTTCTTCTCGATCGCAAAGACATTCCGTCAGCTGGCGCGGGCGAAACTCCCATCGTCGGCATCGCACCCGCGATCGGCAACGCAATCTTCGACGCCGTGGGCGTGCGCCTTCGCACTCTGCCGATGGTGCCAAACGGCCTCAAGACCGAACAAAACGCCTAAGGAGCAAAAGCAGTCGACTTACCGATGAAGAAAACCTGGCGCACGAGGCTGATTCACACCGACGCAATCGTCCCCGAAGGCTACCGCTCCCTCACCACCGCCGTCCGTCGCGGCTCCACGACCCTTTTCCGCTCCGCCGCAGCCGCTACCGATCAGTGGGACCAATACAAAGTCGGCTATACCTACGGCCTCTACGGCACGCCGACGACGCTCGAACTAGCCACGCGTATTTGCGAACTCGAAAAAGGGAAGTACACCGTTCTCGCCCCAGGTGGCCAAGCTGCAATCTCTCTCATCGATCTCGCCCTGCTCCATGCCGGCGATCACATCCTCGTTCCCGCCAGCGTCTACCATCCCAATCGAAAATTCACGAACACCGTGCTCGCGCGCTTTGGTGTCACCGCCACCTTCTACAATCCCGGAATCGGCGCCGGAATCGCCGATCTGATCCGCGAAAAAACACGCCTCGTCTGGACCGAAAGCCCCCAATCCATCACGATGCAAGTCCAGGACGTCCCCGCGATCGCCGCCGCCGCCCACGCCAAAAATGTAAAAGTCGTCCTCGACAACACATGGTCCGCCGGCATTCTCTTCGACGCCTTCGAACATGGCATCGACATAACCATGCAAGCCCTCACCAAATATGTAGGTGGTCACAGCGACTTGCTCCTCGGTTCCATAACGGTCCGCGACGAAGACCTCTACCAAAAAATTGGCGCCGCTCAGCAAGTCCTCGGCGGCAACGTCTCGCCCGACGACGCCAGCTTTGCCCTCCGCGGCCTCCAAACGCTGGCCGTCCGCCTCTCAGCCATCGAAGCCTCCGCCCTCAAAATCGCCCAATGGCTCGCCGGCCGCACCGAAATCGAGCGCGTCCTCCATCCAGCCCTCGCCTCGTGCCCCGGACACGAATTCTGGAAGCGCGATTTCCTCGGCTCCTCCGGCTTATTTTCGATTGTCTTGCGCCCGGGATACACCCGCGACCAAGTCGTCGCCTTCGTCGACAATCTGAATCTCTTCAAAATTGGCTATAGTTGGGCCGGCGTCACGAGTCTCGCTATGGCCTACGACTTCGGCAACTCAACCGAGCAGCCGCCCTACGACCACCGCATCGTGCGCCTAAATATTGGTTTGGAAGCAACTGAAGACTTAATCGCGGATCTCGAGCAATCTCTAGAAGCCTTGCCCAAGTTAAACTGAAGCCCAAAAACAGAAGACCGACCGAACCTACCGCCGGTTCGACCCAAACTGATACACAATTCCCGCCACCGCCCGAAAATTACTAAGCCCGCCAAACGACGTCGGCGAAGTCAAAAACGAAGCCCTTACATAGTCCGCCGAACCACGCACGGCCCACCTTTGCGAGAGCTGCCACTCCGCGCCCCCACCGAACGCCACCGCTGGCTCGTTGATATATCCCCTCGTGACTCCCGCCGGACTAATCAAAATCCCCGTAATCCTCGCCCCGCCACCCAACACATGAGCAAACGTCGTCAGCCGCCGTCCGCGCGTAATAAAGAAGACCGGCCCACCCATATACGTTAGCGTATCCGCATGGTGCGTAGTGGTATTGACATCCGCCGCTCGCGCATACGCGAAATCTGCTTGAACACCCCAGCGCGGCCGAAAATCGATTGTAAATGTCGTATCGATGCCGTTGAGATTGGCCCGCTCGGGTTGCAGTGCCAAATTGAAATACTCATAGCCTAGGCTCAAATCCATCGACGGCCCAGTCGCCGTCACCTTGGGCCCCTGCGCGGCCGCCGGCGCGGCGCACAACAACAGGCAAACAAATAGCTTGGTCAGTCGGTTCATGATCTCCACTACTGGCACAAAATCGTTACGACCAAAATTTGGGACCGAATCTCGAAGGCGGGGTGGGCGGGAGCCGACCAAAGCCCTTCGGATTGTCTGATGCCTGTTTCGCCCTCAGAGGAAGGATAGCTAAACTGAAAACGGCGCCAAAGCATATTTCCAGGTACGGTTTCCGTTACGTCATGGCTGTCCGGCCGGTCAGTTGTCGCCAACGAAACAAACGGGCAGACTGGCTCCCAACGATCGACTCCTAAGCGGCGCTAACTGATTGAATGCAGGCGGTTTGCGATAAGGAATCGAATGCTGAGAACCGGCGAGAAAACAACCCAAAAAACATCGCTCGGCGGCGGCCGTCGCGTGAAAAAGTTCGCAAAAGAACGCGCCGTCAAACGCTGCCCTTTCGTGGCCTCGATCGAGGTCGTCGACGTGGGTACTGGGACCAAGCTCGTGGCCCGAACTTCCGAAATCGGCCTCGGTGGCTGCTACGTCGATGCGCTGACACCCTTTGGCATCGGTACCCTAGTCGCCATCAAAATTTCACGCGACAAAGGCTCCTTCCACGCGAAAGCCAAGGTCGTTTATACCGACGCCACCTTCGGCATGGGCCTCAAGTTCGACGGCTTGGACCCCGAACAACGCCTCGTCCTCGAAAATTGGGTCGCCGACATCGTGCTCGCCGATCGCGCCAGCTAAACATTCGCGTGCGACTGCCTTGTGGCGCGTCTGATTCCGTTTTGGCACACCGTTTCGAAGTTGGAATTTGTTCATAGGCCCCTGCTGAGAATCGCAAGGCTCCGCCGAGTTCATCTCTCGCCCTTTCAGCACTTTCCGTGCGGGAGTCCGCCGAACTTCGTGGAGAACGGCTTGCTTCTTAAGCGCGTTGCAAGAGGAAGCACGGATTCCGAAGGCTAGCAGTTCACGACTGCTTCCGAGAAACGGACTGAATCATGGCGACACGGGGAAACTTGAAATCGGTGGAGTTCAAACAAGCGGTCCTGGCGTCAGCATCCGCCGCGTCTATTCCTGAATCAATCGCGATCCCCGCAGCCAACTCCAGCCCGGCAGGGGCGATGAAGCCCGCGACTGCCGGCCGCCCCGTGACCTCTGCAACAGTGAAGGGGGCTACGAGCACCAACACCGCATCTCCCGTCGCCGCAGTTGCGGCAAAGGGTGCGCCCGCACCGCCAAGGTTCACCGCCGAAGAAACCATTCTCCTTCGCGGCCTCGCCTCCGGCGCCTCCTCCAAAGAAATGGCCGCCCAAATGAGACTCCCGCGCGAATCCCTATATCGCCTGATCGGCGACCTCCGCCGTAAAACCGGCGCCACCAGCGACACAGCGCTCGCCGTCTGGGTCCTTCGCAATATGAGCAGTGCCGCCGGCGAACGCCGCAGCGGCGGTCGCTAGCAATTCGCACAGATTATCAACGAGCGGCCGATGCGTCCTCTCGATCGAATCGGTATACTGCGGGCCGAGGTGACCACCATGGCCCTGACGCCCGAAGCCGCAACCGGCGCCCTCCACATGGCGCTGATGTCGATCAAAAAAGAACACCCCACCACCAAAGCCGTCTTCGCCGCGATTCCCGCGAACGGCGGCGACTACAAGCCCGAACCCGCCGCTCGATCCGCCCTCGAAATTGCCTGGCACATCGTCGCCTCCGAAAACCGCTTCTTCGGTTCGGTGACGAAAGGATTCTTCGACGTCACGCCAAATCCCAAACCCGATTCGCTCAAGACTGGCGCCGATATCGCCAATTATTACGACGACTTGCTGCCTCAAGTTCACGCAGCCCTGGCCGGACTCTCCGGCGAGCAGTTGGCCAAGAAAATGGACTTTCGCGGCATGTTCGAAATGCCCGCAGTCGCATTCCTCGATCTCGGACTCCGCCACTCCATCCATCACCGCGGTCAACTCTCCGTCTACCTCCGCCCTGCCGGTGGCAAAGTCCCCGCCATCTACGGCGAAAGCTACGACTCTAAAAACAAATAAAGTGTGAAAGGGCCGAGCTTTCCGCCGAAACTCTCGGCGCAAAAATGAAAAGGGCCGCGATCCAGTCGCGGCCCTTCCGTCTTTTTCCAAAATAATTCTGCGATTACGCCACCGTCCCTCGTGCCCGATCAGCCTTATCCACCGAAGCCTCGCCCGTGGACGAAACATCCTCGCCGCCGGTCCCCTTAAGGATCTGCTTTGCCCGAGTCACTTCATCCGAAGTCGAAGCATGCACCGAAAGCAAAATCCCGCCCTTCTCAATCACACCCTCATAACGCTTGGCTTCGAACTCAGGAATGCCGGCTCCAACCAAGGCTCCTGCTAGTCCGCCAACCGTTCCGCCAGCCCCCATACCAGCGAGCGTCGCCATGATCGGACCGGCCGCAATCAGCGGCCCGACGCCCGGAATCGCCAACGCGCCAATGCCCGCCAGCAATCCCAACGCGCCGCCGAGCACAACTCCAGTACCCGCGCCAGCCGTTGCTCCTTCGGGAGCCTTCGTCGATTTCTCGGTCCCGATCTCCCGCGTCCCAAGATTTTCCGGCAACAGCACGGAAATATCTCCCGCAGAAAAACCCGCGCTCACCAACGCGTCCGCCGCCTGTTCAGCGCCGTTACGCGTGGAATAAATTCCAAATACCGCAGTCTTTTTGTCAGCCATATCGAAAGTCTCCTTTTAGCAAATCTGAATTCGACCAATATCTCTCTTCGATCTCTCTTCGCGAATAATTCGCGTTTGTCACTCTACTGCTGGGGAAAATTAAGATTTCGGCGGCGCAACCGTCAGTTGATTCATCACGTTACCTTGGCCCGCAACTTCCGTAGCCTTCGCTTCGACCGCCGACTTCTCGTCGTCCGATCGCACCGGCCCCTTCAGCGTTACTTTGCCGTCCTGGCTGATGATCTTGATGTTGTGTGCATAGTTCGACAGCGACGAATCGTGGTGCAAAGCCATGCGAATTTTCTTCGTCAAGTCGCGGTCCGTCGAATTCATCTTCTGCTGATCCGCCGTCATTGCGCCCGACGACTGATCGCCCTTGTTGTTTTTGGTGTTATCGGCCGAGGGCTGTTGCGGGTCCTGCGTTCTGATTCCGGTCGCGGGCAGCGCCGTGCCAAGGAACAAGCATGCTCCCAGCACCAATACCTCGAACCCTAACTTCTTCGATATTTTCATAGCGAGCTCCTGTCTGGACTCGAAGGTAAGTCGTTGGCCGAGAAGGCGATATCGGGGGAAAGGTGTACTGGCGCGCAGAACGTTGCGGTAATTTCCTGGAACAAATGGGTTAGTTCAAGCGTTTGAATCAGTAACTTCGCGATCCAGGTCGGGAGAGCTATGCGAAATCGAGTGGGACAATTTCCTTGCTGTCTGTTGCTTGCCGCCGCGATTGTGGTCGCCGTCGCGTCTCTGATCGCAATCAATCTCCGCGCGCAGGATTCGATCAAAATCGACGTTAATCTTGTGACGGTATCCTTCTCCGTCCGCGACAGCAGCGGCGCCCTCGTTGACGGTCTGACACAAGACGACTTCGAAGTCGCCGAAGACTCCGCTCCTCAAAAAATCGCCTACTTCGCCAAAAGCACCGACATCCCTCTCACGCTCGGCCTCATAGTCGACGTCAGCGGCAGCCAGGATCACTTCGAAAAGCAACACGAACACGACCTCGACACTTTCTTGAAAGCAGTCCTCGGCCCGAAAGATCGCGCTTTCCTCATCGGCTTCGGCAATCATGTCCGCCTCGTGAGCGACTTCTCCCAATCCGGCGGCGAGATGATGCAGCGCTGGAAGGTATACGGAAAGCACACAGACCGCTTTCCGGAACTAGGCCCGCGTGAGTCCCGCGACTTGGGCACCGCATTCTACGACTCGATCTTTTATTCCATCGATGAAAAACTGGCGAAAGAGAACGGCCGCCGCGCCCTGCTCATTTTCAGTGACGGCGAAGACAACCCCAGTTCACACGACATGATGACCACGATCGAGGAAGCCCAACAGACAAACGTCCAGCTTTTCTCCATTCGCTACACAGAGAAGGAGCACGGCAAGCTCACCGCTCGCAATGAATACGGAATTCGCGTGATGGATCGTATCGCGCGCGAAACCGGTGGGATGCACATCGACGCGCAGGCCGTCGATCCGCGCACATATTTCCAGCGCATCGCAGAGGAACTGCGGACGTCCTACGAGCTAGGCTACTACCCAAGCGCCGCGACGAAGGACAATACGTTTCACAAAATTGTAGTTCGTGTGAAAAAGCCAGGACTCACCGTGCGAACTCGCACCGGCTACTTTTCGCGCTGACCGTCGCCAATTCCTCAGCGCCAATCACTCGCGCGGTGCGATGTGCGTCATCGTATACACACCAAGCATAACGCCGAAGGGCAACTCCGGCAGCGCAAGCAGCGAAGCCGCGACGATCAGAATTCGAGGCGCGCTCGCGCTTGCCAGCATCGCCAATCCAGCCACGATGCCAAGCACCGCCGAAATGCCCGACCACACGATCACCACGCTGTAGACAATGTGAAACTCCGTCATGAGCGAATACGGATCGGGAACGCGCGTTAGCAGCGACCCAAACATGAGCGTCGCCGTCGTCGTGAACATGATTAGCCACGCTGTCACGGCGAGCCGAAGCACGCCATACACAATCCAGACCAATCCAAGGGTTTTCGTTCCGCTTGCACTAACACTGTGCGAATGAGCCGAATAAAACGCGCGAGCATCGGAAGCCATTGTGTTTCCTCCTTGAGCGCTGGTCGCCCAGTGAAAACGGTTCCAACCAATCCGATCTGTTTTTCCCGACGGACAAACGATCTAGACAAACAAAACCGTTTAGCGCCGTCCGCGCCGCGCCGTAACCTTCTTCGCTTTACGAGCCGCTCCGCGCGCCTTGCCCACAGCCTTCCGCGCCACCTTCTTCGCAGTCGCCTTTGCCTTCCGAGCCGAAGCACGCGCCTTACGCGCCGGCTTCGATCGTCGCGCCTTCTTTGCTGTGCTCTTGCTCTTCCGCACGAGCTTCGTCGCCGAGCGCTTTACTTCCTTTACCGCAGTGTCCGTACCGCCGACGATCGCGTCCTTCGCGGCGTCCGCTTTCGCAGCAATCGCACCGAGCGTCGATCCGATCGATTCCGCCACACTAACCAGAAGATCCTGTGATTTTGCTTTCGAGGTTGCCAAGGCTGGGCTCCTTCAAATTGATTTCAAATACCACTCACCGCAGAACTCATGCGAATGGAACGGAAGTCGCGAGCCGCTGCGGAATCCGGCTCGCAAACTCCCCGAACCTTAAACCGGTCTGCGCCCCTGGATCACGCGAATCAGTACAACGATAATTGCGAGCACCAACAAAATGTGGACGAAGCCGCCCAGCGTGTACGAAGACACCATACCGAGCAGCCAGAGAATGATCAAAATCACTGCGATGGTCCAAAGCAAGTCCATACAAACCCTCCTTGAAAGCGGCTTTAACTTGGGCCGGCCGAAGCGCGAAGCCCGCAGGCTGGCAGTTCGCGGCGGATCAACTGGAAAAAGAAAGGTAAAAGCCCCGGCTACGACGTGGTCGCCGTGTTCCGCGCCTCGCGGAACGCCACCTCGGCACTGTCTGCCACGTCATTTACGTAATCCTTCGCGTCTGCGACGCCGCTTTTCACATAGTCCTTCGCGTCCGCCATGTTGCGGCGCACCCGTCGAATCACAGTTTTGCCGCGATCGTTCAACTCATCCACGCCATCCTGCGCCGTGCTGCGGATCTTCTCGCGCGTGTCCTCGCCCGACTGTGGCGCGAATAGAAGACCAAGCGCGGCTCCAGCTCCCAGCCCAATCGCAAAGGCCGAGGCAACCTGCGGCCAGCTATTTCGATTGCGAATCATGGTGTTCTCCCTTTTCTTCAATCCTTTGAGAATCTCGTTGGGCGCTCTCTGGCGCGTGTCTCACCGCGTCCACCGCGGCTGCTCCGATTCGGTCTCTTCAATGCCGGGACGATATCCCCCGCCGCCTACCGTAGCCATCAGGTAAAGGTAGTAGGCCGAATCGAGTGTTCGTGTAGTCATTTGCCGTAAACGAAGGCCCTGTCTGGATTTGCAGATTGAGTGCATCGATGCCGCCCGGGCGCACGGCACGGTTCAATCCCCGGGCGCCAAACTGGACGCAATCCTCGCCACGATC
The DNA here is from genome assembly GCA_963845465.1 of uncultured Acidobacteriota bacterium. GTDB lineage: Bacteria > Acidobacteriota > Terriglobia > Acidiferrales > UBA7541 > Acidiferrum. The sequence goes on along the minus strand of CAWJSH010000007.1, from coordinate 422,544 downwards.
TGTTGGCTCTTCTGATCGAAAACGAAGTACTCGCCCGGCGTCGCGGCGTTCAGTTGTTGCAGGCGATCCTTGGCGTGCGAGAGTTCCGACGCCGTTTCGACCCAGATCAAACTGCCGTCGTTGTGGCGTCTCAGAATGTCGAATGATGCAGAGGCCATAGTTCCTTTCCATCTTCAGTCTTGAACTCCAAACTTGAGAACCGCCGCTATGTCGGCATTTGGCGTGCCTTTGCATGCCCAACGGGCTTTGGCTTTTGGAATGATGGAGTTGTGAGGTTCGCCCCGGTAAACTCACCGGAAAAACTCAGGGTAATTGCCTAGTACAGAACCATGTCGTTTCGAAAAAGGACGGGGAGTTTTTACGACCGCTAATCACCCAAAGCGATGCGTGCGGCCAACATTAGAAAATTCAAACTTCGCCCGAGCCCTCCGAAAAATCCTCTCAATTTGCTCTTGTCTCCCCTCCAAGACGCCTTGGTATAATTGCGTCACCCCTTCCTGAAGTTCGTCACGGCAAATTTCTTTAGCGAATGCGTGTGTCCGCGCGGAGTCCGAGCGGTCTCGCCACGCGCCGTTTCGCCGTCGCCATGAAGATCATGAGTCCGCTGAATTCGAGGAAGAGCATGGCAACAGCACTGCGCGCCCTGGTTATCGAAGACTCCGAAAATGACTGCATGCTGCTGCTGTCGATCCTGCGCCGCGGCGGCTATGCCTGCGCTCGCACGACAAGCGTCTTGACCACCGCGTTCGTTTGGTCGCTCATGCGTTGCCTCACAATTCGTGTTGCGATCACCGAACGCCCACGCAAAACGCGCGGAAAACGCGAAGCGAACGCCCCAAACACACAAATCACGCCCAAGTAGTTTTGTCAGATCGGTTTCAGGAAGAGGGAACTAAGACCCGAAACCTGTGCAGAAAGGAGAGGAACCGCGTCTTCGTGCATTTCAAATCCTAAGCCGCACCATTCGCGAAAGCAAAGCCCCCGCAAATCACAGTTCTCTAATTGCAAACACCACTCAAAATGCTGAAGCTTGCGCCTGTTTGCCTCGCGGCCTCTCGACTTTCGTAGGGGCGGGGTTCACCCCGCCCAGCCTCGGCGCCATCAACACCCCGCTAAAAACTCGCTCGCCACAAAACGCGCAACCACTCCTCGCCACAAAACGCGCAACCACTCCTCGCCACAAAAACGCGCAACCACTCAAAACTCCACTCACCGACCGCGCGGCGCGCGACTCGCCTTCTTCCGCCGCACCTCGCTTTCCAAATAATCCCGCAAATGCCGCCGCACCTGTTCCAGCGCCGCACGATCATTCTCCAACCTGCTAATCAGCAACGCCCCCTCCAGCGTCGATATAATCAGTTGCCCCAACGCCTTCGGATCCACTCGCGCCTGAATCTCGCGCCGCGCAATCCCTTCCTCCGCCGCCTTCGTCAACCGCGCCATCCATCCGCCCAGCGCTCCGCGCGCCCGCGCCCGCAATACCGGATTCCCATCGTCCGCCTCGATCGCCGTATTCATCAGCGGGCAGCCCCCGGCCACGAGCCCCGTCCGAATATCGACAAAGTTGTCGATCATCTTCTTCAGCCGCTCGACTGCATCCGCCGCCTCATCCACGCCTTCTAGCCGCCGCTCCACCGCCTTCTGCCATGCATAATCGAACGCTTCACTCGCCAACTCTTCCTTGCTCGAAAAATGCCGGTAAATCCCGCCCTTCTGCAGCCCCGTCACCCGCATCAGGTCCGACAGCGACGTCCCCTCAAACCCCTTCTGGTTGAACAGCGGCGCCGCCTTCTCCACAATCTCCCGCCGCGTCTCTTCGCCCTTCGTCATACCGCTCTCCTTACACCGCGCCGAGCCCCATGCACCGTGCTCGCACGTCGGCAATCTCGTGAACAGGCGCAGCACTGCTGCGCCCCATGTACGCAAGGTCTAAGCCCTAAGCATCCGTAGTCGGCCCAGCACCGATCGGTCCGCCGAGGCGTCCATAAAAAGAGACCGACTGGTCTTTTCGACGAAAGTATAGCACACTCTAAATGAGACCGAACGGTCTCGTATTGCATCCAATGCCTCCGTACGGTGTTCGACCGCCGGCACAGGTCCCGACCATGGCTCAAGCACTCACTCCGACCGCAGTTCTTACACCACCCGCAGCCACGCTCCGCCTCCCGCTCGATCCGCCAAAGTCCCAACCATTCATCAATCCCTGGTTCATCGCCATCACCGTCACCCTCGCCACTTTCATGGAACTCCTCGACACCGCCATCGCCAACGTCGCTCTCCCTCACATCGCCGGCGGCCTCGCCGTCAGCGCCGACGAAAGCACCTGGGTGCTCACCAGCTATCTCGTTTCCAATGCCGTCGTGCTCCCGCTCTCCGCGTGGCTGAGCCGCCTCTTCGGCCGCAAGCGCTACTACATGATTTGCGTCACGCTCTTCACCGTCAGCTCGCTGCTCTGCGGATTCGCTCCGAGCCTCGGCCTCCTCATCTTCTTCCGCGTTCTGCAGGGAATCGGTGGCGGCGGCCTCGCCCCAGTCGAGCAAGCCATCCTCGTTGACACTTTCCCTGCCGCCAAACGCGCCGCAGCCTTCGCCCTCTACAGCATGGCCATCGTCACCGCTCCTGCCATCGGTCCGCCGCTCGGCGGCTGGATCACCGACCACTGGAGCTGGCGCTGGGTCTTCTTCATCAACATCCCGATTGGCATCGTGTCGCTGATCCTCACCAGCAGATTGCTCTCCGATCCGCCGGAGTTCACGCGAGAGGTCGAAGCCGCGAAGCGCGCCGGCAAACTCAAAATCGATGGCTGGGGAATTTTCTCTGTCGCCATGGCCTTCGCGTGCCTCGAAGTCGTTCTCGATCGCGGTCAAACCGAAGACTGGTTCGAGAGCAACTTCATCATCTTCTTTTTCGCGATCGCCATGATCGCCCTCGTCTTCGCGATTATCTGGGAGTGGCGCCATCCCGATCCGGTCGTCGAGATCCGCCTCCTCGCCGATCGCAACTTCGCGCTCGCCAACATTTTTTATTTCTTGTTCGGCTTCTCGCTCTACGGCTCGACGGTCCTGATCCCGCAAGTCCTTCAGCGCCTCTACGGCTACACCGCCACCGACGCCGGCCTCGTGCTCGGCCCCGGCGCCTTCGTCATCGTCATGCTCGCGCCCGTCGTCGTTCGCCTCCTTCCTAAACTTGGCGTAAAAAAACTTGTCGGATTCGGCTATTTCGTCTTCGCGCTGGCCATGTGGTATTTCGCCAGCTTCACCTTAGCCACCGATTACCGCCACGAAGCGCTCGCCCGCGCGTTGCAAGGACTCGGCATCGCCACGCTCTTCGTCCCCGTCAGTCAGCTCGCCTACTCCAATCTGGCGAAAGAAAAAAACAACAAAGCCTCCAGCCTCACCAACCTCTTCCGCAATCAAGGCGGCAGCTTCGGCATCGCCTTCGTCACCACGATGCTTGCTCGCCGCACGCAATACCATCAGTCCGTGCTCGTCGCCCACGCCACTGCGTCCGACGCACCCTTCCAGTCACTCATCCAAAATTTGACCAACTATTTCTCGACGCATGGTTTCACCCACGCCGACGCCATCGTCCACGCCCAAGCGCGCGCCTTCGACCTGCTCCAGCGTCAAGCCACGCTGCTAGCCGCTCTCGACTGCTTCACAATTCTCGGTTGGGTCGTACTGGCAGGAGTCCCGCTCGTCTTCCTGATCAAAAAATTCAAATCCGCCGCCGGCTCACCATCCGCTCACTAAGGTAGCGCCGGCATCTTGCCGGCGTTTTTTGCCTGCCCTAGCAATGCCTATCCGCGCCGCCACGGTCATGTACGGGCGCAGCACCGCTGCGCCCCAGCTTGCCCAGACGACAACCTCTGCGCGCTTTGTCTTTCTCCCGATTTTCATTTTCCCAACGACGGCGCGCATCTACTTCGTTCTCCGAATCTCCGGCTCTGCAAACGCACTCTCAAACACAATGCGGACCGCAGCATCCTTCCGCACATTGCTCACCATGGCCGGCCGAAAACTCACCAAACACGTTCCGCCCTTATGCCGAACGCTCGGATAAACAACCCCCGCCGCCCCATCCTCCAACAACTTCTCTCCCAATCGCTGCGAAACCTTGTAACTGTCCGCGCTCAGACAATCGCGAAACCGCGCATCGTTCCGAATATCGTGAAACTCTCCTCGAAAATCCGCCAGAAAATCGACGTACGAAAACGTCTCTTTCTCCTTCCAATCGATTTCCTGCAATTCCTTGCCGCGGTGATATGCGACTTCAGCTTCTGCCGTCTCGCGCTTAAACCCCGCATACCATGCGCCGCGGTCTGACCCATTAAATCGTCCGCCCAACGGATTCGCATGCGTGAACGCCGCATTGATCACATGAAAATTGGGTACACCGAATACCAGCTCGCGCACGCCAATCCCAGGCAGCACCCCTGCTTCCCCGAGCAACCGATCGTTCGTCGCGCCTTCCAGTTCAAATAACGCCTTCAAATCCTTGTCGTCGTCCGTCAACCGCGTCAGCACGCTCTCATCGCGATCCAGATACTTTGCCGGAATGAGACGATGCGTGTCGTCCTGTCGCAGCTTGGAAATTCGCGGCTCCATCCCTCACCGCCCGCCCCGTCGGGAATCCAGCAGTTGCCGCACGCGCAGCATCGCCGGCTGCCCGCCCTTGATCATGTAAGCCACCGGCGTCTCGCCGCCAAATATCGGATTCTGATTCGGCAATTGAACCCATCGGTCTGCCAGCTTCTTGCCATACAAAATGTTCAGCGCCTTGAAAATTCCAGTGAGGATGGAAATCCGCGTCAGCCGATCCTGATCTGGCGTACCTCGCGCCTTCCGCTTGAGCTCGTAAAAAGCCCCATTCGACATGCCGCCCAGCAATTGCCGCGCATCTTCGTCGCGTAATTGCCACAGCTCGCTGATCTTCAGAAATCCGCGAATCGCCGCTGGCCCCAGCCGCCGCTGGACTTCCTTGTCCGACAGGTCTGCCGGTCGTTCCCAGTCGATTCCCGCGCCGATTGGAATTAACGTAGCCAAGTTCGAGATTCCTCTCTGGTACTCCATTTCAGGAGTATTTTACCTCCAATATCGTATATACGCAATACGCGTAGTTTTCCGCGCCTCAAACAAGTTACTACCTTAAAATTTCTGGATCGGATTGCAGGGGAGAGTACCTTCTTGCAGCTAAGGGGTCGCAGGATTCGCGAGGTTCTGCGCGGCTTCCTGCGCCGTCGGGAACGACTTCACCAATTTGTCCACCCGCGTCATCTTCAGCAGCCCCACCACGGTGCTATTTGGACCGGCAAGCGTCATCGCGCCCCCGGCGACGCGCAGCGCCGAAAGGCAATTCACGATTTTCCCCAGCCCCGCGCTGTCCACCTTCATCACATTCGTTAAATCAAGCACCACGCGCGTCTGCTTCGACTGAATGGCATCCTCAACCGCGATTTGCAGCCGCGTACACGGCACACCGAGCTGAAGCTGTCCCTTCATCTCCAGCACGATCACGCCGGGCAGCGGCTCTTTCTTCGTAATTTCCAAGCAAGCCCTCCGGCGAAATCAAAGCGGTATCTTGCACTTCAACCCAAATCAAAACTCTCGAAATCGAAAACTCACCAAATCAAAACCCTCGCAAACCCCGCGTCGAATCACCCTGCGCCCGCTCGATCGGTCGCCGCCGCCTTGTCTTCCTCGCAAGGAAACTCGCGAATCGATCGCGTACACCCCGTCAACGCCTCGAGAATCGAGTTCCCCCATCCCGACGGCAAAAACGGCGCAAGCTTCTGATTGACCTCTTTGTCGGCCTGGGCAAAAAACTTGAAGTGCTGTCCCGGTGGCGGTGCCGCGAATTCTTTCACCGTAATCGTGAATTCGACTTCCACTCCGCAGACGCATTTCTTGAAGGCGTAATAATGCAATTGAGCCAATTCTTCAGAAGGACTCTTTTGCGCAAATCTCCAGTCGGTCACGCCGACCTCCGCACAGGAAAGGGAAGTGAGACACCCACTCGCAGTTTCTGGCTGCATCTTAGGCTGCGCAACCGAGCCAAGTCAACGCGCCGAAATCGCCCGGCCCACCACAAATAGTTAGCTCCAAGCCAACTTGACCGCCCCGGACGCGAAGTCTAGTATCTTCGCTCACATGGCTAGCGGGTCTTCCTTGGTCGGGCAAAGTCTTTCGCACTACTCGATTACGCGCAAATTGGGCAGTGGCGGGATGGGCGTCGTCTATGAAGCCGATGATTCTCGCCTCGGGCGCAAAGTTGCCCTTAAATTCCTGCCCGACGACATGGCGCAGGACGCCCAGCTTCTCGAACGTTTTCAACGAGAAGCGCGCGCGGCCTCTTCATTGAATCACCCGAACATTTGCACGATTCACGCCATCGAGCAGCACGATCGCCAGCAATTTATCGTCATGGAGTTGCTCGAAGGCCAGACCCTCGCTGAAAAAATGGGTCGCCAGTCGTTTCCGATCGATCAGTTGCTTTCGCTCGCGATCCAGATCACCGACGCTCTCGAATCCGCCCACGCCAAGGGCATCGTCCACCGCGACATCAAGCCCGCCAACATTTTCGTCACCCCGCGCAACCAGGTGAAGATTCTCGACTTTGGCCTTGCCAAAATCGAGCGCGTCAATCTGAATTCCGCGAGCAGTTCGAGTGTTTCGCGCCTCGACACAGTTGTCGGTGAAGAGCTCACGTCGCCGGGCATGTCCGTCGGCACCATCACCTACATGTCCCCCGAGCAGGCCCGCGGCGAACTCGTCGACGCTCGCTCCGATCTTTTCTCCGTCGGCACCGTTCTCTACCAGATGGCGACCGGCTCGCTTCCATTTCGCGGCGACACCTCCGCTGTGATCTTCGATGCAATTCTCAATCGTGATCCCGTGTCCGCGGTTCAAGTGAATAGCTCGATTCCCGCTGACCTCGATCGCATCCTCAACAAACTTCTCGAAAAAGACAGAAATCTCCGCTGCCAGTCCGCGACCGAACTAAAAACCGACCTGTACCGTTTGAAGCGCGATCTCGACTCCGGTCACAAACGCGCCCAGTTGCAGGAGAGCACAACGGACTCGCGCTCCGGTGTCGCGAAGACCGGTCCGAAGTCCGTCGCCGTTCTCTATTTCGAGAATCTAAGCGCCGCAAAAGAAGACGAATACCTCCGCGACGGAATCACCGAAGACATCATCACCGAGCTATCGAAAATCCGTGGTTTGAACACTTTTTCGCGTCCTACGGTCTTGGCGTTTCGCGACAAGCAGGTCACCCCTCAGCAGATCGGCCAGCAACTCCGCGCCGCCTACGTTCTCACCGGCACTTTGCGCCGCGCCGGCAATCGCCTGCGCATCACCACGCAACTCGTAGACACCGGCACCGATTTTCCGATGTGGTCCGAACGCTACGACCGCGAAATGAAAGACGTCTTTGAAGTGCAAGACGAGATCGCGCGCAAAATCGCCGAAGCGTTGCGCGTCACTTTGTCCCCGCAGGAATTGGAAGCGCTGGCGGTCAAGCCGACGGAAAGTCTCCAGGCCTACGATTTGTATTTGCGCGGCAAACGTTACGCCCGCCGCCAGACGCGCCAGGACCTCGAATTTTCATTGCAGATGTTCGAGAACGCCGTCGCGATCGACGCAAGCTTCGCGCTCGCCTACGCCGCGTGCGCCAACGCTTGCGCGATGTTTTATTGCAACTACAGCCGCGACGGCGTGTGGGTCGAGCGCGCCCGAAATGCTTCAGGCAAAGCCGTCGCCCTGCGTTGGGACTTGCCCGAAGTGCAGGTCAGCCAGGCCTGGGTTTTATACGCCACCGATCTGCACGACGAAGCAGTGCGCATGGTGCAGAAGGCCATCGAGCGCCGTCGCGATTGCGAAGGCGCCCACTATTTGTTGTGCCGCGCATTGTTCGCGGCGGGCCGCTATCAGGAAGTGGCCGACATCATGGACGTCGCAATCGAAGCCAGCGGCGAAGACTACAACGTCTACGTGCCGATCATGAATGCCTTGAACGCGCTGGGAAAATCGGAATCGAACAAGAATATTTTGCTGCGCTGCATCGCGGCACTCGAAAATCACTTGAAGCAGGTTCCCGAAGACGCGCGTGCGCGCATCCTGCTCGGTAGCAACTACGCCGAAACCGGCCGCGTCGACGACGCCATGCGCGAAACGAATCTGGCGATCACGCTGCGCGCAAACGAGGCCTCAATTCTTTACAACGCCGCGTGTACCTATTGCTTCCTCAAGAAAAAGTCAGAAGCGCTCGACACGATCGCAAAAGCCTGGGAAGCCGGATTTAAAGACGCCAGTTGGGCCCGCAAAGACCCCGATTTGGTGTTGTTACACGGCGACCCTCTTTTCGAGCGTCTCTATCCCGCGACCTAGTCGCCGTCGAGATCATGTCTGCTTTGCGGGTCGCGGCTTTAGCCGCGACATCCCAGCTTGCCCAATGATGGCTTTAGCCCCTGAAGGCCGCCCACCCGCGGCTCATCCGCCGAAATCCTTCCTGAAATAAAAATCCCGGAGCAAATACATCGCTCCGGGATCAATCGAACTTTTGTTGCGCCTAAATATTCCTAAATATGATTGAACAGCAGCGGCGCCCCCAACTTCGACGCGTAACTCGGCCGATACCGGTCCGTGTTGTACAGCGTCTTCAAATCGACACGCCGCGCCCCGAGCGACACTGCCGGCAGCGGCGCGTGCGCGTAGCAGCCGTTCTGCACGGCGACCATGCGCCCGGTGACACCTTCGGCCAGCATCTCTACCGCGATGTTCGCATACGTGATCGCCACGAGCTGATCGATCGCGTCCGGCTCGCCCGACCGCAAATCGTACGTCAGGTCGCTGATCATGATTTCATCGCCCGTGCGCCGCCGAATCTCTTCTCCGAGCGCTTCTCCGATATCAACCTTCTTGCGATGGCCGTAGGCGTCCGCTTCGCCGTATTCGGCGACAGTGCCTTCTTTCCACGTCGCGCCTTCCGAAACGATCACGACGGCGTAGTGGCTCAGGTTTTCGCTCTTGTCGTGCGAAAGAATCTCCGCAACGTGATCCAGGTCAAACGGATATTCCGGAATCAGGCAGCGTGTCGAAGTGACGTACGCGGTGTACAGCGCCGTGAATCCCGCGTCGCGCCCGAAAATGCGAAACACGCCGATGCGTTCGTGCGAACCCAGCGTGGTGCGCTGCCGCGTGATCAATTCTTTCGCGCGCGTAATCGCCGTCGAAAATCCGATGCAATATTCCGTGCCCTGAACATCGTTATCCATCGTCTTCGGAATCGCGATGACCGGCATTCCAGCTGCCGACAGCGCCGCCGAAAAGCTCAACGTGTCGTCGCCGCCGATGGTCACGAGGCACCCGATGCCGAGGCGATCCAGATTTTCCAGCACGATCGGCGTGAAATCGTAGTGCTTCCCGTCAAAAGGCAGCTTTTTGATCCGTTCCGGGCTGATGTGTTTCGGAATCTTGCTTTCCAACATTTTTCGCGGATTCGTTCGTGACGTGTGCAGCACGGTGCCGCCCGTGCGATCGATCGTGCGCGTGTTGTCTCGTGTCAGCGGCCGGATATAAATCGGATCTTCGTTCGTGTCCGACGCCATGTGGGTGAGACCCTCCCACCCTTTGCGAATGCCGACGACCTGACGCCCCATCTCTTTCGCGCGGTAGACGACCGACTTGATCACCGGGTTCAATCCCGGGACGTCTCCGCCACCCGTCAGGATTCCAATATTGTTTTTCGCAGCCACGTAATGCTTCTCCTCACCAAGGGATTGTCCGGCGCGGCTTGTCCCCCCAAAGGCCAAGCCCGACCCAGCGACCCTACATAATGGCATAAACGCACGCCCAAATCGCTCGCAAGGCACCGATTTGAAAAAACCTGGTCGCGCATGAGGAAAACTATTTTAAAAAAGTATAATTGTGGCTAGGCTATGCCTCGCTGAGGTGGACCGATGGCGGCAACTGGGGCTCCTGCGGCTGGTAGCGGTTTCGGTAGCACGCTGCGCCGCGACGCGTGGTGGGTTGAAATCCTGCCGGTGATTGTGTTGTTAGGAGGTTTCGGGCTTTACGCCACGCTCCGGGCCTTCGAGGGAAAATTCTACGAGTGGGGTCCGTATCTCTCCCCGTTTTACTCGCCGCTGATCGACGCGAATCATCGCTGGTGGAAGTGGTCACCGGCGATTTTGATTTTAGGGGGGCCGCTGAGTTTTCGCGCCACCTGCTACTACTATCGCAAAGCGTACTATCGCGCGTTTTTCGCCGATCCTCCGGCTTGCTCCGTTGGGGAGCCGAGCCGCTCCTATAGCGGCGAAACGAAATTTCCGTTCATCCTGCAGAATCTTCATCGCTACGCGCTCTATCTCGCAATTATTTTTCTCGCGTTTTTGTGGAAAGACGCGTACGACGCGTTTTGGTGGGATGGAAAATTCGGAATGGGCGTCGGCACGCTCGTACTGCTCGTCAATATCATCCTGCTGACCACGTACACACTGTCATGCCATTCGCTGCGGCATCTCGCTGGCGGAAAGCTCGATTGTTTTTCGTGCGCCACATTTGGCAAACCCAGGCATGGCGCTTGGTCATTTCTCACCCGTCTGAATGAGCGCCACATGCTCTTCGCCTGGATGAGCCTTATCTCCGTAGGTTTCGCCGATTTCTATATCCGCATGGTTTCCAGCGGCGTAATTCATGACGTGAGGATCTTTTGAGCTCCGGAGCGCAACAAGTCGATCGATTTGAATCTCACGAGCACGACGTCCTCGTGATTGGCGCCGGTGGCGCCGGACTTCGCGCCGCGATTGAAGCGTTGGCGCAAGGCGTGAGCGTCGGCGTCGTCAGCAAATCTCTGCTGGGCAAAGCACACACCGTGATGGCCGAAGGCGGCATCGCCGCCGCGATGGCCAATGTCGATTCCGCCGACGGGTGGAAGCCGCATTTCCGCGACACGATGCGTGGCGGAAAAATGCTCAACAACTGGCGCATGGCGCAGCTGCACGCGCAGGAAGCGCCGGAGCGCGTTCGCGAACTCGAACATTGGGGCGCGATTTTCGATCGCACCGCCGACGGAAATATTTTGCAGCGCGCGTTCGGCGGCCACACCTACAAACGCCTGTGTCATGTTGGCGATCGCACCGGTCTCGAAATGATTCGCACGCTGCAGGACCGCGGCGTGCAGCTCGGTTTCGATGTCTACATGGAATGCACGATCGTGCGCTTACTCAAGGATGGCGATCGCTGCTGCGGCGCCATCGGTTACTGGCGCGAACAAGGTCGCTTCGTCGTTTTCAAAGCGAAGTCCGTCGTGATGGCCACCGGCGGAATCGGCAAGGCCTGGCCGATCACGTCGAATTCGTGGGAATACACGGGTGACGGCATGGCGCTCGCGTATGAAGCCGGCGCCGAGCTGATGGATCTGGAGTTTGTGCAGTTTCATCCGACGGGAATGGTGTGGCCGCCGGGCGTGCAGGGAATTCTAGTGACCGAGGCGGTGCGCGGCGAAGGCGGAATTCTTCGCAACAGCAAGGGCGAGCGCTTCATGGAGAAGTACGATCCGAAGCGCATGGAGCTTTCGACGCGCGACGTTGTTGCGCGCTCCATTTACACCGAAGTAAAAGAAGGCCGCGGAACCGAACACGGCGGCGCGTATCTAGACATTTCGCACAAGCCGGCCGAGTACGTGAAGAAAAAATTGCCGAGCATGTATCACCAGTTCAAGGAACTGGCCGACGTGGACATCACAAAGGGGCCTATGGAAGTCGGCCCGACGTGCCACTACGTCATGGGCGGAATTCGTGTGGATGCGGATACGGCGCAAACGACATTGCCGGCATTATTTGCGGCGGGCGAGTGCGCGGCTGGATTGCACGGCGCGAATCGTCTTGGCGGAAATTCGCTTTCGGACTTGCTGGTGTTTGGACGGCGCGCGGGATTGGCTGCGGCGAAGCACGCGAAGGAAGTTTCGTCACCAACGATCGATCCGGCGCAAATCGAGGCGGCGGAGAAATACGCCCTCGAGCCGTTCCAGCGGCAGCACGGCGAAAGCCCGTACGCGATTCATCGCGATTTGCAGAAGACGATGCAGAGTCTCGTCGGAATTTTCCGTACGCGGACCGACGTCGAGCAGGCGCTGACGGAGCTCGATCAATTGAACGAGCGCTACAAGTTGGTCAGCGTCGAAGGCTCGCGGATGTTCAATCCGGGCTGGCATCTCGCCCTCGATCTGCACTCGATGCTGAAGATTTCCGAAGCGGTTGCGAAGTGCGCGCTGGTGCGCGAAGAAAGCCGCGGAGCGCACAGCCGCATCGACTTCCCCGAAACCAGCGCCGAGTGGGGCACCAAGAACAACATCATCAGCCAGGATTCCAGCGGCCGCATGAATCTGCGCCAGGATCTGAAGTCGGATTTGCCCGATGAACTGAAACAAGTGCTCGCCGAGGACGGCGGCAAGTGAGAGAGTCTTCGCGCGAAGCGACGGGCGCGTGAGTTGATGTGGCTGAGCGAGTCGAATAGGAGAGCGACGAGATGGCCGAAGCGATCCTGAACGTGTTTCGCGGAAACAAGGACGGCGGCGAGACGGTGAATTACACCGTGCCGATCGCGCCGGGGATGGTCGTTCTCGATGCGCTCCACTACATTCAGGGGCATCTCTCCCAAGATCTCGCGGTGCGCTGGAATTGCAAAGCGGGGAAGTGCGGTTCGTGTTCGGCGGAAGTGAATGGCCGGCCGCGGCTGACCTGCAAAACGCGCATGGATACGCTGCCGACGCATGAGCCGATCACGGTGCGTCCGATCAAAACATTTCCAGTGATCAAAGATTTGGTGACCGACGTTTCCTGGAATTACAAGGTCAACAAAAAGATTCCGCCGTTCCAGCCCAAGAAGGGCACGGATTGGAAGTTTTATCAGGAAGATGCGGATCGCGTTCAGGAATTTCGGAAGTGCATCGAGTGTTTCCTGTGCCAGAACGTTTGCCACGTTTTGCGCGACCACGATAAGAAGGCGCAATTTGGCGGGCCGAGATTTTTCGTTCGCGTCGCGGGATTGGAAATGCATCCGCTCGACGATGGCGATCGCGTGCCGCTGCTGAAAGAAGAGCTTGGGCTTGGATACTGCAACATCACGAAATGCTGCACGGAAGTCTGTCCCGAAGAGATTCACATTACCGACAACGCAATTATTCCGTTGAAGGAGCGCGTTGTGGATCGGTATTACGATCCGCTGGTTTGGATCGCGAGGAAGATCGGGGGCAAGTGAGGCAGTGTGGCTCGTCGTTTTGCTTTTGAGCGACGCATTTGGTTGAGATCCTTCGCCGTCTTTCGGACGGCTCAGGATGACAACGCATAGTATTTTGAAAAGAGATCCGCAGTTGTGATCGTCCCACGTTAGGAGGATCAGATGGATCTGAAACTGAAAACGATCTCCAAATCGGGGATTGGCGAAGCCATCGCCAAAGCCGAACTGTATCGCTACCTCAACGAACCTGAAGAAGCCGAATCGATCTGCCGCGACATTTTGGCGGCCGATCCGCAGAACATGCTCGGATTGCGGATGCTTGGGCTGAGCATCACGGATCAGTTCGAGGGGCGGCCTTCGGATCGCTACGGCGAAGTCGAAAGAATTTTTGACGGGCTGAAGGACGCCTACGAACGTAGCTACTACACCGGGCTGCTCTGCGAACGGCGCGTCAAGGCGCAGCTTCGCGCCGGGCGTGCGCCGCATACGTTGCTGCCGCTGCTGGAGCGGGCGTTGAACTGCTTCGCCGAGGCCGAGAAGATTCGGCCCGCGGGGAATGATGACGCGATCTTGCGGTGGAATCGATGCGTGCGATTGCTTCAGAGTGAGCCGGATTTCGAGTCGGAAGAGCCGGCGACGTTGGAGGCGTGGGATAGTCCGCCGAACTGAAGTGACTAGTGACTGGTGACTAGTGACTGGTTTGCAGTGATTTGTAGAGGCGACTTTACGTCGCCATTTCCCGTGAGAAAGACTAAGTGACTGGTGATCGGGAACGTTGTTCGCGTAGTTGACGCCGGGCGGTGCGGCCCCCGCCCATGACAAACGCAAAAACGGCAGGCGGGATGCCGGGCCTACAGGCTCAAGACGCGGTGATCTTGCGGACATGGGGCGCAGCGTGCTGCGCCCCTACAACATCGTGGCACGGTGCACGAGTTCACCGGTAGTCGATAGGCGGAGCTCGACGACCCCACCCCTAGGGTTTGCGTAAGTGCGGATTCTACTCGGTTTAAAGTCCCTTGTTTTCATACACATTTGTAAGTGCGGAAACTAAAGAGTTTAGATAGACGGCTCACACGATCGTCAGGACAAAGAAAAAGGCCCGTCTCGGAGGAGGCGGGCCTTTACTTGTCTGAGATGATAACCGAAAGGGTAGCGTTTGTCAAGGTTTAATTGAGGGTTTGGGAAAATTTGTTGTGCGTTCGAATCGGTCGAAGTAGGAGCCCCTCGTTAGATTGCGAGGCGTTCCATCTCACAGTCCGCACCCTCAGAAACCTAGGGTGCAGCACCCGGCTGCTTGCGTACGAAAACGGCGAATCGATGCTCCGTTATTCACTCGACCCAACTGCCGTCGTCATTTCAAAACGGGAAGGACGATGGTGGAGGGGTTTTGTTTGGAGTGGTAGATGCGCTCGGTTGCTTTCTGGAAGTCGGACGGCGTAGCTTCCAGGATGTTGATGAATTTCTGGGGGTTGCGGTCGGTCAAGGGGAACCAGGAGCTGTGAATCTGGATCATGATGCGGTGACCGTGGCGGAAGGTGTGGTTGATGTCGGGCAGATCGAAATTGATCGCGGTCGGCTGGTTGGGCACGAAGGGTTCGGGCTTCTCGAATGAATTGCGGAACTTTCCGCGGAACGGTTCGCCGCGAACCATCTGCTGGTACCCGCCCATTTCCAGGTCCTTCGGGTTTGGTTCCGGATTGGGAAAGTCCATCGGATAGACGTCGATCAGCTTCACATCGAAATCGGAGTCGGTGCCGGAGGTCGAGACCCACAGGTACGGTGAAACGGCGCCGGCGACGGTGACATCTTCCTGGAGCGGCGCGGATTGATAGACGAGCACGTCGCCGCGGCGTGTGAGGAAGCGCTGGTCGGCGTCCATATATTCGCGGGGGACGTCGGTGGAGATGGCGTCGATGAAGGGAACCGGATGCTCGGGATCGCTGATGTATTCGTCGTAGTTCGATCTTGAGTCATCAGCCGCGTCGGTCAATTTGCCGCCGTCGTGGAGATAGAGCGTGCGCTTCTCGGTTTTCGGCGGAGGCCACGCGTCGTATTGGCGCCAGACATTTGTGCCGGTCTCGAACACGTAGGCGGTGGGCAGCTTCGGATCGGGAGCGTCCTTCAGGTACTGGCGAAAGAAGGGGAGAAGAATGTGGCTGTTGTAGAAGTCGGAAGTCTTTGAGGCGAAGTCCACGTCGCCGAGTTTGTCGCCCGGAGTTCCAGCCCAGCCTCCGTGAACCCACGGGCCGATGACGAGTTTGTCGGGCGTGCTGGGATTTAGCTCGGCGACTTTGTGAAAGACGCGGCGTGGGCCGACGAGATCTTCGGCGTCGAACCATCCGCTGACGTCCATCACCGCACTCTTCACATTTTTCAGTCGCGTGGAGATGTCGCGGGCCTTCCAGAAGTCGTCATAGTTCACATGCTCGACCTGGTCATCCCAGTAGCTTTCTTTTTGATGAAGCAGTTTGCGAGCGTTCGAGAGTGGGCCCATCTGTAGATAGAACTCGTAGCCATCGGTGGTGCCGTAGTCGTAGCGCGGCCCTCGCGGCGGCGGGGGAGCGATGGCTTTACGTGGCTCGAAAAATGTGTAGAAGCCGAAGTTCGCGGCGAGCATGAACGCGCCGTTGTGATAGGCGTCGTCGCCCATATATAGGTCGGTGACCGGAGCTTGCGGCGAAGCGGCTTTCAGCGCGGGGTGGGAATCGATCATTCCGGCGGCGGCGAAAAAGCCGTCGTACGAGATGCCCCAGATTCCGGCTTTGCCGTTGTTGTTTGGGACGTTGTGGAGCAGCCAGTCGATGGTGTCGTAGGTGTCGGTGCTCTCGTCCACGTCTTTCGGGCCTTTTTTGTCTTTGTGTGGAGTGACTTCGACGAATGTGCCTTCCGACATGTAGCGGCCACGAACGTCCTGCTCGACGAAGATGAAACCGTCGCGGACGAAGACGGGCGAAGGGCCGAGGCGCTTGGGGTAGTGATCGACGCCGTAGGGAGAGACGCTGTAAGGGGTGCGATCGATCAGGAAGGGATACGACTGTGAAGTGTCTTTCGGGATGTAGACGGCGGTGAAGAGTTTTGTGCCGTCGCGCGTGGGGATGCGGTATTCGTGCTTGGTATAGTGCTCGCGGATTTCTGCGGCGGTGGTGTTGGCGTCCTGGTCGTCATCATCGTCGGTGGATTGAGGGCGGGATGGAAGTACCAGGAAGATCAAGAGAGAGCCGACGCAACAGGCGAGGAGCAATCCACGAGAGAAGCGGGACATGCGAATCCTTTAATAGAAGGTTTTGAGCGGGCACCACAATACGTGTGACGTATCGGAAGGTCAAATGTTGCAGCGACCGGCTTGCGCGAACACGAACAGATGGGACGCGTTGCTGCGGAGGCGTCGTTAGGCGACACGGGGATCAGGGCGGAGGAAAAGGAAGGTGGCTGATACGGCTACGAGAATCGCGCCGGCGCCGGATAAGGCGGCGGAGATGCCGACGAGCGGGATGATTCGGCCCAGGAGTAAGGCGCCGAGCGGAAAGCCTGCGCGGAAGGCGAGGTTGTACACACTCATCACGCGGCCGCGCATGGCGTCGGTAGTGGAAAGTTGGGCAAGAGACAACATCATGGAGGCGGATGCCATGATGGCCAGGCCAGCCAGAAAAATGAGGATGCACGAGAGCGGAAGCCAGCGGGAGAGCGCAAAACCGATGGTGATGAGTCCGAGCGAGATCAGAATGAAAAGCGTCGTGCGGTCTTTTCCTTTGACCTTTTCAATGGACGCCACGATCAGGGCTCCGCAGATTGAGCCCGCGCCGGAACACACCAGGAACAAGGTGTAGGTCTGCGGACCTCGATGAAAAATGTTCTGCACAATGACGGGCAGAAATCCGTTGAGGGAAAAACCAAATAAGGTGGTGCAGAAAGCGAGCAACACTAACGCGCTCATGCCCGGGCTTTGGCGAATGAATCGAATTCCTTCACCCATGCTGCTGAGAACGCGCTGCTGGGTTTTGGCCGGCACGAAACTGACATTGATCACAAACAGCGAAATGATCACCGCGATGTAAGAGATTCCGTTCAGAGTGAAACACCAGGTCGCGCCGAGCGCGGAGTAAGCGATGCCGCCGATGGTGGGACCGATAATTCGCGCGAGATTGAATTGAATGGAATTCATGGCGATCGCGTTCGATAAGTCGTCGGCGGGCACCAGCGTCGGCAGGAGGGCCGAGTACGCGGGGCCGCCGAAAGACTGACCGAGCCCGACGATGAACGAGAGCGTGAGGATGTGCCAGACCTTGACGGTGTGCGTGACGAACAGGATTGCGAGCAAAAAGGCACACGTCATCTGGATATACTGCGAGGCCAGGAGCATTTTTCGCCGGTCGAGGCGATCCGCGAAAACGCCCCCGAAAAGGGAAAACGCCATGATCGGAAGCTGACCCAGGAAAAGGTCCAGGCCGAGATAGAAGGGATTTTTGGTGAGATCGTAGACCAGCCAACTTTGTGCGAACTGCTGTACGAATGTGCCGATCGTGGAGACGCAGGCTCCGATCCACATGAGGCGGAAGTCTCGATATCGGAAGGATCGGAAGACTCGAGAAAGCGATGTGAGAGAGGTGGCCACTCGTTTAGGTGTGGTTCGTGTGCTTGTGAGCGAGGACTAAGATTATCGTCCGAACGGGGCTCGACGCTAGTCTGATGCGAGGAAGTCCGTTCGGTCACATTTTGTCGGTCCACGCCAAGGGAGCGCTAGCTCAGTTTGGCGAAAAGGGCGACGTCGAACTTGGAGTAGTACTTCTTCACGTCGCCGGCGCCGTACCGGGCTCGAAATTTCTCGACGACGGATGCGACCTGTTTGGCATCGGTGATGACGACAGGCTTTAGGTCAGCGTGTGCGTCGCCGGCGGCGATTTTGATTGAAGGCTTCGCTTGCACGTTTTTGAACCACTGTGTATCCGAGCCTTGCACGGGCAGGAGGTAAAGCGTGCTGTCTTCGAATACGAACCAGACGGGAATGGAGATCGAGCGGCCGGATTTTCTGCCGACCACGGTGATATCGATTTCTCGATGGCGAGAGAGAGCGTCTTTTAGAGTGTTGTTGTGCGCGGGCATGTTTGCTCCAGCTTCGATCGCTTCTCAGCATTGAGAAGCTGCGGTGTCTGGGCGGAAGTTTACATCGAGTGCCGGGTGGCCGATAGCCTTGGGCCCATGCTGCGAAGGAACGAACGGAGTGGAAGAGATGGATTACGAAATCGCCCAAGCGCTTATCGATCGGGCCGGACGGTCAGAAATTATGTTGGTGCCAGATAAGTTTTGGTGAGCGTTCATAAAAGGCGGCGCGGAAGCGCCGCACTCCACATAGACTGTGGCTGCGCGAGCACGCGAGGCAAGATGCGGAGGCCAGCAGGAGTCCTTCGAAGCCTAGGATAAGCGAGCTCCGCCCCTACAAACGACAAGACGGCGGCGGCGTTTGTGCAGGTGCGGCGTCTATCAGGGATTAGATTATGAGATTCATGCTCAGACGGAGAGCGGGGAATCGGTGGCGGCGTTATGGGCTGTCGATTGTTGTTGTGGTGTTTGGGCTCGGGTTTGTGTTCGTCTCGGCGCGAGGATCAGCACAAACGTCAGGTCAATCGGCGGCGCAGGCGCAAGGACCCGCGGGGGCGGCGCCGCAGTTGAAGGTGACGAGTAATTTGGTTGTCGTGCGCGCGGTTGTGACCGATGCGAGTGGGCGCTTTGTTGGCGGGCTGCATGAAGGGGATTTCAAGATTTTCGATCGAGGGAAGGAGCAATCGATCGCTCAGTTTGAAGTTGAGCCTCCCAGCGCGGTTGATAAGAACCCGGTGGCCGGTGGTTCAACGAAACCAGACTCGGCCGCTTCATCTGCGGCGTCAGGTGAAGCTCTCCGGCATAGCTGCGTCGCCGACTCCTTCAAAAGAATTTTGTTGCGCTGTACTTCGACAATTTGAGCGCGAAAAATAAGGACCTTACGGTGGTGCGCATTGGCGCGGAGCGATATCTTTCGTCTTCGCTCACGCCGAATGATCGCGTGGCCGATTTTTACCTCGGAAAAATGCTGGCGGACTTCACGGATGACCCGACGCGAGCTCGCGGAAGCTGTGGGAAAAGTTTACGGTGGGTTCGCGTGCCCGGGCGGCGGAGTTGGATTGCCCGCGCTTGTCGGATTATCAGGCGCTGCGAACTCATCAGAATTTTCGGAGGAGCCGCACGCCGATGTGTGGATTTGGCATGGGATGAGATGGCACAGTGCAAAATCCCGGCGGGTGCCACCCAGTCAGCGGAAGCCAACACGAGTGGCGGCAGTAAATCGGGAGGCAAAAGCGGTACTAAGGAAAATGCCAACGCGGCTTTCGACCGCGATATCAATGTTGCGCAGATTCTTAACCTTGCTCGCAGTATCGTGCAGCAGAACCAGATTCTAGTGCGCGACAACTTGCAACAGATCGATCGGCTGGTTCAGCGGCTGTCGCAAATGCCGGGGCGGCGCAACATGATTCTGGTTTCGCCGGGGTTCCTGTCGCAGACGGAGCAATTGCAATTGGATCGGGTCATCGATCGTGCGTTGAAATCGCAAGTGGTTATCGATTCGCTCGATCCGAGGGGGCTCGCGATTTTGGTGCGGAGCGGGGATTCCTCACCGGATACAGTCCTCGAACGGCGACGCGATGCGGGCGAGCCGCGCTGTGGACTCGAATCGCGAAAATGCGGTGACCGGCGTCCTGGCGGAAGTGGCGGAAGGGACCGGCGGCAAATATGCGCATAACAACAACGATCTGCAAGCTGGTTTTGCGGCGTTGGAGCGGTCGGGCGCGTACATTTTGGCGTTCGCTCCAGCGGAGCTGAAGGCGGATGGTAGTTATCACGCGTTGAAGGTTTCGCTCGCTGGCGGGGGCAAGGGTTTCAGCGTTCAAGCGCGCCACGGATATTTTGCGCCGAAGGGCGATGAGCCTGTTGGGACTTCTGCCGCGAGCGAGTAGTGACGATCCTGCGGAGCGTGCGCAACACGATCAGATTCAGCAGCAAATTCTGTCGAAAGTCGATGTCGCGCAGTTGCCGGTTGATTTGACCAGTAGCGTCGCTCAGCAGCCGGATCAGACGCAGGTACTGACGGTTTCTACTCATGTGGATACGAAGGCGCTGCAGTTTCGTCGTGAAGCGGAACGTAACCTCAATACGATCACCTTTGTCGTGGCGGTGTTCGATGGGAAAGACAAACTCGTTGGGGCGCAGCAGCGGCATGTCAGCATCAACGCGGTGGACGCGCAACTGGCCGAGCTATCTGCGCGCGGTCTGGATATGGCATTCGCGTTCAAGTTGGCGGCAGGAACGTATCGGGTGCGAGCGGTGGTGATGGATTCGGTACAGCGTCTGGTGGGCGCGAAGTCGGAGAGCGTGACCGTTCCTTAGCAACTGCTTCCGACACCCACGGTTGCTGCTCATTCCTGGTACGTCGGAAATGCAAACAGCCGAAAGAATTTTTGCGTATATCTGCGTTGGTCATGCATCAGAGTCTGTGAATGGATGACACGGAAAAGCAGGGACAGGCGGCGGGAGCGCGGGATCGGGCGATCCGCGCGGCGCTGGATCAGCATTGGGCGGCGTCGGATGCCAGCGACTTTGAAACGGAACACCTGATCTATCACGAAGATGCGGTGCTGGATTATCCGCAGTCGGGTGAGCGCACGCGGGGCGGAAGAACATTCAGGCGCAGCGATCGAGCCAGCCGAACAAGAAGCGATTCACTATCCGAAGAATTATTGGCAGCGGGGATCTTTGGGTCACCGAATACGTGCTCACGTATGACGGGAAGCCGTCGTATACCGTGAGCATCATGGAGTTTCAAGGCGACAAAGTGGCGCGGGAGACGCAGTACTTCGCGGATCCGTTTCCGGCGCCGGCGTCGCGGGCGAATTTGGTCGAGCGGATGGACTCATAGTTCGAGGGCGTGGAGGTGATGGCGTGGATTGGAATCGGTTGATTCATTTTGCGCTGCTGGGCGGAGCTGGGTTGGAGCAGTACGCGATTTTGCTGGTGCGCGTTTCGATTGGCTTGTTCTTTGCGATTTCTGGGGCGAACAAATTGTTTGTCGCGGGCGGGACGAAGCCTGTGTACGACACGCTGGTTAAGGCCAAAGTGCCATTTCCGCGGCAGACGGCGTACTTCGTGGCGAGTGTGGAGTTTGTTTGTGGGTCGCTGCTGACGGTGGGATTTCTTTCGAGCGCGGCGTGTTTCGCGTTGTTGATCGATATGGTTGTGGCGACGTTGACCGAGGCGATTTCGACTTTGCCGAAAGGGCTTTCGCCTCTGAATTGGCTGGATGATTTTTTGTATTTGCCGGAAGTCTTGTATGTGCTGTTTTTTATTTGGCTGATTTTTGCGAGTCCGGGGAAATTTAGTGTGGATTACTGGTTGGCGGGGAAGTTGTTGAATTGAGTGGGGGTTTGTTCCGGATTGCAGCGGCTAAGACGGGGGATCTTGCGGACATGGGGCGCAGCGGTGCTGCGCCCGTAGAAATCGAGTCAAGACGCGATGAAAAGCAGATTCCTCGCTGCGCGAGGAATGACACTCCCTCTCAGGCGGGACGGGTAGTCCTCGAAATTGAACATCGAAAAAACGCCGGCAAGATGCCGGCGCTACCGCTCAAGACGCGGGGATGGGCGCAGCGTGCTGCGCCCCTACATGGAATTGCCGGAATCACGTGGAATTGCCGGGATCACTGGCGATTAGTGGGAGGAGGCGGTTTGGGTTTTGGCTTGGTCGTTAAGTTTTAGGATTAGGACTTGGCCGTTGGAGTGGAATTCGCCGCCGGTGGCGGTTTTGGCGGTCGTGAGCGGATTTTGCGGAGTGAAGTGCTCGACTTCGCCGACGAGGCCGGTTGAGGTGAGAGTTTTTTCGACGAAGTTGCGCTCGAGGTCGATGTCGGGATCGATTTTGTGGGTGAGGCCGTTGTTGCGCTGGTCGCGCTCGAAGCCTATGTCGTGAGTGGCGGCGCCGACCCATACCATTTGCCCGTTTACTTCAAACGGCGCCTTCCAGATTCGCAAGTGATTGCGTGACATCACAACTTGAATTGGCTCGGCGTGTGCCCAGCCGTAGTCCTGCGGACGGCCGAAGAGATAGAGGATGCTCATCGGCATGGTGAGATAGGACTCCTTCGACATGCTCTCCATGAAGCCGTGAAGGAAAGTGGCTTTCACGTCGGCATCGACGTGCACCCAACCGGCGGTCTGGAAGACATTTTTCATGGCGTCTTCATTGCCGATGATGAGGAAGTTGACCATGTCGCCCGGGTCGCCGGCTTTGTCGGCGATGCGGCGCGGGATTTTTGTGAAGAGGGCATTGTCGATGCCGGGCATGGTCTGGACTTGCTTAACGGCGATGAAGGTTGAGTCGGGCGCGTAGACCTCGATGTGGACTTTGTAGGAGCCGGTGCCGGTGTCGATGCTCATCTGATTGAGGCCGACAGACAAGTCACCGCCGGAATAGGAGATGACGTTGCACTTGGCGCCGATGAGGAACGGCTGCGCGAAAGAGGCGTCGCCGACACGGCCGATGACGGCGCCGCGGCCTGCATTGTTGTAGGGAAGAATGCGAATCAGGTCCTTGAAGTTGCGTGCGAGACCGCCGGCGTCGGAGTCGGTTTGATTGTCGTTGTAATGCATTTTGCCGGTGGCGGTGGCAACGATGTGCTCGCCGGGTTGGACGTTGATGCCGGTGTCGGTCCAGGCGGTATCGCCGGAGATGGTGACGTCTTGCTCAAGGCGGCGCTTTCCGGTGGGGAGTGTGGCGGCGGGCGTGGCGGATTGGCCGGCGGTAGATGGATTCGCGGTCGCGGCTTGAGGAGCGGGCGCACTGTCGCTACGGAGCAGTTGCGCGTGCGCAATGGGGGCTGCCGCGGCAACGCCTGCGGAGGCGGACAGGCACGCAACCCAAATAAAGGCCCCTCTCATCCAATTTTCACTCATGGGTGTAGTTCCTTAGGGATGTTCTGAGGAATAAGAGCACTCAGTGTTAGCAGATGCCTGGTGTGGACGCAAGCGTTGGCCGTTTGGGGACGGCGGAGATTGGCGCGGTGAAGGTGAGGGCTCGTTCTATTACCTTAGGGTGCATTCCTTGACGGATAGTGGGTCGCCTTGTATGGTGAAACCGGAAAAAATCCGAGAGATAGGTGCTGCAATCGCGAAGAATTTGCAGGAAAACGAATTAGCGAATTTCACTTCGGCGTCCCCCATAGAATCGAAGAGAGGTTCCTTCACTCCGCATGCCGACGCGTTCACACGAAGTGAGCGCGAAGAAAAGGCGTCGGTATGCTCCGGACGGAATGGCAGGTTTGGGCGGTTGACCGCTGCGATGGCGAGCCTCGCGCTGGTTGTGGCGTCTGCGATTGCCGGCTCGGCCAAGGCGCAGTCCAACTCTCAACCTCCCTCAACTCAGGCCGCGCCGCAGGGTTCCGCTCAAGCGCCAGCGCCGGGGCAGGCGAAGTTTCCGCCTCCGGCTACGCAGGCCCCGAATCGGCTCGGCCTGCGCGAGGCGCCTGCCACCAACATTACCGTCGATGGCAGCGAAGCAATGTTCACGACGATGTGCGCGCTGCTGGCGGCGGGTTTCGAGTCGCAAGTCAGCTCGGACGGGTGGACGCCGTTTCGGACGCAGATTCGCGATCGCATGGAGCATGCGCAGGGACCGGCAGTCGACGCGCTGCGCGAGTTTTATCAGAAGCATCAGTTGAACGATCCGGGCGCGATGCTGTCGCAGTACATTTGGTTCGGATTGGTGTCGGGGCCGACGCCGAATTTCAAGCCGACGATGAAGCGGGACGAACTGCCGCCGGAAGTGATCACGCTCGAGGGATTTTCGGAGATTTTGTCGAAGTTTTATGTCGAGCAGCACATCGGGCGGCTGTGGGTGCAGGTGCAGCCGGTCTACAACCACGAGATCGATCAGATTCACGACACGGTTTCGCAGATCGTGTTTGTGGCGACGAATTATCTGCGGGTGATTCCGAGTCCGGGCGATCCGCGGACATTTTCCATTGTGGTCGAGCCACTGGTCGGGCGCATCACGAACGTACGGAACTATCAGGATCACTACGCGATTATTTTGAGCGGGTCGGAAGATGTTCCCGTGGATACGGTGCGACACGCGTATCTACACTTCTTGCTCGACCAGCTGCCGCTGCAATATCCGCACGTGATCGCGGTAAAGCGGCCGCTGTACGAGGTTGCGCTGCATGCGCCGCGGCTACCGTCGGATTTGCGCGACGACTATCCGTCGTATTTTGCGGAGTGCATGGTGCGGGCGGTTGAGTTGAAGCTGAGGCGGATGTCGCCGGGTGAGCGCGACGCGGCGTTGGATACGAACGACGAGGACGGATACATTTTGGTGCGGCCGCTGTTCAAGGCGCTCGACAACTTCGAAGGCGCCGAACCGGCGATGAAATATTATTTCCCCGACATGGTGCGGACCATCGACGCGAGCGCGGAGATGAAGCGCGACACCGCTTTGAAATTTGCTCCGGCTGTCGGCGCGCCGAAATCCGCAGAGCCTTCGCAGGAGCAGGTTGCGCGGACACGAATGGCGCCGCATCCGAGCACTGTTCCAAACGATCAGGATGCGATCAATGATTTGACGGAAGGTGAACGCCGGATTGCGGAGAAGAATCCGCGAGCGGCGGAAGCGTCGTTCCAACGGGTGCTGGCGAAATATCCGGATCAGCCGCGCGCGTTGTACGGCATCGGGTTGGTGGCGTTGCTCGATCACGATGCGGTTCGAGCGAAGGAAGTTTTCGGAAAGCTGACGTCAGGAGATCACGCGGCGACCCAGGATCCGATGGTCATGGCGTGGTCCCATATCTACCTGGCGCGCATCTATGACGATGAGGGACAGGCCGATCAGGCCAAGACGGAATATCAGGCGGCGCTCGCCGTGAACGGCGGGCCGGAACAAGCGAAGCAAGCCGCGCAGAAGGGATTGGCGGCTGCGGGCAAATCGTCCGAGCGTCCCTGAGTCCTTCTGGCCGCGAAAATGATCTCAGCTACAAGCGAGAGACGCCGAAACCAAATTCTTGCGCGGCAACGTTGGGGACGTGATGCGCGAGTGGACGGCGGAGAGTTGATCAAAGGGGAAGTCGAAGCTTAGAGGAGATAAACGATGAAACGGAACGTAATTCACTGGGCAAGCGCGGTGGCGTTTGCGGGTACTTTGATGTGCGCTTATGGATTTTCGCCGGTGGCATCGGCGCGGCAAGCGGCGCAGAGTGCTCCGGCGCAGCAGCAATCGCAACAGCAACCAGCGGCGGCGGACAAGAAGCCAGAAGCGGCTCCATTGCAGTTGGACACGCCGCAGGGATCGACGCCACAGGCAGCGCCGACCGTGCCGCCAACACCGCAGGAAGAGACCGACTACAAGGCGTTTCAAGCGATTCCGCCGAATGATGTCGATAAGCGGATTCCGGCGGCCGAAGGGTTTTTGCAGAAGTATCCGCAGAGCCAGTATCGGCCGATGATGTATCAGACGCTGGTGTCGGGATATCTGGCGAAGCAGGAAGTGCCGAAGATGATCGACTACGGCGAGAAAGAAATTGCGCTCAATCCGAATGACACACCGATTCTGGGATTGATGGGCCAGACTCTGGCGCGGACGTTGAATCCGAAGTCGCCGGATGCGATGGCGCAGTTGACCAAGGCGGAGACGTACTCGAAGCGCGCGATCGAGGTGACGCCGACGTTGACGAAACCAGCGGAGCTGACGGACGAGCAGTTCAACAACGCCAAGAACAATGCGCTGGAGATGGCGTACAGCGGGCTCGGGCTCGTGTACTTACAGAAGGGGCAGTATGACCAGGCAATTCCGACGCTGGAGCAGTCTCTGAAGACCGACACGCACTCAGAGCCGGACCCGGTGAATTTGTATTTGCTGGGATTGGCGAACGAGAAGGCGTCGCATTTTGATGCGGCGGTGGCTGCATTCACGAAGTGCGCGGCGATCCAGAGCTCGCTGCAGGCGAACTGCAAGAGCGGGATCGACACCGCGAAGAAGGCGAACTCGACGCAACTGAGCGCGCCGAAGTGACCTTGATTGAGCTCGCGCTTGCGCTGAAGTAGGCATGGACGCGCCGGCCGGATTGACTGACGCGATGAATGGCGCCGCAAATGGCAAACACGAGCAGCTCGAGGAGCGCCTCGGCTATCGGTTTGCCAAAGCGGAATTGTTAGAGCGTGCGCTGACGCACAGTTCGGCGATTCCGGAGTTGCGCGCGGCACATCCGGCTGACGCGGATCCTTCCACGATTCCACAAGACAATGAGCAGTTGGAGTTTTTGGGCGACGCCGTGCTCGATATGCTGGCGAGCGAGTATTTGCTCGCGGCTTTTCCCGAGTGGAGCGAGGGACAGCTCTCGAAGAGTCGCGCGCGGATTGTGAATGCGCGGGCGCTCGAGTTGGCGGCGCGGCGTTTGCACCTCGGTGAGTTTTTGCGGCTGGGGCGCGGGGAAGAGAAGACAGGCGGGCGGGAAAAACCTGCGCTGCTGGCGGACGCTTTCGAAGCGGTGATAGCAGCGATTTATCTGGATGGTGGGCTGGAAGCAGCGCGCGAGGTTTTGAAGCGGGCTTTATTTGAGTGGGCGCTGGAAGAACGCGGCGCGCGGATTGCGGATTCGGATCGAAAGTCGGCACTGCAGGAGTTTTTGCAAGGGCGCGGGCAGCCGCCGGCGGAGTATCGTGTGGTGGGCGAAAGCGGGCCCGATCACCAGAAGAAATTTCGGATTGAAGTGTGGGTCGCGGGCGTGTGCATGGCGAGCGGCGAGGGCAGGACGAAGAAAGAGGCTGAACAACGCGCGGCACGGACTGCACTTGAGCGGTTAGAAGTCGCCGCGAAGGATTAAACTATCCTGGTGGACATGCCGGAATCTGTAAGCACTCCTGCCGAGACGACCGAGGTTGTTGCGGGTGAGCCCGTTGGCACAGCCGGCGCGGAAGCACCGGCACCGAACGGCGGGGCGCCGGGACACGCGCCGTACTACCACGAAGACACCTCAATTTCGGAGTATCTCGAATCGCTGCTGGTTACCGTTCTGCTCGCGCTCTTTGCGACCACATTTATTTTGCAGGCGTTCAAGATTCCGTCGCCGTCGATGGAGACGACACTGCTCGTTGGCGATCATTTGTTGGTGAACAAATTTATTTTTGGCGGGCATGGTGCGTGGTACGAGAAATTGTTGCCGTACCGGCCTCTGGAACGCGGCGACATCATCGTGTTCAAGTATCCGTTCCAGGATCACACGCACTATGTGAAGCGGGTGATCGGGCTACCGGGCGATCATCTGAAGATTGTCGATCAGCGCGTCTTTATTAACGGCAAAGTATTGAACGAGCCGTACGTGACGCATGATCCGAATGTTGGGTACGACCCACTGAACTACAACTTTCCGCCTAAGGGCGTGCAGTTGTATTCGTCGCCGATGGTTCCGGAATGGGCGACCACTTTTAGAAAATACGTGCAGGGTGATGAGATTGTCGTGCCGCCGGATAAGTATTTTGCGATGGGCGACAACCGCGATCACAGTGCTGACAGCCGCTACTGGGGATTTGTGGATCGCGACGCGATCATGGGGCGGCCGTTTTTGATTTATTGGTCGGTGGATGCGAGCAGCGCCGACTACACGCCGAATACGTTCTTCCAGCGGTTGAGCGGCATATTCGAGACGATGGCACATTTGCCGACGCGGACGCGCTGGAGTCGGATGCTGCATACGGTGCACTGAGTTTCGAGCGCGGGCAATTGCGACGTGCTGATATCGAGATGTGGGTAGTTGCGGGTCGAGCGTGAAAGCGGCGCGGGAGCGCCGCAGTCCAAAGCAGCGCGCTCCTTCCCATTCCCTCCGGGCCATGCGAAAATTTCCGCAGCGTGCCCTCTAAACTATGAGTCGACTTCGCAAATGGTGGCGCCCGGCGGCGTGGGTCGTCGCGATCGTCATCGTTTCGCAGGTCGGCGTGTCACTCCTGGCTCGAACACATCGCGTTCATGGGTATCTGGTGCGGCATTTGGAGCGAGCTTTCGGCCGGCCGGTGGAAGTTGCGCGATTCAGCGTGCTGCTGTTGCCGAGGCCCAGCTTGAGCGCGGAAGAAATCACGGTGGGTGAAGATCCGGCGTTCGGCAACGAGTATTTCCTTCGCGCGGAGCACTTGTCGGCGGGTTTGCGATGGATGGGGTTCTTGCGCGGACGATTCGAGTTTGGAACGTTGTCGCTGAGCCGGCCGAGTTTGAATCTGGTGAGGAATCAGGAAGGGCGCTGGAACCTGGAGCGCTGGTTGCCGCCTGCGAAAATCAACGTGCCGGGAGGGTTGCCGGCGGTCTACAACGTTGCGCTGGCGCTCGGGACGCCGGCGAATCATCTGACACGGATCGATATCGACGATGGGCGCGTCAATTTCAAGATCATCGATGAGAAGCTGCCGTTTGCGTTGACGAGCGTTGCGGGTGTCGTCGAGCAGGTCGCGCCGGGGCGATGGCAATTGCAGTTGGAAGCGGCTCCGTGGCGAAGCGGCGTTGCGCTGCAAACGGCGGGAACGGTGTTTGTCCGTGGGGATGTGGCGGGGACATCAGCGCGGTTGCAGCCGGCACAGTTTCACCTGCATTGGTCGGGCGGATCACTCGCCGATTTGTTGCGTTTGTTTCGAGGGCGCGACTACGGGATTCGCGGAGAGTTTGCGCTGGATGCGACGGCGAAAAGCGGGAATGGTCCGGTGGCGTCGGCTTCGTCACCTTACGGCGATTGGTCGTTCGAGATACAGGCGCGCGCGACCGAGATTCATCGATGGGATCTCACCGAGCGATCTGACAATCCGCGGATGAACGTGAATCTCGAAGGGCTGTTGAATGTCGCGACAGGAAAAGCGATCGCGCATCGCATCGTTGTAGAGACGACGAAGTCGAATCTGCGAGGGACTGTGTCGGCGACGATCAGCGCGAATCCGTCGTGGGAGGTTCGTCTCGATTCGGCGGGCGTGCAGGCGGCGGATTTGTTGAACTGGTATCGCGCGTTTCAGCCGGACGTGGATGACGCGGTGGCTGTGAATCAATATTTCACCGGGGCGATGACGCTGCGCGGATGGCCGGTGCAGATAACGGACGCGGCGTTTTCGAGCGAAGGAGGGGAAGCGAGGATTCCCGGGATTAGCTCACCGTTGCGAATTGGAGCGATTGCGGGTGGACGGCGTCGCGATACGCTGACCATCGAGCCGTTTCGGGTTGCGTATGCACCAAGCGCAGCGCGTGCGGAGTCAGTGGCGGCGACGGCTACGGGTGCTGCGCCGGCTGGCAAGAGGCGTGCGGCGGGCGAGGCGCGCGGCGTTGTGAATGTTGGATTCACGCATGATTTCGCTCAACGCACGGGGCACATCAGCGTCGATGGGCATCTCGATCGAGTGGAAGATGCGATTCGCGTCGCGCAGGCGTTTGGGAGGATGCTCAATCACGGGTGGGAATTGGCGGGCGGGGCGACGGCGTCTTTGCGTTGGGATTGGAATGGCGTGACGCCAAGGCATTGGAACGGGCGTGTCGATGTTGCGAACGCTGAATTGCAAGCCGCTGGGTTGAATCAACCGCTCAACCTTACGAAGACGAGCATGGTTTGGAAAGATGGATTGCGCACCGCGACGATCGCGGACGTCGATGGACTCGGAGCGAATTGGTCGGGCTCGATCACCGAAGATCCGGTGACGGATGTGGATGGGAGCGCGAAGTGGCGGTTTCAGCTTCACGCGGATCACCTTGATGCGACCGAACTGGATCGATGGATTGGGCCGCGGGCGCGGCCTGGGTGGTTGCAGCGCATGCTGCCGTCGCTGCTCGGTGGCTCGCCTCCAGCGGAAGCGCCGAATGAGCACGCGAGCGAGCTCGTGCGGCGCATTGATGCTGACGGTGAGTTGCGCGTGGATGAATTCACGATGGAGAAATTGAAATTTCAGCAGGTTCGCGCTGCGGGGTCTCTCGACGATCTGCATCTCGATGTGCGCGATGCGGATGCGCAGTGGGCCGGCGGGAAGGTTCATGCGCGGTTGTCGGCGAAATTTCTGCCGCGGCCGGCGTATGAAGTTACGGCGGACCTCGATCAGGTGAATCTGGCGCAGTTGCCGGCGTCGGCGCGAGCGACGGAACGGTTCGCAGGGACGGCGAGTGGAACGGTGCATTTCACGACGCAGGGCATCGGCCGAGAGGAATTGTTGGCGCGGCTCACCGGGCGCGGCGACGTGCGAATGCGCAATG
Organism: uncultured Acidobacteriota bacterium; assembly: GCA_963845465.1. Lineage (GTDB taxonomy): Bacteria > Acidobacteriota > Terriglobia > Acidiferrales > UBA7541 > Acidiferrum. The sequence goes on along the minus strand of CAWJSH010000007.1, from coordinate 392,032 downwards.
TTGAATTTAAGGGCTGGGATGTTGATGCCAGCGTGGCTGAAGGCGAACCGCGCACGGGCGAATCGCGCTGGGCGGCGGGAGAAGGAACGTTTACGCTGCGCGATCGTGGCGTTGTTTTGGCGGGACTGCGGCTCGAATCAGGGCGGGAAGCGACGTTGGTGAAAGGGACGGTTTCGTTTGGCCGCGACGCCGATCTCACGATCCAAACGACGAGTGATGGGCGGCGCGAAATTCGAACTGTCGAGCCAGGACATATCCTGAAAATTTCCGGGCCGCTCGACATACCGCGGGTCTCCGTGGAAAATACGGCGGCGCATCAGCCCGCGGACTGAATCGAGGTTCGAAAATCGAATGGCAAAACATCGGGGTTTTCTTTGTGCGGTTTCTTCCGTCGCTTTCGTGGCCGCTTTTACGATCTTCGTTGCTTCCGTTGATGCTCAAGATCAGTCGCGACCCGCCAGGCCAGTGAGTCTCGAACAACTTCTGTCGGCGCCGTTCGCGGCTGATCTTGTCGCGGCGAAAAAGGCGGATCGTGTCGCCTGGACACTCGACGACAACGGCAAGAGGAACATCTGGGTCGCAGAAGCACCGGATTTTAAGGCGCGGCGACTGACCGCGTATTTGCAGGACGATGGGCAGGAGCTGAGCCAAGTCAGCTTTTCGGAAGATGGGAACACGATTGTGTTCACGCGCGGAGGAGGGAAGAACTCGGCGGGGCAATCGCCGAATCCAACGAGCAATCCGGCGGGGGCGACGCAGGCAGTGTGGGCGATCGCATTTAGCGGCGGGGAGCCGCGCAAGGTCGATGATGGGCATTCGGCGAAGATTTCGTCGCAGGGGATGGTTGCGTACATTCGTGACGGAGAGATTTACATTTCGTCGTTGAATGGTGCGGGCAAACCGTCGCAACTTGTTGTGCGTGGACAAAATCACTCGGAGGAGTGGTCGCCGGATGGGGCACGGCTGGCTTTTGTTTCGTCGCGGGGCGATCACGGTTTCATCGCGATTTACAATGTGGCGGGGAAATCGATCAGCTATCTCTCGCCGAGCGTCGATTCGGATTCGAATCCCGAATGGTCGCTCGACGGAAAGCGAATCGCATTCGTGCGGCGGCCGGCGCGAGCCACGCGATACGCCGGAAGGGTATTTTATCGAGCCGGATCGTCCGCATCCGTGGGCGATTTGGGTGGGAGATGCGACGAAAGACCAGCCTGCGCTTCCCGCGCACGAGATCTGGCACAGCTCGACGGAAGCGAATGGATCGTTTCCGTACATGGCGGACGATACGGGCGGCGGCGTTCTGAACTGGGCGGCGGACGATCGTCTCGTGATCGCGAGCGAGGAAGATGGCTGGCAACATTTGTATTCGCTTTCGGCCGAAGGCGGCACCACCACGGTGCTCACGCCTGGCGATTGCGAAGCGGAGCAGTGGTCGTTCTCACCCGATCGAAAAAAAGTTCTCTTCAGTTCGAATTGCGGGGATATCGACAGGCGTCATATCTGGATTGTTGATTTAGACGGCAGGCAGCGGGGGCCGATGACAAAACCTCGCCTTGGTGGAATCCAATGGAGCCCGGTCATCACTGCAAACGAGAGAGATTTTCTTTATCTAGCCTCCGACGAGACTCATCCCGCCCGCGTCATCCACACGATCATTGCGCCGGATCGCTTTACGAGTGCGATCTCTCCCTCGCCACAAGACTTTCCTGCCGATGATCTTGTTACGCCGAAGCAGGTTGTTTTCAAAGCGGCGGACGGCGTCGAGGTGCATGGGCAGCTTTTTGTGCCGCGCGACGGCAAGCCGGGTGAAAAGCATCCCGCGATCGTTTTCATGCATGGCGGGTCGATGCGGCAGATGCTGCTGGGCTGGCATTACATGTACTACTACTCGAATGCCTACGCGATGAACCAGTATCTCGCGAACCGTGGATATATCGTTTTGAGCGTGAATTATCGGAGTGGCATCGGATATGGGCGCGCGTTTCGCGAAGCGCCGGGGCGTGCGGGGCGAGGCGCGACGGAATATCGCGATGTCGTTGCGGCGGGAAAATTTTTGCAGGCTCGATCCGATGTAGATGCGGCACGAGTCGGTTTGTGGGGCGGGAGCTACGGCGGATTTTTAACGGCGATGGGGCTGGCGCATAACTCGGACATTTTTGCGGCGGGCGTCGATTTTCATGGCGTGCATGATTGGCCGACGGACAATTGGGACGGGAAGAACATTTCGCCGGACCTAACCAAGCTGGCTCACGACTCTTCGCCGGTAAGCGCGGTTGAGACCTGGAAGTCGCCGGTCCTATTCATTCACGGAGATGATGATCGCAACGTTTACTTCACGCAGACGGTTGATTTGATTGCCCGGCTGCGAGCGAAGGGCGGAGTTACGATCGAGCAGCTCATTTTTCCGGATGAGATTCACGATTTGCTGCTCCATCGCGATTGGCTGGCCGCATATGAGGCCGAAGCGGATTTCTTCGATCGTTATCTGAAGCATGATTCGGCACATTCCAAAACGGCTCAGGCAACCACGCCGCCGGTGAGCCCCAACTAAACTACCAGCATGGTGTCGCGACGCAATTTCGCCGGGTCCGCGCTGATGGTCGTCGCGATGAGCGCTATGTCGATGAATGTTGCCCTGCTGAGCGCCAAGCCATCCGCCAAGGATCGCGTGACACTTTTCCCGAAGCTTGTCGCGGGGCAAGTTCTCACTTACCAGATTGCGTATCACGCCAATAAGAGCGCTACGACGAAAAGCACGGTCGCGACTGCGACGCCACAATCGCCGTCGGGCACGGAAACAAATGTGCGCGCGCTGTTGCGGCTGGAAGTGTTGGGCGCGGAAACGCAAGGGCAGCGCGCAACTGTGCGGGCGCGGACTTTTTTTCAAGTCTTGAATTCGGCGACCCACGTGACGGTTCCGCAGAATATTCCGACACCTCCCGATCAGATGCAGAGACAAGATCCAAATGGAGTTGCGATCGAATTCACGATCAATCCCGATGGGCGAGTCGATCAGATTAAAGGGCTCGACGTACTTTTTCCCGAACAGCAGCAAGCTTGGAAGGAATGGGTTGCGCGGTTTGCGGCGTCGGCGGCGCTTCCCGAAGGCGGAGTTCGAATCGGACAGAAGTGGAAGACCGAAGAGCTTGAGAGTTCACCGGCTCCCATCTCAAAGCTGACGTGGATGCGCGAATCGACTTATCTGCGGGATGAGCCTTGTCATATTTCGGAACTTACGATTGAAGGCGATGTCGCAGCAGCACATCCGCAGCAAGTGCCGGAGACTTGTGCAGTGATTGAAACGAGCGCGACGTTGAAACAACGATCCTCGCCGAACGATGCCACGCCAGCAGACTACAAATTGCACCAACTGCAAACGACTGGCACAGCGTCGGGAAATAACAAGACGCTGCTATTTGTCTCGACCCAAACAGGGCTATTGGTGCGTTCTTCCGACCACGCAGACCAGAAAATGTCGGTGACGATCGCGAAGGCCGACGATTCGAACCGCGTTCACTACGATATTCACGCCAAAAGCGACACCGAGATTTTTCGCATCGCGAACTCGCCGCTGAGTACCTCAGCAACGCCGCCGCCTTCAAACTGACCACTTTGCGCGCTCCAAAGGGGCATTCGAACGAACACTTGCCATCGGGCGTATAATATAGGTTTCACTCGTGCCCAGCGGGCCAGCAGGAGACGCATCCCGTGAAATTCAAGCTCCGCAGCAACTATCAGCCTCGCGGCGACCAGCCGGCGGCGATTGACCAACTTGTCCGGGGTGTCGAGGCGGGCGACAAGCATCAGGTTTTGCTTGGCGTGACTGGATCGGGCAAGACGTTCACGATGGCGAAAGTCATCGAGGCACTCGATCGTCCGGCGCTGGTTCTGGCGCATAACAAGACGCTGGCGGCGCAGCTTTATCACGAGTTCAAGTCGTTCTTTCCGGAGAACGCGGTGGAATACTTCGTCAGCTACTACGATTATTACCAGCCGGAAGCGTATGTGCCGTCGGCGGACCTTTACATCGACAAGGAATCGACGATCAACGACGAACTCGACAAGCTGCGCATGAGTGCGACGCGCGCGCTTTTCGAGCGGCGCGACAGCATCATTGTTTCCAGCGTTTCGTGCATTTACGGCATCGGGTCGCCGGAATCGTATTTCGGGATGAAGGTGCCCATCGAAAAGGGGATGGAGACGTCGCGCGAGAAACTGCTGCACCGGTTTGTGGACGTGCAGTATGAGCGGTCGGAGGATTTGCGGCGCGGAACATTTCGCGTTCGCGGCGACATCATCGAGATTTATCCAGCATACGAAGACAATGCGTATCGTTTCGAGATGTGGGGCAATCAGATCGACAAGATACGGCAGATCGATCCGCTGACGGGCGAGATTCGGCCGGGGCAGGAGGATATTTCGCGCATTTCGATCTATCCAAAGACGCACTACGTGATGCCGGCGGAACAGCGCGAGCGCGCGATTCAAAGCATTTACGCGGAGCTCGACTGGTGGAAGAAAGAGCTGGAGCATCAGGGGAAGATTGTCGAAGCGCAACGCGTGGTGCAGCGCACGATGTTCGATATCGAGATGATGCGGACGGTTGGATATTGCCATGGCGTCGAAAACTATTCGCGGCATCTCAGCGGGCGACTGCCCGGCGAAGCGCCACCGACGCTGCTGGATTATTTTCCGCAGGATTATTTGATGTTCATCGATGAATCCCACCAGACGGTTCCGCAAACGCGCGGAATGCATGGTGGCGACCGGTCGAGAAAGCAGATCCTTGTCGATTATGGATTTCGCATGCCGTCGGCGCTGGATAACCGGCCGCTGACGTTTGAGGAATTTGAGCATCGATTGAATCAGATCGTGTATGTATCGGCGACTCCCGGACCGTATGAGTTGACGAAGTCGGGCGGGGCGTACGTGGAGCAGGTGATTCGTCCGACGGGGTTGATCGATCCGGAGATTGAGATTCGGCCGGTGAAGGGGCAGGTGGATGATCTGCTCGAAGAGATTCGTGTTCGGGCGGAGCGGAATGAGCGGGTTCTGGTTACCACGCTGACGAAGCGAATGGCGGAGGATTTGTCGGAATATTTCGCGGAGATCGGCGTTCGGGCGCGGTATCTGCACGCTGAAGTAGAGACGCTCGATCGCATCAAGATTTTGCGCGATTTGCGGCGCGGAGAGTTCGATGTGTTGATCGGCATAAACTTGCTGCGCGAAGGTCTCGACCTGCCTGAAGTTTCGCTGGTAGCGATTCTGGATGCGGACAAAGAAGGGTATTTGCGCAGCGCGACATCGCTGATTCAGACGATTGGGCGCTGTGCGCGGCATATTTCGGGGCGCGCGATTCTGTATGCCGACACGCGGACAGGGTCGATGAATCAGGCTATCGCCGAAACCGGTCGACGTCGCGATAAGCAGACGGCTTACAACAAAGAGAACAACATCACACCGGAATCGATCGTGAAATCGGTCGATATGGAACTGGCGCGCATCGTGGAAGCGGACTACGTGAGCATTCCGGTCGATGACAGCTCACTGGATGCAGCGGCCGCCAACGTCAAGAACGAAGCGCAGCTCGCGCAGCTTTTGCAGACGCTCGAAACACAGATGCGCGAGGCGGCCAAGAAATTTGAATTTGAAAAGGCGGCACAGCTGCGCGATCGCATCCGTGCTCTGAAGCAGCGCGATGTCGCGGGGCTGTATTCGAAGGATACTCCGTCCACTCCACCCGAGGCTGCCGCGACGGCTTAACGCCCGCGCTAGATGCGTTGTGCGGCCGGGCGCCAGCCCGAAAATTGACCGTGCACTTGTGCGAGGAATCACCTATCCTGCGCTAACCAATCCGGGTACCACGTCGTCTGAGTGAAAAGGAGGCCCCATGACTCCGTTCCGCCTTTCCATGGCCACGATCGTTGGTGTGATTCTGATCGCATCATTCGCTTCTCACGCCCGTACCGCCCCTAAGGTCGTAACTGATCGCAGCATTGGCACCGTTCGATCCGGGAGTTCGATGCTTGATCCTCGGTCCGGGCATAGCGCTACACTTTTGCCTGACGGTACGGTGCTGATCGCCGGCGGAATGCGGCGCAACCAGGACTTCTACCACTCTGCGGAGATTTTCGATCCGGCGAAAAATAAATTCCAGCGTGTCGGCGACATGGCGCTGGCGAGAGTAGGCCCGGTGGCTGTGTTACTGACGTCGGGCAAAGTCCTTATTCTTGGCGGTTGGGTTGGACACGAGACTACGGATGAAGTCGAAGAATATGATCCCGCAACGAAGAAATTTATCCTTGCGGGGAAGATGACGGCGAAGCGCGCTCGTCCAAGCGCGACGCTGCTCGACAACGGAGATGTGCTCATCGCGGGCGGCGCCGATAGCGACGGCGCAGGGGGCGTGGCGACAGCCGAGCTGTACCACCCGGCGACGCGAGTCTTCGAAGCATTGCCATCAATGCGCGATGGCCGCGTGGCGCACACGGCGACGCTGCTGAGCGATGGCCGCGTGCTCATAGTCGGAGGGCGAGGCGCGAAGGTAAATGCCGGGGCGGAAGTCTATGATCCGCGAACGAAAAAGTTCGTCGCAACCGGCAACTTGAACGTCGAGCGTTACAAGCACACGGCGGCGCTCTTGCCTGATGGTCGAGTTCTCGTTGCGGGCGGATCTGATGCGCACGACTGGAACGGGACGACCAACAGTGCCGAAATTTATGATCCCGCTACGCAGAAATTCACGACGACATCGCCGCTGAGCGAAGCGCGTTTCAAGTTGCCCGATGAAGCCGTTTTGCTCTCGTCCGGACTAGTTTTGGTTGCCGGAGGAGCGAAACACGCAGAACTGTTCGACGCGCAGACTGGAAAATTTTCTGTGGCCGGCGGCGAACTGAGTGCTCCATGGCACTACATGAGCGAGACGCGGTTGCGCGATGGGCGCGTGCTTCTTGCGGGCGGTTATGCGAATAACGATCAGGCGACAGCGCAGACCTGGATGTACGTCCCGTGAGCGTGCTGGCGCGCGGTCTACTGTAAATATTTCGCGAGCCAATCCAAAAACGTCTTGTACCAAAACTCGGCGTTCTGAGGCTTGAGCACCCAGTGACCTTCGTCGGGGAAGACGACGAGCTTCGAGGGCACACCCTGTCTTTGCAATGCGCTGAAAAATTCGAGCGACTGAGTGTATGGGACGCGATAGTCACGCTCTCCAGCGATGATCAAAGTTGGAGTCTTATACTTGCCCAGGTCTGCTGCGTAAGTTGAGGGCGACCACTTCTTATAATTTTCAGCCGCGGACCATGGCGTGCCTTGCATGTCGTGCTCCTCGAACCAAAGTTCCTCGGTCGCGTACATCGCGGCTTTGTCGTAGATTCCAGCGTGGGTGATGATCGCTTTGAAGCGGTTTGTGTGCGTCGCGATCCAGTCGGCCATGTAGCCGCCGTAGGAACCGCCCGCGGCAGCGACTTTTGAGCCGTCGATGTAATTGTATTTCGCGACTGCGGCATCGATGCCTTTCATCACATCGACGTAAGCTTTGCCACCCCAGTCATTGGTAATTTCGTCGGTGAATTTCTGGCCGTAGCCGGTCGAGCCGCGCCGGTTGATCATGAGCGAGACATATCCGGGGCTCGAGAAGACTTGCGCGTTCCAGCGGTAGCCCCATGCGTTTGACCACATCGTTTGCGGGCCGCCATGGAGCAAAACCAGCAGCGGATACTTCTTACCCGCCTCAAACTTCGACGGCTTGATCACCATCGCTTCCACTTTGACGCCGTCGCCGCTGACGAACCAGAAGGTTTCCGGCGCGTTCATCTCCAGCGTCGCGAGAATCGGCTCGTTGTGATGTGTAAGCTGACGCGCGTTGGTCCCGTCGCTGTTCGCAGCGAAAACTTCGGCGGGCATTGTCAGGCTCGTTCGTTCGAACGCAATCGTTGAACCCTTGCTGTTGATCGACAGAGCTGTGTTAAAGGAGTCGGCAACGATCTTCTTTGGCTCGGCGCCGGCCGTAGCTGCGACCGCGTAGATCGGTTGAAGCGTTTCGTTTTCTGCGGTGAAGAGAATTGTTTTGCTGTCGGCCGACCACGCGAGCTCAGTCGCGCTGCGATCAAACTTTTCCGAGAGGTTCTGGCTCTGCCCGGAAGAGCGGTCGTAGAGCATCACGCGCCAGCGGTCTGACTCATATTCCGGCGTCAACTGCGCGTGGTACGCGATGTATTTTCCATCCGGTGAGTACACCGGGTTTCCGTCGAATCCGGGATTGGTCGTGATTTTCTTTGGCTCGGCCGCGCCCGCTGTCGGCACGAGGAACAGATCGCCGTTGGTGCTGATCGCTTCGACGGGATCGGTCACCGCGGTGAAGCAGAGCTCTTTACCGTCGGGCGAAAAATCGATGTCGCCTGCGCCGCCGCGCTGGTCGGGCGGCACGTCGTATTCGGCGCCGGGCGTCAGATCGACTGGCTTGCTGGTTGCTTCAGGTTGTTCTAACGAAGTTGGGGCTGGTACGACAAATAGATGGCTGCGCTTGCCGTCGTTCCAGTGCGTCCAGTGGCGATACAAGAGATGCTCGGCAACGTGCGCTTGTACTTTGCTTTTTTCTTTTTCCTCGTCGCGCTTCTTGTTGCAGGCGTCGTCTTTGCAATCGGGGTACACGCCCGAAGTAAATGCCAGCGTCTTTCCGTCTGGAGACCACTTCACAAGGTCAACGCCGGTCGAGATGCTCGTCCAAGGATGCGCCTCGCCTCCGTCCATGGAGAGCAAGTACACCTGCGATTCGCCGGCGCGCGACGACAAGAACGCGATCATCTTTCCGTCGGGTGACCACACTGGAGACGAATCCTTGCCGCTCTGCGTCAACTGGATTGGCGCGCCGCTCTCTGTCGAAACGAGCCAGATGTTGCTCGCGTTTCGATTCGCATCCATGTCCGGAGTCGAAACTGTGTACACCACCCACTTGCCGTCGGGGGAGACTACAGGTTCGGCCACGCGATGCAGCTTCATCATGTCGGCGAATGTGATTGGGTGCTTGCCGGTATCCTGCGCGCCTGCCGTCGCGGCGAAACCGAATCCCCACACCGTAAAACAAACTACGCCGCATGCGATGCCCGCAACTTTGCGCAGACTCGTAGCCATCTTCATTTTGTTGGCCTCATTTTGTGCACTGAAGCGAATTGGAAAGTCGAAAGTCAACTCTAGCCGAGCGACCACCACCGACTCGCGCTACCCATGCAAATCGAGCGAGAAAAATATGTCATGAATTGGCGGCGAATCCAATAGGAGCCGCAACATTCCGCTATGGTTGGCTGCCCCGCGAGCCGAATCTACTTCGCCACGCCGACCGCCCAAACGTAACCGTCTGGGTCCGCTACCATCACGTCGCGCCATCCGTGAGGATAGTCCGCCGATGGCTGCACGATCGTCGCACCGGCCGCTTTGGCGCGTGCCTCGACCGCGTCTGGATCGACGCCCATCACTCGCAACTCCGCTCCCAAGCCGCGCCGACCGGCACCGACTCCAGCGATGTATGCGTGCAACGGATGATGATCGTAAGCATGGTCTCCATGCAGCATGAACTCCGCCCCGGCGAGGTTCATCGCTGCGAAATCCTCATCGGCATAATGCACCGTCGCGCCCAGCACGTCGCGATAGAAGGGAAGTGACGTCTGCACATCGCGCACCAACAGGTTCACTGAGAACTTCGGTAGGCTACGTCCGTATTCATCGGCAGGCATCCAAGCCGCACCGCTGCGCTTCATCGTCATCTGTGAATCCTTACGCCGCAGGGGTTCGCTTCCGCACGAGCGCCCAATTCAGCGTCGCAGCGGCTGCGGTCGCCACGACGACGGTTGTGTTGCTCAACGGCGCTCGCACCAGTAGCACGAGGCAAAACAGGATCGCCGCAACCGCCAGTACGGGCCCAGCGGGGAGTCGAAACGCGTCCGCAGCAGGATTGCGCTTTCGCAAAAGCAGCAGCGCGATCGCAATCGACCCGTATGTAAACAGACGCACGATCGCCGAAAGGGTGATGTTCCACCGAAAATTTCCCATCAGCGTGAACGCCAGCAGGAACACGGTGTACAGTGCGATCGAGACGTACGGCGTGCGAAACCGCGGATGGATTCGCGCGAAAATCGCCGGAATGTCCCCGCGTTCGGCCAGCGCGAACGTCAACCGCGGCGTATGCAGCATGTTTGCGCTCAGATAGCCGTAGATCGAAAAAAGCGCGCCAATTGCGATCGCTGCCGCTGCTCCCGGTCCGAGCATAGCTGCCGCCGAGTCGGCCAACGGCCGCTGCGTAGCGCCGGGATTGGGTAGCGTGCCGCTAACGACGATCTGAACGAGCATGTAGATAACAGCGACAGTCGCGATCCCGATCATGAGCGCGATCGGCACGTCGTGCCGCGGATCGCGCATCTCGCCGCTTGCCAGCAGTACCGCTTCGAATCCGCCATACGCGTAAACGAGCACGAGAGTCGCTTCCAGCCAGTCGCGAGATTCAACCACATGCGCCAGCGGTGTCGGCGTGACGCCGCCGTGCACGGCGATCCACCACAACCCGACGGCGATGAACGCACCCAGGAGCACGAGCTTTAGCGCCGTGAAAAAATCGCTCGCGCGCGCACCTGACTTCACGCCGAGATAGTTCACGACAGCGAGCACACCGACCAATGCACTCAAAATGGCAAAACGATAGGCAGGTTCCGTCGCGCGTGGATAGACCTGACCCAGGTATGTCGTAAACAGGTTTGCGGTGCCTGACCCCGCAGCAATCCGCGACAGCCACGTCATCCACGCGATCTGTATGCCCCAGAATCTTCCCAGAGTTTCGCGCGCGTAGAGGTAGGGCCCGCCTGTTTCGCGGAATTGCGACGCGACCTCCGCAAGACACCCTGCGATCACTGCCATTCCCGCGCCAGCAACCAGATACGCGACCGGCGCTCTTTGTCCGACACGTCCCGAAACGACCGACGGCAGCCCAAAAATTCCGCTGCCGATGACCGAGTTGATCACCAGAGCTGTCAGGCTCCAGCGACCGATCGTGCGAATCAACGCGGTTGAATTTGGCCGCTCGCTGCCTCTTTTCGACATCACTCTCCATGTACGCTTGTGAAAATCGCGCAAGCGTAGCACATTCGCATCGAGCGCCCTCGCCTGCGCGAATCGTCGAGGCCGCTCGCGCTACAATTCCTGCAACTCATGAAGAATTCGTCAGCTCTGTTTCCGAGGAATTTTCGCAGGGACTTGCCGATTGCGGTCCATGGGGAAGGCTCTTGGATTTTCACCGCCGACGGGCGGCGGCTTCTCGATGCGTCCGGTCAAGCCGCCGTCGTCAGCATTGGTCACGGCGTCGCCGAAATTGGCCGCGCGATGGCCGAACAGGCGTCGCGAATCGCTTTCGCGCACACAACGCAGTTTCATTCGGCATCCGCCGAAAAACTCGCGGAGCGCTTGCTCGCGTGGGCTCCGCCCAATTTTCGCGACGGTGGCCGTGTTTACTTCACCTCAGGCGGATCCGAAGCCGCCGAAACCGCAATCAAACTCGCGCGCCAATACTGGCTCGAGCGAGGCGACGCGAAACGTTTCCGCGTGGTTTCGCGCCGCCAGAGCTACCACGGCAGCACGCTTGGCGCGATGTCCGTCAGCGGCAACGTCGCTCGCCGCGCGCCGTATCAACCGCTGTTCGCCGAATGGGGACACATCGCGCCGTGTTTTTGCTACCGCTGCCCATTCGATCTGAAATTTCCAGAGTGCGGACTCGCCTGCGCCAACGATCTCGAAACACTGCTGCAAGCCTCCGCGTCCGATGCAAACGTCGCTGCTTTCATTTTCGAACCGGTAGTCGGGGCAACTCTCGGCGCCGCCGCTCCGCCCGACGGCTACGTCACGCGCATCGCCGAAATCTGCCGCCGCGACGATATTCTTCTCATCGCGGACGAAATCATGAGCGGCATGGGCCGCACCGCAACCCCCTTCGCAGTCCAGCACTGGAACGTCGAGCCCGATCTAATTCTCATTGGGAAGGGAATTGCCAGCGGCTACGCGCCGCTAGGCGCAGTGCTCGTCTCACGCAAAGTTGTTGAAGCGTTCGATCGCGGCACCGGTGCGTTTCAACACGGCTTCACCTATCAAGCGCATCCTGTCGCGACCGCGGCCGGCAACGCCGTTCTCGATTTCATCGAGTCGCAAAAGTTATTCGAACGGGTGCCTTCAACCGCGCAACAACTGCGCTCGCATATGAAGCAACTCGAATCGCATCCACACGTCGGCGAAATTCGCGGCCTGGGCCTCCTGCTCGGAATCGAATTTGTAAAAGATAAGCGGACGCGCGAGCCATTCCCGCGCGAAGACAACATCGCCGAAAAAATCCGTCAGGCCGCGCTGGCCGAAAATGTTCTGACCTATCCGTCGCAAGGTTGCGTCGACGGTATCCGCGGTGATCACGTACTCCTCGCGCCACCCTTTGTACTCACGCCTGCCGAATCTGAGATAATCGCACGGGCTCTTGGGGCCGCATTGGCTCGAGTCTTCTCGACCTGATCGCCACGCGTCTCCTTATTTGAATCGTTTCAACTCGCGTCTGAATTCATAGTCGTCATAACGATTGGGAGAGAAGAATGCTTCGTTTGTCGCGTATATGCGCTGCGCTGCTCGCCGTTTGTGTGATCGCTGCGCTTTCACTGCAAGCTCAGAACAACGCGGGCAGACCAGCCGCCAACAATTCCAGCAGCGTAAAATCTAAACCGCGAGCGAGAGACTTAGGCATCCCCTTCGACGGCACTCCGGGCCCACTCAACGCGATTACCGACGTCGCAGGCGTCACGGTCGGTCACACAACGCTCATCTCCGGCGAAGGCAAACTTCAAGTAGGCAAAGGCCCAGTCCGCACGGGAGTCACTGCCGTTCTTCCCCGCGGCAAAGACTCGATGAACAACCCCGTCTTCGCCGGCTGGTGGTCGCTCAACGGCAACGGCGAAATGACGGGCACGACGTGGGTCGAAGAATCGGGCTTCCTCGAAGGGCCCGTGTTGATCACCAACACGCACAGCGTCGGCGTCGTTCGCGACGCAGTGATTGAGTGGCGCATCGCGCACGGAGCGGCCGACGCGAGCGGGTATTGGTGGTCGCTGCCTGTGGTCGCGGAAACCTGGGACGGCTGGCTCAACGACACGAACGGCTTTCACGTGAAGAAGGAGCATGCGTTTCACGCACTCGACACCGCCACATCGGGACCTGTTACGGAAGGTTCTGTCGGCGGCGGCACTGGGATGATCTGCAACAGCTTTAAGGGAGGGATTGGAACGTCATCGCGCCGATTTCAGGTCATCGGGCCTGCGAAATCCATAGTTGGCGAATATACCGTGGGCGTTCTCGTGCAGTGTAACTACGGCACAAAAGACAATCTGCGTATTGCTGGAATTCCAGTGGGCCGCGAAATCGAAGCGCCTATGCCTTATTCTCAAACTCGTTTCGAAAATCAGGATCGCGGCTCCATCATCGTCGTCGTTGCCACCGACGCGCCTTTAATTTCGACGCAGCTCAAGCGTCTCGCTCGCCGCGTGGCGCTTGGTCTTGGTCGCGACGGCAGCATCTCTGGCAATGGTTCGGGCGATATTTTCATTGCGTTTTCGACCGCGAATTCCGGCGCTGGTGCCGACAACCACATTGTCGATCTCAAGATGTTGCCGAACGACCTGATTGAGCCGGTATTCGAATCGACGGTATTCGCCACAGAGGAGGCCGTCGTCAACGCAATGATTGCTGCCGACACAATGGTCGGCGCCGACGATCATAAAGTGATCGGACTTCCTCACGACCAGCTTCAGGCCATCCTCAAAAAATACAATCGCTTGCAGTAGTTGTGTCTGTCACTCTGTCAGTGTGGATTTCAGACATCACTTCGGCATGACGAACCGCATCGCGCCCGGAGGCTGCGTTCGTCATCGGCAATTTGAGAAATCCGGCGGCTGGCTGTGGTGTCTGCTGTTGCTGCTTTGCGTGTTCTTACCGTTTTCCTGTTCGAAAAAGCATGCGTCAGTGCCGCTTGCGATCACGCACGTAACGCTGATCGATGCCACAGGGGCGGATCCGAAGCCCGACTCTACCGTCATCGTCGCCGAACAGAAAATCCAGTCGATCGGACCGTCCGCGACGACGCGTGTTCCGGGCGATGCGCAAGTCATCGACGCAACCGAAAAGTTTCTGATTCCGGGGCTCACCGATTTTCATCTTCATCTAACCGGTGCCGGCGAACCGACCGGAAGTCGCGAATTTTTCATACCCTTACTTCTCGCGAATGGAATCACGACTGTCCGCGACATGGGCGGCTACCTGCAAGCTCTCATACCGCTTCGTCAGGAAATCCGGAGCGGCAAGCGCGTCGGACCCGAAATTTTGTTTTCCGGCCCATATCTCGACGGTGACCCGCCATCCTTCCAGCCGTCGCTCGTCGTCACCAACGCCACGCAAGCTACCGACGATGTGCAGTCGCTGGTCGCTCAGGGCGTCGACTTCATCAAGGTTCAATCGATCCTCAGCCGCACTGCTTACTTCGCGATCGCCGACGCGGCGAAGCAGCAGCATATCTCGTTCGTCGGCCACGTTCCGGACCGTGTCACCGCCGCCGAGGCTTCCGACGCGGGGCAAAAGAGCATCGAGCATCTCACGGGTGTGTTGCGCGCCTGTTCGTCCGTCGAGCCGCGCCTGGTGGAAGAGCAATTTCGCGGTGGTCCAAAGAGTGAAACGCCCCAAGGCTCCCATGCTCGCGAGGTCGCTTGGGAACGCGAACTCCTCTCAACCTATTCAGACAAAACCTGCGACGCTTTGATCGCCAAATTCCGCGCGAATCAGACCTGGCAAACTCCTACGCTCGTGTTGCTCCGTCACGACGCATACCCAACGCCGCAATCGGACGCGGCGGTGGCCGAAATCTTGCGATATGCGCCAGAGTCGATCGTTCAGAAATGGCTCGAGGTTCGAAAAAAACAGGATCAATTCGCGACGCCCGCGGAATTTGAGCTTCGTAATCAACTCTTCGCGCGCTCGTCGCATGTCGTGGCCAAAATGCAAAGTGCGGGCGTTGGCGTTATAGCTGGCACAGATAGCGCCGCTCCCGAACTGATCCCCGGCTATTCGCTGCATGAAGAGCTCGCATTGCTAACCGAGGCAGGACTCTCTCCGATGCAAGCATTGCAGGCTACGACAAAGAATCCCGCCGATTTTATGGGGGTAATTCAAAAGCAGGGAACAATCGAGGCAGGCAAGAATGCGGATTTGTTACTGCTCGACGCCAATCCGCTCGACGATATTCGAAACACCGAAAAAATTCGCGCTCTGGTAATTCACGGCAAGTTTCTCGATCGCGCGGCGCTCGATGACTTGCTGGCAAAGGTCACCGTATTCGCCGAACAGCATTAATGCTGGAGGCTAAGTGACAGGAACCGCGGTTTTTCTCGGCGGATTGAAAAACGGCATCGGCACGACTTTCGCGCTTACCGTTTGCCGCACCGACTCCACCGTCATCTCCATGTTCAGCGTCGTGCCGATCGCGGAATGCTCGCGTCCCACGGAGGCCAGCGCGATCATCTTCTTCAGCGTCGGTGACCACGTCGTTGATGTCGCCTTGCCGATATTTCTGCCGCCTCGATAAATCGGCACTGCTACGCGTGACGCCATGCTCGGCACCTGCGGCGCCATCTTGATCTTGTCGTAGAGCGCTTCGACTTCGTTCCAATCGACTTCGAGGCCGACCAGCGCTCGCGCCGGTCGTTTGCGCTCTTCCTTCTCTAGCGCCTCGCGCCCGACAAAATTGTCTTTCTTCAAATCGACCAGCTTTCCCAGTCCAATCTCAGCCGGCGAATAGCGCTGCGATTCGATTACCGCTCGCTTGCTCGAGATGTAATCCACTTCAATCAGAATCAGCCCCGCCTCGATTCGCGCGATATCCAGCGCAACCATTCCGGCTGGGTGGATGTCGAAAATTTCGCCTTCGCTCGTCAACTTGTCCCAGACGCGCAGGGCTTCTTTCCACGGCATCCAGATCTCGTAACCGAGGTCGCCGGTGTATCCCGTTCGCGAAATATCGACCGGAACCCCGGCAATCCGTCCGTGGGTCACGCGAAAATATTTGAGATTGGAAATGTCGGCGTCCGCCACGGCCCGCAGCAACTTCCCCGAAGTCGGGCCCTGCAGCGCCAACGCCGCCGTCTGCTCCGAGATGTCCTCGATGTTTACGTCGAGCCCGAGCGCATTCTGCTGAAACCATCGCAAGCTCGGATCAGCCGCCGTCCAGCGATAGTCGTTTTCGCCGAGCCGCGTAATCGTTCCGTCGTCGATGACTTTTCCGTCGGGATCGCACCAGCAGCAGTAAATCACTTGGTCGACAGCGACCTTCGTGATGTCGCGGCAAATCACCCGGTTCACAAATTTTGTCGCATCGCGTCCTGTAATCCGGTATTTGAACAGCGGCGAGATATCGATGAGCGCCGACGAATTCCGAATTGCGTTGTATTCATGTTCGTGGTGCATCTCGTAGACGCCGACGGTGTAGTAGCCCGACCATTCCCGATAATTCAGGCTCTCGCACAACGCCATCGTCCGCTCATGAAACGCAGTCCCTACCGGCACGCAATTCCTCCAGAACGCGGTTCAAAGTATAGAGACGCTCGTTGCGGCCAGCAAGGTCGCCATGAACTATTCAGGTTCGCCTTAATTGTCACACATTCTGCCACACACTGAGCTACACATACATGGTACACTTTACTTGGAGCAACCGCATGCCCACCAACCTCGCAATCGATGACCGTCTGATCCTCGAAGCGCAGAAGCTCGGTCGCCATCGCACGAAGAAAGAAACTGTGACCGTCGCGCTAGACGAATACATCCAGCGCTTGAAGCAGCAGCAGGTCGTTGGACTGTTCGGCACGATCGACTACGACCCCGACTACGACTACAAACGCGCACGGCGAATGAAACGCAATTGAATGTAATCGTCGATACATCGGTTTGGTCGTTCGGATTGAGGCGCGTAGAACGTCGACTGAGTCCCGAACAGCAATCCGCCGTCGATGAGCTGAAAGAGCTCATCCGCGAAGGTCGTGCACGATTGCCCGGATTCGTTCGACAGGAAGTACTGTCAGGGATAAAGGTTCCTGCGCAGTCTGAGAAATTACGGGCAATTCTTCGATCGTTTCCCGACATTGCTCTTCAAATAGCGGATTATGAAGCCGCCGCCGAATCGAGCAACACATGCAGAAGCAAAGGTGTCACCGTTTCTGTTGTGGACGCTCTGATAGCGGCAGTTGCCATCGAACGTGGGTGGTCCGTTTTCACGCTCGACAGCGATTTCGAACGCCTTTCTCGAATTCTGCCGCTTAAACTCCACACGGTGCGTCGGTAACGAACAAGTTGATTGTGCCTCTCGGACTTGTGCGCGGTGCGGACATCCCAGTAAACTATGCCGTCTTCCAGCCACATCTTTTCTCCAAGCATGTGTGGATTTATAGCGGAGCTTCTAGCGAATGGCGCAGCACTATGACGTAATCGTGATCGGCGGCGGCCACAATGGCCTGGTAAACGCTGCGTATCTCGCCAAAGCGGGCAAGAAAGTTCTCGCGCTGGAACGCCGCCACGTTCTTGGCGGCGCCGCCGTCACCGAGGAAATCATCCCCGGCTTCCTTTTCTCCGAGTGCTCCTACGTTGTTTCGCTTCTTCGCCCAGAGATTATTCGCGAACTCGACCTTCCGCGCCATGGACTCGAAATTCTTCCGCTCGACGGCACCTTCACGCCGATGCTCAACGGCGATTATCTCTGGCGCATGAACGACCACGCACGCACGCAGCGGGAAATTCGCCGCCACTCCCGCCTCGACGCCGAAGCCTACGACGAATTCTCGAAGATGATGACGCCGATGTGTCGCTTCGTGAAGCCGATGCTGTCGATGATCCCGCCCGATCCGACGACGCTGAATCCGCGCGACCTCAAGCAACTTCACTTCATGCTGCAGCGTTTCCGCAGCCTGTCGTCCGACGAGCGTTACACGCTCATCCAGCTCATGACCATGAGCGCCGCCGATTTCCTCGATCAGTGGTTCGAGACCGATGCGCTCAAAGCGACGATGTCCGCATCCGGCATTATCGGAACATTCCTCGGTATCCGCTCGCCCGGAACCGCCTACGTTCTCCTGCACCACTACATGGGCGAAATTGACGGCGCCTTCCGCTCTTGGGGATTCAGCCGCGGCGGCACCGGCGCCATTTCGAATGCGATCGGCGCGGCGGCGCGCGAAGCCGGCGTCGAAATCCGCACGCAAGCGCCAGTCGACAGAATCCTCGTCAAAAACGGCCGCACAACCGGCGTCGTCCTGAAAACGGGCGAAGAAATCTCCGCCACCGTCGTCTCCTCAAGCGTCGATCCGCACCTGACGTTCGAAAAATTTATGCAGCCCAGCGACCTGCCCAGCGATTTTCTCGAAGGCGTTCGCCGCTACAAATATCGCGGCTCCTCGGGCAAAGTGAATCTCGCGCTCGACGGTCTCCCGGAATTCAAAGCCATGCCCGGCACCGGCGCGCATCTTCGCGGCGCAATTTCCATCTCGCCCGGGGTTGAATACATGGAGCGCGCCTACGACGACGCGAAATACGGCAATTTCTCGCGCCGCCCCTACATCGACATGGTGATCCCGAGCCTGACCGACCCAAGCGTCGCGCCTCCGGGCAAGCACGTGCTTTCGTGCTTCGTGCAATACGCGCCGTACAAACTCGCGCAAGGCACCTGGGACGACCAGCGCGAAGCTTTCGGCGACACCGTCGTCAACACGATCGCCGAACACGCTCCCAATTTCAAAAAGCTGATCGTCGGCCGCCAGGTTCTCACGCCGCTCGATCTCGAACGCGAATTCGGCCTCACGCAAGGCAACATTTTCCAGGGCGAGCTCTCGCTCGAACAACTTTTCTTCCTGCGCCCTGTGCCCGGCTGGGCTTACTATCGCACGCCGATCGACGGACTCTACATGTGTGGCTCCGCGACGCATCCAGGCGGCGGCATCATGGGCGCGCCGGGACGCATCGCTAGCCAAGTCATTCTCAAAGAGTGGAAAAAATCCGCCGGCGGCTCACGGTCTGATCGTTCGAAACCGATCGTTTCGAACGGTGCCAAAGCTCAGTCGCAATCCGCGCCACCAACGCTACCTGTCACGGCAGCCGCCCCCGCTTCTGCCGCGAAACGGGATGACCCAACGCTCACTGAAACTCTGAACTCCGCCCCACTCACCGCTGACGAAGTCGCCAACGCGCCGTCTGACTCCACCATCGCCCCCGACAGCGAGAAAAACTGAACATGCCCATCGGACAGCGCGTAGTCATCGTTGGCGGCGGACACAATGCACTCATCACCGCTTTCTACCTGGCCAAGGGCGGATTCAAGCCCGTCGTTCTCGAACGCCGCGAAATTGTGGGCGGCGGCGCCATCACCGAAGAATTCCACCCCGGCTATCGCGCCTCGACGCTCGCGCACACCGTCGGTCCGCTTCGCGCCGACATCGCGCGCGATATGCGCCTCGACAAGCAGGATCTGCAAATCCTCAATCCCGATCCGCGCGTCTTCGCTCCGGCTCCCGACGGCCGTTCGCTCCTTTTCTACAATAATCACGCCAAGACCGCCGGCGGCATCGCGCGCTTTTCCGCGAAAGACGCCGCCAACTACACCAAATTCGCCGAAGCCCTCGCCGAAATTTCCGAAGTTTTCGGCCAGATCGCCTCGATCACCCCGCCCGCGATCGATTCTCCTTCGCCCGAAGATTTCTGGAATCTCTTCAAGACCGGTCGCAACGTCCGCAGTCTCGGCAAAGAAGGCATGTTCAATCTTCTGCGCTGGGGCCCGATGGCCGTCGCCGATTTCGTCGCCGAATTTTTCGACACCGAACTCCTCCGCGCCACCATCGCCGCGCGCGGAATCTTTGGCTCCGCTCTTGGCCCTTGGTCCGCCGGCAGCACCGCCGTCCTTCTGCTGCGCGCTGCTGCTGATCCGCATCCCGTCGGCTCAGCATCAATCCCGAAAGGTGGACTCGGCGCTCTCACAAAAGCCCTCGCCGAATCCGCCCGCGCTGCCGGCGCCGAAATTCGCACCCAAGCCGACGTTCAGCACATCCGCATCAAAAACAACTCCGTCACCGCGGTTGTCCTCGCCGATGGCGAAGAAATCGCCACCGAAGCCGTCGTCTCGGGCGTCGATCCCAAGCGCACGCTCTTCAATCTCGTCGATCCGTCACAACTTGATCCGACATTCGCCCTCCGCATCCGCAACATCCGCGCCGCTGGCAACGTCGCCAAAATCAATTTCGCGCTCAATCGCTTGCCAAGTTTCCCCGCGCTTTCCGACTCCGTTGGCCCCGACGGCACGATGCAAGCGCTCGCCGGCCGGATCCACATCGGCCACGAAATCGACTATCTCGAGCGCGCCTACGACGCCTCGAAGTACGGCGAAATCTCGCAGTCGCCCTATCTCGAAATCTCGATTCCTACGCTCCTCGATCCGTCGCTCGCCCCCGAAGGCAAGCACGTCGCCTCCGTCTACGTCCAGTTCGCGCCATACAAATTGAAAGACGCCGCGTGGGACAACAACCACGCCGCCATCCTCGCCGAAAACGTCTTCAAAACGCTCGCTGTCCATTCGCCTGACTTCAACCAAATCGTCGAATCGATGCAGGTCATTACGCCGCGCGATCTCGAATCGGTCTACGGCTTCACCGGCGGCCACATCTTCCACGGCGAACTCGCGCTCGATCAGCTCTTCACCATGCGACCCGTTCTCGATTGGGCGCGCTACAAAACTCCGATTCGCGGACTTTTCCTCTGCGGATCCGGCACTCACCCCGGCAACGGACTCACCGGCGCCAGCGGTGCCAACGCCGCCAAAGAAATCATCCACGACCTCCGCTGAAATCCGCATCGCATTCGCGTGCTAATATCTTCGCCGCGCAAAATGTCGAGGCTCCATGAATCTTAAATTTCTCGTTGTGCCTGCACTCGTCTCGTTGGCTGTCACATTCTCCGGCCAGAAAGCGGGCGCTCAAACATCGACCGCCTGGCAACCCGCCGCCGGCCATACGCAAATCCCCATTTGGCCCAAAGTCGCGCCCGGCGCAGTGCCGACATCAAATCCTCCTCCCGAAGCCGACACTACTACCGCCAAAGACAATCTCATCGCCGGCAAACCTCTCATCCGTCTCGGCAATGTCACCAACCCCACCGTCACGCTCTACCAACCCACCACCAAACCCACCGGCGCCGCGATCGTCGTCTTCCCCGGCGGCGGCTACCACATTCTCGCGATGGACCTCGAAGGCACCGAAGTCTGCGGTTGGCTTACCGCCAGCGGCATCGCCTGCATCATCCTCAAATATCGTGTCCCCGACTCTGGCCCCTATCCCAAATCCTCCGCCGCTCTCCAGGACGCACAGCGCGCCGTCGGCCTCGTCCGCTCCCACGCCGTCGAGTGGCACATCGATCCCAACCGCATCGGCGTCCTCGGCTTCTCCGCCGGAGCTCATCTCGCCGCCGCACTCAGCACGCACTACGATCAGCGCCTTTATTCCGCAATCGACGCCGCCGACTCACAAAGCTGCCGCCCCGACTTCGCCGTCATCGTCTATCCCGGCTATCTCGCCCTCGCCGAACAAAACATGGCGCCCAACGCAGAAATCCATCCCACCGAAACGACTCCGCCATCCTTCATCGTTCAATCCGAAGACGATCCCGTCCACGTTGAAAACTCTACGGTCTATTTTCTCGCGCTGAAAAACGCAAAGGTTCCTGCCGAGCTGCACATCTATGCCGACGGCGGCCATGGATGGGGCCTCCGCTCCACGAGTCAACCCGTAACGCACTGGCCCAAGCTCGTCGAGACTTGGCTGCGCACAATCCACGTCATCGAAGCTTCACCCGCAGTTCAATAGAACGCCAATCCCAAAATCAAAATGCGCAGACGAAAATTCCTCGAAGCTCTCCTAGCCACTGGCAGCACCGCCTGGATCGCCGGCTCATCACCGTCCCTCGACGCCGCAACGCTCCTGCAAACACCTCAGACAACTCCGCCACTTCCATCCCCCGAAATCAAGCGCGTCTTCGTCGTTTTCAAATGCCACTTCGACGCTGGCTTCATCGACACGCAAGCCAACGTCGTCCACCGCTACTTCAACGAATTTTTCCCCAAAGCCATCGACACCGCCGAACAACTCAGCCGCAGCAAAGGCCCCGACCAGGCCAACTACACCTGGACCACCGGCTCCTGGCTCCTCTACGAATATCTGGAGCAAGCGTCCCCCGAGCAGCGCAAAAAAATGGAGCGAGCCATCGCGTCCAACTTCATCGCCTGGCACGCGATCCCATTCAGTTGGCAGACCGAGCTGATGGATCCGTCGCTCATCACAGGTGCGATTGCGCTCTCGCAATCACTCGACCAGCGCTTCGGCCGCAAAACCACCGGCGCAAAAATGACCGACGTCCCTGGCCACACGCGCGGCATCGTCTCTCCGCTCGCTTCCGCCGGAGTTAAATTCCTCGACATCGGCGTCAACGATGCCAGCACCCCCGCCGTTCTCCCGCCACTCTTCCGCTGGCAAGACCCCACCGGAGCGCAACTCGTCGTCTCCTATCACCACCACTACGGCACGATTCAAGTCGTCCCCGGCTCCGATCTCGCCTACGCCATCGTCATGGCCGACGATAACGCCGGCCCGCACTCCCCTGAAGAAATCGCCTCCACGTATCTCAATCTCCGGAAGCAATTCCCGAACGCCGAAATCCGCACCACCGATCTCACTCACATCGCCGACGCCGTCCAGCCGTACGCCGCCACGCTTCCCGTTATCACCCGAGAAATCGGCGACACTTGGATTCACGGCATCGGCAGCGACCCACTAAAAGTCGCGCGTTACCGCGAAGTCTGCCGTCTCCGCAACGGATGGATCACCGGCGGAAAACTCAAGGTCGGCGACGCCACCGACATCAAATTTCTCCGCAATTTCTTGCTCGAAGTCGAACACACCTGGGGCACCGACACAAAAACCTGGCTCGATTTCGACAACTACGTCCCCGCGAATCTGATGAAGATGCTCGACACGAAAAACTACAAAGTCGTGCAATCGAGCTGGCTGGAAAAGCGGAACGACCTTTTCGCCGCAATCGACTCGCTTCCACCCGATCTAAAATCCCAAGCAACACAATTCCTGGCAGCCCGTACCGTCACGCGACCCCAACCCATCGTCTCGTCCACGATTCCCAAGCTTGATTTCGAAGGCTTCCTGCAATTGCAACTCGATGAAAAGACAGGCGCCATTCGCAGACTACGTAACAGACTGACCCACGCGGAGTGGGCCAGTCCCGATCATCCACTAGCGCTATTCACCTATCAAACTCTGTCTCAGGCGGACTATGCCGCCTTCTTCAAAAATTATGTAATTAGCACTGAAGACTGGGCCTTCAAGGATTTCGGAAAGCCCAACATCGAACGGTTCGGCGCCACAAGCAAAGTCTGGCTTCCGTCGCTGGTCCAATGCGATATAACCCAGGATCAGTTTTTCATCAGGATCCGCACGCTTTTGGAGTTCGACAAGGATCAACCCGCTAAGAGCACCGGCTCATCAACCGTGCAATCACCTGCTACGGCTTGGCCAACAGATATTTTCGTTGACTACACTCTGTCGAAAGTCTCGCCAACACTCGAAGTTGAGGTGTCGTGGTTCGGCAAGTTACCGACACGCATGCCTGAAGCCCTATGGTTTAGTTTCAATCCACCGGTCAAGAGCCCCAAGGCTTGGTCGATGCAAAAGTGCGGACAGCAAGTCTCGCCGCTCGATGTCGTCGAAGGGGGCAACCGTCACATGCATGCGACCGATGGACGCATCAGCTGCCGCTACGGAAATCACGAACTTAGGCTCGTTTCAGTGGACGCCCCACTGATTGCCCTCGGTGTCCAATCTCCGCTCTACTTCACCCGCGAACAGCCGGAGCTCGAAAAAGGCATTCACTTCAATCTGTTCAACAACGCCTGGGGCACGAACTACATCATGTGGTACGGCGAAGACATGCGCTTCCGCTTCAGTCTCTCGGCAACGTAGCGGGTAAAAAACAAAAAGCCGCGCCAACGACGCGGCCGCTCCATCCCAATCTTCGCAAAAAGCTAGTCGTCAGCTCCCGCCGCCTTCCTCCTCACCGGAAACTTAGCCTTCGACAACCACTTCCCCAGCATTTCCAGCGACGCTGGCGTAACCGCCACAAACCGAATCCCCGCCCGTTCCTGCGCCGAATGCACAACCACAGCCCGCGCCAGCACCGTCTCGCGTGGCGTGTGCCCGATCTTCATGCTCACAACGGTTCCGCGTCGCGGCGCATCCTTGGTCGTTACCGCGCAACCCTGCAGTCCCAGATCCGCCACCCACGATTGAATTCGGTCGCCCGACTTCTCACACACCAGCTCCGCAGGGGCAATGAACTGGAACCTGGGCGTCTTGCGTCTTTCTTTTTCCATTGGAGTTCCAATGGGCCGAGGTGATGGTATTTTACACGAGCAGTTGCGCAGGCGCGAGCCCCGGCCCAGTACTACGCCGGTACCGTGATTACCCGATTGCCGCCGACCGCTTGCCCCCTAGCATGAACTCTGGAGGATTTTCCGCATGGCCAGTTCAGTTTGGAAAGGAACTCTCACCTTCGGCTTGCTCGCGATTCCAATCAAACTCTACACCGCCGCGCGCAGCCAGCGGATAAATCTCCATCAACTCCACAAGGTTTGCCACACGCGACTTAAGCAGCCGCTCTTCTGCCCGCATTGCAATCGTCAGGTTGAGCGAAGCGAAGTCGTTAAAGGCTACGAATACGAAAAAGGGCAGTACGTCATCGTCACCGACGAAGAGTTGAAGAAAATCACCCCGCGCTCCAGCACCGTCATGGAGTTAGTCGCCTTCGTCAAACAAGATCAGATCGACCCGATCTATTTCGACGCTTCCTATTTCATGATGCCTGACAAGGACGCCGAGAAGCCGTATGCGCTCCTTTTGAAAACGCTCGAAGACAGCAACCGCGTCGGCATCGCCACCGTCACCATGCACCAGCGCGAATACACCGTCTTCATCCGCCCGCGCAAAAACGGCCTCACCGTCCACACCATGTACTACCAGAACGAAATCCGCGAAGTCGCCGGCTACGGCCAAGCCGAGAAGGACGTAAAGCTAAAGCCCGCCGAAATCAAACTAGCCGAGCAGTTAGTCGAAAGCCTTGAAGCAGACTTCAAGCCCCAACAATTCCACGACAAATTTCAAGACAATCTGAAGGCTCTGATCGAAGCGAAACAAAAAGGCAAGGAAGTCATCGCCGAAGAAAAACCCAAACCAGCCCGCGTCATCGACATGATGGAAGCCCTAAAACGCAGCCTGGCCCAATCCGAATCTCAAAAGCAGAAAAAGCCAGCTCGCCGCACCGGCACCGACCACCCGCGCCGCAAACTCGCCAGCTAAACCGCGCTTTCTCTCACTTCCCGTTCCCCCGCGTCGCCGAGGCCGCAATCCCCAATTGCAACTGTTCCCCTTCAATCGCCGCCGGCGGCGTCCCCCCGCTCAACACGTTCTCCAGCGTATTCTGCGCCTTCTCGAATCTACGATCCGCCTCGCCATAACTCTGCTGCGCATTCTTCAAATGCGTTCCCAACTTCTCAAACACTTCCGCAAACGTCCCCAAATTCTTCTGCACGCCATTCAAATTCGCCAGCAGTCGTCGCGCATTCTCCTCGATCTGCATCCCCTTCAATCCCATCGCGATTACGCACAAGTGCGCATACAGCGAATTTGGCGACACCGCCACAATATTCTTGCTCCTGCAATATTCGTCGATCTGCACGCCCCGATTATCCGTCGTCCCCAGCATCTCGCAATACACGTTCTCCGACGGCACGAACATCAGCGCCACGTCCAGCGTCCCCTCGCTCGGCACAATATATTTCTTCGCGATCGCATCGGCATGACCCTTCACCGCTGTCGCAAACGCGCGCCGCGCTTCATCGCCGTCGTTCGCGATCCGCCGAAATGCCTCCAGCGGAAATTTCGAATCTACCACCATCAATTTCTCGTCGCGCAGAAAAATCACCGCGTCCGCCACTTCGCCGCTGCTGAATCGATACTGCATCGCAAATTGCGAAGGTGGCAGCGAATCCTCCAGCATCCGCTGCAGCGTCACTTCACCCAGCAATCCGCGCGTTTTCGCCCCACCCAGCACCATCTCCAACGACTTCGTCGCCTGAGACAGTCCGCGGCTCTGCTCATTCACTTCGCCAAGTTGCTTCTGAATCAGCCCGATCTGCTCACGCGTATTCTTCAACTCATTCGCAATCGCCGTTTGTCCCGCCGATGCAATCTGCGCCGAATGCGTCACGCCATCCCGCAGCGCCGTCGAAACCCCGTCTAGCCTCTGCGTCACGCTCTGCGAAATCGCCTGAATGCTCCCCGCCGTTTGCGCTTGAGCACTAGCAATCGTTTGCAGATCGCGTCGCAATTCCGCAACCTGCTCCTCAACCGCACTATCGTCCTTCGGTTTCTTCGAATTCTGGAGCACGAGCCACACCACGAGCCCCGCCAGCAAAAGCACAACGCCAATCAACACGCCTTCCATACTCAGCCGACCCTCAGTAACTTGCTAATTAAGCATGCACAACTACTCTACTCGCACTATCCAGAATCTAAAAATCACAGAAGAAAGGGCCGCAAATATCGCGGCCCAGTCTGGTAGCGCCGGCATCTTGCCGGCGTTTTCTCTTCGAATCGATCAGCGCGTCAAAACAGCAACTTCAACGCAAACTGAAACTGCCGCGCATCATATGCCGCCGTCGGTTGCCCCGCCGCGCAAGTCGTCCCCGATCCCGGATCGCACAACTGATTCACCGCCGACACATTCAACCGGTTTGTCAGATTGAATCCATCCGCGATCACATCTAGCTTAAACCGCTCGCCCAACGGAAACCGCCGCGACAACCGCAAATCGAACTGAAAAAATCCCGGCGTCACATACGTATTCCGTCCCAAATTCCCATCGCACCCATACGGCGGCGCAACTCCCGCCACAGTGAATGGTGTACCGCTGTTCGTCAAACAAGTCGTCGGCTCTTCGAACGTCACACCCGGTAAAAACGGAGAAGTCGCCGTCGGCCCGGTGGTCCCCACCGACGGCCTTCCGTTCGATGCACCCAAATCCAATCGATAGTCCGTCCCTGTGATCACCGTATACGGCCGTCCCGACGAAACCTCAATGATCGGCGCCACTGTGAAGTCAGCGATGAAATGCTTCCACGCCGAATCGCCGCCATGCGCGCTCGCCGACGTGATCACTCCGCTCGTCACCCACCGATGCCGCTGATCGAAATCCGAATTCCCGCGCTCATAAAACGGGAACCGGCTGTCCTGCGGCTCGAGCGGCGACTGCAAGTCCGTCGAGTCGTCAATCGCATGCGAGTACGTATAGCTCGAAAGCAATTCGAACGAGTGCCCGAACCGCTTCTGCACGTTAACGGTCATCCCGTTGTAAATCGAACTCCCGTCCGAAAGCTGCGCATCGACGCTGTTGAACGGCACAGGCACGCCATATCCTCCGGGATAGCCCGCCAACTTCGCGAGCCCAACCTGCGTCGCGTATCCGCCCGGCACCTCACCGGCGAACGACGGATTCGGTCCCGACGGCCGGAAAAAGTTAAAAAACGCCGGCGTGCTCACATACTGCCCATTCAATGCCGCCAGCGGCCCCGGACATCCTCCCAGCTGCCCCAATACGCTCGGCGCAATCACTCCCACTCCGCAAGTCGTCGCCGTCGGCGCCACGTTCGCCGCTGGAGCCACAACCGTCACCGGGCTCGTAAATCCCAGCCCCGCCGCATCCGCATTCTGCAAATTCTGCGTCAGCAACTGGGGATCAGTTGAATTGATATCCACCGGCCGATACAAATGCAGCCCGCGCGTGTATTGATACCCCACGCTGATCGTCCATGACCCGGCGATCTGTCGCTCAATCGTCAAGTTTGCCTGTTGCGCATATCCAAACTGAAAATTCTTCGCCACCGGCAAGATAAACGGCAAGATCGGCAACGGAAATCCCGCCGTCAAGTAATTCTGATTCGCAAAAAGTGAATTCGGCTGAAACGGATTGAAGCGCTGCTGATTCGGCAAATAACCCATGCTCGGCAGCGCGTTCAGCACACCCTGAAAAATCGTCGACCCATTCAAATTCGTCGGCGAATCCAGCGCTCCGCATGTTGTGCTCCCCGGAATCAATCCGCACGCCGATGCCGCGCCTCCCGCCGAAATCAACTGCACTGATCGCCCGCCATCCGCCGTAGCCGCGTCAAACGCAATCGCCAGCAGCGGATGATCGTAGAAGATCCCATACCCCGCGCGCACTACCGTCTTGCCGTCGCCCTTCGGATCCCACGCGAGTCCGAACCGCGGCGCCACGTTGTTCATATCGCGCGGAATTCCTTCCACAATTCCGAGCGCGTTGTACGCCGCCGCATTCACCGCCGTAGCCGGCGCAAAGTTCGGCGTCAACTCCACGTCATACCGCACGCCATAGTTCAGCGTCAGTTTCCGATTCACTCGCCAGCTGTCCTGCGCAAAAAACGCAAACGCATCGTTGTCAAACGGCTCATTCGACTGCCCAATCCCCTGGATGTACGTCGACGGAATCCCCAGCCCATACGATTGCAGTCCCGTCGTCCCAAACAATTGCACTGCCTGTCCACTCGGCAGCGTCACGGAGTTCGGTAGCCCAAAGTTCGAAACCGCCAGCCCGCCAAAATTCACGTCTCCGCCATAATCCAGCTCAAAAATCTGCTGCTTACTCGATCGAAGCTGAATAAAGTTCACATCCACGCCTACCTTGAACGTGTGCGCCCGATGCACAATCGTCACGTTGTCGGTCGTCTGAAATCTCCGCTCGATCCGGTCCACCGTCGAATACGGCTCGCGCCCGAAGTACGCATATCCGGGAATATTCACGCCGATGTCGCTGCCGCCATCCAACTCCGAATATCCAAAGTGCAATCCGCGCCGCGCAAACTGAAATCGAAATTGATTGAACGTCGTGTCGTTGAAAATCGTGTCGTGCTGAAACGTCCCAGACACATCGCGCGACTGATTCACGCCCGCCCGCGATCCCGCATTCTGCCCAAACACCTGGTTCTGCGCCGTCGATTCAATCCCCGTCTCCAGCGACGGCGAGACTCCCACGCGCAAAAACGAGTGTTGGTGAGCATTCCAATTCTGATCGAGCCGCCCCGACCACAAGCTCGTTTTCTCCGTCACCGGAAAATTTCCGCGCAGCGAATTCAGCCCCACATACGACGCCGGCAGCGGCGCCACTCCCGCCGGCACCACCGCGCCTCCCGGCCCCACCGCCGCGAATCCGTTGCACACCACCGCGTTCACCGTCGTCCCCAGCGGACACGAAATCGGCACCGGAAATTGCGCGCCCGGCCCCGGCGACAGCGTCCCGCCAGACAATCCTGCCGACACCGCGCCAAAATCCAATTTGTTCAGCGCCACGCTCGACGCCGACCCCAACAACAATCCGTACTGCACTCGCCAAGTTCTGATACGCCGCCACGCCGCTCGTCAGCAGCGACTGCACCGTGCTCGCTTGTCCTGCCGTCAACTGCACCGGCACCGGCCCGCCCGGAGTTGGCAGCGTTACCGGCACCAATCCCCATGCGCCTCCTCCACCTTGCGCTTCGCCGATGCTCGAAAATCCCGTCTCCTCGCGCAGCGTGTCCTCATACGAAAAGAAATAGAACGTCTTGTCCTTTTTCAGCGCACCGCCGATTGTCGCCCCTGCTTGCACCCGCGTGAACGCCTGCTTCGTCGGATCAAGCTCGCCCGTCGTCGGATCAACCTGCCCCGAAAACGCATTCCGCGCCTGAAACGCTTTGTTCCGCAAATATCCAAACACGTCGCCGTGCACATCGTTTCCGCCGCTCTTCGTCACGATGTTGATCACGCCGCCCGTCGCGCGCCCATACTCCGCGCTGTAGTCGCCCAAAATGAGCTGAAATTCCTGCACTGCCTCCTGCGACACCGTCGCGCGAATTCCGTTGATCGAGTTGTCCACCGCGTCCGCGCCATCCACGCTCACTTCGTTCGAACGCGCCCGCTGCCCACCCACGTTCAATCCGCTCGTCGGCGCCGGGCCGATCGTCGGCGACACGTCGCGCGTCGTCTGCGAATTCGTCAGCGTGAAATTGATATAGCTCCGCCCATTGATCGGCAAATTGTCGATCCGCCGCTGATCGACCACCTGCGATACTTCGCTCTTCGTTGTCTCCACCGGCGCCGTGTCCGTCGTCACCGTCACCGACTGCGTCACGCCGCGCAATTCCAGCTTCGGATAAAACGCTACGACTTCGCCAACTGTCACCACGACGCCATCTTTCTCAAACGTCGCAAAATTTGCCCCGCCGTCCACCGTCAAGCGATACTGCCCGGGCGCTAATCCCACCAGGTTGTAGCGCCCGTCGTCATCCGCTTCGATCGACCGCTCCGCCCCCGTCACCGAATTCGTCACCGTGATCTTCGCCCCGCGCACAGGCAATCCCTGTGGATCCGTCACCCGCCCAATCAACGTCGAAGTGTTCACCTGCGCCATCGACGCCGGCGTCACAGCCAGCACCACAATCATCGCCAACAGACACACCAATACAAACGCAAACAAACTTGGTCTGCGCACCATCACAACCTCCTGAATGGAACCTGAGTGTTTTCCGTGTTTTCCGCGTACGGGTGCAGCTTTACCCTGAGAGCTTTGATCGAAGGGACTGCTGCGCCCCAACTCGGCACAATGCCCACTATTGTTGCGAGTAACCATGCACGCCACCCCTGACGTGACGTCACCTCGCCGACGCAAGGTTCCGTCAATGCACGGCCTGAAGATGAACAATCGGCTTTTACTCTACTCGTGCCCTCAATTCAACATTCACTTTTCGCAACCCCCTGCGCCCAATCCGCCACACCAAGCAGAGTTCGCCCCCTCGGCGCCGCCTTTACGTCTTGATCATCACTACGAATGTTCAGTCGTCTCATTGGTATCATCGCCACCCTGTAACCGCGATCGCTTCCCAGATCGCGGGTTTTTCCGCTCTCCGCCGCAGATCGCTCCGCCAATCGTTCGTCGCGTATTCCCGGCGCGATGTTCCTTCGCTAAATAAAAAATGGCGGCCGCAGCCGCCAAAGCTCCTCGCCTTAAATCATTACTTCCTTACCTCATTGCTTCTTTACTTCGCCTTTATCCTCAATCTCCAGCCCCAACTCTGACGTCCCCCATCACCGCCTTCCCAAAATCCCTCTTCGCCGTCCAAGCCTTCATCCCCATCGCAATCGCGATCAACACCGCCGTCGCCAAATTCGTAATAATCACCGCCTGCGCCCTCACCACCAACCCATACCCAAACCACAACAACACTCCCGCCAAAAACAGCGTCAGCATCCCGTACGAAACGTCACGCCCACCCTGCTTCCAAATCTTGATAATCTGCGGCACAAACGACACCGTAGTACAAAATCCCGCCGCCGTACCTAACGCCGCGCTTAAATGTTCGCTACTCATCCGCCCCTCACAACTTCGCCGCTGACTATTTGGAGTGCGGCGCTCCCGCGCCGCTTTTGCGCGAAAACCTTCACCTCTCAATTCTAACAAGGCACGTATCATCCACCGTTAACCGCGAGTCAAATGTTTACATCCTCGCAAAGCCGATCAAACCGCTCGCCCTCGATGTTAGAACGAGAACCTGGCCAGTCATTCCGACCGAAGCGAGCCGAGGCCTTTCCTTCGCGTTCGCTTCTGAGTGAAAGCGTCGGCTCGCGCAGCGGAGAAATCTCTCTTCGATTCGCAACGAATGAGGTGTTCTTCGCTTTTTATCTTTAATTCGTTACTTCATTGCCTCTTTGCGTCACCTTTTCTTCTCGTATCGCCGCAAAGTCCGCTTCCAACATCCTCCCCGCATCCTCCATCCCCCCAAAATGATGCACCCTCACCATCCCGCTCTCATCGATCACAAACGTATGCGGCACTCCCACGGCCCCATACTTATCAAACAGCCGCGCAGGCGCCTTCGAAACTCGCAGCACTGTCACCTGTCTCGCCTTCAACACCTCCTGCAGATCTTTCGTCTCCGTATCGTCCTCAATCACCGTCAACACCACCGTCTCCGGATGCCTTCCCTGAAATTCCTCCAAGCCCTTCAACTCAAACACGCACGACCCGCACCACGTCGCCCAGAAATTCAGCACCACACCTTTCCATGCAGCGATGTCGACGTGAAGTGTTCACCGGCCGTCGTTGTTAAGTCCAACTCCGATGCCGTCCGCGAGACGAGCTTCGGCTCGTATGCACGATGTTCAAATGCCTCCACGCTCTCCCGCTCCGCTCGAGCGCGCAATTCTTCCTTCGTCCCCATCTTCGTCTTCAGCCATAGCCGCTCCATCGCCCGCTCTGCTTTCTGTTGATCTGGCCCGACGATGACGGTCGCCTTCATGTAAGCGTCAATCGCATCTTTCCGCTTCCCGGTTTTCTCCAGAGCCGTCCCCAGCACATAAAACGAGTGCCCGCGTTTGAATTCGCTCTTCCTTGGCAGCAAGATTGCCAACGCCTCTTTAGGTTTGCCGGTGCGAATCAGAATCTCCGCCCGCATGACGGCTACGGCGCCCTTCTCATCCTTTGCGTACTGCCGCGCGTAATCGTTCGCACCAGGATCCTTCAGTCTCTCATCGCAGATCCTCTCCGCATCATCCAGCAACGCCAGCGCAATTCCATATCGCGTGTTCGCGTCCAGATACGCTTGTGCCATAGTCAGCCGCAGCGACACTTCGCTGTGTCGTTGCATCGATAGCGACGCATACAACTGTTCGCGTTCCCCCAAATCCTTCGAATCCAAAAACAACGTCATCCGCGCATCATCCGCATGAATATTCTCCGGATACCGCGCAATAATCTCTCGCAGTTCGCTTAACCGTTTCCCGTAATTTCTCTCATGCGAGGCCCGGCTCACCAGCAAATCGACATGCGGATCCCACTCCGCCGAATAATTCTTCTCCAACGCATCGGCCAACTGCTCGCCGAGCTCCAACGGAACCCAATCCGCGAACTCGGCAAAATCAAACGTGCCGGAGTATCCGAACTTGTCCGCCTCATGGTTGTGTACGAACTGCTGAATCTCGGCCAGCAGCGCTGCTCGCGACGCTGCCGTCTGTTTGCCCTGCAAGTCTTTGAAGTACCACCACCAAAAGAAGAGCATTCCGCCGCGATCCGGTGGGTGAATGTAATCTCCGAGAATTTCCAATGCCTTCGAGAAATTCGCAGGCCGGTCGAATCCATGCGACTCGAGCCAACCGTCATACGTACGCGCACGGTATTCGACTGTCATCTCGGAACGCTCCCCACGCGCATCGCAAAAAAGCACCTCAAAATATGCGCCGCCATTCGTATCGACTCGCTTCGTCCCCGGCTCTTCCACCCAGTAAATCGCGTACCGATTCTGCAAATGTAGTGTCAGCACCGCCTCCCACGCACCGTCCCCTCGTTTCGCAAACGTCGCCGTCTGCACATCATCGCGATAGCTCCCGTCGTCGAACGCAATATGTAGATTCAGCGCCTTCGGATCAGGAATCGTCGCCTCCCTCGCCATCGGCAAATACAGCAGGCGCAGTTCTTTCGTAACCGGCTGCGGCGCCACCCCTATCGCTACTGGACATGCCGGATCGCTCACCGCCGCAACCTGCGGCCTCGGCCCGCTGGGCGCGCCATCCGAAGATCCATTTGTTGTGGAACTATTTGTTGAAGAGCTGCTGGATGCGTGGTCCGCTGCCCCCTGCGCCGCAATCAGACTTCCCATTGCAACCAACGCCAGCACCAAAGCCCCAACCATCCGCATTCGCATCCCGGCCCTCCCCGACAAGCGAATCCGCCCCCAAGCGATGTATCCATCAGCTACGTATGCGCCGAAGTACGCAAAAGGTTGCCCTCCCACGTAAAACAATCCGACTCCGCCGCCTCCAACACGCCTCCGATCCATGTGGAGTGCCCGCGCCTCGCCGCCGCTCTTACAATCGCACCCTCCCCAACAAACCATTGCGCAACCACACACTCCCCTGTACGGGCGCAGCATTGCTGCGCCCCAACTTGCCCAGTCGTATTGACTCCACCGCGCTCCGGTTTTTCTGCGTCACTTTCAGCATCGAAGGTGAACCCCAAAATAAAAATGGCGGCCAAAGCCGCCAAATCCCTCTTTAATCGTTACTTCTTTACTTCCTTACTTCCTTCCTTCTTCATTACTTCGCCTTTCTCCTAAAGGTGCAAATTCTTCTGCACCAGCTTCCTCAACTTCTCCCGATCCTCATCCTTCATATGCACAAACTCCACGCCATTCCCCTCGGCCCCGATGTTCCTCACCACCGCCGTAAAATTCAGTTTCCGGAATCCCGACCGAATCTCCAGCTTGATCGAATCTCCCACCGACAGTTTCTTCGGCGACTCCAGATACGCCCCGCCCAGGCTGATCGTCTTCACCCGCGCCATATGCGCCGTCGATGATGCATCGATCTGCGCCCGCAAAGGCGACTCGAGCGGCACGCGCACATATCGCCGCGGAACCACAAAATTCGCGCTCGCTTGCGCC
Source organism: uncultured Acidobacteriota bacterium (assembly GCA_963845465.1). Taxonomy (GTDB): domain Bacteria; phylum Acidobacteriota; class Terriglobia; order Acidiferrales; family UBA7541; genus Acidiferrum. The sequence continues at coordinate 357,342 of CAWJSH010000007.1, read as the reverse complement.
GCTGCTTCAAACGTCTTCCGCGCTCGCGCCGACGACGGCCGGTCTTCCATCATCGCCAGCGCATCCTCCGCCGCCGCCCGCAGTCCTCCGGGCTCGACATACGTGATGCCTTCTCGCTTTTCCGCAAGCGACCTCAGTAACTCAATCGCTTCCACTGCGCGCATGCGCCCCAGCGCTTCGATCGCCTTGATCCTCACAAACTGATCGCGCAGCATCTCGTGCTCGCCCGACGCAATCTCCATCAGTTGCGGCACCGCCGTGATCTCCATCGCCAGCCCGATCTGATCGATCATCATCGGCACAACCAGCGGATGCGCATCCGCCAGCACCCGGGCAAAAATCACCGCCGCACTCTGCGCCGAAGCCGAGTTCATCGGTCGCGACAGCTCGCTTACCGCCAGATCCTGCAGATTCCATTCCCACGCCGCGATCGCGCGGTCTACGCCTCGCAGCAGCCGTTCCGGATCAGTCGCCGCCAACAGCTTGATCGCCGCGCTCACCCGTTGCTTCCGCGAATCGTAAAGCCGCGCCTCCAGCAGGTTCAGCACCGGCACGCCAATCGTCCGCAGCAGCCGCGCCATCCCAGGCACCATCTCGTGACTCATCGGCTCGGTCAGCAACAGCGACATCCGATCCAGCAATCGCTCCGGATCGCGCTGCAGCAATCGCGGCAACACCGGGTCGAGCGCTCGATTCGCAAACGCCGCATCCACCAACAGCAACCACCGATCCTGCGCCACCATCCGCCGCGCAAGATTCGTCATGTGGTCGTGCTCTTTGTCCTTCGGAGCCTTTTCCAATCCCGTCAGAATCGTTTCAAATCCCGCATAATCGCCGCGATTCACCGCGATCCGTCCCAGCGTCTCCAGAAATGCCGCGAGCAGCGCCGCCGTCTCCGGCGTCCGCTCTTGTTCCAGCGCCGTCAGCGTGCCCTTGCTCAAATCTTCCGGCACCTGATTTGGCCACAGCGATTCAATCACCCCGGTCAGTTCATTCAATCCCGCAGCCACCGATCGGCGGCAAGGCGATAACTCGTGATCGATCCGTCGTGCATAATTCAGCAAAATGCTCCGCGCTTCGCGTCGCGGTGCGTCCGCTCCCGCTTCCGCAAGCTGAACCAGATTTTGTCGCAGCGCCACGATGGGCACCGCCCAAACATCCGGCCCTTTCAACACCGCCGACTTCTCGCGCGGCGGCATCTCCAGCCAGAATTTATCGACCAGTTTTTCCCGATAGGTATCGCTCGACCATGTCGTCGCAAATGACGACAGGTGCGACGACGAATGCGGCCCGCTGTACTTGCCTGCATTCACCAAAACTCCGCCCAACCGGTGCAGCATCGGCCGCACGGTAGTCGGCGTCAGCGCCCCGGCCGAAAATTCCGGCCCCAAAAACTCAAAAATGAGATTTTCCGACAATCGCAAAAGGTAGGGCTGCGGCTCTTCGCCCTCACGCGGCGCGTATTGCGAGATGCTGCTCAGCAGCAGCCGCACCGTGTCCTTGCTCGCCGCTTCCATCGCCGCATGAATCGCGTGTGCCGCCTCTTCCGGCGAAATCCCTCGCGCTGCTTCCATGGGAGGCGTCAGCCGTGCCAGCAATCCCAGCGTCGCCACCAGTTCGTCGAATCCGGGCGCCGCGATCGGCTTGTCCTCACCCTCGCGCGGCGTGCTCCCGCCATACGCCACCAGTGCCGCGATCATGCTCGCCAGCACGGAATCCACTCGTCGATCGGATTGTGTGTTGACCGTAATGCCTTCCACTCGGTTTTCGCTGAGGAGCGACGCCCATCTCTTCGTGGCGTCGTGCTTCGCGCTCTCTTCTGATGTTAGCAGCGAACTTCTCACGAGTTGCGCCATCGTGTCGAGTTCGCCTACATGAAACTCGCGCGCAAACGTGATCGTGTGGATTCCCGCCCGCTCCAGCTCTCGCGCCAGCGCCTGCAATTCGCCATGCGTATCCGCCAGCGGCTCATCGCCGTGTTTGGGCACAACAATCTGACCTCGCCCCACGCGCAGCTCGAGCCCTTTTAGCCTCGACGAAACGCCGCGAATCCCTTCATAGGCGTCGTCCAGGCTTCTCAACGTGTGCGGATGATGGCGCTCGTACAGCCGCGTCGCGTTCAGCAATACATGAAAGCGCCGCAGCGCCCGTTCGGTCTCATCGGTCCTCAGAGCCGCTAGCTTCAGCGCCCCGCTCGAGGTTGTGGGCTTCCCGCTCGAAGTCGTAGCGCCCCCGCTCCGCTCCCGCTTCTCATGGGCGACAGCCGCAACCACAGGAATCGCGTCCGGATCCTCTCCGACGCCCTGTGACCCAATCTTCGGAATGCGATAGGACAAGTCGCCCTCTCAGAAACTCACGAACCGCCGCTGAATCGCCGGAAAACCTTGTCGCCGCGCAACCTACCAGCGTCAATCTAGCCTTGTGGCGGCGACTTTACATCGCCACCGATCCCGGCCCCGACGGACACCAATCCCGGGAATCGGAGCCAGTTCCTTGGCACAAAGCATTCAAATGAACGGATGTCGTCCTAACTTACAGAGCAAGCCACCGACCTCTGGAAAGTACTAATAACTCGTTTATTTTCAATGCACAGGACGTCACCGCGTTTCGGTAAGCGGGGATCGATGTTACAAAATGAAACACAATGCGCTTGTCACACGGCTAGTCTGGGATTCCGACTCGGGGGCATTATTGCGGCTTATTGCGTCGGAGAAGCGCCCGTACATCCACGGTGCCGCCATCACTGACGTCGACCCCGCGCCGAATGTCCTTAAACCCTTCTAAATGAAGGGTAAACACATGAACTCCACTCGAAACCGGCACCCGCGCTGGCGTCGTCTGCCCCGTCGATTTCTCATCCACAAAGATCTCAGCCCCAACCGGGAAGCTCTTCACGTCAGCCCAAGCCACGCGAGCCCCAGTCGCCTTCGGCGCCTCGGAACTGTCTGTATCCTTTGCACTTACTGCCTGCGCCGTCACCGCCGCATCCCCGTTCGCGCCCGCCGCTCCCGGCCGATTCGCCCGCGCCCCTAGCGAATTCGGATTCGCCGCCGAGCTCCCGGCATTGCCGTTCGGTGCCGCCGGATTCGCGCTCTGCGACGGCGTCAAATCCGCATCGCTAATGTTGTCAACGATCTTCACGCCCGCCGGCACGTCGTGCAAAAGATTCAGCAACGCCGCATGCTGCCCCGGTCGCATTTTTCCCGTGATCGTCAGCGTGTTTCCGACTCCTTGCACGCTCGCTTTGCCCGTTAGATTGCGCTGCGCCAGCGCATCCTCAATTTGTTGTTTTACTTGTGCGGCCTTCGCGCTCAGCACCGGTTCCGCTTTCGCCACCACCGGTTTTTTAACCGGAGCCACGTCCGTTTTTTCTACAGCGGCAATCGCAGTCGGAGTCTTTTCCGGCGTCACTTTTTCCGAAGCTGCGGCCTGCGTCGGTTGCGTCGCAGAATTTGTTGGCGCGGTCCCAGCGTCACTCGGATTTTGCGCTGCGTTCTGTTGCGCACTCTGAGAATCGGATTTTTCTGTCGTGCTGTCTGATTGCGGCTGAGTTGCGTTTGTCGGCTGCGAAGTTTGCGCAGTCGTCGCGTTTGCGTCCGGTTGCTGCGCCGAAGTGTCGGCAGCGCCTGATGCGGGGGCTGTCGCGGCGTTCGGCGATTGCACAGCAGCGTTAGCGATGGCCTCGTTGTGTGCCTCGGGATGACGCACATCGTACAGAACTGGTTTGAGCTTGTACGCGCCGAATCCGATGACTCCGACCAACACGAGCGCAGCCAGCACAGTCCAGACGATGCTCTTTTCTTCTGGCGGTTCGTACGGGGGAATCTGATCCGTGCGCCGCAGCAGCGGCGTCTGCATCTGGCTCGCGTTCCCCGCAAAGGGATCGGCAAATGTTTCGGCGACGCGGCGGCTCGGCGTCATCTGCGGATTCTCCGCCGCCATTCCGCGCAATCCCGGATTCATCGCGACTGTCGCGTTTGGCTGCGCATTGCGATTCGCAAGCGACGGCACCGTCGCGCGCGGGTTTCCTTCCGCGGCTACGCTCCGGTAATTCCGCAAATCCTCAAGAAATTCGTGGCAGCTATGATAGCGGTCTTCCGGTTCCTTCGCCAGCGCGCGCAACACTGCGGCGCTGATACCCGGATGAATCGTCGGATCGATCGTGCGCGGCGGCACCGGCTGCTCGTTCACGATTTTGTAGATCACCGTGGTGATGCTCTCGCCGGGGAATGGCTTTTCCCCGGTGATCATTTCGTAGAACATCACGCCAAGCGAAAAAATATCCGTGCGCCCATCGACTGCCCGGCCTTTCACTTGTTCGGGCGACATGTAGCTCGGCGTACCCATCACATGCGCGGTCTGCTGCACGGTGCCGAACTGCAGAATTTTCGCTGTGCCGAAGTCCGTAACTTTCACCGTGTCGTCGCCGGTGAGCATGATGTTCGCCGGCTTGATGTCGCGGTGTACGATGTTATTTTCGTGCGCAAATTGCAGCGCGTTACACGCCTGCTCCATGATGCGCAGCACGCGCGGAAGCGGAAACGCATGCCCCGAATCGAGCAGCATTTGAAGGCTCTTGCCTTCCACCAATTCCATCGTGATGTAGAAGAGACCGTCTTCTTCGCCTGCGTCATACACAACGACGATGTTGTGGTGTGTCAGCAATCCGGCCGCGCGTGCTTCGGTCTGAAACCGCGCGATCAGTTCGGAACGCGAAAGCCCTGTCCCTTGCTCGCTCAGCTTGATCGTCTTCACCGCAACAGGACGCCCGATCACCGGATCGGTCGCTTTATAGACGACACCCATCGCGCCGCGGCCAAGCTCGGCCACGATCTCGTAACGTCCCGCTTTGAGGATTGCCGTCATAAATGCAAATGCACGCCGTACCACTCGGCGTGAAAAAAATCCTTTCGGCGACTGCCTACACGTGGACTAAACGGAGCGGTGTCCGGACACGAACTGCCGCTAATCTCCCATTCGCCCTGTTATCACGGTATCCAGAGCACTTCCAGTGCGGCAACCTAACCAAGGTACTAATGTGGCCCATGGGATACGAGGTCCGAACCTGTCCGAAAGGACAGGTTGGTTCAAGTCCACTGATCCCGACAGTCCACCTACGGCCGTGGCATGGCTTCGCCGGGAGACATGGTGCGTTCGGGTGTTGGCACGTTGGTTTCGCGGATGGGGCGGTCCACTTCGCCGGGGGCGGCGGGGGCTTCGAGGCCGTCGGTGAGCAGATAACCTTGTAGCGCGATGCCGTTGGTCCAGACGCCTTCGAGGGCGGCGATGTATTCAATCTGTAGTTCGTAGAGTTTCCGCTCGGATTCCAGCACACGCGGATACGACGCGAGCATCAATCCATATTTTTCAGTCATCAGGCCGTAGGATTTTTTCGCGCGCGGAAGAATCTCGTCGCGGTATTCAGTGGCCATGAGTCGCGCGTTCGCATACTGATCGACGGCGCTGGCAGCACGATCGCGCAGCGTCAACGCGACACGCCGCTTCTCTTGTTCGGCACGATCGATGTCGGCGCGTGCAGCGGCGGTGTCGCCCTGATTTCGATTCCAGATCGGAACCGGAACGCTCACTTCCGCGATTCCTTCCCAACCCTTTGCGAAGGGAAGTCCATCGAGCAATTCGTTGTTGTACTCCGCGCCAGCGCGGATAGTGATGTCCGGCACGGGCTCTTTAAGCGAGCGCGCCAAGCGCGATTGCGCGTGCGCCGCCGCGGTTTCCGCGATTTTCACTGCCGGGCTTTGGTTCGTGATGGCTTCGACCGCAGCATCTTCATTGAGCTCAGGCCAACCTGACGACAGCTCACCGCCGACTGTCGACATCGGCAATTCGGGTTGACCGATCACGCTGGAAAGCGACCGCCATTCTTCGCGCAGCGTATTTTCCTGCATGCGCGCTGCGATTCGCGTTCGTTCCGCGAGAACTTCCGCGTCGAGCAATTCCGTTTCATCCGCCTGACCGGTGTTAAACAGGCGGCGCTGCGTGTCGACATCGTCCTGCAGGATTTTCGCGAGGTCGCGGCGCGCGTCGAGCATTTCCTGAGCGGCAAGCACGCGGATGAACGCCATCTGCACCGCAGACTCAACACGGATGCGCTGCTCATCGGCTTCGATCGTGGCGAGTTGCGCTTGCTTGCCAAAAACCTCGCGACTGAGGCGAAGCTTGCCACCCATGACGATAGTTTGTTCGACGAAGAAACCTTCTTTGCCGCCGCCGACCGAACCTCCGCGAATTTCATCGCCGGTGTAACCGACGGCTGGATTGGGATACAGACCGGCTTGCTGCTGGCGGGCTTTTGCGGCCCGGATTTGCGCTTCGGCCTGGCGAAGCGTGGGATTGTTTTGACGCGCGATGGATTGGACCTGTTCGAGGGTCACGAGAGGGGATTTGGCGTTGAGCTGGGCGCGGCCCAGTTCGGGGTAGTGCGGGATGATTAGCTCCATCGTGCCATGTTGGTGGTGCTCGTGGGCCTGGGCATCGTGATGCTCGCTCTGCGGCATCGGCATTTGCATGGGTTGGTCCTGAGCCCGGAGAGGACTGGAGAACGCGAGAAGAAACAGCAGCACAGCGCATACGATGGGCTGCGGGTAAGCACCTGCTTGCGTTGCACGCTGCGAGAGGGGCGATGAATCGCCGCGGTCCAAATTAATTGTGCTCATGATGCTCCTCGGAGACGGCGGGATTTTTTTGTGCGGCGGAGTTTTGTTGTTGTTGGAGCTGCACGATCTCGTTGTATTGGTCGTCAGGGAGGACGCGGACAAGCGTCATCATCCCCATCATTTCGGCGGACCAGTTGGCAGGGAGTCCGTGCGTCTCGGGCTTCGCGACGACGGAATCCATCCCCATTTCCATGAACGCGTCTTGCGGAAAGCCTTTTACGTTTTCGGCGTCGCCGGCGATCGGCGAATGGTGAACGTGTTCGAAGCCGACGGTTTTTGCGAGCGTCATCATCTGGCTGAGCGCTTGTGGATCGGTCTGTGCCGCCGTCGTGATCTGACGATCGCGAAGCAGATCCATCATGCTGTTCATCATGTGATGGGGAAGGTGGCAGTGAACCATCCACGAGCCGGGATACTTTGCGTCGAATTCAACGACACGCGCTTGCGCGACGCCGACGAGAACCGTGTTCATCGGATACCAGCTCGATTCCGGCGCGCGGCCTCCTTCGGTGCCGGTCTGCACGAACTGATTTCCGTGAAGGTGGATCGGATGGTGATCCATCCCGAGATTCACGATCCGCAGTCGGACGCGGCTGCCGAGTCGCGCGATCATCGGTGTGATCGCCGGAGCGGAAACGCCATTAAAGGTCAGCCAGTTGAATTCCATTCCGGCGCTGTTCGGTACGGAGTTGCTCGGCAGCACAGCCCACTCTTGCAGAACGATGGCGTAGTCGTTATCGACGCGCGGTTTGTAGGGCTTTTCGGGATGCGCGATGAATAGCCCAATCTGTCCCAGCATTTCCTGCATCGCGCTGTGCGCGTGATAGAAAAATGTTCCTTCCTGGTGAACTGTAAATTCGTAGGTGTATTTTTCGCCGGGCGGGATCGGTTTTTGACTGATCCATGGCACGCCGTCTTGTTCGATCGGGATTTCGAGTCCGTGCCAGTGCACGGTGGTGGATTCGGGCAGGCGATTTTCGAAGATGACGCGGACGCGATCGCCTTGTTTGATCTGGATCGTCGGTCCGGGGCAACTGCCGTTGTACCCCCACGCGTCGATGGTTTTGAATGGCGCGATTTTGCGTTTCACCACTTCGCTCGTGAGACGGAAGACCTTAACGTTGCCGTCGAGTTCGAACGGGAGATCGGGCACGTCGGGCGTGATGACGCGCGGACCGGGAGAAGTGTCTTCGGCGTGCACATGACGCGCGCGTTCGTTTGACGGTGGCGGCGCCTGCGCCGTGAGGCGATCGCTTAAGCCAAAGAGCGCGGCGCTGAACGCGGCGGCGTTTTGGAAGAAATTTCTACGGGTGCTGCTCATCGAGGCCTCCACGGCGAATAGCTAAAATCAATCGATTCGGAATGTTGAAGAAAGATGCAGTTGAATTTATGCCAGCGCAGAGATCCACGGTCGCTGGTTCTCAGAAGTAGCTACGGGCGGAGCAGGGAAATCAGATGCGAAGGACGGAGAGGCTTTGGAGCGGAGTACTTTGTTGCGGTGATTCGTTTGGAGATAAAAACTCGTGGAGCCGGTCGGCCACCGAGAATATTTGATCCGGATTGTTGATCGAGACCGGCGCGTCTGCAGCGAATACGGACTTGAGTTGCACGTCTGAATCCGACCTCGTTAGAATTGCAAGGAGCGGCGATTGCTGCCCGCACGAAACCGAAGAAGAAAGCGCTTCGGAATCGGACCGCGCCGCCATGTTGGCGTGATGGCACGCGTCAGATTCAGCGGAAGCTGCGCCTGACGAGCAATGACTCATCTTCGCGCAAAGAGAGCCGCAAGCCGGAACAACGAGCAGCGCCAGTATCGTTACGATCGCGATAGCGGAGGTCCGGAGGTGTGGCAGAGCGCGCATGAGGTACGTTGGACGGGCCGGCGGATGATTCGTTAGAAAGCGGCCCGTGCCGAGACCTGTTCAGTTTACTCGATTCCGTTGCCTCTTCGTTGGAGATCCTTCGCTGCGTTCGAGATGACACAACAAGGATGCTAAACGCTTGGTTTTCCGCAAGCTCATTGCGCCTCGAAGGCCTACTGTGACCGTTCGAATGAATTCGAAAAAAATATTTTTGGGGACTTAAACCACGCCCTACCCACAACTCAATTCCAATCACGCGCGTTCGAACGAAATTTTCTCGCGGCTCGTGTGCTATGCTCAGCGCGTAGAAAACCACGCCTGCTTCCACTTTTTAACGATTGAAGCGATGTTGTGACGCAAACCACCACCCTCGGCAACTCGGCGTGTTCGTAAACCGTTTAGATTCCGCACTTACAAATGTGTATGAAAACAAACGGCTTTAAGTCGAGCAGATTCCGCACTTGCGTGAAAACCCAGGGGGTGGCGGCGGTGGGCGAAGCGAGCTCCGCCCCTGCAGAAACCGCGTCGAGTGCGACATCGATGTCGCACTGTTTTGCGCACGCGCCCGGTCTTGATTAGCGCGATGGCGATGATCCGCCCGAGCCGGCGCCCGAGTTGGCGAGCTGGATCGAGATGCGCTTGCCGCCAGGATAAATGGCGTTGAGTTCCTTCGAGCCGTCGGCGTTGTCGTTGGTGCCGATTGCATCGTTGAGATTCGGCGACGCTTCCTGTTTGATCTGCGCTGGGAACGTGACGACCGTGTCTTTACCATGGAGCAGCGTTACCTGCACGTTCGGGCCATCGCCGTTCCATTCCGCGGTGTATTTGCCGGTTTCGAGAGTTTTTCCTTCCACCGTAACCTTTTGATCCAGGTGGATGGTCATTTTGTTCGCTTCGGCGCTGACTGCGACGCCAGCGAAGAAAAGCGCTACGGTTGCGACTGCCGCTGCGAGTTTTGAATGTTTCATTTAATGAAGCTCCTTAATTTTTTCCGCGTCCACGCCGATCCAGACACAAATAGTTGCTCGCGGAATCGATTTCCGTATCTCTACAGCGTTAGATGGGGTCTGCGCGCGTTCACGTTACTTAGGGAAATCCTGTATGCAGATTTTTCTCTGCATATATTGAGACTGCGGAAAGAGACTAGCCTTTGATGGCGGCGCGGATTTTGGGCGGTCCTGACACCGAGGTTTTTAGGTCCGACGTCGCGGCTAGAGCGTCGAGGATCGAGCGGGTGACGTTGTCGTCGATTTCGGCGGCACGGCGGATGTCTACGGGATAGCGCACGACGAATTCGAGGCCGGCGGCATCCGTAAATTGGAGGCGCGACTCAGGCTTCGGTGTGCTGAGTGAGACTTCGAGGCGGCGCTCAGTGCTGCCAAGCTGATTCTCGATGATGCTGCGATATTTCTCGAAGATCGATTCGACGATCGAAGTGAGTTTGTCCTGAACAAGCTTGTAGTTGCTCTCCGGCGTGAGAGCGACAGCGACTTCATGCCACGCGTATTCAGTGCCGGGAAGCTGCTTGAAGAGCGGCGTGCCCGCCTGGAACAGCACGGAGTTGGAGAACATCACGACGCGGCCGGTGGGGTAAAGCTCGATCCCGGTGCCCGCGAGCTCCATCAGATAGAAGCGGACGAGGCCGATGTCGATGACGTCGCCGGTCACCCCGGCGATGCTGATGCGATCGCCGACGCGAATGCCGTAACGTCCGATCACGAAGAAATACGCGGCGATCGAGAGAAGAATCGCCTGAAGTCCAACGGCAATGCCGGCGGTGACGAACCCCGCGAACGTCGCCAGCGAGGAAAACTCGCTGACGAATCCCATGATGAACACGACGCCGATGAGAAAGCCTGTGACGAATCGGCGCATCAGCAGGAACTGACGGCGGCGGCGCGCTTCGTGAACGTAACGGAACACCAGGCGGCGCCAGACTTCCGAGAGGATGAGAACGGCGGCTAGCGCCAGCGCGATGCCTAGGACGCGCGTGATGACACCGCGCAACTCGTATTCGGATTCGGTGCGGATGGATTTGCGCCACTCGTCGAGATTGGTGCGGCTTTCGTCGAGGACGACGATTTCCTGGCTGAGAGGAACCGTGGCGGCGGCGAGCTCTTTGAATTGCGCGGTGATGGCTTGAAACGCTTGCGTTGTGGATTCGGGCGAAGCGGCGGATGCAGAGCCGCCGGCGTTTGGCGTGGCTGGAGCTTGCGCCTGATTGGCGAGATCGCGGCCTTGCTTGATCGTGGCGATGAGAATGTCGCGCAGCGGCTTGCGGATTCCGTCGGCGGTCGCACGCATTTTCGATGTTTCTTCGACCATTTGTTCAATCTGATGCATGGTTTGCATCTGGTCGAAGAGAGCGAGCGATTGGCCGATCAGGCCCGATGGCGCGGCGTTGACTGCCGGTTTCGCGCCCGCGGCGGTTGCAGCAGCGGCCGTCGCGGCCGTGCCTGATTTTTTTGTGTTGTCGTCGCCGACGACTTCCGGCACGGAATGCGCGAGCTGGTCGATGCTGCCTTCGAGGCCTTCGGCGCTTTCGGTCGCACCGCCGACGAACGACGCCAGTTTTTGAATCGTGTCTTGCAGAGCTTTGTTGAGCGTGAGGAGGCCTTGCAGGCGATCGCGCTGTGCGAGGAGATCTTTCTGTTTGGAGCGCGGCGCTGATGCGAGCTCCTTGTTGACGGCATCGAGTTTTGTTTGCGTATCGTCGATTTGAGCGGCGATTCGCGCGGCAGTCTGCGCGAGATTTTGTTGCTGCGAGGGCTGGCCGTTGTTTGAGTTTGCTTGTGACGCGTCGGCGCTTATTGTAGCACCTGGCTTTTCGGACTTGTTCATCGCGGCGATGATCGCGGCTTCAGCCCGCGCCGATTGAAACGCGAGGCGTACGGCTTCGGAGGCGAGGCTGCGCGTGTTGTCTTGATAGATCGCGTCACTCGGCAGGCCGACGGGTTTCACTTTAGAGGTGACATCGCGATACCAGGTGATGACGGCGTTGAGATGGTGGAGGATGGCGTCGCGATCGAGTTGGCCCGAGGTAGTCGCCGGCGCCGGTACCGGCGGAGTCGCGGGCTGCGCGGATTTCGTGGACTGCGATTTAGGTTCAGCCTTGGGCTGAGCCTTAGGAGCTTGAGGAGTTTGGCTTTGAGAAGACGGAACGATTGCGGCGGCGACGAAAATCAGCGCGGCGAGCGAGAGAAGACTCCAATGTGCGACGCGGCGCGAGACAAGCGCGCGATGAGACATTGTGGGCTTCTCGTATGAGCCGATAATTTCAGCAATTCGCCGCGTATTCATGCGCCTCTTCTCTCGATGATATTGAACCGGCCCAAGAATGACTAGGTGGACGGGAAACCCGTGTGGCCGGTGACCGGGGCAGCAACTCGCTCAATATAATGTCACTGAATAGGACGCCGGAAGCGTGGAAAAGGCTACCTCGGGGAGGCGAATGCGTCACTCGGGAATATCGGTTAGAACTTTTGGCCATGCATTAGCGCGGATGAGCTGAAAAAAATAGACCCCACGCTATGGATTGGCATGGGGCCTTAATTTATGGTGCGCCCGGAGAGAGTCGAACTCTCGACCTTTTCGTTAGGAATGAAATGCTCTATCCATCTGAGCTACGGGCGCACTACCGGCATTATCGCAAATTTTGCTGGGGTTTACGCGCCATTTGGCAGGTCGTCTGATTGGATTTGAGGCGGGAGAGTAAAAATTGTTCAGGTCAGACCCATTTGACTATGCACACTTCGTCTTCGCCGGACTTCGTGAAGTGGCATCATCGTGATACACGAGGTCTGCACGCGTGTACGCATCTTTGTGGCCGCAATCTGAACATTTGAACGTGAGGCCAACCGGCACTTCCGGTTTCTTAGGAAAAAAATAATTCGCGGCACCCTCGGACGGGATTTCGGCATAGACGCACTCCGATCGGCACTGCTTGCACCTGAGAACCCATTTCCGTGAGCTCATGGCGCAGATGCTATCAGCCGTTCGCGAGCGAGTTGTATACAACGCTGACCTGATATCGCCCGTTTTGAAATCTGAGAAATAAACCGGTGGTCGTACCGCTACTCACACGCTCGCGCTCTTTAGCGGTCGGGTGGCGGGCCATCTACTGTTTCATGACCGCACGTAATACCTGCGCTCACCGATTTCTATGTCTCCCAGGACTAGTCAGGATCGACTTACCAGCCTCAGGTCGTCACTGACCAACCCCATTTTTTGCGAGAGGATAAATATGTTCGGAAACGTGAAGACACTCCGTGAACTTTTTGAGATTGAACTGCGCTACGCATACGACGCTGAAAAGACCCTGGTTGAGAGGGGCATTCCTTCCATGATTGAGGCTGCCTCATCGCCCGAGTTGCGCAGCGCTCTGCAAGCGCATCTAGGCGAAACGCAAACCCATGTCACTCGTCTGGAACGCGTATTCGGCGCGCTCGGCGTCAAACCCGAAACCAAGAGCAACGACATTCTGGCCAAGATCTCAGCAGCAGCGAAGGACTCCACATCGAATATCGAGGAGTCGTCGCTGCGCGACGCTGCGCTGATCGCAAACGGTAACGTCGTAGAGCACTACGAAATTGCGCTGTACGGCACGCTTGTATCGTTCGCGAAAGCGTTAGGGCTGCAGAATGTTGCAGGTCCGCTGCAGGAAACTCTGGAAGAAGAGAAGAAGGCAGACGCCAAGTTGACTCAGTTGGCGGAGAGCGTCACGAATTCCCGCGCGGCTCGGGTATCCGCTTAACCCTTTTCTCCTAAGTCCTGGGGACCGTGCCGAGCGGTCCCCATTTTTTCGTTCGGAGAGCGATTTGAAAACTCCTGGAATTATTTTCGATCTGGACGGAACGCTCGTCGATAGCGTTTACCAGCATGTCGCGACTTGGAACGAGACATTCCGCACCGCTCGAATCAAAGTGGCACAATGGCGAATTCACCGTGCGATCGGAATGAGCGGAAGCCTATTTTTGCCGAAGCTGTTGAGGGACGAAGGTCTTCGGCACACACCAAGAGTCGTCAAACGCCTTGAGGCTGCCCATCAGAAACAATTTGAGCACTTGATTGGGCGCATCGAGCCTCTTCCGGGTGCCAGCGACTTACTCAGGCTTCTCGAAAGGAATTCAATCCCATTCGCAATCGCCACGAGCGGCGGCGCAGGGCAGACCAAGCGACTTCTCGCGCGTATCCCAAACCGGCCGAATTGTCCGGTTGTTACGGCGGATGATGTCGAGGAGGCGAAGCCGGCTCCCGATCTCTTCCAAGCGGCCGCGCAAAAGCTCGACAGAGAACCGGGCGAGTGCTTCATCGTCGGCGACAGCGTCTGGGACGTCCTGGCTGCGCGGCGAATGAAAGCGGCCGCGGTCGCGCTGCAAACTGGCGGCTTCGACGGTCACGAGTTGCAAGATTCCGGAGCCTACCGCGTCTACGCCGATCCGCGCGAACTGAGCGAGAGTCTCGAACAGTTGGGTTTGTCGCTGCGGTCTCACCGTTAACCAAGCAAGTTCTTTACGTCAGTTGCTTTTCCGTTCGCCATTCCTTATGTTCTTGTCGCTGCTCGACGTCGTTGCACAGGCGACGCAGCAAGGCGACGGATGGACGCTCGTAAAGACGATCGCGACGACCTGCAAGCTTTATCCAATCACACGCTAAACATCGACTGGTCCAGCGAGACCGAACGCAGTATCGGACCGTATCGACTGGTGAAGCTCCTCGGCGAAGGAGGCATGGGTGAAGTGTGGCTGGCCGAGCAGAATGAGCCGATTCATCGCGCGGTCGCGCTGAAGCTGATTAAAGCGGGGATGGACACGAAAACGGTGATCGCGCGGTTCGAGTCGGAACGCCAGGCGCTCGCACTGATGGATCACCCGAACATCGCGCGTGTGTTCGACGGCGGCTCAACGCCCGAAGGCCGGCCGTACTTTGTAATGGAGTTCGTCCCCGGTATCTCGATCAATCGCTATTGCGACAAGCACGAGTTGACGCTGCAACAGCGCCTCGAATTGTTCATGGAAGTTTGCGACGGAGTACAGCACGCGCACCAGAAAGCGATCATCCATCGCGATTTAAAGCCGTCGAACATTCTCGTTCACGAGCGCGACGACAAGCCGGTCGCAAAAATTATCGATTTTGGTCTGGCAAAGGCGATCGCAAGCGCGGATCGTCCAGCGGACCAAACCATGTTCACGCAGGTCGGTGCAGTCGTCGGCACGCCGGAGTACATGAGTCCAGAACAGACCGACTTCAGCCAGGGCGGAGTCGATACGCGCACCGATGTCTATTCGCTCGGCGTAATTCTATACGAGCTGCTGACGGGCGTTCTGCCGTTCGAGAACGAAACGCTGCATGGCTCGAGCCCGCAAGAAATCGTGCAGAAACTTCGCGAGGTCGACCCACCGCGGCCGAGCACGAGAATCAAATCTCTCGGCGACAGCTCGAAGACCTTGGCAGAGCACCGAAAAATCGAGCCGCGTACGTTTGCTTCCCGGCTCTCGGGCGAGCTCGACTGGATCACGATGAAGGCGCTCGAAAAAGAGCGCGGCCGGCGTTATGGATCCGCAGCCGAATTATCCGCGGACATTCAGCGCTACCTGAAAGACGAACCGGTGCTGGCCGGACCGCCGAGCGCAACGTATCGAGCCCGGAAATTTATTTTGCGGCATCGATTCGGAATGGCGTTCGGCACGCTCGTGTTCTTATTTTTGATTGCATTCGCGGTGACGGTTGCTGTTCAGGCGCGACGCATCGCCGAAGAGCGCGATCGCGCCAATCGCGAAGCGGCCACGTCGAAGCGGGTCAGCGACTTCATGCGGAACATGTTCACCGTTTCCGATCCGAGCGAAGCGAAAGGTAACAGCGTGACGGCGCGGGAGATTTTGGATAAAGCGTCGAAGGACATTGAGACCGGGCTGTCGGATGATCCCGAAGTGCAGGCGCGACTGATGTACACGATGGCGAAAACGTATCAAGGCTTGGGGCTGCCGACTGAGGCGCTGCGCCTCGATCAACGAGCTCTCGAGATTCGCCGTCGCGTCCTGGGCCCGCGCAACACCGACACGATGATCTCGATGAATGGCGTGGCCATCGACGACTATCTCATGGGCCGTTACGACGAAGCCGAGAAGCTGTTTGGCGAAGTCCTGCAATTGAGAAGGGAAGTTTCGGGCAGCGAAGAGCGCAACACGCTGGGCGCGATGGCGAATCTCTCGGCGACCTATCAAGTACAAGGGCAATACGACAAGGCCGAACCCTTGCAACGCGAATTGCTGGCGACGAGGACTCGTATTTTTGGACCTGAGCATCCTGACACGATGGAATCGATGCAATTGCTGGCCAATACGTTGAGCAGCGAGCACAAAGAAGCGGAAGCCGAGAAATTGCAGACCGATGCGTATGAAATCCAGAAACGCAAGCTGGGACCCGATCATCCCGACACAATGCTGGCGATGGGGAACCTGGCCGCGACGCTGAAGGACGACAGGAAATTTGCGGAGTCCAAGGCGCTGTATGAAGAACTGCTGCCGATTCAGCGAAAAGTCCTGGGTGAGGATCACCCCTTGACACTCTCGACGCGAGTCGCTCTTGCCGAGATTCTGTCGGCGCAAGGCGACTATGCCGCAGCCGAGAAAAGTTATCGCGAAACGCGAGAGCTGGATCCGAAGGTGCTCGGCGCCGATCATCCTAGGACGATCGAGCGTCTGGATGAGCTGGGTGTGGTGCTTGCGCACGAGCACAAGAACAAAGAGGCCGACCAAGTGCTGAATGAGGCGCTGCAACGCGCGGAGAAATCAAAGATCGCGACTGCGGTGCCGAATGCCTGGTACGGCCGGGCAACCGGAACCGCCGTCGAAGGCAATCGCCAACTTGCGCTCGAACAATTGAAGAAGGCATTCGCTCTCGGCTACACCGATGTCGAAACCGTGCGCACCGATGACGAATGGAAGCCGTTTCACGGCGACCCGCAATTCGAAGCGATCCTCGCCAGCGCGAACAAACACTAGCGTTGCGTCAAACCAAATCCAGTGAAATTACTGAAGGTGCGTCTCGACCTCTTTCGCGATTTCCGCTGCGGTCTTCTTCACCGTTTTGTCGGGCGCATTCTTTTCCATCACAAACTTCGCTGCGGCCACATAAGGATTCATGGTGATCGCCGCGCCGATTTTCTTGCCGCTGTCGCCCTTGTCGGCCGCTTCATAGAGTGGCTTCTGCGGCGCCGCCAGATCGGTGAGCGTCACGTAGAGGCTCATCTTCGCTTCGCCGGAGCCAAATCCGAACATCGCGCGATGCATGCGATTGCCTTCGTCCACTTCGGTGAAGACACCGTGCAGCCACGCGCCCATCGCAGGCTTCTCGACTCCGGGTGACAATCGCTGCGCTTTGTATCCGGCTTTCTGCAAGTCGGATACGATGCTGTCTGCCATCAGGTTGACGATCTTTTTCGCCTGACAATCGGGATCGCGTTCACAGCGCTTGCTTGGTCGCTCCAGAATTCCGGGACGCACCTGACCGACGATTCCGCCTTTATCCGTCTTGACGTTGCCGGCATCGAGCTCGAAATCGCTGACCCAGACTCTCGTGTCCTTCGAGAAATTGTGCGTCGCGACGGCGTGTTCTTGCGAAGCGGACGTAGATGGAGCCGTCGCGTGCGCAGAGTGCGCCAGAATCGCCGCGAGTCCGCAGAAAAACAGAAATCCGACCACGAGGAAACCCGTTTTCATGTCTGTCTCCGACCGGAAGAATGCAAATCTTGCGGGACAGTCTACATCCGATTTGGTTTTGTTCGCCGGGAGAAGTTCGGTGGAAGGAAAGTGCGCTTCGCTATACGGCCGACATTTTATTGGCCATCTGAAAGCGCCAGTCTTTGCGATCGCTTAGGCCGTTGTGAACCTGAGTGTGCAGCCGGCACAATCGGATGAAGGGTCGAGCGAAACTTGCGTCTGGAAATGCGTTCGTGGAATAGCCGCAAAAGATTTTTGTCGCGCCTTCTTCCACCAGTTTGTTCCCGTGGCGCTCGACTTCCATCGCCATTTCGGCATTGCGAAGCTGGCTCAAAATTCCGTCGACGAATTCGCCGTAGATCCGCACGCGCTGTTTGTCGGCCTGTCGCTGGGCCGGCCGGACGACCAACTCGATGAAGCTTTCAACAACGGTTGCTGCCGTCATGCCCGACTGAAGAGCTTGAATAAGTTCTCGGACTTCGGTCAAAACCCACAAACCCGCTCCGCTCAATTCCCGAATATTCGGTCCGCGTTTCTCGATTTCTGACCCGATCTGTGATGCATGTTCCAAAGTAGCGATCAGAACCGCGCTTTCGCCCTGATTCAGACCGTCGTACAGAAAATCGGCAATTTCCGCCGCGGGGAATCGAGAAGGCTCGAAAAAATGAACGCTGTGTGAATTCGATTCGAGTTCCGGAGCCGGGTCTTGCACGATTAGCCTCGAGCGGGGATTTTGCGTTGGGACGTCTTGGTGCCCATTTCTTATAGCGCAGCGCGGAGCGCGTGGCAAATTACGACTGGGCGGAGTGCCTTGCTACCAATTTTGATGATGGGTTATATGGGCAGGACGCCCAGCGCGACGGCGACCATCGTCATGAAGACAGTCGCCCCAAATAGAAAAGGGAAGCTGAATTTTTGGTGGTCTCGCAGCTCCACTCCGGCTAAACCGACAATCAAAAATGTCGCCGGGGTCAGCGGGCTGATCGGAAATCCCGTCGTCATCTGCCCGAGTAGGGAAGCCTGCGCCATCTGCACCGAGGGCACGCCGAATCCGCCGGCGACTTCCGCGAGTACCGGCAACACGCCGAAATAAAAGGAGTCCGGATCGAACAGCAAACTCAGCGGCATGGAAATCAACGCCAGGCCTAACGGTAAATGGTGCGCCAGTCGCGTCGGTACGGCGTGGATCGCCGAGGCCGCCATCGCACTCAGCATTCCGGACTCCTTCATGATTCCGGTGAAGGCGCCCGCCGCGAAAAGTATCGCCGCCATCGTCAGGGCGGCGCGTGCGTGCGCATCGATTCGCTCTCGCTGCGTGGTCAGATTCGGGTAATTCACAGCGATCGCGATGACGAGCCCCACCATGAACACAACGAACGGGTCGAGCCGAAGGCCCACCATCGCGGCAACGAGCGCCAGCGTCAGCACAATGTTGAACCAGAACAACCGCGGCCGCCGCAGCGCCAATTTTTCTGCGCTCAACTCCCGTGAAACGAACGCCGATGTCCCGCCGCCGCCCGAACTCGAAGTAAGCCCAAGCCTTCGCTCTTCGCGCCGCCCCAGCCACCACGCGCTTCCGAACACAAACGCGAGTCCCGCAATCTGCACCGGCAACAGCGGCCGAAAAATCGTTAACGCCGGAATGTGCAACGCGGCCGACGCGCGAATCATCGGTCCCGTCCACGGCAAAAAATTGACGCCTGCCGCCATCGACGCCGCGCACGCGAGCACCCGCCTGTCCATGCCGAGCCGGTCGTAGAGCGGCAGCATTGCGGGAATCGTAATCAAAAATGTGACCGCCCCCGATCCATCCAGATGCACGAGCAGCGCCAGCAGCGCCGTGCCGACGACGATTCGCGGCGGGTGGTTGCCGACGCGCCGCAAGATCCAATCGATGATCGGGTCGAGCATCCCGGCGTCGGTGATCACGCCAAAAAACAAAATCGCAAACACAAACATGCCAGCCACGTTTGCGACACTTTGTATGCCGTGCACCATGAACGAGGCTGTGCGGACACCAAACCCGCCCGCCAACGATGCGATGACCGGCACGACGGCCAAAGCGGTCAGAGGCGAGATTCTGCGGCTGAGAATTGCCGCCAACAAAACGATGATCGTCAGGAAACCCAGCAGGGCCAGCATCGCGGCTCGTGGACAGCGAATGAATTCACACGTTGCGGTTGGGAATAGGACACCACGAGCGCAGGACTCGTCAAGCCGCGATTATTTCGGTTCTACGGGAGGAAAATCAGGAGGAACAACCGGTGACTAGTGGACAGAAGGATCGCGTCGCGAAGAACGTCCGTGCTTGGCGGCATCTCCGCCGCCCTCATCGTGCGCACGCTCAATGTCCGCGACGATCTCTTTAATACTGTCGAGCAATTTCCAAGGCTCCGACTTCGAAATCACGTGGGTGAATCCCGCTTTGCGCGCAGGGCCTTCCAGCCCCCACGGATCCGAAAGCGTGAAAAGAATCATCGGCGTCGAAGCATCGATCGCGTGCATCTGCCGCCCGACTTCGATTCCGTCGATGTCCGGCATTCCGAGGTCGAGCAGGACCAAATCCGGCTTCAGCTCCACAAATTTCTTCAGCGCCGTCTTTCCGTTTTCGGCCGACCCGCACACCGTCCAACGCGACCCAACGAGCGCTGACACCACGCGGCGCGTGGCTTGCGAATCATCGACCACCATGATCCTCAAACTCATCCTCAACCTCCACCGCCGGCACGTGGGCCTGTCGGGGCCTAACTAATGTGGAGTAACCAAGGGCTCCGAAAAATACAGCGATTCCATCAATTCGGTTCTAGGGGTAACGGTTTGGCGACGCTCCGAGCTGCCGGCGTCCAGCGCCAATCTCCGCAAGCCCCGCAAGCCCCGCCGAATCTGTAACGTACAGGAAAAATTGACACCGCCGCTTGGCTGCCTTACAGTGCCCCAGTCGTACTACGCACTTCATTCTTTGGCGAAAATTTCCCGAAGCTAACTGACCGAGGCGGACTGACAATGTTGAGAGCGATCGCGATCGGAATCCTTTGTTTCGGTATGTGCGCATCACTAGCGGGAGCGAAGACAACCGTGACCACACAGCCGTTTGGAAAAATGCCCGATGGAACTCAAATCGAGGCATATACGCTGACCGATGGAGCCGTCGAAGCGACGATCATCACTTACGGCGGCATCGTCGTCTCTCTCAAGACGCCCGACCGCAATGGCAACTCCGCTGACGTCGTTCTCGGCTTCGATGATCTTGACGGTTACTACAGCAATAGCAATGGTACGAAAGGTGGAGCCTTCTTCGGCGCCCTCGTCGGACGTTACGCGAACCGCATCGCGAAAGGGCAATTCACGCTCGACGGCAAGACCTACAACCTGCCGATCAATAACGCGCCGAACTCGCTTCACGGCGGACCGCATGGCTTCAACAATCAAGTCTGGAAGGGGAAGGAAATTCCCAACGGCGTCGAGCTGATCTATGTCAGCAAGAACGGCGAGGCGGGCTATCCCGGGATGCTCACAGCGGTCGTCCGCTACACGCTGGTGAGCGGCGAACTGAAGATCGACTACTCCGCGACCACCGACAAAGACACCGTCGTCAATCTCACGAATCACTCGTATTTCAATCTCGCGGGACAGGGCAAAGGCGACATCCTCGGCAACATGCTCACGTTGCAGGCGTCGAAATTCACGCCGGTTGATGCGGGCCTGATTCCGACGGGCGAACTGAAGCCGGTGGCAGGCACGCCGTTTGATTTCACGAAATCGACTGCGGTCGGCGCGCGCATCGATGCCGACGACGAGCAAATCAAGCTCGGCCACGGCTACGATCACAATTGGGTGCTCGATTCGACGGATGGGAAAGTTGCGCTTGCTGCTGAAGTTTACGAGCCGACGACGGGCCGCGTGCTGCAGGTTCTCACTGACCAGCCAGGCATCCAGTTCTACACCGGAAATTTTCTCGACGGCACAATAAAAGGGAAGGGAGGCGTCTCTTACGGAAAGCGGTCAGCGCTCTGCCTTGAAACGCAGCATTTCCCGGATTCGCCGAATCATCCCGATTTTCCAACGACCGAACTGAAGCCCGGCAAAAAATATCACACGACGACAGTCTTCAAATTCTCCGCCCGCTAACTCGCGAGATCGAATCGCCTAAAAACGTGTAGGGGCGCAGCACGCTGCGCCCCATGTCCGCACGATGTAATCCGCTTACTCTTGCTTTGTCCTGAACCTTCGAACCTGCAACCTGCGAAACCGTAGCGGTCTCCTACATCCCCCACTGCACCATCGTGTAACTTCGCGCCGGCACCTCAAACTTCGTCCTTCCATTCGACGTCGCGGGCTTCGCAAACTCCGCCGGCACAACTTTCTTCGGTGCTTGAAAACTATTCACCGCCTTCAAATCATCTCCCGTCAAAACCCAAGCCGCCTGCACCTTCGTCGGCGCCTTGTCCTCCCACACAATCTCGACCTCATGCGCCTTCGCCAAATCTCGATTCAAAATAAAAGCCACAGCGGTCCCGGTGCCCGCGTCATACGAACCCGACACATCGAGATGCGCGACGCTCGTCGTCTTCTCGTCGCGACTTCCGTACAACCCCTTCACATCGTAAGTAGACGACTCCACCACCACATCCAGCGCCGCCCCGCGCGCATACTGCAGCGCCCAACTGTACGGATAGAAAATCGTCTGCAAGAAAATCCCGTCCGCATTCGTCATGATCGGCGCAATCACATTCACTAATTGCGCCAGGCATCCGATCTTCACGCGATTCGAGTTGCGAATCAGCGTATTCAGCAATCCGCCGACGAGCAGCGCGTCCTCCAGATTGTAGATTTCTTCGAGCAAATGCGGCGCCGATGTCTTGTGTCCATCCACCGCGTCGCCGCGCCGCTCGCGATACCACACGTTCCACTCGTCGAACGACAGCCACAACTGTTTCGGCGACCTCCTACGTCCTCGTACCAGATCGCATACGGCGAGTGATTCCGTGATCTGCCGGTCCATCGTCAGATTCATCGCCAGAAAATGCGCCGAATCCCCGCCCGTCGTCTCCGAATTATCGAAATAGCGATGCAGCGACAGCCCATCGACATATTCGTAGCACTGCTCCAGCACTTCGCGATCCCATTCGAGATACGTCGGCATCCCCGAGCTGCTCGACCCGCACGCGATCAGCTTCAGCGAATTATCGACGTAGCGCATCTGTCGCGCCGCGTCCGCCGCCTTGTAGCCGTACTCCGTCGCCGACATGTGGCCGATCTGCCACGGCCCGTCCATCTCGTTGCCCAGGCACCAGTGCTCCACCTTATATGGCTCGGCCGCGCCGTTCTTCCGTCGCAACTCGCTCCAGCGCGTCCCTTTATCAACGTTGCAATATTCCACGAGCGCCGCCGCTTCCTCCGGCGTGCCCGTGCCAAGATTCAGCCCCATCAACGGTTTCGTGTTCGCCAGCTTGCACCAAGCCATGAATTCGTCCGTGCCAAACTGATTCGTATTCAGCGAATTCCATGCCTTGTCGAGCACCACCGGCCGGTCCTTCTTCGGTCCAATCCCGTCGAGCCAGTTGTAGCCGGACACAAAATTCCCGCCGGGATAGCGGATGATCGGCACGTTGATCTTCCGAATTTCCTCCAGCGTGTCCTTGCGGAATCCGTTCGAATCCGAAAGTTTCGATCCCGGATCGTAAATGCCTTCGTAAATCGCCCGTCCAAGATGTTCGAGAAATGACCCAAACAAATTCCGATCGATCGGCGAAATGCACCGCCGCGTATCGAGATAGACACGCGCTGGTCCCGATGTCTGAGCCATCGCAGAACGCCCGAGCAGCAGGTTCGCCGAACAGGCCAATCCGGTTGCGGCAGTTGTTTTCAGAAATGATCGTCGGGAAGCGCGTGGCATAGCGAACTCTCCTGAACGCAGTGGCGCGCGAAACACGGCGCCAAGTAATCGTTTACCAGCGCTCGAAAAACTAGAGCCTAAGCGGCTCTCTGTCAACCTTTAGTTGTTTGTTTTTGATCTCGCAGTGCTACTTCTTCGCGTTTGCCGTGGACGCAGGTTTACTGGGCAGCTTGCCGTAGTCCTTGATGTAGATGCGCAACTGAAAATTCGGCGTAATTTTCGTATATCCCGCGGCGAGCTGCTCCTTCAACCGGTCCAGGAAGAAATCCAGTGGATCTCGCGGATCCATGTCCAGCACGACGATGTCGCAGTCCCGCATCGTCACCTTTTCGTACTGGACGCTGTTCCCCTGCACTGCCATGAAATTGCCGGGAGACTTCGGCAGGGCTTTCGCGTCCTTCGAAGGATCGGACGAAATTGTCTGCACGATCGTGTTCGATTCCACGCGAACCTTCGTGACTTTGCCTTCGATGCGTGGCGCCGGCAGCATCTGTTCCAGGTCGAAGATCAAATCATTTCCGTCGGTCGCGACGCCCGGGACTTGCCCTGACTTGATCAGGTTGTCAACCTCGATGCCAAACGCATCCATCAGCCCCTTCACCGGAATCTTGAGCGCCTTCATTTTCTCCGCGCGCAATCGCAACTTCCCGTCCGGCAATGGCACGAGTGCCCCTTCGGTCTCGAACGGAATATCGCCTTTGTCTTTCAGGTGTCCTTTCACGCTCAAGTGAGCATTCGGGAGCACTCGAACCGAGATATCGGAAAGCGGCGATCCAGGCCGCGCAAAAACAAACTGATTCAGCAGGCTCGCCAGATCCTGCGGGCTGATCGCAATCTCCGCCGAATCGATGTGAATCTTGTACGAATTCTTGTCTTCGATCACGGGCATCGCGTGGTCGCCGAGCGGAACGACAGATCCGATCAGATAGTTGATTTGTACCGAGACGCTTTCCATGAATCGGTACCTGACGTTGCGCATCGACACGCGAACCGATCCGTCGGGTTGCTCCGGTTTCGAATCCTGAGTTCGCGAAGGTCGAAGAAGCAGTCAGGGAAGCAAGCAACAGCGCACACCCATCCGATGATCGCGACCCGCGAATATCCGCGCTTCAGGCCCGGCTCGCTAGCGCTGTTTTCGTTGTGATGTCTCATGGATCTAGCCAACGACCTGCTGCGAAGGAGTTTCTAGTTCTGCGGCGCTTTGTCCTTATCTTCCTTTCTTCCTTCTGCGGTGGCGGCGCCGGCGGCCCGACCTGCGGCGTCACCGTTCCCGGGTCCGACCTTTCCGGCGGCACAAGCTTATTGATCCGCAAACTCTTGAAAATAGTCGGCCAGTATTCCTTCACCACGTTGTCCAGAGCGCTGAATCCAAGCCGAACGCCAAATCGCGTGAATGTTTTGCCGGCCGTGCGTTCGCTGTCGGGAAGGTAACTCACCGCCAGGCTCTCCGCCATCAACCCGCCCATCACGGTGCCCCAATTAAATGTCGGCCGCCCGTCGTCGGTCCGCGTGATCAACACACGAGACATCGCATAGAGGATTCGGTTCTTTGGGCTGCCGAAAAGCTTCACAAAATATCGGGGATCTTCATGCGTCAGGGATGGAATCAGTCCGGTCCCAAACAAGTGACTCGATGCATTGCTCGCCACCGACGAGCCGTACCGCTTCCCGTATCCATCCCACCCTTGACCGTAGTCGGGCAGGGAGTCGCGCGCCTGGCTTATGCCCGCCGTGAACAACGACCCAACGAATCGCGACGGCGCAATCGTTTCATCCACCGCCAACTGAAATTTCTGTTTCGAAGTCAGCGGCTTCCGTTCATGTGCCAATTCCGGAAAGAAGATCGACCGTTTACCGAGCACTTCCATCGTCTGTTTCAGTTGAGCTTTCGGCCCTTGCTCCTGTGCGGGAGCCTGAGGCTTCGGAGCGTCCGGCAACGTGGCGCCCTGTGCCGTGCCCTGTTGCGCGTTTTGCGTGGCTGGATCGGTGGTTTGAGTCTCAGTTTGAGCCATGCTCGCGGTTGCAGTTCCAAGCAACACCGCCAACACAGCCGCTGCGACGATTAGCGCGCACGCAAACCGTCCAAAATCAATTCGAACTTTCTGGCCCACCGAGATCTCCCACGGGCGCGAACACCTTTCTATTGCGCCCCTTCAATCCACGCAATTCCTCAGTAAGAGAACGACTTTGTTGCGTGTCACCACGAATCAGCACTTAGATGCAGCATCACGCCGGAAAAGATATCAGCCTCTTCGAGCCTATCAGGTTTCCGCCGTACATCTTCGTTCAAAAGTGTGTGCTATGATTTGCCACTCAACGGACTCGCTTTCTCGATTCCCACCTCGTTCGGAGGTCCCCATGAGCCGCACCGTAAAAATTATCGGCATTGTCATCGTAGTTTTGATTTTGATCGTGGTCATCGCGCCGTTCCTGATCCCGGTCAATTCGTTTCGTCCGGAGATCGAACAGCAGGCTTCCGCCGCTCTCGGCCGCAAAGTGGATGTCGGCAATCTCAGTTTGTCGCTCTTCAGCGGCTCGCTCGGCGCCGACAACCTGGCGATCGCCGACGACCCGAAATTCAGCTCCGCTCCGTTTCTCACCGCGAAATCGGTAAGCGTCGGCGTCGAAGTCATGCCTCTCATTTTCTCGAAGACGCTCAACGTTACCGGCGTCGTGATCGATAGCCCGCAGGTTTCGCTCATTCGAAACGCCGCGGGCGATTGGAATTACTCGACGCTGGGCGCGTCACCGCAAAAGGCGCAAGCCCAAGGCGCTCCCGCAACTCCCGCCGCCAAGACCGCGCCTGCAAACGCGCCTGCTTCCGGTGCTCCGCCCGCCTTCACCGTCCAGAAACTCGAATTGAAAAATGGACAGATCACCGTCAGTTCCGTGGGTTCCGCCAAAAAGAGTAATTACTCCAACGTCGGCGTCGTCGCCTCCAACGTCTCGCTTGTTTCCAAATTTCCGGTGACGGTCACTGCCGATCTCCCCGGCGGCGGCAATTTCAAGGTTGACGGCACCGCTGGCCCCGTAAACGAAACCAATACCGTTCTCACTCCGCTCGACGCAAAAATCACAGTCAGCTCTCTGAATCTCGCCTCCACCGGTTTCGTCGATCCCTCCGCAGGTCTCGGCGGTATTCTCGATCTCGACGGCAATATCTCCTCGCAAAATGGCTCCGCCTCCACCAAAGGCACGACGAAGCTTTCGAAAGCGCTGCTCGTCGCCGGAGGCAGCCCAGCGACTGAACCCGTTACCGTCAACTTCGACACAAAATACGATCTCGTCAAAAACACTGGCGTGCTGAACCCGTCGGTGCTCAAAATCGGAACAGCGGCTCTCAATCTTTCCGGCACGTACGAAATTCCTGCCGAAGGCGCCATCCTTCACATTAAAGTCGACGGTCAAAGCCTTCCGGTGAAAGACCTTCAGGCGTTCCTTCCTGCGCTCGGCGTCAATCTTCCAAAGGGTGCGTCGCTCCAGCAGGGAACTCTGAGCACAAGCCTCAACGTCAACGGCCCGACCGACAAACTCGTCACCACCGGAAACGTGGGCCTCTTCGGCGCAAAACTCGCCGGGTTCGACCTTGGCTCGAAGCTCTCATCGATTTCCGCACTCACTGGCGTAAAAACCGGCCAGGATCTTTCCATTGAGAAGATGACTTCGAACGTCCGTGTGGCGCCGGATGGAATTCAAGCCGAGAACTTCAACGCGGTCATGCCCCAACTCGGAACGCTGGTCGGTGGCGGCACCATCAACGCCAAGAATCAGATGGACTTCAAAATGGCGGCTACGTTAACCGACGTGCTCGGCGCGGCCGCTAGCCCGGTCGGAAGCGCCGGCTCAATTCTCGGCCAGGTCATGGGGGGCGGAGGCGGCGGCGCGAGCAAGTGCAAGAGCTCGACGACGGTGCCATTCCAGATTCAGGGCACAACCAGTGATCCGAAGTTCATCCCCGACGTCGGCGGACTCGCCGCAGGCATGTTGAAGTCGCAACTCGGCTGCGTCGGCGGCGCCGTCCCCGGCGGACTCACCGGCGCGGGTGCCAAGCAAAATCCTGCCGGCGCCATCCAACAACTCGGCGGCCTCTTCGGCAAGAAGAAACCCAACTGACGGACAAATTGTTGTAGGGGCGCAGCACGCGCCCTAAGCACCCAGGTATAAGACTCGACGACCCGGTGGTGTTTCTTTCCTGGTATGCGGCTCAAATATGGGCCGCTCTAGTCAATCTTCATTTCCGGCCGCACTTCGATGCTCCCAAATTTCCCCACGGGAATATTTTCGGCGACTCGTACCGCCTCACCCATGTCGCGCGCCTCAATCAGGATGAATCCGCCGAGGACTTCCTTGCTTTCCGCATACGGACCATCCGTCACCACCGCCTTCCCGCTTCCGCGGCGGATCGTCTTTGCCGTTTGCGCCGGCTGCAGCGCTGACGACGCAAGGTAGTGCCCGGTCTTCGCCAGTTCCTGGTCGTAGTCCAGGGAATCCCGGTTCAGTTTCGCCAGCTCGTCGGCCGATAAGTCTTTCAAAGCGTTCGTCTCAAGATAAACGCAGCAGAGAAATCTCACAATTTCCCCCAGTCAATCGTCAGCTCCCAGACTATGGCAAATGGCAATCCAGACGCGCCTAAATCTGGATTGCCAAATCGGCCGGGTCAGCGACCGGAGAAAAACTGTGGTTTACAGCTTCCCCGGCCTCTGTATAACGTCGAGCGAGGGAGGACGAAATCGACATTCGATCTAGTGACTCATCGACGCAGCACTATTCCCGCACTTGACGTCGGGATTCCACATGGCAAAAAGCCCTTTCGGACTCGCCTTCCAGGTCCAGACATGAAGAAAATAGAAGCCGATCGAATCCGCCTTGATGAGCGCTTGCCCCATGATCCGCGGCGGCTCACTTGATTTCCATGACCGCGATCGGCACAAGGAATTCGACGCCGTTCAATTGAAACGTGCCGTCGGGCATTTTTTCGTAGACCAACACCTCTGGATGCTCCAGGTCGAGCTTCGTGTCCAGTAGATCGTTGTTCTGCCAGTGATAACCCATCGCGCCTGCCGGTTGATATTGGACGCAGTCGGTAACCTTTTTGTAGCCGGCCGCCTCGGCCGCCTCGGTCGTCTTGAATTTGGCCGTCGCGGCACGGATTGTCATGATGTCGTGATCGACTCCCGCACCAAAGGCGCTTGGAATAATGCCCGGCGCCTCGCCCACATCCTTTACGGTAGTTTGCGCCGCGGCTCCATTTACAAGTGCCAACGCCGCCACCGTCACTCCAAACATCCACGCTCTCATTCGAATTCTCATTCCTGCTCCATCTTTGCTTCGGATTTGGTTCTCGCCACTCGATGGAGTCATGCTGGCGCGCGGCGGGGGAGGCTCACACGAGTTTTTGATCAACGGTCCCGCCGAGATGCTGAACTGGATTGAGGCCCTTGCGAGTGTCGTTGGTCACCGCGGCAGGCCACTCCGTCAAAAGGCTACTTAAGGCGGGCAGTCCGCCGTGGCAGAATGAAGCAGAAATGTCGCCTCAGATGCGTCAACGGTTACGGCTGATCGCGGGAGTCTGGCTCGGCTGGACGATTGCCGGGCTTGTCTACATCATTCAGGACACGGTGCCGCGGCTCTATCGAGGCGGTGCGGTGCCATGGAAATATGTGTTCGTCGGCTGGATGACGGGCATGTATGTTTGCGCCGCGCTCACGCCGGCACTCCTTTGGCTTGGCAATCGGTGGCCGATCGAGCGCCGAGTTACCAACGTCGCATGGCACCTGTGTTTCAGCTTGGTCTTTTCGATCTTAGCCTCGGCGCTCGAAGTCCCGTTCCTGTTGCTGCTTGGCGTCTTTCCGGCGCCGCCGCCTCCTCCGTCGCTCGTGGTGGGAATCAAGATCATGTTGTCGTACGGCCTCCAGGGCGGAATCATCCGCTATTGGGCCGTGATCGCGCTTCATGCGGTCTACCGATCGCAGAAAAACGCCAAGATCCGCGAGCGGGAGGCTTTCGAGCTGAAGGTAAAAGCATCCGAACTGGCGCAGCAACTGGCGACAGCGCAACTGGGTTCACTGAAGATGCAGTTGCAGCCACATTTTCTGTTCAATACGCTCGGCGCCATCATGGTCCTGATTCAGCAGCAGAAGACCGCGCAGGCCGAAGCCATGGTTGAGAAGCTCAGGTGATCTCCTCCGCCTTACGCTCGATGACGTTGAGACCCAGGAAGTCCCGCTCTGGCGCGAACTCGAATTCCTGCGCTTGTACCTTTCGATCGAGCAGGTCCGGTTCGAAGACCGGCTGCGAGTGCGCATCGCCCCGACTGAGCTGTCCGGAGTTCTCGTGCCCCATATGGTGTTACAGCCGATTGTGGAGAACGCGATTCGTCATGGTCTCGGTCAAAGTGAAGAGGCGGTGACCGTCGAGGTGACGGCGACCAGTTCGAATGGATCAGTGAACCTCGTCGTGTGCGACGACGGACCGGGGCTGCTCTCGCCCAAACCTGGCCGCTCCGGAATCGGCTTGACGAACATTCGAAATCGTTTGGCGCGGCTCTATGGCGAAAGCGCGCATCTGGTGCTCGAGCCAGGGGCCGAAAAAGGTGTGCGAGTCACGATCACACTGCCGATTCGGACCGCACCGCACGAGGGATCACGGTGCGATTGAACGTCCTCGTTGTCGATGATGAGCCCATCGCACGAGACGGGTTAAAGCTCCTGCTCGGACGCCAGCCTCAGGTCGGGTCTGTTTCCGAAGCGCGCAACGGACGAGAGGCGACCGCTTTCATTCGTGAGCAGAAACCCGATCTCGTGCTTCTCGACGTGCAGATGCCGCGGGTCGATGGCTTTGCGGTGGTCCATTCCGTTGGCGCCGAACGCATGCCGCCGATCATCTTCGTGACTGCGCACGACAAGTATGCGATCCGCGCGTTCGAAATCGCGGCGATCGACTATCTCCTCAAACCGGTAACCGAAGAACGTTTTAAGCTCGCGTTCAAGCGCGCCATTGATAGGCTGCGAGGCGCGCCGCACGAGGACGCCACGAAGCAATTGCTGGCGATGCTCGATGCCGTCGCGAATCCGCCACGGCAACTGGAGCGATTCGCGGTTCGCTCCGGCGAGAACACCTCTTTCGTGCCGGTCAACGACGTGGACTGGATCGAAGCCTTCCAGAACTACGTCCGGCTCCACGCTGGTCCGGCAACCTACTTGTTGCACGTACCGATGAACACCATCGAGGGCGTGCTCGATTCGAATCGCTTCCTGCGTATCCATCGATCGCACATCGTCAACGTCCGCCGCATCGCGCAGCTCTGGTCGATCGCCCACGGTCAGTATGAGGTCGAACTCAAGTCGGGCCAGCGTCTCCAATCCGGCCGCACCTATAACGACCGCATCCGCCGCGCCCTTGCAAATCCCTTCTGACGGAGAGGGTCTGACTTCCTATCCACCATGGCGTCGCGAACGGCAAGAGTAACGGACTTGCGGATTGAACTTTCTTGCCGGCGAGTGCGTAAATGAGTGCAGGCCCCGGTCCGTCCGAAACTCGGCGGCATGTGCGCGAGAGTGCTAAATCGCTCAAAGAGGTGGCTGCTCATGGATGCTTTCAGACTCAGCGCCAAACACGCGGCGCGTTCGCTTTGGCACGACAAGACATTTGCACTGACGGTGCTGCTCACGTTTGCCGTGTGCATCGCGGCGAACGCAGCGCTCTTCGCCATCGTGAACTCGGTCGTCTTGCGCCCGCTGCCGATCGCCGACGCCAATTCGATTTTGCTGATGTCCAACGAATATCCAAAGGCGGGCGCGACAAACGGAAACTACAGCAGTTCGGGCGACTACTACGACCGGATGAAGGAAATGCCGGCGTTCGAGAGCCTCGCGCTATTCCACGAGCGAAATCAGACGATCGAGTTGAACGGCGCGCCGGAACAGGTGACCGGAATGGTGGTGACGCCATCGTTGTTCCCGCTGCTGCGCGTCTCGCCAACTCTGGGGCGGCCGTTCAACGACGCAGAAGGCGAAATCGGCAGCGAGCAAAAAGTGATTTTGAGTTACGGCTTGTGGCAGCAACTCTACGGCGGAGACAAGTCCGCGGTCGGACGCGACATGCGCATCAGCGGCAAACCGTATCAAATAGTCGGCGTGATGCCGCGCAGTTTCAACTTCATCAATCCAGAGGTCAGGCTTTGGATCCCCGCCGCGTTCACCGGCGAAGAGAAGACAGTTCACCACAGCAATAACTGGACCAACATTGGGCGGCTGAAACCTGGCGCGACGCTACAGCAGGCGCAAGCGCAGGTAAACGTGTTGAACGCCGAAAACTTGGAACGCATGCCGCAGTTCAAGGAAATCCTGACTAACGCGGGATTCCATACCGACGTGAAGCCGCTGCAAGACATGCTGACGGCCGGGATCAAAGGAACATTGTATTTATTGTGGGGAGGAGCCTTGCTGGTGCTGCTGATCGGCGGCCTCAACATCGCGAACCTGTCCATGGCGCGGCTTGCGCGAAGGCGTAAGGAGATGGCGACGCGGATGGCGCTGGGCGCCGGGCACGCGCAATTGATGCGTCAGTTGCTGCTAGAAAATCTAGGGCTGGCGTTTCTGGGCGGCGTCACAGGCGTGTCACTCGGCGCGATTTTGCTGCGGACGTTGAACGTCATCGGGCTCGAACATTTGCCGCGGGCGAGCGAAGTTCGCATGGACTTGACCGTCGTGCTCGTTTCCCTGGCGCTTTCGCTGGCAGCGGGCTTGTTCGTAGCGTTGTTTCTGCTGGCCAGCCTGTCGCGCATCAGCATCAACGACGCATTGCACGAGGATAGCCGGACCGGCACGACCGGAAAGCAATCCCGCGGCGTTCGCCAGTTACTAGTTGCGGCGCAAATCGGATTCGCGTTTGCGCTATTGGTCGGCGCAGGACTTCTGCTGGCGAGTTTTCGGATGCTGCTGCACGTCGACCCCGGCTTCAAGCCGGATGGAGTCGTTACGGCTGCGGTCAGTTTGCCTACCGCAAAATATCCCGACGACAAGCAGATTCGCGATTTCATGAGTCGGGCGTTGCCGGCGCTGCGTGCGATTCCCGGCGTCACTCACGCGGGATCTTCGGAATCGATACCCTTGGGGAACGACCACAACGACGGCGTAATTCTCGCTGAGGGTTACCAGATGAAACCGGAGGAATCCATTATTTCGCCTCTGAACATTTCGATTTCTCCGGGATATTTTGAGGCGATGGGGATTCCGATGGTGCGGGGCCGCGCGTTTGAGGATCGCGACAATGAAACCGCGCAGCGCGTGATCATCGTGGATGAGACTCTCGCGCAGCATTTCTGGCCGAACCAGAATCCAATCGGCCGCCGCATGTACAACCCGTCGGATCCGAAGGATTTGTTGAAAGTGGACGAGCACACGCAATGGTTTACGGTCGTGGGCGTTGCTGGAGCGTTGCGCTACGAAAACCTAGACGGCACAGGCGCGCCGTTTGGTGCGTATTACTTTCCCATGGCGCAAAATCCGTCGCACGGATTTACATTCGTGGCAAAGACCACCGCCGATCCGAACTCCATCGTGCGAGAACTGCGCAGCGAAATCGCCGGCATTGATCCCGACGTCGCCGTCTTCGATGCGCATTCGATGAACGAACGAATCGATCTTTCGCTCTCGTCGCGAAAAACGTCGATGGTCCTCGCAAATGCATTCGGAGGCGTGGCATTGTTCCTCGCCTCTCTTGGGATCTACGGTGTGCTCGCCTACGTCGTGGCGCAACGAACGCGCGAGATGGGCATCCGCGTAGCCTTGGGAAGCACGCGAGGCGCGATTCTGGGACTCGTGCTCGGCGAAGGATTCAAGCTCGTAGCCATTGGCTTGGTGCTCGGAATTATTGGAGCTGTGTCACTACAAAAAGCCGTGGCCAACGAGATCTACGGAGTGCATCCCCTCGATCCGCTCGTGTTAGCGAGCGTGATGGGCGTTCTGGCAGTCGTAGCTCTGGCCGCCTGCGCAATCCCTGCGCGCCGGGCAACGAGAGTCGATCCAATCATCGCGCTGCGATCGGAATAGAAAATAGTCGCTCACTAAGTCGATTGTGGTATCACTGCCCGGTAGGTTGCTCCGGACAAAGACAGTCCAAACGTGTAACCAAATCCAGAATCCTCAGTATTCGACAGCATGAAAATATCCCCGTACCGGTTCTGGGCTTTATCGGTTGCTCTGCTTTTTACCCTTGGCATAACTGGCCCGCCCCTCAAGACTTTTGGCCGCCCATCCGGCGTCCGATCAATTGCCATCAGACAACCCGACACAGACCGCTCTCGACAAATCGGTGGACAAGGCCGTCAGCGAATTCTTCCAGCAGGATCAACACGTTGGTCTTTCGATTGGGCTCTCTGATCATGGCCACGCTGTCTTTTATAACTACGGCACTGTGAACAAATCCAAGGTTCGTCTACCGGATCGAAAAAGCGTCTATGAAATTGCATCGATCACGAAGACGTTCACAGGCGCTCTCGCGAGCAGGGCAGTGCTCGACAAAAAGATGACGCTCGACGGAGATTTCCGAGCTTATCTGCCAGAGCGCTATGCGAACCTAGAGAAAAATGGGAAATTCATCACCTTGCGGTTGCTCGCAGCACACCGGGCAGGCCTGCCCAAGAATGTCCCGGACACCGACGCTCTCTTTAAGAATCCAAATTTCGATACTCTGCCATTCCAGCTCATCGAGTTGGAAAAGCCATACGATGACGCGGCATATTTGCGGGCCCTGCATCAGGTCGAATTGCGAAGCGAGCCGGGAAGCGAGTTTGTCTACTCCAACTTTGGAATCAAGTTGATCGGCTTTGGGCTCCAACAGGTCTACCACCAGTCTCTCGAACAACTGCTTCAGACTAAAATACTGAGCCCACTCGGAATGCAGCGAACCGGCCTCGCGGTGTCGCCGCAGAACGAATCACTCCTGGTGCAGGGCTACAGCCCCAGCGGAAAACCGATGCCAAACCATCTTTTCAATGCCGGCGCGGCGGGAGGGTTGTATTCAAATGCCGAAGACATGGTGCGATACATCGACTGGCAACTCGATGAGATCGATCCCACGATTAAGCAATCCCATTCCGCGATCTTCGGCAACGGCGAGAGCGTCCAGGAGGGCATGATCTGGTACATGACTCGAGAAGGCGGCGAACGGAAACTATGGGAAAGCGGCGGAGCGTTCGGAATGGCGAGTCAGCTCGTTCTATATCCAGAATCAAAAATCGGAATCGTCCTCTTGGCAAATGACGGCGGCTTTTCCACTCAGGACGAGTTGGCCGCATTGGCTAAAAAGATTCGCGAGGCTTGCGCGCCACCCCAATAGGCGAATGTCAGAGTCCCCATCGGAGGTGCTACGATTCCAACGCCATGTCAGATTTTCAAACGCGAGAAAAACGCCCGCTGCGAGGGCCGAGGCCCGAGCCACCAGGTCCGCCACTCAAAAACTACATCACGCCCGCCGGTTTGCAGCGACTGAAAGACGAGCACTCGTTCCTGCTCAGTCGCGAGCGGCCCGCTGTGGTCGAAGTCGTAGCCTGGGCCGCCAGCAACGGTGACCGCAGTGAAAACGCCGACTACCAATACGGCAAACGCCGCCTAAACCAGATCGATTCGCGAATTCGTTTTCTCACGAAACGCATCGACGCGGCCATCGTCGTCGATCCCGCCGCTCGGCGGCCGGCGGCAGCCGCTTCGCGAGTTTTCTTCGGCGCCACCGTCACCTACAAGGACGCCTCCGGCGTTCAACACGTCGTCTCCATCGTAGGCATCGACGAGGTGGATCTCGACCGCGGCTACATCAGTTGGCGCTCGCCCGTCGCCATCGCGCTGACGAAGTCGAGCCCCGGCGATCGCGTGGAACTGCGCGCCCCAGGAAAAACCGAGCACCTCGAGATCATCGACGTCGAATACACACCAATCCCGATCGACCCTTTCCGCGAACCCCTCGGCGCCGAGTCGAAGCCGAAGCCCGACCGCACTTAGTCATTTCTCTGAACACCGCGCAGCAAGCCGCTATTTTCGCGGCCTGTTCAAATTTGAACACAGCCTGATATCACTCAACGAATCACCTTAGTACCGGAGAATGTACCAACCGACCTCGCAGTCCTATAGCTGAAGGTGACCTCCCGTTCCAGTATTGGTCCGGGAAGTATCAGGCTCCGATTCCATGGCTATCACTGAAATTGAAGACCGCAAGACAACAGGTCCGAACACGCCGGGAGAGATCAGCCTCCAGTTGGGGCGCTGTCTAAAGGCTACGTTCCAGCACTCCGTTATCGAGACACTGGTCCTCCTCCTCTCCGTTGGCTTGGTCTTCTGGCTCTTGAGCGCTTCCGATAGCTTCATCGGCACAAAGCTCGCTCTCCTGATCCTCAATCTCGCTATTCTCCTGAGCCATTGCTACCAAATGCTACGCAACCAGCGGTGCAAGGATCTCGTGCTCAAGCAGCTCGACCTCGCCGCCAAGGATCGCGCCAAAACAAATCGCCTTTACGATCTTTCGATTCTCGACCCGCTAACCGCACTTCATAACCGTCGATTCGGAGAGCAGAGCCTGAAGGAAGCCGTCGAGCGGGCTCACAAGACGGGAGAAAACTTGGCGATCGTTCTGCTGGATCTCGACTACTTCAAGGAAATCAACGACCAGTTCGGACACGCGGTCGGCGACGTCGCTCTCAAAGAATTTTCGCGCAGCATCCGCAAAGCGATTCGCGCGTGTGACACCCCCGTGCGTCTTGGCGGTGATGAGTTCTTGTTGGTTCTGCCGGAGTGCCCGCGAGACAAAGTGACCGTGATTCTCCAGCGAATCGGTACGCCCGCCTTCTACCACGAAGGAATAAAGATAAACGTCTGCTACTCGAGCGGCAACGCCCACTATCAGTACGGCGACGCAAGCGAGACCCTGCTCGCCAGAGCGGATGAGCAGTTGTATGCCAAAAAGGCG
This sequence comes from uncultured Acidobacteriota bacterium, assembly GCA_963845465.1. Classification (GTDB taxonomy): domain Bacteria; phylum Acidobacteriota; class Terriglobia; order Acidiferrales; family UBA7541; genus Acidiferrum. Next base: position 321,230 of record CAWJSH010000007.1, on the reverse strand, counting down.
GCTCGCACCTCAACTCCGCCGAAAGCGCCGATCCGGCTCATTTCCGAACCGGCCATCAAAGTCCCTCGAAGCCTTGAACCATCCTGGCGCAGATCCTAACGTCCGGCGCGCCGTTGCTCGGCACGGCCCGCCAACTGCGCCTATTTTTTCTTCGACATCGCCGCCATGAATTCTTCGGCGCGGCGTTGTATATCGTCTTCGCCGAGCGTTTCTTTTACCGTTGCCAGTGCCCAGACGTGTCCCCACCGATCGCCCACCCAGCAATAGCGATCGCCAAAGAACATGTCCGTCGGTGGCAGCAAAGGCGTCCCTCCCAGTTCGACAGCCTTGGCAAAGCTCTTATCGACATCGTCGACATACATCTCCAGCACCACGCTGGTGCCTCCCAGCGTTTCCGGAGAGCGTGGACCCTTGGGATCCATTCCCGGCATGTCCGTGAGTTGGAGATACGACTCGCCGATCTTGAACTGCGCAAATATGCCGGGCATTCCAGGCATCGGCGCCGAGTAGAGAATCTGCGCACCGAACGCTTTCTGATAAAACTCGAGCGCGGCGCGGCCGTCACGCACCATGAGATAGGGAACCACTTGCCGATTGTTTGGTCTTCCTCCGACGATAGCCATGTCATGTGTCCTTTCGCTGATTGATTTGGGACAAACGCCAGACGTGTCCGGAAACATCTCTGACGTCTCGAAACTGTGCAGCCCAGGTTGCGATCCGCTCGAGCGGCTTGGCATGGAGCCGGTAGTAACGATGGCGGCCCGAGCGCCGCGCGACGATCAGACCGCTGCGCCTCAGGACCGCCAGATGCTTTGAGAGTGATGGTTGGGTGATCCGGTAGGGCTCGCCGAGCTCGACCACCGTGAGTTCGCGCTGCTGTAGCCGCTCGAGAATGCTTCTGCGCGTCGGGTCAGCCACTGCTCGAAATATCCCATCGTGCCGATCACGTTGCATGGCACGGGATAATACATAGCCAAATGGCTATGCGTCAAGCTTCTTTGATACTTCGTTGACAAGCGTTTGCAGAAGCTCCGCCACGTCCCGATGTCGAGCGAGACCCGCGCTTTGCCCGGCCCATAGTGCCAGGAGTTCGCTGCGTCCCGCCTGTTGTGCTGGTACGGCAAGGTTCCGCATCAGGCCGCGTTGCAACGGGTAAGGGAGAATGGTGACGCCGGCTCGGTTCATCTCTTCCAGAACTCGATTGTCTATGCCGCGCGCAAGTCGTCCGGTGAACCCGCGCGTGAGCGAAGTCCGGCCCGCCTTTCCACTTAAAATCGCCTCGCGGTGCAACGCGCTTGCTCCAGACTCTTCCGAGGCGAGAAAAACCGTTCCCATCTGAACGCCTTCCGCGCCGAGCGCGAACGCTGCAACGACTCCGCGAGCGTCTGCGATTCCTCCGGCCGCTACAACCGGTAGCTTCACAGCATCCACAACCTGCGGCACCAGAGAAATTGTTCCTGTGAGCGAATCTTCCGACGACCGCAGAAATGATCCGCGATGCCCGCCGGCCTCGAATCCAGATGCCACGATCACATCCACACCGGCTTGCTCCAATGCGACGGCCTCATCCGGTGTTGTCGCCGTGCCGATCGTGACGATGCCAACGTGCCGACACTCTTCGAGAATCTCGTTCGGCGGAATCCCATAGATGAACGAGAAGACAGGCACCTTGGCGTCGAGCAGAACGCGCGCCTGATCTTCGAAGCGCAGCGGCTTGTATGGCGAGAACGTCGGCTTGTTCGCGCCAACCGCCTCAAGATGGGGATTTAGATGAGAGAGCGCACGTTCGAAATCTTCCGCATTCGAAGTCGTTGCGCCTTCATCCTCCATCGAAACCCACAGGTTCATTGCGAAAGGCTTGTTGGTCAAAGAACGGATCTCGGCGACGACCTCTTGAATCGCCAACGGAGCCAGACTATGCGCGCCGAACGAACCAAGCCCACCGAAATTCGATACCGCCGCCGTAAGCCGCTGCGACGAAAATCCTCCGAGCGCTCCTTGAATGATCGGGTACCTAATGCCGAGCTTCTGTGAAACGCGCGTCTTGTTCCACGCCATGACGTTTACCATTTGCCGGAGTGTGCCCCGCCGCCTACTTGTAGCACTTCACCGGTCACCTGACAGGCCTCCGTGAGATAGACCACAGATTCCACGATGTCGTCAGAGATTGTACCCATCGCCGAAAGTGTTTTCAGGAAGTTCTTCCGCTCTCGCGCCTATGTGGCCCGCCCAGAATCGGAAACTCCGCTACCTGTTTGGCCACGTCATCAGAATTTCAACGAAGACCGCCTGCCGAAACCGGCTAGCTTTGGTGTCTAACGAGTATGTGCATTCCTCGAAGTGTTTCTATTCAGAAACGGCATTCCTCGACGAAGGCGCTTCTGTACTTGTGCTCTTTGGCAATCCCATTTGCCACGCCGCTCATGACCTCCGCTCAAGAGACGGTCCCCACAACAAAAACCTACATAAAGCTCGGCGAGGATTTTCTCCACGCTCTATATCCCGACCTGAACGATGAAATACACAGTCACACTGGAAACTTCCTTTAAGTACGACGATCCCACGGACATACCGCGCGTATTTACTCTGGATGTCGGAGCGGGCCCGAAGTCTCTTGTGCTTTCTTGCTGTTTTGGCGGTTACGTTGGCGGCAGCCTGACGTTTAAGATTCCAGACCCAACCGAGTGGCCTCCGCCGCCTCCCCCGTCGTGCCCGCCCGCGCCAAGTTGCCCGCTCTACACCACTCCGCGCTATCCGATGCGCCCGAAAAACGTAGATTCGGAAGGGCGCTTGCGTCCCGAGCAGTTCTTGACCGCCAACTTTTCGTTCGATGTGCAAGGACGACTCATAGGGTTTAACGGCCAAGGCTCTGCGTTGGCGAACTATGAGGCGGAAAATCAAATTTATGAGGCTCTGCGAACTGGTCGACATCTAACGGACGCTGAGATAACGAAAATTCTCAAGGACTCCGGCGCTCGATTTGGCTTCAAGGACCACAAACAGTTCCGCGACCAACTTCCCCTCAAGCAGATCGAAAGGTTCATCGGCAGAGTGGAATTGCTCTCTTTGGATTTCGATCCGATAAACTTTGGCTCGAACGATGATCCCGTGAACGACCTCGGCGTTTGGAGCAACGTTGTAGTCGTATTGCGAGCCACTCAAACAGATGGCACCAAAATCACCTACAAAGCCTACTTCAATCACTTCGCTGGCGCCTTGACCGGTCTCGGTGAATGGTCGGATCCTCCCAGCAAAACAAAACCATAACCGCCAACGCAGAGTAGTTCTTGGTAGTAATTTAAGGACCGAAGCGATAGCTTGCGGTTAGCCGTTAGCCGCTTGGATCAAGAATGCCAACTGCACGCTAAGGAGCCCCGCCTTCGAATAGAGGGTCATCGGCAGGAAGGACGCAAGCATGAAAAATAAACGAGATGGAATCAATTTGAACGCGAAGCCAAGCGGCACCGGCTGCGTCGAATGCCTGGCAACGCAAGGATGGTGGCTGCATCTGCGCCGCTGCGCCGAATGCGGTCACATCGGTTGCTGCGACACTTCGCCAAGCCAGCACGCGACGAAGCACAACGCAGCCACTGGCCACCCGATTATCAATAGCTTCGAGCCTGGCGAAGACTGGTTCTACGATTACCGAACGCAAGAAACCTTTGAGGGTCCCTCTTTACCGGCCCCTCATTCGCATCCGTCGAAACAACCTGTGCCGGGACCCTCGGGCCGAGTTCCCGCAGATTGGGAAAGCCATCTGAACGAGTAGCTCGCCGCAGATCTTATGAGCCGGAGCGCGAGGGCAACGAGTCTCGGTAAGCCTTGATATTGGTTTTATCGATGACCACCGTGCCGGTGTCCACAGATGTTGGCATCGGCGTGCCAGGAGCTACGCGCCAATCCTTGAATTGATGAACCGCGTTGTGGTGCAAATCGTCGAGGAGCTTCAACCCGTAGTAGCTCATTACGTAGGGCTTTTGAGTAATGGTGACTGCAATTGCGCCTTTGTCGATCCAGTCCAGCGTTGACGGATCACTATCGAAAGCGACGATCGGCAATTTGCCTTCCAGGTTAAAGCGGTGAACCGCTTCGGCCGCGCCGGATCCTCCAGTCGCTTCTAGGCAAATGATACCGACGATATTTTCTTTTTTCTGAATCAAGTCGGAGACCAGGTCAGATGCGGTCTTCGCGTCGCCTTTGTCATCCAGGATCTTCGTCAGCTTGAGCGCCGGAAAATTCGCCAATGCATCGGCAACTCCAGCGACGCGATCGTCAAGGTTGCGTTGTCCCTCGATAGTGATGACTGCGAGATTTCCTTTGCTCTCAACCAGTGGCGCCATCCGTCGTAAGCCTTCTCTTCCCGCCTTGAAGTTGTCCGTTCCGATATACATCAGCCGCTTCGAGTTGGGCACGTCGGAATCCACACAGATCACCGGGATGCCTTGTGCGATCGCATTGTCGATGTCGGCTTGGAAAAGCTCGGGCCGCGCTGCCGAAAGACAGATTCCTGCGGGGTGTTGTTCGACGGCTTGTCGGAATGCTTCAAGTTCCGGATTTGGAGCGTAGGCTGGTTGGCCCTACCAATTCTGCGGATACACCGAGCGATTTGGCACTGTCTAGAAAACCTGCTTGCGCTTCCTTCCAGTACGGCAAATTGATATTCGTGGCAACGAAAACATAGTGCTCGTTTCTCTCATGGGCTGGCTCTTCACACGCGCCGGCAAACGCCGTCCCACCAAGAATGACAATACTCGCAGCCATCGTTCCAAGTCTCGCCATCAGAATTCTCCTTAGCATTCAGCATGGCTGGAACATGCTTTTGCAATTCCTTTGGGCTGGGTACTTCCGGGAAGGGGCCTAAGGCAGGAGTCTACTCTCAATCCTGGCGAAATCGGAGATATCGCTTTGTCTTTGAGTCGATTGTGCGGACCAGCGCTCGCGCACACCGGATCAAGGTCAATATTGAACGGACAGAGCAAAAATGAAGGTGACAGAGTTCGCCACTTTGGGAGTCGTTGCTACATGACGAGCTAGACCTGGAGGCCAGAAAGGGTCGGCTGGCCTCCAGCTCTTAGCAGCGATCGCAGAGCTTCCCAGTCGTCACTGTCCTTGACTTGCAGTAGACCCTGTGACAGATTCCCCGCACTCGACGTATAGGTCCCACCGGCCCGGCACAAAATTCAGCCTGAGAGAGGATCTAACTTATGAAAAAGATTCTTGGAATATCGGTCTGTGCGGTTTGTCTGAGTCTTATAGGCTTTGTTGCGCGGTCACACGGTGCCGCCGACTCCAAAGCCGACTTCGAAAAATGGGTTGAAAAGGCTAACAAAGCCCAGACCGAAAATGACGCCAAGTGGATGGAAGCGAATCTGGCGAATGCCTATGTCGAAGGCACAAGCTTCGGGACGTGGATTCCGAAGGCTCAACTGATTAAAGAGGCGAACGATCCGGCGAACAATAAGTTCACGAAGAACGAAGTCAGCGATACGCAGACCGAGATCGTGGGAAATGTCGGACTGGCGCGTTTTAAGGAAAGTTACGACGCCCTCATCGAGGGCAAGCATCGCGCTCGAACCATTATTTGCAGTATGACAGCCGTAAAAGAGGGCGCCACCTGGAAAGGCCTGTCGACCCACTGCTCACAAGTGGAATAGGTCCGGAGCAGACCACGCCAACGTTCGCGTGGCGTAAACCGATGAAAATACAGGGGTTGGTCTGGTGTATTTAATTCGCTCCAGCCCCATCCTATACGTACGTGCCACTACGTAAGGAGCCCAACTTGATCGACAGATCGCCCGTCTGTCCCACGCACCGAAAAGCAATGATTCGCATCGATGTGACCGCCGACACGCACTATCGATGCCGCAACCATGAATGTCCCATTCACTGGAATCCCACCGACATTCTCTTTTATCTGAAGACGAAAGGCGACTGGCCCCTTCGAGAAGACCACGAGCCCAGTTGTTAATTCTCTTTATCGCGCCGCGTTAGCCGCTCCGCACGGTGCAGCGTTCATTCGTGGCGCAGCGCAACGATTGGATCAATTCCCACTGCATGTCGAGCCGGAAGGAATGCGGCAAGGCCGCTCACCGTCAGCACGAGCGCGCAAATCAAAACATAGTTCACGGGGTCGGCTGCCGTCACATCAAACAGCAACCCCGCGAGCAGCGGCATCAGCACCAAAGACAGCAAGAACCCTGCGATAAGTCCGAGTGCGGCGGATGTAAGTCCCTGCCCGAGAATCATTCGCAGAATGTCCGAACGCTCCGCACCGATCGCCATGCGGACACCAATTTCACCGGTGCGCTGCGCAACCGAGTAAGACAACACACCATAAATCCCGATGCACGCGAGCAACAGCGCAATGCCGGCAAGCGAGGCCGCGAGCAAAGAAGCGAAGCGGCTTTGCGAACGCGCTCGCGCAAGGTATTCGGTCAGAGGAACGACTTGAGACACCGCCATTTCCTTGTTCAGCACGGCGACTTCCGCCCGCGCTGAAGCAGCGAGATCAGGAACAACTCCAGCGGTGTGGATAACAATAGAGACGGGCCGCGGCGCGAGTTGATAAGGCACATAGATTTGCGGCCGCACCATCACGGTAAGCGAATGACACTGGATGTGTTTCACCACGCCGACAACCACCGCCCAGTCGCGCTCGAATTGGTAAGCGCCTTTGGGTGAGTCTGAAACGTTCAGCTTTTTCCCAATCGCCTCTTCGTTTGGCCACAGCTCCTGCGCCAGTGCTTCGTCGATAATCGCGACATGCTCGTGTGCGGCATCATCCGATTCCGTGAAATCGCGCCCGCGGAGCAGCGTGGCTCCGATGGTGTTGAAATACCCCGGTAGGATGGAGCGATGATCCGCCATTACGCTGTGCTGCTCTTCCTCCGATGCGCCCTCTTTCCAATAGTTCGCGTACCAGTTGGCGGCCTCGACCAGCGGAAGTTGCGAAACCGCCGACACCGACTGCACGCCGGCCAGCCCGCCAATTCTCTGTTGTAACTCGCGCAGCATTTCGTATTTCGGCGTGGAGATCTGAAAGCTCAAAACGTTTTCTGCACGGAACCCCGGATCGACCCGAAGTATGTTGATGAACGTGCGCATCAGCAATCCCGTTCCAGCCAGAAGAACAAAACCCAACGCAACCTCCGCCGAAACGAGTAAGCCTGGCCACCGATTCCGCGCCGCGCCCGTCGAGCGCCCACCTTCTTTGAGGTTTTGTGTCAGATTCACCCGGCCTGCGGCGAAAAGTGGCGCGAGCCCAAAAAACGCGCTCGCAACTAGGCCCACAAGGAAAGTAAAGCCAAGCACGGTCAAATCCGGCGTGAGCCGGTTGAAATTCAAAAGCGACGGTGGCCGTGCCGCAAGAATCGCGCGCAATGCGATCCAGCCAACTCCGAGCGCAGCCGTCGCGCCCATCACCGCGAGCAGAAGATTTTCCGTGAGCAGTTGACGAATGATCCGTCCGCGCGACGCTCCCAGCGCCGCACGCAGCGTCGTCTCCCGCAAACGCCCTGTGGAGCGAGCCAGCAGCAGGTTCGCCACGTTCGCGCACGCGATCAGGAACACGAAACCCACTCCGCCAAACAAAAGAAGCAGCGTCCCGCGAACCTCGCGGACATCGTCCGCCTGCAGCGGATAAACATTCAAGCGCAGTCCGTTGATATTCCGGTTTCCATCCCAGTCGTGGATTTGCGTGGCGATCGTGTCCGCCTCCGCCTGCGCTCGCGTGAAGTTACTTCCGGGTCGCAAGTGCCCAACGAGGTGAAGCCATCCCGGCCCCCCAGGTTCCGAACCATTCACAGGAACCGAATAAAAGACGTCGACATTCGAAGGAAAGCCGCCGGGCAGATAAAACCGAAAATCCTCGGGAAGCACGCCAATCACAACCGCTGAACCACCGCCATAACGGACGGACTTCCCCACGATCGACGGATCGGATCCAAACCTTCGCACCCAGGCTCCATGCGAAAGCACAAGCGCCCAAGGCGCATTCGGCGCTTCGTCCTGAGGTTCAAAGAACCGGCCAATCGCCGGCCGCGGACAAAGAATCGAAAGAAAATTCGACGTGACGACCCCAACCTTCACCTGCTCTGGATCGCCTTCACCGGGAAGCGTTCCGTTTGTCACCCAAATGCCTCCAATCTGATCGAATTCTTTTGTGCGCTGCCGAATTTCGAAAAGTTCGTACGTCGAAGCGACGGCGCGGTTCACGCTTCCCAACCCCGACCAGATAATCGCCAGCCGATCTGCATCCGGATAGGGAAGCGGCCGCAGCAGCACGCCGTTCACCACGCTGAAAATCGCCGTGTTTGCTCCGATACCGAGCGCAAGCGTCAGGATCGCGATCGTGGCGAACCCCGGACTCCTGCGCAACGAGCGCGCACCAAATCGCAAATCCTGCGCAAACTGTTCGAGCCAGATCCAGCCCCACGTCCCGCGTGCATCTTCCTGAATCAGCGACACATTGCCGAACGTTCGCATTGCCGCCTGCCGCGCCTTCTCGGGGCTCATCCCCGCTGCCACGTTTTCCTCAATTTGCTGATCAATGTGAAATTGTACTTCCTCGTGAAGTTGCTGCGTAGCGCGGCCGCCTCGGAACAAAGTTTGCACGCGCAACCACAATCGTTGAGTCCACAGCATGCCGTCTGCCCTCCTACGAAGTTTCAACGACCAGATCGATCGCCGCCGACAACCTGCTCCAGTTCGCCGCTTCTTTCTCCAACTGCGCGCGCCCCGCCGCGGTCAGCGAATAAAACTTCGCCTTTCGCCCCGTTTCCGATTCCGCCCATTTCGCTTTAATCCATGCCTTCTGTTCCAGTCGGTGCAAAGCGGGGTAGAGCGACCCTTGCTGGACTTGAAGAACTTCCTTCGAGATTTGTTGAATGCGCTTGGCAATCGCCCAGCCGTGCTTAGGCTCGAGCGAGATGGTCTTGAGAATGAGCAGATCGAGAGTTCCTTGGACGAGATCGCTTGGTTTTCCCATACCATGACTATCTACACCACCAAGTGTAGATAGTCAAGGTATCCCCGCATATTCGCCCTTTCGATGAAGTGCGGGTCTCATCGGCCCATCCCGAAGTTATTTCCAGCAAATTATCCGTTGCGGTGCACCGCGTTCTCAGGCTTTGAACGTATCTATTTATAATTTAGTAGCGTATAGTGTTTCTGTAATCTCGTCGGAAGCAGGAACCATGAACAAGGTAGCGATCTACTTGTGGCAGACAGCCTACGTGTCTGCGATTTTAGAGTTCGAACCTAAGCGGCTCTCCGCGAAGATCAAATATGAACTTCGTCTCATTCACGACGCATGAAAGATCCGATTCAGTCCGCAAGCCAGGAATACCAGGCAATTCAGGATGCCCTCGGAGCAATCGGCGTTCTCTCCGCTGGCGCTGCCAACTGCGCTCTCCGAATGGCGAACTTCATTTGCCGCCGTCTTGTTTGAGACCGTCGAAGTTCGCTTTAAATCTCGAATTGCGGACGCTTCCAAAGCCATCGATGAACGCTTGCAGTCGGTGTCAGAAGTGGGATCCGTCGAGCGTATATCCATTGAAGCGGCTCGGCGAAGCCTGGCATCGATGGAGCGAGAACCCTTCTTTGTGTCGAAACTGCGCCCGCAAAAGGCGGTCATTGCCGCTGGAAGGAATGAATCCAGCCCTGAAGTGAAGCGAATTCCGCACAGCGTCGGCTCTCATGCCCGTTTCATGCTGCCATCGGGCGACGTGGTTTCGGCAGAGATCGTCGTCATCTTCACGGCGTCGTCTGGGAAAAATATCCTGGTGTCATTCGACAAGCGATTCATACGAATTGCGCCGGAGCAAATTCTGGATTCCATGAGCGCGAAAGCATAGCCGACCAAGTGACGCCAACTGACCACTTCGCAATCGTTCTCCCTGAAGTTGCTCTCGGCGTGAACTCGGTAACCGAACCGCATTTCCTGACGGAAAACAGAGGTCCTAAGTGATGTTCGCCCACCTGAATTTACCTTGGCACAAGGCATATTTGGCCGCTCTCAGCGACACCGACCCCTCGCCGCTCTCCACACGAATTTCTGATGCGATGTCGGCCTTGGAACAGCGGGAATTGAGTCCATTGTCAAAAAAAGACGAGAAGCTGGTTTTGCGTCAAGCTCAAATAGCCATTCGTCTCATGCTGATCCGAAACGAAAGCCTCAAGGGTTAGACTAGACCGGCTGACGCTGTTTTTGATGTACTCGTAGATCCTGAACTCGTACTCAGAGTAGAAGCGAAGGAAAAATGCCAGACCAATCACATCAACGAGCCGCAGAGTTTCACGAACTAGCCGCCCACGCGCATCGTGCTGCCGCGGCCAGTCACGGGAAGGGCGACCACCTGACTGGCCACGAACACTCCAAACAAGCGTCGGAACATGCGAACAAAGCCTTCGGATGGTCAAAAGACGCTCATCAAAAATCGGAGAACTCCGTGAAGGGAAATTCGTGAGCGACCTGGCGTCCTCGGTCTGGCGAACTGCCTACGTGGCTGCGATCTTGGAAGCAGACACCGCGACAATGCCCCTTCGAATTTCGAACGCGCGTTCAGCAATCCAAGAACGGCTGAATAGCCACGTTGAAATCACCCCCAATGAACACGAAGCCCTGGACGCTGCCGTCCAGAAACTTGCAACTCTGAAGGTCCAGCACGTTGACATGATTGAACCGGCCGCGCCGGCCGGAGATACAGCAACACCTGTTTGACCGCGTGGTTCCTTCCTGCGGTTAAATCCAGCGTTCGAAGAAGTCCATTACATTGCCGAAGCGCCAAACCGAACCCACATCCGAAGCTCAGGGTCTAACCTAAGCACTCCGTCAGCGTTCGTCTGCCCGATGTTTTTCCCAACACAACCGCAACATAGCCAGTATCGAAGCGAGCCCCTGTTTGAGCTTGCGCAGGATTCGATTTTGGCCCCTGGATGCTTTCTCAATCACAGTGAAGTGGGCCCGCAGGCAATCTTGTTCCGTACAAATCTTCATTTGCCTTCCCGATGGTCGCTACTATCGATCAGCCATTCAAAATGACGATCCTTCGCTGAGGACGCGCCAGTTCAGTTGCGGCTGTTCCGGCACCGGCTCGCGCACCGCAGGCCGCGCAACGGAATTCAGTCCCGCACTAAGACCTTGCCTGATCAACTTGAAGATCGTGCCCCTGTTTTCGACAATCGTCTTCATCCACGCAAAACGTCCAAGTTGCGGAAAATAAATGCCCCGAAAGCACAGCCGCGCGATCAGGATGTTGACCCGATACCCCAGTGGCTTGTGGTTGAGCGAATCGACAGCAGCTTCGATCGCCTCCGGACTATACGACTTCGCCCATCCCCTTCTTACCTCGTCGTGAGCTTCATCGACGCTCATCTTCAGCGGGGTATGCGCCATCGTGAACGGCACAAATTGCAGCCAATGCTTCGTGCGCGTCAGTCGCCCGGCGACCTCGAGTCGCTTGTAGAGCGGCGTCGCAGGCAAAGGCGTCAGCAATCCAAAAATCGGCAAGCCGGGCGGCCATGTGCGAATTTCCTTCAGCGTGCGGTCCGCAACTCCCGGCGTGTCGTTGTCCATGCCAAAGATGAACGACGTAATCGCAAAAACGTTGCGCTGCGCAAGCCTGTCAAGCACGGCGGCATATTCGCCGGGCTTGTTGAAGCCCTTTTTCACATCCGCAAGGTTGGCGGGATCGATTGACTCCATCCCGATAAAGACCCATTTGCCGCCGGAGGCTGCAATGAGATCCACCAGTTCTTCATCGCGCAGCAGATTCGCGCTGATCTGTGCGACCCAATGCACCTGCGCGTCCGCCGCGATGATGTCGCGCAAAAGAGATTTCGTGCGCTTGATGTTGATGGCGAAATTGTCGTCGATGAAGAAGACGGCGATCTGACCGCGTTCGCTCTTCGCTCGCGCCTTCAACAGCAAAAGTTCGTTCACCACGCTTTCGTTCGTGCGAAAGCGAATGGAATCGCCAAAGAATCCAGTCACCGTGCAGAACTCGCAGCCGTAAGGACAGCCCCGCCCCGACTCCATCGGAATGATGCGAAACGTCCCCATCCCCCGCCCACGCTTCCAGCAGCGGCTGCGAACATCTTCGGAACTAAGATTGAATTGATTCAGATCGATCTTGTCCCACGGGATCGTTGGATATTCCTTGCAGACTCGGTTTGCTGCTTTGACCGAACGCGTCCACCGGGCGCATAGACCTCTTTCAGTTGCCCGCGCGCGCGTCTTCCACAATCTTGCGGCCAGGTTTCATCGGCTTCGCCAAGAGCCACGGCGTCGGCATGGCGCGGCCCGCCGTCTCGACCCAGCGCTTCATCCGCCTCTTCCGTGACGTGAGGCCCGCCCATCACCACCGGCACACCCGTCGCCCGGATTGCATCGGCCATGCGGTAAGCTTTCGCGACCATTCGCGTCATCGCACCGATTCCAACCAGCCCGATATTTTCTTCCCGCACAAATCGCGCGATGCCCGCCTCGTCCATCGGCTGCGCATTGCCGTCGATCAGAATAACTTCGTGTCCCGGGCGGCGTGAGTGCCTGAAGCAGAAACATCCAAAGGTGCGGCATGAAATTGCGCGTGACGCCGTTGTCGGGGTTGTAGAGCAGAATTCGCATTGATTGCAGGCGAGAAGCGATCCGTCTGGGTAACCGAGGTTAGAACGCGGCAAGCGGCGGTGTCTGGTCAATATTGACCACTTTTTGAATATTGTCTGGCACCGGTTAAAGACACTCGCATTTTGTTTGGAAGAGTGTTAACAAACTCGTTGGAGAAGCGGATGCCTAAGAGGAAAAAAATCGGGACCTCGGACCCCTTCGATGCCAGCGAGTATCTGGAGACTGCCGGCGTCAAAAGAAAGATCGTTACCTACCGAAAACGGCAGACTATTTTCTCCCAAGGCGACGTGTCTCGATCGGTCTTCTACCTTCGATCGGGCTCGGTCAAAATTACTGTAACTTCCTCTTCAGGCAAGGAAGCCGTGATCGCACTTCTACATCCCGGCGATTTTTTCGGCGAAGGATGCATCGCTGGGCAACCGTTACGAGTGGCGAGGGCAAGTGCCATGGGACCAGTTTCGCTTTTGGAGATTGAAAAGCGAGAAATGATTCGGGTCATTCACGAGGAGCACGATTTCTCGGACCGCTTTGTCGCCCACATGCTCAAGCGTAACGTGCGCGTCGAGGAGGATTTGGTCGATCAACTCTTTAATTCCAGCGAGAAACGCCTGGCTCGAGCACTTCTGTTGATCGCCCGTTATGGAAACGAAGGAAGGCCGGAGAAAATCGTGGCACGCGTTTCTCAGGGCACTTTGGCAGAAATGGTCGGGACCACTCGAAGCCGCGTCAGTTATTTCATGAACAAGTTTCGGAAACTAGGCTTCATCAAATACAACGGCGGCCTACAGGTAAACGATTCTCTACTTCGCGTCATTCTTCACGACTGAGCCCACTCCTCATCTGGAGCCACGGGCCGGGTGTCAGCTCCCGATGAGTCGCGCTATCGGAAACCGCCCCTACTCGAATCTCTTAGCACTTGACTCAAAACCTAAGCGATTTCAGCCGAGGCAGCCGACGAAAGCGTTGCTTTAATATCTCGCATTGGCGGCTGACCAAAAAACCGGCTGTATTCGCGACTGAATTGCGTCGCGCTTTCATAGCCGACCTCAAACGCCGCGCTCGCCGCATCGAGCCCATTGTTCAGCATCAGGCTGCGCGCGGATTGCAGCCGAACTTGCTTTTGGTATTGGAGCGGGCTCATCGCCGTCAGCGCGCGGAAGTGATGATGAAGCGTAGACACGCCCATGTTCGAAAGTTGAGCGAGTTCCTCGACACGCAAAGTTTTTGCGTAGTTCGCGGCGATCCAAGCGACGGCTTTCGCTGTTCGGTGGCTTTGATCGCCCAACGTCGCCACAGCCCGCAACCGCGCTCCCGCCGATCCGCGCAAGATACGATAGATAATCTCTCGCTGAATTACGCTGCTCAGAAACGGAATGTCCTGCGGGCTGTCGAGCAGGTCGACGAGCCGGCAGCAAGCGTTCAGGAATTCTGGTGTGGTCTCGCCGATCGACATGCCTGGTTTATCCGTTGGGACTTCCGCAACATGAATTGCCTCCAACGCGAGCAACTCGCGAACCATCGACATTTCGAGTTTTAGCCCCAGCACCAGGCAAGGACGCTCGACCGTTGCCTTCGCTACCCAACTCACGATCGGCAGATCGACCGCAGTCAAAAGAAAGTTCGACTCATCGTAGGTGAAACTTGTTCGACCGAGATTGACTCGCTTGCTTCCTTGGGCCACCACAATGATGCCCGGGTGATAGGTAGCCCTGCACGGCGGGGTTGGCGCAGTCCGCCTGTGTAGGCTTACTCCTGGAATCTCGGTTATCCGTTTCTCTTCCTTGCCGATCGCCCGGGCAATCTTGGACGCGAGCTCCGATCGAAAATCGTCACGTCTTTTCTCGCTTAAATTCGCTTTATTCCTGATTTTTTCCATTTCGAGCGCCCTAGACCTTTCGACCCAAACTAGCCGTCCGCTCGGGGCAGCGCAATGAATTTATTTGCCGCCAAGAGGAATAGGCAATGGATCGGCAGGATCGTGCTACCGCCTCGGTGAGATTCACTCCTAATGTTCTCGCAGGAGTAGTGGCGTGCGCGTAAGAAGCGTAAGAAATGGAAATGACGCGGTGACGGCTTCGAGGGCGACCAAGCTCCTGCTGATTTTCGCGCTGGTGTTCGCGGCAATGGGCGTCACCACCGCTGCGCAACAACCTTCCGTCGTGCGCGTCGACACCGGCGAGTTGCAAGGGTTGGTCGACGGCGGCGTTGCATCGTACAAAGGCATCCCCTTCGCAGCGCCACCGGTGGGAGATTTGCGATGGCGGCCGCCCCAACCAGCCGTGCGATGGAGCGGTATACGTCCAGCGACAGAATTCGGCGCCGACTGCATGCAAGGGCGTTTCGTCCCGCCGCCATCTCGTTCTGCTACCACTCCAGCGCCCAGCGCGCGTCTGTCCCCCGCAGCATCTGCCGAGCGAGCCCCGTCGGAAAATTGTCTGTTCCTCAACATCTGGCGCCCGGCTTCCGCAACTCCAGGAGCCAAGCTTCCCGTGATGTTCTGGATTTTCGGCGGCGGCTTCGTTTTTGGCTCCAGCGCGCTGCCCAGCACATCGGGGACAGAGTTCGCCAAACACGGCGTCATACTCGTCGCTGCAAATTACCGTGTCGGGCGTTTCGGCTTCTTCGCCTTTCCATCTTTGAGCAACGAACACCGCGATGAGCCCAAAGGCAATTACGCTTACATGGACCAGATCGCTGCTCTCAAGTGGGTGCAGCGGAACATTGCCGCGTTTGGTGGCGATCCCAACAATGTCACGATCTTTGGATTCTCCGCAGGCGGTGTCTCCGTACACAGCCTTCTGACTTCGCCCGTGGCACGCGGCCTGTTCCAAAAGGCGATCGTGGAGTCCGGCGGTTCCCGTGACAGCGTCCTCACCGCGCGGCCGCTAAGCAAAGACGGAATCGATCCCAACTATCCCGTGTCCGCCGAGACGATTGGTATCAACTTCGCGCATTCGATGGGAATTGAGGGAACGGATGATGACGCGCTGAAAAAACTCCGCGCGCTTAGCGCCGAACAGATTCTCGTCGGCGCACCGCCTCAGCAAGGAGCGAGCGTTCAGTCCTACGAGACGACACCGATCCTCGACGGCAAGCTAATTACCGAAACCGCCGAGACAGCCTACAAAGCTGGCCGAGCGCCGCACATTCCGCTCATGCTGGGCAGCAACAGCGCCGATACTGCCGGCAACCGAGTGAAAGCGACAACGAAAGAACAGCTATTTGCTCGCTACGGTCAGTGGAGCGGCCAAGCGAAGGCCGCCTACGATCCCGACGGCTCAGCGGATTTGGCTACGATCGTCGCAAACGCAAACGACGACTTCGGCCAGGCTGAGCCGGCTCGCTTCGCAGCGACTGCCTTCGCGGCCAAAGGTTCGCCTGTCTATCTCTACCGCTTCTCCTATGTCGCCAGCGGCCTGCGAGACATGCTTCGCGCCGGAACGCCGCACGGCGGCGAGATCGGATTCGTCTTCGGCACTTTGACCGTCGGAGGCTTCGGTCCTCCTCCGCCACCACCAACGGCCCAGGATCAGGTAGTGTCCCGGATGGCGCAAAGCTATTGGATCAACTTCGCCAGAACTGGCGATCCGAATGGTGCGGGCTTGCCCAATTGGCCGCGTTACGATCCCACAAAGGATTTGATCTTTTTTTTCCGTCCCGATGGCACCGTCAGCGCTGGCCCGGATCCCTGGAAGGCGCGACTTGATGTGACACAGTTAGCTACCGAGTCAGGAAAGCGCGCCGATCAATAAACTGGGCAATCGCCCCAACGGCTCAAATTACTGAAGAGCTTTTAGATTTAGTAAGGAGGAAAAATGAAGAAGGCCCTGCAATTTACGGCATTGTTGTTGTTCGCTCTTTCCTCTCAGTTGATGGCGCAAGATTCGCCGGTTTTCCCAAAAGGCGAATTGTCCACCACCAAAAATCACACTGGGAATGTATGGCTGAAGGTGTTGGATGAAGGCGACACTACTTTCGACTACGCTCTCGCCGTCGCAACATTCGATCCGGGCGCAAAACTGGATTGGCATGTTCATCCCGGTGGTCAAATCCTGCTGATTCTCGATGGCACTGGCTACTATCAGGAACGAGGGAAGCCGGTTCAAATCGTTCACAAAGGCGACGTCATCAAATGTGCTCCAGGAGTTGAGCACTGGCACGGAGCATCGCCGAAAAGCGGCTTCACATATCTGGCCACCACCCCGATTCAAAAAGGCAAAACAATCTGGCTCGAGCCTGTCACCGACAAAGATTATTCAAGCGCGAAGTAACGAGCAAAATTAAAAGGAAATTCAGATGAAAACCCGAAAACTTGGCAATCTTGAAGTATCGGCCCTCGGCTTAGGCTGCATGGGCCTCAGCTTCGGATATGGTCCCGCTACCGAGAAGAGTGCGGCTATCGCGCTCATCCGCGCCGCTTTCGAACGCGGCGTGACCTTCTTCGATACGGCGGAAGCCTACGGCCCATACCTCAACGAGGAATTGGTCGGCGAAGCCGTCGAGCCATTTCGCGACAAAGTTGTCATCGCAACGAAATTCGGCTTCAAGAAAGGCGCTCCCGCGGAAGGACTCGACAGTCGGCCCGAACGCATTCGCGACCACACCGATGCCGCGCTCAAGCGACTCAGGACGGATGCGATCGACCTCCTCTATCAGCACCGTGTGGATCCCGAAGTCCCCATCGAAGAGGTTGCCGGAACGGTGAAGGATCTTATCCAGCAGGGCAAAGTGAAACATTTCGGAATGTCGGAAGCAGGCGCCGATACCATTCGACGCGCCCACAAAGTGCAGCCGGTCGCGGCGCTGCAAAGCGAGTATTCCCTCTGGTGGCGCGAGCCGGAGCAGGAAATCCTGCCGACGCTCGAAGAGCTCGGGATCGGTTTTGTCCCGTTTAGCCCACTAGGAAAAGGCTTCCTGACGGGCGCGATCAACAAAGACACGCAGTTCGACAAGACCGATTTTCGCAACATCGTTCCGCGATTCTCCACAGAGAATCGCGAAGCGAATCAGACCGTCGTCGATCTGGTAGCGGAATTTGCGAAACAGAAGAAGGCGACGCCGGCACAGGTCGCACTCGCTTGGATTCTGGCGCAGAAGCCGTGGATGGTGCCCATTCCGGGAACCACGAAACTCCACCGGTTGGAAGAGAACCTGGGAGCAACGAGCGTCGAACTCTCCGGCGACGATCTTCGACGCCTCGACGAAGCGACCAAGAAAATCAGCATCCAGGGCGCTCGCTACCCGGAAAACCTCCAGAAAATGGTCGGGCGCTAGCGTTTCCCTCGCTTGACGCGATCACTCATACCGCGGTGCCACCATCGGATCGACCCGGCGATCGCCCCAAGGCCCGAACAATTCTTGTAGACGATTCTTGAACAACGTGTTGCCCGATTAGTGTCATTAATTCGGCACGTGGCTGCGAACGAATCGAGTCAATGTACGCTCCTAGGATGGAACTCCCATTCGCTGTGATCGTATTTCTCATTCTGCTTGCGATTCTCGTCTCAGGTCTCCGGATTGCCCGGGAGTACCAACGTGCCGTCGTATTTCGGTTGGGCCGCTACAACAGCCTGCGCGGACCAGGGCTGTTCTGGTTGATTCCGCTGGGGATCGAAAACGAAACTCGTATCGATTTGCGCGTCGTTACCAACCCCATCGAGCAACAAGAAACCATCACTCGCGATAGCGTGACCGTGAAGGTGAACGCGGTGCTCTGGTTTCGAGTCAGTGACCCCCAAAAAGCTGTTCTCACTGTTGAGAGCTTCCGCTCGGCCGTGCAACAAGTGGCATTGACGAGTCTCCGTAACGTGATTGGACAGCACGATCTCGACGAGGTCCTCAAGGAGCGCGACAAGATAAATGCCTTGCTTAAGAGAAATGTGCTTGAGAACACCAGCACCTGGGGCGTAACTGTCGAATTGCTCGAAATGAAGGATGTTGAGATCCCCCAGGAAATGCAGCGCGTAATGGCGATGGAAGCGGAAGCAATGCGTGAAAAGCGAGCCCGAATCATCAAAGCGGACGCTGAACTGGAGGCATCGCAGAAACTTGCTGACGCCGCTCAGTTGATGGTGGGAAACCCTGCCGCTCTGGAATTGCGGCGTATGCAGATGGTCGCCGAGGTAGGCGCAGAAAACAACAGCACCACTGTGATTATGATGCCCGCCGATTTTGTGCACTTCGCGGGGAGCCTCTCCAAATTTTTGGAAGGAAAAGGCGCAGTGTAACTTCGCTATCCATCCTTTAGTTCGTGGAGATTTTCCGGAAATCGGTCTCATCGCGCGAACTCTCGATAGGTCGTCTAATCGTAAACCGACCCTGACCCGCTACCCCGATCTTTTCGGTCTTGACTCGGCAGTATAACGATGGTAATGTACCTCTCGTGAAATACTGCGAGCGGCGGCCAACCCCGCCGCTCGTTCCTTTTTGTGACCTCTCCATCTCACTTGCAGATATATCGACCCCATTCTCCGCGTCAGCCCAGCGATCTCTGCGTCTCCGCTGTCTTTCCTCGCCGCTAAGTCCCGTAGTTTCCGCACTTACATAAGTGCGGATTCCAAAGGACTTAAAGCCCAGCAGAATCAACACTTACGCAAAACCCCGGGGTACCCGCCGCGCCGGCGGCGTCACTCATACCGCAGCGCCACCATCGGGTCGACCCTCATCGCTCGTCGCGCCGGGATGTAGCTCGCGAGCAGCGCCGCCGCCAGCACAATCCCAATCACCGCCGCGTACGTCACCGGATCGGTCGGCTTCACCCCGAACAACATGCTCGTCAGCAACCGCGTAACCGCTGCCGCCCCCGCGAACCCAATCACAATCCCCGCGCCAGCCAGCACCATCGCCTGCCGCAGTACGAGCCGCAAAATCTCGCCGGGACTCGCCCCCAGCGCCATGCGCAACCCAATCTCATTCGCTCGCTGCCCCACGACGTAAGACATCACGCCGTAAACCCCGGCCAGCGCCAGGCAAACCGCCAGCCCTGCAAAAATTCCCAGCAGCAGCGTCCGGAATCGCGGCGCGGCGATGTTTTCCGATAACGCCTGTTCCATCGTCGAAAATTTCGCAGGCACATCGGGCGAAATCGTACGCATCTTCTCCCGCATCGCTGCCGTGATCACGCCGGCCTCCGCATTGGTCCGCACGATCACGCGCATATTCGTGGCCGGCTGCGGATGCTGCAGGTACGGCATGTAGATCTCCGCCTCAGGTTCGCTCGTCGGCCCTTCCTGCCGAACGTTGCCGACGACGCCGACGATCTTCATCGGGTTCATCGAATCGAGCCCGCAAAAAATTACGTGGCCGATCGGATCCTGATTCGGAAACGTTCGCCGTGCCAACGCTTCGTTGATCATCGCGGTGAACGGCGCATCATTCGTATCGGAGTCGTTGAAGTCGCGCCCCGCATGCAACGGAATTCCCATCGTCGCAAACGCTCCTGGCGTGACAACGGTGAAAATCGCGTTTGGCCCCGTAATGTCGTAGCTCGCCGGAAAGTGATCGATGAAATAAATTCCATTCGAGCTCGTGTAGCCCGGAACCATCGTCGTGGCCGCCGCGCTCCGCACGCCAGGAACCGCGCGCAACTCCGGCAACAGTTGCGTGTAAAACCGAATGCCGCGCTTTGCCGAATCGAGATCGACGGACGGCACGCTTGTCTCCGCCATCACGATCCGTTCCGACGTAATTCCAAGCTGCACATTTTGCAGCGCAAGCAAACTTTTGATCAGCAACCCAGCGCCTGCGACAAGAATCACCGACAGCGCGATCTCCGCAACCACGAGTCCCTGCCGCATCCGGTCCGCCAGCGTCCCGCCGCCCGCACGGCGAACGCTTTGCTTCAGCGCTGAATTCAGATCGACGCGCAAAACTTGCAGCGCCGGCGCGAGCCCAAACACCAAGCTCGCCACAAGAGAAATCGCCAGCGCAAACAGCAACACGCCGCCGTCGATTCCCGCTTCGCTCAGCCGCGGAACATCCTGCGGCGCCAGCGCAACCATCGTCTTCACGCCCCAATACGCGACAATAACGCCGACAATCGCGGCAACCAGCCCCAGCACGACGCTCTCGGTCACCAGTTGCCTCACGATGCGTCCGCGTCCCGCGCCGATCGCCGCGCGAATCGCAATCTCTCGTATCCGCCCGACCGCGCGCGCCAGCAACATGTTCGCCAAATTCGCGCACGCGATCAGCAACACGACACCAACCGCGGCCAGCATCACCAGCAGCGTCAGCCTGTAGTCGCTGACCAGAAAATCACGAAGCCGCGTGACCGCGACGCCTTTCGTCTTGTTGGAGTCCGGATATTTTTCTTCCAGCCGCGCTCCGATCGCCGTCATCTGTGTCTGCGCTTGCGCCAGTTCCACGCCGTCCTTCAGCTTCCCCACGACGCGATAGTTATGCGCCGAACGCGACGGCGTCTCTTCTCCGAAGATGCCCTCCGTAACCCACACTTGCGTCTTCTCCGGGAAATCAAACCCCGGCGGCATCACGCCGACGACATTGAGCGGTTTCCCTTCGGCCACCAGCGCTTTGCCGAGTGCAAGTTCCGGTTCGCCGAAATTGCGAACAGCGAATCCATAACTGATGATCGCGGCGCCCGCGCCGCCGACTTTCAATTCATCCGGCGTGAACTCGCGGCCAACCACAGGGGTGACGCCGAAACACTCGAAAAAGTCAGAAGCGATCATCGTCGCCATCGGAAATTCCGCGGTCGCATTCGCGCCGCTGCCGACCGAGACAGGAATTTCGTAGTTCGCGTAAATCGCCATGTGTTCAAACGCAGAACTCTGATCGTGCCAATCGTGAAAATCGGGCGCCGACACCTGTCCTTGATGCCCGGATTTTTTCCAGAGCGATGCGAGCCGAACGATTCGATCCGGCTGCGAATACGCCAGCGGTCGCAACAACACAGCGCGCACAACGCTGAACATCGCCGTGTTCGCGCCGATCCCCAAAGCGAGAATCAACACAGCCGTAACCGTGAATCCCGGATTTTTCAGCAGCATCCGCAATGCAAACCGAAAATCCTGCGCGAACGATTCCATCCATGGCAAACTTCGCCGGTCGCGCACCATCTCTTCCGTCTGCGCAACGCCCCCGAGCCGCATCAGCGCATTGCGCCGCGCCTCTTCCGCACTCATCCCGCGCCGCAAATTCTCATCGATATGCAATTGCAGATTGCTCTGCATCTCAGCCGCGAAATCTTGCTCCGCCCCCCGCGCTCCGCTGAAAAAATTTCGCAGCCGCAAAAACCACGCTCGCATCCCTCTCATGATCGAACTCCTCTCACGCTCACAGCACTCTCGGAGCAAATTGCTCATCCGAGGTTTTCGCCCAAATTCTTTGCCCCAACTCCCCGTGTAGCTCCCAAGCGGAAACTTCTCGCCGAAAACTCCGCTAAGACTGTTCTTCGCCCGGCGCTAAAAATCGCGCCAGAATCGACGTCGCCTGCGACCACTCGCGCGCCTCGCGTGCCAGTTGCTTTCGCCCCGCGCGCGTCAGCCGGTAAAACTTCGCCTTGCGGTTGTTGTCCGACACGCCCCACTCCGAATCGATGTAGCCCTCCTGCTCCAGCTTGAGCAGGGCAGGGTAGAGCGTGCCGTAATTCACCGAGAGCAAGTCCCCGCTCGTCATCTCGATACGGCGCGCGATGCCATACCCGTGGAGGGGCCCCAGCATCTCCAGCGTTTTCAGCACCATCAGCGCCAGCGTGCCCTGCCAGACGTCGGTTTTATCGCCCATCGACCGCCTCCTATGGCTTACCCATAGAACCTGCCACTTCTCCTATTGGAAAGCAATACGGAAGCCGCTCCGCAAAAGTTCCCTGAAAGTGCAGACGCTTGAAATCTCCAGATGTCAGGTCCAATTGGGAGAGATCCCAGTTCTCGCCGTCGCTCAAAATCTGAACTCGACTGGTCTCGCCGCCGCTTCTTGACACTCCCGTAACTTCCCACTAGCCTCATCCGTCTACCAAAGCAACTCCGGGTCCGCGTCCTCCACGCAACCCAACTGAGGGAGTCGGAATGAACCGTGCCATGCGTCGAAGTTTGCCAACGCCAACTTTGCTAACGCCGAAAAAGTTTGCCTGGATTGCCGCGCGCGTTGTGCTCGCCGCGCTGTTTGCCTGCGCCGTCGCTCCCAATCGCGCTGCCGCGCAGGGAGGCGAGCCGCAATCGTTCGCGATTCGGGGCGCCACCATCGTGCCGGTGTCGGGGCCACGCATCGAAAACGGCACCGTGATCGTGTCGCACGGCGTGATCACCGCCGTCGGAAAAGACGTGAACTTCCCGCAGGAAACCTGGGTGATCGATGGTAAAGGACTGACCGTTTATCCCGGCCTGATCGATTCCTTCACCGACGTCGGTTTGGTTTCACCTCCGGCGCCCGAAGGCGCGCGCTCGTCAGCGCCACCATCGCGCGGTCCGGAAGACCGTCCCGCATCGACTCCGTGGCGCGATGCCGCCGGCGAGGCGACGCTCAGCGACAAACGCATCGAAACCTGGCGCGACGGCGGATTCACAACGGTGATTTCCGCGCACAAAGGCGGAATTTTTCCAGGACAAGCCGCACTGCTGGACCTCGGCGGCGAACGCAACGGCGATCTCGTGGTGAAATCTCCAGTCGCGATTCCGGTTTCGTTGCAGCCGCCCGGAAGTTTCGCAAGCTTCCCCGGATCGCTGATGGGCACGCTCGGTTACGTACACCAGGTTTGGCTCGACACGGAATGGAGCGGCCGCGCCGAATCGATCTACGACAAAAACCCAAAAGGGATGGCGCGCCCTCGCTACGACCGCACCGACTCCGCGCTCGCCGATGCGCTCGAAGATCACGCACTGGTTCTGATTCCGGCGAACACCACGATTCAGATTCGCCGTTCCTTTGAACTCGTCGATCGCTGGAAAGTTCCCGCTGTTCTTTACGGCGGACAAATGAGCTACGAAGTCGCCAGTGAAATCGCCGCCAAGAAGTTGCCGGTGCTGGTGAATTTGAAATGGCCCGAAGCGGAGAAAGACGGCGATCCGGACAAAACACCGACGCTGCGAACGCTTCGCTTCCGCGATCGCGCGCCGTCGTCTCCCGCCGCGCTGGCGAAAGCAAACGTAAAATTCGCGTTTTATTCAGGCGGCGCGGCGAGCCCCAAAGATGTGTTGAAGGCAGCAAAGAAATCGATCGATGCCGGGCTGAGCCCCGATGCCGCACTCCGCGCTCTGACACTATCGTCCGCCGAGATTTTCGGCGTGTCCGATCGTCTCGGCTCGATCGACAACGGCAAAATCGCAAATCTCGTCATCACCGACGGCGATATCTTCGGCGAAAAAACGAAAATCAAATACGTCTTCGTCGATGGCCGCAAATACACGATTCACGAACCCGAAAAACCGAAAGATCCGCCCAAGGGCGATCTGACCGGCAAATGGAAGCTGACATTTACTTCGCCCGAAGGCCCGGACGAGGCGACGGCGGACATCTCGATGGCGAGCGATGGGTCGCTCTCCGGTTCCGTTGCGAGCAAGCACGGCAATTCCAACATCATCGACGGCAACCTGAGCGCCGATAAATTCAGTTTCAAGATCAACATTCCCATCGAGGACACGCCGAGCGACGTGATTTTCTCCGGCACATTCGACGGCAAGACGATGAAAGGGAACATTCACGTGGCCAGCGTCGGCATGGACATTGATTTCACCGGAGCAAAGCCAAACGAAAAGTCGGCGAGCGTTGCGGAAGCAGAAGCCGAGATGGAGAGCCCGCGATGAACAAGCCACTCAGCGTGACTCTCACCGTCGTCATCGCCGCGATTCTCGCAGCGCCGATCGCGTCGCATCTTTTTGCCGCAGAACCGGCGGCGACGCCGACTCCGGAAGCCGCGCCGATCATTCTGATTCAAAATGCGACGATCCTGACCGTATCGCACGGCACGATCGAGCACGGGTCCATCCTTATTAAGGATGGCAAAATCGCCGAAGTCGGCGATTCCGTCAAAGCGCCGAAAGACGCGCAGGTGATCGATGCGAACGGCCAGTTCGTCATGCCGGGGATCATCGATTGCCATTCGCACATCGCCATCGACGGAAACGTGAACGAAGGCAGTATCTCGGTCTCATCAATCGCGAACACCGCGGACGTGCTAAATCCCGAAGACATCGATATCTATCGCGACCTTGCCGGCGGCGTCACTACGGCGAACATCCTGCACGGCAGCGCGAATCCGATCGGCGGCCAAACCGTTGTGATCAAGCTGCGCTGGGGGCAGCCCGCTTCCAAGTTGCCGTTTGAGGGTGCACTGCCTGGAATCAAGTTCGCGCTCGGCGAAAATCCGAAGCATTCCAATTTCGGCGGCCGTGGAAGCGAAGCGCGCTATCCCGCGACGCGCATGGGCGTGGAAGAAACGATTCGCGGCGCTTTTTCTGAAGCGCGCGATTACAAAGCGAAGTGGGACGATTACAACAAGCGCAGCGCAGCGGGCGAGAAAAATTTAATCGCGCCGCGCCGCGATTTACGGCTCGATCCGCTCGTCGAAGTTCTGGAAGGGAAGCGCTACGTTCATTCGCACTGCTACCGCGAAGACGAAATCCTGATGCTGCTGCGCGTGGCGAAGGAATTCGGTTTCAAGGTGCGCACGCTGCAGCACGTTCTCGAAGGCTACAAGGTGGCGGACGAACTCGCGGCGGCTGGCGTCGGTGCGTCCACGTTTTCGGATTGGTGGTCTTACAAGGAAGAAGCGTGGGAGGCGATTCCGTACAACGCCGCTTTGATGACGCGCCGCGGCGTGATCGTGTCCATCAATTCGGATGATGCGGAAGAAGCGACGCACCTGAATCAGGAAGCCGCGAAGACGATCAAGTTCGGCGGCTTGTCGCACGACGAAGCGCTCAAGCTCGTCACCATCAATCCCGCGATCCAGCTGGGCATCGACAAGCGGGTGGGCACGATCGACACGGGCAAGGACGCCGATCTGGTCATCTACAACCACGATCCTTTGAGCGCTTATGCCGTTGTGCAAAAGACGCTGATCGATGGGC
Organism: uncultured Acidobacteriota bacterium; assembly: GCA_963845465.1. Taxonomy (GTDB): domain Bacteria; phylum Acidobacteriota; class Terriglobia; order Acidiferrales; family UBA7541; genus Acidiferrum. Next base: position 295,580 of record CAWJSH010000007.1, on the reverse strand, counting down.
GCGTGCTGTTCGATCGCGAGAAAGATCTAGCCGATCGAGCGAACCTGGAGAAAGAAAAGAAATCGCTGATCGAGAAAGAAAAGAAAGAGCAGAAAGAAGAGAAAGAAGCCGGACGCGAAACCCGGCGATAAGAAGCCGGATGAAAAGGCCAAGCGCGCAGAGCGATACGGCTGCCGTAGGAGGTGCGCTGTGAAGTTCAGCCTCCTCGCTCGCATCGGCATGACTTCGGCGACTCTGCTCGTTTTCACCGGTACCACGTTCGCGCAGCAACAGCCTGCGACGACGATCGCCATTACCCACGCGAAAATCTTCACCCTGGCCGGCCCGCCGATCGATGACGGCGTGCTCGTAATCAAAGACGGCAAAATTGCCGCAGTCGGTACCAATGTGGATGTTCCGTCGGGCGCGCAAGTGATCGACGGCAAAGGGCTGCAGGTCTATCCGGGATTGTTCGATCCGGTGACGCAGATCGGGTTGAGTGAAATCTCGGCGGTGAGCGCGACGGTTGACACCACCGAAACCGGCACGATCAACCCCGACGCGGTAGCGGCCGACGCAGTTCTGCCTTCGAGCGAGCACATTCCGGTTACGCGGGCCGCGGGCATCACTGAAGTGCTCGCCGTTCCGGCGAGCGGCGGATTCGACTCGCGCGGCTCGGCGAATCTTTTCGGAGGCCAAGCCTCCGCGATTCATCTTGCGGGCTGGACGATCAACGACATGCTCATCAAAAAGAGCGTCGCGATGGTGATCGACTGGCCGACGATCGATTCTGAAACTTTCGATCTCGCGACGTTCACACGGAAGCAAACGCGCCTATGCCGATGCGAAGCAGGAATACGACAAGCAAGTCGACGAACTTTCGGATTGGCTCGACAATGCGCGGCACTACGCAGTGGCGTGGGGACACGGCGGTCCGGCCGAGTATCAGCGCGATTTGAAACTGGAAGCGCTTGTGCCGGTGATTCGCGGCGAGCTTGCCGGTGCTGGTGTTTGCCAGCCGCGTGCGCGAGATTCGCAGAAGCGGTCGAATTTTGCGACAAACAGAAAATCAAAGATGATCCTGGCGGGCGGCGCAGAGTCTTACAAAGTGAAGGATTTGCTGCGCTCGAAAAATATTCCGGTGATTCTGCAGCCGACGCTGACGGAACCGCTGGATGAAGATGATCCGTACGATCGCTCGCTTACCACGGCCGCAGAACTTGCGGATGCGCATGTGAAATTTGCGTTTCGGCAGCTTCGACAATTCGTTTGCGCGGCGGCTGGGGCAGCAGGCGGCCAACGCTGTCGCGCACGGGCTGGCGTACGACGAAGCGTTGAAAGCCGTCACGATTTATCCAGCGCAGATTTTCGGGCTGTCGGATCAGCTCGGGACGCTGGAAAACGGAAAAATCGCCAACATTATTGTGACGAACGGCGATCCGCTGGAGCTGACGACGGATGTTCGCTATCTCTTTATCAAGGGGCAGCTCACGTCGACCGACAATAAGCACAAAGCACTGTATGAGAAGTATCTGAATCGGCCGAAGGCGAAGTAACTGCAAAACACGTCGGACTTCAGCGGATAGATTGTGCGGACATGGGGCGCAGCATGCTGCGCCCCTACACGTAACTTCGCGGTCGGCTTCCGCAGCGAATTCGCCGGGCGTGACCGGAAACGTTCCTCTCGCTGGACCGTCCTAATCATAATAGAATCAACCGTTCGCGCATCACTGCGAGGCAATCAATGCAGACGCTGCTGCAAGACCTCCGCTATGCATTTCGATTGATGGCGAAAACGCCAATGTTCACCGCCATCGCTGTGCTCACGCTCGCGCTGGGCATTGGCGCGAACACCGCGATCTTCAGCGTGGTAAATGCTGTGCTGCTGCGCCCACTGGCCTACAAAGATCCATCGCGGCTTATCCTCGTGGCCGAAAAAAACAACTTTTCGATCATCAGCACTTCATTTCAGAACTACGTCGATTGGCGCGCGCAAAGCTCGTCGTTTGAATCGCTCGAAGCGACGCGGGCGACGACGATCACGCAGACCGGCGCGGGTGAGCCGCAGCGCCTTAATGCGCGCATGATGACCGCGCCGATGTTTGGGCTGCTCGGCGTCGATGCGCGCGTGGGTCGAACATTTCGCGCCGATGAGGATCGCGCCGGCGCAACTCCGGTCGCGATTTTGAGCTACGGTTTGTGGCAGCGGCAATTCGGCGGATCGCGCCGATGCGATCGGGAAGTCGATCGATCTCGATTCGCGCCCGTACACGATTGTGGGCGTGATGCCGGCGGGATTTGAATTGTTGCAGCCTGCCGATGTTTTTCTGCCGTTCACCCCGTGGGCGGTGACCTTGCCCGACGATCGCAATTGGCATCCCGGCATCATCGTGATCGGCCGGCTGAAGCCTGGCGTCACGCGCGAGCAAGCACGCACGGAAATGCTGGGCATCACGAAGCGGCTGGAGCAGCAGTATCCGGAGTACAACACGGGCACGAGCGCGGACGTGGTGCCGCTGCAGGCGCAGATGGTTCAGAACGTGCGGCCGGCGCTGATGTTGTTGCTTGGCGCAGTGACTTTTGTTTTGTTGATCGCGTGCGCGAACGTTGCGAATTTGTTGCTGGCACGCGCGGCTGCGCGTGGGCGCGAAGTTGCGATACGCACATCGATGGGGGCGACGCGCGGACGCGTGATTCGGCAACTGTTGACGGAGAGCGTGCTGCTATCACTCGCGGGCGGCGTGCTTGGCTTGTTTCTAGCGCAGTGGTCGCTTGGGCCGCTGCTGAAAATCTCGGCTGGCTCTGTGCCACAGGTTTTTGAGGTCACGCTCGATCGATCCGTTCTATTTTTTACGATCGTAGTGTCGGTGATTACAGGATTGGTGTTCGGTATCGCGCCGGCGCTGCGAACGACGCGGCTCGACCTGCGCGAAACGCTCAATGAAGGCTCGCGCGGCTCGACGGCGGGGCCGGGACATCATCGGCTGCGCGGCGTGCTCATTTGTGCGGAGATTGCGCTGGCGATGTTGCTTTTGGTTGGCTCGGGTCTGTTGTTGCGAAGTTTCGAGCGAATGCAAGACACGCCGATCGGGTTTCAGGCGGATCATCTGTTTGTCGCAGACTTGCCGGTTTCGCAGACCGCATACGCGAAGCCTGAGCAGCGCTACGGCTTTTACGATCGCTTGGTCGATCGCGCGCAGACATTGCCGGGAGTTCGCTCGGCTGCCGCGGCATCGTATCTTCCGGTGAGCGGCGGGGGCAGCATCATCCATTTCAACATCACGGGGCATCCGCCGAAAAGCCCGCACGAATACGTCGCGGCGGGATATTGCACCGTCACCGGGAATTATTTTGAGACGCTGGGCATTCCGCTGCTACAGGGGCGGTATCTTTCGCGGTCCGATAGCGAGCGTTCGCCATCGGTGGTTGTGATCAACTCGACGTTCGCGAAAACCTATTTCGCCAACGAAAATCCGCTCGGACGGCGGATTCAACTTGGCGCTACGCCTGACGACACGATACCGACGATGGAAATTGTGGGCGTCGTGTCGAACGTGACGCAGGGTCTTGGTCTCGATCCGAAAGCGGAAATGTTCGTGCCGTATAAGCAGGGCGATCAATTGTTGCCGGTGTTTCAGCTTTCGCTCGTGATGCGCACGGCTGCCGATCCGCTGCAAGAGGCGGCATCGCTGCGCAGTGCTGTAGCGGAGATCGATCCGAATCAGCCGATCGTGAAAATTCGGACGATGGAAGACAACATGGCGGCGACGGTCGCGCAGCCGCGATTCCGCACCTGGCTCATCGGCATTTTCGCGGCGCTGGCGCTGTTGCTGGCGGCGGTGGGAATTTATGGCGTGATGTCGTATTCGGTGACGCAGCGCACGAGCGAAATCGGGATTCGCGTCACGCTGGGCGCGCAGCCGAATGACGTGTTTCGCACAGTTGTCGGCGAAGGGCTGCGCTACGCGCTTTTGGGTGTGGGCATCGGAGTGGTGGCCGGGCTGGTGCTGACGCGTCTGCTCGCGAGCTTCTTGTATGGTATCAGCGCGTACGATCCGGCGACTTTTATTGCGGTCGCCATCCTATTGATCGCGGTTTCGTCCGCGGCATCCTTCTTTCCGGCGCGCCGAGCCACGCGGGTCGATCCGATCGTCGCGCTGCGCTATGAATAACGGGTGACGCCGGCTTCCAGCCGGGGCTTTTCTCGTTGTTCTTCAAGCCCAGCGAAACTTTTGGCTGCTTTCTGCGTTCCTATAGATGACACATGCGCACTCGTCTGGCCGTCGCTGCCCTCATAGCCGCTCTGTTCGTCGCGCCGTCGCGCGCGCAGGACCCCGAAAAAATCATCGATCAATACATCAAAGCACAAGGCGGCGCGAAGAATCTCGCCAAGGCGCAAACCCTCTCAATCGAAGGCACGTTCACCAACGCCGCTGACGGCAAGACCGGCACGTACACCTTCGACACCAAGCTGCCGAATCGCTACTACTCCGAGCTTGTCATCGGCGACCAAAATGTCGTCGAGGCGTACAACGGCAAATCCGCGTGGCACCGCACGACGAACGGCGACATCACGACGCTGGTCGGAGTTGACGGCACGCAGCTCGAAGCCGCCGGGCAGTACTACAATTCGCATCTCGTCAACGCGAAGAAAAATAAACTCGGCGTCGCGTTTATCGGTCACGCGCAGGTGAACGGGAAAGACGCGCTGCAAATCGAAGTCACCACGCCCGCTGGCATCAAGCGCGAAGTTTTTTTCGATCCGCAGTCGCACCTGATCGTCAAAGAATCCGCGCCGATCGGCGGCATCGACCAGGAAATCTTCTATCGACGACTATCGCGTGGCTGGGTCGTTAAAGCTCCCGTACAAAATCGAGCTGCATCGCGGCTCAGACACTTATCAAATCACCGTGACGCAAGCCACCGTCAACTCCACCGTCGGCGAGCGCGTCTTCGATTTCCCCAAAAAATCGCAAGTTCAGCTACCCGACCTGAAGGCGCTGTTTAAGGAAGTCGACGACAATCAGAAGGCGATCGACAAGATCAAAGAGAACTACGCGGGCACGCGCAACGAAGAAGAAACGGAATACGACAAGACCGGCAAAGTCACCAAGCACGAGACACATGAATACAGTTTTTTCTATCTTGACGGCGACGAAATTTCGACGCTGACCAAGAAGGACGACAAGCCGCTGAGCGAAGAAGAGCAAGACAAAGAAAACAAGAAGACGCAGAAGGCCATCGAAGACATTCAGAAAAACAAAGCCAAGAAGGATGCGAAGGAAGAGAAGCAGAAAGAGGAGGGTAAAGATAAGAAAGACGATGACGACGCCGACGTCGGCATCGAAACGTTTCTCCGCGCGGCTCAATTCGTCAATCCGCGGCGCGAGCGTTTTCGCGGGCAGGATGTTCTCGTGTTCGATTTCGAGCCGAATCCCGAATTCAAGCCGCACAAGCTCGCCGAAAAAGTTGTCCACGAACTCGCCGGCGTGATCTGGGTTGACGAAAAAGCGCACGACGTCGCGCGGCTCGAAGCTTATTTCGTTGGCGACTTCCGCTTCGCCGGCGGCGTTGTCGCGAATCTACAAAAGGGGACAAGCTTTATTTTCGAGCAAGGCTACATCAACAACGAAGTCTGGCTGCCCACCTACGAAGAAGCCCACGTCGGCGTTCGAGTCCTGCTGGTGAAAGGATTCAAGGTCAACGCGGTCACGCGCTATTCCGATTATAAAAAGTTCAACGTGGAAAGCGTCGGCGCCATCGGCAAGCCGAAAGATGCGGCCGATCCGCCTGCCGAGCCTCCCAAACAGTAGCGGCACTGCGCCGACGTTGCTTTGCCGTGTCCGTTTTGTATGCGAACCAGCAATTCTGCGCGTCTCATTCACGGCGAAGAAGTGTTAGCATCACGACGCCTTCAGGAGACCACCCCTAGGAGATCCCGATGATTCGCGCATCCGTTCTCGTTTTCGCGCTCGCTCTTTCCACCGCAATCAACGCAAGCCCCTCAGCCGCGCGAGCGCAATCTCAATCTCAATCCACGGCCACTCTGCGCGTCGCCATGGCCGGCCTCGCGCACGGACACGCCGACGGCTTCCTCAATCACATCAAGGATCGCCACGACGTCGAACTCGTCGGCATCGCCGAGCCCGACAAAGCAATCTTCGATCGCTACGCCGCAAAATTTCATCTCGATCCCAAGCTTTATCACGCCGACCTCGACGAACTTCTCACCGCCACGAACCCGCAAGCCGTGCTCGTCTACACCAACACCCACGATCACGTCCGCGCCGTCGAAATCTGCGCCAAACACAAAATTCCCGTCATGATGGAAAAGCCGCTGGCGATCAGCATCGACGACGCGCGTGCGATCGAGCGCGCCGCGAAATCCGCCAACATCCCCGTCCTCGTCAATTACGAAACCACGTGGTATCGCAGCAATCGCGCCGCGTACGATCTTGTCCACGAAAACAAAATCGGCGACGTTCGCAAAGTCGTCGTGCACGATGGCCACTCCGGCCCGGCGAAAATCAACGTGCAGCCTGAGTTTTTCGCGTGGCTCAACGATGCGAAACTTAACGGCGCCGGCGCGCTCTACGATTTCGGCTGCTACGGCGCCGATCTGATGACGTGGCTGATGGATGGCCGCCGCCCCGACTCCGTAACCGCGATCACGCAGCATTTCCAGCCGAACACGTACAAAGTCGATGACGAAGGAACGATTCTCGTGACCTATCCGAAAGCGATCGCGATCCTGCAAGCGTCGTGGAATTGGCCTTTCGATCGCAAAGATATGGAGGTTTACGGCGAAACTGGCTACGCCATCACCGTGAAACGCGACGACGTTCGCGTGCGCCTCCCCGGCGAACAGCAGGAAAATTTAGTGAACGCGAAGCCCATCCCCGCGCCCGAAGACGACTCGATCAACTATCTCCGCGCCGTCGTTCTCGACAATCTGAAGCCGTCCGGCCTCAGCGCTCTCGACACAAACGTAATCGTCACCGAAATTCTCGACTCCGCCCGCCAATCCGCCGCGACCGGCAAAACCATTCATCTCAAGTAGTGGAGATTTTTCCTGGGTGCCGCACCCTTGGTTCTTGAGGGTGTGGAATCTTCTTTGCCTCAGCGTTTACCATCTGCAAAAAAAAAGCGCTCGGCCGCGTTTCCAACGCGACCGAGCCTTCAGCACTCACTCCCGAACCTCGAACTCTAGCGCCCCGACACCACCATATCCAAAACCTCTCGTACTTTCTCCACCAGCGCGCTCGGCGTGAACGGCTTCTGCAAAAACGCCACGCCCCGCTCAAGCGTCCCATTCTCCGCAATTACGTTGTGCGTATATCCCGACATATAAAGGACGCGCACGGAAGGTTGCCGCGCCGTAACGCGCTTCGCCAATTCGCGCCCGCTGACTCCCGGCATAATCACATCGGTCAGCAGCAAATGAATTTTTCCGCCGCTACTCGAGTCCGAAGCCAAACGCTCAGCGCCTTCCGCGCTCATCGCTTCGATCACGTTGTATCCGCGCGCCGCCAAAACCGTCCGCGTCAGCTCGCGCAGCTCCGGCTCATCCTCCACCAGCAAAATCGTCTCGCGCCCCGACAATTCCTTCGCAGGCTCCGCAGGTTTCACCGCACCAGCGGCACCGGCAGCCGACTCGACCGCCTCATCCACACGCGGCAAATAAACTTTAAATGTCGTCCCGTGATTCAGCTCGCTGTAAACCCAGATATATCCGCCGCTCTGCTTCACGATGCCGTACACGGTGGACAATCCGAGTCCGGTCCCACGACCATTCTCCTTGGTCGTATAAAACGGCTCGAAAATATGGGCGACGGTTTCCGCGGTCATACCAATTCCGGTGTCGCTCACAGCCAGCATCACGTACTTGCCCGGCTTCACCGACGCATGATCGCGCGCATAAATCGCATCGAGCTCGACGTTCGCCGTTTCAACGATCAGCTTTCCGCCGTTCGGCATCGCATCGCGCGCGTTCACCACCAGATTCATGATGACTTGCTCGATCTGTCCCGGATCGGCCTTGATCGTGCCCACCGCTTGGTCCGCAACCGTCACCATCTCGATGTCTTCGTCCATCAATCGCCGCAACAATTTGTCGAGCCCAACAACGATGCCGTTCAAATCCAAAACTTTCGGCTGCATCACCTGCCGCCGGCTGAACGCGAGCAACTGCCGCACAAGCCCGGCCGCGCGCTCCGCAGCATCCTCGATGCGCTCCACATCCGACCGCAGCTCCGGCAAGCCCTTCGCGCGAATCAGCGCCAGCTCGGTGTAGCCCTTGATGATTGTCAGCAAATTGTTGAAGTCGTGAGCGATTCCGCCCGCCAGCCGCCCAACCGCTTCCATGCGGCGCGACTGCTGCAATTGCCCCTCGAGCTGCTTTTTGTCGGTGATGTCGACAATGATGCCTTCCATCAGGGGATGCGCATCGCTGCCCGGCACGACCGCCGCCGTGTCGCTCACCCAAATCACGCGCCCATCTTTGCGAACGATCCGATACTCCGCCTGAAAGCGCTCGCCGCGCTTGCTCGCTTCTTCCGCGATTTCCACAATCTTGTGGTCTTCCGGATGAATGTGCTTCGTCCACTGGCGCGAATCGGCCAGCCACTCGTCGGCCGCAAATCCAAACATGGTCTCGACCTGCGGGCTGACATACAGCCACTGTCCGTCCATGCCGAGTTCCGCGATGTAGCTGACCGCCGCGACTTGCTCGATCAGCGTCTGGTATTTTGTCTCGGCGTCCTGACGGAATCTTTCTGCGCGATGTCGCTCCGAAACGTCGCGCCCGATCGTCACAAAACCGCCGTCCGGCAATTTGGTGATACTGATCTCGGTCGGCACGGGCGTTCCGTTCCGCCGGATCGTCACCGGACCGAACCATCTCCCGTCCTTCAATAATTTCTCGTGGATCTCGTTTTTCGCCATCTTCACGTCGGCGGACGAATGCACTTCGACCCAATACTCGCCGATCATCAGCGCCGGGCTTGAATGCCCAATGAGTTGCGCATACGCCGCATTCACGTAGGTGTATCTGCCGTCGGCCGAGACGATCGCCATTCCATCCATGGCCGAATCCATCGCCAGCGTGTCTCGCCGCACGACTTCCGCGCTGCGCGCTTCGCGAAACTGGCTGACCGCCAGCCGTGCGGCGTAGCACAAAACCGAAATCCCCAAAAGCACCAAGCCAGCGCGCCGCCACTCCGCCCCGAGCTGCGCCACGACCGACAACACAATCAGCGGCGCTATGCCGAGCATCACGTTGCGAAATGCCAGCGCGCCCAACGATTTCCGTTTTGCGATCGCGATTTCTTCCGTCGATTGCGCGGGCTCTTGCCACCAGGCCGCCCAAGTCGCGCATGCGAGAAATGGAACGGTCCATCCAAGGTCGTACCAGGTCCCGGTCTGCACGTTGTGGACGCTCTGCACGTAATCTGCGATTCCGGCAAACAACGTGTTCAGAGTCAGGAAAGCTGCGAGGCCGCCATAAAGGGCGCGCAACCGTTTGGTCCGTGCCATTAACGTGACGATCGCAGCGAGCACCACCAGGCTGACGTTGATCACCTGATAGCTCCACACCATGAAGGCGTCGGTTGTCGCGGTCGGGCCGCCGTTCAACACCTTCACGTAATAAAGTCCGAAAAATCCGGAGAAGAAAACGATGGCGATTTGCACGCAATCCAACAGCGTCTCGACATCAAAACGCGGCGAGTCTTTTTCTTTGTCGAGGAAAAGCGCAATCGCGAAGAACACGCCTTGCGTATCGAAGAGGATGCGGACGAGGGAGAGCGGGGGGACCGTTTGATGCAGGAGATTTTCGTAGTACATCCAGCCGAGATTCGCGACGCCCCAGGTCGCCAAGCCAAGCGCGACGACGCTCCAGAAAGGTCGCGCCAAGCCGCGGCCCCGTAACGACGCTCGGCAAGCCATCGCTGTTGCCAGCCCGCACGCGATCAGTTGCAGCGTGTTCGCGATCAGAGAGCCGGTCGGCGACGTCCCGAATAGCAAAATTTCGGCGGCGTGCAGGCCGACGAGGATCGCGCCGATGATTGCGACCTTGCGATACATCCAGCTCTTGCTCTCCCCAGAGTAGAGTGAAGCTATCTTTTTGTAGGGACGGGGCTTGTTCCGCCCGACCCTACGACCAATGCTAGACATTCCCGTTTTGGGCCGACCGCGTCCTAGTACCAACATCGTCAATTCGCACGGATATAAAGAAACCCCATGCGATTTGAACGATCTGGCCTATACCGATGTTTGGGCTATTAAAGTCTAATATGGATGGGAAGCGCGTAAAGCCCGATCAACGTTCGACTTACCGCAAGTCTAACCCGCGCTGATTCTTCAATTTGAACTGCGTATCTGGCTCAGATCGTCGCTTGGCGCCGTTCGAATTCGACCCGACTGCGTCGCGTTCGAGGTTAGGCGCGTCTGGCACCTAGCTGGGGGTGGAAGCGGGTAGGCCGTTACTCTTGGACACTTTCGAACGAGGCGCCCGCGCCGCCCTATCCGACTTGCTGCAAGATAGGGTCGTGGCTCACCTGGACCAACCCGTTCGCAAGAGTGATTCGGCCTCGGATCAGGCCGTGCGGCAAAGTGTTTCACTGCCCTCGCGCATTGCGAAGCGGGTTCGCGCATTGGCCGAAACTCGCCACACGACTGCCAGTCGCGTCCTGGTCGATCTGATCGAAACCGGCCTGCAAACCAAGCAGGCCCAGCACGATCGCTTCTTCGAGCTTACCGATCGCCTGGCCGAGACCAGCGACCCCGCCGAACGCAAGCGCCTCCAGGAAGAACTCGCCCGCATCTCCTGCTGCAAGTAGCTTCCCGTCTCTAATCAGCAATGCTCAGTTGAGTTATTTCAAACGAGCGGCGTGGCGCCGTAGCACTTTGATAGTTTCCGCCACCGGCGCGATCAACCTCGTGACGAAACCAGTTGAGAACATCTCGATCGAGATGCATCGTAATTTTTTCCTTCGCTTTCGGAACTCCCACCACAGTCCCGCGTTTTGCCTTGCTGAAGTCGTATTTGCTTTTCATGTTTTTCGAACAGGGGACAGACGTCCCCCACGCTTATTTATTTGCCTTCGAAGGGGTAGCGGTCTTGGGATTGGACGGCGGCGGCGACTTTGCGTCGGAGGCCGATGGTGTCCACGGCGCTGCGTTTGCCGAAGCGCTTGAGGACGGCGACCTGAGTGGTGAGCATATCGCCTTCGTGGACGGCGGCGAGAGCGCGGCGGGCTTCGTGATCGACGCGTTCGGCGGCGTCGGCGATGAAGACGCGCGCGGCATCGATCATGACGGAGGCTGCGGATTCGCCTTTTGCGGCGGCCGCTTTCTGCGCGCGGAGCAGGCACGATTCCATCGCGTAGGTTTCCATCACGATGTTCGCGAGGGCTGCGACGAGTTCCTGTTCTTCGGCAAGCTTCTCGCGGAATTTCTGGACGGCGCCTCCTGCGGCTTGCAGGAAGATTTTCTTTGCGTTCGCGACGACGCGCGCTTCGTCGGCCAGCACGCCTTCGGGCGCTTCTTCAAACGATGGTCCAGCGAGGATTTCGTCGGCGAGTTTCATCGCTGCGGGAATCAAGGGCAGCGAACCGGCCATGGCGCGCTTCAACAGCATCTGGATGATGAGCATGCGATTGATTTCGTTGGTGCCCTCGAAGATGCGATTGACGCGCGAATCGCGATAGGCGCGGCAAACCGGATAGTCTTCGTGGAATCCGTAGCCGCCGAAGATCTGCACGGCTTCATCGACGACGAAGTCGAGCATTTCGCTGCCGTAGACTTTCGCGATCGAGCTTTCGATCGCGTATTCTTCCAGCACTTTCATCGTGTTCGCGACTTTGTCCGCGCTGCCTGCGGATTCGGCCGATGACATCGCCGCTTCGATATTTCCGGCGCTGCGATAGACCATCGACTCGACGGCGAAAAGCTGAATCGCCATCTCGGCCAGCTTTTCTTTCATCAATCCGAAGTCGCCGATCTGCTTGCCGAACGCTTTGCGCTCTTTGGTGTACTTCGATGAGGTCGATCAGTACGTGCTTTGAGCCGCCGATCGCCGAGGCGCCGAGCGTGAATCGTCCTGCGTTCAAAACGTTGAAGGCCACGATGTGGCCGCGGCCGATTTCGTGCAGCACATTTTCTTTCGGGACTTTGCAGTTCTCGAGAAAGATCGGCGTGGTCGAGCTGCCGTGAATGCCCATCTTGTGTTCTTCGTTGCCGGGTTTGCAGCCGGGGAACGCGCGCTCGACGATGAACGCGGTGAATTTTTCGCCGTCAACTTTGGCGAAGATCGACGTAGAGATCGGCGAAGCCGCCGTTCGTGATCCACATCTTCTGGCCGTTGAGGATGTAGTGCGTGCCTTCTTTGTTCAGTTCCGCGCGGGTGAGCGAATTCTGCGCGTCCGATCCGGCTTGCGGTTCCGAAAGGCAATACGCGCCGATCAGTTCGGCGGATGCCAGCTTCGGCAGATATTTTTTCTTCTGCTCTTCCGTTCCGAAATAAACGATGGGCAGCGTGCCGATTCCGGCGTGCGCGCCATGAGTAACCGCAAATCCGCCGTAGATGGAGAGTTTTTCCGTGAGAACGGTTGTGGCGATTTTGTCGAGTCCTGCGCCGCCGAATTCCTCCGGGATGCCGCCGCTGACCAAGCCTACTTCGGCGGCTTTGCGAACGAGTTCGGCCATCAAGCCGGGCTTCTTGTTTTCGAGATCTTTGACGAGCGGGAGAACTTCTTTCACGACAAATTCTTCGGCAGTTTGCCCGATCAGTTTTTGATCGTCGGTGAGATCGGCGGGAGTGAACACGTCCGCCGGCGCGGGCGATTCCAGTAAAAAGCTTCCACCTTTAGCCGCTGTTCGATTCAAAGTTGCCGTGGCCATCGTCTTCCTCCTTGAATCTCACCAACACAATTCGCTAAGTCTGCGATTCCTTGGGTTTACGACTCCATGATACGCGCACGGAACGGCGATTGGCAGCTTCGGTGCTTTGGTATGCGTTGAACGAAAGTACAGTTATGCTCCGGCGCTGCCGAGCAGGCTATAGAGCAAAAGTCCCAGCACGATTGCGGTGAATACAACGTACTTCCAATCTTTTTGATACATGAACGCGAAGAGCGAAAAGATGACGCGCGCGACCGGCGTCGCAATCAGCACGAGCAGTCCCAACTGAATCAGCCCGCGCGCGCGAAACGCTTTTACGTCGGCGAAAATTCCGGAGATGGTGCGCAGATCGCTTGGCTCGCCGCTGAAAATGTGATAATCCGTGACAGGAGTTTTGTGCCGCGTCAAAAATAGAATTCCGCCAACAAGCACAATCACCGCGGCTGAAATTACGCCCGTACGCAGCAGGATGCCCATGATCGCATCCATCTTCTGATCCGCCTTCAGGTGCTCTGCGCGCTTGTTGCGTCGCTCATCCAGATCTTTCCTGTGATTCCGCTGTAGATCATTTCCAGTGCGAGAGCGCCGATCACTGTGCTGAACACGATGCGCAGAATTCTCACGTTCGCATTCGCGAGAACTCGCGCGCCGGTGAGCGAACCCATCAGAACGCCGATCATCACGGGCATGGCGAGTCCCGGATCGATGTATCCGCGGCTGAGATAAATGCCTGCGCTTGCTGCTGCGGTTACGCCGATCATGAAGTTCGATGTCGTGGTCGAAACCTTGAATGGCAGCTTCATCGCTTTGTCCATCGCGAGAACTTTCACTGCGCCGGAGCCGATGCCGAGCAAGCCTGACAAAACTCCTGCGATAAACATGAGTAGGAAACCGAAAGGAATTCCGCTGACGTGATAACTCTCGAGTCCGTTCGGAGTTGGATAGGTGCTGTCCATGCGGAGCCACGTTGCGAGGCGATCTGGTTTTTGCTGGATGGAATCGTGAGGTTGCGGGCGAATCGAGGTATAAGCGGAATAAATCAAAACGACGCCAAATATAATTGCGATTACATTCGCTTTTAAATAGAGCGCTAGGCCTGCGCCAGAAATCGCGCCGATCGTCGTCGCGATTTCCAGAAACATTCCGACGCGAACGTTGGAGTAGCCTTCTTTTACGTACGCGGCGGCTGCGCCGCTCGACGTTGCGATGACCGAAACCAGCGCGGCGCCGATCGCGTATTTCAAATCCACGTGAAACACGAGCGTGAGGAGCGGGACGATGACGACTCCGCCGCCAAGCCCTGTCAACGCGCCGAGAAATCCTGCGAGCAGCGATCCGAGCCAGACCACTGCGGTGAACTCGAGAGTGTTCACTCATCGCTCCTGGCGATCCGCGGTTGCGGTGCGCGAGATGCCGGAGGAAACCCTATCACACTCGTTCAAAAATTCCTGCGGCGCCCATGCCGCCGCCGATGCACATCGTGACCATGCCGTATTGCGCGTTCTTTCTTTGTAGATCTCGTGCGAGGGTCGCGGTGAGTTTTGCGCCGGTGCAGCCGAGGGGATGGCCGAGAGCGATTGCACCGCCGTTTGGATTGACGCGCGATGCGTCGAGGCCTGCTTGCTGGATCACGGCGAGAGATTGGGCGGCGAAGGCTTCGTTTAGTTCGATGACAGAAATGTCGCTGAGTGAAAGCCTAGCGAGTTTGAGCGCTTTTGGAATTGCGGCGACTGGGCCCATGCCGAACTCTTCGGGAGGAACGCCGCCGGTAGCATACGAGACAAATCGCAGCAATGGTTTTAGACCGAGGGCTTTCGCGCGCGCGTCGCTCATGACTACGCAGGCGGCTGCGCCGTCGCTCATTGGGGAACTGTTACCTGCGGTCACTGTGCCTTTCACGTGAAATGCCGGCTTCAATTTCGCCAGAATTTCGAGCGAAGTGTCGGCGCGCGGGAGTTCGTCGGCACCGAATACGAATGTTTGCGTCGATGCTTTCACGGGCTTCGCTTTGCCGTTTGCCGCGCCGCTGCCGTTGGTGGGGACGGAAGTGACTTTCACTTCGACGGGGATTGTTTCGTCGGCGAATTTTCCTTCGGCGATGGCGGTGATGGCTTTGCGATGCGACTCGGCGGCGAACTGATCGGCTTGCTCGCGCGTGATGCTGTACTTCTTCGCGATGTTTTCGGTGCCGAGACCCATGTTGATGTAGGCGTCGGGATAGTGATCGACGAGCCAGGGATTCGGGGAAATTTTGTTTCCGCCCATGGGGACCATCGACATCGATTCGGTGCCGCCGGCGACGATGACGTCGGAGGAGCCTCCGCGGATGCGTTCGGCGGCGAGCGCGATGGCCTGGAGTCCGGAAGAACAGAAGCGATTGATGGTCATCGCGGAGGTTTCGACGGGCAAACCGGCGCGAAGGGCGGCGATGCGGGCGACGTTCATGCCTTGTTCGCCTTCGGGCATGGCGCAGCCGAGGATGACGTCGTCGATTTCCTTGGCGTCGAGGCCGGGGACGCGGGCGAGCGCTTCCTTGATGGCGAGCGCGGCGAGGTCGTCGGGGCGCGTGGAGCGGAGGGAGCCTTTGTAGGCGCGGCCGACAGGGGTGCGAACGGCGGAAACGATTACGGCTTCAGGCATGGGAACCTCGGAGATGCTTCCTGATGATACGGCAAGTTGGGCGGGAGGGAGATGCTGCGGCGGTTCCCGATTTGGGAATTGAGGGACCCCCTCCCGGATGTTTTTGCGCAAGAATGTCATTCTAAGGGAGTTACATCGCGTCGATATGCAAGAATGTGATTCTAAACCCTTTACGAGATTGAAGGGTTGATTTGTGCGGGTTTTGAGAGAGTCGAGGAAGCGGTGGCGGAGACAAGTTACGACGGTCACAACAGAGCATAGCATAGATTGTTTACTTTGTCAATATGAATAACGTTCAGGTACTTTCGAATGAGATGTGAGGTTGGCGGTCCAAGACCGCGCGGGGATGCCCTTCGTCCCCTCAGTACGAGCCGACGTCACGGTCTCAAGACGCGGTGATCGTGCGTACAAGGGGCGCAGCGTGCTGCGCCCCTACACAGACTGAGGCGTCGGAGGTGCGGCTAGGGTTTCTTTTGGTTTTGTTGGTTTTGTTTTTCGGTTTCTTCGATGGCTTTGCGGAAGTCGTCGACGACGGGGACTTCGGGGGATTTGAGGAGATTTTTGCCCATGGCGCGGTAGCCGAGGTTGCGGCCGGCGGGGAAGGTGCGGTCGGGGCCGGAGGATTCGTCGGAGGCGACGAGTGCGCCATAGACGACGAAACTGTCTTGGGCAACGGAGGTGCCGACTTCGGTTTGCTGCTCGGTGCGGGTGTCTTGTGGCATGGTTTGGTTGGGGGCGCCGGGGGCGCGGCCTTGCTGGCCGCCGATGCGGATGGCGTTGTCGGTTTGCTGCACGGTGACGGGGCGGTCGTTGGTGGGGAGATTGCCGATGGTGCGATCGACGGGTTTGTTTACGCCTTTGCGGATTACGATGACGAGATCGGCGCGGCCGGGTTCCTGAACGAGTTGGAAGCGTGCCCACCTCATGAGGGCTTTTTCGACTTCGTCCTGGGCTGTCTTGTTGGCGAGCGGGTCGCTGAGAGAGGTGCCGGCGTCGGGATCGATGATGACGCAGACGGTGTGGGCGTTTAGGACGAAGTTGGGGACTTGGGGTTTCTTTTTGGCGACAGCGAGGGAGAGAGAAAAAACTAAGAGAAGAAAGATCAGGGAAGCGACGCGGTGGCGGACGGTCATAAGAAGCCTCCATCGGGATGGGGAGGGTGGGGTGAGGGGAGTATACGCTGAATTAAGTGGAGTGGGAGGAAAGAAGAGGAAAGAGGAAGAAAGGGGAAGAAAGAAGAAGATAACGCAGAGACGCAGAGTGCGCGGAGCAACGCGGAGAGTTGAAGCGAGAGGGATGGTTCGTGGTGAATCGACGGAAAAATCGAATCCTACTCACATGCGGGAGCCGGCGTTGAATTTGAGTCTCGCGATCTGAGGGCGATCTTGGCTACGAGAGGGGCTCGTCGCTGTGATGTGGGTGGGGTTGAATCTAAACCCGCACCCTCTGAAAGCTGAGGGTGCGGCACCCAACTGCCGCTCAAGACGCAGTGACGATGTGCGGACGTGCTTGTTTCTGGGGGCGGATGGGGATACAACGGAGGGACACTCTCGGAGCCAGTCCCCGAGCGAATGGGAGAAGGAATGCGGAAAAATGGAGTAGCGATTTTGATGTTGGCGGTGAGTTTGGGATTGCCGCTGGCGGCTTGTCAGGACACGAAGGCTCGGCAGGAGAATGAGCAGCTGAAGGGGCAACTGACGGATTTGCAGAAGCAGAATGCGGATCTGTCGGGGCGGGTGGATGCGCTGGCAAAGGAGAATTCGGATTTGTCGGCGGAGAACGAGAAGTTGAAGGCGCAGATACCGCATAAGAAGGTGGCGGCGAAGGGGAAGAAGAAGAGGCATCGGAGTGCGAGCAGTAGCTAGTGGTGGGAGGAAGAGATTGTGGAAGCGGGTAGGCCGTAAAAGCGGCGCGGCAGCGCCGCACTCCAAAATGAGGGTGGCGGGGACGGTGGGTTCTTGACGCGGCGACCGTGAAAGCGGCGCAGGAGCGCCGCACTCCAAAATGGGTGTGGCGGGGATAAGTGGGCTGTGACGCGGCGACTGGAAAGGCGGCGCTGAAGCGCCGCACTCCAAGGGCGGCGCAAACGGCGGGTGAGCTGGGCGCATCGAATTGGCAGTAATCATGAGCTATACGACTGAGCCTGTGTTTCTGGAGCCGCTTCCGCCGTTGCCGGAGCCGCCGCCACCGCGCCGCTCGACTGGGGCGTGGATCCTGGGGATTTTGCTGGGGGCGACGCTCGCGGTGATTTTGATTGGCGGGTTCGTCTGGATGACGACGGGGCTCGGGCTGTTGCACGTGCTCACGACGCTGCGCGAAGGCACTAAGACAACAACACAAATTAATGTCGATCAGCCGACTGTTGTGCGGCAGATTCAGGCACTGCAACGGCTTGAGACGGTGAACTACTCGCTGGACAAGATTATTTCGGGGGAGCATTCGAATCCGTATTTGCCGAAATTTTTGGTGGGGGATCGGTTGCTGCTGGTGATGCATGGGCAGGTGATTGCGGGGATCGATCTCGCGGGCGTGCAGCCTGGGGATGTGACGGTGGCGGGCGATAAGGTTTCGATCAAGCTGCCGGCGGCGGAAGTTTTTACGACGAGTTTGGACAATACGAAGACGCGGGTTTATTCGCGGGAGACCGGGTTGCTTTCGTCTACCGATCCGTTTTTGGAGAGCGAAGTGAGGCAAGAAGCGGAGAGGCAGTTGACGGAGGCGGCGTTGCAGGATGGGATTTTGGCGATGGCGGCGCAGAACGGGAAAGCGACGATTGGCGGGTTGTTGCGGGGGATTGGGTTTAAGGATGTTGAGGTGCAGTGAGTGGGCGAAGAGAGTTGACGAGTCTACAGTTGAAAGTCGGAAAGAAGATTCCGCTGCGCGAGTGGAGTCGCCGGAGTCGGAGGCGGAAGATACGGCGGAAGAAAAAGATAAGCGCAGAGGCGCAGAGGACCGCCGATATTCGCGGAGAAAACCGAAGCGTGGTAGGTCTGGACGTCCGGGCAAGCTGGGGCGCAGCGGTGCTGCGCCCCTACACAAATCAAAGATAAACCGAATCGTGGCGGGTTTTGACGCCTGGGCAAACTGGGGCCCAGCGGTGCTGCGCCCGTACGTGGAGTGGCGATTAGAGCTAGCGCAGAGTGGCGGGGTAAATCCCGTCAGTGGAGGTTACTTTGAGCCGGCTTTGCGGATGTAGATGCCGCCGTTGAAGTTGGTGAATTGCATTTCGGGGCCGCCGCCGTTGATGGTGCCGCGGACGGTTTTGTCGATCTTCACTTTGTATTTGCCGCCGTGGCTGCGGCCGTCTTCGACGACGGGCTGCGATGCTTGGGGCGTCATGTTCACATCGAAATCGCTGAAGACGTCGCCGTTGTCGGAGCGGAGGCTGACGTTGGCTTTGAGATCGGCCGGGAAGGTGACGTCGATGTCGCCGTTGAGCGAGCTGAATGCCATCGGCTTTTGATTGATGCGCGTAAAGGACACGAGGAGTTTGCCGTTGAGCGCGTGGGCGACGGCGCTTCCGGCGATTTTGGTGAGCGTGACGGAGCCATTTATGTCGTCAACGTCGAATTCGCCATCGACGCCGGTGACCACGATGTCGCCATCGTTGACCGCGCGGAGATGCAGCGAGGTGTGGACGGGGACCTGAATCACGAGGTCGATTGTGCGGTTGATGGCATCGGCGCCGATGTTGACCTGATTGTTTTCTTCTTCGACGTTTAAGCCGGTGGTGGCGATGTTGAGGCGCTTAGGTCCGGGACGATCGTCGTCGTCGGAGTCTTCGTGGTTGCGCGGGTGAGCTTCGACGATGATGTCTTTGCCTTCGTAGGCTTTTACGGTGATGCCGCCGTTGATGAGCGAGGCTTTGACGCTCGAAGGGCGCGAGGGATCGCTGAGCGTGACGACGACGCGATCGCCCGCGCGCTGCTTGCCTTGTTGCTCTTCGGCGGATGCGCTTGCTGTGTTTGCGTTGCTTGGCGCGGCGGCGTGAACTTGCGGCGTGCTGAGCGCGAGCGCCAAGAACGCGGCGCAGGTCGCGCATCGTTTTATCAATTTCTGCTTCGAACTGCCCGCTGCGTTGCTCGTTGTCTGGGTGTCCATGGTTTTCTCGATTTTCTCTCTCATTTGATTTTCGATTCTATGAAATTGTTTGCACACCGTTGCGTCGTTCGTCGTCGGGTTGTTTGTCGTTGGGTTATTCATGGTTTTCGAGGATGCGGATGTCTCCGTTCAGATTTTCAATCTTGATCTCGGGGCCGCCGTTGCTGATGCGGGCGGCGGTGAAGCGATCGGCGCGGAAGACGACTTTGCCGCCGTGTTCTTCTTTCGTGGGGGCATGGAGCGGCATGGTGGTGACGGGAAAGTCGCTGTAGATGCCGCCGTTGAATGTCTTGAAGCGGAAGTCGGCGGAGAGACCGCGCGCGAAGAAGAGATCGATGTTGCCGTTGACGGACTGGAAGCTGGAATTTTCCTGAGGATTGCGGCGGAAGGTGACTTTGACGGGGCCGTTGACGGTGTGCGCGAGGCCGGAGCCGGCCATGCCGTCGAGCTCGATGTCGCCGTTGACGTTGCGCGCCAGGAAGTGGCCGTCGACGTTGCGGACGACGACGCGACCTTCGTTCACGGTTCGCAAATCGACGTCAACGTTGCTGGGAACGTGGAGGACGAAGTCCATTTTCACGATGTAGCCGTCATCGTGGCGGCGGCGCTGGCCGCGGCAGCCGTCTTCGCAATTGCAGCGGAAGGGGCCGTCGACGTAGAGACGGAGGCCGCCATCGGGCTGCGTGATGTCGAGATTGACTTCTTTGTGCGCGAGGGCGAGAGCGTCTTTCGATTCGGCGCGCGTGTTTTCGTCAACGACGAGCTCGACCTGATTGCCGGAGCCGCCGACGACTTCGATCGAGCCGAAGATATTGTCGATTTCGATGGCCCGGTGCTCGCCTGTGAGCGGGAAGGATTTTTGGATCATCTGGTGGTCGTGGACGGGAAGAGTCGATTCGTCCTCGTCGCGAACGGCGGCGTAGGCGCGGCGGATTTGTATGGCGTGCGAGACGAAAGAGACGGCTTTCTTCGTCGATTGCGCGGCGCGTTTGTGTACGACGAGATACAGAGCGAGCAGCGCGAGCCCTGCGATGTAGATAGTGAGAATTCTTTGGAATCGCGTTCGGTTCATTGTTCTTCTCCTCTTTGAAACTCGAAATTCGAAACTCGTTGCCACGGAACACACTTCGAGCGTTGCGGTGATTGGCTGGAGATCACCGATGACTGCGACCGGTTACTGTGTCGATTCTTGTAGCTTTGCCAGGGCCCACTCGGCGCGCTGTTTCACGGCCGGATTCAAATTTGGCGTTTGCTCGAGCAATTTCAAGTGCTGGGCTGCGCCGGGGTCGCGCCATTCGGTGAGTTGATCGATCATCGCGACTTGCACGAGAGGTGATTGCTGATCTTGCAACGCATCGAGGACGTTTTTGCGGACGAGCGGCTGCGACGAGTGGCGGCTGAGCGCGTCGAGTGCGGCGAGGCGAACGTCGACACTTCCGTCGGAACGAAGCGTGCGCATGAGGGCTGCTTGCACTTGCGGGTCGAGATGATCTTCGCGAGTGCTCCAGCTCACGCCTTGCAGGCGCTCGCTGGCGGATTGCTGCTGGAGCATCGAGAGAGCGACGAGCTGGCGCATGCTGGTGACTTCGGCGTGGAGCGAGGCGATTTCGTCGGCCGGCGCGGTTGTGGTGCGATTGCTGAGGTGCGTGCCGGCATAGAGGCCGATGAGGAGCAGAGCGGCGCTCCAGGCGACGGCGCCGAATGGGGAGCGGAGCCACTCGATGAAATTCCACGCGGGCTTGGTGGTGGCCGATTGTGGGGCGGCGATGTTCGCGATCGCTGTCGCGCGAGCCGAGGCGGCAGCGGCTTCGGCGACGGTCGTTGAGTAGGCGTGCATCATTGCGTCGAAGCGCTGGCGCGATTCGGTGCTCGGTGTTTCTTGCGGCAGCGTCGCGAGCTTTTTCCACATCACGATGTCTTGCGCGCAGCTCGCGCAGTGTTCGCAGTGCCGTTCGACTTCGGCGGTCTGCGTGGGCGAGAGCGCGTTTTGCAGATAGTCGGGGAGCAGTTGTTCGAGTTGCTGACAGTTCATGTTGTTCATTGCACCCTCCCGGTTGGAGGCAGGGAATCTGTTGAAGCCGCGCGGCGCGGGTCTTGCGATTGGGCTTGTCCTGGTGCGGCGGGATTGTTTTCGAGCGCCAGGTAAACTTCGCGGAGTTGCTGGAGTGCGCGATGGACGCGGACTTTGACGGCGCCGGTTTCGCAGCCGAGGAGGCGCGCGATTTCGTCGTACTTCAATTCCTGGAAGCGGCTGAGGATGAGGATTTCGCGCTTGTCTTCGGGGAGTTGCATCAGCGCGCGCTGGAGGAGCTGCGCTTCCTGCTGGCGCTCGGCGGAATCGGCGACGCGAGCGGGCGCGATCGGCTCGGTGGCGAGCGGAGACTCGGGACGCACTTTGCGAATTTGATCGATGCGCGTGTTGCGCGCGATCTGGTACATCCAGGTGCGGAATGTGGTGCCGGGGCGATATGTCTGGCGATAGCGCAGGATGCGGAGGAAAACTTCCTGGACGAGGTCTTCGCTGACGGTGCGGTCTTGCGTCATTTTGGAGTAGAAGTTGAAGAGCGGGGCCTGGTAGCGGTCGAACAACACCCCAAGCATGTGCACTTCGCCGTCGCGTACTTGCAGCATCACGTCCTCGTCGGGAACCGAAGTCATTCGGTGATGATCTCGATCATTTCTGCGCGGCCGGTTCGTGTTGTGTGGCGTTGAATCGGCTTTGCGAACATGAATACCGAGGGGCTGGAGAAAGGTTACATGGAAAAGGAGGCGAAGGAAGGGTGGGATAGGGCGGAATGGCGGATTTTGGGGTTAAGTTGCAGATTAAGCAGGGAGTTAACGTGGGTCGAGTTGATTACGCTATTTCGAGGGGAAAGAGGTTCAAGATTTTTTGACCGTGCGGACATGGGGCGCAGCGGTGCTGCGCCCCTACATGATGGTGGCCTGGCGGATCGTTACTGGGGCGTGTCGGCGAAGATTTCGGAGAAGAAGGATTCGATGGCGCGCCAAGAGCGAGCGTCGCTGGCGGCGTGGTAGGCGACGCCGGGGACGTTCCACTTGTCTTCGTGGGTGAAGCCGTGTTGGGCGTTGCCGTAGATGATGAGTTGCCAGTCGGCGTTGGCGGTCTTCATTTCGTCGGCGAAGGCGGTGACTTGGGTGAGCGGGACGTGCGGGTCGAGCGCGCCGTGGCAGACGAGGATTTTGGCTTTGATGGCGTCGGGTGTGGCGGGGTTTTTTGTGTCGAGGCTGCCGTGGACGCTGACGATGCCGGCGATGGGCGCGCCGCTGCGGGCGAGTTCGAGGACGGTCATGCCGCCGAAGCAGTAGCCGACAGCGGCGATGTGGTGGCTGGTGAACGGATGTTGGCGAAGGACGTCGATTCCGGCGGTGGCGCGGCGGGGGAGGCGGCCGGGTTCGGCACGTAGCTCGGTGATGCAAGCCATGATCCGTTCGCGGCTGCCGGCGACACCTTCGCCGTACATGTCGCAGGCGAAGGCGATGTAGCCGAGTTCGGCGAAGCGGCGGGCGCGATTTTTGGCGTGGTCGTCGAGGCCGGCGCCGCCGTGGACGACGAGGACGCCGGGGCGTTTGGTGGATTGGGATTCGTCCCAGAAGAAGATGCCGTTCAGGGTAGTGTCGGCGTCTTTGTAGGTGACTGGCTTTGTTGCGATTTGCATTTTGTCCTCGCTGAGTAGTTTTTGGGCGATTTGCTTTCGCACACCACGGCATAGCCCTCCGAGTCGACGAGTGGGATAAGGAGCACTCCCACAGCGGGCTCGGAGGGTTTACTACGTGAATCTCCGTTATTAATTATACCACAATATTGGGCTGCTTGTCAATTTGGCGTGAAGGCGAATCGACACACGCCGTTGCGTGATGCGACGCGCAAGTGTGGGCTAATCGCGGATTTTGGTTGGTCTTAGTGCTTGCCGGGTTTGGGCGTGGTGATTGGGGTGTGCTTGGTCGGGATGTAGACTGTGCCGGGGACTTCTACGTTGAACTTTTTGGAGTAGTTGCCCTGGTTGATGGCGATGCCGACGCGGCCGCGCGAATCGATATAGAGAAGGGGTTCGCCGACGGGGACGTCCATGAAGGTTTTGCCGAAGGGCAGGGTGACGACTTTTTTGTTGATGGTCACCGGGACTTTGTCGCCGACGACGTAGCCGAGCTTCGTGAAATCGTCGCGCGTGATGTCGGTGATGAGCGAGCCGAAAGGATCGTCGAGGCCGATGAGGTCGCCGGTGATGCCTTTGTCGCTGACGACGGCGGATTTCGAGGTGAGGCGAACAAGTTGCGGGACGATCGGGGCCGACGAGGTTGTAGTCCCATCCGGCGGCGAGGTGCGCAGCGGCGGGAGAGAAAATGTCGCGACCGTGAAAGGTTGAAGAGACGGCAGCCTGGATCATCCAGTTTTGATTTGTGATTTCGCGGGCGGAGTCGAAGCCGTCACGATCGAGGACTGGCGTAAGGACGCCGTTATCCGGGGCGACGAAGTATTGTCCTTTTTTCGATTTTGCGATGATGGCTTTGCGCGAGGTGCCGACGCCTGGATCGACGACGATCAGGAAGACGGTGTTCGCCGGGTAGTAGGGAGTTACGCCGAAGAGAAAGCGCGAGGCTTCTTCGATCGAAAATGGAGTGACCTGGTGCGTGATGTCCGTGAGTCGCACATCGGGGGCGATTCCCCAGATCACGGCGCGGCAGATGGCGACGGCGTCATTGGCGACGCCGAAGTCGGTCATGAAGACGATCGTTGGCCGCGCGGTCGAAGTTGGCGTCGCAGTCGCTGCGGGTGCGGCGGGTTTGGGTGCGGGCTGCGAACATCCGATGAGCCCGACGGCGAAGAAAATCGACAAAGCAGCGAGTAAGCGAACGCGCACGTTCATCTCCATTAAGTGACGTATATACAGCCGAAATCGTGAGCCTTGGCGAATCTAAAAGTATACATGAAGGGTGAACGGGCGGGATTTTTCACTCGAAAAATAATCGGGTGAAACGCAGATTCCGATGGACGACGCCGAAGAATTGAGTAAGCTAGATGCGCTCCTTTCCCAGCGGTCAGGAGCGCAAAAGGGTGTGTCACAGCGCTAAAACGCGCCGCTGAGCCGGACTCAGCGTATCAATCCGCGGTCCTGAAGTTCCGTTCAGGACGTACTGCTCGAGTAGGGGATCGTCGAAGCCTGCTTTAAGACCTAACAAAACTAAGGAGAACTACTGTGCGCCGAAGTGTCTTCATCTTCGTGGCTTTGTGCTTACTGGGGGTAAGCGCGCGGGCCGACCAAGTTGTATTGAAAAATGGAGATCGGATTACGGGAACGATCGTCAAGACCGATGTGAAAGCTGACGACAAGACCAAGACGATTTTGGTGATCAAGACGGATTTTGCGGGGGACATCCCCGTGTTGTGGGATGCGGTGGCATCGGTTGTTTCGGCCGAGCCGTTGCACCTGCAATTGAAAGATGGGCAAACGATCGTTGGGCCTGTGACCACGTCGAACGACAAGTTCGATGTCGAGACCAAGACGACCGGCGAAGTTGCGACGACGAAGGATGCGGTCGTTGCAGTGCGCAACGATGCGGAGCAGAAGAGCTACGATGACACCGTTTATCGGCTGCAGCATCCACGACTTACGGATTTCTGGAGCGGCTTGCTCGACACGGGCTTGAGCGTCACGCGCGGAAACTCCGCGACGTTGAGCTTCACGCTCGCCGGCAAAGCAGTTCGCCAGACCGATCGCGACAAAATTTCGGTGTACACGACGGCGGTGTATGCGACGGACGACACCACGCCACCGAGCCATGCAACCGCGCACTCCATCGCGGGAGGCATTCGCGGCGACCTGAATATCAGCGACAAAGTTTTCGTCTTCGGTTTCACCGACAACCTCTACGACGAGTTCCAGCACCTCGACTTGCGAAATACGCTCGGCGGCGGCGCCGGCTATCACCTCGTCAAGACCGCTAACACAACGTTCGATGTGTTTGGTGGCGGCGACTTCGAGCAGGAGTATTTTTCACCGAACCCACCGGACGAGCCGACCAGCGTGACTCGTAAGACGGGCGAAGTTCTTTTCGGCGAAGAATACGATGCGAAGCTCAACGGACGGACGACAATTAGCGAAAACGCGACGTTCTTCCCGAATGTCAGCGACACCGGCCAGTATCGCTTCCAGTTCAATGCAACTTCGGCCACAAAACTGAAGTCGTTCTTGAGCTGGCAGATTACGTTCAGCGACATCTACATCAGCAACCCGCTTGCAGGTTTGAAGGGCAACGATCTGTTGCTGTCGACCGGTTTGCGGCTGACGTTCGGCAAGCAGTAGGGCGCTACGAAGTCGATCAAAGAAAAATAAAGGGGGCGCGAATTTCGCGCCCCCTTTTTCTTGAGATGCCGAGCTTTATTCGGTTGTAGAGGCCGTTGTAGCAGGCGTGGATTTCGCGGTGGCGGTTGGATGCGTCACGAGATACCACTCGACGGTTGGGGAGCGCTGATACTTCAAGCGCGTTCGAATCGTCTGCGCTTCGGCGGCGGCATTCAGCTTGTCGTATCCGATGGCGAGCTGTTGCAGCGCGACGGGCGAGTGGGGATCGGCGGTGAGCTCATCGACCGCATTCGCATAGTCGCCCTGGGCGAACAGCGCGAATCCATGAGCCGATTCGTAGTTGTTTTCGACGATCAGGTCGCGCGTGATGGCGGCATAGCGCTCGAGTTTCGAAATCGCGTCCTGTGCGACTTCCGGCTGGCCGTTGGCCGACGCGTACCGCGCCTCTTCACGCAAAACCTGTCCCATTGAGAGATTGCGATCCGGCTCGCCCATTCCAGCGACTGGCTTTTCGATCGATGACTCGAGAACCTTCAACTGTTCCAGAGCGGCAGCATTGGTATCGGAGAGCTGCGCGAGCGCCAAGGCCGCTTCGAACTGCTCGTACGGCTCCTTCTGGCGGCGCGCCGACTCCAGAGTCGCGTGCAACGCCTTGCGCCCCTCTTCGGGCTGACCTTCCCAGAAATAAACGAGCGACTTCTGAAATTGAGCGTGCAGTTTGTCGCGTGGATTCGTAGCGGCGGCGATCACTTTGTCGTACTGCGCGCGCGCGCCGGCGTAGTCGCCCATCAAGGTGCGCGTGTCGGCAATTCCGATGTTCGAGCTATAGAAGTTCGGCGTGATTTTTAGCGCAGCGGAATAGTGCTCGATCGAACCCGCATCGTCACCGGCATAACGCAATACTTCGCCGAGGGAATCTTCGGGATTTGGCTGGTCGGTTTCGAGCGATGCGTAGCGCTTCAGGAAGTTCACGGCTTTCGCTGGATCGGGATCGCCAGTTTCGACGTACGCGTAGCCGAGCATGTTCAGCGCCGGCGGAAAATTCGGATCGATGTCCAGAATGCGCTCCATCATTTTCTTGGAGCGCGTGTAATCCTGTTGGAAGTAGAGCCATTCGGCGGTCAGATAGAGGATGTGCTTGTCGCCCGGAAAGCGCATGCGCAAATCGTTCATCGAGTTGATGGCGGCAAGATTGTCGGCTTCCTGCACATTCAGCAACCAGGTGACGAGAAGTTGCTCGTCGGGAGTGGCAGTCGGCAGCAGTGCGCGCGCGTGCTTGACTGCTTCAGGAGCGGGTTGCGAGCGATTCGAGGCGTAGCCCCAGATCGCATACGCGAGAGCGAATTTCGGATCGCGAACGGTCGCCTGCTTTGCGGTTGCGACGGAATTGTCGAGCAGTACGTTTTCGTATTCATCGATGGATTTCTCGACCAGCTTCCGGGCCTCATCGGAGCGAGTTGCGACGGGGAAGACACCAAAAAGAACGCGCGGTGCCGCTGGCGCGATAGCAGCCTTCCGCTTCCTAGCCGCGGCTGGTTTCGAAGCGGGCACGGGCTCTTTATGCGCGGCTTCAGTGATCTGAGACGCCGGGGCCGGGGCCTGCTGCTGCGCCCACACCTGGCCGGCCAGCAAGACCGGCAGCGCCAAAACGCCGAGGCGCACGGATAAGCGGTTCATGAGTAGACTCCTCGCTCAGAAGGATCCCGATGGTCTGAAGCCAACGTAGCGTCCGGATGCGTTGAGCCGATACTGGCCTCAAGGGCAGGTGTGCGACTTGGTAAATGAGAGGTGGCGAGTACGCTACAAAATGCGCTTCTGGCGCACGGTTGGACACATGTAACAAAAACTATACTTGCCGCCTTCGGAGCCACTGCCGATACTTCAAGGTAACGCTCGCGAAAGGTGAAGTGCGACCATGAAAAAGATCCCATGGAGCCAGCGGATTTGCGCTGCGGCCATCGCTGTTGCGCTGACAATGTTGCTCGCGCCTCGGCCAGTATCCCCCGCCATCAAAAACATCGCTGTGGTCATGTCCGCAGGAACAAAAATTGACGATGTGCAGCTTTCCGAGCTGACGAAGCTCTGCAAGGGCGTTCAGAAGACCTGGATTGAGGGCAAGAGTTTTACCTTGGTGATGACGGACCCGGCGAGCCCCGACATGCATGCTGCGGTGCAGAAGTTGTTCAGCATGACGCCGATGGACCTGAAGACGGCGCTGCCGAAGCTGAACGAGACCCGAACGGTGGTCAAAATTGTAGAGGACGATGCCGATCTGCTTCGTACAGTGGGCGCGACGCCGGGCGCGGTGGGAATTGTGGACGTCTACGCGATCAATAGTTCGGTGAAGGTGATTCGTATCGATGGGAAGCTGCCGTTTGACGTCGGCTATGCGTTGAAGGGCAACTAGGAGTTTTGCGCGCCGGTTGATTTGAGTGCTCGAAGCGCAGCGTACCCCAATGCTGCGACGGCAAACAGAAACGCAATCCACAAAACATAAGGATGACGCTCGGTGAACGGGCGAGTGTCGAGAAAATTCGCCGTTGCGACTTCGTTTGCCAATGTCGCAGCGGCCGTTTCAGGCCACGTGTGCGGATCGAAGGTTCGCGCGAGGTCATACGTCGGCTGCTTAGCAGTGTCGTTGCCGTAGAGGATTCGGTAGGTGCGGCCAGGCTGCGGGAAAAACAGTAGCACGCGCGGTGTGGCGAGCAACGTCGCGGTCACACCTGCGAGCGGCGCATCGCTTGCGTTCAAGACTTCGATTCGCCAGTAGTGCGGCTTCCAATAAGCGAACGGCGTAGTCACTTGGAGTAATTCGGCTTGCTTCTCGCCCTGCTTGTAGCGATAGATCTCGCCCGCGCAATAGTCGGCCCAGTTTTCGTTGTCGTCGCTGCTTTGGAGCCGCACGACGCGGAAAAATTGCGGCTGCGAAGTGGCAAAACGAACTCCATCGACGGGAATTTTGCTCTGACCCAGATCGACGGTCCACCGAGTGGAGCCTTTCGGCGCTTTCGGATCGAGTTCGAGGGCGATCGGCAGAGTCTCTTGCGGCGTCGCTTTCGGCTCGCGCGTGAATGAAACGGCGACGGAAGAAACAGGGAACTGGTGCGCGGGCTCGAAGATACGTTCCCGGATGTAGCGTGCGTTCGTATCGGGATAGCGAACGAGTCGGCTGCCGGCTATGTTTTCGGCAACGAAGCTCGAGATGGGCGCGCGGTCCTTTACGATGCGCCAGGTCTTGGCGTCGTCGCTGACTGCGATTTCGACCCAATTGATGAAGTTCGTTTGCGGCGTTCGAATCTCGACGCCGTTGTGGAATTCGGTCCCCGGTCCGAGGTCGATCACGAGTTGCGTGTATTGGTTCGGCAGAAAGCTTCGCTCGCCCAGCGTGGCCGCGCGATTCTCGATGGGTGGCTGAAATTGCGGACCGTAGACGAGGAACGGAGTTTCGGCGCCGCTGTCGTCGATGATGCGGACGTCGGAGAGGTCATGTTCGGAGTGGGCGTAAAGATCGAACGGAATGTCGATGCGAGCGGGGGACGAAGGATTCGCTGAAGGATTCGTGACTTCGATAGCTCGAGAGTAGCGCCATGCGCGCCACGCGTCGGGAACGCTTGAGTCGGCGAGGGCAGGCGCGACGGTGGCGATGATGAAGAGGAACGTCAGTGCGAAGAACTCGGTCCGTTCGCCGGGGAGATTTTTCGTCTTTCCGCATCATGACGAAGCGTGGTCCCGCGTGGTTTTGCGCTGATACAGGAACGAAACCACCATCAGCACGATGCCCAGGATGAAGAACGACAGGATGCGATAGAAGCGCTCGAGGAATGAGCTGTCATAGAAGAATACTTTCAGCACGGCGGCGCCGAACAGAATCAGCGCCTGCCAACGCAGCAACTGCGACTGACGCTTCATTCCGACGATGAGCAGCACCGTTGCGTAGGCAGTCCACAGAACGGAAAGCGCAAGGTGCTGCGCCAAGCCGCGGTCGATGCCGATCGTGGCCGAGCGGCCAAAGTAATCCCAAAGTTCGAGCGACAGAGCGATCAGCGCATAGATGTTCATCACGACCGACAGGCCGGCCAGGACTGTTAGGTCGGAGTCGTTAAACTCAACGTCCGGACTCGATCGCTGTTGCTGCGCGGAATAGAGCACGAAGCCCATGCAAGCGATCACGCCGAGGAAAGTTGCGAAGCGCTCGTTGAAAATAAACTGCTCCGCGGGCAAGGGAATGAAGAGGACGCGCAGAGGCGGCGATCCCCAGCAAAACAAAACCCGCCGCTCGCAGCAACGGCGCCAGTGAACGGTAGCCCATGCGAATCAACAGCGCTGCTTCGACTGCGAACGCCAAGGTGATCCATTTGCCGTCCAGGCGGATCGGAATCGCGATGGTGACAAACGTAAGCGCGAGCCCGGCGAGAAGTTGTTGCGACGCGGTCCACTCGCCCGCTTTTTGCGAACGCACGAAACGCGCGATGCCGAGATGCAACGCGGAGAGGAGCAGGACAGCGAATGTCAGAGGCCAGCGATATTCCGGCCAGAGCATGGTGTACAGCGCGGCCATGTAGGCGAACGAATTCAGAAGGACGACGAAGAGCTCGAGCATTTCGAGCGTTGACGTGCGCGCGGCGCGAATCGCCGGCAACGCCATGAACAGCAGGAAAAATAACGTAGCGAACGTCAGCGTCATCGCGAGCTTCGCGGGACGGTAGAACTCGGAGTAGTAGCCCCAAAAATAAATCTGGGTCAGGAAAAAGGAGATGGGCGCCAGGCTCGACCAGTTTCGAAACGCTGCGGTGACGAGGAATCCGGCGCCGAGGATCAATAGATAGGTAAAGAGCGCGAATTCCTGGTCGCGGCCGGTGCTGAGCAGGGCCGGCGTCAGAAACCCGCCGATCAGCGATAGCACTGCAATTCGCTCGGAGTTGCGCCCGATGGCCACAGCCGCCATCACCGCCGTGACAACGATCATCGCGGCAAAGCCGACGTCGAGCGAAAACAGTGTGTAGTAGCGACAGCCCGCCCAGATCGACAAGAGCAATGTCGCCTGCCCGAGCGCGGCGATGCCTTCGGAAAAGTACGAATATCCTCGGCCGAGCAGCCACTGGCTCCAGGGGAGCATCGCGGCGCCGAGAAACACGCCGATGGCGACGCGGCCGGTCGGGCCGATCCAGTCGTTATCGAAAGCGTATTTGAGGAACAGACAGACGGCGACGATGAGGGCGAGGATGCCCAAGCGGTTGAACCAACTTCCGCCGATGAGGGCTTCGAGATCGTGTGAGCTCGAGGCCAAGGTGTGGCTGATCGCCGGGAAGGTTGGCGCACCGGGCGATGATGGGGCCGCTGATCGTGTCGGTGATGGGAGAGGCGGGGGTGCGGGGTGGGCAGACGTGGGCGGCGGGGACTGCGGCGACAGCGTAACTCCCGGCGCGGTGATAGGCGCGAGAGGTGGCGGTGCCGGCGGGTGCTCGGCGGCCGACGCTACAGGTGCAGCGGGAGGCTTGATTACCTCGGAAGCGACGGGTTCGGAAGGCACGGGCCGTGAGTGAAGCAGCTTCTCTAAACGGTCCAGCTTCTGTTCCAAAGCATAGATTCTACTAATAAGGTCCTGAATCCTCAGGCCGTCGACCCGCTCCGTCAGCCTCTGGACGCGATTGAACGCCAGGAGCGCAAGTACTGGCGTTCCAATAACAAGCAGGGCCCCTAGCAAAATGAGTCCAGCCATTGTTGTGATTATGCCCTCAAAGCACTCCTATTCGACGGGTGATTTGGGAGCGAATGGCCGAGTTAGCAAGTCCCCAAAAACGCAGCTTTCGCTCAAAAGTGACAAAAAGTGTCGGTCTTAGAGCTAGGTAGAACAGGAAACGGACTAATGGAGAAGCTAATCCCCCTGTCCTCCCGGTCAGGTATGTAAGGCGCGGTCAGGCGAAACCCTGACGAAAGATTGACGAAAGTCACCTGCCGCTATAATTCGTTTATATACAGTGAGATACGGCGTTCCAGTTCGAAACAAAAATGTACTAGGCCGCGAGTTTCGAGCCAAAAATGTGTCTGCCGTACCATCGAAATCCTTGCCCGGATCGTGTCAAATGGTACAGGTGCGGCGGTCAACGGACCAGTAGGGCAGGCAGCCTACCCAAGCCCACGGAAGGAACAACCGGCAGCCAAAGCTAGTCAGAGCCGGACAGAGGAAAGGATTCCAGCAGTAAAGCAGTCGGGACCGAGGCCCAGAATGGAAAACCCCATGAAAAAGACAGACAAAAGCCGAAAGTGGATGTGGTGGTTCCTGGCAATCGTCGGAGCCATGCAGCTCTACTTCGTTCGGGAATTGTTGGCGGCATTTGCCCTCTTCGCGGCGGTTTTCGCGGTGATCGGCGCGGTCGTGGCCGGTGGATATTTGTTGCACAAGGGTTGGGTGTTTGCCATCGAGCGCGTGGCTGCAAGCAGCCATCCGCTGGTTTCGATGGTCAAGAGCGGAGCGGACTCGGTCGAAGACCTCGCCCGTCGCCCGCTGCGACGCCCTGGTTCGGCAGCGGCAGCGCAGTAGTCGGGCGCTGACTCGCAGGCTGAGGTATACTTCGCGAGCGTTTTTGGCTTTGCAGTTTGCATTCACAGAGCACACGCGGGCTGGACCTGAGAGACCCAATCCGCGGCACATGAATAAAGGGCCAATCGGACTTGAGACCGGTTGGCCCTTCGTTTTTTTCGATGCCTCATGCGGCCACGGGACGGAGTGAGGAAACTCCGCAAGGCGTACGGGACGAGGCAGGATGCGTTGCAGTTTCTGAAGTGATTGCATTGCTGCTCAATGTTGAGCTATCACTGCATAGCGTATGAAACATTGTGAATTTGCATTCTGGGACGTGGGTGGCGAATAAGCATAAGCGTTCGTTGCGCTCAAGCTATTGCTACAGCTATTGGTTCCGACCTGCGGCGTTAGTGTCGAGTTGTAAAAAGTCACGGGTCCGTTTATGGTGGCGCCGAACCAAGCCTCAATTACCCAATAAGCGACGCCCTGCGCTTGGCCTTTCAGGTCTTCGCTGAAAGTAACACTTTGAACCGTATTCACGTCGGTGATCGTTTCCGTCCAAACAGTGGAATTTAAACCCAGGCCAATATTTTCCAGCAGTACGTCGCCCGGATTCACCTGCATGGAATTTCCTGAGAAGCAGCCTATGAAGCCGGTATCGCTACCAAACGTGTTCACGTACTGTCCCGAAATCCACCAGGCGGAAAATGGCGTAGGTTGCGTTGTTGGCGCACACGACGGACCAAAAGTAAGCACAGGCTGAAGCACGCCGTTACCGATGGGGTTAAACATAGCGCCAGATGGAAGCGGATCCAGTCCGGGCCATAAAAACAGTGCGGCTCCCGGCGTTGTCGGTGCCGTTGGTAAGGGAGGAACTGTAATGGACGTAGAGAGACCTAAATATTGGTTGGTGCTGGGGTCCAGTTCGTAGTACGCCTGAAAAACCAAAGGATTAGACTCCGGCACTTGAGGCGAAGGGCCGACAGCGGTCAAAACAACTGACTGAGAATTATTCCCCATAGGATCTAAAGGGTTGGGGCAAGTCAAAGTATAGGGATAGTAGCCAGCAGTGCTGGGAGTGACGGCAAGCGTACCGCTGGTTGGTTGCGATCCGGTCCAAGTTCCGGAAGCTGTGCAAGACGTGGCGTTGGGCGCATTCCAAGTCAGCATAGCCGTTTGACCCACAGGTATCATCGGATTGTCGAACGTCATGCTTGCTGCGACTCCGTTGCCATTTAGGAATACTTGTGTCGGTGCAGCCGTCGCGCTGGAAGAGATATTCATTTGTGCGTTCAGAGGGCCCAGATTGCTAGGTGAGAATCCAACGTTGACGATGCAAGTCCCGCCGGTGGGTATGGTTGTACAACCACTGGCGTCAACGGTGAAAGACGACGGATTGCCACCTGCCAGGTTGACACCAGAAACGGTCATAGAGTTTGAACCTGTATTGATAATCGCCAAGGGTTGTTTGGAGCTGTTGGTAGAAACCAGCTGATTATCGAACGTAATATTGCTGGCGCTGACTGCAATGGCACCGCCTGCCACCGGCGTACTAACGGTGATCGTCAAACTAAATGTTGTGCTGCCGCTGGCGTTGCTGGCTTTAACTACGTATGCGGCCTGTCCGGTTGGCGTCGTTGCGGTGCCTGCAATAACACCTGTTGTGGTATTGAGTGTCAGCCCGGAGGGCAGGGCGGGAGTGACGGAATAACTTGCGACGGTGCCATTGACAACAGGCGTTAGAGACAAAGGGACGCCGACTGTGGCCTGCACGGGGTTAGCAGGATAGGTCAGGCCACTCGGTGCCGGCGTAGCTGCGGCCGCGGGGTCGATCTCTACAGTGGCCGCACCGGACACAGTACCCGCCGTCGCCGTGACAGTCATAGTCGTTTTGGCCGTCACGGTCGGTGCTGTCAGCGCGCCGGCAGCGCTAATGGTGCCGTTCGATGCGGTCCAAGTCACGGCTTGACTTGCACCTGCGGGTGCAACAACGGCGCTGCATTGATCAGTCGCACCGGACTGAACGGGGCTTTGACAGGTAATGGTCACCGCAGTAGGCGTGACTGCGGTGCTGGGCGGCGGCGTTGAAACGCTGCTTCCACCGCCGCAGCCGCCCAATAAACTCAAAGTGAAGAGAAGTAGCGGAATCTGGCCGCCGTTCGTGGGTCGCGGTTTCATACTTACCACCCTCTTCCTTGTTGAACCTGGCTAGTCTCTGTTTTCGAATGGGCTAAAGATCTATCGTCGGGTCCCGACCATCGGCTTGATGACACCTGAACTGACTTCGCTTTGCCGCAACGTTCTGAGCGCGTCCGTGGAGCCGAACAGGCGGCTCCGGAGCCTGAACTTGGCCCAGAGTTGCACTGCACTCCTAAACTCACACGGAAAACTTTGTTCGGGGGGACAACTGAAAGGTATGAGTGGCGAGAGGGTAGTCTTACCCTAGGAACCTGTCAAGATAATGACAATTTCTCTTCCTTTCCGTGAATCGCTGCGGGGACTCTGTTTTGCAGCGACGACTCCCACCTGTGCCGCTGTGGTACTCTTTGCGCCCGTCGGGGGCAGAGATCACCATGAAATCCAAATTTCGTTTGTGGTTGGCAGCGTTGATCGCTGCGTTTGTTCTTGCCGCGGGAACGGGCCTCGCTGCGTATGGCCAGACCGCGAAGAAAGAGGCTCCGCCAAAACGTGTCGCGATTCGAGCGGGGCGGCTGATCGACGGGAAGAGCGACTCCGCGATTCAGAATGCGGTCATCGTGATTGAGGGTGACAAGATTGTTTCGGTCACGGCGGGTGGCGCGCCGCCAAGCGGCGTCGAGCTGATCGATCTTTCGAAGGCGACGGTGATGCCCGGCTTTGCCGACGTACACACGCATGTCGTCCTGAACGGCGACATCACCGCGGAAGACTACGACGCGCAACTGCTGAAGGAATCGATTCCGTATCGCACGATTCTCGCGGCGCGCAATGCGAAGATTGCCCTCGATCACGGATTTACGTCGATTCGAGATCTTGAAACGGAAGGGGCGATGTACGCCGACGTCGATGTGAAAATGGCCATTGCGAACGGCGAAGTCCCCGGGCCGCGGATGCAGGTGGCGACGCGCGCTATGGCTCCGACCGGAATGTATCCGCTGCTCGGGTATTCGTGGGAACTGAAATTGCCGACCGGAGTGGAATATGTCGATGGCGTCGAGGGCGCCCGCAAAGCAGTGCGCGAGCAAATCATGTACGGCGCGGATTGGATCAAGTATTACTCCGACCGGAAATATCATTTCGAATCCGACGGCGTGCTGCACAGCATGGTGAATTTCACCGACGAAGAAGCGAAAGCGATCGTCGAGGAGACGCATCGCCTCGGGAAAAAAGTCGCGGCACATTGCATCGGCAGTGACGGAATCGCAGCGGCGTTGCGCGCGGGCGTGGACACCGTGGAGCACGGCGACGGATTGACCGACGCCGAAATCGACGAAATCGCGCAGCGTGGAATTTACTGGGTGCCGACGATCACTGTCGGCGCGTACGTCGCGCCAGGTCGCGGCGGCAATTGGACGAAGATGGTCGATCTCGAAAAGGTCGCGTTCCAGAAGGCTCTAAAGAAGAATGTGAAGATCGCACTCGGCACCGACGCGGGCGGATTTGACTGGAAGGAAATCAATCAGGCGAAGGAATTCGAGTATTACGTCGATTACGGCATGACGCCGATGCAGGCGTTACGCACGGGCACAGTAGTAGGGGCGGAGCTCCTAGGTTGGAGCGACAAAGTCGGCACCGTCGAGGCAGGAAAGTGGGCCGACCTCGTTGCCACGATCGGCGATCCGCTCAAGGACATTACAGAGGTCGAGCGCGTGAAATTTGTGATGAAGGCCGGCGTCGTTTACAAGAACGAGGTGCGCTGAATCGCAGAGCATTCGTCCAAGCTCGAGCGCCGGCTTTCCGATCGCTATCTATTGGCAAAGACCGCCATGATGGCGCTACGGTCTAGTTGGGGCCGATCTTGATCGTCCCGCCGCCGCCCCCGCCGCTCTTGGAAGCGCTCGCGGCCACGACGCCCGTTGACCCGCCACCTGTCGAGACTGTTCCGCCGCCGTTCTTTTTCCCGGTCGTCGCTGCCTCGAGCTTGGTCGAGGCAAGTCTCGTCGCCTCGAGCACTTCGTACTTGCATTCGCCCTCATCCGGCCCAATAACCGTGCACGAACTGCGCGCTGGAAGAAACAGATCGACATCGGCGTGTTCTTCGTTCTCGCGGGTTAACAAACGAACTCGCCAATTCACCTCGTCTGTGTTCACGAATTGCACTGTGCCTTTGGGCTTGATGTTCACCTCGTCCGGGCTGGGGTCA
Source organism: uncultured Acidobacteriota bacterium (assembly GCA_963845465.1). GTDB lineage: Bacteria > Acidobacteriota > Terriglobia > Acidiferrales > UBA7541 > Acidiferrum. The sequence goes on along the minus strand of CAWJSH010000007.1, from coordinate 258,772 downwards.
CCATCGGTAATCGTTACGATCGCATCCGGGACGTAGAGGACCTTATTCTTGGCCTTCGCTGCGCTGGTGCCGGGCATAGTTTCTCCTTTCGCGTTCTACTTCTTCCCGCTGGTGCGGAAATTCGGGTCAGCCAGGACCGCTCTCAGGCCGGGCCGAGTTTCGAGACCTTTCAATCCGTAATCGGTCGCCATGCTGGCGCGCGCGTATTCGATCGCTTGTTTCCGATCACCCAATGTCTCGAACGTTTCGGCGACATTTCCGAGTATGTCTCCGTTCTTCGGTTCGAGTGCGAGCGCTGTGTGCACTTGAGAGAGCGCCTTATCGCGAAGATTTTCTTGCGCGTAGTAAAGGCCCAAAATCGAATGCGCGTGCGCGTCTTGCGGTCTTATGGCGAGTAGTTGCTCGATGCCGGCTTGCGCCTTGGCGCGCGCCAGACCGAGGTTTGCTTGGTCGTTCAGCCACTGATACGAAATCATTAGGTTGGCCCAGACGCGCCAGTCCTTGTCGTTCAGCGCGGCCGCCTGTCGATACTGCTGTATCGCTTCGTGATATCGCTTTTGCGTGAAATACAGGTAGCCGAGGTTCGTATACGCTTCGTAGTTCGGCGCGAGTTCGAGCGATTTGCGGAACGCCGCCTCTGCGGCTTGGTTGGATTTCGCGTCGCCGATGTCCATGTAGACGGCGCCAAGATTGCTGTAAGCGGTCGGATTGTCCGGAGTCAGTTCGATCACGCGTTTTAATTGATCGATAGACTCTTGATACCGGCCCTCGTCGTCATAGAAGAGCGCCAATGCGAGATAGCCGCTCCAGTAATCGGGGCGCAAGGCGATCGACTGCTTGAAGTTTGCCTCGGCTTCCTGCGGGTGCTTCAAGCGCGCGTAAATTCCCGCGATGTGCATCATCGCTTCGGCATCGTTGGGATTGAGCTCGAGCCCTTTTTTGAATTCGGCGAGAGCGAGATCGTCTTTCCCTGAGGTCGCGTTGAGCTGCCCGAGGATGACGTGGACCGCGGGAAGCTTTTCGTCGAGAGTAACGGCCTTTTCGCAATTCTCCGTCGCTCGCGGTATAGAAGCGGGATCATTCTCAGTCTGAAATTTCATGCGGTAGGCGTCGCAAAGCGTCGCGAAACCCAGTGCAAAACGAGGATCGGCTTTAACGGATGAATCAAGCGCCGCGATCGCACGGTCAACATTTCCCGGCTTGTCGTATCGCTGCAGGAAGCCGAGCCCTTCGATGTACGAGCGATAAGCGTTGGGATTTGCGGATTTGGCTTGAGTGGTGCCCGCCGGCACCGAAACTTTCATCATCCGCCCCAGGTGAATCAGAGCCGCATCCTCGACGGCCGCCAAGTCACCGTTTGCGTCCTCTACTTGCGCGGACCCGATCTGTCGCAGCCGCTTCGCGTCAATCAAGACGACGGTCAAATGCACGTCGGAACCCGTTCGTCGCACGCTTCCCTGGACGACCATCGTCGCGCCTAAGTCGCGGAATGCCGACTCCGGGTCGCGGATCTTATACTTTCGAATTTCGCTCGCGGGCACGATCCACAAAGACTTTTGCGCCGCGTCCAAATTCGAGAGGCTGTTTGTGAGCGCGTCCATCAGACCGGCGCCGACAACTTGCAAGCCTGGATCGTCATTCGGCGTATCGAACGGCAGAACCGCGATGTGCTTTTCCGTGCTCGCGTATACCAGGCCCATCAATTCTTCGCGGACCGGCGGGATGAGCAGGATTCCGGTCAACACAACCAGCAGGATCATCACGACAAGCGCCGCGCGCGTTAGCCACGACGTCTCTTTCTCGTTCCATGTCGGCGTTGACGCATTCTGCACCATCTTCTTCAGTTCGCGCGGGCTGAGGTTGCGCGTCAGCGTGGGGTGCTCTGTCACCGGAGGCGTCGCCGTGATTTTTGCGCGCGCGTCTTCCAGGTCGGCGAGCAATTCCAACGCATTCGCTTGCCGGTGCTCCGGTTTCTTCGACAACGTCCGATAAATCAGCGGCTGCACCGCGTCGGGCACCGCGTCGAGCGCCGACGGCGCCTGATTCAAGATCGCAAACGTCATCGCGGCGGTGTTCGGACGCACGAAGGGATGGCTTCCCGTGATCATCTGCACCAACACAACGCCCAGCGCCCAAACATCCGAGCGCTGATCCACCGGCTCGCCTAATATTTGCTCAGGTGCCATGTAGGGCAGGGTGCCCGTCAGCGACATCGACTGCGTGGCGCTCGCCGAAGCCACTACGCGCGCCAGACCGAAATCCACAATCTTGGCAATGTTGTCCGGCGTGATGATTACATTCGACGGCTTGATATCGCGATGGACGATGTTGCGTGCGTGCGCCGCGCCAAGTCCGCGCGCGATTTGAATGGCCAGATCAAGCGCCTCGCGAAGCGGCACGACGCCGCGGTCCAGCTTCTCCGCGAGCGTCATCCCCTCGTAATAACCCATCACGATGAAAAACTGCCGGTCTTCCGACTCTTCCAACCCGTGAATTACGCCGATATTTGGATGGTCCAGCGTGGAAGCCGCCCGCGCCTCGCGCAGCAATCGCTCGCGATCTGCGCCAGTGACGACCATATCTTGTGGAAGGAATTTGAGCGCGACGGTCCGCTCGAGCTTTAGGTCTGTCGCCTTGTAGACGACACCCATGCCGCCCGCACCCAGTTTTTGGGTGATTCGGTAGTGCGATATGGTTTGCCCGAGCATGGTGGTGCCAATCTGCAGCGAGTCGACGTTGCGGAAATTCTAGGGTGACGCCACAGGCAAGTCAACGAATCGGTTAGCCCCCAGCCCGACCGGAAAAAGGTGAAGTACTATTGCGGTTAAACTGAATTGCTATTACTCAGCAATACTCATCGTGGCCTTCGTAACAACAAAAAAAATCGCGCGGAGAATTCGCTCTCCGCGCGATCTAAAAGCAAACTGCCCGAACTGTTCTGTGAACTTAGAATCGAAACACGGGCCCGAACGCGACCCGCAAATTGTGGTGTGCCCCGTTATTAAAATACATCTCGTCGCCTACATCGAGCCGCAGCCCAATCGGCCCAAGATGCGCCTGCAAACCGCCGCCCGGATACAAAACCGGACTGACATCGCTCGCTCGTAGGTTGCTCACGCTGCTGATGAACGTTCCGACCGTCGCGGGCGCCGGATCGATCCGGAAATTCATGAAGCCGCCCTTCACAAACACAAACGGCTGGATCGCATGATGGCCGATGTTCACCCGTGGTCCAAACTCCCCGTGAAGGGTTCGCAAATTCGTCCGGGCGACTGTAATCGTTGTGGTAGTCGGATCGGTGAATCCTTCGTTGAACGCCTGATTGAAGTCATAGCTCATTTCGCCTTCGAGCTTGATCTCTTTATAGAGTTGGAAACTTCCCCGTGCGCCGACTCCGGCGAAATTGGTGCTGGTCTGATCGAGCCGCAAATAATCCGCGAACACGCCGACCTCGACGTGCTCGTCATCCTGAGCTTGCGCCAGTGGTACGACACACCCCGCCACTAAAAGTAAAAATGCTAAACGCTTCATGGTCCCTTTTCTCCTTACGGATGGACTAACGGCCTTTATGAACTAATCTGTGGAGAGTTCGCCGCGGGTCCCGGGGTCCGACGGGGAGTCTTCCAAACACTCCCATTTCGATGCCGAGTTTTTGGGGCTCGTTGCCGAGTCGGGATTTTATATCGGTGAAATGCCGATATTTACGAATCGGTCTACAGGACTTCAATCTTCGTCCATACGGTCTTTCCTGTAGCTGCTTCTTTTCATTCCCTTTGTAACTGCTTCATATCGCTTCGCTTGATCGCGATTTCGCAAAAGCGTGATAGATAATGTCGTGCACAGTTCGCCTTGGCGTCCCAGCCATGGGAACACTGTCCGACAATTCCCAAATTTGTGGAGGAACCACGCGTTGGCAACATCGAAAGTGCGACACAGCGAGAGGGAAAAGCCTCAACAGCTTGAAAAATCACTGACGGGGATCGCGGGCTTCGATCAAATCACCAACGGCGGCGTTCCGAAAGGGCGCCCTACGATCGTCTGCGGCGGCCCTGGCTGCGGCAAAACGATGTTCGCAATGGAATTTCTCGTTCGCGGCGCCACGGAATTCAATGAGCCTGGCGTCCTGATGACCTTCGAGGAAACCGGCGAAGAGATGACCAAGAACGTCGCCTCTCTCGGATTCGATCTCAAATCTCTCGCTGCTCGCAAGAAGATCATGATGGATTACGTCAAGATCGAGCCCGCCGAGATCGAAGAAACCGGCACATACGATCTCGAAGGCCTCTTCGTTCGCCTCCAATACGCGGTCGACTCGATCGGCGCCAAGCGCATCGTTCTCGATACGCTCGAAGCCGTCTTCTCTGGATTCAAAAACACGGGTCTGCTCCGCGCCGAGATTCGCCGCCTCTTTCGCTGGCTCAAAGATCGCGGCCTCACCACCGTCGTCACCGCCGAGCGCGGCGACGGCCCACTCACCCGCTATGGTCTCGAAGAATACGTCTCCGACTGCGTCATTTTTCTCGATCACCGCGTCACTGAGCAAGTTTCCACGCGCCGGATGCGCATCATTAAGTACCGCGGCACATCTCACGGCGCCGACGAATTTCCGTTCCTGATCGACGACCGCGGATTCTCGGTTCTGCCCAGCAGCTCCATGAGGCTGAATCACAAGGTATCGAACGAGCGCATTTCCAGCGGCGTCCCGGATCTCGACGCCATGCTCGAGGGCAAGGGCTTCTACAAAGGAACTTCGATCCTGGTCAGCGGCACCGCCGGTTCCGGCAAATCGAGCCTCAGCGCCAGTTTTGTCGCCCAGTCGTGCGCCGACGGGCGGAAAGCGCTCTATGTGGCTTTCGAGGAATCACCACTGCAAGCCGCCCGCAATATGCGATCGATCGGCATCAATCTCGAACGATATATGAAGTCGGGCCTTTTGCGCTTCGAGGCATGGCGCCCCACGCAAAGCGGCCTGGAGATGCATCTGTTGCGCATTCACAAGCTCATCGAGGAGTTCGACCCTGAGGTGGTCGTCATTGACCCGGTTTCGAACCTGATGATGGGAAACATGCATGAAGTCAATTCCATGCTGATGCGCCTGATGGACTTTTTGAAGACAAGGCAAATCACCGCTCTGTTCACTTCGCTCACGCAAGGGATACATAAAGACATCGAGTCGACGGACGTCGGCATCTCCTCTCTCATCGACAGTTGGATTCTGGTTCGCGACCTCGAACTCAACGGTGAACGGAACCGCTGCGTCTACGTCCTGAAATCGCGCGGTATGGCGCATTCCAATCAAGTTCGGGAGTTCGTGATTTCCAAACAAGGAATCAAGCTTCTTCCCGTGTACATCGGCGCCGGCGTCGTCCTTACCGGTTCTGCTCGCCTAAATCAGGAGGCTCGTGAGAGGGCCGAAAGGCTTGCACGCCAGCAGAGCATAGACGGAAAGACGCGCTCTCGTGAGCGGCGGCGTAAGGCGGTCGAGGCGCAAATTGCGGCGCTACGTGTCGAGCTCGATGATGAAGAGAGTGAAGCTAGCCTTCTCGTGACGGAAGAGTTGAACAAAGAGAGACGATTGGCGCAGGATATAACCGATATGTCGTCACTCCGAGGGGGAAAATCCAACTCTGCCGGTCGGGCAGCGAAGTTGGGTAAATCATGACACTGAAAGCTTCTGCCAAATCTAAAACAAAGAAAACTGCAAGCAAGAAACCGGACGCAAAGAACGGTGATGCCGGAATGGTCGAACTCCGGCTGTATGTCGCCGGGCAAACTCCCAAATCACTCGCCGCTCTCGCAAACCTGAAAAAAATCTGCAACGACCATCTGACAGGCCGCTACAAGCTGCACGTCATCGACCTCGTCAAGACTCCGCAACTCGCACAGGGCGACCAGATCCTTGCTATTCCGACTCTGGTTCGCAAATTACCTGTTCCCATTCGCAAGATCATCGGCGATCTGTCCGATCTGGAAAAAGTTTTGGTTGGACTGAACCTACGGGAGACTGGAATCGTGAATTGAAAAAGCGAAGTATTTCGGCATCTCAGAAGCGCGGCGCGAAGCGCATGAAATCGCGTACGAAAGAGAAGCCGAAGTATCTTCTTCGCCTCTATGTCACTGGTCAGACTCCTCGTTCGCTCAAGTCCGTCGAAAATCTTCAGCGACTTTGCGAGAAGCATTTGCCGGGGCGTTTTCATTTGGAAGTGATCGACATCTATCAGCAGCCCGCTCTCGCCGCTGAAGGGCAGATCATTGCCGCTCCCACGCTGATAAAGGCGACTCCCCTGCCTCTACGACGTCTCGTCGGCGATTTTTCCGATACCGAGCGCGTTGTGCTTGGTTTGGATCTCAAAAGGAATTAGGGGCCCGTTATGAAGCGAAAGCCAACCAAACCTGCGAAACGCATCAAACGTCTCGCGGTCAAACCTTCGGCAGGAAAATCTCGCGCGTTCGCTGAAATGCGGGAACGCGTCTCCGAGCTCGAAGAGACACTGCGCGCCATCCGCTCCGGCGAAGTCGATGCTGTTGTCGTTAGCGCGTCAAAAGGTGACCAGGTCTTTACTCTCCAGGGTGCCGAGCACCCTTACCGCTTGCTTGTCGAAACCATCGACGAAGGCGCTGCCACTCTTTCGAACGACGGCACAATCCTCTACTCCAATCGCAGTTTCGCCAATATTTTTGACGCGCAACTCGAGCGCTTCATCGGTACACCGATCGAGAACTTTGTATCCGGCGAGTATGTGGAAGCGTTGCGCTCGCTGATCCGCAATGCTGCCAGCGGTGTCGCACGCGGCGAAATTCGCCTTGTCGATCGCGCCGGGCGCGCTCGCACCGTTCGCTTGACTCTCACACGCAGCACGCAGTTCGGCATGGAAGCGCTTTGTGCCGTTGCCACCGAATTGACCGAACTCGTCGAAACCAACGAGGCCTTGCGCGTCACGGAATCATCGCTGCGCCAGCTCTCCGGTCGCCTCCTCCAGCTTCAGGACGAAGAGCGTCGCCGCATCGCGCGCGATCTTCACGACACTACCGGCCAGAAAATCGCCGCGCTCTCCATGTCGCTCGACCGCGTCGCGCGTCTTCTCGATACAAAGAAACCGGAGCGCGACGAAGCTCTAACCGAAGGCCGCGACATCGTTCGCATGATCGGCGAAGAGATTCGCACTCTCTCCTATTTGCTCCATCCCCCGTTGCTCGATGAATCCGGCCTCGGCTCCGCCGTGCGCTGGTACGCCGAAGGTTTCCAGAAGCGCAGCGGCATCCGGCTAAACGTCAACATTTCTGCCGATCTCGGCCGTCTCTCCACCGACGTGGAGATGGCGCTCTTCCGCGTCGTTCAGGAAAGTCTCACCAACGTTCACCGTTATTCTGGAAGTCCCGATGCCGAGATCAACGTGATCGAGACCCCCGATTCCGTAAAGCTCGAAATCATCGATCATGGACAGGGAATTCAAACGGGGGCGGTACGTACGAAAGTGGAAGGCATCGCATCGCTCGGCGTTGGCATTCCCGGCATGCGCGAGCGCATTCGCCAATTCGGCGGACAACTGGAAGTGGATTTCGGTCGCGATGGCACCCGTGTCACCGCCAGTGTCCCTCTGAAGAAAGCAAAAGTTGCTCCGCCGCCGGAAGAATCCGAGGTTGCGGTTGCCGCGACGAACGGCAATTCCAACAGCGACGTCGCATTATCTTCCGACACACGCCGCCGCATTCTCATCGCCGACGATCACGAAGTCATGCGCCGGGGTGTGCGCGGTCTGCTCGAGAGTCACGATGAGTGGGCGGTCTGCGGAGAAGCGTTCGAGGGCAGTGAAGTCGTCGTGAAGTCGCGCGAGCTGCGCCCCGACCTCATCATCATGGACATCAACATGCCCGGCCTGACCGGCATCGATGCCGCGCAACAAATTCGGAAGGAAAATCCTTCAGCGAAGATTCTGTTCTTCTCGGTTCACGAGTCCGCGCAAACTGTCCGCGAAGTCGTCAATGCCGGCGCCCAAGGCTACGTCGCGAAATCCCGCGCCGGCCACGACCTCGTCGATGCCGTTAGAAATGTCCTCGACGGCGGCACTTTCTTCCCCAGCTTTGCCCGCACCGCCTAACCCGTGGCACAGACACTCTTGTCTGTGCGCCCTACAAACTTTATCTCCCTGCCTCCGCTCGCCACCCTGTACCCGCGATCGCTTCCCAGATCGCGGGGTTTAAATCCAAACCCTCCCATTCCTAAACACTCGCCACTAAAAATGTAGGGGCGCAGCCCGCTGCGCCCCATGTCCGCACTTTCGACCGCGCGTCCTCTCATGTCTTTCTTTGCCGTCTACCGCCGACCCGCAGCAGCCCGCCGCGCTTCTCCGCCTCTCGTTCCGCCCTTCTCAATCTCGTCCAACGTGCCCAAAATCCTTCGCAACGCCTCCGCCGTCTCCCCCGGCGTCTTCACTCGATACCGCGCCTTCGTCTCCCGCGCCTTCCCCACCTGCACCGACACCCCTCTTCCCACCGCCACAAATCCCGACTCATCCGAATAATCATCCCCAAAATAAAATGCCAACGACTTCGTCTCCGCGTGTTCCCGCAAAAATTCCTTTACCGCCAGCCCTTTGCCCGGAATCGACCGCGGCAAAATCTCCACATCGCGAATATTCCCAACCGCGTGCAGCTTCCTCTGAAACGGCTGCAGCACGGCCAGCAATTCTTTTCGTAACGCCTCATGCCGAGCCTTCGGCACATGCAGCAAATGCACCGACAAGCTGCTGTTCTTATCTTCAATCCACAGATTCGGATATTTCTTCAGCAGCGGCTCCAGCGTCTCTCGCGCCTCGCGCAACGCCTTCTGCGCATCCGGCGGCAGCGCGCTCTTCTCATCGCGCTCCCACCCATACAAACCAAAATAGTGAATATCCGGCACGCCGATATGCTCCAGCAATTCCGCGCGCCGCCGCCCGCTCACCACAACCAGCGTCGCCAACGGATGCTTTGCCAATCGCTGCAAAACATGGTGCGCCTCCGGCTTCAGCTTCACCAGTTCCGGCCGTGGCGCGATATCGACCAGCGTCCCGTCGAAATCCAGAAATATCGTCACCCGCCCGCGCTTGCGAATCTGCGCGGCGATGCTGTCCCAGCTCTTCAACAAATCTGGAACGACCTTCGTATTTTTTGATTTGTTCCTGCGAACAGAACGAGAGGCGCGAGAGGCTGGCGTCATTGCACTTCGACGCGCTCCACCGGGGTATCAATCCGAATCTCCGTCAGATCGGACAGCAAGTTCGCCGCCCAGCGATAAATGTTGTACTCGCGGACGTTCGTCCGCATGTGTTGCATGCGCGTGATCTGTTCTTCCGTCGGCATTTCCAGCGCCTTATGAATCGCGCCCGCCACCTGCTGGACGTCGTACGGATTCACCAGCAGCGCGTCGCTCAGCTCCATCGCCGCTCCCGCGAATGTGCTCAGAATCAGCACCCCGCGATCGTCATCGCGCGACGCTACAAATTCCTTCGCCACCAGATTCATCCCGTCGTGCAGCGCCGTCACCAGGCAAACCGATGCCGCCTTGTAATACCGCGCAATTTCCTGATGCGAGTGGTGCTTCTTCAGCAAAACAATCGGCATCCACCGCCCGGCCTGAAATCGCGCATTGATCCGCGCCGCTTCCTGATCCACTTCATCCAGCAATCTCTGATACCGCTCGATCGCCGTCCGGCTGGGCGCCCCGATCTGAATAAAGCTAAACCGCCGCTGGTACGACGGATTCATCTCCAGAAATTTCTCGATCGCGCGGAACCTCTCCGGGATCCCCTTGGTGTAATCCACGCGATCCACGCCCACGCCCAGCACGCTCGCATGAATATTCAGATCGTTGCAGATCTGCGAAACCAATTCGCCCGTGCTCTTTTCCTCGACGTGCCCGTTCTCCGACATCGACACGCTGATCGGATACGGCCGCACCCGCGTCAGATGCCCCTTCCGATTCACTTCAAATCGATCCCACGCCGTCAGCGCTTCCACCGACCGGTCCACCGACGACAAGAAATTGTTGCAGTGCGACTGAATGTGAAACCCGATCAAATCCGCGCCCAGCAGCCCGTCAATCAGCTCGCGCGCCCAGGGGCAAATTCCAAAAACTTCCGGATTCGGCCACGGGATATGCCAGAAAATCGCTACGCGCGCGTCCGGCCGCGCTTCCTTCACCATCCGCGGCAGCAGCGCAAAGTGATAATCCTGCGCCAAAACAATCGGCGACTCGATGCCTTCCATCTCTTCCAGCACCGCGTCCGCAAATCTTCGATTCACTTCCTGATACGACAGCCAGTCTTCCGGCCGGAAAATTGGCCGCGTATGCGCGATGTGACACAGCGGCCACAAGCCTTCGTTCGAAAATCCCTCGTAATATCCCTTTTCTTCTTCCTTGCTCAGCCACACGCGCCGCAGCGTGTACGCCGGATGATCCGGTGGCACGCGCAACCGGTCGCGCGCATCGACGGTATCGCGATCCGCGGTTCCCGAACCGTCCGCCACCCACGTGCCGTTCGACGCCAGCAGCACCGGCTCCAGCGCCGTCACCAATCCGCTCGCAGGCACAATCACCTGAATCGACCCGTCGTTCTTCCGATCATGCATGTACGGCTCGCGGTTCGAAACGACGAACAGCGGCTTGTTCTGGAGTTTGCTCGCCAGGCTCACGCGCAGTCGCTCCGCCGTCCAGAGCGACACGTTCGACTCGCGCAGCCGCGCTTCTTCTTCCGCCGTCGCCCGCGCCGCGTTTAAATCGCGCGCCAGGTGCGTTACCTCGCGATGAATCTGATCGAAAAGCTCGCCCTGCGGCAACGCCGGCGGAGGATTCAGTTGGCCGCTTTGCCCCGTGCGCAATCCGCGCAGCCACGTCGCCGTTCGTGTCAGCGGTCCAGTCAGCGTCCAGCGCACCAGAATCAGCGCCAGGCCGGAAATAAATAGCGTCTGCACCAGCGCCGTGAGCAGGGAACTGCGCAACGTGTTCGAAACCTGGCTGTCGATGTAGCTCGCGTCATGTGCCAGAACCAGCGTGCCAACCGCTTGCCCGTTGCGGTGCAGCGGCATCGCATAGAGTTGCATCTGCGAAGCGCCGATGGGCAGGAACTCACCGAGGCCCGCGTCTCGCAACGCCGCGCGCGTGGCCGTTGGCGGACGTGTTTGGAACGTAGGCGCCAACCCCGGCGTCAGCGCGAGTACAGCGCCATTAGCGTTATAAACCGCAATGCCTTTCAAATGTTCGCGCTGGCCGAAGCGATCCACGATGCGCTGCAAACTCTTGTCCGGCAGCGGCCGATCGAATAGCGGCTCGACGTTCTCTTGCAGGCTCTCCGCCAGAATTTCCGCGCGCCGCGACAAATCGTTGCGCAGCATCCGCTTCTCGGTTCGCACCTGATACACCGCGAACAGCAGCGACACCACAACGACGCTGATGATCAACGGCAGCACAATTTTTAAGGTCGTGCGCATTCAGGCTTTACCCTTGAGGGACAGTTCCAGCCAAAAACACTTCAACGTGGGACGAAAACTTAACACTCCTAGGTTCCATTCGCTACGTATTTGAATTTAGATGAGCCGCCTTCGAAAAGCGTCGGCTGCTTCCACGCATTAACTCTGCCGCTTCGCAGCCTCTACAGTTCCCAAGCGCTCGGCGGAAACTAAGCGCCTATCCGATAAGCGGCTGGCCTGGGCCTTGGCACCTTCACGAACGCCTGGCGAATTTACAGTGCTTAGTTTTCGACGGATCGTGTGCAACGACCTGGATCCGCCTGGTCTAACCCGGTCTGGAAGCCGTGCTCAGAAGTTGGGTGACTGGACGACCCGACCAACCGGGAACTGGAATACTCGTAGGGATCCGGTGATGCCGCGACTACCAAACGTAGACGTTCTCGGAACCGCATCCCATTGTATCGCATGAACAAAAATTAGATGGTCGGCCGCGGTGGAAAGTCGCGTCCGGTCGCCCGAAATTCTGGAGCAACCCGCTTCTCATCAATGAGATGTAGGCACGACTGCGCGTTTCCTAGCGCACTTCCCAGGTGTCCCCAGCATGCAGCAACTTATTCAGATCCCCAGGCCCACGCTTGGCAATCACCGCCTGCACCTGCTCGTTCATCACATCTTCATACCGCGGCACATCCGGCCACGACCGATAAACTCCGATCGGAGTCGGAAACCCCGGCCGCAACTCCATATGCGCCAGCGTGAACGCATAGTACGGCCGCGGATGATGCATATCGTGAACAATCAAATCCGCCTCGGTGATTCCGTTCCCGAGCTGCACGACCTCAATATCTCCATCCGCCTTGCGCCGGATGCCCTTATCTCGGTTCTTGCCGAACACCATCGGCTTCCCATGCTCGAGCATAAGCACATGCTCGCTGCGTGCCTCGCGTTCGGTCAGCGAAAACCACGCGCCATCATTAAAGATGTTGCAGTTCTGCAAAATCTCGACGAACGCTGATCCCTTGTGAGCTGCCGCCGCCTTCAGCGTGTCCTTCAGATGCGCCTGAAACACATCGACCGATCGCGCCACAAACGTGGCCTCCGCACCGATCGCCAGCGACACTGGATTAAACGGCCGATCCAGCGACCCGAACGGCGTCGACTTCGTCTTCTTGTTCACTTCCGAAGTCGGCGAATACTGCCCCTTCGTCAATCCATAAATCCGATTGTTGAAGAGCAGCACCTTCAGCCCAACGTTGCGCCGCAGCATGTGAATCGTGTGATTGCCGCCGATCGAAAGCGCGTCGCCGTCGCCAGTCGCTACCCACACTTCCAGATCCGGCCGCACCGCTTTCAATCCCGTCGCAACGGCAGGCGCACGCCCGTGAATCGTGTGAAACCCGAACGTGTTCATGTAATACGGAAACCGGCTCGAGCAACCGATTCCCGAAATCACCACGAAGTTCTCGCGCTTGATCCCCAACTCCGGGAACACCGACTGTACAGCCGAAAGAATCGCGTAGTCACCGCAGCCCGGACACCAGCGCACTTCCTGGTCGGTCTGAAAGTCCTTCTTCGTGAGCGGCGTGATTGGCGGCAGCGTTGCCGTAGACATGTTCCTTAGACTCCCAGCACTTCTTCGATTTTTTGTTCGACTTCAGCCTGCTTGAACGGCCGGCCCTGAATCTTGTTCAGCCCGATCGCATCCACCAGATACTTCGCGCGCAGCAGCCACAAAAGCTGCCCCATGTTGAGTTCCGGCACCAAAACTTGCTTGTAGCGCTTGATCACATCGCCCAGATTCGCCGGCATCGGATTCAAATGCCGCAAATGCACGTGCCCGATCTTGCGACCCAGCGCGCGCTGCGCGTTCAATGCCGCCGTGATTGCGCCGTGCGTCGAGCCCCACGCCACGATCAGCAAATCGCCGTGATCGTCGCCCGCCGGAACGATGTCCGGAACATCCTGCACAATCGCCGCAACTTTCGCCGCGCGAATGCGCACCATGTGCTCGTGATTCAGCGGCTCATAATTAATGTTCCCGGTGACGTCCTGCTTTTCCAGTCCGCCGACGCGATGCTCGAGTCCCGGCGTGCCCGGCACAGCCCACGGCCGCGCCAGCGTATCGGGATCGCGCTTGTACGGCAGATACGCATTCGGCGAATTTTTCTCCGTCGCAAACTTCACTTTGAATTCCGGGATTTCATCGACGTTCGGAATCTTCCACGGCTCCGCGCCGTTCGCCAGATAGCCGTCCGACAAAATAATCACCGGCACCATGTACTTCACGGCAATCCGGCACGCTTCCAGCGCCGCCCAGAAGCAATCGCTCGGCGTCGCCGGAGCAATCACCGGCACCGGCGCTTCCGAGTTGCGTCCGAACAACGCCTGCAACAAATCCGCCTGTTCCGTCTTTGTCGGCAAACCAGTGGAAGGCCCGCCGCGCTGAATATCGCAAATCACCAGCGGCATCTCGACGGCGACCGCAAGTCCGATCGCTTCCGTCTTCAGCGCCATGCCCGGACCTGAAGTCGTCGTGATCGCCAGCGCGCCGCCATAAGCCGCGCCAATCGCCGACGTCACCGCGGCGATTTCGTCCTCCGCCTGAAACGTCGTGACTCCGAAATCTTTATATTGCGAAAGCTCGTGCAAAATATCCGAAGCCGGCGTGATCGGATAGCTGCCCTGAAACAGCCGCAGCCCCGACTTCTGCGACGCCGTCACAAATCCCAGCGCCAGCGCCTGGTTTCCGCTCATGCTGCGATAAATGCCCGGCGCCAATTTCGCCGGCGGAATTTCATAGTTGATCTGAAACGCTTCGGTCGCTTCGCAATACGAATAGCCCGCCTTCATCGCGAGCTTGTTCGCTTCCACCAGCAACGGCTTGTTCTTGAATTTGTCGTCGACCCAGCGATAGGTGGATTCCATCGACCGGTTGTAGAGCCAATAGCACATGCCCAGCGCGAAAAAGTTTTTGCAGCGATCCACCGACTTCGCATCGAGCCCAAGATGCTCCAGCGCGACGCGCGTCAACCTCTCCAGCTCCACCGAAAACAATCGGTACTTTTCGAGCGAGTGGTCTTCCAGCGGATTGGCGGTCATCTGCGCCTTGCGCAGATCGTTCTCTTTAAAGCTGTCCGAATTGACGATCAGGATTCCGTTCGCCTTAAGGTCGGCGATGTTGACCTTCAGCGCGGCGGGGTTCATCGCGATCAGCACATCGACCGCGTCGCCCGGCGTGTAAACGTCGCTCGAAGCAAAATGAAGTTGATATCCGCTCACGCCCGGCAGCGTGCCTGCAGGGGCGCGTATTTCGGCAGGGAAGTCCGGGAACGTCGCGATATCGTTGCCATACAACGCAACCGTATTCGTAAACTGGCTGCCGGTAATCTGCATGCCGTCGCCGGAGTCTCCGGCGAACCGAATGACCGCCTGGTCGATCTTTTCGGGCTTAACGCGCGATACCGGTGTTTCAACTGTCGACATGGACTCTCTAACCCCAACGCCCGTTTTACGAGCCCTTTTCCACAGGCCCCATCACGGGAATATTTTAGATAAGCTCCTCGCAACAGCCCCCAAGAGGAGCTCGACTCCGTCGTCATGCCCGATCAGCAAGGACGCAGACAGACGGTGCGGTACCAAAACTGGAGTGCTGGAACAGCCGACCGCCGGGAGCCGACTTAAGAAGAATACCATACCGGCCTGAGCGCGGCGGGGAGAGAGTCCGCCGCGCTGCAATAGTGTTCTTAAATCGAAAGACGCGTCCCGGTCTACCCAGGTTACAGATGCGTTTCAGAATCTCAATCTCGTATTGAAATTCGCAGCTCAGGCGACTGGCTCGATGCTCTGGGAGGGGGTTTTCGACGGAGAACTGCCGGGAGTCGTCGAATTGCTCGGAGTTGAAGATGGAGATGAAGAATTCGTGCCCTTCGCCGCGCAGGCTTCCAGGAATCGCGGCCGGTAATATGCCAGAAACCCTAGAATCGCCAGCGGGAACAAAAGCCCAAGAAACGAAAATCCACGCAGGTGCGTCATGCTCGGCATCTGGTACATTTCCGGCGGCGCCGCGCTCATTGCGGACATCGCGCGCCGCATCATAGTGTCAAAATTCGGACTGAGCAGCGTCATGATGCCGCTCACGATACCGACAACTTGCAGCGCGATCGCCACCGAGTATGTCCATGAAACGCGCTTCAACATTCCCACGCCTGCGATCGCATACAGCAGGCACCACGCCGCGTAAATCACGCTCCCCGTCAGCCCGGTATACGCGTGGCCAAACACCATCGCCGGCATGTGCGTAAAGAAAATGAAAAACACGCTCAGCGAACTCAAAAGGAAGAAGCACGACAGCACGATGATCGGAATCGGAACGCTCGGAGCTGGGAGCGGCGCCGGCACGGCGTAAGCCACCGGCGCAACGGAACCGTCCGCCATCGCCGTAACAGGAATCGCGCCGAACGGATCGCCCGTTCCAGCCGCCAGAGCCGGCTTGAACTGCGCCACGATGTGCGGCCGCGTAAACAGAATCAGCCACCACACGGCGATAGCCAGCGGCAATCCGTAAAAAACGATCGTGACCAGATGGAGGATCGATCCCGTCAGCATCGGATTCGGCGACGGCGGCATCGGCATGAACGCTATAAACGCGATCACGAGAATGCAGAACGGCGCCATCAATCCCGACCACACCAGCACCGAAATGCGAGCCCAGTTACGGAACCGGACCAGCCCCACTCCGGTGAAGGCTCCCCAAATCGTGATCGCCAGGAAAATCGCCATGATTGCCGCGGCCATCACGCGCAGCCCGGGCATCGTCTCCATCGGATTGGGATTGGGATACCGTGAGGCCAGCAGCATCCCCATCATTCCGATGAGAATGCCGATCGCTGTAACTAGACTGCCGAGAATGGCGATCACGCCCGAAGCCGTCACCGCCGCAGACCGCTGCCCCGTGCTATCCATTGTGTCTATTCATCGTTATTCATCGGCGCGACCCATAGATGCCTGGAGTCCGCAGCCACTCATAAGGGTTGCTTCAATTCTGCCGAACTCAAGTCGCGCCCGTTCGGAATAGTTTCGGAATAGTTAGCACCTGGCGCGCTTCCGCCACTACGGAAGCCCGGTGTGAAAGCCCGTCACAGCTCGACTACGGAAGAACGACCGCATTTTCCAACGTGTAGCTCTCGGCGTAAGTGCCCGTCCGCGTCAGCACGATGTCCTGCGGTCCCGATGCCGCCGCCGGAATCGTAAGCGTCAGCGTGTTCTCATCGGTGAACGTGACGCCGGCCGCGACTCCGCCCACCGTGGCCGTTACGCCGGAATCGAATCCGCTCCCGCGCACCGTGATCTGCGAGCCTACGGTCACGTTCGTCTGGCTGACATGCCCGATCGACAGCGGAGCCTCACCGAAATCGATGACCGTCAGCCCCTGATCGGTTGTCAGGCAAACGAACCGTCCACCGGGATCGATCGCGAGGGGCGCCACGTCATTCGTGATGGTTTCCGTCAGCGAAAAGCGCATGCGCAGAGTCCCATGCGGCACATCCACGATTTCAAAATAATTTTGGTAAGCGGTGAAAAGCAGGCTTCCCGACGCGTTCATCCGCGCGTTCAGGTAATACACAGGCTCAGTCACTGGATTCGGATTGTAGAGAGCCGCGGGCTGCGCGATGAGCCCCAATATATTTATGCTCGCGTCGCTCAAGACCTGGCTCTGCGCAATCACATTCCCGTCGCCGGAAATCGAGATCCCAAAGCCCCCGTAGTAAACGGGGAACGCCGCTTTTATATAAGTCCCCGTCGCCGCCGAATAGATACACGGCAGCCCGCCGAGCGCGACGAAATTCCCATCCGTAGTCGCGTCAATGCCGATTCCGCCCGCACATTGCCCAACGGCAACTTGTGTCGACGTTCGCGTCTGCAGGTTCACGACGAACGTGCTGTCCTGCGACGGGCAAGCTACGTGCGGCAGGCTGCCCGTTTGCACGAACGCGAGATTGGTCGAAGTCGCGGCCACGTAAATTGGACCGACCGGGCAGCCGTTACCGTTATCCGGTAGGAAGGCGACCGGAACCGCGAACGTATTCGACGGTGCATCCGGATTGATCACTGCGAGCGAGCCATCCATGACGTCGGTTACGAGCAGCTCGCTGCCGTCCGGAGTCAGCGCCATTCCCGCGAATTGTTTCGTCGCGCCGGTCGCTGCCGGGTGCAGTGCAGTGACGAACTGATTCGTCGCAATCGAGAACACATCGACATGATCGCCCGCGGCAAGATAAACCTGATTCCGCACGGCATCGACGAGAACCGCGGTAAAGGTATCCGGCGACGAATAATCGGTCAGACTCTTGGCGTACACGACGGATTTCGCCAGCGTCCCAACGCCATTCGGCGTGGTCACGCTCACGTCGGCACGCCCCGGATTCCCTGGCGGAAACGTGTAATTCAAAATTGTCGAGAGTGTGCCGTCGTTGGTAAATGGTGGATATTGTCCCGCCATTGTGGTGATGGTCGCCTGATTTCCGCCGATGTCGAGCGTGCCGCCGCTCACGTCCACCGGCAGGCCGAATCCCACGAGCGATCCCGGTGCTCCGCCATTGGGCGATGAACCGGAAAGCACCGAGAACTCAGGCGTCACGCCATATGTGAAGAGCTGCGGATAGAACGACTGCAAACCATCGGGATAAATGAACTTCACGTTGACCGGACCCGCACTCGTACTCGGCGGTGAAATGAAATTCAGTTGGAGTTGGGAAATGTCAACCGAACCCCGAGTGCCTCCGAACCACACGTCGGGTGTCAGGTACGGAGCCGGCACAAGCGTAGAGACAGTGCCGCCCGTGACCGGGCCGCCGTAAATCGTATTGTCCGGGTTCACCGTGTCCATCGGCTGGTTCGTCGCGTAGTTTTGGTAGAAAGTGGCGTCGTCAAACGTTATGCCTGCTCTTCCAACGCCCAGCACCATTCCCGTAGAGTCGACAGCGAACGGCGTTCCAGTGCCGACCGGACCTTCTGGAATATTCGCGCTTTGTGCCGGGGCCGCGCCGAGCACCTTGAGCGTGGCAGTGTCGAGCGTCACTACTACGGAGACGTTGCCGTAACCGCCGATCTCGTACAGCTTTGTGCTGTCTGCGCTGAAGACCACCTCATTCGGCGACGTGCCGCCTGGCAGAACAGCCGGAAGCACGCCGATCAAATTCATGCTGGAGTTGTACAGAGATGCCGTGCCGCTGGAGCTGTAAAACACAATACGCGATCCATCGCCATTCACCCCGGCAACCGGGTTCCCGGGCCCTCCGCCTACCGTAGTCACCGACCGGCTGCTGACGTCGTATCGGAGCAGGCCGTTTGCGCTAGCCAGGTAGACGTGCGAGGCATCGCCGCTGCGCCGGCCGAATCCCACGCTGATTTGCGTGGTGATGAACTGATTCGTCTGCGGATTCCAGACTCCGAATCCGGATGTCGGGTTACCGTCGCCGTCGCCGAAGGCGATGAGCACAGTTCCGTCGGAAAGAGCGAACAAGCTGTCGATTCCAAACTGCGACGGAAGGCCGCTGCTGCTGATCTGCGAAGCAGGCAACGTATAGTGTGTCGCTTGCAGCGTCGTCGTGTTGATTTCATAGACCTGCGGCGACGCCGTTTCGACCCACACGTTTTGCGAGTCTTGCGTGATGTCGATTCCGCGCGGCGCCCGCACCGGAATGCTCTTCACGATTTTGTGGGTCGTGTTGGAGATCACGTCGACCCGGTTCCAATCGGAATTGCTCGCGAAGATCAGATTGTGAACCGGATCGAAAACGGCGGCGTACGGAGTCGCTGCGGTGCTGACAAAGTCGGTGCGGCTGTCGCCCAGCGAACCGGGTGGCTGCGTGACATCGACATAAAACTGAGCCGTCGCGGCTGCCACGGCGGCAGAAGGTGTTCCGGTCAATGTGAGCGGAAAATTTTGTGCCACGGGCGCGTTCGCCGCCGCCGTCAGCGTCACCGTGACGCTTTGCCCCACGGGAAACGTCGGCGGACGTAAAGGTCGCGGTAGTCCCCGGCGGCAGAGCGCTGAGCGATGGCGTTATATCGAACAAGATCGGATTGCCGTCCGGGCCGGGTTGCGAAGGTGCGTAAAACGTGAGGCTTCCCGAACCGCCAATCGGCACGCCGAGTTCGTTGACCAAGTTGCTCGCCATAAGCGAAAAACTTGAAGTGTTTGCGCTGCTGATGACCGTAAACGCGAAGTCTCCGGTTGCGCTCACCGATCCTGCGGTTCCCTTGAACGAAAGATCGTAGGTTCCCGCCGCCGTCGTGCTGGCTGCCTTCAGATGAGCGGGCGCACCGGTGGGCGGCACGGTGATCGTCGAAGCCGTCGCGGTGATGCCTGCGGGTAGCGTGCCAAGCGTAACTGTCACGTTGCCCGGGATATTCACTTCCGATGGCTCAATGATGAAGCTGAAGTTGCTCGCCGGATACACGTCGGCCGGCGACGGGTTCGCGCAGAGCGCGAGCGCGGCAGGCGCGCTTGTGGGATACGCATACGGATCCGACGTCAAAGTCACGCCGTCATGGCCGATTGTGGTGGCTGTGAAAAACAATGCCCCCGGACTGGCCACGAACCCATTCGGCAGATAGCCGACGACCGCCGGCGGTGTTGCGGTTACATAGCCCGCGCTGGCCAGGGTGATTCCATTCGCTTGAATCGTCGGGCCGGTGAAGACGTTCGTTGCGGTGAGCGTCACAGCCAACTGATTCGCGCACGGTGAGACAGCGCCCTTGCCGGGCGTGATCGACACGCTCTGAATTTTCGGCAGCGGATTCGAGCTCACTGCCAGTTCCACCTGAGCGCTCTGCACGGGCGAACCCGGCCCTGGATTGGACACCGACAGGTATCCCGAAAGTGCGGTGGCCAAGTCCGCGGCGCTCAGCGTCACCTTAAGCTGGGCCGCATTGACGAAGGTGGTCGGCCGCGGCGTCCCGTTCCACAACACGACGGATGACGAGATAAATCCGGAACCGATAATGATGATCGTGGTCGCCGGACTGCCCGGCGGAAGAATCCGAGGTGAAATCGACTGGATTGCGAGGCCGAGGTTCGTTACTTCGAACTTCACCGATGAAGAGGAGCCGCCGCTTGGCGCTGGATTCGTTGCGACCACGGTCGCTTCGGACGCCGTCGCGAGATTCGCCGCAGGAAACGTCGTCGTCACCTGGGTCGCGCTGAAGAAACTCGTTTTGAGTGCCACTCCGTTCCAGGTGATTGCGGTCGACGGTACGAACCCACTGCCGTTCACCGTTACCGGAAGGTCTGGCGAGCCAACGTTTGCGCTGGCTGGACTCAAACTCGTGATGGCGGGCACCGGATTGTTCACGGTGAAGGTGATCGCCCCGGACGTTCCACCCCCGGGCGTCGGATTTTCAACCGTAAGTTTCGCGGCGACTCCGTTGGTTAAATCTGAGGCGGGAATGGTGGCTTGCAGGCTGGTGGAAGAAACGAACGTCGTCGTAAGCGCGGTGCCGTTCCACTGAACGGCGGAAGACGATACGAAGCCGGAGCCGGCGACCGTGATAGGAGTGGCGGCGTCACCCGCAGTCCCAGACGACGGAGTCACCGAGTTGACCGTCGGCACGGGATTATTGGCTCCCGTGGGCGGAGGCGTAGTTGTGCTTGAACCACCACCCCCACCGCAGCCGGCGATCGCCAACACGGCGCACAACATCACCGCTGGTAAAGCACACGTCGAACGGGGCATGGGTCGTCCTGAGCCGATGTCTTGGTAGTTCCGTCTTAATTCCGTCGTTGCTGAGGAAACTATAACAGTGGTTGTTTACCAGGCAAGTACTTGATTTCCGTAGTTCGTTGGTTCTATTGGTTGTTGAGCCGGTCTTTGGACGGCAGGAGTACGGTCCTTCGCTCGACCTGCGCGCGCTGCGTTGAAGCTGAGCTCGCGAAAAGTGAAGGGCATTCGTTCCGCGCGCCTGTGCAAATTTGCCCTATTTGCATCTGCGATACGCAAAGCACATTCCGCTTTTTTTTCGCTTGACGTTCGCCTTCTGTTCGCCTAACTTGTTGCCACGGACGGTTTGCCGCACGCAGCGCCCGCGTCACCGCCGAGCTCACTGCAAAAGCGAGGTCCCCCTACTATGGCCCTGACCAAGCGACAGAAAGAAGTGCTCGACTACCTGGTGTCGTTCGAGACCAAGCACGGCTACGCCCCCAGCTTTGAGGAAATCGGCAAAGGCATGAAGCTCACTTCGCTCGCGACGGTGCATAAGCACATCACCACGCTGGAGAAGAAAGGCTTTATCCGCCGGGGATATAACCAGAGCCGCTCGATCGAGATTCTGCAGCTCCCGAAGCCGCCCAAGGAACAAGTGATCGACCGCAAGGTGCAGGAACTGCCGCTGGTTGGCCGCATCGCTGCCGGCCGGCCGCTGGAAGCCGTCGAAGAGCGAGAGACGTTGTCGCTCGGCGACTTTACGCACGGCGGGAATTCCTTCGCGTTGAAAGTGAAGGGCAGCTCAATGATCGACGATCACATCATGGATGGCGACTACGTCGTCTGCGAACAGACCCAAGTCGCGAACCAGGGCGACATCGTGGTGGCCTTAGTGCAAAACGAAGAGGCTACGCTGAAGCGCTTCTATCGCGAAGGACCGGGCAAGATCCGCTTGCAACCCGCGAATGCCGAGGTCGAACCCATCATCGTCTCCGCCAACGACGTAAAGATTCAGGGCCGCGTCATCGGCGTCCTTCGCAAATACGACCGCGGCTGATCCTGTGGCGCAGGCACTCCAGCCTGTGCGCCTTTTTCGATCCAAGCCATCTCGCGAACATACAAGGCAAGGCCGCATAGAGCACAGGCAGGAGTGCCTGTGCCACGATTCGACGCCCGCAACCATCCCCTCCGCGCGCGAGTCTATCTACAGGTACTGGTAAACTCTTTGTGAGGGATTCTTTCGCGGATGAGGCATACGTTCGGGAGGCTAGCGCTGCGGCAGGTCGGCGCAGTCGTATTGGCAGCGACGCTGCTTGCTGCATGGCCGCAGCCCACCGAGGCCTATTCGATCCTCGCGCATGAAGCCATCATCGACGCCGCCTGGAAAGTCGGCCTGCGCGACCTCCTGCTCCAGCGATTTCCCGACGCTACGAACGAACAACTGAAAGACGCCCACGCCTACGCCTACGGCGGCGCGATCATTCAGGACCTCGGCTACTACCCGCACGGCAGCCACTTTTTCAGCGATCTCACGCACTATTGCCGCAGTGGCGATTTCATCCTCGCGCTGCTTCGCGACTCCAAAGATTTGAACGGCTACGCCTTCGCGCTTGGCGCTCTCTCCCACTACGCCGCCGACAACGACGGCCATGCGCTCGGGACGAATCCGTCTGTGCCGATCCTCTATCCCAAGCTGGAGAAAAAATACGGCGACGTCGTCACCTACGAGCAAAATCCGCTCGCTCACGTCAAAACGGAATTCGGATTCGACGTGCTCGAAGTCGCCAAGCAGCGCTATGCCCCCGACAGCTATCACGATTTCATCGGATTCGAGGTCGACGCGCCGCTGCTCGAGCAAGCTTTTCGCGAAACCTACGGCCTCGACTTGAAAGTCGCACTGCCGGACGAAGACAAAGCGCTCGGTTCCTATCGCCGATCGGTCAGCAAGCTGATTCCCAAAGCCACGCGCATCGCCTGGACGCTGAAGCAAAGCGACATCCGGAAAGACGAGCCGAGCATGACCAAGCGAAAGTTTCTCTATAATCTTTCGCGCGCCAGCTACGAAAAAAATTGGGGCAAGGACTATCAGAAGCCGACGCTCTTCGAGCGGTTCATCGCTCTACTCGTTCGCATTCTTCCGAAGTTTGGCCCGCTCAAAGTGTTGCAGCTTCGCACGCCCACGCCGGCGACCGAAACCAAATTCGAGAACAGCTTCAACCACGCGCTCGATCGCTACAAAGCCGGCCTGCGCCAGGTGCGCGACGGCCAGACTCCCGACATCCCCAACGATAATTTCGACACCGGCAAGCCCGACCCTCCCGGCGTCTACTCGATGAACGACGAGGTCCACGCCCAACTCGTCGAAGAACTCGCCAAGACAAATTTCAAGGGAATGAGCCCGGCCTTGCGCGCTGAACTCACGCAGTTTTACTCGAATCCCAACGCGCCCTACGCCACCAAACGCAAACCGAAGGAATGGGCCAAGCTGCAAGCGGCCTTGCTGCTGCTGAAACAAGCTCCAGCCACGCCCGTCGAAGCGCAAACCTTACCCGCCTACGGCGGCGTCCCCTCCGCGCCTCTCGAATAATGACCTCAGAGTTCGATCCGCCACTCAAGGTGTCTCCGCGCCCCTCAGCGCCCTCTGCGTCTCTGCGTTATCTTTTTCTTCCGCCTCGCACAGCGACCGAGCCGAGCAAGCTCGAGCGCTGACACACGATGAATTTTGTTTTTCCTCTGAATCGAATAAACTGTGCTGCATCGGCGCCGCGCGCATGAAACAATCTACTGTTTCGCGTCGCACTTAAACCGCTGCTGTAAGCAAGCTTCCGGGATGACGAAGACCAAACCGATCAAAAAATTGCTCGCCGCCAATCGCAGCGAGATCGCGATTCGTATCTTCCGCGCCGCCACCGAACTCGGCCTGCGCACCGTCGCGATTTATTCTGAGGAAGACCGCCTCGCCCTGCACCGCTTCAAAGCCGACGAAGCCTACCAGGTCGGTGTCGGCAAGGGCCCCGTCCAGGCGTATCTCGACATTCCCGGCATCATCGCGATCGCGAAAGAGCACGACGTTGACGCGATTCACCCCGGCTACGGATTCCTGTCCGAAAATCCGGCGTTCGCGCGCGCCTGCGAAAAAGCCGGCATCACTTTCGTCGGCCCGACGCCGAACTTGCTCGAACTCCTCGGCGACAAGACCGCCGCTCGCAAACTGGCCGCCTCGGCAGGCGTCCCGACGCTGCCCGGCACCGAAGATCCCGTTAAATCGCCCGAAGAGGCGAAGCGCATCGCGAAAGAAATCGGCTACCCCGTCATCGTGAAAGCCGCGTTCGGCGGCGGCGGCCGCGGCATGCGCGTCGTGCGCGACGAAGCGCAGCTCGCCGCATCTCTCGAAGAAGCGCAAGGCGAAGCGAAATCCGCTTTCGGCGACGCGAGCTGCTTCCTCGAAAAATATCTCCCGCGCGCGCGCCACCTCGAAGTCCAGATTCTCGGCGACACGCACGGCAACCTGCTCCATCTTTACGAGCGCGACTGCTCCGTCCAGCGCCGCCACCAAAAAGTCGTCGAGGTCGCGCCCGCCGCGAATCTCCCGCCGCACGTTCGCGAAGAACTCTGCGGCGCCGCCGTGAAACTTGCGCGCAAAGCGAACTATCGCAACGCAGGCACCGTCGAATTTCTCTACGACGTCGATGAGCAAAAGGTCTACTTCATCGAGGTCAACCCGCGCATCCAGGTCGAGCACACCGTCACCGAAATGGTCACCGGCATCGACCTCGTGCAATCGCAAATTCTCGTCGCGCAGGGACACAAGCTGCACGAAGCGCCGATGTCGCTCCCGCGCCAGGAAAATGTTCCGCTCTACGGCGCCGCGTTGCAGTGCCGCGTCACCACCGAAGATCCGCAAAATAATTTCGCGCCCGACTACGGAAAGATTTCGACGTATCGCTCGCCCGCCGGATTCGGCATCCGTCTCGACGGCGGCACCGCCTACGCCGGCGCCGTTCTCGCCGCCTACTACGACTCGCTGCTCGTCAAAGTCACCGCGTGGGGCAAGCATCTCGACGAAGCCTGCAATCGCATGGATCGCGCGCTGCGTGAATTTCGCATTCGCGGCGTGACCACCAACATTCCGTTCGTCGAAAACGTCGTCAATCATCCGAAATTTCGCGCCGGCGAAATCACGACGTCGTTCCTCGATCATTCGCCGGAGCTTTTCCGGTTCCCGAGCCGCGGCGACCGCGCCACTAAACTTCTTTCGTATCTCGGCGACGTCATCCTCAACGGCAACCCCGAAGTAAAAGGGAAGTCTGTTCCGGCGAAGCTCGAAACCGCCGTGCTGCCGAAAGTTCCCGGCATCGATCCGCCCGCCGGCACGCGCCAAATGCTGCAAAAGCTCGGCCCGAAAAAATTTGCCGCGTGGGCGCGCAAAGAAAAGCGCCTGCTCATCACCGATACGACTTTCCGCGACGCGCACCAGTCCCTGATGGCCACGCGCGTCCGCACCTACGATATTCTCGCGACCGCAGCAGCCGTCGCCCAGCGCCTGCCCAATCTCTTCAGCCTCGAAATGTGGGGCGGCGCAACGTTCGACACTTCGCTCCGCTTCCTCCACGAAGATCCATGGGCGCGCCTCCGCGAAATCCGCGAGCTCGTCCCCAACATCTGCTTCCAGATGCTCCTTCGCGGCGCCAACGCCGTCGGCTACGCCTCGTATCCCGACAACGTCATCAAGGAATTCGTCCGCGAATCCTTCAAGCAGGGCATCGACATCTTCCGCATCTTCGATTCGCTCAATTCCATCGACAACATGCGCGTCTCGATTGACGCCGCCATCGAATCCGGCGGCATCTGCGAAGCAGCGATCTGCTACACCGGCGACATCCTCGACGACACCGCGCCCGAAATATTCGCTGAAGTACTACGTCACGATGGCGAAGCAGCTCGAAAAACTGGGCGCGCATTTTCTCGCCATCAAAGATATGGCCGGACTCTGCAAGCCCTACGCCGCCTACGAACTCGTCAAAGCGCTGAAAGAAGAAATCGAAATCCCGATTCACTTTCACACGCACGACACGAGCGGCCTCAACGCCGCCAGCGTTTTGAAAGCCAGCGAAGCCGGCGTGGACATCGCCGACGCCGCGATTGCCGCAATGAGCGGCGGCACGAGCCAGCCGAATCTCAACTCGATCGTCGAAGCGCTGCGCCACACGCCGCGCGACACGAAGCTCGACATCGACACGCTCAACGAGTGCTCCGACTATTGGGAAGTTGTCCGCACCTACTACACGCCGTTCGACTCGGGACCGAAAGCCGGCTCGGCGCGTCTCTATCAGCACGAAATTCCCGGCGGCCAATACACGAACTTGCGCGAGCAAGCCGTCGCCATGGGACTGGGCCATCGCTGGCGCGAAGTCGAAACCACCTACGCCGAGGTCAATCAGCTTTTCGGCGACATCGTGAAAGTCACGCCATCGAGCAAAGTCGTCGGCGACATGACGCTCTTTCTCATGGCGAAAGACATGCGCCCCGACGACATCCTGAAGCTCGACGAAAAGCACGATCTCTCGCTGCCCAACTCCGTCGTCGAAATGTTTACCGGAGTTCTCGGCGTTCCTCCGGGCGGCTGGCCGAAAAAACTGCAGAAAATCATTCTGCGCGGCGCGCAACCGATCAAAGGCCGCTCCAGCGCCAGCATGCCGCCCGCCGATTTCGACAAAGAGCAGAAGCGAGCTCGAGAAAAAGTGTCGGCCACGAGATCGATCGCGACGATCTGCTCAGCTACCTGCTCTATCCCGAAGTTTTTCTGAAGTACGACAAGTTCAAGCAGGACTACTCCGACGTCAGCGTGCTTCCGACGCCGCCATTTTTCTTCGGCCTGAAGTCCGGCGAAGAAATCACCGTCGAAATCGAGTCCGGCAAAACGCTCATCATCAAATTTCTCACCGCCAGCGACCCGCATCCCGACGGCACGCGCACGCTCTTCTTCGAGCTCAACGGCCAGCCGCGCGAAGTCAACGTTCGCGACCGCGCACTACGCGTCGAAGAGCGCTCGCATCCCAAGGCCGATCCGTCCGATCCCGGCCAGATCGGCGCGCCGACCGCCGCCGTCATCTCCAGCGTCGCCGTACAGACCAATCAAAAAGTCGAGCGCGGCACGAAGCTCCTCACGCTCGAAGCCATGAAGATGCAGTCCAACATTTACGCAACCATCTCCGGAAAAGTCGCCAAACTTCTCGTCACCCACGGGCAGCACGTCGAAGCCAAAGACTTGCTCATTCAGATCGTTCCGTGATGCGTGACTCGATGACCCGCATCCCGTGAGCAACGGCCAGCTTCAAAAACGCGAACAATTTCGTTCTCGCTTCCTGCGTAACCAGCGCGATCTTGTCGTTTATCTCCCGCCTGGATACGACGAAGAACACAGCCGGCGCTATCCGGTGTTGTATCTTCACGACGGCCAGAATCTTTTCGATCGCGCCACGTCGTTCGCCGGACAAGACTGGAACGTCCAGGGCGCCGCGGATTACACAATTAACGCAGGCAAAGTGACGCCGCTTATCGTCGTCGGCATCTACAACACCGGCAAATCGCGCATCTTTGAATACACGCCGACCAAAGCGCCAAAACTCGGCGGCGGCCGCGCCGATCGCTACGCGAAATTTCTGTTGCAAGAAGTGATGCCGTTTATCCAGTCGCAGTATCGCGTCGATGCGAATCCTCAGCTAACCGGCATCGGCGGCTCGTCGCTCGGCGGCTTGGTCTCTCTCTACCTCGGATTAAAACTTCCGCAATCGTTCGGAAAAATTGCCGCGCTCTCGCCTTCGGTCTGGTGGAATCAGCGCGTCATTCATCGTTTTGCCGCGGCTGCGCGCGTGGATCCGCATCCAGCGATCTGGCTCGACATCGGAACCAAGGAAGGCCCGCGCATCGTCCCCGACGTCGAGCAATTCCGCGACATCCTCATCCAAAAAGGCTGGGCGCTCGGCCACGACCTCCACTACGAGCGCATCGAGGGCGGCGAACACAACGAGTGGGCTTGGTCTCAGCGCATCGGCCGCGTTCTCGAGTTTCTGTATCCGGTACATTCATAACCGGATCTCGTTTAGCGACAACGGTCGCGTGTTAGGTTGTTGCGAGAGACTGCAACATGGGAATCTTTCAGCGATTTGAGGACGAAGTGCCGGCGATTTTTGTCGCGACGTTTGTAGGTCTGTTAACCGCGGTAGTCGCTTTTCTGGCGGTTTCATTTGTTGGGGCGTATGCGTTTTCAAGATTGCCTCAATTCATCAGGCTCATGATCGTGCTTATCGTCACTTTCGCCGCCGCAGGTGCGACCACTGCCATTACGTTAGGGAAGCTCCAGAGAAAGCCCTGACCCTGTAGTCTGTAAACACTCTATTGACCTGTGCGCTCCCCTGCGGCATCTTGTCCGTCCCATGGCGGACCGCCAACAAACCATCCTTTGCGTCAGCACCTACGAAAAGGGCACGGAGTTCTTCCGCACGTGCAAGCAAATGGGCTGGCGTGTCCTGCTGCTCACCGTAGAAAAACTCCGTGATGGCGACTGGCCGCGCGAAGCGATCGACGAATTTTTCTACATGCCCGAGGACATTCTGCTCGAGCACTTGATCTACACGGTCAGCTACATGGCGCGGCTCCAGCACATCGATCGCATCGTGGCGCTCGATGAGTTCGATATGGAGAATGTGTCGGCCCTGCGCGAGCATATGCGCATCCCGGGCATGGGACTGACCACCGTCCGCTATTTTCGCGACAAGCTCGCGATGCGGGCGCGCGCAAAAGAAGTCGGCATCCTGGCGCCGGAATTCGCGCACATTCTGAATTACGACGATCTCCGCCA
Organism: uncultured Acidobacteriota bacterium; assembly: GCA_963845465.1. Taxonomy (GTDB): domain Bacteria; phylum Acidobacteriota; class Terriglobia; order Acidiferrales; family UBA7541; genus Acidiferrum. Next base: position 229,759 of record CAWJSH010000007.1, on the reverse strand, counting down.
TTTCATGGCCAACATGCCGGGGCCATGGCTGCTCAAGCCGCGCTCGCAAGCCTCGGGCATCGGCATGAAGAAGATTCACACGCAGAACGATCTGTGGCCGTGGCTCGATCAGCTGGGCGATAAGCAGTCGTTCTATCTGCTCGAACAGTTCATTCCCGGCCGCGTCTATCACGTGGACAGCGTCGTCTCTGAGCGGGAGGTCGTGTTTGCTCAGGCTCACGAGTATGGCTCGCCGCCACTCGATGTTTCGCACAAGGGCGGCGTATTTACCACGAGTACGCTCCCATACGATTCTGACGATACGCGAGCGCTTCTTGCTGCGAATCGCCAGGTCATCGAAGGACTCGGCGGCGTGCGGGGCGTCACGCACGGCGAATTTCTGAAGTCCAACGCGGACGGCAAATTTTATTTTCTGGAAATCGCGGCGCGCGTCGGTGGCGCGTACATTTCCGATGTCGTGGAAGCGGCCAGCGGGATAAATCTATGGCGCGAATGGGCGCGGCTGGAAATCGGAGCAGGGAAGGCGGCGTACACGCTTCCCCCGACACGCAAAGATCACGCCGGCGTGATCCTGTGCCTCGCGCGGCAAGAACATCCCGATACGAACTCGTACAGCGATCCCGAAATCGCTTACCGGGTGCACAAATATCATCACGCCGGTTTTGTGCTGAAGTCACAGAGCCGCGAACGCGTCCAGCAGCTGCTCGATTCTTACGCGGTTCGCTTCCAAAACGATTTCCTGGCCTTCCAGCCCGTTCCCGAAAAACCAACGGCTTGAAGGAGGCGCAAAAACTAAATTATTACTCTAAAATTAACTAACCGCGTGGTACCAAACAAAAAGCGAAGACCTGTACCTAGGTTCAAGTAACCGTCTAGACCACCGTTTATAAGACGCCGTTTGCCTCGACCCTACACAGGGTCTACAGTTTGCAGTGCCCCCGCCGATATATAGGTCGACAGTTGGGGTGCCAGATTCTTGGGGGAGTTTTCAGCATGTGGGGAAATAAGAAGCCGGATACGCCGCAGCAGCAGCCTCAAGCTGTGCCGCAGCCGCAGCCGGGGCCAGTTGCCGTGAATCCAATAAATCAGTCGCCGAAGCCTGCTCCGGCGTCTTGGGAGGAAAAACCCGCAATGTCTACAGATTCTATGCGTCCATTGAGTGCAACGTCGGACCGCGCGAGCGCGCGGCTCGGATCGAGCCTGCATGTGAAAGGCGAGATCACCGGCAGCGAGGACCTCTTGATCGACGGTTCGGTCGAAGGACTGATCCAGCTCGACGAGCGGAAGCTCACCGTCGGCGCGACCGCCAAGGTCACCGCCGATATCATCGCCCGTGAAGTGGTTGTGTACGGGACGGTGAAGGGCAATCTTCGCGCGAAAGATCGCATCGAGATCAAGAAGGACGGCTCGGTCAACGGCGACCTCACCACGTCGCGCATCATGATCGAAGACGGCGCCTACTTTAAGGGCTCGATCGAGATCGACAAGTCGGCGGATAAGGATTCGTCGCACAGCGCGTTTGCGAAGAAGGAAACGACCGCGACGGCTGGGAAGACGATCTAAGTCTGAGTTAGTTTTAATAATTGTCTTGAGAGTTGAAGAAGCGGCGCGGGTTCATTCCCGCGCCGTTTTTCCTTTTGTGACGAGACGTTGAGTTGTGGCACGGGATCAAGCTGGACCGGATCGATCTTGCGGACATGGAGCGTAGCATGCTGCGCCCCTACAAAATCTAAATCTCGGCGAGCCCGATTAGCGGACGGCCATGGCGGCGGCTTTGCCTTCGATTTGGGCGATGTCTTGGGCGGTGAGTTTTATGTCGCCGGCCTTCATTACGCCATCGGCTTGTTTGGCGCTGCGGGAACCTACGATCGCGCCAGTTACGGCGGGATTGAGCAGCGTCCAGGCGATAGCGATTTCGCCGGGAGTGCGGCCGTAGCGGTCGCCAATGGCGCGGAGGCGTTCGACGAGTTCGAGATTTTGCGAGAGTTTCGGCTCGCTGAATTCCGGTTTGCCGCGGCGCCAGTCGTTGGCGGGGAGATTTTCGGCGCGCTCCTTGGTCATGCCGCCGGTCAACATGCCGCTCAACATCGGCGAATAGACGATGATGCCGACGTTGTGATCTTTGCAGTAAGGCGCGACGCTCGATTCGATTTTGCGGCGGAGCATCGAATAGGGCGGCTGATCGCTCGTGACGGGCGCGATTTTTCGCGCAGCGTTCCATTTGTTCGGCGCTGTAGTTTGAAACGCCGATCCAGCGAACTTTGCCGGCATTTTGCAGATCAAGCATGGCTTGCCAGGATTCTTCGAGCGTGGGGCCGTTGTCTTCGGGCGGCCAGTGAATTTGGTAGAGGTCGATCACGTCGACTTCCAGGCGTTTTAAGACTGTCTTCGCATTCCTGTTTGATCGAAGCGGCCGTGTGAACTTTGGTGACGGCGCCTTTGTCGTCCCAGCGCATTGCGCACTTGGTGAAAATGTAGGGGCGATTGCCTTTCCAACTCTTGAGAGCGCGAGCGACGACTTTTTCAGAGTGGCCGAAGCCGTAAACCGCTGCGGTGTCGATCCAGTTGACGCCGAGTTCGAGCGCGCGATGAATTGCGGCGATGGAGTCGGACTCTTCCTGCGCGCCCCAGGCGAAGGCCCAATCTCCTCCGCCGATGGCCCAGGCGCCGAAGCCGACGGGCGTGATCATCAAATCGGAATTTCCCAGCTTGCGAGTCTGCATTCTTCCTCCAGAATTTCTATTTTTCCATCATTCTATGATGAGAATTTCTCGTTCGAGGTTTCGCGGCGTGGTGAAGTGGCGGGCTGAAGCCCGTCCCAACGAAAGCGAACAAAGGGAAAGCGGCTGCGCTACGCGCGCAGATAATCGGGTCTCCACACTTTGATCATTTGCTTGATGGTCTTGCGGTCGTCGATTTTGTCGGCGAGAACTTTTCGGGCGAGCGCGGGGAGTTCGGCGTCGCTCGCGAAGCGCAGCGAGACGAGTTGATTCAAGGTGAAGTCGTCGATGCGAGATTGCAGATCAGCGGGAAGCAGACGCTGATAACGCAATCGTTCTTCGAGCCTGATGACGCGATCCTGCACCTTCAGAGCCATGACGCGGGCGATCGTTAGAGTGACAACGAGTGCGGCGGCGACGAAGACCTGGAAGATGGAATACGGCGTGAAGCCGTCGTGTTTCACGCGGAAGAACGACCAGATCAAGTTCGCCAACAGAATCGGCGCCGCGAAAAAGTGAAACGGCGGAAAGAACTTGGCGTGATTTGCGAAATTCTGCTGTTCAGGCATGAGAAACCTCCAAAAGTTGCACGGCGGATTCCAAGATCATTACATCGTGCGGGCATGAGGCGCAGCGTGCTGCGCCCCTACACATGTGTTGTGAACGATCCGATGCTCGCCATTTCAGGGAAATTTCCCAGCAAGAATGTATCAAATTCGATCGAAGTGCATCCAAAGGATCAGAAGGGCCGTAGAATGGGTGAGACGGCGCTGGGCAGCCGGCGACAGCAAGTTGTGGCTGCGAAAACGGGAACCGAACATGTGGAAGTTTGGCAAGAAGCGGAGAGACGGAATGGCGAAAGCGACTTGGGGCGGTAAAGTTATCGCGGAAAGCAATGCGACCAAGGAAATCGAAGGGAATCAGTATTTCCCGCCCGACTCGGTGAAGAAGGAATTCTTGAAGCCGAGTTCGCATACGTCGGAGTGCCCGTGGAAGGGCACGGCGCACTACTACACGCTGGAAGTGAATGGGATGCGGAACGACAACGCGGCGTGGTTTTATCCGGCGCCGAAGTCGGCTGCGGCGGAGATCAAGGATCACGTCGCGTTCTGGAAGGGCGTTCACGTCGAAGCGTGAAGAAGTTGACAGTCGACAGTTGAAAGTCGAAAGTGGCGCGGACGAGTTAGTTTGGCGGCGCATTCCTGAAGCAAAATCCTTTAACAGTTGACATCTTGCGGACATGGGGCGCAGCAGTGCTGCGCCCGTACATGTTCTTGCTCGTGATCGATCGCCGGGTCATTTCGGTTGGTCGTTTCTGAAGACGGAGCCGTTGTGCATAACAAAGGTGACGTGTTCGAGGGTGCTGATGTCTTTTAGCGGGTCACCGGGGACGGCGATGATGTCGGCGTAGGCGCCGGGGGCGACTACTCCGATTTCACCTTTCATATCGAGCATTTCGGCGGGGCGCGAGGTGGCGGCCTGGATTGCGTCCATCGGAGACATGCCCAGATTCACCATGCGCGGGAATTCGCGCGCGATGGATTCGGTCCACGGCATTCCGCCGATGTCGGTGCCAAAAACAATTTTCAGATGGGCTTGGAGCGCGCGCTTGTACGAGGCTTCGTGTAATGCTGCGCGTGCGCGATCGCGTTTTCCACCAGGAGTGTCTTCGGGCGCCCAATCTTCGTAGTAGATCTGGAGCGTGGGGCAATACCACGTGCCTTGCGCGGCCATTTGTTTGACCTGCGCGTCGGTCATGTCGAGGCCGTGTTCGATGGAATCGCAGCCGCCGTCGAGCGCGCGCTGGAGGCCGATGCCGTTGTAGGCATGGCACGCGACTTTCTTTCCCCATCCGTGAGCTTCATCGACAATCGCTTTTAATTCTTCGACGGTCAGCGTTGGCTGCGAGACGAGATGGCCCTGCTTGTCGACCCACGAGCGATGCGTCATGTAAACCTTGATCCAATCGGCGCCGTGATCGAGCTGCTGGCGTGCGGCTTTGCGCGCTTCGACGGGACCGTCGATGATTTGCGCGCCTTTGGGCATGTCGAGTTCGGGTGCATAGCCTTCGAGGTTGTATCCGCCGGTGGAAGAGATGGCGCGCGTGGCGCAGAAGAGGCGCGGGCCAGGGATGGTGCCTTCGGTGATGGCTTCGCGGATTTCGACGTCGCCGTAGCCGGCGCCTTCGGTTTCGACGTCGCGAAGAGTGGTGAAACCTTGTTCGAGAGCGCGGCGGCAGGCGAAAGTGGCGCGCGCGGCGCGGAGGGCGATGCCGGCTTTGAGTATGTTGGCGTCGTAGCCGCCTTTGGCCGGATCTTCGCCCCAGAGGAAGATGTGCGTGTGGGAGTCGATGAGGCCGGGGAGGACTGTGGAGTTGGAAAGGTCGATGACGTTGAAGCCGGTGGGCGGCTGAGCGGGGGCGGCGGAGACTTTTACGATGCGATCGTTCTTGATGAAGATGAGCTGGTTTTTGAGGGGCGCGTTGGAGGTGCCGTCGATGAGCGTGCCGGCGCGGATGATGGTTTCGGCGTCCTGGGCGTGGGCGGCTGGTTGCGAGATTGCGATGAGCGCAGCGGCGCAGAGTGATAGTGCTGCGAATTTTAGAGTGGGCATGGAAGTCTCCGAAGAAGCGGGCGTAGCTTGCAGCAGGAAAGGAGGGATTTGCAAGGTTGGCGAGTTCTGTTTTGGGAATTTGCGGTGGAGTGGACCCACCCCCTGGGTGGTTTTGGGCAAGAGTGTGAATCTAAAGGAGTTGTGCGTGCGGATGCGTTAAGAGTGTGATTGTAAAGCAGTTGCGGGAGATTTTGGGGAATGGAGAGCCGATTCACAACGGAGCATACCATATGTTGACAGGTTTGTCAATATGAAAATGCGGATATCATTCGAATGAGGAGCAACCCATAATCAGCGGTTAGTGCCAGGGCTGGAGGCGGCCGGATTGTTGCCACCACTCGCGACACTGTTGTAACTGGGGCTCGATGTCTTGTTCGGTCCAGCCGGAAGGAAGGGTGCAAGCGGGCTCTTGCGTGATATTTCGCAGGCCGTACATGGCCATGTACCGAACTTGCGGGCTTTCGTCGGAAAGATGGGCTGCAAGGACGGGGGCGGTATTGGGATCTTTCAGATTCTCGCTCAAGGCGGCGACTGCGGATGAGCGCGTAATCTCGCCGGGAGAATCGTTGAGAATCGCGACGAGTTCGGGAACGGCGACCGGGTCGGAAATGCTTTTCAGTTCCAGTGCGATTGCGCTCTCCGGCAGAGAATTGTCTCCGGTGGCCAGAAGGCGCCTTGCGTCGGGGAGAACGGTTGCGTCGCCGGTTCGAAGCGCAGCGTAGACAGCCCACTTTGATTCGAGCTCGTCGCCGTCTGCGATCGTTCGGCGAAGCACCTCTCGAGAGGATGGCAGCTTCAACCCGCCCAGGCGCTGGATGCTGAGCAGTCGTGCGTCTTGATGATTGTCGGCGAGACCGGCAATGAAGTCGGATTCCATCTGCGCAGACCAGTTTGCGGCCCCGAGATTCGGGCCAAGAAGCGGCGAGATTGCGAGGGCACCGATGCAGTCGTCGATCATTTCGAGGCTTTCTCCTTTCTTGACGGCGAACACGAGCCAGTATCCGCCGGGCTGAAAGTCGATACAGTCGTGGCCGTTGCCGAAAATCGGATTGGGGCTCCTGAAGGATAAAGAAATGACGGGCGATTCTTCCCCGCGATACCAGCGATCAACACGAAACGTCGCGACGGAGGACGTTGATACTTGGAGATCGAGCGCAGACGGGGGAGTGACAGTCATGACTTGGCCACGAAAGACGTGAGGTGCCCGATCGGAGAGGTCGCGAACGTCGGCCATCGAGGGAGGCGACATGAGTCGAGCCCAAATGGGAGCAACAAAGAGGAGAAATGCCGTCAAAAACAGGATGGGGCGGAGTCGAATTTTCTGCTCGGCAGGTTTGGTCGATCGCGGCATCGGGTTATTCGTGGCGTAGGGCTTCGACGGGGTGGATTTGGGTGGCGGAGCGGCCGGGTATGAGGCAGGCGGTCAGGGCGGCGATGGCGAGGACGGCGATGACGGCGAGGAGGACGAAGGGGTTGGTGGCGCTGATGCCTTCGAGTTTGTCTGCCAGGGCGCGGGTGGAGACGACGCTGAGGATGGTGCCGATTACGAAGCCGATGATGAGGACGCGGCCCATCGATGTGATGACGAGGCGAAGGATGTTGCCAGGAGTGGCGCCGAGGGACATTCGGATGCCGAATTCGCGGGTGCGGCGGGAGACGCTGTAAGAGACGACGCCGAAGATGCCGATGGAGGCGAGGGCGAGGCCGATGCCGCCGAAGATGCCGAAGAGGAAAGTAGCGAATTTGGGGTAGGCGTAGGCGCTACCGAGAAATTGTTCGCCGGTGCGAGTGAAGGCGATGGGCTCGGATGAATCCACCTCACTCACCGCTTTGCGGACGGATTCTTCGATCGCCAAGGGATTTGGATTGCTGGTGCGAATCGCGAACATGATGCCAGGCGGGAAGATGTTGGTAAACGGAATGTAGACGGCGGGTTTTGGCGCGTCTTTGAGTCCCTCATTTTTGCTTGTGCCGCAGATGCCAATAATTTCGTACGAAGTGGGTGGATTCGGAGGACGTACGAATCCCTGTGGCAAGCCCTTGTCGGGAATGTCGATGGTGATTTGGCGGCCGATGGGATCGCGATCGGCGAAATAGGTCTTGGCCATTGCTTGCGTGATAACGACGACGGGGTTGGGGCGCTCGAGATCGCGTGCGTCGAAGAAGCGTCCTCTGAGAAGGGGAATGCGCAAAACGGAAAGGAAGGTATCACTGACCAGATTCACGCGAATGGGAACCGGAGCGGGCAATCCGGCCATGTTGAATGTGAGTCCGGCCCCGGCGTAGGGAGGAATGCCGGTGACGCTCGATGCGACGGATTCGACGGAGGGGATAGTTTTCAAGTGATCGGTGATGTCGCTGTAAACGGCGCGGCGCTGGCTCCATTGTGGATAGCGCGTTGGGGAGGTGGGGATGAAGGTCGTGAAAATGCCTTTGGGCTCATAGCCGAGCTTCTGTTGCAGCAATTGAACGAGGCCGAAGCCAGCCAGTGCCGCGCCGGTGAGAAGCACCAGGGAGAGTGCAACTTCACTGACGATGAGCACGTTGCGCAGGCGATTGCCTGCCGATCCTGCGGCGGAATCGCGGCCCGCGTCACGCAAGAATGCCGATTGGTTCTGGCGTGCGAGCTGAAAAGCAGGAGCGAGACCGAAGAAGATGCCGGTGAGAACGGAAACGGTGACGGCGAAGGCCAGGACGTAGGGATTGAGCGTGATAACGGCTTCGTGAGGGATGGAGAATTCGGGAAGAAGGGCGACGACCGCTTTGATCCCACCGTAGGCGAAGAGCACGCCGAGAGCGCCGCCGGTGACACTGAGGATGACGCTCTCCGTTAAGAGCTGCTGGATGATGCGCATGGCGCCTGCGCCCATAGCGGCGCGGACAGCGATTTCTCCGCGGCGGGAACTGGCCCGAGCGAGCAAGAGATTGGCGACATTGGCGCACGCGATCAGGAGAAGGAAGCCAACGGCTGCCATGAGCGCCAAGAGCGTGTTGGCGAATTTTCCGAGGATGCCTTCGTTGACGGATTCAAATTTTGTATGGAATGGAGGTTCCGGGTAGACAAAAGTGGGCGCGGTTTTGACGAACTTTTCGTGGAAGGCTTGGAATTCGGCGTCGACTTGTTGATGAGGGACACCGGGCCGAACGCGCAAGACCACGTCGTACTGAAAGTCGTCGGCTGGGCGAATCGCGACGGGTGTGTAAATGTCGGCATCCTGCCAGGTGAACCGAATCGGGAGGACGCCGATGATCGTGTAGAACGTATCGTCGAGGCGGACCGACTGGCCGAGAACATCGCGACGGCCGAAGAAGTGACGCTGCCAGAAGAGATAACTGAGAACGGCGACGTTTTCGACTTTGGATTCATCGCCTGCGTCGTTTGGGTGGAAGGTGCGACCGAAGAGCGGCGGGACGCCGAAGAAGTCGAAGGCGTTCGGAGAAAAGAATTCTTGATTGATGGATTCCGGGATGCCGTGCTCGGTGAGGGCGACGGCGCGGCGGTTGCCAATGATCATGCCCTCGACGGATTTGGCGCTGGCCTTCATCTCCATGTACTGGTTCAGTGTGTAGTCGGGGGTGCCGCGATCGTCACTTTTGGAGTTGAAAACGTGTGCGAAGCCGATGCGGTCGGCGGCAGCGTAGGGGTAGGGGTCGATGAGGACGGCGTAGACGACGCTGAAGATGGCGGTGGTGGCGCCGATGCCAAGAGCGAGAGAGAGGATGGCGAGGATCGTGGAGAGGCGGGAGCGGGCGAGGAGGCGGAGGGCGTAGCGGAGATCGTGGGTTGCGGACATGGTGGCACCCCTCGGTTGTGATGCAGGTGGGCGGGTATACGTGGTACAGACGGCGGAGGAGGGGAATTTGTTCCATGGCGGCTGCGGAGTTATTCGTGGCGGAGGGCGTCGACGGGGTGGATTTGGGTGGCGCTGCGGGCGGGGAGTGTGCAGGCGAGTAGGGCGGAGGTGGCGAGGACGGCGATGACGACGATGATGACGAAGGGGTGGTTGGCATTTATGCCTTCGAGTTTGTCGGACATGGCGCGGATGGAGACGATGCTCAGGATAATGCCGAGGATAAAACCGATGACGAGAACTCGGCCCATGGATGTAACGACAAGACTGAGGATCTTGCCTGGAGTGGCGCCGAGGGCCATGCGGATGCCGAATTCGCGGGTGCGGCGGGAGACGCTGTAGGAAACCACGCCGAAGATGCCGATGCTGGCGAGTGCGAGGCCGATACCGCCGAAGATGCCGAAGAGGAATGTGGCGAATTTCGGGAAGGCGAATTCGTATCCAAGGATGCGCTCGCCAGTGCGAACAAATGCGATCGTTTGCGAGGAATCGACGGCGCTTACGGCCTTGCGGACGGATTCTTCGATCGCTAACGGGTTTGGACTTGTCGTGCGAATGGCGAACATCATTCCGGGTGGAATGATATTTGTGAACGGAATATAGATGGCGGGTACAGGAGTGTCCTTCATTCCGCGATTCCACGTGGTGCCGCAAACGCCGATGATTTCGTAGGTCGATACAGCGGAAGGAGAGCGTATAAAGGCCTGAGGCAGGCCGTCTTTTGGAATATCGACGGTGATCTGGTGTCCGAGCGGATCGCGATCGGGGAAATAGGTTTTGACCAGGTCCTCAGAGACGATTGCGACGGGATTGGGTCGCTCGACATCGCCCGCGTCGAAGAAGCGTCCTCGCAACAGCGGGATGTGCATCGTGGAGAGATAGGCGTCACTTACCAGATTCAGCCGAGTAGGAACCGGGGCACTCAAACCAGGCATGGTGAATTTCAGGTCGGCGCCGGCGTAGGGAGGCACCCCGGTGAGGGTGGCGGAGACGGACTCTACGGTGGGGATCACCTTGAGATGTTCGATGACGTCATTAAAGAAAGCGCGGCGTTGCGCCCATTGCGGGTATCGGGTGTCAGATGTCGGAATGAAAAGTGTAAACACACCCTTGGGCTCGTAGCCGAGTTTCTTGCGCGTGAGTTCGATGAGGCCGAATCCAGCCAGCGCTGAACCGGTGAGTAACACGAGAGAAAGTGCGACTTCGCTGACGATCAAGATATTACGCAGGCGATTTCCGGCGCCACCAGCGGCGGAGTCGCGTCCTGTCTCACGAAGAAAAGCGGACTGATTTTGGCGAGAGAGCTGGAGAGCAGGAGCCAAGCCAAACAGGACGCCGGTGAGGACGGAAATGGCTACGGCGAAAGCGAGGACGTACAGATTCAGTGAGATGACGGCTTCGCTGGGAATCGAGTCTTCGGGGAGCAGTGCGACGACGGCTTTGATGCCGCCGTAGGCGAAGAGCAGGCCGAGTATCCCGCCGGTAACGCTGAGAATGACACTTTCCGTGAGGAGTTGCTGAACGATGCGTTTGGTGCCGGCGCCCATGGCGGCGCGGACAGCGATTTCGCCGCGGCGCGCGCTGGCGCGAGCGAGCAAGAGATTGGCGACGTTGGCGCAGGCGATCAGAAGAAGGAAGCCCACCGCCGCCATGAGAGCGATCAACGTGTTTTGAAATTTGCCCAGGACGGTTTCATTGACAGACTCAAACTGCGTGCGGAACGGAGGCTCGGGATACGTGAATTTGGGGGCTGTTTTTGCGAATTTCAGGTGGAAGTCCTGAAATTCGGCATCGACCTGTTTTCGAGGGATTCCCGGACGGACACGCATGACCAACTCGAAGCGATACTCGTTGTCGGGGCGAACTGCAACGGGAGTGTAGATGTCGGCCTGTTCCCAAGCGAAACGAATCGGCATCACGCCGACGATTGTGTAGAACTTGTCGTTCAGGCGAACGGATTGGCCGAGGACATCGGGACGTCCGAAGAAATGGCGCTGCCAGAAGTGATAGCTGAGAACGGCGACGTCTTCGACTTTGGACTCATCGCCGAGATCGTTTGGGTGGAACGTGCGACCGAGAAGTGGGGCGACACCGAAAAATTCGAAGGCGTTTGGAGAGAAGAACTCCTGGTTGACGGCTTCGGGGAAGCCGTGTTCGCTGAGTGCGACGCTGCGGCGCTCGCATGCGACGAGGCCCTCGGTGGATCTGGCGTTGGCTTTTATTTCCTGAAACTGGCTGAGCGTAACCGGGGCGTCGCCCTGGTCTTCATCTTTTTGATTGAAGAGATGGGCGAAGCCGATGCGATCTGCGCCGGTGTAGGGGTAAGGGTCGATGAGGACGGCGTAGACGACGCTGAAGATGGCGGTGGTGGCGCCGATGCCGAGAGCGAGGGAGAGGATGGCGAGGATGGTGGAGAGGCGGGATCGGGCTACGAGACGAAAGGCATAGCGCAGATCATGCATAAGTGGCATGAGCACCCCCGCCCGCTGTGATGCGGGGAGATGGATATTTAGTGGTACAGGCACCAGGAGATTAATAAGGGTGCCGTTTGTACAGACGCCGCAGATCGGGGGATTGTTCCTGGCGGGGCTGTTATCGGGTGGGCTTGGTTTTTTGTTTTTCGGACATTTGGGTTAGGCGGGCTTTGACGATTTTTCTGAGGAGCGGAGCGGGGAGGGGTTTGTTGGTGGGGAAGCGGACGGTGCCTTTGGAGACTTCGAAGCGGGCGAGTTCGGCGCGGAATTTGTCGATGACGAAATAGCTCATGGGGAAGAGGCTGCAATGATCTTTGAAGGCGGCGATGGCGCAGATGCTGCCGTTGTGTTTGAAGGTGGGGATGCCGTAGCTGAGGGTTACGGTGTGTCTTTGGGGCAGGCGGAGAGGATGGCGGCACGGACGGATTGGAGAGTGGAGTTGGCGGGTTCGGGGAGGCGGGAGAAATAATTGAGACGGATTTGTCGTCGGCCGGTTTGGCGGTGCGATTTTTGGAGGCGGATTTTTTCATAGGGTTGCGGGTGAGTTTAGCGCGAAGTGGGTGAGTACGGATAGAAAGGGCCCGCGATCTGGAAACGATCGCGGCTACAAGGTGGAGGAGATCGGTTTTTTGCTGAGCGGATTAATCGCGGAGACGGATGGAAATTCCGCACCCTTAGAATCGAAGGGTGCGGCACCCAGGAGGCGCCAAATCGGTCATGGGCGGCGAGCTAATTTTTATCGGGAGCGAAGACTAGGGGAGTTTGCCGCCGAAGCGGCCGGCGTCTTCGAAGAGGGAGAGGAGGTTGGTCATGCTGAGGAGGGAGCGGGTGGCTTGATTGAGGTTGATGAGTTCGAGTTTGCAGCCGCGGGTGCGGCAGTGGACGTAAAGAGTGGCGAGAGCGCCGAGGCCGGAGGAGTCCATGTGATGGACATTTTTCATGTCGATGATGATGCGCTTTTCGGCGGGGAGGAGATTGCGGACTTCGTTGCGGAGTTGGGGCGCGTGGTCGGAGACGAGTTTGCCGTGGCATTCGATGACGGTGGCGCCTTCGACGCGGTAGGTGTTGAGGTGGAATTGGTGGGAGGAATGAGGCTGAGAGGCGTCGGACAAGTTGTGCTCCTTGGTCGGAGGAATGCGGGGGGATTATAGCGAGTTGAGTGAGCGATGGGAATTTTTTGGGCTGGCGTGCGGGTGAAGAGAAGAAGAAATTCACCACAGAGCGCGCAGAGGACACAGAGGGAAGAGTGGATCGTAGCGATATCACCGCGCGGATTGGTGTAGGCTTTGGCGCGAGATATCAAGGAGGACGCGTGGCGGAGGAGACTCGAGAGCGGAGCGCCGAGGAGCGAGAGACGAGTGCGCGACGGCGGAAGGTCATGCCGGTGGCGGAGTTGATTGGATTTGAATTGGCGGAGGTGGGAGAGGGGCGATCGGTTGTGACGCTCGAGACGGGGCCGCAGCATACGAATCCGATGGGGACGACGCATGGCGGAATTCTGTGCGATATCGCGGACTCGGCGATGGGAATTGCGTTTCACTCGACGTTGTCGCCGGGGGAATCGTTTACGACGGTGGAGCTAAAGATCAATTTTTTTCGGCCGGTGTGGAAGGCGCAGTTGCGGGCGGAAGGGAAAGTGGTGCGGCGCGGGAAGAGCGTCGGATATGTGGAGTGCGAAGTGTCGGACGAGAATGGGCGGGCGATTGCGAAGGCGAGTTCGACGTGTTTGGTGTTGCGGGGGGCGGAGGCGAAGGGGAGATAGAATCACTGCTCCGATTGGAGTCCGCCTTGCGGAAAGTCACAGCGCATTAAGGCCTCACTGCGAAGTTCACCTCAAGCGTAGTTATGAAATCAATGGGCTTGCCATCGACGAGAGTTGGTTCGAAGCGCCATTGTTTCACAGCTTCGCGCGAATTGCGGCAGGAGACAAGGCGCAGGGTCGCCTTGCACAACTGTTTGAACAATGACCGAGCCATCCTTCCGGATAATCACTCGAAGTCCGGCCGGGCCCTGAATTCGTTTTCCGCTTGCGGCTTCCACCGACCTTCAGGGTCTTCGGATCGCGTTCTTGAAGGTAAATATCTCCCATCACGACCGTAAGTAAACGCTCTCAGCTCTGGCTCAACGGCGAACAATACCGGTCGCGTGCTGTTCCTATCTGAATTTTGCCGTTCTGTTCGATAAAGGCAAAGAGGGAGGGTAGCGGATAATTCTGTAGGTTCTTTGGTGTTCTTGCCTCTGTGCTTTCAGCTTTTGCCCGAGCACTGCCCGCGCGGAGTTGCTATTTTCCTGTTCGAGGCGGTTTATCGCTTATAGCAAGAAGTTCATCTCCAGTTTCATCTCCCATCTGAAATTGTCGATCTAACGATCTGTGCCGTGTCGGAGACAATTGCCTCATTCGTACGTACTTAGTCGATTCACTTCGAGCAGGGTCTTCTGAACCTAGTCTCAGTTCGAGGCGATCTCCATCTTTTGATAGGGACACGGCCATAACTCTGATGCGAACCTCTTTAGTCTTGACTTCGAACTCCTTGGCTGACTACCAGATGCTAAACCACGCGAATTCGGAATTTCAGTTCAATTGAATCGAATGGAACGTGGTCTAGTTGCGCGTATGGTTCCGCACGCTTCCTTGCAGTCAGCCAGGCATGTTCTCGAAAAAAACGGCCTCCGTTACACTATTGCTACGTTTTCGACTGTTCGCCTTCGTTTTTTGTATCATTTTGAACCTATCCCTGCGATTGATCAAACCGTTCTTGTGCCGTCTGCGGACGCACTTGCAAAGTGAACGGGCTAGACGGCAAGAATATCCAGAATGCGATGGCGCGAAGTGAGAGAACGTTTCTTGATGACGAACTCTTGCGATTTTATGTCAGATATCGCTCAATTCGGCTGCCGCCAGATTCCGCTTAGGCGTCAGTGGGCGGCGACGGCGGGGGCTTTTTGAGAGGGACGGCGCATGATGAGGATGAAGGGGAGCAGGGCGATGAAGAGGATGCCGAGGGATTTGAAGATTGTGTTGTAGGAGATCATGGCGGCTTCGCGTTGGACGAGGCCGAAGATCATGGCGCGAGCTTGCTGAGCGGCGGCAACTGCGTCGCCGCCGCGACTGACCATCATTCCTTCCATCATGTTCATCATATTGCGCGCGGCGGTGCTGAATGGGTTGACGTGTGCGCCGAGGACGTTGGTGTTGGTTTGCTGAAGACGGACTTCCATGGTTTGGACGGCGGAAATTCCGATGCTGCCGCCGAGATTGCGGACGAGATTGAAGAGGCTGGTGGCGTTGCCCATTTTTTCTTTGGCGATGCCGGACATGGTGATGGTGGTGAGCGGGACGAAGACGAGGCCGAGAGAGAGGCCCATTTCGAGCTGCGGCCAGAAGAAGTCCCAGTATCCGGCGCTGCGATCGAGCCCGGAGAATTGAAAGAGAGTGAGCGCGCAGACGAAGAGACCGAGCGCGAGCATTTTGCGCGGATCGAATTTCGACATGATGAGGCCGACGATGGGCATGGCGATGAAAGAGCCGAGTCCGCGCGGGGCCATGGCGATGCCTGCGCGCAAGGCGGGGTAGCCGAGCAGAGTCTGCAGGATAAGCGGGATGAGGACGGTCGTGCCGTAGAGGCCGACGCCGAGCATGGACATGAGAAAGACGCCGGTGGAGTAGGTGCGATCTTTGAAGACGCGGAGTTGGACGACGGGATGGTCGATCATTAACTCGCGAAACATAAACGCGACGAGAGCGACTACAGCGGCGACTGCGACAACCGTAATCCACATCGTGGCGAACCAATCTTTTTCCTGGCCTTTGTCGAGGACGACTTGCAGCAGGCCGATGCCGACGGCCAACATGCCGATGCCCCAGTAGTCGATTTTTGACGAGGCGCGCTTGATGTAATGGGGATCGAAGACGAAGAGGCGCGTCATGATGATGGACGCGACGCCGATCGGCACGTTGATATAGAAAACCCAGCGCCAACTGTAGCTGTCGGTGAGCCAGCCGCCGAGAACGGGGCCGAGGAGAGGCGCGACGACGATGCCGAGTCCCCAGAAGCCCATGGCTTTGCCGCGGTCTTGCGGTGGGAAAGATTCGAGGAGGACGGCTTGCGAGATGGGTTGAAGGCTGCCACCGCACGCGCCTTGAATGACGCGACAGACGACCAGGAACGGAAGAGTGGGAGCGAGTCCGCAAGCGAAGGAAGCGATGGTGAAGCCAGTGACGGAGAGCATCAACATGCGCTTGCGGCCGAAGAAATTGGAGAGCCAGCCGGTGAGCGGAAGAATGATGGCGTTGGAGACGAGGTAGGAGGTGAGGGTCCAGGTGGCTTCGTCGATGGTGGCGGAGAGGCTGCCGGCGATGTGAGGGAGCGAGACGTTGACGACGGTGGTGTCGAGGACTTCCATGAAGGTGGAAAGCATCACCGCAACGGCGATGAGCCACGGATTGATGTGAAGGGGATTTTGTTGCGATGGGGCTATGGGTGGCGAGGGGGCTTGGGAGTTGGCGGTCGGGACGGGACTTTTTGTTGTGTCGTCAGATGCCATAGGCCGTCGGACTAGGACGAGTTACGGCGAAGTGTACACGAAGAGGAGAGGGGCGGCATCGGGTGGATGCGGGATGTGTGTCGAAGATTGGTGATGGGCTATTCGTCGCGGAGGGCGCTGCTGGGATCGATGAGGGAGGCGCGGCGGGCGGGAATGTATGCGGCAAGCAGAGCTACGAGGACAAGGAGCACGGCGGCGTAAATGATGGAGAGTGGATCGTTGGGATGAAGCCCGAAAGAGGAGAGAGCTTGCGCCGCGAGTGGCGGCGAGCGAGATCAGAGATGCCGAGAAGGACTCCGGCTCCGAGCATGCGGAGAGTTTGAGTTGAAATCAAGCCGAGCACGCTGCTGCGATCTGCGCCGAGAGCCATTCGAATGCCGATTTCGTTGCGACGCATCATTGTGATGTAAGAAATCACGCCATAGAGTCCAACCATCGTCAGCAGCGCGGCCAATGCGCCGAATGAGCCGGAGAGGATCGCCATCATGCGCTCCTGGCTGAGTGTGTCCTCGACCGTGTTCTGATACACGAAGAGTTCGTAATCCATCTCAGGATCGTGTTGCTGTACGCTTTCGCGCAGGATGGGGATCACGCGATCGGGCGGAATCGATGTGTGGATGAAAACCATCGCGGCTTTTTGGCCGGGTGGAAATTGTGTTGATGGGCCGAAGCTCTCCGGGGGAGTCGGATCGCGGAGACTTCCATACTTTGTGTCTTTGACGACGCCCACGATCTGAAACTCAGCAGCGGGATATCCGGGCTCCGCGATCGAGCGGACAGTTTGGCCGATGGGATTTTCGGTTGCCGAAAAAAGTGTGCGCAAAGGTCTGGTTCACAATCAGGACGCGCGGCGAGTTGCGGGAATCGATCTCGTCGGAAAATTGTCTGCCGGCGAGCAAGGGAATATTCATCGTTTCGAAATAACCGGGACTGATCCAAGTGAATTTCGAGGAGCCTTCCCGATTGCCGCCACGCATGCCGAGTTGCCACGTGCTGCCGTTGAGAGGGATGTGGGTCGTGGTCGCGGCAGAGTCCACGCCGGGGTTCGCGCGAAGCTGGGCGAGCAGTTCGCGCACGGCGCCATCGTAGGCATCGAAACCGCTCAATTTGCGATGACCAAGGTTGAAGTGAGCCAGGATGATTCCGTCCTCGCGAAATCCCGGATTGTAGGTGACGAGATTTCGAAAGCTGCGGACGAAGAGCAGTGCTCCGACAAGGAGCACCATGGACACGGCAATTTGCGCGACGACCAACGTTTGCTGAAACGAAAATCGCTCGCGGCCTTGCGTCGTCCCACGGTTGCCGCTTTTCAGCGCGATGCCTGGATTCGTTTGCGAGGAGCGAATTGCGGGCCACAGATCGAAAATCGCGCAGGTGAGGAGCGCGAGAATTGTGGTGAAAACGAAGACGCGCCAGTCGAGGCTGAGATCGAGCTTGACCGCGTCTCGCGCCGAACTGATGAACCACACAATCACGCGACTGAACGCGGCAGCAAGCACCGTGCCGAGTATCGCGCCTGAAACGGCGAGTATCAGCCCTTCCGCGAGCGACTGACGAACCAGTCGCCAACGCGAGGCACCGAGCGCAAGACGGACGGCAACTTCTCTCTGACGCGAATTGCCGCGAACCAACATCAGATTGGCGAGATTTGCGCAGGCGATGAGCAAGACGAGAGTGGTGATGCCCAAGAGCAGCCACAAAGACGAATCGTAAGTATCGAGCGAGCTGATGCCGTGTCCGGCTGGATAGGCGGTGAGCTGGTATCTCTTATAAATGTCGAGGAAGGCGTTGCTGTAGCCCGTCGGAATTGTCGCGGCAATGATTCCGGGACTGACTGATTCGAGTTGCGCGGATGCACGCGCGAGGGTCCAACCAAATTTCAATCTGCCGATAACGGTGAGGAAAAAATAGTCGGGGCGTGTGAAGTAGGGCAGGTCATCGTGGTAAGACGGAGTCGAACAGAGCGGCAAAGCGAAATCGAATGTGCGGCCAATTTCGAGTCCGAGGAATCCGGCTGGCGTGACTCCGAGTACTCGTGTCGGTTTGCGTTCGATGAGAATCGTCGAGCCGATTGCGGAGTCCTGCCCACCAAACTGGCTCTGCCAAAATGCGTAGCTGATTACGGCGCCGGGGATACCGCAGCCGGGCTTGTCTTCTTCGGGTGAAAAAAAGCGCCCCTTTTCCGGGGAGATTCCGAGCGTGTTGAATGCTTCGCCCGTGAACCACAGCGCGTCCGCTTTTCGCTCTTCGATGCCCTCGCCGATGCGAACGTGGTTGGTACGCCATGCGAACACGCTGGAAAAGGCTTCCTGATGGTCGCGAACCTGTTCCCATAGCGGATACGAGAGATCGGAAGAGCGCGCGGGAATGAAATCGTGGACGCCACCGCGAATTTCGACGGCGGCGAGGCGGTCGGGATCGGCGACGGGCAGACTGCGGAGGCGAACGGCGTCCATGAGCTGGAAGATGGAGGCGTTGACGCCGATTCCAAGAGCGAGCGTGAGAATCGCGGTGATGGCGAAGCCCGGGCTCTTGCGCAAAGAGCGAAAGGCGACCTTCAAATCTTGGACGCTGGACTCGAACCAGGGACGAGTGGTGTTCGAGTTGCGTGTCTCGATCTGCTCGCGTTCGGTCGAGGACGGTTTGGGATTGTTGGCCGCTAGATCCATTAGTCCCGGTGAGAAGGCCTAGGGAGTAAACGTATTCGATTTTTGCGCCGATTCCCGGTAGGGCGTCCGGATATTGGCGGCGCAGTACTTTTCAGATTAATGGACTACTTATATACGACCGAGCGTGGCTTCGCAAGCTGGTTTGTGAGACAGGTGTTCGCGGGACTAGCACAGAACCTCAGGCGGCGTTGCTGGCGGAAGAGGTCTGAATCGGCGGAATGTCGGTGTCCGTCATAGCGTGCGCGCCACGATAGCGGACGAGGAGCAGCGTGAGATCGTCGGCTTGGCTGGCGCCCCGCGCGAAATTTTCCACGGCATCGAGAACTTTGCGCTGGAGCTCATCGAGCGGGGTTTGCGGCGCGACACCCATCAAGACTTCTTTGAGGCGTGGAACGCCGAAGAGCTGGTCGGCGGGATCCATCGCTTCGGTGACGCCATCACTGAAGAGCACGAGCGTATCGCTGGGTTCGAGCTTGAGGCAGACGGTGGTGTATTCGGCCTCAGGCACGAGACCGACGGGGTACGAACCTTCGGTGAAGACGTCTTCGGCGACGCCGTTGCGGATCAAGAATGGCGAGGGATGGCCGGCGTTGATGTACTCGAGATGGCCCTGATCGTCGAGGATGCCGAAAAACATTGTGGCGTAGCGGCCGATTTCGGCGTGGTCGCAGAGAAAGCGATTGACGTGATTGAAGACGCGCGCAGGATCGGTGCCGAGCGACATGCCGGAGAGAGCGCCTTGCAGAAGGTTGGTACATAGTGCGGCGCCAAGTCCTTTGCCGGAAACGTCGGCGAGGAGAAAAGCGGTGCGATTGTCACCGAGTGAGAAGACGTCGAAATAGTCTCCGCCGACCGCAAGACAAGGGAAGTTGACACCGCTGACGGCGAGATGGGGATAGTCGCGGAAATTTTTGGGCAGGAGCGCTTGCTGAATGTCGCGCGCGATGCCGATTTCCTGTTCCATGCGCTGGCGTTCGCGTTCGCGTTCGACGAGACGCGCGTTGTCGAGGATGCTTGCGGCGTCGCCGGCGAGCGCGTCGAGAATCTGGCGATCAAGCTTCGAAAATGCAGCGGGGCGGCGCGAGTCAAGATAGAGGACGCCGAGAAAATCGCCGCGTTTGATGTTGATCATCGACTGATCGGTGTTGGCGCGCGAAACCGCATACAGAGGGATGACGACGACGGCGCGAAGACGCTGCGCGACGATACTCTGGGCGGCCTGCAAATCCATGTCGGCTTGCGCGAGATCTTCGGTGATTACCGCGGATTGGCGCCGCAGCGCGAGTTGAATGGCGGTTTGGCTCGGCGTGAGGCTTTCAGGCGGCAGACGCAATCCGCCGGAGCGACGCGCTAGGCGAACTTTGAGCGTTTCGTTCGCGTCGGTTTCGAGAAGCAGGCCACGGTCGGCGTCGGTCACCGAAACGGCGTGATCGAGCATGTGGCCGAGCACGGTATCGAGCGGCAACTGCGAATGCAGAAGCGTGGTCGCTTCGAGCAGAAGGTTCAGTTTGCGCAGACCGCCGCCGGTTGGTTCGGAACTGGTGATGTGCTCGATGCGCGTTAATAGGTGCGGCAGTGAATCGGTGCTCGCGTTTGTGGCGGAGCGATAAATGATTTCGTAGGAATCGTCGAGGCCGAACGTGATCGAATCGCCGTCTTGCAATTCGCGGCTTTCGCTTTTCTCGCCGTTGATGAAGAGGCCGCGACGCTGGCCGCGATCTTCGATGTAGTACTTGTTGCCTTCCATGACGATCGCAGCACAATTGCGCGATATGCGGCGATCGGCGAGCTGAAGATGGTTGCCGGTCTCGGCGCCGCGACCGATCAGAAACGGCATTTGTGTTACGCGAACGTAACGCCGCGCACCGTCGGGAGACACCACCTCGAGAACGGTTTCGGCCAGATTTGGAACTGTATCGGGCATCTTATTTCTGCGGGATTGTAACACGCAGAGTCAAAATCAACGGGATTTCAGCGAGATTCGTGACAACAAGGGGTTTACCGTCAGGCGTGCCTCAGCGTGAGGGTTAATTCAGTGCGCGGTCGCCTTGGACGTGGCCGGCCTGCGGCGGTTCGTGGACGATCGAAGGAAAGCGACGCTCGGGCTTGACCGAAGCCGGTCCAAGAATGGCATTCAACGCGAGGGCGGTGTTTGTGTCGTAGGGCGTGCGCTGCACCCAGCCGCGGAAACGATCAATCGCGCGGGTAACCAAGGGCAGAGGCGCGTCGCCAGACGAAATTTTCGTGTCCAGGAAGCGGCAATCGCAGCGGGCGCAACGGTAAGGCGAGAGCTTTAAGTAGTTATGGAGGAATTGCTCGAGCGTGCCGTAGGGATCCGCCTTCCAAACGGAGCGACTCCTACACTGGGGGCATTCGTGAAAGACCGACTGGCTTCGGACCGCGAATCGCAAAATGCACACACCTCAGCGATGAGAAATGCGGGTCTTCAGCCCCAGTCCGTCGCTTCCCGCGGCAGCAACGCTATATTGCATTTATGCCGTGTGAGGCGCCGTCTACGCAATAGCAAAATTGGTGTAAAAAGCAGAGCGAATAACGTACGGCGGTACTATTACTGCCTCCAAGACAGGCGGCGCGAAGTTTCCAAATGTGGCAAAACTTACACAGTGCCGCCGCTACCTAGGCCCAAATCAGACCACTAGCAGGCCCAAAAACTGGCCAGTTATCGCCCTTTTTTCTACCCAAAACTTAGTACTTGGTCATTTGTTTTCTTGTACTTAAGGCCAGGTTGCAACTTCGCGGCTGGGCAACGGGTTCTAAGTTGCAGCTATCCAAACCGGTGTCTAACGTTACCTTATGAGGCCCCTTCGCATTCTCGCCTTAAGCCTGTTGGCGCTCCTATTTTTGGGGGCGGCTGGGGCTCGTGCGGACGTCGCCGTCCTGCTTGAAGAGCCCTACAGCTATGACGGAGCATTCGCCGGAACGGGGCATGCGGCAGTCTACCTATCCAATATTTGCGCGGAGTCTCCAGTTTCGTTGCGGCGGTGCTTGCCAGGGGAGTCCGGGGTGGTGATTAGCCGATATCACCGGATCGCGGGTTATGACTGGATCGCGGTGCCGCTGTATCCATATCTATATGCGGTCGAGAAGCCGCAGGACATCCCGTTGTTTGCCGACGTGAAGCTGGAAGCTTCGCTCCGAGATCGTTACCGGCGCTTGAACTATGAGCAGATGATCCCGGACGGTCCGGAAGGCGAAACGCCTCCGGGCGACTGGTATGAACTGATCGGGTCGGCCTACGACCGGACGCTGTACGCATTTCAATTGCCGACTTCGGCGGCGCAGGACGATGCGTTCATCGCGAAGTACAACTCGCGCACGAATCGGATGGCGTACAAATTTGTGACGAACAACTGCGCGGACTTCGTGAAGGAAGCCGTCAACTTCTATTATCCGAAGGCGGTGCGGCGCGGACTTATCTCCGAACTTGATGTCTCGACGCCGAAGCACGCGGCCAAGACATTCGTGCAATACGCGAAGAAGCATCCCGAGCTGCAAATGACGGCGTTCGTTATCCCGCAGGTTCCAGGCACGATTCGGCGGAGCAAGCCGGTTCGTGGCGCGCTGGAGTCGGTGTTTAAGGCGAAGAAGTACGAAGTGACGTTGCTCGCATTGCATCCGGTGGTGGGCGGCGCGTTTGCCGCGGGATATTTGCTAGGCGGCGGACCCTTCAATCCGAGCAAGAATGCATTGGTCTTCTCGCCCAACGGGGATCTGCAAGCTCCGCTAACTGCGGAAGAGCGCAAGTCGTATCAAAAGGGCTTGGACGAAATGACCAAGGCGAACAGCGATGCGGCGCCAAAACGCGAAGAAGCGACCTGGCACAAGCTGCTGGACGGCGCGCAACTGCGTCTGGATGCTGCCGGCCACCCGGTGTTGGCGGTTCGCAATGGGGACGAAGTTGTCGAGGTCGGCATTTCTCGCGGCAACGTGCTGAATAGCGATGCACCATCTTCGATCGTGCAAGATCTGTTGGTTGCACGTATGCGCGAGCAGCTACGCAGCGGGCATGCTCCGAAGACCTCCGATTTGGAAATACGTCAGGATTGGAAGCTGCTGGCAGCGGCGTTTGAAAACCGCGCGGTAACCTCGAACGGGCCGCAGAGTTCGTCGTCGGCAGAAATCGCCGGCGGCGGTACGAACTAAACACGTCTGAATTGTAAGCTGAAATCTAGAAACAAATTACCTTGAAGCGGTTGCCTGGCGACGGGTGACGTAGTCGGCGACGTGCGCGTCGAAGAGTTCGTCGAGCTGGCGAGTGAATCTGCCCGGAGCATTCGCGATCTTGTTTCCAGCAATTTCGCCGACGCCAATCAGATTGCGATTCGTCGATGAGATGAAGACTTCGTCGGCGCCGTAAAGATCGTCGGGTTTGAGCAGTTGCTCGATGACCGGAACGCCCGCTTCGGGCGCAATTTCGAACAAGATTCCGCGCGTTACACCTTCCAGACAGCCCGAATTCAGAGGCGGCGTGTAGACCTTGCCGTTTTTCACGATGAAAATGTTGGCCGCGGTGCATTCGGCGACTTCGCCGCGCTCATTGAGCAGCACAACTTCGTCGAAGCCGGCCTTTTGCGCTTCGGCGACAGCCCAAACGTTTGGCAGCCAGGATGTGCTCTTAACGCCAGCCAACGGCGAACCGGCATGGCGGCCGTGCTCTCGGAGATCGAGTTTGATCGGCTCGCGGTATTCGGGAAGGGAAGCGGTATAGATGATCAGGTCGGTTTCGGGGCGCGCTTCGTCGCTTTGCCAGAAGCCAACGTTGTTGTTGATCAGGTAGACGCGGGCGGCGCCGCTCTCGACCTTATTGGCGCGGATCACTTCGTGGAGATGCAGGCGAACCTTGGCGGCTGAGTAAGGCATTGGCAGACGGATGATCGACGCGTCTTTTTCCAGGCGGCGCCAGTGGCGCTCGTAGGCGAAGGCTTCGCCGCGAGAGATCCGCATTGTGGTGAAAATGCCCCAGCCGCAGATGATTCCGGCCTGGCCCGGAGAGAGGCGGACTTTTTCGATCGGCGTCAGACTGTCGTTATGAAAAACGTTGCGATGAATCACGCGAACCGCCCTTTGCGCCCGAAACTGGGTGAGGCGCCACCTTTCGATTGTACCCGAGAATGCCGGGCTGCCAGATTAAGAGGCCTGAAGGTCGAGAAGCGATGTCGGCGAAAGAAAAACGGGGCTTGACAGCAAAGTAGGACTGAATTAGTCTGACATCGTTATTGCAAGCCGTTTGCAACAACGCGCTCGTCCTCGGCGCATCACCCTTCGAAGGAGACGGCACTTGCCAGACCCTTGCGAACCTCGGCTTTCTCCTCTCCGCGACGATAACGATTTCATTTTGCTTCGCTGCGATGCGAACTGTTTTCATCTGGTGCTTCCGTTTTTGTCGATTCATCTCACAGGCGATGAGTTGAAGACGGCGCTCAAAGCGCTGCGAGGATTGTGGACCAAGCAGGCGCGAAAGGCGGAGGCTGCTGCCGCTCAGCCCGAGACACCGCGGAATGTGTTGTTTCAAGCGTTTCGATGTCCGGGCGGGCATTGCCACCTGGTTTGTCACGGGACGCTGAATATCTGTTTGAAAGAGAAAGCGGCGCGGCTGTTGCAGCAAGAGATGGAAGCGCAGGCTGTGGCTGAGCCGATTTTGCGGGCGGCGCCGGCGTATCTGGTTTGAATCTATTTGAATTCTGCTTGAACAAGCCCACTTCGATTGCCTGAGCGTCTTTGGAGTTCGTTCGCTCCTGCAAAATCCTGACTTTGGCGCGAACTTGGCTTACTATTTCGTCGGCACAAACGCGATTCCCCAGGTCGCAGCCAGACGGAAGGCCAATGAAGCGACTGCCCGAAAACGACAGCGATAAGTCTTCGAATCCCACTGATAAAAATTGCACCGAAAGCGTAGAGGCAAAACGGCCGGAACCGGCTACTCCGGCGCGGCGCGAGTTCTTGCGCGCGTCTTTGCTCGGTACTGCTGCGATTGCGACGGCGGCAGCGAAACCGCTGGTTGCTGGTGACGTTTTCAGCCGAGGGGCGAAAGTCCAGTCCTTCTCGCGGGTGATATCCCCGCGTTCGAACTCGATGAAATCACGATTTCGGATTTGCAGGACGGAATGAAGTCGGGGAAGTTCACTTCGCGCTCGATCACCGAAAAATATCTGGCGCGCATCGATGCGATCGACAAGCAAGGCCCGGCTCTCAATGCGATCATCGAACTGAATCCCGACGCGCTATCGATTGCCGACGCGATGGACAAAGAGCGGAAAGACAAAGGGCCGCGCGGACCGTTGCACGGCATACCGATTCTGATCAAAGACAACATCGATACTGCGGACAAAATGATGACCACGGCGGGTTCGCTGGCGCTGCTGGGTTCGCATGCGCCCAAGGATTCGACGGTCGCGCAGAGGTTGCGCGATGCGGGCGCGGTGATTCTGGGAAAAACGAATCTCAGCGAGTGGGCGAACATTCGTTCGAATCATTCGACGAGCGGTTGGAGCGGGCGCGGCGGGCAGACGAAGAATCCGTACGCGCTCGACCGCAATCCATGCGGGTCGAGTTCTGGTTCGGGCGCGGCTGTGTCGGCGAATCTTGCGGCGGCCGCAATTGGGACGGAGACGGATGGGTCGATCGTGTGTCCGTCGTCTACGTGTGGCATTGCGGGGATCAAGCCGACGGTTGGATTGGTGAGTCGCACCGGCATCATTCCGATCTCGCACACGCAAGACACGGCGGGACCGATGTGCCGGACGCTGCGCGACGCAGCGATTTTACTCGGCGCGCTGACCGGGATCGATAGCGACGATCCCGCGACGGCGGAAAGTCGCGAGCATTCGTACACGGACTACACGCAATTTCTGAAGGAAGATGGTTTGCGCGGTGCGCGCATCGGCGTCGTGCGCCGCACGTTTGGATTCAACGAAGAAGTGGACAAGGTCATGGAAGCGGCGCTGGAAACGATGAGGAAGCAGGGCGCGATTCTGGTCGATCCGGCGCCGATCGAATCGGCAGGGAAGTTTGGAGAGTCGGAGTTCACGATTTTCTTGTACGAGCTGAAAGCCGATTTGAACGCCTATCTGGCGAAGCTCGGGCCGAACGCGCCGGTGAAAACGCTCAAAGACATCATCGAATTCAATGACAAGAACAGCGCCAAGGAAATGCCGTACTTCGGGCAGGACACGTTTTTGAAGTCCGAAGAAAAAGGGCCGCTGACGACGCAGGAATACATCGACGCCGTGGCCAAAGCGCGTGATCTGGCGCGCAAAGAGGGAATCGACGCGACGATGGACAAGAACAATCTCGACGCGTTGGTCGGCCCGACGGGCGGGCCGGCGTGGCTGACCGACCACATCAATGGGGATTCGTTTGGCGGCGGAAGCTCGAGCACTGCCGCAGTGGCTGGGTATCCGAACATCACGGTGCCGGCCGGATTTGTGCATGGGCTGCCGGTAGGCATCAGCTTTTTCGGACGATCTTGGAGCGAGCCGGTGCTGCTGCGCGTGGCATATGCATTTGAGCAGGCGACCAAAGTCCGCAAGGCACCAGGATTCGCGCCCACGCTGAATATTTGATCCACCAATCTAGACCTTGACCGTCCGTTCGAGGCAGAACGAGCACGTGGTCAGATCGGTCGCGAATCTGCGTCCGCCGTTTGTCCGCGGAGCCCAAAACGCAACTGTTCCACTTTGGAACAGACTTCGAAACTTCTGCCGGACCACTTCGGTACGCCCGCGATCTTGAATCTCGACATGGAATCGAGATTCCGCCCCTGAGCGCAACCCGCTCATCGCTATCTCATTGATTTGACAGTCTATGTTTGCCCGTCGGAGATGGACACAGCGATGCATTGCCGTCTGGTGGTAGAGTACGGTTCGACAAATGCAACTGTGATACTGCAGCAGTGCTTATACCCATGAGATTCGGCGGCAAACAAAACGCGGGCTCCGAAAGCTTTGCCGGCATGGCCCGGCTGGCCCAATCGCCCGGAGCGGAGAAAGCCGACCTCGTCCGGGGCACGGTCCAGGCGCTGCTTGGGGCGCCAGAGGTCGACCGGGCGGGTGTCTGGATCGACGAAGGTGATATCGACATCCGTTCGCCACGCGGATTATCTGTCTTCCGGGGTATGGTTGCGGACCGGGAAGGCGAAGACGCGCCGTCGGAGTGGGCCCGTCTTTCCCTGGAAGCTCTGCCGTCGCTCGAGCCGTTGGCCAGTGGTCGCACCATTCAGCAAGACTTGGACGGCACGCCCGACCAGCTCATGCTCGGCGCACTGTTGGAATTGCAGCGCGCAGTCTGGGCGCCCGTCGGAGCGCGAGGGCAGCTTCGCGGCGTGGTTCTCGCGGGGACACGTCGTAAGCGCGGCGTATTGCCGCTGGCTCAGGTCGAAGCGATTTCGGCTGAGTTGGCGCTTGCGATCGAGCTGGAGGAAGAACGACGTCTCGCGCGCCAGCGCCAAGCGGACATAAACGCGGCGAGTCGGCTGCTCTCGGAGCTCACTTCCAGCGGACCGATTGACTCGATCTTCACCCGATTGGTTGACGGCTGCACCGAGACAGCGCCAGGCGGCGATGGGCTCGGTGCGGTGTTCGCGATCTTGCGGCTTCGTTCCGACTTCATTGCGAACGCGGCGCCGTCAGCCCAACAACCGGTTTCACCGAGCCACGGTCGCTGGTCGATTTCTTCGTCTGGCGCTCGCAACGGCGCCACGCCGTGCTGGCAGAGCGGCGATGCGGCCTGGCTGCACGCGATGGACAGGTCACCACTCACAAGTATTTGGCAGCGCGCCGCGGATGCTCGCAACACGATTGTCGTCGGCAGCGGATCGGGGCTTCCGTGGCCGCGGGCTGACGTATCACGCATCCTTGCGGTTCCCCTCTTCGCCTCTCACGAGCCGGCCGGGACATTGGTCGCCGGGCTCCGGTCAGGACCCGCGACACAGAGAGACGTCGAGCGTCTGGAACTTCGAGGCGAGCTCGCCGCGGCCGCACTTGCACAGCGACAATGCGCCGCTGCACTGTTGCTGGAACGTAAGCGACAACGAGCGATCGTGGAAAGCGATTCCTCCGCCAAAATTGTCCTCGAAGCGGACGGCCGCTTTGGCCCGATAAGCAGCGGGGCGCAGGAACTGCTCGCCCGATCTGCGTCAGACGCGAGCCTACCCGAACAATCCGATGGCTCGCGACAGCATCAATTTACGGAATTGTTTCAGGCGCCGGATCGGCCGAAGGTCGAAGCATGGCTTCAGCGCGCCCAATCTTCGCAGTGCCGTGGCCACGAGGGCGCCGACGAGGTACAGGAAGCACACCTTCGCAACGGCGCGGCAGTTCGGCTTCGTCCGATTCCGTTCGCTGACGTTGCCGGCGACTCCTTGGCTGCCGTGATGCTTGAGCCGATTGCCAGCGAGCAATCACCCGCGCAGCCGCATCGCAGCGAAACGCAGTTGCACCATGTTATCGAATGGCTCGAAGAGGGCGTCGTCCTGTTCGACGTGAATCAGGGAATTCAGGCGATGAACAGCCGGTTCGCTCAAATCGTGGGATTTTCTCCAGAGGATGCAGCGGGTGTCGCGACGCTCGCGAATCTCATCTCGCGCATGTCCGATCAGGCTGCCGAACCTGAAAAATTTGCGAATCGTTGGCGCGAGCTCGCGCGCGGTACCGACAGCGGCGTGCGTGACGAAATTCAGCTCCTGCGACCGGTGCCACGCGTACTTGAGCGCGCCAGCCGGCCGATCCTCGGAGCTGACGGCGAACGCCTCGGCCGCGTCGAAATCTATCGCGACCTGACCGCGCAACGCGTCTTTCAGTCGAAGCTGCTGCAAACCGAAAAGCTGGCAGCGCTCGGTCAGATGGTGACCGGCGTCGCGCACGAACTCAGCAATCCACTCACCAGCATTCTCGGCTACGCGCAGCGACTTTTCTTGCGCAACGATGTGGATGGCCAGTCCGAAGAGGCGAGGCAGATTTTCCAGGAGGCCGAGCGCGCCGGCACGATCCTCCGCCAGCTCCTGATGACGGCGCGTGAATCGCGCCCCGAGCGCCGGGCGATCTCGCTGAATCAGGTCGTGACTCGCACGATGGAGTTGCAGAAATTCAATCTCGCCGCGGAAGAAATCACGGTAGAGCTCGAGCTGGAATCTGCGCTGCCGGGCGTGCTCGGTGATGCCGGGCAATTGCAGCAAGTTCTGATGAATTTGATCGGCAACTCGCGTCAAGCGCTTGGGCTGCGCGGCAAAGGCGGCAAAATTCGCATCGCGACGCGGCACGCCGCGCAACACGTACAGCTCGAAATCAGCGACGACGGCCCGGGCATTCCAGCGGCGATTGCCTCGCGCATCTTCGATCCGTTCTTCACGACGAAGCCGGCTGGAATCGGCACCGGCCTGGGGCTCGCGATCGTTCTCGGCATCGTTCGAGAGCATGGCGGCAATGTCAGAGTCTCGAGCCCGCCGGGCCGTGGCGCAAATTTCGTCTTGGAATTTCCTGCTGTCCCGGTCTCCGCATCGCACCACGCTGCGTCAGCAAAATCGCAAGCGCAATCGTCATCGCAACAGGCCTCGCAACCGATGTCCATCGCAGTTCCCGCGATTGGCTCGGGCCTCCCATACCGCGACGCCGTTGCAACCCGCCGCGCGTCCGCGCGAGGTCCGCTTCCTGCGGCCCACGCGGACGCGCCGCTGGCTTCGTGGGCCGGTTCGCGCGTGCTCGTCGTGGAAGACGAACCCACTGTCGCGCGGCTCATCAGCGATGTGCTGGAAGATGAGGGTCTAAGCGTCGAAGCTCTGCTCGACGGGCGCGAAGCCCTTGAACGCGCAGCCGAAGAAGACTTCGACCTGGTCATCTGCGACATGAAAATGCCGGAGCTCGATGGTGAACACTTTTACAAAACGCTCGCGGCCTCCGGCAATCCGCTCAGTCGGCGCTTTTTGTTCGTTACCGGCGACGTCGTCGCCGCGCATACGCACGATTTCTTGGAACGCAATCAGCTTCCGCACGTTGCTAAACCGTTTCGCGTCGAAGAACTGACCGAAAAGGTCCGGCGCGTGCTCAGTCTGGTTAAACCGGCGCGCCCTTCCAGCAACGCTCCGGCGATGATTCAGGCAGCGAGGAAATAGGAAATGCAAACTCAGGAACAGACCATTTTGCTGGTGAGTGATGACGCCGCTTTGTGTGCCGCGGCGCGAAAAGAACTCGAGACGCGCCAGTCGAACAGACGTGTCGCAGCCGTGAGTACCGTTGACGCGGCCAGAGACATCCTCCTGCACGCGGCGCCGACGGTGATTTTGCTGGAAGAGAGTGGAATCGGCGCTGATTCATGCAATGCCGCCGCAATGAGCACGGCAGCGCTTCGCCTGGAATCGATCGTGTCGGCGCTCGCTGAATATGCGCCCGTCATCGTCATCGCGTCGGCAAGCCATGAACAAGAATTGTCCGCTCTTGTCGCGGCAGGGCTCGCCGATTTCATCGTACGCTCGGCGAGTTGTCTTTCGATGGCGATCGATTTGATTGAAGAACGCCTGTGCCAGTCCGCTGAGGAACCGGCCGCCGCGGCCGCTTTGTTCCGCGACGAAAATAATCAGGAAGCGTTCGGTGAAACGCTGCGCCATGAACTGAACAATCCGCTGACGGGAATCCTCGGCAATGCGGAACTGCTGCTGGCTGAAGTGCGGCGCAAAAACGACGGCCAGCTACCCAACGGGGGCCAGCAGCGCCTCGAAACGATCGCAGCGCTCGCGGTACGTCTTCGCGAAACTGTTCGGCGCCTTAGCCAGGACTGGGAAAATCGTCATCGCCGTGTACCGCAACGGGCAGTGCAGCAGCGCGTCGCGCACTGAACTACGAAGAGAAAAGCACCGACTCGCGCTGGAACATTTTCACCGCGAGAAACAGCGCGATTCCCGCATAGACGCACGTGCAGCCGAAAATCAGAGCAATGTATTCCCAGTGATAGGTTCCGGTGACCAACTCCTTACAGAGCAAGCCGACGTTTAGAATCGGCACGAGCGCCAGCTTCGCCGTCAGCTCGATTCCCGGAATCACCGCTGCAACCGCAGGCACAATCACCAGAA
This sequence comes from uncultured Acidobacteriota bacterium, assembly GCA_963845465.1. Classification (GTDB taxonomy): domain Bacteria; phylum Acidobacteriota; class Terriglobia; order Acidiferrales; family UBA7541; genus Acidiferrum. The sequence goes on along the minus strand of CAWJSH010000007.1, from coordinate 198,808 downwards.
ACGTCATCGGCGTCAGATAGCTTTGCGCTTCCTTAAACGTCTTCGCGAAAAGCGAAATCGTCATCAACACCGCGGAAAAAAGCACAGCCACCGGCAGCGCCATGATGAAAATCGCAAACGCCGTCTGCGCATGCATCGTCAGAATCGGAAAATCCTCGCCGATCCCTTGTGCGCGGCCGTAATGCGAAAGCACCGCAAACGACCCGGCCATCGATAAGACCGAAAGCGTTGCCGTGGCGAGCGACGCTGTCAGCACCACAAGAAATTTACCGAGCACGAGGTGCGTCCGCTGGATCGGGCTGGAGAGGATGGTCTCCATCGTCCCGCGCTCTTTTTCACCGGCCGTCAAATCCATCGCTGGGTACATCGCGCCCGTCATGCACATCAAAATCACGAGATACGTGATCAGCCCGCCGTACGATTCGCCTGCAACGCGATCTTCCGACACGACATTCTGCTGCTCGACACCGAACGGCTTCATCAAGCTTTCCGGCAAATGCTGCGCTGTGAGCCGATCGCGCACCATGCTGTCGCGATATTCGGTCAGTTGCTCCTTGATGCGCGTCGCGCTGAGCATCGACTTCAAATCGCCCGAGAAAATATAGATCTTCACTTCGGGATGTTCTCCGCGTTCAACATCGGCCTGAAATCCTGGCGGGATATCGATCGCAGCTCGAATCTTTTTATTCGAAATCAAATCGACATAATCCGCGCGTGGCTTCACTACCCGCAGATTCTTTGAATCCTTCAGCTTCTGCACGACGTCCGGCGAATCTGCGCCGCCGAGCACCATGATTCTCGACGCCTCATGAGTCGCCTGGTCAGCAACCTCTACAAATGCATAGCCAATCCCAACGGTCAGCACAGGAAACAGAAACAGTGGAATCAAGATCGAAGAAATCATTGTGCGGCTGTCGCGCAGCGCCTCGGTCAGCTCTTTTCGATACACGATGCCGACATTGCGAAGCGACATGTCAGTGGTCCTCCGCCGGCGGAACATAATGCGGCGCCACAACTTTCACGAAAATCTCCTCCAGGTCGCGCTCGCCATATTTCGCGCGTAGCTCATCCAACGACCCTTCAGCCAGCAGTTTGCCGCCCTGAATAATTCCGATCACGTCGCACAACTTTTCGACTTCGCTCATGATGTGCGTCGAAAAAATCACGGTCTTGCCCAAATCGCGGCATTCGCGGATAAACGCGGTAATCGTCCGCGCGGTCATGATGTCGAGCCCGAGCGTCGGCTCGTCGAAGATCATCACCGCCGGATCATGCACGAGCGTCCGCGCGATCGACGTCTTTTGCTTCATGCCCGTCGATAATTTGTCGCAGCGGCGGTCGCGAAACCCGTTCATGTCGAGCCGGTCGAAAATTTTATCGACGCGCTGCTTCAGCACCGCATCCGACAGTCCATTCAGCCGCCCAAAATACTGCACGACCTCGCGCGCGGTCAGCCGGGGATAAAGCGCGGTTGCCGTCGACAGAAATCCGACATTTGCGCGCACGCGTTCCGGATGATCGATTACGTCATGCCCACAAACGACAGCTGTCCCCGCGCTCGGCTCCAGAATCGTCGCCAGCATGCGCAGCGTCGTCGTCTTTCCCGCCCCGTTTGCGCCCAAAAGGCCGTAAATCTGCCCCGGCTGGCAGCGAAAACTGACGCCATCCACCGCGCGAATTTCGCCGCGCTTCTTATCCCAGAAATGCTTGGAAAGATTCTGGACTTCGATCATTCAGGCCCGCTTGTGATTTGCAGAGAAGACCGCATCCCAACCCGAGACGCCGCCTTTTAAAATGTTACTGGAAACCTCACCCCGGCGCGACGCGAAAGCCCGTTGCGAGTTCCATGCCGCCGATTCCGATAGGCAGAAGGTAGAAGCTCTTCTAGAGATAACCGCGCGCCTGTTGCTACAATCAATATCTTTGAGGCTCGTCGGGCGACGGGCATGCAAGCCACCCATTGGAACTAGCGGTAAGCCAGGCTCGGGTGCTCGTGTGCGTGCCACAGACGCAGTCGACGCGCGGAAACGCAACGATGGAACGTATCGTCCGAAATCGCATCCTGATTTTTCTGGTGGTTGCCGCTATCCTTTCGCTCATCCTCATCAAGGTGAGCGGCCGGCAGCCCATCGCGAAAATCAACGCAGTCGTGCCGGCTCGCCAGAACATCGTCGCCTCCATTTCGAGCAACGGCAAGGTTGAGCCGATCTCTCCATTCGTGATGCGCGCCCAGCTCGATACATTCGTCGAAAAAATTTACGTCGTCGAAGGCCAGAACGTAAAGAAAGGCCAACGCCTCCTCGATCTCAACGTGAAGGATGCCGAGGCCCAGCTTGCCGAGGCGCGATCCAAACTGCTGAGCGCCGAAGAGTCGCTGCGTGTCGCCAAAGGCGGCGGTGCGCCCGCCGAAGCTGCGCAGGCAACCGGCGCGCTCGCCACTGCAGTTGCGCAACGCGATCGCTTGCAGCGCACTCACGACGCGCTTCAACGATTGATCGATCAGCACGCCGCCACGAAAGACGAACTCGCCGCGAACGACGTCGATCTCGCCAAGGCCCAAGCCGAAGTCACGCGCCTCACGGCAGTCAAGCAACAATTCGATCGCAGCGTCACGCTCGATACGAGCAGCGCGCCGCTCGCCGTTCAGCAGGCGCAAAGCACTGTCGCCGCGCTCGAAGAAAAAGTCCGCAACGGCCGCATCGTCGCTCCGCTGGACGGAACGCTCTATTCGCTGCCCGTGAAAACCGGCGACTACGTTCACCTCGGCGATCTGCTCGCCGAAATGGCTGACCTCAGCAAAGTGCGCGTCCGCGCATTCATTGACGAGCCTGAAATCGGCGCCCTCGCTCCCAACGAGCCTGTGCGCATCACCTGGGATGCGCTCCCGAATCGCGTCTGGAACGGCCGCACCGAAACCGTGCCGAAGCAAGTCGTCGCCCGCGGCTCGCGCAGCGTCGGCGAGCTGCTCTGCACGGTCGACAACGACAAACTCGAGTTGCTACCCAACATAAACGTCAATGTGCGCATCAATTCTAAAGAGCGAGACAACGTGCTTACTGTTCCCCGCGGCACGGTGGAGGGCGAGGGCAGCAAGCGCTACGTCTACGTCGTCAAGCGCGGCGAGCTCGGCAAGACCAAGCTCGAGAAGCGCGAGATTCAGGTGGGCATCGCCGATTCGACGAATTATGAAGTCGTCTCGGGATTGAACGCCGGCGAAATGATCGCATTACCCGGCGATGTCGATCTGAAAGATGGTATGCCCGTGCGCATCATGAACACCGACGACAGCGCCGTTCGAGCTCGCCAGGACGGCAACTGATGCGCTCAGCCGCTTCGATCTTCAGCCTTTGTATCGCTGCATTTATCGCGGCGATTTCTCTGAACGCGCCTCGGTCCGCTCGCGCCTCCGCTCCTGCTCCCCGTCCAGGCGACGCGATCGAGTCTGCCCGCCAGGCCTATGAAGTCAGCGACTACCCGAAAGCGGTTCAGTTGTTACAGGAAGCCGCCTCCAAAGATCCAAAGAACCCCGAAATTTTCTTGCTGCTGACGAAAAGCTACAACGAGCTGCAACAGCACGACCAGGCGATCGCCAGCGCCGAAAAAGCTGTCGCTCTCGATCCACAAAATTCCGTTTACCACGAATGGCTCGGCCGCGCGTACGGTGAAAAAGCCGAGCACGCCGGCCCTTTCAGCGGTCTCTCCCTGGCGAAAAAAACGCGCAAGGAGTTCGACACCGCCGTCCATCTCGACGAAAAAAATTATTCCGCGCGTCAAGCCTCTGATCGAATACGACTGCAGCGCCCCCGGCATCGCGGGCGGCGGCGAAGACAAAGCTATTCCGCAAATCGCCCGCCTCACTGAACTCGACGCGGCCGAAGGCCACTATGCCGCAGGCAACTGCCGCCGCCAGAAAAAAGATTTCACCACTGCCGACGCCGAATTCTCAAAATCGCTAGACAGCCACCCGAAATCAGCAAACTTGATCTACGACATCGGCGACTACGCGATGAAACACAGCCAGTCCGATCGCCTCATCGCCGTTGCAGATCGTGGGCGAGAAAGCCGCTCCAAGCGATCCCCGCGGGAAGTTTTATCGCGCCGTAGCTCTCATCATCAAAAACGACAAGACCGGTCAGCCCGAGACTCTGCTGCGCGAATATCTAAAGACCGCGCCCACGCGCAATGGCTATCCGCGCCCGCGCGACGCCCACGAGTGGCTTGGCCGCTACTACGAAAATCAAAACAAATCGCAAGCCGCCATCGCCGAATATGAAGCCGCGCTCAAGCTCGACCCGCACAGCCACGCAGCCTCCGACGCTCTCAAGCGTCTAAAGAAGTCATAGCCATGATGGACATGCGCGAAACCCTATCCGTTGCAATCGACGCCCTCCGCGCCAACAAAGTCCGCGCGATTCTCACCTCGCTCGGCGTCATCATCGGCAGCGCTTGCATCGTTCTCGTTGTCACCATCGCGCTTACCAGCCAGAAATACGTCATCAGCCAGATCGAAGCCATCGGGTCGAACATGATTTACGTCGAGTTGATCAACGCCAGCAGCAAAGCCACGCCGCTCAATTACGAAATTACGCTCGACGACATGGACGCCATCAAAACCCAAGTCCCCGGCGTTACCGAGGTCGCCGGCACGCGCGAGCTTCCGATGTCGGTTGTGGGTGGCGGCAAAGAGCGTCCGGTCAATCTCATCGGCGTCACCTTTGGCTATCAAGCCATTCGCCGCCTCGTGATCATGCGCGGCCGCTACTTCGATTCATCCGACATGGAGCAGCGCAGCAAAGTCTGCCTCATTACAAAAAAAGTCGCCGACCGTGTTTTCGGCCTCGACAATCCCATCGGCGGGTCCATCCGCATGGGTGAACTTAGCTTCACCGTCATAGGCGTTTTTCGCGAGCGCGTCTCGACCTTCGGCCTCTCCGAAATCAAGGATGAGTCGGTCATCATTCCGCTGACGCTCATGAAGTACTACACGGGCACCGAAGTTCTTCGCACTCTTTACGCACAAGCCGAGCGCGCCGATCAAGTCGATTCCGTCGAGCGCGGCGTCGCTCAGGTTCTTCACAGCCGCCATCCAGCCGGCGCCGAATACGACGTGCAAACTCTCACCGCAATTCTTAGCGCCGCGAAAAATATCTCGCTCGCGCTCACCATCGTGCTCTTGCTCATCGCGTTCATCGCACTGCTGATCAGCGGTATCGGCATCATGAACATCATGCTCGTCACCGTGAAAGAGCGCACGCGCGAGATCGGCATCCGCAAAGCAATCGGCGCCGCGCATCGCGAAATCATGTATCAGTTTTTGTTCGAAGCATTTTTGATCAGCGGCGGCGGTGCCATCATCGGCATTCTGATCGGCCTCGCGATTCCCGCCGCGGTTCAACCGTTTATCCCAGGCAATCTTCGCGTGCCGGTTTCGACTTGGAGCGTCATCGCATCCTTCATCGTCTCTTGCTCGACCGGGCTTCTTTTCGGCTATTTGCCCGCGAACCAAGCCGCAAGAATGCAGCCCATCGAATCCCTGCGCTACGAATAGAATGAAAGTGCTGTCTCACATAAACGAGGTGAGCATGACGAATCTCAACTCAAACCTTCTTGGTCGCGCCGGTTTACTCAGAGCGGCGCATCGCGACGTGAAGACCAACTCGCCGGCGTTTTTTCGCCCGATCATCGCAGCCGCACTCATCATCGGCGCGTCGCTTACATTCGCTTCAGCGAAAGCCCAAGACGCGCCGTCTCTGCCAGCGCAAGCTTCCTTCGGCACTCCCGCCCCCGTCTCGCTTACCCTAAAGCACGCCATCGAACTCGCCCTCCAGAACTCCAGAGACCTCCAGGTCGCCAAGCTCCAAACCACGTTCGCCGATCGCTCCGCTTACATCACCAAATCCCAATTCATGCCGAATCTCTACGCAGGTTCCGGCGCAGGCTACACCTACGGCATTCCCGAAACTCCCGGCGGCCGCGCCCCTGCGATCTTCAGCCTCACCTACACCGAGCAAGTCATCAACGAACCTCTCCGTGGCCAAGGCAAAGAACTGCAAGAGCAAGCCAGATCCCAGCGCATCCTTCTCGAAGACGCGCGCAGCACGGTAATTTCTCGCACCGCTGCCGCATATCTGGAGCTCGTCATGGTTCGTCACTCGCTCGACCTTCTTCACAAAGAGCAGGGCAGCGCCGACAAAATTCTCGAGGTCACGCAGCAGCGCGAAAAAGAAAATCTCGAGCTTCCCGTCGAAGTCACCCGCTCCCAACTCACCAAAGCTCTGGTCACGCAGCGCGTCCTCCAACTCGAAGGTCGCCAGGACGAACTTGAGGTTTTCCTCCGCAATCAGTGCGGCCTCCGGCAGGAAACGCCGATCGAAGTCACTCCGGAAGATCTCCCCGGCGAAGCCGAGCAGGAAGGCGCGAATCTCGTGGCCATGGCGATGCAAAATAACGCCGCGATCCAAGCCGATCTTTCCGATGTTCGCGCGAAGCAATTCCGCCTCACCGGCGAAAAGCACGGCTACTATCCCACGCTCGAACTCGTCTCCACGTATAGCCTCCTCGCCAAATTCAACAATTACGCCGAATTCTTTCAAAAATTCGAACGCAACAATTTCAATGCGGGCGTCAACGTTCAGGTGCCAATCTTCAGCGCACAAACAAAAGCCAACATCGCGCTCGCCGAAGTGAATCTCCGCATCGCCGAAGCCAATCTCGCCAACAAGAAACAGGAGATCAGCGCCGCAGTCCGCCAGAAAACGCGCCACCTCCGCGAACGCGACGCCGCCAAAGAAGTCGCGCGCCTAGAACTCCAGCTCGCGCAGCAAGACGTCTCCGTCCTTCAATCTCAACTCGACGAAGGCAAAGTGAATCTTCGCGAAGTCGAACGCGCCCGTGTCACCGAAAACGAAAAGTGGATGCAATATCTCGACGCCAACTTCCAGCGCCAGCAAGCCCAACTCGACCTGCTTCAAGCCGCCGGCCAACTCGACAAAGTCTGGCAGTAGCCTTCGTCTTGGTAGGGACGGGGTTCACTCCGCCCGGCGTCAACTTCAACTACAATCTGTCCGACAAATGATCGACCTCGACTCCCTCAACGCCCTTATCGCCGCCGCCAAAAAACTCGATGCTGGTTTCGTGAGTCTTCCCGCATTCGACCCGCAGGTTCCCGGTGCTGCGCGAACAAGCGAGGTATTGAACGAACTCGCCACCCGCCTCCAGGATAACTACCCCTACTTTCACCCGCTCTACGCCGGCCAAATGCTCAAGCCGCCGCATCCCGTCGCGCGCCTCGCCTACGCGCTAGCGATGTTCATCAATCCTAACAATCACGCGCTCGACGGCGGCCGCGCCACCAGCGCACTCGAAAAAGAAGCCGTCGCCGAAATCGCCGCAATGTTTTATTGGGAAGAATTTCTCGGCCATCTCACTGGCGGCGGCACGATGGCCAATCTCGAAGCACTCTGGGTCGCCGGCCAACTCGCCCCCGGCAAAAAAATTGTCGCTAGCGAACAAGCCCACTACACGCATCACCGTATCAGCAGCGTCCTCCAACTCGATTTTGAATCGATTCCCGTCGACAATCACGCGCGCATGGATCTCAACGCGCTGGAATCTCGCCTCGCCGCCAAGAACGATGTCGGCACCGTCGTTGTCACGATGGGCACCACCGCGACCGGCTCCGTCGATCCGCTCCCCGAAATTCTAAAACTCCGCGATCGCTACAATTTCCGCATCCACGCTGACGCAGCCTACGGCGGTTACTTCACTCTCGCGCAAAATCTCGCCCCGCAAACCGCGGCAGCCTTCGCAAAAATCTGCGATGCCGATTCCATCGTCATCGATCCGCATAAACACGGCCTCCAGCCCTACGGCTGCGGCTGCGTCCTCTTCCGCGATCCCAGCGTCGGCCGCCTCTACAAACACGATTCGCCCTACACCTATTTCAGCTCCGCCGAACTCCACCTCGGCGAAATCAGTCTCGAGTGTTCGCGTCCCGGCGCCGCAGCCGCCGCACTCTGGGCCACGCAAAAATTATTGCCGCTCAGAAAAGATGGCGAGTTCGCCCAGGACCTGCAAAAGGGAACAGACACGGCCCTCGCTTTCTACAAGAAACTCAAAGCTGGCGACAAATTCATCCCCGCCTTCGAACCCGAACTCGACATCCTGATCTTCGTCCCGCGCCCAAAAAACGAGTCCGCCTCTCTCACCGAAATCTCCGCCGAGTCCCGTCGAATCTTCGAAGCAGTCGCTGCCAAAAATCTCCACCTCGCCCTGGCCGAACTCCCCGCCGCCTTCTTCCCAAATCTCCCCGCCAGCATCCGTCGCGACAAACCCACCGTGACCACCCTCCGCTCCGTCCTCATGAAGCCCGAGCACGCTCAATGGCTCGACCAAATCCACGAAATCCTCACCTCGGTCTGGTAGCGCCTGCATCTTGCCGGCGTTTTTTGTCAGCCGTCACCTGGGCCGATCCTGCTCGTCTCGCTGCCCATATGGAGTGCGGCGCCTCGGCGCCGCTTTTACGCCGCAGCCAGCCCCACCCACCCGTCCCCCTAGCCAGTACGCCCCCTTCCCCTAACTCCCACTCAATGCACCATTTATCCGTTCACAACCCGTTAACCACCGTTCACAGATTCCTGTGTCCGAAATGCAACCATCTCCGTTAAAATGAATCTAGTCCTAGGGAACCATTCCGCGCCGGAGAGGGCAGCTAAAGTGCTGCCAGCGCGAAGATACGCAAACGCAATCGGGAAACAGGGAAAATTTTTGCACACACTCCGCTATCCCACGCGGACGCTTGAGGGAGCATAATGCCTGACGTTTTGAAAACACTGCTTTTAAATCCGCCGAGCTTCGAAAATTTCGACGGCGGCGCAAGCTCGCGCTGGCCCGCGACTCGCGAAATCGAGTCCTACTGGTATCCCGTTTGGCTCACCTATCCCGCCGGCATGATTCCCGGCAGCCGCCTCATTGACGCCTCGCCCGCCAAAATCGACTGGCGCCAAACCATCGAAATCTGCAAAGACTACGAATTCCTCGTCCTCTTCACCTCGACGGTCGGCTTCGATTCCGACATCAAGCTTCTCCGCAAAATTAAAGAAGCCAATCCGAGCATGAAGGTCGCTTTCGTCGGCCCGCACGGCCACATCAAGCCCGACGCAACGCTGGCCGCCAGCGAAGACATCGACTTCGTCACGCGCGGTGAGTTCGATCACTCCGTCACCGAATTCGCGCACGGCAAACCGCTCGATCAAATCCTCGGCATCAGCTATCGCAAAGACGGCAAAGTCGTCCACAACGTCGAGCGCCCTCAGCTTCACACCGAAGAACTCGATGCGCTCCCGTTCGCGACTGACATCTACAAGCGCGATCTGAAAATCGAAAATTACAACGTCCCGTTCTTGCTTCATCCGTTCGTCTCGTTCTATACGACGCGCGGCTGCCCGGCGCTCTGCACCTTCTGCATGTGGCCGCAAACCATTTCCGGCCACGCGTGGCGCACGCGTTCCACCGCCAATGTCGAGCGCGAAATCGCACAGACTCTCGAATACTTTCCGCAGATGAAGGAAGTCTTCTTCGACGACGACACCTTCAACATTCGCAAAGACCGCGTCATCGATCTTTCCAATCGCTTCAAGAAATATAAATTCCGCTGGTCCTCCACCGCTCGCGTTCACAGCGACTATGAAACTCTCAAAGCGATGGCCGATGGCGGCGCTCGCCTCTTCATCGTCGGCTTCGAGTCCGGCGACGCGCAAATTCTCGAAGAACATCAAGAAGGGCGCCACTGTCGAAATGGCGCGCACCTTCATGAAGAATTGCCGCAAGGTCGGCATCAAGGTTCACGGCGACTTCATCATCGGTCTCCCCGGCGAAACCGCCGAGACCATCAACAAAACGATCGACTTCGCCAAGGAACTCGATTGCGAAACGATTCAGGTTTCGCTCGCCCACGCCATGCCCGGCACCGAGCTCCACGAGCAGATGTCCAAAGAAGGTTTCCTCCGCGTCGAGGCTCTTGCCGACACCGGCGGCCACCAGCTTCCGCACATCGAATATCCGCATCTCAGCAAGGCCGAAATGATGGGCGGCGTGAATCGCTTCTACGACGAATATTATTTCCGCCCCAAAGTTGTGTGGCGCATCGTCAAGGAAGCGCTCTGGGATTCGCACGAGCGCAAGCGCCTCTATCACGAAGCCACATCGTTCCTGAAGCTCCGCTCCGAACGCTGGAAGTGGGTCCGCGAAGGCGGCGACGCCGAAAAACCCATGGTAGCCGTCCCCGGCTCCGCCTCCGGCAACGACTAGTCTTTTCTCAGTGCTTTGTACGCCTCTCAAGGCTTAGTACGCCGCGCCTTCTCGAATCTGAAGGCGCGGTTTTTTCTTTCGCCACAACAAAATTCTCAACGACGCGTCGGCCTTTGGGTGCCGCACCCTTTTCGCTTTTAAAAGGGTGCGGGTTTAGACTCAACTCCACCCACATCACAACGACGATTAACCTGCTAAACGGCGAGTCATTCCCACGGCAGTGAGCCGACGCCCTCCGTGGCACGTGCCCGTTGTTTGTAACGCCCAGCCTAACCCCGGCATTCCGATCGACGTCAGCCAACGCTTTTTCTTCGCGTTCGCTCCCGCGAACGCGTCAGCTCACGTAGCCAAGGAATCTCTCTTCAATTGAAGCAGTGAAGCTCTTTCTTCTTCTTTTTCCCGCGACTCCCGCCCGCCTCATTCATCCAACTTCTCGTACAATACCCATATGCATCACGACCATCGCCTACGCGTAAAAACCTTCCTCATGATCCTCGTGATGGTCACCTGTGCCAACGCCGGCGACCTCATGCTCAAGCGCGGCATGACCCAAATCGGCAACGTCCCTCTCACCGCCTCCGGCCTCCAACACGCTTTCCTGGCAACGGTAACGAGTGGCACCATCTGGCTCGCCATCCTTTTCCTCATCGGCTTCACCGCCAGCTACATGCTCCTCATGAGCTGGGCCGACTACAGCTACGTCATGCCCGCTGGCGCCTTCGGCTACGCGCTCGTCACTCTTCTCGCCGTCATCTTTCTCCACGAGTCCGTCTCGCCGCGCCGCTGGATCGGCGTCGCACTGATCTGCGCCGGCGTCCTCACCGTTGGCCTCACCAAGCCGCGCACCACCGACGTCATCGCCCAGGAACGAGTCGCCGCATGATTCGCAGCATCGTCATGTTCGCCGTCTTCATCTTCTGTAGCACCGCCGGCGAGATCATCATCACCCACGCCATGAAAATCACCGGCGAGCCGACACGCTTCCGGCCGCGCGAAATCTTCGCGTTCCTCGGCCGCGCGCTGCGCAATCCCTGGTTCTGGACGGGCGTCCCGCTCCTCGCCGCCAGCTTCTACACGCTCCTGCTTCTTCTTTCCTGGGAGCCCATCAGCCTCGTCATTCCCGCGTCCGCGCTCAATCCCTACGTCTTCGGCACGCTCGCCGCAAAGTATTTCCTCGGCGAAAAAATCAGCGCTGGCCGCTGGGCCGGAGTCTCCCTGGTCTGCGCCGGCGTCGCCCTCGTCGCCATCGGCTGAACACGCATGGCTCGCCGACTGACTTTCGATTTCAGTGCACCAGATGTTTGTGGGTCGTTGCTTCAGTCACGACATAAACCGACCACCAGGAATTCGTTCAGCCCCTGACTCTTCTCCGTGTAACTCTGGCACCTCAGCGTCTCTGCGTTATCTTTCCTCCCTTTGTTTCGATCACCGACCACATTCGCGAACGCGGCAACGCGCCATGCTAAACTTTTTCTATATGTTTGAAGCGCCCAAGCCCACTCCATCGAGCTGCGTCTCGACTCGCGTCCGCGCATGAACTTTACGTCCGGCCGCCACTGGTCTTCCTACTTCGCCATCTTCCTTCTCTGGCTCGCCATCTTCGTCCCCGGCCTCTTCCATCCTTCTCTCTTCGACGATGCCGACGGCGCCCACGCCGAAGCCGGCCGCGAAATGCTCACCCTTCACGACTGGGTCACGCTCCACGAAAACGGCATCCGCTATCTCGAGAAAGCTCCGATCCCGTATTGGGCGATGGCCGTCAGTTTTTCCCTCTTCGGCGTCACCGAATGGACTGCCCGCCTCGCGCAAGGCCTCGGCGTTCTCGCCCTTGCCTTCTTCCTCCTGAAAGCAGGACGCCGCTTCCTCACTCCCTCCGCCGGATTCTGGTCCGCCGTCGTCCTCGTCACATCCTTCGGCCCCTATCTCTTCACGCGCATTCTCATCCCAGATCTTCTCGTCGGCCTCTGGATCGGCCTCGGCCTCTACTTTTTCTTCGACGGCTGGCAATCCGGCCATCCGTCCGTCCTCTCCTGCTGGGCTCTCGCCGTCACCGTCGCCCTCAACGTCCTCACCAAAGGCCTCATCGGCATCGTTTTCCCCGCCGCAATCATTTTCGTTTTTCTGCTGCTCGTCGGCGATCTTCGCCATCTCCTGAAAATGCGCCTCATCTCCAGCACGATCGTCATGCTGATCGTCGCTGCTCCCTGGCACATTCTCGCGGCCATCAAAAATCCGCCCGCCGGCCAAGCCAAAGGTTTCCTCTGGTTCTATTTCGTCAACGAACATTTCCTCCGCTACATCGGCAAGCGCTATCCCGTCGACTACGGCACATTCCCGCTCCTCCTCTTCTGGGGAATGATCCTCGTCTGGCTGATGCCCTGGAGCTCCTTCCTTCCGCAAGCGCTCCGTCAAGTCCGCCTCCGCCTCCTCCGCACCGCCAACATGCGCACCTCCCACGAAGCCGCCCTGCTCCTCTTCTTCGTCTGGGCCATCGTCATCCTGCTCTTCTTCAGCTTCTCCACGCGCCAGGAGTATTACCTCGCCCCCGCATTGCCCGGCATCGCGCTCATCCTCGGCAATTGGCTCGCCCGCGAATCCGAATCCGCCTATGGCAACGACATCGCGCGCTCCGGCCGCATCTCCGCCACCGTCTACCTCGTCGTCGGCATCCTCATCTCCATCGTCACGCTCACCCTCGCGATCATCTCCCACGCTCCCGATCCCAACATGGAGCTCGCCGACCTCCTCAACAAAAATCCCGACGCCTACGTCCTCTCGCTCGGCCACTTCCTCGATCTCACCGGCGCCGCCATGAGCCTTTTCCGCTGGCCGCTCATCGGCACCGCCGTCGCCTTCTTCTTCGGCAGCGGCCTCAACTGGCTCCTGCGCCGCCGCGGCTCGGTAACAGCCGCCAACATCGTCCTCGCCCTCTCGATGTGCCTCTTCATCGAGTGCGCCCACGTCGCTCTCGGCGTCTTCGCCCCCGTCCTCGGCTCCAAACCGCTCGCCGTGGCGATCAATCGCCAACTCCAGCCCGCCGACGAAATCATCTCCGACGGCGAATTTTCCAACACCTCCTCCATCGCCTTCTACACCCGCCGCCAGCTCCTCATCTACAACGGCCGCATCAACGGCCTCTGGTTCGGCTCTCTTTTCCCCGACGCCCCTCCCATCTTCCTCGACGACGCCGACCTCGCCCAACGCTGGCCCGGCCCCACTCGCCTCTACTTCGTCACCGGCGACGACAAAAAACAATCGCTACTCGAACACCTCGGCCCCACGTACGAACTCGCCCACTCCGGCGGCAAAACCGTCTTCACCAACCGCCCCGTCTCGCCAACTACCGCCCCGTAGCGCCTCCGTCTCGCCGCCATTTTTCCGATCCAAATCCCAGTCTCCGCCTTTCGTCTCCCGACTCCCGGCTCTTTCCGCTCGTTCGCCGCTCATCCAAATTCTCCGCGCACCTCTGCGCATCTCCGCGTCTCTGCGTTATCTTTCTCTTCCTCGAATCGTTTACGCAGACAACACTTTCCACCTCGTTGACTTCCCATCCGTCCTCGCCCTAATATGGCCCGCAACCCGTGGCCGACCCAGACCCGCTCATCGGACAATCCGTCTCGCACTTCCGCATCCTCGAACGACTCGGCGGGGGCGGAATGGGCGTCGTCTACAAAGCGCAAGACACACTCCTCGATCGCTTTGTGGCTCTCAAGTTTCTTCCTGAATCCCTCGCCAACGATCCGCAGGCTCTCGAACGCTTCCGCCGCGAAGCCAAAGCCGCCTCCGCCCTCAATCATCCCAATATCTGCACCATCTACGAAATCGGCGACGCCAACAACAAAACCTTCATCGCCATGGAATTTCTCGACGGCCAGACGCTCAAGCACGCCATCAACGGCCGCCCCATGGACCTCGAACGCTTCTTCACCCTCGCCATCGACATGGCCGACGGCCTCGACGCCGCCCACAGCAAAGGCATCGTCCATCGCGACATCAAACCCGCCAACATTTTCGTAACCGACCGTGGCCACGCCAAAATCCTCGACTTCGGTTTGGCCAAAGTGAATCCCCACCGCCACCGCAAACACCAATACCTTCGCCCAACTCACCCAGGACATCGACGCCGAGCACCTCACCAGCCCCGGCAGCACCCTCGGCACCGTCGCCTACATGTCCCCCGAACAGGCCCGCGCCAAAGAACTCGACGCCCGCAGCGACCTCTTCTCCTTCGGCACCGTGCTTTACGAGATGGCCACCGGCCAATTGCCCTTCCGCGGTGAAAGCTCCCCCGTCATCTTTGAAGCAATCCTCAGTCGCGCACCGGTTCCCGCCGTCCGCCTCAACCCCGATCTCCCCGCCGACCTCGAGCGCATTATCAACCGCGCCCTCGAAAAAGACCGCGAACTCCGCTACCAGCACGCCGCCGACATCCGCTCCGAACTGATGCGCCTCAAGCGCGACACCGACTCCGGCCGCTCCCCATCCGCCAGTTCCGGCTCCATGCCGATCGCGCAAGACAGCGGCTCCGTTTCACAACTCAGCCAACGATCCGCCGTCGTTTCCGTTCCCTCGCTCGCTGCCTCTGCCGTCTCGTCAGCCACTGGCGCACTGTCCTCTTCCCCAACAGAAAATTCCGCGCAAGTGCCCGCGGCCAAAAAGTCCTGGTTGAAGTTTGCAATTCCCGCGGCTGGGCTCTTACTCGCCTTGGTCGCCGGTGGCTTCTACTACCGCTCCACGCATCAAACGCCGAAGCTCACCAGCAAAGACACCATCGTCCTCGCCGATTTCGACAACAAGTCCGGCGACGCCGTTTTCGACGACACACTGCGCCAAGGGCTGACCGTCGCCCTCAACCAGTCGCCCTATCTGAATGTCCTCGGCGATAACAAGATCGCGTCAACGCTGAAGCTGATGGCGAAGCCAGCGAACACACCGCTTACTGCGGACGTAGCGCGCGAGCTTTGTCAGCGAGCGCAAGGCAAGGCGTATATCGCCGGATCGATTGCCGCGCTGGGCAGCGAGTACGTTCTGGGATTAAAGGCCATCAATTGCCAGATCGGCGATGTATTGGCGCAAGACCAAACCACCGCTCCGTCCAAGGAGAAGGTGCTCGACGCGTTGGGAGAGGCCGCCGCAAAACTGCGCGGGCAACTTGGCGAGTCCCTCGCTTCGGTGCAGAAATACGACGTGCCGCTCGCCGATGCCACCACCACTTCGCTCGAGGCACTCAAGGCTTTCAGCATGGGACGAAAGGTCGTGAGTGAGCAGGGCAGTTGGCGTCCCTTCCGTATTTTCAAAAGGCCATCGAACTGGACCCGAATTTCGCCAGGGCCTATGCCGCAATTGGATCCGTGTATACCTCTCAGGGCGAGACGGGCCGAGCCAGCGGGTACATCCGCAAGGCCTATGAACTGCGGGAGCACGTGAGCGATCGCGAGAAGGCCAATATTGAAATCGCTTACTTCGAACATGTCACCGGAGAGTTGGAAAAAGCTATGCGTGCTCGAGAGCAGCTTATGACTGCGTACCCCGGGAATCCACGAGTTACAACGCCGTCGCGCTCGATTACGCAAATCTCGGGCAATACGTCAAAGCCCTCGATGGCTCTCAAAAGGCGACTCAACTAGATCCGAATAGCTTGGCGTCACGGGTCAACACCAGCAACAGCTTAATGGCCTTGCAGCGACTTGACGAAGCGCGTCAGTCGATTCAGCAGTCGTTGGCGAAAAAAATGGATGACTTCACGTTCCATTTGCCGCTCTACACTATGGCCTTCCTGGCTGCGGACGCCAAAGGCATGGAGCAGGAGCAGAAGTGGTTTGAGGCTCACCCGGACGATGCTGATTTCGGACTTGGGACGGCCTCCGACACAGAAGCCTACGGGGGACGGCTCGTCAAAGCACGGGAGCTGAGCAAAAAGGCAGTGGATTCTGCCGTTCGCGCTGACGCCAAAGAAAACGGTGGCGTCTGGCTGGAGAACAATGCAATCGCAGAAGCCCCGTTTGGGAATCCCGCACAGGCGCGGCAACAGGCAGCAGAGGGAATCAAGCTTGCGCCCGATAGCCAAGCTATCAATGTAGAAGCGGCCCTCGCCTATGCCATCGCTGGAGACACGACTCGCGCCGAAACCATGGTGAAAGACCTGAACGGTAAATATCCGTTGGATACGCAGATGCAAGCGCTCTGGCTTCCCGCCATCCAGGGACAAATCGCGCTGAACCAGCAAAAATCCGCAGCGTGTCGATCGAAGCGTTGCAGAAAGCCAGCTGGCGACCTCGAATACGGATCAGATTCAGTTCCTCGCCAATATCTCCTCTCTGTATCCCACCGTTCATCCGCGGCCAAGCGTATCTCGCCGCCAACCAAGGCAAAGAAGCCGCCGCCGAATTCCAGAAAATCCTCGACCACACCGGCATCGTCTGGAACTGCTGGACCGGCTCGCTCGCCCACCTCGGCATAGCCCGCGCCAACGCGCTGATCGCCAAATCCTCCCAAGGCGCCGACGCCGACCTCGCCCGCACCCGCTCCCTCGCCGCCTACAAAGATTTCCTCACCCTCTGGAAAGACGCCGACCCCTCCCTCCCCCTCCTCCACCAAGCCCAATCCGAATCCTCCAAACTCCAGTGACGTCGCCTCTACCGGCGAGCATTGTCCCAGTTCTCATGAATTCAGATTGTGCGTAATTTAACGGCCGCTCGCTGCCTACTGCCGGAAGTTCGTCATCAGGATGACGTCGCGGCTTTCGGTGCCGCGTTCCAGCAGCAAATCTTTCCCATCGCGCGTCCAGTCAAAATGAAAGATGAGGCCCGACGTGAAGTTTGTCAGTTGATGCGGAGGGCCGCCCGTGATGGGCTGCTCCCAAATGTTGCTCGCGCCGCTGCGGGTCAGCCCGTACTCCAGGGCCTTTCCCGAAGGCGCCCAAACCAGGCCGAACGCGTTAATTGGGCTCTTAGCCACAACTTGAAGATTTCCTCCGGACAGAGGTACGACCCCGAGTTTAGCTTCCGGAACTGGGTGACCCTCCTGATAGCTGACCGCGACCTGCTTGCCGTCGGGCGACATCGCAAAGCGGCCTGAGTCGCTCGGCATAGTCACCGATTCAATCGGCGTCCCGCCGTCGGCTGAGACCCGATAGAGCTTGGTGCCTTGCACCCAAAAATAGACCGACTGCCCGTCTGGAGAGCAGGCGGCAAAAAGAGCGTCAGGTACCAGCTTCGCTGCGTTTGTGCCATCGACGTTCACGCGCCATATTTCCAGTTTGCCATTGCGCAGGCGGTCGAACAGAACGTAGCGATCGCCACACATCTGCAACGTATCCGCCGACGCTGCATCGGGAACGAGCACCGTGCTCTCACTGACGTCGGTACGGATGAGGCGTAGCTCGGAGTTTGCGGTCACGAGCAGTTTTTCAGGTGGTCCCGCCGCCATCAGCCGATACGGAGTTTGACTGCTATTCGTCTGGATTGCCTTTTCGGAATTTCCCGACGGCGCCAGCCAAACGTTGGAATTTCGCACCACGCGGATCGCAGCGAGCATTTTGCCATCGCGGCTGACGTCCAACACCGGCGCATAATCCGTCAGATCGTTGGTGAACCGCTGCGCTTCTCCGCTGGGGTAATCCACCGACCACAACTGTTCGAGCGGCGTGGCGGGGTTTTTCGCGACAGGCACAACCAGCGCGTTTCCGTCCGGCATCCACACCGCGCGGCCAACTCTCTTGTCGCCAAAGGAAGTAAGGATTCGCGTTTTTCCATCGGCGACGTTAATGGCATTCACCACCCACTTCGTATCTGGCACCACTTGAAGGCCGGGGACGACAATCGTCTTTCCATCGGGGGACCAACTGGTATCCGATTCGAACGCTGGAAACGCCGCCAACGAGACCAGCAGTTGATCTTTGTTCGTATCCACTTCGGCGATCCGAACCTCAAGCTGATTCGCGTCTGGGAGACCTCGGGTAAAGGCGAACCGTTTGCCATCCGGAGAAAATGAAGGCGCGCTGTCGATGTCGGTGATCAGTTGCCGTGGTGTTCCTCCCAGGACCGGGACTTGGTAGAGAAAACGATAGTTCTGATTGGATGGGTCGGAGCGAACGAAATAAATGGTATTGCTGTCGGGCGAAAACGTCGCACCGACATACTCGGCGATTTCTGGTGGCACGATCTGAACGTCGCTCCTGGTAGCGATGTTGCGAACCCACAGACTCTGCTGGCCGCCGTCGCGCAAAACGGAAACCATGTAGCGCCCGTCGGGTGCAATCGCGACTTTGAGGGCTTTCCCGCTGTCGGTGATTTTTTCAACCTGCATGTTTTGCAGATTGAAGGCGGGCGAGTGTCCAAGAAATTTGTAAGCCCCGAAACCGGCGATCGCGACAACGATGAAAAGGATCGCCGCGACGGCTATCTTGGGGAAGCTGCTTTTTTCAGGGGCCGCTGTTGCCGCCGATTGGGAGATCGCGGCTCCCGTTTGTGAGGAACCTGAGCTTGGGAGGTTCGCAACGCTTCCGGATGCACTCGACGCGGCCACTTGGGAACCAGACGAATACGCCGGCGATGGAGCGTTCGAAGCCTGCACCCGGCCTGAGCTTGAGTCTCGGCGCAGCCGCTTCAGATCCGCCCGCATATCCGCTGCGTGCTGGTAACGAAGCGTCTTATCTTTTTCGAGCGCCTTAAAAACGATGCGTTCGAATTCCGGCGGCAGATTCGGATCGATCCGCAGCGGCGAAGCCGGCTGGCGATTGAGGATCGAGTCGAAAATGTCCGCCGTACTCTGCCCCCCGAACGCGATCTGCCGAGTCGCCATTTCGTAAAGCACTGCGCCAAAAGAGAAGAGATCGGAGCGCGCGTCCAGTTCTTTGCCGCGCGCTTGCTCCGGCGACATGTACGCAACGGTTCCGATCGTGCTCCCCGGACTCGTGAGGTGCGACGCGCTCCCGGCATCGGTGTTCATCGAATCGCCGACCGTCGCCTGGTGCGGACTCCCCATCACCTTCGCCAAGCCAAAGTCCAGGATTTTGGCTTGATCGCGATTAGTCACAAAGATGTTCGCGGGCTTGATGTCGCGATGAATGATCCCCTTGGAGTGCGCGGCGTCCAAAGCGTCCGCGATTTGCTCGCCAAGTTCGAGCATCGTCTCGAGATCGAAGCTTCGCCGCGAGATAGCGTGCTTCAGCGTTTCGCCTTCGAGGCATTCCATGGCGATGAAAGCGCGGCCGTCCTGTTCGCCGATGTCGTGGATGGTGCAAATGTTCGAATGATTCAGCGCTGAGGCGGCCTGTGCTTCACGTTGGAAACGGGCGAGCGCCTGCGGATCGCGAGCGACTTCGTCGGGAAGAAATTTCAGCGCCACGAACCGTTTTAGACGCGTGTCTTCCGCCTTGAAGACGACGCCCATCCCACCGCCGCCGAGCTTCTCGATAATGAAATAATGCGAAACGGTTTGGCCAGGTACGACCGAAGGGTTGGACACGGACGGGATACTAAAGTTTGTGAAACGCCGAGTCAAACAAACAAATCCGCCCGATCGCAAAGCCTTCCGGTGCGGTTGATTCGAACTCCTGCATGGAGCAGTAGAGGATTTCTCCCAGTTTCGGCCAGACAAGTGGCGTTATCGGATGGGCTTTGAGCATTCTGCCCTTGACATAACTTAATAATGTGGTACACTATCTCCGTTAAGAACTACGTCCCGTAGCCCAATTCCCAAAAGCGAACTGTCGGAAAGCCGTCACCACAAAATTTGTAGGGGCGCAGCATTGCTGCGCCCCAGCTTGCCCGGACCTACACCATCGCACCCAATCGTTTTTTCTTCGACCGATGACGACGACCAATCGACACCCCGGCCAACATGCGACCAAACACCGCTCCAACCCCTTTGGAATCTGCACTTGCAAATGTGTATGAAAATAAACAACTTCAAACCCAGCAGAATCCGCACTTACGCGAAACCTGCCGGGGCCTCGGGTGCCGCCATCTGAGCTGCCCTCCGCGGTCGAGTAGCCTCGCCCGCTCGCCAAGCCCGCTCACCAACCGGGCCATTGCCCCCCGGCTGGTCACTCTGACTCTTGCGTTCGACGTTCAACTGTCGACTGTCGACTGCTTTCCCCCCATCGACTATCATCTACGGAAGGGAATTGCAGCAGACCGGGCTCGGAATTCCGAAATGATGGACGCCAATTCATCGCGGTCGCCACGTCGTGTCCGCGCGCGCACAGTGGGGCCTGAGTAGCGTGGTCGTCGTCTACATCTTGTTGGCGCTGGCTGTCGCCGGTACTTTGTCGTGTTGGGTTTTCTTGGCGCTCTCGATCGCCGGCGCCGCGAAATTCCATCGCGACGCGAAAGCCCAGTGTCGCCAGGCGCAATCCATTCCCAACGACTCGCTCCCGCCTGTCTCTTTGCTCAAGCCCGTTCACGGTTTGGAATCGCGCCTTCGCGAAAACATCGATAGCTTTTTCCATCTCGATTACCCGAAGTACGAAATTATTTTCGCCGCCGACCTCGAAGACAACGCGGCGCTCGCCGTCGTTCGTGAAATTTGCGCTCGCTATCCGCACATTCCCACGCAGATCGTCGTCACCGGCCGCCCGCCCTGGCCCAATCCGCCGGCCTACGCTTTCTTCCGCATGGCCGAGCACGCCGAAAATAACATTCTCGTCACCAGCGACAGCGACGTTCTCGTCGATCCTTCCTACCTGCGCGAAGTCGTTCCGCCGCTGCTCGACTCGAAAAACGGTATGCTCACCTGCGTCTACCGCGGAAAAAACGCCGGTGGATTCTGGTCCGGCGTTCACGCCATCGGCATGTCGGTCGAAATGACGGCCGGCGTCGTCACTGCGAATTTGCTCGAAGGAATGAAATTCGGCCTAGGCCCGACAATCGTCGTTCGCCGCGATGCTCTCGATAAAATCGGCGGCTTCGCCGTTCTTGCCGACTACTTCGCAAACGATTTCGTCATCGGCAACATGATCGAGAAAAACGACTACAACGTCGTGCTCTCGCGCCACATCATTGACCACGTCGTCTCTCCGCTCACGTTCCGCCGCGTTTGGGAGCACGAAATCCGCTGGGCAAGATCGACGCGCGCATCTCGCCCCTGGGGCCATCTTTTCTCCGGCCTCATCTATGCGATGCCCTACGGAATCCTTGGTTTTGCGGCTGCCGCGATTCTCGGATACCCATGGCTCGGAATTGCGTTGCTCGTCGCGGCGATCGCCAATCGCGTGATCGAAAGCTGGGTGATCGGTTGGGGAATCACGCGCGACAAAGCTGCGCGTTCGCTCTGGCGCTATCCGCTCCGCGATCTCCTCGGTTTCTTCGTCTGGTGCGCCAGCTACTTGGGCCGCCCTCGCACCGTCTGGCGCAATATTCCCTACGATCTGACCGCCGACGGACGCATCGCGTTACGCGATGGCCAGCCTCAGGGCCAGACGTCGAAGTAATCGTCGCATCAAGAGTCAATCGCCTCGGCCTGCGCTTTCTCTATACTTATCGTGAACATTTGGAGCGCGATGCAGTCTGCGTGGCAGTCGATCGTATCGATGCATTCATTGTGGCGAGACGCAATCCTGCTGATTGCGTTGGCCCCGCTCGCCTACTACATCGTCGCGACCATCGCAGCTCTTCGCTTCCTACGCCGAAAGCCGAAAACTTCCCCGAACGCAATCTCGCCGAGAAATTTCACGCCGCCGGTCAGCCTGCTCAAACCGGTTCATGGTATTGACTTCGGTTCCGTCGAAAATTTCGAGAGCTTTTGCCGCCAGAATTATCCTGACTACGAAATCCTCTTCGCCGTCAACGACGACTCCGACCCAGCCGTCCCGCTGATTCGCGACGTCGCGTCGCGCTTTCCGGAGCGCAACATCCGCCTGATCTCCGGCGCTCCGCAAATCGGCGCCAACAAAAAAGTCAACAATCTGATCGAACTCGCCCGCGCCGCCCGCCACGAAATCATCATCCTCACCGACGGCGACGTCCGCGTCTTGCCGGATTATCTCTGCGAAGTCGTAGCCCCGTTTGCCGACCCAAAAATCGGCGCCGTCACTTCGTTCTATCGCGGCATCGCGCAAAAAAATCTCGCCGCCGAATTGGAAGCCATCGGCGCGGCCAGCGATTTTTTCGCTGGCGTCCTCGTCGCCGAATGGATGGAAGGCATGTCGTTCGCGCTCGGCGCTTCGATCGCGACCACAAAAAGTTGGGTCGCCAAAATCGGCGGCTTTGAAGCCATCGCCGACATGCACTCCGACGATTACGAACTCGGCTATCGCATCGCCAAAGCCGGCGGCAAAATCGTCCTTTCCCACGAACTCGTCTGGACCATGTATCCCGCCCAGTCCGCCCGCGGCTTCTGGAATCACCAGGTCCGCTGGCTGCGCACCGTGCGCTTATCTCGCCCGCTGTCATTCCTCGGCCTGATCTTCACCCACGGCCTCCCTTGGGCCGTCGCCGCGGCCTTGGTAGCGCCCACTGCTTCCATCGCCACCGCCTACCTCGTCGCCTACCTCGTCCTGCGCCTGATCACCGCCTGGGTGGTCGGGGTCCGCGTCTCCGGCGACGCCACCGTCCGCCAGAAGCTCTGGCTGGTCCCATTTCGCGACGCCATCCATTTCATCGTCTGGCTCGCCAGCTTCGCCTCCAACAAGATCACCTGGGGCGGCGAACAATTCACCATGCGCGAAGGCCGCATGACCCCCCTCCCCCGCCCCTAGTTCAATATACGACTCGATCTCGCCTCCGTGAACCGCGAAGCAGCTCACCGCTCGCCGCCTGATGCGCTCATATCTATCTGAAAATAATACTCTTAGATTGCCGCGCAGAGTGGTACCACGGGGAGGGGGTACCAATCGCGCGTACTATCTTTTGCTCTAACGGAGCCCTATCCCATTTGAGACCCCTGTACCAATGACCAGGTCACGAAACCTCCCTAAACTCATTTTGGAGCAAGTCCGATCTGCGGACACCAGGGCCCTAAATGTTGAATCGCGCACGACTCACAATCGGTTCACTACTCCTCCTAGCTGCGTTTATCGCCGGCTGCGGAACCCGCACCAACACGCTCAGCACAACTCCGACCGGCTCCACAACCCGCCGACCACACCCGACTCGCCAACGACGCCGACTTCACCAACCTCGCCGACGACACCGACCGTCACTCCAACCACCCCAACTTCAGCCCAACGCCCCCAACCCAACCAACTCCCCACCTCGACCACATCTCGATCGCGCCGGCCTCGCTGACCGTCGCTCCCGGCGCATCCTTTAACTTCACCGCGACCGCCTACGACCAGAACAACAACCTCTTCACCGCGCCGATCTCCTGGACCTCCGATGGCAACGCCGTCACAAACGGCTCCGGCACCGCACAAAATGCGGGCCAGGCTCCGGCCGTCACTCACATCCGTGCCGTCTCGGGAAATGTAACCAGCACCGCCGCCGTCCTCACCGTAACTGGTGCGCCATCGATTCTGACTTCCGCCAACCTCACGCCCCTGAATCCGACCGCGATTCTCACCGGTCAGACGCAGCAATTCTCCGCCACAGGCATCGATCAATTCGGCAACGTGATGCAGGGCCTGCCGGCCGTTTATTCCTCGAGCGATCAGACGGTCGCCACGATCGACCAAACCGGCAAAGCCACCGCATCCTTCACGCATCCCGGCACGACCGTGATTTCCGCAACCGTCGGCGGCGTCCCGACCATGACAAGCACACTCGTCGTGAATCCCGCACCGTCGGTACTCTACTCCGTCGTGATCACGCCGAACGCGTCGACCAATCCGGCGATCCCGAAAATTCCGGCGCTCACGTCCTTCAAATTCACCGCCAACGAATACGATCAGTTCGGCCAGCCGCTATCGATCCCGCTCGCCTGGTCAACCAGCAACGCCAACGCAACTGTGACGGCGAGCAATTCGGAAGGCACGATCATCGCTACAGTCAGCGGCGTAACGCCCGGCGTCGTAACGATTTCCGTCACGGTCCCGACCGTTCCATCGTTCTCGATTCCTTCGTTCCAAGTGACCATCGACAACCCGCCGCCACCGGTCCTGGCGATGATTCACATCACGCCGGCGCACGCGACGTTCGACGTCGGTGCCACGCAGCAATTCACCGCGCACGGCAAAGATCAATACGGCAATGCATTCACGATCACGGCTCCGATTGTTTGGACATCGGCGACTGATGGTTCGTCGAGTGTTTCCCCAACGGGTCTTGTCACCGGTCTCGTCGCGGGCCCGTCTTCGGCGACCGCGACTGTAGGCACCGTTAGTGGCACCGTCTTCTTCACGCTCACCACGCCACCACCGCCGCCCCCTGCGCCTCCTACGATCTCTCAGTTGTCACCGCCGATCGCACTCAGCGGCAGCGCCGCTTTGCAATACCTGACGATTACCGGGACGAACTTCGGCGCCACCGCCGTAGTGAATTTCGGCTCCAACATTTTGACGCCGGCGACAGTCACCGCTAATTCGATCACCGTGCGAGTCCCGGCCGCTGAGTTGAAGTCAGCGGCAACTCTCGCCGTCACCGTCACCAATACCGGAGCGGTTCCGGCAACATCGAACTCACTGAACTTTGTCATCAGCGACTACGGCTTCGTCTCCATCGATTTCGACGACTCGTATCAATCGACGTACGACAATGGCTTGCCGATCTTCGACGCAGCTGGAATTCGCACGACGCAATACATCATCACCGGCAGCCCGAACAACGCGATCGTCAATCCCGACGCAGGTCCGGTCGGAATCGCAGATGTCTCCGGCAATCCGGAGTACATGACGTGGGCGGAAGTCCAGACCATGGCCGCGAACGGTCACGAAATTGGCGCGCACACGCGCACGCATCAGAGCCTCTCCACTCTTTGCGGTGTCACGCAGCCCGGCGGTCCGACGCTAACGCCGTGCATCGATGTGAACTGGAATCCGACGACCATGAACGACACGTTGGATCTCGAAATCGGCGGCTCGAAATCCGATTTGATCGCGCAAGGATTGAATCCGCTGACGCTCGCCTATCCTTACGGAGACTACGGCTATCCGAGCCCCACCGTCGGTCAAGCTGTGCAGGCCGCCGGCTATCTCGGAGCGCGGGATTCCGACACTGGTTTCAACGGACTCCCCGCGTGCACGCCGGGGAAAACCGTCAACAACTGCAATCACCTGTATCCGTTTTATCTTTGGAGCGAAGGCGCTGAGTACGACTTGGGTACGACACAGACGCAACTCAACGCGTGGATTCAATACGCGCACGACAACAAAGTTTGGCTGATCATCCTGCTGCATCGCGTCGATGAAAACGATCCGAATTCCGTCGCGATCAGCATCGACTCGACTCCAGAGGCTGCGGCCGCTGCCGGTCACCCGGCGGGAATCGCCACGTTGCAGGGAATCGTCGATTACATCCAGCAAAACGGAATCAACACGGTGACGAACTCCGAAGGCCTGGTCATCGAAAATCTAAACGGCCAAACGTCGACATTCCAGTTCCCGGATTAAAGCGCGTACTTGGCTCCCAACACTGTCATTCCGAGCGAAGCGAGGAATCTGCTTCTTGCTCGTGAGTCTCGGCAGCCGCTTCGACGTGCACGCTTTCACATTTGCGATCGAATGAATGAACGCCACCTCGGTTGACGCATTTCGCGTTCCCTATTAAATTAGAAAGGTTGAATCGTGGCTGCCGGGACAGCCGGACGTGCCGCGATTCCTTTTTGTTCCTCCCCGCTGGGAGGTCGTCCAATTGGTAGGACTCCAGACTCTGACTCTGGCTATCCTGGTTCGAGTCCAGGCCTCCCAGCCAATCGTTTTATTTCAATAGCTCCCCGGCCCTGCCTTCCAGAAAAATTTCTGCTCCAGACCACACAAATCTTCGAGCGATCCATCAGTTGTTACTCGAAGAAATGTAGACTGTGACGCTCGTTCACAGTTCCTGGAGACGCGATGAAGAATGAACTTTCACGACGGTCGTTCATGACCAGTACGCTCAAGACGGCGGCTGCCGCCTCGTTGGCTCTTTCCGGCGCAGAGCAAGCGACCTCGGCGCCAGCTCCGACGCCGCAAAATCCTGCTGCCACCTCTACGTCAGCGGGGAGTCGAATCGTCGACATTCATCTGCACTACAAGCGGGAGCCGGGGTTCATCGACAATTTTCTGAAGACGACCGAGCATCTGAACATCACCGCTTGCATGCTTACGCCATTCGAGGACCGCAAAGAAGTCGCCGAAGCTGCGAAAAAGTATCCGACGCGCATCATCCCGATGGGCTCTGTTCTTCTCGACGAGCCCGATGTCACGCAACAGATCGAAGAGCTTCACGACCTCGGCTATCGCGGTCTCGGCGAACTCGAATTCCCGAAGAAAACCTACGTCGATCCGTCGTACACAAAAGTTTATGAGCTCGCGAATCGCTGCAAGTGGGTCGTGCTTTTTCACACGGGCATCGTGCTACGCGCTAAATTCACCGAACCTGAAGACGTCGCGTCTTACCGCATGAGCACGCAATATATCGAAGAGATCGCTCGTCGATTTCCGCAAATCACAGTCATCGGGGCGCACTGCGGCAATCCCGACTATCAGTGGTCCGCGGAGATCGCGCGCTGGAATCCGAACGTTTTCTACGATCTCAGCGGTTCGACGCTCACAAAACTCGGCGGGCGCTTAGAGAAGTTTTCGGAGTTTTTCTGGTGGTCAGGTTCAGGCGAAGGTACGGCAACGCCAGAAAACAATCCCAGCGCCTTCAGCAAAATCGTCTTTGGCACGGACACGAATCCAGCGGGTGCAGAGCATGTCCTGTCGCAATACGACGCGATGTTCGACGCAAACCGCGTCCCGGACTCGACACGCAAGCTCGTCCTGGGCGGCACACTCTCAAAGATTTTCGGACTTCCGGCGTGAGGTAAGTCACGTGGGCGCGAGTTGATGCATCAATTCGCTGTGGGCTAGGTAGAGCTGGGAGGCACGATGGAGAAGGAAAAGTACGAGCGTCTTCTAGGTTTGGCGACGTCGAAGGACAAAGAGAAGAGTGAACAGCTCGTCAGTCGAGAGGTATCGCGCGGCGATCTCCGCATGTGGGGAAAGGCAACCGTTGACGCGATTGGCGCGGCGATTGGTTAGTCGGTTCCTGGAGCGCCGACGGACTGCCGCGCTGGATTCCGCGCATGCATTACTACAGCCGCGACGAACGTAGACTTTATCTTGTCCGGCCCAACGTCGTCCCACCGAACATGGAACTGATCGTTGACCAGGAAGACAAAGCGCTCGATCCTGCGCGCGCCAACTTCATCATCGAAAATATAGAAACCTGGGAGCGCGAGCTGCAGCCCGTCGCATCATGACTGATCTGTTCTGAATACAAAGATGGTCGCGCAAAGCGCCCAAATTTCGCTTATGCTCGTTCGCGAAACTTTTGGGAGAGCGCACAGTGAAACGTTGCTATCTATCATTTTTGTTGATCGCGCTTGCCGCGAGTGCCTCGAATTTATCGGCGCAGACGCCGCCGCTAACGCCGGATATCCCGCCAAAATTTGAGAAGCCGACCGCCGACTACGACTACACCAAGCGCGAAGTCATGATCCCGATGCGCGATGGCGTGAAGCTGTACACGGTGATCACGATTCCCAACGGCGCGAAAAATGCGCCGATTGCTGCTGACGCGCACTCCCTACGATGCCGAGCATCGCGCGATGCGCAGCGACTCTTTCCTGATGCTCAACGAACTGCCGCAAGGCGACGAAGTTTTCGTCAAAGAAGGCTACATCCGCGTGTTTCAGGACGTCCGCGGAAAATATCACTCCGAAGGCGACTACGTGATGACGCCGCGCCGTTACGCGGCCCGCTGAATTCCAGCGAAGTTGATCACTCGACCGATGCCTACGACACGATCGACTGGCTCGTGAAAAATGTGCCCGAATCGAACGGCAAAGTCGGAATGCTCGGCAGCTCTTATGAAGGATTCACCGTCGTCATGGCGTTGATTCATCCGCATCCGGCGCTGAAAGTGGCCGCGCCGATGAGCCCGATGGTCGATGGCTGGATGGGCGACGACTGGTTTCACTTCGGTGCGTTCCGACAAAACAATCTCGACTACATCGCGGGTCAGACCGAAGTGCGCGGCGAAGGCGGAAAAATCACGCGCCACGGACTCGACGACTACGACAATTATTTGCGCGCCGGATCGCTCGGCGATTTCGCGAAGGCCGCGGGGATGGATCAGCTTCCGTTCTGGAAGAAAATCTCAGAGCATCCAGCGTACGATTCGTTTTGGCAGAATCAGGCGCTCGACAAAATTATGGGCGAGCAGCCGCTCACCGTGCCGACGATGTGGATTCAAGGATTGTGGGATCAGGAAGACATGTGGGGCGCGATTCATTGCTACCTCGCGGTCGAGCCGAAAGACACGAACAACGACAAAAATTATTTGGTGATGGGGCCGTGGCGCCACAGCGGCGTGAATTATGAAGGTTCGACGCTCGGGCCGCTGCGCCTCGATGGCGACACCGCGCTGCAATTCCGCCGCGACGTGCTCCGGCCGTTTTTTGATCAGTATTTGCGCGATGGCGCGCCGAAGGCGGATACGCCTCCCATTTTTATTTACAACACCGGTGAAAATCACTGGGATCGGTTGAAATCGTGGCCGCTCGCTTGCCCGACGTGCGCGGTGAAATCGAAGTCGCTCTATCTGACGACGAATTTCGGTTTGTCGTTCGACGCTCCGAGCGCGGCCGATCCAAAATCGGCTACAGGTTCCGACGAATATATTTCCGATCCGGCGCGTCCGGTGCCGTATGTCCCGCGTCCGGTGATTGAATCCGATGGCGACACGTGGAAGCGCTGGCTCCTGATCGATCAGCGTTTCGTCGATGGCCGCACCGATATCTTGACGTACGAATCGCCGGTGCTGAAAGATCCG
Organism: uncultured Acidobacteriota bacterium; assembly: GCA_963845465.1. Classification (GTDB taxonomy): domain Bacteria; phylum Acidobacteriota; class Terriglobia; order Acidiferrales; family UBA7541; genus Acidiferrum. Next base: position 169,604 of record CAWJSH010000007.1, on the reverse strand, counting down.
GTGCGGGTCGGCGGAGCGCCGGTCGTGAACTTAGTAGCGTCGACGAGCGGCACCGACAGCGATTGGGTCGTGAAGCTGATCGATGTTTATCCCGACGAAATCGCCAGCCGGCCCGAGATGGGCGGCTACGAGCTCAACATCGCGATGGATATTTTCCGCGGGCGCTATCGCGAAAGTTTCGAGACCGCGAAGGCGATCACACCGAACACGCCGCTCACCTACAGATTTATTTTGCCGACGGTCGATCACGTTTTTATGCCCGGCCATCGCATTATGGTGCAAGTGCAGTCGAGTTGGTTCCCGCTCTACGACCGCAATCCGCAAACGTTTGTGCCGAATATCTTTTTCGCGAAGCCGGCGGACTATGTGAAGGCGACGCAGCGGGTGTACCACGCGCAGGGAGCGGCCAGCTTTATCGACTTGCCCGTCGTCTCGGAACGCTAAACGCCCGATCGCTCGCGGAAATACTGTTTCCAATCGAGGGGCACCGAAGGCAGAGCGTACAATTCCTTTAGCGACGCCCGATCCGCATCGCTAAATGACTTCGTCAAGAAGAGTCGCAAGAAATCCGCGATGGAAATCGCACTCGCGTTCCGCACGACGGGAATCATTTCATCGCCCGCGGCGACGCTGCCTTCGCGCGTCACCGCAACGTAAAAACCGATACGCCGGCTCGCCAGAAATTTCTTCACCATATCATCCGCTTGAAAACGAATTCCGAGCTTGTAACACGGCAGGCGTGGCTGTGTGACGACGACTTCTGCGTCGTTAATCGCGAAGCGATCGCCGAGGTGGATATCTTGCTCCAACATGCCTTTCGTCGCGAAGTTCTCTCCAAAAACGCCGGGCGGCAGATCGCGTCCCGGCAATTTCTTTTGCCAGTAAGTGTAGTGTTCCACGGGGTAGCAGTAGACGGCCTTGTGTTCGCCGCCGTGTACGGTGAGATCGGCTTGTCGATCGCCGTCGAGATTCAACGTGCGGAGACGGATGCGTTCTGAGGTCGGCGATTTAAAGATGCCGGTGGTTACCGGCTGCCCGTGCCAGAGCACCTCTCGAGGCATGCCGACATTCAGGGAGACGATTTTCATTGTAGTCCGCTTAGATGCAACCGTATTCTTCGCGATTCATGAGATTTTAGTAGACGGAAACTCCGCTACTGCAAAGCTTGGGCAATCCGGCGAAGGCCTTCGGCGAACATTTCATGGTCCACGCCCATGCCGATGCGGAAATGATCAGGCATCTCGAAAAATTTACCCGGAACGACAGTCGTCTCGAACTTAGTTCTTAGAAGCTGCAGTAGTTCTTCGACGTTGCCATTTAAAAGCTTCGGAAATGAAGTTGTTCCGTAGGGGCTGAGAACGGCAACGATGCGAGACGCGTTCCCGTCCATAAAAGTCTGGAGTTCCGCGCGATCCGCTTCGACGATACGCCGCGCGCGCTCGCGAATTGTATCGAGATTCTGCAATGCAATGACGCTGAGAATTTCGGTCGGATGCACCGGGGTCGCAGCAAAGAGATCGTTGAGCTCGTAGATCGCTCGAGCCAGGTCGGGTTGCGCCAGAATCCAGCCGCAGCGCAGCCCGCTCAGTCCGTAAACCTTCGTCAGGCTGCTCGTGACCACGAAATTCTTGCCGAGATGGAAAGAAGTGCGCGGCGTGTTGCCGTAAACCGCGTCAAGATAGACCTCGTCAACGACGACATGCGCGCCAACGCTCGCCGCGATGTCGCCAACGTTTTTCAGAATATCGTCAGGCGTCAGAACGCTGCTCGGGTTGTGCAGATTCGTTAGAAAAACCAGCTTCGTCTTCGGAGTGACGGCCTTCCGGATTTCCTCGGGATCGACGGCGAAACCATTCTCTTCGCGGCGAGGGAAGCGAACGATCTTCGCCTGCAAATATCGCGCGGTGGAAACGACCAGTTCGTAGGTCGGGCTCTCGATCAAGACTTCGTCGCCAGGATCGATCAACGCCGCCAGCGCCAGATGGTTCGCCATCGATGTTCCCGCGGCTTCGACAACGCACGATGGATCGACACCGTTCTTCTTCGCGATCGCGTGTTGCAGCGGCGCGAAGCCGTACGAATTGTCGCCGTTAATTTCAAGTTGATCGATCGACACGTTCAGGTCGCGTCAGCGGGATATGAGCCCACTCCGCTCGTGGCGAGATTGAAGCGCGCCTTGCTGTGCAGCTTGGCCCACTGCATGTATTTGGAATAGCGTTGAAGACGTGTCATGAGTTGAAAGAGAGCGTCGCCAAGCTCTTCATCGCAATTCCGTGGATGCGATGCGCGGCTTGCGGCTCCAGTACAAATATACGGGAATTCCCGCAGCAAGAATGATGAAGCCGAAGACGCTGTTCGTCGGATACGTGATGATCGTGCTCGCGACGATCGCTGTGCACGTCAAGACAAAGAGCGCCGTCGTGTAGGGATGACCTGGAACACAATAGAGTTTTGCTCCCTCATCGGCGGCTGGTCTTGTCGCGCCGGCGAAAAACAAAAAGGGAAGCGGCAGTCAGCGCAAAGGAAATGAAATCGATCGAGACAACATAATTGAGAATCTGCTCATAACGCCCCGATAGCGCGATAATCGTCGCGGCGATTCCTTGCACGACGATCGCAACGACCGGCGCTCCGGTTTTCGGCGAAAGCCAGCCGACACTTTTGAAAAACAAGCCGTCGCGAGCCATCGCGTAATACACGCGCGGCGCCGTGAGAATGCCTTGGCTGAGAAAGCCGAGCGTTGAGATTGCGATCCCGACAGCGATCCAGAACGCGCCGCGGTCGCCGACCGCAGCCCGCATGACAGCGGTTGCGGGCGTGCGCGTGTCGGCGAGCCCTGCGGGACCGAGCACACGCAAGCAAACGAAATTCACGGAGAGATAGAGTGCGACTACGCCGAGCACGCCGGCGATCAATCCGCGCGAGAGCTCGCGGCGTGGGTCGCGCATCTCGCCGGCAACGAACGTCGCCGTCTGCCAGCCGCCGTAAGCGAACGCGATCGGAATCATCGCGGCGCCGATTGCGCCCACGAGCGATAGCGAAACAGGCCGGTCGAGCAGTGGCTGGATGTGGATGTGTCCGCCGCCCAGAGCGAGGCCGAGTACGACCATCGCGACGATCGCGGCCGACTTCAACAACATCAGCAAACTCTGCACGTTGCTGCCGGCGCGCGCGCCGAAACAATTGATCGCAGTGAGTCCGAGCAAAATGATCGCGGCGATCGCGCCGTCGCTCGTCGTGACGCCGCTGATCTCGCGAAAATATTTCCCGAACGTCACCGCGACTGCGGCCATGCCACCCGTCTGCGTCACGAGCAGCAGCACCCAGCCATACAGAAACGCGACTGAGGGATGGTAAGCCTCGCGCAAATAAAGATATTGCCCTCCCGCTTGCGGCAGCCGCGTCGCGAGCTCCGCCCAGATGAATCCGCCGAGCAGCGCGAGCACGCCGCCGAGAACCCACACGCCGAGAATCAGAAACGGCGTGTGCACATGCAGCGCGACGACGTATGGATTGATGAAAATGCCCGAGCCGACGATCCCGCCCATGACGATCATCGTGGCGTCGAACGTGTTCAGGCTTCGCGGTGGGTTTGGCGTGGCCAAGGGCGCGAGGATAGCAGAAGACGCGCGCGTTCGAGTCTCAAAGTTTCCCGCAAAAGTTGGTCGCGAAAGTCAGGTCGCCGAAAGTTAGGAGGTCAAGCGCAAACAACATAAAATTGTTCGTGGAGGATGAAAGCTTTTGGCACCGATTATCAGCGCGCGAGGTTTGGCGAAACGTTTCGGCGTGGCGCCGCTGTTTCGCAATATATCGTTCACAGTTTCCGAGGGTGAGCGCATCGGCATCATCGGCCCGAACGGTTCGGGAAAATCGACGCTGCTCGCGATTTTGCAGGGAAGCGTCGCGCCCGACAGCGGCGACGTCGCAATTCGCAAGGGAATTCGGCTCGGCAGCGTGCTGCAAATTTCGGATTTCACCGAGGGCGATACGGTTCGTTCGGTTGTGACGCGCGCGCTGGACGCTGCGCGCGTGCCCGAAAGTGATCGCGCCGCGCGCACCGCTGAAATTTTAGGACGCGCCGGCTTCGCCGAAATTATCGACGCCGACGCATCGCGGCTCTCCGGCGGATGGCGCAAGCGCCTCGCGATCGTCGAAGCGCTCGTGCAGGCGCCCGACATTCTTGCTGCTCGACGAGCCGACCAACCATCTCGACCTCGCCGGCATTCAGTGGCTCGAAGGCGTGCTGCAAAACGGCGCGTTTGCGTGCGTCGTTGTGAGCCACGATCGCTACTTCCTCGAAAACGTTGCGAACGAAGTCGTCGAACTCAATCCCGCGTACGAAGACGGCTCCCTGCGCGTTTCCGGCAACTACAGCACCTTTCTCGAGAAAAAAGAGGAGTATCTGCACGCCCAGCGCAACCGCCAGGAAGCGCTTGAAAACCGCGTGCATACCGAAATCGACTGGCTGCGGCGCGGCCCGAAAGCCCGCACGACAAAATCAAAAGCGCGCATCGACAAAGCGCACGAAATGATCCGCGACCTTGCCGAAATGAACGCGCGCACCAAGAGCACGAGCGCAACGATCGACTTTTCGTCATCCGATCGCAAAACCAAGCAGCTGATCACGCTTGACGGGATCGGCTATTCGTTCGGCGACCGTCCGCTGTTCGATAATCTGCACTTCATCGTCACCTCCGGAATGCGCGTCGGCCTCGTCGGTCCAAACGGTAGCGGCAAAACGACGCTGCTTCGATTGCTGCGCGGAGACATCAAGGCCGCTGCTGGAGTGATGCGCCAAGCCGACAATCTCCGCATCGTCTACTTCGATCAGAATCGCGAGCTCGATCCCGACGTGACGTTGCGCCGCGCGCTCGCGCCCGACAGCGATTCCGTGATTTACCGCGATCAAGTCATTCACGTCGGCGGATGGGCAGCGCGATTCTTGTTCACCGCCGAGCAGCTGAATCAGAAAGTCGGCCGCTTGTCGGGAGGTGAGCGCGCTCGCGTTTTGATCGCGCAACTGATGCTGCAGCCGGCGGATGTTTTGCTGCTCGACGAGCCGACGAACGATCTCGACATCCCGACACTCGAAATTCTCGAAGAAAGCCTGTTGGAATATACCGGCGCGCTCGTGCTCGTCACGCACGACCGCTACATGCTCGATCGCGTCTCTACCGTCGTGCTCGGACTCGATGGCGCAGGCGGCGCGGAACGATTCGCGGATTATTCGCAGTGGGAAGAATGGACGCGCGAGCGGAAAGCAGCGAGCCGGAAGCAGGAATCCGTCGCGACGATAAGAGTGGGCCACGACGGAAATAAAGCCTCCGGGGCAACAGAGCCTGGTGCTGCACGAATCGCGACCGCGAAGAAAAGATTGTCTTACAAAGAAAACCGGGAATTGGAAACCATCGAAGAGCGCGTGGCTGAGGCCGAAGCCGAACTCCAATCAAAGCATGATGCGCTGCTCGACCCGGCGATCATGAGCGATGGCGCGCGGCTCCACGCGGTCTCGCTCGAACTGGAAGCGGCGCAAAAGCGGATTGACGATCTGTACGCGCGCTGGGTCGAGCTCGAAGAAAAGCTGAAATAGCCAATCTTGTCCAGCGCAGCCGCAAACATTCGCTGCGCATTGCTTTGGTCCGCGCGACCTACGCGGCATTATCCTCTGAAATTTGTAATGTCAATTTTTCATCTTCCGTGAACCGCGGGCACGGCTCGTGCATCGTATCGTAGTGGAGGCACGACCATGGAAAAACTCGCAATCTGGGCCTATCTGGAAGCAAAGCCAGGCAAAGAGAAAGAAGTCGAAGAGTTTCTGAAGTCTGCGCAACCGCTTGCCGAGAAAGAATCCGGAACAATCGCGTGGTACGCCGTCAAAATCGACGCGTCGCATTACGGCATTTTCGACACGTTTGCCGATGAAGCCGGGCGCAACGCCCATATCAGCGGTGACATCGCAAAAGCACTCTTCGCCAAGGCGAAGGATCTTTTCGCGAAAGATCCGCAAATTCACAAGCCAGAGATTCTGGCGTCGAAAGCATCAGGCGGCGCAAAAGGCGCAACGGGCAGGTAAATCTCAAGAAAACGAGCCGCGAGGTGCGTCAATCGGAGCACCTCGCGTGAACTATCCAGCTAAGCCGGCGCGCTCCTCACTCCGGCATCAACTGGCGCACCAGCTCCGGCGCATCAATCCGCCAATCATCCGCCAAAATAAACGCCTTCCGCAGAATCATCTCCGTTCGCGGATCGATGTCGATCGGAATCCCGCTCAAATCCAGCGGCACCGCGTCCACAATGCTTTGCGGAATCTTCAGCCAGCGCGTGATGCTCTCGGTCTGAATCATCGCGCCGCCCCAGCCCAACTGAATCCGATACGTCCCGAGCTGCCCGCGCACCTCGAGCCACGCTTTCTCGATCTTGCAGCGGTCTGCGATCGGCGTCGCCGGCAGCACGCGCGACAAAACTTCCGCACGCAGCGCCGTCGTCGCCGAAAAATCATTCACATCGAATCGCTCGCTGAAAACGCCCGTCCCGCGATGCCCCTGATCCGACCACGTCGAATCGTCGCCCGACCGCCGCGACCGTCGTAAACAAATCCACATCGCGCATCACTTCCGAATACACAATCGCCGGCACATCATCGACCGGGATTTCTCGCAAATCGCGATAAAATCTCACCTGATCCGACCCGATGAAAACATTCACGCCCGCTCCAGCCTGCTCCGCAAGCGACGATCGTCGCACCGAATGATCGCGATCCGGCGGCAGATCGACATAAAACTCCACATTCATATTCCAATGCTCGAGCTTCTTCGTCGGCACATTGACGCCGTCGAATCCGACGCCCATCAGCTGATAGCTCCAGCCGCGCGAACGCGCCAAATTCGCAAACTGATGTTGCCGCAACAAAATCCCCGCGAATCGATTGGAATAAAGCCGCGTCTTCCGCTCGTCATCCGTCACTTGGTAAAACTCGCGAAACGCCTGCCGAAACGGCTGCCGCAGTCCTGCCGTAAAAATCCGCGCACGCCACCGCTGCACTTCCGCAGCGCTATAAGACAGCGGATGCCACAACCGCACTTTTTCCGCGCGCACCAAATCGACCAGCTTGTTCGACGAATCGCGCAGCTCGCCGTCCGACCACAGCCCCGACCGTTCCCATCCCTGGCTGTTGCTGAAAACCCAAACGAGCTTCCGCCCCAAAAAACCCAGCAGCGGATGATCGATGTAATACCGCCGCCAATGCGTCAGCGGAATACGCCGCGTGCCAAGAAACGAAGCCTCCAGCCGCGCACGCTGCACGGCATACGACCCTTCCAGATCTTTCACCAGCGCCGCGATCGCGCGCACTTTTTTCGGCGCGGCCTTGCGCGCATGTGCCGGCGCCGCCTTGATCCGCTTTCCTTCCGCGTTCTCCCACAACACGACGACGCGCCCATCCTCGATCAATCGCACCGTCGCCTTGCAATCCCCGACCTTCACTTCCAGCGCGCCATTCACATCCAGCGGATACTGTGGAATCGAAACATCTTCCAGCTCATCGACCGTCATGCCCGCGCGTTCCGCGACCATGCTCAGCGATTTTTCGATCAGCCGCCGCGCCACCGAATACTTCACCTTCGTGCGCAGCTTCGTCAGTTGCGTGATCGCTTCCTTGTTCTCCATCGTGCCGAGCGCTTGCACGCACGCGAATCCCACTTTTTGCGATACCGCACCGATGTTCGGAATTTTCCGCAAGCACGCGAGCCCAAATTCACCGATCGCCAGCGCCGATTCGCGCGTGTCCGTCAGCCCGACGCACAACACAATGCCTTTCTGATACGACGAATCTTCCGCCGGCGTGCGCGCCTCGGCTGCCTGTCCCGGCGTCGGACCCAGCGCAAGCCACCGCACCATCGTCGTGAACGCTTTCGATTCGCCGAGCGCCGACAAAATCTCGCGCGAGCGCTTGCTCCACTTCGGCCCTGGCGCCGTCTGCTCCAGCGCGTGGCAATGTTCCAGCAGCCCGATCCATCCCGACCGCGTGATCGAATCCATCGACGCGATTTCGTCGAAAACAATCTGCGACCACGGCCCGCGCCCCGAGTCGAATCGCTTTTCTTCTTCGACGTAAATCAGCGGCGCGATCAGCGCGCGCAATCGCTGATGATGTTTGTCGATCTTCGCCCGCGGCACCGGCGCAAGCTGCGCGTGAATTCTTCGCAGCTCCACGCGCGTGCGCTCTGTGATGGACTCCGCCGATAGAAACGAGAGGAATCGCTCAAAAGGGAAGTAAAACCGCGCCGAGGAAGTATCGCGCCGAATCTCCGTGACAATCTGCTCGACCGCGTCGCCCGGCAGCGGCTTCGGCACGCACTGCAACCCAAGCTGAATCGCGTCCGACAGCGTCTCCATCACCTGAAAATTGCGATCGACGCGCGCCTCGAGCCGCAGCCAATCGTACGACTGCTCCAGAAACGCGAGCTGCACCTCAGGCCCCGAGCGACTCAGCGTAGTCAGTGGCTCGCTTTTCGAGCGCCAGTCATTCAGCGCGCGCGTCAGCTCCGCGACGCTGTTGCCCGACGAGGGCCGGTCGCCGCTTTTCAGCCGGATGCTCTCGTAAATATCAAGCGCGCTTTTGGCGTGCGGATTCATGAACATCCAGTATAAAAGAGGAGAGAAACGGCAGAGTTGTTGTGACCGAATTGCTATAGCTGAATAGGCACAGCCCAAAACAGCCAAAACGCAACACAAAACGCGCAAATCACGCGTTCTTACAGCCCTTTAACGCAGCGCAATCAAAATAACTTGATAGATCCCCGCGCCAATCATGGCCGCGCCGGGAATCGTCAGCACCCACGCCCAGACGATGCGCCGCGTCACGCCCCAGCGCACCGCCGTGATGCGATGCGAAGCGCCGACGCCGACAATCGCGCCCGTGATCGTATGCGTCGTGCTCACCGGAATGCCAAAAACCGCGTTCATAACCAACGTCAGACCGCCAGCCGTCTCCGCCGAAAATCCGCCAAACGGCGTCAACTTCGTGATGCGCTGCCCCATCGTTTTGATGATGCGCCAGCCGCCGGCCATCGTCCCGCCGCCCATCGCCAGGTGGCAGCAGATGATCACCCAATAGGGCACCTTGAACTCCGGCAGCAGCCCGCCCGCCAGCAGCGCCGCCGTGATGATTCCCATCCCTTTTTGCGAGTCGTTCGTGCCATGACCCAAACTAAAAAGCGCCGCCGACAACAATTGCAGCCGCCGAAATATTTTGTCCACGCGCCGCGGCCGCTGCCGCCGGACGATCCAGCTCGCGACAATCGTCAAAATGATCGCCGTCACCGCGCCAACAATCGGCGACAGAAAGATAAAAAGAACCGGCTTCACCCATCCCGACAAAATCAGTGCGCGATAACCCGCGTGCGCCACCGCCGCGCCGCCATATCCGCCCATCAACGCGTGCGACGAACTCGTCGGCAATCCCAAAATCAGAGTGATCAGATTCCAGATGATCGCGCCAAGCAGTCCCGCCAGCAGCACCTTCTGATCCACCATCTCGATGTGGATCATGCCTTTGCCGATCGTTCCGGCAACGGCCGTCCCAAACACAAACGCCGCGATGAAATTCCAGAACGCCGCCCACGCCACCGCGCGAAACGGCGACAGCACGCGCGTCGATACCACCGTCGCGATCGAGTTTGCGGCATCGTGCCAGCCGTTGGAAAACTCGAATGCCAGTGTCAGAAAAACAACGACGATCAGGAGTGGGAAGCTGGACATGGGCCGTCGTTCAGGCGGTCTTCAGGATGACGCCCTCGATGACGTTGGCGACGTCTTCGCATTTGTCTACGGCGGTTTCGATCACTTCAAAAATTTCCTTCCACTTGATGATCTGCACCGGGTCTTTTTCTTCGTCAAAGAGTTGCGCGATCAGCGTGCGGCACAGGCGATCGCTTTCGTTTTCGCAGCGATTGATTTCGATGGTGAATTTCAGTGCTTTTTCCGGAGTGCTGAGCGCGTGAACGCACGTTGCGACCTCTTCGGTCGCGCTGACCAGCACTTTCACCAGGTCGACCGTGCCTTCGCGGATCGCGCTGACGCGATACAGCACAAAGCGGCTCGCCGCCGCGTCGATCAGATCGATCACGTCATCCAGCCGGCTGCAAAGCTCGTGAATGTCTTCACGATCGAATGGCGTAATGAAAGTCTGATTGAGCTTGGTAAGAACGGCGTGCGTGATTTCATCGCCGTTGTGCTCGATCGCCTTGATTTCCTGAACCTGTTCGGGAACGCCGGTGTAATGCTCCAGCATGCGGAGCAAAGCCTTCGCGCCGACGACAATATTGTCGGCTTGCTTGTCGAACAGATGAAAAAATCCCTCTTCGCGCGGAAGAAGGCGCTGTAAAAGTCCCGGCATGTCGAATGACTCTCCCCTGAAGAGTCGTTTGAGGCGTGGGCAGTTTAGCGGACCGAACTGGTAGAGGCAAGGAAAGCGGCGAACAAATCCAAAGTATTTCAGGCTTCGGGCAAGCGTCTCAAAATAATCATCTTAAATATAAAAAGGCGGGCCAACTTCGGCCCGCCTTTCTTGCAGCTTGTCTGTGCGGTGAAGCTTAGTACATCCCGCCCATGCCGCCCGGTCCGCCAGGACCGCCGGCTGCCGCGCCCTTCTTTTCGTCTTCCTTCACTTCAGCGATGAGCGCTTCGGTGGTGAGCATCAGGCCCGCGATCGACGCCGCGTTCTGCAGCGCCAGGCGCGTAACCTTGGCCGGGTCGATGACGCCAGCCTTCACCATGTCTCCGTATTCGCCCGTGTCCGCGTTGAAGCCGAAGTTATCGTCCTTCGACTCGCGGATCTTGCCGATCACAACGGCGCCTTCGTGGCCGGCGTTGTGCGCGATCTGACGAGCTGGCTCTTCAAGAGCGCGCTTCACGATGCCGACGCCAACCGCTTCGTCATCCTGGAGCTTCAGCTTCTCGATCGCCGGGAGGCAGCGGAGCAGCGCGGTACCGCCGCCGGCAACGATGCCTTCTTCAACCGCAGCGCGCGTGGCGTGCATGGCGTCTTCAACGCGAGCCTTCTTTTCCTTCAGCTCGGTTTCGGTTGCCGCGCCCACCTTGATGACCGCAACGCCGCCAACCAACTTGGCAAGGCGCTCCTGGAGCTTTTCCTTGTCATAGTCGCTGGTGGTGTTCTCGACCTGCGCGCGAATCTGCTTCACGCGGCCTTCGATGTCGGCCGACTTGCCCGCGCCTTCGACGATCGTGGTGTTGTCCTTGTCGATGGTGACCTTCTTGGCGCGGCCGAGGTCCTCGAGCTTCACGTTCTCGAGCTTGATGCCGAGGTCTTCGGTGATGGCCTTGCCGCCGGTGAGGGTGGCGATATCTTCGAGCATCGCTTTGCGGCGATCGCCAAAGCCGGGGGCCTTGACGGCGGCGCATTGCAGCGTGCCACGGAGTTTGTTGACCACGAGAGTGGCGAGCGCTTCGCCTTCAACGTCTTCGGCGATGATCAAGAGCGGCTTGCCCATCTTGGCGGTCTGCTCGAGCAGGGGAAGGAGATCCTTCATCGAGCTGATCTTCTTTTCGTGAATCAGGATGCGGACATCTTCCAGCGCGCATTCCATGCGATCCGGGTCGGTGATGAAGTAGGGCGAGAGGTAGCCGCGGTCGAACTGCATGCCTTCCACGACTTCCAGGGTGGTCTCCATCGTCTTGGACTCTTCGACGGTGATCACGCCATCCTTGCCGACCTTCTTCATTGCTTCGGCGATGATGCCGCCGATCTGCTTGTCGTTGTTGGCCGAGATCGTGCCAACCTGGGCGATCATCTCGCCCTTGACGTCGCGCGACAGCTTCTTGATTTCGGCAACGGCGACTTCGACGGCGCGCTCGATACCGCGCTTGAGAGCGGTCGGGCTCGAACCAGCGGCGACGGTCTTCACGCCTTCGCGGAAGATAGCCTGCGCCAGCACGGTCGCGGTGGTGGTGCCATCACCGGCGACGTCCGAGGTCTTCGACGCAACTTCGCGAACCATCTGGGCGCCCATGTTCTCGAGGGGATCCCGGAGTTCGATTTCCTTGGCAACGGTCACGCCGTCCTTGGTGATGATCGGCGCGCCGAACTTCTTTTCGATCACGGCATTGCGGCCCTTGGGGCCGAGGGTAATCTTCACTGCGTCGGCAAGCGCGTTCACGCCACGAAGAATCGACTGGCGCGAAGCCTCACCTGTAACAATCTGCTTCGACATAACTGGTGTTTCCTCCTAAAGATTTCGCTACTGCGGACTGCGGTCGTGCGGATGTTGCTTACTGGCTTCAGCCAGCCACTTCGATGACTTGGACAGCGCTGAGCGGGTGCTCAGGCGCTGCGTGTTACTTCTTGCCGGCGGCCTTCGCGTGACCCAGCTTCGCCAGGATTTCTTCCTCGCGCAGGATCAACAGGTCTTCGTCGTCGATCTTGATTTCGGTGCCGCTGTACTTGCCGAACAGAACACGGTCGCCAACTTTTACGTCGAGGGGAACGAGTTCGCCCTTTTCGCGTTTGCCGCCACCGACGGCGATGACTTCGCCTTCCTGCTGCTTTTCTTTGGCGGAGTCCGGAATGATGATGCCGCCCTTGATGCTTTCTTTTTCTTCAATTCGCTTCACGACTACCCGGTCGTGCAGCGGGGTGAGATTCACTGCCATCTTGAAAAACCCTCCAGTAAGGTGAGTTGCGTTTCGATTTTGCCTTCGACTTTACGCGGCTGTGGGAGCTAAAGGGGGTTTAGCACTCACCACAGTCGAGTGCTAATATAGCAGAAACCGCCGACATGTCAAGGAAAGGGCCGACAGTGCCCGGCAATGTCACTTGCCCATTCGGAGCTCTCGTTGCTAGGTTAATCGTCCTATTTTGCAATCGTTTAAGGTGTGTCAGAAAAATACGACAGTTGGCTCTTGCCGTGCCTCATTTTTTGCGGCATAAATTTTAGGCTCTGCCAAGCGAATGGATTCCATCATTTATTTGCGTTTGATCGGGCTGACGGCAGGCACGCTGCTGCCGCTGTTCTGGATGGTGGTGATCCTCGGCTATCGCCGCCAGCGCAATTTCGAGCGCGTACTTTTCTTCCTCTTGCACATCGCTGTTTTTGTTTTACAGCGGCTCGCTGCTTGCGGTGAACGCGCAGATTCATTACGGCGAGCCTCCCGCTGGCCTGCGCGAATTTGTTGTCGGGTTGATCAGTCTCGGGCTGTGCGCGTTTCCTGCGCTGCTGATGCACCTGCATGTGGAATATGCCGAGACGCGGGGCATGTTGCACGACAAGCGATGGAAGTGGGCCGTGCTTTTCTTTTTTTACGCCGCCGCATTTCACATGGCGACGCATCAGTTTCCTCGCATCGGCGCGCCGGGATTTGATTTCGTTTTGCCGGGCGACACTTTGCCCAATGGCTATCCGCATGTTTTCACCTACAGCTTGATCTGGTGTACGACGTGGGAATTTCGGTTTTGGCGGAACACGCGCAAGGGACCCGAGCGGCAATTCTACGGATTCTTGACGCTGCTCTTCGCGGTCGCGGCAATTTGGATCATCGGGCTGTACGACTTTCCGGTGAATCTGCCGGTCGCTACGCGGCAGTGGCTTGGCGCTTGCTGGCGACGCTTCCGGTTGTGCCGCTCGCGGTGATGATTTATCTCGTCTGGCGACACAATTTTTTGCAGATCGGCCGCCAGAAAAATTTGGTCTACGCGGTTTCGGCGACGTTCTTGGCGCTGCTGTATTTGAGCTTGGTGCGGCGCGTGAGCGGATGGATGGAACCGGTTCTGCCGCCGGAAGCCTCGGCTTCGATTTTGTTGTTTGTGCTGGTTCCGTTCATCGAGCCGTTGCAGCGCGCGTTGGGACGCACGCTGCAGAAGACGGCGGAGAAGGGGCTGGAGGAATCGAGGCGGGTTGCTGCGGAATTGCAGACGATGGCGCGGCAAGGCGATCTGTTGAGCCTGCTGCGCGCGATTCAGCGGCGCGTGAAAGAGCAATTCGATCTGCGCGACGCGAAGCTTGTGGTGGTTGAGCCGAATCTTGGCGCGGAGTTTGCCGCGAATTCGATTCCGAGTGGCGGCGAATTATTTCCAATCGCTTCGCCGGGAAGATTGAATGCGGCGCTAAGCGTGTGGCCGCATGGCGCGATGGTTTCGGGCGATGCGCACGCGGCGCTGGAATTTTTGTGCGAGCAACTTCCCGCGACGATCGAATTGTGCCGCTCGATCGACGAAAAATTGCAGCTTGAGCGCGAACTCGCCGAGCGCGAACGGCTCGCTGTGCTGGGGCAAATGGCGGCGAGCATTTCGCACAATCTGAAAAATCCGCTCGGCTCGATCAAAACGATTTTGCAGGTGCAGATGGAGAATCCCGAGCTGCCCGCGTCGATGCGCGGCGAGACGAAGATGGTGCTCGACGAAATCGGACGCTTGTCCGCGAAGTTGAGCCAGTTGCTGCAATTCAGCAGGCCAGCGGTGCGCGGCGGAAGCGTTCGCGCGACGTGTGAGTTGCGAACGGTGATCGAAGAGGTGATCGGAGTTTTGGGACGCGAAGCGGAACGGCGCGGAATTTCGCTCGAAGCGAAAGTAGCGAAAGAAGAGTTGGTCGTTGCAGCGGCAAGCGATGCGGTCAGCGACGTCGTTTCAAATTTAGTCGTGAACGCGCTCGAAGCGGTTTCGCGGGGCGGTCACATTTTCGTGACCGCGAATGTTGCTAGATGGAATGTGCGTGGTAACTGTGGAAGACGACGGAGCGGGAATCCCGCCTGCAGTACGCGAAAAAATTCTGCAGCCATTTTTTACGACAAAGACGCAGGGAACTGGGCTAGGTCTCGCGATTGTGGCACGGCGTGTCAGTGAATTTCGCGGACAGCTGGATTGGAAAAGCCCAGCGCGCGATGGAAAGGGCAGCGAGTTTCGCGTTCTGATTCCGTTGGAAGCGAAGCGCGATGCTGCCGATCTGGGTGCCGTTCCGAGTGAGAAGAGGAAAGCATGAAAACGATTCTGATTGTGGACGACGAACCGGCGGCGCGTTACGGATTGCGGCGCGCGCTCGAATCGAAATATCGAATCGCCGAGGCGGACTCCGCGGAGACGGCGCGGGGCGCGCTGGCCACGGAGCAGCCGGATTTGGTGTTGCTCGACGTCGTGATGCCAGGACAGAGCGGGATCGCGTTTTTGCAATGGATGCGCGAGCAGGGAAACGATGTACCGGTGCTGATGGTTTCGGCGCTCGACAATGCGAAAACCGCGGTGGAGGCTCTGCAACTCGGTGCTGCGGATTACCTCGTCAAAGGATTCGAGTTCGAGGAATTGCGGCAACGCGTTGGCAATTTGTTGAAGCTGGCGACGCTTGAAAAAGAGAACGATTCGCTGCGGCGACGGCTGACGACCGAAGGGCAATTCGGCCAGATGATTGGTCGAGCCGCAGGGATGCGGCGAGCCTTTGAGATGGCCGATCGCGTTGCGCCGACAGATTCGACCGTTTTGATTTTGGGCGAAAGCGGGACCGGCAAAGATTTGCTGGCACAGGAGATTCACGCGCGGTCGCCGCGCGCGGCAAAACCGTTTGTCGCGGTGAATTGCGCGGCATTGCCGGAGACGCTGATTGAGTCGGAGTTATTCGGTTACGAGCGCGGCGCGTTCACCGGGGCGGCGCAGCAGAAAAAGGGCAGATTCGAGCAGGCGCACGGCGGCACGCTGTTTCTGGACGAGATCGGTGATATGAATCCGGTAACGCAGGCGAAAGTCTTGCGCGCTCTGGAAAATCGAGTGATCGAGCGGCTTGGAGGCACGCAGTCGATTCCGGTGGATGTTCGTGTGATTAGCGCGACGCATCGCAATCTGCCGGCGGAGATTCGCGCCGGAAAGTTTCGCGAAGATTTGTACTATCGGTTGCGCGTTGTGACGATCGAGCTTCCGGCGCTGCGCGAGCACAAAGAAGATATTTCGGTGATGGCGGATCAATTTTTGCAGGTGCACGGTTCGCGACTCGGCCGGACGGCACGGCTGAGCCGCGAAGCGCTGGCTGCGATCGAGCGCTATGACTGGCCGGGCAACGTGCGCGAACTCAAAAATGCGTTGGAGCGCAGCCTGGTGCTTTGCCGCGGGCGATGAAATCGGCGTAGCGGATCTTCCGGAGGAAGTGGCTGCCGGCGAGGCGCTTGTCGGCAAGGCAAGCAGCGACGGCACAGACGTGGGTCTCGGCGAAAACGACTTTCGCGAGGCGAAGCACAAGTTTGAGGTCGCGTATCTGACGAAGCAGCTGGTGAGCCACCGGTGGAATGTGTCGCGCACGGCGGCGACGATCGGGCTGCACCGACAGAGCTTGCAGGAAAAACTGCGCGAACTTGGGATTCGCCGGCCAGGGCGTGAGCCGGTGGAAGATGGGGAGTAGCGTTTGCGACGGGGCGGCATGGTGACTCGTGACTGGTGACTGGTGACTAGTGACTTGTAGAACCGGGGCGGGGCTGGTTGCTGGATTTGTGCTTGCGGGCGGGGCTAGCCGGCGGTTCGGCCGCGACAAAGCGCTCGTTGAATTTGACGGCGAGCCGCTGATTGCGCAGGCTTTGCCGGACCTTGCATGAGTCGACGGCGGCGGGGATTCGCATTGTTGGCGACGTCAGCCAAATACGGGCACATTGGGGTGGAGTGCATTGCCGATCGCTGGCCCGGCGAAGGTCCGCTGGGCGGAATCATTACGGCGCTGATGGCGAATGCGGGATCGTCCGGCGACTCTTCCGCCGAATCTTCCTGGTGCCTCGTCATCGGCTGCGACATGCCGTTCCTCACGTGGAGTGGTTGCGACACCTTGCGGAGCGCGCCGCTGCGAGCCAGGCCGAAGTCGTTGTGCCAGAATCGACCTACGGGCTCGAGCCGCTTTGCGCGTGCTGGCGAGCGAGTGCCGCGCCGACGCTGACGCGTGCGTTTGAAAGCGGCGTGCGGCGCGTGACCGAAGCTATGAAACAACTGTCCATGGAAGTGCTTGACGCTGCCGACTGGAAGCGATTTGATAACTTTGACCGCCTTTTCTGGAACATGAACACACCTGCCGACTACGACGAAGCAATTCGCATGATGAAAGCGGAGCGCCCGTGAGCGACCCGCGCGAAGACGATATCCCCGAAAACGAGATCCGTGACGATAGAGGATCTGCTCCCGCCAAATCCAGTCGTGGAAGCGGAAGCGGAGGAGCATGAGCGTTCACACACGCCTCCGGCAACGAATTTCTTCGAGTTTCGCGACGTCAACAAAGCATTCGACGACCACGTCGTGCTCAACGATGTGAGCTTTACGGTGAAGCGCGGCGAAACTTGCGTGATCATGGGCCGCAGCGGCGTCGGCAAATCGGTTTCGCTCAAACACATCATGGGCTTTCTGAAGGCGGATTCCGGCGAGATCATCGTTGACGGCGAAAATGTCACGAATTACACGGAGCGCGAATTTGAGGAAGTGCGCCGCAAGGTCACGATGGTTTTTCAGTCGGGCGCGCTGTTCGATTCGCTGACGGTGTCGGACAACATCGCGTTTCCGCTGGAGGATCAGCCTGGGTTGACGCAGGACGACATCGACGAGTACGTCGCAAAGCTGGCGAAGTTGCTGGAAGTCGAGAATGTCCTCGATAAATTGCCGGGCGAGCTTTCGACCGGGATGCGGCGCGCGGTGTCGATCGCGCGAGCGCTGGCGCAAAATCCCGAAGCGATTTTGTACGACGAGCCGACGACGATGGTCGATCCGATCATGGCCGCGCACATGGGCGATCTGATCGCGCGATTGAAAGAGGCGTTTCACAAGACATCGATCGTCGTAACGCATGACACGCACCTCGCGCGGAAGCTCGCGGACAAAGTTGTTTTTCTACAGGACGGAAAATCGACGGTCTTCAATTCCTGGGCTGAGTTTGAAAACTCCAAAGATCCTTTCTTTCACAATTTCCTGATGCAAGACAAATTGATCCCGGCGCTGGACGTGACTCTGTGAGCGTGGCTCCGCCCGTCTCAACTTCGCAAGAGTTGGCGGGCGCGAAGCAGCAGCTTCGCCGCGAAATGGGCTTCTGGGATGTTTTGCTCTTCAATATTGCGACGGTGCTCGGCCCGCGCTGGGTTGCGGCAGCCGCGCATAACGGCACGTCGTCGATCAGCCTGTGGATCCTGGCGGCGGCGTTCTTTTTCGTTCCCTACGGATTGGTGATCAACGAACTTTCTTCGCGATTTCCGGTCGAAGGCGGCTTGTACGTTTGGGCGAAGGAAGCGTTCGGCGATTTTCACGGATTCGTCGCCGGTTGGAACTACTGGATCTATACCGTTTTTTATTTTCCGGGATTGCTGCTGGCCAGCGCGGCGATGTGCGCGTACATCGTAGGTTCAGGCGGCGACCAACTCGCGCAGAATCGAACATTTTTGCTGCTGGTTTCGTTTGCGCTGCTCGCCGTCGCTGTCGTACTGAACATCGTCGGATTGAATATCGGGAAGTGGCTGCAGAATGCGGGCGGAGTCTCGACGTACGTTCCGCTGCTGATGCTCGTCGGAATCGCGGCCGTCATTTATCACAAGCATGGATCGGTGACGCCGTTCACCTGGGCGACGATTTGGCCGCATTGGAACTGGGACACGGTGAATTTCTGGTCGCAGATTGCGTTCGCGTTCACCGGACTCGAACTTGTTTCGGCGATGAGCGAAGAAATTCGCGAGCCGCAGCGAACATTGCCGCGCGCGTTGTTCGGGTCGAGCATCCTGATTGCGGGAATGTATATCGTGGCGACTGCCGCTGTTCTTGTGCTGGCGCCGGCGGCGGAGATTTCGCCGACGAGCGGCGTGTTTCACGCGGTGACGGTCGGCTCGGTGGCGATGGGCGTCGGATTTCTAGGAATCGCAGCGGCGATGCTGGTGACTGTCGGGAACGCCGGCGGCGTCGGGAGCACCGTCGCGGGAATTGCGCGCGTGCCGTTCATCGTAGGCATCGATCGCTATCTTGCCGGCATTTTTCGGGAAAATTCATCCGAAGTGGCACACGCCGTGGGTTTCGATTCTGGTGCAGGCGGTGATTTCGGGCGCGGTTTTGCTGATCAGCCAGATCAGCGATTCGGTGCGCGGCGCTTACGACGGACTTGTGAGCATCACGATCATCATTTATTTCATTCCGTTTCTGTATATGTTCGCGGCGGTGATCAAGCTGGTGAACAGGCCGGATCGTCGGACGAATCCGCAGGCGGTGTTGATTCCGGGCGGGAAAATTGGAGTTTGGTTGACGGCCGGAATCGGATTCTTGATTGTGCTGGTGTGCATGGTGATTTCGTTGGTGCCGCCGGGAGATTCGACGAACAAGTTCATGTTTGAGGTCAAAGTTGTTGCGATGACCGTCGTGGCGATTCTGCTAGGGCTCGTTTTATATTGGCGCGGGGCGCGGGCGAAGCGAATTGAAGGGGCGAAGAGCTAGCGAAAGGTGCCCCCGGGGTTTTCGCGTAAGTGCGGAATCTAATGGAGTTAAAAGTCTTTAGAATCTGCACTTACAGAAGATTATCATTCTAAATGGTTTAGATATTGTCCCCGAAGTGCCGCGTGAACATCGAATCAGCTTTCAGTTCAAGTCGTCGACAGTCACCGTCGTGTATCCACTTGGTATGACTGCGCCACTTGGCGAAACCTGACAAGTCGTTAGGAAATATACGCTACGGTTTTGGCCCGCAGCCAACTGTAAAGAACCGGTGTGGTAGATCACCGTTTGCGGTTGCGTGCCCGGGGCAGTCTGATCGAGAACAAAGTAGATGTCATAGTTACCTGGCGCGAGCGCTTGGTAGGTCCCATCTTGGGACGAATCAAAATGGGTAATTGCCGGAGTTCCGGTGGGGCCGCCACCAAACGGAACGATATAAACATCGTTTGGCAGAGCTGTAGGCGCATTGTTTGCATAGTCGGCGATGCGAATCTTTGCCATCCCATTGGGTGCCGGAGTCGTGTCGTCGGTCACGACCGTCCAAATGGGACCAAAAATCGCCGGAAAAATTAGAAGGGCGGTCGTGCGGCTTCCGGGCTCAAGGTTCAAGGTGTCAGGATTACCTCCGGGCCCCGAGGGAGTCTGGAGAAGCAGTTGATGCTGGCCCGAGGGTACGATCAGGGGATTCGTACTCGTCATATACGACAAATTTTCGGCAAGCACCTGCCCGTCGACGGAGACCGACACCGGCGAACTACTCGGCGACGCCAGAACCACAGTAAGGGTTGCAGTGGTCGGGGTCGGCGGCGTTGGTGAAGAATCCTGAGACGAACTGCCGCCGCCGCAACTCGAACTGAGGGCCGCAAACGCCAGGCACAACGAAATGAGTATCGTTGAAGGGGATTGCTTTTGAAGCGCTCGTAACTTCATGTTCGGTGTCTCCACGGCGAAGCGAGCGAGCTAACCACCTCAGGTGGCTTTCGTACAAGACGATCAGAACAATAAAAGGTAGCCAGGTTGTCTGGGGACTGTGCTTTTACGGCGTCGAGAAATCGAGCGTGGTTATGTACGAGCTAATTATACCACACGCTAACCCGTCGGACGGAATCGCCTCAGGGAGGATATGTTCGCTAATTCAGATCCGCGACGGTGGCCGAGGTATAAAGCTGCTGCGGGAGTCCGCCACTGCCGTTCGGGATCGTGCCGGCGTCAAAAAAGTACAGACTACGATTTTGATTGGCGGCCAGAGTAAAAGACCCTGTGTGGTAGAGCACTGTTGGCGGGGCGCCACCGCTCGTCTGTGCCGTCACGAAATAAACGTCATAGTTTCCAGGCGCGAGAGGCATGTACGTCGGAGTCCCTGTACCCAAGCTGTTCGAAATCTGGGGATCACCGGTCGGTTGGCTGCCAAAAGGCACAATGTAGATGTTCATGGCGAGTGCGCAGGATTGATTTACGATGCGCAACTTGGCCATCGACCCAGAAGCGGGCGTCGTGTCATCCGTGTAGATAAAATCGCTAGCACCAAACACGCAATTCTGGCCGAAATAGACAGTGGTGTGTGAGTTGGCGGCCAGATTCAACGGCACAGGAGTGTCGTGCGGATCGCCAAAAGTATCACCAGAAGAATCCTGCGCGAGCAACTGATGCTGGCCCGACGAGACGATGAGAGGGTTCGTGCTGTACATGGAAGTCAGGCCTTGAAACACGACGTGTCCGTCCAGAGAAACGGTCACCTGCTGCGCAGGGTCTCCCTGAAAGACCAGCACCAAGGTTGCCACAGATGAAGTTGGCGGTGTCGTTGAGGAATCCGATGTTGAATTGCCGCCGCCGCAACTCGAGGCGAGCAAAGCCAGCGCCAGTGACGAACTCATCAGCATTTTTCGGAAAGAGCTTTCGGTCTGAATTGCCGGCATGGTGTATGCAGCTCCCGTGGAAGGTAACCAGAAGAATTGGCGTCGGCCGAACTGCGGGGCGGTTTCTGTTATGGGACTGAGTTTTGTTTCGCTGAATGACCTGGTTATCTGAGGGACATTATACCAGACGTTAATTAGGGCGGGGAAGTTGCCTGGAGAGTGGGAAGATCAATGAAGGATCAAAAGCCTTGTTCGGTGAGTTGAGCGACGGTGAGGGCGGGAGCGAGTTTGCCGGTGGCTTCGGTTCGCGCTGCCAAATAGTTCTCGACATACTTTCCTAAAATATCACCTTCGAGGTTTACGGCGTCGCCGGGTTTGCGATCGCGGATGTTGGTGTGTTCGTAGGTGTAGGGGATGACGGCGACGGCGGCGACGTTGTCGGACCAGCGGGCGACGGTGAGGCTGATGCCGTCGATCGTGATCGAACCTTTGGGGACGACGTAAGGTGCGAAGTCCGCGGGCACGCGCACGGCGTACCACCAATTTTCGCCCTCGGGCTGCAGGCTTGTGACTTGGCCGGTTGTGTCTACGTGGCCGAGGACGAAGTGGCCGCCGAATTCCTTGCCGGCGGTTAGGGGCTGCTCGAGATTGACGCGCGCGCCTTGGCGGAGGCCGGCGGCACCGGCGCCGAAGGAAGTTTTGCGGATGGTTTCGCGGGAGAGGTCGGCGGAGAAGCGGTCGTTTTCGAGGGAGACGACGGTGAGGCAGCAGCCGTTGACGGCGATGCTGTTGGAGATGGCGAGGTTGGCGGCAAGAGTGGGGGCGTGGATGGTGACGCGGCCGCCGAAGTCGGTGAGTGCGAGGGATTCGATGGTGCCGAAGTGTTCGATGATGCCGGTGAACATGGAGGGATTTTAACCCAAAGGGGCGCGTAGACGGAGAGATCGAAACAAGACGCTGCGGCCGGGCGGAGCAAGCCCCGCCTGCCACGGACTCAAGACGCAATGAGCGTGCGGGCATGGGGCGCAGCGGTGCTGCGCCCGTACATGACGATGGGGAACGGAGAGAGCGTGGTGAGGCGAGGGAAAACCGCCGGCAAGATGCCGGCGCTACCGGGAGGCGGACACATCGTGCCGGCATGGGGCGCAGCATGCCGCGCCCCTACACGTCTGTGCGTGATTCGTTCGGCTGCGGTGTTTGCAAACTCGAACGGCGGGGGCGGAAAGCTGGCGAGGAAAATAGGGCGCGTGGGATACGATTTTTATTCTATGACCATGTACGCCCGGCTCAGGTCCATGCTGTTGAAGCTTGACCACATCATTGCGCATTCGGGGATCGGATTGAGCGGGTCCGAGGGTGTGCTGCTTTCCTTTTTGTTTCACGGGTTATTCGACGATCTGGGCGGAACGGATTCTGAAGGCGGCGAGGCGCAGCAGGGAATTACGGTGGAGATGTTCGAGTGCTTCGTCGAATATTTTCACCGGCATTGCTACACGTTTGTTTCCCCCAATGAAGTGGCGCACGGGCTCGACTCCAACGGGAAATATGTGCTGGTGACGTTTGACGACGGCTATTTCAGCAACACGAAGGCGCTGCCGGTGCTGGAGCGGCATGGAATTCCGGCGGCGCTATTTGTTTCGACGGACCATGTTTTGCAAGGCAAAGCATTTTGGTGGGACGTCGTGGAACGGGAATCGCTGAAACGGCGAATGCCGCAGAGTCATGTAAATCAGGTTCACGAAACGCTGAGGCGATTGCGCACGGCGGATGCGGAAGCGTTTGTGCAGGCGGAGTTTGGTCCGCGCGCGTTGCGGCCCGTCGGCGATCGCGACCGGCCGTTCACGCTGCCGGAGTTGAGCGAGATTGCGAAACATCCGCTGATTTCGCTTGGGAATCACACGAGCAACCACGATGTGTTGACGAATTACAGCGCGGGTGAGGTTCGCGCGCAGATCGAGAGCGCGCAAGAGATCATCGGTTCGATTGTCGGGAAGGCGCCGAACTTCATTGCGTATCCGAACGGGGAAATTTCGGACTCGGTGCTGGAAGCGGCGCGTGCGTGCGGGATGCAATTTGGACTTAGCGTGGATGCGGGGCGCAACCGATTGCCGATCGAGCCGGGATCGCTGGCGGCGATGAAGCTGAAGCGATTTGCGTTGACGGGAGATGCGGCGATCGAGCCGCAATGCCGCGTGAGCCGGTCGATGATTTCGTTGTATCGCGCAGGGCAGTCGGTGAAGAGAAGCGTGGGAGCGCGGTTCGCGGCGGAGCGTGCTTGAACCGGCTGTAAAATTCTTAGCGCAAAATCTCGACCATCAATACCCACGTGTTCAGCGTCGCGGCCATAAAAATCATTAAGTATTCCGAACGCGATCGCATACAAGCCGTCAAAATTACTGAAAATCAGCCAAACCCCTCCGCCGATGAACGGCAGAGTTTGAAGCTGGCCGAGCGTCGCTTGCAGCAAAGACTCAAACCTCGGCCGATGCACTGCGGTGCGTGCCGCGATGGCCTTTTGCGACGAGCGAACTTCAAAAAGCCACGAAAGAAGGCCGAAGAAGGCGATCTCGAAACCCATGACCCTCGCGGGTTGCGGCACCAGGGTCGCCATGCTGCTGACGAGGATCAGGATGAGATTCACGACGGTCGCGGCGGCTCGAGTGGGCAATTGGGGAAATTGCAGGATGCGCGTGATATTGACCGACACTGCCACGATGACGAGGCCGGCCAGAGCGGCAGAAGCGCTGGCCGCGGCAAGGAAAAAATTGGTCCACATTTGTTTGGTCTGATGTCAGGTCCGCGCATGGTACGTCCGGGCGCGACTCGAACGCAAGGTGGAAGCGAATGGCTCAGCGATACGGATCGCGGAGATAGCCTTCGACCAGGACGTCGGGGCCGAATTGGCTGAGGCGGATGCGCTGAAGCGAGAGATTTGGCGCGGCGGAGAGATGCGCGAGAGGGACGCCGGCATCACCTGCGAATTTCGGCGCGAAGAAGAGCGCGGCTTTGTCGATGAAATTTCCGGCGAGGGCGGCGCCGTTGAGCGTGGGGCCGGCTTCGAGCAGGATGCTGGTGATTTCGCGGCGCGCGAGTTCGGTGAGGACGGCGGCGAGATCGATGCGGCCGCGCCAGGTGCTTGCGCGCACGACTTCGACGCCGGCGTTTTGCAGCTTTCGCGCCTTCGGGGAGTCGAGCGTTGCGTGCGTGAAGATGATGAGGTCGTCGTCGGCGGTTTTGACGATGCGACTCGTGGAGGGAATGCGGAGCTTGGAGTCGAGGACGACGCGAAGGAGACGGCGGCGGCGTTCGAGTCCGCTGCGATCGGTGAGGAAAGGATCGTCGGCGATGATGGTGCCGACGCCAGTGAGGAGCGCGTCGGACGCGTGGCGCATGCGATGGACTTCGGCGCGGGATTCTTCGGATGTGACCCAGGCGCGATTGGGCTGGCGCGATTTGGCGGGCTTGGGTTTTTCGAGGGCGAGTTGGCCGTCGAGGGTCAGGCCGGATTTTAGATGTGACGAAAGGTTTTTTTGTGCGGATGTAACGCGCGAAGGCTTCGTTGAGGCGCTGCGCCTGTGTCTTCCTGCACGCCGCTGACGACTTCGATGCCCGCGGAACGGAGGCGCTCGAAGCCGCGGCCTTCGGTTGCGGGATTTGGGTCTTGCATCGCGGCGATGACGCGGTGAACGCCCGCGGCGATGATCGCTTCGGTGCACGGGCCGGTGCGGCCGGTGTGATTGCAAGGTTCGAGAGTGACGTAGAGCGTCGCGCCTTGCGCTTTGTTCCCGGCGGCTTTGAGAGCGACGATTTCGGCGTGATCGCGATAGTCGTATTGATGAAATCCCTGGCCGACGATCTCGCCGTCGTGAACGATCACGCAGCCGACGGTCGGATTCGGGCTCGCGAGGCCGATGCCTTTGCGCGCGAAGTCGAGCGCGTGGTCCATGAAGCGAATGTCGTGTGAGTTCACGTAATTTTCAGGGACTTTCCATGGATTAGTTGAAGAGCGAGTTCGCGTAGGTTTCGGCGTCGAACGGAACGAGATCGTTGATTTGTTCGCCGGTGCCGACGAAGCGAATCGGCAGGCCGAGTTCGCGCGCGATGGCGACGACGATGCCGCCTTTTGCGGTGCCGTCGAGCTTGGTGAGGATGATGCCGGTGACGCGGACGGACGAAGTGAATTCGCGAGCTTGGGCGAGGCCGTTTTGGCCGGTGGTGGCGTCGAGAACGAGCAGGACATCGTGAGGCGCGCCGGGAATTACTTTGGCGGCGGTCCGCTTCATTTTTTCGAGTTCGGCCATGAGATTGGATTTCGTGTGAAGGCGGCCGGCAGTGTCGACGATGAGCGCGTCGGTCGAGCGCGCTTTCGCGGCGGCGACGGCGTCGTAAACGACAGCGGCGGGATCGGCGCCGGATTTTTGCTTGATGACTTCGATGCCGTTGCGATGCGCCCAGATTTCAAGCTGCTCGACGGCGGCGGCGCGGAAAGTGTCGGCGGCGCAGAGGATCACGCTGAAATTATCCTTGCGCAGGCGATTCGCGAGTTTACCGATGCTGGTGGTTTTGCCGGCGCCATTGACGCCGACAACGAAGATCACGCGCGGGCCTTGGCCGTTGGGCGAGGCGCCGGCTGGTCCGGCCAGCGGACCTGCGGCTGACGGAACTGCGGCGGCGGAGGCGGCGAGTATTTTAACGATGTGGGCTTTGATTTCGCGCTTCACCTGAGCGGCATCAGAAAGGGCGTTGCGTTCGAGCTTTTCGCGGACGGATTCGAGGATTTCTTTCGTGGTGCGCACGCCGAGGTCGGCGGAAAGCAGCGCCGTTTCGAGCTGTTTGAGCAGCGAGGCATCGATTTTTTTCTCGCCCTGAAAAATGTTGTCTACGGTTTCGGACAACACGGCTTTGGTCTTGCTGACCGAAGCTTTCAGCTTTTCGAGAAGTGTAGGTTCCGGCTCGTTTTTGCCGAAGAGTGAAATCATAAGGGCGCCCGAGGCGTTGAACGGGTAACACAAAATTGTAGCAGATGGCGGCTCAGCCCATTGAATCGGGGCAAGACAGCCGCATTTCAATCGCAGGCGTAGGGGCTTGGCAGTAGCACCAAATCTGTCCCCAGGTACAGTGTCTGACTTCGCTGGTCCAACGTAGGCTCGTCCACAACAACCAAGCCCACATTCCATGCTGAACGCGACGGAGGACCGCATGTCGGAATCGAATCGCCCTACCCATGTGCATGAGGACTTGCGCGTGAAGGCCACGAGGGAAACGCGGAGTAAAAGAGGCTCGAGCCGTCGCGCATTCTTGTCGCAAGTCGGCGGTGCTGCTGCGACTATCGCGGCGGGAGCGACGATCGCACAAACCGCTGTCGCTGCAACCAACGGTAGCGGTCAGCAGGAATTCGGCGGATCCCAAGGGCCAGGATCGGCGGAATCCGCAGCGTCGGGCCGATCTCGCGCACAGCAATCCTTTAACAATCGCATGCAGGCTGCGCAGGCCGAATTGAGCATTCGCATCCCGAATGAAGTCACGAACGGCGACGAGCAGCGGTTTCCGAATCACATCGGCAATTATTCCAAAGGACTCGCGCACAACGGCATCGGCGAAGTTTTGCCCTCATCGTACGCAAGTTTTCTTCGCGCGGTGAACACGGGGAATCCGTCGGCATTCAATCAGATTCAGATGGGCGGAAGCGTGCCGCTTGTCGATCCGCAATGTGGATTGGCGTTCGATCTTGAGGGCACGGATTCGCACCAGTTGGCGATCGGCACGCCGCCCTCGGTGGCGAGCCAGCAGATGGCCGACACCGCCGTCGAAAATTACTGGATGGCGCTGTGTCGCGACATCAATTTCACGCAGTACGGTCAGGAGCCGCTGACGCAAGCGGCAATCGCGGAATTAAATTCGCTGGCGGCGTTTCGCGGGCCGAAGCCGGTGACGGCGCAGAATCTGTTTCGCGGATTTACGGCCGGGCGATGTGATTGGACCGTACGTTTCGCAATTTTTGTTGATGCCGTTCAGCTACGGCGCGGTGCCGGTGACGCAGTTGCTCACCACGTATGTGCCCGGCGTCGATTACATGACCGATCAGGCGTCGTGGCTCGCCGTGCAGAACGGGCAAGGGCCGTTTGGCGCGAGTCAGGCCGATCCGAATCCGCAGCACATGCGGAACGGGCGCGGGCTCGGCGCGTACGTGCACGTGGATATTTTGTTTGAGGCGTATTTCAACGCGTGCCTGGTGCTGGTCGATCAAGGCGCGCCGCTTGATCCGAACAATCCTTACGTTGGCTCGCCAAATCAAAGCGGGTTCGGCACGTTTGGCTCGCCACACCTGAAGACGCTGGTTGCCGAAGTCTCGCAGCGCGCGTTGAAAGCGGTGTGGTATCAGAAATGGTTCGTGCACCGGCATCTGAGGCCGGAGGAATTCGGCGGACTCGTCCACATGACGAAAACGAAGCAGGCGAACTATCCGCTGCATTCCGACGTTTTGAATTCTGAGGCGGTCTCGCGCGTTTTTGCGAAGCACAACAGCTATTTCCTGCCGCACGCGTTTCCCGAGGGGTGCCCGCAGCATCCGTCATACGGCCAGGGCCACTCCACCGTAGCTGGGGCTTGCGCGACGATCGTCAAGGCGTGGTTCAACGACCAGACGCCGCTCGTGTCGATCCCCGGAATCACGATTTCGCAGGCGAGCGAAGATGGATTCTCGCTCGTGCCATACACCGGATCGGACGGCGGCCAGCTCACCATCGGCGGCGAGATGAACAAGCTCGCGGCGAACATCGGCATCGGACGCAATCACGCGGGCGTGCATTGGCGGCACGACTACGTCGATTCGCTGCCGCTCGGAGAAGCGGTCGCGATCGCGATGCTGCGCGACATGGGGAACTGCTGGAATCAGCCGTTCGAGGGATTCTCGTTCACGAAGTTTGACGGCACGCGCATCACGGGCGTCGGCAAGAACACATAATCGTCGAAGTGCCGCAGAAGAGTTGGAACAGAGCGAGTCGCTGGGGTGATCGCTGAACGCGAACGCGGCGTCGGGGGGACGCCGCGCTCCAGCCTTTCGTTCGGACGGTTTGTTTCTTCAGGCGTTTTGTGGGTCGCGGCTTCAGCCGCGACACATGATGCGGGCAAGGAAAGGGGCTTCAGCCCCTGAGTTTCGCGACGACGTCAGACCTGCACTTCGACCGCGCTGAGGCGCAGCCGGCCGTTGGTCACAGCCGCATCGAGCGCGTTCACGACGACGGTGTCGAACTTCGATCCCGCCAGCGCTTTGATCTTACCGAGCGCGTAATCCAAATCCATTGCCGATTGATACGGGCGGTTCGTGGTCATCGCGTCGAGCGTGTCGGCGACGCCGATAATGCGCGCCATCATCGGGATTTGCGGGCCATTCAAGCCATAGGGATAGCCGCGCCCGTCCATGTGTTCGTGGTGCAGTTCGATACCCGGCAGCATTTCTTTGAGCTGCGAAACCGGGCGCATGATGTTCGCGCCTTTCACGGTGTGCTGTTTCATCAAGCGCGAATTCTTCGGGCGTCAGCGCTCCGGGCTTCTTCAGCACGCGATCTTCGACGCCGATCTTGCCGACGTCGTGAAGCAGCGCGGAAATGCGCAGCGTTTCGACTTCTGGGTCGGACAGGCCAAGCTCGCGCGCGATGAGGGTCGAATACTTCGCGACGCGGCCCGAGTGACCACGCGTATACGGATCCTTTTCGTCGATCGCGGCCGCGAGCATTCGGATCGAGCCGAGAAACAGCTCGCGATTCACTTCGGCCGATTCCTTCAGCTTCTCGATGTACTCTTCGATGTCGCCGGCCATCTTGTTGAAGTTTTCGGCGAGCTCGCTGATTTCCGAAGCGCCGCGCACGGCCGAGCGCTGATGGAATTCACCGCGGCTGATGGCGCGCGTGGATGCGGCGAGGCCGCGAATCGGTCCGCTGATGCCGACCGCGAAGAAATATCCGAGGAGCAGCGCGGCTAAGGTAACGAAGGTGACGAACGCCAGCGCCTGGCGGTTCAACTCGTTCACACCGGCGTCGGCGCGAGCTTGCTTCAGGCTGCGCTCGGCGATGACGGCCCAGTTCGCGTCGGGAAAAGTGCTATAGGTGCCGATCATTTCGATGCTGCGATTCTTGTGTACTTGCGTGTAGCGGATGGTGGCCGTGGTGCGCAAATCTTTCGGCAGGTTCTCGACTTGCTCGACGATGCGCGATGCGTCGCCGCCGCTGGCGTCGGCGCCAGGGACGAAATTTTTCGTGTCGGGATGCGCGACGATGTGGCCGGCATGGTCGATGACGAAGACGGCGCGGCCGCGCACGCTGTCGTCCTGCAACAAGCGGGTAATCGGCTCCAGCGAAACGACCGCCGCGAGCATTCCCGGTGAAATGATCGTCGAGATCTTTCAGCGGCACCGCGATCACGAACGCGGGCCGGTTATCCGGAGCGAGCGCCAGCGGATCGCTGCGAAAGGGCAGCGACTGCGTCGAAGCCTGGAACGCGCGCTGCAAGGCGCGCGCAACGAACGGATCCTGGTCGGCGCGGAAATTTCCCTGCGATGCGACCGTGCCTTTGCCGGTCTTTCCCACCGCGGTCAGATACAGAAATGTGTCTCGATTTTCGTCGGTGAAATTTTCGAGGAGCCGCGTCACCTTCGGTTCGTTGACGGCGCTTTCGACGTCGTCGCTCAGCCCCATCAGCGCCATGATCTGGCGCTCGCTGACGAGCTGCTGCGTCAGGTTCGACTGGAACAACTCAATTTCGCGCGCCAGAGACCGCGTTAAATCCGCCTGCTGCACGAGCTCGGTATTGATGAGCTTTTCCTGGCTCAGCTCCAGCACCTGGCGGTGATAGAGCAGAATCGGCACCGCGCTGACAAGCAGCATCGAGCCCAGCACGAGCCACAAGATGCGGACGCGGCCGGTGCGCAGGCGTTGCCATCGGGATGCGTTCAGAGCAGACATATGCCTGTGATAAGTCTAGAGAGTCGCGATGGAGGTATCGCCTGCACAGAGGTACAGGCGATGCGGATGTGCAACTGGACCGGACGTACCAGAGTGGAACGAAGGCGCAGCGGCAAGCTGGCTAACACCTTTTGTATCAGTAGTCTGCGGCCGAAGGCGGCTCTAGCTGGCTTGCGCGGAATCCGAGCCGATTTTGGCGGACTACTCCTTTTTTTGAGGCCGCTCCATGATCTCGCGAATGGCGGCGCGCGGATTCTGGTCGCCGCGCAGGATGGCTTCGACTTGCGTCGTGATGGGAAGGTCGACTTTGTGCTCGCGCGCCAGGGCGAGGAGGGGCTTTGCGGTATCGACACCTTCGGCGACGCCGGCTATCCCCGTGAGAATCTCGTCCAGCGGGCGGCCTTTTGCCAACTCCATGCCGACGTGCCGGTTACGACTCAGGCCGCCGTTGCAGGTCAGGACGAGATCGCCGAGACCGGCAAGGCCGCTGAGCGTTTCCGGGCGAGCGCCGAGGGCCGCGGCGAGGCGCGACATCTCGGCGAGGCCGCGGGTGATGAGAGCCGCCAGCGTGTTGGCGCCGAGGCCGAGACCCTGGCAAGTGCCAGCGGCGATGGCGATCACGTTTTTCATCGCGGCGGCGAGTTCGACGCCGAGGACGTCGTCGTTGGTGTATAGACGGAAATTCGGCGCGGCGAATTGCTCTTGCAGATCGGCGGCGAGGGCGACGTCGGCTGCGGCGATCACGACGGCGGTCGGCGAGCCTTTGGCGACTTCGAGTGCGAATGACGGTCCCGAGAGCACCGCGATGCGCGCGGCGGGCATCACGGCCGCAATCACTTCGCTCATGCGCGCGTGAGTCGCCGGCTCCAGGCCTTTCGTTGCGCTTACGATGACGGAATCTGCGGCCATCGCATCGGCTGCTGCCGAATACACTTTGCGCGCATGCGCTGACGGCATCGCGCCGATGACGAGCGGAGTGCCGCGCAACGCTTCGGCCATCGAATGCGTGATGCGAATCGCGGCCGGCACATTCACTTGCGGCAGATACTTTCGATTTTCTTTGGAGCGCGAAATCGATTGCGCGTGATTGGCGTCGCGCGACCAAAGGAAAATTTCATGCGGCCGCGTCGCGCGCGACAAAACGATCGCCAGCGCGGTGCCCCAGCTCCCCGCGCCCAGGATGGCGATGCGGCTCACTCGGCGTTCCTGTCTTTCGATTCCTTGCTGAACGCGAATTTCGGCTCGCGGCCCTCGACCAGGCGCTGAATGTTGCCGTCGTGTTTGTAGATGATGAGCATCGCCGACGCGAACGCGCAAATCGTGACCGACGGAGGCGGAGCCAGGTGTGGCGAAAAATGCGGCGCCCACAAGAGATAAATCAGCAGCGGCATTGAGGCAGCCGCGGCAATTGAACCGAGCGAGACGAAGCGGAAGAAAATCACGACGAGCAGGAAGATCGCGATCGCGCCCAGCGCAGCGGGCCAGCACAGCGCCAGAAACACGCCCGCCGCGGTTGCCACGCCTTTGCCGCCGCGAAATTTCAGCCAGACAGGGAAGCAGTGGCCGACCAGCGCGGCGAATCCCGTCGCGGTCATCCACGTCGCGTTGTAGTTGGAAAAATGCGCAGCCAGCCAAATTGCCGCGGCGCCTTTTGCTCCGTCGAAAAGCAGCGTCAGCACGCCGGGAATCGGCCCGGCGACGCGCGTCACGTTGGTGGCGCCGATATTTCCGCTGCCGGCCGCGCGAATATCGCCGCCGCCAAAAAGTCGCGTCAGCAAAATGCCGAATGGAATCGAGCCTAACAGATAGCCGGCAAGCGGTAGCCACAGCAGGCCGAGAGAAAATTCGCGCATGCGAGCGTCAGTCCTTGGACAAGAAAGAAAACGTCTGGAGCGTAGTGTACTCCGCGCCGGTGGGTTTCAGTTTGCTCTCAATAAGATGGAATTCACTGGTATGCAACTCTCCGAAATCTCGGGCGGCGTGCTTTTCGATGGCGGTTTGTAGCTCGGCGGAGATTCTCGGCGGATCGAGTCGTGCCAGCGTCAGATGTGGGGTGAATGCGCGCTCTTCGGCGGGGAAGCCGAGAGTGACGATTTGCTGATCGACGGCGTGGGCTAACGGCGCGAGATTTTCGGAGGCGTCCATGCCGCCCCAGACAACGCGCGGGCGGTTCGCGTTTGGAAAGAAGCCGATGTTGCGGAAATGGAGGCGAACTTCCTGCGGCGAGTGCACCTGGGTGAGCGCGTCGCGAATTGAATCGAGCTTCGCTGGATCGATGTGGCCGATGAATTTCAGTGTGACGTGGAGATTCTCGGGCCTCACCCACTTCGGCTTTTTCGGCGAAGCTTTTGCATCGAGTCGCCGCAGATCGTCGATCAGCGCGGCGTAGTCTTTCCGGATGGAGTCGGGAATCTGAAGCGCGACGAACAGGCGCACGTTTCAGGCTTTCTTTGTGGACGAGGTTACGCCGTTCGCGCCCGTGCTGCCGCCCGTTTTACCGGAATTGTAGAGAAAGTGGATGCGCACCATATCCAGCGCGACTTGCGACGCTTGCCAGCGCACGTTTTCGCGTTCGCCGGGGAAGCGCACGCCGCGCTCTTTCACTCCGCCCGGATATGAAATCGCGACGTGCACCGTGCCGACGGGCTTTTCTTCCGTGCCGCCGCCGGGGCCAGCGATGCCGGTGATGCCGACTCCGATTGTGCTGCCAACGCGGCGCCGAATTCCCTCGGCCAGCGCAACCGCGACTTCGGCGCTGACCGCGCCTTTGCTGAGAATCATTTCGGGCGGCACATCGACCCACGCCGTCTTCAGTTCGTTGCTGTAGCAGACCACGCCTCCGAGAAAATACGACGAGCTTCCCGCGATGCTCGTCAGCCGCTGCGCCAGCAATCCGCCGGTGCAGCTCTCGGCCGCGGAAATGGTCGCGCCATTCGCGGTTAATTCATGCGCCACGACTTCTTCCAGCGATCGGCCGTCTTCGCTGTAGATGCGATCGGTGAGCGCGATCTCGAGCCCTTGGACCATTTCATCGAGGGTTCGCTTTGCCTGCGCGGCGTCGGTGGTCCACATGCGGAGATGGATCTGAATTTCGCCGGGCGCGGCGAGAATCGTGGTGGTCACGTCGGAGTAGCGGCTGTAGATTGGCAGGATGCGCTGCTCGACGTGGGACTCGCCAAGTCCAGTCACGCGCAGTTGACGCTGAAACAGGCGCACGCCTGAAACGCGGCGGTCAAGCCGCGGCATCACCTGTTCGCGAAACAGTGGCTTTAATTCGCGTGGTGGACCTGGCAGCAGTGCGATGAAATGGCCTGAATCTTCGATCCACAATCCCGGCGCGGTGCCGCGCGGATTCTCCAGAACTTCGGCGCCTTCGGGCACCATCGCTTGCCGAACATTCAGTTCCGGCATTTCGCGGCCGAGCGCGCGGAATCGCCCTTGAATGTGCTGCACGATTTTTTCGTCGCGCTGCAGGCGGCGCCCGAGCAGATCGGCGACGGTCTCTCGCGTCAGATCGTCCTGCGTCGGGCCGAGACCGCCCGACGAAATGATCAGCTCGACGCGGCCGAGCGCTTCGCGAAACACTTCGCGCAATAGCGATTCGTTGTCGCCGACGATCGTCTTGCGCACGACTTCGATGCCGATGCTGTTGAGTTCTTCGGTGAGATAGAGCGAATTCGTATCAAGCCGGTCCGGCGTGAGGAGTTCCGAACCGACGGCGATGATCTCTGCTTTCATCGTGTGATTATCCGAAAAGCGGTAGTCCGCGGACGTCCCAATCCAGGGTAAAGAGCGCGGAGCTGGTGGTCAAAATGGCCCGTCCCGAGGGAAGCAGTGCGAGGCCGACCAATCCCGAGCCGCTCAAGATCACTTCGGCCTTCGAGTCCGGCGTGATGCGCACGATGCCGCGGCGACCCGCATACGACGCCGCGACATACAAATTGCCGTCACGATCGAACGCCAAACCTTGCGGCCGGCCGAGCCCACGAAAGTACGACGTGACCTCGCCGCCCTGCGTGATGCGATAAATGCGTTCGTAACTCGAGGTTGTCGGGCCGGTCACAAACAAATCGCCGCTGGGATGAAACGCCAGATGATACGCGGCGACCGACGGCTCCAATGTTGCAAACACAAAAATTTCGCGGCTCGGGCTGATTTTGAAAATCGTGCCACTGCGATCGCCGACGAACAAGTTGCCGTCACCGTCGAACGCGATGCCGGTCGCGATCCCCATGCCTTCGATCCACTTTTCCGCGCGACCTTCGGGCGTGATTTTGTGGATCGTGCCATCGTTGCGGCAAGACACGAACAAATTGCTCCAGCGATCGAGCGCCAGCCCGGACGGATTGACGAGCGTCGTGACAAACGGCTTAACGTTGTAGTTCGCTGTGACCTTGTATAGCGAAACCGGAACAGGTTCCCCGCGCGGACCACTAAAGGTTACGTAAATATTGCCT
Organism: uncultured Acidobacteriota bacterium; assembly: GCA_963845465.1. Taxonomy (GTDB): domain Bacteria; phylum Acidobacteriota; class Terriglobia; order Acidiferrales; family UBA7541; genus Acidiferrum. The sequence goes on along the minus strand of CAWJSH010000007.1, from coordinate 134,905 downwards.
TCCAGGTCTACGGCCGGATTCCCGATCGGATGCAAATTGTCGGCGATCTGCATCCCGATCGACACCGGATGCGGCGCGCTTTCGCCGTTGCCGTTGGCCACGCGCACGGTGCCGTCGCTCGCGCCCTCAGGCACGCGCACGATCACGCGATTTTCGGTGACGAGCATGAGTCCCGCATCGGCTTCGCCGAAATGCACCGAAGGGCGCGGACCTACGCGCGGGGCAAGACCGCTGCCGCGAATGACCATTTCGCCGCCGGGGATTGCCGCCGTGGGAATCACACCCTCGATGTGCGGCACGCCGTTTTTTTCCGTGGAAGACCCGAATCCAAATTTCATAGAAGATCGATCAGCTTAAAATGTAACGCGAAGCGCAGCAGAATCGCAGCGTATACGCCCGCCGCCCAATCATCCGCCATGATGCCCCAGCCGCCGGGAAGCATTTCGAGGCGACGCAGCGGGTACGGCTTCCAGATGTCGAAAATCCGGAAGAATAAAAATCCGAAGAGAAGATATTTCCAATTCACCAGGCTGAGCGCGGTGAAAATCGCGAACGTAGATAAATCCATGTGCGAATGCAGATTTGGAAGCGCGATCGGGATCAACGGCAGCACGAGCGTCAGATGCTGGCCGGCCACTTCGTCGATCACCACCCATTGCGGATCTTTGATGCCCGAGTACGCAGCGGCGGTACCGGCGGACCACACTCCAATTGCGCCGAGCACGATCAGCAAGGCGAACGCGCAAAAAATCGGCAGGATCAGCAGCGTGTTGTGGATGTCGCTGCCGGGAACGAGGAAATGCTTGTCCATGAAGCGCGCGTCGGACAAAACGTGGAACGGCGAGAGTCCCGCGAGCGATGTCGGCCGCAAAAAGAAAATCGCGCAGATCACGATCGTCGCAACGCCGACCAGTGAGCCGAGCGTCCCAGGCGCTTTGCCGAGATAGCCGACGCCGCCGGCCGTCGCAATTGCGTATGCCAGCTTCGGTTTCTTGCCAGGGCCGGATTGTCCCCGCCCCGCGCTCGTTGTTCCAGTCGCTTCAGTGGATGGTGTTCATCGGGATTCGGCGCTTCGCTTATCTCGTCTTCGCTCTCGGTAAAGAGCGGCTCCGATACGACGTACTTTTCCGCCGCCCAGTTACCGAGGTCTCGCAAACGGCAACGCTCGCTGCAGAACGGAAAATTCGCGTTTGTGCTCGGAATCGTTCGGCGTCTTGCAAATCGGACACGGACGTCGCATGAAGTCCAATACTACCCCAAGACGCGCAGCGCTGCCCCTGTGGAGATGCGGGTGAGGGTTTCGGCATTTGGGATGGCCTGGCGCTGGCCTTGCTGGGTTGCCGCGAATTCGCGGACATCGGGACGCGGCAGAATTTCGACCACGCGACCGATCAGGTCGTACGCGTCGGTCTTTTCGATCTCGACGCGGGCTGCGTCACCCGCGATCGCGGCGGTGCCGCTGCCGTCGGGCAGTTCGATGTCGGTGAGGTAGATCTTGCCGTCGATGTCGGGCGCCATTCCGGCGAGCCGCGCTTCCCACACGAGCGGGTTGTCTTTCGACGGGCCTTCGATCAGCGCCGTTTCCGTGCGCCCTTTGAACGCTCGCAAGTTCTCGCGCGAGATTTTCTTCTGGATCGCCATCAGCTTGTCGCGCCGCGCTGACGTTTGTTGCGGATCGACCTTCGCGTTGAGCCCAAAGCTCGCGGCGTTATCGACGTCCGAATACTCGAACACGCCCATCCAGTCGAGCTTTGCCGCGCGCACGAAATCGCACAGCTCCTCGAAATCGGCCTCGGTCTCGCCGGGGAATCCCGCGATGAACGAAGTGCGCAGCGTGACGCCGGGAATCGTCGCGCGAATGCGCTCCAGCAATTTCAGAAACGCGTCGCCATGCGAGCCGCGCTTCATGCGCGCCAGCACGTTGCGGCTCGCATGTTGCAGCGGCATATCCATATATTTCACGAGCCGCGGATGCGCCGCGATCGTATCGAGCAATTTCTGGGTCACGCGATTCGGGTAGGCGTATAAAAATCGCACCCACATCAATTCCTCGACGCCCGCCAGCTTCTCCAGCAATTGCGCCAATCCGTCACGCAACCCGAGGTCCTCGCCGTACGAAGTCGTGTCCTGCCCGATCAGCGTGATTTCGCGCGCGCCGCCCGCCGCGAGATTTTCCGCTTCGCGCACCACCGACTCGAATCTGCGGCTGCGAAATTTGCCCCGCAATTGCGGAATGATACAGAAGCTGCACGGATGGTCGCAGCCTTCGGCGATCTTGATGTACGCGGCGTGCCGCGGCGTCGTGACCACGCGCGGCGTCAAATCGTGATACAGAAACGCCGGCGGCTCGGCAGGCAGAATACGTAAATCGCCTTCGACCGCCTCGATGATTCGCTCAACTTCGCCGGTTCCGACAACCGCATCGACTTCCGGCACTTGCTCCAGGATTTGATCGCGATAGCGCTCGACCAAACATCCCGCCACGATCAACTTTTTCGCCGCGCCGAATTTCTTGTGCTCGGCCATCTCCAGAATCGCGTCCACCGATTCTTTTTGCGCCGGCTCGATGAAGCTGCACGTATTTACCACCAAAATTTCAGCCTCGTCCGCGCGTGGCGTCAGTTCATAGCCTTCGCGCGCAAGAATGCCCATCATCACCTCGCTATCGACGAGGTTCTTCGGGCATCCCAGGCTGACAAATCCGACTTTTGTATTCGGTTTCAAAGCGTAAAAGTCCGCATCTATAGCGGAAAATCTGGCTGTTCCCGCAAACCTCAATTATAGCATGCGGCATCGTGGCAGGCGAGTTTTGAGCAGTCGGATAGCGAGGAACGGGGCGAATGCGGAGGCGCGGCTACTTCCCGACGGCTCGAATCTGCGCCAGCAAGCCGCGGAGACGCGCGGTGTCGCAAGCTGCGCCGCCGAAACGCGCCTGGGCATAGATCTGCGTGAACTCGCGCACAGCGGGCGCGAGGCTCGGTTCGCTCACGGCTCCCGCAAACTCCAGCGGCGTCTGCGATTCTCTGCGGGCGAATCCTCGCTTCGCCAGGACACGCAGTAATTCCGAGTACAATCGCGACGCGAGCTGCGGATTCGCCGATCCTCGCGATGGCTGCCGGAGCTGCAAAAAAAACCGAATCTTCCTCACCGCAAATCGCAACACGTCGTAGCGCAACAGCACGAGCAAAATCGCGAGCGTGAGCGGCAATGCGAACGTGATGTCTCCGCTCCGATCCAGCCACGATCTCAGCTTTTGCTTTCCGCGCAATTCCTGTGCCGTGAACCAATTGCGCATCGCTTCGGTCCAGTTGCGCGTGTTGCGCTGCATGTTCTGCGCCATCTGCACCTGGTGCGCGAAGTCGTAGTTGATCACCCACTCGTTCCAGTTGAGTTGCATCCAGTCGATGTACAAACCGAGCCGCGAAAAAAAACCGGCTTGCTCGTTTGACGCCGGCGTCGGATCGAACGTGACCCAGCCCGTGCCGGGGAAGTACGCTTCGACCCAGCTATGCGCGTCGCTGGCGCGCACGATGTAGTCTCCGCCGAGATCGTTGTATTCGCCGGGCAAGAACCCATTGACCTCACGCGACGGAATTCCGATCGCGCGCAGCATGATCGCCATCGCCGAGGCGAAGTATTCGCAGTGGCCGGCGCGCGTCCTGAACAGAAATGTCGCGAGCGGATCTTTGTCTACGTTGCCGGTCAGATCGAGCGTGTACGTGAATCGAGTCTGCAAATAATTTTCGATCGTGACGGCTTTGTCGTAGGGATTCGTCGCGCGGGCAACGACGCTTTTCGTGAAAGGCAGAATGCGCTTGTCGAGTTGCGGCAATTGTAGATACGTTTCGCGAATGTCTTGCGAATAATCGGTGGACGCGGCGCGAAGCTTCGCCGGCTCGATCGTCGGAAGGCGCGAAATGCCGAAATAACGAACCGGCGCGTAGTTGCGAAACGGATTGAACAGCGAACCGGTGAAATCGCGAAACACGTACGTACGACGGACATTGCTGACTGCGGCCGGATTTTCTCCGTTGAATCCGCCGACGAGCGAGATCGCGTTCGACGGAACGAAAACCGCGTCGGTCGCCATCGGCTCGACGAGCGCCTCGTAATCCAGCTCGATGGAAGGAGCTCTCAGGTTCTGCTCGGGATCGGAAACGTTGATTTCGCCCCTGAAGTTGGGCGTCAGCGTGAACGGCTGGCGATGATTCGGCGTGGACCATCGCTTTCCATCAAACGTAGTGAGCGCGATGCCGCGCCAACGCAGTCGCGCGTAGCCGACCGGCGCGCCGGTCTTTACGCGCATCACGACGGCGGGATTCTTCTTGATTTCGCCGATCTGGCCGAGTTCGACGTTGTCGGTGAATCCGCTCATCAGCGAAGGCTGCATGCTGGTGCGGCCGAGATAGCCGGCGCTGAATCGCGGGAAAAAGAAAAACAGCGTGCCGCCGATCAGGATCGCGCCGACGGCGACGCTGATCGCTGCGAAGGTCAATGCCCGCGCGAGCCGCTTCTCTTGCGAGGGATGCACGATCGCGGTTGTGGTTGCTCCGCGGCCGCCGCGGCGCAGTTCCATGCCGACAAATGTGGCGACAGCAAAGAGCAGAAAGATGAAAAACATCACGAGGAAAAATGTATCGATCGTAAGAATGGCGGCGGCGAGGATTCCGGCGAACGCCAGGATCGAAAGAAAAAACGCGTCGCGGTCGGTAGTCGCGCTGTAAAGGCGCACCAGCATCACGAAGAGCAGGAAATGGATCGAGCCGAGCAACGCGGCGTACAGCGCAGGATTCGCGGAATTGGAAACGTAAGCGCGCGAGAAAATCAGAACGTCGAGCGGGAAAACGACGAGATAGCTGAGAACCAGAATCGTCGCAACGCGGTGCGACAGTTCGGTCGGTTCGTGCCGCCACCAGCGATACGCCTTGAAGGCCATCCCGAGCGCGGCGAGCACGCTGGCAAACGGATCGATTTTGCCGGTGGCGATCAGCGTGGCGATCGAACTGGCGATGAGCAAGAGCAGCGCGCCATGGAAAAATCGCTCGGCCGGGAGCGGCGAAACTTGCAGGGAGGGCGTTGTTGCAGAGGAGGCCATGGCGGAGCCTCTATTTTAGCATTCGAGCTCAGGCGCCATGGCGGCTCCGCTATGGGCGATTCGGAAGCGTCAATGTCGGATTCGCCGCTGCTGGCGCGGGCGGCGAGGGTCAGCGTCGTTCCTGGTGCGAGGCGGCTGATTGGCCGATTTTTCGGGTTAAGTTCGAGACGGCGACTTTGGAGCGGGAGACGAGATCGGCGAGCAACACGGCTTTGGCGCCGGCAACGCGTGGCAATCTTTCGACAGCGAGCCGGAAGGGGCGCAGGTGGATGGCGCGATAGGTCACGGTGTGGCGGGCGCTGCGGAGTTCTTCGAGTTTTGGCTTCGATCCGTTAGCACCGAGTGCGTTGAAGCTCTTCAGAAATTCGACGAGTTCGCGCGAGGCGTCGCGTTCGACGGCGATCATCGGAAAATGCCACATCTTGGAGATGAGCGGGCGCACCGCGTCTTGCGTGACGTGATCGCGATCGGTTTCGGGCGGCGGCAGCAGCAGCGTTCGGCCTTGCTTGTCGATGAAAACTGCGGCAGCGAGTTCGACTTCCTCGGTGGCTCGTTTTTTTCGCTTCTCGGGGATGACTTCGGTGAGGCCGAGTTGGCGCGCGCGGCAGAATTCGGCGACGGGACAGAGCAGGCATTGCGGCGACTTCGGAGTGCAGATCATTGCGCCGAGTTCCATCATGGCTTGGTTCCAATCGCTCGGCGCGTCCGGAGCGAGCAGCGTATCAGCGGCCGCTTGCAATGCTTGCCAACGCGTGCCTTCGCGCAAGTCGCCATGGACGGCGCCGAGGCGTGCGATCACGCGGGCGACGTTTCCGTCGAGCACGGCGTGGCGCGCGCCGAACGCGATGCTGAGAATCGCAGCGGCTGTGTAGCTGCCGATGCCGGGCAGCGCGAGCGTGTCTTCCGCCGAGCGTGGGAATTCGCCGCCGTGTTTCGCGACGATTTCTTTCGCGGCGCTTTGCAAGTTTCGAGCGCGGCTGTAGTAGCCGAGTCCGGCCCACAATCGCAGGACTTCGGTCTCCGGTGCAGCGGCCAATGCGGCGATTGTCGGGAAATGCTCCAGGAATCGTTCGTAGAAGGGAATTACGGCGGCGACGCGCGTTTGCTGGAGCATGATTTCCGAGAGCCAGATGCGATACGGATCTTTGTTGCGGCGCCATGGCAGATCGCGCTGGAACTTGTGGAACCACTCGAGAAGTCGCTCGCGCAGCGACGCGATTTCGTGAGCGGAAATGCTGGCAAAAATTTCGCTCGAGCCGCGTTCGTGCTGTGTTCGCGACGAGCGACCACTTGTGCGTTTCGAGTCGGGGGTTGGTTTGTTCTGCTTCGCTCGCGGCATGCGAGCGATATTTTCGCACAGTCGCGAGGCGCTACTTACTAAGCCGCGATTTCGGGCTGCAAATCGTCGAGGAAGACGACGTACGACGAATGCCAGAGCGAAGCGGGGATGGTGCCGCGCGGCTGGCTGGTGACGATGACTTTGAAGAGGCCGGGTGACGCGGCGAGATTGCTGAGCAGCGCGTGATCCGGATCGGCGGGGAGCGGTGCGGCCAGCGCCAGATGCTTGAGAATCGTGAAGATATTTTCTTCCGCGGCAGTTAAGGACGTTTCCAGTGCCGCGCTGCGGAATTGAAGCTGCGCGTTGCGCTCGTAAAAATGCCACGCGATGCTGGCGCAAAGCGTGACGGCGCGCTCGAAACGCTCGTGGGCGACCGGAGCGGTCACCGACTTCGGATCGAGGATTGCGTCCGAAACGTGAGGATCGAGTACAAGCAAAACGCGAGTGTCGTCTTCGCGCGTGAATTCGCGCACCATCAGCGCGCCGGAACGGGCCGAAGCTTTCCAGTGCACGTGGCGAACGCTGTCGTTCGGCACGTAGTCGCGCAAGGCGTAAAGGTCGTGGCCGCCGCCCTTGTTGTGGCTTTCGAGCGCGCCCTGAAGCGCGGGCAAAATCTCGAAGAAATCGCGCGACGGCTCGACCGACGGATAGACGAGTGCTTCGGCGCCGAGCTGAACGCGTCGCGCCTTTTGCAGGAAGCCGAAAGGGAAGCGCGTGACGATGCGAAACATGTCCTGGCGATACGCGCCGCGGCGCGGAAACGTCATCGGAACGTTCTGCTGCACTCTGTCGCGCTTTGGCAGATACGGAAAGTAGACGGGAGTCTCAAGCAGCGGCGCGGTGACCGCTTTTTTGTCTTTCGCGCCCTCGACGCGCAGCGAAAACGACGGCAGGGTTAGTTTTTCGTTCTCGAGTTCGACCTGGGCACGGACGGTCTGGCCGGCGAAAATGTGCTCCGGCAATTCAAGGCGGAGTTCGACGCCGCTCAGCGTGATCGATGACAAAATTCCCGACATTAGAATTATCGCGATGAGGCTGGCGAGAATCAGAAAGAGCAGGTTGTTGCCAGTGTTGAGAGCGGCCAGCGCGACGATGATGATGCCGCCGATGTAGATCCAGCCTTCGCGCGTGATGCGGTACTCCATCTTGTAGCCGATCCAGCGAAGCGGTGTGCGTTTGGCGAGAACAGGAACGAGCGTGACCGCGACCCAGCCGGCGACGAGCAGGGCGCAGAGCGCCGCGGCAACGGACAGACCGAAGTGACCGACTTCCGCGGCGGCTCCGGAATACAGCGCGAGCATGAGCGCGATTCCGAGCGCGGCGATCGAAATGAAAAATGCGCGGACGCCGGGGCGGTCGGCGCGCGCCCAAAGCTGCGAGATGGAATTGGTCAGTTGCACGATTTTTCCGGAGACCGGCGGACGCAGCGCGTATTTACAGAGGAACGCGGACGGACTCGACGATGTCGCGTAAGACGGCTTCGGTCGTCTCGGATTTCTTTTGCAGCGAAGCGTGGCGCGAGCTGGCGGCGACGCGATGCGAAAAGACGGACACGGCGAGCGATTTGAAATCGTCGGGGATGCAGTAATCGCGTCCATCGAGAAATGCGCGAGCTTGCGCTGCGCGCTGGAGCATCAATGTGCCGCGCGGAGAGACGCCGAGGGAAAGCTGTTCGGAGTGACGCGTGCGATGCACGATTTCGAGCGCGTAGTCGTGGAGGCTCGAATCCACGCGAATTTGTGCGACTTGATGCTGCATCGCGAGCACGTCGTGAAGATCGGCGACGGGCTCGAGCGATTGAATCGGGTCTTCGCCGGTGCGCTTGCGCAGAATTTCGCGTTCGGTCTCGTGCGACGGATAGCCCATGCGAATTCGCATCAGGAAGCGGTCGAGCTGCGATTCGGGCAGCGGATACGTGCCGTGATGTTCGATCGGATTTTGCGTCGCGATCACGAGAAATGGCTGCGGCAGCGGCATCGTTTTGCCATCGACCGTTACTTGCGCTTCGTTCATCGCTTCGAGCAGCGCGGACTGTGTGCGCGGCGTGGTGCGGTTGATTTCGTCGGCGAGAACGACGTTGGCGAAAATCGGGCCGGGGCGATACTCAAATTCGCGGGTTTCGGCGGCGTAGACGCTGACGCCGAGCACGTCGCTGGGAAGCAGGTCGGACGTGAACTGGATGCGGGCGAAGCTGCAATGAAAGGATTTCGCGAGCGCCTGGGCGAGCGTGGTTTTGCCGACGCCAGGAACGTCTTCGATCAGCAAGTGGCCGCGCGCGAGGAGCGTGATCAGCGCGAGCTGGATCGCTTCTTCCTTGCCGTAAATCGCCTTTGCGATCGAGCGTTGGAGCTGCGTGACGATTTGAGAGGTGACCGCTGTCATGGTTGAAAACCCGGGCCCTTCCTGCTACAACTTATTGACGCCTCGGCGGATACGCGAGTTCCCTGGAATCGCGTGCCGCCATGAAGATTGGGCGACTAGCTCAGTTGGTTAGAGCGCTCCCCTCACACGGGAGAGGTCAAAGGTTCAAGTCCTTTGTCGCCCACCATTCTTATTTCTGACTTCGCTCCGCCATTCGCCGTTTAATCTTGTTCATCGCCACGAACATCGAAATGATGATTCCCATATTCACGAGTCCGCCCACGATAAGGGCCTGATAAGGAAGCTGTGTCGCCAGGCGGAACGAGTTCGCGATAATCAGGATATAGAGACATACTCCAACCCAGAGGACCCGCAACTTGGTCTTATCGGCTCTATTTGCCTCTTCGACCGCGCCGCTTGGTACCGAGGTTTCTGTCGCCATATTTTCTCTCCTTCGCGAATCCAAAGCTCCGAACGAACTTGAGAAGGCCCCGAGCATGTTCAAAAGCCACACTCAATGGGCCACCATCGCCTTCCTGGTTGGCTCAACTATTTTCTACTTTTGAATGCGAGAAGCGCGGAAAACGTTGGATTTCTGTGCTCGACTCGCTATTTGCTTGTGCGGCTGCACGTTCGGACAGGCTGTAACCTGTTGCTTCCTTGAGGAAGCAGGGTTACTGCCCTGATTGCCCTGATTTTGTTGCGTTTAGAGTCGTAGGTCCCTGTCGGCTAGGGGATCCACTGGGTGGCGATGGGGGTTTCGGGGCCGCGGTTCCCGCCGCTGCGGCCGGAGTTGGGGTCGGACCAGGGGCGCCAGTTTTCCTTCTCGAAGAATTGGACGAGGATCTTTTTTGCATTGGGCCGCGGGGCATTGCGCAGAGAAGTGACGATGGCATCTTGCTGGGCGCGGTCGAGGACGCCGTAAATGAAGACGGTGAAGTAGGTGCGCAAAAGCGGGAAGTGGACGCCGAGTTCGCAGAATGCGGCGGGGGTGTTGGGCTGTGAGACAGACATCGGAATATGGTGTCCGGCGATGGCGGCGGCTTCGAGCGCTTTGCACTGATCGGAATTTTCGCTGGCGCTGGTGATTGCGTTGATGAAGGCATAGCAGTAGGCGATGATCAGGCCGCCGATGATCCATGCCGCGATTTTGTGTCCGCGCAACGAACTATCCTTCATTTCTCGAATGGCAATCCCAATTGACGCACGGTGAGGTCGCGCGGTGTCACGGATGCGACCAGTGCTTGCTGATGGTTGGGACGAGCGGCTTTCAATTTTAATGTGACTACTGTTTCAGGCTGTCGAGCCATGCGAGCACGGCGGTTTGAAGCGCGATGCGATGATCGGCGTAGCCGTGATCGGTTTCCATGTGGAGTTCGGTGGCGCGGGTGTCGCCGGCTTTTTGCAGCGCCTCAAAGAGCGCGTGGTTGTCGGCGGTGAGGCCGTCGATCGGATTCGATGACGAAGATCGGACGCGATTTTAAATTGCCGGCCCAGTCGACGTAATCCCACTTTGCTGCGTTTTGTTTTGCTTCGGCGAGCATGCCTTCTGGTGTTGTTCCGGCGAGACGCGGGGAAGCGTCGTGAAAACTTTTCGTGCGAGCAGGGGTTTCGGGGCGCGCGGCGGATGGGCCGAGATTCCAGGCGGAAATGGCGGCCATTCCGAGGATCGCGGGATCGTGCGCGGTGGCGTAGAGGCCGAGGAAGCCGCCCATGCTGTGACCGACGATGGCAATTTTGGCGGGATCGGTGCGGTATTTTTTGGCGTTGTCGGGATCGCGGAGGAAGGCGATCGCGGATTGCGTGTCTTCGATGGCGTTGGAGAAGGAGAACTTGCCGTCGCTGCCCCAGGAGCCGCGATAGTGCGGGACGAGGACGTTCCAACCGGCGCGGCGAATGGCGTAGGCGAGATCCATGTTCTGTTCGTTGCCGGGGAATCCGTGGAGAAGCAGGACGACGGGATGCGGGCCTGCACCGGAGGCGAGGTAGAAGACGGCGTTGAGGCGCGTGTTGTGGCTGATGATGTCGGGAGCTTCCATCGCGGCGGGGAAGTCTTTGTCGCGCGGGGGATCGGAGGTGATGGCTGCGGGAACGTTCTGTGCTCGCGTGGTGGTTGCGGACAGAGGGAGCAGGAGCGATGCGGCCGCGATGAGCTTGGCGATTCGGGAAAGTTTCGATGGATTCATGGCGCGACATTTTGGCGGATTTTGGCGGGTTGTGCATCGGAAAAGTTTCGGAGCGTTTGCAACGGGCGTTGGTTTTGAATTCGCGGAGTGTTTCGTCGTTTGCGATCGAGCGCGGAGCGGATTGCTTTGCGATAGACTCGATGCCTTGAAGAGCGCACAGGCGCTTTGAGGCTGAGGGTAAACCCTTCGGAATTCAGGGCAAGCTAGAGTGCCTGCGACACTTGAGTTTTGCGTGTGAGTCGAGGTCATGGCGAACTTTTTAAGGACGGTTGAATTTTTGTGTTTGAGCTTGTGGCTCGGGAGCGATGTGTTTCTGAGCTTTGTTGTGGCGCCGGGGGCGTTTCGAGTTCTGGCTAGCCGCGATCAGGCCGGGGCGATGGTTGGGTATTCGCTCGGATGGATGCACCTGATTGGGGTGATCTGCGGCGTCGTGTTTCTGGCGGTGCGATTTTTGCGGACTCGGAATTTTGCAACGCTGGTGGCGCCGGCGACGTTGTGCGTGCTGCTGATGATTCTTCTGACGGTAGTGTCACAGCGTGCCGTTAGCCCGCGTATGGCAGAGCTGCGGGTGCAGATGGGGTCGATTGAGGCGACGGCAGCGGGGAGTCCGCTGCTTTCGGAGTTCCAGAAGTTGCATCGGCGATCGGTGCTACTGGAGAGCGGTGTTTTGCTCGCGGGGATCGCGGCGGTGTTTTGGCTGGTGCGCGAGGGCGGCTGAGTCGGGCACGGTAGAGTGAAGGCTAGCCCACCCCCCTCCCCCTTTTTTTTAAGAATGTGATTCTAAAGGCTTTCTGCCGACACTCCCTTTAAGGATGTGATTCTAAACGTGTTACGGGCGAAAATGCCCGTACTTTGTGAGCTGGTGTCTGTAAGTGACTGAAAAAGGGCCGGATGCAATTGGATTGGGTTTCGCTCTAGATTCGCCTGAAAAAGAAAAAGCGCCGGAACTGATCCGGCGCTTAGGCGTTTTTGTATGAGCTTTAAGAATAGCAGAACTAGAGATTTTGTCAAGGGCTTGCTGCAATTTTTTTAGGAATTCGAATCCTGTTAGACCAGTGCCACTTCGCGATCGAAGTCAGGCTTCTTCTCGGCATGGAGCGTAAGGGCGACGCCACAGGCAGTCGCAATCCGCTCCAGCATGGTCAACGAATGTCCTACATATTCGGCGTCCTCAAGACGGGCGATTGCGGATTGCGTGGTGCCGACCTTTCGCGCGAGTTCCGATTGGGTGAGGCCTGCGCCCTCTCGCATTTCGCGAAGAAGCATCGCCAGGTCGATTTGTTGGAGGGTGCGCTCGAATGTCTTCCGATACGTGGCGCTCTTTTTTGCGCGCTGCTTGACGACTTCGGTGTGTCGGTTGTGGTTCACGGTTGGTTTCACAGGCCCAGCTCCCTGAGGATGGATTCTCTTACGCAGTTTGTGATTATCGCATTATTGCGATATCAGGTCAATCGTGCGGAATGGACGGAAGCCGCTCATCATGAACTGTAGAGGCAATAATATAGAATGAGGGTTCGTTTTATTTTATGTAGACTTAACAGTGATGGATGCGAACAGGGCGAGTCGGACGGCGGAGTATATGGCGTTTTTTCGGGCCATGGAGTCAGTGCGGCCGAACGGGAGGACGTTGTTTGTTGATCCGCTGGCGGAGCGGTTTGTTTCGGCCGGGTTGCGAAGGGCGGTTCGGGCGTCGAGATGGCGCGTGCTTGCTGCGCTGGTGAATTGGTATGCGGATTGGAGGTTGCCGGGGGCGCGGACTTCGGCGATTTCGCGGACGAAGTTGATTGACGATGCGCTGGGGGATGCGTTGCAGGAGGGCATTTGCCAGGTTGTGATTTTGGGGGCGGGGTTCGATTGCAGGGCTTATCGGCTGGAGGCGTTGAGGAACGTGAAGGTGTTTGAGGTGGATCATCCTTCGACCCTAGCGAAGAAGGTCGAGATTCTCGCGGAAGTCTTGCCGGAGATTCCGAAGACGGTTCGATTTGCGGAGACGGATTTTAATCAGCGGCCGCTGAAGAATGTGTTGACGGAGGTGGGCTTTGAGCCGTCGCTGCGAACGGTATTTTTGTGGGAAGGAGTGACGAATTATCTGACGGACGAGGCGGTGGATTCGGTGATCCGTTACGTCTCGACTTGCTGTGCAAGCAGCCGGATTATTTTCACGTATGTCGATGACGGATTGCTGGATGGATCGGTTCGGTTCGAAGGTGGCGAGCGATTGCTGAGAGATGTGGAGAAGTTGGGGGAGCCCTGGACGTTTGGGATTGCGCCGGCGGAGTTGGCTGAGTTTTTGCGGCGGCGGGGGTTGCGGTTGGAGAGGGATTGGCCGGCGGTGGAGTATCGGCGGGAATGTTTTGGGGAAGAGGCGAGGGAGATGAAGGGGTATGAGTTTTATCACGTGGCGGTGGGGCGGGTTGAGTAAGAGAAGAGAAAATCTAACGCAGAGACGCGGAGAGCGCTGAGGAGCGCGCGGGGAAAAGGCGCACGGGGGGAAGCACATGTGGCACCCAAGACGGGAGGATTGATGCCGAAGGTTAGTCAGGCGTATTTGGATGCGCGGCGGGAGGAGATTTTGGATGCGGCGATTGTTTGTTTTTCGCGGGAGGGATTTCATCGGACGACGATGGTGGAGATTGTAAAGGAGTCGGGGGTGAGTCCGGGGGCGATTTACAACTACTTCGACAGCAAGGAGGAGATTATCGAGGCGATTGCCGAGGGGCGGCGTGAGGTGGAGCTGGCGCTGATTGCGGAAGCGACGCAAGCGGACACGGTTGTGGATGCGCTGCGGAGGCTACGCGATGCGTTTTTTGGCGATTTGAAGAACCCGAAGGAACGACTGCGGCGAAGGCTGAGTATTCAGTTGTGGGCGGAGGCGCAAAGGAATCCGAGGATATTGAAGTTGGTGCGGGGGAGTTTTGAGGGGCCGCTCAAGATGTTGAGCGGGATTTTAGCGGAGGCGCAGAGGCGGGGGGAGATTTCCGGGAAGGTGGATGCGGAGGCGACGGCGCGATTTTTGATTGGGGCGTTTTATGGGCTGGTGTTGCAGGTGGAGTGGGACGAAGAAGTGAGGATTGAGAGGCACATTGAATTGCTGGATGTGTTTTTGGGATCGATTTCGGTCGGTGGGAAAGAGGACAAGGAGTGAAGAGATTTACCACAGAGGGCACAGAGGGCGCTGAGAAGAGAAAAATCAAGAGTGTGCACTCTCAACGGCGGCGTAGTTGGAGCGCAGCGAGCGAAAAGGCCCGCGATCTGGGAAGCGATCGCGGGTACAGGGTGGTGCATTCGGTGTGAGGCGCGGCTAGATCAAGTCTTAGTTGTCATCACATTTGAGGTCGGTGATGACTTCGGAGATGGGTTTGGACTTCCAGAAGCGAGTGAGATTTTCGAAAGAAGAGAAAGTGCGCGAGTGCATTTTGTCGATGTAGAGAGTGCCGTGGAGGTGATCGATTTCGTGCTGGAGGATGCGAGCGTACCAGCCGGTGGCGAGGATGGATTTTTCTTGGGCGTGTTCGTCCCAGTAGGTGACGCGGACCTGGCGAGAGCGCGGGACGAGAGCGGAAAATCCAGAGAGGCTGAGACAGCCTTCGAAAAATTGAACGGTGGCTTCGCCGACGAGTTCGATTTTGGGATTGATGATGACGTGGAATGGGACCGGCGCGCGTTCTTTTTCTTCCAGCTCGGCGGGCGGAATTGCTTTCAGGAAGTCCTCGCGGTCTTCGATCACGGCTAATTGCAGCGGCATACCGACCTGAGGTGCGGCGAGGCCGACGCCGGGGGCGTCGTACATTGTTTCGCGCATGTCGTTGATGAGGCGTTTTATTTCGTCGGTGGTGATTTCGTCGCGGGTCAGAGGCCTGGCTCGACCTCGCAGAACGGGTTCGCCGACTTGGACGATTTTCAATCGCATAGGCGGAAAGAGTCTCTACAGGGTCGTGTGGCCTTGGCGCAGATTCCAGATGGCGGCGACCAGGGCGTCGATGTCCTCGCAGGTGTTGTAGAGGGCGAGCGATGGGCGCACGGTGGTTTCGACGCCGAAGCGGCGGAGGATGGGTTGGGCGCAGTGATGACCGGCGCGGACGGCGATGCCCTGGCGATTCAGGGCGGCGCCGACGTCTTCGGAGCGGAATCCGTCGAGAACGAAGGAGAGTACGCCGGCTTTTTCGCGAGCGGTGCCGATCAGGCGAAGGCCGGGAATTCGCAGAAGTTTTTCGGTGGCGTAGACGAGCAGGTCGTGTTCGTGGCGCGAAATGTTGACCATGCCGATGCGGCTGAGGTAGTCGATCGCGGCGCCGAGGCCGACGGCGTCGGCGATGTTTCCGGTGCCGGCTTCGAATCTACCTGGAGGCGGTTGGTAGGTGGTTTTTTCGAAAGTGACGTCCTGGATCATGTTGCCGCCGCCCTGCCAGGGCTGCGTGTTTTCGAGAATGTCGTACTTGCCGAAGACGACGCCGATGCCGGTCGGGCGCGAAAACTTTGTGGCCGGAGAAGACGTAGAAGTCGCAATCGTAGGACTGCACGTCGACCTGCATGTGCGAAACGGCTTGGGCGCCGTCGAGCAGAACTTTGGCGCCGTAACGGTGGGCGAGTTCGATGATGTCGTGAACGGGAGTAACGGTGCCGAGCGCGTTGGAAACTTGAGTGAAGGAGACGAGGCGCGTCTTGGGTCCGAGCAGCTTGTGATATTCGTCGAGCAGGATTTGTCCGGAGTCGTCCACGGGGACGACTCGCAATCGCGCGCCAGTTTCGGAGCACAGCATCTGCCAGGGAACGATGTTGGCGTGATGCTCGAGCCAAGTAATGACGATTTCATCGCCCTTGCGGATATTTTGGCGGCCCCAGCTTTGCGCGATGAGATTGATGCCCTCGGTTGCGCCGCGGACGAAGATGATTTCTTTGATTGCACGGCGCGTTGAGGAAGCGGCGGACTTTTTCGCGTGCGGCTTCGTAGGCGTCGGTGGCGCGAGCGGCGAGTTCGTGGGCGGCGCGATGGATGTTGGAATTTTCGTGGGAGTAGAAGTGGCTGAGGCGGTCGATGACGCTTTTTGGTTTTTGCGTTGTGGCGGCGTTATCGAGCCAGATGAGAGGCTTGCCGTTGACGCGCTCCTGAAGGATGGGGAAGTCGCGACGGATGGAGGCGGCGTCGAAAGGTTCGGCGGGGAGATTGGCGATCGAGGTGTCAGGCGAAGCAGGCGTCGGTATCGGAGACGGAGTGTCAATTGATGGCAGCGCGACGAGCTGGCGGATTTCGTTCAGGAAGCTGTAGCCGAGAGAGAGTTCGGATGGATTTGCGGCGACTGGAGCGCCGGGAATCTGCGGGGCCGACTGCGCGATTTGCGGTTCGCTGACGCGCGGAGGTGGCGTGGTGGAGAATTCGTCGGCGAGAGCGCGGAGATCGGTCTCGGTCGGCATTTTGATGGCGTCGAGATTTGGCGGAGCGGCGGAGGTTAGGCCGACGAATCCGAAAAGCGGGCGCGCCTCTTCGAGGAATGCGAAGGCAGCGGGATCGGAGAAACGGGCGAGGTCCGGGCTGCCGGGTATTCCGGGCGGAGACATAAGGGCGCCGGGAATCGCGGGAACCTGGGGCTGGGCGTTTTGAGGCAAAGCCGCGAGAGAGGAGTGAATGCGAGTCTCGGACGGCAAGTCATGCGGCGATGGCGATGCGAAGCGCGACGATGTGGCGGAGGCGCCGGGGATGCTGTCGGTCGAAAGAGGTAGCGCGCCTTCGGATAACGGAAGGGCGGTGAAGAACTCGTTCGCCATGCGAGCGAGGGTTTCGGTGTCGGGCAGTCCTGCCGGGATCGCGAATTCCGTTCCCGGAAGGCTTGTCGAGAAATCCGAGTCTCGCTTCAGCGGGGCGCCTTTTTGCGGCTCACTTGTAGTCATGGTAGCTGCCGACTTCGACGTCTTCGAGCGAGGCGATCGCGTCATCGACCAAAATGGCGGCCGAGCAGTAGAGAGAGATTAAGTAGGAAGCGATGGCGCGATTGTCGATGCCCATGAAGCGCACGGAGAGGCCGGGCGTTTGCTCGCCGGGCAATCCTGGCTGGAAGAGGCCGATGACGCCTTGTTTCTTTTCGCCGACGCGGAGAAGGAGGATGTTTGTTTTGCCGGCCGAGGCTTTCGGTGTCTTCTTTCCGTCGACGTGTAATTTATCGGTCGGAACCAGAGGGATGCCGCGCCAGGTAAGAAATGGTGTGCCGAACAAGGTGACCGTTGGAGGAGGAACGCCGCGGCGAGTGCATTCGCGACCGAACGCTGCGATCGCGCGCGGGTGTGCGAGGAAGAAGGAAGGCTCCTTCCAAACTTTGGTGAGAAGCTCGTCGAGATCGTCCGGGAGTCGGGGCGCCTTTGCGTGTCTGGATGCGCTGCGACGTTGGGACGTTATTGAGCAGGCCGTAGTCGGCGTTGTTGATGAGCTCGTTTTCCTGATTTTCTTTGACGTTTTCGATGTTGAGGCGCAACTGTTCGCGGATCTGGTCGAACGGATTGGAGTAAATGTCGGAGACGCGCGTGTGGACGTTGACGACGGAGGAGATGCCGCAGAGGGTGTACTCGCGGGGTTTCGCGTCATAGTCGATGTAGGAGTCGGGGAGCGCTTTCTCGTCTTTCTGACCACAGATCACGTCGGGAGCGGAATCATCGATGACGCGGTTCACGCGGAGGGTGCCTGCTTCGAGAGGCTTCCAGTCGAGCAGGCGAACGAGCCAGCGGGGAGTGATCGCACCGTACTGAGGCGGAGTTTTGGTGACGTTGGCGAGCTGAAAGGCGGCGCGGTCGCTGAGGGCGTGATGTGAGGCGTCTGGCACAGGGACTCTCCTTTAGCAAATACGAAAATAAAAAAGGCCGCTCCGAGATGGAAGCGGCCGGGGAAACGTGAGTGAAAACAGTACTACGTTTCGGTCCGACCGGGTGTCGCGCAACAGACGAAGTTGAAGGTACACGCACGGCTTGCGCCGGATTGGTTCGGCGTGAAGTGTCGATGCGCGATTTCGTAAGTTGGAGACATTCGCAGAGGAAGTATATTGCGTTCTCGAATCAATGCAAGTGGGCAAGTGGGTCGCGGCGGATTTGAAAATCGTCGAGATTGAGAATTTTCGATTGGAGGTGTTCGTTTTTGAGTGTTGAGCGGAAGATTCAGTTCGAGGAGGGAGGTTCGGTCAAGGGGAGGTCGGCGGTGATGGGAGGGTGGTCGGAGATGCGATCTTCGGGGGCGCTGTTTAGTTCCTGCATGGTTGTGGGATAAGTCGGAGCGAATTTCAGGGGCTGGCGTGAGGCGCGAGGATTTGTGGTGAAAGGCTTGACGATGATCCAGTCGAGTTTGAAGCGGCCGACTACGCCGCCGAAATCGCGATTGAAGGAGTAGGTGGGGACGAAACCTTTCCATTGGCGGGCGTTGCTGTCGGCGAGGGTGCGGGCGCGCGGAGGATCGGTGCAGCTTTGCGTCGGCCGCGGAAGTCGAAAGTTCGGCCGTCGTCGAAGCGGAAATTTTCGATGGTGTTGAAGAGGGGGCGCTCGCGATTGTCCCAGATGATCGGGAGATGGTAGGCGGTGGGATCGTTGTAGCCGTGGAAATAGTGGAGCGGGTAGAGGGCGAGTTTGGCGAAGCCGAGCGGATTGAAGTAGGAGACGACCTGCTTGATCCAGAATTGATAGTCGGTGATGCGCTTCATGATTTCGTTGCGGATGGACGTGGGGGTGTTGTCGCTGCCGGTGGTGTTGAAGTCGCCGGCGAGGATGACGGGATTTTGCACGGAGCGAAGTTGATCGAGGAGCGCGATCATTTGTTTCTTGCGGCAGGCAGGCGGGCATTTGTTTTCAAGATGCGCGGCGACGACGGTGACCTGGCCCGTCGGGGATTCGGGAACGGAAATGTCGGCGATGATGGCCATCCGGCCGCCGTGGCGGAGTTCGCGCTCGATGCGCTCTTTGAATAATTTATCGGCGGACCAGCGGCGGCCCTGCTCGAGCGAAGAGATGGCGGCGTATTCGGTGGCGTACCAGTCGTAGCAAATCGGCAAACGAAAAATGCGGACGTTGCGGAGCGGATAGCGGCTGAGGATGGCTGTGCCGTGGAGGCCGTGGTATTTGTCGCGATCGACGTGGAGGTCTGTTTGGAGGCGTTGGTCTTCTTGCGCGTTGGGGAGGTGAACTTCTTCGGAATTGAGATCGAAGATGGGATCGACTTCCAGGAATTCGACGCCATAGGCGTAGTTCATGTGGAGTGCGGAGGCGAGATCTGCGGTGACGTCGGTGTAGTTGGTGCGCTTCATGCCGAGGTCGGCTTCGTTGAGGATGAGGAGATCGAGGGATTGTAGTTTTTGCAGTTGGGAATCGACGGCGGCGCGATGGGCGATGTGGTCTTTTTGATTTTTGGGATCGGCGGGTGATTCTGCGGGGGCGAGTTCGTTGAATTTTGTTGGGTCGGTGAGCGCGGCGCGGATCAGATCGATGTTCAGGCCGCGTTCGATGTTCCACATGGCCACGCGGAGAGTTGGGCCGAGATTGGGGACGTTGGGTCGGTGAGGTTGAGCGGATGGGTCTTCGTGGAGGAAGGGAGTGGTGAGGAGAGAGTCGAGGCGATGGGCGAGTTCGCCGGTGGGGTCGGCGGTTTTGGAGAGAGTGACGAGGTCGTCGAAGGAGAGGAGAGCGGGATTTTCTGTGTTGGGGGCGGTCGTGTCGGGCAAGGTTTGGGATTCGAGGTGGATGATGGCGGAGTCCTGAGCGTGGGTGGGGAGGGAGAAGAAGGTGAGGAAAAGAGAAAAGATAACGCTGAGACGCAGAGGACGCTGAGGTGCGCGGAGAAGGGATGACGGGGGTTCGAACATTTTGCTAGTGGGGTTTGCGGCGGGCGAGTTTGTTTGGTTTGGATTTCGAATTCGATTTTGGTTTTCGTTTGGATGCGGCGGCGGAATTTGTGGCGGCGATTTTTTTGCGGACGCGCGGGGGGAGGATTTTATTGGTGACTTTGTAGCCGGCGCGTTCGAAGGAGCGCCACATGTACCAACTCGCGATGGTGCGATAGGGACGCCAGCGTTCGCCAAAGGCGAGGAGTTCTTTGGGCTTGGGCATGCGCTTTTTGCCGTAGGTAACCGACCAACCCTTTTTTACGCCGAGGTCGTGGATGGGGAGCACGTCGGGGCGGCCAAGATTGAAAATTAAAAACATTTCGACGGTCCAGGCGCCGATGCCACGGACGGAGACAAGGCGTTCGACGAGTTCGTCGTCGGAGAGTTGTTCGGCTTGCTCGCGCGTGGGGACGATACCTTCGAGAGTTTTTGCGGCGAGATCTTTCATGGCCAAGACTTTTGCGTGAGACAGGCCGGCTTTGCGGAGGACGGGAGTTTTGAGTTTCAACATTTTTTCGGGGGTGGGAGGGCGGCCGTTGTCGCCGAGAGCTTTGACGCGGCCGAAAATGGTGGCGGCGGCTTTGCCGGAGATGGATTGGTAGGCGATGGATTCCATGAGGGCTTCGTAGGGCGATTGGGCGAGGTCGAGATCTTTTTGGAATTGTTTGGTGGCGAGGATGAGTTCTGCGAGTTTTTCGTCTTTGGAGGAGAGGTGAGACATCGCGTGGGCGAGATCGAAGGAGAGGACTTGGGCGGGGGTGGACATGATTTTGTGATTTTAGCGCAGGTGCTGAGTTGATGGGTGCGCGACGATCGTTAATGTAGACGCGCGATAGGTAGTCATGGTGAGTGTATACTGCGCGCGAATTTCGGAGATGTGGCGTGGCGGAGCATTCGGTCATATTTCGCGATATTGCGATGGTGTTTGCGGCGGCGCTGGTGTGCGGGTTGGTGGCGTGGCGCATCAAGCAGCCGATTTTGTTGGGTTATGTGGTGGCGGGGCTGATTGTCAGTCCGTTGACGCCGGGATTGCGCGTGCACGACACGCATGTGTTTGAGCTGATGGCGGAAGTCGGCGTCGTGTTGCTGATGTTTTCGGTGGGAATTCACTTTTCGATTCCGGATTTGATGAAGGTGAAGTGGGTGGCGCTGATTGGATCGCCCCTCGGTGTCGTGCTGTCGGTGGCGCTGTGCATGGGTGTCGGTTGGTTGATGGGCTGGCCGGTGCTGCAAAGTTTGGCGGTGGGCTGCATCGTGGCGGTAGCGAGCACGATGGTGTTGATGCGGCTGCTGATGGATCGCGGCGAAATGAATACGGAAGCGGGGCGCGTGATGATCGCGCTGACGCTGGTGGAAGATCTCGTCGTGGTGATTTTGACGGTGCTGCTGCCGAGTTTGGCGAGCGAGGGCGGCGCGGATTTTGGGCAGGTGGCGTGGCGGATCGGCAAGGCGTTTTTGCTGCTGATTCCGATTGCGGCGGCGGCGTGGAAGTTGATGCCGCGGTTGCTGGCACGCGTGGAAAAGACCGGCAACGACGAGATTTCGCTGCTGCTGGCGCTGACGGTTTGCATGGTCGTGGCGGCGGTGACCGAAATGGTGGGATTGTCGCTGGCGCTCGGCGCGTTTTTGGGCGGAATGCTGCTGGGGAGCTCGGATTTTGCGAAGAAGCTGGAGCATCAGACGATGCCGCTACGGGATGCGTTCGTGGCGGTGTTTTTTGTGTCGGTGGGGATGCTGATCGATCCGCGGACGTGGGGATCGGCGTGGCAGATCATTTTGTTGTTCGTGGCGCTGGTGCTGGCGGGGAAGTTTGTGGCGTGGTTTGGCGTGGTGCGATTGTTTGGGTATACGACATCGACGTCGGCGCGGGTGGCGATTGGATTGACGCAGATCGGCGAGTTTTCGTTCATCTTGGCGCAGGTGTCGCTGAAGGCGGGGTTGATTACGCCGGCGATTTACAATGCGACGCTGGTGGCGTCGTTGGTCACGATTCTCGTGAATGCGATGTTGTTCAAGATTTTTTTGAAGCCTCAGGGAAGAAGTAACGAAGCAACGACGTAATGAAGTAACGATAAAGCCAAAAACACAGAGAGCAGGGAGGCTCGGCGACGATCCGAGCGAAGGGAGTCGTGTGTATACCGGGCGGGGCGAGCCCCGCCCTTACAAAGGTAAGAGACTTAGCCGCTGGCGGGATGGGCTAGGCGGGTTTCGGTTAGGTCGAGTTCGCGTTCCAGGCTGCGCAGGACTTCGTCGTTGATTTTGCCTTCATTTCGGAGTTGGACGGCAGTGTCGCGCTCGA
The DNA here is from genome assembly GCA_963845465.1 of uncultured Acidobacteriota bacterium. GTDB lineage: Bacteria > Acidobacteriota > Terriglobia > Acidiferrales > UBA7541 > Acidiferrum. The sequence goes on along the minus strand of CAWJSH010000007.1, from coordinate 112,776 downwards.
GCCGGAGGAGATCGAGCGAGAGCGAGACGATGTGGCCGTGATCGTGTGCGTCGATTCCATGCTCTTCATAGCTTTGGCCGGTCAGCGCGGAAAGCCGGCGTTTATATTTGGCGAGGACGTCGTCGTACGCCGCGGAGAGATGGTGCGAGTCTTCGTGATTTTCAGAGCGCAACGTTTTGATTTGCTTCAATGCGGTTTCCAGGATGATGCGCCGTGCTTCGTGTTCTTCGACGGCGATCATGCTTTGGCCGGCCAAACCCAGTTTGCGAATGAGCGGCGGGAGGGTTAGGCCCTGCAACACGAGCGTGACGAGAATCACACTGAAAGTCAGGAAGATAATCAGATTGCGTTGCGGGAATGGGCTGCCATCCGAGAGTGTTTCCGGCAGCGCGAGAGCAGCGGCGAGCGCGACCACGCCACGCATTCCAGTCCAACCGATGATGAAGATCCCTTTCACGGGCGGCATCGGCTCGTTTTGATGGAAAATTTTCCGGCGGATGAGGTTGGCAACGAAAGCGCCGGGGAAAAGCCACGCGATGCGGAGAAGGATAACGAGCGCGCTGAAGAGTCCGCCGTAGAGGAGCAGCGTTTTCATCGAATAGTCGTGAATGCCCGAAAGAACGAAGGGCAACTGAAGGCCGATGAGGACGAAGACGAGGCCATTGATCGCGAACGTGAAAGAGCTCCAGAAGCCGTAGGCTTGCAGGCGGACTTGCGGTGAGAAGAGGCGGTTTTCGCGACGGCCGAGATAGAGGCCGCAGGCGACGACGGCGAGAACGCCGGATGCGTGCGCGTATTCGGCGGCGAGATACGCGGCGTAGGGAATCATGATGCTGAGCGTGACTTCGATGGGCCCGTCGTCGAGGTAGCGTTCGACGCGTTCGATGAGGAGCGCGATGAGCAAGCCGACGAGGATGCCGCCACCGACGAGCCAGGTGAGACGCACGAAGCCTTGCGCGACGGTCGGAGTTTCGCCGCGCACGACCATGGCGACGCCGAATTCGAGAGCGAGGAGGCCGGTGGCGTCGTTGACGAGGCTTTCGCCTTCGAGGATGTCGACGATGCGTTGCGGGAGGCCGAGACTCTTGGCGATAGCGGTGGCGGCGATCGCGTCGGTGGTGGCGACGACGGCGCCGAGGACGACGCCGAGGCGGAGGTCGAATGGGGCGAAGGAGTAGTTTGCCGCTTCAGCCACTCCCCAAACGGTGAAGCCGACGAGACCGAAGGCGAGAAAGAGGATGCTGACGATGTTGTATTTAAAGTCGCGCCAACTGGTGAACCATGCGCCTGTGTAGAGCAGCGGCGGAAGAACGACGAGAAAGATGACGTCGGGGCTGAGAGAGATATGCGGAATGCCGGGGATGAAGCTGAGGATGAGTCCGGCGACGACGAGGACGATCGGGTAGGGAATTTGGATTTTACGCGCGAGGGCGGCGAAGACCACGACGAAGAGGAGCAGGAGGAGAAAGACGAGTTCGACGGCGTGGACGCTGTTTCCTGTCATTCCGGGTCCCTGTGAGATTCTCCGTGGTCAGCCAAAGATACATGAGTCATCGCCGCGACGGAACCCGACGACGAATCGCACCGACAGGCGATCGATTGGAGTCGTCGTTACGATGTGGGTGGGGTTGAATCTAAACCCGCACCCTTTTGAAAACCAAAAAGGGTGCGGCACCCAAAGGCCGCGGTGGCGGGTCGAATGAAACGGGTGTGCTAAACTTTCGGGTTTATGCAGACGGGAATTATTGGACTACCACAGGTTGGGAAGACGACTCTGTTTCGGATTTTGACGAAGGCGAGCGTCGATGCGAAGGGCGGCTCGCAAGAGACGCGTGTCGGCGTGGCGAAAGTGCCGGAGCCGCGGCTGATCGAGCTCGCCAAGTTATACAACCCGAAGAAGATAACCTACGCGACGGTGCAGTATGTGGACCTGGGCGGGATTCAGGGCGAGCGGACGCGCGAGGCCCTGGCGTCTCTGCGCGAGGTCGATACGATCGCGCATGTGATTCGCGTGTTCGACGATCCGTCGGTGCCGCACGCGGCGGGGTCGATTGATCCGCTGCGCGATGCGACGAACCTGGAGCTGGAATTGATTTTGTCGGATCACGATCAGATCACGCGACGGCTCGAACGCGTTGAGAAGGATTTGAAGAAGAAGGCTGATCCGTTGCTCCAGCTCGAGAAGACGGTGCTGGATAAGTGCAAGGCGCACCTGGAGGCGGAAAAGCCGCTGCGTGAGTTGGAGTTGACGGCGGAAGAGCGGCGGCCGATCGGCGGATTTTTATTTCTGTCGGCGCGGCCGGTGTTGTATGTGCTGAATGTTGGAGATGATGAGGCGGACAAGCTGGACACGGCGGTGGAGCGGCATAAGTTGACTTCGCTGGCGGGGAAGCCGAACGCGGCGGTGGTCGCGGTGTGCGGGCGGCTCGAAGCGGAACTGGCCGAGATGGAAGAGGCCGAGGCAGCGGAGTTGCTCGCGTCGTATGGATTGAAGGAGCCGGGGCTGAACCGGTTGATTCGCGCGACGTATGAGTTGATGGGGCTGACTTCGTTTTTTACGGCGGGGGAGCCGGAAGTGCGGGCGTGGACGATTCGCAAGGGATCGACGGCGGTGAAGGCGGCCGGCGCGATTCATAGCGACATCGAGAAGGGATTTATTCGCGCGGAAGTTGTCCGGTGGAATGATTTGCTGGCGGCGGGCAGTTTGGCGGCGGCGCGCGAGAAGGCGCAGGTCAGGTTGGAGGGGAAGGAATATATTGTGCAAGAGGGCGATGTGATTCTGTTCCGGCACAGCGGGATGAAGGCGAGTAGAGCCACGAGGTAACGAAGTAACGATCTGACATTTTGGATTTTGCCGAGATGGGGCGCAGCGTGCTGCGCCCCTACATGTTCAAGCGCGAATGCGGCGCTTCGCGGGGCGATCGAGCACAGGCAAGAGTGCCTGTGCCACTTCTGAATGAATCATGATTTGGCATTTCGGGTGGGGTTGGCGGCGCTGCTGGGGGTGATGGCGGCGGCGGGGAATTTGATTGGCGGGTATTTTGTGGTGCGCGGGGATTGGTCGCGCAAGTATTTGCAGTATTTTTTGGCGCTGGGCGCCGGATACATGCTGGCGGTCGCGTTCCTCGACATTATTCCGGAGTCGGTGCGGCTGTCGGGCGACCGCGCGTTCCTTTATGTCCTGATCGGATTTTTCCTCGTACATCTATTCGAGCATACGATCGCGCCTCATTTTCATTTTGGGGAAGAGACGCATCTCGAAGAGGTGAGCCACGGGCACGCGCGGACGACGGTGCTGCTCGGGCTGGCGATCCACACCTTTTTTGATGGAGTGGCGATCGCGGCGGGGTTTCTCGTCTCGACCTGGCTCGGCGTGGTGATCTTTCTCGCGGTGTTTCTGCACAAGCTTCCCGAGGGGTTCACCGTGGCGTCGCTTGTTTTGGCTAGCGGCATGGGGAAGCGCAACGCAATCCTCGCAGCCGGGTTACTAGGGATAGCGACGCTGTTAGGAGTGGTGTTGACGAGCGCGCTGCAGGGGCAGCTCAAGTACGCGCTGCCCGTGTCTGGCGGGGTGACCTTATATGTAGCGGCGTCGGATCTGCTGCCGGAGGTAAACCGGCAGCCCAACTGGCGGATGGCGCTGCTGGTCTTCGTCGGGGTTGTCAGCCTACTGATAATGCAGGCCTTGTTTCACGTGTAGCTCTTCGCTTTAATTTCGCCAGATAAATACTGCAGTCGATTGCAACTTCCTGACTCCACATGTGTTTGATACAGTGTGGCGACTATGGCCAGGTCGGACGTACAGCTGATGCTGGACGTGAAGGCGGGCGACGAACAGTCGTTCGCACTTCTCCTGCATCGTTATCGAAGTCCGCTGGTCAACTTCCTGTACCGGATGGTGCGAAACCGGGAGCAGGCCGAAGACCTTGCACAGGAAGTGTTCATTCGCGTGTATCGAGCGCGCGAAGAGTACGTGCCCAGCGCCAAGTTCACGACATGGCTATTCCGAATCGCGACAAACCTGGCGTTGAACTCGGTGCGAGACACGCGGCACCAGCGGATGGAGTTGTCGCTGGACGCGCCGATTACTACAGATGCCGAGGACGGCGACGAGAAAACGCTTGATGTGGCGGACAAACATCCGGATATCGAGCAGCATCTTGTCGAAGAGGCGCGGAAACAGATGATCAAGCACGCGATCGACAAATTGCCGGAGAAGCAGCGTGCGGCGGTGCTGCTGCACAAGTATCAGGAGCTGGACTACAACGAGATCGCGAAGATTTTGGAGTGTTCGGAGAGCGCGCTGAAATCGTTGTTGTTCCGGGCGTACGAAACGTTGCGCGTCGAGTTGGCGCCGTTAGTTGCGGGTGCAAAGTCGTGAAGCGAGTTGGCGGCGGGGAGTTTATGAAGATTGGCGGAAGACCAGAAGTGAGGATGGCGTTATGAGTTGCAATCGGATGGAAAATCAGATTCTGCCCTATGTGGATGGGCGGTTGAAGGTTGGAGAAGTGAAAGAGATGGAAGCGCACCTGAAGACGTGCGCGGCGTGCCAACTGCGCGTGAATGAATTCCGCGCGTTGTCGGGCTTGTTGGATGAGCTGCCGCAGATCGAGCCTTCGGGCGCGTTTGACGCGCGGGTGCGCGCGAGGGTGGCAGCCGAGCCGGTGAAGCAGAGCTGGTGGTCGGTGTTTGCGCCGTCACCGCGAGTGGCGTTTGCGGCGTCGATGTTGTTGCTGGCGACGGTTTGGTTTGGGTCGCGTCCAAATGAGACGTTGGTGCCGACGAATGGCCCGGAGCAGGAACAAGTCGTGAGTGATCTTCCGGTGCTGGAGAATATGGATGTATTGTCGAACTTCGATGCGCTGAGCGATTTGCCGCAGCCGGTGAGCGACGAGTCGAATCAGCAGCAACAGCCGGATACGAACACAGAGATGTAAGGTTGGCAGTGGAACGGGTGGCGAGTTTTTGCGATGAGCAGCGTACGCAAATTCGGTGAGTGGCGGTGCAGGCTGGGCCTGTGCGGGACCCTTGCGCTCGCTGCGACGTTGATGCTGCCGCTGACGGCGCCGGTTGTGGCGTCGCAGCGACGGCCTCCTAGCAAATCAGGTGGGCCGGCAGCAGCGGCACGACAGAATGCACGCAATGATCGGCCTCCGAACGCGAGGAAGGGCGGAGCGCAAACGATTCCGCAGCCGAAGACTGAGCCGAATCCGAATCGGCCGGCGACGACGCAGGCGAATCCGCAGGATCGGTGGCGGAATATGTCGCCGGCGGACCGGCAGCGGGCATTGCAGAACGAGAAGCGGCTGCAAAGCATGTCTCCAGCGCAGCAGCAAGTGCTGCGCGACCGTGCGCAAGTGTGGAACCGGATGACGCCGGAGCAGCGCGATCACGTGAAGAATGATGTGTTACCGCAGTGGCGCCAGATGCCACCCGAACGGAAGCAGGCGATCCGGAATCGGCTGCGGGTGTTGCAGAATATGCCGGAGTCGGCGAGGAACCAGCGGCTGAATGACCCGAACTTCACGCGCGGGATGAGCGAGGAAGATAAGTCGACGCTGCGGGATTTGAGTCATCTGCATGTGGGCGGGTCGATGGAGTAATAGCGGAAAATCGAAACTCGAAACTCGAAATTGGAAAATCGCCGGCGTGGTTGGCCGGCGATTTTGCTTTTCAGGCGAGGATTTCGCTCCGCTACGCGCGATCGAGGCAAATTGGACGCGGTCGGCGTTTCGCGGGGTGACGCAAAGGGCGGCTCGACATAATCGTTTTCGTTACAATGCTTGTTCGCACTTCGTGTGGGGAAGAAGGTTGGGGACGTGCCCAAGCGCTTTGGCGCATTGCAGCACCGGAATTTTCAATTGTTTATTGCCGGTCAGTTGGTTTCGCTGATTGGCACCTGGATGCAATCCACCGCGCAGCTTTGGCTCGTTTATAAGCTCACCAATTCGGCGGCGCTGCTGGGAGTTTTTGGATTCGCGAATCAGATCGCGATCTTGCTGCTTGCGTCGGTGGGCGGATATATCGGCGACCGCTACAACCGGCACCTCGGTGTGATCTGGACTCAAACGATTTCGATGATTTTGGCGTTTACGCTGGCGGCGCTGACGTTCACACATTTGCTGAAAGTGTGGCACCTGATTTTCATCGCGTTTCTTGTTGGGATTGTAAACGCGTTCGATGTGCCGATTCGGCAGGCGTTTTTGGTGCAGATGGTGGGGAAAGAGGATTTGCCGAATGCGATTGCGCTGAATTCGTCGATGTTTAACAGCGCGCGCGTTGTCGGGCCGCCGATCGCGGGGATTGTGATTGCGTACATTCATGAAGGGTGGTGCTTCTTTCTGAATGGCGTGAGTTTTCTGGCGGTGATTGCGGCGTTGCTGGCGATGCGGATTCCGAAATTTGAGCCGAAGGTTCACCATGGTTCGCAGACGCGACACTTGTTGCAGGGATTTCGGTACGCGATGCAGGACCGGCCGACGCGGGCGGTGTTGTTGCTGCTCAGCGTGATGAGTTTCTTTGGGCTTCAGTATTCAGTGTTTCTGCCGGTGTTTGCGCGCGACGTTTTGCATCGAGGCGCGGTGGGGTTTTCGCTGTTGCTGAGTTATGCGGGGATTGGGGCGGCGCTTGGAGCGTTGCAGTTTGCTGCGAGGAGAAATTTCAAAGGGCTGGCGAAATGGATCGCAGGGATGGCGATTATTTCGTCGGTGTGTTTGATTTTGTTTTCGTACTCGCGGGTGTTCTGGTTTTCATCGGCGGTGCTGTTCATTGTCGGATTTGCAGCGACTTCGATGATGGCGGCTACGAATACCACGGTGCAGAATCGCGTGCCGGATGAGTTGCGCAGCCGGGTGATGGCGGTTTACGCGATGATGTTTATGGGAGTGCAGCCGATTGGGTCGCTGGTGGCGGGCGGCGTGGCGAAGCATATTGGGGCGCCGCGAACGCTGGAGGTGTTTGGGGTGATTGTGCTGACGGCGAGCGTCGCGTTTGCGGTAAGGATGATGATGAGGATGCGGGCGGCCGTGGCGCCGGCGGGGGGATGACGACCCAGGTTGAATTGGTCGGTTGGGTTAGGTTGAGATCCTTCGGCCGTCCTTCGGGCGGCGCTCAGGATGGCAGCGCTTTTATTTTGGTTTTAAGTCGGGTTGGGGCGGTAGAGCCAGTCGGGGCGGACTTCGACGGCGGAGTTGTTGGCGAGTCGGATCGAGGGCGGAGCAAGCCCCGCCCCTACAAAGGCAGTTCGCGGGGATTTCGGCAGAATTGATGGCGGTGAGGACGGCGTCGATTTTAGCGCGGTTGGGGGAGAGGGTGCAGACGGGGTCGGTGGCGGCGGCGTCACCGGCGAGTAGCAAGGCTTGGCAGCGGCAGCCGCCGAAGTCGAGGGTGCGGCGATCGCAGGTTTTGCATGGATATTGCATCCAACTTTCACCGCGAAATTTTTGGAAGGCGTCGCTGGAGTGCCAGATTTCGGCGAGGGTTTGATCTTTTACGTTGGCGAATTGCAGGCCGGGGATGATTTTCGCGGCGTGACAGGGAAGCGCTTCGCCGCTGGGCGTGATTAACATTAGTTTGCGGCCCCAGCCGCCCATGCAGGGCTTCGGATATTTCGCGTAGTAGTCGGGAACGACGGACTCGATGCGAATTTTGCCGCGGAGGCGTTCTTCGGCGGCTCTGATTTTGATGAGCGACTGATCGAGCTGCGCGCGCGTGGGCAGCAGGCTGTCGCGATTTGCGAAACCCCAACCGTAGTACTGCACATTGGCAAATTCGATGCGCGTGGCGCTCGACGATTCGGCGATTTTGAGCATTTCGTCGATTTGATCGATGTTGCGGCGGTGAATGACGAAATTGAGCGTGACGGCGACGCGGACTTTTTTCAGCCATTCGAGGACGCGAAGTTTTTGCGCGTGCGATTTTGTGCCGGAGATTTCTTCGGCGGTGTCGGCGTCGGCACCCTGGAAGCTGAGCTGGATGTGGTCGAGGCCGGCTTCGACGAGCTGCGCGAGTCTTTCCACGTCCAAGGGGAGGCCGGAGGTGATGAGGTTGACGTAGAGGCCGGCGGCGCGCGCGGATTTGACGAGATCGAGAATGTCGGTGCGGGCGAGGGGTTCGCCGCCGGTGAAGTCGGCTTGGAGAACGCCGAGGGCAGCGGCTTGCTGGAAGACGCTGGACCAGGTTTCGGTGGGGAGTTCGGTGCTGCGGGCGGTGAGTTCGAGGGGATTCGAGCAGTAGACGCAGTGGAGGGGGCAGCGGTGGGTGAGTTCGGCGATTAGGGCTAGGGGATTGTGTGCTGACAGCGTCATATCGTAGGGGTTAGTTTAGCATTTCGAAGGAAACGGGCTCAGTGAGCGAACGAACACGACTGATGTCGATCTAATTTGAAGGCGGACTCGATGCGCAAACTATTGGGAATTGGGCTGGCTGCATGTTTCGGTGCGTTCTTGCCGGTCAGCGCTTCACGGGCTCCTCGCGCGGCCGACCGGGCCTCCATTCGGTCCCAATTGGTGGGAACGTGGGAATTGGTGTCGACCGAAGAGCGTCTGACCGACGGTTCGACGCGCAGTTATCCCGACACGGGCCCGCACGGGAAGGGTTTTCTGATCTATACGTCCGACGGGCACATGTGCGCCCAGCTGATGAATCCGGAACGACCGAAATGGAAAGACGAGAGTCGTCCGACGGACGCCGAAAAAGTCTCAGCGTTCGATGGGTTTTCCTCGTACTGCGGCGAGTATGAGGTGGACGAGAATGCTGCTGTTGTCTATCACTCGCCGAAAACTGCTTGGAAGCCCGTATGGGTGGGCACGAAGCAGCAAAGACCATTTACCTTACGCGGTGATATTTTGACCTTCGCCGGCAAAATAACCAGTGAGCCAGGAGTGGAGAGCTACGTGATTGTCTGGCGAAAACTTCCGGCACGCGACACTGGGCAGCGCTAGGACTCAAAATCCAGCGCGCGTTGGTCGTGGAGGAGTTTTAGATAGCCGAGGATGTCGGATTCGACTTTGGCGGGGTCGGCTTTGGAGTAGAGGTGCTGGAGTTCGGTGACGATTTCGCGGACGGTGCGCTTGCCGTCGCAGCGCTGGACGATTTCGAGGCTGGGGCCGTTGAGGCGGAGAGCGCGTTCGGGCATGAGGAGGACTTGTTGGTTGTTGTTTTGGCCAAGGCGGACGCCGGGGGTGAGGCGGGGGTGGGAGTCGAGATTGGGAATCGGAGTGTCGGTCATAGAGTTTTAGGAAAAAACAGATCGCCGTTGAAGTTTAAATCGTGCGGGCCTGGGGCGCAGCAGTGCTGCGCCCCTACATGATCCAGCCGGCGCGGCAATTCTAGCCGGCGAAGATAAACTTGCGCGGCTGAAAACGAGGCGACGGATCAAATCGTTCGCAGCGGTCACTGTGAGTCCTTGGTGTTGGCTTTGGCGTCGGAGGGGACGAAGGCGCCTGGTGGGGGCCAGCCGGGAGTTACGTAGGCTTGGTGCAAGGCGTCGAGTTGGGCCCAGAGGATGTCGCATTTGGCGCGTAAGGCGTTGTGGGCGGCGTCTTGTTCGGCGCGGGTGCGGGCGTGTTTGACGACCCAGGCTAGGGCGAACTCGGCGTCTTCGGGGGCTTGCGTCATGCGGCCGGAGAAATAGTCGAGGCCGCCGGAGAGCCAAGGGTAGTGCTGACGCAAGCGATCGACGCGTAGAGTGATCAATTTTTTCGAAAACATTTCGGTGAGTGACGAAGCGACGGCTTCGGTGTGCGATTTCGTGGAGACGAAATCGACGTAAGCCTGTACGGCGTAACGCGTGGCGGGGAGGATGCCGTCGCCGCGGATGGCTTGATCGCGGGAGAGGCCGGTGGCTTCGACTAGCTTGAGCCACTTTTCGATGCCGCCGGGTTTGGTGCCGTCGCCGTCGTGATCGAGGATGCGTTTGCGCCAGGCGAGACGGAAGGCGGGGTCTTCGCTGCGCGCGAGAATCGCGGCGTCTTTGATGGGGATGCGGCTCTGGTAGTGGTAGCGATTGAGCGCCCAGGCCTGGAGCTGGCCGCGGGTGAGCTTGCCTTCGTGCATCAGGAGATGGAAGGGGTGCTTGTGGTGATAGCGCTCTTCGCCGATGGCGTGAAAGCCGGCGATAAAAGCGGATTCGGAGAGGGCGAGATTTTGATTTGTCGTGTGCCGGGTGACATCAAAAATCCAATTCCGAGGCTACGCGATCGATCTTGCGGACATGGGGCGCAGCGTGCTGCGCCCGTACATGATCGTGCCGATGGCACAGAGATTCGTTCCTAGACGTCACAGTTCAAACTCCATGCCGTCGAAGGCGATTTCGAAGCCGGCGTCAACGACGGCGCGATGTTCGGGAGTGCGCTCGTCGAGGATCGGATTCGTGTTGTTGATGTGAATCAGGACACGGCGGCATTGCGAATCGCGCGGGAAGAGTTCGAGGAGGCCGTCTTCGCCGGAGAGCGGGAGATGGCCCATGTCGCGCGCCTTCTTTTTGCTGCGGCCGGTTTTGATGAGTTCGTCATCGCTCCAAAAAGTGCCGTCGAGGAAGGCGATGCTGCTCGAGGCGGCGGCTTTGGCCCAGTCCTGATTGCGGCCGGAGATCGAGGGCGCGACGAGGATGCTTTTTCCTTGCTGTTCGAAAACGAAGCCGATGTTGGCTTCGTCGGGCGACAAAGTGCGGCGGACTTCTTCGCTGACGTAATCGGGATAAGAGCCGCCGAGCGAAATTGTCGAGACGACAAACGACGGCTCATCGCCGGGATTTTCTGAAAGATGGATGCCGAGACGGCCTTTGCTCTTGAGGGGACGCCATTGCGCCGGGGGATCGGCGCGATCGAGCACGTTGAATATTTTGTTTTCCTTTTTCAGGATGCGCTGGAGAGAAGCGGTGCCGAAGATGAAGAACGGCTGAAATTCGCGCAGGTGCAGCAGGCCCATTATTTCATCGACATCCGCGGAGGGAAGGAACACTCCACCGATCGGGGAGTTGGACGGCGTTTGTTCGTGCGGGTTGAGTTCAGGGGTGTTGACAATTTGAGTTCGCAGATCCGGCGAAGCGCCGACGAGAAACCAGACTTTGCTGTCTTGAGAAAAGGCGATCTGGGTTTGCGTGCGTGCGGTTTGGCGGAATTTTGCGGTTCGAACGCGGCGGCAGTTTTCGCAGGAGCAGTTCCATTGTGGGAATCCGCCTCCAGCCGCCGAACCCAAGATTTTGACGCGCATGACAAGCCTGCCGAGACGCGGGGAATAGAGCGAAGCGGATTACAGATTTACAGTAGCCGAACACAAAAGCACCCGCTTCAGAAAGCGGCCGCTGCCGGCTTACTTGCTGAAAGCGGGAGCCGAAGGAAGTGAAATTCGATTAGAGCTCGGCGTTGGCGTACGAGCTGATTTCGCAGTTGAGGTCGATCTCTTCGTGCTTCGGTGCGGTCCATTCCATGGTTGGCTCCTTTGGTGCTTGGTACGACGAGAAAAGGATAACACGGGAGGCGGACGAATATATAGGTGAGATTCGGTACGGGTGAGGGAAGCGTGAACCGTGTTTCGTGGCACGTGAACAGAGGGCGCTCTTCGAGTTGGAGTGTGCGGTCGTTGTTGTGGTTTGGATATTGTTGAGTCAAAAGCCCGCGATCTGGGGAACGATCGCGGGTAGAGGGTGGATGTCGTTGTGGTGTGGGTGTTGTGGGTCTAAACCCGCACCCTTTGAAAACCGAAAGGGTGCGGCACCCAAATTCCAATTTGGTCGTGGGCGGTTAGCGAACTTTTCCACACAAAATCACAGGGTGTTTTTGCGGTGCGCGCTCCGATGTGGAGTGGAGTGGCCGATGCGCGCCGATGCGCGCTTCGGAATTTTTGTTTTTTGCGTGAAAAAATGGCGAAGACGAGACGAAAGCAATACGCGTTCGTGTCGCATCGGTAACGTTGAAGGCACCGGACAACCTTGGTTAAACAGAAAAAATCGCAGCGGCGAACTCGACCACAATTTGTAGATGTCCGCATAAACACTACACACAATTCATGGCGCTGAATTTTGCAACGGAAGGGTACAAAAAATTTTTCGGGTTTTTTCGAAAAAGATACGGATTTCCCTTGACAAGAATTTAGGAGGAACTATTATGTGGCCTCAAGTGGAACAAAGTGGTCGGCAGTAGATCAAAGTAGAGTAATTCGGAACGAAATAGAGGGCTGTGGTGCAACGGGGCATTCGATACCACTTCTTCTTCAGCGGAGACCCTAACTCGGTGTTTGTGCGCAGTTTTCGCCGACGGGTCGAAGTAAACGGGGCTTATGAAGCTGCGGGGAAACTGTCCGGCGAAGGTAGACGAGAAGGGTCGTCTGAAGATACCGGCCGTGTTTCTGGAAGGTTTGAAGGAATACGCCAGCATGCAAGTTTATATCACGAGCGTGGATGGCGTAACCGCACGTATTTATCCTTTGCCCGTTTGGTCGGGGATCGAAGACCGGTTAGCCGCTTTGCCCTCGCAGCATCAAGGCAAGCGGAAGTTTTTGATGTGGACCAGCTACTACGGGCATCAGGCCGAAGTGGATGGGCAGGGAAGGGTGCTACTCCCGGGGTTGTTGAGAGAATCGGCGCACTTGAAGGCCGAGGTGGATGTTCTGGGGGCGTTGGACTACCTGGAAGTGATGAATCACTCCGGGATGGTCGATAAGCTCAAGAATGAACCACTTACGGGCGACGAGATGACGGCGTTGGGTGTGTAACAAGAAGTCGGGCCAGCAAGAAAAGGTCGGGGCCAAGTAAACAATTTGAGACTGGGACAGGCGCAACGCGGTTGCGGCGCGCGACACCGATGGTGTGTCTGAGCGGTAGCGTGCCTGTTCGATGAAGCTGGGTTTGTGTCCAGAGCGTTTTCGAGAGGTTGAGTGAGGCGCGGTGGTAAGCGGGAATGAACCACATGTGCCGGTGCTGCTGGACGAGGTGCTGGAATGGCTGGACGTAAAACCGGATGGAACGTACATCGACGCCACGCTGGGAGCCGGGGGGCACTCGGCAGCCATAGCGGAAAGGCTAACGTCCGGAAAGTTGATCAGCCTGGACCAGGACGCACAGGCACTCGCGCTGGCAGCGGAGCGGCTGAAGAAGTTTGGAACGACAGTGAGGTTGGTGGAGTCGTCGTTCTCGAGGATTGCGGAGGTCGTGCACGAGTTGGGGATTCCCGGGGTGGACGGGGTCTTGGCCGACTTGGGAGTTTCGAGCATGCAGCTTGATCAGGCCGCGCGGGGATTTTCGTTCCGCGAGGCGGGGCCGCTGGATATGAGGATGAACAGCGGAGACGAGCTGACGGCAGAGGAGATTGTGAATCGATGGTCGGAAAAGGAAATCGCCGACACGCTCTATCGGGAAGCCGAGGAGCACGATTCGCGAAGGATCGCCAGGGCGATCGTGAAAGCGCGACCCATACGGGATACCGCGCACCTGGCAACGGTTGTGGCAGGGGCCCGAAAGCAATGGGGAAGGCAGAGACTGCATCCCGCAACAAAAACGTTTCTGGCGCTGCGGATAGCGGTGAATCGGGAATTGGAGGCTCTCGGGCAGTTTCTTTCTCGGACCCCCGCCACATTAATTTCTGGAGGACGCCTGGTGGTGCTGAGTTACCACTCGGGCGAGGACCGGCTCGTTAAGCGAGCGTTTCAAGAGGGAGAGCGAGCGGGCACGCTCAGGGTTCTGACCAGGCATGTGATCCAGCCGAAAGACGGAGAGATTTCGGCGAACCCACGATCGCGAAGTGCGAAACTGCGGTGCGCGGAAAGAGTGAGTGAATGAAGTCGAGGAAGAAGAGCAGTACGGTCGCAACACAGTTTCACACCGTAAAACGAATTGATAACTCAAGGCTGGTGCGGAATGTGCAGCCGGTGCGTTTGAGAAGTTTCTATCGCACGGCGGGGCTTGGCGCGCTGATCGCCGCGTGCCTGATGATGTACATCTACCAGCACTTCCGCTGCATCGACCTGAGCTTCCAACTCGAAGATTTGAAGGCGAAACAGTCGCTGTCGAGCTCGCTGAATTCGGAATTGCGGCTGGAGATTGAAGGGCTGCGCGACCCACAGCGCATTGATGTGATCGCGCGCCGCCAACTGGGCCTGACGCAACCGATGCCGACACAAGTGCAAGAGTACGACGCGCCCGCCGGCGCGGAAGTGGCGGCAGCCGGGTATGCCCGTCCGAATCAGGAATAGAGTTTCGACTGTCCCCGCATGGCTCCCCGTGGACCCCGTTTCTGACGGGGTCTTCACGGCAGAGTGGAAATCGCTTCTTCCTCGAATCTTCTACGTAATCTCACCCGCGGTTCCCATCAACGATCAACCGGAGCGCCAGCCGACCTAGGATCCATGCCCAAGAATCGCGTCCACGCCGTTTCGAATGACCGCGCCACGGTCGATAGACTTGTCATCGTGGCGGGCGTGGCGATGCTCTGGGCCATTGTGGTGTTTCTCAGGCTCGGATATTTGCAGTTAGTGCGGCACGGCGACTACCTCGCGCGAGCGCAGAAACAACAACAACGCACGATCGACATTACGCCGCAGCGCGGAACGATTTTTGATCGCGCGGGGCATCCGCTGGCGATGAGCGTGCCGGTGAAGTCGGCGTTCGCGGTTCCCGCGGAGATCGCGGACGAATCGATGGTGGCGCACCTGCTTTCGGGCATCGTGAATGTGCCGGAAGATGTGTTGCTGCAACGGCTGCAATCCTCGAAGGGATTTGCGTGGGTCAGCCGAAAGCTTCCACCGGAAAAGGTGGAAGCAATTACGGCGCTGAACCTGCGTGGAATTTATTTTCAGGATGAGAATCAGAGGTTTTATCCGAAGCGGGATCTTGCGGCGCATGTATTGGGGTTCGTCGATCCAGATGAGCGCGGGCTAGGCGGGATCGAATATGAGTTCGACAACCTGATTCGCGGCAAGAGCGAAAAAATTGTGGTGATGGCCGATGCGCGGCAACGCTGGTTTGACGGCAGCGAAGCGCAGCGCGAGCGGGGCGCGAACGTCACGCTGACGCTCGACGAAAAAATTCAGTACATCGCGCAGCGCGAACTGGCCGCGGCGATTGCCACGACGCGAGCGCAGGCCGGCAGCGTCATCGTCATGAATCCGAATAACGGCGAGATTCTGGCGCTGGCGAATTGGCCGGAGTTCAATCCGAACACGGCGACTGCATCGCCCGCGGAAGCGCGTTTGAATCGATCGGTGAGCGTCGCCTATGAACCGGGATCGACATTTAAGCTGATCACACTCGCGGCGGCTTTGGATCAAAACGCGATCAAGCCTGACGACATTTTTGATTGCGAACATGGCTCGATTTATTTCAACGGGCGGCGCATTCACGATCACAAACCATTCGGAGTACTGAACGTAGGCGAGATCCTGGCGAAGTCGAGCGATGTAGGCGCGATCAAGATTGCGCTGCAAGTCGGGCAGCCGCGTTTTTATGACTACATTCGCGCGTTTGGGTTTGGCTCGTTGACCGGCGTGGACATGCCTGGAGAGAGCCGCGGGATATTGGCGAAGGTCGATAACTGGGGCGCTACGTCGATCGCTTCGATTTCGATGGGGCAGGAAGTTGGCGTCACGCCGATTCAATTGGTTTCGGCGGTGTCAGCGATCGCGAATGGCGGGGTTTGGAATAAACCGCATGTGATTACGGAGATTCGTCGCGGGGGCAAGTTGGTACCGGCGACGGGGCCACTCGCACCGGGAGAACCGCGGCGCGTGATTCGGCCGGAAACAGCGGCGACGTTGAAGCACTTGATGGAAGGCGTTGTGTTGATCACTGGAACTGGCCCGCTGGCGCGGCTTGATGGCTGGACGACCGCGGGAAAAACGGGCTCGGCGCAGAAGATCGATCCGAATACGGGTCGCTATTCTCCGACAAATTTTATCGCGTCGTTTACCGGCTTTGCGCCGGTCAACAATCCGGCGGTGGCGATTCTGGTTTCGTTGGATTCGCCGATTGGGTTGCATGAGGGCGGGCAGGTCTCGGCGCCTGTTTTCAAGCGCATTGCAGAGCAAGTGTTGCCGTATCTCGATGTGCCGCGCGACGTGCCGCTGAATCAACGATTGATTCAAGCCGCGTACAAGAAGCAGGAAGCGATCGATGAGAGCACGCTCGAGGAATCGAGCGCGACGGATTTCAACGCGCAAGTGGACGAAATGCCGGCAGAGGTTGTTCCTGCGAAGATGGCGCCTGAGCCGGTAAAACGGCCGTCGGAAGTGATGATGGCGGTCGAAGACGGGGCTGATGTTACGGTGCCGGATTTTGCGGGGAAGACGATGCGGGACGTGACGACCATGTGCCTGCGTTTGGGGCTGGAGCCGGTCTTTAGTGGCAGCAATCTTGCTGTTGATCAAACACCGGCTGCGGGAACGCAAGTGAAGAGCGGCTCGCGCGTAACGGTGCAGTTTGGGACGCCGCCGCCGGCGAGGGCTGCCAAGGCTGCGAGCACCGGAAAGTCACATAAGGCGGGGCAACGATAGTTTTTTTTTGAAGTGAGCTTTGAAGTGAACTGCGGGAGAGCCGGTTCGCGGTTGGCCGGGAACGAAATTGAGCCTGACGCAAGAGTCTGAACGCAAAGCTGTTTCGAACGATGTGCCATCGACGCGAGAAGCGTCGGGGCCGGGCCGGGGCGCGCGGCCGCCGATGAAGTTGGCGGATGTGCTGAAGGATGTCGAAGCGGATTCGCCATCGAACATCAACGGTCGAGAGATGCGGCAGCTTGGCTGCGACTCGCGCAAAGTGCAGCAGGGTTCGCTGTTTTTTGCGCTGCATGGAGCGAAGACGGACGGCAACGCGTTTGTGAAAGACGCGGTGGAGCGCGGCGCGGTCGCGATTGTCAGCGAAGAGCGGCAGCCCGCGGATCTGCCGGAACGAGTTTTGTGGATTCGTGTGCGGGAAGCGCGGAAGTCGCTGGCGATCGCAGCGGCGAATTTCTTTGGACATCCCGGACAAGCGTTGAAAATGGCCGCCGTTACTGGGACAAACGGCAAGACCACGACGACGTCGATTCTGGATTCGATCATTAAGGCGTCGGGGGCGAAGACGGGGCTTTTTGGCACGATTGCGTATCACACGCCGGCGGGCGACTATCCGGCTCCCAACACCACGCCGGAGTCCGTGGATTTGCAAGGATTTCTCGCGGAGATTCGCGATAACGGTGGGCAGTACGCCGTGCTCGAGGCGAGTTCGCACGCACTTTCGCTCGACCGGTTGTGGACCTGCCACTTTGCCGCGGCGGTTTTCACGAACCTGACGCGCGAGCACATGGATTATCACAAGAACTTCGACGATTACTTTGCGGCGAAGCGGCGGCTGTTTGATGGAACCGGCGCAGGAGTTCCGGACGCCGCGATCATCAACATTGACGATGAGTACGGGAAACGGCTGGCGGGATACGCAAAGAACGTAGTCACGTATGGGCTCGATTCGTCCGCGCAAATCACGACGAAGAAATTTCAGCTCACGTTTTCGGGGCTTTCCTTCACGGCGCAAACGCCGAGAGGCAAAGTGCAGATTTCGTCGCCGCTGGTTGGGCGGATCAATGTTTACAACATTCTCGCCGCGATCGGCGCGGCGCAGGCGCTCGGGCTCTCGAATGAAGTGATCACGGCGGGCATTCAGAATCTCGCCAACGTTTCGGGTCGATTCCAACGAATCGATCTGGGGCAGCCGTTTTTCGTTGTGGTCGATTACGCGCATACAGACGACGCGCTTGAAAAGCTGATTCACACGGCGCGCGAGCTGAATCCGAAAGGCCGGATCATCACGCTGTTTGGCTGCGGCGGCTGGAAGGATCGCACGAAGCGTCCGGTGATGGGTGAAGCTTCGGGACGGCTCAGTGATCTGACGATCCTGGCGAACGACAATCCGCGCACGGAAGATCCGCTGAAAATCATCAACGACATCATCGTGGGCCTGCAAAAAGCGAACGCGAAATATCTCGTCGAGCCCGACCGGCAAAAAGCGATCGCGCTGGCGATGGATCAAGCGCGGCCGGGCGACATCGTGTTGCTCGCAGGCAAGGGCCACGAGGACTATCAGATTCTCGCCGACCGGACGCTGCATTTTGATGATCGCGAAGAGGCGCGCCGTGTGCTGCGCGAACGCGGCTACGACGAACCGCCGCAACCGCAAAGTGGCGGCGGCAAAGAGTTTGGCACCTAGCTCGCTTTAGGTGATGGTCAGGTCCGGAGGCGCTCGGTGCCAATGAGTGGAGCATCGTTACCATTCGTCAGGAGGAGCCCTCAAAACTGTGAAAACCGACCGGTCCGTGTGGTATCTCGGTAAGCGGAGTCCTTTGAGGCGTTTATGCGGTGGACGATTACACAGGTGGCTGACGCGGTGGGTGCTCGGGCGGGCGCAGGACTCGACCCCGTGGCAAGGCTGGCCGGCGTCTCGATTGATTCTCGGACGGTACGTGCAGGAGAGCTGTTCATCGCGATACACGGACCGAGTCATGACGGACACGATTACGTGGAGGGTGCGCTCGGGCGCGGAGCCATCGGCGCTATGGTCGCGGAGTCGGCGGCCGGGCGATTTAGCGAGGCGGTTCGAGCGAAGTGCCTCGTCGTGGCCGACACCTTCGTCGGGCTCAAGCAGTTTGCGCGCGCGGTACGCGAGGAGTGGGGCGGGAAAATCGCCGGGGTCACGGGTAGCGTGGGAAAGACCACTACCAAAGAGATCCTGGCGGCATTGCTGGGCGCGCGGCTGCGCATCCTGAAGTCGGAAGGGAATTTTAACAACGAGTATGGGCTGCCGCTGACGCTGTTTCATCTGGACGAGACGCATCAGGCGGCGGTGCTGGAGATGGGGATGTCGCGGCGCGGCGAGTTGTCGCGGCTGGCGGAGATTGCGCGGCCGGATGTGGGCGTAGTAACGCGGGTGGCGCCGGCGCACTTGGAGTTTTTCTCTGGCGTGGAAGAGATCGCACTGGCGAAGCGGGAATTGATCGAGGGATTGAATGGGAAGGATTCGGTCGCGGTGCTGAACGCGGACGATCCTCTGGTAGCGGCGATGGCGTTTCACGCGCCGGGGCGGGTGCTGACGTACGGGATCGAGAATGCAGCGGATTTTCGGGCGGAGTCGATTGTCGATCGAGGGGCGCTGGGCTCGACGTTTGTTTTGACGCAGTGGGACAAGCAGGTGCCGCTGGAATTGTCGCTGGCGGGGCGGCATGTGATTGCGAATGCGCTGGGGGCGCTGGCGGCGGCGAGCGTTTGGGGGATTACGCCGGAGGAGTCGCGCGAGGTGCTGCGGAGCTTGCGCGCGCCGGCGATGCGCGGGGAGCTGCTGAAGTTCGCGAATGGATCGGCGGTTATCAATGATTCGTACAACTCGAGCCCGGCGGCGCTGCACGCGATGATTTCGGTGCTGGCGGCGACGCCGGATTACAAGCGGCGGTTCTGGCGGCGGGTGAGATGAGGGAGCTTGGTGTTACCTCGCCGGAGTTGCACCGCGAAGCGGGAGAGGTTGCTGCGAAGACGGGAAAGATTGATTGGGTGATTGGTGTCGCGGGCGATGGGGCGCAGATTGTGGAAGGAGCGGTGACGGCGGGAGTGCCGCGGACTCAGACGAAAGTTTTTGCATCGTCGGGCGAAGCGGCGGAATTTTTGCGGGAGTTTTTGCAGCCGGGCGATCTGATGCTAGTGAAGGGTTCGCGCGGCGTGAAGATGGAGCGGGTGGTGGAAGCGCTTGTGGCGCGGCATGGTGATGCGAGCGAAGCGAACGCGTTCGGTGCACGAAGCCGAGAAGGTGCGCCACTAGATGCTCTACTTCATCCTCTATCAGTGGCTGCAGCGGTATTTCAGCCCGTTCAACGTTTTTCGGTACATCACGGTTCGCACCGTTTATGCGAGTTTGACGGCGATGTTTCTAGCGTTTGTGTTCGGGCCGTGGCTGATCAGAAAGTTGCGGGAAATGCAGATCGGGCAGTACATCCGCGAAGAAGGGCCGCAGGCGCACCAGAAAAAGAAAGGCACGCCGACGATGGGCGGCGTGCTGATTGTGCTTTCGACGCTGGTGCCGACGTTGCTGTGGGCGGACCTGACGAACGGGTTCGTGTTGCTGGTGATTTTTGCGCTGCTGGCGTTTGCGGGGATCGGATTCGTCGACGATTACGCGAAGGTTTCGAAGCAGCGGAATCTCGGGCTGACGAGCAAGCAGAAATTTTCGTTGCAGCTTTTGGTCAGCCTCATCGTGGGGATCGGATTGCTTGGACTTGCGACGCGTGCCGCGTATTCGACGCAGCTCAGCATTCCGTTTGCGAAGCGGCTGCATCCCGATCTTGTCGTGCATGCGTTTCTGACGTCGAAACATTTCTGGTTTCTGGCGTTTGTGCCGTTTCTGGTTTTTGTAGCGATTGTGATTACAGGTTCGTCGAACGCGGTGAATCTGACGGACGGACTGGATGGGCTGGCGATCGGTTGCACGGTGATCGCGGCGGGCGCTTTGACAGTGCTGACGTACGTCAGCAGCAATTATCGATGGGCGACATATCTCGATATCGCGTTCACTCCGCGCGTGGCGGAGTTGACGGTGTTTTGCGGCGCGCTGGTCGGGGCGTCGCTCGGATTCCTTTGGTACAACGCGCATCCGGCGGAAGTTTTTATGGGCGATGTAGGCTCGCTGGCGCTTGGCGGGACGCTGGGAACGATTGCGGTGATTATCAAGCAGGAGATTTTGCTCTTTTTTGTGGGCGGAATTTTCGTTGTCGAGGCGATGTCGGTGATTTTGCAGGTGGGCTCGTTCAAGCTGCGCGGGAAGCGGATTTTTCGCATGGCGCCGCTGCACCATCATTTCGAGTTGATGGGGTGGAGCGAGTCGAAGGTGATTGTGCGATTCTGGATTTTGGCGCTGATTTTTGCGCTGTTTGCGGTGACGACGCTGAAGTTGAGGTAGCGGATTCGTTGCGATGGAACTGAAGAACAAACGCGTGTTGGTGGTCGGGCTGGCGCGGACGGGCGTCGCGACGGCGCTGTTCTGCGCGGAGCGCGGTGCGCGCGTGACTGCGACGGAATCGCGCACTGAGAGCCAAGTTGGGGAGCCTGCCGCGAAATTGCGCGCTGCGGGCGTAACACTCGAGCTTGGCGGGCATCAAGACAAGACTTTCATCGAGCAGGATCTGATCGTCCCGAGCCCCGGAGTACCTGCGGATTTCCCACAGCTGGTTTCGGCCCGCAAATCGGGAGTGAAAATCTGGAGCGAGATTGAGCTTGCCTATCGGTTTTTGCGAGGCTCGATGGTCGGCATTACGGGCTCGAACGGAAAGACGACTACGACTGCGCTCATCGAGCATATTCTTCGCGGTGCAGGGTTGCCGACGCTTTTGGCGGGTAACATCGGCACGCCGCTGATTTCGCTCGTCGAGCAAGCGAAGAAGAATACGGTGACCGTCGTTGAGTTGAGCAGCTTTCAGCTTGAGCTAATCGATACATTTCGTCCGAATGTCGGACTGTTTTTGAATCTGACTCCCGATCATCTCGATCGTCATCACACGCTGAAGGCGTATGGCGATGCGAAGGCGCGCATTTTTGAGAATCAGAATGCCGACGACGCGGCGATTCTTAATGCGGATGATGCTGCTTCGGCGGCGTACGCCCCGTTGAAGCCGCAGGTGTATTGGTTCAGCCGGAAGCAGCGCGTTGCGCAAGGCGCTTCTTGCGCGGCGAAGAAGTCGTGCTGCGGATCGATGGCGAAGATCACACCGTGCTGCGCCGGGGCGAGATTCCGCTGGCAGGAGCGCACAATCTTGAAAATGTTCTCGCAGCGACAATCGCTACGAATTTGGCGGGCGCGGCGGTACCGGCGATCGCCGCGGGAGTCCGCAGCTTCGCGGGAGTCGAACACCGACTGGAGTTTGTGGCTGAAATCAACGGCGTTCGCTACTACAACGACTCCAAGGCGACGAACGTTGACGCGACGCTGAAGGCGCTCGATGCGTTCTCAGGGCACATCCTGATCATTCTCGGTGGGAAAGATAAGGACAGCGACTACACGGTGTTGCAGCAGCCGTTGCGCGAGAAGGCGATTCTCGCGCTGTTGATCGGCGCAGCGGCGGAAAAGATCGAGAGGCAAATCGCAGGCAGCGTCGCGATCGAACGCGCAGGCACGCTCGAGCGAGCTGTTGAGACCGCAGTGCATGCGGCGCATCCGGGCGACATTGTCTTGCTCGCGCCGGCGTGCGCCAGCTTCGACCAGTTTGAGAACTACGAGCAGCGTGGACGCATTTTCAAGGAACTCGTCCGCAACGCACAGAATTCGGAAGTCGGCAGCGAGGAGGTAACGCATTGGAGGTGCCGAGACAAGTTGAAAACGATCGCTGGCTCTTTGGTGTAACGCTGGCGCTGTGTTTGCTGGGAGCGGTGATGATCTTCAGCGCATCGGCGGTCACCGCCGAACATCAGTACGGGCGCCCATATATCTTTCTGCTGCGCCAGTCGGCGTGGCTGGTGCTCGGCATCGCGGGCATGTTCGCGCTGATGCGCGTGGATTATCGGCGCTTGCGCGAACCGGCCGTTGTTTGCACCGCAGTCTGTGTCGTGCTGCTGATGCTTGTCGGAACGTTTTTCCTCGACAAATCACACGCAACGCATCGGTGGATCAAATTCGGCCCGGTCGGAATCCAGCCGTCCGAACTCGCCAAACTTACGATCATTTTCTACCTCGCGTGGTTTCTCGACATGAAACGCCGAGCTGCAGCCGCAGATGGAATTCAACAAGGAAGATTTTCTCCAGAACATTCTTCCCGCCGTCGGCCCGATTCTGCTCTTCGTGATGCTGATCGTCGCGCAGCCCGACCTTGGCACGTCGGTTGACATCGTACTGATCGCGACCGCGATTCTCTTCGTCTCGGGTTTGTCGTGGAAATGGCTGCCGTCGGCGCGCAGCGGCGCTGCCTGTCCTCTATCTGCTTATTCACACGTCTCCTATCGCCAGGCGCGGCTGATGGCGTTCCTCAATCCAGACGCCGATCCGCTCGGCGCCGGATTCCAGTTGCTGCAATCGCTCATCGCCGTCGGTTCGGGCGGATTCACTGGCGTCGGCCTGATGGAGAGCAAGCAAAAACTTTTTTATCTGCCCGAAGCGCACACCGACTTTATTTATGCCGTGATTTGCGAGGAACTCGGCTTCATCGGGGCCGTCATCGTGATCGGGCTCTTCGGCCTCTACGCGTGGCGTGGAATTCGCGCGGCGTATGCAGCGCCTGACAGCTTCGGCCGCCTGCTTGCGCTCGGAATCACTGCGATGGTGATTTTCCAGGCGCTGATCAATTTTGTCGTCGTGCTGGGCCTCGTACCGACCAAGGGAATCCCGCTCCCTTTTATCAGCTACGGCGGCTCGAACGTCTTGGTGATGCTGCTGGCCACCGGCGTGCTGCTGAACATCAGTCAGCAGGCGGAAGCGTAGCGGCGTGAAGCTTCTGATCGCGGGCGGTGGCACGGGTGGTCATGTGTTTCCGGCGATTGCGATCGCGCGCGAATGGCTGTCGAAAGGAAGCGAGAGAGAAGTCGTGCTGGTCGGAACGCAACGCGGGATGGAAATGAAGCTGGTGCCTCAAGCGGGGCTGCCGCTGGAGACGCTGCGCGCGGGCGGACTGAAAGGCAAAGGCGGCGTCACCCTCGCGAAAAATCTCGCGATTCTCGGGCCGGGCCTCCTCGATGCGATGCGCATTCTCAGCAAGCATCAGCCGGTCGCGGCCTTCGGCGTCGGCGGATACGCTGCCGGGCCGATGATGCTCGCCACATGGATGCGCGGCATTCCCAACGTGATCTTCGAGCCCAACGCCGAGCCGGGATTCACGAACAAAGTTCTCGCCAAGCTTTCCAAACGCATCGCCGCGGGCTACGAGCGCTCGGCGAAAGCGCTCGGACCGAAGGCGATCGTAACCGGATGCCCTGTCCGTCAGGAATTCTTCGAAATGAAGCCGCGCGTGTTGCAGAAACCGTTCCGCCTGCTCGTCACCGGCGGCAGCCAGGGCGCCCTCGTCATCAACCGCGCGTTCGTCGATGCCATGGACCGCTTGGCTGTGCGCAAAGAGGAACTAAGCATCGTTCATCAGACCGGCGAACGCGATTATAATGCTGTCAGAACAGCGTACGCGCATCGGGCGTATGCAGCAGAGGTCGTACCGTTTTTAAGCAATATGGCGGAGCGTTTCGCGTGGGCCGACGTCATCGTCTGCCGCGCCGGAGCGATCACCGCATCGGAAATCGCTGCCGCCGGCCGCGCCGCTATTTTTATCCCCTTTGGCGCCGCGACCGACAGCCATCAACTGCGCAACGCGCAGGCGATGGCCAGCGCCGGAGCCGGACGCGTCATTCCAGAGCCGGAGCTCAATGCAGACCGGCTTTGCAGTGAAATTTTCTCCCTCCTCGACCAGCCCCGGGAGATGGAAAAGATGATGACTGCCGCACGTGGCTTGGCTACGCCCAATGCCGCGCGCGACATCGTCAATCTGATCGAAGAAGTAGCGCCGCGCGGCACTGCAGGGCGTACCGCAGCGCACAGTACGCCTGTCGCAGGCGCAGATCAAGCGATCCGCGCAGGGTCAGCGGACTTGGGGACTCGAGGATAGCCATGATGGTGTCGTTTCGTAATTTCCAGCGGATTCATCTAGTGGGCATCGGCGGAATCGGCATGAGCGGAATCGCCGAAGTGCTACTGACGCTGGGCTACTCTGTCTCCGGCTCCGATACAAAGCTTTCGCCGATCACCGAACGGTTGCAGAATTTGGGCGCGACGATTTTCGACAGCCATAAGGCGAGCAACGTGATCGACGCACACGTCGTCGTCACTTCGTCCGCGATCAAGACTGAAAATCCTGAGGTTATTGAGGCTCACAAGCACAAGATACCGGTTATTCCGCGCGCCGAAATGCTTGCGGAGCTGATGCGGCTGAAGTACGGGATCGCCGTCGCCGGTGCGCATGGCAAGACGACCACGACCTCGATCGTGGCTTCGGTCTTGGCTGCCGCGCATCTCGATCCGACGTTCGTCATTGGCGGTCGCGTGAATCAGGCCGGCACGACGGCGCGCCTTGGTAAGGGCGACTACTTTGTCGTCGAAGCCGACGAGAGCGATCGCAGCTTTTTGCTGTTCTCGCCTGTCGTCGCCGTCGTGACCACAATCGATCGCGAGCATCTCGATCAATACTCATCGCTCGAAGATATTCAGAACGCGTTCATCGAATTTGTGAATCGCGTGCCGTTTTACGGCGCTGCCATCCTTTGCCTCGACGAGCCCAACGTCCAAGCCATCATCCCCAACGTGAAGCGTCCCATCATCACCTACGGCACGACGCCGCAAGCCGACCTCGTTATCAGTGACATCAAGCTCGAAGGTCTCGGAAGCGAATTCCGCCTTACCTACAAAGGCGACGACCTCGGCATCTTCAAGCTTGCCGCATCCGCCGGGCATCCATAACGTGCGCAACGCAGCCGCCGCTGCCGCGGTCGCGCTCTACCTCAACGTTCCGAGCGACCTGATTCGCGAAGGCATGGCGAAATTTTCCGGTGTTGGCCGTCGCTTTGACGTGAAGGGCGTCGTCAACGGCATCACGGTGGTTGACGACTACGGCCATCATCCGGTGGAGATCAAAGCGACGCTGGAGGCGGCGCGCGCCTCGAAGTTCAATCGCTCTCTGGTTCTTTTTCAGCCGCATCGCTATTCGCGCACGCAGTCACTCTGGGACGATTTCAGCCGCGCGTTCAATCAGGCCGACATTCTCGTCCTCACCGACATTTACGCCGCCAGCGAGCAGCCCATCCCCGGCATCACCAGCGAAGCGCTCGCCAAATCGATTCGCGAGGCCGGCCACAAAAACGTCTTTTATTTCCCGACCATGCAGCAGGGCATCGAACACCTGCTTAAAGAAGCGCGGCCGGGCGACGCTATTTTGACCATAGGCGCGGGCAACGTCAGCCGCGCCAGCAACGAGCTGGTGGTACTGCTCGGAACGGAGCATCCCCTTCACCATGCGCATTGAGAATCCAAAGATACTGGCGGCGTTGCCGGAGCTAGGCGTCGAACTGCGACCCGGGCAGGCCCTGTCGGAGCTGACCTCGCTCGGAATAGGCGGCACGACCGATTTGCTCCGCATCAAAAAACACGAAGGCATTCCGGATTTGCTGAACCTGCTCGAACAACATGGCGTGCCGCACAAATTTCTCGGCGGGGGCTCGAACCTACTTGTCGGCGATGGCGAGCTTCCGTGGGTGGTCATGACCCTCGTCAAGCTGGAGCCCGACGTCGTCCTGGAAGGCAACTTCGCGCAGATCGATGCCGCAGCCGACCTGGGCCGCACGGTCACCTATTGCGCGAAAAACGATCTGGGCGGAATGGAAGGCCTAATCGGCGTCCCGGGCACTGTCGGCGGCGCGTTGCGCATGAATGCCGGAGCCTATGGCATGCAGATCGGAAGCTACGTACGTGAAGTAAAACTTTACCGTGCTGCGGAACGGAAGATAGAAATCCTCAGGCACGATCAAATTTCTTTTGAATACCGGCATACATCTTTTGCACCCGATGATATGATGCTCGCAGTGAAGCTGGAACTTCCCTCCAAACCGTTCAAAGAAATACTTCAAGGGATTCGTATCTGCAACGAAAAGCGGCGTTCGAGCCAGCCGCTCGGCCAGAAAAGCGCCGGATGCATCTTTAAAAATCCACCGGGAAAATCAGCGGGCCGCATGATCGATGAACTCGGTCTTAAGGGCTTGAATGTAGGCGATGCGCGCATCAGCGATCGCCATGCGAATTTCTTCGTCAACGCGGGGACCGCGTCGGCGAAAGATATGCTCACCTTGATCGGGGACGTCCGCGAACGCGTACAGAAGGCGTTCGACGTCGAACTCGAACACGAGGTAGTTGTGTGGAACGTGTAAAGGCCATGCCGCGAAACGCTGCTGCAGCCGATGACTCGTACCGCGGGGACGCTGTCCACGAGGACGAGCCGCGCTATTTGCGCCGGCAGAAGCCGGTCGAGATTCGCCGCAAGAAGTTTGGCGGCAAGAGCGCATCGTTCTATCGGCGGGCGTTTGTGTTTGGCGTGGTTGCGACTGGATTGATTACGGCCGCGGCGCTGGCAGGTGATTTTCTGTATCACTCGCCGCAAGTTGCGCTGCTCAAGCCCGAGCAGATCGAACTGAGCGGCAATCACGTCGTGAGCCGCGACGCCGTGCTGCAGCAATTCGTGCGCGATCGCGGTCGCAGCGTCCTTAGCATCCCACTTGATACGCGGCGGAGCGCGCTTGAAGAACTTTCGTGGGTCGAAACGGCTAATGTGCAGCGCATCCTGCCGAATCGCATCCGCGTTGAAATCACCGAGCGTACCCCGATCGCGTTTCTGCGCAACGGCACCGAACTCGGATTGATCGACGCGCATGGGGTCATCCTTGACCGCCCGCGCGGAGAAGATTTTCAGTTCCCGATCGTCACCGGGCTGAGCGACAGCGTGTCTCGTGAAGAGCGCGGGCGCCGCATGGTCACGTATCAGGAATTTCTACGAGACATCGACGTCGTCCGTGCCGGCTCTTCCGACCGCGTCAGCGAAATCGATCTCAGCAATCCGAAAGACCTCCGCGCGGTGATGACAGGAATTTCATCCGCGAACGATTCGCAAGCGGTCACAATTCAATTTGGTTCGGCCGACTTCGGTGGAAAGTACCGGCTCGTCGTTGACAATTTCGCGCAATGGCAAGCGAGCAACGGCCACGTGCGCAACATCGATCTTCAGTATTCAAAGCAGGTGATTTTGAACACCGATTCCAGCGGTGGCACAACGGTGGCAAAGTCGCGTTAGCCTAAGAAGTGTGGAGTGCGTTTGGCGAAGAAGGACAAATTCTTGATCGGGCTCGACATCGGCAGCACCAAAACGTGCGCGCTGATCGCGGAAATCGACGACGAGCAGTTGAAGTTTCTCGCCCTGGGCGCTGCGGAATCGAAAGGCTTGCGCAAGGGCCTGATCGTAAACCTCGACTCGACAGTCAGTTCCATACGTCGCGCGGTGGAAGAGGCCGAGAGCGTTGCGAACGTTCCCGTCGAATCGGCGCTCGTGGGCGTCGCCGGGAGTTTCGTTCGTGGCGTCAACAGCCGCGGGGGCGTGACGCTCGGACACCGTTCGCGCGACATCGAGCGCGACGACGTTCGCCGTGCCATCGATGCGGCGCGCAACATCTCGCTTCCTGAAGATCGCGAAGTTTTACATGTCCTGCCGCACGAGTTTCTGGTAGACGCGCAGGACGGCATCCGCGACCCAGTCGGCATGATCGGCCAGCGGCTAGAAGCCAACGTTCACGTCGTCACGTCGTCAATCAGCGCGACGCAAAATCTTGTCACCGCCGCAAACCGCGCGGGCATCCTGATTTCCGACACGGTACTTGAGCCGCTTGCTTCTGCCGAATCCTGCCTCACGCAGGATGAGCGCGACCTTGGTTGCTGCCTGCTCGACATCGGCGGCGGCACCACCGAGCTCATCGTTTATGGCGGCGGAGTCGTGCGCCACACCAGCGTCATCGCCGTCGGCGGCGACCACTTCAGCAACGACCTCGCTGTCGGCCTCCGCACGCCGATTCCCGAAGCGGAGCGAATCAAGCGCCATCACGGCTGCGCGTCCTCGGCGCTGCTCACAGAAGATACCGCCATCGAGATCGCAAGCGTCGGCGATCGGCCTCCGCGCATGATCTTTGCGCGCATGGTCACCGACATCATTGAGCCAAGGGCCAACGAATTGCTCGCTCTGATTCGCGATGATCTGCAGCGTGCCGGCCTCGACAAACAGATTCCCGCGGGATTCGTTCTCGCCGGTGGTGGCGCCAAACTATACGGCCTGCTCGATCTTGCCGAAACGACATTCCACTTGCCCGCGCGCATCGCCGAGCCGAAAGGCCTCGTCGATATGCCCGAGCAGGTCGCCCAGCCCGAATATGCAACGGTAGTCGGTCTTGTGATGTATGGCGCCAAAGCCAGGCGGGCGTCACCGCAACGCGGGGGAAATTTAGTATCAAAATTAAAGTCCATGTTCGCGGGCGCTTCGTAAACCGCCCTGTCGGCGCGCGAAAACGCGCCGCGAAGCGACGCTGCCGGCGAATCTGGGGAAGGCTGAGGGAAGCATGATCGGAAAAGATATGGGGATTCGCATGAGCTTCAGCGAAGAGCTGTCGCCGGCGAAGATCAAAGTGATCGGCGTGGGTGGCGGCGGGTGCAATGCCGTCAACCGTATGATTCGCGCCAAGGTGGAGGGCGTCGAATTCATCACGGCGAACACCGATTTGCAGGCGCTGAAGCTGTCGCAGGCGCCGCTGAAGATTCAGCTCGGCGCGAAGCTTACGAAAGGTCTCGGCGCGGGCGCCAATCCCGAAACGGGGCGCAAGGCTGCGCTCGAAGACACCGAGAAAATTATCGAGTCGCTGGAAGGCTCGGACATGATTTTCATCACCGCCGGACTCGGCGGTGGGACTGGCTCTGGCGCGGCGCCGGTCGTCGCTTCTTTGGCGAGCGAGCTTGGCGCGTTGAGCGTTGCGGTGGTCACGAAGCCTTTCGCTTTCGAGGGCAAGCGCCGCATGATGCAGGCTGAGCAGGCGCTGCAGGAATTGATCGGCGCGGTAGATACCGTCATCGTGATTCCCAACGAGCGCTTGATGGAAACAGTCGAGCGCGGCACGAGCTTCTTCGACGCGTTCCGCATCGCCGACGATATTTTGCGACAGGCGGTGCAGGGGATTTCGGACATCATCACGGTTCCCGGCATCATCAACCGTGATTTTGCTGACGTGAAAGCGATCATGCATGGCCAGGGCTACGCGGTGATGGGCACCGCGGTCGGCACGGGCACGAGTCGCGCTGTCGACGCCGCAAATCGCGCGATCGCCAGCCCGCTGCTCGAAGACAATTCGATTCAGGGGGCGCAGGGCATCCTCATCAACATTTCCGGCAGCTCCAGCCTGACGCTGCAGGAAGTGCATGAGGCTTCGTCGGTCATTCAGAAGGCTGCGCACGAAAATGCGAACATCATTTTCGGCGCGGTGCAGGACGATCAGATGAAGGACACGATCAAGATCACGGTCATCGCCGCGGGATTCAAGGACGCGAACAAGAAGCAAGTGAAGGAAAAGCCGTCGTACATTCCAAAGACCTGGAAGGTGGAGCCGGAGATTGCGGAAGCCGAGCCGGCGCCGCCACCTCCGCAGCCGACGCCCAACGTCGTACACCAGGTTCAGGAGAATGTGCGCGAGGTCAGCCGAGAGGCCGCGATGGATGATCTCGATGTGCCGACGTTCCTGCGGCGCGCGCAAAAGGCGTAGACGATTTAGTTCGGATAGAAATCAAGAAAAAGGGCGCGACTTTGTCGCGCCCTTTTTTCCTTTTTACGCCGGCTCTAATTCGGAATCAATCCACTACACCCATATTCAAAATGTTCGCCAGCTTGCCGCCCTTCTCCGGAGGCATCCCGGCGCCCGCAACGTAGAGTGCCGACTCCGAAATGCCGTCAATTCCCAGAATGTTTTCGATCCTCGAGTCCGCAAATGCCATCGTGCAAAACGGCGCGAGTCCCAGTGATGTCGCCGTCAGGCAAAAAGTCTGGCACAAGTGTCCCGCCTCGATTAACACCGCGCGATATGCGCGTGCGTAGTCATATTTCCAGCGCGTTCGCGCAAAGACCGCGGTAAGAAAGACGACGAATCCCGCCGAGCTGTACCACCATTGATGTGCGAGAAGTCGCGTGATGTCGCGCGGAGTCGCTCCGCTCTTCAGTAGCTCGAGGCGATGATCCGCCGCGCTGTAGTGATAGAAACCGGCGGCAAGCCCTTCGACGTTGCGCGCCAGCACATACGCTTCGATCGGGTGCATCGAGCCGCCAGAGGGCGAAGTTTTCACAGCGACGGATCCAATCTTTGGCAGCTTGATCCAGTGGCGGACTCCGAAGGTCAAGCCTAGCAAATTGCCAAGCGACTCCAGCGGCACAGCTTGGACAGAGAATCTGCGCCACGTTCGCCGCCGCAGCAACACACGAGCAAATTCGCTGTTGAAAGATGGATTCGGAAGCGGGATTTGCTTTGCATTGCGGTAGCGCTTGATCGGAAGTGGGATCGGCTTCGATCTTGCCAGACGGACGAGTGAGCGAAACTCCTCCTCATCGTCGTCGGCGAATCTCAGATTCCTCGTCGATAAGTGAAAAAAACCTGCCGAGGGGTTCCACTTGCTCCACGCTGCCAGCGCAGCGTGCCCCGCGGGAAGCGGCTGATCTGCGCGCTGCAACAAGGAGTGCCGCACAAGCTGTGTGACGGCGCGCGCGAGTGACGACGGCGCATACTGAGGCATCGCCGCATACAAATCCGCAACGGATTTCCATTGATCGAAAAAATCCAGCAGGGAAGTGGTGAGTGGCTGCGCGGTTATCTGGCACCGCGTCAGGAAATTCTCGAAAACGAGATGCCTTTCGCGCCAATACACGATCACGAAGGGCGATCGCAGATACCGCGTCTGTTGCATCGATTTCGTGGTGGTGTCAGGGGAACGCGATTTCGAGCGCGACGCACGCCCCGTAATTGCTGGCTTCCGCCGGATCACAACTCAGCGGCCGTTTTGGAGCGAATTCTCAATCATTTAGGGTTGAAGCCCGGAGTCATCTTCTTGTCGGTGCAGGAAGATTTCACGTCGGCCAGCGCGCCCTTGAGTTTCTTGATCTTCAGATTGATCTTCTGACTGTCTGCTACTGAAACTTTGCTCTTGAAGCCGCCCAGAGTTTTTATCACGTTCTCGATATCTCGAGCGATGGGCTTGAGATTCACCTGCAATTTTTTCTTTGCCATGACTGCCTCCGTTCGGGGATTTCCGGATGTCGATCCGGGCAGCGGGTACTTTCTTCGATTACGAGGTTTCGCGATCGAGAGCGGCGAGTGTAACGAACGCGTTATGTCGCGTCAAGAAAACATCATGTAACTCGGGCGCCGCAGACGCGATGCGCTACCCGACGACTACCGGAAGTCAGTGTTTCATTGGAGATGCTAGTGGAGGACTGCGACGTCACCGGGTGCCGCAATTGCGGCGGCACATTCATGCGCGCGAGCAATTTCTCGAATCCGGCGTCGCCGCGGAAAAATGCGAACATCGGATGAACCGCCAGATTCACCATGCGTGCGTTGCGTTCTTCGTATCCTTTTTCGAGCCACTCTATAGCGTCTTGCTTGCGATCCATTCCGGCGTACAGCATCGCCCACGCATACGGGGAAATATAAGTCCCGCTCGGCGCGAGCAGAAACTCCTGCAAGATTTCGCGAGCCTGTTCCGTCTTTCCAGACTGCGCGTACGCGTACGCGAGTTCGGCCTTTCGCGACATGTCGCTTGGCGATAGCGAAACCGTGTTCCGAAATTCAGCGATCGCCTGGTAGTACATCTTTTTCTGCAAATAAGCCTGACCCAGATAACCGTGCGCGACCACGAATCCGGGATCGAGCCGCAACGTCGTCTTCTCCGCTTCGATCGCGTGGTCGGGATCGCCCGCCAGGTAGTAGCACCAGCCGACATTCGCGTTGATGATCAGTGAGCGCGGATCGATGTCGCGAGCGATCTTAATTTCTGTGATCGACTCCTGTCTGTGTCCCGTCGCCGCCAGCGTCAGCGCATACCAGTGAATCGCCGTCGCGTATCCGGGATTCAGTGCGATTGCGCGTTGAAACTCGCTTTCGACGCCCTCCCATTCCAGGTGATAGAAACGGATCGCCGCGAGCGACGCGTGCGCCTCGGCAAGTTGATCGTCAAGCTCGAGCGCTTTCTGCGCCGCCGCCTTCGCTTCGGGAATTACGTCGGCGGGCGGACGAATCTGGTACGTGTCGGTGTTCAGTAATCCATCGGCGAGGCCCGCCCACGCCGCCGCGTACGTCGGGTCCGCGGCGATCGCCTCGCGATAAAACTTTACCGCCGCGATAATTCCCTCCGGCGTGCGCTTCTCGATTTCAAATCGCCCCTTCAGGTAAGCCTCGTAAGCCTTGGGCACGATCGGACGGTGGCTGGCAAGTTGCGCTGCTTCCGGTTCCGACAATTCCACTTGAATTCCGCGCGCGATCGCCGTTGCGACGTCGCTCTGCAACGCGATCACATCGGTAAAGTCCCGCTCGTAACTATCGGCCCACAAGCTGCGCTCCAGTGAAGTCTGAATCAGCTTCGCCGAAATGCGCACGCGTCCGTCCGAACGCAGGACCGATCCTTCGACCACCGCATCGACGTTTAAATCGCGCGCAATATCTGCCAGTGACTTCTGCGTGTTTTTGTATTGCATCACCGACGTGCGCGAAATCACGCGCAGCTTGCGGATGTGCGAGAGCTCCGTGATCAGAGCGTCAGTCATTCCGTCCGCGAAGTATTCCTGCTGCGGATCGCCGGATAAATTGTCCAACGGCAAAACCGCGAGGGATTGAATCGCGCCCGGTACTGTAGCCAGATGACGCTGTCGCTTCTGCACGATCAACACGCCACCGACGATCAGAGCCACGGCTGCGACGAAAATCGCCAAGCCGTACCAGAGCCGAGTGTGCGCCCGCGAGGTCCGCTGTTCCGTTTCGTGCAGTGCCAGCGTCGCAAACGGAATCCGTTCCGAGCGCGATGCCGTCGCCGCGGCTTCCAGCGCCGCGCGCACTTCGCCTCCCGAGCGATATCTCTGCGACTGATCTTTGTCTAAACACTTCTCGATCACCGCCTGCAACACTGGCGGCACTGCGGGCACGATCGGCGGAAGCGGCTCCCGCAAAATCGACGCACTCAGTTCATACGCAGTGGCGCCGCGAAATGGCCGCTTGCCCGTCGCCATTTCGTAAAGCACAACGCCGAGCGCCCACACATCGCTGCGCGCATCGGCTTCCTGTCCACGCAGCATCTCCGGCGCCATGTACGCCAGCGTCCCGGTCACGCCGTGCTGGTCGTCCCAACCTCCGTCAAATTTTGTGGTGTCTTCGCCGACCGCTTGTTCGACGACGCGCTGCGACAGCCCAAAATCCAGCAGCTTCAGGCGCCCCGACGGAGTGATCCACACATTTCCTGATTTCAAATCGCGATGAATGATCCCGCGCTCATGCGCGTGCGCCAGCGCGTCCGCCAGTTGTGTTCCGTAGCGCACAACCACATCCGCCGCCAGCGGCCCCGTCAGCACTTCCTGCATCAGCGAATGGCCTTCGACAAACTCCATCGCAATGTAGGGCTGGCCGTCGTCCTCGCCCACTTCGTAAATCGTGCAGATGTTGGGATGGTTCAGCGCGGAGATGGTCTGCGCCTCGCGCAGCACTTTTTCACGTGCTTGCGGGTCTTTTTCCAGTCGATCAAGCGTCAAAAATTTAAGCGCGACGTCGCGCCGCAGCGTCAAGTCATGCGCGCGGTAAACGACGCCCATCCCGCCTTCGCCCAATTTTTCCGTGATGGAATAGTGCGAGATCGCTCGACCAATCATGCGTCACTTCGTGCGCCCGAGTTGAACACAGCCTTAGATTACAGGCAAGTGTGACGCCGCGGTGAATTTCCGCTTTGTGCTATTCGTAAATTGCGTGTTTGGAGATAGCAGCCTGCCGCCGAATGCCTGCCAGGATGAGCGAATCGAGAGTTGGCCGGTACGCCGCGCAGGCGCGGCTTAATCCTTGGTTCGGTTCCGGACTAACGCCAGAAACTCGTCGCGCGTCTGCTTGTTGGTGCGAAATTCGCCGAGCATTGCGCTTGTCACCGCTTGGCCGTGCTGCTTTTCGACGCCGCGCATCTGCATGCACAAATGCCGCGCCTCGATGATCACGCCGACGCCCTGCGGAGCGATCTTTTCCTGAATCGTCTCGGCAATCTCGCTCGTCATCCGCTCCTGGATCTGGAGCCGCCGGGCGAACATGTTCACGAGCCGCGCTACTTTGCTAAGTCCGATCACTTTTTTCGTCGGCAGGTAGGCTACGTGCGCCTTGCCGAAAAAGGGAAGCATGTGATGCTCGCACAGGCTGAAAAATTCGATGTCTTTCACTACGACCATCTCGTCGTAAGCCACGCTGAACGTCGCGCCGTTCAATAGATGATCAACGTCCTGGCGATAGCCGCTGGTCAGAAACTTGAGCGCCTTCTCAAACCGCTCCGGCGTTTTCTTCAGTCCTTCGCGGTCGGGGTCCTCGCCGATTTCCTTGATAATTTCGCGCATGTGACACGCAATTGTCTTCGCGTCGCGTGGTTTGCAATCGTCGAGCCGGATTTCTTCGATCGGCTTGCCCATGTCTGATCCTTTCGGCACCGTCAGAGTGCCCCATCCGAATCGCTGACAGCTTCATCTCCTGCGTAT
This sequence comes from uncultured Acidobacteriota bacterium, assembly GCA_963845465.1. Classification (GTDB taxonomy): domain Bacteria; phylum Acidobacteriota; class Terriglobia; order Acidiferrales; family UBA7541; genus Acidiferrum. Next base: position 77,479 of record CAWJSH010000007.1, on the reverse strand, counting down.
TCAAAACTGTTGTTCGACGTTTCTTCGACGCGTACGCGCTCGAGCTTCGCGAGCGGGAATGCCTGCATCCGGCGGTAAATCTCGATGCACAGGTTCTCCGTCGTCGGCACTTCGGTGCGAAACGCATCGACCTCTTCGTTCAACGAACGATGATCAAACGGTTCGATTACCTCGCTCTGCACAAAGCTGTCCAGATCAGCCAGATTCGCGATCATCCCCGTCGCCGGATCGACGTCTCCAGAAATGCTGATTTCCACGGTGTAGTTATGCCCGTGCCCGCAGGCGTTGTTGCACTTGCCATAAATCCGCGCGTTTTCGGCATCGCTCATCTGCGTGCTGTGAAGCCGGTGCGAAGCCGCGAACCGATACCGCCGACCCAACTCAATCTTTAAATCCCCGCCAGCGTAGCCGAGCGCCGTCATGACGCGCTCCCGTTCCGGCCTGCGCCGTTGCGATAGCAATCCGCAAACAAATCCGGCGACTCGTACAGCCGTACGCGATGCAGCCGTCCTTGCGGAATCTTCGGCTCAAGCAAATTCCAAATCACCCGCGCGACGTTCTCGCACGTCGGAATCTGTCCCGAGAGCTCTGGCACCTCAAAATTCAAATGCCGGTGATCCATTCGCTTCATTACTTCCCGTTCCAAAAGCTTTTTCAAATCCGCGAGATCGACCACCATCCCCGTCACGGGATCGGGCTCCCCTGCCACTGTGACTTCCAGCGTGTAGTTGTGCCCGTGCCCATGCGGATTGTTGCACTTTCCAAAAATCCGCTGATTCTCTTCCGGCGAAAGCGCCGGATTGTTGTACCGGTGCGAAGCCGAAAATTCGATTTTGCGCGTCAGCAGAACCATTTTCAGTCGCTCAAAGACCTTTCTTCAGATAATCTCAAACTCGGAAACTCAGCGCGCCACGGGATGCGTCCCCACTGAGATTTCGCGCCCCTTCCACGCCACTTTTCCCCTTGCATAGGCGCGATACGACCCAAACAAAACGCCGCTATAGATGAATACGGCGGGCACATAGTAGAGGATGAGCGACCCACTAAATTGGTTACTCCGCAAATCCAGCCCATAACCCGCCTGCCGCACAAGCAACAACACCACTCCTGCCATCAGCGCGAATGGCATCCAAAGCCCAATCAAAATCAGCAAAAATGGAATCCACGGCACCGCCGCGAAAAATTCGCGATATGTCGAAGCGCGCGATCCGCCCATCAGCAGATACAAATTTTTCTTCCATCCTTCGCGCATCGCCGAAAAAGATCGATACATTCGTGCCTTTACGACGCCCTTGCCCGAACCAAACCAGATCGGATAACCCGCGCGCTTTGCATTCTTCGCGAGCGCTACATCCTCCAAAACTTCTCCCGCGATCGCTGCATGTCCCCCGATCGCATCGTAAACATCGCGCCGAATCATTAGAAATTGCCCATTCGCCGCGGCGGCACGATTCTTCGGATCGTTCACGTCCTTAAATGAAAAATGTCGCGCCAGTCGGCAATACACAAAAGGAATCAGCGCCTTCTCGTACCAGGTTGCCGTCACCTGCTCCGGTGAAAACGAAACCAGTGCCGCATCCGATTCCTGTGCGATTCGCAAGGCACGCGCCGTACCTCCGGGGAGTAACTCCGCATCCGCATCCGTAAACAGCAGCCACTTGCTTCGAGCCTCTGACGCTCCGCGCCACACCGCGTTATTCTTGCCGACCCAGCCGGCAGGCAGCTTGCCTGTCTCCAGCAGCTTCACCTTCGGAATCTCCGCCGCTGCTCCCCGCACGGCCGCGACAGTCCCGTCGCTCGACTGATCATTCACCACCAAAATTTCCGCTATTTCCGGCTGCGCGGCCAAACTCTTCACGCAGGCCGCAATCACCGCCTCTTCGTTCCGCGCCGGCACAATCGCCGAGATGCATGGCTCACCCACAAATTCGACAGTCGAGGCATTCGAGTCGGTGCCAACACCGGCGCCCGCGCCCAGAGACTCCTCACCCTGCTTCTGTGAATTTGGATTCGCGTTGGACATGGATCAATTCGGCGGAGGCTCGCTCGAACGCCACCCGGCTAACCGCAAAACCCTCGGGCCGAACCGGCATTCCGAACCGCTCGGGGATACGCTAGTATAACACTTGATGGGAATCGCCCGAAAATTCGCAAATTGGGCGGCAATCGGGGTTGCCGCCGCCGTAATCCTCGTCTTTGCGCTCCCCAGCTATCGGCAAGGCGAAGCCTCGATCGCCGGCAGCAAAGCCCGCGATTTTTCCCTCACGCTCGACGGCAAATCCACCCATCTCTCCGACTTCCGCGGCAAAGTCGTCGTGCTCAATTTCTGGGGCTCGTGGTGCCAGCCGTGCGTCGAAGAGGCGCCCGGGCTCAACCGGTTGCAGCAGCACATTGCCTCGCATAACGCGATCGTGATCGGCATCGCCGCCGACGAAGACGACGCTGCCTACAAGAAATTTCTCCTCGATCACGCCATCAACTACCCGACCTACCGCGATCCCGCAACAAAAGAAAATCGCTCTGCCATCGCCGAATCCTACGGCACCGTGATGGTCCCCGAGACGTACATCATCGACCGCAACGGCAAAATCGCCCGCAAAATCATCGGCTACCAGGATTGGGACTCGCCTGAGATGCTCGCGTACTTTGACGCGCTACTTTCGCAATCTTGAGCTAGCACCCCGGCAGGCGAGGATGCGACATACTCCCCAGCGTTGAAGATCTCACTGCACCTGCGCGTCCAAGGCCAACAGGTGCGTTACCGTTCCATTCGTCGCGTTCAGCGAGATATCTCCATCTCCAGTGACTGTGAAGATCTGGGACGCCGACTGTGCCGCATTGGTGTTCAGGTCACCAAGATAGTTGGCGTAGACGTGATAGATACCTATCGCCGGAGGCTGAAGAGCAGCGGTCTGCGATCCATTGTTTAACGGAGTCGGAGCCGTTAGACCCGGAGGCCAATTTTTCGCGTCGAACTCGAGCAACCCCGCCGGCGTCTTGCTCGCGGTCACTGTGGCGGTCGCATTAACTCTGGCACTCAGAGTTGTTTTTGAGGCGGCAAGAGACATGATCACGGTCGAGTTGACGGCCGCCGACGTGCCTCCGCTTCCGCCCGTCGAACCGCCAGAGCCGCTCGGGCTCGAACCGCCGCCACATCCGATTGCCATCAGGAGCAAGGAAGACAAGGCGACGCGCACGCGGTAGTGCCGCAACTTTCGACCGCCCGGCAGGAATGCAAACGCCAACGTCGCCAGCGCCATCATCGCCCAGCCAGAAGTCCACCAGTCGCTGTGCCACCAGAGCGAAATGAGACTCTTCCGCTTTGCTTTTGCCTTCGGAGCAATTTGAGAGTTGGTTCCGCTTCCATCGGCGGCAATCGTGACCGTTACATTCACTGGCTGCCCGTTCAACGCTACGGACGAGGGCGTCACACTGCACGAGGTGTTGAAGATATTTTGCACCGTGCATTGTAGTGACACTGTGCTCGCAATTGAGTTTGTAGGTGCCAGCGTGACCGTAGTGCTTGCTTGTTCCTGGTTTGTGGACACCACGAGCGTGTTTGAACTTGGAGTTAGCGAGTAATCTGGCAGGTTAACGGTGACCTGCGCGCCAACGTAACTTGCTGCGTAGTTTGAATCACCTGAGTAATTGACACTGATGTCGCCGTATACGCCTGGATCAAGCACAAATGTTGCGGAAAGCATCTGGTTCCCGTTGGCGTCTACGCTCGCCGTTCCGGGAAATGACTGACCTGCGTTCGGACCCGTAGGGGAAGCGCTGAAGCTACCAGTGATGATCGGTGTTTTGGTCTTCGTAGTGACGACTGCGGTGACCTGCACTTTTTGGCCGTAGTTGACGCTGCTGGAAGCGGGCGTCACAGCCACTGTGGTTTGCCAGCGAACCTGCAATGTGCCGATCGATGATGTGGAGGCTGCGTAGCTCGAGTCGCCGCTATATTTCGCTGTTATAGCGTGTGCGCCCGAATTCGCAAACGTTACCGTCAGGTCTCCCGTCGCTCCCGCGTCCCCGCCATTACTCCCTGCGGTGGCAACGAATACCACGTTTCCAGGCAGTTGTGTCGCGCCGTCAAAGAAGGTGATGGTTCCGCTCGGCGCGACGCCATTAGGCACTTGTGCCATCAGACGCGAATAAAGGTCGACAGGTGACGTCGCTAGAACGGGCGTCGTGAAAGTCATCGGAGTGGTCATTTGCGTCGGACCAGGTGTGACAATTAGGGTATACGTTGCGGGCGCTCCTGATGCTGAAAAGCTGCCGTCGCCCGAATATGTCGCCGTGATGGTATTGGTTCCGCCTGGGAATTGAACCGGCAGGTTCTCGGTGAAACCGCTGCTGTTCAACGTGAATGTGCCGCTATTAGGTGGGCCCTGGCTGACTCCCCCAAGAGTGTCGGCAAACGTAACGCTGCCACTCGGGCAACTCGGCGGTTTACACAACGAGGTCAAGGAGCCCGTGGCATTTGTGACATCCGCTCGCAAAAGGTAAGGCGAACCGTAGACGACTGTTGTCGGCGAACTTCCGGTCTGCTGACCTGTCTCCGGATTGAACGTGGGCACCGTGATGAAAACCTTGCTGGGTTCCGGCGCAACCGTCACCGTTACGGGCGACGAATCGCTGGGCGCATCCGTGCCATTTCCTTCGTAGTGCGCGACGACGTTGTAGCTGGTTCCACCAGGCAGCGCGGTCGTGGTACCGCTCGCTGCGCCACTGGTCAGGGGAAACGGTCCGATGCCCGTCGTGTTTCCGGTCGGCGTCGCGATCAGAGAAGCGTCTCCATTAGCCGACGAAGGCCCAACGGAAATCTGGTAGGGAACCGCCGCACCGTGCGTGACGTTGACCGCTGTTCCGCCGTTGAGAGTCAACGCTGTCGTCGTGGCCGTGGTATTTACCGTCGACCATTTGTTGACAACGTTTTGCGCATTGAGCGATCCAAGGCCGGTGGCCAAGTCATACCCCGCCGTACTCTTGAAGGCCGGAACGGTTGGACTCGACGCCGCCACGAGCACACCCGGCTTTCCCGAGATTGCGCTGCTGCAATTCGTGCTTGCACCTGTACACGGCACGTCGTTGTTGCTCTTTGTGACGTCATTAAAACTGCATCCAGCTACCGGGGAACTCGACGAGTTGCAACTCAGATTTGCCGTCGTCTGCTGCTGGGCCAATGCATACAAATAGGGATTCGCGTTTCCTTGTCGCGGCGCCGGATTCGATCCCGTGGCGAGCTTCTGGTTGACCAATGCCATGATTCCCGCGAATGCCGGGGCCGACGCTGATGTCCCTCCAACGCCTTGGAAGCTGATTTGAAACGCGTTCAAATTGCAGCTCGGAACTTGCGTTACGTCGGCTTCGCAAATGACGTAGAAGCTCCCATTGAAGCCGTTACCCGCGAAGAGCGACACATCCGGCAAGTCACGATGGTTGTCCGCGGGTACACCGTTTCCCGCCTGCCATGACGGTTTGGCGTACAGCGTACTCGCGCCACCACTACCCGCTTCGATACTCGTTGCGTTCGACACGGTGCATCCGCTGATTCCGAGCTGGGCGCACGTATCGTTCCATGGAACTTCGGGGATGTACGATTTCGCCGATGCGGGAATCGGTTCCGATGTGATCGGAGTAAAGGCTGTGTTCCAGTATGTCGATATCTGGTTCGCCTGATCGAAGTCGGTGCCGCCAACGGCGACGTTATAAGGCGTCGAGGCGAAGCCGCTCACTGCCAGGCCTCTCGTCGCAGTTTCCTGAGTCGTAAAGTCGTCGCATCCCGCTGAACCGTTGTCGCCGGCCGAAATCACGACAGTGATCCCTTGAGCCGATGCCTGCTCCCACAACGAATTAAGAAACTGATTAAACGTAGTGCCGATCGTCGTTTCGCAGCCGCCAAAACTCTCACTCATGACCGCGTCGAGATTGTGATCGACGATGTACAGCGCCGACAGATTGATTCCCGGAGTGGTCTCCGTCGACGAAGACGTGACGAAATCGATCCGCGCCCCCGGGGCCACTGCGCCCGACCATTCGACGTCGAGATCGGATTCACTTTCCGAATCGTTGGTTCCCGGATCCTCTCCATTCACGATCACGTTGGCCGACGAAAAATTCTGCGACAGGCCGAACATCGTCCGAAAATCTGTCACGTCCTGGACCTTAATGTTGCTTTCGCCAACGATCGCAATCCCTTGCCCCGTGCCATCGATCTTCGGCGACCCGCTCAGCAGCGGTTGCGTGTTGTAGATCTTCGCGAAGTCTGCCGGCCCGACGCCGTAGCAGTTGCCGCCTGGACATCCCTGAAACGTAAAAAGTGGCGTTGTTTCGCCCGTTTTGAGTGATCTCTGGAACGTCCCCAGCACCTTCAGATGCGACCGAATCGGAAAATTGTTGAGCGATACAATTCCCGCGACAACTGGCGAAAGCGCTGCAGGAATCGCTGGATCGCTCGCATTTGCGAAATGCACGTCGCCTTTGGCAGCGTAACGGCGGATTTCTGTGTGAAATGCATTGCGAACTTGCCCCTCGGTGCCCGGAAAACTCGATCGCAGTTTTCCCCGCGCCGACCACGACGTTGGTGAAACCTTGCGACTCGAGCCACTGCGTCACGGTCTGCAGGTCCGCATCCGACGGTCCGAACTGCGCCCCAAATTGCTCTGGAGTCAACCAACTTTGAAATCGCCCAGAGGACTTGCTCTGCTGATCGCTGAGCAACTGTTGCAACGCCGCCTCTTGCTCTGGACTTCTCTGTAGCAACAGCAGCATCCGATGCAGCACTTGCGCGTCCGGTACGCCGCCCTGATCAGACTCCGCCTTTGCCAGCGGATGAACATTGCCATGAAGCACCGTCAGGTTCTGATTGTCGATGGCCATTGTGATTCGCTGGACTGCCTCTGGCGCCTGCGCCGAGGCTCGGATGGGCGCCGCTGCCAAACAAAGCGCGAGGATAAAAGGCAGAACAACTCTTGGCGGGATCGTCATCAAGTCACCTGGATACTTTTTCGAGCCAATCCGCCCACGCATGCAAGAATGTGGAAAGAAATCTGCTCTTTTGTCGGGACTTCGTACCGACCATTTTCCTGGAAGCGGTTAATTCGAGGCTAACATGTGGCGCAGTTACTCGCGGTCTGCTGTTACCAACACATAAACGACCAAAAGGGAAGTTAACGCCGCTCGAGCTTGCAAAAAATCCGTGAGGCAATCCCAACGGACATCGCCGATTCAGAAACCTTCGAGTGTCCTAGCCCATCCAACGAACGCACCCAACATGCCACCTACCGCCCCCGCCAACGTCGGCACAACAAATCCCATCGAGCGCCCGTCCTCCGCTCCATCCCCCGCGAATCTTGCCGACGCATCGCGCCGACTCCTCCCCTGGCTCATCGCCGTTGCCTTTTTCATGGAGTCGCTCGACACCACAATTTTGAACACCGCCGTCCCCACCATCGCCGCCGCTCTCCACGTCGCTCCTCTCGCGATGAAATCCGTCCTCGCCAGCTACACGCTCAGCCTCGCCGTCTTCATTCCCATCAGCGGCTGGATGGCCGACCGTTATGGCACGCGCATCGTCTTCGCGTCCGCCATCGGCACTTTCGCGCTCGGCTCGCTCCTCTGCGGCCTCTCTACCAATATTCACGAGCTTGTCGCGTGCCGCATTTTGCAAGGCTGCGGCGGCGCCATGATGGTTCCCGTCGGACGCCTGACGATGGTGCGCACCTTTGCGAAGTCCGAACTCATCCGCGCGATGAGCTTCGTCGCCATCCCCGGGCTCATCGGCCCGATGCTCGGTCCCATCGCGGGCGGCCTCATCGTCGGATATCTCCACTGGCGGTTCATTTTTTTCGTGAACGTCCCGATCGGTCTCGTCGGCCTTTATCTCGTGTATCGCCATCTTCCGGACTATCGCGAAGAGCACACTGATCCGCTCGACATCGTCGGACTCGTCCTCTTCGGCGCCGGCGTAGCGCTGCTTTCCTACGTCCTCGAAGTTTTTGGCGAGCACACGCTGAGCACTACCGAAATCGTCGGTTTGCTTTTCTTATCGTTCGCTCTACTCGCCGCCTACGGGCTGCACGCAACAAAAACACTTCACCCGCTGCTGCGCCTTTCGCTCTTCCGACTGCGCACGTTCCGCGCCTCGGTAGTCGGCAGCTTCGTGACGCGCCTGGGCATCGGCGGCATTCCGTTTCTTTTCCCGTTGCTGTATCAGGTGGGTATGGGCTTCACGCCGATTCAGTCCGGCGCGCTGATGATGCCGCAGGCGATCGCGGCGATGAGTTTGAAAGTCACGATGCCGAAGATTCTCGCTCGCTTCGGCTACCGCGCCGTGCTTGTCTCCAACACGCTGATCATTGGCGCGATGATTTTCGGTTTCTCCACGATCGGCGTCGGCACGCCCGTCTGGCTCATCGTCATTCAGCTTTTCGCCTACGGGTTCTTCACTTCGTTGCAATACACGAGCATGAACACGCTCGTCTACGCGGAGATCGACGAAGAAGAAGCCAGCGCCGCCAGCTCCATTGCCAGCACGATGCAGCAAATGTCCATCAGCTTTGGCGTCGCCACCGCATCGCTCGTCACAGCATTCTTCCTGCCCGCCGCCGTGCGCGGGAATGCGCCCGTCTTCATCCGCGGCATTCATCACGCCTTCTACGTCCTCGGCGCGATGACCGTTGTCTCCACGATCGTCTTCCGCCGCCTGAAACGCGACGACGGCAATGCCGTCAGCACCCACAAGGAATCCCACGGCGGCTGAGTTTGTTGGATTTTGCTTTGTAGGGGCGGGGCTTGCCCCGCCTGGTCGTTGCGCTTTATGTGTCCGCGAGCATCGACGGCTCGTTTCTATGCGCTCAACTTCCCACTCTTCATCTGATCCGCGAGATACTCGCTCGCCCTCATCGAAAACGCCAGGATCGAAAGCGTCGTCGTCTTGTCCGTGCAATTCAAAAACACGCTCGCATCCGTAACGAACAAATTCGGCACGTCATGCGTCTGCCCAAACTTGTTCGTGACAAAATGCTTGGGATCATCACCCATCCGCAGCGTACCCGTTTCGTGCAGGCTCCAGCCCGGAATCTCCGGATGCTCACTGCATCCTTCATACTCCGCGCCGCAAGCGTGAAAAATCTCGCGGCTGATTTGTTTTCCGTGCTCCCACATTTTCAATTCGTTCTCGCCCCAACGGAAATGGATGCGCACGACCGGAATCCCAAACGCATCTTTCACCTCGGGATCGATATCCACAAAATTTGTAGGGCTCGGTAGGGAAGGAGCCTGAATCCCGAGATTCACCGGCGCTGGATACTTCCGTTTCACTTCGCGCTTGAAGTCGGCGCCGAACCCTTCGATCCCGCGCAACTCCGGAAACTCACCGCATCCTCCGTCCGGATACATCGAATACCCGCGAATGAACGCCTCTTCATGAGGCTTATTAAGATTCTGCCACCGCGGCAGCCAAGCAATCTCTGCGGTCGACACGCTGTCCGGAAAGGGCGGCTGCCCAAGCAGTTGGGGCAAGTATCCGTAAGCAGTAGTGCCGTAAATGTGATCGCAAAGATTGCGTCCGGCCTGACCGCTGGAATTCGCGATTCCATTCGGCCAGAAGCGCGATTTGGAATTCAAGATAATGCGCGCGCTCTCGACGGTTGAAGCCGCGACAACCACCGCGCGTCCGTAAACCTCGACTTCCTGTTTCGTGTTTCGGTCGATATAGGCGACCCCAGCCGCGTGCCCCTTCTCATCGACCAGAATATTTTTCGCCAGCGCGTTCGTCCGCAGCTCGAGATTCTTCGTCGCCTCCGCCGCCGGCAGCAAATATCGCGGCGAAGAGAAAAACGCGCCGATGTCGCAGCCTTCCGTGCAATTCCCGCAATAATGGCAAGCCGGATGCCCGTTATGTTCCTGCGTAAGCTGCGCTTCGCGATCCGGCAGATACGGCACGCCAAGCTTGTCGGCGCCCGATTTGAGAATCCAATCGAAGCAGCGAAAGTTCATCGGCGGAATGTATTCGCCATCCGGATTGCTCGGCCGCCCCTGAACCGTGCTCGCAACTCCGATCAATCGTTCGACCCTGCTGTAATACGGCGCGATCTCTTCGTACTTCACGGGCCAGTTCACATCGAACCCGTCGAGGCTCGCCGCCTGAAAATCGATGTCACCCATGCGCGCCGCGCTACGTCCCCAGAAATTCGTTTTCCCGCCGACAGCAAAACATCGCGGCCACATCCACACCGTACCCGGCGCCGTCGTGTACGTGATTTCGTGCTCCCAGATTCCGGCGGTGTATTCGTTGTCCATGTAACCGTAAGATTGCGCGCGCTTTTTCGGATCGTCGTAGCCGCGAAACTTCATGTCCCACGGCATGCGGTGATTGCGAAAGTCTTTTCCCGGATCGAGCTTGCGCCCGGCATTTAGCGCGCAAACTTTCAGCCCGGCTTCGCACAGCGTCTTGATCGCCATGCCGCCGCCAGCGCCCGTACCGATCACGATCACGTCGTAAATTTGTTTTGGCATGTCCTCGGGTCCCTTGTTTTTGGCGTGATCAGTATTTCGGCGGCGGCAAATGCTTGTGCTCGCGATCGTCTACGTGCGGGCACGCGGGCGATGCGTTGTAAAACTGCAAGTTAGGGCAATCGATGCTTTCAAGCCCGACGCGCGTGGTGTAAAAGCCCATCGTCGTGTATTCGCGCATCAGCGTGAAGAAGTCGCGCCCATCCTCTTCGCCGTCGCGGTATTCCTTCTTGTACGCAAGATGGCGCAAAAGGTCTGTCTGGTCCGCTGCCGTTAGCTCGAGAAACTTCTTGTCGTGCAATCGCTCCGCGTGCGCATTCATCCAGCTCAAACCCAGTCGAAACGGATACTGCAAGCTGTCGTCGTGAAACACCATGAAGTCGATGAACTCCGCCACGCCCGCCTCGCGCGACCCCGGTCCGTCGTCGCTCGGAATGATGATCTCCGAAAGCCGCTCCACCATCGGATATTCGTCCGCAAAGAAAAACTGCGGCATGTACGTGGCGCTCTTGATCTGCTGGACGCCTTTGGCGGCGGCATGCACAGGCTCACAAGCGAACGCCCATTTGCTGAATCCCGCAAATCCCGCCGCCGCTGAAGCCGTCGCCAAAATCCGCAACATCTCCCGCCGCTCAATCCCCTGTCCCGCCATAAGTTCCTAGCCCTCCCACCACTTCAAATGCTTGCCGCCGCCTTAGAATGCGTTGTCATCCTGAGCGAAGCGAAGGATCTCAGCCGCTGCCCACGCCACAAAACAATTCGACTGCGCCGCCCTCAACCCAAATACTTCACGCTCTCCGCAATCAACTTCTTCGTCGGCTCATGCGGATCGCCGCTCCCGCTGTATTCAATCGAGCAGTACCCCCGATACCCGCTTGCCTTCAAAATCCCAAACGTCTTTGCCAGATCGATCGGATAATCCTTCCCGTTCTGCTCGAAATCTCCATCCTTCACATGACAAATTCCATACGCATGCTGAAACATCGCCGTGATCGCGCGGTACGCGAAATCCGCATTGCCGCTCATCATCGAATTCGCAAAATCGGGCAGCGCATGCAAGTACGGATTGTTTACGCCTTCGATGATTTTGACGACGAAAAACGCATCCTCGCTGACGAGATTGTCGTTCTCCATGTGGACGACGATATTTCGCGATGCGCCATACGCCGCCACTTCTTTCATGCTCTCAATCGCGTTCGCCAAATTCGGCTCGTCGTTTTTCGCTGGAGCTATATTTGTGCGAATGCTCGGCGAACTGATCGCCACCGCAACGTCGATCCATTTCTTCGCGTACGCGACGGCTGCCTGGCGAGTCGCGCGATCCGGATCGTAAAAGCTTTTTTCCTGATCGACCGCGATGTTCACCGCGTGCGCTTTGACGCTTGCCATCGACAAGCCGAACTCTCTCAAATATTCCGGTGACGTGGAAGAGAAATGCAGGTTGTACGGCTCGACGCCGTAGACATTGAACGTCTTCACCACGTACGCGGCAAAGTCCTTCAGGTCCATCCCGGGTTTTTTCGGATCGCGGTCGCTGTTGGTAGGGGAATTGATGTAAGCGCGAAACGGCCATGCCGCCACGGCAATACGATCCCGCGCCGCGGAAGGGAAATTCACGTGAGGCTCTTTATCCGCTGGCGTGCCGGCCCATGCGAAATGCTCGCCGAGAGTCGCGCTAGCCGCCGCGCCAGCGGCAGTCGAGCCGATCGTCTTTGCAAATTTCCGTCGTGAAATCCTCCCGCCCACGCTGCCTCCCGCACCCGAAGCGCACCGATACTACACCCATCGGAACCGCAGCGGCAGTTCACGACTACAGTACGAGCCAAACTACGAATGTTTTGGAGTGCGGCGCTCCAGCGCCGCTTTTGAGGTCGTTACGTAAAGACAATCGCAACCGACGAACTCAGCCGATCGGTTGCGTGGAAGCCAACGCCTCGATGTCGGAATTTTCCAAAATGTGTTTCGGAGCGCCAGACTTTGCGATCTGGATCATCGCGCGACCCAAGTCTTCGGTCGTGATCGCATATTTGCGCGCCACCAATCGAATGACGGGGTACAACCAACTCAACACAACGTAAAACACGCGGTACAGCGGCGTCTTCGATTTCACTCCGTGCATCGGCTGAATGTATCCGGGCCGCAGCATGTACGCCGCGCGAAACGGCTCGCGCAATAAATCGTTCTCCGTTCGCCCTTTGACGCGAGCCCACATCGTCTTGCTGCGCTCGGTGCTGTCGGTTCCTGCTCCGGAAATGTAGAGAAAAACCGCCTGCGGATTCTGCTGCGCCAGCACGTGCGCAACCGCTAGCGTCAGATCGTGCGTGATCTTCGTATAGTCCGCTTCGCTCATTCCCACCGACGAAACACCAAGACAGAAGAAGCATGCATCGAAGCCGGCAAGCTGCGGTGCAATCGGCGACAGATCGTACAAATCGGTGCGCACGATTTCGCGAATCTTCGCGTGCTTGCGCCCAGTCGCCGTTCGCCCAACGATGAGCACTTCGGTGACGTCAGGATCGAGCAGACATTCGCGCAACGCGCCCTGTCCCAACCATCCCCGTCGCGCCAAACAGAATGATCTTCACCGATTTCTCCGGCTCACGAGTTCAAGTCTACTCCGCGCAGCCGCAACGCGTTGCCGATCACCGAAACCGAACTCAAACTCATCGCCGCACTCGCGATCATAGGAGAGAGCAGCCAACCGAAAAACGGATACAAAACGCCTGCAGCAATCGGAATCCCCAGCGTGTTGTAAAGAAACGCAAACGCCAAATTCTGTTTAATGTTCCCGATCGTTGCCCTGCTGAGCCGTCGCGCCCGCAAAATTCCACGAAGATCACCCTTCAACAAAGTGATACCCGCATTTTCGATCGCGACATCGGTCCCCGTTCCCATCGCGATGCCGACGTCGGCCGCCGCCAATGCAGGGGAGTCGTTGATCCCGTCGCCGGCCATCGCAACGATGTGGCCTTGTTCCTGAAGTCGCTTTACGATTTCCGCTTTCTGTTGCGGCTGCACTTCGGCTTCGATTTGGTCGATGCCGAGTTCGCGCGCCACACGCAGAGCCACTTCGCGCCTGTCACCGGTAGCGACGACAACGTGAATTCCGTCCGCGCGTAGCTCTCGAATCGCCCCTTCCGCCGAAGCCTTGATCGGATCGCTCAGCGAAATCGCACCCAGCAAGTTTTTATCCGCAGCAACGTAGACCGTCGTCGCGGATTCGTTCGCTGATGTCTGTTGCATTGCGGTCGATGTATTCACGCCAGCGCTATCGAGAAACTTGAGCGTGCCGACACGCACGATCTGATTTTCGACACGCCCTTCGGCACCGCCGCCGGCCGTCGCACGAAAATCAGCAACGGAAGCCAGCTTCAATTGTTCTTCTTGAGCTGCGCGAACAATCGCGCGTGCCAATGGGTGCTCGCTCGCCGCTTCGAGGCTCGCAGCGAGCCGTACGATATCGGTTTCGGTCGACGCCACCGGTCCAAATGCTTTTACATTTTCGACCGTGGGCTTTCCTTCGGTAAGCGTCCCAGTTTTATCGATGACGAGCGTATCGACTTTGGCCAATGTTTCCAGTGCTTCGGCGTTGCGCACGAGAACGCCGGCGTGCGCACCGCGACCGACGGCAACCATCACCGACATCGGCGTCGCCAGCCCCAACGCGCAAGGGCACGCGATGATAAGCACAGCCACAGCGGCGACCATCGCATGTGCGAATCGCGGCTCCGGTCCGACGAAGAGCCACACTGCGAATGCGATTACCGCTGCGGCAACCACCGCGGGAACGAAATACGAAGACACTTTGTCCGCCAGCCTCTGCATTGGCGCGCGGCTGCGTTGCGCTTCGCTGACGAGTTTGACGATTTGCGCGAGCGTTGTTTCGTTCCCGACGCGCTCTGCCGTCATGATGAAACTACCGCTGCTGTTCAGCGTGCCGCCAGTGACTTTGTCCCCGGCGGATTTTTCCACGGGCATCGGTTCGCCGGTCACCATCGATTCATCCACCGCGCTCCCGCCTTCGCGAATCACTCCGTCGACGGGAACTCGCTCTCCGGGACGAACGCGCAGCGCGTCGCCCGCCATCAGTTGGTCGAGCGTGACGTCCTGCTCGTTTCCATTCGCGTCAACGCGATGCGCTTGTTGCGGAGCAAGATCGAGCAACGCACGAATTGCGCTCGAAGTTTTCTGGCGAGCGCGCAGCTCGAGTACCTGGCCGAGCAGCACGAGTGTCGTAATGATCGCGGCTGCCTCGAAGTAAACGGGAATCGCGCCGTTTGCGAGACGCACGGCCGGCGGGAAAATCTGCGGAAAGACGACCGCGACGACGCTGTAAAAATACGCGGCGCCGGTGCCGAGCCCGATCAGCGTGAACATGTTCGGGCTGCGATTTACGAGCGATGCCCAAAAGCGCTGGAAGAACGGCCAGCCGCACCACATCACGACCGGAGTCGCGAGCAGCAATTCGATCCACTGCGTCAGCGCGGTCGGCGCGTGAGGCAACAGCGATTCGCCGCCCATCGACAGCACCAGCAACGGGACGGAGAGCACGAGCGCGACGACGAAACGTTTGCGCATCGAGTCGTATTCGGGATCGGCTTCGACTTCGGCGAGCGGATCCATCGGCTCGAGCGCCATCCCGCAAATCGGACACGAGCCCGGTCCGATCTGCACAATTTGCGGATGCATCGGGCACGTGTAGCGCACGCCTTCGCTGGCGTTTGCCAGCGCGACTGCCTGCGAACTTTTCGGAGTTGCCCCAGATGCTGTCGCACAGCACGAGTGCGTCGCGCATGCTGATTGGTGTTCCTTAATCGTTGCGGCCGTCGCAGCGGCTGTGAAGAATTTGTTCGGGTTCTGCTGGAATTTTGCGGCACAGCCTTTGGAGCAGAAGTAGTATGGCTGGCCGTCGAACTCCACGGTCGCGGCGGCTTTGGTCGGATCGACGGTCATCCCGCAGATTGGATCTTTTACGATTTTTGCTGTTCCTTCAATTTGTTCCATTTTTTGTCGCCAATTTTTCTCGGTTCAGAGTTGCGCTGCGTTCAGCGGAGGTGCGCATAGATGGTTTCCAGCAATTCGTCGAACATGGCTTCGGATTCGGCTTTCTTTCCGCTGCGAAGCGCTTTGGCGGCGCAATGGTGCAAGTGATTGCGCATCAGGTTGCGGGCGACGCCGCGGAGCGCTTCTTGGACGCTGGCGACCTGGGTGATGATGTCGGCGCAGTAGCGATCTTCTTCCACCATTTTTGGAGGCCGCGAACCTGGCCTTCGATGCGGCGCAAGACGCTTGAGGTTAGCGGTTTTCAGCTGCGGATCGACACCTACGGCTTTGCGGGCTTCGGAGCCGATGGCACAGGCGCAGTCCGCCGATGCGACGTGTTGGGTGATTGAGTTGGCGGGAACCTTGGACGGCATGTATACCCCCTAGGGCTATATATACCCTATGGGGCTATTGGATGTCAAACCACGTCCTTATGGTTCATCGGAGGTGTTGTTTGGCGGGCTGGGTCGGGCTGAGTCTAAAACCCCTCGATCTGGGGAGCGATCGCGGCTACAGGGTCGGGGAATGAATGCGGTTCGAATCAACATGGGGTCCGGAGTTGAAGTCGCTGGTATAATGCGGAGCGATGCGATTGGTTGAAATCAACTACGAGTTGCGGGCGCTATGACACTGGTCGAAATCACTTACGAATTGCAGTCGCCGCTGAGCAACGAACAGCTCCATCATTTGGGCGGCTTCGCGAATACCTATGGGTTGCGGAAGTTTCGCGTGAGCGATGAGCGGAAGCACCTCACGTTTGAGTATGACGCGTCGCGGTTGAAAGAGACGGAAGTGTCGCACGTGTTGCGGCTGGCGCGGATTCCGGTTACACGGAAGATCAACTAGAACTCTCAAGACGCTGGGACTGTGCGGACTTGGGGTGCAGTGTGATGCGCCACTACATCACTCCTTGGGTTTCGTTCCCCGAATACATTGCGCGTAAGGCTCGACCGTGAAAGCGGCGCCGAGGCGCCGCACGCTACATACACCGCCTACCTCGATCGACCTCAATTCTGCGCCCGTACATGGCGCAGGGCGGACGAGTGATATCAGCGCTGGAAGAATGGAAAAGAAAGAGGCAAACTGCGGTCCTCGCGTGGGAGTCCCTTATGGTTGAAGGCACACCGAAATGCGGCGAGCACAACCTCGCTCTCAAGTTGGTCCGCGTCGAAATCTCAGAGGACAAAATTGTCACCGACGTTTACGGATGTCCATTTCCAGGATGCAAGACCGAACTCCTCACGCAACAGGCGCGACACGCGAGTCAGCCTGGGAAACAGGAGGTCATCGATGGAACGAACGGCACTATTGATACGCTGCAGCAAAGACGAAGCAGAGCGAATTCGCGTTGAAGCCGAAAAACAGCGGCGGACGATCAGCGCGTACGTATTGCACATCATGAGTAGGATGATCGAAATCGAAGACCGCTTGTTCGGAAAGATGGATCCGTACAGTCCAGTGAGACAAGTGGTCAGCAGAAAATCATTGATCGGTGCGGGACCGAGGACTGCGATTCTTGTGCGCTGCTCTGTGTTTGAGGCCGAACGGATCCGAGAAGCGGCGCACCGGCGCGACTTTCCCATCAACGCGTATGTCCTTCAGGCGTTGAAGCGTGCCTGGGCGAACGAAGTGAAAAGCCCCCTGCAACAGACTGCGAACCAAGCGCCGCGTCAATCGGCCTCAGCTAGCCAGGCGTAAGCCACCACTCATCCCGATTCATCTGCGAGTTGTTGCGGCTCATCGCCAAACGGAGGTTCACGAATGGGGCAGCTCGGCGGCGTCAACCCGCCACAACATCCCTAGTGCTCGACCTGCTTTGCTCTCCGCATCCGAGGTTTGTTGTTCGTCATCATCAGAAAGACTACAATTCGCAGCAACATCTGTTCGCGATGGACCACTCATCCTGGCGTGGCGCACGGAACATCGCGGCGAGCGTCCGAATTGGCACTGCCAACCAAAACAGCAAATCAACATGGCGAAACGGAAAACCCGGGATAAGAGTTCATTGAAGGCGAAGTCGCCGTCGAAGATGAAGGCATCTTCGAAAGGCGACTCCGCGCCGATCGTCAGCGACCAACCTATCGTTGTCGCCATCGGAGCTTCCGCCGGCGGCATCGAAGCGACCACGGAACTGCTAAAAAATCTGCCCGACGACACCGGCCTCTCGATCGTTCTTGTCCAGCATCTCGATCCCAATCACCAGAGCCTCCTGACGGACCTCATATCGAAACAGACGCGGATCGAGGTGTCGGAAGTCACAAACGGGATGACGATCGAACGGGATCATATTTATGTGATTCCACCGAATGCGTCGATGACGGTTGCGAAGAGGACTCTTCGATTGCATCCGCGCGAGGAGTCGCGCGGAGTACACATGCCGATCGATCGATTCATGCGATCGGTGGCAGAAGAGCACGGCGACAACGCGATCGGCATCGTGCTTTCGGGTTCGGGTACGGACGGGACGCTAGGGATTGCCGAAATCCAAGCGCAAGGCGGAGTGACGTTCGCGCAGGATGATGCGACGGCGAAATACAACAGTATGCCGCGTAGCGCGGTGAATTCAGGGTCGGTGGATTACGTCCTTGCGCCAAAACAGATCGCGCGTGAATTAGCCAGAATTGCTCGACTGTCGCACAAGCGCTCTCCGAACGCAGTGGGGACACAGGTCGCTCCATCCGAAGGATCGGTGCTGAGCACCATTTTTCAGATGTTGCGACGCAGCACGGGCGTGGACTTTACGCACTACCGGCAAACCACGATTCTTCGCCGCATCCAGCGCCGCATGGTCGTTCACAAGATGGAAAAGCTGGAGGAGTACGTCCGCTATCTCAACGCGAATTCCAACGAGACGAAGGCGTTGTATCAGGACATGCTGATCAACGTGACCAGCTTCTTCCGGAATCCGCCGATGTTCGATGCCTTGACTTCGGTGGTCTTTCCATCACTGATGAAGCAGCGCAACGGGGAGACAGCGGTTCGTGTATGGACGCCCGGGTGCGCGTCGGGGGAAGAGACGTATTCGGTCGCGATGTCGCTGCTGGAATTTCTCGGAGACAAGGCGGCAGAGGTGCCGATCCAGTTTTTCGGGACTGACGTGAGTGAACCGAGCATTTCGAAGGCGCGCGCTGGTGTCTATCCCGAAAATATTCAGGGGGATGTTTCACCCGAGCGACTGAGGCGATTCTTCACACGCGTAGAGGGTGGCTATCGGATCAGCAAAGCCATTCGGGATATGTGCATCTTCGCGCAGCACAATGTTTTGAACGATCCGCCATTTTCGCAGATGGATCTGATCTGTTGCCGGAATCTGCTGATTTATCTGGAACCGGTGCTGCAAAACAAAGTCATTTCACTGTTTCACTACGCAACCCGCCCGAACGGGTACCTTGTGCTGGGGACTTCGGAAGGCATCGGCACCGCGACCAATCTGTTCGCGAGCATCGATCGCTCGTTCAAGATTTTTTCGAAAAAAGAGAACGCAGCGCGGCAACCGGTGACGTTTTCACTGAACCGGGTGTCGGATCGAGCCGAACATGGAATCGTGCGAACTCCATATCGACCGCCGGAATCGACCTCGAATTATCTGGAGGCACAGAAGGAATTCGACCGCCGGCTGGTGACGCAATTCGTGCCGGCGACGGTTTTTGTCAACGATGAGCTGGAGATCGTACACACGCGCGGAAATGTCAGCCCGTATTTGAAGATGGCGCCGGGCCGCGCGAGCTTGAACATATTGAAGATGGCGCGCGAGTCGTTGTTGATCGACCTGCGCAATGCGCTTGGCCGAGCAAAGAAGGAGCGAGTGCCGGTCCGGAAGCAGGGCGTCGAACTCAAGACTGGAATTGGCGGCGGAAATGGCTGGGATCATGACGGCAAGCCCACAACGCGACTTGTGAATTTCGATGTGATCCCGCTACAGCTTGGTGAGACCAACGAGCTCTACTTTATGGTCGTGTTTCAGGAAGACATTGGCGGAGCATCGCCAGGGCGACCAGGCCGGGACTCGGGCCGGGAGCGAAAGACGGCGGACGCCACAAACAATCGCATGACAAAGCTCGAGCAGGAACTTGCGGCGACGAAAGAGTATCTGCAATCGGTGATCGAAACCCAGGAAGCTACGAACGAAGAATTGCAGTCGGCAAACGAAGAGATCCTTTCGAGCAATGAAGAGCTGCAAAGCACGAACGAGGAATTGGAGACTGCGAAGGAAGAGCTTCAATCGGCGAACGAAGAACTGAGCACGGTCAACGACGAGCTGCGCAACCGGAACTCCGACATTTCGACGGTGAACAACGATCTGACGAATCTGCTTTCGAGCATCGAGATTGCGGTGGTGATGCTGGGACCCGACGCTACGATCCGGAGATTCACGCCGCAGGCACAAAAGACACTCGGACTGATTCCGGGTGATATCGGTCGGCCGTTCCTGAATATCAATCCACTGGTGCAGATTCCGAATTTGCAGCAGATGGTGCTTCAGGTGATTGGCAATGCGCAGATTGTCGAAAGAGAAGTCGCCATTCGAGATGGGCACAGTTATCAGGTGAGGATTCTTCCGTACCGGACGGCGGAGGGAAAGCACGAAGGAGTCGTGATTACGCTTCTTGAGCTGCACCCGGCCTGAGACCATTCAACGTTCAGACCTGCTCACGCAAACCTGCGGTATAGATGTGCGGCGAAAGTGTTGCTAGAATGCGGGTGTCTGCCATTTGACGCCAAGCCTATTGATGGAGGCCACGGCACCTCGTAGACAGCTTTGTCGAAAGGTGACCGTTGTGGCGAACATCTTCCCTCGCAGACCCGCGCTTTCTCTTTCGTCTACTTCACGGGGAAATCTAGCTGTTGCGCGGGAAAAAGCCGCGGTCGCGATTGCTATCTCGCTGCATCGCCAAATCCATACTGCGTGGATGCTTTTGCAGACCGCGAACCGATTCCCGACCTACGAGGGGTCACACGAAAGATTTGTAAAGTCCTCGGCGAGAGTGTTGAGTCACGCAGAGAAGCAATTGTGGCAGGTCGAACTCGATCAAGCGGATTTGGTGCAGCTTACCTCGAACGTTGCGGGGCTTTGGTTCGCGATCGATGCACTGTTGTGAGATTTGCGGGTGGCTCGGTAGGGTCGAGCTAGGGCTCGGGTGGATAGGGGCAGATTCACTCGCTCTGCAAAGAATCCAGCTCAAACCGCAGCCGTTCGGCAATCGCCATCATCTGATCGAATTCCGGATGGGATAATTTTAGTTTCCACATGCCGACTTCAGCGTCGTGGAGAGCTCTCTTCGCGTAACACAGGTGCCAGGCCTTCCTTTTTTTCGGGATGATTTGGCGATTGCGAAGAAGACGACACGAGGCGAGACCGGTTAGTAGCTCCGTATAGACCGAGCCGACGGCGACGTCGTGATTAAACTGCGATAGACGCTCTGGTTTGATCTGGATGCCTCCGAGGCCAGGCGACTCCATGCGGAAAGTCAGGGTGGCATTCGATGGTTAGAATTGCTCTAGGGTGATATCTGTATTCTATGGCACAGGGTTTAGGCACTAAGCGCGTTGAGATGTCGGATCGTTCGCGGGAGGGCAAGATCGGCGAGCAAAATTCTAATTTCAAGGTGGGACGGGTTCGCGCTTATCCGATCGGTGTCTTGGTGAAGGTGCGGCTGATTTCGGGGCGGGAGATTGAGGGGCAGGTCATCAAAGTGGAGACGACGGCGCTGGGAACGTTCTTGCACGTGGAGTTCGGAGACGAAGTGGCGAACGTTACGGCGAAGCAGGTGATTGGATTTTATGATTTTTGCTTCTTGAAGGCGTGGATGGTGAGGCGGTTTTAAGGTTGGGAATTAGGCTGGGATTGCCGGGCGATGCGGTTTCCGCTGGTGAAAAAAATGAGGCCCCCGCTTGGGATCGGGGGCCTCGGAAGGCGCGTTTCGTTGCCAGTGTCGTTTTCACACCGGCGCGTGGGGTCATCCATCCTAGCTTCCCTCTCAGAGGTCTCGATTCCCTTCAAGAACAAACGACTTAATCATGTTTTCAATAACTTAGAGTGCCTACCAGTACCTGATAGTTCCTCGTAATCCCGTTCCGTTAATGCGGGTTACAATGCGGGTTTTCGGATAAATAGCACCTCTGTTGGCGCTCCTTACATGAGCCTTCAACAGCGGTACAAACAAACGTCTTCGCCCTCGCGGGAGAAACGACTTCTGACTCCAAAGGAATCGATGACATACGTGGGGCTTTCCCGCAACGTGGTTTACGAAATGATTCGAGACCGGGCAATTCCGTACATCATTCGACCGAGTACGGGATCGCGCCCGAGATACATGATTGACAGATACGACTGGGATCGCTGGATCGAACGTCGGAAGATTCACGCAGTCGCGTAGCGAAACGGACGCGAGACCGTGACGGGAGATTTCGCTTTGAAGCGCTCGTAGAAGTTCGGATTTGAGCAAGATTCCTCCCGAAGTTAGAGGAAACGGGGGCGCAGGATAACACGGTTTCATATATCCTCTGGGCGATGCCCTAGGAGGCTACATTGGTTATTGGCGACCGCTTGAAATCGTTGCGGGAATCAAAGGACCTATCGCAGGGTGACATTGAGAAGCGAACGGGCTTGCTGCGGTGTTACATCTCGCGTGTGGAGAATGGCCATACAGTCCCAGCCGTCTCGACGCTTGAGAAGATGGCACGCGCTCTTGAAATTCCGATGTACCAATTGTTCCACGACGGCGAGGCGGCGGCATCCGTTCGAAGATTCAAACAGCCAGAGGATGGTGATGATTGGGGAAGCAAGGGAAGGGACGCTGATTATCTTGCGAAGCTGTGCCGCCTACTTCCAAAACTGAATGAAAAAGACAAAAAGCTTCTTCTGCAAGTCGCTCAAAAAGTTTCAAGATAACCTACGCTGATGACGCGGCAGACTACCTAAACCCGCGAATTATCGAATCCAACCTGGCTGCAAGTTCGTTGTACGTCATCTTCGGGCCGATTGAAAGATTCAGAACGACCTTGGACTGTTCTAGTGTTGCTGCGTCTAGCGGATCGCTCCCCGTATCGTCGAGCCGCTTTTCAGTACAACGGTCTCTTAACTTCAGGACTTTTTCTTGAAATTCTTTGTCCATCAGAAGCACCGCCGCATTTAAAGCCAAGAACAGTAGCACGAGACGGTTTTAACTAATGCTGCGAAACAGCCTGGAGGTCTCGTCCTGCCGCAGACGTGTACGGTGTCTCACCATCAAATTGAACGTGGTAGAAACGGGTGCCAGTCGTCGGATGTTCGTCGTAGGATTTGATCGTACCAACTTTCCCCCGTCGATCTCTGCGTTACACGTTGCCCCGCTTGAAAGACAGGCTTCATTTCCATTTTCAACTCCTTGCGCGGTCTCTACGGCAAAGCAGAATAATCGGCGTTTGAAGTGTGTGTCAGTTCTTATGCAACCGCAGGTACTCCATCATTGTTTGTTCTTTATCCAGTTGCAGTAAGAAATCGCGGCACTGCGTACAACGATCCTTGCGGATGTGTTCAAGAAACTGATCGTACGGGACGCGACCGTACTTTCTCTTGCAGGTTTGAGATTTGGAGAAGCGCGAAGTACCACTTCGATTTCAGGCGGGGGCCACTTCGAATTTCGATTGCGCCTCAAGGAAGGATTCAGCTTCAAAAGCACTGGCCATCGGCCACTAAGGGACATTCTTACGATGGTTTCCAGAGACCGATTGTATTCCCTTCAGGATCGGTAAACCACGCGAAGGTGCCTGTTGGAATGTCAACCGGTGGCACAAGTGTCTTGCCGCCAAGCGCGGTTGCCTTGTCGAGATACGCCTTTACGTCGTCCACCTGTACGTAAAAATGTGTGAACGTGTGCGGCTCATGACCAAGTGACGTGATGTGACCCGTCATCGCGCCACCAGTGTCTATCATAGTTGCAGGGCCACCAGTCGGTGTCATCCGCCAATCGAATAACTTCCCGAAAAACTCCTGAGTCTTCGCAATATCGCGGCAACCGATTTCAAAATGTACGACTGGATTAGGCATGAACCTTCCACCTTCTTTCAATTTCTTGTCATTCGGCGACGGATCATATCACCTCGCCATAAGCCTCGTTGGATACCGCACATCGGATGAAGAATTACGTAATCTCATCGCATCTTGCTCGCTTCGGTGGCCTTGGCCTTCGCTAGTCGCTTTGTGTAACGCTGTAACGGTGCACGGTTCACTTCCACCCCAACCTTTCTGAACCGTTTCTTAAGACAGATCGCGATCCGACCCCTGACAATGATGCTGCATCGCACACACATCCCGTTACTGCCGTACAACGCCGTTCGACTACAGCATTTCAGACAAGTAGTCTTCGAAGTAGTACGGAGTCTTCGCTAACTGGCTGCTTGGCAGTAGCTTCTTCAGCGTCAGGTACGTGGGCTTCGGCAAGAACCAAGGCTGCAAGAAGAGTTCGTCATTCGCCAGAAGTGTTGCACTCATGGAATTCTTTGTCATATTTAAGGCCCGAACTTTCTGTACGCGGTCGTGATCGGTACAGAAGCGACATGCGCGTACTGGTTGGTACTTGCGAGAGAAACGTGACCCAGAAGTTCTTGCACATGCCGAATGTCCGCACCGTTATCAAGCATGTGTGTCGCGAAGGAATGCCGAAGATTGTGTGACGTAATGTGCCCCAAGCCAGCGCGGAAAGCTGTTCTTCTAAAAATCTCTGAAACACGAGAGCGAGTGATCGGGTGGGGCTTCTTGCGCGGGTGTCCCTCGTCAGGATTCGGTACAAGTTCTCTAAATCGCCGCCACGCCTCGGAACGCCGCATCGCTTTTGCGCAGCCGAGGTATTTCGAGCGCTGCCGTCTCTCACCTTTGAAGTTCTTGTAATCAAGCCAGTAGCCGACCCATCCCTTTCCGTTCCACGAAACACACCCGCGTTGAATCAAGTGCTGACTCTCGAAGAGGTAGCCTGATCTCCGGCCAGCCAGGTATTTCAAGAGCCACGTCTTGGCAGCACTGCTGAAAAACACGCGACGATCTCCCGATTTGCCGGTTACGAAAATTGTGCGCTTCCTGAAGTCCACATGTTCCAAGCGAACGCCGATAATCTCGCTAATCCGACAGCCGGTCGAATAGTAGACCTCTAGGAGCGCTCGATCGCGGACATTCTCGGCTGCTTTCAGCAAGCGCTGGACGTTTTCTCTCGACAAGGCTCGCGGAAGTGGTCGTTGTGTGGGGCGGGAGCGCACCAATCGTGGAGCGGACTTATCGGCTACGCCGTTCATGCAGAGGAAGTCGAAGAACGATCTCAACGCCCACAAATACCGATGAACAATCTCACCTGAGAGGTCGCGTTCCCCCATCTTCAGGATGAACTTGCGTATGTCGAGGTGGGTCACCTGTGAAAAGTGACGTCGGCCCCAGTAGCCAAGAAATCGATTCGCGACTCGGTTGTACACCTCCAAGGTTGTACGCGAGTAGCGCTGGCAAATGAGCCATTCACCGTATCGTCGAACAAGCTCTTTGTTCGATGATCCAAGGAGACTCGAATCTGTCCGTGTCATGCGTGTCCCTATACAGCGTTCCGGGACGCGGAGTCAATGAGTGAGGTTTTATATTTCTGGTACTTGACTTTCGGGTTACATATAAATATATATGATAGATAACTTCGAACTACAAGGAGGTGATCTTGTGATGATCGGACTTCGGTTGAAGGAAATTCGGGAAGACAAGAAGCTGTCCCAAGGAGACATCGAAAGGATAAGTGGACTGAAACGCTGTTACGTTTCTCGTGTCGAGAATGGACACACAGTGCCAGCGGTCGAGACCTTGGAGAAGCTTGCTCGTGCTTTGGACGTCCCGATGTATCGCCTGTTCTTTGACGGTAATGATGCGCTGCCGCCGCAATCCCACCAGCGAGAAAGAAACCGGTCGTGGGGGAACTCCGGGAAGTCACGCCGGTACATCGACAGGCTCGCTTTCGCCCTAGGAAAGATGACGCCGAACGAACGGGAGTTGATTTTGGTGATGGCGCATCGGGTGAATCAACGGCAACGCAGGCTCTGACTACTCGTTGGTGGTAGCCGGATTTAGCTCTCCAGTGAAGAACTGTCGGACATGATCCTCAGTTGGTCGAAAATCTCTGCGTGGTGTTGTCCGAGGTAGCGACTGACACGAGGGTTGCCGAAAAGCTTCAAAAGGTAGCCTCGTGCAAGAACCAGATTCAACACCTGTGTACCGTGCGACTCCTCTACGGACCTTAAGTCTTTTTGAAGCACCTCCATTTCTTTTTCCATGCGCATTACCTGCTCAGGTGTGAGTCCTTGCACGGTCTTGTGCTTGTCAGAGTCAACAAGCATGTCCGATTGAGTTGCAGCAAGTAGGGCTTTCACGTAAGGAACCGAGAAGTTTCCCGTCGCGACTAGCAGTTCCGCGACCTCAATTTGACGCATAGGTTTCATTTTTTTCAGGAAAGAAAATACCCTTATCGCGACATGCTTAGTCTTCAGGATTTCGGCCACTTCCTTGCAGATGCCGTTTAGCAAGTCTCGTTTTTGTCTTATACTGCCGATGTCCATTTCTAAGACCGTGGCGATTCTCCGCTCCGATACGCCGTTTCTCGTAGCCTTGAGAATCATCGCGTGCTCTTGAATTGTAGTCATTCGATTTACGCGCTTGTTGTATGTGTAAGTCTCGTCGTCGGTGGCGACTAGGCATCGCGCCTCTGTATGGCCAAGTTGCTTCAAGACTTCGAGCCTGATATGCCCGTCCAGCAGGAAAAAATTCTCGGCCTGTTCAGTTTGCGGAAATAGGATCAATGGCTCGATGATTCCGAGCTCCCGCACAGAGCAAAGTACCTGTTTGTACTTCTGGGTACTCTTGATCGAAGGCTTCAGCTGTTTCATCGGAAGTATATTGGTTATCGGAACGACCCGGCCCTGCGGGTCAAATGCTAACGAAACTTGTTTAGGCATCGACGGGACCCTTTTCGGCAATTTGTATCTTTTCGGCTAGGTAGGCGGGCAGACTCGCAAGACCTTCGGCCCTCAGCAGAGTGACGAAGTTATCGTCACCGAACATCTTCCTCAGAGCCGTCACGATAAAAAGCAACCTGTGCTCGGCCAGCTGAGCTCTCTTGATGAGAAGTTTCTGACGGTCAGCTTCTTGTCGATACACCCGCACTAGAGCTTCCGATGAGGGTATCCGACTGCCTTTTCGCTTATCTCCGGGTGTTGAGCGTTTGCCTTTTGTTTTGCGCAATTCAATGATGCGACGAACCGTAAGCAACCTTCGGCCCCGAAGTATCTTTTCCTCGTACGCCTGACAAAGTGCTTGCTGAATCCCTTCCTCGTCGGCAATTGAAATCTCCATCGCAACCGAAAGCGGAATGCGGCCCCGCTCGACCGCATTTAGAAGACGCTCCTCCCCGTTTCGTAAAAGATGAAGAATGTCCGTCACGTAGCCCTTGTGAACGTCAATCTTCTTGGCAATATCCGCCACACTGTACCCTCTGGCTTTCAACGAACTGATTTCTTTAAGGACCTCCATTGGCTGAATCTGTCGTCGCGCAACGTTTTCAACCAAGCTCATCAAGAAACAGTCCTCTCTCGACGCTTCTCGAACGATGGCCGGTATTTCGGTTTGACCTAGTGCCATGAAAGCCTCAAGGCGACCTTGGCCACAAACCAAGTCATACTGCTTCCCACTGCTAGGTTCTGAGGTCTGAGCAACCGTAATTGGCTTTTTGAGGCCGATATTCGAAATATTCGACACGATGATGTTGAAGGTGCCTTTGTTGCGACTCCTGGGATTAAGGACATTAATTTGATCGACGGGGATCATTTTGACGATCGGAGCGGTATCGTTCACGCTGCCTCCTCGACTCGGCTTCGTCGAGCCATTCCAATAAAGAAATCGAGATCATCGAAACGATAAGCTTCCAACCTGATGGGGTTGTCTTCCGCGAGCTTTAATCGCTCGAAGGTTAGGTCGAGTCGTGGCAGGAGGTAATAATCCAGAGGCTCGATATTGTCGGCACGCATCCGGACCGCTACAGTTAGGTCAGGTTTCAGTCCTGCATCAACTCTGACCAACCAACGCAGCGTCCCTGACAGCGACTGTCGGCACCGCGCGATCACGATGGATGCTGTAAATTCAGCGTTTATCGTCAACAAATCGGTGTCGGCGTCTGCGCTGATGGCGCCTCCGACCTGGCCAATGCGATTGATCACATCCGATACGACTCCGGGATGCAGGGTCCGCAAGTGCCTGTTCGTTTCGATGTATTTGCAATCTATTTCTGCTGTGTAGCCAATCAATTTGTAGGCTTGTATTAATCCCTTGAACCGTCTCCGATAGGCGATGCTGGAAGCCATTCCGATTTCCTCGTCAATGAGGATGCCGGAGAGACGGC
Organism: uncultured Acidobacteriota bacterium; assembly: GCA_963845465.1. Taxonomy (GTDB): domain Bacteria; phylum Acidobacteriota; class Terriglobia; order Acidiferrales; family UBA7541; genus Acidiferrum. The sequence continues at coordinate 49,529 of CAWJSH010000007.1, read as the reverse complement.
CCTTACGTTCCAAGAGCGAGCGAAGATCATCGAGGAGCTCTTGGTCAGAAAATCGTCGACTTCGTTCGAAGATAATTTCTTGAGTCTTAGCAAACAACTCCACCGGCACGACCGATTCAAAAACGCCGTTTTTGCGAATCCACATATCAGGAGGATTCCTGACGCGCTTGTTCTGGAGTTTGAATGAGCTTCTGTTGTAGACATTATTTCCGATATATTTTTCGCTGGTCAGGAGCTTGTGAACGGTTCCACGAGTCCAAGATTGACCCCAATCCGTAACGATTCCGCGTTCGTTCAACATTGTGGCGAGCTTCGTTTCCCCAATACGCCGTTCCACGAATGTTCGAAATATCCACCGAACGATATCGACCTCTTCCTGAGGACCGGGGACAAGAACGACTCGATCAGTTTGGATACTCTTCTGCTCACCCCGATCGAGTACGCCTTTCGGTTGCCCGGAAATGTCGCAAAGCATTCGACGAAGCCCAAAACCGGGAGTACCGCCCTGCCTGAAGCCAAGCTCTATGAGGCGGCACTGCCCAATGAATACTTTCGCAGACAGCTCGCGGCTATATTCGCCAGCCATCGCCCGCTTTACGCCCTTAACAATGGTTGATATTGGGCTGCCGTCGTTCTCAAACTGCTCGGCACAATAGTGAACCTCAATTTTCGCGCGACGACAGATGTACTCGTAGTAAGCGCTTTCGTCCGCGTCCTGAAATCGGCCCCAACGGCTGACGTCATAAACGAGAATTGCAGTGAAATCCGCGACTCCAGTTTCTACATCTTGAATCAACTGCTTCAAGGCGCTTCGACCGTCGATTTTGAGTCCACTCTTGCCAGCATCCGTGTACGTTCGCACGATGTTCATGCCTCTTCGTTCGGCATATTGACGGATTACTTGTCCTTGATTTTCCGTGGAATATTGCTGATGTTCCGTTGACATGCGGATGTATTCAGCGACTCGACTAACTTCACTGCGGCTTGGGGGTCTTGAAGAATGCTCTGTGTGCTCCATTCGCGATGGGAACCAGTTCCCCAGGTACAGATTCTGTGGGAAGTGGAGATTATGTTTGTTGTGATAAACAAATAGTGAAGACAATGTGAACAAATTGGTCTCCAATTGACTTCGGCCAATGTGGAGACCTACGATGAAGGTCCGCCTAGCCCACTTCAGCCCATTTCATTGAAGGAGACCACGATGGCAAAAGTTCTGAAGTGTGGCGATGTCGTTCCCGGATGCAACACCGAAATTAAAGGCGACTCTGAACACGATGTACTACGCAAAGCTGCGGAACACGCAAAGACGGCCCATCACATGGAGAGTATTCCGCCCGACGTTTTGTCGAAGGTGAAGGGCGCGATCCACGATCAAGGTGAGCCACGGACGCAAAAGGCTGGTTCTTCGAACTAGCGGACGAAGACGGAATGGACATGGGGCGGCTCCGAAAGGGGTCGCCCTTTGCTTTAGGTGAATCAGAACACGCGACACTGCAACCTACGTGCGACGAATCCAAGTGACGACGTGCTGCCAGATTTCAAGGTGCGAAACGGGCACTATGCTGAGAATCACGACGGCGATCATGGAAAAAGCTATCGTGGTACTCCGATGAACACGTCGCATCGACCAAAGGTCATAGGCGACGACAAGTAGCGGAAGGCCAAAGATGGCGGCGATTGTCATGCCCAAAGTATGAGGAACGGGCCAGCGGTCAATCGCAGGACCAAGTATGGCCGTCGTGCCCAAGATCATGAGTCGCTTGTGGTACGCAGGGTTGCGCCGCCTAAGCAAGCCCCACCCGGTGAGCACAGCGAATAAGATTAGGTTTGATTCGTCGCCCACCAGTATGAGTGCAGGCGGAATGTCCGTACCGTTCCGGCGGATCGAGTCGAACAGCGTCAGTGTGCCAAACACAATCATTAGCGGCGGTAAAATGACGCCGACAATTCCAAGCGTCATGTGCCACGTCACTCGACCAACCGCGACCAGCGAAGTTTGTAACAGCAGGAAGAATATCCAGCTAACAAACAGAGCGCCGTGGATATGTACGAGGGTGTTCGGCAATTTCGCGCGAACCATTCCGGCGACAAAATAACTCTGCCAGAAGCCAAGTAGGACAAACCCAAGGATGAGCACCGCCATCGTGGGGAAGAAAACATCATCGGCATCTAGTCTCTGCTGGGGCGATGATATGGCGGTAGCCATGACGGCGATGAAAGTACCACGAACAAAACCACGGGAACAGACAATTTAAGAGTGTCACAACAATCAATACCAACTGAAACGGGGATAGTCGCGGCAGGCTCCTGTCAGAAACGGCGCTGAGTTACTTATCTTAGCGGTCACATCTAGCCGGGAGACTTCCGTTTGAGATAAGTTCTCTCGCGGAGGATTCATGAACATTCTGGCGGCGATTAAGCGCGAAGAGAAAAAGCTCGAAAAGCAATTAAAGAAGGTACAGCACCAACTGGATGGAGTTAGATCAGCCGCAAAAGCTTTGGGTCACACTGCCGCCGTGGAAGTGAAGGGCGCAAAGAAGCGCGTGTTGTCTGCGGCAGGAAGAGCCGCGATCTCAAAGGCGGCGAAGAAGCGGTGGGCGAAAGTGAAGAAGCAGGCGAAGAAAGCAGTAAGCTAGCTGGGTTTAGAACTGACTTACGAGAGCCACACTCATCGCCCGTCGCAAGACCCGTTTATAATCCGTCGCAAATTAACAATCGGCGACGTAGAATCGCGTTCTTGGCGCAGGAGGCTCCGTGGAAACTCTTTCGCAGGACTTGCGCTACGCATTTCGGACGATCTCCAAAACCCCACTCTTTACTGCGGTTATAGTCCTCACGCTTGGTCTAGGCATAGGCGCTAACACTGCCGTCTTTTCATTGCTGGATGCAGTGTTCTTAAAGTCCCTACCAGTCCGCGACTCGCAGGCACTGGTGATCTTCCAATGGCATGGACATACGGGACCGCGCTACGACGAACTAAGTTCGTTTAACGACTGCGACCACGGAGACAAAGAAAACTACCTGTGGGGCTGTTCATTTTCGTCGCCGATGTTGGACGTAATAGAGGCAAAGAACAAAGCATTCGATTCAATGACAGGTTTTGCTGGACCTGAGGAGATTCATGTATCAGGTATAGGCACGGCAAGTGTAGCCGCAGCGAAGATTGTCAGTGGAGAGTACTTTCATACTCTGGAAATCTCTGCCGCCATTGGACGCACGATTGAACGAAGTGATGATTCACCGATCTCCGCGCCTGTAGTCGTGTTCAGTTATGGTTACTGGAAACGATCATTTGGTGGCAACTCATCGATTGTCGGGCGAACGATTCGGCTGAACAACATTCCGGTCACGGTGATCGGTGTAGCCGATCAGAGCTTCACATATTTGTCACCTGGCAAGCGGCAAGACATGTGGATCACACGATGGTCATTCGCGAAGATCGGATTCAATGAAGGATGGAGTCGCGCGGGCGATGCTGGAAACGCTTGGCTCGCGATCCTCGCGCGATTGAAACCCGACGTATCCGTCGCTCAGGCACAGGCAGAAGCCAGCCTGATCTTCCGCAATGAACTAGTCTATGGCTCGCATCCCCTTATGGATGCCCAAGGTGAGCCAGCGCTTACTCTCATTCCTGCGGAACAAGGCCTGACCGGCCAACGGGCGAAGGTTACAACACAACTCTATCTGCTGATGCTCTCGGTGGGAATTCTTTTGCTGATTGCCTGCGCCAACGTGGCTGCTCTCCTGCTCGCACGTTCGGCAGCACGGCGTCACGAAATCGCAATGCGGATAACTCTCGGCGCATCAAGGAGTCGATTAGTACGCCAACTTCTAACGGAGACCATCCTGTTGTCAGTTCTTGGCGGTTTCACTGGCATCCTTTTTGCCTATTGGGGTATGAGTGGCTTCACCCAGATCATCACGCGTACATTCGGCTCATTCCCGTTTTCGGGACGACCGGACTTGCGTGTTCTCATATTCACGGCTTTCGTGACAATTCTTGCTGGCATTTTTTTCGGCATTGTTCCGGCGTGGCAGAGTGCGAGCAGAAGTCTCATCAGTTCGGTCAACGGAGCGCCGGTGCCAGGTGCACTGGGAAACTCGAAATTGGGCGGCTCCTTTGGTTCAGCCAATGTGTTGGTGATAGCGCAGGTAGCTCTCGCGGCGATCGTGCTCAACGGAGCGGGTTTGTTCGTTCGTACACTGCACAATCTCGGATCAATCAACCCTGGTTTCGATACGCACAACCTTTTGATTTTCACTCTCGATCCCGTCGTTGCTGGATACAAGACGAATCAAATCCGTACGCTCTATGAATCGCTTCAAAATGAGTTCGCTGCCGTTCCTGGCGTCACAGAGGTCGCGTACTCTCAATTTGCGCTGCTCAACGACAACAGTTCGTCCCAAGCTGTTTCGATTCAGGGACAATCAGAGAAGGTGCTTGTCAACATTCTTCCGATTGGCCCAGGCTTTCTCGGCACAATGCATATCCCGTTGCTGCTTGGGAGAGACCTGAATCGGTCGGACTTCGATATGAATCGGTCAAGTTCAGTTCCATCCGCAAGCGGCGGTTCCGAGTCTCTCGTCCCGATCCTGGTCAACGATGCTTTCGTTCGTACGTATAGTGGCCAGCACAGCCCGCTGGGAATGCTCCTGAACAAGGGCAATGGTTCGTCTTCAAAGGCCGGGGTCTCCGAGGGCAAGATTTCGTCGCGTGAATGGCAGATCGTGGGAGTCGTTGGAGATACAAAGTACAGGACAGTCAGAGAACCTGATCCTCCAATCGTTTATCTTCCGTTCTTCGGAGGCGGTGCACGATTCGAGATTCGTACGGGTCTTGCGCCGGAATCACTGGTGCCTGTTTTTCGCAATATCGTCGGACGCCACGATTCGGACCTGCCGATGTTCAACGTGTCGACTCAAGTGGCAGTAATCAATGGACAGATTTCTTCTGAGCGTCTTGTCGCACAGTTGTCGAGTTTCTTTGGTGCGATAGCGCTGCTACTTGCTTCGACTGGCCTCTACGGTCTTCTGTCCCACCAAGTGACAACGCGTACGAGAGAAATTGGGATTCGCAAAGCTCTCGGCGCACAACCAACAAAAGTATTAAGGCTGGTCATTGGACGAGGTATTGCGCTCGCGCTGCTAGGCGCACTTGGTGTCGTTACTCTACTTGGACAACGCACTTCATCAAGAGCTTGCTCTTCGGTGTCGAGCCAATCGATCTCCCTACTTCAATTGTAGTCACGACACTTTTGGTTGCTGTTTCGCTGGTTGCTTGTTTCGTACCAGCCAGTAGAGCGAATCGAGTTGATCCGATAATTGCACTTCGGCACGAATGAGATGCTTGGCGCATCTCCCGGGTTTCGCGAAGGCTATCGCGAGGGACGAATCCGCCGAATAATCTCATAAGTGACTGCGTTCAATTCACCGTCCATGTTTGCCATATGTCCCTGAATCTGCGCGATGGTCCGATCCGCCTTGCCCATCGTTCCGTGGCTCGCCGTCTGCACGAACGTACCCCCATTTGCGCGGACGTACTCTCGCATCCCCTCCAAGGTAAATCGCAGAGCTACTAGGTGGCAGAGAAAGCTGCGTGGTTTTCATGGTTGCCCCCCACGCTGACCGTGCCAGACAAGGAGATCGCGGCGGGAGTTTCTTTTTAACTGTCTTCAATTGCGGACAGGCCGGTATTGTGCTTTTGTCGCATTTGGTTTTTGGCTAGGTTGCTACGACGGTCGCTCCTGCAATTCTTCTCACCGTTGAGCCTAATCCACTAGACCAAGCACGCGTGCGACTTTCCATGAACCGTCCGACTGTCGTCGAAGTACGACCAGCGTTGTGGAATGAAATTCCTTGGTAGCGGCATCAATACGGGATGTCAGCCTTGTCTCCACTTCGGAAATTTCAAAGGCCCACTGGCCGCGAGCGATGACTTCTGCCGCTGATACATCTTGATTCACTGAAAATGCCTCCAAACCCTTTAGAAAATCTGCTTTCAGTTCGTCTTTGCCACACACGCACCGCCCATTGCCATGCACTACGACAATGTCATCGGTGACCATGCTGACGAGCCGTTCCACGTCACCACTGCTGACGCTCTCCAGCCAACATCGTCGGACCAATTCGGGAGTGAGCACTAGAGTCTCCTTTCCCATCCGCCTAAGGGCATGATCGAGTCCCGTAGCAGTACCACCGTACCATTCAATTCCCCTCAAAATTCTTGTAGGGTTGATGAGGCGAGTTCGTCCGCCGACCTTCGAAACGAAGGTGAGTAGTAGGGGCTACAACCACCTTTCTCCCCAAACTTTTGAAGGCATCTTCTCCCATCTGGAGGATCGATGTCTTCGAACCACGCCAGCAAGTCCAAGTCGAAACTGAACCTGAACGTCGTCCCATTCAAGCGCCGACCGCCAATGGCTAAGGCCGATTTTCGTGTCGACAACCACGGCAGCATCATTTTGTTGCGACCGTTGACGCAAGCCGGGATCGATTAAGTGAATCGCGAGATCGGCAAGGACAACGGCTTCCAGCCGTATTGGCCAACCGTTGTGTTCGAACCGCGCTACCTCGACCACTACATCGCAGGCATTCGGTGCGATGGGTTGGTGGCGCGATGATTCGACAGGAAGATCAAAGGCAACACGCCAGCGTCAGTTTTCGCGTCCCTGATTTTGTCGGCGAGGACGGCGTCGAGTACACCGACATCGAAGTAATCGTTGAGATGGACGGCGACATCCGCGATGCTGTCGAGCTTGCTCACTCGTTGCAGCGTCCGTTGAAGGAGACCGACAATGGCTGAGAAAAAGTTTGGACCGTCAGATTTTCAAGCCGAAATCGAGCGGTTACGCGCTGAGGGTAAGCTACCCGCACTGGATGAGCGGCTTGAGGTGGTAAATGTGGACGGGAATGTGGGCTTCCTTACCGATCCGAATCGTTTCCTTAATGGCATCGAGGAGTTGGGCGCTTTCGTTGCGCATGTGGGAGAAGTAGACCCCATCGTACTGGGCGGCAACTTTGGCTAGCTCGATGATTTCGTCTGTTTTGGCGTAGGTGCCTGGCGGGTAGATCAGTGCGGTGGAGAGGCCTACGGCACCGTCTTGCATGGCTTTGGCGACGATTTATTTCATTTGGGCGAGTTGGTCGCTGGAAGGTGGACGATCTTCATCGCCGATCACAACGCGGCGGACTTGAGCCGCGCCAACGTTGTGAATTACGTTAACGCCTAAGCCCTTAGCGGTAAGCATGCGGTCGTACTCTTCGAACGTAGTCCAGTGTGGGAAATTTTTAGGGAGATTCAAGTCAGCGATGGTGTGGTCGTTTTGCGGCGCGAGGGAGTCGCCTTCACCAGCCATCATTGTGGTGACACCCTGGCGAAGTTTGCTCTGAGCCGTCTGTGGATCAAGAAGGAGCGGGAGCGAGGTGCCGGACATCATGTCGATGAAGCCTGGGGTAAGAGTCAGGCCGCGGACGTCGATGGTGCGCTTGGCTGGATGATGCGAGAGGTCGCCGATTTCGGCGATTTTCCGTCACGGACGCCGACGTCGGCCATGTACCAGGGGTTGCCGGTGCCATCGATGAAGCGCACACCGAGAAAGAGAAGATCGAAGGGAGCGGACTGGGGAACGCTCGCGAGAGGCAGCAGAAGTGTGATGATCAGAAAAACGATTTGACGCATAGGTTCCCCTCGCAGTCTCGAAAGCTATCGAGTGTGTCTGGATGAGGCGCAGGAGTGCTGCGCCCGGGCACAGGATTTATCTCGAACGAACAAATGTGTCGCCTGAGCAACACGAAGCGCCAACAAATTTGCCGGCGCCTCGTCTGTGAAGATATTGCAGTCGAGCAAAAAAGGTACGGCAGCGTGCTTAACCACCCACTGCCTCTTATGAAGGATGTCCAGCCTCTAGAACTCGAAGCGGACACCGATCTGACCTTCGCGCCCCGGAAGATATTGCAGGGTCGAGCCGACTGCAGGGGTCGTGCCTTCGAGAGTCTGAACTGCGGCAGCGTTGTCGCGATTGAAGAGATTGAACATTTCGAAGAGCACCTGACCCTTTACGCGTTCTCCTATAGTGAAGCGTTTGCTAAAGCGAAGGTCCATATTAACGAAGGCCGGTGCGGTCTCCTTGTTGCGTCCGAGCATAAAATCGTATCCGTTGACGAGGCCGTCGCCGTCGACATCGACTCCACCATCGGCCGGTGATTCGCTGTAATGGAAGCCGCTTTGCGCGCGGAAGATGCCGGAGATCTCAAGCTTCCAAGGCAGCTCATAAATGCCGTGGATCAGGAAGGTATGATTGAGCGCGAGATCGGACGGACCCTTGTCCAGGTTCGCGCCATTGTAGAACTTGCCGGCTTGCGGCACGGGATTGCCGTTGCAGGCGATGAATGAATGTGTGGCGTTGGACTGCGACGGGCAGCCGGAAGATGGGTCGCCGGGATCGGTGACTACCGGCGGCGTACCGACGAAGCTGTCGGTAAGGCCACTGATCGCGAGGAAGTTCACGCCTTCACCGCTCTGAATTTCGGAGGCAAGGGTGGAGTTGATGACGTTGTCGATCGCGTGTGCGAACGTGTAATTGGCCTGGATCGCGAAGTGATGCGACATGCGTTTCTGGAAGCCGATGGTAAATCCATCATAGGTTCCTTTTCCCCACGGGCCATACGCCTCGATCCTCTTGTCGCCGGTGCCGGGAACGAGTTCGTTTCCGAAGCCTGGAATGCGAGCTTCGAACGCGAGATTCGTGGCGCGAACGGTGAGGATATCGTCGATATTCTTGTGATAGTAGTCGAAGGTGACAACCGTGTCGGACGTAAGTTCGCGCTGCACACCGACGTGATAGTTATAGGTGCGCGGAACCTTGAAGCCTGGATCGACGGTTATGGGAACAGATCCAGCAGTACCGTTGATTCCCCCGATGGTTGTGAGGTTGCCGAATGGATCCCAAGACCAATAGTTCGCGGGAACCGTGAGAGTGGCGTTGGAGCCGGCAAGATTGGCGACAGCGGCGTCGGCGGCAGTGAGGAACTGGTCAGGAGTGTAGCCGCTAAGCTGCTGAATGTTGCCCATGTTGACAGCAGTATTTGCGGGAATGGGCGCGTGCCCTGGGGCGACGACGCTGTTGAGGTAGTCGATACCATAGAGCGTCGAGCCGGTCCCATTGGGACAGGTTGCGCCGGACGCTACTACTTGCGCCTGGGTCATGGCGTTGGCAACGCAAACTGTCGGGCGACCCAGAGTCTGGAAGATGCTGGTGAGCGTAGTCGGGTTGCCGTAAAACAGCCGCGGGAAGGAGAGCAACCGTTCGCGCTCGATGTCAGCGCCACCAAATCCCGGAATGTCACGGGCGACGCCGGCGCGGAATTGATCGTAGAAGACGCCAAAGCTAGCGTTGACGACGGTCTTCGGAGTGATCTGCCAAGCACCACCGATACGGGGCGAGAAGTCGGTCTTGTTGGGGAAGCGCGAGTCGTAGTCCCAGCGAAGGCCGGCGTTGATGGTGATCGTTGGCCTGATGCGCCAATCATCTTGCACGAAGAGACCGTTGTAGTTGTTGCGGATGTGGACAGAGTTTGCGTCTGGCGTGGCGCCGGATTGCAGGGTAATCAAGTTGATGCCGGAATTGATCGGGCCGAAAGTGTTGAAGTCGTCTACGGTGGCAAACAGCTGGGTAAAGAAGTTGTTGGGCTCGGCGCCGTCGACTTTCGTGTTTTGGTAGTCCCAGCCGAATTTGACGGTGTGGTGGCCGAAGACCTTGCTGACGTTTGAACCCAGGGAAACGTATTTTTGGTAGAAGGTGAACGAGTTGTAGCCGGGGCCGAACGAAGTTTGACCCAGATTGCCGAATTCGCTGTCGCTCGTGTAGGTGTCGAAGAGATTGAAGAGATTGTTAGGGATGCCGGACTGCGGATGTGCCGGGCTCGTGCGCGCGGGATCGGCGCGATACTGAAAATATGAATTCAGAATCCATGGATTTGCGTTGTCCCCGAGCGACCACAGGTCGGTGAGACCGAGCATCAGTGTGCGATTGTCGAGATTCTGGCGCGTGTCCGGGAGATTGAGCGGCGCCGACGTGAGCGGCAGGAAGTCGGTGACGTGCGTGTTGGTGTAGTTCATCTGCTCCGTGACGCGGTGGCGGCCGAGATTTTCGTCGAGCTTGGCACGAGCACGGGTGTCGTAAGTGAGACTGTGTTTGTTAAACGGGGTCTCGAACGCGACCAGACTTTCGGGCAAGTTGGGATTGAAGATGAAGTTGAGGTCGCGACTTTCGAGGATCCGCTCGGCAGAGCCGAAGAAGAAAACTTTGTCTTTCAGAATAGGGCCACCGAGGTATGCGGTCGGATCCCAGCGGTTCAGGAACGGCGCACCGGTAGTGGCGTGGGGTACATTGTTCGAATCGAAGACGGAGTTGCGATAGAAGGTGGAGACGCCACCGTGCCAGTCGTTGGTGCCGCTCCGGGTAACCACATTGATGATGCCACCCGAGGCGTGGCCGAACTCAGCCTTGTAGCCGCCTGTGACAACCTGAAATTCTAGAATTGAATCTTGATTGAACTGCGCGGACGGCCCTCCGTTGAAATTGTCCCGATTGGGGAGACCGTCGATGAGGAACAGCGCGTTGCCGCCGCGCTCGCCGAGAATCGGAGTGGCGTTGTCGCCGGTCGGATCGTTCTGCCGATTCAGGGCAACACCTGGCACGAGTTGGAGCAGGTCGAGATAGTTGCGTCCGTTGATAGGCATGTCCACGATTTGTTGCGGCGTGATGGTGCTGCCGGTAGAGGACTCGGCGGTCTCGAGGAGGGGAGTCGCGGAATCGACTTCGACAGTCTGGTTCACGGTGCCGACGGGAAGGGTGATGTCATAGGAGAGGGTCCGATTGAGCGTGACTTCGAGATTTTTGAAGACTTCGGATTCGAAGCCGGTCTTTGAAGCGCGGATCTCATAGATACCGGGAGGAAGAGCGGCGATGCGGTAATTGCCATCGCTGTCGGTGCTAACGCTTCGGTCGACCGCCAGTTCAGCGCTGACGATCTGGATTTGCACGCCGGCGACGGCGAGACCTTGCTTGTCCTTTACGGTACCTTCAAGCGTCGAGGTCGTTTGCGCCGATGCAAATGCGGCGACGAACGAAAGAAACAGCGCGGCGCAAACGACATAGAACGACGAACGCTTAGAGGCCGGCGAGCGAGTCGTGCGACAACTTGCATGCAAAATTCCAGCCAGAGTCTCTCGTAAATCCATGTACCCTCCTGTTCACCCTCACCCAAACTGCTGATCCGGCGACGCTATTAGTGCTATTTATTCACCAAGGAATGCAACGATTGTTGCACCAACCAGACTTGCGTCCGTTGCGCGCGAGTGTAGGTAGCGAGATACACGTTGTCAACAAATTCTTTGTGTGATTCATGTAGAATGCGATTGTCCGCAACACTTGTTGCACGATTGATTTGATAAATCGGAAAAAACGATACAGCGTTGCAACAGATCGTGAAAAATCTTGACAGCATGCAACATCCGTTGTAATTGCGTTGCCACACGGAGAGGCGAACACGATTGAGAATAGCTAGGTTGGGAGCGGGCACCCGAAGTTCCAAAAGCAGGCCCGACTCTGACGTCGCCTCCGCGGGAGGGACCGCGCTCGAGAGCCGCTATGCCAAGGCTCAGGGCAGCCTGAACCCCCGCCGTAAGAAGCTCTTGCGAATGATCCTGGAGAATCCCGAGGATACGTTTTTTCTGTCATCGCGCGAACTGGCCAAGAGGTACGAGGTCGACGCTGCAACCATCGTTCGGACGATCCAGGCATTGGGTTATCGCAAATTTGGGGAGTTCGTCTCGGATCTGCGGTCGCACTTCATAACGAGGATTACGCCGTACTCGGCCCTGCGGGCGGCGTCGCGGGAGAAGAAAGCACCGGCGGATCGTATCCGGCACGGTCTGGACATGGACGTTCGGAATCTGCAGGCGTTGCAGACCTCGCTCAATCCGGAACGAATCATCGCCCTTTCGAATTCGATCAAGCGGGCGCGGAGGATTCTTGTCGTCGGAATCGATCTGGCTGCGTCGTTGAGCTGGCACCTCGCATATGGGTTGATGCACCTCGGATTTCCCGCGGATGCGCCCGTGGGAGGAACGGGGAACGTACAGAGACGCGTTCGTACGCTGACGCCGAAGGATTTGCTGATCGCGATTAGTTTTGGCGTTTGTTTGCGCGAAACGGTGGAGGCCGCATTGCGTGCGCGCGATCAAGGCGTACCGACATTTGGGATTACGGACAGTGAGCTGACTCCGATCGCGAAGGTCTGCGACAACTATTGCATCGCGTCGGTAGCAAGTCCTTCTTTTGGAACGTCGTATGTGGCACCGATGTCGGTGCTGGGATCGATCTTGATCGCCTGTACGCATGCGCATCCGTCGAAGACCCTGGCTCTGTTGAGAAGAAGCGAAGAAGAAGACCAAGCGGATCACCGATGGTTTTGGGTGGCCAAGGATGGAAAGGATTTGCGCTAACGGACAGATTGACCTGCTTTCGCTGAGTGAAATCGAAGTAGCTGGAACTTTCGAGCACGGGGATCATTTCTATGAATGAGGCAGTTACGCAGATGCAACAAACGATTGGCGTACGGGCGGCGGAGGATATTTCAGAATTTGGGCTGTGCGTGGAATTGCAACAAGCGATTTGGGGTTATTCCGCATTGAACGTGGTACCGGATCAGATGTTCATCGTCGCGAAGAAGACGGGCGGACACGCGCTCCTGGCATTCGATAGAGAGAACCCCGTGGGCTTCGCCCTGGCGTTCGTTGGACGGCGGGATGGGCGGAACTATCTGCATTCACACATGGTTGGCGTGCTGGAAAGCTATCGCGATCGGGGTGTTGGCAGATTGCTGAAGTTGGCGCAGCGAGAAGATGCATTGGCGCGGGGATTCGAATTGATCGAGTGGACGTTTGACCCGCTGCAATTGAAAAATGCAAGGTTCAACATCACACGGCTCGGTGCGGTCGTGCGGCACTACATTCCAAATTTGTACGGCCGGACAACGAGCCCATTACATGCGGGATTGCCTACGGACCGATTGGTCGCGGAATGGTGGGTGCGGTCAAGCCGCGCCCAGAACGCGGTGAAGAATTTGCCGCCGTTGAGGGTCGGCGATTCCGTGGAGCGAATCAACGTGCCTGCGGACATTCGGACATTGTGCGAGACACAGCCGGCGACGGCGGCCAAGATTCAGTCGGACGCCCGAATACGATTCGAACGCTTGATTGCCGAGGGTTATGCGGCTACGGGCTTTGACCTGAACAAAACAGAGGGGACCTACCTTTTGGAGCCTTATGAAGATTGAATCGATTACGTTGCGCGAAATTCAGATGCGGTTGAAATCTCCATTCGAAACAAGCTTTGGAACGACATTGAACCGCAGGATCGTACTGGTCGAAGCGATTGCGGACGGCGTCAGCGGGTGGGGAGAAGTGACCACCCTCGAAACTCCTGGGTACATCTCGGAAACGACGGAGACGGCGTGGCACGTGCTGTCGGATTTCATCGTGCCCGCGGCGCTCGGAAAAGACATCGCGATGGCCTCCGAATTTCCGGTACTGGTACAGCATATTCGCGGACATGAGATGGCAAAGAGCGGGCTCGAAAATGCGCTGTGGGATATTGAAGCGCAGATGAAAGGCGTGTCTCTATCGAAATTGGTGGGCGGGACCCTGGAGGAAATTGCGTGCGGAGTTTCACTGGGTATCCGGGAAACGCCGCAGTCATTGGTCAAGAGCGTGGAGGAAGAACTGAGGAGCGGCTACCAGCGGATCAAATTGAAAATCAAACCTGAGAAAGATCTGTCATACGTGAAAGCTGTACGAAGGGAATTCCCGAAGATTCGGCTATCGGTCGACGCGAATTCGGCGTACAGGCTTGAAGATGCGGCGCACTTGAGAGAATTGGATCAATACAATCTGCTGATGATGGAGCAGCCATTAGGCTGGGACGACATCCATGTCCACTCGAAGCTGCAAGCCCAAATTGAAACTTCGATTTGCCTGGACGAGAGCATCCACAATGCGAGACACGCACTGACGGCGATCGAATTGAATGCATGCCGGATTATTAACATCAAGTTGGGACGGGTCGGCGGCCATACGGAAGCGCGCGAAGTGCAGGAGGTTAGCCGAAATCGTGCGATCGAGGTGTGGTGCGGCGGAATGCTGGAAAGCGGCATCGGCCGCGCGCACAACATCGCAATGTCGACTCTGCGGGGATTTACGCTGCCCGGCGATGTTTCGGCGAGCAAGCGATATTGGGATGAGGACATTATCGAACCGGAAGTCGAGGTTACGCCCCATGGCACGATTCTCGTGCCGAAGGGCGCGGGGCTGGGATACGCAGTGCGGCGCGACCGGATCGAACGGGCCACGGTTCGAAAGAATACGTGGAATGCGCGGTTGGCCGCGGCTTGACGCGCGTGTCTTTATAGACGCGAGTTTCGAATCGATGCTGTAGGTGGTCGATGTCTTTGTTGTTCATGTCAGAGTTTCTGGGATGCCAATGAACATGAGTCTGACGCGGCAGCCGCGAGTGGCGACGGTGGCGAAGATTCTTTTGTCGCTTCTGGCGACGGTGATTGTGTTCTATGGAGCAACCAGATTCGCCGTTTCCGCCGATGGGCCTGACATTGCGCCGCGCAAGGACTATGCACCGCTTGCGGCGACACTGCGACCATTTATCGAGCGAGAAATGGCGGAGAAGCAGATCCCGGGACTGTCCATTGCGCTCGTAGATGATCAAAAAACGGTCTGGGCACAGGGGTTTGGGCTTGCCGATTCGCAGAATAAAAGGCCCGCTACTGCGGCGACGATTTATCGGATTGGTTCGGTTTCCAAACTTTTCACCGATATTGCAATCATGCAGCTCGTCGAGCGCGGCGAGTTGAATCTCGACGCGCCGGTCAGCGAATATCTTCCCAATTTTCGCCCCCGAAATCCGTTTGGGCCGCCGATTACATTGCGTGAATTAATGTCACACCGATCGGGATTGCTCCGGGAACCGCCGGTTGGGAATTACTTTGATCCCAGCGAGCCGTCGCTGGCGGCCACTGTTCGAAGCTTGAACGAGACCGAACTCGTTTTTGCGCCGCAGACGCACACCAAGTATTCAAACGCGGCGATTGCCGTGGTGGGAGATGTCTTAGAGGCGCGCAATCACGAGGTGTTCGCGAAATACTTGAAACACGCGGTGCTTGATCCAATGGGAATGGGGCACAGCTCGTTCGAAGCGGATCCAGGAGTGCTACGGGATCTGGCGACGGCGAAGATGTGGACTTACGACGGGAAGACGTTCGTGGCCCCTACGTTTCAATTGGGGATGAGCCCTGCCGGAAGCATGTATTCGACGGTTACGGATTTGGGCAAGTTTGTGAGTGTGCTTTTGGCTCGCGGGCGGATTCAAAGCAGTGATCGTGCTGGTGATAAGGATTTTGCCGAGACGGCACACAGTACGGTGGCTGTGCAACGGGGTGCGGGTTCGGGGACCTTACTTCAATCGAAAACACTCGACCAGATGTGGTCGCCGCAATTTCCAAATCCCGGCGGGCGGGTATTTGGATTGGGATTTGTGGTAAGCGATTTCGAAGGGCACCGGATGGTTGGGCATGGCGGAGCGATCTATGGGTTTGCGACTTCGCTGGCTCTTTTGCCGGATGACAAGTTGGGAGTTGTAGTCACGGCTACAGAAGATGTGGCCAATGCGCTGACCGATAGAATCGCGGCCGAGGCGCTGCGCTTGGTCCTCGCACAGCGGAGTGGCAAAACGGCAAGCCTGCCAGCTCCATCGAGTCCCGTTTCCCGAGATGCCGGACGGGAGATTGCGGGTCGCTACGGAGTGGGCGAAAACGCCGTCGACCTCACATACCTCGGCGGCAAGCTCAGCATGCTGCCGGTTGCTGGTGGCGATCAGCAGGAATTGAAACAGAACGGCGATAAATTTTTAGTCGACGGGATTCTTGGATATGGGAAAGCCGTAACCCCGGTTCCAAGCGGAATTCAGATTGGAACAATGAGACTTAAGCGGATTCGAACAGAAAAACCGGCCGAGATTCCGGAAAAATGGAAAGGGTTGATAGGCGAGTACGGCTGGGATCACGACATTTTATATGTGTTTGAAAAGGAAGGTCGGCTCACGGTTCTGATCGAATGGGTCGAGTTCGACCCGCTGACTCAGGAATCCGATGACGTTTTCCGATTTCCCGGAAATGGTTTGTACGACGGCGAAAAAGCGATCTTTACACGCGATGCTTCCGGGAACGCCGCTCAAGTGCAAGTCAGCGGTGTGGTTTTTAAACGCCGGGCAATTGGCGGTGTCAGCGGGGGCGTTTTTCGAATTCCACCGGTGGCAAATCTCGACGATTTGAGGAGACAAGCAGCCGGCGACCACCCGCCCGTTGAGAACGGAAACTTTCGCAAGCCGGATCTGGTCGAACTTGCAACCTTCGATCCAACGATCAAACTCGATATTCGCTACGCGACGAAGAATAATTTTCTGAGCACGCCGGTTTATTCGCAGGCGAGGGCGTTCCTGCAGCGGCCGGCGGCGGAAGCGTTGCTGCGGGCTCATCAGAAATTGAAAACGCTGGGATACGGGCTGTTGATTCACGATGCCTACAGACCGTGGTACGTGACGAAACTTTTCTGGGACGCAACGCCCGACGACAAGCGGATTTTCGTGGCCGATCCGAGCCAAGGTTCGCGGCACAACCGCGGTTGTGCGGTGGATTTGAGCCTCTACGATCTCGCGACCGGAAATCCAATCGAGATGGTTGGCGTATATGACGAAATGTCAGAACGTTCGTATCCCGGCTATCCCGGCGGGACTTCGCTACAGCGTTGGCACCGGGAATTACTGCGGCGAGCGATGGAAGGTGAGGGATTCGACGTGTACGAAGTCGAGTGGTGGCACTTTGACTACAGAAATTGGCGAGTTTATCCGATCCTAAACGTCGCGTTCGAACGATTGTTGGCATCCCGAAAAAGCAACGGAGAAGTTCCGGCCGGGCAAAAGCCTGGCGCTACGTGGAGTTTGGTTCGACCCGATAAATCTAGCAGTTCACGTTCGGAGACCCGATGAAGATGACCCAGCCTGTGCAACTCTTCGCGTTTGGTATTGCACTAGTGTGCTGCATGGTACTCAGCGGCGACGCGCTTGCGCAGAGCCAGGCCACGTTCGAGCAGCGCATCCAGAAAGTCATGGAGCGACCCGAATTCGCGCATTCGCGATTCGGCATCGGGTTCTATTCGATGGAAACTGGCAAAGCCCTGTACACCTTGAACCCACAGCAGCTTTTCGTTCCGGGATCGACGACGAAACTGCTGACGATGGGGACGGCGCTGGAACTCCTGGGCGGGGACTATAGATTCCACACGAAGATCTATCGAACGGGCCCAATCAAGAAGAATGGCACCCTTGACGGCGACCTGATTCTGGTGGGCAGCGGCGACTATGACCTTTCGAATCGCATTCAACCCGACGGTACTCTGGCGTTCGAAGACGAGGACCATTCCTACGGCGGTCCCGACAGCAAGGGACTAGCGGGCCACACGTTACTGGTGATTCGCGAATTCGCGCAGCAGATCGCGGCTAAAGGAATCAAGCGGGTGAAGGGCAAGATTCTTGTCGACGCGACGCTGTTTCCCGAAGGCGAGCGCGAACTGGGAACTGGAATCGTGATTTCGCCGATCGTTGTGAACGACAACGTTGTTGACGTGATCGCGGCCCCTGGCGCAGCCCCAGGAACGCCGGCAACGCTCAAGATTTCGCCTCAGACCGCGTACGTCAAGATCCTGAATCAAGTGACGACAGGGGCGGCGGGTTCGAAGTCGAGTCTCGATTACACGGACGAAAAACAGAATGCCGATGGGACACGAAGCGTTACGTTGACGGGGAGTTTGCCGGCGGGTGGCCCTTCGCCGATGGCGGCATATCCGGTGCCGGAGCCGAGCCGATATGCCGCGACGCTGCTGATGGAGGCGCTCGCCGAGAAAGGAGTGCGCTCCTCGATTGGTGCACCGGGAGATAAAGTCGATTTTAAAATTCTGGCGGCCAACTACAAACAGGAGAACGAGGTCGCGGAGCATGTGTCGCCACCTTTGAAAGAGGACGTCAAGATCACTCTGAAGGTTAGCCAGAACCTGCATGCCAGCATGACACCGTTTTTGCTTGGCGCTCTGCTTGCCCACGCGCAGACCCGCATCGATCAGGCGGGATTCGACCTTGAGAATCAATTTCTGACCAAAGGCGGGCTCGACCTGACGGGAGCGTCGCAAAGCGACGGAGCCGGCGGAAACGCCTACTACACCCCGGACTTCATGGCGCACTACCTCTTCTACATGTCGAAGCAGGCTAATTTCGCTGATTTCCACCATGGGCTGCCTATTCTTGGAAAAGATGGAACGCTGGTAAAGATTCAGGTGAATTCGCCAGCCGCCGGACACGTGCATGCAAAGACTGGAACCTACGGCGCGTATGACGCGCTGAACAAAAACCTGATGGTAACCGGAAAAGGCCTTGCGGGTTACATGGACACCGCGAGCGGCCAGCACTTGATTCTGGCGCTCTACGTAAACATGGTGGCGGTGCCGATGGACGATCCCGAAGCGACCCAGAAAATCGCGGGTGAAGCATTGGGAGAGATCGCATCGGCGGCTTATGACGCGCCGCTACCACAAGGGAGCGTGGCCACGAAGCTGCCCAACGAGACGAGGACCGACGGATACGATGTCGTGATTCGAAACGGACATATTGTCGATGGGTCGGGAAATCCCTGGGTTTCTGGTGATATCGCGATTCGTGGTAAACGAATTGTCTCAATAGGAAAAGTTGACAGCGCACGCGCGAAGCGCGTCATCGATGCAAGCGGACTGGTCCTATCACCGGGATTCATCGATATGTTGGGACAGTCGGAAACTGCGCTGCTGATCGACAATCGGTCGTTGAGTAAGCTTTCTCAAGGGATCACCACGGAAATTACCGGTGAAGGCGGATCGATTGCGCCGCAAAATGCGACAACCATCGCGTCGATACAGCCTCAACTGGATCAATATCACCTAAAGGTCGATTGGACGAATCTCGACCTATATTTCGAACGCCTGACGAAACAGGGCACGCCCCTGAACATCGGGACCTACGTGGGAGCAGCGCAAGTCCGCGAGGCAGTACTCGGCGACGTGGATCGCGCGCCGACGGCGGAAGAGTTGGAGAAGATGAAGGCATTGGTGGCAGAAGCGATGCAGCAGGGCGCGTTCGGGTTGTCGACTGCGCTGATCTACCCGCCAGGACACTACGCGAAGACGGACGAATTGATCGAGCTGTCGAAAATCGCTTCGCACTACGGCGGGATCTATGGCTCGCACATGCGCAGCGAGGGACAAAGTGAGCCGGCAGCCATTGAAGAGGCGCTTCGGATTGGACGCGAAGCTGATTTGCCGGTGGAGATTTTTCATCTGAAGGTGAGTGGAAAGACGCGCTGGGGCTCCATGCCGAAGATTGTGGGCATGATCCAGGCGGCGCGCGATTCAGGGCAGGATGTAACTGCGGATATGTATCCTTATATAGCGGGTGGCACGGCACTCGCATCGAGCTTGCCCCCATGGGTTGCCGAAGGTGGGACCGCGAAGTTGCTCGAGCGGCTGCACGACCCGGCTACGCGCGCGAAGATCAAGACCGAGATGGCCGGCGATCATCCGAATTGGGAGAACTTGTTTTTCGACAGTGGTGCAGGAAGTGGAGTGATGGTTTCGGGTGTAGTGAACCCGGAGCTGAAGAAATTCGACGGCAAGACCGTCGCGCAGATCGCCGAAGCTCAGAAAAAGACACAACTCGACGCACTTTTTGACTTCATCATCGCGGATAAAGGACAAACCGGCGCGCTGTATTTCATGGCAAACGAAAATGACTTGCAGTATGGATTGAAGCAGGCATGGACGAGTCTGTGTCTAGATGCTGGCGAGTTGTCGCTCGACGGTCCTTTGTTTGAACCGCACGCTCATCCACGCGCGTTTGGTGCGATGCCACGATTTCTAGGGCACTATGTGCGCGATGGTCATTTGCTGGCACTTGAGCAAGGCATTCGAAAGATGACTTCACTCCCCGCGCAGCGCGAAAGGTTGGTGGATCGCGGGCTGCTGAAGGTCGGCTACTTTGCGGATATCGCCGTGTTCGACGCAAATACGATCGAGGATACGGCGACCTATACTCGGCCTAGCAGCATTTCAAAGGGCGTCAAATATGTTTTCGTGAATGGGCAGCTAGAATTCGAGAATGGGAAATTGACCGGAGCGATGGCCGGACAGGCACTGCGCGGGCCAGGCTGGAAGCATGAAGCTGCCGGGAATTGAGGATGTGCCGCGTCGCCTTGCATTGAGCTCCCGGTTTAGCGTGTTTTTCGCTTTTCTGCTGGCGTCCGCACTCTGCGCGACGGCCGTCCATGGCGTAGCTCAGAAACAGAGCAGCAGCGCACCTTCCTACGCTGTAAGGATCGAGTTCAACGAACGCGTTCGGATGCGCGATGGTGTTGAGTTATCGGCGGATATTTACCGGCCGGATGCGAAGGGCCAGTTTCCGGTCATTCTGACGCGCACGCCCTACAACAAGAGCACAGAGCGGGGAAATCATCTGGGCGTGGGCCGCTATTTTGCGGCGCGCGGATACGTTTATGTCGCGATGGATGTACGAGGCCGAGGAGACTCGGATGGAATTTTTGTTCCCTATCGCAATGAGGGTGCTGACGGCTTTGATTCGATTGAATGGTGCGCAAAGCAGCCGTGGTCGACCGGCAAGATTGGTACGATCGGTTCCTCGTATCTGGGATACGACCAGTGGCTTGCGGCGCTGCAACACCCGCCGCATTTGAGCACGATGATCGTGCTGGTAACGCCGCCCGATCCGTTTGTAGAATCACCGACCGGATTGCAATCACCTTCCTATCTAAGTTGGTATCACTTGCTCCTCGGACATACGCTGCACAACGCAGCGGGGGTGGACTGGAATGCGTTGTATCTACACCTACCGCTCTCAACGATGGACGAGGCCGGTGGGTTCCATGCGTCGTACTGGCAAGACGTCCTGAATCATCCAGGCATCAATTCGTGGTGGGAACCGCTGATTTATCAGAATAAATTCGATCGCATCGACTTGCCGATCCTGCATGTTTCAGGATGGTATGACGATGAGCAGGCCGGTGCAGTGATGAATTACATCGGGATGACGCGCAAGGGGGCTTCAGCCGAAGCGCGGAAAAATCAGAAGTTATTGATGGGGCCTTGGCCTCATGCCGTGAATTCGTCCCGGAAATTGGGCGCCGTTGATTTTGGGTCCACGGCCCTGATGGATCTGGATGGATACGAACTGCGCTGGTTCGACCGCTGGCTGAAGGGCGTGGACACGGGGATTATGCATGAGCCACCCGTGCGGATTTTCCTGATGGGTCGGAACGAATGGCAAGACAGGAGTGATTGGCCGATTCCCGGCAGCGAATCTGTGAAGTACTTCCTCGGCAGCGGCGGGCGAGCGAACAGTTCGTTTGGCGACGGGACTCTGAGTCTGCGACCCAGTTCAACGGCTCGCACCGATCACTATAAATACGACCCGCTCGATCCTGTCCCGTTCATCATGGAATCGTCCTACGCGCAGCTTGGCGGGCCAGATGACTATCGTTCGGTCGAGCGACGGGACGATGTACTGGTGTACACATCGGACGCGATAAAATCTACCCTCTTGCTTTGCGGGCCTGTTGGCGCACACCTCTCTGTGGCGTCTTCTGCTCCTGACACAGACTTTATGGTGAAGCTGATCGACGTATGGCCAAATGGATTTGCGCAGCGACTCACCGATGGCATGGTTCGAATGCGATATCGCGACGGCGGTGACAGCCCATCGCTGATCGAACCTGAGAGAATTTACGGTATCGATGTCGACCTGTGGAACACGTGCCAGGAATTTGGCAAAGGACATCGAGTGCGCATCGAGGTCACATCAAGCGCATTTCCGAAATATGACCGCAATCAAAATACGGGCGAGGCCTTGGGAAAAACCGTGAACACCAGAATCGCCGAGCAGACCCTGTACCACGATAACGAACACCCATCGTATGCGGTGTTACCTATCGCCCCAAATGAGAATCGATAGGATTTTCGCCCGCTTACGCGAACCAGGAAACGCGTCGTCGTCTCAAAGGAAATGCGCCTAGGGCGAGCTTGTCCTCATTACAAAAGTCGGAGCCACCCTCTGGTGCACTCTTGGTGCACTGTAACCCGCAAATGAGGTAATTCCGCGCAAATGTGAGCGCCGTAAGTGATTCAAAACAAATGATCGAGTGTGAGTACGAATAGGGCAGGAAAAATTAGCAAACCTTTGCAAATCAGATAAGCTCACAGCACCCTAGATCACCTCAGAGCATCTTGTAACGCAATGGCCGTACGGTTTGGAAAACCACCGCAGGAGCCGGGGGTCTGTTCGGTAGGATCGATGGGCACTATAGGCTCTGTGAACAGGCGTTGGTTAAAATCAGGCCTCTGCAACCAGAAACTATTCTGCCGCAATAGGTTCCGAACACCCTGCAACCATCCGAATTGACAGTCGCCCGCCGCAACATCTCGATGTCGCGAGCCTAAGACGCAGTCCGATGCAATGACTTCTGCTTCCAAAGCTAGCAGCTGGTTTATGGGAGGGACCCATGAGTCTGGCGAGGAACACCCGGAAAGAAGAGGCCGCGAAGCTGCAGGACGCAGGAATTAGCCCGCAGCAATGCCCAGGAGAATGAGCTGCAGAAAAAGAGTGGCCTACTGGACCAAGCAGAAACCGGTGCGGATTGCAGACACACTTCAGTGACTAAGGTTTAAAAACGGCCGGAAGTCCGCCAATTTCCTAGAAGCGCCGCTCCGCGAACTTGCTAGAAGGTACATTGCCGCAAGCAGGAGCAAAGGCGAACTGTACACACCCGGCATCCAACGGTGAAAATAGAGAGAACTGCCGATATGAAGAATGGCATTCAGCACTCCAACAACAATGCCCAAGGGTCGAGAAGCGATTCGGAGCCAAGAGTTTCCACGAAAAGCCAATGGTGAAAGGCAAAGCAGCAGAAAAATTCCCGCTATCAAGAGACTAAGCCAAACCCCGAACGTGAATGTCGGAAGCGGAAGAAAGGGCAATCGGGCTCGGATTGCACGAACGCTAGGATTATAGGTGGACAAGAAATCGTTCGTCGCTTCGTCCGTGACATGAACCGCGATGGAAAGCGCAAAGGTAACCCACGCGACTCCGAAACGCCGGCGATTCGTTGTGAGGTTTTCCATTCGTGCCTGCTCCTAGCGAATATTTTCCCCAGTCTCCAGCCCTTCCCTCGCTCAAAATAGATTACGGTTTGTCTGTCGTTTGCGCCTTCTGCCACCATTGCTGCGGATCAGTGATTGGTAGCGATGAGTGTTGGTGAACAATCAGCCAGCCCGATTCTCGTCGCTCCAGTATCGCCGTGAGCCGCCATTGCGCTTCATAACTAGGAGTGTTGTGCGAATCCATTCGTTGAGCGTGTACGACGCCCGCTATCCAGGCAATGTCGCATCCCGCCTTCAAGTGAAGATCGCGGATCTCCATGTGCCAAGATTCTCCAGATTGGCGTGCGGATTTGGTTTCGCGAGTGCGCTCCGCTGCGCGGTCTTGCCGCTGGAAGACCCATGACTCGCCAGGGAAGGAGTACTCGTCGCTTGCGTAAAATGAAAGGAAACGGTCGTCCTGCTGTGAACGTAGGTCCATGATTCTCTGAATGACTTCGCGGACTTGTTGTTCAGATTCCTTAACATCGCAGGTCCGGGATTGAGCGCTGGCCATTGTTGTGGCCAGGCAGAACATAACCAGCAGCCTTTTCATGTCCTCTCCTTTTCAATTCCGATTGCCCGCAAATTAAATCTGGAGATTTCTTTCGCAAGTGCCTCAGCCGAAATCCGGCTCTCCGTGGGACAGTCCAACCATTCGTACACGGATTCGTGCACTGCACCCACCCAGCAGCTTGCGACCACTTTTGGATCTAGCCTCGGAAGAGAATCGGAAATGCTGGTTAGCGCTTGTTCGACGCTCCTGCAATGGCTGGCGATGATAGATCGACGAACTTTGGCCAACCTTGCGCTCAACCCTGAGGACTCAACGATCAAGATGCGTGCCTCATCTGGATGTTCAGCCAGGTACAAAATGAATGTTTCAAGGGCCACTCTCATCTGAGAAATGGTGTCCCCACGCGCGCTCGCCATTGCCTTGTTCAGCGAGCTAGCGATTTGCTCTCCGATGGCCTCCAAGGCACAGGCAAAGATGTCGTCCTTATTGCGAAAATAGAAATAAAAAGCTCCCGTGGAGCTCCTCGATTCCCGCACGATCGTGGGCACAATCGTGGCGTTGTAGCCTTGCTTGCCGAACAAACGGATGGCTGTCTGCAATAGCTTTGCTCGATGTGCTTCCTTCCGTCTTGCCATCTTAGGTGTAGTGCGGTACGCCACGGAGTGCTTCCTCCAGTCCTTGTATATAACTAAGGTAACGCGGATGAAACCCCAGCTCGCGTTTTACACGGGAATTCGAGAGGGCCTTAGGCGTGGTGATCAGCCGTACCGCATGCCGTGTCAGTATCGGTTCGCGTCCGCTAGCTCGGCAAACCAGCGTGCCGCACGCAGCGTAGAGGTGAAGCAACGTCTCCGGAAAAAACACGGGGGGCGGCGCTCCTAGAAGCCGAGCGACTCGAGCCAAGAAATCGAGCCAAGTCGCTGGCATATCGTCGGCCACGTTATAGACCGACGTGCCGGGTGGAGCACTCTGCATAGCACATAAGAATGCTTCGGCAACGTCATTCACGTGAACAAAACTCAGCGGAACGTCCCCTGTCCCGGGCCACGGACAGAAGCCTCGTTTCAACCGTGCTGTCAGTTCAGTGATCAGCCGGCCCTCGTACCCATAGACCTCCCCGATTCGGAGAATGATCACACGGCGGTTGGAAATTTCTTTGGTCTTTTCAATGAGAAGGCTTTCCACTATGAGCTTGATCCGGCCATACGGAATCACAGGCTGAGTAGGCACTTCCTCGGTGGCTATGCCCCGAACTTCGCCATACACTTCTGCAGCACTGGCGAAGATCCAGTTCTTGATTCCCGCCGCAAGGCCCCAATTAATGACGTTGTGTGCCATTGCCAGGTCTGCATGTCGCAGCTCTTCGTCATCGGCACCGGCATAAGCTCCCGCAAGATGAAAAATCCAATCGACGGGCGGCAGTTTGCTCAACGGGAGTCTCAGGTCGTGTTTGATCACGCTGTGAACAGCACCGCGGTAAGGCTTTCGAACTATGGCGGTAACACCATACCCGGCACTGTTAGCTTTGCACACTACGCGGCGTCCGATGAACCCGCCGGCACCGGTGATGAGAACCGAAGTCATCTATTTCACTTTGTAAGACCGCATCACACTTACCCGCACTGTTTTCTCCCAGTTTCCGGTTTCCTTCTCCAATGCTGCAAAGCGCTCTGGACCAAGGCGACGCAGCAGCACTTCGTAGTGAGGAGGAAGTCGCCTGGTGTCCAACGAGGCAAAGCTCTTCAGCTCGAAGAGCAGAACGAAATCGATATCCTGAACCGGAAGCGGTGCTTCCAGATAGGTGAAATTGGTGAACGCGTCGCCCTTCTGAATGGCTTCGCGGATCGCGGGAAGGGTCTCTTTCTCGAACGACTCTCGCCACAGGTCCGCCGTTCCGGGCTTACATTGGATTTCCACCATGATTGCTGCTGAAGAAGCAAGGGGCTGTAACGTTTGTGCGGTGACCCTGTGCGAGAGAATGAGGACGGCGGAAAGAAAAACCAGGCAGAGCGCAATAATCCGGTTGCTGTTGATGCCAAACCTGTGGCCAATCATCGTCAATCTCCTGACTACAAGAGTAGAATGACATGTCGTTCTATTCTTGTCGAGAGTAAGACTAGCATATGCATTGATCCGGTCGCCACCTTCGTTCCTAATCAGGGCGTGGCCGGGCGTCTCGCCGCCTCGTTGCTGGCTTACGCGCTCCACCTCCGGTGTTGCAGTCTTAGGCTCCTGCAGTGCCGCCCGTGCTCTTCTGTGTGTTTGAAAGTACTTCAACCTCGCGTTGTCGGCAGCGGTCCGGCGGGGTTCGAACTTCGTGGCATCCGTTTGAGGCGCGCACCCTTCAAGTCCTTGACGATGGAAAACATATGACTTACCCAGCGCAAGGAACCAGTTCGCTGCGGAACGGTATGCTCAAAAATTGTCTATTCGGTACGTATCGGGCCTTTGCAACCAAAGGTTTCTTTCCTTCAATAATTTGCGTCAACCCCGCAACCATCCGAATTGATAATTTTGAAGCGCTCGCCGTAGACTCTGCAGAGATATTTTCATGGCGCTTTGATCAGGAAAACTCAGGAGGACACTTTGGATATCCTCGTAGAAAAAATGGTGCCTTCCTGTGCCCTAGTCATTCTGAACGCAGAGCCTCAACCGGGTTCACCCCGGCCGCAGCCCGCGCGGGCAGATAACTCGACAGAGCAGCCGCCGAGAGAAGGCCGATCGACACCACTGCGAAGGTTGCTGGATCGGTGGATTTGATGCCAAATAACAGCGACGACATCAGGCGTGTTAGCGCCAACGCTACAACAAGCCCGGAGCATATGCCCGTACCCGTCAACAGCATGGCGTCGCGCACGAACATTCCCGTCAGTTGCCGTTGCTGCGCACCCAAAGCACTACGTATGCCAATCTCGCGTCTTCGCTGCGAAACGGAATACGCAATCATGCCGTAAAGGCCCACAAGGCCGAGTAAGAGTGCCATGGCTCCGGCGATCGCAAGCATCACCAGAGTGAAAGAGGTCCGTGCCATCGATGTCCGGTAGTAGTAGTCGAGCGTGTGGACATCTGCTAGCGGAAGATTTGAATCTACCGACCACACGGCTCGTCGAACCTCGCTCATGAAAGTCTCCGAACCAGCGCGCCGGCTGCGAATCGAGTAGGTCACATATCTCCGTACATCAAGCTCAGTGCCAGTAAAATGCGCTGCCATGATTGGCCAATACGCGGAACTGGGCGCTTCCTTGTCCACGCCATCTTCGTGTACATTCCTCACAACCCCGATCACCTCGCGCCATTCGTCTTTTTCGTTGACGCGGATTTGTTTGCCGAGGGCAAGCGAGGGATCGTTCCAGTTTTCTCGCGCCATCTTTTCCGAGATTACGGCCACTGGAACCTTGTTGTAGATGTCGACCCAGCTGAAGTCACGACCGGCGACGAGCGGCGTGCCCAGCGTCTTGAAGAAGCCGGGCGCGACGAACCTGAAGCGGTGAAGCGGAATCTCTCCCGCAGAGTATTTCCGGTCCCTCACGAAGACAGTATCTTCCCATCCGTTGCCGTCCATGGGGGCACTCATGGAGAGGCCTACTGACGAGACACCGGGAACGGCTTCGATCTTTCGCAAGATCTCTTCTTGCATGCGGACGACTCGCTCGGGATTCTTAGCATCTGTGTCGGGAATATTGATGCGGAACGTCTGGAGTTGCTCGGGTGCGATAAAACCCGGATCTACGGTGGTGAGGGCATGAAAAGTCCTGATCATGAGTCCCGAGCTGATCAGCAGGATGACTGCCAGCGTCACTTGGACAATCACCAGCATACTGCGGGACCGATGTCGCTCGCGGCCTTCGCTCATAGAACGTCCGCCTTGGCGCAACCCCGTGCCAACATGTTTGCCAGCGTACTTCAAGACCGGAACGGATCCAAACAGGAGCGACGCAAGTAAAGACGCCACAAGCGAGAAGAACAAGGTGGGGCCATCAATGCTGATTTCCTCAAGGCGTGGAAGGCCGCTTGGCGCTATCGCAATTAGAACTCGCAGCGCGGCAAAGGCGAGCGCGAGACCAAGCATACCTCCAAGCAATGCGAGAACAAGATTCTCAAACAGCAATTCCGCCCCGATGCGCCCCGGCGTAGCGCCGAGCGCGGCGCGGATCGCCAGCTCTTGCTGGCGTCCTTGGGCGCGAACCAGGAGCAGGTTGCCTACATTCGCGCATGCAATCAGCAGTACAAAGCTGATGCCACCCATCACAACCCATAGGAGCTTGGCCACGTCGCCTACCAGATGTTGCTTCAGCGTTCGTAGGTTTGGCGCCATCCGCGCATCTTCAAACATCTTGAGGCTGTAGCCTGGCGGAGGCGGAAAACTTCTGAGTACGATGGGGAGCATGCGCGCGACGTCCGTGTTGGCCTCTGCCAGCGTAACACCGGGCCTGAGCCGAGCAACGGCATCGTAGTTGACTGGTAAAAGAAATGTCTTGCCACGACTGAACTTGACGGGAAAGAGCAGGGCAAGGTTCCGCCCGCTGAAGCTGAAATCCTGTCGTAGGACGCCAATAATTTGATACGGTGCCCCATCTACTGTGATCAATTTCCCTACTACGGAACGGTCGCTACCAAACCTGCGCTGCCAGTAGCCGTAGGTCAACATCACCGTCTCTGGGCTACCCTCCTGATCATCGGCTTGCGTGAACGATCGACCCAGCAGCGGCGTGGCCCCAAGAACGGGGAGCAAGCCATCGGTCACCATGAGGCTGGATGCTTGCTCTGGTTCCCCTGCGCCCGTGATGTTCGCCGTGTAGCCCATATAAAGCCCAATGTCTTGGAAGGTGCGATTCTGCTCTCGGAAAATGAGATAGTCAGCTACGCCTAGATTCAGGTCCTTAATGTTGATTCCAGGAGCCGAGAGCCAGACAGCCACCAATTCGTCCGGATTGGGATATGGCAACGGTTTCAGCAGAATCCCGTTAACCACGCTGAAGATAGCTGTGTTTGCACCGATGCCCACGGCCAACGTGAAGGTTGCGACGGCGGTGAACAGTGCCGCGCGCCCGAAGCTACGCAGAACCTGCCAGAGTTGGATTTTGAACCAGGGCATACGATCACACCTCCCGTGTGATTTGATCCTTCCAGAGGACCCGAACCGATATCGCGCAAAGTTATCCCTGGATGTTATTACGAGGGCTTGGCTGCTGAAGTTCTAGAAATTTCGTAACCCCATCGGTTTGGCTACGAAAATTTGTTGCGAGGCTCCCACACGGTTGGGGATTGCTCAAATTCCGATGCGGCCTGTGCCGACAAGCGTCACTTGCGGGCTGCGGGAATCATTGATGCCTAACGCGGCCCTCAGGCTCCAGAATCCCGCCTTGCCGCAGGAGTCGGTTTCCTTCTTTGGTCAGAGTCACGACTTCGATGGGATTCTGTTCGGTACCCACGATTGTCTTGCCTTCGGCCAATCCCTGTCGCTCTAGGTTCTCGATGTCGCGCTCCACGCGGTTCCGGTCACCGTTGTATGCGAATTCCGCGAGGTCGTTTTGAGCCACAACCCGGAATTTTCGTACCTCCGAAAGGAGATGAATCTCCGAGTCTCTGAGTTCAAACGCCTTGTCGCGGTTCCTAAGAACGGTGCGGACTCGTTGCTCCAGAATTTCTTGGACGCGTTCCTCGCGACGCGGATGCTCTTTGCCGGAACGATCCAGTGCCTCCCGGTCGTGCGCATCCGCACGCTCTTCTTTTCTATGGAGTTCGCTCAGTCGTACCCGCGCTCCAAAACGACTCGGAGCCTCCGCTTGCTCCTCGATCAAGATCATCGGGATTGCGGAAGTCGTCGCGGTCAAACACATCGAAGCTGCGAGTCATAGCGGCGATTCCAATTCCGTGTCACACAGTGATCTATTGAGGTAAACAGAAAAAGATTCTCTCGGGCGGGTAGCTCGATGGAACGCAACCGGAGGGGCAAAGCAAGGGACATTGAGTGGGACTATTAGCTAGACGCCGGGGTTCGTCGTTGCTGGTAGTTCGTTCTCCTGATACAGAAAAACATCTTCCACGTTCTTTCCAAAGGCACGCGCTATCTTGAAAGCCAATAAGACACTCGGGTCGTATTTGCCGGTTTCAATGGCGTTGATGGTGCCTCGCGCAACACCAACATGGGCAGCAAGCTCGGCCTGAGACCACTCTCTTTCGGCTCTCAATACGCGAAGCCGCGTCTTCATTGGTCCCGCCAAGAATTGAGAATCAGGCCAGCGCTCCACAAGACGATCATCACTGCACGATGCCCGAGCCAGGACATGGAATGAAATCCAAGCTGCAGTGCCATGCCGACAACGAGCGAGAAGACGAGCGTACCGACAAACGCGAACGTCAGCGCGCGGTAGTTGATCTGGCGTTCGCGTTCATCTCTCGAACGCAAGAAAAGTACGAGGAGAAAAGCGGCGGCGAGAGCTGTCGCGAGAGCAAGGACAAGCAAAGGTCTTTGGTAAAAAACCGAGGCATAGGATGCAGCACCGAATATGAGGGCTGACAGAAATATGAGGGCTGACAGAAATGCGCAGGAATAGAAAAGCCACGGCACTTTGCGAGGATGTCGGGAATCAAGGAAGGGCATAGCAGACTCCAGCCAATCAATGTACGCTATACAGAACACTATGTCAACTATATTGGTCTGTATGTTTGATACAGCGCTCTTGACTGGCTATAGCCTATGAGCTATATTCCTTCCATGGAATGGGAGGTCGAATTCACCAGCGAGTTCGAAGATTGGTGGACCAGCCTCTCCGAAGACGAACAAGCCGATGTGAACGCGAAAGTGATTCTACTGCAGAAACTCGGACCAAGCCTTCCGCGGCCGCACGCCGATCTGATTCATTCTTCGCGGCACGCGAACATGAAGGAACTTCGGATTCAGCATTCTGGCAGGCCCTATCGCGTGCTGTTTGCATTCGACCCGCGCCGCTGCGCCATTCTGCTGATTGGTGGCGACAAGACGGGCAATGATCGGTGGTATGAAGAATTCGTTCCGGTCGCAGACGGACTCTTCGACCAGCATCTTGAGGCATTGAAGAAGGAACAGGAGAAAAAGTGATCATGGCCAAAAACTTCAAAGAACTTCAGGAGAAGATGCCGCGCGAAGCGCGTCTCCGCAGCGAAGCATTAGCCGCGAAAATGATTTCGGAAATGGGGCTTGCGGAACTTCGCGCCGCCATGGACATGACGCAGGAGTCGCTTGCGAATGCGCTGCATGTCAAACAGGCGTCGATCTCCAAGATGGAACGGCGTTCGGATATGTATATCAGCACACTCAGCAAGATCATTGAAGCCATGGGCGGCGAACTGCAAATCGTTGCCAAGATGCCGAATGGAAGTGTGAAAATCCGTCAGTTCACCCAGATCCGGCAGGACGAATCTGAGACTGCCTCCGCCATCGGCTAACAACCAGAACGGATGGCTGGCCTATCTCGGAGTGGGCCTCATATACTCGCGGATGATGGAAGTCTCCACTCTGCCAATCGCTGAGTTCAACTCCCACGGTGACCAGATCGCAGCGTAGCGGACGCAAAAGCTCGTCTGGTCCGCGAAACGGACGGTGAAAACCAGTGTTCCGTCGTCGTGGGTATTCCACTTAGCATAAGTAGGACATGAAAATGGTCCTTTTTCTGCCGCCATTTTCTGGGGCACCCATAAGCGAAGGTTTCTGCTTCCAAAGTGAGCGTTCGACTGATCCTGGACTCCAGCCGCGCAGGATACAGACGCGCAGTGAACCGTCGTGACGCAATGCGGGAGATGATCAAGGGCGCGGGGCTGTGCCTATCGTAATGCAACACGTCCCAAAAGGCTTCAACGAAGAGCAGAATTGCAATCGTGCAAACGTGGGCGCGGCCAAATGCGACGATATCAAATGTGAGCTGGCGATTCTCCTTGCGCAGCCAAGCACCAGACTCTTCGCAGCTTGTGGAGCGCGTCTACAGCTTGAAGACGATGCCTGCGGCGAGGCGAAGATTATTCTGCACGTTCGTGGCGCCGTTGGAGAACTGGGTCCGCAGCCAATCCGCTTGGAAGGGCCGTACGGCAATGTGGGGAGATAAGCCGATGTCGATGCCCCCTCCCAACTGAAAACCAAAAGTGGTCTGGCTGGTTCGAACGCCGGTCGGACCTGGGAAAAGGCTATGGAAACCCCATGCCGCGCCCGGCAGCGCCTGACCAAAAATCCCGACGGTTTTCTTGTGTTCTACGCCGATGGGACGCGTGAACGTGTAGCGTGGGCCGAAACTCGCCGTGAGTAAGCCGAGGCCGTTACCGCTGCTGGCGGCGTTGCCGGTTGTTGTTCCGGCTACTTCCGCGACCACGCCCAACCCGCGATACATCTGAACGGAAAGCTCGCCGCTTCCTCCGTGCTGCCAGAATGTAGGCGTAGAAACGAGATTACTGTACTGCCCGACGTATGTGACAGCAATCTCGGCCCGGCTGCGCCCTGAGCTCTCGCCTGCAGCATTCTGCGCCATGGAAGTGGCTGGGAAAATCAGTGAAACGGCGACGATCAAGAAATAATGGAATCGTGAACGCATCATTTTCTCCAAATCACTGCACGTTCAACTGTACGGCGACGGAATGTTGAATGGTTCCGCTCGTGGCCGTAATCGTGATGGTGTAGCTCTGCGGAGCTTGGCCGAAAAACCCGTTCCCGTTGGACTTTCCAGCACAGCCCGCTAAACCGGTCAGTCCCGAAGCGCTCAGCAGGAAGAAGGTCATCACCAAGAGGCGGCGCCGTGCGATAAGTCCGCTTCTGCGCAGCCGCCCCAAGAATGCGAAGGGCACGCAGAGTATCGCTAACGCCGCCGAGCCAATGTTGTTAGCCACGTGATTCAGAGCCGCTTGGCTCGCGGTTTGTATGGTGACTTGGATGGGAGCGGTGCGGCCGTCGACCGCCACGGTATTTGGCGAGAAGCTGATGATTGCGCCTGCCGGCAGACCGGTAGCCGAGAAAGTCACTGTTCCTGGATAAACGACGTTGGTCGGCGCCACTTGTACCGCATACGGCGCTGTGTTGCCGGGGATCACTGTCTGTGTCCCCGCTGAAGCTAGGGTCAGGTTAAAGTCCAAAACCGTGGACTGCGCGGTCACGATCTGGCTGTAGGCAATCGACGTGGCCGAGTTGTAATCGGGATCGCCGCCATAGACCGCTGTCACCGGATGAGCGCCAATTGACAGCGTGCTGGTGGTCAGCGTGGCGATGCCATTTGCCACCGTGCCCGTGCCCAACAAGGTTGTGCCCTCGAAGAACTGGATGGTCCCGCTCGCCGGCGCTGGCACGCTGGCCGTAAGGGTCACCGAATTGCCATACTGCGCCGGATTCAGTGACGATGTCAGAGTTACCGGCACGACTCCAGCCACTCCGGGTGTCGCTTTGGTTACTGTGAGCGTGCCGTTCACGACTGTGATGAGGTAGTTACTCGAGTTGAGATCCGCTGCGGATATGGAATAGCCGCCGGTAGGAGAGGTCGGGATGGCAGCAGTAGAGTAAACGGGCACATTGGTGATCGCCGTTGCGTAGGTATCTCCATTCACCAACGTACCGCTGACTGTATAGTTGAACGCGGGATTGCCCTGCCCATAGGCACGGTTCG
Organism: uncultured Acidobacteriota bacterium; assembly: GCA_963845465.1. GTDB lineage: Bacteria > Acidobacteriota > Terriglobia > Acidiferrales > UBA7541 > Acidiferrum. The sequence goes on along the minus strand of CAWJSH010000007.1, from coordinate 16,039 downwards.
CGTCGGCAACTGTCACGGTCAGAGCGGCTGTGCCGCCTGGCCCTGTCCTCCGAGTGATGGTGAACGTAACAGGATTGCTCGTGCTGGCGCTGTAGTTGCTGTCGCCCTCATAGTTGGCCGTGATGGTATAGGCGCCAGCATTTAACGATGAGGTCGTCAGCATGGCTACGCCATTCGTAACCGTGCCCGTGCCCAGCACAGTGCTGCCCTGCGTGAAGAGCACGGTACCGATCGCACTGCTCGGAGCTACGGTCGCCGTAAGCGTAACCGGGTCGCCATACTGCACAGACGCCGTGCTGGCGGTCAGCGTAGTGGTGGTCGGCGCGGACACGATGGTCAGTGTGCCGCTCACCACCGCGATCTGATAGTTCGAGCTCGTCAGACCGTTCACGCCGATCGGGAAGATCGAGCCCGCAGGTGAGGTGGCGGTATCGCTGGAGGAGTAGACCGGCGCGCCGCTCACTGCCGTGGCATAGCTGTCGCCATTGACCAGCGTGCCGGTAACGATATACGCGAACTGCGGATCAGCCGTGTTGTACTCGCGGCTAGCGTTCTGAACCGTGATGGTCAGCGCCGCTGCGCCGCCTGCTCCTTGCTTCTTCGCAACCGTGACGGTTGCCGGGTTGCTCTGACTGCTGGCGTAGGTCGCATCACCATTGTAGACCGCGGTGACACTATGCGTGCCTGCGACAAGCGTGGTCGGTGTTAGGATTGCGACACCATTCGTGACTTGAGACGTGCCCAGCAGAACCGAGCCGTCATAGAAGCTCACGGTGCCGGTTGCGCCTGATGTGACGGTCGCCGTCAGCGTGACCGGATCGCCGTACTGTGTTGAAGATGGACTCGCTACAAGAGTTGTCGTGGAAGGCGAGATGGTGACGGTCAGCGTTCCCGGAACGAACGCGATCGTGTAGTTGGCTGAGTCCAGTCCAACGAGTGCGATGGAATATGTGTCCGGCGTTGACCCGCCCGAGGTGGAGTAGCTCGGCGTGCCGCTGATGGCGGTTGCATAAGTGTCTCCATTCACCAGCTGACCTGCAGCCGAATAGGTGAACGGGGGATTGGATTGGGTTGTTGTCCGCGAAGCATTGCTCACCGTGACAGTGATTGCCGGCCCGCCTCCTGGACCTGTGCGCTTGGTCACCGCGAGCTGCACCGTATTGCTGGTATTCGCCGGAACGCCCGGATCGCCGTTGTACTTTGCAACGATGGTATGGACGCCCGCATTTAGCGTGCTGATGGGCAGCACTGCCGTCGCCGCGTAGTCGAGCGAGGCCGTGCCCAGTAACGTTGTGCCCTCAAAGAAGCTCACGGTGCCAGTAGCGAAACTCGGAGCAACTACCGCCGTCAGTGTGGCGGCATCGCCGTACATCACAGTCGTCGGCGCGACCGTTAGCGTGGTCGTTGACGAGGCCACCGCGCCGACGCGCTGGCCGATCGACCCGCTGCTTCCTGTAAAGTTGCCCACATCCGGCGCGTAAACCGCTGTAATGGTATGCAGGCCAACTGCCAGGGTGCTGATCGCGAAGCTCGCCGTTCCGCCGCTTAACGTCGTAGGGCTTCCCTGGTTCGTTCCATCCACCGCGAACTGCACGGTACCCGTCGGCGAGGTCGTCCCTGCGGTCTGGGCAACTGTCGCAGTAAAGGTGACAGACTGCATAAAGGTGGACGGATTGACTGAGCTTGCGACCGTCGTGGTCGTGCCGATCTTGTTCACTGTTTGGCTGGTCGAGCCATTGCTTGCCGTGAAGCTGGTCGTGTCCGGAGTGTAGCTCGCGGCGATCGTATGTGTGCCCACAGCCAGCGTGCTAATGGGAAAGCTCGCCATCCCATTGTTCAACGTAACCGGAGCGCCCACAGGTGTTCCATCGACGCTGAACTGCACCGTGCCTGTCGGCAGGGCTGTCCCCGTAGTCGGCGCGACTGTCGCTGTGAAAGTGACCGATTGTCCGTAGACCGACGGACTTAATGAACTTGTTACGGTTGTGGCTGTAGCAGCCGCCACACCGGTAGCAGTCAGGTGGATCGTCTGCGCCGATCCGCCGATATTTAGCGAGTTGTCCGTCTCAACGGCCAATCCGGTCAGCGCACCGGCCTGAATCGGCTCGAAATTGATCGCGATCGTGCAGCCCATACCGGAAGCCAGCGTTTGTGGGCTGCTGGAAGTAAAGAGTTGTGGGCAGGTCGATGCCGGGTTCCAATCAAACGATGAAGACACGTTTGGGTTACTGCCACTCGAAGGCGGCGAAATCGTCAGGTCTGCGTTGCCGATGTTCGAGAGGATTGCCGTTTGCGGATCATCTGCCGAATCCGTCGTCCCCACCGTTGTCGGCGTCGGATACGTCAATGCCGATCGGCTCAGGTCGACCTTACGGATCACGTTATTATGGGAGTCGGTGATGTACAGGTTCCCCGCACCGTCGAACGTTGCCACACTAGGAAAGTTCAGTTTGGCGGCAGTGGCCGTTCCGTTGTCGCCCGTGTATCCCGGAGTGCCGGTTCCAACAACCGTAGTGATCACCCCGGTCACCGCAGCTACTCTACGGATGCGATTATTGCCACTATCGGCGATGTAGAGATTGCCCGCGTTGTCTACGCTTACGGCTTCAGGGGAGTTCAGTTTCGCCGCAGTTGCTGCACTACCATCTCCACTGTAGCCGACGGAACCACCTATTCCTGCAACCGTGAGGATGATGCCCGTTCCCGCCGCTACTTTCCGGACAGTCTGATTACCAAATTCCGCAACATAGAGATTTCCACCGGCATCCAAAGCCAAGCCAGCAGGATTGTTCAATTTCGCGCTGGTTGCCGCACCGCCATCTCCGCTGAACCCAACGACTCCATTGCCCGCTATGGTCGTAATGATCCCAGTTCCTGCGGTAACTTTCCGTATCCGTTCGTTATTAGCATCTGAGATGTACACGTTTCCCGCACCATCGACGGCGACTGCCGCCGGCTGATGCAGCAACGCACTTGTCGCCGCGCCCCCATCTCCCGAGTAACCTGCCGTGCCGGTGCCCGCGATTGTGGTGACTATTCCTGTCGCCGCATTTACCTTCCGGATGCGGTTGTTGTAGTAATCAGCAATGTAGAGATTGCCGGCGCTGTCAAAGGCTATCCGAGGCGCAGCAAGCTGAGCGCTGGTGGCAGGACCACCATCTCCGCTGTAGCCGGCCGTACCTGTGCCCGCATAAGTCGTGATAATTCCTGTTGCCGCGCTTACTTTGCGGATGGTGCCGCTGTTGAAGTCCGCAATGTAGAGGTTTCCGGCGTTATCTACTGCGAGACCGAACGGGTTATTCAATTTCGCGCCCGTCGCAGCGCCACCATCTCCGCTGAAACCAGCGGTACCGGTGCCTGCGTAGGTCGAGATAATGCCCGGCGTCAGAGCGGCCAGCGGACCGACAGCGATTCCCTGCAGACCGAAGTTGATGTTGCCTGTACTCGTGACAACGTGCAGCGGAACCCATCGCCGTCCGGGGTAGGCCGGCGTGAAAGTAATCGGGATCGCGCAAACCGTACCGGCGGGGTTGACGGTTATTCCGTCGACCGTACAGCCGCTAATCGCCCCGATCGCGTCCTCCTGCTTACCACCCTGTGACTGCGGAACGGTAATACTCGAGATCGTTTCTGCCGTCGTCGTCTGCAGGTAAATGGTTTGCATTGCGCTGCTCGCGCCGACGCTAGTAGCCGGAAAAGGAGAGAACGTACTCGGCGTCAGCTTGCGGACGACGTTGTTGACACTGTCTGTAAAATTGACATTTCCCGAAGCATCTGTCGCAATCCTCTGCGGCTTTATGTCAGCCAGCGTAGCGGCCCCGCCATCACCGGTATTCCCCGCTACTCCGGTCCCGGCGATCGTTGTAATAATCCCGTTCGATACTCCGCGGATTCGATTACCGACGTATTCGCCGATGTAAAGATTCCCGCTGGGGTCTACTGCTATACCTTGCACGCCGTTTAGCTGCGCGCTGGTCGCGGCCCCTCCATCACCCGAGTCGCCTGTCGATCCATTACCGGCCACCGTCGTGATGATCCCGGTGGTTCCGTTCACCATGCGAATGCGGTTATAGGGAAATGCGGCTACGATGTAAACGTTGCCTTGGCCATCCACAGCAACGTCGGTCACAGTTCCCAAACCGGCACTGGTGGCTGGTCCACCATCGCCCGAGTAGCTCCCTGACCCGTTCCCGGCAATGATGGTCGTGGTGCTACTACCCGCAGCTATTTTGTGAACGTAGAAATTCTCCGCGGTATAGATGTTGTCTCCGCTGTCCACAGCCAAGCCACTGGCACTGATGCCAGTCACGAGCGTGGTGATCGTGCCGGTGATGGCTCCCACCACCCGCACTCGGCTATTGCCGTAGTCCGAGAGGTAAATGTTGCTCTTGCTGTCGATTGCAAGGCCAAGCGGATTGCTCAATTGCGCGCTCGCCGCCGGTCCACCGTCCCCGGAATAGCCGGCGGTACCCGTGCCCGCTACCGTCGTAATTACGCCTGTAGCCGCATCGATACGGCGCACAGCATTGTTCGTGGAATCGCAGAAGTAGATGTTCCCGGCCTTATCGAGAGCGATCCCGTGAGGACCTTGCAGTTGTGCATTGGTGGCCTGATTCCCATCGCCCGAATAACCCGCCGTATCATTGCCCGCCACTGCCGTGATCGTGGGCGCAATCTGCATCTGCGCCATCACGGGGCATGCGCCCGCGAGCGGCAAGAGAATCGCACCGAAGCCGATGAGAGCTCGTCCGACAGCCGCTACAACGATTTCAAACTGACCACTCCTTGTCTGACCCATTTTTGGTGTCCCTTTTTCCCAATTCCGGATGTCAAACGCACTGCAACCTATCGACACCTGTCTTGCATGCTGGCTTCAGATATAAGGAGAATCCTCAAGTGGGATTGATTCCGGTTGTACCTATGAGTAAACGGCAGATTCTCTTCGACAGAATCGCTGCAGATACACGAAACAGACCTGGCTGCCAACAACGCACATAGGGCCCGCCAGCTCACTGAGTTTGTAATTCGCTTCGAGGATAAGAATAAGGAATTCAGCGATCAACATTACTTTCGTACCGTGTCCACAGCTGACTAATAGCCGAAGAGCGCAGTCGAATCTTTTTTGTGAATGCGACCAACCATGCGCCAGCTATCCGAGAGAAAGCAGAAACCACTTGCCCCCCCGCGCTGCGGCCTAGACGCTCCGCTTATGGCGTCGCAGGTCTCCGATCCGGGAGTGGTCAGATATTTTGAATATATGCAAAGTATCTGTGTCGTCTGCTGAGCGTGTTGTTCGGTGTGTATTGGAAACGCGAATCATCCTTCACTTTGCGGTCGGCAAGTGTCATACGGCTAAGAGCTTTCGCCAACTGAGAAATGTAAACGTCATCTTTCCCGGTCACTCCCCAATCGTCGTCATCCTCTAGCTTTCGATTCTGAACAGCAGGAGACGAAGCACCCACATGAAAAAGTTGATACATGAGAACTTCAAGAGGGCGCCGATGATTTGACTCGCGGATGTTCAGTGGTCCTAGCGCATCAATTCTGGAAGGAATTTCTGGGCGCACAAGAAGCCTTAATCGGAAGCACGATTCAACTGGACGGCCAAGCTTGCGATGTCGTCGGAGTCATCCACGCCATTCCGGTGTCGCGATCTACTTGCGCTTGAAGCCGGGGATTTCAATCTCCGCCGCGACAGCAGAGCTTGTTGCACTGCATGGGATCGCCAACGAACATAACCAACACGCTGAGCAAACTCTGCCGCTTGTTCTCCCCTTGCAAGAAGAACTCACTTGGATCACAGGCCCGAACCTGCGCCTTAGTCTTATCGTACTGTTCGTCGCAGTTAGCGCACTGTTGCTGATTGGCTGTGGCAACGTAGACTCGTGGACGGACGAAGGAGCGAAGGGTGTGAGTCTAGGTCCGAGGATTAGGAGGTGAAGATGTCGATCCACAGCTTCAACGTCGTGTCCGTCCTGGCGACATCGCCGACGATATTGGGTCGGAATTCTTTTTCGTATCGGGCCTGCAGGACCTGTGCGTCTAGCTTCTGGGAACGGAACAGATATTCCGCATCGTTTACGTCGACATCGCCGTTACGCTCGACCTTCGACAGAGTGCAGTCGTAGGGGTCAGGTACGAGTAGCCTCAGGTATTTGAACTGCTTCGTGGCCATTTCGGTCAATCGATTTTCATAGTTTTCCGGCAAGGTCGTAACCGCTACCTTGTGAAGACATATCCCATATTTCTTATGCAGGGGAGAGCCTTCGCCGGCTACCTCAATCAGATTGAAGTTTGCCGGCACCGCGGTGTAGTAGTCGAGATCGCCAGTCGATCGCTGAAAGCCATAGAAGAGAGTCAGCACGAATCCACCGATACAGTGGAGCTCGAGCGGCTCGTGCAACATTGCGTCAATTTCGGTTAAGAACTCCTTCCAGGGAGAAGGGACCAGACGATCAGCCGGCATAAGGAAGGTGTTCCGGTTTCATGCGCGTCAGCATGTTCCAGTGGGCGGCATCTTCCGTGCGATTTGTCCGCAACCATTCCTTTTCGCTTTCGGTGCGGGGAGGACGCGGAAGAAAATCCTCTTTTACGAGACGGCTCTCGTCGAGAGTGTGTTCCAGCTGGCCGAGGTCTCGAAGGCGCGCGTGATTTCGCCGTTCCGCTATCCTCTTCGCCAAGGTAACAACAAAACCCAGTCTGTTTTGCAGGTTGAATTTTCGGGCATTCTCCACAAGCCAAGAATCCGGAGTGGCGAACTGCAAGGCAACCCACGGCAAGGCCGTGGCGACGCGGGCGTCGAGGCTTGGTTGGTAGAGAGCAGTGAGCAGGAATTCCGACGGATTCTTTTTATGTGTTTTCGTCGCGAGATACACGAAGCCCGGGTACTCCAATCGCGCAAGCATTTCTGTCAGCCGCTCACCGTCCATTGGTTCTGGAGTGAACGCTTCAGGCGTAGGCAGCAGTTCGGGCGACAAGCCATAAACGGAGGTAGCTCTGCGGACAAGTTCCGGCGTAAGCCGCCGCTTTCCGTGCTCCAGGCAATTCAGGTGGGCTTGCGATATACCCAACTTGGCGGCTGCCTGAGTTTGCGTCCAGCCTTTGTCCCGCCGCGCGGATTTGAATTCATACGGTGTCATGAGAATACATTTATAGCAGACTTGCTATAATCTGTCAAGCAAGAAAGCGGAAACAGCGAGATAAGCAGTTTAGATTCAATGGAATAGATGCCTTCGCGTGGCATGCGTGGCAAAGAACTTCGATTCTTAGTCGCCAAGACCAGGTGCACTCGACCCACCATCGCCCCACCAATTGCGGCCATGGCGAGATCGTATTGGTTCTGGATTGCAGAGAGACGTGTACAGTTTCAGGTTCGTGCGGCGGCGAGGCAGCGATCGAGCTGTTCCCGAAAGCGCCGAAAATCGATGGGCTTTGCAACGCACGCGTCGCAACCTGCCTCGAGAACGCGCTCATGATCGGTGACCATCGCATGGGCGGTAACCGCGATCACTGGAAGGTGGCGGAGTTGCGGCTGTAGCCGTATCCACCGGGCGAGGGAGAGTCCATCCTCGGCGCCCAGCTTGACGTCGAGCAGGACGAGCGCGGGTGGATCCCCAGCGAGCACGGCGTGCGCTTGCTGAAGATTTTCGGTGCAGGTCACTTCGAAGCCGCGAGCTTCGAGCCAATCGGAAAGGAGTTCGCGATTCGCGGCGTTGTCTTCGACGACGAGAATGTGGTGTTTCAGGGTGTCCCCACGAGCTGCGGTGCGATCGCTCGCGCAGCTTGTTGGACCAGCGTATCGGGCCAAGAATCCTGTTTGTGAAACAGGGTGGTTGCGCGCGTTCTCAAATACTCGATTTCTTCGCGGGTTAAATCTTTGCTGGTGAGCACAAACACCGGAAGGTCGGCGGTCCGAGGATCGGCGCGCCATTCCTGAAGCAGCTGGAATCCACTGATTTCCGGAAGAATGAGGTCGAGGATAACGAGCTGCGGATGGAACTCCTTCATTCTGGTTCGCGCTTCGGCGCCGTCTGCCGCGGTGCGGACTTCGTATCCGCTCTTCGACAACAGTTCGGCGACGAATTCGCGCGTGGGCCCGTCGTCCTCGACGACAAGAATCGACTGGTTGCGCGCAGTTCGCGACTGGCGTTCGAAACATCGCTTGACCGCCCGGAGCAGTGTGCTCTTGTCCACCGGTTTAACGATGTACTCGTCAGCCCCGAGCAGCGCGCCGGTTCTGGGTTCATCGACAATGGTCACCACAATGACCGGGATGTGCGAAGTGCGCCGGTCGGTTTTGAGTTTAGAAAGCAACTCCCAGCCATTCACGGGCCGCATGACGATATCGAGCGTCACAGCACTTGGCTGCCAGCGGGCTACAGCATCTACCGCGCGGTCGGGTTCGTGGCAAAGCACGACTTCGTAGCCTGCGCTCGCAAGATGGGATTGCAGCAGGTGCGCCGCGGCTACATCATCTTCAATCACTAAGACGCGAGGCGAGGAGTCCGCACGCAGCATCACGCGTGAATTCGGCGTAACTTCCTTCACGGCAACGGACACGATCGGAAGCGTAAAGAAAAAGCAGCTGCCTTCTCCCGGCTGACTTTCGAGGCCCAGCTGTCCTCCGTGGAGTTCTACGAGACTTCGCGTGATCGCCAGCCCGAGGCCAGTCCCTTCCGTCGCTTTGTCGTTCTGGCCCAGCTGGTAAAACGCGTCGAAGATGCGTTGCTGTTCCTCAGCGGGAATACCAGGTCCCGAGTCGCGAACCTCCACGCGAAGGAAGTCGCCTTCGATCCGCGCGCCGAGTTCGATCCTGCCGCCCTCGGGAGTGAATTTAATCGCATTGCCGAGCAGATTCAGGAGGATCTGTTTGAATCGCGTGGAGTCGGCGCGGACGGCGACTTGTGGGGGAGCGGTTTCGGCGAGCGTCTGAGTCTTCTTGTCCGCGAGCGAACTCATGGTGTCGAGCACGTCGGCAAATGCCGTGCGGACCGGGACGTTTTCGATCGCGAGTTGCAGGCGTCCCGCCTCGATCTTCGACAGATCCAGGATGTCGTTGATCAGCCGGAGGAGATGCTTGCCTCCGCCCTGAATGTGACGGACGTACCGTTTTTGGCGATCGTTCAGCGCTCCGTAGCTTTCGTCCGTCAACAAATCCGAAAACCCGATCACCGCGTTCAGCGGAGTGCGCAGCTCGTGGCTCATGGTGGACAGAAACTGGTCTTTGAATTGGTTCGAGCGCTCAGCTTCTTCCTTGGCGCGGATGAGCGCCTCGTCGGTGAGCTTGCGCGCCGTAATATCGCGCGTGATCTTGGTGAAACCCAATAGCTCTCCGGTGGGACCGTGCATGGCCGTGAGAACGACGTTGGCCCAGAACTGCGAACCGTCTTTGCGCACGCGTAAGCCTTCGCCTTTGAAGCGGCCCTCGGCTGCCGCAACGCGTAACGCTTCGGCCGGTTTGCCGTCGGCAAGATCCGGGGCGGTGTAAAAGAGGGAGATGGGCTGGCCGATGATATCTTCCGCCGTGTAGCCTTTGAGGCGGCGGACGCCTTCGTTCCAGCTGGCGACCCGGCCTTCGGGGTCCAACAGGAAGATGGCATAGTCCTTGACGCCAGAGACAAGCAGGCGGAAGCGCTCTTCGCTTTGGCGCAGAGCTTCCTGGGCGCGTTTCAATTCGGTGATGTCTTCGGAAATTCCGAGAAGGAACTGCGGGTTTCCGTTCGCGTCAACGAGGGGAATCTTTCTTACGTGCAACACGCGCACACCGTTATTTTTGGTGTGGAGAGACTCCTCGGGCACATCCACGAGTTGACCGGTCGCCAGCACCTCGCGATCTTTCGCGACCAGGAAATCGGCTTCCTCCTTCGGGAAAATGTCGTGGGCGGTTTTGCCAACAAGCTCCTCGCGCGAGAACCCGATCACTTCCTCGCACGCACGATTGACACGGACAAAGCGAAGGTACTTGGCGTCCTTGATGAAGATCATCCCGGGAAGGTTCTCGATCACTGAATCGAGAAACTGAAGGGTATGGAGATCGTTCCGTGAACCTTCGGTAGGTTTTGTGGCGTTCGTGGCGGGCGTTTTTCTTTCGTTCATCATCGCTCCTACAGTGAATCCAGCGGGGTGAGGGCCAGAGCGTCCAGTTCTTCGATCAGGGCGCCATCCCACCAGCCGCGCCGTGCTTCCTCGCGCATGATCGCCAGGGCTTCCTCGGGAGGCAGGGCTTTTCGGTAGGACCGGTCGGTTGTCAGCGCATCGTAGATGTCGACGGTTTGCAGGATTTGCGCAGCCCGCGGGATTTGGTCGCCCTTCAGTCCATCCGGATAACCCGTCCCATCTAATTTTTCATGGTGATGGCGAATGATGGGCAAGACGAGGCTGAAGGATTTGAGAGGGCGGCAGATGCGCTCTCCGATGGTTGGATGCTGCTTCATGATCCTCCATTCGTCATCGGTCAGTGGTCCGGCCTTCAGAAGAATCTGATCAGGGACGGCGACTTTGCCAACGTCATGCACGATTCCGGCGCGGCGCAGCGCGACTTGTAGCTCTTCGGAGAGCCCCAGCTGCCGTGCAAGAGTCACGGAATATTCAGACAATCGTTCGCAGTGCCCTTCGGTGTAGGGATCTTTGGCTTCGATACTCGTGGCCAGACTAAAGAGAACGGTCTCGGCGTTTTCCAGTTCGTCGGTGAACCCTTTCATGCGGGCGAGCGAGTGCACGCGGGCCAACAGTTCATGTTTGCGAATCGGTTTGTTGAGAAAGTCATCGGCGCCGCAGAGAAGTCCGTGAACGCGATCGTCCAGATCGGTCAGGCTGGTAACGAGGACAACCGGGATTAGCCGTGTCTCGGGATCGAGCTTGATTTCCTGGCAGGCCGCGAAACCGGTCCTGCCCGGCATGATGACATCGAGGAGCGCCACATCGACGAGGCCTTTGCGCACGATGTTCAGCGCTTCGTTGCCGTTTCTGGCCATGACGACGCGATAGCCGTCGTTCGTCAAAATCCCTGAGAGCAGTTCGAGGTTTGCCTCGTTGTCATCCGCGATCAGGATACGAGACTTACTGACCATCGATTCCGACATACCGATCCTCCGGAAGTTCGATCTTAGGCGCCCAATTGACAGGTTCTGGTAGGTTAGTTTTCCGGAGTTCGGGATGCACTGGTACTTCCGGGTCATTCTCGATCAGTGAGCAAAACGGTAAACATGCTGCAAACCGTGCGTTTCAATTCCGGACGCGCTTTGGTCGGCAACCCAAGCAGGCCGCGCAAATGTCCTGAGACCTCACGCTGACCCCTCGTTAGGCCGCAGAAAATCCAGAAGAACTTGGAAGAGTGCAGTCAGAGCCATGGTTCAGTTGGGCGAGAACGTGAATCAGTGCACCTGTTCTTCGACATTTGGAGTTTCCACCAGTGTCTCTACTTCACGCGCCGAGTGGATTTATGTTCATCAATGGCAACCCGAGGGGTCGTGCGTAGTGTCAGGTTCCGATTGCGTCAAGCGCTGATCGTCGGGGAGGTCGCTCTCACAGTCCTGCTTCTCGCAGGTTCCGGTCTTCTCATCCGCAGTCTTATTCATCTTGAAACGTTCCGCCAGGATTCAACCCCGATGGGGTTATGGCAAAGGCCTCGCTGGACGATGTCCGTTATCACGATCCCGCAACGTTCCGAAAACTCTTAAATGAGAGCACTGTGGCCATGCGAGAAATTCCCGGAGCACTGAATGCTGAAGTCGGACTAAACGTGCCTTACGAGTTTGTTGGGAACGATTGGGTCACGCTCAGTGATGGCAAAGAAGCTGGCCATCAGGATGGGGCTGATTGGGTCTATGTCACGCCGGAATACTTCAATACGTTGCAGATGCCCGTACTCGCTGGCCGCGTTTTCACTGACGCAGATAGTCCCAATACGCAAAAGGTCGCCGTGGTAAACCATGCTTTTGCGCGTAGGTTCTATGGCGGAGCCAGTCCTGTGGGGCGCTACATCGACAAGGACATGCTGATCGTGGGTGAAGTAGCAGATGTCCCGATGTCCTCAGGTTTGAATCCGGTCGCTCCAATCGAAACTGAACAGACGATGTATGTTCCCGCCGCACAAGTCGATGGACAAATGCTTGCTCTGCCAAGCGGTACCAAAGCGTTTCTCCGTGAAGCGTCCATTGGGCTTCGGCAAGTGCATCTTCGAATGCCTTTTCTGAACCGCGCCTGATCTCCACAGTTGTGTACTCGGCCCGAGGGGTAGGAGTTGGCACGCCAGTCCCGCGCGACGGCGGCAGTGTTGTTCAGAACGAGGAAGCGCTGCCTTGGCTCCTTGCTTCTTTCCTCGGGCAAATCGCGACTTGCCTATAGTTCCTATTCGAGTAAAAGCGAGGGCGCCGACGAGAATAGAAAATCGAGCAATTTGCTCTTCCAGAATCTTCTGGGTGACCTGCTTGCCAATCTGGAAATCGATTTGATCACCTTCGACGAAATTCTCGGAAGAACTAAAGGGTATGCCTCCAGACTGCACGTACTGGCGCATCCGATGCGATGGATTGGGATCTTGAACATGTGCGATGGTGCTTAGACGTACCCACTCCCATTTCACAGGAAGGACCGTTTGAGGTTTTTGCTTCTTAATTTTTCCGCCCTCGACCAATCGTTGTTCTTCAAGTCGAATCCGTTTGAGTAGCTCAGAAGCAGGTTCGTCGTTTGGGTCTTGGGGACATGCTTGCCACGGACGGCGAGGCTACACTTCCCCAAGATGCAGGTCTCAATTCGGGGACGGTATCGGGAGTCACAGCACAGGTTGCTCCAGTCATGAGGGTGTTCCAAAACGGAACAGTCGCCTGGCTTCCGGGACGTTAACCTGCGAACTGGAGGTGGCTGATGTCCTTAGAGCCAACGAGAGATAGCGCAGGTAGAACGGCAGCTGTCGTTCAATCGAAACACGATGCGGACCCATCACGCATCGAATGCTGGGAGCCGGGTTTGAAGCCGCGTCAAATGATGGGCTACAGCCTATCTACTGGACACCGGCGTACGCGTGCGATGATGCAAACGAAGGAACACCGCGGAGTCGACCGCGAACCTGACTTTCCCGCCTGGCACAGACCTTTTGTTGAGGCTTTGCTCGCAACTGAGTCTAAGGCGGTGGCACTGTTTAATGCCGCCGAAATGACGATTTTTGCTCGCATTTTGGAGTTGAGCGACTGCAGCGACTCAGCAGTCGAAAGACAAGACATTAATCCAGCGATTGAAGTGATACAAACACTACGGCATCGAACACCCTGCGCTGGAGGAGTTGAAAGAAACTTACGCGCTCTCGCTTGTCCTACCACTGATTGACGTGTGAGTATCCTCATCCATAGCCATCCCGGCGTTCAACACTTGAAAGCTCTCGATGGGCGTTTTCAATTCTCGCGTAACCGCTGCCGATCGCCACCAGGAAGATGGCGCTCTTGTTTGTCGCGTGAGGCGAAAAGAATTGAATCACGTCATCATCGAAAAACGTCAACCCAGTCGCGCCGAGACGCTGCGCATACGCAGCTAGATACATTTTGCCGCCAATCAAACCAGCCTCTAGTTGGACCGCGCGGTAGCCGCGATTCCCGTGTCGCTCTAGGATGTCCTTTAGATTGGCGAGAAAGAAGACGTCAACGCAAGCGTCCGCAGGTAGTTGTTGCTCCAATCCTAGATATCCAGCCTCCGCGCGGAAGTCCCCTGCCTTCAGTAGCTCGAGTGCTTTTCGCTCGCGATGGAAGAAGTAAGCGCCGGGTTTCAGTCCTTCTACCGCATGAACGATAAGGTAGACGTCACTGAGCTGCGTGCCCCGAGGTTCAAGAAAGTCGGCCCCAATTCCTCGGGTGGAAGAGTCGAGAATGGTTGAGAGTTCAGTCAGTGTAATCGATTTTGCTGGATCGAATTTTCGGGAAGATCCGCGCCTAAGTATTACCTGTTCGATGGTATCCGTCGGCTCTTCTTGTTCCGTAAGCGTTCTGAGCCATACGACTTCGCTAGCTGGCACGTAAGGCGCGGAGACCGTGTGCTTTCCGGACCATTGCGCAACATCCTGTTCGGACTCAAGAGAAGACGACTCGTGCATCGCAAGCATGGCAGGATACTCGACCTCGCGCTTCGAAGACGCGATGGTCTGCAAGCCGAGGGGTAGCACGTCTCTAGGGACTAGGAGTGAACTCGCGGCTGTCCGGCCAATGGGTACGAGACACCAAGAAACCTCACGATGGGTATCGAGATCCAACAGGGCGTTTACCTCGGCATCTAGAAATCCGAGCACGATCTCGGTTGGCAGCCCCGAAGCAGTGGAGATGGCCAACATATTCGCGAGAAGCGTGCCGTGATCCCATCCGAAATGTCGATAGCTGCGAGCCTGATACTTCCAGGCGTTTCTCCAATACGTTCCGGTGCAGACGATCATTGTTTTGGCATGGATGATGGAGGATCGCAATGCCGTCGCTCGAGCTAGATTTCCGCAGTAGTCCCCTTCTCGTAAGAGCCGAAGCGATACATCCGCCGGATTGAAGTGATAAATCCCGGCGCCCAGCCCTTCCATATCGCCGGTCACCACGTACAGCTCGATCTCGTAAAGGGCGCCTGTGCAGGCCGCTGCGCGAAAATAGATTTCTCCGCCCGGATATTTGCGGTGTCTCGTAATTCCAGCCGAATAGTAGAGGATCCGCGTCAGATCCTGGAGACTAGGAACAACTTCGCCGCTTGGAGGACGCAAGGGTTGTCCGATTGCGGATAGCGCAGACACTCCGGTTTGCGTGACTTCTCGCGGCAGCGGAAGGGGCTCTATCGTAGGATAAATTTTGAAAGGGAGAGGCCGATTCGCCCAGTCCAAGAGGTGGGTGTTGGCACGGACGCTTGCGTAGGAATGCTTTGTAGCATCGTGATAACTCCAACTCGCCTGAGTGTCTCGGTTTTTCATCGCATCGTCGACGACAAAGACGGCATTGAGACGAACAGTTCGTTCGTATCGTTACTCTGTAGATTTTTTAGAACGCTAAACTAAAGCTTCGACAGCCAATTCAGGTGGCAACCAGAGTGAATTTGGGCGCATAAGGTAGAGATTCTAGCGTCCGCTCGCTAGGTCCCAATTAACACCACCACAGGATAAGCGGAGTCAGAAGGTAGGCACGGCGACGCACTCCTAGGGTCGAGACAGATCCGGCATACGTCTTCGACTATCCGCATTTGGCGGCGGTGGGGATTGCCTTCACAAAGAAGGATGCGCCTTCTCCGCCATAGGTTTCAAGAACCACCTCTCCCGGTTTGCTAGGTTGAAGGCGCGCTCGTCCGTTTGATAAGGTCAGCAAATCCCGCAGGGGAGTTCGAATGGTCATGAGGAAATCCAAGGCGGCGCGGCCTCTTGACGCCGGTGTGTACCTGGAAACCGCAGGGGTGAAGAGAAGAATCGTCCCGTATCGCAAAGGTCAGAGGATTTTCTGCAAGGGATAGGTGCAATTCGGTTTTCTATCTCCATACCGGTGTCGTTAAGATCGCGGTAAATTCTTCTGGTGGGAAGGAAGCGGTGATCGCGCTTCTGGAACCGGGGGACTTTTTCGGCGAGGGATGCCATATCAGGTCAGTCCTTGCGAGTGTCAACGGCGCTTGCGGCGGGACCTGTAGCGGTCCTGGAGATCGAGAGGGAGGAAATGACGCGTGTAATTCATGAAGAGCACGAATTTTCCGACCGATTTGTTGCCCACATGCTGAAACGCAACGTCCGCATTGAAGAAGATTTGGTGGATCAGCTTTTCAATTCCAGCGAGAAATGTCTGGCTCGCGCGTTACTGTTAATCGCCAGGTACGGAAACAATGGAAAGCCGCAGAAATCGTCGCAAAGGTTTCAACAGGCAACTTTGGCGAAATGATTGGCACTACACGAAGTCGAGTCAGTTTCTTTATGAACAAGTTCCGCAAACTCGGGTTCATCAAATACAATGGCGGGCTGCACGTAAACGATTCGCTTCTGCGCGTCATCCTTCACGACTGATCGTCGGGTACGAACGCACATTCAGCTTTCACCTAGTTTGGTCGC
>CAWJSH010000006.1:0-898158 GCA_963845465.1 uncultured Acidobacteriota bacterium | reverse complement strand
AATCCGCCGCGACTATCCGATTGAATTTGGGGCTATCCGAACGGATAGACTCCTGGATCGCGCCGCTTTTCAGCTGATTTTAGGAGCACTAATACGAAGGGAAGCGAACGACGTTAACTACAGCGTTTCGCTCTTCGTTTCATGTGCAGCAAGTAAACCGATCAGCGTCAACGCCGCCGACGCGGACAGATAGTAGCCGACAAATTGAGGCCGTAGGTTTTCGCCAGCCAGGTGGCGATGTAGGGGGCCAGCGACGCGCCGAAGATGCCGGCGAAATTGAAGGTAAGGGAGCTGCCGGTGTAGCGCACGGCGGTGGGGAAGAGTTCGGAGAGCAATGGTGCCGAGCGGGCCGTAGGTCAGACCCATCAGAATCATGCCGAGGATCATCATGGTGGTGGCGCCGATCGGTGCCGGCGGTGAAGAGTGGCGCGAGCACCAGGCCGAAGGCGGCGATGGAGGCGGTGACCCACAGTAAAGTGCGGCGGCGGCCGTGTTCGGCGAGCAGGGCGCTGATCGGAATGAAGACGGCGAAAAAGAGGATGCCGAAAAGCTGCATGAGCAGAAATTTGTCGCGGCTGTAGTGCAGCGCGGTGGTGGCCCAGGACAGGGCAAAGACGGTCATCAGATAGAAAAGCACGAACGTGGCAAGCGAGGAGAGCGTCTCCGACCACCAGCGGGCAGCGGGGATTCGCGGAAGACGTCGAACATCGGGACTTTGACGCGTTCGTCACGGCTGAGGGCCTCGCGGAAGACCGGCGTTTCGGTGATCGTCAGGCGCACGTAGAGGCCGACGAGAACCAGCGCGGCGCTGGCGAGAAAGGGAATCCGCCAGCCGAAGGCGAAGAACTGCTCGTTGGTGAGCCAGCTTCGAGAGACATCAGAAAAATCGCCGCCGGAAAAAGAAATCCGATGGGCGCGCCGAGCTGCGGAAACATTCCATACCAGGCGCGTTTGCCCGGCGGAGCGTTTTCGATCGCGAGCAAGACCGCACCGCCCCATTCACCTCCTAGACCTAAACCTTGACCGAAGCGGCACAGGGCGAGCAGCAGCGGCGCGGCTACGCCGATTTTCGCGTAAGTCGGGCAGCAGCGCCGATGGCGACCGTCGAAATTCCCATGCGTCAGGAGAGCGGCGACGAGGGTGGCTTTGCGTCCGACGCGGTCGCCGAAATGGCCGAAGAGCGCGGAGCCGAAGGGCCGCGCGATGAAGGCGATGGCGAAAGTGGCGAGCGAAGCCAGCGTGGCCGAGGCGGGGTCTTCCTTAGGGAAGAAGAGGCGGGGAAAAACCAGGACCGCAGCGGTAGCGTAAATGTAGAAATCGAAAAACTCGATGGTGGTGCCGATCAGGCTGGCGAAGAGGACCTGGCCGGCCGTGTTTTAGACGCGCCACGGCCCGGTCCCGCAGCGTCATCGCGAACACCAGGTCTTTCCGTAGATGTGTCGCTCAAGCGACATATTGTCGATGGTTTTGCCCAACGTTGCAAATCTCGCGTTCGTCCCCGCCGAGTATCTGCTTCTCTCTCGGTAATCTAGTTGACTGTAAGAGAATATGGCGCGCCCGGAGAGGTTCGAACTCCCGACCTATGGTTTCGTAGACCATCGCTCTATCCAGCTGAGCTACGGGCGCGCTGTGTTGGAAACGCTGCAAAACGCTACAAACTGAAGCAACAAAAGTATAACACATCGAATTGAGCCCGCCGCCACACCGAGGTTGCTCGAACTCAACGCTGGCGTAATGCTGCTGTAATACCGCGTCGCCACAGTGACGGCAGCTTTCGGTCGTCCAGGTCCAACGAGCCGGTTCTCGATGCCCGCTGCCTCGCGACTCCGGATTGCGCAAACGGCTCGGTTCCATCTACATTCTTTGCGAAGCTCCGGTTCTCAAGTTCGCAGACCTGGTCCATCGAAGCTTTCGCATTCCGCGAACGGTACCGCGGAGCGATCGAAAAATTGCGCGTACGTGCCGCACAAATTCACTTGAGGTCACGCCTTTGCCAACTTCGCGCTTTCTCAGACTCTCCACTCTCGCCATCCAATTTTCCCTCGCAGTCGCGACCGCCTTCGCGCTCGCGACTCCCGCGCGCGCCCAAGTCTCGCCCGACCACAAAACGCAACACGTCATCTTCGTCATGACCGACGGCCTCCGCTGGCAGGAAGTCTTCAACGGCGCCGAAGAATCGCTGATGAACAAGGAATACGGCAAAGTGAAAAATGAAGCCGCACTGAAAAAGACCTACTGGCGCGACACTCCCGAAGCGCGCCGCGAAGCTCTTGATGCCGTTCCTCTGGAGCGTCATCGCGAAGCAAGGCCAAATCTTCGGCAACCCCGACAAAGGCTCCGAGCCTACGTCACGAATCACATGTTCTTCTCCTATCCCGGCTACAACGAGACCCTCTGCGGCTTTCCCGACGACGATCGCATCCACAGCAACGACAACGTTCCACAATCCCAATGTCACCGTCCTCGAATGGCTGAAGAATCGCCCGGGCTTCGAGCGGCAACGGCATATCGCGGCCTTCGGCGCGTGGGACGTCATCGCCAACGTCTTCAATCCCGAGCGCCCATCTCACTGCAAACGCCGGCTACGTTCCGCTGATGCTCACTCCTTCGACTCCCGACTCGATCTCATCAACCATCTCAAACCGAAACGCCGCGCGTCTGGGACGACGAACCCTTCGACGCCATTCCGTTTTACACCGCCGTCGAATATATGAAGTTGAAGCAGCCGCAAGGTCCTCTACATCTTCGCTCGGCGAAACCGACGACTGGGCGCACGCCGGCCAATACACCGAGTATCTCGACTCCGCGCACCGCGTCGACGCCTACCTTCGCGCGATTTGGGAGCTCGCACAGTCGATGCCCGAATATCGCGGCAACACGACGCTGATTTTTTCTCCCGATCACGGCCGCGGCAAAGCACCGAAAAAATGGCGCGATCACGGCCAGAAAATCCCCGACTCAAAATATATCTGGATGATGTTATCTCGGCCCCGACACGCAGTCTCTCGGCGAGCGTGCGAAAATCGCACCGGTCACGCAGAGCCAAATCGCGGCGACGCTCGCGGCATTTCTTCGGCCAAGACTACGACGCCGCCGTTCCCGAAAGCAGGGAAGCCGATCGCCGACGTTTTGCGGCACTGAAAAGTGCCATCCGCTGCGTTCGGCTCTACTTTTGTTGTTCGTGGAATTTCCTGCCGTGCGCCTCGGTTCCCACCGCCAGCAAAATCGCCAGCGTCATAATCGTCACAATCTCAAATCCCGCGAGCGCCCACTGATAACCGACGTGATCGCGCAGCACATACTGAATCGTGATTTGTCGGCGCCGCGATCAAAATCCCGAACTGATAGCGAGAGCCCGGCAATCAACCCGCGCGCCGCATCTGCCGAAAGCTCGTTGAGATGCACCGGAATCACGCCCCACGCGCCCTGCACGCCCGCCTGCATCAGAAACGCGCCGAGCACTAGCACCGGCAAGCTGCTGCCAAACGCCCACAGCGGAATCATCGCCAGCGAAAGCCCAAGCGCCGCGACCATTCCTTTGCGCCGGCCCGCCTGTCTGCGACAATTGCCCGAACACAATCGCGCCCAACACCGCGCCGACGTTATAGAGCATCGCGATGTTCGCGCGCGCGGCGGCCGTCACGTTGTGCACTTCCTGCAAAAAGTCTGGATACAGATCCTGCGTGCCGTGCGACAGAAACATCATGAACGTCATCAGCACGACGAGATACGCGAACCGCTTCCACTCGCGGCCGACGGTGCGCAACACTTCGCCCGTGGTCGCGGCGCGATGCTGCTTCCACGCCTCCGACTCCGGCACGTTGGTCCTTATATAGAGCGCCAGCAGCGCGGGCAGCGCGCCGACCCAAAACATCGCGCGCCAGCCCCAGACTGGAAGCAAAAATCGCGCCGCAATCGCCGCCAGCAAATATCCGATCGAGTAGCCGCTCTGCAAAATGCCGCTGAGAATTCCGCGCCATCGCGCCGGCGCCGCTTCCATCGCCAGCGACGCGCCGACGCCCCACTCGCCGCCCATGCCGATGCCGAACAGCGCGCGCATCACAAAGAAAAATGTGTAGTTCGGCGCAAAGCCGCATAGCAGCTCGATCACCGAAAAATAAATCACGTTGCACATCAGCGGAATGCGCCGCCCATAGCGGTCCGATAGCAAGCCGAAGATCACCGCGCCGACCGGACGCATCGCCAGCGTCGCCGTCATCGTGCGCACGATGTCTTTCTTCGGTACGCCGAAATGTTGCGCGAGCGTGTCGATCAAAAAAACTACGACGAAAAAATCGAACGCGTCGAGCGTCCACCCGAGAAATCCGGCAAGAACAGCGGGCCGTGCTCCGGGCTGCATGACAGTTTTTGTGGGTTCGGTCATCGGCGAGTGGTTAGTGAGAAATCGGCGCGCGCGCTGCTCTGCCTGGGAATACTCCTTCCACGAGTTGCCCATCTTTCAGCACTGGCGTGCCATTCACAAGCACAAACTGAATGCCCCCGGAGTATTGCAGCGGGTCGTCGAAGGTCGCTTTGTCGATGATACGAGCTGCGTCAAAAATCGTGATGTCCGCATCGGCGCCGACGCGAATGCGCCCCTTGTCGTGAAATGCCGGGGCGTGTTTTTCCAACCGTTGCGCCGGCAGCAGCGTCATCTTGCGCAGCGCGGTCATCAGGTCGAGCACTTTTTCCTCGCGAACGTAGTGTCCGAGCACGCGCGAATACGTCCCTTGTCCCCGCGGATGAACTTTCGCGCCGGTAATGCGCAATCCATCGCTCGCTACGATGATGTCCGGATTTGCCAGGGCGATGCGCACGTCTTCCTCCGGAATCGAGTGAATGACGACCATTCCGCCTTCTTTGCGATATTTCTCAAACGTCTCAGCCGTCAGCCGCTCACCTGTCGCGGCCCACTGCAGATCCTTGTATGTAATTCCCTGAGCTTCCTGCCAGCCGGGATCGAACACGGAAGATTCGATCGCAGTGCTTCCGGCTGTGTACGGATAATTTTCGGTCGTCACGTCGAGCCCGTGGTGCCGCGCACCTTCAATCATGGCAATTGCATCGGGTGTCGCTTTCAATTCCATGCTGGTGATGTGGACTACATGGAGCGGCGCAC
Source organism: uncultured Acidobacteriota bacterium (assembly GCA_963845465.1). Lineage (GTDB taxonomy): Bacteria > Acidobacteriota > Terriglobia > Acidiferrales > UBA7541 > Acidiferrum. The sequence continues at coordinate 893,039 of CAWJSH010000006.1, read as the reverse complement.
CAGTCTCGGCTGCTACCGCGATCACTTCTTCCAAAGCCGCGATCCCGGTGGTCGGCTCTTTCATTCCGCTGTAACGCATGTGTACGTGAACCGACGCATTATTTTTCGCCGCGATGCGGAACATCTCGATGATTTCCTGATGCGTTGCCGCCGGCGTGTAGTTGATGCCCATTCCTTCCGCGAGCGCGCCTTCGCGGAATCCACGCTCCATCAGCTCGAGCATTTGTTTCATATCTTCCGGTGTCGCAACGCGCCGCGCAGCATCTGCCGTCGGAATCCACGATGCGTTGTCGTGCATCACCGCCATGCGAACGGGAATATGCCCGATGCTCACACCATAGTTGATCAGCGCTTTGCCTTCGCGCGCCGCGTACCACTTGTCCACGTAATCCGTCCCGACTTCGAGTTCGAGCGAAGTCGTGACTCCGTCGTGCGCCTGAAATTGATAATTGCGCGCATCCTGTCCGTGTTCGTGCAAATCGATGAAACCAGGAGCGACGACGAGGCCTTTCGCATCGATCGTCGTCTTGCCGGAGAGAGGAGAAGGAGAAATCGCCGCGATTTTTCCGTCGCGAATGCCAACGTTGCGAACAGCATCGAGCTTAGATTCCGGATCCATCACTCGTCCGCCGGAAATCACCAGATCGTAGTTCGCGTTGGCTGGCTCAGCCGTCTTCGTCGTATCGGTATTGGTCGCATCAGCCGAATCCGCGCTCGCCTTTTTCGAGCAACCATGCGCAAGAAAATAAATTCCGACCGCAAGCGCAATCGCAACCAGAATCCCTTGCCAGTATTCCTTCTTCAACGCCATTTCATCTCCCGGCGCACGCGAAACTGAGATGCAATCGACGGCAACTTTGATTGCAAAAGCGATTCGCAGCAGCCTCTTGGGTGCTGCACCATATGCTTTTCAGAGTGCGGAACTTCCGTTGATATCGGGCGACAGCGCTAAGAGTCTAGTGTCTACGCGAGAGAATGCAATCCCCAGCAAACCGGACGCGTCGCCGCCGCCTTCCGGCGTTGCCTCGCTACTTGACACCAACGAATTGCAGGCGTAGTTTCGCCTCGAATTGGTCAGTTTCGGAGATCTCCGCTCCCAAAGCGGTGCTCCGAGGAGGTGTTCGATGCCTTTGGACCTCATGACCCTCTCCTTGGTTTCTCAACCTGTCAGCATGGAAGAAGGCGTGAAAATCCTGGAGCGGGACCACTATCGTTGTCAGTATTGCGGACTCGACGGCCTGGCGAGTTTCGACAACGCGCTCGCTATGTCGGTTGATTTTGTGGTGCCGCGCGCTCGCAAAGGAAAGAAGGATCCGCAGAATCTGGTGGCGTGCTGCCGCGCCTGCAACATGATCAAGGGCCGCAAGGTCTACAACAACTTCGACGAAGCGAAGGCTTACGTCTTGCATGCGCGCGAAGAGTTGCGGAAGACCTGGGACGCGCGCGTGAAGGCCGCCGCCGACGAAACGGAAGTACCGGTGCCGTCGCGATCGCATTCGGCGGCTGCTCGCGCTGCCCGCGCTTAGTTTTTCGGCGAACGGTAGAGTTGGTATGTTGGCTTCGCGGTCGACTTGCGGACCGCGGAGCGATGCTTGGTGGGGTGTGTCTCGTTCCGTCTTCGAGTAGTTCTAGTTCTGCTCAATAAAATTCTCTAATTTTTCGACGTCGGTGGCTTGGCAGTCCGGGTGCTCCCGGTCCAGTTGGCAGAGGTGCGTTCGATGAGCGCAGAACCGACGCAACGAACCGGGTTTGCTCGCGCCAAGCACCAACAGGCTCTGGAACTGATGGACAAGCAGCAGTTGCCGGGTGCGCTGCGACTTTTCGGCGAAGCGCTGGCACAAGACGAGACGTGCGACCGCTGGAATGACTGGGCGGTGGCGCAGTTTACGCGGAATCAGTTTGCGGAGGCGGAGCAGGCATTTCGCTATGCGTTGGAACTCGATCCGGCGAACCTGGAAGTGTCGGGGAATTTAGGCGTGTTGTCGGTCGAATGCGAACGGGAGCACGAAGCGATTCCGTTTTTGGCACGCGCTGCGAGCCCGGAGAATGCAGCCGCGGCGAGCCGCAGCACGGCGGAAGTGCTGGCGACGATCAGCCGCGACACGGTGGCGACGTGGCGCGCGGAATTCGAGAAGCAATTGCGTGAAGCGCCGTCACCGCTCGAGGAAATTCCGCGCTGGCCGTTGTCGAAATACGCGCTGCGACTCGCGCAGCTCGGCGAGTGTGAGAACGCTCTGGAGATGGTGCGATACAACCGGCACTTTCAGCCGGCGGACGTGGAGTTGATTCGGATGGAGGCGGCGCTGCAAGCGATGGTCGCGAAAATGCCGGAGTGCGAGCACCGCGGACACGGAACGATTGCCGCATGAGTGCAGACTGGCCGAGCATTCTCGACGCGCTGAAATCGTTGCAGGCGCAACGCAAGCCGGCGGCGCGGCGCTGGACACCGGAGAGCAAAGTCGGATTTGCGCTGAGCACCCGCGACCGGTTCGTCTACACGATGCGGACGATCAAGTCGCTCGATGCGGCGAGGCGGATTCGATCTCATCTGGAACGATGGCAGTGAGCGCAACGAAGTGCCGGAACTGTCGCGTTACTTCGCGTTTCGCAACGCGCGGCTCGTCGAAGTGAACTACGGCAGTGAAAGGCGGCGCAGATGCAGCGATTCGCTTCGGATTGCGGCGGCTGCTTGAACTTGGCTATGACTTCATCGGCCTTATCGAAAACGATGTTTTGCTTTCGCCGGGATGGCTCGGCGCAATGCGCAGCGCGTTCGACGCGGCAGCAGAAGACGGCGTTACGGTTGGAGCCGTCTCGGCTCTCGGATATCAGAGCCGCGTGTTGGAGTATCGAAAGAATTATTCGATCGACTGGGCGCGCGGTGCTGCGCTGGTGCTTTTTAGCCGCGAAGCAGCACAGCTTTTGCTGGAGAGCTACTCTCGCTTGGAAATGACGAGCCAACAGATTCGCGGATTTTACGCCGAACATTTTGGCGTCGCGCTGCACGTTCCGGAGTGGGCGGTCGGCGGGCGCTGGATGGACGGGCCGATGACGCTGGATTGGGGCTACGCGCCGCTGATGTATGCGAATGGGTATGCCTGCGCCGGGACGATTCCGTCGCTGGTGCGCGATCTCGAGTTCGATGTGCGCACCGTATTGCGAACCGACTACGTGCGAGTGGAGCAGAATGCGTCCGGGTTAGCGCATCCGACGATCGACCCGTCGAACCTCACGTCCGCCGCGGATGCCGCAATCAAAACTGTCGCTGAATCGACCGAAGCTCCAAAGGTCGCGCGATGACGCTCAAGGCAGCCGTTGTGTTGACCACGATCGGCGATCCGATGCTGCTCGACAGCTACTTTGAAAATTTCCACGCGAACGGCCGATTGGCGCAGGCGCGTGTGATTGTTATCCCCGACCGAAAGACGCCGAGGGCCGCATTCGAGCGATGCGAATTGCTGGCGAAAAAAGGACTGTCCGTGATCTGTCCGACGCTCGAGGAGCAGGACTCTTTCGTAAAGAAGATCGGGCTAGCAGCGGACTTCATTCCCTATGATTCCGATAATCGCCGGAACATCGGGTATCTGATCGCTCTTGAAAGCGATTGCGATTTTGTGATCTCGATCGACGACGACAATTGGGCGCCGACGCGCGGCGATTATTTCGGCGAGCACGCGGTCGTTTGCGGAGAGACGCACGATTTCAGGATTCTCGAAGCGAGCAGCGGCTGGTTCAATGTGTGCTCGCTTTTGAACATGGAGCCGGAGATCGAGAAGTATCCGCGAGGTTTCCCCTATTTTGCACGACATGAAAAAGTCAGAATCAACGCGCGCGTTGCCGGCGCGACCGTGCGCATCAACGGCGGGCTCTGGACACAGCATCCCGATCTCGATGCGATGAGCTGGCTCGCCGGGCCGGTGAAGGCGACGGCGTTCCGTGGAACTTCATTCGTGCTCGACCGCACGACTTGGGCTCCGATCAACAGTCAGAATACGGCGGTGCATCGCAGCGTGATTCCGAGCTATTACTTTTTGCGGATGGGCGCGACCGTCGGCGGAATGAAGATCGACCGCTACGGCGATATTTTTTCGGGTTACTTCAGCCAGGCTTGCGCGCGGGCGCTCGGGAACTCGGTGCGAGTGGGATCGCCGATTGCGACGCATGCGAGGAATTCACACCATTATCTGCGCGATGCTATGCAGGAGATGGCTTGCGTCTGCGTGCTAGAGGATTTATTGCCTTGGCTGCATGAAGTGACGTTGCGCGGCGAAGATTATGCCGAGATGTATTGTTCGCTCGCCGAGCAGATGGAATGTGCCGTCGAGAAATTCAACGATTTCATTTGGACCGATGAGACGCGAAGAATCTTCCGCGAGACCGCGGCCATGATGCGCACATGGGTCGAGGTCTGCCGGCGCGTCGGAGTTTGAACCGCTGCGACCGGACCTCAGTCGGAGCGGAGGGCTTCCATTACGTCGATGCGAGCGGCGCGCGAGGCGGGCCACGCTGACGCGATCACCGCGGCCGACAGCAGGACGGCGGCCGATACGATCACCGGGAGCAGGCTCGGCATTCGGATGTCCATGACGTAGCTGCCGACAAGCTTCGCCAATATGTAGCCGCCTATACCCCCCACGAGCACACCGATTGCGGCCATGAGAGCGCCTTCAGCGATTACCTTCGTCAGCAATCGGCTCGGTGGCGAGCCCATCGCGAGGCGAATACCGAATTCGCGCGTGCGGCCGCTTACCGAGAATGCGAGCACACCGCCGACTCCAACAATCGCGATCGCAAGCGCAACCGCCGCAAATCCGCTGAACACAAACGTATTCAAGCGATCGGGAGTGAGAACCTCGGCGCGGATGTCTTCGAGGGTCGCGGGACGCTCGACCGGTTGATCCGTCGAAAGACCGCGAATGATTTGCGTGACCGGATTGACCAGCGCGTAGGGATCGCCTTTCGTGTGCACGAAAAGACGTCCGCCGAAAACCGGAAATTCCTTATCGGGATTGTCGTCGGGAATCTGGCCGAACGGATGGTAGATCGTCAGGGATGGACCGGGAACGACGTGCTCATCGTCCACGTCTTTTGCCACACCGACGATGCGGCGCGGGCCCATGCTGATGAAGACAAATTTCATTACAGGATCGGTGTACATCAAGTGGCGGTTGATTGGATCTTCGCCGGGGAACATGCGCTGCGCGACGCTCTGGCTGATGATGACGACAGGCTCGCCGCCGCGTCGATCATCGGTGTTGAAGTCGCGGCCCTCGAGAATCGGGACGCCGAGCGAAGCGAAGTAGCCCGGCGAGACGACGCGGAAATTCGCGCGCGGATCTTCTTCTTTCGTCCCTTTGACGTGACCTTCGCCGGTGAACGAGAAGCCAGCGCCGAAGGTGCCGGCGTCGCGCCATGGCGTGGACGTGCCGAGAGAGACGTGATCGACGCCGGGTAGTTCTTCGATGCGGCGCATCATTTCGCGATAGAAATTGATGATTTCGTCGGAAGTTTTTCCGTAGGACATCACCGGAACGTTGAAGGCGAGCGTGCGATGCATGTCGAAGCCGGTGTCAACGGCCTGAAGAGAAAGCATGGTCTTGATCAACATGCTGGCGCCGGCGAGCAGGATGAAGGACGCCGCGATTTGCGTGACCGCAAAGATACGAAGGCGCCGGCCAGTGCTGCCGGTGATACGAACACTGCCGTTGGCGAGGCCGAGGCCATTGCTCGATTCAGCAGAAGGCAGACGGGGAACGAACGCGAGCAGGATCGCAGCGATGATTGCCAGAAGCGCGCCGACCCATAACATGCTGGAGTCGAGAGTGAGATCCAGAGCGCGCACGGAGAAGCGCGCCGCGTAGCGCGCGAGGATCGAAACCATTGGGCTGGCGACGATGATACCGAGCAATGCTCCCGCGGTGCACATCAGCAAGCTCTCTGCGAGAAGCGTGCGGCGCAGAGCGCTTGGGCTGGCGCCGAGAGCGGCGCGAATGGCGAGCTCTCCTTCGCGGCGAACGCTGCGCGACAGAATCAGGTTGGCGACGTTAGAGCATGCGATCACGAAAATCAGCAACGATGAAGCCAACAGCACGAGCAGCACCGTTTTTGCGCCGGAAGTAATTTGTTCTTTGAGATGAACGGCGCTGATTCGCGTGTCGGCCGACGGCGAGTAAGCATCGGGGTGCTCGCGAATCATGTTCGCAGAGACCGTGTTAAGTTCGGCGCGAGCCTGATCGATTGTGGCTCCCGGCGCGAGGCGTCCGAATAGTTCGGTCATGCGATGGACGCGGCCCTGCACCATCGTTGCCGAGAGATGATGCGGGCTGGTGACAACGTTGACGATGATTTCGGTATTGGCAGGATAGGGAACCGTCGGTTCGAGAACGCCGACGATCGTCGCGGAACGAGTACCGAGGCGAACGGTTTTGCCGATGACACTGGGATCGCGATTGAAAGAATTCTTCCAGAAGTTATAGGTGAGAACCGCGGCACCGGCGGCATTGGGTCCGTCGTCGTTCGGGCCGAGCAGACGGCCGAGCGCGGGATGCAAACCCATCACATCGAAGTAGGTTCCCCCGACTACACCCGCGCGGACTTCGCGCGGTTCGCCGAGCCCGATCATGGTGAACCCGATGACAGAGAAATCGCCGAACTCGCTGACGGATTTAACGTTGGCCTTGATGTCCACAATCTCGGGCACGGAGAAGTTGGTGTTATCGACGCCGATGCCTTTGGCGCTTTGGCGGATATAGATGATGCGATCTTCGTCGCGATTATTGAGCGGGCGAAGCAGGACGCCGCGCACGACGCTGAAGATGGCGGCGTTGGCGCCGATGCCGAGTGCAAGTGTGACGATCACGGTGATCGCGAGACCCTTGCTGCGCCACAGGGAGCGTGCCGCAAATTTGAGGTCGGCGAGAAATAGCTCGGGCTTCATCGATCCATCTCCTGGGGAATATCGATACGGTGCGACGGGATATCTTGTAAACGCTGTTCGCTTTCCATTCGTTTCCGATCGGGGCTCAGTTTGGAATAGATTGCTTTTTTATTGCAAGTGAAAATCGAAAGGGCGCAGGACTGGCTGGTTGATTCGGACTTCGGACGGGAGCGCCGGTTAGGTGTGGCCGACTGGGAGTTCGGTCGGTGCGTGGGTGCCAAGATTTTGGCAAAAGGCCCGCGATCTGGAAGGCGATCGCGGTTACAGGGTGGCGGTTCCGAAATGGGAAGCGTGGGATTCGATCTCGCTACCCCATACCCCCCTATGTTTTTCAAAGAGTGCGCAAGTGGTTTGTAATGAGCTGGTTGCAGATGGCACGTTTTTGAGAGTGTGCAAGGTGCAGAAAATAAGAGACTTGCGGGCGCGCCTGGATCGAGGAATGTTGCATGTTCGTTCGGAGCGAGCGGGAGCTCGGGCAAAAAAAGAGGCGCCACGGTGGGCGCCTGAGCCTGGACGCGATTGTCTACGGCCCGATTGTAGCGCTGGTTTGAGATTTGCCGAAGCGATTTGTTGATGGTGACAGAAATATTGCAAAGGCTCGGAAAAAGCAGATCCCTCGCTCCGCTCGGAATGACAGGGTTGGGTGGCAGTTGGTTCATCGTGAAGATACCCGGCAGAGCAAAGTCTCAACGCCCTTCATCTAGACGACGAGCGAATGAACGTCAAATCGACAGGGTGGACGAAAATATTTGGTGGTGGATGTGAGTTTGGGGCGGCCTATGGGGCGGCCTAGACCGTAAAGGCGGCGGTGAACCGCCGCGCTCCGAATGATGCTTGGGGCTTCGCGAGAGATTGGGGGCAAGACGCGATGGCAGGGCGGGGCCCTTCGAAGCTCAGGGTAAACAAGCCCCACCCCTACAAACTACGCGGAGGGCGATTTGGGGGTGGTCAGGGTAAGCAGATAGGACTGGAGTTGGTCGAAAGTGCCGGAAAAGCCGTCGTGGAGGGAATCGAGCATGGATTCGAAGAGGTCGAGTTCTTCGGCGGTGGGGTGGAGGGGTTCGCCCATCAGGGTTAGGCGCGTGAGGTTGAAATGTTGGGAGAGGATGAGCGTCATGAGGATCTCGAGCGGCCACTTGGGGTTGAAGGGGGCGCGGGTGATGTTTCCTTGCGGGTCGGAGAAGGAGGTGACGAAGACAAGCCGGTCGGGTGGAAGGATCTCGCGGTAGACGAATTTGCCCCACATTTCCTGGCCGTCGGGCATGCGAAGGCTATAGAGGAGTTGTCCGCCGGGGCGGAGGTCCATGTTGCAGAAGCCGATGGAGCAGCCTTTGGGTCCCCACCAGCGGCGAAGGTGATTGGGGTCGGACCAGAGGCTGAAGACGAGTTCGCGAGGTGCGTCGAACATGCGGGAGATGGCGAAGCGGTGGCGTTCGAGGTGGCGGGGAGAAGAATCGGGGGTAGGGTTGGTCGCGGACATGGAGGCTCCTTGGGTTGGATGAGCGATGAATGGGGTAGTGTGTAGAGTTTTGGGGGGCGGGGGCAAGGGGGGAGATCGTTTCAACCGTAACAACTCAACGGGTTAGCGTGCGCTTGGGGCGCAGTGGAGCTGCGCCGGTAGAACACTGCGGCCAAGTGTTGAAGTATCGGTGTGGCTTCCCGCACCCTCCAAAAAGCTGAGCCCTTCGGCTATAGCCTCAGGATAAAGGTGCGGCCCAAAATTCCGGGAATAGTGTCCGTCGTGAAGTGGGCAGCATCCAAGGGTGCTGGCGAGGCGATGTTGCACCCGAATGAGACTGGCGGGGGAAGTATTTCAGGAATTTAATGTTGGCGGACTTGATTTTTACCGTGGGGCAATATAGGAACGGGTGGAAATAGGGGAATCCGATTCAATTTTTGTTGATCTAAACGGGTGGGCTTAGGCAAGCGACGTAGACCCGTGGGGGATTTATCCGCACGACTTGGCGTGTCGTGCGGGCCTGTAATGTTGTGCAGTAACCGCGAGCGACTTGATCGGGGGAGTCGCCGAGGCGTTGGCTGTCGTACAGGAGCTTGGTGAATGGCGCTTCTCTCCTTTCTCGACCGAGAAAGATCTGTTGCACATCCTGGATATAGCCGGTGGCTGGTGCCACCCGCGGCGCTGGCGATTCATCTGGCGATCGGACAGGTGTATGCGTTCAGCGTGTTCAAGATTCCACTGTCGCAGTTGATCGGCGTATCGAAGCCGGCGGCAGGAGATTGGAAGCAAACACAGATCGCGTGGATTTTTTCGTTTGCGATTGTGATGCTGGGATTGTCGGCGGCGGCGTTCGGACAATGGCTGGAAGGGGCGGGGCCGCGGAAGGCCATGTTTGTGGCGGCTGTTTGTTTTGCGCTTGGATTTTACATTTCTTATTTCGGCGTGATCACGCACCAACTGTGGTTGCTGTATCTGGGATACGGATTTGTGGGCGGGATCGGCTTGGGGCTTGGCTACATTTCGCCGGTTTCGACGCTGATCAAATGGTTTCCCGATCGGCCGGGGCTGGCGACCGGAATGGCGATCATGGGATTCGGTGGCGGAGCGATGATCGGGTCGCCGTTGTCGATCAAGCTGATGGCGCTTTACAAATCGGCGGGCGACGTAGGCGTGGGAAAAACGTTCCTGACGATGGGGACGATCTATTTCATTTTTATGATGTTTGGCGTGTTTACGATTCGCGTGCCGCGCGATGGGTGGAAGCCGGAGGGATGGACGGCACCGGCGAAGGCGAACGCGATGATCACGAGGCACAACGTCGAGGTCAATACAGCGTTTGGGACGCCGCAATTTTGGCTGCTCTGGGTGGTGCTGTGCACGAACGTGACGGCGGGGATCGGGATTATCGAGCAGGCGTCGCCGATGATTCAGGAGTTTTTTAAGGGCGCGATCGGGCCCGTGGCGGCGGGCGGATTTGTCGGATTGCTGAGTCTATTCAACATGGGAGGACGGTTTTTCTGGTCGTCCGTGTCGGACTACATTGGGCGGAAGCCGACCTATTTTGTTTTCTTTGTGCTTGGGGCGACGCTCTATTTCTTGCTGCCGAAGACCGGCGCGGATCACTTGAATTCGATTGCGTTGTTTGTGGGGATAGCGGTCGTGCTGATCAGTATGTACGGCGGAGGATTCGCGACGATTCCGGCGTATCTGCGCGATCTGTTCGGGACGCATCATGTGAGCGCGATTCACGGACGGCTGCTAACTGCCTGGTCCATAGCGGGTGTGCTGGGGCCGGTGCTGGTGAATTATATGCGGGAATATCGAATTGGCGCATGGGGCGGATAAGTCGAGTGCGTATCAGACGGTGTTGCATGTGATGGCGGCGTTGCTGGTGGTCGGGTTTGTGGCGAATTTGCTGGTTAGGCCCGTGAGCGCTGAAATATTGGATGAAGGATGGAAGTGTGGCGACGGCAGATTCGGGCGGACATTAGCCTCGGAGCGAGGCGTTGGGATGAGCGAGAATACGGAAAGAATCTTCGCCGGCGGTGATTTTGGCGGCGTGGCTGCTGGTTGGCGTGCCGTTGGCTTGGGGCGTGTATAACACGCTGCTGAATTCGATGAAATTGTTTCAGGCGCCGGCGAGTTCGGTTCCGGCGAGCGCCGCGCCGACGAAGTGAAGTTTTGGAAGGACGCGATCGCGATGGCCGAGTTGGGGTCTAGTGCATTTCCACTATCCTCGTTAGATTCGAAGTAAATACAAATCCAAAGTGGATGGAGTTGCATCCGAACTTCGTGGTGAGCTGTGCCTGTCTCGGTGAACTCGGGTCGCGGAGGTTCGAATGATTAAAGATTTGGTGATGAACTGGCCCGTGATGCGGCAGATTTTTGAGGGCGGAGACGGGACCGGCCGAGAGGCGATGAGCGATGCCACGCAGAATCTGCGCCCGAAGAATGAAGGCGCGGCAAGTGGCGCGTTCGGTGTGCCCGTACTGTGCAGTGGGCTGCGGCCAGCTGGTCTTCCACAAGGACAGCAAGCTTATTTCGATCGAAGGGAGATCCGGAATCGCCGCTCTCGCGCGGGCGACTCTGCCCCAAAGGTTCGGACAGTTTCGAGTTGCTGACGCATTCGAAACGCCTGAAGAAAATCAAATACCGACGCCCGCATCGGCAAAGCAGTGGGAAGAGCTCGACCTCGAAACGGCGATGGACATGATCGCGGACCGCCTCTGGGAGAGCCGCGAGAAGAACTTTACCGAAGACGCAAGACGGCCAGAGCTTGATGCAGAACAAGACGATGGCTCACTTGGGCGGCGCGACGCTCGACAACGAAGAAAATTATCTGATCAAGAAACTTTTCACGGGGGGCTTGGGTATGGTCTGCATCAGCAACCAAGCCCGCATATGACATAGCTCCACGGTGCCCGGTCTGGGCACAACGTACGGAAGGGGCGGAGCGACGACGGCACCGAACGATCTGATTCACTCGGATGCGATCCTGATCATGGGATCGAATATGGCCGAGAACCATCCGGTCGGATTTCAGTGGGTGATGGAGGCGAAAGAGCACACGGCACGCACGTGATTCACGTTGACCCGCGCTTCAGCCGGACCTCGGCCGTGGCGAATATCTGGGTTCCGCTGCGCGCGGGGTCCGACATTTTATTTCTGGGCGGCCTGATCAGCTACATCGAGAACGAGCTTGATCTTCCGTGAGTACGTGGTTCACTACACGAATGCGTCGGTGATCATCTCGGAGAAGTATCAGGACACGCGAAGATCTGGAGGGATTTTTTCGGGCTGGAATCCGAACGAGAAAAAATACGATCCGAATAGTTGGCTGTATGAGGGAGCTGAAGCAGCCGAGAACCAGCGGGGCAGCGCTGCGTCCTCCATGGCGGACATGGCAGCAAGGGCATGCGCCGGCAGATCTAAATCACTATGAACAAGGACGAGACGCTACAGCACCCGCGATGCGTGTTCCAATTGCTGAAGCGGCATTTTGCGCGGTACACGCCGGAGATGGTGGAGCGACTATTGCGGGAGTCGATAAGGAAGCGTTTCTGCACGCGGCGAAGATGTACTGTTCGGCGTCGGGACCGGAAAAAACGGGCGCGATCTGCTATGCGCTCGGCTGGACGCAGCATTCGAGCGGCGTGCAGATCATTCGAACGCGCCGCGATTTTGCAGTTGCTGCTCGGAAATATGGGGCGGCCGGGCGGCGGGATTTTGGCGTTGCGCGGGCATGCGTCGATTCAGGGATCGACGGATGTTCCAACGCTGTTCGACATTTTGCCGGGATATCTGAGCATGCCGCAATTTGGCGATGAGTCGTTGTCGCTTGACATTTATGTCCAGAATAAGGAGCGAAAACCGGTTGGTGGAACAATTTCGACAAATATATTGTGAGTTTTTTGAAGGCTTATTACGGCGAAGCAGCAACGAAGGAAAATGAGTTTGGATTTCACTGGCTGCCGCGTGTGACCGGCGACCATTCGCATCAGGGTTATTGGCTCGACATGATGGACGGAAAGATGGACGGGCTTTTCGTGATGGGACAGAATCCGGCGGTGGCGGCGCCGAATTCGGGGCTGGAGCGGCGCGGATGGCGAAGCTGAAGTGGATGGTGGTGCGGGAGATGGTGGAGACCGAGACCGCGTCGTTTTGGTACGACTCGCCGGAAGTGAGGCGCGGGGAGTTGAAGACCGCGGAGATTGGCACGGAAGTGTTTTTGATGCCGGCGGCGGGGCACGCCGAAAAGGCGGGAACATTTACGAATACGCAGCGATTGTTGCAGTGGCGGAACAAAGCGGTTCCTCCGCCGGACGACGCGCGCAGCGAAAATTGGTTCATGTTTCACCTGGGAAGGCTGCTCAAGGAAAAAGTGAAGGACGATACGTCTTCGCGAAACGCAGGATTGCGCGCGCTGACTTGGGATTATCCGACCGAGGGAGAGGAAGTCGAGCCGGTTCCCGAAGAGATTTTGAAAGAGATGAACGGATGGAAGACGGAGACGAAGGAATTGGTATCGGGATTCGGGGACTTGAAAGCCGATGGCAGTACCGTTTGCGGATGCTGGATTTACAGCGGTGTATTTCCGAAAGAAGGGCAGAACCGATCGAACGAACGCGACTCGAAAGATTTTTACGGGCATGGGTGGGGTTGGGCCTGGCCGTCGGATCGGCGCGTGATTTACAACCGAGCGTCGGCGAAGCCAGATGGAACGCCGTGGAGCGAACGGAAGAAATTAGTTTGGTGGGACGCGGAGCAGAAGAATGGACCGGCAACGATGTGCCGGATTTTGTGGCGACGAAAGCCCCGAATTATAAACCGCCAGAAGGTGCGGTCGGCGATGACGCTTTGGCGGGTGATAAGCCGTTCATTTTGCATCCGGATGGGCTGGGGTGGATTTGGGCGCCAACTGGAGTCGTCGATGGGCCGCTGCCGGCGCACTACGAGCCGCTGGAGTCGCCGGTTCGAAATGCGATGTATCCGGCGGTGCAAAACAATCCGGTAGCGGACGCGAAGAAGCGAGAGCTGAATGAATATGCGTCGTCGCCGGACGCGAAGTATCCGTACATTTTGACGACGTATCGACTGACGGAGCATCACACGGCGGGCGGAATGTCGCGGACGTTGTCGCACCTGGCGGAATTGCAGCCGGAAATGTTCGCGGAGATTTCAGTCGAGTTGGCGGAGGAGTTGTCGATTGTGCCGGGTGAGTGGATCACGGTGTCGACGGCGCGCGGCGCGATCGAGGCGCACGCTTTGGTGACGCCGAGGATGCAGACTCTGATGATCGATGGAAAACCGATGCAGCAGGTGGGGCTGCCATTTCACTGGGGATACTCGGGATTGGTGAAGGGCGACATCGGGAACGATCTGGTAGCGATTTCGGAAGAGCCAAACGTGCGCATCATGGAGACGAAGGGGATTTTGTGCAATGTGGTGCGCGGGCGGGCGCACGGAAATGGCGGCTCCCCTGACGATATGAGTAAATCGGCGACGCAGCGGATTTCGAAAGGCGCGAACTGATGCCAACGACTGCATTCCTGACAGACGCGACGATTTGCATCGGGTGCAAAGCGTGCGAAGTCGCGTGCAAGGAATGGAATGAGGTGCCGGAAGACGGATATATCTGGACCGGGCTTTCGTACGACAATACGAAGGCGCTCGGCTCTTCGACGTGGCGGCACGTTTTATTTTTGGAGCAGCCGGTTGCGTCCGGGCCGCATTTGGCCGATACCGACAATCCATTGCGGTGGGTGTTTTTTTCGGATGTGTGCAAACACTGCGTGAATTCGGGCTGCCTCGAGGCGTGCCCGACCGGTTCGATCGTTCGAACGGAATTTGGCGGCGTGTTTGTCCAGAAGGATATTTGCAATGGATGCGGATACTGCGTGGTGTCGTGCCCATTCGGCGTGATCGACAAGAGGTATCACGACGATGGGCGCGCGTTTAAATGCACGTTTTGCTATGACCGGCAGAAAGTTGGATTGATGCCGGCGTGCGCGACGGCTTGCCCGACGCAGTCGATTCAATTTGGGGAACTGAACGAACTGAAAGAGCGCGGGAAGAATCGCGTGGCGGAGTTGAAAGCGCGCGGGTACAGCGATGCGCGATTCTATGATCCGACGGAGACGAGCGTTGGCGGCATTCACGCGATGTCGGTGATCCTGGGCGAGCCCGAGGCGTACAACTTGCCTCCGGCGCCGGAAGTGCCAACATCGTATTTGAAAAGCGCGTGGACGTCGGCGTTTGTGTCGGCGGCGATTTTGATGGCGATTGTGCTGGCGGCGTTTGCGATTCGGCTTTAGAACGAGCGGCAAAGAGATTCACCACAGAGTTCACAGAGAACGCAGAGAAGAATGACGACTGTCTCCAAGACGAAACCGAAGGCGACCGAGCAGCGGCTCGAGGAGATTCGCGAGTCGGCTCGGCGAGTTGCGCCACCTCCTCCGCCCGATATCGCCCTGAAGACCGCGACCGGTGAGGTGAATCCAGCGGAGACCGGATATTACGGGCTGCCGCTGCTCAAGCCGCCGACGTGGACCTGGGAAGTGCCGCTGTATTTTTTCCTGGGCGGGATTTCGGGGATGTCGGCTTGTATCGCCTTCGCGGCTCTGTGTTTCCAGGCGCCAACAAATTTGATTCGCTTCGCGCTTTGGATGGGGTTGATCGGCGCATCGATTTGCCCTGCGCTTTTGATTGCGGATCTTGGGCGGCCGACGAGATTTTTGAACATGCTGCGTGTTTTCAAGCCGCAGTCGGCGATGTCGATGGGTTCATGGATTCTGGTGGGATTTTCGGGCTGCGTGTTTGTGGCGGTTGTCGCGATTGAGCTTATCGCGCGCGGGTACACGTACACCGCAGTGGTCGTGGTGTTGTGGTTCGCTCAAGGCGCGGCGGCTTTGATGGGATTGCTGTTGGCCAGTTACACCGGCGTTCTGATCGGCGCGACGGCGATTCCAGTTTGGAATCAGAATCGGAAACTGTTGCCGGCGCACTTTTTGACTTCAGGGTTGGGCGGGGCCGTCGGGATTTTGGAGCTCGCGGGATTCTTGATTCCGGCGACACAGATTCTTGGATTTGTGACGTCCGGAATTGAGACAGTAATCGAGATTTTGTTGACCGTGCGGAAAGGCGTCGCTGATAAGCCACTGCATCATGGAGTTTCGGGGCGGACGCTGCGCGTGGCGGGAATGCTCGAAGGGCCGGTGGCACTGCTGATTCGCGCGATTTGGCACGCGGAGCCGTGGGGACGCTATGCGGCGGCAAGTTGTTTTTTGCTGGGCGCGCTGATGAGCCGGTATGCTTGGATTTGGGCGGGGCGAGAATCGTCGCATGACACGGCTACGCTCTTCGCGGTGGAACGCGCGAAAAAGGCGTGATCGGTCCCGATCGGTCGACCCGTGGCGGGATGCCCGAGCGGGCTCTCATAAACTCCATCGAATGAAAAATTTACGACACATCCGGCGGGCGTCCTGCATCGTATCTATATAATGTGGGGAGTCTCGGGCGGCTGATTGGTTGTGCACGACACTTTTAAGAGGCGCGCATGTTGTTGTATTTCCTGGCGTTTGTCGGCGGCATTTTGACGATCGCGAGCCCGTGCATTTTGCCGGTTCTTCCTTTTGTCTTTTCGCGATCCGATCAACCATTTCGCCGCAGTGGATTGCCACTGCTGGCCGGGATGGCGGCTACATTTGCGGCTGTTGCCGGCGTGGCGACGTATGCGGGCGCGTGGGTCGTACGCGCAAATCAGATTGGCCGATGGATCGCGGTCGTCGTTTTCGCGGTGCTGGGACTCGCATTGCTGTTGCCGAATTTGGCGGAATACCTGAGCCGGCCGTTTGTGCGGCTTGGCGGTCATGTACAAGGACAGAATTCGCAGCAGGCGCCGAGTGTAGGGCGATCGGTTTTGCTGGGAGTATCGACGGGATTGTTGTGGGCTCCATGCGCTGGGCCGATACTCGGATTGATTTTAGCCGGCGCGGCTTTGCAAGGACCCAGTGCACACACGACATTTTTGTTGTTGGCGTTTGCGGCGGGGGCGGCGACTTCGCTTGCGCTCGCGCTGCTCGCCGGGAATAAGGTGTTCGCTGCTATGAAACGATCGCTGGGTGCGGAGGAATGGATTCGGCGCGGGCTTGGGGCCGCCGTGTTGGTTGGCGTCGTTGCGATTTCGTTTGGCTGGGATACCGGCGTCTTGCGTCGGCTTTCGCTGTCCAGCACGTCGGGCATTGAGCAGAAGTTGGTCGATCGGTTTCACCCGGTGGCCTACGCGAAAATGGATGGCGGCGATGCGGGAAACGTGGAAGCTGCGGCTCCCGCGATTGATTTGAAGCGCGAAGGGCCGATGCCGAGCCTGGACGGCGCGGTGAAGTGGCTCAACTCTGCGCCGCTTTCGACGAAACAGCTAAAAGGCAAAGTGGTGGTGATCGATTTCTGGACGTACTCCTGCATCAATTGCCTCCGGGCAATCCCGTACGTCGAGGCGTGGTATGAAAAATACAAGGATGACGGCCTGGTCGTGATCGGCGTACACACGCCGGAGTTTGCGTTCGAAAAAGATGCAGCGAACGTGCAGAAGTCGCTGGGCGACTTGAAAATCAAATATCCGGTGGCGGTGGACAGCAATTACGCGATCTGGAATGCGTTTCACAACCAGTACTGGCCGGCGCATTATTTTATCGATGCCGAGGGGCAGATTCGCTATCACCATTTCGGCGAAGGAGAGTACGACCAGTCAGAGCAGGTGATTCAGCAGTTGCTGAAAGAGAAGGGCGCGAGTTTGAAAAATGCCGGGCTCGTGCAAGTAAATGGCACGGGAGCGCAGGCGGCGCCGGACTCGCGCGACGTGGCTTCGCCCGAAACTTACATTGGTTACGAACGCGCTCAGCACTACGCTTCGCCGGAGTCGATCAAGCAGGACAAGGCACAGAATTACACCGCGCCCGTGCGGCCGACGGTGAATCAGTGGGGACTTGTCGGAAGTTGGAACGTCAGCGGCGAGCACGCGACTTTGAACACCGCCCCGGGCAAAGTTATTTTCAGATTTCATGCGCGGGATTTGCATCTTGTCTTGGGGCCAGGGAAGAACGGAAAGCCGGTACGATTCCGCGTGAAGATCGATGGCACCGCGCCGGGAGCGGACCACGGCGTGGACACCGATGAGAACGGCGCGGGTGAAGTGAAAGAGTATCGGCTGTACCAGCTTATTCGCCAAAAGGGCGCGGTCGAAGATCGGACGTTCGAAATTGAGTTTCTTGATCCTGGCGTGCAAGCGTTTGCGTTCACGTTTGGATGAATCAGAAGAGAGGTCGATATGAGTTCGTCTAGCGATGCCAAAAATCATTCCGTGCCGGAGAGCAACATAGTGACCCGGCGATCGTTCCTGGTGGGAGCGGGCGCGGCGGCCATTGGCGCGACATGGTGGTGGTCGCTTGCGCGACAGCCAATTTCTGCCGAGGCGGCGGGCGCAGGCGCGCCGAAGATGGTGACGATTATCGGCTTTAAGGACGATGGGACGCGTACGACGAAAGAGTCTGTGGCTCGTGTTGTGAAGTCGGAAGAGGAATGGCGGAAGCAACTCTCGCCGGCGGCTTTTGAGGTTGCTCGACGGGCGGGAACGGAGCGGCCGTACACGAGTGACCTCCTGAACGTTCACGATAAGGGCGTGTTTCGCTGCATTTGCTGCGATAACGCGCTGTTCGATTCATCGACCAAATTCGAATCGGGCACGGGCTGGCCCAGCTTTTATCAGCCGATCGCGAAAGAGAACATCGTCGAGTCGGTGGATCTGAGTTTGGGGATGACGCGCACGGCGGTGTCGTGCCGGCTCTGCGACGCGCACCTGGGACATGTGTTCGATGACGGTCCGAAACCCACCGGACTGCGCTACTGCATGAACGGTGTCGCGATGCGATTCGCAAAAGCGAGCGCCTAAAGCGGATCGTTCGCGTCGGGAAATTCGCGTGCTAGTCTAGTGGCATGAACACACTCGAAGACAGCCGCGCCGCGGCGCTGCTGCAAGCCCAAGAGAAAGCGAACGAACTCTTCCACGCCGTCGAGTCCAAAGGACTCATCCGCCCTGGCATTTCCGAGAGCAAGCTCAATCAAGACATCTACGACCTCGCGCATCAGATGTATGGGATTTCGACGTATTGGCACAAACGCATTGTGCGCGCCGGACGAAATACGCTCGCGCCCTACGATGAGAATCCGCCCGATCTGACGATTGGTGAGGACGACATTTTGTTTCTCGATCTCGGTCCCGTGTTCGAGGAATGGGAAGCGGATTTCGGGCGCACGTTTGTCGTGGGCTCCGATCCTGTGAAGCTCAAGCTTCGCGACGATATTGAGAAGGCGTTTGCGGATGGGAAGCAATACTTCAAGAGCCATCCCGACATCAAGGCGGACGAGTTGTATCGTCACGCCCACGAACTCGCCGCAAAATATGGCTGGGAATATGGCGGACCGATCGCTGGACATTTGATCGGGCATTTTCCTCATGAGCGAATTCCCGGAGACAAAATCTCGCTGTATGTTCATCCGGACAATCCGATTCGCATGCGCGGCGTCGGCGAAGATGGACAGGAACGACACTGGATTCTCGAGATTCACTTTGTCGATCGCGCGCGCCAAATTGGCGGTTTCTACGAAGAACTTCTGACGGTAGGCTGAAAGCCTATCCTGACCGCGAAAGCCCCACGTCGCGCTTTCGCAGCGATCTATTTCCGCTCTGGCCATGAGAAACGTAACAGTCGAGTCGCGTCCTGCTGCCTGGAAGACCCTGCTGGCCTTCGGCATCATTTATTTTGTCTGGGGCTCGACGTTCCTCGCGATTCGCATCGGAGTGCATGAAGTTCCGCCGCTGCTGTTTGCAGCGATGCGATTTGGAACGGCGGGCGCGGCGCTGCTCCTGTGGACCATCGCGAAGCGCGAGCGGATGCCGGTGGGGCGGCAATGGGTCACGATGACTCTGCTGGCGGCGATGATTTTTTTGTGCGATTACGGTTTGCTCTTTTGGGCCGAGCGGCGCGTGCCGTCGGGAATCGCGGCGGTTATGCTGGGTACGATTCCGGCGTTCATGGCGCTGTCCGAGATTATTCTTCTGCGAACTCAGAAGCTGACGGTACGCCTCGCGATCGCTTTGTTGATTGGAATTGGCGGTGTCGCGGTGCTGATGAGCCGATCGCTCAATCTGGGCGGCGCGCCGATTGATCAGATGGGCGCGGTGGCGCTACTCATAGCCTCGGTCACTTGGTCCATCGCGTCGGCGTTGCCAAAGATGATGCCGGTGCCACAGTCGAAGACGGTGAGTTCGGCGATGCAGATGTTCATCGGCGGATTCATGTTGCTCGCGGTGTCGGGCGGCGCGGGAGAGTTTGCGCGGTTTCATCCGGCTGAGGTTTCGGGACGCGTGTGGTGGTCGCTGATTTATCTGATTGTGGCGGGTTCGATCATCGGTTTCACGGCGTATGTGTGGCTGCTTCATCATGAGTCGCCGACGAAAGTTGGCACATACGCTTACGTGAATCCCGTTGTGGCCGTGTTGATTGGATATTTTTTGGGCGGGGAATCGCTGGATGCGCGCATTGTGGTCGGCGCAGCGTTCGTGCTCGTCAGCGTGATTGTGATTACGACGTCGAAAGCGAAGAAAACCGAGACGGTTCCTACCGTGACTGCAAGAGACGCTGCCTGATCTCGAATTACCCGCCCGAATGAATTGGTTCCGCTCGTTCCTGCCCGCACCCAGCATTGCAAACGGACGCCGCTACCACTAGAATCCGCGGAATTAGAGGGGGCGTCATGAGCAAGATACTTCTCGGTGTCATCCTCGGGGCAGTTCTCGGAGCGATCGATGGAGCGACGGCGTGGTTCACGCCGGAGGTTCGTCCGATGATTCTGCAAATCATCATCGGAGGAGCGATCAAGAGCATCATCGCGGGGGCGATCATAGGCGCGTTTGCGCGCAAAGTGCATTCCGTCGGAGCGGGCGTATTGTTTGGCCTTGTCGTCGGCGCAGTGCT
This sequence comes from uncultured Acidobacteriota bacterium, assembly GCA_963845465.1. Lineage (GTDB taxonomy): Bacteria > Acidobacteriota > Terriglobia > Acidiferrales > UBA7541 > Acidiferrum. The sequence goes on along the minus strand of CAWJSH010000006.1, from coordinate 872,611 downwards.
GGCGTTCATCGTCGCGCAGCTTCAGCACGCCCACTATCTGGAAATTATCGTGCCGGGCAGCATCGTGGGCTTGATTCTCGGTTTTGTGACACAGAAATACGGCGCGGCTCGCGCGGTTGTGCCTGCCGGTTGAGTCGAGTTCTTTCCATTTGGGTTGAGTTCAACGTGGAGTCAGCTTGGTTGGAAGCGGTTCTTGCTGATGCCGAGGCTCGCCATTTTTGACTCGAGCGTCTGGCGTGGGATTCCCAATTTCGCAGCGGCGCCTGACGGGCCTGACACGCGCCCGTTGCTGGCGCGCAAAGCGTCTTCGATGAGGCTGCGCTCTTGATCGGAATCGAGCCGGCCAAGTCCACGCAACGCTGTGGAGGCGGCGGGCGCGTCATCAGTTGTGGGTGTCTGGCGCAGCCAGCTCTCATCCACCGAAAAAGTGTCGCCGTCGCAAAGCAGGACGGCGCGCTCGACGATGTTTTGCAGCTCGCGGATGTTGCCGGGCCAGTCGTATGCGGCGAACAAGTCCAGCGTGCGTTTCTGGATATTGCGGATCTTCTTGCCGGCGCGCTTTCCGTAGCGATCGATCAGATATTCGACGAGCAGTGGAACGTCGTCGACGCGCTCGCGCAGAGACGGAATCTGAATCGGAAAAACGTTCAACCGATAGAATAGGTCCGATCGGAACGTTCCCGCTGCGACCGCCGCTTTCAGGTTTCGATTGGTCGCGGCAAGAATGCGAACATCGATCGCGATCGGCTGATTGCTGCCGAGCCGTTCGATCTCGCGTTCCTGCAAAACACGCAACAGAGAAACCTGAGTTTCTGCCGGTAGTTCTCCGATTTCATCGAGAAAAATCGTTCCGCCATCGGCGGCTTCGAATCTCCCAAGGCGCCGCTGAAACGCTCCCGTAAATGCGCCTTTTTCATGCCCGAAGAGTTCCGAAGAGATGAGCGATGCCGGGATCGTGGCGCAATTCACTCGAATGAATGCGCGACGCGCGCGGTTGGACTGCTTGTGGATCGCGCGGGCAATCAACTCCTTGCCTGTCCCGGTCTCGCCGAGAATCAATACGGTGGAATCCGTCGGCGCGACTCGACCGACATCCGACAGCACGCGCAAGAGCTTCTGCGACGAGCCGACAATTTCTTCAAACATCGAAGAGCGATCGACTTCTTCGCGCAGCGCCAGATTTTCGTTTTCCGCGCGCTGGACCGCGACCTTGGCTTCTTCGATGTCGCTTTGCGCCACGTACCAACGCACGACATTTCCTTTTTCGTCGCGCATCGGGTTGAATCGGCTGACGAACCAGCGATAGGTGCCGTCTTTCCGGCGGCGGCGTACGTCGAGCTCGAAAGGAACGTCTCCAGCCAATCCTTTATTTCGCTCTGCAAGGTAACGATCGATGTCTTCGGAATGCACGATGCGTTCGGGGACGCCCGTTCCGAGCCAGTCGTCCATGGTCAGGCCGTAGTAGTCGAGCACAACACGGCTGGCGTAGATTCCGGCGCCTTGCGAGGACAGCACAAAGACGTGTGTCGGCGCGAACTCGACGAGCTGCTGGAGCTCACGCTCGCTTTCGCGGAGCTTTTCCTCGCGGCCGCGCAAGTCGTCATATAAATGTTGCAGGCGTCCAGCCGTTTCGTTGAAGACAGTGCTGAGCTGCGCCAGCTCGTCCTTGCCGTCGATCGGAATCTCGTGGTCGAATTCTCCGCGCGCCAGCGCTCGCGAGCCTTCCATTAGGCGGCGCAGCGGATGGGTGATGCTTTCCGTAACCACAACTCCGAGCAAGACCGCAAATATCACGGTGACAAAAACACCGATCGGGATGATCCACATCAATCGCTGTTGTGCTTGCGCGATGGATGCAAGCATTACTGCTCTGTCGGCGGCGACTGTTCGATCGACATTCTGGACGAGCTCTGCGCTCAACGATTCCAGTGGCTCGACTTGATTCTTCAGCCTCACGCGCAACGCGATCCAATCGCCGGTCGCAGCCAGTGTGCGAATTGCCTGTATGTGACCCGGCAGGGAGCTTTGAATCGCCTCCAACGTCACCAGCACAGTCGGATCGGGTTTTGCCGACGGTGGCAAGGCGGCGAATGAAGCCTGAGTTTCGGCTGCGTGCGCTATGAGCGACTTTTCGAGTTCGCCCGATTCCTGCACCAACTGGTCCACGTTTTCCGATTGCGCCAATTCGTTGAGCTTTGCGTGAAACGATCGGAGGTGAGTTTGGAGACGAAGAACCGCGATCAATTCCTGATCGACACCCAGCAGATGCTCGCGTTGATATCGCACATAGCTGAACTGCCACAGCATGAGTCCATTGCCCACCGTCATCAACAGCACAACCAAGATGAAGCACCAGCGGAGCCTGGTTCCGATCAGCACACGCCGGATTGGCGCAATGGTTTCCACGGCGTTCATTGTGTTGATGGGCTTGAGCTCATGATTTGCGCGAGTTGTTTTTGCAGTGACGCGAGGGCGCTTTCGGCATCGACCTTGTGTTCCAGCACCGAGTGTAATGCTTGAACGTAAGCTCCGGAAACAGCGGCGTATTTGTCTCCGGTCACTGTGGATGGCCGGGCAACGACACGCGCGCCTGGCGAGCCTCCGGATTCCTGTTGATGAGTATAGGCAGCCAGAATCGCCGGAATCTCGAATCGAACAGGAAACTTGGGAGGCGCTGAATTCGCTCGTTGCTGATCGAGTTCCGCTTCTTTTTTGAGCAGGAAATGCACGAACGCGATTGCTTCGGCCTGATGCTTCGAGCTTCGTGAGACCGCGAGCCCTAGTCCACCCAGCGTGCCGACGCGGGCGCTCTTCTCGCCCGGCACACTCGTAAAACCCGACTGCAGATAGAAGGGGTATCCCACAACCGGATTCGCGATGAAATAGTCCGAGATCCAACCGCGCAGGAATGCCGTGCGTCCCGAAGTCCAGAACGCGTTTGCCGAATCCCACTCTTCGTAGGAGAGGGCCGTTGGTGGCGAGATCGTGCCGATCCAACGCGCTGCACGCTTCCACGCCCGGATCGTGTTCGGATTGTTGACGCTGACTTGTCCGTCCGCTTCGACGACGTGGCCGCCTCCGGCCGACGCTTGCCATTCGATCGCGTCACAAAATAGCCCTTCGTCAGCGGCGCCGGGCCAAACAAATCCCCAGAAATCCTTTTGACCTTTCGCGCGCTCGCCGGCTTGTATCCGCGTCGCCATCTTCTCAAGTTCGTCCCAAGTTCGCGGTGGCTCGCGATAACCGTATTTTTGGAGGAGATCCGTTCGATAGTAAAGAGCGCCCGTGTTCGAGTGATAGGGCACAGCGACCAATCTGCCCTTAACCGTGTAGTTTGCGATCAGTTCCGGATCGCTCGCCTGAGACTCCGTCGCGAAGTTGGGTTTCAGATCAACGAGATATTCGCTGAGGATTCCGGGCCAGATGACATCGATGCCATAAACATCCGGCGTGGTGGCACCTTTCTTGAGCAAGCTCTTGATTAACTCGAGCTGTGCACTGGCGTTCTCCGGCGCCGGCAAATGGGTGACTCGAATTCCAGTCTCCTTCGTGAAATCGTCGAGGACCGCTTCGTGAGAAGCGTCGCGTTCGCGCGAATCATGTGACCACTCGAGGTCGAGGAAGGTCAGTGTGACGGGTTCCTTGGGGGCTTGGTGGCAGCCAACGAAGAATACGGTGAGACATGCGAGTACTGCGAACACGCTTAAGCGGATTTCGAGTCGGCGCTCCGGTCTTGCGGAAGAGACAGCTACGCCAAATCGAGTGTAGGAGGACGCGTTAACCATGACCTGAGCTTTTGGAAGGAACTAATCTACAGCAGTTCGGGAATTTCTGCTTGAGAGGCAAGCAGAGCGGTGATCGGCAGAAACGCCGCGCTCAATTTTCCGTCCAAGTAAGAGACAGACCGCGGAGAACGAAACTCCGCCGCGTGGGTGGCCGGAAGTAAGGCCAATCAGTTCAATGAGATAGAGAGTGCGAAGGTCCGAAATCCGGCATTGTCCTCAGCGACCGTAGACGCGGTACGAATTTTTTCGCAGACACGCTGTCGATTCTGGCTTCGCTCGACCGACATATATGTGAAGGGCCAATCAAGGCAGCCGAGGTGGAATATGTTGGAGAGAACAAAAGTGACGCGGATTTGGCAAGGCGGGATTCGGATGGCGGCAATTGTGGCTGGCGCCGGGGTGCCGAGCGCGTTCGCCAAGGCGGCGGGGCATTCGGCAACCGTTGCAGGTATCAAAGCGACCGTCGATTGCGTGGGCGAGTCCGCGGTGCATGTGGCGGCTACGCTGGGCCAAACGCTTTGGGTCACGCTCGACGCGTGCTTGGTTGGTCAGGCGCTTCGCGCAGCAGGGATGCTCTTGGCTCCGGAGTCGGGCTTTAATCCAGTGCATGCCGTCGCTGGAATCATCAGCCACGAATTGGTCGGGCGTGCGGTTTCGTTCGTTTTCCATCTCGTTTCGGGCTTCTAAGAAGCCAGCGGCGGAGCTAGTAAATTGCGCTCGCAATTGGTAGCATCCGCCGCATGCGCAAACCAATTTTCGCTGTTTTGAGCTTTCTCCTCGCTACTTCGACGCTCGCAACTGACCTTCCCACGAAAAAATATCTGAACCTGGCGACGATCAAAGTGATGGTCGCCGCTGCCGAAGCCGAAGCGAAAACCCGCAACGTCGAGGTCACGATTTGTGTGGTCGATGACAGCGGGAATTTGCTTTTCCTCGAAAAGGCCGACGGCGCGCCGTTTGGGACGATTCAGTTTGCTCAGAAGAAAGCGCGGCACGCGGCGGCTTATGGCTCACCGTCGAAGGAAGGGGCGGATTACGTGAAGAAGGGTGGCGTTGACGGGCTCGCTTTTCCCGATTTCTTCCCAAATCAGGGTGGATTGCCGATCAAAGTGGACGGCAAGACGCTGGGTGGCATCGCGGCGAGCGGCGCAAAGTCGGAAATCGACGAAGCCATCGCGCAGGCGGGAATCGACGCGGCGTTCAAGAAGTAGGCGGGCGCGACTCTCGCCGCTAATAGCGGGTACTCCGGCGCTAAGAGCTTACTAACTCGGTAGATACATGTGGGTACCCCTGTTGCAATTCTCCGTAGGGCTCTCATAATTGAGTTATTCTGGTGACCTAGACCACCAGCTCAATGCAATGCCCTTTATGTCAAGCCGATAACCCGCCGAGTGCGGACCACTGCACAAAGTGCAGTACGCCGCTGCCGCTGGCCGACGTGACAATGCCGCCGCACGGCGAAACCCTGGGTGGAACCTTGGGTGGGACGATGGGCGGAACGCAGGCCTGGTCGGTCGCGGTCACTCCGCGGCCGTCGAGCGAAGCTGCCGCCAAAGGTCAACTCGAGGCGGGATTTCTTCTCGCCGAACGCTTTGAAATTCTCGCTTTATTGGGACAAGGCGGCATGGGCGCCGTCTACAAGGCGCGCGACACAGAGTTGGAACGCCTTGTCGCGATTAAGCTGATCCGTCCTGAACTTGCCAGCCATCCTGAAATTCTTCGTCGCTTCAAGCAGGAGCTGATCCTCGCGCGCGAAGTCACGCACCGCAACGTCATCCGCATTTTCGATCTCGGCCAGGCGCAGGGAATCAAGTTCATCACGATGGAGTTCGTCGAAGGACGAGACCTTCGCGGGCTAATTCATGAAAAAGGGAAGCTGACGGTAGACGAAGCGGTTCCCATTATTTTGCAAATCGCGGCGGCGCTGGATGCGGCCCATACCGCGGGCGTGGTTCATCGCGATTTGAAACCGCAGAACGTGATGTCCGATAAAGACGGCCGCGTTTACGTCATGGATTTCGGCATCGCGCGATCGCTCGAGTCGCAGGGCATGACGCAGACCGGCGCGCTGATGGGTACGCCGGAATATATGTCGCCGGAGCAGGCGAAGGGCGAAAAAGTCGATGCGCGATCGGACCTGTTTGCGCTCGGCATCATTTTTTATGAATGCCTGACGGGCATTTCGCCATTCAAAGCGGAAACCGCGATGGCGATGATGTTCAAGCGGACGCAAGAAAAAGCGACGCCGCTCGTGCAGCTTGAGCCCAGCACACCGGGCGTCATCAGCGACATCGTCGCGAAATGCCTTGAGATCAAACCAGCGGAGCGCTATCAGACCGCGCGCGAAGTCATCAACGATCTCGAGGCATTCACCGGCGGAGCGCAGCGCGGCACAATCATCGCGCCGTCGCGGCGCATCAGCGACACTCCGGCGTATCAGAAGTGGCTGGTCATTGGCGGCATCGTGGTTGTGCTCGCGGCTGGCGGATGGTTTATCCACGATCGCGTCGTGATTCGGCCGGGCGGTTCGTCGGCAGGGCCGATACAGCCGGTTTCGCTGGCGATTCTGCCGTTCCGCAACACTTCCAACGATCCCTCGATCGATTGGGTTGGGAACAGCGTCGCGAACATTTTGAGCACCGATGTCGGTCAATCCGCGTATCTGCACACGGTGTCCTCGGACCGCCTGTTTCAGATTCTGAAAGACTTGCACATTCCTGCGAACGCCGACTTCGATCCGGACACGCTTCGGCGCGTTGCGGAAAACTCGAACGCCGATATTTTGGTCTATGGGCGTTACGCGAAATTCGGCGACCAGATTCGCATCGACGCGACATTGCAAGACCGCAAACACGATCGCACCGTGCCTCTGCGCATCGAGGTGCCGAGCGAAAAAGATTTTCCGAAGACCATGGATCAGTTCGCTGAGATGGTGCGCACCAATCTTTCGGTGTCCTCCGACGTGCTGAAGGAACTGAAAGCGAGTTCGTTCCAGCCAACTTCGGAGTCGGTTGCCGCGCTTCGCGACTACAACCAGAGCTTGCAACTGATTCGCGAAGGCAAAAATCTCGACGCGATCAAGGGATTCCAGGGCGCGATCAAAGAAGATCCACAATTCGCGCTCGCGTTCTCGCGCCTGGCTGAGATCGACCTTGAGCTTGGATACGACGCCGATGCCGAGCGAAATTCGCGCCGCGCGATGGAACTGAGCGATCAGCTTCCGAAAGCCGAGAAATACCTCATCCAAGCCAACCACTGGCGCGTGATGAAGGATCCGAAGAAAGCGATCGAAGCGTACGAGAACCTTGCCAAGACCTTTCCGCAAGACACCGACGTTTTGTACGCTCTCGGCAGCTTGTATGTCGATCAGGGTGACTACGCGAAAGCGCAAACGGCGTTTCAAGACATCCTGAAGTCAGACCCGAAAAACATTAAGGCGCTTTGGCAGCTGGGTACGGTGGCGTTTCTGCAGGACAACCCACAAGGCGCACTGACTCCCCTGAATCAGGGATTGAGCTACGCGGTGCAGTATGACAACCAGGAACAGAAGGCGTTGATCCTGCAAGCGCTCGGAATTTCTTATCGCCACATGAACAAGCCTGAAGAGGCGATGAAGAATTTCCAGGATTCGATGGAAATCTCTCGCAAGCTGGGGCTGAAGCGTCTGCTGGCGAACAGCCTATCCGAGACGGCGCAGATTCAGATCACGATGGGCAAGGCCGACGCGGCGATGGCGAGCTACAACCAGGCGCTGCAAATTCTGAAAGACATCGGGATCAAGAAAGACTACGGCGACATCCTGATCAATCGCGGCGTGCTGTATGAAAGCCGCAGCGATCTCGACAAAGCGTTGCAGGATTACAAGGATGCGCTCCAGATCGAGCGCGATGCGAACGACGAAAATTACATGGCCGTGTGTCTGAGCAACATCGGCTACGTCTATTTTGCAAAAGGCGATCTCGACAACTCGCTGATCTACTACCAGCAATCGCTGGCGCTGCGCGAGAAGCTCAATCAGCCGGTCTATTTGACCGAGACGCTCAGCGCGCTCGGCGACGTGTACACATCGATGGGCGACTTCGACAAAGCGCTTCAGGTGCTTTTGCGCGCACAGGATGTGGCGCGCAAAGCGAACGACGCGCGTGCTGCGGCCGGCGTTTCGGTTCTAGTCGGCAATGTGTTGGGGTACGAAGGACGCGTCGGCGCCGCGGTCAGCGCGATGCAGGATTCGGTCAACGGGTATCGGTCGGCGAACAATCAGAGCATCGACATGGTCGATGCCTTGAACGGATTGAGTGGCGCGTTCGCGCTTGCCGGGCGTCCGGCCGAGTCGGGAAAGCCGCTCGACGAGGCGCGCAATCTGGCGAAGGATCTGAAGAGCGATTCGGCAAACAGCGAGTTGTCGAACACGCAAGGCAACGTTGCGTATTACAGCGGCGACTTCAAGGCGGCGCGAGGATTTTACGAGCAAGCGTCGGCCGCCGCCGCGCGTGCCAAGGATCACGACAAAGTGGCGATCGCGCGGTTGAACTTGGGCCGAGTTTCGGTCGCGGAAGGGAAACCGGCCGCAGCCGATCTCAAAGCGGCTGTGCAGCAGGCGGACGCGCAACATCTTACGTACTACGCATTGCGCGGCTCGGTTGATTTGGCCGAGGCGACGATCAAATCCAAGGATTACGCGCAAGCGCGGCAGATGTTGGAAAACGATCAGACGCGCAGCGAAAAGCTCGGAACCCGGATTGAGACGGCGCGCATTCATTTCCTGCTGGGCGAGGCGATTCGTCTAGGCGGCGACCCGCGTTCCGCCACGGGGCAATACGGGCAGGCGATGCGTGCCCTCGACGATCTGAAGAAAGAGGCGGGCGCTGAACATTTGCTCGATCGCGCCGATCTCAAGGCGATATACGCAGAAGCTAGCAAGCAGTTCTCATCGGGCGGCGCGTAGTCATCTAACGCGGACCTGCGATAGCGAAACGGGATCCGCGATACCGAAACAACTGGACTGTTAGTCTCAATTGACCCAACGAGCAATGGCGCCTGCTCGATCGTGGATCGCGCGGCAGGGCTCTCCCGGAGTGAACCCTCTCCCAGTTTTTGCGAAAGTGTATGACTCTATGGGATTTAAAAGGCTTTAGAATCTGCACTTACATAAGTGCGGAATCTGAAGGAGTTACTGATTTGAATTTGGGCTTTGGGATCAGTCCAAGCGTGGATGTTTACGGGAAGAGTATCTCACGAAACTGATATACTGTCAAGTGAAACTCGAAGGGTTGGCTGACTTTGGAGAAAGGGAAGCGGGTCGCGGCGCAAAAAAAGAAGCGTCCATCAACTCGATGGACGCTTCTTTCGAATGAAGGTTAGAGCCGCGGAGGTCTTACTGCGAGACCTTGGTCGTCAACGTAAAGGTGTTGTCGCCCTTGACCGGATCCGGGTTGGCTTCGCTAACCGTAGCGGTGTCGGAGACGGAGGTGACGCCCTTCGGTACCGAGACCTTCACGACCAGCTTGACTACGTAGCCGGTGAGTCCTGGAAGGAACGGCTTCACCGATGGAGTCGTGCAGGTGACCGAGGTTACGACGCCACTGCCGTTAACGTTGGGCGTGCATGCGGAACCTGTGGTTAGGTTGTTGCAACCCGCGAGGCTGCAGGAAACGACTCCCGACATCGCGCTGACGTAGGTGGTGTTGGCCGGAATCGGGTTGGTCACGACCACGTTGGTCGCCAAATTCGAGCTGAGATTCAGCACGAAGATGTTGTAGGTCAGGTTGGAGTTGTTCTTGATAGTGCCCAACGGGCTCGGGATGTTGCCGACGCCGAGGTCCGCCGAGCCGAGACTCACGGTGTATGTCACGGGAGCCGACATGTTACCCGCGCAGTCGACGGCGTAGAGCATGTGCGGGCTGCCGCTCAGAGCTGCGGGGCTGGTGGTGTCGATGGTGACGGAGGTTGGGCTGGTATAAGCCGTCAGATTCGTCGACGGCGCTGCCGGGCACGACGCGAGTGCTTGCGTGCCGCAGGTGGCCAAGCCCGAGATGGTGTCGGCGCAAGTGAACTTCGCGGTCACCGTCTGACCGAAGGTGAAGCTCGTGCCGGAGACGGAGAACTTCGCCGAAAGCGTCGGCGCCGTGCCGTCGATCGGCGTCGCGTACGGTCCCTGCGTGTTCGACACATTGCCGGCCAAGTCGCTGATCGTTTGCTGAAGAATCTGCGCCGTGGCGCCGGACCCAGTCGAACTGGCTGATTGCATCGTCGAGGTGCTCCCCATCAGCACTGTCCCGTTTGTATTTGCGACTGCAGTTCCGGGAGCGAAGCCGGAGAGGTCGTCGGTCGCGGTGCAGTTCGCAGTCGCCGGGGCTTTGTACCAGCCGTTGCTGCCGCTTGGTGTGCTCGGGGTCAGGGTGCAAGCCAACGTTGGCTGGGTATTATCCACGCCGAAGGACAGCACGCGGAACGAAGCCCAGTTCGCTGTTGGATCTGTCAACGACGTCGCACTGAACAGCAATTCTTCGGTCAGCGCGCAATCGGTCGTGAAGTAATGCATGTTGTAAACGCCCGAAGTTTCGACAATTGTAGTGACGGGGTAGATGAATGAAGAAGACGCGCCGCCGGCGCAAAGTGGTTGACCCTTATTCTGCTGACCAAAATTCTGATTTGAGCTTGGGGGCCATAGCGTGGTGTCACCCGAAACCGGATAAGTCGTGTCGGGAATCGCGGCAGACGCCGGTGCAATGCCGTAAGTGACGCTGTACGGCGGTGCTTGCGTGAATCCATTGGCGGACGGCGCATTCGTGGCGTTGTAGTTCGCTGCGTTTGAAGTGAAAGTAAAATTCACACTAGTGTTGTTGACCCAGCCATTGCCGTTAATGACTGGACTGGTCGCAATCGCGGTGTTCGGCAGCGGCATGTTCATCACGGGGATGAACATCGAGTTCTTGCCGCTCGTCGTGCTGCCGTGAGTCGGGTCGGCCGCGCCGAGGAATTCCGTCAGCGTATCGAACGGGCAGAGATCGCCGGCCAAACTACCTGTCAGGACGCAGTTCGCAGCGGCGTAGCTACCGCCGGTGGGATTTGCCACCGTGAGTTCCTGGTTTTGGCAGTTTGTGAGATCGGAACCCGGAGCACACAGCCAGTTGTCGCTGCCCATCAGCATGCCAGGGCCGATCAGCACCGGATTGGGACCTGACAGATTCGTCGAGGCGCAGTTCGCGCCTGCCGCTGCAGCGTTGCACGCCGAAGCCAAGAAGTTTGTTCCGCTAGGCGCATCTGGTGACTCAAATCGCGCGATGTCCAGCAGGTTACGCGCCGTGCTCGCGTTCGGAACGCAATTGGGGCCCGAAATTGTCTGGGTGCTCGGGTCTTGGCATTGCATCAAATACGCTTTGCACATCTGCTGGTTGTTGGAATCGATTTCGCCCGTCATGCGCAAGCAAACTGCTGGACCCGCCGACGTCCCGGCGACGAGCTGCGAGAACAACTGTTGGGGGATGCCGATGTCGGTGATGATTGGCGTTGTGTTAGGCGGAATCGTGACCGAATTTGTCTGTTGCGCCGTCGAAGTGCTTGTCGTGAATCCGATGTTCTGCCCGCCGCCATTGTCGAACGTAAACGTCTGTGTCTGCGACGACGGATTGTTCTGATTGATCGGATTACCGGTGATCGAGCCGCCGGGCACCGCGCCCGCCAGCGAGCAACTCGTCACCAAGTGCAGAGTCGCTGCGCCGAGATCGCCGCCGGCATCATCCAGCTCGACAGTCAGCGCCTGAGTCCCCGGTCCTAACAGACCAGAAATATCGATCACCGGCACGCCGTAAGTAGCCAAGAAGCTTCCTGGCTGCCCTTGGCCGTTCGGAACGGTTGCCAGATCCGGGTTCTGTCCGATGTAGCTGCTGGCCGCGTTTTCGTAGGCTGACTGGAAGCAGTTCGTCGTTCCGGAGGGGAAACCGGTAAAGCCCTCAAAATTCGTATCGCCGCCTTTACACACATTCAACGTGGTCGTTGTAGTGCCCATGCTCGGCGTATTGATGATACGGATGGTGTTGTCCTGGAAAACCTGGCTGAGGCCGTCCGGCGTTGACGAAAGCGTCGCATGGATCGGCGCGCCTGCCGCGCAAGCAAGCGAGACCGTGTTGCTGCTCACTGGATTGCCGGGACTGTTCGGCCAGGTCACGCCGTTGAAAAGCGAAGGATTGATATTTAGCGCGCCAAAAAACTCAATCGCTCCCAGCGCGCCGTTCAACGGCACGGAGAGCGTTGTCGGGCTCGCGTTGCTGCTGATCGTTAGAGTTGCGGTTTCCAACGTGCCCGCCGGTTGCGTCGACGTGAAGACGACACTGACTTGGCAGGTTGTCGGCGCCGTGAGCGTGCCCGCGCACGAGTTTCCGTTGATAGCGAAATCGCCGTTTGTGGTGCTGGCTCCGGCAAATTTGACCGTGCCTTGCCCTTGTATGTTCACCGTGACCGTTTGCGGCGCGCTCACGGCAGGCGATGTCCCGGTCGGCACGCCGAACGACAAATCTGTCGGCGACACTGTCAATGTTTGGGCGTTCGCGCCGGCCGTGTAGACCCCGCAAGCAATCGCCAAAACGATGAGCGCGCGCACAGCTATTTTACAAACCCTCATTGCTGCCTCCTAGAGGAGCTACTCACTCACCAACGCAAATTTTTTCTGCGGGGCCTCGACCAAGACCGACCGTTTATCGTGTGCACTCGGGCGATACGGGGGATGGGGACCTACGCCTGCGCCGACCAGCGCAACGATTGCGGCAGGAATTGTCATTCCCCCATCCCGGCGATGTCAAGAAAAAAGCCGCCAGGCACACTCGTTCTAGCAGTACTACGGTCGAGCTGTTCCGCAGTCATGCGGCAAAGCAACTCATCGGACGGGCCGGCGAAGCGTGAAGCCGTCCGATTTAGATAAATCACTTGGTACTGCCAAGACTCAACGACTGGTTACACTTGTTGCGAGCAGGTGATGCATTTTTGGTTCCGTTTAGGCGGGGCCGCAACGCGAGTTCCGATTTGAGACTGCAATTCGCCGATCGACAACGCGAACTCGCTGAAAGCGAAAGACATTGCAAAGGACAGAGGTCGCGGCTTTATCTCCGCCGTGCGTTTGACGCGGCGTTCACAATCCCCAGGCCGCGTCACCTTTACTATCCAAATCGATAGTCGCCGTATCCACTCGGATAGCTTCGCGCTGACGGGCCTCGAGCTTGCGCGGTCTGCTATACTTGGAGGGTTATGCTGTCCATGAACAACGTCACCATGCGTTTCGGTCCGCGCGTCCTCTTCGAAGACGCGACCGCCACCTTTATGGCGGGCCGGCGCTACGCCATCACCGGCCCGAACGGCGCCGGCAAATCCACCTTAATGAAGATCCTGACCGGCGAGCTCGAACCGACCAAAGGCTCGGTCACTCGTCCAAAGCGCCTCGGAATTTTGCGTCAGGATCAGTTCGCCTTTGACGACTTTCGCGTCATCGACACCGTCATCACGGGCAACGCGACGCTTTGGAAGGCGCTGCAAGAGCGCGACGCGCTTTACGAAAAGCCGCACGACGAGCTGACTGATGCCGACGGCATGCGCCTCGGCGAACTTGAAGGCGTCATCGGCGAAGAAGGCGGCTACACCGCCGAATCCGACGCGGGCGCGCTGCTCGATGGCCTCGGCATCGAGAGCGATCTCCACGAACGCAAAATGGGCGAATTGCAGGGCGGACAAAAAGTCCGCGTGTTGCTGGCGCAAGCGCTATTCGGTACGCCGACCGCGCTGTTGCTCGACGAGCCGACCAACAACCTCGACCTCGATTCGGTGCACTGGCTCCAGAAATATCTAAATGAATTCGAAGGCGTGCTGATCGTCATCTCGCACGATCGCCACTTTCTGAATTCGGTCTGCACGCACACCGCGGACATCGACTACGAAGCCGTCATCATGTACGTCGGCGGGTACGACGACATGGTCGTCGCCAAGACGCAAGTGCGCGCGCGCATCGAATCCGAAAACGCGCAGCGCGAGAAAAAGATTGCGCAGTTGCAGGATTTTATTGCCCGCTTCTCGGCAGGCACGCGTTCGGCGCAAGCGACTTCGCGAAAGAAAGAAGTCGAGCGCCTCGCTACAACCGAGCTCGCGCGCTCCAACATTCAACGCCCGTATATTAAGTTCGACATGAAGCGCAATTCGGGCAAGCATCCGCTCGAAATCAAAAGCGTCGAAAAATCCTACGACGATTTGAAGGTGATCCCGCGTTTCACCGCAAGCATCGGGCGAGGCGAAAAAATCGCGTTGATGGGCCGTAACGGCACCGGCAAGACGACGCTGCTGAGATCGCTGGTTCGCAATGCGCCGGGTTTCATTGACGACAGCGACAAAGAATTTCCGATCAACGGCGGCCAGGTTATTTGGGGACACGAAGTTTCGGTCGGATACTTCGCGCAGGATCACACCGACTCGTTCACGAAAGACAATACGACGTCGATCGATTGGCTCTGGCAGTTCGATCCGTCAGCGAATCAGCAGGAGCTGCGCGGCTTGATGGGACAAATGCTCTTCAGCGGCGACGACGCGATGAAACCCACGCGCGCTCTTTCCGGCGGCGAAACCGCTCGCTTGATCTTCTGCCGTCTGATGCTGCAGAAGCCAAACTTCCTCGTGCTCGACGAACCGACCAACCACCTCGATCTCGAGTCGATCAACGCGCTCAACATCGCGTTGCAGCGCTACGACGGCACCGTGCTGCTGGTCACGCACGACCACGACGTCATCGACGAAGTCGCCACGCGGATCTGGAATTTCCGCGGCGGCAAGATCGACGACTTCAAGGGCAATTACGAAGAGTTCAGCCAATACACCGAGCAGCAGGCGGCGACCCAAACCGCGAGCCGGTCTCGGTAACAGTTCGTCCGGCTCGTCAGTCCAACAAGTCCATCACATTCAGAACTGAGTACGAGACGGGATCGTAGATCACCACGTATCCGTCGAAATATCCCATCACATATCCCGGCGGCGCGGGCGGCAGATATCCGTACAGTCCCGGCGGCACCGGCCGGAAATAGCCGCGGTCGCCGAACGGAATGAAGCTGCCGATGGTGAAGATCGGTCTTCGTCCGCGATTGATGTAGCCGAAATTTCGCCCATAGTAACGGCGCATGCGATCGCGATCGCCGGGCCTCCATGCGTAAGGTGGCGGCGGTCCACCGGGCGGACGGCCCGGTCCGGGCCTCGGCGGTCTGTAGCCGGGGCGTCCCGGAGCAGGAGTCGGTCGCGGACCCGGCACCGGCTGGATCGTCGGTCGGCCGGGCCTTCCTCCAGTCGGTCGGCCGGGCGGCGATCCTCCTGGCTTTCCACTCGGAGGTCTCGACGGTCGGTTGCCGGGCCGTCCAGGTCCGCCACTCTGCGACGGTGCAGAAGGCGGAGCTTGCGCAGCTGGAGCTTGTGCTGTTGCCCGAACCGGCGAACCAAGAATCACCGCAGCGCCGAGTAAAGCGCCGGCGGTCGCAAATTGCCAAAACCTAAAATTGTGTTTGGATTCCATAACTTCATCCGTTTCAAATTGTCTGAGCCGACGCTTCTATGACGTAAGCCGTGCGACCACGTATACATCTTTAACTCGGAATCGAACACCCCCGCGCCAAGGAAAATCGACATTCGCCTTCCCAAGAACCCAATGAAACGTTCCTTGTCCGAAAGCGTCTCGTGTACGATAACGCTCCATCCTGATTCGACAAAGAGGGCACTTTGAAAAAGCTCGCGCTGGTTTTGATTTCACTCGGTCTCGTCTCGACGGGTACAGCCCAAACCAAGCACACGCCGACAATCGACGAGCAACTCAGCTTGAAAAGCATCCGGGGCCAGGAGATTTCTCCGGACGGGCGCTACATCGTATATGGCGTTCGCGAGACCGATTGGGAAGAAAACCTCTACGTCAGCCAGCTCTGGATCGTGAATGTCTCGACGGGCGCGAGCTTTCAATTGACCCGCGGCAAGAAGTCCATCGGTGGATTCCGTTGGTCGCCCGATGGAAAATGGATCGCGTTCACCACGGAGCGTGAACAGAGCGCGATTGTTGCGCCCGACAAAGAAAAGAAAGGTGACTCCGACAAGAAAGACGACAAAGACGGCGACAAATCCGAGAAAGACAAGGATAAGGACAGGGACAAGAAGGAAGCGAAGCCCGGCGACAAAAGTGGCAAACCTGCCGCTCATCAGATTTGGGTGATCTCGCCCGAGGGCGGCGAGGCCTGGCAGCTTACCCGCCACGAAACCGACGTTGAAGATTTCGACTGGTCAAAAGACGGCAAGCAGATCGCGTTTACGGCGGCCGCGATCGAATCGAAAGCAGACAAAGACCGTAAAGAAAAATACAGCGACTACGAAGTCTTCGAGGAAGATTACAAGCAGAGTCAGATCTGGACCGTCGATGTCGCCGCGGCACAGACGAATTTCCTGCCGGCGAAAGCGCGCCAAATCACGCACGACGAGAAGCTCAACATTACGGGCTTTTCCTGGTCGCCTGATTCAAACTTGATCGCCTACTCAGCGACAGCGAATCCGTTCCTCGCGTTCCGCGGCGAAGAAGACGTCTACATCGCCGACCTTGCTCACGACAATGCGATCCACAAAGTCGTCGCGCTCGAAGGACCCGATGGTGGCCCAGTTTTCTCTCCAGACGGGAAGCAGCTCGCCTTCTCTACCGCGCTCGCAGCGCCTTACTTTTATTACATCAACAGCCACATCGCTGTCGTTGACGTCGACAAAGTCCTCGCCAAGACGGCGACCACTCCTGCCGACGTTCGCGATCTCACCGCAAAATTCGACGAAGATCCGCGCATGGTCGACTGGGGACCGGACGGCATCTACTTCGAGGCGCTTCAGAAAACCTCCGCTCATCTTTTTCGGCTCGATCCATCGACCACCCAGGTCACGCGTATCACCTCGCCCGATTCGTTCATCGGAGAAAGCGCCTCGCTGACCAAAGATTTTAAGACGGTCGCGGCGACTGCCGAAGACGGCTCACACATGACCGAACTCTACGTCTCTCCGGTCGATCATTTCGCGCCGCGCAAACTTACCGACTTCACCGCGCAAGTCCGCGACTGGACGCTCGGGACCGCCGAAGCTCGTCAGTTGGAAGAGCCAGGACGGCGCCACTATCGAAGGCATCCTGCACAAACCCGCCGACTACGATCCGTCCAAAAAATATCCGCTGCTCGTCATGATTCACGGCGGTCCGACCGGCATCTCGTTCCCGTTGCTGTCTCCCAACGACACCTATTATCCGGTGCAGATTTTCCTGTCCAAGGGCGCTCTCGTTTTGCAACCAAACTATCGAGGCAGCGCGGGGTATGGCGCCGCGTTCCGCGCGCTCAACGTGCGCAACCTCGGCGTCGGAGACATGTGGGATGTCATGAGCGGTGTCGATTCGCTGATCAAGAAGGGAATTGTCGATCCGGCGAAACTTGGCTCCATGGGTTGGTCCGAAGGCGGCTACATCTCCGCGTTCCTCACGACGCACACTGACCGCTTCAAGGCGATCTCCGTCGGCGCCGGCATCAGCGACTGGATGACCTACTACGTGAACACCGACATCACGCCGTTCACGCGCCAGTATCTCCACGCGACGCCTTGGGACGATCCGGCCGTTTACGCCAAGACCTCGCCCATCACTACGATCAAGCAAGCCAAGACGCCGACCTTGATCCAGCACGGCAGCGTCGATAAGCGCGTCCCGGTGCCTGACGGCTTCGAGCTCTATCGCGGCTTGCAGGACCAGCACGTCCCATCGCGCCTGATCCTATATCAAGGTTTCGGCCATCCGATCACGAAGCCGAAATCCAATCGCGCTGTCATGCAGTCGAATCTCGATTGGTTCAGCCACTACATCTGGGGCGACGCGTATCCGAAGGATTCGCCGATCCTAGGCTCCAGTGAACTCGCTGTTGATTCCGCGAAATAGTGTTCTCGGATATACTCCGAACTAGACAAGTATCTGAGGACGCATGGTTTAGCGTGAATTCTGGTACTGTACGTACCGCGACCAATTGACCATTCGTTGGGCGTTGTCTCTCGCCCGGCACAATCCGTATAATTCCACTCGTCATTCTTCCGCAGACTGACTTCGAGCGAATCCGATTGGCTGTTGGGGGCTTAGTCAGTGAGTTAGGCGAAACCCGAACTGCGCCATTTTGCCCGGGACTTTCCAAGCGACTCGGGTGTTTTTGGGGCTCAAGGACCATCTCTTAATGAAACTTTCTCGTTGTATCGGTAGCAAGTCTCGCTTGAAGTGCGCCCTCGCAAGGCCGGCCAGTCTGGCGCGCCTTTTTGCCACGCTGGTCTTGCCAGCGCTCGTCGCGGCCTCGGCATCCGCCCAGGTTAACGTTCTTACCCAGCACAACGACATCGCGCGAACCGGTCAAAACACCAACGAGACGATCCTGACGACGGCAAACGTCAACTCCACGACCTTCGGCAAGCTCTTCTCGTACACCATCGACGGATATGCCTACGCGCAACCCCTGTACTACGCCAACCTCACGATGGGCGCAGGCACACCTCAGGCCGGCACAACCCATAACGTTTTTTTCATCGCGACGGAAAATGATTCGGTTTTCGCGTTCGACGCGGATTCCAATGGCGGAGCGAACGCCTCTCCTTTGTGGCAGGTGTCACTGATCGACTCGGCTCACGGCGCCGGCGCGGGCGAGAATCCCATGCCAAACGGCGACGTTTCCACCGCCGACATCGTTCCTCAAATCGGCATTACCGGCACACCGGTCATCGATCCGACGACGAACACGATGTACGTCGTCGCTAAATCGACGATTTCCGACAGCACGTTCATTCAACGGCTGCACGCGATCGACATCACAACCGGCCAGGAAAAGTTTGGCGGCCCGGTCACTCTCGCGGCGCAGGTCGCGGGCAACGGAAATGGAAGCACGGGCGGCCAACTGAGCTTCGATCCCAAATGGCAAAACAATCGGTCCGGCCTCTTGCTCCTCAACGGCATCGTCTACATCGCATTCGGTTCGCACGGCGATAACGGCCCATGGCATGGATGGATCCTCGCCTACAACGCCGCAACCCTCCAGCAAACAAGCGTATTTTGCACCACGCCAAAAGGAGAAGGCTCCGGCGTGTGGATGGGCGGCTCGGGTCTGGCCGCCGATGTTCCTGACCCGGTGAATCATCCCTACGGTCGCATGTTTGTCACCACCGGAAACGGGACCTACGATGCGACAACGCCATTTGCCAACGGTATGGACTACGGTGACGACCACATCCGCTTCGACCTCACTAACGGCGTCCTCACCGTTCAGGATTCCTTCACGCCATCCAATCAATCGAATCTGAGCAGCGCCGATCAGGACCTCGGCTCTGGCGGTTCCGTTCTCCTCCCGCCACAAACGGGCGCTCATCCGAATGAACTCGCGCAGGTTGGAAAATCCGGAACGATCTATCTCGTCGACCGCGACAACATGGGCGGCTACAGCACCACAAACGACAACATCGTTCAGGAATTCGCAATCGAGACCGGCGGCATCTGGGGTATGCCCGCCTATTGGAACGGCAATGTCTACTTCTGGGGCCAACCCAACAATCTGAAGGCTTTTTCGCTCACCAACGGCATGCTTTCTGGGGCGCCCACATCAGTCGGAGCCGACGAGAGCGGTTTCCCAGCTCCGACACCCGCCATCTCTTCTAACGGCACAACGAATGGCATCCTATGGGCGATTCAAACCGATAACTACTTATCCGCTGGAAATGAAATTCTGCGAGCTTACGACGCCACCAACGTCGCAAACGAGCTGTACAACAGCTCGCAAAACTCTTCGCGAGATTTGGCCCCGGTTTCAACGAAGTTCGTTGTTCCCACAATTACAAACGGCAAAGTCTACGTCACCGGTTCGGGCACGGTCAGCGTGTACGGTCTTCTGAATGCCTCGCAAACCGTCGCGACCCCAGTGATCAGCCCCGCGGGCACGACGTTCGCGACAACCATTTCCGTCACCATTACCGACACGACCACCGGCGCCACGATCTACTACACCACCGACGGCACCACTCCGACGTCGGCTTCGACCAAGTACACCGGCGCGATTACCGTCAGCTCTACCGAAACCATCACCGCGATCGCCACCGCTACCGGCCTCATCGATAGCCAACCGGTTTCGCAGACGTACACCTCGACGACCCAGACGGCGCCGCCAACCTTCGCTCCTCCGGCTGGCACGTATGCTGGAGCGCAAAGCATCACCCTCAGCGATACCACCGCGGGCAGCAAAATTTATTTCACAGTGGACGGCTCCACTCCCGCGCCGGGCGCCGGCACGACGCAGCTTTACTCTGCGCCCATCACCGTCGGCCAGTCGGAGACCGTCAGCGCGATCGCCACTTCGACGCTGACCAATAGCCCAATCGCGAAAGCGGCCTACACGATCGGCCCCGCCGGACCGACGATCAGCTTCCCCAGTGGTTTCGCCGAAGCTCAGGACACGATGACGTTCAACGGCGCCACGGACCTGGACGACTCGCGCTTGCAGCTCACAAATGGTGGTTTGAACGAAGCCAGCAGTGCTTTCTACAACACCCCGGTGAACATCCAGAACTTCACGACCGACTTCACTGATGCAGCTCTCGAACGCGGTCGCCGACGGCATGACCTTCACCATTCAAAATGCCGGCCCAACCGCAGTCGGCCCCAGCGGAGGAGGCCTCGGCTACGGTCCCGACATGCCGACCAACCCCGACGCGAGCACGAATACTCCGATCGCGAATAGCGTTGCCGTCAAGTTCGACTTCTTCTCCAACGCCGGCGAGGGCACCGACTCGACCGGTCTCTACACCAACGGCGCATCGCCAACGATCCCCGCGATCGACATGACATCGTCTGGTGTCATCCTCGCGAGCGGCGACACCATGGCCGTGCACATCGCTTACGACGGCACAAACTTGGCGATGACCATCACCGACGGCGTCACAAACGCCAAGTTCACGCAAACCTGGCCGATCAACATTCCGCAAATCGTCGGCGGCAACACTGCCTATGTCGGCTTTACGGCTGGCTCGGGCGGTTCCAGCTCGAGCCAAAAAGTCGAAACGTGGAGCTTCACGAGCAACCTCTCGTCTACGGGCGGAGTTGCGACACCGATGATCAGTCCGGCACCGGGCACGTACGACGCGCCAGTCAGTGTCACGATCATCGACACGACGCCGAACTCTACGATTTACTACACGACCGACGGATCCGCTCCGACGACGATGTCGTCGCAATACTCTGCGGCCTTCCAGGTCACTTCGACCGCAACGGTGAACGCGTTCGCGACTGCCAACGGCCTCGCTGCCAGTGCTGTCGCCAGTGCGGCCTACACGATTTCGAGTGGCGCCTTCACGGTCAAAGCCGACACTGCGTCTCTCACCATCAACTCCGGAGCGCAAGCGACCTCAACGATCACGGTCGCTCCGCCATCAGGCGGCACCTTTAGCAACCCCGTCGCGTTGACCTGCGCCGTGACTGGCACGGGCACGTTGCCGACGTGCTCGCTCTCGCCTTCGAGCGTCACTCCAGGCACCCAGGGAGCAACTTCCACGCTGACTGTCTCCGTTCCGGCGTCGGCAGCGTTGCTCAATTCGCCGTCGAGCAACTCGCGCCGCATTTCCGATTGGCCTCGCATTTCAGATTGGAAGATCGCGGGATGGAGCGCGTCACGTCTCGCATTCGCAAGTTTGCTGGCAATCGCGCTCGCGTCACTGCTTGTCTCCATGCGCTTCCAACGCAAGTTGCGTCCGCGCTACGCGTGGCTCGCCACGGCATTGTTCTTGGCATTGTTGCAGGCCGCCTGCGGCGGAGGCGGCGGAGGCACCACTGCGCCGCCCGAGTCAACCAGCCAAACCTACACGGTCACCGTGACCGGCGTCTCGATGTCCGCGAACTCGGTGAAAATACAGCAGACCGCAACGGTTTCCGTCACCGTTCCGTAATTGATCGTCGTCAAAGCCCGGCCTCTCTCGCTCTGATCCTGAACGGGAGGGTGCAGTGCGTTTGTTGGGAAGCCGATTTCAAATTCTGCGCCAGAGCGACGCGACCAAAAGTCCGCCGAGCTTCAGCGTTTCGCGCTGCTTGCGAAATCCCGCGCGCTCAAGCGCATCCTCGTAGTTAGGCAGGCGCGTCACACGAAGTCCTGTCGCCACCCGAAATGCAAAATACAATCCACGAATGATCGCAGCAGCGGCGTAGTGCGCGATTCCGCTCGGCGGAATCCGAAAATCCGAGAGAAGCAGCGTCGCACCCGGCCGCGTATAAGAAGCCAGGCGGCGCGTAACGCTGGTCACCTCCGCGTCGTCGAAACAATCCAGAAAAAAGTGCGCTGTGATCAAATCGTATGCGGCACCGTCACTTGGATTGAATTCGCGTACGTCGGCCACGTGAAAGTTCGCTCGAACGACCGCCTCTAGCCCGATCGCCGCAACTCGTCGCCGCGCAAGCGTCCGCCATCCCTTCGCTGAAATCGACGAAATCAGCGCAAACCTCAGCGATTCGCCCGCAATAAGCTCGGCGAGAAATCTTCCATCGCCGTCTCCGCATACGATCGCTCTTTGGCAGTCCGCAACGTCACGCACATACATCACCCGGCAAGCCTGCAACGCCCCGCCAAACGATAGGTATTCAAGCCTTCGATAAAATCGCGCGATCCAATCGCAATTCATCGTCGCGACCGAATACACGTTATCCGTATTCGCGAGAGTCTCGTGCGTGACCGACGTCCTGACCGATGGGTGCCGCGAAATTGCCGCCGTGTGAATCGTTTCCATCAGCGAACCGCCAAAACCACAAGCGCAGGCGCCAGCAACGCGACGTCCACCAGAACGCGCAACGCATCCGCCGAAATTCGTTCCCGCATCAAGTCCAGGACCAAAATGAGCAACGCGCTAGCAGCAATCGCCGCACCGATCGCACTGAACTCCCCGCGCAACCGCACGACCGGCGCCATGAGCGTCGCGCAGACCGCCAGCGCCGCCGCAAATCTTCCCGAACCAAAACCAATACCCGCCGCTGCCGATTGTCGCGATCCCTCGATACTCGAGATTCCGCTCCCGTCCGCCGCGTCCGCGCTCCCACTCTTCAATCGCCACGCAATTCAACGTGCACACCGCCGCAAACAACGCCGCCAAAACAAAAAATTCCCATCTCCGCGCGCTGAGCCGCGACCACGCCGGCAACGCCACCCCCGCCGCAAAAATTCCCCCCACCGCGACTTCCTTCGGCAATCCCGCCCGGATTCGCCCGCGCCCCAGGTGTACCCACGCCATATACAAAACGAGAACGACTCCGACCGGCACCGCCGGTTTCAAAATTTGCCCGCCGATTTGCGTGAAAACCAGCATCGCCGTGAACGCCCCGACGCCCGCCGCGACCCACGCAATCGCTCGCGCATGGCTTCGGTGAAAAAAATGCCGTTGCTGCAACGGAGACCCAAACGCGCCGGCATCGCCTTGCATCGCACTCGTCCGTCCATCCAGCAACCGGTCCACGGTGTAGATCAGCCAAACCACCAACCCAAGCGCCGTAATTTCCGCGCCCGTCACCGCGACTCCTGCGCATCTCGCAAACACCAGCGCCCACGCGACCCCCACCATCGGCGCATCCAGACTCAAAATATTCCACCAGAGCCACCACGGAGCCGCAGCAAACTCCGCCCGCGCGACTTCGTTCCCAACGAAACGCGGCGACGCTGCAGGTAATCTTTCGTCGTGTTCCCAAGCCCACCCGCGTGGAGAAAACCCCGCAGACGCCTTCGACTCCGCTTCCGGTCCAATCAATCCATTTACCTCGGTTCGGCGCTTTACCTCGGTTCGGCCTTCGGTTCGGCCCCTCGGTTTTGCCCCATCGCTTTGGCAATGTGCAGCAGCGCCGTATTCGCCGCTGGAAAACTCGGCCTCGCAGCCCCCTTTCAGTTAGAGTCTCCGCACCCTCCATCCGGCGCACGAATTCAAACCGCGCTCTTGCGCTCGAAATTCTACCTCCCACAAATCCAGCAATTTCCCGACCCTCTCTAAGTGTTAGACCGGATATGCCCCTTCCGTCAGCGCCCCTAACATACCTCACCGACGAAGCAACCAGGCCCCGCACTTCCACGTTGAGGTGAACTATGAGCGCTCCAACCCGAGCAATGGCGTCTGACGTAACCGTTCCGACCTACGCGCCAACAGGCGCAGCCGTCGCAGCCTACGATTCTTACGCGCCCAATCGCACCGAAGCCGCCGCATCTGGCGTCTCCTGGGCCGCAGTCTTCGGCGGCGCATTCGCCACCGCCGCGCTCTCGCTCATTCTTCTCGCGCTCGGCGCCGGCGCCGGCCTCTCATCGCTCTCGCCATTCTCCGGCATGTCCGCCACAACAGTCGGTTTCGGCGCGCTCGTCTATCTTTGCATCACGGAAATTATTTCGTCCGGCGTCGGCGGCTATCTCGCCGGACGCCTCCGCACCAAGTGGGTCGACATACACACCGACGAGGTCTACTTCCGCGACACCGCGCACGGCTTCCTGGCGTGGTGCGTAGCGCTCGTGATGGGCGCGGCATTCCTCGGCGTCGCAGGCGCCGGAATGGTGGGCGCTTCCGCCACCGCCAATGCCCGCGCAGCGAGCAATTCCGGCGCGGCAGCCGCCGATACCGCAGCGCTCGAAGCCAATCGCTATTACATCGACAGCCTGTTCCGCGGCGGCAAAGCGGCGAACAGTTCGGAAGACATCACCTACAAAGCTGAAGCCGCCGCCGTATTCGCTCACGCCATCGCGAACCGCACCGCTCTTTCCTCCGACGATCGCAACTACGTCGCCGATCTCGTCACCGCGCGCACCGGCATCAGTCACAACGAAGCCGAAACTCGCGTAAACGACGTTTTTGAGCGCGATCTCGCCGCCGTCGATCAGGCGCGCAAGTCCGTCGCGCATTCTCTGTATTGGCTGTTCGTCGCGTTGCTGCTCGGCGCCTTCACGGCAAGCTTCGCCGCGACAATGGGCGGCCACCGTCGCGATCATCTTCCGGTGATGCGCGCCGCGTAGTCGCAGTAAGTCGCACTTTGACCGATACGATCGGTGCTTCAAAAAAGTAAGCGCCGGCTCAAAATCGAAAGGAGAAAAACATGCGCTCGATTCTCTTGCTCTTGCTCGGGGT
Source organism: uncultured Acidobacteriota bacterium (assembly GCA_963845465.1). Classification (GTDB taxonomy): domain Bacteria; phylum Acidobacteriota; class Terriglobia; order Acidiferrales; family UBA7541; genus Acidiferrum. The sequence continues at coordinate 847,655 of CAWJSH010000006.1, read as the reverse complement.
TCCACTCCCAATCATTATTTTGATCGGTCTCTTCAGCCACTTCTAGGCTGTGTTACTCTCCCGGCGGCTGGGTCGGGTCTACGCCCACAATGGGCTGACGCCAAGCCCGACGCCGGCGGAGAGTAAAATGTCTTACTGCAATCGCGATCTCCGCTCGTTCGTGTCATACGCGACGCGCTTCATGGTTGCCTTCAGTTTTGCATTCCTCATTCACTGCCAAATCTCCAGCGCCGCTCCGGCCCCGCAAGGGAATCAAGGCGCAGCCTTCCTCGGCCAGTGGTGCGCGCAAGGCGACCCCAACAAGCAGACCTCGATCACCAGCAACGGCGGCGTTTTCTTCAATCTCACGAACGAACAGGGCGACACTTCGCCCGGCACTCTCCAGGGACCGAACGTAATGTCCGCGCCCGGCTGGCAATTCGTCACGGGCACGCTCACTCCCGATGGCTCGCAGATCAATTGGTCCAACGGCACCAACTGGCAGCGCTGCAACAACGGCGGCGGAGGAGGGGGCGGCTGGCGCCGTCCGCGCATCGAAGGCACCTGGTATCGCAGCGGCAATCGTTCGCAGCGCTGCACGATTCGGCGTCGCGGCCAAACGTATACCCTCACCAGCGAGCAGAACGCCACTGGCACCGGTTCTTGGGATTCGCGCCACCAACTCACCACGAACTGGTCCGGTACCATCATCAACGGCTTCGTCACCAACAACGGCAATCGCATCAACTGGGACAACGGCACCTTCTGGACCCGCTGACCCCCACAACCCGCCCCGCGACCCTGACCTCGATCTTGATCTTGTAGGGGCGCAGCACTGCTGCGCCCCATGTCCGCAAGATCGCCGCGTCTTGAGTCTCAGCCCTCCCGCCCCCGGTCTCGTATCGACTTCCCATTGCCACCCGCTGCCCAGGACTTGTACGGGCGCAGCACTGCTGCGCCCCATGTCCGCAAGATCATCGCGTCTTGCCTCCCGCCTCCTCCTCCGTCCCTCCTCCTCCAAAGGCAACTCATATCGCATCACGACGCATCCCCTTCTTCAGGCGCCCATCCCCTGGGGATTGACACGCGCCATCCCGAATTCATAGGATAAAGACTCATCAAATTCTTGAGACAGTAACTGTCCGCGATTTTTCCGTGTGACAGTGGGGCAATTGCGAATGTTGTGCGTCTGATTTTCAAAACTAAATTTTTATGATTACTGTTACCGATTTGACGAAGAGGTATGCCCGGCATACCGCTGTTGACCACGTTTCCTTCGAGGTGCAGAAAGGCCAGATCGTCGGCTTTCTCGGCCCCAATGGCGCCGGCAAAACCACGACGATGCGCATGTTGACGTGCTTCATGCCGCCAACCGCCGGAACCGCGACCGTCGCGGGCTTCGACGTCCTTGAGCAGCCTTTTGAAGTGAAAAAGCGCATCGGCTATCTGCCCGAAACGCCGCCGCTCTATCCCGAAATGAGCACTTCGGAATATCTGGAGTTCGTCGGCAAGCTCAAGGGCTTGTCGGGAGACGAACTCAGGAAGCGCATTAACTTCGTGCTCGAGCGCTGCTCGGTCGCCGATGTGAAAGACAAACTCCTCGGCAAGCTCTCAAAAGGCTATCGCCAGCGCGTCGGCTTGGCGCAGGCCATCATTCACAATCCAGACGTCTTGATTCTCGACGAGCCGACGTCCGGCCTCGATCCAAAACAAATCAACGAAACCCGCGACCTCATCAAGAGCCTCGCCGGCGATCACACCATCATTCTCAGCACGCACATCCTTCCCGAAGTCGAGCAAACCTGCCAGTCGGTGCTGATCATTAATAAGGGCCGCCTGGTCGCAAAGGACTCCGTTAACAATTTGCAGAATCGCGCCCGCGGCGCCGAGCAGTTGTTCATCGAAATCGCGGGACGCGGTGCCGACGTTGACGCGGCGGTGATTCAGGCGCGGCTCGAGCGCGTTCCCGGTATTACCCACATCATCTTCAAAGAGAAGCAGCAAAATCGAAGTGTCTTTGAAATCGAGAGCCACAAAGACAATTTTGTTCGCGGCGATCTGGCGCGTGCGGTCGTCGAATCCGGCTGGGATTTGAACGAGTTGCGCCCTGCCGCGGTCAGCCTCGAAGAAATCTTCTTGCAACTTACGGGCGAGCCCGCTGCCGTTGAATCCAGCGATGAGCCTGTCGCGACGGGAGCCGCCTGATGCGCAACGTGTTGGTGATTTTCCGAAAAGAGCTGCACGGCTACTTCACGTCGCCGGTCGCCTATTTATTGTTGACGATGTTTGCCGTCGTATTTGGCTTGTTCTTCTGGAATGCGCTCGGCGCCTTCGTCTTCTACTCCATGGAATCGCAGATGCGCGGCCAGTCGTTCCCGATGAATATCAACGAGGAGCTGATTCGGCCGCTGCTCTCCAACATCAACGTGATCGGTCTGTTTTTCATCCCGATGATCACGATGCGTTTGTTCGCGGAAGAAAAGCGCTCCGGCACGATCGAATTGCTCGTCACCTCGCCGATTCACGATCTCGAAATCATCGGCGGCAAGTGGCTCGCCGCCATGGCCTTGTACAGCTGCATGTTGCTGGTGACGGCGATCAACCTTGCGTTTCTTTTCAAATACGGCCAGCCCGATTGGAAGCCTGTCGCGATCGCGTATCTCGGAATGATTCTGCAAGCGGCTGGGATGCTTGCGATCGGAATGTTTATCTCGACGCTCACCAAGAATCAGATCATCGCGGGTGCCTCCACTTTCGGTGTCTGCTTGGTGCTCTGGGTGATGGGTTGGACCGGGAGCTACGAGCAGGCAACTTGGACGCAGGTGCTTTCTTATATGTCGGTCACCACGCACATGGAGCCTTTCTCAAAGGGTCTTCTCGCGATCAGCGACACGATTTACTACCTCTCGCTGATCTTTGTCGGATTTTTCCTGACGGCTCGATCTCTTGAGTCGTTGCGGTGGAGGTCGTAATGCCATCCCCCGCATTCTTGAAGGCTCGGCAAACGAAATACGCGGCGTACGCCACGATGTACATCGTCGTCGTGTTCGCCATCATCACCGTCGCCAACGTTCTCGCGAATCGCTATAACAAGTCCTACGACTCCACCTCGAACAAGCGCTACAGCTTGTCGGAACAGACCGCGAAGATCGTAAAGGAATTGAAGCAGCCCGCCACGATCACCTATTACGACCAATCGACGCGATTCCAGACGGCGAAGGATCAGCTCGATCAGTACGCGAACTTGTCGCCGAAAGTGCACGTTGATTACGTGGACGTGGACAAGAAACCGCAGCTTGCCCGCGAAGCCGGAGTCAAGAATTACGGCACCACGATCGTTCAGATCGGCGCGAAGAAAGAAGAAGCCAAAAGCCTCACCGAAGAGGGAATTACCGGCGCTTTCATTCGCGATCTGAAAAACAACACGCGCACCGTTTGCTTTGTCACCGGCAGCGGCGAGCACCAGATTGATGATTCCGACCGCAATGGCTATTCGCACCTGAAGGATTTACTGGCGAAAGACGACTACGAAGCGAAATCGATTTCGCTCTTGCAGAAGGCCGAAGTGCCGGCCGATTGCACGGTTGTTGTTGTGGGCGGTCCTACAGGCGACTATCAGCAGCCCGAAGTCGATGCGCTGAAGAAGTATGTCGAAGATGGCGGTCGCGCGTTGTTCATGCTCGATCCGCCGCTGAAAATCGGTCGCAACGAAATCGCGGACAACGATGCGCTGGCGACACTCCTTGCGAGCTGGGGCGTCACGCTCCAGAAAGATTTGATCCTCGACCTGAACCCGATCGGCCAGCTCGCCGGCCTCGGACCACAAGTCGCCCTCGTCACGTCTTACGCCTCGCAGCCGATCGTGGCCGAGATGAAGGGAACCGCGACCGGATTCCCGCTCGTTCGCTCCATGGATACGAAAAACGAGGGGAAATCGACTGTCGATAAATTGTTCAGCTCCTCGGATTCGAGCTTGGCGACGACGAAGCTGAATTCCCCCGACATCGATCCTAACGATCCGAAAAACAAAAAGGGTCCGCTGACGATTGCTGCCGCGGGTTCCTATAACACCGGAAAAGAGAATTCGCAGGGGCGATTTGTTGTGATCGGCAGCGCGACGTGGGCCGCGAACTCGTTCTTGAATTTCAACGGCAACCGCGATTTGGCGCTGAACACGATGAACTGGCTCTCTTCCGATGAGGACCTGATTTCGATTCGCCCGAAAGCGCCGGAAGATCGCCGCGTCACGATGACGCGCGCACAGATGAACGTCGTACGCATCACCAGCCAGTTCGTTCTGCCGTTGATCGTGATTTTTGCGGGCGTTTCCGTTTGGTGGCGGCGCCGTTAGCGGCCGGCGCCCATAAATCCAGCATGTGGAAACTTCGACCAGGAATCCATCGATGAAAAGCACCGGATTGTTGATTGCAGCTGCGTTACTGGCGGCGCTCACGGGAGTTCTGTATTGGTCGAACCACCACAAAACCGAAGACAAGCCCGCATCGGATGCTCCTGTCGCGACGAAGTTGCTTTCCTTCAAAGACGCTGACGTCAGCAAAATCGAAATCGATAAAAAGGGCGCCGATCAAGTCGACCTCGCCAAGGGCAGCGACGGAAAATGGGCGATCACCGCGCCCAAGAGTTTGACCGGCGATCAGGATGCCATCACCGGTGTGATTTCCGTTTTGTCCGGACTGAATTCGGAGCGCGTCGTCGAAGACCATGCCATCGATCTGAAGCAATACGGTTTGGCCGATCCATCCGTGAAGATCGATCTCACGATGAAGGACGGAAAATCGCAGAAGCTCTTGCTCGGCGACGATACGCCAACCGGGAATGCCGTTTACGCCGCAGTCGGCGGCGATCCGCGGGTGTTCACAATCGCGAGTTACTCGAAGACGAGTCTCGACAAAAGCGCGTCCGATCTGCGCGACAAGCGATTGCTGACGGTGAACTTCGACAAAGTGAGCCAGGTCGATCTCACCGCGAAAAAACAGAACATCGAATTTGGCCGCAGCAAAGATGCGTGGCAGATCGTGAAACCGCGTCCGCTGCGCGCCGATAATTTTTCCGTCGAAGATTTAGTCCGCAAACTGAAAGACGCAAAGATGGATTTGACTGCGTCAGCCGATTCCGACGAGAAAAAGATCGCTGCTGCGTTTGCGTCGGCGACTCCAGTCGCGACGGCGAAAGTCACCGATGCGACCGGGACGCAAACTCTTGAAGTTCGCAAGGCGAAAACCGACTATTACGCAAAATCGAGCGCGGTTGCCGGCGTGTACAAAGTCGCTATGGATCTCGGCACGGGTCTCGACAAATCTCTCGATGATTTCCGCAACAAGAAGTTGTTCGATTTCGGATTCGACGACGTGAGCGCCGTCGAAATGCACGACGGCTCGAAAGCCTATTCGCTTGTGAAGGGCGGAATGGATTGGTGGTCGAACGGGAAGAAAATGGACGCCATGAGTTCGCAAGCGTTCATCGATAAATTCCGCGACCTGGCCGCAACCAAGTTTGTCGATTCAGGCTTCACGACTCCAGCGATCACGATGAAGGTCACCTCCAACGACGGCAAACGAGTCGAAAATGTTTCGATCGCGAAGAGCGGCGACACCTACATCGCTCGTCGTGAAGGCGAACCTTCGTTGTATCAGCTCGATTCCAAGGCCGTCGAGGATCTGCAGAAAGCCGCTGCCGATGTGAAGCCGGCTGAGGAACCGAAGCCTGCACCGGCTCCCGCGAAGAAATAGCCGCATTCCGTAAGACGTTGTGTCGTTACTCTGTCGCGTGCTCCGCGTGTGGAACGCAACAAATAATTCTCCACAGATACTGAGCTACTTCAATTGTTTGCAGATTTCGTCGACGATCTGTTCCGCTGTGAGCCGGACATCGACGACGATCGCGTCGGTTGGTTCCGGTTCCTGTAAGTCCGCGAACTGGGCCGCCAGGATTTTGTCGTCGGCAAAGTGTCCTTTGCGCGCGCGCAGGTGCGCGTCGATCACTTCGTAAGTTCCTTTGAGATAGACCAGCTGGACAGAAAGTCCATCTTCAAGGATCACTCGATAACTCTGCTTCAACGCCGAACATCCAAGGACGACGCTGCGCCGTGCTGCATCCTCTTTGGCGAGATAGTCGTGCATGGAAGCGAGCCACGGCATGCGATCGGCATCGGTCAACGGAATCCCGCGGTGCATTTTGTCTTTGTTGGCGGCAGAGTGAAAATCGTCGGCGTCCGCGAATTCCCAGCCGAATCGCTGCGCGAGCATTTTCCCGACGGTCGTTTTCCCTGATCCGGTCACGCCCATCACGATCACGATCATTCGTTCGCCAGCCTCACTTATTTCCGCGCAGCAGCAGAATCACATCGAGCAAAACGAGTACTGCGACAACGACTTCCACGACAAACATCCGTCGCTCGTTGAATTGGGCGACCATAAAATCGTACAACTCGCCCGCCGTCTTCAATTTTTCTGCCACCAGCGTCTTGTAGTCGTTGACGCCGATCCTCGCCGAAGCCACGCGATACACACGCGCGTAATACGTATCGCTGATGAATTTCACCGCGTATTCGGTACGCTCGGCGAGATCCATGATGTCGAGCCGCAGTTCGTTGAGGCGGCCTGCGCGCCGCGAGAGACGGAATCGCTTCCAAAAACTTTCGCGCCCTTCGAGCGAGCTATAAACGTCGGACAAAACATTCGTCAGCAATTCGTCATAGTAACGAAACTCCAGCAACTGTGTATTTGCATACTCCAGCAAATCGATGACAGAAGAAGTTGCTTCCGGCTTGTCGTAAACGAGCGCTGCTGCCCAGCCGACGACAACAAGATCCGTCGGATAGTAAGACAGGACCGAACGCACGACTTCCTCGCGCTCTCCGGAAGAAAGCGTGACCAATTCTCCGCGAACCGCACGCGTGATTGGGTCGCCGAAGTTTTGCATCAGTTCTGCGCCGGTGGCCGCGGCGCCGTCGGAGGCCTTCGCCGACTGAACGTCGATGATCAAATAATCTTCGTCGAGCCATTTCTGCGACGGCTTGATCAGCGCCGGCCGAAATCGTTCGAGCCGCGCGTGCAACAAATCCTCCGCCGCCTTTTCCACTTCCGGCGCATTCATCCAGCGATACGAATGCGTGGGAAGCGAATCCAGTTCGCAGTGGAATGGAGTGACCAGCTCCACGCAAGCCACCCCGAACCAGTAATACTTGATGCGACTGTCGAGCGACTCGCCCGTCGGCAGTTCGATCGTCCCGGTCGTTTCGACGATCGGCGCGGTTGGCGCTTGAGCGTAATCCGGAGCGCGAACCGTTGGTGCGGTTGTCTTCGGCAGCGCATCGGGTTTCAGCAGGGTGTTGAGGCGGTCGAGCTCGAACGCTTCGCTGACATCGAAAAAGCTGAGGACTCGGAAGTAGCCTTGAACGAGCATTCGTGAAGAGGGCTGCCTCTCAAAAATTTGGCCGCGACATTCGGCGACGACTTTGTGCAGTTCTTGGTGCAGTTATTGGAGCAGTAGTTTAACCGAATAGATGGGCCTATTTGATGAACGGCTGTAACCCGCAGAAAACAAAGCAGAAAGTCTCGAAATTGTGTCCGTGGCCCGGATGAAACCTCCGAACCAAACGCGTCGATGGTCAGCCGTCGCTCTCGCGATAGGGCGGCACCGGCGGGTCGTGCTTTACCTCACCGTAGCGAGCGGCCAGCCAGGCGCGGGCTTCTTCAGGGTGGTAATTGAAGGGACCCATTCCGCCGGCGTAAGCGATCTTGCCTTGCCCGTCGATGATGTAGATGCGTTCGGGCCAGGCGGAGTAGGCGTCGTTCGCGGCGTTGGTCATGTCGTCGATGCCGAATGGAACCGGGTACTTCTGGCGCTGGACGAAATCGTTGGCGATGGCGATGCGCTGCTCGAGGGTTTTCGGCTGCGCGTAGCAGACATCTTCTTTCACGTTGGACTTCATTTGCCATTCGTCGGTGGGATGCGCTTCGCGCACGTAGACGGTCAGAAAGTCAGCGTGATCCTTGTAATCGTTGTAGATCTGGACGATGTCGCCGACCTGGCGACGAAACGGCGGTCAAGTGTAGCTGCCGAAGACGACCATAAGCGGACGGCCGCCGCCGCGATTGATGCGATCGTGAATGCGGAATCGCTCCTGGCCGTTGAGCATGAGCAGGGAAGCGTCGGGGGCTGCGTCGCCGGGCTTCAGCTTGCCGCGATGCATGTGCGGCAGGGCGTAGCGGAGCATGCCGTAGGCATCCTTCGGGCTGCCGGCCATTACGGAGAGGCCGACGAAGGCTGCGATCAAGAGCACTGCGAGGACGGCGGCGATCCATATCCACATCGGCTTCACGGTGACACTTTCATAGGGCAATCTTTCCGCGACATTCTACGCGTTTCATATTTGGACTGAATAGTAGGGAAGCATTAGTTCGATCCGCGACCCTTGGCTTCGGGGACCCTTCCACCGGTTTTGCGTAAGTGTTGATTCTGCTGGGTTTTAAGTTTTTTGGAATCTGCACTTGCGTAAGTGCGGACGGTAAAGAGGTTAGGGACGGGGGTTTGAGCGTCGGTTGGGGCGTGCGGTCGCGGTGTGCGCGACGGCGGAGCGATGAAGCAACGAAGTAATGAGGTAACGACCCTTCGGACCTGTCGTCTCTCAGGGGGAGTGTAACGAGAAGAGCGGAAGTGGGACCCTCCCCCCGGGGGTTGTTGCGCAAGGATGTGATTCTAAACCGTTTAGATTGCGAGATAGCGTAAGGATGTGATTCTAAACGGGTAAGGTGTGTTGGCGTTGTGGCGCGGATTGATGCTGAAGGGTTTACGCGGCTGGTGGTCGAGAGAGGACGGGCGTCCATTGGGGACCTGTGGGCGGATTCGGGCTGGCACCCGGATCGTTCAGGACATTATAGCATAAAGGTTATCGAATGTCAACTGATAACTGAGTAGGACTGTTCGAATGAGATCGCACCGCCTTCGCCCATGAAGCCATTCGAATGGCAGGTCGCCACCTGCGTGAAGAAGATCTCCCGTCCCGCAATCCAGTCCCGCAAATGCAGGCATTTCGGATGGAATTTGGAGGGCCAAGGTGGAAGCGCGTACGAAAGGGCGGCGGCTACAGGGCGATTGACGATTTTTCACCCTTTTTTACGGTTCTCTGAATGACTTTATGGGGCGCTTTTCAGAGAATCCGCCCCGAGTCCCAGTGGACGACACCTGGGCGGGGTGGCTATGAATGAACGAGCTGGAACGAGCCGGTGGATAAGCGACATCGAAATTGACCCGGAAGCGATTCGTGAAGAGGTCTCGCGTATTCTGGCGAGCCCAATGTTCGTCCAATCCGATCGGCTCGGCCGATTTCTTCGATATACCGTCGAAATGGCATTGGCGGGTGCAGCAGAGACATTGAAGGAATACCGGATCGGCACCGAGGTGTACGAGCGGAGGCCGCCGTACCACCCGAGCTCCGACTCTATTGTGCGGAGCGAAGCCCGGCGACTGCGCAGGAAGCTGAAGGAGTACTACGAGTCGAATGGAATAGGCGATCCAGTCTTCGTTTACTATCGCCCGGGCAGCTACGTGCCCGTATTCCGGCGGGGCGAGAGTCAGAAGGGGATAGCCTCGGCGACAGAGCGCGCATTCCGAGAGCTTTTCATGAACGGCGGAGTCGCGAAAGCAATCGAGATTTCATCCGTATCTCAAGACGACAATCTGCAAATCGTCTTCGAAGGGACGATTCGCGTATCGTATTCAGGAGAAAAACCGGGAATACCCGTCGGAATCGAGACGTGGCCGAAGCGATCGAAACGGATTCAATTCAAGAAAGTAGTGGGCATCTCTAGTACGAAAGCCAACTAAGCCTAGTTTTTCGAAGCGCAGCGCACGATCTCACTCAGAATCTGGAGTTCAATTTGGGAGCTTGGAGTATTCCGCTTTGGCTTGTTGATAGATGGGAATGTCAGGATCGGCGTTTTTCCACAAAGCCAAAAACGTCTCGTAGGACTTCCGTGAAGCCGCCTCATTGCCCATCATCTTCTGCGCGCGGCCAAGTTGCAGCCATGCCAAGGGGCCGGTTACGTATCGCACGGTAATTCCCGGGTTGTCGATCAGCTTTTGAAACTGCGCGGCAGCGGATTGGCCATCGCCGAGGTCCAGGTACGCCAGTCCGCGAACATAGGCAGGGTAGACCGAGTCAACCGATCCCGAAAAGACGAGGTCGTACTTGGCCGAGTCGCGGAGAAGGTCGATGGCTGCCGCCGGATCGTGTTGGCGCAGCTTGATCGCCGCCCGAATGGTTGGGATGAAGTAGCGCTGCACGATCGTGTCCTCGGGCCACTGCGCACTGATCCGATCGGCGAGCGTACCGGCTTCGGCGATTTGTCCTGATCGAGCGAGCGCGAGCGGCAGTCCAATCTCGCTATTGCGATCGAGGGTGCTTCCGATTGCCTTGCCGTTATAACGTTGAGCTTCCCTGTCCTTGCCGACTTCGGCATATTCCAGGCTCGAGTTGATGAGCGACCAATCGGCCGTACTATCCATCGAGGACCGCCCCAGAGCTTGCAGGCGCAGACGTTCGGCCGAATGAAGCCGACCCTGCTGAATCTCGATTGTGGCATGTTCCATGAGGAATTCTTCTCGATAGCGTCCTTGCTCTTCCTGCTTGAGGATCTTTTCAACGCTGAGGCGGTCGCCTGTAGCAAATGCCACGATAAGTCTTTCACGTCGGATGAGTGAATTGTCGAGTTTAAGGTCGTCCGCCCTGGCGAGCCATGATTTGGCCTCACTGAACCTGCTCGCGAACCGAATGGACTGTATCGCGCTACCAAAGTAATAGGGGCTTGGCCGCAGCCGCGCAGTTTCAGCCGCTTCATCAGCGGCGCGCCCTGGCTGGCCGAGATGCACAAACGCCGCCCTGAGGTTGGCATGACCGAGCACATCCCGAGGAAATATCTCTAACAAACGAAGTACGGAGGAATGTTCCTTCTCCCAGTCGCCGGTCACCCAGGCGTAATAGTCGATCTCGGTATTCAGCCGGTTTTTCTCGCTCAGCCGGTCACGGAGTTGATACGCACGCGTGTAAGAAGATGACGAGGCCTCGGCGTTCCCAAGGAAAAGATATGCCGCGCCCATCCGCTCATGCGTGAGGGCAAAGCTCGGATCCAATTCAACGGCTCGCTGGTAAAGTTTGAGAGCTCCCGCAGCATCACCCGCGAAATTGAGTTTGAGCCCTTGAGCGGATATCTGGAGAGCCTCAAGCGAAGCGCTGAGCGCCTTTTCGAGCGGCTGATTGAATCGCGCCACCGAATCCGCAGGCTCCCCCAGCTTGGCGCGGAGCCCGGCGGCTGAGACTCCAAGTTGATGCACGATTTCGCCCCGTTGGCCGATGTCCGCCTGCTCTTTGGCCAACGCCGCTCCCGATGCGCAGTCGAGCGCTTCCAGCCGCGAGCGATAGCCATTGCCGGCATCGCCGATCGATTGAGCGATCACCATCCTGCTGTTGGTTTTGCCGCAGACCTGGCGCGCGACGTCGGCGGTCAACTTTGTCGTGGGCGGGAGGTTCAGTTGTGCCAGCGTACCCAGGACCTTATCTGCACCAAGAACATTCAAATAGGGCGTCTGTTCCACTCCGTACCGCAACGCCGTGTCTAATGCGTCGTCGAACACCGGATCGCTGGTTTCGTTTTTTAAACTGGCGAGAACGATAGTGTCGGTTGCGGAAAGCTGAATTGGGCGCCGGTAGCGCAGGTATGCCCAGGTTCCCGCAGCGAGGATAGCTAATAGGAACACCGCGGCGATGAGCCATCCACGAATCTTGAAATGGGTGCCGGGCGATTCGCTGACTGGCAAGTCGAGGGCATGCGCTTCGAGTCTTGAATCGCCGTTCGAAGAGGCCTGAGGGCTGGACTGTTGCGTCGCATCAACCGGGTCGGAAACCGTCACACGCGCGGTGAACTGGTATCCCCTTCGAGGGATGGTCACGATCAGGCGAGGATCATCGGAGTTATCCCCAAGCGCTTTGCGTAGATGCGAGATGTATTGCTTGAGATTTCCTTCTTCGACGAACGTGTCGCCCCACACCCCTTGGAGCAACTCATCCTTGGTCACCAACCGGTTTGGGTTTCGAGCCAGGAAAAGCAGGACATCGAAAGCTTTAGGGGTAAGGGATACATCGGAATCGGCATGCGACAGCGAACGCCTGCGCGGATCCAGCACAAACCCATCGAATCGATACAAGCTGCTCATAGGAGCCCGCTAGCTTATAGGGCCATTGACGTTTTTTCACCTTTTTTCACCGCTTCCTGAACTACTTCCTAGTCAGTGAGGTACCTACTCGGGGCTGTAGTTCGACGGTGAATTGAAAATTTTTCCAGCTAAGTACGAACACGGTTGCATCCAAAGCTAAGACGACATCAGGAGGTATGCGATGGCAAAGGTAGCGGATCGACTGTGGGAAATGCTTCACAAGGCCGGCGTCAGACGCTGTTACGGAATCGTTGGTGATGCTCTCAATCCGGTTATCGACGCGCTGCGCCGCAACGGGAACGTTGAATTCATTCATGTGAGGAATGAGGAATACGGCGTCTTCGCCGCGGTTGCCGAGTCTTACCTGACGGGGAATCCCGTGGCCGTATGCGGTACGGCCGGACCTGGGGTAACTCATCTGTTCAACGGTTTGATGGATGCAAGGAAAGAGCGCGCTTCGGTTATTGCTATTGCGGGTGACGTCGAATCGAAGCTTATCGACACGTCGGCCCTGGAAGAGCTGAATCCTTACAAATTTTTCGACGCTGCCGCGCTGTATGTCGGCCGCGTGGTGAATCCGGAACAAGCGCGGGCCGTCTTCAACACCGCCATCACGACGGCAGTCGTCGATCGCGGTCCGACGGTGATCTCACTCTGCGGCGATGTCGCGGCATCGGAGGCGCCGGAAGGATTTCACGCTGTCGCGATTCCGGCTAAACCGGTTCTTCGCCCCGCCGACGGCGACCTGGAAACGCTGGCTCAGATGATCAACGACGCGGGGACGGTCGCGATTTTTGGCGGCGACGGCTGCCGCGATGCGCGCAACGAAGTTCTCGCGCTGGCGAAGAAGGTGAAAGCTACTGTCGGATATTCCTTCCGCGGCAAACAATGGCTCGAGCACGACAATCCTTACGCCACGGGAATGACAGGTCTTATCGGCTACGGCGGAACGTATAAAGCCAATCACAGCGCTGACCTGCTTCTGATGCTCGGGACGGATTTTCCGTTTTCGGAGTTTCTGCCGGACGGCAAGGTGAAAAAAGTCCAGATCGATTCGAATCCGAAGCACCTTGGCCGCCGGACCCCGCTCGATCTCGGGCTCGTTGGGGATGTGCAGTCCACGCTCGCGGCGCTGCTGCCCAAAGTGCGTGAGAAAACCGATACCAGCTTTCTTGAGAAGCACATTGAGGAAACGCGCGACTTCGACGAATTGCTCAATCACTACGTAGATAAAGGTCCTGGCATCAAGCCGATTCGGCCCGAATACCTCGCGGCGACGTTGAGCGCGGTGGCTTCGACCGACGCGATGTTTTTTGCTGACACCGGAACGGCCTGCATCTGGATGGCGCGCCACATCAAGGGCGGCGCGAATCGCCGACTCTTTGGTTCTTTCTCGTGGGCGTCAATGGCCAATGCCGTGCCCAACGCGTTCGGAGCACAGTTGGCCTACCCCGGGCGCCAGACAATTGCATTATGCGGCGACGGCGGATTCACGATGCTCGCGCTCGGCGATCTGCCGACGCTCGTGCAGCGCAAGTCGCGGGTGGTCCACGTCATTTTAAATAATGAATCGCTCGACTTCGTGAACATCGAGCAGCAAGAGGCGGGCTTCGTTCCGTTTGGAGTCGATTTCAAGAATCCGAATTTCGCGCGCGTGGCGGAAGCGATGGGCGCAAAAGGTATCCGCCTCGACGATCCCGCCGACGTGAAAGACGCGCTCACTGAGGCGCTCGCTTATAAGGATGGACCGGTTGTCGTCGATGCGGTCGTCGATCCCTACGCGCTTTCGTTGCCGGCGCACGTACCTGTTCGCACCGCGGTGGGCTATACGTTGAGTTTGGCCAAGCAGGTATTCACAGGGCGATTCGATGAGGTGATCAAAACAATGGAGCGCAACGTCCGGTTGGTGTAGCTCGGATGCGAATTCGAAACTCTCCGCGCGCAAGGCAAAGGCTGAATTGTGACTAAACCCGTTCTCGTCGTCACGAGCCGGTATGCGAAGCCGATCGAAGATCGGATCGATCGCGATTTCACCGCACGGCGAAATCTTAAACAGGGGATATTGACTCAGCAGCAGTTGCTTGCCGTGGCCGATGGAGCCGATGCACTGTTCATCACGCCGGCGGACCGTTTGGACTCTGCGTTCTTCGAGAAAGTCTCGCCGACGGTAAAAGTGATCGTCACGTACTCGGTAGGTTTTGAGCACATCGATCTCGAAGCTGCCGCTCGCAGAAAAATTCCCGTCGCGTACACGCCCGGCGTCAATCATGAAGCGACGGCTGATATTGCGATGCTGCTTTTACTCGGTGCGTCGCGGCGCGCTTGGGAGGCGCAGGAATTAATTCGAATGGGTGCTTGGCGCCCGTTGAGTCCTGACATGCTGTTGGGGTGGCAGGTGGGCGGCAAAGTCCTGGGAATTTTCGGAATGGGTCGCGTAGGGCAGGCGGTGGCCCGCCGAGCGCGAGGCTTCGGAATGAAGATTCACTACTCCAACACTTCCGAATTACCGGCGGATGTTGCAGGAGACGCGATCTACCATAAAGATCCGGAGGACTTGCTTCGCGTCAGCCAATTTTTGAGCCTTCATGCTCCGGAAACTCCTGCGACGCATCATTTCCTGGATGGGAAGGCGATCGACCTGCTGCCTCCCGGAGCGATCGTCGTCAACACTGCTCGCGGAGGATTGGTAGACGATGCTGACCTCATCGCTGCTCTCAAGAGCGGTCGCATCGCCGCGGCTGGGCTCGACGTTTTCGAAGGCGAGCCGAAACTTAATCCGGAATATATTTCGCTGAAGAATACGTTCCTGCTGCCGCACATCGGCAGCGCCACAATCGAAACACGGACAGCGATGGGAATGCTGGCGCTGGACAATGTGGATGCGGTCCTGAGCGGCAGGAACGCACCGACCCTCGTTCAGAGGTAAGACTACAAGTTGGATCATCGGGCAACGAGATCCGAGATCGGGCCGGTCGGGGCTCAGGTCGAGTCGTATCTCCGCGTCCGTTCGGCGAATCATGAATTCGCGCCGTTATATAATGGCGTGATGAAACGAGCTGTGCGAAGTCGGCGCAAGGTGTTTGGGCAGTTGCTGGAGCACGCGCGGCGGCAGCCGCATCGGGAATGCTGCGGCGTTCTGGCGGGGTGGGACGACGTGATCACGCGGGCGTTTCCTGCGAAGAACGTTGCAGCTGATCCTGTCTGGAACTATTTGATTGCGCCGAAGGATATCGCGCGACTGTTGGGGGAATTTCGCGAGCGGCGGCTTAAATTTTTCGGAATTTATCACTCGCATCCGAATTGGATGGATATAAACGAGCCTTCGGCGACGGACATCGCGCTGGCTTACCATTCGGACGCGATTCATTTCATCGTGACGCCGCGACCGTATGCGACGATGCCGGTGCGGGCGTTTTCGATTCAGAATGGGCGCGTGACGGAGCTTGAGATTCAGGTTCTGCCCTGACGGGCACTCTCTTCGCGGTTTTCCGTATTCAGCGCGCTTGTCGCGTTTCTTCGGCTACAACCTAAGGTGCGTATCGCGGCGTCTCATCCACGGGCCGGGTCGCTTCATGTGCGTTCTCGCGGTGAAACTATGGCTTGGAAGAAAGCTGCCTTCACTTTTGTGGGTACAACTCTCGTGTGTTGTGGCGCGTTGTCGCAGGAATCCAGACAAACGCGGGAATTACAGCAGAAAATCAGGGTGGAGTCGGATCTGGTCGTTCTGACGGTGACGGTAAAGGACGATCAGGGGAAACTTGTCTCCGGTTTGGTGAAGGACGACTTCCACGTGTTCGATGACGGTGTCGAGCAGACTGTTCTTTCGTTCACGGATGAGAGTCTTCCGCTTTCGCTGCTGATCCTGGTTGACGACGATATGAAGTGGAGAGACGGAACGGCGCTGGCGCGAAGCGTGCGTTCTGTCATCGGAGACATCGCGGACCAGGACGAGGCGATGGTCTGCCGATACGATGTGCTGTTTTATCGCGGAGATGAGTTCACGAACGATTCGACGAAGTTGATGGCGAATTTGAAGGCGGCTCAATCGAAATCGCTGCCTTCTCGTCCATATATTCCGGGGACGGTGATGACCGATTCGAGCACGACTGCGGGACCGCCGGCCATTTCGGCGCCAGTCTACGCTGGTTCGCGTGCGAGCGAAGCGCTTGATGATGCGCTTTACTCTTCGGCGGAAATTCTTGGGCAGCAGCCTCGGGACCGGCGCAGGATTATTTTGATGTTCACGGATGCGGTGAACGAACCGAAGCTGAATCACCACACGCATGAGGCGGTGCGGGATTTGCTGCTGCAGGACAATATTTCTGTGTATGCGCTGGTGCGAGGATCCGGTAAATCGAAACGGAAATTCGTAAATTTGACGGACTACACTTCGAAGACCGGGGGCGGGATTTTTTACGCGACTTCGACGTACACGGCGGAGCTCACGTTAACGCGCATGACGGAGCAGGCACGGCATGATTACACGCTGGTGTATTCGCCGACGGGGAACAATGCTTCGGCTAAATTTCATTCGCTGCGGGTGAGTGCGGGCGCGTCTTACAGCGCGACGACGCGGTCGGGCTACTCCACCACGAATATGGATGCGCCGCCGAATCCGTAGTGATTGTGGGTCTGGCTCTATTTTGTTTGATAGCAGCCGAGATCGATTTTGCCGTTTTTGATTCGGGGCGAGCCGTCGAGATCGAAATCGCCGACGGATAGCTCTGCGGCGCCGGATCCAATCGCGGGGGAATCCGGTCTCAGGTGAAAATCGTTGTTTGCCGGGTCGGCGAAACGCGGATTCGAAAAAGTAGAATGAGCGTCGTTCCGGGTGGACTGAACGTATTTGTCGAATCCGGTGATGTTGTCTCCCACTTCGATCCACTTGCTGGCGTTTGCTGCTGCATCACAGTAATAGAGATTGTGATCGATGGTCGCGGGCGCCTGAGTCTTGTCGACCTTGGATTTGTTTACGGCGATCAGACAACGCGAGCCGGCGTACACGATGTTGTTTTCGAAAATATCGTCGGCCATGTTCCACTGCATCTGGAATTCGCCGGAGCCGGTGGCCGAAGTGTCGTTGTCGTAGAGCGTGTTGTTGACGACGGTGCAGTGATCGGTGTGACCGCGCTCGGGATCGTAGCCGCCGATGGAGACGCCAGCGGTGTGGCAGTGATAGATGAGATTGTTGCGCGCGGTGATGTAACTGGTGGCGCGGTTTTTGTGTTCGCTGGCGAGCTCGATACCGAAATCGACGTCGTGAATGACATTGCGCTCGATCAGGACACGCGTGCCGCCGTCCACGTAAATCCCGTCAGAGGATTGATCTTCGCCGTAGGCCGGGTTGCCGCGTGACGTGATGTTGTAAACCAAATTCTCACTGACCACGCCGTCGCGGGCCTGATCGACGGCGGGATCGGGCGCGGTGCGTTCGAAGCCGATGACGTCGATGCCGATGTTGTTGTTGTCGTGGACGGTGTTGTGTGTGATGCGGAAATTGGTGACGTTTCCGTTCAACACCAGCGATTCGCTCGAGCCAGTTTTGAGGTGATGGACTTCGTTGCCGTCGATGATCAAGTCGGTGATAGGGCTTTTTGCATCGGTGCCGTAGACGGCGATACCGAATCCGTTGCCGCCGCTGCCGGGGGAATCGCGACCGGGAAAAGTATTCTCGATGTGGTGGACGTTATTTTTCAGGAGTTCGATGTGAGAGCCGGAACCAATAATGCTGATGCCGAGCGGGGTGAGCCGATGCTCGGCGGTATGAAGGTTTCGAATTTCGAGACCCTGGATTCGGACGTAACTTTGGTTGTGAATTGTGAGAACGCCGGTCCTGGCGGTGGGCGTGAAATGCGTGGCGTCCAGAATTGCTGTTTCGCCTGGATAGCTTCGAAAGGTGATGAATCCGTCGTTCGAATTTCCGGATGCGGTGATATTTACGAGCTCTTCGTAAACTCCGCCGCGAATGTTGACGGTGCTGCCGGCGCGGGCGCTGTCCGCCGCGTGCTGGATCGTGCGCCAGGGAGCGACTTCAGTGCCGAGATTGGAATCATCTCCGGTCGTGGATACATAAAAGGAAGTGCTGGTCTGGCCGAACGCTGCGGAGGCGGAGACGCACACGAGTAACGCTAAAAGAGTCAGAAATTTCACGTTCGTCTCCTATTACTGCGGGTTACTGCGGTGTTGCCTCGAGCAGAAGATGCCTCGAAAAATCCGCAGACAAGTGCGCGACTGGACCCTGAACGATGCCGAAGTCTTTTCCATCTACATAATCCACGACGTGATACGCGCGCTCATCTAAGCCGCGCAATTCGAGCTGACCTTTCCAATCCGCGGCATAAAACGCGTAGTACATTTTTTTGTCTTTGCGGATGACGTGCGTTTCGGGCAAATCGAAACCGATGTCGTAGAGCGTGCCCTGATATTGGCCGCGGGCGAGATCTTTCTCCTGATAAAGCTGGAGCCACTTGGTGAAGCTTTTCTCGCGCTCAGGAGTGAGGTCGAACCTTCCGTGTTTCTCTACCAGCGAGGGCAAAACAAATTGGGTGCCGACAACTCCGCCAACACCCAACGTGGAGGCAAAATCGTCGTGATTGTCGCTTAATTCGACGTGATCGCCGAAGTACGGAACATCGTCGCCCATTAGACCCTTGATCGTTTTCGCCTTGGAGCGTACCTGGAAAGAGCCTTTCGGATCGGAAGCGACCGACATGTTGAAGTGCGGCATGGTGTAGAACGAAAAAGCCGTGCCGCAGGGGCAAAACTCCACGAGCGATCCGGGCTTGGCGCTCTGGGCTTCGTCGTAAATTGCCTTGAAGAAATCCGGCAAAGCTTCGACAGAGTCCTCGGGTCGCCTGTGATGATGCGCCGGGTTGTAGCAGGGAGGCACGCCGTTCATGTGCTGGCCGTCGAGTTTTAAACCGTCAAATCCCCAATCGACGAGGATCTTTCGCACGAGTGCTTTGTGATACTCCACGACGCGCGTATTCGCCGGGCAGAGGTAGTCGGAATCCCACCAGGAAATTTTCCGCCGCGAACCGTCTTGATTCAGCAACGCGAGCTCGGGTTCTGTCGTCAGCAGCTTGGAATCGGGAACTGCGCTCAGGGGCGACCACCACAACTGCGCTTTGAATCCTTCTTGGTGAATTCGATCCACCATCGCTTTGATGTCCGCGTCGCCACCGGGAAATTTTTTCGGATCGAGTTGCCAGTCTCCATAATTGTTCTGCCAGCCGTCGTCGAGCGTGACCCACTTAAATCCCATTTTCTTGACAGTCGGCAACGACTCGTACACCTGCTCGGGCTTGAAGTTGCGTCCGTAGCCCCACGCGCACCAAATTGCGCCGAAGCCATCGTTTGGTGCGGCAGCCATCTGGAAGCCCTGCTTCGACATCAGCTTGCGAAACGCGAGCAGCGTCCGAAAATAATCGCCGTCGTGGACCGCGACGAAGGAACGAAACGTGTGGATGCTTTCGCCAGGCAGAATCTCCAGGTCGCGCTTGTACTGCACCGCGACGCGAGCCTCGTTTGCGTTGGGCATCGAGACGGGCAGTGAAATGAGGCGCGGCTTTGTTTCCAGGAGGCCGACGCCCAATCCCACATCCTTCCGCCAGACGTCAACGATCGGCGTACCGCCGCCGTAGTCGGTGTCGTTCATGCCGAGGTAATTTTGTTGAGAAAATCCAGCCTTTAGCGGGACGATCCAGTTCGGTCGCTTTTCGTAAGAGCCGCTCTGATATGACCAAAAGGGAATCGGCGCCGCGCCGTTCTGCGCATCAATCGTGTAAGCGTTGTTGTCCCATTCGACGATCTCCAGCTTGGACTTTCCGATGTTCGTATATGTGACGTCGAAGACCGCGAGGTTCGGCGCGTCGTCATAAATCGTGACGGACAAATCCTTCTGGACCCCGCCGGATTTTCCCGACAGAGTGAGCTTCTCTCCGCCACCGAAGTTGTCGCTGACGCGGGCGCGCGACTGCGACGCCAAAGCAAAATCGTCCCACGAACGCGCTTCGCCTTTCAAAGTTTCGGACGCAGAGAATCCGCCCAGTTGAATTTCCTTTCCCTTGAGTCGCGCCGTCACGCGGCTGTGCATGTTCTTGTCGAAATCGATGCGAAGTGCGGAGCTCTGGATTTGAGGTAGCCCCGCGGGAAGAGGAGCCGCGGTTTTGTCAGGATGCGCGGCTAGTTTTGTTCCACCGGTCAGCAATGCGGCAAGGATGACTGCGACGAAAAAGGTTTTTATCATGGTTTCACGCGGTGTCGAAGCATCCTCAATTCTTCTCGAAATTCTTGCCGTCGGGCAACAAGAAGAAGAACTTTCGAACTATTTCTCTTTATATCTTTTTGTTTCGCTTGTCCACATTTAAACCAGCGAAATCCAACACATGAGCCCGAAAAAGGAACCTTCGGCCGACGCAGCGCCAAATCCAGACCTTGCACACTGCCGGGCGGCGGCGAGTCGCGCGTTGGCGGCCCTCAAGAAAATCTGCAATACCTTCGCCCCCGGCGCAACTTTTTCGTGGGCTTGCTCGTATCCCTTCTCAAGCTGGGGAGGGTAACTTGAGAAATTTGCTTCAAGACATTCGCTATGGCGTCCGCATGTTGTTCAAACAGCCGGGGTTCTCGGTGGCGGCGGTGCTGGTATTATCGCTGGGGATCGGCGGCAGTACGGCGATGTTCAGCATCGTGGACGCGCTCCTGCTGAAGCCGCTGCTGATTCAGAAGGCCGACCAGATCGTTGGCTGTTTCAGCCGAGACACGCAGAAGCCAGATTCATATCGGGCGTTCTCCTACCCAAACTATGCCGATTTGCGCGTTTACAACGGCGTGTTCAGCAGCCTGGCTGCGCACAACCTTGCGCTTGTGGGCGTCAAGGAAGGCGACTCGACGCGCCGCGCTTTTTCCGACATCGTGACGGCAAATTATTTCGATACTCTAGGCGTGCCGCTGTTTCGCGGCCGAACCTTCACTCCCGAAGAAGAAAAACCGGGCAGTCAAGTCCCCAGCCTGATCGTCAGCTATTCGAACTGGAGAAAAACCGGCGCCGATCCCGATTTGCTCGGCAAGACGCGTCAGATCAACGGGCGCATTTTTACGATTGTGGGAATCACCGCGAAAGGCTTCACGGGAACCAACGCGATGATCAGCCCCGAGCTGTATCTTCCGATGGGCATGTACGAATCGATGGTCAACGATTTCGATGGCCACGGCCGCCAACTCGTGTCGCGCGATAACCATGCGTTGATCGTCATCGGACGGCTGCGAGATGGCATGACGCAGCAGACCGCGAATGCATCACTCGCGGTCGTCGCGGATCGCATGGCCCGCGCATATCCGGGCGAAAACAAAGATCAAACCTTCATCGTGCACACGCTTTCTCGCAACAACATTTCGTCGAGCCCTCCTCGCGGCAACGAGGCCGTCTTTCCTGCGGTTCTCGTGATTTCGATGGCGGGCGTCGTTCTCCTGATTGCCTCGCTGAATGTGGCCAACATGATGTTGGTGCGCGGTGCGGCGCGTCGGAAAGAAATCGCCATCCGGCAATCGCTCGGCGCAAAGCGCGGAAGCATCCTGCAGCAATTGCTGATCGAAGGGCTGATCCTCGCGTTCATCGGTGGCGCGGCTGGGCTTGCCCTGGCCGCGGCCGGTAGTTCGGTGTTGATACAGTCGATGGCGCGTTTGGCGCCGGTCGATTTGGTATACAACGCCGCGCCGGATTTCCGTGTGCTGCTGGCGACGACCGGATTCTGCGTGCTCAGCGCGATCATTTTCAGCCTCGGACCCGCACGCAGCGCTTCCAAGGCGAGCATCGTGAACACGCTGAAAAGCGGCGAGACGCAGGAAAAAGTCGGCATTGGCTGGGCCAGATTTTCGCCGCGCAATTTGTTGGTGGTGGGACAGATTGCGCTTTCGTTGACGCTTCTCACCGCGGCGGGCTTGTTTATCCGCAGCGCGAGGACGACGCAGGACGTAGAGCCGGGCTTTCGCATTGCGGATTCCACGCTGATTGAAGTAGATCCGAGTTTGATCGGATATGACGAGGCCCATGGGCGCGCGATCTTCGATGCGGTTCTTGACCGCCTTCGCACAGTTCCCGGCGTGGAGTCAGCAAGCATCGCTGCGACGGTTCCATTCGGAATGGTTTCATTGGGCAAAAATATTCAGCGCTCAAGTGATCAGCCTCGAGAGAACTCAAAGTCGAGCGAAAGCGACGGGTTGTCGTGCCGCTATAACGTCGTGGGCGAAGACTACTTCTCAACGGTCGGCATTCCGCTTCTACAGGGCCGTGGTTTCAGCCGGAATGAAACCAAGAACGCGAATGCGGATGCCGTAGTTGTGCTCGATCAACTAGCCGCCCAGCGTCTGTGGCCCGGCGGCAATGCAGTCGGCCAGCATATTCGGCTCCTCGCAAGTCACGAATCCAAAGGCAGCCGCGATGCCGAGGTCGTTGGAATCGTAGCTGGCGTACAAGAAGACGTTTTCGGCGATGGCTTGCAGCCCCACGTCTACGTGCCGTTCGGTCAGGAGTATCAGGCCGACATGACCATCCATCTGAAAACGACCGCGCAGGGCGCGAACTTTCTGGAGACGCTGCGCCGCGAAGTCAGTGCCGTGGACAGCCGGCTGCCCGTGATCCAGTTGAGAACGATGCGCACTCACCTGGATGCGAGTTTTGATGTTTGGGTCGTTCGCACCGCCGCGCGCATGTTCTCGATTTTCGGCTCAGTAGCCTTAGTGCTCGCAATGGTCGGCTTGTACGGCCTGCGCGCGTACACCGTCGCGCGCCGCACGCGCGAGATCGGAATTCGCTTGGCGCTCGGTGCAAAACCTGGCGACGCGCAGCGGATGATTCTGCGAGAAGGAGTGGCGATTACAGCCGTGGGAGTTGTCGCAGGCCTCGCGCTCTCTCTTCTCGCAGGCAAACTTCTCGCCAGCGTGCTCTACAAAGTAAGTGGCGTCGATCCGCTCGTATTTCTCACCGCCACAGCAGTGATGGGCGGAGTTTCTCTCTTAGCTTGCTACCTCCCGGCGTTGCGAGCGTCGCGCGTCGACCCGATGGTCGCGCTGCGGTACGAATAACTCGCAGTCGCGACGGACTCCGTTCATTTCGCACGACAGCAAACTCGTTCAGCGCCTGGTGAAGCCGTCCGAAGTCCATTGTTCGGAGCCGACTCCGTTGTGGACGAAGAAGAGCCCGTCCGGATCGAATTTCTTTTTGATCTCGGCGAGTCGTGCGTGATTGTCTCCCCAATACGATTGTTCAAAGTCGGACTCGAAGAAATTGCTTTCGGACACGTAAGCCCCGTTGTTGGAGGCGACGGCGCGGAGTTCATTCATGCAGCGATGCACGGCGTCTGCTGCTTTGCGGCCCTTCGCAACGTTGGGCTCGTGGCCGGAGATTCCGGGATACGCCGGGCCTTGGCCGTCGGCGACGATGGCGAGAGCAAAGGCGCCGCACACTGCGGGATTCATAGCCGTATCTTTCGCAGCTCTCGATGGCTTCCGAAGGTGCGCCTGCGAGCCCTTTATTAAAATGAAGCTCCACTTCGCTGAAGCGCGAAGCGGAGAACAATGCGTTGGCCAATTTTTCTTGTGAATCGTCTTGCAGCAATGATGCCGGCAACCAAAGCGACTCAAGACCCCAGACGACCCAGCCGACCTGGCCCGCGTCCCCCTTCCACCAGACATTGCTCGGACTGGCGGCGTTGCGAGAATCTGCCTTGAAAACGTCATGGTGATGTTCTTTGCGCCAGTCCACGTCCCACCAATGCCGGAAGGGCATGCTGCCGATTTCGGGCTGAGATTCGATTGTGTACGCAGTGGGAGACTGCGCTAGCCAATCGAGGAACGGCTGCCACACTTTTTGCGATTGCTCCGTCGTCAGGCCAAGATGAACCATGTTGACTTCGAGTGTGTTGTCCGCCGAGAAGTGGACTTGTTCGCCCCAACGATCGTTGAAGAGAGCGTCGCGGTAGAAGCCAACGAAGTAGCGGACCAACCGGCGATAGGCGTCGTCGGAAGAGGCTTTGACGCTGAAATCAGCGCCGCCAGCTAGTTCTGGAAGTTCTCGGACGCGCAGAGTTAATTTGCTGATTGCCCCAAACGTGCCACCCCCGCCTCCTTTTAGGGCCCAAAAGAGATCCGCATTCGTGCAGGCATTTGCGATTCGAACTTTGCCGTCAGCGGTAACGACTTCGGCTTCCAAGAGACCCGCGGCGGCCATGCCGTAATGCTTCGAAAAGCTGCCGAACCCGCCGCTTTGAATCAAGCCGGCGACGCCGACCGTGGTGCAGCCGCCGCCCTGAACGTAGGCGCCGACTTTGGTGGTGACCGCGTCGTAGGCCTGCATCCAAATTGTTCCGGAGCCGACAGTGACGGCTCGCTGCGGAGCCGACTTACAATCACTTGGAACAAAATTTTCCTGGACCGTCGCGTCATGCATGTGACGCGTCCAAATCAGGAGAGAATCGGGTGCGTTCGATGTGCCTAGATAACTGTGGCCGCCCCCTTTAACGACGAGGCGCAAATTGTTTTCGCGGGCAAAATCCACAGCGGCGGCGATGTCCTGGGCGTTTCTTGCAGCGACGGCGTAAACGCTTGGTTTGGTGGTCCAGGCGTCGACCCAGCCCAAGGTTTGGGTTATGCCGGGATTGTCGCCGATGTAGTACGGATTTTTCACGTTCGTGAAGAGCGTTTTGCAGTCCGCGCTCTGTGCCGAGGACAGGCATGCGTTGATCGGAAAATCGACCTGAATTAAATTGCCGCCAACCGCGTCGTTGAGGCGCTTCCACGCTTCTTTGGACGGCCAACCTGGGTCCGAAGGACGTACACGGCGAATTGCGGAACTTCCGAACGCACCGCGTGGCCACAGGGGCGAGAGTGACGCCGCCCCGGACGTCTTCAAAAACGTTCTTCGGTTCATACGGCCACACGCTGAATCAACAAAGTGTTTTTCATGCACACACAAATACGCCATGAAGCCGAGGCCACGCAACAAACTTGTGACCACCGGGCTCAAGCCAGGGACGACCGGGCAAGATTCACACCACTTGCATCGGAAGAATCGCAGAACCCACTCGGAACGACAACGCGTTAGTGCAGCAGCCCAAGACGTCTCAGTTCGGTTCGAAGGGTGGCGGCGTCTGCAAATACGACGCCGTGCATGCCGCATGCCGTCGCTGCCTCGACGTTGGGTTCGCGATCGTCGATGTAAACGGTCAGTGCAGGATCGATTGAAAAAGTGTCCAGGAAAAGTTCGAAGATGCGCGGATCAGGTTTCAGAAGTTTCACTTTGCCAGAAAGCATGACTCCCTTGAACCACTTCAAAAACTCAAATCGCTTCAGAGCGATTGGAAAAGTTTCCGCGGACCAATTGCTGAGCGCAAACAAAGAAAGTCCGTCCGAATTCAGTTCCGCGAGAATTTCAACCGTGCCGGGGATCGGCCCCGCCAACGTCTCGTCATATCGTTCGAACCAGGCATCGATCAACTCTGCCTTGTGCGGATGAAGCAGCTTCAGTGAAGCGCAGGCATCGGCAAACGGGCGACCCGCGTCCTGTTGTTCGTTCCAGGATTGCGTACACACCGTCGCCAGAAATTCCTCCATCGCTGCGGTGTCGCCATCAAAAAGCTTGCGATACAAATACCGCGGATCCCAATCAATTAAAACGCCGCCGAGATCGAACACAACGATGGAGCGTTGAGCCATGATGAGAAAAATTCTAACGGAGAGATCGACGCCGGTCGAGGCGTCCAGTATTCAGCGATTTCAGATCAGACGAACGAATCGGAAGCGATTTGCGGGCTACGGCGTCAGTCAGGAGTCGCGGATACTGCCTCAGGCCTGAGAAAGAACAAGGCTGACAGAGGTATGAGACAAAGTAGTGTCACGGTGACAAGCCACGCAGAGGTTTGCGTTGGGGCGGTCACGCGAGACTTGAACGCTACGGCTCCGACAAAGCAAATCCAGAGTGTTGCGGTGACAAGGGTGACCTTTCGGACTTCCTGCATCCTCGGCGCCCCGAGGACTTTGCCAATAAATATCATTGCTGCAAAAAAGGATAGCGACGAAAGGCCGAAAAGAAATGGGGCAAACGGACTTGTTCGGTAAAACAGGTACGCAATAGTGAAAGGCCACGACGGGGCCATGATAGCGAGAGCGATGAATAATTTTCGCCTCGCTCCGGGGACAACCGGTGGTCGCTCGCTGATTGCGCGAGTTGGTTTCCACGAGCGCCGCCAAAGAATCTCGGCTCGAATCACAAGAAATGCGATGCTGACGAAACCAAGAAGATAGGCGTACACGGCAGATTGGCGGGAAGTTCGGTCAGACAGCGCCATGATCGCCTCCAACCTCGGAAGGAGAAGAAGGCCGGCTATCACGGAAGTTCCAATGCAAAGCTGCGTCAAAAGAATCGCGATGCGATTCAGCGCCTTTCTGTATGGGCGGGAGAGCAGGACGCACAAGGCGCAAAATCCACCCGTTGCAACGCCTAATCCGCCGGCCGCAAGAATGAGAATGAGCTTGGTGTTCACTTAAGTGGCCGAAACTGGCAACGGTGCGTGCCAGATTTGAAAATGATCAGGGAGTCTCCGCCCATTTCTTGGCTTCGAGAAACGCGTTCTGGTCGTGCCACACAAAACCACCCGGTTTGTCGCCGATCAAGGCGAACGCTTGCTTCGCGGCGGCTTTGTCGCCTGCCATATAGGCCATGTAGGCGTAACGATTATTTTTAACGTTCACTGTTCCGTACAGCCGTTCGATGTTGCCGTAACCTTCTTTCGCTTTTTCCCACGAAATGTCTTTCAGCGTGTCGTGATCCGGATCGCATTGGCAGGCTACGGAGTCGGAAAGCTCAAAATAAAGCATCGAACTGTCGGGCTCGGGGATGCCGGCGGTCACTTCGTTTATGAAGGCTTGCGTTTCGCCTACCTCTCCATACCACTTCGGCAGGAGAAACCCCGCGTGGTACTGATAAAAATAATAATAGGAGGGCTCAAACGCGACAGCCTGATCGAAAAGCTCCTTTTCGTCTTCTCTGCTCCAACCCTCCGCCTGAGCAACTTTCTGCATGGCGGAGTACCAGCTGGGAGTCTTTTCTGGAAGGCGTGCCGCTTCGATCAGAGTTGCTTTGGCCATCCCGACGGACTTGCCAAACCAATACCAGCCTCCGCTTGAGACGCTATTCGAATAACCGCTGCCGCGGGCTTGCCAACCCCAGCCGATATACGCGTTTGCCAGCGCCACGCGCGCTGTGACGGACTGAGGATCTTTGGCCACCCAAGTCTTTAGCTTGTCGACCTGTTGCACCCACATATTCGATCCGTGGGAGGGAACGTACACCGCCTCATAGAACGTATTGAGCTTCCAGCCTCCACCCACGAGCCGATCCTTGCCGGTGCTGATTTTTTGAGCTTCCACATCGAGTTGAGCGTAGTTTCCCGATTCCAGCAATTGAGTCATGCGGTCTTCGTAAGCGCCAGCTTCCTCCAAAGCATCTACAGATGTCTGGACTACAGGTGAATTCAAGAATGTTGCCGGTGTTGCCTGGTGTCCGCGACCGTACTTGCGAATCGCCCTCATTGTGGCGAACTGGCTCGTTGAAATCAGGCCGCAGGAAACGCAAGTCCAGGCGGCAAAGAGAAGTGCAAGAGAACCAAAAATCCGCCATGGCAGAACAGTCTGCCGGGTCTTTCGAAATGTCATTTGGTCTGTCCTAAGAACGGGCTTCATTAGTTCATCTTAGGAAGACGTGATGCGTGGGGAAACTGTGCTGAAGGTCAGGTGAAACCGACCGATCAATCGGCCTGGCAGCTTCACATCAGCCGGTCGGGAATCCGAACATCAACCACGACTGATTGGCCACCCAATGCGGGTAAAGCTCGGTCATCTGGTCGAACAGCTCCTTGTCTGACGTCGCGGATTTCTGCAACCGATCGTAGTCCTGGAGGTAACGCTTGGTGTCCTGGATCGCCGAGGGCGAGTCAGGCGCGCCAGGCTTCTTGTGACCGGCGACAACGGTAGTCGCGTTCAGCGCCGCCAGCTTGTCCAACGCCTCGATCCAATTTTTTCGGCTCTCGGACGTGGTGTCGCCAACGTACATGTGGCATTCGTTGTACACGACGTCGCCGGCGACGATCAGCCCGATCGATGGAACGTGCAGAGACGTCGTATCGGCGCTGTCGGTGTGGCCTTGCTCGATGATTCGTATTTCCTGGTCCTCAAGGGTGAATGAGTTGCGCGCATACGCCTCAGGTGGAACCAGCCTCGTGGGTATCTGCCCAGGAAAGCAGCGCCGTGCCAATCGCTCAATGGGAGGAGTGAACGACGACTGCATGGCGTTCAGTGTCGTGGGCGTCGCTATTGCGCGAGCACCCGGAAAGCGTTCGAGCAGAATACCCAGACCATAGAAGTGGTCGAAATGGGCGTGCGTTATATAGATCGTTTCCAGGTTGCGGTTGTGCAGCGCAATCCAGTCCGCGAGCGCGTCGGCCTCCGCTACCGTCATCATCGCGTCCACCAGCACCGCGTCATGCTCGCCGAAAATTAGAGTCGATGTGATCGGGTCAAAGCCGAGCGGCTCGCCGAAGGGCCTCGGCCGTTCACCCACCATAGTCTTTCCCGGTGCGGTGAAGACGTTGACGCTCAGTGTGTTCGACGTGGTGGAGGCGGTCATCTACGTTGTCTCCTCAGGATTTTGCAGCGCTCATCGTTGCTTGGATTCGACGCTCGGGAATGATCAGGCCAGAAGCGCGACGACACGTCTATTGGACCAACGTATCGGCCAGTGATGGTCACTAAGGAAGGCTCTACTGCCAGGAGAGGACGCCGCGGTCGAGGTCGAAGGTGACTTGCTTGGCGTTGAGGGATGCGATGCCGAGATAGCCGGCGACGCCGTCGAGCAGTGGGGAATTGGGCGCCCGCACGACATACACCTGACGGTTCAGATCCTGAGCAGCGATGCGAATCCGAGGCACTAAGGCAATCTGAGATTCGACGTTGCCACCCACACTGCTCCCGGAGATAGATGCCTCGCGCACATACGATGTCGCTTCGAGTTGCGGCTCGTAAAACATCGTGCCGCGCATCCCAGTGTCGGCGATCATCCAAACTTGGCGCCCGTCGAGATCGATGGGAACAGTAAGGAATAGCGAGCTTTCCCGAAATGGAACTGAATGCGCTCCGGTGGCCGAGATCGCAGTTGCGCCAAACACGATGCGCCTGTTCGCAAAGTCGAGCCGGAAGCTGTGCCGCCGGAGCAGATCCCAGCCGATGACGCCGTCCACCTCGGCACCGCTGGCACGCAGATAACGCAAGTCCTCGACGGCTACCTTTATATTAGTCGCCCGCTCCGGCCCATACGCCAGTTCCGGCAGGATGCACCATTGCGACCCGCAACGTCTTGTCGAAATTGACCATTAGGCTCGCGCGAGTCGCCAAGCCCAGTCGCTCGGCGAGCTTGCGGTCGATCGCGCTGGTGGTAGCCCCGGTGTCGAGCAGGAAGCTCAAATCATGACGGTCGCCGATGCTGGCCCTGCACTACGATGAAATAGCCACCGACCACATCCATGGACAACGCGTTGGCATCGAGCTTGCCCTTGGTCTTGGCCTCGCTCTGCGTGCCGTCCCACACGCCGACCAACAGAAGCACGCTCGCCACGAAAAGCGCCCGGATTTTCCGCGCATCCATGCCCGCGAAGGTCGGTCAGGCACAAGCGCACCTCCATGGACGGGGTCTGACGGCGGTCTGGAACCTCTCTGACATGGCAAATTACAGACAGAGCGCGTGTTACGGACGCTTCTGACATGGCCGTTTTAAACATTTTCGGCATCTCCAACGTCTATACCGGCATCGGAGTCAGCCATGTCAGCAAACCCGCAAGGTGTGTCGGGGATGTCGGTCCGGTACCGATTTGGCACTTTTGAGTTGGATACGCGATCGGCGGAGCTGCGCCGCAACGGCGTAAAACTGCGCCTGCAAGAGCAGCCGTTCCTGGTGCTGCGCAAGCTGCTGGAGACCGCCGGCGTCTTGGTGACGCGCGAAGAGCTGCAAGGCGCGCTCTGGCCTGCCGACACGTTCGTCGACTTTGATACCAGCCTGAACACCGCGATCAAGCGGTTGCGCGAAGCGCTGGGCGATTCCGCCGATATTCCGGTCTTCATCGAGACGATTCCGCGACGCGGCTATCGATTTCTCGCGCCGGTGCAGGTGCTCCCAAACGGAAGCGAGCACAGGGTGGAGAGCCTCGCAGCAACAATCCCAACGCCGACCCCGCCAACGGTCGCGAGATCGGAAGTGGTCGTCCCGACAAAAGGGAAGCGCCTCCTCCGCTTCGGCCCGATGTTCGCCGGCTTGGCGCTCGCCGCAGTCCTCGGTGGTGGGGCAGTAGCGCTCCGCTCGCCGCAGCCGATGCCGCGCATCACCGACTCGACCCAGCTCACCTTCGACGGCCTAAGCAAAGGGAATCTGCACACACACGGCGGCTATATCTATTTCAACGAGCAGTTGCCCGATCGCGTCACCCTCGTTCAGGTGCCCATCGCCGGCGGCATACCAAAGGTGCTCGACGCCTCAGACGACGGCTTGTACCTCGCCGACATCTCGCATGACGGCGGCAAGCTGCTCGTCCTTACACCAGACCACAAAAAGCAAAGCGCTCGACTTCGCGTCATGGAGCTGGCGAGCGGCTCGATCCACGATGTCGCCAACACTTTTCGCGGTGATGCATCGTGGACGCCCGACGGAAGCATCGTTTACACCGGGGATCAGGACGTCTACGAAATGGACGCAGACGGTTCGCACCCGCGCAAATTGTTCTCGGCTCCGGGACCCGTGGACGGCATCCGCTTTTCGCCGAACGGCTCGAAAATAAGATTCACGGTCGGGAGCAAGGTCAACTCCGATCACACAATGTGGGAAGCGCGCGCCAATGGAAGCAACGCGCACCAGATTCTGACCGAACTGACCGGGATTCAAGAGGTCTGCTGTGGCAGATGGACTCCCGACGGCAACTATTTCCTGTTTCAGATCATGCGCGACGGCGGCAGTAAAATCTGGGTACTTCCGGAACATGCGCCGCTCTGGAATCTCCATCCGCGCCCGCTGCAGCTAACCACCGGCCCGCCCGAACTTCTACATGGGCGCGCCGACTGCGGATGGAAAAAAGTTGGTCGTGACATCGGCCGAGCCGCGCGCCGAATTGGTGCGCTATGACGCAGATTCGGGCCACTACGTACCCTTTTTGGGCGGAATTTCAGCGGGCGACGTGGAGCCTTCACGGGATGCCCAGTCCGTCGTTTATGTTCGATATCCCGAGGGCACACTTTGGCGTGCGAAAGAGGACGGAAGCAACGCGGCACAGTTGACGGGCCCGTCGCTCCGCGTGTCTTTGCCGCATTGGTCGCCCGATGGAACCCGCATTGCGTTCAGCGGCGCGCGGCCGGGGAAGCCGTGGAACGTCTTCTTGATTCCTTCCGCAGGCGGACCGGCGGAACAAATCACCAACGGCCCGATTTCCGATCTCGATCCGACCTGGTCTCCGGACGGAACGAAGATCGCGTTCGGCGAGCGGCGCTCGGTGGCCGACAAGTTCACCGATTCCATCCAGATTCTCGATCTGGCTACACGAAAGGTGGAGCAGCTCGCGGGCTCCGACGGCATTTGCTGCCCGCGTTGGTCGCCCGATGGAAAATTTATGCTGGCAACGCACGGCACCTACGACGATCTCGTGCTGTACGACTTTGCGCGGCAGAAGTGGACGACACTCTTGAAAGACAAAGGCCTGCTTGGATTCATGGAGTGGATGCCGGACGGAAAAACCGTGCTGTTCGACACATTCGACACGCCGCAGGCCGCGTTCTACCGCCTTCGCATCTCCGATCTAAAACTGGAGACCGTGGCAAGCACCCTCGAGGTGCGCAGATATTACGGCGACTTCGGCCCGTGGACCGGAATGGCCGCCGACGGCTCGCCCCTCCTCGTTCGCGACATCAGCAACGAAGAGGCCTACGCCTTGGATCTCCAGCTACCGTGAAGCCCACTTAAAGCTGTCATCCCGAGCGCACCGAGGGACATGCTTCTCCTCCCATTCCGTCATTCCGAGCGAGACGACCACCTCCTCTTGACAATCAAGAGAACTGAGGCGTACCCTTCCTCTTGATTGTCAGGAGGTCGTCTCGATGCCGGAAAAGTCTGGCGAAGTCGTCCAAGGCACATTGGACATGCTCATCCTTAAGACTCTCGCCCTTGAATCCATGCATGGGTACGGGATCGCCGTCCGAATCGAGCAGATGAGCAAAGGAGTTTTCAAGGTCAACGCTGGTTCGCTCTTCGTCGGCCTTCAGCGTCTCGAGCGGGCCGAACTGATCAAAAGCGAATGGAAGGAAAGCGAAAACAAGCGGCGTGCGAAGTACTACGCATTGACTGCGCTCGGCCGGAAAAGACTCGACAGCGAAGCGCGTGATTGGGGACGGCAAGTCGCGGCGATCGCCAGAATTTTGGAGGCGTCATAACCCATGCGCTTATTGCACACCATCGGCGCTGGGCTTCAGTCACTCCTGCGAAGAAAAAAGACCGAACAGGAGTTGGACGAAGAACTAGGCGCGTTCCTCGAACTCGCAGCGGAAGAAAAGATGAAGTCCGGATTGAGCCGCAAAGAAGCGCTTCGCCAGGTGCGGCTTGAGCGCGGCAACCTCGACGTCAGCAAGGAGCTCGTCCGCTCTGGCGGCTGGGAATCCTTCGTCGAGACTTGCTGGCAAGATTTAGTCTACGCTGCCCGCACCCTGCGCAAATCTCCAAGCTTCACTTTCGTTGCGCTGCTCACGCTTGCGCTCGGCATCGGCGCCACCACGGCTATTTTTTCGGTCGTTTATGGTGTGTTGCTTCAACCCCTTCCATTCAATGACGCGACGCGCTTGATTCTTTTGAATGAGACCACTCCAAGAGTTGGCGTGGTCAGCGTGTCGTATCCGAACTTCCAGGACTGGCGGGCGCGAAACCAGCCAATTCTCTCAAATCGCGGCGGTATCTAGTGTTGGCTTCAACCTGGCTGGAGTCAACCAGCCGGAAGCCATCCGCGGCGAAGCGGTCTCTCCGAATTTTCTTTCGGTGCTTGGAGTGAAGCCGGCCCTTGGGCGCGACTTCGATCCCTCCGAAGAGAAGGCCGGCGCGGCACCCGTGCTGCTGCTGAGTTATGCGCTTTGGCAATCGCATTTTGGTGCGGACCCGAGCGTGCTCGGGCGAACGATCATGCTCGATGGGAAGGGCTACACGATTATTGGAGTTCTGCCCGCCGACTTCCGTTGGCCGGAAAAAGTGGACGTTCTCGAACCGATTGGCGTGTGGGTCGGACAGAAACCCCATGAGGCTGCTGAGCGCGGCCAGCGTGGAGATCTGGTTGTTCTGGGCCGGCTCGCCCAGGCCGCGACTTTCGCGCAGGCTCACTCGGAGATGGAAGGAATCGCGAGCCGGCTCGCCAAAGAATATCCCGAAGCGAACGACCAGTTCGGCGTGCAGCTGAAGCCGATCCGCGACGCGTTCGTCAGCGAGATGCGTCCGGCGATTCTGGCGTCTGTTTGGCGCGGTCATATTTGTTTTGCTGATTGCTTGCGCGAATGTTGCCAATTTGTTGCTCGTGCGCGGCTCGGGCAGAACGCGAGAGATCGCGCTGCGCCTGGCCCTGGGCGCATCCCGCACACGCATTGTCCGCCAGATGCTGATCGAGAGTTTTCTGCTCGCCCTGGTGGGTGGCGCCATCGGACTGTTCCTGGCGTTTGCGGGAATTAAAGGCATGACCGACATGATTGGTGTCGATCAGACTCTCGGGCGCTACGGTAGCGATCAAGGGAGTCGTGCTGCTCTTTGCAGTGGGAATTGTGGCGCATGGCGACATTTGTCTTTGGTTTGGTTCCCGCGTTGCGCTCGACGAAGACCGATGTTCTGGCAAATTTGAAAGAGGGAAGCGCCGGAGCGGGCAGCGGAGCGTCGCAAAATCGCTTGCGAGGCGTCTTTGTCGTGGCGGAACTTGCACTCTCGCTGATCCTTTTGACAGGGGCTGGGTTGATGATGAAGTCGCTCCACCTGTTGCTCTCGGTCAGCCCTGGGTTTCAGCCGGATCGCGTGCTCCACATGGAAATGGATTTGCGCAGCGAGCAATACGACAAAGATCCCGCCGTTGTGAGCTTCTGGAAGCGTGTCCTCGATCAAGTCAGCACACTGCCGGGAGTGCAAAGCGTATCCGTTGGAACGAATCCTCCGATGATGGATAGTCACGACCGAACCGACATCACGATCGAAGGCATGCCTTTGCCGAAGCCAGGAAGTTTTCCGCACCCGGACCTCCATGTCACCAGCACAGGCTACTTCGCTACGATGGGCATTCCGCTTCTCAGCGGGCGAACGTTTACGGAAGCGGACAATGAAAACGCGCAAAAAGTAGGCATCATCAACGCCAGACTCGCAAAGGAATTCTTCCCAAATGGCGAT
Organism: uncultured Acidobacteriota bacterium; assembly: GCA_963845465.1. Taxonomy (GTDB): domain Bacteria; phylum Acidobacteriota; class Terriglobia; order Acidiferrales; family UBA7541; genus Acidiferrum. Next base: position 812,956 of record CAWJSH010000006.1, on the reverse strand, counting down.
GCTGTCGGCAAACGATTCATGCTTGGTCGCCCCTCGGAGACAGAAGCTCCGAAATGGATTGAGATCGTTGGCGTAGTGGGTGATACGAGGCTTTACGGCCTGACGAATCCGGCTCGCTTCGAGGTTTACGGCCCGTTTCCGCAGTGGACGCCGAACGAATATGGATTTGCTGGTCAAAACGTCGGTCGATCCAGCGGCGATGACGTCTGCCATTCGCGGCGCTATTGCGTCGATCGATAAGGATCAGCCGATCTTCGCCATTACCACGATGAATCAGCTCGTCAGCGATTCGGTTTCCACGCGAACATTCACGTTGATATTGCTCGGACTTTTTAGCGGCCTTGCGCTCGTGCTCGCGGCCATTGGAATTTACGGCGTCATTTCCTACTCGGTGGCGCAACGCACACGCGACATCGGCATTCGCATAGCCCTGGGAGCTTCGCGAAAAGATATCTTCCACAACGTTGTCGGCCTCGGACTGCGGCTGACGCTCGTCGGTTTGCTATTTGGCCTCATCGGAGCATTCGCCGTCACGCGCGTCCTTTCCTCGCTCCTCTACGGCGTACATTCCACCGACGCCGTGACGTTCATCGCCGTCTCGCTCGTCCTCGTCGTCGTCGCCCTGCTCGCGAGCTACCTGCCCGCCCGCCGCGCCATGCGTATCGACCCCATCGTCGCCCTGCGTTACGAATAGCACGTCTCCTCCGAGCCGGTCTTCTCGTTTAGTTTGTAGGGGCGGCCCTTGCTCCGCACGACGTGTAGGGGCGCGGCTTCAGCCCGCCTTGGGTTTTCGACGTCTTCACTCCTTAGGAGGGCACGGCTTCAGCCGCGCGGTACTGCGACCCACTCCCCACCCAACTGTCACTCCGACCGGAGCAAGCCGGTCTTTTGGAACCAACTACCGATATCCACATTTCCGGTTCGGCGTTTATCGGGACTTTGCTCATAGCGTACGTCCCATCGTTACTGGCGCTGCGGGCGAGCAGCACCCACTGAACCCGCATCGCGCTTCTTCCTTTCTCGAGGCGAAATCGTATAGGAACCTTTCAAACTCCTTACGGCTAGTTCTGAAAACCCTTATGAGTTCATTACAGCTCACCTTCTAGTGTCTTGCCACACGAAGTTCCCCGTCCGAACAGCGTGATTGACGCGCTCGTCTCTGTCATCGACGAAACAAGACGATAGATGGAAGGAGAATTCAGATGGGTATGGGTGTCTCTCGGAGAGGAAGTTTTTCTGCTTTCCCAGCGATGGTCATTGCACTCGCATTGATTGTCCTGAATCCGGCGTTTAGCCGCATTGCTTACGGTCAATCGACGTTTGGAGCGATTGTGGGCGTAGTGAAGGATCCGGGTCAGGGAGCGGTAGCAGACGCACAGCTGATACTCGTCAATCTCGACGATCGTAGCGAGCGGCACGGAACTACGGACACAAACGGCGGATTTGAGTTTCTTAATCTACGGCCCGGGCGCTATGAGCTGTCGATTCACGCCGAGGGTTTCGGCGAGACGAAGATGACCAGTCTGCAGCTTGAGGCCCGGCAAACCTTGCGAGCGGATACCCAATTGAAATTGGCATCGGCGTCGGAAACTGTGGAAGTCGCTGGCGATTCCGGTCCGGTAATCAATACCGAGAACGCGACGATCGGCGACAGCAAAGATTTCCAGCAGATTACAAGTCTGCCGGTTAACTATCGCGGATCGACGACGAGTCCGCTCGCGATGCTGTCAACGGTGCCCGGAGCGCAGCAGGATGCCAACGGCAACGTGTCGGTGGGAGGAGGACTCCCCTCGCAGGTGCAGTATTCGGTGGATGGGTCGTCAACGGTGAACATCCGCCAAAACGGGGCGCTGGGGAACATGAATCCGTCGACGGAACTGATCGGCGAATTCAAGGTGACGCAATTCAACAACAATGCGGAGTTTGCCCAAGTCGGCGACGTTACGATCAGCACCAAGAGCGGCTCCGACCAATTCCACGGCAGCGCGTTTGAGTACATGCAGAACGACGCGCTTGACGCGCGTGTATGGAACACAGACGACAAACCGCACAAGGCTTTCAACACATTCGGCGGAAGCCTCGGCGGACCGCTGAAGCTCCCCAGGATTTCGGGCGACAAGCGGCAGACGTTTTTCTTTGCCGATTTCGAGGCGAACCGGCGCCGCTTCTCGACACCCTTGTTTTTGTTTGTGCCGACGCGAGCGATGCGGTCGGGAGATTTCTCGGCATTGTCCACGCCGCTGATGGATCCATTCACCGGGAAACCTTACCCGGGGAACAAAATCCCGAGCGGCAGCGCGTGTCAAAATACGAGTGATTGCATCAATCCGGTCGCAATCAGTCTGCTCAACAATTACCTGCCGGCACCGAATATTCCGAACGCACAGTTCGGCGTCCAGGCGAATTACCTCCAGCAAACGCCGACGCCGAGTAACACCGATGGATTCGACACACGCATCGATCGAACTCTGACCAAAAAGCAGACGATGTTCGTGAGGTGGAGCTGGAAACGGATCAACTCCAGTTCGCTGACGGATACGGCCCTTGCGACGCAAAACAGTTTTCTTCCGCCCGACAACGACCTGGAACACAACAACAACGTGATCGTGTCACACAACTACGCGATCACAGATCATCTTGTGAACGAAGCGCGCTTTGGCCTTTCGTACTATCAGTTGCAGGTGACGTTCCCGATCCAGGGAGCGACTGCTATTTCAACGCTTGGCTTGCAGGGGCTGGACATTAGCGACCACCCGACGGCCGGAGCCTTTCCAATATTCAATTTCAGCGACGATGTCGGCAACTACACTCCGATTGGCCGCGACAAGGACGGCACGACGAAGTCGCAGACGATTCAGTTCTCCGACAATTTATCGTGGGTGAAAGGACCGCATACGCTCAAGTTCGGCGTCGATGTGCGGCGTGTGGCTTACGTCGACCTCGAGAGTTTCGGCGGCGCAGACGATTTCGGAGATTTCACGTTTGACCAGGGCGTTTTCACCGGGAACGCGTTTGCAAATCTGCTCCTGGGGCTTCCCACGAAAACGTATGTGGCACAGTCAGGTCCCGATGTGCATGCGCACACGATTCAGACTGGCGTCTATGCTCAGGACGAATGGCGCGCCAACGACCGATTCACGGTGTCATTCGGGCTGCGTTGGCAGGCGTTGCCGCCCTTCGTCAGTGACCTTGGAAATCTGACTGCCTTCGATATCAAAAACGGCGGCATCATCATCCCCGACGGCAACACCCCCAGGCCGGCGTTTCTGGCCTCGGTCAACACTTGCGTGCCTGGGAGCGCTGTCGCGCCCTGCGGCGGGCCAGTTGATCCGGCTTTGGGCTGCGCCCCGGTCAATCCGGCGCTGCCCTGCGCTCCGGTAGAGACGGCGAGCAGCGTTGGACTTGGTCCTGGACTGCGGCAGTTCTACAAGAAGAATTTTCAGCCACGGCTTGGCTTCGCGTATCGGCCCTTTGGGAATAACAAAACTGTGATTCGCGGTGGCATCGGGATTTTCACGATGACGAATCTCGGCCAGCTCTCGTTTAACACGACGAACATCGACGTCTCCGTTGTGCGCACGACATTCAACGCCAACCCAGCCACCGGTTTGCCGACGTATCAATTTCCAAACGTGCGCACGCCCGACGTTCCAACGCAGATCGCCGGCACTGGAGATTTTTACCAAAACACGCTGACCAACTATCGTGATCCGCAGTCGGCACAATGGAATTTTACCGTCGAGCGCGAGTTGATTCGAAACCTGACCCTCCGCGAGAGCTACGTAGGGATGAACTCATATCGCATGAGCCAGACCATCGACCTCAACCAGGTCGCGCCTAGCGCGATCTCACCGAACCCGAATCCAAAACCGTATTCGAATTGGGGGCGCGTGCTTTCCACAACGAACTCCGGCCACGTGAATTATCAAGCGCTGCAATCGGAGCTGAATCAGCGCGTGCGCGGAGGACTGACGCTGCAAGCGAGCCACGTGTGGGCGAAGAGCCTCGGTGACGTTGGAGGAGACGCGCCGACGACGTTTAATCCTGAAATCATTTACGGCACGCCGGTCGCGAATCGCTTCGATCTCGCCGCGAATCGCGGCAACGTGGCGCAGACGCGGCGGAACCGGTTGCTCGTGTCGGCGGTCTACGATGTGCCTGTCGGGAGCAATCGGCGATTTTTCGGCCACATGACTGCCGTGCCCCAGGCTGTGCTCGGAGGTTGGTCGATCAGCACGGTCAGTCTGTGGGAGACGGGACCTTATCTCACGCCCACAACAAGCCCGAGCTACGATCCGGGCAATCTGAACCTCTCCTATCGCGGATCGTTCCAGCGGCCCGATTGCATCGGCAATGGCAACGTTGCAAATCCGGCGACGGGAAGCATGTTCGACATCAACGCCTTCAATCCGATTCCAACCGGCCCCGTCGGAAATTGCGCGGTGGGCAGCCTGGTAGGTCCGGGCACCGCCACCATCGCCGCCGGATTGTCCAAGACGTTTCACTTTACGGAGCGTTGGAGACTTCGCTTCGAAGGAACGTTCACCAACCTGATGAACCATCCCAATTTTGCGCCACCGCCGACCAACGTTACGTCATCGTCGTTCGGCATCGTGCAAAACGTGCAGACCGCCGAAAACAGCGGCAACCGCGTAGGTCAGCTATCACTACGCTTAGACTTCTAGATGGAGCAAGTCTGTATCAGAAACTTCGCTCAAACAGAGCGTACGACGACAGTCTTAACATCAATCTGCGCGAACGTTAGCCACGAGCCCAAAGGCCTTATAAGGAGTCGATCAAGTCCCGATAAGTCGGGTGGTCTCAATAAGTCGACGCAACACCATCTGATAGAGAGATGTTTGTTAAGGGTGGTGTTGTATGGAGTCAGGGAAGCGGTTTGGATTTTCTGTGGCCGAGAAGAGCAAGATCTGGAGTCGTTGGAAGTCGGGACAGTCGCTGCATGAGATCGGGCGCGCCTTTGACAAGCCACACAGCTCGATTCGGTGTTTGTTGTTGCCTCGCGGAGGGATTCGTCCGGTAGCCAAACTCCTGCAGATAAACTTCAGGCCAGTGTTGCGTCGACCGCCTGGGCCGGCAGCGTCTATCAGGCACAACCGCCATAAGTCCTTCAGGTGTGGCGGATCCAGACGACCCATTGATGCCAGAACGCCAGCTTTGAGAACGGAAGCACCGTAAGGGTCACCACAGCGATCAACGCGGTGGCGACGGCCGTAGTGCGATGAACACGCTTAAGCAACCAGAGGTCATAGGCGAGGACAAGAAGAGGCAGACCAAAAACAGTGCCGACAGTGATCGCAATTCCAAGGTTCCAACGATCAATGGCCGGCCCCATAATTGCCATCGTGCCAAGAATCATGAGTCGCTTGTGCGCTGAGGCTTCATAGCGCGAGAGCAAAGCCCAAGAGGTTAATAGCACGAACAGAGCCAGCGTCTCCAGGTCCCCCGCGAGAATAAGTTCGGGAGTTTCATAGTCTAGAGCGCGGCGGACGAAGTCAATCACCGTGAGTGTGCCCAAGATGGACATGGCGGGAAGAAGAATCAGAGCGAGAACGCCCAATTTCCTATGCCATTTCGTCTTGTGCACAGCCACAAGGCAGGTTTGAGCAACAAGCAGAGAGACCCACGACACAAAGACGGCGCCGTGAACGTGGACCAGCCGATTCGGCAGTTTTGCGAACATCATTCCGGCAAGGAAATAGGTCTTGGCGAAGCCGGTGAGAACGATCCCCAGGATCAGGAGCGCCATCGCAGGGAAGAAAATGTCATCAGGGCGCATCTTTTGCCGCGCCATCACAGCCGTGGCCAATTGTCACCAATCCTGCTCTACGTTGCTCATAAATAGGGCCGCTCGACTTAGCGGGGTGGATGGTAACACCATTCGGATGCGACTCGGTGCGCGAACTCTCCGTCATAACTCCTGGTTAATCGCGTTACCGGACAACTGGTTCCGACTCGGTTTCACTTTACCGGTAACGGCGTTTATCGAGCAGTGTCGCTAAACTCTTTGTTACGCTATCCGTGTGAATCGCAATCCAGCCGACCACGTCCCTCTATCAACACGAATCGTCAACTTGATTCTGGAAGGACTAAAACTGTTTGGTTTTGCCCTTGCGGCGCTGCTGGTCATTGCCGTCGCAATCTTCGTGTCCGCTAAGACAGGAATCACCATACCGAAACGCTGGTTCGGGTTCTGTGTTTGGACGACTCTATTGATTTGGTTCGTACAGCGCCTGTGCAAGCATCACCGCAGAAACCGAATGTTCTGGCTAGCTTTCGGCGGTCTGCTTATGGTCCACACGTTGGTTTTTATCGTTGTGCTTCGGAGTATCACAGATTGGGGTTTGGGGTGGTTTGCGCCAGTTTTCATTGTGGAGGCTCCCATCATGGTCGTTTTTTTAGAAGCGGTGGTCGCTAGAAAGCCCTCATCCGGTTCGCCGCATACAGCCCGATAAGTCGCATAACCGGACAAGTGGATTCCAACACCCACCTGTACGATGTCGCCACGATCACGCGGTCACAACTTCAAACGCACCGCCGCCGCGCTTGTACGTCGGCTTACCGCGATGCAATACCTTGAGCTGCCCGAAACGCCGGCCTTCAAGGTGGATGAATCTGCCCACAAACCGCGGACGAGCGTGTTGGGTTAAGCGATGTGTTGCTGAGTTTAGAGGCCTTGGACCGAACCCCAGTTAAGGCAGAGCATAGGCAATGACGGCCCCGCCATTCTTTACCTTGGGGTTCTTACCGCCGCCGGATGACACAGCAAAGTATTGCTTACCGTCAACGGCATACGTGGAAGGCGTAGCAACGCCCGATGCTGCCATCGTGTCTTCCCAGAGGAGCTTGCCAGTCAGCTTGTCGAACGCGCGGACTTTGTTATCGTACACAGTCGCTGCGATGAAAAAGACTCCGCCCTTCGTGACGATCCCTCCCCCATAGTTCTCGCTACCTGTTGTGGGGTCCTTCAACTCCGGATACTCCCCGAACGGAATCTGCCACACATATTTACCCGTGTTGAGATTCAGCGCGTTCAACGTGCCCCACGGAGTACTGACCGCAGGATAGCCGTCCGGGTCTAGGAACTTTGTATAGCCTTGGAATATGTAGTCGACGCTCGTATTCGAGCCATCCGTTGTGGACTCTGGTTTCGCGTTGTCATCACTGATGAAAGCCGTCAAGGCTTCGATCTGGGTTTTGGTCAGGGTACCTTCAAATCCGGGCATCCTTCCTGACCCATTGGTAATCCTTTGTTCGATCTGCTGGCTCGTCATCCGCTTGGTTACTCCAAGTAACGCGGGGAACGCTGGAGGATTACCCTTGCGGTCGAGGCCGTGACAACCAGCGCAGGAGGTGCTGTAGATCTCGCCAGCAGAGGCTTCACTACCATTGGTCATCTTGACCTGCCCCCGTAATTTCAGGATGTACGCTTGTTCATTAGAGTTGATATAGAGAATACCGGTCGTCGGGTCCCAAGCAGCTCCGCCATACTCGCCTCCACCATCCAACCCCGGGAATATAACGGTGCCCTCAAGCGACGGGGGATCAAATCGGCCACGGTTACTCATCGTCGCTAGGTGTGCCCGCACAGCGGCGTTGGCGGCGGGCGTGCGCTGAGTCAATGTCTGCTCTGTGAGCCGCTGACGGGCGAACGGTTCGGGTGCTGCGGGCAAAATCTCGTGTGTGACAGGCTTTTCGCCAGGAATTGTGCTCGGAAAAACGGGCACCTCCTGCGTTGGAAACAAGTTCTCGCCCGTGACCCTGTCGAATACCCAAACGTAACCGTACTTTGTGATTTGGGCTACGGCGGGGATATCCTTGCCGTCACGGTGAACGGTGACGAGCGTCGCGGGCGTCGGCGGATCGCGGTCCCACAGGTCATGTTTCACGAACTGGTAGTGCCATAGGCGCCTTCCCGTATTCGCATCAAGCGCCACTAGCGAAGTACCAAAGAGCGTATCGCCCTCACGATCGGCACCGTAAAAGTCCTTAAATCCCATGCCCGCTGACGCGACCGGAAGGTAGACAATGCCGCGCTCAGGATCGAGGCTCAGACCGGACCAAACGTTCGCACCATTTGCTGTCTTCCATGCATCTTTGGGCCACGTGTCATAACCAAATTCGCCGGGTTGCGGGATTGTGTGGAAAATCCACGCCAGCTTTCCCGTGCGCACGCTGTACGCTCGAATATGACCGGGCGTTGCGCCAGTGCTACCCAGAATTATCAGGTCCTTGAAAATCACACCTGGTGAATTGACGTTCACCGACACCGAGTGTGGGTCCCGCCCAAGATTCTGGGTCAAGTCGACCTTGCCTGAATCCCCGAAACTCTCAATCAGTTTTCCGCTGTTGGCATCCACAGCGATCAGTCGGTTGCCCGACGTAAACAAAATTCGCTCACCAGTTCCGTCCGTCCAGTAGCAGACACCCCGCAATCGCCCGCTTCCATTTCCGGCTTTGCCTTCAGCCGGATCGTAGACCCAGTTCTGCGCGCCGGTGGCGGCGTTGAGACTAAAAATGCGGCCTTTCGGAGAAGCGAAATACATGCGTCCTTTGACAACGATGGTGTCGCCTTCCATGTCGTTGGTTGGTAGGCCGTCACCGGTTTCAAACGTCCACGCGACTTTCAACCCTTTCACATTCTGTGTATTTATTTGATCCAGTACTGAATAGTGTGTTCCGTTCGGATTGCCGTGATAAACGGCCCAGTCCGCTCCAGCAGCCTGCGAGGAAACTTCAGCGCCTGCAGCGGCGAAGTGGGCATGAGCGTTCGGCCCTTGCATCTGGCTGGCAACGAATAGTGCGCACACCGTCGCAATTACGATCCGTTTCATTAGTCATCCTTGAATCGCGGTCAGCGTTACGCGCCTGCCCGCAAAGTGGCATGGTGAAATACTTGCGTGATTTCTGAGGCCCGGTGCGACGCTATGCTACTACCAACCGATGTGAAGTAATCCGAAGTGATCGGATAAGTGTACGTTTACACGATTTCACGAATCGGGCGGCAAGGATTGCCCACGGCTAGAACGCCTGCTGGCAGGCTCCTTGCGACAACGCTACCGGCACCGACGACCGTCTTGTCTCCGATGGTAACACCCGGAAGAATCAACGCACCCGAGCCCACCCAAACGTCGGCGCCGATCGAAATGGGTGCGCCATATTCCTCCTTCCGGCGGAGGTCAGCCCTAAGCGGGTGTAGTGGCGTCAGAATCTGCACGCCCGAACCGAATTGGCTGTAGTCTCCAATCGAGACCTTGCACACGTCCAAGACCACACAGTTGAAGTTGAAGAAGACGCGCTCTCCCAATTCAATATTGCTTCCGTAGTCGCAAAAGAACGGCGGTTGCAGCCAAGCAGTACCACCACCCTTCCCGAAAATTTTCAGGAGAAGATCCCGTCGCAGCTCGCGGTCTGCTTCTCGCGTTGCGTTCAGGATTTGGCACAAGTCTCGAGCTCTGTCTCTATCACGCACAAGCTCAGGGTCGAGCGCATCATATAGTTCCCCAGCAAGCATCTTCTGTCGTTCAGTTCCCACACTTGCCTCGCGTTCAATTCCGACGAGCCACACGAATGTTGATCACCGTGCAGTCATCGCAATCACGTTTGATGTATGTCTGGTTTATTAAAACGTCGAAGCTTGGATTCTGCAAAGGGTCCTTGGCTGACCCGAATCGCCATCGACGACAGCTCGGCTTTATCAACGTCTCTTCTTTTTGGGCTTCAGTATCGGCTCCGCGGTATGCGGCTCTCACTTGGAAGGAGCGCGACAGGGCTCATCAACGGTTCCCGGCAGTGAAGGCGCGATACGAATGCCACATGTCCACCGTGAAGTGACGGTGCGCAGTTCTCGTGCGATTTTCACTTGTCCGGTAACCGCGTTTACCGGGCACTAAGGGCCCAACCGAAGTCAACTTTCTGGACCCTGCCTTCAGGCTGTGAGTAGCATTTTCGAATGACGTACAAATTTGACCAGTGGGAGCACGTACCAGACACGCAGGCGTCCTCCTCGCGTGGTGGCGGGCCACCTCGAAAGACAACAGCAATTGGGCTCCTCGACCCGGAGGTGCCATCCAGACGGCAAGGTCCGCTTTTCCCAATCTCCGCGATGGTGCTCATGCGGATTTGTGCGACAGTCATTCTGGTCGGCATGCTTGTAGGTATATTTTTACTGTTTCTGGCTCGACACTGAGTCCACTTCTCCGGTAACGGCGTTAACCAAGCCATTTCTTAGGGCTTCGTCCAGGTTTCCGAGACGAGAAGCGGTAAATCATGCACCCAGTCTTCCGATTTCATCCCTGCCGGATAAACCAAGTGCGCCAGATTATCTTTTGTGTAGGCTAGAACAAATGCTGAATGACCCACCTCATATTCACCATTTGATTGCACGGACCCTTTTTTAGCGGGGGGAAGATTTGCTGCCATTTGCGCGGCTTGTATGGCTTCCTCGGTACCTGTGAGTCCAACGAAACTCTTATTGAACCGGTCGAGGTACGCGCGCAATGACTCGCGCGTGTCCTGCGCGACATCTGTGGTGACAAATACAACTTTGAATTGAGCCGCCGAACCTGTTGGCAATTTCCTCAATGCGTCCGCGATCGTGTGCATCTGCAGCGGGCAGATGTCCGGACAATGGGTGTATCCGAAAAACAAAAGTGTTACGAATCCGTCTGTCTTCGCGCGGAAGTCGAACGCGGCACCCGACGTATCCGTCAGCGTAAATCTCGGTTTGGGGAGCGGCGGAGAGACCAAACCGCCGTGATAATCAGCACTGGAGTGAGTAGTGGCTCGCGGCTCGGGCGCTTTTAAGGGCGCCTGAGCCGCGACTTGCGTGATTGTTGTTGCTGTTAAGAGCAGCCCAAACAGGCGCCAGCTTGAGTTTCGGATTCTCAAGTAGCCCACTCTCACTCTGGAACGTCGTTAGCTCTACTTCACCACAACCGTGCCGTTCATTCCGTCTATGTCATGCAGTGCACAGTGGTACGGGAATGTGCCCGCGACATTGAACGTCACGCGGAAGCGCGTCGTCCCGGGAGGGAATTGCGCTCGCCCGGCCGCGTCTTCCGGTGACGCTTGCAGAAATCCCGAGTTCACACCGGCAGTCGGGGTTGCATTCCCGAAGCTACCGGCTGAATTCACGGTCGTCCCTATGGCCCCGTCCGCTTCCGGACTCACGTTGACCAGCGCCATGTCGTTGACCAATGTGTCGCTAGCTCCCGATGTGACCGTATGCGGTTCGGTGGGATCCACATTCGTGAACTCTACCGTTTCTCCCTTGTGGATGTAGATCGTTTGCGGGAAGAAGCGAACAATCGCCAGGTACTGCCTTCCTCCACCCGTTGCGATCATTTCCCCAGTCATGAGCACTTCATTCTTTGATCGCGGGAAATCCTTTACCTCTTCGTTTGGATTGTCTGCATCATTCAGTATGTCTCCCGCCTCGTCCTGAGCCTGCTTGTCGTAATCCGACTGCGTATACGGAAGAGATGCGGCATAGAATGGCGACGACGAATCTGTGCTCAGCACGTGCACGGTTCCGTTCATGTTTGTGTGGATCAGGCAGACCACCCTGTAATTGCCAGGATTCGGGAAGGTGACCGTGAAGCTCGACGGAGCCGTGCCCCCATTCAGTGCTGCGCTCGAAACACACGCGCTCCCGTCATACGTCGCCGAGCCGCCGTTGTATGGATTGGGGCTTGGGCACTCAACAAACGGCGCCGGACCGGAACTTCCGAAATAGAACGGCGGCCCGATTGGCGGACCTGCTGGTGGTCCTATTGGTGGGGGTGGCGTTGGACGTATTTGCCCCGGCGCCAAAAATGTGACGGTATGAGGCTCGTTCTTTGGTTGAAACGTCCACTTGATGCTGTCGCCAGCGTATATCCAGACCTCATTGGGTAGGAAGGCGTCAGCTTGACGCGCTTGACTGTGGCTCTCTGCGCCTACTTTCAAATTCCAGGTTTGCCAGGCTCTTGCCGACTGCGGGAGCCCCATCCAAAGTGCCAAGAGCAACGTCGAGCCGAGCGTGAGGGCGAATTTATTCGAGTGAACCGGATACATTTCAGTCTCCTTGATTAAGCCAGATTGGGGACATGAGCCCGGAGAATGAACCGAAGATTGCACATCTGAGTGAATTGATCCGACGCCGGACGCCGTCCCGTCCCCGCGCCTACGGAGTGCTTATCTGATTGTTAGCGGTATACTCGGCTTCAACACGATATGTCAAGTAACGTATCAGATTTACCCTGATCGCCTTCACGCCTCGTTGCCCCTCCCCGAGGCTCAAATCATTCAGGATCAACATCCCGCGACCGACCGGAAGAAATGAGTCAGTAGCGAATTCTTCCGATTATTCCCAGTAAGTCCTGTTACCCAACGTCCGGTCAATTTCCCGAAACCTCCCGTGAAGGAATCCCCATGCTCCACACCAAGGTATACTCGCCCGTTGTTCGTGCCGACGCTTCGTGTGGTGCAGGAACTGAGAATGTTTGATTTGTACAACAATGCGTACGGAAACTACGCGTCCGATCCATATCGACACGTACGTATCGAAACCTATGGCCAGGATTTCGGTCAAACCAGTTGGGTCACAACCGAAGAGTCATTAGAAATTCCGCAACTGCTCGCCTTAAGTCCCGATTCCTCCGTCTTGGAGATTGGTTGTGGTTCCGGAGGATACGCCCTGCACCTTGCGGAAAAACTCGGTTGCCAAATCGTGGGAGTGGACGTTAACGAGCCGGGAATCCGGAACGCAAGAGAACTCGCACAATCAAGAGCACTCGATTCACGAGCACGTTTCGAACAATGCGACGTTTCTAAGAATCTCCCGTTCGACGACGAGACGTTCGATGCGGCCTTTTCGAACGACGTTTTGTGCCATGTCCCTGGGAGGCTCGATGCACTCGTCGAGCTGTTTCGCGTTTTGAAGCCATCAGGCCGGATGTTGTTCAGTGACGCCCTCGTGATTGGCGGATTGATTTCCGCCGACGAAATCGCGACACGTAGCTCGATCGGCTTTTACTTCTACAGTCCGCCCGGCGAGAATGAACGGCTGTTAAAACAGGCAGGCTTTTCTCAGGTGGTCACCACAGACACAACCGAGAATGCGGCTCGGATCTCGAAAAAATGGCACGATGCACGCCAGAAAAGGAAAGAGGAACTGGTGACGGCAGAGGGTTCTGCCAACTTCGAGGGACTCCAGCGGTTCCTGTCCTGTGTACACACCTTGAACAGCGAAAGACGCCTGTTGAGATACTTGTATTTTGCGCGTAAGACCTCGTGAATCGATCTTACTCAGTCTCCTGCCGCCCATAATCAATACGCCTCCCCGAAGACGGATCGGCGCCCTCGATGTGGACTCGCTACGCGCTCGTCGGGCCAAACCTCGAGGCGAACCCGGCCGAACCAAATCGGGCTGCTCATTCGAACAGTCCTACTCAGTTACCAGTTGACATTCGATAAATTTCATGCTACAGTGTGTTAAAAGGTTCGGGTGCCAGCCCGGATCCACCACAAGGTCCCCGATGAACGCCCGCCTCGTCGCCCCTCCCCGACGCTTAAACCCTTTAGGATCACATCCTTGCAATCGACCGTCGCATCGCAACACACCCGCAAATCGAGCTAAATTCTCACCTCCGCATTCGCTCGCTCTTTTCGATCTAAACCGAAAAGAATCAACACCGTACCGCGCAAAGCCGCGACCCCGTCCGCGGCACCTGTCAACGAGCTTCCAACAAAAGCTCACGATTTCAATGCCTCTAAACCCCTTAGAATCACATTCTTGCACCATCTCTCGGTCCAAGCCCTTTAGAATCACATCCTTGCGCAAAAACAGGGGAGGGGTGGTCATTACGTTAACTAGCGTCCCAGAACGGAACCACGCCCTTGCCTGGGAATACCGTTTGTCGAGCCGCGCACATCTCATGAGCGCTTGGCCAAACATCAAAGCGGGAAAAGGATGGGCGACATGGGCGGGGAGAATTTGATGGTGAAGAATGCAGTGAGTTCGTGGAAGCAGACGGTCGCGCAGGTGGATAAGACGATTGTCGGCTTCGGCGATGAGGAGTTGCAACGGGAGGTGGCACCGGGGCGGAACCGGTTGTACTACCTGCTGGGGCATTTGACCGCGGTGCATGATCGCATGTTTGCCACGCTGAGGCTTGGGAACCGGTTGCACTCAGAGCTGGACGAGGAATTTATCGTGAAGGCGGACAAGACGGATCTGGATGACGAGTTGCCTGCGGGCGACTTGCGGCGCGCCTGGCGCGAAGTAAACGACAAGCTGACTGCTGCAATCGAAAAATTATCGCCGGAACAGTGGCTGGAGCGGCATGACTCGGTCTCGCCGGAGGATTTTGCGAAGGAGCCGCACCGAAATCGCCTTGCCGTGTTGCTGAGCCGAACGACTCACGCCGCGATGCACGAAGGCCAGATGCGCCTCGCCCCGAAGGGCGGAAACTAGGAGGCAGATAGTTTTGTCCCCAACGCGATGACAGAGGATTCTGCTAGTGCGACTCTTGCGGAAAAAGGCGATGTCCTTTTTTCAAAATCGCTTCGGCGGCCTTCGCATCTCCGAGATTGATGTAAACAGAAGCGAGCGATGCGTAGACGGAGGCGTTGGAATCCGGATAGAAGCGCACGACGAACTCGAAATGTTGACGCGCCAACGGAAACTGATCGGTCTGGCGATAAAGTTCACCGAGCTGAAGATGACAGGCATAACTGTAAGGATCTTTCGCCAAGCCTCTCAACAAAACTGGCTCAGCTTCTTTGGTATTCGCCGTTTTCATCCAGATCGCTCCGAGGCGACAGTATTCGGACGCAGGTGGATCGGGCATGACAGCCATACGGTTCAACTGCGTAAGCAGCGCGATTCCAAAATTGTTTCGATCCGCGGCAAATTCCATCTTGTCCGTGAGCGCAGGAAGGTAATCCGGATTTCGCTGGAGGATCGCGTCGATCTGAGTTCGGGCAGAAGTGTCGTCGCCGTCGCGATGCTCGGCGACCGCGAGCCAGTGCATCGCGTCAAGTGACGAGGGATCTTTGCTAAGCGCAGATTTGAACAAGGACTCGGCATCTTTGTAGTCGCCTCGCGTGAGTGCGCGCAGCCCTTGAGCGAAATACTTCGGAGCTGAATCCGGCAGCGATTCCACGGCTTCGAAAAACTTGTCGATGGTAACTGCGTCGCCGAGATCGATCGCCGTTACAGCGCCGGCGAGCAACGCGCGCTGAACATCCGAAGAATCCAGATTCACGGGCAGCGGCCCGCCGCGGGATTCATCGATAAGTTTTTGATTTGTGTCGTAGAGATTGGAAGTCAAAACAGTCCGCGGAGCGTGATACTCCAACAATGTGCGGTCATCGGTATTCACCGCAGCACCTTCCGACATTTTTCGCAGCGCAGCATCATCCAGCAAAAAGTAAGCCGTCAGCGCTTCCGGCTCACGCACATCCATCGACTCAAAATCATCGCGCAGCGGCTTGTTCCGCCAAAGCGAACGAAGCCGGCTGAATCCGAATTGCGTGTTATCGCTTCGCGCCAGAAGCAGAAGATCAGGACCCGCAGCGCGCCACAGCGTAACGTCCGCGAAGTGAGGCACAAGAGTCGCAACGACCATTTGTAGATCAGTCGGAGCGAGCGAGTAGGCTTGCACCCACTGAACGAATTTGCCCCCAGGCGTAAGCGTACGTCGCACGGCGGCGTAAAACTCACCGGTGAAGAGCGTGGCGACTCCAGCGATCCAGGGATTTGATGGCTCGGAAATAATCAGGTCGTATTTCTCGCGCGTGGTGAGAAGGAAATTTCGTGCGTCATCGAAAATGACGTGCACGCGCGGATCACGTAAAACGTCGCGGTTCAGGCTGCTGAGATATGGCGCGGCGTTAATCACAGCCGGCTCGATTTCGACGCAATCGATTTTTTCCACGTCTGGATAGCGTGCAACCGCGGACGCGGTCATTCCACTGCCGAAGCCGATGATCAGAACTCGTCGCGGTGCGGGATCGAACGCGGCGCCAAGATGTCCCAGGAGTAGCTGGGTGCGCGCGTCACCAGTGGATGCGTCCACTTTGCCGTTGATCCGCAGCGCGAAATAATTGTCAGAACGCGAGACGGCGACGGAGTCGTTGAGGCCATCCTTCGCAAAGACGAGATCGCTTGTCGCGGCGATTTCGTCGAGTGTGAGACGGCCCTGATAATCGGTGCCATAGAGGACCGTCGATAACGTAAAGAGCGAACGGTTGGCCAAGAAGGAAGACGAGCCAACAAAGATAGCGGCGGCGACGCAAAGAACGTTCAACGCTAACGGAACGATGCGACGCGTCGAAGTCGCGGCGGCCAACAAAAAATTCACTCCAGCGGCCGCTGCGATCACACGAAAACTGCCGAGAGATGGAACCAGCCAGAAACCGGCAGCCAGCGATCCAAAAATTGAGCCGACGGTGTTTGCGGCGTACGCGCGTCCGACGATCGCTGAATTTGTGTCGCTCGAGTTTGCTGTGCCGGCGAAGAGTGCAATCACCATTGGAAAAGCGAAGCCAAAAATCGTGGCGACCGGTAAAACGGTTAGTCCACTGATGACAAATTGTGCTAACAACAATCCGCCAAAGGTTCGGTTGGTAGCGCGCAGTAAAAAGGGAACGATAGGCAAGAGCCAGTGGAACGCGACCAAAGATAGAAGGGCTGCGGCGCCGATCCACGTTTGCGTTTTGGAGAAAGTGACCAGCGAGATTTTTCCGGAGCGAGCTACGAAGTATCGGAAAGACGCGCTGCCGAGGACAATTCCTGTAAGAAACATAGCCAGCATGGTTGTGAAAGCGTATGTGGAACTGCTGACAGTGATCGATAAGAGCCGCGTCCAGGCAATTTCATAGACAAAAGCTGTGCATCCAACGACGGCGAAGAAAAACAGGAGGAGCGTCAGTGTTGGTTGCGGACCCACGAGGCGAGAAGGTGTAACGGCTTCTCCATTTTTTTCTGAGTCTTTTTCTGGATTATTTTTTGAATTTTCCAGATCCTGCTGCGGGCTCAATTTTGTCGGAATTTTAAGGGCGACAAGACCGGCAAGAACGTTGAGAGCTACCGCTGTGGCGATCGTTCCACGCAGACCGAGTGCGGGAAGCAGGATGAATCCGGAGACCACAGTTCCAACGACAGCACCGAGAGTGTTGACCCAATAGAGTTGACTGACACCTGCGCCGAGTTCGTCGGAATTTTTGGCGACAACGCGGGCCAGGATCGGGAGCGTGCCGCCCATCAGAAAAGTGGGAACGAAGAGCACCGCGACCGCACCGAAGAACCTGAGCGCGAGTAGAGGCGCGGGCAAGCCAGCGACGCCTGGATAGAACTTGACGTAAAGCCAGCCCACACTGCGAAGTCCCACAAGCGAGAGGATTCCGCTGGCGGCGACCAGCAGTTCGATGTAGGCGTACAGCACGACCGGTTTCGTGTCGCTTCGCCAGCGGCCGATGTACGCACTTCCGGTCGCTAGACCGGCCATGAACACAGCGAGCACCGTTGCGATTGCGAAGAGAGTGTGGCCGAAGATCAAGCCCAGGGCTTTGATCCACGCGACTTGATAGATCAACCCTGACATGCCGGAGAAGAAGAAACAGGCAAGAAGGGGAATGTGATTTGCTTTAGCGGTTTTTTGTGGTTTCAAATGACGATTCGCCTTTGATTTTACCGCGAAGTGATTGACGTGAGAGATTCGCCAAGCGATTCATCACTCGATCATCCTACCTATCGGAACGTACGGATGCGGTCAATTATGTGGAAGATGCCTTGAGAGGAGACGTTGTCGCGAACGCCGCGGTTCGCGCTTCGAAGCGAAATGGAATAACCGCTTCTTGTTCCGGCAAAGGTGAGCGATCGCACACGCTGGTCGAAGCTAAATGCCAAATTGCGGCCGCTGCGTAGCGATTGGTTCGCTCGTCACAGAGAATTTGATAAAAGCGGCAGCACACCGCCTGTTCCGTATCGTCCTAGTGGCTGGGTTTAGCTGTGAGCTCTGCGGCGCGTCGGGATGCTGCGTAGAGGTTCAGGCGCGAATAGACGCCGAAGGATTTTCCGTCGATCAACGATCCGTCGTCGAGAAAGCCCCCGCCGGGGCCTTCAGTTTCGGTCAAGATTCGGTCTGCCTCCGGTAGCGTGAGAGAAGGATACGCGACGATCAGCAGATACCCGGCTTCGGGAGCGAGCTTTGCGACATCTTCGAGAACATCTGCCTGTGCTGGATAGACAACGGGAAGTCCGTAGGTTTGGGTCGACAGGTAGAAGGCTTCGTCGATCGCGGGATCACTCATGCGGCCCGTGTCCTCTTTTGCGCATTTCGCGATTTTTTCACCGCACGCCTCTTCGAGAGCTTTCTCTAGCTTCTCGCGCGTGTTCTTCACGGCATCACTAAACACGATCTTTGGAAGTTTCTGAAAGAGCGAGTGCTTTGGATCGGTGTAATTCTCGTCATCTGCGAGCAGATGCGCCATGTCGTAGAGCGTCAATGTTCTTCCGGCGATGACGTCCATGGCATAGTGGGCGCCGATGATGATGCGATCGTTTCCGTACTCCGCCGCGCGGACCATCATTTCTGGATAGCGCTCAGGCACGAGTACTGCGAGAAGAACCGCCCCCGTATAGCCGTACGTCGTGTGTCCGCTTGGGAAAGAAGGACTGTTGGTTAGATCCATCATGGGGCCGCGGTTGTAGGCGATGTTATCTGCGGGAGTTCCGAAATAATCGCGACCGAAAATGCGCGTGAGGGTCGGTTCGGTTTGAAACGGTCTCGAGTTGCCGTATTTATCGGAGCCGGGAGAGCCAGCGGGATGGCCGTATGCGGTGCCGAACATGTCCGGGCACCTTTCGGAGTTCTTGAAGATTGAGAGAGCGTCTTCTGGAGCTAGAGTGTTGCCATCCGTGGTCGCGTTGGCGAAGAAATATTTGGCTGTAGCGGAATTGTGTGCCGTGGTTGTGTTTGCGTAGTTGATGAGACTGATGAGATCGGTGAGATCGATGGGAACGAAGTCATCGGTTTTCTCACCCGACGGCGGCGAAGAACTATTGCGGTCGATGTAGTGAAGGCGCGCGAGATAAGCTGCGCCGAGAGACGTGCCGAGACCGTCGGCGAGCTGGGCGAGGTTGGCGGTCGTCAGAGAAACATCGCGCAATGCTTGCTGTTGTTGTTCCGGGAAGGGCAGGAGAGTCGGTTGACGGATCTCGCCGGTTTGGATTCCGCCGGTGATGGCATAGTTGGCGCCTAGAGCGGCCTGCTTTGTGTAGCCGGCGTTCGGTGTCGCCAATGCCGTGACCGGGGCGAGTCCGTATAGAACGGCCAGGTCACTGGGGGACAATTTGTCCTGTGCGGACTGCTTGGCCGGCGCGGAATGCATGGCCTGTGCGGGCAGTGTGGCTTGTGCGACTTGTGTAGTCTGTGTGCACTGTGAGCGGGCCGGTTGCGGCGGAAGCGATGCGGCGATCGACAAAATAACGAAGAGAGCTGCTGGCTTCATGCGAACCCCTTGATGATTATCGCGAATGATCATCGATCGATGAAATCGATGTGCAAATCTTGTAGGAGATTATCACTTGGTTTAGTGCGAAGCGGTTTAAAAGTCGCGACGGACACGGCAGCGCTTTTGTGGGTGGGCGCACTTGGGACGGTGAAGCGTTTTTGCGCCGCACGAAATGTTTTGGGGAGCGAATTCTCTTCGTAACAGGTTTGGGTGTCGGGGCTGCGATCAAGCCTGGGGCCCTCCACTTCGCGAGCCCACGCGTTCACAGGAAGTGAACGCGAAGAAAAAACGCGGGCTCGCCTCGGTCGGGATGACAATTTAGGTGGTGGGGTTGAGGAAAGATGTCGGCAAGATGCCGGCGCTACGGGGCCGCACGGCAAAGGCAATTTTCTGAGAGTTAGTCGTGGCGGAGGGCGACGATGGGGTCGAGGCGCATGGCGCGGCGGGCGGGGATGTAGCAGGCGGCGAGCGCTACACACGTCAGCACGAATGCGACGGCGGAGAAGGTGAGCGGGTCGGTGGCGCTGACGCCGTAGAGGATTGTGGTCATTAGGCGCGTTAAGGCTGCGGCGGCGGCGAGACCGCACAGTACGCCGAGGACCGCGAGGCGTGCGCCTTGACCGAGGACGAGTTTGAGCACGTGGCTTGGTTGCGCGCCCAGTGCGATGCGGAGGCCGATTTCATGTGCGCGCTGGCCGGCGATGTAGGAAACCACACCGTAAATTCCGATGCTGGCGAGGACGAGCGCCAACCCAGCAAAAACCGCAAGAAGAATCATGGCGAAGCGGCGCGAGGCGAGCGAGCGTGTAACAACGGAATCCAAGGTTTCCGGCTGGTACAACGCGGCTTTGCTGTTGAACTCGCGCAAGGCGTCGCGAACGGCGCCGGCGAACGCGCTCGGCGAACCTTCGGTGCGAATCACGTAGCCAGGCATGGCCCAGGTTTTGAGTTGGTCGTCGGGCAGTTGCAATGGAGACATGTAAAACTGCGCCTGCATCGGAGCTTCGGTCGTTTCGTCGAGGCCGTATTGTTTTACGTGGCCGACCACTCCGACGATCTGGAGCGGTTGGTTGTAGACGAGGCTGAAGTTGAGCCGCTTGCCGATCGGATCCTCATTGGCGAAAAATTTCTGGGCGAAATTTTCGTCAATGACACAAACGCCGACGGAATTTGCGTCGTCCTGAGCGGTGAGGAAGCGCCCCCGGATGAGAGGGATTTTCATGACTTTGAGGTAGTCGGGACCGACGCGATACCAAAGCGCGTAAGGCATGCTGACTTCGTCCGGCGGCTTGGGTTGTCCATCGCGCCAAAAAATGAGTCCGGACTCGTGGTCGAGGGGCTTGGCACCTGTTGTCAGGGAAACGGCGGTGACGCCAGGAACAACAGCGAGCTTTTCTGTGAGCTGCCGAAGGCTGGCGCGAACTGTATTCGGATCGGCATTGCCGATGGAAGGCGGGAAGCCGACGCGGAAAGAAAAGACGTTGTGCGGATCGAAGCCGGGGTTGGCAGTCCAGAGACCGACGAGAGTGCGAATGGTGAGGCCGGCGCCGATGAGCAATACGACAGCGAGGGCCATCTCCACGATCACGAAGATGTTTTGGGTTCGGTAGCGCGCGCCGCTGGAGCCGCGGCCACCTTCCTTGAGCGTTCCGATCAAATCAGGACGCGAAGTTTTTAGCGCCGGGGCGAGTCCGAAGAACACACCGGCGGCGAGGGAGATGATCAGCGTAAAGAGGAGCACGTGCGGGTCTAAGCGCACGTCATTGGCGCGCGGCAAGGCACTGGGAAGCGCGGCTAACGCAGCACGCGTTCCCCAAGATGCCAAGAGCAAGCCGAGCGCGCCGCCAGCGATTGCGAGAAGCACGCTTTCGGTCAAGAGTTGGCGGATGACGCGGCCACGGCTGGCGCCGAGAGCTGTGCGAATGGCAAATTCGCGGCCGCGGCCAGTGGAGCGAGCGAGAAGCAAATTTGCAACGTTGACGCAGGCAATCAGCAGAACGAAACCCACCGCAGCTAACAGCACCAGCAAGAACGGTCGAACATCGCGAACCATGACTTGCTGGAGAGGTGTGACGACGATGCCAGAGTTCTTGTTGATGTCGGGATAGGCGACGCCGAGACTGCGCGCGACGTTGTCCATATCGGCGCGCGCTTGAGCTAGCGTCACGCCTTCCTTCATTCTTCCCACGGCGCGGATCGTGATGATGTGACGGTCATGCACCGGTGGGTCCTTCGATGCGCCAATCGTGATGTAAACGTCGCTGAGGCGAAAACCGGTGGAGGAGCAGCAGAAGTAAAAATTCTCGGGAGCGACGCCGACGACGGTGTAGTCGGTGCCGTCGAGGTTGAGCGGCTTGCCCAGAATGTCCCTCGAAGATCCGAATTTCGATTTCCAGTAGCCTCCGCTAAGTATGACGGCGGGCGGACCGCCCAGTTGATCTTCAGCAGACGAGAAATTGCGGCCGAGGACTGGGTCTACGCTGAGCAGAGGAAAGAAACTGGCGGAAACCTCCATGGCGGTGACCTGCTCAGGGTCGCCCTGGCCAGTCAAATTGAAAGAGTCGCGCCGATACGCGGCGAGCGACGAAAATGTTTGATTCAAGCGCACCCAATCGAGGAAATTGGGATAAGAGCTCGAGCTTTCGCCGTAGCCGGGAAACCAGTCGGCGAGGCTGACCACTTGATCTGAATTCTGGTAGGGCAGCGGACTGAGGAGCACACCGTTAACGACGGAAAATAGAGCGGTGTTGGCGCCGATGCCGAGAGCGAGCGTGAGTACAGCGACGGCGGTGAAGCCGGGGGATTTGTGCAACATACGCAAGGCGTAGCGGATGTCGTCCACAAACTGTTCGAACCATTCCCAGCCCCATGCGGAGCGGCTTTTTTCCTTCAGCGAAGTTACGTTGCCAAAGCGTCGGCGCGCGGTGGTGTGAGCATCGTCCGGCGCCGCGCCGGATTCGATCTGTTGCTGCTGACGCAGCTCCAGATGCAGGCGCATTTCTTCTTCGAGGTCGGTGTCGAATTGGCGGCGATGCGTCAGCATGCTGAGCCGCCTTGCGAGTTCGCGCAACCAGATCATGCGAGACTCCTTGTTCAAACCGCTTCGACGACGCGGGCGATTGCGCCGATGACGCGTTGGAAATCCGACATCTCGACGGTCAATTGTTTGCGACCCGCGACGGTCAGTTGGTAGTAGCGGGCGCGGCGGTTGCCAGAGGTTGTGCCCCACTTTGCGGTGACCCAGCCCTTGATGAGCATCCGCTGTAGCGCGGGGTAGAGCGATCCTTCTTCGACTTGGAGAATGTCGTCGGACGTCTGCTGAATGGAGTTGGCGATCTCATAGCCGTGCAGTTCGCCGGAGCGCGCCAGAGTTTTCAAAATCAGCAGGTAAAGCGTGCCGGGAGGTATTTCGTCTCGGTGCAAAGTAGGCCTCTTGGCATAGTTAGACTAGGGCAGCTAGGAATCGTTAGCAGGCCTTTAGTTGCGGTGAGAGTGCCGGGTTGACTGCGCCGGAACGTCAGGGGAGGTCGCGGCAGTTCGCGTGGGCGCGTGGCTAGATTTAGCGTTCGTTCTTGGCGCTCTGTGCCTGGGACCCTGGGTTGATCGAAGTGCTGCTTGTGGAGGTGGAGAGCTGGGCGTAGTAGCTTTCGCGGGTGCGGGCTTTCAGGCCGGGCTTCGCGAGATTGATTTGGAGGCGATGATACTCGTCGCTCCGGGAAGCCGCGGGCGGTTCGAAGGAGATCTCGTAGTAGGTCTGGGTGTCTGCGAGACATTTCTGAAGAAGTTCGGCGAGGTCATTGCCGGTGCTGAGAACCAGACCGCCGCTGTGAACGGCGAATACTTGTTGGCTTGAGGGCGCGGCCTGCTGGGCTGAGGTTGTGGGAATCGAATACAAAGCGAGGACTAGAAGAAAGGCGACTCTTCTGGCGATGAACATGAGAGCCTCCGGTTTGAGAAAGGGCGGGGTCGAGATAACGCATCCGTTTCGTCTATAACTCGACTCACTCGATAGACGCGGTCAGGCGAGACTACGTTACGCTTGCAGCCACATGACTGGCAATCGGCATGAGGGTTTCGTTCCCGCTGAAACCCGGGAGTTTGATTCGTCGTCATAACACAAGTAGTAAGCGAGTATGCGCGCTGGGTTCTGCGGTCTGCGCATATGTCACGGCGATTTCTGTCGAGGTCCACCGACATTTGGATTGAGGGAGTTCCACGGAATGGAGGAATCCCTGTGATGGTTGGGGTCAGGCGGGCGTCGCGCATTGTGTTGAGGATCGTCTCGTTCGCGTTTCTAGCTGTTTTTTTCCTTTTCGCTGGATCGTCGGAGGCGCACACTCAGGAACCTTCTCCGACTACACAGGCTTCTCCAACACCAGAAGCTCCGCAGTCACCACAAGCGGCTCAAGCGCCACAATCGCCACAATCGCCACAAGGCGAGCCCGAACAAAAATCTCACGACGAAGAAATCGTTTCGCACGACTCTGCTGCGACGTTTCAGGTGCGTGTGAACCTGGTGCTCGTGCGCGTGGTGGTTCGCGATGGCAACGGAAAAGTAGTCTCGAATCTGAAGAAGGACAATTTTCAGCTCACAGACGAACGCAAGCCGCAGGTCATTTCGAGTTTTTCTGTGGAGACTCCGGCATCTCACGCGCCTGCGGTGGATTCCTCGGAGGCGGCTGCGGAAGGACCATCGGTAAAGGCGCCAGAGTTGCCGCAAAGGTTCGTCGCTCTACTCTTCGACGATCTTCATCTCTCGGTTCAAGACGCAATGTTTTCGCGGCAGGCTGCGGCGAAGGTGTTCGGTACGGTTGGAGCGAGCGACCGGCTTTCCGTTTTCACCACTTCAGGTCAGGTGCAACAGGACTTCACGGAGGACCGAAGGAAACTCGACGAGGCGGTGCAGCGAATTTTGCCACGTTCCCTTGCGCAGAATTCTTCCACGGACTGTCCGCCGATGAACTTGCAAGAAGCGCATATGATCGCAGACGGAACCGACGCCGACGCGATGCGAGTGGCGATCCAGGACTATATCGCCTGTAGCGGCGCCTCGGGACCGAGCGCGACGCTGACAGCTCAGAATATTGTGTCGGCAGCAGCCGAATCCGTATTGAATCTCGCGGAAACAGAAGAACAGACTACGTATCAATCTCTGCTGGCTTTGATTCGAAGGATGAGCGTGCTACCGGGGCAGCGCGTGATCGTTATGATGTCGCCGGGGTTTTTCGTGCTTCCGTCGATGTTTCAGCCGGGAGGGCAGGTGATCGACCGTGCGACGAAAGAAAATGTCGTGATCAACACGATCGATGTGCGGGGGCTGTACGTTTCCTCGGTGTATGACGCATCGACCGTGGCGACGACTGCGTCAGTTAGTCCTCTGAAGACGCAGTACATCATGAAGGAAGAAGAATCGCACTTCACCTCGCTCGCGGATTTGGCGGATGGAACGGGAGGAGTATTTTTTCACGATCGGAACAACATCGATCAAGGGTTGCTCCAGGCTGCGGGCGAGCCGGAGGTTTCGTACGTGCTCGGGTTTACGCCACAAAATTTGAAGCTCGATGGAAAATATCACACTCTGAAAGTGAGCCTGACGAATAGTCAAAAGTGGGCACTACAGGCGCGCCGTGGGTATTTTGCGCCGCGCGGAAATTCAAATCCTGAGGCAGCGGCGAAAGAGGAGATACAGCAGGCGGTTTTTTCTCAAGAAGAGCTGCACGATTTACCTGTCGAATGCCAGACGCAATTCTTTAGGAGCGGAGATGGGGCGCGGCTCTCGGTGGTCACGCATGTGGGAACCGAAGCGATCAAGTTTCGCAAGGTGGACGGACGCAACCAGGATACGTTGACGATCACCACCGGTATTTTCGACCAGAACGGGAGAATGCTGGCCGGCTTGCAGCGCGTCGTGGAGCTGCAATTGAAAGATGCGACTCTGGAGCGCGCGAACAAAACGGGGCTGAACGTGAAGCTGAACTTCGATCTGCAACCGGGGACGTTTCTGGTACGCACCGTCGTGCGAGATTCGCAAGGGGCGCAAATGGGGGCGACGACTCGCGGCGTGGTGATTCCCTGATCGCCCTACTCTTCTGAACCAACACGTAAAATGAGCTAAAGGCCGGTGCCATGACGGTCTGACCGTGTCGATTTCGGCGGTCGTCGTTCGATGTATCTATGGGCGGAGAGAAGCAGGAAGCACCCGCAAGTAAATCAAGACAAATAGGATTCGGAGAAGACGGTCATGCGAAAGCTCAATGTGCTGGAATCTGTATCGTTGGACGGAGTTATGCAGGGCCCGGGTGGGCCGCAGGAAGATACCAGTGGCGGGTTTGCGTATGGCGGATGCTCCGCATTCGGACTTTGTTTCTTCGGGGGAAGTGAAGAAGCAGATGGCGATGAGGCGATACCTTGACAACCTACAATCGCTGTTGTAGATAATCATGGTATGGGGAAGCCGACTGATCTTGTCCAAGGGACTCTCGACCTTTTAATTCTGAAGACGATTTCGCTGGAGCCCAAGCACGGGTGGGCGATTGCGAAACGGATCCAGCAAATTTCGGGGGAAGTTTTGCAGGTGCAGCAAGGGTCGCTGTATCCGGCATTGCATCGACTCGAGCAACAAGCGTGGATCAAAGCGAAGTGGATGGAATCGGAAGCTGGAAGACGCGCGAAATTCTATTCGCTGACTGCCGCGGGTCGCGCGCAACTGGAGAAGGAAGCTGAGAACTGGAGCCGACTTTCGGCGGCGATCACCCTCGTGGTGCAAACAAATTGAGGTGGCCTCTTATGTTGTGGGCGCGGCGATTGTGGCTTCGATTGTTGACGCTGGTTGATCGCAGGCGAAACGATCAGCTCTTGGATGAGGAGCTGCAATTTCATCTTGAGCAGCAGATTGCGGAAAACATCGAAGCGGGGATGAGCAAGGATGAGGCGCGTTACGCGGCGATGCGCGCGTTTGGAAATCCGACGGCGCTGAAAGAGGAGACGCGCGAAAGCTGGGGCTGGATCTGGCTGGAACAGTTCGCGCAAGATCTGCGCTATGGCGCGCGTTCGTTGGCCAAGAATCCCGGATTCACTCTTGTGGCCGTGTTTGCGGTCGCTTTGGGAATTGGAGTCAACGCTGGGATTTTTTCGGTGCTGAACGGGATGGCGCTGAAGCTTTTGCCAGTTCCTGCCGCCGATCAAATCGTGAGCGTGGACCAGATGTTTTCAGGAAAGGTTCGGCGCAACGTACACGGCGAACCAGGCCTTTTTTCATACTCCGAATACAAAACCTATCGCGAGAACAATCGAGTTTTTTCGGGGCTGCTGGCGTACGCGCCGTTTGTGGGCGAGGTGCCGCTGGGAGGCGAAACCGCAAAGCCGGTCACGGGAGCCGTCGCGTCCTGCAACTTTTTTGACGTGCTTCAAGAGCGGCCTGCGCTGGGGCGCCCGTTTGTAGAAGGGGATTGCAGCGCCCCGGGCGGGAATCCGGTGACGGTGTTGAGCGATGAGTTGTGGCGAAGTCAGTTCGCCGCGGATCCCAAGGTCGTGGGCAAGACGATTTCACTGAACCGCACGAGATTCGTCGTGATCGGAGTGGCCGCGTCCGGGTTCAGAGGGCTTGATCCCTGGCCGAGCGAATTTTGGATACCGGTGACGATGCAAAAGGCGTTGGAACCGGATCGCGATTTACTGCCGGACGACAACACAGGTTGGCTCGCGATACTGGGACGAATCTCGCCCGGCGTTTCTATGGACGAGGTGCGCGCGAATCTTGGCGTTATCGCGGCGAGGTTGGATCAGCAGTATCCGGAACGAATTACGCGGCTGGTGATTCATCGAGCGACATTTCTGGGGCGAGTCGAGGAGCGGTCTTTCGCGTTTAGCATCGGGGGCATCGTGTTGGCGGCGGTTGGGCTGGTGCTGCTGATCGCTTGCGCGAATGTGGCGAATCTTTTGCTCGCGAGAGCGTCCGCGAGGCAGAAAGAGATCACGATCCGGCGTTCGATTGGTGGAAGCCGCTGGCGAATTGTTCGGCAACTCTTGACGGAAAGCTTGTTGATCGCATTTCTAGGAGGGCTCCTCGGATCGATGATGGTGTTTTGGTCGATCGGGGGCATTGCGGATTATTTGTTGGCGCATTTGCCGCCCGAGATTCCGCAGTTGGCGTGGGATGTCAGTCCGGACCCACGCGTTTGGGCGTACGCGCTGGTGCTGACGGTTGTGACAGGGATCGTTTTTGGCCTCGCGCCTGCCCTGCATGCGACGCGACAGGATCTGAGTACGGCGCTGAAAGGCGACACAACGACGCTGCTGGGCAAAAGCGCGAGTGGGGGAAAGCTGCGCAGCGTTTTGGTGGGCGTGCAGGCGGCGGTGTGCATGGTGTTGCTCATTGCGGCGGGCTTGCTGATGCGAGGACTTTACTCCGCGCAAACGGTGGAGCCGGGTTTTGAGATGAAAGGAATTGTGCAGGCGCGATTTGATTTGTCGTCGGCGCAAGGCTACGACGCATTGCACGCGCAAACTTTTCAACGGGAATTGATGGCGCGTGTTGCGGCTCTGCCGGGCGTCGATGGAGTAGAGCAGGCGCGAGTGATGCCGCTGGGCGATCAATTTCTGGGGACGGGATTTACGCTCTCGGGAGAGACGGAAGCGCGACAGGTGGAGTTCAACGTCGTGTCGCCGGGATTTTTCGCGATGCTGGGGATGCCGATAGTGCGCGGGCGAACGTTCACGGACGCCGAAACGCGATCGGTCGCTGGAGCGTTGATCGTGACGGAGTCCACGGCGCGGCAATTGTGGCTGGGAAGAGAAGCGATTGGGCAAACGCTTCGAGACGAGGATAAGAAGGAATTCCAGGTCGTGGGCGTTGTAAGAGATTCGCAGGCTTCGCACCTGGGCAAAACCGATGGGTTGTTCGTGTACATGCCCGCGGGACCGAAGGAGCAACGCACAGCGCAAATTTTGGTACACA
Organism: uncultured Acidobacteriota bacterium; assembly: GCA_963845465.1. Taxonomy (GTDB): domain Bacteria; phylum Acidobacteriota; class Terriglobia; order Acidiferrales; family UBA7541; genus Acidiferrum. Next base: position 784,479 of record CAWJSH010000006.1, on the reverse strand, counting down.
GCGCAAACGGCGATGGCGATGCTGCCACGATGAAGGCGATTCGAGAAGCGGCGCGAGCGCTGGATCCTGATTTGATCGTGGACGTTACGAAGATGGAAGACAATCTGGAGCTGTGGCGGACGCCGTCGCGAATTGTGGCAGCGCTTTCGGGTGTGCTCGGCGCACTGGCTCTGTTATTGGCCGCGATCGGCGTGCATGGCGTCGTTTCTTACGGAGTGAGCCAGCGCATTCGCGAAATTGGCATCCGCCTGGCGCTTGGTGCGAATCGGCGCGACGTGATGAGGCTCGTGCTGCGGCAAGCGATGCGTCCGGTCGTAGTCGGCGGCGCTATCGGAATTTTGGTTTCCGCGGCGGTCTCGCAGGTGCTGTCGGGTGCGCTGTACGGAATCGGTGCGCACGACCCGATGGCGTTTGTCGGCGTGCCTGTGTTTCTGATCGCGATGGCTTGGCTTGCGAGCTACGTACCGGCGCGACGCGCGTCCCGCATTGACCCCATTGAGGCTTTGCGCCACGAGTGAAGACAGCTTCGCGATGTGGGCGAAACGATTTGGTCAAAACTACTTGGGCATCGGCAGCGACCAGACTTTGCCGGCGCCGCGTTCGGTGATCCAGATGGTGTCGCCGGCGGGTTCGATGCCGGTCGGCGTGTTCAGGCCGTCCTTCAAAACTGTGAGGCTGGCTTTGTCGCCGTTCACGGTGATGGCGGAGATTTTACCGCTGCCGTTTTCGGCGACGAAAAGCTTGCCGTTGGCAGCACGCATGCCGTCGGGGCCTTTGATCGGCTGGTCGATCCAGATGTCGACGGGTGCTCCCGGTTTGCCGGAGGCGTCTACAGGAATGCGATAGAGCTTGTTGAAGACCACGTTGTTCACGTAGAGGACGCCATCGAGAAAGGTGATGCCATCGACGCCGGCGAGAGTGCGATTCTCGAGGTACAGTTCGGCGGTGGAAGCGCCAGGGGCGAGGCGGAAGATTCTGCCGGGGAAAGTGTCGGTGATGTAGAGCGCCTTGTCGGGGCCGATGGCGAAGTCGTTGCAGACGTTGTTGTCACCGGGCAGATTCCAGCGGATTTTGGCGGCGCCGGTGGTGAGATCGAAACTGCGCAGCGCGGTGTGGCGCTGGGGCGGGTTGGTATTTGGCACCGGAGTCAGTTGGCAGGTCCACAGAGTGTTGGAGGAGGCGTCGGCCAACATGCCGAAGAAAAATGTGCCCGGAGGCTCTGAGCTGACGTCGATGAATTTTTCTGCGGTGGTGGAACCGGGTTTCACTTTGTAAACGAACGGGGAACTGGCGCTGCCAACGATCACCACGCCGCCCGGCCCGACGGTCAGACTTTCGGGCTGCGATTTTGCGTCGCCGATCAGGATTTCGGCGCCGGCTGCAAAAACGCCTTGCACTAAGATCAGAATCAAAGCGACGGACAACGTAAGGCGTCGGAAGTGCGAAATGGACATTGTGGTGCTCCCCTGAATCGATCGTTTAATGTTGAAGGCAGGATTAAACCACGATTCTGAAGGCCGTTGCTACATCGTCGGCGCCGGGATTTGGCGGTTGAAGGTTTCCTTGTGCGTTTACGCGCTATCTATCCAATTCGAACGGCTGGCGCTACACTCGCGATATGCTGCGCAACCTCAATGGCGACGTAGTGCTCGCGCTCCGTTCCTTGCGTAAGAATCCGATTCTGTCGCTTACGGCTGTGCTGACCCTGGCGCTGGGTATCGGCGCGAACACCGCAATCTTCACTCTGCTTTATGGGCTGGTGCTGCGGAGCCTGCCGACGCCGCAGGCGTGGCAGCTTGTCAAAATTGGCATCGCTTCGGCGGCTCAGCCTGACAACGAACAAGATGGCTCGTTCATCCCGTATCGGATGATCCAGGCGTACGAGGCTCAGCAGACCTCATTCCGGGAACTTTCGAAGTGGAATGGCCAAGATGTGCTGATGACGGACGACAACGGCACGATCCGCGACTACTTCGCCGTGGTGGTGAGCGGCAATGCGTTTGACTTGCTGCGCATTCAACCTTATGTAGGCCGGCTCATCGCGCCGTACGACGATGTGCACGGCGGTCCGCGGAGCGGGTGGCCGGTCGTTTTGAGCTACGGTTTCTGGGGAGAGCGCTACGGCCGCTCGCCGGATATCATCGGGACTCAACTTAAAATCCTGGATTTCAACTCGCACAAGGAAATCACGGCGACGATCGTCGGCGTTACGCCGCCAGATTTTCACGGCGTGCAGCCGGGCATGGAGCCAAAGATATATTTGCCGTTCCAGATGGTGGACGCGCTCGCCGGCAGAGCCATACTGGAAGATACAGAAGAAGTGTATGGCGCGTCGGCGATTGGCATCCTCAAGCCAGGCGTCACCATGCAGAGGGCTCTGGCCGAAGCGGCCGCGATGCAAAAGGATCTCTTTGCCCGCTACATCCCGCCGAAATACCAGCACATCCCGTACGTGGAGAAAGCATACTTCGTCGTGAATTCCGCGCGTGCTGGATTGCCCAGCTACGTGAGCAGCATGTACAGAAAGCCGTTGTACCTGATGCAAGGGCTTGTCGGCGTGGTGTTGCTGCTGTGCTGCGTGAATATCGGTGGCTTGATGATGGCGAGAATCGCGGCGAGGCAGCGGGAGTTTGCAGTTCGGTCGGCCGTCGGGGCGTCCGCGTATCGCTTGCTGCGACAGTATCTGGTCGAGAGTTTTGTGATCGCGCTTGCGGGCAGCGCGCTCGGTGCTGCTGCGGCCTGGTTCGGAAGCGATTTTCTGCTGCGCTTCTTCCGCAATCCGATGATGTCGGAGACCGTCGACGTGCATCCGGACAAAGCGATGTTCTGGATGTCGATGTTGTTCGCGGTTGTTACGACATTGTTGTTTGGCACGCTGCCGGGATGGCGGGCGGCACGCACGGATCCGGGTTTACTTTTGAAATCCAGAACGGGGATGGGCGGGCGGCGACAGATTGCTGGACGGATGTTTGTCCCGGTCCAAGTAGGACTGTCGCTGGTGTTGGTTGTGGTCGCGACACTGCTGTCGCAAAGCGTGGTGAAGCTGCGGTCTGAGAAGACGGGTTTTGACCTCGACCATGTAACCATCCAAACGTCACCGATGCACACGCTTGGGCTAAAGGGAGAGAAGAAGCTCGACCTTTATCAGCGCATGGTGGACCGACTGGAACAGATGCCGATGATGAATTCGGCGACGGCGGTTTCTCAAACGCCGATGACCGGAGAAAAGGTGGCAGGCGATTTCCTGGCGGTTTCGAGCGGTGCGAATCCGCCTGAAGACTCGCAAATGGCTTTCAACGATGTGGGGCCGGGTTACTTTCGAACAATTCAAACGAGCATCATTGCCGGGCGCGATTTTGAAAAGAGCGACCGCTCGTTGGATGTGTGCATTCTGAATCAGTCCGCGGCGAATTTCTTTTTCCCAGGCCAGTTTCCGATCGGACAGTATGTGCGGAGTCGCAAGAACTCGGATTTCGAGGATGAAATTACGTGCCGCGTCGTTGGGTTGGCGCAGGACGCCAAGTTTTTCGATTTACGCCAGGCGCCGCCGAGAACGATTTACCTGCCGCTGTCCTTGCAACGCATCGACAGGCTCGGCAATCTCGTTTTTCTGATGAACACGCCGAAGAAGTCGCAGGCGATCGATGCGTTTCGCACCACGGCGCAGGAGATCATGCCCACGATTCCGCTGGTGCTCTTCGTCACATTGCGGGAACAGATGGATGCGGCGCTGGGGAGTCAGGAACTGATCACGTTGCTGGCGAACTTTTTCGGATTGCTGGCGCTGTTGCTCAGCGCTCTGGGCTTGTACGGACTGCTTTCGGCCGGGCTGGCGCAGCGAACGAGTGAGATCGGAGTGCGCGTTGCGCTGGGCGCGTCGCGCGGCATGGTGCTGCGTATGATTTTGGGAGAAGCGATCGGCCTGCTCGTGTGGGGATTGGCGTTGGGCGGGCTCGCACTCTTTTTCACGACGCGGTTTGTGGTGACGATGCTCTACGGAGTTACGGCGCACGATCCGATCACGTTGGCGGCGGTTGTGGCGACATTGGCACTGGTCACCGTCGCGGCGGCGGCGATTCCGGCGTTACGCGCGGCTTCGATCAACCCGATCGACGCGCTGCGTTCGGAGTGAAGTGCTTCAGGGACTGGTACTCGCTCGGAGTTCTCGGCTAAACTTCCGTAATTCCAACATGAAGCGGCATGTACTCATCTTCGGAGTGGTAGGCGGGCTGTTGATCGTCATCCTGCAATATACGGAGTACCGGTTTGTTGTGATTGAGCATTCGGTTGAGCTTTATGGGGCGCTCGTCGCGGGGATTTTCGCGGCTTTTGGGATTTGGTTGGGGCTGCGGATTACGCGGAGGCGGGAAACGGTTCGGGAAATGGTGGTGGTGAGGGAAGTGCCGGTGCCGGTCGCCGGGGAAGGGCCCGGCGGCGAACCGTTTGCTCCGAATACGGCGCAGCAAGAGAGCCTGGGGATTACGGCAAGGGAGCTGGAAATCCTAGGTTTGGTAGCGCGTGGGCTGAGCAATCGGGAGATCGCGGCGCAACTGTTCGTGTCCGAGAACACCGTGAAGACGCACTGTTCGCGGGCGTTCGACAAGCTGGGGGCGGCGCGGCGGACGCAGGCTGTGCAGCGCGGCAAGGAACTCGGGCTGCTACCGTGACCCCCGGCCGTTACTTCGACTGAATGGGGTCACCCGAAAGCACGATTTTTGGTCCAATCCCGCAAAATCATCCGAAAGAATGACGACATCCGGCCCCATTTTGGCGCAGTGTGACTCCAGTTTCAGTCGCAAAAGGAGCTTCACATGAAGAAAACAGTCCTTACTTTTGGCCTGATCGCGGGCCTGATGATCGCTGTGTTGATGAACGCCTCGCTGCTTTTGGCCAACAAGATCGGGTCTGGCCACAGCATGATGCTGGGCTACACGATCATGGTGGCGTCGTTTTTGCTGATTTATTTCGGCATACGGAGTTACCGCGACAACGAACTCGGTGGGCGGATCTCGTTTGGACGTGGGTTCGCCTGCGGAATTCTGATCACACTGATTACGACGGTGTTTTACGTAGTCGCGTGGGAGATCATTTTCTTCAACTTCATACCGCACTTTATGGACGGGTATTTCGCGGCGCAGATTCACCGGGTGCAGGCTTCTGGACTTGACCCAGAAACGATCGCTACGCGGGTGGCGGCGATCCAGCACTCGCAGCAGCTTTATCAGAATCCGTTCGTTAATGCGGCTTATACGTTCATTGAGCCGTTTCCGGTTGGACTGATCATTACGGTGGTTTCCGCAGCCGTACTTCGGCGCAAGAGTCCGGTTGAAGCGGTCGGTGCCCCGGCCCCAGTGATCACATAAATTCAAAAGGCCGGGGCGCTGCCAGTGAGGGATGAGTTTCTGGCGGCGCGCCGGCGTGAGCACTCGACGTCTCGTTGCCGATCTCAGGGGGCGTATTTGGTGAAGACGTGGTCGCGAGTGGCTTTCGCATGGCAGGGAGCGCAGGTTTTCATCGCGGCCTCGGGGCCCGGCTTGCCGTCTTTGTCGAAGTGAGCGTAACCCCAGCCGCCGGTCGAGGCGTACTTGACGGAATCCTTGACCATGAACTGGATGTTGGTGGGTGCGCCGGCAACAAAAGATTGAGGATCGCCGAAGACTTTGTCATTTTCGGTGGACGGAGTATGCACGTAGTGCAAAGCGGCGATGATTGAGCCGTCCGGAAAGGGAAGCTTGCCGTCGTGGAAGGCCTGGTACGCGGTGTCGTTGCCCAAAACAGCGCCGATGCTGTGCAGGTTGCCTTCTTCGTGGGCTACGGAGACAAACTTCCAGTCGCGATATCCCGGCGGAATTTTGATTCCGAAAATCGGGACAGCTTCGCCGCTGCCTTGCCCTGATGCAGGAGTTATCGAGACGAGAAGGCCGACGGCCGTCGCGGCTGCGAGAAGTACGAAAACGATCCCTTTCATGAGATCTCCTTTCGAATGTGTAGATCCGATTCGTCTGGCCGGCCCTGTCCCGGTGCGACACCCTGCCGCCGGGGGACCTGAATCCGACGGCAGTCGAAACAATCAGGCGTTTGATGCGTATATAAAGTGAACGATGCTCTATTTGTGTCCGATTAACCGCAGTGGCGATTCGAAGTTGGCCAAATCCTTCAGGAGGATGTCTCGTGAATAGAAGACTTTGTTGTGTGTTGGTATCAGTGTTAGCGATTCCGGCTGCGATGTTTGGGCAGGATAAAGCTGCCGCACAGAGCACAGCGCCGGCGAATCCGATCACGGTTAGTGAAAAAGGCGTGTACTCGTTTATCAGCGGGGCGGTTGTGAAGGCGGCAGAGAAAATGCCGGAGGAGAATTACTCGTTCAAGCCGACGCCGGAGGTTCGCAGTTTTGGGCAGCTCGTGGGGCATGTGGCGGACGCTTCGTACGGATTTTGCGCGGAAGCCCGAGGGGAGAAGAATCCGGAGAAGCAGTTCGAAAAGACAAAGACAGCGAAGGCCGATCTGGTCGCGGCATTGAAGGAAGCAGTGGCGTATTGCAACACGACGTTCGACGGCATGACGGATGCAAAGGGCAGCGAGATGGTGAAGATGTTCACGTTTAATTTGGCGAAGCTTACGGTGCTGTCGATCAATACGGCGCACACGGATGAGCACTACGGAAACATGGTGACGTATATGCGGCTGAAGGGAATTGTGCCGCCGACGAGTGAGAATGCGCCGCCGCCGGCGACGAAGTAATCAGGGGCATTCGCTGGAGTTTGCGGGCTGAGTGCGCGAGGTTATTTCAACTTCGCGTACTCGGTTTTGGCTTGAGACAGAACGGGGACGTCGGCGTCGGAATTTGTCCACGACGCGAAAAAGTTTTTGTATGCATCCTTCGCCTTTGCGCTGTCGCCGGATAGGGCGAAGGCGCGACCCAATCCCAAATGGGCGAGCGGGCCGATTGGCTCGTTTCCGACAGCGCCCGCATGATCGAGAATTTTCTGAAATTCAGCGGCGGCAGAGGCGCCTTGCTTCGCGGCCAGGTACGCTTCGCCGCGTAAATATATTGGATACAAACCGAACGTGAAGACATCGTTCAGTTGGCCCAATTCATAGGGAGCAGCCGGCTCCAGCGCCGCGACGGCCTTTGCGGCATCCCCGCTTCGAAGCGCGAGGGCGGCATGAATCATGGGCAGGTACTCCGTTTGCACGATCGTGTCTTCGGGGAAGCGCTTGGCGAGGTCGTCCGCCAACTGGGTGGATTGGGGAGAGTCGCCGGCGAGCGCGAGAGCAATTGCGGCGAAGGACTCCACTCGTTTGCCTTTGGACAGCTTGAGGGCGGCTTGGGCCTGCTGCTTCGCGAATGGCGCGTTACCTGCCAGCGCTTCTCGGATCGCGGAATGTGCCAGATATTCGGCGGGCATTTCGGTTTCTTTCGCGCGGAGAGCGGAATCGACGGCGGCTCGCGTCAATTCTCTGGACTGCGCGAATTTTCCGTAGGACGCGGCGCTTTCGGACTCCAGGAAAAGCATCTGATCTTCGATTCCGGGAATGCCTTTGGAGCGAGCGGCTTCTTTCTCCATCGCCGGCTGATCGCGTTGAAGGAAATTCACGCAATAGAGAATCTGTGTAAGCCAAGGCGACTCCAGATTCCTGGCATGCGCTTTCTGGACAGTCGTTTTGACTTCATCGAGATGGTCGAGCCATAGCTGTGAATAGGCCACGCTCACCAGGTTGTTCGCGCTTTCGGGAGCGAGATCGACAGAGAGGTTCGCAGCGGCAAGAGCCTTTTCGTACAGGCCGGTCGTTGCGGCGATGTACCAAAGATAGAGCTGCGGCTCGTCGTCGCGCGGGTAAGTACGCGCCCACAATTCGAGAGAACTGCGCGCGGTCTCGAGATTTCCGGTAACGACAATCTCGTAGAACGAGGTAATGGAAAATTTCTCGCTTTCGCTGGTGCGGTCTCTGAGTTCGTAAGCTTTGTGCATCGCTTCGGCGGCTCGAGTGAGTTCCCCCTGGGGTTGGTAGGAAGAGGCCAGCCTTTGATAGGCCATGGCGAAGTTCGGGTCGAGGGTGATCGCCCGCTGAAAAAAAGGTATGGCGGCAACGTAGTCGTTGGCGACATCCATGGTTTGGATTCCGAGGTTGTAGGCCTGGAGAGCCTCCAGCGAGGAGGTGGTGACGTTCTCCAGTGGGGCGTCGTACTTTTTCACGGAGGCGAGGGATTCGCCGATTTTCTGGCGCAATTTTGTCGCGGCATCCCCGAGAGCTTTTAGAACTTGCTCTTTGCCGCTCGCGGTTACCTGGTCGTCGGAGAGCAATTCACCGGTGCGGCAGTTGACCGCCTTCAGGCCCAAAACATATTGGGTGCCCAAATTGGAGATAGAGCCTTCGATCGTGGCGGTGCTGCCGGTTCGTTGACAAACTTCGCGTGCGATTTCTGCTGTTAGGCGCGCCTGTTTTGGCTGGCGCATCAGCGTCAACGTTTGGGCCACGCGCTGGTCAGAAATGAGGTTTAAAAATGGCGATTGCTCGAGCTGCGCGGCGAGGCCTTCGCGCAGCGTGCCGTCGAAAACGGAATCGCCGGTGGCGTTCGAAAAATCGGCGACAACAATTGTGTCTTTGTTCGTGAGTTTTGCGGGCTGGCGGCCGAAGAAGAAATAGACTGCACCGGCGACGGCGAGGATGGCCAAGGAGGCCGCAGCAAGCCAAGGCCATCGTTTTGCCGGCGCGGCCGGGGGAGTCACCTTGATTCCCGACGCCCTGGCGACTCCGGATATTTTTCGGGAGTCACTTTCGCGTCGCAATCGTTGCAGGTCTGAGCGAATCTCGGCCGCGCTCTGATACCGGAGATCGCGGTTTTTCTCGAGCGCCTTGTCGATGATGCGCTGCAACTCGGGCGGAAGGCTGGGATTCAGGTCTAGCGGCGGCGTTGGCGTTTCATCGAGAATTCCGTGAAAGATGACCGCCGGGCTTTCTCCAGGGAATGGGAGCTTGCCGGTCGCCATTTCATACAGAACAGCACCGAACGAAAACAGATCGCTGCGACTATCCAATTCTTTGGCGCGCGCCTGCTCGGGAGACATGTAGGCGATCGTGCCCAGAGTGCTGCCGGGGCTCGTAAGGTGCTGGTCCGCGGCATCGACCGTTTCCAGTGCCTCGGCGCTCGAAGCGGCGCTTCCAGTTGCGGTTACTTTAGCCAAACCAAAATCGAGAATCTTGGCGTATCCGCCTTCGGTCACAAAAATGTTCGCCGGCTTGATGTCCCGGTGGATGATGCCTTTGGCATGCGCCGCATGCAGCCCGTCGGCAATTCCGTTGGCGACGTCGAGCAGCGTCTCCTGACCCATCGGCCCGCTCGCGATCACACGCTTGAGGGTGTGGCCCTCCAGATACTCCATGGCGATGAAGGCTTTGCCATCTTCCTCGCCGATGTCGTAAACGGTGCAGATGTTGGGATGATTGAGAGCGGAAGCTGCCTGGGCTTCGCGCTGAAATCGCGCTAGCGCCTGGGGATTTCGAGCAACATCCGGAGGCAAAAACTTGAGAGCGACAAAACGGTGTAGCCGCGTGTCTTCGGCTTTGTAGACCACACCCATTCCACCGCCACCGATTTTCTCGAGGATGTGATAGTGGGAAACGGTTTGGCCCAGCAGAGGATGGGAGTCGGCCATTACGCGCTCATCTTAGGTTGCCGCCAGAGGCAAGTCAACGAACGCGGGCGGGTCCGGTAACTGCTGAGATTTATTTTTTTGCGGTCGGGCGATTGTCCAGGAAGGTGTAGTCGCTTGGGATCGTGAAGTATTCGGGATCGGGTTCGTTGCGCGAGATAATCTCGACTTTTCGCACGAAGGTTCCGGAGCGCGGATCGGTCTTGCTGATCATCACGTCCAAGTCGAGCTCGGGCGAATGCCACAGGTCTCTGGTGATGACGAGGGGCTTGGAATTGCCGTATGCTCCCGCAGCCACGGAAGTGGTTTCGCGTGTCCCTTCGACGGTGAGCGCGTCGATCACGCTCGTGCCCAAGCTTGCCGACGCCATTGTCGAGGCGCGGGGAGCCTCTTCGCCACCCTGCGACTTTGCATAGACGGCGCGTAGAAATGCGTTGATGCGGCACGATTTTGTCGCGACGTAGCACGTTGTTCGCGTCTCTTCCATCGGGTCGATGATGATGAAATTCCATCTGGGCTGAAACTCGCCGTCGTCCGTAGGCGTCCGGCGGCTTTCAAAGTAGATTTTGCCGGCCGAATCGCGCGCCACCATGCTCATGAACGCCACGTGTGAGGACGACTGATCCTGGCTCGTCCAGGTCACCACTGATTTCGCCGTGAAGGGCTGGCCTGATTTCGGCGGAACGTACATGTTTTCCACGCCGGCCATGGCGGCGACATCGGGATTCCTGCCTGGAGGGCGTGTATTGGCAAAAGGTTGCTGAGCGGAAAGGAAAGTGGCGAAAACGGTGAGGGACGCAACCGATGAAACAAGCCACGAAGCGCGGGAGCGGATCATGGGTTCCTCCCAATGCAGGCCAAATAATACACCATCTCATTGCCGGGCGAGTCATTCGAGTGCTGTTACGGGGCGACGGTAATCGCGGCGAGGGAAGGTTTCTCAATCCTCGATAAATTTCGTAACCGGGAGATGAAAGTTCGCTCGAGGAAGCTGCTGTTGAAGCGATTGCCGGGAGAACGAAACGGAATCGCAGGTCGAAACTAGGCAGCGTCGATCACGCATCAAGTTATCGCGGCGGGAGCCTGAATAGTTTTCGAAAAGGGCGCGTCTAAACGGGACATGCAAAGCCCGGAGTGCGCACGAACTAATGCACAGAGGAGACGGCTCATATGAAGCGACCATTCGGACTGGTGTTGGCATTCGGTTTGTATCTGGGCCTCGTGGCGAATCCTGCGAACGCGGCAAAACAGCCTCATGTGGCGAGCGCCCAGGCGCAATCGGCCGACAAAACGGCGCCGAGTTATGACATGAAGGCGCAGGCGCTTCTCGATTTGCAGGACATGCAGAAGAAATTCACGACTCTTGCCGAGGCGTTTCCCGCCGACAAGATGACGTGGCGGCCGGGAACCGGCGTGCGTTCGGTCGCTGAAATTTTCATGCACACGGCCGGAGCGAACTACGGAATCCCGAACATGATGGGCGTGAAGACGCCCGCAGGATTCAATGGCAAGGACTTCGAAAAGACGACGACGGATAAAACCAAGATCGTGCAGGAACTGAATAGGTCGTTCGAATCGGCAATCGCAGCGGTGCAGGGAATGACCAACGCCGATTTCGCTAAGCCGGATAAGAAGCTGGGACCGGAGGCGAACGATGGCGACGTGGTGTACATCCTGGTTGTCCACGGACACGATATGCTGGGGCAGGCGATCGCGTATGCGCGCGTGAACGGCATCGTGCCGCCGTGGACTGCCGAAGCATTGAAGAAAGAGCAAGCCGGCGAGAAGTAAATCTCGACCGATTCGGATTTGAATGGCGCAGCGCGTTACATTTGGGCCAAGACTTTCATCGAACTCGTCATGGCACCCCAAACGGTAACGCGCGCGACAGAATGCGATTTCGAAACCGGCAGTATTTACAACGTTCTCGCTGAAGCCAACAACCTCCCTAAATGGGCGCCGGTTTTTGCCGACGCCGTTCAGCGCATCGACGACGGACGTTACCGCGTCACCAAGAGTGGCCAGGCTTTTGACATCGAAATTCCTCGGAACCCCACCGCCGGTACGGTGGATTACATTCGAGAGATGGCGAACGGCAAACGTGGCGGCGCCTACCTGCGCGTGATGCCACGTCCGTTGGGCGGTTGCACGATCGTGATGACCGTGCCGATCGGTCCGACGACGAATGAATCCGAAGTCGCGAAGGTTCTGGAACAAGAACTCGCCGATCTCATTCAACTCGCGCGGTGATAAAGAGTTCTGCGTTGCGCGACTCGTCGAAGGTTACATCCGGCGATGCGGAAGTCGAGAGCCCGAAATACCTTGCATCCGATTGGGCGGCCGTGATTCCAATCCTCAGTTATTCGAACGTGATCAGAAGGGATCGAGGATGGAAAAGAGGAATAAGGTCGCCATTGCGATGGCAGTGCTCGCCATTTTCGGGGCCGCGGTGGGCGCCGCGGAAGACAAATACTCGCTCACATCGCCAGGCGGAATCGCATTCGCCGATTTCAGAGGATACGAAGACTGGTCGGTTGTGTCTTCAGCCCGAACGGACGAAGTGCTCAAGGTAATCGTCGGCAATCCCGCGATAATCAAAGCCTACAAGTCTGGAGTTCCGCTGAATGGCCAGGTATTTCCTGAAGGTTCGCTCCTCGTAAAGCTACAGTGGAAGCCGAAGAAAAGCACGGAGGCGCCGTTCGCTGTCGACGTGCCGGACGTCTTCAAGCAGGCTTTCGTGATGGAAAAGGACAGCAAGCGGTTTCCGAAAACGGGCGGATGGGGATACGCGGTGTTTAACTACGATGCCGCGACGGACAAGTTCACTCCCGATTCTGCGCCGGCGGATTGCGGGAACTCATGTCACGTAGCGGTGAAAGCGAAGGACTACGTCTTTCATCCGTACCAGAAGCGTTGAGACTAGTGGCCGGACGTAACCTTGCCAAAAACGCGGCAATAGTTGCCGCCGCCGATTTTCACGATGTCGTCCGGTGAAAATCCTTGGCCGAGCATCTCGCTGACCACCGCCGGGAAGAACGCGCCTGTAAAATTCGGCCAAGCTCGATTGGTACCAGAGCCTTGTCGAGGTGAGAGCAAGTCCGTATCGCTTCCGATGCCGACGTGATCGATTCCGATCGCGTCCGCCATTGCCTTGATGCTCTCCACAAATTCTTTCAGCGAGTCCGTCAGGTGAGTCCAGACGCCGACGACGCCACCGGCATCCGCGATGACCTTTGCGTGATCTTTGCTGATCAAGCGCGGCTTCATCATCTCCGCCATTTTGGCGTTGCTGCCGGTCCAGGTGTCGAGGTTCGTGTGAGACACGACGAACGGCTGGGTGGCGATCTTCAATGTGGCCAAGACGGTCTCGTGACTGGCGTGCGCCATGTCGACAACAATTCCTAGGCGATTGCACTCCTTGACGACGTCCGCGCCGAACGGCGTTAAGCCGCCGAGATGGGACTGGCCAGTGTTGGTATCGCCGAGCGGCGTCACCATGTCGTCGCGTTCGTGAAGCAATTGAAGGTGCCGCAGGCCGCGCTTGTAGGCTTCGCCGACGCGGTCGAGGTGTCCTTCGATGAAATGGGAGCCTTCGACGGATTGAACGATCGTTGGCCGGCTATGGTCGTGAGCTTCTTGCAGGTCGTTTAGCGTCAGCGCGCGGCGAATGTGCCCTTTGTCGAGTTGCGCGTCGATCGCGTCGAGCCAGTGGAGAAAGTTTGTTCGTGCGTCGCCGGGCTTTTCGTTGCGCGCAAAATCCAAGACGAAGCTAGCGCAGACGGCCGTCAGTCCGGATTGTTTGAGTTCGTCCGCGATGAAGAGTTCGGGGCCCCGCGTCTGATCGGACGGCGGGCCGCCTTGGGAACCACCACCTTGCGGGCCGCGCTGAGGATGCGGTTCCGTTCCCGGCGGATAGACATGGTTGTGCATGTCGATGCCGATGGTTTTCGAAAGGACTTGTGCAACTCGAGGGTCGACTGTCTGTGCATTCGCGTCCCACGCTGATGCGCCGATCAGAAGGGAAGTACAAGCACCGGCTGTGGTGCGAAGAAAATCTCGACGGGAAGGACTGAGCATGTTTACGCGTGCCTCGCAGCGATTATGCCGCGATTCCCGACCTCGCACGCGGATGATTTTTTCGAATCTCACAGGCGGCGTTATGGTTTTCCGCGCAGCCGCGGATAAACACGCTCAGTTTGGTGCGCCTTAATTTTGCCCGGTCAGCCGCACATGATCCGCATCCCCAACCTGCGACATGTCAGAGAGGATCACGCGATCGCCTTCTTTCAGTCCGGCCAAGACTTCGATGGAGGTTACGGATGCGCGCCCGAGCTTGACGTTCACTCGCGTCGCTCCGTTGCCGTCGCTATCGAGTTTGAAAAGTGGAACTTCCTGGTTCTGTGCACCGTGTGCCGGCCGCCCGACTTGCAAAATGTTGTCAATCTTTTCGATATCGACAGTGCCGTCCACTTCGAGGCCTGCCTCGACTCCGTCGGGCGTCGCGTCGAGCGCGATGTCGATCGTGCGAGTCTCAGCGGAGCCCGATGATTCAACTTGGAGCACATGACCATTCCAGACCGGGCCCTTTTTCGAGGCCACCGATGCGTTTTGACCGGGCTTCACGTCGACAGCCAAAAACGCGGGCACGACGAGCTGGGCGATCGTCTTTGTGGAACCTGTTGCTCCGCCAATTTTGCCCAGCCCGCGGACTTGCCTCAGCATCGGGCCTCTCGTCACTTTGTCGACAAAAATGTTCGAGGAATCCACGTCGGGCACATTTGCGCCTGACCTCTGCCGGCCCGGCCACTCGATTTTCCCGCCCGGTACGCCGCCTTTCACTCCGCCCGCGACTCCGCCTGTGACGCCTCCCGAAATTCCGTCCGCGGGGCCACCCGGCGTGATGACATTCGTCGCCGACGAATCCGACTGAAGTGGAGCGCGTTTCAACGGAAAACTCCAGGCGCTCAGTCCGACGACGATGAAAAGGCAGCCCGCGATGACTCCAAGTGACGCAACTAATTTTCTGCGTGACATGTGGACCTCCTTCGAAATCAGCGAAATACGCTCGACGAGTTGATGTTGGTTCAGGAACGGCGGCGCGGGGACTGGCGCGGTCTGTGCCTGGCTGTGCGCGAACTCGAGCAACGCCTGAAGATAAGCTTTGCGTTCGTTCGTCACCTGAACGACTTCGAGATCGACAAGTTGCTCTCTCGCAACCCGTATGCGTGAGATAAGCCAGGCGATCGCCGGGTGGAACCAGAAAATTGCTCGGACAATTTCTTCGATCAAATGTTGTGCCCAGTCTCGGCGACGGGCGTGCAGCAATTCGTGGCAGGCGATGACCGATTGGAGTCGCGCCTCAGTCGCCAAGAATCGTTCGGGCAAGAGAACGACAGGATTGGCCAGACCGAATGTGACCGGTGAATCCACATTTGTGGAGACACGAAATTCGGCGCTCACGCCGACTTTAGCCAGCATCGGATTGAGAATTGCGGTCAGTGGTTCGCCGCTTGTAACCGGCACAGAAGCCGTACGGAGGCGGCGCAGCTTCAGAAGGCCGACCGCGAGGAGTACGAGCCGCAATGCGATTCCGCAGACGAGGAGGACAGCGATTGCGTCGGCGAGGACCGGCATGTCGGGAAGGCGCCAGTGCGCTGCTGCCGGTTGTGGTGTGGAATTTACAACGACTGCGCCGGACAAGTTTGGAAGAGCCGTGATGCTCGGTAGCCTATGCCATGGCTGAAGAATCGGAAGCAGCAGCGTCAACAGCAAAAATCCGCGCAGTAAAGCGAGACGTGCGTGCGGCTGGCGAATCGGGAAGAGGCGAAGAAGAAGTCCAGCGATGAGGACGATCAGCGCGACCTGCGCGCTCCACGACACGAGATTTGAGAACCAAAGCGGCATAATCACAACCTGTGCTACAGCGTTCCTGTTTCTTCCGCGACGTTCATTTTGTCTCCTCCACCATGCGGATGATCTTTTGCAGATCCTTTTCATCAACGCGCCCGGACTTCACCAGGTGGACAAGCAGCGGCTCGGCTGCGCCGTTGAAAACACGATCGATGAATTCGCGAATCATTCCGCCGATCACCTGATTTTGCGGGCGCACGGGCTGGTAGACGAAAGCGCGATCCCGGCGGCGTTTCTTCAGATGGCCTTTCGTTTCCAGAATTCTCATCATGGTCATGACGGTGGTGTAGGCGATTTTGCGTCGCTTCAGGAGCCCCTCGTAAACGTCGCGCACCGTCGCGCTCTCTCGTTTCCACACCAACTTCATGATTTCGAGTTCTTGCGGGGTCAGCGTTGCGTGTTTGGGTCTCATGTCTATCTGCCTTATAGTACTAATTAATTCGTAGTGTCAAGCGAAAAAAATGATTGAGTCCGAGCCGGGTCGGCAGAAAGTGAACACCTTCCAAGAAAAACGATCTGGCGATTGTTAGGGGCTATTCGTAACGCAGCGCGATGAGAGGATCGACGCGCGTTGCGCGGCGAGCGGGCAGATAGGCAGCGATCAAGCCGACTGCGATCATGATCGCGGCGGCGATGATGATCGGGAGCTGGCTCGCAACTGGTAAATCGGGAATCAAGCTGGCCGCGATGCGTTTTCCCCAGAATGCCAGCGGCGCTCCGATGGCGAGACCGGCGATGACCATCGACATCCCGTCGCGAACGACGATGCGCATCACATCGGTGCTTTCCGCGCCGAGTGCGATGCGAACCCCGATTTCGTGCGTACGACGCGCGACGGTGTAGGCGAGTAAGCCGTACAGTCCGACAACAGCGAGCAACGCGCCAAGCGCGCCGAATCCGGTCGAAAGCATCGCAAATAATCGCTGGGGAACGATGGTCGAATCGATCTGATCGGTCATCTCGATCATTCGTGCGATGGGCACATTCTTCAGCACGTTCGCCTCAGTCACGCGGACCGCGTTGGTAATTCCGCCTGCATCGAGTTTCGAACGAACTGCCAGCTGAGACCCGAGCAGTCCCTCCTTGTACAAATTCGCGTACATCGTCGGGGGCGCGGGTTGATCGAGGTCGTTATATTTCGCGTCGCCGACGACACCGATCACCTCGTAGGTCTTCTCGCCCTTCGTCTCTGTGATGTGGCTGAGGGTGACGCGCCTTCCGACGGGATTTTCGCTTCCAAAACAATCGCGGGCAGCGGACTGATTGATGATCATGACAGGAGGGCCGGCTTCGTCGCGCGGGGAGAAGTCGCGACCCGCGAGAAATGCCGTTCCATACGTTTTGAAATAGTCGGGTGAGATTTGATTGAGCGACACGGGAGTCGCCTTTTCGGGATGGCCTTCCGCAGCGGCGAAACTCGATGCTCCTGGGCCTTCCATCGGACTCATCCCACTGAAAGTGGCAGAACTCACACCGGGGATGGCGTTCAACTGTCTCGCCAGTTCCTGAGACAGATGCGCGTACTGTTCAGGACTGTAGTTGCTGTGGTCGAAATTCAGCGTGACGAGCAGCAGATTGTTGCGTTCGAATCCCAAATCATTTCGAAGATGTGAGAGATAGCCCACGAATAAACCAGCCATGCTAACGAGCACCAAAGAGAGTGCGACTTGAGAGGCCACGAGGCCTTTGCCGAACAAACGTTGGCGCTTGGTTTCGCCAACCTTCATTCCCGATTGCAGCGCGGACGCCGGCGTCGTGTTCGACGCGGTCACGGCGGGTGCTGCTCCACACAAGAGGCCGGTGAGTAGGGCGACCGCTCCAGTGAATAAGAGCACGCGGAAGTCGGGATGCCGCAAGACGTCAAATCGAACAGGCACACCGGCCATCAATCTGCCGGACGAAAACATTCGGATCAGGACGCCGATCGCAAAGTACGCGAGAAAAGCGCCGACGGCGCTTCCTATCAGCGACAGGAGCAGCGATTCGGTCAGCGTATGACGCAGCAAGCGCGCGCGATTGGCGCCGAGGGCCACGCGTACCGCCATTTCATGCTGGCGCGATGCTCCGCGCGCTAAGAGAAGTCCTGCCAAATTCGCGCACGCAAGGAGCAGCAACAGTCCTACGGTCGCCATCAGCACTTTCAACGGCGTCGAGAGCATTTGGCTGACAGGCGTCGAAATTCCGTGTCCCGCCGCGATGATGCGAACTTCATTTTTACGGAAGAACGGATTGGTATCAGGACGATCGACGAACGTTCGGTACAACGCAGCTAGATCCGCGCGGGCCTGATCGGGCGTAACGCCGGGCTTCAGATGCCCCAGCAAAGCGACGGAGGATTTTGGATCATCCAGGGAGTAGGGAATCCAGATGTCTTGTTGCGCTTGATTGCTGAGGCCGTAGAAGCCGCGTTGCGCTACGCCGATGATGGTGAGCGGTTTATCGCTCGAAATGATTTTCTGGCCGATGATATCGGGAGTCAGATTGAAACGCGTCTTCCAAAAGGACCAGCTGATGACGGCGACCGGCGCCGAGGTCGCGACGTCCTGCGGTCCGATCAATCTTCCGATGGCCGGCCGCACGCCGAGCCCTTCAAAGAAAGTTTCTCCGACATTCCCGCCAAAAATGTTCTGCGCGTCCACACCCTGCGCGCTTATGTCGTAGACGTTGAGAGAGCCGACGATCAAATCTGAAAGGACGCGATTGTTGTCTCGCATGGTCTGATAGGCGTCCCACGAGAAACTGCTGAAACCAGGTTCGGGATCGCCGGGATAGTGCACCAGAATTTGGACGAGTGAACCGGGATCGCGCACGGGAAGCGTGTGCAACATGAGGCCGTTCATCATCGAGAAGATCGCGGTGTTGGCACCGATGCCGAGCGCGAGCGTGAGGATCGCAATGGCAGTGAAGCCGGGGGATTTCCGCATCATACGGAGGGAATAGCGAACGTCTTGAAGAATGCCGGCGAATAGGGTGCCGCCGGCTTTTCCAGGTGACAAGGGCTCGCGGTAGAGATCGCTTTCGACGGGTTGCAGATTGTTCGCCAGCAGATTCTCTTCTTTCAGTTCGTCGAGCGCGGCGCGAAAGGCGTCGTCCGGCGACAGTCCTTCGGCGAGGAGGTCTTCATATCGGTCGTCGAGATGCTGCTCAATCTCTTCGCCAATTTCGGCTTCGCGCGTAGGCGAAAGCTTCAGTGTTGCAAGGCGACGTAGAACTTCTGGCTTCCAGTCATGCATTTTCCGCCTCGGTGATGCTGTTGATTCCGGCGACGAATTCACGCCATCCGCGAAGCTGGGAAGCGAGGACCTTGCGGCCCTCACGAGTTAGACGATAGTAGCGGCGCCGGCGGTGGCCGTCCTTTTCGACCCAGCGTCCCGACAGCCAGCCGCGATGTTCAAGTCGGTAGAGCAACGGATATAGCGACGCAACATGAAAGCGGACCGCGCCGCCGGAGCGTTGCTCGATCAGTTTGCTGATTTCGTAGCCGTGTCGTGGGCGGGCTTCAACCAGCGAGAGAATGAGAAGCTCGGCGCTGCCTTTTTTCCAATCGGCTTGGAAGGTCGTATCAGCCATATATGGCACTGCCACATATTGAAAACCTGCGAGCGATCGCAGTCAAGCGAATGTTTGAAACGTCGCCTATAGCCGTTGAGAGTTAGAACCGACCTGGGGCCGGAGGAACGTTAACGCTTGCGCCGCGGTGACTTCGGCTTACTGCGACGCTGCCGAGATTTGCTCTTCTGAGAGCGACCCTGCGACTGGCTGCCGAGCCAACTCACAAGCTGACTGAGCAGCGCGGTTCCGTTGGGGCTGCCCCAGCCGGTGCAGAGGTCGTAGCCTTGTGAGGCGTTGTAGCCGTTTGCGGCTGTGCTGCGGTTGTTGCCGATCGCGGTGAACGCGCCTGCGGTCGGATATCCGTTGGCGTCGTAGGAAAATTCGCGGCCGCCGACGATGTCGCGGAACGCGGGCGTCTTCCCGTTGGCGTAAATAAAGTCATTCAAGAAAAACACAGGGATCTTGCCACCGAATTTTGTGTTGAGAGATTCGCGGACGCACGCCATCAGCGCGGCCCACATCGGAGCAGCAGCGCTGGTGCCGCCAACGGGCGCGACCGGAATTTGAGAGCCGGGCGGCTGGCTGACGAGATAGCCAGTCGTGGCTCCGGCATTGCCGGCAACGTCTGGAACGGCGCGCCCTGTCGCAGACGGATTGTTTGCCGATTGCGGTTTGATGCCGGCGCCGGTCTGATAACTGGGAACGGTGGTGTAGCGATCGCTGACGCCGCCGCCGGTCGCGCCGCCGAAGTAAAACTGGTTTTGTTGTAAGGGACCAAGTTCGTTCCAGACGATTTCCTTGTTGATCGTTGCGCCGTCCGCATAAAGCATCGTGCCGCCGACGGCGGTCGCGTACGGACTCGTAGACGGGTACGAGGCGTGGGCGGTCTTTGAATACACCGTGACCTCCATTCCGTTGGTGAGGTCGGCTCGCAGACTGCTGGAACCCTGATCGCCCGTCGAAACGAACACCGGGATGCCGATTGCCGACGCATCACGGAACGCTTCGTCAACATTTGTCTTGAGCAGCTGCCAGCCAGGATTGGCGGTCGTGCCGCTTTGATCTTCGTCCAGGCCGTAGCTGATCGAAACGGCGGCGTAGTCGTCGTTGTGAATTGCCTGATCGATAGCGTTGAGATAGCCCTGCCCGGTCCACGGCGCGAAATAGACATCGATGGTGGCTTCCGGCGCCATAGCGCCGATGACTTCAATGTCGAGGTAGACCTCGCCGGTGGTGGGATCGCTCACGTTCATCGTGGTGCCGAGCACAAAGATCGCGTTGACCTTCGGCGGCGTTTGCAGGCCGATGTTCTGTTTGAAATAGTCGGCGAGCACGGTTTGGTCGAATCCGCCTCCGAACTCGAGGATGGCAACGCGCTGCCCGTTTCCAGTGGTTCCGGAAGGGAAGTTATAGAGCTTCGATACGTCGTTTGGATAAAAGGAACCCGGGAACTGCGACTTCGGATCGGCGCTTTTCAGTTTGGTCGCTAGGCGAACCGAATTACGAACGACGACAGGCATGTCATTGAGGCCGAAGACGCCGACGATGATGGAAGAAAGTTTCTTGGGGATACGAATGTCGGACTTGGGGCAGCGAAAATGCACGCCGGTGCGCGAATGTTGATACATCGCCATCTGAACGCCGAAGGCTTCGCTCATCGCACTGACGGAGCCGACGAGGTGCAGTTGTCGCCTGCCGAGATCGAGTTGTGAAACGGAGAGACCGTGTTGCACGGCCCATTGCTGGACCGTGGTCGCATCCTCGCGGCTCGCGCCGTACTTCTCCGCGAGAATTTGCCGTGTGATTCCTTTTGCGCGCTTGCCCGCGACGAATTCCTTGAGTGTAGGCAATCCTCTTTCTGTCTTGCGGCGAAGCTTGATCGTTACTTCGATGCGCTGCTGCGGGTCGGCGGGGCCGAGCAGCTTGTGATTGTTTATGGGGATGGAGCCTTTGAGTGTGACGAGTGTGTCGGCCATGTCGGTGTCCTTGATTTGGGAGAGAAGATTTCGGAGAGAGTTCTCGAAGGCTGAGAGCGAGAGTGTAACTCATTTTGTTTAGGCATTTCTATATAGACGCGAAAGTATCGAACTCTCGCCAATAGGGTTGCTCGGAAGGGAAAGCTTTGACTTCTCGGAGTTAGGTCGATCGAGGACGAACGATTATTCTGAGGCGTGGCTGAAAATCCAGAGACACCGCCGCAG
Organism: uncultured Acidobacteriota bacterium; assembly: GCA_963845465.1. GTDB lineage: Bacteria > Acidobacteriota > Terriglobia > Acidiferrales > UBA7541 > Acidiferrum. The sequence goes on along the minus strand of CAWJSH010000006.1, from coordinate 763,160 downwards.
AAGGCTTCGCGGAAGAGTCCGCTCCGATTTGTAGTGCAGTGGCTGCTCATTGGAGTGGCGCTGGTGTGGGTGTTGGCTGCGCTCACGCTCGTAATGGCGCGTTGGGTCGATCCACCGACAACGGCCCTGCACATGGAGCGAAGATTTCAGGCCCGGATTCACAACGCGAAATATGAAGAGCGCTACGAATTTGTTCCGATGAAGCAGATTTCGCCGGAGCTGCAACACGCAGTTGTCGCCGCGGAAGATGCGCGCTTTTACCAGCATCATGGGTTCGATTGGGAAGCGATGGAGATCGCAGCCGAAGACGACATGAAAGGCGGCAAGCTGCGCGGAGGCTCGACCATCACGCAGCAACTCGTGAAGAATTTGTTCTTTGGAACAGAGCGATCCATTTTGCGCAAAGGAGCCGAGTTCACGCTCGTGCCGGTGGCTGAGTTGGTGTTAGGCAAGCAGCGAATTCTGGAACTGTATTTGAATGTCGTCGAGTGGGGCCCTGGAGTTTATGGCGCGGAGGCGGCGTCGCGCTATTGGTATCGGACTCCGGCTCGGAGCATCGACCGGGAGCGAGGCGCGCGGCTCGCGGCAATTTTGCCGTCGCCACTGAAGCGACACCCCGAGCGAATGGATCGCTACAGCGAATTAATTCTGGAGCGCATGCGCCAAGTCGGTTGGTAGCCGCGGTCGTTGAGCGATCCGTCATGGTGCGTTGAGCTTCTTGAGAATGTCTTCGACAAAGCTGCGAACTTCGGCTCGACGCTGTTCCGTGTCGGACCATGACGACAAAGGTGCGGCGTGCGAATCGATCATGGCGAGCGCTTTGCCGGCGTACTGGCGCGCGAGTGTTTTCTCGCCGACCTGGAGATAAGCGTCGGCGAGATTGGAATTCGCGTCGGCGGAATCGGGATAGGCAAGCAGATTAAGTTTGAAAACTTCGACGCCGAGGTTCTTTTCGGCAGCGGCTTCGCTGGAATGGCCTGCCTTTTCAAGGGCAGCGGCTTGGCGCATGTGATCTTCGCCGAAGATGTCTACGTTCACCTCGGGCCACAACTGCGCTTTGGGATCTCTACGACGCGCTTCGATGAATTGTTGTCTGGCAGAGTCGAGGCCGCCGGGTGAATCGATCAGTCCCAGAATCGCTGCCGATGCGACACCGTCGACGGGGGCGTGACCGGGCGTTTTGATCAGAGTGGTGACAAACCAATCGACGATGGTGCAGGGCAATTCGGAGTGGCGTCGGAATAAATCGGTGCCGTGACTCCCGGTTGCAGGGACTTTGCTCGCGTTCGAGGTTTCGTACCAGATCCAAGGACCTCGCGGGCCGAAGTAATGGATGAATTGTTTTTCGGGGCTGGAGGAAACGTCATAGAGCCACTCCATTGCTTCGACTGTAGGAGGATATTCGTCGTCGTCGGAGACGATGAAGAGTCCGGGGAGATTCGAGGCCTGGCGCAGGAATTTCAATTGGGGTAGCAGCGTTTCTCCGGAGATGAGGACAAGGGATTTTAGTTGGGTGGGATGAAGGCGCGCCGTTTCGACGGAATTGTCGACGCCGAGCCATCCTGCGCCTGCGGCACCGATAGTGTCGCGTTGGACGCCTGGCTGCGAGACCAGAAATTCAAAGGCGGAATTGAGATCAGCTTGATGAAATTGCTCGCGGTCTTCCTTTTTTCCAGAGCTTTCGCCATACCCGCGTTCGTCGATCGAGAGCGCGTTGATGCCGGCCGCCGCAAGGCGGCGAGGAACGTCGTTCCATGAAGTGCGGTTGCGATTGCTTTGGTGAAAGAGAAGGACGCCGGGGCCGGGATTTGTTGCTGGAAAGAAAGTGGCTTTGAGAAGAGTGCCGTCTGCGGACCTCAGGTCGACGGTCTTTGGCGCCGCAGGCTGTGATTGCTGCGCACGAGCCGCGCTTGCCGAAAAAACAAAGAGGAATGCGGCGAGGGCCAGCCAGTTAGGTAGTCGCTTCATTATTCTATTTTCCTCGATCGAATTACATGTGACAACAAGCGACGAGATCAGTCCGATTTGTTACGGCTGGCTGGGGGAATGATTCCGTTCATTCTCAAGTATTCGACCATCTGACCGTAATGATCGTAGGCGTGAGCGACGCCGAATTCCGCCAAACGCAGGCGAGTGGATTTACTTTTCGCGGGCGATTGCAACATATTTTCTGCCGTCAGCGTGGCCGCTGCTCTATGACCTAGCGCGAAGGAGTCTCTGAGGAATTTGATGATGTCGGCTTTGGACTGGAGATTTGCCGGGCCGTTCCCGTCCTTCAGGCCTTCGGGAAGGCCGTCGCCGGTTAAGGATGACCAGATCAACCAATTGGAAGCGGCGATGTGTTTGACTTCACCGGCGAAGGATCGGACACCTTTGTAGTCGGCGCCCGGAATGTTGAGGGCGGCTGGAGTGAAATTGAATTTGTCTTCGGGCATCGCGTCGGCGGCGTTGATGATCAGCTCTTCTACACCGTTGATGTCACGGTCCACGACGGAAGCAACGGTGGGCGCGGGTTGCGTTGATTGCGGTGGCGACTGTTGCGGCGATTGTTGAGATAGCGAAAGGCTCGCCGCGGCGGCGAAGGCCGCGGGATGGAAAAGAGCGCTCGCGAAGATAGCGGTTGCCGCGACTGGCGCAAGGAACAATAACGTTCGTGCTTTTCTCATTTGAACTCTTCTCCGCGATGGAATTATTTTTCCGGCCAGAGATTTCTTTTTACTACTACACTAGGCGTCCACTCTACTACATCATACGGTGCATATGCAAATAGACGGGCCTTGGCGTCGCGGGTGAGCACGATTGAGTAGCCGGTTAGTGCTTCAAGACAAAGCAACAGGCGGTGTGTGCGATGGTTTGGAAGACGCCGGCCACGAAAACAGCGAAAAAGAGCGATACAAGCGCCGCGCTCATTGTTCGCGACGCGCTCCGGGGCGGGGCTGACAGAAGCGCCAATCGATAGGTCAGATGCGACGATGCGGTTGCTTGCAAGACGACTGATCGCGTTGGAAGGGCAAGTTTCGCGAGGGCGGAAACCAGTTCCCGCCCATGCGCGCGACGGATGACAGATTCATCGCACGAGAGTTCACGGTACAAACCCATCCGACCCCCGGCGACCCACATCAGTGGATTGAACCACAAGACACACAACGAACCTTCGTAGAGCAGACGAATCAGGTTGTCCCGGCGTCTTGCGTGCGCGAGTTCGTGGATGAGGACGGCGTGGAATTCACGAGGATTCAGAATGCGTTCGATGTCAACGGGAAGCAGGATGCGAGGATTGAGAACGCCGCGAACCGCGGGACCCGATTGCTTGATCGCCGAAGCTCACGGGAATGCCGTCAGCCAGAAAGTTTGAGGTCAGAGTGCAATCGGTCATGGGTTGAAGCGTTTGTGCGTCGCGATGCTCCCGGCGAATGCGTGTGATTAGCCGGGCGAGCATGAAGACGACGCCCGTCAGCCAAGTAATTGCCAGGATGACGGCTGTGCGGCCTTGTGTCATATCCCAGATGGGGCCGCCGATTGCGCCGAGGGGATATGCCCAAGGGAAATGTGGCGCCCAAAGTTTGTCGATGAACGCGCCTGTCGGCAGAACGAAGTTGAAAGCAGTGCCGATCCAGATCCAATACTTGGTGGTGGCGCTGGCGCGGATGTTGAAGTTAGCGTCCACGCTGCTGCGGCTACGATCGAAGCGAATAGCAGATGAATGCTGAGGTAGTACATTGCGCGAGCGATATGTTCATGCACGTTTGCCTCCTCGCGTGCGGCTAGGCCTGTCGCCGCGTGATGCGTTTTGAAGCGCGTTCAGATCGCGCAAGGTGAGGTCGCCGCTTTCGAGGAGATTGGAGACGAGCAGTTTAGGAGAGCCGCCGAAGAGATCGAGGAGATCGCGAACGAGGTGGCTGCGGTGTTGGCTTTGATCGATGGCGGGCTGGAAGAGCTGCGCGTTGCCGATCTTTTTCACTTTGCGGAGCGCGCCTTTTTCTTCGAGGCGATAGACGAGCGTCTGCACCGTGGTGTAGGCGACGCGTTCGTCGTCGGGGAGACTTTCGAGGATTTCGCGCACGGATGCGGTGCCGAGCTTCCAATACTGCTCGAGGATGCGTGTTTCGGCTTTTGAGAGACGTGACTTCACACAGGCTCCTACCGGGAACGGTAATGCTACTACGAGAACCGGTGTTGTGTATAGATTCGTGCCTTCGGGCGGCAAAAACCGCCGGCGAGACGCCCTTCGACGCTCGATGTAAAACAGACCCTGCCGGCAAAGGCGGTAAGGACAGAGTCGTCTGCGTTACTTGATAGCGGCTTTGGCCATCAGGCGTTCGCGCTCTTGTTGGTAGCGGGCGAGCGAGCGCTCGATGACGGTGAGCGCGGCGTAAGCTGGGCGGATGTCTTCGACTTCGACGCGCTTGCCTTCGAGCTGTTTGTAGTCGGAGAAGAAGCGCTTGAGGACGAGCAAGCGATGCTGCGGAAGATCGCGCGCTTCGACGTAGTCGCTGAACTCGGGATCGTTCGTCGCGACGGCGATGACTTTGTCGTCGCTGGCGCCGGAATCGATCATGGTCATGAGTCCGATGGCGCGCGCCTTGATGAGCGCGAGCGGCTGGACGGGCTCCTGGCAGAGAACGAGGACATCGAGAGGATCGTTGTCTTCGGCGTAGGTCTGCGGGATGAAGCCGTAGTTCGCGGGATAGAAAACCGCGGAGTGGATGATGCGATCGACTTTGAGCAGACCGGTGGGTTTGTCGAGCTCGTATTTTACGTTGGAGCCGAGCGGGATCTCGATGACGGCGGTGAAGTCGCGGGGGAGTTCGTTGCCGGGTGAGACGTCGTGCCAAGCGTTTGACATTTGAAGGACAGTCCTCAGGGAAAATGGTCGCTCAACATTATCGCCGGGATTGGGGTGGGGGACAAATGGGAGAAGAGATTCACCACAGAGGGCACAGAGAACGCAGAGGAAGAGAACGACGCTCCCCTTGACTATTGACAGGAGTGGGGGTAGCGTCCTGTCAATAAATTAGGGGGAGTTCTGTAAATAATTTAGGGGAACCAAACGATTGGCTGTTTCGTACGTCATGTAGACAGCCACAGGAGATGCGGTGGGGAAACCAACGGACTTGGTGCAGGGGACACTCGATTTGCTGATTTTGAAGACGCTCGCCCTGGAGCCAATGCACGGATGGGCGATCGCGCAACGGATCCGGCAGGTGTCGAAGGACGTGCTGCTTGTGAATCAGGGGGCGTTGTATCCAGCGCTGCACCGGCTGGAGAACAACGGGTGGATTCGGGCGGAGTGGGGCGAGTCGGACAACAACCGGAAGGCGAAGTATTACTCGCTGACGCGGGCGGGGAAGAAGTACATGCGCGAGGAAGAGGCGAATTGGGAGCGGCTGTCGGCGGCGATTGGGATGGTGTTGAAGAATGTTTAAAGGTTGGGAGGTGTGAAGGTTTGAAGGTTGAATGCGCGAGCGGGTGCCGTGTGATTGGGCGGACGCCCCTCCCCCCTAGGGCTTTTTTGCAAGAATATCATTCTAAATAACTTGCACGTGAGCGTTGCGTAAGGATGTGATTCTAAGTGGTTTACGGCGGGCGGGAGTGTACATGGGGCACCAGTGGATTGGGTGGTCAGGGCTGAAGCCCCTCATTGGACAGGGTTTAAGTCGTACCTGAAGGTACGACCCATAAATCGGTTTGCGGACCCCACAAATCGACTGTGGACTCACAAATCGAGTACAGATTGCGAATCCGGCTGAGACCGCAAGCGGGGCTTCGGGGTCAGATCCTTCGGACGGAGTTCGAACGTGAGGCTGCGATGAGGATCTTCGACAAGGTGAGGATGGGGGCGCGGGGGTTGTTTCGGCGCGGGACGAGCGAGCGGGAGTTGAGTGACGAGCTGGCGTTTCATGTCGAGCGGCAGACAGCGGAGAACGTGCGGGCGGGGATGACGCCGACTGAGGCGCGGCGGGCGGCGATGATCGAGTTTGGGGGAGTGGAATCGATGAAAGAAGAATGCAGAGAGACGCGGAAGACGAATTGGTTGAACGACCTGGCGCAGGACGTTCGGTACGCGGGGCGCGTACTACGAAACAGCCCGGGGTTCACGGTGATTGCGATCTTGACGTTGGCGTTGGGAATCGGCGCGAACACGGCGATTTTTTCGGTCGTGAACGCGACGCTGCTGAAGCCGCTGCCGTTTCGAACGCCGGAGAAAGTTGTGGCGCTTTACCAGACGGAGAGCGCGCCGGGGTCGTATCCACTCACGGGCGAAGACTATCTCGATTGGAAAAAGTACAACAAAGGCTTCGCGGACATGGCGCTGTATTCGTGGCCGTCGCGAGTAAATCTTTCGACGGGAGATTCGCCGGAGGGTGCGACGGTGACGCTCGTGGAGGCGAACTTTTTCGAGTTGCTTGGCGTACGGCCGCAGTTGGGAAGGACGTTTGCGCCGAGCGAAGGTCAGAAGGGAGCGAATCACGTCGCAGTTTTGAGCAACTCGTTCTGGAAGTCGCGGTTCGGCGGATCGCGCGAGATCGTGAACCAAACGATGATACTGGATGGCCAGCTGTACACGATTGTGGGTGTGATGCCGGCGTGGTACCGGTTGCCGGCGGACTCGCAGGTGTGGGCGCCGCTGGATATGTCACTCAAGAATTTGGGCACGCGCGGATCGCACAGTTGGAATGCGATCGGGCGAGTGAAAGATGGCGTGACGATCGCACAAGCGCGTGAGGATTTGAAGGCGCTCGCGGAAGGTTATGAGAAGCAGTTTCCGAACTCGAACCGGAACGTGGATGCGATCGTGACGCCGCTGCACGACGACCTGGTCGGAGATTTTTCGTCGCAGATTTTGATCTTGTTTGGAGCGGTTGGGCTGGTGCTGCTGATTGCCTGCGCGAACGTGGCGAATCTTTTGTTAGCGCGGGCGACGGCGAGGAAGCGCGAGATCGCGGTGCGTAGCGCGCTGGGAGCTGGACGCGGGCGGCTGGTGCGGCAGCTTTTGACCGAAAGCGTCTTGCTGGCGCTTGTCGGGGGGATTTTCGGAGTGGCGATTGCGTTCGGGGGCGTTGCGGCGATGCGAAGGTTGCTCGCCGACACCGTGCCGCAACCGAACCCGCTGGCTGTGGATGTTATGCCGCTCATGTTTACGTTTTTGTTGTGCATCGGGGTGGGAGTGGTGTTCGGATTGGCACCGACGCTGCAATCGGTCGGCGCGAGTTCGCTTGAGGCGCTGAAGTCGCGAGGCACGGGCGGCGCGGGTGGATCGCACAAGGGGCAGCGTCTGCGGAGTGTGCTGGTTGCGGGGGAAATTGCGCTGTCGCTGGCGCTGCTAACGGGAGCGGGATTGCTGCTGCGAACTTTCTCAAACTTGAAGGCAACGGAAATCGGAGTGCGCGGAGACCACGTGCTGACTGCGGCGATTCGATTGCCGGAGAAGCAATACACCACACTCGACCAGGGCGAAGGATTTTACGGACCACTGATCGAGAAGGTGAAGAATTCGCCAGGTGTAGACGCCGTAGCGATCACAGGGAAACTGCCGCTGCGCGGAGGAAACAATGGATACGTGAAGATTCCGGGGCAGCAGGAGGACGATATGTCGGGTCCTCTGGTGGAGTGGTCGGCGATCAGCACCGGGTATTTTCGTGTGATGAGCATTCCGTTGTTGGATGGGCGTGAGCTGGCACCGGAGGACTTCGAATTAGCGGGAAAGTTGATGCGGGAAGTCACACCCATCAGCGATGACAAAGAGTCGGCGAAAATTGCGTCGAAGTACGTGATCTCGGCGGTGATCAACATGACCATGGCAAAGACTTTTTGGCCGAACCAGAGCGCGATCGGGAAGATATTTACGAACTTCGCGCAGTTTCGCGTTGTCGGGGTCGTCGGAGACGTGAAGCAGCACCGGTTACGCGACGCCGCGATGCCCGAAGCGTATTTGCCGCTGCCATGGGACATGGGCTCACCATCGCGACCGTTTTACGTGGTGATTCGAACGTCGGGAGAACCGGAGTCGGCGATTCCAACGTTACGGGAAGCGGTGAAGTCACTGAATCCGAATCTGGCGCTGTTTGAGCCGCGGACGATGGCCGAACTTGTGACGGAGTCGATGCAGGAGACGAGTTACGAAGCGGTATTGTTGGGAACGATGGCGGGGCTGGCGCTGCTGCTGGCGTCGGTTGGCACTTATGGCGTGATGTCGTATGTCGTGGGACAGCGGACGAATGAGATCGGGATTCGGATGGCGCTAGGCGCGCGGCCGGTGGAGATCATGAGGATGATTCTGCGGCAGGTGTTTTCACTGGTGGGGGCTGGGATCGTGGTGGGATTTGTGGCAGCGATGGGCGGTGCGCGGGCGATGAAGAGTTTGCTGGTGGGGGTGGCGCCGTTTGATTTGTGGACGTATGTGGCGGTTAGCGTTTTGTTGGCGGGTGTGGCGTTGGTGGCGTGTTGGGTGCCGGTGAGAAGGGCGATGAAGGTGGAGCCGGTGCTGGCGTTGAGGTATGAATAAGAAGAAGAATCTTAAAGACGGAATGAAATAACGGAATAGCGAACGAAAAAAAAGCAAAAAACAGATCGAGATGAAGTTTAGGCCCGGGCAAGCTGGGGCGCAGCAGTGCTGCGCCCCTACACATTTTTGATAGCGGGCTAGGCGCGGGCTTTGTCGATCATTTCTTTCCAGAGGTTGCGGGATTTGAGGAGGACTTCGACGACTTCGCGGGCGGCGCCTTTGCCGCCAGCGGCGGCGGTGACGTAGTGGGCCATGGATTTTAGTTCGGGGGCGGCGTCGCCGACGGCTACGGCGAAGCCTACGCGGCGCATTACGGTTAAATCGGGAAGGTCATCGCCCAAGTAGGCGACTTCGGATTCTTTGGCGCCAGTTTTTTTAAGGATTTCTTCGTAGGCGGCGATCTTGTGCGGCTGCTTTTCGTAGACGAACTCGATGCTGAGTTCGTTGCAGCGGCGGCGGAGTGCGGCACTGCCACGGCCGGTGATGACGCCAGTGCGGATGCCGGCGGTGTGGGCGAGGGTGAGGCCCTGGCCGTCGTGGGCGTCGAAAGTTTTGATTTCGAGGGCGGTGCCGTCGGGTTGCGAGAGAAGCGTGACGCTGCCGTCCGTGATGGTGCCGTCCACGTCCATCAGGAAGACTTTGATTTGCTTGGCGCGTTTGGCGACGGCGGGGGTGATTTTTTTTGTGGTGGGGCTGGGCATGGGTGAATGGCTCCTTGGAATTCAAAAAAACATGAGACGTTTCGGTGGTGCTTGTTTGCGATCGGGTTGGCGGGGTTGAGTCTTAACCCTGCGATCTGGGAAACGATCGCGGCTACAGGGCGGCGATCGTTAAATTTGGTAATACGGCCTTGAGATCGCCAAATCCACCGCACTTTTCCTGAAGATCTAAATTAGCTCCAAGGTCCAGAGATCGTGCAGGTGGACTACGCCTACTACCTTTTGAGATTCGTCTACGACGACGATCGATGTGATTTTTTTCTTTTCCATTGCATTGAGGGCTTCGCTGGCGAGGACGTGCGGGCCGATGGTTTGCGGGGTGCGGGTCATCGCTTGGCCCGCAGTCATGGCCAGCGTTGCGCCGCCTTGCTTTTCCATCAGGCGGCGGAGGTCGCCGTCGGTGATGATGCCTGCGAGTCTTCCATCGGGGGCGAGCACGGTGGTCATGCCGAGTTTCTTTGCGCTCATTTCGTGAAAGACGTCGGGCATTTTCGTTTCGAGCGAGACGCGAGGGAGAGCGTCGGCGGCGTGCATCAGATGCTCGACGCGAAGGAGCTTTTTGCCGAGGCGGCCAGCGGGGTGGAGCGCGGCGAAGTCGTCGTGGCGGAAGTCGCGGCGTTCGAGGAGCGAAACGGCGAGCGCGTCGCCGACGGCCATTGCAACCGTGGTGCTCGCGGTCGGAGCGAGATTCAAGGAGCACGCTTCTTCTTTCACGCTGACGTCGAGCGCGACGTCGCTGGATTCGGCGAGCGTGGATTTGAGATTGCCGGTGAGCGTAACGAGAGGGATTTCCAGGCGTTTAAGGGCTTCGAGGAGATGAATGATCTCCTCGGTTTCGCCGCCGTAAGAGACGGCGATGAGCGCGTCGCCTCGGGCGAGCATGCCGAGGTCGCCGTGGAGAGCTTCGCCGGGGTGAAGGAAGAAGGATGGCGTGCCGGTGCTGGAGAACGTTGCGGAGATTTTGCGCGCGACGAGGCCGGACTTGCCCATGCCGGTAAGGACTACGCGGCCTTTGCAGGCGAAGAGGAGGTCGACGGCCTTTTCGAATGTTGCGTCGAGACGTTGGAGCACATCCTGAATGGCTTGTGCCTCGATTTTTAAAACGCGACGCGCTGTGTCCAGGCTCATTGCGAATTCCATTTTCGAACGAGAGTGGAGAGTTCTTTCAGGCGCGCTAGAAGTTGCGGGAGCTGCGAGAGCGGGAGCGCGTTGGGGCCGTCGGAGAGGGCCTCGGCGGGGTTGTCGTGCGTTTCGAGGAAGACGCCGTCGACGCCTGCGGCCACGGCGGCGCGGGCGAGAGGCTCGATGAATTCAGGCTGGCCGCCGCTGGCGTTGCCTTGTGCGCCGGGGAGTTGGACGGAGTGCGTCGCATCGAACACGACGGGGTAGCCGAACTTTTTCATGATCGGGAATGAGCGGACATCGACGACGAGATTCTGGTAGCCGAAGGTGGCGCCGCGTTCGGTGAGGATGATGTTGTTGTTTCCGGTGGCGGCGAGTTTTTCGACGACGTTTTTCATGTCCCAAGGCGAGAGGAACTGGGCTTTTTTTACGTTGATGATGCGATTGGTTTTGGCGGCGGCTTCAAGGAGATCGGTTTGACGCGAGAGGAACGCGGGAATTTGCAGGATGTCGACGACTTCGGCGGCAGGCGCGGCTTGCTCGCGCTCATGAATGTCGGTGAGGACGGGGAGTTTTAGATCGCATTTGATTTTGCCGAGGATGCGGAGGCCTTCTTTTGCGCCGGGGCCGCGGAAGGATTTTGCGGACGAGCGATTGGCTTTGTCGTAGGAGGCTTTGAAGATGTACGGGAGGCCGGCGTCGGCGGCGATTTTGGCGATGGACTCGGCCATTTTGCAGGCGTGGGATTCGGATTCGATGACGCAGGGCCCGGCGATGAGGAAGAGCGGATTTTTGGCGCCGAGACGCAGGGAGTGCAGCGGGATTTCATGGGGCGTGGTCATCTTAAGTTGGACAATGATACAGAAACGAGAGCGATTTGTGGCGTGCGGATGCGCGTTGCCGGTGTTAAAGCCGGTCCGGGCAAGCCCGGACCCTACAAGAGCAAAGCCTTACGCGGTGGCGTGAGGGGCGACGGCTACGGCTTGGGCGCGATGGGACTCAGCGACTTCAGCCACGGGGCGATTTTTGTTTTTTTTATGCTCGATAGCGGCGCCGATGAAGGCTGAAAAGAGCGGATGCGGTTCGAGCGGCTTCGATTTGAACTCGGGATGGAACTGGCAGCCGAGGAACCATGGATGGTCGGGGGCTTCGACGATCTCGACGTAATCGCCGTCGGGAGTGCGGCCGGTGATGCGGAAGCCGGCGGCGGTCAGGATTTTCTCGTATTCGCGATTGAATTCGTAGCGATGGCGATGGCGCTCGGAGATTTCGAGCTTTCCGTAAGCGCGATTGGCGAATGAACCGGGCTCGAGTTTGCAGGGCCACGCACCAAGGCGCATCGTGCCGCCCATTTCATCGACGCCGAGGAGTTCGCGCAGTTTGTAGATGACGCGGTTCGGCGTTGCGGGTCGAATTCGGTGCTGTCGGCGCTTTCGAGGTCGGCGACGTGGCGTGCGTACTCGATGGTGGCGCACTGCATGCCGAGGCAGATGCCGAAGAACGGAACCTTCTTCTCGCGCGCGTAGGTGATGGTGTGAATCATGCCCTGCATGCCGCGCTTGCCGAATCCGCCGGGAACGAGAATGCCGTCGACCTGGCGCAATCAGCGCTCGGCGGTTTGCGGGCGAGTCGATTTCTTCGGCTTCGATCCATTCGATAACCACTCGCTGATCGATTGGCCAGGCCGCCGTGAGCAGCGCTTCGCGCAAACTTTTGTATGCGTCTTCGAGCTGAACGTATTTGCCGACTACTGCCGATGCGCACTTCGCCCGCGGATGTTCATGCGATTTTCGAGCATCGCCAGCCAGGGCTTCAGATCGCGCGGAGCGGGCGCTTTCGAGGTGCAGGAGCCGCAGAATTTGCTCGTCGAGGCCTTCGCGCGGCCAGGCGACATGGGCACTTCGTATATGTTGCGACGTCCGGCGCGGAAATCACGCAAGCTTCGGCGACGTTGCAGAAGAGAGCGATTTTGGCTTTCAGCTCGGCGGGAAGCTGGCGATCGCTGCGGCAAATGAGAACGTCGGGCTGAATTCCGATGCTCGAGCATTTCCTTGACGCTGTGCTGGGTGGGTTTGGTTTTCAGTTCGCCGGCGGTGGCGATGTAAGGAACGAGCGTGAGATGCACGAAGAGCGACGTTTTCGGGGCCGAGTTCGAGGCGCATCTGGCGGATCGCTTCGAGGAAATGGAAGCGACTCGATGTCGCCTACAGTGCCGCCGATTTCGACGATGACGACGTCCACGCCTTCGGCGACTTTGCGGAATGCAGCTTTGATTTCGTCGGTGACGTGCGGAATCACCTGCACGGTTTTGCCGAGATAATCGCCGCGGCGTTCCTTGGCGAGATCGTTTCGTAGATGCGGCCGGTGGTCCAGTTATGGTCCCGGCGTGAGATTTGCGGCGTGAAGCGCTCGTAGTGGCCGAGATCGAGATCGGTTTCAGCGCCGTCGTCGGTGACGAACACTTCGCCGTGCTGATACGGACTCATCGTGCCGGGATCGACGTTGAGATAGGGATCGCACTTCTGGAGGGTGACTTTAAGACCGCGACTTTCGAGGAGACAACCGATGGAGGCGGCAGCTACGCCTTTCCCGAGAGAGGAAACCACGCCGCCCGTAACAAATATATATTTTGGCGCCATCCTTAGTTGGCCTCGACTCGCTGACTTGCCTAACGCGCCGGGCCTGTCCGACCTCCGCAGGAGTGACGTACACATAATTATGGTCGCGAAACGGCGAGGTGTCAATCCGACGCGAACGCCGAGGCGAATCAAAAAATTGTTTGTGTGAATCGACGCGGCGAACCCTTGGTAGCAGCGTCCAAACAGAGGTGCCGATGCCGCAACTTTTCTTTGAACGAGGTGTTCTTCAACCGGGGAAGATTCGCGTCGTCTTCACTTTATCAGACGCGCCGCAGACCAGCTGCGGGATGTAAATAGTTCGTCTTTAGACATCAGAAATGGCGTTCGCGAAACCGCGTTGGGCACTAATTCCATCTAACCAGGGAATAACGAGGTAGCGCGAATTGCGGCTCTGATGACCGCATGCGCGGTTCGAGGCTCGAATTGGTCGAGTCATTCACATAAGGAAAAATCATGAAACGAGTTACTCGGTTGAGTTGGGTGGCTACGGCCCTGGCGACAGCTTTGGCCGCGGCCGGATACGTCGGGGCACAGACGGCGCCGCAGGTGGAATCTTCGCAATATCAAGTGGGGCGCGAAACAAACCTGGTCGGAACGGTTTCGAGCGTGGTGGAGAATTCGAAGACGGGGCCACTGGGTACACACGTTATGGTGCAGTCGGGGTCCGGACTCGTGGACGTGCACGTGGGCAGCTCGAAATACCTCGCGCTGAACAAATTGAATTTGAAGACCGGCGACTCGGTGCGTTTCGTGGGTGAGAACTTCACGGTTGGGGCCGACACCGTGTTTTATGCACGCATCGTGCAGGACGGCACGGCAGCGGTTGCGGTTCGCTCACCGAAGGGCGCGCCCCTCTGGAAGAACGGAAAGAGACTGGCGACAAGCTCTAGCGCGAATCGGGAAGGTGCCCTGTGAATCGCCGTCTGACGAAGTATCTCGCGTTCATGGGCACCGCGATTCTGGCCGCGATGAGCGCGGCATGCGGGGGTGGAGGCGGGAGTACTCCGCAGCCGCCGCCTCCTTCGGGCGGACCTTATTCGGCATCGTCGTTGAACGGAACGTACGCGTTTGTGTTGAGCGGGCAGGATGGCGGCGGTTTCTTCACGCGAGTCGGTAGCTTTACGGCGAACGGGTCCGGGGCGATCACTGGAGGCGTGCAGGATTTGAACAGCGGCATCGTTCCCGGCGCAACGACCCTTGCGATCACCGGCGGCAGTTACTCCGTAAATTCGAGTGGCAAAGGCACGCTGAGTCTGATCGATTCGGCCGAGACAATTCAGGTCAGCGTCGTTTTGACTTCGACGAGCGCGGGACTGCTTACCGAGACGGATGGATCTGCGACGGCTAGCGGCAACTTCATCGCGCAGGACACGTCCACTTTTTCTGGCTACCCGAATAATGTGAGTGGACCTTACGTGTTTGATTATTCGGGTGTGGATCCAAATGGCGCGGGGGAATCGCTCGTTGGCCAGATGGTAGCCAATGGAGGCGGAGCGTTGAGCTCCGGTGTTATCGACATCAATGACGACTTTACTCCGAGCGGCGAATTGCAGATCAGCGGCGGAACTTTTGTCATCGATTCGGCAAATGGGCCGACGTTCGGCCGAGGTACGGCGACGCTGACGGCTGCAGGGACTACCTTTAACTATGCCGTTTATATCGTGAGCGCGAGTCGACTGCGCGTGATGCGAGTCGACTATCCAGCGGCGAGCATCGGCGATCTCGTGGCGCAAACGGGCACGATCCCGACAACGACAGCCGGCGTCACGGGCGGTTGGGTGTTCTCGCTCGGCGGTTCAAGCTTAAGCGGCGCGGATGTGCGCACCGGTCGGGCTACGTTCACCACCGGGAACCTCAGCAATATATTGATGGACGACAACGATTCGAGCGCGAGCGGCTCCGGGAACAGTAACCCGGTTGCGATTCCGAATGGAACGTTAAGCTCCACGACCTATGCGATCGATCCGAGTGGCACCGGTCGCGGCACGATGACGTTCACGGACTCGAATAAAGGGACGTTCCAGTTTGTCTTCTATCTGAGTTCACCGACACAAGGCGTGATCCAGGACGTCAGCAACGGGATCACATCCGACGGTACGCTTGTGGCGCAGAGCGGCGGGCCTTACACCGCAACGGCCGCGGGCGGAAATTGGGGCCTCAACTGGAGCGGGTTAAGCATTAACTCGCACACCGGAATTCTGGCGGAAGAAGACTTTGTCGGTCAGTACAGCCAAGACACGTCAGGTAATATCACCGGCGGTGTGGACTTCACCGAACTTTCGGCGAATGAGGTGCAGACTGGTGTTGCAATCACTGGAATGCTCAGCGTTAATGGGGATGGCACTGGAAGGAATGGCTACTCGATCACGCTTCAGACGTCACCTACAGCGACGCTGAATTTCTCGGCGTACTTTGTGAGTCCGAACCAGCTGTATGTCGTTGGGACGGACACGCATCGTGTGATCACGGGGACACTACAGAGAAACTACTGACGAGCAGCGATTCCGTTTAACATTTTGCCCGCCTGGCTCATTGAGCCAGGCGGTTTTGTTTTGTGGCCGGGATTCGCCGAAGCGGCGCTATTCGCCTTGCAGGAGTTTTTCGACGCGAGCCACATCTTCGGGAACATCCACACTCACTGCGTCGTGTTCCACTTCAGCCACGCGAATCTTCGTCCCGTTTTCCATCCAGCGAAGCTGCTCGAGCTGTTCGATCTTCTCGAGTTCGCCTTGCGGAAGCGTCGGATACTCAAGAAGGGCATCACGACGAAAAACATAAAGGCCTAGGTGCTTCATGTGGCGAACTTGAATACCGCTCTTGGTGTCGCGCACCCAGGGAATCGGAGCGCGCGAAAAGTAAAGCGCGTTGTCGTCGAAATCGAGTACCACTTTTACGACGTTGGGATCCATGATGTCCGCCGTCGTCTTGATCGGCGTTGCCACGGTTGAGACGGCGGTGTGCCCGTCCTCGAGCAGAGCCTGAACGGCCGTATCCACGGCGGCGGGGTCGAGTAGCGGCTCGTCGCCTTGCACATTCACGAACACGTCGCCCTCGACGTGGGCGGCTACCTCGGCAACGCGCTCCGTACCGGTCCGATGGTCCGGCCGGGTCATGCGAGCTTGGCCGCCGAAGGCCTTGACCGCCTCAATGATCCGGTCGTCGTCGGTCGCCACGATAACTTCGTGGACCGATTCGGCCGACTTAGCTCGGTCGTACACCCGACGGATCATGGGCTGACCCGCCAGTGAAACGAGGGGTTTCCCCGGAAGCCGGGTGGAACCGTATCGCGCCGGGATGACGACGACTACCTTCTCAGACGCCATTCGCTGGACCTTTCTTCCATCCCATTTATCCCCGTTTATTTTCCACCGCACACGCATCCGGCAGATATCTTGCGAGAGCCGGATGCTACCACACAGCCGTCAAACTCATCTGAACGCCGGCCCATTCCGTAAGACAAATATCGTGACAAAGGTTTGACACGATTGCGGCCTTCAAAGGACGCGATGGCACTTGTTTTCCGGCGGGCCGGTGCTATTATCCATGGCAAGTCCTTGAACCGCGCGGCCGTTCCCGGCAGGCCAAGGGATCTTTGGGAGAGAGCCGTGAAGCGCGAGGTAGATAAGTTTCGCGTTTTGCCCTTTGTGG
Organism: uncultured Acidobacteriota bacterium; assembly: GCA_963845465.1. GTDB lineage: Bacteria > Acidobacteriota > Terriglobia > Acidiferrales > UBA7541 > Acidiferrum. The sequence continues at coordinate 746,526 of CAWJSH010000006.1, read as the reverse complement.
TGGTTGGTTTTTTGGTGGTTTGGGCCCTTCTCTGTGTAACCCCGGCTCGTACCCCTGCGCAGAATCCCGCTCCGCCCGAGACAAGTTCCGAAAAACCTCAGTCCGACCAGCCTCAAGATCAGTCCCAGGACGCCCCAAAGGCGCAGTCGCCCGAAGCTGAGCGCGACGCCAAAGCCAAGGAAGAGAAAAAGGACGAGCCTCAGGACGTTCCGCAGGCCGTCAAGGACGACGTCAAGAAAAACACCAAGGGTGAGAAGCTCCAGCCGAAACAGGGCCTGAAGCTGGATGTCGACCTCGCGCTCGTGAATGTGACGGTCACCGATCCCTACAATCGGCTGGTAACCGGCCTCGACCCCGACAATTTCCGCGTATATGAGGACAACGTCGAGCAGGAAGTCGTGACGTTTTCGTCCGAAGATGTGCCCATCTCGATCGGCGTAATCTTCGACATGAGCGGCAGCATGACGAATAAGATCGGAAAGTCCCGCGAAGCCGCTATTCAATTTTTCAAGACCGCCAATCCGCAGGACGAGTTCTTCCTGGTCAGCTTCAACGAGCGCGCCGAACTGACGAGCGCCTTTACCAACAGCGTCGAAGACCTCCAAAGCCGCATGATGCTGGCCGCTCCGAAGGGGCGAACTGCGCTGCTCGACGCTATTTATTTAGGCCTTAGCCAGATGCGGGGTGCCAAGAACGGCAAGCGCGCCTTGCTCATTCTCTCGGACGGGGGCGATAATCATAGTCGGTACAACGAGAGCGACATCAAGCGGCTCGTGAAAGAAGCGGACACCCAGCTTTACGCTATCGGCATTTTCGATCCGCTCGGCTATCGCAACCGTACTCCTGAAGAGCTCAACGGCCCCTCGCTGTTGAGTGAAGTGACCGAAATGACCGGCGGCCGCGTCTTCGCCGTCGAGAATCTAAACGATCTGCCCGACATCGCGTCAAAGATCGGCATGGAGTTGCGCAATCAATATGTTTTGGGATATCGGCCGAGCAACAAGGCACATGACGCGCGCTGGAGAAAAATCAAGATCAAGCTGCGCGCGCCCAAGGGGCTCCCGCCTCTCAACGTTTACTCGAAGACTGGCTACTACGCGCCAAGTCACTGAAGTCGTCGCGCGGTTCTCACTTCCGACCATTCTTGTTGTCGCCGTCTGCGCGCTCGCACTGTCGGGTTTGCCGGCGCTGTCGCAGATACCTTCCGTTCCTAGCAACCAGCCGCTACCGCCGGGTCAGTCGGCCCCGACCGATCCTAAGATTCGCGTCGATGTGAACCTCGTCGTTTTGCACACCACTGTGCTGGATGATCGTGGCCGTTTCGTCGACGGCCTCAAGGAAGAGAATTTCCGCGTTCTGGAAGACAAAGCCGAACAGAAGCTCGCGGTTTTTAAGCGTGAAGATATTCCCGTCAGCATGGGTCTGGTGATCGACAACAGCGGCAGCATGCGTGACAAGCGCCCGCGGGTGAATGCTGCGGCGATTACGTTGGTCGAAGCGAGCAATCCGCAGGACGAAGCGTTTGTCGTCAACTTCAACGATGACTTTTATCTGGACCTCGACAAGGATTTCACGAACAGCGTGCCCGAGCTGAAAGAAGCTCTTGAGCGCATCGATTCGCGCGGCAGCACGGCGCTTTACGACGCGATCATCGGATCGTTGGATCACGTGAGGAAGGGCCACAAAGACAAGAAAGTCTTGCTCGTGGTAACCGACGGCGAAGACAACACCAGTCATAACACGCTCGAGAAAACGATTCGCGAGATTCAGAGGACCGACACGGTCATCTATACGATCGGTTTGCTGGGCGAAGAGAACAAGAAAAACGCGAAGCGGGCGAAGCGCGCGCTGGAAGACATCGCTAAGGCTTCTGGCGGATTGTCGTTCTTCCCGGAAAATGTCGGCGACGTGAAAGAGATTTGCGAAAACGTCGCGCACGATATTCGCAACCAGTACACGCTGGCGTACTATCCGACGAACACAAAGCGAGACGGGACGTTTCGCAGCGTGCAGGTCGATGTGATTCCCCCGCGCGGTCACGGCAAGCTGACGGCTCGCACCCGCAACGGCTACTACGCCCCAGGCGGCGGCGCTTCAGGTAACTGACTTTCACCGCGGCGTTGAACGCTGCGTTCGCTAACACCTACAACAAGTTGAGAAAGCTCGATCCGTGAGGAATCGCAGCGCCGAAATTTGTGGCGATGGTCTGGCCCATATCGGCGAGGGTGTCGCGGGTTCCGAGACTTGTGCCGGAATTGTTCTTAGGTGTGTAGGCCAGGATTGGCACATATTCGCGTGAGTGGTCAGTCGTTTTCCAGCGTAAATCTGGATCGCAACCGTGGTCGGCGGTGATTATCAGCAGGTCTGACGGGCTAAGTTGTTTGAGGAATTCGGCGAGCACGGAATCGAATTCTTCGAGCGACTTCGCGAAACCCTCGACGTCTTTGCGATGGCCGTAGAGCATGTCAAAATCGACGAGATTGCAGAAGAGTAGTCCGCGCTTTTTCTCACGAGCAGCGGCGGAGAGCTTTTGCATCCCGTCGGCGTTCCCCGTCGTCGTGACGTAGTCTTCGACGCCGCGACCGTTGTAGATGTCGTGAATTTTTCCCACGCCAAATACTGGAACGGAGCGTTCCTTCAGCACATCGAGCAGCATCGGCTTCGGCGGTTCGACGGCGTAGTCGTGACGCCGCGTCGTGCGGACAAAATTCCCGGCCGGCCCAGTGAAGGGACGCGCGATCACTCGGCCGACGCGATTCGGCCCATCGAGAATTTTTCGCGCGATTTCGCACATTCGATATAACTCGGCGATTGGAATCACATCTTCATGCGTCGCGATTTGAAAGACACTGTCGCCGGATGTGTAAACGATCGGCTTGCCTGTTCGAACGTGCTCTTCGCCAAGCTCCTTGATGATTTCGGTGCCGGAGGCGGGCTTGTTACCGATCGTGCCGCGGCCAATCTGCTTTTCGAACGCTTCGATGATTTCGCGCGGAAAGCCGTTCGGATAAACAGGGAAGGCTTGATCGAGCCAGATGCCCGCCATTTCCCAGTGACCCGTCGTCGTGTCTTTGCCGGGAGAATGTGTGGCGCCTTTTCCGAACGCTCCGATCGGAGTGGCAGTTGGCGGCAGATGTTTGAGCGGCGCGATGTTAGCGAGCCCCATCTTCACGAGCATCGGAATCTGAAGGGGCCTCGACTCGGCGATGTGTCCGAGCGTATTTCGACCGACGTCGCCATAGTCTGCCGCGTCCGGCAGCGGGCCGATGCCGACGCTGTCCAGCACAATCCATATGACCCGTTCGAACGTTCCCATCACGTCGCTCCAGCTCAACGACCCGACTCTAGCATAGCCGCCATGGCTGCTAACTTGTGCCCCAAGCAGCGCCATGGCGAAGCGGTTCCATCGCGATTGCTTCGCACGGCCTGTCAGGGCTATCCTCTCGCCCATCAATCAGTTGGACAGCCGCGGCGAATCCCAGGAAACATTCGCTCATCCACTGCGTATCAATATAGGTGCCGAGGTCTCTGATGCCCGACAACGTTCGCCAAGAGCGCCAGTTGGTCTTCCCGATCGTTCTGATCGTCATCGGGGCGCTGTTTCTCTACGCCAACTACCGGCCCAACTTCGACGCCTGGTATGTGCTAAGGACCTACTGGCCGCTGATCTTGATCTTCCTGGGTCTGGCGAAGATTTTTGATTCCACGCGCGCTGCGCGTGCCGGGGGTGGCGCGAACGGCGGCTCGTGGTCGGCGGGAGCGACGGTCGGATTCGTCACGTTCGTCGTCGTGATGGTCATCCTGCTGTTTCACACTCACGCGTTCTCGCGCGGTCGAGGATTTCGCGCGAACGTGAAACACGAGAGTCAGCACGTCGACCTGCAAGGCGCGAACTCGATCGACGCGTCAATTCAATCGCCGGCCGGATCGTTGACCATCGAGGGTGGCTCGAGCCGCGCGCTCGAAGCCGACTTCAGTTTCGCCGAATCCTACGGCGCGCCGACCGTCGATTATCACGTCGCATCGGGCATCGGTCAGATCAACGTCACTCAGGATCACGATTCGCCGCACTTCGGTGTTTCACACAACGACTGGAATCTGCGCTTCAATAATTCGATACCACTCGAATTAAAAGTCGAGATGGGCGCCGGCGAGGGGCGATTGCATCTTCGCGACGTGCCGGTGACGCGGCTCACGCTGAATATGGGCGCAGGGCGCGTGATGGTAGACCTGACCGGCGATCGGAAGAAGGATCTGGATGCCGACATCGGGGGCGGCGTTGGCGAGGCAACGGTACGATTGCCCCGCAACGTCGGCGTGGTTGCTCGCGCGGAGGGCGGGATCGGCGGGATTTCGGCTCCCGATTTTCGAAAGCGAGATAGCGATTATACCAACGACGCCTATGGCAAGACTCCGGCGACGATTCATCTCAAGGTTTCGGGCGGCGTCGGGACGATCAAGCTTCAGATGGACTAGACCCGCCGTAGTAGTCGCTGTTCGTGAGCGTTCGGCTCACGTTGCGGTCGCGCTGGGCTCTTTTTGTTCATAGTTTCGCCTTCCATTTGCCTAGAGTTGCTCTCGTCCGTATAATTTAAAGTTTAGGCAGTCGCCACCAAACCCGCCTGTGTGTGGCCGTACTGTCCGGACTAGCCTTGGCAACCAACGAACTCATTTCATCGGACGCGTCTTCGCAGCAGCCGGCCGGTAACTCAGGCAACGAGACGATTTCCATTCGCGGCGCGCGCGTTCATAACCTGAAAAACGTCAGCGTCGAGATTCCGCACAACGCAATCACGGTGGTTACGGGTGTGAGCGGTTCCGGCAAGTCGTCGCTCGCGTTCGACACGGTGTATGCCGAAGGGCAGCGGCGGTATGTCGAGTCTTTGTCGGCCTATGCGCGTCAGTTTCTGGAGCGCATGGAGAAGCCGGACGTCGACGATATTTCCGGCATCGCGCCGGCGGTAGCGATTCGGCAGAAGAATTCGACTCGGAATCCGCGCTCGACGGTCGCGACGGCGACGGAAATCTACGATTACTTGCGTTTGCTGTTCGCTCGTTGCGGGGAGACGTTCTGCATCAAGTGCGGCGCACTGGTTCGTCGTGATAATCCGGATGAGATCGCGACGAAGGTTTTGTCGCTCGCGCCGGGTCGACGATTCTACGTCGTGTACCAATTGCGAATCGCAGCACCGCAATCGGCGGTGCCCGCTGCGCGGAAGCTGCTGCTCAAGAAAAAGCCTGCGCCGCCATCGCAAGAATCCGTGCGCAACGCATTGATCGATATTCAGAAGCGCGGCTTCAACCGCTTGTATCAGGATGGGCGATTGCACGAGTTTTCTTCGCCTGAAACTTTGCTCGACGTCGATTTCTCGAAGCCGGTTTGGGTCGTCGTCGATCGCTTGTCGGTTAGCGCTGAATCGCGCGCGCGCCTCGTCGACTCGATCGAAATCTGCTATCGCGAAGGGAACGGCGAAGCCATCCTCGAGTTTCCCGCCGACTCGAACGCTGACACCGCCGCCGAGCGCCTCGTTTTCAACGATCGCTTCGAGTGCAAAAACGACGGCACCATCTATCAGGAGCCTGAGCCGCGTCTCTTCTCGTTCAACAATCCATGGGGAGCCTGCCCGCGCTGCCAGGGATTCGGCAACACGATCGACTTCGACCTGAATCTCGTCGTGCCCGACTCCAGCAAATCGCTCGACGACGGCGCGATCGAACCGTGGACGAAGCCCCGCTATCGCGGCCTGATGCAGGAAGCGAAGAAATTTGCACGCTCGCAAGGAATCCCGACGAACGTCGCGTGGCGTCACCTGACGACGGACCAACGCAAGTTACTGCTCGAAGGCGACCCGGCGAGTAAGTTCGAAGGCGTCAAAGGCTTCTTCAACTATCTCGAGCGCAAAAAGTACAAGCTGCACGTTCGCGTGTTCCTTAGCCGCTACCGCGGTTATGCGACCTGCCCCGAATGCGGCGGTACGCGATTGCGCCCTGAGGCTCGCGCCGTTCGCGTCGCGAACAAATCGATCACCGAAATCTGCAAGCTCACCGTGAAAGAAGCGCGCGTCTTCTTCGGCACTCTTCAGCTAACGCCATCGCAAGCAAAAATCGCCGACAAAGTTCTCGACGAAGTCCGCTCGCGCCTGCAATTCCTCGATGAAGTCGGCCTCGACTACCTCACACTCGATCGCCTCACCTCGACGCTCTCCGGCGGCGAATCGCAGCGCATTCAGCTCGCCACGTCGCTCGGCTCGCATCTCGTCGGCGCGCTCTACGTGCTCGACGAGCCGTCGATCGGCCTCCATCCGCGCGACACGCAGCGCCTCATCGACATCCTCAAATCCCTCCGCGATCTCGGCAACACCGTCCTCGTCGTCGAGCACGATCCCGACACGATCGAAGAAGCCGACTCCGTCATCGATCTCGGTCCGGGCGCCGGCGAACTCGGCGGCAAGCTGCTCTTCTCCGGCACGTACGACGCGATGCTGAAAGAGCCGAAGTCGATCACCGGCCGCTATCTCAATGGCGAGCTTCGCATCCCCGTTCCCAACAGCCGCCACAAGCCCAACGGAAAATTCATCCGCCTCTACGGCGCGAGCGTCCACAATCTGCAGAACGTCGATTTGATGATTCCGCTCAAGACGCTCACCGTCATCACCGGCGTCAGCGGTTCCGGCAAGTCGACCATAGTTCACGATGTCCTTTACAAGGCGCTCACCGCCAAGCGCAACGGCAGCAGCATCAAGGAATTCTGCGATCGCATCGAAGGCGACGCCGAAATTCGCGAAATCGTGATCGTCGATCAATCGCCGATCGGCCGCACGCCGCGTTCGAATCCCGCGACCTATCTCAAAGCTTTCGACGCAATCCGCGAAGTTTTTGCCGACACGCCCGACGCCAAGCGCCGCGGCTTCACCGCCGGCCATTTTTCGTTCAACGTTCCCGGCGGCCGCTGCGAAACGTGCCAGGGCGACGGCACCGTCACCGTAGAAATGCAATTCCTCGCCGACGTCGAGTTGATCTGCGAAGAGTGCCGCGGCTCCCGCTTCAAAAGCTCCGTGCTCGAAGTTCGTTTCCACGGCAAAAACGTGCACGACGTTTTGCAAATGACCGTCCGCGAAGCGCTCACATTTTTCGCCCCCGTGCCAAAAGTCACCTCAAAGCTTCGCGTCCTCAACGAAATCGGCCTCGGCTATCTCCGTCTCGGCCAATCTGCCACAACGCTCTCAGGCGGCGAAGCACAGCGTCTCAAGCTCGCTTCGCATCTCACCCGCAGCGAGAACAAGGAAATCCTCTATATCCTCGACGAGCCGACCACCGGCCTGCACTTCGACGACATCGCCAAGCTTCTCGCTGCGTTTCGCAAACTTCTCGACTCCGGCGCGTCGCTCGTCGTCATCGAGCATAATCTCGATGTGATCAAGTCTGCCGACTGGCTGATCGATCTCGGTCCCGAGGGCGGCGACCAGGGCGGCAAGATCATCGCGACCGGCACGCCCGAACAGGTCGCGCGTAACACGCAGTCCCACACAGGAAAGTTCCTCGCCCGCGCACTCGCCGCGCACAACAACGGGCATCCCTCAGGCAACGGCGGCGCGAACAACCAGCAAGCAAAGCGCCAGCCCTCCGCGGCATCCAAATCAGGGAGCCCTTCAGCTACAATCGAATCCGGAGCCAACATCCCGTCCTCGGAAACATGACCGCCGCGAATTTCCGCCGCGCTATCGCCGCTCTCTTCGTCTTCATAGGGGCGCAGCTTGTTCTGTTCCAGCAAGTCCTGTACGGACGCAGCACTGCTGCGCCCCAACTTGCCCAGTCGTCAACCCCTCGCTCGCAGACCCCTCAATCGCGTAAAGAGACCATTCACAATCCGCTTAACGACTACCTCGACGAAGCCCAGCGCGACATCGACAAGAACGATTTCACCGCCGCCATCACGCCTCTTCAAAAATTCATCGCCGAAAAGCCCGAAGTCGCCTTTGCGCATTTCCAGCTCGCCTACGCTTACACCGCTCTGAAGCAAGTCCCTGAAGCGCGCGCCGAATACGAAAAGGCAATCTCGCTCGATCCAAAAATGACCGAGGCTTATCTCAATCTGGGCATCCTTCTCACGGATCCCGCCCCCGCCGATGCCGTCGCGCCGCTTAGAAAAGCCGTCGAACTTCTCCCAGCCCAATCGCGTCCAAGAATCCTTCTCGGCGTCGCACAAGAGCGCGCCGGCGACTTCGCCAGTGCCGCAAATTCTTTCGAAGGCGCCGTCAATCTCGATCCGCGCGACACCGAAGCCACACTTCACCTTGCGCGCCTGTATCTCAAACTGAAGCGTCCCGCCGACGCCGAATCCAAATTCCGCGCCCTCGTCAACGCCGATCCAAATTCCACAGTCGCCGCGCTCGGCCTGGCGCAAACGCTCGACGCGGAAGGGAAGCCCGAAGCCGCTGACGCGTACCGCAAATACCTCGCGCTCCAGCCAGACCAGGCCGCTCGCGCGCGCGTCATTCATTTTCTCGTCGAGCAACAAAATTACGACGAAGCGCTTGCCGAACTCGATCGCGCCGACAAAGACAAGCCGCCGAGCTCCGACACGCTTCGCCTCCGCGCCGACATCCAAATCGCACAAAAACATTTCGACGACGCCATCGTCACGCTGCAACGCGCAATCGCCTTAACGCCAAAAGATGCCCAGCTTGTCGCCGGCCTCGGCCGCATCTACCTCCAGAAACACGACTACCCCTCCGCCGAAAAACAATTCAAATCCGCCATCCAGCTTGACCCGAACAACGTGACCTATTGGAAGGACATCGACTCTGCTTACTACTTGTCCGGCGATTGCGTCTCAACGCTCGCGGGCCTCGATGTCATCGCCAAGGTAGAACAACCCGGCGCCGGCGCATGGTTCATCCGCGCGCTCTGCTACGATAAGTTGCATCAGATCAAGCCCGCGCTTGAGGCCTATCAGAAATTCTTGTCGATGGACGAAAACAAGAATCCCGATCAGGTCTGGCAGGCCAAGCAGCGGACTCAGGTCTTGCAGCACCAGCTCGAAGCAAAAAGGCAATAGATGCGTCTGCGGGCCCAATGCGGCATGTTTTTCATTGCGATGGCCCTCGTCTGTTGTCTGAAGTCCAATTTGTTGCCGGCGGTTTCTGCGCGCATCGATTCAGACAGAGTCGCTTTCGATAAATCCAAATCCCCAGGCATCAGCGAACTACAGACTCGCTTCGATCACGAAACGAATTCCGTCCATAAAGCCAAACTCTTCGAAAAACTCAGCGACGAGCAGCTCGCCGAAGTTCGCCACGCCTCGCAAGCCAGCGACTACAACGCCGTCGGCACGATCATGGAAAAGTACCGCGACAACGCGCGAGCCGCGGTCGCTGCGCTAAAGAAAGAACATCCCAACGCCGAACATCAAATCAATGGATACAAGCAGCTTCAGATTCACATTCGCCGCGCGATTCGCGATCTCAAAGAAACCGTGCTTCTCGCGCCCGACGAGTACAAACCTCCACTCCAATTGGTCGAGAGAGATTTAGCTTTAATCGACGACGAGCTTTTGCAGAGTTTGTTCCCGTCGCCACCGCAAACTGCCAGTCCGCCGGACAATCCGCCGATGTCGAACAATGCGACTCCGCCTGCGAACTCACAGGCGCAGTCGACTCCGGCGTCCGCGCCTTCCGGTAGTGCGCTCGAACAAACACCTGGCGGTGCGGCGCAAGCAGCGCCCGCCGGCTCTGCGGAATCCAACACAAGTACCACGCCGAATTCAGACTCAACTTCGCAACAAACTGCTCCCAGTTCCGTCGAAGGGTCTCAGGAGAGGTCCGATATGAACATTCAAAATTGCATCCTCACCGCCGTCGTCACCTGCGGTATCGCCTTGAGCAGCTGCGGAGAGTTGAAGGCGCAGTTCGAGCAGAAGGACTACCTCTCTCCGATGGAGTCCGACAAGATTCGCGACGCCGAAACCACGAATGACCGCCTCAAGCTCTTCGTCACTTTCGCCGACGATCGCCTAAAAAAGTTTCAGTACGAACTCCAGCATCCCTCGGCCAATCGTCACGGCGAAATGCTCAACGGCTTGATGAACGGCTACGTCGGCTGCCTCGATGACGCCGCGGACCTGATGCAGCTCGGCATCGAGAAACAGGAAAACATCCGCGCCGGCGTGGACCTGATCAATACCAAGGCGAAGGAATTCCTCGAAGTCCTCAACAAGATCGCCGCCGACAAAGTCGACATCGACATCTATAAAGACAACCTCGACGACGCCATCGAAGGCACCAAAGACGCCATCACCGATTCCGACAAAGCCAAAAAATCCGTGGCCCCGCCCCCGGTCCGCCGCAAAAGTTAGGCCCGCATGTTTGGGTCGCGGCTTCAGCCGCGACATTGACCTTTCGCGCGGAGAGGGCTTCAGCCCCTGAAGTCGAGATTTGGGTGCCGCACCCTCAGGTTTCAGAGGGTGCGGGTTTTGCCATCACCGGCTCAATCGATCCGTAATAAAATCGCGCCCCAGTTTTGACCTCACAACCCGACCATTCGTAAACTACTCACAGACGATGCCCAAACTCTCCACCACCGTCCCAGGCGGCGCCGCTCTCTGTCAACGCGTCTACACCCGTCTCAACTGCGAAGGCCGCCCGCCGCGCTTCCACGTCGATTTCTATCCTTATAAATCGCTCACTCTCACCATTCGTCGCCGCGAAGAAAACGTCTTCGTTCGTTTTTCTGATCTTCTTCAGCGCGCCCCGCTTCCCGTTCTCGAGTCCGCCGCCGCATTGCTCCTGGCTCGCGTCTATCGCCGTAGAGCCTCTCGCGAACTCACCGCTCCGTATCTCGACTACGCCCGCTCTCACAAAACCCGCGCGCGCATCAACCGCATGCGAAGCGCCCGCGTCCGCCCGGCAACGCAATCGCAGGGCCGCCACTTTGACCTCGACAAATTGTTCGATGAATTAAACGGAAAGTACTTCGAAGGAAAACTCGCTCGCCCCAACATCGGCTGGAGCAATCGCTCCTGGCGCCGCCAATTCGGTTGCTACGACCCCGGCCCCAACCACATCTTGCTCAATCGCCGCATGGATCGCCCCAATGTCCCGCAATGTGCCGTCGAGTACGTCCTCTACCACGAGATGCTGCACGTCAAACATCCGACGCGCCGCTCCGGCTGCTCGCTCATCTCCCACTCGCCCGAATTCCGCGCCGAAGAAAAACTCTTTCACGAATTCGATCGCGCCAGGAAGGTTCTCGACCGTCTGGCCCGCTAAGAACTGTCGCCATCGATCAGCGAATATCGTTCTTTTCCTTCTCCGTCTCTTTATAAAGCTTCTCGATCCTCTTCCGAATCTTCTCCGCGTCTTCCGCCTTCGGATACAAATCCAAATACCTCTGATACGACTTGATCGCCGGCTTCTTCTGCCCCTTCTTCTCCTGCGCCTCGCCTAAATACTTGAACGGCACCGCGTATCCCGGCTTCGCGACCGTCGCATCCGTAAACCGATCGATCGCCGCATCGACATCGCCCTTCCTCATGTAGTACTGCCCGACTTCAATATCCTTCTCCGCCCGCTGCGGATCCCACTTCGGTTGGTCGTCCGCCGATTCAGTTGCGTTATCCTTATTCGTCTTCGGTGCCGGCTTCTTCTCGGAAGGCGTCGCCGGCGGCGCACCCGCCGGCTTTTCGGGCGCCGCCGGATCCTGCCCCGGATCTTGCGCGAACACCCCTACAACCCCAGCCGTCATCACAAATACCGCCAACGCAACCACCCGCACCCACCACGTAACTTTCATTCCAGCCTCAATCGCAGTTGCCACAATCTTCTCGTGTAGGGGCGCAGCACGCTGCGCCCCAGCTTGCCCTGCCGTTAACACGATCTCGCATCGTTTTTTCTTTCAACTTTCAACCACCAACTATCAATTTCCTCTAGCTTCAGTCCCCAATCTCCCTCACCCAAATATTCCTATACCTCACTGGATGATTGTGATCCTGCAACGCCAGCGGTAACTTCGCTGCCGTATTCTTATATTCCGGAGTCGGCGTCGAAGTCGTTCCCTGAATCTCCACGTTGTCCTGCACCAAAACGCCGTTCTGTATCACAGTCACCCGCGCCTTCTTCTGCACGACGCCCGCTCCGTCAAACGTCGGCGCATGAAACACAATGTCATACGACTGCCACTCGCCCGGTTTCCGCGCCGCATTCACCAGCGGCGGATACTGCCCGTACACCGCGCCCACTTGCCCGTCCGGATACGTCTTGCTCTGATAGGAATCCAGCACCTGAATCTCGTACAGCCCCATCAAAAAAACGCCGCTGTTTCCGCGATCCTGATCTTCGCCCACCGGCGGCGAAGGCTCGCGAAATTCCACATGCAATTGGATGCTGCCAAACCCCTGTTTCGTATGGATCTCTCCCGTCTTCGGCACGACCTCAAAATATCCGTCCGCCACTTTCCACTTCGCCGGGCCGCCGTCTTTGGTGCTCACCCACGCCGACAAATCCTTGCCGTCAAACAACACAATCGCATCCGATGGTGCCTTGCCTGCCGCTTCTTGCGACGACCACGTTCCCGGATCGATCTCCTTCGGCGCCGGCCGGTTCCGATCGTGTGGCTTATACTGCGTCTGCCACGCCGCCGCTCCGCCAGCCAACACTAGGACCGCCGCCACACCGAGACTCCATCGCTTATTCATCCTCAGCCCTCCGGAAATCGATTTCATCGTCCGCCGAACATCATAGCCCCGCCACAGGAATTCTGAAATCAGTCAACCAAGCCTGACAACTTCGCGTACTGCAGCAACATGATCGTCTTCCCATCCAGAATCTCGCCCGATTCGATCATCTCCATAGCTTTATCGAGGGGAATCTCCAATACCTCGATGTCCTCGCCCTCTGTCTCGTCGCCGCCGCCTGCCGAGGTGCGATGCCCTGCCTCGTACTCCGCGACGAAAAAGAAGATTCTCTCGGTGACGGACCCGGGACTCATGTAGCACTCGAACACTTTTCGCGGATTGTGAACAACAAATCCGGCTTCTTCCTCCGCCTCTTTCCGGATGCACGCCTCAGGATCGGACTTATCCAGTAGCCCGGCGCAGGCCTCAATCAGCATTCCATCCTCAAGTCCATTCACGTAGGCAGGAAAGCGAAACTGCCGGATCAGCACCACAGTTTTCTTCGCGCGGTTATAGAGTAGGACCGTTGCTCCATTTCCCCGGTCGTAAGTCTCCCGCCGCTGCTCCTGCCACGTCCCATCGCTTCGCAAAAAATCAAACGTCGTCTTTTTCAGGACGTACCAATCGTCCGACAACGTCTTCACTTCTTTAATTCTCACCCGTTCCGACGTCACTTGCTTCTCCTTCGAGGCATCGACCGCTCACGGCCAACCGCACAACGCCGACTTTACGACCGCGCTATCATAGTAATGTGAAGCGACGTTGCTGTTAAAACGCCGCTTCGCCATTTCCGCACATGGAACCCCGCGAAAAAGCCGCGCTTCTCCCCGACAGTCCCGGTGTCTATATGTTCAAAGACGCCGCTGGCACCGTCCTCTACGTCGGCAAAGCTACGTCTCTCCGCAGCCGCGTCCGCTCTTACTTTCTCGAATCCCGCTGGATGGACGCCAAGACCGGCTCGCTCGCCCGCGAAATCGCCGACCTCGACACCATCGTCCTCGACAATCCCCGCGAAGCGCTCGCCCTCGAAAACAATCTCATCAAGCGCTATCAGCCGAAATTCAACATCCGTCTCGTCGACGACAAGACTTATCCCTACATCAAGCTGACGCTCAACGAAAAATATCCCCGCGTCTATTTCACGCGCAAGGTCAAGAAAGATGGCGCCGCCTACTTCGGCCCATATTTCCCCGCAAATTTAGCGCGCCGCATCCTCACCTTCGTTCACAAGCGCTTCATGATTCCCAGTTGCAACGTCGATCTCACCCGCGACCATCCGCGCCCTTGCTTGCAGTACTACATCAAGCGCTGCCACGGCCCATGCGTTTCCGGACTCGTGGCCGACGAAGCCTACGCCGAATCCGTTCGCGACGTCCGCCTCTTCCTCGACGGCAAGCGCGGCGACCTCATCAAATCGCTCGAAGAGCGCATGTCCGCCGCCGCCGAAAAAGAACTCTTCGAACAAGCTGCCGCCTATCGCGATCTTCTCCGCACGCTCGAAGACATTGAGGAGCGCCAGCGCATCGCGGCCGCGCAGGGCGACGACACCGACGTCCTCGCTTACTACGCCGAAGCTCCACTCGTCGCCGCGAATCTTTTCCACCTGCGCGGCGGCCGCGTTGTTGATCGTCGCGAGTTTTTCTGGGAAGAGCTCGACGAATTCGACGCCAACGAATTCGTCCCTTCGCTGCTGAAGCAGCTTTATCTCGACGCTGCCTATCTCCCGAAGGCGATTCACGTTCCCATCGAATTCGAAGACCGCACTCTGCTCGAAGAAACGCTCACCGATCGCGCCGGCCATAAAGTCGAAATCTTCACTCCGCAACGCGGCAGCAAGCGCGCCTTCCTCGACCTCGTTTCGAACAACGCCAAACACGCGTTCGAACAGCGCTTCCGCGTTCTCAAGCCGACATCCAAAATGATCGGCGAAGCTGTGCAGAATGCGCTCAATCTGCTCGAAGAGCCGCGCCGCATCGAATGCTTCGACATCTCCCACATTCAGGGCAGCGACACCGTCGCCAGCATGGTCGTCTGGGAAAACGGCCGCATGAAAAAGTCCGACTACCGCAAGTTCATCATCCGCGGCGAGTTCGCCGGCCGCGCCATCCCGGAGCCAATCATCGACCATCCGCGCCCCGTCGCCCCGGAACCCGACACCGTCCTCGTCGCCGAGACTCCAGCGGTAACCGGCGAAATCTCGAACATCGTCCAAATCGACTCGACCGAAACGCTATCCACCGAAGCAACACCGACGCCGGACACTCTCGCGACACTCCCTCTCGCCCGCGTCATCCCCATCAACTCGCGCCCCGCCTACACCCAAAACGACGACTTCGCCTCCATGCGCGAAGCCGTCACCCGCCGCTACAAGCGCGTCCTCGAGGAAAACCAGTCGCTACCCAGCCTGATCCTCATCGACGGCGGCATCGGTCAGCTTCACGCCGCCGCCGAAGCCCTCGAATCGCTGGCCATCATCAACCAGCCTCTCGCTAGCATCGCCAAAAAAGAAGAGATCCTCTACATCTACGGTCAGGAAAACGAGCCCATCAAGCTCGACCGCCATTCGCCCGTTCTCCATCTGATTCAATCCATTCGCGACGAAACCCACCGCTTTGCCGTCACCTTCCATCGCCTCCGCCGCGCCAAGCGGCAGACCAAAACCGCCCTCAGCGAAGTCCCCGGCGTCGGCCCAGCCACCACCCGCAAACTCCTCCGCGAATTCGGCAGTGTCGCCAACATCCAGCGCGCCGGCCTCGACGCCCTCTCCAAAGTCATCTCCCGCAAATCCGCCGAAAAAATCCTCGCCCACCTCAACTCCGCCCAATCCGCCCCTCCCCAAGCCGGCTGACCAACTCCCCACAGTCCCGCATCTAGAGTGCGGCGCTTCAACGCCGCTTTCTCCTCCTGAAACACATCTACCAGCCATCCCCCAAAGTGGTAGCGCCGGCATCCTGCCGGCGTTTTTGACCTCTGCAGCCCCATCAATCCGCCCCGCCCCCGCCCCGCCCCACAAATCCGTGTGCCACCACCTCCGTGTAGGGGCGCAGCACCGCTGCGCCCCAGCTTGCCCGGGCGTTAACATCGTCGAACCCCGGTTTTTCCGTGCTTTCCCCACTCGCCCATTCATTCAACCCAACGCGAATCATCACGCCACTCTCTAACCCCTATTTACCGCACCTAATGGTTAGCACGTATTGCACCCCCCAATTCCTCGTGTTAATTTTTTCCAGGAGGCAGCTATGGCGGACAACGTCGGTTCCAAGGTCAGTTTTTTCCTCGTAGGTCTGGGCATCGGTGCTTTGGTCGGAGTTCTCTTCGCTCCAAAATCGGGCGAAGAAACCCGCGACTATCTCACCAAGAAAGCCGATGAAGGCCGCGACTACGCTCAGCGTAAAGCCCGCGAACTCCGCGAGCGCGCCGATGAACTTGTCGAACGCGGCAAGGACGTTGCCAAGAGCAAGCGCGATTCGCTCTCCGCTGCCGTCGAAGCCGGTCGCGAAGCGTATCTCCGCGAATCCAAGTCTTAATTTTCTTAGCGTCGGCGTCTAAGTATTGCGGGGAAGTGCGGACCGTGTGCGTTTCGACTTTGTAAGGGCGGGCTTCAGTCCGCCCTCGTTCGAGCGTCGCGATTCGCCGTGCTGGCCGCCAACCGGTCGGGCGAGTCTCCGGCGACGTGCAAAGCATCAAACCGCTCGCGTTTTGTCTTTCGTTTCTTGGGACTTTCGCCTCTTTCGGCGTGGGTGAGGCAGGAATGGAAACCTGGGTCGTCGTATCCGTCGTGATCGCAGCCGTGGCCATCGTGTTCCAGGCCACCATGCTGGCCATGATGTTTGTTCAGATGCGCAAAACCGCCGAGCGCGTCGAGCGTCTCACCACGGATCTGCAATCTCGCGTCAGCCCGATCCTGTCCCGCGTTCAAATCCTTCTCGACGACACGCAGCCCAAAATCACGGAGATGGTCGCCGATGCCGCTCACGTCGTCTATCTCGCGCGCGGCCAGGCGCAAAAACTCGATCGCGTCGTCAGCGAAGCCACCGACCGCCTCCGCGGCCAACTTGTAACCACCGACCGCATCCTGACAGGCGCGCTCGAAACGATCGAAGATGCCGGCAGTCAGTTCAAGCGTGGTGTCTGGGCGCCGATGCAAAAAGCTTCCGCAATCATCAGCGGCATCAAGGTTGGTTTGGATTTCCTGCGTTCTCGCCGCGGAGCCCGCCGCCGCACCGCCGAAGACGCCGACGTCGAAGACGGCGAAGAACTCTTTATTTAGCTATAAAACGTGTAGGGGGGCAGCACGCTGCGCCCCATGTCCGATTTCTACTTCAATCTCGATTCGTTTTTTGATTCTGTTCGGTCCGCGATCCACCCACCACCAAGTACCCGCTCCTCATCATAAAAAATCGCGCCCTGCCCGCTCGTAATCGCCCGCTGCGCCTCATCAAACGTAACCCGCGCCCGATCCTCCCCAATTGCCTCCACCGTCGCCGTTGCCGCCACATGTTTGTGCCGAATCTTCACCGCCGCCCGCACCGGCACATCCGGCCGCGCAATCGAAATCCAATTCACTCCCTCCACTTCACAAACCTTCGATCGCAGCGCCTCATCATCTCCAACCACAACGCGATTCTTCTCCCGATCGATCGCAAGCACGTAATACGGCTTGCCCGCTGCGAATCCGAGTCCCTTCCGCTGTCCAATTGTAAAATTGTGTACGCCGTTGTGCCGCCCAACGACGTCGCCATCCTCATTCACGATCTCGCCGCTCGCATTCGACAACGGCGACCCGCGCTCCGCCGAATACGCCTCGATAAACTGCACGTAATTTCCGTTCGGCACGAAGCAAAGCTCCATGCTCTCTGGCTTTTCTGCCACCGGCAGGTTCACGCGCCGCGCCGCCGCCCGCACCTCGTCCTTCGTCAACTCGCCAAGAGGGAACTCGCTCTTCGATAACTGCTCCTGCGTCAGCCCCCACAAAAAATAAGACTGATCCTTCGAATCATCCCGCGCACGCAACAGCTCCCATCGCCCGCTCGCATCATTCCGGCGAATCCGCGCATAATGCCCAGTCGCCAGCCGCTCTGCGCCGATCTGCCGCGCCATCCGAAGTAGCGGCTCGAACTTCACATCCGTATTGCAGTTCGTGCAAGCGATCGGCGTTCGCCCCGACAAATACTGATCCACGAACGGCCGAATCACCCGCTCCTCAAACTGCTGCTCGAAATTCACCACGTAGTGCGGAAAATTCAGATGCTGCGCCACGCGCTTCGCATCGTAAACATCGTCGAGCGAGCAGCACCGATGCTGCGCCGGCCCAGCGCTCTGCAACTGCGGCAGCCTCCGCTGATTCCAGAGCTGCATCGTCAGCCCGATCACCGGCCGCGCCTGCTCCTGCAACAGCGCCGCCACCGTCGAGCTATCGACGCCACCAGACATCGCAACGGCGACAAGCCCCGCGCGCGCCTCGTCCGCCTCAGCGCCAGTCGGCAATTCCGCGAATTGTGTCTCCTGCCTCATATACCTCTACTAGTGTAGCGAAATGCCGCCCCGCCCCGCTCATGTACGGGCGCAGCACTGCTGCGCCCCATGTCCGCAAGATCGATCCGCTGTAGTCTTGAATCGCAGCCCAATGCGAAGTTCGTCCTAATCCCTCCGATAAACCGGAGACAACTCCCTCAACTTCTCCACGCTAGCGACCACCGCCTGCAGCGCAAACTTTACGTCATCGCTCGTCGTATGCCGCCCCAAACTAAACCGCAAACTTCCCCGCGCATCCTCCGCACTCAGCCCAATCGCCGTCAGCACATGCGACGGTTCAACCGCCCCCGAAGAACACGCCGCCCCCGTCGAGCACGCCAGCCCCTTCAAATCCAGCGCAATCACCAGCGCCTCGCCCTCAATGCCCGCAAACGTCATATTCGTCGTGTTCGGCGTCCGCGCCCCATCCGCCCCATTCACGCGAGCATCCTGCACGCGCTTGAGTAATCCGCGCTCAAGCTCATCCCGCAGCGTTCCAACCCGCTCTGCATCTCTAACCAGAGAATCCCGCGCAATCTCCGCCGCCTTCCCCAGCCCAACGATCCCCGCCACATTCTCCGTCCCCGGTCGAAATCCGCGCTGATGATGCCCGCCATACATCAACTGCTCAACCCGCGTCCCTCCGCGCACGTACAACCCCCCAACTCCCTTCGGCGCATACATCTTGTGCCCCGAAATCGAAAGCAGATCGATCTTCATCGCCCCAACATCAACCAGCACCTTCCCTGCCGACTGCACCGCATCCGTATGAAAATAAACGTCCGCTTCCGTCGCGACTTTCCCGATCTCCTCCAACGGTTGCACCGTCCCCAGCTCATTGTTCGCATGCATCACCGTAATGAGCACCGTCTCTGCCCGCACCGCCCTCCGAATCGCTTCCGGATCAACTCGCCCGCCACCATCGACCTCAACGTACGTGACCTTAACGCCTTCCTTCTCCAGTGCCTGGCAGGTGTTCAGCACCGCCTCATGCTCAATCGCCGTCGTAATGACGTGCGGAGCTTTTGCCGGCTGCAGTCGATTCGGATACCGCGTCCCAATGTCATTCGATCCATTTCCCGCGCTCACGCGGTCAGCAATCGCCGCCTTCACAACCCCAAAAATCGCGTGATTGTCCGCCTCCGTGCCGCCACTCGTAAAGACAATCTCCTGCGCCCGCGCACCAATCAGCGCCGCCACCTGCTCCCGCGCCGTCTCCACCGCCGCCCGCGCCCTCTGCCCAAACCCATGAATCGACGACGCATTCCCAAACTCCCCCGACAAATAGGGAAGCATCGCCTCCAGCACCAGAGGCTCAACCGCCGTAGTCGCATTGCAATCGAAATAGACCCGCTTCATAGCTGATCCCAGAATACTACCTGTTGGCCTCTGATCCGCGGCCGTTCCAAAATGGGAAGCTTCTGCCTATACCCCCGGTGTTTTACAAAGAGTGAATAAGTCCTTTGTTACTATGCGGTTCGGAAATCGCGAAAATAAAAGAGTGTGGAAGAGATTGATTCCAGAAGACTTGCAGGAACACGTGAATGGACCAAATCGGAAATCCGAGTGGGGGTGGTATGAGGTCCGCGTGATGGAGACGCAAATGCACGGGGTATTCTAACGCATTTGTTGTATCGAGTCAATATGATAATAATCTGGTTATCATTCGAATGATTTCAACGAACCGAAGAAGGACGCAGACGCCCGACACATGGAAGGAGGGGCAAGCCAGGAAGAAGCTCGGAGAGGTCGCGGAACAGGCTTGCACCTCGGGTCCGCAAAAGATAACCCGAAGGGGGAAGCTGGTCGCGGTCGTGGTGGACCTAAAGACTTGGAACGAAATGAATTCGAAACGCAAGAGCAAGAAGACGGACAGAATTGCCAAAGGCAAGCCACGATAACGATTGAAAATCGGTCTACGACTGGCGAGACATCCCGCGCAAGCGGATGCTAGGATGACGACGCCATGAAAACGTCCTTTGTAATTCGCGGTTTAACCGCTTCACTCCGCTTTTGTTTCTCGGCCGCTCTGATCTTTTTGATCACTACGTCTGCCTGCTACGCCGCGCCCCGCCGGCGTCGGCCAGATGTTTCGGCTCGACGGCGGCGGCGTCACCTACGTCTTCGGCGTGAACGAGCGCGGCGAACTCCAGGCCCTCTACTGGGGCGGCAAACTCGCCCCAGGCGACAAATTTCCGCCAGCGCATTCGCTACCCGAAATGGCCTCCTTCGATTCGCCAGGCACGACCACGCCGCAGGAATACGCCGCGTGGGGCGCCGGCCTCTTCACCGAGCCAGCGCTGAAAGTCACATTCGCCGACGGCAATCGCGATCTCGTCCTCCATTACGTCAGCAGCAAATCCACCGGCAGCTCGTACGAAGTCCTCACGAAAGATATTTCGCGCGAAATCTTCGTCACGCTGCGCTACGCGATGGACGCCGAGAGCGGCATCCTCGCCCGCTCCGCCGTGATCGAAAATCGCGACAAAGCCGCCGTCGTCGTCGAGCAGGCCGCCGCCGCACAGTGGACTCTACCTCCTTCCCGCTACACGCTCAGCTATCTCACCGGCCGCTGGGGCGCCGAGTGGACGCTCAATCAAGAACCGATCCAAGGCGGCTCGCGCGTGATCGAAAGCCGCCGCGGCACAACCGGCCATCAAGCGAATCCGTGGTTCGCCATCTCGCGCGACGACAGCCAGAAATCCAACGGCCCGCTTTCCGCCGGCGAAGAGCACGGCGAAGTCTGGTTCGGCGCGCTCGCCTGGTCGGGCTCGTGGCGCTTCACCATCGAAAAAACGCAGCTCGACTCTGTCCGCGTCACCGGCGGCTTCAATCCATTCGATTTTGGCTACAAACTTAATCCCGGCGAGAAACTCGAAACGCCGATTTTCTACGGCGGCTACTCCAATCACGGACTCGGCGGCGCATCGCGCCTTCTTCACAAATTCGAGCTCGCCCATATTCTTCCGCAATCGCCGAATCCCAAGCCGCGTCCCGTGATTTACAACTCGTGGGAAGCCACCGAATTTCGCGTCAACGAAGCCGGTCAGGAAGCTCTCGCCGAAAAGGCCGCCACTCTCGGCATCGATCGCTTCGTAATGGACGACGGCTGGTTCGGCCAGCGCAAAGACGACCACGCCGGTCTCGGCGATTGGTACGTCAACAAAGAGAAATTCCCCAACGGTCTGAAGCCGCTGATCGACAAAGTCCATTCGCTGAAAATGGATTTCGGCCTCTGGGTCGAGCCCGAAATGATCAATCCTGATTCCGATCTCTATCGCAAACATCCCGATTGGGTGCTGAATTTCCCCGGCCGCCCGCGCTCCGAATCGCGCAATCAGCTCGTGCTCAATCTTGCGCGTCCCGACGTGCGCGATTACGTCCTCGGATTTCTCGACAAGCTCCTCACCGAAAATGACATCGCGTTTTTGAAATGGGATTACAACCGCAACTGGTCCGAGCCCGGCTGGGATGCCGTTCCCGTCGATGAACAAAAAAAGGTCTACGTCGAATTCATCCGCAACGTCTATTGGGTTCTCGCCGAGTTGCGCAAAAAGCATCCGAAAATCGAAATCGAATCGTGCTCCGGCGGCGGCGGACGCGTCGATCTCGGGATCCTGCGCTACACCGACGAAGTTTGGCCGTCTGACAACACCGATCCCTTCGATCGCCTCTCCATGCAGGACGGTTTTACATACGCCTACACGCCGCAAATCATGATGGCGTGGGTCACCGCGTCCCCGCATTGGCAGAACGGACGCAACACGACGCTGACCTATCGCATGTTGAGCTCGATGCAAGGCTCGCTCGGCATCGGCGACAACCTCAACAAGTGGAGCGATGAAGATTTCGCAAACGCGAAGCGCCTGATCGCCGCGTATCACGAAGTCCAGAAAACCATCACGCAAGGCGACCTGTATCGCTTAGTCAGCCCGCGTGACGACAGCGAATTCTCATCAACGCAAACCGTCTCGCCCGACAAATCGCAATCCGTCGTCTTCGCCTTCACCGTCGCAACAAAACAAGGCCGCCTCTTCCCGCTGCTCCAACTCCAAGGCCTCGACCCGAACGCGAAATACAAACTCACCATGATCGAAGGCAAAGTCTTGCGTGGCACACCAGAATCCGCCTCCGGCGATTGGTGGCTACACCACGGCATCAACCTCGACCTAAAGGGAGACTACCAAGCCGCAATGTTCCGCCTCGATCGAGAACATTGAGCGGGCCGCAAGAATGTTTTCAAGATGAAACTGCCGCTGGCGAACGGAAAATATCGCAGGCCTGCGCTAATCGTCGGGAGAGTATTAGCTTTTTCCGGCGTCGCTATCTGGTTCTCGTATATTTGGCTCTGGACTCACTACGACAGCACTCGGCCGCGACTCCCGGACCTCGCCGCGGGTCGCGTAATCGTACAGAATACGCACGGACACTATGTCTATCTAACGGCAGCAGAAGAAGATCGCCTCAGAAATATCGAGATTCTGGCCGGCTGTCTGTTCATAACGGGCTTTTTGATTGGAGTGCTGTTCTCGCAGGACGGGTTCAAGAGAAAGTCTCCTAAACCCTGGGAAGTGGGTCGGTGGTAGTGTCTAACCCAAGCGAAGCATCCAGGAGAGAAAGATGATCCGACCACTGATTCTCGCTCTGCTCGTAGTTTTGTTTTCGGTTCCCGCTCACGCTCAACTCGATGAGATTGAAAAGCGCATGGGAGTCAACGTCGGGCCCGGTCTGAGCGAATCCAAAATCGCTTCCGGGTTGAAACAGGCGCTCCAGGTCGGCTCGGAAAACGCCGTTAAAATTGTCGGCAAGCCGAACGGATATTTCGGCAATCCGGCGATCAAGATTGAAATGCCGAAAGATTTACACCTTCTCGAAAGTGGAATGCGAGAATTGGGCTTCGGTCCGAAGATCGATGAATTTATTCTCAGCATGAATCGCTCTGCGGAAACGGCCGCTCCGGCGGCAAGAAAAATCTTCATCGATGCAATTTTCGCCATGACGTTTGAAGACGCGAAGCGAATTCTGTCCGGTGACAACACGGCGGCCACCCAGTACTTCAAAGAGAAAACCACCGGGCGCCTGACCGATGCCTTCACGCCAGTCGTTAAAAGGACGATGAGCGAAAACGGCGTAGTGAAGCAATATGACTCGCTCACCGAACAATACAAAAATATTCCGTTCGCAAAGAGCCAGAGCCTCGATATTGATCACTACGTCGTGTCGAAGGCCCTGGACGGTCTCTTCTACGAACTCGGGGAGCAAGAAAAACAGATCCGCACAAATCCCGCGGCGCGCACGACCGATCTTCTGAAAGATGTGTTCAGTCACGCCGGCCACTAGTTGAACGCACCGCTGACTAGGCGACAACGTCCATGGATTGACGGATCAAACGAATTACATCGTCAGCACGACGCGGAATTGCGCTTTGCCGCTGACCAAGCGGGCCCAGGCGTCGTTCACTTTTTCGAGCGGATATTTTTCGATCATCGCGCGCACACCGGTGTATTCCGAGAATCGCAGCGTGTCTTCCGAATCCGGCGCAGTGCCCGACGCCCAGCCTTTCACCGCTTTGTTGCCGAAGATTAATTGCGCAGCCGAAACCGAAATCGGATCTGGTCCCACGCCGATCACAAGCATCGTGCCGTTCGCTCCCAGCCCATCGACGAGTGCCGACATCGCTTTGCCGCTCGGCGCGGTCGAGAGAATCACTTTCGCTCCGCCGAGTCTTTTCAATTCCTCGGCCGCATTCACCGCGTCGCTGTCGAGATAAACGTGCGCGCCCAATTTCTTTGCCAGCGCTTCGCTCTCTTTGCCACGGCTGATCGCAACAGTTTTGTAGCCAAATTTATTCGCGAACTGAATGCCAAGATGCCCCAGTCCGCCAACGCCGAGCACAGCGACGAGATCGCCGGGAATCGCACCGGCGCGGCGCATCGAGTTGAACGTCGTGATCCCCGCGCACAGCAGCGGCGCCGCTTCCGCGGGATCGAGCGAGTCCGGCATCGCCGCGACCGCTTCCCACGGCGCAACCATATATTCCGCGTACCCGCCGTCGTAGTGATTGCCGGTCCATTTTTCATTGACGCAGTTGATGAAATCTCCGCGCCGGCAGTTGATGCAGGTGAAGTCGTGGCCGCCATGCCAGCCGACCCCTACTTTCTGTCCCTTTTTCCACGCAGTGACGTTCGGCCCGACCTCATCGATGACGCCGGCAACTTCGTGTCCGGGCGACCGCGGATACGTGATGAACGGCATTAATCCTTCTTTTACGATGTGGTCGCTGGCGCACACGCCGCACGCGTTCACCTTGATACGAACCTGGCCCGGTCCGGGCGTGGGAATCTCGCGCTCTTCGATCACAAAATCTGCGCCTGGCTTCGGCACGACTGCAATTTTCATCTTCGGCATGGTTTCCGTCCTTGCGTGAACTTGCTGGCTGTGGCTTGGATGCGATGCTGCAACGAGCGGTTAAAAGAAAATATGGCGAGCAGTCGGAGCCGGCGGGTGATAGCCGTGCCTCACTGCGTTCGTGCTAGAGTTTTTAGCTTGGTGCATGGTCATCTGAGCGGAGGAGCGAGTGGCGTATCGCGATTTGCGGGAGTTTGTGCGAAAGCTCGAGAAGGAAGGCGAGCTCCAGCGCGTGCGCGCCGAAGTCGACCCGATTCTAGAGATCACCGAAATCACGCAACGCATCGCGCGCGATCCGAATCGCAAACCGAACAGCGTCGGCCCCGCGCTGCTGTTTGAAAAGCCGAAGGGATCGAAATTTCCGCTGCTGGTGAACACGTTCGGCAGCGTTCGCCGCATGGAGCTTGCGTTTGAAGTCGATCGACTAGAAGAAGTCGCCGATCGCATTCGCGGATTTCTCGCGATGGAAACCCCGCAAGGCCTCTTCGACAAAATAAAAATGTTGCCGAAGCTCGCCGAGCTCGGCTCATTTTTCCCGAAGAGCGTAAAAAACGGCGACTGCAAAGAAGTGATCCGCACCGGCCGCGACGTGAACCTGCTCGATTTTCCGATTCTCAAATGCTGGCCGCAGGACGGCGGCCGCTTCATCACGTTCCCGCTGGTCTTCACGCGCAATCCCGAATCCGGCAAGCGCAACGTCGGCATGTATCGCATGCAGGTCTACGACGAAAACACCACCGGCATGCACTGGCAGACGCAAAAACACGGCGCCGAACACTTCCGCCGCGCGCGCGCCGCGAATCCCGACGGAAAAATTCCCGTCTCCGTCGCGATCGGCGCCGATCCGGCAACGTCGCTCGCCGGCATGCTGCCAATTCCGCCCGATCTCGACGAAATGATGTTCGCCGGATTTCTGCGGCGCGATCCCGTCGAAATGGTGAAGTGCGAAACCAACGATCTCGAAGTTCCCGCCAACGCCGAAATCGTTCTTGAAGGCTACGTTTCGCTGAACGAGATGCGCACCGAAGGTCCGTTCGGCGATCACACCGGCTTTTATTCGCTCGAAGGCGAATTTCCCGTATTTCACGTCGAATGCATCACGCACAAAAAGGACCCGATCTACCTGACTACGGTCGTCGGACCGCCGCCGCAGGAAGACTTTTATATGGGCTATGCGGTCGAGCGGATTTTTCTGCCCGTGATGAAGATGCAGTATCCCGAAATCGTCGACGTCGCGATGCCCGCCGAAGGTATCTTCCACAATTTAATGATCGTCGCGATCCGCAAATCGTATCCGGGCCACGCGCGCAAAATCATGAATGCGATTTGGTCGCTCGGTCAGGCGATGTTTACCAAACTCATCGTCGTCGTCGATCACGACGTGAATATTCACGACTATCGCGAAGTGGTCTGGAAAGCGCTTTGTGCGCTCGATCCGGAGCGCGATGTGCAATTTTCGCTCGGCCCGGTCGATACGCTCGATCACGCGCAGCGTATGCAGGATTACGGCTCGAAAATGGGCGTCGACGCCACGCGCAAATGGCCGTCCGAAGGATTTACGCGCCCGTGGCCAGATGAAATCCTGATGGACGCGAAGACCAAGGCGAAGATCGACTCCATCTGGAAGACACTCGGCCTCTGACATCTCCGAAACGCACGTAACCTAAGCAAAACCTGAGTAAATCCTCATATTTAAGCTCCGTCATCTCGTGGCCGATACGGATGTTGAGGTCCGTGTGAGCAAGCCATTCGACCCCCGAGCCGTGCAAGATCGCGCACCTGCAAACGCACGATCCGTAGATGCTTCCAGCGGCTCGAGCGGCTCAAAATCCCCCGATTTGGCCGATCGCCGGCGCCATCCGCGCTACCGCTTCAGCGAACCGATGAAGGTCCGCTGCCAGGACGGCGCCTGCCTCGACGGAATGAGTGTGGAACTGAGCCAAAGCGGCATGTCCGCGATGATTCAGGGCCCCCTCAAACCGGGCGATGTCGTGCGTTTACAGCCAGTTACAGGAGTTATCACTGCGGCCGTCGTACGCCACAAACTCGGCATGCTCTACGGCTTCGAGTTCCTCGAACTGGCCGGTGAGCAAGCCGGGAAAATCGCCGAGCGATGTCGCAGATGCGAGCCGTGGAGGTCGAATGCGAGGGTCGTTTGAGCCGAAACGATTACCGTCCCGGCGAACAGGCAAAAATCAGGGAAACCTTCAATAGACAGTGGTACTGATAAGGGGGCTACGCTAGATATAGTGGGGTATACCATAAATACCCAACAAAAATCGGAAAGAACCGATATACATAGTACAACTCGCGCACAAATTCTCTTTGACCCTCTCAACTTGGGGATGTCATAACGGATTCACGGGGTGCACCTCCGTAAGCTCGCAGCGTCGGCAGGGGTGCGCCAACAGGTTGATATCGGGCGTGTGATGGGCGCCGGGGTAACGATCCTCGTGAATGAATCTCGAGAAGTGATGAATGTGCGGCAAGCGTCGCAATATCTGGGGATCAGCCCGGATACGCTCTACCGTTACATCACCGAAGGCGAGATTCCCGCATTCAAGCTGGGCAATCGCTGGAAATTGCGCAAGACGATCCTGGACCGCTGGATGGAACGCAAGATGAGCCAGGCGCACGTACGGCGCCGGTAAATCGAGCGAGGCGAAAGGGAAAGAGGCCGCGAACATGGCGTTATTTGGCGGGAAAAACAAGCAACTGGTCGGACTGGACATCGGCTCAAGCTCGATCAAGGCCGTGGAATTGAAGTCCACCAAAGCGGGCTATGAGCTCGTGAGTTTCGGCACCGAAGCGCTGGCGCAGGATACGGTCGTTGATGGCGCCATCATGGACGCTCCGCAGGTTGCCAACGCCATCAGCAAGATTTTCGACTCCGAAAAAATCAAAACGAAAAACGTCGCCACTTCGGTTTCGGGCCATTCCGTCATCGTCAAGCGCGTGCCGCTTCCGCTGATGACCGAAGAAGAGTTGTACGAGCGCATTCCTTCCGAAGCCAGCCAGCACATTCCGTTCGACATCGCCGACGTGAACCTCAGCTATCAGTTGCTCGAATCGATGGACGCGCAGATGGATGTGCTGCTCGTCGCCGTGAAGAAAGACAAAATTCTGAATCACACGAACGTGCTCGCGCAGGCCGGCAAGACCCCGGTCGTCGTCGACATCGACGCGTTCGGCTTGCAGAACTGTTTTGAAGTGAACTACGAGCCCGACGCCGGCCAGACGGTCGCGCTGCTCAACATCGGCGCCAGCGTCATGAACATCAATATCGTCCGTGGCGGCATCCCGCTGTTCACGCGCGATGTCAGCGTGGGCGGCAACCAGTTCACTGACGCCTTGCAAAAAGAATTGGACCTCAGCTACGAAGACGCCGAGCGCCTGAAGAAAGGCGAAACGCTGCCCAGCGTCACCGACGAGCAGAAGCAGCAGATTCTGCGCAGCGTCTCCGACATCCTGACGCTCGAAATTCAGAAGACCTTCGACTTTTTCCGCGCAACCGCCAGCGGCGAAAACATCCAGCGCATCGTCGTTGCCGGTGGCACGGCGCGCGTCCCTGGCCTGGTCGATTTACTCCGCGAAGAGTTTGCGATGCCGGTGGAAGAACTCAATCCGTTCCGAAAAGTGCTGGTGAACCCGGGCAAGCACAGCGATGACCAGATTCGCGAAATGGGTCCGAGGCTTGCGATCGCGGTGGGCCTGGCGCTGAGGAGCTTCGACTAGTCATGATCCGCATAAATCTTCTCGGACAAGCCAAACCGAAGGCGTCGCGGCGTCCCGTGGATACGGGAGCGGCTCTTCCGGTTCTCTTCATCGGCGCCGGCGTGCTCTTCGGCGCTCTGATCCTCGGCTACGTTTATTACAACTGGCAGCACCAGTTGACCGAGGAAAACGCCAAGATCAAGCAACTGCAAACGCAGAAGACCGACCTCGAGCAAGTGAAGCTTCAGGTCGAAGCGTTTGAAAAACAGAAGGCCGTTCTTCAGCAGCGCGTCAGCACGATCGAACAGTTGCAGCGCGATCGCACCGGCGCCCAGGAATTGCTCGATCAGATCGCCAGCACGGTTTCGCGCACCGAAAATCTCTGGCTCACCTCGATGGTCAAGAAAGACAACAGCCTGACGATCGACGGCGCCTCCGCCTCCGTGAACGGAGTGGCGAACTTCATCACCGCCCTTAAGCGCTCGGGCTACTTCTCGAACATCGAGATCAAGGAATCCAAGCAGGACGAGAAAGCGAGCGCCGTGCAAACGTTCACTTTCGAAATTTCCGCTCAAATCACACCTCCGGGTGCCCCGGCACCGGCGACGACGGCGAAACCCGCCAGCGCCCCGGCAGCTGCGCCAGCGACTGGCGCCGCTCGGCCGAAGGTAGGGTAAAGAGACATGGCTAACCCATTCCGTGATATGTCCGTTTTCTTACAGTGCTTGCTGGCTGTCGCCATCACGCTGGTGCTTATCGTGGTCGGAGTCTTCTTGCCGTTCTCTCCGGTCGCGCAGGAACGTGACGAGGTTGACAAGGCCGTCCGGCAGCGCTCAGCGCTGAATCAGGAAGTCACCCAGCTTCAGGTTTATCGCCAGCGTTACGGCGAACTGAAATCGCAGATGGACGCGCTCTCCAAGCAGCTCGAGACGCTGAAGACCATCGTTCCGGAAGAGAAAGAAGAAGACGAGTTCATCCGCCTGGTGCAGGGTGCGGCGTCCGCTTCCAACGTGAACATCCGCCGCCTGACTGCGAAGCCGGTCGTTGCGCGCGAATATCACTACGACATGCCTTTCGAAGTTCAGGCCGACGGCCCGTACTTCAACTTGCTCGATTTCTTTACGCGGCTGAGCCGGCTCTCTCGCATCATCAACGTCGGCGATATCGATTTCGAAGACGCCAACGGACAAAAAGGCGTGAAGTATCCGCTGCGCCCCGGAACGTCTGTGACCGGAGTCTTTACAGCAACCACTTTCTTCACCAAGCCCGCTGACTCGGGAGGCGCCCCTGCTTCCGCGCCACCAGCAGGGAAGATGTGAACGGAATGAGCAGAAACATGCGTTCTGTAAACACAATGATCGTAGGGATTTTGCTGGCCGCGGCCCCCGGGTTGATGGCGCAGACCAGCCCCGCTGGCGGAGCTCAGACCAATCCGCCGGCCAAGGCTGCGTCCAAGTCCAAGGGCTCGAAGTCCAAGTCCGCCGCCAAAACAAAAACTGCCGCTCCGGCTGCCGCACCCGCAGCTTCGGGCGACGCATCTGCCGCTGCTTCGGGCGGCGAAGGCGACAAAAGCTCGCGCCGCGATCCGTTCGAGTCGCTCGTCAACCGGCAGAAAGATATGAACGCCGGCAAGAATCTTCCGCCGGGCAAGGCTGGCTTGCAGGTCAGCACGCTCCGGCTCGATGGCATCGTTCGGTCTTCGGCCGGCATGATCGCCGTGGTTTCGAATCCGCAATCTCGCACGTACTTCCTGCGCGAAGGCGACCAGCTTTACGACGGTCGCGTGGACAAGATTGCCATGGACGGAGTTTCGTTCCATGAGATGGGTAAGGACGCGTTCGGCAAGCCCGTAGAACGCCAAGTTCAAAAGAGAATCTACGCCACTGCAGGAGAACAGCAATGAAGATGAACCGGCCGGCCTTTCGATTTGGCTGCCTGATACTCGCGGCGGCGGCGCTCTCGGTTAGCCCGTCGTACGCACAGACGCAGGAGCCTGGCGGCGCGTCCGCGACGGCTTCGGTGATCTCCAGCGTGGCGGTGACCCAAGCTTCGCAGCGTGAAAGCGTTCGCGTCGAAGGCGAAGGACCTCTCGAGGTTCGCGCGGCGCGGATGCAGAATCCTGAGCGCCTCGTGCTCGACTTCACCGGCGCGCGGCTTGCCACGCAGAAGACCACGGTGCCCGGCGTTTCGGCTCCCGTGCGCGGCGTGCGTCTCGGCCAGTATCGCCCCGACGTTGCTCGCATCGTCGTCGATCTGACCTCCGCTGCTCCCTACCAGATTTTGCGCGAAGGCCCGGCAGTCGTCGTTGCCTTCGATCTTCAGCCCGAGCCGCCGGTCGATTCCAGCGTCACCACCACTACCGTTTCGAATCAGGCGCGTCGCAACTTCCAGTACAACAATTCGACGCCGCACGTGGTTGCCGCTGTCCAAAAAGTTCCGTATCGAGCTCCTCGCTTCGCGTTGCCTGGCGAACTGACCCAGCCCTCAGTCGTTCTGGCATCGTTCAGCGGGAATGGTAAGGACGAACCGGTTCGCCCGATTGCCGCGCAGGAAGCGGCAGCTCAGGCCACCGCACAAGCCGGCAACGCCGCCGCAACGGTTGCTCCCCAGGCGACCGCAGCAGCGCCGAGCCGCTACACCGGTGAGCCGATCTCGGTGAACCTGAAAGACGTCGATCTGCGCGACTTCTTCCGCCTGATTCACGAAATCAGCGGCCTGAACGTCGTGCTCGATCCCAACGTCAAGGGCACTCTGACGATCGTGCTCGACGAAGTGCCATGGGATCAGGCGCTCGACATCGTTCTCCAGAACAACGGACTCGAAAAGCAGCTTCACGGCAACGTGCTCCGCATCGCCACGCTCGACACCATCAAGAAGGAAGCCGAGACCGCCCGCGACGTTCGCAAGGCGGAAAACGATGCGCAGGAAATGACGACCGTGACCCGCGTGCTCAACTACGCCAAGGCCGAAACGCTGACGCCGACGCTGAAGAAATTCCTGACTGGCCGCGGCGACATCCTGTTCGACAGCCGCTCGAACCAGCTCATCATCCGCGACATTCCGGCGGTCATCCCGAATATCGATAACCTGCTCCACCAGCTCGACCGCAAGTCGCAGCAGGTTGAAATCGAAGCTCGCGTCGTCGCGGCAACCCGCGCCTTCGCGCAAGACATCGGTACCGAACTCGGCTTCGCCAGCACGACCACCGGTGGCCGCTCGTTCTACAGCGGTTCGCCCCAGGTCGGCGGCAGCGGTGTGACCACGGAGCGGCGTCCCTGCGTCGCCCGTCTCGATCGGCGCACAGCGAAACGCACCGGCAACGGCGCCACCTCGGGTATTCCTCTCAACGTCAACCTCGGCGCAGCAGCTCCGACCAGCGGCTTCGGCTTCTCGACTCGTTCGCCGAACTTCGCGCTCGACTTCTTCATCACCGCCGCGGAATCGAAGGGCGTCGGCAAATTGCTCTCGAAGCCGCGCATCGTGACCCAGAACAACGAAAAGGCCACGGTCAAGCAAGGTGTGAAGATTCCGATTCAGACCACCATCAACAACACGATTTCCGTGCAGTACGTTGACGCCGTGCTCCAGCTCATCGTCACCCCGCAGATCACCGCGGACGGCACCGTGTTCATGGACGTGGTCGTCGAAAACACGCAGATCGATCAAGGTATCCCGCGCATTCAGGGCGTTCCGGCGTTGGACACCGAATCGGCCGAGAGCAAGGTCACGGTTGCGGACGGCGCGACGATCGTCGTCGGCGGCGTGATCGTCACCTCATCGCAGGTCAACATCACGCAGGTGCCAATCCTCGGGCAGCATCCCGATCATCGGCAACCTGTTCAAGCGCAATGCGACGAGCGTGAACAGCTCCGAGCTGCTGTTCTTCCTGACGCCGCGGATTATTCCTTCGGCATAACACTCAACCAAGATTCGGAAGTTTCAATTTAGGACTAAATCGAGGAGACTACGGTCTCCTCGATTCTTTTATGACGACTCCATTTGCACTGCGCCGCCGCGCGCTGAAAAAACAACTCGACGAAGCCGATCTCAGCGCGCGTGATCGTCACGCAGCCGGCGAGCTGGTATTACCTCACCGGCTTCACCGGCGAAGCCGGCGCGCTCGTTGTATCGGCGCACAGCACGACGCTCATCACCGACAGCCGATTCACCGAACAAGCCCGCCGCGAAACCCGCGGCGTCCGCGTTATTCAGCAAGCCGGCGGGCTCTCGACGAGCGTCGGTGAATTTCTGAAAATCCTCGCTGGCCGTGGACGCAGCAAAGTTGGTTTCCCGGCCGGCCACGTGACGGTCGCTCAGCTCCAAGCCATGAAGAAGGCTGCCGGTGCCCGCGTCCGCTGGGCGCCCGCCGAAGGCTACGTCGAACGCCTCCGCGGCCACAAAGACGCGCAGGAATTGGCCGCGATGCGGCGCGCAGCCGCTCTGGCCGACAAAGTTATGGCCAAAGCCCTGAAGCTGCTCAAGCCCGGCGTTCGAGAGCTGGAGGTCGCCGCGGAGATCGAATACCAGATGCGGCAGCTCGGAGCCTCCGGTCCGGCGTTTGAAACCATCGTCGCTTTCGGAGAACGCTCGGCGTTTCCACATGCGCGACCTACCGATAAACGATTGAAGAAAAACGAATTGGTCGTGCTGGACATGGGTGCTATACTCGCCCACTATTGCAGCGACATTACCCGGACCGTAGTCGTGGGCAAAGCGTCGCCCAAGGTTCGCGGCTGGCACAAAGCGGTGCAGGAAGCTCGAACGGCGGCGGTTGCGGCCGTGCGAGCGGGCGTAACCTGCGGGGAAGTGGACGCTGCGGCCCGGCAAGTTCTGGCCGGTTACCGGCTTGACCGTTACTTCACCCACAGCACGGGGCATGGGCTCGGAATCGAAGTTCACGAGGACCCGCGCGTCGCGAAAGGGCAGAAGCAGAAGCTGGAACCCGGAAACGTCGTCACCATCGAGCCGGGAGTGTACATTCCAGGCGTCGGGGGCATCCGCATCGAGGACGATGTTGCGGTACACTCGGGCGAAACCGAAGTGCTCACCCGCACTCCGCGGGATATCATTGAGATCTGAATAGAAAAGGCATGAAACGCAAACCGTCCTCGAAGTCGAACACTGGTTCAACGATTGGCGCGTCGGAACTCGAACAGATCGAGCAATTGCTTGCGTACATGAGCGAGCACAACCTCGAAGAGTTTGAGTTTGAGAATGGCGAAGTGCGGATTCGGCTGAAGAAGCCGTCGGCCGCGCCGGTTTATGCCGCACCGCCGGCTTCGCGAGCGTATTCCGCGCCGGAAATTATTGTGGCCGGGGGGCAAGGCGCTCCTGCTGCTGCGCCTGCCTCTTCTGGCGCTCGCACTGGCCGCGCATGCTCCTGCGGCGTCGTCTGCTTCCTCTTCCGACGATTTGCATCTTGTAAAGTCGCCCATCGTTGGGACTTACTACGGAGCGCCGAGCCCTGGCGCGGAGCCGTTTGTGAAAGTCGGCGGATTTGTCGAGACGGGGCAGACGCTGTGCATCGTCGAAGCGATGAAGCTGATGAACGAAATCGAATCCGACACGAGCGGCGAAGTGCTGCGCGTCTTCGTCGAGAACGGGCAGCCGGTGGAATACGGCCAGCCGCTGTTCGGGATACGTCCGAGCCGGAAGAAGTAGCCGGCCCGCCTGCCTATGTTCCAGAAAATCCTAGTTGCCAACCGCGGCGAAATCGCGCTGCGAGTCATCTGCGCGTGCAAGGAACTTGGAATTTCGACGGTCGCGGTGTATTCCGAGGCGGATCGCAATTCGTTGCACGTGCGATTCGCCGATGAGGCCGTTTGCATCGGCCCGCCGCGCAGCGCCGAAAGTTATCTGAACATTCCGCAGGTGATCAGCGCCGCGGAAATCACCAACGTCGATGCGATCCATCCAGGCTACGGATTTCTCTCGGAGAATCCGAATTTCGCGAAAGTTTGCGAAGCGTCGGAGATTACGTTCATTGGCCCGAGCGCCGAAGTCATCGAGATCATGGGCGAGAAGGATCGCGCGCGCCGCGAAGTGAAAGCGGCGGGATTGCCCACGGTCCCCGGCAGCGACGGCATCGTCGAAGGGGAAGAGCAGCTTGCGAAAGAAGCCGAGAAGATCGGCTATCCGCTGATTTTGAAAGCGGTCGCGGGCGGCGGCGGCCGCGGCATGCGCATCGTGCGCAAGCAGGAAGAATTGCTTGCGATGTACAACACGGCGCGTAGTGAAGCGCAGGGAGCGTTCGGTTCGCCCGACGTTTACGCGGAAAAATTCATCGAGCATCCGCGTCACATCGAGTTTCAGGTGCTTGGCGATTCGCACGGGAAAGTGATTCATCTCGGCGAACGAGAATGCACGATTCAGCGGCGCCATCAGAAATTGCTGGAAGAGTCGCCGTCGCCGGCGATGGATCCGAAGAAGCGCAAAGATTTGGGCGCCAAGGTTGTGCGCGCGCTGGAGAAGATTGGGTACACGAACGCGGGCACCGTTGAATTTTTGATGGATGAAGACGGCTCGATCTATTTCATCGAGATGAACACGCGCATCCAGGTCGAGCATCCGGTGACGGAGTTGGTGACCGGGGTGGATCTGATCAAGGCGCAGATTCGTATCGCTGCGGGTGAACGGCTCGACGATGCCGTCGGCGAAATGAATGTCAGCGGGCACGCGATCGAGTGCCGCATCAATGCGGAAGATCCCGTTACGTTCGTTCCCTCGGCGGGGCGCATCACGGCGTTTCAGGCGCCGGGCGGCATGGGCGTTCGCGTCGATTCCGCTGCGTATTCGGACGCGGTGATTCCGCCGTACTACGATTCGATGATTGCGAAGCTGGTGGTGAAGGGCCGGGACCGCGCCGAAGCCATCGCGCGGATGAGGCGCGCGCTCGATATGTTCGTCATCGAGGGGATCAAGACTTCGATCCCGCTCCAGCGGCGGATTCTGGCCGATCCCGACTTTGCGGCCGGGAAATTCGACACGCATTTCATCGAGCGGCTACTACCCCCAACCGGCAAATAGGCCCCTTCTCAAAACTTTGCATTCCGAGCGGAGCGAGGAATCTGCTTTTTGCGGCGTAACCCGGCCGTAAGCACGTCCTCCCAACCCTTGCCAAAGGCTGCTGCCATCGTGCACACTCGCACACCAACCGATGCCGACTCGCCTTGTCCTGCCTCGCCTCTATGTGATACTGGACCCAACCTTGCTAACCGTTTCTGCAATCGAGTGTGCGCAGGAGCTCGCGGGCGTGGGTGTGCGTCTGATGCAGTATCGCCACAAACATGCGCCGGCCGCTGAGATGCTCAAGGTTTCCAAAGAACTCGCATCAACTCTTCAGCCGCAGGGAATCACCTTCATCGTAAATGATCGGCCGGACGTCGCCGCGATGGCGTATGCGTCTGGCGTGCACGTTGGCCAGGACGATTTGGGTGTCGAAGCGACGCGCTCGCTCGTCGGCGAAAAGATCATTGGAATTTCGACACACAATTTCGAGCAATTCGAGAAGGCGGCCGGCAGCTCTGCCGATTACATTGCCGTCGGGCCGATTTTCGCGACGTCGTCGAAAGAGAATCCCGATCCGGTCGTCGGAACGGAATTGATCCGTCGTGTGCGCGAGCTTACAGACAAGCCGATCGTGGCGATTGGCGGCATCAAGCTGGAAAACGCAACCGAAGTTATCGCGGCGGGCGCGGATTCGGTCGCTGTGATCAGCGACGTGCTTTGCGCTTCCGACCGCTGCGGGCGCGCGAAACAATATCTCGATCTACTCGGTCAAGCCCAGCAGGGCATGTCGGCCTAGGAACCAGGGATGGCGGACACCACGACAAACCGGATCCGTCCATCAGCCGCAGCAAACCGTCAATCTGCCTCTCAACCCGGATTTGTTCGCGCCATCGGGCTTTTCGACGGCACGATGATCGTCGTCGGCTCGATGATCGGCTCGGGCATTTTCATCGTCGCTGCGGATATCACACGTCAAACCGGCTCGCCCGGCGGTTTACTGCTCACCTGGATCATTACGGGATTGCTCACGATTGCAGCGGCGCTTTCCTATGGAGAGCTCGCGGGGCTATTTCCGCGTGCCGGCGGGCAATACGTTTATTTGCGCGAGGCGTATTCGCCGCTCTGGGGATTTCTGTACGGCTGGACACTGTTTCTGGTGATTCAGACGGGTACGATCGCGGCGGTGGCCGTCGGTTTCTCTCGATACCTCGGCGTGTTGTGGCCATCGATTTCGGGATACACGCTGCGGTTTTTCCACGTAAATCTTCCATCGATTTCGCCGACCGCGTGGTTGATTGCACCGATCGCGCTGGGATCGAAGTACGCAATCAGCCTGTCGGGACAACAGCTTGTCGGCATCCTGATGGTGATCTTCATCACATTTTTGAACATGCAGGGCGTGCGGGTCGGGAAACTGATTCAGAACGTTTTCACGAGCGCGAAGACGCTTGCGTTGCTCGGGCTGATCTTTCTGTGCCTGTTTGTTGCGCGAAACCACACGGCGATTGCGGACAACTTCGGCAATTTCTGGACGGTGCGCGACCCACAGCCGATCGAGCCGGGCGCGAATTTTCTGCGATCCCTGGTGCCGACCGTGACGGCGGGCAGCGCATTTGGTCTGTTTGTCGCGCTTTGCGTGGCGCAGGTCGGCTCGCTGTTTTCGGCGGACGCCTGGAACAACATCGGTTTTACCGCGGCCGAAGTAAAGAATCCAAAACGCGACGTGGCGCTGTCGATGGCGTTCGGCACGATCATCGTCATCACGTTGTATTGCCTGGCAAACCTTGCCTATCTGTGCGCGCTGCCGCTGAACCAGATTCAGAATGCTGCTGACGATCGCGTCGCGTCGGCTGCGCTGCAAGCGGTGTTTGGTCCCATCGGCGCGGCGATCATGGCCGTCGCGATCATCATTTCGACTTTTGGCTGCAACAACGGACTCATTCTTGCCGGCGCGCGCGTTTCTTACGCGATGGCGAAGGACGGATTATTTTTCCGTTCCACCGGCACGTTGAATAAGAAGGGTGTCCCGGCGAGCGCTCTGATTTATCAGTGCGTGTGGATCGTGATTTTGATTCTGCTGCGTACGCGGCATGTTTCGACGAGCGGCGCCGTTACTTACGGCAACCTTTACAGCGATCTGCTCGACTACGTCGTTTTCAGCGTGCTGATTTTCTATGCGCTGACGATTGCAGGCATCTTCGTGCTGCGCTCCAAGCGTCCTGATTTGCAGCGGCCATATCGTGCTTTCGGCTACCCCTTTGTGCCGGCTCTGTATATAGTGTCGGCACTCGCGATCATGTTCGTGCTGCTGCTGTACAAGACGCAAACGGCGTGGCCCGGGCTTGTGATCGTGCTGCTAGGGGTTCCGGTATACCTGCTGTGGTCACGCGCAGGCACGCCGAAAAGAGCATAAAGTTTTCTTTCTTCAGTAATTTACAGGCGTCTGAGCGCAAGGGCGTCGACTCGGTAGCGTCATAGCACGGAGGACCTCGCATGGCCGGTGGTTTATTTGCCAAAAAGCCAATCAGCATGCTGTTGGCGGAAGCGCAGGAGACGGGCGAACACAGCCTGAAGCGCACGCTTGGGCCGTTCCAGCTCACCGCGTTGGGAGTCGGAGCGGTCATCGGCGCGGGTATTTTCGTTCTGGCGGGTCTGGGCGCTCACTACGCTGGGCCCGGCCTGATGCTCTCCTTCGTGCTCTCCGGTCTGGGCTGTGCCTTTGCGGCGCTGTGCTACGCCGAATTCGCGGCGATGATTCCGCTGGCGGGCAGTGCGTACACCTACGCGTACGCCACGCTGGGCGAAATCTTTGCCTGGATCATCGGCTGGGACCTCACGCTCGAATACGCGATGGGCGCCAGCACCGTGTCTTCGGGTTGGTCCAACCACTTCATCGAGTTCCTCAGGATTTTCAATATCAAGATGCCGTTATGGCTGGCCTACGACCACTGGACAGCGTTACGCACTGCCGAAAACATCGTGGCGCGACAGATGGCGCAGGCGTCGGATGTGTCGCTCGTGCCTGGAACGCAAGCCTTCATCGACAAAGTGATGGCCATCACGGGAGCGCACTCGCCGGAACTGGTTGCGCGGGCTCACGCGTTGATGAACGCACCAACGATTTTTGGCGTCGAGATCGGATTCAACCTTCCTGCGTTCGTGATCGCGCTGATCATCACTTTCATTCTTGCCATCGGCATCAAGGAAAGCGCACGATTCAACGCCGGCATCGTCGTCATCAAAGTCGCCGTCGTTCTGTTCGTGATCGGCCTCGGCTCTCGATACATTTCCACCGCACACTGGGGGACTGATTGGCATAGCTTCGCGCCCATGGGCTTTTCCGGCATAGGAGCCGGAGCAGCATACATATTTTTTGCTTACATCGGTTTTGACGCGGTTTCGACTACTGCGCAGGAAGCGAAGAATCCGCAGCGCGATTTGCCGATTGGCATCATCGTCTCACTCCTGGTTTGCACGGCGCTGTACATCATGGTCGCCGGCATCCTGACGGGAATGGTCCCCTGGCAGGAAGTTAACATTGAAGCGCCGATCGCCCGGGCGTTTCTTGACCGCGGACTCACAGGCGCATCGCACATCATTACTTTCGGAGCGCTGGCTGGACTGACGAGCGTGATGCTCGTGATGCTACTTGGACAAACGCGCGTGCTGTATTCGATGGCGAACGACGGGCTGCTGCCAAAGAAATTTTTCGCGGATATTCACCCGAAGTATCGGACGCCGTACAAGAACACGATTGCGGTCGGACTGCTGGCGGCAATCGTCGGTAGCGTGACGCCGATCGATGACATCGGGAAGATGGTGAACATCGGCACGTTGTTGGCGTTCATTATCGTGTGCATCGCGGTGATGGTGCTGCGCAACACGAATCCGGATCAGCCGCGGCCGTTTCGGACGCCGTGGGTGCCGGTCATTCCGATACTGGGCATTCTGTTCAACGGGTACATGATGTACAAGCTCGGTTGGATCAACTGGGCCCGGCTGATTATCTGGCTCGTGATCGGGCTGATTGTTTATTACACGTACAGCGTGAAGCACAGCAAGGTTCGGAATCCGGGGCTGACGGAGTAGATCTGCGCTCCCCGGAACAAGAGATTCATCTCTCGCGAAGGAAGCGTGCTGCCACGCATAGATCGAAGAGAGATTCATCGGCGCGAAATACGGGCGATGGCGCAGAGTACCTCCACCCGGCAAACCGCCGTTCCCAGGAAGTGAAACCTAAGAAACACGTCGGACTGCACGGTCGGACTGAACTAGTTCGCGTGATTACCGACCGCCCGATTCCCGTTTCGGGACAGTGGGGCATACCCCCGGGGTTGTTTTGCAAAGAGTGCGCAAGTTGCTCGTGTTAAAGGGCTTACGGACCTACCGATTTTAGGAGTGCGCAATCCACACATTCTTCGGTACTTAAAGGCGAGCGAGTGTTCGCTATAGTTTCGCTTTTGTTTGTAGGAAAGTAACCCCTCCACAACCTTGGATCAGTGTGGGCGAAGCTGGCTGTGAGCACAGACAAGAGTGCCTTTCCCACGAAGGCTCTTTGAAGCACGCGTCTAGGCTTTTTGTAAGGATAATGCGCTTGTTTTGGTCGCGAGGCAAATTTGAAATTGTTATGGAAACGGCGCTCTCAGGTGCGTTCGAATTTATATAAGTTCCGTGTCGGAGCCGTCGGTCGAGAGGTGAAACAGGCGGGCGCGGCAGTGTCGTGTCCCTGGCACGCGGTTGGATTCGGCTGACCCATTCGGAGAGGTGGGGGAGTTCGGGTAGAGTAGGGTGTTGGCTCGAGGCCGATTCGAGTTGCCGGAGAGCTTCAGAACATGAGCGCTGCGCGTCCCCAATTTCAGGATTTCTGGCGCCGATTGTCGCGGCTGGATATGGTCGCGCTGGTGGTGTTCGTTGCCGGGACGCTGGTGTCGGTGACAGCGTTCAGGGGCGGAGCGATCAGCTTCGTGAAGTATATGGCAGTGCTGGCGGGGATTTACCTTGTTGTGCGCGTGATTGCGTGGGGCCGCAACCGGCTGCTGTGGAGCCTGCGCAACCGGCTGATCGTTGCCTACCTGTTCATCGCGGTCGTCCCTATTTTGCTGATCATCACGTTTGTAGTGCTGGCGGGGAATTTTCTGTACTCGCAGCTTGGCGCGTATCTGCTTTATGAGGATTTGCAGCGCCGCATCGAGATGATGACCGACATCGGACAGCACATCGCTGCCGCGCATGATTTTCTGCCCAAAGGGGTTTCGCCGGAAGAATCGGAGCACGTTCTGGCGGCACAGTCGCATACGGTGCACGACAGCGAACTGCCGGGGCTGACGATCGATTTCTCGAACGACGTTAGCGAGCTGCAAAGCCTGCTCAAGAACTTTGGAACTCCTGGCCGCACCTACTACTCCGGTTTGTTGCAAAGGCAAGGCACGCTGTCGATGGTCAGCATGCGGTTGCTGGGTGACACGCAGAATCGGCGGATGGTGCGACTGCGCGTGCTAATAACGCCGGAACTTTTGGCGAAAGTGGCGCCCGATCTCGGCGCGATCCAGTTGAACCTGACAGAGCCTTACACCGGTGGCCAGCCGAGCGGTGTCATCTATTCGACCGGCGGAGCGCAGTACCAGACGGCGCATCCGATCTTCGCAAAAAATCGCGCATTGCAGCCGGCGGGATTCTGGCTGGAGCCGTCGGTGAATGTGGTGTCGCGGCTGGAAGACGCAGCGTCGATCGCGCCAGACGGCACGGTAGGGAAGCCGAATCCGGTATTCGCGGTGTTCAGCGCGCGGCCGACGCGGCTGAATGGGCGGATGTTTTCCACGCTCGGCGAATTACGCGATTTCTATTTGCTGCTGTTTGTGGTTTTTGCTGTGGTGTTCTTGTTGATCTGGATCGCGGCGTTTATCACGGGCGTGGTGTTGACGCGGCAGATCACGAAGGCGATCGCGGACCTGTATCACGCGACGCAGTACGTGCAGAGCGGGGATTTGACGCATCGCGTGCGGATCGAGCGGCGCGATCAGCTCGGCGTACTGGCGGAGTCGTTCAATCTGATGACGGGTTCGATCAGCGGGCTGATCGAAGAGCAGAAAAAGCGGCAGCGGCTGGAAAACGAGATTTCGATCGCGCGCGAAGTGCAGAGCGCAGTTGTTTCCGCAAAAGTTGCCGAAAGTGCCGGGCGTCGATATTCAGGCGATCTGCAAGGCGGCGCGATCGGTCAGCGGCGATTATTACGATTTCATTCAGCTCAGCGACACGCATATTGCGATCGCGCTGGCGGATATTTCGGGGAAGGGAATTTCGGCGGCGCTGCTGATGGCGAGTTTGCAGGCGGCGCTGCGCAGCCAATTGCTGACGGCGGGGAGCGAGACGACGAGCACGGCGGAATTGGTGGCGCGATTGAACCGGCACCTGGTGCGGAATACGGGCGACGATCGATTTGCGACGTTTTTCATCGCGGTGTATGACAGCGCGACACGGACGCTGCGCTATACGAATGCGGGGCACTTGCCATCGTTTTTGATTTCGCGAGACGGACCTCAGCAACTGACCAAGGGCGGCATGGTGCTGGGCGTGATGGAAGATTGCTGCTACGACGAAGAGATGGTTCACGTGGCGGACAATTCGATTCTGGTGTTGTACAGCGATGGATTGGTCGAGCCGGAGAATGTTTACGGCGAGGAGTTTGGGATCAAGCGACTGCAGCAGGCCGCGGTGTATGTGCAGGCGTCGCCGCCGAAAGTTGTGGCGGAGTCGTTGATGACGGCGGCGGAAGAGTGGGCGGGGACGCCGGAGCAGGCGGA
This sequence comes from uncultured Acidobacteriota bacterium, assembly GCA_963845465.1. GTDB lineage: Bacteria > Acidobacteriota > Terriglobia > Acidiferrales > UBA7541 > Acidiferrum. Next base: position 704,412 of record CAWJSH010000006.1, on the reverse strand, counting down.
CGATATGACGGTGATTGTGGCGCGGTTGAATTGAAAAGAGAAGTAAGTTGACAGTCGATCGTTGAAAGTTGAATGGGAAGAGGAAGAAAAAGATAACGCAGAGGCGCGGAGAGCGCAGAGTCACGCGGAGAATTTGGGTGCGAGTGATGAGTTTGAGGGATTCTTCGCTTCGCTCGGGATGACGATGCGCGTTGGGCCCGCAAGAATTACTGCGGGAGGCGGTTGCCGATGAAATCGGCGGGGCGTGAGGCGGCTGGCGGGTCGAGGTTGGCGAGGACGACGATTACGTAGCCCGAGGCGGGGTAGATGCGGAGTTCGCCGTTCATACCGGGGGCGCCGCCGCCATGGCCGAAACTGCGGACGCCGGCTTCGGTTTTGTCCATGAAGCCGTAGGCGTATTTTTCACCTTCGACAATTTGAGTGTGACCGGTGGTGAGCAGCTCGGTGTGCTTTTCGTCGAGCAGCTTGTGATTTTGCACGGCCATCGCGAAGGCGAGGAGATCGTGGACCGTCGAGTAGCCGCCGCCTGCGGAGGTGCCGCGATAGGGGAGCGTGTCGGTGTTGGGCTTCCACGTCGGGCTCCCGCCGATTTTTGTGTAACCGACGGAACGATCCTCAACATTTTGATCTTCGGGCAGCGAATCGGTGGAGTTCATCCCGGCAGGCTTGTAGATGTGTTCGCGGACGTAGGCGTAATAGTCTTCGCCTGAGGCTTTCTGGACGACGAGGCCGAGCAGGAGGAAGCCGTAGTTGCTGTATTCCCACCGAGAGCCGGGCTCAAACTGGGGCTCGCGCGAGCCGTAAAGTTTCACGTAGTCGTCGAGCGTTTTGAGTTCGAGGCGGTGCTTGTCGAACTCTGGGCCGAAGAAATCGCCGGTGCCGCCGGTGTGGGAGAGAAGCTGCTCGATGGTGACTTTCGTGGCGATGTTTTTGTTTGGATAGTCGGTGAGATATTTGCCGAGTGGATCGGTAAGTTTGAGCTTGCCTGATTGGGCGAGTTGAAGGACGGCGGTGGCGGTGAACATTTTGTTCATCGAGCCGATGCGGAATTTCGTGTTGATGGTGTTGGGGATTTTCTTGTCGCGGTCGGCGAGGCCGTAGGCGGAGGTGAAGATGGGCGTGCCGTTTTTTGCGACGAGAGCGGCGCCGGAGAATTGGTCGGCGGCGGCATCCTGTTTGAGCTTGTCGCGGAAGGCGGCGAGCGCGTCGCGTTCGGTCATGCGCGGGATAGCGAATTTCGCGGGGCGCGGAACGACGTTGAGCATGATGCTCGAAATGTGTTTTTCGTCGGGTTCGACTTCGATGATGAAGCGCGCGTAGGTGTCGGAGTCGCGCTCCTTCACGATTCCGACAAACTTGGTTGTCGATGATTGGTCGCGGTCAAAATCTTTGAACTCAAAGCCGCCGGTTCGTTCGCGGAAGTCCAACTCCTGATTGACGGCATCGTCGGTGGAGCGCGCGGGATAATTTTCTTTGAGGAATTGTTGGAGCTTGGCTTTGTCGCCGCTGTCGAATGCGTCGAGCCACGCGAAGAATTGGCGGCCGGCGGGCGTGTCGGGAATTCTGGGCGGGCGGCCGTCGTCGGGCGGAGCGGAGTTCTGTTGCTGGGGCTGCTGCTGGCCGGGAAGCGCGGCGGAGGAGTTCGTGGACGGTTCGCGGCCGTCGTAATTGCCATCGCCGGCTGCGGCTGGACCGGAAACGGGCGGCATCGCACCGAAGCTCGAACTGTTGGCGGAAATCGAAGCGCGCTGAAAAGAGCCGGCGTGGAACGCGGCCATCACGATGCACGTGAAGAACGCGAATGCGACGATGCCGCCCTGGATTACGCGCGGCGGCGGGAGCGGCCGATCGTCGAATTCGATGCGCTCCCAGGCAAACTGGCCTGAGCCTGTGGCTGGAAGCGGGCCGAAGCGCAATTCTCCGATGAGCAACTTCTGAATCGCGACGCGCACGACCCACTGGCGCGCAAGAGACATGAGCGCGTCGGAAAAGAGCTCGATGCGAGCGTCGCGGTCGGCGATTTCGTCGAAAATCCACAGCATTTCTGGCGCGAAGCGGCGGCGGAAGGCGGGCGGATGCAACTGCACGAGACACCGGTAGAGCGACCGCGACAGGCTTGTCATCAGGCTCTCCTTGGTTTCAATGCGTGGAGATGCATTTTTGCCTCGCGCACGACTTCGTCGAGGCGGGTGACTTCGGCGGCGAGGACTTTGCGGCCGACGGTGCTGAGGCGATAGTAGCGGCGGCGCGAGTCGCGGTCGTCTGAGGAGGCGGCTTTGGGGGATTCTTCGACGAGGCGATGGTTCAGTAATTTTTTGAGATTGTCGTAGAGCGTGCCGGGGCCGAGCTTGTATTTGCCCTGCGATTGGCGGGCGACCTCTTGCATGATGCCGTAACCGTGGAGATCGTCGGGGGCAAGTGCGAGCAGGATGTGTAGCTCGGCGGGGGAAAGCGGGAGGAAAGAATGGAGGTCGTGTTTCATGATCGGATACCGATATATCGGAATCCGAGTGTGAATGTCAAGACCCAGTCAGGTTGGTACTCGAGTTTGGATTCTTGTAGTTGCGGCCGGTGCCGTGTGGATCGCCGGTTGATGGGGAGCGGTTGAGATCCTTCGCCGCCCTTCGGGCGGCTCAGGATGACATCAATTCACCACAGGGACTGATTTTATACGCGACGGTGAGCGTGGGTCGGCTACGCTATACTCGTAGCCATCTGAGGGTGTTGTGTCTTGCGGGTTGAGCTGGCGTGGTCGCTGTGTGCTGTGCGGATTCGGTGAGGGATAAGGATGGGGCTGCAGAATCGAGTGGCGCTGGTGACGGGCGGAAGCCGCGGGATTGGACGCGGGATCGCGGTGAAGCTGGCGCAGGATGGCGCGCGGATCGCGATTGCGTACCGGTCGAATAAGGCGGCGGCGCAGCAGACGCTGCGGCAATTGCAAACGGGCGGCACGGATTGCGTCGCGGTGGAGATCGATATCAATGATCCGGCACGGGCTGAGCAGCTCGTGCGGACGGTGGTCGATCGGTTTGGGCGGCTGGATATTTTGGTGAACAACGTCGGGGATTTTCGCTGGGGGACGCTGGCGGAATCACCGATTGAGGATTGGCAGAATATTATTTCGTCAAATTTGATGACGGTGCTGTATGTGACGCGCGCGGCGTTGCCGCATATGCGGCGCGGGCGCTGGGGACGGATTATTAATTTGGGCGCGGTGGGAGCGGAGCGCGCGTTCGGTCAGGCGAAGATTTCGGCGTATGCGGCCGCGAAGGCAGCGGTCGTGGCGTTGTCGCGATCGCTGGCGCTGGAAGAGGCGAAGAACGGGATTACGGTGAATGTTGTGAATCCGTCGAGCATCGATGAGAACGAATTGACGCTGGGTGAAGCGCGGAAGATTCGCGATGCGCGGTTTCCGATCGGGAGGCCACCGACGGTGGAGGATGTCGCGCATTCGGTGGCGTATTTTGCCTCGGAAGAGGCGGAGTATGTGACGGGGCAGGTGGTGAATGTGAGCGGCGGGTGGATGCTGTAACTGCGAAGAGTGAAGTAAAGACGCAATGAAGTAATGAAGTAAAGACAAGAGTGACGACGGCGCATCCAAGTTATGTTGAGATTTTCTGGCGGATGCGGCTAACTTGAGAGTGACGCGGCGGTTCTCTCCTTCGGTGAATACTTTGCCAGACATTACATCTCAAAGGCGGCGCGGGAGCGCCGCACTCCATATTGACGGTGCCTGTGCATGAAGGCGTTGACTGCGGCGGAGATGCGCGAAGTTGATCGGCTGACGACGGAGCGCCTCGGAATATCCGGATTGCAATTGATGGAGACGGCGGGGACGCTGGCGGCGAATGCGTTCGCGGGATTGATGCGCGACGCGGGGCTGGAGCCGCCGCATGAGATTTGTGTGCTCTGCGGGAAGGGGAACAACGGCGGGGATGGGTTTGTCGTGGCGCGCCAGTTGCGGTCGGCGGCGGCGAAGGTTTTTGTCGTTTTGTTTGGGCGCGAGGAAGAGCTGAAGGGCGATGCGGCGACGAATTTCTTGCGATGGCGCGAGATTGGCGGGGAAGTTGTATTTGTGGCGGACGAGGCGGAGTGGGAGAAGATTTCCGCGCGGGCGTTGGCTGCCGATGTGATTGTCGATGCGATGTTTGGGACGGGATTTCGCGGAGTGGCTAGCGGAGCGATCGGACGCGCGATTCGTGACGTAAATGCGAAGTCGAAAGATGCGACGGTGGCGTTGCCGGCCTTGATTTTGGCGGTGGATACGCCATCGGGATTGCCGTCGGATGGCGAGGCGGGCGAAGAGCCGATCTTGACGGCGCACCATACGGTGACTTTTACAGCGCCCAAAGTTGGGCAATTGATTTCGCGGAATTCGGCGGCGGTGGGTTCGTTGCGCGTGGTGAATATTGGTTCGCCTGCGGCGCTGGTGGAAGAGATTGGGAAGAGCGCGGTGCGGTGGAGCGACCCGTCAGAATTTGCTGGACTGCCGCTGGTGCGGAAGAGCGATGGACACAAGGGGCTGTACGGAAATATTTTGATTGTCGCGGGATCGACGGGGAAGAGCGGCGCGGCGGTGATGTCTGGGAGCGCGGCGTTGTGGAGCGGCGCGGGGCTGGTGACGGTGGCGACGCCGGACGTCGTGTTGCCGATTGTGGCGGCGGCACATCCGGAATATATGACGGAACCTCTGGCGGCGACGAAGGATGGAACGATCGCGCGGTCGAATCTGAGTAAACGATTTGCAGCGATTGCGAAGGGGCGCACGGTACTCGCGATCGGGCCGGGTCTCGGGCAGAACAAGGGAACGCAGGAGTTTATTCGATCGGTGGTGACGACGACGGAGTTGCCAACGATTCTGGATGCGGATGGTCTGAACGCGTTTGCGGGGCGCGCGGGCAAGCTACGAAAGAGGAAGAGCGAATTTTTGGCGATTACGCCGCATCCGGGAGAGATGGCTCGGCTGCTGGGCTCGTCGGTGAAGGATGTGGAGGCGGACCGCGTGAAGACGGCGACGGACGCGGCGAAGCGCTGGAACGCGCACGTGATTTTGAAGGGCGGGCATACGATTGTGGCGGCGCCGGATGGACGGTTTCTGGTGAACGCGACGGGGAATGCGGGATTGTCGAAGGGCGGCTCGGGAGATGTTTTGACCGGCGTTCTGGCGGCGATTACGGGGCAGTTTAAGACGGATGATTGGCTGCGGACGCTGGCGCTGGCTGTCTATTTGCACGGCGCGGCAGCCGATGTTGTGGCGCGGGGGACGGATTTGTCGGGGATGGTGGCGACCGATGTGGCGCGGTCGGTGCCGCGCGCGCGGCTAGAACTTTTGCGGGAGTTGCAACGGCGTGGGTGAGATTAGCGTGCCGAGCGAGGCGAAGAGTGTGGTGACGCGGTCGGCGGAAGAGACGATTGCGTGGGGCAGGGAGTTTGCCCGTGGGTTGCAGGCGCCGCTGCTGGTGCTGCTGACGGGCGATCTGGGGAGTGGGAAGACGACATTGACGAAGGGGATTGTGGCGGGGCTGGGGGCGGCGGACGAAGAGGATGTGACGAGTCCGACGTTTACGCTGGTGCACGTGTATGGGGACGACCGCGGGCGGGCGAACGCGGGCCTGCCGGGTGGGACTGGCGCGGCCTCGAAGGGCGTGGTTTATCACGGCGACCTGTACCGGATTGAGAGCTTTCACGACTTCGAGACGCTGGGGCTGGAGGACGCGTTTGCCAAGCCGGCGGTGATGATTTTGGAGTGGTCGGAGAAGTTTCCGCTACAGGCGCCGTGGCCGCAGGTGCGGCTGAAACTGGAGCATATGGGCGGCGATTCGCGGCGAATTACGGTGGGATAGAAGGTCAGGTCTTTTTCGGTTAAACCAAGCATAGTCAATGGATTAGGTGGATACTATAGGACTCCCGAAACGAGCGAATCGGGAGCGGAGCGCTTACTTTCTCGCCAACGATAGTACCCGCGGCTATTGCCCGGTCCTAGGACCGCTGCTAGTTTGGGAAAGCCGCCGACGACGCGACGACATGGCTCCCGAACTCCTTACCCTCAATCCGACCGAAGACGCCCGCGTGGAGCTCAAGAGCTACAGCGAGACGATCCCGATGGGGTCGCTGGCCATTGGCGTCGATAACATTCACCACGACGTTTTTCTCAGCCCGAAATTCGTGCAGAGCGCGCGGGACTATCTGTTTGATTTGATCCGCCAGGGCACGAAGGCGAGATATTTTCCCGGCATCGAATTGCGAGCGGTGAAGGCGCCGGACAACGCGGCGTTTCGGAAAATTCTCACCGATCTGCTGCAGAGTTCACTTACTCAGGCGAAATTTCAGAAGAATATCGAAATCGATCTGCTGTTTCGGCTGGCGCTGCTGAAATTTTTGACGCAGGAAATCGGGAACCAGTTCGCCAATTTGATTTTGGAAGGCAAGGAATGGATTCGGCAGCGCGGCGAACACTTTGAGCGGAGCCAACAGGCGCACGTCATCAAGTCGCGGCTGTCGGAGTTGCAGTCGGCGCGGCGCGGGGTGGTGCGCGTGGTGGGGCAGCAGATTGCACATCTGCTCAGCGAGATCGAAGAGAACGTGATTTCGAAGGCGCGGCGCGCGCTGTTTGGCGACGACTTCGCGCCGATCTATGACTTGCTTAAAAATCGGCTCGTGTTTCTGGACGGTGGCAAGGACGACGTTTTCTTCCTCGAGCATTATGTGTTGCTAGGGAACTACGCGCGCGATCCGGATCGCTTCGAGGCGATGGATGAGTTGTTTCAGGATTTTCTGCGCGACTCCGGATTAGGGATGGCGGCGGAGCCGGCTTACGTCGAGGCGCGGCAGGCGCATCAGAATCTGCTCGACCTGGCGCAGGCGATGCGGAACGAGATCGCGAATCTGGAAGAGCAGCGCGAGAGTTTGCGGAAGCGATTGGATCGTGGCGAGAGTTTTCTGAACAAGTTTTTGAGTTCGGCTGATCCAGCCGATATGAAGGCGTCGCTGAATGATGTCGAGGCACGGCTAAAGCATCAGGAAACCAAGCTGGAAGAGACTGGTCCGCAGATTGAAGCGGCGAAGCAGAAGCTGGAATTTTTTACGAAGGACTACAAAGGGAAGCTCGGCGATTTCTTGAATGATCCGGAGAATGCGAAGAGGTTGTTCGATCAGACGTCGGTTGCGGCGAACGTCGATTCCGAGCGTGGAAAGCTGCTGGCAGAGCTGCTGGAGCGGTTGGAGCAGCAGGAAATTATCTATCACGTGATGTCGAGCTACGAGATTCGGCCGATCATCGAGACGTATTGTCCGCCGGTCCACTTGCAGCAGTTGCGTAAGGCGCTCGTTTCGAAAGAAGAGATGAAGCGCGTCGAGAGCATTTTGAAGCAAGTGCCGGCGCGGCAGCTTGCATTGAAGCCGATCGAGGATTTGTCGAAGAAATTGCGGCGGTATTCGCGGGAAGAGAAGTTGAGCTTCGTGGTGCGATTCACGGCAGACTTTTTGCGGCTGCGGCGCGATTTGCGGAACGCGGAACATCTTACGACCTGCATGGAGCGTGTCAGCCTGATTTCGACGGAGCAGGCGCGCGAGCTTTCGCGGATAAACAACAAGTTGTATGAATGCGTGCTGCCGGAAGAGGCGAAGCCGCAGCAGGACCACGTCGTATCGCACGTGATTATCAAGGCGGACGTGCGCGGATCGACGAAGATGACGCAGGACTTGCTGGCGCGCGGACTCAGCCCGGCATCGCATTTCAGTTTGAATCTGCACGAGCCGGTGAAGAAATTGCTCGATCGTTATTCGGCGAAGAAAGTTTTTATCGAAGGCGACGCGATCATTCTGGCAATTTTTGAGACGGACTCGAATCAGGCGTATGCACGCGCTGTCGCCAAGGCGTGCATTTTGTCACGGCAAATTTTAGCGGTTTGCAATTCGTACAACGATCGAGCGGCGACGACCGATCTGCCCGGGTTGGAGCTTGGGCTCGGTGTCGCGTTTCAGGGATCGGCGCCGTCGTATTGGGTCGATGGCGATTCGCGCATCATGATTTCGAAGGCGCTGAATTTGTCGGACCGGCTTTCGGGTTGCGCGAAGATCGCGAAACGGTTGCTGACCGGGCAGAAGACGCACTTCTCCGTGTTTCAATTCCTGACCGCGATGGAGGGCGCGTCGGCGGAAGAACTCGATGAATTTCTTGTGCGCTTCAATATGAATGGGATTGAGCTGAACGAAGAGGGGTTTCAGAAACTCTCAGAAGAGATTTCGTTGGACTCGGTCGAAACCAAGCTCGACATGCCCTGGGGCAAAGAGAACGTGACGCTCCACTACGGCGAAGTACCGATGGGTGATTCGGTAGAGCTGCTGGTGCTGCGCAAGGGCTTGGCGCGAGAGCTGCGCCCCGACGGAACGATCGGCGTTGAGTCAACGCACCCTTACTACGAAGTCTGCACCAGCCCGGCGCTGTACGATTTGGTTGCGGCGCTGATTCGCACGCAGACCGCCGCTGTTTAGTGTGACTTCAGGGGCTGAAGCCCTATTTTCCCGCCTGAATGTCGGAGCTGAAGCTCCGACCCACAAACCGAGCGATCCCACAAAATGATCGCTGCTGGCGACACGGCGCGTTAAACCACGGCGTTGCGCTTGATGACTTCGCGATACCACTCGGCGCTTTGCTTGGGCGTGCGCTTTTGCGTCTTGAAATCGACGTAGCAAATGCCGAAGCGCTTGCTATAGCCGTCCGCCCATTCGAAATTATCGAGTAGACTCCACAGAAAGTAGCCCTTGATCGGGTAGCCTTCCGTCGCGGCGCGATGCATTTGCGTGACGTGGTTGCGCAAGTACATCACGCGATCGGTGTCTTCGACGTTGCCGGCGGCGTTGATCACATCGTCGGACGAGCACCCGTTTTCCGTGATGAACATCTCTTTCGGCTTCCAGAGGTCGCCGGGATTGCGGATCGCCCAGTAGAGTGATTCGGGCGCAATATTGATCCAGGGCGACGCCATGTGCGGATACGACGTTGGTCGCTTTTCAATCTCAAAGCCCAACGGGCTCGAAGAATCGGCGCGGACGTAGTCGGCGGTGTACACGTTGAGCCCGACAAAATCGAGCGGGCTGCCGATCGCTTTCATGTCGCCCGGTTCGACCTTCGGTGCGTTTGCGCCTTCTTTCTGTAAATATTCGTCAGGATATTTTCCTTCCATCACCGACGTCAGAAACGGCGCGTTGCCGATACGGGTTGCTTTGCGCGTCGCTTCGATGTGTTCCTTCGTTTCGATGATCGGCATGTAGACGTTCGCGTTTTCCGCGAGGCCGACTTTCGTTCCGCTTTTCGCGTTCGCGCGGACGGCTTGCACGCCGAGTCCGTGCGCGAGGATGCCGTGGTGCCGCACCTGATTCACTCCGGCGTCATCGAGTTTCAGCCCTGGCGCGAATTGGCCGATTTTGTAGCTCAGATCGGTAAAGCACACGAATTCGTTCGTCGTGAAGAAATAATGCACCCGATCGGAAAGATGCTTCGCAACGTAGCCCGCGTAGTCGGCGAATGCCTTCGGCGTGTCGCGCGACTGCCAGCCGTTCGGCAGCGCCTGCGGCAAATCCCAATGGAACAGCGTAACGTACGGCTCGATGCCATTCGCGTGCAATTCATCGACGACGCGATTGTAGAAATCGAGTCCCTTTGGATTTGGCTGGCCGGTGCCGTCGGGAAAAATGCGCGACCATGCGATCGACAAGCGAAAGCCTTTGCAGCCGAGACCCTTCAGCGTCTGAATATCTTCTTTGTAGCGGTGGTAGAAATCGTCGGCAACGTCACCGGTGTCGCCGTCGTGCGTCTTACCGGGAGTGTGAGAGAACGTGTCCCAGATCGATGGCTTGCGGCCGTCCTCGTTGACGGCGCCTTCGACCTGATAGGACGCTGTCGCGCATCCCCACAAAAATCCGGATGGGAATTTGAGCTCGGCAGGTGTGCCGATCTGCGCGAGCGCGAATTTGGGAAGGGAAGCGGTGGCGAATGCGGTGGCGGCGGTTGCCGCTGCGGACTGGGCGAAACGGCGACGCGTTAGCTTGATCATGGATGAATACTTTAAATGAATTGTATGAATTTCGCAGGACGAAGAGGGTGGGTGACGCGAAGGGGTTACACAGCGGCTCGCGTGAGTGCCTTGCGAACAATGGGCGCGAGCTGAGTGCCCAGTATCTCGATCGCCCGCATCATTTTTGGATGCGGCAGCGTCGAGACGCCCATTTGAAATGTGAGTCGCGAGATGCCGCCGAGCGCTTCGTTCACGTAGAGCACTTTCTCGGCGACCGTCTTTGCATCGCCGATGAGGAGAGCGCCGGTCGGCCCGCGCGTGGCGTCGAATTGCGCGCGCGTCGTGCGCGGCCAGCCGCGTTCTTTGCCGATCTCGGTGAAGGTGTGCGCGTAACCGGGATAGAAATCATCGGCGGCTTGCTCGGTTGTGTCGGCAAGAAATCCGATCGAGTGCAGCCCGACCACGAGTTTCTCAGGCGCGTGGCCGGCGCGTGCTCCGGCTTTGCGATAGAGATCGATCAGCGGCCGGAAGCGATGCGGCTCGCCGCCGATGATCGCGACCATGAGTGGCAGGCCGAGCAATCCCGCGCGGACGAATGATTCGGGCGTGCCACCGACGCCGACCCAGATCGGAAGCGGATTTTGCAGCGGGCGCGGATAGATTCCCTGGCCGGTCAGCGCGGGGCGATGCTTTCCCGACCACGTTACGTGCGTGTTGTCGCGGATTTTCAGCAGTAGTTCGAGCTTTTCCTGGAAAAGGGAATCGTAATCTTCAAGCTGCGAGCCGAAGAGGGGTAAGACTCGACGAACGATCCGCGACCGGCGACGATTTCAGCGCGCCCGTTGGAAATGAGATCGAGCGTCGCGAATTCCTGGAAGACGCGGACGGGATCGGCGGCGCTGAGCACGGTGACGGCGCTGGTGAGGCGGATATTTTTCGTGCGCGCCGCGGCGGCGGCCAGGATGATGGGCGGCGCGGAGTCGAGAAATTCTGGCCGATGATGCTCGCCAATGCCGAAGACGTCGAGTCCGACTCTATCGGCAAGTTCGATCTCGTCGAGCAGGCGGCGCAGGCGCTCCGAAGGCGTGAGTGTCTCCCCGGTGACCGGGTCGGAGATCGCTGCAGCAAAGCTGTCGATGCCAATTTGCATGGGTGTGAGACGCGTTCTTAAGTTTTGTTACCGTCGTGATTGGATGCGCAGACACGCGTGCGGTCACAAACCGAATTTAGACTAAAATAGCGCTGGAGGCGAAAAGGGTCCGGTGATCTTCACGGCCTTCAAAGCCGTCGATTCGGTCCTTCGCGGATCGAATGGTGGGTTCGACTCCCACACGCTTCCGCCAAACTTTTCTGATTCCAGTTCTTTTCGGCAGGCGGATTCAGTTGCCAGTCCGCACCAACCTCTAAATCCTCGAATGCAGGTGTATCGCGACGCCGCGTTTATTTCCGGACAGCTCGTCTACCCGCACCACTTCCGCGATCCATTCCGTCCCCATTGGGTCGCCCAACGTTGTAAACGGATACGTGACAAACAGGCGCAGAGCTACACGGTAGCTTTGCAACTCGGTGTGGAAATAGATTCCCCGCTTCGAAACGTTGGCGCTGGTGGCAACCTCTTCGAAATTGTCTTCGTACCCGTCCGACGGGCGCACCCGCAGCTTTCGCGCCAGCTTCGCTCTGGGGTTGATGCGCTTCTCAGTGGTGTCAACAGGCACAACGAGCCTCCCGAGACATGCCCTAGAGTCAGGAGTGTCTCGAGGAGGATAAAAATACAGTCAATTCGCACCCGCCGTGCGCTCACAAAAGGTGCAAATCCCGACGGCTACTCGGTCGAACGCTCCGTGCTTTCGTCGGCGGCTGCATTGTGTAGAGGGTTCGTTCCGCCTTTGCCTGCCGGGGTGACGCCCGCGGCCGCGGCGTTTGTTTTAGGCGCAGCCGTCTCTTCCGCAGCGTCACCCGAATCGTCGTTCGACAATGCTGCGTTCTCTGGGTTCCGTTTGATTTCGTCGCTCATGTATTCCTCCAGTATGTTGAATGCTCAAGATGGCGTGTAGCAATCTTCAGGCTTTGCGAGGTCAGGTGGCTCCGTACGGGTGTACTCCCGCAAAAGGCTGATTGGCAAGGGTTTTATCTGACGACACGAAATCCTGAGGCATTCTTCTGGGTGAATGAGCGAATGCACCGCCCAATCGGATGGTCCGGTAACGAGCGGATTTTTTTCTTTATCATGTGAGCGATTGAGGTGAAGATTCTCGGTCATGCCGGTGACAGCCGGGTAGCTGCGAGAGAGTCTGCCAGGCCGAATTAAATAGCTGAGGGAGCGTTTCGATGGATGCGAAACCTGAATCAAAAATTGGGAAGTGGACCAGGCGGAAGTTCCTGACTGAGGTCGGCGGCGGCATCGCCGCGGCGAATCTTGCAGGTGCGCTGACGAGTGAACGTGTGGTGGGAGCAGACAGCGCGACGGCGACGTCTGGGGCAGCTTTTGCGTCGCCCCAACTGAAAGTCCCCGACGCACCCGGGAAGAAAACCGGTTGGGCGATCGTTGGGCTAGGGTATCTGGCGATCTATGAGATCCTTCCGGCCTTCGCGAAGTGCGAGAAATCGCGCGTGGTCGCGCTGGTGAGCGGGCATCCGGACAAAGCCAACAAGCTGGCGCTCCGCTACGGAGTGAATCCGAAAAACATCTACAACTATCAGAATTACGATTCGATTCGCGACAATCCGGAAGTCGATGTGATCTACATCGTCCTCCCGAACGGCATGCACGCGGAATACACGGTGCGCGGGCTGCAAGCAGGGAAGCACGTGCTGAGCGAAAAGCCGATGGCGCGCACGCCCGCGGAATGCCAGCAGATGATCGATGCCGGCAAAAAAGCGAATCGAAAGCTGATGGTGGCGTATCGCTGCCGCTACGAGCCCTACAACCGGGAAGCGATTCGCATGGCGCAATCGGGCGAATTGGGAAAAACGAAAGTCATCGTTTCCGAGCACGGCTTCAACATCGGCGATCCGAAGCAGTGGCGGCTCAATCGCGAACTCGCTGGCGGCGGCTCGCTGATGGATATCGGCATTTACGCGCTGAACGCAGCCCGCTACCTCACCGCCGAAGAACCAACGGAATTGACCGCGATGAGCTTCACGACGCCGAACGATCCCCGCTTCAAGGAAGTCGAAGAGACGATCAACTTTCAACTTCGCTTTCCCAGCGGAATCCTGGCGAACTGCTCGTCGAGCTACGGATACGATTCGCAGAATCGCTACCGCGTGGTCGGCACGGATGGATGGGTAGAACTGGAGCCGGCCACGATTTACAGCGGTTTACGTATGCGCGTTCACAAAAACAATCTGCTGGAAGAGGTGACGCTGCCGGTGAAGGATCATTTCGCTCTGGAAATGGATCACATGTCGGAATGCGTGATGGAAAATAAAGAGCCGCTCACCCCCGGCGAAGAAGGGCTGCGCGATCTGACGATCATGATGAAAATCTACGAGGCGGCCAAAACGGGCGGAACGGTGAAACTGTAGCTCAAATGCTCAGCGCGTTTTTGGCTGGCATGAATCATCGGCGTTTGGTTTTTTCGAAGACAGCTTTCAATTTACGCAAATGACTATGAAGCATAGAATAACTGATGACTCAGTTTAGTGTGTGCGGATCGAAGGTCGCACGGATTGAAACTGCTCGGTGAGATTCACGGAAAGCGGGCCATATGTTTGAGAAGTTTGTCGGTGCGGCGATTGTCATTACATTGCTGACCTGTGGCTGTGGTGGAAACTCAAGCTCCGGCTCTGGAAGTGCAACGCTGCGAGTGTTGAACGCTTCAGCGGATGTTGAGTCCGTGAATGTTATTGTCGGCGGACAAACCGTCGCCACCAATGTCGAGTATCCGATGTGTATCTATGAAATTTGTCAGACGTTGAGCGGCTACGCCACCGTGAAGTCGGGAGGCATCAGTTTCGCGCTTGAGGATTCGACCGGCAAGAACTACGTCCCCTCGCAATTCCAGAAGTTAAGCCTGACGAACAATACGCAAAATACGTTTGTATTGTCGCCTCCTACGAGTGGAAACGTCAACGATTCCGATGCTGGCTATCTTTTTGTGGACGACGACACGCCCGTTGCCAATTCGGTGCAAATTCGAATCGCGAACGTCGACCCTCGAAATCCGACGGTAAGTGTCTATATCTTGCCGAATGGCGTGACTCCCAGCGGGAACCCATCGATCAGCAGTCTCACGATCGGGACGGCGTCGAGCTATATGACGTTGCCACCGGGTTCTTACACCGTTTGGTTCGTCGGTAATTTCGGAGTTCTTGGCCCACAACAATACCTAAGTTGGGGGCCGACAACATATTCGGCGAACCAGAACTATACGGTCTATCTCATGCAGCAGATTGATTCCGATCGTGCTGTGATTTTGGCAGATAACTAGCGGAGCGCCGCGATTCAGCGTGCATCGTTCAGGATTTCATCGCGTGGGCAGTCGTAAGAGTCGGCGTCGTTGCCTTCGATCTGGTCGATCGAAACATGGACCGTCTTGGCGGATTCCATGGACGGCGCGTCCGTCGGGCGCACCGTGATTCGCAGCTCACCAAAAACAGTCCGCCATTGAGACTGTTTTTTGTCCCAAGTTCTGATGCTTTTGATCTCAGACTTCAACTGTTCGCGATTGCCGGCAAGCCATCCCATAAGAAGTCGATGATAACAACGGCTCTGTGATTTTACTGCTTGATCTGTGTGTCGGCTGGGGCCGGCTTCACGGTGACTTGCGCGGGCGTTGGCAAATCCGAAGAATCCCATCCGCCGCCGAGCGCGATGATGAGCTGAACTTCCGACGTCATCCGCTGCGTTTGCAGATTGACAAGCGTCTGTTGATCGCCCAGCAGCGTATTTTGCGCCGTCAGCACATCGATGTAGGGGTCGATGCCCGTCTGGTAGCGATCGAACTCGAGATCGAAGAATTGCTGCGCCGAACCGACCGCCTCTTTCTGCTTTGCGGTTTGCTCGGAAAGGATGCGTTCCCCCGCAAGCGAATCCTCCACTTGCTGAAACGCCGTGAGCACAGTCTGCCGATAGCCTGCCACGTCGGCGTTGTAGATCGCGATGAATTGGCGCACGGTCGCGCGACGCAGTCCCGCGTCGAAAATAGTTTCTGACAGCGATGTACCGATCGACCAGAACCGGCTCGGCCACGCAAACCAGCTTGTGAAAGTCGATGATTCGAACCCGCCGCTCGCCGATAAGGTTACGTTGGGATAGTAAGCCGCATACGCTATGCCGATCTGCGCGTTGGCTTCCGCCATCGTGCGCTCGGACGCGGCGACATCGGGGCGCCGCTCGAGCAAATGCGAAGGCACACCCATCGGGATCGGTGGCGGTACCGAATCGAGAATTTTCACTGGTATCGAAACTTCGGCGGGTGGTTTGCCGATGAGTACGGCGATGGCGTGTTCGAACTGCGCGCGGCTCAGGCGCACCGCAATCGCCGAAGACTCCGCGCTCTGCAACGCTGTTTGTGCTTCAACGAGCGAAATCTTGTCGCCGACACCTGTATCGTACTGCGCTTGTGCGTAATCGACGGTCTTACGGTCCGCGGCCACGGTATCGTCGAACAGCTTTTGCAGCGCATCTTGGCCGCGAATCTCGAAGAGGAGCTGCGCAAGGCTGGATTCCTGTGACAGCTTCGTGTTTGCGAGGTCGGCGGCGCTGACCTGCGCCGCAAATGCCTCTTCCGCGACCGTGTTGCGTACCTTGCCCCACAGGTCGGGCTCCCACGAAACGCTTCCCGGCAGCTCGAAAAGGTTCGTCGGCGAGACCTTCGTGGTCCCGGTCCCCGTCCCGCCGCCCCCGGAGACGCCGGCGCCCAGGTTCGCGGACGACCGTTGCCGGCTGATTGCGGGCGATGTCCCGATCGTTGGGAAAAATTGCGCGCGTGCCTGCTGCACGATTTCGCGCGCCGCGATGTAGTTCTGATAAGCCTGCGCGATGTTCTGGTTGCTCGCATCGAGCTGTTCTTCCAGCGTGTTCAGTTCGCTGTCATTGAAAATTTCCCACCACTTGCCGCGCAACATCGCCGCATTCGAATCGGCGGCTTTCCATATCTGCTGCGCTTCTGGGAAATTTGCGGGATCTTCTTTGTAAGTCGTAGCAGTCGGCACCGGCGCGGACGGCTTGTGATATTTCGGGCCGACGGTGCAGCCCGAAATGGACAACGCCGCGAGCGGCGCCCACATCGCAAAATGAGCCGCGAATCGGCGAACACGCATCAGCCTCGTAGATTGAGTCGTTCGAATTTCAGACGGTCGCATAGGCAAACGGTCGAGCTGTTCAGTCCTTTCAATCAGCGGGATGCGGCGTTGCTCCGGGCACTTCGTCAAATTCCTTGCCCGCAAGCCGCAACCGCAGGCGATCCATAAAGAGATAAACCACCGGAGTCGTGTAAAGCGTGAGTATCTGGCTGACGATGAGGCCGCCGACGATCGTAATGCCGAGCGGCCGGCGCAGCTCCGACCCTGTGCCGGTGCCAAACGCCAGCGGCAGCGCGCCAAACAGTGCCGCCATCGTCGTCATCAAAATCGGACGGAAGCGCAGCATGCACGCCTCAAAAATCGAATCGCGCGTCGATTTGTGCTCTTGCCGTTCGGCCATCAGCGCAAAGTCGATCATCATGATCGCGTTCTTTTTCACGATTCCGATCAGGAGAATAATTCCGATAATCGAAATGACGTTGAGATCGACCTTAAACAGCATCAGCGCGAGCATCGCGCCGACGCTGGCCGACGGCAGCGTCGAAATAATCGTGATCGGATGCGCAAGGCTCTCGTAGAGGATCCCCAAAACGATGTAGACGGCCAGCAGCGCCGTCAGCACCAATAGCGGCTCCGTGCTCAACGACGCTTGGTACGCCGCCGCCGTGCCCGAGAACGAACCGCGCACCGTGCTCGGCGCGCCCAACCGCGCCTTCATCTGCTCGATCTCTGTCGTCGCCTGACTCAAAGAAACGCCGTTCGCCAAATTGAACGACACCGTCACTGAAGGGAACAATCCGGAGTGATTCACCGCCAGCGCAGTTGTGCTGGGTTTGTTCGTCGCCACCGCAGCCAGCGGCACGTTGCCAGCCTTCTGCGTATTCAAATAAATGTCGCGCAATCCTTCCGGACTTTGCCAGAACTGCGGCGCGACTTCGAGCACAACGTAATATTGATTGAGCTGCGTATAAATGATCGAAACTTCCGATTGCCCAAACGCCGCATACAGCGTCGAATTCAGCGTCTGCGGAGTTACTCCCAGCCGGGCCGCCGTCACGCGGTCGTAATTCAGCACTTCGTCGAGCCCACCGTTCTGCTGATCCGAGTTCACATCCTGCATTCCCGGCAATTTCCGAATCTCGGCGAGCAGCTTCGGACCCCATTGCACCAGCTCCTCCACCGTGTCCGACTGAATCGTGTATTGATACTGCGCATTGCTGCCGCGCCCGCCGATGCGCAGGTCCTGCGCCGCCTGCAAAAACGCCGACGCCACTGGCAGCGCATTCATCTTCGGCCGCAGGCGGTTGATCACATCGCTGGCGCTGACTCCTTTTCTCTGATTCAGCGGCTTGAGCGCCGCATACAGGAAACCTGTATTCGTCGCGCCATTTCCACCCGTGAACCCGATGATGTTTTGCACCGCCGGGTCGGCTTTCAATACAGCCACCAGCTTCTGCACCGAATTGTTCATCACCCCAAACGAGGCGTCTTGCGGCCCTTGCATTCCTCCCACGACCGCGCCCGTATCCTGCTGCGGAAAAAATCCCTTCGGGATGCGCACGATCAGCAGCACGTTCATGCCGACCAACACAATCAGCACCACCAGCGTCAGCCCGGGATTGTCCAGCACCCACGTCAGCGATCGCCGGTAAAACGAGAGCATCCCGGTAAAAAAGCGCTCGCTCCACTCATAAAGCCTGCCGTGATTCTCTTTTTTCTCTTCCTTCATCAGGTGCGCGCACATCGCCGGCGTCGTCGTCAGTGAAATCACCATCGACACCGCGATCGCCGTGGACAGCGTCACCGCAAACTCGCGGAACAGCCGCCCAACGATCCCGCCCATCATCAAAATCGGAATAAACACAGCGATCAGCGACACGCTGATCGAAAATACCGTAAACCCAATTTCCTGCGCGCCCTTCAACGCAGCCGCCAGCGGCTTCATCCCGTTCTCGAGATGCCGCGTGATGTTCTCCATCACCACGATCGCGTCATCGACGACGAACCCCGTCGAAATCGTCAGCGCCATCAGCGACAAATTGTCCAGGCTGTACCCGCACAGGTACATGATCGCGAATGTCCCGATCAGCGACACCGGCACAGCCACGCTCGGAATCAACGTCGCGCGCCAATTCCGCAAAAACACGAACACCACCAAAATGACCAGGATCACCGACAAAATCAGCGACCGCTCCACGTCGTTCACTGACGCCCGAATCGTCGTCGTGCGATCCAGAACAATTTCCGAATCGATGCCCTGTGGAATCGTCGCCTTGATGTACGGCAGCGCCTCGCGAATGCGGTTCACCGTCGCAATGATGTTCGCGCCCGGCTGCCGCGAAATAATGATCGGAATCGACCGCTTCCCATTCAAATATCCCGCCGCGCGGATGTTCTGCACCGAATTGGTGACATCTGCCACGTCGGCCAGCCGCACCGCCGCGCCCTTGTTGTAGCCGATGATCAGATCTTTGTAGTCGTCCGCATTCGAAATCTGCCCATTCGTGACGATGTCCGCCGTCACAAATCCATTCGCAATTTGACCGCGCGGCCGATCCGAATTCTGCAGCCCCAGCGCCGACTGCACCGCCGGCAACGTCAGCCCATACGCATTGAGCTGCGACGGAATCACATCGACGCGCACCGACGGCAGCGCCCCGCCTCCCACCGACACCTGCCCGACACCTTGAATCTGCGATAGCTTCTGCTCGATCACCGTGGACGCCACGTCGTACAGCTTCCCCGGATCGTACTGATTCGACGTCAGCGCCAAAATCATGATCGGTGCGTCCGCCGGATTCACCTTGCGATACGTCGGATTCGCCGGCAAATTCGCCGGCAAATAAGTCCGCGCCGCGTTGATCGCCGCTTCCACGTCGCGCGCCGCGCCATCGATATCCCGATTCAAATCGAATTGCAGCGTGACCGACGTCGTCCCCAGCGAACTCGCCGACGTCATCTCGCTGACGCCCGCGATATGCCCGAACTGCCGCTCCAGCGGCGTCGCAATCGACGACGCCATGATCTCCGCGCTCGCTCCCGGCAAGCTTGCGCCCACCGCAATCGTCGGAAAATCCACCTGCGGCAGCGGCGACACCGGCAGCACCACGAACGCAATCGCCCCCGCGACCGCTACAGCGATCGTCAGCAGCGTCGTCGCCACCGGCCGCTCGATAAACGTGGACGAAAGGCTCATATGCCAGGCGCCGGATTCGCCTCAGAAATATCCGGCGATTCCGACTCTTCGTTCTTCTTCTTCCGAGAGAATCGCTGCGCCAACTGATCGAAAAAGATGTAAATCACCGGCGTCGTATACAGCGTCAAAACCTGGCTCAGCAACAATCCGCCGACCATCGCGATACCCAGCGGTCGCCGCAGCTCCGAGCCATACCCCGTGCCCAGCGCCAGCGGAATGCCGCCGAGCAGTGCCGCCATCGTCGTCATCATGATCGGCCGGAATCGCAGCAAGCTCGCTTCGTAAATCGCGTCGCGCGAACTCTTACCGTGATGCCGCTCTGCCTCGAGCGCAAAGTCCACGATCATGATGCCGTTCTTCTTCACGATGCCGATCAGCAGGATGATGCCGATGATCGCCACGACGCTCAGGTCCTGCCGGAACAGGATCAGCGCCAGCAGCGCGCCCACACCCGCCGACGGCAGCGTCGACAAAATCGTAATCGGGTGAATAAAGCTCTCGTACAGCACGCCCAGCACGATATAAACCGTGACCAGAGCCGCCAAAATCAGCAGCGCCTCATTCGAAAGCGAATTCCGGAACGACGCGGCCGTGCCCTGGAAGTCCCCCGCCACCGTCGCCGGCATATGCAAATCCTCGACCGCTTTGTCGATCTGCTCGATCGCATTTCCCAGCGCGGCGCGCGGCGCCAGATTGAACGAAATCGTTACAGCAGGGAACTGCCCCTGCCGGTTGATCGAAAGCGGCGCCGTCGTGTTTTGAATGTGTACGAACGCGCTCAAAGGCACAGCGCCTCCGTACGTCGAGCTCGACAGCGAGATCGACGAAGTCGTCGAACTCGATTGCGCATTTCCGACAGCCTTGATTCCGCTCGCTTGCGCGTTCAGCGTGTTCGCCGTCGGCGTGTATAGCACCGACGTCGTCGTCGCGCTCGACCCCGCCGACTGTGATCCCGACGCCGCAAACGTGTTCGTTGCGCCCTGCCCTGTGGCTCCCGAAGACGCATTCGACTGAATATAAATGCTCTGCAGATTCGAAGGATCGAGCTGAAACTGCGGCAGCGCCTCCAGAATCACGTGATACTGATTGAGCTGCGTGTACATCGTGCTGATCTGCCGCTGCCCAAACGCATCGTAAAGCGTGCTGTCGATCGTCGAAGGCGCAATCCCAAGTCGCGACGCCGTCACGCGATCGATCAGCAGCGACACCGCGCGCCCGCCCATTTGCTGGTCCGTCGCCACATCTTCAAGCTGCGACAAGTGCTTCATTTTATCGACCAGCTTGTTCGCCCACTCGTTCAATTCATTCGCGTCGGGATCTTCCAGCGTGTACTGATACTGTGTCCGGCTCACGCGGTCATCCACCGTGATGTCCTGCACTGGCTGCATGAACATCTGAACTCCATCGACGTTCGCCAGCTTCGACTGCAATCGCCGGATCACATCCGACGCGCTAACATCGCGATCATCGATGTCTTTCAGGTTGATCGAAATTCGACCGCTGTTCAGCGTTGTGTTTGTCCCATCCGCGCCAATAAACGACGATAGGCTTTCGACGGACGGATCTTGCAAAATAAGATCCGCGACCTGCTGCTGCTTCTGCGACATCGCATCGAACGAAATCGCCTGCGGCGCCTGCGTGATGCCTTGAATGACGCCCGTATCCTGAACAGGGAAGAAGCCCTTCGGAATCCAGATGTAAAGCACCACGGTGAGCACGAGCGTCGCGACCGCCACAAGCAACGTGATCGTCTGAAATTCCAGAACCACGTTCAGCGTTCGCCCGTAAAACGCGATCATCCGCTCGAACATGTGCTCCGACACGCGATAAAACCGCCCCTGCTGATCCTCCGGTTTGTGCCTCAGAATGCGCGAACACATCATCGGCGTCAGCGTCAGCGAAACCACCGCCGAAATAATGATCGTTACCGCCAGCGTCACCGCGAACTCGCGGAACAGCCGTCCGACAACATCGCCCATGAACAGTAGCGGAATCAGCACTGCGATCAGCGAAACGGTCAGCGACAAAATCGTGAACCCGATCTGCTCCGCGCCTTTCAGCGCCGCTTGCATCGGCGGATCGCCTTCTTCCAGATAACGCGAAATGTTCTCGATCATCACGATCGCGTCATCGACGACGAAGCCCGTCGAAATCGTCAGCGCCATCAACGACAGGTTGTCCAGGCTGTAGCCCAGCGCGTACATCGCGCCAAACGTGCCCACCAACGACAGCGGCACAGCGACGCTGGGAATGATCGTCGCCGAAAGATTCCGCAAGAACAGAAAGATGACCAGCACGACGAGGCCAACGGTCAGCATCAGCTCAAATTCCACGTCGCGCACCGACGCCGAAATATTCGTCGTCAGGTCCGTCAAAATCGTGAGGTTCACCGCGGCCGGCAAATTCGTCTGCAGTTGCGGCAACAGCGTCTTGATCGCCTTCACCACGCGAATCGTGTTCGCGCCCGGCTGCCTCTGTACGTTCAGAATCACCGCGGGCGTCTTGTTCATCCACGCCGCTTGTTTCTCGTTCTCCACCGAATCGATGATCGTCGCGACGTCTTTGAGAAAGACCGGACCGCCGTTCCGGTACGCCACCACCACATTTCGATAATCGCCGCTCGTCGAGAGCTGATCGTTCGCGTCGATCTGATAGCCCTGCTGCGGACCGTCAAAATTTCCCTTTGCCGAATTGACGCTCGTCTGCGTCAGTGCCGTCCGCACCGCTTCCAGCGTCACGCCGTACGAAGACAGCGCGATTGGATTCGCCTGGATTCGCACCGCCGGCTTCTGCCCGCCGCTGATGCTTACCAGGCCGACGCCGCTGAGCTGCGAAATCTTCGGCGCCAGCCGCGTGTCCACCAAATCTTCCACCTGCGACAGCGGCATCGAGCTTGACGTGATTCCCAGTGTCAGAATCGGCGCGTCCGCGGGATTCGTTTTGTTGTAAACGGGAGGCGTCGGCAAATCGGAGGGCAAATAACTCTGCGACGCGTTAATCGCCGACTGTACTTCCTCTTCCGCAATATCGATGTTCAACGTCAACGCAAACTGCAAGACAATCACCGACGTCGCGCCCGAACTTGTCGACGTCATCTGATTCAGTCCCTGCAATTGGCCGAACTGCCGCTCCAGCGGCGCCGTCACCGTCGTCGCCATCACGTCGGGGCTCGCACCGGGATAGAACGTCAGCACCTGGATCGTCGGGTAATCGACCTGCGGCAGCGCCGACACCGGTAGCTGCGTGTACGCCACCAGGCCCACCAGCAGGATCGCCGCCATCAGCAGCGACGTCGCTACAGGTCGTTCGATAAATGGTCGTGAGGGGCTCACGGAGCGTTGGTCTCGGAAGTCGACGCTGGCAGGGGTGCGTTGGTGACCTTTACTGGCGCTTTGTCCTGCAATCTCTCAAAGCTGCTGTTCGCCAGCACGTCGTTCGGATTGATCCCTGTAACCGCCGTTACTCCGTTGTCTTCCGTGCCTGGCTTGATGTTCTGCAAATGCGCGGTGTTGTTCTGAATCACGTACACGTACGCTTGGGTTCCGTTGTGCTGGATCACCGACGTCGGCACCAGCGTCACATTGTGCTGCGTATTCACCAGCAGCCGCGTATTCACGAACTGATTCGGAAACAACTCGTTCTTCCGGTTATCGAACTGCGCGCGCAGCCGCACTGTGCCCGTCGTGGTATCGATCTGGTTGTCCACCGCGAGCAGTTTTCCGCTCGTGACCTTCGTCAGTTGCGCCCGATCGAAAATATCGACATTGAGCGGCGTCCCTTGCTGGATGTGCGGTTGAATCTGGCCGAGATAATCTTCGGCCACCGTGAAAACCACCGTGATCGGCTGCAGTTGCGTCACAACCACCAGCGGCGTTGTGCTGTTCGCCTGCACCACGTTCCCGGGGTCCACGAGCCGCAAACCGACGCGGCCGTCGAACGGCGAAGTGATATGGCAATAACTGAGCGTGACGCGGTCCTGATCGACCACGCCCTGGTCGTTCTTCACCGTGCCTTCGTTTTGCAGCGCCAGTTTTTCCTGATCGTCCAGAATCTGTTTCGCAATCGCGTTGCGCGCCCACGCCTTCTGGTAGCGTTCCAGGTCCATGCGCGACTGCTCCAGAATGTGCGTGTCCTTCTCCAGCGTGCCTTCGGCCTGTAACAACTGTGCCTGGTAGATCCGTGGATCAATGTCGATCAGCGCATCGCCCTTGTGGACGATCTGAGCTTCCTTGTAATGCACCGTATTGATGATTCCGTTGACTTGGCTCGTGATCACGCTCGTGTATACCGGCGTAACCGTTCCGATTGCCGTCAGGTACACGCCGATGTCTCCCTGTTTCGCCGTCGCCGTGTTGATCGTGACCGGCCCCCCGAATCCCTTTTTCCCGCCCTTCGGCGCGGCGGCTTGCGTCTCGTTATCGTGGTGGCGGAATGCCAGGTAAAACACCAGCACCAGCACGACGCCCAGGATGATCCACACCCATGTGCGCCCCTTCGATTTCTGTGGCGGCGGCAGGTAGTGATCCGCATCCGCGTACTGATCAGACCGGGCTCTACGCGCGTCAGTCTTCGGATAGGAAGAATCTGAAGAGTTTCTCTCGTCCATATTCTTGATCTTTGCCGGCTAAGCCCCGTGGCAAACACTAATCCTGCTAGATGGGCTCGCGCCGAATGAAATCCTTGTCTAGGTCCGCCTACGATATAGGCCTGGACCGCGTTAGGGTAAGGATGCCTGAGTTGACCTTAAGGTTCCACCATCGGAACGAATGTACGACGTTTAATGCGTCCGCCGCGTTTCGTCGGGCGCCTCTAGCCGACCTCCGGATTTAACTGCAGGTAAAGAGGCCCCTGCCCCGAACGCGAATACGCCCCAAAACCAGGCATTTCCAGCCGCAATCTGGCTGTAGGGGCGGGGCTTGCTCCGCCCGGCGTCAACATCACCACCGTGTATCCCCTTCGAACTGCCAATCCTTCTTCACTCAGACAAAATCCCACAAGAGGAACTACGCGCCCGACACGATATAAATTACGCTTTCGGCTTGGTGCGCCACCTCAAGAAACGTGTAGGGGCGCAGCATGCTGCGCCCCATTTCAGCAAGATCGCCAAATCAAGACCTTTCGCGTCGCCGCGAACCCTCTTGGTAGCGCTGGCGTCCCGCCGGCGTTTTTTCTCGATCGACGTTCGCGACTCGCCCCCGCACCCGCCGCCCGTCCCTACGCACTCACCGCCGTGCAAAACCTGCACCGCTTCGCCTGCACCGGAATCTCGCTCAAACATTCCGGACACTTCCGCGTCGTCGGATCGGGAATCTTCTTCACCTTCGCCATCAAATGATTCATCGGCAGCACCACAAGAAAATAAACCGACAGCGCTGCGATCAGGAACGCCAGCAACACATTGAAAAAATCCCCGTAAAGAAACTTGCTCCCGTTAATCGTGAAATACAGTCCCGAAAAATCCGGCAGCTTCGCAATCGCCGACACCAGCGGCGTCAACAAATCTTTGACGATCGCTCCCACCAGCCCCGCGAACGCCGCTCCAATCACCACACCCACCGCCAGATCCACCACATTCCCACGCAACAAAAACGCCTTGAATCCCTTCATGACTCTCCTCCCGGAATCCACGGAGTGTATCTCAATCTTCCTTCGAAAAGAGCAGCGGGCGCGGCACCCTCCCGATGTTAGGAGCGTGCGGGTTTAGATAACACTGTATCGACACCACGACGACGAAGATCCATCAAGCAGCTCTCAATACTCGCGCTATCTTCGCGGTCGCTTCGTGCGAACGCATCGGCTTGCGTAGCGTAGTTACCTTGCGCCATCGCGCGCTTTTTGCGCGATGAATCTCTGTTCGATTTAAGGCACGAAATGAGGTCCGCTTTTTCTTTCTTCCTTTCTTCCTTTCTTCCTTTTCACGCCCTCGACCTCTCAAACAATCTCTCCGCCCCCGCGTCCTTTCCACGACTCATGTCATCAGAACTAAGAACCAGGGACCCCGAGGCGGAGACATGCCCAGTTGGATGGTGCGATGCCCCAAGTGCAGTTTCAAATTTCCTCATAGCACGATTGCCTCAGAAGTTCTTGAGCAAGCTTTTCGCGATCCTTTCCGCGTAGTCCCGCGCCCGCAGATGCCATCCGACGGCGAACCACGCCGCTGTCCTTCGTGCAAAACCGAATCCGTCTTCAAGCCATTCGAACTCTTCTACATCGACGACCGCTCCCAATCCGCCTAAATTCCAAATCCGGGCCTCCGACGGTCGGTGATCTGCCCTGCCTTCGTGCCTCTGTGCCCTCTGTGAACTCTGTGGTGAGTTTCTCTTCTCGACGCGTAGCGCCTCAAACGAAAATTTCGCTTGCCGAGTTCTATACAAATGTGGTAAACTTTTTTGCGTAGAGAAGTACGCCCTCCTGTACCCTAAAAAGATAAAGCCAGATCAGAATAGCCCTTCGCGTAAACCGAGTCCTCACAGCCACTTGCGCGCTCTTGCAGGACTTCGCCCACACGAATCCCCGCAAGTCACAATCTTGAATTAGATCGGGGAGTTCAGGCGAAACGGTAGGTAGGCCGGTCCTATTTGGAGCGGAAAGAAATGGGACGGGGGCAAATACGTCAGGAGACTCTTTGATTGAGCAACCCGTTTAGAATCACACTCTTGCACGCATCGCACGGGCAACATCTTTAGAATCACACTCTTGCGAAAAATGGGGGGAGGGGGTGGTCCTTACTTTCCTGCCCGCCGAACCAGCGTGTTCTCCAGGAATAGGAACTCGATCCCCGTCCCCAGAAATGTATCGATCGCTTCTCGCGGCGTATTCACGATCGGCTGACCCTTAACATTGAAGCTCGTATTGAGCACCATCTCGCGCCCCGTCTGCTTACCAACAGCCCTGAGCAGCGTATGGAACTCGATATTGTCCTTCGGCGATACCGTCTGCACACGCGCCGAGCCATTCACATGCGTGATAGCTGGCAGTTGCGCCCGGAACTCCGGCCGCACGTCGGCCACCATGATCATGTACGGCAATTCAAAACCCTTCGGCACCTCGAACCAGTCCTGCACTTGTTCGAGCGAAACCGCCGGCGCAAACGGCCGGAACGCCTCGCGCATCTTCACCATTGCGTTGATGCGATCGCGCATTTCCGGATGTCCTGGATCCGCGACGATGCTGCGGTGTCCCAACGCGCGCGGCCCAAACTCCATCCGTCCGCGATACCAACCGAGCACGCGCCCGTCTTTAATCAGCTTCGCGCCTTCCGCGCACGCATCCGCAAGATTCGCAAATCGCGTCACTTCGATGCGACTGCCTGTCTCCGCAATCGCCTTGTCGACTTCTGCCTGCGTCGCCGCCGGGCCGATAAACGGAACAGGGAAACGATAGTTTCGCACTCCGCCGTTGCGGGATCCTCGCCACAGTGCCGCGCCCAGCGCCGTTCCGTCGTCGCCCGCCGCTGGTTGCACATAGATGTCGTCGAAAATTCCCGATTGCAGCAATCGCCCGTTGGCCGTGCAATTCAGCGCAACGCCGCCCGCCATCGCCAGCTTCCGCAAACCCGTCGTGCGGCCGAAATGCCCGCAAATGTGCAGCATCACTTTGTCGAGGCATTCCTGCAAAGCCGCGGCGACATCGCGATGATCGTCGGTGATGTCCGAATCCGGTGTTCGCTTCGCAATCAAATGTTCTTCCAGATACCGCCGCGTCGCCCCGTAATTCTCGCGATCGTCGCGCGCTTCGTTCAGCCGCAAAATTGGAATCTTGATGGTCCCGTTCGGCAGCAGCTCCACCGCCTGCTCGAAAAAGTGCCGATAGCGCGAGGGATCGCCGTACGGCGCCAATCCCATGATTTTGTATTCGTCGGAATTGAAATCGAATCCGAGGTGCAGCGTGATCACCGAATACAGAATTCCGATCGAATCCTTGGCCGTGATCTCCGCCAGCTTGTCGATTTGATTGCCCTTGGCGCGATACGCGGTCACGCTGTGCGCTTCACCCATCCCATCCAGCACAACGATCACGCAATCATCCCAGCCCGACGTGTAAAACGCGCTCGCCGCATGCGCCAGGTGGTGATTCACCTGATGCACTTTCTCCGGAGCGAAAGTCGGAAGGTGCTGCTTCACCTCTTGCAATAATTTTTCGCGAGAAAAAACTTCTTCGTATTGCTGCTTGCTGGTTTTGTCCAGCATGAACGCCGCGCGATACGGCGAGTAATCGAATCCGTGCGCGATCTCATCGATGTCGCCAATCTTGAGTCTCGCTTCATCCAGGCAATACTGAATCGCCCCGATCGGAAAATCACCCGTGTGTTTCTTCCGGCTGAATCGTTCCTCGGCAGCTCCTGCTACCACTTCGCCATCGACCAGTAACACCGCAGCGGAATCGTGTCCCTGAGAAATCCGGTACTCCCTCTCTTCCAGTCCCGGCCAATGCGCCTTCTTGAATGGAATCGAATTCTCGAACCCACTGATACCCAGCACCTTCGCCATGACTTCGCGATTCCTTTCCGAACTCAACTGCAAAGCACACGCAGACACAACAAGTGACACGAATCGGTCGAATCGGACAGAGTTAGCAATTCGCTTGCCGACTCTCTCGTCCGTTCGACAGTCACTCTAAGTCTTGAGCAGCACTACATGTTCCGTCGGTGTTCATAGTGTAACAAGAATTTGTCTTTGCGACGTGTTGTGGAAAACGCGTATTGAGCAGAGAAGCAACGGAATTCGCAGCCTGTTCATGTCGATTCGCAGCTCGCTCGTCCGAGAAAACCTGTTCCTGAATTGCGACACGCGTGATTACGTAGCCGAACGGTGACGCCTTCCGCGCCAAATTCCAGATCTGTTGCACAATTTCGGTAGAAGATGTCCTTAGAAGGATACGGTGAGTTCTGGAACTGAGAGGTCGTTTAGAACTGTCCTCGTAAACATAGTGTTTTCTGTGGTATGCGAAGGCGGAACTTGTGGAAATCCATGGCAACCCGCATGCTCTCCATGATAGACGTGGGGGAAGTCCGCGTTTTTTACCGCATTTTGACGCCGTTCTCCTCCGCAGACGTAGTAAAGTTATCCTTCTAAGACTATGACTGCACCGACGCCCGCGAAAGATCCGTCCGTCGATAGCCGCACTTCGGTTCTCGTCACCGAAGCCAGCAAGATGTACTGTGATTTGTTGAGCATGGCGTTCTCCGCCGTTCCCGACCGATTTCACGTGGTTGGCACTGCATTCACCGCTGCCGACATTTTGGAGCAGGTCCGCGAACATCGCCCGAGCGTTGCGATCATCAGCGACACCCTGGCCGACGGTCCGCTATCCGGCCTCCGGATTCTGCCCGATGTTCGCAAAGCGAATCCTGAGACGCGAATTCTCCTGGCGATGAGTTCTTCGGATCGCGAACTTGTGATCGAAGCTTTCCGATTCGGCGCCGACGGTGTTTTCTGCCGCAACAGCCCCTTCGACATGCTGTGCAAATCCGTCGATGCTCTCGTCGCAGGGCAGATTTGGGCCAACTCGAAAGAGCTGCGCTACGTCATGGAAGAGTTCATGCGCGCCCCCAAGCAGCGCAAAGTCGATCCGACCGTCGAGAATCGTATGACCAAGCGCGAAGGCGATGTCGTTCGCCTCGCCGTCGAGGGTCTCTCGAATCGCGAAATCGCGGCGCAGCTTGGTCTGACCGAGCACACTGTAAAAAATTATTTGTTCCGTGTTTTTGACAAGCTGGGCGTGTCGAACCGCGTCGAGCTTGTTTTGTCATGCCTGCGACAAGAAGAAGCAGCGCGCGAGGAAGCGCCGATCGCGTCGTAGGACGACGAGTGTAGTCAATTGCGCCGGCAGCGCGATTACCGCGAGTCGCGAAGCCGCAACAACCCAAGGAAAAGCTAAGGCGATGAATCAGGATCAATTTGTGGAGTTGCTGGCGAGCTGGTTTCGGGCGAACAAACAGTCATCCAACGATCTGAAAATTACGGCCGATACCGAACTTCTTGGTTCCGGCCTTCTGGATTCCTTCGATTTCCTCGATGTGATCGTGTTCATCGAGAACAAGACCGGCAAGAAGATTGATCTTTCTGTCGCCGACCCGAACGAGTTCTCGCTGGTTAGCGGATTGTGGCGGCTGGCAACCGCCGGAGGCGAAGGTACCGCACCGGGCGGCAGCAACGGCAATCCGGTTTCCGCGAACGCGATCTAGTCAGCATTCCGACGTAGCGTTACAACCTCGCAAATATTCCGCGGGTCCCAACTTCGGGAGCCGTTTTTATTTTCTAGCCTGTGAGGTTTCGCCAGGGAAGTACCGTCGATCGTCGGCACGGTTCATATGGAGTGCGGCGCTCCCGCGCAGCTTTTGTGGTCGAGCCCCAATTGAATCCCTGTGCGAGTATTCATCCCGAGGCCGCCGGCGTGTCCCCGTAAACACTTTAGAATCCGCACTTGCAGATGTGTATGAAACCAAAGGGTTTCAAGTCGAGCAGAATCTGCACTTGCGCAAACCTAGGGGGCACATCGGCGAACCCACCTTCACGAGAGGCGGCAGGCTAGAACGGTCGTCGCTTTGACGTAGAAAATTTCAGGCGTTAGTCGGCGGCGCGGCAGGCAGCACGCACCAGATTCAACTCGGCGTTGATCTCGATTTCCGTCTGATGAATCCGCATGCGATCGATCGAGCGCACGACCGCCTCCGAAAGCGTCGCGCGGAATTCGTTCGCCAATGATTCGGCGCGTGAACGAAGGTCCTCACTCGATGACATGTGGAAGAACGACGCATAGCCGAGCGTGCCTTGCGAATTCTTCTCGAACTGGAACGAATACTCCCATGGGGTGGAATCGGTCTTTCGCTCCGACCACTCGAAAAACCACTTGCCCTCCCAGTCGCAGTGAAGCGTATGGAAGAGGGCGATTGGATAGCCATCTTTGCCCAAATTCTTGAGCCGCAGACCTTCAAAGCCGTCGGGCTGAAGCGATTCCTGCAACACTTGGCAAACCATGCGGAAATCCGAACATGCGTAGAGCGCGTCCGTTGCACGGCGGATGCTCGCCTCGTCGGTGATAATTTGCCGCCGGCGAGCCGCAGGCTTGAACACGTTCGTGAACTCGGGATAACGCAGCCACGCCACTCCGATGCAAACCGCGAGCAGCACCGCGAAGAATACTGGCACGAGCAACTTTTCATCGAGCAAGAGTGCGAGGCTCGCGCAGACAAAGGCTGCCGTCACGCCGTACAGCGCCATCACTGCATGGCGATGCGAGAGGCCCTGGCGCTGCAACTTATGGTGAATATGATCGGTATCGCCGCGGAACAGCGGATGACCGCGTAGTGAACGCCGCATGACTGCCAGCGTAACGTCCAGAATCGGGAGACCGAAGGCGAGAATGGGAACGGCAGCGCCGATTTTGGCGTCGATGTTGCGCCCGGCGCCCATCGCCAAGGCGCTGAGCAGAAACCCGATAAACAAGCTGCCGGAATCACCCATGAAAATGCTGGCGGGGAAAGAATTGAACGGCAGGAAACCGCAGATGGCTCCGATCAGCACAACAACCAGATAAATCATCAACTCGTGATGACCCACCAGCGCCACGGCAAGAATCGAGACCGCGGAGATCAAAGCCGATCCGGCTGCCAACCCGTCCAGCCCATCAATCAGATTGAAAGCGTTGGTGATCAGCAGCACCCAGAAAATCGTCAGCGGCAGATCGATCAGTCTGCCAATGTTTCGCGCGCCAAACACCGACTCGAAGTAATGAATTCCAAAGCCCGAGAAGTACAGAAGAGTCGCAGCGATCGCTTCGACTGCCACCTTCGATTTCGGCTTCAGGGGGCGGATATCGTCGTAAGCGCCCATCAAGAAAATCATGACGACCGGAATGAGGATGCCGAGATAATTCCGGACCGAGATTTCGACATTCAAGAAGCGCGCGATGGGAACGTAGGCGAACGCCGCCGTCATAAACGTAACGCAAATGGCGATACCCCCAAGTCTGGGGAGCGGTTTGGTATGCGTATGACGTCCGTACACGGGCGTGGCCTTAAGGCCATAGGCGACCGCCGTCGAGCGCACCCATGCGGTGAGGAGCGCGGACATAACAACGGAACCAACCAGAAGAATCGCGTAAAGAAGCATAGTCAAAACAGTCAAATGCCCAGAGGTCTGGGTCGCCCACGCGTACTAGTTAGATGCCCGAAGCTTACCCAAGTGCATCACCGCCGAATGTGAAAATTCGCGCACAACTATATCCGCCAACGGAGATCATTCTGGCGGGAAAGATGGCGCAGTTGAGGGTTCAGTATTACCAGAACTAGAGCGCGTAGTCGATACCCCTGATGGTGATTCCGGTTGGCCTTCGTTTTCGTTCCGAGCAAACACCTCCTTCAGTCGGGGACGGTCGATTTTTCCGTTCGCGTTCTTAGGGAGCGCGTCGTAGGCGGTCCATCGCGCCGGCATCATGTAATTCGGCACGAGTTTTTTCAGGTGTTCGCGGAGATCCACCAGTGTCGCCTGCTGGCCCGCGCGGACGACATATGCGGCGCAGATCATGTAGCCGCCGAAATTGTCCGTGGGGATCGCCACCACGGCGCATTCCTGCAACTTGCTCATGGAGTTGAGTGCGGTTTCGATCTCACCCAGCTCGATGCGATAGCCACGCACCTTGATTTGCGCGTCGGCGCGGCCGACGAACCACACGAGGCCCTGCTCGTCGCGGTAGGCGAGATCGCCGGTGCGATATATGCGGCGTGTCGCGTCGTTCTTGTCCTGAATGAATGCAGCGGCTGTTTTGACAGGGTCGCGCCAGTAGCCGGGGCTTAGTCCAGCGCCGGTGATGTAGAGATCGCCGATCTCGCGGACCGGCAGGGGCTCCAGCTTCTCGTTCAGTACGAGCAGATCTTCGCCGTCGCATGGAGTGCCGATGGGAATTTGCGATTTCGGATCGGTTGGGCAGGCGGTGACGTCGTAGTAGCTGCTGGCGATGGTCGCTTCGGTCGGACCGTAAAGATTGGAGAAGTGAATCTTCGGCAGGCGCTCCATCCAGTAAATCAGCGCCGGGGTCGGAAGAACTTCGCCGCACCAGAGAACACGGCGCAGGTCCGGAAAGTCGTTCTGTAGCACGGAGTTGAACTTTGCCATGTAATTCAGCACCGACGGCACGGAAAACCACTGCGTCAGCTTTGAGGTGCGAATGAAATCGGCAAGTTTCGGAGGAAGCAGCGCGGTTTCGCTGGGAACGAGGTGCAACTGGGCGCCGGCGGTGATGCTGCCGAAGATATCGAAGGTCGAAAGATCGAAGTGAAACGGCGTGTGGCCCGAGAAACGGTCGGTATGGTCGATGCCATAGTGCTTGAGCGCCCAGGCGACGAACGTGGCGACGTTGGAGTGGGTGATGACGACGCCTTTGGGCACGCCGGTCGAGCCTGATGTAAAGAGGATGTGCGAGCCGTCGTTCGCAGAGCGATTCTGAGGCAGCGCGGTTGATGGCGCCGATTTCAGATCCCGGGTAGAGAACGCGACTTTGAAATTCTTCGCTTCGGCTCCGGGCGCAACCGTGGCGGCGCTCAGATTATCGAGCCATATGATCGTGGTGCGCGAACGGAGAGCCTCGTCGCTCATCAACTCGTCGAGCAGAGGAACGACGCGGCCGCCCGCGACGATTACCCGATTTTCGCAGGAGTCAAAAATGTGACGAATGCGCGCCGCCGGAGTGGCGACGTCGATAGGAACGTGCATGCATCCGGCCTTGAGAATTCCGATCATGCTGACTATGGCTTCGGCCGATTTCGGCATCAGAATGCAGACACGGTCGCCATTCTGGCAGCCGGCATTTTGCAGGAGATGCGCGAGCTGATTGCTGGCGGTTTCGAGGTGGACGTACGTGAATGAGTCGGCACCGGACACGATGGCGACGTCATTCGGCCGGGCCTCAGCTTGTTGCGTTACCCAACTTTGCAGCAGACGATCCATGATCAGACGGTCCTCGAGAGAAACTTAGCCTTACGAAGAGAACACTCTATTTTGCTTGAAGTTGCGGAGCTTGCGTTACTGACAGAGGAACTACTCAGTCGGCTGGCGATGACCGATGCGTCCGTTTTGCTCGCCGGCCGAAAGTGGTCGAATGGCGAGCTTCGTGAGATCGGCATCGTCGGGCTGGTATATCTGATAGAGGGGAAGATCTTGCTCACGAACAACATAAATGCCGTGCTCCAGATTGGCTCCGGACGAGGGCGACGTAAGAATGCTGCTGCCCTCCGGCGAAATCCGCACGCGAAACTGGCCCGAGGCGGGTTCGTAGTTGGAATAAGTGAAGCAGCGGCCTATGCACGCGCGATCAACGAAATGTCGCGAGTTCGGGCGGCTCGCGTCGCCCAGATCGATGGTGTAGGCCACTTTGCTCCCGTAGGGGAGACTTCCAACGAGGGTCTCGACTTCCTGTTCCATGAAGTTGAGGACGGACGTGTCGTGATATTGCAGTCCGAAGAAAATCAACGCGATTGCCGAAAGTCCGCCGAGAATCCATTTTCGTGGCGCGACGGCACCCAGAACACAGAGGCCCACAACCGCGGTCAACGATGTGAGACGGGTGCTGATTGAACTGACCGCGTTGTTGTATGCCGGGAGCCAAATTGCGCCGGGAATCAGGGGAGCAGCAATTAGCAGAATGGTCCAGAGTTCCAGCGGAGTGCGAATCCGTGAGACCAGATTTTTGCGATCGCGTTCAAGGAAGGCAGAGCCAAGAAACGCAACACAGCCGAATAAAAAGGTGCCCAGCGCCACATAAACATAAGCGCGCCGAAAGAGCACCAACTGATCGGCTCCATTCATCGCAAATGGTTTTGAACCGCGCCAGGGAGTAATGCGGAAAAAATGGGGTAGCGCGTAGTGAACGCCGACCACAAGAAGCAGAGCGGCGCCGAATACAAACCAGCGGTAGCGATCGGGAACCGCTTCGGCGGCGCGAATATAAACTACAACTGCCAACAACAGCAGAAATCCAATCGGATGCGCCACAAGCGACAGCACGGCGAATGCAACGCCTAAAATCCAATCTTTCCAGGTTCCGCGCCATGTAACTGCGATGCCCAAAAACGCCAACGACAGCGAGAGATAGAAATTCAGGAAGCCCGCGTAAAACGTGAAACCGTAAGCGATCATCGCGATCGCGGGCGCGACGATCCAGGGAGCGCGGCGCGTCGAGGCCGCGATCACTGCAAATGCGCCCCAGAAAAATGTGAGGACACAAATGGAAACGACGATCTTCTCAGCAGCGTTGAAGCCGAGACGAGGCCCTAGCCAAGCCAGTCCCAAATCAACGGGAATATTGTTCCATTGATGCGCGATGAAGAGACCCGGCACGCGGCCTTGCTCAATGAGTCCAGCAAGCCAGGCAACGTAGGTGTGGCTTCCGAGATCTCCGGCTTCGATGTGGCGATGCCAAAAGCACGGAATCAGAACGATCGCGGAAACGAGAAGGAAGAGGGCCCAATTTTTCTTGAGAAAATCGACCGCGTGAGCAACCTCCGATGACTGCTCGAAGCTTACTGCTTCACTTTCTGATGCAGGATCGAGTGGCACCAGGCTCACGTAGCCGCGCCCTTCAGAGCATGATCAAAGACGGCCTGTGAATGTGTGAGTTCTTCCTGGCTCGGCGGGATATCGAGAATGAACGATTTGAAGCCATTGCGCATGTAGCGCGCGACTTCATCCGCAACCTCTTCGTAGCTGCCTACGAGGTAGGGACAGAAAGTCTGATAGTTCTGGAATGGCCACATCCAATAGACGCCTTGGACCTCGCCCGTCTTTTTGATCATTTCCGATAGTTGTTTGTGCCAAACGGAATCGGAAACACGCATCGCCATCTGGTGCGCGAGCTGGCCCTTGCGGTCTCCAGGGAAACGCTCATTCGCAACACGCCAAGCTTCTTCGGAAGTGGGGCGCGCAACGATGCCCACGCGGACGCCGGATTTTTCGTCTTCGGATTCGACGTTGGATTCCGTATCTTTTGCCGGCTTCGGATACTTCACGGCGGAGGCTCCGACGGCGCGCGCGGCAGCGAGACCGGCTTCGGATGATCCCGACATCAGAATCCCGGGAAATAATTCGGACGGCAGCGGCGGCGTCATACGCAGATTATCGATTTTGTAGAACTTGCCCTCGAAACTCACCGGCGCTGCTGTCGAAAGAAGCAACTTGATGATCGTGGTGTATTCGATCAGTCGAGTATAGCGCTCGTCATGGGGCGTCGTGTCGTTCAGCGCGGCGAGATCGTTTTTAAAACCGCCGGCCACCATGTTGAGGTACATGCGACGGCCGTATAGGTGGGCGAAGCTGGCCACCATTTTCGCCACCGAGTACGGGTGCATGTAGACCGGCTGAATGGCGACGAGAGGGCAGAGGGACTTTGTGTTTTGCAGAATGATGTTCGAGACGAGCCAGGGATCGACGATGGAATTGTCGGTATAGACGAGTATCGCCGTGCAACCCGCCTGTTCGCTCCAACGCGCGACGTTGATGACCTGCTGCACGTAGACGTCGCGCGGGAAGTCCTTGGATTGCGGTGTAGTCGAGAAAATTTCGATCTGCGAGCGGTCGAATGTAGGCATGGGTTACTACTCTCCCACCTAAGACAAAGTTATAACTGAAAATACCCAAAAACCCTTAGTGGCCCTTAGTACAAGTCGGGTACAGGGTGTGTACCAGTACCGAAAGGCCTTGCACACCCGTACTTAATCTGAACTGCGCAACGGTTGGCGGCATGGAGTACCAAAACTACGATGGAACGTGCCTGATGCCCCCCTCCCTCAGGTGCTGCAAAAACGGTGGATTGACAACAAAAATTTGAACTTGCAGTAGGGAGACCGGATCGACATGAAAGTGTTGAGCGAGAATCGAGTTCTAGTACTTTCGAGCCTCCTGGCCGTAGTAGTAGCTTGGGTGGCGGGATGCGCGGGGATGGCTGAGCCGCTCCCTACGCTCTCTGTGGCGCCTTCGACGTTATCCGTGAGTACCAAGGTCGGATCGTCGAATACGGTGCCAGTCTCGGTGATCAACACGGGCACCAGCCCGGTGACGGTTAGCCAAGTCGTGGTAAGCGGTAAGGGCTTCGCCCTCTCCGGCGCGACCACGCCAATGACCCTGGCGACGAATAAGTCGGCCAGTTTCAACATTGTATTCGCTCCGACGGACACGGGCAGCGTGTCGGGCACGGTCAATATTGTGACCGACGCGGGGCATCGGCCGACGTCGTTGCCGCTCAATGGGGCTGGGTCGACCACGACGCCGATGGTGAGCACGGTCCAGGTTTCGCCCGAGGTCTCGACGCCGGCGCCGGGCGGCACAATCAAGTTTGCAGCCCTGCTTCAGGGCGCGACCTCCAACCAGGCGGTTACGTGGTCCACAACGATCGGCACGATCACCCAAGCGGGCGTGTTTACGGCCCCGATGGCTGGCGGAGTCGGCCGGGTTACGGCACAGAGCGTGGCGGATCCGACTTTTTCGGCCAGTGCGACGGTGGCGGTCGCGGGCACGAACGTTGGAAGCACCTCGCCATTGAGTGGCACTAGCAGCAGCGGCGCTGTGACCGCGGTCGTCATCACCCCGTCGTCAGCAGCCTCGGTAACGAGCGGGACGCTGCCATTTCAGGCGGCGGTGCAGGGCACCACTACGAATACGAATGTGACGTGGAAAGCTCTACTCGGCACGATCTCGTCGGCTGGTCAATACACCGCGCCAGCGAAGGCGGGTACGGACACGGTTACGGCGACCAGCGTGGCGGACCCGACCAAGTCAGGGGTCGCGACGGTCAAAGTTACGGCGACGGCAGCATCGGCGACAGTAACGAGCGTCTCGGTTAGTCCGGCGACAGCCTCGGTGAACACGAGCGGCAAAGTGCAATTCTCGGCCACAGTTCAGGGCAGCGCGAGCAACAAGGCAGTCAGCTGGACCGCGGCTCTCGGCACGATTACTTCGTCAGGCGCTTACACGGCACCGG
Source organism: uncultured Acidobacteriota bacterium (assembly GCA_963845465.1). Taxonomy (GTDB): domain Bacteria; phylum Acidobacteriota; class Terriglobia; order Acidiferrales; family UBA7541; genus Acidiferrum. The sequence goes on along the minus strand of CAWJSH010000006.1, from coordinate 666,981 downwards.
CAAAGGCAGAAACGGACACGATTACGGCGACGAGTCAGGCTGATTCGAGCATGTCGGCGACTGCGAAGGTCACGGTCTCGGCTGCTTCCACACCCTCGACGCCCTCAACGCCGTCGAGTTCGTCGTCGGCGACTTGCTCGGGCTCAGGGTGCCCGGCGTTTCCAACGGCACAAGGAGGTGGCGCGGCTTCAGTTGGAGGCAGGGGCGGTGCGGTTATTGAAGTCACCAACAACAATGATTCTGGTACAGGGTCATTGCGAGCATGCGTGATGGCAACCGGTCCGCGGACCTGCGTGTTTCGCGTAGCCGGCATTTTCCCCATCACGTCTGCCGACTTGCGATTCACCAGTCCGTATCTGACGGTCGCCGGTCAAACCGCTCCAGGAGAAGTCATCCTCGGCGGGCCGAATACGAACGGCGCGCTGTTCGGTGTCTCAACGCATGACGTCATCCTGCGCTACGTGACGATGAGCCCGGATAACTTCAATACGCCTTCGGGACCAGACACCGGAACAACCAGCATCTGGATCGTCAACTGCGGTTCGATCTTGTGGCCTCCGACGGCTGACACCGGCTGCTACAACATCATGGTTGACCATGTCACGACGCGTTGGTCTGGAAACAAGAGCTGGATCACGACGAGCAACTTCACGCCAACTTCGGCTCAACAGGGTGTCGGTCCAAATCACAACATTACGACGCAATGGACGCTCGACTACGAGCCCCATGAGGGGCACCCGGTAGGTTACGGCACGGCGACGGATGAGAGCTGCGTGAGTACGCTGTCTGCGGCTACTTGCTTGTTCGCGTACGAAGTAAACATCGACTACCACCACGACATGTTCGTCAACGTCGGCCACCGTATTCCAGAGAACGGCAATCGCTCGACGCGATGGGTCAACAACATCATCTACAACTGGAGCTACTACGCGAACGAGTGGCTTGGCGCGATGTCCGTCGACGACATAAACAACAAATTTATCACCGGAAATATGAACGCGCTTGGTGCGCAAACCTACCCGATTCATTTCACGACGAACAGTCAAGAAATGAGCGGCAATCCATCGGTTTACGTAGCCGGAAACATCTTTGGGCCGCCGGGCACGAATACTGTGAATTCAAATCAGTATGGTGATCTGGTCAATGAAATCACCGGTGAGAACGGAGACGAAACCGGACCAATTCCATCTAGCTGGCAGCGCGGAAGCCCCATGGCTGCTAGCAACGCGTTCCCGATCGTTCCGGACCCGGCCACGAGCTTGGACGAAATCATGCTGGCGACCGTGGGCAATTCGCAGCACCTAGACTGCAATGGTCACTGGGTATCGCACCGCGATGCGGCAGATCAACGCATTGTCAGCCAGTATCGAAATGGCGGCAGCGGCGGCTTTTGGCCGAACGGCGTGACGTTCTCGGGTGTGTCGAGCATTCCGAGCCCAACTGCCAATTGGCAGGATGCTCCGGTTGTCAACGGTACAGCTTGCGTCGAGTCAATGCATGATGGGATCCCAGACGCATGGAAGCAGGCCAAGGGACTCAGCACCACCGACCCGAACTTGCACAATGAGATCGCGCCAAACGGATACACCTGGCTCGAAAACTACCTTAACGCACAGTAACGCCAAGTAAGTTCATTGCAACCGGCTCGGCTGAAGTGACCCGTTGAAGGTCGCTTTTGTCGGGCCGGTTTTTTTGCCGCGCGCAGCCGTTCCACTTGATAGTGAATTGGCGGACCAAGACGCGACGAGTCAATCAGTGCGATCGGATGGGGATACCATTCAGATAGTGCTCCAGAATCGTATAGCCATCCGGCGCCAGTGTTTTGAAGAGATCTTTTTTCGAGGTACTTAGACCGTTGCGCTTTTTCCATTGATCGGGAATGCCGTCGTGCAGCGACTCGGTGCAAACCGTTCCGGTCATGATCGGTTTGTCTTTCCAGTTCGACTCCGGGTCGGGAAGAGGTAGCGCCGCAACGCCGGTAGCGGTAATGCCGTTCGGCCAAAATCCGCCGGGTCCTTTGGATTTGTATTGTTCGATGATTCTGGTATCTGCTTCATCGCGGCGGCTAACCCATCCGCCGTCACAATCCAGTTGCTGTGAGTTACCAACCGTAGGCAACAAAATGGAATCCAGCTTCTCTACAGGATCAGCATTGATTGGAAACTTTGTTGCCGGAAGCGGAGTCTTGCGTTTCCAGCTATCCGGTATGGGGCCGTTTTCACGCCCGTTTTCTCCCGTAATGTGCGAAACCATCAGATACTGATCGCCCTTAGGATCAGGTTGATTTGGGCCGACGTTCCCTTCGATGAACGGAGATGGGTTGCCGCGAATTGCCGGGCTCTTCTCGGTCAGGTGAATTTCGTGAGCCTGTGCCGACGAATTCAGATTGCCGCGAACCCATTTATTCCCGATGATGTCCAGCGCTTGACCACCCAGAGTAGCCATTGCATAAAATGCCCAATTGAAAGTCAGGTTGTTTACCCAGCGCAGCGACCTATTGCCCGCCTCCGGAATTCTGTGACTGATGTTTACAAACATGTCGTGATGAAAATCGATGTCCATTTCCTCGGCGCTGAAGCACGGGTTCTCAAGCGCCGGTTCTGGCGGGGCGTCGGGGCAGCCGTTCGGGTTGCCTGTCGTTCCGGGACCCACTGGGTGCCCGGCGTGCGGTTCGTAGAATAGGCTCCAGGACGTGGTGATTTGACGATTTGGCCCGACGTAATTGCTTGTTGTAACCCACATCTTATTCCCGGCCCAGCGTGCGGTGACGTGGTCGAGGATGATGTTGTAATTGTTTCCATTCACGATCGCGAAGGCTACTGTTCCTGTCGAGGGCCCAGATGTTGTGTCGAAGTCGTCCGGACTGACCGTGATGTAACGAACGATCACGTCATGCGTAGAGATCCGGAGCGAGTATCCCTTGTTTCCGGGGCCGCCGAGAATGATTTGGCCTGGAGCCGTCTGGCCGGCAATCGTCAAGAATGGATGACTCACTATCAGATCTTTGTGCTGGGTAATCATGCCCGCGATTCTGAATACGCAGGTTCGTGGACCCGATTCGTCTACGCACGCCCGTAGACTGCCCTCGCCCGAATCATCGAGGTTCGTCACTTCATGGACAACACCGCCGCGCCCACCGACCGAAGCGGCACCGCCGCCTTGAGCCTCAGGGAAAGCGGGTTGCTGTGCCCGGGAGCACGGAATCAAGATAACCAAACTCGTCATGAACAATGCGAAGCGCCACTTTTTTCCCAAAGCCCTAAATTTCAAGTCCAAAACCATCTCCAGACTTCATACGTTCAGAGTAATAGATGCTTCGAGGCGCTTGCCCGGTTTGAAACCCGGGACGGAGGCGCCGGCGGCGTCGCGCCGCGCAATGGTGCAGGCGGTTGTTCATTGAGACTGCGCAAAACTTCATGTACAGCCTGATTTGAGGGAGATTCAACTAGACGAAATCAGCGTACCTTGAACAGGTAAGTCAGGTTTGCGCCCAAAGGTTGCAGAACGCGGGAGGCGATTCTTCCTGAGCGAGCTTTGAGCCTTCAACAACTTCGATCGAGGAAAAATGTGAGCGAAGCAAGGAAAGGAGGTTTTGGGAAACTCCACCCGCCTCCAAAAACTGACTCTGCGAGTCTGTATTCCATTCAATCAGCAGTTTTAGTTTCGGAGACCGGGCCAAGGTATCGCTCATACCTTTCAGCGCGACGGGCTCGGCCCCCTCAACATCCATCTTGCACACATCGATGGGGGGCAAATTCAGGGAGTCAATCGTACGACCTTCAACGCTAACTTCAGCGAGTCCGTGATTGCTTCCGAAGAGGGTTGAACCACCCGAATTCCGCGGACTGCGGTAGAGCCTAAGCGTCTGTGCGCGGTCGGTAGCGGCCATTTCAAATACGGTTACGCGATCGGCAAAGCCATTAATCTCTACATGCCGGCGCAGATCGCGCGCATTCACGGGATCAGCTTCGATGGCGAACACTCGAGCGCCGCGTTTGGCCGCAAGCAGAGTGTAGATGCCGATGTTGGCACCCACATCCAGCACGACTGTCCCTTCCCTAATGGCAGAGCAAAAAATCTCTCGTTCTTTTTTTTCGAAAAGGCGCGGCGTATGCCAAATATTTATGCCGATCGTGTCACAGACATTTACATCAAGCTTCAGGCTCCCATCGAAATCGTCGACACGGTATCGAGATCCATCGGGAAGGATCCGCCGATAGACGCTGAGCAATTTGCTCAGACCTCGAAATGCGGGGAGGTATTGAGTCGCGCGAGCAACGCGGAGTGGAAGGGGTGTACGCACCGGCAATAAGCTAGATTTTTACCTGTGGACTGTCAATTAAAATCCACAACATTACATCAGAGTTAGAAGATGATAAACATTACCGAAGCGACCCGGTCCTGCGAATAAACGAAATCCCTACATCGGAATTTTGGGCTGAGGTGTTTTAGCCGCCAATTCTGAACTACGCTCGCCGCCGGTCACGAAGTGACATCAGGAAACCCACGGGAAGAGACGTGGCCACTAGGAGCCTCGCAGTTGTCGTGTGAAGCTCTTTCAATTGCGACGATGGGCCAATGCCCAAGCCGAATGAGTAGCGGCTGAAATTGATGGCGGACTTGAAGATGCTTGCCGGCGCGACACGCAACCAGGAGATCAGCTCGTTCAAGACATATTTGTGAAAGGTGAGGCGGCCGGACAGAGTCTTTTCGTTGAGATGAGATAAATGTTCGCCGCTGGCTTCATCGAAGTAAATGATGAGCAAAATTTCGTTCACGTATCGCGTTTTGTATTTGCGGGAGAGAGCGAACCAGGTAAGGCTCTCTGGAATGAATTTCCCGTCGTGATCCGCGGCAAAAGGGAACTCCTTCAGAACACTTGTCCGCTGAAATCCCCACTTGTCGCCCCAGACTTTGTATTTGAAAGCGACCTCGATGGTGTCGGAATCCATGATGTCGCGCGGGAATTTGTTGCCGGCGAGCTTGCCGTCGGCATAGCGGCATAGCGCGGTAACGGCTGAAAACTGGTCTTTCACGTCCGCGGGGATGCTGTTCCAGTGAAAGAGAAATCGCTCGAGTGCGTTGGGCACGAAAGCGTCGTCAGAATCAACCGTTAGAAATAATTCTCCCTGAGCTTCCTGAACGCCCCGATTGAACGCAGTGTGTTTGCCCTGGTTTCGCTGATAGACGTAGCGGATCGGAAATTTGGATTCTGCCTGCCAACTTTCCACCAACTGCTTTGTATCGTCGCTCGAGCCATCATCCACGATCAGCCACTCGAAATCGCGATAGGTTTGTGGGAGCAAACTCTCATAGACGCGAGGAAGCGTTCGCGCGCGATTGTACGTGGGCGTAAAAACCGTGAAGGTATATCGGTAGCTCATATCGCGTTCAGTATCGCTACTGCGTTTCTCATCGCGCAAGGTCAACGGCTGCCGCTAGATGCTGTTGAGAACGGCTCACGCCTTACGAGGCGCGACGTTCATTGAAGGAATCTGAAACCCCGGCATTGCTCGGCAGACGCCGATGACTAAGGCGACGGGAATCACTACGAAAAGAACCCCGGTGTAGCGCTGGTCGCCATTGGGATACAGGAAGTAGCAGATGACACGCGTAGCGAGCGTGGTGAGCACCAAATCGGAGTAAAGGGAGGCTCGATCGAGCCACCAGGCGAGACCACCGAGAAGTAGAAAGAGAGCGAAGTTGCCGCCGATCAGCCACATGAATGCGCCACGGATAACCTGATGGACGTAGGCGGATTTGGAAACGTGGAGGATGACCTCGCCGGGCGCGGTTACGCCGCCGAGGAACGAGTTGTAGAAGAGAACTGACCAGCCGTAGTTGCCAGCGAAATGGTTGATGGCGAAGTAGCTGCCGAGGCTGAGTACGCAAAGCGACGCGAACTGAAGGAAGTCGAGTTTGGAAAGGGCCCAGAGGACGAAGAAGACAACGCCGGCCAGGACGAGCACATCCGTGCGGATCCAAATGCCGCACACCAGCACTGCGCAGCCCCAAAAGTACAGATTGCGCTCCAGGATGAGGTAGAAGGCGAGCGCCGTGACGAAGGTGGCGAGGCAATCGGGGGTGGCCCACCGAACGAGGGCGAGAATGTTGGGCGACAGCATGATCAAGGTGCAGCAAGCAACGAGCGGAAGTCCGGCGAGGTAGGGAGAGAGCCAAAGCCATAGAAGGACCGCGAGGGCGAAGCTGGAGACCGCCGAAATGGCTACGGCGGACTTGGGATAGGGCAGACCGACACGGTGAATCCCACGGATGAGGTCGACGTAGATCGGCTTGATCGAATAGAAGGGAATCTGTTCGGCGAAATGGTAAGGATTTTTGACGACGTCGGCGCGATAGGGATTGTCGGGCTGGACTTCGGTGTTGGCAGGGTTGCCGATGATCGGCTTCATCGCAGAGAAAGTCTGCTGATAAAGGAGTTCGGGGTTGGCGCCATCGCTGGAGGCGCCGACATAGCCGACGACGTCCCAGGTGTATTGGGGCTGGCGGACAGCCCACACGGCCAAGAGAGCGAAGAAGGCGAGATAGGGAATGGTTGTGAGCGGAGAGAGGCTCTTCGGTTTCGGCATGTCGAGTGGTGGACCGTTAGTGAGTTGCGGGTGAGGTCGAGGCGGATTCCGGAACATGGAAGACGTAGAGCGAGTGATCGAGGATTGTCGCCGGGTATTTCAAGAGCCAGTGGTAGCCGTTCGGATCGTCCAGAAGCTGGCCGGATAAATAGGTGGCGCTGACGACGACGGTGCCGGTTACGCGCTGGTCGGGATGGAGCTGCGTGTAACGGATGCCGTAGATTTTGGGATCGATGGTGCCGAAGTAGTCGAGGTACATCGGGTCGTTCGGATGCTGAGCCTGATAGCCGCGCAGAGCGAGAAGGCCTTGGCCCCAATCGAGATTGCTGTCGCTGAGGAGTTTCCAGCTCGTTGCAGGATTCACAAACGGCGTGAAGTACGAGAGGTAGCCGGGAGCGTAACGGAGGACGTCGCCTGCGTTAGCGATTAGGAGCGCGACGAACAACGCAAAGATTGCGCGGTTGCGCTGCGCGTACTTCCATAGTGATGCGATGAACAGCAGCGCGAATGGATAGACGAGCAGAATGTGGCGCTCGCCGAGATCGACCTTGGAAAATATGGCGATGAAGAAATAGACGGCAGGAAAGATCGCGTAGATCAGCAGGTCGGTCGGGAATTTGATGCGTCCTGCGATGCCGAGCGCAATGGCGGCGAGAAAAAGGGCGAGCACGATCGGCGGCCATTTCAAGGCGACGACCGTCGGGAAATACGCTTTCCAACCTTTATTCAAGGAGACGTGACCGAGGAAATAAGTCGGATGGCCGAGGTTGAGATGGTTGGCGACGCGGCCCATGCCTTCGATGTATTCACCGGCGGGGATGTAAGCGGTCAGATTGAAATGCTTGCGTGTGTCGCCCGTCGTAGCTTTCGTTCGATTCGGCGAAGTGACGCTGACGAAACCATTTTTCACTTCAACCTTGGTCATGTGGAAGAAGTAAGTGCCCCACACGAAGACGAAAGCGATCGCGACCATGGCGATTGCCTGGCGCCAATTCCAGTCTTTCGGGTTCCACGCGATCGATGTGGGTTTGAGAATCAGGACGAGTCCGAGCGCGAGAGCAAACATCACGGGTAGGCTGAATTTTGTGGAAATCATCGCGCCGAGGAGCACGGCGAGACCAACAGCGCGGCCCCACGATTGTGTGCGGCGCCAGTAGACGAGCTGCATCGCGACGGCAAAAGTTACGAGTGCGGTTGCGCCGTCGTTACAACTGATCGAGAAATTGGCAATGAGCGCCGGGGAGAATGCGTAGAGCGCGAGCGCGAAATTGGCAGCGCCTTCGGAGAACATCCTGCGTGCGACGAACCAGACCAGAATGCCGAGCAACACTCCGAGGCCCACAATTACGATACGGCCGTACCACGCGACTACTTCCGGGCTCGGGTAGACGCCATCGGCGTAGCGGACGTCGTAGCCAACACTGACTGATCCCCCCTTGGCGATCACGGGCAGCGTGGAAAGAAGAAAAACGAGCGGCGGGTGATCGTTCCAGCGCTCAAAACGGCCGAGACGCCAGGCTTCAGTGCCGGCGACGATGTGCAACGCTTCGTCGTTGGTCAGCGACTGCGTGCGCATGAACCAAAGGCACTGGCCGACGAAGAGCAGGAGCAGCAGCGCGGGAATGATTCTGCCGATCGCGGAGGCCGGGCGAGATGCGTACGAGCCTTCGTGGGCAGAGGGGTGATTCAGCTCAGAGTGAGCAGCGTCGGATTCTAGAGTGGGCATAAGGATCGGGCGTGGCTCGACCAATGCGAGCCGTCAGTACGGGTTTCGATTTGCGGATAACGGAAGAACTATGAACAAGAAGACTGAATCGCGATAGCGGGCGCATCCTGTGTGGCAACCGGAAACTCGACGAATCAAATTCGGTATAATCCTTCGCTGATGCCCCCAAGCTTTCAGCCCCTCAGCGCGCTTGATCCCGAACTACTCGTCGAATATCTCGGGCGCGAGGAATTTCCCGCGGACATTGTGCGATGGAAGTATTTCGACGCACGATTTAATCGTGATTGGGAACGCGGCTACGCCTGGGTGAAAGATGGAAAGATCGGCGGATTCCTCGGGCTCATTCCGTTTCACGTTGTGCTTAACGGTCGAGTCGCGGATGCGGCGTGGACTTGCGACTGGTCGGTGCAAGATCAGACCGCGAAGGGCGTCGGGATTCTGTTGATTCGCCAGGCGCAAAACCGATACGAATTTCTGACGCAGCTTGGCGGCAATGATGCGACGCAGCGAATTGTGTCGAGGCTGTCGTCGATGAAGGAGAACGAAGCAGGCGTCGTCTATCATCTGCCGCTGCGCCTCGGCGCGGCGCTGCGTGTCGTGCGACGCCAAAAACCAAAATTGCCGGTTGATGCGATCGAAGTTGTGAACCGGATTCCGGTGCGATGGCCGCGCCCGGTTTCGTCGGATGCGGTTCGCATTGAGCCGGGCGTTTCGGAGAAGCTCAGCTCGTTTCTTGAGCCGGAGCGTCGCAGCGGGTTCTATGCCCGTTACGATCTCCCGTATTTGAGATGGCAAATCACGGATTCGCCGCACCTCAAAGCGGAAACTTGTTTCAACGCCGCGGGCTCGGAGCCTCGAGCCGCGGCGCTCATCTGGAGAGAGAAGCAGCCCGATTTTTGGCGTCTCGCGATGTGGTGGCGGACCGGCGCGGAAAAAGAAATGGAGCTAGTGCTGTCGAGCGCAATCCGGCGCGTGTTTGAGAGCGGTGGATACATTCTGTCGTTTGTAGTGTCGCGTCTCGATCAAGCGGCGATTGATCTCGTGCGCAGCAAAGGATTTGTTGCGGCGCCGCGGCGCAGGCCGCTGCACATCATCGCCAGCAAGAAAGATGGAGCGCCGATCCCTGAGATGTGGCCGCTGAGCTATCTCGATACGGACTACGCCTACCGTTTCTAAATCTCTGTCGTTTTGCAATTTTATGAATTGCAAAGAAAACGGCCGCACCGAAATTTTTAACTTCGGTGCAGCCGTGATGTGAGTCCTCTTAGTTTGTACCGGCGCTCGCGCCCTTGCTGAGATGTATCGTCTCCGTGTGCGTGGTGGGCTTGGTGCCAAGCACGGCGGCATCGGACGGAGTGAGATTCTTGGGAGCGTTGGCAAAAGCTGCCATCAAGTGTTCGTCGAGCAGGTTGCGGCTCGGGCTGCCGGCGATCTTGAGGAACTTCTGGTTGTAGTAGCGCGTGTCGGTGTAGTCGGTGATTTCCTTGTCCTCAAACGCCTGGCGAAGCTGGCGCATGCCGTCTTCGACCTGCCACGAGCACGTGAAGCCAAGCTGCGTTTCGATCTTGTCGAACGAAACGCGGTAGTTGCGGCGGTCGCTGTCCTCGATGTGCTGGACCTGCGTGTTGGGGAACATCTTTTTGATCATCAGCGAAATCTGCGTCAACGTGTAGTTGAGGCGAGTGTCGCCGAGATTGTAGATCTGGCCGCTGACGACCGGAAGCGGGGCATTGAGCGTCTTGATGATGCCGGCTGCGACGTCGTGCACGTGAATGAACGGGCGCCACTGTTCACCGTTGAAGATGGTGATGACGCCTTCGTTGTACGCCTTGGCCATGAGGAGGTTGACCACCAGATCGAAGCGCGGACGGAACGAAAGGCCGAACACCGTTGCCAAGCGAAGAATCGTCGGATGGAATGTGGAGGAGCGCGCTGCGAGCAACGCGTGCTCGGAGTCAAGTTTGGTCTGGCCGTAGAGCGAAATCGGCTTCACGGCGGAGTTTTCGTCCATCATGACGTCGGTTGCGCCGTACACACTGCAGCTCGACGCAAAGATGAAGCGCTGAATGCCGTGACCCTTGGCGACTTCGATCAACATGCGCGTTGCGGCGTAGTTGATTTCGAGAGCGGTCTGCTTGTCTTGTTCGCAGGCCGGATCGCCGACGATCGCGGCGAGGTCGATAACAGCATCGACTCCGCGAACTGCGGCAACCATGTCCTGAATGTTGCGGCAATCGCCGATGCGCATTTCGAGATTCGGATGGCCGAAGACGCCGCGCAGCGGTTCGTCACCGTACACGAGGCTATCGACAACTCGCACTTTGCGGCCGGACTCGAGAAGCTTGCGAACCAGGCTGGAACCGATGTAGCCGGCGCCACCGAGGACGAGGACCGTGCCTTCGGGATTGCTGTTGTCGCGAGCGCGAATCTCATAACGCTCTTGCAACAACGCTTTCGCGAGACGCGTGAGCGAGAGGCCGATGATCGTCAGCAGTGCGAAAAAGAGGAGCGCGAGCCGCGGAACCAAGTTCGTGCGGAAGAAGAGATAGTTGACGGCGAGTAGCGTCAGGATACCGATGCCGGCTCCGCGCATTACAACGACCATCTTGTAGCGGCCGATGTAGGCACGCGAACGTGTGTAGAACCCGTTCAGCAAGAACACAAGCGGGAACACGACCGAGATGCAGAGGAAGTAAGGAATGTAGTAGGAGAGCGCTTCTTCGAGGCGCGCCGTCGCAGCGACGGAGTCGCCGCGCGAGAGCAGAAAAACAACCGGAATGCCCAGCGCGATGATCATGCAGGCTTGAACTAAGGCAAAATCGGCCAGCATGCGAGGTAATGCCTGCGAAGTCTTGAAATTCCTCAGCGACGTCAACATTGGTCTACTGCCTCCCCGAGAGCGAAACTTCCTTGCGGCTCGCCGCGTGATTTGCGAGACGGCGAATCGCGAGCGATACCTTTTCAATCGTTGAATCGGGCAGGAGTTCGTAAATCGGTAAGCTTAGGATACCGCCGGTGACCTGTTCGGTCACCTTCAAATCGCGGCCCCCTGCCTTGTAGAACTGCTTGTAGAGCGTTTGCATGTGCATTGGCGGATAGAAGTATTTTTTGGTCTCGATATTTTCGACGAGCAAGCCTTCGGCGAGTTCGTCGCGGTTCATGCCGAATTGTTCGGGCGTGACGTGGATCGAGTAGTCCTTGAAGGTGTTTACGTCGCGATGATCGACCTTCTGGAAGCGCAGGCCGGGCAGATTCGCGAGCTGCTCGTCGTACATGCGCGCGATCTGATTGCGGCGGCGTACGCGCTCATCGACTTCGGCGAGACCGGTGAGGCCGAGCGCCGCGTTGAATTCCGACATGCGGGCGTTCATGCCGATCCAATCGGGATCGTACGAACCGCTGTCGCCGTAGTTGCGCATTAGGCGAATCGCCTTTGCGAGCGAGGCGTCGTTCGTGGTGACGAGGCCGCCTTCACCGGCGACCAAGAGCTTGGTCGGCGAGAGCGAGAAGACTTCGGCGTCGCCGAAGCTGCCGATGGGCTTGCCGCGATACTGGCTGCCGAAGGCGTGGGCGCCGTCGAAGATGAGTTTCAGATTGTGCTTCTTGGCGATCGCGGTGAGCGCTTCGACGTTCGCAGGATTTCCGTAGAGATGAACGATTAACAGCGCGCGAGTGCGCTCGGTGATTTTGCGCTCGACGTCGTTGACGTCGACGTTCCAGGTGTCGGGATCGCAATCGGCGAAAACCGGGGTCAGGCCGTTCCAGCGGGCAGAGTGCCCGGTGGCGAAGAAAGTGAAGCTGGGGATGATCACTTCGCCGGTGACGCCGAGGCCGCGCAGCGACATCATCAAACCACTGGTGCAGCTCGAGACGGCGACGCAGTGCTTGACCTGGAGGCGTTCCGCAACAGCCGCTTCAAACTTTCCGACGATATCCGCGTTGGTGATCAGGCCGTTTTCATAGGCCGAGCGATATTGGCTCACAACGCTGTCGAGAGCCGGCAGGGTCGGACGGATAAACCGGAAGCGCTGAGAAAACAATGGCTGCCCGCCATGAATTGCCGGCAGTTCGTTTTCGCCTCGTCGTTCACTTGCAGACATGATTGCTCCTTTGGACTTTGGCGCAAGTGTCTGCGGGTGAGGACGGCCCGCGGCTACCTGCGACATTCGATGCTTTACAGCCAAAAATTGGTGCGTCTACTGCGTCGAAACCTGGGACTGCGATACTACTTTGTAAAGCTTGACCTTGCCGTAAGGTTCGAGCTCTCGCGGCGTCCAGTCTTTGAACAGCAATTTGCAAAACGTATGGGCCAGGATCTTGATGTCGATGCTCATCGAATGATTGCGCGTGTAGAAGAGCTGTAGCGCGAGCTTCGTGGGCCGGATCAGTTCTTCGTAGGTTTTTTCAGGATCTTTGCTGCCTTCGAGAACGGCGGCTTCGTTGGAATTCCAGATGGAGGCCCAATCGGTGATACCGGGCTTGAGGTCGAGAATCGCGTGCTCTTCTTCGGTATACATTTCAACGTATTTCGCCACTTCGGGGCGCGCGCCGACGAGGCTCATGTCGCCGAAGAAGACATTGAAGAATTGCGGAAGTTCGTCGAGCTTGTGGCGTCGCAGAAATTTGCCGATCGGCGTGATGCGAGGATCGTCTTCGGCGGTCGCCGAGCCGCCAAGTTTTTCGGCGTCGATGACCATCGTGCGGAATTTGCAGATGTGGAATGGACGTCCGCGCAGGCCAATGCGCAAGCCGCGATAGAAAACCGGGCCGGGCGAACCGAGCTTGATGATGAGCGCGACCGCCAACAGGATCGGGCTAAGCACGATCAAAGCAATCAGCGACACAACAAAATCGAAGACACGCTTTGCCTTGTCGCTGGTGTTCATGGATTCCGTCGTCATCGAGCCTGCTGCTCCACGATGTTGAGTTGCTTCTGCGAATCTCGCGGGCCGCTGGCGAGCAGTTCGCGATAGACGCCGAGCGTCTCGTTTACAACGCGCTCGACCGAAAACTCTGTGACTGCAATTTCGCGGCCTTTGGCTGCCATGAGGGCGCGCAACGGCGCGCTTTCAATTAAGAGGCGTAGGGCATCGGCTAGTGCCTTGCTGTCGCGGATGGGAACGAGCAGGCCGTTTTCGCCCTCGCGGACGATTTCGCGGCACCCAGGAGCATCGGTTGTAACGATGGCGCGGCCGCAGGCCGCTGCTTCAATCAGAACCTTTGGGACGCCCTCGCGCAAGGACGGAAGGCAAACGATGTTCGACTGTGACAAGACCTTGCGCATATCGTTCTGGTGGCCCCACCACTCGATGACCCCTTCGTCGGACCAAGCACGGAGTTGTTCGGCGCTGACTGCCGTGGGGTTGCCAGGATCGGTATCGCCGACCAGGACAAATCTTGCCGAGACGCCGGATTGGCGAAGTTCGCGTGCGGCCTCGACAAACTCGACTACACCCTTGTCGCGCAGCATCCGAGAGGCGAGCACGACGACAGGAACGCCTTCGGGTTCGGGGGTCGGGACGTAGGTGTGAACGTCGACACCAGAACCTTTGATCAAAACAGTCTGCGCCGCGGGGAGGATCTTGTTTTGAATAAACACGCCTTGATCGTCGGGGTTCTGGAAAACGATGCGCTGATTGCCGTGCCGGAAGGCCACTTTGCAGCTCAGAACAACCAGCTTGCGCATCACCAAGGCCCTGCGGGATTCCGCAATAAAGACGTAACCCAAACCTGTGAGCAATCCAACGACCGCTGGCACTCGTGCCCCATAGGCTGCTAAACCGCCGTAAAGAACTGGTTTAAGGCGAAGGTGGTGAACGAGGTCAGGCCTTACCCTTCGGTACAGGCGAAACAAAGTAGAAATAGTGGAAAATTCTTTCCATGGGGCTAAACCGCTCCGAGTCATCGGGATAGGGTGGTATTCCAACCCCTCGGCGCGGAGGATTTCGGCGGCTTTGCCCGGCGGCGCGGCTACATGGACCTCGAAACCGGAGTCACGGGCTCCCAAGGCGAGCTCTATCCTATAGGCGTGAAAGCTATTTACGTCGTTATCCACGAAGAGGATACGAGGTTTGGCGCTCGAAGGCCGTCGGGCTGCCGGGGCCTTGGCGGGAGCGGGTTTTGGGGCGATTGCGCCGAATCGCTGGGAGCTTGTTGCCAGGGACGCCGCGATTTCGGTGTAAAGCGCCTCATACCGGCCAACCACCTTGGACATCGAGAAATGGCTCTGGACGCGCGTACGGGCCGCCTGGCCAATTCGTTCGCGGATGTCCGGGCCCGCCTGGATCAGGCCGACCCAGGCTTGCGCGAGGGCTTTGGGATCCTTCGGCGGGACAACCGATCCGGTTTCGCCCAGAATCGAGCGCGAGTCGCCGACATTGGTCACCACTGCGGGGACGCCGCAGGCCATGGCTTCGGCCAAGGCGTTCGGGAAGGCTTCGCTGGTCGAGCTGGACGTGGCGATATCGAACGCATTGATAACGCGGGGGATATCGTCGCGGCGACCGAGGAAATAGCAGGCGTTTCGGACTCCAGTCGCTTCAGACCAATTCTTCAGCTCGGCATCTTCCGGTGTAGTGCCATCTCCGCAGAGGACGAAGCGAACATCAGGGAATTGCTTGTGGAGCAGCCCCGCCGCCTCCAGAAAAGTTCGGTGATCCTTCACTGGATGCTTGCGGGCCACATAGCCGATCAGCAGGGTCGAAGGGCCAACTCCGAGTTCACTGCGAACGCCTTCACGTGCATCGGCGTCTGGCCGGAAGAGGTCGAGGTCATATCCGTTTGGGATCACCTCTATCCGATCGTGTGCGTAGCCAAGCTTCTCGTGGAAGGTTCGCGACGCTTCTGAAACGCAAATAATCCGGCGAGGCAGCTGACTCGACAGAGTGGCGCACGCCTTTGCGGTCCAGATGGTGTGGCGCTTATCCGTATTCGGATGCAACTCGCTGTGACGGATGTTCCAGACGAGGCCCGAGCATCCGGCGAGCTTCGCGGCCAGACCACCTACGAGGTCTGCGTGGTACATCCAAGTCTGAATGATTTGCTGATCCGGCAGCTCACGCAGCCAGCCGGCGAGCTTGGCGAGGTAGTACGGATTGGCGCTGCCGCGGCTCATGCCGAGCGCGCGGACACGAACGCCTGCCGCCTGGAATCTCTCGGTCATCGGACCGAGATCGGTCAGCGAAATCACTTCGTTCTCGAAGCGTGTGGCATCCATCCCCGAGACGAGGCGATGCAGCATTTTTTCGGCGCCATCGGGAGCCAAACTCGTGATGATGTGTGTGACGCCGATCACGAAACGCGCTCCAATTCCGTCGGAATCTCTCGTGCCGGAGCCGATTCAGATGCAACGAAGGCTGGCGCCAACGAGGCCACTTCGATCATCGAGAGTGATTGCATGCCGTGAACTTGCCGCTGTTCGGCGAACACTTTCAGGACGCTCCGAAGAAATCCGAGATTCTCCGCGATGTTCCTGCCGAAGTTATGCGGATGCCACCAAAGGTGATAGATCCCACGATTCTTTGCGGCGGCGCGAATCCCACTCGCGATACGGCGCAGGCGCACCGGCTCGAGGCCCTTACGCTGGGGCGCATATGGCCGCAGAAACATGCTGGCGCGCACGTCGTGTATACCGCTCGACTGCGTGATTTCTTCCCAGCGAATATATTTTGGCCCCGACAACGAGATGTAGCCGTCGAGCAAACGCGGAGCGCGCACCGCGAGCGTTTCTTCGCCGCGAGGACGCGGGCGATACATCCAGTTTGGCTCGTTCCCGCGATAGCAGGTAATCCCGGCTTCCTTCAGAACGCTCTCATATCCCGCCCGAAACTGATTCCGCGGAAAAACGATCGAGCGAATATCGAAGCCATAGCGGCGGGCGATCGCCATCGCGCTGGCGATGTCGGCGGCGAACGCTTCGCGCGTCTCGCCCGGCTCCTGGCAGTAGTAATGCGAAAACGTGTGAGTTGCGATTTCCTGTTTCGGAGTCTTCGCGATGCGCGCGATCAGACTCGGTGCGTAGTGCATCGGATCGTCGTCTTCGTTATCTCCGGTCGGCTCTGCATATGCGTCGAGCTTGGAATTTTTGTATTGTGGCCGCAGAGCAGGGGAGAAGTCGTCGCGTTCTTGACGATTTTTTGCAAACAAAAAGCCCACGGTTGCCCAAGTCGCACCGACGCCAAATTCCTCAAACAGATCGAGGATCTGCGGGATCGCTTCACGCGCGCCGAGCAAATTCTCGCGATACGGACCGTCCACCGTCCGTTTGTCGCGGACGCCCCAGTGCAGCTCGAAATCGAGCGAGATCACAAGAGCGCCAAATGGCGGCGTGTTTTGATTTGCTGACATGAAGGAATGAAACCGCGAAAAAGACTACAGTGCAGCGTTGACGCGTTGAGGATCGGCTTTCGGATTCGCCTCGCCGGGGATTGCGTGTTCACGGCGCGGCGGACCGGATATGGCGCCCTTCGCACGAATCGCGATATGCCACAGTTCGCCAAACACGCCATCCGCGACGGACTCGCGGCGGTTTGAATATGCAGCTACGACTTCAGGCAACGTGGTAATCGATTTCCGGAACAGTCGAATGCGATCGCGAAAATGGTTCGGGTCTTTAAACATGCGATCGCATGAGTGAATGCAAATCGTCCAAACCCCGAACGGAACATAACGGAACCGCCAAAGCTGCTGAGGTACCCATACAACATTCCTGTTCTTGGAATCGCGATGCGGGAAAAGCGCCAGGCCGTCGCTGATCGTGGTTACGCCCAATTCGGAGAGCAATTTGACTGTATTTTCATCGAACGAGTGTGCCGGAGCGATCCAGCAATCCGGGCGAACTTGCTCGCGCTTGAAGATTTCGAGTCCGCTGACGAGTTTGGCGCGCTGTTCGTGTATAGGAACACCGGCAAACTCGCTGTAGTGGTTCAGGCCGACGACACCGGCGTTCCGGTTGACGTACCGATGCTGATACCCATGGAGTCCGATGGACCAGCCTCGCGCTTGCCATCCCCGCACCACGTCCCAGAATCGCTCGTTGCGCTGGCCCTCGTGCAGAGCAGGATCGGTATTGTCCGGTACGACCGCCAGGATCGGACGAACATCCTCCTCGATCATGATCTGCTCTAACTGGTGCCACAACGGCCAATTAACCGTCGGACACATATCATCGAAGCGCACTAGAAATCTTGCACTCATGTTCGTGCCTTGCCTTCGGGGACTAGTCTAGTTATCAGGGGCCCAGACGAAAAGCAAATGAGAAATGATGTTGTGGGAGATTACGTCGCGCTTGGCTGCGCGGATGCGGCGGTGCTTGTGTTCGGAATTTGCAAGGTCTCAGCGGAGAAATCCGGCTCAACTTCAGCGTGGGTTTTCTGCTGCTCGAGCCAAGCTTGGAACATCAGCACGGCCCAAAGCTGCGCCTGCCAATTGCGGCGCCCGCTGACGTGTTCGTTCCACTTCTGGCGAATCGGCTTTTCGGCGAAGTAGCCTTCGTTCTTCAGGCGCGATTCATCAAGAAGATCTTCCGCCCACGAGCGCATCGGGCCGCGCAGCCATTCGTGAATGGGCACGCCGAAGCCTTTCTTCGGCCGGTCAACAAGTTGTTTCGGAACATAGCGATAGAGAAGGTTGCGCAAGGGCACCTTGCCAAGCGTGCCCTTAACCTTCATTTCTATCGGTAGCTTCCAGGCGAATTCGATGACGCGGTGATCCAGTAGCGGTACGCGCGATTCGAGGCTGACGCCCATGGACGCGCGATCGACTTTCACAAGGATGTCGTCGGGCAGGTACATGATCGTGTCGAGGTACATCATTACGTGCATGATGTCGTCGATCTTCGCCCACTTGGTGCTGTCCGTGAGCTGTGTGAGTGGCTCCTTCGCGCCGAGGACTACCGATGAAGGCTCCATCCAGTAGGAGAGCAAAATCCAGTAGAGCGCTTCGCGCTCATTCACTTTCAAAATGCTAGCGAGTTTGCTCAGGACTTTATTGATGTCCTTGCTGCGCAGGCTTTGAGGTACGACCGATTGACGGCCGTCGAGAAGGGCATTCCAGTCTAGCTTCGACAGGGGCTTGATCGTTCTTGCCAAGCCGGCTTTCAGCGGTCCGGGCATCCAGCCGACGTTCTGATGAACGCTGCGGCCCCACTGGTACGTCGTGTATCCGCCGAAGAGTTCATCGCCGGCGTCGCCCGATAGGCTGACCGTGACATTGCGTCGCGCAAGTTGTGAAACGAGAAACGTCGGAATCTGCGAAGAGTCGGCGAACGGCTCGTCGTACAAAGTCGGAAGGCGCGGGATCACGGCCATCGCCTCTTCTGGTGTTACATAGAGTTCCGTGTGATCGGTGCCGATGTGCTTGGCGACGAGTTTTGCGGATTCGGCTTCGTTGAATTCGCGATTATCGAAGCCAATCGTGAATGTCTTGACCGGTCGCTTGCTGTTGGCCTGCATGATCGCGACGATCAGCGAAGAGTCGATACCGCCGGACAGAAAGGCGCCAAGCGGGACGTCGGCTTCCATGCGCATGGTGACCGCGTCGTTGAGCAACGAATCGAGCTGATTCACCGCTTCTTCTTCGGTGCCGCGGAACGGATTCGCCAGGCCGTCCTCGGCGGCGACCTTTGCGGACCAATACGGCTTCGGCGATGCATCGCTGCCAAATCCGCGAATCGTCAGAAAAGATCCCGGCGGAAGCTTGTAGATGCCCTTGTAAATCGAATGCGGCGCCGGGATGTAGTTGTGGCGTAGGTAAACGGCCACCGCACCGCGGTCGATGTCGCCGCGAAAATCCGGGTGCTGTTGAAGCGCTTTGAGCTCGGAGCCGAAGAGAAGAGTCTTGCCGGCCCAGCCATAATAGAGCGGCTTCTCACCCGCGCGATCGCGAGACAAGTACAACGTCTGCTCTTCGCGATCCCACAAGCCGAACGCGAACATGCCGTTGAATTTTTTCAGCGAAGCCTCGACGCCCCAACGGGCAATCGCCGCGAGCATAATTTCGGTGTCGGAGTGGCCGCGGAACTTTTCGCCGAGTTGTTCCAACTCCTGGCGGAGAGACTTGAAGTTGTAGATCTCACCGTTGAAGGTGATGACGTAGCGGCCGCTCGCCGAATGCATCGGCTGGGCGCCCATCGGCGAGAGATCGATGATCGATAGCCGGCGGTGGCCGAATGCGACGCCAGTGTTTTGGTCCACCCATATGCCGTCGGCGTCCGGTCCACGATGGCTCAAGCTGGTCGACATGCGTCGCGCGATCAGCGTGAGCTGTTCACTCGATTTACTGCGGGAAGTGTCGAGAAAACCTGTGATGCCGCACATAGTTTTTGTTTGCCTTCGACTACGCGTCTGCGGAGCGAGCTACTTCTTCAGTGTTCCCAAAACCTGGGTGCGATTGTTCGAGAGCCTGGTACAAAACGTATTCGCTTTTGTCGGCGAGGTGCGCGACCGTGAAATTTTCCAGAATTCGCTGGCGCGCACGCAGGTTGAGCGTTTCTTCGGCGTTAAGCCGATCCAACAAACCCGCCGCCATGGCTTTCGCGTCGTCCGACGGTACGACGACTCCCGTGTCGCCGACCACCAGCCCCGAATCGCCGACGTCGGTTACGACGCAATGACGACCGCAAGCCATCGCTTCGCCGATCACGTTTGGAAACCCCTCGGTCAGCGACGAGGAGCAGAACACATCGACCGCGTTGTAAACGGCGCGAACGTCGGCCTGTGCCTGAATCCAGTGAACCTTACCCTCAAGGCCCAATGTGCGTGAGAGCTGCTTCAGTTCTTGCAGGTAGGCTTCTTTGCCGTGACCAACGCAGACGAAGCGAACGTCGGGACGCTCGGCAGCGACCGTGGCCGCGGCCTTCAGAAACATCTTGTGATTCTTGATCGGATCGAAGCGCGAAATATTGCCGACAATTTTAACGTCGTCGCCCATGTTCCACTGCGCGCGAACGCGGCGGCGCTCTTCGTCGTTCGGATAAAACGTATTCGTGTCGATCCCGTTCGGCACGAAAATCATTTTTTCGCGAGGCAGTCCGCCCTTAGCGGCGAATTCCAGACCGGCCATCGAATTGACGGCAATGCGGCTCGCGAATCCCGAAAGCCTCGCTTGCAACCAAATGGTGAATTTTTCGGCCCAGTCGAGGTGTTCTTCGAGGTTCGACGCGCGAACCGCCCACACCATCGTCACCTTTGGGTTTAAAGCCTTTGCGAAAGTGGCGACAACATTTTGCGTGTGCATCCAACCGTGCAAAATGGTTGGCTGCTCGTCGCGCACGACCTTCAGCGTCTTGAAGAACAGAGTGAACAAGTCCCAGCGGGATTTTTTTTCATACGAAATCAGCTTGATCCGCTTGGGATCGAGCATCTTCGAGAGCGCGCCTCCTGGGTAATAGGACGCAATCACGATTTCATGCCCGCGAGCGGCAAGCTCGTTGGCCAAAGTCACTAGCTGGCGTTCGGCGCCACCGATATTCAGCTGCCTGCTCAGGAACAGAATCTTCAAGCGGAATCGCCCTCAATTCGCGATGGGGTTGACTCTCTGATGCGTTAGCGTCGCGTTGCGGTTCGCGTGAACGAATACCCGTCGCAGCCCGCACCCAGCTCAATCCTTGGCGCTGATAAACGCGCACCTGACGCGACTGCGATGCTCGGTTTAGATTCCGCTGCGCGAAAGGGTAGTATCCGTCGCATCCGCGTTCTGCTGATTTCGAGTGCCGAAGAAAACAGAGAAAAACTCAGCTCTTGGCTTCCGCCAGCCGGTTTGCATTGCTGAGGATGTACCAGAGCAAAACGATCTCGCCGACCGCAAGCACCGTTGAAGTCGTGATTACCGCGAAGGCTCCGCCTAAGAGTCCGTATTTCGGCACCAGCAAATAGCTCGTCAGAGCCGACGAGCCAACCGCCAGCGCCAATACAGGAATCTGTCGCACGAAGCAACGCGCCGAGGTTACTGCCGACGCCATGATTCCCGACACGTAAGTCATCGCGCCACCGACCATCATCGCGATCAGCACGTCGGTATGCTCGGCATATTCGGGCCGATACAGCAGCTTCAACAACATGTGCCCGAAGAACACGGCGACTCCGATCCCGCACAGGCCCAGAACTGCTGCGATCCCGAGGAGTTTGAACAGTAGGGAATTCAAGCCGGCAACATCGCCCGCGCCGTAGTGCTTGGCGAGTCGCACGAAGGCCGATGTCCCCATCGCATTAACAATCAAACTTCCGGACGAAACCAGAAATGCCGTAGCGGTAAAGATGCCCAGTGCGTGTTCTCCGAGCGAATTCTGAATAAAGTACCGCGGCATGTTGGGCATCAGCGAGACCAACATCGCGATCACTCCCAGGACGATCGACGTCCGAAACAGCTCGCTCTGCGTGTCCCAGTTCCAAAGAGGCCACAGCGCTTTTTTCTTGTCGGCCAGAATCGCTGCGGTTTCCGCGCGATCAGCGTGCCGTGGCAGCAGTTGCGCACGCTTGCTCATATCATAGCCAACCAGAACGATTCCACGCGCCAGCACAAGAGCAACCGCTCCCCACACCACACTCCTGGTCAGGTATACCGTTGTGCCAAGCCCAGCCAGTCCGAGTACGCCGCGCGCGATCATCGACTTCGCGATGCGATCCATATGATCGAAGAACTGCATACGACCCCAATACAGATCGGCCAATGTTTCAATCGCTTGTCCAAGTCCGATGATCAGCACCACCAACGTGGAGTCCCATCGGTAGTGCATCACAAAAGGAATCGTTCCGATGATCAGTAGCGATATAACCGTCGTGGTTAGCCGAAAGCCAAGATATTCGCCGAAAGGAACTTTCTCTTTGACATCGGTAGTCAGCACCGCGCGTAGCTGCAAGCTCGATAGCGCGAGAATCGGCGTGACGACGGCCATGGCCAATCCATACTGACCGACCATCTCCGGGTTTCCGAGCTTCGCCAATACGACGAGCATGGACCATTGGCAGGCGGAATAAACGATGTTGCCGACGAACGTCCAGCTGAAGTTCCAGCGCAGGGAAGCCCCGTGCGATGGTTTGGACTGTTTCGCTGTAGCAGAGTCGGATACGTTGCCGCCGTCCGATATGGCCGATCCCATCGCCACATCTTCGCCGATCGCCTCTTGCGATTCGATCAACGCGGCTTGACCTGCAAGATTGGTTTCTTGGGGCGTAGAGTTGGGCGTCAGACTCATCGATAGCTGGTAGGCTTTTCCAAGCCGGCTTTCTGCAATTTCACGTGCAAATCGCGCATCATGCGAGCCTGAGCAGGGCTGTACCTTGCTCGCGAGCCATTTCGCAGAAACGCCGGTCCGGCCACGCGATTCGCAGCTTTGGCGAAATGAACCGCTCCAACCTCAACAGCGATAATCGCGAACAAAAACCACGTCGGCTTGGTGTTCTCCCACGTCATGCCGGAAGCACCCAAGGCCCAGGTAAGCAACGTCACGAGCCAGAGAGAACGCTCCATAAGAGGCAGCCGCAGGGTCGCCCACGCCAGCATCCCGAGTAGGATCATGAAAATCGCGAACCCGATAACGCCAAGCTCTACGAGAACAGACAGAAAAGTGTTGTGCGCGACCCAAGCCGTGACTACTTCGCGCGCGATGCTGGCTGGAAAAGCGCCGGCTCCAACGCCGATGAAGGGATGTTCGAGGAACACATCGATACCCGCTCGCCAAATGACCGTGCGAGCGTCCATCGTGCCCTGGCTGATTTCGGAGCCTGTTGTAGATAGCCGCTCCCAACTGGAAGCCGGCACTAAAGCAGTCGCTGTCATAGCTCCGGCGACAACCAGCACACCAAGGGCGATCTTCTGTTGGAAGGTCCAGCGGCGGAAAGTCAAAGGAACCAGCAACAAACTTCCGCAAAATGCGATCAGCCCACCGCGTGAGCCGGTCATGAACAGAGCGCACGCCGCCAATACCGAATGCGTACGATAGAGCCAAACGCGCAAATCCTGTTTGTCTGACGATGCCAGGTAAATGCTCATCGGCACACTGAGCGCGAGGCGAAGGCCGACGTCGTTCGGATTCATGTTGAAGGCCGAATTGCGCGTGTACGTTGCGGTCACACCGATGTGCATGAGAGCGCCGATCGCTGAAATGCCGGTGCCGATCAGATAGGCTTGCATGAGACGAACGCGCTCTTCGTGCCGCGGCGCGAATTCCCAGATCATCCAAGCCATCGCCAGGAACTGCACGTAGCTGAGCAACTCTTCCGTCGTGTTTTCCGGCGAGAAGGTCCAGAAATAAGTGACGCTAGCCCAGACCACAAATACGAGCATCACGATGTGGATGACCGAAGGCCCTCGGACATGCCCGCGTTCGACCACCGCCAGCACACCCGCAACGAAGGCTGCCAAACCGACGAGGCGACCAAACGTGCCGACGCCCGGCAACACCACCGCATTCTCAAGTGGGATCGCCAATACGAACAAAAATAAAAGTCCAAAAGTAACCGACGTCAGCAGTTGGCCTTGCTGGGGACCAAGCATGCGGCGTGCTTGGGCTCGTACCGGCCCGTCGCCGTGCGCCATCGCCGGTCTGCGCGCTCTTGTAGAGAACATTTAGAGAAGTCCTATCCCTTGCCGGGGCCTCGAGGGTTAGTTGGTGGAGCGGGGACGCACTCCGGTTAGGTCTGTGACTGCGGGCGATTCTGCCCGCAGTTTTTACGCGTGTGGTGTTGACGGATGCTTGGCTTCTACGCTCTGGCCGTAACCGTAGCCGTAACCATAGCCGTAGCCGTAGCCGTATGTGCGACCAGGAGTTTTGCGCGGATCCCAGCTGTTCAACACGGTGCCGAGGATTCGCGTTCCGTCTTCCGAGAGCCGCTGGCTGGCGACAAGCGCGGCTTCGCGCATCGTATGACCTGCGCGAACCACGAGCACAACGCCGTCGGAGAGTCCGCCGAGGAGTCGCGCATCAGCGAGATGCATCATCGGTGGAGCGTCGATGATGATCATGTCGAAATCGGAGCGCAGTCGCGCGATGAGCGCTTCCATACGCGGCGAATGCAGGAGTTGAGAAATGTTGTTGGTGCGCGTTCCACTCGGCAGCAAGGACACGCCATTGATGCGCGTCTCGAGCACGAGTTGATTTTGCGGCACCGTTTCCAGTTGCGTGTCGGCAAGCAGCACGTCGCTGACTCCACGCGCGTTGGATGAACCGAAAATCTTGTGCAGTTTCGGCTGGCGCAAGTCGCCGTCGATCAACAAGACGCGGCGTCCCATTTCGGCGATCGCGATGCTGAGGTTGCTGGCAACCGTCGTCTTGCCTTCGGCCGGACCCGGGCTCGTTACCACGATGACTTGCGGGCTCTCGGAGCTCTGTCCAGGCAGCAGGATCGAAGTCAGCATGGCGCGGAACGATTCCGCAACCGCCGACGGCTTATGCTTCCAGGTCACCAGCTCGAGGCAATCGTTCGGGTC
Source organism: uncultured Acidobacteriota bacterium (assembly GCA_963845465.1). GTDB lineage: Bacteria > Acidobacteriota > Terriglobia > Acidiferrales > UBA7541 > Acidiferrum. The sequence goes on along the minus strand of CAWJSH010000006.1, from coordinate 642,240 downwards.
GGCCGGAGCCAGTGCCTTGGCATTCTTGACTGCAGGCGTATCGCAAACACCCGCCATCGGAATCACGCCAAGTTCAGGCAAATTGAGGAACGCTTGCAAATCGCCCGGGGCTTGGATACTGCGGTCAAATCGCGTCCGGAAGATCACAAAGCCCAGTCCAAGGAAGATTCCGCAGAACAATCCAACCGCTGAGTTCACCGGGACGTTTGGCTTCGCCGGCATAAAAGGTGGTTTCGCTTCGTCGACGACGAGCACATTGCTCGCGCGCATGGCCGAAACGAGCTGCGCCTGCTTCACGCGATTCAGCAGCGTGTCATAGAGCTGGCGGCTCGACTCCACTTCGCGACGCAGTGTGTCGTAGTGGATCGTTTTGTCCGACTGATTCGCGACGGTTTTCTGCTGCTCGATGAAGGACTGTTGTAGCAATTTCTCGCGACGCGTCGCAGCGGCAAATTCATTGCCGACGCGGCGCAAAACGTTCGTGCGCTGGCGCTCCATGTCAGCCTGGAGTTGATTGATCTGCGCCTGCACGCGCTGCACTTTGTAGTGTTCGGGGGTCAACGTCGCGCTGAGTTCGACCAATTGCCTCTGCAAATCCGCAAGCTTTAGGCGGTAATCGCGCAACGTCGGATCGTCGATCGTCTCCGGCAAAGATTCCGCCGGCTTGCTTTTCGCTTCTTCGAACTTCGCCTGCTTGTCGACGCGATCGGCCTGCGCCTTGTCCAATTCGTCCTGGAGTTCCTTCAGCCGGCCTTCCGTGACGTTTTCTTTTTCCGTCATCGTCAATCCGGAGGAACGCGCGTATGCCTGGAGGTTCGCTTCCGACTTTTCCAGGTTCGCCTTCATTTCATTCAAGTGAGCTTCAAGACCTTCGCCCGTGCGCTGGCTTGCCTTCCAACGCATTTCCTGGCTTTGCTCGACGAATTCCGACACCAGCGTGTTCGCAAACTGTGCCGCGAACTTCGGGTCTTCCGAGTCGTACATCACTTCCACGAGCCGTGTCATTCCCGAAGCACGCACAGTCAGGTTCGAGCGCGCTTTCGCCATGAATGCGTCTTTATTCGTATCGTTCGTGTGATCGCCGAGCCCCAGCATGTGCTGAATCTTTACCGAGAATGCGCCCCAGCCGCTCTCCGGGCGCTCTTCTTCGGTATTCATCTTGTTCACGACACGCTCGAGCAACGAGTCGCTCTGTAGAATCTTGATCTGCGTCTGGAAATACGAATCCGTGCTCGAGTTCTGACTCGACTGTGTGGGGTCGATTTCCTTCGAGCCCATGAAGTCAGAATTGAAGTCCTGAATCTCCATCGAGGTGCGCGCGCGGTACACCGGCGTCTGGACGAGGCTGAACAAAATAGCCAGAGCCAAGCCGGCGAGCGCGAAGCAAAGCAGCGTCACCTTGTTGCGAACGAGAATGTGCCAATAGCCGAGCAGACTGTCGTAGCCCTGCGCGTCACCGCCGTTGTCCATCGGCATAGGCTCTTGCATCTGGTAAACAACCGGACGATTGTCCGAATAGTTGTTCACCTGAATCGCCCGCGTCCGATTGTTCACTCGATCGAAGTGCTTAGACATTTATGACCTGCCGTTCCGCCCTGCGGCTAAAAATTGACATCTCCCGATGCGCGTTCTCTCTCGTGTGATTGGACCCTACGGGCGATAGATCGCCAGACCCGTGCCGGTTGCAATAGCTGCTTCCATCGCACGGAGAGCGACTTTCTTGCCTGTACTGTCGGGGACGAACAGAATATCGTTGCCTTGCAAGGGCACGTCTTGAGCCTTGCCTTGCAAAATTGTTTTCAGGTCAACCGGGATTTCGACTCGCTGATCCGATCCCGGATTCATTCTCAAAATCCTCGCGTGCTTTGTGTCGGGCGCGGTGCCGAGTCCTTCAGCCATGGAAAGAGCCTGAATGACCGACATGTTCTGCTTTTCGCCAAGTATAAACCCACCTGACTTCTTTACGGCGCCCGTAACGTAAATCAATTCGGCCTTCGGAACCGTGATGACATCGTGCGGAAGGATCTGGATGTTATCTTCCGGCACCTTCGCCTCCATGATGTCCTGCAGATTCACTTGCGCCACACTGAAACGACCGGAGGGGTCGATCGTGGCTCCCGGCAAGGGAAGACATCCCCACTCCACCTGGCGCGTGATTCGAATGCTATAACCTGCGTCGGGACGCGCCCCTCCCGCAAGCGAGATCATTTCAAGCAAGGTCTTATGGCCTGAAACTTGATGTATTCCCGGCTGGTTTACGGCACCCAGCACCGACGCGGGCTGGCTGCGGAGTTCTTTTACATCAATCGTGGCTTGAGGATGCTTCACGTAAACCGAGAGCTTCTTGTTTATTTCCTGCTCGGCTCCTTGAACCGTCATCCCTGCCACATGAACGCGGCCGACGAGCGGCACCTGAATGTCGCCCTCGCCATCGACGCTGACCACCTTCGCGCTGGCTGCCTGATCATCCGGCTCGGGTCCCGTGATTTGCAGTTGGTCGTCGGCGCCGAGAAGGTAGGTCGAGCGCACCGTATCGGTCTTGCACGGGGGCTGCGTGACATCGGCCGACACAGAAATCGCCGCCGTCATTCCACACGTCGCCAAAAGCGCTGTCAGGCCGATCATCTTCACTCGTAGAGTTGTCATCGACCCTCCTCTCTGCATTTCTCGTCGCTCATCTTTGTTTCTCACTTCCAGATTTCCTCGTCGCCGAAGATCTCCAAAATCCTTAGACCGCTTTCAACTCGCTGTCGGCGCTCACCGGCTGCACCCACTCGGGATCAACTTCCACCGAGATCGATCGCTTTAAAAGCGTCACCGAAACGTAGATTCGATGACGATTCGCGATCCTCGTTAGCACTCCTTCAAGTCCTCGCAGCGGTCCGTGCTTGAGCCGAACTTTCTGTCCAACCACCAGGTTGGGCCAAGGTGTTACGGTCAGGCCCGACCTCAGAACCGCTTGAATTCCCGCAATCTCCGTTTCGTCTACCGGCTCTGGATTCTTGCCAACCCCAACCAAATACAGGAAACCAGGAGTCGTCAGCAACGGCAGCCGCTCTTCCAGATTCAGCCGGCAGAACAGATAACCGGGGAACAACGGCAAATCCATAATCTTGACGCGGTCCGACCACTGCCTCTTGCTTCGAATCAGCGGCAGAAACTCTTGAAATCCTTTGCCTCGAAGGGCCGCCGCCACCGGCTTCTCGTAGTTCGGCCTCACTCGAACCGCGTACCAGGGGACTCCTTGGACCTCCGGAATAACAACTCTGCCTTCGCCCGCAAGTTGTTCTGAATCCGAGGGATTAACTCCAACTCCTGCCTCATTGGATTCACCTTGCTGGTCTTCTGGCAGCTCACCTCCGTGTTTTTTACCGTCCGTTTGCATTCGAAGCTTCTACGCCCCTGGGTCACACATAGAGGGCAAGCTACCGCCCTTTGACTCACATTCGCCTCGGAGGCTCTCGTAACTACTGACTTCCGAACGCTTTGCGAGCTTGAGATCCTGTCGATTCGTAAAAAACCTTATCGCTGCAAACAGCCGAAGAGCACCGCAGCCACGCAGCTCCGGCCGCGGAACAAGCTTGCCAGCACCTGTCCTTTAGGCCAATGGACCTTACGTTTTCGGACCGCAGTACCAAAGTACTCACCCCTCTTGCCGCCGCTGCGACTGCCTGCCATTAGACTCGAAGTACCATTGACTACAAACCCGGTTGACCGCGTTCAGTTGCCCTAAAAATGTGCTTGTTACGCTCCTGTAAGTTACTCTTCCGAAAGGCTTTCGCCGCTTTCGCCTGCCCGGCCGACACTGTAGTCGTCCACGGTGTAATCCTCCGACTCCGCTTGGCCCCCCCGCGTTTCTCTCAGCCGTGTCGTATGGTTCATCGCCGCAAACCCAGGGAGCTCCGATACCGGCGTCTTCTGTTCCGAGCGGATGACCCGTCCGATCGCATGGATCTCGGATGGACGCGTCGAGTGTCCCGGTCGGGGCAGAAAGACGTTCATTTCCACAGAGGCGCCGAGTGGAGGCACAAGCTGCGCGGTAACATATATTCCTCGGCTGCCGAGGTCGCGGCAGTACCCGTCGCATCCGTGAACTCTGCCCGTATCGTCCTGCCAGGAGAACACGACCGGTAGCCTCAAGGGGTACCGCAGCGCCGTTCGGCGCTCCGCAACTGGGCTCATCGGTGTTGGTCGCACTACCATTGCATGCCTCCCGCCTGCGCTGGGGTTGAATACGTCAGGTAAAAACACACGTGCCGTTGATTTACTCTAACTGGCGTGTCCGCGAAGTAAAGAGGCCTGCTGGGGGCGCCGACAGGGGTCTGATGACCTCGCAAAATGGGGCCTATGACATAGAGACTAAAGTCTCTATTTGATGGTTCTAAAGTCTCTAATTTGGCACCGAAGCAGGTGAATCGCGTGGGCTTTTCCGGATCCGGGATCGATCGCGGATGGAAATACTCGACCGTACCTTGCGACGGGGCGAAGGCATCTGTAGAAGGCTGCCTGGTGCTGCTTAGGAAAAGAGTCGACCGTTGACAGTTACATCGAGCCCAATCCGTTGGGGACAAACCCCCTGGACCATCGATTTCGTCGCGGAGAAGGTTCCGCTGCCCAGCCGAGTTGACGTCGCCATCGTGGGAGCTGGCTTCAGCGGCCTGTCGGCCGCTGCGAATTTGAAGCGCTTCGACCCCGCCAAGAGTGTCGCGGTGTTCGAGGCCGCGACGATCGGTGCCCGCTCCAGCGGTCACACGGGCGGACTCGCGCTGGCCGAAACCGCTTCTGGAGATCTGCCGGGCCTTGGCGATGTGCTGAGCGGAGTCTCGGCAATTCTTCGCGACTTGAATATCTCCTGCGATTTGGAGCTTCCGGGCGTTTACGAGCTCGATCGAACGAGCAAGAATCCAAGCTCTGCGATTCACTGGAGTGACAGCGGCGAATTGCGAGTCGGAAAGGAAGTCCCCGGCGGATCGCTCGATCCCGGCAAGCTGGTCAGCGGATTGGCAAAGGCTGCTGCAAATCGCGGCGTCCTTATATTCGAGCACAGCCCGGTCGAGAACGTCGATTTCACGGCACCGTTGAGTCTCCACGTCGGCGGACGTGTCGTTCGCGCCGACCGTGTGCTGTTCGCCACGAATTCCGAGTCCCTTGAACTCACGCAACTTGCTCGCAGGGCGCAACCCAAGCTGACGATGGCGCTCGCGACTGGACCGGTCTCCGACGAAGCACTTGCCTCCCTCGGTTTGGCCGACGGCAAGCCCTGCTACACGACGGACCTCCCGTATCTTTGGGGCCGTCTCTTTCACAAGAACCGGATCATCCTTGGCAGCGGACTGGTCGATGTTTCGAATTGGCGAGACTTGGTCTCGATCGATGTCCGTAGTGGAAGGGCATTGGAGCTTCTGGACAAACTGGAGAACCGGGTTCGCCACCTGCATCCGGCGTTGCTGGACATACAAATCACGCATCGTTGGGGGGGACCTATCCTTATAACTGAGGACTGGAGGCCGGTGTTCGCATTACATCCCAAGAGCGCGAACGCCGTGGTCTTGGGCGGTTACAGCGGACACGGGGTCGCGCTCTCGGTCTATCTAGGCTCATGGACTGCGGAATTCCTGCTAGGCCGTCGGGCGCTGCCCAAGTGGCGGCAAAGCTAGGCGAAAAGGAACCTGACCGCTAAGTTGTCCTGCCACCGCAGCCAGGATGTTCGCAAGCACAATCGATGTCTGGCGTTTTCTCCATCGCTTCGCATTGCGCGCTGCAATACTTGCCCGACTGCACCTGGCACGTACACGGAGGATGTGCGCACTTCTTGCTGTCTGCCATTTGGTTCTCCTTTGACGTCGAAATAAAACTCAAAGCTTTTGTTCGCGCGTTGGGACTCGAATGGTTAGCTGGCCTGCGCTCGGGTCTTGCGTTCTCCGAACAGCGTCAACATCTCCTTGTTAAACGCCGGAATGTCGTCCGGCTTCCGGCTGCTAACCCAGTTCCGATCGCGCACGACTTCGCGATCGACCCAATTTCCGCCAGAGTTCTGAATGTCGTCCTGAATTGTGTGGTAGCTCGTAAGTGTTCGGCCCCGAGTCAGGCCAGCGGAAACAAGAAGCCAAGGGGCGTGGCAAATGAATGCGACAGGCTTGCCGCCGCGATCCATCTCTTGCACGAATTTTTGCGCTTCTTTTTCCACTCGAAGGGCATCAGCGTTCAGCGCTCCGCCCGGCAGCATCACTGCGTCAAATTCTTCAGTCTTAGCGGACGAAAGAGCAAGGTCGACTTTCACGTCGCCGGCCTTGTCGTGATGCTTCATCCCGTAAATCGAACCGGCTTTCGGAGCCACCACCAGCACGCGAGCTCCGGCCTCTTCCAGTGCTTTCTTGGGCTCCAGAAGTTCCGCTTCTTCGAAGCCATTCGTCGCCAAAATTGCGACACGAATACCCTGCAAACGCTGTTCAGACATGTCCATCATCCTAAAGTTGGGTTGAAGCGGCTTGCGCACGCTGCCGGGCATATATATTTCGCAGCAATAAATCCTCATCAACAATCAGGGGAAAACCCTAGCCGGGGCGGCTACATCGGGTAGATATCGCGCGAACTAGAGTTGCGAGTGTTTCGCAGCGAAGTGTTTCGTAGCGATCCGTAACGCATTTGCATGCACATCGCATTGGCGAAATCTTTCCGTATCGGTTCTCGTAGTCGCGCATTATGATTTTGAGCGCGCCAACAAACTATCTCGGGCCCGACTTCAAGCACGGATGGGAGCCCTATGACCGCGACCCAATCCAAGCTCCTCGAAGAATTCGCAGCCTTCGCGGCGACCGCCGGCACCGTCGAAGACCTGATGAGACACGTCGTTGACGAACTTCACGAGAAAATGACGCGCTACAACTGGGTCGGGTTTTATCTGATCGATCCCGCCGACTCGAATTACCTCATCGTCGGTCCATTCGCCGGCAGCTTTACGCCGAACGCCCGCATTCCCCTGGGCAAGGGACTCTGCGGTGCGGCCGCCGCCTCTGGCAAAGTCGTCGTCGTTGACGACGTCACCAAAGATCCGCGCTATCTCGCGGGTTCTTCGATGGTGAAATCCGAAGTCGTCGTTCCCATCTTCGCCAAGAAAAAAGTAGTCGCCGAGCTCGACGCCGAAAGCTACTTCGCCAACACCTTCACCGAAACCGAGCGCAAATTTGTCGAAGCCTGCGCCGAAATCGTCGCCGGGCGAATGAAATGAGATAGTCGCGCGCCACTTTCCAGTTAAGCGATTCGACACCGCTGCGCCACACATCGCCAAATTCCGCTCAGCTCAGCCAATCCATCTGGCATCATCGACTTACAACTTCATCACCTTCTCGGAAAATTTGAGGACCCATGTACGTTGTGGAGCGCAGATCCCCACGGTTTCCATTCATTGCGTCGGCTCAAGTAGTCGAAACGCGCACGGAAGCCAAACTGCAAGCCCGAACCAGCGACCTCAGCCGCGAAGGCTGCTACCTCGACATGCTCAATCCACTGCCCACCGGCACCAGGCTCAAGATCAACGTCACGCATCGGAATCAACAGCTCGACGCCGTCGGCCTCGTTGTCCACAGTGAACTCAACGTCGGCATGGGAGTTCAGTTCGAAGAAATCGGACAACGCGCCGTTATCGACGCCTGGCTATCCGATCTCGCGTAACCGACCCGTCGCCACAGAACCGCGGCATCACACGCTGACACTCGAACGGCATCACCTCGGTCCGACGAAGCCGCATTCCTTCCACAATCTTTCCCAGCTCCACATTCGCGAAATCACCTTCATCGGCAGCTTGTATCCCAATTGATGCGCAAGCATGCAGACCTGCCCACGATGATGTGCGTCGTGTGCAACCATGTACGCAAACATTCCCGCACCGCTCTCCCACTTTGGAGCCCATCCGTCTCGATGAAATTTCGGAATCTTGCCCTCCGGCCCCTGCAACGCTTCGCGAATCATCTCCGCACACTTCCGGGCGCTATCAGCCAGCGCAACCCGCGCCTGCTTTTGAGTGCAGCGCGCGCGGTCAAGCTCCACCGGTAACTTCATCTTCGGCGCCGAGAGCCGAATCCACTTCCGCCGAATGTTGTGTACGTGCGTGACGATCGCCACGATCGGTCTCGCCCCCGTAGTATCCCCAGGTGGCTTCAGCCGCCACACGCGCGGATCGAGATACTCGAGCATGATTTGATTCATGCTGTCGTTCACGATGTAAGCCTCGGCCAAAGCCTCACGAAACTCAGAATCAACGACAATCGCCGTCCTTCCCATCGCGACCTCCGGCCCGATATCAATATCAAAACGCCCACACCGAATTCTGATATCACGCGGCGCCAGTGATATCGTCGTGTGACTAACTCCTCGTCACAGAATCCCTGTATTGTCAGATACACTAAACTACAACAAGAGTCCGCGAACGGCTTAAGGCTCCCGAAGCCTCAAACCAAACACGAGCTTCGGTAAGGAGTCGCCGTGAATAACCGAGTCCACTCTTCAATCCAGCAAGTCTCGACCTCCGCCGAAGTCGGCAAGGACAATATCGCATTCCGTCTGCTCGTCGACGCAGTTCAGGACTACGCCATTTTCATTCTCGACCCCGAAGGGCGGGTCCTGACCTGGAACTCCGGCGCGCGAGCAATCAAGGGATACACAAGAGAAGAAATCGTCGGCAAGCATTTCTCAATTTTCTACCCACAAGAGGCGATCGACAGCCACTGGCCCGAGCGGGAGTTGGCTCTCGCCGAAAAGGAAGGCCGCTTCCGCGACGAAGGTTTGCGCGTCAAAAAAGACGGCTCCACATTCTGGGCCTCCGTGACGATCACCGCTCTCCGCGAACCCGATGGCCGCCTCTACGGTTTTGCAAAAGTCACGCAGGACCTAACGACTCGCCGCGAAGCCGAAGAGCGTCTTCAAACTCTCAATCGCGAACTCCGCACTCGTGTCCAACAACTCGACGAAGCGCGTCGCGTCGTCGAGCTCCGCACCATGGAACTCCAGAAACTCTCCGGCACTCTGCTCCAAATTCAAGACGAAGAGCGCCGCAGAATCGCCCGCGACCTTCACGACGACCTCGCCCAGCACGTCACCGCGGTCAAGATGGACCTCGATGCCAGCGGTCGCGACCAGCATCTCAGCGATGCCATGGGCGCGATCCTTCAAAAAATTCGCGAAACCTCTTACCTGCTGCACCCGCCGTTGCTCGACGAAGCCGGCCTCCGCGCCGCCCTTCACTGGTACGTTGACGGCCTGATGCAACGAAGCAAGCTCCAGATCTCGCTGACGTTTCATCCCGACGTTCTCCCCGGCGTTCCCAAAGAAATCGAGATGACCATTTTCCGTATCATTCAGGAAGCTCTCGCCAACGTCTATCGCCACGCCGAAAGCGACAGCGCGCGTGTCGAAGTCATCGGACAGTCCGAACAAATCGTTGTTAAGGTGCGCGACTACGGAAAAGGAATTTCGCCACGCATCGCCAGGATGGAATCCTCGGCCGGTTTGGGCGTGGGCATCAGCGGGATGCGAGAACGTATCCGCCAACTCGGCGGAGAGCTATCGGTCACACGCGCTGAACCAGGAACCCAGGTTGAAGCGAAAATTCCTCTCAACGGAATAGATCTGCTCGCGCGTTAGCGGCGCCTACCGCTTCCATTCGGAAGCATTTGAAACACCGCCGTAACTAAAACGATACACAGCGGCGAGTCTCGTGCCACTCGCTCGAACCCGTTTACTCATTCGCGTCAAAGTCCCGGCCAGCGACTCCTATACCCCGAAAGGCTTTACTTACCGCTAGTTACAGCCTTAAACGCCCTGAAAGTCTCGCCAAAATCCCATTCTTTGACTCTCCGATGGAGTGTTCACGACTTAATCAACAAATTTCCATCCCGTGGTGCCGTTTGGAAGCAAACGCCAATCCTTTCTCCCGTCCGCCCTCACCATCTCCACAATATCCCTGTTATAGAAACGCCGGAGTTTTACTCCTTATTTTAGGCGACCGATCTACGCGGAGCCTTGCTCAGATGACCAACGACGCCCCCATCGCGAATCACGCCGACGACCAAGCACCGCGCTATGGCCTCAAGCGCATTGAGCGCCGCGAGTGGTGGCTTTGGGGCACCACCGTCGTTGTCACCTTACTTCTTACTTCGGCGATCGTTTCGTTTCTCCCTCCGCTCCTCCGTTCGGGAGAATCGTGGGAATCCTTATTCAACCTTCGCCAAGCCGTCTGGGGCTTGATCGGCCTTGTTCTTCTCTTCGATCTCTACACGATCTTCCAACAGCTCCAGATTCATCGCATCCGCCGCCAACTCCTCGAGCGCGAGCAGCTCTTCCGTCTGATTGGTGAAAACGCCGCCGACCTCATTGCCGTCGTGGACATGGAAGGCAACCGCATCTACAACAGCGTCTCCTACGAGCGCGCTCTCGGCTACACCCTCGCCGAACTGAAAAGCTCCTCGGGTTTCGACCAGATTCATCCCGACGATCGCGGTCGCGTCCAGGAAGCCGGCGCCGAAGCGCGCCGCACCGGACAAGGCAAGACCCTCGAATACCGCATTCGCCACAAAGACGGTACCTGGCGCGTTCTCGAATCGACCTCCAGCGTCATCATCAACTCGAAAGGCGTGCCCGAGAAATTAGTCATCGTCAGTCGCGACGTCACCGATCGGAAAGAAGCCACCGAGGCCCTGCGCCAATCGGAAGCCAGCAATCGGTCTCTCGTCGAAGGCGCGCCTTACGGAATCTACCGCGCCGCCACCGACGGCCAATTCCTCCGCGTCAATCCCGCGCTCGAGCGCATGCTCAAATACACGACTCCCGGCGAACTCATCAAAGCCAATCTCCGCACCGCCGTCTTCCGCAATGCCGCCGACTTCGATCGTCTCGTCGAACTCCTCGGCAGCGAAGGCGAATTCAAAGATGTCGAAGTCGAGTGGAAGCGCAAAGACAATAAGTCCATCACCGTTCGCGCCAGCGGACGCCGTCTCAACGAAAGCCATAAGGCCGCCTCGGTCTACGAAGTCTTCGCCGAAGATGTCACCGAGCGCCGCGCCCTCGAAAAGCAACTCAGCATGGCCGCGAAGATGGAAGCTGTCGGCCGCCTCTCCGGCGGAATCGCCCACGACTTCAACAATCTTCTCGGCGTCATCATCGGCTACAGCCAGGTTCTTCGCCGCAAGCTGGATCCCAACAGCCCGCTGAAAGAACACGCCGAAGAAGTCGAGAAAGCCGCGCAGCGCGCCGTCTCCCTCACGCGCCAGCTCCTCGCCTTCAGCCGCCAGCAAATCCTCACGCTCGCCGTCGTGGATCTAAACACTCTCGTCTCCGACATGCAAAAAATGTTGCCGCGCCTGATCGGCGAAGACATCGCCATCGACATTGATCTCGATCCATCTCTCGGCACGCACGAAAGCCGACCAGGGCCAGATCGAGCAAGTCGTCATGAACCTCGCCGTCAACGCGCGCGACGCGATGCCCGAACGGCGGCAAGCTCCAAATCGAAACTGCGAATCGCGAGCTCGACGAGCACTACTGCAGCGAACATCCGGGCGCGAAACCCGGTCGCTACATCATGCTCGCGATGACCGACTCCGGCGCCGGCATGACCCAGCAAACTCTCGCGCACATCTTCGAGCCATTCTTCACCACCAAGGAAGTCGGAAAGGGAACTGGCCTCGGCCTCGCCACCGTCTACGGAATCGTCAAGCAAAGCGGCGGCTACATCTGGGTCGATAGTGCTGTCGGCTTCGGCTCGAGCTTTCAGATCTATCTCCCGCGCGTCGAAGAATCCGTCTCAAAACCCACCGCCGAGGCTCCGACCGACAATCTCCGCGGCAGCGAAACGATCCTGCTCGTCGAAGACGCCGACGCTCTTCGCAAACTCGCCCACTCGTTTCTTGCCGATCACGGATTTCAGGTCATCACCGCTTCCAGCGGCGAAGAAGCTCTCCGTGTCGCGGAATTGTACGGTCAGCCGATCGATCTGCTCGTCACCGACGTCGTTATGCCCGGCATGAACGGTCGCGCCCTCGCCGATCGCCTGCTCGCCAAGCAGCCCAAACTCAAAGTTCTCTACATTTCCGGTTACACGGACAGTTTTATCGCAGGGCACGGCGTGTTGGAGGCGGGAACTTTCCTCCTCCACAAGCCTTTCACCGAAGAAGTGTTGATCCGCAAAGTTCGCGATGTTCTCGACGGCCGCTCCAGCCGCCGCGAATCACGTGCCCTCGCGAACGAAACTGCGGAAGAACTCGTCCGACAAAGGAACTGACCGACATGACACAAAAACTCGCAGAGCAAATCACAGGCAAAGTTGCGCAGACGCAAAATCCCGGGCAGCAGCGCTTGGGCAAGCTCCTGGTGGTCGATGACGAAGAATCGATTCGCCGCTTGATGCGGCTTAATCTCGGCGACAAGTACGACATCGTCGATACCGGCGAGCCCGAAACCGCGCTCTCCCTCGCGCTCGAGCACAAGCCCGATGCAATCCTGCTCGACCTGCGGATGCCGAAGTATTCCGGCTACGAGCTCTGCCAGACCTTCACCACTTTCAGTTCGACGAAGCTCATTCCCGTTCTCGTCATCAGTGGCGAAGCCGGCTCGACCACAAAAAGCTTCTGCCGCGATCTCGGCGTCACTGCCTATTTCGAAAAGCCGGTGGACTTCGACGCTCTCGAACAAACGCTCTCGCAACTCCTGAGCAACGGCCGCAAAGAACGCCGCAGCGAAGTTCGCGTCAAGCTACGCGTCCCGATTCGCATCTCCGGCCAAGCCGCCGACGGCACCCACTTCGAACTCCTCACCATGACCGAAAACGTCAGCAAAAACGGATTCCTCTGCGCCGTCAACGTCGACATCCACATCGGCTCCATCATCGAAGTCAGCTTGACCAACTCACCGCTTCCAGTCGGCACAGCCAAAGTCATGCGCGCCGAATGGCAAGACACCCAACTCCCACGCTACGGCTGCAAATTCACCGACAAGCCCGGCGCCTGGGTCCTGCAGTAACCGAGCTGGTCACGCTCCTGCAATAAGTGCGCTGAATTCACGCAACCCATCACGTGTTCGGCAAGGCCATGTACGGGCGCAGCATTGCTGCGCCCCATGTCCGCAAGAACTCAACACGAAGCCGGCAGTTGGGTGCCGCACCCTTAGTTTTCAAAGGGTGCGGGTTTAGATGAATCCCTTTCCCACATCAAGACGACAAGCGCGATCATTTTGGAGTGCGGCGCTGCCGCGCCGCCTTCACAGTCGCTCCAACTCTCCACTCGATCGCGTAGCCACACCACACACCAAACGAAGCACCGTTCCCAAACCTCCTACCAATCCCTCCCCACTCGTCCTAAACTCCCCTCATGCCCGCCGAGCCTCGCATCGCGACCGCTCTCCGTTCCTTCCTCTCCGACTGCCGCTTCGCTCTCCGCCAACTTCGAAAATCCCCCGGCTTCGCCTTCTCCGCAATCCTCACCCTGGCCCTCGGCATCGGCTCCGCGACTGCCATCTTCAGTGTCATTCACGCCGTTCTGCTCAATCCCTATCCCTATAAAAACGCCGACCGTCTCGCCACCATGCGCATTTTCGCCGCAGACCAATTCCGAGCCTGGCGCGTCCCCGCAAGAGCCTTCGTCGACTTCAAAGAACACAACCATACCTTCGAAGACATGTTCGGTTTGGTGTGGCGACCAACTCACTTCATGCATAACGGTGCCGCCGAGGAGCTCCGCGCCGGCTCAGCCACGCCCGGCACTTTTGAGTCTCTCGGCGTCCCGCCTTTGCTCGGTCGGTGGCTCACCGCGGAAGACGCCGCTCCCGGCGCGCCTCCCGTTTTCGTGATCAGTTACAAACTCTGGACCAGCTCATTTCATCGCGAGCCGAACATTCTCGGCACCACCCACACCCTCGACGGCCAACGCATGACCGTAGTAGGCGTTATGCCGCCGCGCTTTCAAATCGGCGCCTTCGATCTCTGGATGCCCTTAGACATCAAGCGAGATACGTTTGTCCCCGGCGCCGGAATCCAATCCAACGAGATCTGGACCGTCGGCCATCTCAAGCCCGGCACCACTCCGGAGCAAGCCGCCGCCGATCTGCAAGTCATAGCCACGCCGTTCCAAGCCGACGACCCGATTTATTTTCCTCCGCAGTTCAGGATCGTCGTCAGCACACTCAACAGTGAGTCTGTCGACTTCAACTTCAAACTCGGCTTGCTCGCTTTGATGGCGGCCGTATCAGTCTTGCTTCTGATCGCGTGCAGCAACGTCGCCAACCTTCTCCTCGCTCGCGCGACGACGCGCGAAGCAGAATTCGGCGTACGCGCGGCACTCGGTGCCAGCCGCTTCCGGATAATTCGCCAACTATTGGTGGAAAGTTTCCTGCTCGCGTTCGCCAGTTGCGCTCTTGGCTGCTTGCTCGCCTACGTCGCTCTGAAAGCGATTGTCGCCGTAATCCCGCCCGACACGATTCCGCCCGAGGCCGCAATCACTCTCAGCCCGACTGCTTTGCTTTTTTCTCTCGCCGCAACAATTCTCACCAGTGTGATTTGCGGCTTGGCTCCCGCTCTGTATGCCGTTCGCGCCAACTCTCAAACCGCTCTGAGAAGTGCCGGAAAGGGAATGAGCGTAGCCTCGCGCTTTGGCCAGCTTCGCAATTCTCTCGTTGTCTTCGAAGTCGCTTTGGCGATCGTACTGTCCATTTCTTCCGGTCTGATCATGCGCAGTCTGCTGGCCCTTCAGCATGTCGATCTCGGCTTCAACCCTTCGCAGGTCGTCTATGCGTATATTTCGTGGCCCGAGGATCGAGTCCCGACCGCCGAACAAAAGCGCATCGCCTATCGCAAAATTATCGACGGAATGACGCAGCAGCCCGGCGTCGTGGCCGCCACGGAGGCTACGAATTTCCCGCCCTATACGTTTGGATGGACGACCGTCGCCATCAGCGGAAAAGAGCCGCCGAAAAATCAGAAATACCGCCTCGATTTTCTGCACCGAGGGCTACTTTCAAACTTTAGGATTGACCCTGCTTCGCGGAACTCTTTTCTCCCGAAACGATGTCGAGTCCGTTCGTCGCGTCGCAATCGTCAATCAGACATTCGTGCGCGAACGTTTCGGTGCTGAAAATCCCATCGGGCGCCAGGTCCGATTCGCCGACTTCGAAACCTTCTCCGATTGGCCTCGCGATCCCTACTTCGAAATCATCGGCGTCGTCGCCGACGCCAGAAATTCTGGCCTGCAAGATCCGCCGAGACCCGAAATTTATCTTCCAGGTGCCATAACGGCTGGCGTTCCCGGCGGCGTTATGGTCCGTGCCACAGCTTCTCCGTCAGCCGTCCTACGACAGCTTCGCTCCGAAGTTTCCACCGTCGATCCCAGACTTGGCTCTCGGCGACACAGGAACCATCCGCACTCTTCTCGACCACGATTACTACGCTCGCCCTCGCTTCCTCTTCATCACTCTCTGCGTCTTCGCCGCCATCGCTCTCGTCCTCGTCGCCGTCGGCATTTTCAGCGTCATCGCCTACACGGTCGCAATTCAAACTCACGAATTCGGCATTCGAATCGCCCTCGGCGCCCAAACCGCCCAAATCCTCCGCTTCGTCCTGCGAAAAGGTCTAACCCTGATCGCCTTCGGAATCGCAATCGGCTTCATCGCCAGCTACTTCCTAACGCGTTTTATCTCCGCCCAAATCTGGGGCGTCTCCCCCACCGACCCCTACACCTACGCCGCCGTCGCCCTCCTCGCTCTCCTCATCGGCGTATCCGCCTGCCTTCTTCCCGCCCTCCGCGCCTCCCAAGTCGACCCTTGGACCGCCCTCCGCTGCGAATAGCACCGCAACCGAAGCAAGCCGCCACGCCACTGTCATCCTGAGCGCCATCCGAAGGATGGCCGAAGGAACTCAACCGATCGCTCTGCATCCAACTAGCCGCAGATCACCCAAGCCCGAAGAATTGGCCGGGACGCTTTACCGATCATGCCAATGAAACAACTTATGCGTAATCTTCCACTCCCCATCACACTTCAACAGCGTGAACACATCCGAAGCCCGCGCCTGTGCCCCCACCAACTTTCCTGACCATCGCTGCACTTCCAGATGCACCACCGCAATCGTCTCGACGATCTCGATCCTTGCAAACCGCGGATTGATGTCCGGTGCAGGCCCGTTCTGATTGATCCAATCGAACACATGCTCAATTGAGCCGCTGTATTCCACTCCTTGACAGAAACCCGACATCGTCGCCGAAGGATGAAACGCAGGGCGCATTACTTCGCCTTCGCCCGCGCGACATCCTGCGATGTAACGATGTACGACGCGTGTGATCGCGTCGTGCTCCGTTAAGTAAGTGTTGTCAGCGTGTGGATTTGCTGGGAGCACATCGCCATCATCGAGCGAAAGCTCGATCGGACACTTGACGCGCAGACGGCTCCACGCATCGATCTCATGCTTGTACGCAAAAACCGTGTCCTGCTTTTCGTGCTCGCGTCGATGAACCGGCAGCTTCTCCGTCGTCTCCCAGCGCCTCACGGTGCGTTCGCTGCGCTCGAGATATGCCGCGATCTGCTTCCAGGATTCCAGCGTCTTCTGTGGTGTGTTCCGCACGGCCGACCTGACTTTGGTCGAACTGTATACCACCGCTGGCCGTGCTGCCAATACGATCATGCGTGCCTCATCAGCTGTGCCCCGTTGCGCATGCCTCCGGTTTACGCATGCCAATGAAACGCCTTCTGGATAATCCGCCACCCGCTCGGCGTCTTCAGAAGCGTGAATAGGTCCGACATTCGCACATCCGATCCCGCCAGTTTTCCGGACCAGCCGCCGACCTCGAGCCGCACCATCGCGATCGAATCGAGAATGTCCACGCTCACAATCCGTGGCTCGATTTTCGGCGCCGGGCCGTTCTTGTCGATCCAGTCAAAAAGAAACGCCGGCCCGACAGCGAGCTGTCCGCCGGCATAGCCGAAAAATGAGGCATCCGCGTGAAAAGCGGGCCGCATCAGCTCGCTCTTCCCCTGTTTGCTTCCGTCGATATACATCTGGATGGTTTTCGAAATTCCGTCGTACTCCGTAAGGTACTGCTGTGTGTTAGCCATGCGCCGACAGTAGGATTCGCTCGTCGCGGCCGTCAACAGCCAAACCCGGCCAAAGCCAGTCGACCATATGGAGTGCGGCGCCTCGGCGCCGCTTTTTCCGATCGCTCAAACTCTCCGCCCTTTCGCGTGGCCTGCACTAGCGCAGGCTTGTCCTGAGGAAAGCGAAGGGCACCTTTGCAGACGTTTTTGAATTTTATTCACAAGCGCGCGCCCTTCACAGTCCACCCGACCCATTCGAACTCGCGCACTCGTTCGAATCGCCCGCCTCATTCGAATGAATACCACTTAATATCTATTGACAAATCAATAAAAACGTGCTATCGTCTCCTGTGATTCGCTGCTCGACCACCCTCCACAGCCCTCTCCCATCCCAAAGCGGGAATCTACAAACTAAGACCGAGTCTACGCGCTCCTGCATCTCCAGCCTTTTCAACCGCTTGCACACTCCTGAAATCTGTATATCTGTATCCCAAACATTCCAAAACACTTCCGCACTCTTTGAAAAAACAGGGGGGTGTACACCAAACGCCGTCCCAAAATCGCCCCGTGTCCGAAACGTTCAATACGCCTCCGGCGCAACCTCGCATACTCCAGCCCGAAATCAGCACAGCGGAGGATCGCAATGGCCCGAACTCGGTGGACTCACAAGCTCGCGGTCGCGGCATCGATTATCGCTCTGTCAGTCGCAAACTGGTCCTCTGCGCAAACGAAGGAGCCGCCTATGCTGAGCGCAGTTTCTTTTGCGAAAGCGAAAGACTTCATCATTCGCACCGGCCGCCCGCTCGAACGCGCCCGTTTTCGGGTTCACTTCGAGCAGGGAAGTGCCTCCGACGTGATCGCAGAGCTCGCGAAATTCCAAAATCCCGATGGCGGTTTCGCAACTTACCTGGAGAGCGACAGCCGTTGGACCGGCTCTTCCCCGAACGGCACGCGCGTCGCCCTAAAAATTCTCACCGACGTAAAAGCTCCGCCTCAGGATCCGCGTGTTCAAGCCGCGGTAAAATACTTGCTCGCAACCTTCGATGAACACGCCGGCACATGGCGCGCGCTTCCCCAAGAAGCGAACGCCGCTCCGCACGCCCCCTGGTGGCACGTCCACGAAGACACCGGCAAATGCGAAGTGGACAGCCCCGTCTTCCCGACAGCCGCTCTAGCCGGATACTTACAGCGGTATAGTGCACTCCTCCCGAGCGGCTTTCTGAATCGCATCACCAACTCATCTCTCAAATATCTCGCCGACGCTCCGGTCAAAATGCAGATGTCCGACATCGACATGCTCACCGAATTGGTTCGCTTGCTTCCGCCCGATCACCCGCAGCGCGAGACAGCCATCCAAAAACTCAGAGCTGTTCTCAGCGCCGTCGTCGAGCGAGACCCGCAAAAATGGACTACCTACGGAATTCAGCCGCTGTCATTCATCGACTCGCCGAATTCTCCGTTTTATCCCGGTCTCGAAAAAGAAGCCGCCGTAAACCTCGACTACATCCTGCGCACACAAAATGAAGACGGCGGGTGGCCCTTGAACTGGTCGTGGGCCGACGTCGATCCCGCCGCCTGGAAAATCGCCGAACAAGAATGGCGCGCCGTCATGACGCTTGAAAAATTAGAACGATTGGAGGGCTTTAGCCGAATTCGGCACTAACGCGCTAACCCGGGGACTCAGAGCATTCGTCACGCGGCGAAGTCAGCAAATTCGCCAGAACTCGGCACAAGAAAATCCGCCAAGCGCAATGTGCAGCCCGCGGAAATCAAAAGCTCGCGAGGAGGCTTTCCCGCGAATCGAAGCACTTCGCGATTCATGTGCGACTGATCGGCATATCCAACTCGCGCTGCGAGATCAGCCAAGCTCAATCGGCCGATCCCATTGTTCGCGAGATACAGCAGCCGCTGGAACCGAAGGACGGACTGAAACATCTTCGGTCCATATCCGACCGCCGCGCAAAATCTCCGTTGCATCTGTCGGCTGCTGATTCCGGCACGTCTACCCATCTCCTCGATTCGCGCGCTCGGATTTCGAGCGAGCCAGCGAACGGCGCCAGCGACGGTCGCATCCGGTGGCGCAGCGTCTCTCAGATGGCACATCAGCGCCGACTCCAGCGCGGAGCGTCGAGCGCGAAACGAAGCGAGTTCGCCGATTTTCGCAAATGGCTCGCGAGCCGTGGCTCTCCAGATGTCGGCTAGAGCCGCCTCCTGATTGATGAGTTCGGAAGCCGGCAATCCAAGAATCGCAGCCGCCTTGCCGGGATGAAATCGCACGCCGGTGATCCTCGTTCCCGGAGCCAGCTGCGCAATGAAGGATTCAGTCCAAGGCCCGATGACAGCAGGAGACTGCCCCTGAAAGAAAACAAGATCGAGACACGCATCAGGTAAAACGCGTTGCGCATACACCGCTTCCGAGCGCTGAATCGATTGCGTCCAGAAACACAAAACATGTTCGCGCAGCGCCTCGGGAGGTAAATATTCGCGGTACTCGGAAACGCGCGGCGAATTTGCGCTCATCGTCATGCCAACGTCGCGGCGCAATTGTGAGTCGCCCGTGCTCATTGACTGAAGAATAGAGCAGCATTCCGCCGCGATTCAACAGATTGTCAAAGAGAGATTCGGTTGAACTAAAGAAGACCGACTGAGGGAAGACTAGTACCGCTTGATGATGAAAACCGTTTTATCGTCGATGAGGTATTGCTCTCCGGCCTGGCGCCGAACTTCGTCGCGTTTCGCGGCGTAATCCAGCAGCGCGTTGCAAATGTCCTTTGCCGGTTCACGATAATGATCGCGCATCACATTTTCCAACTTCGCGCGTTCTTCCTTGTCGCTCCCGTCGTAAACACCGTCGGTGTACAGAAAGAAAATATCGCCCGGGCTCATCAGCGTCATTTCCGCCAGATCCGAAGATTTCACCCGGCGCTTTCGGTAATCCAGCGACAAATATCTCTTTCGGTCCGGATGATCTTCCGGAATCTGCACGCCGAGCGGCAGGAACGTCACCATGCGGCTCCGGTCGACTTCCATGAACTTGCGATACTCCGCCGAAAAAACAAGCGGTGGCGGGTGCCCAAAATTCACGAAGCGGAAAAGCCCGTAGGGCCGCACTTCGCCGTAAAGCATCGTCGCAATCTCTTGCGTATTCTCGTCCTGACTCTTTCCGAGCGCGTTGCGAGCGGTAGCGGATTGCGCCAGCCGCAGATTAAGCCGTTCAAACATTTCAGGTGTGGTCTTCCCGCGATGATCGAGTTCGGAAAGCATCAACGCCTGGAACGTGTCGTGGACCGTCGATGCGATCTTCGCCGCGATGATTCCGTGACCCTCGGCATCGACCAGCAGAACGCCTGCGGTTTCGTATAGCGCCTTCAAATCCTCGGCGGCGCGGACCTGTTCCGAGCTTCTCGCCTTCCGGTACTCGGTTTCGACTTCCGGTGTGAAGCCGGGCTGCTTTCTCAGCCACAGGACGTGATCGTCCACCGAGTTTCGCGGTGGCGCGTTCGGAGGGAGCTTTTCCAAAAACTCTTTGGACAATCGCTCGGCGCGTTGAATGCGCGCATCGACGTCATATCGTTGCGCAAAATTGATGTACTCAAACAGATCGCCGCCCACATTCCCGGCGGGAATGGAGTTGCCGTACATCTCGATCCCTTGCACGTGCGGAATCACGCCCTCGACGGGCATGAGTCGCCGTCGCAGGTATTCGTCGATGGTTGGAGGTGTGTAAGTCTCAGCCATAAAGGGCCGCGTCACTCTATACGACAGTCCCACATTTCACAAACCAACCGCACTCGCACGAAAAGACGAGTATCCAGAGAGTATCGCCGACACGTCTGCCAGCGCACTTGATGTTCTCAACTCGCGTCGAGTTGGAGTTGAAATGCCGGAAACAGTTCTTCGGACCGACCAAAATGGAGCCACGGGGAGTGCTTCGACTAAGCGGTTTTCGCAGCAGGCTTGAGCAGCGTCTGGACATACTTCGGAGTCAACGGAATGCGGCGCGCGTTTATGCCGGTCGCGTCAAAAAACGCCGCAGCAACCGCAGGCGGTACCAATCCATTGGCCGCCTCCGCTCCGCCGCCAAAACCTTTGTCGTCGCGCGACAGTTGCACGACCTGAATCTCCGGCGTTTCGCCCATCGTCAGAATTTTGTAGCGATTCCAGTTCGTGCTCGTCACCTTTCCTGCGTCGAAGGTGACCTCTTCTTTCAACGCTTCGCTGACGCCCATCACCACGCCGCCCTTCATACAGCGATCGAGCTGACGCGGGTTGATCACTTTGCCGGGTTCGCAACCGATCGTGAATTTCGTCACTTGAATGACGCCCGTTGCGGGTACAAGCGAAATTTCGGCGATGCCGACCCAATACGCATTTTCGCGGCGCATCAGGCACATTCCGCGGCCCGTCACCGGCGCAGAGCCACTTCGTCGCGTATCGCGTTGTGGTGATGGGCGCGGCTGCCATTTGGCAGCTTTCGCCGTCGCGTCGAGAATGGCGAGCATGCGCTCGTCCGTCGTGTGCCGTTTCCGAAATTCAATCGGATCGACACCGGCAGCCGCGGCAGCTTCGTTCATGAAACATTCGAGAGCGAAATTCTGCTGCCGCTGTCCCGGCGTGCGCATGATGTTGCCGCGCAATCCCGCGGACTTCGTTTCCGCCCCGATGTTTGCTCCGCCGTATGCGTCCTCGAGACGGCCTTCAATCTGGTCGTAAATCCATTCCGTCGCGATAAAGCTGCCGGGCTGCGAAGTGCTGCACGGCATTCCAGCCAGCAACGCACCGAGCGGACGCGGATCGAACATGTGCGGCGAATAAAACGAACTGTGAAACGCCGCGATGTTTCCTCGCGCATCGAAACCGGCTTTGATGTCGGAGACCCAGGCCGGCGAAACGGTCGACCACATCAGATCCTCTTGCAGCGTCCATTGCACGCGGACCGGCCTGCCCGTCAGTTTCGACAGAATCACCGCATCGGCTTCCGCGCCGTCGCCGCCAAATGTTGTGCGTCCGTACTGGCCGGAATGATCGAGCCAGCGGATCACCACGTTCTCTGGCGCGACGCCGAGCAAATAAGAAATCCGAGCGCGAAGCCCCTGCGACTGAGCCGAGTGCGTCCACACCGTTACGCTTCCGTCGCTGCGCACATCCGCCACAGCGAGAAACGGACCTATCGGCGCGTGGCGAACGTAGCCTTGCTCGTAGCTGCGAGAAATTTCTTTTGCCGCTTTCGTCGTCATCGCCATGGCGAACTTGCTGGAATCACCGCTGCTCTCCGGTTTGCCCCATTTTTGCGAGCGCAAAAATTTCGTCACGCCCTCGTTGCCGGGAAGACCGGACCATTCGGACCATTTTGTCGTCGTCGCCACGGATTGGGCCGCGCTGATCGCTTCCCATTCATCTGGCGAAACGACTGCGACGAGATCGCCTTTCGTCACGACCTCGGCGCCAGGGAATTTTGTTTTGTCGATCGTGCCCACAGAAACAAGAGTCGATCCGAACGTCGCTGGTCGCACCATTCGCGCGTGCAACATTTCCGGCAAACTCACATCACATGTCCACTGTGTTTTGCCGGTCACCTTATCGGGAATTCCCGGCATCGGATACGACTTGCCCATGACCTGGAATTTTTCGGGGGCTTTCATCGGCGGGGCGCCATCGACGACGAGCCCGTCGAGCCCGAGAACGCCGACCCATTTGCCGGGCGCCGACTTCGCCAGAACTCCCGTCACCGGAATCTTCAGATCGAGTTGCTGGCCCTCAACCAATTGCCCGTAGCTGACGGTCTTCTCGCCTGCGGACACAATTCCTTTTTCGACGGTCAATTTCTCCGCCGCAACGCCAAATCGTTTTGCCGCCAATTCGAGCAACGCCTGGCGCGTGTACGCGGCGACTTTGCGCAGGTTCGCCATGCCGCTCAGAAATCCTGCGGAGTATCCGCCGTCGGGCGTCTTGTCGGTATCGCCCATGATCAGAGAAATTGTTTCGGGCAGGATGTTCAGTTCTTCGGCAACCGTCTGCGCGTAGTAGCCGCTCATGCCAGTTCCCGTTTCGGTGCGGCCCGTCCGCACGATTACGGTGTTGTCCGCACGAATTTCCAGCCACGACGCGAGCAGGGAAGGATCGAGCGAATTTTGCTGTTGCGCGGCTCTGAGATGGACGGGAAGCGCGAGCGAGACAAACAGCGCGCCACCCATTTTGACGAAGCCGCGACGCGAGATCGTCGCCGATTTCGGCGAATCAATGGACTCGAGTTCAGTTTCGCGGATCATGCGCAAAATCCCTCAGGTGTGCATTGCCTTTGCGGCGCGCTGCACGGCGTCGATGATGGCGGCATACGTGCCGCAGCGACACAAATGCGGCGAAGGCTCTTTGTTCGTGAAGGCGTCTTTGATTTGTTGCACGGTCGGATTCGGATTTTTTGCCAGCAACTCGACGGCAACGATCATCATGCCGCTCTGGCAATATCCGCACTGCGGCACTTGCTCGTCGATCCACGCTTGCTGCACGGGATGCAACGTCTTCGCCGCTTCGTCCGCGCTGAGGTGCTTTTGCTCGGCCCAAACCGAAGCGAGTCCTTCGATCGTCGTCAGTTTCTTTCCGACCACATACGACAGTGGCGTCACACAAGTCCGGATCTCTTCGCCATCCAGCAACACGGCGCACGAGCCGCACTGCGCCATGCCGCAACCGAGCCGCGGACCAGTGAGCTTCAGCTCGTTGCGCAACACGTACAGCACGGGAGTGTCGGACGACGCCGAAACCGCGTGGTCCGAGCCGTTGACGTTAATCGTGACTTCAGGCGGCATGTTCGACTTGCGGTTCGCGTCGGCGCTTCCACGCTGTGAAGACGAGATACCAGGCGGGGATGCTCAACGCCCAATTCATCAGGATGTTTTGCGGGCTCAGCGTTTGTAGCCGCTCGCTTCTCAAGGTCGGGACGATCATCACGGTGAGAGCAAGCGCGATGAGCAGCGCCGACGAGAATTTAATCCTGGAAATCTGACAGCCGCGATGCGCTCCCCAGACCGCGGGCAACAAGAAGAGGAAAAGGCAAAACCTTGACATCGACTCGGAATGGAATTGAGACAAACAAATCAGGCATGGCGCGTAACAGAGCACCGTGCTGGTCCACAGCGTCCGTTTCGAGACCGATCCGACCACGAATCCGCCGGTCCACGACCAGCCAATCAACAACAACGCTTGCCACAGCAACACCACCATCGCCGACGGCTTGGTCAGTGACGCTTGAGCGAGCATGTCCGGGCAGAGAAGCCGCATGTAGCTCCAACTGACCGAAACCGAAACTCCCATGAGCATAAAACTGCTCGGAAGTGCCACGCCAAAGCCCGCAAGCCACGGCCGCCAGCTTCGCCAATCCTCGGTCTGGCGCAGCACGACCAGTCCGAACAATCCGCGCAGCGCCTGCCACGCGCTTTCGTCCGCTTCGACCATGTCGCCCAACACAGGTTCGCGCACTTCTTTCGGCAAAACGCGCGCGAAGTATTCAACAATCGCCCAGCCCTTTGTCATGGGTTGCTCCCCGCGCGTTTCGTCGCCCAGGCAACGCCGCGGCTCACGGAGGTGACAGCATTATAAAAATCGCTCGCGGCCTGAACGCCTTTCGGCGTGACGCGAATCATGCGCTTTGCTCGTCCACCGCGCTGCGCCGTGGCTTCGCCCATCCATGTTTTCAAGAGGCCTTTTGTTTCGAGCCGGTCGATCGTGGTGTAGATCGCGCCGATCGAGCATTTCTCGCCGGTGTGCGTCTCGATCGCTTCGCGGATCGCCGCGCCGTAAGCGTCGTCGCCCAGCCCAGCCGCCGCGGTAATCAGCAAATATTCAAACTCACCAAGCATAATAAACACATTGTGAGAGTAATGCAGTCCGCCTGTCAAGTGTCTTGAAATTGTGGCCGAGCTTCGGCCAGTTGGGAAAATTCGATGGTGGAAATCACGCGTCCGCCACTTATTGCCGTTCTGTATGCCGGTGCTAGAGTCTCTATTGAGATTCGCGAGGAGAAAGCTTGAAGCAGGTGAAGGACAGCGTGCGCGAGGCGCGCATTGGCAACCTGCTCCGGTCGGTGTTCGCCGATTTTCGCTACGCGCTTCGCCAACTTCGTCGCGCTCCGGCATTCACAGCGACCGCCCTGCTCACACTGGCTTTTGGCATCGGTGTCAACCTGGGTGTTTTCCAGCTTCTCTACAGCGTGATTCTGGCAGACCTTCCCGTCGCGCATCCGGAAGAACTTGTCGCGATTCACGCCGCCCGAACGCCTTTCGATCAAGCGTGGCTGGTTTCCTATTCCGCTTATCAGCGCCTAAGAGAATCGACTCCCGATATTCCAATACTCGCCAGCGCGAGTTCGGGCGAGGCTGACCTCGAGTTTGCCGATCGCAGCGTGAGCAAGCACGACTGTGAACTGGTTTCCGATAACTACTTCAGTGTGCTTGGCGTCGGTCCAGCCGCGGGCCGGCTGTTTGTTGAGTCCGATTTGACCATCGGACAAAGCGAGTGGCCCGTCGTAGTCCGCTATGCTTTTGCACGCGACACATTTGGCTCGGCACAGCGGGCCGTGGGTCAACACATCCGTCTCAATGGACGACAGTTTGTTGTCGTCGGAGTCGCGCGTGAGGGTTTTCTCGGCGAAATTTCAGGATACGCGCCTGATATCTGGCTGCCCCTCGCGCTCCAAAGTACCGGCGCATTTGGCAGTGCCTTCGACTCTCTCGGGCCGGGTCACGCAGTCGAGCTAAGCAAGCCTTGGTATAACCAGCCAACAATCTTTTGGCTCTC
Organism: uncultured Acidobacteriota bacterium; assembly: GCA_963845465.1. Classification (GTDB taxonomy): domain Bacteria; phylum Acidobacteriota; class Terriglobia; order Acidiferrales; family UBA7541; genus Acidiferrum. The sequence goes on along the minus strand of CAWJSH010000006.1, from coordinate 616,380 downwards.
GCTCATTGCACGCGTTCCGGCTGAACGCCGCGCGGCGACCGTCGCCAAGTGGGATCAGGTCTTCCGCTCTGATCGTGAACTGATGACCGAAGCGACCACAGACCCGGCGATTAAATCGGCTCTCTTGCGCGCGACGACCGAACTAGTCTTCGCCCGCCAAGGCCGTGGCGACATGCGCGAAAGGTTCGCGGCTCCGCTAACACTGCTGATGGCCCTCTCGGTTTCTATCTTCCTGGTTGGTTGCTTGAATTTGGCCAACCTTCAGTTGGCCAGGCTGAATGCGCGCGCCCAAGAAGTGGGCTTGCGCATGGCTCTCGGCGCAAGCAATATCAGGATTCTGCGGCAAATCGTTTTTGAGGACGTCTTGATTATTCTCGCCGGCAGCGCTGCCGCATTCGTCGTGGGCCGATCGGCGGCGGCCATCCTCGTACAGTGGGTGTCGAGCCATAGTCGGCTCTTAACGGTCGATCTTCATCCATCGCTGCCGATCGGCGCGCTTGGTATCGCGCTGATGTTGTTCTCGCTTCTTTCGTTCAGCATTTTGCCCTGCATAATTTTCATGCGAACCGGCGTTGCGCACGTGGCAGGGTCGAGGGCGAAAGTCGCGGGCATTTCCAAGAATGCTCGCCAACGCTGGCGATCGAACTTGCTGCTTGGTATGCAGGTCGCCCTCTCGCTGTTGCTTTCCACTCTGTCCGGTTGTTTTGCTGCGACTTTGGTGCACTGGGAAACCGTTGATGTCGGAATGGATCGCGAGCACGTGCTTTCTGTTCAAGTGGACATGGACCGGTATCGGTATGTCGATCAGCGCGATCGGCTGCCGGCACTCTACGGTCAGATACAGAAGCGGCTCGGGGCACTGCCGGGCGTCCGAGGCGCGGCGATTGGAATGTGCAGCAGCATTCACTGCGGGTGGAACACCGCGTTGTATGTGCGCGGTCGCAGCGATCTCAGTAATGGGCAGGTACACGGACAGGAGGATCACGTGACTCCCGGATTCTTCTCGACCGTCGGCATTCCGATCCTGCGTGGACGCGATTTCTCTGCGTCCGATACAGAGGAGACGCAACCGGTCGCGATCATCAGCCGGCGATATGCTCGTCAACTCTTCGGAGACACTGATCCCGTGGGCCAGTGGGTCGGCTACGAGCCTGCTCCGAACGACCACGAGTTTCTGATCGTTGGCGAAGTGGCGGATGCTCACCTGAATGGCCCAGAGAACGACGCTCCGCCATTCGTCTATATGAACATTGAGCAGCGTCCGGCGCCCGCGAGCAACATCCGCGTTCGGGCAATGGGCGATCCCCGCCAGATATCCGGCGGCGTTCGAGACGCACTTCACGCAGTCGATCCGACTCTGCCGATCGATGAAATTGTGCCGCTCTCGACGGAACTGAATAGCGACCTCGGCGCAGAAAAACTTTTGGCCCGCCTTGCGGGAATCTACGCAAGCCTCACGTTGTTGCTCGCCGCTGTCGGTTTTTATGGAGTGATGTCATCCAGGACGGCACGCCGCATGAGCGAATTCGGAATCCGGCTTGCACTCGGAGCGAGTCGCCGCAACATTCAGATGCTCATCGTCAGGCAGACGGGACGAATCCTAATTGTTGGCATCGTCCCCGGCGCGATTCTGTCGATTTTGGCGGTGCGAGCAGCGAATCACTTTTTGTACGGGTCCGTCAGCGCTAACGCGCTCGCAATCATCGCGGCAAGTTTCGTTCTGGCGTTGGCGGGTTCGGTCGCGACGCTTATTCCGGCGCGGCGCGCGGCCCTCGCAGATCCGTTGGAAGCGCTCCGCAGTGAGTGATGTTTGCCTTCGGCGACGCCAGATCCTCGGTTCGAGATAGTCCCTTTCCACTATGCTCCGGGTGCCGACCTACCCTTAGAGTTTCGCGCAGAAGTTTTTGAGCTTGCTGTGTCGGAGGATGCTTTTTCACAGTTAATCGTGGGAAAGACCGCATCGTGGAAAATCGCAGGCGGGGCTTACGCAACAACCGTCGCCCTCGGCACCGCGGCCGGAATCATCGCCAGATTTGTTTTCTAGTCGCACGTCCCACCAAGAGAAATTGTGTACGGGCGAGCCGTTTCGAACGTCACTGCATGTTCGAATGGTTCGCTGGCCGTTCGAATTACCGTATAATAAATCGTCATTGACAAGTACTTCTGCGTGTGCTACACTCCTTTGTGTACTCTAGTCTCCTCTTCGAACGGCAGCCCTCCGGAAACGCTACATTTTCAGAAGCTCGCGCACTCCAGAAAGTGCGGGCTGCAACCCGCTTGTTTTCAGGCACTTTCCCGCGCTTCAAAATCTGATGTCGTTAGCCCGGTGTGTTCCATTTCGGAACTCGGCTCGATTCGTTGCACACTGGAAGAGGTTCGTCGGCAGGCCAAAGCCTGCATGCGGGGAGTTAAGGAGCTGAGTACCAAGAGGTGCTCAGCAGTACGTCAACGGAGAGCGTCGCCAACCTCAGGGATGAGCGCGCGCGAAGTTTGAAGACCTAGACAGGTCCGAGGCCGGCATAACTGCCGCCCTATATTCTTTAGGAAGGATTTTAATGAAAACACTAGTGTTGAGTCTGACGATATTTTGTGTCTGCGCGATTGCCGCAAGCCGCACAACGGGCCAGCAGGCGACAACCTCTCCAACCAGCGCGGCGGTTACCACGGGCAATCAGAGTGTGAATGCCGCTGCATTCAGAGGCCCGCATTGGACCGATAAGGTCACTGCCGCAGCGACGGCTGTGGGCGCGAATGGCGGCACAATCATCGTTCCAGATTCGATTGCCGATAATGGCTCCGCGACGACCCTGAATGTTCCCAGCAATGTCACCTTGGAATTCCCTGGCAACGGAACCTTTACCTTTTGCAGCATCTCGATGGGGAAGTTCTCCAAGATGACTGCATCGGCGGGAGCCTCTCTCGTGGAGTCTGGCACTGGCTGTTCCGGCGTCCAATTCGTTGGCGCGACGCCGACGCTTCAAGACTCGGATCACCCGAGTCTTCATGGGATCCGCATCGGATGCAATAAGCAACCAAGCTCCACCGGGATCACGATTGGGCCGGGTGCTTCGGGCGGCACGGCGATGTACGACCTCGAAGATGTCGAGGTTACCGGCTGTACAGCCGTGGGAATTCTCGCCACGCAAATGCAGTTCTCGCATTGGCGTAACGTCCATCTCCAACAGAACTACGTCAACTTGAAGCTGTATGGATCGGGTGCCGGAAGCTCGAATATCTTCGACGGTCTAAAGACCGATTCCAACGGCTCCGGTGTCAACGTGATTGTCGTGAATAATTCCAACACGCAAGACGCCAGCGGCAACGTCTTCATCAACCCTCAATTGCAGAATGGTATCGTAGCCTCAATGGCTGTTATTGGTGATGCTGGCGACAACACGCCGAATGTCACCATCATTGGCTCACAACCAGAGCTGAACTCACCATGCCCGGGGAGCGTCACGATCGACTCGCGCACCATTCCGTGTTCCGGCGCGCTTTATGTGTCGAACGCCCAAGTCAACTGGCTAGAGCCCAATTTCGCCGACGCTACGGCTTCTCCAGACATCAACCTTGCGAACAGCGCTTCTCTCACACTCGTAGATCCATCTGGCTTCGGCGCTCAATTCAATCAACTTGTTGCCGCCGATTCCACGAGCGTGGTTAATGTCCAGGGGAATGCTTACAACCTCGGGACCATCCAAAACGTTACAAGCTGGCCCACGTCGATCACTGGAGGCCGCGGGGCCATGTACGGTTCTCCTGTTTCTTATCTCAATCCGAATGTGCCTAATTCTTTCACCGGTAACGCTCTGGTCCCGCCTTTCACCAGCACAACGGGGACAAGCTCCAACACTGTCGCAGTTGATCCGAGTTTTGGACCGGTGAATACCGTCACTTTTGCGGCTTCGCCTGGTTCACAAAAGAACAACGAGGTGACGTTCCCTGACGCGATTTCTACGCCCACGTCCGTTACCAGCGACCTCTTCGCCAGCATCCTCGTGAAAGCGAGCGTGAACACGAGCATCCAGCTCGGTGGCTATGTCGCAGGGAGCAACATCGGATTCAAGTTCGCTTCGCCGATCTCGCTGGTCGCGGGCCAATGGATTCGCGTCGTCATGTACAACTATGTGCAGAAGGCGGGCTTGGGCATTGTGCTGACTGCTTATCCGAACGACAGTGCCGGCGCTACCGTCAGCTTCACTCGTCTTGAGTCCCTTGCCTTTCCCGCGGGTGGCAGCATGGGTTCGGTCACGAGTGTTGCGGGCGCTTACGCGCGGACCCAGGTCATCCACGGGGGCGCCATCAATCCGAACGGTGTTGTGCCAACATTTCCCATCGCGGGGACCAACAACAGCTCTCTCGTGACCTTCGACGCTTCTCTCGCGAGTGGTTCGGCGGCTTCCTTCGATCGGTTCACCGTCCAGAATGTGTGCGGCTCCGGAGCCAATCCCACCTGCCAGCTCACCTTTGGCCATCCCTCTGGCACATCGGGCTTCGCCGGCTACAACTTTCCCGCGTTTAGCACCAATTGGGTCGGAGGGTCGATTAGTTCGACCAATTTTTCACTCAACCCCGGTGTGAACATCTCACTGTCCGGTTCGAGCGCCATCTTGGGTTCGGGCACAGAGGCTGCGATCAAGGATTACGCGATCCAGAGCAGCCTTACGAATGCGAGCACGACAGGGACGACTCAATTCAAACTGGTGAAGCTCACCGGGGCGCCGTCGGCCGCAGCTATCGCGGCGGCTTCGGACACGCACGGCATTCTCGGAATTTGCGATTCGGCATGCGGAACTTCTGGCGCGCCGATTATCGCCGTGAGCGGTGTTGCGACATGCGCGTTTGATGGCGCGACGACTGCCGGAGACTATGTGCAGATCAGCTCGACGACCGACGGCGATTGCCACGATACGGGTGCAACGACGGTTCCATCGGCGGGCGAGATCATCGGGCGAGTATTGGCGACGACCAACTCAGCGGGAAATGCGAGCGTATTTCTGATCCTCAAGGATCAGTGAGTGAGGATTAGTGAGCCGATTTTGTCCCCACAATCGGCATCGAACACGCGAGCGACCGGCCGCAGGTTGTGGCGACAAGTGACTCGGCCTGGAAGCCGCAGTCTTTGACCCGGGGGGTAAACGTCCACGGGAGAAGAGTTTGGACGTGACCGAAGTCATTGCCGCTTATTTAGGCAAACCTCTGGCCGCCGACCTTCATCTCAGTTTACGGATTGCGAGTGAGACTGTTGAAAGTCCTAGGCGTAACGGACGTCCCATAAATACTAGATTCTTTGGGATATCATCCTGATTTTTTTGTTCGGCGGATGAAAAATTCAGACTTGCTATTTGGGCCGCAGGAAGTTTATAAGACTTTGTTTAGCATGCTCGCGATAGTCCCCGCCACGCGATCCCGAAATGAGAAGCCGCTGTGCCGGAACCATTTTTGGGACCGAAGATGGCGGAGCTTCATCCGATCGACTGGAAATAGACAATTTTGACTGAACAACCGATGTGGTATGCCGTGAGCACGCGATCGCGGCAGGAAAAAGTTTGTGCGAGCGTGCTCGAGACTTTGGGCGTCGAAGTGTTTCTGCCGACGGTCACGGAGATTCATCGCTGGAGCGACCGAAAAAAAGCCGTGACGGTGCCTTTGTTTAAGTCCTATCTCTTCGTGAACATCGCTGTCTCTCGACAATCGCAGCTGCGCATCCTGAAGGTGCCGGGCTGTGTGAACTTCGTCGGGAATCACAGCGGACCTCTCGCAATCCCCGATCAGGAAATTGAAGACATTCGGTCACTCTTGGCAGAGCGGCCCGATTGTTCAGCGTATCCGTATCTCAATATCGGCGAGCGTGTACGTGTTATCGGAGGGGCGCTCGATGGTGTGGAAGGGACGCTCGTGGGTAAGGGCCCGGGCGCTAAGCTAGTGATTTCAATTCCGCTCATCCAGCGATCCATGGCTGTCAGCGTATATGGGCTTGACGTAAAGCCTGTTGCAATTTCGCGTGGAGAAGCCGCCTGAAGATACGAACTGGTTTCTAGTTCCTGTCCAACCCTCACAAGATAGAGCTCCGCAGAGAAAGAGCAGTTGATCTGAACTGGTAGTTGCTTTCCCCCGTTAAGAGCGAATTCCCAGACTTCCCTCTGTCACGGACCCGTAGGTGTAAGCCAGCCTAAATTCTCCGGAATGTCCCCCGCGTTGCGCGCCGCTACGTCAAGCCGATTCAGGGCTCGACGCGCGGCTAACGAGCAGACTGAACCCGCCTTTTTCCGGAGAATCCTCGGCGGGACTTCACTGTCTATCAAGGGGGGCGGTTGAGTCTTCAAATATCACCATTGCCGGCGATCACTCTGGAGCAGCGTCCGCGAACCAAGAGTGGCAGGCGGAATGAGACGATCCTCTTTGTCGCTGGGGACCTGGCGATATTGTGTGTGTCTGCGATCGTCGCAACGTTCCTGAGATTCCCCACAACAGACTGGAATCCGCTGAGGCAGCCCAATGTCGCGAAACATATTGGGTTTCTCGTTTTGTACGCAGGGTTTTTCACCCTGTCGTGTGTTGTGTACGAGGTTCACTCCGGAAAGCGTTGGCGGAGCACTCGTTTCGAGCAGATCGCATTGTTGAAAGCCACTGCGATGGCGATGCTTCTGGAGAGCGCAGTGATTTTTCTCTCTGGGGAAAAAAGTATTTCACGAGAAGTAGTAGTCGAAACTGTCCTGCTGAGCGCGATCTCGATGGTTGCGCTGCGACTCGCGCGAGAGAGGAGAGTCACCGACGGGCTGGACCGAAGAAACATTTTGATTGTCGGAGCGGGCCGCGTAGCGCGCGACCTGGAAAAACTGATCTCGGCAAATCGCGATTTGGGTCTCACAGTGAAGGGATTTCTGGACCGACGGCAGAACGCGGATACCGAATTTTATCCGGAGCGCAGGATGATCGAAGGCAATTTCAGTAATCTGGGAACAATCAGGGATCTTCCGCGCATCGTGCGCAGCAATTTCATCGACGAGATTGTGATCGCGGCGCCGGAAAAGCGTGGATTGGTAAAAGATCTCATTGTTGAAGCGCGCCGGCAGGGAATTGATGCGAGGGTCGTACCGGATTTGTATGACGGCCTCGCGCCGGCGGCACCCATTGAATATCTCGGTCATATCCCACTGATGTCGTTTTGCCATCAGTCGACCCCGACGGCGGGCCTGCTGATGAAACGTCTGATCGATATCGCTCTCGCGTTGATATTACTGGTCCTGGTGTTGCCGTTCCTAGCGGTTGTCGCGATTGCGGTGAAATTGACGTCGGCGGGACCAGTGCTGTACCGGTCGGCGCGAATCGGGAAAAAAGGACGCAACTTCGTTTGCTACAAGTTCCGGACGATGGTGGCGAATGCCGATGAGCTGAGAGACTCACTTCACCACCTCAACGAGCGAGAAGAAATACTGTTCAAGATCTCGAACGATCCGCGGGTTACGCCAATCGGGCGGTATCTCCGCAAATTTAGTGTCGATGAGCTGCCACAGCTAGTGAACGTTTTGAAAGGGGACATGAGCCTCGTGGGGCCGCGTCCGCCGATGCCCAGCGAGTTTGAGCAGTACTCGCTGGACCATTTGAGGCGGCTCGACGTTGTGCCCGGCATCACGGGTTTGTGGCAAGTGGCCGCTCGCAAAGATCCCTCGTTTGAAAGTTACATCGCCCTCGACACGCAGTATGTAGACAACTGGAGCGTCTGGCTGGACTGCAAGATTTTAGTCAGAACGATCGTGGTTGTCCTGGCTGGAACCGGCCAGTAATTGGGAATCCCGCAGAAATCACCAGTAAAGCCGAGATGCCTCGGAATCGATTCAAGAGTCGCAACGACAATTTGCCTAGGGAATAGCGGACGACGAGAAATGGAGACAGCGAATGGATTACTCAATTAGCCGGCAGTTGCCGCCGCAGGAAGCTCAACTGCTGAACAGCCGGGGATTTTCGAACAATGGCGGGCTCCCACCCATCGAAACCAGTCACCCACTGACTCTGCGGGATGTTCTCGCAGCCTTGAAACGACGTCGCAAAGCAGCGCTTATTTTTGCGGGAGTCGTGATGGGTCTCGTGATTCTTTACCTATGCGTTGCGACTCGCCGATATGCGGGCGATGCCATCCTGGAATTCGACAAGCAGAATGCGGACATGCTGGCCCTGAATGGTGGAACTCCCGCGCAGCAGTCTGACGCGCTGGACTACAACATCACGCTGCAAACGCAGGTGTCGATCCTCGAGTCTGACACGCTGGCTCTGCGACTCTTCAAGGAGTTGAACCTCGAAGAAACAGAGGACTACAAACCGAAAACGACGTTGCTCGATTTGCCTGGAAAGTTTCTCGCGCTCTTTCAAACGCAGGGACCATCCGAAGACGGTTTGCCTTTGGATCAAGCGCCCCAACGGCGAGCCAAGCTTCTGAAGAAGTTCCATCGGCTCCTCAAAGTGGAAATCGTGCCTGGTTCGCGAATGATCGAGGTTACTTTCTTCAATCCCGATCGGTATCTGGCAGCGGAAGGCGCGAACAGGCTGTTGAGCGACTACATCGACTACAGCTTTCAAACCAGATATCTCGCCACGACCCAGGCAACCGGCTGGCTAGGCAAGCAGCTCGAAGAAATCAAGGCGAAGATGGAGGCCGATCAAGCGCGCGCAGCGAAGCTCCAGCAAGAAGCCGGAGTGTATGGAGTCGGACAAGACAAGCACAACACGATGCTCGCCCATCTCGAAGCGCTCGATACCTCGCTGGCTGCCGCTCAAGCGAATCGAATCGTGAAGGAAGTAGCATACCGAGCGATGCAAACGGGCGATCCGGAAACGGTCGCAGGACTGGCAAACAACGTGAGCATGGGAGGGGCACCCGCCACTACGCCCATCAACGAGCTTACGACGATCCAAGCACTGCGGAGTCAAGAGGCGATCAGCAAGGCCCGTGTCTTCGAGTTGAATGAAAAATACGGTGCCAAGAATCCGCAGGTTATAGAGGCGAACCAACAGCTGCAATCCATTCAAGCGTCGATTCAAGCTGAGTCGGGCCGACTCGCGGCGCGCGCCAAGAACGATCTGGAGATCGCAACGCAGACCGAAAGCTCGGCGAGGAGAGTCTTTCAGGAACAGAAAACCCAGGCGGAGCAACTCAACGACAAGACGATCCAATACGAGATCGCGGCGAACGAAGCGGCGTCATCTCAAGATCTGTATCAAGGATTGCTGAAAAAACTCAAGGAAGCCGGTGTGATGGGCAGCCTTCAGGCGACGAACGCTTATGTCGTCGATCCCGCGCGGGTGTCGGGCACACCGGCGCAGCCCAGGTCGCTGCTCTTGCTGGCAGCGGGTCTCGCGTTTTCACTGATCGGAGCAGTTTGCACCGCCGTTGCGATGGAGGCGATCGACGGAACGATCACTTCCGTCGGCCAAATCGGCACGATCACAGGGTTGCCGACGCTTGGCTTCGTGCCGAGATATGACAGTTTGAACGGGGCGAACCCAAGCCGATTCGGTGCACCTCGGGCGAGGCCTTTGCTCGCAGCGAACGGGACGGTCGTGGGTGCGAACGGTTCCACAGACTCGTCGCGCAAACGGCTCATCGTCGAACGAGACGTGATGGTCGGCGAGTGTTTCCGGGCGATCCGAACCGCGGTCCTTCTTGCCGCCAAACAGAACCGACGATCGCAGGTGATTGCCGTCTCGAGTCCGTTGCCCGGCGAGGGAAAAACGACCACGGCATTGAATCTAAGTCTGGTTCTTGCTCAGCAAGGATCGAGGGTGTTGCTGGTGGACGCGGACATGCGCCGGCCTTCGATTGAGAAAGAACTCAAGATGGGTGCTGCGAGCCGACAAGGGTTGAGTTCAGCGCTGATGTTCGGGAGTTCCGATGGAATGGTCACCCATCTCCCGAACCACAATAACCTGTATTTCTTGCCATCCGGCACTCGGCCGGAACACCCAGCCGATCTGCTGGGATCGCCGGCGATGTTGATGCTTCTTGAGAAATGGCGCAAGGAGTACGACTTCGTGGTCCTCGATTTACCACCCATCTTGCTGGTAACGGACACTGCGGTCTTGGCGCCGGCCATGGACGGGATCGTCCTGGTGGCTCGCCACGGCATCACGAGCCGCGACGCGCTGCACCGCGCGTCCGCGATTGTGAACGATTCAGGCGGCAATGTTCTCGGCGTCTTACTGAATGCGATCGACAAAACTTCGGACAGCTACTACGGGTACTATGGGCACGACTCATATTTCGCCGTGGAAGCGACAGGGAGCCGGTCATGAAAACTAAGCTCGCGCTGACTTTTGTTCTTGGCATCCTAACTTCTATCCCTACGCTGGGGCAGATCGACAAGCAATACACCCCTGGGCAAAATCCCCCCGCCACACCAGCGGTGACTGCAACTGATACTGACACGGGAAACGCGGCTGCGGCTGCGAATGAGCTGCGGCTCGGACCAGGCGACTTAATCCACGTCACCGTCTACGACATGCCGGAGCTCGAGCAGCACATTCGAGTCTCCGACCAGGGCAACGTCAGTCTGTCGCTGATCGGTTCCGTGAAGGCGCAGGGCTTGACGGCGGATCAACTGAGCCAGGAAATCGCGGCAAAGCTGCGCGATGGGGAGTATGCAAAGCGCCCCAGCGTGACCGTGATGGTCGACGAATACACGACCCAGGGAGTGACGGTCGTCGGTGAAGTCATGCGGCCGGGCGTGATACCCATCTTCTCCAGCCGCAACCTGCTGGACATCCTGTCGTCCGCCGGCGGACTCAAAGATACAGCCAGCACCGAGATTCTTATCCGGCGAAGATGGTCCGATGGGGAACCAGAACACATCCAACTGGGAAGAGACAGTAAGTCCTTGTCTGGTCCGATCGTAAAAGTGAACCCCGGCGACCAAGTCATTGTCCCCTTGGCAGGCATCGTATATATGCTCGGCGACCTCAATCGCCCGGGCGGGTACGTTATGAGCGAGAACGGCAAAATTACTTTGCTGCAAGCTATGGCGATGGCGGGAGGTTCGACAAGAACGGCCGCCGAGAATAACACCCGGCTCGTGCGACCTACCGCAAACGGCTACGAGGAAAAAACGATTTCGCTGAAAGACATCATGTTGGGCAAAGAGAAGGACATCGAGCTTCAGCCGAAAGACATCGTTTATGTCCCGTTCAGCCATATGAAAAACTTTCTTCTGGGCACCCAGTCGATTTTGGGTGCGGCAACGTCAGCTAGCATCATTCGATAAAAGAAGGTCAAATGCCTACTGCTGAAACACTGAAGTCCACCAACCAGACGCCAAATGCGGGTTCGAGCGAACGCGCTGGTTCCGACAAGAAGTCAATTGCTTCCTTGCTCCAAGGGAAGATTAATCTGACCGAGAGCGTCGAGAACCTGAGTTCGGTGTTCAAGAGTGCCGGACCCTATCCCCATGTTGTCATTGACAACCTTTTCTCCAACGAAATGTTGGAGAAGCTCTGCCGGGAAATACCGTCAATAACCGGCAAAAACTGGGTTCACGAAAACAACGAGCGGCTTCGAACCTACAATATGAGATCGGCCGTCAATCTGGGCGAAACGGGTTTTCAATTCATCTCGTTTCTGCACTCGGCGGCGTTTCTCTACTTTCTTTCGGAGATCACGGGGATTTGGGAGCTGCTCCCCGATCCGTATTTGCAAGGCGCCGGATATCACGTCATGCCGACCGGTGGGAAGTTCGACGTCCACGTGGACCGAAACACCGCTTACGAGACTGGACTCTATCGCAGGCTGTCTCTGATCGTCTACCTGAACAAAGATTGGAAGCCGGATTACGGCGGGCAGCTGGAACTTTGGAATGGTGACGCGACCCGATGCGAAAAGGTTGTTGAGCCGGTATTCAACCGAACGGTGATTTTCGAGATCAACGAAAAGGGTTATCACGGGATTCCGAAGCGCATCGCGGCTCCGGACGGCCGCAGTCGAGATTGCTTCCTCGTTTATTACCACACCGCGAGAACAGCGGGGCAGGATGCGACTCCGCCTCATACGTCGATCTATGGTCCGAGCCTGTATCAGAAAAAGGACTCGGCAGTTCGCAAGTTTCTTCGTGATATGACGCCTCCGCTCCTCCTGCGCACTCTGAAGAACGCGCGCGAATCGCGAATCAAGTAGTTGCGTCGTGCAAGTGGTTCTTGCAACTGATGGTGCTACAGTTCTCGCTTATCCGGGCGAGAGTTTCTCCTCTTCATCCGTGCCCCGACAATGAAATTTCTAATAGACGAATGGCGCAAGGTGCGCAAGAGCGCAATCGCCAAGAATGCCGGTTGGGTTTTCATCGGCCAGGGTCTTGGCTTTGTACTGCAAGCGGCATATTTCGTTCTGCTTGCGCGGCTACTGGGGACCAAAGAATACGGCATCTACGCAGGCGCGTTTGCTCTCGCTTCCATGCCGTCGATGTTCAGCACATTAGGAACCGGTACAGTCCTGCTGCGCTACGTGAGTTCCGACAAGAAGACGTTTCCTCTTTACTGGGGCAACGTTCTTGTCGTAACGGCCGTGATAAGCGTTCTGATTGTGGCCGCGCTGGAACTGATCGCGAAACATATCCTGGATCCGATGAGCGCTTCGATCGTGATTCTCTGCGCCATCGGAAATTGCTTTTGCGCGCAACTGGCGAATGCAGCGGGGCAAGCTTTTCAAGCGTTTGAGAATCTCCGGGCAACAGCGGGAATCGTTCTGCTCACGAACTTGCTTCGTTTTTTGGCGGCGGGGACGATGTTCTTAAAGTTGGGCCACGCCACCGCGCGGCAATGGGCAATCGCTTCCATGCTGGTTTCGCTGGCTGCAGCCCTGACGGCGGTGATCGCCGTGACGGTGAAGCTTGGGCGACCAAAATTCAGGCTAAAGATGCTCTTCGCGGGAGCAGGCGAGGGGCTCGGATATTCCTTCGCATCCTCGACCACAACGGTTTACAACGACATCGACAAGATGATGTTGAGCCACTACGGGATGTACGTGGCGAACGGGATTTATACGATGGCGTATCGCGTCGTCGATATCGCGACGATTCCGATCTTCTCGATACGAGATGCGGCAATTCCGAAGTTCTTTCGTGAAGGCTCGATCGGATTGAAGCGCGCCTCGGACCTGGCGTACACGCTGCTCAGACGCGCGCTGCCCTTGGCTTTGCTTTGCACCGCGGGAATGTTTGTGTGCGCGCCTTTGATTCCGCATATCGTCGGCGCTGGATTCAAAGACAGTGTGATGGCGCTGCGTTGGCTGTGCTTTATCCCTGTGTTTCGAAGCATCCATCAGATGACGGGAAGCGCGCTGACCGGAGCGGGGTTGCAGGTTTACCGGACGAGTTCACAGGTCGCAGCTGCTCTCGCGAATTTCGGATTAAACGTCGCGCTGATTCCCAAGTTTGGCTGGGTTGGAGCCGCATGGGGCAGTTTGTTGACCGACGCCTTGCTGGCAGCGATGAACACCGGATACCTGTTTTGGCTCTGTCGCACGAAGAAGTCGGACTCGATCATGGGGACTCCGAATTTGGTGCGGAGCGGTGACTAGTTCTGCGAAGTCGCGCTCACGGCAGTGACGTCAAAGGAAGAGTTTGGCGATCACTCCAAGTTGAACGCTTTGCAATATCCAGCCAACGCTGCTTGAGGACTATATTTTTCGATGATAACTCTCCGCGCGGCCTCCACGATGCTTTGCCTGTATGTAGAGTCGGAAAGTAAAACTTGAAGGCGATCACGCAAATCGCCAGCGTCTGCACGCTTGAACAGACAAGCTGCGCGACCTTCTTGGGAAATTTCACGATGAACTTCGAGGTCGCTGAATAGACACGGCGTTCCGTAGGCCATCGCTTCGAGCGACGCGATCGGCAGACCTTCCGGACCGCGCGACGGATTCACGAAGACGTCGGCGCCGCGGTAGTAGGGCTCGATCTTGGACTGGAACCCTTCGAATGAAACGTTCAGGTCGCCGACCGATTGCTCCAGTTGTGAGCGGTAACTTCCTTGCCCGGCGATGACGATCTGGAGGTCGGGAATATTTCGAGCGGCGTCGAAGACCAGGTCGATTCCCTTGTACCATTCGACCCGCCCGACATAGAGAACCTTGCGGGGCGACCCAAGGATGGAGCGATCCGGAACTTCATCCGGGATGTGCGAAACCCAATTCGGGACCACAGAGACACGCGATGCGGGGACGATTCGGATGGCGTCCTCATAAACGGCTTCCGAAACGCAAACGATGCGCGAAACATGTCGCAGGCAATACAGGGAAACCAACCGCACGAAAACCATTTCCGGGCGCTTGTACCAACGGTAGCGATCCATTTCGGATGGTCCGTGCGCAGATCGAACTGTAAGGCATCCGAACAGCTTCGCGGGCAGTATCAAAACAGTTTCGAGGAATCCGTTGACCTGAACGATTTGAATCCTGTAGCGAGCGATCAAATACAAGAGAATCGGAAACGCCAACAGAAATCGTAGGATCTTGAACCAGCGATTGAAGGTAAACGGGATGCAGATGACATGGACTCCCAGAGGTTTCAATCGCGCCGCCAACTCCGGCAGCGCACAAATGCAAAACAAGTCGCACCGCGTTTGCAGGAGCGAGCAAAGGCTGACTAGGTAAGTTTCGACGCCGCCGAAGGGCGCACCGATATCGATCAGAAGTAATTTTGGTTTTGGATTCACGAGGATACGAAAGTATAACACTTCGTTTCTTTCTGACTGCCGGCTTCCACTAACTAACACATGCCGAAATTCTCACTCATCACTGCTACAAAGGGCCGTACGACCGAATTTGCGCGTTTGATCTCATCGCTGGACGAGCAGGCGGTCAGCGACTACGAGCTTATTGTCGTCGATCAAAATGAAGACGATCGCCTGGGACCGATTCTGGCGAGCAGCCGGCGAAAGGACAAAATCCGGCGAGTCCGATTATCCGGACCAGGGGTTTCCAATGGACGTAACGAGGGCTTGAACCTCGCCACGGGAGAGATCGTCGCTTTTCCTGATGACGATTGCTGGTATCCGGTCGAAACGCTGAAAAATGTATCCGACTGGTTCGATGCAAATCCCAATTACGACATCCTGAGCATTGCATCGCTTGACGATAACGGCGAACAAAGCGGCAACCGCTGGCACAACCGATCCTGCGATTTGTCAGCGCTCAACATTTTTCGCACGACGGTGTGCTACTGCTTTTTCGTTCGCCGTGTCGAGAAAATGCGCGAAATTCGATTTGATCGTGAAATCGGGCCGGGCGCACGATCGCCCTACGGCGCTAGCGAGGATACTGATTATGTCCTCATGGCCATGGGGAAGGGGTTGCGCGGTCGATTCGAAGGCAAATGGCACATTGGCCATCCGAGGAAGGATGTCCGGAACGCGTCGGTCACGGCAGATCGTACGTATCACTACGGTCAAGGCATGGGCCTTGTCCAAAAAAAACACGGCATGATGACGCTCTGGTGCAGTTTCGTTCTCTACGACATGCTCCGCGCTGGTTTGATGACCGCCGTCGGACGCAAACAAACTGCTTCTTTGTGGTACGCCCACGGCAGGGGTTTATTCCAGGGGTTTTGCACTCGGTAACAGCTTCATAGTTTTTCTTCCTTCAAAAGTCGAACCGGCCAGTCCCCGCGCCGTTCGTCTTTCGCAAACATAGAGGCCTCATGAGAATAGCTATCGTTCATCCCTGGTACCTCGCACAGGGTGGCGCGGAGCAGACCGTAAACGTATTGGCCGCAATGTATCCCGGTGCTGACTTCTTCACGCTTTTTTACCGGGAGCAAGATCTGCCGCCGAATTTGGCCGGACGAACAATCAAGGCGTCCGCGTGGAATTGGCTGCCCGCGAAATACAAACTGTTCCGCTACTTTCTGCCGCTTTATCCCATGGCGTTCGAATCGCTCGATCTTCGCGGCTACGACGTGATTATCAGCAGCGATTCCTGCGTGACGAAATGCATTCTGATCGACCAGGGCGCGGTCCATGTCTGCTATTGCCACAGCCCGATGCGCTGCTTATGGGACCTGCGCCGCGAATTCAAAGATCGAATGCCCCGCTTCGTGAAATTGATATTCACGATCGGGTCTCACTACGTCCGGCAATGCGACTTCGCCGCCGCACAAAGAGTGGATACGTTTGTCGCGAATTCGAAGAATGTCGCGGAAAGAATTCAGAGTTTCTACCGGCGCGAGAGCCGGTTGCGGTATCCCCCAGTCGACACTAGCAAGGGATATATCGCCGACAAGACGGAAGACTACTACTTAACGGTTGGACGCATCGTAGACACAAAGCGGATTGACCTTCTCATCGCCGCCTGCAATGCACTTGGACGGAAGCTGGTCATCGCTGGAAGCGGGCGCGAAGAAAGACGCCTCAAGGCCATGGCTGGACCTACGATCGAATTTAAGGGACGGGTATCGGATGAAGAGTTGAAGGGGCTTTACGCGAAGTGTAAGGCCTTCCTGTTCGCCGCCAATGAGGATTTCGGGATCGTTCCAGTCGAGGCGCAGTCCTACGGACGCCCGGTAATCGCATATGGGCGCGGAGGATCACTGGAGACCGTCGTCGGATTCGGAAGCAACTCGGATGAGGCGCCCACCGGATTGTTCTTCCCTGAGCAGAATGTGGAATCGTTGAAGAAAGCCATCCTGCATTTCGAACGAATTCAAAATAGATTCAATCCTCTCGAAATCCAAAAGCACGCTGCCAAATTCGATACGCAGCATTTTGTCACTGAGATTGCGAACATCGTGGAAGATGCGATGAATCGGTCCGGATCATCCAATTGGGAGCGGATCACGGCGGATCGCCTACCGAAAGAGGTGGCCATCGATGCGGATCAAAGCTTCAGTTTGGCTCCAATGCCAGGCGAGACTCGGTAACTTGCCCTACCCGCGAATGAGTCGGACGCTCATCAAGGCGCAGGTGGTCTTTCTGAATCTGTTGATCTTTGCCGGCATCGCCGCAGGGCAGCAGTCCTTCGTAGTTGGAGTTTGCACGCACTTCGGGCAAAACAAGGGGGACGTGCAAGCAAATCTGGGCCTCATTCAGCAACTCGGAGTGAACTCGATCCGCGACGAAGTTTTCTGGCAGGGCGTTGAACACGAGAGAGGGCACTACGCCATACCCCGAAACTCGGAATACTTTGTCAACGCGGCTGCAGCCGCTGGGCTGAAGCCTCTGCTCTCCTTGGACTATGGGAATCCCCTCTACGATCGCGGCGACAAGCCCACATCCGACGAGGCCATCCAAGCTTACGCGCGATATGCGGAGTTCGTCGTTCGCCACTTCCAAGGAAAGGTTTCGATGTATGAAATCTGGAACGAGTGGAATGGTGGAGTCGGGAAGACGACACCTGGAGCTCCCGAAGCCTACGTAAAGCTTCTGAAAGTCGTTTATCCAAGGTTGAAGGCTATCGATCCCAAGTTGGTGATCATTGCCGGTGCGGTGAGCGGCGGCGGTGTTCGAGGTCCGTGGCTCAAACAAATGCTGGATGCCGGCGCGTTGCAATCAGCCGACGCGATCTCGTTTCACCAATATATTTTCAGCTCAAACGGAAACGGCAAACTGCCCGAGACGCTTCTGCAAAACATTACCAAAGTCGAAGAGTTGGTTCGAACCTACAACAACAATCAAGACTTTCCTCTCTTCCTAACCGAGACGGGCTGGCCCACAAACAGTGGCAAGTCCGCAACCTCGTTGCAGGAAGCGGGGGATTTGGCCGCTCAGACTGTTTTGCTGACACATTCTTTGTCCTTCCTGAAAGGTATGTGGTGGTACGACTTCCAGGATGATGGTTCGAGACCTGAAAACCCTGAAGATAATTTTGGGCTCGTACATGTCGATCTGACGCCGAAGCCGGGATTCATCGCAATTGGCTCCGTCATGCGTTGGCTAAGAGGCGCTGAATTCACGTCTCTGCTCAAAGTTTCGGATTCGACAGTGCACGGTGTTGAATTCAAGCTGCCGGACGGACAAACGGGCGTTGCAATGTGGAAGTTTGGACCAGGCTCCAGTCGCGTAAAGGTCAAAGGTGCAAACGCTCTTCAAACGGCGCTCGCCAACTCGCCGAGCAACGCAGGAAGTTCCACCCAGATAGAGGTCACACAAACGCCTGTGTGGCTGACTGGAAGCAGCCTACAAATTCAGTGAAATTCGAGTCACTCGCCAGTTAGTGATTGCCTTCGAAGACCGAAGATGACGACAGGAATAGAGCAAGAAACTCAGATTTCGAAACCACGGGTGACCGCCGTTATCCCCACGCGCAATCGCGCCGACCTAGTGTGTCGCGCGGTCGAGAGCGTTCTGTCGCAGACCATGACAGAGCTGGAGTGCGTTGTTGTTGTGGATGGTCCCGACCCAGCGACATGCGAAGCCTTGGCGCGCATCACCGACTCACGACTGAAAGTGCTGAGGCTCGAACAGAACGTAGGCGGATGCGAGGCAAGAAATATTGGCATTCGCGCGGCCCGCGGCGAATGGATCGCGCTTCTAGATGATGATGACGAGTGGCTGCCCCATCGGCTTGAGACGCAACTCGACGCCGCAACATCGGGCGAGCCGGTTACGATGGTCGCGAGCCGCTTCCTGGATCGCGCGGGTTACGGCGACTTGGTGCGTCCGCGAAAATTTCCTAAGCCCGGCCAGCCGATTTCTGAGTTTCTCTGGTGCGAGGTTTCGGCTTTCGGGGGAATCGAAGGGTTCCCACAGACCTCCACGTGGCTGGTCAAACGAGAATTTGCCCTGGAAGTTCCATTCACCAAAGATCTAAGAGCGCTCCAGGACTTGGACTGGCTGCTGCACGCATTTGCGCATCCTCAGATGCGGGTGCGATTCGTCACTGAACCGCTGACTGTTTTCCACAACGACGTTGCCCGTGCGCGCGTCGCCAAACGAATCGATTGGAAATTCTGCTACGACTGGGCGATGAGCAACCGCAGCCTCTTCACAAAGAAGGCTTTCGGATACTTCCTCGTCGTTTATTGTGTCAATCCCGCAGCGCAGCAAGGCGCAAGCCGGAGCGAATTGCGGTCGTTGCTGGCGGATTGCCGCCGCTACGGAAAAATCTCACCGAAATTGCTGTGGCTCTACTCGCTTTATAGCCTCGTCTATCCGACCGTGGCCAAGCTATTGTCTTCCGAACGAAGAAAGTCGCTGCTCTATAAGGCGACAAATTTAGCGCGCGGGCGTTGGCTTGTGCCTGACGAAACCGTGCGCATCGCGCCGAAGAAATCACTTCTGCCTGATTGACCGTTTTCGCTCTGCACCGTTAGTCCATTAAAGGGCATACCTTGTCGACAACTTCATTTCCTGTCGCACCTCAAAGATCAGTCTGGGCCTACACGCTCGCCTGGATGCTTCTTGCGCCAATGCTGTATCTCGCGGTTTACGGCGCATTTTCGATCGATCACGCCGACTTCAACAACGCCGTTGCGGGCGAGTACGGTACCTTGATGGCCGGTCACAGCAAGACGATCCCAATGATCGAACTCGCCGTCGTCTACGGGATTATTGGCGTCGCGTGTTTCTCGCATTTCCGGGCCTTGCTGAGTCTTTGCGCAAAATTTCCCAGTTTCCTCGCTTTGCCCGTGCTCGCAATCGCGTCAACGGCGTGGTCTCAAGATCCGGTGCAATCCTTCCTTTTTTCCGGGATGGCGCTTGCCGCGACTATTTTTGCGTTTTATCTCTGCGTACGCCTGGGCGGGGAGGAGCAACTCGAACTCGTCATGCTTGTTGGCGTCGTCGTCTTGCTCACCAGCATCGCACTCGCCCTTTTCGTTCCATCGATGGGAGTGATGCAGCTCGATGGAAAGGGCGCCTGGCAGGGCCTCTTCAATCACAAGAATCGTTGTGCGATGGGTATGGCGTTTCTTCTGACCGCGGGCTTGTTCCTCCCGGCAAAATACGCATCGAGACAGCTCGTGAAGTGGGGATTCATCGTACTGTCGCTGTTCTTGATTGCGATGACTCAATCACGAACAGGCTGGCTCATCGCCCTGTTGCTTTTGATGTTTGTCGCAGGCTTGAAACTCTTCATTCGGGCCTCGGCGCGCGAGAAGTTCCTGATCGCTACGATCTCTTCTGTTGTTGCGATCGTCGTCCTGCTCGTCGTTGGAGAATATTACGGAGTAATCGCCCGTTCTCTCGGCAAAGACCCGACGCTTACCGGCCGATTAATCATCTGGAAGGCGGTGCTGTGGCCGATTTCGAAACGCCCTTTGCTCGGGTATGGTTACTCGGCATTCTGGCTCGGGACCAAAGGGGAATCGGTCAACGTCGTACTCGCCACAGGTTTTCGAAACCTAGCCAACGCGGAGAACGGAATCCTTCAACTCTGGCTCGAACTCGGATTTGTCGGCGTAGCGATATTTCTTTACACGCTCGTTCGAGCGTGCAAAAACGCTCTGTTCTGTTTGAGGCTGGACGCGCCGAATTACGTCAAGTGGTACGCCGCTATTCTTTTTCTGGAAATCCTCGCATTGGTCGATGGCGGTAAGTTCATGTTTCCAAACGCGCTCGATTGGATTCTGTATGTGGTTGCCTGCATTGGTCTTGCGCTTCAAGCAGAGCGGCTTAGGGCAGGCGGCATGTCAAACGTCGGACTAAGAACGTCCTGAATCCATCCAGACGCGCTCAGAAAGGAGTGACTCGCCATCGCTGACTCCAGTTTACGTATCGGTATTATTGCCACGGAATTTCCTCCTGAAAACGGCGGAATGCAGGTGATGGCTCTGCGCATTGCGTCACACCTTTCCCAGTCTCATCGCGTGATCGTGTGCACGACAAAGACTCCGCGTCCAAACTACGGAGACTTCCAAGTGCTGAACATTCTTCGGGGAAGAACCGAAGAGGATGTGCAGGCTCTGAATCGAGTTGACGTTGACATGTGGCTGGCAATGAACGCCGGATACGTGGCGATCGCGAAGAAATTGTCCAAGCCGGTTGTAGCGTATTTTCATGGAAACGATTTTCTGAATCCGTGGGTGGTTTCGACTCCGACTCTGATGAAAATACTGAGCAAGATGCCGTTGATCGGGCGAGCTTGGTATGGCAAACGGCGAAACCTTGCAAGAAAAAAGATCGGAATTGGAATCAGGTCCACAGCAAAGGTCTTGACGAACAGCACCAACACCCAGAACCTGATTCGCCAATGTTATCCCCAGTTCGGAGACATTGCTCTCTGCCCGCCTGGCGTGGAAGACAAGTTCTTCCAATATAGAAATGACTCTGCTTCGAACGGTTCGGCTCTAAAGCTCTTGACCGTTTCGCGCTTGCAAAAGGCGACGAGGCGTAAGAATGTTTCAGGAGTCCTGCACGCCCTCGCTCTTCTCAAGAATCTACACTTCGCCTATTCCATCGTCGGCGACGGGGACGACCTGGAGAATCTCAAGAAACTGAGCGACGACCTTGGCTTATCGGACCGGGTGATATTTCATGGGCGGGTCAGCGACGATGATCTCTTGCGACTTTACCGATGGGCAGATCTATTCGTCTTGCCGGTGAAGTCGTCCCCCGTCGATGTCGAAGGCTTTGGCATTGTTTATCTCGAAGCGAATGCTTCTGGCGTTCCCGTTCTGTGCAGCGCGGCGGGCGGGGCCGTTGACGCGGTAGTGGACGACCGCACGGGCATTATTCTTTCCGGAGCTGAACCTCACGAAATTGCCGAAGGAATCCAGCGGTTCGTCGCCTCTCGCACCAACTTCCAGACCGACTATCTAAGGGAGTTTGCGCGCGACTTCAGTTGGGAAATCGCCGCCAGCAGGATCGAAAGCCGAATACTCGATGTCGTCAACTCTCTTTCGAGAGAGCGCTCGGAGATCGCCGGGTGCGAAGCCCAAGGTGTTATGACCCGCCAGGTCTGATCTTTCCCCGATTGATCGATTGAATATCCTTCTAGAGATTCGAGTCCCCGCCATAAGCGCAAAAAATCGGACCTTGTAAGTCGTCCGAATCGTGATATTGTCCCCGCACTGCCGACTTCGCCCTCGTTAGAGCAATGCCGCTCCGGGAAGCGCGTCGGCAAATTTTGTCCCCTCGCCTTATCCATCCAGCCTTGGAGAGGTTCTCGCAATGAAAGCTTTCCGCAGAAGCTTGCTTGTGTTCGGATTTTTGTCGCTGGCGATCTCGGGCGTTTTCGCGCCCGTTGCCAAATCGCAGGCAAACGTGCAGGGACAGTGGCAAACGCTGTCCTACACCATGCCGATTAATCCGATTCACGCGGCATTGATGTACAACGGCAAAATCCTCATCGTTTCCGGCTCTGGAAATTATCCCCCACAGATGACCTATCAGTGGGCTCTGTACGATCCGAAAGCCGGCACGATCAACGTACAGACCTCGGCGTGGGACATGTTTTGCAACGGCATGGTGGTACTGCCGGATGGACGTCCCTTCGTTTTGGGTGGGACCATCCAGTACGATCCATTCTTTGGACAACCACGCACAGCGATTTATGATCCGGCAACCAACACTCTGACCGATGAACAAAGCATGGCCCACGGTCGCTGGTATCCCACCGGACTTGTGTTGGGTGACGGCCGCGTCATGGTCTTTGCGGGAACAAACGAAACAGGCAGTTCGAACACGGCCGTCGAAATCTATCAACTGGGATCGGGATGGAGCCCTCAGTACGTCGCTCCGTGGACTCCGCCTCTCTATCCGCGCTTGCACCTTCTACCGAGCGGCAACGTTTTCTATTCTGGTTCGACTCCAACATCGAGCATCTTCAATCCCACTACGACGACTTGGACCACCGGTGTCGCCACAACCAATTACAGTGGCACGCGAACCTATGGTTCCTCCGTTTTGTTTCCCCTGACTCCCGCCAATAACTACAAGCCGCAAGTCATCATCATGGGCGGCGGCAATCCCGCGACTGCGACGACCGAAACTATCGACCTTTCCGCTTCCACTCCGAAATGGGTGCAAGGTCCTAACATGTCGGCGCCTCGCGTCGAAATGAACGCGACGATGCTCCCCAGCGGAAAGATTTTGGCGCTCGGTGGTTCGCTGAACGATGAGGATGCGACGACTGCGGCTCTCGCCGCCGATCTTTACGACCCGGTTTCGAATACATTCTCCGCGGCCGGCACCGAAGCGTACCCGAGGCTCTATCACTCTGTCAGCCTTCTCTTGCCTGACGCTACCGTGTGGGTCGCCGGTAGCAATCCGACGCGCGGCACCTACACGCCGCAGATGGAAATCTATTCGCCGGCATATCTATTTAACTCGGACGGCAGCCTTGCTATGCGTCCGACAATCACGAGTGTTTCAAAACCCGTGCTCGGCTACGGCAGTGCCTTTACGGTGACGACACCAAACGCATCCAGCATTTCGAACGTCGTCTTGATTCGCAACGGCGCCGTGACCCACGCGTTCAACATGGACCAGCGCTACGTTGGCCTTTCATTCACCGCTGGCTCGGGAGTCCTAAACGTCACCAGCCCTCCGAACGGAAATATCGCCCCTCCCGGCTACTACATGCTGTTCCTCTTGAACAGCGCCGGTGTGCCGTCCGTAGCCAGCATGGTTCAGATTTCGGCATCGCCTTCGGATACGCCACCCACGGGTACGATCACGAATCCGTCGTCAAACGTCACGATCAATGCAGGCCAATCTGTTTCGTATGCGGGCACAGGCACATCGACGACCAGCACAATCACCGGCTACAACTGGAACATTGAGGGAGGCGTCCCGAGCACGAGCAGCCTCGCGAATCCCGGGAGCGTCACTTATTCTTCGGCTGGTGTTTTCAGCACCACGTTCACGGTAACCGACGCGCTCGGCATCACAGATCCAAATCCGCCTATTCGCACCATCACCGTTCCGGACTTTGCTCTATCCGTGTCTCCCACTCTTCAAACAACCACCCCGGGCGCCGTCGCCAAGTACAACTACACGATGACTTCAGGTGCGGGGTTCGTCGGCACTGTGGGCTTGAGCGTCAGCGGTTTGCCTACTGGTGCGACTGCGTCTTTCAGTCCCACGTCGATTGCAAACGCGGGCTCATCGACCATGACCGTTACGACGGGCGCCTCCACGCCCACCGGCGTGTACACCCTCACGGTTACGGGGAACACCGGCGTCTTCAGTCATTCGATCGACGCAACACTCGTCGTACAAGCCGCCGGCACCCCCGGAATTAACTTTGGGAGCGGTTTCACCGCGACCGGAATGCAGTTCAACGGGCATACCAAGCTGAACGGCACCCGCCTCCAGCTCACCGATTCCGTGAGTCCAAACGAAGTCGCCAGCGCATTCTGGACCACTCCGGTAAATATTCAGTCGTTCACGAATGAATTTACGTTCCAGTTGACCAATCCGAACGCCGATGGTTTCACCTTCACGATTCAAAACGTTAGTCCGACCGCCATCGGCACAGGCGGCAGCAGTCTCGGGTACGGTGGCATCGGCTCCAGCATCGCTGTCAAATTCGACCTTCACAACAATGCGGGTGAAGGCACCAACTCCACGGGCCTGTATACCGATGGTGCGGTGCCAACCATTCCAGCGACAGCTCTAGCCGGTGGAGTTAACCTTCACAGCCAAGATATCTTGCAAGTTCAGATGTCTTACGACGGCGCTACGTTGACGATGGTCATCACCGACACAACCAATCCGTCGGAAACTTTTACAACCTCGTGGCCCATCAACATTCCGAGCACGGTCGGAGGCAAGACCGCCTACGTTGGCTTCACCGCCGGAGACGGTGGCTCTACGGCGACTCAAGAAATTCTCGGCTGGATCTTTAACACGGGCACGTCCTCCCCGGCGGCCACACCTACCTTCAGCTTGGCGCAGGGAACTTACACGGGGACGCAGAGCGTCACGCTCTCCGACGCCACACCGAACTCGTCGATTTTCTACACCTTGGACGGTTCGAAACCGGGCACGACCGTTGGTGGTTCGACCCAGCTTTACTCCGCGCCCATTTCGGTCGCTGCGACCGAGACGATCAATGCTCTGGCCACCGCTTCTGGATTCTCCACCAGCGCAGTCGCAACCGCCACCTACACCATTCAGTCCGGTCCCGCTCCGACCATCAACTTTGCCTCAGGCTTCACGGCTACCGGGATGCAACTCAACGGACACGCCAAGCTCAACGGCAACCAACTGCTGCTCACCGACATTGCTGCGGGCAACGAAGTGGCCAGCGCTTTCTGGAACACCCCGGTCAACGTGCAGTCGTTCACCAACAACTTCACGTTCCAGCTTACGAGCGCGAACGGCGATGGTTTCACGTTCGCGATTCAAGCGGTCGGTCCGACCGCGATCGGTGCGGGGGGCAGCAGTCTGGGCTACGGTGGCATCGCTACCAGCGTCGCCGTCAAGTTCGATCTCCACGACAACGCAGGTGAAGGCAACAACTCCACTGGCTTATACACCGATGGCGCGGTGCCAACGGTCCCAGCCACAACTCTCGGCGGCGGAGTCAACCTGCACAGCGGCGACATCATGCAGGTGCAGATGACCTACAACGGGACGACGCTGACGATGACCATCACCGACACGGCCACGCCGACGGAAACGTTCACGACTTCGTGGCCCATCAACATTCCATCGACGGTCGGTTCGACCAACGCCTACGTCGGATTCACTGCCGGCACCGGCGGCGCTACCGCCACGCAGTCGATCCTCACTTGGAGCTACAGCACCAGCGGCGGCACGATGTCCCCGGCGGCCACTCCGACATTCAGCCTCACCGCTGGAACTTACACTGGGACTCAGACCGTCAAGCTCTCCGACGCGACCCCCGGCTCATCTATTTTCTACACCCTGGATGGTTCGAAACCCGGCACGTCAGTCGGTGGCTCGACCATGCTGTACTCCAGTTCCAGTCCCATTTCAGTCGCGACCACCGAGACCATCAACGCTCTAGCGACCGCTTCTGGATTTTCAACCAGTGCCGTCGCCACGGCCACCTACACCATCCAATCCGGCCCCGCGCCAACCATTAACTTCGCCTCGGGCTTCAGCGCCACTGGAATGCAGCTCAACGGGCACGCCAAACTCAACGGCAACCAACTCCTGCTCACCGACATCGCCGCCGGAAACGAAGTGGCCAGCGCTTTCTGGAATACTCCGGTCAACGTGCAGTCCTTCACCACGACTTTCACGTTCCAACTCACGAACGCCAACGCCGACGGCTTCACTTTCGCCATCCAGAACGTGGGCCCAACCGCGATCGGCACCGGCGGCAGCAGCCTCGGATACGGCGGCATGCCTACCAGCGTCGCTGTTAAATTCGATTTCCACAACAACGCTGGCGAGGGCAACAATTCCACTGGCCTCTACACCAACGGCGCCGTTCCAACGGTCCCGGCCACAACTCTTGGTGGCGGCGTGAGTCTGATCAGTGGCGACATCATGCAGGTGCAGATGACCTACAACGGGACGACGCTGACGTTGACCATCACCGACACGGCCACGCCGACGGAAACGTTCACGACTTCGTGGCCCATCAACATTCCGTCGACGGTTGGCAGCAACAACGCCTACGTTGGGTTCACTGCCGGCACCGGTGGCGCCACCGCCACGCAGTCGATTCTCACCTGGAGCTACAGCACCAGCGGCGGAACGATGTCCCCGACGGCTACACCAACCTTCAGCCTCACCGCTGGAACTTACACTGGGACGCAGACCGTCAAGCTCTCCGACGCGACCCCTGGCTCATCAATCTTCTACACCTTGGATGGTTCGAAGCCCGGCACCTCTGTCGGCGGTTCGACGATGCTGTACTCCAGTGCCATCTCGGTCGCCAGCACCGAAACCATCAACGCTCTGGCCACCGCGTCAGGGTTCTCGACCAGCGCAGTCGCTACCGCAACCTACACCATCCAGTCCGGTCCCGCTCCTACCATTAACTTCGCCTCGGGCTTTTCCGCCACTGGAATGCAGCTCAACGGGCACGCCAAGATCGGCGGCACCCAACTGTTGATGACCGACACCACCGCGAACAACGAAGTGGCCAGCGCCTTCTGGAATACTCCGGTCAACATCCAGTTGTTCACCACGACCTTCACGTTCCAGCTCACGAACGCCAACGCCGACGGCTTCACCTTCGCCATCCAGAACGTCGGTCCGACCGCAATCGGCACTGGCGGAAGCAGTCTCGGTTACGGAGGTATGGCCACGAGCGTTGCCGTTAAATTCGATATCCATAACAACGCCGGAGAAGGCAACAATTCCACTGGCCTGTACACCAACGGCGCCGTTCCGACTGTCCCAGCTACTACTGTGGGTGGCGGCGTCACTCTGGCCAGTGGCGACATCATGCAGGCGCAAATAACCTACGACGGTACGACCCTGACCTTGACCATCACTGACACGGCCACTCCATCGGAAACATTCACCACTTCGTGGCCCGTCAACATCCCGACAACCGTCGGAGGCAGTACCGCCTACGTTGGATTCACCGCCGGTACCGGTGGCGCTACCGCCACGCAGAACATCCTGACCTGGACATTTGCTCAATGAGCGCGACAGCCAAACGAGAGGAGGTCGAGAGCTAACCTATGCCCATCTCACGCAGAAACCTTCTTCGAACATTGGGTGCCGGAGCCGCCGCCACTGTAGCGGGTCATTCATTTGCAGAAAGCGCGATGGGAGCGCAGCCCACCGGCGAGACGCTCGCAACGCAAACGCCTACCTTCTTGAATCGCAACGAAAATGCCTACGGACCGTCGGAAAGGGTACTCGCAGTACTTCGCGAATCTGTAGCGCCAGGAAATCGATACGCTCGCACCGAATGCGAATCGTTGATTTTAAAAATCGCCTCCGCCCACGCCGTGCAGCCTGAACAAGTCGTCTTGGGGCCAGGGATCTCTGGAATTTTCCGGTCCGTCGCAAATGTATTCCTGGGGCCGAACAAGAAACTCGTCCAGGCGTCTCCAACGTTTCCCGTGCTGGGCAAATTCGCACGGCAGGCGGGCGCCGAGGTCATCGACGTCCACATTAATAAAAGGTACCAGCACGATTTGGACAAAATGCTGGTCGCTGCCGGCTCCTCCGCATCCCTCGTCTACATTTGCAATCCGAATGACCCCAGCAGCACTTTGACTCCGCGCAAGGACATCGAGGCCTTTCTGCGCACGTTGCCGCCCCAGACAATGGTATTGATCGACGAGGCCTACCATCACTTCGTCACTCCGAATGGAGAATACGCCTCTTTCATCGACCACCCAGTCGACGATCCACGCGTAATGGTCGCGCGCACTTTCTCAAAGGCTTACGGCTTGGCGGGAATGCGGGTTGGATACGTGATCGCCGGACGCGATGCAGCGCGCCGCCTGGAAGAAGAGCAGTTGCATGCCGACGTCAGCGTAGTTTCAGCACGGGCCGCGGCTACCGCCCTCGACGATCACGAATACTTAAAGCTCGCCATCGGGCGCAACGCAGACGACCGCCAGGAATTCCTGAACCGGGTCAACGGCTACATGCTTCGCGCGCTCGACTCCCACACGAATTTCATCATGCTCGATCCGTTGCGTCCACCGGACCAAGTCGTTGACCACCTGAAAGCTCATGATGTCGTGATTGGGCCGTTGGTGCCCGAGATGCCGAAATACGTCCGAATTTCGCTCGGCACTCCCGAGGAAATGGATAAATTCTGGGCCGCGTGGGATCTCATGCCCGCCACCGGCAAGATGGCGATGTAAGTCGTCCGTGAATCCGGAATCGACTCAACTTTAGTTCACTGCAATCCCAAACTATCCCCGACGAACCATACCGGCGACTCCGTCAAGTCCTGCACCTGCGGACTCTTGATCGCGAATGTCGTCGTACCCGCCACATTCGCGTTGATCGACTGAGTGCTCTCGCTCCCGGTAACCTCCACGCTGCTAGACCCTGCTCCGATTCTCCACAGCGCCATTGCCTGCTGCCCATTCGATAGCGTCAGCCTAATTCCGTCGACGGTTGGATCCGATGTCGTCATTCGTGCAGAAAACTTCGCGCCCGCCATCCAGGCGATCGTATCCATCAGCGCATAGTATCCGGGCTTGGGACTGAGATTGACGTGCACCAGTCCGAAGTTATCCTCTGTATAGCTCGCTACCGACCCGTTGTCCTGAAAGTCGTACCACCAAATCCCTTTCAGATACGGCAGGCTCGCCAGAAGTAGCGTCGTTTCCGCGTTGAAGTCTCCCGCCTCGGCAAGCGTTGTTCCCTGAGCGCCCGTATTCGTCGGCCAGCCCGTCTCCGTGAGATAAAGCGGAAAATCCTGATTGCCGTTGTAGCCGCGCATCGTCGTCTCGACACCTTGCAGCTTCGTGATCAGCGTCTCCGGAGTCCGTCCGCTTCCGGTTGATGTAAAAATGTATTCGTGTATCGAAATCGCATCCGCGGACTTAAGCGCTCCCGCCTGCAGCATTTCGCCGAACCACGGCGACAGAATCGCGCCGGCGCTGATGCCGCCACCCAGCACGATGATGTTCGGATCGACTGCTTTCAGCCTCGGATAGACCACCTTCAACAGATTTACGTAGGACTGCGGTGTTCCCGCCGTCGTGCCTCCCGTCGTTCGGTCCCACTCGTTCCATACCTCGTACATCATTACCCGTCCCTTGAACTGTGTCGCAATGAACTCGGCATACGCGGCGAATGCCTCGATCGCGTCCGGCGTAGTCGGTTTGTCGCCGTTGTCGTAAAGCGGGTTGCCGTAGTCCAGCGTGATCAGAGGTTTGAGCCCCTTCGACACCGCAGCGTTCACCCACGGGTTCGCAAACGACGGCAGCGCGTAGCTTCCCTTCGAGTGCTCGACTTCCTTCCAGTAAACCTCGTCTCGAATCGTGGTCGCCCCCATCGCTTGAATCAAACTGGTGTTGGCATCCACATTTCCCGCGTCCTGGCCAAAATGCGTAACCACTCCCGTCGTGAACAATTGCTGCGTGCTCGTCGGGGTTGGTGGAGCTGTTGTATTTGTTGGGGCTGTTGAAGCTGCAACGGACACGGTAACTGTTTTCGATGTCGAGCCAGCCGCATTTGTGGCCGTTAGCGTATAGGTCGTAGTCTTGGATGGAGCCACACTGCCGGAGCTGCCGGTAACCGTTCCCACGCCGCTCAAACTCAGGGAAGTCTCGCCTGTGACGCTCCACTCGATCGTCGACTTTTGCCCCGTCGTGATCGAAGCTGGCGTCGCGATGAGACTGTTGATGGTCGGGGTCTCGCTCGTCGTTTTCGGCGCCGTCGTCGAAGCCGCCGCTGCCACCGCGATTGTCGCCGTAGCGGTCTTCGTTGAGTCCGCACTGCTGGTCGCAACGACGGTGGCGGTCCCTGCTGTCGCCGGCGCCGTAAAGAGCCCGGAGGAATTGATGCTGCCCGCCGAAACCTTCCAGGTCACCGCCTTGTTCGTCGTCGGCCCCTGAATCGCCGCCGCGAACTGAATTGTGCCCCCTACGTTGGTGGCCGCCGAACCTGGCGAGACCGCAACGGAGGAAACCGTTGAATTCGCCGCAAGGCTGTTCAGCGACGTCGCTGGCCCGACGGCGGCGCAGCCCGCGAAGAACGATGCGATGAGAATGATGGCGGCTGAAAACGCCGCTGACTTGTTGGCTACGCCGTTAGGGACAGTTGTCATCAGTGAACTCGGTTACAAGGCTCTTATTTTCAAGCGTTTCCGTGGCGCAGGAGGGTGCGTGCCACAGGCCAAATTTACTGAGCGCGTTGGGTTCCAACAACTGGTGCGACGTCCAGTTTAAGGGTGAGTGTTCGTACAGCTATCCAAGAGCAAAATAGTTCTAGTACTTCGCCCGGCCTTTCGACTGTACCAAGCCGCAGGCTAAATCGACGGTGGTCGTCGTTCCGCGTGAGTCCAAAGTCCGTTGCTACCTGTCTCGCGGCACGGAGAGCCAGTCGACAACATCCGCCCGTTGCCTCATCCGCATCCCGCGGCGCCGTTTAACATCAAATGATTCTGTCGGTTACCGGAGCGGTCGAGACTTTGGAAAACTAGCCGCTCGCTGGGTTCTTTCGCGCATCGCGAACCAGTTACAATAGGGAAATACAGGACAGCAGGACAGATCGATGAGAAAACGAGACTTCCATCCACTCGAAAAGATCCTCCAAAATCGCATCGCCATCATTGATGGAGCGATGGGCACGACCATCCGCACCTACGGGATGAAGGAAGCCGACATCCGCGGCGAGCGATTTAAGGACTCGAAGAAGGACTTGCTGAATAACGGCGATCTGTTTTCCCTGACGCAGCCGAAGATGATCGGGGATATTCACCGCCGGTTTCTAGAGGCGGGCGCCGACATCATCGAAACGAATACGTTTGGCGCGACCAGCATCACGCAGAGCGAGTTTTTCGTGGACGACCCGCGCGAACACGGAGGACGCAAAGATCCCGAGTTCTACGAAAAGATCGTTCAAGATTCGTTTCTGCGGAACCTCGCCTCAGAGATCAACGAGCAGTCTGCGCGTCAGTGCCGCGAATGGGCTGATCGCGTCGGTAACGAGACCGCACGTCAACGGTTTGTAGCGGGCGCGTTGGGTCCGCTCACGGTATCTCTTTCGAACTCACCCGATCCCGACGATGCGGGATTTCGTGTCGTGACGTTCGATCAGGTCAAAACCGCGTACGCCGAACAGGCTCGCGCCTTGATTGCTGGCGGCGTGGACTTCTTATTGGTCGAGACGATCTTCGATTCGCTCAACGCGAAAGCTGCTCTCGTGGCGATTCGCGAAGTCTTCGATGAAGACGGCAAAGAATTGCCGGTCATGATCTCCGCCGCGGTCGGCCGCGGTGGTGAGACGTTAATTTCCGCGCAGACAACGGAAGCATTCTGGAATGCCGTGAAGCACGTGAACCCATTGTCCGTGGGGTTGAATTGCTCGCTCGGTCCCGATCTGATGTATCCATTCCTGAGCGAGCTCTCGGAGAAAGCCGATGTCGCGATTTCCTGCTATCCGAATGCTGGTTTGCCAAATCCTCTTTCCGAAACCGGATTCGACCTTGGGCCCGCGGATATGGCTCGCTACCTGAGTAATTTTGCGAAAGACGGGCTGATCAACATTGCCGGCGGCTGCTGCGGAAATACGCCCGAACACATCGCAGCCATCGCGAAAGCGCTTGAAGGGCATGCTCCCCGAAAGTGGGAGAGTGCGCTGCAAAAGAAAGAGATTGCTGCGTGAGTACGGAGGACACTACCAACGAATCACTGAACGCACCGCAGGTCACTGAGACGAAGCCGCTTCGTCTTTCCGGATCACAACCGTTCACACAACAGGCTGGCGTCTACATCATGATCGGCGAACGCACGAACGTCGCCGGCTCGCCGAAGTTTGCCAAATTGGTGAAGGAAGGGAAGTTCGAAGAAGCGGTTAGTGTTGCCCGCCAGCAAGTAGAAAACGGCGCGAACGTCATCGACATCTGCATGGACGAAGGCATGATCGATGGCGTCGCGGCGATGACGCGCTTCCTGCAACTGCTCGCGAGCGAGCCCGAAGTCGCGAAAGTCCCCTTCATGCTGGACTCCTCGAAATGGGAGGTGATTCAGTCCGGGCTGAAGTGCCTCCAAGGCAAAGGCATCGTCAATTCGATTTCGCTCAAAGAAGGCGAAGAAAAGTTCCGCCAGAACGCTGCGACCGTATTGAAGTACGGCGCGGCCGTCGTTGTGATGGCCTTTGACGAAAAGGGTCAAGCCGCCACCTATGAAGACAAGATCCGCATTTGCGAGCGCGCCTACCGAATTCTTGTAGACGACGTTGGATTTCCCTCCGAAGACATCATCTTCGATCCGAACATACTTACGGTTGCGACCGGCATGGAAGAGCACAACAACTATGCCGTCGATTACATCAACGCAACGCGTTGGATCAAATCGCACCTCCCGCACGCTAAAGTAAGCGGCGGCGTGTCCAACGTTTCCTTCAGTTTCCGCGGCAACAATAAAGTTCGCGAAGCGATGCACTCGGCATTTCTCTATCACGCCATCGCCGCCGGCATGGACATGGGCATCGTCAACGCGGGGATGCTCGAAGTTTACGAAGAGATCGAGCCGGAGCTGAAAGTCCTTGTCGAAGATGTATTGCTCAACCGCCGGCCTGACGCGACCGAACGCCTAGTGGAATTTGGCGAAACGCTAAAGGGCGCTGGCGCGGCTGCCACCGAAAAGAAAACGGAAGAGTGGCGCAACGGAACTGTAGAAGAGCGCCTTTCTCACGCTTTGGTGAAGGGAATCGACACCTACATCGAGCAGGACGCGGAAGAAGCGCGCGTCAAGCTCGGGCGGCCTCTGTTGGTCATTGAAGGCCCGCTGATGGCTGGCATGAGCGTCGTCGGCGATTTGTTTGGCGCCGGCAAGATGTTTCTCCCTCAAGTCGTAAAGTCGGCCCGCGTGATGAAAAAAGCGGTCGCTCACCTCACCCCATTTATGGAGGCCGAGAAGGCGGCGCAGAGCGCGGCCGGACAAGTTGTCAAAGCGCAGGGAAAAATCATCCTGGCGACCGTCAAGGGCGATGTGCACGACATCGGCAAAAATATCGTAGGCGTCGTTCTGGCCTGCAACAACTATGACGTGATCGACCTGGGCGTGATGGTGCCGTGCGAGCGAATTCTCGAGCGCGCCAAAGCGGAAAAGGCCGACATGATCGGCCTCAGCGGCCTGATCACCCCCTCGCTCGACGAAATGGTGCACGTCGCGCGCGAAATGGAACGCCAAGGTTTCAAATTGCCGTTGCTCATCGGCGGAGCGACGACGAGCCGCGCTCACACCGCCGTGAAAATTGCCCCGCAATACAGCGAGCCAGTCGTCCATGTTTTGGACGCGAGCCGCGCGGTGCCCGTAGCGACGAGCTTGCTAAGTGACGAAAGCAAACCCGGATTTGTGGCGCAGCATCGCGCCGAGTACGAAACCGTCCGCAAGACTCACGCTTCGCCGCGCCAGCCGGTCGTTTCAATTGAAGTCGCGCGTTCGCGCCGTACACCGATCGAATGGCGCGTCGAAGACATAGCGGTTCCGGAGTCCACGGGAGTTCGCGTACTCGATGATTTTCCGCTGGCGACTTTGCGCGAGTTCATCGACTGGACGCCGTTTTTTCACACGTGGGGCCTCAAGGGTGTTTACCCGCGTATTCTCGACGAAGGTGAGCGCGGCGTAGAGGCCCGTAAGCTCTTCGCGGATGGCCAGGCCTTGCTGGATCGGATGATCAGGGAAAAATCGATCACCGCCCGCGGAGTCTACGGCCTCTTTCCCGCCAACGCGATCGGCGACGACGTCGAGCTTTACACGGACTGCAAACGTCAAACCGTGCGCGATCGTCTTCATTTTCTGCGCCAGCAGGCGCACCGAGAAGGCACCGAGCCGTGTCGGTCGCTATCCGATTTCATCGCGCCAAAGGAAACCGGGCTCGCCGACTACATCGGCGCCTTCGCCGTAACGAGCGGCATCGGCCTGAAGGAATTCTGCGACCGTTTCCGGGCGGAAAACGACGACTACAACGCAATCATGGCGGAAGCCATTGCCGATCGTCTGGCGGAAGCCTTTGCCGAGTGCCTGCACAAGCGGGTGAGAGACGAATGGGGCTACGGCCGCACCGAGAACCTCAGCAACGAGGATTTCATTCACGAAAAATATCGCGGGATACGCCCGGCGCCCGGCTACCCCGCCTGCCCCGATCACACAGAGAAGGGAACAATCTGGCGTTTGCTCGACGTCCAAAAAAACACCGGCATGTTTATAACGGAGTCTTTCGCGATGTGGCCGGGTTCCAGCGTGAGCGGCATTTATTTCGCGCACCCGGAATCGCGCTACTTCACTCTCGGGAAAATCGATCGCGACCAGGTCGCCGACTACAGTCAACGCAAGGGAATGACCGTTGCCGAAACTGAGCGGTGGCTCGGCCCCAACCTGAACTACGACCCTCAAAACTGAACGTTCTTTCGCGATCGACACTTTGAACGCGCCTCGCCTTTCTTCTTCAGCGACTCCTGCCGTTCTTGACGGACTCGCCGCACTCCCGTATAAATTTTGTGACTCTATGTAACAAGGGAAGCCGGTGTAATTCCGGCGCGGCCCCGCCACTGTAAGCGAAGAGGATCGAAGCAGGTAATGCCACTGGCGCATAAGCACCGGGAAGGCAGCTTCAGTCCAATGACACGCGAGCCAGGAGACCGATAGAGTTCACCCCGATTCGAACCGACTTCGAAGGAAGGTCGGTGCCGATTTCCGGAACAGTCAGTCAAACGAGATTTTCGAAGCCTCTCGTCAACAGGGAACCGTCCTTCGAGGTGTCTTCGCCTCCGGGTCATCTTGCCGTTGGTGCGGCGACGAATTTCTCCAATCCAAATGCAGGAGCTTTGCCTAGGCCAGTAACAAAGCCGTAAGAATCAACGCTGGTGGAATGTTCGGGAAGTGCGGTGAAAAGCCGCCGCTGCCCAGCAACTGTAAACGGGGATTTTCCGGATGCTAATGCCACTGCTCTCGCAAAGGGCGGGAAGGCGCATCCTGCTGTAACCCGTGAGCCAGGAGACCGGTTCCGCCAAGCCCATGTCCGCTCTTTCTAGGGCGAAGGAGGACAGATGTCCGCAGTCTTGGCGCGAGCCATTCGTTGGGGTGTATTAACTGTTTTTTTCGTATTCCTTAGTGGTTTTCCCGCCCTTGCACAGTCTCAAAACTCAATTCGCGGAAAAGTCACTGATCCGCTCGGGCAGCCAGTCTCAAACGCAAAAATCATAGTTCGTCAGGATGCGAACGAGATTGCGCACACCGACTCGACCGCCGACGGGACGTTTGACTTGAACGTTCCAAATGCCGGCCGGTACGACGTTGAAGTCGATGCGCCGGGATTCGCGCCGTCAACGGTTTCTTCGGTCTTCATTTCCGCCGGCAAGGCGACAGAAATTCCGCCAGTAACCCTGGCGATCGGTCCCCTCGCGCAGAACGTCGTTGTCTCAGCAACCGGCACCGCCATTCCGGTCACTCAAGTAGGCGCCTCGGTTTCGGTGATCGACAGCGAACAGATCGAAACGCTGAATAAGCTCGACGTCCTGGAGAATCTCCGGCTCGTCCCTGGCGCTCAGATCGTTCAGACCAGCCAACGCGGCGGCGCATCCTCTCTCTTCGTTCGCGGCGGCAACTCCGATTTCAACAAAGTCCTGGTCGACGGAATCCCTGTGAACGAAATCGGCGGCGCGTTCGACTTTGCGCAGCTTTCAAACAATGGCGTCGGGAATCTCGAAATCCTTCGCGGTTCCAACAGCGTCCTCTACGGCAGTGACGCCCTGAGCAGCGTGGTGAATGTCACCTCTCCTCGCGGAGAGACGCTGATTCCTGAAATCAAATATTCCGTCGATGGCGGAAATTTTGGCACCTTGCATCAAGATGTATCGCTCGCCGGTGCGGTCCACGGCCTCGATTACTTTTCCGAGTTCTCGCGTTTCGACACGCAGGGAAGTCTGCCCAACGCCTACTTTCACAACGGAACCGTCAGCGCGAACGTTGGCTACCAATGGAGCGCGCGAACCGGCATTCGCGCCACGTTCCGCCACGAAGCGACCGGCCTGGGTTCGCCCAACGCGCTCGATTTCTACGGAATTCCGGACGACTCCTTTCAAACCAACCGAAATACCTACGGCGGCGTAACCGTCCAGGATCAAACGACCCAACGCTGGCACAATTCAGTTCAGTTCGCGTACGCGCAGTTCGGAACAGTTTTCGAGAATCCTTCACCCACTGGCCAGCCCTTCGATCCCTTCGCTGGCACGCCTTTCGACAGCGGTCCGAACTATCTCGGCAACGTCGTAACGATCAACGGCGCGAACGGCTACAGCGTCACCGGGCAAGCCATCCTCGATTTTTCCGGCACCTACCCGCAGATCTTCCCGGACTACGAAGCCCGCCGCTCCATCTACGCGCAATCCGAATACAACTTTTTCGGTGACTGGACCGGTGTCTTCGGTTTCCGCTACGAACACGAAAACGGCGACGACATCACGCGCAACAACTACAGCACTTCGATCGAGGGCCATGGGAGCCTCGGCCACCGTTTCTTCGCAACCTTCGGCGGCGGATTCGAACACAATTCCTTCTTCGGCTTCGCCGCCACTCCGCGCGTCTCGATGGCGTATTACCTCCGCCGCCCTTCGAACATCGGCCTCTTCGGCGAAACCAAGCTGAAATTCAATTTCGGCGAGGGCATCAAGGAAGCGAGCACGTCGCAACAAGCTTCCGCGCTCATCAGCCTGCTGACCCCCGCCCAAATTTCTCAGTTCAACGTTCAACCCATCGGCCCAGAGCGCAGCCGCACCTTCGATTTCGGCCTGGACCAGAGAATATTCAACGGCCGCGCCGTTTTGGGAGTCACCCTCTACTACAACAATTTCTACAACCTCATTTCGTTCCTCGGCACCGGCGACCTGATTTCGATCGGCGTTCCCGTGGATGTCGCCAATGCCACGCCCCTCGGCGGCGCATACGTCAACGCAACTTCGCAGCGCGCAAAAGGCGCCGAGATCGACTACAAAATGGATCTCGGCCACGGCTTTCTCTTCCAGGGCGGTTACACCTACACCGACGGCCTTGTCACCAAGGCGTTCGGATCTCCTGCCATCAATCCGCTCTTTCCGAATATCCTGATCGGCGCCTTCTCACCGCTCGAAGGCGCGAGGCCGTTTCTCGTCGCTCCACACTCCGGAAGCGTCGCCTTGTTCTACAACCGCAAAAAATTCAACGGCGCTTTCACCGGCTACATGGTCGGACGCAGAGACGACAGCACGTTCCTCGAAGATGGCTTCTTCGGCGACTCCATGCTCCTGCCGAATCGCAACCTCGCCTACGCCTATCAAAAATTCGATCTGAGCGCCGCGTACGCCTTAAAGCCTTACCTGAGCGTCTACACAAGCATCGAGAACCTCTTCAGCCAGCATTACGACGCCACATTCGGCTTTCCCGCGCTCCCCTTCACGATCCGGACTGGTATGCGCTTCACGCTCGGTGGCGAACGCGGGTGGTGGAAAAAGTAACGTTGCGTTTTTGAAGTAGCTGAGGAGCAGGCGCCGCATCCAGCGCCGAATTGGAAACCTGTCCTCAACGTAGAAAGCTAGAGGCAGGTTGGCTGAAAACAGCAAGGGCTTCCGGGAAGCAACCGGAAGCCCTTTAATTCTCTGCAGCTTGAATTGGTTGCGGGGGTCAGATTTGAACTGACGACCTTCGGGTTATGAGCCCGACGAGCTACCAGGCTGCTCCACCCCGCATAACGACTATAACGGTTCGTTCATCTCCCGTCAAATTGCGGCGAGGCAGGGGAAAAACGTAGGCAATCGAACAGCGACAACGCGAGCGTGAAAATCTCACGCCCCGATTTCCTTTTTCCAATTTCTTTTCCGGAAAGACTACCAGGTGCTGTACGCGCTGCCGTCGGTTTTTGAAACCGCGTTCGAGCTGGAATGCACATCCACGATCCCGTTGTTCGTTTGATCGGGGCTCAGCACCAAGTCGCCGTAGTCGGTGTGCCAGTCCTTCTGATGCGTCATAGGGTCGGTGGGAACTTCGCGCAAATAGGGCGCCTGCGGATTCGCCAAATCATCGAGCGATTGCGGTGCCGCTTCTTTGTCCAGTGTGTAGTTGTCGATCGCCTGCCGCATGACCGTCAAATCCGTCTTCAGCGTCGCTTCCTTCGCGCGCGTCACCGACTGATCGTAACGAGCCGCCGCAATACCAATCAAAATGAAAATGATCGTAATCACGATCATCAACTCGATCAGCGTGAATCCGGCGCTGCGTCGAGTCCTGTCCCGATTGCCTTGCAAAAGTCCCGTCATGCCTCACCTTCAAGTTCGAGCAAGCTCAATCTCTCGCCAAGCTCCACAACCCGCCGCCAAATCGTGGCCGCAACCTCTCACCACTCCGAATACTTCGTCCCGTCGTTCGCCGTGCCCTGCGACTTTGAGTGTACGTCAAACACATTCTTGCCTCCCCAACTCGTCGAGTCGGGATCGTCCTGAACGGCAACCAGGTTCCAATCCGTTTGCCCGGTCATCGGGTCCTTTGGAATCTTCCGCAAAAATCGAATCTTGCGGTCGTTGCCCGCGCCCAGCTGCACGCCCTTCACCAGCGTCTCGAGATCCGGCGGATAGCCTTCGCTGCCCACCTCAATGCGAATCAAATTGCGATCCGCCAAATCCTTGTAGCGATCGATCGCATCGCGCATTTGCCGCAAGTCGTAGCGCAGTTCCTCTTCACGCTTGTGCACGATGGTGTACCGCATGATCGGCATCGCCGCCGAAGTCAAAACCATCAAGATCGAACACGCGATGATCAGCTCGATCAGCGTCATGCCCGCCGCAACACCGACGCGCCCAGCACGCCGACGCCGCGTCCACGGACGCCGGCAAGCGCGAGCGCAACCACTGCCGAGATGTCTTGCTGTTTGACTCATGAAAATTACCGGCATCGATCAAACTTCAGAGTGGCCGGCACTCAGGCCACTCCCCATTCTCTAAGTTTGACTACGGCTGTACCTGCAGCGTTGCTTCGCTGGTCACCAGCGGAATCGGCTTCTGCTGCGAGTCCTTCGCGTTCACCTGCACGATCGACAGGTTCGAGTTTCCCGGAGCAATCGCCTTCACGACGATGCCCATGATCGTCCCAGTGCCGCTGACGCCCGCTGTATTCGGCTGCCGCGTCGCGGAAATAATCGCCTGCCCGCGTGTCGGATCGACGCGCTGCACGATGGCGATTTCCTGATTGCCGCTCTGCAGGAATCCGCCGTGCTGCACTTCTTCCACGCTGATCACCGCGGGGTTGTATTGCAGCAAGAAGGGAACCGAGAAGAGATCATTCACGTTGTCAACGACCACTCCGATCGTCGCTTTCTCGCCCACCTTCAAAGTCGCGTTCCGTGGCTCGAATCGCATCTGCGCCGATTGCGCGCCTTGCGCCGGAGCCGCTGCCGCTGGTGTCGCTCCCGCAGGCGCACCTGGAGTCGCCGTCACGCCGCCCACTGGAACTCCATCCGCTTGCGGTGCTCGCACGTCGGAGTCGCGCCGCACCTGAACAACCGCTTCTGATCCCGTATAAAGCGGCCGCAGGTTCGCCTTTGTCCACTCCGGCATCCGCACAATCTTCGGCGTCAAAATAATCAGAATCTCGTCATCTTCGTAACTCTTCGTGTCTTCCGCGAACAAGTACCGCAGCAACGGTATGCTACCGAGTCCCGGCCAGCCGTTGTTGCCGTGGGTATCGGTCTTCTCGACCAACCCGCCCAAAATGTTGGCTTCGCCTTCCTTCAAGCGAATTTCGTGATCGATCTTTCTCTGCGAAATGATCGGCTGCTGAATGCCGCCGATGTTCGTCTGCCCCGTGACCGACGAAACTTCCACGCTCACCTTCAGGCTGACTTCGTGGTTGGGGTGTACTCGCGGCGTAATGTCTACGTTCACGCCGACGTCGATGTATTGGAACTGCGTGTTCACCAACGGGTTCACGAAGCCAGTGCCCGCTGTCGAACCAACGCCGACGCCCGCTTGGAAGCTTCCCGTCGCCACTGGCACGCGGTCACCGATTCTCAGCTTCGCCGGCTGCCCGTCCACCGACCGCACCTCCGGATTCTGAATGATCTTCGTCGACGAATCGTTCAGCAGCGCATTCGCCGTAAAGCTCGGCAGTGTCACGCTGTAGTTTGAACCGTTCAGGTGCGTTAAATTCTGCAGCGTCAAAATGTTTGTTGTTGTAGAACTTGTGTTAGACGTGTTCGTTCCGCTGTTCGAAGTCGTGGTCGTCGTTCCCGGCGGCACGACGCCGATCGATGCCGTCTGTCCCGGCAAAATGCCCAGGTTACGCATCTTGTCCAGGCGCGCTTCCAGCACCTGCACCTGGATCACGACTTCCGGCCGCGCCTTGTCGATGTCGTTGATCATCTTTTCCGCAATCGCCAGCTTGTCCGGCGTATCGCGAATGATGATCGCATTCTGCGCGTTCAATTGCTGCAAGCGCTTCAGGTCGAGCAACTGCCGCAAACCGGTCACGATTTCGGTCAGGTCCTGCGCCTGCACGGTGTTCGACAAATAGAAAGTTCTTACGACTTGCTCGTCGTAGTCGCGCCTTTTCTGTGGCTGATCCGGCAAAACGAAAACGATGTTCTCGGTAACCGGCTTCACGAACGCCTTGCTCTCCATCGACACGATGTCGAGCGCCTGTTGCAGCGTCACGTTGCTCAGATCCACCGCGATGCGGCGAGCAGGGAAGTCCGGGTCGTACACGATCGTCAGCCCGGCGATTTTTCCGATCGTGTCGAATACGATCTTCGCGTCATTCACCATGTGCAGGCTGATCGGCGCGCGCGAGAGCGGTTTAATCTCCGGCGGCATCGACGCCAGGACAGGTGTTGAAGCTTCGGCAGCGGCGGCCGCCGCTGCATCAGCTGCAGCCGCCTTGTGCTCTTGTTCGCCCAGCATGTCCGCCGTCTTGCGGATTTCCTGATCCGCGATTGAGCTCGACGGATCCATCGCTGCCGCTCGCTGAAATTCGCCCAGCGCCGCTTGCAAGTTGCCCTGCTCGCGCAGCTTCACACCCTGCTTGACGTGAAACGCGCCAGCCTCAAACCGCGCCTGATTGAACTTGATTTGATACTCGGCGTTCTCCGGCTGCTCTTTCAGCGCCTTTTGATAGAAATCGTACGCCGCATCGTAATCCTGGAGGTTTTCGGCCTTGCGTCCCTGTTGGTAGTCAGGCTTGCCCTTTGGGCAGCCCGCGGCCAGTAGCCCCACACCCGCGCACAAAATGACCTTGGTCCATCCTCGCATGTACTCTCCGTGGCTCGGGCTTGAATCGATGCAACTCTAGCACCGGGTTAGAGGGGGGACAAGCAACCAAGGGTTGGCTGTCTTGCATACATAACCCCCGTACATCTAACATTTAATCCTATAGTCACACAGGATTTAAAGGTGCCCAAACCCGTGCCCGTTTCTCAAAGACAACCCGGTAAGCAGACCCCCAAGGGGAAGGACGCGCAAAAGGAAACTGTTGTCGCCCAGAATCGGGCTGCTTCCTACAATTACCATTTGCTCGACAAGGTCGAGGCCGGCCTGGTCCTCCATGGTACCGAAGTCAAAGCCCTTCGGGAAGGCAAAGCCAATATCCGGGACGCCTACATCGACTTCAGGCCCACCGGCCCCTGGCTGGTCAACGCCCATATTGCCCAGTACATGCCGGGCGGCCCGTGGAACCATGAGCCTCTGGGCGCGCGCAAGCTGTTGCTGCACAAGAACGAAATCCACAAATTCGAGGGCCGCGTCGAGGCCAAAGGTTTAACCGTAATCCCTCTGCGGATATACTTTCGAGACGGCATCGCGAAATGCGAAATTGCCCTGGCCCAGGGCAAGAAAACCTGGGACCGCCGCCAGGACGAGCGCACCAAGGAAGCTCGTCGCGAGGCGGACCAAGCCATGTATCGCAACCGGAGGCGATAAAAAACTCAATCATGCAGATCAAGATCGACACCACCCCGTATGCCAATCTCGAAACGGACGCCATCGTCTCCTACGTTTTCGACGAAACCGATCCCATCCAGGGCACCCTTGCCGACATTGACAAATCCGCTAACGGACTTTTGAAGAAGCTGGCCACTGGCGCCGAATTCTCCGGCAAGCCGCTCGAGATGACCTTGATCCACGCGCCTGCCGGCCTCAAGGCAGCGCGCTTGCTGCTCGTCGGTGCAGGGAAGCGCGACAAGTTCGACGTCGCCTTGCTGCGCAAGATCGCCGGAGCCGCCACGCGCTATCTGAAGGCTCGCTCCGTCAAGAAATTCGGTTTCCTCGTCCGC
Source organism: uncultured Acidobacteriota bacterium (assembly GCA_963845465.1). Classification (GTDB taxonomy): domain Bacteria; phylum Acidobacteriota; class Terriglobia; order Acidiferrales; family UBA7541; genus Acidiferrum. Next base: position 573,603 of record CAWJSH010000006.1, on the reverse strand, counting down.
GAAAACGACCTCAGTGACAACACTGCGCAAGCCATCGTCGAAGGCGCCATCACTGCCGATTTCGAGACCGACAAGTACAAATCAGACAAAAAGCCGGGCAAGGACATCGAGTCGATTGCGATTCTCGGCTATTCCGACTCGAACAAATCCACCGGCGAAAAAGGCCTGGCGAAGGGCCAGACCATCGCGGATGCGCAGAACTTCGCGCGCGACCTGATCAACGAGCCGTCCAACAAGCTGACTCCAAAAATCCTCGCCGATAAGGCCGCAGCCATGGCCAAAGAAGCCGGCCTGGCAGTCGAGATCCTCGACGAAAAGAAGATCGCCGAGCTCAAGATGGGCGCCCTCCTGGGCGTCTCGCAGGGTGGCCCCGAGCCTCCGCGCATGATCGTCATCACCTACACGCCCGCAGGCGGCGCCAAAGCAGGCGCCCCGGTCATCGGCCTCGTCGGCAAAGCCGTCACCTTCGACACTGGCGGTGTCTCGATCAAGCCCGCCGATGGGATGGAAAAAATGAAGTACGACATGGCCGGCGGCGCCACCATGATCGGTGTGATGCGCGCGCTTGCTGTGCTCAAGCCCAGCGTCAAAGTGATCTGCGTCGTACCGGCGACCGAGAACGTCGTCGGTGGTCGCGCGCAAAAGCCCGGCGACATCCAGACCGCGATGTCGGGAAAGACGATCGAAGTCTTGAATACCGACGCCGAAGGCCGCCTCATCCTTGCCGACGGGGTTCACTACGCCAAGCAACTCGGTGCCACGCATCTCGTCGATGCTGCCACGCTTACCGGCGCCATCGTCGTCGCACTCGCCAGCATCCACGTCGGTGTTTTCTCCGGCGCCGATCAGGCCTGGACCGACAAGCTGCTCGCCTCCGCCAAAGCCGTCGGCGAAAAAATGTGGCAGATGCCGATGGACGACGAATACCGCGAATTCATCAAGGGCAGCTTCGCCGACATTCAAAATATCGGCAGCGGCAAAGGCGGCGGCAGTATCACCGGCGCCTGGTTCATCCGCGAATTCGCCGGCGACACCCCTTGGATACATCTCGACATAGCTGGCACCGCCTGGAACGACGACGCCAAGCCCTGGCTCGCCAAAGGCCCAACCGGAGTAGCCCTCCGCACCCTCGTGAACCTGGTCATGTCCCAGTCTTAGCGCCAAGGCGTCTTAACTCCACTAATCGCACGGCTCATTCTGAGTACGGGCGCAGCACCGCTGCGCCCCATGTCCGCACGATCACCGCATCTTGACGCGTCCCACCGAGGTCCGGTGGCGCAACGATGCTGTGCCCTATACCCTCCCCACATTTGCGTAAGTGCGGAATCTGCTCGACTTAAAAGTGTTTGTTTTCATACACATTTGTAAGTGCGGAATCTAAAGCACTTATCGGCGCTATCGGATGAGCAGCAGAAAGATGAGATTGACAGTCGAAAGTCGACAGCGAAAAACGGGAGGGAGAGCGGCGCGTATCGTTCGCGCGTGGTTTTCTACGGGAGTGAGCATATCACACCAGGCATCGGCAGAATGCGCTCGAACGCGGGCGGCTTGGGTCAAGTTGTGGGAGGTGTTGGATTTATTTCGTTGAAATTTTTTTTTCGGAATTCGTTCGAATGATCGCGGAGGGAGTGATGGATGAGAGGGGGAGTGTAGAGGCGCAGCACGCTGCGCCTCATGTCCGCACGATCATTGCGTCTTGAGCGTGCCTTCTTCAATCCGCCGCAACACCCCTGAACAATTGCTCTTGACATCCTCGCGCGTTCCTCTATCCTATGCATAGCAATCCGAGGTATCCATGAATTTCAAAGGCACACTGCCAACTCTGATCCTCGAAGCCCTCGCCCAAGGCCCGTCGCACGGCTACGCCATCGCGCAATCCATCAAATCGCGCTCCAAAGGCGTTCTCGACTTCAAGGAAGGCACGCTCTATCCTGCGTTGCACAAACTCGAATCCGCCGGCCACATCGAATCCTACGAAGGCGCCGAAAACAATCGCCCGCGCCGCTACTACCGCATCACAAAATCCGGCCGCAGTTTGCTCGCTAAAGATCGCGCCGAATGGCGCGCAATTTCCGAAGCTGTTACCGTCATCCTGGGAGACGCAAAACATGTCAGCTAACGTGACTGCTCTCGACACCTGGCTCGCCCGCGCAACGCGCCAACTCTCCGCCGATTCCGCCGCGCAAGTCCGCTCCGAAATCGCGCAGCACTATGAGTCTTCGCGCGAGGCCGCCATCGCCTCCGGCAAAAGCGCCGACGAAGCCGACCGCGCCGCGCTTGCGGCGCTCGGCGACGCCAAAGACGCCAACTGCCAATACCGGCACGTGCTCATCACACGCAACGAAGCGCGCATACTCCGCAGCAGCGGCCGCGAAGCGCAATTCTTCTGCGCCACTCCGTTCCGTAAGAGTCTTCTCGTCGCGGTGCCGGTCGTCGCCGCGATTTGCGCCGCCGCTTCTTACGCATTCGCCACGGTCACCCAGGCATTTGCCACGCACGCGACCTCAACGGCCGTCCTGGTCGCGCGCATCTCCGTCGTCGCCGCTATCCTCACCACGCTGTTTTTTGCCGTGCCGCTGCTTCCGATCTACACACCGTGGCGCGCCCGCATCTATCGCGCCGCAAAATGGCTCGCCATCGCCACCGTCGTCATGATCATCTTCGACGGCGACCGCCTTTACTCGACATGGCTATTCCTAAGCTGCTTCTGGGTCATCGCCTACACCGAGGCAACCCGCATGTCGTTGCGCCGCAAAATCCCCGCCGCCAACTGGCCCAAGCACCTCTACCTCTAGAGCGTAGGCACGCCCCATGTGGAGTGCGGCGCTCCCGCGCCGCTTTCACGGTTGAAGCATTACCGACACCTCGTCCGTAGCAGCAGCGACGCTGTCATCCTGAGTCGTCCGAAGGACGCCAAGGGATCTCAGCTCTAGCTCCAAGCACCAATCCGTCCAGCGCCGGGTCCATGTACGGGCGCAGCACTGCTGCGCCCCAGGTCCGCACGATGTGATCCGCACCACGATGTGGTTTTGCAAACTGCCCATCACCACAAAACAAAAACGGCGAGCCTCATGCGCCCGCCGTCACGCTCTTTTCCGAAATCGTTACTTCATTACATCGTTGCTTCGTTACTTCGCTTCTACATCTTCTCCGGCGCCTCGATCCCGAGCAACTCCAGCACCCGCACCAACTCGCGCTCGACGATCTCCGTCATGGCCAGCAAAAACGCCCGCTTCTCTGGATCGCCTTCCGAAAGGATATGGTGCTTGTGATAAAAATTATTAAATCCCTGGGCCAGTTGAAATGCATACTTCGCCAAAAACGCCGGCTCCTGCGCCGTAATCGCCGCATCGACAGCCCAATCCAGCGATCCGACCGCCAACAGCAGCTCCCACATCACCGCGCCATCCCCACCGCCCAAAAATTTCGCCGCCGACTCGGCCGTAATCGCGACGCGCTCACCGGCCGACTCCACAGCCTCCGAGCCCTTGCGCCGAATCCCGCGAATCCGCACCACCGCATACTGGCAATACGGCCCCGTCTCGCCCTCAAAACTCAGCGCATCCTTGAAATCAAACGCGATGATCGCCCCGCGCGTAAACTTCATCAGAAAGAATCGCAGCGCCCCGATCGCGATCGCGTGCGCCGTCCGCATCCGCTCCGCATCATCCATGTCGGGATGCCGCTGCATCACTTCGGCCAGCGCCGCGCCCTCCAGCTTGTCGATCAGATCGTCCGCCTTGACGCCCTGTCCTTTTCGTCCGCTGACTTCGACGTACGGTCTCTTGGCCTCTTCCTCCGTCAGCTCGTAGCCCAATTCTTCCGCGCAGCGCGGTGTCAACACGACTCTTTCATACGACAAATGGATCGATTGATCGGCTTCCTTGCCGTGTCCGAGCGCTCGCAGTCCGGCTGCCACAACTTGCTGAGGATAGTTCTGCCGCGAGTCGATGACGTTGTAGACGGCGACGGCAGGATCGCCAAAGTGCGGCGCATCCGCTTCGCCCTTCATCGACGTCGTCGCCCAGACCGTCTCGCCCTCCGGCGTATTCTTCCATCGCGCGTATCGAAAATCTTTCCCGAGCAGCCCGAATTTCCAAAGCTGATACGCGATATCTTTTCCGACGTAAGTCACGGTCCCGTTCGACCGCACAATAATCTTGTCCTGCGAATTCTCTTCATCTTCCTCTACGTTCTCTGCGCCCTCTGTGGTGAGTCCTTCTTTCCCCTCTTCTTTCCAAGGCATCACCCAACAACCCGCCATCTTTCCGACTTCCGCTTTGTAAATCGCTTTCGCCTCTTTCAACTTTTCAAATGCCGCATCCCAAAAATGCAAATGCAGAATCTCACTCTCGCGCGCTAGCAAGTCATACGCGATTCCCAGCCGTGCCATCGTCCGCAGATGAAACCCCACGATCGAATCCGCCACCGTCTCCGCGACTTCGGCTTCTTCGCCGCGACCTTCTTCGATTGCTCGCAGCGTCGCGCCGCGCAGCGTCGCTGCCCTCGCTTTGTCCTCTGCAAAAAAGCTCGTCGCCGCGGCGTATAAATCCCAGCAGAAATAATCGAACCGCGGCTCCATCGCCATCATCTTCACGCTGACCGGAGTCCGCTTCTCCATCTCCAGCAAGCCGATGACGACGTCCGCTACCTGCACGCCGGTATTGTCGATGTAGTTCTGCACCTGCACGTTGTGCCCAGCCGCGCGTAGCGTCCGCGCCATCGTGTCGCCCAGTACAGCGTTCCGCACGTGCCCGATGTGCGCCGCTTTATTTGGATTGATCGAAGTATGCTCGACGATGATCTTTCCACTCGACGGCGTCTTGCCTCCCGAGGAGGGAGGCTTCAGCTCAGAACCTTTGCTAACTTGATTCCAGAATCCGCCGCGGTCGAAATACGCATTCAAATACCCGCCGCCCGCAACCTCGACGCGCGCAATGCCCTCGACCTTCCCAAACGAATTCGCGATCTCCTGCGCAATTGCCCGTGGAGCCTTCTTCAACCGCTTCGCCAACTCAAAGCACACGGGCGAAGCCGCCTCCCCCATCTCGATCTTCGGCGGCCGCTCCAACACCACGGCCAGCTCCACGCCATACTTCTCCCGTATGTGCGCAGCCAGCGCCGCCCTAAGCCGCTCAACCAATGTCAAATACACGCGCCCTCACCCTCTCACCGCAACACAAAATCATCTCAGTATAAATCACGATTCGTATTCGACTTCGTTGTCCCCCGCTGATCGAGCGGTACGATAACCCCCAAACACCCTCTGAAGTTTGACACCCCAAACCGCCGCCGATAGTATCAATCTGCACCCGTCGCAGACACCTTTTCCTGAAATCCGTCCTTGCGCACCGTGCCCAGGCACCATGAATCTCGCCTATTTCGATTGTTTTTCAGGGATTAGCGGCGATATGACGCTCGGCGCCCTTCTTGATGCCGGGTGCGACCTGGCGCGCCTCCGGGCCGATCTGCAATCGCTCCAGGTGCCCGGGTGGGAGATTTCCGCCGAAAAAGTCTGGAAAAACGGCATGGCCGCGACCTATGCCAAGGTCAAAACCGAAGATCAAAAAAACCATCGCAGCCTGACCGACATTCTCGAGATTCTGAAAAATTCCAAGCTGGACGATCAGGTCCGCGATCGCGCCTCGTTGATCTTCCAGAAATTAGGCGAAGCCGAGTCACGGGTGCATGACGTCCCGCTCGACAAGATTCATTTCCACGAAGTCGGTGCCGTGGACGCGATCATCGACATCGTTGGAGCTTGCATCGGCTTTCACCAACTCGGCATCGACAAATTTGCCTGCTCGCCGCTCAACGTCGGCGGTGGAACCGCAAAAATGGCGCACGGCGTTTTGCCAGTTCCCGCCCCGGCGACTGCGACTTTGCTGAAAGGGAAGCCGACTTATTCCAACGGCGTTCAGCGCGAACTCGTCACGCCGACCGGTGCCGCGATCGTCGCTTCGCTTTGCGATCACTTCGGCCCGCAGCCGCCAATGACCGTGTCCGCGATCGGTTACGGCGCGGGCACTGCCGATCTCGAAGGGCAGCCCAACGTCGTTCGCATCATGATCGGACAGCCGGCTGAAAAACTTGTCGCTGGATTCGATGAAGAAATTTCCGTCATCGAAGCGAATCTCGACGACATGAATCCGCAGATCTACGGATACTTTCTCGAGAAAGCCTTGGCCTCCGGCGCGCTCGATGTCTACACCACGCCGGTGCAGATGAAAAAGAATCGGCCCGGAACACTGCTGACCGTTCTGTGCAAGCCGCAGGACGCCAGCGCGCTCACAACGCTGATCTTCGCGGAGACGACAACCTTCGGCGTTCGCACAACCACGGCGCACCGTCGCATTTTGCCGCGCGAACATGTCAGCGTCTCCACAACTTTCGGCGACGTGCGCATCAAGCTGTCTCGCATCAATGGCCGAATCCAGCACGCCGCACCGGAATTCGACGACTGCCGCAGACTCGCCGTAGAAAAAAACGTTCCACTCCAACAGGTCATCAATGAAGCCCTCCGCCGGTACCAGGAAGGGCACTGAGAATCGATCGAACGCACACATGCCGCCAACGAAAAAATATTACCTAACGACGCCGATCTACTACACGAACGGGCTTCCGCACATCGGCCACACTTATTCGACGATCGTGTGCGACGCCATTCGCCGGTACAAGCGCATGCTCGGCTACGAAGTCGTTCTCACGACCGGCACCGACGAGCACGGCGTGAACGTCGAACGCTCCGCGAAAAAGGCCGGCATGCCGGAGTCCGAGTTCGTGGCGAAAATGGCCGCCGAATGGAAAGCCATCTGGGACGAGTTCGGAATCCAGGGCGACGAATTTATTCGCACCACTGAGCTCCGCCACGCGCGCACTGTGCAATGGCTCTTCAAGCTTTGCCGCGAAAACGGCTACATCTATCCCGGCCACTACACTGGCCAATACTGCATTTTCGACAATGCTTACGTGGACGTGAAGCCCGGCGAACCTTGCCCCGAGTGCGGCCGTCCGACCGAAACCGTCACCGAAGACAATTACTTTCTTCAAGCTCTCGGCGTTTCAGAACGTTCTGCTCGATTTTTACAAAAAGAATCCTGACTTCATTCAGCCCGAAGCGCGCCGCAATGAGGTCCTCGCGTTCGTCGAAGGCGGCCTGCGCGATCTCAGCATCACGCGCACCTCGATTCGCTGGGGGATTCCCGTTCCCGGCGAGGAACCGCACGTTTTCTACGTTTGGTTCGACGCGCTCACCGCTTACCTCAGTGCCGTCGGCGGCCCCGACTTCGACCGCCGCGGCTTCTGGCCCGCCGACCTGCATCTTGTCGGCAAAGAAATCATTCGCTTCCACGCGGTCTACTGGCCGGCGTTCCTGATGGCCGCGCAGCTTCCGTTGCCGAAACAAATCTGGGCGCACGGATGGCTGCTGATGGACAGCGCCAAAATGAGCAAATCACTCGGCAACGTCGTGCGTCCGCGGCCGATCGTACACGTTCTCGGGCTGGACGCGCTGCGTTACTACCTGCTCCGCGAAACGGTTTTTGGCGCCGACGGCAATTTCAGCTATGACGCTTTGGTGCAGCGCTACAACTCCGATCTCGCCAACGGACTCGGCAATCTCGCCAGCCGCACTGCTGCGATGATCACGAAGGATTGCGGCGGGAAAATTCCGCGAGTGAACGATTTGAAACCGCAGGATCAGGCCCTCGCGCAGCACGCGCAAAAAACGATCAGCGAAGTTCTGGAGCAGTACAACGCGCTCGGCTTCTCCAAGGCGCTCGAACAAATCTGGTCGCTGATTTCTGCGGCGGACAAATATCTGACGACGGAACAGCCGTGGGCGCTGAAAGAAGCCGACAAGGAACGTCGCGACGCGATACTTGCGACGACTGCGGAAGTCTTGCGTATCGTCACGGCGCTCGCGTATCCCGTGTTGCCGGAAAGCACGGTGAAGGTGTGGGCGCTGCTTGGCCAAACGACGCCGCTCGGTTCGGTGAATCTCGAAAGTTTGAGCTGGGGCCAACTCAAGCCCGGGACGCAACTCGGCACGTCACAACCGTTATTCCCGCGCATCGATAAAGCGGAAGCCATAGAGAGGATGGAAGCCATGGAGAACGAAGCACAGAAAGCACCGCCGCCGACCGCGGCGCCAACGCCTGCGGCAATGCCGGCGGGAGCCGCTGGAGCTGCGGCCGCGCCGGAAGGCGTGCAGCGCATCGGAATCGAAGATTTCGCCAAAGTCGAGATGCGCGTCGGGCAGATCAAGACGGCAGAGCGCATCGTCGGCGCGGACAAGTTGCTGAAGCTTACGGTGGACATCGGCAGCGAAATCCGACAGATCTGCGCCGGGATCGCGCAATTCTACGAGCCGGAGAAATTGATCGACCGCAAGGTCGTCGTCGTCACCAATCTCGCGCCGCGCAAACTCCGCGGCGTTGAATCCAACGGCATGATCGTAGCCGCCAGCATCGGGCCTGAAGGGCGGCCTGTCCTGGCTGGCTTTGCCGAAGACGTCGAAGTCGGCGCGCGCCTAAAGTAATTGGCGAGGAGTCATGAATCGAAGCGCGATCATGTACGGGCGCAGCACTGCTGCGCCCCATGTCCGCAAGGTCTAAGAAATATGAGATCTGATGAAAAACTCCATCTCGGCCACAAATCCCTGCGCCTCCCGTATCGCGACTATGCCGAACCCGGCATCTACTACGTCACGATCTGCGCGTATGAAAATCTCTGCGTTTTCGGCAGCGTTCAAGACAGTTCAATCAATTTGACGCCGTTAGGTGATCTCGTTCGAGAACACTGGCGAGCAATCCCATCTCATTTCCCGAACGCAAGATTGCACTCGTTTGTCGTAATGCCGAGCCATCTTCATGGACTGGTCGAACTCTCAGACAAGCCGACATCTCCAATAGCCGAGATCCGCCGACGCAGGTTCGATTCAGACGCAGTTCCCGCGAACTCTTTGCCTGCGATCGTCCGTTCCTTCAAAGCGATCGTCGCCAGACGAACTCATGAAGTGCTTGGTTTCAAAGGCGAGCTCTGGCACCGCAACTACTTCGAGAGAATTATTCGCGATGGCAGGGAATTCGCGAATGCAACGCAATACATCACCGACAATCCGATGAAATGGGAGACGGATCGATTCAACCCGGAGGCTGCCAAGATTCAGTGATCTAGCCAAGCTGGGGCGCAGCAGTGCTGCGCCCGTACACGGAATCCACCAACTCTGACTATGCAACTCATCGATTCACACGCGCACATTGATTTGCCGCAATTCGCGGACGACCGCGACGCTATGTTCGGTCGCGCTCGCGCTGCCGGCGTCGAACACATCCTCGCCATTGGCACGGGCCGCCCCGACAAACTCGACCTCGCCATCGAATTTGCCGACAAGTACGACTGGATCTACGCCAGCATCGGCATCCACCCGCACGAGTCGCAGCAAGCTACGCCGCAACATCTCAGCACGCTTGCGGAGCTTGCCAAACATCCGAAGGTGCTCGCCTGGGGAGAGATTGGCCTGGACTATTTCTACGACTACCCGCGCGACGTCCAGGAAAAAGTCTTCCGCGACCAGATGGCGCTTGCCGCCGCCGCAAGGCTGCCGATCATCATCCATTGCCGCGACGCCTGGCCCGACACGCTCCGCGTCCTCGAAGAAGCCTGGAAACCTACCGGCCTCGGCGGCATCCTTCACTGCTTCACAAGCACGCTCGAAGATGCTCAGCGCGGGCTCGACATGGGCTTTATGATTTCGTTTGCGGGCAATTCAACCTATCCGAAGGCGGCGAACATTCGCGACGTCGCGAAAGCTTTGCCGCTGGAGAAAATACTGATCGAAACGGATTCTCCGTTCCTTGCGCCCCAGCAATATCGCGGCCGGCGCAACGAACCTGCCTACGTTGCCGAAGTAGCAAAGGCGATTGCATCTGTGAGAAACTTGGGCGCAGAAGAAGTGGCCGCAGCAACGGCAGCGAATTTTCGGCGCTTCTTCAAGCTGGAAACGAAGCAGCAGGGCGCTTCGTGACGAACAGGGAAGTGGCCTTGACGGAGGCCTCGCACCGCGGAATCGCAGCCGCCAGGGTTCTTTGAATAGGCTGAATTTGATTGACGGTTTCGTAAGCGCACAGGATACTGTGCGGTCCATTGGAATAGCGTTTCGGGACTGAAGTTCGCGACGCGAATTGCGTAAGGGCGTTGCGACTGAAAGGTTTATGCAGGCAGGGAGGAAAGCCATCGCGCTGCTCACAGCCCGGGAGATGTTCGATCTCGTCCGGGACGATCTCGTCCTTGTGGAAGAGGAACTGACGCGACAAGCCGCGACTGCTTTTCTACCGGTCTCCGAAATTTCCAGCTTTCTCCTTGGCGGGGGAGGAAAGCGCCTTCGCCCGGCGCTGCTGCTGCTCTCCGCGCGTTACGCCGGGCATCACGGCCCATCCGCGATCAAACTCGCCGCAGTTGTTGAACTCCTTCACAGCGCGACACTGATTCACGATGATGTGATCGACAGCGCGGACACGCGCCGCGGCCGTCCTTCGGCGAATTCGCGGTGGGGCAATCACCGCAGTGTTCTTGCCGGGGATTGGCTCTACATGCAGTCGTTCCAGATGGCGCTGGAAGAGCGAAATTTTCGGATTCTCGATGTGCTGATCGACCTCACACAAAAAATGGTCGAAGGCGAATTGCTGCAGCTCGCCAAGATCGGGCGCATGGATATTACTGAGGAAGATGCGCTGCAGCTTGCGACGTACAAGACAGCGTGTCTGTTCAGCGGTTGCGCGCGTCTTGGCGCCGTTCTCGGCGGAGCCGACGATCCTGAAGAACTTGCGCTGGCCGAATACGGCCGCTACGCAGGGCTCGCATTTCAGTTGGTTGACGATCTACTCGATTTCACCGCCTCCGCACAGCAGTTGGGCAAGCCTGTTCTGAGCGATTTGAAGGAAGGCAAAGTTACTTTGCCTTTGATTTACGCGATGGAGAACGGGCATCGGCACGCCCGCGAATTGGTCGCCCGCGTTTTGGAAGAGAAGGAATTCGACTCTGTGAAGCCGGAGACTTTGGTCGCGCTCGTCCGCGAATCGGGCGCGCTCGATCGCGTGCGCTCGCTGGCGCATGACTATGCGCGCCGCGCAAAGGCGAGTCTGAATGGCAGCGACTCCGAATATGCTCGCGCGCTGCTGACGGTGCCCGACTTCATTCTCGAGCGCGAAAACTAGCCCGTTCGTTTTTCGCCGGCGGCTCCCAGTGCCGCGGTGAAGCCAAATCAGGAAGTCCGCCATGCTTCCGTTCAAGCTCATCTATCATCCGCGTTACGATTTGAATCTCGGCGCTCATGTTTTTCCGTCGCAGAAATTTCGGCTAATCGCAGAGACTCTGCTGAAAGAAAAAATCGCGACGCCTCAGGATTTTCTCGAACCAAGTGAGGCGAGCGACGACGATATGCTGCGCGTCCACACTTCATCTTGGGTGGACAAACTGAAGGCCGGCACGCTGACGCCATACGAAGTCGCGAAACTGGAAGTCCCGTATTCGGTGGAACTACGCGATGCCGTGTGGCTCGCCGCCGGCGGAACGATTCTCGCGGCCCAGTCGGCATTGCGCGACGGATTCGGTTGCAACATCGGCGGTGGGTTTCACCACGCGCACGCAAATCACGGCGAAGGATTTTGCGCGATCCACGATGTGGCTGTTGCGATTCGGCGCATGCAGGCGGACGGAGCGATTCGCAAGGCGATGGTCATCGATACCGATGTGCATCACGGCAATGGGACCGCTGCGATTTTTGCCGAAGACGAAAGCGTTTTCACGCTGTCGATTCATCAGCTCAACAACTATCCGCCGTACAAGCCGCCGTCGAACCTCGATCTCAACATGTGGGATCGCGCAGACGATGAAGAATATCTCGACGAATTGATCCCGGCGATGCAGAAATCGATCGGCGAATTCCTGCCGGACATGATTTTCTACGTCGGGGGAGCCGATCCGTTCTGCGAAGACCAGCTCGGCGGCCTATCGCTGACAAAGAATGGATTGATCGAGCGCGATCGCAAAGTGTTTGAAGAGGCGCGGCGTATCGGGATTCCCGTCGTCACGACGCTAGCCGGCGGGTATGCGCGCCGCGTCGAGGACACCGTGCGCATCCATGTCAACACGATCGTCACCGCTGGCGAAGTGTCGAAGATCTATCCCGCAGCAAACGCGGCGGCGAATTGAGTGGCCACGTCGGCTAAGATCTGTGCCGATACTGAACGCTGAGACCCTTCGCCGCCCTTCTGACAGCTCAGGATGACACCGGTAGAGAGGGCTATCGAGGAGAGGTGCTGGCGCTGGATTGGCCCACTGCTTCGTGAATCGCTGAGATGAGGTTTTTCTGGGACCCTTCTTCATCGTAACCTTCGGCTCGATAGACGATCTTTCCTGAGCGATCGAGGATCACGATCGTGGGGAACGAGTTGATACTCAAGAGCCGATCGAGGCCATCCGCAAAGACGACGGTCATCTGCGGCTTCGTCTCCTTCACGTAGGGCGCGACGAGCGTTTCGTCTTCGTCGCAATCGGCAGCGAGAAAAACAAGATCATGATTCTGCTGGAAGCTGAGAGCGACGCGATCGAATTGCGGCTCGAGCGCGCGGCACGGTCCGCACCAAGTCGCCCAAAAATTGACGACGAGAATCTTTCCTTTTTCGTTCGCTAGCGGAAGCGCAGAGTTATCGCTGACGCGGCGAAGAGTGAAGCCGAACGGGTCGGTTACGCCGAAATTTTTCATCACGGCTGCTGATTTCGGCGGCGCGGCATTCAGTTCGTCGTAGGTCTTCAGCAGGTACGCGCCAAGGCCGTCGTCGGAGCCATGGGCCAGGCGCCAAACGTTGCCGAGTTTCTGGCGTGTTTCGCGGCGTTCGGTCGCTGTTTTCGCGCCGTCGAAGAGCGAAAAAGCACGCGCATATTGCTGGATTGCGCGCGGAAAGTCTTTGTTCAACTCGGCGATCTCTCCCATTTTCTCGGCGGCGACTGCGCTTGGCTCGAATGCGTAGGCGTCTTCAAAATCTTTTTCCGCTTTCGCATTGTCTTTCAACTTCATATAGAGGCGGCCGCGAAAGACGAGGACGGTCATTCGATCATGATTTTTGCTCGCGATAAATTCTGCCTGCGATACCTTCGGAGATTTTTCGTCGTCGGGGCGATTGACGAAATCGAGGACGCGCGTCGCGTAGCTCACGGCGCGCTTCAAACCGGCCTCGTCGCCGAATTGCTCGAGAAGCTGGACGGCGATCAGCTCCATCGAGATGTCGTCGGGATTGAGCGCGATGATGCGCTCGGCGTAGTTCATCGCGCGGGCGTTGTCGCGGAGTTGCAGGCTCGACTCTACAAGCGCGCGATAGATGCGAGTGCGCTGCGGCGCTTCGGGATATTTCTGGAGAAACGCTTCGAGATTGCGGACGAGCGCGGCGCGATCGTTGCCGGCGCTGTCGATGGCTTGCTGCAATTCTTCTTCGGGAGTCGGGTGAGTTTGCGCGTCGCCTTGCTTGCCGGATTGTTTCGGAGGAGGCGGCGATTGTTGCGCGGGCTGCGCGATGCATGCGGAGCCTGCCGCCAAAAGAGAAGCAAGGACAACCGTCAGGGCTCGCGCGCACCGTCGCATTGAACCCATTCTATGCAAAATCGAGGGGAAGTGCTCGACGGCAGGGCTGACGCGCGCGTTGGGGCGAGCGAGGGCAAAGAATTAACCGCCGAGTTCGCAGAGAACTCAGAGGCCGGGCAAAGCTACGAAGCGCTGACGCGGATTTCGCCGGAGATCGGTATGAACTTCGACGCGGCCGCCGCCGTTGCCCATGCGGGCGCGCAGTGAATGCTTGCCTTGTTCTTCGATGACGATGGGCACGTCTGTCTTGATCTGACCAGAGGCGGCTTCAGCTGAGAGGCGGAAATTCGCATTGGTCGGCACGCCGAGATGCACCACGCCCGATGCGGTTTTCAAATCCCAATAGCTCGTATCGCCGGGATTTCCTTGCACGTTGACAGTGCCCGAAACAGCGTGCGCTTTCACGTCGCGCGTCGCGCCTTGAACATCGACGGTGCCGCTCGCGGTGTCTGCATCGACGCGGCCGCCGGGACCGATGATCTGTGTTCCGCCGGAGAGCGCGCTGATGCGAACGTCGCCTTTGATCTTTGAGGCGGTGACGCTGCCGGATGCGCTCGAAGCGCGCAGATCGTCGCCGATGTTTTCTGCTTCGATCGAGCCGCTCAACGTGTTGAGTGTGGTTTGTCGTTCGACGCCGTTCACTTTGATCGAGCCCGATACGGAATCAACTTTCACAGGACCGCGCACGTTGGAAATATCGAGCGATCCGGACACGACCTGCGTGCTGAGTTCCGTATCGTGCGGCACTTCGATCGTGTACGCGATCGAGACATTGTGGATCTTGCCCAAATCTTTACCGACGCGAATCGTGTCGCCTTTTTGTTCGACGGGAGGATTGCTGACGACGGCGTCGAGCCGCTTTTGCGGGCTATCGAAGCCGATGCCCGAAGCGCGAACGTCGCCGTGAACGTGGACTTTATTGTCGGCGCTGCCCGTGATGTTGACGTTGCCGGAGGCGTTGGAGAGTTCGAGGCGGATCGGTGCGGTGACGGAGAAGCTGCGGTCGAAGGCACCGCTTGCGGCGGGGCCCATTTCGCAGCCCGATACGGCAGCGGCGAACGCTGCGATCGCTATCCCGACGATGAACTTTCTTTGGCGCGAATTCATGTTCTCTCCATCACAGCGCCACCGCGCATAACGCGCTGGCTCGATGCTTCTACGGCAACCGTACTCACAGGCAGATACGCAAGTTGGGGTGATTATGTTCCGAGGAAGGGCGGGACTCAAGCCTGGCTTGGGCCGGAGTTGTGTTGCGGGCTTGCCGAGGCCGGGCGTTTCAGCGCTTCGTTGAGCGAGCCTTGGCGGTAACCTTCGAGGTCGAGAGCGACGTAGGCGAAACCGACGGCTTTGAGTCGCGTGGAGATTTCGGCTGACATTTCCGTTGTGAACGCGCGCGGCATCTCTTCGGGAGCGATTTCGACGCGTGCGAGTTTGTCGTTGTCGTGCAGGCGTACGCGAAGTTGTTGGAAGCCGAGGCCGCGCAGGACTGCTTCGCCGCGTTCGATCAGGCTCAGGCGTTCGGGCGTCACCTCGGTGCCGTACGGAACGCGAGACGCGAGGCACGCCGATGCTGGTCGGTTCCAGGTCGGCAAGTTTGCCCGCTGGGAGAGTTCGCGAACTTCGCTTTTGCGCATGCCGACATCAAGCAACGGAGCAAGCACGCGATGTTCTTTCGCGGCGCGATGGCCCGGGCGGAAATCGAGTGTGTCGTCGGCGTTGACGCCGTACGCGGTGGCGTGGAATCCGCGTTGCTGTGCGATGGCGTCGAGCACGGTGAACAATTCGTCCTTGCAATGGAAGCAGCGATCGGCAGCGTTGGCGCGGTACGCGGGATTTTCCATTTCGTGGGTTTCCACGAACTCGTGATGAATGCTGTGCGCGCGAACGAAGTCTTCGACGATGTCGCGGTCGTGAGTCGAGTAGCTTGGCGAAAGCGCGGTGACGGAGAGCGCACGATTGCCGAGAGCTTTTTGGGCGGCCCAGGCGAGGTATGCGGAGTCTGCCCCGCCGGAAAGCGCGACGATTACGGAGGGGAGAGCGGCGAGATTCGCTAGCAGTTGGCGTTCTTTTTCGTCGGCGGTAGGGCCGTTCTCTTGCGGGATTCGGATTTGGACGATTGCAGCCATGTCGAAAATTTAGTATAGCGCAAAGGTTTGATGCGGGGGCGCGACGGAAAGAGGCGCAAGACGCCGAGATCGTGCGGACATGGGCGCAGCAATGCTGCGCCCGTACAACGGTTTGCCTCAACGATTTGCGGATCGTCGCGAACGAAAAACGCCGGCAGGATGCCCTCTGTCCCTCAGGACAAGCCGGCGCTACCAACTGCGCAACCGACTTATTTGAAGTCGAGGAGGACGTCGACGGTGTGCTTGGCGTCGTCGGGCTGCACCCAGTGGCCGACGTTGTCGTAGTGAACGGGCAGCGTGCCGAAAATATCGTGCGGCTTGGTTTCGAGCTTGGTCAGAAAATCTTCGAAGATCGTTTTGTCGAAAACTTCGCCCTGCGGAATGTTCCAGGCGTCGCGCAGCTTCTTCTCTGCGCCAGGCGAGAGGCCGGTGATCGTCAGCGCGTTAAATTTGTACGAATTCCCCTCATCAATGCGCACGCGATACGAAACCGTGTGGGCCTGGTCATCGTAATTCGCTACCGGATCGATCTTCGCTTCGAGATAGCCGACGTGCGCGTATTCTTCGCGAACGCGATCGAGTCCAGCTTCGATCGCCATTCCGTCTGCCACGTCGCCCGGCTTCAGCGCCAAGTCCCCGTTCAGCGTGGTCGTTGACAGCAGGGAATTGCCCGACCACTCGACACCCTTCCATTTATAAATCTCGCCGGGCACGACCGGCACGAACACCGGAATCTTCTCCGGCAATTTCTGATTCGGGTTTCCCGTCAGCCGAATTTCAGGCGGCCCGAGCCTCACGCGCAGATATCCCTGCTTCTGATAAACCGGGCGCACCTGCTCCGTCAGAAAAAGGTCGATCGCCATGCGCGAGTACGGCTTGCCTTTCAATTCCGCAAGCTGCTGCTGCACGGTCTTCGATGCATTCAGCGAGGCGTCGCTGAACTCCAGCTTCTCGATCGAAAGCGAACTTCCCTCGATGTGAAATTCCTGAATGCTGCCTTCGCCATTCGGGTTTGCGACGACGGTGTGCTCGACCGCCGCCTGCAATCCATGCGTCCCGAGAAACTGGCTCACCGCGTCCGCCGCCTGCTCGACCACCGCGCCCGCGCCGGGCAGCGTCCCGTTGTAAAAGGGAATCTTCGCGCGAATCGCGTCGTTCAATTCGCCATCGGTAAACCACGGCAAATTGTCGAAATACGCCGGGATTCGCTCGGCCTCGTCCAGATGAAACAAGAGCACGAGTCCGTCGGCCCGCGAATTGAAATTGTATCTGACGTGAGCAAACAGACCGGACTGAACGAGCTTGTCGGCAGCGGCCTGCAGATCATCCTTGCCGACCTGCTGCCCAATTTGCAGCCCGCTCAGGGCCGTGACTTGATCGTTGGTGACAGTTTTCAGCCCGTCGGACTTCACTTCGCGAAGAGCCGCGGTCGAATTATTCTGCGCGGCGGGTGGGGGCGGAGCTTGCGCTTCGGCGATCGACGAAAGCGGGGTACAAATCGA
Source organism: uncultured Acidobacteriota bacterium (assembly GCA_963845465.1). Taxonomy (GTDB): domain Bacteria; phylum Acidobacteriota; class Terriglobia; order Acidiferrales; family UBA7541; genus Acidiferrum. The sequence goes on along the minus strand of CAWJSH010000006.1, from coordinate 556,336 downwards.
CGCCGAAACAAAGAGCGTGAGCGCGAACGTGCGCATGCAACCTGGCATGTGCGTAGTTTACCGGAAATGCGTGTATGGGTTGCAACCCGCAAGAAACGGAATAGGCGTTAAACGTTTTGTCGGAGGGCGACACCCTCCAACCTATTCGACCGTAACCGACTTCGCCAAATTACGCGGCTGATCGACGTCGCACCCGCGGCGAATCGCGATGTGATACGCCAAGAGCTGCAATGGAATAATTTCCAGCAACGGAGCGAGCAATTCCGGCGCTGCCGGTACTTCCAGCACATGATCCGAAGACTTCCGCGCGAGCTTGTCGCCGACAGTCACCACAGAAATCACGATCCCATCGCGCGCCTTCACTTCCTGAATGTTCGACACGCTCTTTTCATAGCGCGTCACCGAGTCCGGATCGCTCTCATCGTGCGTTGCCAGCACCACCACCGGCAAATTCTCATCGATCAGCGCGTTCGGCCCATGCTTCATTTCGCCGGCAGGATAGCCTTCCGCGTGAATGTACGAAATTTCCTTCAGCTTCAACGCGCCTTCGAGCGCGATCGGATAGTGAATCCCGCGCCCCAAATAAAGAAAGTCCGTATGCCGGAAAAGTTGCCGCGCCAGCATTTCGTACATGCCGGACTCTTCCGACTGCAACACGGTCTCGATCTTATGCGGGATCCGCGTGAATTCCTGCAAGAATGACTTCGACGCCTCAGCGCTCAATTTCCCACGCACCTGACCCAAATGCGCCGCCAGCAGCAACAACGCCGTGAGCTGCGACGTAAACGCCTTCGTCGAAGCCACGCCAATTTCCGGCCCCGCGTGGGTCAGAATCGTGCCTGCCGCTTCGCGCGTCACCATGCTGCCCATCACGTTGCAAATTGCCAGCGTCGGCGAACCCTTCATCTTCGCTTCCCGCTGACCCGCCAGCGTGTCGGCGGTCTCGCCCGATTGAGAAATGCAAACCGTCAGCGTCTTCGAATCCAGAATCGGATCGCGATAGCGGAATTCGCTGCCGTAATCGACTTCCACCGGAAGGCGCGCCAGCCGCTCGATCATGAATTTCCCGGCGAGGCCCGCGTGCCAGCTCGTACCGCACGCAACGATGCGCACATGCTGAAACTCACGGAATTGCTGCTCCGTAATCTGCATGTCGTCCAAAAAGATTTTGCCGGTGTCTTGCGAGATGCGGCCCAGCAGCGTGTCGCGCACGGCGCGTGGCTGCTCGAAAATTTCCTTCTGCATGAAGTGCTTGTAGCCGCCCTTTTCCGCCATGATCGGATCCCACGCCACGTGCTGCGCGGGCCGTTCGACAGGACGCCCGTCGTGATCCATCACCTTGACGCCCTGCGGCGTCAGCACGGCGATGTCGCCGTCGGCGAGGAAGAAAATTTTGCGTGTGTGCTCGAGCAATGCCGGAATATCGCTCGCGACGAAATATTCTCCGTCACCAAGTCCGATGACCGACGGCGGACCAAGCCGAGCCGCCACAATCTTCTGCGGCTCGCGCGCCGAGAGCAGCACCAGCGAATAAATCCCGCGCAGTTGCTTCAGCGATTGCCGCACCGCTTCTTCCAGGCACAGCTTGCCGCCCTGCGAATTTTTCTCCACGAGGTGCGCCACGATCTCCGTATCCGTCTCCGTGACGAACTTATGGCCCTCGGCCTGAAGCTGTTCCTTCAGCTCCAGATAATTTTCGATGATGCCGTTGTGAACGACGACGTAATTGCCGGTGCAGTCGCGATGCGGGTGAGCGTTTTCTTCCGTCGGGCGTCCGTGCGTAGCCCAGCGCGTGTGGCCGATGCCGTAGGTGCCTTCGATCGGCGCCTTCGCCAGCGCCTCTTCCAGATTGCGCAGTTTGCCAGGCGCGCGCCGAATCTCGAGCTTGCCTTCTTTGGTGACGACCGCGATGCCCGCGGAGTCGTAGCCGCGATATTCCAGCTTTCGCAGACCTTCAACGATGACCGGTACAACTTTTTTTGAGCCGATATAGCCGACAATTCCGCACATGCGGGGACTTCTCCTGGCGCTTGCCGATGCTGCGCGTTCTGTTGCGAATCCGCTGCTAGTCTGATGCCGGGAACAGAGCTACTTGATGAGAGAAGCGTAGCACGCGCTTTTGTGGGGCCAGAGGGACGTTGGTACCGATGTGGCTTAGGAGTGGCGTACTAGGAGAGCACAGGACTTAACTGCCGTAATATCAGCTATATAGCGGCTATAGCACCTGGAGTCGCGGCGCCTCTGAGCTGATCAATCCACAATCTCGAACCGGTATTCCTCGATCACCGGGTTCGTCAGCACTTCTTTCGAAATTTTCTCAAGCTGCTTCTGCGCCTCGTCGCGATTCCACCCATCGAGATTCAGCACAAAAAATTTGCCTTGGCGAACATCCTTGATTTCGCCATAGCCCAGCCCGGTCAGCGCGTGATGAATCGTCTGCCCCTGGGGATCGAGAACCGTGCGCTTCGGCATAACCCAAACGTGTGCTTTCATGGCCAGAAATTATAGCACCGCCGCGCGAGTCTTCGAGGATTGGCATTGTGCTGCAACTGGAATTTGTCGCGGCTAGTCAGCGGAAATGCTCAGAAAGATCGGTTTCACCAGCGCTTCAATCTTTTCGGCCATTTGTTCGGCGGGAATCCGGTTCGGGGTCTGATACCAGGTACGAGCCGCGCCGAAGATGGCCCATGCCGCCGTGGTTGCGAGAAGATCGCGATCCGTACCTGGTTTCGCCGGATGCTTATCCGCACCCTCGCGAAAAATATTCTCGACTGCGGGAATGATGGATGCTTCGAGCGACATCTTCGCCAATTGGGTGGGGCATCCGGTGCCCTCCGTCAGATAGTCGCAGACCCCCAATGCGATCGCCCGAAGAGCGCTGTCGCAATTGTCAAAGGATAGGCCGCGGCGTTGGATCAGGTCCCGAAACCTCGCATCCGTCATGGCCTGCAGCAGGGCATTCTTGTCGGGGTAATGAAGGTAGAAAGTCGCTCGATTCAGCGTGGCTTCGTCCGCGATTTCCTGAACCGAGATGTCAGCGAACTCCTTTTGATTCAATAGCCTGGTAAGAGCTTCCATGAGCATCCGCCTGCTCCGAACGATGCGGGGATCGACGGTTTCAGTGGAATTTTCGGGTTGGGATAGCTGGACCATTTCTCTAAGTATACCACTCCCAAGACATTAGACGACGCAAGGGGCTTAATAGACTCATGTCTATTTATTTTCAAAAGGCGTGTAATCAACATATGTCGTGTATGCATCTAATGTCGCCTAGGAGGATTTTCAACATGTCCACTCTTCTCAAAGTCGATTCCAGCCCGCTTTACGAACGTTCGGTTTCCCGGCAGTTAACCGAGGCATACACGAGTAAATGGAAGTCCGCACATCCCCAGGGAGCGGTCATCGACCGCGATCTCAACGCAACCGATATTCCGCCGCTTACGGGCGCGTGGGTGGGAGCCGCTTACACGCCAGAGGAGGCTCGCACGCCGGAACAGAAAAAGCTGCTCGAACTCTCGGACACCTTCATCGCCGAGCTCCAGCGAGCGGACGAATATGTTTTCGGCGTGCCTATGCACAACTTCAGCGTGCCTTCTCCGTTGAAGCTCTGGATCGATCAAATCGCCCGCGTCGGCAAAACTTTTTCTTATGGAGATGGAGCGCCAAAAGGGCTGCTTACGGGGAAGAAAGCTACGATCATCATCGCCACCGGGGGCAAATACGACGCTCAGACGCAGCTCGCCTCTTTCAATTTCGTCGAGCCATATTTGCGATCGCTCTTTAGTTTCCTGGGCGTTACCGACGTGACGTTCATCACCGCGGGTGGAACCTCGGCGTTGAACTTTGGACAAGACCGCCAGACGTTCCTCGCGCCTCATCTTGAGGCAGTTCACGCGCACGCTCTGACCACGTAAGGCGCTGCTGCTCCCGCGACCACCAATTTTGCTGAACGACCGGAAGAGAGGCGCGGCGAACCTCTCTTCGGTCACGGCAACGGAACCAGTTCAATCGGATCACTCTAAATGCGACACCACATACCCTTCCGACAGCGTCTGCGTGTAAATGTACACATAGGCGTCGGCACTCTGTGCCATCAGCGGCTGCCCTACGTTCTGAATCCCAGCCATGTCGCCGCCGAATTCTCTCCAGAATTCCATCTTGCCGGTTTTCGGATCGACTCGAAAGACGCGCGCACGCCTCTCTTCAGACCGCGCCGACGCTGCATATAGCTCACGATCATCGCGGGTCCACTCTCTCACTCCGTATTTCGGATCCAACGATGGGATCAGCGTAAACTTGCTGTCAGCCATCGTCCAGATGCCCCAGTTCCCATCCGGCCCTCGCATCGCCACTTTGCTTCCATCATGCGAGATCGTTGTTCCCCTGTAGCCCTCCGGCGTCAACGGCTTCGAATCGCCTGTTTGCGCGTCGACCAAGTAGGTGCGGCCGCTCTTTCCGGGTTCCGCGCCTACCCCAATCAAATGCTTTCCATCTGGCATGTATCGAACTGCGGAATAAGAGACGTTGTCGTGAGTCAGCGTGCGGGCCTCGCCGGTCCCTGTTGGCACAAGCTTCAATGCGGTCCCGCTCAGGTCCTGCGTGATAACCCATTTGCCGTCAGGAGAAAGAGCTCTCGCCAAGCCTTCGCCGAGGCGTGTCGGTGGCGAGCCGTCCATATTGCGCAGGAAGACGGTGTAATTGGGCCCGCCCCCTTCGGCCTCCTCCTCGAAGAGAATTTGTTTTCCGTCCCGGCTAATGTCGCGAACAAAGGACCATCCGAGCCATCCCAGTTCCACTTCGGCCTTGGCTCCGGGCGACATGCCCCTCGCGTTCAGCCGCAGTCGATGCGCAATCGCTAGCACTTTCCCGTCTCGGATATCCTGGATCCAAAGCCCTCCCGGAATGTTCGCCAGCGGTCTTCGCTTGCCGTCCAGCGAAACCGCATACAGATTGTTTTCGGCACCGACATCGGACGCGGAAAACCAAATCTCCGTTCCCGATGGCGACCACACGACACCTTCCGCAGAATTCCATCCGCTCGACAACTTTTTCTCTTTGCCGTCCAGTCCGACAACCGCAACCGTACCGCGATCATCGCCGATCGTGTTTTCGTGGTCGAGAAATGCGATCGATTTTCCGTCTTTTGAGATCTTGGGATTGCTGATCCAGTTGATCGTATCCAGCAGCACTGTCCCGATCGGATATTCCAGCCGCCAGTGTCCGGTTCCGGGCACAAGCCGAACGACGGCCAGCTTTTCGCCATCCGCGCTCCAGTCCGCGTCCTGGACATCTTCCAGGATCGGTCGCGGCGTTCCGCCGTTGTAATTGACCCGCGCCAATGTCCCGGTTGTTGCGTATCCGCCTCGGTTCGTCGAATCGAGCCGTGTTGCCAATTCGCCTTTGCTCGATACGGCGAGAATCTCCACATTCTTAAATGGCAACTCGCGCTCGCCCAGAGAATCGACCGGCGCGATGTACAACTGCGCGTCGCTGCCTTCCCATGTGGCGTTGTAGATTACGCTTCCGTCGGGTGTGAATCGCGCGTTCCCCATGAAACCTGCGCGAAACGTGATTTGTCGGTATCGGGGTGGCTCGGGAGGCTTGCCGTGGCCCAGCCACCAGCCGAGGCCGAGCATTGTGGCGGCGAGGACAAGGCTTCCGGCGTAAATCGCTGCCTTCGAACTTTTCTTTTCAGGCGACGGTGCGACGATGGGAGCTTGCGCGCCGGTCTTCGATCCCGAAATTTGCGAGATCGCTTCGAGCGCGAACGCCAAATCCTTCGCCGATTGAAAACGCTGCTCAGGCGATTTCTCCAGGCAGCGCCGCGCGATTCGTTCGAGCGCGGGCGCTACCGGCAACTTCGTGTCCGTGAATTCCGGCACATCTTCCTTGAGGATCGCGGTCATCGTTTCGGGAGCGGAATCGCGCTGGAAGACGCGCTTGCCCGAAAGCATCTCGTACAGCACGACGCCGAACGAAAACATGTCCGTGCGCGCATCGACTTGTCCGCCGCGTACCTGCTCCGGCGCCATATAGCTCGCCGTGCCCATCACGACGCCGGCCGCTGTGTGCTGGGTCATCGTCGCGCCGTCTACGCCGGGCGTTTCCTTCGCCGGCCATTTTCGCGAGGCCGAAATCGAGAATCTTCACGCGGCCGTCGCGGCAAACGTAGAGGTTGTCAGGCTTTAGATCGCGGTGAACGATGCCTTTGTCGTGCGCCGCTGCAAGGCCGTTCGCGATCTGCACCGCGTATTCGATCGCCTTGCGCTGCGGGATTGGACCTTTTTCGAGAATCGCGCGCAGGTTTTCGCCTTCAAGCAATTCCGAGACGAGATACGGCGAACCGTCGCGCGTTCCGACGTCGTAGATGGCGAGAATGTTTGGGTGATTCAGCGCTGCGACGGCTTGCGATTCCTGCTCGAAGCGGCGGAGCCGCTCGGCGTCTTGCGCGAACGATTCGGGCAAAATCTTGATCGCGACTTCGCGTCCAAGCCGCGAATCGCGGGCGCGGTACACTTCGCCCATTCCACCCGCGCCAATTTGCGACTGGATTTCATACGGCCCAAGTTTTGTACCCGCCGGGATGGGCATAAGCCGCCGCGATTATACCCACCCCAACCCCAAAGTCCAACGCACCTCCCGCGCAGCCATCGAGAGGTACATTTCGCCATTTGGGTGCCGCACCCTCAGGTTTGAGAGGGTGCGGGTTTAGATGCCCCGCTGCCCAAACCACCAATGCGAGCGAACGCGGCTCCTTCATCGCGAGCGCCGGGAGGGCACAACTTCAGTCGTGCCGCACAACGGCGGTATAAGAAAGCTTTAGCCCCTGAGGTTCGTGCGTCCTTCATCACCTCCTTGACGCGAATCGCCGAATCAAAGACCATGCCCGGATGCAAATTTCAAAATCCTTGCCCGCTCGCTTCCTATTTCTCTGTCTCGCAACAATTTCGTCTTCATTTTTCGTCAACAACGCCGCCGCCCAGACCAAACGCCACCTCGGCCCCGACGATTTCTATCGCATGCGCGAAGTCGGCGACCCGCAGCTCTCGCCCGACGGCAAATGGATCGCCTACACCGTCACCACGATGAATCGCGAACTCGACCGCCTCGAAACGCAAATCTGGACAGTGGATTGGGAAGGTACGCAAAGTTTGCAAATGACCTACGGCCCCGAGTCCGCGTCGTCGCCGCGATGGAGTCCCGACGGAAAATTCTTGTCGTTCCTCTCTTCGCATAAAGATGAAAAGGGCGAAGGGAAAACGCAAATCTGGTTGCTCGACCGCCGCGGCGGCGAAGCGCAGCCGCTGACCGATGTAAAACGCGACATCGAATCCTACTCATGGTCGCCCGACAGCAAAAAAATCGCGCTGCAACTGAGCGGCGACGAAGAGTCCGCGACCGATGCCGACAAGAAAACACACAAAGCACCGAAGCCGATCGTCATCGATCGCTACCAATTCAAGGCGGACATCGAAGGCTATCTGACGGATGCTTCGCGCAGCCAGATTTCGATTTTCGATGTCGCCGCGAAAAAACTCGAACCCCTCACGACCGATCGCCGCTACGACGATCGCGACGCGACGTGGTCGCCCGACAGCTCGAAGATTGCCTTTGTCAGCGATCGCACCAACGATCCCGATCAGACCAGCATCGAAGAAATCTATGTTGTGGATGCGAAGGCCGGCGCCACTCCGCAGAAAATCGCTTCGTTAATTCTCCGAGCGGCCAGCGCATTCGTTGGAGTCCCGACGGCAAGTCGCTCCTCTACCTCTCTGGCTTCGAGCTGAAGTACGGCGCCTACAGTCAGAATTCGCTGCATGTCATTTCGTCTTCCGGCGGCACGCCAAAAAACCTCGCCGAAAAACTCGATCGCGGAATCATCGCGCCGGAATTCACCGAAGACGGCCAAGCGATCACATTCCTCTTCGACGACGATCGCCGGGTTTATCTCGGTCGCGTTTCCGTGAACGGCGGGGAAGTCGAGCGCATCACGCACGGCGAAGCCGTCCTCCAGCAGCGCACTTCCGCGGGCGGTCACACTGCGGTCACTGCGGCAACCGACTCAGCTCCTTCCGAAGTGTTCGCACTCGAGTCCGGGAAGCTCCGCAAACTTTCGTCGCAGAACGATGCGTGGCTCAGCGAAGTTCAACTCGGCACGGTCGAAGATTTTTCGGCGAAAGCGAAAGACGGCAACGAAGTCCACGGCCTGATGACGAAACCTCCTGACTATCAGCCCGGCAAAAAATATCCGCTCATCCTCTGGATTCACGGCGGTCCCGACATGCAGGACGACCATGCCTTGCTCTTCGACCTGTATCCGCTCGCCGTCGAGCGACAGATGTTTGCGGCGCAAGGTTACGTTGTGCTCGCGGTGAATTATCGCGGTGGCAGCGGTCGCGGCGCGGCGTACACGAAAGCGATTGCCGCAGACTGGGGCCAAAAAGAAGTTTTGGATGTGACGGCCGCGGTCGATTACGCAATCTCAAGCGGCGTTGCCGATCCCAACAAACTCGCCGTCGGCGGCTGGAGCTACGGCGGAATGATGACCGACTTTACCATCGCGTCCGATCCGCGCTACAAAGCAGCGATGGCCGGCGCCGGCATCGGCAACGAACTCGGTATGTACGGCAGCGATCAGTACATTCGTCAGTACAACAACGAAATCGGTCCGCCGTGGAAAAATCTCGATACCTGGATCAAGATTTCGTATCCGTTCTACCATGCGGATCGCATCAAGACGCCGACGCTATTCATGGTCGGCCGCGCCGACTTCAACGTTCCGCTCGTCGGCACGGAGCAGATGTATCAGGCTCTTCGCACGCTCGGCATTCCGACGCAACTCGTAATCTATCCCGATCAATTTCACATTTTCACACGGCCCAGCTACATTCACGATCGGATGGAGCGCTACCTCGCCTGGTGGGACAAATATCTGAAGCAGTAGTTCGATGCGATTTCTGATCGATGCTGCTGGAAACACAAGCGGCCGAGCCCGCTGAATGCGTTGCTCGGCCGTTCGCATGATTGCTCGGTTCTGACTCGGTGATCTCCGCGAACTCTGCGGTGAATCACTTTTTCGAACGATTCAGTTTCTAGTGATGATGCGCGTTAGAGTATTCGGCAGCTTCTTTCAGTTCACGGTCCGCCGCCACCATATGTTCGAGCGCTTTTTCGGCATGGCCACCCAACTGGTCGCGATTGTCAGCGCGAGCGGTTTCCGCTTCTTGCCACGCTGCCGCGAGGTGGTGTTGCGACGACGCTAGATGCGGGTGCCGGTGAGCGTCGATGTCCTCCGCCGGCCGTTGTGCGACCGCCACGCCAGCCAATACCAACACTGCCGCGAGGACAGCGCCCCTCAGAAGATTCGTTCTCATTGTGATTTCCTTTCGTGTGTGAAGAACACTCTGTAGAAAACGGCGAGGTCGCTCCGTCGATGCGATTCCTACCGGCGCCGTGCGTGTCGAGCACGATAGCCCTCGTGTGCACGGATTGCAACCCGGCGCTCGATTATTGTTTCCGAGTTGCAGATACCTTCGTGTCGAAGGCGAATGCGTGGTCGAAGCTCGCTTGCTGCAACGATGCGATTTCTCGTTCGCTCAAACGCATGCGGCGGGCGTTTTCGTATTCGCCTTGCAGCGTCGTGTGAAACATCGCGGGATCGTCAGTGGAAAGCACGATTGGGATTCCATGCCGCAACAATTTCGGCAACGGATGGTCCTCGATGCGCGCATTCTTCCGTTGAAGCTGTTTTGCGAGCGCTCCGGTGCAGATATTTCCAGCAGGGCAAATTTCCAGAGGAATCCGCCGCTCCGCCAGCAAGTCCATCAACCCTTCGTCGTGGACCGCGGCGATGCCGTGGCCGATGCGTTCGACGCCGAGCAACTCCACCGCTTCCCGGATTTTATCGGGTCCGCCGACCTCGCCGGCGTGAATCAGGCGATGCAATCCGATTCCACCAGCTTTGTCATAGACGGCGCGAAATTCTTTTGTATCGACCGTCAGTTCGTCACCGCCGATGCCGAACGCGACGATGGACCTTGCTTTGTCCTGTGAACGCGCCGCGGCGTTCACAACTTCCATCGCTGCGTCGGCGCCGAACTGCCGAACCGCGTCGAAAATAAACTTTAATTGCAGTCCGCGCTGCGCGAAGGATTCGGCGACCGCGAGCATCGCCTCAAAATTCGCCTCGGGACTCTGCTTGCGCAAAAGCATCACGCCGACCGAGAGCGTGATTTCGGCATAGACGACGTGCTGCGTCAGCAAATGCTCGCCGAGATCGTTCAGAATCAGCGCAAAGTCTTGCGGATCGCGCACGAACGAAGTGACCCACTTGAACGCTTCGAGAAAACCGGTGAAATCCTTGTAGGCGTATTTCTCGCGGACTTCGGCTTCGGTGAAGACGACGCCGTGGCGGCGCGTCAGCGCGCAAACCGTCGCAGGCTGGATCGATCCTTCCAGATGAAGGTGGAGTTCCGCAAAGCTGGCCGGGTCACCCTGTCTCGCGCTGCCGGCGGCTGGTTCGTTCTTCGGAGACGTGTTCTGCGTTCCTTTCGGCGTTCGTGTTCTCTACAGGTTGCTTTCAGCCGCGAGCAGCACAGACATGACCATCTGTGCCGCCTCTAGTGCGGCTGCATTTGTGGCACAGCCGGCTTGCCGGCGTTCGTCCACGCTGTCAGCCAGTACGATCCGACATCCGTCGATGCATCGGAAAGCTGGCGAATCAATGTCGCGGCGGTTAGGTTGTAAAAATGATCGAAGTATTCGTCGTTGTACGCCTTCGTGCTCGCACGGGCGTTGCGATCGGCTAAGAGAATTGTTTCCAGGGCTGCGTGCGCGCTCAGGCAGGCTTCAAACGCGTGGTCGGTCGGATCGGAAATGAACGAGGCGTCGTTGGGCCGCAGCGGAAAGAACGATGAAAAACGATCGATCAGCACAGCTCCGAAGCGATCGTTGATGCCGTTCTGCAGCGTGAGGTGGCCGTCGAAATTCTCTGTGGTGTTGAACGGATCGTGCGCTTCGGCCACGTAGCCGGCGAGAATCGCAGCGTTGAGTTTTGCTTCGTCCCAATGAGCCTGCTGAAACGACGTGGTGAGTTTTGCGCTGTAAACGCCGATCTGCCAGGGCAGCAGTCCGGTCTGTTCGAGTTTTGATTTGCTGTATTTGCTGACAGCGTTTTTGTAAACGCGGGGAAGCGTGGTGTACGGGAAGCGGCCGTAGCGATCGAGATAGATGAAATGGTTGTGCTTCTCGCTTGGCGTTTTCGCTTCCGCGTCGAGTGGATCGGTGACGTGCAGCGCGAGATACGATCGATTGTCGTCGAAGAACGGTCTTAAATCTGGGGGAAGTGTATCGATCGCTTTCCCGACGATGATGCGTTGCGCGCTGGCGCCCCAGGCGATCGTGTCGCGCGGAGCGAGCCAAGCGATGAACGCAATCGCGACGCAGAGCAGAGCTGCAATCCCTGCGAACGTGAATTGCGAATCGTGCGAGCCTCGACGTTTCGACTTAGCGCAGCCATGATTCGCGGGCGCACCAAACCCAGGCGCTTTCTCAGCGAGCGCTGCTGCAACTTCGTTCGATCTGCGGAAGCTCCGCAACATCTGCAATCCTCTAGGACTGATTCGCGGCGCGCAGGGTGCTCTTCTTGCGGCCGTAGGAGTAGTAGAACACGAGACCAATCGCCAGCCACACAAAGAATCGAATCCAATTCATGATCGGAAGTCCAGCCATCAGAAGCAGGCAGGTGGCAATCGTAATCACCGGCGCAATCGGCCCGCCTGGAGCGCGGAATGCGCGCTTACGATTCGGTTCGCGATAGCGAAGGATTAAAACGCCGGCGGCGACGAGCGCGAAGGCAAACAGCGTGCCGATGTTCGCAAGATCGCCGAGCGTTCCGATATCGAGCAGACCAGCCGGAATGCCAACGACAAACCCTGCCATCCACGTCGAAAAATCCGGCGTGCAGAATTTCGGGTGGACGCGGCTGAAGATCCGCGGCAGCAAACCGTCGCGAGACATGGCGAACCACACGCGCGCCTGGCCCAGCTGAAACACCAGCAGGGAAGAGATCATGCCCATCAGAGCGCCGATGAGCACGACGAGACGCACGCTGGGGACATGCATTTTCTTAAGCGTGTTTACGACTGGGGCTGCGTCGTCCATCAGGGATTGCCAAGGCACGAGGCCAGTCAGAACGACGACTACGCCGATGTAGAGAAGCGTGCAGATGATGAGCGTGGCGATGATACCGATGGGGACGTCGCGCTGCGGATTCTTGCATTCTTCGGCGGCGGTGGAAACCGAGTCAAAACCGATGTAGGTGAAGAAAACGATCGAGCCGCCGGTAAGAATCCCCGACCAGCCATTGGGTGCGAACGGATGCCAATTCGCCGGATGAATGAAGCGCGACGCGAAACCGATGAAAACGAGGATCGCGATTATTTTCACCAGTACCATGATGTTGTTGGTCTCGGCGGATTCGCGAATACCGCGCACGAGAATCACGGTCAGGAGCATCACAATGATGAACGCGGGCCAGTTGAATCCGAAGTGCCATCCGGGTTGGTAGAGCGTGTTGCCTCCAAGGTCTGTGAGGCCGCCGGGCAAATAAGCTGGAGTGATCCATTTCAAATTCGGATGGATTCCGAACCAGTCGAGCAGATCGACGACGTGTGCCGAGAAGCCGACGCTGACGGCCATATTGCTGACCGCGTATTCAAGAATTAAATCCCAGCCGATGATCCACGCGATGAGTTCGCCCATGGTGGCGTAGGTGTAGGTGTAAGCGCTGCCGGCAATCGGGATCATCGCGGCGAGCTCGGCGTAGCAGACGGAAGCGAAGCCGCACACGATCGCGACAAGGACGAAGGAGAGCGCGATGGCGGGTCCGGCTCCGGGGCGGCCGAAGCTCGCGGAATGGTGAATCAGGTATTCGAGGAGCGGCGCATTGAGAATCGACGAAGCTTCGAGCTTTTGCCCGGCGATGGCCGTGCCGACGATAGTGAAGATGCCCGAGCCGATGACGGCGCCAATTCCGAGCGAAGTGAGGCTCAGCCAGCCGAGCGACTTTTTCAGTTTTACTTCGGCGTGTTCGGAGTCGGACAGAAGCTGATCGATGCTTTTACAGTTGAAAAGCGGGGATGGCAACGTTATCTCCGGTTGTCCCGAACCGAGGGCTGAGCCGAACCGAAGGCTGAGCCGCCAGGCGCGCTGAAATGAAGGTGTGGACGCGGTTCAATGTACATGGAGAGAGGATGGTGCGCAACTGGCGGCGAATCTTTGCGATGGAGGCAGGTCGGGACGGTGGCCGTCATGGAATTGGCTCCGGAGAGTCGGTTTCTGCCATTCGAATCAATTCGCAAAAAAAAATTTTATCAAAATAAATCCAGTCCCTCCCACAACTTGATCCGCACCACCCGCGTTCGAACGCATTTCGCGTATTCCGCGTGTGCTATGCTCGGCGCGTAGAGAACCACGCGCTGAAATCAACACGCAGCTTTTCTTCCTGTCGCCTCTTTTTCGCTTTCAGCTTTAACTGTCCAACGTGAGCCCTTCGGGACACTTGCCCGCTCGTCCGCCCTCTTGAGGTAGCACAGGCACTCTTGCCTGTGCTCTTCGCTCCAAGGCGCCACGTCGCCACGAGCAAAAGCCCGCGCCGTAGACGCCGTAGAATCTGCACTTACAAATGTGTATGAAAACAAACCGTTTCAAGTCGAGCAGAATCCGCACTTACGCGAAACCCAGTAGAGGGGTTGGTCGGCCGTCCAACAGTTAAGCTTGCGTGAGTTGGGCGTAACGTTCGATGAATTTCTTGGTGCCGCGCCCAGGGAAGGTGACCGCGAGTTTGCGGTCATCTTCGTCGCCTTCGACGCCGACGACGGTGCCCACCCCGTATTCGGGGTGGCGAACTTTTTGCCCGAGCATAGGGTCGGACCCGGCGGACTTTTTGCCGAACGCTGAGGCCGACTTGCCGAAGCTTGGCGTTCTTGACGGAGTAGAACTGCTGCGCGACGGCGTGCGTGACGGCGGCGGAACTCCGCGGACGCGACGAGCGAATTCTTCGGGGGAGTAGGAGTATTCGGGGTCGGGCTCATAACGGCGGGTTTGGCCAATCTCGGCCATCGAGCCGCGGACGGTGTCCACGAGTTCGCTGGGAACTTCGGCGAGGAACCGCGATGGGAGCGACGCGCGAAGCTGTTGTTCGTTGCCGAAAATGCGGCGGTACACAGCGCGCGTCAGAGTCAAAGACTTGCGGGCGCGAGTCATGCCGACGTACACCAGGCGGCGCTCTTCTTCGATGCCTTTGGGGTCGTCGAACGAGCGGCTGTGTGGGCAGATGCCTTCTTCCATGCCGGTCAGGAAGACGTGGTCGAACTCGAGTCCCTTGGTGCTGTGCAGCGTGATGAGAGTGACGCCGGGCTTGTCTTCGTATTGGTCGGCGTCGCTGACGAGAGCAGCGGCGTCGAGGAAATCGCTGAAATCTTCGCCCGATTCTTCGCTTTCGGCGATCGCGCGCGAGAGTTCTTCGAGGTTCTCGATTCGAGCGACGTCGTCGGGCGTGTTGCGATCCTTCAACATCTCCATGTAGCCGGTGTCTTCGAGGACGCTGCGCAGAAATTCGGGCGGGTTCATCTTCAAATAGTTGTCTTGCAGCTTCGCGATTAAATCTTGAAACGCGCGCAGCGGAGCGACGGCGCGGCCGCCGGATTCGCCAGAGACAAATTTGTTGATGGCGTCCCAGAGGGGCGTGTTGTCGGTGCGCGCGATTTCGCGAAGGGCGTCCACGGTGGTTTTGCCGATACCGCGCGGCGGGACGTTCAACACACGAAGCAGCGAAACATCGTCTTCGGGATGAAGCGCCAGGCGAACGTAGGCCAGCGCATCTTTGACTTCAGCGCGGTTATAGAAACTGAAACCGCCGACCAGTTTGTAGCGGATGCCGCGGCGGCGAAAGACTTCTTCAAACGCGCGAGACTGAAAGTTAGTGCGGTATTCGACGGCACAGGTGAGCGAAGAGTCGTCGTCGAGTATGCGCGTGAGTTCGCCGGCGACGAATTCGGCTTCGGCGGTGGCGTCGCGACCTTCAAAATACTTGAGATTGGTGCCCGCTCCGTTTTCGGCGCTGAGCGATTTGCCGAGCCGATCGGGATTGTTGGCGACGACCGCGCCCGCGGCGTCGAGAATATTTTGCGTCGAGCGATAGTTGCGTTCGAGCTTGATGACTTTGGCGTTGCCGAAGTCGCGCGAGAAGCTCATCAGGATGGAAACGTCCGCGCCGCGCCAGCGATATATGGATTGGTCTTCGTCGCCCACGACGCAAAGATTTTGCTTGGCGTTGGTGAGCAGGCGCATCAGGTCGTACTGGACGCGATTGGTATCCTGATATTCATCCACGTGGAGATATTGGAAGCGGTTCTGCCACTTCTCGCGGACTTGGGGATTGAACCGAAGCATATGCGCGGTGCGGAGGAGCAGATCGTCGAAATCGAGCGCGTTGCTTTGTTTCAGCTGGCGTTCGTACTCGGCGTAGATGTCGGCCACTTTGCGGGCGTCCTGGCCGATGGCTTCGGCGCGGAGCTTCTCAGGAGTGGTAGCGTGATTTTTCGCGCTGCTGATCGCACTGAGGACGTTGCGCGGCGTGAGCGTTTCGGAATCGATGTTGAGCTTGGCCATGGCGAGCTTGACGGCGGCGAGTTGGTCGTCGGTGTCGTAGATGGCGAAATCCTTGGGGAGCTGCGCGGCGGCGGCTTCGCGGCGGAGCAGACGCGCGCAGAGGGAATGGAATGTGGAGAGCCACGGCGTGGCCGGCGGGACGCCGGCTTTCAGGAGGAGATCGGCGACGCGGGTGCGCATTTCCTCGGCGGCTTTGTTGGTGAACGTGACGGCAAGGATGGATTCGGCGGGAGTGCCGTTGGCGATGAGATTGGCCATGCGGAACGTGATAGCGCGCGTTTTGCCGGTGCCTGCGCCGGCGAGGATCAAGACGGGGCCTTCAGTTGTTTCGGCGGCGCGACGCTGTTCGGGATTGAGTTGGTCTAGGAGATTTTGCATTTTGTCGGAGTTGGGATTTGGGCGACGCGTGTCGTCGAAAATTTTCGCTGCATTAGTTTAGTGGATGGGGGAAGAGGGCGCAAACGAGGCGCGTTTTGTTTTAGGAACGGGCGGTGGAAAACGTTGCGCCACGTTGTGATTGTGCGCCTGTTTAACACTGAGATCCTTCGCTACCTGAGCCGACGCATCTGCTCAGAAGCGAACGCGAAAGAAAAGCGTCGGCTCACTTCGCTCACGATGACAGGTGGTTGATTGGAACTATTGGTGGCGGCTGAGGTCGATGTCGAAATAAGTTAGGGTGCCGGTGTGGTTCATTTTGTTGATTTGGGGGATGTAGAGGTGCGCGGTTTGGAGCAGATCGAATTGGCCGCCGAGGTCGAAGTAGAGGAGGCCTTGGACGGTGCTGTGGGGGGCGATGACGCTGGTCGGGATTTGGGCGTTGTCGGCTTCTTTTTCCATTTCGTCCCAGTGCTTGTCGCGACCGCCCTTTTTTGTTGGAACGGGGATGGGGAGACGTGCGGTTCGTGATGCGGTGGGATCTTTCGTTTTTGGTTTGAGCGCGGCGTCGGCGAGTTGCTCAGGTGTAAGCGACGGGACTTCCTGGCGATTGTCTTCGTCGAGCTGCACGGTGAGACGAATTGCCTGGAGGTTGACGCGGAGCGACTCGTCGGACTCGTTGCGCAAATTCACCTGGATGGCCAGGACGCCGCCGTCGAATGGGGATTTTTTCGGGAACTTTTCTTTGTACTGAGAGGGGACGGTCCATGGAAGCGCCGATATGGTAAGACCTTCGTGGGATTCGAGGGAGGCGGCTTTGAGAGAGTCTTGCTGAGCTTGCGGCGCGGGCGGTTGATTCGGCGCGACGTTAGCCATGGCAACGCGTGGCGGTGTGCCGAGCGCTGCAGCGGCGGTGATGATGGTGATAGTGCAGGCAGAGAAGTGCGCGAGGACCTGGTTTCGCATCGGGTTATAATAAACCTTTCTCATATTGTCGCCTGAGATTCCTGGGGGAAGAGCGGGGTTGCCCTGCGGTGTGGCGTTTGTGCGGGGCGAGTAGTATCGGGTCGAGTCGAGGACGTCGCTCAGATCGAAGAGAGATTCCTCCACTGCGCGAGCCGACACGTTCGCAGGAGCGAACGTGAAAGAAAAAGCGTCGGCTCGCTCCGGTCGGAATGACAGTGAATTGTGTAGGTCGCCAAGAGATTGGGGAGTTTGACTGAGTGTATTTCGTCTACAGCTTTTTGATGGCGGTGGCTGCGGCGGCGCTTTCGCCGATTTGGATTTGGAAAGGGTTGCGGCAGGGGAAGTATCTGTCGAATTTGGGCGAGCGGTTGGGGCGCTCTTTTCCTGGATTGAGCAAATTGCCGGCGGAACGGCCCGGGGCGATCTGGATTCACGCGGTGTCGGTGGGCGAAGTTTTGTCGGGCGTGGCACTGGCGCAGAAACTAAAGACGGCGTATCCGCAGCGGCCGCTGATTGTTTCCACTGCAACGCAGACGGGGCAGGCGTTGGCGCGCGACCGTATGAAGGTGGCCGACGCCGTGATTTATTTTCCATTCGATTGGGCGTTTTGTGTGCGGCGGGCTTTGGATTCTGTGAAGCCCGCGCTGGTGATTGTGCTGGAGACGGAGATTTGGCCGAATTTTTTGCGCGAGGCCGACCGGCGCAAGGTGCCGGTGATTTTTGTCAGCGGGCGGATTTCGGATAAGTCTTTTGCGCGATATCAGAAATTTTTTGCGTGGGCGGGATTTTATCTCCGGCCGTTTTTGCGGAGCGCGCTGGGGCATGCGCGGGCGTTCTTGATGCAGAGTGCGCGGGATGCGGAACGCGTGAAGGAATTGGGCGCGCCGGCCGAGCGCGTAGCGGTGAGCGGGAATTTGAAGTATGACCAGGCGGTGCCGGATGCGACGCCGATGTCGGAGTGGCTGGCGAGTGAAGTGGAGCGCGGCGGCCGGCGGCCGCTGATTGTAGCGGGAAGTGTCGTATCGAGTGAAGAGCCGCTCGCTCTGATTGCGTTTGGCGTGGTGCAGGGTGAGTTTCCGAACGCGTTGCTTGTCCTGGCGCCGAGAAAGCCGGAGTGTTTTCAGCAGGCGGCGGATTTTATTCAGGAGTCGAGAAGAAAGTTCGTTCGGCGGTCGGAGTTGAAGATTGGTGGAAACGGAGCGTCGGCCGGACCGACTGCAATTTCGACGGACGTGACGGTGCTGCTCCTGGATTCGATCGGAGAGTTGGCGTCGTTGTATCGACTGGCCGATGGCGCGTTCGTCGGTGGATCGCTGGTGGAGTCCGGCGGGCACAACATTTTGGAGCCCGCGGCGTTTGGAAAGATTCCGGTGTTTGGACCGTCGATGGAAAATTTTGCGGAGATGGCGTCGCGATTTGTGTCGGCCAAGGCGGCGGTGCAGGTGGAAAGTCCCGAGGACGCGGGCGTGGCTTGGATTGAGTTGCTGCGCGATCCGGAACGTGCGCGTGGGATGAGTGAGACGGCGAAGAAGTTGGTGGATGAGAGCCGGGGGGCGACGGCGCGGGCGATGGAGGAGATCGCGAAATACTTGGGGCGGCCGGCGTGACGCGGATTCCGCGCGGGCTGGCGGTGGCATTGTGGCCGCTGTCGGTCATTTATGGATGGGTGGTGAGCGCGAAGAATTGGATGTATGACGCGGGATGGTTGAAGACGAAGCGATTGCAAGGGGCGGTTGTCAGCGTCGGAAATTTGACGACCGGTGGAACCGGGAAGACGCCGATGGTGTTGTGGCTGGCTTCCCGATTTTTGGCGCAAGGCAAGAGCGTGGCGATTTTGAGCCGCGGGTATAAGGGATCGGGCGGTACGAGCGACGAGATTGAGTTGCTGCGGAAGCGGCTGGGGGATGGCGTTCGGTTTGGAGTCGGTGCGGATCGATATGAGGCGGGGGCGAAGTTAGAGGCGGAACGGCGGGTCGATGTGTTTTTGCTCGACGATGGGTTTCAGCATCGCCAGCTTGCGCGTGATCTGGATATCTTGATGCTCGATGGCTCGCGGAATTTGAAGAAGGAGTGGGTGCTGCCCTCGGGGTCGTTGCGCGAGCCGGTTTCCGCTCTGCGGCGAGCGGATATTTTGGTTGTTTCGAGAGGCGCGGACAAGGCTCCGGTTGAGACGATAGCTCCGAAGAAGCATCCGGTCTTTTACACACAAACGCGGCTGGTCGAATTTCGGCGATTGGGAGCGGGGCCTTCTGATTCCAAGTATGGAAGCACGATCAACGGGTCGCCTTCGTTTGCGTTTTGCGGGATTGGGAATCCAGAGGCGTTTTTCGCGGATTTGGTGAGTTGGCGAGTCGAGTTGGCGGGCGAGCGAGCGTTTCGCGACCATCACGTGTATTCGGACGAAGACGTGGAGCGGTTGGAAGCGGAGGCCGACAGGGTTTCGGCCGCGGATTTTGTGACGACGGAGAAAGACGCGGCAAATCTCGCGGTTGCGGGTGGAAGATTTCGCAGGCCCGTTTGGGTGGCGGTGATTGATTTTGTGATTTCAGCGGAGAGCGAGTTCGTCGAAACGATCGAGCGCGTATTGCGCGAGCGGCGTGGGGCGGCGGCGTGAAGATTTTGGTGCGCGCGACAAATTGGGTCGGCGACGCGATCATGGCGTTGCCGGCGTTGCGCGTGGTGCGGGCAAAGTTTCCGGACGCTCATATCGCGATCTTGGCGCGGCCTTATGTGGCGGATATTTATCGCGGGCAAGACGTTTGCGATGATTTGATCGCCTACGATCCGCGCGGAGCGGAGAAGGGATTCGCTGGGCGAGAGCGGTTGGCGGCTCGGTTGAGGTCAGAGAAATTTGATACGGCGCTGTTGCTGCAGAATGCGTTCGACGCGGCGTGGCTAGCTTGGCGCGCGGGAATTCCGGAGCGGATTGGGTATGCGCGGGATGGACGCGGGATTTTGCTGACGAAGTCGATTGCGGTACCGAAGGCGGGAGAGATTCCGGCGCACGAGCAATTTTATTATTTGGAGTTGGTGCGGCGGGCTGGCTGGGTGGAGTGGGTTGAGGGAGCGCACGAGATTTTGCTCGCGGTTTCACCGGAGGATGGCGAGGCCGCGGAGCGGAAATTGATTGCAGCGGGAGTGAATGCGCGCGCGGATGAACGGACTGGCCCTTTGCGCGTGGCGATTGGAGCCGGAGCTTCGTACGGGTCGGCGAAATGCTGGCTGCCCGAGCGATTTGCGGAAGTGGCGAATCGATTGATGGCGGAGTCGGCCGCGGAAGTTATTTTGTTTGGAACAGCCGGCGAGATGGCGGTCTCGAATGCGATCGTTGCGGGGATGAAGCGGAAGCCGATCGATTTGACGGGGAAGACGGCGATTGCGGAATTGCCGGCGCTGCTTTCGCGGTGCCAACTTTTTATTGGAAATGATTCGGGCGCGATGCATGTGGCGTCGGCAGTGGGCTTGCCCGTGGTGGCGATTTTCGGGCCGACCGATCCGTTCGGGACGGCCCCGGTGACGCCGAAATGCACGATCGTTCAGGAGAAGCCGTACTGTTCCCCATGTTTCTTGCGGCGGTGCCCGACGGATCATCGCTGCATGACCCGCGTGTCGGCGGAAAGCGTGACGGTGGCGTCTCGCGCATGGCTTGCAGGCGCTCGCGTCAGCCCGGAGGTGCGTTCTGCCTGAGGCGAAGGTGTCGCGGCCGGCGGTTTTTCTCGATCGCGACGGAACTATTTCGGAAGACGTCGGGTACTTGAATGACGTCAGCCAATTTCGTATGTTTCCGTTCGCGGCAGGGGCCATTCGGCGACTGAACGATGCGAACCTGCCGGTGATCGTCGTCACCAATCAATCGGGTGTGGGCCGCGGATTTTTTGCGGAGTCGATGGTGCACACCGTACACGAGGAGATGACGCAGCAACTTGCTGCCTCGGGTGCGCATCTCACGGCGATCTATTATTGCCCGCACACTTCTGACGATGATTGCGAGTGCAGAAAGCCGAAGCCGGGAATGATTCAACAGGCGGCGCGGGAGCATGGCGTCGATCTGGCGCGGTCGTTTGTGGTAGGCGATCGGTATGGGGACGTGGAGCTGGCGCAGGCGAGTGGCGGTCGAGGAGTTTTGGTGCGAACCGGGTACGGCGATGAAGATTTGCGTATGAATGGCGCGGCGTGGGCGCGGCAGCCGGATTTTGTTGCGGGTGATTTGAGCGATGCGGTCGAGTGGATTTTGAGGAGTGTGGGGCAGGCCGGATGAAGAAATCGCGGGCTCGAGTTTTGCCAACGGCGACGAGCACGGGATCGACTTCGGTCGATCTGGTCGCGCTTGCGGAGCACGTCGAACAGTTCGCGAGCAAGACGGTCGTGGTGTTGGGCGATTTCGTTGCGGATGAATTTCAGTTTGGCGAGATTTCCCGCGTGTCGCGCGAGGCGCCGGTTTTGATTTTGAAGCATCGTGAGACGCAGTTGGTGCCGGGCGGAGGAGCGAACGCGGCGAACAATTTTGCGGCGCTGGGCGCAAAGGTGCTGCCGATTACCGTGGTGGGGCAGGACGCAGCGGGCGATGCGCTGATTGCGTATTTTCGCGAGCGGCGGATGGATTTGTCGGGCGTGGTGCGCGTGAAGGGCTTTACTACGCCGACGAAGACGCGATTTCTGGCGGGCTGGGCGCACACGGTGGCGCAGCAGGTTTTGCGCGTGGATCGAGAGCCACAGACAGAGTTGCCAGCGAAGGTGCGCGCGAAGATCGCAGAGATTTTGCGAGGGAGGTTGCGGCGCGCGGATGTGTTGGCGGTATCGGACTATGGATTCGGCGTGGCATCGCCGGAGTTGGTAAGGGATGCGGTCGCGAAGAAAAAATCGCTGGTGACGACGCTGGATAGCCGATATGGATTGAGTTCGTACGCGAAGGCGGGGATTACGTCGGCGACGCCGAATGAGGCGGAGCTGGAGGCGCAGCATCACACTTCGATTGGGCGGAATGTCGCGGAGCTGGAGCGATGCGGGCGTGAGACGCTTTCCACGATGAAATTGGATTCGTTGCTGGTCACGCGAGGACGTGATGGGATGGCGCTCTTCGAGTCGCCGGGGCGGGCGATCCACATCCCGATTCACGGTAGCACTCAGGCGGTCGATGTGACGGGCGCGGGAGACACGGTGCTGGCGGCGTATTCCTTGGCGTTGGGAACGGGCGCTTCGGCGCTGGAAGCGGCACATATCGCGAATATTGCTGGCGGGCTTGTGGTGATGAAGCGAGGGACGGCAACGGTATCGCGCGACGAGGTGCTGGCGGTGATTCGGGCCGAGGCTTCGGGAGCGGAAGCGTAGAAATGGCCGGCTCTGCGTCCAAAGTTATGTCGCGCGAAGGACTGAAGCAGGCGATCGCGGAACGCAAGCGCGAAGGGAAGCGCGTGGTGTTTGCGAACGGATGTTTTGACACTTTGCACGTGGGACACGTTCGCTATTTGGAAGGCGCGCGACGAGAGGGAGATGTTTTGGTGGTTGCGGTGAACGATGATGCGAGCGTGCGCGGGTTAAAAGGGCCGGGGCGGCCGATCCTGGATGAAGGTGCGCGCGCGGAGTTGGTCGCGGCGCTGCGCGCCGTGGATTACGTCGTGCTGTTCAACGAGCCGAATGTCGAACCGTTGCTGGAATTGTTGCGGCCGGATGTACACGCGAAGGGAACGGACTACTCGACGGACACCGTGCCCGAGCGCGAGGTTGCGGCGCGTTTAGGGATCCGCGTTGCGATTGTCGGCGATCCAAAAAATCACTCGACGCGTGGATTCATCGAGACTGTGCGCAAGGCGCCGCATGCCTGATCCGCGATTTCTGGTGGTGCGATTGGGATCGCTGGGGGACATCGTCCACACATTTCCCGCTGTGGCGGCGTTGCGCGACTCGTTTCCCGCCGCTGAGATTGTGTGGTTGACGCATCCGCGGTGGCGCGGGCTCGTGGAGAGCAGTGCGCTTGCTTCGGAAATTCGGAATGTGGAGTCGCGCGATTGGGGATCGGTGCGCGCGGCGATTTCAGCAGTTCGCGCTGCGCAGTGGCAATCGGCGATCGATTATCAGGGATTGTGGAAATCGGCGGCGTTGCCGTTTTTGGGCGGAGTGCAGAGAAGAATTGGATTTTCTTCGGACACGATTCGCGAATTCGGTGTGCCGATTCTTTATAACCAGCGCGTGAAGCCAGAGACCATTCATATTGCGGATCAGAACGGGGAACTGTCGCGGCGCGCGGGTGCGAGGCGACGAGTCGGTCACGTGAAGTTGACGGTTCCGAGCGAGAGCGTGGCGCGTGCGCGCGAGCAACTTACGCGGGCCGGAATTGGCGAGCGATACGTGGTGTTGAGTCCGGGCGGCGGGTGGCGTGCGAAGTGCTGGCCGCCGGAGCGATTTGGCGAGCTGTGCCAAAGGATTCGAGATGCATTCGGATTGCGGTGCGTGGTGAATTACGGACCGGGTGAAAATGATTTGGTCGCTGCGGTGAAAGCGGCGAGCGGAAATGCTGAGCCGTTGCTGTGGGATACGGAGTTGGGACCGCTCATGGCGCTGTTGCGATCTGCGGTCTGCGTCGTGGGCGGCGATACAGGACCGCTGCATCTGGCGATTGCGCTGGGAACCCCAGCCGTTGCGTTGTATGGGCCGACCGATCCAGCGCGGAATGGGCCGTATCGGAATCCGTCGCTTGTGACCGGCGATCCGATTTTGGACTCGGGCGAGACGCGCGACACCGATCCTTGTGCGGGCGATATTGTTTTGCGCGCGAAGGGGAGCACGACTTCGCACAGCCGCAACGATGTGGTTGATCCCTCGATGCTGGCGATTCAGGTGGATGCGGTGTTTGACGCGGTGCGGCGAAGAATCGGTGCGCTCGCGTGAGTGAAGTGACAGGGAATTCGGATGTGCGCGGCGAGCCGGCGAGGCCGCCGATTCGGGCAACATTCTTTGCGCGGTGGCGCGTGCGGGTCGGTTATCTATTGGCGATCGTCGTGTTGGTGCTGGCGCATCCGACGCCGCAGAGTATCGCGATTGGTGGAGCTGTTGGGGTGATTGGCCTGTGGGTGCGGGCGCTCGCAGCGGGACATCTGCATAAGCAGGAGATGCTCACTGTCAGCGGGCCTTACGCGCATACGCGGAATCCGCTTTATTTTGGTAGCGCGATTTTGACCGCGGGCGCGGCGGTGGCGATGAATTCGTGGATTGCGGCCGCGCTGCTGATTGGGTATTTCGTGATTTTTTATTCGGTGGTGATGCGGAAGGAAGAGGGCGAACTTCGATTTCATCATGGCGCGGCGTTTGATGAGTATGCGAAAGCTGTGCCGTTGTTTTTTCCGCGGGTGACGGCGGCGAAGCTCGGGCTTGGCGTGGAGCGGCCGTTTTCGTTTTCGCAGTACAAGAAAAATCGGGAGTATCGCGCGGCGATTGGGTTTTTATTGCTGCTCGTGTTGCTGGTGGTCGAGTGGCGCTTGCGCTTGGTCTATTGAAGGCGCGGTTGGCGCGGGACACGCAACGAAGCAAGTGACGTCGATTCGTTTGCCATCGGTGAGAATGTGGATCGCGCCGTTTGTGTCGGTGCGCAAAGTGCGGACTCCAGCAGTTTGCAGGCGATCGAGGACTTCGAGACTCGGATGGCCGTAGGGATTTCCTTCCCCTGACGAAATAATCGCGATTTTTGGATTTACGGCCGAGAGGAAATCGGGCGTGGTGGAGTTTTTGCTGCCGTGGTGGCCGATTTTCAGGATGTCGGCGTGGAGCGCAGATTCGTCGTTTTCCGAGAGTATCGAGCGCTCGACGGCCTTTTCGGCGTCGCCCGGAAAGAGCAGAGTGCGATCGCCGAATTTCAGGTGAAGAACCAGCGAGTCGTTGTTTTTCGCGCTCGGGGCGATTTCAGTGGCGGCGATTTCGGGCCAGAGGAATTGCTCTTCGACGCCATCCCACGTGAATGATTGACCGCGGATTTCATGTTTGATTTGAGTGCCGCGTTGTTTTGCGAGCGCTTCGAGTTGTGACAAGGCGCGTGAATCGACTTCGCGTCCGAGCCAGAGTTCCTTCACTTTGAAATTTTCGAGGATGGCGGTCAGACCGCCGAGATGGTCCTGGTGTGCGTGGGTGAGCGCGACGACGTCGATTTTTTTGAATCCGCGCGACCAGAGGTAGGCCGAGACGGCTTCTTCGCCGGGATCGGTACCGGTGTGTTCTTCGCGGCCGGGGAAGCCGCGAAAGGCGCCGCCGCCGTCAATCAGCATGGTTTTACCGTGGGGCGAGACGAGGAAGATGGAGTCGCCTTGCCCGACGTCGAGAATGTTGGCTTCAAGTTGGTTTGAGGCGTGAGTTGGCCGGAAAGGGAACGTTGCGACGAGGAGGGCTGTTGCGATCAGCGCTGCTGACAATGTGCGAAGCGCGACTCGCCGATTTGGTGTCGGATTTGTTGCATCGACGCGCGCGACGGCTGCGATTGCGATCGCGAGGGCGAAGAAGGTGATTGTGAGCCAGAGCGGGGGCGTTGGGATGCGATAGCTCCAGTGTGGAAGAGCGGCGAACCATTCGACCGTGCGGAGTAAGAACGCAGCAAGCAGCGCGAGCGGAGCGGCGAGCAATTTGCCCAAGAGCGGCCAGAGGAGGCCCGCAGTCAGCGTTAAAAATCCCCACGGGACCATGATGCCGGTGATGGGCACGGCGGCGAGATTTACCGCGGGAGATGAGAGCGCGATGCGATGGAAACTGGCGGCCATCAACGGGAGCATGCCGAGTTGAAGGACGAGCGTCAGCGCGAGAAGTTCACATGTGCGGAAAGTGATCGCGAGAGTCGCCGCGAGCGAGTTCTGGATGGTTGTTGCTGCTCGCGCCGGGGAATGCGACGCAATCCATCGGAGCGTCGCGCGAACGTCGAGCCGGAATTGGGTCGCGCGTGGTTCGTGGCCAGCGTCGCGCGTGACGTCGCGCCAACCGCGGAGTGCGCGCGCGTAAGGCTGAACAGTTGCCGCGAGCCACGGGATGGCTAACCCGGCGATGCAGCCGATGGCTACGAAGCTGAGTTGAAAGCTGGAGTCGCGTATCGCGAGCGGGCGCGCGACGAGGATGGCGAGAGCTGCGAGAGCTGCGGAGTTGAGGAGGTCGAGGCGCCGATAGAACGCGCCGCCGAGGACGACTGCGCTCGCCATCAGAGTGGCGCGGAGGACGGGCGCGCGAACTTCGACGATGGCGACGTAGGCGGCGAGGATGGCTACGACGAAGACAATCGTTAGGGTTGGAGTGAAGCGGAGTTTGCGCGTCGCCCAGAAGATGAGTGCGGCCAGCGCGCCGACGTGGAGTCCGGCGACGACGAGGATGTGGAAGACGCCAGTTTTTTGGAAGGCGGTCGATTCGTCGCGGTCAATAAAGGTGCGGTCGCCGAGGAGCATCGCGCGGAGAGTGGCGGCGGATTGCGGATTGCCGTCGAACAGAGTGTCGATTTCGTCGCGGAGCTGGGCGCGGAGTCGCCCGATGCGAGTAGAAATATTTTGCGATGAGGCCGCCGATGTTCTCTGCAGCAGCTTTGGAGAGCGAAGCGCGGCGATGAGATCGATGTTTTGGGTGGCGAGATAAGCGCGCCGATCGAAGGCGCCCTCGTCGCGGAAGACCGGCGGGCGTTTTGCTTCCGCGATGACGTCGATTGCGTCGCCAGCGTGAAGTTGCGGCAGCAGCGTCGCCTCCGTCGCCGCGTGTGGAGTGAAGCTGAGGCGGAGGCCTCCCACGATTGGTTGCGACGCGCCTCTGTAATCGACGGCATCGAGTTCGATTTCGTAGCCGGTGCCCCAAGGGAGGCGAGACGGTTCGTCGCGAAGCGTTCCGTGCCAGCGCAGAGGAGTTTTCAGGCTGAGTTGGTTGCGATCGAGGAGCTGGCTTACGTGATTCGACGGGAGTGGCTGTTGGGCAATCGCGGAACTTGTGACCCCTAGCGCGAGCCAGCAGAGCAGAGAAGCGACTGCGCTCGCGTGGAGCTTTTCCGATCGCAACAGAATGAGCGCAACAATCGCGAATGCTGCGCTCGCGGCAAAGCACGAGACAAGTTTCGCGGGCGACGAACCAATGAAGAATGGTGGATACAGGCCGAGCGCTATGCCGCAGACAAAGGCTGCGACGATGGCAACGGCCGGGGCTTTCACGGGACGCGTCTCAGGCGCACGAGGGTTTCGATGTGGAATGTTTGCGGGAACAGATCAAAGAGATGGACTTCGGCGATCTCGTAGCGAATAGGGGACTCGGTGGGTGCTTCGCCGGCCGGCTTTCTCCCGGAGCCGGTCAAAATCGCGAGGTCGCGGGCGAGTGTAGACGGATCGCACGAGAGATAGCGAATCTCGGCCGCGCCGAGCGCGAGCAACGCCGTTGCCGCGCCTGCTCCCAATCCTGCGCGCGGAGGATCGAGCGCGACGAAGTCGGGTTTCTCTTGCGTCTTGCGAAGAAATTCTTCGGCGTGCTCATTGTGCGAAGTCACGGTTATGCCCGCGGCTTCGGCATTGGCGTAAAGATCGGTTGTCGCGGCGAGATTGGCGTCCACGCTGATCACTTTGTTAAACGATTTGCCGAGCGGGAGCGTGAAGAAACCAACGCCGGAATAAAGATCGAGAGCAAGGTCGCCCTTCGCGCCGGAGATCATCGTGTGAAGTAGATCTTCGATCAGGAAACGATTCGTTTGAAAGAATGACAGATGGCTGACGCGGAATTTGAATCCGCCGGCCTCGTGCATGAGATAGCCGGGACCAGTGAGTTCGAAACGATCCTTGCTCTGGTCGAGCAACAGCAGACTCTCGAGCCGCGGCACGGCATTTCGAAAGATCGCCGCGATTTCGGCGGCGGGCTTCGGAAATCGCTTTAACGCGACGTTCAGCGCGATTTTTTCATCTCTCGAATCGACAAACGCTTCAATTTCTTGCAGTTCCTCGGGCAGCCTGCCGGCGCGCGCCAGATCCTGCAAGCTCTCGAACGCCTTGTGCAGCCCCGGAGAAAGAATCGGGCACGTATCGACCGGCAAAATCACCGAGCTTTCGGGCAAGAAATAGCCGAGCGCCATCGGCTTCGCGTCGCGGAACGCCCACTGCGCGCGATTGCGATAGCCGAACGGCTCTGCGGAGTGAATCTTAACCGGCCCATCCCACTGAATCCGCCCAAGCCGCGAGAGCGTCTCGCGAAGAATCGATTCCTTGAATTCGACTTGGTTCGGTGTAGGAATGTGCTGATAGTGGCATCCACCGCAGGTACCAAAGTGCGGGCAAGGCGCCTTCTGCCGACGCGGATCGACCTTAACAACTTCGTCCAGCTTCGCCCACGTCACTTTATTGCGGCGCGTCTTAACGGACGCGCGCACTTCTTCGCCGGGGATGACGTAAGGCACGAAGACCGTATTACCGTCGGCGTGCGACAATCCGTCGCCTCCATACACAAGCTTCTCAATCGATAACTGTAACTCATCTGACATAGAATGCAATCCATTCCGCCGTTGGGCGCGTGGGGAACTCTGTTTTCAGGAAAAGTAGTAGAGGCTCAGCCTTGGCAGTCCAAACTCTTCCAGCAGTCGCTTCTGTATATATTGTCGCTCAACCAGCGCGATTTGTTCCGCTTTCATTTTGCGGCGATATTGCGTGAGCTGGCGATCGACTTCGCGGCGAATGTGGAGCATCTGGTCTTCAGTGGCGTGTTGGGTGAGCGCGGACTGGAGTTTTTCGTCGAGAACGGTGAGACGCCGCTCGAGATCCTCAAGGTCGAGGTGCCCGCGGGATTCGACCAGCGGCAGGATCGATACGAGAGAATTAACGAATTCGGTCAGCCGACCTGCCAACTCATGATTTGACGATTTCTGTTTTTCGGCTGCGGCGGACATCTGTCGGATGTTGCGAGCAAAATACGCACGCAGGTCGTCGCGAGAAAAAGGCTCGGCGGCTGGCTTTTTCGTTTTCGGTTGGGCGCCGGCGGATGCTTCTTGAATTTCGACCGCGGCTTCGAGAACCGCGTCCGTGCAGTAAGCGAGGCTCTTCAACGGTTTGCCTGCGCCGCGTCTAGATCGGCCGTAACTCTCGAACGCACTGTCGATACCTTTCAGTACAGCTTCGAGCGGCACGCCCGCCTTTTGCCATGTCTCCATAATGGCCCAGTCGAGCGGCGAAACCAGAAGATGCGCGCCACGTTTCTTCCAGAAATACTCCTCGATCTCGGTGAAATAGTTGAAGTAGTTCCAACCATCCATGGCGGGTGCTGTGCCGGAGTCAGGCGACATCGTGAGACCTAAGCTTTCTTCGCCTGCGGCGCGGCTTGTTTCGCCGCGGCTTTGCCGTGGTGAGCATCGGCTGGCTGATTCTTTTCCCAAATCAACCGCAGACCAGTCAGCGTTAAAAATTCGTCGGTGTGCTGAATCTGCTTCGAGCCTTTCGCGACGAGTGGCGCCTGGCCGCCGGTGGCGATCACGGTCGCCGGCGCTTTCAGCTCGGCTTTAATGCGCGTCAACATGCCATCGACCATATCGACCGCGCCGTAGTAGAGGCCGGCCTGCATGTGGCTGACGGTGTTGGTACCGATGACGCGGCCGGGATCTTTGATTTCGACACGCGGAAGGCGCGCGGCTCGCGCGAACAGCGCTTCGGAGGCGATGCCGAGCCCGGGCGCGATCACGCCGCCCAGGTATTCGCACTTTGCCGAGATAACGTCGAAGGTGATCGCCGTGCCGAAGTCCACGACGATGCACGGCCCGCCGTATTTGTGAAACGCGGCGACGCCGTTGACGATGCGGTCCGCGCCGACCTCGAGCGGATTGTCCACCAGCACGGCCATGCCGGTCTTCACGCCGGCTTCGACGAACAGCGCTTTCTGCTCGAAATAAATGCGCGACATCTCGGCAAGCGTCCAGTTCATCGGCGGGACGACGGAGCTGATGATCACGCCGCCGATCGCGGAGACGTCGAGCCCGGCAATCGTGAAGAGATTACGCGTGAGGACGCCGTATTCATCGACGGTCTGCACGCGCGCGGTGGTCAGGCGCCAATTCGCGATGAGTTCGTCGTCGCGAAAGACGCCGAGAACCGTATTTGTATTGCCGACATCGACTGTGAGTAGCATCCGCTCTGCCGCCTGGATATCCGATCGTTATTTGCTTTCGCTACCGTGTTTCTTGGCTCGGGCCACGACCGCGCGATCCAGAGTTACGTCACCTGCGATTACGGTTACAGGCTCTCCGCGTCCTTCTGGTCGAACGCGCAAGAATCCTTCTGGACTTAACCCGTCGGTCACGCCCGCGAAGCTTTCGGGTCCGTTCGTGACGCGCACACGCTCGCCGCGCGTGAAACGCGACACGGTTTCGAAGTTACGGATAACGCTCTCCGACCCCTTGGTGATGAACTGATTGTAGTCGGTCTCGAATTCGCGCAGCAACCTGACCACCAGTTCAAGCCGAGATTGCGGCCTGCCTGTCTCGACGCGCAACGACGTGGCGATCGCGCTGAGTTCGGCAGGGAACTTCTCTTGGTTCACATTGATGCCGATGCCCACGATGACGAAGCGAACCTGGTTCGGTTCGGCATGCATCTCCGGTAAGAATGCCACCGAGTTTCTTGCCGCCAATCAAAATATCGTTCGGCCATTTAAGGTCAGCTTCGATGTCGTTTTGCGCGCGAATCGCGGAGAACGCCGACAGACCCGCCATCATCGTCAGCAGCGAAGCCTGCACCGGAGAAATTTTCGGGCGCAGCAAGATCGTGACGTAGATCCCGGTCGCTCGCTCGGAATGCCATGAGTGTCCGGCCCGCCCGCGTCCCGCAGTTTGCTCTTCCGCGATCACCACCGTGCCTTCCGGTTCGCCGGCATGGCCAAGGTCCATCGCGACGCGATTCGTCGAATCGACTTTGAAGAAATGGTGGATGCGCTTGCCGAAGACGCTGCCTTTCAATCGCTGGCGCAGCGTATCGGGCGTTAGGATGTCGGGCACCTTCTCAAGGAAGTAGCCGGTGTGCTGCTCGCCTTTCACGCGCACGCCCAGTTCGCGCAAGCGGTTGACCCAGCGCCAGACCGTTGAACGCGAGACGCCGATCTCGCGGGCGATGCGCGCGCCGCTGACGACAATCGTCGCGTTTTCGGCGAGCAGGTTCAGCAGCGCAGCGATGCGGCGGTCGGTCGTTCCTGGGGGCGGTTGTTGAGAGACGCGCTTAGCCATGAAAGGGGGAAGTGTAAGCCCGAAAGCCGGGAAAAACCTACGCTCAACTAAAGCGCACGGCATCTAACTCGCCGATAAGTCGCATTACCGGAAAAAGCGCCTGATCGCGGTCCCAGTTTCCGGTAACGGCGTTAACCAGGAGCTAGCCTCCAATTTCGCCAGTCGTGTCCCCTTGCACTTCGGCGATACTGTGATTTAAGGCGATGCTCGCACACTTGTTCACAGGCTTTCAGGTACTGCACGTCGTACTGCTAGCTCTCGCCGCCGTGGGCTTTTTTATCTTTTGGGTCCGCACACGATTCTGGCTGCCGCGATATGCGCACATACTCGCGGTAATTGGATTAGCCGTAGGTATATGGTGCGTTTCCAGCGTAACCGACGATGCGCCCATCAATCAGCATGGCCCGGTTGTCAAGTCTCTAGGGGCGCTGATACTGCCCGCCATGGTCTATTTTTTCTTCGTCTTCTACGGAGGGCAACAAGCGGCTTTCAGACGCAAATCTAAAAGCGCCACTGAAATCGCCGATATTGTGGAGCGTTTCCTCAACGGCACGAGCTTGTATCCGCAGGAGTGGAATGACTTTGTCGAATGTCGGCACCCGGATGCGCTACTCGATTCGTACCGAAAAAGATGCTACGAGCTTGATCCACTGGTCAATTGCCCCGATCCGCAGGACGTGAAGGCGTTGGCCGAACTCAGAAGTATGGTCGATGAGCTTCGGAGGCTTCCAACTCCTGTGTAGTCACGTAACCGGACAAGTGGTTTTGGGCTGTAATCCACTTTACCGGTTACCCCGTTAACCAGGAGTCTGCATCGGTTGCCTTGAATCGAGAGTGACACGAGTGAAGTTCGGTACAGTCTCTGTGAGGGAACCGCGAAGCTCTCGACATGGGCATGCATGCCAAGTTCCGACACGTTTCCGTTTCGCAACTCAAAGCTGCGAAGACAAAGCCCGTGAATTTCTATCGCAGCCTGTATGGTCTTAAGACTAAACCGGTCGACAGGAGCACAATGCTGCAGAATCTCGGGCAACAGCTCGGTGCCGCAATAAAAGCATCTCCGCTTGCGAAGGAGTTTCTCGGGATGCCCGAAGCTCAGCGGGTAGTGCAAGCCATGTCGCAGCGAAAAACACCCGGCCAATTAGATCAGATTGTGCTCGCTCGCAAAATGGTTGAACTCCTTCCGAGAATTGACTTTCGGCCCAATCTCTCGCAGTTTGCTCCCAAAGTGACAAGGACGCCCAAAGCTTTGGAGGTGGAGAAGTCGTGGCAGTGCCTTCACTTCATGCTTAGCGGCAAAGCATGGAAAACGGGCAAAGCGGCAATTGAGAAGGCGATATTGGGAGGAACGGAGATACCGGATACAGAGGGAGTAATGGGTTACGGGCCCGTTCGCTTTCTTGAACCTGGCGAAGTGAAGAAAATCGCAACAGCGCTCGAAGAATATCCGATAGCGCGAGCAGCGGCAAAATTCGATCCGCGTGCTGCCTCAGCCGCAAAAATATATTGCCCCGATCACAGTCCCAACGAATTGAGGCGCTATTTCAGGTTGCTAACCAAATACTACGGGGAAGCGGCATCCAAAAAACACGCCATGTTGCTTTGGATCGAATAACGGAAAGAAGAGATCCTCGACGATGGGCGTCAACACCTCAACTCCCGATAAGTCACGCTACCGGACAAGTGGAATTCGTCCCAGCACATGCGTCTCCCGCCAAAAGTTCCTAAAACACGCAAACGGCCCTTCCTTTGGTCGCGAACGATCCTGCCCTTCAATCCCGATAAGTCGGATTGACCGCACAAGTGCCTGAATTCCCGAGGCTTCTCTCCTCTGAAAGTCGCGATTACTGACGGGTACTCGGAACTAGACTCGTGAAATGTCGCGAAGGCGGGCGCGCAGCTTCTCCAGCTCGATGCGCTGTTCCGCCATCGTCGCTTCCATGCCCTGAATGATTTTCCCGGGCGCGCGGCTGCGGAACGTCGCGTTGTTGAGCTGATTCTCTTTCGAGGTGATCGACTTTTCCAACCCTTCGATCTCTTTGCGCAGCCGAGCCTTCTCGGCGTGTGCGTCTACGGCATCGGTGGAGTGCGCGATGCGCATGTCGAAGCGCGCCGTCGAACGCACGGTTCCGCCTGTATCGGAAAGTTTCGATGCGGACACTTTCAAATCCGACAAGATCGCGAGGCGCTGAATGCCGTCGCGATTGCGCTCGATCGTGTCGCGAATGTAGCCGTAGGAGCTGTGAAACTCCGCCGCGATTTTCTTTTTCGGGTCGAGCTTCATCTCCGCGCGGATATTTCGAATCTCCCCGATCGTGTCTTGAATCAAGGAGAATTCGTGGGCGCGAGGCTCCTCACCAGTCTTGCTGACGATTCGTCGCGAAATCTTGGAGCGCGATGGACTTGGCGCCCGCGCGCTGCGGCAACTGATGCCACAACTCTTCCGTCAGGAACGGCATGAAGGGATGCAAGAGCCGCAAAGCGTCATCGAACACCGCGAAAAGATTCTTCCACGCCACTTCCGCGCGTTCGCGATCAGGATTCAGCAGGTCCGGCTTGATCCACTCGATATACCAATCGCAGAAATCGCCCCAGAAAAATTGGTAGATCGTCTGGGCTGCCTCGTGGAAGCGATAATTGCGCAGCGCCTGATTCACTGTTTCCCGGGCCGACGTCAGCCGCTCGAAAATCCACTCGTCGATCAGCGGAACGCTGCCTTTGTAAGCATAAGGCGCCTGCTCGCGCACGTCCGGGCCGGCAAGTTCTTCGAACGAGACGCTGCCGCCCTCTTCGAACTTGTCGAGGTTCATGAACAGAAAGCGCGACGCATTCCAAATCTTATTCGCAAAATTGCGAGCGCTGGCCAGCCGATCGTCCGACAAAACAATGTCGGTGCCAGGCGCGGCCATCGAAGCCAGGCAAAAGCGCATCGCATCGGTGCCGTACTGCTGATTCAGCTTCACGGGGTCAAGGCCAGTGCCTTTGGACTTCGACATTTTCTCGCCGCTGCCGCGTTCGAACCAGCGAGTGCAGATACACCGCGCGGAACGGCACTTCGCCTGTGAAATGGATCCCCAGCATCGCCATGCGCGCGACCCAGAAAAACAAAATGTCGTAGCCGGTGATCAGCAGGCTTGTCGGATAGTAGCGTTTGAAATCCGGCGTTTGTTCGGGCCAGCCCAAGCGTTGAAAATGGCCAGAGTCCCGAGCTGAACCACGTGTCGAGCACGTCTTCGTCCTGCGTGAGATGTTCCGACCCGCACTCCGGGCATTTTGTTGGCGTTTCTCGCGCGACGATGACGTGATGGTGTTCCTTGCAATACCACGCCGGGATGCGATGTCCCCACCAGAGCTGGCGGGACAGTGTCCAGTCGCGAATGTTGCGCATCCAGTTGAAAAACTCTTCGCGCCGGTTATCCGGCACGATGTGGATTTTTCCTTGCTCCACTGCGGCGATCGCAGGTTCGGCAAGCGGCTTCATCTTGCAGAACCATTGCGTTGACGCGCGCGGCTCCACGACCGTGCGGCTGCGCTCGCAAATGCCGATCGCATGCGTGTGGTCCGTGACCTTTTCGAGCAAGCCGAGGCCCTTGAGGTCTTCGACGATCTTCTTGCGCGCCTCGAAACGATCCATGCCCGCGTAGGCGCCCGCCGCCGCGCTCATCTTGCCGTCGTCGGTCATCACGTCGATTTCCGCAAGGTTGTGGCGGCGCCCCGCCTCGAAGTCGTTCGGATCGTGCGCCGGCGTGATCTTCACCGCGCCGGTGCCGAACTCGCGATCCACCATCTCGTCGCCGATGATGGGAATCTCGCGATTCACCAGCGGCACAATCGCGCTGCGGCCAATCAAATGCTTGTATCGTTCGTCTTCCGGATGCACCGCGACCGCCGTGTCGCCGAGCATCGTTTCCGGCCGCGTCGTCGCCACCAGCGAGGAATTCTTTGCTCCCCGCCACCGGATACTTGATGTGCCACAGATGTCCCGCGCGCTCCTCGTGCAGCACTTCCAAATCGCTGAGCACCGTGAGGCAGACCGGGCACCAGTTCGTCATGCGCTTGTCGCGATAGATCAGTCCTTCTTCATACAGGCGCACGAACACTTCGCGCACCACGCGCGATAATTCCGGCGACAACGTGAATTTCTCGCGCGTCCAGTCGCAGCTTTCGCCGATCTCGCGCATCTGCCGCTGAATCGTGCCGCCGCTTTCTTCTTTCCATGCCCAGACGCGGCTTCACAAATTCTTCACGCCCGAGGTCGCGATAATTGATGCCTTGCTCGGCAAGCTGGCGCACCACCACGCGCTGCGTGGAAATGCCGGCATGGTCCGTCCCCGGCAAATATAGAGTGTTGTAGCCACACATCCGGTGCCAGCGCGTCAGGATGTCGATCTCGGTGTGGTCGAGCATGTGGCCGATGTGCAGCGACCCGGTCACGTTGGGCGGCGGAATGACGATCGAAAACACAGGCCCAGGCTTGCTCGGATCGGCTTTAAAGAGCTCTTCCTTGACCCAGGTACTCTGCCCAGCGCGGTTCGATGCGCTGCGGTTCATACGCCTTGGCGATTTCGCGAGCCATTCCTACGAAGAACTCCTGTGGATTGCGATCCAATCTCTGCGGATTGAAATTTCACCGAGAGGGCAATCTTTGACTATACGAGGCCGCGCGAACGCGGTCAATTCGACGAA
The DNA here is from genome assembly GCA_963845465.1 of uncultured Acidobacteriota bacterium. GTDB lineage: Bacteria > Acidobacteriota > Terriglobia > Acidiferrales > UBA7541 > Acidiferrum. Next base: position 520,455 of record CAWJSH010000006.1, on the reverse strand, counting down.
AAAGAGCGTCTGCAACGCTTGGTTCTAAGTGGTGATTTTGTAAGAAATGGAACGGGGAATTACGACTTCTTGTTGAGCTCGTCGCGTACGATGCCTTCGATTACGGGCTTCAGCAGATCGCGGGTGAGTTCATGGAGCTTTTCGGGGCTCATGCGCGCCATCACTTTTTCGACGACGGCGTTCATGTCGACTTCGGTCGAGCTATGAGCCTCTTGCCGCGCGGTTTCCACCGCGGCGGGAATCACGTCGCTCGCGACCGCACCGGAGACGACTTCAATCTCGTCGGGAGCAGAAATCGGCGCCGGCTCCGGTACCACTGGAGCAGCCGCGACTGGTGCGTCCCACGTCGATGCCAACTTGCTCGCCTTCAGAGCTTCGGTTTCCCATGGATTCGGTGGAGTCGAAAACCAGGCAGGAGCGCTGGACTGTGGCTGTTCGGGAGCAACTGTCTGAGGCTCTGGCGACGATTCGTGCGATGCCTCATGCGATGGTTCGGGAATCCGCTCTTCAACGGCTGGCGTCTCGTGGTGCTCTTCGACAGCTTCGACAGCCTCAACAACGGGCTCAGGCGCCGCCACGGGCGCTTCGGTCACAAAACTCTGTTCCTCGATCGCAGGCGCCGCTTCAACTGTGGGCTCAGCGCGGCCAACAAGCGTATCGAGATCGGATACAGGCGCCGGTTCGGCGATTGCCGGATGTTCCGCTTCTGCCACGGCGGTTTTGTTCGCGCTCTCGGCTTCAATCGCGGCGGCCCAAGCCTCGCCCGAAAACGGAGCTGCGGGCATGTTTCGAAAGTCTGGCAGAGAAGAAGCGGCGACGACCGTCTCTTCCGATTCTGCCGCTGCACCCAAATCCTGTTTTTCACGCGTAGGCGTCCACGCCTCGTGATGTTTCGCATGAGCGTGCGCGTGAGCCGGCTGTTCTTCGGAGATCGAGTCGCGCCATCCGCCCTCGCGTGCCGGAACATCGTTACCGGCTTCTTCGTCGCCGGCGTCACGCCGCCATGACGGTTTGGAGTCGGTCTCTTCGTCTTCCTCTTCTTCAACTTCTTCCGTGCGCCAATCGCGCTCCAGCGCGGGATGAGCCGTCACGGTTGTATCCGCTTCGGCCTCTTCATCGGTGCCCAGCAAACTGCCAAAGGCGACGGGCTGCTGATCGGAATCGATCTTCACGTCGGCAGGACGCGACGGAATTTCATCGACGACCGGCTCAGGCTCCGAGAAAGTCGGTAAGGATATCTTGCGGGGCGCAGGCGGCGGAGCAACTTCAGCGACAGGCGCGGGCGCTTCCTCGACCGGTTTCGCAGGTGTAAACCCTGCATGTGCAACGCCGGCGCGAACGAGCGCGGACTTCACCATCGAAATCAAGGGATCAGGCGGAACGAAAGGCTTTTTGAGAACGCCATCTGCGCCAGACCGCTGCGCTTCCTGCTCATCCAGCGGATCAAATGCGCCCACCAACAAAATTACGGGGATATGCGAAAGCGTCGAATCGGCTTTTACAAACTGGCAGACTTCGTAGCCATTGCGCACCGGCATAAACACGTCCGCCAGCACCAGGTCGGGCCGTATGTCGGCAATCTTTCGAACGGCCGCTTCGCCGTTTCCGACAGCAACCACTTCGATTCCATGGTCCTTGAGCGCCAGCCCAACCATTTTTTGAATATTAGAGTTGTCGTCTGCAACCAGGATCTTGGCCACCGAACTTCCTCCGGGAATTCTCCCGTTTTTCGCCCGATTTCTATTCGCCGGGCTCGGCACCCGCGTAAGCCGGGCTCGGCAACTGCGTACAGCTGGGCTCGGCAACTGCGTACGGCCGGGCGTCTCCCACGGCAGCGATAGCAAAGTCGCGCTGTTGGCAGACTCTCGCTATTCAAGCACCGGTGTATGGGGGCGTCAACGCAAACACGGTAAGCATGTGTCGGAAGGGGACACCCGGAAACGTGATCGAAGCGATTTCCACTGAGAATTGTGCAAATTTGGGCGTGAAACACGAAGAGCGCAGCCGAGGCTGCGCTCTTGGACAGTATCGCATTGGCTATCGCAACCGGACTTTGAAAGTCGCGAGTTGCAGGCGGCTGATTACCAGGGAACGAGCTTCTTGATCCCCTTCTTTTTCTTGCTGCTCGATTCCTTCTGGTTTGAGTTGTCGGTCGAAGAAGTTGAGCTGTCTTGGGTGGCGTTGCCGTTGGCATCCGTGCCCGTGCCGGTCCCGGTCGCATTGGCTGCGGGAGCCGCGCCGTCAGCCGCTTTGCTGCCAGTCCCGGTTGTCGTAGTTGTTGTGACTGGATTTGTCGCCGAATCGGTCGCCGCAGGTGCTGGAGCCGGTGTTGCGGCTGCCTTCGGATCTCCTGTCGCACCCGGAGGATTGGTTGCGGTTCCTTCTGCCGGTTGCGTGGCCGTTCCATCCGTCGCGCCGCCCGTGGTCGAGCCCGAAGTCGAGCCGGATGCGTCTGAGCCGGCTGCGCCGTTCGGGGCCGTGCCGTCCTTCGCTCCGAGGCTACCAGGGCTGCCGGGGGTCACTACTTCGACCACTGCGCCATTGCCAGACGTCGGCGCGGTGCTGCCAAGAGTTGACCGGTTGCCGGGCGTCAAAATATCCGTCGCCGAAGTATTGTCTGACTCGGGTGTCAGGTTAGGCATGCCGGTACGAGCCGCGGCGACAAACTCTGTGTGTGGGCCGGACCGAATCAACGCCAGCGGCTTCTTGATCAGGCTGTCGTGCTCGCGGGGCGCGTTCTGCTCGGCCACCATCCAGGCCTGCGCCTTCGGATCAGGCTGCGGAACTGGCACGTTGAATGCTTTCAGTTTGCCTTTCGCATCGGGCGCGAGCGGCGACAGCGGGTAGTTGCGGACAATCTGCGCGTAGTATTGCTGCGCGATCTCTTTGTGCTCGCTGCGTTCGAAAACATCGCCAAGCATCCAGAGCGCATGGTCCGATTTGCTGTATAGCGGATATCGCTTCGTCAGTGCGATCAGCCGGGCCGCCGCGGCGCGTTTGTCGCCCTTCACGTAGTAGTAGTAGCCAATTCTGTAGTCGCCCTCAGCGATGATTTCCTGGACGTTACGAAGCCGCTGTTCGGCCTGCGGCGCCAGCGGATCCTTCGGATATTTCTCCAAAAATGTTTGAAATTCTTCTTCCGCCATTTTGGCTTCGCTGCGGTCGCGATCCGGCTTCGCCATTTCCTTGTAGTGCGTATTCGCGACCTGCAACTGCGCGTACGAAGCTTCCGGCAGGAACGGGAAGAAAATCTCGAAATCTTTGTAGGCTTGGATCGCCTGCGTCATGTTGGCCGATCCGCCCTCTTTATAGTAAGAGTCCGCGATCGCCAGCTTCGCTTTTGCCAGGTACTCGCTGTCCGGGTAGGTGTTGATCAGCGTTTGGAGACTCAGCCGTCCGACTTCCTGGCGGCCCTTCTTGATGTCCTCCATCGCGCGTTCATATAAAATCTTGTCCGGCTCGGCGCTGTTATCTGCTGAGGTGGACTTATCGACTGGTTTCTTCTTGTGCGGCAGAATCTGGGCGTCGCACTGGGTTGCGCTGAGCGCCACGAACCCACCCGCCAAAAGCAAAGTTGTCAGGAATTTCCCGGTTTTGTTGCGGAAAACGTGTTGCAAGCTTGCACCTCTCCCAAAGTGGGGACTAGCCGGAGTCTTCCCCGCGTCAGACTCGCGTTCATTCGGGTCTGGGCCGACCGCTCTTAACTGGGATCGAGTCTCATCCAGTATACCTGAACGATAGTACAGGTCAGCCGGATTTTCCCAACATTTTGCTGAACTTACGTCGCACCCCGATAGCAGTGGTCGTCTTTCTTGAGAGACAATGGCCGGCGGAAAAGGTTGCCTCCGTGATTTTGGTGACCGGTGACTGGTGACTAGTGACTGGTTACGGAGGCATGATCCGTGATCCGTGTGTTTCGTGTTTCGCATTCCGTCGAATAAAAATCGGCGGAGGCCGCGACGGCGAAATGGGGCGACCGGCGGTCGATTGGTGTTGGTGACGATCTGACGCGCCGCGCTCCGTGCGGTCCTCGGCGGCGCGTCCGGATGACGATGCGGGCGATCGCAGCCGTGTTCACAGTCGGGGGAGGGGATAGGCGAGGGTCTTCCTCGGAAACACGGCCGGAGTTTTTTAAACAAACTGTTACATTCCGCGCCCCGTCCGCCTCTAAACTTTCGGTGCTGCCTGCCGCCAAGGGGCGGGCTCTCGAAAAATGGAAAAACGCAAATTTTTGTTCGTTTCGCTGTCTGCGCTGATCGGCGACATCGCCTGGCAGGTATTTAAAGAAGGCCACGAAGTCCGCTATTACATCGACAACGAAAAAGAGCGCGACATCGCCGACGGCTTCGTCCCCAAATCGACCGACTGGGAGAAAGACGTGAAGTGGGCGGACATCGTCGTCTTCGACGATACTCTCGGCCAAGGCGCGAAGGCGAAAGCTCTGCGCGACGCCGGGAAACCGGTCATCGGCGGTACCGAGTACACCGATCGTCTCGAAGACGATCGCTCTTTCGGCCAGGAAGAGCTGAAAAAAGCCGGCGTCAACATCATTCCCTACGAGGACTTCGAGTCGTTCGACCCGGCCATCGAGTTCGTTAAGAAAAATCCTGACCGCTACGTGATTAAGCCGAGCGGCGAAGCGCAGAACGTCAAGCGGCGCCTGTTCGTCGGCGAAGAAGAAGATGGCGAAGACGTCATTCGAATGCTGGAAGCCTATAAAAAGGCGTTCAGCGACGAAATCAAGGTGTTCCAGTTACAGCGACGCATCCACGGCGTCGAAGTCGCCGTCGGAGGCTTCTTTAACGGCAAGCATTTTATTACGCCCATTAACATTAATTTTGAGCACAAGAAGCTTTTCCCCGGCGAAGTCGGGCCTCCGACCGGTGAAATGGGCACCTCGATGTTCTGGAGCGAGCCCAACGCGATCTTCTATCGGACGCTTCTTAAGATGGAGCCCAAACTCGCTCTCGAAGGTTACGTCGGCTACATCGACCTCAACTGCATCGTCAACAACAACGGAATCTATCCTCTGGAGTTCACTTCGCGCTTCGGCTATCCGACGATTTTCATTCAACAGGAAGGCATGCTCACCCCCATCAGCGATTTTTTCTGGGAGCTGGCCAACGGTCAGGATCCGAAGTGGCGCACGCGCAGCGGCTTTCAGATTGGCGTTCGCATCGTGGTGCCGCCGTTCCCGTTCGACGACGAACCCACGTTCGAGTCATTTTCGAAAGACAATGCGATCGTTTTCAAGCGCGGCACGCCCGAGCAGGTCCACATCGAAGACGTAAAACAGGTGAATGGGCAGTGGCTTATCGCCGGCACATCCGGAGTGGTTCTTACGGTGGTTGGCACGGGCCAGACCATGAAACAGACCCAGGCTCAGGTTTATAGCCGAATCAAAAACATCCTCATTCCTAACATGTACTACCGCACGGACGTTGGCGATCGCTGGGCGGAAGATTCCGACAAGCTGCACAACTGGGGTTATTTGCGCTAGGCGTTACTCTTTGGTGACCAACAAGAGGACCCTGGCTCTCCGTGATTCGCCGTCTCCTTCTAGTATCCCTAGTAAGTGAAAACGACGGAAAACAGGCAACCTCTCCTTCGCAAAGCCATGCCGGAGCTGGATTCGATTCGCGGCTTGGCGGTCTTAGGCGTGCTTTTCATGCACGGCTTTTACTACGAGACAGGAGCGAGCCTTTTCCACTCGCCGCTCGCAAGAGCCGTGATTTACGCTTCCATGCCCGGACGGATGGGTGTCAACCTCTTCTTCGTTTTGTCCGGATTCTTAATCACCGGAATTCTGATCGATTCACGGGACAAACCAAACTACTACCAGAGTTTTTACATACGCCGCGGGTTGCGCATCCTGCCTGTCTATTACCTGTTGCTGGGTGTCTTGCTTCTCGTACGGTTATCCAACTGGCCTTTTGTGGCCTTCAGCGCGGTATATCTATCCAATTTAGCTCCGCTGTTTGGGGTGCCGTTGGCCTATAGCGTGTTGTGGTCACTGTCGGTCGAGGAACATTTTTATTTCTTCTGGCCAATGTTTGTACGACGGCTGTCCGTGAAGGCGCTCGCGATTTGTGCCGCCGCAGTCGTCCTGCTGTCACCGCTGGTACGCCTCGTGAATTTTTATATCGTGAATCACGATTCGGCAAAGCATTTCGCTTCGAACTTCTATACATGGAATTCGTTGGACGGTCTCGCTGCCGGAGCGCTCGTCGCGATAATGCTTCGAACGGTTGACCTGAAGCGGCAGGATCTCTGGAAGGTGGCCGCAACTTCGATGGCGATAGGCGCCGCGATATTTGGCCTTGGGCTGCCGTTCGGAATCTTGACGCGGGATGGCGCTCTAGGCGCGGCGCTCCAGGCTACACCGTGGAATTTTGTTTTCGCAGGACTGCTCTTGTCGTTTCTTTTGGTCGGTACGAGCGACCATAAGCGTCTGGTCAATCGCCCGGTACTGCAATTCTTCGGCGACATTAGCTATGGCCTATACCTCTGGCATCTCCTTGCATTTAACGCCTACGACGCTGTCGTTCGCCGATTCCTCCCGGGACTCATCGCACCGCAGCGATTTGGCGCAGTGAGGACTGACTCGAATGTTTCTTTTGGTCTCTTGTGCCTACGCTTCGTGGTCGCCGCCGCGCTGAGTATCCTCGTCGCCTGGATTTCGCGGCGCTACTACGAAGATCCCTTCCTACGGCTGAAGGACAGACTGTCGAAGAAACCCGCGCACATGCCAGCCAATGTAGGGGCGATTCAGCCCTCATACGAACAGCCAGCCGCTTGAACGAAGCAATTTACTATCGCACCGACGTTGGCGACCGCTGGGCGCAAAATTCTGACGGACTACACAACTGGAGTTACCTGCGCTGACGGTCACCGCATGACGAAGCACGCAGATGGGAACCGCGTTGTTCGCGGCAGAGTCATTCGTCTCCATAGCGTGGTCGATGTCCCTTCGTGAATTGAGCTTTACGTGAATGGAGTCGTGCGCCGCGACGTGAGCAAGTTAGAACCGAACGGCAAGAGCCCACCCTCACAAAACGAGGGTGGGGCACCCGGGAAATTCCTACAAACTCCACAACTGGGGTTATCTGCGGTGAGTCGGTCACGCGAAGAATTACACGGACTACCGGATAGACGAAACGTTCCTTGAATCTTTGCATTGGAAGACTTAGCGCTTGCTGAGCCTGTCATCCGTCGAGCGGTGATCTAGAAACGTCCCGTCTGTCCCCGAGTTTCCCCCCGCCATCGTGCAATGCGGCAATTCGGAAACGTTCCGTCTGTCCCCTTGCTTCCATGACCGCGGATAATCTGGCGTCGGCGTCTACGCAATCGAAAGAAATCGTGAGCACAATGGCAAGGCGAACGTCCAGCGCGTCTTAACCAGGCACGGCTTTGTCGGTTGCAGCGCCTAATCGCAGGCTTTTCGCATGGCGAACATAAAGCAAATGCGCCCGCATATACTCAACCAACTGTAGGTTTTCTCAACTGCTTGAATTCGGTCAGCACCTGCACGCTGGTCCTCCCTGCCTCAAATCCCTTCTCAATGAAATTAAGGTTCACACAAAGCTGCTTCCAGTAATTGATGTGCTTGTCGATGATTGGCTTCCATTTGTCGCGATTCTTGGACAGGTCGATGCAAGTCACGATTGCAGAAAACGAAGCGTGCGCGGCATTGTTTAGCGTATCCATCGCAGTGAACTCTTCGCCGCTCAAACCCATTTGCTTTTGGTCAAGCGTGCCTTTGCCGTCGAAAACGGTCTTGTTCACTTTTCTCCAGATGTCGGAGAAACCGTTTGGCATTTCGCCGGACGCGATATGAGGAATTTCGTTTTTGTCGGCGACAAACAGCACGTATAACGCACGGTGGTACAACTCTTCGGGCACGCGCCATCGTGTGAAGTAGGCGAAATACCTGTTCGAAGCCACGTCAGATTCAACCGACTGCACAAGCTCGACAATACAGCTTTTGATCCACGCGGCTATGGCTATGGGGTCGGAGAAAAGATCGTGAACTCCTTTGATTGTGGGGCTTGATAGATGCGGAGACTTGGTCCGACAGCCAACCACCGGGCAGTGCAGATTTTTATTTGCTTTCTTCTTTCCCATTGCAGGGACACTCCGACCCATTAACTATGTTATTACGTACAGAGGCTTAAGGACTTCCGATGGGAATCCAACCAGTGGACGCCAAGCAATTCGTCGGCGTCCACGAGCCGCGCCGGGAGAATTTTCCGCGATCCTCTGCCTAGGGCTGGCGGGTGGCTCACCCTCCTGAATTCGACATCTTTTGGCACCTGCACGCACTCATTGCTATCACATTGAGGCATGAGATGGGTGGGCTCCTTCCTTGCCTCCGTGCATCGTCTCTCTCTTAAGCTGTGCGATTCGCTGGGTGCTTTGCTCCCAGGCATCCATTACGAGCAATGCATGTCGGCCGTAGTAGTGGCACCAACTACTCCATGGCCAGTCGCCAGGATGGTGCACCAGTTTCTCTTTTACGGGATTCGCATGGATGTAATGAAGCTTCTCGATCACTTTCTTCTGGGAATAGACATTGAAATCGAAATAGCGTCGCTGCCAGAACCGGCGGTGTTGGTCCTCGGCGTCGTCGAATCGCAGCCGCAACTGTGCCGAGGGCCTGCGTTTCCTTCCTCGCATGCGGCGCGACACGCGCTGTTTGAACACTTGCATCACGGTGGCGGTCGGCACGGCAGCCGGCTCGCTGACCAACAGGTGCACGTGGTCCGGCATGAAAACGTAGCCGATTAAGGCAAAGTCATAGCGTGCACGGACCTCGCGCAACACCTGCAAGGCGATGTCTCGGGCACGCGCGGTCGCAAGGAAGCGTCGGCGCTGATAGCAGCAAAAAGTGATGAAATGCAGATCGCCTCGGACGACAATCCGCTTGAGGTTTTTGGGCATAGAGGAGCTTGTAAAAGACGCCAGGAGGGGAGTCGCAAAGTTTCAATTATAACGTATGAGGTAATTAATAGAGTAGATTATTATGCGATCGATGAATTCTCTGCGCTAGCGGCGCTCCGCGATTGACGCTAGAAGAGGAGCCCACCCTTTGCGAAAAGCGCAAAGGGTAGGCCACCCGGGCCTCGGCGATTGACGCTAGAAGAGGAGCCCACCCGTTTGCAAAAAGCGCAAAGGGTAGGCCACCCGGGCCTCGGCGATTGACGCTGGAAGAAGAGCCCCCCGTTTGCAAAAAGCGCAAAGGGTAGGCCACCCGGGCCTCGGCGATTGACGCTAGAAGAGGAGCCCACCCTTTGCAAAAAGCGCAAAGGGTAGGCCACCCGGGCCTCCGCGATTGACGCTGGAAGAGGTGCCCACCCTTTGCAGAAATCGCAAGGGGTAGGCCTCCCGACGCAGAGGGTAGGGCACCCGACGCAGAGGGTAGGGCACCCGACGCTAAGCCTTGCCGATGATCTTTGGAAGACGGGGGCGGAGCTTGCCGGCGCTGAGGGCTTCGAGGGCGCGGAGGCGGGAGGCGAGTGTCGCGGCAGGGAGACGACGTTCGCGGAAGAGGCGGCACAGGAGGTCTGCGGCCGGCTTGTGGGCTTTGCGTGCGTTGCATTCGACACAGCAGGCGACGAGGTTGCGATAGGAGTTGCCGCCGGAATGCATTTGCGCGACGACATGGTCGAGGCACTGGGCGCGTTTTTTCAGGCGGCGGAGGCAGTAGAAGCACGCGTGGCGCTCACGGGCATAGATGGCGCTGCGCAGTGAAGGTGTGGTGAAAAAATCGAGATCATCGATTGTGGTCGCGGCGGGGCGCAGGATCGGTGAGGGCTTAGGCAGTTTACCGAGCAAGGGTCTGTGCGGCGACTTAGGAAGCCGAGCACGAATCTCGTCTGGCAGGAACACCTCGACGAGGTTCCCTTCGTAGTTGCATTCGATCAAGCGGATAGCGCCACGGCTGACAAGGCGACGTAGATAAGAACGAGCGGTGTTACCGCAAAAGCCCATTCCTTTGGCGAGCCAGGCCCGCGTGAAGCGGAGACGATGGCGGCCTTCGAGCCGGGTGTGACGAAGAAGATGCGAATAGACGGCGCGGTCGATCGCGTTGAGACGCAGGGTCGGCATGACGAAGTCATCGACCTGTTTCCACACGTGTGCCGCATTCGGCAATTTCGTTTTCATGATGGATGTCCAGGGAAGTGGATTCCGGCGATGCGGACTCTGCGAGATCGAGCGAGTGTATTTTTGTTGCGATCGCAAAAGCGGCGCAGCAGCGCCGCACTCCATATTGGTCGTGCCGGTCGGTGAATTGCGGCGACGCTACTGTTCGGGTGCGGCGGCAGAGTCAGGGGAGATATGCGGAAGCGCGGTGGCCGGGGCACGGCGCTTTAGTGAGCCGGGAAATGAAAAAGGCGAGGAGTGCAGTCGCACTCTCGCCTGAATTAAGTATAGCACACCGCGGAGGTCTGAAGTGGAAGCCCGGGTAAGCGGGGGAGTTTGCAAAAATTACCCGCCACCGTCGAGAGAGATTCACCACAGAGGCACAGAGTTCACGGAGACGGAGCATAACGGCTGAAGGATGCGGGTTGCGGGGTAACGAACCGGACGGCAGTTCGAACGAGGGCTGCTAGGCGCACTCGGCCCGCTCGACAACCATGTGACAATTCGTTTCTTTGCGGCGTTGCGCAAACCTTCTATGATGTCGAACGGTAGCTGGTTCCAAATCCGACAGGAGGCAGAATGAAACGTTTGCTTGCAGCGTTCGTGTTTCTGAGCATGACGACCGCGTTTGCTGCACCGATTTCGCAGACTCAAAAGCAGGAACTTGCCAAGACTTCGCTCAAGGTCGGCGATGCCGCGCCGGACTTCACGCTGCTCAGCGACCAGTGGAAAAACGTGAAGTTGAGCGACTTCAAAGGCAAGAAGAACGTGTTCCTGGCGATTTATGTCCTCGCTTTCACCGGTGGTTGAACGAAACAACTCCAGGCGGTCCAGTCTGGAATAACCGCAGGAAAGATTGACCTCTCCGACACCGCAGTATTCGGCGTGAGCATGGATAGCCCCGCAGCGAACGCCGCCTTTGCCAAACAGATCGACATCAAGTTCCCGCTGCTGAGCGACATGAACAAAAAGATGCTGAAGGAATACGGCATCCTCAAGGGCTACGACGTCCAGAACGAAACGTATCAATGGGCGCAGCGAGCCAACATCGTCATCGACAAAAACGGGATCGTGCAGCACATCGAAGAGGGCGACAGCGCGGTCGATCCGAATACGGCGATGTCGGTCTGCACCGATCTGCACAAGAAGGGCGCGAAGTAATCGCTATTTGCCATTTTTCGCGGGTGGCGGCGGGAACCGTCCGCCTCCCGCGCACACGGCCGTTAAATCGATTCAAATAAGGCATGCTACAGGCTTTCCTGTATTGGAAAGCTGATATCTCGACATGACAATCGACCCGCGCGGGTCACGGTCTCGGGTTTCTCTGTCCTCATCGAGCGAATAAGCCTTCGCAAGTTGCTGACTCTGTGTCGGTAAGGGAATCGAAGTGCGCGTTTTAGTGGCAGACGATCAGCCGGGAATCCGCAAGCGGGTGTGCCTGACGCTCGCGTCTCTGATTGATCTCGACGTTTGCGACGAAGCTTCGAACGGGCTGGAAGCGGTCGAAAAGGTGAGGGAGGCCGTCCCTGACCTGGTCATTCTCGATGTGACGATGCCGCTGATGAACGGGCTCGACGCGGCGCGGCGCATCCACGCGTTCACGCCGAAGACACCCATCCTTATTCTCACCATGCACAAGAGCCGGCAGCTCATGGAAGAGGCGCAGAAAATTGGCGTGCAGGGTTACGTTGTGAAGGGTGAGGCGGGGCAGAATCTGGCGTCAGCCGTGACGGCCTTAATGCAGCGCCAGACGTTCTTTCCCACGGATTTTTAGTTAGATTCGGGCGGCGACGAGCGAAGCATCGCCCGCCCGCCACCGTTCCAAGGTTTGTCGTTACTTCATCACTTCGTTGCTTATTTACTTTTTCGGCTGCGCGCTCGGCGGCAGAATGCCATTCAGCCGCAGATTCGTCGCCAGCGCGGCGTAGTGGTCGAACCACTCATCGCTCAGGAGAATGAGCGCACCGGCGCGCGACGTTTGAAACGGGCCAGCCGTCATCGGATCGCTTAGTTTCGAGTCGTCTACGCTTGCCAGCGCCGTGGTGCAGTACTCAAATGAATCTTTCAGGCCGGCTACGAGTTTGTCTTTCGCGTCCGTGTCGGCGAGCTTAACGTCGGGCGCCGTCCCACCCGAAATCAGCGCGCACAAATGATTGTTGGCTTGCAGGCTGTGCACGACCATGTGAGCGAACGAAGTGCTCTCGGGCGTCGCCTTGAACGAATATTTATCTGGCGGCATCAAATCGGCCGCACCCACCATGTTCTTCTGGAAGCGCGGCAACTGCGACTTGATCATGGTCGTCACCGGGTTTGCCACCGGCCCGCTGGCCGGGGCCGCCGCTTGTTGTGCGTAACCGCTCACCGTACACAAAGCCAATCCCACTCCGACTGCTATCCATCCGAGTTTCTTCATCGTCTTCCCCCCCACGTTCAACATTCGAGATTCGCGCCAAAGCATACTCCAAAAGAGTTACTGGCGCAGTTCTGCCTTCGACGAAGACAGAATCGTTACACAGAAGCATTTACGTTAAGCGGAAGCGGTTGGATGAAGGAAAGTGCAGAAATGAGCTGCCAACCCTGAGCGTCAGTGAGTTGTCATCCTTCAGCAGAGCGAAGGACCTCAGACGTTCTACACGACTGTGGTTCGGTCGTCGTTAGCCGCTTCTAATTCGCCACAGTCAATTCGACCGGCGCCGACGCACCAACGCGCGCGCCACCCAGAGGCGACTGATCGATCACCGAGCCGTGAGGCCACTGTGGCGCGGTCACATAGTTGATTTTCTTTTTCAGGCCCGCGGCGTCCAATCGTTTGCCAGCGTCCGCTTCCGTCAGGCCGACAAGGTGCGGCATCACATACGCCGCGTCGCGCGGACCTTGCGACACCAACACATCCACGCGTGGAGTGGCAGCTCCGGCGCCCGGGCGCGGAGTCTGCTCGACAACTTGATCCACCGGTGCGTCCGGCATCGTAACGTTCGAAACTTCGCCGACCTGCAAGCCGGCGCGCAGCAGCTCGATCCTGGAGACGCGCAGCGAACTTCCCTCAAGCAGTGGAACTTCCAGTTGCCGCTGCCCCAGGCTCAGCACAACGTGCGCCTGCTGCGACACCTTCATCAATTGCCCGGACGTCGGCGTCTGTCGCACAACGACGTTCATCGGCTCGTCGCTGTAAACGTGGTCGGCAACTTTCAGCACGAGCCCGCGCGAGCTCAACATGTGACTCGCCTCGGTGACATGCTTTCCGATGAGGTTGGGCATTGTAGTTTCGCGGCCGTGGATAGCGATGCGCATGGCCGTGATCGCGCTCAGAAACGCAGCCGACGTGAGGATGAAAATCAGCAGCGCCGTTTGGCCGAGCGCTTCGAGTCGTTCGCGTAAGGGAGACATAACGAAAAATCAGAATGACACGGATTCCCGTGCCTCGCCATGCATTCGGCACTCCAGCGTGAAATGTTGGTTACTTCTTCGGCGAGGTTTGCGCCTGTAGCGGCGGCGCCGGATAATCCGGCAACTTGTCCTTGCTCGTGTCGGCGCGCTTCACTTCGAGCTCGTCGAATAGCAGCGAAGGGGTAATCACTGTCGTAGCGACTCCGCCTTGCCGGTTGCTCACCAGCGGATCGTTGCCAACCGACATCAGATCGCTCCGCAGCGCGCGCACGTCGAGCTCATTGAACACTGCGCCGCGGACCAGTTCTTCATGGCCATCTGGGTAAACGCGATATAGCAATCGCGGCGCGTTCCCCGCGCCCAGAGTTTCGACGCGATAGCCATAAGGTTGACCTTGTTCGGTGATCATCGAAATCACCTTTTGCTTCAACTCTTCCGGTGATTTCGCATCCGAGCTTTTCACCATCAGCACGCCCAGGCTCGGCGACGGAAAACTCCCCGCGCCGCCGCGATCGTGCCCATTCGAAGCAGGGAAGTCTCGAATCGGCTGGCGCCCAACGAGGTAGCTCACCAGCATACCGCTGTTGACCACTGTGACCGGTTGAGCCTTCACTCCATCGTCGTCTACGTCGTAATTTCCTACGAGACTCTTCCCGCCAAATTCCTTCAACGTCGGATCATCGACCACCGTTAGAAACGTCGGCAGCACACGCGTCTTATAGCTCGTCGCAAACGCTCCGGTCGTCCGGTTCGGTCGGCCAAGTTGCGGCTTCCGCCCCAACACGTTCGATCCGATCAACGAAGCGATCACATCGTTCGCCGCGTCCGGCGCGAACAAAACCGGCCCGCGATATTCTTCCTCCACAATCGGCGCCTTGCGCAGCGCCACGAGCGTGTCGAGCATCTTCTTCGACTCGCCGATCAGCTTTTCACGCGTCGGCAATTCTTCGGCTTTCGCCACCATCCAGTACGGATTCCGGCTGAGTCGCATCCCGTCGTCCGCCTGCGCCGTGCTGTTCAGCGTCACGCTGTACGTCGTCTTTCCGTTGCGCGTGACCGTCCCTTCGGAGTTGATGAGGTATTCGTTCACCGCCGAGAATCGTAGCGACGCCGAAACCGTCTGCACATCCGGATATACGCGATACAAATTCGTCGCGTCTTCGATCGTCTTCTTCCACGACGCCTCGTCGAGTTGCAGCTTCACCGTCGGATCGATCGCGCTCACCACGGGCGCTTTCGCAAAGTCATCGACGGGAGTTGCTTCTGCACTGAACTGCTTCAGGGCTGCCTGCTTTTCTGTGAGGGCCTCGACCGCTTCCTTATATGCGTCGTCGGTAGCGAGCCAGATCTGATGTCGCAGCGCGATCGGATCGTCATCGAGCGGCAGGATGTTGGTCTCGCCCATTCCGATGCCGTAATAACTGTCCTGTTTGTAGTCGCCGATGCGCACGACGACGCGCAGCACGCGATAGCGCACGCGCTGGTTTTCGCGCACTGCGCCAAATGCCGCTTCCGCCGAATAATCGTCAACATCGTTAACGCGATACTCGATGTAGTACGGCGGGTCGACCTGATCCATTTTCAATTGCGATTTCGAACGATCGAGCTCCGTCATCAGCGCGTCGAGCAGCGGATCGCCATTCGCCGCAGGGTGCGCTTCCGGAGCGTTCACGCGAGCAGCATCAACAATCGGAAGGGAATTCGCATTTCGCGCCGGACCGTTCGCCGCAAAATTCGCCGTCGCCATCGCCAGCAACCCAGCGACAACTCCCACTCTGCAAATCATCCGCGTCATCTTCACGCTCATGGCTTCACCGCCTGCTTCGCCGGGTCGCCTTGCAAATTCGCGGTCTTCGTCTCAAATCCCGGCGGCGGCAAAATCGGTGGCCGCTCATGCGAGTGCGCCCGCTTCTGGACTTCCATCTCTGAGAAAAGCATCGCCGGCGCAACCGCCGACACGGGCACGCTGCCGCTCTCCGCGCCGCACACGCCGTTGAACACGTGCTGCTGATCACCCGTCGAAACAATCCGCGTCAACGCCGCCAGCGGCGTCCCCACGATGTCCACCCCGCGGACCAACTCATCCGGCCGCCCGTCCGCGTAGACGCGATACACGATCACCGGCAGCACCTGAAACGCCTGCGGCAAGGAGCGCGTCGTCAACGTGAACCCGCCCTGAATATCATCGAAATAGAGTCCATACGGCTTGCCCTGCTTCTTCACTTCATCGATCAGCTTCTGGCGCATCTCTGCTTCCGGCACCGTCTTCGTCGACGAAACCAGCAAATTCCCCTGGCGCCCCGTCGGCATCAGCCCAGGCTGATTTCGCCCGTGCCCGTTCGAGGTCTCAAATCCCTTGATGGGCATGCGCGACGTCAAAAAATTCCTCAGCACGCCGTCCTTAATAATCTCGACACGCTGCGCCGGCGTACCTTCGTTGTCGTACTCGTAGAATCCCGCCAGCTTCGTGCCTTTCAGCTCGCGCAGAGTCGGATCGTCCGTTACGCTCAAAAATTCCGGCAGCACCACTTGATTCACTTTCTTCGTGAACGTCTGCCCTTCGTCTTCATCGCGTTGCCGGTGACCTTCCATCCGATGCCCGAGCACTTCGTGAAAGAAAACCGCCGCCGCGCGCCCGCTCAGCAACGCCGGACCGTCGTACGGCTCCGCTACCGGAGCCTTCCGCAAATCCTGGAGATCCGTCGCCATCTTCTCGATCTTTGCCGTCAGCTCCGCCTCGTTCGGCAATCCGCTTGCCGAAGGCGCCTGGAATGTCTCGACGCGGATCAACTCCATCCCATCATCCGCGCGTGTCGAAGCTTCCATCACCATGCGCGCCGATGCGCTGGGCGTCGCGATCACCGTTCCTTCGCTCGACACCAGCCGCGAGTTCGCCGTCGCCACCTGTAGCGTCACCGTACCCGAATACACTTCCGCATATTTCCGAAACGCTCCCGACAGTCTCCGAATCTCGCCTTCCCACGCTGTCCGATCGAATCCCGGCACCGTCAGCGGCTCGCCCGTGTGTGTTGACGGAGCCTGCTTCGAAAAATCCGGCGACTTATCCTCTTCTTCGGCCCGCACCGCGGTGTTCGTCTTCACATTCAAAAATGCCGGCGCCGCGCGCTTGTACTCGCGATCCGTCAGCTCCCACAAAACTCTGCTGATCGCATCCGGATCGTCGCCCAACGGCAGCGCGCCCGAAGTCATCCCGCTCGGCCGGGCTTGCCCGTGCGTGTTGTCCAGCGCCGGCGATCCGACGCGCATCACCACGTCCGCCTGCCGCCGCTTCAATCCCGCATCCGTCAGCAAACTCCCGTACGCGCCAACCAAAAAGAACACGTCCTGATCGTTCACCGTGTAGCTGATGTAGTAGGGAGCCGGATCGCTCTTCGCCAATCCATCCGTCGCGCGCGCTAATTCCGCCTGCATCACTTTCAAAATCGCATCCGGTTTCGCGGCCGCGGCCGCACCACTCGCCTTTGCGTCAGGAGTCGCAGCCGTCCCCGCCGCCATCAGCGGCGACCACGCCAACTGCGCCGCCATCGCGACACAAGCACCCGCGCGCACGCATCGTCTCCACCCAATCGCTCTCGCACTCTTCACAAGCGACAACTCAACGATATTCATCGACCAATTTCTCCCGCTCGGTTTGTTTCGGATCTCAGCGATTTCAGATTGCAGCGTCTTTCGTCCTGCTTGGCGTTTGATTGGAATGCTACGTTTCTGCCCAGCAGTCTTTCTCTTTCGGCTCGGAGGTGCCGTGAAAGGCGAGTATGCCTGACCGTTCCAATTCCTGCCAACTACGCGTTTCCGAAGCGTTCCCCTTCGGTCAACCGGGCCCCGCGCGCATACTCCACCGCGTCCATCGCGCGACCGCCCTCCATTTTGACGGATGAAATCCGCATTTCGGTTGCTCCGCCACACGAAACGTAAATCCCGCTCTGCCGCACATGAATCGTCCCCGGCTCTTGCCCGCCGCGTGTTTCCTCGCCTGGCCGCCCCAAAATCTGGCATGTCTTTCCTCTCAACATCGAAAACGCCCCCGGCCAAGGCGCAAACCCTCGCATCCTGTTGTAAATCTCCCGCGCCGTCCTCGACCACTCAATCCGTCCATCCTCGCGCTTCATCATCGGCGCATACGTCGCGGCCGCCGAATCCTGCACCCGCCCGCTCAATGTCCCCGCCGCGATCCCGCGCAGCGTCTCCACCATCAGCGGCGCTCCCGCCTCCGACATCCGCGCCGCCAACTCCGGCGCCGTCTCATTCGCGCCTATCGCCATCTCATGCGTTAAAAGCATCTCGCCCGTATCCATCCCCGCATCGATCCGCATCGTCGTGATTCCGCTGACCGTCTCGCCGTTCACGATCGCCCAATTGATCGGCGCCGCCCCGCGATATTTCGGCAGCAGGGAAGCGTGCAAATTGATCCATCCATACTTTGCAATCGGCAGCAGCCGCGCCGGAATAATCTGCCCGTACGCAATGATCACGACGCAATCCGGCGCGATCGCCTCCAGTGCCGCCTGCATCTCCGGCGCGCGAACTTTCTCGGGCTGATGCACCGGAACTCCCGCCGCAACCGCTGCCTCTTTCACCGGCGACGCGGTCAACTTCATCCCGCGTCCACTCGGGCGGTCCGGCTGCGTAATCACCGCCGCAATCTCAAACTCTTCGTGTGTCAGCAAAAACTTCAGCGTAGGAACAGCAAACTGAGGAGTCCCGCAGAAAACTATCTTCATCCGTTTCCGGACCGAATCCACCACCCGCGAATCCGCCGATCGCGCCTCTACCACTCGCCCTGTTTCCGCAGCTTCTTGATCTTCCGCTTGATCAAGTCGCGCTTGAGCATGCTCAGGTGCTGGATAAACAAAATCCCGTTGAGGTGATCGATCTCGTGACAAAACGCGCGCGCCAGCAATTCTTCGCCGCGCATCTCAAACGTCTCCCCCTTCGCGTTTTGCGCTCTTACCGTCACAAACTGCGGCCGCACTACATATCCGCGAAATCCCGGGATCGACAAGCATCCTTCTTCTTCGCGCTTCTCGCCTTCGCCGTGAATCACTTCCGGATTCACCAGCACGATCTTCGCTTCCGGATTTTTCCCGCTGGTCACGTCGACGACCGCAATCCGAAGTCCTTTCCCAATCTGCGGCGCCGCCAATCCGACTCCCGATGCCGCGTACATCGACGCAAACATATCTTCCGCGAGCTGTTCCAACTCCTCGTCAAATTTCTTAATGGTCGCGGTCGGCTTTTCCAGAATCGGATCGCCATACTTCACGATCGGATAAATCTTTCGCGCAGCGCTCAGCACGCTCGCCGCGGCCGCCTGCACGTCCTGCGTCTCATCCGGGTCCGTCTCGACCTCGGACTTCGACGCGCTCTTAGAACTCTTCAACTTGTCGGGCATAACCTTCGAAATTCCGCCTCATCTCGGGGAGGGAGTCTCCTCCAAATTTTTGCAGAAAAGCATCCGCCAGGACAAGTGCGACCATCGCCTCCGCCGCAACACCCGCCGCCGGCACCACGCACCAGTCCGACCTTTCGTACGCCGCCTGAACCGGCTCCTTCGTCACCATGTTGGCCGTTCCTAGCGGCTTGCGCAGCGTCGAAATTGGCTTCAGATAGCCGCGCACCACAATATCTTCGCCGTTCGTGATGCCGCCTTCCAAACCGCCCGCGCGATTCGACGAGCGCCGAAATTTTTTAGCTGCCCTGTCGTACGAAATCTCATCCTGCACTTCGCTGCCAAATGAATTCGCCGCTGCAATCCCCGCGCCGATTTCCATCCCTTTCACAGCCTGGATGCTCAGAATTGCCTGCGCCAGCCGCCCGTCCAGCTTCTCATCCCATTGCGCGTGGCTCCCCAACCCGATCGGCACGTTGTGCACAACTACTTCGAACACGCCGCCCACGGTATCATTCGCCGTGTTCGCCGCATCCACTTCCGCCTTCATCCGCTCCTGTACCTTCGGATCGACGCATCTCAGCGGCGACTCAATATCTCCATTCGCCATCCAAATCTCGTTCCAGGTAGCCGCGCGCTCCAGCTTTACATGCCCGACCTGCACCGAGTGGCTGGCAATCTCCGTTCCAAATTCGCCCAACAATTGCTTCGCCAGCGCACCCGCCGCGACACGCGCCGCCGTCTCTCTCGCCGAAGCCCGCTCCAGCACATACCGCGCATCATGAAAATTAAATTTCTGCGATCCCGCCAAATCTGCGTGACCCGGCCGCGGCGCCACCAACTTCTTCAGATCGCTCGCGCCCACGCCGCTCTCCGGCAGCGCCTCGACAGGCAAGATCTTCTCCCAGTTGGCCCAGTCCCGATTCTCAATCCGAATCGCGATCGGCGCTCCGATCGTCTCCCCGCGCCGCACGCCCGCAAAAATCTCCGCGCGATCTTTCTCGATTTTCTGCCGTCCGCCGCGCCCATAGCCCAGTTGGCGCCGGTGCAACTCATGATTGATAAAATCCACGCTCACCGGCAACGACGCAGGTAGCCCCGACACAAACGCCAGCAGCGCCTGCCCGTGCGATTCCCCCGCCGTGTAAAAACGCAGCATCCGCCTCCCAACTCCTCTACGCCTTCAAAATTGCCCCAGTCAAACCACCAGTGTAAGGCCCATCCGCACGCAGAACAACTATATGGAGTGCGGCGGCTCGGCGCCGCTTTTACAGTTGCAACGTCGGCGCCCAATCCTCGCGACGTTGTAGAATCCAACCGCACAATTCAGGAGACACCGCATGCGCTCACCGCGCCATCCCAGTTCGCTGCTTCAACTTCTCGCCCTCCTAACCTCCGCCCTGATAATCCTCATACCCCTCCAAACAACCGCAGCACCTCCCGACGAACCTGCCGCCGACACCGCGATGTCCACCATCACCGCCGACGCCATCCGCGCCGACATGCGCTTCCTCGCCGATGACGCCCTCGAAGGCCGCGGCACAGCCAGGCGCGGCCATGAACTCGCCGCCAAATACATGGCCACCCGCTTCGAAGGCATGGGCCTCCAACCCGCCGGTGACAACAACACTTATTTCCAATCCGTCCCGGTCCGCTCGCTCCGCACCGACGTCGATAAGTCTGCTCTAACCATCACGCGAAACGGCACGCCGCGCTCGCTCACGTCCCACGTCGACTACATCATCGAGCCCGATCCGGTTGCGCCCGACGTCACCGTTGACGCACCTGTCGTATTCGCCGCCTTTGGCGTCACCGCACCCGACCAGCATTACGACGACTACAAGTCTCTCGACGTCAAAGGCAAAATCGTTGCCGTAGTCCTGTCCGCCCCTGATTTCCCGTCCTCCATCAAAGCCCACTACTCGGCGCTTGAAGTCAAAGCCAAAATCGCCGCCGACCACGGCGCCGTAGGCATCATCGCCATCGACGATCCCGTTTCCGAGGGAATGTATCCTTTCGCGAAATTTGTCCGAGACCTCGTCAATCCCGAATTCCGCTGGCTCGACAAAGAAGGCCATCCTAACGACTACCTACCGCAAATCAAAGCGGGCGTATATCTCAGCATCGATGCAACGCGAAAACTCTTCGAAGGCTCCGGCCACTCCGCCGACGAAGTTTTCGCGGGCGCCAAAAATGGAAAACTCTCCGTCTTCCCGTTGCCCGTGACCGCCAAAATTCATGTCGTTACCGTATCCAAAGACCTTCACAGTCCCAACGTCGTCGCCAAACTCGAAGGCAGCGATCCCATCCTCAAAGGCGAATATCTCGTCTACACCGCGCACCTCGATCATCTCGGCGTCGGCGAACCCATCAAAGGCGACGCCATCTACAACGGCGCGCTCGACAACGCCTCCGGCTCCGCAACGATTCTCGAAGTGGCCCAAGCTTTCGCGCGCATGAATCCGCGCCCGCGCCGGTCGATCCTGTTCGTATCCGTCACCGGTGAAGAAGCCGGCGAACTCGGCTCCGCATACTTCGCCCAATATCCCACCGTCGCCAAGCATTCCATCGTCGCTGATATCAACATCGACCAGGTTTTCATGCTGTATCCGCTCGCCGACGTCATCGCTTTCGGCGCCGAACATACTTCGCTCGAATCCGTGATCCAGCGCGCCGCCAAAAAAATGGGCATCGTCGAAAGCCCCGACCCTATGCCCGAGCAGGTCGTCTTCATCCGCAGCGATCAGTATTCCTTCGTCAAGCAGGGCATTCCCGCCGTCATGCCCTCACCGGGATTCAAATCGCCCGACGGCAGCAAAAAGGCATGGGACATTGCTATGAAGTGGATGGACGAGACCTACCACTCGCCGCAGGACGACATGAACCAGCCCAATCTCGATTTCGACGCCGCCGCAAAATTTGCGCGCTTCACATTCCTCTGCGGCTACTACGTCACCCAGGACACGCCGCGCCCCACATGGAATAAAGGCGACTTCTTCGGCGACCAATACGCGCACCTCGCCCAGTGAAACGCAGAGGCAAGGGGACTCTTAGCTGAGCGCATATCGATCAGCGTCCCTGCCCCCTCAGCAAACGCGACGGGCTGCGGCGCGAATCAAGCACCGCCGGATGCTCTATCAAAGTTTGTTTTGGACAACCTTGAACGTCTTCCTTGGCCAAGGAACGACAGCTAACAGGTCGCTAAAAGTAGCGACGTTTTTCCAAGCGCCGCCGTCAGGCCGTTGTATCTGTGCCTTCACCACTTTGCGGCCCCGCCAGTGCTCGAGAATGCGAAACTCTCCAGACAACAGCCCTGAGACAGCTTCGATGTATCCTTCGACTTGGCTCGGGCTTGAGCACGGAAGCCAAATCCATTCGTAGCTATTCGACACAACCAAACAAAGTTCATTGCGATTCTGAAGGGTGAGACGGACTCTGAAGGAGAGGCCCGGCTGGGCAGGTACATCCATTAGTGCGTCCACATTCGAAGGACGTAAATCAAGATTCATCGAGAGCGCCGGAAATCTCCCTCTTAGATTCTCGAAAGCGGAGAGAGCAATTTCTAATTCTCTCGTTCCCATCGGCGGCAGTCCTCAGCAAAACTCGAGTTTTCCGACATTTATAACACCCAAGGTGCACCCGACAAGTCGCGCAATCGGAAACTGACCGTCGCGGAGCGCGCCTGTTTGCTTGACGCATTCTCTCGGCACAGTTACGCTTTCGTCGTGGTGGTCCTCGCGCAACATAACCCCTTTGCCTGTAGCGTCATCCAACCATAACCACTGTGTCCGAAGCCCCGCTCCAACTCTCGACGCCCGACACGCATGTAGTTGAACAAATTTCCATGACCGAAGTGCTGACCGACGCCACCAAGCGCTTCGTTCTCAACGTCCAGGATTATTTCCAGCTCGCCGGGCGCTCGCTCGCCAATCTCGCCACCAGCCCGCGGTATTTTCAGGACGTTCTCGATCAGATGGATGACATCGGCGTCGGCTCGCTCGCCATTGTCCTCATGTCCGGCTTTTTCATAGGCGCGGTCATGGTGCTGCAAACCGGCTCCCAGTTCGTACGCTTCGGCCAGACCGGTCTCACCGGCGACATCGTTTCTCTCGCGCTCGTGCGCGAACTCGGTCCCACGATTACCGGCATCCTCGTCGCCGGTCGCAACGCCAGCGGTATCGCTTCCGAACTCGGCTCGATGCTCGTCACCGAACAGGTAGACGCCATGCGCGCCATGGGCACCGACCCGTCGCGCAAACTCGTCACGCCGCGCGTCGTCGCCAGCATCCTGGTTCTTCCGCTGCTCACCGTACTTTCGGACTTTGTCGGTCTTCTCGGAGGCTGCGTTGCCTCTGTCTTTTCTCTCCGCCTCGGCGCCATCGAATTCTGGACCCGCGCCATCAACGCCCTCGATTTCGCCGACGTCATGCAGGGCATGATGAAGCCGCTCGTCTACGGCTTCATCCTCGCGACGGTCGGCTGCTACAAAGGCCTGACCGTCCGCGGTGGCACCCAAGGAGTAGGCCGCGCCACCACACAAGCCGTTGTCGTCTCCAACGTGATGATCATCGCCTGCGACGTCTTCCTCACGAAAATCGCCCTCTGGCTCGGAGACAAACTCTTTTGACGACTCGTCCCCTAGTCTCCCCGCCGCGCCGCACACCCTACGACACCGATCCGGTCGTAACCTTCGATAACGTGCGCATGTCCTTCGACGAAGGCGACATTCTCCGTGGCCTCTCCTTCAAAGTCCTCCCGCGCGAGACGCTGATCCTCCTCGGTGAAACCGGCACCGGCAAAACGCTCACTCTGAAACTCGCCGCGGGCCTGCTTCATCCAAGCCAAGGCAGAGTCAACGTTCTCGGCCACGAAGTTTCATCCATGTCCGAAGTCGATCTCCTCAATTTCCGCCGCCAGATCGGCTTCGTCTTCCAGGAAGGCGCGCTCTTCGACTCCATGACCGTCGCCGACAACGTCGCCTACCGTCTCCGCGAAGATCGCGTCGATGAAGCCGAAATCGACCAGCGCGTCCGCGAAGTCCTGAAATTCGTCGAGCTCGAACACACCCTCGATCAACTCCCGTCCGAACTTTCCGGTGGTATGCGCCGCCGCGTTTCCATCGCGCGCGCCCTCGTCAGTCGCCCGCAAATCGTTCTTTACGATTCGCCCACCGCGGGGCTCGATCCCGTTACGTCGCAGACGATCATCACTTTGATTCTTCGTCTCCGCGACGTTTACGGCGTAACTGCGCTGCTCGCCACGCATCGCGTCCAGGATGGTTTCGCGCTCGCCAATTTCAAATTCGATCCGCAAACGCGGCGCGTGGTTCGCGATCCGGCTTCTTCCGCGCGCGTTCAGGCCAATCTCGACGAGCCCGTAACGCGATTCGTCGTCTACAACGAAGGCCGCATTTATTTCGACGGTACGCCCGAGGAAATCGCATCGACAAAAGACCCGTATCTCAAGCGCTATCTTGTGTGAACTTGCTGTACTCTGTTTCTCAGCGGCCAAGTCTTTGTCGGTGCGCAGCACGCTGCGCCCCAGACGCCCAGGCGTAACGACTTTGTTTTTTTGGAACTCGTAGTCAGAACTAGAATCCCGGCAGCAAGTCCGGCGGAGGGACTGCATCGATGGCGATGCGCAAACAATTGACGTGGACCGAACTTCGCGTCGGCCTGTTCGTCTTGGTTGGCCTGTTCGTTCTTGCCGTGGGTATCTTCTACGTCACCGGCGCCGGCTTCTGGGGACCGAAGTATCGCCTCAAGACGTATCTTCCCGACGTCGATGGTCTCGCCACGGGCGCTCCGGTTCGCATCGACGGCGTTGACGTCGGCAATGTCGAAACTTTGCGTCTCGTTCCACGCACGGCCAATCACGTTCCCGAAAAAGCCAAGAGCATCGAAATCGTGATGCGGCTCGATCGCCGCTTTCAGCCCGACATTCTGACCGACAGCAACGCGAGCCTCGTCACCGAAGGTTTGCTCGGCAATCGCTACATCAATATCACGCGGGGGTTTACAGGCACGCCTCTGAAGGAAGATCAGGAAGTCCACGGCGTTACAGAAAAGGGAATCGGCGAGATCATGGCGCAGAGTTCCGATCTGCTCGACAATCTCAAAGTCATCACCGTCGATGTGCAAACTATGGTCGCGGGAGTGAAAGCTGGCCAGGGCACGATCGGCAAACTGATTCAGGACGAGCAGGCTTACAACAACCTGAACGCCACGCTCGGCAACGCCAACAAGATGATCGCGGACATTCGCGGCGGCAAAGGCACGATCGGAAAGCTTGTTACCAGCGACGAGCTCTACAACAACGTCAACACCATCGTCTCCGATCTGCGCGCGCAAAAGGGAACGCTCGGCAAGTTGCTCTACGATCCGCAGCTTTACGATCAGTTGAAAAATACCGTCGATAACGCCAACGGCATGTTGGGTGACGTTCGCGCCGGAAAAGGGAGCCTTGGGAAACTCGCGACCGACGACGCCCTCTACAACAAGCTGAAAGATACGAGCACGAATCTGGCGAACGCGACCGCCAAGCTCAACGACAACACCACAACAGCCGGAAAACTTTTCTCCGATCCGCAGCTTTACGACAACTTGACCGGGCTGACCGGCGACCTGCGATTGCTGATCGGGGACTTCCGCCAGAATCCGAAGAAATTCCTGAGCTTCAAGATTTCGATCTTCTAATCTCGCTCGGTTGGTTGCTCTATTCGCGCATCATCGCGTTGGCAGCGTTGGTCAAAAGCGGCGCAGCAGGCGCCGCACTCCATATAGATCGCGCTGACGCTTCGACCATTTTGCTTCGCAAGGCGGTCGGCGCTCGATCGCCACACCATTCGAACGCGTAACAATTTCACCCTATTCGAATGTACTAGTCGCTAAATGCTATTGACAAAGTACATATTCTATGCTATCCTTCACAATGACCTGCCGCCTCCCACTCAGACCGCATCCACGCCCCGCTCTTACTCCTGTCCTTTCAATAACTTCCACACTCCCGTTTTCTGTAGATCTGCAACCTATTCAATCGAAACGCCTTGCGCACTCTTTCAAAAATATAGGGGGGTACACCCCTATCGTTCCCAAATCGGGAAGGCGGGAGACAGGAGCGGCTGGTTCGTCTACTTGCGGAGAAGTTTCGGAGTCGCGAGCCAAAGAAGTTGGCCGCTCGGCGGAGACAGCCGCTTCAATTCGATGGCTGCGACTCCGGCTTTCTTCAGTTGCGTGACGTGATGTTTCGAGCCGATGGCAGAGGCGACCAGATCGTCGAGTTGCGGAGCATGGCCGAAGCAAAACACCACGGAAGAATTTTTCTCCCTGGCGATCTCCTTGAAAAAATGCGATGGCTCGGTGCCGGGAAGAAGCGAATCGGATCGGCGAATCTTCTGCTTCGGATAATCGAACGCCGCCGCGAAAATTTCGGCCGTCTGCATGGCGCGCACATACGGGCTGCTAATCAAGAGGTCGGGACTGATTTTGAAGCCCGCGATTCGCTTCGCGACTTGCTTGGTTTTCTCGATGCCTTCTTCCGTCAGAAACCGTTCGGGATCAGCCGGAGATTTCGGATCTTCGCGATCGATCGCGATGCCGTGGCGGACGATGTACAGCTCCATTTTTTAAGGAATCTCCTTTTTCTCGTTCCAAACATTGTGATGCGGAACCCTCCGCGTTCGGTGCGCGAATCGTTGCGCTGTGCCGTAGTAATTGATAGCTCTCGCGAATTCGCTAGCGCGCCCAGCGGCGGCTACTGGTCGGCTTGGCGGAAATAGAGGCGGACGTGGAATTCTTTCTCGAAGAGTTCGGCGCTGCGGTTGGCGTCGACCAGGTCTTCGGCGGCGTCGCCGTGGGCGGTGACGCGGAGGCCGACGGCGCCGCGTTGGAAGGAAGCGCGGAGATTTGTGACGCGCTGGCGGTGCGAATGGTCCAGCGCCTCGGCTACACGCAACAATGCGGCGAGCCGGCGCGTGATGCGCTGCTCGGCGTTTGTTAGCGATGAATACGCGACGTGGTGACCGGCGGGAACGGATTTGCGGTTGTGGTAGCGAACGGCGGCGGCGACGATGCAGCGATCGTGGCCGTCGAGTCCCTGAATGTCTCCGTTGAGCGCGAGATACTCGCCGTGCTTGTGATGTCCGCGATGGCTGACCATGTGCCCGACGTCGTGGAGCATCGCGGCGGCTTCAAGCAAGACACGCGCGTGTGGCGACAGGTGATGCACCGGCTGCAACTGATCGAAGAGCATGATGCTCAGTTCGCGAACATGCTCGGCGTGCTGCTGGTCGTATTTCAGGCGTCGCGCGAATGCGCGCGTCCCGAGCAATACTTGGCGCTCCGCCGCGTTGTAACGATGCGGCTCTTTGCGAGAGAAGGCGTCGCGCGCGATTTCTTGCAGCAAACCTTCGCGGATGCCGATGCTGGGAACAGCGAGCGTGCGCAGATTCAGATAGCGACCGATCATGATGAAAATGATCGCGGCGATTCCCATCACGTCCGCGCGGTCGCGTCGCACGGCATACGCCTTCATGCGTTCGCGAACATCGCGCTCGAGAATCCCGGACAGCCGTTCGCGCAACAGCGAAAGCTGTAACGTTGGAACGCCATGCTCGCGCGGCCCAGGAGCAATCGCAGCGAGCGCTTCAGCGCTGCCGCCGAGTGCGACGGCGATGCTATCGGCAAGATTCGGCCGATTCGGCAGCTTCGATTCGAGCAACGCTTTTACGTATCGGCGAACTTGCTCGGAATGCTGCGTTCTGATGACGCCGGGAATATTCAGCGTCGTCAGCAGACGCACGGTTCCGACGGGAATCTGCGCGTTTTGCTCGACGGTGTGATCGTGCAGGATGTTGATCTCGAGGCTGCCGCCGCCGAGATCGATGATGCAGCGCGGCGGCGACTCCGGACCCATCACCGCGATAGCCGCTTCGCGGCCGAGCCGCGACTCTTCGGCGCTGCCGATCACTTCGAGCGAGATTCCGGATTTGCGTTTGATCTCGCGCACAAACGCTTTGCGATTCCGCGCTTCGCGCGACGCGCTGGTGGCAACGGCTCGATAACGCGTGACGCCGTACTCGTCCATCACTTCTTTGAAGTGACGAAATGCCTTTACGCCTTTTTTGAAAATCTCTTCTGTGAAGCGGTGGCGGTGAAAAACACTTTCGCCGAGACGGAGCGAATAGCGTTCGCTGTAGAGAGGTTCGATGTCGAGAGCGGAGTAAGCGCGGGCGATGGAAAGACGCACTGCGTTGGAGCCGGCATCGATCGCCGCGATGTGAACTGGCTCAGGCATGCGTCAAGAGTTTAACGCCAGAGGTGCTGCAATGCGGATGACGGCGCGTATTTTGTGGCGCGAATGCCGAGGCGTTCGCCGATGCGCTGCCGCAATTGCTTGTTCACGGCGGAGACGCTGGCCTCGCCATCGAGCTCGATGAAGTTATGGCGCTTGGCCATGACTTCAAATTCACGCTTGATCATCGTCTGGTAACGAATGAAGGACCAATAAAGATCGTGAGAGAGCGACATGTCGCGGCCGGCTTCCCAATAGCTGATGGCTTGCGCTTTCTTGAATTCGCGAGCGAAAGCGGTCTCAGGGCGAACGTTGAGCCAGAAAGTCAGGTGAGGACGAAGCGCCATGGCGTAGAGGCCGGAAATGTAATCGCGATTGATGCCGCGGACGACGCCGCGCGCGATCAAAGTGAAGATGAAACGATCGGCGAGAACGACGGTGCCTGCACGGAGCGCCGGGAGAATGCGGTGTTCGACCTGGTCGAAAAAGTCGGTCGCGTACATCAGCGAAAGCGTCAACCGCGTCACGGCATTTTTTGCCAGCAATTGATCGATGTCGCGGCCGACGAGGTTTGAACGGCGCAGGCCGCTGGTTTGGACAGCGAAGCCTTCGGACTCGAGCCACTCTTGCAACAGCGCGATTTGCGTGGAACGTCCGGAGCCGTCCATGCCCTCGATGACGATCAGCGTGCCGGTAATTTCGCTGGGATCGAAGCCGACAAGCGGTTCGCCGAAGAAATACTGCGAGGCGTCTTCTTCTGCGGCTGGAACTTTGGCCGCCGGCGTAGGCGCAGGCTGACCCGGAGCGGGCGTGGCTGTCTGCTCAGTCGCAGTCGCTGCCGTCGTCGCCGCTGCGGGGAGCTTGTCTTTCTCTTTTTCTTTCTCGTTCTCTGGCATTCCTGCTGCGCCTTCTTCGTGGTGTTTCTTCATTCGGCTTCCGGGGCATGCGGCGCAAAGCGCTTGAGATCGATTTTGGACGCGACGATGTCGCGCATTTGCTTCTGCAATTTGTTTACGGGCAGCGTGCCGTCGAGTACGACGAAATTGTCGGAATCGACCATCTTGTCGTATCCCTCGAGGATGCGCGCCTGGAAGAGGCGGAAGCTTTCGGCGCGGTCGTAGGAAAGACCCAGGTCCATGCCGGCTTCGTAGTATTTCAGCTTCGGGCGGCCGCTGAGGATGCGGTGCACCGCGACGTCGAGGGGCGCGCGGAAATAAAAGGTGATGTCGGGGACTGGCGCAAACCGATAGAGGTTGCGCAGCCAGCGCTCCGGGCAACCGCGAGCGGCGTCGCGCGCGAACGCGGTGTAAACGTAGCGGTCGGCAAGGACGAGGTAGTCGCCTTGAAGCAACGGCATGATCTGGCGCTCGCAGCGGTCGGCGAAGTCGGCGGCGTGGAGCAAAGAGAACGTGGTCGGCGTGAGCAGGCGGCGCTGCTTACCGCGGCGTGTCGCGGATTTCACCAGCGGAGAGGAATTCCACTCGGTGAAATGGAGGCGGTAGCCGCCGATCTCGAGCCAGCGCTTCAGAAGATAAAGTTGCGTGCTCTTGCCCGAACCGTCGGTGCCTTCGACGACGATGAGCGCGCCTGGATATGCGCGGCTGGGGACGGGACGTCCCGGCTGGGGCAGTGTGGATTTGGCAGCCTCGGGTCGAGGCGCTTTTTGTGACGATTCCGGATTTTCTACGGAGCTAGTGGGCATCTGTTCGTCGAAGAGTAGACGGCGTTTGTTACATGAACATTACAACACAGCCGGACGGAGCATCGCAAAGTGTCGGGGCACTACATCGTCACGTAACGCCCGTAAAGCATATGACGAGAGATTGGATGATTGAGGTGCGTTTGTTGCGCGCGCGTGTAGAATCGTGCGGCGCGATGGAAGCGGATTGATTTCGAGAGGTTTCGAGACCTTTCGATGTTTCGACAGGGGATGGGCCGGTGATCGTCAGGATTGCGGATGACGCAGTGAACGAACGCGACGTAGCGTGCGCGACGACGATCTCATGACGCAAAGTCCTGTGAACCGGGCTCGTGGGATCCCTTCGCTGCGGTGGTGGATCGGCGTGATTTTGTTTACCTCCACCGTCATCAATTACATTGACCGGCAGACGCTATCGATTCTTGCGCCATTCCTCAAGCAGGACTTTCATTGGACAAATACGGATTACGCGAACATCGCGATTGCGTTTCGCGTGGCGTATTCGATCGGGCAGACGGTGTTCGGAAGGCAGATCGATCGCGTCGGGACGCGGCGAGGACTGACGATCAGCGTGACGTGGTATTCGCTGGTGTCATTGCTGACTTCGCTGGCGAGTGGGCTGGCGAGTTTCGCGGGATTCCGATTTCTGCTTGGATTGGGAGAGTCGGCAAACTGGCCGGGGGCGAGCAAAGCGGTTTCGGAATGGTTTCCGAAGCGAGAACGCGGGTTGGCGGCGGCGTTTTACGACAGCGGGTCGTCGGTGGGAGGCGCGGTCGCGCCGTTCATTATTTTGCCGATTTATTTGCACTGGGGTTGGCGCGTTGCATTTGTGATTCCGGGGCTGCTGGGATTTTTGTGGCTGATTGTCTGGCGCAAGATGTATTACCGGCCGCAGGAGCATCCGCGGATTACGGATGCGGAGCGACAGATGCTGATGACCGACATCGAGAAGGAGTCGATCGATGCGGGACAGGCCGGAACGCGAGCACTGCCGCGATGGGGCGACTTACTCAAGCTGCCGCAGACGTGGGGGACGCTGATTTCGAAGGGGCTGACCGATCCGGTCTGGTTTTTTGTGACGGACTGGTTTCCGATTTTTCTCGTGGCGAAGGGAATTGCGCTGAAGAACGGGTTGGTGGCGGTGTGGATTCCGTTTCTGGCTGCCGATCTGGGGAATTTTTTTGGTGGCTGGGTTTCGGGAGTTTTGATCAAGCGCGGATGGCCGGTGGGGGCTGCGCGGAAGTCGATGGTGGTGTTTGGTGGATTTGGCGTGATGCTGCTGATTCCTACGATTTTTACCGTGAAGCTGTGGTTGATCACATTGTTGTTTGCGATCGCGACGTTCGCTTACGCTGCGTTTTCGACAATTGCGAATGTGTTGCCGACGGATTTGTTTGAGAGCCGATCGGTGGCGACCGTTAGCGGGATGAGCGGCACTACGGCGGGGATTGGGACGATTATTGCGTTTGAATTGATTGGGCACTTTTCGGATGCTCATGCGGCGGCGGGGCCGCATGCGTTTGATCCGATCGTGGTGGTGGCGGGGTTGATTCCATTTGTGGGGATGATTTTGGTTTTGTTGCTGGTGAGGAATACGAAGGCGACGGATGAGGGGTTGGTGAAGAGGATTTGAGGGCGAAGAGGGAAGAAGAAGAGAAAAGAAGAAGAGAAAAGAAGAAGAGAAAAGATAACGCAGAGACGCAGAGGACGCTGAGGTTCGCGGAGGTTGTGTGAGTGAAACCGTAGTAGCTGGAGCTAGTTCAGGGCGAAGCGGCAAGAAGTTGTTGACCCTGACGGACTTGGTGTTTTTTGGGATTGTGCTGATTCAGCCGATTGCGCCGGTGCCGTTGTATGGCGTGGCGCAGAAGCTGTCGAACAATTATTTCACGGCGATTATTCTGTTCGCGATGTTCGCGATGATGATCACGGCGGTGAGCTACGGGCGGATGGCGGCGCTGTTTCCGTCCGCGGGATCGGCGTACACGTACGTCGGGAAGGGGATCAATCCGCATCTGGGATTTTTGGCTGGATGGGCGATGTTTCTGGATTACTTGCTGCTGCCGCTGATCAATTGCGTGTGGATCGCGGCGGCGATGCACAACGTGTACACGCCGAAGGTTCCGTTTGCGGTGTGGGCGGCGATCGTGGCGGGGGTGATTACGCTTTTGAATTTGCAGGGGGTTCGATCGTCGGCGCGACAGAACCAGATTTTGCTGTTTGGCATGTTCATCGTGATTGGATTTTTTATCGTGCTGGCGATTCGCTATTTATTCAGCACGCAGGGGTGGGGCGGGATTTTTTCGACGCAGCCGTTCTACGATCCCGCGACCTGGAATATGCGGCAGTTTTTGGGAGCGACTTCGTTTGCGGCGTTAACGTACATCGGATTCGATGGCGTGACGACGTTGACCGAGGATGCGGAGAATCCGAAGCGGAATATCCTGCTGGCGACGGTGATCGTTTGCTTGTTCACGGGAATATTTGGGGGGCTCGAAGTTTATTTGGGGCAGCGCGTTTGGCCGGATTGGCATTCGTTCAAATCGCTGGAGACCGCGTTCATGGATGTTTGCGGGCGAGTAGGCGGGCCGGCGCTGTTCAATGCGATGGGAGTGGTGCTGGTGGTGGCGGCGTTTGGGAGCGGGCTGGGCGGCGGGCTCGGGGCGGCGAAGTTGTTATTTGGAATGGGGCGCGACAATGTGTTGCCGCGCACCTTTTTCGGGCACGTGAAGCCGGGGACGAGCACGCCGACGTACAACATTTGGCTGATCGGGTTTTTGAGTTTTGGTGGGGCGGTGTTGCTGAACTATTACGGAAGCGCGTATCAGCAGGCGGGCGAGCTTTTGAATTTCGGCGCGTTTTTGTCGTTCATGGGAGTTAACGCGGCGGCGTTTTATCAGTTCGGAATTTTGCAGAGGGCGGGGAAGCGCAACATCTTGATCGATATCGTTCTGCCGGCGATCGGTTTTATTTTTTGCTCGGTGATTTGGTGGAATCTGAATCCGCTGGCGAAGACGGCGGGTGGGATTTGGTTTGTGATTGGAGTGATTTATTTGGCGAGCAAGACGAAGTTTTTCCGCGAGACGCCAGCGATTATCGATTTCAGCGAAGGTTGAGCAAAATAAGGTCAAAACCGCAGGGCACGATGCCAGCGGTTGTGGCGGATCGTTGTTTAGTGCGGGCGACGCCGGGCGGAGCAAGCCCCGCCCCTACGAATCCGTCGCGCGTTTGAAACAGTGGCCGAGCCGGTGCGGCGCTCGAAGCTACTTCTGAACCATCAGGCTGACTTTTGAGAGAGAGTCGGTGTGGCCCTTCTCGTCCAGCGCGCCGCGAAGTGCGGCCCACGCTGCGGGGTTGCTCTTTTCCGCTTCTTCGATGGCGGAGTCGAATTTGTCGATGCCTTCCGGACCGTTGGCAATGATCACGAGGAAGACTGTTCCGAGCGGCCCGGTGTGAATGTTCTCCCTGTCGATCGTGTAGCTGTGCAAGGCGCCGTCGGCAACGAGTTTGTCGAGAAGGGGAACCATAGTCGCCCTGAGTATGCCGTCGGTGTCAGTGGATCCGGGGTTCGGCGCCCAACGGCCGACGCGCAGGTAGCCGTTGGTAAATGTGCCCGCGTGGCCGCCATAGTCGTGAGTTTCCACGATGAAGTCCCAATGTTTTGCCGCGGCGAGCGCCGGGGCGGTGGCATCGGGAGCGTTTCGCAAGGTTTCGAGGAATTTGAGAAGGTTGGAGACCGAGGATGCGCTGAACCACGTGCCGTGTGTGGGTTCGCCCTCCTGATGCGTTAGAACAGCGAACGAGCCGAAGCTGGTGATGATGCCGTCGGACATTCCTTTTTTCATGAGTTCGTTGTCGGCGGCTTCACCTTTCAAGTAGTCGGCCCACATCGAGCGTGGGACTGTCCACTCGGAGACGTAGGTGTACTGCGCGGGTTTTTCCTTCGACTGCGGGCTGGATGACTGCGCGGTAGCGCGGTCGGCGCCGATGGGCACAATCAGGGCACACAAAAGCGCAAAGGCGCCAAACGATCGAATACGCATTTTTCTGTCTGCTTTCTCCGCTCCGCTCGAGGCGGAAAGCGAGTGTCGCGATTTTTCCAGGGGTAGGGCCGACTAGGGAAACAACCGGAAGGTGAACCGACCAACGATCCGTTGCGCGAAGCCTACACCCATGGCACGTCGGCGAGCAACCGCTAGGGAGAATTTTTTGGGGCGGCTAGTCGGCGGAGGCTGAGGCTGCGCGCGGTTTTGGTTGCTGAGGGTCGAGGTGGCGCTGGAAATCTTCGAGCAGGGCGACGACTTTGGGTTGTGGCGCGGGAGTTTCCGTTTGCGTCTGCTCGGAGATGCGTTTCGGCGCGGGCTTCAGCAGGAGCGGCTTTTCGATGTAGATGTCGAGGAGATGTTTCGCGGCGGCGAGGCGCGCGGCGTTTTCGGCAGAGTCGGCGAGGCCGGGGACGTGAACGATGACGGCGTCGGCGGATTTTTCGGCGCGCAGGCCTTCGCAAGTTTCGATGCCACACTTGCGGAAGGCGCGGGCGAGGCGGAGGACTCCGGCGATGGCCTGGATGTTTTTTTGCTGCTCGTCGCTGAGCGTCGCGAAAGTGCCGCGGTCGGCGCTTGGCTCCGGTCCGCGATGGAAGCGGACAGCCCAGCCGAGGAGATCCCACTCTTCGTAGGTCCAGCTCGGCGGCATCGGAAGCTCGCGAAGGAAACGGCGCGCGGCTTTGCGGCTGGATTTGCGTGCGGGCTTCGCGTGGCGGACTCCGCCGACACGATGGAGCCGCGCGGCGGCGCGCATGACGCGGCGCATGTTTTGCTCGCCGAAGGCGGGTGCGGCGTGTGCGCGGCGCAAAGCGTCGAAAAGCGCGACCGAGAAATGGGAGATTTTCGCGGTGCGATGCGGGCGTGAGTCGGTGGCGCGAGCGGTGGCTCGCAGGCGCGCCATCGACGCGAGCGCGAGGCGCTTGCCTTGCGGAAGGCCGTGGCGCCAATCGTTCCAGAGGCTGGTTTTGCCGAGCGTGAGCTGGCGATAGGTTTCGACGCGCTGCGTGCGCTCGCGGTGGATGATTTCCTGCCAGACGTGATGCGCGTCGGTGAGCGCGTGCTTCGCGGCTTCGTCGTCGGGCGTGTCCTTCGCGACGACATCTTTCAATAGCACAGACAAAACATCGAGATCGTGAACGTCGCCGAGCAGATCCTGGAGGCGTTTGAGATTCTTGCTCCAGAGGACGTAGTGATTCGGGAGAAGATTTTCGACGGTGTAGCGGAAACGCTTGATACCGATGCGGAGCTCGTGCCACGCCGCGGGGCTGTCGGTGCGTTGCGCGCGGGCGTGGAGCTCGCGGGCTTCGTCGATGCGCTCGACGGCGAGGCATTGCGCCGTGAGGCTCGACTGTGGAACGAGGCGCGTGCGGCGGCGGAGTTTTTCTTCGAGGCGCGTCCAAGATTTGATGTCGAATTTTTCGACCGAGCGGAGAGCGTAGTCGCGTAGTTCGGGCTCGTTCTGGGCGAAATTGCGATGGAGTTTGGGGCGGAGTGGGTCGCCTTCGGGCGCGAGCTGTTTGACCCAATCGTCCATGACTTGGGCGTCGCGGAGAGCGCCGAGGCGGCGGAAGAGTTTGCGGGGGACGCGGCGCATTTCAGGCCAGGCGGGGTCGGGATCGATCTCCTGGAAGACGGCACCGACGGAGCGACAGCGGCGGATGGCGACGCGGAGGTCGTGGACCGGATCGGGCGCCGGATCTTTGCGGACGGTTTCGAGCTCTTTGAGGACGCGCTCCATGGATTCGCGGAGGTCGCGTTTGGGGACGGGTGAAGACAGGATGGGGACAACGGTGGACATGCCTGCTGGCCTCGACGGTTAAAGCGCGCACCGGCGCGCTTGATAAAGGTCCAACGGCTGTGGCTGACGACAGTCGCGGGATTCAGCGGAGGCTATAGGGTATCGCTTTGGGCGAAGGCGCGTCCAGTGGGGGCGCAGGAGACTGAAGGCTGGCGACGGCCGCGAGATTCAACGGGGCTTATTTGGTGTCGCTTGGGTGGAGGCGTGTCCAGTGGAGGGCGCGGGAGCCGAGGCTGGGCATCATGCGCAATAAGAGGATGCCCATGACGAGGCTCATGGCGGCAGAAACGAGGAAGATGCGGGACGGATCGGGGTGGCCGAGACGAATCATCGCGTATTGCGCGACCGGCTGAAGGGCGACGCCGACGAAAGAGAGGAGATTGGCAACGGCGATGGTGCGGCCTTTTTCTTCGGGTGGCGGGATGTGTTGGATGAGCGCGTTGATGGGGACTACGAAGAATCCGCCGAAGACGCCGACGAAGCCGAGAAGCGTGGCGACAGTGATGAAGCTGAGGCCGGGAATGGAGAGGAGTGCGGTGAGCACCATGAGTCCGGCGAGGCCGGGGAGGATCATTCCTTGCTCGATTTTTCCGGCGGAGGCGTAGCCGGCGAGGAAGCTGCCGATTCCGATGCCGAGGCTGAGCGCGGCGAGGATATAACTGCTGTGCTGGTCGTCCACGCGAAGAATGTCGGTGGCGTAGAGGACGATGTTGAGAAGGAGAAGAGAGCCGAGGAACCAGAAGAACGTGTTAGCGAGGATGGCCATGCGGAGGGTCGGTTCGCCCCAGACCCGGTGCGTTTCTTTGACAAATTCGCGCGGGAAATTCCAATCAAAGCGACGAGTGGGATCGGCGGCGGCGAGTCTCGGCATCAGGAGTGTGAGTAACATGCCGGTGAGCGTTAGTGCGATGAAGACTCCGCCGGACCATGCTTGGCGACCGCGGAAATGTTGGGCGAGGAAGCCTCCGGCGAGCGCAGCGAAAATGGCGGAGAGAAGTGTGGTGAGCTCGATGATGCCGTTGCCCCAGCTGAGTTTGGAATCGGGTAGGAGTTCGGGGAGGAGCGCATATTTCGTTGGGCCGAAGATGGCGCCCTGCGTACAGGCGAGGAAGAGTGCGAGGCTGGCGAGGTCTACCCGGTTGTGGGCGAGCGCGAAGGTGGCGAGCGCCATGACTATGAGCTCGAAAACTTTTACGCCGAGGGTGACGCTGCGCTTGCTGTATTTGTCGGCGAAATAGCCACCGGGAATCGAGAAGATGAGGAAGGGAACGGCAAAGAGGAGAGGAACGACGAGGACGAACCAGAGGTCGCGTTGATTTTTGTCGGGGAAGGCTTCGAGGATGAGAAAGCTGACGAGCCACTTGAGGGCGTTGTCGCTGAAGGCGTTTTGAAACTGGACGGCGATGAGCACCCAGAAGCCGCCGGTGCTGCGAGGCGGAGTCGCCGCAGTCGTAGACGCGGAACTCGCGCGACTTTGCGCAACTGTACGCGCGGCGGAATTTGTAGATGTGGGCACGGGCTTCGCGAGTGTAGCCGCCGAAACGCGAAGCGAGCAAGAAGCGGCGCGAGATCGCGTGCCGTAAGACGTAAATTGGCCCGGCGAGTCGTGTTAGAATTGGGCGCGTGGCGGTGTGGCGGAACTGGCAGACGCAGCAGACTCAAAATCTGCCGGAGCTTTGCTCCGTGTGGGTTCAAGTCCCTCCACCGCCACCAATGTTTTAGCCCGCCTTTTCCATCCGTTACAAAACATTCACGCGCCGTCGAGATTTGACTGGGAACATTCCGCGAAAAAATCGAGACTAAAAGTGGGAAGAGGGGGCGCGGCTGGTAGCGCCCCCTCTCTTGTTTTGGTGAGATTACGAGGAGTTGAGCTTGCGACGGCGTTGTGTCGGTGGGGGGCGCCGAGCGCTAGCGGAGGGAAGTCGATGACGGCGTGATGCGGATCGGAGTCGAAGGCGCATCGGCCGTGCGAATTTTTGCGGTAGCTGGAGCCGCGGTGAAAGGGAACGCGATCCGCACCATTTTCTTCCAAACTTTGAGGACGTAGCCCTCGGGGCGCGTCATGGTTTCGCGCAGGACGGCGACCTTACGGAAGTGGTCGTCTACGCGAAACGAGCAAGAGGTGCCGGCCGGGAAGAAAGCAACGTCGCCGGCGGCCATGCGCCGCTCGCTGCCGTCGGATTCAAGAATGATCGCTTCGCCGGACAGGGCGAAGATGACTTCGTCTCGGACGAAGTGCCAGTTGAACTGGCCCGCGGTGCACTCCCAGAGCATCACGTCGGAGAGGCGATCTTTGCTGACGGAGAGCGTTTTGCTGCGCGAGCCGGGCTTGCCCTCGGTAACCCAAGCTGGGTTGAGAGGCTGAAATTCCTTCTCAAGCTCGACTGATTCCACGTCTTCGACAAGAACTGGGCCGGACATCGAGTCTCCTAGGGACATCGCGAGAGTTGCGTGGAGCGCCTCGCTACATTCAATTTAGGAGGCGGCCGTGAGGAGGGCCATAGTGCGGGGGTACCGAATGAGTCGTGACTTTAGTCCCACGAGCGTTTCGGCCTGGCGGGCTAGGGGAAAGACGGCAGGCGAAGACGACAAACTCGATATAAGCCTATTTATATCAATTACTTATGTCAATATCGATGTCGTGGCTTTTGGCTGGCTCTCAGAGATCGTCAGGCAGGTTTTTGGGTTAGAGAGTCGATGCCGGCGATATATCGCTTCAGGGTGTCGGCGCAATTGTGAAGGGCCTCCCGTTCTTTGGAGCTCAAGGTTAGGTTCAGGGGGCGGCCGGCTCCTTGTAAGCCGATGGTGGTGGGAAGCGACAAGCAGACATCGCCGAGGCCGAATTCGGGTGGGACAAGGCGCGAGACGGTGAGGACCGCGTTTTCATCCTTCCAAATCGCTCGGACAATCCGCGCGAGCGCGGTGGCGATGCCGTAGTAGGTCGAGCCTTTGGCTTGCTGGATGGCGTAACCGGCGGTACGGGTTTTGTTG
This sequence comes from uncultured Acidobacteriota bacterium, assembly GCA_963845465.1. Lineage (GTDB taxonomy): Bacteria > Acidobacteriota > Terriglobia > Acidiferrales > UBA7541 > Acidiferrum. Next base: position 481,693 of record CAWJSH010000006.1, on the reverse strand, counting down.
GCGATGGCGAGGAAGAGGGATTCGTCGTAGGGCAGGCCTTGATCGCGGCAGAAATCCTCGAGAGACATTCCGGCGACGCGGGCGGAGGAGAGAACCGGAATTTGCGTGTCGCCGTGTTCGCCGATGATGTAGGCGTGGACGTTTTCCGGCGCGACGCCGAAATGCTGCGCGAGGCGGCGGCGAAAGCGCGACGTGTCGAGCGCAGTGCCGGAGCCGATGACGCGATTTGGGGGAAGTCCCGACCATTTGCCGACGGCGTAGGTCATGACATCGAGCGGGTTCGATGCCACCAGGATGACGCCGCAAGGATCGTGGCGGCGAATCTCTTCGACAATTTCTCTGACAATTTCGGAAGCGGCTTTGGTGTCGTTGATGCGCGAATTGCCCATGAGCGCCTGGTTGACGCCGGCGGTGATGATAACGATGTCGGCCGTGGCGCAGTCGGAGAAGTCGCCAACGAACACGCGCGCGGTGCGGGAATAGAGTTGCGCGTCGCAGAGATCGTCGGCGTGGCCCTCGGCGAGGGATTGATTTTTGTCGATGAGGACGATTTCGGCGGAAATGCCTTCGAGGAGAAGTGCGTAGGCGGTCGTGGAGCCGACCATGCCTGAGCCGACGATGGCGATGCGGCGTGCGCGGCTGGGAGTGGACATGGGGCCTCGATTCGTTGTCGGGTGACGCAGCCAAATTTTCGCTCGCGAATTTTACAACGATTTGCGCCGCCCAGAGATGAATGCGCTTTGAACTAGCCGAAGAGCCATTCAAAAAATGATTTTCGCCGCGGAGGATCGGGCGGTTGCGGCGGCCGGGAGGGTTTTCGTGGGTCGGAACGAGGTGGTGGCGGTGAAATGTCGCGATCGATCGAACGTCGCCAGTCGGCGCGACGCTGTTCTGGTGTTCGCGGCTGCTCCTGGCGCACCCGTGGCGGAGTAAAGAGTTCTCTCTGGTTGGGGCTAAGCGATCGGCGCGGCGGCGGTTGCCAATATCCGTAGACGCAGCGCTTGCCACGACGCGAACAATCGTGCGTGTCATAGATAATGCCGTCGATCATCGTGGTGAGATGTTTCGACACGCTGACGACGAGCCTACCGGACGGCAGCTCATTCGGACGGAGATGCACCTTGCAACCCGAGCCGATCTGCATCGTCGGCGTCCACGTCCATCCAAGCTCTTTCAGCACACGATGAATCGTGGACTTGTATACGCCTGTGCGCGCGTTGCTGATGCCGCGTTTGCGCGTGCCGGTGCGTTCGCGCGTCGAAGCGCGATTCACCATGTCGTAGATATGCTGGTAGGGAAGACCGGTCGCGATCGCGATGGAACGGACGACGCAGTCACCGGTCTTGCCGCGATATCCGGCGGCCGCGCGGCCACCGTCGTGATAACGGAAGTATTTCGCTCTCGCCATGCGGGGAATGGCGACGCGAGATCAGGCGCTGGCGCTGGTTGCGGACTCGTTCTCTGCGGACTTGTGCGCTTCGGGCGAGCCTTCAGGTTCGCCGCCCTTTTCGGAGTTGACGCGCAAGGCTTCGATCTTGAGTCCCTTGTTCATATCAAAGCGCTGCTTGCGATCGAGGCTCTTGACGAACTCGCGAGTGGCTTTGCCGATGGCGCCGGCGATGCTGGAGGCGTCGATTTTGATGGTGCGGCCTTCGGAGCCGGCTTTGCGATCTTCGTAGCGGAGTGAGACGTTGTATGTGTTCATAGTTTAGCTCCCAATCTTTTTTCTCATCTTAAGGGCGGGTCTGTCCAGTCGAACGGGAGAAAAATGTGGAAAATTTTCACAGTGTTATCAGGGGCTGCATACAGCGACCGATGTATGTCGCGTTCGTTCGCTAGTGGATGAACGGAATGAAAGCCGGGACGCGAGCAGCATAGTCGTCGAATTTTTTGCCGAAAGTTTCGCGCAGGAGTTTTTCTTCTGCGCGAATGCGAATTTGGTTTCCGACGAGAAAGAATACGATCGCGATGAGCGCGAGATACCAATGAGAGAAAACCAGTCCCGTGCTGAGGATCATGCCGAACATGCCGAGGTAGATCGGGTTGCGAACGATGGAGTAGGGGCCTTGCGTGATCAGATCGTGATCTTTGAGGACGCGTGCCTGGTAGGTCCACTGCTTGCCGAGAGTTTGCACGGCGCGCAGTGAGAAGAGCGCGCTCGCGTAAGCGAGCATAACGGCGATAACAGCGACCGCGATTTCGCCGGCCTGCGATGGCGGAAGTGCCCACCAGCTACGCCGCGGCGTCAGCCAGATCGCCGCGAACGCGACGCTTTGCAGCGCTATGCCCCATTTTGACTCGGGTTCATACTTCGCGTCGGCTTCATCGACTTTCGAGTTGCGCTTGTTGATCTGGCGCCGCAGGACGAAGGCGAGGCCGAAGATGAGCCACGCGATCATTACAAGGGCTAAAGCTGCGAGACCGATGGCGTCGGTTTGCAAAAGAGAAGGCTCCCGGAAATTGCACGAAGCGAGCGCGGGAAATGTATCACGTGCGGCGGATGACCATGCAGGTTATGTCGTCATGCTGAGGAGCGGCGCCCACGAAGTCGTCGAGGTTGCGCATGATGTTCGAGAGAGTCATGGCGGAGCGTTCCGCGTTGGTGTTCTGGGCGATTGCGAGGAGCCGAGCATCTCCGAATGCAGAACTGTCCTCATCACGCGCTTCGGTGATGCCGTCGGTATAGATGATGAGCAGGTCTTGCGGCTCGAGGTGGGTGAGGCCGGTCGCATATTTTTCCCCGAGTTCGATGCCGAGGGGCATGTTGTCGGACTTCAACCGCTCGATGACGCCGCTCGCGCGTCGAAGGATCGGCGGATTGTGACCCGCGCAGAGAAACGCAAGTTGACCGGTCGCGGGATTTAACTCCGCGATGAAAGCCGTCGTGAATCGCCCGTTTTGAGAATGAGTGCAGACTTGGAGATTCAGCCCGGCAACCAGCTCGGAAAGTGAATTGGTCGAGTTGGCGAGCGCTCGCAGAGTCGCCTGGAACGTAGCCATCATCATGGCCGCGGGGACGCTTTTGCCGGAGACGTCCGCCACAGCTAGTAGCAGCGGCCCATCTCCGGGGCGCAGGAAGGCGTCGTAGTAATCGCCGCCGACTGTTTTCGCTGGACGCGTGGAGAAAGCGACATCGATGCCCGGAACGTTGGGCGGACGGCGAGGCACGAGCCATCGCTGGATTTCGCGAGCGATCTCGATGTCGCGCTGCATAGAAACGTGATCACCGAGAATAAGAGCCAACAAGATCAGCAGCCCGCCGAATGCGAGGATGAACTCCACCCCTTGCGTCAAGATGAAGTAGTGAATGTGAAGGACGGCCATCAATGCGAAGGCGACCGTGATGAGAAAAAAGACGCGGCGCGCGGGCGAAAGTTTGTGAAGGACACTCGTGAAGAGATAACCGACGACGCGAAACGGGCGCGTCCAGGATCGAACGGGCGAGCCGGCGTGTGCTTTGACGTCTTGCCTGTAGAGCCGGGAGCTTTCGCCGGCTTCGATTTTGAATTGCGTCCAGAGTTCGTTCACTTCCATGCCGGCGGTCAGGCGGTACCAACTCTCTTGGAGAGGCATTAGGGCGCGACGGATGGACCGGCTGGCGGATCGCCATGGGCGTTTGAGCGTGTCGAGGAATGAATGCGCGACGACTTGCCGGGAGTCCTCAGCGTTGAGGATAGGTTGAGCCACAGGGAATAGTGTAGGGGGCTGTCAGGAGGAGCGTTATCGGGTGGATAGCGTAGTCCACGGGGACAGGTTGGGGATGCCAGGTGCGCCTATTGGAGGCGCTTTTCGGTCAGAACCGGTGCGGAAGAAAGACGTTACGGGAGCGTTGAATCGGTTTAATATGAGCGCGATGCGTCGGGTGTTTCATCCTTCCGCGGAATCGTTTTGTTGTCGAATCTGATCGATCCATCGATCTGAGGAGCGATATGGCACGTCTGCGTGTGCGTTTCGGGTTGGTTGCGCTGGTGGCGAGTCTTTTGGCGTGCGTGTCGGTGTTCGCGTCGCCGAGCGTGGCCGCCGAGGAAAAAGTTTATCTGCATCAGGACTGGCGGCTCGCATCGTCGTGCGACGCGAAGGCGACCGGCGAACAGGTTTCAGCGGTGGGATTCGACGTGAGCAAGTGGCACCGCGCGAATTTACCGAACACGGCGGTCGGGGCGTTGGTGGACGACGGCACCTACAAGGACCCGATGATGGGCACGAATTTGAAGTCGCTGCCGGGCATGGATTACTCGACGAAGCATTTCTTCGCGATTCAGGACATGCCGAAGGATAGCCCGTTCGTTTGCTCGTGGTGGTGGCGAACGGAGTTTGTGGCGCCAGCGGATTTTGCCGGCAAAGTGCAGTGGCTGCACCTGCTCGGGATCAACTATCGCGCCAACGTGTGGGTGAACGGAAAGAAGATTGCTGATTCGAAGGATGTGGCGGGGACGTTTGTGACGTTCGAATTCAACGTCAGCAAATATCTGGAGCCGGGAAAGGGAAACGCGATCGCGCTGGAGATTTTTGCTCCGTTGAAAAACGATCTCGGCATCACGTGGGTCGATTGGAATCCGACGCCAGCCGACAAGGACATGGGGATTTGGAAGGAAGTCTTTCTGACCGCGGATGACGGCGTGTCGGTTCGAAATCCGTATGTGACGAGCAAGCTCGAGAATGATTACAAAACGGCCACGCTGACAGTGAGCGCGGATTTGCGGAATACGGCGGATAAGCCGGTGGAAGGCGTGCTCGCGGCGGATATCGAGGGGGGCATTCACATTAAGCAGAACGTGAAGCTGGCCGCGGGTGAGACGACGACCGTTGCGTTTACTGCTGACAAATATTCGGAGCTCAAGCTTTCGCAACCGAGGCTCTGGTGGCCCTATCAGATGGGCGAGCCGAATTTGTACAAGGCGAAGGTAACGTTCGAAACGGGCGGGCACGTTTCGGATTCCGCAGATGTCACGTTCGGCATTCGCGAATCGACGTCGGAGCTGACCGACAAGGGCTACCGGCTTTTCAAAATTAACGGCAAAAAAGTTTTGATTCGCGGAGCCGCGTGGGCGCCGGACATGTTCTTGCGCTATTCGCCGGAGCGCGTTGATGCCGATTTGTCGTATGTGCGCGACATGGGGCTGAACACCGTGCGCCTGGAAGGCCGCATCGATCACGAAGACTTTTTCAATAAGGCCGACAAGCTCGGCATCCTGATTATGCCGGGATGGACTTGCTGCGACGCATGGGAGCGCTGGAAAAGCTGGAAGGAAGATCAGCACAAGATCGCCGGCGAATCGCTGAAGAGCCAGATTCGAATTTTGCGGAATCATCCGAGCGTGTTTGTGTGGCTCTATGGCAGCGACGGGCCGCCGCCAGCCGACGTTGAAAAAATGTATCTCGGCATATTGAAGGATCTCGATTGGCCGAATCCGTCGGTGTCGTCGGCTTCGGAGTCGCCGACGACAGTCACCGGCGCATCAGGCGTGAAGATGACCGGGCCGTACGAATACGTGCCGCCGATGTATTGGCTGGCCGACACGACGGCGGGTGGCGCATATGGATACAACACAGAGACGAGTCCCGGGCCCGCGATTCCGCCGAAGGAATCGCTCGAGCGATTCATTCCGAAGGATCATTTGTGGCCGATCGACCAAGTGTGGAATTTCCACTCGGGCGGCGAGCGATTCACCACGGTCAATGTTTTCACCGACGGTTTGAGCAAGCGCTACGGCCCGCCGACTTCGCTTGACGATTACGAGCGCAAGGCGCAGGCGATGACGTATGACGGGCAGCGCGCGATGTTCGAAGCTTATGGGCGCAACAAATACACATCGACGGGCGTGATTCAGTGGATGCTCGACAACGCGTGGCCATCGCTAATCTGGCACCTCTACGACTACTACATGGTTCCGGCAGGCGGATATTACGGGACGAAGAAATCGACGGAACTGGTCCACGTGCAGTATTCGTACGACGACAATTCCGTCGCTGTGGTGAATGGGAAATACGAAGAGATCAAAGGGGTAAAGGTCTCGGCGAAAATTTACAACATCGATGCGAAAGAGAAAGGTTCGAAGGACGCGACGATCGATCTGGCTGCCGACACGGCAACGAAAGCGTTCGATCTGCCGAAGGTCGATGATTTGTCGAAGACATATTTCCTGAAGCTCCAGCTTCACGACGCGCAAGGAAAGTTGCTCAGCGACAACTTTTATTGGCTATCGACCAAGCCCGACACGATGGACTGGAAGCACCGCCAAGACACGGTGTACACGCCGCAGGCGGAGTTCGCCGACCTGACCGGCTTGAATTCGCTGCCGGCGGCAAAGCTCATCATCTCGAAGCAGATGCTTGGCAAGAAGAACGGCGAAAACTGGATGTCGCTTACGATTGAAAACAGAGGCGATGGCGTAGCGTTCATGATTCACCCGCGAGTGACGCGAGGAAAGGGTGGCGACGACGTCACGCCGATTTTGTGGACCGACAACTATTTTTCCTTGCTGCCGGGCGAGCAGGCTACCGTTCGCGCTCGATACGATGATCGCGCTCTGGCCGGCAAAGAGCCGGTGCTCGAGATCGAGGGGTACAATGTGGAACCAGGGACAGTTGCCGTCGGCGAATTTACCGCCGTGCGGGATGACACGCCGTAACTTGGCGTAGAAGCGCTGGCATCGCGGCAACCGATCGGGAGAAGCCTTGTCTCGGCGAGTCGTACTCGTAGTTCTTTTCATCGCGATCGTGTTCGGCGCCGGTTTCTGGGTGCAAGCGCACTATCTGAATACCGCGTTTAGCGGGCCGGCGTCGGCTCCGCCCGAAGCTAGGTCCACTTCAATCGATCCAAAAGTTGTTGCAGCGATTCAGGATCGCGTCGCGAAGAGCGTCGCCGACGTCGGCATCGCGTTCGAAACGCTCGACGGTCGGCTCACCTGGTCCTCACGCGGCGACGATGTGTTTCACGCGGCGAGCACGATGAAAATTCCGGTGATGATTGAGCTCTTTCACCAGGTCCGCGAAGGCAAAGTCAAACTCAGCGACCACTTGCTCATCAGGAACGAATTCCACAGTCTGGTGGATGGATCGGTCTTCACACTGAAGCCCGACGATGATTCTGAAACCGATCTATACAAAGCCGTCGGCCAGACCCGTACCCTCGATGAACTTTGCGATCTCATGGTGACGGTCAGCAGCAACTTCGCGACGAATCTCCTGATCCAGAAGCTCGGCATCGACAACATTCGCGGCACGGTCACGGCGCTTCATGCCGACGGTATGGACATCAAGCGCGGCGTCGAAGACCAGAAGGCATTCGACAAAGGGCTGAACAACACGACGACCGCCCGCGGCCTCGCAACGCTGCTTGTCGCGATCGCGAACGGGAAGGCTGTCGACGCCGAATCGTCCGCGAAGATGGTTGAGATTCTGGAGCGCCAAAAATTCAACGAAGGAATCCCGGCAGGTGTGCCGCAGAACATTCGCGTCGCACACAAGACCGGCGAGATCACCAAAATTCATCACGACGCAGGAATTGTCTACGCCGACCGGCCGTTCGTCATCGTCGTGCTGGTGCGTGGAATCGCTGACTTCAAACAAAGCAGTGCGTTGATCGCCGATGTAACGCGCGATCTCTATCAAGCGAGCCAAGCTTCCGGAACAATTCACTAGCAACGCTATCCAGCCCGGTCATGGAAACCGCGAGCCAATCCGGTACATCCCGCCCCATTGTTTCACCATCCAACGCAACAGCTCCTATTTGCGAATCGCCCGCGCATGAATTCGCGTTACAATCTGCTGCAATGTGAAGGAATTATTCCTGCGCGACCTTTTCGCGCTGTGTTTCTGGAGGGAAGGACGATGACTCGCCTTACACGTTCGATTGCGGCGACGGCTTTAGGTCTTCTGTTCGCGGGCGCGGCCATGGCCGATACGCTTGAGCTGAAGGATGGCCGCGTGTTGACCGGGAGATTTCTCGGCGGCACGCAAGCGCTGATGCGCTTTTCGGTGAACGGCGAAGTGCAGACATACAACGTGACGGAAATCGTCGCGCTGACGTTCACGAGCGACTACGGCAATCCTCCTCCTCCGCCGCCGCAACAAGCGCCGCCGCCTCCGCAGGCTCAAGCCGCGGTTGCCCCATCCCCGGTGCCCGCGGGAAGCCAGATCGTGATCCCTGCCGGTCAGAGCTTGCTGATCCGCATGATCGATGGCGTCGATTCGAAAACAAATAACGTCGGCGATATTTTTCACGCCAGTCTCGAAACCGACCTCAACGTAAACGGCACGCTCGTCGCGCGAAAGGGCACCGACGTCTATGGCCGCCTCGCGAACGCGAAAGGCGCCGGCCGCCTGGCGGGCAGTTCGGAGTTGCAGCTCGAGCTGACGCGCATGGTCATCAACGGCCAGGACTATCCCGTCGTGAGCAGCGACTACACGCTGAAAGGCAAGGGACGTGGCAGCAACACCGCTGAGAAAGTTGGCGGCGGCGCAGCGCTCGGAGCGATCATCGGGGCAATCGCCGGCGGTGGCAGAGGCGCAGCGATTGGTGCTGGCGCGGGTTCCGCGGCAGGCGCGGGGGTGCAAGTCCTCACCCGCGGTCAGCAGGTCAAAGTCCCGAGCGAAACGTTGCTCGAATTCCGCCTGCAACAGCCCGTTACCGTAGCTGCGCTCGGTTAGAACCCTCTATTTTTCCACCTCGGGGTACCGTTGCCGACTTCGCCGCATCACCCTCAAATTCCATCTTGTGGCACCTGCTGTTAGCGACTAAGCTACCCCAGTAGATTGGGGGTAAAGGCCGTGCCAAAAGAGAAACCACGAGTCAACATCGGAGAAGTGATCAAGACGTATCGCAGCCAACGCGGGCTGTCTCAGGGTGACATCGAGCGGCGCACCGGCTTGCTACGTTGCTACCTGTCGCGCGTGGAAAACGGCCATACCGTGCCGTCGCTTGAAACTCTGGCGAAAATTGCCGAGGCGATGGACATTTCCCTGGCCGATTTCTTCCCCGGGACAGAAACGCCGCGCGATCGCGAGTCGCAAAAGATGCTCGGCGAACTCTCGCAGGACGAGATTCGCTTCCTCGCCGAGATCAAGAGATTCAGCACGACGCTGTCGGATGGCGACAAGCGGCTCGTGCTGGCGATGATTCGCAAGATGGCGAGCCTCATTCCGCCGCCGACGGCGAAGAAGCCTGTTGTCCGCCGGCCGGTCACGGTCTAACGAACTCGAGTTCACACGAAAAAGAGGGCGGGAGTGATCCCGCCCTCTTTTTTTATTCGGATTCTTTAACCGATCGAATCGCCCGCTTAACCCTGACCCCGAATCAAATTAATCGGATCGGGAGCGGCGTTGCCGTTTCGTCCGCGCGCATCGGCTTGCGCTCTCTCCCCATTGATGTCGAGAGGTTCAGGATCGCCTTCACCAGGGGCGAGGAACAGGTTCTCCTGTATGGAGTGCTGTTTCGTGTAAAGGTCGTAGTAACGCCCGCCTGCAGCATACAGCGAGTCATGCGTGCCACGTTCGATGACCTGACCCGCCTCGACAACAAGGATTTGGTCAGCGCGGCGAATTGTCGAAAGCCGGTGCGCGATGACGAACGTCGTGCGCCCGCGCATCAGGTAGCGCAGCCCCTCTTGAATCAGCGCTTCAGATTCCGAGTCGAGGCTCGAGGTCGCTTCGTCGAGAATCAGAATCCGCGGATCGGCAAGTATCGCGCGCGCGATCGAGACCCGCTGCTTTTGCCCGCCCGAGAGCTTCACGCCGCGCTCTCCGACGACGGTGTCGTATTTCTTTTCGAAGTTGTCGGCAAACTCATCGACGCGCGCGATGCGGCACGCATTCATGACTTCTTCTTCGGTTGCATCCGGGCGAGCAAAAGCCACGTTCTCTCGAATCGTGCCGTCGAAAAGGAAAGTCTCCTGCAACACAACCCCGAGTTGGATGCGATAAGAATCCAGCCTCACCGTGGAAAGATCGATGCCATCCACTGTTACCCGCCCGCTCGACGGAACATAAAACGCCGCAATCAAGCCGATTATGGTCGATTTTCCCGCGCCAGACGGGCCCACCAGCGCGGTCACCGTCCCCGGTGTCGAATCGAAACTCACTCCATGCAAAACTTCTTTGCGCGTGTCGTAGGCAAAGCTGACGTTCTCCATCGAGATGTAGCCGTCGATGCGGCCCATCGTCACGGTGCGGCCCGCGGCTTCGTCTTCCTTTTGCTCGTTCAAAATCTCGCGCGTCCGCTCGAGTCCCGTGATCGCTTCCGTAAGCTGCGTCCCGATCGCAACGATCTGAAATACCGGCGCCACCAACAGCACAAGAAACGAGTTGAACGCGAGCCACTGCCCAGGCGTCATGGTTCCGTTCGCAATCGCATGTCCGCCGAACTCATACATCAGCGCCCCGACGATCCCCATCATCGTCACGCCCGACAAACTCATCAACGAAGTCGCCGTGATCGTCTTGAGAACGTTGTTGAGCAGTCGCTCCACGCCGGCGGAGAAAATCGACTCCTCGCGCTCCTCGGCGTGATACCCCTTCACGACCCGCACACCGCCTAGCGATTCCGTGAGTCGCCCGGTAACTTCAGCCGTAATTTTCGGCCGCGCCCGAAAAATCGGCCGAATTGTCTTGAACGCGAAACTGATTCCCACTCCAAAACAAAGAATGATTCCAAACGCGACGCTGGTCATCCGCACGCTGGTATGCAGCAAATACCCAAGCGCAAGAACCGCGGTCATCAACCCGCCGACAAATTCAACCAATCCCGTGCCGACGAAATTCCGGATGCCTTCCACGTCGCTCATGATGCGCGACACAAGCACGCCGGTCTTGTTCGCGTCGTAAAACGAAACCGGTAACCTTCCGATATGCGCCTGCACCTTCTTGCGCAGGTCGGTGATCATTTTCTGCGCCGACTTCGATAGAAGCTGCGTCAACGTGAACGACGTCAATCCCTGAATGATCGTTGCCGCCAATACGGCCAGCACGATCGGCCTGAGGAGGCCGATCTCTTTTTTCGTTACGACGTTATCGAGGAAGTATTTCGTCGACGCCGGCAGGATCAATCCCGAAACGCGATTGATCGTCATCAGCAACAGTCCGAGCGCAAGTACGCCCTTGCGTGGGTGAATCATCGCCCAGACTTCGGGCAACGCCTTCCACACGTCAGTCTTGGCGGCTTTTGCCGCAGCCGGGTCGTTGGAATCTGTTGGCATGGTATAGCGGGGGTGGTCGGCCCTCATCGTTGGATGCCTATAATCAGCGCGAAACTACAAGATGCCATGAGATGGCTGGGACAACAATGCGGTCGAGTCCGAACAGCAAATGGGCTGGTGGCTTGCTTTGGTCGGATGTCAGTCTCGGATTCAGTCGGCGCCGGCGGTGCCACGGGGAGCCGCGGCATGAGCTGGCCCCTCGATGTTCAAGACGTTCGCGACAAAATCGCTCACCGTCACGCCGAGCTGACCCCAGAGCCGTCGCTTGAGGCTCGTGTAATCCTGCGCGCCGCTAAAGATGTCGCCCATCAATTGGCGAAACACCGGGCTGCGCCGCATGAGCTGTACCATGCGCGTCGTCACGGTCGTGCCGAGAAACGAGCCGCGATAGAAGCGTCGAACGATCCGCGCCGCAAATTCCAGTTCCGCCGAGAACGAAGCCTTCACCCAAGCCGGATATTTCTCAGGGCAGCCTTCCGCGAGCGCTTTGCCCAGCAGATGGCCCGACTTCATCGCGTAAAAGAGTCCCTCGCCGGTCAGCGGATCGACCCATGCCGCCGCATCGCCGACAAGCGCCCAGTTCTTGCCGAGCACAGTGCGTTCGGAGAGAGTCCGCTCCTGCGGCGACGGCAGCACATGGCTGTAAAACGTCGCGCCTTCCGTAGAGATCTTCTGCTTATCGACGAACTTGCCGAGATGCGAGCGAAGCTCAGCGCTGGTATGCGCCGCCATGCTCCCGCAAATTCCCACCGACAGATGGTCGCACCGCGGGAACGACCAGATGTACCCCTCGAAATTGCGCAGAAATTTCACGGTGATCGCATCCGCCGTCTGCGGAACGAAATAGCCCTGCGTCATCTCCAGCTCGTCGCGCTGCAACGCGCGCGTCTCGGGAAGGAGTTGATTACGCGCTCCGCCCGCCAGCACCAAAAAATCCGCCTCGCGCCACTCGCCCTCGACGCAAAATCTCGGTTTCGCCGCCGCTGTGTCGACGCTGAAAACGTGCGACCGATGCACCTTGCAGCCGGCATCCGCTGCGCGCTCCAGCAACATCCCGTTCAGCACGGTGCGTGAATAAATGACGATCGGATTCGTCATGTCGAGCGTCGCGCGTTGGTCGTTGCTGCTGATCAGCTCGATCGACTGCACCAATTTTTTCGGATACGGATTGTCGAGCAGGAAAGGGAAGTTCTGTATGGCCTTGTGCGTCAGTCCGCCGCCGCACGGCTTCTCCCACGCCAGGTGTTGATCGAAAATGTTTACGGTATGCCCGGCGCGCGCAAGCTCCGCGCCGCACATTGCGCCCGAAGGTCCGCCACCGACGATCGCTATGTCCGCCATCTTGCTATGTCTCCGACCGTGTCGAAGTCCGTCGCCGGGTCGAGGTCCTGGTCCCGGGTTGCATCGAGGTCGCGCCGCCCGTACACCTGTTGGCCCCGCCAAAAAACGGGTGTTTCAACTGATCGGGAAGACAACCGCGCTAAAACCAGCGAGGAGTATAGCACCGAAGATAGCCGCCGCCAGCGCGGACCCGGTGCCACTTCGGACAACATCCATACCTGCCCGTTGGAACAGGCAGAAAATCGCGAAATATGGCGCCAGCAGCGCCAGCAGGATCTCCCCGTTTTGCAGCCCGACGATGCCGATCAGCAAAACGCCCCACAGGAGCGCCCGTAACCCAAGAGCATAGGCTAAACGAGTTTTGCTGAGTCGAGTTCGCATTGCCGGACCCAGCGCAAGCTCTTCGGCTAGGTGAAACGGCAACGCCAGCAACAGCACGGCAGGGAACCTCAGCCAGCGAGCGGGTGTCATCCAAGCTTCGGTCAGCGTCAGGTCGAGCCACGCATAGACCAGCAACGGTACGACGACGGCGGAGAACGTGGCGCCCAGCAGGTGCTTCCAGTTGAAATCCCGCAGCGACGCTATCTTCTTATATTGCAACGCAAGTAGGCCCGCTCCCGCGATGAGCAGAAAGCCGGCCAGATAGTCGCCCTCAAAAAGATGCACGAATCCGAACGGATTCCATTTCCAGAGAACGAAGATCGCTACCAATCCGAGCGCGACAAACTCCACGATGACGCGTATCGAAATCTCTTGTCGCCGGACCGCGATCGCATCGGGAGGCTGTGTGGGATTCGCAGACGCGGCTTGAACTGTCGCTGACAAGGAAGTTTGGCCCAAAGCTTCTCGCAGGAACGGCCCCGCCAACAGAAATATCCCAACGAGCCCGGCAACTCCACCGACGAGCGGCAGCCGCGGCGGAATCTTCACGCTCGCGTCGAGTCCAAGCACCTTCGCCGCCCATCGCTGCGACCCCGCAATGGTGTTCGCCCTGATAAGTAAGCCTGCGTGCGTCGCCCCGGTAATGACCTCGTAAGCGCCGCTGGCCGCATTCTCGCCCGTCAGCAGCGACCTCGCCGACTCGCGAATGCTCCGCGGCTCGAACGACCCGCTGATTACCAGCGTGCGCGGAGGTATTGGCGGCGGATTCGTGAAAATCAACATCGACTTCTCGATGCCGTATGTCGTCACCATCGGCGCCGGCGAAATCGCAATCACCCCTGCGACCGGCACCCGCGATGCTACTTTTACCGCGATCGCGCCACCCATCGAATGCCCAGCCAGGATCAAGCGCTTACTATCCACCGCGCCTCGCCCAATCATCTGCCGCACAAACGAATCGCCGCACGTCTCCGCGCGCTCATACGAAAACGGCCCCTGCGTCCGCCCATGCCCTGGCAAATCCGGCACGAACACCCGCAGCCCTTGCAACGCGAACCCGTGAGCGATAAACGACATGATCTTCTTATTCGCCGCCAGTCCGTGAAAAAGAATGACGTATCCCTGCGCGTCATCCTCACCGGCATCCACGACGTCCGTCACCAGCCGGCACCCGCCCGCATCGACGATCACCGTCGTCTCTCGAAACAGCGGCGCCCGCGCCAGGAAAAATCCAATCCCGCACAGCAAAATTGCCGCTACGGCCCGCAGCCATCGCCTCTGCTTGGGCGCTTTTTCCGCCGATTCCTTCTCTGGACGTCCCGCGTTCCGCGCCAAATTTACCTGCGTGATAAACTAGAGTTTCGCTAATCGCGGCATGGCCGCGTCATTCCTGCTGGGAGAAATCTTGAGTCATCCGTCGATACTGACTTTGGACGAAGCGATTTTGCAGTTTGGCCGCGAGAAACGCAACGGACGTCGCGTCGTTTTCACCAACGGCTGCTTCGACGTGCTCCATCCGGGCCACATCAAGACGCTCGAGCAAGCCCGCTCTCTCGGCGACGCGCTCATCGTCGCCATCAACAGCGACGCCAGTGTCGCATCGCTGAAGCCCGGCCGCCCGCTGATTCCGGAGAACGAGCGTGCTGAAATCCTCGCCGCACTCCATTGCGTCGACGCCGTCGTGATCTACAACGAATTGACTCCGCGCGAAATTGTCTCCGCCCTTTTGCCCGATGTTCTGGTTAAGGGTGGCGACTGGGCCGACAACAAGATCATCGGCCGCGAAGAAGTCGAAGCCGCCGGTGGCCGCGTCGTCTCAATTCCCGTCGTCCCCGGCTATTCGACAACCGAAATCCTAAGAAAGATTCGCGAAGGCGCGCCTTCCGCCGCAACCGATGCAAAAGCTTCGGCGCCCGCCTCGCCAGCGAAAAATTAAAAGCTCTCTCGAATGATTCTCCCCGCCGTCCGCGAACGACTCGAAAGCATCCTGCGCCATCCCTCGATGGAATCGGCGCTCGCCGCTTTGCGTTCCGGCAACAATCACATCTCGCTGGCCGGCCTGCACGATGTCGCCAAATCTCTCGTCACCGCCTATCTCACGTACGAACTCCGCCGCCCGGCCTACTTCGTCACCGCATCCAACAAACGCGCCGAAGCCCTCGCCGAAACGCTGCGTTTCTTCGCCAGCATCTTCCCCGGCACGCTCGGCGGCGTCACAACGCTCCCCGCCTTCGACACGCTCCCCTGGCAATCGCAAAGCCCCCACGCCGACATCCTCGAGCGCCGCGCCGCCACGCTTTTCCGCCTTGCCGACGGCCAAATCTCCCTCGTCATCGCGCCCGTCGCCGCTGCGCTTTGGCGCTACCAGGATCCCTACGTCTACCTTTCGCTCGCTCGCACCCTTGCCACCGACGTCGAAACTCCGCTCGATCAACTCCTCCTCCATCTCGGCTCCGTCGGCTACACACGCACTGAAATGGTCGAACTCCCCGGCCAGTTCGCCGTCCGCGGCGGCATCATCGACGTCTTCTCTCCCGAATCGTCGCGCCCCGTGCGCATTGAGCTCCTGGGCGACACCGTCGAATCCGTCCGCGAGTTCGATCCGCGAACGCAGCGCTCGATCGCGCCCGTGGTCCGCACCACTCTGCTCCCCCTCGCCGAGTGGTCCGTCCCTCCGCCCGAACAATCCACCGGCAACGAGGAAGCCGCCTGGGAAAATCCCTCCTACTTCGGCCCGCGCTCCGAAGCTGGCCAGTCCTCGCTCTTCGAACTCTCCGAGAGCTCCCTTCGCCCGATCGTTTTTCTTGACGAACCAGCGGCCCTCCGCGACGCCGCAACAAAACATCTCGCCAACGCCGTCGAAAACTACGAGCGCCACGCCCAAGCTAACGCCCCCACCGCCGAACACTACTTCTGGACCGAACAACAATTCGCCACCGCGCTCACAAAAGCCTCCCAAATAAATCTCGAACAGCTCGCCCTCGCAATCGGCGAAATTCCCCAATTCAATCTCCCCTCCCGCCCCAGCGCCCGGTTCCACGGCGACGTCCCCGCGTGCATGACCGAAGTGAAATCTCAACTCGCCGACGGCGGCAAAGTCCTCCTCACCGCCGCCAGCACCGGCGAAATCGAACGCCTCGCCGACATCTGCCGCGAATACGAAACGCCCTACGTCCTCGGCGAATCCGAAGACGCAGCCGCCGGTTTTACATCCGAGCGAGCCGATGAGTCCGCCGCGCTCCTCTTAATGCGCTCGCCCTTCGCCGAAGGCGTTACGTT
The DNA here is from genome assembly GCA_963845465.1 of uncultured Acidobacteriota bacterium. GTDB lineage: Bacteria > Acidobacteriota > Terriglobia > Acidiferrales > UBA7541 > Acidiferrum. The sequence continues at coordinate 465,497 of CAWJSH010000006.1, read as the reverse complement.
CCCCGACGCCAAGCTCACGCTGTTCGGCAATTCCGATCTCTTCGAAGCCACTCCCGCCGTTGAGCGCCCCAGCCGCAAAATCCGCACCTCCGGCTTCTTCACCGATTTTGCCGAACTCAAGCCCGGCGACTACATCGTCCACGTCGATCACGGCATCGGCCAGTTCGAAGGCCTGCGCCAAATCCAATCCGACGGTCGCGGCGGCGAATTCATGCTGCTCCGCTACTTCGACGACGCCCGCCTCTACGTCCCGCTCGAACGCATGGACCTCGTCCAAAGCTATCGCGTCGTCGAAGGCGCCGAGCCGACGCTCGATAAACTCGGCGGCACCGGCTGGAACACTCGCAAAACGAAAGTCCGCAAATCGCTCGAAGACATGGCCGACCAGCTCCTCGGCCTGTACGCCGCGCGAAAAACCGCCGAGGGCAACGCCTTCTCTCCCGACGGCAATTTCCAACGCGAATTTGAAGACGCCTTCGAATTCGAAGAAACACAAGACCAGAACTACGCCATCGCCGACATCAAGCGCGACATGGAGAGCGCCACTCCAATGGACCGCCTCCTCTGCGGAGACGTCGGCTACGGCAAAACCGAAGTCGCCATGCGCGCCGCCTTCAAAGCCATCGCCGACAACAAGCAAGTCGCCGTCCTCGCGCCTACCACCGTCCTCGCCTTTCAGCACTTCGAAACCTTCAAACGCCGCTTCGCCGCCTTCCCGACGCGCATCGAGATGATGAGCCGCTTTCGCACACCTGCTCAGCAGAAGGAAACGATGGCCGCACTCGAAGCCGGCAAAGTCGACATCGTAATCGGCACGCACCGCCTCCTCTCCAAGGATATAAAATTCGCCGATCTCGGCCTGCTCGTCGTTGACGAAGAGCAGCGTTTCGGCGTCGCCCACAAAGAGCGCCTCAAGGAAATGCGCAAAAACGTGGACGCGCTCGCGCTCTCCGCCACTCCAATTCCGCGCACGCTCCACATGTCTCTCGTCGGCCTGCGTGATATGTCACTGATCGAGACTCCCCCGCGCGACCGGCTCGCGATTCAAACCGTCGTCGCGCCTTTTAACGAAGAGCTCGTCCGCACCGCCATCGAAAACGAACTCGCCCGCGACGGTCAGGTCTACTTCATCCACAATCGCGTCGAGTCGATCTACGCGCTCGCCGCCCTCGTCCAAAAACTCGTCCCCAAAGCGCGCGTCGTCGTCGGCCACGGCCAGATGGGCGAAAAAGAACTCGAAAGCGTCATGTACAAGTTCGTTCGCGACGAAGCCGACGTTCTCGTCGCCACCACCATCGTCGAAAACGGCCTCGACATTCCCCGCGCCAACACCATCCTCATCAATCGCGCCGATCGCCTCGGCCTTGCCGAGCTTTACCAGCTCCGCGGCCGCGTCGGCCGCTCGTCGCAACGCGCGTATGCCTACCTTCTCGTTCCGCCCGAAACCAGCCTCAGCGAAATCGCCCGCAAGCGCCTCTCTGCCATGAAAGAGTTCAGCGAACTCGGCGCCGGCTTCCGCATTGCCGCTCTCGACCTCGAACTCCGCGGCGCCGGGAACATGCTCGGCCGCCAGCAGCACGGCCACATCGAAGCCATCGGTTTCGATCTTTACTGCCAGATGCTCGAACGCGCCGTCTCCAAGCTCAAAGGCCAGGAGTCCGCGCCCGACCTCCGCACCACGCTGAGCCTCGGCACCGACGTCAGGATCCCCGAAAATTACATCCCCAGCGAAAACCTCCGCCTCCGCACCTACAAGCGCATCTCCTCCATCACCACCGATGAAGAGAAAGCCGACGTCCGCAAGGAACTCGAAGATCGCTTCGGCCCGCCGCCAACCACCGTGGACAACCTCTTGGAGTACGCCGTGCTCAAATCCATGAGCGAGCGCCTGCGCATCTCCGCAGTGGAACGCCAGGGCGCCCGCATCGCCATTCGCTTCCATCCGGAAACCAACATCGACCCCGCGGCTCTCGTCAAAGTCGTGCGGTCCCGCAAGGGCATTAAGCTCGACCCGAGCGGCGTTTTGTGGATGGAGACTGCGCGCGGCGAATCGGTTCCAGGAGCGCTGAGAAACGTATTGCTCAGCCTCAGCGGGCAGGACTAAACTCTTACAATATGGGGAAAGTAATGCGAAACACGTTGTTTATGGCGGCTCTGAGCCTGGCGCTCTTCTCGCTGACAATCGTCGGGACCGCCGCAGCCCAGGATCAGCCCGCTCCGGCGCCCGCGCCGCAAAGCCAGAGTCAGGATAAGGACAAGAAGCCTGACACTCCCGCGCCAGCCCAGCAGCCTGCTCCAACGCTCGAAAAGCCCGGCACCGCGCCCGACACCGACGACACGGCGAAGCCCGCCGCGAAAACGCCGCCAAAAAAATCCACGAACGCAGCCAACGCCGCCGCGAAGGCACCCGCCACCGCGAAAAAAGAGGCCGAAAAGGTTCCCGAAGGCACCAACTCCAAGACCGTCGAAGAAATCATCGCTCGCGTGAACAACGAAATCATCACGCGCTCCGAACTCGATCACGCTAAGGAAACCGCCGCCGAAGAAGTCGAAGAAGACTGCAAAGGCAAATGCACTCCCGAAGAGCAGAACACGCGAATCGCGGAGCACCAGGCAACTGCGTTGAAAGATCTCATCGATCAATCGCTTCTTGTCCAGCGTGGCAAAGACATGGGCCTCAGCGTCGAGACCGACGTCATCAAGCGTCTCGATTCCATCCGCATTCAGAACAACCTGACCAGCATGGAAGATCTGGAAAAGGCTGTCACCAGTCACGGTCTCAACTGGGAAGATTTCAAGGACAACATCCGCAAGAGCATCCTTCAGCAGAAAGTCATCAGCCAGGAAGTCGGCTCGAAGGTCAGCATCAGCAAGGAAGATGTTCAGAAGTATTACGACGACCACAAATCGGAATTCATCCGCCCCGAGCAGGTCGCTCTCCGCGAAATCGAAGTCAGCACCGAAGGGAAGAAGGATTCCGAGCTGCCCGATCTGAAAAAGAAAGCTGAAACCGCCCTCAAGCGCGTGAAAGACGGCGAAGACTTCGGCGAAATCGCCAAGCGCTTCTCCGACGGCAGCACCGCCAAGCAAGGCGGCTTTCTCGGTGTTTACAAGCGCGGCGAACTCTCCAAAGAACTCGAAGACACCGTCTTCAAGATGAAAAAGAATGATCTCACCGACGTTCTCGACACCAAGCAGGGCTACCTTGTGCTGCAAGTCCTCGAGCACTACGACGAAGGTCAACAGTCGCTCAGCAAAGTCGAAAACGAAATCATGGACAAGATGTACTCCTCGCGCATGGAGCCTAAGCTGAAGGAATATCTCAAGACCTTGCGCGAACAGAGCTACGTCGTCATCAAGCCCGGCTATGAAGATATCGCTGGCGGCGGCAACTCCGAGATTCAGGAAGTCAGCGCGACACCGGAAGCAAACAAGAATAAAAAGGGCCGCAAAAAATTCCTGCTCTTTGGCAAGCGCGCTCCCACCGCTTCTCAGGGCGACTAACTAGATGAAGACAGGCTTCGTCACGGAGCTGCTCTCCGAACAAACGATCACCAGCTTTTTCCTCGTTCACGAAAAAGAAGTCCGCAACACGCGCGAAGGTCGCGCCTATCTCCGCATGGAACTGGGCGATCGCAGCGGCACCGTCGAAGCTCGCATGTGGGATCAATTTGAAGTCGTCGCCAAAGACATCAATCGTGACGACTTCGTCAAAGTGCAGGCTCGCGTTGAGGTTTATCGCAATCGCCCGCAACTCTCGGTAATTCAGGTCCGCATCGCCAAGCCCGAAGAGATCGACATCGCCGACTATTTGCCCCACACGCCCTTCGACGTCGAAAAAATGTGGGCCGAGCTGCTCGGCTACGCGAACTCACTGCAAAATCCGTGGCTCAAAAAGCTCGTGCTGCAAGTCATCACTGAACCCACCACGGAAAAGTGCTACAAGCGCGCACCCGCCGCCAAAGTCATGCACCACGCCTACATGGGCGGCCTGCTCGAACACGTCATCGGACTATGCGGTCTGGCGAAAGTAATAGCAGGGCACTACGATGAGCTCGACGTTGACCTGCTCCTCACCGCCGCGATCCTCCACGACGTCGGCAAACTCGACGAACTCTGCTACGAGCGCGCCATTGGCTACACCACCGAAGGCCAGCTCCTCGGCCACATCATCTTGGAGTTGGAAACCGTTACGCGCGCGATGGACAAGATCGAAGGTTTTCCCGCGCCGCTGAAAACGGTAGTGCAGCACCTGCTAATCAGCCACCACGGCGAATACGAGTTCGGCTCGCCGAAACTCCCGATGATCCGCGAAGCCCTCGTCTTCCACTACATGGACAACCTCGATTCGAAAATGGCGGCCATCCGTTCCGCCCTTGCCGCGCCGTCTGGCGACGACGAGTGGTCTTCCTACAGTTCCGCCCTCGGCCGCAAATTCCTAAAGCTCGACGCCTTCCTCGCCGGCCCTAAACCCGCTGACGCAGCCGACTCTTTCGCCAAGACCTCCGCCCCCGAACAACTCACCCTGCAACCCGAACCGAAACCTTAGTCACGACCGCCGAGCAGTGAGTGGCATTCGTCTGCCGGGCGCCCAATCTCCAATTTCCTCGCATGGTATACTCGAAGATTCGCGCCCTTCCAGGAGGCTGCCCGGTGCCGCTGTACGAGTACAAATGCCTGAAATGCAATCGCCGCACGGAAAAAATCGAACCCGTCAACGGCCCGCATCTCAAAAAATGCCCGCACTGCGGCGGTAAAGTCGAATCCCTGATCTCTGCCCCGGCCATCCAATTCAAAGGCTCCGGCTGGTACGTCACTGACTACGCCCGTAAATCTCCCGCCGCCGAAAGCGCCAAAGAAGAAAAATCCTCCTCCGACAAAAAAGATTCCAAGGACTCGAAAGATTCTTCGAGCAAAGACTCCTCCTCCAAAGACTCTTCCGCCAAGGACTCCAGAAAAGAAAAGCCCGCCAAAAAGTAGGCAGGCTTAATGTTGCGTCTGTTGTAACCGCGATCGCTTCCCAGATCGCGGGGTTTAGATTCCAGTGTCACCCAAGTCGCTGCCGCTCAGCGGGCTCGCCGACAGGTCAACGTAACGCAAAATTCTGTTAACCACGCGAATCACAGCGAGCACGCAGTCGACAACGTTACAGCTTCAGCGTCTTCAAATACTCCCGAAAATCCTTCCCCAACTCTTCATTCTGCAGGGCCAGTTCCACCGTCGCCTTCAAAAATCCCAGCTTATCCCCCGCGTCATAAGAAACCCCATCATAGATATAAGCCCATAGCCCGCGCTCGTGCGCCAAAATCCTCATCGCATCGGTGAGCTGAATCTCCCCACCCGCGCCGGGCTTCGTCCGCGCCAGGCAATCGAAAATCTCCGGCGGCAACACATACCGCCCCGTAATCGCCAGATTCGACGGTGCATTTTCCGGCTTCGGCTTCTCCACCAAATCCGTGATCCGCAGCAACCGATTCCCAAACGGGGGCTGCGGCGCCGGCTCTCCCGCCACGATCCCGTACAAATACGTTTTCTCGCGTGGCACTTCCTCCACCGCGATCGCTCCCTCTCCGGTCGCGTTCCACACATCGATCAGCTGTTTCGTCGCCGGATTTTCTCCTGGAATGAGCACATCGCCCAGCAGCACTGCGAACGGCTCATCGCCCACCAAATCCCGCGCCACCAAAACCGCGTGCCCCAATCCGAGCGGCTGCTTCTGCCGCGTGTAACTCACCTGCACCATGTTGCTGATGTCCCGCAGCATCTCCACCTGTTCGGTCTTGCCCTTCGATTCCAGGTGGCTCTCCAGCACCGGCGAAAAATCGAAATGATCCTCGATCGAATTCTTGCCCTTGCCGGTCACGATAATGATGTGCTCGATGCCCGACGCCACGCACTCTTCCGCCACATATTGAATCTGCGGCTTATCGACAACCGTCAGCATCTCCTTGGGTTGCGCCTTGGTAGCCGGCAAAAACCGCGTGCCCAATCCCGCCGCGGGCAAAACCGCCTTGCGCACTCTTCGTGGAGCAGTATTCTGCGAGGAAGCCTTATCCTGTGGGGCCATATCCGTCGTTTCTCGTCCCAAAATTAAATTTTATTGCGCCCAGCCGGGCAAACTCCGAAGCCTTCCGACACTAGCCACCTCGCCCCTCAAAGTCAATCCAGCCAATTCCTCGTATTCGGATCCCCGTAGCGCCGGCATCTTGCCGGCGTTTTTGACTCTTGCGCGAGCTTGCAGGTTCGGAAGAAGTTAAGACCGCTGGGGCACTTCGCGATCGGGTTGAGCGTAGGGCGCAGCGGTGCCGCACCCGCAAATCATCGTTTTTTAAGTTTGGCTCCGTCGACTACTTTTAGGCGACGGATTCGGGAACAAACAGCCGCCGGAACCGGTTGTTGATGAACTGAACGCCAACCAACCGCTCGCCCGATTCCCCGTCGCGGACGTGAACCACGCGCCCCTGCGCAGCGAAGTCGTCATCTTTGTGTTTGCGCCGCGCCCCAGTCTGAGAGAGCGGGATGGAGATGTCGAGATCCATGCCCACCGCTACGTCGAATTTCGTTTTAAACGCGGCGCCGCCGCGGCAGAGATTTTCGCTGGATGTGACTTCCTCGAAGGTGACGCCGCTGGAGTCGCGACCACGAACAGTGATTGGCAAACGCACCGCGATGCGCCGCTCGGCGCGGGGGCGTGTCGTTGAGAGTGTTCCGCCTGCGCTGACTTCTTGAATCATCTCGGGGCCCTGACCTTTCTCTTGCCGCGAGGCACGGCAACCGCTGTTTGGCCCGGCGCGACTTCATCGCTTGGCCAGGCTTGTCATCCTGAGCGAAGCGAAGGATCTCAGCATGAGCCGAGTCACAGTCGTATCCCTACGGCTCAGAACGTCTGCTCGAGCTAAAGTTCGCGCAACCGGCCTAATTGTTTGCGTGGGAGTTAGAGACACCCGAGGTCGCGGGCACAGGAGCGTGCGCGGTGGCTACGGGATGCGCGAAGAAGTGCTCGACACGGTCGAGGACTTCCTGTTGCGTGCATGCCTCGTGCACGATGCGACGGAGTTCGCTGCCGTTCCCCACGCCATGCGTAAACCAGCAGGCGAACTGCTTCATTTTGCCAAGGCCGTCGGGGAGGTTGGCAGCGGTAATTTGCTGGAAATAGCCAGAAAGTAAATGAGCGCGGTCGGCCTCAGTGGGCTGGTCGTAGCGGCCGGTGGCAATGTATTGCTGCATCTGGCGGAAAATCCAAGGGTTAGTGGCAGCCGCGCGGCCGATCATCACGGCGTCGCAACCAGTGACCGCAACGATACGCTCTGCATCTTCGGGCGAATTGATGTCGCCGTTCCCGATCACCGGAATGCGGACGGCCTGCTTCACCGCAGCGATGAGATTCCAATCGGCAGCCCCGCTATAGCCCTGCGTCCGCGTGCGCGGGTGGACGGCGATGGCTTCGACGCCCTCGTCCTGCGCCATCTTCGCGACGTCCACAGCTACGATAGAGTTCTCGTCCCATCCGGCGCGCACCTTGATGGTCAGCGGAATTTTCACCGCAGTGCGTACCGACCGGAAAATCTCGGCCAGCAGCGGCAGATCGCGGAGCAGCCCCGAGCCGCCGCACTTGACCACCTTCTTGGCCGGGCACCCGAGATTGATGTCCACCGCGTCGTAGCCAAGGTCCTCGACCATTCGCGCCGCGTCGCCCATGACTTGCGGATTGGCCCCAAAGAGCTGCGCCGCAATCGGATGCTCGTCTTCCTGAAAATAGAGATACCGCAGCGTCTTCTTGGCGCTCCGAGTGATGCCCTCAGAGCTGGTGAACTCCGTCATCAGCAGCCCGCAGCTTCCCAGCCCGCGAATCACCCGCCGGAACAGCGTGTCCGTAACCCCAGCCATCGGCGCAAGAATCGTCCCCGGCCGGATCGTAAGGTCGCGAAGCTGGTAGCACTGCGGAATCATGTGGATGCAGCCAGTATAACAGGGCGTGTATAGCGAGCGGCCATCAGTTCCTCCCGCGCATGTAGGCGTCCCTTCAGGTCGCCCAAGCACGATTTCAACATAACCACGATTCCTACTCGATCCGTCCGACTCTACGCAACCCACCGCATCGGACAGCATAGGGAAGCCCTCACCCGCTTCCTGACGCATTCAAATCAATTCCAAAAAATTTGTTAAAAAAAATAAACCCCGCCCCATCCGCAATTTGCGTCTCCCAACCCTCGTTCGAACGATTTACCCGCCATCACGCATGCTATACTCACCGCGCAGAAAACCACGCAAAAACCCATTCTCAATTTTCGTGCATCACGTCCCACTTCCAGATGCGCCGAGGCCCTTGGGTGCCGCACGCCTTTGTTTTTTTGAAAGGGTGCGGGTTTAGATTCAACCCTACCCAGACCATCACGACGACCCATGATTTCATCTCCGCCGGTCCGCCCAAATGCGCCCCCATAACTCCCGTAGATTCCGCACTTACAAATGTGTATGAAAACAAACACTTTTAACTCCCTCAGAATCTGCACTTATGAAAATCCCCGGGAGGCCCCGGTAGTGCCGGTTTGCCCTGAGCGTCAGCGAAGGCTGTCCCGCCGGCGTTTTTGAACTCCATTTGGATTCACCTCAAATCTCAGCGTAGACTCACCTTCGAGCGGCGATCACAATCTCAAAATAGCGTGAGCGGGAGCGAGTATTGAGTGAGACAGGCGCAACGGCGGGCGGAATCCTGTATCTGGTGGCCACGCCAATCGGCAATCTGGAAGACATCACGCTGCGCGCCCTGCGCATCTTGCGCGAGGCCGACCAGATCGCAGCCGAGGATACCCGCCACACCCAGAAGCTCCTGACGCACTACGAGATCTCGCGACCTCTGGTCAGCTATCACGAACATAACGAAGTGACACGGGCTCCCGAGTTGATCGCGGCACTGGAGCAAGGCGCGAAAATCGCGCTGGTGAGCGACGCAGGCATGCCGCTTGTCTCTGATCCGGGGCATCGGCTGGTGGAGCTTTGTTTGCTCCATCACATTCCCGTAGTGCCCGTGCCGGGACCGTCGGCGTCACTGGCGGCCTTAGCGGCATCGGGACTGCCGAACGAAGAATTTTTGTTCGTAGGATTCCTACCGCAGCGAAGGGGCGAACGGCGTCGCGCGTTGGAGCGATTGCGGATCGAAGATCGCACGTTGATTTTGTACGAGGCGCCGCATCGCATCGCGGAATGCGTGTCCGATGCGCGCGAGATTCTCGGCGATCGGCCAGCTTGCCTGGCGCGCGAAATTACGAAGGTGCATGAGGAATTTCGGCGCGGCTTGCTGTCGGAAATTCAGGAGTCGCTGCGGGAGCGCCCAGCGAAGGGGGAAATTACGCTGTTGATCGGGCCGGGTGAGGCGGCTGCTGGTGGTGCTGTAGATTCGTCGCAAGGCCTGGCCGAGCGAGTGGACGAGTTGATGAAGCAGGCGAAGTTGGATCGCAAAGAGGCGTTGAAGCTGGCGGCGAAGGAACGCGGGTTGACGCGCCGCGAAGCGTATGAGCGCGTGGTGGAAGAACGGCAGAGCGAAGAGTAAGCCGGCGTAAACATGCAAGCCGTTGAAAGTCGGAACGGTTCAATCCCCCAATGGGCGCCGCCAAATTCCCGTACGGGCGCAGCAATGCTGCGCCCCAAACGCCCAGCCCGACCGCGAAGCCCCACTCAAATCTCTTTTTCCGAAAATCATTGCAAGCTCAACGCCCATCGCTCCCCGCGAAATCGCTCATGCTAAAATTGAAGAATGCCAACTCGCATCCTGGGCATTGAATCCTCCTGCGACGAAACCGCCGCTGCAGTTGTCGCCGACGGCCGCGAAATCCTTTCCAGCATCGTCGCGTCGCAAATCGACATTCACCGCCAATACGGCGGCGTCGTGCCCGAACTCGCCTCGCGCGAACATCTTCGCCAAATTGTTCCCGTCGTCCGCGAAGCGCTCGCCAAAGCCAATCTGACCTTGCAAGACATCGACGCCATCGGCGTCACGCAAGGCCCCGGTTTAGTCGGTGCGCTCCTGGTAGGTATCACCTACGCCAAGACGTTGGCGCAATCTCTGAACAAGCCGCTTGTTCCAGTAAATCATCTCGAAGGCCACGTTCACGCTGTCTTCCTCGAAGCTCACAAAGCAGGGAAGTGGCCCGAGTTGCCCGCCGTCTGCCTGATCGTCTCCGGCGGCCACACGGTACTCTACGAAGTCACACAGGACCCGACGCAACCGACCTTCGCGTACAAGAAAATCTCGCAGACGCGCGACGATGCCGCAGGCGAAGCTTACGACAAAGTCGCCAAGCTTCTCGCGCTCGGCTATCCCGGCGGACCAATTCTCGATCGCCTCGCCGCGGCCGCGCCGGCAAACGCGCCCGCGCCAATCAAATTCGGGCCGACGAAAACGCGCAGCAATCCGCTCGACTTCAGCTTCAGCGGCATCAAGACCGCCGTCCTCTACCATCTGCGTGAACACTGCGAATACGGCGCCGAAATTCTCGCCCGCCAGGAAGCTCTTAAACGCGGAGAACGAAAATACGAGCAACTGTTGCCGCTCTGCTCGCCGCAAACGCTCGCGCTCGTCCGCGAATTCCAAAACTCCGTCGTTCGCGACCTCGTCGACCGCACCATGCTCGCTGCTCAACAATTCAACGCCGCCAGCGTCTTGGTTTCCGGCGGCGTCGCCGCCAACTCCCAGCTCCGCACCACCTTCGAGCAGCGCGGCCAATCCGCCGGCATCGCCACCTATTTCCCCAGCCGCGCCCTTAGCACTGACAACGCCGCCATGATCGCCGCCGCCGCTTACTCCCAATTCCAGTCTCACCACCTAGCCGGCCCCACGCTCAACGCAAATCCGAATCTCAAACTCGCCTAGCGATCCGATCGCTACCGCCCGCGCCGCAAACCATCGAGGTTCTTCCGAATTGCTCGCGCATTCGGATGAGCCCGACCAAGCTTTTTGCTCACCAGCTGCCAAGCCTTCTCAAAAAATCTCTGCGCCTCAACAACTCGCCCTTCCTTAGTCAACAACATCCCCAAGTTACTCAACGTCACCGCAACGTCCGGATGCCTCGCACCCAGGGCCTTAACTTTCATAGCCAGCGCCACCCGATACATTCTCTCGGCACGACTCACTCGCCCTGTTTTCTGATAAACCGCCGCGAGATTATTCAAAACCAGCGCGATCTCTCGATGCGAGTCCCCAAACACGCGCCGATAAATCCTTAGCGCTCCTCGGTAAAGCTTTTCTGACTCACCAAATTTCCCTAGCCCATCCAGAATGGCAGCCAACGCCACGCGATCGGCCGCAACAGAAACAGCATTCTTCGTCCGCACGCGCGTCCCATACCTCACGGACTTCCGCGCATACGCCTCCCCTCGGCGAAATCGCCGCAGCGAATGCTCCAGTCCTCCGAGGTTGTGATACAGGTTGGCGAGAAACTCGTAGCGGGCATTACCTGTCAGGCAGGAATCGCAATAACGCAGCGCGACGCGATAACACTTCCGCGCCTTCGCAAATTTTCCGAGGTATTTGTAGACCATCCCCAGTTCGTTCCAACTGGCAAGATGATCCATCGTAGGGTGCCCGCGGTGAGGACCCAACAGCCGCAGGGCCTCTAAAAAATCCCGCTCGGCAAGCCGATACGCGCCCCGGTGAACCCGAGCCGCACCCCGCTCCCGCAGGACAGCAATGCGTCGTGCGCGCTTGGCAATCCGCGTGGCGTCAACAAATCGTATGGCTCAGCCCGATAAGCGCGACTAACGAGTCAGCAGCGTCTCGTTATGGTTCCCGGCGAGCTTCGGCGATACAGTCGTGGCAGCCTTCCTGACCGCAACCTTGAGGTTCGCCTTCTTCGCCGGCGCTTTTGTCTCCAACTTCGATGCTTTTTTCATGTCGTTCCTCTCTCAATGAGTCTCTAGCGGAAAGGAATGAAATTACCGAGTCAGCAGCGTCTCGTTATGGTTCGAGGACAGCTTCGGCGATACAGTCGAAGCAGCCCTCTTCACACCGACCTTGAGGTTCGCCTTCTTTGCCGGCGCTTTTGTCTCGACCTTCGATGCCTTTTTCATGTGGTCCCCCGTGAAATGACTCCGTCCAAAACAGGTGCAATCGCCATGCCGCAAGGCAAAATTGCATTAACCTCTTTTGTTGTCAATAGATTCGTCTCTCATCCGACCAGCGCCCTGTCAGGGCGGTCAAAAATTAACCACCGTCGGGTGAATTCTTAACCCCATCGAGTCGGATTCCGGTGCGTCGCGTTGGTCCAATTTGTCGCCGCCACGCGCCTGTTCAAGCTGGCCCTCTCACCTTCTCGATGTGAAACTCGTGACATGAAACCGCCGGAAGGCGGCGCCGAAAGGTGGCGCTCAATCTTTCTCGATGACCGAATTGATTCATCCGGACTCGCCTTCGCTATGGGAAACATCGCGAACATTAGTCCGCGAATACGCCGCCTCGCTCAATGTCAGTCTGGACTTTCAGAATTTCGACAAGGAACTGCGGCATTTCGAGACCGAGTATGCGCGACCTGGCGGAGCGTTCTTACTGGCGCGTAAAGAGGGCGAGTTCGTCGGGTGCGGGGCGCTCCGCCGCTTCTCCGCGACCGACTGCGAAATGAAGCGGCTGTACGTCCGCCCCGAGGGGCGCGGTCTTGGACTCGGCCGCCAACTCGCGCTCGCGCTGATCCGTGAAGCGAATTCTCTTAGCTACAAGCGTATGTTGCTGGATACGCTTCCCACGATGCATAGCGCCCAAGCGCTGTACAACTCTCTCGGCTTCGTGCCCACAGAGCCGTATCGGTTCAATCCGATTGCCGGCTCGGCGTTTCTGAAACTCGATCTTTAACCGTCCAGTGTCTTTCCCAACAAACGCCGAGCACAAAGGCAGCGCCGCGATGCCGCACTCCGCGAAAATACCTTGAGGAGCATCGAGTTGGGTCGGATCATTCTCATCTGCGCGTGCGTCAGTGTGTGGCTGTGCGGCTGCCACAGTTCGCCGGATACTGCCTCGCCTCAAGCGCAAAAAGACGCCGTGCAGATCACGAAGCTCGCGCCTGTATACACATCGCACCAATTCGATCCTGCGGCGCCGCCGGCGGCCATGCCGCCGCTGCATCCCGGCGAAGCGGCCGTTTGCGACGCCGACTTTATCGCGCGCTCCAGTGTTGGCGGTCAGCCGCGACGCGCGGATTCGACGCACGCGATGCTGACGATTACGAACGTGATGATGACGTTGCAGCTTCAGACGAACGTGTGGGTCCCGATCGATGCGCCGCAAACCATCATCGATCACGAAGAAGGGCATCACGCGATCGCCGAGTATTACTACCAAACCGCGGACAAACTTGCCGAGCGCATCGCCGCCGGCTACATCGGCAAGCGCGTCGAAGTCACCGGCGACGATCTCGACTCCGCCTCAAGCGCAAAGTTGCTGGAGATCGCTACCGAAATCACCAACGAATACACGAAAGAGATCAACTCCAGTCCGACGCAGCTCCTCTACGACAACATCACCGACCATTCTCGCAACGGCGTCGTCGCGAAGGACGCCGTCGACCACGCCATCAAAAACGCCGCCGTCGAAGCCGCGCCGATCGCCAAATAGGCGGAAATTCGTGCCGGATTCCCACAAGTTCCTGCGGGGCTCGTTTGACAAGAATTGGCACGTCGTTTAAAGTTAATTGTTTGAGCAGCACACTTAAGGAGCGATAGGAATGCCTGGGCAGACAAAGGTCAAGAAGCGGAAGAAGTCGGTACTGAAGCGAGCGCAGCAGTCCCGCGAGCGCGCCGACGTGAACCGCGCGAATCGGACCCGTGTCCGCACCCTGATGCGGCGGCTTCGCACGGCGATTACGGCGAAGGACGCCACCGCCGCTGGCAACCTGTTGCATCCGACGATGGCGGCGATCGACCGCGCTATCACCAAGGGCGTGCTCCACGAGAACACGGGCAACCGGTACAAGAGCCGTCTCACTCTCGCGTTCAACCAGGTTAAAGCAGCCAAGGCGTAGAGATTCAGCTCGACAGTTTTAAGAGATTCGAGAAGGGCACCCATTCGGTGCCCTTTTTTGTTGCTCGCCAGCCAATTTTTGATCTCGAATAATTTGCAGGGAGCACAGGCCCTTCGAGGCTCAGGGTGAACAAGAATGCCTGTGCCACGGTCGAACGAGCGCGTTAGCCAGCAGCCGATCGCGTCGCTGGGCCGGTCAACTCGACGATGAGGAATTCCATCGCGGTGCGAGGATCTTCGGCGCCGCCTTTGAGCAGGCTGTCGGCCCGCTGAAGGGCTTGGAGCCCTTGCAGCAGGCGGGGCTTGCCGATCCTGCGGGCGCTGCGCAGCGCCATCTCCGCTTTGGCGGGAGGCATGCCCAACGCGCGAGCTGCCTGGAATCCGTTGGAGACGCCCTTGGCGTCGGCGGCTTCGATGAGTTTGCGATAGGTCCAGGTGAGCGCGCCCAAGATCATCACGGGTTCGTCGCCTTGACGAAGAATACGTTCGAGAAATTCCATCGCGGGGCCCGCCTGGCGAGAAGCGAGCATGTCGGCGAGTTCCCACGCAGTGGAAGTTTTTTCGGAAATGACGAGCGCGGTGACATCTTCGCGGCGAATCTGCTTTCGCTCGGCGGCGTAAGTTGCGAGCTTACGAATCTCGGTACGCAGCCGTAGCAGGTCGCCGCCGACAAATTCGGCGAGATCTTCCGCGGCGCCATTCTCTAGTTCCACGCTTTCTTCGCGTGCGAAGGTTTTCGCAAGCGTCGTAGCGGTTGCGAGCCGCGCTTCGGGATCATCGCCAAGTCCGACTTCGACAACCAGCGCGCGATCGAGCAGCAGCTTGCCGAGCTTCATTCGCTGATCGAGAGATTTTGCCTCCAGCACGAGCGCCGTGAATGGGGCGGGATTTTCGAGATACGCTGTGATTGCGTCTACCGTCGCTTCGCGATTCTTCTCGCCGAGTTTTTCGATGCGCTCGAGGTCTTCGATGAAGATGACCTGTTGTTGCGCGAGCATCGGCAACATCTGTGCTTGCTCCAGCGCCTGTTCCGTTTCACCGCGATCCGCGGAAAAGCGCGATACGCCCCACATGCGCGATCCTTCCGGGACGAACTTCTCGATCAAGTCGGCGCGGCACGCATCGCGAAGATAAGGCTCGTCGCCGAGGAGGAGGATCGCCGGAATCAGCTTTCCGCTTTGCAATTGCGCCAGGAATTTTTGTTGCGACATGCGCGCCATGAAGGCTCCGAAAATTGAAACTGGAAACTCGAAACTGGAAACGCGAAACTCGAAACTCGAAACTCGAAACTCGAAACTCGAAACTCGAAACTCAGTAATTCTCGATGACGGCGGCGACCAAGCGCTGCGCAAAATCCTTGGCGACGCGATCGAGGGCCGGATCCTGTTCGCTGAAAAAGCTCGTCACATCCGTCGAGATTTCGTATTCGCTGCGGAAGACGAAGTTATTCGTATGATACAAAACCTTGTCGTTCGATGTTTCCGTCAGTGTGACTTCACACTTCATCTGCACGAGCATCGTGGTTGCGCGGCCGCTCGTCGTATCAAACAACAGCGGCACCGCTTCCAGGGTCAAGACTTTGCCCTTCAGCACGGCGTCGCCCGCGGACGGCTCCGAAACAACTTTGTACGGCGTTCGCGACAGGAATTCGTGGATGGTCGCCGACGTCAATCGCTGCTCGATGCGATAGGTCGTCGTGGCATTCTCCAATGCGGGCACGGCGATGACGTGAATTTCGGGCGGCAGCGCGCTCGATCGCCCGGCAACGTGATAGCCGCAACCCATCACGCCAAACGAAAGAGGGAAGAGGAAAGCCAGAAGGAGTAGAGACGACAGCCGCTTCGGCGACAAAACTTTCATTCCGCGAGTTTCTCCGCGAGCGTTTCGACCAGCTTCACCGCGTTCCACGCCCGCAACCGAATGTTATCGGCTGCGCCCCAGAACCACCAAATCCCAGGGACCGCTTCGTCACGAGTGGATCGCGCCAAACTGATCGACGTTTCTTCTGCGACGTTGATGTTGTTCGGCGGATCTTCCGCGGGCCGCGCAGACAATCCCGCAGCTTTGATCGCGGATTCCACCGCGTTCACATCGGTGGTTGGATCCAACTCGGCACAGAGGGAAAACGTCGTCCCGTAAAACGCGGGAACGTGCACGAGCTGAATCGCCGGCACGACAGCGCTGCCGCGCAAACACGAACTCACTTCGGCACGCAAAGTCGCCGCCGCCGCCCGTAAATCAAATCGGCTCTTCTCTCCGAATTGGACCATCGTGTTGAATGCGATCTGCGCATCGAATAATTGCGTTCCCGCCGGCTGAAACGAGAGCAAGTGACTGGTCTGCTGCTCGAGTTCTTCGATGGCGTCTTTGCCCCAAGCCGACACCGGCTGCAAAACAGTCGCTGTCAACACGCGCAGCCGCAAATCCGCCAGCCCGAAGGCCATGCGCACGATCGCCTCGGCTGCCGCCGACGGGATCGAAACCAGTTTCGATTGCGTATCGGCTGCCGAGAGTTGCCCGTGCAGCGAATCGAATCCGCGAAACCAGGGAACCGCTTCGCCAACCGACGCGGAATGTCCCGAGAGATCGATCACCAGCGCGCCGCTGCGCAGGGCGAGGTCGAGATTCGCTGTGGTGAAGGCCGGCGATCCCGTGAAGAACACAAACCGCGCTCG
This sequence comes from uncultured Acidobacteriota bacterium, assembly GCA_963845465.1. GTDB lineage: Bacteria > Acidobacteriota > Terriglobia > Acidiferrales > UBA7541 > Acidiferrum. The sequence continues at coordinate 448,817 of CAWJSH010000006.1, read as the reverse complement.
GTTGAAGCTGTCTTCTTCAACCGGCTGAATGACCACAGCTTCGCCGCCAGCCTCCGTCAGGGTTCCGGCCGCCAGCTCTTCATCGAGCAGGCGAAAATCGGAGATAGCGAAGCGGCTTTGCTCGAGCAAAGACTTCAACTCCGCGCCAAGCAACGAAGACGCGCCCGCAATAACGATTCGAGTGGAAGCCCGTTCAAGAGACATGGATCACGTGGATCGAGAAACGTGGCGATGCCGTAGCAGACGAACGATGTGCAAGGTCACGCCGGTTGCAGTATACGTTGCGGCGACGAGAAGCAAAACCTCTTCGGACCAGCGCCACATGGCGGCAGCAAGTAACGCGATCATCACGATGGCAAGCGACGGCTGTTTGCGCGTCCATGGAAGGTCTTTGAAGCTGTAGAAACGAATCGTGCTGGTCATCAGTCCGGCCAGAGCCAGCACCAAGGCTATCCATGCAATCGACCAGCGCCAATCCTGGATCGGCTCCTTGAATGCGTGCACGGTTGCCGCGATCATGCCCGCCGCGGCAGGCGTCGGCATCCCCACAAAATATTTCGATCCGCCAGGAGCCATACCTTGCACGTTGAAGCGGGCGAGTCGCCAAGCGCAGCAGACCGCGAAAGCCAGGCAGAACCACCAGCCCAAGTGCGCGATTTGTTGAATGCCCTGCGTCGAGTCGAGTCCTGGAAGATTTCGCACGCCCCAGGTTACGGCGAGCAAACTGGGCGCGATACCGAAGGTAACCACGTCGGCGAGAGAGTCGAACTGGACGCCGAACTCGGTGTTGGTGCCGGTGAGACGGGCGACGCGGCCATCAAGGGCGTCGAAGACCATGGCAAGACCAATCGCCTTTGCCGCACGATCGAAGGGATCGCCGGAGTGATCGGGGCCAATCGCCGTGGCTACAGCGACGCACGCGTAATAGCCGCAAAGGAGGTTGCCGACCGTGAACATGCTCGGCAAAAGAAATATGCCGCGGCGCAACTTGGGATTGCGAATGCGCTTGCCGCGAAGGGAAAACTCTGGCGCTTCCGGAAGTGCGGGCTGGTGTTCGCCGTCCGACATTTATCTCAGGTTCCCCGTTGCCGTCAGATTTTCGACCGCCGCAGCGTTCGAGCCTTGCTGCTTGCTCAAATTTGGGTTGGCCGGCCAGCGCGCGAGCACGCTGGAGCCGCCCTTCACGTTGTCGCCGAGCTTGACCAGGATTTCCGCGTCGCGAGGCACCCACAAATCCACACGCGAGCCGAACCGCACCAAACCGATTCGCTCACCGCGGGCCACCACATCGCCGGGTTTCTTCCAACAGACTACCCGGCGGGCAATCAGCCCGGCAATCTGTTTGAACATCATTTCGCCGGCCGCTGTCGAAAGGGAAATAACGTTTTGCTCATTTTCGGCGGACGCGCGGGCAACCATGGCGGCCAGGAATTTTCCGGGGCGATACTCCATTGCGGTGATCGTGCCGGCTTCGGGGGAGCGGTTAACGTGGACGTTCCAGATCGCGAGGAAGATGCTGACGCGCTTGCCGGGTATGCCGTTGTTCGGTTCGTCGGTGATCACGACGATGCGGCCGTCGGCGGGAGAGACGAGGGCGCCGGGCTCGGTGGGGATGGTCCGTTCAGGATCGCGGAAGAAGTAGAAGACGAAAAGGGCCAGCGCGACGAGAATTGCGCCAACTACGTCCCAGTGGGTGAGAAATGCGACGACTCCCAGGACCAGCGGGGGCAGTCCGAAGTAGTATCCCTCTTTGACCATGTGGTTTAGACAATATCACACGGCGTTCGGACGCGGCATAGTGTGGCGATGGCCCACTCTTCACAATGTTCCGCACACACCCAACCAGCGGCGCGAAAGCGTCGGGGAGGACGACGCAGCGATGAACGGACTTACGTAGCGCCGGCGGCGGCGCGATGGACGCGGGCGGCAATCCGCTCCATTTCATCCTTGCAGTGCAACTTCATTTTTTTGAGCTTTACTTCTTCGACGAGGGCTTCCGAATTGAGGTAGGGATCTGTGGTGATTCTTTGGAGCTCTGATTCGTACTGCGCATGCTGCTCGGCCAGACGCTGATACTCGGCGTCTGTGTCGAGGAGTATGTCCCGAGGGTTGCGAGCCAGACTGGCCATGCGTTCCTCCTGACGACTCCAGGTGAATTTTGGATGACTACTCCATGACGGCAAGGTAACACTTCGCAAAGGCAGGTCAAGAGGGAAGTGTGAGGAAAATTGCTGTATCGGGTCCTAGCCTGTGAGTTCTTTCATCATTAGTACTGCGGCTTCGTCGGGGTCGCGGTAGTAGCCGGGGCGACGGCCGGTTTCGCGGAATTGGTGTTTTTCGTAGAAGGAAATCGCCGGCGTATTGGATTCGCGGACTTCGAGGAAGAGGCGATCGACGCGCGTGCGGCGGAGTTCGGCGACGGCAGTGTTGAGCAGAGCTTCGGCTAGTCCGGAGCGGCGCTTTTCGGGAGCGATGCAGAGGTTCAGGATTTCGGCTTCGGCGACGATGGCGCGGGCCACGAGAAACCCCACGACTTTCTTTTTTTCCTCGATCACCCAGCCGAGTTCGCCGCGCTTGTTGAGTTGTTCGAGAGATTTTACGGTCCAGGCTGCGGCTTGCGGAGAACTGGCGAGAATTTCTCCGACGGCGCCTGCGTCGCTCGCCTCAAATCGGCGAATCAAATTTGTTAGAGCAGGCCGACTCATCTAGTGGTTCGCTTGCGCTGCCGGAATGAAATCCTCCATCACTGCTTTGCGCATCAGGTCCGGCGGCAGCAAGCCTTGGCTAAGAATGAAGTCGTGGAATTTTTTCTGATCGAATTTTGAGCCGAGCGTAGCTTCCGTGTCTTTCCGAAGCTGCAGCAGCTTTGTGTAGCCGTAGAAGTAGGAGTTTGCCTGGCCGGGCATGCGGAAGGTATAGCGCTCCACTTCCTGATTCGCGAAGGGCACCGAGAAGCAGCCGTCAACGGTGAGCGTCTTCATCACGTCGGCAGGCTGGAGTTTGCCGGCTTGCAGTTCGGGGTCGGAGAAAGCGCGGATCGCGCGCAGCAAACGGAATTGCAAGGAGATGAGCTGGCCTTCGAGCGGCATGTAGGGCTTGGTGATGTACTCGGCGTAGAGGCCCCAGCCTTCGACGTTGGTGCTGTTGAAGGCGTAGCGCGAGCGCGCGATGGAGACGCCATGCTCGAGCATCGAGTCGAATTGCAGTTCGTGACCGGGGCGCGCTTCGTGCGCGATCAGCGTCCAGGAGCCGGCGTCGAATGTGTAATCGTCGACTTTCTGTTCTTTCGCCGAGCCGGCGGCCGCGGGCATGTTCAGCGGCAAAACGAATTCGCCTTGCTCGCCGGTATTGTTCAGGAGCGGCGGAGGAACCATGTGCGGCGCGGGCTGCTGTGCGCTCTCGGCAGGTGTGCCGAGACGAATGCGCGCAGGCCGCTCGGGCAGGCTTACCAAGTTTTGTTTGACGATGATGCCTTCGATGACCTTGAGGCGATCTTTGTAGAAGGGAAGGATGGTGTCGCCGACGAGCTGCTCCTGTTTGAGCCGCTTGATGACATCGCGATAGTCGCTGTTTGGCCAGCCGCGCTGCTTGGCGATCTGCGCGGCGATGGTCTGCATTTCGGCCTGATATTCGGCGAAGGCTTTGTGAGCCATCTGCGCGAGGTCGGCGGGCGGGATGTCGATGCCGATGAATTCCAGATTCAGCGCATACAGTTCCGGTGGCTGGCGAAAATCGGGGCGAGCTTTTGGAAGAATGGTCGCTCTTACCCAGTCGTCGTAGGCCGCGAGCTGCGTCTTGAGCTTGGCGTACGGCTCTTCCCAACCTTGCAAGTTGTATTGCTTGAAGAGCGATGCGATTCCGTTGACGTAGAGTTCGTTGCGCGAGAGGTCGCTTTCGACGCGCGCTCTCGACGAGTAAATCATGTTTGGCTTGGCGATCTGGAGTTCGGTGAGTTTTTTGAGCTTGTCGGTCTCCGGGATGAAGCCGGGTTCGACGCCGGCGTATTTGCGTAGGCGGACGACCGCGGCGGGACGCCGATCGGCCGAAACCTGATCGTCGAGCAAAACCTTCAAGCCCTGAAAGACTTCCGCGCTCGCGTTGCGATACGGCACCTGGTGGTCGAGGCCGTATTGGTAGGCGCGGAGCATCAACTCCGAGCGATGAATCATGATTTCGAGGTCTTGCTTGACGTTCTTGTCTTGCTCCGTGGCGAGAGCGACTTTGAGTTTTTCAAGCGCTGCCCGCTGCTCGTTATGTTCGGCCACGTCGTCTTCGTGAGTGTCTTCGGAAATCAACTCATCGTATTGCTTCAGGCCATCGGCGGAGGCAGACTCGGGCGAGTGCTTTTTCTCGATCTCAATCAGGAGATCGGCGTAGCCGTTGGACTTGGTGATCCATGATTTGTCGGAGTCGGCCGCAGCCGCGGTCGATGAGGCGCTGCCGGTGCTCGGAGTCAGAGCGAATGCGCCCGCCACACCCGCCAAGAGAATCACTGCCGCGATTCCAACGATTCTTCGAGTCACGACGTTGCCTCCAAATATCTATCGCTAAGTTGCTGATTCTGTTGTGGACGTTGCACGCAGCCCCTGCTGCGGAATTCCGTTTTGGCGGTTAGCCCGCGGTTTTGCCGGCGCGCTCCTGGCGATCGATCCAGGAAACTTCCGCGTCGGAGCGGCGGACGTAGTTGGCGTCGAGCCGCAGCGGATCGGTGAACTGCTTCATCGTCGCCAAGTGGTAGCCAAGCCTGCCGATCGCCGGTGCGAGAAATGGTGAAGCGACTTGAACCGGCGCAACCGCAACGCTATCCCCAGAGCGCGCGGCACCATCTTTCTGACGATTGACCCATGCATCCGTTTCGGTCAGCATTTCGGCGTCGGTTGAGATCCATGCGAGGTCAGCCCCGGTGGAATTCTCCTCAGCCCATGCCAGGAAGGCTTCGGGCGCGATCACGGCTTCTTCGCCGATGCGCTCCAGCGTGTGACCTGGCGTGCTGCTATCGCCACTGCGGCGATAGAGAGCGCCGAAAATCTGCTTGCGCTGGGCGTTGGTGAAGGCGGCGACGAACTTGGCCTCAGGCTCGGCAAGAGTGGCGAGAGCTTCGAGCCGGGAGACACCGACGATCGGTTTGCCGGTGACTTCGGCCCAGGCTTTGACGGTGGTAAGCCCGACCCTCACGCCTGTGAACGATCCTGGGCCGGAGGCGGCGACATAGACATCGATAGCCGCGAAGTCGAGACCACTCGCTTGAAGCGCGCGATCGATCGCAGGCAGGAGCCAGATCGAATAGTCGTCGGAAGTATCGTGATCGACGGTATGAAGGATGTGGTCGTCGCGAAGAACGGAGACGCTGCCGCGAGCGTCGCAAGTATCCAGCGCCAAAAGATTCATCGCGGCGATTGTACCTCAGCACGCTGGATGGCCGCGCGTTCCGCTTTAACTCATTCAGAGAATTGCAGTTGCGAGAGAGGCCCGAAACCAGAGAGACAAAACGTCAGAAGCGTGTCACGGCGATGTTCGAGGATTGTCCGCAGTTATGCCGGAATTGCCGGTTTTCTGGGAGCAATTTGAATGCCAAATTGGGAGGTCGCTTTCTCTAAGCCCCTGATTCTGCTGGATATACCTTGACTCTTACAGAACACCTGTCCTACACTACTCCCTGTACGCATGCCTAGGGGGGCAACCGAAGCTATGGATTATAAAATTGGCGACAAGGTTGTGTATCCGAATCACGGAGTAGGACTTGTAGAACAAATCAGCTACGGGGTTTTGAACGGCAGAACCGAGCGCTACTACATGATTCGTATCATCTCCAGCGGCCTGCGAGTGATGGTGCCGCAGTCGAACGCGGAAACGGTCGGTCTGCGGTCGGTGATTCGCACCGCCGATGCCTCGAAAGTTTTGGGATTCCTCGAGACCGGCAAGCTGAATTCGCACCACGACTGGAAGCACCGCTTCAAGGAAAACTCCGAGCGCATGCGCACCGGATCGTTGCTCGAAGTCGCAGTCGTATTGAAGAGCTTGGTTTCCCTCAGCCGCAGCAAACCGCTTTCTTTCCGCGAAAAGAAGATGTTGGAGCGCGCCAAGTATTTGCTGGTCAGCGAAATGGCGACGGCGCGGAACACGACGTCGGAAACGGCGGAAGGCCTCGTGGTAAAGTCGCTCGCGAAGGCTAAGCTTACCTTCCCGGTGATGACAGAAAAATTTGAGTAGAGCGCGGCGCCAGAAAAGGCGCCTTTTATTTTGTTCGGCAGTGGAATTTTTCGGCGGCGAGCACCAGGTGCTCGCCGTTTTTATTTTTGGCGGCCCTTTGGTCACGTCGTTAAACGTTTACTCGTTCACGGGATATTCGTTGATCCAGTGGAACTTGGCGGCGAGCAGCGGGAATTTCTTCGCGGCGTCGATGCGATGAAGATGCAGGTGAATTTTGTGAGCGTCGATCTCGCCGTCAACATTCAACTCCTCCGACGCAGGCTGTTGAAAAGTGAGAGTTGGATGCCAGTCTTTCCGATCGGGGTCGGAGAGAGCAAATGTCTTCTTGTCGCCATCAAATGCGAGCTGAAAATATAAGAAGGAGTCATCCATTTTTTGAACCGAGAAGCGAGCCGCGCGAATTACGACGCGTCGCCACCTATCTGAGTCGGTCGTCAACGGCGGCCGGGATTGCCCATCAACGGAATATTCCTCCGTTTCCCAAATGCCGTAGAGCGGAGGTTTGGGGACCCCTCCGCCGAACGTGTACCAAGATTGATAAGCATAGTGTGCCGAGTAGGTTAGGACGCCGGCGATGTAGATGAGCGGGGCCACGAATGCGATTCGCGCGGCCCGGCGAGAGCGAAAAATCGGAGAGCGCGCGGGAGGTGGAACAGCCTGGTTTCGGAAGAAAAAGGTGAACACGCGGGGCAGGTCGGGTGCCAACAGAAATAGCGACAACAGCAGGAGGTGAAAAGACGTAGTTTTCACGCACACGTCGTAAGTCATGTTGAGCGTGAAGACTTGAGTCATGTCAGCTAATCCGACCAGCGCGCCGAGCATCGTCGTTCGCGGAAAAATCAACAGAAACCCGGCCGTCATCTCAGCGCAGCCCGCGAAGATTTCGTAGTATTTCGAGGCGCCGACCGAGGACCAAAGTACGCCCATCTGCGAGAAATTCCCGAAGGGTTCGAGCAATCTAACGAGACTGGGCTCGGGCATTTGCAACGGTACGGCCTTCCAAATTCCGTACCCGAAAAACTGGACCGCGAGAGCGAAGCGCACAAACAAGCGGAAGTAAGCGTGAAGCTTCGCGTATTCGGTTCGCCGACGGTCGAGAAACGACCACACCGCCGTTGCTAGCGCGGCGATGACGAGAAGCAGGAACAGCAGAATCCAATTGGTTGTCTTGTCGTCACTACCGCTGCCCTCGAAGACGAGATCGCGGCGAATGTGGAACAGGTGAATCGCAGTCCACGTAATGATCTGACGCATGGGCCAAAGGGAGTAGGGATCCATTTCGCCGAGCGGAGAGTACAGCCAGGTGAAGACTTGCGTATTCAGACAGTACAGGCCGAAGTAGACAAAGCAGAAACGGAAGGCGATGCGAAGAGATAGCGGCCAAGGCGCGAACAGTGGATTTGCGACGGTCGAATCGGATTGAGTGGAATTCGGGTCTGTTTCTGGCTGAATTGGCAACGCGACGGAAGAGGATGGGTCGAGCATGAGGCCTCGCCGGCTGGGAAGTGGGGGCCCGTGGGTCGACATGCTAACAGAGAATGGCGATGCACCGGCGCTTGGCATCGCTAAAGAACCTAGAACCGGTCAGCGGTGGGTACGACGCGGACACCGTTGGTTAACATATTTTGGATTACGTTAACTGACTCTAGGATGATGCGCCGCTAGCTTCGATTGCGTTTCGATGGTGCTGCGGCTTTGCGATTCGACTTGCCCCAACCGCCTCCGCCGGGAGTTTCGATTTTCAGGATGGAGCCGGCTTTAGCCTGCAGCGATGTCTTGCCAGCGAGTGCGGTTATTTTGCCGTTCGGATCGATGATTGAGTTTTTGCCGGGCGTGCCGTCTTCGCCGCCGGAGAGGCCGTAGGGTCCGCGGAGGCGGCGATCGCAGAGCAGACCGACCTGCGTGTCAGTGAGGAGTTGGATTTCGCGGATGATGCCGTCGCCGCCGTTGTGGCGGCCGCGTCCGCCGGAACTGCGGCGAACGGCGTAGCGGCGCATGCGAACCGGGTAGACCTGCTCAAAGACTTCGACCGGCGTGTTCCAGGAGTTGGTCATGTGGGTGTGGATGGCGGAGGCGCCGTCTTTCGTCGGGCGAGCGCCCATGCCGCCTGCGGTGGTTTCGTAGTAGGCGAAGGGCGCGTTGGTTTGCCTCGAGGCATCTCGTGAAACGTTACGCGGGTCGAAGCCGCCGAGGGTGAGATTGTTCATCGTACCCTGGCTGGCGGCGGGGATGCGGTGAGGCACGGCCTTCGCGAGCGCGCGGAGGAGCGTGTCCACCATGCGCTGTGAGGTCTCGACGTTGCCGCCGGCGACTGCCGCGGGCGGCTGCGCGTTGACGATAGTTCCGCTCGGCGCGATGACTTCGATCGGCGTGAGCAGGCCCGATGTCGCGGGGACGTCCTCGGAGAGCAGGCAGCGGAAGACGTAGTAGACCGCTGAGATGGCGATCGCTTCGACCGCGTTAACGTTACCGGAGCATTGTGGTGATGAGCCGGTGAAGTCGACGCGTGCGCTACCGCCGCGAGCGATTTCGATGCGCACACGGATGCGGAGGGGCTCGTCGGTGACGCCGTCGCTGTCGAGGAAATCCTCGGCGGTGTAAACGCCGATCGGCATTTCGCGCAGGGCGGCGCGCATCATCTCCGCCGAGTAGTCAAGCAGGTGCCTGCCGTATGCCGCTGTTTGGTGGAGCCCGTACTTGGCGACGATTTCGATGAGGCGGCGCTCGCCGGTCCGGCACGCGGCAATTTGTGCCGCCAGGTCGCCTTCGCGTTCGGCGGGAGTGCGGACGTTCGCCAGGAGCAGCGCCATTACGTCGGCGTTGAGTTCGCCGCGCCGGAAAATCTTCACCGGCGGGATGCGGATGCCTTCCTGAAAAATTTCGCGCGCGGGGCCCATGGAGCCGGCAAGCGCGCCGCCGACGTCGGCGTGGTGAGCGCGATTCGCGACGTAAAAGTGCGGCTGCTGTTTTTGCGGTCGCGCTGAGCGCGCCAATGATTTCGCGCCGATGAAAATCGGCATGACCATCGTCAGGTCGGGAAGGTGCGTTCCCCCCGCGAAAGGATCGTTGAGCAGCGCGATATCGCCCGGTTCAAGCGCGAACGCCGCGCGCGCCGCGGCGACCGACGCCGGCATCGAGCCAAGATGCACCGGCATGTGATCGCCCATCGCCAGCACGCGACCGTCAGCGTCGTAGACCGCGCACGAATAGTCACGGCGCTCTTTGATGTTCGGCGAAAATGCCGACCGCCGAAGTGCCGCGCCCATCTCTTCCGCGACCGAATGAAAAATGTTTTTGAAAATTTCGAGTTGTGTCGGATCGACGTGAAATCCCCCGCCCGAGATCTTCACGGTTCGCCGTCGCTTAGCCACGACGCCTCGCTTCGGCGTCAGCAAAATTTGTCCGTAGGCATCGACCCGACCGGTCCATCCGTGCGGCACGAGCGTTGTCGCGCTGTACTCCGAAATTACGGCTGGCCCCGAAAGGGAATCGCCGGCTCGCAAATCATCGCGTGCGATCAACTTTGCGCGGCATCGCCGTCCATCCAGCACGCAATCGATGGTCCGGCGTTTTCGCGAGGTCGTGCTGCGTGCCGCAGACGGAATCTTCCTTAGCCCCGGCTTCTCGGTGACTCCCGTCGCGCGCACGCGCAAATTCACAATCTCTACAGTCCGCTTCGCGTCGTGATACCCGTATCGCGATTCATGAGCCCGATGAAACGCCGCGACGAAGTCTCCCGCAGCCGGCACGCTGAGTTCATAAGCCTGACCCGCGTATCGCAAATCCAGCCGCCGGTCGATGCGAATCCTTGCCGCCGCAAATCCCTCCGCGGCCATCGCGCGACGCCCTTCGCTCTCCAACGCTCGAAATCCGCCCTCGATCTCACTTCTCGCAGTCGCGGCGGACAGAACCTTCAGCAACACCGTCCGCGAAAATTCCGTCACCACGTCCGCGCGCAAAATTCCCAACGCCGACAGCGCCCCCGGAAAAATCGGCAGCAGCACGCCGCGCATCCCGAGCGCCGACGCCAGCGAGCAGGCATGCAGTCCGCCCGCGCCGCCGAACGCCACCAGCGTGTAGTCGCGCGGATCATGACCCCGCTCAACCGAAATCACGCGAATCGCCTTCTCCATCACCGCGTCGGCGACCGCCAAAATCCCCTCGGCAAATTTTTCGACGCTCGCAAACGCAGACGCGGCCCCCGACGCACCCGCTCGGCCGCGCTTCGTCTTCGGCTTCACTCGTGCAACCGCCTCCATCGCTACTCGAGCCCGCGCCACGTCGAGCGGAAACGACCCGCCCAGCAATCCCGCCTCGCCAAAATGCCCCAGCACCGCATGCGCATCCGTCACCGTCGGCAATTCGCCGCGACCATAACAAATCGGCCCCGGCTCCGCGCCCGCGCTCTCCGGCCCGACGCGCAGCGCGCCGCCGCGATCGAATCGCGCAATCGATCCGCCGCCCGCGCCGACGGTGTGAATCTCCAGCATCGGCACCGCCACCGGGAATCCCGCCGCCGTCGATTCGCTCGTCGTGCGCAACTCGCCCGACAGCAGCGCGACATCGGTCGAAGTCCCGCCCATATCGAACGTGATGACCTTCTCGATCCCCGCCAGCCGCGCCGCATACGCCGCGCCCGTCACTCCGCCCGCCGGCCCCGACAAAATCGTCGTCACCGGTTCGCGCGCCGCCTTCTCCGCCGACACCACGCCGCCATTCGACTGCATGATGTGTACGCGCACGCGCGGCGTCCCAACCGATTTCGGTTTCGGCCCGCTGAACCATGCCGTGCGCACGCGGCTCTGCGTGCCAGCAAGATACCCGCTCATCACCGGCGCGAGATACGCGTTGATCACCGTTGTCGAGGTCCGCTCGTACTCGCGAAACTCCGGCAAAATTTCGTGCGACACCGAAACCAAATATCCCGCGCGTCGCAGCGCGGCCGCCATGCGCGCCTCATGCCGCGAATTGCGAAACGAAAAAAGAAAACAAATCGCGACCGCCTCTGGCCGCGCGCGCCGAACCGCGCCGACAACCCGCGCGATCTCTCGCGGCGTCAACTCTGTGACAACCGTGCCATCCCACGCCAGTCGCTCTCGCGCTCCGATTCTTTCGCGAGCGCCAACCAGCGGCTCCGCCTTATCTACAAAAAAATCGTAAAGCTTCGGCCGCGCCTGCCGACCAATCTCCAGCACATCTTCGAATCCCGCCGTCGTCACCAGCGCCACGCGCCCGCCGCGCCGCTCCAACAACGCATTCGTGCCGACCGTCGTGCCGCACACCAATTCCAGCCCGCGCTCATCGCTGAACACGTTCATCGGTTTCAGCGGCCTTCGCACCGCGCGCACCGCCGACGCGATCGCCTCTTCCGGCATCGCGCGCTGCGACGGCACTTTCACAATCTCCAGCCGCCCATCGCGCACAAACACGCAATCGGTGAACGTCCCACCCGTATCAATCGCGATCCGCATCAGTGTTTTATTCGTCCGCAGTCCGCATCACTTCAATCTCGCAACTGTTTTGCAACATTGCACAGCTCATGTAGGGGCGCAGCACCGCTACGCCCTAGCTTGCCCGGGCGTTCAGCCTCTTGCAAGATCCATCTTCTGACTTGTTTTCTATTTTCCTGATTCTCGCACTTAAACTGCTCACGGCACCGCCGGCGAAGCATGCTCCGGCGCCGTCTTCGGAAAATGCTTCTGATACCACGCAATCGCCCGATTCAAACTATCCACCACATGCCCCGACTCGCGAATCCCATGCCCCTCGCGCGGATAGCGCACAAACACCGTCTCCACGCCGACATCCTTCAGCGCAATAAAATATTGTTCGGCCTCCGCGATCGGCACATCGTTGTCATTCTCGCCGTGCATGATCAGCGTCGGCGTGGCCACTCCAGCAATATGCTTCAACGCCGAGCGTTCCCACATTAAATTCATCAAATCATCCTGATGCGGTAACTGCCCAAATTCCATCTGCTCATACTGGTTGTAATACGTCATGTAGTTGTAGCTGATCAGGTTCGAGATGCCCGCGATCGGAATCGCCGCGCGAAACATCCGCGTCTGCGTGATCAGCCACATCGTCAACTGCCCGCCGTAGCTGACGCCTTCGATGCCCATGCGCTCGCGATCGAGCCACAAATAGCGACGCAGCGCCGCGCTCACGCCGTACAAAACGTCCTGCCCTTCGTTGCCGTCCTGATCGCCAAACACCGCGTCGGCAAACGCCTGCCCGTATCCCGTCGAGCCGCGATAATTCACGTGCAGCGTCGCCCATCCGAGCGCCGCGAACGCCTGATCGCGAAAATTAAACATCGGCCCATTCTGTCCGTGTGGGCCGCCGTGAATATTCACGATCAGCGGATGCTTCGAATCCGCTCGTCATGCCCAGCGGCTTCACCAGAAACGCTTCGACCTGATATTTGTTGTCGTTGCTGACGAACGTGAACGGCTCGACCTCGGCGATCTGCTTTCCCGCCAAAACTTCCTTGTTCAGCTCCGTGATCTGCTTCGCCGAAGCGCCGGCCCCCGCGCCGCGCACATACAGTTCCGCCATATCGCTCGGCGTCGAAAGTGCGTACGCCATCGCGCCCGACTTTGCTACCGACGGCGTCCCGACCGATCCGAGTCCCATCTGAAATTTTTTCCGCCTTCGCGCCGTTGTCGATCGCCTGCCGGTACAAATGCACGCTGCCGCGCTCCTGCACCGTGAAATAAATCGCGCGTCCATCGCCGCTCCACACCGGCATCCCCTGCCGATTGTCGATCGTCGCAAACTCGCGCCGCCCCGACCCGTCCGCATTCACGACCCAGACGTGCGTGTCCTCCATCGTCGTCTCGCGATCGGTCAGCCCGCGCTTCGTCGCGCGATACGCGATCATTTTCCCGTCCGGCGAAAACTTCGGATCGTATTCGGCGTTCTCCGTCGCCGTAATCCGCCGAATCGATCCGTCGCTCACTTTCAACGCAAACAAATCGTAGTTAAAAAATTGATCCGTCTCCGGCGAACGATCCGACACAAACACGATTTCGTCCCCGCGCGGCGACCAATCGATGGAATGCTCGTAGTTGTCGCCGTTTGTCACCTGCCGCACGGCCTTTGATCCGACATCGACGATAAAAATATGCAGCCGCCGATTGTCGTTGAAGCGTGTCATGCCTTCGCCCGCATCGGGCTTGTACATGTAGCGCGTGATCACGATCGGATCGCCCGTCGCATCGGCAGTCTCCGGCCCCGGCGTCGCCGAAATAAACGCGATCTGCTTGCTGTCCGGCGACCACGTCACCTCGGCGCCCGTTCCGGGCAGCGGCGCATTCGTCCCGCTCGCTTCGCTTAAAAATGTCATCGACGATCCGTCCGGATGCACGATCGCGAGTCCATGCTTTCCCTCCGCCGCGCCGTCGAACGCGACCCACTGCGAATCCGGCGACCACACCGGCGATCCCGACACATCCTGTTCTCCGCCAATCCGCGAAGTCTTCCCGCTCGCCACATCCAACACCCACAACTGCGGCCAAGGCCGCCCCGGCCGGTCATACCGCACCACCGTGTACGCCACAAATTTCCCATCCGGCGAAATCGCCGCCTGCACCAACCGACCGCATCCGCTGATAATCCGCAGGCACAAGCCCTGCCCCATTCGCCGCCTGTCCCCGCGCCACCCCGCAAAAGAGCGCCAGCGCACACGTCGCCGCGATGCTCAACTTGATTGCATTAATTGAACAGGACCGTCGAACGCCCATCGAAAATTCCTCCCACAAAAATCGCCCCCGCATTCTACATGCATGCACGGTCATGTAGGGGCGCAGCACTGCTGGGCCCCAACTTGCCACGATGTCGGCCTCACCCTCTCTCGCGTCTTGCCACCAATCACAAACCTCTTTCACCCATTTCCCAAATCGCGTACCCTCCCACGCGGAGCAAATCACAAAATGAAAATCATCCCCTCGCTACTCGTAGCCGCAGTTCTTCTCACGATTTCCGCACTCAACGCCCAAACGCCGTCCTCCTCCGACAAACCCTGCGACTGCGATCAGCTCACCACCAAACTCGCCTCCGCCCAAAAAACTCTCCAAGACTGGCCCAACATCGCCCGCTACCACGACGCCAACGCCTCCGTTAAACCTCCCGCCAAAGCCGAAAAGCGCGTCGTCTTCATGGGCGATTCCATCACCGATGGCTGGCAACAGCCACAATATGGCGGCTTCTTCCCCGGCAAGCCTTACTTCGACCGCGGTATCAGCGGCCAGACCACGCCGCAAATGCTCATCCGCTTCCGCCCCGACGTCATCGCGCTTCAGCCGAAAGTCGTCGTCATCCTCGCCGGCACCAACGACATCGCGGGCAACACCGGCCCGATGACGCTCGATCAAATCGAAGGCAATCTTCAATCGATGAGTGAGCTCGCCCACGCCAACAAAATCCGTGTCGTGCTTGCCAGCGTCATGCCGGTCAGCAACTACGGCCACGACCGCGAAGGCAAGCCCATCGATGTCCGCGACCGCCGCCCGCCCGAAAAAATCCTCGAGCTCAACAAATGGATCAAGTCCTACGCCGAATCCCACGGCGACATCTATCTCGACTATTTCTCCGCCATGGTCGACGACAAAGGCCTCCTCAAAGCCGACATCAGCAACGACGGCCTCCACCCCAACGCCAAGGGCTACGCCATCATGGGCCCGCTAGCCGAAGCCGCCATCACCCAAGCCCTCAAAAAAGGGAAAACCAAGTAGCCACGCCGCCATCATCTCCGCGAACCTCGGCGCACTCCGCGTCTCTGCGTTAGCCTTTTCTTCTGCGACCGCAAAGCGCCGCCTTGCCGCCCACCTGTACCAAAGGTCTGCTCCATCGTGTGAGCCACCTCTAAATACCCCATTCGCGACACTGCCACTCTGTGTCTTTGACCACTGCTATCACGCATTCCAAACTAGACTCATACACGGAGAAGATTCGCCGGACTCCGCAGGGGCGATCCGCGTCGTTTCTTTCAACGAGAAAACGCCATGAACTCATCCAAACTCTTCTTGCACGCCGCTGCCGCGTTTTGTCTCGCCGCCGCGTTGGCCTTGCTACCTTCCGCGGTGGTCCCGCAGGAAAACGCGCCCAAAGAAAATCAGCCCAAGCTTTTGAAAAAGGTCATCCCGGCCTATCCCGAAATCCTGAAGAAAATGAACGTCAGCGGCACGGTCAAGGTTTCGGTGACGATCGCCGCCGACGGCACCGTGAAAGACGTCGAAGCCCGTGGCGGCAACGCCATCTTCATCGACTCGGTCGCCGCCGCCGTTCGCAGCTGGAAGTTCGTTCCCGGCGAGCGCCAGCGCACTGCCGACATCACCGTCTCCTTCATGTGCTGCTCCACGGTCATCACCAATCCGTGACGCTCCGACATTCACACGCACGTAACTTGACCTCGCAATTCGCGTGCGCTAGGGTGTTAGTTGTCTTACCGCAAGACGTATCGGACACGCTGAATAAGGACTCTGTGAACGCAACCGCCGGCCGCACGACCTCTCGCACCGCAGGATTTTCCTCCAACTGAATGCGACGTACCGTCCACATTTCCGGACAAATTGAACCGTTTTTCGGCACGCTCGATGAAAATGTGCGCCTTCTCGAAGACACGCTGCACGTCCGCACGCACCTCAATGACAATCGCCTCACCATCGAAGGCGATCAGGACAACGTCGATCACGCCGTGAAAATCGTCGAGGAGTACAACCACCTCACCCGGCACGGACGGAAGCTCTCGAGCACCGAAGTGAACTCGCTGATTCATGTTGCGACGGGCGATCCGCACGAATCGCCGCGCGGCGCGTTCGAGCATGGCCGCCAGCGTTCGTTCGGCAAAAAGGTTGTCACGCCGAAAAACAACAGCCAGCGCCATTACATGGAAGAAATTGAGAAGCACGACATGATGTTCGCGGTCGGACCAGGCGGCACCGGCAAAACGTATCTTGCCGTCGCGATGGCTGTCAGTGCGCTGCTCACCAAGCGCGTGAACCGCATCATTCTCGCCCGGCCGGCCGTAGAAGCCGGCGAACGTCTCGGTTTTTTGCCCGGCACGTTGCAGGAAAAAGTTGACCCTTACATGCGCCCGCTGTACGACGCTTTGTACGACATGCTCGAGCCGGACAAGCTCGATCGCTTTTTGGAGAAGGGAATTATCGAAGTCGCGCCGCTCGCCTTTATGCGCGGCCGCACTTTGAATGACTCGTTCGTGATTTTGGATGAAGCCCAGAACACGACCAGCGAGCAGATGAAAATGTTTTTAACGCGTCTGGGTTTCAACTCGAAGGCCGTCATCACCGGCGACATCACGCAGATCGATCTGCCGCAAGGCAAGAAGTCCGGCCTGATCGAAGCGCTCGAGGTTTGCGGCAAAATAGACGGCATCGGCGTCACGCAGTTCAGCGAAAAAGACGTCGTTCGCCACAACCTCGTGCAGCAGATTATCCGTGCCTATGAGGAGTATGATGGCACTCAGCCGCAGCGTAGCGGCAACGTATTGAACGGCAAGCCCGAGTCGCGCTCTGCCGAGCCCGTGAAGCCGCAGCCGAAAGAAATTCACTGAGCTCGACGAGATTCGCCATTTTCACCCAGCAATGATCCTGAACCGCCAGCGAACCGTCCGCGTCGCCCGGCCACCACTCGAAGCGTTCCTAGCTCGCGTGCGCGAGCAACTCCGCCTGAACGGCGCCGAAATCACAATCGCTCTGGTCAGCGACCCCGCCATCGCTCGCATGAACGAAACATACCGCCACAAAAAAGGCCCCACCGACGTCCTCTCCTTTCCCAGCGAAGACCGCAACGCTGCGTCCCAGCAAGATCATGTAGGGGCGCAGGACCCCTGCGCCCCAGGCCGGCACGATCGATCCGATTCAATATCTGATCGCCGCCTTCGAACGAAGGTGCGTGTAACCCGCGAGGGCCACTCCCTCGGCGACATCGCCATCTCTCCGGCCACCGCGCGCCGCAACGCCAAAAAATTTGGCCGCACGCTCCCCAGCGAACTGCAAATCCTGATCCTCCACGGCGTTCTTCATCTCCTCGGCTACGACCACGAAACCGACAACGGCCAGATGACGCGCATCGAAAATCGCCTGCGCCGGAAGTTGGGCCTCCAGTGACGGTGAAACTCTATTTCTGGGCCTACACCATTGGCACTGTCCTGCTCGCGCTCGGGCTGCCTGTTTTCTCGT
The DNA here is from genome assembly GCA_963845465.1 of uncultured Acidobacteriota bacterium. Lineage (GTDB taxonomy): Bacteria > Acidobacteriota > Terriglobia > Acidiferrales > UBA7541 > Acidiferrum. The sequence continues at coordinate 431,406 of CAWJSH010000006.1, read as the reverse complement.
ATCTCACGCTGATCTACCGTGAGCTCGGCCGCATGACGACCGGCCGCGTCCACGTGCATCTGGAAATCTTTGAAAACGAAATCGAGCCGAAATTAAAAATCAATCGCCGCAGCGGCGGCCGCACATTCCGCATCCTCGGCCACTTCTGGCTCGCATTTCTCGTCCTCGAAACGACGCGCGGTGTCGTCTATTTCGTCCCCGGCACGTGGGAGTCGTTCGTCGAGTTCTGCGTTTTTCTCACTCTTGAAGTCGTCATCCTGATGCATTTCATTCCAGACATGCTGCTATATCGCACGACGGGACGCTGGCTGTTGCCTCTGACTCCGATCGTGCGTGTCGCGATGTTCGTCGCGTGGCCGGCGCGCATCTTCCTGGAAGGCGCTGAATCGCTCGCACGAATTTCTGAAAAAGACTTTGATCGAACACCGGAGCAGCGCACCGAAGAAGGCATCGAAGCGCTCGTCGAACAAGCCGAAGAAGAAGGCATCATCGAGCCGGAGCAGGCCACACTGATCGAGCAGGTCGTTGAATTCAGCGACAAGCGCGTGCGCGAAGTCATGACGCCGCGCCCCGACATCGTCGCCATCTCCGCCGAGTCGAGCCTGGAAGAGCTGCACACGAAAGTGATCGAGACGCGATTCGCGCGCCTGCCCGTCTACGAACGCTCTCTCGACGATATTTTCGGCATCGCGAATGCCCAGGACTTGTTGCAGATTGCGGACTCCGATTTGCCGAAGCGCAAAGTGCGAGAGCTTTCTCGCACCGCGCTGTTTGTGCCGGAAACGAAAGTTGGCTCCGAGCTTCTGCGCGAGATGCGCCACAAAGACCAGCCCATGGCGATCATCATCGACGAGCACGGTCTTGTCGCCGGCCTCGCCACGGTCGAAGATCTCGTCGAAGAAATTGTTGGGGAGAGCGGCCGCAACGGAGCGAATCCCGCTCCCGATGTGATGCGCGAACCCGATGGCAGTTTGATTCTGCGCGGCAGCATGAGCATCAGCGATGTCGAAGAATTGCTCGGCGTGCAGTTCGGCGAAAAATCCGACGAAGCGGTCACGACGATTGCCGGATTGCTGAGCCACGTGCTTGGGAAAGTCCCCGCGCCGGGAGATGCGATCGATCTCGAAGGCCATCGCTTTGAAGTGCTCGAAGCGAATCAGCGCAAGGTGCTTCGACTTCGCGTTCGCAAGCGAACAGCAGCGACGCCGGCGCAAGCATCGGCCGATTGAGTGGAAAATACCGAGTGGAGACCTTTGATTGATAAATTTGCGATTTCATTTTGAGCCGAACCTTGAGTAAAAACTCCAACTACCGCGCGGGATTCGTCGCGATCGTCGGCCGGCCGAACGCCGGCAAATCGACATTCCTGAATCGCGTTGTCGGGCAGAAAGTTGCGATCGTCACCGACAAGCCGCAGACGACGCGCAATCGCATTCAAGGCATCGTCACGACGCCGAAGGGCCAGATTGTTTTTATCGACACGCCGGGATTGCACGAAGCCGACTCCGCGCTTGGCCGGCAAATGATGCACGAGGTCGCCGCGGCGCTCGAAGGCATCGATGTTCTGTTGCTCATGGTCGATGCGAGCCGCGCGCTGCCGTATGCGGACTCACTGCTGCTGCAAAAGGCGAAACGTTTTGAAGGCAAAACGATCCTCGCCCTCAACAAAGTCGATCGGATACCGAAAGCGAAGTTGCTGCCGCTGATCGACGCCTTGCAGAAATCGTTTGAGTTTGCGGCGATCGTTCCGATTTCGGCGCTGAAGGGAACCGGCGTCGAAGAGTTACAGCGCGAAATTCTGAATCGGCTGCCGGAGAGCGAGCCCTACTTTCCCGAAGATCAGGTCACCGATCAGCCGGAACGATTTCTCGCGGCGGAAATTATTCGCGAGAAGGCGATCAAGATCATGTATCACGAGGTGCCGTACGCGCTGGCCGTGTTCATCGACAAGTTTGAAGAGTTGCCGCGGCTGACGCGCATCGAGGCGACGCTCAACGTCGAACGCGATTCGCAGAAGAAAATCCTCATCGGCGAAAAAGGCTCCGTCCTGAAGAAAGTCGGCACCGAAGCGCGCAAGGAGCTCGAGGAGATTCTTGGCACAAAAGTGTATTTGCAGACTTTCGTGAAGGTCGCTCCGAACTGGCGCGAGAATCCGCAGCGCGTGCGTGAACTCGACTGGCACTTCCAACTCGAAGGTCTCGGCAACGCCCAGGCTAAGTTTGGTGCGGATGCCGCCGCGCCCGCTGCCGAAGCGGCTGCTGCCGACGAAGCGGAGCTGGCTGACGACGCCGACGAGGAGTTGGACAAGCCCCCTGCCGATGCGAAGAGCGATCCGTACGAAGGCCTGCACGACGGCCCCGTCGACGAAGACGATATTGACGACGGTCCCGTCAACAAAGACGACGTTTAGTTTCCGATTTCTCTCCTCCACAAAAAAAGTTAGGGCGTTTTCGCGATCAATCCGGGGCGGCGATGCCGAGGCTTTTCATTTTGCGGTAGAGGTGGCTGCGTTCGAGGCCCAGTGCTGATCGCGGTTTGGGTCATGTTCCAGCGGTTTTCCTGCAGCTTGCGCAGGATGAATTCGCGCTCGTAGGCGCTGCGCGCTTCGTGCAGCGTGTTGTAAGGCTGCTGCGGGCTTTCGGCGACGCCGCGGAAAAGTTCGGGCGGCAAGTGATGCGGCTCGATGCGCGCCTGGGGGCAGACGATCACGAGGCGCTCGACGAGATTGCGCAACTCGCGAACGTTGCCAGGAAACGGGTAGCGCATCAGGATTTCCATCGCGGTGTCACTGAGTTCGCGCGTGCGCTTGCCGTAGGCGGAGCTGAATTCGTTCAAGAAATAGCGCGAGAGAATCGGAATGTCTTCTTTGCGGTCGCGCAGCGGCGGAACGAAGAAGGGAATTACGTTCAGGCGATAGAAAAGATCCTGGCGAAAAGCGCCGCGGGCGATTTCCTGCTCGAGATTCTTATTTGTGGCGGCGAGGACGCGAACGTCAACGCTGGCGCTTTGGCTGGAGCCGACCGGCTCGATGCGGCCTTCTTCGAGCGTGCGCAACACTTTGGATTGCGTGCGCAAACTCATGTCGCCGATTTCGTCGAGAAAAAGCGTGCCGCCATCCGCTTTCTTGAATTTTCCGATTTTGTCTTCGGCGGCGCCGGGGAAGCTGCCTTTCACATGGCCGAAGAGTTCGGATTCGATCATGTCTTCGGGAAGCGCGGCGCAATTCACCTCGACGAAGAGGCCTTTGTTGCGCAGGCTGGCTGCGTGGAGCGCGCGAGCGACGAGTTCTTTGCCGGTTCCGCTTTCACCAAAGATCAACACGCGGCCATTGGATGGTGCGGTGACGGCGATCTGTTGGCGCAATGCTTTCATCGGGACGCTTTCTCCGATGACTTGATAGCGATGGCCGAGTTCGCTCCGAAGGAGTTGATTCTCTTCTTGGAGGCGGCGCTGCTGCACGGCATTGCGAACGAGCACGATGATTTTTTCGAGCGATAGCGGCTTCTCGATGAAATCGAATGCGCCCAGCTTTGTGGCGCGCACGGCGGTTTCAATCGTGCCGTGACCGGAAATCATGATGACGGCCGGAGGTCGCGGCTCCGCTTGCAATCGACTCAGCGCTTCGAGGCCGTCGATGCCGGGAAGCCAGACATCGAGAAGAATCACTTCGATGTCGCCGTGCGACGCGCGTTCGAGCGCTTCTTCGGCGGAGTTGGCGGTGTCTACGTCGTAGCCTTCGTCTTTGAGAATGGAAGCGAGCGATTCGCGGATTCCGGCTTCGTCATCGACGACTAGCAATTGGGGGCGCGTGGTCATTTTCTCTTTTGGCGGTGAGAGTTCTCGAAAATCGAAACTCGAAACTCGAAACTCGAAACTCGAAACTCGAAACTCGTTCAACTCCCTTCGTTAGGTAGCTTCGACTCCGTTGCGTTCGGCAACGGCGGCGGTCGCGGGTTCGGCCGATGGCAGTTCGACCAGGAACCGGGAGCCGACCGGAAAATTGTCCTCGACGTGAATCGTGCCGCCGTGTTCGGCGACGATACGCGCGGCGATCGCGAGGCCGAGGCCGGTGCCGCGATTCTTCGTCGAAAAATGCGGGAGGAAGAGACGGTCTTTGTCTTCGGGCGAAATACCGTGACCTGTGTCCTGGACGCAGATTTCGACGGTTTCGGCGTCGTTGTGCACGCTGGTCGAAACGGTGATTTCGCGTAGCGTGGCGGTTTCGAGCGCTTCGGCAGCGTTGTCGATCAGATTGACGACGACGCTGCGGAGCAAGCCGCCATCGGCGCGGACCGGCGGAAGATTTTCGGAAAGAGACGTTTTCAGCGTGATGCCGTCGAGACGGCCGGAGAAAACTTCGACAGCCTCCTGGATCACGGTGTTCGCGCTGGTGGGCGAGAGCTTGGCGGTGGGGAAGCGGACAAACTGCGAGAACTCGTTGACGAGCTGCGCGAGCGTGGCGACTTCGCGCTCGATGAGGCGCGAGCATTCCTGGGTGAGGCGAGTGAGCTCAGGATCGAGCGGATCTTCAATTTCGGCGGGGGCGCGGCGATCGAGGAAGCGCGAAAGACGCTGCGACGAGAGTTGAATCGGCGTGAGCGGATTTTTGATTTCGTGGGCGATGCGGCGGGCGACTTCTTGCCACGCAGCAGATTTTTGTGCGCGCAGCACTTCGGTCAAGTCGTCGAGCACGAGGACGAAGCCGGTGTTGGCGCGGCGGGGCCCGAGTGAGCTGACCGTGACAGCCAAATGAAGTACACGGCCGGCGATGACGGTTTCGATTTCGCGCGAAACAACGCCCATACGGAGGCTGCGGCGCATGAGCAGTTGAATCGTGCGAGTCGCTTCGGATCCGAGCAGTTTCTCGAGCGATTCGATGTCGCGCGTGCTACCGCCGAACATATGCGTCACGGCGGAGTTTTCGCGCAGGATGTGGCCTTCGGAATCGAGAGAAATAACACCGGTCGGAATGTTTTCGAGAATTGTTTCCATCAACTGGCGTCGGCGTTCGAGTTCCTGTACGGCCTGCTGCAGGTTGCGCGTGAATTGGTCGATCTGCGCGCGGGAATCGCGGAGCTGCGTGGTCATGGCGTTGAACGAGCGGATGAGAACGCCGAGTTCGTCCTGCGATTGTTCGGGGACCTGATAGTCGAAGTTGCCGGAGGAGACTTCGCGCGTGCCCTCCGCAAGAGCTTGAATCGGCACGATCACTTGTTTCGCCAAGAATGTCGCGATCCACATCAACGAAAACAAAAGCAACATCGTGAAAAAAAACAGGATCAGTAGCATCTGGCGCTTAAGTGCGCGGAGATTCTGTTTCTCTTTGTCGTATTCGTCGCGATGCGACTGGATGTCGGTGAGGCGTGTGAGGAAATTCGGGCTGGTGAGATAGCCGACCGCAATCGTACCTACAGGCTGTCCCTTGTCGAAGGCGGGGACGCGAGCGACGAGGTAGTCCTTGCCGCGCGCTTCCCAGATTTCCACGCCGGATGGCAGAGTCTTCATTGGCTTGCCCATGACGCCGACGCTTTCGCAGATTTGCGCGGAGCGATCTTCGGGCTGATCGTCGCAGACAACTCCACCGCGAACTACATTGCCGTTTTTGTCGAGAATCCAGAGCGCGTCGAGTCCGGATTTAAAAGCATTCTGCAAAACTTTTTCGGTGGGCTCGGCACTATCGGCCTGCACCTGGCGTGCGAGATTGCGCAGTCGGGGCAGAGAACCGCGGCCAAAATCGTTCATCAGCGATTGGGTTTGTTCTGAAGCGATTTCGAGAGGGCGCGGGAACCAGCGGCCAAGAGTGCGGTTCAGCAACGAATAGCTGACGAAAAACATGAACACGACCGGAAGGAGTGAGAGCGCCATCGCGCCGACGACCATTTTTGTTTTGAAGCGCGCGCCGAGTTGATCTTTGCTGCGTTCAGCCCAGAGGCGAAGGATAGTGCGCGTGAGGATGAGGCCGAAAACGAGAAGGGCGGCGGTGATGAAGCTGGAAACCGAGTAGAGCCCCATGACGGCGCGCCAGTTGCCAGGTTTGAACGGAACATCGAGCGAACCGAATGTGAAAATGGCGGCGAGAAGGAGAGTGATGGCGATGCCGCCGATGACGAGCGTCCAGCGCTGGCGCGGACGCAGGCTCATGCTGGCACCAGCGAAGATTCAGGTCGTGAGAGTGAGACTGGTGGCGCGGTAGCTCCTCGGAATTCCCGAAATGAAAATGAACGGACGGGTGCCCGGCTGGGGAGTGCGGCGGGGTGTGGTTGGGATGCCACAGGTGTCTCGTTTGCACAATATCGGGGGCTCATGGGCAAGTCAAGGAGGAGGAGGTTGGATGCGGAAGGGGTGCCACCCCCCGTGTTTTTCCGAAGAGTGCGCAAGTCGTGGTGGATGAGTGAGTTGCGGGAATGGCGAAAAACGAGAGTGTGGAAGAGATTGATTTGGTTGGGGATGCGGGAGGGCGTAGACCGAAAAGAGCGTGGGGCGATGAGCAACATAGGGGAGTGTAGCATGGTTTTGTTGTCGAGTCAATACCTATTTATGGGGTGGTACTCATTCGAATGAGCGAGGATGGGGCACCGCGGTTGTTTGCGGGGGTGGATGTGCTCGCCGATGGGATGGCGCACTCAAGACGCGGTGATCTTTCGGACATGGGGGGCAGCGTGCTGCGCCCCGACATGGTGAGACGCGGTGATTCGAATTGAGACAAGACGCGGCGGTCGGGCGGAGCAAGCCCCGCCCCTACAAACGGAGGGATGGTTTTGACGGCGATGGTGGGGCTGGCCGGATGGACAAAGTTTCCTTACGAGCAACTTGGGGAATGGAGTGACAAAAGGCGGCGGCGTGGGCGCGGGAGTGACGAAAAATGGCGTTGAATCGAAGGATTCGTGAAGTGTTGGCGGGAACTGCCGATGTTGTTGAAGGACCTGTACTTGAGGGCAGGTATTAGCGAGTTCAAAACGGAGCGGGAAGTTCCGGCTACCGTTGCGAGCGACGATTGCATAACGTGAGCGTTGGGTTCGAACGCTCTGGGAGTGTGTGGATGTCTGTCCGTCTCGGTGAAATCCTAGTTAAGGAAGCCCTGATCACGCAGGATCAGCTGCAGAAGGCGCTGGAGTTCCAGCGCTCGAATGGCGGCAAGCTGGGGTCCTGCCTGACCAAGATGGGCTTCATTACGGATGATGACATTACGGGCGTGTTGTCGCGGCAGTATGGCGTTCCGTCCATCAACCTGAAGTTCTACGAGATTGATCCCACGGTCATCAAGCTGATCCCGCAGGACACGGCGTCCCGGTACCAGGTGATCCCGTTGTCGCGCGTAGGGTCGGTGCTGACGATCGCGATGACGGACCCGACCAACGTCTTCGCGATGGACGACATTAAGTTCATGACCGGCTTCAACGTGGAGCCGGTGGTGGCGTCGGAATCGGCGATCGGCGAGGCAATTTCCAGGTTCTACGGCGGGGGCGAAGGCAACCACGAAGAACTCAGCAAGATGATGAAAGACCTGGCGATGGACGACCAGGAGCTGGAGCTTGCAGCGGACGAAGCGGAGATGGACACCGCGACGCTGGAGCGGGCGGCGGAAGAAGCGCCGATCATCAAGCTGGTCAATTTGATTTTGACGGATTCGGTGAAGCGGGGCGCGAGCGATATTCACATCGAGCCGTACGAGCTCGAGATGCGCGTCAGGTTCCGTATCGACGGTGTGCTGCAAACGGTGATGAGTCCGCCGCTGAGATTGAAGGATGCGATCACGAGCCGCCTGAAGATCATGGCGAAGTTGGACATCGCGGAAAAGCGGCTGCCGCAAGACGGCCGCATCATGATCAAGTACAAAGCGGACGGAAAAAAGAAGGAATTGGATTTCCGCGTATCGACGGTGCCGACGCTGTATGGCGAAAAGATCGTGCTCCGGTTGCTGGACAAAGAAAACCTGCGACTGGATATGACGAAGCTGGGCTTCGAGCAGGAATCGCTGACGAAGTTTCAGCGGAACATTGCGAAGCCGTACGGGATGGTGCTGGTCACGGGCCCGACGGGATCGGGCAAGACGAACACGTTGTATTCGTCGGTGGCGCAGTTGAACCAAGTCGATACCAACATCATGACTGCGGAAGACCCAGTCGAGTTTCAGTTGGCCGGAATCAACCAGGTCCAGATGAAAGAGCAGATCGGGTTGAACTTCGCGGCAGCCTTGCGCGCGTTTTTGCGGCAAGACCCGAACATCATTCTGGTCGGAGAAATTCGCGACTTTGAAACGGCGGAAATCGCGGTGAAAGCGGCACTCACGGGGCACTTGGTGCTGTCCACGCTGCACACGAACGACGCGCCATCGACGATCAGCCGCTTGATGAACATGGGTATTGAGCCGTTTCTTGTGGCGACGTCGGTCAATTTGATTTGCGCGCAGCGTCTTGTGCGGCGCATTTGCTCGAACTGCAAGACGGAATTGGAAGTACCAGAGCAGGCGCTGATCGATGCGGGGTATTCGCCGGAAGAAGTGAAGACGGTGAAGATTTATCACGGCAAGGGCTGCACAACGTGCAACAAGGGCGGGTATAAGGGCCGCACAGGTTTGTACGAAGTGATGGAGATCAACGACGAACTGCGCGAACTGATTCTGGTGGGCGCGTCGGCGCTGGAATTGAAGAAGAAGGCCATCGAGCAGGGAATGATCACGCTGCGACGCAGCGGGTTGATCAAGGTGAGTTTGGGTATGACGACGATGGAAGAAGTGTTGAGAGAGACGGTGCTGTAAGAGTTTTTGGGTTTGCGGTGAACGGATTGAAAAAGCGCCGGCGGGACGCCGGCGTTACCAGGAGAAGTTATGGCTGGAATGACGTTAAGCGAATTGCTGAAGAAGATGATCGAGATGGGCGGGAGCGACCTGCACATCACGACGAACAGCGCTCCGCGGGTGCGCGTACACGGCAAGCTGCGTCCGCTGGATATGCCGCCGCTGACGGCGGCGGATACGAAGTCGCTGGCGTACAGCGTGCTGACGGATGCGCAGAAGCACCGGTTTGAAGAGAACCTGGAGCTCGACTTTTCGTTCGGCTTGAAGAATCTGGCGCGGTTCCGCGGCAACGTATTCAATCAGCGCGGAGCGGTAGGAGCGGTGTTCAGGACGATTCCCTGGGAGATCAAGGGATTCGACGCTTTGGGATTGCCGCAGGTCGTGAAGAACATGTGCGACAAGCCGCGCGGGCTGGTGCTGGTGACCGGGCCGACGGGTTCGGGCAAGTCGACGACGCTGGCCGCGATGCTGGACAAGATCAACGCGGAACGCGAAGAGCACATGATCACGATCGAAGATCCGATCGAATTTTTGCACAACCACAAGAAGTGCCTGGTGAACCAGCGCGAAGTACACGCGGACACGCATTCGTTTTCGAATTCGCTGCGCGCCGCGTTGCGCGAAGACCCGGACGTTGTGCTGATCGGCGAAATGCGCGATTTGGAAACGATCGAATCGGCGCTGCGTATCGCTGAAACGGGTCACTTGACGTTCGCGACACTGCACACAAACTCGGCGGCTTCGACGATCAACCGTATTATCGACGTTTTTCCGGCGCACCAGCAGCCGCAGGTGCGAGCGCAGCTATCGATGGTGATCGAGGGAATTCTTTGCCAAGCGCTGCTGCCGCGGTCGGATGGACGCGGACGCGCGATGGTGATGGAAGTTCTGGTGCCGACGCCCGCGATTCGCAACCTGATCCGCGAAGACAAAATTCACCAGATTTATTCGGCGATGCAGACCGGTACGGGTCAGACGGGTATGCAGACGTTCAACCAGAGCCTGGCGAACACGTATCTGGCGAAGCAGATCACGCTGGATGTGGCGCTGGCGCGGTCGTCAAATCCGGACGAGCTGCAGGACATGATCAATCGCGGAGTGACGGGGACGACGACGAGAGTTCCGGTAGGGAAGAAGTAAGCCGGAGGATTTTGAGTGGTTCGGTCGGGAGAGAAGTGGTCGAGAACGAGATTAGAAGTAGCAGGTGAGGAGGAACGGCAATGCCGGTCTATACGTATAAGGGCACGAATCGGTCGGGAAACAGTGTCAGCGGGGAGGCTACGGCGACGAGCAAGGCCGACCTGCAGAACCAGCTGAAGCGGCAGAATATTACGCCGACGAAGATGTCCGAAAAGGGCAAAGAGTTCAACATGCCGCAGTTCGGCGGCGGCGTGAACTCGAAGGAGCTGGCCATCTTCACGCGCCAGTTCTCGGTGATGATCGACGCCGGCTTGCCGCTGGTGCAGTGCCTCGAGATTCTGGCCGGGCAGCAAGAGAACAAGTTTTTCCAGAAGGTGCTGGTGAACACGCGCGCATCGGTGGAAGGCGGCGCGACGCTGTCCGCGGCGATGCGGCAGCATCCGAAAGTTTTTGATGCGTTGTACGTGAACATGGTGGAAGCGGGCGAGACGGGCGGTATTCTCGACACGATTCTGCAACGGTTGTCGACGTACATCGAAAAGAACGTGAAGTTGAAGCGCGCGGTGCAGTCGGCGTCGATTTATCCGATCGGCGTTATGACGATCGCGGGCAGCGTCGTTACGTTGCTGCTGTGGAAGGTTGTGCCGATTTTCGCGACGTTGTTCGCGGGTTTGGGCGTGGACCTGCCGCTGCCGACGAAGATCGTCATTTCGCTCAGCAATTTCATCGGGTCGATTTTTGGATTTTTGATCGTGGTGGGCGTCATCGGCGGCGTGATCGGATTGAAGGTTTGGTACGGAACCGAGCAAGGGCGAGTTGCGATCGATACGGTGATTTTGAAGCTGCCGGTCATCGGAATCCTGATGAGGAAGATCGCGGTGGCGCGCTTCACGCGGACATTGGGAACGCTGATCGCCAGCGGTGTGCCAATCCTTGAAGGCCTTGATATTACGGCGAAGACGGCGGGCAACGCGGTCGTCGAGCGGGCGCTTCAGAAGGTGAGAAAGTCGCTGGAAGAAGGCAAGAGCCTGACCGAGCCGTTGAAGGAATCGGAAGTTTTCCCGGGCATGGTGACGCAGATGATCAGCGTCGGCGAACAGACCGGTGCGATGGACGCCATGCTGCAGAAGATCGCAGACTTTTACGAAGAAGAGGTTGATGCGGCGGTGAAGGATTTGTTGACCGCGTTGGAACCGATCATGATCGTGTTTTTGGGCGTGGTGGTCGGCGGCGTTGTTATCTCGATGTATATGCCACTGTTCTCGCTGATCGGCAAACTGAGCGGAAAGTAGTCGGGCCGCGCGGCGAAAACGAAGTGGAGTGAACGTGTTCCGGTCGGGGCAGGAAGGGGGACTTCCTGCCCCGGCACATTTCCGGCGGGCGAAGTTTCAAGTTAGTTCAAGCTAAGCAAAGTCGGCGAAGTACGATGGCAACGAGTCAAGGCAAAGCAGCGAAGATGCGAAGCGTTGACCAGAACTTGGCCATGAGGGAATGGCTGGACTGGCTGACGCGCGTGCGGCTGCTGCTGGTGGCGTTGATTCTGGCGGTCGGAGTGATCTGGCCGCGGTCGGTGTCGAGCCCTAAGAACGAGCACTATTTCCTGCCGCTGATCGTTTTCTGGATCACCCTCGGAACAATTCACATCATTTTTTTGCGCTGGATACCGGACTCGCGCTGGCTGGGCGCGATGCAGGTGGTCGGCGACATGGCGATGGTGTCTGTGCTGGTGTACGAGACGGGATTGCACGACAGCTATTTCGTGTCGTTGTACCTGCTGGTGATCATCGTCGGGAGCATTTTGTTTTCGCGCGGGACGGCGTTTGCCATTGCTGGGCTCTGCGCATTGTTGCTCGGCGGGATGACGGTGTTGTCGTATGCGGGAAAGATTCCGCCGACGTATAGCAGCGTTTATACACGCGAGGAGTTGCGGTTCTGGTTTCTCGACAACGTATTCGGTTTTTTGGCGATCGCGTACCTGGCGAGTTTGCTGGCCCAGTCACTGCGGCGGAAGGGGCTGGAGCTCGAGGCGAAACGGCTCGAGCTGGCTGAACTGCAGGAGTTCACGGAAGACATCATTCATTCGATGCGCGGCGGTTTGATTACCACCGATATGGATGGGCGTATCGTGCTGTTGAATCGGACGGGCGAAGAGATTTTGGGACATCGGTTCGCGGATATTCGTGGGAAGAAGCTGTCGGAGTTGAATGAGCAGTTCTGGCTGGCGGGATTGCCTGACGTGAGCGATCGGCTCTCGCTGCGGCGCGAAGTCGAGTTTCGAATGCCGGATGGGCAGCAGAGGTTTTTGGGTATCAGCATTTCGCCGTTGCGATCGCGCGATGAGCATCGGAGCGGGTACGTATTCAACTTTCAGGATTTGACGGATTTTCGGCGCCTTGAGAATGAGGTTGCGACGAAAGAACGGATGGCGGCGCTGGGGCGGCTGTCGGCGGCGATCGCGCATGAAATTCGCCAGCCGCTGACGGCGATGGCTGGAGCAGTGAAGGAATTGGCGAGGCTGGCGCCGTTGGAAGAGGACCAGCTCCAGCTTGTGAGCATTGTGAGCCGCGAATCGGAGCGGCTGAATCACATCATCACGGACTTTTTGAATTATTCGCGCGAGAAGACGTATGAGTTCGCGGAAGCGGACGTGGCGGCGCTGCTGAACGAAACGCTGACGTTGATCGAGAAGAAGCCCGAGATCGGCACAAAATTTCAGATTTCGCGGGCCTACAACGGGCACGAGATGCGCGTGCGCGTGGATTCGAGCAAGATCAAGCAGGTGTTCTGGAATTTGTGCGACAACGCGTTGCGAGCGATGCCGGACGGTGGAACGCTTACGGTTGGATTGGAAGAGCGTCCGTTCTGGGTGAGGATCGCGTTTCGGGATACGGGCATCGGCCTGGACGCGAAACAGCGCGCGAAGATTTTCGAGCCGCTGCAATCGGGATTTCCGGGCGGAACGGGGCTGGGATTGTCGATCGTTTATCAGATTGTGCAGGCGCACAGCGGGCGGATCAGCGTCGTGTCGCAGAAGGATCGCGGGGCGGAGTTTATTGTGGAGTTGCCAAGGGTGGCGTGAAGAAAAAGGTGAAGTAAAAAAGCCATGAAATAACGAAGTAAAGATAAGGGCGAAGAAATTTTTCACGTGACGCGTGGGCGTTGCGGCTTGGGGCCTAAGACGGACTGAGAAGCGCTGAGGGCGTTTATGCAAGGGACGAAGACAGCGGTGAAGGATCAACAGAAGGATGCGGCGCGAATTCTCGTCGTGGATGACGAGAAATCGATCTGCGAGCTGCTGGAGATCACGTTTCGCAAGGAAGGGCATCGCGTCGAGATTGCGCATAGCGTCGAGGCGGCGAAGCGGAAGCTTGAGTCGCAGATTTTCGACATCGTGATTTCGGATTTTTGCATGCCGGGGTTGAGCGGCGTCGATTTGTTAAAGCTGACGAAAGAGATTGCGCCGGATTGTTTCTTCCTGCTGATCACGGGCGTGCCGACCGTCGAGACCGCGATCGCGGCGATCAATTCGGGCGCGGATCGATTCGTGATCAAGGATCACGAACTGGTGGAGCAGTTGCGGCGGGCGGTGCGCGAGGTTGCGGAAAGCCTGAAGTGGAAGAAGGAGGCCGGTTATCTGCGGCGCGAGATTCGCAGGCTGACCGGGCTCGACAACATCATTGGGCAGAGCCCGAACATGCGGGCAATTTTCGATCTGATTCAGACGATTGCGCCGCAATCGAGCCGCGTGCTGATCACAGGCGAGAGCGGCACGGGTAAGGAATTGGTGGCGCGCGCGATTCACGAGAACAGCGCGCGGGCGCAGGCGCCGTTTATCACGATCAACTGCGGAGCGTTTCCGGAGACGCTACTCGAGTCGGAATTGTTTGGATATATGAAGGGATCGTTCACGGGCGCGAACGAGAACCGGCAGGGACTCTTCCAGGCGGCGCATGGCGGAACGTTGTTCATGGATGAGATCGGCAATATGAGCCTGACGATGCAAGTGAAGCTGTATCGCGTGCTCCAGGAAGGAAAGGTTCGGCCGATCGGGAGTACGGAAGAGAGCGACGTCGATGTCCGCATCATTGCGGCGACGAACAAAAATTTTGAGAAGGAAATCTCTGAAGGAAGGTTTCGCGAGGATCTCTACTACCGGTTGAGCGTGATTCCGATTCAACTGCCGCCGCTGCGGGAACGGCGTGACGACATTCCCTTGCTGGCGCGGCATTTTCTAGAGACGTTCCGAAAGTCGATGGAAAAGCCGGTAACGAGCATTTCGCCGGAAGCGATGAGCCGGCTGGAGTCGTACGACTGGCCCGGGAACGTGCGCGAGCTGGAAAACACGATGGAGCGGGCTGTGGCGCTGGAGACGACGGGCGAGGTGACGCTGCGGGTGCTGCCCGATCGGGTGGCGGGGTATTCTGGGAGTTCAACGGGCGCCGGGAGCGATGGTGCAGCGGCGTTTCCAACGGACGGCGTGGATTTTGAAAAGGAAGTGGCGGAGACCGAGCGGAAGTACCTCCAGGCGGCGCTGGAGCGGACAAATGGGGTGCGGACGCAGGCGGCGGATCTGCTGAAGATTAGCTACAGGTCGTTCCGGCACTACGCGAAGAAGCACAATCTGTAGGTGTAACTCATTCATATAAAGCGACTTATGCAGTGTTTTTGTGTCGTCTGTGCCAACACGATGACGATGTGGTGCTGCGTATCCGCGACCCTGCGGCGCATTCAACCCGGATGGCAGGAGCGAAAAATGGCCAAATTGGGGCCTAATGCCTGTTTTGGTCGAAGAGGGGGTGACAAAAATGGTCATTTTGGGGGTCCCGTGAGGGGTGGCTGGGAGGGTGGCAACCCGGGCCGCGGGCTTGGCATCATAACACGTGTGTTTTGTTGTGGTTAGGGTAGTTCCAGCCACTAGTACCAACGGTTTGGAGATTGGCCTCCGCCTTGCCCTAGTGTATGGCGTGCTCTGGCACTTACGACAAACTCTCAAGGAGATGTAAATGAAGAAGCAGAAGGGTTTCTCTCTTATCGAGCTCCTGATCGTTGTGGCGATCATTCTTATTATCGCCGCGATCGCGATCCCGAACCTGATCAAGTCGAAGATGGCAGCGAACGAGTCTTCGGCGGTTGGTTCGACCCGCACGATCAACACGGGTGAAGTGAACTACGCGGCTTCGTGCCCGGCGGTTGGCTTCTCGGCCACCCTGCCCGAACTGAACACCGGTGCGCTTTGCGCCGGCGGCACGGGCATCATCGACCCGGTCCTTGCGGCCGGCAAGAAGAGCGGCTACACGTTCACCTACACCCCAGCAGCGGGTGGAGACGGCTTGAACGACACCTACACGCAGCATGCAATTCCGGCCACGGTCGGCACGACTGGTCAGCGCGGTTTCTACTCGGATCAGACGGGCGTGATTCGCTATACGCTCGATGGTTCGGTCCCGACGCCCGCCAGCCCGGCACTGCAGTAAGCTGTCCCATGTAGTTTGAAATCGGGGGAGCTGGTAAGCTCCCCCTTTTTTTTGGCGGATGGAAGTTTCCAGGCGGAGAACGACGGAGTTCAAATTCGGCAAAGGGTCAAGGGTTTAAACAAACAGGTCATGAAATTTGAAAAGGGTGGAATTCAATCTCGGAAAGAAAAAGGTTTTTCACTGATTGAGCTTCTGATCGTCGTAGCAATCATTTTGATCATCGCGGCGATTGCGATTCCGAACCTCATCAAGTCGAAGATGGCAGCGAACGAGGCTTCGTCGGTTGGTTCGGTTCGTACGATCAACACGGGTGAAGTGAATTATGCGGCTTCGTGCCCGGCGGTTGGCTTTTCGGCCACCCTGCCCGAACTGAACACCGGCGCACTTTGCGCCGGCGGTAAGGGCATCATCGACCCGGTCCTCGCGGCCGGCAAGAAGAGCGGCTACACATTCACCTATACGCCTGCGGCAGGTGGAGATGGTTTGAACGACACCTACACGCAGCACGCAATTCCGGCCACGATCGGCACGACTGGTCAGCGCGGTTTCTACTCGGATCAGACGGGCGTGATTCGCTATACGCTCGATGGTTCGGTCCCGACGCCCGCCAGCCCGGCACTGCAGTAGGCAAGACTCTCGAGGCAGGGGGCGTTTCGACGCCCCTTGTTACTCGACAGTGGGCTCCTCGACGGTAGCAATTCAAATAGAAGGGCAACGATGATGACGGACATCAATCTAAGCGGCCCGCGAAAGGCAAGACAGAAAGGCTTTTCGCTTATCGAACTTCTGATCGTGGTGGCGATCATCCTGATCATCGCGGCGATCGCGATCCCGAATTTTATTCACGCCCGCATGGCGGCCAACGAGTCGACGGCGGTATCGTCGATCCACGCGATCAACACGTCGCAAATCGCGTACAGTTCCGCAAATCCGACTATCGGATATTCGGCGTTGTTGTCGGATCTCGGGCCGTCGGGCGCGGGTTACCTGGATTCAGTGCTATCGGCAGGCACGAAGAGCGGCTACGCCTTCACTTATGTCCAGAACACGTCGAGCACGCCGTCGGTGGGCTATACGCTGAACGCCGACCCGATCACACGGGGCGTTACGGGACAGCGCAGTTTTTACTCGGACCAGCAGAACGTCACGCACTACAACATGACGGCAGTTTCGGTCTCGACGGATCCGATCATTCAGTAAGAGTAGATAGATTCGACGTTCGTTCACGAAAGCCCCGAAGGATATCTTCGGGGCTTTTTTATTGGTGGTAAAATCAAAGGGTGACGCCACTTTGGTTGTTGCCCGCCCTGCTGCTCTCTCTGATCTCGCTGCCAGCCCAAGACGACGCTGCGATTCACGTCAAAAATTTCGAAGCGCATTACCGAGCGGCGAAGACGCTCCAGGCGACGTTTCTCGAGCGCTATACTGAAAACGGCGCGGTCGTTCGAACCGAGGCGGGGACGGCGTTTTTTAGGAGACCGGGGAAAATGCGCTGGGAGTACGAGGCGCCGGAGAAGGATTTGTTTTTGGTGGACGGGAAAACGGCGTGGTTTTACGTGCCTGCCGATCGGACTGCGACTCGAGTGCCGGCGAAGCAAAGCGCGGACTGGCGGACGCCGCTGGCGCTGCTGGCCGGGGAGATGAAGGTGTCGCGCGTGTGCGCGCACGTGGACCTGGCGCCGAACGAGCGATCGCTGAACGAAACCGATGTCGTTCTCCGGTGCCGGGTGAAAGGGGCGCCGCGTGACGACAAGGCCGCCAAGAATTCGAACGGCGAGCAAGATACGCTAGCGGCTCCTGCGGAGTCGCAGAATGACGTCGTGATGTTCGAAGTCGATCGCCGAACGGGCGAGCTGGCTCGGCTGATCGTCCGGCAAAGCGCGGGCGTTGAGGTGGAGTTTCGGTTCGAAAATTGGCACCTGGACCCGCCCCTACCGGAGTCGCTTTTCAAGTTTGAGCCACCCGCCGGCGTCGCCATCGTGAATGGCGAGTTACCCCAGGGCGACGAACCCGTGAAATGATGCCCGATTGGGCGCTAAATCGCCGAAAAAGGGCGTGTTACGTACAAGCTACGGCCAACCCTTCGGGTGTTCCCTGCATATCAGTTAAATGAGGTAAACTGACGGATATGGGGGAGTTTGTCTGCCGCGTCGCTGACGCGAACGGGCGTGTTTTTTCGCATGTCGAGGCTGCCGGAACTCTGGCGGAAGCGCGTCAGAAGATGGTTGACCGCGGGCTGTACGTGTACTCGGTCGAGTCGCGCTCCGGCATGTTGTCTGGAATGCGGCGGCAGACCGGACGCCAGGTCGGCGGCACCGATTTCCTCATCCTCAATCAACAGTTCAATACACTGATCAAAGCGGGCTTGCCGATCTTGCGAGCGTTGGATTTGCTTGCGGATCGAGCGTCTTCGCCGAGATTGCGACCAGTCATAACGCAGATTCGAGATCGAGTGCGGGAAGGGAAGTCGCTTTCCGAGGCGGTCACGGAAGCGGGCGTTTTCTCAAAGGTGTACTCGACGGCGATTCTGGCGGGTGAGAAGTCGGGCAACCTGTCGGGCGTGCTGGACTATTACATCGCGTACCAGAAGGTGAGCACGGGGGTACGCAAGAAGATTTTGGCGACGTTGATGTATCCCGCGTTGCTGGTGATCGTGTCGATCGTGATCGTCACGTACCTGGTGGCGGCGGTTATTCCGAAGTTTGCGCTGCTGTACCGGGATTTGAACGTCGATTTGCCGACGCCGACGAAGGTGCTGATTGCGCTTACGGTGGACTACCGATACTTGTTCATATCGGGAGTGATTGGCATCGTGTTACTCGGCATAGCGGTATACTTTTGGTCGCGAACCGAAGAGGGCGGCGTAGCGTTCGATCGATTGAAATTCCGGATGCCCATTATCGGGGACACGCTGCTGAAGTTTCAGGTGGCGCAATTTTCGCGAACGCTTTCGACGTTGCTGACGGGCGGAACGCCGTTGGTTGCAGGGTTACAAACGGCGTCGGATGCCATCAGCAGCAAATTGGTGCGTGGCACGGTGTCGCAGGCGACACAGATGGTGCGCGAAGGCGAATCTTTGCACAGTGCGCTGGCAGCGACGCGAGTTATGCCGCCGATGGCGCTGGACATGATCGAAGTTGGTGAATCGAGCGGCGCGCTGGCTCCCATGCTCAACAGCGTTGCCGAATTCTACGAAGAAGAAGTGAACTTGAAGCTGGGAGCAATGGTGGCATTGATCGAACCGATCATGCTGATTTTTATGGGAATTTTGGTGGCATTCATTCTGATTTCACTATATCTGCCGATCTTTTCCCTCTCATCGTCGGGTATCACGAAGTAGGGGAGCTATGGCTATCACGGACCAACACTCACACGTAATTGCGGGGATGGCGACGGCGGCCGACGAGCAGGCCGAACGCGAAATGACGCGCAAGGTTGCGGATCGTTACCGCAAGGAATTCATCGACTTGCGCGAGCAGCGGATCGATCCGGAGTTGTTCCGGACGATTCCTGCGGACCTGATGTTCCGCTACAACTTTGTGCCGCTCGAAGTGCAGAACAATTTGCTTTCGATTGCGGTGGCCGATCCGAGCCACGTGCTGCTCAGCGATGAGCTTTCGCTGCTGCTGGGCAAAAAACTGCTGATCAAGGTGGCAACAGCGCGGCAGATCAGCGACTTGCTCAAGCGTACGGAGCAGTCACAGCGTGTACTGGAGCAGGCGACCGAAGCTTTTACGTTGCAGATCGGCAAGGACGAGACCGAGAGCGAAGAGACGATCTCGGGCGATCGGCTGACGCGGGATTCGACGGCGAGCCCGGTGGTGCGGCTGGTCGAAACGGTAATCTTCACGGCGCTCGAGCGGCGCGCAAGCGATATTCACATCGAAGCGCGCGACGCCGAAGTGGCGGTCAAGTACCGTATCGACGGCGTTTTGCAGCATGCGATGCAGCCGATCGCGAAGGAATGGCATTCGACGGTGCTGTCGCGCATCAAGGTGCTCAGCGATTTGGATATCGCCGAACGGCGCGTGCCGCAGGACGGCCGCTTCCGCGTGAAGTACAAGGGACGCTACATCGACTTGCGTGTTTCGATTATGCCGGCGAGCCACGGAGAAGATGCCGTGCTTCGCGTGCTCGACAAAGAGACGCTGTCGGAGAAATTCCAGAGTTTGAGCCTGGACGTAGTCGGTTTCGCCGCCGAAGAAATGAAGAAGTTCCGGCGGTACATTCGCGAGCCTTACGGAATGGTGTTGGTTACCGGTCCGACGGGTTCCGGTAAGACGACGACGCTGTACGCCGCGATCAACGAGATCAAGAGCGACGAAGACAAGATCGTCACGATTGAAGATCCGGTTGAGTATCAGCTCCGCGGCATCACGCAGATTCCGGTGAACGAGAAAAAAGGACTGACGTTCGCACGCGGGTTGCGCTCGATTTTGCGTCACGATCCGGACAAGATCATGGTCGGCGAAATCCGCGACCAGGAAACGGCGCAGATCGCGATTCAGTCGGCGCTGACCGGCCACCTGGTGTTCACCACGGTACACGCGAACAACGTGACCGACGTGATCGGGCGCTTCATCAACATGGGCGTCGAACCGTACAACTTCGTGTCGGCGCTGAATTGCATCATGGCGCAGCGGCTTATCCGCGTCGTATGTGCGAATTGCAAACGGCCGCGGCGCTATAGCTCGACGGAACTGCAGGAGGCCGGGCTCGATCCAGCGGAGTGGGGAAACGTCTTGATCGCGGAGGGTGTGGGTTGCCTGGAATGCTCGGGCACCGGGTATCATGGTCGAACCGCGATTTGCGAGTTGCTGGACCTGACCGACCGGATTCGCGAGATGATTATCGACCGCCGGCCGACGTCGGAAATCAAGCGCGTGGCGCGTCAAGAAGGCATGACGACGTTGCGCGAGAGCGGCTTGGCTAAAATCCGCGAGGGCATTACGAGCGTGAGAGAAGTGAACAAGGTGACCTTCGTTGAGCAGTAGCGCGACATTTCGACAGGGAATTTACCAGAGCGCGTTCGCGCGAAAGGTCGCGCGGTGGCTCGAGGCAATGCCGCACCCGGCGCTGGCGCTGGAGATTTCGCAGGATCGCGTCGCGGCGGCTCGATGGACGCGCACCGGCGGGCTCGACAGTTTTGCGATCGAGACGTTGCCGAACGGCGCGTTGCTGCCTTCCGCGGTGGAAACCAACATCGTCGATCAGACTGCGGTGAAGGGTGCGGTCGCGGGAGTTTTGTCGCGGCTGCGCGCGAAGGACGAAGAGATTGCGCTGATCGTTCCTGACCCGGTGATTCGAGTCTTCGTGCAGCACTTCGATCAGTTCCCGCGTTCGCCGCAGGAAGCGGAGCCGATGCTGCGCTGGAAGCTGAAGAAGAGCGTTCCATTCGAGGCAGACGAAACGGTTATTTCGTATATGCGGCAGGCACCGCGCGAAGATGGGGTCGATGTCGTCACGGCCTTGGCGCGGCTGCGCATCGTGCGCGAGTATGAAGGGCTTGCCGAGGGACTCGGGCTTTTTCCGGGCGTAATCTTAAGCTCGTCGCTTGCAGCGATTACGCTGCTCGATGACCACCATCCGACGCTGTTGGCGCGAGTGTCGGGGCCTGCATTGACGACGGCGATCGTGCGGGAAGGCGTGCTTTGCGGCTATCGCTGCACCGAGCTGCCGGCGCAGAGTACGGACCTGACGCCACAGATGCTGCTCGAAGAGATTTATCCGGTCGCGGCGTATTATCAGGACACCTGGCGCGAGGGCATCCAGCAGGTGCGCGTAGCCGGGCTGGGGCCGCGGCTTAATGAGTTTCTGCGGCCGCTCGAGGACGAATTCCGGTGCGAAGTGCGGTCGCTGTTAGCCACGGCGATGTCCGAAGGGCGTGTACCGGAGAGCGTGCACGAACTTGCCGACCGGGAATCGGACGGCCTGGTTGGATGGATGTTACATCGTAACTAGCACGGATTTTGCGGTGGGTTATTTTTCGATGGTAGGAAACGGGAAGGGAATCGAGCGGATTCGATGAAAGTCCGGCTAAATCTATCGACAAAGCCTCTCCAGACGCACCGCAAATTTCTTGCGGGAGCGGGCATCCTGGGCGTCATTGCGGGCTTGTTCTTCATCGGGCTCGGCTTGCATGTTTACGCCGTGCGGCGCGGAGACGAAGTGTTTCGCGAGCGAGTCGTAGCCGTGCGCACGGAGATGGTAAGCCTGGAGCAACAGCGCCGCGATCTGGAACAGTTTTTCAACCGCCCCGAAAACGCGAAGTTGCACGACCGCTCCGCGTTCCTGAACACGATCATCGACGAGCAGAGCCTGAACTGGACGCAGATGTTCATGGATCTGGAGAAAATTTTGCCCGCGGGCGTGCGCGTCGTCAGCATTCAGCCGAAACACGACAAAGGCATCGTTGAAGTGAAGCTGACGATCGGCGCTACGAACGACGAAGCAAAAATGAAGTTCCTGCACGCTTTGGAACAGTCGCCGTCGTTTTCGCAGTTGCGGATGGTGACCGAAAAGCAGGTTGCGCCGGCGGCAGGAGAGACCGACAAGGTCGATGTTGAATTGACCGTAGTGTACGCGAAGGCCTGACGGAGATTATGCGACACGATTTCACACTCGAGCGCCGGCTGATCATCTTTGGATTGGTGCTGTTGGTCGCCGCCGACATCGCGCTGGCGATCTACGGGTGGAACTTGTCCGCCGGCCGGCATCCGGAGGAGGAGCTTGCGGTTCTGACGCGCAATCGCGATCTGCTTCGCGCCGATATAACGCGCGCGCAGGAAATCCGCAAGAAGATCCCTGCGATTAAAGATGATTGCGACAAATTCGAGGAGTCGCTCTATCCCGCGAACAAGGGCTATACGTCGGTCAGCGCAGAGCTCGATTCGATTGCCAGCAAATCCGGACTTGTCATCGAGAGCAGCGGGTTCCACGAGGCTGAGATTAAGGGGCGCGACTTGCAGCAGGTGGAAATCGACGCGATCGTAGACGGCAGTTATTCCCAGGTAGTGCATTTTCTGAACGGATTGCAGCGGTCCCAGAACGTTTACGCGGTGGAATCATTGGAAGCGAAGGCGGATGCTGTGCAGGGCGCGAATGGAAAAGTGCGCGTGTCGATGCACATCAAGACGTATTTTCGGAATACCTGATGACCGAGCGAAACAAAGGAATTGCGCTGGCGGTGCTGATCGTTGTTGCGGCGCTCGTGTGGTGGTACGAGCGCGGGGGCAACTCCGTGGCATCGGCGACGGCCCAGTATGGCGAGACGACGTACAAGCCGCTCGGTGTCGAAAACCCTGAGCTGCAACGCGACAAGCAACACGCGAGCCAGAAGACCGAATACAAGGGCAACGGCCGCGACCTATTCAGCGAGATTGCGCCGCCTCCGCCGGTAGATCCGAAGACGGTTGCTGTGGCAGCGCGTACGCCAGTCGGACCGCAGCAGCAGCCTCCGCCACCACCTCCGACGCTGCCTGGCAACATGAAGTTTTTTGGCTACGGGACGATTCCCAACGGCACTGCCAAGCGCGCGTTTCTCAGCGATGGCGACAATATCTACATTGTGGGCGAAGGCGACACGCTGCTGGGCAAGTTTCGCGTCACGAAAATCGGCAACGCGAATCTGGATTTCGAAGAGATTGCCAGCGGGCGTCATGGCTCGACGCAGTTGACCGAGGAACCTGTTACCGCTCCCGCATCGTAAGGTCATGTTCATGATCCAACACACCAAACCGGGACCCCGCCCGCGCGTACGTCGCACGGCGAAGCAGGACGGCTACGCCATTCTGCTGGTCTCGTTTATGACGATGCTCATGTTGATGGCGGCGATTGTCGCCGCGCCATCGATACGCACGGAGCGGCGCCGCGAGCAGGAAGAAGAGATGATCTGGCGCGGCAAGCAGTATGTGCACGCCATCAAGCTTTACTACCGCAAGAACGGGCGATTCCCGACGAACCTCGACGATTTGACTAAGCCGAAGAACGGTTCTTTGCGTTATCTGCGGCAGGAATACAAAGACCCGATGAACAAGGAAGACGGGAAGTGGCGGCTGATTTATGTCGGCCCGTCGGGGCAGCTCATCGGGAGCACGAAGCCGCAGCAGCAGATACAGATCAGCGGCGCTGGCTCTGTCGGCACACCTGCGGGACAAGCGGGATTTGGCTCGATGCAGGGGCAGGGAAATTCGCAGAGTTCGTTTAACAATGGATTCGGCGGCAGCAGTTTTGGCTCTTCAAATAGCAGCTTCGGTTCTTCGAACAGCAGCTTCGGGCAGGGTGGGTTCGGGTCGCAAAACAACCAGAATCCGAATGGGCAGCAGCAGAATCAGAATGGCGCTGCGGGAACGACTCAGAATCAGGATCCAAACGCGCCGCAGTCGGGCGACGGATCCGGAAACCCGAATCAGGTTCAGGAAGTCGATACGTCGAGCTTCGTTGGCGGCAACATCATCGGCATCGGCAGCAAAGCGAACCACAAGTCGGTGATCGTCTACGAGAAGGCGACGAACTATCACCAGTTCGAATTTATTTGGGACCCGTCGAAAGACACGATGGGAATGGGCGGGACCGGCACGGGAGTCCAAACGGGCACGGGGCTTGGGCAGCCGCTGAATGGCAATAACCCGAACGGATCGAGTTTTGGCGGGTCCAGCTTCGGTGGATCGAGCTTTGGGCAGCCGGAGCAAAACCCGAACGGCAATCAGCAGTTGCCGCCGAACGGTGGGCAGAATCCAAGTTCGCAGCCGCCGCCGCTTACACCGAATCAGCCTTGATTCGAATCGTCTGACAATTTAACAATCCTGGTTTCCGACAGATGCGTCGTGGTGTAGCTAGAAACCGGCGGGAAGTACGGCTGAGGTAGTTGTCGAATCGTGAGGAGTCACTGCAGCGGTTCTTCGCGCCTGTAGGTATCGCGGCCTTGCGCTTCGCATATGCGGTGCGAACTTTTCGAACATACATCTGCGTTTCGGCGAACGGCGGGACGCGTCCGTATTGCTGCACGCGAAGTGGTCCGGCGTTGTAGGCCGCGAGGGTCAACGCGAGATCGTTCTTGTAGAGCGCCAGAAGATCGCTAAGATAGTGCGTTCCAGCGTCGATGTTTTCGGCTGGATCGAAAATATTGTGAACGCCAAGGCGGGCCGCGGTTTCCGGCAAGAGCTGCATCAATCCGCGAGCGTTGCGGCGCGAAATCGCCTTTGGATTGAAATTCGATTCGGCGGCGATGATGCTAACGATAGTTCAGCGTCAACGCTGTAGCGCGACGCGGCTGCTTCGATCAGGTCGCGAAATGGGGACTTCGCCGCTGTGATTGGCGGGTTGGAAACGAAGACCTCTTCTGGCTCGATCGCGACGACGTCTTCAGGCTGCGCTTCGACGAAGCCACCCTCGATTTGCAATCGATACTTGCCGTCCACCAATTCGTATCCGCTCACGTGTAGCCGCGCCCCGCTGCGTAAGACGAAGTATTCAGCTCGTGCGGGAGCTGCTGCGAAGGTGACACATGCGACGACCATGGCTGCTGCAGCCGTCGCGCGTATGGGGGCCGCGCCGTTGAGCCGCCACGACTTGAAATTCAGGCGCACGATGCCGCCTCGCGTAGGGCGAATTGTTCGATCGCGACCGCCACGCCGTTCTCGTCGTTGCTCGTCGTTTGGTGCCAGCCGAAATTTTTCAATTCCGCGACGCCGTTGGCCATCACGATCGGAATGCCCGCGTAAGAAAGCATCTCGATGTCGTTGTGATTATCGCCGACGGCCATGACTTCGCCGCGGTCGTATCCGCGCATCGCCGCCCATTCCGCCAGCGCTGCGCCCTTCGAACATTCGGGATGGAGCACGTCGATCATTGCGAAATCGCGGCTATCATAAACTGTCGCAGCGAGCCGATACTCATCCGAGAACGCCGCGTCGCGAAGGGTTGCCTCGGCATCGCGCATCGGCTGGACTTTACCCGAGAGCATGACTTGCAACGGATCCTCCGTCAGGCAAGTCTCCAGTGGCTTGGCGCAGCCCAGGAATTCCTTGTTGCGGTCGTAGTAAGCCTGGCGAATTGGGTCGTCGGTTTCGAACGACTCCAGAACGAGCTGGTTTTCTCGCGGGCGATCGAAGACGACACCTACGCCCTCCCGCCACGGCAGCGTGAGATGCAGAACTTTACGCGCCGTTTCGAGCGCCAACAGGTTGCGGACGTGTGTTTTACCGTCCTGCGTGCGCACCAGCGCTCCGTTGCTGACAATCATCGTCAAAGGCGAGTCGAGTTCGCGGGCAATCGGCATGGCGAAGTCGTAGCGGCGCCCGGTCACCAACGCGACCTCGATGCCGCGCCGGGTGGCTTCGGAAATCGCCGCGCGATTCGCCTCAGACAGCTTCCAGCGGCTGTCGAGGAGCGTTCCGTCGATGTCGAGCGCGATCAGTCGAACAGGCATGATGTTCCGCAGGCTCTATTGTAACGTGAAACGCTGTGGCTCCCTGACTGGTCCGAAGGGCAGGGAGGCCAAAGAATAGCCAAAAAGGCCTGTGCTAAAATTGCGGCTTATGGCCACGAAAACCACGATGACACCGACCACGAACGTCCTGGAATTGATCTGCTCGAACTGCCAAAAGCGGTTCGACGCGAGCGTGGAGCAGCACGTCTGTTTGTGCGGCCGGCCGCTGATGGCGCGTTACGACCTGAAAAAGGCTGCCGAGACGCTGACGCTGAAGAATCTCGAGTCGCGTCCGCGCACGCTCTGGCGATACGCCGAGGTTTTGCCGAATGGCGCGACGGTTTCGTTGGGTGAGGGCATGACGGCGCTCATTCCAGTTGCGAAGCTCGGCGCTTCGATGGGGCTAATGAATCTGTTCGTCAAGGACGAGGGTCTGAATCCGACCGGATCTTTTAAGGCGCGCGGCATGACCGCCGCTGTGAGCCGCGCCAAGCAGCTCGGCGCGAAGACGCTGGCGGCGCCGACGGCCGGAAACGCGGGAGGCGCGCTCGCGGCCTATGCCGCCTCGGCGGGCCTTGCTGCGGTGATCGTGATGCCGAGTGATACGCCGTCTGCGAACGTGATGGAATGCCAGGCGTTCGGCGCGAAGGTGATCAAAATCGACGGATTGATTTCCGACTGCGGCAAATACGTCGCTGAAAACAAAGAGAAGGAAGGCTGGTACGACGTCTCGACGCTCAAGGAGCCATATCGCGTCGAGGGCAAGAAGACGATGGGCTACGAGCTGTGGGAGCAGTTCGGCGGCAAGCTGCCCGATGTGATTCTGTATCCGACCGGCGGCGGTGTCGGCCTGATCGGGATGTGCAAAGCGTTCGACGAGATGCAGGAGATGGGATGGATCGGCGCCGGCCGGCCGCGCATGGTCGCCGTGCAGGCCGAAGGCTGCGCTCCGATCGTGCGCGCGTGGGAAGCTCACCGCGAGAAGGCGGATTTCTTTCCGAATGCGGCGACGATGGCTTCCGGTTTGCGCGTCCCTGGACCGCTGGGCGATCTGATGATGCTCAAGATGCTCAAGCAGACGAATGGCACCGCGCTGACGGTGAGCGACGCCGAAATGCTCTTGGATGGAAAGCAGCTCGCATCGCAGGAAGGAATTTTTGCTGCTCCAGAAGGTGCCGCGACCGTGAGCGGCGCGCGCAAATTAGCCGAATCGGGATGGATCAAGCCCGACGAGAAAGTCGTGCTCTTCAACACCGGAACGGGATATAAGTACGCCGAAGCCTGGCAGCGCGCGCTACAAAGCTAGCCGGCCGCGAGAAAACCAACAGACAAACATGGCGACTCATCGAATCTACTACGACGATTCCTTCGCGCGGGACTTTGAAGCGAACGTATTGACCTGCGAGCCGTGCGTATACGGCACGACGCCGGCATGGGAAGTCGTGCTCGATGAGACTGCGTTATATCCGACTTCGGGCGGCCAGCCATGCGATCGCGGCAAACTGGGCGATGCAAACGTCCTCGACGTGCGCGACGATGGCGACGAGATCGTGCACATCGTTGACCGCGAACTCAAGCCAGGACCCGTTCACGGCTGTGTCGATTGGCCGCGCCGCTTCGACCACATGCAGCAACACACCGGCCAGCACTTGCTCTCCGCGATGTTTCAAGAGCGGTTCGGTCGCCCAACGGTTTCGTTTCATCTGGGCGCGGAACTGAGTTCGATCGACCTGCGCGGCGCCGAGCCGACTCCGGAAATCCTTGAAGGCGCGGAGCGCGCGGCGAACCGCATCATTTTCGAAGATCGGCCAATCAATGTACGCTACGGAACGCCGGAGCAACTCGCGCAGATGGGCGTGCGCAAGGAAGTGCAGCGCACTGGAATTTTGCGCGCCATCGAGATCGAGGGCTCGGACTTGCAGCCTTGCGGCGGGACCCACGTGCGCCGTACGGCGCAAATCGGAATGCTGCTTGTGCGGCGGTGCACGAAGATGCGGCAGGACTGGCGCGTCGAATTCGCGTGCGGCGCTCGGTCGGAACGGCGGGCGCGGAACGATTTTCGATTGATCGCCCGTGCGGCAACAAATTTGGGATGCGCCGCTGAGGATTTGGCGGATGCTGCGGCTCGCGTAACGACCGAGCGAGACGCCAACTTCAAGGAAGTGCGTAGTTTGTTGCAGAGACTGGCCGAACTGGAAGCGGCATCCGCGTTGCAATCCGCGGCGCCTGCGGTCTCTGGTCCTCGAGCCATTGTTCGTGCTTTTGACGATGGCACCCACGCGGACTATCCGGGTTTCTTCTCGACGCAGCTCGCGAAAACGGAAGCCGTAATCGCGCTCGTAGGGCTGAAAGGCAGCGGTCAATTGATTTTTTCGCAGCACCCGTCGGTCGGAAAAGATATGAACGCGCTGCTCAAGCGCGTGTTCGAAAAATTTGCCGGCAAGGGCGGCGGGAGTCGTGACTTTGCGCGCGGGCGGCTGAACGATGGCGCGCGAGTCGATCAAGCGCTGGAATTTGCCGCCGCCAGCGTCCAGGAACAATTGCAGGCAAGCGCCGGCTGACCGCCGGACCCTCGTTCATCAGAAAAAACGAGTTCGTAAGCGCGGCGGAATCGTTTGCAGATCGAGCAACGTCAGAAAGTCGATCGTGCCAAACTCCCGATCGATCGCCGGCGGTCCGCAAAGCCGCGCGGAAAGATCGAGATAAGCGCGAAACAATCGAGGCGGCTCGGGCGTCGGCACGCGTAATCCATCCACGCGAGGTTCACAGCGGTGATCCAGCCTAGGTCGAGTTTGCAATTCTTCTGGAGCCAGATATTTCTCGCGTAATTCCTCAAACAGATTTGCGCCTTCGCTCTCGTCCTGGGAACTGATCGAACTGCACCCGATCATGTAGCGCGCATTGCACAACGCCGCATACGATGCGATGCCTTTCCAAAGCATCGAGAGTGCCGTGGTGTTCCGATAGTCGCTGTGAACGCAGGCGCGACCAAGTTCGAGCATCTCGCCGCGAATCGGTTCGAATGGCGCAAAATCGAAAAGCTGTTCGCTGTAGTAGCCAATGTTTCCCTGGGCGCGGTAGCCGGTCTGCATTCGATACGTTCCGACGAGTAATCCTGTCGAAATGTCGCGGACCATCAGATGGTCGCAGACCCAATCAAACTTATCCCGGTCGAGACCTGTGCGTTCTGACGCCGCCAGTCCTTCACCGAGTTCGCGATTGAAGACCAGAAATCGAAGCCTTTGGCATTCCTCTAGATCAGCAACGTTCTGGGCAAGAGAGACGGAAAACGAAGGGCTGGATGTAATCGGCCCGTCACAATCCTGAACCAGAACCGCAGTGGTTGGCATGTGACCAGTTTGTCCGGGGGCGGATTACGGCAAGGTTTCAGCATCGTGATTTGCGTGTTTCTGTAGCCTAAGCGTATCGGCCGGGCCTAACGCAGAGTCATTGGTCTTATATGAAAGAGGAATTGAGTCGCCCCGTCGTGATCTCGTCACGCGATCGTTTAAGGGAGATGGCAGACGGTCGGCAGACGCGCAAAATTCACTTCCTCCGGACCATCGACAGCCCAAGTGAAGTTCACGTTCCCGAATTTATCCGCAGCGAGTTGGCGTTCGAAATCTTGATTCGATTGTGAAATTGGAGTCGGAGCCGAGAAAGTGGCCCCGCCATCGTTCGAACGCTGGTAGGCGGTGACTCCATTCGATCCAAGGACCGTAACGTTGCTGCAAGCATCGACCGCCATCGACGTTGAGCCCGCCGCGACGCCGATCCCGAGAGCCGTCGGAGCCGACGAAAACGGTGCGCCGGGCGCGGGAGAACTTGCGACCTCGGTCGTGCCATTTGCGGACCAAATCACGTAGATCCCGCCGTCAAGGCCCGCAACCACTTCGTCAGAGGTCGGGGGCGCAGGCGTCGCGATGCTGATCGGAGTCGCAAACGTGGCGCCTCCATCGAGGGAAAGCGTGAAAAACAGGGATGTCGAGTCCGCGACCCAAGTCACCGCCAGGTTGCCGGATGCATTCACCGAAGCGGATGGCTGCGAATTGCACGCGCCGGACGCACTAGAGATCGTCTTGCCCGCTGAATAGGTAACGCCGTCGGTGGACGCGCTGAACGAGATCGAACAACTCGAGACGGTTGGTGCGGTTTCCCAGAAAACGTAAATGTTGCCCGCCGAATCGGCGACAGCTTGTTCTCCTGTTGCTCCGGGCACCGTCGGCGCAATCGTCGTCGGGGCGGTAAACGTAACGCCGTCGCTCGTCGCTTCAGCCAAGACGTTCGACGATGCGTCGATCCACGTCACGATCAGCTTGCCGTCTGAGCGTCCTACGATCGTCGGCACATTGCTGCCCGTGATAGGCTGCGGGCCGGTCGTAACTTGCACCGGGGTCGTGAACGTGGTTCCGCTATCTGTCGAACGGCAGATGTTGTAGGCGACGGTCGTATCCGCCAGGTCGAGCACGGTATACCAGAGCAAATCAATATTGCCCACGGGATCGACTACCATGCGAAGCAGGTTATTCTGCAGGTTCTTCGAAAAGTCGGTGGGGACAACAATCGGCGTGGAAAACGTAGCACCGCCGTCCGTCGATCGAGTGAAATGAACTCCGTCCGTATTGATCCAGGCGAGGTCGATATTCCCGGAAGAGTCAGTAGCAATTGCAGGTAAGCCGAATCCGGTATCGACGGCCACGGGCGAAAACGATATCGGTGACGTAGCGACCGGCGCAGCCGGAGCTGCCAAGGTCACCGCTGCCGTGCCAGTGGCCGACGTTTCTGCAACCGATGTGGCCGTGACCGTCACCGTTCCGGCTGCCGTCGCGCGTGGCGCGGACGTGTACGTCACTGCAGCGCCCGAGGCGCTTGTCGTCGGCGAAATCGCGCCGCATGCAGCTCCCGTACAATTCGTTCCGGAGACCAACCACGTAACTCCGAGATTCTGCGCATCGTTCACCACATTCGCTGTGAAGGTTTGCGTCACACCTCCCGTCACGAGACTCGCCGTTCCGGGAGTCACCGACACCGTCGTTGGTGGTGCTGGCGCGGCGGTCAAGGTAATCGTGGCTTTCGCGGCCTTAGACGTGTCGTCCACCGCTGTCGCAGTCAGCGTGACAGTCGGCGGATTTGGCACCGCAGCCGGAGCGGTATACGTCACCGGCACGCCCGATGCCGACGTCGCGCCTGACAATGTGCCGCAGGCCGCGCCCGTGCAGCCTGATCCAGAGAGCGTCCATGTCGTCCCGTCATGTTTCGAATCGTTCGTCTCTGTGGCGCTAAAGGTGGCTGTCTTGCTGGCCTGCACCGTCGCCGATCCTGGGGAGAGCGTCACCGCAATGCTCTCTACCGGCGCGGGGCTCGTCGAAGAGCCGCCACCGCATCCGGCGGAAGCTCCGGCCACCGCCATCACCCACAAACAGATTGACGCGACGTTTGTTCGACCTACGCCACGCGAAAAGACCATTAACCCTCCAGAGAAAGCGATCGGGGACGGGAGCGGCATTTTAGCACGCACGCATTTTCCGAGGGTTATCGGAACACACGCTCACGGGTCGATCGCGGGAAAGAAGTCGAAATTCTGCAAAATTTGGATGCGCCAGGGCACCCGATGTTCTCAGTGACGGATACAAAATCGAAAACAACGGCGGTTCGTACTGTAAGTAGCGTTCCCACCTCTACGATGATAATTTGGTAGGCGAGCGACGAATTGACTCATCGTGAAAGAATTTACTTCGTCGCAAAAAGAGATTCTCATCCCAGGAGAAATCAACGTGAAGTACACCGCTCTTCGAATCTTTTCTCTTTTGACGGTCGCACTGCTCCTTATGGTCGGAACCCTCTCGGCCGCCGCGCAAGACCGCCTCAGCGATAAAGACGTCGCCAACATGATGAACAATTTGAAAAACGATGCAAAGAATTTCCGGCCGGTGTGGAACAAAGCGCTGAGCAAGAGCACGATTCGAAAGACCAGCCGCGAAAAAGACGCCCGCACTCTCGCGACTCAGTTCCAGAATCAGACCGAAGGCATGCTGCGACAGTTTCAGAGCAACAAAACTGCCGATCAGTCGCTGCCGCTCGTTCAGCAGACGGCACGCAGCATCGAGCAAGTAAAATCCGACGTCTCGCTAGGCCCGGTCGTCGATCAGCAGTGGACGAAGATCCGCACCGAACTCGATCAAATCGCCCAGGCGTTCAACACGAAGCAATAACGTTCAGACGACGCACTGCTTTTGCGTTACTTCGCGTTGCGCGTTCCGCCGGCCGATTGCGCCAATGTGAAAGCGTAGAGCGAATCTCCGGCGCCGAAGACGACGTACTGCTTGCCGTCCATTTCAAACGTAATGGCGCCGTTGTTTTGATTGGCTCCGATCGTCGCGTGCCAGAGCGTCTTTCCCGTCGTGGAATCCATCGCAATGAAGTGCCCCGACGAATCGCCGGTGAACAAGAGACCTCCTTCGGTGGTGAGCAATCCCGGCCCCGACGCGCCAATGTCATGTTTCCACTTAATGTCGCCGGTCTTGTAATCGATCGCTTCAATGACTCCGGGATAGTTCAAAAAGTCGTCGCGCCCTGCAAAGCCTTCGGCCTTTCCTTCGGCGGTGAGATAGAAAATGCTGTAGCTCTGCGATGCGACCACATAGAACAGCCCCGCCTGCGGGTTGAAGCTCGGGGCAAACCAGTTCGAAGCTCCGTTCGAACTCGGCGAGACCAGCGTTCCGTTCCGCGTCGGCTCCTTCGCGGGATTTGGAATCGGCTGTCCCTTGTCATTGATTCCGAGCGTCCAGTTCGTCTTGATGAACGGCGCCGTCAGCAGATGCTCGCCCGTGGCGCGATCCAACAAGAAGAAATAACCGTTGCGGCTTGCCTGCGCGATCAGCTTTCGCTGCTTTCCCTTGAATTCGCCGCTGAACAAAATCGGAGTCTGCGTCGCGTCCCAGTCATGCGTGTCGTGTGGTGATACCTGATAACCCCATTCCATCTTGCCCGTATCCACATGCAGCGCAACGATCGAGCACGTCCACAGGTTGTCGCCCTTTCTTCCCGCGCCCGCGTGTACCGGATTCGGATTGCCGATCCCCCAGTAAATCAGCTTCAATTCGGGGTCGTACGTGCCTGTCATCCACGAATTGCCGCCACCGTGCGCCCGCGCCTCTTCGTCCGGCCAAGTTTCAAAGCCCGGTTCGCCCTTCGCCGGCTCGGTATTCCAGCGCCATTGCAATTCACCTGTCTGCGGATCGTGTGATTCCAGATAGCCGGGATTGTCCAGCGAATCGCCACCGACTCCCGTGATCACGTGGTTTTCGATGACGAGCGGCGACATCGTGCAGAAATATTCCAGCTTCGCGTCGGCGATCTGCTTACGCCACTTTTCTTTGCCGTCTTTTGCATTCAGCGCGATCAGGTTGCAGTCCGGCGTCTCAAAATAAAGCGTGTCGCCCAGCATTCCGACGCCGCGCTGTCCGATATGTCCGCCTTCGTTCGGCGGATACTTGAAGTGCCAGATTTCGCGCCCGCTGCGTGCATCGACGGCCCAGACATTGTCGGGCATCGTGAAATACAAAACGCCGTTCACTTCCAGCGGGGTTGACTTGATCACCGATCCGAAGCCGCCCGGCCCAAATCCGGTCGCCCGATAAATCCAGGCCAGCGAAAGGGAATCGACGTTCGAAGTATTGATCTGCTTCAGCGGGCTGTGCCGCTGACCCGAGTAGTCGCCGTTATAGGTCGGCCAAAGATCCGGTCCAGGCTTCGCTATCGCCTCCGGCGTAAGCCCTTGCCCGTTCGAAAAAACTGGCGCCAGCAACAAAACCAATGCAATCGCGCAGGCTCTCATTTCAATGTCTCCAGGTAAGCCAGAACGTTATGCATCTCTTCATCGGTATAGAGCGGCAGTAGCGCTTCATGCTGCGCGCGCGGGTCCTGCACTTCCACGATCGCCTTGTCGCGTGAGAACGAGCGGTAGCCGCCCGATGCGTCATGCAGCGACACCGTAAATTCGTCCACGTGAATCAGCGTCCCCGAAATTTGCTCGCCCGACGCCAGCTTCACCGTCACCTTCGACGGCACCGGCGGGGCCGTCGGTCGTCCGAGAAACATGTCGATCACATTCGGCGCGGGATACATCATGCGACGTTGCAACTCGACCGGTTCATACTTCGTCGCTACGTGCGCCAAATCGCCCGCGGGCTGATGGCAGTTGTTGCAGTGTCCATCGCCGTTGAAGAACGCCGCGCCCTTTGTCGGGTCCCCCGTAATCAAATCTCCGATCTTGTACGCGAACCGATTCGAAACATCCTGCGCCAGCGAATGCAGGAACGTCGAAATATCTTCGATCTGTTCATTCGTAAACGACGCAAACGCTGGCATGCCGCGTTCCGGTCGCCCATTCCGAATCACCGGCCCGATTGTGTCGCCTTTGTTGTCATGCAGCACGACCGCCGACCGCACGAGGTCCGGCCCCGTCTTGCCGTGCGCATCATTGCCGTGGCAAAACCCGCAAGTCGGTACAAAGATTTTCCGCCCCCGTTCGACAGCCTCTCTGTCTAGCTTTGGTCCGCCCAGCAGGGCAGCCAGTGTGTCGCCGGCGTTCTCCTTTTTCGGCGCATTCTTCTGCGGATCGCCGGGCGGTTGCTGCTGTTGCTGCTTCTCCGCGTTCGCAGCCTGATCCGCTTGCCCAAAACTGATCGTGGCAAACAGCAACAATCCTGCACACACGACTACGAATCGATGTGGCATCTGGTTTCTCCGTGACCCCAACTCAAACCTTCAAATTCTTTATGTATTCGAAATCGATCTTAATCGCATCCAGCGCAGGCATTTCCGTGAATGGCGGCTCTTGCTCGACGAACATCGCCCGGATCTTGGCGTGCTCTGCCGCCGCAAAAATCCTGCGATAGTCGATCGCTCCGCGCCCCAACTCCGTAGGCACCGGCGCTCCCGGGTCTTTGCCCATCAGCTCCGTGCGAGGCGTGAAACCTTTGCGAAAACCCTTCACGTGCAGCAGCCGGTAGCGATCGGGATATTTCGTCAGGTACGCCACCGGATCCTGCCCAGCGACGGTCGCCCATCCACAATCCAACTCCAGCTTCACGAGGCCCGGATCGGTCAGCCGCAAAAACTCGTCGTACCCCGTCACGTCGCCATAACGGTGCCATTCGAAGTTGTGATTGTGATAGGCAAGCTGTAGTCCCGCCTTCTTCACCTGTTCGCCGACTTTGTTGAATTGCTCCGCATTCCATTTCCAATCGTCGAGCGTCAGCCCGCTGATGATCGCGATGAATAATCCGAACTGACCCATCGCCGGATCCGGCTTGAAGCGCGACGGATCGGCCACCCACGGCACCGTCACCGTCATAAACTCCTGCCCGAACATCTTCGCCTGCTCGATCATCTCCGGCAGCTTGCTCATGAGCTCCGGCAGCATGTAGTGGCCCGACGGATTCTTCAGCCCCGCGTCGTCGAGCATCTTCTTCAGATCGCGCGGCGGCGTCTTCGCAAGCGGCGACAGCTCCACCGTCTGGTACCCGATGGCCGCCACCTTCTTCAACGTTCCGGCGGGGTCGCGGTCCATATCGTCCCCGACGGTATAAAGCTGCAATCCAATCGGCAGATTCAGCGGACTCGCATTCATCGACGGGATCTCCAAAAGGGAAGCAGCGGCCGTGCACGCCGCCGCCCTTACAAACGTCCTGCGCGACACACAATCATTCATCTCGATTTTTCCGTCCAGCTGCTTCGCCTAAGCCCCTGTAGCCGCGAAGCGCCCCACCACGCTATGAAATGCGCCTACTAGATACCAACATTTGTCGTTGGATTCACGCGAAATATGCTGCTCCAGCGCCGTGCACCTACAATCCCGGAAATCACGTAGGAACGGAAAAGTGTTCGCAAATTCTGGAATCGCCACGACTCCGTAAGGTATAATTACAGCTCCCAATGAGACGTGGGCGAGTAGCTCAGCTGGGAGAGCGCCTCGTTCGCAACGAGGAGGCCGAGGGTTCGAATCCCTTCTCGTCCACCAAATATCCAGCAACAAATCGAGCGTGATACGCCGACCTGTTAGGAAGCTTCTCCGCATGTCGTTCTAATCGAGCCGGATTTCTTGCCTCTCCAGTTCCTGCGACACGTACCCAGTTGCTTTCCAAATGTGAATATGTCACCTTCCTGTTGGAAACCAAAATGAAGGCCGTCCGTCTATCTCCGTAAGGCCCGCTTCTTCCTGGTTGGATGGGAGGCTCTCGTATGAAATCGGTAAGGCGCTTTTTCTCCCGACTCCTCCATTCCGCCACGCGCCAAACTCAGGACGACCGTCTGCGCGAAGAGATCGCGCAACACATCGATCTGCAAACGGCCGACCACCTGCGCGCCGGACTATCGGCCGCCGAAGCCCACCGCCAAGCCATGCTGAAATTTGGTGGCATCGCCACCGTCCGCGAAGACTACGCTGAAGAACGCCGCCTCCTGTTCTTCGAGTCTCTCATTCAAGATGTCCGCCACGGATTACGCACCTTGTGCAAGTCTCCTGGCTTCGCCCTCGTCGCCGTCTTGACGTTAGCGCTCGGCATCGGCGCCACAACCGCCATCTTCAGTGTTCTATATGCTGTCGTACTCCAACCACTCCCATATCCGAATCCAGACCAACTCGTCGATTTGGAAGTCAGCCCGCTCGGCGTGGATGCGTCGCTCCGCGGCTTCGCCCCCGAGGACTACTTCATCTTTCGCGAGCAGGGCCGCACATTTCAGGAGATCGGCCTGTACGTCGACTCCGACAACGATCATGACGTCAACGTCACCGGTTTCGCCG
The DNA here is from genome assembly GCA_963845465.1 of uncultured Acidobacteriota bacterium. Lineage (GTDB taxonomy): Bacteria > Acidobacteriota > Terriglobia > Acidiferrales > UBA7541 > Acidiferrum. The sequence goes on along the minus strand of CAWJSH010000006.1, from coordinate 394,759 downwards.
AACCCGAGCGCGTCCACGCGCTGCACGTCACGCACGGTGCGCTTTCCGTTCTCGGCATTCCGCCGATGCTGGGCAGAACTTTCTCTACCGCTGACGACGCCCCGGGCGGCGCGCCGACAGCGATCCTGACCTACTCCTACTGGCAGCAAAAATACAGCGCCAGTCCCGCAGCGGTCGGCAAGACGATCATCGTCGATGGAGTTGCTCGCCAGATCATCGGCGTCATGCCGCGGAATTTCCGCTTTCTCGATACGCGCGATCTCGCCCTGATCCTGCCGCTCCAGTTGGACCGCAGCCAAACGCAGCTTATGGGCTTTGACTACTCCGGCATCGCGCGTCTGAATCCGGGCGCCACGCTCGAACAAGCCACCGCCGACGTCGCGCGACTGATTCCCGTCACGTTCGAAAGTTTCCCGCCGCCACCCGGCCTCACCATCGAAGGAATTCGAAAAATCCGCCTCTCTCCGAGTCTCCTGCCACTCAAGCAGGAAGTCATCGGCAACGTCAGCACGATGCTGTGGGTGCTGATGGCCGGAATCGCCATAGTCCTGCTGATCGCCTGCGCAAACGTCGCGAATCTTCTTGCTCGTCCGCACCGAAGGCCGCCAAAACGAACTCGCTGTGCGCACGGCGCTCGGAGCGAGCCGCCGCCGCATCGCGATGCAATTGCTGAACGAAAGCGCAGTGCTCGGCGTGCTCGGCAGCGCGTGTGGCTTGGGACTCGCCTGGGTGGCGTTGCGCCTGCTCGTCGCATTTGCACCAGCGGACCTGCCGCGCGTCAGCAACATCGGCCTCAATCCTCCCGCGGTCTACTTCACCCTTGGCGTCGCATTCCTCAGCACTCTGCTCTTCGGCTTGATCCCCGTCTTGAAACACGCTCGCAGCCGTTCCGCCGCTGCCGAAGGAAATCGCGCGCTCGGTCTCAGTCGCGAGCGCCATCGCGCGCGCAACATTCTCGTCACCGTTCAAGTTGCGCTCGCGCTCGTTTTGCTGATTTGCTCCGGACTGATGCTTCGCACCTTCAGCCAACTAACGCGCGTTCAACCTGGATTTGCACACATGCCCGAGTTGCAGACATTTCGCGTTACCATCCCGAGCTCCGACGTTCCGATCGACGCCGACGTCCCGCGCAAAGAGCAGCAAATTCTGGACAAGCTTGCGGCGATTCCAGGAGTTTCCGCGGTCGCTATGTCCACCGCCGTCCCGATGGACGGTGACCCCTATTTGCATCCTCTCAATGCCGAGGACCATCAACCCACCGTCCCTGGCGCGCCAACACCAGCGCGGCACTTCCTATTTGTCTCGCCAGGATACTTCCAAACACTGGGCATCCCGCTCCTCGCCGGCCGCGACATAAGCTGGACCGACACGTTCAACAGCGTGCCCGTCGCTCTGATTTCCGAAAACTTCGCCCGCGAATATTGGGGCTCGCCCGCCGCCGCGCTGAGGAAGCGCCTGCGTATCAGAGACGTTGACGACTGGCGCGAGATCATCGGCGTCGTCGGCAATGTCCGCGACGATGCCATCGACAAGCCCTCGCGCACCGACGTCTACTGGCCTATCTTCATGCAACATTTCGAGAGTCAGCCGACGCTCGTCCAGCGTTCCCCTATTTTCATTGTTCGCAGCCCTCTCGCCGGCGCCGAAAGCTTGCTCAGCCAGATCCGCCAGGCCGTCTGGTCGATTGACGCCAGTCTGCCGCTTGCCGGCGTCTACACGATGAATCACTACTACAAAGCCTCGATGGCGCGTGCATCCTTCACGCTGGTGATGCTCGGCATCGCCGGAGCCATGGCTCTCATCCTCGGTGCTGTCGGTCTCTACGGTGTAATCGCGTACTCCGTTTCGCAGCGCACACGCGAAATCGGCATTCGCGTGGCCCTCGGCGCAGAACGAAAGCATGTTCTCAGTCTCGTGCTCAACGAGGGCCTGTTGGTCGTTGCTGGCGGTTTGGCGATCGGCCTCGCCGCTTCGCTCATCCTCACCCGCTTCCTGGCGAGCCTGCTCTTTGGCGTCAGCCCCACCGATCCACTGACCTTTGCCGCCGTTGCCGTTCTGCTCGCTGCCGTCGCGCTCCTGGCATGCTACGTCCCCGCCCGCCGCGCAATGCGCGTCGACCCCATGCTCGCTCTGCGCTACGAATAGCTCGCATCACCGCACAGCCGCCGCAGAGCAAAAACTCTGCATCACTTCCCGCGCAATAACATCAGAGTTGCGAATGTCTCCTCGCGTATCTAGCAAGGAGAGAAAAAGCCAAATATCAAAGGAGGTCCCTTGTCTCACCATCTGGATTCACCAATCGCACGGCAAGACATTCGCCTCGATATCACCGACCTCTACGTCTTTCGTGGCGAAACGGGCACCGTATTTGCCATCAATGTTTGCCACTCGATTTTCGGCCCCATTCCCGCGCCCGGATACCATCCCGAAGGAATGTACGAATTCAAAGTCGATTTGAACGGCGACGCAATCGAGGATCTCACTTATCGTTTCGTATTTAACGAGCGGGATGCTCAGGGTAATCAGAGCTTCGTCCTACGACGCATAACCGGCGCAGACGCCGCGAACCCCGCAGCTCCAGGGACCGTCGTCGCTGAGGGCAAGACGGGCGAACTTACAACTACGCCGAATGGTTTGCGCGTTTGGGCCGGCAAAGCCGGTGATCCGTTTTGGATCGAACCTGACGTGTTACACGCCGTTGGTCACGCGCTCCAGGACGGCACCACGATCAATCTCGCGGGCTGGGATCGGTCACGCGCAAAGAATCTGTTTGCCGGCCACACCGTCTACTCAATCGTGCTGGAGGTTCCCGACAAGGAACTCCTGGCCGATGCTGGCGACAACCGCAAAATCGGCGTGTGGGCTGTCTCGACGTTAGCCACCGACGCCGGTGGCTGGCGTTCGATCAATCGCGTCGGTCTTCCGATGATCCATCCGCTCTTCACCCAGTACAACGAAGACCTGGGCAATCGCCTCAATGCGGGTCGTCCGGCCGACGACCTCGCCACCCACGGTACGACCGTCGCCCAGGCTATTGCCGGTGTCGTCACCGCTTACGGAACGGCCGACGATCCGCAAGCGTACGGAGAAAACGTCGCGCGTCGATTTTGCCCAAACCTGCTCCCTTACGAAGTCGGCACGCCAGCCTCGTTCGGCTTTTTGCAGTGGAACGGCCGCTCCATGATCGACAACGCTCCCGACGTTATGTTCTCCCTCGCTGCCAACACTCCGGTAACCCTCGGAATCGGCAAGGAATCGGTCACATCGAAACCATCCAAGAACTTTCCGTACGTCCCGGCGGTTGCCGCTGAGAGCCGGAGCGCCGGCGCCTAAACGCGCTCCAACGCGATGAAGCGAGACGTGAATCATCTGCCCAACGCTCGCGTCTCGTCTTACGTTCGAACCAGCCGCACGTCTTTCGTCTTTTTCATTCCGCCTCAAACCTAATTAGCGATAAAGTCAAAACGCATCCTTCGGGGATCAGAAACCTAGCCATGGCCAACGAACATAGAAAAAGAAGCCGCATCGCGCGCCGCCGTTAAATTCGTTCAAGACGGCCAGGTCGTCGGCCTCGGTACCGGCTCGACGGCCGCCTACGCCGTCCAATTCATCGGTGATCGCGTCAAAGCCGGCCTCAAAATCCGCGGCATCCCCACCTCGATCCACACCCGAGAAATGGCCACCAAACTCGGCATCCCGCTCACCGGCTTCGACGAAGTCCAGCAAATCGATGTCACCATCGACGGCGCCGATGAATTCGACCCGCAGCTCAACCTAATCAAAGGCGGCGGTGGCGCCCTCCTCTACGAAAAAGTCGTCGCGTCCGCCTCGCGCAAACTTGTCATCGTCGCCGACTCAAGCAAGCAAGTCGCGATGCTCGGCAGCTTTCCCGTTCCGGTCGAAGTCATCACGTTCGCGCTTCCTCTCGTCCGCCGCGAAATCGAGCAACTCGGCGCCGCAGTCGTCGTTCGCCAGAAAGATGGAAAGCCTTTCAACACAGATGAAGGCCATCACATCCTCGACTGCCACTTCGGCCGCATCCCCGATCCGCCCACGCTCTCGCGCAAACTCAGCGACATACCCGGCATCGTCGAGCATGGCCTCTTCATCAATCGCGCCAGCGTCGTCCTCGTAGCACACGGCGACAAAGTCACCGAACTGCACCGCACAAAATAAAAAAAAAATAAAAACGAGCCGGAACAAGTCCGGCCCGTCAAAATTTGCTTCCACACCTCGACCAACTCTTCGCTCTCAGTCCACCCGGCTCCAGCTCGCATCCGGATCGAATGTATTCATCGCTCCCGCAATCTTCGCCGTGTCCGCGCCGAGATCCTTCTCATACACAACGCCTTCGCCACTCACGATAAAGCTCTTCACTCCCGACGACCGATACTCCGCCGGATACGCCACAAATGCGAACCCGCACGTCATTTTCCCATCGACGACATAGCTCATCGCCCCGCCGTCGCCGGCCGCACCCTGCGCCGTCAGCACGCGAAAGTAATAGCCATGAAATGGCTCGGCGCCAGCCGACTTCGTGGCATCGGCGCCCGCCAGCAACGGCCCAATCGAATCGCCATCCGCCGTCGCGCCACCTTTCACGAACAGACCCTCCCGTTTCGCCGGATCGCCGGCAATCGCCTGCGCATACTGCCCAGCGTTGCCCTCCGCGAAGTATTGCCGTTGCGCCTCCACCAACTCACCGGAAGCGAAGATCGCCGCCATCTCGTTCTTGCCAATCCGCCGATAAAGCACCTCATCCTTCGCCGCTTCGATATCGAACGACCACGTGCCGTCCTTTTTCACCAGCGGAATCGGCAGCGGCCAATTCTCCGCGCCAACGATCAAGTCCAGTTTGCCGTCCATCCGCTTCGTGAAGCGATGCATCTCCGCGTACTTCGCCACGAACGCCGCGCGATGCGCCGCATCTGTCGAAATATCGCCCTCCGAGATCAACTCTTTCGCTTCCGGTCCAAGAATCTTCAGCATTGCCGCATCATTCTTGCCTTTCGCTGCTTCAAACAGCGCTTTCCCGGCATCTTCCGGAGTGCTGAACGTCGCCCCGAGGGTCGGTTCCGCATGAACCGTCTGCGATGGCAACATGTAAATCCCAACCGCCGCTCCAAGCTCCAGCGCCAGCAGCGCATACACCGCGATCCATTTCCGCAAATTCTTCTCCAATCTCATCGCACCATCTCCATTTCCGAGAAACTCTTTTCACTCAATCCCAATTCCAAACTTTGTCATCCTGAGCGAAGCGAAGGATCTCAGCCGTCACGTCAACCGGCCAATCCAACCTGAACGATCAGTGCCGAAACCCACCACCGCCTCCGCCATGAAAGCTAGAGAACCCTCGATTCGAAAATCCGCGGCTCATTCCGCCCTGGTTGAATCCACTGAACGCGCCCGAGCGGGTCCCGCGATTCTCAGAGGGAGAACCGCCGCCCCAGCCTCCGCGTTCGTACCCACCGCGATTGAAATTGTTATTCGAGCCCGAGCCGGCTCGAGTTGTAGTTGCTCTCGCGTGAACCAAGCCCAGTCGATCCTCGTTCAAACTCGCCGTGATTCGGAGTCGCCCGATTTCCCGCCGTATTCGTTCCACCATTGGGCCGATACTCATTGCGCCCATTAAAATTCGTCCTGTTGTTGTTGAACGTCGTCCGATTGTTGTACGTCCGGTTGTTGATGAACGTATTGCTCCGGTTGATGTACACGTTCCGGTTGTAAATCACCGTGCGGTTCCCCCAGTTGTAGCCCCAGTGATTCCATCCCCACCCAAATCCGCCCCAGTAGCCGACGCCGAACCCAATCCCAAAAGAAAATCCCGGCCCGCCCCACCACACTCCAGGCACCGGCACCCAACCGGGATACGCAACAATCGGTCCCCCGTAAATCAACCACGGGTTATATGCGGGAACATAAATCACCTGCGGATTAGCTGGCTGAATCACGATCGTCGATCCTTGCGACGACACCGTCTGCTGCGTGTTCGACGTCAGGTTCCCCGAGCTCTGCGCGCGCTGCCGCATCGTCTGCACCGCACTCATCACGTCTTGGTCCTGATTCGTGTACGCCTCGCCAAGCGACGACGTCCACGACAGATTCTTGTCCATGTTCGCCAGCACGGAAGGGAACTGCGTGAGCGCCTTCACGCTCGGATCCCAGGACATCTGATCGACTTGCTGCGCCAGCGCCTGGCCCTTCAAATTCGGATTCGCCTCGATCCACCGATCGGCTTCCACGATCTCTGCCGGGTGTACCGAAGCCGCCAAAACCTGCGCAACCAGCGCATCGGGATACAGCGCTATCGGCGCCACCAGCTGATCCAACTCCTCAGGCGTCAGCGGGGCTGGTGCGGCCTCCGGCTGGATCGGCCCAGCCGGCGCCCCGTCCGGACCCTGCTGCGAATTCGCCACCGGTGCATTTGGCAGTTGCGACTGCGACTCAACCGGCGCCGACGTCAACAGCATTAAGCTCCCGGCGATCACCACTGCCACAATTTCTCTCGCGTACTTCATTCCATTTCTCCGTTTCTCGCTACCGACTGCCCAAATCTCAAGAAACCGCGCTGAATCTCTGAACGCACTGCTCATTCGAAACGTCTGATGCCCAACTCCGACCCGAGTTGCACGGTATTGCCGATGGCGAACCGAAATCCGCCATCGGCAACCGCGCTTTCGGATTTAAGGGGTAACCGTCTCCAGAAACGCAATCCCAAGCTGGTTCCCGTCGAACTCGATCAGCAGCGTGCGACCGCCGTCAACCGGATAGAAACCATAGCTATCAGGATTCGTGTTGTTGATATCCAGCCCGTTGATCGCCACCTGACCGTTCGCAGCGTCGATCGTCCCGGTCAGCGTCGCGTTGTTCGTCAACGTCCCGCTGGCGTTGTAGTCCGTGAAACCATTCAGGCTCGTGCCGGTGATGGTCAAAGGCCCTGCCGCCGACCACGGATCGAGTTGGTTCACCACGGTGCTGTCCACGTAGAACCCGAACGCCCCGATCGCATAGTTTCCGGGGTTGATGTTTCCGCTGGTCTGCGCATACGCTGTGCCCGCGCTTACCTGCGAGGTATCGATTCCGAGTTCCGTGCCGTTTCCGTTGCCATCGAGATAGAACTGGAATGCCAACGGCGTCCCGGTCGGAGTCGGCGTGATGTTGCTGACCGTCACCCGGCCAGTCGCGTCGACTGTCCAGCTCCCGGTTACGTTCTGGCTCCCGTTCGTGTTCAGATCGCTGAAGGTGACGTTGCCCTGAACGGCCCCGCCCGAATTCAGCGACAGTCCGCCCGCAATCGTCAGTCCTCCGCCGTCGTCGCCGATCGCGCTGAACACATACACGTTTCCAGTCACATTTCCCGTTGTGAACGTACCGGTGTTCGCGCCTTGCCCGAATGCCGTCCCGCCCAGCGTTCCGTTGATACCGTCATTCGCCACTTCCACGAACTGAATGCGGTTCGTTCCGATGATGTACCCGATCATTCCGAACTGTGGTGCTCCCGAGGAGCCGCTCGGAGTCAGGCTGATTTGAATGCGGCCGAAGGAATCGGGAGCCGTGACTGTGCCGGACGCAAACGTCTGGCCCTGTCCCAGCGTTCCGCTGTCGTTGTAATCGAAGACGCTGTTCGTCGTATTGATCGTCGTGCCGTTTATGACCAGCACGCCGCCGATGCCGAGTGGATACGGCCCGTTGGTATCGCCGTCCAGTCCGGAAATCTGGAACGCGTAGCCTCCCGTCGGAGCCGCTTTGCCTGTCTGCAAATCCAGCGTGCCGGTCGCAGTCGCGAAGTCGTCGAACTCCGTGAGCTGCATCCGCGCCGCGGAAACCTTCGCGCCGCGGAGCGTAAACACGCCGCTGTCACCGAAGTTCGCATCGCCCGTGTTGAGGATGATCTCGACGCTGCCTTCCGGCTGAGTCGTAACGCTGCTCCCGTTCGCTGTGATCGTGTCCGACCCTGCGTTGGCCTGGTCGATGTAGTCGTGTTCGCCGCCCGTGACTGCACCGTTCAGAACTGTGAACGCGCCCGCGTAATACAACACGCCATTCGTGTCCTCGCCCGATCCGTTGTAGATGTACGTCCCATCCGCCAGCGCTGGCCCAACGATCGTGATCGTGGCAGAGGCCGACTTGGTCGTATCCGATACCGACGTCGCGACAACCTTAACTGTGTTGCCCGTCGGAATCGCCGCCGGTGCCGTGTACGTCGTGGCCGCGTTGCTCGCCGTCGTCGTCGGATTGAACGTGCCGCACGCCGAAGTCCCGCAAGTCACGCTCCACGTCACGCCTGCGTTCTTGCTGTCTCCCGCGACAACCGCCGTCAGCGGGAATGTATTGTTGATCGTCAGCGCCGCCGGCGGCGTCGCGGCAAACGAAACGCTGACTCCGGCCGGTGCCGCGATCGTGATCGATGCCGTCGCCGTCGCCGTTCCATCCGTCACCGAACTCGCCACGATGTTCACCGTACCGCCGGTCGGCACATTCGCCGGCGCGGTATAAGTTGTCGCCGTTCCGCTCGCTGTTGTGGCTGGTGTGAAAGTCCCGCACGAAGAGCTGCCGCAGGTGACCGACCACGTGACGCCCCCGTTGCTGCTGTCGTTGCTCACCACTGCCGTTAGCGACGCTGTTGCGCCCGCCGTAATCGAAGTCGGCGGCGCCGGGCTCAGACTCACCGAAATCGCTGGGGGATTCGGTCCGTTACCGCCGCCACCGCCGCAAGCCGCCGCTGCGAATGCAACCGCCGCAATGCTCGACATTAAAATTGTTTTGAGTTTAGGAAATTTCACCGCGCACCTCCCGTGAACGAAGCTCCAACCCTCTGCGGCTTGGTGCTCGTTGCAGGCGCTGGGTGTACTGGAATCCCGTGTTCGTTGCGAATCACAACTTGGCGTTCGCCGGCGGTAATCTGCCGGGCAACCAGTGTGTTGTTGCCGTTCGTCATCCGCGTCCAGCCGGCGATCTCAACGTGGTCGCCGTTGGAAAAACTCTTCGCGGTGTTGCTCGCATAAGGGCCCAGATCCGCGGTGACCGCGCCGTTCGCGCCATTGATCACCAACTGCGTCGCGCCATGCTTCGACGTCACTTCCTGGATCGTTCCGCTGACTTTGGTTTCAGTCTTCGCGGTCGTGCTGCTTGCCCATGGATGCGCTTGCGGTGCCACAACTCGCGGTGCATTCTGCGCACGGCTCGAAACCGGCACGATGCTCGCGAGCAACAACAATCCCAATGTCTGAAAAATCAAACTTCCTTGCGATGTCTTCTTGTTTTCGTTTCGTGTGTTGGTCTGTGTCATAACCACTTTCTTTTCCGTTCAGCGCCTCTCGGCACTGACTCCTTTGACCTGGATTGAACTTTCGTTCGCGATAAGAGATTGCAAAGCCCGTGCCAAACGGAAGTGATTGAAAACACGGGTGTTGCGGGATCTCGAAATTTACGAAGCTCCGGCGATTCACGAAATCTCGTGAGCGAGCCCTCGAAAACTCACGAAGATCGGCGTGAATTCATCGAAACAACTCCGCAGTCGATCGTTCACCGCGGCAGTGAGAAATGTTTCTGAGAAATCTAGGGAGGGAATCGGCCTGCGGCTTAAGTCAGTGCGGAATTTCTAACGGCGAGCGGCGATGCGACGCAACGCGAGCAATCCTTGCTAGCTCGACTGATACTTTCTCTTATCGATCTTTAGCGCACGAATCTTCGAATCCAGCGTAGATGGCGGAATTCCAAGTTTCGCCGCCGCTCCGGTCGGCCCGGACACGCGCCCCTTCGCCTGCGCCAGCGCCGCCTCAATACTGTCCTTCTCCTGCGTTGCCAGGCTGTCGTTCAGCGGCCGGGTCGGCGCCGCGGTATGCGAAATCCAGCTCTCATCCACCGAAAACTCATCGCCATCGCACACAATCACCGACCGCTCGACAACGTTCTGCAATTCCCGAATATTCCCCGGCCACGGATAAGCCTCAAGCAGCGCCAGACTCTTCTTATTGATCCTGGTTATTCGCTTGCCCATGCTCGTCGAAAATCGATCGACGAAATACTCAACCAACAGCGGAATGTCTTCCTTCCGCTCTCGCAGTGGCGGCACATGAATCGGAAACACATTGATTCTGTAGAGCAGATCGCTGCGAAACGTCCCCGCATCGACCGCCGCCTGCAAATCCCGATTCGTCGCCGCGATCACCCGCGTATCTACGCGAATCGATTGGCTCCCGCCCACGCGCTCAAATTCCCGCTCCTGCAGCACGCGCAGCAACGCAATCTGCGTGTCCAGCGGCAGCTCGCCCATCTCATCCAGAAATATTGTTCCGCCATCCGCCAATTCGAATCGCCCGATCCGCCGTTGCAGCGCCCCTGTAAACGCGCCCTTCTCATGTCCAAACAACTCCGACGGAATCAGATCGCGCGGAATCGCCGCGCAATTCGTCCCGATAAACGCCTTCGACGCCCGCGGTGACCTCTTATGAATCGCACGTGCAATCAACTCCTTGCCCGTCCCCGTCTCGCCCGTAATCAGCACCGTCGAGTTCGTCGCCGCCACTCGCGACACGCGTGTCAGCGCGGCCTGCAACGCCGGCGACGCGCCCACAATCTCCTCGAACATCGACGCCTTATCGATTTCCTCGCGCAGCGCGATCGTCTCCTGCACCGCGCGCTCCTCCGCCATCTTCCGGTCGTGAATGTCCGTTCGAATCCCACACCATCGCGCAATCGTCCCGTCCGCATGCCGCAGCGGATACGACTGATACCGAAACCATCGATACTCGCCGTCATAGCGCCTCATACGGGCTTCGTGATCGAACGGCTCTTCGTTGTTCCGCGCCTCCAGCAATCGAATCTTGAAATCCTTGATGTCATCCGGGTGCGTCACCAACTCCAGAAACTTCAGCGGATTCAGCTGCTTCTCCACTCGGAAATAATCCTTCGCCGCTCGATTTCCGAACGACGCGCTTCCGTCCGCCTCCCACACAAACATCTGCATCGGCGCCACATCGATGACCTGCCTCAACTCCGCCGCGTGCCTCTCCGCAATCTCGGCCGCTTGCCGTCGCTCGTCGAACACTCGGGCATTCGTGATCGCCACCGCCACAAGCTGCGCAAAGATTTGCAGCCACGCCGAATCCATCTCGTTCAACATCCCGCGGCTGAAGATCGCCAGCACGCCCACAATCTCTCCGCCCGAAACCAGCGGATGCCCCGCGAACGATAAAATCCTCTCGTTCGCCACCCAGCTCGGAGGGACAATTCCCGGCGCCAAATCCTGCAATCCCCGCTGCAAAACTTCCTCGCCCGTGCTCGCAATGCGCCCTTCGCGAGCATTCGAAAGCGGTATGCGATTGTTGGGATGATTCACCGAATTCCAGTCTTCTGCCGGTGAAGACACCGACGACCCCGCGCTGGCCGCCAAATGCAAGCACCGCGTCATGTCCGCGCAAACCGTCCGCATTTGGCATTGCGGGCAAATATCCGATGGCTTCAGTAGCCACACCCGCGCCAGCGCAACGTCAGGCTGCTCGGCCAGCCCGCGCACGATGCTATCTAACACTTCCTCTGTGTGATGTAGTCCGCTTACGTTCGCGGCAATCGAAAGTAGTGGTTCAGCGCGCAAATCCGGGGCCCCGTCAGGCGCGCCATATTAACCCAATTACAATCTTTTCAGGAAGTTTCCAAAAATTTGTTTCTGTGACACTGAGGGCCGCGATCCCGCCGCGTCGCCCGGATCCCGCACCCTTCGCTTTTAGGGGTGCGGAATTTCTCTGCTCAGGGTGCTTCCGCGTTCGTCCGCATCCGCGTAATCCACTCCCTCACATACCCCGGACAATTCAACAACCGCACTCCCTGCGCCTCATACATCGCCAGCCACCGCACCGTCTCCTGGTCCGCCAGCCGCACGTTCTGCATATCCACTGCGACCGCGGGTGTCTTCGTCTCCGACGCGAACGCCTTCTCCAACTCCGCCAGCAACTCGCTCTGCATCCGCCCGCTGACTCTAAAGACGACGGCATCGCCCTCGACAGCGCGCTCAATCTTCCACATAAACCAAATGATCCTTCCTCACTTCATCAACCGGGCCGAAGCGGAGACTCCGGCGGTCACCGTGCCGTAGTCTCCCCGCCTCTTGAGGTAGCGCCGGCATCTTGCCGGCGTTTTTCCCGTGTCGGGCACGCATCACGGTTTTGCGGTGGAGAACGCCGCAGCCGGAGTCGGGGGGTGAGCCGCTCCGCTCATTCGGGCTGTCCTCCACCGCGATTCATTAGAACCGGCCCCGTCATATGGGTCCGGCCCGGCGCCATCCGGCGCCCACGTTGGGTTGCCCTACACAAATGCAAGCCCGTCGCCATTCACAAGCCATTAAAATCAAATGGCTTACAAACGCCGCCAACTTCCGATCCTTCGTGATTTCCCGATTTCTCGTGAAATTCCCGCGGGCACCCGAACCTCAAACACACAGTTTTTCAATAAGTTGCGATTGGAACGCCGTTTGCCTTTACTATCCACGACGGAAAATTCAGAGGGCCTGCGATCTCAGGTCAGATTCACGAAATTCGAATTCGGTCGCAGGCCTGAGCCGTACAGAGAAAAATCCAAATGCCCAATATCACTCGCCGCCAAGCCCTAACCCGCATCGCCCAAGCCGCAGGCGCCGCCTCGTTCGCGAGCCTCATCCCCCCGGCTAAATTCCTCTTCGCCGCCGCGCCTCAAGCACGTCGCCCCGACCTACCCACCGGCGAAGAAAACGCCGCCATCTTCCGAATCGGCCGTAACTTCCTCGGACAGTTCTTCGCCCCCGCGCTCTCCGTCTCCATCGTCCGCGACTCCAAATTCGTCTACGAACACGCCTGGGGCATCGCCGACTCCAAGCAACACGAGCAATCCACCAACACCAGCCTCTTCCGCATCGCCAGCGTCACCAAGCCCATCACTTCCGTCGCGATCTTCACTCTCCTCGAGCAGGGCAAACTCAATCTCAACGACAAAGTCTTCGGCCCCAGCGGCATCCTCGGCGAAGACTACGGCAAGACTTTCAAGCAATACGTCACCGACGTCACCGTCGACCATCTCCTCACCCACACCTCCGGCGGCTGGCCCAACGACGACACCGACCCGATGTTCAAAAACAATTCCTGGGACCACAAAAAACTCATCACCGAATCTATCGCCAATCTTCCGCTCACTTATCCGCCTGGCACGCATTGGGCTTATTCCAATTTCGGCTACTGCATCCTCGGCCGCGTCATCGAAAAAATCACCGGCCAGACCTACGAAAATTTCGTCCAGCAATCCGTCCTCGCGCCCTGTGGAATCACCGACATGCGCATCGCCGGCAATAGCTATCGCGACCGCGCTCCCAACGAAGTCGAATACCTCGGCCAGTACGGCGAAAGTCCCTACAACATGAATGTCCGCCGCATGGACTCCCACGGCGGCTGGATCGCCACGCCCAACGATCTCGCTAAATTTACCGCGCATCTCGGCGGCACGCCCACGATTCCAAGCATTCTCAAGCCCGAATCGATCAAGCTCATGACCACTCCCGCGCCCGCTTATCCGCAAAACTCCGATGCGAAATACGCGCGAGGCTGGATGGTTCGCAACAATGGAGCAGGGAATTGGTGGCACGCCGGCAGCCTCCCCGGCAGCACCTCCGTCATGGTCCGCACTTCCGACGGCATGTGCTGGGGCGCCCTCACCAACACCCGGACCCAACCATCGGACGCCATCAACACCGCCCTCGACCAAATGGTCTGGGACATGGTCCACCAGGTCCGCGCATGGAACTCTTGAACTCGAAATTCAAACGTCAACGACACATAGGAGATGAAATGAAAACCCGAACGAGACGGTTCCACCTCGCAGCGCTCATTGCGCTTTTGCTCGCGCTCGCAGGCCGCGCGACAGCGCAAGAACCCTTGCCCAGCGCCGCCCCCGTCAACGTCGAAGGCAAATGGACCATCTCCGCCAAAAACCCCGAAGGTACCGTCGACACGAAATACGTCGAGCTAAAACAAAACGGCAACCAGGTCACCGGCCACTTCAAAGGCCCCAATCAATCCGGCGGACTCGAAGGCACAGTCAACAATCGCCACATCGTCTTCCGCACTAAAACGCGCCAAGTCCTCACCTTCCGCGGCCAAGTCAACGGCGACATCATCGAAGGCACCTTCCACACCCGCCGCGGCACCGGCGAATTCCGCGCCGTCCGCGAATCCACCAACCCCAATTAATCTTCGCGCGATTGATCGCGTGTCAAAATCCGCGCTGTTGTAGGGGCGGGGCTCGCTCCGCCCGGCGCTAACACGATCACCACTCATCCGTTCGTCGTACGCGTTTGGAGCGCCATCCTGTACCCGAGATCGCTTCCCAGATCGCGGGCCTTGTCACTGCGTCTCGTCTCGAATGCGTACGCATCCAAAAAACAAAAAGGGCGCGGATAAAATCCGCGCCCTTTTCTCTTCTATTTGAACTTATTTCTTACGGCTGATCCGGCGTATTCCCACCCATCCTCTGCGCCACAATCTTCCGTGCATTCTCATACAGCGCTCGCGCTTGCGGGATCGAATCCACCGCTTTCTGCACCTGCGGATCCGCTTCCAACTCCACCTTGAATCCTTCCTGCTGTCCGAACACCGACATGAATACTTCCTGCTTGATCTTGCGCTTGATCCAGTCGTTGTTCTCGGCCATCTCAGGCTCGGTGTATTTCACGTTGTGCTTCGCCAGGTACGTGCGGAGGTCGTGCATCACCGTATCGTCCACCGTAAATTCCTTTGTCACGTTCGGCCGCGTTCCCAAGTAATACCGCGTGAATCCGCCAACGCCCGCTTCGTATGGAAAGAACACATCCGCGCGAATCAGCTGTTCCTGGAATTTCGTCAACTTCGGCGCTGCGATCACGACGTCCGGCGTAATTCCGCCGCCGCCGGTCACCTGCCGACCGCTATCCGTCAACTTCACTTCCGTCGGATGCTCCGGCACGTGCCGCTCGTAGTGATATTCGTAAAGCGAAATCGATTTGTAGTCGCGCTGAATCAAGCGACCGCTCGGCGTGTAGTAACGCGCCGTCGTCAGCGCCAGTCCGGTGTTCTCGCTCAGCGGCGTAACGGTCTGCACCAAACCTTTGCCGAACGTCGTCTCGCCCACCACGATCCCGCGATCGTGATCCTGCACCGCTCCCGACACAATCTCGGTCGCCGACGCCGAATTCCCGTTCACCAGAATCACCAGCGGCACCGTGTTGCCCTGATTCCCACGAATCGCTACGTACTTCCGTTCGTTCGACGCGCGCCCGTGATGCGACACAATCAGCTGCCCCTTTTCCAGGAACATGTCGCCCACAGCCACAGCTTCGTTCAGCAATCCGCCGGGATTGCCGCGCATATCCAAAATCAATCCGTCCAGCGAAGGCGCATTCAGTTTCTTCAGCCCTTCCGCAATTTCGCGATCCGTCGTTTCGTTGAATCCTGACAGCCGGATGTACCCAACGCCCGGCTTCAGCATGAATGCGATATCCACCGAGTGCCGCGGAATCTCATCGCGCGTCACCGTGAACGTCAGAGGATCGTTATACCCTTCACGCGTTACCGTAATTTTGACGATCGTGCCCTTGGCGCCCTTCAGCATGTCTGCGACGTCGCTCGTCGTCAGCCCATCGGTCGCCTTATCGTCCACCTTCATGATCACATCGCCCGGCCGAATGCCCGCGTTATACGCTGGCGCGCCGACGTACGGCGACATCACAACCGTGTGATTCTCGCGTGGCGCAACCACCATGCCGACGCCGTAATACTTGCCGCGCTGATCTTCCCGCAGCAGCGCAAACTGTCGCGCATCGAAAAAGTTTGAGTGAGGATCGAGCATGCGGAGCATGCCCGGAATCGCGCCCTGATACACCGCCTTGTCGATATCGACCGGCTCGGCGTACTGCGTCTGGACCACGTCCAGCACCTTTGTGAAGTCGAGGACCGACGACTGGTAATCATCCGCCGAGGCGGTTGTCGCCCGCACGTTTGGCCCGTAAATCCCGCCCAACACGGCAGATACGACCAGCACCGCCACCACAATAAATAGCCCGCGGCGTTCAGGTTTCATCCGTTACCTCACAGTTTCCAGTCAATTCTCAATTGTACCACACCAATTTCAGACCCCAATCCTACGTTTCCAGCCGTTCAACCGCCCCCATCTTCCATCCATTCCTTCGCCGTCGCCGTAATAATTGACACCATCAAACACCATTCCCTATGATGCCAACAGGCCGCCATCCGGTCACCCGACTACATGCTCAGCATCCCCCACATGATTGTGGTTTTCGTCGTTGTTCTGGTCGTTTTCGGCCCCCAAAAACTCCCCGAACTCGCCAAGGGACTTGGCAAGTTAATGGCCGAATTCCGCAAAGCCTCCACCGACTTCAAGTCGGCCTTCGAGAACGAAATGCGGGATCTCGAACGCCAGGCCGCCGAAGTTGAACGCAAGAAGCGTGAGCTGCTCGCCAAGGCCAACGCCGCTCTCGAAGCGCCCGCTACGCTCGCAACCCCCTCAGGAGCTCAGACGGACCCCGCTCCAGCTCAGTTAGCCGACTCGTCCCCAGCCCCCGTTACGCCGGGCGAAAGAGTCACCGAGGCCGACGCCGGGGCAGTCATGACGCCGATCGTCACTCCCGTCGCCGAAGCCGTCTCCCGCTCATCCTCCGACGAGACAACAACGACCGATCACGCGACCCCAACCGAGATCTCGCCGAACCCAAGCAACGGCCTCACCGCGACCTACAACGCCGCTCAAGCCGAGGCCGACGCCATCACCGAAAAACCGCAGCGCACCGCTTCCGACGAGCACTCGCAAGACGCCTCTCATGACTACAAACCCGCCTGACGCGATCGTCAAAAAGGACGAAACCGAAGAAGGCGGTCAGATGACCTTCTTCGAGCACCTCGTCGAACTCCGCAAGCGCCTCATCAATTCGCTGATCGCCATCGGCATCGGCGCATTCATCGGCGTTTACATCGCGAAGTACGTCATCGATTTCATCACCCGCCCGATTCTCAGAGCATTCGCCATCAATCACCTGGAATCGAAACTCATCTACACGCACCCGGCGGGCGTCTTCAATCTCATCCTCTCTCTCGGGATTTACATCGGTATCGTTCTGGCCTCGCCCGTGGTCCTCTATCAAATCTGGCTCTTCGTCGCTCCTGCGCTCTACAAACACGAGCGCAGCGCGATTGCCGGCTTTCTCTTCTCCACCGTCTTTCTGTTCGTCGGCGGCATCGCCTTCGGATATTTCGTCACGTTGCCCTACGTCCTCAATTTCCTCCTGGGTTTTCAGAGCTCGAGCCTGCCTAACATCACCCCGATGATCACCGTCAACGAGTACTTCGACCTGACGCTGATGGTCTTGCTCGGGTTTGGCTTGGTGTTTGAACTCCCCGTGCTGATGTTTTTCCTTACGCTCTTCGGCATCGTCACGCCGCAATTCCTCTGGAAAAACGTGCGCTATGCCATCGCCATCATCGCCGTGGTCGCGGCCATCATCACGCCTACGCCCGACGCCATGACCATGCTCATCTTCATGGCTCCGATGCTTGGCTTGTATTTCGTCGGCATGGGCGTCTCCTGGGTCGTCATCCGCAACAAAAACAAAAAGCTCGCCGCCGAGTCCGCGGCGGCAGGGAATTGATATGCCCGATATAACCGATATGAAAAAGCCGCTGCGCGATCGCTCGCGCGCATTCCGATCGCGCATCGCCATCTTTCCCGCTCTGGCCGCGCTGTCTTTCTTCGTCGCCTGCAATTCCAGCGACGCCTCCAAGCCCTCAGGCGCAGCCCCAGTTGTAAGCGCCGCCGCGAAAACTCCGAAGCAACAGCCCGACGAAAACACTCCCGCCCCTGAAACCACCGGGGGCTTCGACGGAAAGCGCGCCTTCGCGGACGTCGCCAAGCAAGTCGACTTCGGGCCGCATCCCTCCGGCTCGCAATCCATCGCACAAGTTCAGGACTACATCCTCGCCCAACTCTCCAGCGCCGGATGCACCGCCGACGTCGACCCGTTCACCTCGCAAACTCCCGCCGGCGAAGTTCCAATGAAGAATATCCTGGTGAAAATTCCCGGCGACCGGCCCGGCATCATCATGCTCGCGACGCACTACGACACCAAGAAAATCGACAACTTCGTCGGTGCCGACGACGGCGGCTCCAGCACCGCGGTCATGCTCGAAGTCGCACGCAATCTCTGCGCCAAGCACGGACGCTATCAAGTTTGGATCGCGTTCTTCGACGGCGAGGAAGCCGTCAATCTGGAATGGAAAGATCCCGACAATCGCTACGGCAGCCGGCAGATGGCCGCGAAACTCAACATGAGCGGCGACCTCAAGAATATCCGAGCCTTCATCCTCGCCGACATCGTCGGCAGCCGCGAACTCCTTCTGAAGCGCGACTCGAACTCCGACAAATCTCTAAACGACTTGGTCTGGGCCACAGCGAACCGTCTCGGCTACTCCGGCGTTTTCGTCAACGCACCCACCGCCGTCGACGACGACCACCAATCCTTCAGCACCCGCGGCGTCAAAACCGTCGACATCATCGACCTCGAAATCCCCTACTGGCACACCCCACAGGACACCCTCGACAAAATCAGCAGCAAATCTCTCGCCGTCGTCGGCCACACCATCCTCGAAACCGTCAAACAACTCCAAACCAAATAGGCTGGGATAGCGCGACGTAGCCGCACCCCCACCCAGGTTTCGCGTAAGTGCAGATTCTGCTCGACTTGAAACTGTTTGTTTTCACGCAGATCTATAAGTGCGGATTCCAAAGCGTTTACAGGCGCACACGGACACCGTGAGCTGCTAAGCCGAATCGTGAATTCTTTTCGATGGAGAAGAATGAAGCTGGGCGGAGTTTTCTACGCGGGGATCATAGCACACGCGGTCTGCGGAAAATTCATTCGAACGCGGGTGACCTCGATCAAGTTGTAGCAGGCACGTGATTTATTTTGCTGAAAATTTTTTTGCGAATTGATTCGAACGGCGTATCAGCGGGTCGGCTTGATGCCGATGTGCAGCGCCACAGTCCCGAGCGTCCAAACCTTGTACTCGGCAGCCTGATAGCCAACCGCGGTCATGAGCGACGCCAACTCCGCCGGCCGAAAAAAACGCGACACCGACGCCGGCAAATAGCTGTAAGCCGTCCGGTCGCCAGAAAGGAACGCCCCAATTCGTGGCAGCACATTCCGAAAATACCAGCGATACAGTTCGCCCATCAGACCCGGAGGCGGCTCTGTAAATTCCAAAATCGCCACGGTCCCACCGGGCCGCAGCACCCGAAAAATCTCGCGCAACCCATCTTCGTAATTTGCGAGATTCCGAAACCCAAACGCCGTCGTCACCAAATCGAACGACTCATCCGCAAACGGCATCCGCAAAGCATCCGCTTCAAACACCGGCATCGCCTCAGCCGAATCGCCGGAAACACTCTTCGCATGCGCCCGAACCAACATCGCATGAGAAAAATCCGCGCCAACAATCTGCGCCCGCGTGCCCGGCGCCCGGCGCAACGAAAATGCGAGGTCTCCGGTGCCGCAACACAGATCGAGCACGCGCGCGTCCGCCCGCTGCAAAATCGGCCGCACGCGCCGCGCAACACGCCGCCGCCACACGCGATCGAGCTGCATCGAAAGCAAATGATTCAGCAGGTCGTACCGCGGTGCGATCTGCGAAAACATGTCGCGCACCGCAAGCCCTGCATCGGCCTCCGATGCCGCGCCTTCAAAGCGCGTACCCTTTGGCGGAACGGCGTCGGCGTTCGGAGGAGAAATTTTCGGCGGCGCCACCGTCTCAGCCATTTTGCGCCGCCACTTCGAGCAATTCCGGCTTCGTCACAAATTGCGGCGCGAATCGCAAAACTTTGCGCACTGCTTCGAGCGGAATGTCGTTGTAAGTTCCCGCTTTTCCCAGCCGCGGCGACAAAACGAATCGC
The DNA here is from genome assembly GCA_963845465.1 of uncultured Acidobacteriota bacterium. Classification (GTDB taxonomy): domain Bacteria; phylum Acidobacteriota; class Terriglobia; order Acidiferrales; family UBA7541; genus Acidiferrum. The sequence goes on along the minus strand of CAWJSH010000006.1, from coordinate 374,803 downwards.
AACTTACCGTGATGGGTCTTTTTGTCCGACCGCATCGCATCGATCAACTTGTCCGGTTGGATATTCGGCCAGGAAGGGAACGGCCCAATCTGCCGCACCAGCGAAACAATGCGCGAAACGTACTCCGCATTGCAAACGCCGTTTTCATGCGCCAGCAGCGCGGCCGCCATCATGCCCCACGCGACCGCTTCGCCATGCTGAAAGCGCTGGTATTTGGTCGTGCTCTCCAGTGCATGGGCGAACGTATGACCGAAATTCAAAATCTCGCGCAGCCCCGATTCCTTTTCGTCCTTGCTGACCACCCAAGCCTTGATCGCCGCGTTACGCGGAATCAGATATTCCAGCGCCGCCGCATCGCGCTTCAAAATCTTTGCGATGTTCCGCTCGATGTACCCGAACATCTTCGCGTCCGCGATGATGGCGTGTTTGATCACTTCCGCCAGCCCGCCGCGAAATTCACGATCGGGCAACGAACGGAGCACCACCGGATCCGTCAGAATCAGCCGCGGCGGATAAAACGCGCCGACAAGATTTTTCCCGTCCGGCAAATTCACGCCGGTCTTTCCACCGATGGAACTATCGACTTGCGACACGAGCGTCGTCGGCACATGCACCAGAGCCACACCGCGCAAATACGAAGCCGCCGCAAACCCCGCGACGTCGCCGGTCACCCCGCCGCCGATCGCCACGACGAGCGATTTGCGATCCGCTCCTCCGCGCACCAGGCTGCGGCAAAGCGTCTCAACATTGCGCATGTCCTTATGCGTCTCAGCGTCGCTCATCAAGTGGATCGCCGACTTTTTCGGGACAAGATCACTCGGCACATGCTTCGCCACCGCCCGCCACACCTTCGGCGCGGTAATGATGTGCAGGCTCGAAAAGTCCCCGAGCGCAGCGATCTCTTTCCCGGCGCGCTTCAGTGCGCCGGTCCCGCACACAATGGAATATTTCCCCGCATGAGAACGAACAACAATTCGAGTGGGCGCCATGAGATTTTAGAAATTTAGCACAGAGTGGTACCGACACTCCTGTCTGTGCTCTCTCATCCGTACACGCAGCGGGATTCATGCGCGCAGCCACGACCCTCATCGCGACCACGGACTCTGTGTCCAATACCTAACGGTGCTAACGCTCATCCTTACCGCACATCGGGCCGCGAACCTTCAAATCCCCGCTATTTTCCATGGGAAAATACGAGTCACATGGAATCCCTGCTCCTCGTCGAAGACAAAAACGAGCTGCGCGCCATGCTGCGCAAAGCACTCGAGCGCGCCGGCTATACCGTCGACGAAGCTCCCGACGGTGCCGCGGCCATTCAAAAATTGCGCGCGCGCCGCTATCTCACGATCCTTACGGACCTGAAGCTTCCCGGGGCGTCTGGTCTCGAAGTTCTCAAGGCATCCAAAGCCGTCGATGCGACGATTCCGGTGATTCTCCTGACCGCGTACGGTTCCGTCGAAGAAGCCGTCTCGGCGATGAAAGACGGAGCATTCGATTTCATTCAGAAGCCGGTCGATCTCGATCACCTGAAGTTGCTCGTAAAACGCGCAACAAAGCAGCAAGAGTTGCTACGCGAAAATCTTTTGCTTCGCGAGGAATACGCTTCGCGCTACGGATTCCCCCGCATCGTTGGCGAACACGCTTCGATTCGCGAAATGAGCAAACAAATCCAGCGCGTCGCCGCGACGGACTCTACCGCGCTGCTGCTCGGCGAGAGCGGTACCGGCAAGGAACTGTTTGCGCGCGCGATTCATCACCTCTCGAACCGTCGCGAACAGCCGTTCGTCGCGCTCAATTGCGCTGCGATTCCGGAAGGTCTCGTCGAAAACGAATTGTTCGGCCACGAGAAAGGCGCCTTCACCGGAGCCGGCGCGCGCAAAGTTGGCAAGATGGATCTTGCGCATCGCGGCACACTTTTTCTGGACGAAATCGGCGAACTGCCGCTTGCGATTCAAGCGAAACTGTTGCGGGTTCTGGAAGAGCGCCGTTTCGAGCGCGTCGGCGGAACGCAATCGATCGACGTCGATGTCCGGATTGTCGTCGCGACAAATCGCGACCTGCGAAAGCACATCGAAGACAAATTGTTCCGCGAAGATTTGTATTTCCGCATCGCGGCTGTCCCGATGACGATTCCGCCGCTCCGCGAGCGCGGCGAAGACGTTCTGCTCCTGGCCCAGCATTTCCTCGAAAAATTCAGTCGAGAATTCAACAAGCCTGGCCTCGAACTTTCAGAATCCGCGAAGGAACATCTCCAGACCTATCGTTGGCCCGGAAATGTTCGCGAGCTGCAAAACACGCTGGAGCGCGCGGTGATTCTCGCCGACGGCGTCAGCATCAGTGCAGCGGAATTGCAGTTGCCTGCGACGAGGCCCGACGCAGCAACACTGCCCACCGGAATGCTGCCCGACAATTTCAGTTGGGATGGGTCGCTCGAAGACATCAGCAATCGCGCTGTCGCGCACGTCGAGCGAGTTGTGTTGGAAGGCGCGTTGCGCGACTCGAAATGGAATAAAACGCGCGCCGCGGAACGCCTCGGCGTGTCGCCAAAAACGCTGCTCGCGAAGCTCCGCGCAGTCGGCCTCGAACAGTAGTTCCGCCGGCAACGATAAACCGATCACAAAGGTTGGGAAATGCGCCGTCGAGCTGTCGCGGCGGCTAAGATATCGTTTGGGTAAGGAATTGCGTTGGGAAAAAGCGGCACTGGAGTGCCGCACTCCATATTGTCTGGCAACTGCTCGGAAATTAGCGGGCCCAGCCGGAATCGCCGCCGGCGGCACGAAGCTGATCTTCGAGGTCGGACAGCCCTTGCTTCAGCTTGGCGATTTCGTCTTTCTTCGCCTGGATCTTGGCGTCCTGATCGGTGATGTCTTTACGCGTGTATTGTTCGGCAAGCGCCTTTTGCGGATCACTGTAATACTGCGTCTGGAGCTTCTGCGCTTCGCGCTGCAAAACGTCGAGTTCCTGTTCAGCCTGGCTGATCTTCGCCCGTTGGTCGGCAAAACGCTTGCGCCATCCCGCTTCACTGTTGTCGGGAGCCTTGTCGTCCTTCGCGTCCCCGGAAGCAGCGGGTTTCTTCGCAGCGTTGGCGTCGCCATCCTTGCCTTCTGTCGAGGTCGGAGCTGTCGCCGGCGGCGCAGGTGGCGGAGCCGGAGCTACATCGTCATTCGTGAAAACTTTTTTGGGCTGTGCCGCGTTCTTCTTCTGCTCGCGCGCTTTGCGGGCTGCGTCAGCAACCGGGTCGCCGGTCTGCTGCTGGGAGGCGTCCTGATGTTTTGCGGCCACGGCGATTCCGGCCAAACCGAGAATCGGCAGCACTAACAAAACGTAAACGCCGGTCTTGCGCCAAGTCATTGCACCCATCGTGAGATACCTCCGCGGTGGCGAGCTGGACGTTTTTCATGCGGCGCGCAAACAACACATTTGCAGCTCATATGGAAATGACGTCCTTCTTTGATTCTACCGCCTCACTCGCATGGGCTCGGCGAGCAGGTAGCGTAACGATAAAGACTGCACCACCGGACGGGTGGTTTCGAGCTTCGATTAGACCGCCGTGCTGCAAAATAATTTTTTGAACGACCGCCAAGCCCAGGCCGGTTCCACGCGCTTTCGTCGTGAAAAACGGATGAAATAAATTCGGCATCGCATCCGCTGAAATTCCCGAGCCGTTGTCTTGCACGGTGATGCGCTGCGACGGCGAATCGCCGCCCGCGACAATTTCTCCACGCACTACAACCCGGCCGTCTGTCCTGCCCTCGCACGCCTCTGCTCCGTTGCGCGCCAGATTCAAAATCACCTGCCGGAGCAAACCCTCGTCGCCGGCCACAATTCCAAAATCGCCTTCGGCACGGACCGACACGCTGCCCGCCGCGCTCGAAATTTCGTCAAGCGCGCGTTCGATTAACGGCCGCAGATCGACCGGCTCATCGGAAATATCGAGCGGCCGAGCGAACTTCAGGAACTCGGTCACCACATGTGTGATGTTTCGAGTCTGCTCAAGGATGCGTTCGGCGTGATCGGAAATTTCGCCGTCGGATGATTCGGAGCGAATCATTTGCGCATAACCGGAAATCGTGGCCAGCGCATTTTTGAATTCGTGCGCAATACCGGCGGAGAGTTCGCCGAGCGCGGCGAGGTGTTTTTTCAGCTCCATCTGCTCTTGCAGCGCGGCGAGTTCGGTGAGATCGCTGAGCAAACAAATCGCGCCGCTGATTTTTTCGTCGGCGGAACGGACCGGGGAAATCGTTACGCCCAGCCGGCGCGTTTCTCCTGACGGCGTTTTGTGATCGACCTGCTCACGGCGAAAGATTTTTCCCTGCGCCAGGCACTGACCGACGAGTTGCGTCAGTTCGGAATTTTCTCCGAGCACTTCGCTGTAGCGGCGGTAACCAAGTCCACGTACCCCCAACACTTGCTCGGCCGCGGGATTCGCGCTCGCGACGATACCCTGCGCATTCACCATCACTAAGCCGGCAGGCATGTTGCGCGTGACTTCTTCGCTCAACCGCTCGGTGTGTTCGGCGCGTTCTTTTTCGACGCGATGCAGACGCTCGAGTTCTTTTTCCTGTTCGCGCAGCTTGCGAATCACGCCTTGCATTGACGCGGTCATGAACGCGGCGGAGTTGTCGACGCGCGGCGCGGAGTCGATATTTTGAGTTTGCGATTCGCGGGAGTCTTTGAACACTTTGCGGATGAGAGAAAAAATCAGCCAGCCAACGGCGAGCAGCAAGATGCCGAGACCGAAGATCAACGCGCGCGTATTCGGCATCGCACTCGCCTGCTGTAGAGCCTGCGCGAATAGAACGGCCAGGTTCACAGGAGGATGCTCCCAAGAAAACGGGGGAAGACGAAGGGGCCGAGAAAAACGATCATCAGAGCGGCGACGCCAAGGAATGTTCCGAGCGGAAGTTGATACTGGCTCGCGATGGTCCAGCGCAGATCGCGGACGGTGCCGAGGTTACGGCGGCTGGCGCGCTCCGCAAGTGCGAGCTGCCAACCCGAGGCGTACAGCGCGAGGATTACCGCGCCACCAACGATGCTGCCGAGCAGCGTGCCGAAGAGAATCGTGAAAAATGTGCCGCGCAGGCCGAGAAACGCGCCGACCATGGCCATCATTTTTACATCGCCCATGCCCATGCCTTCGCGACCGCGCCAGAGCTTATAGAGCGCGGCGATGCCCCAGAGAAGCAGGCTGCCGAACGCGGCGCCAAGCAGTCCATCGATCAGGCCGACAAGATACGGGCGCGGCGCTTCGTGAAACCACGAGAGGCTGACGAAGTAGACGAGTTCCGCGTCGGGAGGCGGAACAGCGGCAGAGAAGAAGAGACCCAGGATGAAGCCGGGCCAGTTCACGAGATCGGGCAGCAGACGGACGCGAAGGTCGGTGATGGTCAGCACCACGATCAGGCACGTGAAGGCGACCCACTTCACGGTGGCGGCGGTTAGTCCGTACTCGAGATAGCAGAGGACGAAGAGGCAGCCGGTGGCGAGTTCGACAAGCGGGTACATCGGCGAAATTGGGAGTCCGCAGGAACGGCATTTGCCGCGCAGCCACAGCCAGCCGAAGACGGGAACGTTGTCGTAGGGCTTGATGGGCGTGTGGCAGCGGGGGCAGCGCGAGCTGGGGGACACAATGGACAAACCTTCTGGAATCCGCGTGATGCAGACGTTCAGAAAGCTGCCAAAGACGATGCCGAAGAGAAAAAAGAAGGCGATGACCACAGATTGACTGTGCCACAGGCGGGAGGGGTGCTCAACGAGGGTGGATGGAGTCGTGTCGGATACTTAACAGGTAACGGGTAGGTAGCGCGGCACTTCCCAGCCCATCAAAGCTCTGCCAGTGCTCGATGCACCATAGTTACGGAAGTGGACCCTTCGCCCACGGCTGCGGCGACTCGCTTGACGCTTCCGGATCGAACATCACCAATCGCAAATACCCCGGGTAGGCTGCTTTCGAGCATCTGGGGCGGCCGCAAAAGAGGCCAAGGAGGGTTTCGATCTGGCTCAACAGATACTGGCAGATCGCGCCCGGTGAGAATAAATCCCTTCTCGTCCAGCGCAACACGGCCCCGCAACCAGTCGGTATTGGGCGACGCGCCAGCCATTATGAACAAATGGTGCACCGCCTCCGAGCGCACCAGTCCAGTCTGCGAATTGACCCATTTCACTTGTTCGAGGTCTTTTTCGCCCTCAAGACAGCACAGTTCGGAATTGCAAAGCAACTCGATGCACGGATTCCCTGTGATGCGTTGGATGAGATACCGGGACATGGATTCCGATAAATCTGGAGCGCGCACAAGCATGTATACCTTGCGAGCCGTCTGCGAGAGGAATACAGCGGCTTGGCCGGCGGAGTTACCACCGCCGACGACTACAACTTCTTCGCCCTCACACAGTTGAGCCTCGATGTGGGTGGCGCCGTAGTGGACGCCGAGACCCGCGTAGCGGTCCAGCGGGACGGTTGTCGGCTTGTTATAATAAGCGCCGGTCGCGATGACGATGGTGCGTGCAAGAAACACCGTCCCGTCGCTCATCACGAGCTCATAGGGGCGACGTTGGCATCGAAGCTCAACAATCGAACTCGCGAGCGCCATCTTCGCTCCGAACTTTTGCGCTTGCCTGGCGGCGCTCGTGGCGAGTTCCTGGCCGGAGACCCCGGTCGGAAATCCTAGATAATTTTCGATCTTTGAACTGGTGCCTGCCTGCCCACCGGGTGCGTGACTTTCAACCAGAAGAGTATTTAACCCTTCCGAAGCTCCATAGACGGCCGCCGCCAGCCCGGCGGGCCCAGCGCCGACGATAACGAGATCATGCAGCAAATTACTGTCGATATTGTCGTTGAGTCCGAGTTGAGTCACCAGCTGTGACGTCGACGGGTTGCGTAGAACCATGGTCCCGTTGAAGATCACAATCGGGATCTCGGAGACATCGACTTTGAAGCGGTCGAGAAGATTTCGTGACGTCTCATCCGATTCCAAGTCGATGTAGGTATACGGATGGCCGTTTCGGCCCAGAAACTCCCGAAGGCGCAGCGTATCCGCGGAGTGCCTCGAGCCAATCACCACAACGTTCCCCAATTGTCGCGTGATGAGCATCAATCGGCGCAAGATAAATGCCCGCATTAGGATCTCGCTCAGGCCTGCATCACGCGCCACGAGGATGCGGAGATCCTCGGGCCGGAGCTCCAGAACCTCTCCCGCCTGCACCACTCGGGCCTGCACTACCGTTCGTTGTCCGGCAATCATCCCTGCTTCCCCGGTGAACATTCCTGGGCACAAGTAGAAGACGAGTCGCTCGCCGTGGACTGTCGGCTGAACGATTTCGAGGCGTGCCGATAGGAGAACGAAGCAGGGCACGCCCACCTCTCCCGGTCGATAAAGAACCTCGCCTAGCTCCGCTCGGCGCACTCTTCCATACTGTCGCGCACGGCCTAACTCGATCTCGGTGAGGGTTGGTCTGGTTTCTAAGTCCGCGTCTGTGTTGGTCGGACTTGGGGACGATGTTGATGACATGCTATGACCCGAGTTGCATTATTCCGACTAACGCGGAATTTTGCCGATGTAATAACCGAGGCGGTTCTCGATGTCTCCCGGCTTGTGGAAGCCTTCCGCCATCAACGCTTTGATCGCATTTTGTGCGGCGGGTCGACCGAGCGAAGCAATGCACGCATCCCACCCTGCTCCGATCTCGACGTCGGGGGACAGACTCGTGTTGATGAGTCTCTTGATGTTGGCAATGGCCCATTTATCGAACTGAGCGATCCGAGTCGCAAGGGCTTCGACATATGAGTCGAGTTCGGCGTCGCGTAAGGCGCGATTCACGTAGCCGTAGGACTCTGCCTGCTCACCTCTGAGATCTTCCGAACTGAGGAGCACCTCAAGGGCGCGGTTTCGCCCAATGAGTTGGGGCAGGCGGGCCATCGGACCGCCGCCAGGGACCATGCCAACCGCCGCTTCCCATTGCGAAATGATCGCCTTTTCGCGGCTCGCGAAGCTCATGTCGCAAGAAAGTGTGAGCTCACTTCCATTGCCCGTCGCCCGGCCGCGAATCACCGCGATGGACGCCACCGGCAAGTGGGTCAGGCGCACCAGAAAGTCTGGCCAAGGCGGTAATCCCGTGGGGCCGGCTGGCATTGATGTCAGGTCTTCGAGTTTTGCCGTGAAATCAGAGTGATTCAGGAAGTAATCGTCGACGGCACTGTCAAAAACCACGACCCTTACCTGTTCGTCGAGCTCAAGAGTGTTGATGAGTTGTTGGAACTCACGGACCATTTCCGGGCCCATCACGTTGATCGGCGGATTGTCGATCGTCACGCGCCAATAAGCGGGCGACTTCCGCGTCACTCGGATTTGGGCGGATTTCGAGACTGCACTTGCAGTTGCCATGGCATTTCACCAATTCCTTTGTGAGATTTAGATATCGGTTCACTGCACTTCGAGATTTGTTGATCGCTTGACTAGCTGTTTTTCGTATTGGGTTCGTTGATGAGCGCCGCGCCCGCTTGGCTGACGATTTCGTCCTGGGAGTCGGTGCCTCCCGATACGCCGATTGCACCGATGATCGAACCGTTTTCAATCAGCGGAATGCCGCCGCGAGACGCGATGACTCCGTCGAATGCGAGCAGATAATTGAGATGCAGCAGATTGATGCCGTCCTCGAACACCTTGGTCGGTCTCCGGAAGGTGGCGCCTGCGCGTGCCTTATGCTGCGCAATCTGAATGGAAGCCAACATCGCGCCGTCCATCCGTTGAAAAGCGACGAGATTCCCGCCGGAATCAGCTACGGCCACATTCATTTTCCAATTTCGCTTCTTCGCTTCTGCGACGGCGGCCTCGACGGCTACCTGGGCGCGCGTGAGCGATATTGGCGGGCCGTAAGGAATATCGAAGGGAATTGTTTCGGGTACGAAATCGAGAGGATTTGTTTCCGCGGATTGAAACGCTCGAACCGCGCCGGTAGCGTTTCCTGTTTTCTCGTTTGCCATGGGTGCTCCGTCAATCGCTACAGCTGCTTCGTGGCACGTTGGATTGCGAGGCGAGCGGAAGGATGCAAAGTATTTTTTTGATCGCAGTGAACAGCGGTTCTACCCTCGCGCACGACGTTTGGGGACAACTGTGACATCAGGCGCATTTGCTGCGAAAATAGCGGTGGCGGGATTTCGCGGGTCTGAACTGGGAGTTTGTGAATGCATTGGTTTGAGCGGCGGATACGGCAGTATGAGCACCGGCGGTGGACGACCGATGACAATCGGCGGGTGATGCCGTTTCATTGGGGGCTCGAGCATATTGGCGGAGATCCCAATACAGCGGACCCGGCTGCGTATGTGCGGGAGTATTCGAAGTGGGCGATCGAGCATAGCCGCGAGTGGTATGCGGTCACGCCAGCTTCGGATTATTCGCTGGATGCGGAAGGGGTGCTGACGTTTACGAGTTCGATCGAATCGGCTTGGCCGGAGAACAATAGGGTGCATGCGCAGTTTTTTCCGGCGGGGGCGAAGGGGACTTCGGGGATTTTGCCGGGCGGCGGGAATGGCGCGCATCGGAACGGCGGTGCCGCCGAAAAGAACGAATCGTCGAACGGTGCGGCGAATGCGCCCTCGAACGGAAACTCAAACGGAAACGGGAATGGGTTTGTTGCGCGGCCGGCGGTGGTGCTGCTGCCGAACTGGAATGCGAAGTGGCATGGGCAGCGCGGGCTTTGCGAGTGGCTGCAGCGGATTGGCGTGAGCGTATTGCGGTTGAGCTTGCCGTATCACGATCGGCGGATGGCCAAGGGGCACGAGCGCGCGGATCAACTTGTGGGGCCGAACATCGGGCTGACGCTGCAGGCGAATCGGCAGGCGGTTCAGGACACGCGTCGGTGTTTGCGATGGCTGGAGTCGCAGGGATTTAATCGGCTGGGGATTTTGGGGACGAGCATTGGCTCGTCGGTGGGATACATCACGCTGGTGCATGACGAGGCGCTGCGGGCCGGCGGATTTTTTCATGTGTCGACGCACTTTGCAGATGTGGTGAGCCGAGGGATGACGACGACGCATGTGTGGGAAGGGCTGCGCGGGCACGTAACCGTGGATGATCTGCGGGAGTTCTGGGCGCCGGTGAGTCCGATGCCTTATGTCGAGCGGGGAATGGGCGCGGGGCGGAATGCGTTCATGGTGTATGGGAAGTACGATCCGACGTTTTTGCCAGAGCTGACGGAGCAGATGCTGGCGGCGCTGCGGGCGAACGACAGTACGCCTCGGACGTTGGAGCTGCACTGCGGGCACTACTCGCTGGAGCTGGCGCCGTTTAGCTATGTGGCGGGGTATCGGATGCTGACGTATTTGCGGTCGACGTTGTTGGCGCGGTGATTGGTGACTGGCAAGACCGGTTACCAATGGCCGCCTCGCGAGGAGTTAGGACGCTGATAAGGACCGACAAGTGCATCAAAGAAGTACGAGGCGTTTGAGGCTGTCATGGCGCGAAAGATTAAGAAACCCGCAAAAAGACTAAACATTAAGAACCCTGAGACTTCTAAGCTCGCCAGGGAGCTTGCTAAGAGAACGGGGGAGAGTATTACCGTCGCGGTGAGGGTAGCGCTGCGTGAGAGATTGGAAATTATCATGCAGCGCGAAGCTAAGCTGAAAGCGATGCGCAAAATATCGGCCAGAACTGCGAAACTTCTCAAAGGGCCACCCATCGATCACGCCGAAATGCTTTACGACGAAAACGGGCAACCGAAGTAGTTGTCGATTCCTCAAAAAACTAGTTGAGGCCGGACTGGGTGACTTTGATGGCGCAGCCTACTCCAGCGGAGGTGCCGCATTTGAGGGCGTTGGTGCTGTTGCCTTGATTGGAGAAGTAGAGGCTGGAGGCTTGGGCTGATGTCGAGTTGTTGTCGACGATGATGCCGCTGGAGCCCATGATTTCGGGGATGGATGAGCCGATGGTGAGCGTCCCGGGAGTGGATGTGATGTTGACGGACATGACGCAACCGACTCCAGCGGTAATGCAGGTTGGGGTTACGCTGTCGCCGGCGACGCCGAGGAAAAGTTGATCCTGACTGGCGGCTGCCGCGTTGGAGTTGAAAAATTCGGTGAGTGGGCCGCAATCGACGGCGCCGAGCGTGGACACGATTTCTAACGTCGGGGTGGCGTCTACCGTCGTGTTCATCGTGCCGGTGGCATTCGGAAAAGTAGCAGCGGTGTTATTGAAGCCAACACGCATAAGTGTTGGTTGGCCAGTGGCTGAGCCGCCGCAAAGGTATAGGCGTCCTGTATTCCCGGTCCCGCTAAGATAGGTGTTATCGAAAGCACCCACATGCATATGTCGCTGGTTGAGCTTTGAACCGGCAAGCGTGGGGACTTTGGCGCTAAGCGCGGTGTCGGATTGGACGACCGCCATGTTGGTTCCGTCGTAGTTCGCATAAAAGACAAATACTTTTTGTGTTGAGGAGTCGACGATCGGCGCGTCGATGAGCGAGTGTACCTGGCTAGGCACGACCGTCGTGGACCCTATACAAGGAGGAGTGCCGGTTCCGCAGGTGCCAACCGTGCTAAAGGTCTCACGAACGTAGGTGAGTGTTCCGTTGAGGTCGTCCACGAAGATGTTTCCGGAGGCGCCGTCGAGAACGGGTGAGTTGAGCGCCGGATTCGGCGTGACGGCGGTATCGATGGTGAAAGGCCACCCGCCCGTCGTGACTTCGCTTGGTGTGGCGCCGTTGATCCCGAAAACGTTGATGAATTTGTGTAGCACCGCGAGATCGTCGCCGACGTAGAGTGCGTCGTGTGTGTAGTCATAGAACGGGGATGAGCCGGTGTCGGCGTGCGTGTTGGCGAAAGTGATAGAGATCATGCAGGCGCCGGTTGCGGGGCACGACGTCCAGACGGTGGTAGTGGTTGGGTTGATCGCCGTGCCGATCGCGCCGCCGTCGCCGGCTTTCCACTTCAAGAGATGGAGAACCGCGCCGGCGCCGCCGTTGTTTTCGATGAAGGCGACTTTGGTGCCGTCGGCGGAGAGAATCGGAGAAGTGGCGATTGTGCCTGTGGTTTTGCCGCCGGTGGCGTTGAGATTTGTGTTGTAGGACCAGTAGACGGCGGGCCCAGTGGCGCCGGAGCAAAACCCGGTTCCAGCCGTGTTGGAGTAGAGCTTGTTGTAGGCGACGATGCTCGCCTGACCAGCGCTCGCGCCGGTCAGGTTTGTGGGGAAGACGACGAAGTCGTTGGTGCAGTCGGGCGCTGTGGCGGTGTTGAAGTTGAACTTTGCGGGATAGACGGGGAACCACGTCGTGCCGTTGACGGGGACGCCGGTCGAGCCGTTAACGCCGAGCGAAGTGCCCCAGTCGCGATCGAATGGAACTTCGCGCAGGGGTTGGTGCCAACTGGGAGGCGTAGGGCCGTGAAAGCGGAACGGGTCGCGGGCCCAGTCGGAGCCGGGAGCATTATCGATCGGATTTTCCCAGCGGCGGGATTCGTTTATTTCGCGCGATTCCATCGTGGTGCGGGATTCGATTGTTGCGCGCGATTCGTTCATTTCGCCGCGGCGAATTTTTTGCTGCCAGTAGCGCGGTTCCTGCTGCACTCTCCACGCGGTGGCCCAAGTAGATGGGCGCGAATAGATGAGGTGGTGGTGGCTCCAGTCTTCGACAGAGGAAATGCGCGGGCGGGGGAGTTGCGCGGAGCCAACGAGCATGAAGACGGATGCGGCGAGCACGATCGCGGGGAAGAGAAATCCGGGACGGCTCGGCGTGGAGCGAAGGCGGTTCACGTTTTGTCTCTCCTGTCACACAACAACTTCGGGCCCGCCTGGGAGGTCCGGCTCCACGCAGTGGTGCGCGGTCGGAATTGCGATTGCGATCGAGATTTAAAGTGAGTTTAGCGGAAGAGGGAAAGCGGGAAGGGAAGTTGTGGGGAGAGTTTTGTTAAAGCGTCACTATGCGGTGTTAAGACGACGCACCATTGTTGGCGACGAGCCGATTCAATCAGAAAGCAGATTCCTCGCTACGCTCGGAATGACAATCTTTTAGATAGGCGCGGTGGGGAAGGGGCGACGCGCAGGTCGAAAAAAAAGCTAACGCAGAGACGCGGAGAACGCTGAGGCTCGCGGAGATTATGTGCGCACGGGGCGCGGAGGTTAGTGGAGGATGGCGGAGAAGGTGCCGTCGGCGATTTTGGCGGTGACGGATTCGATGTCGGGTGCAAGGGGGCGATCCTCGACGACTTTTGGAGAGGCTGCGCGGATCGTGGCGATGGCTTTTTTGGCGAGCGCGCCGGTTTGCAGCGGGGCGAGAAGCTCGATGCCTTGCGCGGCGCAGAGAAGTTCGATGGCGATGGTGTGGCGCAGATTCTGGAGCATGCGGTTGAGGCGGCGCGCGCCGCTCATGCCCATCGAAACGTAGTCTTCCTGATTGCCAGAAGTGGAAATCGAATCGACAGAATGCGGAGTGGCAAGCGCTTTGTTTTCGCTAGTGAGCGCGGCGGCGGTGACCTGCGCGATCATGAAACCGGAATTGAGGCCGGGCTCGGGCGTGAGGAATGCTGGGAGCATGCTGGTGAGCGGATTCGTCATTTGCTCGATGCGGCGTTCGGAGATGCCGCCGAGAGTGGCGAGCGCGATGGCGACCTGGTCGGCGGCCATGGCAAGCGGCTGGCCGTGGAAATTGCCACCGCTGATGATGTCGCCTGCGGCGCTTTTGCTGGCACTTCTACCGTTACCGGCACGTGCGAAGACGAGCGGATTGTCGGTGGCGCTGTTGAGTTCGACGGCGGCCATTTCGCGGGCCTGCGCGAGTGAATCGCGGACGGCGCCGTGGACTTGCGGCGTGCAACGAAGGCTGTAGGCGTCTTGCACGCGCGGATCTTTGATGGAGTCGCGATGTGATTCGCGGATCTGGCTGCCTTCGTTGAGATGCGCGAGATTGCGCGCCGTCATCGAGGCGCCGGCGTAGGCGCGTGCGTGCATGATGCGTGAATCGAAGGCGCCAGGGCTGCCGCGAAGCGCGTCGAGAGAAAGAGCGGCGGCGACGTCGGCGGTGTCGGTGGCGATGTCGGCGTCGCGCAATGCCAGGCTGAGCAACGCCAACATGCCTTGCGTGCCGTTGAGGAGTGAAAGACCTTCTTTGGCTTCGAGCGCGACCGGCTTGATGCTTGCCTGGCGCATGGCGTCGGCGCCGGAGACGATTTCAGTCGAGCCGCCGATGCGGGCGTGGCCTTCGCCGATGACGACATGGGCGAGATGCGCGAGCGGCGCGAGATCACCGGAAGCGCCGACCGAGCCCTGCGATGGAATTACGGGATGAACTTTTGCGTTGAGCATTGCGCAGAGGACTTCGACGGTTTCGGGACGGATGCCGCTGAGTCCTTTGGCGAGCGCGTTGGCGCGGAGGAGCATCATCGCGCGCGTTTCGGCTTCGCTGAGCGGAGCGCCGACTCCACAGGCGTGAGAGCGAACGAGATTGATTTGTAGCTGGCGCACTTGTTCGGTGGAGATGCGGACGGAGGCGAGTTTGCCGAAGCCGGTGTTGATGCCGTAGGCGGTTTCGCCGCTGGAAACCACGCGATCGACGATGGCGCGCGAGGCTTTCATGCGCTCGATGGCGTCGGGCGCAAGCGAAACTTTGGCGCCGTGAAGCGCGACGTCGTAAAGCTGCGCGAAAGTGAGATCGTTGCCAGTGAGCTGGACGGCGGCGGGCGCGGTCATGCGTTACTCCGGTCTGGGTTCGGGACGTTCATGTGCAGCAGGACATCGCGATATTTGGGCGGCAGAGATTTGGGACGACCGTTGCGGCCGCAGATGACGTGCGTGGTGTAGCCGGTGGCGAGCAGGCAGGAATTTTCGTCGAGGAAAATTTCATAGCAAAATTTGACGACGCGATTGCGCCACTCGGCGATGCGGGTGCGGACGCGAATCACCTGGTCGTAGCGCGCGGGCTTTTCGTAACGGCAATGGGCTTCGGCGACGACGATGTGGCAGTCGTCATCGGTCTCCATCGTTTTGTAGTCGAAGCCGAGAGCGCGCATGGTTTCGACGCGGCCGACTTCAAACCAGATTAAATAATTGGAGTGGTAGACGACGCCCATCTGGTCGGTTTCGGCGTAGCGCACCCGTAGCGTTGTGTCGTGATATTCGATCGTTCGCATGTCGTGGATTAGTCTTCGAGTTTACTCTGCCAGACTGGCTTGCGTTTTTCCAGAAACGAGGCGACGCCTTCCTTGAAATCGGCGGTGCAACGGATGCGGGCGTTTTCCATGATGGCGCGTTCGAGATCGTGGTCGATGCCGGCGGCAAGGGCGGAAGTCAGGAGATGCTTGCTGCGCGTAAGGCTGTTGGGACTGGCGGCGATGAGGTCGGCGGCGAGTTCGTGGGAGCGAGACATCAGATGATCGGCGGTGACGACTTCGGTGATGAGGCCGAAGTCCATGGCGACCTTCGCGTCGATGATGCGGCCGGTGAGGAGAAGATCGCGCGAGCGCTTTTCGCCGATCTGGCGTGTGAGGAAGACGGAGACGATCGCCGGAAGAAAGCCAATTTTGACTTCGGTGTAGCCGAACTTCGCTTCGGGGACAGCGAGGGTGAAATCACAGAGCGTGGCGATGCCGCAGCCGCCGGCGTAAGCGGCGCCGTTGACGGCGGCGATCATCGGGCGAGGGAATGCCCAGACGCGGCGGAGAAGTTTTGCGATGCGGCGGGAGTCTTCCTGATTCTCGGCGGACGTTTGTGTTGCGAGCGCGGCGAGTTTGTCGAGGTCCATGCCCGCGCAAAAGGCTTTGCCGGCGCCGGTGAGGATGACGACGCGCGTGGAGTGATTCTTTTCGATGGCGTCGAGCGCGGACTGAATGTCGGCGATCATCTGCGGATTGATCGCGTTGCGCTTGTCGGGGCGATTCAGAGTGATGGTGGCGATGTTGTCTTTACATTCGAGAAGAAGTGTCGAGTACATTGCGGACCTCTGTGTTAGTTCACGAGCGGCGCATGGGCGTACACCGCCCGGATTTCGTTGGTCATCGCGAGAACCTTAGTGAGGCGCGCGGGATCGATGCCGGGATCGGCGCCCGCTTTCTTGAGTGCGGCGATGACCTGTTCCGTCGCGATGTTGCCCACTAAATTGTCTCCCGCAAAGGGGCAGCCGCCAAGTCCGGTGAGGGCGGAATCGAAACGGCGGCAGCCTGCTTCGTAGGCGGCGAGGATTTTTTCTTCGGCGTTTTCGGGGCGGCCGTGGAGATGCACGCCGAGCTCGATGCCGGCAACATGATCTTTGACTTCGCGGAAGAGGTCGCCGACGAGTTTTGGATCGGCGGTGCCGATGGTGTCGGCGAGAGAGACGGTGCGGACGCGAATGTCTTTGAGCCACTCGAGCGTGTCGTGGACGATTTCGGCGCCCCAGGGTTCGTCGTAGGGATTGCCGAAGGCCATGGAGATGTAGATGACGAGGTCGCGGCTTGCGGCAGCGGTGTCTTTCTTCAGCTTTTCGACGAGGCGGCGGGACTCATCGCGGCTCATGTTGGCGTTGGCGCGGCGGAAATAGGCGGAGATGGAGTAGGGATAGCCGATGGTTGTGACGCCGGGAGTTGCAAGGGCGCGCTCGAGACCTTTTTCGTTGACGACGATGCCGATGATTTCGGGACGGTCGACGTCGACGGAAAGGGCGCTATTCAGTTTCGCCATCACATCTTCGCTGTCGGCCATTTGCTTGACGTGCTTGGGCGACACAAAGCTGACGGCGTCGATGTGTTTGAAGCCGACAGAGATGAGTTCCTTTAGATACTCAGCTTTAAGTTCTGTGGGAATGAAATCCGGCAGCCCTTGCCAGGCGTCGCGCGGGCATTCGATGAGTTTCACGGTCTCCATCAGGTTTGCAGGACTCCAGTTTTGAATTCAGGGATGACGGGATTCAACGACGCGGCTTCGAGAGCGGTGATCAGCGCGTCGCGGGTGTGGGCGGGGTCGATGATGGCATCGACCCAGAGGCGGGCGGCTGCGTAGCGTGGGTCGGATTGTTTGTCGTAGGTGGCTTTCACCGATGCGAGGAGTTCTTGCTTGGCCTTCTCGTCGACCTTTTTGCCTTCGCGCTCGAGCTGTTTGAGTTTGATTTCGGCGAGCGTACCTGCGGCGGCGTCGCCGCCCATGACCGCGTAACGCGCCGTCGGCCACGCGAAAATGAAGCGCGGATCGTAAGCCTTGCCGCACATCGCGTAATGTCCTGCGCCGAAGCTGCCGCCGCAGATCACGGCGATCTTTGGCACCACGCTGTTGGACACCGCGTTGACCATTTTTGCGCCGGCGCGGATGATGCCGCTCCACTCGGCGTCTTTGCCGACCATGAAGCCGTTCACGTCGTGCAGGAAAATCAGCGGGATGCGGTTCTGGTTGCAGTCGAGAATGAAGCGCGCGGCTTTTTCTGCGGATTCCGTGTAGATGACGCCGCCGAACTCGATGCGCTTTTGATCGGAGCCGCGGGCGAGCGTGTGAACGTGCTTTTTCTGGTTGGCGACGATGCCGACGGCCCAGCCGCCGATGCGCGCGTAGCCGCACAGCACCGTCTCGCCGTATTCGGACGCGGTATTCCTCGAACTCGCTGGCGTCCACGATGCGCGCGATGATTTCGTGCATGTCGTACTGCTTGCCGGGATCGTTGGTGAAGGCGCCGTAGATTTCGCTCGCCGGATAGAGCGGCTCGCGCGACGCAACGTGGCTGAATGGAGATGGATTCGGCGCGCCCATTTTATCGACGAGGGCGCGGATGCGACCGATGCAAGCGTCGTCATCGGGCTCGCGAAAATCGACGGTGCCGCTGATTTGCGAATGCATTTGGGCGCCGCCGAGTTCTTCAGCGGAATATTTTTGGCCGATGGCGGCTTGCACCAGCGCGGGACCCGCGAGGAAGAGACCGGAGCCTTCCGTCATCAGGATGTGATCGCACATCACCGGAAGATACGCGCCACCCGCGACGCACATACCCATGATCGCGGTGAGCTGCGGAATACCCATCGCGCTCATCACCGCGTTGTTGCGAAAGACGCGGCCGAAATCGTCGGTGTCTGGAAAGACGTCTTCCTGGAGCGGAAGAAAAACGCCGGCGGAATCGACGAGATAAATTGTCGGGATGCGATTTTCGATGGCGATGTTTTGCGCGCGAATGACTTTTTTCGCGGTCATCGGGAAAAACGCCCCGGCTTTTACGGTGGCGTCGTTGGCGATGAGCATGAACATGCGGCCGCAAATGCGGGCGAGACCGGTGACGGTGCCGGCGGCGGGCGCGCCGCCCCACTCTTCGTACATTTCCCAGGCGGCATAGGCGCTCAGCTCGAAGAAATGCGAGCCGGGATCGATCAGCTTTGCGATGCGTTCGCGCGCTGTGAGCCGGCCTTTTTTGTGCTGTGACTCGATTGCTTTCGCGCCGCCGCCTTGCGCGATCTGCGTTTCTTCATTTTTGATTTGAGTGACGAGATCGACGACCTTGCGGCTGTTTTTGGCGAAGTCGGGAGACTTGGTGTTGATGGCGGTTTTCAGGACGGACGCAGGCACTCGCAATCCCTCGCGGCGAAATGGCGGTTATTGCCGACCCTCGGAAGGCGGATCGACCTGTGATGGCAGCAGGCAATTCAGTATACGGGCTTCGTTGGGCGAGTGCGAGCGCGGCAGGGAATTGCGCGGACAAAGTGCTACGGGTCGGCTATACTGTGCGCCAGCGGATTGGTTGAGCCGCAATTCTGCTTTGGAGGCGCCTGTGACGACCCATGTCGAAGTTCCTGCGGGCGGGTGTGCCTCCGGACTTTTTTCCTCGGACTCCTCAGGCAAGTAGCACCGCCCTTTCCTTTTATCCATTGAGTTGAGTTGTTGAGCTTGCGATTTGCGCCGGCGTGCGATTGATTGCGCGCCGCTTCGGCGAAATCGCGTTACTGCACTGCGTTCTCGCGGACGCGGTGTCGATGCCGCTTTGCGGCAGGAGGGTGCGCGAGTGCTTTTAGGGGAATTGGGTTGGAATGGTTATTTCGAGGCGTTTTGGACGGAAAAATTCGGAGATGGGGAAGAGGGCGTGAAGCCCGCGCGGATTGTTTCACAACAGCGCGGACTTTGGAGAATTGCAGGCGAACGCGGTGAGTGGTGGGCGGAGCCGTCGGGAAAATTGCGCGGCGTCGCGGATTTGGAAGGCGAAGCAGCTTGGCCGGCGGTTGGGGATTGGGTTGCGGCGGAAATTGTTGGCGAAGAGCGAGCGATTCTGCACTGGGTGTTGCCGCGACGTGGAGTGTTTTCGCGGAAGGCGCCTGGGAAACGCGTCGAGCAGCAAGTGATCGCGGCGAACGTCGATATGGCGTTTCTGGTCGCGGCGCTGGATATGGATTTCAGTCCGCGGCGGTTGGAACGTTATTTGGCGCAGTGTTGGGATTCGGAGGTGAGCCCGGTCGTCGTGCTGAACAAAGCAGACGACTGCGACGACGTTGGCGCTCACGTAGCGTCGACGGAGCGAGTCGCAATCGGTGTGCCGGTGATTGCGTTGAGCGCGCAGACGGGGCAGGGAATGGAGGCGTTGGAATCGCTGCTATCGCTGGGGAAGACAATCGTTCTGCTTGGGTCGTCGGGCGTGGGGAAATCGACGCTCGTGAATCGCCTGTTGCGCGAGGAACGACAAGCGACAAAGCCGACGCGCGAAGCGGACAGCAAGGGGCGGCACACGACGACGGCCCGGGAATTGTTTCGATTGCCGGGTGGAGCGTTGTTGATGGATACGCCGGGCCTGAGGGAGTTCGCACTGTGGAATGTCGATAGCGGGATTACCGAGGCGTTTGCGGACATCGAGGAATTGGCGCGTGAGTGCCGGTTCGGGGATTGTCGACATGAAGGCGAGCCGGGGTGTGCGGTGCGTGTTGGGATTGAGAAGGGAACGATCGACGAGGCGCGCGTCGAGAATCGGAAGAAGCTCGAACGCGAGCAGGAGTTTCAGCGGCGGAAGACCGATCCGGCAGCGATGCACGAGTACAAAACGAAAGTGTCGCGGATGATGCGGGGCGTTCGAGAAAAATATAAACAACGCGACAAAGAGGGGAAGCAGTAGGGCGAAGGTAACTTACGTCTGAACCCCCGCGGTTCGGTTAGTGCTCGATGCGTTTGTGGATGAAGTCAACGATGTCTTGCGTCGAAGTGCCGGGAAGAAAAATTCCGGAGATGCCGATTTTTTTAAGTTCAGGGACGTCGGCTTCGGGAATGATGCCGCCGAGGAGGACCGTGACGTCGGTCATCCCTTTTTCGTTGAGCAACTTCATGAGCTGCGGGCAGATCGTGTTGTGCGCGCCCGACAAAATCGAAAGGCCGATAACGTCCACGTCTTCCTGCACTGCGGCCGTGGCGATCATCTCGGGCGTCTGGCGCAAGCCGGTGTAGATGACTTCCATGCCGGCGTCGCGCAGCGCGCGAGCGATCACCTTCGCACCGCGATCGTGGCCGTCCAAACCTGGCTTCGCTATTAGAACTCGAATCTTCTTCTCTGGCATCCGACCTCTGCGTACTCTGTGAACTCTGTGGTTAAATCACTGCGGCATGATGAATCGTTTGATGCCGTCCTTCAGCAGGGCTACGTTAAAGTTGATCAGTAGACCCAGCTTGTGTCCCGAGAGCTTCAGATAAGTGAGAATGATCGCGTCGTGGACCGGTCCTAACCCACCAATCGATTTCAGTTCGACTACGATCTTACCTTCGACGAGTATATCCAGGCGATAGCCGCAGTCGAGCTTTGCGTCTTTGTAGACAAGTGGGATGGGCTTTTGACGCTCGAAGCTAACCTTTCGAGCGGTAAGTTCGTGGCAGAGACACTCTTCGTAGGCCGATTCGAGCAATCCCGGGCCTAATTGGCGGTGGACTTCTATGGCAGCCCCTATGATTTGACGTGTTATTGCATTGTCAACCATAAAAAGAGATTACCACGGAGTTCACAGAGGCCACAGAGATCAGAGCTAAGTGATGGCGACTTCTTCGTAGGTGCCGAATGTGTCGCGCATGGCGTCGCAGATTTCGCCGAGAGTGGCGTAGGACTTCACGGCATCGAGGATGAACGGCATGAGATTGTCTTTGCCTTGGCTCGCTCTGCGGAGTGCGGCAAGCTGCCGCGCGACGGCATCGCTTGATCGCTCTTTGCGCAGTTTGCTGAGGCGCTCGGCTTGGCGGTGCGCGACCGTTTCGTCGATTTGCAAGATTTCGAGCGGCTTTTCCTGCGCGACGTAGTCGTTGACGCCAACCATGATTTTTTCTTTTTTGTCGAGCGCGACCTGATAGCGGTAGGAAGCTTCGGCGATTTCGCGCTGTGGATAGCCGCGCTCGATGGCGGCGACCATACCGCCGAGCGCGTCGATCTTTTCGATGTAGTCCCACGCGCCGCGTTCGACTTCGTTCGTTAGGGTTTCGACAAAATAGGAGCCGCCGAGCGGGTCGACAGTGTTCGTTACGCCGGTTTCGTGCGCGATGATTTGCTGCGTGCGCAAAGCGATCGTAGCCGCGAATTCGGTCGGCAGAGCCCATGCTTCATCCAGCGAATTGGTGTGAAGCGATTGCGTTCCGCCGAGAACGGCTGCGAGTGCCTGCAATGCTGTGCGCACGACGTTGTTGTACGGCTGTTGCGCGGTCAGAGAGCAGCCCGCGGTCTGCGTATGGAATCGCAGCGCCCAAGAGCGCGGATTTTTCGAGCCGTAGCGTTCGACCATCGCTTTGTGCCAGATGCGGCGAGCGGCGCGGTACTTGGCGATTTCTTCAAAGAAGTCGCTGTGCGCATTGAAGAAAAACGAAAGCTGCGGGACGAATTCATCGACGTTGAGGCCGCGGCGCATGCCCCACTCGACGTATTCGAGGCCGTCGCGCAGCGTGAACGCCAATTCCTGAATCGCCGTCGAGCCAGCTTCGCGGATGTGGTAGCCGCTGATCGAAATCGTGTTGAACTTCGGCGTGTTTTTTACACCGAATTCAAACGTGTCGATGACGAGGCGCATCGACGGCTCGGGCGGGTAGATGTATTCCTTTTGCGCGATGTATTCCTTGAGAATGTCGTTTTGCAGCGTGCCGGAGATTTTCTTCCAATCAGCGCCTTGCTTTTCGGCGACGGCAAGGTACATCGCCCAGATCACCGCAGCAGGCGAGTTGATCGTCATCGACGTCGTGACGTTGGCGAGCGGAATCTGATCGAACAAAACTTCCATGTCGGCGAGCGAACTGATTGCGACGCCGCACTTTCCGACTTCGCCTTCGGAGAGCGGATGGTCGGAGTCATAGCCCATCAGCGTGGGTAGATCGAACGCCGTCGAAAGTCCCGTTTGTCCCTGCGCCAGCAAATAGCGGAATCGCTGATTAGTGTCTTCGGCGGTGCCGAAGCCGGCGAATTGGCGCATCGTCCAGAGGCGGCCGCGATGCATCGTCGAGTGAATGCCGCGTGTGTACGGCGGCTCACCGGGAAAACCTAGGTCGCGCTCGGGAGTCCAGTCCGGAAGATCGGCAGGCGTGTAGAACCGGCGAATCGGATAATTCGAGATCGTCGTGAATTCGGTTTGGCGCTCGGGACTTTTCGCGAGAGTCGGAGCGAGGGTGTTCCTCTCCCAGGATTTTTCTTCTGGGGATGGATTTCGATGGGAATCCTGCGAATCGGCGGGGACGACGGTCTGGCTGCCGGCCTTGAGTACGTCGCTCATAGGGGTTGGTCGTCGCCACGCGCTACCCGCGCATTGGAGAGAGCCAATAAGGAAATGCTATGCGAAGCAGCGGCTTAGGGCAATACCGGGAAGCCTTGGCTGGGGTTTTGCGGTGCCAGAAGGTCAATGGCACTGAACTTCGCTCGTTGTGCGCACCGACAGCAAGAAAAGGCCGGCGGAAAGATCACCCGCCGGCTTCAAGTTTCGGTTCGTGAGGTTTGATCGAAGGACCGACGCGACTAGCGCTGGCCCTGTTTCTGGTTGTCGAAGATTTTGTCAACGCCGACGACCTGCCCGTTCAGCGTGCCCGGAATCAGGGTGTCGTGATCGACCTGGCCATGCTTCGCGTCGGCAATCGTCACCCGATTCACGTCGAGCGTGCGACCCACGGCGCGCTCATAGTTGGCTTTCGCTTCGACGAGATTCGCCAGGGCCCTGAGTTCAGCGCCCTGAGCGTTGATCAAGTCGCGCTGCGTCAAGATGACGTTGTAAACGGTCGATGCGCCGAGCTGATATTTCTTCTGTTCGGCGTCGAACGTCTGCTGCTGCAGTTCGCGATATTTGCTGGCTGCCTGCACCTGCGCACGATCCTGCGTGAGCAGAATGAAGGCATTCCGCACGTCGAGCACCGCAGCGTTTTTCATCTGCTGCAACTGTGCCTCGATTTGCCGCTCGTTGAGCGTGGCGCGTTGGTAAGACGCCTGAGCCACCCGGTTGCGAATGGGCAGGGTAAGATTGATGCCGCCAATGTAGCTCGGGAACTCGTTGTGGAAGATCTGGCTCTGCGTCGTACCGAAGCCTTGTTTCGAGATACCGTTGGTTGCGGCTGTTGTGTTCGGTGAGAAGACTTCCACCGGCATACCCGCCGCGTCGAGCACGGTGATAGGGGTTCCGTCCGCTCCGACGATGGGTGCTCCGGCTGTTGTGACTGCTCCCGTGGTGATCGGCGCGTTACCGGCGAGACCCTGACTCTCATATTGCCCAAAGAGGGATAAAGTCGGTCGCAGCGCCTGCAAGTTGGCCTTCGCGTCGATGCCGGCGTTGGTCACGTTGATTGCCTGCACTTGCAAGTCTGGCCGCTTTGCGAAAGCTTCCTTAACGGCCTCTTCGAAGGTTGCCGCTTCCACCGCTTCCGGTGGATTTGGATGATCCAGAGGAACGATTTCGATGTTGGCCACTGTCGGGGCCAGCGGGTCGCGCACGATGGCGTTCTTGAGCGTTTGTTCGTCAGTCAACTGCACGGTCTGCGCCTGGATCAAAGCCTGACGATCCGATGCCAATTCCGATTCAGCCCGAGTGACTTCGAGAGGCGCCATCGTGCCGATCTCGAGCTGCTTCTTGTTGTCGTTGTAAAACTTGGTTGAAACGACGACGGCCTGTTGCTGCACCTTCACGGCTTCACGTGCGTAGACCAACTCCCAATAATCAGTGATCGCATTGGTAACGGTGGTGATGGCCTGCTGCGCAAACTCGTAGTCCGCGAGCTTCCGGTTATTCTTGGCAATGGTGATGTTGCGCCGGTTCTGGGCAAAGCCAAAACCGTTCAGCAATTGTTGCTGGAAGGTGATGGTCAGCGAGGATTGGACCGACGGATTGAACAGGTTTGCCGCGCTCGAAGACGAACGTGTGTTGTCCCACGTCGCCGTGACCGAGGTGCCCGACGTGAATCCCTGGGCGTAGGTCCAGTTGTACTGCGCGCTGTGACTGATTAGCCCGGTTAATTGGTTCGCCGCGGTTCCCGTTCCTGAAATGAAGGGGTTGTTGATCGGCGTTGACACTTGCGCATAGCCGACGCTGCCCGTCAGTGACGGATCCAATTGCTCGAACGGGACATTCGCGGTCGAAAAGAAGATTTCAGCGCCAGTGGTACCCTGCGGCGTTCCACCGCCTTTGGTGGCCAGGACATCCGTGTCTGCCAACCACGGCTGGTAGCGCGCGACCGCGATGTCCATATTGTTTTCAAGCGCGAGCTCGACGGCATCCTGCAATGTAATTTCGAGTTTGCCGTCGTGAATCAGTTGTTCGACGCGTGCCTTGTTGCTTGTGTTGAACTCCGGAATATCGATCCCGCGATACGGCGCGAACAAATTCGGAAATGCCTTTGGCGCGTTCTGATAGTTGTATTTTCGAACACCCAACGACACTGGAATCGGCGGATTCGTCGGGCCGGGCCCGTAAACCGGTTGCGGCGGCTTGCGTAGGCGCGTTCGGATCCTGATTCGGCCGATTTTGCTCCGGCGACTGAGGAGTGGGAAGCTCGGGATGCTGCGTCTGCTGCGAAGGCGGTGGGTTCTGGCCTGGATCCTGCGCAAAGGCCGGCGCACCTGTTCCACCAGCAAGCGCCGCGGCCAGCAAGGCCGCTGTCAGGGCGCGAACTGCCTGACGGGAATACCCAAAAATCGACTGTGCCGCCGCGCGTTGGCGCGAAGCCGGCCGCTTTGCCGACACACCTGGGGACGACGGCTCTGCGGTCAACCGTAACAGGTTCATATCTTGTGTCACTCCTCGGATTGATCTTCGACCAAGCGCAAAATGGTGTTCACCCTGTTACAACGTCAACAGGACTCACTTTGTTTCATGCAAGACCACGAAAAAAGGGCACTAAGAGGCGTGCGACCGAGCTGAAACTCGAATATCGGAGTCTAGCAGGCAGGCGCTTCCTTGACAACGAAACACACGGCGGCTAGGCTGCTGACGATTCGACGTTTACAGGCGTTTCAGGTTAGCTCCGTCGCACCCGTTAGGTCCTGATGGGGTGCCAATGCGAAGTTCGATGCGAGGCTGACGCGGCCCGTTATCTGGTAGCGGCAATCCGGAGCGAGGTCTGGAGATAGATGCTCAAGCGAGAAGAACTACTGAAGATCTTTGAGAGCGCTGGAGCTGTGAAGCACGGGCATTTTGAGCTTTCCAGCGGCCTGCACAGCGGCAGCTACGTGCAGTGTGCTCAGGTGCTGAAATACCCGCGATTTGCTGAGAAGTTGGGGCAGGAATTGGCCGCTCTGTTTTCGGATGCGACGATTGAAGTGGTGGTCTCGCCCGCGATGGGTGGTCTGATTATCGGGCAGGAAGTGGCTCGAGCGCTGCCTCAGCCGAAGGGTGGATTGGCTGGCGCGGGAGCCCCGGCGATGTTTGTCGAGCGAGATGCGAGCGGGACGATGTGCTTGCGGCGGGGATTCACGCTGAAACCGGATCAGCATGTGCTGGTGATCGAAGATGTGTGGACGACGGGCGGCTCGACGCAGGAAGCAATTCGCGTAGTAGAGGAGGCCGGCGGTCGCGTCGTGGCGGCCGGTGCGTTGATCGATCGCAGCGGCGGCAAGATTGAGTTTCCGGTCGAGGCGCAGGCGTTGCTCGATCTGCCGATTGCGAGCTATGAGCCGGATGATTGTCCGCTGTGTCGCGATGGCAGCGCCGCGGTTAAACCCGGGAGCCGGTTTGTCCGCTCCGCGTAATCCGAGTCTCCGAAGGTTAGGTCTGTAGAAAACCTTCCCACGCATGCGTTATTTCAAGCTCACGATTGCGTATGACGGCACCGATTTTCATGGCTGGCAGTTTCAGCCGGGCAAGCCCACGATTCAGGGCGAAGTCGTCGGCATCCTGCGCAAATTGACGCAAGAGAATGTGCAACTGGCCGGCACCGGCCGCACCGACGCAGGGGTTCATGCGCTGGGGCAGGTTGCCAGTTTCAAGACGCAATCGAGCTTGTCGGCGGGAGAATTTCAGCATGCGCTGAATTGCATGCTGCCGCCTTCGATTCGCATCGTTGGGGCAGAAGAGGTCGGGCCAGATTTCAGCGCGCGTTTTTCCGCGCTCGGCAAGGTGTATCGCTATCGGATTTATCGCGGGCGAGTTGTTCCACCGATGCTCTGGCGCTACGTGTTGCACTATCCGTGGCCGCTCGATGAAGATGCCATGCGTGCCGCGGCCGAAAAATTTGTGGGTGTGCATGATTTTACTTCGTTCGCGGCATCAACCGGATCGGAAGAAGACGACAAAGAGCGCGAGATGAAGCGCGAGATTTTTTCGACGGAGCTAGTGCGTTCTGCCGCAGACGACCAGGAGCTGGTGTTCACGGTTCACGGCCGCTCGTTCTTGCGGTACATGGTGCGCAAAATGGTCGGCACGCTGCTTCACGTTGGCCAAGGGAAGCTCACGCCGGACGACATCGATCGACTCTTCGAGCTGCGCGATCGCTCCAAATCCGGCCCGACCGTCCCATCGCAGGGCCTTGTCATGGTTCGCTCCGAACACAACGAGTCTTACCGTATCGGCTGAGACTTCTATTTCGCCGAGATTGTGTTTGCCCTCGGTCAACTTAGCTAGTATACTTAGCTAACCATGTATACCGTTCATCAAGCCAAGACCAACCTGTCCAAACTCATTCGTGAGGCTTGCCGCGGCAAGGAAGTCGTTATTGCCCGGGGCAAAACCGCTGTCGTCAAGATCGTCCCGTTAACGACGGACCAGAAAAAGCGTGTACCTGGCCAACTGAAAGGGAAGATCTGGTACTCTCGCGACGCTTTCAAGCCTTTGACGCAGAAAGAACTTAAGGACCTGGGTTTCGAGTGAAAGCGGTTCTTCTAGACACGCATACCCTACTGTGGTGGTTAGAAGGTAGCGACCGCCTGTCAACCAAAGCTCGCGAGGTCATTCAGGATCCAATCACTCGCGTGTTGGTTTCCGTGGGTTCACTTTGGGAAATTGCAATCAAACATCAGCTTGGAAAACTCAAGGCGCCGAACCTAATTAATAATTTCCAGAAAGAACTAGACGACGCTGGATTTATTGAGCTTCCAATATCTGGCAGGCACGCAATCGGTGCCGCTGTTCTGCCTAGAAAGCACAGAGATCCATTCGATAGACTTTTCATATCTCAAGCGCAGATTGAAAGCGTGCCCATCGTGTCCCGCGATTCAAAATTCGACGACTACGGCATTGATCGCATTTGGTGAGTTTCCAATCTCACGGTAGTTCAGGCAAAATACCGACGCAAATTTGGAGCCTATATGCTTCGTCGAGTCAGTCTTGCGTCTGCGATTCTCTTTACTGCTACTTTCTCTCCGCTGGGCCGCCACCTTGCCGCTGACGAGCCGGTGATCGCCGGATTTTCGGCGCAATCTTCGCGCGTCGAGCGCGGCTGGGAAGAAAAATTCCGTGCGACGCCGGATCAGGCCAAACTGCGCGAATATATGCAACGGCTGTCGGCACGGCCACACAATGTCGGCTCGCCATACGATAAAGACAATGCGGAATGGCTCCTCGCGAAATTCAAAGAGTTTGGCTTCGACGCGCACATAGAATCATTCAGCGTACTCTTCCCGACTCCGAAAGAACGATTGGTCGAACTCATTGATGGCGGACCGAAATTTACGGCCAAGCTGCAGGAGCCAGCGTTACCGCAAGATCCCACGTCCGATCAGCAATCCGAACAACTTCCGACGTACAACGCATATTCGGCTGATGGCGACGTCACTGGTCCGCTCGTCTATGTGAACTACGGCATTCCCGAGGATTACGAAACGCTCGACCGTCACGGAATTTCGGTAAAAGGCGCGGTCGTAATTGCGCGGTACGGTCACGCGTGGCGCGGCATCAAGCCCAAAGTCGCCGCGGAGCACGGCGCGATCGGCTGCATCATTTACTCCGACCCTCGCGACGATGGCTACTCCGCCGGTGAAACCTATCCGCAAGGTGGTCTGCGCCCGCGTGAGGGTGTGCAGCGCGGCAGCGTGCAGGATTCGACCGAATTCATGGGCGATCCGCTCACGCCAAGTATCGGCGCGACCGCCGACGCCAAGCGCCTTCCGATCAAGAACGCTCCGACGACGACAACGATTCCCGTTATTCCGATTTCGTACGGCGACGCGGCGCCGCTTCTCTCCGCAATCACGGGTCCCGTTGTCCCTGAAGCATGGCGCGGCGGCTTGCCCATCACCTATCGCATCGGGCCGGGTCCAGCAAAGGTTCATCTAAAGATGTTCTCGAACTGGGACATGAAGCCGCTCTACGACGTCATCGCGAAGATTCCCGGTTCCGAATTTCCAGATGAATGGGTTCTACGCGGCAATCATCATGATGCCTGGGTGAATGGAGCCGAAGACCCGATCTCCGGGCTGAACGCTGTGCTCGAAGAGGCGCGCTCGCTCGGTGAACTCGTAAAAGCAGGTTGGAAGCCGAAGCGCACGATTGTCTATTGTGCGTGGGATGGCGAAGAGCCTGGGTTGCTCGGTTCTGTTGAGTGGCTCGAAACGCACGCTGACGAACTGCGCCAGAAAGCCGTCGCGTACGTAAATTCCGATACGAATGGACGCGGCTTCCTCGGCGTTGATGGTGCGCATTCGCTGGAAAAATTGGCGAACGATGTCGCGCGCGACGTTGCCGATCCAGAGACGAAACTCTCCGTTTGGAAGCGCTGGCAACTCAAGAGCCTCACGGACGCGAGCTCCGAAGAGACTCGCGCGGAGTTGCGCTCGCGATCGGATTTGCGTATCGACATTTCCGGCGGCGGCTCCGACCACGCTGGATTTCAAAATTTCCTCGGCGTCGCCGTTCTGAACTACGGCTTTGGCGGCGAAGATCAGGGCGGCATCTACCACTCGATCTACGACGATTTCTACTGGTACACGCATTTCAGTGATACGGATTTCGCCTACGGCAAAGCACTCGCGCAGGTTGCGGGTACGACGGTGATGCGCCTCGCCGATGCCGATCTATTGCCGTTCGATTTTTCCGATCAAGCCGACACGGTTCAAGCGTATGTCCGAGGGCTACAGAGCTACGGCGTGCAACAGCAGGGCGAGATTCGTGAGCGCAATCTTGAGATTGACGAAGGCGCGTTCACTGCGAGCGCCGACCCGAAACAGAAATACGTGCCGCCGGCGAGGCAGGAAGTGCCGCCGCACCTGAATTTCGCTCCGCTGCAAAACAGTGCCGACGCTCTTACTCACTCCGCGGAGGAATACCGAAAAGCGCTCGCTCAGGCGAATTCCAAGGGCGGCGCCACGTTGTCGTCGTCGGCGATCGCGCAAGTCAATCGCATGTTGATCGACACCGAGCGTAAGCTGACCAATCCCGCGGGCTTGCCGGGTCGCTCCTGGTACAAGCATCAGATTTACGCTCCGGGCGTTTACACCGGCTATGAGGCCAAGGCGATTCCGGCCGTTCGTGAGGCGATGGAGCAGAAGCAGTGGCACGTCGCGGAGCAAGCAATCGCGAGCGCGGCGAAAGCGATTCAGGACGAAGCGGCGCAGGTGAACGCGGCGGCTTCTAAACTCGCAAAAACGGCAGCGGGGAAGTAGAGTCGCAGCGGCAAACGGGCGATCGAAACAGTCCCTGCCGTTCGAACGATTGCGGTGGAATCCGCTTAGGCGGGAATCGCAGGCCCGGCGATTCGCCGGGCCTTTATACACTCAATACGGTATCACAAAAGATAAGGTCTGTCAAGAGCGATTTCGATGCGAGGGCAAGTGATTTTGTAGTGTTCGAATCACGTTCTCGCGGATACGCGCAATTTGCATCCGGGAATCGTCCCCAGCGATTGTTGTTCGATACGAAAAACTTCGCTCAATACTTGCCCATCAGAGAAACCCCACACTATCATTAAGGTTCCAGAGTTCGGCTGAACTTTCGCACCGCCCTCGCGAAACGGCCCTGAAGAAAGCATGCACCCGCTGGCGGCATGCGGTGTGCGCAACGCATCAAACAAGCAGGTAACTGACGCACTTTGCCCTGCGTCTCAAAATTAGAAGTCTCAAAATTAGAAAACGTTCGTGGTCGCTGTCCAATATTTACAAGCGCGAGGACTCTTTCCATCGCGCACCTTAGGAGCAGTTGAAACATGGTCTTCAGTTCCACTTGCGTCGGCAACCAGTCGAGCCCAGAGCCTGAGCATCGAGTTCTTCGCTCGAATCGATGGCCGGCGCGCCTGAGTCGCCTCGCTGTTGCGGCGATCCTGCTACTCTCCTTTGGCGTCTGCGTGCATGCGGACAACAACAGTTTCGATCTCCTCGGCCCTCGCATTGAAATGAAGGTCACGCGCAACGGCAAGCCGTTGCCGATCTCGCAGGTCGCGAACCTGCAACCCGGCGATCGCTTGTGGCTGCATCCCGATTTTCCCGACGATCAATCCGCCCGCTACCTCTTAATCGTCGCGTTTCTACGCGGTGCCACAAACCCTCCGCCTGAGAATTGGTTCACGAAAGCAGAAACGTGGACCAAACCTGTCAAGGAAGAGGGGATCGTCGTCACCGTTCCGCAGGACGCTCAACAAGCGATTCTCTTTCTCGCGCCCGAAACCGGAGGCGACTTCGGAACGTTGCGTAGCGCCGTGCGCGGGCGCCCCGGCGTGTTCGTTCGCGCGTCTCAGGACTTGAATCAGGCGAGTCTCGATCGAACGCGTCTCGAAAAATATCTCGCCGACGTGAAAGCGATTAACGACGCCGACCCCAAAGCTCTGAAAGAGCATTCGATGCTGCTCGCGCGCACGCTCGGCATTCGCGTCGATGAGGCCTGCTTCGCCAAGCCGCTGGAAGAACAAAGCTCGTGCTTGACGAAAAACACAGAAAACCTGGTACTCGACGACGGTCACAGTCAATCCATGGTCACTGCGCTCGCTTCTGGGCCGAGTTCGGATCTAGCGGGCGCCGTCAGCGCCACATCGCTCGCCGGCAGCGGATTTTATAGCGCTTACGTCGGCGCAGTCGTTGACCTTGCTCGCGTGCTCGGCAGTCTTCACACCGCGTCATACGTGTACATTCCCGCGCTGGCTCTGCCGAAAAAAGAGCAAATGAATCTGAAGCTGAATAATCCGCCGTCGTTCCGCAAGCCGATGTCGGTCATTGTCGTTGGTTTGCCGTCGATCGAGGCAGCGCAGATTCCGCCTTTGCGCGCCGTCAACGCTGATGCCGTTTTCTGTCTGCAAAAGTCGTCGCTTGTGCTGCCCGTGGAAGGAGCTCCGCTCCTTTTCTCGTCCGACATCGCGCATGATTTAGCGCTATACGTTCCCGGCAAAGACGGCAAAGAAATCAAACTGCCGGCGAAAGCGGACGCCTCCAGCGGCGGCATTCTCATCGACACGCACACCGTCGAAGGCTTGAGCCTGGATGGGCAAGTCACTGGCACGATTCGTGGTGCCTGGGGCTTCGAGCCGTACGAGGGACCGAATTTTCATTTGCGCACATCGCGACCGGCGCAATGGACCGTCGCGGCAACCGAACAAAGTGCTTTGGTCGTGGGACGCGAAGACACGTTACATCTTCAATCCGATTCCGCCGTTTGCGTGGATGACATCAAGCTTCAGGATTCGCAAGGCAAAGATGTCAAGACCACCTGGAAACTGGCCAAGCCCGACGTGATCGAGTTGAAAGTTGCGCTGAAAGATCAGAGCGCGGGCGCGATGCGCGCCGAACTGCGGCAATTTGGACTGTCGAAGCCCGACGGTATTTCATTGCAAGCCTACGCGGAAGCCGCGCATTTGGATGGATTCACGATTAACGCGGGTGACAAGCAGGGCGTCCTGAAGGGAACGCGGCTCGACGAAGTCGATCACTTCGAACTGAGCGGCGTGCATTTCGTCCCGGCAAAACTTACACGCTCGAACGAGAAGGACGAACTGCACCTCTCATCGCAAGCCGACACCGGCGCGTTGAAACCCGACCAAACTGTCGTTGCGAAGGTCGCGCTGAAAGACGGGCGCGTTCTCGATTTGCCGACGAAAGTCGAACCCGCTCGCCCGAAGCTCACGCTTGTAAGCAAGAATATCCAGCCGGGCGATACGCCGACGGCGATCACGCTGGGCAGCCAGAACGAGTTGTCGCTCGATGGGCAGATTTCGTTTCTATTGAAGAGCGAAGTTCCGACGCGTTTCCCGCGCTCTGAGCGCATCGAAGTTGCGACCAGCGACGAATCGTTCGCGACGATTCTCAGCGTTTCAGACGGCTCGCTCGTGATGCGTGATACCGAAACCCTCTACGCGACGATCAATCCGAAGAAAGCATTTGGTCCATCGGCGTTCGGTCCGCTTCAGTTTCGCCCCATTCAAGACGATGGCACGAAGGGCGACTGGCAGCCACTGGCCACGTTGGTTCGCGTTCCTGTGCTCAAGGAGATTCACTGCCCCGACAGTGCCGATCAGCCATGCCGACTCATCGGCAGCAATCTGTTTCTGATCGATTCCGTCGCATCGGATCAGCAGTTCGCTCACAACGCGCCCGTGCCAACCGATTTCATCGACTCGACACTCAACGTGCCCCATCCCGGCGACGGCGGCCTCTTCATCAAGCTGCGCGATGATCCTTCTTCAGTGAACACGGTCACGTTACCGGTCGCCACGGATCCAAAAGTAGTCGGCCCGGAGCCACCCGCCGATCCGGCGCAGCCAGCACCGCAAACCGAACCGCCGGCTCAGCCGCAGCATTAGCCGTCAGCGCGAGTACGATTAATCGGCGTAACGAAAATCTCTACTTGTCGGTTTTGATCTCGACGACCATCACTTCGATCGGTTTGTCGCCGGCATTCACATCGGAATGCGTCTCGCCCGGTGGATTCTTCGGCAGCCAATAGGCTTTGCCCGTCTCCCAAACATGTTTCTCTTCGCCACCGCCGCTTTCCACAATCTTCATGGTCCCGCCGGCGAGCGCGATGATCACGCGTCCATGCTCATGTCGATGCATCGCAAGCGGCGCGTTCGGCATGACAACCGACTTCCAGACCCTCACCTCATCATTCTCGAATTGAGGATATCGCTGCGTCTGATTGCCTTGCTGCGGATTGACGACTGCGGCGGCTAGCGAAAGTGACAGCGCGCCGAACACGACGGCTCGAACCGGAGAGAAATGCACGAATCCCTCTTGGATTCCCGGGAATGGCGCATCATCCTAGCAGCAATCCCCCCACGTCGAGCATTCGGTTAGAATCCAGGCATGCTTACGGCTGTCTCCCAAGATCGCATCCCATCGATCAATCCCGCGACGGGCGAAGTGCAAGCATGGATTGCGGCAACGCAACCCGATGATGTTGCTTCGATCGTCGCGCGTGCTCGCGCGGCACAGAAAGATTGGGCGCGACACCCGATCGCGGATCGCTGTCGCCTCGTGAATGCTCTTCGCAAAACGATGTTCGCCTCGCGTGGAGAATTGGCCGCCGCCGTCGTCCGCGAATCCGGAAAGCCTCGCGCCGAAGCGCTTTTCTCCGACATTTTCGTTTCACTCGACACCGCGGGATATTTGGCCGCGAACGCCGAAAAGATGCTCACGCCCGAGCGCGTCCCGCATTACAACATCGCGGCTAAAGCGAAAACTGGCGAGCTTCGCTATGAGCCGCTCGGCGTCATCGGCATCATCAGCTCGTGGAATTATCCTCTGGCGATTCCGCTGGGGCAGATCATCCCGGCGCTCGCGGCCGGCAATTCCGTAGTCTGCAAAACGAGCGATTTCACTCCTCAATGCGGCGCGCTTATCGAAAAGCTGTTCGTTGATGCTGGCTTCCCGCAAGATCTCGTCACGGTCATTCAAGGCGGCGCGGAAGTCGGCCGCGCCCTGATCGACGCCGATCCCGACAAAATCCTCTTCACTGGCAGCGTCGAGACAGGCCGTCGCGTCGCCGAGGCCTGCGCCACTCGCCTCATTCCCACCGTGCTCGAACTCGGTGGCAAAGACGCGATGATCGTCCTCGCCGACGCGAATCTCGAAATCGCCGCGAGCGGAGCCGTGTGGGGCAGCTTCACAAATTGCGGTCAGGTTTGCCTGTCGGTCGAGCGGATTTTTGTTGAGCAGTCCGCAGCCGAAAAATTCGCAGCACTCTGCGTAGAAAAAACGAAAAAGCTGCGGCTCGGCCCGAGTACCGACGCCTCAACCGACGTCGGCCCTCTCATCCGCCCGCAACATGTTCAACGCATGAGCGCATTGATTGACGATGCAGTCGCCCATGGCGCCAAAGTTCTCTCCGGTGGCAACCCACGTCCCGATCTCGGCCCAAATTTCTTCGAGCCAACCGTAATTATCGACGTCGACTCGTCATCGCGCCTATTCCAGGAAGAAACCTTCGGCCCCATCCTCGCCATTCAGCGAGTTGCGAGCGCCGACGAAGCGGTCGCCCGCGCCAACGACTCCCGTTTCGCCCTCGCCGCCAGCGTCTGGACGAGCGACGCAGCCTGCGGCCGCGCTATTGCCGCCCAACTCCGCGCTGGCGCCGTCATGATCAACGACGCCATCAGCTACTACGCCATCGCCGAGGCTCCTCACGGCGGCTGCGGACTCAGCGGCTGGGGCCGCGCTCACGGCAAAACCGGCTTGCTCGAAATGGTGCAAACGAAATACATCGACGTCGATCGCATGCCCGGCCGCGCCAAGCCGTGGTGGTTCCGCTACGGCGCCGACCTCGAACGGGCAGCCGACGCATTCATGCAATTTCAATACGCTCCCGGCCTCGGCGCCCGCCTCCGTAACGCTCGCGCCGCGCTAAAAACCATATTCCGCGACCACGGTTTATAATGTTCGCGTCCCTGTAGCCGCGGTCGTTTCTCAGACCGCGGGGTTTAGACGCAAATGAATCCGAGCTCCAAAATGTTCGCGTCGCATTTGCCCTGCATCCATAGTTCGTCGAATTGAGATATGTCGAATCCCACAAACTCCGAATACATCTACGACTGGAACACAGTAGCGACGCTTCCAATCCCTCCCGGCACGCGCGTCCTCCTCAACGACGAAACTCTCCGCGACGGCCTGCAAAATCCCTCCGTCTACGACCCCACCATCGACGAAAAAATCGAAATCCTCCACCTGATGGAGTCGCTCGGCATCGAGTCGCTCAACATTGGTCTGCCCGGCGCCGGCCCGCGCGCCGTCGAGCACACCGAAGCCCTCGCGCGCGAAATTGCCACCAATCGGATGAAAATCCGTCCGAACTGCGCCGCGCGCACCGTCGAAGCCGACATCCGCCCCATCGCCGAAATTTCGCAGCGCGTCGGCATCGCCATCGAAGCCGCCACATTCCTCGGCTCCAGCCCAATCCGCCGCCTCGTCGAAGATTGGACCGTCGATCACCTCGAACGCACCACCGAAAAAGCCGTCAAGTTCGTCGTCGAACACAACCTGCCGTCGATGTTCGTCACCGAAGACACCATTCGCACCGACCGCGAAACCGTCAAGCGTCTCTACACCACCGCCATCCGCAACGGTTCTCGCGCCATCGTTCTCTGCGACACCGTCGGCCACGCAACGCCGCAAGGCGCCTACAACCTCATCAAATTCGCCGTCGACGAAGTCGTCACTCCGAGCGGCCAGGACGTCCGAATCGACTGGCACGGCCACAACGATCGCGGCCTCGCCGTCGCAAACTCCCTCGCTGCCATCGCTGCCGGCGCAGATCAAATCCACGCCGCCGCGAATTCGCTCGGCGAACGTGTCGGAAACACGCCGATGGAGCTGATGCTCGTCAACTTGCGCCTGATGGGTTTGATCGATCGCGATCTATCACGTCTCAAGGAGTATTGCGAAAAGGTTGCTGCCGCGACACACACCACTATCCCGCCGAACTATCCGGTCATTGGTCACGACGCGTTCCGCACCGCAACCGGCGTCCACGCCGCCGCCATCGTCAAAGCCTTTCACAGCAATCCGGCGTTAGCCGACATCGTTTACAGCGGCGTACCATCGCATCTTTTCGGCCTCGACCAAATCATCGAAATCGGCCCGATGAGCGGCAAGTCCAACGTGATGTTCTGGCTCGAACGCCACAAAATTCCCGCCGACGAGACCAAAGTGAATCGCATCCTCACCGCCGCCAAACAATCCGCCCGAGTCCTGACCGACGCCGAAATCGAGGCCCTTTGCCAGTGTTAATTCGGCTGCCTATCGCGCAGACATCTCCTCCGTGTAGGGGCGCAGCATTGCTGCGCCCCATGTCCGCTAGAT
Source organism: uncultured Acidobacteriota bacterium (assembly GCA_963845465.1). Taxonomy (GTDB): domain Bacteria; phylum Acidobacteriota; class Terriglobia; order Acidiferrales; family UBA7541; genus Acidiferrum. The sequence goes on along the minus strand of CAWJSH010000006.1, from coordinate 338,254 downwards.
CGATCCGGTCGCAGTCAGCCGCCTATTTCCCACATCGCAAAATTTCCCGATCCCATCCAAAAATCGCACTCCTCCGATCATGAACTCCGCGGTGAAACATCTCCTTCTTTGCGTTATCCTTTCGGTCATGCCCGTTCGCACCGTCGGCGCGACGCATCGCGCCGCTCACGCCAGCCAAGCCACCGAATCCCCCGAAGTCCGCGCGGCCCTCAACTGGTTTTCACGCAATCTCGGCTGGATCAACGACCAGCAAGTCCGTATCACCGAAGTTCCCGCGCCGCCCTTTCAGGAATCCGCTCGCGCCGATCTCGTGAAATCGATTCTCGCCGACTGCGGCCTTCAAGTTTCGATCGACAAAACCGGCAACGTCATCGGCGAACTCCCGGGTGCCAATGACAAAGAAATTGTCATGCTCACCGCGCACCTCGACACCGTTTTCCCGCCAGGCACCGAAGTCAAAGTCCGCCGCGACGGCGATCGCCTCAACGCGCCTGGAATCTCCGATAATGGCACCGGCCTCGCCGGCCTCGTTTCGATCGCCCGTGCCATCCACGAAGCCGGACTCAAGCCGCGCCGCACAATTCTTTTCGTCGCCGACGTCGGCGAAGAGGGCGAAGGGAATCTCCGCGGCATGCGCGCTCTCGTCGATGCGTATCGCTCGCAATTGAAAGCCGCCGTCGTCCTCGACGGTTCCGGCACCGATCACGTCACCACCAAAGCGCTCGCCTCGCGCCGCCTCGAAGTCCTCATCACCGGCCCCGGCGGCCATAGCTGGTCCGACTTCGGCATGCCCAATCCGATCAACGCGCTCGTTCGCGGCTCGATCCGCTTCATCAACACAAAAGTCCCTTCGAACCCGCGCACAACTTTCAATCTCGGCCAGATCGAAGGCGGCACTTCGGTCAATTCGATTCCTTACGAAGCCAAACTCAAAGTCGACATCCGCTCCGAAGCCGAAGACGAACTCACCAAGCTCGAATCCGCATTGCGCGAATCGATCACGGCTGGCGTACGCGACGAAATGGAATCCTCGCGCGATCGTTCGAAAGGGAAGTTGGAGTGGAAGATCGACGTCCTCGGCACGCGCCCGGGCGGTGAACTCGCCCCAAACTCGCAACTCTTCGCATCGCTGAGAGCCGCCGACGACTACGTCGGCAATCAATCGCGTGTCGAGCGCTCTTCCACCGATGCCAACATTCCGCTCGCCGCCGGTATTGAAGCGATCTCCATCGGCGCCGGCGGCACTGGCGGTGGCGCTCACTCGCTGCAAGAGTGGTACGACCCAACCGGCCGCGAATTGGGACTCAAGCGCGCTTTTCTCACTTTGATCGGCGTCTCCGGCCTCGCGGAGGAAAAATCGAAATGAAACAAGAGACGCCCCCGGCTCCGTCTCGCGTATGTTCCTGCCGTATGAAATCGATCACCACTCGCTGCTGCCAATTACTCGCAGCACTCGCCGCCATCTTCTTCGTCACCCTGTTCGCCGCCGCCCAAGCTCCGCCGCCCCCACCTCACACAACGATTTATCTCCACGGCCGCATTTACACCAACGACCCGGCGCACCCTTGGGCCTCCGCCATGGCTGTCCGCGAAGGAAAAATCGTCTGCATCGGCGGCATCGAGCAAATCATGCTCGAGTGCGGCACTGCGGACGACGTCGAAACAATCCAGCTTCAAAATCATTTCGTGATGCCCGGCTTCAATGACGCCCACGTTCACATGGGCGGAGCAGCCGCTGATATGTTGGCCGTTCGCGTCAACGGCGTCGCAAGCGTTGAGGAGTTACAAAAGGCTGTCGCCACAGCCGTCGCTGCCCACAAAGAAGGCGACTGGATCATCGGCTCCGGTTGGGATCACACACTCTGGCCCGACAAGAAATTCCCCACGCGCCAGCAACTCGACGCCGTCAGCCCGAAAAATCCCGTCCTCCTCGTTCACATTTCAGGACACGTCGCCATCGCCAACTCACTCGCACTCGAGCAAGCCGGCGTGAAAAAAGAAACGCCCAATCCCAAAGGCGGCGAGTTCGAGCACGACGCCAACGGCGAACTCACCGGCATGTTGCTCGAAGGCTCCGCTATCGGCCTCGTCCAGCAATACGCTCCCGAAACCAGCGCCGCCGATCGCCGTCGCGGAATCGAACTCGTCTTTGCCGACCTCGCCAAAAACGGCGTCACTTCCGTCCAGGACAACTCCGAATGGGAAGACTTCCTCGCCTATCGCGCGCTGAAAGACGAAGGCAAACTCACCGTTCGCATCACCGAGTGGCTCCACTTCGCCAACAACCTCGAAGATCTGCAAAATATGCGCAGCGAAGGCGGCACGACTGACCCCTGGCTCAAGACCGGAGCATTAAAAATGGTCACCGACGGCGCTCTCGGTTCGCGCACCGCTGCGATGGCCGCGCCGTATTCCGACGATCCATCGACCAGCGGCATCATGACCATCGATCCCGCCAAGCTGAAACAGATGGCAATCGAGCGCGACAAAGCCGGCTTCCAACTCAACTTCCACGCCATCGGCGACCGCGCCAACACCATCGCCCTCGACACTTTTGAAGCGGTAGCAAAAGCCAACGGCCCGCGCGACCGCCGCGATCGCGTCGAGCACGCGCAAATCGTTGCCCCCTCAGATTTCCCTCGTTTCGCCGCCCTCAACGTCATCGCCTCCATGCAGCCGTCGCATCAGACCACCGACATGCGCTGGGCCGAATCGCGCGTCGGTCCCGAGCGCATCAAAGGCGCCTACGCCTGGAACACGATGCTGAAAAATAAAGTTCATCTCGCGTTCGGCACGGATTACGACGTCGAGCCCATCAACCCGATGCGCGGACTCTACGCTTGCGTCACGCGCGAGCTTCCCGACGGCGGCCCCGCGGGCGGCTGGCAGCCGCAAGAAAAAATCTCGCTCGATGAATGCATCCGCGCCTACACCACCGGCTCCGCCTACGCTCAATTTGAAGAGGGAAGAAAAGGCGCGCTCGTCAATGGTCAATACGCCGATTTCATCATCTTGAGCGCCGACCTCACCAAAATTCCCCCTAGCGAATACACAAAAACAAAAGTCCTGCGCACAGTCGTCGGCGGCCGCACTGTCTACCAGTCGCAATAGCAAATCGCGCCATCGCGGCGCCGATGATTTTCGAGGATTCTTCCACCGGTTTGTTTTAGCGTCGTCATCCTGAGCGCCTCCGAAGGATGCCGAAGGATCTCAGCGTTAAGTCCGAGCAACCACTCTTCGCTCGCGTGTCGCCCACCGCGCGTCAACTTTCCCCCGCTGCCCGTCAGATCATCCATCCAATCGAAACGGAGTCTTCACTCATGAAGTCGAACGAACCCAGCCGCACAGCCTTGATGATCGCCCGCCAACGCGCCGCTCATCAGTTACTTGATCGCGGCTCAATCCTCCATGACCCATTTGCCATGAAGATTCTGCGCGAAGAAGAAAAGAACGTGCTCCAGTTCGCGACCGCGCACTCTTCGGCCAGCGTCGGACGATTGTTCACCGCCGCGCGAGGCCGGATTGCGGAAGATGCATTATCGGACGCCGTCGAAAGAGGATTCCGGCAGATCGTCATCCTCGGCGCTGGACTCGACACTTTCGCGCTTCGGAATCCCTATGCCACACAACAGATTCGCATCTATGAAGTGGACCATCCCGCGACACAGACATGGAAACGCCAGCGCTTGAGTGAAGCCGAAATCCAGCTTCTACCTTGGCTTATTTTTGTGCCCGTCGATTTTGAGCAGGATAATTTGCGAGAAAAACTCGCCGCCGTCGGATTCCAGCACAGCTCCCCCGCGTTTTTCACTTGGCTCGGCGTTGTCCCGTATCTAACGCAGGACGCAATCGACCGCACTCTGGCCTACATCTCTTCCTTCCAGAATTCGGAGGTGGTGTTCGACTATTTGCGACCTCCAGGAGCATTCTCAGAAGAGCTAAAGCAAATCGAAATCAAACGGGCCGAGCAGCTTGAGAAAATGGGTGAACGCTCAGCCACCCGTTTCGATCCGGCTGAAATTGCGGCGGTTCTTCATTCGCACGGATTTCGCGCCATCGAAGACATCGACTTCCAGCAGATCGTGTCCAGATTCGGCCACGCCGTTCACGGGCTGGCACCCGGCCACGCCGGCCTTCACGTTGTCCGCGCTAGATGTTGAAGAAAGCATTCAGGCGAATCGGTGGAAACCGCTCAACCGCCACAGTGCCTCAGTAAAAATAAATCCGCGTAACCTCACCCAGAAATCCTTGCCCCTGCGCCATCCGAAACCAAATCTTCACGTTGCGTCCCGCCCAACTCTTGCAACTCGAAATCGCCGGCACAGAGGCGGCACTCCGCCCGCTCACCGATACCGCGCCAAAATCCTTCGCATGAAACTCCATCGGCCCGCGCGGCAAGTTCACGGTTAGCGTCAACTCCGGGCTCCGCGCACAATCCACCGCCGCGATCGATCCTTCTACCGCCATCCAATCCGGCGGCCCCAACTGTCGGTGAGAAACGGTCCTGCCACCGGCTCCCGAGTTTGTGCCTTCCGTCTTCGGAGGCGCCGGCGCGCCACCACCCGGCGGACCAAACTCCGTCGTCGTGCCTTCCGTAATCCCCGCTTTCTGCCATTCTTCCTCATCGGCAATTGCTTCCAGCACCGACTGCGCCGATCGCTTCTCATCTTCCGAACTCGCCGTCGCCTCTAACTTTTCCGCCACCGCCCGCGCCTGTGCTGTCCGTCCATTGTTCAGCAATGTGTACGCCAGATTCGTGCGATAACTTCGCGACTCCGAATCCAGTTTCACCGCTGTCTCAGCCGCCGCCAGCGCCTTCGCCTGCGTATCCGCCGATCGCGAATATGCCTGAGTCAAAGCCTCGAACGTCGGCGCAAACATCGGATTCAGCTCCGCTGCCCGCTCCAGGTTTTTCCGCGCGTCGCGAGTGTTGTCGTCCGACACCGCCATATTCCTCAACTCCAGCGACCCCAGCGCAAAATACGGCGCGAAATCTTCCGCTCCCAACGCAATCGCCCGCTGCATCTGCTCTTGCGCCCCCGCAAAGTCGCTGTTCCGAAGATAGAAAAATCCCAGCGCCTCATGCACGCCGGCAATCTCCGGTCCCGCTTTCGCTGCTTCTTCCAACAGCGGTCGCGCCTCATCCATCATTCGCCGATGCGTAAAATAATCTCCACGCAGAGCCAACACCTCCGCCGGTGCAAGCGTGCGCTCTTTCCATGAGGCGGATTGCAATCCCGCAAGCCCTGGCAACACAACTCCCGGTTTCCAATTCTCCTGCCTGACATACTTTTTCACCGCCGCCTCGAACGTCTTCAAATCTCCCAGCGCCGTGCGTCCCGCCGAAACCGCATCCGCACCCGAGTCCCATGCCACCAAATATTTTTTGAATAAATCCGCCCGCCGAGCCTCCGGATCGAGCAGTAAATAGTGCACGGTCGCCCAAGACTCCGCATAAAACACCGACGCCGGATTCTTCTCGTTGTAAAACGGAGAACTCTCCGTAACTTGAAACAGCGTCTCCATCGGCAACCACTCACTTTTCGCCAGCACAAACATATGCCCGCGATCGACAGTGCCGGTTGTCGCCTTCGCCTCGCTCAAAAGGGAATTGCCAAAAAACTCCGCCACTCCTTCTCTCACCCAAAGCGGCAGCCTCGAAAAATTCAAATGCATCAGTGAGTGCGTGTATTCGTGATAGCTCGTATGAAACGCCGTCGTGCCTTCTGCGTCGAGCCGCAGCACGACGTAATCCATCTCTCCGTCGCTGTGAAACACGCCTGAGGGATGCACGTGTTCGGGCCCGCCCCATTCGTCCGGCGTGATCATCCGCATCGTCGCTTCATCGCGCGCCACGACAATTCGAATCGGCTGCGGCGGATCGACTCTCAACTCCGGAAACGTCACATGAAACAGCGCCCGAATCTGTTCGAAATCCGTCGCCACTCCCCGCGCCGCAGCCTCACCCGCATTGCTCGACACCACAAAGTGCGGCGTCTGCACTTCCACCCAGCCTGCGTTTTCGGCGGCGGCAGTCGCGCTGGCGGGCGTCTGTGGATAAACCAGCGAAGCCGCGCTAGCCATTGCGCCAGCGAGAACGCCAAGTGCAACCCACCTCATCGCGCGCCGAAATTTTAGTTTCACCGCCATATTCAAAGAATTTGGGCCGCGCCCTCGCCACTGTCAAGCAACCAGCTGTCAACAAATCGCCGATTTTCTAAATCGCTTCTAACTTCCATCTGCATCCCGAATCAACTGCATGTAAATAATTCGTCAACTTCCTTATTGACATTCCATAAATACAGTTCTATACAGCGCCTCAAGTTCTCTCGGTTGCCAGGTTTTCCAGGGTCCTTTTTAAAAATTCGACTCGGAGGTGGGTGGGATGCCCCTATCCAACCGTGTGGCCAGGTCTCTTCGTGGTGGTGTGTTCAGTGGTCTTTTGTTTCTTCTCCTTGCATCAACCGTTTTCGGACAAGCAATTTCAACCGGCACGATTCAGGGCGCATTGACCGATCCTTCCGGCGCCGCCGTTGCGGGCGCTACGGTTACTCTCACCGACATCGCGACCGGATCGACTCGCAGCGCCGATTCCAACGAATCCGGCCGCTACATCTTTGCCAACATCTCCCCTTCGAAATACAACGTCAGCGTCACGAAGCAGGGTTTTCGCGCCATCAAGGTTCCTGAGCAAGAGCTCACCGTCGGCGCTGTCCTGACGCTCGACCTCAAGTTAGAGATTGGCTCCAGCACCGAAACAATCGAAGTCTTCGCGGCTGGCGCGACGATGGACACTGCCTCGGCCACCGTCGGCAACACGCTCACCGGCATTCCGCTCGACAATCTCCCCGGCCTCGGCCGCGACGTCAGCACTTTCGTCACGCTTCAGCCCGGCGTCGCTCCCGACGGCAGCGTCAGCGGCGCCAACCAGGATCAAAACTCATTCATGCTCGATGGCGGCAACAACTCCAGCGACATGGACGGCACGCAAAACACCTACACACCCAGCTTCGCGGGCGATCCTTCTGGCGGCCTCGTAAACGCTCAGGTCACCGGCACCGCGCCCAATGGCAGCCCCGGCGGCGGTGGCCCCACAGGCGTGATGCCGACTCCTGCCGACAGCATCGAGGAATTTCGCGTCGGCACCAACAATCAAACCGCCGACTTCAACGGTTCCGCCGGCGCTCAGGTTCAACTCGTCACCAAGCGCGGCACCAATCAGTGGCATGGCACGGCCTACGAGTATTACCTCGACAACACTTGGGGCGCGAACACCTTCAACAACAACGCCTCCGACTCTCCGAAGCCCAGCTACCACTACAATCGCTTCGGTGGCTCCGCGGGCGGCCCGATAATTTCGAAAAACGTCCTCGGCGGCAAATGGTTCTTCTTCGCCAACTACGAAGGCTTCCGCTGGCCCAGTTCCACCACCGTCACTCGCATCGTTCCGTCCGCAGCGATGGACCAGGGCATCCTCCAATTCGCCGGCGCCGCCTACAACCTGAATCCCACGCCGGTTACCTACACTGGCCCGAGTACCTCGATTCTCACGAAAGGCCAGGTCGTCGCGCCCGCTGTCTGCCCCGCCGGTCCGTGCGATCCGCAAGCACTCGGCATCAGCCCAACCGTGCAAAGCATGTTCGTCAACAACATGCCCGCTTCCAACATCTCCACCTGCGCTGGACTCAGCAAGTGCGACGGCCTCAACGTCCTCGCCTTCCGCGCCAACATGCAAGTGCCTTGGAGCGACAACTTCGGCGTCGCCCGCCTCGACCACGACTTCGGCGCCAAGTGGCATTTCTACTCCTCGTTCCGCTACTACAAAATGGTTCGCGCCACCGGCAACCAGGTTGACATCGGCGGCTTGCTCGCCCGGCGACAAACTCGGCACGCCACACCGCCGTTTCCGACCGTCCGCAACTGCCGTGGTATCTCACCGCCGGCATGACCACCAACATCACCAACACGCTCACCAACGACTTCCACTACAGCTTCCTCCGCAACTATTGGGCGCGCGGCTCCGCGGGACAAACTCCTCAAGTCACCGGCCTCGCCGGCGCTCTCGAACCTTTCGGCGAATCCGCGACCAACGTTCTCGCTCCCGTCAACCTCGACACGCAAGACGTCCGCACTCGCTTCTGGGACGGCCACGACAACATGATCCGCGACGACGTCTCCTGGTCGCATGGCAAGCACTTCATCCAGTTCGGCGGCACCTACCAGCACAACTGGGACTACCACCAGCGCACCGACAACGGCGGCGGCATCAACTACCAGACCGTCTATTGGCTCGGCGCCAGCGTCGGAACGCAGGCGGCCTCGACATGACCGGCTACATTCCCGCTCCAATCGCAGCCGCCGGCGGCTCCACGCTTTCCAACTGGCAAAAAGACTACGGCATCGTCCTCGGCGTGCCCGGCGTGACGCAGGTCGCCTACACGCGCACCGGCCAGCAACTCAACCTGAATCCGCCCAACACTCCGGCCTTCGACCAGAGCACCATCCCGTTTTACAACCTCTACGTCAGCGACTCCTGGCGCATCAAGCCCACGCTCACCCTCAGCTACGGCCTCGGCTGGTCGCTCGAAATGCCGCCCGTCGAAGCTCAGGGCAAACAGATCGAGCTTGTCGATGCCAACAACAAACCGCTCGACACCGAAACATACCTGCAAGCGCGCGAAAGCGCCGCGCTTCAGGGCCAGGTCTACAATCCGCAGATCGGCTTCTCCCTGATCGACAACGTCGCCGGCAAGCCGAAATATCCCTACAACCCGTTCTACAAAGGCTTCAGCCCGCGCGTCGCCGCTGCATGGAATCCGCATTTCGACGGCGGCCTCCTCGGCGACCTCTTCGGCGAAAACAAAACCGTAATTCGCGGCGGCTACAGCATCCTCTACGGTCGACTCAACGGCGTCGGCCTTGTGCTGATTCCGCTGCTCGGCGATGGACTCATCCAGGCCGTGCAATGCGTCAGCCCGCTCGCCAACGGCGGTTGCGCCGGCTCGTCTGGTTCCACTCCGGGCACTTCATTCCGCATCGGTCCGACCGCGAACGGTTTCGGCGGCTTGACCGCGCCGCTCCCGTCAGCCACCCAGACCCTGCCGCAGCCCGCATTCCCCGGCTACAACGCCGTGGCCGCCGGCGCCGGCACCGGCCTCGACCCCAACTTCCGACCCAGCGAAAGCCACCAGTTCGACTTCACCGTCCAGCGTCAGCTCAACAAAAATTTCACCATGGAGGTCGGCTACATCGGCCGCATCCTCCGCAATGAGTTCATGCCTCTGCAAATCAACTCCGTTCCCTACATGATGACCATCGGTGGGCAACGCTTCGACAAAGCCTACGGCCAGATGGTCATGCAATACTGCGGCGGCAACGCCGGCATGGCCGGCGGCGGTTGCGCCGGAGATCTCAGCGCCGTCACTCCTCAGCCGTTCTTCGAAAACGCCCTCAACAAGGCCTATTGCGCAGGCTACGCAAACTGCACCCAAGCCGTCGCCGCCAAAGAAGGCAACGCCGGCACTGGCAACATCGGCGTCGCCAACGTCTGGAGCCTCTGGAGCGACCTCGACAACGGCGCATTCAACTTCCCGCGCTCCATGTTGAACACTCCGATCGCCGGCCAGGCCAACGGCGCTTCTGGACAACTCAGCTCCGACTTCGTCCAGAACACCAGCCTCGGCACCGGCAACTACAACGGCTTATTCACCACTTTGAAAATGAGCGCAGTGGCACGGCGTTTCGATGCAATCCAACTTCACTTTCTCGAAAGCCCTGGGCACCGTCTCTGAAGTCCAGGCCACCAGCCAATTCACCAACTCCGATCCATTCGATCTCAATCGCAATTACGGCTTGCAGCCGTGGGATCGCAAATTCCTCTTCAACACCTGGGTCGTCTTCCAGCCGCCATTCTTCAAGCGCCAGCAAGGCTTCGTCGGCCACGTCCTCGGTGGATGGACCATCGCCCCGATCATCGACATCGGCAGCGGCTTGCCGCTCCCGGTCTACGCCGGCAACGCCTACGCCGACGGTTCGCCCTACGGCGGCGGCCAAAGCTTTGGCGGCTCCGACGCCAGCAACGTCGGCGCAATCGAAAACGCCATCAACATCTGCGGCGGCGCCGCCGGTGGTAGCGCGCGCCACAACAATCCCATCGCGTCGTCCCAATATCCCGACCTGGGATCGTCCGGTTACGGTCCGTCGCTCTACGCGGATCCGCAATCCGTCTACAACTGCTTCCGCAACCCCGTCCTCGGCATCGACGAAGGCCATAACGGCGGCGCAGGCACACTTCGCGGCCAGCCTTTCTGGAACGTCGATTTCAGCGTGAAGAAAAACATCATGTTCAGCGAACGCTTCAGCGCTGAATTCGGCGCCGTCTTCACCAACGTCTTCAACCACAACCAGCTCTTCGATCCCTACAACGCGCTGGGCGACACCGGCGACTTCGGTCAGCTCGAAGGCCAGGTCAACAACCCGAGGCACATCGAACTCGGCCTCCGCATTCGCTTCTAGGTCCAGGTCCTCGGCTGCGACCGGCTCCGCTCGCGGAGCCCGGTCGCACCGAGCTAGATGCCGTTAGGAAACGAGCGGCGACTCACCGTCGCCGCTCGCCACCTCATCCCACATACGTCCTGCACTCCGTTCGCTCGACGTGTGCCCGATGTACCGCTCAACGCGGCGTTGAACGAAACTCGGTCACGCCCGAAACATTTTTCGCAAAATCTCGTCTTCACCATAGGCGCGCACCACCAAGTTCCACTAAGAGAGAGAAAAACAAACCACCACCACCGAAAAGCGGGAAGGGCTCCTCGCCCTCCCCGCTTTTCTTTTTCCCGCTCGACGTTTACCGAATCTTCGTTTCGCGAAGTTACCCGTAGCGCCGGCGTCCCGCCGGCGTTTTTTTTTCTTGTGCATCGCAACCGCGCGTTTCACGCAGTCCGTGTACGGGCGCAGCACCGCCTTGCCCTGAGCTTCGAAGGATGCGCCCCAGCTTGCCACGATGTAGCCCTAGCCCAGGTTCAGTTTTTCCTCGATCTTCGCGCCCTCAATACATTGCAACCACCATCATCCCCCGCTAATCTACCCCCCATCCGGAGCCCCCCATCACTTCCTCTCCCGCCACCACCCACCCCGCCTCCCTCAAAGCCGACCTCGCTCTCGTCGTCTGCACTCTTCTCTGGGGCGCCACTTTCGTCGTCGTAAAAAATTCGCTCTCCCACGCCAGCGTTTTCGTCTTTCTCTCGCTCCGCTTCACGTTGGCCGCCGCTCTCATGGCCGCATTCCGCTCCAAAGCCCTCCGCACCGTGAACAGGGAAGAACTCTTCGCCGGCGCCGCGCTCGGCCTCTTCATGTTCGGCGGCTACGCCTTCCAGACCGCGGGCCTCCTCTACACCACGCCCGCAAAATCCGGATTCGTCACCGGCTCCAGCGTCGTCCTCGTCCCGCTGCTTCTCGCAATTTTTTGGAGAAAACATCTCGCGCGCTGGGCATACGCCGGCGCGCTCTGCGCAGTCGTCGGCCTCTACTTCCTCACCGTTCCCGTCGAAGGCCTCGCGCGTCTCAATCGCGGCGACATCCTCACCTTCATCGCCGCCGCACTCTACGCCGTCCACATCATTCTCGTCGGCGACTACACGCAGCGCCATTCCCACGGCGCCCTCAGCGCCCTGCAAGTCGCCGCATGTGCCGGGCTCGCTTGGGTCTCGACAGGTTTTCTCGCCACAACGGGCTGGGAGCCCGCACGTTTCGACGCCAGCAGGGAACTCTACCTCGGCATCGCCATCTGCGCGATCTTCGCCACCGCCGCCGCCTTCTCCATCCAACTTTGGGCGCAGCAGTACACCACGCCCAGCCACGCCGCCATCATCTTCACTCTGGAACCTGTCTTCGCCGTGATCACTTCCTATCTCGTGATCCGCGAACGCCTCAACGCCCGCTCCATCGTCGGCGCCATCTTCGTCCTCGTCGGAATCCTCATCGCCGAACTCCTCGGCGCCCCCGCCGCCCCCGAATCCCCCGAACCCGTCTTCGAAGGCCGCATCTATTTCGAAATGTGGTGGCGCCTCTGAACCAACCGCGTTTGCCAGAACGGAGCGCGCAATGCCAATCGAATTGCATTCCCAACTGCAAAGTGCAGATTCCTCTCCGCCCGATAAACGGCGTAATCAAACTTGGACCTCGATCAGGCGCTTGTCCGGTGATCCGACTTATCAGGATTTCGTATCGGCAACGTCCGTGAGCTAACGCTCGGGTTGCATAGGGACCAACGAAAGGATCAAATCATCAATATTCCGTTGAATGGACACATGTATCGCATCGTTCTGATTGTTCGCAACACTATATCCTCGTACAGAAGGACTAATCGAATAGTCCCCCTTGGGCAAGCCAAGGAATTCAAAACGTCCATCCTTATCCAGCAATGCTTCCTGGGCGTCCCTAACAGGTTCAGAAATTAGGAGGACGCGCGTTCCGTCGTGAAGAGGTTTACCGTCGTTGAGGATTATTCGTCCTCGCAGTCGATACCCGTGACCGAGGGAGATTTCACCAACGTCAACTATCTCACGCGGTCGAGCGGTGACACAGATTTTGGGTTCCGCTGAACCTTTTGTTGCGACCGACTCCATCTTTGGGTAAACAAACCAACGAACTCCTGTTGGCACATTGCTGATCACGAATGTGCCGTCCTGCTGAGTGCCGATTCGCGTCTCTGGATACGGGTCGCCCACAATCGAGAGAGCTGGCCCGTATCCCCCTTGTTGCTGACCGACCAAACCAATTTCTGCGCCAGCTACGGGCTTACCGTCTAGCGTCAACCGTCCTCTGACGGTGGCACCTTCTTCTAGTTCGATCTTTTGTGACTGTGGGCCTGTGATCAATGTCGCGAACCTTAACGCAAGCGTTCGGGACTCAACTGTGACCAACATCCTTTTCGCCGGTTGTGTGTAATCGATCTCAAAATTTCCATTCTGATCTGTGACTGCCAGCGGGTCGAGTCCGGGAAACGTACCAATGGCTGATCCATGCTCATTTTCGAATCCGATGGTGGTGACAACCGCATCCGGCACGGGCCGCCCAGCGGCATCGACAACATGGCCTTTCACCGCGTGGCTGGGGTCGGTGATAGATGGGCGAGCCTGTAAGGTCGCGATGGGTGCGATTCCAGCCGAGAGATCCTTCACTCGAACAATTTCCGGTGCGTATCCATCACGCACAAAGAGTAAGTCGAACCAAAGACCAGTCGCCAAGTTGGAAATTGTGTATGCCCCAGATGAATCAGTTTTCGTCCGCTTGCCGCAGTCGCGGTAACAACTCGGACAGAAAGTGCTGTAACCGTTCAGCACTCCTGCATGGTAGACCATCACAGTAGCGTCGGGTATTGTGCGTCCAGAAGGGTCAACCGCGCTACCCGTTATGGTCAGGCTGGGAGCACCGGGCGATACAGCCAAGACCAAGAGCAAGAAAACGGATGCTGAGAGAAGTCTGTATCCCAGGATCATAAGGCACCATGAGCCGAAGGCTTGAAGTAGCTACAACACAACAATCTACAGTTCGCTCGCGTGCAAATAGCATCGGTTAAGAGTAGGCGCGTTTCAAGTGCCCGATAAACGCCGTTACCGGAGAAGTGGAATTTGGCCAAAAACGACATGTCCGGTTACGCGACTTATCGGGAGTTGACTATTCCTAAGACAAACCGTGTGTGGGGTTGCGCATCGTATGAGCGATTGGAGAAAACGCATGCGACTGATGGTGGCAGGGCTTAGCTCGATCGGACTTGCGGTCTCGCTGACGATAGGCCCAATTCCCGTTGAGGCCGGCATTCGGCCCAGCTTCAGTTTGGAAGACTGTTCGTGGAACGCCACGCATATTGTGTTGGTGCAAACAACTGCCGACGATGCGGTTTTTTCGGTACTGGAGTCCTGGAAAGGCGACTTGCGTCCAGGAAGCTCAGTAACAGTTCCGGAACTGAAACCGGGCAGAGGTGCGGTCTCGATATCCACGCTTCAACACCCAGAGAAATTTGCTTCTCAAGGTATGCCGGTAGCGATGGAACAAATCCCGAAGCAACCCGTTGGGTCCCGAATGATTTTGTTTCTCAAGAGTGCAAACGTGACCGTTGCAAATCCTCGTTCAGCTGAGAATGGTATCGCGACACGTTGGGAACCCGTCCCTGCGTTCGGCGGCATGAAAGTCTCTGCGCTGTGGATCAATGGCCGGACGAGTTTTTGCTTTCGTCAGTGGATGAACCCGGGGCCGAGTGCTCTCTCAGAATGCAACCAGTTTCCGGAAACATCCTCGGATCTGGCTGTGTTGACCTCCCGCATTCGCAGAGTGTTGCAAATGCAAACCGACCTCGCCGAGACTTCTGCGATGGAAGGCAACCCGGAAGTACGAGCGGACCGGCTTGGGCACATCGCGCTCAGCGACGTGCGGCCGGCGCGCGTAGAAGCTCTAGATGCCCTGGGCAAGTCGGGAGTGGTTGCAGTGCCCGAGATCTTACAGGTAATCGATTCAACCGTCGTTCCTAACGACGGCGACGCCGCGATGGGCGCGCTTGTGGCAGCTGCAGGCAAAAATTGTGAAAAGCTCCTACACGCCAAGTTGCAGGAGGATCTTATCTACTGGAAGGCGATCGGACCAACTTTAACGACGAATTGGTTGGATCAATTGATGGAGCCAGGAGCCGCGCTTTTTATCAAATTTCACGGAACAGAACTGCTGATTCGCGAGTTGGATCGCGAGCACTACGTCCCGGCAGCAAAAACCGTCGCTGAGTTACATGATTTCTGGGTTTCGCAATCCCACTTGTACGATCCAAAATGGGGCGAGCGCGATCTCAGCAGCGGTGGAACCGCTCTCGAAATGTTGCAGGCCGAGGCGTTCGGATTGGCCAAGCATTGCGAGGACTTCTTGAAGCATGTCTCCGCCGAACTCCTCAAACCAAAGTACGAAAGGCCTGCACACGGCGTTGCTGCCCGAGAAACGCCGTTACCGGTAAAGTGAAATTCAGTCGAAAAACCACTTGTCCGGTTACGCGACTTATCGGGGGACTGGCTTCCAGAGTGTTTAACGCTGCTTCGAGGATTCTATCTGGGTGAAAAGCAGGCGGAATTAACAACTTGGTCAAGCATATTTGCTTCCTTCGGAGGCCGTGGTTCATAGCCCACTGCATCGCCAGTTGAGAATTTGACGTACCTCCACCGCTCGCCGGTTTGCAAGTATCCCCATCGGTCCGTGCCGAAGCTGCGGCCGGTTGTGTCCCGAACTGTTCTTTCGTTGGTGTGTTTCGAAAAGATGGGGTATGCGTTCTTTAAGTCGCCAAAAACGTCATCGTCACGCCAAATCACGATATGTGCATCGCCATCTTGTAACTTGACGACGTAAAGCGTTCCGGGTGGCATGTCTCGAGTCCCTGCATGCACCGTAAATGTTTTCTCGGGTGCATCGAAATGAATGCCAAAATCAGCTTTGATTCGCTGTTTGTCAGGAGTCGGGTCTGAACAGAGCGTCACCGGGACCGGTTGTGGAGCGTTACTGCTCTTGTTCGAGCACGACAAGAGCAGACAGGCTAACCAGCAAAACAGAACTAGCATAGCGATGACTTTCACCAAAGGGCCCACGAGAAGACCATAACTCTTATGGACACCGACAGGGGTCCATCTGTGCCCAACTTAGAAATCAAAGTCCCGATAAACGCCGTTACCGGACATGTGGAGTCGTGACAAAGCACTCGTCCGGTAACGCGACTTATCGGGCAAACGAACATCGTTTGGCTTCTCGTCGTCGCTTACGCCGAAACCAAACGACAAAGAACGGAAGACTGGAATACAACGCCCACAAGAATCCGACGCCTACTGACGTGGCGACAAGCTGAACGGGTGTTGCCTCATAATGTAGTCTGCCTTGGGAATCGCTACCGAGCACCGCACCGGCCCAGATATATGAAGGCAAACTGTCACTGGCCAGAACACAGCATGTAAGATTCGGTCAGAGACCGGAGCTTCCTCAGCTACTGAGAAAATGAAAGGGTCAGAAGCGCAGAAAATCGCAGCAGCGGCCAGAGTTCCTCCGCAAGCCGAAGTGAGCAGCCATTTCGTCTGCAAGCGCATGTTTCCATCCAAAGCGCGAAATTATCGAAGCGCAGTCTAGCACCAACATACCCTTCCGCGACTGCTGGCGTGACGCAGCGGAAAACGGTCAAACGCCCGATTAACGCCGTTACCGGAGAAGTGGAATTTGGCCAAAAACGACATGTCCGGTTACGCGACTCACCAGGTACTATGGCGAGCCTTTGCTATAGTTAGCCGATGGTTCCAGATGATCACAAACAACCTAAACGGTTGGCGCCCGCATGAAAGGCGATAATTGAGATCGGGTTCATAGTCTTCCTGTTCTATTCCAATCTTTTGATGGGCGAGTTCACTCGCGCGAACGGCCAACAAAAGACGCTGGCTTTCGCTTTTGAAGATATTTCTCGGTCACTAATCTAGTGATAGCCGTTATTTCTGGTCTGCTCGGCTATGTAGGTTTTGATTTCCTTCGAAAGCGTCTTTGATTGCCAGGCGGGAGTTCTTGACGACGAACTGCGGCAAAGCTCAATCATTATTCAGCGTGTTCCGGCTCGTGAAGACTGCCCGAACGTTCGCACTCAGCAGGTAGAGTAGCAGGGCTCCGGCTATGGCGACCCCGACTCCACCTTCGACGATGTGCCCCGAGAGGGCATTGATCAAATCTCCCAAAACTTGCGTCGCAATGATCGCCACGGCCAGTCGCCAGCCCCAACGACGACACTTGAACCAACCAATCCCAGCCACAGTAAGGGCAACGCCGAGAAGCAAGAATGGAATCCCCACCACCTTTCCGTGCGGTGTGAGATCCCGGAAAGCACGCGGATTGAGAGCCCAAATTCGATCGAGAGCGGTGCCACGCCATACCAACGTCGCCCCTGCGAGAGACGCCATGAGAGCCCCGAACAGCAGAAAAATGCCGATGGCTGTCATGCTGACTGGAGACCTAGTTGCCGGTGACTGCTCGGCCAAATCCATGCGCGAACTATAAGCTGGAATTCTTTGCTGGCCAAGTCCTGGTAAACGCCGTTACCGGTAAAGTGGATTCCCGCCAAAAAGCACCTGTCCGATTACCCGACTTATCGGGGAGTTGGGACCGAAACCTTATATTTTCTTGACAAGTGAGTATCTTCGATTTTTCAAGTGCTTATGGGGAAGCCATTAATGGGCACAGGCATGTTTGATAACGAGTCTTCCGAAGCGAAAAGACCAACTGACTGGTCAGGCATCATCATCGGGCTCATGCTGCTGCCCGTGTTCTTTGTTTTTGCTTTTCTGGGCAAGGCAGAGCTGGGCTTCAATGTAATGCTCGTTTCAGGGCTGGTTATGATCGCTGTGAGGCTTCGCTGGAGACTGAGGAAGTACGCCTGGTTCTGGACAACTATCGTCCTTGTCCTATTGCTTCACATTCCATTTTTGTTTTTGGTTCACTGGCCGGAGAGCCGTGTCCCCACCATCGCTTATTCGTTGCCGCTTGGAGTCGCGGACTTCCTTCTCATCAGCGGTGCTCTCGGCCTAGCGGAAAAGCTGTTCTCGAAAGGCTCTTCTCTTGATTGGGACGATCAGTAAACCAGATGCGCCTTCTGACGGTACGACGGCGATGATTAGATGTACGACAGCGTTTGTCGTGGCTTGCAGTCAATCCAAGAGATACTGTTCCGGCGATTCGCTACCGCACCCAAGCTAACCGTCACTGCGGGTCGCACCGACGTTGGTGCCGTGGCGACTGAGGCCACCCGTTTGTGCGCTTGGAGAATTGCCCCGAGTAAAACTGGATGGAACGTCGTTAACTCCTGGTAAACGCCGTTACCGGACATGTGGGATCTCGGCTGTAAGGATTTGTACGATTACGCGACTTATCGGGAGTTGGCGGCAAGACGAGACAAAGCCTCTTCGTCATATCGGCGATTTTTCGGGGGGCCGGATCACCTCATTCGTTTGCACAGAGAACAACAGAAAATTCGAGAACTCGTGCAAAATGATTGTCCGCCGAACCGCAAGATCCTCATAGGCGGTCGCAGACTCCGGCAGCCAGACCTGCACGCCCCGCGCACGAAAACGCACCGGCGCGTAGTCGACCAATAGGGACCAGTCCTTCAATTTGATCTCCGGAATATCGCGTATTAGACCAATCTCCATGTGCATCACTTCGCCGGCATCCTGCGCAATCCAGGCGCGTCCTTTGAGTGGAGCGGAATACCCCCCGATCATTACGAGGTGATTTGCCCGGTCCGTGCGCTGCCGGAAATGCACAATCCATGCCGCCTGGGCCTTCCATTCTGTCGCCCCTTCGCATGTCATTTCGTAGTTGCGTTGGAGGTTCGGTAGAAACATCACGGCTATTTCCGGCAGCCCCACGTATTGCGTGGCGCCCGGAAATGGATGGCTTCCTTTCTCCGGCGTGCGATTCTCTTGCACCACGAAGCCCTTTTTACTCCAGTCAAAAGCCGCAGTGTAGTCGAACGCTCCCACGTCGTACCCCTGTTCATACGCATTGCCGAGCGAACGGTATTCAATCCTCTCTTCCGCCGTAAAACTTTGCAGGTTGGTCACCAACTCGACTGCACGCGTCCCAGCTTGTTCCAGTACGGTGGCAAGCGGGCAATTGGGCGTCGGGCTTTTAGGTTGAAGGTGCGCGTCCACATTGGGCGGATCCCAGGACAGAATGCGGAGCCTGGACTCCTTCTTCGGGTCCTTGGTTCTTGAGGGTTTCGCAGATTCTGAAGCGACCGCGGACTGCGTGGCAGTCGGTTGGGGCGCTGCGACAACGGCTGGTGTCGGCAGATTGCGTCGTTGAGCCGAATCTGGCGGCTGGTAAAGTTCGCGAAAGGCAGGCAGATCGCGCAGGACCGAGAAAGCGGGTTCCTGCTGAATCCACGCGGTAAAGGAGGCGCCGTCTTTAGTCTTTGCTTTTGCGTGGCACAGGGCATCAAGTGCGCTTTTGCGATCGTTGGCGAGAGTGGCGGCAACGGCAAGGTTGCTCCAGGCCCAGGCGGAATCCGGATCAGCGTCGGTCGACAGCTTGAAATATTCCGTGGCGGTGGAATAGTCCTTCGCTTCCTGCCGGTCAATGCCCGCTTCCATGGCTTCCACGAAAACGCCCGCGATCGCACGCCGCAAGACCCGGGCTTTTTCGGAACCTTTCTCGTGCGCAGCGTCTCCGCGGAGGCGGATGATTTTGTGATCGGTGTAGTTGAACGTGGCGACCGGATCGTTGCCCGGCTGGCGCAGTTCTATAAGTCCGGTTGAGATGCCGCGGCTCAGCCAGCCCTGTTCCTCGAAGGCCTGCTCTTCGCGACGGGGGCCGTCGCGAACGGCTTTCTTCGCCGCGAGAGAGGTTGCGCGTAGACGCAGCTCGGTTGTGTCGGCGAGTTGATCGAAAACGGAAATGACTTGCTGGTACTCGCGCCATGCCGCGTAGGCGTCGGATTGTTCGAGCGATTGCGCGCGAGACTTGCTTGCACTGAGCCTCGCCGCGACAAAATACGAATCGCGCGGTTCGATGCCTTGTTTCATGGCGACTAGACGAAACCACGCCAGCGCCTCGTCCATGACCGCGGGCGGCGCCCACTCGTGCGGTCCTTCGAAGTAACGGAGAAAATGCGGGGAACCAGCGGTTTCGAGCGCTGCATCGAGATGCGTAACCTCGGGATAGTTGAAATCAAACGAGCCGACGGTAGAAAACACGGCGAAGGGCGCATCGCGCGAGGGAAAGGTGCCGATCGCGAAGCCAGCACCGCTGAGGATCACACCTGCGGCGCACTTGCAATTCTGCGCGATTTGCGAGGCAACGCGCGCGCCTCCGGAAAAACCGGCAACGTACATGCGCCGATCGTCGACCGAGAAACGCTCATGCGTGTCTTCGAAAATTGCCTGAGCGGCATCACTCTGGAGCTTCAAAGAGCCGTTACGGGAATTGTTGGAGCCCGCGACAATATAGCCGTAGCGTTCGGCGGCATCTTTCATGTGCTCCACGGGCTGAACTCCGTGAGCCCCGGGGTCAAACGCATAGACGATCGGATATTTTTTCGACGGTGTGTAATCCGAAGGAAGGTACAGGGCGTAGCTCTGGTCGGGGTGATTGCGCGCGACTTCGTTGGGAACGATCTGGCCCGCTGGTACCGAATTCGGAACGGGCGACGGATCTTGCGCCGGCATCACAAGAAGCGCAGCGAGCGCGAGGATCATCGAGTAGAAATATAGCACTGTACGTGGAGTATAGACTCAGAGTACACCGTTTTGCTCGCCCGATAATCCGACGGAAGCAATCCACGAATTTCTAAGCGAATATCCGGGCGCTGGGAGCCGCGCCTGAACTCGACTCCTCAAAGTCCTGATAAACGCCGTTACCGGACAAGTGGGACAAGGTGGCTTGCAAGGAGAAGGAAGTTTCGAGTTGGAGACAAAGTGCGAGTTGTCAGGATGTCCGCGGTCAGGTTCGCTCCGGCTATGAAGGATGAGATTGGGACGGAAAAGCTCTTCAGGAGCATGCTCGGTCGCGTGTAAACCGTTCGTGGATTCGACAAATATGGATACGTCGAGCTTCATCCGACGCGTAGCGACCACGTATGGATCGAACCAGAATTTCTGAAACTCCGCTAAAGAATACCCAAAAAAGAACATGAGATTCGTCGCCAGGTCCCGGTAAACGCAGCCGCTACCGGACAAGTGCCCCGCCCCCTCAGGATCGTGTTGACCGAATTCCGGGTGCAGATCGAACCCACATCCGAACGTTGTGAAGCTGGCAATCTCATCTCAAAACCCTGGATTTTGTGGTTTTTGACGTTTGGTTCGGTTCCAGATGGAAAATGCATGGAAAACCATTTGAGTGGGTATTTTACTTCCGCGCCGCCATCGCAACCCCATTCGGCATCCCGCTCTTCTGAAACGCCGCCCTGAACCCCGGATCCGACCGCAACGGATCAAATCGCGGATCGTACGGCAAATAAATCAACCAATTCGAATGATGCTGGTCCGCGCGCTTTAACGATTCCAGCGCCTTCGCCTTATCCCCAATTTCCGCCCACGTCGCCGCAATATAATAGTCCGGCACCACCGCACCCGCCCGGCCGCGCCAGCGCTCCTTGCAGCGCCTGTCTCGCTTCTGTTTTCTTCCCGCTCCGTGCCAGCTCGTAGGTCATCAAAATCAGCGTGACCGGATTGTCCCGCTCCAGCGCTTCCGCCTCGCTCAGTTCCGCCAGCGCCGCTTTTCCATCGTCCATTTGTCCGTACACCAGTCCCAGCAACTGATGCGCCGGTATGAAATCCGGATAAAGCTCCAGCGCCCGTTTGCACTCCCGCGCCGATTCTTCATTCCTCCGCATTAAGAACAACGCCCACGCCAGCGATGTCTGCACGCTCGGCGAAACGGGATCAAGCTCCTGCGCGCGTTTCGTCACCCCCACCGCTTCTTCTCCGCGCCCCATTCCCAGCAACGCAAATCCGTAATACTGATAAGCCGCCGCATAATTCGGGTCGATCGCTACGGTCGCCTTGAATTCGCGCTCCGCTCCCACCCAATCGTGCTCGTAGTCCGTCAGTGCCGACAGCATCGCCACGTGCGCCTCGGCGTTCGACTTGTCCAGCGACATCGCCTTCCGCGCCGCTTCTTCTGCCCTCGGATAAGCCTCCGACGGAGGCAAGTACTCGTAGAATCCGATCAGTTGCAAGCAATTCGCCAGCGCCGCATACGCCCGCGCGTAATTCGGATCGATCTTGATCGCTTCGTTCAATAGATCGACGGCCTTTGTCAGCGATCCCCGGCTTCGATTGGTCGCGAAAAACTCCGCCTTCATGTACTTCTCGTACGCGTCGTATTTCGCCGTCTCCGGTCCCGCCGGCGCTCTCACCGGCTGCCCTTGGAAGTGCGGCAGGATCGCCGTTAGAACCTGTTTCGCGACCGAATCCTCCGCGCTGAAAATATTCTCGTTGTTCGCGCTGAATTTGTCCGACCAGATTTCCTTGCCGGCCGGCCCAAGCACCCACACCTTCACGACGATCTTTCCCGCTTCGCGATGCAGGCTGCCGTTAACTACCGCTTGGACGCGTAGTCTGTCCGCGGCAGTTGTGGCGTCCGGATCGCTTCCCAGCACAGTTCGAATCGTGGACGACGACCGCACCGTCAGCCGCTCCACCGTCTTCAGCCGATCCGCAATCGCATCCGAGAAGCCGACTCCGAGATACAAGTCCTCCGCGCTGCCCGTATCCACTCGGAAGGGCAGCACCGCAACGGATCGCATCGGATCTCCATCCGACGCCGCCGTCTCGCTCGGCCGCCTCCAGCGCTCCGCACCCACAAGCGCCAACACCGCCGCAACCGTCAGCACCGCTGCCACGAGATACACCCGAAAAGTACGATTGGATTTCTTCCCGACAGGAAGCTGGGACGTGACAGGCCGCGCGGGCACCGCACGTGCGCGATTATCGTCCCTATCGCCGGTCGCGGCTGGAAGGGAAGTCATACCTGATGAAACTTCCGCCACATCTCTCGCCGCCGCCGCGTTCTCGATGTCTCCTATCGGTGCCGCCGATGATGTCTGCTCTGTAAACGGCCCGACGTATCGGTACCCGCCTCCCCATCTCGTCTCGATAAACTTCGAACTCGTTTTCGTCTCGCCAAACGCCTTCCGGATGCTCCCGATCGCCTTGCTGACGCTCTGGTCGTACACTTCCTGTCCATCCCAGAAGCGTTCCAGCAGCTCCTCACGTGTAATCATCCGGTGACGGTTCTCGATCAGGTGTAGCAATACGAGGTAGGGCTTCCGCTGGAGCGTGACAGTGCCTTCCGCCGTCACCAGCAGTTGCTTTTCAGTGTCCAGGTAAGTCGAGCCTAGAACGTACATTAGGTAGGATCCGGGGGACTTGAGCGCGGAGTATACCCCGAATCTCCTCAATTTCCTATTTTCTTCCCATTTCGGTCAGGAATTGTTCCAGCACTTTCACTACCTTTTGCTCAATCAGCAGTCGATCGGACCACCCCGGCGCAGCCGTTCGCATTCTTATAGACGAGGCGGGTGGATCTGCGTCGGGGTTCCTAGTATCGGAGACGGAAGTCGCGCGAGCGGATTAGCGGGGAACGAATGATGGCCAGGTCGGATTCGTACGAAGACGAAAAACAGTCGCAACGAGAACATCAGCGGTGGAAGGGGTGGACTCTCGTCCTCCTCGTCATCGCCGCCTGCATTTTGCTTCTGAAATTTTTGGGATGAGCTCAGCGGGAGCGCACGATGCTCAATTCGAATGAGCTAAGTAACAAAGAATCAGGAATGCCCGAACCACAGGACATATCCCCGAAACTCCGTGAAATTTTTCGAAAGAAGCGCCGCCTAGCGCTCGCCAAACAGCGGCAAGGAAAACGATGCACGCCCCTAGTTCTTATGCGCGTAATGTTTCACGTCTACCGGCGCATGCATCGTCGCGTGGTGCACATGTTTGTTCGCGCCTTCGTAGGCGTCAATCTTGTGCGCGTGCTGCATCGACGTTCCGATGTCGTCAAGCCCCTTGATTAGCACTTCCTTGCGAGACGGCACGATATCGAAATGATATGTAAGCCCGTGCTTATCGCTGACCGTCTGGTTCGGCAGATCGATCGTCAAAGAATAACCTTCTTCCTTTTCCGTCCGCTTGAACAGCTCTTCGATTTCCGCTTCGGTCAGTGTTGCCGGCAAAATCCCGTTCTTAAAACAATTGTTGTAAAAAATGTCCGCATAGCTCGGAGCCAGAATCACGCGAAACCCATAATCCTTCACGCCCCACGGCGCATGCTCGCGGCTCGACCCGCACCCAAAGTTCGCCCGCGCCAGCAATACGCTCGCGCCCTTGTACCGCGGAAAATTCATCACAAAATCCGGATTCGGCCGCTCCCCCGGATTGAAATACCGCCAGTCATAAAACAAAATCCGCCCAAACCCCTCGCGCGTCAGCGCCTTCAAAAACTGCTTCGGCACCATCTGATCGGTATCCACGTTCACCCGATCCAGCGGCATCACCATCCCCGTATGTGTCGAAAACGGTTGCATCGTATCTCCGCGTTCTTTCTTCTCTGAAATCGTTACTTCATTACGTCGTTGCTTCTTTACTTCGCTGTTTTCTTATTCGACGTTCGCGACGTCAAACTCCCTCACATCCACAAAATGCCCCGCAATCGCCGCTGCCGCCGCCATCACCGGCGACACCAGATGCGTCCGCGAATCGCGCCCCTGCCGCCCCTCGAAATTCCGATTCGAAGTCGACGCGCTCCGCTCATGCGCCGGCAGCACATCATCATTCATCCCGATGCACATGCTGCACCCCGCATCCCGCCATTCGAATCCCGCCTCAGTAAAAATCTTATCCAGCCCTTCCTTCTCCGCCTGCGACTTGATCCCGCGCGACCCCGGCACCACCAGCGCCTGCTTCACCGAACGCGCCACGTGCTTGCCCGCAACCAGATGCGCCGCCGCACGCAAATCATCGATCCGCGAATTCGTGCACGACCCGATGAACACGCGATCGATCGGAATATCCACGATCGGCGTCCCCGCTTTCAATCCCATATAAATCAGCGCCCGTTCCGTCGCCTTCTGATCGTTCGGATCCGCGAACGACCCCGGCTCCGGCACCCGCGCCGTCACCCCGCTCACCATCCCCGGATTCGTCCCCCACGTAACCTGCGGCACAAGATCCTTCGCATCCAGCGTGACCGTCGTGTCGTATTTCGCATCCTTATCGGTCACCAGCAATTTCCAGCGCGAAACCGCCTCTTCAAACGCCTTCCCACGCGGAACAAACGGCCGCCCTTCCAAATAAGCGAACGTCGTCTCGTCCGGCGCCACCATTCCCGCGCGTGCCCCGCCCTCGATCGTCATATTACAGACCGTCATGCGCCCATCCATCGACAGCCCGCGAATCGCTTCGCCGCTGTACTCCGCCACATGCCCATTCCCGCCGCTGATCCCGATCTTGCCGATAATCGCCAGCACGATATCTTTCGCGGTCACGCCTTTCGGCCGCTTCCCATTCACCACAATGTTCATCGTCTTCGAACGCGACTGCACCAAACACTGCGTCGCCAGCACATGCTCCACTTCGCTCGTCCCAATCCCAAACGCCAGCGTCCCAAACGCCCCGTGCGTCGAAGTGTGCGAATCCCCGCAAACCACCGTCTGCCCCGGCTGCGTAATCCCCAGCTCCGGCCCGATCACATGCACGATTCCCTGATTCGCGCTGTGCATATCGAACAGCCGCACGCCAAACTCTTTGCAGTTTTTCTCCAGCGCATCAAACTGCAGCCGCGCCGCCTCATCCACAATCGGCAGCAGCCGATCCTTCGACACCGTCGGCACCGAGTGATCCATCACCGCAAACGTCAGATCCGGCCTTCGAACGGTCCGCCCTTCCGCACGCAGCCCCGCAAACGCTTGCGGCGAAGTCCCTTCGTGCACCAAATGCCGATCAATATAAATAAGAGCCGGCTTTCCCGGCTCTTCGTGCACCACGTGACTATCCCAAATCTTCTCGTAAAGTGTTTTGCCAGCCATACTTAGTCCCTCGTCGCGAACCCCACCATTTTAACACCGCCGTAAACTTCCGGCCAATTCGAGTGCGGCCTAGATTCCTCCAGCGAACTCTAACGTTCGCGCACCGATCGCTTTGTCGTCGCGGCTTCAGCCGCGACAACTCCGCCCGCTAAAAATCAGCAAGGCTCGTTCGCTCCCGCGAACGAGCCTTGCCCCACTCAATCGCTACTCCGTCGTCGTCGTCGGCGAGTCCACCAGCGCCTTCCAGCTCCCATCCATCTGCTTCCCCCACACCACGACATATGTCGCCTTCAGCGTCACCGGCTTCTTCTTCTTATCGCTGCTCGTCATCGAAAAATCCCCCAGCTCATACGCCTGGTCCCCCGCCTTCGCCACCACAATCTTCGTCGGCGTAAACGACAGCGCAAAGTTCGGATCCTGCATCATCCCCGTCAGCGCCTGCTGGATCGCGTCGCGCCCCTTCACCGCCGCCATCCCCGGCGCCATCACCACCGCGTTCTCCGCATAAAACGACGCCATCTTCGCCGCATCCTTATCTCCCGCCGCCTTCGACCACGCCGCATCCGCCGCGCGAATCGCCTCTTCGTCCGCCGCCCGCGTATCCGCCGTCATCGCCGCCCCCGGCGCCGGATTCTGCGGCGCCTGACTGGAAGTCCCCCCGCCGCACGCCGCCAACCCCATCACCGCCGCCCCCACCGCCAACCCCGCCAGCGTCAGCCCCATCAACATCCGTCTCATCCGCATCATCGCTCCCATCATGGCTTTTCCTCTCTCCCGAAGAAAATAGACCCCGCCGTCGCGCCCACCATAGCCCCCGCCTCGCGCACAGTCAACCAGTCGACCGCCCCCCCTTGGGTGCCGCACTCTCGCTTTTCGTAGCGCGCCGGCACCCCTGCCGGCGTTTTTGACTTTCATCCCGCGGCGAACCGATCGATCCGACAACCACCAAAACTGTCACTGCGAGCAAAGCAAACTTACGAATATGCCGCACTATCGATCTCCGGCAGAGGTTGCCGTCCTGGTTTACAATGAGGGCAAGTTGATGCGATCTTCGGAATTCACCACCCAGTGCGAAAGAATGCTCGCAAGACGCTCCGCTTCATTTTTCTGCTTCTGATCAGCGCGGCACTAGCAATCACCGGCCGCGGAGAAGCGGGCGTGCTCGTAGTCACCGTCATCGGCACAGACCGTCGTCCCATCGCCAACGTGCAAATAGGCGTCGAAGGAGACGGAGGAACGTCAATAACAGGAGATGACGGTAAGGCCCGCATCTCTCTAGCAAAGGACTCCCGCGCAAAAACCTGGGTCAAGCTCCAAATAGTGAAGTCCCCGCCCGGAACAGATTACGTGATGTTATCGCCGTGGGACGGCCAAGTAATCGTACCGCCCTTCGAAAATGAGTCGCAGAATTTTGTAGAAGTTGTCGTTGTCCAGCGAGGCGACCGTGCTGCACTTGAAAACGGTATCGCCCTTAAATCGTTGGCAGAAAAAATTATCCGAGCGAATGCGAAGCAGCCGGGACCAACACCGAGCCCGCAAGAAAATCTTGAAATCGTCGCTAAGCAATACGGCATCACGCCTCAAGACCTAGACAATGCGATCAATGCTTGGGGTGTGAAGGTCCGTGACTCCGATGACCGATACGCCCATGGTCTCGCGGATCTATACAACCGGGACTACGCTTCTGCCGCTAAGAAGCTCCGCGAAGCACTCCAGATTCGTGAAGAACGACTTGCCGCCGACGAAAAATCCGTCGCTGACGCTGCGTGCTTTCTCGGTCAGGCGCTCTATGACGAGGGACGATTCGTTGAGGCCGCACAAAAATACCGAAGATGCGCGGAACTGAAACCAAGCGATTTAGCCGTACAAAACAGCTTGGCGATGAGTCTGGCCGGAGCGGGGGATCTTGAGTCTGCCGACGCGATATACACTCGGACGCTCGGTACCCTTGAGAACGAGTATGGTCTTTACAACGCGACTGTCGCTGCAGTTTTATTGAACCTTGCACGAACGAAATTGGATGAAGGGGCTTATGCCGATGGCGAAGCCATGTATATACAGGCCTCAAGTATTGTTGACCATCAATATCGCCATGACAGCCCAGAATCCGCAGCGGTTCTCCTCGGTTTGGGCAGCGCACTGATCTATCAGGGACAATTCCAGGAAGCTGAGCGACACCTGGAAAAGGCCCTCCAAATCGACAAGACCATATTCGGTGCAGATGACCAATACGTCGGAGAGATTTTAGTTAGTCTCTCGAGGGTGTATTCCGCAGAGCAGAATTATTCTCTGGCTGAAACTCGAGCTCGTGAGGGCCTTGCAATCATCGAGAAAAAGGAGGGCCCCGACCATCCCGACACAGCGTCAGCCTTAACAGAACTCGCCGAAGCTTTATCGGGGCAAGGTAGGTATAGCGAGGCTGACCCTGTTTCGCGAAGATCGCTTTCCATCCTTCGTAGCTCCCTGGGCGAAAACCACCCTGACGTCGCTACGAGCATGGAGAATTTAGGTGAATTGTTGGTCAAAGAAGATCAACTCGCCGAATCGGAAGGATACTTACGCGAGGCGCTCAAGGTTAATCGCGCTACGCGTAAGCCCGAGACCGCCCTGATCTCCAAGAATTTGCTGAGCCTAGGGGAATTGCTGCTTCTAACTAATCGCGCGAATGAGGCAGAACCTCTTCTTCGTGAATCGCTGAACATTGATCGAAAGCTGTTCGGGCCGTACGACCGAAGCGTGGGCGCAGAGACGAATGAACTGGCCCAAGCACTCTACGTACAGAACGCATATCCCGAAGGCGAGCAGCTCGCGAAGCAGGCGGTTGAGATTGCCAAGAAGGCACTTGGGCGCAATGATCCCCAAACAGCAGAAGCCTTATCTGTATACGCTCAGTTCCTGGCCGTTCGCGGAAACTACGGAGAAGCAGAACAACTGATGCTCGAAGCCTTGCAGATCGACAACTCGATCCTCGGACCTACTGATGCTAGAACCCAACGGATGAGATTGGGAGTGGAGACTTTCCGAAGACTCGCGGCCATCCATGGATCCTAGTCAAATAGATGCTCTGAAGATTGCGAGTCAAATAAAACACCCATTTGCACTCGCGGCTCTAAGCTTAGTGTTATCGGCCTTCATTTTTTATGGGATCAAGGGCATCAGAGCGAATCGCTGGCCTGCGTTCCTTTTGGCCGCGATGATTGGTTTCACGGGTTGTGTTCCGGCAATCGTACGCAGTGTCGCAGAGTTTCGCGGCGTCTATCACCTCCGAGTAATCGTACTCGGATCAGATCGGCTTCCCGCAACAAATGCCCATGTAACGTTATCCGTCGGCGGAGAGGCGAAACAGATTTCAGGGGGCTGGGAATTCGATATTCCCCCCCAGACTAAGCCGGCAGATGGACTTGTTTCAATTTACGCCAGTATCGACAGCGAGTTTCTGACTGGCTCCGCAACAGCCAAACTCGGAGATTCGTACTACCCGGTGATCGCCATTCAGCTAGCTGCAGACACCTCAGCGAAACTCCAAGGCATAGTCATAGACCGGCACCGACACGCGGTTCCCGGTGCGCGAGTCTCGATTGTAGGGCGAGATGAAGCGGTTACGACGAACGAAATAGGTGCATTCACCTTGGACGCTCATGCAGCAGTTGGCCAAGTTGTCCGGGTCCGAGCTGAGAAAGGCCTCGCTGTTCAGGAAATCTCAGCAGTTGCCGGCAAAGCACCAGTCGAGATCGAATTGCCGGTTCTCAAATAGCGCGCCCACTGTTGCGCCACATTTAGGTGGTGCCACTCATTCGAAACCTGCACGCGCACTCAAATACAAAACTTTAGCTTTCCGATTCCGACAGGGAAACAGGGGACAGACGGGACGTTTCCTGTTTTCACAGCAGTATGTTCAAAGCTAACTTCCACGGACCCGTAGGCTTCCCAACCGACCATGGAGGTCTCGATTCGAGAGCATTCCGGTTCTATTCCGTGTAGGCTTTGCACGCCGGTATCGCGACCGCTCTTCTCCCGCCCGCCTCATCCGCAAACAATTCCAACTCGATCCGCACATTGTCCGACCGAATCCCCACCGGCCCATCAAACGCCATCGCCCCCGCCCCAACACTCCCATCCCAAACCACTTTCCCATCCGCGCTCACGGTCATCCTCTGACCATCCATTTCGGCGTAAAGAACGTGCCTGCTCCCGTTCCTCACTTCCGGCACCGCCGAATGAAAACTCGCCTTGATATTCGTATAACCCTTGTTCCCGCACTCCGAGCTCTCATGCATCCCCGGATTGCTCTTCACCGAAACCACCACTTCATTCTTCGGGCTGAACCTCCACATCGCATAAACAAGGTTGCACGCATCCTGCGCCCGCAATTTCAGCCCAAATTGCTGACGAATCGCCCCGGACCCCAGCGCCGCCGTCTGCGCCGTTTCGCCTAGGTAGGTAAAATGAGCCTCAACAGCCTGCGCCGTCTCCGCAGCGACAAACGCGCGCGTCTTGGGCATATCGATCGAAAATTCCACCCCGCGCCCTCTCTTGACCGCTCCTTCCGTCACACACAATTGCCCCCCGCCAATCGCCATCATCTTCTTCGTCGCTGAGCCTGAATCGCCCGTTGCTGAGAGTGAAGCCGCTCCAACCACCAGCGCAAAACCCCACACCGCCACCAGCGCATATTTGTGACGTTTATCGCTCATCACGGACGCGCGAAATCAAGTGTTCGCGCGCATCACTCCACGAAATGGTTTTGACCGCACCCGACTCCACTTCTGCAATCCGCCTTTGAATTTCGCGCTCCCATTCTTGAGAAGCGCCCGCCTCGACCTCTTGATCTAAGCTCTCGAGCAACGAATCGGCGATCGAAGCTCTCACATCCGGCGGCAACGCCAGCGCTTCCTTTAGAAGTTCCGACGGTTTGCGTCTCATGCGCCGATCATAAATCGAAACGGTCTGGTCGTTCGAAACACACGCAATCCTGAGAAACTCCACAAGTCATTCGAATGACGACTAAGATACCTATTGACAATCAGTAAAATACGTGCTACCATGCCCCGTGATCCCCGCACCGCTAACCCGTCAATTCTTCGACGAATCCGCAACCGCTTTAGAATCACACTCTTACACTTCCACGAAAGATAACTCCCATGAATTCACACTCTTGCGTCAAAACCCCGGGGGGAGGGGTCTCTCTGCCCTCCGAACCCGACTCGCAACCCGTACTGCCCGAACTTGAAACCTCCGAACTCGTAAAATCCGAACCTGCACCTTGCAAACCCGTATCTCCCGAACCGGTAACGACTTCCGCCGCCGTAACTCTGACTCGCTGCCGCCACATCGACCGGCTCGGCCGCAACTGCCGCCTCCACTCCACCATTCCCAATTTGGAACTGTGCCCTCATCACGCCCGCCTGCTTGAAAAACAGCACCAGCGACATAACGACAACACCGCCGCCGAACTCCTCGGCGATCTGACCGACTTTTCTACGCCCGACGCAATCAACGCGCTGCTCGGCAACCTCGTCCGCCAACTCGCCCGCAAGCGCATCGCCCGTCTCGACGCCATCGCGATCGCCTATGTCGCCCAGCTCCTCCTCGGCAGCATCTCCTCCATGGACCGCCACGACGCCGCCCTCCGCACCGCCGAAGACGCCAACGCCGACGATTTCCCCACCCGCCTCGTCTTCGACCGCCCAGCCGAACTCGACCCAACCACCACTGCGTTCGCCTACCCGACCTCGGACTCGCTCCGAATCGCCGCCTCATTCGGGGCTAGGCCCACATCCGCCCCCCAAAACACCGAAGGGCGAGCATAAAAAAATGCTCGCCCTTCCAAATGTTTGTCATCCCGAACGAAGTGAGGGATCTGCTGTTTCCATGCCTCGTCCCGCACTTTCAACTTTCAACTGGCGACTTTCAACCTCCGTGTCCCTCCGCGATCGCATTTCGCGGACCTCGGGGCACGGCCCGAACCAACGCGAGGCTACGCTTTCACTCTTTAGGAAGAACAATCGGCGGCGTGATGCCATCCAGTTCGGGATTCGGCCCGGGAATCTGATTGGTGTTTTGCGCCACGACGATCAGCCACTCCGCGTTTTTCTTCTCGACGATCATCGTGAAAAGGCCGTTGCGCGGTTTTCGTGGCGTGAGGTCGTCGTTTTTGTCGCCCTCGACTCTCCAGCTCCAGTGCAGGACGGCCAGATCCGGTCGCAGGAAACGCACCGAGGTCTGCAGAGAAGTGAGGACCGCCTCATGAAAAGGTCCGGAAAGCAGCCGCGTGTGATACAGCTCAAAATCCTTTCGCCCGTGAAGCCAATCGCCGGCGACGTTCACAAAGTCCACATCTTCCGACATGAGCTTCGCCAGTTCATGCCCGCTATGCTTTGCCCACGCCGCCACAAACCCCTGTGGGATGTTGCGGACCGCAGCTTCGTCGCTCGCACTCTGCGCACGAGCCGCGCACGGAACAAGAAGAACAGCAAACACAAGGTTTCGCAGCAGTCGCATGGGTCTCCTCTTTCAATTGGGATGACAGACGTATCTCGATGCGTTCACTCGGTCGTTTACTCAGTGATGATGCGATCCGCCCACTCCACCATCGGCACAAAGATCGCCGGGCTCCCGAACTTCGCATTCCAAGTCGCCAAATCCGCCTCCGTAACCCCGCGCGCCCGCGAACACGCTCCACAAGCAAAGACCGGAATATGCCTGGCCACAATCTTGTCCCGGAATTCACTGATCGGAGGCCACCCCACCGGCGTCGTCGAATCCGCTGTCGCCTTGCGCATCAGATTCGTCGCCTCGCCCAGCAAAAAAATCTGCACCTCGTGCCCCGCTTCCGACAACGCCAGTCCATGCGCAAACACAAACGCAGCCTTCGTCGGATCATCCGATCCCCACGCACTCTTCATCATGATTTTGAGCGGCTTCTTGCCTTGCTCCGCCTTCGCGCCGAGTGCAAGAAAGGGAAGCGCAGCAAGTCGTGTAAGAAATTGGCGTCGTGCCATAAGTCAGTGCTCCGTCAGTTGGAATGGTGCCAAAGGAATTGCCGAGAGGTTACGACGAAAGCCCCGAGTTGGAAATTAAAAATTGGTAAGAGGAAAAGATGGACGCAACCCAGCGACGCAAAACAGAGACGCAACTCCGAGACGCAACGCAAAGACGAAACGGGAGGGCAACACCGGAGGGCACGACTTCAGTCGTGCCGCAATCGCGCAACGCCTCCCACTCTGTCATCCCGAACGAAGTGAGGGATCTGCTTTTGAATTTCGCCGATCGTCGTCCAGGCGTTGGACTCTCGGTTTCGACTTTCAACTGTCGACCGTCAACCTCCGCATCCCTCACGCGTTACGGAACACGAGCCAAATCTTGACGCAACCGCCCGCAAACGCGCTGGTAGGGGCACGGCACGCCGTGCCCCTCTTCCACTTTCGACTTTTAACTGTCGACTGTCGACTTGGCCTACTTCGTCGCCGGATTCTCCGGGCTGAACACCCCCTGCGGATTGTCCTTCCAGATCCACGCGTGAACGAGCCACGGAGTCTTCGCGACAAAATGTCCGCCCTTTTCCGTGCACTGCGCCTCGTTCAACGAGTGAGGATTTTCGAGCTGAGGCCCCATGCAGATGTTGTCGTGCTGATGCCAGGACGCCAGCGACTTCGGAAACGGCGGATTCACCGGCTGGCCGTCTGGGCCCGCAGGCGCGTCGTAGAGATAGCCGACGCCGCCGAGCGTGTAGCCGCCATCGGAGCCTTTCAAGTAGAGCAGGATGGGCGGCTTCTCGACGTCGAATTTGCCCGCCTCCATGGTGAGGACGAAGTGAGTGCCCATGCCGGGAAAGTCCCCGCCCAGCTTTTTGTAGCCGGCCGCTTCGGCGGCGTGGACGTCCTGAAATTTTGCCGTCGCTTGTTTGGCGCGTTCCAAATCAGACGCCGTGTGCTGGAGCTCGGTGAAGCTGAGCGTGGACACGACCGCGTGCATCGCGTGCATATCCTGCGCCTGGTGCCCGCCGTGCATCGCATGCGGGCTCATACCGTCCGGCGATGCATGCTCCTGATACGCGAACGCGGCCAAAGCTGCCGCGCTCAGACTTATCGTAGCGATTAGAATTGTTTTTCGGCTGATCGACTTCATTTTTACTTCCTCCTTTTTGTTTCGTCCTTCTGGTTCTTCCGTCGTTCTCTTTTTTCGCGCATTGAAATTTTTTAATTCCGACCGCTGCGCGACTCGCTTTCGCTAGAATTCAGCAAAGCCAGTCGCGCGACTTCACAGCGACCCAATGCGATCGCACGTTGCGATTGCGTGCTGCGATCGCGACCGGAGAGTAACGAGTCGCGTCTGAACGAGCTCTGAATGCACCGTTCAGCTAGCGTTCAGCCGAGTTCGAGTCACATAGATCGAGCCACAATGGATCGAGTCACGTTGATCGACTGACGTTGATCGAGTCTCGTTGATCGAGTTGTATTGACACTGAGGAAGAAGGCGCAACATGCGCGTGCTCGTCGCGGAAGATGAACTGTTGCTGGCGAAGCAGCTGATCGCCGCGCTCGGCCGCGCGGGCTACGCCGTCGATCACGCCGCTGACGGCGAACGCGCCGATCTGCTCGGCCACGACGAACGCTACGACGCCGTCGTGCTCGACCTCGGCTTGCCCAAGGTCGATGGCCTGACGCTGCTGCGCCGCTGGCGCGAAGCGGGCCAATCGATGCCCGTGCTCGTGCTGACCGCGCGCGGAAGCTGGCACGAGAAGGTGCAGGGAATCGACGGCGGCGCCGACGACTACATGTCGAAGCCCTTTCGCATGGAGGAGTTGCTGGCGCGACTGCGCGCGCTGATTCGCCGTGCGAATGGCCAGAGCAGTCCGGAGCTCCGATGCGGCGCGCTGGTGCTCGATCCGCGGTCGGGCAAAGTCACCCTCGATGGCGCGGAGGTAAAGCTGACGAGCCACGAGTTCCGCGTGCTGTCGTACCTGATGCATCGCGGCGGTCGGTTCGTGTCGCAGGCGGAGCTGACCGAGCACATCTATTCGCAGGACTTCGCGCGCGACTCGAACACGGTGGAAGTGTTTGTGGCGCGGCTGCGCCGCAAGCTGGGGGCCGGATTCATCGAGACTGTCCGCAGCCTCGGCTATCGGATGAAGGACCGAGCATGAGCGCAGGCTCGCACTCGCAACGCTCGCACTTGAAGGATGCGGCGTGAACGTGGCCTCGCACTCGGGAGCACACGCGGAATCGCACTCGCGCTCGCGCTCGCATCCGGGCTCGCACTCGCAGGGATCGCGCTTGAAGGGTGACGCGTGAGAGCGGCCTCGCAATCACAAGGCTCGTTCCGCCGGCGGATATTGTTGGGGACGACGCTGTGGTCGTTCGGGCTGACGCCGATTCTACACATTTTATTTTTGATAACTCACCAGCAGCTCCACCGGGAACTGAGTCCGTTGAGTGTAGAAATTTTGTTGTGTTTTGGCGTGGTTTTTATACTGGCGGGGATTTGGCAGTTTCGCGTTGCGCTCGTGCCGTTCGCGCGGCTGCGTGAACAATTGGCGCGATTGCAGGATGGCTCGGTCGAAAGGATCGAGGGGAAATATCCGACGGAAGTGCAGCCGCTGGTGAACGATTTGAATTCGTTGTTGGAGCATCGCGAGCAGATCGCGCGGCGGGCGCTGGCGAAAGCGGGCGATCTCGCGCATGGATTGAAGACGCCGCTGGCGGTGCTGGCGCAAGAGGCGGACCAATTGGAGGCCGCTAGGCAGCACGAGAGCGCAGCGACGATCGGCGTGCAAGTCGAGCGAATGCGGCGGCAGGTGGACTATCAACTGACGCAGGCGCGCGCGACTTCGGCGGGGAATGTTGCGAGTGCGCGGTGCGGCGTGCTGGCGTCGGTGGAAGGGCTGGCGCGGACGCTGGAGAAATTGTACGCAGGGCGAGCACTGAAGATTGAGGTCGATGTCGCGAGCGGACATGTAGTGCGCGGGCAGCGGGAAGACCTGGACGAGATGCTGGGGAATTTGCTGGACAATGCGTGCAAGTGGGCGAAGTCGCGCGTGGCGATTCAATTGGCGCTGGAAAGCGGGATGGTGGTTGTAACGGTGGATGATGACGGGCCGGGATTGCCGCTGTCGATGCGGGAAGAAGTGATGCGGCGGGGCGTGCGAGCGGATGAGGCGGCGCCGGGGTCGGGGTTGGGGCTCGCGATTGTCGGGGAACTTGCGCAGCTTTATGAAGGGACGATTGCGCTGGAGGATTCGCCGTTGGGCGGGCTGCGGGCTAGGTTGCGGTTGCCGGGGTGAGCTGGAAATTGGAAAAGGGAAAATAGAAATTGGAAATTGGAAATTGGGAATAGGGAAGGAAGGACGTAACGCAGAGACGCTGAGAGCACAGAGAAGTGCGAAGCAAGGTCAAATTCCGCATCTCTGAAAGCGGAGCTCCTCGGCAAACGCGCCTCAGTATGAAAGTGTGGCACGCAAGGAAAAGTCAAAAACGCCGGCGGGACGCCGGCGCTACCAAAGCGGGCGCCGGTTGCGGCATCGAGACGGAGCGGCAGGGTAAACCCGTCGCTACACTTTTAGGGAGCAGCGGAAGCCGCGGGCGGCGTAGTAGGACTCGGCGCCGTTGTGGTAGGTGAAGACGGTATCGAAGCGGCGATCGCAGAAGAGCGCGCCGCCGAGTTCGCGGATGCGCGCGGGGGTGACGATCCACGATGAGGTTTTTATGTCGAGGGATTCGAATTGTTGCAGCGCGCGATATTGGTCTTCGGTGAGGATGTCGGCGCCCATGGCGGCGGCGGCGTCGATGGCGTTGTTTTTGGGTTTGGCTTCTTTGCGGGATTGCCATGCTGCGCGGTCGTAGCAGAAGCTGCGGCGACCTTTCGGGCTCTCGGCGGCGCAATCGTAAAAAATAAATTCGGCGGTGGATTTGTCGATGGCGACGACGTCGGGTTCGCCGCCGGTGCGTTCCATTTCAGCGAGAGTCCAGAGTTTTTCGGGGGCGCTCTCGAGTCTGGCTTCGACCTCTAGCCATTTGAGACCTTTGTGGCGGTGAGGATTTTTTTCGAAGCGCGATTTTAGAGTTGCGAGCAGTTGCTTGGCTTGTTGCGAGGTGAGGGATTTTTTCGGCGGCATGGCGGGATTCTAGCGTTGGAAATTGGAAAAGGGAAAATGGAAATTTGGGAAGAGTGAAGACGAAACGCAGAGGCGTTGAGAGCACAGAGAAGCGCAAGCTACGCACGAGTTTTGACTGGTAATAACTCAGGGTGTTGAGATCCTTCGCTTCGCTCAGGATGACAAGTTTGAGTGGGTTGCGGGTGCGGCTGCGTCTAAACCCGCACCCTCTGAAAGCTGAGGGTGCGGCACCCGGGAACACAACTCCGGTGGCGCGGGCTACTTCGCGAACATGGCGATGTAGGCCCAGCGCACGATTGTGCCGATGATGAGGGCGATCATGGCGATGGCGGTGAGCTCGAGCAGCCAATCGCCGATGCCGGAATCGAAGAGCGGCGCGGGATCGTTGGGATCTCGTTTTGGTCGGTGAAACAGGCGGTCTGCTACGTGAGGCATTCGCATGACAACCTCCTTGCGCAAGCGGCGTGGGCTGCGCACAGTCAAGCGATTCCGGGGACGTTGGGGCGAATGTACTCGCGCGCGGGCGAGATGTCCAGAGGAGAGGTGCGGTTGAGAAGTGACTGGAGACTAGTGACTGGCAAAGACTTTGTACGTGGCTCGCGGTCCGTGGAAGAGAAGAGGTCGACAGGCGGTTGTGAACGCTAAGTGATTGAATATGCAACGAGGGATGTCGATGCCAATGATACTATCCGCGGACTATGGTCCTCACAAAAGATGAATTGATCGCAGCATTTCAAAAAGAAGTCCACATTCTCAACCATCTGATCGGCAAGGTCGATCCGGCGAAAATCGATTATCGACCCTCGGCAAAGCAGCGCAGCGTGTTGGAGCTGATTCAATACATGACGGTCATGGCGCCAGCGATGACCGAGTCGATCAAATGCGGCGACTTCTCGCGCGAAGCGATGGGGGCGATCTGGGGGCCGCGAGATGCTGCATCGAAGGCGATGAATTGGGAGCAGGCGGTGGCGGCGATCGGCCGGCAGAGCGATGAGATGACGCGGGCGATCGGCGGGTGGACCGACGCCGACTTTCGCAGTGACATCAACATGTTCGGCAATAACACGACGCGTGGGGCAGCACTGGTGAACATGGTGCTGTGCGGCTATGCCGCTTATCGCACACAACTATTTCTGTACCTGAAGGCGATGGGCAGGGAAGAATTGAACACGATTAATTTGTGGGCGGGCGCCGACGGCCAGATGTAGAGACCGGATGGGTTGTCCCGGGGGCATGAGTTACATCGAGAGTTGTTCACGGTAGGCTTGACTCCGCTGAATCCGCATTTTTCCGCTCCGTCACTCTTGTAGGTGTCATCCACAAGTGCGGTTCCGGTACTTCCTTCGGTCAGTAGCGAAAGAATCTTTCAGAGATATCGATTTTCTTGATGGATTTTTGACGGAATCGTGTATTCTTTCGGCCAAACTTCGGTACCAAGGGAATGAATCCAGCGCACCATGGTCGGGCGCGGAGTCAAGTTTCATCCTGTAAGCATAGTGGAGTGATAACCGTGCAATATCACGTGCTAAGGGCTGCGTACGAAATCCCACTCTGCGTCTCTTACGTCTTTCTGGTGGTGCAGAGTTTCCGCGCATTGTTGAACGACATGCGCGAGCACTACGCGCAGTCGCCGGAAGCCTAAACGGCGGGATGGCTGGGGCGGTGCCCCAAGCCATATTCGACTACCCCATTCTATTGAATTGCAGTTCCTCCCTAAATTACCCTCTCTTTATTTTTCGGTTACATAAGATATCGTCTACTGATTCGTGCGGAGTTGCGGGGACTTGGCCTTCGCAACTTTTCGGGGCCGGAGCGTGTTTCATCTATGTGGCTACGTGTCACCGGCCGATGGGGAATCGGCTAAGTCTCGTGGCTACAGGCTGATGCAGGCATCCGGCGCTGCTGCTCGCACATCGAATGCAGTAAGAGTCGGAGGGGCTTGATTCGGCCGCAGGTCGAGGGAGCTAAGACATGGCTAAGGATTCGTCACAGAGCATTCGGGGAAGCAAGGATTTAAGCAAGGGATTCGCTTCGCGCATCGCATGTGCGTTAAGTCTGGCCCTGCTGCTGACGTTGGGCGTATCGGCGCAGCAGCCGGACCAACAGCAAGGGCAGCAAGGGCAGCAACAGCAGGATCCGCAGCAAGGGCAGGCGCAGCAGCAAGATCAACCGCAGTCGCAGGGCGACGCGAGCCAAGCGCAGGGGCAATCTCAGGATCAGCCACCGCCGGCAGCATCAGCGCCACAGGATCAACCTCCGGCGCAGCAGCAGGATCAGGCGCCACCGCCGCCTCCGGCGAAGAAACCGAAGTACGCGCCGCAGGACGCGAACCGGCCGCCTTATTCGAATGACTATCCGGCCCCAGCAGCGGGTGCGCCTGCGCATGCGCCGAGCCCGGATCAATATGATCCGGACCAGGATTTGCCTCCGGGCCAACAGGGCCAGCCAGGCGCGCAAGGTTCACAGGGAGCGCCTGACGGCGGACCCGGAACGTACGGCGCTCCGCAGAATCGTCCCTACGACAATGGCAACCCGAACTCGTACGGGCGTCCGCAGAACGCGCCTTATACGCGAAACGCGCCTCCGGCCGCTCCGGCTCCGGCAACACTGACGATTCCGGCGGGCACCGTTCTGTCGGTGCGCATCAATGAGTATTTGTCGAGCGATAGGAACCAGGTCGGCGACCGCGTGACCGCCACGCTGCAGCAGCCCGTTGTGGTGAACGGCTACGTTGTGGCGCGGCGCGGCCAGATGCTGGTCGGCCAGGTCGAAGCGGCCCAGAAGGCTGGGCGCGTCACGGGTACATCGCAGCTCGGGATCGAGCTGACCGACATGACGATTGCCGATGGGCAGTCGCGGCCGATTCTGACCGAACTTTGGAAGGGAAGCGGCGGGACCTCGCACGGCGCGGACGCGGCCACAATTGGTGGCACGACGGCGCTGGGAGCGGCAATCGGCTCGATCGCCGATTGGGGACGCGGTGCGGCGATTGGTGCTGGTGCCGGCGCAGCGGCTGGTATCGGTGCGGTGCTGCTCACCCGCGGGCGGCCCACGGTGATTCCGCCGGAGACTTGGCTGACGTTCCGGTTGAAAGAGCCGGTGACGGTGGACACGACACAGAGCGCCCAGGCGTTTGTGCCCGTGTCGCAGTATGACTACGATAATTATGGACGCCGCGGTGGACGATATTCCGGTGCTTACGGGCAGCAGGGATCGTACGCTCCGGGGCCTTATGCTTGCGGGTATGACGCACCGTGTTATGCGCCGCCGGCGTATGCGTATCCCTATGCGGCGTATCCGTACGCGGGATATCCGGGGTATTACTACGGATATGGGTATCCGGCGTTTTCGTTTGGGTATTACGGAGGGCGCTGGGGGCGACGGTGGTAGGCGGATCGAAGCTTTTCGTGGGTTGAAGAGCGAAGCAGCGACAACTGTTTAGAACTTGCGGACATGGGGCGCAGCGTGCTGCGCCCCTATTTTTTTAGGGCGCGATTGGGGCATTGGGAAGGGTACTTCAGGGGCTGAAGCCCCTCCCGCTCGCTGGGGGTAGTGTCGCGGTTGAAACCGCGACCCACAAACCTCACCACGCGGCTCGCTGTTGAAACCGCGAACCACAAACCTCAGCGCGCGACAAAACTCTTCACGGTGAGACCGAGAGCGGCTAGAACTTGAATTCGATGACTTCGGTGGTTTCGGCGGGGCCGGCTTCGAAGGTGGACTTTTCGGCGGCGCGTTCGGCTTCGGCGGCAAGGACGGGATGGCCACCGAGGACGCGCGTGTGCTTTACGGTGCCGTCGGCTCCGATGGTGACCTCGATGCGGGCAGTGCCTGTGAGATTCAGCTTCTTGGCGAGCTCGGGGTAGGCCGGCGTCACCAAGTGG
The DNA here is from genome assembly GCA_963845465.1 of uncultured Acidobacteriota bacterium. Lineage (GTDB taxonomy): Bacteria > Acidobacteriota > Terriglobia > Acidiferrales > UBA7541 > Acidiferrum. Next base: position 297,672 of record CAWJSH010000006.1, on the reverse strand, counting down.
CGGACCGGGCGGCGCGTGACCGGCGCGGATTGTGCGCCGAGCGAGGCCACGCTTACGACACACACGGCGGTCGCCAAGGCCAGGGTTTCAGGTAGCTTCTTTACCTTTCGCAGCGCCGTCTTCAGGGCTTCTTGCATCGCCAGCTCCAGAGATTATTTGCATACAGGCCCATACAGAACAGGTTCGCCGGGACGAATCCAAACTGAGCGGTCCGCATCCCGATCAAGCAGATGATGACGCTGTTTACGCCCGCGACCACCCAACCCTGCCACAGCTTTTTCCCCACCAGAACCGTCGATATCACGGTCAAAACGCACGAGATGTAATCCAGGCCAGGCATAAAACCGATCTCATTTCTGGAAGGGGTCGATTAAGTACGCGGACAGAATATGTGGTGCCTGATACGAAGATAAGTTGAACAGTAGGACAGGTGCGGCGAATCGGGAACCTGTCTCAGCGGGGGATTACGAAGGTTCTACGGAAGTTGACAGTCGACAGTTGAAAGTCGAAAGAAGGAGAAAAGCTAACGCTGAGGCGTGGAGGTCGCAGAGTTGCGCGGAGGACTTTTTGATGGGGGAAAGAGGAGTCAAAACCGCACCCTCTCAAATCTGGGGTGCGGCACCCTGGCTGCAAATTGGCGCATTGATCTGCTTTCGGGCTGCGGCGTGAAGCCGCTTTGATATCTTGGTGCATCCAAGCGGCAGAATCTGGGCCAATTGTGAGCGAGTACATTTGGGGGGAATTTGAGGCGCTGGATACTAATTGTACTAGGAGTGTTTGTCGCGGTGATCGCGAGCGGATTGACGATCGTTTGGATGCATTGGCCGTTCACGCAGGCAAATGTCACCGCGGGGCTGGAACAGAAATTTGGAAGTCACGTTGAGATCAAGAGTTTTCGTTCGAGTTTTTTTCCGCCGAGCTGCGTCGCCGAAGGCGTGACCATTCGCAGAAATTCGCAGCGCGACGTGACGCCGATCGCGACGGTCGCGCGGCTCACGATTGATGGCAGCTACCCGGGATTTTTCGCGGTGCCGAAGCGCATTACGCACGTGACTGTGGAGGGCCTGCACGTGTTTGTATCGCCGGCCAGCGAACACGCGGGACCGAAGGCGCCTCCGGCCGCGGGCGCCGATCAGACAAAAATTGAAATTGGCGACATCACTGCCGATACCAGCGTTCTGGAATTTTCGTCGGGCGAAACGGGAGCGAAGCCGCTGCGCTTTGAGATTCACAAGCTGACGGTGAACAACGCCGGCGATGGAAAAGCGATGTCGTTTCATGCGGAGTTGAGCAATCCGCTGCCGCCGGGGGAGATTCGCACGGAAGGGGAATTCGGGCCGCTGGACACGAATAAGCCCGAGGAGGCACCCGCGTCCGGGTCGTACGTTTTTGAGCGCGCGAACCTCGGAGTGTTTCCGGGAATAGGCGGCACGCTGTATTCGTCCGGAAAATTCGAGGGGAAACTGAATCAACTGGAAGTTGCGGGGATGACCGACACGACGGATTTCAACGTGTCGCCGAATCCGCACACCGTTCATTTGCGAACCGAATACCACGCCGTGGTGAATGGGTGGAACGGCGATGTGTCGCTGAAGAACGTGAAGGCGCAGATGAATAGTTCGATTGTGCTGGCGCGCGGCGACATCATGAGCAAACCGGGATCGGACGGCAAAACCGTGTCGCTGACCGGGATCGAAAACCAGGGCAGCATCACGGATTGGCTCGAGCTGCTCGCTCACAATCACCACGCGAAAATGACGGGGACGATGAAGTTTCGAGCAATCGTGTACGTGCCGCCTGGGAATAAGGATTTTATCGACCGGATGAATTTGCGCGGGGATTTTGAAATCGGGCAGGCGGACTTTACGAAGTCGACGACGCAGGAGAAGGTGAACAATCTGAGCCGGGTGGCTCAGGGGGGAAAGGCGGACGATGCTCCCGAGAGCGTGTTTGAGAATATGCGCGGACACGTGGAGATGGAAAATGCGGTCGCGAATGTGACCGATCTTTATTTTGGGATTCCCGGGGCGCTCGCGCACATGCACGGTACGTATGGTGTTAATGACGATAAGATCGACCTGCACGGGAACCTGCGCGTCGATCAGAAATTGTCGAAGGGCGAGACCGGCGTGAAGTCGGTGTTTCTGAAAGCCATCGAGCCGATGATGAAGAAGAAAAAGGCGGGCGAAGTTGTCCCGGTGAAAATTACGGGGACGATGCGCGACCCGTCGTATGGGCTCGACATTTTGAAGAAGTAGAATCTCTCACCACAAAAAGAGGGCCGGGAGTCGATGAAGACTTTCTACAACACGACGTTGCTGTTTTTTGCGCTGGGGCTTGCGGTGCTGTTCTTTCGGGCGCCGTGGACGCTCACGCCCGCCGGAAGCCCATACACGCATGTGGTGCTCGGTTATGCTCCGATTGGGTCAGAGAGGTTTGCGAATGTCCCGGGTGCGCGCGTGGATTGGGGCGCGTTTATGTTGATGGCGGGCGGAGTGGGATTTTTCGCGATCGTGATTGGCGCTTCGGCGTATTTCTTTCGGGCTAAGCGGGGGCCGGAAAAAGATTTGGACGACGTGTAGACGGATGACGCCGCCCGGCGTGAATTGGTCGTTGTGCTTGCCGCGCTAGGGAACTAGCGAATGTGCGGTGAGAACGGCGTCAAAGCCATGAAGGTCGAGTCTACGTGATCGACGAGCTTGCCGTTTTCTTCCGATTTTGCTCTGACAGCCTTCCATTCTTCGTCATCCTGAAAGGACTTCCAGTTTGCGGTGGCGGCTTCGCGGCTGGGATGTTCGAGGATGTAGATGAGCGTGTTGGTTTTTGCGGGATCGTCGGTGGGGGTCCAGTAGGCGATGCTGCGCATGTGGTGCTTGGCGAAAATTTTAATTGTGTGATCGCGGAAACGCGCGAGGAGGGCGTCGAGCTTGCCTTCCATGGCGTGGTAGATGCGGAGTTCGTAGACGGTGGATGAGTTCGCGGGCGCGGCCGCCGCGCTGGCTGCGTTGACAAGGGCTTCGGGCAAAAGTACTCCGAGTGGGAGTGCGGTGAGTACGGTTCGTCGGTTCATGGCGCGGGATTTTAGCAGAGAAAAGAGTTCCAGGTTACAGGTTTGAAGGGCGGAACATTGAGACCAGACAAAACCAAATCGCGATTGGACTGAACGGCTAGGCGCTTGGGGCGCAGCGGTGCTGCGCCCGTACAGGGGACGGCTTCGAGCGATTGCGGGGTCGCGATTGGCGGAGCGGACCTAAAGAAAAATCTAGTGTCGAAGGCGCCATACGCCCGGGCAGGTAGGGGCGCAGCGTGCTGCGCCCCTACCTGAGAATGCGACGTCGCGATCCTGGAATTGCGCAAGCCTTTGCGTAATTTCTGGTTGCGCACAGGCAAGAGTGCCTGTGCCACATCGATTCGTAGTGCCAGTCCGCCACCTCGATCAGTAGCGCCAGGAAGTTAGGTCGGCGCCGGCGGGGGCGATTTTTTGGATGCGGTCGAGGATCATTGGGACGTACATGGTGTTGTAGTGGAGGCGCGACAAATAGTTCGGCTCCGTCGGGTCGCCGTTCCAGCAATGTTCGGCGCGGTCGCCGTATTTACTTCGCCTTCGTACGGCGGGTTTGTCGTGGACTTCAGAAAATCCTCGATGAGGTAAACGGCGTCGTTGAGCATGTAGTTGTCGGCGCTGCCCACGTAGATGCGGAGCTTGCCGCGCAGCTTCGGACCGAGCGTGGCCCAGTCGCGCTGCAAAATGTTGCTCAAATCGTAGTGTTCCTTCCAATAGGCGGCGATTTTCGGATCGATCTCGCCGGTTTCCTTGTCGAAAATCGGCGCGGGATAGCCGTCGGCGCCGACGGGGCCGTAAACGGCTTGCCAAATGTCGTACTGCTCGCCCGAACGCGAGTGCGAGCCGAGCGCAAGCTCATATTGATTCACGCTCTGCGTCGTGGCGATCGTGTGGCCGAGATAATCGCGGAAGCCGGGCTGCGCAACTTCGGTGTGCGGCCCCTGAATGAAGAACGCGTTTTTATCCTTGTAGAGATTGATGTTGGTGTAGGCGCGGAAATCGACGGGGTCGGGGCACGCGATGAACGCACCGTTGTAGTGTTCGGGGTAGAACATTTGCACGGCGATCGATTCCCATCCGCCGGTGCTGCCGCCGTAGACGAATCGCGCCCAGCCCTGGCCGATCGCGCGAAATTGTTTTTCGAGCGCGGGGATTAATTCGGTTTCGATGGCTTCGCCGTACGGGCCGACGTTGGCGGAATCGACCGCGTACGAATCGTCGTAATACGGATTCGCGTGATTGATTTGTGCGACGAGCAGGCGCGGAAATTTCGGCGAGATCCACTGCTGGTAAAACTTGTACTCCTCTTCCTGCTGGATGCGGTTGTAGCCAGAGATGTGAAAGCGCTCGCTGAAATCGGGCTTGAGATTCGGATCGGGCGGCTCGGTGCGGAAGCCCTCGAAGTCGTGATTGAAGTGATCTTCAAAAATCGCGAGAGGGAAGTGCGCGTTGGGATGCTCGTCAAATCCTTCGGGCACAAGAATGTTGGCGCTGAGAAACATCGGCCGGCCCCAGAATTTCGTGAGCAATGCGCTCTGGATGCTCATGTGGCGGATGTACTTCGTGTCTTTTGGCGCGGGAATGGCGGGAATTTCCTGATCGAGGGAAACTGCGATGGGTTGCGCGCTCGCGTTTGGTCCTGCGGCCGCGCCGATCGTGATTTTCACCGGCTTACTGTAAAGATTGGTGGGAGAAACGTTCCAGTGCTGGCCTTCGCCCTGATCCATGTGCAACTTCACGGTGTGGCCGTCGGCGCGATGAAAGGTCTCGTAGCGATTCAGGACGACCTGCATGTAGTATTCGCCAGGTTTTACGTCGTGGAGATAGCGGACAGGATATCCGAAGGCGGTGTCATCGATCGTGGTGGATTGGCCCGGCGCGAGGCCATCGACATCGACGCCGAAGATCATTTGCGTCCGCGGTGCGAGCGAAATTTGCATGCGGGGCTCTTCGCTGGGATCGTTGGAGAGGATGAGGAGCAGGCGGCCGTCGAGCGGTTTGTCGCTGCGTTCTTTGGGGAAGGAGACGGAGAATTTCTGCGCGGTGGTGTCGGGCGGAGGCGCAGGCGCCGCGTGAGTTGTCCCAGCCGCCCCGCAAAGGAAGGCGAGTGCCGCGAGCAAGGTCAGAACGTCGAGACGCCGCGTGAGTGCGGAAGTCCACGACAGGATGCGCGAGAGCGAAATCATCTGTGTTGTTCTCCGATTGGGCGGGCGGCAAGCCGTGTACGACCGCGCCAGCCGCGTGGCACAGGCACTCCTGCCTGTGCGATTTTGTGCAAAGCGGGGGAGAGGATACTTCGTTTTGAGGCGTTGCGGAAGTTCAGGAAAGATTAATCTGGAAATGCGGATGCTACTGATAAAGGATGGAGCGGGCTTGGAGGCCAAATGTCGAAAAAGGGTCGAGTGAGGTGGGGGGTGCTGGGCGCGGCGTCGATCGCGGTGCGGAAAGTGATTCCGGGGATGCAGTTGGGCGAATTGAGCGAGATTTACGCGCTCGCGTCGCGCGATTTTTTCAAGGCGAGGGATGCGGCGCAGGCCTTGAATATCGCGAAGACGTACGGATCGTATGAAGACCTCCTGGCCGACGAGCACATCGAGGCGGTATACATTCCGCTGCCGAACCATTTGCACGTGCCGTGGGCGATCAAGGCGTGCGAGGCGGGGAAGCATGTGTTGTGCGAAAAGCCGATTGGATTGAGCGTCGCCGAAGTGAGGCAATTAATCGCCGCGCGGGACCAAGCGGGCGTGTTGGTTGGCGAAGCTTTTATGGTGCGGACACATCCGCAGTGGGTGCGCACGCGCGGGCTGATTCGGGCGGGGCGGATCGGGCAGCTGAAGGCCATCATGGGTGCGTTCAGCTATTTCAACCGCGATGGGGCGAACGTGCGCAATGTTTTGGAATGGGGCGGCGGCGGAGTGATGGACATTGGCTGCTATCCGATCTTCACTTCGCGGATGATTTTCGATCAGGAGCCGCAGCGTGTGGCGGCCGTGATTGAGCGTGATCCTGATTTTCGCGTGGATCGGCTGGCGTCGGCGATCCTGGATTTCCCGTCGGGGCAATCGATATTTACATGCGGCACGCAGATGGTGGCGTATCAGCGCATGCAGTTCTTCGGGACGCAGGGAAGGATCGAGATTGAAATCCCGTTCAACGCGCCGCCAAACCGCGAAACGCGCATTCTCGTCGATGATGGACGCGATGTCCTGGGAAGCGGGGTTGCCGCCGACATCTTTCGTGAGACCGACCAATATACGGTGCAAGGTGATGCGTTTTCGCGGGCAATTCGCGAGGGCACGCCGGTGCCTGTGCCGCTGGAAGATTCGCTGAACAATATGGCGGTGATTGAGGCGGTGCTGCGCGCGGGCGAGAGCCGCCAGTGGGAGGATGTGCGCGTTTAATTCGTGAATGCCGCGGACCGGGTGGAGCGGCAGCTATCACGCTGTAAGAAAAAAACGCCGGCAAGATGCCGGTGCTACCCGTTTACCCACTGAACGGGTTCGACGCGATCGACGACGAAGATGTAGCCAGCGGCGCCGAGCAGGCTGACGGCGCTGGTCATGGCGAAGGCCCAGAAGAATCCGCCGGTGCGTTCGACGATGATACCGACGAGAGCTGGCGCGACCATTCCGGCGATGTTGCCGCAGAAATTTTGCAGGCCGGTCCAGCGGCCGGCGGTTTGCGGTCCGGAGAGGATCTGCGTCATGGTCCAGAGATTTGCGGCGCCGAGGCCGAGCGAAGCGCAGCTCAAAAATAACGTGGCCATTGCAACCGTATGATCCTTGATCAGGAAAACCGCAAAAAATGCCGTTGCTGAGAGCGCTAGCCCGCCGCCGCAAAATCCCTTGAGCACGCGGGTTGGATTCTTGGTGGAGATGATCCAGCGGTCCGCGAGCCATCCGCAAAGTAGGGCTGAAACTCCCAGAACGAGAAATGCTCCGCCGCCCACGAGTGACATGGTCTGCAAGGAGAAGCCTCGTTGTCGCACGAGATAAAACGGCAGCCAGGTGATCTGGAAATACCAGATGTAATTGAAAGAGAAGAGACCGATGAATGTTCCCCAGGCCGAACGCTGTAGGACAATCTCGAACATTCCTGCTGGTTTCGCTGTCTTTGCGACTGGCAGGCCTGGACCGCGGGGCATCCGGCGAATCCATGCAGGAAGCCAGAGCAGGCTCGCGCTGCCGAGAACGATGAAGAATAGGCGCCATCCGACGTGCGCGACGAGCAATCCACCGATGAGCGTCCCCAGTGCGGGGCCGCCTGCCCATCCTGCCGACACCATTCCGTTCACGCGGCCGCGCAGAGATTCCTGAAAATGTTTCGCGACGATTTTATTGTACGAAGGATACGACACCGACTCGCCTATGCCGAGAATCAGCCGCACGACGAACATGAGAGCGAAGCCGTGGAGAAGACCGGTCGTCAACGTTGCGACCGACCAGATAAGAAGGCCGAGAGCCAAAAGCCAGTTCACATCGAATTTGTCTACCAACCAGCCCGAAACGATCTGGAACGGCGCATAGGTCCAGAAGAACGCCGACAACAATATGCCGAGTTGTGAAGGCGAGAGATGAAGATCCTCTTTCAGGAGTGGTGCGGCGATGGCGAGCGTGCCGCGATCGACGTAGTTGATCAGGACGGAAATCGCCAGAAGGAGAGCGATGCCGAAGAGTGCCGGAGATAATTTTGTCGATGCTGCGGCGCTTGACGATGCGGGTGATGCGCCGGAGCTGGACGTCATCCGGCAACTCTGGATTGAAGTTTCGATTCATCGGGAACCGCGTCGCGTTCATCGCGATAGTCGAGAACGACGAAGGTGATGTCGTCGTCCTGGCCGCCTTGAGCGTGCCCGGACCAGTGCGAAAGGTCGGCGAGAAACGCAGTGGAGAGAGCGTCGGGCGACATGGTGAGATGCGATTTCAGAAATTCCTCGACGCGGGCCTTGCCGTACTCTTCGTTCGCAGTGTTCATGGCCTCGAAGGCGCCGTCGGTGTAGAGGAAGAGTCGGTCGCCGGAACGAAAGGGAATTTCGACCGACGAGTACGGGGCTTCGGCGAACATGCCGAGGATCGGGCCGTTTTCTTCTACGCGGCGGACGTTGCCGTCGGCGCGAGATGCGAGCATGAGCGGCGGATGGCCACCACCTGCGTAGGTGACTACATTGCGTTCGCAGTCGATGTAGACGTAAGCGGCGGTGACGTATTGCTCTTCAAATTTTCCGCAGAGCGCGATGTTCACTTCCGAGAGGAGTTTCGCCGGATCGGCGACATGCTCGAACTGAGCGGCGAACGCCACCTTTACCATAGAGGCGATCAGCGCGGCGCCGACTCCGTGACCGGCGACATCGGCGATAAGAACACCGAGACATTTCGGGCCATCGGGAAGGAAGTCGTAGAAGTCGCCGGCGACGGAAGTCATCGGGACGTAACGAGCGGCGATGTCGAGCTCTGCGAGCTTCGGAAGCTGCTGCGGCAGAGTCGAAGCCTGGATTTGTCGTGCGATTTGTAGCTCCGCTTCGATAGCGAGCAGGCGCTCCTCGGTGGCGAAGTTGCGACGAGCGGTGATGTACCCGAGGGATCCGACGAAACCAAGAAATCCGATGAACTCGAGGCCGTGTGATTTCGGCGGACCGGAAATGATCCCCAGGCCCGCGAGGTTGTTGTAAAAGACGAAGAGGAACCAGAACACCAGACCGCCGAAGAAGACTTTGACGTCATGTGTGAACGGTCGTTGTGCGCGCTTGAGGAGCATCCATGCCAGACCGACCGTCACGCTCAGGATGGTCACGATGCTGTTGGCCTGATTGAGCCTGGGAAGGCCAACGCCGTAGATCGCACCCGCGATTTCGCCGATGGCGCACACGGCCTGCGCGCCGACGATCCAAAGGAAGAACGGTTTGAGCTCGGACTCGACCAACTCGTACAGATACAGGCCGAAGGGCAAAATGATCGTGCAGCTGATGAAATAATCGAAATAAAGCCAGAAGACGCGTGACACGTCTACGACCGACTCGATGAGCAGGCGATTGGCGAGCAGCCGAACCGCGTAAAGCATCGTGAAGACGCCGAAATAAATCAGCGAGCGGTCTCGCCATTTAGGGCGAAAGAAAAAGAGTGCAGTCGCGGTGAGCCCGATTACCAGGAGAAGGACGCCGACTCCGACGTTGAGCAAGTCCCAACGGAGTTCGGTAGGCGTCAACGTGACCGGCTTCAGCGCGGCGAAGAGGAGCGGCGACATGGGCTTCGGTTATACGCAAACACGCGAGTCAAGGCAACGCCGCAAGGCGGCCACCTGGGTGAGAGTCAGCGACCTGAAAGGAGGTTGTTTTTTACTTCAGGTTGAGATCGCCGGCGCCCACGTGGGCGTGGAGGCGATAGTGGCCGGGGCCGGATTTCTCGAACGAGCGGAAGAGGCCGTCTCTGTTTTCGCCGAAGGGGCCGGCGTTGATGTCGCCGGCGCCGACGGATGCATCGACGTGGGCGTAGTCGGCGGGGTTGCCGACTTCAATGTTTAGATCGCCGGCGTGCATCTCGACGTCTTTGTCGCCTGCCACGCCTTCGATGTTTAGATCGCCGAAGGGAAGGCGGACGATCAGATTTGATGACTTGGGGACGCCGATCTCGATGCTTGGTCCGTTGCTGTTCGGGCCGCCTGTGAGCCGAAGCTCGGCGTGATTATTCATGTGTTTGAAGGTCAGCGACATGTCACGACCTTTTTCGGCGCGATCGCCGGTGGTGCGGACGGAAAACTTTTCGCCGCTGCTCGCGGCGATGCGGTAGTCACCGGACTTCAGATCCAGCGACACTTTCTGGTCGTAGGGAAGATCGACCTCAAACGGGTGCGAGTAGATGTCGGTGACGGACAGATGGGTTTGCGGCATCGGAGCCGGGTGGCCCGGCAGGGCTGCGGCCATCACGACCAGGACGGAACTGGCGAACAGGGCGATCGCGTTGCGCATTGGACACCTCTCTTGTGAACTTAGGAACGAAATTTATGGCAAAAATGTTTCCAAAATGTGGAGGCGCGGACCATAGGTCAAAAAGTCAGGTCGAACGGGGTATCGGCGAAGGCTAAGTCGAAGTGCTGCACGCGTTTATCGAAGCTGCTGAGGAAGACCGTTACAGTCGGCGAGACTACCGCGGACTCACGGTCGGAGCCGGCAAAGGTGTCGATGGATTCGAGGGAGCGCCAGAAGCTGACGACAGTGATGGCGATTTCCTCGCCATCTTCGCGCTTGAGCAGGTTCGCGGCGACGTAACCTTTTTGAGTGCGAAGCTCAGGGACGACGTGATCGATGAAGTGCTTTTCGTAAGCGGGCCAGTTCTGCGGTGTGGCGCGGGCGGACCAGAGGCGAGCGATCATGGGACCTCCCTCCAAAGCGAAGTTATAGCACGGGCGGATGGCGACAACGATTTGCGACGCGAGTGGTTGTGATGAGAAACAAAACGGCCGCGGCGAACCGATTACATCGTGCGGACATGGGGCGCAGCAGTGCTGCGCCCGTACATAATCTGCGGCATCTCGATCTGGCGGCTCGGCGGCCGCGCTACTGGTCGCGTAGAGCGGCCATTGGGTCGACGTGGGTGGCGCGGCGCGCGGGGATGTAGCAGGCGATCAGGGCGGAGAATAGGAGAATCGCGGCGACCGCGCTGAAGGCTATTGGATCGATCGAGCCGATTCCGTACAACGTGCTTTTCATCAGACGGCCGACTCCATAAGAGCCAAGCAGGCCGATCAGCAGGCCGATGATGCCGAGCGTCATGCCTTCCTTCATGATGAGTCCAAGGACCTGGCCCTCGCCGGCGCCTAGGGCCATACGCAGTCCAATTTCGCGGGTGCGCTGTGCTACGGCGAACGACATCACGCCGTAGATTCCGAAGGCGGCGAGGGCCAACGCGATGAATGCGAAGCTGCCGAACAAGACTGCGCCAAAACGATCGCCACCCATCGCTTCTTCCAGGAGATGGTCCATCGATTTTACGTCCGCCATGGGAAGGTCCGGCTCGACGGAGCGAATAACTGCGGCGATGCTTTTAGACATGTTCTCGGGATCGGCGGCGGTCCGGACTGCCATCGATACGCCGGGCCACGGGCTCTGCGCAAACGGGACGTCAATTTCCGGGAAATCACCGAACTTCGGTCCGCCATTGCGTACGTCTTCGTATACTCCGACGATCTGCCAGTTGACCGGCTGGCCGAGATTGGTAACACCGGGAATGAGCTGCTCAACCGAGATTTGTTGCGTCAGCGGATCGACGTCTGGAAAGAATTTTTTCACCAGCGCGGAGTTGACGATTGCCACGTGCATGCCTCCGGCTGCATCGGCTTCGGTGAATGCGCGGCCTTTGGTGATGCGGATACCGAAAGTGGGGAAGTAGCCGGGCGTGACCATGTTGAAGCCCGCGCCGGGACGTTGCGAGCGATCGGTTACGGGCTTGCCGACAATCTCAAACGGCATGCCGAAGTTGGTGCCTTGCACGGGAAATCCGGTGGATACGGACACGGCCGAAATGCCCGGCAAAGCCTGAACCTTGCTGCCGAGATCTCGATAGAACGAGGTGATCTGGTCAGCGGTTTTCAGGCGCTCGGCGGGCATCGGCAAAGAGAACGTGAGGATGTGATCGGTACGAAAGCCCATGTCCACGTGGGTGATGTTCCAGAAGCTATGGACGGCGAGGCCCGCGGCGGCGAGGAGAGTCAGCGCCAGAGCGAATTCCGCGAGCACGAGGGCGTGACGCACGCGATGTTTGCCGGCTCCGCCGGAGCGGCCGCCTTCTTTCAGAGTGTCGTTGAGATTGAGTCGCGCGGCCTGGAACGCGGGGACGCAGCCGAAGAGAACGCCGGCGAGCATGGTCGCGGCCATCGTGAAAAAGAGCACGGGAATATTCAGCGTGACGTCGGCTTCGGACGGGAGCGTGTACTCGGGCATGAGCGCGAGGATCATCTTCAGCAACGCCCACGCGAGACCGATTCCGAGCACGCCGCCGATGGTTGCGAGCGCGAGGCTCTCGGTGAGAAATTGCCCGAACAGTTGGCCGCGCGTAGCTCCCAGCGCGGCTCTCACTGCGATTTCGGATTGCCGAGCTGTGCCGCGAGCGAGAAGCAAATTGGCGACGTTGGCGCAGGCGATGAGGAGCACAAAACCGACGGCGCCTAACATCATCCAGAGCGCGCGCTGAACACTGCGATTGAGAAAGTCGTTCTGGAGCGGTTCCACGGTGGCGCTCCAGCCTTGATTGGATTTGGGATATTCCTGGGCGATGTGGGCGGTGACGGACTCCATGTCGGCGTTCGCTTGTTTCAGCGTGACGCCCGGCTTCATGCGCGCCATCACCAGGACGAAATGGAATTCGTGATTGATCTGGTCGGGTTTGAATGCCAGCGGGACGTACATTCGACTTTGAACGCGATCGGTGGCGCCGGGAGCGAGGACGCCGACGACGCTATATTGCTCGCCGTTGAGACGAAGTTGCTGACCGATGATGTTTTTGTCGCCGCCGAAACGGTCTTGCCAGAGGCGATAGGTGAGGATGGCCTCGTGCTCCTTGCCGACTTGACCCTCTTCGGGAAGAAAATCGCGACCGAGCAGGAACGGCTGACCCAGGACGTGGAGAAATTGTGGAGTGCAGGCGGTTCCCTGGATTTGCTCGGGTTGGGTGCCTTCGTTCAGATTGAGTGTGCGGCCGGTCCATGCAGCCATGGACTCGAACGTTGTGTTCTGGCGTTGCCAGTCGAGGAAGTCGCCGGCGGAGATGCCGTTGCGGTTGTTCTGAATTTTGGACCAGACCATGACGATGCGATCGGGCTCGTGGTAGGGCAGCGGGGCCAGGAGCGTGGCGTAGACGACGCTGAAGATGGCGGTGTTGGCGCCTATGCCGAGAGCCAGGGCGAGGACAGCGACCGTGGTGAATCCGGGGTTTTTCCAGAGGAGGCGGAAGCCGAAGACGAGGTCGCGCCAGCGGTTGCGCATGAGGGCTCCTTCGTGGGCCGCGTTGGCGCGGCACACGAGTTTCTATCGGAGCTAGACGATATGAGGTGCGAATTGGTTTGTTGCGGAGTGTGAGATTTTTGGGATGAACGAGAGGGGAGTACGGCCGGACAAGGTGGGGCGCAGCAGTGCTGCGCCCGTACACTCGATTGGGTTAGCGGCGTTAGTGGGAACCGCCGGCGATGGAGGGGACGAGGAGGACGCGGTCGCCTTCTTTGAGGGCGCAGGATTCGCCGCCGAGGAAACGGATGTCTTCTTCGTTGAGGTAGACGTTGAGGAATTGGCGGATTTGGCCGGACTCGTCGCGGACGTGTTTCGAAAGGTCGGGGAAGCGAGTGGTCAGCTCTTTTAGCGCGGCCGCGACGGTGGTGCCGTTACAGTCGATTTTGGGGGCACCGTCGGTGAAACGGCGAAACGCTGTGGGAATTTCGATGGTCACGCTCATGTGCTCTTGTCTCCTAAATGTAGTTGGGCAGCGGGTTGTGCCCGGATTTCGTTTTCAAATTCGAATGCGTTGCGTTCCTGAGTTGTGCTGCGCCGATGCTTTACGTTGTTTGCGTCGCCAGGGCTATTTTGCGCCGGCGACTGCGCTGGCGGCGGTTAGTTGGCTGTCGAGCAATGCTTCGAACGCTTCGAGCTTCGGAGCGATCGCTTCGGTCAGCGGGAATTCGTTGGCGATGGCGTCGGTGGTTTTGAGGCCGTTGCCGGTGATGGAGAGGACGGTGGTTTCGTCGGCGCCGATTCGGCCCTGACGGATGAGTTTTTGCGCGACGCCAACGGTGACGCCGCCAGCGGTTTCGGTGAAGACGCCTTCGGATTCGGCGAGGAGCTTGATGGCTTCGACGATTTCGGCGTCGGATGCGTCTTCGGCCCAGCCTCCGCTTTGGAGGATTTGTTTCGCGGCGTAGTTGCCGTCGGCGGGATTGCCGATGGCGAGCGAGCGGGCGATGGTGTTGGGCTTTTGCGGTTCGAAGCGCGCGAGACCCTTCTTCACTGCGGTTGAGATCGGGGAGCAGCCGGTGGCTTGGGCGCCGAAGAATTTGACTTGCTTGGGTTCGACCCAGCCGAGTTCGATGAGTTCGCGGAAGGCTTTCGAGATTTTTCCGATGAGCGAGCCGCCGGCCATGGGGACGACGACGTTGTCGGGCAAGCGCCAGCCGAGTTGCTCGGCGATTTCGAACCCGTGCGTCTTGGAGCCTTCGGAGTAGTAGGGGCGGAGATTGACGTTGACGAGTCCCCACTGAAAGCGATCGGCGATCTGGGCGCAGAGACGATTGACGTGGTCATAGTTGCCGTTGATGCGAACGATGCGCGCGCCGTAGACGGCGGTGTTCAGAACTTTTGCGGCTTCGAGGTCGGCGGGAATGAAGACGCACGCGTCGAAGCCTTGCTGAGTGGCCTGGGCGGCGACGGCGTTGGCGAGATTGCCGGTGGAGGAGCAGCCGACGGTTTCGAATCCGAATCGGCGAGCGGCAGCGAGAGCGGTGGCTACGACGCGGTCCTTGAAAGAGAGAGAAGGGAAGCAGACGGCGTCGTTCTTTACGTAGACTTCGCGGACACCAAGACGCTTGGCGAGTTTCTTCGCTGCGACGAGCGGCGTGCCGCCGACAGCGTTGGGCGGAGTGAAGCCTTCGGAGAGCGGAAGGAATTCAGAATAGCGCCACATATTAAAAGACCGCGAAGCGATGTCTTCGCGGCGGACTTTCTTCTTGATGGCGGTGTAGTCGAAGGATACTTCGAGAGGGGAGAAACACTCTTCGCAGAACGACTTGGGGACGTTGCCCCAGGTCTTGCCACATTCTTTACAGCGCAGTTCGAAATTATCAGCCATATCCTCTATCTCCAAAATTCGTGACCGATCGGAGCACGGCCGGTTGAATGGACGCAGGCACAACTGCGCAAACTTCACTGAATGGATTTAGGGTCAGCAGGGAGGGGGCCAAATGAAAAAACCCTCCGTGCCAAAGGCTTGGAGGGATCTCAGAAAATCTTCTAAGAAAGCTCTGAAGCTCTTTAGCAGTTTTTTACGTGGAGCAAGTTGCCCTAAATCGCCACGTTTCGAGTGCGACGGCGTGAACGGCTCGCTGTCGCAGCTGCATCTTTTATCTGACAGATGGGAGTTGATGTCAAGGGAAAGATGTGGCGGTCGTCGTTGTGGGGTCGGTAGTGTGGAATCTGAAATCCCGCGATCTGAGAAACGATCGCGGCTACAGGTCGTCGTTTTGGTGGGCGGGATTCGTCTAAACCCGCACCCTTTCAAAAGCGAAAGGGTGCGGCATCCAAAAGCCGAATTCGTGTCAGGGCTACAACAAAACGTCTTGCCAATGCGTCCAATAGGCATCAGCATGAGGCGTCGCAAGTTGGCGTCCGCATGAGGCGTCACAAAATCAGGAGTATCGTTTCCCGGCAACCGCGCGGCAGTAACTGGAACCAATTCGGCACCCGGCCGTTCGTACAGTATCGGTTCTGCCTCAGCGTTGTGCATCCGCAACCCGTCGTGAATGCTGGTGTTATACTTTTTGACGGCGGGGAATTTTTTCCGGGACGACAGGAGTAAACACGCTATGGGGCAGCAAGTTCTAGAGATTTTCGGGTGGGCGCGCCGGCGGAAGTTGCTGGCGTCGGCGTTTCTGGTCCTGACGCTGGTGGTTGGGATTCTGATCGGCTCGATTGTGTCGGGCCGGACGTCGGCGATGAGGGCGATGTCGGCGTTTGCCGGGACGAATGCCACGCCGCTGAAGTTGCCCGATCCGGTGCCGTCGTCGGCGTCGTTTTCCGGGATTGTGACGCGCGTTGAACCCGCAGTCGTCAATATTGCTACGACTCAAGTTCTCGAGAAGAAGCCGGCTGTGCGGAAGCGGCGGACGCCACAGGGTGGCGGCAATGGTCAAGGCTACGGGAATGACCAAGACGATCCGATGCAGGATTTCTTCGATCGATTTTTTGATGGGCGGCAGGATGCTCCTCCGCAAGCGGAACGGAGTTTGGGCTCGGGCGTGATCGTCGATAAGCGCGGATATGTGCTGACGAACAATCACGTGGTCGAGCAGGCGACGAAAATTCAGGTTTCGCTGGACGGCGATCCGAACAAGTACACGGCGAAGGTGATCGGCGTCGATGAAGACACCGACCTCGCGGTGATCAAGATTGAAGCGGGGAAAGAGCTTCCCACTGCCAAGCTGGGCAATTCGGACGGCGTGAATGTCGGCGATTGGGTTCTGGCGATCGGCAGCCCGTTTGGACTGAACGCGACCGTGACGGCCGGAATTATCAGCGCGAAGGATCGCGGCGGAATCGGCGGATCGAATCACCAGTTCCAGAGATTTTTGCAGACGGATGCGGCGATCAACCCGGGAAATTCGGGCGGACCGCTCGTTGATCTTGCCGGGGAAGTGATCGGCATCAATACAGCGATCATTACGGGCAGCCGCGGGTATGAAGGCGTCGGGTTTGCGCTGCCATCGACGGCGGCGATCAACGTTTACAACCAAATCATTGCGCAAGGGCGCGTGACGCGCGGGTCGATTGGCGTGAGCTTCCAGGAAGAACTGGGAACGAACGCGATCACGCTGAAGGAACTTGGCGCGGCGAACGGCGTCGTGATTATGGGCGTCGAAGCCGGCAGCCCGGCGGAGAAGGCCGGACTGAAGGGCGGCGACGTGATTACGGCGGTCAACGGCAAGCCGGTGAAGACCGGGAATGACCTGGTGAATCCGATTGCGCAGGCTCCGATCGGGAGCAAAGTGAAGATTGATTACGTGCGCGACCGCGCGGCGAAGGAAGCCACAGCGGTTGTCGAAGATCGCACGCGCGTCTTCCCGACGTCGGCGGGTCACGTTGGCGATCAGCAGGGTGGCGAAGAGCAGCCGGCGGAGTTTGGTCTGCGCGTCGAAAGTCTGACGCCGGATCGCGCTTCGCGCGTCGGCATGGACGGGCAGCGCGGCGTGCTGGTTGTCGACGTCGATCCGGCGAGCTTCGCGGACGACCTCGGCTTCGGGCGCGGCGACGTGATCACGGAGATCAATCGTGTGCCCGTGGCGTCGATGGAAGACTACAAGTCGGCGGTCGGAAAGTTGAAGCCGGGCGAGAACGTTGTGTTCAAGGTTCTGCGCCGAGCGGACAACGATCACACGCTGACGGTATTTTTGCCGGGCGTGGTGCCGGCGGACAGCAAGTAACGACGTTTTGTGGCTGAAATGCCGCTTAGGGGCGGCTTTGGACTCTGAAGGTTGAACCGGAGGCGCGGCAGGTTTTCGCCGTACCTCCAGTTTGCCGACTTCATCTGGGGAGCGTTACGCCATGAGAGTTGTGTTGCGACGAATGTCGGTGCTTGCCGTGGTTTTTGCCACGACGGTGTTCGCGCACGCGCTTTCTGCGCAGACGCAGACGTCGGCTTCCAAAAGCTCAACGTCGTCGAAGACTTCCACCTCGTCGAAGACCTCTACCTCGTCGAAATCGCACTCGAGCACCAAGAAGACGTCATCGCGGAAGAAAAAAGATAAAGGGCAGATGGCGCCGACGCCGGAGCGGATCACCGAGATTCAGCAGGCGCTGGCGAAAGATGGGTCGTACTCAGCGGCTCCGAGCGGGAAGTGGGACGACAGCACTGTCGATGCGATGAAGAAATTTCAGACGACGCATGCGCTGAATCCGACGGGGAAGCTGGATGCGTTGACGCTGGAGAAGCTTGGGCTGGGATCGACTACCGCCGGCGTAGCAGAACCGGTCGCTCCGCCGAATTCCACCTCGCGACTTACGGGGAATTCGCTGCAATCCAGCCGGCAGTAGATCCGCGCCGGCGATTTAAAGAGAAAAGATAAGGCAGAGGCGCAGAGGCGCTGAGGTGCCAGAGGTTTGCGGAGAGGTGTGCACTCTCGCGACGCGAGTCGGTCTCATGTAGTCAGTCCCAACTGGCGCTGATAGTCGACGGCGTCGAATTTGCCGCCGGAAACTGCGATCAACCCGTCGGACCAATGTTTCCAGTTTTCCATGCCGCTGATGCGAACGGGTTTGCCTGTGCCGCCGGGGCCGGTGTTCGTTCCGACTAGAGTCCAGTGATACTCGACGCGATCATCTTTTGGGACGAGTTTATCCAAGATCACTTGCAAGTCGGGGAACGCGGTCATGAAAGATTGCACGGTGCTTTGAATTGCGTTTCGGCCGATGGCTGGGACGCTGTCGTTGACCGAGAGACGACCGTTGGGAGCGAAAAACGCAGCGACCCGCGCAGCGTCCTGGCTGCACCACGCGGCGGTGTAGCGGGCGGCGAAATCTTGCAGGTTGCTTTGGGCTGTTTGCACAGAAACCTTTCGCGATCGAAAAAATTTCGGCCAGGGAGAGTGTCGCAGGCGCTCCCTGGCCGATGGTAATTCTTGAATCGTTGGTTGAATTACTGCTTGTCGTAGACCTGGTTTTGTTTCACGGGCTTGCCGTCTTTGTCGGTGCCCTTGCTGTTGACGGTTGAGGTTTTTCCGTCGTGAGAAACGGTGGTGTGAACGGTGGCGACGACCTTGTCGCCCACTTTCAGGGTTCCCTGTGTCATGTGTGAATTGACTTGCTTGAGTGAGATGTGATCGGAGCCGTTCGGGCCAGTTCCAGTGATCGGGTAGTCCTTGCCATCGTATTTTACGGTGAATGAATACTTCAGCGCGGAGCCATCACCGGCTACGCCGTCGAAGGTGTAGGTGACGTTGTCGCCGTCGGCCGTGATCGTGCGCGTGAGGCTCTTAGGCGCCGGGGCGCCAGTAAACGTGGACTTCTCGAGATTGAGCTTCCAGGTGCCGACGAGTGCGCTTGCATCGGCTTTCATCAGAGTTGGTGCGACCAGGCAAATTGCCAGGACGACGAGGGCCAGCAAAGATTGCTTCATTTGAGTGTCTCTCCTTAGATTTCCGGAATTGCGAATTCGGGGCCTGTGAGGAAGGAAGTGTGCTGAACAACTGGCGGGAAGAGTATGTGGGTTATGCGGGGGAGTCAAGCTGACGCGAGGCGATCGGAAATTTTGCCAGTAAAAATGTAGAAGGCTGGAGTTTGCGGGCGCAAGCTCCAGCCTTCATTTGTGCCCAAGGAGAATCACTCAATTGCTTGAAGATGAAGATACAGGGTGATAAGTGGGGACTTGCCACGGGTTTGTAACATCGATGTAAAAAGCGAGGTTACTTATTGGCAGCCCGCGACGGTGCTGCAAGGGACAAACCAGATCGAGGAAGGGCATTACGTCCGGGCAAGCTGGGGCGCAGCGTGCTGCGCCCCTACACGGCCTGGGCGAATACTGGCCAAGGCGAAGGGGTGAAGGTGGCGTACGGACGGCAACACCTGAGCGAACGGGTGCTGAGCGCCATGACAGGAGAGTTCGCCGAAAGGCATCGAGACCACATCGGCCACATCCAATGATTCGCGAGGTTTGACGGGTTGGCGAGTGTGCGGATAGACTGGTGGCTCCAAGCGGCATCTTCCCGCGTCGAAACCAGCCGAGAGGCAACCGCTCAACGAAATCGAATGGTGGACAAACTGGCTGTAAGTCGCTATCGCGCAAAGGTTTAGCGGCTTGCGAGGGACTGACTCGGCCAGAGCCGAGGTCACAGAGACATCAGGAGGCATTTCATGGCAACAGCAGCAGCGCCGCGGATTTATCGGAATTTCATTAACGGGGAATGGGTCGAGTCTCGAAGCGGCAAGGCGTACGAGAACCGCAACCCGGCGAACACGGATGAGCTGGTCGGGATGTTTGTGTCGTCCACGTCGGAGGATGTGGACGCGGCGGTCGAGTCGGCCAAGCAGGCTTATAAGAAGTGGCGGCTGATGCCCGCTCCGAAGCGGGCGGAGATTTTGTATCGCGCGGCGGAGGCGATGGTCGCGCACAAAGAAGACTTCTCGAAAGACATGACGCGCGAGATGGGCAAGGTGCTGGCGGAGACGCGCGGCGATGTGCAAGAAGCGATCGACATGACGTATTACATGGCGGGTGAGGGGCGCCGGTTGTTTGGTCAGACGACGCCGTCGGAGCTGCCGAATAAATTTGCGATGAGCGTGCGGCAGTCGATCGGCGTCGCGGGCCTGATCACGCCGTGGAATTTTCCGATGGCGATTCCGTCGTGGAAGATGATGCCGGCGCTGGTGAGCGGGAACACGGTGGTGCTGAAGCCGGCGGAGGATACGCCGCTGTCGTCGTATCACCTGGTGCAGATGCTGGCGGATGCGGGGTTGCCGCCGGGTGTGGTGAATCTGGTGAGTGGAGACGGGCCGAATGCAGGGGCGCCGCTGGCGTCGCATCTGGATGCGCCGGTGATCAGCTTCACGGGTTCGACGGCGGTGGGGAGATTGGTCGCGCAGGCGTGCGCGCCGCAGTTCAAGCATTGTTCGCTGGAGATGGGCGGAAAGAACATCATCATCGTGCTGGAAGATGCGAATCTTGATCTGGCGGTGGATGGCGCGGTGTGGGGCGGATTCGGAACGACGGGGCAGCGCTGCACGGCGGCGAGCCGTATTGCGGTACATAAGAGCGTTTATCACGAGTTTGTGACGCGATTTACGGATCGCGTGAAGAAGTTGAAGGTAGGGGACGGGTTGGATGCGACGGTGGAGATGGGGCCGTGCATCAACGAGCAGCAGCTCAAGACGGTGATGGACTACGTGGCGATCGGGAAGGGCGAAGGCGCGAAGCTGTTGTATGGCGGGAACCGGCTCGATTCGGGCGCGTATGCGAAGGGGTGGTTCCATCAGCCGACGGTGTTTGGCGACTGCGGGCCGAAGATGCGGATTGCGCAGGAGGAAATTTTTGGGCCGGTGGTTTCGGTGATTCCGGTCGGGTCGTTCGAAGAGGCGATCGAAGTTGCGAACGGAGTGCCGTATGGATTGTCGGCGTCGATTTATACGCGCGATGTGAATCGGGCGTTCCAGGCGACACGGGATTTGTTCACGGGGATTGTCTATGTGAACGCGCCGACGATTGGGGCGGAGACGCATTTGCCGTTTGGCGGGACGAAGCAGACGGGGAACGGTCATCGCGAGGCGGCGATTGCGGCGATTGATTTTTATACGGAGTGGAAGACGATTTACATCGATTACAGCGATAAGTTGCAGCGGGCGCAGATCGATAACAATTAGGCTTCGACCGATGGGGAGAAAAGCAGATCCCTCGCTCCGCTCGTGATGACAGATTCGTCTTTATTCCGAGCGGGGCGATTTCAGTTATGAGGCGGGGAGTTATTGTGGCTGGGCGGCGACGGCGGGGATGCGGGTGGAAAGGCTCAGAAGTTGCTTGCGGGCGGCCCAGGTGTGGTGTTCGTGCGTGAAGGATTCGGGCTCGACCCAGATGAGTTCGTGCTCGGGCGTTGAATTGGTGGAGTCGCCGAGCTCTGCGGCGTAGAACGTGGCGTAATGTGCGGTGAGGCCGTCGCCCTGAGGGATGTAGTGCAGAGCTTGGCCGATGCGTTCGCCGATGTTCACTTTGCAAGCGATCTCTTCGCGGACTTCGCGGTGAATTGCTTCGGTCGGAGTTTCGGGGAAATCGACGCCGCCACCGGGCAGGTGAATGTGATCGCCGTCGCGGGTGCCCGCGACCAAGCCGTCGGAATTGATCACGACCGCATAGGCGCACTCGCGCGTTTTCTTCAGGGCCTCGCCGGAGCGCTGGCCAAAAACGGGGACATTTGGCTCCATATGTCTAGGATGCACGGATGTTTGGGGAACTGCAACGCTGGAAGGGCAGAAAATTTTGAGAAAAAATTCGATGTTAGTTGGGTTTGGAATGGATATTGCGGTGGCGGAGCGCGAGCAGGCGGATAGGACGCTGCAAGACGATCCGCGCGAGAATAACTTCAATTGCGACAGTGCGTTGCGATGTGCCTTTCGCATTGGGCGGAGCGGCTCGCGTTGACGGGGGTTGACAGCGTTTCTACAATGGTAGATAGGCACTCTGGGCAGAGTGCAATCCTATGAGGACTCCCGCGCTGCAGGAACGACGGAACCGGCAGATTCTGGCCGACGTGGTCCGCACATACATTGAGACTGGGGAACCAGTGTCTTCGCGCGTGATCTCGGCGCGCTTTGAGGAGACGCTCAGCACGGCGACGATTCGCAACGTGATGGGTGAGCTGGAGGACGGCGGATTTTTGTTTCAGCCGCATACTTCGGCGGGGCGCGTGCCGACTGCGGCGGCGTATCGATTTTTCGCGCAAGAGATCGCATCGCAGGCGACGTTGAGCTCTGCCGATCGAGAATGGATTCAGCGCGAGATCAGTGCTGCGACAAACGCTTCGGAAGTTACGGAGCGCGCCGGGCATGTGCTTGCAGAAGTGTCGAACGGGCTCGGAATCATCGTGTCGCCGCCGATGGGCAAGACGGTGATCGAGCATGCGCGAATGTGGTTGCTGCCCGATACGCGCGTTGTCGTCGTTCTGATTTCGCCTGGCGGAATTACGCGCGACAAAATTTTGCGGCCGGCACGACCGTTTACGCAGACCGAACTTGATACGACGGCGGACTTTTTGAATCGCCACTATTCCGGTTGGACGCTGGAAGCAATTCGCGGCGACTTGCTGCAAAAATTAGCGAATGAGCGCGAACGGTACGAAGGCATCGTGCAGAACGCGCTGACGCTGTGCGATCCGGTTGTGCTCGGCGAAGACCACGCGCGACAAGTTCACGTGGAAGGCACGGCGCAGATGGTCGGCATCGCACGACTTTTCAGATCAGACGCAATTGCGCGATGTGCTGGCCGCGATCGAAGAGAAGCATCGGCTGGTGACGGTTTTGAATGCGTGCATCGAAGGTCCCGGAGCCCGTACATGTGCAAATCGGAGTGAAGGAGATTTCCGAGTCGGGCGAAAATCTGGCGCTGATCAGCGCTCCTTACATGAGGCATGAACTCGTGCAAGGATCGCTTGGTGTGCTGGGCCCGACGCGCATGCACTACGAACGCGCGATTACCGCGGTTGCCTACGTGGCGCAACTATTCAGCGAAACACTGAGCAAAATTTGAATAACTTTTGGCAGAAGAGAGGCAAGAAGGTGCCCGAAAAGAATATGAATGCGAATTTGGAGCCTGAGGACCCGAACGAGGGTTCGCAGCGCGGCGGGAATCCTGCGAATAGCGATCCGGAAGTGGGTGGAGCGGAGGCTGCGGAGACGGCGAAGCTCGTCAGCGAATTGGACGATTTGCGACAGACGCTTTTGCGAAGACAGGCGGATTTTGACAATTACCGGAAGCGGATCGAGAAAGAGCGGGCTGATGACTCGAAGCGCTCGACGGCGCGCGTCATCGAAGGACTGATTCCGGTCATTGACGGATTCGAGCACGCTCTGGCAGCGCATGGGCAACAAAAGGAATACGACAATTACCGCAAGGGCTTCGAGCTGATCTACAAGCAGCTGATTGAAAATGTGACGAAGCTTGGAGCGGAGAGAATCGATCCCGTCGGGAAGCAGTTCGATCCGCATCAGCATCAGGCGATGGATCGTCTGGAGACGACGGATCATGAGGATGGGACCGTCGTACACACGTTCCAACCGGGATACGTCTTCCATGGGCGAGTCCTGCGGCCAGCGATGGTGCGCGTAGCGGTACACGCCACCCCCGCATCCAAAAAGACCGTGAACTGACGCGGCACAGCTCCGCGCCAATCGAAACAAATCGACATTTAAACCGTAGAGAATTGTGAAGGGCATCAGGAGAGAGAAGTCGAATGGCGAAGGCGAGTCAACGGGACTATTACGAAGTACTTGGCGTCTCGCGCACGGCGAGCGTCGATGAGATCAAAGCGTCGTACCGCAAGTGCGCGCTGAAATATCACCCCGATCGCAATCCGGAAAATAAAGCGGAAGCGGAAATCAGGTTTCGCGAAAGCACGGAAGCGTACAGCGTGCTGAGCGATCCGCAGAAGCGGCAGGTTTATGACAACTACGGACACGCGGGATTGTCGGGACAGTCGGCGGGAGTCGATTTCAACGGGACGATTTTTCAAGACTTCCACGACATCTTCGGGGATTTCTTCGGCTTCGAAGACATGTTTGGCGGCGGGCGCGGCCGTGGAGGAAGTCGCCGAGCGCAGCGTGGCTCGGATCTTCGCTACGACATGTCGCTGACGTTTGAAGAGGCTTCGACGGGCGTCAACACGAAGGTGAAGTTGCCGCGGCAGGAATACTGCGAGTCGTGCAACGGAACCGGCGCGAAGAAGGGAACTGGCGTTACGACGTGCGCGACCTGCGGCGGGCGCGGACAGTTGGCGTATCAGCAAGGATTTTTCACGATCACGCGGACGTGCCCGTCCTGCCAAGGCGCCGGGCAAATGATCAAAGAGCGTTGCCCGGATTGCCGCGGGCAAGGGCGCATCGAGCGCGAGAAGACGATCGAGCTGCGGATTCCCCCGGGTGTCGATACGGGGACGCGGTTGCGTGTTACTGGAGAGGGCGAGCCTGGGCCGAATGGCGGTCCGGCCGGCGATTTGTACGTCGTGCTCGACGTAAAAGAGCACTCGTTCTTTGAGCGGCGCGGCGCGGATTTGTATTGCACGATTCCGATCAGCATCTCGCAGGCAACGCTTGGCACGGAGTTGCAGGTCCCGGGGCTGATCGGGGAAGAGAAGCTAAAGATTCCGGAAGGGACACAGAGCGGCGCCGTTTTCAGGTTGAAGGGCAAGGGTCTGGCCGACCCGCGCGGCGGCGGCAAAGGCGATTTGTATTATCACGTGCGCGTGCTGACGCCGACAAAATTGACACGCGAGCAGCGGAAATTGATTGAGGAGTTGGGATCGTCGCTGAAGGTGGAGAATAAGCCGGCGGAGCGGAATTCTTCGATCTTCGACAAGGTAAAAGACATCTTTGGCTAGGTCGTTGAACTGACGTCGGGCGGACAAACCAAAAGTCGTTTAGGCTGAAATTTTGCCGAGATGGGGCGCAGCGTGCTGCGCCCTTACATATTTGTGGCGAGGATTAGAGTGCGTCGCAGATTTTTCGTTGAGCAATTTCAGGGTGATCGGGCGGTGATGGACGGCGAGGCTGCGCATCACGTTGGGCGAGTGCTGCGCGCCCAGGCTGGACAGGTGTTTGAGTTGAGTGACGGCAACCGCGTTCGCTTGGGGCGCGTTGAGAACGTGTCGCGCGACGAGGTTGAGTTCGCGCTGCTCGACGATGTTCCCTCGTATCAGGCGGCGGTTCACACCACATTGCTGCTGGCGATTGTGAAATTCGATGCGTTTGAGTGGGCGCTGGAGAAGGCGACCGAGTTGGGTGTTGCGGCGATTGTGCCGGTTGCGGCGGCTCGGAGCGAGAAGGGGCTGATTGCGGGCGCGGCGAAACGCGCGGAGCGATGGCAGAAGATTTTGGCTGGTGCTTCGGAGCAGTCGCGACGGGTGAAGGTGCCGGAGTTACGCCAGGCGACTCGATCCGCGGATGCTTTCGGCATGGTGAATGCCGATTTGAGGATTTTGCTATCAGAGCGGGAGAACGCTACGAGCCTGCGAGAGATTTTGACGGGGCCGCGTCTATTGAGTGCGGCGCTTGCGATCGGGCCGGAGGGTGGCTGGACTGAGGAAGAGTTTGCGGACGCGGTTGCGGCGGGGTTTCGCGAGGCGTCGATGGGGAGGACGATTTTGCGGACGGAGACGGCGGTGACAGCGGCGTTGGCGTGTTTGAACTTCGCGCTGGGTGCTTGAGTGATGTTTGGGACGAAACCGAGTGGGGCTCAACGCTGAGATCCTGCGGCGACTTTCAGTCGCCTCAGGATGACAGACTTCAGATAACCCGCCAGAAGCTCTTGGGCTGACGTGGGCAACGGAGGATTGGCACGTGGCGTCTGATGGCGAAGGTGTTGGTGGCGCGGCGAAGCGCGGACGTGTTATAAATACGAGGCAGCACAAAATGGAAAGCACGGACGAGCGACATCCTTCCGGCTCCGGTGGCGGAGACACCGGCGGTACGGAATCCGGCGCGCCAGCAACGAATTCCGGCGCGGGGTCTGAGCATTCCCCCTCCAATTCTTCGAATCATTCGCACCATTCCCTGAGAAACGAAATCCGGATCTGGACGCGCGATCTGTTGATCGCGATCGGCTTGGCGCTGGTGATCATCGTGTTCCTGTACCAGCCGGTGAAGGTCGAAGGCACGAGCATGGCACCGCTGCTCTCGGACCAGGAGCGCATCTTCATCAATAAGTTCGTTTATCGGTTTGAGCCGATCGAGCGCGGAGACGTGGTCGTCTTCTGGTATCCGCTGGACCGCTCGAAATCGTTCATCAAGCGCGTCGTCGGCCTGCCGGGTGAAAAAGTAGAGATTCGCAAAGGAATCGTATACGTGAACGGTGTGGCGCTCCCCGAGCCATATGTGCCGCCGCAATACGAAGATTTAACCGATTACCCGGCGACAGTGGTGGC
This sequence comes from uncultured Acidobacteriota bacterium, assembly GCA_963845465.1. GTDB lineage: Bacteria > Acidobacteriota > Terriglobia > Acidiferrales > UBA7541 > Acidiferrum. Next base: position 271,247 of record CAWJSH010000006.1, on the reverse strand, counting down.
CGAGCACAGCTACTTTGTGATGGGCGATCATCGAATCAGCTCAAACGATTCACGTGTTTTTGGTACAGTGCCAAGTCACTTTATTTATGGACGCGCGGTATTCGCGTATTGGCCCGTAGATCACTTTGGCTCGCTGTCGGCGACATCGACGACGGAAGCGAAAACGAAATGAATTTCGACGGAGGACACACTGAACGAGGTTCAACACCGACCTGCCATACTCGCGCTGGAAGACGGGCGCGTATTTAACGGCCGCGCGGCCGGCGCGATCACGCGCCGGGGCGGCGAAGTCGTTTTTAACACCAGCCTCACCGGATATCAGGAAGTTTTCACCGACCCAAGTTACGCAGGGCAGATTGTCTGCCTGACGTATCCGCACATCGGAAATGTCGGCGCGAACCTGGACGACCAGGAATCGTCGAAGCCTTACATCGAATCGCTGATCGTGCGCGAATTTTCGCAGGTGTCGTCGAATTGGCGATCGGCGGAAACGGCGCAGCTGTACCTGAACCGCCACAAGATTCCCGTGATCTGGGATATCGATACGCGCGCGCTCGTGCGCCATCTGCGCTTGCACGGCGCATTACGCGGAATGGTCGCAACCGACGGAACTCCCGCGGAGCAATTGATCCACGAGGCAAAGCAGTTGCCATCGATGGCGGGACAAGAATTGGCCAGCCGCGTCTCGACCGAGACCGGCTACAAATGGGACACCGGCTCGATCGAACTCGCCAGCTCTCCGTGGAGCGAGCAGATGGGCGAGGCCGGCTCCGGACACGAAAGTGGGCGGAAGCTGCGCGTTGCGGCGTACGACTTCGGGATTAAACAAAATATTCTGCGACTGTTAATCGATCATGGGTGTGAAGTAGTGGTCGTCCCGGCGCAGACTCCTGCGGAAGATGTTTTGTCGTTGCGCGCGGACGGCGTGTTTTTGTCCAACGGCCCGGGGGATCCCGAGCCTGCGACGTACGCGATCGAAAACATCCGCCAGTTGCTCGGCAAAGTTCCGGTGTTCGGCATTTGCCTCGGGCATCAGCTCTGCGGGCTCGCGCTGGGCGGGAAGACTTTTAAGCTCAAGTTCGGACATCACGGCGCGAATCATCCCGTGAAAAACTTGCTCACCGAGCAAGTGGAAATTACTTCGCAAAATCATGGATTCTGCGTCGATCCCGAATCGCTGCCATCGAGCGACGTTGAGATCACACACTTGAATTTGAATGATCACACGAACGAAGGCTTCCGCCACAAGTCGCTGCCGCTTTTCAGCGTGCAATACCACCCGGAGGCTTCGCCGGGTCCGCACGACTCACACTACTTATTCACGGAGTTCACCGATTTGATGAAGGAATTCGCCGTGCCGGGAAGTTCGCGCCGCTAAGGGAGCACAGGTAAAACGACGGGATGCCGAAGAGAACAGACATCAAGAAGATTTTGATCATCGGGTCGGGGCCGATTGTGATAGGGCAGGCCTGCGAATTTGACTACTCGGGTGCGCAGGCTTGTAAGGCGCTGCGGGCCGAAGGCTACGAGGTCGTGCTGGTGAACTCGAACCCGGCGACGATCATGACCGATCCGGAGCTGGCGCACCGCACCTACATCGAGCCGCTGACCAAGGAATATCTAGAAGAAATCATCTCGCGCGAGCGCCCGCAGGCAATTCTGCCGACGGTCGGCGGGCAAACGGCGTTGAACCTCGCCGTCGAGCTTTCCGAAAGCGGCATCCTGGAGAAGTACAACGTTGAAATGATCGGCGCGTCACTCCGAGCGATTAAAGTGGCGGAAGATCGCCTGTGGTTCAAAGACGCGTGCCGAAAAATTGGATTGGAAGTGCCCGCGTCGGCGCTCGTGAACAACGCACAAGACGCGCTGCGACTTTGCGATCAGCTTGGATTTCCGCTCGTGATTCGGCCGTCGTTCACGATGGGTGGATCGGGCGGATCGATCGCCTACAACCGCGAAGAATTCGGCGAAGCGATCTCGCACGCGCTCGACATGAGCCCAGTGCACGAAGCGCTCGTCGAAGAATCGGTCCTCGGCTGGAAAGAGTATGAACTCGAAGTGATGCGCGATTTTCGCGACAACTTCGTGGTGATCTGCTCCATAGAAAATTTCGACCCGATGGGCGTGCACACAGGCGACTCCATTACGGTCGCCCCCGCGCAGACGCTGACCGACAAGGAATACCAGCGCATGCGCGACGCCGCCGCGGCGATTATTCGCGAAGTCGGTGTCGAGACCGGCGGTTCCAACGTGCAGTTCGGCATCAATCCTGCCAACGGGCGCATGGTCGTGATCGAGATGAATCCGCGCGTGTCGCGCAGTTCGGCGCTGGCCAGTAAAGCAACCGGATTCCCGATCGCGAAAATCGCGGCGCGTCTCGCCGTCGGCATGTCGCTCGACGAAATCGCGAATGACATCACGAAGGCCACTCCGGCTTGCTTTGAGCCGACCATTGACTACGTTGTCGTAAAAATCCCGAAGTGGCAATTCGAAAAATTTCCCGGCGCGGATACGACGCTCGGCACGCAGATGAAATCGGTCGGTGAAGTCATGGCCATCGGCCGCACCTTCAAAGAGGCTCTGCAAAAGGGAATTCGCTCGCTCGAACCGCACACACCGTGGCGCGCCCCTGCGGAGACGCCCGAATCGCTTCTGCGCGAAAAACTGGCGACCCCGCGAGCCGATCGCCTGCACTGGATATTGACCGCAGTCGAGCGAGGCTTGCCCGCCAGCGAAATTTGCGATCTGACAAAGATCGATCCGTGGTTCATCCAGCAATGCGAAGAAATCAACGCAATGAACCGCCGCGCTGCCAATGTGACGGTCGAAACCGCGTCGAAGGATTTACTCCGTGAAGTGAAGCGCCACGGCACCAGCGACGAGGCGCTTGCGCAGATCTGGAAGACAACGCCAGCCGCCGTGCGCTTGCAGCGCGCGCGCTACGGTGTAGCGCCCGTGTTCAAGCGCGTCGATACCTGCGCCGCCGAATTCGAGTCCTTCACGCCGTATATGTATTCGACCTACGAAGATGAAGACGAGTCCGAGCCGTCCAACAAGCCGAAGATCATGATCCTCGGCAGCGGCCCGAATCGCATCGCGCAGGGAATCGAATTCGATTACTGCTGCTGCCACGCGTCGTTCGCGCTGCGCGAAGACGGCTATGAAACGATCATGGTGAATTGCAATCCGGAGACCGTGTCGACGGACTATGACACGTCGGACCGGTTGTACTTCGAGCCGTTGACGCTCGAGGACGTGCTCGCGATTGTCGAGAAAGAAAAGCCGCAGGGCGTGATCGTGCAGTTTGGCGGGCAGACGCCGCTGAATCTCGCGCTGGAACTGAAACGCAACGGCGTGCCGATCATTGGGACGACTCCGGAATCGATCGACCTTGCGGAAGATCGGCGGCGATTTGGCCGGCTGCTCGAAGAACTAAAAATTCCACAGCCGCGCAATGCAACTGCGCTGATTCCCGAAGAAGCAGCGCGCGTCGCGGGTGAAATTGGCCTGCCAGTGCTTGTGCGACCGAGTTACGTGCTCGGCGGACGTTCGATGGTCATCGCATACGATGTCAACACTGTGCAGGAGTACGTCGCCCAAGCCGCATTGATGGGTCCGGCGCGACCCGTGCTCATCGATCAGTTCCTCGAAGAGGCGACCGAGGTTGACGTAGATGCGCTCGCCGACGGAACCGACGTCGTCATCGGCGGCATCATGGAGCACATCGAAGAAGCCGGCGTACACTCCGGCGACTCTTCCTGCGTGCTGCCGGCCGTCAGTCTCTCGCCGAAGATTCTGGACACGATTCGCGACTACACGAAGCGGCTCGCCCTCGCGCTCAAAGTTGTCGGCCTGATGAACGTGCAGTACGCGATCCAGCGCGACACGGTTTACGTGCTCGAGGTGAATCCCCGCGCGTCGCGAACGGTGCCGTACGTCAGCAAGGCCACCGGCGTTCCGTTGGCGAAGGTCGCGTCGCGCCTGATGGCCGGGAAGCGACTCGCGGACATGAACCTTCCCGTGGTGAAAAACAACGGCGTGATGGAGCTCGCGACTCACGATTTCTACGCGGTGAAGTCGCCGGTGTTCCCGTTCAACAAATTCCGCGGAGTCGATACCATCCTCGGTCCGGAGATGCGCTCGACCGGTGAAGTCATGGGCGTCTCGACTTCCTACGGCCAGGCATTCGCGAAGGCGCAGCTCGCCGCCGGCCAGAAATTGCCGCTCAAGGGCACGATCTTCCTCAGTGTCAACGATCGCGACAAACGCCAAGTTGGCCCGCTCGGCAAAGATCTAAAGTCGCTCGGCTTCCGGTTGCTCGCGACGCGAGGCACTGCTGCTGCGCTGGAAGCGGCGGGCATTGAGGCCGAACCGGTATTCAAAGTGAACGAGGGCCGCCCGAACATCGTCGATCTCGTCAAAACGCGCAAGATCGATCTGATTATCAACACGCCGCTCGGCCGCGAATCGTTCTACGACGAGAAGTCGATTCGGCGTGCGGCGATCCGTCATAACATTCCGTGCATCACGACGCTGTCGGCGGCGCATGCCGCAGCCCTTGGCATCAAGGCGCTGCTCGATCAGCGGCCGGAGGTGGGCGCGCTGCAGGATTTGCATCGGGGCAGCGTGCCTGCGTCGGGAAGCGCGGCGCAATCGACGACGGGAGACTGACCATGGACCTTGGTGGCGTATATCCCGCACTGACTACGCCGTTCGCGGCCGACGGCGAAGTCTCGCTCGCCGATGTGAAGTACAACATCGAGCGCTACAACTCGACGGGAATTGCGGGATTTGTCGTGCTCGGCTCGACCGGCGAGTCGGTTTTGCTCTCGCGGCGTGAGATGGATGACATTCTCACGACCGTCCGCGATGCAGCCGGGCAAGGGAAGCGGCTCATCGCCGGCACAGGCGCTGAATCCACGCAGGATACGATCGAGCGCACCAAACGCGCCGCCGAACTCGGATATCACTTCGCGCTGGTCAAGACGCCGCACTACTACAAGCCCGCCTACAAGCCTGAGGTTTTGATCGCGCACTACCGCCGAGTCGCTGACGCCTCGCCGATACCCGTGCTCTTGTACTCCGTTCCCATCTTCACTGGGGTAACGCTGGAAGCGCCGGAAGTTGGTGCGCTTGCCGAGCATCCCAACATCGTCGGAATCAAAGAAAGCTCGGGCCACGTGATGCGCGTCGCGGAAATCGTCTCCGCTTGCCCAGCCGACTTCCAGATTTTGACTGGCTCCGCGGGAACGATGCTCGCCGGTCTGACGGTGGGCGCAAAAGGCGCGATTCTAGCGCTAGGCTCTGCGCTTCCGGAAATGTGCGTCGCGCTCTTTGACCTCTATCGAAACGGCGAGATCGACAAGGCCCGCGCCCTACAGAACACGTTGCTCAAAGCGTCGAAGGTCATCCAGTCTGAGCACGCCATCGCCGGCATCAAGTTTGCGATGGACCAGCGCGGCTACCACGGCGGCGTCCCCCGGTCACCGCTGGTTCCACTGCCCGATGCTCACAAACAGCGAGTTCTCGATATGCTCAACAGTCTCGAGCCTGCCCTGGCTCGGGCCTGATTGCCTTGGTTATGCGGCATTCATCTGCCGAGTGAGTGCTTGCGCTATCTTCGCCTTAGCCAGCGCGTCCAAACGTTGGACGCGGGCTGATTAGCAATTCGTCCCCAATGAAACTGCTGTAAACGACTCGGCAGCGTGTAACATCATTGTAAACAAGCGCGGCCGGCAGTGTGACCAATCTCGACGAGGAACATCTAAACGCCGATGGGCTGTCTCTCGATACCTTTCCAGCGCCTGCCCCACCAGCCGAAGCTCTTCCTTCGGTTTCTGAATGACTTTTCCAGCGTCTCGCAGTTCTATCCGCACCCGCCTTCTCTTGAAGCGATTCAGCAAGCCGCGAAGTCGCTGGAGTATCCCGATAGTCGCCGCAAGGAAGTCGCTGCGATTTTGCGCGAAACGAATGCCTCCCTCGGCAGCGGTGAAGCGACGACGAAAAATATCGACCGCCTCGCCGACGGCGCCGTCGCCGTCCTCAGCGGCCAGCAGGTCGGGCTATTCGGCGGCCCCGCGTATGCCTTTTACAAAGCGCTGAGCGCGATTCAGATTGCGCACGAACTGACGCAATCCGGCGTCGATGCCGTCCCGATCTTTTGGATGGCCACCGAAGATCACGATCTCGACGAAGTGCGGCACGTCTCCTGGTTCCACGCGGGCAAGCGAACGCGATTTGAACTCCCGGCTGAACAACAACCTGGCCATCCCGTCGGCCGCGTAAAACTCGGCGCAGGGGTCCAAGAAATCGCCAAGTCCGCCGCTGAGTTCCTGAGTGGAGCGAGCAGCCCGACCGTCGCCAAATTGCTGACGGAGAGTTACACGCCAGGCGAAACCTACGGCAGCGCCTTCGGAAAGCTATTCGCGCGTGTCTTCGCGGATTACGGATTGATTCTGGTCGATCCGCTCGACGCGCGGCTCCATCGCATCGCGGCGCCGATCTTTCGCAAGGTGCTGACCGATCGCGCTTCGCTGAACGCCAAATTGCTCCAGCGCGACAAAGATCTCGAAGCCGCCGGCTTCGCACCGCAGGTGAAGGTCACTCCAGAGACGACCCTGCTATTTCAGATTCGCGACGGAGTACGCCAGCCGATCGTCTATCACGCCGGGCATGGCAGCGAACCCGGCTCATTTAAGATTGGCGACACCACCTTGAATGAAGCGGAAGTCCTGAAACTCGCCGACTCATCACCAGAAACGCTGAGCCCCAATGCGCTTCTCCGTCCAGTCGTGCAGGACTATCTATTTCCCACAGTCGCGTTCTGTACGGGCTCGGCCGAAATCTCGTATCTCGCCCAGTCCGAAGTGCTCTATCGCGACATCTTGGGTCACATGCCCGTCCTGCTTCCGCGCGCCGATTTCACGATCCTCGACGCCAAAGCCGACAAACTCCTTCAGAAATATCGTCTCTGTATCGAGAATCTATGGGGTGGCCCTCAACAACTGCGCAAGCAAATGGAATCGGTATCTCTGCCCAGCCAGCTCGGCGAGGACTTTGACAAGAAGAAAGCCCTGATCGACAGCACGCTGACCGAACTCGGTGCCGAAATTCAGAAGCTCGACGCAACCCTAGCCGGCGCCGTTGAAACCACGCGCGAAAAAATGTCGTTCCAGTTGAACAAGCTGCGTGAGAAAACGGGCCGCGCCCTCGACGAACGCGCCGGACTAATCGCCGAGCACAGCGACTTCCTTGAAAACCTTTTATACCCAGATCGCGTCCTGCAATCGCGCGAACTCAGCTTCCTGCCGTTCCTCGCGCAGTGGGGCCCCGCCGGTCTCGAAGAACTCAAGAACCTGAGCGCCAGCGAGAATCTTCGAGAACACCACATCGCCCGAATTACGCAGTAACCCTCACGCGCCTAAACATCTCCTGTATCGCCGCGCGCCTTCCGCATCTCTTCCATCACCGACTGCATAAGCTCTTTCGCGTGCGTCAATTCCTGCACAACCATCCGCAAATCCATCGCCGGCACGGTCGGATTGCGTTGGCTCGTGCAATACACGCCGTGCTGCCCGACCAGTACCAGCGCGTTCGTCAGCCGGTCCAGCGACACCGCGAGCCGCCCGCGATCGCGGCCAAACATCTGCTCGTAGTGCTCCAGTTCGTCCTTGTGCTCTTCAAATGCGGAGTTTTGCGCCATTCAATTCGTCCCAGTACCGCCTCAAACATGCTTTCGAGTGGTGATGATGTATCGGGCACAGACAGGCCGTTCCAACTTTACCCCACGCATACCGCATAACATAATTTCGGTCGGGCCACTTGTGTGGCCATTCGTTCGGTCCAGCGATACAGATTGGCAAATCGAGGCGAAATCCCTGGGTGTCATTTGGGGGAGGGGATTCGCCGGAGCAACCAAACATGCGACGTTCCGATTTGGTACAGCATAAAGAGAAAGAAAAAGGCGCGACAACGCGCACCTCTCAGATTGTTTTTGGTGAGCGGCAGCACTTGCTGCGCGTTTTGGATTCGCTGGAAGGCACCGAGCTTCCGATCGCTCGCATGCAGCAGGAGCGGCGAGTTCTCGAAGAACTCATTCACGCGCGAACCCGCGAATTGAATCAGATCAACACCGCCTGGGACGAAAAGATCGGCCTTGTTCTGAGCGCCGATGCCAAGCCGGAGATGCTCGAAAAGCTGGTGAAGCAGGCTCCGCAGACCGATTTCTACTTGCTGCGGCTCATTAGCGAGCATCCGCGGGCGAATTCCAAGACTTTGAATAAGCTGGCCAAGCATCCCTACGGTGCGATTCGTGAGAATGTGGCGCGGCATCCGAATGCGGACGCGACGACCCTGACCTGGCTGAGCCGGGATCGCAGCCAGCCGCTCTGGTATCTCGTTGCGTTCAACCCGAATACGCCGACCGTGCTCCAACGCCGCTTGCGTGATCGCCTGAAAAAGCTGGGCGAGAACCAACTCTCGAAATAACCGAATACCAGATATTTGTTGAGACTCGAAAGGGCGCAGCCTCGGTTGCGCCCTTTCTTTTTCCACAGTCGAGGGCCTGGGCCGGCCTCAAAATGCCCCGTTGACAAACTGAACTGAACCGTTTAGTATGCGAAATTCCTGAACACGTCCGTACGTAACACCGGCATCGCCCGCGAGAGCGGCCGCTATGCCGACGGCCGTTCCGATTACCCGGAGGATTGCGACTCGATGATCCGTGTACAGCAACTCGTGAAAAAGTTCGGTGACTTCACCGCAGTGGACAACGTGTCTTTTGACGTCGCCAAAGGCGAAATTTTCGCCTTCCTAGGCCCCAACGGCGCAGGAAAAACCACAACCATCAAGATGCTGACGACGCTCCTGGCTCCCACAAGCGGAACCCTCGAGATCGACGGCATGAACCCCGTCGAGAAACAGCACGAGGTCCGTCAGCAAATCGGCATCGTGTTTCAAGACCCGAGCACCGATCAGGACCTGACCGCTTGGGAAAACATGGAACTCCATGGCGCCCTCTATCACGTCCCGCGCAAAGTGCGAAAGCAACGCGCTGAGCTTCTGCTGAAGCTCTTTGAGTTGTGGGATCGCAAAGATAGCCTCGTCAAACAATTCTCAGGCGGTATGAAGCGCCGTCTGGAGATTGCGCGCGGCTTCCTGCACACGCCTAAAATTCTCTTTCTCGACGAGCCGACGCTCGGGCTCGATCCTCAGAGCCGCAACCAACTCTGGACTCACGTGAAAAATCTCAATCAAAACGAGGGCGTCACCGTCTTCTTGACGACCCACTACATGGACGAAGCCGATCGAGTCGCGAACCGTATCGCAGTCATCGATCACGGCAAGATCGTTGCGATGGGATCGTCTGCCGAGTTGAAAGCGCAGACAGAAAAAGAATCGCTCGAGGATGCGTTCCTGGTATTGACCGGTGCGGGAATTCGCGATGAAGCCGCCGGATCGGCGGAACAAATGCGCCAAGTTGCGCGGATGTGGGGGCGGCGATAAATGGAACCGATCTACATGCTGTGGCTGCGCGAGGTAAAACGATATACACGTTCGAGGCCGCAGATTCTGGCGTCGCTAGGCCAGCCGCTGCTCTATCTGCTGGCGCTCGGATTCGGTCTCGGCGCGACGTATCAGAAGGCGAACGGCGGCTCGTATCTGCAATTCATTTCGCCGGGAATTATCGGCATGGCCGTGCTGTTTTCGTCGGTCTTCTCCGGTATCGCCCTGCTGTGGGATCGCCAATTCGGCTTCCTGAAGGAAACGCTGGTGGCGCCGGTGCCGCGGATTGAAATCATGTTCGGTCGAACACTCGGGTCGGCGACAACTTCGATGATTCAGGGCTTGCTCGTTTCGGTCGTTTGCCTCATCGCCGGATTTCGCCCGATCCGTCTCAGCGCCATCCCGGTCGCGTTGTTCTTCTTACTGCTGATCGCAATTCTGTTCGCAGCACTCGGAACAACGATCGGCTCGCTCATTCCCGACATGCAGGCCTTTCCGATCGTGATGAACTTTCTTGTCTTGCCGATTTTCTTCCTGTCCGGCGCGCTGTTTCCGCTCGACACAGCTCCAAAGGCGCTACAAATCATCTCCTCCTTCGATCCGCTGTCCTACGGCGTCGATGGAATGCGCGGCGCGCTCGTCGGCCACTCGCACTTCGGACCGCTGGTGGACACGATCGTTTTGATCTGTATCGCGATCGTCCTGCTGGCCATCGGTGCCTGGCGCTTCTCAAAGATCGAGATTTAGCGCGCCCAGCTAACCACATGCCACGAGGACTCAGCCAACGCGCCCATCAGAAAGTGCTCGAAACCGCCGCCGAACTGTTCGCAGACCGCGGCATCGACACAACCAGCATGGACGCTATCGCCGCGAAGTCCGGCGTCAGCAAAGCCACCATTTACAAGCATTGGTCCGACAAAGACGCGCTGTGCATGGAAGTGATGATGTACCTCCAGCGCCTTGATGAAGGTCCGCCAAAAACCGACAGCGGCGATTGGAAGGCCGACACCGTCGCGTTTCTCACCTACGAGGCGCCGCCCCGCACCGAAGCGATCCAGCGGCGCCTGATGCCGCACCTGATCGCCTATTCAGCACGCAACGAAGAATTCGGCCGCGCCTGGCGCGCGCGCGCGATGGAACATCTTCGCGCTGGCTTGAAAGATCTGATCCGTCGAGGCATCGACCGCCAAATTTTCTCGCCGCTGCTCGACGAAGAACTCGCCGTCGCGTTACTGCTCGGCCCCATGGTGTTTCGCCACATCTTCCGCGGCTCGCTCGATAAAACTTGGCTAGCCCGCGGAGCCGTCGAGGCTTTTTGGCGAGCAAACGTTCGCAACGCGAAGGGAACTCATGACGCCGCCGGCGTCGCGGCCGCGGCAAAATCACCCAGACGCTCCACTCATAAGCCAAACGGCAAGCCTTCACCTGCTCACTAACCGGCAAACCCTTCTTCGCATACTCCGTGGTTGTTCCGATAGGCGTTCCACGCAATCGGGTGTAGAGTCTGTCCCGTTTGTCGGAGCTACAGGGGGCTTTGATGACCAAACGGAACGTGTGTGCTTTCCTCGCGCAAGATTCCAACAAGACTGACCGCCGCAAATTGAAAATGTTTCTTTGCGTCGCATCCGTTCTGTTGTTCGCAGCCGTCGTCGCAACTCCGCCGCTGCGAGCGCAGCAAACGCAACACGAATCCACCAAGCCCAACCCCGCCATCCCCGAAGCCAAAGTGAAGTCCCGCGCCGCCGACCTCCTCAGGCAAATGACCCTCGACGAAAAAATCGCGCAACTCGCCCAGCTCCCTGGCTTCCCAGTCCCACAATTCCTCGGAAATGCCGACGGCGCAACTGTTGAGCAAATCATCGAAAAGCGCGGCGCCGGCTCGATGCTCTGGGTATCCGATCCTAAACAGATCGACCGTTTCCAACATATCGCCGTCGAAAAATCCCGCCACCACATTCCCATCCTCTTCGGGCTCGACGTCATTCACGGATATCACACAATCTTCCCGTCGCCGATCGGTACCGCTTCGAGTTGGGATCCCGCCATGATCGAGCAAGCTCAAACGATCGCAGCAAAAGAGGCCCGCGCCATCGGCATCACGTGGACTTTCGGCCCCATGGTTGACATCGCGCGTGACGCCCGCTGGGGCCGCATGATCGAAGGCGCCGGCGAAGACCCTTATCTCGGCTCAGCCGTTGCGAGAGCGCAAGTCCTCGGCTTCCAAGGACGCGAGTGGGGTAGCCCCGATCACGTCCTTGCCACCGCGAAGCACTTCGCCGGATACGGCGCCGCCGACGGCGGCCGCGACTACGACGCCTCCTACATCCCCGACGAGCTGATGTGGAACGTCTATCTCCAACCCTTCAAAGCGGCGCGCGACGCTGGTGTCGCCACCTTCATGAGCGCCTACATGGATCTCAACGACGTCCCCGCCACCGGCAATCGCTGGTTGCTCCATGATGTCCTGCGCTCCGCTTGGGACTTCAACGGCTTCGTCGTCAGCGACGCCAACTCCGTCGCCAGCCTCGTCGTTCACGGGTACGCGCGCGATTCGCAAGACGCCGCCTACAAAGCATTCTCCGCCGGTCTCACCATGGACATGGCCAGCGGCACCTATCTCAAGTGGCTCGCTCCTGAGGTCAAAGCCGGCCGCATTAAGGAAAGAGAAATCGACGACGCCGTCCGCCCAATCCTCGAAGCGAAAATCCGCATGGGCCTCTTCGAGCATCCCTACGCCGATCTGTCGAAGTCCGAGCAACTCCTGAACGCACCTGAATCACGCCAAGCCGCGCGCCGCGCCGCGCAACGCTCGATGGTGCTTCTCCGCAACGAAGGCGACATCCTCCCGCTCGACAAAACCGGTGCAAAAACAAAATCCATCGCCGTGATCGGTCCGCTCGCCGAAGAGCCAGACAACATGATCGACATGTGGGGTGCGATCATGCTCGCCCCCGCCAAAACTGCGGGCGCGCTCGAAGGCATCCGCGACAAAGTCGGCAGCGCTATTAAAGTCGAATACGCGCACGGCCCGAACGTTCATCGCATCATCCCATCGCCGTTCGAAGGCATTCCGATCATGAAGTTAAAGGAGCAGCAGGATCAAACCGACGCCGAAGTGAAAAAATCGATCGACGATGCCGTCGCCGTCGCGCAGCGCAACGATGTCGTCGTGATGGTCCTCGGCGAGATCGGTCTGCAGAGCGGCGAAGCCGCCTCGCGCTCATCTCTGCGCCTCTTGAATGGCCAGGAGGAACTCCTCGAAGCCGTCACTGCCACAGGCAAGCCTGTCGTCCTCGTGCTCGTCAACGGACGCCCGCTCGATATCACTTGGGCTTCCGAACATGTCGCCGCCATCGTCGAAGCCTGGTATCCCGGCGTCGAAGGCGGCAACGCCATCGCCGACATCCTCTTCGGTGACGCCAATCCCGGCGCACATCTCCCAGTAAGTTGGCCGCGCACCTCCGGCCAGCTCCCGCTCTACTACAACCACAATCTGACGCAAGCTCCCGAAACCGCTCCCGATTTCAAATCGCGCTACTGGGATATCGCCAGCACCCCGCTCTATCCCTTCGGCTACGGCCTCAGCTACACAAAATTCGCCTACGACAACTTGAAGCTGGGCGCCAAGCAGGCGAGCGTAAATGGCGGGAAGATCGAAGTGAGCGTCGACGTGCAAAACACCGGCAGCCGCGCAGGCGACACCGTAGCGCAACTCTACATTCACCAACGCGCAGGCAGCGCCAGCCGCCCAGTGCGCCAACTTGAAGGCTTCGAACGCGTCGCCCTCGACCCCGGCGCAAAGAAGACGCTCCACTTCACACTCGCCAAGGACGAACTCCAATTCTGGAGTCCAACAGAACGCAAGTGGGTGGTCGAACCCGAACACTTCGACCTCTGGGTCGGCGCCGACTCCACCGCCCCCCTCCACGACGAATTTCAATTAACGAAGTAATTGGTAGCGCCGGCGTCCCGCCGGCGTTTTTCTTCAACCCAGACAGAAATCGTCCGCCCATCGCCAAATCTGTACGGGCGCAGCACTGCTGCGCCCCAGCTTGCCCTGGCGTCAAACCTCGTCGCTACCTGTTTTTTCTTTCTTTCCGTGACGTCGCCTACGAACGCCACGCAACAAGAACGCCTCAATGAACGGTGATCGTCACCGTCGATTTCGTCTGCCCAAACGCATTCGTCGCGTACAGCGTATACGTCGTCGTCGCCGTCGGCGTCACCACCACACTCGACCCTCTTACCGCCCCCACCTGCGGCGACACAATGACATAGCCCGCCCCCGTCTGCTGCCACGACAACGTCACCTGCGTCCCGCTCGCCACCGAATTCGCGCTCGCCGTAAACGACGTAATCTGCGGCGCCGCCCCCGTCGGCACATTCGCCGCCGTATACACCGGCGACATCTGGATCACCTCAAAATCCGACGCCGTCACCTGATCCAGATTGTGCAGATCATCGTTGTCCCACCGCGAATCCGGCGCCCCGCCGATGTACATCGACGACCCGTTGTCCGCCATGATGATCCCGTACTTCTGGAACGCTTTCAGAATCACCTGGTTCGTCGCCGAAAATCCCGAAATGTTGAAGCTCGCCTTCAGCCGCAGCCGCATCCCCATCGGCGCCGCCAGCGAATTGCTCGAATTCGCCGCCCAATGCGACGCCGGCGGAATAAACGCCGCGCGGCTGTTCTGCAACGTAAATCGAATCGCGTGGTTGATCGCGCCCGCCGCAACTTCGTCGTAGCGCACGAGCCCCGGAAAAATCGGCAGCCCCGCCGCGTCTGCCGACGTCCACGTATACGGCCGCTGCTCGTTGCCCAGCAAATCCCAAACCGCCGCCGAGTCCGCATTCCAGCTCGACGCTTGCGGATACGAACTATCCATCTCGTACAAAAAGCAATTCACGTTATCGAGCACCAGCACATGCCGGTCGCCCGTCCCAGGATTCGGATCGCCTTCGATCGGATCGGTCAACGCAATCGGCATCGGCCCCGGATCGCTCTCATCCCCATACGCCGTGAAATTGATCGGAATCTCCGCCTGCCCCGCGCCCGCCACCGTATACGGAATGCCGATGTCCGAGCCCTGATATTCGCCCGAGCCAAAATCCGGATGCAGCCCGATGCTCCCGCCGATGAAGTTGATGATCGCCGTCGAGTTCGAATCGACCGCCGCCGTCGAAATGTCCTGATTCCACGGGCTGCTCGACGAAAAGGGAACAAATCCATTCAAGCTCGCGCCCTGTCCCGGCGACATCTGGCTGCACGCCGAAATCTGTTGCTGTGAGCTGCCGATCTGAAAATTCAAACTGTTCGAGCTGCTACTCCCTGGATCGGGATTCACCACCGTCAACGCATAAATTCCAGATGTCGATTCGCTCCCTGCTCGCGGTAAGCTGCGTCGAAGAAACAAAATTCGTCGTCAGCGCCGTCCCGCTCAAATACACCTGCGCGCCAGAAATAAAATTGGTCCCGGTCAGCGTGATCGAAAAGCTGCCGGTCCCCGTGCTCGCCGGATTCACCCCAACCAGCGTTGGCGTCGGATTCAAAATCGTCACCGCGCTCGAGCCGCTCGCCGATGTCGTCGCCACGCTCGTCGCGGTAATCGTCAGCGAATCCGGACTCGGCAACGTCGCCGGCGCTGAATAATTTCCGGTTGCCGAGATCGTCCCCGTCGCCGCCGACCCTCCCGCCGTCCCGTTGACGCTCCAGGTCACGCTCGAATTCGAATTCCCCGCAACTGTCGCCGTAAACTGCGCCGACCCGGCCACGCGCACATTCGCCGTCGACGGACTAACCGTCACCATCGTCGACCCTGGCGTCGTTGGATTGCTCGGATTCGAAGGCGAAGTCGGGTTGGAGCCGCCGCTCGTGCTAGTCGTAGTCACGGTTTTCGCAATTCCGCCGCACGCGCATGCCACCAGCGCCAGCAGCAGCGGAACCCCCTGCAACATCGAAAACCGGATCGAACTGTTGGTCGAACGCATCGTTTTGACACACCTCGCCTGGTTTTATCGCTGCAGGTATTTTCAGTTTCTGCAACGCCTCCGCGCTACTGGACCGAGGTGTAGCCATGGGCCAGTGTCCGCAACGTAAAGTGTTCCATCGAAAAAACTTGTAAAATGTCGCTCGTTGCGGCGTACTGCCTTACACGCTTTCTGCAACAGGGGAAACTCGATTTTGACCGCTAGAAACCTAGCTCATGCTCTCTCCCGATAGCGCCTTAGCCGCCGGAGGCCGCTTCTTCGGCCGCCACTGGCCGCGCGTCTTCGGCATCTCCGCCGTTCTTCTCCTGCCGTGCTTCTGGCATCGCCACATCGAAGCCGGCGACCTCGGCAGCCACCTCTACAACGCCTGGCTCGCCCAACTTATCGAGAAAGGCCAGGCGCCCGGCCTCTACATCGTCACGCAATTCAGCAACGTCCTCTTCGACGTCACGCTCTCGCATCTCGCCAACATCTTCGGCTTCTGGATCGCCGAAAAAGTCGCCGTCTCCGGCTGCGTGCTGATTTTTTTCTGGGGTGTCTTCGCGCTCATCAGCGCCGTCGCCGACGATCCGCAATGGATCCTGATGCCGTGCATCGCCACGCTTGCCTATGGCTACGCCTTCAACATGGGCTTCATGAATTACTACCTGTCGCTCGGCCTCGGCGCATTTTGCCTGTCGCTCGTCTGGCCGGTCACGGCATGGGAAGGGAAGGAAGCCGACTGCATCATCGCCGCGCTGCTACTGATCCTCGCCTGGCTGGCCCATCCGATCGGAGCGCTCTGGGTGCTCACGACGATCGCCTACCTCGCCGCTCGCCACCAGC
The DNA here is from genome assembly GCA_963845465.1 of uncultured Acidobacteriota bacterium. Taxonomy (GTDB): domain Bacteria; phylum Acidobacteriota; class Terriglobia; order Acidiferrales; family UBA7541; genus Acidiferrum. Next base: position 254,927 of record CAWJSH010000006.1, on the reverse strand, counting down.
TAAAGGGCTGGCGCAAACTCGCCGTCCCCGCCGCCTCCGTCGTCGCATTGCTAATCTTCCGCTGGTATCTCCACCATCGCCCCGAGCTCGCCGCCGACTGGAAAAGCGGCCTGCCGTTCTGGCAATCCAACGGCGCCGATCAGCTCATGGTTTACGGCGACCGCTACGCAACTCTCGCCTGGGTCGCGCTCGCGTTCGGCATCCTCTGCTTGCTCATCGAGGTCTTCCGCAATCTCCGTAACGCCGACTGGTGGCGCGATCTCGCTCTGCCCGTCGAGCTCTACCTCGTGGCCTTCTTTGCCGTCGCCACCTTCCCCGAAAACTTCCGCGTTTCGATGTACGCCGCCTGGATCGGCCTGCTCGTCTCGCGCCTCACCGCGATTTGCGCCATCTTCGGCCTTATGGTTCTAAGCCGCGCGGCGCTGCGTGAATGGACCATCGCCGGCTTCATCGCTGTCGGAAGCGCCTATTTCCTTTTCCTCGGGATCGATACCCGCGCCCTCGGTGACCTCGAAGCCTCCGCCGAAGCCGTCGTCGCGAAGCTCCCGTCCGAAACCCGCATCATCCCCACGCTCCGCGCCGACCCCGACTGGCGCGTCGAGTTCGTCTCCCACGTCGTTGACCGCGCCTGCATCCGCCATTGCTTCGTCTATTCAAACTACGAGCCGCCCTCGAAACAATTCCGCATCCGTGTCAAACCCGGCGCCACGTTTATCGTCACCGACTCCGCTGAAGACGCCGACGACATGCAAGGCGGCGGCTACGAAATCGACAAGCGCGACCTCCCCGTCAAACAGCTCTACCAGTGCGACCCCTCCGACTGGACTAAACTCTGCGTGCACGATCTAGCCGAAGGCGAATCCACCGGCCACCTCGGCTACCCCCGCCACTAACCTCCACGATTGAATATCCAACGACGGCAGTTGGGTGCCGCACCCTCAGGTTTCAGAGGGTGCGGGTTTAGATGCCCCCGAGCCCATCCCAAATCGACGATCACCCTGTAGCCGCGATCGCTTCCCAGTTCGTGTGTGTATTGTCCCAGGACAGTTGCTACAGCTGGGCCTGCTGAAGAGTTTGGGCGTGAGGCTATGCAAGCTCAGATGAGGCCGCGGGAGTTAGATTCAACCTCACCCATCCCGCCACGAGGTCCCGGACCATGCTGGCTCGTGTCGCCGCCCCTTCGCACCGGAGTTAACGTAATCCAAAATATGTTAACTAGCCGCCTCCTCCTACTCGTGGCCATCTTTTTCTTCGCGAAAAGACAATATGGCTCTTGCTCCAGTCCAATCTCATGTAAAATTGGCTCAGGGTGAGAGACAATGCTCCCAGTGCATCTCCAACCAGAATCCCACGTTCCCCTTTACGTCCAGCTCCGTGACCAGCTTCGCGCGCTCGTCCACGCTGGCGACCTGCGCCCCGGCGACCGCATCCCCGCCAGCCGCGAACTCGCCACCATGCTGGGCGTTCATCGCACCACCGTCGCCAACGCCTACGCCGAACTCGAATCCGAAGGCCTTATACAAGGGCACGTTGGACGTGGCACGTTCATCCGCGGCAATGGCAACGGCCTCAAAATCACCCCTCCCGCTCCGGCAGTTTTAAACGGCCACAACGGCATCCGATGGGAACTCCTTTTTGCCGACGAGCGCGGCGACGAAACCCTCAGCCGCCTCACCGCCGCCGCACCTGAAGACGCTCTCTCCTTCGTCATGGCGCGTCCAGCCGACGAATTTTTCCCCGTCGATGAACTCATCAACTGCGTCAACGCTGTCCTCCGCCGCGAAGCCGGCGAAGTCCTCACGCTCGGCCCATCCGACGGCTACGCCCCGCTCAAAGAAGCGCTGCTGGAACTCTTGCGCCGCGAAAACATTCCTGCGAAGGACGAAAATCTCCTGATCACTGGCGGCTGCCAGCAGTCGCTCGATCTGATCAGCAAAGCTTTTGTGCGCCCAGGCGATTCCGTAATTCTCGAGAATCCGACCTATCCCGGCGCCGTCACGATCTTCAACAGTGCCCGTGCGCGTTTGCTAGGTGTCCCCGTACGCACCCATGCCGAACCTGGCAGCGCCCTCGGCGTCGACGTCGAAGCCCTCGAAGCCACGTTGGCCGCCAATCGTGTAAAGCTCATCGTCCTCACGCCCGACTTCCAGAATCCGACTGGCACGTCCATGCCGCTCGCCCAGCGCCGCAAAGTCTTGGAGCTCGCCGCTCGACATCAAGTGCCCATCGTCGAGGACCACATCTACGCTCGTCTCCACGCGCACGACGAGCGCGTTCCATCGCTCAAGCAGCTCGACCGCTCGAATCTCGTCATCCACATCGACAGCTTCGCCAAGGTCGCGTTTCCCGGCCTGCGCGTCGGCTGGATCGTCGCCCCCGCCGCCGCGATCGAACGCCTGCGTGTCGTAAAGCAATCCACGGACTTGCACACCGACCAACTCGCGCAATCGCTCCTCGCCGAATTCATCCGTCGCGGCCTGTTCACCAAACACGTCGCCAAGATGCGCAAGATCTACGCGTCGCGTTTGCTCGCGCTCGACGAAGCTCTGCGCAAACACATGCCCGAAGACACGCGCTGGACTCGCCCCGAAGGCGGCATGTGCCTCTGGCTCGAACTTCCTCCCGGCTTCGACGCCAGCGAACTGCTCATCCACGTCAAAGAGCGCGGCGTGCTCTTCGCCCCGGGCCGTTATTTTTACGTGCAAGGTCCGCTGCCCAACACGCTGCGACTCGGCTTTGCGGGGTTAAATGAGAAGCAGATCGCGCGAGGCGTGCAAACCCTCGCCGAGCTGCTGAAGATCGAAATGCGCAAGCGCGAGCGCGGAGTTCGCCGCGCCGAACGCAGCCGCGTCGCTCTGGTCTGAGCCACCGCCAAAAAATTTTGTTGTGAGTATCACCAAGCTTTTGAAACACGAACTTGAAAAACGATTGAGGAGAATCGAGATGGACGCAAAGAAATCGAACGGAAAGAAATCCAACGGCAACGGTCACGCACACAGCGCCAACGGCGGCTCCGCCAGGAGCGCCTCGGGCAACGGCGCCAATCTTGTCGGCGAAAATGCCTGGCGCGTGAAAGTCGGCCTTGCCGAAATGCTCAAGGGCGGCGTCATCATGGACGTCACCAACGCCGCGCAAGCCAAGATCGCCGAAAAAGCCGGCGCGTGCGCAGTCATGGCGCTGGAGCGCGTCCCCTCCGACATTCGCAAAGAGGGCGGCGTCGCGCGCATGGCCAGCATCAAGGTCATTCGCGAAATCATGAATACCGTCACGATCCCGGTGATGGCCAAAGTTCGCATCGGCCACTTCGCCGAAGCCGAAGTGTTGCAAGCTCTCGAAGTCGATTTCATCGACGAGAGCGAAGTGCTCACTCCCGCCGACGAAGAGAATCACGTTTGGAAGCACGACTATCGCGTCCCGTTCGTTTGCGGCGCGCGCAATCTCGGCGAAGCGCTACGCCGCATCGCCGAAGGCGCCGCGATGATTCGCACCAAGGGCGAAGCCGGCTCTGGCAACGTGGTCGAAGCCGTCCGCCACATGCGCACCATCGTCAGCGAAATGAAGCGCCTCACCACTCTGCGCGACGACGAAATCATGCGCTTCGCCAAAGAACTCGGCGCTCCGCTCGACTTGGTTCGCGCCGTTGCGAAAACCGGCAAGTTGCCGGTCCCGAATTTCTCCGCAGGTGGTATCGCCACCCCGGCCGACGCTGCACTCGTGCGCAGCCTCGGCGCCGAAGCCGTGTTCGTCGGCTCCGGCATCTTCAAGTCCAGCGACCCCGAAGCCCGCGCCAAAGCCGTTGTGAAAGCCACGACGCATTTCAATGACCCGAAGGCCGTCCTCGAAGCCAGCGAAGAACTCGGCGAAGCCATGCCCGGCCTCGACGTCCGCCAGATGGAAGAGAAAGATCTCCTCTCCACCCGCGGCTGGTAACCGATCCGACTCGGCAAGATCATGTAGGGGCGCAGCACCGCTGCGCCCCAGCTTGGCTTGATCGATCCGATTCTCGACCCACCGGGTTTTCTTTCTTGATTTTGAGATCGATCCAGCAAAAGTTTCCTCTCGCTCTGGAGCTCGCTTGAAAATCGGAATCCTCGCAGTACAAGGCGACTTCGCCGCCCACGCAAAAATGCTCGCCGATCTCGGCGCCGAAACCGTCGAGGTCCGCACGCCCGCCGATCTCGACGGCTGCGACGGTTTAATCCTTCCCGGCGGCGAAAGCACCACGCAGCTCCAATTCCTTCAGGAAGAAGGCCTCGACAAAGCCATCCACAAATTCGCCGCCGACAATCGCCCAATTTTCGGCACCTGCGCCGGCGCAATCCTCCTCGCCTCCGATGTAAAAAATCCCAAGCAAGATTCGCTCGGCCTGCTCGACATGACCGTCCTGCGCAACGGCTACGGCCGCCAGGTCCACAGCGACGTCGTCACCGGCAAAACAACTCTCCACGATGAACCGCTCGAAATGGTTTTCATCCGCGCCCCAATTTTCGAGCGCATCGGGAAAGGCATCGAAGTCCTCGCCGAATTCGCCGGCAAGCCAGCGTTGGTGCAAAAAGGCAACGTGATGGCCGCCGCATTCCATCCCGAACTCACTTCCGATACAACGGTGCATCGCCGCTTCCTCGAACTCGCAAAGTCTGCAAGCCACTCGAACGGTCACGGATCGTCGTCAGCGTCGAAGAAATCGATCAGCAAGCCCTCGAAATCAAAGCGCAAGCGATAGCGTTTCGCTCCTTCTCGAACTCGTGTAAATTGAAGATTCGCCGCAGAACAGGGAACTGCGGCTTTCATTCAGTAGCCCCTTCCCGGGGCGGGAGCATTTTTGAAACGCGAAAAAACCAGCGTATCCCAGGAAGACTATCTAAAAGCCATCTGGGAAATGCTTGAGGAAGATCAGACGCCGATCAGCGCGCGCCTGGCCGAAGAATTAAACGTCACGCCGCCCGCGGTGACGGCGGCGCTGAAGCGCATGACGCGCGACGGCCTCGTCAAAGTCGAGCGCACCGGCCGCATCGATCTCAGCAAAAAAGGCCGCCAGATCGCTGAGCGCATGGCATTGCGCCACCAGCTTGCGGAGATGCTGCTCACCGACGTGATCGGTCTGCCGTGGTCCAAAGCGCACGACGAAGCCGAACGGCTCGAACACGCGATCTCGCCCGAAGTCGAAGCGCTCCTGGTGAAACGCTTTGCCGACAAGAAAAGCTGCCCGCATGGCGTCCCGATTCGCGGCGGCATTGCTTCCTTAAGGAAGCAGGGCGTTGTGTTGCTTTCGGATCTGCGCGCCGAAGACGCCGGCGAAATCGTCTGCGTCTACGAAAAGGATCCGCAGTTCCTCGAGTTCCTCGAAAATTTGGAACTGCGTCCCGAAACCCGCGTGGAAGTAAAAAAACGCGAATACGACGAAACCATGACGCTGCGCGCCGGCAACCGAACCATGCACCTCGGCAAACCTGCCACCAGCCGCATCTGGGTCCGCCGCGTCAGCGCCTAGTCCTGACAATTTTCCGCGTCACCGATCTTCACGCCCGGTCGTCGAGCAGGGTTTTCAGGCGCGCGTAGCCGGCGCGGCTGACGGGGAGGCGCGTGCCGTCGGCGAGAATCGCGAGGCGGCTGTCTTTGCCGTAAGGCTCGATGCGCACGACGCGCTCGAAATTCACGATGTACGAACGATGGATGCGCACGAAGCGATCCGGATCGAGTCCCGCTTCGATGCTCGCGATCGTCTGCTGCTTCAGATGTTTTGCGCCGTGGCTGGCGAGCGCAATGTAGTCGTCCTGCGCTTCGACATAATCGAGCTTCGCGGCTGGAATCAGAGTGACGCGCGTTCCATCGCGCACGACAATGCGTTCGACGAATTGCTGCGGTGGCCGCGCTGTGGCGGCCAAGTCCGTCGCACGCTGCACGGAACCCGCCGGCTCGCCTTGCGCTCGCTGGCGCGCCTGACGTTTCTCTGCGACTCGCGTTTTCACGCGCCCGAGCGCGCTCTCGAATCGTTCTCCGCCAATCGGCTTCAGCAAATAATCGACGGCGTGAACCTCGAAAGCCTTCATCGCATACTGATCGTACGCCGTCGTGAAAATCACCGCGATGTCGCCTTCGATCAGTTCGAGCACATCGAATCCAGTCAGCTTCGGCATCTGCACATCGAGAAAAATCAAATCCGGCTTGTGCTCGGTGACAGCTTTGACTGCCTCGAAGCCGTTCGCGCACTCGGCGAGGATCTCGACCTCGGGATGCGATTGCAGGAATTCGCGCAAAACCTGCCGCGCCAGCTCCTCGTCATCCACAATCAGTGCGCCGATTTTGTTGTCCGCTCCAACGCTCACGATGCAATCTCCTGCGGCTCGGCCGGCAGCGACAAGTTCACCTGAAACTGATCCACCGTCGTATTCACTCGCATGCTCGCCAGCTTCGGATAACGCGCATCGAGCCGCTGCCGCACGTTCGCAAGACCCATCCCGTTGCGATGTGTCGGCGTTGCCTCTGGATCGAACGTATTCTCGACCACAATCGATAGACGTCCGTTTTCGCATTCCGCCGCGAGATGCACCTGCCCGCCTTCCGGCAGATTCGCGATGCCATGCTTCACCGCGTTCTCCACCAGCGGCTGCAGCAACAGCGGCGGAATCAGCAAATTCTTGCAGTCGTCCGTGATGTTCTCCGTCATCTGCAACCGCGACCCAAATCGCACTTTCTCAATCGCCAAAAATCGATGAAGCAGCGTCAACTCTTCTCGAAGCGGAATCGTCGTCTTCTCGCCAAGTCCCAGCGTCATCCGCAAAAAATCCGCGAGCAAAATGCACATCTCCCGCGCCTTTGCAGGATCGCTGCTCGTCAGCGCGCTGATCGAATTCAAACTGTTAAACAGAAAATGCGGATTCACCTGCGCCTTCAGCGCCTTCAACTCCGCATCGCGTGCCAGCACCGTTGTCTCCAAGACTTGCGCCTCGGCCGCGCGCGAAGCTTCGATCGCAAGCAGCACGTAAAAAAATCCAATCACAATCAAATCGAGCAAAACGCCGCTGACGATAACGACCGCGAAAAGCGCGTCATACCGCGCATCCAGTCCGTGAAATTTTGCGGAAGTCGCCAGCGCGCGCGCATACCATTTGCCGATTTCCGCCCACGCAAAACTCAGAATCAGCGCACCGGCCAAATGCGTTACGAACAGCCGCGTGATGCCTGCACTGTCCAGTGGCGTCGCACGGCACGAATACCAAGCCGAAAGCGAAGCCAGCGCGAACACAAGCGCCAGTGGCCCGAAGAGCACGACGGACTCGAACGTCGTCAATCCGCCCGAAACGCGAACGAGAAAAATCAGCAGGCACGCGAGCGGCACCCACACGGCTAGGTACGCGACCAGGTACGACCCTCGAGTCAAAATCGGGTGCATGTGTGCGCTTAGTTCTTGACCTCGACGCCGCCGAACATCACCGTGCCGCTGATGATCAAAGTTTTGCCGCCGGGAGCCGCGGCGTCATCGCGCTTTCGCGTCTTGTCGGAATAGCCGCCAAAAGCAGTTTGGTTGCGAGCTTCGACGTTCCAGTTGTCGGGAACGCGAAGCTCGACGCCGCCGAAGATCGCGTTGATCTCTAACTCGCCGGTGTCGCCCTCGATGTCGGCGTCATGAAAATCCAGTTCGGCGCCGCCAAACACCGCGCTGATTCGGCCGAAGCGGAAATCCTTCGCTGTGACGCGCCGCTCGACGCCGCTGAAAATTGCATGTGCGTTCATCGTCGAGGCTGACTCCGGAATATCCGTTCGTCGTCGCTGCGCCTCCAGCGAATTCCAGATCATCATGCCGCCCGCGATGATGATGGCGAGGGGCCAAAGCTCTGCCCAGTCAACGCGGAGAATGTTCAGCGAACCCAGCAACAGGAGTGTTCCAACCCCCAGAACGATTCCGCCCCACTGCCGGCGTCCCGGTTCCGCCATGTGCGCCGCGCCGACGGCCATGATAATCACCGGCCAGAATCGCCAGAGATGATCAACCGAAATGACGTTGAGGTGATCGAGCAGAAGAAGAAGGCCGACGAGGCATACGATCCCGCCAACAACGGCGCCCTGGGCGGGACTGTCGTGACGATTGCCCTTCTGGCGCCGGCGCAATTCCTTCAGTTCGCGGCGGCGATCGCGAATTTCGTCATGGATCCGGTCGCGAATATCGTCCCCGAGCTTCTTGCCGTACGCGTCCTTGTCGAAGTCTTTGTTGAAATCGGTCATTTACGCGTTCTCCACGGCGCGGGCGCGATCGCGTAGCAGCATCAGCCCAAAGAAGACTCCCGCGAACGCGAGGAATAGTATCAATATCCCACAGGCGATGGGGAGAAGCGCGGTCGGATCGAAGACGGCGTTGCGGAGGAAGGCAAGGAGCGCCAGAGCCGCGGCGGCAGGCGCACCGATGGTCTGGGACTCGAGCGTCGAGAAGAAGCCAGCCACGACGCTGACGTTGGCGAGGATCATCACTGTGCCGAGCGCGATGAGTGCGAGCCCGATTTGCGTCCTCGTGCTGCGCTTTGTGATTGCCTGAACCATTGCTGCCTCCCTCAGTGCTGCCTGACGAGGCCAGAATAGAGAACGCGCCAGAAGGCGGCACGGGCTATTCGGGGAGAAGCAGGGCGTTACCGGCGAATGACGGTTCTGAGACGGCGAATGACGCCGAGGGGGCGGTTCCGAAATGGGATGGAGGGGGGTATACCCCCCATTGTTTTGCAAAGAGTGAGAAAGTGGCGTGGAATCAATGGGTTGCGGAGGGCGTATTTTGAAGAGTGTGCAAGCTGCTGAAACGAGAAGGGTTGCGGGTGGTCGTAGTTCGAAAAAATGTACGTAAGAGTGGGCGAGTGAGGCGGCGGAGGGTTTGCAGAGGACGGACGATTCGAACGGGAGGATCGAGTTCACATACGAGCATAGCACGGATGGAGGTACTTGTCAATAACGATTTATTGCATGGTAATTCGAATCACCTGCGGCACGATTCGAATGTGCGGCCAGGTAATTCGGACGGAGACTTCAGAGGGCGATATCGAATCGTTGTCGAGGGATGGGTGGAGTTGAGTCTAAACCCGCACCCTTTCAAAAGACGAAAGGGTGCGGCACCCAAATGCCGGTTTAGCGTTTGTGGCGCTGGATGCGGCGGCGCTCGTCCGCCCAGTAGAGGAAGCTTTCGAGTTGGTTGCGATACTTCCAGCTCAGCTTGAAGAACTTGGAGGCGGTCATGTCGGCGGCTTCGGCGCCTAAGAAGGTTTCAAAGCGCCAGCGGAGATAGGGGCTGTTCCAGGGATTGAGGCGATAGCCCTTGGCGGTGAGCCAGTAGTAGCGGAGAAGCTTCCACATTCGGTTTTGTGTTGTCGCATTATGGCATGGAGGGGCTTACGCGCGGGCGTATTCTGGAGCGCAAGCGAGTTTGGGCACAGGTAGGGCGGGCGAACGAGGGATTCACCACAGAGGACGCTGAGAGCACAGAGACAGAAAGAGAGATGAGTTGTGGATGATTTAAAGATTTTGCAGAAGACGGAGAGGCTGCATGAGGGGCGATGGTGGGAGCCTGTCGAAGGCGGCAGGGTGCATTGCTATTTGTGCCCGCGGCACTGCCGGATTGGAGATGGGCAGGCGGGGTTTTGTTTTATTCGGGTGAATCGGGGCGGGACGCTGTACAGCTTGGGCTATGGGGCGCCGGCGGCGTTGCAGGTCGATCCGATCGAGAAGAAGCCGCTGAATCATTTTTTGCCGGGGACGCGCGTGTTCAGCATGGGGACGGCTGGCTGCAACATGGGGTGCTTCTTCTGCCAGAACTGGGATATTTCGAAATCACGTGCGGATCAAGTGCGATCTCAGCCGGTCGCGCCCGAAGATGTCGCCGCTGCTGGCTCGGCAATACGGCTGCGACTCGATCGCGTTTACGTACAATGAGCCGACGATCTGGGGCGAGTACGTCATCGACATCTGCAAGGCGGCTCGTGAGCTGGGATTGAAAACCGTGATGGTTTCGAACGGCTACATCACGCGCGAGGCGTTTCACGATATTTACGATCACGTGGATGCGGCGAACATCGATCTGAAGGCGTTCACCGAAAAATTCTACGGGAAGATCACGCTGACGCATCTGGAGCCGGTACTGGAGACGTTGCAGTGGTTGAAGCGTGAGACGAATGTTTGGTTTGAGATTACGAACCTGATGATTCCGGATTTGAATGACGATCCGGCGGAAACGCGGCGGCTGGCGGAATGGATTTTGCGAGAACTCGGGCCGGATGTGCCGCTGCATTTCACGGCGTTTCATCCGGATTTTAAATTGAAGGATCGCGGGAGGACGCCGGCGGCGACGCTGGATCGGGCGCGGGAGATTGCGCGCGAAGTGGGGCTGAACTACGTGTATGAGGGGAATATTTTTAGCGAGGCGGCGAATACCTCGTGTCCGTCGTGCGGGACGGTGTTGATTCGAAGGTCGTGGCATGACGTGACTGAGAATCGGCTTGTGGACGGGAAGTGTTGTGAGTGCGGGTTTGCGATTGCGGGACGGTGGGAGCGGGGTTCGAGTGCTAGACAGGGTGGAGCGGAGAGACTGCGGAAGTATTTGCATTTGAATCTTTAGCGGGATCGAGTGCGGTAGACCTTCGTGGTGAAGACCCCTGATTAGGCAGATGGATTCGACCTCACGGACATTGGCGCAGCGGTGCTGCGCCCGTACGCGGTCATGCATGACATGCTGGTGTGGGAGATGTCGAATCAAAATCCCGCGATCTGGGAAGCGATCGCGGGTACAGGGGCGAACGGAGAGACTGACACAAGACGCGATGAAAAACAGATTCCTCGCTTCGCTCGGAATGACGGGGATTTGCCTGGGCAGGAAAAGTCAAAACCGCCGGCGGGACGCCGGCGCTACGGGGAGTTACCAGTGCACGAGGCGCTGGGCGAAGGTGTAGTAGCCGGGGCCGACGCGCATGGAGTGATGCCAGGCGATGGGGAAGGCCCACCAGGTTAGGCCGCCAAGAATGGCTTGGCCGAGCGTGAGGGGCAGGATGTTGCGCTGTTTGGCGAAGAGCAGGCACATGCCGAAGCCGCCGATGAGCGTGACCGGGACGACACTGGGTTGGGCCAGTGCAGCGCACCGAAGACGAAACTCGAGAGTGCGGCGGCGATGATTGGGTGTTCCTGGCGGGCCGCGTTGGAATCGAGAGTTGAATACGACGAGATCGGCGTCGAGGTCGCGTACAAAAAGCGATTCATCAGGTAGGAATTCACGGCGACTTGCTGCAGGGTGCAGAACGCGAAGTAACCGATGAAGCGATGGGGGTCGAGCAGATGCTGCGGAGTGCGGCGCAACGCTCCCAGCGAAACCCGGAGATGAGGATTGCCACGATGAATGCGGCGAACATCCACAAGCCTTGCCGCGTCGCAGGCCAGAGATTATCGGCGCGCCAGCCCAGTGTTTTCGGGGTGTCGCGGTGCAGCAAAAAGCTGGCGCGCAAGCCAGACAGGGAACACGATCCAGGAGTACGGATCGGCCGCTTGCCAGCGCCAGATGAACATCGCGACGATTGCGGAGAAGAGCGAGCGCTTCGAGGAAGGTGATAGCGCGGAGAAGTCGGGCGTTGAGAATCATCGTTTAGTGCCGCAACGAAAAGCAGATTCCTCGCTTCGCTCGGAATGACAGGTTGTTTTGTCGGTCGGTGGAAACGAAAATTCGAAGACAGGCGGGACGGGCGTCTGCAGGGTTTGATTCTTCATTGCGTCGATCTGCATTTCGGTGAATCGGGAATCAGTGAATTGTTTCGGGGGAATCGTCGGCTTCGTCCACGTCGATAAGACGAAGAGCGCTCTGGAAGAGTTTCTCGATGTCTTGCTCGCTGACGAGTTTGGGAGTGAGCAGTTCGTCGAGATCGAAATCGGGGAAGCCGCGATTGGTGACGCGTGCGGGGAGCAACTGCAAGAGCAGCTTGGCGTCAACTTGACCCAAGGCGCGAATCTCTTCGAAGACGATACGCTGCGTGGGATCGACAAATTTTTCGGGATCGACCAGGCGGCACAACTCGACGCGGGTTACGGGTTTCACCAGCATGGAGCAGAGAAGTCGCAGCAGATCGCGTTCAGCGGCGGCGTGTTCAATGGCGTTGGAGACGGTCATCGCTGTTGGGACGTGGCATCGGCGGGCTGTGCGTTCAGCGCCGTCGCGTTGTTGCTCGCCGGTGCGGCTGGCGTGGACACGCCACCGAGCGCCGTCGGCAACTTCTCACGAATCAGATTTTCGACGCGCTGCCAGACTTTTTGGTCGCACTCGATCTCGATATGGCTGCGCATGAAAAAGCGCGTGTACCAGGGATACTCGGGGCAGGCGATGGGATGCGTGCTGTAGTCGAAGAAATAGTTACCGAGGATCGTCGTGCGAGAAGCATCGGCGGCCACGATTTTTGGCTGGCCGCGGATGAAGCCTTTGTCCTGATAGAAATTCGCGGCGTAGCGCACGTTGTCGGGAATCGTCTGGTCGTCGCGGCCGGCTTTGGAAACGCTGTCTACCTGCACGGTGAGCACGACCGGGATTCCTTCGGTCTTGAGCTGGCGCGCCAACGAAACGACGGCGCAGGCGCCCCAGCTGTGGCCGTAGAGAATGATTTGAGCCGAGCGCTTTTGCTGTTCGGTCAGTGCGGAGGCGGATTTTGCGCCGAGCAGATTGACGATGAGACTGTGCGCGTCGTCGGTGCGGCGATTTTCGAAGGTCGCGACGTGAATCGCGTTTGGATAGGCGTCGCGCAGGCTTTTCGCGACCTGCACGGTGGTGTGAACCGAGTCGTCATGCCGCACGTAGCCGCCGAGAAAGCCGATCACGATCGGACGCGAATCATTGCCACCGCGCACGGATCCCGGCTCCGCATTTGAACCGCCAGCAGACGCGCCTGAGCGCGAATCGTTTAAATTTGCCGTCAAAGTTGGTTCATTCGCAGATGCTGAAAGCAGCGGAAACAGCAGCGCTATCGCCAAAATGGCCCCACTAATTTTCAGCACCGATACACAGCCGCCGCGAATCCAATGGATGGGATTGACCCGCACACAAAATGAGATGATGCGTGCAAGGACGTGGTTACCTGGAAAGGGAGGCAGGGAATGGCACCGCGCCATCGTGTATTGATCCTGGGCGGAGGATTTGGCGGGCTGAACGCCGCGCAGAAATTGAAGCGCGCGCCCGTGGAAGTGACCCTGATCGATCGCCGAAATTTTCATCTGTTCCAACCTCTGATGTATCAGGTTGCGACCGGGTCGTTGTCGCCGGGCGAAATCGCGGCTCCGCTGCGCGGGGTCCTGAGTCATCAGAAAAACACTCAGGTGCTGCTCGGAGAAGCGGTCGACATTGATCCTGACGCGAAGCGCGTCATTCTGCGGGATGGCGCTGAATTCGAGTACGATTCTCTGATCGTAGCAACCGGCTCGAAAACTTCGTATTACGGCAAAGATGGTTGGCGCGAATGGGCGCCAAGCCTGAAAACTGTCGAAGAAGCTACCGCAATTCGCCACAAAATACTATATGCATTTGAACGGGCCGAACGGGCCAAGACCGAGGCTGAGGCGCGGGCGTGGCTGACGTTTGTGATTGTGGGTGCCGGCGCGACGGGCTTGGAGCTCGCCGGCGCGCTGGCTGAGATTGCGCGCGAGACGCTGCGGCACGATTTCCGGCGCATCAATCCGACGGAGGCGCGCATCATTTTGGCCGAAGGCGGGCCGCGGGTGCTGGCCGCCTATCCGGAGGATTTGTCGGCCAAAGCCGAAAAATTGGTGACGAATCTGGGCGTCGAAGTCCAGAAGGGCGTGATGATCACCGACATCGACGGGGACGGGGTCACCTATAAAAAGGGCGATCAGAGCGGGAAATTGCCGGCGAAAACGGTGCTTTGGGGCGGCGGCGTTATCGTGACGGCGTTTGGCAAAAAGTTGGGCGAGCGGACGAAGGCGCCGACGGATAAGTCGGGGCGGATCAAGGTGAATCCCGATCTGACGGTGCCGAACTATCCGAACATTTTTGTGGTCGGCGACCTGGCGACACTCGATGCGAAGAATGGAAAGCCGCTCCCGGGAGTCGCGCAGGTAGCAATGCAAGGCGGCACCTACGCGGCGAAAGTCATTCGCGGAAGGCTCGAGGGAAAGCAGGAGTTTCCGCCATTCCATTATTTCGACAAGGGCGACATGGCGGTGATTGGACGCAATCGGGCGGTCGCGAACATTTTCGGATTTCATGTGTCCGGGTTTCCGGCCTGGTTCGTGTGGTTGTTCATCCACTTGATGTACCTCGTGGAGTTTCAAAATCGCGTCATCGTGTTTATGCAATGGGGCCTCGAATATCTGACGTTCAGCCGCGGCGCGCTGCTGATTACAGGGCCCTCCGCGTCGGATCTGGAAAACCAGACCAAGCCGGCGGTGAACGCGCAGGCGTCGGGGAAGGGCTAGAATCGGCCCGGCTGGTACCTCCAAACCGCTGAATGGAATAACGTTACAACGTAAGGCAAACCTTGTATTGCCCCCGATGGGCCACACTCTCATGCTGGCGGCGAAAGGCGCGGGATGAACGCGACTCGCGCCGACGGATCAGGCCATGTAAGTGCGGCAAGGTATGCTGGTGAAATCGTCATCCAGGTTGCCCAGAATCGTCAGAACCGCGGAGAAAGGGCCGCGCGGCGGACACGTCTATCCCGCTCATCACGCTTCCCACCTGATTCCCGATCAACTTGTGCCTTGGCTGCTCGCTGCGTTGCTGATGTTTGGACTGGCGATGCTCACGCTGGCGCTGACGGCTCGCGCGGACTCGAACCCCATGCGTTCTGCGGGAGGCGCGGCCAGCGGCAGAGCCGCCGTTTTGCCACAGCTTCCGTCGGACGCAAACGATTTCGCCCGAGACTTTTTTGATCACGAAGTCAAAGCCCAGACCCAGGATCATTCCCTGTGGAGCTATCGCGAAGCGAAGCGCGAAGACGGAAAGCTCAAGCTCTACGATGTCTACCAAACGCGGCAAGGCGAAATTCGAAGGTTGGTTGCCGTCGGCGGGCGCCGATTGACGGCCGACCAACTGGCGAAAGAAGACTCGAGAATTCAGGGAGTGATCTCGGATCCTTCGCTGATGCGGCAGCGTCAGGGAAAAGAACGCGACGACGGCGAACAAGCGCGCAAAATGCTTCGCCTGTTTCCCGACGCATTTGACTTTCGGTATGACGGCACGGACGGCTCGCTCGTGCGGTTGAGATTTTCACCGAATCCGAAATTTCGACCGCCGGATCACGCAGCTCAGGTTTTCCATCACATGGAAGGCGTCGTGATGGTCAACGCCGAGCAACAGCGATTGGCCGCGATCGACGGGAAGCTCACCAGCGAAGTGAAATTTTTTGGCGGGATATTCGGGTACCTCGAAAAAGGTGGGACGTTCAACGTCGAGCAGAAAGAAGTCGCGCCTCGGATTTGGGAGGTCTCCGTGATGCACGTACACATGAGCGGAAAGGCGTTGCTCTTCAAAACGATCGATGTGCAGGAAGACGAAACGTATTCCGACTTTCAGCCGGTGCCGCCGGAGACCTCGCTCGAGCAAGCTGCGCAACGATTGAAGGACACGCCCGCGGAGTCGACAGAAGCGCTCGCTGTCAATTAGTTCTCATGAGGCTCGCGATAAGATTGAACCGCTCGAATCGCAATTTTCTGCACCGTTCGAATTCTCCACAACATCCTACGAATGGCTTCCTGCTGAATTGCAGCGAACGGGGCGTTTCGTTTCGCTGAATTCGGTGAATTCGCTGAGTTTGCTGAATGAAGAGGAGTGATCATGCCTACACGCAAAGCTAGTCGCAAATCCGGGAAGCGATGGATCGCTGAAGTGACGACAGACTCGACGCACCCGGCAAAAGGATTGTTCACGAAGGATGCAGCGACGATCGCTCGATCGTTGGCGTCGAAGCGCGTGTCACCAAAAGGGCCGGAATCCGGGTTGAGAATGCTGAACTATTTCATCAATCGTGGCGGCAAGGGATTGACGGTGACTCGTCGCCGAACGTTGGAACGCGCGAAAGCGATCATGATGCAGCGCCTGCACAGCAAGAAAACAAATCATTCGTCGCGCAGCAAGCGCGCCGGCTGAACGCGCAGCGTCCGTCGCGCCGGGAGCCACGTCGCGAGCAAGCCGAGACCTGTCATTGTGAGCGTAACGCCTGCAAAGACGACCGGGTCGCGCGGCGTCGCCTGGTACACAATTTGCGCCAGCAATTGGCTGGCGACGACACCCAAAATCAATCCGACCCCCGAACCAAGTAGCAGCATCGTCACGGGCCGAGCGAGAGCGGTGCGCATGAGCTGAAGCGATTGCGCTCCGAGTGCGACGCGAATGCCGAACTCCTTGAAACGCTTCGAGACCGAATACATCGCCATGCCGAAGACGCCGGTCACGGCGAGCAGTGCCGCGAACAGGCCCATCACGCCGAGCGTAGCCGTCGCCACTCGCGCCGGGAACAGCACGAGCGCCATGCCGTCCGGCCAGCTCTGAAATACGAAGGGGAGTTCCGCATCGATCCGCGCGAGCGCCTCTCGAAGTTGCGGCATGAGCTCGGCCGCGGGCAATTGCGAGCGAACGACGAGCGTCGTGTCGGAATCAGGAGCCTGATCGATAGGAAAGAACATGGCTGCCCAACTCGGTTCGGTGAGGGATTCGTATTTGCCGTCCTCGACGACCCCGACGATCTGATACGGTGGTCCGTCGCTCCCCTTGAAAGTCATTCCGAGCGGCGATTTGTCTCCGAACATTTCGCGCGCAAAGGTCTCGTTGACGATAGCTACGTTGGGCGTTTTTGCGTCGTCGTGCCAGGTGAACGCCCGGCCCGAAAGCAGGCGTGTGCCGGCGGCTTCAAGATAACCGGGCGAGATCGAAAAATATTTTGCGCCGAAGAGGGCATTGGATTGTCGAAAGTCGGTTGTATCCGGGCGAAAGACGGGAGTGGAGCTGCCGCCGGTGCCCATCGGAGTTTCGTCGATGACTCCGGCAGCGGTGATACCGGGAATGCGGAGCGCGTCTTCGATCATCTGCTTCTGAATCGCGGGCGCAGATTTGTCGTTGTGGCCGGCCATATGAAGATCGGTTACGGCGAGAAACCTACCCTCCGGTTGAAAACCGAGAGGCGCATGCAACGAGTGTTGCATGCCGCGCAGCGCGACAAACGATGCGGTGACGAGCAGTGTGCAAAGTGCGATTTGAGTGCCGAGCAGCAAGTCGCGGACGGCGAAGCGGCGAAAGACTGTCGCGCCAGTCGAGCCGGTTTTCATAACCTGCGCGAAATCTGTCTTCCAAATTTGCCGCAGCGGCACCAAGCCCCACAGCAACCCGCTTCCAACTGAGAGTACAAGCGCCGTGAGATAGACGGCGGCGTCGGGAGTCACGGCCACACGAATCGGAAATTCCGGAAAAGGCTGCCAGCGGCTGAGCCCGCGCAGCAGCGCCGTCGAAAAAAGCGTGCCCAGCGCGCCGCCAATCACAGATACGAGAATCGCTTCACTGAGAAGCTGCCGCAATACATGCCATCGACTTGAACCGATCGCCAAACGGATCGCAACCTCTCGACTGCGGTCCGAAGTGCGCGCCGCAAAAAGGCTCGCGAGATTCGCGCAGGCGGCGAGCAGGACGAGAAGGGAGAGCAACATCACAGCCGTAACGAAAGCGCGCGCCGGGCCGCCCAGCGAGTCTCCCATCAGCCCCGGCTTCACCAGCCTTGCGCTCAAGCCGTCGTCGGCTTTGTCCAGGCGTGCCATTCCCTGCGCGATGGCGTTTAAATTGTCCTCGGCTTGCTTCGGCGTGACGCCTGGCGCGAGATGGCCCATGACGAAGAGGCTGTGCATGAAGCGGTTCGACAGGAAATTCGTGCCTTCGTCGTCGGGGCTGTTCACGATCGGCATCCAGAAGTCAGGCCATAGGAAAACATCGGTGCCGTGAAAGCCAGCCTGGGCAACTCCGATCACCGTGTACGGATGTTTGTTAATGCGCACCGTCGACCCGACGACGGCGGGATTCGCTCCTAGTCGGCTCCGCCAGAAATCGTCGCTAAGCACGATGTACGGAGCGGAGTTCGGGCCGTGTTCGTCGCTGGCGTGAAAGAGCCGTCCTTGCGCAGGCTGCACGCCGAGCATGTCGAAATAATTTCCCGAAGCGCGGACATACCAGGAGGAATACGCGGAATCTCCGACCGCCAGCCCAGCTTTTTGCAGCCTGTAGGTGGCCATGTCGCGAAACGTTGAGTTCTTGTTTTTGAAATCCAGATAGTCCGGGTAAGAGTGATTGTCGTATCCCGGTTGTTGATGCACGACGGTGTAAAGACCGTCGCTGGCAGGGCCTTCTTGCGGCTTGAGAATGATCGCGTTCAGCACGCTGAAAGTGACGACGTTTGCGCCGATCGCGAGAATTAGCGTTAGCAGCGCGGTGAATGTGAATGCGGGCGTGCGACGCAACTGGCGAGCGGCGTAAAGAATGTCGCGAGCCAGACCGTCCCAGACCATTCCGGCGTCTGCCTCGGTCACGCGCTCGCGGACGACACCCTGATTTCCGAAGCGAATCAGCGCGTCGCGTCTCGCTTCTTCCGGCGACATGCCACTGGCGATGGCGTCGGCGATGCGCATCTCGATGTGTGACTGCATCTCAGCATCGACGTCCTGCTGATGTTCAGAGCGGGTGAGTTTGTTCTTGATGCGGCGACAGATCGACACGAAGCACCTCACGCATACCGCAACATCGCGCGAATCCCTTTAACCAATTGCTCGAAGCTCTTTTCGGCCTTTTCCAGCTCTGCACGTCCCGATTTTGTGAGCGTGTAATATTTCGCTTTTCGGCCGGTCTCGGTGAGTTTCCATTCGGAGCGAATCCAGCCGCTCATTTCCATGCGATGCAGCGCGGGATAGAGCGAGCCTTCTTCAACGGAAAGCAACTGGTCGGACGCGCTCTGGATGTGCAGCACGATGCCGTAGCCGTGTAGTTCGCCGAGTTGAGCGAGAGATTTCAGGACCAGCAGATCGAGACTTCCTTGCAAATCGTTGCGGGCCATCGCGCGATACCCCTAGAGAACTTGGTATGAGAGCGACGATATGCCTAGAAGGATAGGTATGTCAAGCGCTCGCTCATCCGATTGCAATCGTTCTAAAGTTAGATTCCGAGAGACTCGACGTTGGTCCGTGAAGCTGCTCGACGTTTCGGGTTCAGTGCGGAGGCAAACTCGATGTGGACAATTGACCCCTGGCTTGCGCTGGGTGTGCTGGTCTCAACTGCCGCGACCGACGCGGTCTACGTGATGTTCAACGCAGCGGTCTCGTCGCGGAAGCGCGTGCCCGCCGCCACGTGGAGCAGCGTCTGGTATTTGCTCTCCGCGTTCGCAGTGATCAGCTACACGAAAAATTGGAGCTATGTCGTTTTCGCCGCCGTCGGCTCATGGATCGGCGCGTATCTGTCGATGACTTTCCTGCGCCGCGCGAAGGAAACCCAAGCGTCTCACGCAATTCCATGACTGAGTTTGTGAAGTGATGAAGCAGCGAACTCTACTGGAACGAATTGACCGTTTCGCCGGCGTACTTGCCGGTGTTTTCTGGGTCGGACCAGCCGCCGGGCGGCTCGATGTGCTCGTTGACTTCCTTTGGTCCCCAAGTGCCCGGGTCGTATGTGTATACCGGAGTGTTCGCTTTCAAGATGGGATCGACAATGCGCCACGCCTCTTCGACGTAATCCTGCCGCGCGAAAGCCGTCGGATCGCCTGCCATCGCGTCCCCGAGCAGCACTTCGTATGCGTCCATCTCATTCCCATCGGGGTGATGGTGCGCGAGAAGTTCGGTCTCCTCGCCAACCAGCGCCTCGCCGGGAGCCATCACAGTGACGCCGAGCGCGATATCGACATCCGGGCTGATGCGGAAGCGCAAATAATTCTGCTCGAGCTGGGTCGAGCGAATCGTCGTTGGCGGCAATTTCAATCGCGCGATCACTTCGGTGCATTCCACCGGCAAATTCTTACCTGCGCGCAGATAGAAGGGAACTCCGCGCCAGCGCCACGAATCGACTTCCAGCCGCAGTACTCCAAACGTCTCGGTCTTCGACCCCTTCGCGACTCCCGGCTCATCGAGATATCCCTTGAATTGCCCGCGCACGACGTCATCGGGCGTCAGCGACGGAATCGCCTTGAGCACTTTCACCTTCTCATCGCGCACATTTTCGCTGTCGGTTTGGACCGGCGGCTCCATCGCCAGATTGCACATAATCTGAAACATGTGATTCTGCATCACGTCGCGAATCGCGCCCGTTGGATCATAAAATCCGCCGCGCCCCTGCACACCGAAATTCTCGGCCATCGTAATCTGCACGCTCTCGATGTAATTGCGATTCCAGAACGACTCCATGAACGAATTCGCGAACCGGAACATGAAGAGATTGTTGACCGGCCGCTTGCCCAAATAGTGGTCGATGCGGAAAACGTTTGTTTCGTCAAACGATTTGCTCAGGATCTGATTCAATTTCTTCGCCGATTCCAGGTCGCTCCCAAACGGCTTTTCGACGATCACGCGTGCCCCATCCGCGGAGCCCGATTTCTTGAGCTGCTCGATCACTTCGCCAAAAAGCACCGGCGGAATTGCCAGATAGTGCGCCGGGTGTTTTGCATCGCCCAACTGCTTCCGCAGCTCCTGAAACGTCGCGTCCGCTTTATAGTCGCCATCCACGTACCGCAGCAGCCCTGACAGCTTGTCCCAGGCGCCCGAATCCAGCCCGCCATGTTTCTCCAAACTATCTTTCGCGCGAGCCTTCAGCTGGTCCAGATTCCACCCCGCCTTCGCCACGCCGATCACCGGCACGTTGAGATGCCCCCGCTTCACCATCGCTTGCAGGGCAGGGAACACCTTCTTGTAGGCAAGGTCGCCGGTCGCACCGAAAAAAACCAAAGCGTCAGATCGAACTGCGGTCATGTGTCATTCCTCTCGAATCCCGAATGTCGAATCTCGATCGCAAAGTCTCGAACACTGTTTCAGATTTCGGCGCGGCCCAAAGGGTTCGCGTTAGTTGACGTGTATTGCGACGTTATTGGACACAGATTTCAGCTACCCGAATCATCGTACTCGAAAGCCCTTCGATGCAAAAACCCGTGTAAAAAGCTCAATAATTTCGTGTGCGATTTTAGGAATACAGCGAATCCTGCATTCCGTATCAACGCCCCGCGGCGCCACTCCTACCTGTTGCGTGGTTATCCACAAGATTCAACGTTATCGACAGCCATTAAGGGTCAACCCGACTAGTACGTTGGGTCCGGCCGTAGTAGAACAACCCGCTTTTTGGGAAGGATTGCGGCGCCGTTTCTTTCCGGTGACGCGGGCGTATCGGTGCGTAAACACATGGTTCCAAAGGTTGCAAACAATTCGACCGATCGCCCGGTAAGCCCTTTGCCGTCAGCGCCGCGAGGCACGGCGGGCATGGCCAGCCGCATGCACTCCAAGGTGCCAACTGTCCCCTTCCTTGGTGGTTGGAGCTCGCCCCTGCACAAGTTGTCTCTTGCCCTCACGATTTGTCTCTGCGCTGCCATGTCAGGCCAGGCGCAGGAGATGGTGTATCACGCAGATGCGCTGGTACGCCCCGGCATCAACCCGCCTCCGGCAGACTTTGACCAAACGGTCATTCCCATTTCAGAACTGAAAATCGGCCTCGGTATCGAAAGCAAATTCGGCACCGGTTTTTGCCTCGATCCCGGCTGCCGCCTGATCGCCACGAACTACCACGTGGCTGCGATCGCCAAGCCCTCGAAAATCGATGGCCAGCCGATTGTCGATCGCTTTCTGGCGACCGGTCCGGATGACGATGGCGCTACGATGAACGTCGGTCCGGCGGCCGAGCCGATCAAGTACAACCTGAGCCGCGACCTCGCGATTCTCGAATTGCGAAGGCCTCTGGCGCATCACCATGGCGCCGCGTTCAGCTTGGACGAACTTCAGCTCGGGCAGCAGGTCGAGATCTACGCCTACCCGAAAGAAGCCAATCACTCGCGCAAGCTGTTGCGCTTCGAAGGCACGTACAAGGGCGAGACGACCTCGGGCTTGCTCGCATTCGACTACGCCCCTGTGAATGGCGACACGATTCAGCCCGGCGCGAGCGGCGGAGTCGTTGTCGATGCGCAAAGCCATCGCATTGTCGGCGTGCTGAATGGAATCGATCTCGATAACCGGACCACCGCGGTTGCCGTGCCCGCGCAATCGCTCGCGGATTTCGTCAGCAAAGTCGAGCCGTTTCTCGCGACCACGCTTTTCCCGATGCACGGCAATACGCCGCCGGATGCCGAAGACATTTATCCGGAATACGTCGCACCGCCGACCGATGGTCTTCAGCATCGCGCCTCAGAACCAGCCCCGGTGAAGCAGCTTCGCGAAAACGCGCAGCAGCTCGCCGACGGAATGCGCAACCTCATCGCTGTCCAGCGCCTCGCGTGGGGCTCCGGCGATAAAGACGCCTCGTTGCGCGCCGCTTACGAAGTGCGCATCGTCGATGGTGCGCAGAAATTCCGCGAATATCCTGATGGCAACAAGGATCTCGACGAGATTCCGCTGCCGCCGCTGAGCCACTCGATTGTGCCCGCGCTGGAGTGGTCGGAGCTGCCCGAGATGGTAGGGAAGCAGCTTCACCTCAAAGTGCATCAGGCGCCCGATGCCGTGGTGAACGGCAAAAAGCTCAAAATTTTTCAGTACGGCGCCAGCGTCGAAGACGGTGCGTGCGGCTTCACCTACGTCAACGATCACATCCTGTTCAAGTCCAGCAAGACGGTGCGAACCGGCTGCTACGGTGAAGTCTGGACCGATGAGGACATGAACATCGTGCGCATGTCGGAGCACTACGAACTGCCCAGCGATCGCAAAGTCATCTATCACGTCGTCGTGACGTACGGCTTGCTGACGCACGCCGGCGAAGCGCCGCGCACGATCCCGATGACGATCGCGGCCAAGACCGAAGACAAGAATCGCGTCGATTGGTGCCGCGGCCAGTTCACCGACTATCAGATTTTCGGCAGCCAAGTAAAAATCCTCGCCGACAAGAAGTAAGCGGCGAGCCGGCCCCGGGCCCCACAACTTCAATCAACGCGTTTCATCGTGCGCCGTCTTCGTGTGTTTGATTTTTTTTGAGGCGTCGCGGTGATGACTTCCACGTGTGTCCGCGCGCGACTCCTTCGCGCCGTTTTCCTTACCTCGCAAATCGCCAGTGTTTTTCTGTATTTTTCTTCGTTTGAGCCGCGAATTCGCTTGACGATTTCCACAGCCTTCTATACTCTTGCCCCAATCCCCGAGGTTCCCTGAACACAAATCTGTCCCCACAGAGTGGATCGAATCCAGTGCTCGACTGGAGGACCCGTGTTCAAGCGCTTCTTTCGTGTGTGGAAATTTCAGCGGGCGGATCGGATTGCGCGTGAGCTTGTTGTGCCCCTGCGCCGCGGCCTCGCGCCCTTCAAAGACGAAGACGGCGAAGTGATCTCCGACATTCGCGACGACGACTTCGTGCTCACCTACATTTTCGGCGCCGTGCTCGGCTGCATCGAATCGTCGGGCAAGAAGGCCGATCCCGAATTTACCGGCTTGGTTTTGCGCCAGACGCTCGAGCGCCTCTTCGGGCAAGGGCAGGAGCGCGCCGAACTGTGCGCTGCGCTGGCTCGCCGTGGCGAAGAAGACTTCAGTTGCGGCATCGCGATTGGCTACGCCGATGTGCGTGACTTCAAGAAGTCGCGGACGCCGTATCCGACCGGCTTGGTCGAGCACCTGCGCGTTTACGGTGGCGCTTAATTAAAAATCGGGCTCATAAACCGAGAGCTATTGCCTCAGGAACCCACCGATTACGACTGCCAACGACGGGCTAGCGATGATGTTGTAGTGAGTCGTGCCGGGAAGGATGGCCAACTGCGCCTTCGACCTCATCGATCCGTCTAGTCCGGCGTCCCGTTGTGCGCCACCGAGAGCCTTGTAGAATTCAACGATATGCTCAGCGCGAACGGCATCTGCATCGGCAAAGATCAAGAGTGTGGGTGCCTTGATAGTCTTAACCTGCGCTGACCAGTCAAACGGCGTGCTGCACAGTTCGCCCATCTTTTTGAACGACGCTTCCCAGTTCGTCTTCGGATACATCGTCGCAAGTGGTGACTTCTTGACGCTGTCTGCAAGCATCGGTGCGTTCTCGCTCATCTGTGCGAACAGGGCAAGCCCTTCCGGATAGAATCCGGTTTGCGCCATGACCGAGGAAATCACCACCAGGTGATCGACGACTTCGGGATGTCGTATGGCCGTTTGCAATGCGACACCTCCACCGAATGAATAGCCGACCACGTCAACTTTCCCCAGCTTCAGATACGCGACCAGCGCGGCCACATCATCGGCCAATGCTTCAAAGCGGTAAGGACGATCGATGTCGGCGGTGTTTCCATGTCCTTGCAAATGGACCGCAATCACCTGACGGGACTTGGCCAGATCATCGATATTCGTGCCAAAGCCTTCGAAAGCGGTGATTCCGCCGTGAAGCAGAATCACCGGCTTACCTTGGCCGTGAATCTCGTAGTAGATCTGCATGCCGTGAATCGGCGCGTATCCGGTTTTACTTTCTGCGTTCATAGGAACTCCTGACGCGCTCACTTCGGTGCCGGCGAGACTCAAGAGCAGCACGGTTATGAGTGTCAAAATGTTATTTCGCATAGTCTTCTCCAGTAGTCGAAGTTCTGCATGCACATGACGATCATCAAGGCTTCAACTTCTCAGTTCGCCTTCGCTAGCCCCGCAACGACTGCGGCAATTTTGTCGAAGGTCTCATTCCAGCCCTCGAGTTGCCCGCTGTTCTTTGCGTCTTCCATGGGTTCATTGCCAATCAAGGTGACTTTCGTCTGGCCGTTGCCAAAATCCTCAAAAATAACCATGTCGCGCGCATCCTCTATGGCCTCATGTTCGCTTTCGTACTCCGCAGCATCAACCTTGTTTCCCTTTGCGTCGGCAAAGTACATCGAGTAAACGATCTTCTCGTGCGGAACAATCTCGTAGTATTCGCCGCCATTCCAACCCTCCTGCCCATCCGGCGTTCTCATGCAGAAGAGAAATTTTCCTCCCACGCGAAAATCAATCTTGCAAACAGGCGACGTAAAACCCTTCGGCCCCCACCACTGCATTACATATTGCGGGTCTGTCCACGCCTTCCAGACCAATGCGCGTGGCGCGTCAAAAATTCTGGTGATCACCATCCGCTCTTTTTCGTTAGCCGTGCTTTTTGTCATTTTCGACCTCCGCTTTTTTCATTTGCTTCACCACCAAATCCAATTTGTCGAAACTCTCTTCCCAGAATCGCCGATAGTTGTTTGCCCAGTCGCTGACTGTCTTGATCGTCCCTGGCCTGAGCGTGCACACGCTCTCTCTCCCGCGCTTCGTCTTGATCACAATCCGCGCACGCACCAGGTAAGCGATATGTTTTGAAATCATCTGCTGCGAGAGGTCAAATCGTTCCGTCAATCCATGCACAGACGCAGGCCCATGCGAGAGTCGTTCAATCATCGCCCGGCGGGTTGGATCAGAGAGAGCCGCAAACGTTGTATCCAATCTATCCACAACCGTATGGTAGTGGATTATCCGCGGATGTCAAGTGTGAATTTTGGGAGGGCCCGTAAGCCGCCCCTTTTCATCCCTGCCGGTGAACCGGCCAAAATGTCATTGTCTGGCACGAACCTCGCGCCTTCCTGCGCCCCGATTCTCGAATTCCCTCGTGTAAACTGTATAAGTCAAACTTAGTGTCACTATAGGCTGCGCTTAGAGGGTTCGCTCGGCGCGCCAAGCAGCAAACGACACGACACACGAGGGCCAACGTGGATTTTTCCTTCACCGACGAACAAAACCAGCTCCGCCGCAGCATCCGTGAATTCGCCGAGGGCGAAATCGCTCCGCACGTCATGGAGTGGGACGAAGCCTCGAAGTTTCCTCTTGAAATTATGCCCAAGCTCGCCGAGATGGGACTGCTCGGTGTCATTTTCCCCGAGCAATACGGCGGCGCCGGCCTCGGCTACGTTGAATATGTCATCGCGATCGAAGAGCTTTCGCGCATCGACGGCAGCGTCGGCATCATCGTCGCCGCGCACAATTCGCTTTGCAGCAATCACATCTTTAAATTCGGCACCGAAGAGCAGAAGAAGAAATATCTGACGCCGCTCGCGCAAGGCAAAAAAATCGGCGCATGGTCGCTGACCGAGCCCGAAGCCGGCTCCGACGCAGGCGGCACGCGCACGACCGCGAAGCGCGACGGCAACAACTGGGTCATCAATGGCTCGAAAACGTTTTGCACCAACGGGCACTACGCCGACTACGCCGTCGTGATGGCGCTGACCGATAAATCGAAAAACTCGCACGGCATCAGCGCGTTCATCGTGGAAAAGGGCACTCCCGGATTCAAGCCCGGCAAGAAAGAAAACAAACTCGGCCTGCGCGCCAGCGACACTTCCGAACTCATCTTCACCGATTGCAAAGTACCGGCCGAGAATCTGCTCGGCGCGGAAGGCGAAGGCTTCATCGGCAGCTTGAAAATTCTCGACGGTGGGCGCATCTCGATCGCTGCGCTTGGGCTTGGTATGGCGCAGGGCGCGCTGGACGCCGCCATCAAATATTCCAAGCAGCGCAAGCAATTCGGCCAGACGATCAGCGAATTCCAGGCAATCCAATTCAAACTCGCCGACATGGCGACACAAGTCGAGGCGGCGCGCCTGCTTGTATATCAGGCGGCGTGGCTTGCCGACCGCAAAGACGTCCGCTTCACGCGCGAGTCCAGCATGGCGAAACTCTTCTCCAGCGAGGTCGCCGTGCGCGTCGCCAACGAGTGCGTGCAAATCCACGGCGGCTACGGATTCATCAAGGATTACCCGGCCGAGAAGTTCTACCGCGACGTGAAGCTATGCACGATCGGCGAAGGCACCAGCGAAATCCAGAAGTTGGTGATTGCTCGACAGCTACTCGGCAAGAAATAATAGGGGCGATGCACTCGCCTTCACTCCCGGCCAAGTCGGCCGACAAATCACTGCAACAGGAAATCGATGCCGCAGCCGCTTGAGAATTGGGCGGAGCGCGTTTGCGCGGGCGAGGCGCTCGCGGTGTCGCGCGCCATCACGGCGATCGAAAATCATCAGCCCGAAGCGGAAGAGCTGCTGCGCAAGGTTTTTCCGCGCACGGGGAAGGCCTATCTCACCGGCATCACCGGGGCGCCGGGGACGGGTAAGAGCACGCTCGTCGATCGCCTTGCGGCGCATTATCGGCGCGCGAACGAAGCGGTCGGCGTGATCGCGGTTGATCCCACGAGTCCGTACACGGGCGGTGCGATTCTGGGCGATCGCATTCGCATGCAGGCGCACGCGGGCGATTCGGGCATGTTCATTCGCTCGATGGCGACGCGCGGATTTCTCGGCGGGCTGGCGCGCGCGACCGCCGAAGTTGCTCTGCTTCTCGATGCCGCAGGCAAAGACCAAGTGCTGATCGAGACCGTCGGCGTCGGACAAGACGAAGTCGATATCGTGCGTCTCGCCGATTGCGTTGTCGTGGTGATGGTTCCCGGCCTCGGCGACGACATTCAAAATATGAAGGCCGGGTTGATGGAAGTGGCCGACATTTTCGTACTGAACAAATCCGAGCGCGAAGGCGCGGACCGATTGGAGCAAGAGTTGCACGCCATGCTATCGCTGGTGATGCCGCGCGACGGCTGGCATCCGCCGGTCGTGCGCACTGTCGCCAGCGAAAACAAGGGCCTCGACACGCTTGCTGCGACGATCGCGAAATTTCGCACGCATTTTGAATCGAGCGGGGAACGTCGCCGCAAACATGTCGAGCACTGGAAGGCGCGCCTGATCGAATTGGCGGAGTCGCGACTGCTGCAAAAGGTGCTGGGTGGGCCAGACGCCGATGCGCGCCTCACCGCGCTGGCGGGCGAAGTCGCCGATCGTAAGAAGGACCCATTCGCCGCCGTCACCGAAATCCTGAACCAAGGTGGCGCGTCACTCTGAGATTTTCCTGAATCATCATAAACTTTGTAGGGGCGGGGCTTGCTCCGCCCGGCTGTAACACGACCGAGGTGAAATGCCGAAGGCAAAAAGTTCCAAGTCGAAATCACCCGCACCGAAAAAATCTTCCTCCGCCCCCAAAGCCGAAATCGGCATTATCGGCGGCAGCGGCCTCTACTCGATGGAAGGCCTCACAAACACGCGCGAGGTCCGCATCAAAACTCCCTTCGGCGATCCGTCCGATGCATTCGTCATCGGCACGCTGGAAGGGAAGCAGGTCGCATTTCTCGCGCGCCACGGGCGCGGCCACCGCTTTCTCCCAGCCGAGGTGCCTTACCGCGCCAACATTTACGCGATGAAGCTGCTCGGCGTCGATCGCATCATTTCCGTTAGCGCCGTCGGTTCGCTCCAAGAGGAATTGCGGCCTGGCGAATTTCTGTTGCCCGATCAATTCTTCGATCGCACCAAAAACCGCGTCTACACATTTTTCGGCAACGGCATCGTGGCGCACATCGCGTTCGACAAGCCCACCTGCCCGCAGGTTGCCGGTGTGCTGTCTGATGCCAGCGAACACTCCAAAGTGAAGGTCTATCGCCGCGGCACGTACGTCTGCATCGAGGGCCCGCGCTTCTCGACGATTGCGGAAGCCCACGTGCATCGGCAATTGCGGTTTGAAGTTGTCGGCATGACCAATGTGACCGAAGCGGTGCTCGCGCGCGAAGCCGAAATCTGCTACGCCACGATCGCCATGATCACCGACTACGATTGCTGGCACCCCGAGCACGATGCTGTGACCGGCGCGCAGATCATTGCAACTCTCAATCAGAACGCACTGAATGCGCAGCGCGTTTTGCGCGAAGCGGTGCGCACGATCCCGGCCGAGCACACGTGCAAGTGCGGCTCGGCGCTGTCGAACGCGATTTTCACCGATCCCAAAACGATTCCCGCGGATACCAAAAAGAAACTCGCTGCAATCGTCGGCAAATATCTGAAATAGGAATTTAATTCGGTCTTCAAATAGAAAGACAGGAGAACAGCGTGTCCTTACTCGTCGTAGGTTCGGTTGCGTTTGATGGCATCGAAAGCCCGTACGGAAAGGTCGACCGCACGATCGGCGGCGCGGCGACGTATTTCTCGGTCGCGGCGAGCTTCTTCACGCCGGTGCATCTGGTCGGAATCGTCGGCGACGACTTTACCGATGTGGACACGAAGATTTTTCACGGGCGCAAGATCGACATCGAAGGCCTCGAGCGCGCGCCGGGCAAGTCGTTCTTTTGGGCCGGCAAATACTCCGAAAATCTCAACGACCGCACCACGCTTACCACCGAACTCAACGTCTTCGCCGATTTCAAGCCGAAGCTGCCCGAGAAATATCGCAAATCGAAGTTCGTTTTCCTCGCCAACATCGCTCCGGATTTGCAACGCGACGTGTTGCAGCAAGTCATCAAGCGGCCGAAGATCGCCGCGCTCGACACGATGAATTACTGGATCGAGGGTTCCAACGCCGATCTGCTGAAGACGCTAAAAGGCGTCGACATCCTGATGATCAACGATTCCGAAACGCGCCAGCTCTCCAACGAACACAACCTGCTGCGCGCGGCGAAGCGCATCTTCAAACTCGGCCCCTCAACACTGATCATCAAGCGCGGCGAATACGGCGCGATGATGGTCGATAAGCGCGGCGCCTTTTGCGTCCCCGCATTTCCGCTGGAAGAACCGCACGATCCGACGGGCGCTGGCGATAGCTTCGCAGGCGGCTTCATGGGGTACCTCGCGTCGGTCGGCAACAAGTCCGACATGTCGCTGCGCCGCGCCATGGTCTACGGCTCGGTGATGGGCAGCTTTACTGTCGAAAAATTCGGACTCGACCGGCTGAAAACCCTGAAGACCAGCGAGATACACGCCAGGGCACGCCACTTCGCAAAACTGACTCAGTTCACGCTTTAGCCTGTGTAAAATCGGGGCATTGTCGGCGTTTGTGTTTGCGGGTTTTTCCCCGCGGAACAAACCGAATGCTTCCACTGACCACAGTTTTCTATCGGCTCGGATGGGCGGCGTTGCTTGGCTCCATCATCGGAGCCGAACGCACCGTGCGCCGGCGTCCCGCGGGCATGCGCACAAGCGTGTGCGTCACCGTGGCCGCGGCGCTTTTCACCATTGTTTCCGTCGAAATTGCGAAGGCCAGTGGCGACAGCTCCACGACGCGCATCGCTTCCAACATCGTGCAAGGCGTCGGATTTCTGGGCGCGGGCGTGATCATGCGCGAACGCGGCAGCGTTGTCGGGCTGACGACGGCTGCGGCGATCTTTGCCGAGGCCGCGATCGGCATGACGGCGGGCGGCGGTTTGTACGCCGTGTCGGGCGGAGCGGCCTTGATCGTGTTGATTGCGCTCGTGGCGCTGTTTTATGTCGAGGGCGCGCTCAATCTCAAGCCGCGCTACATGCTCTTCCGCGTTTCGTCCGCGCCGACTCTGGACTTGGTTCCTGACGTTCACAGCCTCTTCACGAAGATGGGAATCAATCTCGACAATTTTCAGGTGTCGATGACGGGCGATAAGAATTTGATTCAGTTTGATGCGGATGTCAGCCGGCGGCAGCAGGAGCGCATTCTGACGGCGATGACCCGGCCGGGGATCACGTTTGAGATGTTGCCGGTGGAGAGGCAAGCTTGATGGGTGCTGCTTCCACTGCGAGCGAATCGGAGATTGGCGTGACGGGTCACGATCGTGCTGGCGCGCGCGTGCCTGTGCGGAAACCAAAGGCGTTGCGCGCGGGTTCGCGGCTGGCGGTGATTGCGCCGGCTTCTCCGGGCCACGCGGAGCCGGAAGAGCGCGGCGTCGCCGAATTGCTGCAGCTCGGGTTTTCCGTTGAGATGCGGGATTCGATGACTCCCCAAGGCTATTTTGCCGCGTCTGCTCCAGAACGGCGCGCGGAGCTGCTCAGTGAGCTGCGCGATCCGCAGATCGAAGCGTTGATTTCTTTGCGCGGCGGATACGGTTCCAATTATTTGCTCGACGAGGCGCTGGCCGCGGAAATCGGTACGGTTGCGCCGAAATGTGTGATCGGATTTAGTGACGTTACGTCACTCCAGATTTTTCTGTGGCAGAGGCTCGGCTGGACATCGATCTACGGACCGATGGTCGCTGCGGGACTTGACGGCGGTGCTGGCAGTCCCAAAGGTTACGACGAAGCAAGTTTCCGCAATGCGATCGGCAAGACGGACGCCGCATGGTCGATGAACTTGCAAGGCGACACGCTTTCTTCCGGCTCGGCCGAAGGCGTTTTGCTCGGCGGATGCCTGACGCTGGTCGCGACGACGCTCGGAACGCCGTGGGAATTGGACACGCGCGGCGCGATTTTGTTGCTCGAAGATCGCGGCATGAAGCCTTGGCAGGTCGATCGTGCGTTGATTCATTTGCAGCAAGCCGGCAAATTCAAAGACGTGCACGGGATCGTGCTTGGCGATTTTCCGGATTGCGCGGCGCCGGTGGAAGGCAGCCCGACGGTCTTGGATGTCTGCAAACGCATTTTAGAGCCGTTGAAAATACCGATTGTGTTTGGAGCGCCCGTGGGACACACGGTGCGTCCAATGTTAACGATGCCGCTCGGAGTGCGCGCGCGATTGAACGCGAACGGAGCGGGAACGCTTGAGATTCTGGAGGCTGCGGTTACGCCATGACCAAAGGGAAGCACGTACACATCATCGGAATCGGCGGGTCGGCGATGTCGCCGCTCGCGGGCATGCTGCGAGAAAAAGGCTGGCGCGTTACCGGCTCGGACTCCGGTGTTTATCCTCCGGCTTCGACGTTTCTCGAGAGCATGGGGATTTCGTTTTTTCACAGCTTCGATGCGAAGCATCTTGAGCCGATGCCGGATCTCGTTGTCGTCGGAAATATCATTGCGCGCGGAAATCCGGAACTCGAAGAAGTGCTCGATCAGAAGATTCCCTATCGATCGCTGCCGGAAATGCTGGAAGAAGAATTTTTGCCGGGCAAGCATTCGATCGTGGTGAGCGGGACGCACGGGAAGACCACGACTACCGCGATGTTGGCTTGGATTTTTCACGTTGCTGGGCACAAGCCGAATTTTCTTGTCGGTGGCGTGGCGGAAAATTTTGGCAAGAGCTACGGACTCGAGAACGGCGACGAATTTATTCTCGAAGGCGACGAGTACGAGACCGCGTTCTGGGATCGCGGGCCGAAATTCTTTCACTATCACCCCGACAGCCTGATCATCACTTCGCTCGAGTACGATCACGCTGACATTTACGCGGATTTCGACGTCTATCAGTTGGCGTTCAAGCGGCTGGTGAATCTCGTGCCGCGCAGCGGCCGCGTTGTGATCTGGGGTGACACGGAGCAGTCGGGGCCGGCATTGCGCGCGGCGGCTGCGAAAGCGTTTTGCCCGGTCGAGACATATGGATTTACCTCGCAGAACGATTGGGTTGCGAGCAAGGTCGAGCCGCACGATGCGGGGATGCGCTTCCATCTGCGGCATCGCGGTGAGGCGTTTGGCGATTTCGAGTTGGCGGCGACGGGAAGCCACAACGTGTTGAATGCGTGCGCGGCGATTGCGGTTGCGCATGGACGCGGAATTCCGACCGACGTCTTGCGCGAGGCGCTCTCGACGTTCCGCAGCGTGAAGCGGCGCATGGACGTGAAGGGTGAACGTGCGGGAATTTTGATTGTCGATGACTTCGCGCATCATCCGACAGCAGTCGAGGCGACGATCAAAGCCGCGCGAGGGCGCTGGCCCGGGAAGCGCCTATGGGCGATTCTCGAGCCGCGATCGAATTCGATGCGGCGCAAAGTCTTTGAAGAATCGCTGCCTAAGGCGCTGGCGTTGGCGGATCGCGTCGTGCTTGGCGGCGTATTTCGCGCGCAACAGTTGGGCGACGACAATCGGCTCGCGCCGGAGTCGGTGGCGAAGAGCGTGCGCGCGCTGGGCAAAGATGCGCGCGCGTTTGAAGGCGCGGATGCGATTGCGGATTATTTATCCGCGGAAGCGAAGTCCGGCGATTTGCTGCTCGTGATGTCGAACGGCAGCTTCGACGGATTGTGCGACAAGCTGCTCAAGAAATTAGGCGCGGAAGTCCCGGTCGAGGCGACTCGGCGGTGATTGGGTCGCGGCCGCAACTTACACTCCGGCTCCTTCGCTGGTTCGCTTTTCTTGCTCTGACATTCCTTTCTGTGCCGGTTCATGCGGCGATTCATTACACAGTTTCTGTAGCGCATCCGGAGCAGCACTTGTTTCACGTCACGATGGAGATTCCGGATGTGTCAGGCGAAGTCATCGTCGCGATGCCTGCGTGGAATGCGCTGTATCAGGTTCGCGATTTCGCGATGCATGTACAACGCGTCGAAGCGCTCGCCGGCGAAAAGCCGGTTCCGATTGAAAAACTCGACAAGCAAACGTGGCGAATCACCGCGAACGGCGCGGTGACGGTTCGCTACGACACGTATTGGAATGATGGCGGACCGTTTGGCACGGAGTTGAACACGCAATCGGCGTTCATCAATCCGGCGATGATCTTGATGTACGTTCCAAACCGGCGGAATGAAGAAGTGCGGCTCAGCATGAACGATTTGCCGCCTGGCTGGGGCGCTGCCAGCGGCGCTCCGTTCAACTCGATCCTTGCGACTGGAGCGCCTGTTTTCTACACGTTCGGGGCAGAAAGCTATGACGAACTTACGGACTCGCCCATCCAAGCGGGCAAGTTTGAGGAATTCGATGTGCCGGATGCAAAGCCGGCGGTGCACGTGGTCGTGCTTGGCGACGATTGGCGAAAAAAAGTTTTGCAGGAAGAATTGCGGCGCATCGTGGCGTACGAAGTGAAATTGATGGAAGGCGCGCCGTACAAGGAATACACATTTCTGCTGCGCTTCGGGAAAGCGGCGAACGGCGAAGGCGGCGGAATGGAGCACATGGATTCCACCGCGATTTCGGTGCGGTCCGACGAAGAGTTCGCCAATATCGGAGCGCACGAATTTTTTCATTTGTGGAACGTGAAGCGGATTCATCCGGCGTCGATGGATCCCATCGACTTCACCAAAGAGCAGTATTCGCGCGCGTTCTGGTTCGCCGAAGGCGTGACGAACACGTATGCGGCGTACACCATGGTGCGCACCGGATTGTGGAATAAGGCGCAGTTTTACGAAGACTTCAGCCAGCAGGTCGGCGAACTCGAATCGCGGCCGGCAAACAAGTGGCAGAGCGC
Source organism: uncultured Acidobacteriota bacterium (assembly GCA_963845465.1). Classification (GTDB taxonomy): domain Bacteria; phylum Acidobacteriota; class Terriglobia; order Acidiferrales; family UBA7541; genus Acidiferrum. The sequence continues at coordinate 220,697 of CAWJSH010000006.1, read as the reverse complement.
GGAGCAGTCGAGCCTGGATGCGTGGTTCGAGAAATATCCGCTCTACAACCGGCCGACGAACAGCATTTCGTACTACACGAAGGGGCAAGTGCTCGGCGTGTTGCTCGATATTTTGATTCGCGATCGCACCGATGACGAGCACAGTCTCGACGACGTGATGCGCGCGATGAACGAGCAGTTCGGCAAAACTGGCAAGGGCTATCGCGACAGTCTGGATATTCGGCTGTCGGCGGAAAAAGTTGCCGGCGGCTCGTTTGAAGAATTTTTCGATCGCTACGTTGCTGCCGCCGATCCGTTGCCCTATCGCGATGTGCTGGCGAAAGCGGGTTTGCAATTGCGCGCTGACGAACGAAAGCATGCGTCGCTGGGATTTTCGGTCGAGCGCGAAAATGGGGCGCTGACCGTGGAAGCCGTGGAGCCCGAGAGTGCAGCGGAAGGCGCCGGTTTGCGGCGCGGCGATGTGATCGTCAGTTGGAACGGAGCCGAGCCGCCGCGCGGTCTGGAGCGCTGGGCGAGCACGCACAAGAAGGGAACGAACGTGAAGATTGGCGTGCGTCGCGAGGATGGGCCGGCGGTCGTGGAGTTTGCGTTGGGTGAAGTGTCGGAGACATTTTATAGGACCGTCGAGGATGAGCATGCCGGGGAGAAGGCGCGGCGGATTCGTGAAGGGATTTTGCGCGGGACGACGCAGCCGGTGACGGCGTCGGCGCGGTGAATACGGAATTGCTGACGGCATGCGCACTTTCTCGACCGCCGGAGAATTCGGAAAAATCAAGCCTTGGTAACCGGAGCGATGTTGCCAAGCTGGGGCGCAGCGCGCTGCGCCCCTACACTCGCATGGCAGATTTTGTTCTCTCGATGAATTAATTCCATGTTGCGCACACTCTTCGTCGCGGTGTTTCTCTCGATCTACATCTTGATTGTGGGGCCGCCGCTCTTGGTGTGGACCCTTGTCACGAAGAACCCCAATGCGATTTATTGGGCGGGCACGAATGGCGTGATGTTTTTCGTGCGGCTCGTCGGCGTGCGCGTCCGTGTTGTTGGGACCGAGCGGATTCCCGGCCGAGACTTGTATTTTTGCCGCGAACCATACGAGCTCGGCGGATGCGCCCGCGGTGGTCGGCGCGATTCCGCGCCGGATTGCGATTTTGCTCAAGAAGTCGCTGTTTGCGTACCCGATTGTTGGGTCGGCGTTTTTGTCGGCTGGATTCATTCCCGTGAATCGCAAGGAACGCGACTCCGCGCTCGAGAGTTTGGACAAGGCGATCGAGTCGCTGAAGCACGGGCAGTCGTTCTTGATTTATCCCGAAGGGACCCGGAGTCCGGACGGTCGGCTTCAGGAGTTCAAAAAGGGCGCCGTAGTGATGGCGATCAAGGCCGGAGTGCCGATTGTGCCCGTGGCGTGTTCGGGTGCGCATCGCGTGATGGAAAAGCGCTCGCTGAAGATTCATCCCGGCGAAATCCTCGTTGAGTTTCTGGCCCCGATTTATCCGGCGGGGTACAGCTACGAGACCCGCGATGAGCTCAATAAGCGCGTTCACGATGCGCTGGCGGCGGGGCTGCCGCCGGATCAGCGACCGGTGGGATTTCCCGGCGTGGCGTAGTAGCGAGAACAACTAAAAGATAACGCTGACGGCGCAAGTTCGCAGATCTTGTCCACCTGCGAATGAACTACGCACTTGGCGTGGGTACACTCGCGGCGATACGAAAGCCGAGCGCGATCCCCCGGGTGTTTCTTGAAGTGTTGTGATTCCAATCGAGATCAAGTCATGTGTTTTGATCGCACTTTTGTAAGTGCGGAAACTACAGGAGTTATTTCGGAGATGCTGGTCCGCGTCGACAGGCTGGCGCTTGGGTGCGGCATTCGCGGGTGACGGCGGCGCGGATGGCGGCGCGCCACGTTTGTGCACCGTAGGCGGCGATGAATTCCTGTTGAGACATGCGAAGAGTCTGTGCAATGGTTTGGCCGACGTAGGCCAACGTGTTGGCTGTTTTGGTTTTGATGTGGCCCTGTGCGATGGCGCCGAAAAGCCGGCTCATGGCGGCGGTCAGGTCGCAGGCGGTGATGTAGTCGTGAGAGAGCAAATCCGCGAGGTTGCGGCCGACTTTTTGCGCGGTGATGGCTTGAGATTCTTTTCGTGCGTGGTAGGTGCAGAGGTACGCGTGAGACGGAGAAAGAAGCATGCGGCAGCTGCGGCCGTTTGCGAAGGTGAAGCGGCAGAGGCCAAGACGATTCTGGGCCGTGAGGGCCATTTGAAGTCTCCTTTTGTGGTGGAAGGCTGCGAACGCGGAACCGCATTCCGAGATTCAGGAACTGCGATGGGGTTTGAAAATTCCGACTTAGAATCTCAGCCGAAGAACGAAGGGCTCCGTGTTGCCTTTTCGCTTCGGTTGCGGTGCACCTGGAGTCACCGGAAGGCGATCGTCAATCGAGTAGCCCGAGACATAAACATTTCCGGATGAGTCTGCAAGGATGCCGGTTGCTGCGTCGTTGTGCCAGTCGGCGGTGGCAACGGTCGTCCCTCCGAGAAAGGTGGCGAATCGCAGCTGCCCATCGGAAGAGCGGAGACGCACCAAGACTGAGTCATTTTGTGCGGACAGATGGTGATGAAAGGCGCCCGGAGTCGTTGGAAAGTCGGGAGAACTGCTCCTACCGGCGAGAAAAACAGAGCCAGACATGCCTGCGGATACTGCGAGCAGGGCATCGTCAATGTGGCCTCCAACACGCGTTGACCAGACCACGGATGGGCGCTCCGATGCGAACTTTCGGCCGTCGATTTTTAGAATATAGCCGCTGCCAATTGCGGGGCGATTTGAGGACGTGAGGGGAAAGTCGCGGGAATCCGTCGATCCGACGGCGTAGATATCCCCTTGTGAGTCGAGAGCGATGGCGGTCAAGGTTTCGTCTCCCGAGCCGCCGATGCGAATACCGCTGACGCGCGACTTCGTTGTTGGGTCGATGCGGAGGACGAAACCGTCCGAGCCGCCGGTCTTGCCGTAGCGGCTCCAAGCGACACCGGGCCAGTCTGTAGATTGTGTGATTCCTGCGACGTACACCGTGCCGTCGGGCGAGACGGCTATCGCTGTCACTGCGTCGCTCGCGTTGCCACCCAGAAAGGTGCTGTAGAGGAGTTTGCCGGCTCGGATATCGATCGCCGACAGAAAGCCGTTGGTCACGCCGCGTAGATTTCGTTGAGCTGCCGATTCCGTGACGGGGAAATCGGACGAAGAAGTGTAGCCTCCGACGTATATCGTGTTGTTGCGTTCGTCGAGGGCAATCGCCGACGCAGAATCTTCGTCACGGCCACCGAGATACGTTCCGTAGTCCAACTGCGCGCCGGTGGAATTCAGCACGGCCAGAAAGGCGTCGCATGCATCTGGCCTTGTGCTCCCGGGAGCGCGGCGAAAAATGGCTTTGGGAGTGGTCGGAAAGTTCGACGAACACGTCGAGCCGACGACGAGAGCGCGTCCCGATGAATCGACAGAGATGGCATTGGCGCTGGAACGATAGTTGCCGCCAAGAAGGGTCGAGTAGGAGAAGCGGTCGCCTTTCTCCGTCAGTTTGGTTACGAAGCCAATCCAATCGTCGTTGTTTATGCGCGACGTCGTGATGAGGGCGCCTTGGGTGACCGGAAAATCAGGGGATAAGGTACGGCCTGCGACGTAGGCAGCGCCGAGCCTATCGACTGCGATGGCGCTGGCAAAGTCTTTGTGTCGCCCTCCTAGATAGGTCGCGTAGACGACTTGAGGCGCGACTTTCGGCTGCTCGCTCGTTTGGAAGGGCGCGAGGAGCAGGATGAGTAAGACGAGAGAGCACACCCGCATTTCAGGGTTGGACACCATGAGGCGTCTGATTGTTTCCAAGAACTACTGTGATGGATGTGATGAGGTGCAGAACGAAAAACGGATGCAACTCTAAGTGGGAGTAGAGTAACACGAGTGGTTATGAGATGTCAAGATTCACTTGTGGTTAATTCGAATGGGGCGTTCGAATAGGAAGAAGTACCACAGAGGACGCAGAGTTCACGGAGGCGGACCGGATGGCGCACGAAATTCGTGCCAGCGGAGGGCTGGGTGTGGCGGTGGTGCTAGCGGGTTTGGGCGCCGGGGGTAGGGGCGTGCTGGGGAGCGAGGGCTTTCACTTTGTGGACGATGGCGGAGCCGAATTTGGTGGCGGTGACGGCGTTGCGGACGGGCTGCGGCGCAACCGTGGCGATGAATACGGCCAGCACCAAGGCGGCGAGGATCACGATCATGAGGCGGTTGGTGCGGCGGAAGGCTCGGAAAGCTTCGGGTCGAACGGGCACGAAATGCCATTGGCTGTCGAAATCGTCGATACGCATCGCCGTCTCCTAAGGAAGGATCCGACACGGGCAAATCGGAGGGAGGTCGTACAGCGAAGGTCGGGAAGCTCTTCAGAAGCGAGCTTGGCGGCGGTCGTCGCGCGGCTGAACCCAGGGGTTTGTCAGCACCTGATGTAATGCTACGCCTGGGAACGGCGATGTCCAATAAATTTATATCGTAGGGCGATATAAGGGCTAGTACGTCCGGTGAGTGTTTGAATACAGGGTTCCCCTATCAAAGAAGTACAGTTTCCTGAACGACTAACATTGCTCCTTCGGCTTTCGAACGACGCTGTGCAAGTCAATCGGAGTCACACATCTGCGCAAGTGTCGTCCTGAAATGAGATAGAAAAATGGACAAGCACTCACGGGCCTCTGTGAGGAAGCGCTGGTGGCAGAAGCCCATTCCAGAAGGCCGTATTACCCGAGCCCACTTATTCGTGGCCATGCTCGCAATCGGAGCGCTGGTCGAAATCCTGTCTTCTCCGGTTACGAGAATATGGTTGGGACTTACCATCATTGGAAGTCTCGGCGTTGCCGCTTTCCTTATGCATAGGCGTGACGCTGATGACAGCGAATTGCGACGACCGTGACGCAATGTCAGGTTTTGAGTTTGGCGAGGGCGGATTCGAGATCGCGGACGCGTTTTTGGAGGTCGGGGAGGCGGGTGAGGGCGGCGGTGTAGCGGAGCCAGAGTTTGTTGTCAACGGCGGGGGAGCCCGAGCGGATTTGATTGGACTCGACGTCGCGGGGGAGGCCGGATTGGGCGGTGACGATGACGTTATCGCCGACGGTGAGGTGGCCGGAAGAGGCGGACTGGCCGGCGAAGATGCAGTTGTCGCCGATTTCGGTGGACCCAGCGAGGCCGGTCTGGCCGCAGATCATGTTGTTGGCGCCGAGCTTGGAGGCGTGGCCGACGAGGACGAGATCGTCGATCTTTGTGCCGCGGCCGATGCGGGTTTCGCCGACGGTGGCGCGGTCGATGCAGGAGTTAGCCTGGATTTCGACGTCGTCTTCGAGGACGGCGGGGCCGGACTGCGCCATTTTGTACCACGAGCCGTCTGCTTGTTTCGCGTAGCCGAGGCCGTCGGTGCCGACGACCGCGCCGTTCTGCAGGATGACGCGATTGCCGATGCGGCAGTTTTCGCGGACGACGGTGTGAGAATGAGCGAAGAAGTCGTCGCCGATTTTGACGCCTTGGTAGATGGTGACGAAGCTGTGGAGGACGGCGTTGTGGCCGATCTCGACGTTCTCGTCGATGAAGCAATAGGGGCCGATGTGGGCGCCTTCGGGGACGCGTGCAGTGCGGGCGATGACGGCGGTTTCGTGGACGCCGGGGGCGTATTTTGGGGCGTCGTAGAAGAGTTCGATGGCGTGGGCGAAGGCGAGGTAGGGGTTGCTGGTGCGAAGGGCGGCGAGTGGGGGGAGGTTGGGGGCGCGATTGTCGATGGGAGTCTTTTCGTCGATCAGGACGGCGGTGGCTTGGGTGGTTTTGAGGAGCGGGATGTAGCGTTTGTTGGCGATGAAGGTGAGCTGGCCGGGAGTGGCGTGGTCGATGCCGCTGACGGAGTGAATTTCGGCGTTGGGATCGCCTTCGACGCGGCAGCCGAGTTTTGTGGCGATTTCGGAGAGCTTCATTTTTGCTCCTGGTTGATGACTGGGGAGTTTCGCATTTTACGAGGGCGAGAGTCGACAGTTGAAAGTCGAAAGCGCAGACGAAGAGAAAAGATAACGTTGAGACGCAGAGGGGAGCAGGGGTGCACGGAGATAGCGAGGCGAAGGCGGGTGAGCGGTGAACGAGCGACGGTACTCAGGGTGACGAAACCCGCCGGCCGGACGCCGGCGCTACAGGGAGATAGGAAGGAGTGGAACGGCGCACGGACAAGAGTGTCTGTGCCACTAATCGGTGAAGAGGCGGGGCTGTGTTGGCGCGGCGGGGGCTTGGGGTTTGCGTCGGGCGACGCCGACGACGCCGAGCACGGTGAGTTCGGATAGGGCCGGGCGGGGGACGAAGATGCGGTCGGTCGAGGAGTTCAGGTCGGGCGGGGTGATGTGGAGGCCATTGTCGAGGAGGCCGAGCAGGTCGTTGGGGACGACGCCTTCGAGGGTGTCGCCGTCGATGAAGCGGAGGCGCACCCAGAGGCCGTCGAGCTTGGGGCGGCTGAGGAAGGTTTTGCGCTCGGGCTCGAAGTCGTCGGAGAACTCACGGACGAAGTAGATGGAGCGGATTTTGGCGAGCGGGATTTCTTCGTGTTCGCCGTCGGGTGTGAGCAGGTCGATGGGGTCGGATTGGCCCAGCCGCGACGGGTTTAGATAGCCGCGCAGGCTCTTGCGGTCGGCGAGAGCGACGACAACTTTCTTGTGAGTAGAGGCTGGGGCGCGCGTTTTCAATTTCTTTTCGGGGGTCAGTACGTCCAAAACTTAACTATTTGAAAAACGGATTGATGTATGTTATGTTAATCGGGATTTGCCTGTCAAGTCATTGTTTTGATTGGGGTTAGGCCACGGAGAGCCGCCCGTTGACCGAAAAAAAGCAGATCCTCAAGTCCGCCTCGATCATCTCGCTGGTCACTATCGCAAGCCGCATTTTAGGGTACGTTCGGGATCAACGTATCGCTTTATTGTTGGGCACGGGGCCGGCAGCAGACGCGTACGTTCTCGCCTATCGAATTCCGAACCTTTTTCGACGGTTGGTGGCCGAAGGCTCGATGACGGCTTCGTTTATACCGGTTTTTACCGCGTACATGCGGGAAAAACCGAAGGAAGACGTCTGGGAGTTCGCAAACAAGCTGTTTTGGACGCTGGCTCTGTGCGTGGCCGTGATTACCGTGTTGGGGATGGTGTTTTCTCCGTTTGTCGTGCATATGTTTGCGGGCAAAGGAGTTGCCACGCAGCAAGCGGTTGAGTTGAACCGCATCGTTTTCCCGTATTTGTTTTTCGTGGCGCTGGCTGCGCTGGCGATGGGCATCCTAAACTGCTTTCATATGTTCGGGCTGCCGGCGGCGACCCCAGTGGTGTTGAATGTTGCGACGATCGCGTTCACGGTGCCTGCCGTTTGGAAGTATTTCAAGGACCCCGCAACGTCTATCGCTGTAGGCGTGCTCGTCGGCGGCGTGATGCAGTTTTTGATTCAGGTGCCGGCGCTGGTGCAGAAGGGGATGACGTTTAAGTTTGGGCTCTCGTTCAGTCATCCAGCGATTCAAAACGTGGCGCGACTGATGCTGCCGAGGTTGTTCGGCATCGGCATCGGGCAGATCAATCTGCTGGTGGACACGCGGTTTGCCACGTCGGCGAGAATGCCGGTCGGAAGTTTGGCGGCGCTGTACTTGGCGGATCGCGTTATGGAGTTGGTGCTGGGAGGGTATGCGATCGCGGTGGCAACGGCGATTCTGCCGATGATGTCGCACCAGGCGGCGGCGAACGATTATTCGGGGCTGAAGAAGACGCTGACATTTTCCGTGCGGATCGTGGCGTTTATTACGATTCCGGCGATGCTGGGCCTGATGATTTTGCGCGAGCCAATCATTCGCGTGCTCTTCCAGCACGGGCAATTTTTGGCGTCATCGACGAGATTGACGGCGCGGGCGCTTTTGTACTATGCGATAGCGTTGCCGGGGCTGGCGACGGTAAAGCTGGTGGTGCCGGCGTTTTACTCGACGCGGGATACCCGGACGCCGGTGGTGGTGGCGGGCATCTCGATGCTGATCAACATTGGGCTGAACGTCCTGTTCTTGAACAATGCGTGGCTGTTTGCGAAGGTGCAGAACGGCGGGCCCGCTCTTGCGACGGGATTGGCGTGCTACTTCGACTTTTTCGCTCTATTCATCATCTTTAGATTGAGGCACGGGCGATTGGGGACGAAGGAGATCATCTCGTCGTTTTCGCGGATTTTCCTGTGCTCGACCGTTATGGCGGTGGCCTGCTGGTTTGGGGCGCATTACACGCAATTCACGATGCACTCGCGGTTTGTCGTCCAATTGCTGGTGTTTCTGGGGTTGTTGGGCGGGGCGACCGGGCTGTATTTGCTGACGGCATGGATATTCCGTTGTCGCGAGATGGAAGAGATTTACGGCATCGCGACGCGGCGGAATCGCGGCGACGAGTCTTACGCAGAGGCCTGATGGAAATTTTGGCGACCATTTCGTCGTTTGTGACCCACGTGAAGGTGGAGAAGGGGCTTTCGCCGAATACGGTGGAGGCTTACCACCGGGATCTGGTGAAGTTTGAGGCGTTTGCGAAGAAGCGCAAGCTGACCCTGGAAGCGGTGGGCCGGGACGATCTGGTCGATTTTCTGGCGGGTTTGTACCGGGAAAAGCTGGAAAGCCGGACGGTGGCGCGGCACCTCGTGACGCTGCGGAATTTTTTTCGGTTCGCGCAGATACACGATCTGATAACGACCGATCCGACGATCAACCTGGAATCGCCGAAGATTCGGCGGACGCTACCGGGCTATTTGAAGCTGGAAGATGTCGAGAAGCTGCTGAATCAGCCGGATCAGAAGACGGCCATGGGCATTCGGGACCGGGCGATGCTGGAGGTGCTGTACTCGACGGGATTGCGTGTCTCGGAGCTTGTGGGGCTGCGGATTGGGGATTTGGACAGCAAGATGGGCTGCGTGCGGACGATCGGCAAGGGTGACAAAGAGCGGATTGTGCCGGTCGGGAAGAAGGCGCTCGCGATGGTCGAAAAGTATTTGCACGAGGCGCGGCCGGAGCTGCTGAAGAAGGCGAAGATCTCGCAGAGCCAGGCGCTGTTTGTGAACCGGCGCGGGCGGTCGCTGAGCCGCGTGGGAGTCTGGAAGATTTTGTCGGGGTATGGGCGGCGGGCGGGAATGCGAGTGCCGCTGACGCCGCACATGCTGCGGCATAGCTTTGCGACGCATTTGCTGGAGCGCGGCGCGGATTTGCGGTCGGTGCAATTGATGCTGGGCCATGCGGATATTTCGACGACGCAGATTTACACCCACGTTGTCGAGGAGCGGTTGAAGCAGATCTACAAAGCACACCATCCGCGCGCGTAGCGTGGAGGTGAGCAGCGGTTGACGTAGCGGTGCAGCGGTTGATGTAACGGTAGCGAAGCCCAGGGAATTCAGCGGAGCGGTTGCGGCCGGCAGTCGGTCAGTGGTGGTTGACTGCGGGCGGTAGCGGCCGTTCGAGAGCGAAGGAACACGATGCCAGACTATATGTTTTTACTGGAGAGCCGACTGTCGCCGGAGCAGCGCGCCGTGATGATGCGTGTGCAAGAGTTGGCGGCGGCCATGGGCTTCAATCTTTATCTCACGGGCGGCACGGTGCGCGATTTGATCACGGGCGCGTCGCTGCGGGATCTGGACTTTACCGTGGAAGGCAATCCTTCCAAGATGGCGCGCGAGCTGGAAAAGGGTGGCGCGAAGATTCTGGACGAGGACGAAAAACTGCGGCACATCGAAGTGTTGTTTGCCGGCGATGTGGAAGGCAGTATTTCGGCGGCGCGAGACGACCACTACGTGCGGCCGGGGACGCGACCCGAAATTCGCTGGTCCACGATCATGGAGGATTTGCGGCGGCGCGATTTTTCGCTGAACTCGATTGCGATTTCGCTGAATCCGGCGTCGCGCGGCTTGCTGCTCGATCCGACAAATGGATTGTCGGACATCGAGCGCGGGGAAGTACGGGCGCTGACGATTCACGGCTTTACGAATCAGCCGGTGCGGCTGCTGCGGCTGCTGCGATTTTCGGCGCGGATGGGGTTCAAGCCGGAGTCGCGGACGCAGGAATGGTTCGACCTGGCGATCGAGAGGGATTTGCACCACACGATTACGCCGGAAGATGCGGGCGCGGAATTGCGTGCGGTGGCGCGCGAGGAGCGGCCGGCGGTAGTGCTGAAGGCGTGGGAGCAGGCTCATTTGATGGAGGCGGTGAACGCGAACCTGGCGAAGCGGCATCCCGATTATGAGGCGATCAATCGCTTGATGAAGACGCGCGAGGATTTGTTTACCGCGGGATTCCGGCCGCGGCTGGCGACGCCAATGTTGCTGGCGATTCTGGGCAAGATGAAAGATCGCGAGCTGAATCAAGCGCTGTCGAAGGCCGGGTATCGGTCGGCGGAGATCGACAGAGTGGAAGGATTTGTAGAGGAAGCGGAGAGCGCTCAGAAGGAGTTGGTCGGCAAGAAATTGAATGCGCCGATCGATGCGTACAAATATTTGGAGCAACTGCCGCTGGATCAGACGGCGTATTTGCTGGCGGAGTCGAGGAATTCGGCGGCGTTGTCGAAGATCAAGGCGTATTTGAACAAGTGGCGACCGATGAGAATCGGGCTGCCGACGGTTGCGAATGAATTGGCGGCACTGGGCATGGAGCGTGGGCCGAAGTTTGACTCGATCGTGGAGCAGGTGTTCGCGATTCAGTTGACCGGCCGCGGGAAGACGCCGGAAGAGCGCGAGAAAATTTTGCGGAAGCTGTCCGGAATTAAAGAACCGCCGAAGAAGAAAGAGACGCCGAAGAAGGCGGGGAAAGGCGCGTCGAAGGCGGAAGCCGCCGAGGCGATTGCCGGGGCGAATGCGGCGAAGGCTGGGGCTGCGGCCAAGGCAGCTCATGGGAAGGATCGCGGGGCGGCCAAGCATCCGCCGGCGAAACCCGCGGCGCATGCGAAGAGTGGCGGGAAGAAGAGCGCACGGAAGTAATTTTTGGCGAGCGGCACGATTGCGTGTCCCGCGAAATAAATTCGGATCGACATTGATGAATCAGGCGTGATCGCGCCATTTGAACGCGCGACATCAGAACGCCGACACCTTGCCAAGCTGGGGCGCAGCCGTGCTGCGCCCGTACAAGAGCGATGCGGCTTCGAGAATTTTGGTGCGGCTGTGGGAAACTCGGAGAAAGATGCGAATCCGAGTCGCAAAAATTTCTAGGGAGAATTAGAATTAAGGTCCATGGGGCAGCCGCAGTTTGTTCACCTTCACGTTCACACCGATTACAGCCTGTTAGACGGCGCGTGCGAGACTACCGAGCTATTGGATGAGGCTTCGCGACAGAAAATGCCGGCGGTGGCGATTACCGACCACGGCAACATGTTTGCCGCGGCGAAGTTTTTCAATGAGGCGAGCAAGCGTGATGTGAAGCCGATCATCGGCTGCGAAGTGTATGTCGCGAAGGGAAGCCGGCACGATCGCGGCGAGAAGAATAACGGCGGGGCGCCGGTCTCAAACGGCGGTGATCGAAACGAAGAAGAGCCCGGCACGCGCGGCAGCAATCACCTGGTGCTGCTATGCGAATCGCTTGAGGGATACCACAATCTCATCAAGCTGGTGTCGGCGGGATTTCTCGAGGGTTTTTACTACAAGCCGCGCATTGACTACGACCTCCTTTCCAAACACAGCAAGGGATTGATTGCGCTGGGCGCGTGCCTGAAGGGGCCCGTCACCGAGCCGGTGATGAATCAGAAGATGGATCTGGCGCGCGAGAACGCCTACCGGCTCCGCGACATTTTCGGGAAGAACAATTTCTTTTTGGAGATTCAGGATCAGGGACTCGACGTAGACAAGGGCGTGAACCGCGATCTTTTGCGGCTCTCGAAAGAGACCGGGATCCCGACGATCGCTACGAACGATTGCCATTATCTGCATCACGAAGACGCGCACGCACAGGAAGTTTTGCTCTGCATCCAGACGGGCAAAACGATGGGTGATGCGAACCGGATGAAGTTTCAGACCGATCAGTTTTATTTCAAGTCGGCGGCGGAGATGGCGCAGGTGTTTCGCGAAGTGCCCGATGCGCTGAGCCGGACCGTCGATATCGCGCATCGCTGCAACGTGAAGATCGATCGGATTCCGAATCCTTTTCCGGAATTCAAAGTGCCCGACGGCGAGACGCCGGGAAGTTATTTTGAGCGCGTGGTGCGCGACGGATTTGCGGCGCGCGTGCCGGGGCTCGAGCGGCTTCGCGCGGCGGGGCAGTTGGCGAATCCACTGTCCGAATACGAGAAGCGGCTGACATCGGAAATCAAGATGATTCAGCAGATGAGGTACGAAGGCTACTTCCTCATCGTTTGGGATTTCATTCACTACGCGCGGACGCAGGATGTGCCGGTGGGACCCGGGCGCGGCTCGGCGGCGGGCAGCCTGGTCAGCTATGCGCTGCGCATTACGGACGTCGATCCGTTGCAATACAACCTGCTGTTTGAACGCTTCTTGAATCCAGAGCGCGTGTCGATGCCGGATATCGATATCGACTTCTGCATGCGGCGGCGCGGCGAGCTGATCGAGTATGTGACCCAGAAGTACGGCAGGGAAAACGTCGCGCAGATCATCACTTTTGGAACGATGGCGGCGAAAGCGGCGGTGAAGGACGTTGGCCGTGCGATGGACATTCCCTATGGAGAGGTCGATCGACTCGCGAAGCTGATTCCGACGACGCTCGGTATTGAGCTTGCCGATGCGCTAAAGGAAGCGCCGCAACTACAGGCGGCGGTGAACAGCGACCAACGGCTGAAAGATCTGATGGCGGTGGCGCTGCGGCTCGAAGGATTGTCGCGGCACGCTTCGACGCACGCGGCGGGCGTGGTGATTTCGCCCAAGCCGCTCACCGATCTCGTGCCGGTTTACAAGACGAACCGCGACGAAATCACGACGCAGTACGACATGAATGCGCTGGAGCGCATTGGCCTGCTGAAGATGGATTTTCTTGGGCTGACGACGCTGACCGTGTTGCATGACACGGTGGCGATGATCGAGCGCAACCGAGGAGTGAAAGTCGATCTCGACAGCCTGACGCTGGACGACGCCGATACGTACAAGCTCTTCACGCGCGGCGATACGACCGCGATCTTCCAGTTTGAGTCGCACGGCATGCGCGACATTTTGCGGCGCTATCAGCCGACGCGTATCGAGGATTTGACGGCGCTGAACGCGCTCTACCGCCCGGGACCGATTCAAGGCGGCATGATCGATGACTTCATCAACCGCAAGCACGGGAAGAAGAAGGTCGCGTTCGACCTGCCGCAGCTCAAAGACATTCTGGAAGAGACGTACGGCGTCATCCTGTATCAGGAACAGGTGATGCAGATCGCCAACCGGCTGGCGAATTTTTCGCTGGGCGAAGCGGACATTTTGCGCCGCGCGATGGGCAAGAAAAAGAAAGAAGAAATGGCGGCGCAGCGCGCGAAATTCATGGCGGGTTGCGCGGGGAACAAGATTCCGGAGAAAAAGGCCGAAGGAATCTTCAATCTAATGGAAGAATTCGCGGGATACGGTTTCAACAAGTCGCACTCCTGCGCATATGCGTTGCTGGCGTATCAGACGGCCTACCTGAAGACCCACTATCCTGTCGAGTTCATCGCGGCGTTGCTGACGTCGGAAACGGGCAATGCCGACAAAGCGGTGAAATACATCAATGAAGCACGCGGGATGAGCATTAAGATCCTGCCGCCGGACGTGAACGAGAGCGATTTGTATTTCACGCCGATCGGGGAAGCGATTCGTTTCGGTCTAGCGGCGATCAAGAACGTCGGCGAGAACACAGCCAAGGCGATCTGCGATGCGCGCGCGACCGGGGGGCGGTTCAAGTCGCTGTATGACTTCTGCGAGCGCATCGAGGTGCGCTTCCTGAACAAGCGTGTGTTTGAGAGCTTGATCAAATCGGGCGCGATGGACTCGATGGGCGCGCGCGAGAGCATGGTGGCGTCGATTGACGATGCCGTGACGGCGATTCAACGCGCGGCGCGGATTAAAGAATCGGGCCAGGGTGGATTTTTCTTTGGCGGAGCGGGCGAGCCCGCTCACGTTGAATTTGAGATGCGCGATGCCGCGCCGTGGAGCGAAGAGGAGCGGCTGACGAGCGAATACGCGATGCTTGGGTTTTATGTGTCGGGGCATCCGCTGGAGAAGTACGCCTCGCGGCTCGAGGAAATGAAATCGGTCTGCCTGAGCGAGATCGAGGGAATGCGCAACGGCAAAGAGATTACCGTGGCAGCGCTGATCGTCGGGACGCGACCGATGCGGTCGAAGAAAGGCGCGCGCTGGGCGATTTGTACGATTCAAGACATGACTGGAATCCAGGAGCTGCTCGCGTTCCCGGAAGCGTTTGGGAAGCTAGAGAACGTGCTGAAGCCGCGCGTGCCCCTGCTGATGAAGGTGCGCGTGCAGGTGGAAGAGTCGGGCACTCGGCTATCACTGCAGGAAGCGCGGTCGATGGAAGGGATGGGCGAGAAGGTCGTAGTCTCGCCGGTACGGATTCGCATGAATCTGGAAAATATGGCGGGAGATTTGGTGGATCGGCTCCAAGATATATTTGTGACGTTTCCTGGCAGAAATCCGGTGGTATTTGATATTGTGCGACCCGACGGAACGATCGCGGAAATGGCTACGGAACGGCGTGTAAAAGTGTCGGCGGAGCTTTTGAGCGCGATTCGTGATGCTTGCGGGCCGCAGTCGATTGATATGGTGGCGTGAGCGCGTCGCTGAAGCTTTTCGACCGGACCGAGACTCTAACCTGAGCTAGATGGCAAACAAAGACAAACATAAGCCGAAGGTTGTTCCCGAAGCGGGCGACCGGCAGCGCGAGATCGACCGTTTGGAGAAGGACGTCGAAGAGTTGCGGCACATGGCGAACAGTCCCGGCGCCGAAGCGGAGCTGGAGAGGATTCGGCAACAGGTGTCGGAACTCCGGCATGAGTTTTACTCGCATCTCGGGGCGTGGCAGCGGGCGCAGATTGCCCGGCACGCGCAGCGGCCATACACCCTGGATTACATTTCGCTGCTGTTTACGGATTTCATGGAGCTGCACGGCGATCGCGCTTATGGCGATGACAAGGCGATTGTGGCAGGCCTGGCGAAGTTTCACGGGCGGCCGGTGGCGGTCGTCGGTCACCAGAAGGGGCGCGACACGAAGCAGCGCGTGATTCGGAATTTCGGCCAGCCAAAGCCGGAGGGATATCGCAAGGCGCTTCGCGTGATGCAGTTGGCGGCGAAGTTTGGGCGGCCGGTGATTTCGTTCATCGATACGCAGGGCGCGTATCCGGGCATCGACGCGGAAGAGCGCGGGCAAGCGGAAGCGATCGCGCGGAATTTGCGCGAGATGGCGCGGCTGCCGGTGCCGATCGTCGTGACGGTGACGGGCGAAGGCGGATCGGGCGGCGCACTGGCGATCGCGGTTGGTGATCGCGTAAACATCTTGGAGAACAGTTTCTACTCGGTGATTTCACCGGAAGGTTGCGCGGCGATTATGTGGCGCGATGCGACGAAAGCCGAGACCGCGGCGGTCGCGCTGAAGATCACGGCGAATGATTTGAAGGAACTCGGGATTGTCGATGAGATCGTCGATGAGCCGGAGGGCGGCGCGCATACCGCGCCAGAGGAAGCGGCCAAGCTGCTCGATGAAGTGCTGGATCGGCAGTTGATGGCGCTGTCGAACGAATCGACGAAGGATTTGCTCAACGCGCGGCATGAGAAGTTCCGCAAGATGGGGCAATTCTTCGACCTCGGCAACTGAGTCCCTGTAGGCTTGTTGTTCCTCGCTGATTAGTCGAAAAATCATCGAAAACTGACACGAAAAGGACCGGTAGCGGATTGGCCAACTGGTTGTAGTTAGCGTTGGTTACGGGCGTGTGAACACTCTATCCTGAATGCGTCATCATATAACCATGCGCCGGGGCGAAGTCTGCCTCGTACGCAGTGCGGCGCAGAGAGATCAGGATCCATATGTCGGAGCCATTCCGGCCTTACGAAAAACTGGTCGATATTACGATCTACGGTAAGAAGTTTCAGGTGCCGGAGCGGAATTCGCTGTTGCGGTGCTTTCAGTTCATCAGCCCGGAGACGATCCCGTATGGGCGATTTTGCTGGAATCAGGATTGTCAGTATTGCCGGGTCACCTGCCAATTGCCCGATGATGACGAACCGCGAGAGATGCTGAGCTGCAAGTTCATTGTGATGGCGGGGATGGAGATCAGCGAGCTGAGCCAGGAGTTGAAGTGGTGCTTGAGGGCGAAGCTGCCGAGCGATGCGCCTGTCGGGCATGGGTGAAAAGTAGAAGCTGCGTTTCGTGGTCCGTGTCTCGTGCGCTTCGTGAAAACCTGCCCTCAGATCTGATCCGGACGCCGAGTTGTCTATTCAATCTGGGCAACTTTTTCCCTTAATTCGTGTTTGATTTCGGTAAGAAGTACCGATCGCGTGAGCGGCGGTGGTGCGACGTTTATACCGCGGTGGTGCGACGTTTATACCCTTGTACCACCCCGGCGCACTGCTGCCGCTTTTTAATGTGGTCGACCTACTGGTTGAAAATCTCCGTTTCAAGATTTGATTGCGCGTGGCTTTGGGCTCGATCATGTTGCGTCTACATCCCGCGATCTGGGAAGCGATCGCGGCTACAGGGCGGTTTGCGATTGTGGGCGACGTTTAATACGATCGATGCTCATGACGACTCCAAATTTACCTTGTGATGGGTGCGGGCAGGCGGCATCGGCGGAGCACGTGTCGCGGCGGCTGCGGCGCCTGGAGTGGATGACGCGGTATCGCCCGGTGCATGTCGGGACGGTGCTGCTGGGCGCGTACTCGCCGGATGTGGATTCGGATTTTCTTTACGCCGAAACTCCGGAAATTACGGGGGAAGCAGCGCGCGTGTTGTCGGCGGTTGGCATCTCGCCTGACGGAAAAAACAAGGCAGCGGTGCTGAGCGAATTTCAGCGCTGCGGATTTTTGCTCGGCTATGTGTTGGAGTGTCCGCTGGAGCCGGAAGCGCGGAATGAGGCGGCGATTTCGACGCTGTTGAAGGCGCGGATGCCTGCGTTTCTGGCGCGGTTGCGGAGATCGTTCCAGCCGAAGCGGGCTGCGTCGATTTCGAGCAAGCTCGATCCTCTTTTTGCAGGATTGACCGAAAAGGAGCTTGGCTGCGCGTTGGTGAGCGACGGTGGGAAATCGTTTGCGTTCGATGGCGCTGACCCGGAGCAGGCGATCGAACGGCTTCGCCAGGCGCACGCGGCAGCGAGAGCCGTCTCTCGGTAAAAACTGCACAGCTGAGGGCTGTACCGGGCACTGACCGTCCTTTGGTCTATCGGTCCAGTTGACCGCCAAAGTGCTATGCTAGAATCGGTTGCGTTGGGATCAGGTCGCGAATCGACTCGGTGATTTTTGGGACTTGCTGAGTGAAAAAACAAGCCAAATTCGGGATCGGAATCGGCGTGATTGTCGTGTCGATGGGCTTTCTGGCGTGGCTGGGCTACGGCGAAAGCAAGACGTACTACCACACGATTGCCGAGCTCGGAACGCTGCAAGGCGATGCGCGGGCGCACCGGATTCGCGTTGGCGGAACGGTTGAGCCAGGGAGCATTCGCCGGTCGCAGGGGCGCGTGGATTTTGTGCTTGATGGCGAAGGGAAGCAGCTTCCGGTGAGCTATGTCGGGAGCGATCCGCTGCCGGATACTTTTATCGACAAGTCGCAGGCATTGGTTGAGGGCAGCCTCGAACGGAACGGACATTTTACGGCGCAACAGGTTCAGGCCAAGTGCGCGTCGAAGTATGAAGCGGCGCCGACGGCTGATCCACCGGCGAAGGCGGCCGGTGTTGCGAGCGATTCGAGCGCGAAGAGTTCGATGTAGCAAGGGGCACGGCATGCCGTGCTCGTACGGAACTGTAGTTTTGTAGTGCGTCGTGTGTGGGTTTACACGGGGGAATAGGCTTTAAGTGGATGTATTCGGTTCATTCGCGCTGCTGCTGGCGTTTATTTGTGCGGTATATGCATTCTGCGGCGGTATTTTTGCGATCCGCACGCGGCATCCCCTTCTCATCAAGAGCACCCGTCAGGCCGGCATGGCCACATGCGGGCTGATTTTTATCGCGACGTTCAGCCTCGTTTATTTGTTTTTCAGCGACAGCTACTGGGTTGCGTACGTGGTCGCGCACAGCAATCGCGACCTTTCGACGTTCTATAAAATTTCGGCGCTGTGGTCGGGGCAGGAAGGCTCGCTGTTGTTCTGGAGCTTTCTGCTGGCGATTTACGTTTTCTCGGCGCTGTTTGCGTATCGGAATAAAAACGGCGAGTTGATGCCGTACGTCGGCGTGGTGCTGGCCGGCGTGCAGATTTTCTTTTTGACGCTGAATAATTTTGTGGCGAGCCCGTTCAAGGTGCTCGCTTCGCCGGCGGCGAACGGGGCGCTGGAAATTTACACGCGGGCTGACGGCAATGGGCTGAATCCGCTGCTGCAGTATCCGGAGATGGTGATTCATCCGCCGAATTTGTATTCGGGATACACGGGATTCGCGATTCCGTTTGCGTTCGCGTTGGGCGCGTTGCTGGCGCGGTATCCGGGTGAGAAGTGGATTCACCTGACGCGCAAGTGGACGATGATCGCGTGGTGCTTCCAGACGGCTGGAATTCTGCTTGGGGCGCATTGGGCGTACGCCGTACTCGGCTGGGGCGGCTATTGGGGCTGGGACCCGGTCGAGAATGCGTCGCTGTTGCCGTGGCTGACGGGCACGGCGTTTCTGCACTCGGTGATGATGCAGGAAAAGCGCGGGATGATGAAAGTGTGGAACGTGTGGCTGGTGTTCCTCACGTTCATGCTCTGCATCTTGGGGACGACGCTCACGCGCAGCGGGATTGTGAGTTCGGTGCATGCGTTTGCGCAGTCGAGTATTGGAAACTGGTTTGTTGGATTTCTGTGTGTGATTTTGGTTGTGTGTTTCGCGGCTTACATCAAGAACCGCGATTATTTGAAGAGCGAGAATCAGCTGGATTCAATTGTTTCGCGCGAATCGAGCTTCTTGTTTAACAACCTGATTCTGCTGGTTTCGTGCGTGGCGGTTTTGTCGGGCACGTTGTTCCCGGTGTTTTCGGAATGGGTCTCGGGATCGCGGATCAGCGTCGGGACGCCGTTTTTTAACAAGGTGAACATTCCGATCGGGTTGTTGCTGCTGCTCTTAACCGGGTTGGGGCCGCTGCTTGCCTGGCGGAAGACTTCGACGGAAAGCTTGAAGCGGAACTTTGCGGGGCCGCTGATTGTGAGCCTGGTCTCCGGCGCGATTCTTTTTGCCTTAGGGCTTCGGGAGTTCTACTCGCTGATCTGCATGACTTTGTGCGCGTTTGTCGCGGCGACGATTGGGATGGAGTTCTTTCGCGGAGCGCGCGTTGTGCATGCGCGTAGCGGATTGTCGTGGCCTTCCTCGCTGGTCGATCTGACGCTGCGAAACACACGGCGTTATGGCGGCTACATCGTGCATATGGGCATGGTGCTGATTTTTGTGGGACTGGCTGGGGCCGCATTCAATAGGGATGTGCAGAAAGAGATGAAATTGGGCTCGACGCTGCAGATCGGGCGCTACAACTTGCTGCTGCAGAGTTTCGAGTCGCATCCAGAGAAGAACTACACCGCGGAGCGGATGATCATCGAAGTTTCAGAGGCCAACAAGCCGAAGATGATGCTGTATCCGGAGCGGCGATTCTTCCCGACGAATGAAGAGTCGGGGACGATGGTCGCGATTTATTCGACGCTGCGCGACGATTTGTATGTCGTTTACAGTGGCCAGAGTCCGGACGGGCAGATTCCGGTAATTCACGCGTATTTGAATCCACTGGTGAAGTGGATCTGGCTGGGCGGCGCGATTGTGGTGATGGGGACATTTGTGGCTCTTCTGCCGAATCGGCGGACGGTGTTGGCGTTGGCTGGTTCGACGGAGTCGGCTCCTGTGACGGAGCTGGGTACAGTGTTGGCGCCGTCGCGGCCTGCGACGTTGCGAGAGGGCCATGACTAGACGGCGAACTGGAATTGCGAAACGGAGTTTGATTTTCGCCGCACTGACGATCGGGATGATGTGGCCTGGCGTTGTCGCCGCGCGACAAGCGCAAGCGCAGACGGACCGGGGGCAGCGCATCGGCGGCAAGTTCATGTGCATGTGCGGCTGCAATCAGGTGCTGACGCAGTGCAACCACGTCGGGTGCACCGTTTCGACTGGGATGTTGAAAGAGGTCGATGACGCGGTGACGCGCGGCGATTCGGACGATGTCATCACCCAGAGGTTAGTGCAGGAATTTGGGACGAAGGTTTACGCGGAGCCTCCGAAGAGCGGTTTGAGCCTCGTGGCATGGATGCTGCCGAGCATTTATCTGGTGATCGGGACCGTTGTCGTGATTTTTGTGATTTCGCGGTGGCGTGCGCGCGTGCATTCGGGGCTGACGCCGGCGGGTGCTGGCGGGGCGACGCCTCCGGCGCATCCGGGGATTTCGGCGGCGGAGCTGGAGCGGGCGCGGCAGCGCGTTGCGCGAGAGACTGAGGATTGATGGCGAGTGCTTTTTCCATGGCGATGCTGTTCGTGCTGACGTCGTCGGACGGCGCGGTGCTTGGGCGCTTGTTTGGCGCTGGCCATGGCTACGGTCTTGTTCATTTTTTATATTCAGCCGGATGCGTCGGATTTGGCTCCGCATCGCACGAAGCTCGATCAGTTGATGGAGCAGCGCGACACGATTTACGACAATTTGCGCGATCTGCGATTTGAGTTTCGCTCGGGCAAATATTCCGAGGGCGACTACGAGGCGATGAAGGTCGGGCTTGAGAATGATGCGGCGCTGGTGCTCGCGGAGATTGATCGCGTTACGGAAGCGCAGGTGCGACGGCCTCGAGCTGCGCGTGCGGCGGATGCGGAGCGTGGCGCTTGAGCAGTTGGCGAGCAGCGTTCGCACTGAGACTGGTGAGTTTGGTGGCATTTTGCGCGCTCCTTGCGGGCGTTGCGCACGCCGGAACGCTGCACGGAACAGTGAAGAACGGGACGACCGGCAAGACGGCGGCGGGCGTCGAAGTGATTTTGATTCAACTGCAAGGCGGCATGCAGCCCGTCGCGAATACGAAGACCGACGCGCAGGGGCAATTTTCGTTCGACAATCCGACGCTGGGAACCGGGCCGATGCTGGTGCGTGCGGTATTTCACGGCGTGAACTTTCATCAGCCTGCGACACCGGGCAAAACGGAGATGGAGATCGATGTTTTCGATCCGACGCAGGATGCGAAGACGATTTCGGTTCCGACACACATTGTGATCTTTCAGCCGAATGGACCGAAGCTGGTCGTCGGCGAAGAATATTCGGTGCTGAACAACGCGAATCCGAAGCAGGCATATTTCCGGACGGACGGAAATTTTGAGTTTGTGCTGCCGGACGGGGCGCAGTTGCAACAGGCGGCGGCCTGGGGGCCGTCGGGAATGCCTGTGGTGCAGTCAACGATCGACAAGACGAAAAATCGGTATGCGATTGCGTATGCGTTTCGTCCTGGAGAGAGCGGCGTGCGGTTTTCGTATGAGGTGCCGTACCCGGGGAATGCGGCGACGATCAAGATTCCGACGGTGTATCCCGAAGCGAAGTTGCTCGTGCTGGGCGCGCCGACCTTGCAGATTGCCGGCGATGGGCTCGAAGCCAACGGGCAAGAGCAGGGAATGAATATTTACGGACGCGGGCCGCTGGCGAAGGACAGCGTTTACAGCGTCAGCGTGTCGGGTACCGCTCCGCCGCCGAATGCGCGTGGCGGTGGCGATTCGGATGGCGGCGGGCAGCAGGGTCAGGATGGCGCGCCTGCGGGGCAGGTGACGGTGACGCAGATTCCGGGGCGGCTGGATGTGTTGAAGTGGCCGCTGGTGGTTGGATTTCTTGGCTTGTTCGCGCTCGGCGCGATTTTTCTGGCGCGGAGGCCGGTTGCGGTTGTAGCTGGTGTTCCGGGCGCCGAGATTCCACTGACGACGGTTCCTGCTGCGAAGAAAGTCGTTGCAACGAAGAGCGGCGCAAAAATCGCCGCGTCGTCGCCGACGATCGACGATGTCGATGCGGCGGTTGGGTCGAGCCTCGATTCGCTGAAGGATCAGATTTTTCGGCTGGAGTTGCGACGGCAGGCCGGCACGATTTCGGAGGAAGAGTACGCGCAGGAACGAGCCCGCGCGGAAAAGGTGCTCCGCGATCTCGTGCGGGGCTGAGCAGTGACGGAATTCGCGTGGCGCAAGGGGCTTCGATGAAGCCGCGCGTGGCTTTCCCAGCTGGAATTCGCTTTGAAAATGTAGAGAAGCGCTACGGCGGATTGTACGCATTACGACGGGTGTCGCTGGAAGTTGCGGCCGGCGAGTGCGTGGTGCTGGCCGGGCGAAATGGATCGGGTAAGACGACGCTGCTGCGAATCGCGGCGCAGTTGGTAAAGCCGTCGGCGGGTAGCGTGAGTTACTCGGGCTCCGCGCGAGATGAAACGGCGGCGGATGGAGTGCGGCCGGGTTTTGTTGCCCATGCGACGATGGTTTATGACGAGCTGACGGCGGAAGAGAATTTGCTGTTGTTCGCGCGGTTGCAGGGAGTCGAGAGGCCGAAAGAACGTGTGGCGGCGTTGTTGGCCGAGGTTGCGCTGACCGAGCGTCGCGGATCGCTGGTGCGGACTTTTTCGCGCGGGATGCGGCAGCGAGTTGCGATTGCTCGAGCGCTATTGACTTCGCCTTCGGTGCTGTTGCTGGATGAGCCGGCGACAGGGCTGGATACGCCAGGGATTGCGTGGCTCGCGGGAACGCTGCGTGGGATGCGCGACGCCGGTTGCACGCTGCTAATGAGCTTGCACGGTGAGTCGCAGATTT
Source organism: uncultured Acidobacteriota bacterium (assembly GCA_963845465.1). Lineage (GTDB taxonomy): Bacteria > Acidobacteriota > Terriglobia > Acidiferrales > UBA7541 > Acidiferrum. The sequence goes on along the minus strand of CAWJSH010000006.1, from coordinate 197,789 downwards.
CGGCGCTGGCGACGCGTGGAATTCGGCTTGATGCCGGGACGGTGGTTGGCGACACGCAAGCCGGTGCAGAGATGAGTTCGGTGTTGGCTGGGGCAGGCGAATGAGCCTACTGGCGAATACCGGCGTGCTGCTCGGCAAGGAGCTGAGGACGGAGTTTCGTTCGCGCGAGCTGCTGACGACGACCGTTATTTTCGTCGTCATCGTGCTGGTGTTGTTCAGCTTCACGTTTGATCCGCTGTCGGACGAGGCGCGGCGGTTTGGTTCGGGATTGTTGTGGCTGGCATTCCTGTTTGCGGCGTCGCTGATGCTGCAGCCGTGTTTTTTGCGCGAGCAGACGAATGACACGTTGAGCGCGCTGCGACTCTCGGTTTCAGATCCGTTCGCGATTTTTTTGGCGAAGCTGGCGGCGAACACATTATTTCTGATGATCACGGAGCTGCTGCTGCTGCCGGTGTTTGCGGTGATGTACAGCGTTCCGGTCGTAAGCGTGTTGCACTGGCTGGTGCTTGTATTTTTTCTGGGCAGCCTCGGCGTCTCGATTGCGGGGACGGCGCTGTCTTCGATTTCGGCGCAGGCGAGGATGCGTGAGCTGCTCTTGCCGCTGTTGTTGTTGCCGATGCTGACGCCGATATTGATCGCGAGCACGGAGGTCACGGCGGCGCTGCTGGATCGGTCGCCGTACGTGTTGTGGAAGGGCGTCGGATTTCTGGTGGCGTTCGACATCGTGTTTTTGACCGCGTTGTGGCTTTTCGGCGAATATCTTCTGGAGGAGTGAAGCGTTATGTGGAAACGGGCCATTTTTGCCGCGATTGTGGTGTCGCTGATGGGCGCGGCTGCATACGCTTCATTTTTCATCGCGCCGACCGAGCGCACGATGGGGACGCTGCAACGGATTTTTTATTTTCACGCCGCGGCTGCGTGGGCGGGCATGACGGCGTTTTCGGTCACGTTTGTGGCGAACTTGCTTTATGTGTGGCGGCGGCAGCCGCGATGGGACTCGCTGGGCGTGTCGTCGGCGGAAGTCGGGCTCGCATTCATCACGACGGTGTTGATCACGGGGCCGATCTGGGCGAAACCGGCTTGGGGCATTTACTGGACCTGGGACGCGCGGCTGACGTCGACGTTCGTGCTTTGGATTCTGTACATCTGCTATTTGCTGCTGCGAACTCTGATTGAAGAGCCGGATCGGCGGGCGCTGCTGAGCGCGCTGTTTGGGATTTTTGCGTTTCTCGATGTTCCGCTGGTGTTTGGCGCGATTCGCTGGTTCCGGACGCAGCATCCAGCGCCCGTGATTATGGGCGACGGGAGTTCGGGGCTGAATCCGGTGATGAGGGCGACGTTTTTCTTCAGCGTACTAGCGATGCATGTGTTGATGGTGTTTTTGATCATGGAGCGCAACCGATTGGAGAAGCTGCGATTTCAAGTGGATGTGATTCGCCACGAACTGGAGGTTGCATGAAGAACCTCGGCAGCGTGTTCGCGGCCTATGTCATCGGGTGGGCGGTATTTTTCGTATTCTATCTGACGGTGGCGCGGCGCACCTCGCAATTAAAGGAAGAATTGGAACGGCTGCGCGATTCGGTGAAGAAAGGGAAGTAATTGGCCGCGAAGAAGCGCATAGGAATCGTGCTGTTTCAACTGGGCGGGCCGGATTCGCTACAGGCGGTCGAGCCGTTTCTGCTCAACCTGTTTCTCGATCCCGACATTATTCCGATGGGAGCGCTGGGATTTTTGCGACGGCCGCTGGCGAAGATGATCTCGTCGCGGCGGTCGATTCCGGTGGCGGCGAAGTACGCGGAGATCGGGCGTCGGTCGCCGATCGGACTGCTGACGGAGCGGCAGCGGCGTGCGCTGGTGAAAGCGCTGTCTGCGGATGTCGATCCGGTGGCGGTGACGGCGATGCGGTATTGGCATCCGCTGACGAACGAGGCGATCGATGAGTTGAAGCGCGCCGGTTCGCTGGACGAGATTGTGCTGCTGCCGCTGTATCCGCATTTTTCGTTCGCGACCACGCTGAGCAGCTTGAAGGAATGGAATCGCGTTTACGGCAACGGGGGCGCCGCCGGGCCGAAAGTTGTCACGGTGTCGCAGTTTTACAATCACCCACTTTACACTCAGGCGCTGGTGCAGCGAATCGGGTCGATGCTGCGGCAGTTTCCGGATAGTTCGCGGATTCATCTGGTGTTCAGCGCGCATGGGTTGCCGATGAGTCTGGTGGAGAAGGGCGATCCGTATCCGAAGCAGATTGAAGAAACGGTGCGGCTTGTTTGCGAAGCGGGCGAAAAAAAGTATCAGGGTTGGCCGAAGACGCATCTGTTGTGTTATCAGAGCCGCGTGGGGCCGGCGAAGTGGCTGCAACCGCCGCTGACGGGGACGATTGAACGGCTGGGGCACGAAGGCGTGAAAGAGATGCTGGTGGTGCCGATTTCGTTTGTGACGGAGCATATCGAGACGCTGCACGAAATTAATATTGAGGCGCGCGCGGACGCGAAGAAAGTCGGGATCGAGCGATTTCGGATGATGCCGGCGGTTGGGGATTCGCCGATTTTTATTGAGGCGTTGAGAGAACTCGTGTTGCAGGCCGTGGGCGTGGAGCCGGCGCCGAAGGGATTCAGGCCGTTGGCAGCGCAGGAGCCGAATTCGTTTGTGAATTGATGGGGTTGGTTCGGCGGTATCGGCGGTGACCACCCGCGATTCGCGTAAGTGTTCATTCTGAAGTGGTTCAAGTCGTTCGTTTTCATACACTTTTGTAAGTGCGGAAGGTGGAGGGTTTACTCCCGGGCAAGTTGGGGCGCAGCGGTGCTGCGCCCGTACACCACGGTTGCGATCGGCGGACACCTCGCGACAAGACGCGGAGGTCGGGCGGAGCAAGCCCCGCCCCTACAAGGTCGAGCCCAGGGAGCGGCAGTGCAGGTGGATTTTGAAAGTTTTGGCGAGGTCGAAATTCATGGTGGATTCGATTTGGACGGAGCGATTTCCAATTTGATTGCGGATTCGGTCGCGAGTTGCGGCTGGGGTATAATCCCAGCGTGAGTTTCGAGCTATGACATCCAAGTACAATCCGGTGGTTCATCGATTCGCGAATTTTGTGGTGGCGTGGACGGTTTTGCTGTTCGTCGCGGGCGCGCTGGTGACGTCGAACGACGCGGCGCTGTCGGTGCCGGACTGGCCGAAGTCGTTTGGGACGTGGTTCCCGACGCTGAGCATGCTGGCGGGTGGAGCGTTTTTTGAGCACTCGCATCGCGTGATTGCAGGCGTGCTGGGCGTGTTGGTGGTGATTGAGGCGGTCCTGATCTGGATGAAGGACGAGCGGCGCTGGCTGCGTTGGTTCAGCGTGATCGCCATCGGCGGTATCGTGGTGCAGGCGATTTTGGGCGGCGAAGTGGTGCGGCAATTGCTGCACTATTGGCTGCCGGTGCTGCACGCGTGCTTTGGGCAGATCATGTTCGGCGCGCTGCTGGGGATCGCGGTGTTCACGAGCAAATGGTGGATGACGGAGCGGCCGCAATTGAGCGATAGCGGGTCGCCATCGATTCACGCGGTGACGATCGCGAATGCGGAAGTGATCTTTTTGCAGGTGGTGCTGGGAGCGGGATTTCGTCATCAGGAAATTCCAATCTGGCCTCACATGGTTGGGGCGCTCGCCGTTCTGGGAGTGGTGATCTGGACGGCGGTGACGATGCGCAAGCGGTTTGGCAATTCGCCGGAGATGACGAGGGCGCGGATGTTGTTGCACTCGATCTTTGGGATTCAATTTTTGCTGGGATTCGGCGCGTACTGGTCGCGGTTGGCGACGGTTGGCGCGGCGCAGCCGATGCCGGTAATGATCTGGCTGACGGTGGTACACACGGTAGTTGGAGCGATTTTATTCGCGTTTTCGATTTTGATTGTGCTGATGACGTTCCGATTGGTGCCGAGGCGCGGGACGGTGGCGGCGCATGAGCCGCGGCAGGTTGCCGTCTAGTGAGCACAGCGCGCACGACCGAGATGACGTTATCGTCGAGATCGCGCGCGGGCGCTTATGTTGCGCTGACCAAGCCTGATGTTTCCTTCCTTGTTTTGATCACCACCGCTGCCGGGTATTACATGGGTGCGCGCGGGCCGGTGAACTGGCTGCACATGTTGCAGACAGTATTCGCAACGATGCTGATCGCGGCGGGGACGGCGGCGCTGAATCATTACATCGAGCGCGAGTCGGATAGGTATATGAGGCGGACGGCTTCGCGGCCGCTGCCGAGCGGTGTGTTGCAGCCGGCGCAGGCGCTGGTGTTTGGCATCGTGTTGAGCGTGGCCGGTGCGTTCGCGCTATATTACGTCGCGGGATGGATCGCGGCGGCGCTTGGCGTGGTGACTTGCGCCGGATATTTGTTCGGATATACGCCGCTGAAGAAGCGAACAGTGTGGGCGACGTTTATTGGTGCGTTTCCGGGGGCGATTCCGCCGATGATCGGGTGGGTTGCGGCGACGGGTTCGCTCGATCGCGGGGCGTGGCTGCTGTTTGGGATTTTGTTCTTGTGGCAATTTCCACACTTTTACGCGATTGCGTGGATGTATCGCGAAGACTACGCGCGTGCGGGGATTCAGATGCTGCCGGTGGTCGATCCAGAAGGGAAGCGGACGTTTCGGCAGATTATCTGGACGGCGGTTGGGTTGATAGGAGTATCGCTGTTGCCGTCGGTCGTCGGATTGGCGGGGATGATGTATTTTTTTGGGGCGTTGGTGGTTAGCCTCGGGTTGTTGCAGGTTTGTGTTTGGGCGGCGTCGATGAAGACGAATGTGCGGGCGAAGTGGCTGATGCATGCGACCGTGATGCATATACCGGTGTTGTTGGGATTAATGGTTTACGACAAGATTCCGCGGTGATGTGGCTGCGATCTGACGGCGAAAATCAGGAAACAACGAACCGTGATGAAGGTTAACGCCCGGGCAAGCTGGGGCGCAGCAGTGCTGCGCCCGTACACGGATTCCGCGATGGATGATTGTGTGATGGGTCGAATGGTGGCCGCAGCACAGTCGTGTACAGAAACGGGTGCGAGGTGATGGGGTAGATGTTTTCTCATGCGGCGCTGAATGCGACTTTGAATGGGACTAGTGCGGTGCTGCTGACTTGCGGGTATATGGGGATTCGGGCGCGCAAGATTGCGGTGCACAAGGCGTTCATGATCGCGGCGTTTTTGACGTCGACGGCGTTTTTGATTTCCTATTTGGCGTATCACTATCGCGTCGGGCACGTTGCGTTTCAGGGGCAAGGCTGGATTCGGCCGGTTTATTTCACGCTGTTGCTGACGCATACGGTGCTGGCTATCGTGATTGTGCCGATGATCATTGTTACGTTGCGGCGTGCGTGGCTCGAGAAATTCGATAAGCATCGACTGATTGCGCGCTGGACGCTGCCGCTGTGGCTTTACGTGAGCGTGACTGGCGTGATCGTGTATCTCATGGTTTATCAGCTATATCCCGCAAAGTAGGCCCACGAAATAAGGCGAAAAAACCTGCGACCCAAGGGCTCGTCGCGCATCTGAGATGTAATTTGCGTTTCACAATTGGTCCGGGGGACACGGAGACTCGGAAGGGCCAATTTATATCGGCCGGCTAAGGTTACGCCGGGGCAGGGGCACGATGGAAACCGAGTCCGTACTTCGTATACTCAAGCAGATTTCTGCGGGAGCACCGCTCCCGGAAGTGTTGAACGTGATCGCTCGCATGATCGAATCGGAGAGCGAGGGGATTGCGTGCACGATTTGGCTTCCCGACGTTGACGGGAGGCATCTCTCCTGCGCGGCGGCGCCGAGCCTTCCTGGATTTATCACGCAAGTAGGACGCACGGCGGTTGGTCCGTTCGGTGCTTGTTGCGGCACGGCGGTCTATCGGCGTGAGCCGGTTTTTGTTTCCGACATTCTGGAAGATCGCAAATGGGATGAGTATCGCCACAAGATGGCGAATTTCGGGACGCGTTCGGTGTGGTCTCATCCTTTGTTTTCTAGCGCAGGTAAGGCACTCGGAACGTTTGCCGTGCTTTCCCGCGAAGTGCGAAATCCAAATCAAGCCGACCTTCAACTGATCGAGAACGCCAGTGACATTACGGCGATTGCGATCGAGCGCCATCTGAACGATGAGGCGCTGAGACGCGACCATGAGAAAGAGGCGAAGCGAAGGCGGTATCTGGAAGAAGAGCTTCGCGCGGAGTTTGGGACGATTGTTGGGGATAGCCGCGCGTTGAAGGCGTCGTTGAATTTGGTGTCGGTGGTGGCGCCGACGGATTCGAGTGTGTTGATTCTGGGCGAAACCGGGACCGGCAAAGAGCTGATTGCGCGGGCGATTCATAATTTGAGCAGCCGGCGTGAACGGGGGTTTGTAAAGCTGAATTGTGCGGCGATTCCGCTGGGGCTGCTCGAAAGCGAATTGTTTGGGCATGAGAAGGGCGCGTTCACCGGGGCCGTCGCGCAGAAGACGGGGCGATTTGAGCTGGCGGATAAGGGGACGCTGTTTTTGGATGAAGTCGGCGACATTCCGCTGGAGTTGCAGGCGAAATTGCTGCGCGTGTTGCAAGAGCAGGAATTCGAGAGGCTGGGCAGCAATCACACGCATAAGGTCGATGTTCGGCTGATCGCAGCGACGCATCGCGATCTTGCTGTGATGGTGAAGCAAGGGACATTTCGCGAGGATCTTTACTATCGATTGAAGGTGTTTCCGGTTTCGGTGCCAGCGTTGCGGCAGCGGACGGAGGATATTCCGAAGCTGGTGTGGCATTTCACGGCGCTGCATGCGCAAAAGATGAATAAGCCGATCGACGAAATTCCGACCGAGGTGATGGATGCGTTGGTGCGGTATCGGTGGCCGGGGAATGTTCGCGAGTTGCAGAATTTTATCGAGCGGGCGGTGATTCTGTCGCCGTTGTCGGTGCTGAGGGCGCCGATTGGCGAGTTGGAGCAGCAATTCGTTGCGCGGAAGGACTCCGCGATTCCGATCGGTGGGTTGGCGCAAGTCGAGCGGGACCACATTCTGCGCGTGTTGGAAGCCAGCGATTGGGTTGTCGGCGGGCGGAACGGCGCTGCGGAGCGGCTTGGCATGAAGCGGACGTCGTTGGTGTATCGGATGCGGAAACTGCGGATTAGCCGGCCGCCGGTTGGTCAGAGTAAGGCGGTGGGTGGGTTCGGTGATGACTGAGCTTTTTCCGGCCATCGTGACAAGAATCCGCCAGTGACAAACATTGGTCATTGATCCGTCAGCGCCAGTCGATCGTTTTCGCTAGCTCCTCTCACACATCGTCTCAATCAGAACAACTTAGCGGAGTTGCACTCGTTCAAATGAGTTCCGCATTTCTTGGCCCCTCAGTTGCGGTTCACCTTGCGTCGAACAACTCTAGAAATTCGAGGAGTAGTCCAATGGGCCAAGCTACATCACGAAGTGCAAAATCTGCGGGCGAGAGTAAATCAAAAATGAGTGAAGCTTCGTCGAGTGTGCCGTTCGCATCGATTCACAAAATTGAGGCGGACGGCGTTCGGGTGTTTTATCGGGAAGCAGGCGACGCGGACGCGCCGGTGATTTTGTTGCTGCATGGGTTTCCGAGTTCGTCGTTTATGTTTCGCGAATTGATGTTGCGGCTCGCGGACGAATATCGTGTGATCGCGCCGGATTTCCCGGGGTTTGGATTTACGGAGGTGCCGGAGGAGCGAAAGTACGTTTATTCGTTCGACCAACTGGCGAAGACGATCGATGCGTTTACGAAGGCGCTGCATCTCGAGCGCTATGCGATTTACATTTTTGATTACGGAGCACCGACTGGGTTGCGGTTGGCGATGGCGCATCCGGAGCAGGTTACAGCGATCGTTTCGCAGAATGGAAATGCGTACGAAGAGGGGCTCGGTGATGCGTGGGCGCCGATTCGACATTATTGGGATTCGCCGACGGCAGAAAATCGCGCGGTGATCGCGAAAGCGATTTTGAATTTCGACGGGACGAAGTGGCAGTACACGCATGGCGTGAAGAATCCGGATAGCGTGGCGCCGGAGTCGTACACGCTGGATGCGGCGCTGCTGGAGCGTCCTGGGAATAAAGATATTCAGCTCGATTTGTTTTTAGACTATGCATCGAATGTGAAGCTGTACCCGAAATTTCAGGAGTATTTTCGGAAGTCGAAGCCACCGCTGTTGGCGATCTGGGGCAAGAACGATCCGTTCTTCATTCCGCCGGGGGCGGAGGCGTTTCGGAAGGATATTCCGAACGCGAAAGTGCAGTTTCTGGAGACGGGGCACTTCGCGATCGAAACGCATGGAGCCGAGATCGCGGCGGCGATCAAAGAATTTTTGATTGCGAACGGAGTTGAACGCTAGGACCGAAGGGAGCGGCGACTCCGATGACAGCCTTTCCTGAGAATTCGGCAGCAGTTTTGGTGCATGGGGCTTGGGCGGACGGCTCCTGCTGGGCGAATGTGATTGGCCCACTGAAGCAAGAAGGACTGAACGTCATCTGTGCACCGATTCCGCTGACGTCTTTGATGGACGATATCGCGGCGTTGGGCCGGGCTCTCGAGCGAACGAATGGACCTGTCGTGTTGGCGGGGCACGCATATGGCGGTGCGGTGATTCAGGCTGCGAGCGATGAGAGGGTGAAATCGCTCGTCTATGTTGCTGCGCTGGCGCCAGATGAGGGCGAGACCGTCGCAAATGTTTTTTATCGCGACGAGCCGCACCCGGAGGCTCCAAAGTTGGCGCCCAACAAGCACGGGTGTCTGTGGATGCCTGAAGAAGGATTCAGCAAGGCCGTGGCACACAAAGCTTCGCCGCAGCAGACGATTGTGATGGTGGCGGTGCAGCGGCCGATTTCGATTCATTGCATCCAGCAGCCGGCGTTGACGCCAGCGTGGAAGACGAAACCGACGTGGTATTTGCTGGCGGAAGAAGATCGCATGATCAATCCGAAGACGCAGCGATTTATGGCGGAACGGATGCGGGCGACGATTCGATCGGTGCGGGCGGACCACAGCCCGATGTATACGGAGCCGAAGCTTGTCGTCGGGATCATTTTGGAAGCGGCGCGCGCGACGCTTGGCCGCTAAGCGCTGGACCAGCCCACAAAAATTCAGGGAGCTTCAAATTTATGGCGACGAAGTCTGTAGCTATTGTGACTGGCGCGAGCCAAGGGATCGGGCGCGCGACGGCGGTGCGGCTTGCTCGCGATTTTTCCACGGTCGTGCTTGTCGCGCGGAATGCGATTGAACTCGAGGAAACGGCGAATGCGATTCGCGCGGTTGGTGCGGAAGCGATGGTGCTGGCTGTCGATCTGCGAGAGCCGGAGGCGGCGGAACGGATCGTTGCGGTGACGCTCGAACGATTTGGGCGAATCGATGCGCTGCTCAATATTGCGGGCGCTGTGCCGCAGATCGATTTGTTCGAGATGACCGACGCACAGTGGGACGACGGCTTGGCGTTGAAGCTGCACGGCGCGCGGCGATTGACGATTCAGGCGTGGAACGCGCTGAAGGCGTCGGTGGATCGGTCGTTCTGATCTCTGGAAGCGCGGCTTTGGATCCGAAACCCGGATTCGCTGCGGTCGCGACCATAAACGCAGCGATCATCGCGCTCGCAAAGGCATTCGCGGAGCAGGGAATTAAAGATGGCGTGCAGGTGAACAGCGTCGTTCCCGGAGCGGTGATGACGGGGCGGCGGGAATCGTTTTTCAGGAAGTGGGCGCCGGCGCACAACATGACGTATGAAGAAGCGGTCAAGAAATTTCCCGAGGAAGTCGGGATCAATCGATTTGGGAAGCCAGAAGAGATCGCTGACTTGCTCGGCTATTTGGTTTCGCCCGCGGCGAAGTGGATGACCGGCACATCCGTGCGTATGGACGGCGGCGAAGTCAAAAGTGTTTAGCGTGCGGGAACGGGAGCCAAGGCGGCGATGATGGCGTTGGTGAAATCGGCGGTGCCGGATTTGCCGCCGACGTCGCGAGTTGTGTGCTTGGCTTCGGTATAGACCTTGTCTACGGCTTGCTCGATGCGGAGGGCGGCGCTACGTTCGCCCAGGTGCTTGAGCATCATGACGGAGCTGAGGAGCAGGGCAGTGGGATTGGCGAGACCTTTGCCGGCGATGTCAGGCGCGGTGCCGTGGACGGCCTCGAACATCGCGCAGTCGTCGCCGATGTTGCCGCTGGGGACGATGCCCAGTCCGCCGACCAAGCCCGCGGCCAAATCGCTCATCACGTCGCCGTAGAGATTCGGAAGGAGCAGGACGTCGAATTGGCTCGGGTCGAGCACAATCTGCATGCAGGCGTTGTCTACGATCAATTCCTTGTATTCGATCTCAGGAAATTGAGGTGCGACGGCGCGAATCGATTTCAGGAACAGGCCGTCGGACAACTTCATGATGTTGGCTTTGTGGATGGCGTGAATTTTTTTGCGGCCGTTTTTCTTAGAGTAGTCGAACGCGAATTTCGCGATGCGGGTGGAAGCTTTTTCGGTGATGATTTTCAGGCTTTCGACGACGCCGGGTACGACCTCATGCTCGAGACCAGCGTAGAGGTCTTCGGTGTTTTCGCGGACGATGACGACATCGACGCCGTCGAAGCGCGACTTCACGCCGGGGAGATTTTTCACCGGGCGAAGGTTGGCGTAGAGATCGAGCGTCTTGCGCAGGGCGACGTTAACGCTGGGGGCGCCTCCGGCGACTGCGGTGCCCATGGGGCCCTTGAGGGCGACTTTGTTGCGGCGGACGGACTCGAGAGCTCCCTTGTTTAGCAGGGCGGCAGGATCGGTGACCCTGTCCTGCGCGCCACCCGAGGTATCAGCGCGGGCTTCGATCTCGTCCCAATCGATGTGGACGCCTGCGGCTTCGAGGATGTGTTTGACGGCGGCCGAAACTTCGGGGCCGATACCTTCACCGGGGATCAACGTGACCTTATGTCTCATGGCTGCATCGTATTGTAAGCGATGGGCTTTGGCTTGTCGAAAAGAGCCGGTTCGCGTGTTGTCAGTAAAGAAAGCAGCCGCAAAAGGGCTGGGATGCAGTTGAATTTGAGTTTTGCTATACTGGGGATGGCAGTCCGGTGCGATCGGGCACCGGGGATATCGTCGAGAGGGAACAATGATCAATTTGACGCCTGTAGCCAGCACCAAGGTTAAGGAAATCATGCAGATGCAGAATCCCGTGCCTGTGGCGTTGCGCGTGGCAGTGGTCGGCGGCGGATGTTCCGGCTTTCAGTACCATATGGCGTTCGAGAACCAGACCAACGACACCGACGAAGTGGTCGACTTCAATGGCCTGAAAGTGGCCGTGGATCAGATGAGCTCGATGTACCTGGAAGGCGTGGAGATCGACTATATCGAGACGGTCGAAGGCGCCGGATTCAAGTTCAACAACCCCAATGTGAAGAGCACTTGCGGGTGCGGAAGTTCGTTTAGCGTTTAAGAGTTTGAGTTAGATCGACTTTTCCAAAGCTCCTGAGCCTCGGCTCAGGAGCTTTTTGTTTGTGCGCTATGACCGGGAACGCGATGGCAGAGGGGCAGAGCGATCACGCCCGCAACGCACGAAAAACGCCGGCAAGATGCCGGCGCTACCAGGCCCGGTGAGCTCCTTGAACATCGCACAGGGCTTGCCCGCGTGTTTGCAATCTCGGGATTCCGACCGTATTCTGAAGTGCCAGCATGAAAATCGCTCTCGCGCAGTTCAATCCCACGATTGGTGATTTTGCCGGAAATTCTGCCCGCATCGTCGCGCTGGCTGCCCAGGCGAAGGAGCGCGGGGCACAGTTGGCCGTGTTTTCGGAGCTTTGCTTGTGCGGGTATCCGCCGCAGGATTTGCTGGAACGTCCCTCGTTTATCGAACGGAACCTCAAAGAATTGAAAGAGTTGGCGAAGAAGATTCCGATGCCGTCGATTGTTGGCTTTGCCGGTAGGGTCGGCAAGGGCAAGCGGTCGAAGTCGATTGCGAACAAAGCGGCGCTTTTGAGCGGCGGAAAGATTCTGTTTGAGCAAAGCAAGATGCTGCTGCCGACGTACGACGTGTTCGACGAGTCGCGTTATTTCACGGCGGCGGAGAAACAGGCGACGTTTGAATTTGGCGGCGATCAACTGGGAATCACCGTTTGCGAAGACGTCTGGGCGGACAAGACCTTTTGGCCGGAGTCGCGGTACGACCGTGACCCGGTGACGGAACTGTTTGAACAGGGAACCACGCTGTTTGTGAATATCTCGGCTTCGCCCTACACGATCGACAAGCGGGCGCTGCGATTCGATATCTTGAAGTCGATTGCGATGCACCATAAGAAGGCCGTGGTTTATGTCAACCAAGTGGGCGGAAACGACAGCCTGATTTTTGATGGCGCAAGCATGGCAGTAACGGCGGACGGCAAACTGGCTGCGCAGGCGCTCGCGTTTGAAGAAGACCTGGTGTTGTATGAAACGACGACGAGCGAAGGAGACATTCATCCGCAGCCGAGCGAAGAGATCGAGTATGCGTACCGGGCGCTGGTGACGGGGACCCGCGATTACGTCAACAAATGCGGATTCAAGAAGGTTCTTGTCGGGCTGAGCGGCGGCATCGATTCCGCCGTGGTTGCTGCGATTGCGGTGAGTGCGCTCGGCGCAGAGAATGTGCAGGGCGTGTCGATGCCGGGACCGTATTCTTCGGCAGGCAGCAAAAGCGATGCGTGCGCGCTGGCGAAGAACCTTGGCATTCAACTGATCACCTTGCCCATCGCGGATGTTTTTGATTCTTATCGCAAGGCGCTGGCGCCCGAATTTCATGGGTTGCCCGAGGGCGTGACGGAAGAAAATATCCAGGCGCGCATTCGCGGGAATTATTTGATGGCGCTATCGAACAAGTTTGGTTCGATGCTGCTCAGCACCGGAAACAAATCGGAATTGGCGGTGGGGTATTGCACGTTGTACGGTGACATGGCCGGCGGTTTGGCGGTGATTTCTGATGTCCCGAAATTGATGGTGTATGAGTTGGCGAAATGGATTAACCGTGAGAGGGAATTCATCCCTCAGGCGACGATCGACAAGCCGCCTTCGGCGGAGCTGCGGCCGGATCAAAAGGACGAAGATAGCTTGCCGCCATACGATGTGCTGGACCGGATTCTGAAGCTCTATATTGAGGATTTGAAGAGTCCGCAAGAGATTGCCGATCGCTATGATTTCGATCTCAAATTGGTGAAAGATATAGCGCTGCTGGTCGATCGCAATGAGTACAAGCGGAAGCAGGCGGCGCCGGGACTGAAGATTACGTCGCGCGCGTTTGGATTTGGGCGGCCGTTTCCAATTGCACAGAAGTTCATTCCGTAGATGCCCCGAGCAGAACACAGACAAGAGTGTTTGTGCCACTTCGGAAGGAAGAGGAATTCGTGAATATGTCATCGAGATTTTCTACGCTGACCGCGGCGGCGATTTTTGCGTTGCTTGGAGCGTCGACGGTTGCGCCGACGGCGGGCTGGGCGCAGGGAACTTCGACTTCCCAAACGGCTGGGCCGGCGCCCGCCGCCAAGGCGTCCTCGGGCGGGTCGGCGAGCCAGTCACCGCTGCAGAAGACGATCGAAGCTTATGTGCGGAACCTGTATGCATTTGGGCCGGATGTCGAGGTGACCGTTTCAGAGCCTAAGGACGCGGGGATGGCCGGGTTGCTGGAGACGACCGTGTCGGTCAAAGTCAGCGGCAATAATGAAGACGCGAAATTCTACGTAAGCAAAGACGGCAAGTACCTGGTGCGCGGCGAAGTGTCGGACTTGACCAAGGATCCGCTGGCGGCGAACCGAGCGCTGATGGATTTGACCAATGCGCCATCGATGGGCGATCCGAAGTCGGCGGTGACGTTGGTCGAGTTCTCGGACTTTGAGTGCCCGGTGTGCCGAAGCCTGCATGACATCATGCGCGGGATCATGCAGAACTATCCGCAGGTGCGGGTCGTGTTTAAGGATTATCCGATCGAGGTCTTACATCCTTGGGCCCGGACGGCGGCGATTGCCGGGCGGTGCGCCTATATGCAGGACCCGGCGGCGTTCTGGAAGATGTACGACCTGATCTACGACAACCAGGACATCATCTCGGCGGCGAACGCCTGGATGAAGATGAGCGAGTTCGCGGGTCAGGCCGGGCTGAATGCGGATACGTTCCGGGCGTGCATGGCGGGACCGGATGCGGGCGCGGCGGTCGATGCGAGCCGCGCGAACGGACAAAAATTGGATGTGAATTCGACGCCGACAATTTTTGTGAATGGGCGGCGGATGGTCGGCGCGGATGCGCATTTGATCGAGCAATACATTCAGTACGAACTTGCGAAAGCGAAGCAGAGTGGGGATCGGAAGTAGAGAGGGACTGTTGTGTGGAGACCCTCACAGGGCCGTTGGATTGGGCTCTGATCCAGCCCGATTTGTAAGTTAACATAATATAACTTATAGGAAGCAGTGTCAAGAGGAATCTGCTGGGTTTATGCAGATTGCTGTGGATTTGTGTGCTTTGTCGGGCTTGGTTCGTGGAGGGTCGCAGCTCCTTGTTGGGGCTTCGCTCAGGTGGTTCCGGCTCAGGTTGATCGGCTGGCGCGGGGGGTGCGCCAGCCGATCGCGACCTCGATGCTGTGGTTATGAGCGGTGCGTTATGTGCCTGGGAAATTTTCGTGGCGAGCGTTTAGCTGCGCACAAAATTTTTTGTAGCGATTCGTCACCGCATTTCCACTCGCGGAAAAAACTCAGACTAAGTTGAGTGAGGTCGCTGAGCTTGGGACTCAGGACCCGGTGCAGTGACCGGGTAGGCAGCGGGGAAGTCGTACTTCCCTTTTCTGCGTGGCTGCTCACGGCCTCTGGGCTTTTGGACTTAGATTGCGGCCGGGCGCCCTGAAGGGACGCCCCTACTAAACCATGACGAGGCTGCTGCTACTTCGTGGCGCGGGCGGCTAGGGTTGCGGCGGCGGCGCCTATGAGGAGCCACTTGGCGGCGCGGGCGAAGCGCTGGATGGCGCTGCCCCCTTTGGCGGTGCGGATGGCTGCGTCGCGTTCTTTGGTTAGAGTGGCGGTCTTTGTCTTTTCGTCGGCCAGGTCGGACTGGGCGGCGGTTAGTTTGGCCTGGCAGGCTTTGCAGTCCAGGGCGAAGTCGTAGAGAGGTTTTAAATCGGCGGAAGGGATGACGGCTTGGGGCTCGGGGGCGGAGGGTTTGGTGACGGGACTGTGTTGTGACGATGTGGTGGCTGCGGTGTCATTCGTTGTGGCAGTTTGGCTCGGGCTCGCTGCTTGATTCGCGAGTGGCGCGAGAACTATTGGCTGCGGCAGCGGGATTTGCTGCGGCAGGGATTGCAGGATTTGTTGAGGTGTCTGGACGTCGTGTCGCTGGGTGGCGAGGGTCGCTGAGGTGTGGAGCAAGTCGGCGTCTCGGGATTGTTGGCGGTCGGAGGCTTGGGTTAGGGATTGTTGGGCGACGGCGAGTTCGGAGGCGAGCTTGGCGCGATCGGAGCGTTCGGCTCGCCAGGCGAGGAAGAGAGATGTGGCGAGGATGGCGGAGATGGTCAATTCGGCGAGGCGGAGGATGAGTTTCCAGGACATATGGTGTGGTGGGTTCTATCCAGAGTTTGCTTGCGCGTGAAGCTCGCGCGCGGATATGACGGATCGATCTTGCGGACATGGGGCGCAGCGGTGCTGCGCCCCTACATGAGATTGCATGACGGGTCGATCGGGGCGTGTTGGGGAAAACCCGCACCCTCTGAAAGCTGAGGGTGCGGCACCCGGGCGCGGATATGACGGATCGGTCGTGCGGACATGGGGCGCAGTCGAAGTGACTATGTCGATCAGTATCTTGATTTGCGGGCGAGAACTTGGGCGGCGTAGTTCGGATTTGAGCCGCCGTTCCAGGCTAGGAGTGCTTGCGTTATGTCGCCGCGGGCGGCGTCGAACTTTTTGCGCAGGACTTTGCAGCCGATGGTCAGGCCGGTTTCTGCGATCGCAGAGAGAGCTGAGGAATGTTGCCTCGAAGCCGGATTCACGGGCGACTTGTCCCATGACTTGCATCAGGCCCCAGCTGAAGCCGCGGGCCCAGGCTTCGGTGGCGGTAATTTTGTTGTTGGTGTAGAGCGGCGCGACGTATTTGGTGAAGAACGCCGGTTCGTAGCGCATTGCCCATGGGTTCCACCCGGATTCCTGTTCCGACGACGGCGCAGACGAGTGCGGGGTCGAGGGATTGGGTGAGGGCGGATTTGTGGGCGAGGGCGAGCAGGTTTGGGGGAATGCCCATTGGGAGAATGGAAAATCGAAAATGGAAAATCGAAAATCGGGAAGAAAAAGCAAACCGGGGCGCGGTTGACGCCCGGGCAAGCTGGGGCGCAGCAGTGCTGCGCCCGTACAAGGAACGACGGCGAGGCGACGACGGGCAGTTCACTACGACGAGGCGATCGGCGACGACGAATGGAGCGCTGAGCAATTCGCGCCGATTGCTGAGCTGAGTGGCGTGGTGAACTACGTCGAGCGGCCGTGATTGCGGCCGAGGTCGACGAAATGGATGACGGGGAATTCGTGGAGCATGATTCCCTGCTTGGCGCCGATGGCTTGCAGCGTGGTGTAGATGTGCGGCAAGTGAGTGAGTGCGATGTCGCGGACGCAGGCGTGGACGATTTCGTCTTCGCGCATGCGGCGATGGAGCCAGCGGAGGAAGAGAGCGAATTGGACGATCACCGGGAGGAGCGTGGTGAGGAGGCCAATGAGTGTTGGCTGGGCGAATGTGAAATTGTGGAGTGGCATGGTTGGTTATTCGGGTTGCTGATCAAAGGAAAAAGACTGTGATGTAACGATTGGAGCCGAGAGTTTGTTAGGCGGTGGTGGTGGGTCTAAACCCGCACCCTTTCAAAAAACGAAAGGGTGCGGCACCCAACTGCCGACTTGCCGGCTGACGCGGTGCGAGCAACGGCAAGAAAAGAGAAAACGCCGACAGGATGGCAGTCCCGGCTCAGGACAAGCCGGCGCACCGGTTAGCAATCTCGAGTTACATCTACAGCAGGGCGCCGGCTAGGCCGCCGACTGTGGAGCCGAGGCCGGCGCCGGCGGAGTTGCCGAGTGAGCTGAAGAAGCCGGTTGGGCGCGAGGCGTTGGCGCGCACGTTGAGAAGCTGCGCGGGGATGCCGAGTGTGCGGCCGAGGAGATTGGAGTCGACGCCGTAGAGGCCGCTGAGTCCTTGCAGGGCCGCCATCTGTCGCTGGAAGGCGGCGTTGTCGAAGCTGAGCTGATTTTGCGCCGCCTGATTCCCTTCTGAGATTCCCTTTTGGCGCGCGAGATCGTCGGCGAGAGATGCGAAGCCGGCGGAATTGTTGGTGCGCGCGACGCGGTTGGCGGCGGATTGCTGGAGCGAGTCGAAGGCGCTGGCGATTGAACCTTGCGATTGCGAAGTGACGGCGGCTTTGTCGGCGGGGCTGAGGCCGGGATTGTTGAGGATGCTCTGGAATTGCGGCGTGAGGATGCCGCCGAGTTGCTGTTGCTGGCAGGCCTTGCTCAACGCTGAGGCGAGAAACGCGCGCGTAGACATCTTCGGCGCCCTGCGACGGCGACGTTTCGATTTTGTTGGCGGCGTGCGGATACGCGGCTTTCAGTTTGGCGCGGTGCACTTCCGCCTGCCACTGCAGGTACGGATACGGATTCGAGCGCGGCGGCGTGGCCGTTCGCGCCCGAATAATCGGTGGCGTGACCGTTGGCCCGAGCGCTGGTGCTGGAACTTTTGCGGCGGGTCACTGCGTACGACCAATCATGCGGACACCGCTACGGAAGACCGGACACGGCTATACCGTGCCCCAACGACTCCGGCGGCGAGCTCGCATTGGGTCAGCGCGTCCGCGGTTGCGCTTGGTCGCGGATAATTTCGGCGCGCCCAATTGAGCACGCGGTCGGCGGGGACTTCGGCGAAGCCGCAGACCATGACGAGGCTTGCCGCGTCCTGCTTGTTGTCTCCGCGCAAATAACAACGCGCCCGGATGCGTTCGGGCGGACCGTCGACAACGTCACTGCAGTCGCTTTCGCTCTCGTCGCCGGAGTCGCCGCCGCTCTCGGCGTCGGCGTAAGCCTGCTCGAGAACCGCGCGCCAGAGCCGATTTTCCGGCGTGAGCAGCGGATCGTGGAGTATCGAGTGCATCGCAGCTCCTCGCTTAGACCTGAAACTTGACGGTGAGGCCGGAGCCGCCGGTCGAAGAGATCACTTTCGCGCGGATGAATTTCGCCTGGACGGAGCCGCTGGCCGGGTTTGTCGTGCCGGAGGCGTTGTTGGGAATGCTGCGGCCTTCGCCGGCGACGGCGGTCGTCGTGTCGATGGTCTGGTATTCCGTATCGACATCGTTCATCGCACCTTGCAGGACGATGTTCACTGCGCTCGGCGCGGTGCCGAAGATCGTCTGCCAGCGTACGGCGGTGCCGCCGTCGGAAATGCCGGTGTAGCTCGGCAGCGCGAACTGCGAGCCGGCTGTGTTGGCGGCGGGAAACGCTTCGTTATTGAAGCTGAAGCCAACGTCGCCGGACGACAAGGCGTACGGAGGAGTGGAGTTCTGATAGGTCGGCATGTCGGCTCCTTTTTGAGGTGCGGGAGTTTGCTGGATTGCTGCGTTGCGATTTCGCTTTGCGACGTCGCGTGGTCCGAGACACACGGGCGCGAGCACACGGCTGCGCCGGTCGGAATTTCTGGGCCAGTTTCGTTGGCTAAGTTGCCGGAAAAAAAGGGGCTAAAAACGAAAACGCCTCGACAAGATTGTCGAGGCGCACTTTCCTACGAGAGACAGTGTATCACATTATAATGTTTTGTCAAGAGCAATTTTCAACTTTCTTGCAGATTTCTTGACAACCCTTTGTTTTCAAGAGCATAGTCGGGCTCACCCCCCCGGTCATACTGCCCCGCAAGGAGATCCTTATGCCCTACTACTGCCATCAAGTCAGCTATACAAAGGAAGCCTGGGCCCGGTTGATGGAGAACCCGCAGGATCGGCTGGACGCCGTCAGAGCGCCAATTGAGAAGCTCGGCGGCAGCTTGCAGACGTCATTCTTCGCGTTTGGCGAGTTCGACGTCCTGGCGATCACCGAAATGCCCGACAACATCAACGCTGCGGCGATCGCCATTGCCTTCGCAGCCGGCGGCGCGGTATCGAATATCCGGACAACGCCGCTGCTAACCGCGTCTCAGGCCGTCGAAGCCCTTCGCCGGGCCGGCCTGTGCGGCTATAAGTCGATCACCGAAGTTTCAAAAGCCGCAACCGCGCCGTAGGTCGAGTTCCATTTTGGAACTGCTCTGCGAGAAGCGCGCAAGGCGGCACCAGGGCGCCGCACTTCGCCGACTTCAGTTGGCGTTGAGGTAGGTTTCGAGCCGGGTGTAGCCGCTGGGAGCAAGCGTGTCGGTGGTGCTTAGGCCTTTGGCGGGCTTGGCACTGCTGGTAATCGTCGGCGTTGGCGGAGTCACCGGCCGCGGATCGCCCGCTGCCTTGACCCAGTTGCCACCAACCCAGCTCCACCACAGAGGAATTGCATTTTCCGAGTACACGACGCCGTTGTAATACAGCAGCAGCGTCGCCCCGGTGCCCGACTGCGCCGCGCCGTTAAGCACAATCTGCGTGCCGCAAACGTGGCCGCTGCCCGGGCATGTCGGATCGGTCAGCGTCGTCGAGTTCACCGTCCAGCTATTCCCGCTCGCGTCCACGATCGGACCGCCGCCCGGTGTTGTCACCGTCGTCCCGCTCGCGCTCGCCGTTGGCGGTGGAGGAGGCGGAGGGGAGGCGGTGTCGTCGACGTCGACGCCACGCCATTCATGTAGTTCTCAAGGTTCGTATACCCGTTCGCCGCGACTTGGTTCGCCACCGTCGTGTCGGTCGTCGAAAGCCCCTGCGCCTTCTTCCACTGATCGGGAATGCCGTCGTGCAGCGACTCGGTGCAAGCGGTAAACCCGGCCACATTCGGTGTGTCGGTCCAGTTCGCCGTTGGCGTTGGAATCGTGCTCGAGCCGGTCGTCGTCACACCGTTCGGCCAGTAGCCTCCGCTTCCCCCAGTCAGATATTGCTTGATGATGCGCGCGTCCTGCGGATCCTGCGACGCTACCCAGTTGCCGTTGCAGTCCACATGCGCCGACGCGCCCACCGGATTTGTGCCGCTCGTCAAAATCGCGTCGAGATTCGCGACCGGATCGACGACAATCGGAAACGCATTGCTCGCCGCCATCGGCGCGCTTCGCACCCACGATGCAGGCACAGCCACGCCCGAAGTCTGCGGCTGGTTCCCGCCCGCCGGATTGATGCACCAGTTGTCCTGCAGGTCGGGCGTAAGCACCGAATTTTCCGCCGTCGAATCTTCCCCAGCGATAGCAATCGCCAGGTCGCCCATCTGGTTCGGATCGACCGTCGTGGTGCCGAACGACCCAAAAATGTTTCCCGCGACGTACACACTCGGAGGCCCGCACAGCTCCCGGCTGTTCGCGGTGAAATGAATCGGATGCGCCTGCGCCCTGGCGTTCAGATTCCCGCGGATAAACTTGCTGTTGATGACGTCTTCCGTCGTCGCGCCGAGCGCCTGATACGCATACGTTCCCCAGTTAAAAACCGCATTGTTGACCCACCGCGAAGACTTGTCGCCAATCTCCGGGATGCGGTGATCGACGTTCGCAAACAGATTGTGGTGGTAATCGACGTTGGTCTGAAAACTCACCAGGCAGTGCCCATCGCTCGCCAGCGAGATGCAGCTTTCGGCGGTCGCCGTGCCGTAGCCCACTGGATGCCCTTCATGCGGCTCGTAGTCGAGATGCCACTGCACCGTGATGTCGTGATTCGGCCCGACGCCGGCGACGCTCGACGTCGGCGTAAAATTGCTCGTCGTGATCCAGCTCTTGTTCCCGCTCCAGCGCGTGGTGACGTGATCGGTGATGATGTTGTAGCAGCCCGAAGTCGAAGGCGGTGGCGTCGCCAGCGAAATATTCTGCGTGATGTCGCTACAGTTCACGATCGTGATGCCCACCGTGCCCGTGTCCGGCCCGCTCGCCGTCGCAGCGTTGTCCGGAGAAAACACGCAGTAGCGCACGATCACGTCATGCGTCGAAATTCGCAGCGCCGCGCCGACCGAATGCGGCCCGCCGATAATCACTTCCCCCGGCGCCGTTTGGCATGCGATCGTCAGATACGGGCTGCTCGCCAAATTGTCGCCGCCGGTGATGTTGAAGACGCCCGCCACGCGAAACACGCAAGTCCGCGGCCCCGAAGCCTGCACGCACGCCCGCAGCGAGCCGCTGCCGGAGTCGTTGGTGTTGGTTACTTCCATCACCGCCCCGCCGCGCCCACCGATCGATGCCGCACCGCCCCCCATCGCCCCCGGAAACGCCGCGAGCGCGCCGGGAGCGGGTGGATTTGGTGGGTTCGGCGGATTCGGCGGCGTCGGATTCGTTGGCGCTGGGCAGCCACTTACGTTGATCACCGGAATGCTGCCCGATGACGAGAAGGCCACCGTGCATCCTGTTGGTGCGACGACTTGAAACGGAACCGACACACTCGTCGTGACGCTCGCGGAGCCGCTTGTCGTGGTCGTCGCCGGCGTTGTCGTCGATGATGATGGAGTCTGCGCTGCGAGCTGCGCGCCGCGAAGAATCAGAAGAACTGCAAATAGAAGCACCAGCAGGCGGCGCGGTTTATGCGGAATCATGGTTGACCCTCTCTAGTATCGCTTGTCTTGTTTTCGGATTCGCGTGTGAATTGCTACGCGAAATTGCGCGACGGAAATGTCGAGCGGATTTGCCACGTTAAGTTCATGGATGCAGCGCGCGGTGCTACACTGCGAAAAGGCCCGGCAAATCGCCGGAGCGGGAGACTCTGTCTCATGCGTTGGAGCGCAAACCGCAGTAGGCGGTGCCACATTTCTGAACGCGCTGTTCGTCGTTGGAGCGTTGCTGTCGTGCGATGTCGACTTCCCTGCGCGCGCAATCAACGCAGGCTGCTCCGCCGCAATCCACCACGCAGCAGCAAGCTCCCGCAGCGACGCAACCGCAGCACGAACCCACGGCAGCCGAACTCAGCAAGAACGAAACGGTCGGCGGTGCGTTGATGCGCACATTCGGGAGTCAGGAATACGAATTTCGCTCTGCCGCCGAGGCGATGCCTGAGGACAAATATAATTTTCGTCCAGTCGTCCCCGTCGCCGCGAGCAGCGCGCCATCGGCGGTCGGCCCGACGCAACTGCGGACCTTCGCCGACCAGGTGAAACATGTGGCTTGCGCGAATTTTGCTTTCGCCGCGGAACTCGATGGAAAAACGCCGCCGGCCAATTGCGAAAACGGTGGACCCGACCCCGCGAAAACGCGTGCCGATTTGCTGACGTATCTGCGCAATTCGTTCGCGGCGATGAATGCATCGCTCAACTCGATCACCAGCAAGAACATGTACGACCCGATCGAAGGCCGCTACGCTGGACCAAACACCCGCCTCGGGCTTGCCGGCACAGCAATCTGGCACGTCGCCGATCACTACGGACAGATCGTGCTGTATCTACGTCTCAACGGCATCGTGCCGCCGGCCAGCCGCCCGAATCCGCCGGAGCTGAAAGACTACCCGGCGCACTGACGATTACGCGCATGTCGCTCATGTCGATCACGGTGATCGATTCACACTGTTAAGATTGCGCCAACGATGTCAGCTCCAACTCAAGAACAGCCTCGCCTCGCCAACATTCGGCTGCATCCGATCAAATCGCTCGACCCGGTTTCTGTCAGCGAAGCGCGCATCGGCCCCGCAGGCGGCCTCGAACTCGACCGCGCCTGGGCGCTCTACACGCTCGATAATCGCTGGGTCAACGGCAAGCGGACCGCGGCGATCTTCCCGATCCGCGCTAACTTCGCGAGTGATCTGAAGTCGGTAACGCTTTCCGTGCCGGGGGACAACCGCGAGATTCTGGCACGCGAATTCGCATTTCCCGCCGATACAGAAGAAGCCGGCGAGTGGTTCAGCGTTTATTTTGAGCAGCGCATTATGGTGCGCTATTCCGCGAACGGCTTTCCCGACGATCCCGATGCGAACGGGCCGACAATCATTTCGACCGCGTCTCTTCACCGGGTGTGCGACTGGTTCGCCGACGGCGGCATGGATCTCGATGAAGCGCGGCGCCGCTTTCGCACAACGCTCGAGGTCGATGGCGTGCCCGCATTTTGGGAAGACCGCTTGTTCGGCCCGCCGAAAACGTACGCGCCTCGATTTCGCATTGGCGAGGTCGAATTTGAAGGCAGCAACCCGTGTGCGCGTTGCAGCGTGCCTCCGCGCGACTCTTATACCGCCGCGAATAACATCGGATTTCAGAAGCGCTTCACCGAAATGCGCCGCGAGACGCTTCCCTCTTGGGCGACGCTCGAGCACTTCGATCACTTCTACCGGCTTGCGACGAACACACGCGTCGCATTGTCGCAAGCGGGCAAGACGCTGCGCGTCGGCGATCCACTCATGCTGACCTAGCTATTCGTAAAATATTTTCGCGGCGGAAACATCTCGCGGCGAATCAGCTCCGCGCCGCAGCGGCGACGGATTTCGTCCGTCCAATTCACCCAGGTCTGTTCGCTGATGCCCAGGAATTGCCGCGCTTTGTCGTACGGCGCGAGTCCCAGGTAGTACACGCGCCACAACGCCGTGCGCGAAGCATTGCGCGGCCCATCGAGCGCCGCCTTGCCCGCGAGCGCGAAGTCGGTGACCCATTCCGTCAGCCGCGGGCGAAAATCCGGCCGCCACAGAAATTTCGTCACGTCTTCAGGCTTGAGCGCCGAGATTCCCCGCTTGGCCTCCATCACTTCCTTCGCGCCTCGATACACTTCCCAACACACATCGAACGCCATCTCTTCTTTCGTGCTCATATCGGCCCTCCGCCGTGTCGCCGCCGGGTGGGTCGGCGCACACGACGCCGCAGCGTCCGAGGCGGCATCCTCGGCCGGGCAGACACGCGTCAGTGCGCGAACGAGTTGTGTTTTGGCAGAAATCGCGCGTCACGACAGGAGTCGATCCTGGATCTGCGCGAATGAAGCTCTTCGATAGGAACCGTCGAAATCGTCAGCAACCCGGCGCTATCATCGCCGCAGGCGTATCGCACGATGGCGCGTCGCTCGTCCACGCTCTCTCTGCAACGACTTGCGCGCGCGACCGTAACCGATACTCCCAGATCGCGCCGCGCTCGACGTCGCTCACCACAAGACCCCGGCGTACGCGCTTCTCCACATCGTAACTGCCGTATCGCGGCTTGCGCAGATGCCGCAATTGCGCCGAGATGCTCGCTTCGCCGAACTGCGTAAGCCACGACAGCTCACGCAGCGTCAGCCACGAGCCACACAGCGTCGCGCTGAGCAACACGTCGCGCAGCACTTCGCGTTGACTCGGCAGACTTGTCCTCACCAAACTTGCTTTTTTTGTTCTCCGCATCGACCTATCCTCCTTGCTTCGCCCTTCCGGGCCCCTCTCCCGTCGCGTGAGCCTTACCGCCGCTCGCATCGCGCAGGAAACTTTTCGCTTAAGTCGCTGTCGCTCTCTTCGTCGCCGCCCGATAGTGACGACTCGTCGTTGATCGCCGAAGCGTCCGGATCCTCGTAGTCGCCGCGGCATGCGCTGCATAGCTGCAACCCAATTGCGTCCGGTCGGCTCATCACGCGTTACCTGGCGCAATGCTCCGGCGCCCAGCGTCTCGACCTTCGCGAATTTGCTTCAGTACCCTCAGTACCATCAGCCTTTTCCACACATTTCCACAGCTTCCTCAACACTCGTTTCTCTTGACCCGTGTTAATAAAAGGGTAACGTACTCACTCCATTAGGAGAGTCCCCGTGAGCCAGCATGCTAGGCAGGAAGTGAATTGGGAATTTCTTTTGAATTCGTCGAAATCGACTTTGCAGGCGTACGAGAGCTCTCGATTGAATTTCGCGACGAACCTGCGAAAGGAAATCGAGCAGCTCCTTCAAGTGTGGGTGGATGAAAGCAGCAATGCTCTGCTGGCACGATGGCTCATCGAGCGAAACCTCGCGGCGGAGGTCGCCGCAATTTGCCCGGGTCCAGACCAGGGAAATTCGGGATTGGCTTCGAGCGCGCTCAACGATCAGCGCGCACTCCTGCCGTCCGCATTGCATGGCGCGCCGAATCCACCTGCGCGCAGATCCATGCAGACCGGGAGCGCGCCGCAAACCGCGTCCGATAAAATTTTTGGCGAAAAACCGTTCGCGACACCACGAATTCACATCGCGTCGTAGCATTCGCGTCGCGGAACGCGCTATTTCAGCGTCATTCGGTTTCTTTTGAAGTGCAGCAGTGCAGTGAGAGAGCTCGCGTCGACGTGTGCCCAGACGATGCCCGTGAACCACGCGCAGCCCCGTCCAAACACCCCAGCTCCAGGACGCCTCGCCGCCCCGCGCCCCGCCGCCTCTTCTGCCCTTCCACCCATTCCGAGCCAAGCCGCATCTCCCAACGCATTACGTCTTGGCCCCCTTATATTTTTTAGAAGACACAGAATTGGAACGACGGCCACAGAGCCGAGCGGTGAAAAAAAGAAGGGCGCGAATGATTCGCGCCCTTCTTGAGAGAAAATCACGAAGCTTTGAGATTCGAATTAGCTGGCTGCAGGAGCCGAAGAGGGAGTTTTCTCGAGCAGTTGCTCTTTGCGATAGACGAGCGCGTTGATGTCGTAGGTGGCCAACTCAAATCCGTGACCGTGCGTTATGGCATCGGTCGGGCACGCCTCAACGCAGTATCCGCAGAAAATGCAGCGCGAATAATCGATGTTGTAAACTTCCGCGTACCGCTCACCGGCCGAAATCCGGTTCGCGTCGGTGTTCTCAGCGGCCTCGATATAAATGCAATTTGCCGGGCAAGCCGCAGCGCACAAGAAGCAGCCGACGCACTTCTCTAGTCCGTTCTCATCGCGATGAAGGACGTGGATGCCGCGGTAGCGTGGCTGAAAGTGGACGGGCTCGTGCGGATAGTTCTCGGTGACCGTTTTCCGAAACATATTTCGAAACGTGACGCTGAAGCCTTGCGCCAGCGTCGTGAACGTTTCGGCAACTTCGCGGATAATCGAGGGCATAGAACTAGAGTCTAACAAACCAATGCGTGACCGGCAATTCGCTCGTATCAGGCGTGTTCAACCGAATGTTCCTTATTTCGGGCAGATGTCTCGATCGTTAGAAATCGCTCATCTTCCCGACCGCCGGCGACGTTATGTTTCGGAGACTCAGTGGTGGGCGCCCTCAGCGATGGCCCTTTGCGGCAACGCTTTCCTGCTCGCGTGTCAGTGCATCGATGATTTGCTTGCCATGGAAGCGCCCATTTTCGATGAAAATCTCGCCCGTGAACCGGCCTCCGATAATCACACCGGCCAGGTGAATTCCCGGCACGTTGCTCTCCAACGAATTCGGATCGATCGCAGGGCGCTTCGAATCAGGGTCCAGCTTGATTCCCAGGCTTTGAATGAAATCGTAATCGGGGTGGTGCCCGGTCAATAAAAACACGCGTTTGGCCGGCAGGCGCGACTCGACGCCTGCTTTGTTCACAACGACGACTTCCGTCGCTGTGATTTCCTTTACTCTCGTTTCGAGCATCGCCTTCACTTGGCCGGCCTTGATTCGATTCATTATGTCCGGCCGCAGCCAATACTTGATCGAGTGACCTAACTCCGCATCCCTGTGAACCAGCGTGACCTGAGCGCCATTGCGATACAGTTCGAGAGCCGCTTCGGCAGCTGAACTTTTCCCACCGACAACCACAACCGGCTCGCGCCAGTACGCGAACGGCTCGGTGTAGTAGTGCGAAACGTGCGGCAAGTTTTCGCCTTTCACGCCAAGCTCGTTCGGCAAATCGTAATACCCCGTCGCCACGACGATCTTTCTCGCGCCGTATTTCTTTTCGCCGCCAGTTTCCGTTCGGGTCACGACGGTGAACTTGCCATCGCTGCCCTCAACGCGCAGCACCAATTCATATAGCCGAACTTCAAGCTCATAGTGTTCGGCGCACTTTCGGTAGTACTTCAGCGCTTCGATGCGAGTCGGCTTCTCTGCCTGCGTCGTCAACGGCAAATCGCCAATCTCGAGCAGTTCAGGAGTCGTGAAAAAAATCATGTTCGCCGGATAGTGATAAATGGAATTGCAGAGACAACCCTTGTCGATGACCAACGGCCGCATTCCGGCGCGCTTTGCCTCGATGGCGCTTGCCAAGCCAGTTGGGCCTGCGCCGATGCAAATCAGGTCGTAGTTTTCCATGGGATTGTGAGTTTGCCGGGAGTTCTACTGAAAATCAAATTGAGCAAACTCATTGAGCGGATGCGTTTTGCAGGATACGCGAGAGGTCGTTGCGAAACGTCTCTAACTCGGTCGAACGCTCCGGCGTGACCTCAACTTCCGTCTTTTTCCAAACGAAGACGTCTTTCTTGCCGCGTCGCAGCTTCACGCTCAAATTTCCGTCGACGATGAACGAAGGCGGCGCTAACATGCGCAGCCCTCCCGTCGGTTCCTGACTCAACACGACCGCACAATCTCCTCTGCGCATACACAGTGCGCTGTCGTAAGGCGGAATGACGAGTGGCCGAAATCCCGCTGCCACCAATTCCTCCAGGATCTTCATTTGACGAGGAGTAAATTCGAACATGAGACGAGCACACCAATACGACAAACTAGCGGATCACAAGTTCATTTGCGAAGTAAGGGTTAAGCCGCGGTCGAGTCAGCCTGAGAATCCGACGCGCCTTCGAGCTGCGACAGAATTCCGCGCAGCGTCGTGATCAGCTCATCGCGCGAAACATGGCTCTTCTTAAACTGAATCCGAAACTTGAACGTTTCGTTGTCCGGCTCGAATTGGAAAATAAACGGCTGGGGCCGGTGCGGAATCGCCTGCTCTTCCTGTCGCTCGCGCCGCGCTTCGTCTCGAGTCAACCCGCCCGAGAGGATGCGATGCATCATTTCGATCATTTTCTTTTCGGTCGGCTGCCGAGCGATCTGCAGTAGCAGCGACTTCGAGGTAATTCCCTGGTCCGCGCAGCGCTTCCGCAAAGCCTCGGGAATATTGAGCAGAGAAAGCGTTTCGGTAACCGACGAACGCGCTCGCCCAATCTTTCGCGCTACGTCTTCATGCGTGTAGTCGAATTGCGTCGCCAGCCGATGCAACCCATCCGCTTCTTCGAACGGCGTCAAATCCTTGCGCTGAATGTTCTCGATCAACCCGATTTCAAGCGTTTCGGCGTCGTCGGCAACTTTTTCGATGCAAGGGACTTCATTCAATCCCGCTGCACGCGATGCATGATACCGCCGCTCACCCGAAATGATGTAGTAGCAATCCTCGCGCGGTACAAAACGCACGAGCAGAGGCTCAAGCACGCCCTTCTCGCGAATTGAATCGGTAAGTTCTCGCAGGTCGCCGATCGCCTTGCGCGGCTGATCGGGATTCGGGCGAATCTGATCCACCGGGACCATTCTCCCGATGGCAGCCCCGCTATAACTTGTCAGCGACTCGACATAGTGCGCGTCATGCCGCATCTTCAGCGTGACGGGCAATCCCGTTCTCTTCAACACGTTGTAAAACCTCCCCAGCTAGCTTTTTGTATTCCTGCGCGCCGGTGGACTTCGGCGCAAATGTGAGAACAGTTTCTTTGTACGCTGGGCTTTCCTCGAGCCGAACGTTTTTGCTGATTTTCGTCTTGAACAGCGTCTCACCGAACACGCTGCGAATCTGACCGTGCGTATCACGCGAAATATTGGTGCGCTTGTCGAACAGCGTGATCAGCACACCCAACATTTTCAGCTGGGGGTTGGGGCGCATTCGAATCCGCTCGTAGGTCTCCAGCAAATCGTCCGTACCTTCGATCGCAAAATACGCGGCCTGAATCGGCACGAGCAGATGCGTGGATGCCACGAGCGCATTCACAGTCAGAATTCCAAGAGAAGGAGGCGTGTCGAGAACGACGTAGTCGTAGTCCTTCAAAATCGGCGCGAGTGCGTCTTTCAATCGGTACGGCGCGTCGAATTGTCCGGCCAACACCTGTTCGAGCTTCGCCAACGCCAATCGTCCAGGACCGAGGAACAGATTCGCGTCCTTCGTCGGTTTGATTACATTAACCATCGGCGCGCGATTTTCACTCAGCACGTCGAACATCGAAGCAGGTATCTCGCCAGAGTTATAAAACGCAATCGTGGAGTTTGCTTGCGGGTCGAGATCAATCAGAAGCGTGCGCTTGCCTCGTTCGGCAATTGCAGCGGAGAGGTTGATTGCTGTGGTAGTTTTGCCGACGCCGCCTTTTTGATTCGCGATGGTGATAATGGCAGTCATGGCCTTCTGCCTACCTCCCTGCGATCAAAATGACTCTGCCGCGTCTCGGCAACCGAGTTCCTATATATAGGTGCCTCCCGTCCAATACCCCCTAGGCCCAGCCTCACTTTAAAATCGTTAAATAGGCGAAGGCAAGGAAAAAGTGAGTTTTCAACGAAATAGGCGGTGGAAAAGCCAGAGTTCCGATTTGGGAATCGGCAGTCGAGAATGGGATGGAGTGATGTTGCGGGTGCAAGGGCGACTGGAACAGCCTAAAAATCCATGCCCCAAAACTCTTCCGTTGCGTGTTGCAGTTCCAGGCCGATCTCCCAGCCGCTGCGCCCTTCGTGCCCGCGCCAGACGAGAATCGCTTCGCATACCGCTTGGTTGGTCAGATTGATAAGGTGCAGGCGCTGCCCGACGGTGAAGCCCTGAGGCAGAATCGCCAGGCATCCTTTGGAGCTAATGTCCACCGTGTAGCCCTCGGCATGCAGTGTCCGGCCGGCTTCCGTCCAGGCGACGGCTACCGGCACCCGGGAATTCAGACGAATTCCCGCGCGGATCCTCTTCATCCGCTGTTCGAAACTGAGTTCCTTCGCGAGTGCCACTCCGATTCTCCCTAAGTCCGACCTGCCATCCGTTTATCGCGACGCAAACCTTCACCATTCATCGTCGTTATATATGTTGTCCGCACACACGCTTACCCGTGTGCTCAGGTTACGAACCCCGCCGGTACCGGTCAATGGAACTTCCCGCAGCTTTCCCTCGGAGAGTTACCTGTCCTTCGGCACCAGTCGCGTGCACTCTTCGATTTGCTCCAATCTCGGTCGCCCCGTAAACTGCCTCTCCGACTCCCCGATGCTGACTCTCAAAGCGCTCAAGAAAGAGCTCGTTCCAACGATTCACCTCGCGGCCCCATTGGTTCTCGGGGAAATCGGCTGGATGTCGATGGGCATTGTGGACGCGATCATGGTCGGCCATCTGCCGAACAGCGCGGTCGCCATGGGCGCGGTCAGCCTCGGTTCGGGCATCTTCACTGTGCTGGGTTGGTTTGGCGGCGGAGTGTTGCTTGGCCTCGACACTCTGGTGTCCCAGGCGTTCGGCGCCGGCAAGCGGGAAGACTGCCACCGCTCCTTGGTTCAGGGAATCTACCTCAGTCTTGCTCTCACTCCGATTTTGTCGACGCCAGTCTGGTTGCTGCCTCATTTGCTCGGTTCAGTCCATGTGGACCCGGCAGTTCTGTCGCTCGCTATTCCCTACTTCAATGCGCTGACCGTCGGGCTGCTGCCGCTGCTCCTTTACTTCGCTCTTCGTCGCTGTCTCCAAGCCATGAACATGGTCAAACCGGTCGCCTTCGCGTTGGTTTCGGCGAACATCATCAATGCTCTCTTCAACTGGATTCTGATCTACGGACACTGGGGCGCGCCAGCCATGGGGACTGTCGGTTCAGGCTGGTCGACAGCGATCGCTCGCGTATACATGGCCGCCGTTTTAGTGGGCTATTTGTTGTGGTACGACCACAAGCATCGCACCGAGCTTCTCAAGACGCCGGTCGACATCGATCTGCCACGGATTCGCCGGCTTCTCATGTTGGGCCTGCCCGCAGCTTTGCAAATCACTCTTGAGACCGGAGTCTTCGCGACAGTCACAACGCTCGTCGCCAAGCTAGGCGCTGTGCCGCTCGCGAGCCATCAGATCGCGCTGAACACCGTCTCGCTCACGTTCATGGTTCCTCTGGGGATTTCGTCGGCAGCCGCCGTCCGCGTCGGTCAGGCGCTCGGCCGCAAAGACCCGCTCGGCGCACGAGATTCCGGCGGCACCGCGATCGCTCTGGGTGCAGTCTTCATGGCTTGCTGTGGAGTAGCCCTGCTCATTTTCCCACGCTGGATCGCGCGAATGTACACCCCCGACAAATCAGTGATTGCCATGACGGTCGGTTTGCTCGCAGCCGGCGCTGCGTTCCAACTCTTCGATGGGATTCAAACCGTCGCTACTGGCGCGCTGCGCGGTGTAGGAGACACGCGAACCCCGATGATCTGCCATTTCCTCGCCTACTGGATTATCGGATTGCCGTTCGGTGCGTGGCTCTGCTTCCGCCGCTCTTGGGGAGCAATCGGCCTCTGGATCGGCCTCAGCGTCGCGCTGGTTCTGATCGGGATTGTGTTGCTGTTGGCGTGGCGTCGCACCGTGGAGAAATTGGCGGCCGCCTGATTCGGACAGTGAACCACTTCATTACATCTTATATCGACCGAGATCGTCGTCCGACAGCCCTTCCAGATACGATCTCAACTGCTCGTTCGTGCTCCGCTCCGAAATAGCGCTCGACACTTTCGAATTCTTCAGCACGATCTCATCGACGAAAATCGGGCAATCGACGCGCAGCGCCAAAGCCAGCGCATCGCTCGGCCGCGAGTCGATCGTCATCATCTCGCCGTCTCGCTCGACCCAAATCAAAGCGTAAAACGTGTCGTCCTTCAAATCGTTGACGACGACCTTTTGCACGCGCACTTCAAGCCCGAGCAGCACATTCTTCAACAGGTCATGCGTCATCGGCCGCGGCGTTTGCACCTTCTCAATTTCCAGCGCAATAGCATTCGCCTCGTACACCCCAACCCATATCGGCAGAATCGCCTGTCCCTGCACATCCTTCAGTACGACGATGGGCATATTTGTCACCGGGTCCATCATCAACCCCCGGATTTTCATCTCGACTTCCATCGAGACCTCCCTCGTCATTGACCTGGTCTAGCCGACATGCTCTCCGTTTAGACTGCCGGAGTTCACGTCGGAGATGCGTACTCGAATATAAGTTCCCAAAAGATCGGCCTCTTGCGAAGTGAAGGCCACCACCCGATTGCAAGTCGTGTGCCCTGTCCACCGATTCTCGCGCCGCGATTTATTGCTGACCATCACGTCGAAAGTCGAATCGAGGAGCGCCGCGTTGTGCTCGCTCTGAATTTCCCGCTGACGATTCTGCAATGCCGCCAGTCGCCGCCCTTTCTCATCTTCGCCGACGGTGTCGCCCATCGCAAGCGATGCCGTGTTCGGCCGCGGCGAATACTTGAACGAATACACACCCTCGTATCGAACTTCGTTCATCAGCGAAATCGTTTCTTCGAACTCCTGCGCCGTCTCTCCGGGAAAGCCGACAATAATGTCGGTCGTAATCGCAATCGGCCTCGTCGCGCCGCGCAGCATCGCGATCCGCTCCAAATATTCTTCGCGCGAATAGGTGCGCTTCATCGCACCCAGCACACGGCTCGACCCTGATTGCACAGGGAGATGCACGTGATTGCAAAGCTTTGGCTCAGATTCGATCGCCTCAATAATGTCCCGCGAAAAATCACGAGGATGCGATGTCGTGAACCGAACCCGCCGAATTCCCGGCACATCCGCTACGGCAAGCAGCAAATCTGAGAATCGCAACTTCTTCGGCGACGGGTCCGCATACGAGTTCACCGTCTGCCCTAGCAACTGAACCTCGGAATATCCGAGTTCCGCCAGTTCCCGCACTTCTTTCAAAATCGACTCGTGCGATCGCGAACGCTCCGGGCCCCGCGTAAACGGCACAACGCAGTATGCGCAAGCCTTGTCGCACCCTTCGATAATGGTCAGAAACGCGCGCCAGGGATTGTCGCGCCGCGTAATCTCGGTTTCGAACGTTTCATCCGTGTCGGTATCTAGCCCTGTGACGCGCCGATTCCCTTCCTCAAGCTGCGCGATTAGCTCCGGCAGCTTTCGATAGCTCGCCGAACCGCAAACCAGGCTTACCCACGGCGCGCGTTCGAATATCTCTTCGCCTTCCTGCTGTGCCAGGCATCCGAGCACACCAATAACCTGCCCATCTTTCTGCCGGGTCCGATATTCGCCGAGGCGCGAAAATACCTTCTGCGCCGCTTTCTCGCGAATACTGCACGTGTTGTAAAGGATAAGCGACGCATCATCCGGCGAAGCCACCTGTCGATACCCACGCGACGCCAAAACGCCCGCGACTTTTTCGGAGTCATGGTCGTTCATCTGGCAGCCAAATGTTTCAAGGAAGAAAGTCCCGTTCGCGTCGCCAGCGGGATTGCCTACACCGCGTCCAACCGCTAGAGGTTTAGCAACCGAGCGGCCCTGAAGTGAGTCCAAACTAATGTCGAATGCTTGAGCCATCTTCAAGTTCGCAGTTTAGCACAGTCAATTGGGCATCCCGGCAGTCGGATCAGCGTTAAAACGGGCTCAGAATCAGCGTCGCACTGTGTTTCCAGAAGCGACAACTACGTTCACCTTTCGTTGCTTCACCTAATTGCGTGTGCTACGGTTCTTAAAGTCGTAAAAATTTTCAGCGCACTGAGGGAAATCGTCATTTTTTTGTTCACGACAGTCATTCTCATCGACCTCGGAAACATTCTCCAAGATACTGGCTGGGTTGCGCGCACCGTCCTTGCGATTCTTCTTCTGTTTTCGATCATCTCGTGGAGCATGATTTTTCAGAAGCTCGGATTCTTCGGACGCGTGCGGCGCGAAAGCGATAATTTCTTGCGCGTATTCCGTGCCACGCGTGGTATCGCCAATCCGCAGGGTCTCGCCGCAGCGGGATCACCGTTCGCAGCGGTTTACGCAGCGGGTTACCGCGAACTTCAAAGCCAGGTTACCTACGCCCCCGGAGCCACACAGCCTCCGAAACTCAAAAGCCTTTCCGCCGTCACCGCCAACATGCAGGTTGCGTCCGCAGAAGAAGTCCGGCGAGCCGAAAAAGGCATGTCCTGGCTCGCCACGACCGGCTCGGTGTCCCCGTTTATCGGTCTCTTTGGCACGGTCTGGGGCATCATCGACGCGTTTTCCGGCCTCGGCAATGCCAACGCCGCAAGCCTTCGCGCCGTCGCTCCCGGCATCTCGGAAGCGCTCCTGACCACGGCCGCCGGCCTTTTCGTCGCGATTCCGGCCGTTATTTTCTACAATCAATTTTTGCAGAACATACGCGTTCTCGCGCAGCGCCTCGACACGTTCACAACGGAAGTCGGCGCGCAAATCGAAAAATCGTTTTAGTTGATTGCGTTTTCGCGGCCGGTGAATCGGCCGCGTCGAGAAACATATGCCGCAAACATCCAGATCGACTCAATCGTCGCTGTCCGAGATCAACATGGTCCCGTTCATCGACATCGTCCTCGTGCTGCTGATCATCTTCATGATCACCGCGCCAATCCTACAGTCCAGCATCGAGGTCGACGTCCCGAAGACCAAGACGACCCACGAGATCAACGAGCAAAAAATCGTCGTCACCATGGACAAAAATCAGCTTGTCTACCTCGGCAACGACCCGATCAACATTCATGACCTTGGCACGAAAATCTCGTCCAAGATGAAAAAGCCTAACGAAGGCATCTTTCTTCGTTGCGACAAGACTGTTCCCTTCGGTGCCTTTGCTTCTCTTATGGACGCCCTCCGGCAAGCCGGCATCAGCAACATCAGCATCGTGACCGAGCCGCTGCCTGAAAAAGCGAAAGGTTGACCGTGATCTCCGTTCTAAGAACGAGAGTCAGTACATAATTTTCGAATGTCCACCGCCGTCGCCAACTCGCAGGACCTCCCTTACAGCAAGCCCGTCGCACTGTCCCTGGTGCTGCATATGGCGCTCGCTGGCGTGGTCGTCGTGTCGGCGTATCTGCATTTGCGCGGCGATCAGTGGAACGGCGTCGGCACTCAACTTGGGCAAAGCATTGCCGTAACGATGGTCCCCAGCGCCGGCATCCCGATGCCGCAGCCGCCTGCCATCGACTCCCACACATTTGACCCCGACAATGGTCTCTACAAAGCCACGCCGCAGCCAAAGGCGCCCGCTCCTCCTCCCGACGCTGTGCCCCTTCCGTCACCTGAAAAGGTAAAGAGCAAGCCCCAACCCGAGCCGCCAAATAAGCCGTCGAGGCTTCTGGAATCCAAAACTCCGCGTCCCGATAACGCCGTCAACTATGGCAAGGCGGGCCGCCCCGTAATTCCGACCGGAGACACCACTTCGAATCCCGGCACGAATCCTTCAGCCGGTACGAACGTCCTCGGCCAAGGCGGGGGTGACTTCGCCACGCGCTTCGGCTGGTACATTCAGGCCGCGAAACGCCGTGTCGACCCTAATTGGGACA
This sequence comes from uncultured Acidobacteriota bacterium, assembly GCA_963845465.1. Taxonomy (GTDB): domain Bacteria; phylum Acidobacteriota; class Terriglobia; order Acidiferrales; family UBA7541; genus Acidiferrum. The sequence continues at coordinate 162,450 of CAWJSH010000006.1, read as the reverse complement.
AGCTCTCGATCGATCCTGGCGTGCGCAGCTCCACCACGCTTCACTGCTCCGTGTCTTTCAGCATCAATCGCGACGGCAGCATCAAGAACGTTCGCATCACGCAGTCCAGCGGCAACCTCTCGTGGGACAACGCCGGTCTCCGAGCCATCATGGGTTCGAATCCGCTCCCGCCGTTGCCCCCGGACTATCAAGGTTCTGAAGTGGCAGTGACCTGGGATTTCCCCGAGCAGCATAGGTAGCCAGCCCATGCTCGCAATCGGAAACGTACACATGCAGCACAAAAAACTACGGGAGGTTCGCGTGAATCGCGAAACAAAACTCGGCTTCGTTGCTTCGATCTTTGTCGCCCTATTGCTCATGAGCGCTGGTTCGGCTCAGGCGCAGAATCCTGCGTGGTTCAACGCCGGCACGGGGTTGGGCGATACCAGTGCGAAGCCTCGCATCGCCGTGCCCGATTTCGTGCCTCGCGAAGATCCCACGCGGCAGCATGCGCAACTCTTCGCTCAAGTCGTACGCGACGACCTCACGTTCTCCGGCATCATCGACGTCGTCAGCCCTAGCTTCTACCCGCAGCAATTGCCGAGCATTCCAAATGAACTCAAGAATACGACATGGACTGACCAGCCTCTCAACGCCAACATGGTCGCGTTCGGCAACCTGACGCAATCCGCCACCGAAGTCGCCATTCAAGCGTGGCTCAACGACGTTCGCAATCCGTCGGGCCAGCCAATCATCGGCAAGGTTTACCGCGGCGCGCCCACCGACGCACAGGTCCGCAAGTTCGCACACCAATTCGCTGACGAAATCATCAGCAAACTCTCGGGCGGCATTCCGGGCATTGCCTCGACGCAGATTGCGTTTGTCAGCTCGCGCACTGGCACCAAAGAAATCTGGGTGATGGACTACGACGGCCAAAATCAGCACCCGCTTACCTCACTAAAGACGATCTCGCTCACCCCGCGCTGGTCGCCCGACCTTTCGCGCATCGCCTTCACCTGTTTCGCGCCTTACCATGGCCTCGTCAGCCCGCAAATCTGCATGTACTCGGTCGACGCCAACAAGGTCATCACCTTCCCGCGATTCAAGGGCACGAACAGTTCCCCGGCTTGGTCGCCCGACGGTTCCAAGATCATGTTCTCGTCTTCAATGCTCGGGAACCCCGAAATCTTCGTCTCCGATGCCAACGGCGGTTCGCCCAAGCGCCTTACCTTCGCCAACGGCGCCAGCACGTCGCCTAGCTGGAATCCCAAGACCGGCGCTACCGTCGTCTACGTCAGCGACCGCGGCGGTATCCCCAAGCTCTATATGATGAACGCCGACGGCACCAATTCCGTCGAACTCGACCTCCCGGACAAAGGGTATCTAATCGACCCGGCCTGGTCTCCGAATGGTGCTCTTCTCGCGTTTAGCTGGCGCCGGCCCGACAACAATTACGACATTTACGTCATGGACCCCACCACGCGCAGCATCGTCCAGATCACCCGTGACACTGGCCGCAACGAGCGTCCAAGTTGGGCTCCCGACGGTCGCCACATCGTCTTCGAATCCACGCGTACTGGAACGCGCCAGATTTGGACCATGCTGGCCGACGGCTCTCAAGCGCACATGCTGACCGCCACGGGCCACAACGAGTCACCTAACTGGTCCACCCGTTAATCGTTCTGTCACGAGGAATGTGTCCGATATATAACGTATCGTGACACGAGATATTTCCGGAACCCTTCCGCCGGTGCTACGATGTCAAGCAGCCGTGGGACGAACACCGGGATTACATTACTGAGGAGGATTTGAATGATCGAGGTTCCCCGATCACTGTATCGCGCTGGTCTGATTGCAGTGCTCGCCGCTTCCGTTTTTACGTTTGGCTGCAACAAGAAGCCAAAGCAAGTTTCCGCGCCGCCGAGCGCGCCGCCACCACCGGCTGCTGCCCAGCCCACCGTGTCGCTGCAAGCGAGCCCCACCGCCGTCGAAAAGGGCGACGCTGCGACGCTGAGCTGGACCTCAACCGACGCCGCGCAACTCACGATCGCGCCTGACATCGGCACCGTTCCTGCCGAAGGTCAAAAGTCCGTTACACCCTCCGCTTCCACGACGTATACCATCACTGCCAGCGGTCCGGGTGGCTCTGCCACGGCCAGCGCGCGCATCACGGTCGCGACCGCTGCGCCTCCGACCGCCGAACCGACGCAGGACGAAATCTTCACGCGCGAAGTGCGCGACGCCTATTTCGACTTCAACAAAGCCGACATCCGCGCCGACGCTCGCACTGCCCTCGCTCAGACCGCTCAGTATCTTCGCAGCTACCCGACCGAGCGCGTCACTGTTGAAGGTCACTGCGACGAGCGCGGCTCCACCGAATACAACCTTGCTCTCGGCGATCGTCGTGCCAGCGCCGTGAAGCAATATCTCGTTTCCTTGGGTATCTCCGCCGATCGCATCAATACCGTCAGCTTCGGCAAAGAGAAGCCCTTCTGCATGCAGTCCACCGAAGATTGCTACCAGCAGAATCGCCGCGGACACTTCGTCAGGGCAAAGCAATAGCCCTTGTCGGCGTCCAATCCCGGTCTCTCACGCATCAAAAAGCCGCGCGGACGAGCACTCTATTGCTCCCGCGCGGCTCTGTCGTTAAAGTAAAGTCATGCGCTTCGCGGTCCCGGGCAAATTGCCCGGCCACGAACCATGGTGAAACAACCTTCGCGCAAGGGCTTTAGGCTGGTGCTCTCACCTCAGCCGTTTGTAGCTCAGGTCTTCGCAAGCTCACAGGAGGAGTTGCATGCGTCTACGTAACATCGCGATTTTTGGTGCGGTCATGCTCGCTGCCGCCGTCGCTGGCAGCCTCGTCGGTCCTCGGCCCGCCCAAGCCGTCGCCCGCGAAATCGTCGAGCTTCAGCGCGACGTCACCAACCTGCTCCAGGGTCAAAAGGATCTCTCGACCCAGATGACGCAGGACCACACCATCATGAAGACCCTCGTCGAGCAAACCGGCGACAACGTCGGCAAGCTCAACGGAACGATCAGTTCCATGCAGAAGTCGGTGCAGGACGTCCAGGCCAACTCTGGCGCCCGCCTCGACACCATGTCGACGCAGGTTCAGGGTCTCTCCGACAATCTCGAAGAAATTAAGTCGCGTCTCGGCAAGCTCAATCAGCAACTCGTCGACCTCCAGAACACCGTCCAGAGCCTCGACGCCAAGATCTCTGGCACTGCTCCCGCTCCGACAGCCACGCCGACGTCGGGCAACTACGGCGCTCCTCCAGCAACCGGCGCGCCCGTTGCTGGCTCTGTCGTGCCCGCAGGTGGCGCTCCCTCGGCCGACACGCTTTATTCGAACGGTCTGCGCGACATCACCAGCGGCAAGTACGACCTCGCTCGCCAGGAATTTCAGGACTACCTCAAGTATTACAGCGACACTGACCTCGCTTCGAACGCGCAGTTCTACCTCGGCGAAATCGCTTATTCGCAGCACAACTACGATCAAGCCGTCACGGAATACGATCGCGTTCTCACCAACTACCCCAAGAGCTTCAAGCTCGCGCCCGCTCACCTCAAGAAAGGCATGGCGCAACTCGAACTCGGCCAGAAGAGCGCCGGCGTCCGCGAACTCCGTGAAGTCGTTAAGCGTTACCCCGGCACCGAGGAAGAGCGCCGCGCCCGCGCGAAGCTCAAGGAACTCGGCGTCCCAACCAGCGCCGCCGGCTGAGAATCAAGCGAGATTTTGTACGGGCGCAGCACTGCTGCGCCCCATGTCCGCACGATGTAATCCCCTTTCGCTTTTCGTCTCCTCGCAGTCTCAACTCCCCGCTCTCTGGCACTTCCGCTTCCTCCCGTGCTATCGTCCTCACCGGAGGAGTACATGTCCGTAAATAAAGTGATTCTCGTCGGTCGTCTCGGCCGCGATCCCGAAACTCGCTACACCGGCGGTGGTCAAGCCGTGGCGAATTTCTCCATCGCCACCGACGAAACCTACAAAGACAAAAACGGCGAGCGCCAGAAGCGCACCGAGTGGCACAAAATTGTCGTCTGGGGCAAACAGGCCGAAATCGCGCAGCAATATCTGAAAAAGGGTTCCCTGATCTTCATCGAGGGCCGCATTCAATCGCGCGAATGGCAAGACAAAGAAGGTCAGAAGCGCACCAGCTTCGAAATCGTCGCCAGCAACTTCCGCATGTTGGGCGGTCGCGCAGACGGCGCTGCGGCAGGAGCCGGCAGCGGCAGTCATCGCAGTGGCGGCGGAGGCGACTTCGACGATCAATCCGGTCCAGAAGAGAGCTACGGTGGTGGTGGTGGCGGACACACCCAATCGTCGGGACCTGAAATTTCCGACGAAGACATTCCCTTCTAAACGCAACGATTCAGCGCAAAATAAAAAAGGGCCGCTCAAAAGAGCGGCCCTTTTTATTCTTTCAGCTTGGCCTAGGAGGTCCGCCGGTTGGCCCTACTGCGGCGGTGTCATCCGTTTTCGCTCTTCGTCCATTTTTCTTAGAAACTCCTCGAACGCCGGAATCTGGTCCTGCGTCAAAATCCCGCGAATTCTGTTCCTGGATTTCTGTCGGTCCTGGTCTCGCTCGTCGTCCAGCGTCTTATATTGCGCGTGAAGATCCGACAAAATTCCCTCGAGCTGCTGGCGCTGATCCGGCGTCAAGTGCGCCAATCGAGTCAGTTCTTCCACCTTCTGCGCGCGCCGCTGCGATACCGACATCATGATGTTCGCCGACACCGCTCGATGCGCGAAGATATATCCCACAACTCCGCCGAGCGCCGCGCCGAGCAGAAACACCACTGCCACCCAGACCGCAGCTCTCTGCTTTGCGGTCGATTCGTTCATGAACCCATCTCCGCCAGGCTCAGCAGCACATCATCATTCGTCAGTGGAGCCGAGCTCTGCACCGGTTCACCGGTAATATCTGTCGCCGGCGGTTTCGTTGGCACGTTCGGCCGCTGCAGGAACCACGTACTTGCCAACACCAGCGCCAGCGCCGTAATCCATGTCAGCCGCAGCGCAAGTTTCGGAATAGCCGCCCACGCATCGAATGACTGCCTGAGTTCCGCCTCGCGCGCCGCAATCGCCGCCATTACACGCGGCGCAAACCACGCCATCGCGGGCGAAGACTCACGCGGCAACGCTCGCAGCAATTCCCTGCTTTCCAGCAGCTCTTCCGCCGCCGCAGCGCAATCCTCGCACGCCGCGGAGTGTTCCAGCATCTCCCGCGACGCTCCCCCGCTGGCGACTTCCTCCAGCGAGTCCCGGAATCGGCTGCATTCGTCTTCCTGCTTCTTCATAAAGTTCCACATACTGCTTACCTCCACCTGACCGCAAGCGCAACCACTACCACCGATTTACTCGGCCCGCTTCCGGGCCTCCGTCACAATCCTTCTTCGCGCGCGAAACAATCGGACCTTCACCGTATTCGCATTCAGGTCCAATATCTCCGCGATTTCTTCAACTGCGAAACCTTCGACTTCCTTCAAAATCAGCATCATCTTGTCGCGTTCTTCCAGGCAATCCAGCAGACGCTCCACCTTTTGCCGCGCCTCAAGCGTGTCGCTGATGTCCGGCGCCGGCGTCGATCGCTCTTCCGGTGCTCCAAACTGCCGCGCCTGATCTTCGCTCAGGTCCGATTCGTACACCAGCGGTCGCACTTTCCGCTTCCGCAGCATGTCCCAGCACTCATTCACCGTGATCTTATACAGCCAGGTGCTGAATGCCGCCCGCTGATCGAATCGCTTCAGCGAAAAGTACGCCTTCACGAAAACCTGCTGCGCGATGTCTTCTACATCCTCGCGCTGCCGCAAAATTCCGCCCGCGACCGCAACGACGCGATGCTGGTGCCTGCGCACCAGTTCCTCGAACGCGCCGTGATCCTCGGCCTGCGCTCGACGCACCAGTTCCCGGTCATCGACAGGTGCCGCAGCCTTACTGGCCGCCGCCGCTACCGCCGCGCTCGGGCTTATGACCGCCGTCGCCATCACTTTTGGGACGCGTCCCATGCTCATTAGGTTTCGCTTGCTCCCAATACGGTTGCCACCTACGTACCTATCCGGCCCTACCCCATTCTCTCTCTGGGTACGCCCCCGTGCACCATGTGTTTCACTTGCCCACAAATTAAAATTGTACTTGCGAGCATCTTACCTACATGCAATAATGCCTGCATGATTATTGGTGACCGCCTCCGCGCTTTGCGTGAGGAAAAGAAACTCTCCCAGGGTGACATCGAAAAGCGTACCGGCTTACTCCGTTGCTACATTTCCCGCGTCGAGAATGGCCATACCGTCCCAGCCATCGAGACTCTGGAAAAGCTGGCTCGCGCTTTAGAGTGCCCACTTTATCAACTCTTCTACGACGGCGAAGAACCGCCTCAATTGCCGAATCTTCCCAAGCGCAAGTCGTCTGACGACATTGCGTGGGGCAGCAGCGGCAAGGAAGCGCGTTTCCTCAACAAACTTCGCCGCCTGTTGAGCAAGGCCGACGAGGAAGATCGCAAGCTGATTCTGTACATGGCCCAGAAAATGGCCAATCGGTAATTGCGAATTCCACGCTAGCACTGCCAGCTTCACAATTGAACCGAATTTAGGCCGCACACCCCCGCTGTGCGGCCTTTTTCATGCTGTTTCAAACTGAAACGTTTCCCCCGCTGTTCTAGTCCAAGACTTGTAAACTTTCGTAAGCAAACGTAAGTTTTCGTTCCCTTCGCCTCCGAGCGTTACCTCGTCACTCCCACTCGATCGTGCTTGGCGGTTTCGAACTGATATCGTAGACAACCCGCGTTACCCCGGGCACCTCATTCACGATCCTCGTCGAGATCCGCTCCAGCACATCTCCTGGCAGCCGCACCCAATCCGCCGTCATCGCATCGTCCGACTCCACCACCCTGACCGCCACGGTTAGCCCGTAGGTGCGTCCATCGCCCATAACACCCACGCTACGTACCGGTAATAGTACGGCAAACGCCTGCCAGACTTTGTTGTACAGCCCGGCCTTTCGAATCTCCTGAATCACCACCGAATCCGCTTCCCGCAGAGTTACCAGATGCTCACGGGTGATCGCGCCGAGCAGTCGCACTGCCAGTCCGGGGCCCGGAAACGGATGTTTCATTAATATCTCGTCAGGCAGTCCTAGTTCCTTACCGATCCGCCGGACCTCATCCTTGAACAGATCGCGGAGGGGCTCAATCAGCCCAAATGGCATGTTTTCAGGCAGTCCGCCCACGTTATGGTGCGATTTGATCGTCGCCGACGGCCCCTTCACCGACACCGACTCGATCACGTCGGGATAAAGCGTCCCCTGCACCAAATACTCGATCTCGCCGTGAGCTTCTCCATGCTGGAGCTTCAAGGCCTCTTCGGCGAAGACCGATATAAACTCATTTCCGATAATCTTCCGTTTTCGTTCCGGATCGGTGACACCGTCCAACTGCTTCAGGAAGCGATCCGTCGCGTCCACTCCGATGACGCTTAACCCCAATCGTTCCCGATACATGGCCAGGGTGTCTTCGAATTCGTTCTTCCGCAGCAGCCCGGTATTCACAAAAACGTTCGTCAGCCGGTCCCCAATCGCCCGGTTCACCAGCACCGCCGCCACGGTCGAGTCCACGCCCCCGCTCAGGGCGCAGATAACCCTGCCGGTGCCTGCTTTCTTCCGAATTGCCTCGGTCGTCTCCTCAATGAAAGCCGCCCCGCTCCACTTCGCTTCCGCCAGGCACACCTTGAACAGGAAGTTCCGCAGCAGCTCCGTTCCCTGGTCGGTATGCCGGACCTCCGGGTGAAACTCCACCGTATAAATTTTTTTCTCGGGATGCTCGGTCGCCGCAATCGCACTCTCTGTATGCGCCGTCGCGTAAAAACCGTCAGGTAAACCCACCACATGGTCCCCATGGCTATTCCAGATCCTTACCGCCTTCGGCAGCCCATGAAACAGAGGCGACTCCCGCTCTTCCGCCACGTTCAGCGTCGCGCTCCCATACTCACGCCGCTCCGCAGGCACCACCTTCCCGCCCATCGTCTTCGTGATCCAATGCATGCCGTAGCAAATTCCCAGAACGGGAATGCCCATCGACAGCACCGCCGGGTCGCAGTTCGGTGCCCCCTCGGCATACGCCGAACTTGGCCCGCCCGACAAAATTATTCCGCTGGGCTCAAACTTCTTTATGTCGCTGATCTTTGTCGTAAACGGCAGCACCGACGAAAACACCTGCTGCTCGCGCACCCGCCGTGCAATCAACTGCGTATACTGCCCCCCGAAGTCGATCACCACAACTCCGCCCAGCTCCGACTTCGGCCTCTTCGCCTCTTCCGTCATCTGCGCCCCGCTCGCCATAAATTCACCCTCACCTAAAATTATCCCCGACCTAAAACGATCCGCCGCCAACACCCGATCTCACCCTAAAAATATGTAGGGGCGCAGCACGCTGCGCCCCATCTCGGCAACCAATCAAACTCGCTGGCTCTTCCGTTTTTCTCTTCATCTTTACTTCATACGTCATTGCTTCTTTACTTCGCTTCTTCCGTGTCCTATTTCACCACAAGATTCACAAGTTTATTCGGCACCACAATCTGCTTCACCACATGCTTGTTCGCCACGTGCCCCGCCACCGCCGGATCAGCCAGCGCCTTCGCGATCACTCCCGCCTCGCTCATCCCCGCCTGCACAACCAGCTTCCCGCGCACGCGCCCGTTCACCTGCACCACAATCTCAACTTCATCTTCCTTCGCCAGCGCCGCATTAAACTTCGGCCAGCCCACCGTCCACAGTCCGCCGCTATGTCCCAGCATCTCCCACAGCTCTTCCGCCAGGTGCGGAGTCATCGGCGCCAGCATCAGCGTCAGCAGCTCCAACACTTCCTTCCGCACTTCTGGCCGCACGCCATCGCTCAGCGGCTCCGCCCGGTCGATCTCGTTATAAAGCGTCATGACGAGCGCAATCGCCGAATTAAAATGCCAACGCGCATCGAAATCTTGCGTGACGCGCCGCAGCGTATCATGCGTTACCTGTAGCAGCTTCCGCTCTTTTGCCGAAAGCCCCGCTGCATCATCCACGCCTGCTTTCACTCCGCGAACGTCCGCGACATGCCGCTCTACCAGCCGGTACACCTTGTTCAAAAATCTCCACGACCCATCGATACTCGCTTCGCTCCACTCCAGGTCCCGCTCCGGCTGGTTCGCGAACAGCATATACAGCCGCCCGGTATCCGCGCCGTACTTCTCCGCCATGTCGATCGCGCCGACGATATTTCCCCGCGACTTCGACATCGCCACGCCGCCCTTGAGCACCATGCCCTGCGTAAACAGCCGCGCCGCCGGCTCGCTGTGCGTAATCAGTCCGAGATCCCGCATCACCTTGCACCAGAACCGCGAATACAGCAGGTGCAGAATCGCGTGCGTAATCCCGCCGATGTACTGATCGATCTGAAACCAATACGCGACCTTCTTCGAATCAAACGGCGCCTTGTCGTTATGAGGATCGCAGTAGCGATAGAAATACCACGACGAATCCACGAACGTATCCATCGTGTCCGTCTCGCGACGCGCCGGACCGCCGCACTTCGGGCAAGTCGTATTCACAAACGACGGCGTCGCCGCCAGCGGCGATCCGCCCTGACCGGTGAGCGCAACATCCTTCGGCAGTACCACGGGCAGTTGATCATCCGGTACCGCAACGATCCCGTCCTTCTCGCAATACACCACCGGAATCGGCGTGCCCCAATACCGTTGCCGCGAAACACCCCAATCCTTCAACCGATATGTTGTCTCACGGTGACCAAATCCTTTTTCCGTCGCGTGTGCCGCCATCGCCACAATCGCATCATCGACGCCGAGCCCGTTGTACGGCCCTGAATTCACCAGCTTCGCGCCGCCATGCTCCACAAACGGCGCCTTCATCGTCGCGCCATCCAGCGCCGCAACTCCATCCGGCTGCACCACCGGGCGAATCGGCAGATCGTACTTCCGGCAAAATTCGAAATCGCGCTCGTCGTGCGCGGGCACCGCCATGATCGCGCCAGTGCCGTACTCCATCAGCACAAAATTTCCCACCCAGATCGGCAGCTTCTCGCCATTAAACGGATTCGTCGCGTGCGCACCGGTGAAGAACCCAACTTTCTCCGCGGTTTCCAGGTCCTCCGCCTTCACCGAACTCGCTCGCATCTTCGCGAGAGTCAAATCAATATCCGCGCGGAGCTTCGCGTCCTTGACGCCCGCCAACAGCTTCGCCACCAGTGGATGTCCTGCCGCCAGAATAATCGCCGACGCCCCATAAATCGTATCGATCCGCGTCGTAAAAATCTCAATCGGCTCCGCTCCCGCGACATCCGCTACGCCAAACTTCACCCGGGCGCCCACCGACTTCCCAATCCAATTCCGCTGCATCGTAATGACCCGCTCCGGCCATTCGCCTTCGAGCGTCTTCAGATCGTCGATCAGTTGCTCCGCATACGCCGTCGTCTTCAGAAACCACTGCTCGATCTCGCGCACTTCCACCAGCGTATCTTCATGACGCCAGCAATATCCGTTCACCACCTGCTCGTTCGCCAGCACCGTGCAACACTTCGGACACCAATTCACGCGGCTCTTCTTCCGATACGCCAGCCCACGTTCGAACATCCGCAGAAAAAACCACTGATTCCACCGGTAGTATTCCGGCTCGCACGTCGAAATCTCGCGCCGCCAGTCGTAGCTAAACCCAAAGCGCCGCAGCACTCGTTGAAATTCCGCAATGTTGTTGTTGGTCCAGGTTCTCGGGTGAGTATTGTTCTTGATCGCCGCGTTCTCGGCAGGCAGCCCGAACGCGTCCCATCCCATCGGATGCAGCACATTAAACCCGCGCATCCTCTTTACGCGCGCAACCACATCTCCAATCGTGTAGTTGCGCATGTGCCCCATGTGCAGCGTCCCCGAAGGGTACGGCAGCATTTCCAGCACATAATATTTTGGCTTCGACGGATCGGCTTCCGTCTCAAAGACCTTCGCCTCTTCCCACCGCTTCTGCCACTTCGCCTCAATAGCCCAGGGATCGTACTTCGACCCCTCCTGAAACGCCCTGCCCGCTCGTTCCGCATCCTGTCGTGCCGCGTCAATTCGCGCTTGATCCTGCTGCCTCGCGTCTTGTTGCCCGTGCTCCCCGCCCCGCATATTCTCCGCCGCCAACCCAATCCCCCGTGAACTCGCGCCTCTTACTTCCTCCGCCCTTGCGTCGCCCAACTCTCCGCGTATCTCTGCGCTCTCCGTGCCTCTGCGTTATCTTTTTCCTCTGCTTTTGCTTTTTCTTTCGACTTTCAACTGTCGACTGTCAACCTCTTCATCATTACTTCGTTACTTCATTACTTCTTTACTTCGCCTTTTTCTTCTTCGCCGCCTTCGCCAACTCCGCCGCCTTCTTCTTCCCCGCCGCCGTCAACATCGAGTACCCCTTCTCCGCCGCCGGCGCCTTCTCGCTCAACCCCGCCAACTCCCACAACGCCGCCACATCCTTCCGGTCGTCTCCCGGATCGTCAATCGGCGTCTCTGCGATAAACGCGCGCCCCGGCACTCCCTCCGGATAGCTCGCTCCCAACCGCGGATGCGTCAAAATCCTTCGAAACGCCTCCGCCCCAATCTTCCCTTTGCCAATATGCTCATGCCGATCCACACGCCCACCCAGCGCAATCTTCGAATCATTCGCGTGAATCACCGGCACATTGTGCAGCCCAATCGTCTGATCGATCATCTCGATCGTCGATTCCAGTCCGCCCGGCGTTCGAATGTCATACCCCGCCGCAAACAAATGCGCCGTATCCAAACAAGCCCCAACTCCAATCGCGCTCAGCCCCGCAACAATCTCCCCCACTTCTTCCAGCCGCGACCCAACCGCGCTCCCCATCCCCGCTGTATTCTCGATCAATATCCGCATCGACGTCGCCGGCAACCGCTTCACCGCCTGCTTCACCGAGTCAATCACTTCGCGCACCGCCAACTCCGGCCGCGAATCCGTGTAACTCCCCGGATGCACCACGATAAAATCCGCCCCCAGCGCGATTCCCCGCACCAACTCCTCGTGAAACGACTGAATCGAGCGCGTCCGCAGCATCGGCGCCGGTGCCGCCAAGTTGATCAAATAATTCGCGTGAATCACCAGCGGCCCAAGTCCCAGCGCCTCGCGTCGATCGCGAAACGCCTTCGCCTCCGCCTCCGTAATCCGCGCCGCAATCGCTCCGCCTGCCCACATCCGCGGATTCACCGAAAATATCTGCAGCGCCGAGCAGCCCAACTTCGCCGCCGACTCCAGCGCATTCACATGACTCCCCGCAATCGAAGTGTGAATCCCAATCCGCAGCCCGCCCTCAAGCCACGCTGGCGGCAACGGCTCCGGTATCGGCTCCGGCCGATACTCGTCCTCTGGATCAAACGCCGTCCGCGCCACCAAATCCAATTCCACGACACGCGCGTTTCCGCTAACTCCAACTTTGTTATCGATTTCCGCCTTCTCGGCGAGCCCCACTTTATGTGTAGATCCCACTACGTTTTCCGCCTTCCATTTAACCAAGCATAATACCACACGCCCCAAATCCACTTCGCCTCCGACCATGGCCACGAATTTGTACGGGCGCAGCACTGCTGCGCCCCATGTCCGCAAGGTCGATCGCGTAGCCATGTGGCATTTGGGTGCCGCACACTTCGCACTTAAAGGGTGCGGGTTTAGACTCAACCCCACCCATCCCAACCCATTCGCCACCCACTCGCTGCGACAGTTTCCGAGATCGCTGGATTCGCCCGACCCAATACCCAACCTCCTCCCAGTGCTACAATCCGCCCCCATGAAATTCTCCCGACGCACTCTAATCCGCACCATCGCCGCCTCCACAGCCGCCGGAGCCCTCCCCAACTACGCCACAGCCTCGCACAACCCCGCCACCGCCGATCGCCGCCTCGCCTACGTCCAAATCGACGTCTTCACCTCCCAGCGCCTCGCCGGCAACCAACTCGTCGTCTTCACCGACGCCCGCGGCCTCACCGACGCTGAAATGCTCGCCCTCGCCCGTGAAACCGCTCTCCAGGAAACCACCTTCGTCTTCCCGCGCGACGCCGCAACCCAGCGCCGCGACGGTATCAAGGTCCGCATCTTCAGTCCCACCGGCGAACTTCCCTTCGCCGGCCATCCCACCCTGGGCACCGCCAACGTCCTGCGCCTCCAGGACCCCTCCCATCCCTCAACCGTCGTCCTCAATTTAAAAGCCGGCAAAATCCCAGTCGCCTTCGGCGACGACCCCACCGGCCCCTTCGGCGAGATGACCCAGCTCGACCCCATCTTCGGCAAGACCCATGACCGAGCCCAAGTCGCTCCTCTAATCGGCCTCCACCCCGACGACCTCGATCCCGACCTCCCCATCCAGACCGTCTCCACCGGATTGCCCTTCGCCATCGTGCCCATTCGCACCCTAAAAGCCCTGCAAAGCCTCCACCTCGACTTCGACAAAATCGAGGCCTACCTGAAAGCGGGTGCCCCACCTTCGGTTTCTGACGGTGGGTCTTCCATCGCCGTCGCCGAGAACGCCATCGATTTCCACTACGTCACGCGCGACACCGGCGACCCCAAAGTCCGCCTCCGCGCCCGCAATATCGACCGCATCGGCGAAGACCCCGCCACCGGCTCCGCCTCCGGCTGCACCGCCGCCTGGATGGTCCTCCACGGAGTGACCAAGCCCGACGAACAAGTCCTCATCCGCCAAGGCATCGAAGCCAACCGCCCCAGCGACCTCTTCGTCCGCGCCAGCAAAACCGCCGACAAAATCCACACCGTCCGCGTCGGCGGCTACTCCGTCAAAGTCATGGAAGGCGTCCTGCTTCTGTAGGGATTTTCTCTTTAGGGGGTCGGACCTTCAGGCGCGTCATAACCAATCCGCAAGAAATGGGGCTTCAACCCCTGAATCAAGCTTTACCGCTTTCGCATCACAAACTCATTCACACTTCCATCCACATCCTTCATCGCCACCTTCATTGACTTCCCGTCCGCCGCCAACGTCAGCGTCGTAACGCCGACAACCTTCCCATCCTTCTTATCCGTTTCCTCGATACTCCTCGCCCCAACCCTCTTCACCGCAACGCCATTCACATCCGAGTCCCCGCGATAAACCGCATCCCCGCCGCCGATCGTTGCCATATAAGACTGCCCCGTCGGCCGGCTCATACTAAAAACGTCTCCCTCCAACTTGTAGCTCACCAGCAACTCCCGCTCCGACACCGCCTCCATCTTCACCGGCTTCCACGATCCCGAAAGCCCATGCGCTCCCGCCGGCGCCTTCCCAACTCTCGCCAGCGTCAACTTCCAATTCCCAAACTCATCCGTCGCCGTCTCTCCATCCTCCGACAACGAAAACTTCTCATCGCTGACGATCTCCCCTTTCTTCTTCTCCACCTCCCTCACCGTTTTCGAATCAACGACCTCAACGCTGATCGTGTCGAATGGCTGCCCCGCAACCGCCTGATCTTTCCCATCCGCCTTCACACCAATCTCCGGACTGCACGATGCGCATCTATACATCCCATCCTTCACCACCCAAACGTTCACCTTCGTCGGCATAGCCGCCTGAAAATCCACAATCCACGTCCCATCGAACCCACTCTGCGCCAATAGCGAAACAGGAACAGTCACGAGGAGCAGCGAACCGGTGATAAGCCGTTTCTTGATCATTCTTTTTGCCTCTCCACGACGACTTTCAAGGAATACGATCAGGCCAATTCTCTTCTACCGCTCCCGATGCCTTGAGCCCGCCTCTTCCTCCACAACCAAATCCCCGTCACCGTCTGAACCATCAACGCGACCGACATCCCACAAGCAATCACCTTCCCCGGATACCCCAACACATCTCCCGAATGCATCACTCGATTGAAACTCTGAACCCTCCGCGCAACCGGCGCCGTCCGCGAATCCCAAACCTCCAACACTTTCCCCGAATACCGATCCACCCAAACAATGCTCGTCCCATTCGGTTCGCGATCCTCAGGAAACCTCATCTTCACCAAATACGACGACGTCGCCGCTTGCGGCAGAACAACCCACAACGGAACCGCATCCTTCAAAGCGCCTCGCGCGACCTCCAGCGCAAAGTCCGCAGATACAGTCCCCACTTCTTCTTGAGGGAAAGAAGTTGGGTCGTCTTGAGGCGGCCTCGCGCCAGTCAACCGATATGTCACTGGAACGGTCCATTGCTCAAACGCCATAAATGTCCCGGTCAACGCAAAAACGAGCAGGAAGAGCGACGACAAAACGCCAATAGAATTGTGCAGATCAAAATAGAAGCGTCTTCTCGTCCGATACCCACTGAGTTTGATCCTCTTCAGTGGCCACCAAAGATAAAGTCCACTCAACACCGAAACTGCAAGGACGAGCGACGAAACCCCCATCAAAATCCCGTTGGCCTGATGGAGCGCATGCATGATCAACACAAACCGCGCGACGCTCATCGCCCCTAAAATTCGGCCGGTGTACGGGTCAACGAAGATCTGCCGCGGCACTCTGCCGCCGCCGAGAACCGTAAAGCAATAGGAGTGCGTAGGCTCCGCCGAAACGATCGCGATCTGAACGTGTTCCCGATTCCCCAACTCCCCTTGCACGCGAGGAAGCATCGCGCTCAACGCCAAAGCCTGACCCTGTGGAATCACCCGAAACAGCGACGGATGCAGAAGCGCATCAATCTGCGACTCGAACGCCATGACGCATCCAGTCAGCGCCAGCACCACCAGCGGCAAAGCCGCCACAAGTCCACCAACCCGATGAACCTTCAACAACACCGCCCGCAATCTTTGGCGAGGTTTCACGACGCGCATTTGGATGCTGCAAGAAAACTGCACCGCTGCCTACATCTTTGTGGGTCGGACCTTTAGGCCCGACATAAACTGGTCGGGAATGAGGGCTTCAGCCCCTGAAGCACTTGGCTGTGTGCGCCTCGGGGAACTCGGGGACAGACGGAACGTTTCCTTCCAACAGTGTGCCTACCGTTCGGCAAATCGCGCCTCACTCATAACCGCCCCCTCCGTCAATTGTTCTTTCGCCGGCAGCAGTACAAGCAGCGCAACCCCGATCACCCCAAAAATCACAATGTCCTGAGGACTATCCTGCCTATGCATCCCCTGCGCCGCCGCCTGCGCCGACTGAATCGTCATCGTCGCCGCATGCCCAAGGCTCGACCACGCCGCATATGCAATCAGCGACCGATGCCTCGCCGGATGCTTCACCGCCAGCAACAGAAACACCCCAAGCACCGTGTTCAGGCTCAGGAACATCGGCAGGACGTCGTTATGCCCCGCGAGCCACCCGGCGTGCCACAGAGCCTTGAAGAGGAAATACCCCCAAAACGAATAAACCAATCCGACCAACACCAACACGACCTGTAAGGCCCGCTGACGCTTCATACCGTCCTCCATTCTGAACAGCCCTGCGTTGTGCTCCCCGCGGATACCGTGACTCTTGTCCCGTTTAAAGCGCGAATCTCCCCGACGGAGCGATACGAGGAGCCCAACGAAAAAGACTCACTCCTCGCCTCTGTGGACCTCTGCGCCCTCTGTGGTAAAAGCCTCTTGCCCGTACGGTTCACGAAACACGTTCTCCCAGTGCCACTCATCCCAACGCCCACCCATTCGAACAGTCCTACTCAGTTACCAGTTGACATTCGATATTTCTGAGCTGCCAGCCCGAATCCACCCACCGGTCCCCCAGATGGACGCCCGTCCTGTCGAGATCACCGGCCGCCAGTCGACTCACTCATTCGCCAGACCGACCGGCGGTCTTGAAATGATTTCAGCCTTCTGCAGAAACAGAATTGATATTCGACCGTTGAAGCATCTGAAGCCGGTCCTACTCCACGAACTTTAGGGGGCTTCGCCAATTAAAAGAGGGGCGTGGACCATGAAGACGAGCTATAGGCGAGCCCTGGCAATCTTCAATCGCTGGAAATTCAAGGGATGGACTGGGTGCGGCATCGCCCTGCTTTCCTTCGCTGCTGGGTCACTCATTACTACTTACCTTACGCGCGAGAGCGAGGTGAGAGCTGACAGCAAGCGCGTCTTCGAGCTTGTCGTTTACCATACGGTTCCGGGTAAAGTGCCCGCCGTCGAGTCGATCTTTCGTGACGTTGCAAAGCTGCAAGACAAGCACGATATCAATGTCCTCGGCTACTGGGTACCCAATGAGGATCCAGCCTGGACCAACACCTTTATCTACCTTGTTGCGTATCCCAGCCGCGAAGACGCCAAAAAAAATCAGGCGGCGCTTCATGCCGACCCTGCCTTTCCAGCGTTAAGGGATCTGGCCACGCCGCTCATTGATAAGGCGGACAAGAAATATCTGGTGGACGAAGTGTACATGCGCCCGACGGACTACTCGGCGATGAAGTAGCGTCGAAAACGTGGGGACAGACGGGACGTTTCCTTCGTTCAGTGACGAGTCGCTTAGCCTGCGTGTTCGCACACCTCATTCGAATAGTCCCACTCGGTTACCACTTGACACTGAGATGGGAAGAGCCGCTGGCCACCTTTCCGGAACGGCATTTACCGTCGAGTGAGAACATCGGGAACCAAATTTGCCCTCTCGGCGTCCGAGTCTACGTACGCGGCGTAAAAAATGCCGTCGTGCGGAGGATGCCTGTGAGACTCCTGATGCCCGCTTTGTCCATTGCCCTACTAACCTTGGGATCGATTGAAATGTTCTCTCAAAGCGTGCAGATCAAGCTTCCGGTTTCCCGCGTTCATCAACTTGCCATGGACGATCAGTCCGAGAATCCAGGAAACATCTCCCCGGACGACTACTACCGCCGCGGCGATGCCCGCCGCAACGAAATTCGTAAACTTCTCGCCGACGGCAAGATTACCTCCGCCGAAGACTATTCCGACGCAGCGCTGATTTTTCAGCACGGAGAAAAACCTGAAGACTTTCTATTCGCGCACATCCTCGCCACGCAGGCTCTGATGCGCGGCGGCTCGGCCGACAAATGGATAGCCGCGGCGACGCTCGACCGATATCTCCAGTCGGTCAATCAACCCCAGGTTTTCGGCACGCAGTATCCCGGCGATAAATCCACCGAAAACACCCCTAAACCGCAGGTCGATCCGCGTGTGCTAAACATCCAGCGGACGCAGCAACCATACAATTCGAAACTGCTGCCCGATGCTGTCCGCCAGGATTTTTGTGTGCCCGATCTGTCGCAGCAGGAAAAAAATCTCGCCATCTTCAACACCGGCCATCGCCCCGATGGCAAGCTGATGCGAGCACCTGTTTGCTCCAACTAGTCTATGGTTTCTTGGCGCTCCGCCAGCGGACCACCAGATTTTGTGCGGCAACAGGCCAATCGGGAAACTGAAACTGAAGACCAGCTTCGAGAAGGCGACCGGGAACGACGCGGCGACTCTTGAGCACCAGCTCAGTTTCGGTGCGTAGAAAAATCGATCCCATCTCCAGCATCCATGTCGCGGCAGGTAGCCCGATCTGCGCACCCCATGCTTGTCGCAAGCTCGTCATGAATTCACGATTGGGCAGCGGATTTGGGGAGGAGATGTTCACGGATCCTTCGAATTCTTCATGGGCTATCAAAAACTCGAGAGCGGAAACGAAATCGACATCGTGGATCCACGAAATGAATTGCTTGCCGCTGCCTGCCGCACCTCCGAGACCAAATCGGACGAGACGCAGTAACAGATCGAAAACACCGCCGCGGTCAGGGCTCATAACCATGGCGCTGCGCAGCGCAATTTTCCGAGTATTCGGAGTCACTGCGTCAAAGAAAGTTGCCTCCCAGCTCTTCGCCACATCGATACTGAATTTCCACTTAGGAGGTGCATCCGGTTCGCTCCCTCCAATCTCACCGGTGCGCTCGTCCATTGGTCGGTCATACGCGTGACGGTAAATCGTCGCAGTGCTTGAGTTCAGCCAAAGCCGGGGCGGATGAACCAACAGACCAATCGCTCTGCCTAACAAGTGCGTCGTCTCAGTTCGGGAGTTCATGATCGACTTCTGATTTTCGGTCGTGTATCGGCAGTTCACGTTCCTGCCCGCGAGGTTGATGACCACGTCAGAATCTTCGAGTTCAGACGTCCAGGCGCCCAAATTCTTGCCATCCCAAGCGATAACGCGCCATGGCGCTGGAACGGACTTGCGTGCAAGGACTACGACCTGGTGGCCTTGCGCATGGAAATATCGGGACAGCATCGTGCCGACCTGTCCACCACCACCCGGAATGACGATACGGAGACGAGTTTTCATCGCAAAGCGCGCGTACAAACAGCGTTCATGTTCAGCGGCACGGTACAAGTCTACCGAACGAAGAAAACCAATTGCTACGTGCAAGCGTGACAAACAACATGGTTAAAGTGGGAGATCGAGTACGCCATCGTGGTTCATCTGTAATGGTGCAGTCGGACAGACGGCACGTTTCCGCATTCTCCCGAGGCGATCTGCCGGCTGTTCGAACAGGCTGCATCCATTCGAACAGTCCTACTCAGTTATCAGTTAACATTCGATAACTTTCATGCTACAATGTTTTGAAAGATCCGGGTGCCAGCCCGAATCCGCCCACAGGTCCCCAATGGACGCCCGTCCTCTCGAATTTGCCGCCCGCCCAAACCATTTCCAACCCATCCGTCGCCGCCAAAACGCGCCCCTAACTTCTTTACCATCCGCACTTACGGATCTGCAGATTCCAAACAACTTAAACTCGAGCAGAATCAACACTTACGCAAAACCCGGGGAGGTGCCGCTCTCCCGCTATCCAGCTTCCCAAAACGGGTCTGTCTTTACTTCGTCACTTCATTGCATCTTTACTTCGTTCCGGCCCGTTCCCTCACCACTTCTTTACTTCGTTCCGCCGAGCTACACTCGTTCTCTCTATCCAACCGAGGTCTTACGAATGCTAGTCGTCATGCAGTCCCACGCCACCGAGGAGCAGGTCCGCGCCGTCTGCCAGCGCATCGAAAGCCTCGGCCTCAAAGCGCACCCCATCCCCGGAGCCGCCCGCACCGCCATCGGCATCACCGGCAATGACGGCGCCATCGATCTCGGCGTCCTCGAATCGCTCCCCGGCGTCATCGAGTGCATCCCGGTCAGCAAGCCCTACAAACTCGTCAGCCGCGACGCCAAGGCCGAAGACACCATCCTCCGCATCCCCACACCGCGCGGCGACGTCCTCATCGGCGGTCCAAACATCGCGCTCGTCGCCGGCCCCTGCGCCGTCGAAACCGAAGCCCAATGCATGGCCATCGCCGAGCAAGTCGCCAAGACCGGTTGCAAACTCTTCCGCGGCGGCGCCTACAAACCGCGCACTTCTCCGTATTCCTTCCAAGGACTCGGCGAGCCCGGCCTCAAAATTCTCGCCAAAGTTCGCGAAAAACACGGCTTCGGCATCATCACCGAAGCCATCGATAACGAGTCGCTCGATCTCGTCGAGCAGTATGCCGACGTCATCCAGATCGGCGCCCGCAACATGCAAAATTTCTCCCTGCTCAAACGCGCGGGCCGCGCCAAAAAGCCTGTCCTGCTCAAGCGCGGCATGTCCGCCACGCTCGACGAATTTCTCATGGCCGCCGAATACATCCTGTCCGAAGGAAACTATCAGGTCGCTCTCTGCGAACGCGGCGTCCGTACTTTTTCCGACTTCTCGCGCAACACGTTGGATCTCGCCGTCGTCCCCGCCGTAAAACGCCGCAGCCACTTGCCGATCATGGTCGATCCATCGCACGGCACCGGCAAGCGCCACAAGGTACTTCCCTTGTCGCTCGCCGCAGTCGCAGTAGGCGCCGACGGCCTTCTCGTCGAAGTCCACCACGAACCCGAAAAAGCCCTCTCCGACGGCGTGCAGTCCATCATCCCCAGCGAATTCGCCGAACTCGTCAACGAAACAACCCAGATCGCCAACGTCCTCCACCGCCAAATCAACTGACCATGCCAACCAACTCCCAACCGACACTTCGTCCTCTATTCAAAGAATCGAATGCTTCTCCGCGTTCCTCAGCGCTCTCTGCGTCTCTGCGTTATCTTTTCTCTTTCGACTTTGAACCGTCGACGGTCAACCTCTTCAAATGAGCTCACCCCGCAAAAACATCCGCGCAATCATCCTCGTCGCCGCACTCCTCATCGGCGCCGCGATCATGGTCGCGCGCGAGCATCGCCCATCCTTTCTTCGCTCAGGTCTACGCCTCAACGCCTACGTCACAACGCAAGACGGCAGCGTCAACGTGATCGACCTCGTGAATCTCCGCTCCATCGCCCGTGTGCAAGTCGGCCCCGCACTCTCCGGCCTGCGCGAGCGTCCCACGCGCCCCGAAGTCTGGGGAGTCAGCACCCAGGACGGCTACGTCTTCGTCCTCGGTGCATACCCCAACCAAGTCATCGCGCGCATCCCCGTCGGCCCCGCGCCCTACGCGCTCGAGTTCTCACCCGACGGCAGCATCGTCTACACCACTTCAAGCGGCAGCGATCGCATCATCGCCATCAACGCCGAAACCCGCGCCATCGTCGGCAACGCACCAACCGGCCGCCATCCTGTCCTTGCCCGCCTCGCCCCTGACAAGAAAACTCTGGTCGTCCTGAATCACGACGACGCGACGCTCGGCGTTTACGATGCTTCGAGTCTCGCCCGCACCGCGACTATCCCCGTCGTTCACAATCCCGACAACGTCGTCATCCTTCACGACAGCTCACTCGCGTTCGTCATCAGCCGCAGCGAGCCGAGGCTCTCCGTCGTCGATCTCCATCGCAACGTTTTATTGGCAAATCTTCAGTTGGTAGGCAAGCCGAGCGACATGATCCTCAAGCCTGACGGTGGCGAACTCTACGTCATCTCGCCCGAATCCCATGGCTTGCAAGTCATCAACACCGAGACGCACGAAGTCGGCGATTTCGTCGTCTTGGGCGACACGCCGACACGCGGCGTCCTGAGCGTCGATGCCGGCCTCGTCTACGTCACCGACGCCACCGCCAACCGCGTTACCGCCGTAGACATGAACAACCGCCGGGTCATCCGCACCATCAATGGCCGCGAGCTGCTGATCTCCGCCGGACAGACCCCCGACGCGATCCGCTTCGACCCCGAAGAAAATCTCTTGTTGGTCCTAAACAAAGGCTCGAACGATCTCTCCGTGATCCGCGCTCGCCTGGACGATCAGAGCCTGCTCACCATGATCCCCACCGGCGACCACCCGCAGGAATTAGCAGTAAAGTTATTCTAGAAGGTGACGCATTGAACACAAAAACAGTCGCGATGACTTTTGGCGCGAAAAACAACCGTAAATGCGACTTTATGTCGCGATTTTTCGCTTTTCTCTCAATTTTTGCTATTAGCGATTTGTTTTGAATTGATTTGAACTGATTTGAACTGTGTCGAAGTGACTTGAAGATTCCTGATGCGCTACGAATCCTCAATCGGCCACGACGCTTCTTCGCCGAGCGGAATCTCAAGAAAGCCTTCAGACGGCAAAACGTCAACCGGCAAGCCGCCATGCCACAGTGCCACACCCAATCTCAACTTGTGCTGCCCCTTTATATTGATCTCGGACCGCTTGATCGAGACTTCAAGTATTCGTTCAAATGCGATTTCGGAGATTTTCTTCGGATTGAGCAAACATACTTTGCCACTTTCGATCGCAAACTCTTGCAGATGCCCTCGTTCAAGTTTCACTACAACTGTGAGTTCCTCAGCTCCGCCAATCGTGATGCGAAACTCCGGATTCTCCATCTCGCACAACGCATCCATGAACGAATCGACGCGCACGCTCAGCCGATCGGTCTCGAACCCATAGCGCAGCTCGCGCAGGTAGAAGATCCGACCATGCATCGCCCCGCCGCGCCGCTCCGGCGAATACAGCCCCGCACCAAGCCACTCGAAGTACGACGTGTCCCGCCCATCCACCGTCGTCCGCAGGAACCCGGTGGGTGCCACCTGCAACGCATGCTCCGGTTTCCTCTTGATCGGCTTTGCGAGGTCGGGGGGAGCGACTTGGCCAAGTGCAATGTAGATTCCCGTAAG
Source organism: uncultured Acidobacteriota bacterium (assembly GCA_963845465.1). GTDB lineage: Bacteria > Acidobacteriota > Terriglobia > Acidiferrales > UBA7541 > Acidiferrum. The sequence goes on along the minus strand of CAWJSH010000006.1, from coordinate 139,471 downwards.
ATGCTTTCGGAAGAGCGCATCGAACTCGGCGTCGTTCGCCGTGCTGTGCTCAGGGCCATACCACCAGCACCAATCGCTCCCTTCCGCCGCCAGCAGGGATTCAAGTGCTGCTTGAAGTGCGGTTTCTGTCGGTGCGTCGGCGCGGCCTTTCGCTTTCGCGTCGACCCCGGCGGCATACGCCTGCCGGGCATCCCACAATAATTCCCACGCGGTGACATCTTCCTGGTCGCCGATCCAAACGTCGAAATTCGCGTTGATCCAGGAACCGGGGAAAATTCCGACGTTTGTCGGAACGTTTCGAGTTGCAGCGATTGCTTCGCTGGCGGTCAGTGCGCGGAAGTCAGGATCGGTTTCGATGCGTTTGTAGAACTGACGGAGGAATTCGCGGCCGTTGCCGTAGAAATACTCCCAGGCATTTTCACCGTCGAGAAAAATGCAAACCGTGAGGGGATCGGCGCTCTGCACGCGTTCGCCGATGTAACGCAAACGTCCGTGCAAATCAGCGGCAGCAGTCCCGGCGTCCATGCGGCTATACACGAAGCCAACGAGATCGGAAAGTTGGTGATCGCGGAAAAGCCCAGTGATTCCCCGCCCTTCGAGCTGAATGCGCCAAGGTTTGTAGAGTCGGTCGGCATTGGCGGGAAGCCCGTTCGTATCGCGGAAAAAACCAATGTTGAGCGTGCGGCCGAGCACTCCTTCATCTGTGCCAAACCATTGGAAGCCTTCGTCGATTGCGATCGCCAAGGCTTGGTCGGAGACAGATCCTTCGGACGGCCACAATCCCGCTGGGCGAGCGCCGAACACGCGCTCGTGATAATCGCGAGCGCGGCGTAACTGCTCGCGTGCATCCTCGGGCTGGCGATACGCGCGGCGCGGCAGCGGCGTTCCGGGATTCGCGATGCGGGCGACATCGGAGTCGCACAGCAGCGGAAGAATCGGGTGATAGAAAGGAGTCGTGCTGATTTCGATCTGGCCGCTCTTCGCCGCTTCGCGATAGATCGGCAGGACCTTGCTCAACAGATCCGCCTGGCGTTCCTTCAGCGCTTCCTTGTCTGTTTCGCTGAAGTCTTTGCCCTTGTCGGCCAGCCGACTTGTAATGTTGTCCTTTGAAAACCATTCCTCGTCCATCCAGGCGAGTTGAGAAAGTACTTGAAGGTCGCGCCAATCGCGGGCAGTGAATGTGACGAGTGCTTGTGCTCCGCCGGCGGGTCGGGACCACTCAAACAATTCGACGAAGCGCGGAAACCGCGACATCAGACGTTCATGGTTTAGTTGAAATGCGCGGGCAAGAATTTCCGTCTTGTCTTCGCGCGTCAGATCGTCGGTGTTCTTGTAGGCGAGCGAGAACCACGGTTCATCGAATTTGCCACTCGCGTACTCTTCGATCTGCATGCCCAGCGAAGGCACGACGTTGAACGTGGCGTGGAACTTCGGCGCCTCCTGGAGGACGCGGACCATTCCCCAGTAATCCTTGATGGCGTGGAGCCGTGTCCACGGCAATACGTAGCGGCCGCTCTCCGGATCGCGATATTGCGGCTGGTGCATGTGCCAGAGCAGAACGAGGTTGATGCGATTCATCGCGCGGACCGCCCCGGCGCGGCAGAAATCGCGAGAGAAGAAGTTCGTAGTGCGCGGCCAGAGCCGCGCATCAAAAGAGCAAATCTTGCGCGGATCGAGCCGAAACTTTTGCTGTGCGCCGTGTTTATCTGCTTTCGGCTCGAGCTGCTATCGCTCGTGTTACACTCGCCAATTCGATTGAACATGCGCATCCTGGATAGGTACATTGTCCGTGAAATTTTCCGTCACGCCTTATTAGGCCTTGTTGTTTTTACCTTTGTTTTCTTCGTTCCTCAACTTGTTCGTTTGACAGCGTTGTTTGTCCGGCACACTGGTTCCGGCTCGCAAATCGCGGAATTATTCCTTTGCATTTTCCCCGGGGTTTTTGCGTTCACGATCCCGATGGCGATCCTGATTGGTGTGCTGCTCGGGCTGGGCCGCATGTCGAGCGATAGCGAAATCATCGCCATGACGGCGCTGGGGATCAGCCGGCGGCGAACACTCCTCCCTGTCGCCGTGCTGGCCGCCACCGGATTCGGCGTAACGCTGATGATGACGCTGTGGCTCGCTCCTTTGGCGCTGCACACGTTTCGGGGACTGGAAACGGAACTGGCTGCATCGCAGCTGAACTTTGCCATTCAGCCGCGTGTGTTTGATGAGCGATTCCCGCACGAGATTTTGTACGTCAACGATATTTCCGCCAGCGGGACGCAATGGCGCGGCGTGTTTCTCGCGGAGACAGGAGGAGAGAACGCGTCGCGGATCACTTTAGCAGAGAGCGCGGTTGTTGTGGCGGAGCCGAAACAGGGAAAGTTAGAGCTTCACTTGAAGGGTGGGTCGACGCACGATTTTGATCGGAATGATCCCGATCATTACTCGGTGACGTGCATTTGGGGATAGCGACTGGCCGATCGAAGTGACAGGGATCGTACCGCCGCAGCAGGCGCGTCAGGAAAAGAACGATGAACGATCCATCCGAGACCTGGCGGCGGACTCTGGGCCAAACTGGCGAGAAGCTCGAGTAGAACTTCAACGTCGATTCGCGTTCCCGGCGGCCTGTTTCGCGTTTGCTTTGATCGCGGTGCCGATCGGTTCGCAACCTCGACGCGGCGGACGCGCTGCGGGCTCGTTGATCGCTGTGTTGCTGATCGCCAGCTACTACTTAGCGTTAATCTTCGGGAGCGGCCTGGCGCGCGAGGGCACGGTTCCCCCTTTCGTTGGTTTGTGGTTAGGAAATGTGGCGCTCGTGATTTGCGGGCTGGTTCTGCTGCCCCGGATGGAGCAGTATCGCGGCGAGATCAAGTGGTTCCAGACCTATAACCGGATCCGGATGTGGCTGCGGCTGCGTCAATTGAAGCGCATGCGGGCGCGCGCCGCCGCGGCTCGCGCGCATGCGAACGGCACCAAAGGGCATGTTCCTGCCGCAGAGTCGGTGTCCGCGGTTACCACGTCGAGCGGCAGCTTCCCCCGGCTGATGGACATTTATCTATTGCGGCGGTTCTTTTCGTATTTTCTGCTGCTGATGCTGGCGTTTGTGTTTTTGTTTGAGGCGTTTACGTTCTTCGAGTTGCTCGACGATATTGCGCGACATCGCGTGCCGTTCGTGGTGGTCGTGGATTACTTTAGATATTTAACGCCGTATCTTCTGTATCAGTTAGCGCCATTGGGCGCGCTGGTCGCGACGCTCGTAACGATCGGCGTAATGAGCAAGAACAACGAGATCGTGGCCTGCAAGGCCGGCGGCATCAGCCTGTATCGCCTTGCTGCGCCGCTGATCCTGGCCGGGATCGTTTTGGCGTCGACGATGATTCTGTTGGACGACACGTTTCTTCCCTATGCGAACCAGAGGCAGGACGCGCTGCGAAACCAGATCAAGGGGCGGCCGGCGCAGACCTATGCACAGCCGCAGCGATGGATCTTTGGCGATAACGCGAAGGTGTACAACTACGACTTGTTCGATCCGAACCAAAACCTGTTTGGTGGATTGAGCGTGCTGGAGATCGATCCGGCGACATTTGATGTGCGGCGGCGCGTGTTCGCGTCGAGGGCGCAGTGGTCGGACCAGCAGAATCTGTGGGTGCTCGAAGGGGGCTGGGTTCGGGACTTCTCGGATGGGACTGTCGCGAAATACGAGCCGTTCAAAGTTAAAGATTTACCTGAACTAACGGAACCGCCCTCGTACTTCCATCGAGAGGTGCGGCAGGCATATCAGATGAGCTGGGCGGAGTTGCGGCGGTATGCGGCGAGCCTTCAGAAAGCGGGATTTGATGTGTCAGCGCTGCTGGTGCAATGGCATCGGAAGCTGGCGTTTCCGCTGATTGCACCGATCAGCATGTTGCTGGCGTTTCCGTTTGCGTTTTTGGTCGGGACGCGCGGGGCGGTGGGCGGCGTTGCGATTGGAGTGGCGATTGGAATTCTCTATTGGCTGGGGGCGGAGCTGTTGACTGCGATGGGGGGCGTCGGGCAATTGCCGCCGTTCTTGGCGGGGTGGGCGCCGGATATTATTTTCTTTTTCCTGGGGTTGTACTTCTTCTTTAAGATGCCGACGTGACGTTGGTTGGCGGTTCGATATTCCTCTGACGGGCGGGGCTGTGCCTTTCACATCTATAAAAAATGTCGGCGCGAGACTTTTGGTCGCCGCGCCGACAAGTGAATCGGTAGTTTAGATTTCTCCCGAAATGGGAGTGCTTTGCCTTCCCGAACGAGCACAGGCAAGAGCGCCTTTGCTACTTCGGGTTACTTCTTCTTTTTGCCTTTGCCGGCCTTCTTTGCGAGGTTTTCTTCAACCACAGCTTGAGCTGCGCCGAGGCGTGAGATGGGCACGCGATACGGTGAGGCGCTGACGTAGTCCATGCCGACTTGATGGCAGAACTTCACGCTGTCGAGATCACCGCCGTGTTCACCGCAGATGCCGACCTTCAGCTTGTTGCGACTGCTGCGGCCCTTCTCGATGCCCCACTTGATCAGCATTCCGACACCTTTGGTATCGAGCGACTGGAAAGGATCGGCTGCGAACACGCCAGCCTTCTTTTCATCGACATAGTCGGGCAGGAAGCGGCCTGCGTCGTCGCGGGAGAGGCCCATGGTCGTTTGCGTGAGGTCGTTGGTGCCGAACGAGAAGAATTCGGCGCGTTGTGCGATCTCATCGGCCATCAGAGCGGCACGTGGAAGCTCGATCATGGTGCCGACGATGTAGTCGAGTTTCGTGCCGGACTTCTTGATGATGTCGTCGGCGACGCGACGGGTGGCGTCCTCGAGGATGGAGAACTCCTTTTTGTCGAGAACGAGCGGGTGCATGATCTCAGGTAATACTTTAATGCCCTGCTTCTTGCATTCGACGGCTGCTTCGATGATGGCGCGCACCTGCATCTCGAGAATTTCGGGATAGGTGATCGCCAAGCGGCAGCCACGGTGGCCGAGCATCGGGTTGGATTCGTGGAGTTGCTCGACGCGGCGTGCGACGACGTCGGCGCTGAGGCCGAGTTCCTTTGCGAGCTCTTCCTGTTTTTTGCGATCGTGCGGAACGAATTCATGAAGCGGCGGATCGATGAGGCGAATCGTGACCGGGAATCCGTCCATCGCTTTAAATATGCCGATGAAGTCGCGACGTTGGAACGGCAGGAGCTTATCCAAAGCTTTAACTCTGGCTTCCTTGTTGTCAGCGAGGATCATTTCCTGGATGGCGCGCTGACGCTCCTGGCCCTTCTCGGGGAACTCGAAGTCGGTGAAGAACATGTGCTCGGTGCGGCAGAGGCCGATACCTTCCGCCCCGAACTCACGGGCTTTGCGGGAGTCTTGCGGCGTGTCGGCGTTGGTGCGGACACCAAGGCGGCGGACGCCGTCGGCCCACTTCATTAACGTCTGATAGGCCGGCGGGAACGAGGGCGTCACCAGGTCCATCTGTCCGGAGTAGACGATTCCCTCGCCGCCATCGAGCGTGAGCCACTCGCCTTCCTTGACGGTTTTGCCGCCGACGGTCATGGTCTTCGACTTATAGTCAATGTTGAACTTTTCGGCGCCGACGATGCAGCACTTGCCCCAGCCGCGGGCGACTACGGCGGCGTGAGAGGTTTTTCCACCAGTGGCGGTAAGGATGCCCTGCGCGACGGCCATGCCGCCAACATCTTCGGGGCTGGTTTCGCGGCGGACGAGGATGACTTTATCGCCCTTCTTGGCCCAGGCTTCGGCGTCGTGAGCGCTGAAGACGATTTTGCCGACTGCGGCGCCGGGCACTGCGTTGATGCCGGAGCCGAGGATGCGTGATTCCAGCGTCTTCTTGTCGAGCTTGGTGTCGATGACGGGATAGAAGAGACGCTCGATATCTTCAGGTTTTACTCGAAGGATGGCTTCTTCCTTCGTGATCAACTTCTCGTTCGCCATGTCCACGGCCATCTGGAAGGTAGCCGTCGGAGTGCGCTTGCCGGTGCGAGTCTGGAGCATGTAGAGTTTGCCGTCTTCGACGGTGAACTCCATGTCTTGCATATCGCGGAAGTGTTTCTCAAGTTTTTCTCGAACTTTTTCGAGCTGCCCGTAAACCTTGGGCATGATGCGCTTCATTTCGGTCAACGGCATCGGGGTGCGGATGCCGGCGACGACGTCCTCACCTTGGGCGTTGACGAGGTAGTCGCCGTAGAAGATTTTCTCGCCGGTGCTGGGGTTGCGCGTGAAGCAGACGCCGGTGCCGGAGTTGTCGCCGGTATTGCCGAACACCATCTGCACGACGTTGACGGCGGTGCCGAGGAGTCCGGTGATCTTCTCAACGCGGCGATAAGTGACGGCTTTTTCGGCCATCCAGGAGCCGAACACTGCGCCGACAGCTCCCCAGAGCTGCTCGATCGGGTCTTCGGGGAAGTCCTTCCCTGTCTTTTGTTTAAAGACCTGCTTGTATTCGGCGACGAGTTCTTTCCATCCGCTGGCGGGCACGGCAGTGTCATCTTTGACGCCGAGGCGATGCTTCATCGCATGCAGGCGTTCTTCGAGGTCGCCCTTGGGGAGCTCCATCACGACGCTGGAATACATTTGAACGAAGCGCCGGTAGGCGTCGTAGGCGAAGCGCTCGTTGTTTACGCTTTTCGCTAGGCCCTGGACGGATTTGTCGTTGAGACCGAGGTTGAGAATTGTCTCCATCATGCCGGGCATGGAGCGGGCCGAGCCGGAGCGGACGCTGACAAGGAGGGGATCTTTCGCGTCGCCGAGCTTCTTTTTGGTGACCTTTTCGAGCTTGGCGACGTTTTCGGCGACCTGTTTCTTGAGTTCAGCCGGGTATTTCTTGTCGTGCTTGTAGTAATAATCGCAAGCTTCGGTTGAGATTGTGAAGCCGGCGGGAACTGGAAGGCCGATCTTGGTCATTTCGGCCAAGCCGGCACCTTTGCCACCTAGGACGTCACGCCATGAGGCGTCGCCTTCTGCTTTACCTGCGCCAAAGAAATAAACCCACTTAGTCACTTTGTCCTCGCATTTAGTTTAAGTTTCAGATGAACCCTGAAAATCGTTGTTTGATTCGCCGCGCCGGCCGTAGTTGCTGTCGCCGACAATTCAAGTGGTGAGTGAGTTGTCGGCATGTCGACTCATTGTCATGCGGTTTGACTGAAATTCAGCTAATACTTCAACTCCTTCGTATCGAGATCATTTGTCGTCAGCGCCAATTTCGGAGAAGTCGGCGATCGTTGTGAACTCGCGGAGCAACTCGGAGAGCAAGGCCAAGCGATTCTTGCGAACAGCTTCGTTCTCGGCCATCACCATGACCTCTTCGAAGAAGCGATCGATCGATTTGCGCAGGCCAGCGATCTGGTCGAGGGCGCGGTCGTAGTGGCCGGCGTGCTTTTCCTTCTGTACGCGGGCCGCGGCTTCCCTGCCTGCGTTGAAAAGATCGCGCTCGGCGTCGTTTTCGAAGAGTTCGGCGTTGACGGTGCCGCCGTCCTTGAGATTGGATTTCTCGAGAATCTTGCGAATGCGTTTGAAAGAGACGGCGAGAGGCTCGAAGTTCTTCGACTTGCGGACATTTTTGAGGGCTTCGAGTCGGCGCTGGGCGTCGATGAGGTCGTCGACACCACTGCGAAAGACGGCGTTCACTTCGTCGTAGGCGTAGTTGAACTTTTCGCGGAAGACATACTTGGCACGGTCGAGAATGAAATCTAATGCTTGAGCTTCTTGGGCTGTCTGCACCTGAAGTTTCGGTGGATGGTGGAGCAACGCTTTAGACGCGCTACTGACAGTGTCATGAAGCGGGAGTGGAAGTTTGCTATCGAGTATCACTTTAACTATGCCGAGAGCGGCGCGGCGAAGAGCGTATGGATCACTTGAACCTGTGGGTACGACGCCGACGGCGAAGCAGCCGACGATCGAGTCGAGTTTGTCGGCGATGGACACGGCGCAGCCGATGACGTTGCGCGGGACGGGATCGTCGAGGCCGACGGGACGATAGTGGTCGTACACGGCGTCGGCGACGTCGTTGGACTCGCCTTGGGCTCGGGCGTAAAGGCCGCCAACGATGCCCTGCAATTCGGTGAATTCTCGAACCATTTCGGTGGCGAGGTCGCATTTGGCGAGCTCGGCGGCGCGGTCGGCGTCTGCTACGTGGGCCTTGACGGCGCCTAGACTCGCCCAGTGCTCAACGAGCCAGCGGGAAATGTCGCGGACGCGCTCGACTTTGTCGGCGTAGCTGCCGAGGCGGGACTCGTAGGTGACCTTGGCGAGCTTGGGAAGATAGTCGGCGAGCCGACATTTTTGGTCGGAGGCCCAGAAGAACTGGGCGTCGGCGAAGCGTGCGCGGAGAACTCGTTCGTGGCCGGCGGCGACGAGACCCTTGGTGTCTTTGGCTAGATTAATGACAGCGAGGAAGTTGGGAGCGAGCTCCCCGTTCTTGCGTTCGAGCGCGAAGTATTTCTGGTGGTCGCGCATGACGGTAATCAGGATTTCGTCGGGAAGGCTGAGGAACTTTTCGTCGAAGCCGCCTTCAAGTACCGATGGAAATTCATTCAAGTAAACCACGAGCTTTAGGAGTTCAGGATCGTGGTGGAGTTTGTAGCCGTTTCGCTTCGTTGCGGCGGCGAGTTCTTTTTCGATCTTGGCGCGGCGGTCGGCGGGTTTGACGATGACGCCGTTGGCGCGGAGCTTTTTCTCGTAGTCGGAGAAGGTGGTGACGGTGATCGCGCTGGAGCCAAGGAAGCGATGGCCGCGCGTGACGTTGTTGGACTGGATTCCGCCGAAGGTGAATTTGAGGGGCTTGCCGCCGAGGGTGGCGACGATCCAGCGGATCGGCCGGATGAACCGGGCGCCGTCGAGGCCGGTCCAAGTCATTGTGCGGGGCCAGGTTAGGTCGTGGATGGCGTGCGGGAGTAGCTCGGCAAGGATTTGCTCGGAGGTGCGGCCACGCTTCGTGTGTTTGGCGGCGAGATATTCGCCCTTGGGCGTCTGGACGAGATAGACGTCAACGAGGCGGATGCCCTGCTTTTCCGCGAAGCTGACGGCGGCGCGGGTGGGCTGGCCTTGAGCGTCGTAGGCTACGGACTTTGGGGGGCCGGTGACTTCGCTGACGACGTCTTCTTGCTTGGCAGGGAGGCCGCGGACCCAGGCGGTAAGGCGGCGGGGAGCGGCGAAAGCTTCGACGGTAATGCCTTGGGTTAGGTTTTCGGTCGCGAGCAGCTTCTCGATGATTACTTTAAGTTCTTCTTCAGCACGTGGGAGCATGCCGGCGGGGATTTCTTCGGCGCCGATTTCAAATAATAGTTCAAGTTTCGAGGTCTTCGACAAGGTTGAAGTTATTGATGAAGATTTACGAGGCGTCACGCGAGCACCTCACGGCGCTGTGCGGGGCCGCCGATTTGTTGGAGGTATGCAGCGGCGGTGCGACAGGAGATGCTGCGGACGCGGCCCATGAGGGCGGCGCGTTCGGTGGTCGAGATGACGCCGCGGGCGTCGAGCATGTTGAAGAGGTGCGAACATTTCAAGCAGTGGTCGTAGGCAGCGAGGACCGGAAAGCGCGTGAGGGCCTTCCCTTCCGTGTGCTTGAAGGCCTCGAGTAGTTCTTTAGCTTCTTTTTCGTGGAGTTCGAATTCCTGACGGATGGCTGCCGCGTCGCTGCGATCGAAACTGTATTCGGAGAGTTGCTGCTCTTCAGCGAGGCGGATGTCGCCGTAGGATTTGTCGGCGGACCAGCGAAGGTCGTACACGCTCTCGACGTTCTGGAGGAACGCGCAGATGCGCTCGAGGCCGTACGTAAGTTCAACGGAGATGGGATCGAGGTCGAGGCCGCCGCTTTGTTGGAAGTAGGTGAATTGGGTAATCTCAAGTCCATCTAGAAGCACTTGCCAGCCGATGCCCCAAGCACCCAGCGTGGGGGATTCCCAGTTATCTTCCTCGAAGCGGATGTCGTGTTCCTTGAGCTCGATGCCGATAGCTGCGAGGCTTTGGAGATAGATGTCCTGGACGTCGACGGGTGCGGGTTTAAGTATCACTTGAAACTGCATGTGCTTGTAGAGGCGATTGGGATTTTCGCCGTAGCGGCCGTCGGCGGGGCGGCGACTCGGTTGAACATAGGCGACTCGATATGGCGCGGGGCCGAGGACGCGGAGGAATGTTTCGGGGTGCATCGTCCCGGCGCCGACTTCGACGTCGTAAGGCTGCTGAAGGACACAGCCCTGTTTTACCCAGAAGTGCGAGAGTTTGAGGATCAGGTCCTGGAAATCGAGGCCGCGAGGCCTGGCTTCTAGTTTTGCTTTAGCTTTCAAGTCGTCTCCAACAGTGTCCGAGTGTGAAGCCTGCGCTCGGTGTGGTGTTCAATCCAGTCCAACGTTGCTTCACGAAGTTCCTTAGCTGCTGATTTTTGCTCGTTCGTAGCTTCAATCTTATCCAATCGCTGCGCTGCGAAAACCTCGCCAAGCTGTCTGGCGGCAAGGTGCAGCGGCTTCATTCCCTGCCTTCGACATTTCTCGCACTGGAGGCCCGGTTCCCACGGCGCGAAGAAGGCTGGCCGATCGCCGAACGGCTCACTACAGAGCGCGCAACGATCAAAACGCGGGAGCCAGCCGCCGAGTTTCACGGCCCAGAAGCCGAAGTAGCTCAGCGGAACAGTCCAGTCGCCGGTGCGCTCGATCTCTCGGGCAACCAGCAGAATGAGCCGGAACATAGGCTCGGCGACTTCGTGCTCCGGTAATACGAGCTCGGAGATCTCGCTGACGACCGCCAGGCCGGTGCTGAGCTCATAGTCGCTCTGCGACTTGTTGAACGACTCGATCAGCTCGCATTGCTGGATGCGGACCAAGTCGCGCGTTTCTTTTTCGACGTACCAAAGCTGTACGTGAGAAAGGACTTCGAGCGTGGAGCCGTAGCGGTTCTTTAATCGCCGGGCGCCACCTGCGACGCCACGAACCTTGCCGGACGAGCGCCCCAGAAAGCTGACGAGGCGGTCGGCCTCGCCCAGCGGGAAGGTTTTCAGGATGATGGCTTCCGTTTCCCGGGCGGGCATTCGTTGTCGGCGCGCCGACGCTGCGTCGAACACGGATTACTTCTGTTCGAAACGCACGCACACGCAGAACTAATTTAATTATCACACGCGGTGACGCGGCGCAAATAAAAGTGAAGAAAAATTAGGTCGAGAGAATTTTGTGTGGCGGGTTGAGGTCGCGCCTTTATACGCGCCTTTATAGAAGTGGAGCGACGATGCGAAGAGTGGCGACGTAAAGTCGCCGCTACAACTGCTTGCGCGGAAGCAGTGCGTCTCTCGGTTATCCTGCGTCCATAAACTTCATGTAATGGTTGACGCGCGCTAAGTGCTGGAATTTTTCTCCCAAGACAGGACTGCACGAACTTCAAGTCCTACTTGCGATGCGTCGGGCTGGAGCTCCTAGCGGGATTTGACCGGGTTCGGTACCGCCATTTCGAGCGCCCGTCGATGCAGAACAGCGCCCTTAAAGAGGTTAACGGAGTTCGCGATTCTGTTAACTTGCGGGCCTGGACGAGAAAAATTATCGGACGCGAACTGGGGCGTTGTAAGTATCGATTCGTGGCTGCGTGGCGAGTTGCAATTTCGAGGGGATTCGGTAGTCTGCGGGCGGACAATTCATGTTCATTCCGCTGAAGGATCTAAATCCGCGCCGCAACTTCCCGATCGTGAATACGGCGCTGATCCTGATTAACATTGGTGTGTTTATTTATCAGGTGACGCTGCCGCCGCGTGTGTTCAAGGCGTTCGTGCTGGCGAATGCGACGGTGCCGGCGCGGTTCCCTGCTGTGCTCGGCGGGCACGGACACTGGGAATCGGCGCTGGTGCCGGTGCTGACGAGCATGTTTCTCCATGGCGGGATTGCCCATTTGCTGGGGAACATGCTGTTTCTCTGGATCTTCGGAGACAACGTCGAGGATTTCTACGGGCACGTGAGCTATTTGCTTTTCTATTTGTTTTGCGGTGTTGCAGCGGGATTTCTGCATATCTTTTTTAACTGGCATTCGATGCTGCCGTCGATTGGAGCCAGCGGGGCGATCTCCGGGGTGATGGGGGCGTATCTGCTGCTGTATCCGCGGGCGCAGATTCTGACGTTAGTATTTATTTTCTTAGTGCCGATTCCGGCGGTTGTGATTCTTGTGTTGTGGTTCGTGTTGCAGTTTGCGTCGGGGGTTTCTTCGTTAGGCGTTGCAGCGGCTTCGGGCGGAGTCGCATGGTGGGCGCATGTCGGCGGATTTTTGATGGGAATGGCTATTACGAATGTCGCCCGTCGACAATCAAATTTTTAGTTGAAGAATGGATTCGGGGCATCGTAGGAAAAGATTGCCGTTGTCGAGTTTTACTTTAGGTCTGTGCGCTAGGTCAGAGGAGTAAAGAAGAGGCAGTGTTCTCTGCTCAGACCCGACTCGAGGGCATCCTCGAAATTGGACATCTTGCTGAAATGGGGCGCAGCAGTGCTGCGCCCGTACATATACGAGGCATGGCTAGACGTTAGCGGCGAGCCAGTCGCCTACTTCGATTGTTTTCTTATCGCCGCCCAAGTCGGGTGTGAGGATGTTTTTCAGGAAGGCGGACTTTACCGCTTTGCGGATGCGTTCCGCCTCGGGCTGCCAGCCGAGGAATTCGAGCATCATCGCGGAGGTCAGGACCGAGCCGAGTGGGTTGGCGATGCCCTTCCCGGCGATGTTTGGTGCGGAGCCGTGGACCGGTTCAAAGAGTGAAGTTTTACCCGGATTGATATTGCCGGAGGGCGCCAAGCCGAGGCCGCCGATAAGTTGAGCTCCCAAGTCACTGATAATGTCGCCGAAGAGATTGCAGGTGACGATGACGTCGAACTGAGACGGGTCGCGGACGATCTCCATCGCCAGCGTGTCGATGAAGAGGTGGCGGGACTCGATTGCCGGATATTCCTTCGCGGACTTCCTTGAAAACGCGCTGCCAAAGGTCGTGCGCGAAGTTCATGGCGTTGTGTTTGTCGCTCATGCAGACGCGCTTGAGGTTGCGCGCCTTGGCGTACTCAAACGCGTAACGGATGATGCGCTCGACGCCCTTGCGTGAATTGACGTCTTCCTGGACGGCGATTTCGTCGGGCGTATCCTTCTTGAAGAAACCGCCGACGCCTACGTAAAGGCCCTCGGTGTTTTCGCGGAAGACGATGAGTTGAAGATCTTTCACGGTGCGATCGCGCAGTGGAGTCATGCGTTCATGTATTAGTTCAACTGGGCGCGCGTTGACGTAAAGATCTAGTTTAAATCTCAGGCCGAGGAGGATGTCAGCGGCGTGCTGGTTGGAAGGAACGCGTGGATCGCCGAGTGCGCCGAAGAGGATGGCGTCGAATTCCTCGCGGAGCATATCGACTGCGCCGGGCGGCAAGGAGATATTTTCCCTGAGATATTTGTCGGCGCCCCAGTCGAAGTCGACGAATTCGATTTTGCGGCCGGTTGAGGATGTCACGGCCTTGAGCACCTTTACGGCTTCGGGCGTGACTTCTTTGCCGATGCCGTCGCCGGGAATGACGGCGATACGCGCGGCGGGTCCGCCCTGACGGAGAGGTAGGTTCGGCACTGGGGACTCCTGAGATGAATTGAGTTTCGTGATTTGGTGACGTTGACTGCTATTCCCTGCCTACGCGCCGCCGACGCTACGTTAGCACAAGCGAGCGCTTAGTTTTGCCGCCCCGATTCGATCCAGTAGACGCCAGCCAACGCGAGACCGCCACCAACGATCTGCATCAACGAACCGCGCTCGCCGAGCCACACGATGCCGAGGATTGTGGCGATGACAAGCAACAAGTAGGTGAATGCAGCGAGTTGGGAAGCCTGGAGATATTTCAGGAGCCAAAAATAGAGAACATACGCGACCGCGGAGCTGAATACCGCCATATAAATGACGGCGGTCCAGCTTTGCCACGGGACAAGACGCCACCGAGCGCCGACGAGCAATGCGTGGGCTTGATAGACCACAACCGGAAGCACAACAATCGCGCCGGTGAAATGGTTGAAGGCGGTCATCGTGAGCGCGTCGTAGCGCGCGGCGACACGTTTGCCTAGGACGCTATAGATGGCGAATCCGATTGCGCCAGTCATCATGACGGCGTCACCTTCCAGCGATGGAGACCGCGTCGTCATGCCATTCTCTGCGGCAAGAACGGCGATGCCGGCGAAAGCCATCGCGATTCCACCGAACTTGCGCCAGGTCGCTTTTTCGACGCGAAAAATTACCGCGAGCGCCAGAGTGTAGACGGGCGCCATTCCAACAATGACGGCTCCGTGGCTTACGGCGGTGTGACTGAGCCCGAGCGCGAAGCACATCTGATTGACGACAACGCCGAAAAATCCCAAGTAGAAGAATGTCCAGAGATCGCGGGCGTTGAAGCCGCGTGCGCGAGTCTTTAGCGCATCGGCGAACGCGGCAGTACGCGAGAAGATCAAATAGGCCGGGAGCATCGCGAGGCCGCCGAGAAAAACACGGAAGGAAGCGACCGCCGGCGCGGGCAAATTGCGCAAGGCGATTTTTCCCGCGATGAAATTGAGTGCCCAGAGAATGACGACGGTAAGAACCGCGAGCGCGATGGTAGTGCGCCCCGGGCCGCCGGGATGGCCCGGTGTTTCGTTCATGCGATGAATCTTAGACGAGTTTTTCTGAGCGCGTGGTGAGCTTTTCGATCAGATCCATTTTCAGGTTGTAGCCGATGCCGGGCGCGGTCGGCACAGCGATCGTGCCGCGGCTTGAGACCGTCACTTCCGGCTCGATGATGTCTTCAACCCAGTAGCGTTTGCTGGCGGAAACATCGCCGGGAAGCGTGAAATTCGGCAGCGTGGAGAGCGCGATGTTGTGCGCGCGGCCGATGCCGGATTCCAACATGCCGCCGCACCAGACGGGGATGCCGCTTTTCTCGCAGAGATCGTGAATGCGGCGGACCATCGTGTGGCCGCCGACGCGGCCGAGCTTGATGTTGATGATCTTGCAGGCACCGAGCGCAATCGCAGCGCGGGCATGTTCGAGATCGTGGATGCATTCGTCGAGGCAGATCGGCGTGTTGAGCTTCTTTTGTAATTCGGCGTGGCTGTAGAGGTCGTCCCAGCCGAGCGGTTGCTCGATCATCATGAGATAGAAGCCGTCGAGTTGCTTGAGCAGGTCCCAGTTGTCGAGTGTGTAGGCCGAGTTGGCATCAACCATCAGTTTAATTTTGGGGAAGTCCTGGCGCAGGCGTTTGACCTGCTCGAGATCTTTGCCGGGCTTGATCTTGATCTTGATGCGTTGATAGCCGGCGTCGAGTTCTTTTTTGACGGTGGCGGCGAGGGTGTCGAGCGAATCTTTGATTCCGATGGAAACGCCGCTGGCGATTTCGGTCCGCGAGCCGCCCAGCAGCTTCCAGAGCGGGATTCCCTTCT
Organism: uncultured Acidobacteriota bacterium; assembly: GCA_963845465.1. Taxonomy (GTDB): domain Bacteria; phylum Acidobacteriota; class Terriglobia; order Acidiferrales; family UBA7541; genus Acidiferrum. The sequence continues at coordinate 124,078 of CAWJSH010000006.1, read as the reverse complement.
GCTTGGCCTCGGCGTCCCAGACGGCGGCTTCGAGGGCGCCCTTGGCCATGTTGTGGCCGCGGACGAGTTCGAGCATGTCGTAGACATCGGCGGCCGCGTTGAAATCCTTGTCTTTAATGAGCGGCCAGAGATGATCACGCAGGATGTGCCACGCGGTTTCGACGGTTTCAGGGCTGTAGTTTGGATTTTCGCCGGCGACGCACTCGGCCCAGCCGGTCACTCCGTCCACGTTGGCTTCGAGGAGGATGATGCGGCGGTGGTGAGCGACGCCGCTGCTGATTTCGAATGGGGCGATCAGCTTCATTCCGATTTCGCGGAGTGTTATTTCGCGAATGCGCATGTTTTGATGTTCTCTCCTGGACAGGCTCTGCTGTGAACCGCAAGTACGAATTGAACTCTTTCGATGATGCAGAGCTGCTGCTAAAAATCACTCCATGGAACCAGAACGTACTCCGTGCCATTGGAGGTCTTGCGCGTGCCGACCGCGGCGTATCCGCGGTTAAAGCAATTCATGAAGTCAGCGCGGATGCAATCCTGGACCCGCCTTACCGCTTCCACATCGCTCTGCTTCCACTGTTCAAGTTCTGCTGGAAGTTCGATCCTGGTGCTCTGCGGGTATCCGGATTCCGAGGCGGAAGGCTGAGTTACCAAGTCAGTGATCGCCGCGATGACTCGCTTGGAGTCCAGATGCCACTCGACCAAGAGGCGGTCGGTCGCCAGGCCCCGGTGGAGAGGGCTTGAAGTGATCCCATACATGTTTGGCTTGTAGGTGCGGGCGATACCGCCGAGGCGGTTCAAGTTGAAGTAAGCGTTGCGAAGTTCGAGAGGGTCAAAGGTCCATTGCACGAAGCGGATATCCCGTGAAAGGGCTTCGTCGCGCTGGAAGAGCTTGAGCTTTCGGCCAACGCCGCGATCGCGGTAGTCGTGGTGGACACCGGTGTGATGAGAATGGATGAAGATGATGCCATCGCGGTAGCCGACGACGCCGAGGGTGTAGCCGACGAGTCGCGAGCCGTCGTACGCGCCGAGAACCTGGCCACCGGTTTCCGATGCGACGAGGAAGCCAGTGACAGGCTCAATTTCGAGGTCCTCTTCGCCCCAGACTTCTTTTTGGAGCGCGACGCACGCCTCGAACTCGGGAAGAGTCGTGCACTTGCGTACGGAGATGCCGTCGGTCATCGATGCTGGCTCGGTTTGCGCACCCCGGCCAGGCTGGAGACCTGCGCAGTGGCCGCGGCCTGAGCGGCCTTCAATTCTTTGGCGGAGTTCCACAGCGATTCTTTCTCGGGGCGCGGAACGTCCTCAAACTTGCGACCGCGCGAGGCGGCGAGGCGCTCCATCTCGTGGAAGCGACGGACGAATTTGCCGTTGGCGCGCTTGAGAGCGATTTCGGGGTCGATGTGGAGAAAACGGGCGAGGTTGACGACAGCGAAGAGGAGGTCGCCGAGCTCTTCTTCGGCCTCGATCGCGGTTCCGTGCTCGAGCGTGTGCTGTAGCTCGACAGTTTCCTCGCTAATTTTGTCGAAGACACCCTTGGCATTTTCCCAGTCGAAGCCGGTGCGCGCGGCCTTTTTCGTGAGCTGGAGGCCTTCGAGTGTCGCAGGAATGGATTTGGGCACACCATCGAGAGCGGAAACGCGCTTTGCCTCACCGGTGGCAGGCGCGACTTCTTTGCCGGCCTTTTCCTCGGCTTTAATTTTGGCCCAGTTGCGTAGGACTTCTTCCGAGTCTTTAGCCTGACCCTCGCCAAAAACGTGCGGGTGGCGACGAATCATCTTGTCGTGGATCGACTGGACGACGTCGGAGATGTTGAAGCGATTCGCTTCCGAGGCGATCTGCGAATGAAATGTCACTTGCAGCAGGAGGTCGCCGAGTTCCTCGACGAACTTCGCGTCTTCGCCGCTGTCGATGGCGTCGAGGACTTCGTAGGCTTCTTCGATCAAGTAGGTGCGAAGCGTTTGATGCGTTTGCTCGATGTCCCACGGGCAGCCGCCGGGGTCGCGCAGGCGTTTTTGGATCGCGACTAATTTCTCGAACCAGTCACCGACCGACGGGGACGACTGCTCTTTTGGCTTCACATCAGATGCCGGCGCTTTCGAGGCTTTCGTTGCTTTCGCCACGACAATTTTCTTCGCTGCTGGCACAGGTGCGGCTGCGGACTTCCCTTTTGCTTTTACAGACTGCTTCGAAGTTTTCTTTGGAGAGCCCATGTACCTTCCGTGGATAAAGAAAGAGTGTAGCAAACCGTCAGAAAAATTTGGGCGAGTTCGGCTTGAATCGTATGTAAGAGAGAATGTGCGCCGCAAAACGATGTAAGGATTCGCGCGATTGTATCGTCTGGATGCAGGGTGAGGGCTGCTACACAAAGCAGCAGCGCGATGATAAAATAAGCGCGTACGTAGAAATGAAGGATTCTCACTTGTCAGAAAACAAACAGGAAGATTCGTTCCGAGTCATTGATCGCCGGCCGTTCACGGCAGAAGGCGAACTGCGCCAGGAAGTCGTGGAGCAGGAAGAGCGCGAAGCGGCGCGAGAGGCAGCGATCGAGGCTGCCGTAAAGAAAAGTGCTCCGGCGGCGCCGGTGGCGAGCCAGAGCGAAGGCGCAGAATCGGAAGGGATCGTGCCGCCGGCGGATGCCCCGACGCGCATTCCGGCGTTTGAGAATTTGGTGCGCATGCTGGGCAGCAATGCAGCGATGGTTTTGGGCGCGTACGCTGATCCGCGCACCGGCCAGCCGATGATCGATCCCGATGCGGCACGCGAGCTGATCGACATGCTCGATGCGCTGCGCGAGAAGACGCGTGGGAATTTGTCGCCTGAAGAAGATGCGCTGCTGCTGGATCTTCTGGGCAAACTCAAGATGACCTATCTCGAGGTCAATCAGGCGATCGCGGCGCAGGCGCAAGCTCAGACACAGGCGAAGGCAAAGACACGCTGATCGCGTCGCGCACCGGCCTCGCATTCGCGGAAACTCCTGATGATTGTGTGTGGCTGTTGAGTTCGGCGCGTCATCCTGGTGTCTGACGGCGTATGGCTTCCGACCCCATAAAAGTTACGATTCTTGGCTCGGGCACGTCGATGGGAGTGCCTTCGCTTGCTTGCCATTGCAAGGTTTGCACTTCGGCGGATCCACACGACAATCGGTTGCGGCCTTCGATTCTGCTATCGCGCGGGGGGCAGAACATCGTCATCGACACGACGCCGGATTTTCGGCAGCAGGCGCTGCGCGCGAAGATCGATCGGCTCGACGCGATTTTGCTGACGCACGGGCACGCGGATCACATTCTCGGGTTCGACGACATCCGGCCGTACAACTTTCGGCAAAATTCGGCGCTGCCCGTGTATGGGAATCCCGAAACGTTCGACATTTTGCGGCGCGCGTTCGCGTATGTGTTTGACGGACGGCCGGTGTACAGCACCGTGCCGAGTGTGACGCTGCATGTTGTCGATGGGGCATTTCCCCTGTTGGGGCTGGAGTTTGTGCCGGTGCCTTTGCATCATGGGGACCTCGAGGTTCTCGGATATCGGTTTGGGCGCGGGGCCTATTTGACAGATTTCGGGTCGCTGCCGGATTCGTCGCTTGCGCTGCTCGAAGATCTCGATGTGTTGATCATCGACGCGTTGCGGGATATTCCGCATCCGACGCACCAGACGGTCGACCAAGCTTTGGCGTTGATCGAGCGATTGAAGCCGAAGCAGGCGTGGTTCACACATATTGCGCATGATTTGCCGCACGCGGAGACGAATGAACGGCTGCGCAAAATGGGATTGAGCAATGTCGGGCTCGCGTACGACGGATTGCAGTTTGAGGTTCACGTCGACGAGGAGACTGGCACGCGATCGCGGGTGCGTGGGCGCGCAATCTCGCGGGACGTCGTTAAGGCAGAGCAACGCAAGGTTCGCCAGTTCGCAGCGCCGGCCGAGTGGTCGGCGCACTATGCGGAGTCGAAGCGGGGCAGTGTGCTGGCGATCGGCAACTTCGACGGCATTCACCTGGGGCACCAGGCGATTTTACGAGCCGTCGAGCAGCGAGCGATCGAGACGGGGTGCGTCGCGACTGCGCTGACGTTTGATCCGACACCGCGAAGGGTGCTCAAGCCGGAGGCTGCGCCGTCACGACTCTCGACGAACGCACAGCGGATGGACTGGTTCGGTGTCGCGGGGCTCGAATCGGCGGTGGTTATGCCGTTTACGCTCGAGCTGGCGCGGCTTTCGCCGGAGGACTTCGTCGATCAGATACTCGTGCGCGATCTGCAAGTGCGAGCTGTGCTCGTTGGCGAGAACTTCCACTTCGGGCATCGTCAAGCCGGCGATGTGAAGCTGCTGCGCGAACAGGGAATGCGGCGAGGCTTCGACGTCATTGTGATTCCGCCGGTTACCTACCGTGGCGAGATCGTTTCAAGTACTGGCATCCGTAAGGCGATTAGTGAAGGCGATGTTTCGTATGCGGCGCGACTTTTAGGCAGGCCGTTTGTGCTGACAGGTGAAGTCGTGAAAGGGGCCGGGATCGGACGGAAGTTTACGTTCCCGACGCTGAATCTGGTTCCCGAGCAAGAAATGCTTCCCGCGCAAGGCGTGTACGTGACGCGGACGCGCATCGATGGTGAGAGCAAAACGCGTCGCTCGGTGACGAACATCGGGATGCGGCCGACATTCAACGGGGCTGGCGTGACGATCGAAACGCACCTGCTCAACTTTTCAGAAGAAATTGCGCCGAAGCGGATCGAGGTTCATTTCTGGAAGCGGTTGCGTGCCGAGAAAAAATTTAGCGGTCCCGAAGAGTTGCGTGCTCAGATCGGCAAAGACATCGCGAACGCCAATCGCTTTTTTTCCACGTTTCGACACTTTCGATCTAGCGCGGCGGTTGCGAAGCCATCCGGTGGGTAGACGAACAGACAACGAACCCGCTTCGCCGGAACGGCGGACGCATTGATTCCGAGTATTATCCCGAGACTTTAGGCAGGCAGTCCGCGCAATACCCGCCAACTTCGGTGCGCGAAACCGTGACTTTCATGTTGAAGTCGCGAGCGATCTGCTCTTTCAGTTGTTCGTAAAGACGGCTCTCAAACTCCCGCACCTTGCCGCAGCGCAAGCACGCCACGTGAATGTGATCCCGTGGGCCATGCGTCTCGTAGTAATGCCGATCGCCGCGCAGATGCAGCAGATCCAGCTCGTCGATAAGTCCTTGTTTTTTCAGCAGATCGATCGTGCGATAGACCGTAACAAGATGCACGCCCGGATCGATTTTCTGCGCGCGCTCTAAAATCTGATCGACGTCCAGATGCTGCTCCGCGTCGTCCATCACCTGTAAAATCACGCGGCGCTGCCGGGTCAGGCGAATTCCCTTCTTCGCCAGCGTCTCCTGCAAACTACCGGTTGTTTCCGCCGAGTTGATTCTCTCGCCGGTCGAGGCGCGATGATTCGGTGCCGCGGGCATTCAGCAAAACTCCTGTGCGCGCGCTGAAAAAAACAGAGCTAGGAGTGGAACAGCCGCGCGACGTCATTGTACATAACGATCGCAAACAGCACCAACAGGAAGACCAATCCGACCTGAACAAAACGCTCTTTAAACGCCAGGCTGAGGTCGCGGCGGAGCCCGCCTTCGATGGCAAGCAACAAAATGTTGCCACCGTCCAGAATCGGGATCGGCAATAGATTCAAAATGCCGAGGTTCACGCTGATCAAAAGCATCAGCGAAATTACTGCTTGCGCGCCTTTGTGGACGGCGCGTCCCGCCTCGCGTGAGATGCCAACCACGCTTTGCAGTTGCCGCACGGAGACTCGGCCGCTGAAGAGCTTGCCAACGACGCCGATCGTGTCGTCAATCGTGTCGTACGTTCGCGCTGCGGCAAACTTCACGCTTTCGCCAAACGCGACGCGGCGATATGCGGTTTCTTCATGCACCTGCACGCCGATCTGGTAGACGGTTTCGCCGCGTTCATTGGAACCGGCCTGCGGCGTTACAACCAAGTGGATAGGCTGTCCCTTGCGGTCGACATCGAGCGACAGCGCCTTACCGTTCGATCCGCGCACGCGCTCCGTAAACTGTCCCCACCATTGAATCGGCTGTCCATCGACGGAAGCGATCACGTCGCCTTCTTTCAATCCGGCACGCGCCGCCGGCATTCCGGGCGCCACGTCTTCCAAAATGGGTTTCATCGGCGCGAACCCGAAGATCTGCTCGGTGTCTTTCTGCGCTCCGACGGGAATCTCTACGGTCCTCTTTTGTCCGGCAGTTTCAACTTCCGCCGACACCTTCGTGTTCGGTTCTGCGGTAGTGACAATCTTCGCCGCGTCAGTCCAGTTGGGGTTCTGCTCACCGTTGATCGCAACGACGCGGTCACCTGGCGCGAGACCCGCATGAGCGGCCGCTGAGTTAGCCGGCACGGCGGTCACAACGACCGGCTTGTCCTCAAACACCGGATAAGGGATGCCGATCGCAACGAAGTAGCCCGTCAAAAGCAAAATCGGAAATACGAGGTTGACCGCCGGCCCGGCCGCTGAAATCACAGCGCGTTGCCAGCGCGGCTTGCTCATCAGCTCATCGGGAGCGCCGGTCACATGTTCGCCGATGTCGGTCGGGGGCAGACGGAGCGCAGTCTCCGTCGCCGTCTGAACCGTATCCATGACTTTTCCTGGAGCCTCGGCCTCAGCCCCCGCGCGGTTCGCAGACCACCGGCTAGACGAATCAATGTCGGTGGGATCCTGCCCCGCCATCCGCACATAGCCGCCCAGCGGGATGATGCTGATGCGATAGTCGGTATTGCCGCTCTTCCAGCCGAACAGTCGCGGCCCAAATCCGATCGAAAAGACATCAACGCGCACGCCAAACATACGCGCAGCGATAAAATGTCCCCACTCGTGTATGAGGATCATCACTCCCAACACGAGGCTTACGCCGATCAACAAATCCATACTTGCGATTCTCTTTCCGTCGCGCCCTATGGTGAGTACGTCTTAAGAGCGCACCTGGATCGATTTTACGATGCCGCAGCAGCTGCCACTGCCAGTCTCTCTACTTCCTCTTTGGCCATTCGACGTGCTTCCAAGTCGGCTGTAAGCACATCGTCCATCTTCTCAAACTTCACGCGCGGCATCCGGCCGAGCACTCGCTCAATCACCTCAGGGATGTCCAGGAACGGCAACCGCCGCTCCAGAAACGCCGCCACAGCGACCTCATCGGCCGCGTTCAAAGCGCATGGCATGGCGCCGCCCTTTTTCATGGCTTCCCTTGCCAAGCGCAAGCACGGAAACCGCCTCGTGGAGACACGTGCGAAGTCGAGACGGCGCAGCTTCGACCAATTTAGAGCCACTTGGTTCGATGCCACCCGCTCTGGATAGGTTAACGCATACTGGATGGGCATCCGCATGTCGGTTGGGCCGAGTTGTGCCAAAACGGAACCGTCTACGAACTCGACCATCGAGTGAATGGTCGACTGGGGATGGATCACCACGTCGATCTGGTCCGGGCGCATGCCGAAAAGCCAGCGCGCCTCGATGACCTCGAATCCCTTGTTCATCATGGTCGCCGAGTCGATTGTGATTCGGCTTCCCATCTTCCAGTTCGGGTGCGCGAGGGCTTGCTCCGGGGTAACGTTGGACATGCTGGCTAGCGGGGACTTGCGGAAGGGGCCGCCCGACGCCGTCAACACGAGCCGCAGGACTTCGCGATGCTCGCCTCCGCGCAGGCACTGGTGCACGGCATTGTGCTCGCTATCGACCGGTAGCAGCTCGCGTCCGGCCTTCTTTGCCGCCGCCATGACCAATTCGCCGGCTGCTACGAGTACCTCTTTATTCGAAAGAGCGATGATCTTTCCGAGCTTGACCGCCTCATACGTGGCCTCAAGCCCAACCACGCCAACCGCCGCCGAAACAACGATGTCCGCCGCCGCGTGCGTCCCGACGGCAAGCATTCCCTCTCGCCCATGATGAATCGCTGGCATCGGCGAGATACTCTTCGCGTTCAGCCGCCCGGCAAGCTCATCCACCTTGGCCGCATCGCCGACCGACACGACTTCCGGCTTATGCCGTTCAATCTGCCCGACCAACTCATCCAGATTGGAGCCCGCAGCCATCGCCACAACGCCAAATCGCTCCGGCATCGCTTCGACGACGGATAAGGTCTGCCGCCCAATCGACCCCGTCGATCCCAAAATCGCCAATTTGCGAAATTCCGCCATCGACCCTCGTGAGACGTCAGTTCCCGAACAGAATCCAATAATAACAAACGACTGGTATTGCCAGAATTAACGCATCAATGCGATCCAGAATCCCGCCGTGCCCGGGCAACAGCGTCCCGGAGTCCTTCACTCCGGCGCTGCGCTTGTACGCCGATTCCAACAAGTCGCCAACTTGCCCCGCCACATTCCCAACCGCCGCCATCGCCAACATCTGCCCCATCGGTACGCCAATCCATTTCGAAAACGCCACGCCCACCAACAGCGAACCTACAAATCCTCCGACCGCGCCCTCCCAAGTCTTCTTAGGGCTCAAAATTGGCGCAAATGGATGCTTCCCAATTGCTCGCCCCACAAAGTACGCCACAGTATCGCCGGCCCAAGTGATTACCAGCGCAAACAACAGCAGCTTCGGCCCAATCCCAGCAACTGCGTGCAATGTCACCGCAAAGCTTAGAGGAAACGCCACAAGAAGCAGCGCACTCGAACTGATACCGGCCGCAGCCAAGGATTCAACCAGTGGACGCCTCGTCGCGAGCGTCAGCGTCGCGATGCCGAGAACGAAGAGAATAAGAACGTCGTCCGTGCCGGTAGCTACGCCCGGCGGGGTATAGCGGCTAGGAATCGCATGAAAGGGGGACAGCACCCAATCGCTGGTTACCGCGACCCATCGCGTAAAAATCAGCAAGATCGTGCAAATTAGTGTCCATACGCGATACGCGCGATGCCCGATTGCATCGCCAAGCGCAAAATACTCGATCATCGCCAGCACGATGACTGCGGTCAGCGCCAACGCCACTACCGCCGTCGAAGAGTAAAGCACCAATCCCACGACGAACGGGATTAACACGACGGCCGTGGCGACTCTCTTCCAAGTCATTCCGCGAAATTCCCTTCATAAAATCAACAGCCCAGACGAACACAGTCGAAGCGCCGAAACTACCCGCGCGCCACAAACATCACCCAACCAGTCGCAATCCGACCGTCAACTAACCTACGACAAAGCCTTCAAATGAAAAAGGAAGCAAAACAGAAAAGTTCCAACTACTCGCCGGCCACGCGCGGCACACGCGAATCCGAACCGCCTTCACCAATCCCGCCGTAACGCCGCTCGCGCTTCTGAAAATCCAAAAATGACTCCAGCAATCGCGCCCGATTGAAATCCGGCCAAAGCGTCTCGGTCACGAAAATCTCCGCGTACGCAATCTGCCAGAGTAGAAAATTGCTCACGCGCATCTCGCCGCTCGTCCGAATCAACAAATCCGGATCAGGGAGTCCCGCCGTATAAAGCCGCCGCGAAACTTCCTCTTCCGTCACGGGCGCATTGCTTCCCTGCGCGAGCCGCTCCGCCAAAATCGCGTTCGCCGCATCCACAATTTCCGCGCGCCCGCCGTAATTCAGCGCCAGACACAAAACCATCCCGCTATTCGCCGCGGTTTTTTCCTCCGCGGCCTTCATGTCCTGCTGCACACCAATCGGCAACTCGTTCGACCGTCCCAAAAATCGCATTCGAATGTTGTTCCGTTGAATCAGCGGCATCTCCGTGCGCAGATATTCGCGCAAGAGCTGCATCAGAAAATCAGTTTCCGTCTTCGGCCGCCGCCAGTTCTCCACCGAAAACGCGTACAACGTCAGCGCCTCGATGTTCAGCCGCGCGCAAGTCTCGATGATCGTTCGCGTCGTCTGCGCCCCAACTTTATGCCCAGCCACTCGCGGCATAAGTTTCCGCTGCGCCCAGCGTCCATTGCCGTCCATGATCACCGCGACGTGCCGCGGCAACCGCGCCGAATCCAGCCTGGCTAATAGTTCGGCTTCTTCCCCGGTGACGGTTCCCAGGGCAGCGGGTGTGGCAACTTGGAGTGTGACGTGCGATTTCATCAGGTCGCGAGGGCGCGCTCAGCGTTCAGCGCAAATCTTCTTTACGCCGCAAAGTTAACATGAGCCTCGGCGACGGCGCAACGCCAGAGTCCCTGCCGCGCTATCAACCCGCTAATACCGCGAGGCCTCGCGCCTGGTATTCGATGCAATTGAACCGTGAGAAGTGTCGCCGCTTCAATTTCACTGCTTCAAGGCGATGCCGCGCCCACGGCGTTCGGGAAGATCGAGGTGTACACGACCACAAACGTCAGCAAAATCATCGCGATCGCCGTGACCCACGCGACGATGTTGAACGTCGTCGTGTTCACATATTCGCCCATCAAATCGCGCCGATTCACCAGCAGCAGAATGAAAATCAGCACCACCGGCAGCCAGATTCCGTTGCCCACTTGCGAAAAAATCAGGATCTTCCAGAGCGGCGCATTCGGCAGGAGAACAATTCCCGCGCCCACCGCGATCAAAATTGTGTAAAGCCAATAAAAAATCGGTGCTTCTTTGAACTTGTGGTCGATGCCGGCCTCAAATCCCAATCCTTCGCAAATCACGTGAGCCGTAGACAGCGGCAAAATTGACGCCGCGAACAACGACGCGTTCAATAAGCCAAACGCAAACAAAATGCCGGCCCACTTCCCTGCTAACGGCACCAGCGCCGCCGCCGCTTCCGCCGCGTCCGTGATCGATCGCTGTCCACTCGCGTACAGCGTCGCCGCCGTGCAAACGATGATGAAAAACACGATCGCCATGCAGCTAATGCTTCCGATCAGCACGTCCGCGCGCGCCTGTGGGTATTGCCGCACGGAAACTTTCTTCTCGACGAATCCCGCTTGCATATAGAAAAACTGCCAAGGCGCAATCGTCGTGCCGATCAACCCGGTGAGCATCACCAGATATCCGGCGTTGAAATGCATCGTCGGGATGACTGTATGCCGCGCGGCTTCCAGCCAATCCGGCTTCGCAAAAATCGCCGACACCACGTACGACAAATACAAAACGCAAGCCGCCAGAAACACGACTTCCACCTGCCGGTACGTCCCCCGCAGAACCAGAACCCACACCAGCACCGCCGCGATCGGCACCGAAATGTACTTGCTGACGTGAAAAATCTGCATCGCCGCCGCGACGCCTGCAAATTCCGCCACGACGTTCGCCAGATCGACGAAAAATCCAGCGATCATCACGAAAAACGTCGGCCGAAAACCAAACTCCTCGCGAATCAGGTCCGATAGTCCCTTGCCCGTCACCACACCCATGCGCGCGCACATCTCGCCCGTCACATACAGCGCGATCGTCATCGGGATCAGCGACCACAGCAGCGCGTAGCCATATTGCGCCCCGGACTGGGTGTACACCGAGATTCCGCCAGCGTCGTTATCGACGTTCGACGTGATGATTCCCGGCCCGACCACCGCCAACAGCAGAGCGATGCGTTTGCGCGACGAACGCAGACGCTTCTGCAAATCTGTGCCGCGGTCGCGCAGCCCGTCCACCTTCTCCGAAATGGCGCCCCAATTCATTCGCTGACTTTGCCTTTGTGGAGGCGGCTTCACGCCGCCATTTTTCCTCTCCTACTTCTCAACCAGGCGCGACACCACGTCATCCACGGCAATCGTCCCTATCGGCCGCTGGCTGTCGTCTACCACGGTCAGCGTCCGCAAGTTGTACTTGTCGAACAGCTCGAATACTTCCTTCTCTTCGGTGTCCGCCGGCACGCTCAGCAGCGGTTCGAGCCGTAGTTCGCCCATCGATTGCTCCGGTGCTGCCATCAAGAGACGCGCGACCGTGACGATCCCGGAAAACCGCGCCGTGCTGTCGAGCAGTACCACGGAGTCCAGCGAATCCAGGTTCAAGTCCTGCGTCCGCATCCACTCCAACACTTCTTCGCGCGTCGCGGTCTCGCCCAGGACGACAAACTCCGTGTTCATCATGCCGCCCGCTGTCGAACGATCGAACGAGAGCAGTTCGCGCACATCCTCGGCTTCCTGCCCGGGCAACTCGTCCAACAATTCCTCGGAAGTCTCCTTCGGCAAATCCGAGAGCAATTCGGCCGCCGCGTCGGGAGCCATCTCTTCCAAAATGTCGGCGGCCTTCTCTGGATCGAGTTTCTCGACGATTTGTCGCGTCAATCGCTCGTCCAGCTCAGCGAGCACCTTGCCCGCCATCTCTTCATCCAGCGACGCGATGATTCCCTGTCGCTCGGCGGCCGACAGCGACTCCATAATCTCGGCCAGATCCGCAGGGTGCAAATCCTCGAGCTTCTCGTGCGTAATGCGCAGCTTCACCCGCCGCAAAGGATCGGGCTCGATCAAGTTCACGAATTCCCATCGGATCGTTCGCTGCGGCAGCCGGCTCTGAAGCTTGCGCACCACCGATGGCGACACAACGCCTTGCAACAATCGGCGCACAGCACCCGGCAGGCCGACATCGACCTGCGTCAGCCGCAACTCTACGTTGCCGTTCGTTCGCTGCTCCGCCAAATCCACGTCGTTTACACGTACGACCTTGCGGCCCTGCGTGTCGATGATCTGCTGATCCAGCAAATCCTTCCGCACCGCCAGCCATCCCTCATTCGGTTGATACAGCTCGAGTGCCCGCTCATTGCAGTTCAAACGAATCGTCCCCGGCCCAACCGTGGCCACCTGGTCATACTTCGCCACCAGCGGCTGAAATCGTCCGCGCGATAGCAGGAGTCGCGCGATCCGGTTCGGCTGGTCCGCCGGCTCGATAAAAAATTCACGCACGCGGCCAACAAAATTCCCCTGGTCGTCGTACGTCTCCGCACCCATCAACTCCGTGGCATACAACTGCATAGCGCGACCTCTCTACTCCAACCTTCTAGTTCGACAAAATGCTCATCGTCCTGCACCCACCGTCCATCCATCACTCCGTCCGCGTAGGGGCGCAGCATTGCTGCGCCCCATCTCGGCAAGATCGATGCGGTTTGCGACGGTCCGCTTTTTCTTGCTTTTTGTGTCGCTATCGTCGCCCCAAAATAAAAACGCCCGCCAACCGTAATCCCTCCGGCTGCGGGCAAGTGCCTCATACAAATGTACTTACCTTCAGCCGGCCGTGAACCCTCCCCATGCGTCCGTTCGCACGCTCAACTTCGACTCGTGCGACGCCTCTCGAACACCCTCAGCCTGCTGTGCCGCAAATTCGGCAATCAGTCTTACCCTGCGGGGCCCAGGTTCGAGTTCGCTAGACGCGGACATCGGCAGAAAATTCACTCCAACTGCTTGATAAGCCTTCGCGCGCTGTATTGTCAAGAAAAGAATGGAGAAATTCGGCTTTTCTCACCGAGATTTTTCGCGCACGGCAACACATCGCTCAAAAAATTTGAAAAATTTGAACTCACTCATCGCGCTCTCATCATCAACGAACGGGAATCGCATCACTGCCGTGGCTCACTTCCGCTTCCGAAATACCATGTCGCCGACTTTCTCTCCACGCCGCATGCATTCTTCCGCATGCAATCTCAAATAATTCGTTAGCACGTACTCATCCTTGGAATATCCCAATAGCTTCGCCGCGCGATCGATTGCCCTCGACGGCCCTTCCAGTTCCACGAAGGTCCCGATCGGCGTCTCATCCAGTTCAATCAACAAACCCCTCGCCCATCGATTCGACTCCGGCATGCGAAACGTTGTCCGATACTTTTCGTAGTGAAACGACTCCCGCATCCCCAAGCGCGCGAAAATCGTCCCCAGCGCCTTCGCATCCCCAACTTCCAGCTCGATTTCTTCGCGAACCTTGTGATTGCTGCCAAAGCGACGGTCATGCGCCGCTCGACTTGCCGCGTCAGAAGCCTTGCTGCCCTTTACCGGCCCTTTGAACGTCAATAGCACTCGTTTTTTCGACGTCTTCGATCGCTCGACCCGCGTCTCCACCCGTACACGCAACAGCAGATCCTTTCCCCGCAAATCCTCCCCGGGCGTATCGTACAGGGTGTTCCATTCATGCAATTGGCCTGACCCGCGCGCAACCGTTCGCGCTCCAACCCGCTTCAGATTTTTCCGAAACGCGTTGATATCAGCCACCCGCAACTTGATCTCCGTCTCACGCGCCATTAGCTTCTACGCCGTCCTCTCCGCTTCACGATTCTCGCGCAAAATTTTTTCGATGTAGTATAGACAGAAGCCCGCAGCCAGGTTGTTTCTGCGCCAGCCAATCCCCAATCACGCAAGAGGGCCATGACTTCCGAAGCCAACACGAATACCGCCGCGCCAATCGCAGACCCGACCACTCCACCCGTCGCGCGCCGCCATCCGGTCGAGCACGTCATCCACGAAGATCGCCGCATCGATCCGTATGCTTGGCTTCACGACAAACAAAATCCCGAGGTCATCGCTTACCTCAACGCCGAAAATACCTGGACCGACGCCAACCTTCGCGGCACCGAGGCCTTCCAGGAAAAGCTCTATCAAGAGATGCTGGGTCGTATCCAGCAGACCGACCTATCCGTTCCCTATCGCCTCCGCGGCCATCTTTATTTCTCGCGCACTGAAGAAGGCAAGCAGTACGCGATTCACTTCCGGAAGCGCGACGCGGACGATGCCGCCGAGGAGCTTCTTCTCGATCTCAACGCGCTCGCCGAAGGGCATTCTTTCCTCGGGATCGGTTCCTTCGATGTCAGCGACGACAACGGGTTACTCGCCTATTCGCTCGACGTGACCGGATTCCGCCAATACACGCTCCAGATTAAGGATCTTCGCAGCGGCGAAACTCTTGGCGAACGAATCGAACGCGTGACCAGCGCCGCGTGGTCTTCCGACAATCGCACGCTCTTTTACACGGTCGAAGATGAAACAACCAAGCGCTCGCATCGGCTGTATCGCCATACGCTCGGCTCAACCGATCCCGATCCGCTCATCTACGAGGAAAACGACGAACGTTTCCGCATCCAGGTCGAGCGTACCCGCAGCGGTACCTATTTATTGTTAACGACCGCGAGCCACACGACGAGCGAAGTCCATTACCTTCGCGCCGACCAACCGAGTGGCGAATTTCGCATAGTCGCCGCCCGCGAAGATACGCACGAATACTACGTTGACCATCATCCCGCCACCGACGCGAAACGCGGCGGCGCATTCTTTATTCGTACCAACTCGCTCGGACGTACGTTCCGGCTGATGATCGTCCCGGTCGAAGATCCGCGCCGCAAGTTCTGGCGCGAGCTGATCCCAACGCGCCCACACGTCATGCTCGCTTCTGCCGACGTCTTCGAGTCGCATCTCGCTCTCTTTGAACGCGAAGACGGGCTTCCGTTCCTGCGCATTGTCGATCTCGCGCCCGCGCTCGAACTCGCAGCCGCAAAGTCCGATCCGCTCGAAGCATCACACCGCATCGAGTTTGACGAGCCGGCTTACAGTGCCGGTTTTGGCAGCAATCCCGAATTCGCCCCGACGCATCTTCGTTACATTTACGAGTCTTTTGTCACACCGCGTTCAGTCTTTGATTACGATCCGAAGACACGCGAGAGCATCCTCCGCAAACAGCAACCCGTCCTCGGCGATTACGAACCATCGAAGTACGTGATCGAGCGCCTTCACGCCAGAGCCAATGACGGCACCGAAATTCCGATTTCGCTCGTGCGCCGCCGCGACCGCATTCCGAACCCCTTCTCCAAGCCTCCGCTGCTGCTGTACGGCTACGGAAGTTACGGCATCTCGATTCCCGTTTCGTTCAATTCCAATCGCTTCAGCCTCATCGATCGCGGCGTCACCTTCGCCATCGCCCACATTCGCGGCGGCGGCGAACTCGGCAAGCCCTGGCACGACGCCGGCCGCATGCACAAAAAGCTCAACACCTTCACAGATTTCATCGAGTGCGCCGAACATCTCATCGCGCTTCACTACACCGAGCAAGACAAACTCATCATCGAAGGCGGCAGCGCCGGTGGCTTGCTAATGGGCGCCGTAACAAACCTGCGCCCCGATCTCTTTAAAGCCGTGATCAGTCACGTCCCGTTCGTCGACGTCTTAAACACGATGCTCGACGCATCTCTCCCGCTCACCGTCGGCGAATACGAAGAATGGGGCGATCCGAACAAATCCGAAGACTACTTCTACATGAAGCGCTACTGCCCCTACACAAATCTGGCGGCCAAAATATATCCAACGATGCTCGTGAAAACGTCTCTCAACGACAGCCAGGTCATGTACTGGGAACCCGCGAAATACGTAGCCAAACTCCGCACGCTAAAAACCGACAAGAATCCACTGCTGCTGAAAATCAACATGGGCGCAGGACACGGCGGCGCCTCCGGCCGCTACGACTACCTCCGCGAAATCGCCTTGGATTACGCCTTCGCCCTAGCCCAACTCAAAATCCGCTCTTAAGCGTCGGCGGATCGAGCATCGGTAGGGCCGGCGTCTTGCTCCCGCGGATTTGTTAGAGTGACCTGTGACTAGTAGTCCCCTTCCTTGCAAACGCCATCCCCTCGAAGTACGATTCCGCCAGCCCATCCACAAAAATCCGAAAGGAAGTTGAGTCACCAAACAGCAAGCTGCATCGCCATCGCAAATGTCCGATCCCACCACACCGTTGATGCAGCAGTATCAAACGATCAAATCTCGCTATCCCCACGCTCTGCTGCTTTTCCGCCTCGGTGATTTCTACGAACTCTTTTACGAAGATGCCCTGCTCGCCTCGCGCGAACTTCAGATCACACTTACTTCGCGTAACCGCGAAAAGGGTCAGCCGATTCCGATGTGCGGTGTGCCATATCACGCCGCCGACGGCTACATCGCCCGTCTCATCCGCGCCGGGTTCAAGATCGCTATCTGCGATCAGATGGAAGCGCCCGGTCCGGGCAAGAAGATCGTCCGCCGCGAAGTCGTCCGCGTCATCACGCCGGGAACCGCAACGGACGGCGCGGTCCTCGACGCCCGCGAGAACAACTTCCTCGCGTCGGTGGCAACGCATGCATCGGGTTCTCCGATCGGCTTGGCCTTCGTTGATCTCTCTACTGGCGAATTTCAAGCGACCGAATTCGCTGGACCGCGAGCCGCTGACGACCTCCGCGATGAACTGCAACTCCTGCGCCCGCGAGAAACTCTGCTCCCGCGTCCGCAAGCGCTCTTCGACACCGCGAAGGATTCGCTTCCCGATGGTGTCGGCGGAGTTGAGTCCCGCCTCGAAGACTGGGTCTTCCAATACGACTACGCCTCGCGCATTCTCCGCGAGCAATTCGGCGTCGCTGAACTCACGGGTTTCGGCCTCGACGATCATCACCAGTCGCTCTCCGCCGCCGGAGCCATCATTCACTATCTGCGAGAAAACGCCGCTCGCGGCGATCGCTCTGCGACATCGGAGCTCTCGCTCCGCGTTTGTGGACGCGCCATCGCCGGCATCCTCTGCTTCCGGCGCTGCGGTCGCGCCTGCCCGCGCCAGTGTTGACGAAGCCGCAAGCCTCGAAGCGCTGCGCCATCTCGACCGCATCCGTTACTACGAGCAGCACGACGCGCTGATCCTCGATCCTGTCTCCGTTCGCAATCTCGAACTCATCAATCCGATATTCAGTGAGGAAGCGAGCCGCAGCGGACCGACAACATTGCTTGCTGCGCTGGACGTGACGGTAACTGGAATGGGCGCTCGACTGATGCGTTCGTGGCTTCTGCGCCCGCTCATTGAGCGCGAAGCGATCGAAGCGCGCCTCGGAGCTGTTGCTCAGCTCGTCCAGCAAACTGTGGTCCGCGGGGAAATCCGCAAAGAGCTCAAGGGAATTCTCGATCTCGAGCGCCTCACGAGCCGCATCACGCTTGGCCTCGCAACGCCGCGAGAACTCGTCGCGCTGCGCAAATCGCTGACACAACTTCCGACGCTGAAGAATTTCCTCACTGCTCCGCCGAAAGGCGGCAGCGATCTGCTGCGACATCTCCATCACGAAATCGACGAACTTGCCGATGTTCGCGAACGGCTCGAAGTCGCGATCGCTGATGAACCTCCGGCGCTCGCAACCGATCCCGGAATCATCCGCAGCGGCTTTCACGCTGAGCTCGATGAGTTGCGCAACCTGAGCCAGCACAGCAAACAAATCATCGCCGCGATGGAAGAGCGCGAGCGCAAGCGGACAGGCATCAACTCGCTGAAGATTCGTTTCAACAGCGTCTTCGGCTACTACATCGAAATCTCGAAGCCGAATCTGCATCTCGCGCCCGCAGACTACGAGCGCAAGCAAACGCTGGTCAATGCTGAACGTTTCACTGCTCCCGAGCTGAAAGAATACGAGCGCAAAATTCTCGCCGCTGACGAGCGCATCTGCGAAATCGAAAAGCAACTCTTCATCGACGTGCGCAACGCAGTCGCGTCGCAAGCCGTTCGCCTTCGCAAGACTGCGGCTGCCGTTGCGCAAATGGACGTCCTCACGACGTTCGCGAAACTCGCAGCCGATCGCGGCTACGTTCGCCCGGAATTCACGAACACTGGAGAGCTGCTCATCATCGGCGGGCGTCATCCGGTGATCGAAGAACTTTTGCGCCAGCGCGGAGAACGCTTCGTTCCCAACGATCTCTACTTCGATCAGCACACGCAGCAGCTTCTGCTCATCACTGGGCCGAACATGGGCGGCAAATCTACGTATTTGCGCCAGACTGCGTTGATCTCGCTGATGGCGCAGGCTGGGAGCTTCGTTCCTGCGCGGCAGGCGAAGCTTCCGATCATTGATCGCATTTTTACGCGTATTGGCGCTGCGGACAATCTCGCTCGCGGCCGGTCTACATTTCTTGTTGAGATGAGCGAGGTGGCAAGCATCCTCAATCACGCGACTCCATCGAGTCTTAGTCCTACTTGACGAAGTTGGCCGCGGCACAGCAACCTTCGACGGCCTGAGCATTGCCTGGGCTGTCGTGGAGCATTTGCAGAAGCACACGCGTGCGCGCACGCTTTTCGCCACGCACTATCACGAACTCACGGAACTGGCTGAACTTTTGCCCGCGGTGAAAAACGTTCACGTTTCGGTGAAAGAGACGCCGAACGAAATTATTTTTCTACGGCACGTCGAGCCTGGGAGCGCGAATAAGAGTTATGGGATCGAAGTCGCACGCCTCGCGGGTTTGCCTCGAAGCGTGATCGAGCGCGCGCGCGAAGTCTTGAAACGCCACGAACAGAGCGAGCACCAGCTCAGCGAGAAGCTAACTCCCGGCGCGAACGAAATCGTGGCTGGTTCAACAGATGGTGCAGCTCCGACCAATGGCCATCGTCGCAATCATCAGGAAATGCTGTTCACGCCGCTGGATCGCGAAGTGCTGGAAAAACTTCGCACCGCGGATCTCGACCAACTCAAGCCGCTGGATGCGTTGAATCTTTTGGCTGACCTCAAGAAGCAAATCTCCTAGGGGCTGTGATCGTGCGGACATGGGGCGCAGCAGTGCTGCGCCCCTACAAGGTCAAGGCTGATCATCGCGCCCGGTTTCGTTGCGCAAGGCGCTCCGACCCACCCCTCCCCCCTTTTTTGCAAGAGTGTGAAACTAAATGGGTTGTGCGTGCAGAGCGCGCAAGAATTTCATTCAAAAGGAGTTGCGGGCGGGGGGAGTGGCCGGGGCACACCGGCGAAGTTGCTAAGTCGATTGTTGAGTGCAGGTTGCGAGTTGCCGGAGAGTGTACACGTGCGAGCGGATTGCAAACGTCGGCGGCCTGGAGGCGATCGCAGCGTAAGACGCAGTGTTAGCAAGAGCTGTTGGCGAGCGTTCGAAATGCTGGCGGGATTTGATGGAGTCTCAACGAAGAAACGCCGGCGGGATGTCCTTCGGGGCTCAGGGTACACCGGCGCTACCGGTCCTCGACGATGCGGCGGTTCGGTTACGGATTGGGATTCAGGGTGGCGAGGAAATCGAAATCGCCGGTGGGGCTTAGTTCGAACTGGCCTAGGGATTTGCGATGGACTGAGGTGGCGTCGGTGAACCAGAGCGGGAGATAGGGCAGGTCGTCGGCGAGGATTTTTTGGACTTCGCTGCACAAGACTTTGCGCTTGGACTGATCCATCTCGACGCGAATCTGATCTGTCAGCGCGTCGACGCGGGGATTGCGGTAGTGGCCGCGGTTTGCTCCGTCGGGCGGGAAACGCTTGGAGCTGAAGACGAACTCGAAAATGTCGGGGTCGTTGTTGGCGCCGACCCATCGCAGCAAGTTCAACTGAAAATTGCCCTTGATCGCGTCTGATAAGACCGTCGCGAACTCCAGCGGTCGCAGTTCGAGATCGACACCGACGCGGCGCCACTGCTCCTGAATTGCCGCTCCCAAAACTCGAAATTGTTCGTCGGTTGACGTCTTCAGCGTGATTGCGAAGCGGATGCCGTTCGCCTTGCGCGGGAATCCGGCGTCGTCGAGCAATTTTTCCGCGCGCGCGGTGTCGAGCGTGTATTGCGTGACGTTTGGCTCGTAGGCCCAGTGATTCGGCGGGAGGATTCCGGCGGCGACGCGCGCCTGTCCGTGCTGCAGATATTTGATCAGAGTTTCGCGGTCGGTCGCGTAGGCGAGGGCCTGACGCACTTCGCGGCGTTTCAGGATTGGATCCTCGAGATTGACGCCGAGGTAAGTGAAATTCGTTCCGGGGCGATCGGCGAGAGCCAACGCCGGCTGCTTGATCAGCACGGGAATGATGTCCGGCGTCAGCGAGCTGATTTCGATGTCGCCAGAGCCTTTGCGGAGTTCGAGGGCGCGGACGATTGCGTCGGGGACGATGCGAAAGCGGACGCGTTCGAGTTTGGGCGGCGGACCGGAGAATTTTGGATTTTTTTCAATGATTACTTCATCGTCTTGAGACTGGCTGACGAATTGGAAAGGGCCGGAGCCGGTGAGTTTGCGTCCGAAGTCGGCGCCGGCATTTGCGGGAACGATTCCGGTTGTGGGGCGGACGAGATTGATCGGAAAAGAGGCGTACGGCTCTTTGAGATGGAAGATCACTGTCGCTGGATCGGGCGCGTCGATCGAAGTCACGAGACGAAACGCGCCGCGTTTTGCGGATTTGTTTCCGGGAGTGCGAATGAAGTCGAAGGTCGCTTTGACGTCGGCAGAAGTGACGGGACGGCCGTCGTTGAAATGGACATCTTTGCGCAGATGAAAAACCCAGGTGAGCGGGTCCGGTGTTTCCCAGGATTCGGCGAGGTCGCCGTGAAGATTCATCTGCGCATCGCGTTCGAGGAGGCTGGAGAAGAGCAGGCCGTCGATGTGTTGCGACGCGGCGTCGGTGGCGAAGCGGGGGTCGAGGTTTGTCGGATTGGATTCCAGAAGAAATGTAAGCGCGTTCGGATTGGTGCTGGCACTGGAAGAACAGGAGCGAGCAAACGAAGTAATGAAGCAAAGAAGTAATGAAGTAACGAGACAAAGCAAGACCCGTGGCCGTTTGAGCGGCGAGCGACCGCAGAGCCAGTTAACGCGGCGGTGCATAGGAAATTTTGCCCAGGATCGCGGGGCCGCGCGCGCCGGTCGCGGACGGGAGATTGGAGGGCGCTGGTGGAATGTTTCGTAGGCCATTAGGGCGAAGGCGAAGGCTTCTTTGGCGGCGGTGGGGACACCGAGGTCGTCGGAGGGGATGATTTGGATTTGAGCGCTGGAACGCTGAGCCTGCGAAGTCGAGCCTTGCGGGCCTGGGGCGCAGCGTTCCTTCGGGCAGAGCCCTCTGGATGAAGCTGCGCCCCTACATGAGGCGATAGAGCGGCTTCGAGTTGGGCCATGATCAGAGGATTTTTGGCGCCGCCGCCGGAGACGATGAGTTGATCGATTTTGTGGTTGGGCAGGACGAAGCGGTTGAGGGCGTCGATGACGGACAAAGCGGTGAAGACGGTGACGGCGCGGACGAGGTCGGCGGGGCGGACGTGATGATGGCGGCCGGCGGCGAGGAGATTTTTGACGTAGGCGTTGCCGTAGTATTCACGGCCGGTGCTCTTCGGCGGCTTCTGCGTCAGATACGGGTCGTGCATGAGTTCATCGACGAGAGCGGGTGCGGCGCGGCCGGATTGCGCGAGTTTGGCGTCTTTGTCGAAGCGCTGTCTGCCACGCGTGAAATGCTGGATGAGTGCGTCGATGAGAATGTTGGCGGGGCCGGTGTCGAAGGCGAAGACTTGCGATGGTTTGCAGGCGGCGGGCAGGACGGTGATGTTGGCGATGCCGCCGAGATTGAGCGAGACGCGCCCGAGTTTGGGATGGCGATAGAGCAGATAGTCGGCGTATGGGACGAGAGGCGCGCCCTGGCCGCCGAGGGCGATGTCGGCGGGGCGGAAGTCGGAAACGGTGGTGATGCCGGTGCGGGCGGCGATTACGCTGCCGTCGCCGATTTGCAGCGTGGAGGCGGTCGGTCTGCCGAGATACTTGGACCGGCGGGCCTTGATGAAAAATCGTTTGGCCGTGGTTGCCGAGGATCGCGATTTTTTTGGGTGAGATGCGGAAGCGTTTGCAGGCTGTCAGAGCGGCTTCGGCGTAGATCTCGCCGAGGCGGAAATTCATTTGGCTGAGATCGCCGGCGGGAACCGGAGTTTGTTCGGCGATGCGGAGGATTTCTTTGCGGACTTGCGGCGGGAAATCGACGCTTGTGTGATTGAGGAGTTTCGCGTTCAGGTTTGGCGGGGCGCCGGAAATTTTTGTCAGGGCGATGTCGATGCCGTCGGCGGAGGTGCCGGACATCAGGCCGAGGACGAGGAGCGGTTTTTGAGTGGTCGGCAAGGGTGAAAGAAGATTTCACCACAGAGGACGCGGAGAGCACAGAGAGAAAGAGCGGGGATGGGGAGAGAAGGTAATGTGTGGTGGATTTGAGTTTGTACGATGAATGGGCTGTCGAACTTCGGGAAGGCGGCGCGACTTGATTGGTGGGTTGCCCGGGTTCAAGAAAGCAGATTCCGGGCTTCGCTCGGAATGACAGTTTTTTTGTTTGGGCGCAAGAAGACGACAGCCGAGCACTGACGCTATTGCAGGACGGATTTGATTTCGTTAATGGGGATGGCGCCTTCGCGGAGGACTTCCCAGTTTTCGTCCTGGATGCCGATGATGGTGGAGGGGAGGCCGGCACCGGTTTCGCCGGAGTCGAGAACGAGCGGGAGGCGCAGGCCGAGTTGCTTCATCAACTGATCGGTGTTGGCGCAGGCTGGGAAGCCGGAGATGTTGGCGCTGGTACCGGTGATGGGCCCGCCGAATTCGTCGATGAGTTGTTCGACGACGGGATGTTTGGGCCAGCGGAGGGCGACTTTGCCGGTGTTGGCGGTGACTTTGAGGGGGACGCGATTTGAGGCTTCGACGACGAGCGTGAGGCCACCGGGCCAGAAGGCTTGGGCTAGCTTTGTGAAATTGCGGGGAGGATGCTCCATCGTGGTGCCTTCGAGCAGGCCTTGGCGCATGAGGACGAGGGCTTGTTCGAGCGAATTCACCAAGATGGGGAGTGCGCGGGTTTCGGGGCGGCCTTTGACGCGGTAGAGCTCGTCCACGGCGGCGAGATTGAAGGGGTCGGCGGCGAGTCCGTAGAAAGTGTCGGTAGGGATGGCGATGACACTGCCGCGAACGAGGAAATGCGCTGCGTAACGCAGTGCATCGATTTCCGGTGTCTGCGGATTAACGCGCAACAGTTCTGCCGGCAATTTTTTGGCCCTCGGCGAAGACGTAAGTCCACCCCGCAGCGCTCCGCCGCGCTGCCATTATTTGGGCGACGCTACCACGGATGGAATGGGGGAAGCAATGGAGAACCCCGAAGGTCCAATCAATCGAAGAGAGGTTTCTCCGACTCTTGCTTCGGTCGAAATGAGAGTCGCGGATGAATCGCACTCGTCGTTTTGGTGTGGGCGATGCTGGATCTAAACCCGCACCCTTTCAAAGGCAAAAGGGTGCGGCACCCAAATGCCGGCGGCGAATTCAAACTTACCTCGAACCCCTACGGGAGCATCGAAATGGCTTGGAGGGCGGGGATTTGTTAGGCTCGCAGCTATGGCTACACCTTTAGAAGCTGGAGGACGGGCGCGGAGTCCTCGCGGAGGCGCGAGTGTGGGGACCGCTACGATCACCTCGCGCGACAACCGGTGGCTGAAAGAATTTCGGTTGGCGTTGCGCGGTGGGCTGGCGACGGAATCGGGCGCGGTTGGCGTGGAGGGCGTTCGGTTGGTCGAGGAGGCGCTGCGATCGGGATGCGCGATTGATGCGGTGTTGTTCAGCGAGTCGGGAGAGCGGCATCGACGAGCGGCTGGCGCCGGTGATCGATCGGCCGGAAATTGCGATTCCGATTTTGCGGACGACGGATCGGTTGTTTGAAGGTGTTGCGGATACGGAGCATCCGCAAGGCGTCGCGGCGCTGGTGCGGCCTCGAACGGCGACGTTTGATGATTTGCTGAAGAAGCCGGAGGGAGCTTGTTCCCCACTGCTGGTGGTTTTGGCGGGCGTGCAGGACCCGGGGAATGTCGGGACGATTATTCGAACGGCGTCGGCGTTTGGCGCGACGGGGGCGGCGACGGCGGCATCCGGACAAAGCGGGACGGCGAGTCCCTATTCGCCGAAAGCGTTGCGCGCATCGGCGGGAGCGGCGCTGCATTTGCCGATTGTGGCCGGGATGTCGTTGCCGATTTTGCTGACGCAACTGCGTGTGGCGGGTGTGCGGACTTTGGCATCGGTCGCACATGCCAGCAGTGATGGCGGCGGTGACGCTGATGCGGATGCGAACGATGCGGTGCTCGCGCCGTGGGATCTGGATTGGTGCCAGCCGGTGGCGTTGCTCGTCGGGAACGAAGGCGCGGGGTTGCCGCGCGAAGTCGAACAGAGCGCGGATGCGCGGATTCGAATTCCGATGGCGAGTGGGATTGAGTCGCTGAATGCCGCGGCTGCGGCGGCGGTTTTGTTTTATGAGGCGGCACGGCAACGGAAGATTGTTTTTAACATGGGCGGCAAGAAAGCGTGAGTCTCTTTTCGAAATTGCCGGAACCGATTGAGCCGGATGTGCCGGCGGCACATCAGCCGCTGGCGGAGCGGATGCGTCCGCGGACGCTGGATGAATTTATCGGGCAGGAGAAGTTGCTCGGGCCGGGCAAGCCGCTGCGCGTGCAGATTGAAAATGATGATTTGAGCTCGATGCTGTTTTGGGGACCGCCGGGGTGCGGGAAGACGACGCTGGCGCGAATGATTGCGCGGCTGACGAGTTCGGAGTTCGTTTCGTTCAGCGCGGTGCTAGCGGGGATCAAAGAGATCAAGGAAGTGATGGCGAACGCGGAGCGCAAGGCGCGCGGCGGGCCGCGGACGATTGTGTTTGTGGACGAGGTGCATCGATTCAACAAGGCGCAGCAGGATGCGTTTCTTCCCTACGTCGAGGCGGGGCACATTATTTTTATTGGCGCGACGACGGAGAATCCTTCGTTTGAGGTGATTTCGCCGCTGTTGTCGCGGACGAAAGTGTATGTGATGGAGGCGCTGCCGACGCCGTTGATCGCGACGCTGCTGCGGCGGGCGTTGAACGACAAGGAGCGCGGACTTGGGAATGAGAATGTCGAGGCGAGCGACGAAGTTTTGTTTCGCATCGCGTCGTTTGCGAATGGGGATGCGCGATCGGCTTACAACACGCTCGATCTGACGGTGCGGGCGGCGATTCCGGATGCGGCGGGCGTGCGGCATCTGACGGCGGAATTGCTCGAAGATGTGTTGCAGCGGAAGCTGCTGCGCTATGACAAGGCGGGCGAAGAACATTTCAATCTGATTTCGGCGCTGCATAAGTCGGTGCGGAATTCGGATCCGGATGCGGCGCTGTATTGGCTGGCGCGGATGCTGGAGTCGGGCGAGGATCCGCTGTATCTGGCGCGGCGGATGGTGCGGATGGCGAGCGAGGATATCGGGCTGGCCGAGCCAGGCGCGCTGGCTGTGACGCTCGCGGCGAAAGAGGCGTTCGAATTTATTGGGCCGCCGGAAGGCAATCTTGCGCTGGCGCAGGCTGCGGTATATCTTTCGCTCGCGCCGAAGTCGAATGCGCTGTATACGGCGTACGGCGATGTCATCGAGGATGTGCGGAAGACGGAAGCCGATCCGGTGCCGCTGCATTTGCGGAACGCGGTGACGGGACTGATGAAAAATGTGGGGTACGGCAAAGGCTATCAATACGCGCACGATTACGAAGAAAAAGTGACGAACATGTCGTGCCTGCCCGAGAATCTCGCCGGACGGACGTATTATCAAGCCGACGGATCAAGGATTTCGAGCAGCGGATTCGGCAGCGGCTGGAAGATATTCGGAAGATCAAATCGCGTTCATCCTAAGTCCTGAGGTGAGTATGCGTTCTGTTCGGCATGGTGTGTTGCTGTGTGGAGTTGCGATTCTGGCGGCGGTGAGCGCGTTGGTTGTGTTTGCCGCGGACCGGCCAGCGATTACCGGAATTGCGCTGGTGCGGATTCGCGTGACGGATATGAAGAAGTCGTATCCGTTCTATTCGAAGATTATCGGACTGCCGGAGGCGAAGTCGGGCTGCTTTACGAAGCCAAGCGCGGCGGTGAAGTGCTTCAACGTGAATTCGCTGCAAAAGATTGAGCTGGTGGCGAATGATCCGGGCGATGGGAAGGATGGGATTGAGGCGGTCGGGTATCACGTGCGCGATGTTGGGCTGATGCGGGATTATCTCGTGTCGAAGGGCGTGCAGGTCAGCGAAGTGAAGAAAGATCGCGCTGGCGATAAATACATCGAGGTACGCGATCCGGAGCAGCATCGCGTGATTTTTTGTTCGCCGGGCAACGGCGTGGTGAGCAACATTGCGATTTCACCGCAGAGCAATCAACTGATTCACACGGGATGGGTGATCAAGGATCGCGGCGCGGCGGATGCGTTTTATCGCGACATTCTCGGCTTCCATTTGTATTGGCAGGGCGGGATGAAGGACACCGAGACTTCGTGGGTGGCGATGCAGGAGCCGAACGGGAATACGTGGCTCGAATACATGCTGAATATTTCGCCGACGGCAGACCACCATACGCTGGGCGTGATGAATCATATTTCGCTGGGAGTGGTGAGCATCAAGGAAGCCGAGGCGCGGTTGATCAAGAACGGGTGGAAGGCGACGGAGCAGCCGAAGGTGGGGCGCGACGGGAAATGGCAGCTTAACGTTTACGATCCGGACGATACGCGCGTGGAGTTTATGGAATTTAAGCCGGCGGAGAAGCCTTGCTGCAGTGAGTTTACGGGAACGCATCCCGGGCCGCAGTGATGAGGCGAGAGTTTAGCTGGGCTTGGATTCGTGTTCCTGACGATGTCGGCGTGGGTGCTTGGTCATACCGCCGGTGGGGACATTTCGCCAGTACGGCCGAAGATTACCGGAATCGACCACGTACGACTCTATGCAAGCGATGTTGCTAAGTCGCGGAAGTTTTACGGGGGAACTTTTGGATTGCCGACGAGCGGTGGCAATTGTTCGGGGGACCCGCGAACGTGCTTTGCAGTGAACGGTTCACAGTATGTGGAACTCGAGGCAGTTCCCTCTCCGGCGCCGCAGAATTGGGTGGCTGAAATCGCGTTCGCAACCGACGACGCGGCAGGACTGGCGAACTATCTATCGGCGCATGGTGTGAACGTAGCGGCTGTTGCCTTAGGGAATACCGGGCCGACAGAATTCGAAGTGCGCGACCCGGAGGGTAATCGCATTGCGTTTGTACAGAGAGCAGCGAGGGGCACGGACTTTAAGGTTTCGCCGAAGCAGCTCAGCACGCGCATGTTGCATGCGGGATTTGTGGTCAAGGATATTGCTGCGGAGAATAAATTCTATCGCGATGTTCTTGGGTTTCGCGTGTATTGGTATGGCGGATTCAAGGACAAGGATATCGATTGGTACGAGCTCCAGGTGCCGGATGGCGGCGACTGGATCGAGTACATGCTCAACATTCCGGCGAATGCCGATCACAAAGAGATGGGCGTGCAGAATCATTTTTCGCTAGGCGTGAAAGATGCGAACGTCGCGGCGGCCGAGTTGAAAAAACGTGGTTGGAAGAAATTCGATGGGCCTGAGGTCGGGCGCGACGGGAAGAACAGCATCGACGCATACGATCCCGACGGAACGCGCGTGGAGGTGATGGAGTTCACTCCGAGGCAGACGCCATGCTGCCATGCGTACGAGGCGGCGCATCCTAGTCCATGACGATGGCTGGCATTTCTTTCGGAAAGCGGAAAACTTGGAGCCGGTGGATCGGGATCGCACTGGTGGTGTGTGCGGCGTGCTTTTTTGCGACGCTCGTGCCGAGGCTCGGACGCGCGCAGGACTTCGAAAAACCGATTAGCACGATCGATGAGGACATCACGGCGTTTTCGTTTGCGCCGGATGGGCGGATCGTTTTTGCGGTCAACCGCCCGTTCAAGACGAAGCAATACGACCTCGAACATGACGACATCTGGATGCAGGATGCCGGTGGGAAGCGGAAGAAGATTTTTATCGGGGAGAAGTTTCAGCGCGCGGCACCGTTCACTTACAGCGTGGATTCGTTTCGGTGGTCGCCGAATGGGCATTTGATTCTGGCGGAGTTGTTTACGGCGAGTGTTGATGAGAGCGGGAAGACCGTCGATGCGCCGATGACGCTGGTGCTCGACGAAGCGGGCAAAGAAGTGAAGATGGGCGAGGAAAACGTCATCAAGGATGCGAGTAAGGCGACCTGGCTCCAGGACAACGCGACGGTAATCTTTTTTACCGAGGTGCTGAAGCCGAAGGTTTTGTTTTCGTTTCACTACACGAATCGGGCAGGAGCGCCGGGATTGGTTTTCGAGGGGCGGACATTTCTCGATGCGGTGCCTGTGCCGGGTTCGAACTACGACTACGCGGTGGAGCGAGATAAGAATTTGTCGGGCCCGCCGCGGTTGCAGAAACTCGAGATGCTCTCGCAGGACGACAAGGAGATTGCGACGCTCGATGGGTACGAGGGCGGTCTGGCACTGTCACCAAGCGGGACGAAGATCGCGTATTACATCGACAAGGAAGTGATCGAGGTTCGAGATCTGACGGCGCCGAATAAGTTCGCACGAGTGAGAGCGGGATATGGTGTGTTTCGGTGGGCGCCGGATGAGACGCGGGTTTTGTTGAAGCGATCGGTGGAGAAAAAGTCGGGAGATCTGGTTTGGATTCCGATTCCGCCGTTGGTGGTGCATGCGGCGGGTGCGGAGATTGATGTGGCGCAGCCAACGCCGGCGCCGATTCTGCGCGGGCTGACGTTTCGGGAATTTGCGTTTTCGCCCGACGGGAAATTCATCGGAGTGATTGTTCCGGGGCGGAGGAATTTGGCGGTCTATCCGGTTCCGCGCTAGAGCGAACTGCGGCGGCGTTTGTGTTCTACGAAGAAGCAGGCGTCCATAACCACGACCAAGCCGGCGGAAACGGCTTTGACCGCGGCTTCGGGATGCTCGATGCCTAGCTGCATCCAGATGACTTTTGCGCCGATGGCGATTGCGCTGTCCACGACCGGCGGGATGTTTTCGGGCCGGCGGAAGATGTCGACGATTTCGATTTTGGCTGGGGCGATTGCGGCCGCCGCGTTTTCCAAGTCGGCGTAGGATTTTTCCCCGAAGACTTCCCTTTCATTCGGATTCACCGGGACCATGCGATAGCCGACTGCTTTGATGTATTCACCGACATGATTGCTGGCGCGAGTCGGGATCGGATGAGAGGCCGACTACGGCGACGGTGCGATAGCGTTTGAGGACGTCGGCGATCGGATCCGCGCTGAATTCGCTCTTGAGATTTTCTGGGATCAGGATGTCCATGTTTCGGTCGTTTCGAGCACCGCTTGCTAGAGTGCCTTCAGTTGCGCCACTTCCCTCACGGTTAATGCGCGAAATTTTCCGGGCTCTAAGTCGAGTTTGAGCGGGCCGATTTTCGTGCGCCTGATCTTTTCGCACGCGAAAGCCGACGCGATCGAACATGCGGCGGATCTGCCGATTGCGGCCTTCGATGAGCACGACTTCGTACCAGGGATTCGCTGCGTCCTGGACCAATTGGATGGAAGCGGGCGAGGTTTTGACTCTTCGTCCGTCGTCGAGTTCGATGGTCACGCCGGCGCGGAGGCGAGCGATCGCAGCGGCGTCGGGCTTGCCGCTTATTTTCACGAGATACGTTTTAGGAACGTGGGATCCGGCTTTGGTGAGTTTTTGCGCGAGCGCGCCGTCGTTGGTCATCAGGAGAAGGCCTTCGCTGGCGTAGTCGAGGCGGCCGACTGGATAGAGGCGAGCGGGAATTCCCTTTATGAGATTCATCACGGTGGGGCGGCCTTCGGGATCGGTGACGGTAGTCACATAACCTTTAGGTTTGTAGAGAGCGAAATATCGAAATGATTCTTTTGCGGCGAGTGGCTTGCCGTCGATCGCGATTTTGTCGATGGCGGGGTCGGCTTTAGTGCCCTGTTCGGTGACGACGGCCCCGTTGAGCGTGACGCGGCCTGCGGCGATGAACTCTTCGGCTTTGCGGCGGGATGCAACGCCGGCGGCAGCGATTATTTTTTGGAGGCGTTCGGCGGGCATGGGAAGACGGAAATTGGACATTCGAAAATGGAAAATCGGACTGAAATAGTTTACACGACACATTGAGGCGGCGAGCGAAAAGGCCCGCGGTCTGGGATGCGACCGCGGCTACACGGTGTATACGGATTATTTTTTGCGCGTCGAGTGGGCTGGGCGGGGTTTGGGTTTGGCGGATTCGCTGAGGGCTGTCACTTCGCTCGGCTTTAGAGGGCGGTAGCGGTTGCGGGGGATGCCTTCGACTGTCAGCGATCCGAGCGAGATGCGGATCCATTTTTCGATGGGGTGGCCGGCTTTGTACATGACGTTGCGCAGGGATTCTTTTTTTGTGTCGCGCATGCGGACTTCGTACCAATAGTTGGCGGCGTGGCCGCGCGTGGAGTCGGGCTGGCGCAGAGTTTGCATGTGAACGCCGGCTTCTTTCCCGAGGTTGGCGAGTTGTTCGCGCGTGAGCATACCTTTGACCTTGATGTGGTAGCCCTGTTCGAGATGCTCCCAATTTTTGAGGAGAGCGGCGGCGAAATCGCCGTCGTTGGTGAGGAGGATGAGGCCGCTGGCGGCGTATTCGAGATTGCCGACCGGATAGACGCGCGCGGGAAAGCCGCGCAGCGAGTTTTTTAGCGTTTTGCGGCCTTCGGGGTCGGCCATGGCCGCGACGACTTCGGTGGGTTTGTTGAGCGCGAGATAGACGTGGTCTTCGGATGCGGTGATGGCTTTGCCGGCCGCTTCGACTTTGTCGGTGGCGAGGTCGGCTTTGGTGCCGAGTTCGGTGACGACTTTGCCGTTCACGCGGACCTGTCCGCTGAGGATGAGTTGCTCTGCGTGGCGGCGGGAGGCGATGCCGGCGCGGGCGATTAGTTTTTGAAGGCGTTCGCTGGGCATGAGGAATTCGAAAATCGAAATTGGAAAATCGAAACTCGATCCGGACGATGATTATACGCGTCGCAGATTGTAATTGCTGCCGATAGAGTAGCTGCACATGCGTGGCACTCTGTGCGACCAGAATACGTGGCGTGACAACCTCGGATGATGCGCTACTCGCCAGCGGCGGCTTTGCGCGATTTTTCTGGCTCGGTCGTCGATTCGGTTTCTGGTGACGATCCCTGATCACCTGCGTGTTCCGTTGCTTCTGCGGTCGGCAGAGGCTGGCGTTCCGGTTCGGCATCAGAAGAATAGAACTGAGCTGGCGATTCTTCGGCCGGAACGTTTGTGGCAGACAAACCTCCAAGCGAGTCGGCGGAGACTTCGATTTCGATTCCTTGCGTCAATTGAGCGAGGATTTCGTCGGAGATTTCCTGTTCGGTTTCATACGAAGCCTCGGGTTCGAGAGAAGCTTCCGGGGATGCGGGAGTTTCCATGCTTACTCCGACTGCGTCTGTCGATTCGGCGGCGGACTCGGGCTCGGCCGATTCGGATCGAGCGTCGACTGGCGCTGGCTCGGACTCTTGCACCGTGGGCGCAATCGATTCCTGAAATTCCGACGCAAGAGGCGTTTCGGCGACAGCCTCGACGATCGGCTTGCTGGCGGGTTCCGAAGTCTCGGCCACTGCCTCCACAGACTCCGTCTCGGTTTCCGGCGTTGCGGCGGTTTCAACAGTGTGCGAAGCGATCGCTTCAGCGACGTCCGGCGAGATCGACTGCTCGTACTGCTTCGGGGTTGAAGATTCGTCCGCTCCTGCCGCCGCAGCTTCGGCCAGCGGAGTTGCTGCCTCGCCGGGTTCGGTTGCGTTCGAATCGGCAGCAGCTTCTGCCTCGAGTTCGGCGACCGCTTCCGCTTCCGTTGGCTCGATTGAATCGAGCACGCTTTCGTCGCCGGTTTCGCCTTCGGCGACGCCTTCGTCGGTGCCCAGAGCTTCGCGGGCGAGCGCTTCGAATTCCTTCAGGCTCGGTAGCTCGCCGAGATCGCTGAGGCCAAAGCGCATCAGGAATTCTTTCGAGGTGCGATACAGAATCGGGCGGCCGATGACTTCCTTGCGGCCCGCCGTGGTGATGAGCTTCTTGTCGAGAAGCGTCTTGATGACGCCGGAAGTGTTGACGCCACGAATTTCCTGAATTTCGGGTGCGGTTACCGGCTGCTTGTAAGAGATAACTGCCAGAGTTTCGAGCGCGGGCATCGTGAGGCGCAGCGGCGGACGCAAGCTCTTGATGAAGCGGCGAACGAGATCGTGGTGCTGCGGCTTGGTGTACATCTTATAGCCGCCGGCGACGCCGCGAATTTCGATGCCGCGAGTGTCGGATGCGTAGCTGGCGACGAGTTCGTCGAGCGCGGCCTGCACTTCGGCTTTCGGTTCGCTTAGAGCTTTGGCGAGTTGCTCGATCGTTGCCGGCTCGTCGGCGGCGTAGATGATGGCTTCGAGCGCAGCTTTGCGCTCGTCGGAGCTCATCGAGCTGACGGGCTCGGCTGCCGCCGCTTGAGCGCTCTCTGTACTTCCGTGGTCCTGGGCATGGGCCTCGGGTTGCGTCTCCGGCCCGGTGTCGGAAGTCACCCCATCCGTAGTCTCGGGAGTGGATTCGGACTTCGGGTTGTTATCGTCGAGTTGTTGGGTATCGTGGTCCACTATTTGTACTCTTCGTCGATCTGGCGGAGCCCGCCGGTTTCGTCAAACACAAGCTCGAAAGACTTGCCCTTCTTGAGAACAATTTCGCCGAATTGCTTTTCCTGAGCAAGCGCAATCGCTTGCATTTTTACCATTTCCAGAACCGCGAGGAAGGCGACGATCATCGCATGTCGCGAGGGGCAAGCCTCAAAAAATTCGATCAGGCGGACGGTATTGTCGTCGCTGGCGAGAATCTGGGCTCGAAGCTGGGTCATCATCTGGGCGACAGTGAAGGTTTCGTGCTTCAGGTCGATGCGGACGATCTCTTTGCGGCGTTCCAGGACCTGCTGGAAGACTTTGACGAGATCGACGAGAGAGACAACGAGGTCGCCTTCGGTGCCTTCGTCGTTGTAGAGCGATTTGTCGGGCCTGGACCAGACGTTTTCTTCGACTTGCTGCTTTTGGTAGAGCAAGCTGGGCGGCGTTTTTGAATTTTTCGTGTTCGACGAGGCGCTGGATGAGTTCGGCACGCGGGTCGGCGGCTTGCTCGTCGGCCGTGGCGAGCGGATCGGGCGGGAGAAGCATCTTCGACTTGATGTAGATCAACGTGGCGGCCATGTAGATGAAATCGGCCGAGATATCGATGTTCAGCTCTTCGAGCTTGTGAAGGTAGTCGAGGTATTGCGAGGTGATTTTGGAGATCTGGATGTCATGGATGTTCATCTCCTGCTTCTTGATGAGGTCGAGCAGGAGGTCGAGGGGGCCCTCGTAGGTCGGGATCGTGATTTTGTACGGAGAGGCCATTTTCAGTTGCTGTCGCTCGATGCTATCTCATTGCGTTTCTTGTCCCAACCAAAAACGGCTTCGCGGACACGGGACATTGTCGCTTGGGCTTCGGCTCGCGCTGTTTTCGAGCCGGCGTCGATGATTTCCAGGACCCGGCGTGGGTGCTTTTCGTATTCGAGCCGGCGTTCGCGGACTGGGGCGATCCACTGAATTAGATGATCGGCCATTTTCGATTTGCATTCAATGCAGCCGATGCCGGCAGTGCGGCAACCGTGAGCGGCCCAATCGAGCGTTTCCTGCGGGGAGAAGAGCTTGTGCCAGTCGTAGACGGGGCAAATGTCGGGGTTGCCGGGGTCGGTGCGGCGTTTGCGGGCGGGGTCGGTGACCATTACCTTCGTTTTCTTGCGGATGTCGTCGTCGGATTCGCTCAGGGTGATGGCGTTGCCGTAGGACTTCGACATCTTGCGGCCGTCGAGGCCGGGGATGCGGGGTGTTTTCGTCAGGAGGACGTCAGGTTCGGCAAGAACGTTGACGAAGCCTTGAAATAGCGACCCAGTTCGCCAATTAAGTTCACGAAATTGGAAATTCCCATCTCAATTGCTTTAGCGCGAATCAGTTGATCGAGCCTGTCCGCATCTGCTCCCGTTACTTCGTTTGCCGAGGGATTTGCCCGAAACGGCGTGAGAAATTGCAGCGCGGTCTAATAATGCTCTCAGAGATCTGAAGTTGTCTTTTTCGTACAATTCCCTAGCTTATTTGGAGACTAAAAAACAGCAAAAATCGGCGAACAATTTCTCGGCTTAGTTCGACGTGGCTGACTTGATCTTCGCCAACCGGTACGAACGAGGGCAGATTGTTGCTGTAGATCACGATGTCGGCAGTTTGAAGGCACGGATAGCCGAGAAATCCGTAAGTGTGCAGATCTTTGTCTTTGACGTTTTCGAAGGCTTCTTTGTAGGTGGGGACGCGTTCGAGCCAGCTTAGCGGCGTGACCATCGAGAGCAGCAGGTGAAGTTCGGCGTGCTCGGGAATCAGCGACTGCTGGAAGATGACCGACTTTGTCGGGTCGAGACCGGCGGCGAGATAGTCGGTAACGATTTCGATCGTATTTTGAGCGACCTGCGAAGTATCGGCGTAGTCGCTAGTTAGTGCGTGCCAGTCGGCGATGAAGTAGAAGCAGTCGTACTCGGGATCGTTTTGCAGGCGAACCCAGTTTTGCAGCGCGCCGAAATAATGGCCGATGTGCAGGCGTCCCGTCGGACGCATGCCGCTCACAACGCGCTTCTGTTTTGCTTGTGATTCGCTTGCCAAATGCTCCTCTTCGTCCGTCTACGCTCGCGCATAGGATCGGTTGAGATCCTTCGCTTCGCTCAGGATGACAATCTCTTTCTAATGTCGTTCACGCTGCGAGCCGTCACAATCCCAACTCGCGAGCAATGATCACGCGCTGAATCTCGCTTGTACCTTCGTAAATCGTCATGACGCGCGCATCGCGATAAATCCGCTCGACATCCGTTTCGCGCGAATATCCGATGCTGCCGTGAATTTGCACGGCTTTGGCCGCGACGCGATTCGCCATCTCCGTCGCGTAAAGTTTTGCCTTCGACGCCGCGCTGCCCATCCGCCCACCGGAATCCTTTAGCCACGCCGCGTGAAGAACGAGCCCGCGCGCCGCTTCGATTTCGGTTTGCATGTCAGCCAGCATCCACTGAATCGCCTGAAACTCGGCGATGTTTTTCCCGAATGCTCGGCGCTGTTTGGCGAACGCCACCGCCGCTTCAAGGGCCCCCTGCGCGACTCCAACCGCCTGCGCCGCGATACCGATCCGCCCATTATCGAGCGCGCTGAGCGCGATCTTCAGCCCCTGGCCCTCTTCGCCGACCCGATTCTCGACCGGTACCTCGCAATCATTGAGCACAATCTCGACCGACGGCGACGAATGCTGCCCCATCTTCTCTTCGTGCCGTCCAATGCGAAAGCCTTTGAACCCTGGCTCGACGAGAAACGCGCTAATCCCCTTCCCGCCCGTGTCGGGATCGGTCTTCGCGAAAACGATAAACACATCGGCCACGCTACCGTTCGAAACCCAAGTCTTGGTGCCATTCAAAATGTAGGGCGCATCGGCCGATCCACTCGGGCGCGCAGCTCGAGCCTGCAATCCAGCCGCGTCAGAGCCCGCCTGCGGCTCCGTGAGGCAAAAGGACCCCAGAATCTCCC
This sequence comes from uncultured Acidobacteriota bacterium, assembly GCA_963845465.1. Classification (GTDB taxonomy): domain Bacteria; phylum Acidobacteriota; class Terriglobia; order Acidiferrales; family UBA7541; genus Acidiferrum. The sequence continues at coordinate 88,056 of CAWJSH010000006.1, read as the reverse complement.
CCGTCGCCAGCCGATGCAGATACCTCTTCTTCTGCGCATCCGATCCAAAATTGAGCAGCGGCACCTGCACCGCCGAATTCGTCACGCTCAGCGAAGTCGCCATCGCCGCATCGACGCGCGCAACCTCCTCAATCATCAGTACATACGAAATCGCGTCGAGTCCCGGGCCGCCCCACTCCTCGGGCATCAACATCCCGCAGCAGCCAAGCTCAGCGAGTTTTTGGATTTCAGCGGTGGCGAATCGACCTTCGCGATCTCTTTGTTTCACCGAGGGCCGCACTTCGTTTTCCATGAACTGGCGGACGGTGTCGCGAATCAATTTTTGATGGTCGTTGAGGGAAAAATCCATCGTGTGTTGAGTACGAACGATGCTACCACGACGCGGAAGATTCCAATCCCTCGAATGTTTTCGATTTGTGGATTTCGTCAGCGGATGCCGCGAATGTTTTAGAGATTTTTGTGGCTGATGCGATCGGAGATGGACAAAACGGCGATGAGCCCGACAAAAACAATGACGCCGCTGACGACATACCGCCAGACAGAGCCTGCCGGCAATCGCGCGACCGCGATATTGTCGACAAACCACAGGACCAGCACAAGCACGCCAAGGCCAACGGCGCGAATGACGGTCGAAAATTTGCTCTCAGCCGGAACTTCCTGAGTCGCCTTGGGAGCTTGAGCCATGAAGAAATGCGCCAAAGCCAGAGCCAGAACTACAGCTTGAAAAGCTCGCGCAGCCGCTTGGTCTGCACGCGGCTCACCGGCACTTCGCTCTGCTTCTTATCATCCATTTTGAGCATGTAGCTCGACTTAAACCACGGCACGACTTCCTTGATGTGATGAATGTTCACCAGATACGACCGATGCGGTCGCCAAAATGTTTCCGAATCGAGCGCCGCGTGCAGCTCTTCCAGCGTGCGGTAGTTGGAAGTTCCTTCAACATCGCGCCCAACAACGGAAATAAGCCCATCGTCGATCGAAGCAAAAATCAAATCCTCCGCCGCGACAAGCAGCAGCCGCTGCCCCGATTTCACCAAAATTTTCGCCGGCTGAACGTTCTGCTTCGCGTTCCCGTTGAGCTGACTAACCAGCTGTTCAAGCCGCTCCGCCGTGCTGGTTTGCGTTTCCATCACCTTGCGCGCGCGTTGAATCGCCTTGGCGATGCGCGCTTTATCGAACGGCTTCAGCACGTAATCGACCGCGTTTACATCAAAGGCCTGCACGGCGTAGTGATCGAACGCCGTTGCAAAAACCACGTGGGGCACTTTCATCTTGCGCTCGACCAGCTTACGCAACACGCCGAAGCCATCGAGCCCGGGCATCTGCACGTCAAGAAAAACGAGGTCGGGCGAGTGCTCTTTGATCAGGTTCACGGCATCGACGCCGTTCTTCCCCTGGCCGATGACGTTGATTTCGGGGAACGCTTTGAGCAAGAACGCGAGCTCGTCGCGCGCCGGCTTTTCGTCGTCGACAATGATCGTGTTGATGGACATGCCCCTGTGCCTTGAGTATAGGTGGCGCGGGTGCTGACGGCAATCGCGACGGGTGCGGTTGCGCTAGCTTTGCGACGCGTCACGCGGCTGCTAAAATCGCGGCGACCTAATCTGACTGAGGGATCATGGCCAGAACGAAAGTGCGGAAACCTGCGGGGACGAAGTCGCCGAAAGTCTCGGGTGACGCAAAGGCGAAGACGATCAGTAGCAAGATCGTGTTTAAAGGAAAAGTTTTCTCCGTTCGACGAGACGAAGTGATCGAGCCATCCGGCGTCCGCGCAACGCGCGACATGATCGCTCACTCAGGCTCGGTGGTAGTGATGCCGGTGCTCGACGACGGCAAGATCGTCCTGATCCGACAGTATCGCTACGCCGCACGCCAGTATTTGTGGGAACTCGTCGCGGGCCGCATCGATCCCGGCGAAAACGTCAAGCAAGCCGCGGTGCGCGAATTGATCGAAGAAACTGGGCTGCGCGCAAAGAAAATGCGCCAGTTCCTCGAATTCTGGCCGAGCCCGGGATTCCTGGAAGAAAAAATGTTCGTACTGCTAGCGCAAGGCGTGACTCAAGGCGAAGCCCATCCAGAAGAGGACGAAAGGATCGAAGCCAAAGCTTTCAGCCGCGCCGAGCTCAAGAAAATGCTTCAAAATGGCACATTGCGCGACGCCAAAACGATCTCCAGCCTGCTCTACTACTTCCAATTCGTGGTGTGACCCTGCCCTCCTCTCGACTCGTTCGATTACTCTATTCCCTCACGGTCGCCCTCGGCGCCTTTCTGCTTTTTCTGCTCGAGCCGCTTTTTGCAAAAATGATCCTGCCGCGGTTCGGTGGCTCAGCCGCGGTCTGGTCAACGTGCCTCGTTTTTTTTCAATCAGCGCTTCTGCTCGGGTACTACTACGCCGACGTTCTAACGCGCCGACTATCCGCCGCGAGGCAAACTTCGACGCATATCGCCCTACTGGTCGTGAGCCTCACGTTGTTGCCCATCGCTCCCCACGCGGTCTTCACGTCGCCGAGTTCGTATCACCCCGCGTTTCACATTTTGGTCTTGCTCACCGCGTCGATTGGCCTGCCGTTTATCCTGCTCAGCGCAACGAGCCCGCTCGTCCAAGCGTGGAAATCGCGGACCGGCGCGGCCGCCTATCATCTTTTCGCGGTCTCGAATTTTGCTTCCTTCGTCGCGCTCCTCAGCTTCCCTTTCCTCGTCGAGCCCCAACTGTCTTCGCATCGGCAATCCCAACTTTGGTCAACGTTGTACGCCCTCTTTGTTGTCGTGTGCTCGCTGGCGGCCTGGATGTCGCGCAGCGAAGCAGCGAACTGCAGTAGCCGTCCTCACTGCCCGAGCCCGCTGAACAAAACGCGCAAGATTCCGCCGTCGCGCAAGAACGTCGAATCGCCCATTCACGCCGCGACTGGATCCTGTGGCTCGCGCTCTCCGCGTGCGGATCCGTGCTCTTATTGGCGACGACGAACCACTTAACTGAAGACGTCGCCCCAGTCCCTCTGCTTTGGGTCTTGCCGCTCGCACTTTACTCTGCTCACTTTCACGATGGCCTTCGCCCGCCGTAGCTTGTATTCGCGATGGCTGATGGCTCGGCTCATCGCCGTGCTGCTCGGAAGTCTTGGCTACGCGATCTACGACCCGTCGTTCACGGAATCCGTTCAGGTTGCGGTTCCACTGTTCTGCCTGGGCCTGTTCGTATGCTGTTTGTTCTGTCATGGCGAGCTCGCGCGTCTCCGCCCCGCGCCCGAGCGCCTCACTACCTTCTATCTCGTCATCGCCGCCGGGGGCGCCCTCGGGGCGATCTTCGTCGGTTTGATCGCGCCCGTTCTCTTTTGCGGCGACCTACGAATATCCGCTCGCACTCTGTTTCGCAGCACTTGGCCGCGGCGGCCGTGCTGTGGGACACGGGCTGGATGTCCCGAGCGTTCTGGACCGTCGGCACCGCAGCCCTCGTAGCGGTGCTCGCGTACCACGTCCACGCCTATGAGCAAAACTCCATCCTCGTCGTGCGCAATTTCTACGGCAGCCTGCGCGTGCAGCTTCACTACGACTGGCTCAAGCGTCCTTATCACACGCTCTATCACGGCCAAATCGAACACGGCGCGCAATATCTCGATCTGCCAAAAAGCGCCGATCCGGTCACCTACTACGCGCGAAATTCGGGTGTCGGACTCGCCCTGGATTTCTTCCAGCAGCCTTCGCGCCACATCGGCGTCGTCGGGCTTGGCACTGGCACGATTGCCGCGTATGCGCGGCGCGGCGACGATCTGCGCTTCTACGAAATCAACCCGCTGATCCTCAAAATCGCGAACAATCAATTCTCCTATCTCACGAACGCCGTAACGAACGGCGCGGATATTGCCATTCGCATGGGCGACGCCAGGCTTTCACTCGCCGCCGGCGAAAACGAACATTTCGACGTCCTTGTGATCGACGCATTCTCAGGCGATGCCATCCCGGTCCATCTGCTGACACGCGAAGCTATCGCCCTGTACCTCCAACGTTTAAAACCCGATGGAGTTCTCGCCATCCACACGTCGAATACCTATCTCGATCTGAATCCCGTCGTGAAATTGCTCGCCGACAACGCCGGGGTCGAATCGCGCTTGATCTCGAATAACGACGACCAACGGAAGCTCATTGACGCCGCCGACTGGATGCTTATCACGCGCAATCAGGATTTTCTGCTCAAGCTCGATGAAAATGTGCTCCAGGACTCGATCGACATGCCGCCGAAGTTGCGTCTTTGGACCGACGACTACAACAACTTGTTCCAGATCTTGCGGCCACTGAAGTTTCTGAATAAAGGCGGTAACTAGAGGTCATGACGCGCAAAATGCTTGCAGTTCCAACCGTCGCGATAGGATATGTCAAACATCATTCGGCCCTTTCTTGGTTTACCAACCATCGCTTCGACTGCTTATGTTCCTGTCGAGTCGCCATGCCGACGCCGATAAGATAGCAATCCGCGATTTCATCAGACAGAACGCGACGAAAATCGGATAACCTTTCGTAAATCTTTTCTCTCCCTACTCGCAAAGCCATCAATTTCCTTGGTTCGTATCTAATCGGTTTAATGCTGGCAAAGATGACGTGCTTGCTTTACCAACCGTCTCCTCTGCTCGCTTGACTGCCAACCCTTTTCTGCTAGACTCCGCGGCATTTAAATCTGGGCGGCTGCGTCTTTTGGTGCAAACAGCCGTGGTCTGTTCGATCTGAAAATCTGAATCGCAACTACGGGAGGGGAATCTCGGTGCGAGGAACGGTAAAGTGGTTCAATAACTCCAAAGGGTACGGGTTCATCGGGCGCGACGACGGTCCCGACGTCTTCGTCCACTATTCGGCAATCACAGGCGACGGCTATCGCACTTTGCAGGAAGGAGATCCAGTCGAGTTTGAGATTGTTCAGGGCCCCAAGGGCCCCCAGGCGGCGAATGTTCAAAAGGCCAGCTAAGTTTCAACCCTGCAATAATATCGGCCGGCGGATTTTTCGCCGGCCCTTTGTTTTGTGACGGCATTCCGCTCCTTGTGACGGAACGTTCATTCGTCCCCTCGCTGAGATGTCATCCTCTCCCCTTCTCGCTCTATAATCCCGGTTATGGACAACAAGACACTCGCACGAATCCTTCGAGAAACCGCCCAACTCCTGGAAATCGACGGCGCGATTATCGGCCGCTACCGAACCTACGAGAAAGCCGCCGAGCTTATCGCCGGAACACACGAATCGATCGAGCAGCTTGCGAAAGAGCCGGGGAAGCTGGAAGAACTCCCAGGCATCGGCGAACGGATGGTTGAGCACATCGAAGAGATTTTGAAGACCGGCGACTACGGCCTTCGCCAGAAGCTGCTGAAAAGATATCCGGTGACCTTGCTCGACATCCTGAATTTGCAGTCTTTGGGACCCGAAGAAAGTTGCCTTCCTCTGGTCAAACTTCAAGGCGGCTACTGTCGCCGACGTTGAAAAGCTCGCCACCGAGGGCAAGCTCCGCGACCTTCCCGGATTTGGCGAAAAGAGTGAACAGAACATTCTGAAGGCGGTTCAGACGCACAAGCGTTCGACTGGCCGGTTTCGACTCGACACCGCTGAAAACGCCGCCGCCCAGATCATCGAGCACATCAACAAATATCCGAAAGGCATTGAGTCGATCACGCCCGCCGGCTCGCTGCGGCGCGGTCGCGAAACCGTGGGAGATCTCGACCTACTGCTGACGCTCGCCGACGGTTTTACGGCGCAAAAACACATCGACGCGATTGCCGCCCATATCCTCACCTTTCCCCGAATCGACCAAGTCCTTGCAAAGGGCGAAAACAAAGTCAGCTTCAACCTCGACAACGGCCTGCAAGTCGACGTGCGCCTGCTCGAAAAAGACTGCTTCGGTGCCGCGTTGCTTTATTTCACTGGCTCGAAGGAGCACAACGTCAAGCTGCGCGGCCGCGCCAACGACATGGGCTACACGCTCAACGAATACACTCTCGCGACGCTGAAAGGCGAAAAGCCCGTCGCCGGCCGCACCGAAGAAGAAATCTACTCCAAGCTGAAACTCGATTACATTCCACCCGAAATGCGCGAGAACACCGGCGAAATCGTCGCCGCCGAAGCCCACACCATGCCCAACCTTATCGAGCTTCACGACGTGAAGGGTGACTTGCAGATGCATTCGACGGCTAGCGACGGTAAGCACTCCGTCGAGCAAATGGCCGAAGCCGCGAAAGCTTTGGGTCACGAGTACATCGCGATGACCGATCATTCGAAATCGGTCACCATCGCCAATGGGCTCGATGAGAAGCGCGTCGTCGCACATATAAAGAAGCTCCATGCGATCGACGCACGAGGACTCGGAATTCGGGTGTTGGCCGGCTCTGAGGTCGACATTCTCAAGGAAGGCCAACTCGACTATTCGGACGAGATCCTGGCACAGCTCGACGTTGTCGTTTGCTCGATTCACTCCTACATGAATCTTGATCGCTTCGCGATGACCGACCGGATGTTGGCTGCCATCGAGAATCCCTATTGCCAGATCATCGGCCACCCGACGGGCCGCCGTCTGCTCGTCCGCGATTCCTTCGATTACGACATGGAAAAGGTACTCGCCGCCTGCGCCAAACATGGCGTTGCTATGGAGTGCAATTCCTACCCCGAGCGGCTGGACCTGCGCGAGGTTTACCTGAGAATGTGCAAGGAGCGGGGCGTGAAGGTCGTCATCTCGACCGACTCCCACAACACCATGCACTTGCCCTATATCAAGTACGGAGTGAAGACCGCCCGGCGCGGATGGCTCGAGAAGGCCAACGTCATCAATACCCTTCCCATAGACAAATTTTTGGCCGCCCTAAGACCAAAGCCCGGTTCGGTCGTCAAGAAGGCAGCCGCAAAGAGTCCTCGATAGTCTGGTTTGGGGTGGAACCTTTTTCGGACACTTTGCGTACCTTAGGCATCACGAACGGCGCTTCACTCGGCGCCGACAGCCCAACGGAGGCACCGTTAAAATGAACCGACTATTCTCCCGACGCGCCGTCGCTCTGGCTCTCCCCGTTGCAACCTTGGTCGCGGCAGCCGCTTTCGTCGCTCCCTCCGCCAGCGCCGAGGAATGGAACAAGTCCTACACCGTCTCCGGACGCGCACAGGTTCGCGCCGAAACTAACGATGGCGCGATCCAGATCTATACGGGCGATTCAAAACAGATCGAATTTCGCGTGACGTACAACGGCTACGAACTCGACAAGAATCTACACATCGATTCTCGCCAGGACGGCGACAGCGTCCAGATCAACGCGCGAGTGCAAGGCCACTGGGGTTTCTCCTGGGGCGGGCACAATCGCGGCCTCAAGATTGAAGTCCACATGCCGAAGGATGCCGACCTCACGGTCGACACCGGCGACGGCTCGGTGACCATGGAAAGCCTGAATGGTCGAGTGAAGATTCACACCGGCGATGGTTCGGTCCGTGCCGACCAGGTCGCGGGTGACGTCGATATCGATACCGGTGACGGCAGTATTACCGTAAGTGGCGCCAAGGGCGATATTCGCCTTCGCACCGGCGACGGCCATATCGAAGCGCGGAATCTCGATGGCAAAGTCGATGCATACTCGGGCGACGGCCACATCACCCTCGACGGCCGGCTCGACGCTCTGAACGTGAAAACCGGCGACGGCAGCATCGACGCCCGCATCCGTCCTGGCTCGAAGATCGATTCCGGCTGGAGCATTCGCACGGGCGACGGCAGCGTCGATGTCACTCTGCCCGCCGAACTTCAGGCCAACATCGAAGCCAGCACCAACGACGGCCACATCACCATGGGAATACCGCTCACGGTCGAGGGGACGTTTAGCACCTCCCAACTCCACGGCAAAATGAACGGCGGCGGCCAGCCCATCGTTATCCACACCGGCGACGGCTCCATCCGCCTGAGCAAGGCATAACGGTAGTCCCAAAAACACCATTGATTCTAAAGGCCGGGTCCAGAATTGGACCCGGCCTTTTCGCGTCTGGATCACACTGGCCGACTGGCCGCACCTGTTCTGGATGGCTACGTCCGGCGGCCTACCGCCATTTAGCCTTAGGTACCAGTACTGTAAAATATGCGCTGTTTACAGCCTTCACCTGTCCCAAAATTCTTTACAGGACAGTCTGTAGCTCGCTGCTAACTGTCCCATTTTCAGGGGCATCTTTTTGGACTCTCAGATGCCCTTATTACAGCGAGGTAAGGGAGACAGCATGATCATTTTCGTACTGACCTTCGCCATCATTTCGCTCTTCGCGCTGACGCTGACAGGCTCGATCGCATCCACCGCGACTGTACGCCGCCGCGGGTAATTCCCGTTGCAGCGCTGCGCTCCCCGCGCAGCCTCGTTTGCTCCGTATCGTCCCTCAGGTGAGCGCCGCAAAGTCCCCAAACTACTCATAACGCAGCGCAACGAGCGGATTCACTCGTGTCGCCCGATGCGCTGGCAGCCAGCAAGCTGCAATCGCTACTAACGCCAACAGCGCGATCACGCTGATAAAGGTGAGCGGATCGGTCGGCGAGATCCCGACCAGCATCCCGGCTATGAGGCGAGTTGCGGCCAGCGAGATTCCCAATCCGACCACGATTCCCACTCCGACAATCAGCATGCTTTGGCCGAGCACCATTCGTAGAATGTCGACCCGATTTGCGCCGAGCGCGACTCTGATTCCGATTTCGTGCGTCCGTTGGACGGCCGCATAGGAAACGATGCTGTAAACCCCCACGATGGCAAGCATCAACCCAAGAAGTCCCATCGTTGTGGTGAGCTGCGCCCCCAGATCGTAGAACAAGTACCCGTTAATACCTCCCAGATCCTCCGATAGCTTGTTCGCACCGACGATGGGAAGCGTCGGCGCAAGTTCCTGAATCTGAGCAATGGCCTGGCGCTTGACCGAATCAGGAGGCACCGAAGTGCGCAGGTGAATGGTCCTCAGCGGCATGTAGCTTTGCTCGAGCGGAACGTAGAAGAACGGCGTTGGCTCCTCGGTAATGCTTTTGATCTTCGTGTCGCCCACGACCCCGACAACTTCCCATCGAGTCGGTTCGCCAACGGTAAACCGGAAGTGCTTCCCGATCACATCTTGACCAGGCCAGAATTTCTTGGCCATCGCTTGGTTCACGATGGCGACGTGAGGAGCCTTCTCAAGGTCGGCTGCGGTGAAGACGCGCCCTTGGCGAAGCGGAACCTGCAGCGTGGCGAAATAGTCTGGGCTCACCATGTTGAACATCACGATCGGTGGTGTCTGTCCCGGTTCGAGTTCGTGACCGTCGAAGACAAGCCCTTGGTCGGAACTAATGAGGCTCAGTGGAGTGACAAACGCTTCGCTCACCGAGGTTACACCCGGCAAAACGCGGAGCCGCTCGTCCAACGATCGGAAAAACTCTTTACCTTGAGCGTCTGTGTAGCCCACTTGTTTCACGTCGATCGGAATATCGAGGACGTGGTCCGGATTGAAACCCAGAGAAATGTGTTCGGCTTTCTGTGCGCTGCGAACGAAGAGTCCCGCAACGATGAGAAGGAGCAAAGATCCAGCGACCTGCGCCATCACCAAACCATTGCGCACCCACTGTCGGCGACCACCGTCTGTCGTGCCGCGACCGCCTTCGCGCAGCATGGAGTTTACGTCGGTTCGCGCGACGCGGAGCGCCGGCAGAATGCCAACAACTGCGCCGGTGAACACCACCACGCTCAACGTGAACAGAAAAACGCGCAGGTCCGGATCGAAATTGAACCGAACCGGCAAATCCGTGCCGAGATTGAGCGATCCGAGGAATCCGGCAGCCCACCAGCCAAGCATCATTCCGGCGCTGCCGCCGAAAAATGCGAGCATCAGGCTTTCGGTCAGATACTGGCGAATCAGTCGGACGCGGCCAGCGCCGATCGCAGCGCGGATCGCCATTTCGCGTTGACGAACGGTCGCGCGAACCAGAAGAACATTCGCAATGTTGAAGCACGCAACGAGAAGGACCAGCGCTCCGAGCGCGGTAAATGCAAGAGCTGCATATGGAATGGTATTGTCTGGATCGGGTTCAGGCCGGGCAAGCTTTTCAGGAAAAACTTGGACGGAGACGCCTTTGTCGGCATCCAGATGCTGCTCCGCGATGCGATTTGCGATGACGCCGAAAGTTGCGTTCGCTTGTGCGAGGTCGACGCCAGGATTCAACCTGGCCAAGAGAGAAATGCTGCGGCGGTCGCGTTTCTCCCAGAACTCTTTCATGGTGTTCTCGCCCTCGAGGCCCATGCCCCCGACGGTCGCCCCGATCGGCACGAAAGCGTCCATGTTCAGGAACGCGTAGGTGCCGAGGAAGCCTTTTGGCGAAACACCGACGACGGTCATCGGGCGATCATCGACCTGTAGCGTTTTGCCGATAATGCTCGGGTCGCGATTGAAGCGCTTTTGCCAATAGGCATAGCTCAGGACAATCACGGGGTCAGAATTCGGAGTTTGACCTTCGGTTGGCAGAATCAGGCGACCGAGCGCAGGCTGAATTCCGAGCGTGGAGAAATAGTTGCCGCTGACCCGGCTGATCACGCAGTGATCGCCACGGTTGTCGGCGACGATGCTCACCAGCGACGTGCGATAGGCAAAGACCTCGGCGATTGACCTCGATTGGGAGCGGATGTCGAGAAAATCGGGATACGAGAAGGGCTGGAAGCCGTCGGTTCCCTGCTGCTTCAGCGCAAGGACCGTGATCTGTTCGGGATGCGAGACCGGCAGTGACCGCAGCAGCAATCCGTTGATAACGCTGAAGACCGTTGTGTTCACGGCCATACCCAAGCCAAGCGTCACGATCGCGATGACCGCGAATCCCGGCGCCTTGCGCAGCGAACGTATCGCGTACTTCATGTCCTGCCAGAAACTTCGCATCGTTTGTCCCTCGCCCGATCGAACTGAGCCCACCATACCACTGCAACTGTCCACCCTCGGTATACGCGGCGAACGGGCTCTAAGTCTCACAGAATCAGAGCCCCGGAGCAGAATCCGATCAGACTCCGATCGTGGGCTGCTCGTTTATGGGACCTGTTGTTCGATTCCGAACGTTGCGACAAGGCGTCGCGATAGAAGAGAGTGATTCTTTTCCTCCTAACAGGTAAGGAGTATCATTCAGCTGTCTACGGGCGGTTGTTTGCGGGCAGGTGTTTGCGAGTGGGTTGTCTCTCCACGACGTGAAGTCTAGGGAGGCGGCATGGAAGCGCAAAGAGCGGTTCAGAGAAACGACCAGGAACGGGTTGCAGTTCTCGAGAAGTACGCCATCCTGGACACCGAGCCCGAGCAAGCGTTCGACGACCTGACTTTGCTCGCGTCCTTCATCTGCAAGACGCCGATCGCGATGATCTCCCTGATCGATGAAGACCGGCAGTGGTTAAAATCGAAGGTCGGGATCGCCGTGTCGGAAACGCCCCGTGACGTGGCCTTTTGTTCTGTCGCCATCCAGCAGGCTGACGTTATGGTGGTTCCGGATACGCTCAAAGACGAGCGGTTTTGCAACAACCCATTTGTAACGGGCGGGCCGAAGATTCGGTTTTACGCCGGAGCGCCGCTGATCAACGAAGACGGCTACGCGTTAGGTACGCTCTGCGTAGTCGATAAAACTCCACGGGAATTCAACGAGGAACAAAAGGAAGCGCTACAGGCGCTGAGCCGGCTTGTTCTGGCGCAGCTCGAGTTCCGCCGCAATCTCCACCTTTTAAAAGAAGCTCTCACCGAACGCACCAAAGACGAGCACGAACGCGAGCGCGAAATTCTGAAGCTGCAACAACAACTGACTCGTGTGCTCGGCCTGAATATTCAATAGAGCGAACCGACGCTCGATCTAACGGGCGCAACAAACTGCATCACTGTTCCTGCGGCGCGGTCACCCCGACGTTCGCGCGCCGCATCGCGCTGGCCACCATTGTCAGACTGCCCACCATCAGCAGCGCGGCCAACCAATAAGGCGCGCCGGGAAGGTGAATCCCCCATTTTGGGGAAATCGCAACGCTGAAGACCTGTGTAAAGACCAGCGGCGCGATCATCCCGGCAACGCCAAATGTACTCATCAGAGCGCCTTGCAGTTGCCCCTGCGCTGACTTGTCCACACGTTTCGTCATCAACGACTGCATCGCCGGACTTCCCAGCCCCCATAGCGACAGCAACGGGATGGAAATCAGTGAGATCGCCGTGGTTGGCGCTACGGCAAGAGTCGCGAAACCTGCCAGCCCACACAACCAACCGAGGTACAGCGTCCGCACTTCGCCCAGTTTCTTGATCGCGACCGAGATCAGAAACGCGGACACGATCGTCGAACCGACTCCGACTCCCGCGAACGCATATCCCGTGAGCTGAGGGCTAAAGTGATAACGGTAGTCGGTGTACAGCACATACATGCTCGGCAATGACTCGTGCGCGTTGTAGTTCAGAAACATCGCCAATGCCAGGCCGGCTAACTCCGGATGCGAGCGCAACAACTTCAATGCGCCGAGCGGGTTCGCGCGCTTCACGCTGAACGGCGACCTGCGTTCTTTCGACAACGACTCCGGCAAAACGAAAAGTCCGTAGAGCGCGTTCGCCAGGCTCAAAATCGCCGACGCCCAGAACGGATACCGCAGGCCATAGCCGCCGAGAAATCCTCCGATGGCTGGCCCGATGATGAACCCGAGGCCGAAGGCGGCGCCTAACATGCCGAATTTGGCGGCGCGTTGCTCTTCGGGCGTCACGTCCGCAATGTACGCATTCGCGGTCGGGATACTGGCTGCGGTGATTCCAGAAATCACCCGGCCAACGAACAGCCAGCTCAGCGTTGGCGCCAGCGCCATCAAAACGTAGTCGCAGCCCAAGCCGAAATTGGAAAGCAGCACGACGGGCCGGCGGCCAAAGCGGTCGGAGAGCGCTCCCATCACCGGCGCGAAAACGAACTGCATCGCCGCCCACACAAACGCGAATACACCGGTCTGAGTGGCGGCCTTGGCCATGTCGCCGTGTTCGAAACTCACGATCAATCGCGGCAAAACCGGAATGATGATCCCGAACGCGACCATATCGAGCGCGACGGTGAGAAAGATGAACGCGAAGGACGCGCGCCCATGCCCTGCGCCGCCAGGTCTTGCGGCCGGCGTTTCCAGTACTGGCGGCGCTTCCGAAATTGGCCCAACTTCATTCGACATCGACTGCCTCCAGCGACGGGTTCAAGCCCCACGCTGTCTCACTTTCTCTGATTGCCCGACTGACCGTATTGTAAAAAATTGACGCGCAGTGCGGAGCGCTCATTTCCCGAAAGTTGAGAATAGTCCTACCGAGGCCGCCGCCATCACAGCCGTTGCGATCCATCCCATCACGCGGAGATACGGCGGCAACGTGAACTCGCCCATCACTTTTCGATTTGCGGCCATCCGCATCGTGATGATCATGAGGGGTACTGACACAACACCATTGATCACCGCCGACCAGAATAAAGCGCGAATCGGATTGAGGCCGATGAAGTTGAGAGACAAACCGATCAGCGTTGCGACTGCCAACACGCCGTAAAACTGTTTTGCTTTCTTAGGACGCGCCTCGAGGCTGGCGCGCCAGCGGAAGGTCTCCGCGACGCCGTATGCCGCCGAACCTGCCAACACCGGAACTGCGAGCAGGCCAGTTCCGATGATCCCTACGGCGAACAGCTCAAATGCGAATCTTCCCGCCAGTGGCTCGAGCGCTTTGGCGGCTTGCGCCGAAGTCTCTACGTCCGTGATTCCAGCAGCGTGCAGTGTCGCAGCCGTCGTCAAAATGATGAAGAGAGCGACGGCGTTCGATAGCCCCATTCCGGCGTACGTGTCCACGCGAATTCGCGCGAACTGCTCTTCCGCTTGCCACGGAGCGTTCTTCAGGGCGTGGTCTTCGGGGGCATTCCGGACATCTTCAGCCTCCTCCGACGCCTGCCAGAAAAACAGGTACGGACTGATCGTGGTGCCAAGCACCGCCGTGAGAGTCGTGAAGTATTTCGTGTTGAACGACATAGAAGGCAGAAACGTGGATCGCAGCGCCATCGCCCAATCGACGTGCGCCACGAAGGCAGTTAGCACGTAGGCGAACAGCGCGAACGTCAGCCACTTCAAATATTTCACGTAAGTTGTGTAGCGAATGTAGATCTGAAGGACTAGCGAAAGCGCCGCGAATCCAACGATGTAAGGTAACAACGAACCGCCCGAGAGCAGCTGCCCCGCAGCTCCCATCGCTCCTAAGTCGGCGCCAAGATTGAAAACGTTCGCGAGGCAAAGCAGAGACACGATTCCGAATAACAGCGATCGCGGATAGTGCCGTCGCATATTCGCGGCGATTCCAACTCCGGTCACGCGTCCAATCCGGGCGCAGATCTCCTGAATCACGATCATCAGCGGGTACGAGAACAGCATGACCCACGACATGCCGTAGCCGAACTGCGCGCCGGTCTGCGAATACGTCGCGATGCCGCTGGGATCGTCGTCGGAAGCGCCAGTGATTAGGCCTGGGCCCAGTTTTTGCAGGAACGTCTTGTGGATACCGTTTTGAGGAGCAGGCGCCGACGCACCGTTGGGGCGTGGCAAAGGCCGGGAGGATGCCTTGGTCGCGGACACTGTTCGCAATCTACCCGGAATCCATGGGGCACGCTATGCAAATGAGGACAGTCGATGGTTAATTCTTCAGGAAGTCGGCGACTGCGGCCGCGAGCTTCGCCCCTTCACATCCCGTCGCGAGGTGGCCGCAATCGGAATCCAATTCGAGCAGCGGAGCGTGCAGCAAGTGAGCAAAATCTCGCGCGGGCTGAGGAGTCACAGTGTGGTCCTGCTTTGACACCACGACGAAGACCTTCGCCTTCACTGCCACTGCGGCTTTCTCCATCGATCCGCCGAATGCGTCGGAAACATCCAGTGCCATCATCGCCTCGCTCTGACGAATCGTATCGTTCGCGTCTTCGGCCTTGTCGGTTTCGGCTTTCTTTAGCGCTGCGAGAACTTGCTCGCGGGTGTGTGTCCGATTGTATTCGGCCGGCGTCTGCAATATCAGTTCACCGATTTCGAAATGAACGACTTTCGCGGGATTCTCAGTGTAGTCGCCGTGATTCCAGCCTGCGCTGTCTTCAATCGAATCGATGTTGAGCCGCCAGAACACGACATCGTATGGCGCGACGTGCGGCGAGCCGACAATGGGAATCGCCTTGTCCATGAAATCCGGGTAAGACACCATCCACTGAAATGTCTGCATGCCGCCCATCGAAATGCCCATCACGGCTTTCACGTGTTGAATGCCCAGCGTCCTGGTGAGCAGTTCGTGCTGCGTATTGACCATATCGCGGACGGTGATCTTGGGGAAATGCATGTGCGGTTGCGCTTTGCTGTTCGAAGGTGACGACGAGACACCGTTCGCAAGCGCATCGATCAGCACGACGTAGTAATCCGCGTCGCTGATCAGTTTTCCGGCGCCGACGTTGGCTTTCAGTTCTTCTGTCGTTCCGCCTGCCCACGTGGGAAACACGACGATGTTCGATCGGTCGGCGTTGATCGTGCCGAACGTTCGATATCCGATGCGACAGTCTCGCAAGACTTCGCCGCTGACCAGCTTGAAGTCACCGATATCGGCTGATTTCTGCTCTTGCGCGTAGCTTGAGGGGACCAAACAGAGCACAGCCATCAACAGCACAGAACCGTATCGTAGGGTTTTCATGTTTGTGGCCGCGACGATTAAACGTCGCAGAGATCGACGGCCTGCCGCAAAGAAATGAGCGGATCGCGGTCCTTCGAAGGTACGAATTCATGCGCGACGTAGCCTTTGTAAGTTGTCGCGGCAATCCCGCGCATTACGCCATCCCACTGCACTTCTTGCGTTCCATCGAGTTCATGGCGTCCCGGCACGCCGCCCGTGTGAAAGTGGCCGATCAAGTCGATGTTCTTCTGGATCGTCGCGACCAGATCGCCTTCCATGATTTGCATGTGGTAGATGTCGTACAAGGCTTTTACTCGCGGAGAGTTAACCGCGGTGAGCACTTCAAAGCACCAAGCTGAGTGGTCGCACATGTAGTCGTGGTGATCGACTTTGCTATTCAGCAGCTCGATGACGATGGTGACTCCGTTATCCTCGCCAATCTTCTTGATGCGATTGAGTCCAAGGATCGTGTTCTTCGCACCCTCCGCATCCGACATTCCGTCGCGATTTCCGGAAAACGTGATGACGTTGGGCACGCCGGCTTTGGCGGCCAGCGGGATATTCTTGCGGAAATTCTCTTCGATCTTCGCGTGATTTTCGACGCGATTCAGCGCGTGCGGAATGTCGCCGCCGCCGGCGTAGCCCATCGCGCAGATTAGGCCGTACTGGCGGGGTGTGTCCCACTCTTCGACAGGGAGCAGATCGATCGCCTTGCAGCCAATCTCCGCCGAATACTGGCACAGCTTATCGAGCGGAATGTCTTTGTAGCACCAGCGCGACACCGACTGCTTGATATTTCCTTTGCGAGGAATCGGCACGATGCCCTTTCCGTCTGCCGGAGCCTGCGCATTTGCTTGGGCCCACGCTGCCGCGGGCAGCGAAGCCATCGTCGCTCCCGACACCGCTGTTCTGAGCAAATCACGTCGCGTTAAGTTGTTCATAGCGGACCGAGTTTACTCAAGATCGATAATTCTGCAAACGTTTTCTCGGGCACGCGCGGCGTCGTTTGCAAATCGTCGGCGCTTCGCGCATCATTACTGTTTCGTTTTACTTGCAACGGCGCATCAGGGAAAGATCACGCGAAGGCCACCGCGTTCACGCAGTACTTCGCCGCTAAGCGTCACAAAACGCCAAGATTATTGTTCATTTCTGAATCTCTGAGGGAGACGAATGGATAAGCCGGGAAAAATCGAGCCCGCAAAAGGAAAACTCGGCGTGCTAACGCCCGGGATGGGGGCCGTTAGCACCACATTCATGGCGGGTGTTGAGCTGGTTCGCAAAGGCAAGTCGCAACCCGTGGGCTCGCTCACGCAACTCGGTACGATCCGCCTTGGCAAGCGCACCGACGGCCGCTCTCCGCTGATTAAGGATTTCGTTCCACTCACCGGTCTCAACGATATCGTCTTCGGTGGATGGGATATTTTCAAAGACAATGCGTTTCAATCGGCGGCCAACGCCGGCGTCCTCAGCCCGGAAGATCTCGCCAAAGTGAAGCCGTTCCTTTCGACCATCAAGCCGATGAAGGCTGCGTTTGACCCTGAGTATGTGAAGAAACTGGACGGTCCGAACGTCAAGAAAGCCAAAAACAAATACGAGTTGGCGTTGCAGATCAAAGAAGACATCGCGAACTTTAAGAAGACGAATAAAGTTTCTCGTACGGTAATGTGCTGGTGCGGCTCGACTGAAATTTTCCTGAAGGCTGACGAGGTTCACTCGACGCCTGAAAAATTCGTCGAAGCAATGAAGTCGAATCACCCCGCGATCGCGCCGTCGATGCTTTACGCCTGGGCGGCGGTGACCAGCGGAGTTCCCTTCGCCAACGGCGCGCCTAATCTCACGGTCGACTTCCCGGCCATGTTGCAACTGGCGCAGGAGCACGAAGTCGCGATCTGCGGCAAGGATTTCAAGACCGGTCAAACGCTGATGAAGACCATCCTCGCCCCCGGTTTCAAGGCGCGCATGCTTGGCTTGAACGGATGGTTTTCTACAAACATCCTTGGTAACCGCGACGGCGAAGTTCTCGAGGATCCTGGCTCGTTCAAAACGAAGGAAGAGTCGAAACTGGGCGCACTCGAATACATCATGCAGCCCGAGCTGTACCCCACGCTCTACGGCAAGATGCATCACAAAGTCCGTATCAACTACTACCCGCCGCGCGGCGACAATAAAGAAGGCTGGGACAACATCGACATTTTTGGGTGGCTCGGCTACCCGATGCAGATCAAGGTCGATTTCCTTTGCCGCGACTCGATTCTCGCTGCGCCGATCGTCCTCGACCTCGTCTTATTCCTCGATCTCGCCCAACGAGCCGGCATGCGCGGCATCCAGGAATGGCTGAGCTTCTATTTCAAGTCGCCGATGACGGCGCCAAAGCTCTACCCGGAGCACGACCTCTTCATACAATCGATGAAACTGAAGAACACACTCCGCTGGATGATGGGCGAGGACCTGATCACGCACCTCGGCCAGGAATACTACGACTAGCGCTCGACGCCTCAGATCATAGGGGCACGGGACACCCGTGCCCTTCTTCGCCGTACTGAGTAAGTGAATTCCCATTCCATTCGCTTTTCCGATTGTCTCCATCGATTTTTCGCCGCAACACTGTCCTTCTTTCAATTTGACCGCATCAAACGTGCCGCGCTATCCTCCACAGTTTATGGCGTGTTCTTTTCCGCTCACCGTTTTGCCACCGGCTTTCGCAACAACTTCCTTTGAGGAGAAACATGACGACTGAACTGCGTAGTTTCCTGTCCCTCTCGTATGACGAGTTGGAAGAGCTGAATCTCAAGGCCAAAAGGCAGCGCCTCGACCGCGTTGCGCCGCATACGATTCAAGAAGATCGGCTCAAATATCTCACTGACGAACGCAGCATCAAGGCCGTCACCGTGCTCTTCAGCGACCTCGAAGGCCGGTTGCACATGCTCGACTACGACAAGAAGTTTCTGGTCAAGAGCTGGGACAATCTGACGTTCGATGGATCGTCAATTAGAGGCTTCACGGCACAGCGCGAATCGGATCTTCGTCTCGGCATCGATTGGGGCGCGTTCTACTGGGGCCCCGCCGACATCTTCGGCTCCGGCAAGGTTCTCGTCTTCGGCGAAGTTATCGACAAGGACGGCTCGCCCTACAAAGCCGACATCCGTGGAGCCCTGAAGTCGTTCGCGAACGAGTTGTACGAAGAAGAGGATTACACGCTCAACGCCGCGAACGAAATCGAAGGCTTCCTCTTCAACGGCGCCGACGCTGAAGCGCGTTACAACGAGACCGGCAAGTTCGAGTACGTAAATACCGGCGGCTACTACCATTCGCTGCCCGGCGACCCGCTGCGCACCTTCATCGATACTTGCGCCGAAGTGCAGCGCGCCATGGGCTTCCAGAACGAAAAGGATCACCCTGAGGTCGCGCCGTCACAGTTCGAAATCAACTACGGCTACGGCGAATGCGTCGCCGCTGCCGACCAGATTCAGATCTACAAATTGATCTGTCGTCAGGTCGCCACCAAGATGGGGCTCACCGCGTCGTTCCTGCCCAAGCCGGTCGTCGGCGTCAACGGCAACGGCATGCACACCAACGTCTCGATCAGCCAAAAAGGCAAAAATCTTTTCTGGGATCCGAAAGGCGAAGAAAAGCTCAGCAAGACCGGCTGGGCCTTCGTCGATCGCATTCTCACGCACGGCAACGACATCTGCTTGCTGCTCAATTCCAGCGTTAACGCCTATCGCCGCCTCGATCCGCACTTCGAAGCGCCGAACCAGATCAAGGCGTCGGCGGTCGATCGCGGCTCGATGGTTCGTATCCCCATCGGCAACGAAAAGAGCATGCGCGTCGAGGTTCGCTCCGTCGCGCCCGACGCGAATCCCTACATGGTGCTGTACTCGATCTTCAAGACCGGCATCCAGGGCGACACGTCGAAGACGAAAAATCTTCGTCAGGCCGAGCGCTATTTGCCCGACAACATCTATACCGCGCTCGATGACTTCCGCAAAGCCAAGTGGACCACGGAACTTCTCGGCGAAGACGTTAAGGGACGTTATGCCGACCTGAAGCAGGCCGCGGCAGATCGCTGCGCCCGCTTGCTCGGAACCTTCGTGAAGGCTCCCGAGGTGCAGTTCCATCACGAAGTCTACAACCAGTTCCTCTGGAACATGTTCTAGTCAGACGCGCAGCCTTGCGGCTGAATCAAATCAAAATAAAAAGGCGCGGATCGCATCCGCGCCTTCTCTATTTCAATGACTTCAGATCGTTTGTCTTATGGATTGCTCACTGACGCCCGCTGTGTACCTTTCGTTTTCGTCAGCTTTGCAAAGAGAAACTCCTGCAAAACACCGGCCAGCGACGTCTCGCCCATGCGAATCAGCGCCCCACCGACGATCCCATTCGTTCCTGTCCGATCGCCTGGGGGCGTGTACGTGTATTGCAGCGCTGAGCCAGCGAAGCTTCCGACTACGTTGGAGTAATTCGGCTGCCATTTTCCGTTATCGCCTTTACAAATCACCGAGCTGGCGATCGCATACAGCAATCTCGACTTCTTGCTGCCCGTCCCTTTGTAAAAGTAGCGCGGATCCTGTTTGAGAAGCGAAGGCATCACGGCTCCGCCCATAAACGTAGCAGTGAAAACGTCGCCGTACGTCGCGCCGAACCGCTTTGCATAGCCCTCGGCGCCCTGACCGTATGCCCCATAACGATCGGCGGCCTGATCGACTCCCGCAAAAAAGGCAACTCCGGCAAACGTGATCGGATCGCTGGCGGATTTCCAAGCCAATTGAAATTTATGCTTTGCCCTCAGCGGAGCAGCATTAGGCGCATAACTTACGTAGAAATTCGGTATCACACCTAGAACACGCTGATGCTCCTGCTCGTGAATCTGCTCGGTCGCTAATTCCTCGGGTGGAACACCGACGTGTACCTCGGTCACTTGTGTTGGAATGACCATCATGATTAGCGGTGTAACGAAGTGTTCGCCTGCGGCTACGGTTCCAGAAAATTTCTCCGGCGTGAGACCCGTAAACGACGCCGTCACTTCGAACTCGCCGGCGGGAACGCTGACGAACACAAACCGCCCATCCTCATCCGTCGTAGCGTCCTTTTTCGCGGCGCCAGCCTGAGTAAGAGTCACCGCCGCGCCGACTACTTGCGTTCCGGATTGATCGACGACTTTTCCGGTCACACTACCAGTTTGCTGTTCGGGTGATTGCTGCGTCTTCGCCGGTGTCAGGGATTTCTGCGATGCTGCCGTCTTACTCTGCTGAGCCCAAGCCGGTGCGACGAACGCAAATATCACCAGGGTGAAAATCGTGGCCGTCGCTTTTGCAGTGCGGACGGACACAAAAATGCCGAACCGTATAAACGACATACAGTGCTCCCGATTTCAAATTGTCAGGACTCAAGCCAGGCGAGAGCCAAACGACATCGCGCACACCGCGACGTTGGAGGCGCTACCTGCGCCTCCCTTCGCTCCGGCGAGCAACTACAAACGGTTCGATGCGGACCTAAATGAGGGCGATACAATTTTTGTCGGAGAACATGCAGAACCCGTAAAAATTCATCGGAGAAAGATGAGCAGGTGGTATTTCTGCGGCTTACGCGGCGGATGTGAACAAGCAAACGTATACCATGCAGCTCTGACCCAGCTATAATCGCGTCCTCTGATCGGGCCCCAGGACTGCACCAACATCTCGTCTGAATTTCGGTGAGCCAATGAAAAAATGGGCGCCCCTTCTCTTCCTTGCGATTTTCTGCGTCGTCGCCGCGCAAACCATTGCCCAGGCGAAAAAATCAGCTGACATTGTCCTGACGCACGTAACAATCATCGATGTCACCGGCGGTCCTACCCTACGCGACATGTCCGTTCTAATCACCGGCAACCGAATCTCCAAAATCGAAGCGACCAACAAATTCCCCGCCCCGCCAAACTCCGAAGTCATCGACGCCACCGGCAAATTCCTCATCCCCGGCTTATGGGACATGCACGTTCATCCGCACAGCCCTCAAGATCTGAGCCTCTTCATCGCAAATGGGATCACGGGCATTCGCATCATGTGGGGCGATCGGGAAGACTTTGCATCGCGCAAAGAACGCGACGCCGGCAGATTGCTCGCTCCTCACATGTACATAGCTAGCCCGATCATCGACGGCCCCAAACCTTTCTGGCCGGGTTCAATTTCCGTCAGCACTGAAGCCGAGGCCCGCACCGTTGTAGACAGAGCCAAAGCGGCAGGCGCCGATTTTGTGAAGGTCTACAGCTTTCTGCCTCGCGAGGAATTTCTCGCCATCGCCGACGAAGCAAAAAAACAAAACATCTCGTTCGCCGGTCACGTTCCGATGTCGGTGTCAGCGCAAGAGGCTTCCGACGCGGGAATGAAAAGCATCGAGCACCTGACCGGCGTGATGCAGGCTTGCTCAACGCTGAGCGCCGATCTCGACAAGGCGTCCGAGGCAGACCTCGATGAACATAACAGTACCGGTGAGCGCTTCTTCGAAGGCCCCCACGTTCACGCGTTCCACGAGCAAATGTTCGCGACTTGCGACCCCGAAAAGGCCACAGCTCTTTACGAAGTTTTCAAGCGAAACGGTACCTGGCAGACACCTACGCTGACACTCTGGAGGATGTTCAGCTCTCTCAACGATCCGGCTTTCACGGTTATGCCGGCCCTAAAATTTGTTCCGATCCGCGAACGCCAATCTTGGGACCCGGCCAACCGCTCGAATCAGTCGCTCGCAGAAAACACGGCGCTCAGCAAGCCCGAATTCCAAAAAGATCTCCAGCTTGTCGCCGCTATGCAGAAGGCTGGCGTCGGCATTCTCGCAGGCACCGACACCGGCAACCCGTACTGCATTCCCGGTTTCGCCCTGCACGACGAACTTAAGCTTCTCGTCCAGGCCGGCTTGACGCCGCTGCAAGCCTTGCAAGCCGCGACGACAAATCCCGCGCAATTCATCGCCAATGAAAACGATTTCGGCGCTGTAAGGCCCGGCAAACTCGCGAACCTCGTACTGCTCGATGCAAATCCGCTCGACGACATCGCCAACACAACAAAAATCCGCGGCGTCATCCTGGACGGCCAATTCTTCGATCGCCCCACGCTCGACGCCATGCTCGCCAAGGTCGCTGCCCTTGCGAATCGAAAGCCAATCGGAGACGTACTTTTCGCCACGATTCAAAAAGACGGCATCCACGCCGCAGTTGATCAATATCACCAGCTCGTCGCGACGCAGCACGACGGATACGACTTCAGCGAAAACGAATTCGTCAGCCTCGGCTATCGTCTCCTGCACATGCAAAAAGTCACCGACGCCATCGAAGTCTTCAAATTAAGCGTGGAAGCCTACCCGCAGTCTTACAACACCTACGATAGCCTCGCCGAGGCTTACATGGACCATGGCGACCGCGACCTTGCGATCCAGAACTATCGCAAGTCGCTCGAACTGAATCCCGCCAACGCCAACGGCACCAAGATGCTCCAAAAACTCTTAGCCCAATAGTCACATCCTTACCCTATGAGTCGCGTCCATGTACGGGCGCAGCATTGCTGCGCCCCATGTCCGTACAATGTAAACTCTTGAGGCTGCTGGCCGTCCAAACCAAATCATGACCGAATCGAAGAACTCGCTCGCCCCTTGGCTCGAAATCCCCGACGGCCCGCGCGCCCTGACCTTCTACAAATCCGCTTTCGACGCTCAGGAAACCTACCGCTACGACAATCCCGACGGTGGCTTCGTAGTCCGTTTAAATGCCAACGGCGCCGAATTCTGGCTGTCCTACGAGGGGCCAAAATCAAACTCTGACGCCGCGAATGCGGAGCCCGACTCGAAGGCTCCACTCGGCGGCAAGAATCTCCGCCTCATCCTCACCGTCCCTGATCCCGACGCCACCTTCGCCAACGCGATGGCCGCTGGCGCGCAGCAAGTCTTCGCAGTCAGCGAAGGCCACGGCTGGCGCGTTGGCCGCCTCATCGATCCCTTCGGCCTCCACTGGGAAATCGGCAAGCCTCTCTGACGGCGGTAGCAGCCCCGCATCGGTCCCGACCTGTGACCTCCACCGTCTAATCGCCAACGCGAACCGTCCTTGTCACAGCGTCATCGGCAATAATAGAAATGGGGCGCAGCATCCGCTGCGCCCCACTTCCTAGCAAGCTCTCAACATCGAGCTCACCAGTCACGAGTCACCAATCACCAGTCACCGCCTCACAGTCACCCCTTCTCACCCCGCAGCCGCGCTCGCCTTCCCCGCGATGAACTCGAGCAAATCCGCATTGATCTGCTCGGCGTGAGTCGTCGGCATCCCATGCGGAAATCCGGGATACGTCTTGAGCGTCCCGTGCTTCACCAGCTTGATCGCGATGGCCCCGCTCGCTTCAAACGGGCAAATCTGATCGTCGAGTCCATGCTGCACTAACACCGGCACATCGACGCTCTTCAGATCCTCAAAAAAGTCGCTCTCCGACAGCACGCGAACGCACTCATAATGCGCCTGTGCGCTGCCCATCATTCCCTGCCGCCACCAATTGTCGCGAATCCCTTGCGATACCTTTGCGCCCGGCCGGTTAAAACCGTAAAACGGAATCGTGATGTCCTGATAGAACTGCGAGCGTGCATACGCCGTTCCGTTGCGAAGCCCATCAAAGACTTCCATCGGCAACCCGGCCGGATTCTCTTTCGACTTCAACAGTTTCGGCGGAATCGAGCTGATCAGCACCGCCTTCGCCACACGTCCCTTCCCAAACTTCGCGACGTATCGAATCACCTCGCCGCCGCCCGTCGAATGCCCGATGTGCACGGCATCCTTCAGATCGAGCGCCTGCACCACCGCATCCGCATCCGCCGCGTACGTATCCATGTCGTGACCGTTCGCCGTCTGCGTCGAACGCCCGTGCCCGCGCCGGTCATGCGCAATCACGCGGTACCCGTGCTGCAGAAAAAACATCATCTGCGCATCCCAGTCATCCGCCGACAGTGGCCAGCCATGATGGAAAAACAGCGGCTGCCCCTTGCCCCAATCTTTATAATAAATCTCTGTTCCGTCTTTCGTAGTAACAAACGCCATCGGTGTTCTCCTCCGTTTTGTCTTGGGTAGCTAGAAAGTTGCGACCTTCAGCCAGGTAGGTCAGCTCGGCCTGGGAATTCAACGCAGTTCCTACCAGGTCTACTACTCTCGTGGGTCTGAGATGACTCTGCCATCAAAAGTGATACTTGTTTTTGTCAGCATGCATTTCCCAAGCTCCGAAATGCCCAACTGTCGGCGCCGGGAAGTGCTACCATCCCCTCAAGAGGTGCCCGATGAACAAGCCGGACTTGCTCGCCGCCGCACTGACGGCTCTCTGCGTCCTGGGCGTCGTGCTTTATCGCTTTGCTTGGGCCGGATCCGACTTGGCTTCAGCAGCCGGTCAAGGCCGCCTGCCAATCCTCCCCAAACGTCTCCGCGCCTGGCTCTTCGGCGAATATCACAAAAAAGCCGCTTAGCGCCATTTCGCGCAGGCAAGCTCAATCTCCTCTCAAGCCAATGAAATCGCTCCTCTTCGCCGCGACGCTTCCCTCGCTCATCCTAATCACGACATCCGCCGCCCCGCAAAATCCAGCCGCACCGCCCCCGTCAACGGCCTGCAAATGTCGATCGCTCCCGTGCAGACGCAACCAGCGGACCCGCAAGCGATTCGCTTCACCATCACCTTCACAAACACGGGCGACGCAGTCCTGAGGTTCGCTCCCGGCACCACATTGGATTGCGGCAGGCGCCCCTCGCTGACGAGCCTCGTAGTGCTCAACCTTACCGACCCGAAAGGCAAGCTGCATCGCGACATGATGTACGCTGGCGACGGACCTCCTTATATCGGAGCCTGCGCCGGCCGAATCGACCCGTTCGTCGTCGTGCTCCAGGCCCACGAATCCATTTCGCTCCGATGGACATCAGCAAGTATTTCGACCTAAAAAACTCCAAGCTATACGAAATGGCGAGATTCTCGGCGGGCGCCTATCTGGTTGAAGCGGCGTTCACCAGCTCCGACCAACCAATCAGGCAGGCAAAATCCTGGTGGGCTGGAACCGTCAAATCCAACGTTATCCAAATCCAGCTCAATTCTGACTTCGCCGCAGCGCTTGACGATTTCCCGGACCGAAAGCCGCTCACCGCCGCATCAACTCAGTCTCGCTGATTCACCGCGTTGATTCCTCATGTGCCGCGGTCGTCGGAACATTTCAGTCCGTGCAGCCGTAAGAAAGGTATGGATCAATCTCACCCGGTAAACCGGCTCTCCTTGGATTCGGGTGTCAATTCTGGTCGGTGTCGCGCTCTTCCTTCTCGCCCTCGCAGTCTCCGCCGCCATCATCCCACAGCTCCGCCTCTTGCATTTTCTTCAAGCGCTGATTTACGTAGCCGTGCTCATCCTCACGCGTCGAAATAGCCCCTGGGGCTACGGCGCCGGCACCATCATCGCAATCGCGTGGAATAGCCTCAGCATATTCGTTACGCATCTCTTCCAGGCCGGTGCCGGCCAACTCTGGATCCTTCTGCACGGAGATCACTTCACCCGCCCCGACACCGCGATGGTCTTCACCGGCGGCGTCGGCCACTTCATCCTCATCATCGCGTGCATCGCCGGCTTCCTTGAACTGAGACCCACGAGGAAAAATTGGGCTCAATACTTCGGCGGTGGCTTTCTAGTCCTCGCCTACATGGCCTTGATCATCGCCACCACCGCCCCTCGCTGATTCACGTAATAAACAGCGCCGGCGGCTCTGCTTCTGTCATACTGGTGATGCACGCCTATTCTTTTTTCCCGGCGTCGTCGCCGGCAGACTCGAATGAATCTATGACAACTACGTTCCAGAAGCGCCAAAAGGAACACAAGCGGCAGGAAAAGCAAAAAGCAAAAGCGGAAGTACGTCGCAACAAAGCGATCGCCCGCCGCACTCAGGAACGTTACGGCCGCGCCGCAGCCGACGCGAACAGCCACGCAGCGACGGTCACCGACCACAACGGCCACGACATCGAAAACCCGACTTAGCTTTGAACCCGAGCGACGGTACTGCATTCAGAGGCGATCATTCACCGAATAGCAGCCTGAACTGAGCATTACGCCGCATCTGAAGGTTCACTGCAACTTCGCGTATTCCGCTTTAGCTTGTTTCAGCACGGGAATGTCGGGATCAGCGTCCTTCCAGTCCGTAAAAAACAATTGGTACTCGTTCCTCTCTTCGGCGCTCTTGTTCTCGATTCCATAAGCGCGAGCCAAACCCAAATGCGCCAACGTGTACAGGACCGTCGGTGTATTCACGCCTCGGTGGCTCAATATTTTTTTATATTCCTCAGCGGCATGCGTCCCATCATGCGATCGTAGATATGCCTCCGCGTGGACAGCCATCACTTCCGCCGCATAGGGTGACAACTCATACGCCGCGCCAGGCTCCACATCACGAAGAGCTTGCGCCGGGTCATTGTGATAGAGACTCAAGGCTCCCCGCGCCCGCGGAATATCGATTCCATGAAGCAGCGTGTCAGACGGAAGCTCTTTATCCAATTCGCCGACATATTTCTTCACTTCCCGATCGTTGCCCAGCCGCGCAAACACGTACGCCACGCCCGTCTGCACTCCTCGATTTTTCGTCCCGGCCAATGCCGCGTTCATATCCTGCTGCGCTTCCGCTGTAAACCCAACATCGATTTCGCACACTGCCTTGCGCGTGAGCAAAACTCCGCGGTATTCGTCCTGATTCCGTGCGTGAGCCGCTTCTATGCCGTGCGTGAAAGCCTGGCGCGCCTCGCGAATCTTGCCTCTCCTGCATAAGTCGTCGCCGAGCAATTCGTAGAGGTTCGGTTCCTCCAGCCTTCCGACAGCACCATCAAGGTCTCGTCCCGCCGCCGCTTCGTCGCCGCGAAGCAGCGCAAGCTCAAAATCCAAAACATGCGCCCCGCTGAAATCTAGCTGCTGACTTCGAGCCTTATCGAGAACCGCTCGGGCTTCATCGAATCGGCCCAATTCAATGTCCGCGCTGGCTAAATTGTTGATCCCGTACTCGTCCTTTGGATCGTTGCTCAGCGCAATGTTTGCCTGCTCGACCGCGTTTTCGTATCGGCCAATTAAGTAGTAGCTCAATGACAAGTTGTTGCGAGCCACGTTGTCTCGCGGGTATTTCTGAATCCATTCTTCGTAGACAGGTATCGCCTGCACATAATCTTTTTTGAAGATACCGTAGTAGTCCGCCAGAATGTTGTAGCGCTCGTGGTCGCTCGCGCGATCTCGCAATTCAAACGCCTTCTGGAAATCCGCAAACGCCGGCACTTCGTTCCCGAGATTGTTTTGCACCGTCGCGAGCTCAGCCCACGCCATCGCGAAATTCGGATCGAGTTCGACGGCCCTCTGATAGTGCGGAAGCGATCCCTGTTGATCGAATTTGGCGAGCGCCGCATGACCGAGACTGAACTCCTTCAGCGCGTCCAGCGATGACGTCGTGGCCGCTTCCAGAGGTGTCGGCAATTTCTGCAACGACGAAGCCGTGTCGCCCAGCTTTTGCTGAAGCGAGGTCGCCGCCTGTTCCAGCGACTTCAATATCTGCTCTTTGCTTCCCGCCTCTGCCTGAGCCCGCGCCAGCGCATCCTCACTCTGCGCGTTGATGACTTCCAGCGTGATCACATAGTGCGTCCCGAAGTTTGCGATGGACCCGACGAGCATCGTCGAAATCCCTTCGCGCAAACAGATCTCGTGAGCCACTTCCTTCGTCAGTCGTTCCCCGGCAGGTCGCCCCATGAAATGCAACGCCTGTTGAACTCGCGACTCCGGCAGGATATTGAAATAGGGAGACCGTTCCAGTTGAAGCGCGACCGCTTCTTTTAGAGCTCCGTCGAATTCCGGATCCCCGGTGCTGTTGTCGAAATCCGCGAGCACGATCGAGTCTTTATCCGTTAGCGCATGCACTTTATGTGACGAAAAATACCAGCCTCCTAGTCCTATCGCGATGATGACCGCCGCCCCTGCGGCCACTCGCATCCAGAGCTTCGATTTCCGTGTGACCACATGCTCGTGTTCGTGCTCAGGCAGCGCCGCATGAAGCCGCCCCGATTGCAAATCCCGCTTCAGCCGCTGCAAATCCGCGCGCACCTCGGCAGCGCTCTGGTATCGAAAATTGCGATCCTTCTCCAGGCACTTGTGCATCACGCGCTCGAAATCGACCGGAAGATCGGGATTGAGCCGTAGCGCATCAACAGGGATGCGATGCAGAATCGCGTCCGTCACGCTTCCGGATGTGCTGCCCCGGAATGGCAGCACCCGCGTCGCCATCTCATACAGCACGATGCCAAACGAAAACAGGTCCGTGCGCGCGTCCAATTCGTCGCCGCGTACCTGTTCGGGCGACATATAGGAGGTAGTGCCAACGGTTGCGCCGGGGCTCGTCAGCAGCCGTTCGTCCGTTACGGTTGGTAGTTGCGAAGCCGGTATCGCCGCATCTGAGGGAACGACCTTCGCCAATCCGAAGTCGAGAATCTTCGCGTGTTCGCGTTCCGTCACAAAAATGTTGGCGGGTTTGATGTCGCGGTGAACGATGCCCTTGCTGTGCGCCGCATCGAGAGCGTCTGCAATTTCGATAGCCAGGTCGAGAACTTCATCAATGCTCAGCGGTTTCGCCTGTATGCGGCGCCTCAGCGTCTGCCCCTGGAGAAATTCCATGGCAATGAAAACTCGGCCGTCCTGCTCGCCGATATCATGAACCGTGCAGATGTTTGGATGGCTCAGCGCCGAGGCTGCCTTGGCTTCCCGGCGAAACCGTTCCAGCGCCTGGCGATCCCCGTCCATATCGTCAGGCAACAGTTTGAGCGCGACAAAGCGGCTCAGACGCGTGTCTTCCGCCTTGTACACCACCCCCATGCCGCCGCGGCCGAGGTGTTCAAGAAAGCGATAATGCGAGATGGTTTGCCCCAGGAGTGGGTCGGGACGGTCCATTGTAGGCGCATCTTAAGTTGCGCCCCGCGCCAAGTCAACGAAGCTGGACTGGCACGCGAAAGCAACACGAGCCCTTTATCGCCTTAGGGGTTCGAGGTTATAGAAAAACGTAATCCCATTCACGATTCACCGATCACGAGCCACCTCGGCGCGCATCGCCCCCGCCGCCATCAACACCGTCCCCGCAAACAGCGTTGTATCCCCAATGTAATTCAGCGCCTCGACAAGCATGTCCGCCGGCGCAGCCGCCAGAATCGGAAAATACATCAGCACCACCAGTAGCATCAGCACAACTGCAAGACCGGTGGCACACGCGCGAGCGTATCGATTGCTCACCAAACTCACCCCGCCCGTCAACAACGCCAGTCCCGTCACATATCCCCAAACTGCGCGCACCGGAATCCACACAGGCGTCAGTCTAGCCAGCGGAACTCCAGGGATAACATCCGGATGAAGGAATGTCTCTCCCGCGAAGAACACCAGAATCGCTCCCAGAACCACACGGCAAACCTTGGGATAACGATTCGCGAAAAGCCATAGCCCGCAAGCAAACGCGATTTCCCGGCAAACGACCGTCCAGAAAATACGATTTCTCGGATCGCTCAACGCATTCGGTGCATGGATCATCGCCACAAACAGTAAGAACATCATCCCCGTCAGCGACGCCGCCAAGCGCGCATATCTGTTCACTGCAATGCTTGTCGCGGCAGCAAACAGCGCGAACCCCACAAAGACAGCCCAAAACAAACGCCCCGGCATCCACACCGGGACACCTTGTGCTAGAGCATGAGGCGCTGCAAGATGCTCCGCCCCAAACATCCCCAATCCCACCGCAACAAACACTCGCCCGAATACCGGCAACCCGACAAACTTCGCCGTCAGTTCCCTGTGTACCGCAGCGAGCGCCAGCAGCAGATAGCCAAGCGCCGAAAACCACATCCAAAATGGAAGTCCCGATGTCATAGCCCCGGATTCTCTGAGCCACGCACCTCCCGGTCAATATCCACTTGCCAAGAAAAACGAAAACCACTTCCGCCCGTCCGCAGTGCACATTCGGCGCTCCGCCCCCTGATGTTTGTGCATCGCTCCGTTTCGAGGCCGGTGCGTTTTGAGCTTTGTGGGTCGCGGTTTCAACCGCGACATTAATCGAGCCCTCGGAAAGGGGCTTCAGCCCCTGAAGTTCTCGAGATTTCGAGCTTAAGTTAACGTTTGAGATTGAAGCTTTGCGGGTCACAGCTTCAGCCGCGACATTACTCAGACCCGCGAGCCACGAAGGCTCTATCTCCCCGGCGGCGCGAGGTTGTAGTAAAACGTGAACCGCAACTCGATGTACGGCCCCGTAAAGTCCGCGGGCAACTTGGCAAATGGCGCCGCTGCCCGAATCCCCGCCAAACTGGCTTCGTCGAGGTCGGCCTTTCCCGAAGCGGTTTTAATCTTCATAAATTCCTTCGGCACCGTCCCGTCCTGCAAAATCCGAAACTCGACGCTATTGATCCCCTTATTTCCCTTCGCGACAGAAGCCGGCATGTTCGCAAACCAGCGTTTCTTGGTCGTGCCATACACGTTGCGAAGGTAGCCGTTGAAGTCCACCCCTTCAGTTGGGGTAAGCAACTCAATTCCAGCCGATCTTTCCCCCGATATTTGTCCAGACACCTCATCTTGCGCCTGGCCACTAGGCGCCCCGCCCCTTGCAACGGTCTGAACCGTCGCCGCCGCCAACACAACGAGAATCAGCAAGCACCCAACGTTCTTGAAACTCATCTGTTCACTCCCGACCGGGCCGCTTCGATTCAGCCCGGCCACTATCAATCACAATAGAGCTGAAAGACTATCGAGTGGGTTGTATTTGATTCCACGAGCTCGGCGCATCCGGCAATTCACCAACGCCACCAACTTCAGGGACCCTATCGTGACTCCGCCTTCTCCAGCGCAAGCTTCTGCGCCGTCGCAAGAGCATCCGCGGCAGGCACTTTCACATCTGGCTCGACTCCGGTCCCTTCCCAATTGGTTTTAGTGATCGGATTGATAGCCCGCGCAAACGGCACGCCGATCATAAAGTGATCGTCGATCCGATGGCCGGAGACCGGGTGCGCACCGCCTCCGGTCGTTTCGCCGATAATCGTGGCGCGTTTGAGATTTTTCAGATTGTACGTAAATTCCTCGGCACCCGAGAACGTCCGCGCAGACGTGAGAACAAACGCAGGCTTACCATCCAATTTCTTGCCGGGTACGTCGGGCGAAGTCCAAAACTCTTCGGTGTGGTTCGTCTTCCGCGTCCACAAATCATTGAGGTGCGTCCGTTTCGCGAACAAATAGCTGCAGACGAACGCCACCATTTTGGGATCGCCACCACCGTTCTCTCTTAGATCGAAGATGACCGCATCCGTGTTGGCGAGGAAATTCATCGCAGCTGTCGCTGTGGGGCCGCAAATCTCAGGGTCACCAAACATGTCGAATTTCACATAGCCAAGATTCCCGGAGAGGATCTCTACTTTGTCGAAGCCGCAATTCATGTGTTCCAATTCCTTGCGAAATTGGGCGACCTCGTCGGCGCTCGGAGCCCCTTCCGGTCTATCAGGCATCTTTGCCGGGCTAAAATCGACTCGCAAATGCTTGTCGTGGCTCACTTCGCGAAAATTGTCGGTGAGCAATTTTGCGAACGCATCTCCATCCGTCACAGAATCGTACTCGCCGCGTTTTTGTCGCACGCGCACGTCATCGCTCATCTTCTTTGCAATGTCTGGGAACACGTAAGACTCATTCAGCTTTGCGATCGCGCCATCAATCACCCGGGCGCGCGTCGCCGCGTCGATCGTGAACACCAAGTCCGAAACCGACGTACCCGGCGGCATCGCCCGCAGATCAAGACTCTCGACCATGGCAGGGTCCCCATCCTTGACTTCCACGCTCGCGATCGCCGTTGTGCCGTTTTGATGATCCTTGACGAGAACTTTCAATCGAAGTTTTTCGCTTTTAACGATTTCTCGAACATCAAACCCACCCGTCATCCCACGAAACCCTAGCTCATCATCGACGGACTTTTTGGGTTCGTATTTCTGGCAGTAAGCGGCAATCCGATTTCGATCACCACTATTGAATGCTTCCAGCCATGCGCTGAACGTATGCCCCGCCGGCGTATCGGGAATGCTGATTTTTGAGGCAGCTTGTTTTTGGGAAGTTGTCGGCTGTTGGCCGCACGCGGAAGTTGCCAAAGCCAAGACCAGGCACAATTGACGGAACATAAGCACCTCATCCAACCGGAATCGGGGCCCAAAAGGTCCTAACGGCGTTACCGGACCTCGTCCTGCACAAATCGTCTATCAAACCGCACTTCCACCCGGCTCACCACTTCGCAGCGCTGATCCTCATATTCCAGCGGCCGATATCTCCATTGCTCGATTGCAGACCGAGCGGCAGCGCTAAACGACGGCGGGCCAGAAGTTCGGAGCACCTTTACCGATCCATCCCGTCGAATCAGATACTCAACGTACACGGAAACGTTGCCTTGCGTATTCGCATCGCGAGGAAACTCAGGCAGCACGCGCCGAACGATGAAGCTTTCGAGTGCCTGGCCCGGCCAAACTCGCCATTTCACCGTTCCCTGTTGATAGAGTGCGCCAATATCGGGAAGCGGAAAAAAATTGATTCCGATTCCGTCGGCAACGTACATCGGAAGCGTGTCTTCCTTCGTGTCGGTAAGCGGCAGCGAGGAATACAGCGTCAAGGCATTCGGAAAAACGCGGGCGTCAGTCATTTGCGGCGGCGCTTCAGGAACCGGCGGAGGCGACGGCGCGATCGCCCGATGGGATGGCATCGGACTCACATAGCCCACGGCCGCCGCAAGGAACAGCATCATCAGCAAGGCATGAGCACTCAGCGAGAGGGCGACAGGCAGGCGCGTAGTCACAGACGACCCGGCCACCGGCGCGAGCCCGATCCCTGCATCCACAGGCGAGCTCACGCGCGCACGGAGCGCGTCTCGAACCACGTCGCACACGTCGCCCAACGACGGCGAAATATCCTCGAGAAGCGCATCGAACTCGGCGCCGTACCGCTCGCGCCACGCTTTCGGATACAAGCGCGCCGCCCATCGAATCAGCGCTCTCATGCTTCCTTCATTCGCCGATTCCCGGTCCGGACAACCTGCCCAAACAGCGCGAGTTGTCTTCTTCAACTCCACGCCACCCTCGGCAGTAATTCGATAGGGCTGCCTTCGCGACTCCGATTTCACAGCTCGAATCCACCCGCATTCCTCAAGCCGCGCAATCGCGCCATACAGCGTGCCCGGCCCAAGCCGAATCCCGGCGAACGCCTGAATGTCTTCCATGATCGCGTAGCCGTGCTTGTCCCCTTCAGCCAGGCTCGCCAGAATCAAAATCGTAGGATCGCTCATACATTACTACGCCTCACGTAATAACGTACCGCGTAGTAATCCGCTCGTCAAGCTCTGGCTAGACCGTGCAACATCTTAACGAAGGCGCTGCGCCGGTCACTCAATCCCCGGGACCTATGGCTGGGGGTAACTCTCAATCCGCCGATCCTCAGCATAACGCCGTTATAAAGACGACCGTCGTGTACTCTCTGGTAATGCCGCGCACATTGTTTGTCGGATTGCTTCTTCTCGTCAGCGGGTTCCCGAACGTTGTCCTTTCGCAGTCCGCCGGTTCTTCGGCGACAACCGGCTCGCCCTT
Organism: uncultured Acidobacteriota bacterium; assembly: GCA_963845465.1. Taxonomy (GTDB): domain Bacteria; phylum Acidobacteriota; class Terriglobia; order Acidiferrales; family UBA7541; genus Acidiferrum. Next base: position 53,791 of record CAWJSH010000006.1, on the reverse strand, counting down.
CCGGGTAACGCGCACCATCGCCGGCGCCGCAGGCCACGAAGACAACTCTAAATTCGTCATGGACGATCCTCGTAGCCTGTTCGCCGCCGGTAAAGACTCGAAGGTCATCGTCTATTTTGAGTGGGATGGTCCTCTTGGTCCGCATCACTTTGAAGGTCTTTGGAAGAGTCCCGAAGGCAAAATCGTTTTGATTTCCGATTTTCGTTACGAAGCGAAGACAACACACTTCTCTGGTTACTGGACGATGCTTCTCTCCGAAGGTTCCCCGTCCGGTGAGTGGAACCTCGAAGCCCGGATCGACGGTGAGCCTGCCGGGAACCTGAGTTTTGTCGTCACGGGTTCGCCTGTTGCCCACGCGGCACCGCCTCCACAACCGCTTAGCTTGGCCGACATGTATCGCAAAGCCATGGACGCGACCGTATCCATCGAAAAACTCTCAGCGGACGGCACAGCCGTCGACAAATCAACCGGCTTTTGGATCGCAGACGGGCAAATACTGACAGCTTTTGAAAGCATCGATGGCGCTGCCGCGCTTCGCGTGTCGTCTAACTCTGGCACGCAAGCGAAGACCGACCAAGTCCTCGCGTGGAATCGTTGGCAGGACTGGGCCGTCATAAAAGTGGACGCCAGCTCAAAATCCATGCTGAAGCGTGGGAGTGCCAGCGCCGTAGATGTCGGCGGACGTTGCTCGTTTCTCGAATGGGGACCTCTTGGGTCGAAACTCGTTGACGGGTCGGTAACCGGAACGAATTCCTTCCAGCGTGCCGGTGTACGGCTGCTGATCGCGTCCGGCGTCACACCTCAGTCGATCGGTGGCGCGCTCTTGGATGAATTCGGAAACTTCGTTGGCGTTATCGGCGGAACGATCGTACCCTCGGCGCCGCCCGTCAGGATTCTGGCGCTGTTGAACAATTCAAATACAACTGCCGCCCTCATGGATCTCGATACGACAGGCCTCGCCGTGCCGGTATCCGTTCTTCCGGATCTCCCTGTGAGTTCTGTGCCCGTTTCGCTCTCAACTCTCGATCAAAAGGGCGAGTTTGCGCCTTTACTTATTAAGTCGAAGATTGTCCAATATCTGACGGTCAGCAGCGGGGTGAGCAAACAGTACGGCGACATGCCAGTGCCTTCTGGTACCGCCCAGGTTTTCTCTAGGCGCGATAATAAGGCAGTTGTCCTGGTAAACTGGCGCCCCGTGGCTAAGCAGAAATTTCCCACCACACTACGCATCTTCACGGCCGACAACAAGATGATTAGCAACGCGAAGACGCAGAACGTCTCGATTTCGCCGGGCGTCTACACAGCGACGAGCTGGGACCTCCCTGTTGGTTTGATGGCACCTGGCATATACCGCTTGGACCTTCTGATAAACGACCAGACGTCCTTCCGCGAGTTCATTCGCATCACAGAGTAATTAGCCCACAACGCGCCGTCACGACACACTTAGGAGGTGCACGCAGCAGCTACGCCTTCGCCTGCTTCGCCTCGACCGCGTCCAGGACTCGCGTTGAATAGATTAGCGCGGCGCCGGCATTCATCGCTACGGCAACGCCGAGAGCCTCGCCGATCTCTTCCTTTGTTGCGCCGGCCTTCAGCGCCAAATCGGTGTGCACCGTGATGCAGCCGTCGCAGCGCGTCGTCACCGCGACTGCCAGCGAGATCAATTGCCGGACCTTTTCGCCGAGCTTCGTCGTTTGTGCGTTGGCATTGCCAAGCGTCACGTAGCCGCGCACGGTGTCCGGGCTCAGCTTCTTCAGCTCGCCCAGTTCCGTCATGATCTGCTTCTGATATTCATTCCAGTCGAGCATCATCGCTGCACTCTCCGCTTAGTGAATTCAATCCCGCCAAAAACTCGCCGTCATTATACATACCCATATCGCCCTCACCTTGGTGTCTCCGCGCCATCTCTGTGCCCTCTGCGTCTCTGCGTTATCTTTTTCTTGTGCCGCGGCGCACTCGCCTAACCAGCGCACCCAAGCGGTCGTGCGTCCCGCCCTCTGTCCCAATTTCCCTTTTCCAATTTCCATTTTCCGCTCCGCCCTGTTAAATTTTCTAGTTCGCGCTCACCGCGTGAAACCGCTGAGCAGCGGCAGGCGTCAGTTTCGCCAGATGCACTCATCCCGGAGGATGTGAAAACTCATGAAGAACGCGTACAACGGCCAGACCGTCCCGGCCGACGGCAAAGCGATCGGCTACAGTGGCGGCGAGCTCCAGGTTCCCGATTCGCCGATCATCCCCTTCATCGAAGGTGACGGAACCGGCCGCGACATCTGGAAAGCGTCGCGTCGCGTCTTCGACGCCGCGGTAGAGCACGCCTACGGCGGCAAAAAGAAAATCGCCTGGTTCGAGGTCTTCGCCGGCGAAAAAGCCTTTAATACTTTTAAGGAGTGGCTGCCGAACGACACCGTCGAAGCCATCCGCGATTTCCGCGTCGCCATCAAGGGGCCGCTCACGACACCGGTCGGCGGCGGCATCCGCTCCCTCAACGTCGCGTTGCGCCAGCTTCTCGATCTTTACTCCTGCGAACGCCCGGTTCGCTACTTCCAGGGAGTTCCCTCGCCTGTGTCGCGAACCCGAAAAGATGGACGTCTTCATCTTCCGAGAAAATACCGAAGACGTTTACATCGGCATCGAGTGGCAGTCCGGCACGCCCGAAGCGAAAAAGCTCCTCGAATTTCTGAACAACGACATGCTCAAGGGCGGGAAAAAACAGATTCGCTGGGATTCCGGCGTCGGCATCAAGCCGATCTCGCCGACCGGCACGAAGCGCCTCGTGCGCCGCGCCATCAAGTACGCGCTGGCCAACAAGCGCAAGAGCGTCACGCTCGTCCACAAAGGCAACATTCAGAAGTTCACCGAAGGCGGCTTCCGCGACTGGGGCTACGAACTCGCGCAGCAGGAATTTCGCGCCGATACCGTCACCGAGCGCGAGAGCTGGATCATCGACAACCTTGACAAGAATCCGCAACTCACCGTCGAGCAGAACGCCGCGTTGATCGAACCGGGCATCGAGCAAGCGACCGATGCGTTCAAGAAATCGCTCTACGATGAAGTGAAACAGACGCTCGATTCGATTTACGCCACGCACGGCAAAGGTCAGTGGAAGAAAAAACTAATGATCAACGACCGGATTGCCGATTCCGTATTCCAGCAGGTGTTGATGCGCGCCGATGAATACAGCGTGCTCGCCACGTCGAACCTCAACGGCGACTATCTTTCCGACGCCTGCGCCGCGCAGGTCGGCGGTCTCGGCATGGCGCCAGGATCGAACATCGGCGACGGCTACGGCGTGTTTGAAGCGACGCACGGCACCGCGCCGAAATACGCGGACAAGGATGTGATCAATCCGAGCTCGGTGATGCTCTCGGGCGCGATGATGCTTGAATTCCTTGGCTGGAAAGAAGCTGCGCAACTGATCGAAGACGGCATCGCGCGCACGATTCAGCAGAAGAAAGTTACCTACGACCTCGAACGCCTGATGCCCGGCGCAACCAAAGTCGGCACTTCGGCGTTCGCAACCGCGATCATCGAAAATATGAAGGGCATGGCCGTCGCGAAGTAGGTTGCGCGGTGCAAGCGGCAAAGAAGCAAAAGAGTAACGCAGAGACGCAGAGTTCACAGAGATACACGGAGAAGAGAATGAGCCGAAAGAAAGTAACGGTAGTGGGTGGTGGATTTGTGGGTTCGACGACTGCGCAGCGCATCGTCGATCTCGAACTTGCAGATGTTGTGCTGACCGATATTCTCGACGGACCGCCAGCGGGCAAAGCGCTCGACATGGTCGAGTCCGGACCGATCACGCGTACGGATGCGCACGCGACGGGCATTTCGACCGCGGCCGGCGATTACAGCGGAACCGCGGGCAGCGACGTTGTCGTGATCACCGCAGGATTCCCGCGCAAGCCGGGAATGTCGCGCGACGATCTTGCTGAAGGCGAACTACGACGTGGTAAAAGCGGTCGTCGAGCAGATCGTCAAGCATTCGCCGAACTGCATCATCATCGTCGTGACGAATCCGCTCGATGCGATGGTGCAAGCCGCGTTCAAAGTCAGCGGATTCCCGAAGAATCGCGTGCTCGGAATGGCCGGCGTGCTCGACTCCGCGCGCATGAGCTCGTTCGTCGCGATGGAGTGCAAAGTGAGCGTAGAAAACGTTCACTCGTTCGTTTTCGGCGGTCACGGTGACGATATGGTGCCGTTGCCGCGCTATTCCACCGTCGCCGGAATTCCCCTGCCCGATTTGCTGCCCGCCGACAAAATCGAAGCCATCGTGCAGCGCACGCGCAAAGGCGGCGCCGAAATCGTGAACCTGCTGAAGACCGGTTCCGCGTATTACGCGCCTTCCGCAGCCGCAGTCGAAATGGTGGAAGCAATCCTCAAGGACAAAAAGAAGATCCTGCCGTGCGCCGTGTATCTCGAAGGCGAGTATGGAATCAAGGGTCTGTGCGTCGGCGTTCCGGTAAAGTTGGGCTCGAAGGGCGCCGAAGAAATCATCCAGATCAAACTGACCGCAGAAGAAAACGCCGCCCTGCAAAAATCCGCCGGCAGCGTCAAAGAACTCTGCACCGTCCTTGGAATCTAACGACTTCGATTATTCAGCACCAACTAAATCCATCGAGGGCGCCGAGTCTGGCGCCCTCTTTTTGTGGCCGGTGGGAGCTGCAAAGCAAAACTGATCGCGAAACTAGAGTCCGAAGATTTTGTCGGCGGCGAAGACTAGGCCCAGGGTGAAGATTGCGATGACGACTTCGCCGATGGCGCCTACGGCGAAGGGACGCAGGCCTTGCTTCTTCATTTCACGGAAGTTGGTGCGAAGACCGACTCCGGCGAAGGTGAGCAGGAAGGCCCAGCGCGACAGATTCGCGATCGCGGTGATCTGGTCCTTGTTAAAGAAATGGACGGTCGCGAGAATTGAGATGAGCAGGAAGCCGAGGACGAACTTCGGAAACTTGTCCCAAACAAATTTCGCTTTGTTGGTGATTGTTTTCGCTTGGCCCTGGCTTGCCCAGTAGATCGCGTACGCAAGGACTACGAATCCGATCATCGCGTTGCGTGTGGTTTTAGCGAGCACAGCCAACTTCCCTGCTGCATCCGAGTAGAGCGCTCCAGCCGCAGTTGCTTCCGCAGTGTTGTCCACGGCGAGTCCTGCCCACAAACCGTAGGCGTGATCGCTGAGATGCAGCCAGTGGCCGATCAGCGGAAACGTGAAGAGTGAGAGCGCGCCGAGCGCGAGAATCGCAGCTATCGCAAATGACGAATCTTCTTCGTCGGCTTCGATCGCGCCTTGCGTCGCAATGATCGCGCTGACTCCGCAAACCGCGGAGCCGACAGCGAGTAGCGAAGTCAGCTTCGGTCGCAGTCCGAATGCGCGACCGAGCCACAGCATGAAGAGTGTCGCGCCGCCGATTTCCAGAGCGACGAGGCCGAGGCTGAGTCCGCCGAGTTTCGCGACGTCGCCGAGGAGGAATCGTGCGCCGAGAAGGACGATTCCGGCTTTGAGCCAGAATTCGTACGTCGCAACTCCGGCGCGGAAGATTGCGGGAACGCCGACTGTGTTGGAGATCGCCAGGCCGATCAGAATGGCCCAGAGAACGTATTCAATGTTTGGAAATGTCCAGTGATGGGCTTTCGCGTAGGCTCCGACGTTTTTCTCGAGGAGTTTGCCAACGTAGCCGATTGCGCCGAGGAGCGCGATCCCCGGAATGAGCCGCGCAAATTGGAGAACCGGATTGTCGGTTCGAGACTGCGGTATTGCTACCGATGATGCCATCTGCTTCTGAAGCCTCCGTTTATGACCTTTTCTATCGACCTGTTTGCTCGACCTGATTCCCGATTTGGGAATTTGAGGAGGGACCCACCCCCCCGGGTACTTTTTTATAAGAATGTGATTCTGCGGGGTTTATTCTGCTTCTGGATGCAAGAATGTCATTCTAAACGGGTTAGGCTTACTGGGGCTGCACTCCGGTTTCGTAAGTCTACCAAGGGACACGAGTTAGCACGCCGGAGCGGACGAGTAGCGCGGCGGCTAGGGCCAGTAGAACGGCCCAAGTGTCGAGGGAGAGCAGGCGTTTCTTTGGTTCTGAGAGTGGCTGAGAGTTGGTGCTCATGTTTCGATTTCTCCTCGTAGTTTCGGTTCGAGGCTCGTCGTATTGATTTCGATCTATTGGAATCTAAATCCCGCGATCTGGGGAGCGATCGCGGCTACAGGTCTTGGCGTTTTGGCGAGACAGAATTTATGATCGAGGTTCATTGGGGTTTGGGCCTCGGGGCCTCAATCGTGCGGACATGGGGCGCAGCGTGTTGAGCCCCTACACGGACGAGGTCGTTGAGTCGAGCGGCGGCTACGCGGCCGACGATCAGCAATGCGGGTGCGGGGAGCTTCGATTCAGCTGCCAAACCGGCGACCGTCGTGTGGCGGATCTGTTGGTTTAGGCGCGTAGCGTTGGAGACGATTACGCAGGGAAGGTCTTCGGGTTGGCCGGCTGCCAGGAGGCGGCGGGAGACTTCGGAGTAGTCGGCGCCGGGCATGTAGAGAACGAGCGTTGTATTGCTGGAGATGGCGGCCCAGTTTAGCGACGGCGTGGCGGCGAACGGATCGGAATCGGCCGCGTCTTCGCCGCGCGAATACGTCGTGATAACGAGTTGGGATGCGGCGCGGCGGTCGGTCAGCGAAATTTTGGCCGCGGCAGCGGCGCCCAAAGCTGCGGTGATGCCGGGGACGATTTCAAACGAGACTTGAGCTTCGCGCAAGGCTTCGATTTCTTCGCCGGCGCGGCCGAAGAGCGTTGGATCGCCACCCTTAAGTCGAATCACAATTTCGTGGCTGCTCGCGTACGAGATGAGCAACGTGTTGATTTCGTCTTGCGTGAGGAGCTTTTGGCCGGCGCGTTTTCCGACGTCTACGATTTCCGCCGACGCGGGAATCAGCGCGAGCACTTCCCTGCTGACGAGCGAATCGTGAAGCACAACCGTAGCTCGCTCGAGCAAACGCGCGGCTTTGACCGTGAGCAATTCAGGATCGCCCGGGCCCGCGCCGATGAGGTAAACCTTACCCATCAAGCCATCGACTCCGACAGGAACGGGGCCAGTCGTCGCTGCGTCGCGCGAAACCGACGGAGCATATCCACCTGCGAGGATGGAGCGCAGGTCGTCGTTGGAATGGCGCGCAAAGAATTGGCGGAGATTTTCGCCGCCCCTGCGGTCGTTGGTGAACTGATTCATCAGGCGCTCGAGAGCGTCCGGAACGTCGGTGGCGGCGCAGCGATAGCCGACCGGGCGCGCGATCGAAGCGAACTCGCCGACGCTGCCGCCGATGCAGAAGTAATAGGCGTCGACCATCTTGCCGTCCTGCTTGATCTTTTTGCCTTCGAGGCCGATGTCGGCGATCCAATGCTGTCCGCAGCTATTGGGGCAGCCGGTGACGTTGATGCGGAGCTGCTCCTGGAAGCCGGGGATGCGCTCGTCGAGCTCGTTGGCGAGCCAGCGGGCGAAGCCCTTCGTTTCGGTGAGGGCCAGCTTGCAGAACTCGGTGCCCGTGCAGGCTACCGCGGCACGAGCAAACGCGGCAGCGCGGACCGGCAACCCAGCAGCCGTCGAGTTCGCCCGCTACGCGAATCGCATTGCGATCGGGAATGTTCACGATGACGAGGTTCTGCATCACGGTGTTGCGGATGTGTCCGTCGCCGTATTGGTCGGAAAGATCGGCGGCGAGGCGAAGCTGATCGGGAGTGATGCGTCCGCTGAGCACGTTCGCGCCGACGTAAGAGAATCCGAGCTGCTTTTGCGCGTGAATGCCTACGTGGTCGCGGTGAACATCGGACGGGACTTCTTCCTGTTCGGCGGGATCGAGTTTGAAGCCGATGCGTTCCTCGAGGTCGGCAAGGAAGCTTTCGGGAGTCCACCCGTGCTGGAGGAATAGAAATTTCAGACGGGCACGTTCGCGATTTTCACGGAGCACGTCTTGCGCGCGGAAGAGTTCCGCGATGCCACGGGCGACGGGAACCACCTGATTCCAGCCGACGAAGGCGTTGAGGCGAACTGCGAGATGCGGATTGGTGGAGAGTCCGCCACCTACGCGAACCGAGAAGCCGGTTTCGAGGCCACGCGAGCGGCGGCGCGTGACCGGCGTGAAGCCGATGTCGTTGATCTCGGGATAATTGCACCACGAGCGGCAGCCGGTGATGGACATTTTGAACTTGCGCGGCAGGTTGTAATAGTCGGCGTTACCGCCCAGCGTGCGATTGATTTCGAGCGCGAGGGGTGACGCGTCGCAAAATTCGTGGGCGTCAAAGCCGGCCAGCGGGCAGCCGGTGACGTTGCGGGCGACGTCGCCGCATGCGCCAATCGTGGTGAGGCCAGAGGACCAGAGCGTTTCGATCAGTTCGGGGAGCGATTCGACGGTGACCCAGTGAAGCTGAATGTTCTGGCGGACGGTGATGTCGGCGATGCCCCGTGCGTGCCGATCAGCGAGGTCAGCGATAGCGCGAGTTTGACCGCTGGTGAGAAGGCCGTTGGGGATGCGGATGCGCACCATGAAGTATTCGGTGGATTTGCCTTCGCCGTTCTTGCCGCCGATGACGCCGACGCCGTCGCCTTGCGTGTAAATGCCCCACGAGCGGAGATAGGTGCCGGCCCATTCGGGCGAGACCGAGGCGCGGCCGGTGCGCGCGAACTCCTTGATCTCGTCGAAGCGCGCCCACGCGTACTTTTCGCGTTTGAGGCGTTCGACCTTCTGGGCTTTCGTTTCCGTCGTGGTATCAGCCATTTGCGATCTTCCCCATTGAAAAGGCGAGCCCTAAAAACAAAAAACCCACGTTGCCTGGACTCTGGCACGTGGGCTTCGGAACTTGGAATTAAGGTATAGCTAAGTTCGATAGCTTTGGAGGCCAGAGATGTGCGTCTTGCAACACGCAGCGTTATGACACGCAGCGGTGCACATACACGGACGACACACGGTCTGGCAAGCGATAGACATTTCCACAGGAAGAATACGGCCAGGGGGCGGGCTATGTCAAATCGGGTTTTGCGATGTTACGGATAGAGATTCTGGATGGGTTGGCTGTACCGAGCAGGTCTAGTGGATGAACGGGTGATCCGGCTTTGAGAAGTTAGATGAAACGGAAACCGAGCTAGCACGTTTCCTCGTTGTAAATTCCTCTTCTGGCTGGAGACAGGAAAAACGGGATGAACGCGCGCTCGCATTCGTTCGGATTTGCATTCCGTTTACTCGATGACCTGCGCAACGATATTCATTTCGCTCTTCGCAATTCGCGAAAGCACATTCTGCTGTCAACGACCGTCGTCCTTACGCTCGGCTTCGGTCTAGGCCTGAACACAGGCGTCTTCACGCTGATCAACGCGGCTCTCTTTCGCGCTCATGTGGACAACGACCCGTCGACATTTTTCCGCGTACATGCCTCGTATTCGGATGGGTTCGTGCAAGGCAATATAAACCTGGCTGACTACGAGGCTTACCGCACGGGCGCAGAATCCGTGCGAGAACTCGCGGCCTGGGACGATGTATGGACGACACTTGGCGCGCGGGATCCTATCACCGTTCGAGTTGCACTGACTTCATGTAATTTCTTCTCCGTCTACGGATTGGGCCAACTCGAATCGGGGAGATTCTTCCTACCGAGCGAATGTTCCCACTTAGGCGCTGGCACCGTCGCCATCGTCAGCGACGAGATGTGGCGGAGCCAGTTTGAGGCCGATCCTCTTATCGTAGGTCGGACAATCCAAGTGGGTCATGCGGCGCTGACGATTGTCGGGGTCACGCCACCTCACTTTTCAGGCCGCGCAAAGGGCATCAATATCTGGATTCCCCTTACGATGCTCTCCCAATTCGAGAGCGAACCGTGGCTCACGGTGGAAGGGCGCCTGAATGCGCGTTACTCGCGCGATGCTGCTCAAGCAGAACTGAGTGTAATCGCGCGGCGGCAGGACGCATTAAATCCCCACAGGAAGACAACGCTGATCGTAACGGACGGCTCCATGATTGCCGAGCCGCATCTACGAATGGCCGTTTGGGTCGTGGCGTCCATCATCGGAGCAATGGGGCTGGTCTCGCTCGTCGCCTGTATCAACGTTAGTGCCCTGCTTCTGTCGCGGGCCGCGGCGCGGCGGCGTGAGGTGGCCATTCGACTTGCACTCGGAGCCGAGCGGACACGCTTATTTCGAATGCTACTGACCGAGAGCATTGTATTGGCGACACTCGGGGGCGCGATCGGCGTGTTTCTGGCGTGGAAGCTCCCAGCGATCATCATAGGAATCGTTCCAATGGTGAATCGTCCTGCCTATTCCTTGAAGCCAGACTGGACCGTTTTCGCTTACCTCGCAGTAGTTACGTTTGGGGCTGGTTGCGTGTCCGGCGCGGCGCCCATTGTGGAGTCGCTGAGGCTCGAGCTTGCGAACTCGCTTAAAGGGACGGTTGGGCTGCTTGTTCCCGCGGTCAGAAAATGGCGGACATTGGACTTTTTGATCGCCGCCCAAATGGCGGCAAGCCTCGTGCTCCTGACAGCCGCGGCGATTTGTGTGCGGGCTCAGTACACGATGTTTGCTGCCGGTCCAGGATTCGAAACCGAACATGTGATTGCAGTGGGGATCGGATCGGCCACGGATGGTTGGACTCTTCGTCGCACACTTGAGCAGCGTCTAAGGAGTGTTCCGGGTGTGTTGTCGATTTGTTTTGCGCAGTTTCCGCCATTCGAACGGGAGGATGTGACCGACGTAAGACTCGCCGGGCAACCGTCAGGTAGTGGTGTGATGGTTTCGATGAATTCGGTGTCGGCGAATTTCTTTCAGACGCTCGAAATTCCGATTGTGAGAGGGCGGAGGTTTTCTGACAGAGACGTGGCGAGCGATCAAGCAGCATCGATTGCCGTCGTATCCGAGGCATTTGCCCACAGCTTCTGGCCGGGCGAGGATCCCGTCGGAAAGGAAATCGAGGCTCCCGACCGATTGCAGGTGGTTGGAGTGTCGCGAGATTTGAGATCAGCGCGATATGGCGAACTCGATGGTCCTCAGCTTTTTCGATTGCAGGGTCCGAGGGAGGCAAGCGGAACCCTGTTGGTGCGATTCGAAGGACGATCCGGAGGAATTGAGAACAAAATTGCAGAAATAATCCGCGGCGCAGGCGCCGATGAGAGCTCGCGACCGATGACATTGAAAGCGATGATGGATCTGGCGGTGTCCGGATTCTGGGCGATCGCCGAGATGATCCTTTTTCTCGGAGTCGCGGCTGTAGCATTGGCGGTCATTGGTGTCTACAGCGTAGCTGCCTTCGCCACGGGCCAGCGAACGAAGGAGTTTGGAATTCGCATGGCGCTTGGCGCCGAGTTAGCGGACATCATTGTTCTTGTGCTTGGGTCTGGAGCGAGGACGATCGCCGTTGGAATAGGTACGGGTTTGTGTGTGGCAGTTGGCACTGCCATCGGATTGGCCAAACTGATGAAAACAGCGCCGTTCGCATTGAATGCTGATGATCCGATGACCTACTTCGCAGTTTGCCTGCTGCTCATTTTGTCGTCAGTCGTTGCGATGCTCATTCCCACGTTGCGAGCAATCCGGTTGAACCCGGTTCATTCGCTACGCGAAGAATGAATGGATGCAAGTGAAACTAGGTTTTGCGATGTTACAGATTGAGATTCTGGATGGGTTGATGTTGCGCCGTTCAAGAATGACTCCCCTGACGATCTGACCTATCGGGACTCAGCCTGCCAGCGAAGTGTTTGGAATCTACGTGCCCAGGGGTTATCTTCTGACCGTAAGGAGGGGCAGCGACAATGAAACTCAACTACGTCATCGAGTTCGTGGCCGACATGGATAACGCAGTGAAATTCTACCGCGATATCATTGGGTTATCGCTGAAGTTCCAGTCGCCAGGCTGGAGTGAATTCTCAACAGGAGAAACGTCCCTCGGTCTACATCCCGCGTCAGAGAAGAATCCGGCAGGAAGCATCGAACTTGGATTCAACGTCGCCAATCTGGGGAAATTTCACCAGGAAATGAGTGATAAGGGCGTTCGGTTTAGCATGCCTCCGACCAAACAGGATTTCGGAGGAATTCTTGCGCAGTTTGTAGACTCGGAAGGCCGCAGTTGCAGCGTCGCCGAGGAATCTTCGTACAAACCATAGCATCCAGTTCGACTATCCGAAAAAGCGAAACGAGGGCAGATCACGTTCGTTACGGTCGCGTTCTTGGGAGTGTCTCGAGCACCTTGCGCGCGGTCGTTACATCGTCTTTATTCACCAGGAGCTGATAGTAAGTGCCGTCGTACCGGATCGTTGCGAAAATGTCTGCGGACAGTAGCGCTCCTTGGAGGACCTCTATCTGAATCTCCGTTGCACGTTGAAGTACCACGAGTTCATCGTCTTGAGGTGCGGCGAGAAGCTTTCGCGCCTCGGATGTGTCTTCTTCGCGCACAAGCACTCGATGTCCCAAGCCGCTCCATGCCAGATGGTCTCGCATGCGGCCGGCAGTGTCCGCTTGAGTCATCGCGTGAATGCCTGAGGACTCAAGGATGCCCTTCGCAATCTCGGCCTCGCCTTCGGTGGCGTAGGATTGGACGACAACCAAATCACCCTTCGACATGTGCCTACTATAGCCCTCGATGAGTTCAATGGTATCCAGTAATCCGATGTGTCAGGAATTGATCAACGTGTGCAGCCTTGCCTCACGCCGAGAAGGCGTTGTTCGGCGGTTTGCTATAAGATTTTTGTAAGGTACGGCTTCAACGACTAAGCGTGTGACTTTTGGAGGGCACAGTGAACCACGCAATATTCAACAACTATAAGGCAGTGCCAGCTTCCAGGTGGCGAACGATCTTTCTGAGTGCAGCCGCCGGCGCAGTGATGTTTCTGGCGTCTTGCAATAATCAGGCGACTACCGGGCCGCATGCGACGGTGTTGATGCGCGACGGCTCGTCACTGGCGGGTATGGTTACGGCCACCTCGCCATCGGAAATCACTCTGAGCGGCGACGACAAGGTGACGCATACGATTCCGATGACACAGGTGAAGTCGATCGAATACGACGACGCATCGGCCTCGCAGGCGCCTCCCGCGCAGGCTCCGGCAGCGGACACCTCGGCGCCGCCTGCTGCTGCGCCGGCGTCCGCTGCCAACACTGCGCCGCCAATCCCGCCGCGCTCGGCGGCGTCTCGAGCGGATGACGCTGAACACGAACATCACCACCATCCGACACAAGCGGAGATTCGTACGAAGACCTATGTCTTGCCGATTGGGTCGAGAGTGCCCGTGCGCACCGAAGAAACAATCGATTCGGGAACCGCGGCCGAAGGACAGACGTATGCGGCCGAAATTGCCGACGATGTCCCGGACGCGAACGGGGACACAGTCGTCCCTCGCGGCGCAAACGCACAAATCATCATTCGGTCGGCTACCAAGGGAAATCGCTTTCATGGGCAATCTGACCTTGTGCTCGATCTCCAGTCGATTTCGGTTGGCGGCAAGGAGTATCTGGTCAGCACGACCGATCTACAGCAGAAGGGGCGACAAGGGGTGGGCGCCAACAAGAGAACCGCGGAATTCACCGGCGGCGGTGCGGCACTCGGAGCCATCATCGGAGCGATCGCAGGTGGTGGGAAAGGCGCGGCAATCGGAGCAGGAGCAGGAGCGGGAGCTGGCGTGATCGGCCAGGTCGCGACCAAGGGTGGCGCAATTAAAGTTCCGGCGGAGACGATGCTGACGTTTCAGCTCGACAAGCCGGTGCAAATCGTTTCGGCGGTGCAGTAACAACCAGCGCGGAGCCTCTTGCATGCCGCGAGCGAGACCACTGGATCTGAAATGAGCCTAGTTTGAGGCCGACGAGGTCGTAGGAGCTAGAACTCCGTCGAGAAAGGCGAGGTAGGCCGAGAGCAATCTGTACGTCTCGTAGTAATCGTCGAGGTTCAAGGCGGAGAGTTTGTCCTTCGAGCTGTGGAGGACGTGCGTATTCCAGGCAACCTGAGTCACTGAATGCACTGTGATGCTTGGGATCTTGCGATCCGCAAACTGGACAGAATCGGTGCTTCCGACTTCCTCTACGTTCATCTTGGTCACGGGAATCTTCATCTGGCCGGCCACGTTGAGCAGTACGTTGACTAGATTTTTGTCCGAGTGGGTCGCCCATACCTCGGTTGGCGCCAACCCAATCACGTCCATGTTTACCATCGCTGCGGTTTTCGCCACTTGTTGTTGGGTCATCGCTTGAGCGTAGTAGTGAGAGCCGACCTCGCCTTTCTCCTCATCGGTGAAGCCGATAAAAATGAAGGTGTGACTTCGCGGCACGTGCTTGATGGCTTCGTAAAGCGAAGGCAGAAGCGACGCTCCGCTCCAGTTGTCAACGACACCGTTTCCGAAGTCGACATGGTCGTAGTGAGCGCCAACAATAATGACGTCCTCAGATTTTCCGGGGAGGGTGCAGATAAGATTGGGCAACTTCGACCCGTCTACCTTTTGCTCGGAAATTTGAGCCTCACCGCAGCCCGCTTCGGAAAATAGCGCTTTCAGTGTGGCCTCGCGCTGGCGGTCGTTGCCTTTGTATTGTTTAAGACGATTTTCGACGAGCTCACGCGAAATAGGATCGTAATAGACCCGTTCAGCACCCACACAGAATGGCAGAGACAGAAAAATACCGATGAGAAAAGGTGTGACTCGCGGCAGCCGTGCCATAGGCACAGATTACTAAGCCGACGAGCAGGGGCAGCGACGAACGACGCGTACTTGTACTTTTCGTCAACAGAGTTGACGAGATGCGCCGTAACTGTCCAAGGGTTCGGAAACCCCAGAACGTTGAGGCGTTAGATCCCTCCCCAGTTACGAAGTCCGCCGACTAGATCTACTTATTACCGCAGTCTTTTCGTCCGGTGTCAGCGACGCTGGCGATGATCCAGTTGCCGTCTATGCGGACGAGGTTGAATAGATCTGTTCCGCAGTGGTCGACTTTGCCATCGACCAAGAATTCGAACGGAGCCCACACTACGGCCAGGTCGTGGTCGATGCGCACCAGCGGATCGTGAATTCGCTCCTGGATCTGCGTGGTGCCGGGTTTTCCTACCCGGGTCGCAAAATCCTCAAAAGTCATTTGAGTGGGCTTGCCATCCCTCATCAGCACCATCGAGCCGCCGGCCAATACCGGTTTCTTGATTGCCGCCGCGTCGCGCTTCGACATGCCATCGAACATTTGATCGATAGGCAGCATGACCGCCTGCTGTTCCGCGCTGTCGACCGACGGAGTCTCATGTGTAGCCACTGATCTGGCGGGTGCGTGAGTGGTCGCCGCATGCAGCGAGGAAATTAAGAGAGCGGCGCAGACGGTGGCAATAGCGACAGAAAAAAACGAGAGGAATGCATGTGAGGTAGTTTTCATGGGCGGATTCTAACTCGCATCGTCGGCGAATTTAAAGGCTTGCGCCCTCGGGTATCGCTCGAAGGCTGTGATCGAGCGATCGTGCCCGGGCGCGCCCGAAGGGACGCCCTTACGTAAGCTCTGTGTGCATAGGGCTGACAGAGGTAGAGCCGGCATCGAGAGTCTGTTCGCCTGCGCGATAGACGTATGGGCCGAGGCGCGTCAGAAGCGCCGTTGCTACGAGCGTTGCCGCCAAGAAAAACAGCAAAGGCGCACGATAGGAACCCAAATGGTCGAAGCCAACTCCCATCAACACGGGGCCCAGCGCTCCCGCTAGAGTAAAAGTGGCGAACAAAAATCCATAGATCAGACCAAACGAGCGGAGGCCGAAATAACGGCTCGTGAGATACGCGATGATGTCTGCCTCCGCGCCCATCCCCAGGCCGACAAGGAAGGCCGCCATCAATGTAAGGCCGCCGCCAGCACCCGCCCAAAGCAACGCAATGCCGATCGCGACTCCAATGAAAAGAAGCATCGCCACATATGGGCCGAAGAAGCGATCGAGGAAGAATCCGGTGAATACCCTGCCGATCAAGAGAGCGACTCCCAGCAACGAGCTGGCGAAAGCTGCGCGCTCAATGCTGATCCCTCGATCGGTAAGCATCGGCACCAGATGGATGACGCAGGCATGGACACTGGCGCCCATCAAAAAAAACGCACTCGCCATGAACCAAAACGTAGGTTTCGTTCGAGCGACACTCCAACTCACACCTTGTTCGTTTTTCCGTTCTTCCGATCCCGCTTTGAAATCCAGAATGCCGTCGGGGTGCAAGCCCATTTTCTCTGGGGAATCTTTGAGGAAAGCTCCAACAACTGGTACGGAGACTGCCAGGACGACGCACCCGACGATTGCGTAGGCATTGCGCCATCCGAAGATGATGATCAAGCGTTGCGCGATGGAGGGCAGGAGGATCGCACCAACGGAAAGTCCTAGCATCATGAGACCGAGCGCCAAGCCGCGTCTTTTGTCAAACCAACGCGAGACTACGATGCCGTAAGGCACGGGCGCCGTGCCGACACCGATCAATCCGATCACGATGAAAAAGGCATACAAGTGCCAGAGGCTCGTCGAAGAATATTTGAAGGAAATGAGGACCAGGGCAAAAAGCACGGTCGATGGGACGATGACTTTGTTTGCTCCGAAACGATCTACCAATCGCCCGACCAGAGGGGCGCCGACGCTCTGCATGAGATTGGCGAGTGTAAAGGCGAACGAAATGCTTGTACGACTCGAATGGAAGTCCTGCGCCAACGATTTGATGAAAACGCTGAAGGAATATACAAAAATCGGGGCATAGCCTAACAGAAGCCCGATCGCTGCGGTAAGAACGATCACCCAGCCGTAAAAGATCCGCGGGCGTGGACTGGCCATTGAGAAACTCCCGTACGACGCCGTCACGTATGGACGAAGATATGTTGTGCTACGGACCGACTTATCTGTGCTGCATGGTGAAACCCGGATCGGATGCAGCCTGAGGGTATCGCACCCCAGGCAGGCGGAATCACGGCGGCGTCATCGTAGCAGGAACTTGGCAGATTTGATCGACTTCGGAGGACTGGTTGTGCGGGGGCGGCATTCCGCACCGGGGATGGAACATCGCTACTGCGAGAAGCACGACAGGAACGATCGCGCGGGCTGGGGCGCACCCTTCGAGACTCAGGGTAAAGCAGCGCTGCGCCCCTACACTTGCTGGCGAACGAGTTGCGATTATTGGTTTGGCGTTGGGGTGGTCTTTGGTGTGGCCTTTGGTGTGGCGCTGGACTTTGGAGTGGTCGCGGTCGATTTCGGTTTGGCAGCCGGAACTGCGGTCGGTGCCGGGCTGATGATTGTGGCGCTCTTGATTACGTCGAGTTTGGGGAAGCTTTTGTCGAGGTAGGGCTTGCCGGTTTTTTCGATTTGGTCCTGGTCGATGCCGGCGTTGTCGCCGTATTGGTCGTAGAACATTTCGACGACTTTCATGCCGTCGGCGTCCACGGTGCCGAAGGGGGCGAAGCCGGTTTTGTCTAGGAACGCGTTGTCCTTGAGATTTATGAAGACTTGCGTGGTGCGAGTATTCGGGCCGGCGGTGGCGAAGACGATGCTTCCCTTTTTGTTGGTTTGGCTGACGGGATCGTCCTTGATTTCGGTCTTTTTCCAGGCCGCGCTGACCGGGGGATACGAGCTGATGCCGAACTGCGTGACGAAATTCGGGACGGCGCGGAAGACGACGGCGTTGTCATAGAAATGGTGCTTGACGAGATTGTAGAAGCGGTCGGCGCCGAGTGGCGCCCAGGCGCGAGTGACGGTGATGGTGAAGTCGCCGCGCGTGGTGACGAATTTGACGACGTAAGTGTCGGGAGCCTTGTCTTTCAGAAGTGCGGGGTGAAGGAGGGCGCGATCGTAAGTAGCGGCATGCGTCGCGGTGCCAGCGGTCGCGGGCTTTTTCGTGGCGGTGGTGCCGCTCTGCGAACTCGACTTCGGCGCTGCGGCTGGAGCAGGCGTTTGCGCCGGCGTGGCGAATCCGAGCGATGCGCTTACGGCGACTGCTGCAACTGCTGCGATTGCGAGACCGTACTTCGTGAACCTCGAAAGCTGGACAGTTGTTTTCGAAGTGCTATTCGTCATTCGTTTTCTCTCCGTCAGATTTGGATCGAAACTTTTTAGTTGGGTGCTACTTCTCGCCGCGTAGTTGTTTGCCCTCGCGTTCGACTTCGGACATGAGCCGAAGAGTATTTTCACCGAGAATCTTCTTTACGTCACCTTCCGTGTAGCCTTTTTGCAACAGGGCGTTGGTGATTTTTGGAAGCATCGAGGCGTCTTCCATGCCGAAAGGCATGTTGGCGCCGTCGAAATCGGAGCCGATGCCGACGTGGTCGATACCGGCGATTTTTACGGCGTGGTCGATGTGGTCGATGATTTTGGTCCACTCAACGCGTGGAAGCTTGCCGGCCTCGACGTATTCGCGGGTGATGCGGTCGCCTTCGATGAGCTGGCAGCCTTCTTTGTTACCGCAGCGTTTTTGGACTTCGAGAGCGATGGCTTGATTGATTTTGGGGTCGGCGCGCTCGGCGTCGCGGAATTCCTGGCTGAGGAATCCGACGTGGAAATTGATCTGGATGACGCCGCCTTTGGCGGCGAGTTCGCGGATCATGGCGTCGGACATATTGCGCGGATGGTCGCAAAGCGCGCGGCAATTCGAGTGTGAAGCGAAGACAGGGGCTTTGCTGACGGCAAGGACATCGTGGAAAGTTTTGTCGCTGACGTGAGAGACGTCAACGATCATGCCGAGGCGATTCATTTCGGCGATGACTTGCTTGCCGAAGGGGCTGAGGCCATTGTGGATGGGCTTGGCGGTGGAGGAGTCGGCCCACTCGCAGTTGCCGCTGTGAGTGAGCGTCATGTAGCGGACGCCTTCGGCGGAGAATTTGCGAAGGACGGCGAGGTCGCTGTTGATCATGTGGCCGCCTTCGACACCGAGGAGGATGGCGACTTTGTTTTGAGCGCGGGCAGCGCGGATTTGGTCGGCGGTGGTGGCGAAGACGAGATCGTTCGAATGCTTTTTGACTTGGGCGTGGACGGATTCGATTTGTTTTTCGGCACGCTCGACGGCGATGGGGCCGCGGACTTTGCTCGGCATCCAGACGGCGAAAAAGATCGCGTCGAGGCCGCCTTCTTTCATGCGCGGAATGTCGACGCTTCCCTTTTCGTTGCGCGGGGCGAGATCGAAATCGCCGTCGATGAAGCGCTGGGTGGTGTCGGTGTGGGTGTCGATGACAATGGAAGAGAAATGCAGTTGCCGGGCTTTGGCCGAGATGTCGGGGGGCGTGGATTGACTGGTCATGGTAATGGGGCCGAAGACAAGAACTGACGCAATGCATAGGAGTAGCGCGAGGGTCGAATTTTCACGGGACGTTCTTCTTTGAAATGGCTCAGGCGTAAGATTCAATTCTACGCACCCAATTTACATCGAGGCGCTAGTTCAGTTGAACACGGACAAGAGTGTCTGTGCCACACCGCTGCGATCCAACTGTTTCTACGGATTTTGAGCTTTCATCTCGGCGCTTACTTTTTCGGCGGCTTCCATCACGCGCAATGTGTTTTCGCCGAGGATTTTGCGAATGTCGGAGTCGGAGTAGCCCTTTCGCATCAGGGCTTCGGTGATTTTCGGTAGCTTGCTGGCGTCTTCGAGTCCTTCGGGCATATTGGCGCCGTCGAAGTCGGAACCGAGGCCGACGTGGTCGGCGCCGACCAATTTCACCGCATGATCGATGTGCTCAATCACTTTTTCCTAGGTAACATGAGGCAACTTGCCTTCAGCAATGAGCTTCTCTTCATCCCTCTTCATTTCGCGTTCGAAACACTCGCCGTCATCGCTGCACTTCTTCTTGAGCTCGTCCAGATGCTGCACGACGCCGCCTGAGGCTTTGGCGTAGGCGTCTTTGTAGGCTTGGTCTATGAAGCTCTTTTCGTAGTTGATCTGGATGACCCCGCCCTTCGCGGCGAGCGCCTTGATCATGTCGTCGCTCATGTCGCGCACGTGATCGCAAATCGCGCGGCACGAGGAGTGCGACGCGATGAGGGGCGCTTTGCTGACTTCCAACGCGTCGTAGAACGTTTTGTCGGAGACGTGGGAAATGTCCACCATGATTCCGTCGCGGTTCATTTCGCGCACGACTTCCTTGCCGAAATCGGTGAGCCCGTTGTGTGCCGGCTTATCGGTCGAGGAGTCGGACCACTCGGTATTGTAGAAATGCGACAGCGTCATGTAACGCACGCCGAGATCGGCGAAGACATTGACGATGTGGATGTCGTTGCCAATCATGTGCCCGCCTTCGACGCCCATCAGCGCGGCGATTTTGTTTTGCGCGTGGGCGCGGCGGACTTCTTCCGCAGTGCGGCAGAGGACGATGTCTTTAGGATATTTCGCGACGTTCGTGCGGACGAGATCGATTTGATCGAGCGCCTGGCGAATGGCCTCAGGCCCCATCGTTTTGCCGTCGATCCAGATCGAGAAAAAGATTCCGTTCATACCGCCTTCGCGCATGCGCGGAATGTCGATCGAGCCGTCGGTGTAACGCTTGCTGAGATCGAAGCCGGATTTCGAGAGGAATCGCTGCGTGGTGTCGTCGTGCGTGTCGATGACGTAGGTCGAGAAGTGAAGCTTGTGCGCGCGCGCGGCGATATCGTCCGCGCTCACCGTTGCGTGCGGTGTGCGAATGAACGTATTTGCGGCGAGCAAGCAAATTATGGCGAATACAACGGTAGCGATAGCGCGCGCTGAGCGCATCCGAGCCTCCCTGAGCTCCGACTCAACTGCGTATAAAGTGGTGAGAGTTTACCCTATCAGCCAGCCGAGCAGCGCTTGTTTCCACGCGTCGCGCTGAACTTCGGCGAGGGATTCGGTTAGCGGGATGCCCTTCGGGCAGGCGAGCACGCAATTTTGTGCGTTGGCGCAATCTTCGATGCCGCCGTTGCCCATCGAGGCTTGCAGGCGTTCTTTCGCATGCATCGCGCCGGTGGGATGCATGTTAAAGAGGCGCACCTGGCTAAAAATCGCCGCTCCCATGAACTTGCTGTTTTCGTTGACCTGCGGACAGACTTCGAGGCATGAGCCGCACGTGATGCAATTCGAAAGAGGATACGCCTTTTCCTGCTGTTCGGCCGAAAGCCGCGGGCCTTCGCCGAGGTCGTAGGTGCCGTCGATCGGAATCCAAGCCTTCACGCGTTTCAGGCTTTCGAACATGAACTGCCGATCGACCGCCAGATCGCGCACCACCGGGAATTTCGTCATCGGCTCGATGCGAATCGGCTGCTCGAGCTGATCGACCAGCGCGGAGCAGGCCATGCGCGCCTTGCCATTGATTAGCATCGCGCACGAGCCGCAGATTTCTTCGAGGCAATTTGAATCGTACGAGATTGGCGTGGTTTTTTTACCGTCGCGTGTGACCGGATTTTCGGCGATGTCGCGCAGGCAAATGATCACGTTCATCGACGGCCGCCATGGGAGTGCGAATTCTTCCCAGCGTGCGGCTTCCTTCGGGCTTTGCTGGCGCTTGATGCGGAGGATGACTTGTTTTTCGGCCATGGTCAGCTCAATCTCTCGCGCTATTTCGCAGCGTCGTAACGGCGCGGCCGCGGTGGAATCTGGGAAATGTCGACGGGTTCGTACGTCAGCTCGATGTCGTTGTTCACCCACTTCGCGCGGGTGGTCTTGAGCCAATTGGCGTCGTCGCGATCCGGGAAATCGGGTTTGTAGTGGGCTCCGCGCGATTCGTTGCGGTAAAACGCGCCGATGGTGATGACCCGCGCGAGGATGAGCATATTTTCGAGCTCACGCGCGAAGTTCAGCGTCTGGTTCGACCATCGCGTGCGATCGCTGAGATTAATTTTGCGATAGCGCGCGCTCAGTTCGCCAAGCTTGGCGTACGCGGTTTCGAGATTTTTGTTGATGCGAGTGACGGTGACGTGTTCGGTCATCACTTCGCCGAGTTCTTTCCAAATCGTGATCGGATTCTCGGTTCCGTCCTGCGCGATCAGCGCAACGTTCTTGGCTTCCTGCCGCTTTTGCTCGTGTTCGAAAACGGAGTGAGCGACGGATTCGGTCCCCTTTTCAAGATTGCGCGCGTATTTGACTGCTGCGGGCCCAGCAATGCCGCCACCGAAGATGCAGCTCACAAGCGAGTTCGCGCCCAGCCGATTGGCGCCGTGATATTGGTATTCGCACTCGCCGGCGGCGAAAATTCCCGGGATGCTCGTCGCCTGATCTTCCGCGTTCACCCACATCCCGCCCATCGTGTAATGCATGGCGGGGAAAACTTTCATGGGCTCGTCTCGAGGATCGACGCCGAGGAATTTTTCGTAAATTTCGAGGATTCCTTCGAGCTTGCGGTCGAGCGTTTCGCGCGGAATGTGCGTGACGTCGAGATAAACGGCGGCCTGGCCGTTGAGGCCAAGCTTCTCCTGATAGACGATGCGATGAATCGCGCGCGTTGCGATGTCGCGCGGCACGAGATTGCCGTATTTCGGATACCAATCTTCCAAAAAGTAGAATCGCTCGGCGTCGGGAATGCTGCGCGGCGCTCGCTTTTCCTGCGGATTACGCGGAACCCAAACGCGGCCGCCTTCACCGCGCGCCGACTCACTCATCAAGCGGAGCTTGTCTTCGCCGGGAATCGCTGTCGGATGCACCTGAATGAATTCGCCGTTCGCGTAATCGACGCCCTGCTGA
The DNA here is from genome assembly GCA_963845465.1 of uncultured Acidobacteriota bacterium. Classification (GTDB taxonomy): domain Bacteria; phylum Acidobacteriota; class Terriglobia; order Acidiferrales; family UBA7541; genus Acidiferrum. The sequence continues at coordinate 31,175 of CAWJSH010000006.1, read as the reverse complement.
AAGAGCGCCGACTGCGCCGAGCCCGTGCACACAACTGAATTGGTCGAACGTCCAAAAATCGCGCCGACGCCGCCGGTGCAAAAGATGACCGCATCAGCGTGGAACGTTTTCACTTCCATCGAACGCAAGTCCATCGCGCAGATACCACGCGCGACCCCGGTTTCGTCGATCACCGCCGATAAAAACGTCCAACCTTCGCGTTTGGTGACGCGACCTTCGGCCTCGTGACGACGAACCTGTTCATCGAGCGCGTACAAGAGCTGCTGCCCGGTCGTCGCTCCCGCGAACGCCGTGCGGTGATACAGCGTGCCGCCAAAACGGCGATAGTCGAGCAATCCTTCCGGCGTGCGATTGAATGTAACGCCCATGCGATCCAGCAAATCGATGATGGCCGGCGCCGCCTCGCACATCCGTTTCACCAGCGGCTGATTCGCCAAAAAGTCGCCGCCATAAATCGTGTCGTCGAAATGCTTCTGCGTCGTGTCGCCTTCGCCCTTTTGATTCTTCGCGGCGTTGATTCCACCTTGCGCGCAAACCGAATGCGATCGCTTCACCGGCACAATCGAAAATAATTCTACCGGCACGCCCGATTCCGCCACACGAATCGAGGCCATCAAGCCGGCGAGTCCTCCGCCCACAACGATGATCTTCGGATGTTTCATTTGGAAGTGATATATCCCGCGAACGGATGCCAGTCGAACCGGAAACTCAAAATAATGAGCACGCCAATAACGCTAAAAACGACTCCGACGAGCACGCCGAGCTGCCCCGCGGCTCGCTGAGCGCGCACCGTCGCCGCCAATCCCCATTTGCAAAGAAAATTCCAGATGCCGACGCCGAGGTGAAACGACGACGCAAGCACACCGATCAGAAAAAACGTCAGATACAGCGGATTCGCCATATCGTGCTCGACCGTCGCATAAGTCGATCTGCCATGCGTCAGCCAGCGCTCGGTGTAAAGGTGCCATGCGATATAAACGAAAGCGATCAGCCCTGTATAGCGCTGCAAAGTGAAAAGCCAGTTTTTCACCCAGGGATAAGCCGACACGTTCGACTTCCCTTGCAACCATATATAGATGCCGTATCCCGCGTGGTACATCAGGGGGAGAAAGATGAAGCCCCATTCGACAATCAGCCGAAATGGAATCGTTTGAAGAGTTTGCGACGTTTCGTCGTACTTCTGCGCGCTCACCAGAGCGGTGCTGTTCGACCAAAAATGCTCAGCGAGGAAAGCTCCAACAGGAACAATACCGGTTAACGAATGGAGTTTGCGGAAAAAATAGCTGGGATCTGGCCGGGTTGCCGTAGCGGACATGCCCTCTCCGCCGCGTCCTTGCCCTCTCGGCGCTCAGAATCGCGGCAACTCAAATTATAGCAGGCGCGACGAGTGATGCAAAATTTCGAGCATAAGAATGTTCGCGGAGATCATCCCTAAATTGACGCGGATTACGCGTTTCTTGACTCGCTACTCGAATTTGCGCCCTAAAAGTAACTGTAACTCTCTTTGATTTTACAAAACCCGGTCCGCCCACATGCTATTCTCGCTTCATTAGCAGTCAGCGGGCGCCTTCCCCATGGTCCCGTCACGACTCACAATTCACCGCGGGACGATTCATGAGCCTTGTCACGGAACTCGAACGCCTCGCCGACGCGCTTGGCGACACGAACACTGGCGCCGAAGCGCCACCGATCGCGTGGACTTCCGTCGCCGAGCGCATCGCTCGCAATCTCAACGTCAAACCGGAAGAAGTAGGCATCCTCGGCCTTTCCCAAAAGTGGCGTCATCTTTATTTTCTTTTCCCAGAAGCTTTGCGCAACGTTGGCTTCATTCCGTTGACGAGCAATTCCGCGCTCGCTGCGCGCACCGTTCGCGAAAGCCGTCCCGAGATCAACAACAGCTTTGCAGCGTCGCGTCATGCGACTGTCTTTGAAGGCGTGAAGACGAGCGGCGTCGATGCGGGCGAAGCGATTCAAAAAATTATCAGCGCTCCAATTCTTTCAGGCGACAAAGTGATCGGCGTGATTCAAATCAGCCGCAAAGGACCGAGCGCCGCGAACGCCGGCACCGATTTCACCGCCGCCGACCTCGGAAAAGTTCTCGCGCTTTGCAAACCGCTCGGAAAATTGCTGCAACACGTCGCAAAAGATTAGTTCGTTCATCTACCATTCATAATTGAGTGCTCCCGCTCGCCGAGTTGCGGCTCGCTCGAAATCTTATTTCGGCCTCAAATGCGTTGACACTGTAAAACCTTCTTGTTACTTTTCCACAGCAGCAGATTTTTTTCTCAGCCCAACTCACGGAGGCACCCACACCGGCACCATGGCGTTCGTCGCGAAGAAAATTTTTCTTACCAAAGGCGTCGGAAAACATCGGGAAAGGCTTTCGAGCTTTGAGTTGGCTCTGCGAAATGCGGGAATTGCTGCGTGCAACATCGTCCGCGTTTCGTCGATCTTCCCTCCTAACTGCAAATTGATTTCTCGCAGCGAAGGTTTGAAGCACATCAAACCGGGACAAGTCGCTTTCACCGTCATCAGCGAAAATTCGACGAAGGAAGCGCATCGTCTAATCGCTGCGAGCATCGGTCTCGCGCTGCCGAGCGACAAATCGATGTACGGTTACCTATCGGAGCATCACTCTTTCGGCGAAACGGAAGAAGTTGCCGGCGAATATGCGGAAGAACTCGCCGCTGAAATGCTCGCGACGACGCTCAACGTGGAATTCGATCCGGACCTTTCGTGGGACGAGAAAAAAGAGGTCTATCGGATCTCGAATAAAATCGTTCGCACGATGAACGTGACGCAATCTGCGGTGGGTGACAAGCGCGGGCTGTGGACTACCGTGCTTGGCGCCGCGATTCTGATCGGCGAAGACGACTGAGCGCAATAAATCTCATGGACAAGAATCAAGGGGCGCAGAAATTTGCGCCCCTTATTTATTTATGGCGTCGAAGATTTGAGAATCACTCGCCGTCGAGTTCGTAAGCCGTCTGAATCCACTTCCGCACATCATCATCGAGCTGGCTCACTTCCGTGATCTCAATGCGATGCGTGATTCGATCCTTCTTCGCCAGCCCGCCGGTGTCGATCAATCGCTTCGGCAACTTTCCTTTGTACTTCGCCAGCGCGAATCCCATGTCGATTCGTGAATTCGTCGTCGGCTTGATCTGCGCGAAGACGTGATTCCGATACAGCGGCACCATTGTTTGGCACGGACACGCTTTCACGTCGTCGGCGATCGACTTCCCCATGTCAAGCAATTGGTCGTACATCGGCCGCAGCGACTCCTTCTTTCCCGAATACATCTCCTCGACATACTTCGCCGCCGCGTCGAGATATCCGTCGGGGGTATCTTCCTCGCCGCTTTTTCCTTCCGCGCGTTCCGCAATCCACCACGCGCTGTTGTTCCCCATTTTGTGTTTCGTCTTGAGCCATTCGACGCGCGCCTTGTGCCCGCTCTTCGGCCCGTCTTTCTGCACGAGCGCGACCCACTCATCGATCGTTCGTCCCGTCTTCCCTTTCAGCTCGCCAATCCACTTCTGAACCATCGCGACGCCTGGGTGAACGTCGTACAGTCCCGAACTTTTCGGAGCCTCAGGTTTCGGTTTTGCCGCCACCGCCTTCGCCATGCTCCCTCCTCAAAAAAAAGTGCCCACGACATTTCACGTGGGCACCATTTCAGTTCATAAGTCCAATAAAACTCCCGCAACTATCGTTTGAAGTATCCGATTCGCTCCAAAACCGCTCCGACGACGAGCGGCAGTGCTACTGTCGCGTCTTCCAGAACTTCGGCAAATTTGCCACCTTCGTCCGGCGGAACGAACTTGCCCCACGAAACAGCCTCTGTATACGTGCTGCCGCTCAATCCGCCCCAGTGCACTGGCTCAGGGCAGATGCGGAGGCCGTAATTGTAGCGCTTCAGCGGCAAGTTCTTATAGCCGCGGCGAGCGAGCAATTCGGCATACACACCAAACTGCTGCGACCAGTTGCGCGGCACGCCGCCGCCGATTGTAAAGATGCCCATGCGCTTCGTCGCGAGCATCGTATCGGCAAACGTCTCGAAATCTTCGAAAGGGTCGAAGCGTAGCAGTGGCCGCTTGCTTTTCACGCGCGCCATTTTGTTCAGAGCAAAATCGATTCCGAGCTCCGAGTCGGAGAACGCAGGCACAAACACGGGCACGTTGTGCTCGTACGCTGATTTCAAGATTCCGCGACCGCCGCCCTGCTTGTGCAGAAGCTCGCCGATCTTGCGATGCAGCTTCCAACTGCAAACGACGTCGTCGGGATCCCACTTATCCAAGATGCCGTCAACGACTTCTTCGACATGATCGAGATTCGTCTCCGGCTCGAGCGAATCGTAAACGCGGTTATATCCCGCCTTAAACAATTCCTCGTCGTTCATTTTCGACGGATCGTAGCGGAAGTGAGAGAGGCCCGTTGCTTCGACGAGGCCGTGCGCCATCAACGCGCCGGTTGAAACGATCGCCTTCACGATACCGCTCTCAATCAGATCGCAAAAAATTAATCCCATTTTGCCGACCGTGAGCGCTCCAGCGAGAGTCATGACGACGAAGCAGTCCTTGTCGCGCGCCATGATCTCAAGCACATCGGCACCGTCGCCGATTTGCCGCGCGGTATAGGCGGTGTTACCCATCGCACGTACCAATTGATCGATCGTGTTCGTCTTCGACAGGTCCAGCGGAAAAATTGGCCGCAGCTTGTCTTTCACCGGATCGTGCAGCACGCGCCCCGTCACCGTCTTTTTTTGCTTTGCCATTGACTCTCCTGAAGTTCGCGTCACCGTGTCATCTTGCATTTACACAACAGCGACAAACTCAAATCCGCGCCACTGAATTTTCACCGAGATTGATAATACAAACGCACGCGGAAGAAAAGCAGATTCGCGCAATAAAACAGCGTTGCGCGTCATGCTAAACTAATTTTCTATGGCGAACAAATTTACCGTCGGCCTGATCCAGATGCGCTCGACGGCGAACGCAGAAGAAAATCTGCAACGCGCGATCGAAAAGATTGGCGAAGCGGCGGCGCGCGGTGCGCAAATCATCTGCATGGACGAGCTTTTCAGCGGCGAATATTTCTGCCGCAAGGAAGACGCCGAACTTTTTAATCTTGCTGAGCCGATTCCAGGCCCCTCGACCGAAGCATTTACGCAAGTTGCGAAAGAGAAAAAAGTAGTCGTCGTCGCTTCGCTTTTCGAGCGCCGCGCCGCCGGCGTGTATCACAACACTTGCGCGGTCATCGACGCCGACGGCAGCTTCCTCGGCAAATATCGCAAGATGCATATTCCCGACGATCCGCTCTACTACGAAAAGTTTTATTTTACGCCAGGCGACCTCGGATTCCCGAATTTCGACACGAAGTACGGAAAGATCGGCATCCAGATTTGTTGGGACCAGTGGTATCCCGAAGGTTCTCGCCTCACCGCGCTCAGCGGCGCGCAAGTAATTTTCTATCCGACGAGCATCGGCTGGCATCCGCACGAGAAGGCTGAATTCGGAGCCGCGCAACTCGACGCGTGGCGAACAATCCAGCGCGCTCATGCGATCGCCAACGGCGTATATGTTGCCGTGGTCAATCGCGTCGGCTACGAGGGTAAGCCGGCGACTGGTGATCCCGGTCTCGAGTTCTGGGGCAATTCATTCGTCGCCGATCCGTTCGGTCAATTGCTCGCCGAGGCTTCCAACGACAAGGAAGAAATCCTCGTCGTCGAGTGCGATCCCGCGAAGAGTGAAGACACGCGCCGCAACTGGCCCTTCCTGCGTGATCGCCGCATCGACGCATATCATCCGATCACAAATCGCTGGCTCGGCGAGTAAATCGAATCCGCATGCCGACAAAAAAGTCCGCCTCACGCAAAATCAACACACGCAAGAACGCTGAAGCTCCCGTCGAAACGCAGACGCCATTCGAAATCGGCTACGCAATGCCCGCCGAATGGGAGCACCATCATTCGACCTGGCTCGGTTGGCCGCATGAAGTCACCGACTGGCCCGGGAAATTCCCTGCAATTCCCTGGGCCTACGCCGAGATCGTTCGAAATCTAGCCCGCGTCGAGCGCGTGTACCTTCTTGTTGAAAGTGCAATCGAAGAAAGGAAAGTCCGCGACATCCTCGCAAAGTCCGGCGCAAATCTTGCGAACGTCGATTTCTTCCGCGTGCCCACCGATCGCGGCTGGATGCGCGACTCCGGACCGATCTCCGTCAAGAACGCGAGCGGGGATCTTGCCTACACTCACTGGCGATTTAACGGCTGGGCAAAATACCCCAATCACAAAAAAGACGCCGCCGCCGCGACGCTCGTCAATAAAACTCTGAAACATCGCACCTGGGAGCCGACGCACAATGGCCGCCGCGTCGTGCTCGAAGGCGGCAGCATCGACGTCAACGGCCGCGGCTCGCTACTCACCACCGAAGAATGCCTTCTCAGCAAAACGCAGGAGCGCAATCCAGGGTTCACTCGCGAGGATTATCACGAAGTCTTTCGCAACTACCTCGGCGCATCGCAGGTGCTCTGGCTGCGCAACGGCATCGCCGGTGACGACACCCACGGCCACGTCGACGACCTCGCGCGCTTCGTGAATCCCACGACGATCGTCGTCATCGAAGAAAAAAACAAATCAGACGTGAATTACGCCGCACTCCAGGAAAATCTCGAACTCCTTCACGCGATGAAAGATCCCGGAGGCCGCCCATTTCGCATCGAGACTCTCCCGATGCCCGCGCCGGTCGAATTCGACGATTTCCGCCTGCCTGCAAGCTACGCGAATTTCTATATTGCGAACAATCTCGTGATCGTGCCGACCTTCAATGACGCGAACGACCGCGTCGCGCTCAACAAACTCGCCGAACTGTTCCCCGGCCGCGAAATCGTCGGAATCGCCTGCCGCGACTTAGTCCTCGGCCTCGGCACCTTGCACTGCATGACCCAGCAGCAGCCATAGCCACCTCTAGCAGGTCCGCAGTTGGCATTCCGCACTCTCGACGCTACAATGCCGCATCTAAAAATCGTCAAGTGCAGTCGCCCAAGGAGGCCGGATGCTCGCAGCCCTAGCTCTATCTCTTTTTGAAGAACGCGTAGTCGTCGTGCAGTACGAGCGCGGCCTGATCGGCTGGATCGTGATCGGTCTCATCGCCGGCTGGCTCGCCGGAAAAATCGCGCGCGGCGCCGGTTACGGTTGCATCACCGACATTATTCTTGGCCTCGTCGGCAGCGTCCTCGGCGGCTGGCTCTTCATGAAGCTCGGCATCCTCGGCGGCGGTTTCCTCGTCAGCCTCGCCGCAGCAACAGTGGGCGCCATCATCATCGTCTCAATCGTTCATCTTTTTGCCGGCAACCGCTGACGCCGCCTTCTATCACGATGCGTCTTGACGGGATCCTGTACGGGCGCAGCACCGCTGCGCCCCATGTCCGCAAGATGTAAACCGTCTCCGCAGGTTTCTTCGCGCCACCGCTACAGCGGCCGCACCACCACCTCTCCCTTCGCAATCTTCTTCAACATCTCCTGCCCGACTCCGAGATGCTGATCCACCAGCAACGACGGCGTATGCGCCAGCCACTCCGCCAGCGAAATATCCGCGTAATGCGGCGTCTTGAACATCTCCAAAAACATCAGCTCCGTATCGCCGGTGTTCTCGATGTAGTGCGGATTCGACTGCTGCACATACCCCACATCCCCCGCCTCCACATCCATCGTTCGCGCGCGCCCGCCCGCCGCAAACACCGTCATCCGTCCCTTTCCCGTTGATGTAGTACTGCCATTCATCCGCGTTCGGATGCCAATGCATCTCGCGCAGCCCGCCCGGTTTTAGCTTCACAATCGCCGCTGAAATCGTCGTGATCGGAAAATTCTTCGCATCGATGATCTTCACTTCGCCGCCCGGCGTCACCTTCGTCGGTTTCATCTCGCTCGTTCGAAAATCCATCCGCATCGGCACCGGCCCAGTGCCCTCCGCCACGTAAGATTCTTCCTTCTTCAACTCCTCCGGCAGCCCCGTCTGAAAAATAAACAGCTCTTTCTGCGGCACCTTGCTGAACACCGACTCACTCACTCCAAAATTCTTCGCCAGCACTTCTTTCGGCGTGTGCGCGAGCCAATCCGTCAGCAAAAACGTCTCAAACTCATTGAAATTGCCATCGTCAAACGCCAACAAAAACTGGCACCCGTCCGGCCCCAGCCCCTGAATCGAGTGCGGCACGCCCGGCGGAAACAACCACAAATCGCCAACGCCAACATCCGACACAAAACTCTTCCCCGCCACATCCACCGCCGTAATCCGCGCGTTTCCGTAGAGCATAATCGCCCACTCCGAAGACACGTGCCAATGCAGCTCGCGCACTCCGCCCGCAGTCAATCGCATCTCCACTCCCGCAATTGACTTCGACACCGGCAGTTCGCGCACCGTGACTTGCCGCGTCCATCCGCCGCTCTCGATCCGCTTCCGCGCCATCGCAAATGGATACTTAAAAGGAGGCACTGTGCCCGAATCCGTTTCCGTCGCCCACACCGCGCTCGGATTCTCCGCCTCAAGCGCTGCATTCTGCGGACCGTGATTCTGCTCATTCGGCAAATGATGATCCGGCGTTCGCTGCGGCTTCGTCGCTTCCTGCGCACCGGCGACGCCAGCCGCTGCGGCGGCTGCCATTGCGGCTCCGATAAATTTTCGCCGCGCGATATCGAGATTTGTCTCTTCAGCCATTCGTTTCCCTTCCAAATAAATTAGGTGCAACGCGCCCTTACATCCACGTTCGGCGCCTCAATCGCCACCATATGATACGATTCTTCTTCAATAGATCGGAGCACGCACGCATCTTGAGTAACTCCAAGCAGTCTGTAACTGTAATTCCTCTCGGTGGTCTCGGCGAATTTGGCATGAACATGATGGCGATTCGCATCGGCGAAGCCATCATCGTCGTCGACGCCGGAATGATGTTCCCCGAATCCGAACTCCTCGGCGTCGACCTCGTCATTCCCGACATCACCTACCTCAAACAAAATCGCCATCTGGTGAAAGCGATCGTCCTCACGCACGGCCACGAAGATCACATCGGCGCGCTGCCCTACATTCTTCGCGATATCAACGTCCCCGTTTATGGCACGCGCTTCACACTCGCGCTCGTTAAAAAGCGCCTCGAGGAAGCACGGCCTGCTCGACTCGACCACGCTTCGGGAAGTGATCCCCGGCCGCCTCGTCGAAATTGACCCATTCGAAATCGAATTTATCGCCGTTACCCACAGCACCATCGACTGCGTCGCGCTTGCCATCCGCACTCCGCTCGGCGTCATCATCCACACCGGCGATTTCAAGATCGATCAAACTCCCGTAGACGGCGCCGGCTTCGACCTCCACGCCTTCGCGCGCTACGGCAACGAAGGCGTCCTCGCCCTCTTCTCCGACTCCACCAACGTCGAGCGCCCCGGCTTCACTCCCTCCGAGCGCGCCGTCGTCTCGCGCCTCGAAGATCTCTGCCGCTCCGCCCCGCGCCGCGTCATTCTCTCCTGCTTCGCCAGCAGCATCCATCGCATCCAGCAAGTCATCGACATCGCCACGCGCGTCAATCGCAAAGTCGCCTTCGTCGGCCGCAGCATGGTGGACAACGTCGAAATCGCGCACTCGATGAGCTACCTGCGCATCCCCGACGGCATGGTCGTCCGCTCGCAAGACATTCGCAGCTTCGACCCGCGCCGCATCATCGTGCTCGCCAGCGGCAGCCAGGCCGAGCCGATGTCCTCGATGTCGCGCATCGCCGTGGACAACCACCGCTTCGTCTCCGTCGACGAAAACGACACCGTCATCCTCTCTGCGCGCATCATCCCCGGCAACGACAAGCCCATCTTCCGCATGCTGGACCACATGTTCCGCCGCCGCGCCCTCGTCTACTACGACAATTCCGGCGGCACGATCCACGTCTCCGGCCACGCCAGCCAGGAAGAGCAAAAGCTCATCCTCCAGCTCTGCAAGCCGAAATATTTCATCCCCGTTCACGGCGAATATCGCCATCTTTTCAGGCACGCCGCTCTCGCTCATCAACTCGGCGTCGTCTCCGGCGAAATCCTGCTCATGGAAGACGGCCAGCAAGTCGAATTCACCGAAGACGGCGCCTATCGCCGCGACCCCGTCACCGCAGGCCGCACTCTCGTCGATTCCGGCTCGCTCGAAGAGATCGAAGAAGCCGTCATCCGCGATCGCCGCCACCTCTCCGAAGACGGCGTCGTCGTCCCCATCATCGCCATCGACAAACACACCGGCCGCGTCGATCTCCCGCCCGAAATCGTCACTCGCGGCATGTTCTCCGACAACGGCACCGAATTCATGGCCGGCGCCCGCGACGTCGTACTCAAAACCATCGACCAGTCCAATCGCCGAAGAAAAAGTCGACTGGAGCATCCTCAAAGAAAAAATCCGCGTCGACCTTAAACGCTACATCAACAAACACACCAGCAAACGCCCCCTAATCCTCCCCGTCATCTTGGAAGTGTGAACCGCACTTCACACTTCGCCGCTTATGGCGTACACGGCACTTTTGCATACCGATGAATTGACGATTCTTGGACTGGCCTCTTAAGATGAGGCCGTCATGAACGACCATTCCCCTCGCGTACCAGCGGCTCGCGCGGTGACCGTTGGCAGCGCGCGAATCAAGCCTCGATTTCCCGCCATTTCTGTCGTACTGACGTGCGGTTTAATCCTCCATCTGTTCACAAGCGCGAAGCTGCTCTCCGCGCGGCAGTCCGACCCGCAGAAGATAGCCTCGGACATGTTCAACGCGACTCGCCAGTGGCTCGAAGGCAAGCTCTCAACGCCCGGTACGAGCGTCAAATTCCGGGAGAAGGCGCGTACGTCGCAAGACAATCGGCTCAAGGTTGTCTATAACCTTGTGGTCGACGGAGCGCCGAGGGATCAGACCTACGTCCTCGTTGCGTGGCCCATCAATAGCGCCAAACCCGTCGAACAACTGAAGGGTCTGAGCATTGGCACCGATGGCTTAGTCATTTGTGCCGGCAGGATGCCGGATCAATGCGTCGGCGAAAAGGAAAACGACCCGGTCAATCTTCCAATGTTTCCCGCCAAAGGTGAGATCGTCCGCGTTGCGCTGGTTTCTTCAGATCAAAAGACCAAAATCTTTGCTGCCGTCGTTCCTGACCCGATAGCTTCAAACAGTAGTCCGTGTAGCGTCGAGGTAATCCGCCTGATGCCGCAATTCGCACTGGCGTTTATTCGGGCCAGAGGTTACGCAGCGAATGAAAACCTGACGCTGTACTCAAAATCATACGACGAATCCCACCAACAAGATGTGAAGGCAGACGGCGACGGAAACGCCGTGTGGGGAATGCTGCCGGCCGTCAAAGGCAAACAGCGCGGCACAACACTAGTGTCGGCGAAGGGCGGAGGATGCACCTCTTCCGTCTCGTTCGACTGGGGATCGTGACGGCCATACCACCGCACACCCGGCTCACAATAGAGTCATCCAGCTGAGATGAAAGGGGGGGTTCTCACAGGACTCTCTTTGAGTGGCTGCACGAGAGACATTCGTCACCGAGTTCTTCCGACAAAACCTGACGCACAGACCGGATGTTCCTTGCTCTAGCGGCTAGACACGGCCGCTTCTGAGGGGCTACCGTTCCTCAGACGAAGTCGGCTTCCTAAGCCGCAGGAACCACTTCCTTCAGCTTGCCCGAATGCACATCAAACACGAACCCGCGAATCGCTAGTTCCTCACGCACCCAACTGTGCGCATTCAGTTTCTCCAACTGCTCCCGCACGTTCTTCTCAACATCGCTGAATGCATAAAACCGCACCGGAGAGCTGGCCGCAACGCCGGCTTCCTTCTCAATGCGCCTGTGCATCTCGTCTTCGCTCGCCTTCATCAGCCCGCAATCGGTGTGGTTGATCACCATCACTTCATTCGTGCCCAGAAAATAGTGCGAAACGAGCAACGACCGCAGCACGTCGTCCGTAACAATCCCGCCCGCGTTTCGAATGAAGTGCGCATCCTGCGGCTTGAGCCCGAGCGCCGCCAGCGTAATGCGCGTGTCCATGCACGCGATCACCACCAGCCGCATCTGCGGCTGCGGCGACAGCGCCGCCGCGTCGTAATTGAGCGCAAAGTCTTTATTCCGAGCCAGAACTTTTTGAATCGTGGTATCACGCTTATTTTCAGTCATAGGGTCTGATGCCGAGAATAACACGACCTCGCCGGAAGTCCCGGCCGCGTCACGAAACGCTCCTGACGCAACCAATTCGAATGATGTCGAGGCGTTCGAATTACCGTGTAATAAATCGTCATTGACAAGTACTCTCTGGCGTGTTACACTCGTCCGTGAAATCGTCGCTCCCGTTCGAACACGCACCCTGCAAACGCTCGCTACGCCCCTCCGCAACCACTTCATTTTCAGATGCTTGCGCACTCCCGAAAAGCGTAGATCTGCAACCCGCTGATTCCACGCCACTTTCTCACTCTTTGAAAAACAGTGGGGGGTATACCCGTTTCGTCCCGTTTCGGAACTCGACCGGGAGCGCGACGTGCGCGCTTCCCTCCGCACTCTGCGAACTCTGTGCCCTCTGTGGTGAATTCTTCTCTTCGTCCGCCGCCATCCTCATCAAAACAACAACTTACACATCTGCCGCCGTTGCCTTCGGCACGCGTCGCGGCTATCGTTATCAAGTCGTTCGGACAAATTGCCATCGGCCGCGTCCCGCCCTAACCGCGGACGCCCAAAATCTCGCCGGTCTCCTTGCCGGCGACAAAGGACATCGACACACTCATGCCTCTTTTTCAGGCGATCGTACTCGCCCTGGTTCAAGCCCTGACCGAGTTTCTGCCCGTCAGCAGCACCGCCCACCTGATTCTCTTCCCGTGGCTGCTCCATTGGCAGGATCCGGGCGAAGCCTTCGACGTCGCTCTTCACGCCGGGACGCTCGTCGCCGTCCTTCTTTATTTCTGGAAGGACTGGCTCACCCTGACCCTCTGCGGCTTCGGCATGAAGTACCCGAGCAACGCCCCGGCCCACGAAGTCGACCAGCACAAGCGTCTCTTCTGGTACATGGTGGTCGGCACCATCCCCGGCGCCATCCTCGGCAAGCTGTTCGACAAGCAAATCGAAGAACACCTTCGCCTGCCGGGCATCATCGGCGTCTCACTCGTCGTCGTGGCCCTGATAATGTGGTGGGCCGACTCCAAAGCCCGGCTCGATCGCAGTATCGAGCAATCCGACATGGGCGACGCCGTCACGATCGGAACCGCTCAGGCGCTCGCACTCTGGCCCGGCGTTTCCCGCTCCGGCATCACGATCACCGCCGGACTCTTCCGCCGCTTCACCCGCGAAGCCGCCACCCGCTTTTCGTTCTTGCTCTCTGCCCCGCTGATCGCCGGCGCCGTCGTTTCCAAGCTCCCTGCGCTCATCAAGTTGCACAAGGCCGGCAACCTCGACTTGCCACTCTCGACTTTGGCCATCAGCGTCGCGGTTTCGGGCATCGCAGGCTTCTTCGTGATCGCCTTTTTCCTGCGTTATCTCAAGACAAACACGCTGAAAGTATTTATTGTCTACCGCTTGCTTCTTGGTATCATCGTTCTGCTTTTAGCATTTCACCAGGCGAGCCCGCGATAGCGCCAACGGGTTTGCCACGACTCAGCCTTCCCCCATTGCTGAGGAGAACTTCGTGCGCTTCCTGACACCTACCGACAACAAACGGCTCAATGAGCTGATCGGATTTTTGTGTATCGTCTTCGCCATTTTGGTGGCGCTGGCGCTGATTTCCTACTCGCCTCACGACACCTCACTCAATGTGAGCGCCGCCCCCGGCGAAAACGGCGTGATGACGCGCAACTGGATCGGCCCCGTCGGCGCGTACTGCGCTGATTTGATCTTCCAGGTCTTTGGCTTTGCCGCGTTTCTGCTGCCCGTCGCGATTAGCGTACTGGGCTGGCGCTGGTTCCGCAGCCGCACGATTGATTCGCAAACGGCTACTGTCGTCGGCTACGTCCTGATGCTGCTCTCTCTACCGGCTTTGCTTTGCCTTTGGAATCTGCCGGGCATTCGCGGGGCAGTGCCTCCAGGCGGGCTTATAGGCAGCGTCATTGCCAATCAGTTGCGCTATGGGTTCAACATGTGGGGCGCGAACCTGCTCGTCATCGCGATTCTGATCACCGCGCTCTTCATGACGACAAGTTTTTCGTTCACTGGCGCGCACGAATGGGCTGCGAGTACTCCGCTCGGTAGTGTTGGGAAGTTGAATATTTTGTCGCGCGTTCAGGCGCGATGGCACGACTGGCGCGATGCCCGCGAAGATGATCGGATGCGTCGGCGTTTGCAGGAGACGCGCACTTCTGGCCGCAAAGCCGTGAATCAGGCGACCGGAAAGCAGATCGAAATCGCACGAGACGAGCGTGGCGGCAAGGCCGCCGTTGCGGACGAGGAAGCCGAGGACGAAGCGAAGACGATTCACCTTCAAGATCAGACCGACATTTTCGGCCGCTCCAAAGTCGCAAAGAACCGCGACGCCGGCAAAAAAGAGAGACAGGCCGACGACGCCGACTCTGACGAACTACACAAGGCTCCGATCTGCGTTCTGAAGGACGAGAAAATTCCTGAAGCTTCTGCGAAAAAAACAGCGGATGCCAAAATCGCGAAGGCTGGCGCGACCAACTACAAGCTGCCGCCCGTCAACATGATGCGCGAAGGTGAGCGCAGCCAGAAGATTGACGAAGACGAACTCAAGATGCGCGCCCGCGCGATCGAAGAAAAATTCGCAGAGTTCGATGTTCAGGGCCGCGTGACGCAGATCAACCCTGGTCCGGTCGTTACTACGTTTGAGTTCAAGCCGGAAGCCGGGATCAAGTACAACCGCGTCCTTGGACTGACCGAAGATTTGTGCCTCGCGTTACAGGCTGAATCGATTTTGATCGAGCGCATTCCGGGCAAATCGACGATTGGTATTGAAGTTCCGAACGTCAACCGGCAGACGATTGCCCTGCGCGAAATTGTCGAAGCACCTGAATTTTTCAATTCGCCGAGCAAGCTCACATTGGCGATGGGACGCGACCTGCATGGCCGCATCCGCGTCGCCGATCTCGCCGCGATGCCCCACTTGCTCATTGCGGGTTCCACCGGGACCGGTAAGAGCGTCTTCATCAATTCGCTGATGATGTCGATCCTCTACAAAGCGTCTCCCGACGACGTGAAAATGGTGCTGGTCGATCCGAAGCGCCTCGAACTCAATTTGTACGAAAACATTCCGCACCTGATCGCACCGGTCGTCACCGATCCCAAGGTGGCATCGAACGTTTTGCGCAACGCGACGCGCGAAATGGAAAACCGCCTGAAGCTGCTTGCGCAAAAGGGCGTGCGCAATATCGAGCAGTACAATCGCACGTTCCAGAAGAAGGAATCGCTCTCACTCTTCGAGACTGTCGAGGAGTCCGAGCACAAACCGCTTCCCTATCTCGTGATCGTCATCGACGAATTGGCCGACCTGATGATGGTCGATACGAATAACGTCGAAGAGTCGATCACGCGCCTGGCGCAGATGGCCCGCGCGGTCGGCATTCACTTGATTCTTGCGACGCAGCGTCCGTCCGTGGACGTCATCACCGGCTTGATCAAGGCGAACTTCCCTGCCCGCATCTCGTTCCGCGTGGCCAGCAAGATCGATTCGCGCACGATTCTCGATTCCAACGGTTCCGAATCCCTGCTCGGCAAGGGCGACATGCTCTATTTGCCGGCCGGTTCTTCGCGCTTGCACCGCATTCACGGTCCGATGGTCAGCGAAGACGAGATCGTCGCCGTCTGCGACTTCTGGCGTTCGCAGGCGCAGGCGAAATACAACGAGCAGTTGCTCGAAGCTCCCAAGGATGAAAACGGCAAACCACTTCCTGGATCCGGTGGCGGCGACGCAGCGGAAGGCAGCGAAGCCGACGACGAACTCTTCCAGGACGCCGTTCGCGTTGTCTGCGAAGCAGGACGTGCTTCTACTTCAACATTGCAGCGACGTCTGCGCATCGGCTACGGTCGCGCCGCTCACTTGATCGATTTGATGGAGAAAGACGGAATCGTCGGTCCACCCGACGGCACGCGCCCTCGCGAGCTCTTGAAAGGCCGCGATTGGATGCGCGAATTCGACGAATCACAACGCTGACCAGCTCAGTGGCAGCGATTCCCCGCAGCCCTCTAGCCAGGCTTTAGGAACCTGCTCGATCTTTGACAACTCAACTCGCCGAGATTGTTCGGAGAGTCTCGTCCGTCGTGACAAGCGCCCCAACCGCTCCGTCACCACCGGCCCGTTGTCGTCCCGCTTCGATTGCTCAACTCGAGAACAACTCCAAATTCTTCTCGGCCGGATACGTGATCTGCTGCCCATCGACCTTGGCAAACTCGGTCAGTTTGTGCGGGCGAACCGAAGTCGCGCTCATGATGTCTTCCACCGCGATTCCTCGAGCCAGCAACGCATCGCCAATCAGCGAGCGATGACATCGCCAAGGCACCGCTTCGGCGCACATGATGACGGTGCGCTTTGCCTTCGCGAGATCGATCAATCGATCAATTCCTTGCTCAAATTCGTCGCTTGCCATGTAGTCGGCGTAACCGCGAAACGACGCATTGCGCCAGCCAGTGTTGACCGAATCTTTCTTCGCGTGCCGCAACCCGCCGAGCGCCTTCAAATGAATGTAGCCGATTCCCTCTTGTCCAGCGACGCTGGCCAGACGCCTCCGAATTAAACTGAGGCACATGCCGCGACTTTGGCACAGTGCGGACGTCAACAAGCTGTTCGATGCCGTAAGTTTTTAGCAGCGCGATGAATTCGTCGATCGGATGCGTCGAATGCCCAATCGTAAAAATCGTGAGCTGATGGCTCGTCGAACTGGAAGACTCAGCGGCGTGGCGGTTATCGGTGTTGGGCGACGCCGATGACTTCAGCGGAGCCGCTGACTCTTGAGCAGCAGGATTTTGCGACCGCGCCGCGAACTTGCGTGCTTTCTTGCGCTCGCGTTTGAGAAGAGGGGCCAACGAAATTCTGCGCACTTGGATTGACACTGTGTGCGCTCGCCCCTAAAATTAACAGACTCCACCGTGCCGGGGTAGCTCACTGGTAGAGCGCCGCCCTGAAAAGGCGGGCGTAGCCAGTTCGATTCTGGCCCCCGGCACCATCCAAACGTCCGCCCAATAGATCCCAATCGCCTGAAACCCGAAAGCCTGAATCCGTCGGCGTCAGCGTAATGGCTATGCAGTGCTTCGACAGTTCCGCCTTGGCCCGCGGAACATCGGCGAACAGCAATCTGCGGACATCCTCCAAGCGCTTCTGAACGAATAGCTGCATCTCGTGAAGTTTCGCGTCGAGGCCCGTCCCATTGGTGGCGAGTAGCTGCTCGCTGATGCTGTCCAGTTCCTTCTCGCGTTTTGCGAGTTCGGACATCAGGGCTGCGGAGTTGTGACCTTCGGCGATGGCGTTCGCTAGGTTCGCGATCTCAGCCTTGAGCTTTTCACGTCGGTTCCGCAGTGTGCCTAACTGAGATCGTGCGGACTCGAGCCGAGCGTGTAGCTGGCGCCTGAACTCTTCGAACGCAAACGTAGCGATGTCTTCGTGCAGCACCTCGCGTTGCAAGCCCGAGATCATCTCACGCTCAATGGCGTCCCGACGCACGACGAGATCATCATTACCAGCAGCCAAACTCCGAGCAAGACGGTAGTTCCCTTTCAGTCCGAAGTGTATCGATCCTCACGCTTCATACCAGAGCTCGGGCTCTCAGACGTCGACATCCATCGGATAAGTGATCTGGATCACAGAATCTTCCACCTGCGCCTAGGGCTCAAAAAACTCTCGAATGGACCAAGAAGGAGCCTCGGCCAAGTTTCTAGGTTGGAGCGCGACCTTGGAGAGTTACAGGCCGAACGCGCAAAGTATCCGGAGCACATCATGGAGATCATTGAGTTCGATGGGCCTCCAACGAGGCGATGGATTACCGTGAATTGACTTTCGGAGCCTTGACGTTTTCCCTCAGGGGCGCAAGGCCACCGAACCAGCGCCGGCGGAGCTCACCTCTCCGCCGGCATGTTCTAGGGCTTCAAGGAGAAATCGTATGCGAGTCGCACTTTATGGCCGCGTGAGCACAAAAGACAAAGGACAGGAAACCGAGAACCAACTCCGCCAATTACGCGCGTTTGCGGAATCTCAGGGCTGGACGATTTATCGGCAGTTCGTCGACCATGAAAGTGCGGCTACGGGCGATCGCGAACAGTTCCAGGCGATGTTCCTCGACGCGAGCCAACGAAGATTCGATGTCCTGCTCTTCTGGGCGTTGGACCGGCTGTCGCGTGAGGGCGTGCTCGAAACCCTACAGCACCTTAACCGGCTCACATCCTACGGCGTCCGTTACCGAAGTTTCACGGAGCAGTATTTCGATTCGTGTGGGATCTTTCGGGATGCCGTGATTGCAATCATCGCCACGGTGGCCAAGCAGGAGCGGGTGAGGCTATCACAGCGTGTCAAGGCCGGCCTCGAAGCAGCGCGAGCGAAGAGCAAGCGGCTTGGGCGCCCACAAGTATTCGTCGACCCTTCCACAATCGTAAAGCTACGGGAACGCGGGCGCTCCTGGCCTCAGATCGCACGCGAGTTAGGTATTGGAGTCGGCACGGCGTACCGCATTGGTCAGAACCTTTCCAAAATTCCTACAACCCTACCGGAACGTCCGGGCCCGCGGTCTGAATGAATCCACTTCTCCGGTAACGGCGTTAATCGGGATCTGGGCAGACTCCTAATGTCGTGCTCTTGGGAACAATGCAGTTGGCAACGTTGCTCGCGCTACGCCTCTCTACACGCAAAGCGCGAGCAACCGCCGCCCGGTGATCTACTCCCCCGGATCACCTGCGCAGCTCACGTGGTCGTTCCAATCAACGAACGGACCTTGCGGATTTTCCCGCCATGCCCATACGTGCAGTTCGAAAAACGACGGTATGGTGAACCGGTTTGGAGCGTCCACGAACGTGAAGACTTGACCCTCCAGAACCGGCGGGGCGGAATGAGTCTTCAGCCACGTCGCTGCGTCGGCTATGAACTCGACGCCAACCAGCTTCATCTGGCTGTTCGACGGCTCATAGATGAGTGCTTGCGGGGTGGTGACATCAACTGTCCCGTTCAGCAGACTCGGGTTGACGTAGTGGATTCCCATCGCGCCATGATCCGTGCCGCTGACGCAGCCGAATAAAGGTCCATATCCCGCCGCGGTAGCCTTGTTAATGTCCTGGTACTGCTCCGTGGCTTTTCGAACAGACTGCACAAGCTTGGCCAAGTTGGCACGATCGTCCCATCCTGCCGGCTGCGTTCGGTGATGCGCCAGAGCAAAAGAGGAAAACGCCAGGAAGCCGGTGAACAGGAGGGACGTTTGCGAAGCGACGAGTAGCATCTTTTTCACGGTGTGACTCCTTATTTTTCTTGGGAATTGCTTCGCAACCGACGCGCTCGCCAATTCACCGCATCGTCGATTCCAAAGCTTCCGCAAAAGCAGCCGCACTTTCGCTGGTTCTTTACACTGAGTGCAATGCTCGCGACCTCCGTTCTTCCCCAAAATTTCACCTATTCTCAAGTACCTGAAACATAAGAATCTCTGGGTGCTGTTGGCACTTCCCCCCCCCGCGACGCGGAATTGTGATAGGCTTCCTCCAAAGTTTTGCCGAGTTCTACATGCCTTCCACTGCTGCCCCAGTTGAGCACCTACTCCGTTTCGATATTTTTGAACTGGACGTTCGCGTAGGAGAGCTGCGCAGGAGGGGAGTGAAGGTGCGGCTACAGGGCCAGCCCTTGCAGGTGCTCGAGGCTTTACTAAAGCGGCCTGGCGACTTAGTGACACGAGGAGAGCTTCGGGCGCAAATCTGGAAGGCGGATACATTTGTCGATTTCGATCACAGCCTGCACAACGCGATCGCTCGGATCCGCGAAGCCCTGGGCGACTCGGCCGAGGCGCCGCGGTACATCGAAACGTTGCCTCGCCGTGGCTATAGATTTATTGTTCCCGTAGAAACGGCAAAAGTTGAGTTCCCGTCTGCCCGAAGCAGCCAAGCCGGCGAAGCATCCGCGGAACTAAAGCCAAGCAGAACTCATGCGTTG
The DNA here is from genome assembly GCA_963845465.1 of uncultured Acidobacteriota bacterium. Lineage (GTDB taxonomy): Bacteria > Acidobacteriota > Terriglobia > Acidiferrales > UBA7541 > Acidiferrum. Next base: position 11,061 of record CAWJSH010000006.1, on the reverse strand, counting down.
CTGGCCTTCGTGCTGCTTATCGTCGTTGTGGTGATCGGCGCGGTTCTCTGGTTGGAGCGGACTGCAACTCCTCTTACAAACGCGGCTCCCCGCTTGGACTCAATTGCGGTCTTACCTCTCGACAACCTTTCCGGGGATGCTGCAGAGGACTTTTTCGTCGATGGGATGACGGATCAGCTGATTACCGATCTTGCCAAGGTTGGCTCTTTGCGCGTCATTTCCCGAACTTCGGTCATGCGTTACAAAGGGACAAAGAAGGCGTTGCCGGAGGTCGCCCGAGAATTAAATGTTAACGCCATAGTGGAAGGCTCTGTGGTTCGCTCAGGTCAACGAGTCCGGGTTACCGCCCAACTGGTCGAAGCACTCACAGACCAACACCTCTGGGCAGAGACGTATGACCGCGATCTTGGTGATGTCCTAAAGCTACAAGGAGAGGTGGCGGATGCCATAGCGCAAAAGATCCGAGCACAGTTAACTCCGCAGCAGCAAACCAGCCTTCGCACGGCGCGCCCCGTGAACCCGGCAGCCTACGACGCTTATCTTCGTGGACGGTTCTATTTCACGACGGAATTCACCAAACCTGTTTCCCTCAGGAAGGCACAAAATTACTTCGAAGATGCGATTCAAAAGGATCCGGACTTTGCTCTCGCTTATGCAGGTTTGGCTGACACGTACGTCTATTTAGCGTTTGCTGGCGCGATGTCTCGAGACCTTGCGTATCGATCTGCGAAAGAAGCCACGAACAAGGCCCAAGAACTCGACGATAGCATTGGCGAACTTCACGACACCCTGGGCGTCTTAAGTTGGCAATTTGAATGGGACTGGGACGCTGCCGAGCGTGAATTCAACCGCGCCGTTGCCGTAGCGCCAAGTTATAGCTGCGCCCATGAAGATCGCTCCATCTTTCTTGCCTTCCGAGGACAACGGGCCGCAGCTTTGGCCGAAATCGCGAAGATTAATCAACTGGATTCAGGCCCGAGCGCTGCCACGGCCGTATCGTGGACCTATTACCAACTGCGGGACTACGCGAATTTAATCGAGGCCGGCCGAAGAGGTTTGCTTGTAGACCCGAACGACTGGTCGCATCACTACCATCTCGGCATTGGCTACGAGGGCGTGGGTAAACTTCAAGACGCCATCGCCGAGTACCAGAAATCTGTTGACCTGTCGGGTAATGATCCGGGTGTCGCCATTTCTCTGGCGCATGCGTATTTAGCCGCCGGGAAGAAGGCCGAAGCGGAGAGAATTCTTCGTGATTTGGAGCGAAAATCGAAGGATACCAACGTTTCGCAGTACACGATGGCAACCTTATATGCAGGGCTTGGTGATAAAAACAGGGCATTCGAGTTTTTGGACAAGGCTTACTCGGAAAGGTCTTTTGAAATTTCCTCCCTCCAAGCGGACTTGCGGCTTGATAACCTCCGGCCGGACGCGCGCTTCCAACACCTACTTGGCCGCATGCGCTTGATCTCACAGACGGGTAACTAGAATTCCCGAAGAACAGCACCGCAACACGCTATGGGTGCGCGAAGCCAATTCACCTGCCCGGTAAGTCGCGTTACCGGACATTGGGGCCATGTGTCCGATTACCCCGTTAAATCACGACCATATAAGCATCGCGAAACTCGGTGTGGCCGCCATCAGTTGGGATGTATATAGTGGCCGCATGGCCGCGACAGAGAGCCGCACCCCGCTCGCCCAGCCGTTCTCTGCCAAGATTGGAAACGAATTTCCCGAACGCTTGCTTTGTCTCGATATCTACCGCGGCTTAGTGGTCGCCGGAATGATCATCGTCGATAATCCCGGAAGCGATGAGCATGCGTATTGGTCTATCATGCATGCGGAGTGGAATGGTTGGACTCCCGCCGATTTCATTTTCCCTTCGTTTCTGTTTCTCGTGGGTATTTCTCTTGTGTATTCGTTCGACGCCCGTCGCCAGCGCGGCCAAACGAACCGGCAGATTCTCTGGCACGTTTTCAAGCGCAGCCTGATTCTCATCGTCATCGGATTCCTCGTCAACGCCTCGCCCATCTACGGGCTGGACTTGCACACGTGGCGGTTCGAGGGCGTCACCCAGCGGATTGCGCTTTGCTACTTCTTTGCTGCGATCCTTGAATTGTGGACGGGCCGTCGCAGCCAGTTGCTCGTCTTTCTGGCTTGTGTGCTCGGCTACTGGGCCCTGTTGCGCCTTGTACCTGTGCCTGGTGCAGGTTTTCCGGGGCGGGACATTCCGTTCATGGATCAAGTGCAGAATCTCCCCGCCTGGCTCGACCGAAAACTCTTTATGGGGCATCTCTTCAACGGTACCCACGACCCGGAAGGAATCCTTCACACCGTCCCCGCAATCGGAACGACGCTGATCGGAGTATTCACCGGACATTGGCTCAAGTCGAAGCGAAATGTGTCCCAGCTGATTGCGGGAATGGTCTTCTTTGGGACTCTGGGTATGCTTGGCGGTGAGCTCTGGAATCGCTGGTTCCCAATCAATAAGAATTTGTGGACCAGTTCCTTTGTGTTGTTTAGCGGTGGGTTCTGCCTTCTCTTCCTCTCGCTGCTGTACTGGATGACCGAAGTGAAGCAGTGGCGTGGGAAATGGACTATGCCGATCCTCGTTTTTGGCATGAACGCTATCGCCGGCTTTGTGGGTGATTCACTGATTTACGGCCCGGGCTATACCTTCACCGTAACCACCACCAATGGCACAAAAATGAATTGGCACGAGGCAGCTCAGGCCCATCTCGAAGCCGCCGGGTTCAGTGTCGCTAACGCTTCGCTGCTCTATTCTCTCGGCGCGGTATTTATTTGCTGGATTCTCCTGTGGCTTCTGTGGCGTAAGAAGATCTTCTTGAAAGTATAGGCTGCGAAGGGGTGGGACTTCGATTCTTGCCAGGGTCCTGCTGCGGGCCACCTCGACATTGAGGCCACATGTCCGGTTACGGCGTTTAACGAGCACAGGAATTGGTTTTACGCGCGATCGCCTTGAGGCCTTGTGCTTTAGACTTTGATGTTTTGATTTACGCGGAAGAAATTGGCCGGGTCGTACTTCTGTTTTACGGCGACTAAACGCGCCAAGTTAGGACCGAACGCCGACTTGACGACGTCGTCCGCTTCGACATCAAGTGCCGAAAGCAGGTGCGCATTCTGCGAAAAGGGCCGCAGCATTTCCTCGCCAGATCGAGCCCAGTCGCGGTGCGTGTCTGTTTGCGTCGGATCGGTCCACTGCGCAAGAAACAAGATGTCCCACGGCAGATCCCGGTGAGGGAATGCTGTGGCACCTTTCGAGACTCGGCCCGCAGCCCCGCCATAATATTCCAGCACAACAAACGAAAGCGGCGAACTCAAACGATTTGCATGCTCTACTATCGAGGAAATCGCGTCGTCAGACAGTTCCCTCTGCAGTGTTGACTTCCAGTAATTGCCATTGCCATCTGGGAAGGACGGAGCCAACAACGACTGCATCACGGGAAATGGCATCGTCTGAATACCGTCTACGATCGGTCCGGCGAACTTTCGTAGCGGTTCAAGCACGCGTTCGCCTTCGGCAACGCTGCCGCAATAACATGCAATCACTCCAACCAGCGCCGCGCCATCCGGCCCGTGAAGGAGAGCCGCGTACGCGGTGAGCTCGTCAGGAGCGGACTCCATAAAATCGCGGAAGTGTCGGATTACCTCAACGCTCTTTGCGCGAGGATAGAGGAGAAGTCCGCCCAAAACCATGGCCACCGGATGCGCCTGGAACTCAAAGGAAGTAACAACGCCGAAATTTCCGCCCCCTCCCCGTAGCGCCCAGAACAAGTCATCGTTCTCAGTAGCACTGGCCCTCAGCACTTTTCCATCAGCCGTCACAACCTGCACAGACAACAAGTTATCGATGGTCATCCCATATTTTCGGATGAGCCACCCAACTCCGCCTCCCAACGTCAGCCCGCCAATACCTGTCTTGGGGACAATCCCGCACGGCACCGCGAGCCCGAACGCATGCGTATCTCGATCGAGGTCGCCAAGCGTTGCTCCGCCCTGTACGCGAACCCTCCGTGTCGTCTCGTCTACAAAAACGGCATTCATTCGTGAAAGATCGATCACCAATCCGTCGTCGCACAACGCACGACCGCCCACGTTATGTCCACCACCACGAATCGCCGTTACAAGGTTGTTCGTGCGTCCGAAATGCACCGCCGCAATCACGTCCGCAACGCCCGAGCACCGTGCGATTACTTTTGGACGTTTGCTGAAACTTGCATTCCAGATTCGACGCGCCTCGTCGTAGCCCGCGTCCGCCGGCTCAAAAATCTGCCCGGAAAAGGAAGACTTGAATGTTGTGATTTCCATAACGACCTGGTTGCCGGGATTGTACCTCAATTCCTTGGCAGTGTCGTTATTCGCGATTTGGGCTTCACCAGAAGTCCCCTGTAAGAACTTGCGACTGTCTCAGGCAATTTCAGTGCCTGGTTAGCCGCATAACCGGACAAGTGGTGCCTTGCGTCGGTCTCTTTATTCCCCCAAAAACTCACTGAGTTCACGAGCGTGCAATTGGTTCGGGCCACTGAAAGCTGTCGATTCACTTGGCCTTTCCAAAATTGTTCCGAGGCAAGTCTTTCGGAAAACCTCGCAAGTAACGCCTCAAGCCATGCACCGATTTCTCATCGTTTCCGGCTTTCCAGAAGTGGCGATGTTGGCTTTCGACAAGGGACTGATTCTCGAAAATGTCGCGGTGTTCTTGGACCAGCGACGCGAACAGTCGTTAAGTCCCGGAAAATAGGTCGCCAGCCTCTCGGCGCACGCCAGCATTTGCCATTCGTTGACTTATCCTCTGGTCTAACCTAGTATCGCCGAGCAACCATGGATTCCTTGGTCGGGCTGGCCGTTTCGCATTACCGCATCGCCGAGCGTCTTGGCGATGTAAGAAACTCGTTGTTACGCCTTCGCCGCCGAGGCCGTAAATGACTCCGCCGCGGCCGTCTCGCTCGGATATATCTCGATTAATTTGTTTAGCATGGTCATGTGCAGCATCTCGTGCACCATCGGGCTGGGGTCGGCGATCTTCATCTGCCCACTCGATTTCCGCGCCAGCGTGTGGGCGCGAACGATCTCGCCGATACCCGAGCTGTCGATGAGGTCTACCTCACGCATCACGAGCAAAATCTTGCGGTGTCCATCCACCACGAGCTGTTGAATCGTTTCGCGTAATATCGCGTTGCCTTCTCCGAACCCGATTCGCCCTTTCATCTCAACGGCCGTCACTCCGCCAGCGGCTGCACGCACCGATGCTTGCGTTTTGCCACCCACTTTAACCGGCTCGGTCTGTGCACCGAGCGAGGAAAGCGAATACCGGTCCAAAATTCCGGATGCAGTTTTCGCCGTCTCTCCCGACTCCGTACTCACCACTAGCAGCGAACGGCCCGCCTTCAGAACCTCGACAAATGTGTGTGCATCCTCCGAACCTTTTTCATCCTCAGTCTGCGCGGGTTGTTCCACTTCCTTCGCCAAATGGTGTGCAACGGCAGCTCCCGCTTTCCTCCCCAACAGCCCGAGCAGTGCTGTAGCGCCTACTCCCACCGCGAACACCTGCCCAATACCAGGCAGCAGCGCCAAGGATGCGACCATCAGTCCTGCCCCCAGGCCAACCGCTCCTCCGGTCATTCCGCCCGCAATCTCGCCCACCTCTTTCGCGACGGCCATCGCTTCATGCTGGGATCGCGACAAAAACACGATTGAATCCCTCGGCACCCCCGCGTTCAGAAGTTCCTTCAGTGTCTCTTCCGCGCGCTCACGCGACGTGAAAACGGCAATTGCGGTATACAAAGCAGCCTCCAGTCATGAGGATACAGAGCGTGATCCTGTTTGCGCTGTTTGGGTGGTTTTGCGATGCCATTCTTGCTACCGAGCCTGCTTCAGGGAGATTGCAGGATCCATCTTCTCGCGATCGTATATACGCTGTGTGAATTTATGTCAAGAAATGTTTTTGTATGTTAAGGCCCACGACAAGCGCTCAGTCTCATACGCGTTATCGGGCAAATATCGCGATCGAAGGGCGTACTTACCTGCCGGGGAGTCGGGTCATCGGCAACGCGCCCGTTTGATGCAGTATGGCGAATCGATCTGGAACGCCCCAATGTTCAACTAGCTTTCCATCTTTGAACCGACAAATATCCATTACATAGAAGCTGACCGGTTTTCCCGATCTTGCCTCTATCCCTGAACCGCGCAGAAGCGCCCAGACCGCATCGCCAACGTCCGTTATCTGCTCTGGGACCAATGTGAGGTTATGAACCGTCGCTCGTGCTGACGTGATTTGGTCTTTCAGAATTTCAGCACCCGCCAGATGAGGCTTTATTGGGTAGTGATGCTCGACCAAATCATGAGCGCAGATTTCGTCTGCAATAGATAAGTCGCCCTTGCTGAAACCGCGGTCGATAATTGCGATGAAAGCGTCTCTGTTGGATACCACTTCCTCCGTTGCGGTAGCTGCGACAGCCGTCTTAGATGATCTCTCGAAATCCTCAAAACTCACGCTTGCCGGCACGATACAATAGTCCCTGATAAGTCGCGTCACCGGGCAAGTGGAATCCGCAGTCAGTCATCTAGGCTTTCTCTTTCACGACTTGGCTGGCGTCTTTGTCCTCTCTCAACCCGATGAACTTCGAATGCCGAAGATGATCGGCGTCGGTCCATTCCAGGAACTCGATCTGTGCGACCAACTCCGGTCTAACCAAGATACATTCTTTCATTTTCTCCGCCGTCATCGCTTCGCCCCAACGTGACTTGCGCGTCTCCGGGAGATTCGTGAACGGGCATTCCTCTGTCTTCAATCCGCGTAGCTTCTGAAAGACACTCCGTCGTGACGCCGTCACGAAGCCGTTGCGTGTCCTCGCGACGTAGATCAGATCGTCACCCTTGTAGTAGCCGACGATGATCGCGTCGATTCCATTTGCTCCCGGCGTGTACCCGCCGATCACGAATTCCTGACCTTGATTCACGCGCATCTTTACCCACGCGCCTGTCCACTTCCCGGACTCGTAGAGGCTATCCAGCCGCTTGGCGACGATCCCTTCCAGGCCTTGCTGTTTACCAGCATCTAGCATGGTTTCCGCAACGGTACAAGACTTCTGAAATCGCAATGCGTGTGTTGGCGAACGGCAGCAGTGCCAGTAGTTTTCGGCGTTCTGAAAGGGGAATACCCCTGAGATTGCGACCTTTCAGTACCATCACGTCGAAGACGAAGTATCGGATGGTCGGGGACGCGCCGCTGTAGTTTTGCAGCCGTTTGAACTCCGGACGGCCAGACTCATCCAGCGCGACCAACTCGCCGTCAACGATGGTGTCGGGCGGCAGGTCGCGGAGCGCCTCAACGATGTATGGAAACTTCTTGTTCAACGAGTTGCCGTTGCGGGAGCAGAAGGCGACGCCACCGCTGGATCGAATGGCCTCGGCCCGGTAGCCGTCGAGTTTGATCTCGTAGACCCATTGCGGCCCCTCGGGCAGCTTCGAGACGGAGAGGCATTCCATTGGGTCGACGAATTTGGACTTCACGGATTGAACGGCGGAGACTTTAAGGTTCGGTCTGTTCAAAATGGGCTCTCGCTCCTAGCACGTATACCCCTATGAGCCGGAAGGCAGGTCGATGAATCCTAACGGAAGTTCTTGACGAGCATGAGGTAGGATTCGTCTATTTCGTTCTGACCGAACAGCAAAGTTTTGCCGTCGGGTGAGAGCGCCATACCACCGAAGTCGGAAACTGGTCTTTCTAGATTGAAGATTGGGGTGATGGACCGCGTCGCAAAAGCGAAAAACTCAATTCTATTTTGGGCATTGGAGATGTGATCTAGAAAATAAATCCCGCCGGGCGCCAGCGTCCAATACCAATAGCCACCAATATGTTCTATAACTCGGGTTTCCTGCCCACCGTCAACAGGCATTCTCCAGAGTCCCGGTTTTCCCCATTTGGCGTAATACAGGAAGTGCCCATCGGTCGACTCATTGACGTAGATTCCACCTTCGCCCGTCTCCACGGGCTTTGGATTTCCGCCATTGAAGGGAATCTTCCAGAGTTGATAACTGCCCTTCTCCGGCGAGGAGTAGAAATAAATCCATTGCCCATCCCGCGACCAACGCGGCACTCCGTTGTTTCCTCGCGGAAGAGTCGTCAAGACACGCGGTGTGCCTCCCGGATATTCCACAACGTAAACCTGCCAGAGACCTTTCGTCAACGATTCAAAAGCAATGTAGTGGCCGTCAGGAGACCAACGTGCGGTGGCTGCACTGCTATGCAGTGAAGTCAACTGTGAGCAATTCGATCCATCGCTTTCACAGACCCAAATATCTGGATGACCCATACGGTTGGATTCGAAAGCAATTTTCTTTCCGTCTGGAGAAAAATCAGGTTTCCAAGCATATCCTTTTCCAGCAAGTAAGCGAGTCGGAATTCCAAGCAAATGTCGTTCGTCTTTCAATTGAAGTTGCCAGATCGTGTCGACTCTGTTCACCTGCTCGTAAACGAGCTGCTCACCGCGCCGCGCGACCGACGGCCTGATTGCCGCCCCGCTCACTCCCACTACCGGTCGGGGCGCTCCCCCAGTCGCGGACATGCGCCACAGATTTTGCAAACCACCCATGGCAGAAGAAAAGATGATCTCTTTACCATCCGCTGTCCATGAGAGAGGACCGCCGGAGTTCCCGGAGGTTAGCCGTATCGGGTCGCGATCGCCGAGATTTAGGATAAAGAGGTCCCCCAGGTCAGCACTCATGTTGCTGCGCACAAAGGCTACCTTCGAACCATCAGACGAGAAGGCCGCTGCGCAGTCAAATTGCTGATTTGCGGGAGAAGTGATATGTCGCACGGTCAAGTCTGCGAGAGATAGCTGTGCGAGGTGCGCCCGGACACTGTTGTCCACAAACTCCGAAAACAGCAAGTTGTTTCCGTCCGGTGACCAGTCCAGTTTGTCGCAGAATTCCCAAGTTGCCGGAGCGCCGGTGTACAGCAGACGCTCTCTGCCACCAAGCGCCGGAACGACATAAAAACTCCACTTGTCGGAACCAGACGCGCGTATGAAGGCGATCTGCTTGCCATCCGGCGACCAGGTCGGGCAGCAGTCATCTGGTTGATCCGTTAGTTGAAGGGGTCTTTCGCCCCCGACAAGCATCGTGTAGATTCCCGGTCTTGGTGCGTCATATGCTAAAAACGCGACCTGGTTTCCGTCAGGCGAGAATGCAGGTGTGCCCTGCTTACCTGGCATCGAGACTAATGGCACAACTTCCACAGCAGAGGGCGAAGACACAGTTGACCCGCCGAAGCGAAAACTAAGAGCCATAACGATGAGTACGACGATTGCACCAAAAGAAATTGCAAACCAACGCCAGTTAGCTTTGAGCTTTGCCAAATGGGAGTTTACAGGCGACGTCTGCGAGAGCGTTCCAGTCGCTGGCGCGGGGATAAGAAGGTTATTGGTGGAGTCGGTGTCGCGCTTGAGGCGTTTCAGATCGGCGCGGACTTCGGCTGCGGATTGGAAGCGGAGCTCGCGGTTTTTTTCAAGGGCCTTCTTAATGATACGTTCCAGCTCAATCGGTATATCCGAATTGAGTCGCGCAGGCGGGGCGGGGGCACGATTGAGGATGGCATCGAAAATCATCCCAGACGTGTCGCCGCTGAAGGGGCGCCTTCCAGTGGCCATTTCGTAGAGTACGACACCAAAAGAGAACAAATCCGTTCGGGGATCGATCTTTTCACCGCGCACCTGTTCTGGCGACATGTAAGCGACGGTGCCGATCGCAGTCCCCGGAGTTGTAAGGAATTCGTCAGAATCGTCAACAGTGGCAGCAGTCATCTCCGGAGATTCCTGGACGTTGTTCTTTGTGACTTTCGCCAGTCCGAAATCCAGGATCTTGGGATGTCCTCGTTCAGTTACGAAGATGTTGGCTGGCTTCAAGTCGCGATGAACAATTCCCTTGCAATGAGCAGCGTCCAATGCGTCTGCGACCTCGATGGCAACGCCAAGCAACTGTTCCAATACCATCGGCCTTCCGGAGATCACGTGCTTTAACGTCTGTCCTTCCAGATACTCCATGGCGATGAAGGCTTTGCCGTCTTCCTCACCTATGTCGTGAATCGTACAGATGTTCGGATGATTAAGCGCGGAAGCGGATTGCGCTTCGCGTCGGAAGCGCGCCAGTGCCTGCGGGTCGCGAGCTACATCTTGCGGTAGAAATTTGAGAGCCACAAATCGGTGCAGCCGCAAGTCCTCGGCTTTGTAGACCACACCCATCCCGCCGCCACCGATTTTTTCCAGGATGCGGTAGTGGGAAACGGGTTGACCTAACAAGGGGTGGGAGTCCACCATTTCGCGCTCATCTTAGGTTGCGACCAAAGGCAAGTCAACGAAACGGTACAAACTACAGGCGGTCAACTCGTCGAGAACGTGAACTAATCTGCGTCCAAAATTAAGTCCAAAACCGTGTCCGTTGTGCCCAAAATAGGCCAAAAATCGTGCAGCACTTCCAGTCTAAGTTACTGATTCCAGATAAGGCAGGAAGGGATTTCCGGTTTACGAATCGGCTGGTCACCGGGTCGAACGATGTCACGCAGACGCGCTACTTGCAATCCTGAGGAACGCTTCGTTCACAAGCTTCCGAAACTCCGACTCTGCTTCAACTTGGCTGGGATACTTACCAGCTTCGAAGCGTGCCACAACAAGGGTTAAGATTTGTTGAATAGACCGGCCACAGGCCGCGCTCTTACCCTTCCGAAGTTGCCCAGCCAGCTGGTTTAGGAATTCCGATGTCATGCAACGAGTCTGCTCCCTATCGGCTCAAAACTCCATGGAGCGTTTGAGTGGTACGGGTCGGCTGCTAGTTTGTGCATAAACGAGCGAACCCGGCTTGGTAAATTTGGGATGGTTAACTCTTGAATTTAGTGCGGATTTCTTTATATACTCGCGCCAACATCCCCGCTTACCTACGTAGGTGAGCTATGACTCCCAGTTACGTACCTTACGGATGGCGACGGCCGTATCTTGAAGCTATGGCTGAGCGCCAGCCGAATCGTGTGCCCGTCCGGATTTACAGAGC
>CAWJSH010000005.1:0-191056 GCA_963845465.1 uncultured Acidobacteriota bacterium | reverse complement strand
TCCTCTGCCCTCAGTAGATCTGCGTCTTTCTCTTGCTTACTCCAACTACCAGTCCTTCTACTCCCAAAATCGCTTTCAAACCAACTTCAAAGCTTGGAGCGGGGGACGGGATTTGAACCCGCAACCATCACCTTGGAAGAGTGAGACTCTACCGTTGAGTTACCCCCGCCCGGTGTTGCAAATCCTTTCGGCCCGCTTCCACATCCAACCTCCGCTCAGTTCACTGACAAGCCGGAGGCACTGCGTGTTTCTCTGGAGCCTGGGACCGGGATTGAACCGGTGACCTCGTCCTTACCAAGGACGCGCTCTACCAACTGAGCTACCCAGGCCAAACCCGTGAACCCGTTCCCCCTCAAACCCGCTCTTAACCGCTAACGTCAGCGCAGTCAGAACCCTTATCTTCGCGGCATCTTCTCGGCGCACTTTTCCCGTACGGCGCCTGTGCCGCGTTTCCGTCCGCACTCGAACATCGCTTCATGCGATTGCCCTGCGGTACTTGCGACCTGCTCTTCGGTCGTTTCAGCGACTGCCGATTTCATCCCGTGCTCGGCGCGCTTCGTTGCTCAATGTTCTGGCTTCGAACTTCTTTACGTCTCTGTGCTTTTGCGTCCGGCCCGACGTCTTTCTGTAGGCCCCACGAGTTCTTGGTGGACGGGGGAGGATTCGAACCTCCGTAGCCCGCAAGGAGCGGCAGATTTACAGTCTGCTGGTTTTAGCCACTCACCCACCCGTCCTCGAAATTTCCGTTCGTCATCAAACTGCTTGCCCTGCAACTTCTTACCGACAAACGATTCAAGAACGTGAGGAGCATCGAAGCGAAAACACAAAACGGACTCGTGTCAAGAGACACCAGCCCGTCGATTTTGCTTTGAAGGATTCGCTCCGCTCAATTCCCCCGCGTATCAGTCAGTGGAGCTGGCGGAGGGAATTGAACCCCCGACCCTCTGATTACAAATCAGATGCTCTACCAGCTGAGCTACGCCAGCGCTCTCAAACCGACAAAGAATAGCAGACAGTTCTAGGAGAGCGCAAGTGGTGAGCCGAAAATTTCCAGCACGCCAAAGGCCAGCACTGTGGAAAAGGAAGCTCTCGTTCCCTCACGGGCAACCCGTATTGCATTGAAACGGGGCCACTTAGCTGAAAGTGCCCGTTGACGTCTGTGGAAAACTCCCAAAGTTGCTCCAAAGCCGCCAAGATCCGTATCGGGCCAGCCCAATCTGATGCGGTTGAGTGCATCGACGATTCAACCTTACGATTTTTGTTCAGTTGCGTGAGAATGAACTGCGCATGAATCGACGCCTCTGGATTGGATTGGCATTTGTCGTCGCGCTCATTGCGATTGCGGCGGTCGCATGGCATCAGTTTTTCGGACGCGGCGACAGCGACGCCAGAGAGAGCGCCCTCGCGCTGACTCCTGCCGACGCGGATTCCGTTGTCTTCGCCGATGTCGCGCAGCTTCGCATGGCGCCTTTTTTTTCGGCGCTGGGCGATTGGGTCCCTCAGGCGCAACAAGTCGACGCGGATTATGCGAAATTTCTGCAAGACACCGGCTTCGACTATCAGCGCGATCTCGATCGCATCGCTATTGCCACAATCAAGCGCGGCGAGGCGACTGAGTTTTTCGCGGTCGGCGATGGCCGCTTCGACCGAAAGAAAATAAACACGTACATTTCGGAGTTCGGGACACACGACAAGAAGGATGGCCGCGAAGTTTTTACGGCTCCGCTGAAAGGCAGCTCTCGCAAAATTTCATTCGTATTTCTGCACCAGAATCGAATCGCTATTACTGACGATCCTGATCTTTCTTCCCTGTTGCGAAATCCGCTTCGTGGAACCGACGCGAATCAGTGGCACGAGCGCTTCGATCGTTTGGGGGGCTCGCCGATTTTTGCTGTGTTCCGGCAAGATGCGGAAGTTGGCTCTCAACTCGCCGCGCGGAGTGCGAACGGTGGTCAGGCGCAACAGCTCGCCTCGCTACTCAACCAGTTGCAATGGATAACACTTGCTGGAGTGCCGGAGCAAAACCGATTGCGCGTCGTTCTCGAAGGTGAATGCCCGAACGACGCAACGGCTCATGATCTCGCCGACGTGCTGAACGGCATTCGTTTGTTCGCGCAGGCTGGGCTGAACGATCCGAAGGTTCGGCGTCAACTCGATGATCAGACGCGCGAGGCCTACCTCGAATTAGTTCACGGAGCGGACGTAACGCGGATCGACCGGGGCGAAACGAAGTCGGTTCGATTGCTACTAGAAGTCACACCGGAAATGCTGACGTCGGCTCGCTTTTCCACGCCGGTGCTCGAGCCTCAGCCCTCTCACCAAGAGGAACCAACTGCCCGATTGAAAAAGAAATAGCAGCGGCTCACAAAAGTCCGAATTCAACCCGTAGGGAGTCTGTTTGAGATGCGACGTGCGATTAGTCGCCAGCCGGCGTTGCGGCCTTCATGTAGCGCCACGGATTCACCGGAGCATTATTCACGCGGACTTCGTAGTGCACGTGCGGACCGGTGGAGCGACCGCTGATGCCCGTGTAACCGACCACCGTGCCGCGCTTGATGCGCTCACCCGGAATCGCCGAGAACGACGAGAGGTGCGCGTACCACGTCGTGATTCCAAAGCCGTGATCGATCACGACCAGCCGACCGTAACCCGCGTGATTTTCTGCGATCGTTACGACGCCGTCCGCCGTAGCGTGAACCGGCGCACCGTAATCAGCCGAAACGTCAACGCCCGTGTGAAACGCGCCTTCACCCGAGAACGGATCGAGCCGTTCCCCGAAGCTGTCCGTGATGTGTCCCATCACCGGCCAGATCGCCGGAGTGTAGGTCGAATCCGCAAAGCTCATCGACGGCATCAAGCGCAGGCCGCCACTCGAAATGGCAATTGCCGCCGCGTTACGCTTCAAAAAGGTGTACTGCTCCACGGAGCGATCAAAGGCGCTCTGCGCATCCGCTGGATTGTCACTCGAATCAAAAGCCGCCGGGTGATACCGCAGCACGCCATAGGTCATCGCCACTTCGGTCGCCAACGACTGCAACGAATCAAGGCGCTGGTTGGTGTCGTCAACCGTGTTCTGAAGCGCGCGATACTGTTTCTTTAGAGTTTCCTGATCATGCCGGAGGGCGTTGTAGTTTCCGACCTTCCACAGCATCCGAGAGTAAGACCCCGCCGCCGCAACTACGGTCACGCTTCCAATCAGTGCCAGCACGGCCACAACGTGAAGCACATACGCCGGGATCACCAACTTCTGCATCTTCCCCGGCGTTGAAGCGATGTAAAAAGTGTAAGTCTTGCCCTTCATAATCTGCGGAGTCCTTTATGAAAACCAATTAATGATACAGACAGCCCGTATTTTCTTAAAACCGCTGCTACTCTTAGCTCATCTCTACTTCCAGCGGTTCGCTACTCGAACTGCCCACTAAATGTCGCGGTAAAGGGTGCCGCGACGGTGCGCCATACTAAAATCTGTAGGGCTTACAGTCAATCCTGTATTTCCCTGCTCCAAGGGCAGCTGTGAGAAAGCTGCCCGACACCTGCCCGAACGGCCAGTCTAATTTGTTTACGCTAAACTAGACGTGAAGAACGGCCAAAGGTCACTACATCGAATTCCTGAAAACCTTCGAATGAAAACCCCAGAGAATGATCTAATCCGGAAAATTCTCGGGAAGTCCTCGCGATCCAATGAGTTGAGGTCTGGATTGCGTCTAGGGATCGGTGATGATGCCGCTCTGTTTGTCCCCCGAAGCGGCTACGAAACTATTTTAACCTGCGATTGGTTCCTGGAAGGAACACATTTTCTTCGCGATCGGCATCCAGCGGATTCGGTGGGATGGAAATGTTTGGCCCGCGCCGCGAGCGACATCGCCGCAATGGGTGGCACGCCACGATGTTTCCTGCTGAGCCTCGCCATTCCTAACGAACTAACCGGCCGCTGGCTGACTGATTTCTTAGTCGGCCTGCGCGAGGCTTCGCGAAAATTGAAATGCCCAATCGCCGGCGGCGACACGACGCGCCAGAATCGCGTCCTTATAAATGTTACGGTCGTCGGCGAAGTCCGAAGGGGACGCGCCCTGGTTAGGTCCGGCGCCAAACCCGGCGACATTCTCTATGTCAGCGGTCGACTCGGCGAAGCCGACCTCGGATTGTCCGCACTCCGTTCCACCCGCGGCAAGATTCGCTTGTCCGAGCCGCGCTTGCAAAAGCATTTGTATCCCGAGCCTCGAATAGCCCTTGGCCAATGGCTCGCCGATCATCGGCTAACAACCGCGGCGATGGATCTTTCCGACGGCCTATCAACTGATCTCCCTCGTCTGTGCGCTGCGAGCAAAGTAGGGACGATCATCAACGAGTCGAAACTTGAGTCCGCAGCCGTCAAGGACGACTCCGTTCCAAAATGGAACAAGCGGCTAGCTCTCGCACTTAACGGCGGCGACGACTACGAACTCCTCTTTACCGTCGCCCAAAGCAAAGCTCACAAAATTCCGTCAACTCACCGCGGGCTAAGACTGACCGCCATCGGCGAAATCTCACGCGGTAGCGGTGTCAGAATCGCGCATTCGAACGGAAAGACCTCTCTGCTCAAACCCGCCGGATGGGACCCTTTTCGCACCAATTGATCCGGAATAAACGCGGCTATGGATTCGACGGAATCGCCGCCGACGTCGCGTTCGTTGTCTTTGGTGGTGACGGAGGAGGTACGGCATCGGCTGGCGGCTTTGACTTCCGCTCTGCAGGTTCATCTTCAGTCGGGGCGGTGTCGGGAGTATCAACGTGAACGGCGTGGTCGTGCGCTTCCTCTTCGAGCGGAGTTACGTTCGCAAATTCGACTTCCGGCATACCCGCCAGCGCGTTCTGCATGAATTCAAGCCAGATAGGCAGAGCGGCCTTCGCGCCAGTTTCTTTTTTCCCAAGCGAAATCTGCTTGTCGTCAAATCCTACCCAAACACCCGCCGTGACCTGCGGCGTAAAGCCGATAAACCACGCATCGGTATAATCCTGCGTCGTCCCAGTTTTCCCTGCCGCCGGACGCCCGAGTGCCTTTGCCTGAATTCCCGTACCGAATTGAATCACTTCTTCCAGCATCGCCGTCATCGTCCGCGCAACTTCCGGCGAAATTACGTCGTGCACTTCGGGATGTGCTTCTTCGAGCAGCGCGCCGTCGTAGCTCGTCACCCGCCGAATCATGTGCGGATCGATTCGAATGCCGTCATTCGGAAACACCGTAAACGCCGAGACGTGTTCGGACAATTTCATATCCGCTGCACCGAGCGCGAGCGGCAAATAGGGGGGCAGCGCCGTCGTGATCCCGAATCGCCGCGTCACATCGACGACCGATGAGATCCCGACTTTCTCCGCCAGCTTCACCGCAGGCACGTTGCGCGAACCCGCCAGAGCCCGCCGCAGCGTGATGTTGCCTTCGAATTTTTCGTCGTAGTTGTGCGGTGAATACGGTTGGCCGCCACTTATCACCGTCATTGGCGCATCGAGAATCGTGTCGAACGGCGTCGCGCCCTTTTCCAGCGCATCTGCGTAGACGTATACCTTGAACGAGCTGCCAACTTGCCGGTACGCCTGAGTCGCGCGATTGAATTTCGAATCTTCGAAGCTGTATCCGCCGACCATCGCCTTGATCTCGCCGGTCGGATTGTCGATCGCCATCATCGCCGCCTGCGGCGCGGGCTGTTGCTCGAGTTGCACGCGGACCGTCGATTCCCCGATTTCTTTGATCGAAAACTGCGCCAGGTCGCCGACCTTCAGCAACTCACCAGGCTTCTTCCGGCCGGTCCACGCGAAATCCGACGGCGCCAGCACCGCACGATACTGACCGATCTTGATCGTTGCATCCTTGTCGCCAACTGCCATCACCAGGCCGGTGACGTAACTCCCCTTGTCGATCGCGTGCCGCCAATCTTCATCTTCGTACGAATCAAGTTGACCGAGATTGTCGCGCAAGATATTCGGCAGTCCGCCGCGCCACCCATGACGACGATCGTAGCTGTGTAATCCATCTCGCACCGACTGGTTCGCCGCGCGCTGCATCGCAATGTTCAGCGTGGTGTAAACGCGCAGCCCGCGTTCGTGCACCGCTTCCGTCCCGTAGGTCGATTCGAGATACTTGCGTACTTCTTCGAAAAAGTACGGCGCCAGATCGTTGCGCGGATATTGCACATGCAGCCCGAGCGGTGTCTTTTTCGCCGCTTCCTCTTCCGCACCCGAGATTTTTCCTTCTTCGAGCATTCGATACAGCACGAGATTGCGCCGCGCCAAGGCGCCCGTCGGATTCGTCAGCGGCGAAAATTTCGGTCCATTCACCATGCCGGCCAGCAACGCAGCTTCCTGCAACTTCAAATCGCCAACAGATTTGCCGAAATAAAACTCCGACGCAGCGGCGAATCCATAATTGCCGTGCGCCAGGTAAACCTGGTTCGCATACATCGCGAAAATTTGCGGCTTCGTGTACCGCCGCTCGATCTGGAGCGCCAGCAGCATTTCCTGCATCTTGCGGCGAAAGCTGCGATCGCTGCGGTCGAGAAACAAATTGCCGGCAAGCTGCATACTGATCGTGCTGGCGCCCGCCGTGATGCGATGATGCAAAACGTTGCGCCACGCCGCGCCTGCGATGCGCGGAAAATCGATGCCCCAGTGCTCTTCAAAATGCTGGTCTTCGATCGACGTAACCGCGTTGTACAAAATCTTTGGACACTGCTCGTAGGTCATCAGGATGCGCCGCTGTAGCGCAAAGCTCCCGACGAGCTGTCCATCATCGGCGTAAATTTCGGTGACAACGTTCGGTCGATAGGTCTCGAGCGCGCGAATCTCCGGCAAGTCGCTCGCGTAAACGAAAAGCAGGCCGCCCGCCGCACCCAACGCGATCGAGCACAGCAGCAGAAAAGCCAGCGCCACGCGGTCGATCAGCTTCCAACCGCGCAACCGCAACGTAATCGGGGGCAAACTCAGCATGAAATCTCAATTTTAGCGCACATGTTTCGCCAGGGTGAGGCCACACCTTGGCTCAGGTTTCCATCACCGACTCACGAAGCAATGCACGACAGCGGCCACAGCAATTTGAACGCTGGATTGGGTTTAGAGCTCGGAGTAATACGTTTCGCCGGCGCACGCTCGACACAGAGTGCGGCCGCCCTGCAACACTTCGCGCGCAAAATTAATTCCTTCGCCGCATTCCGCGCAGACCACCCGTGGCCCTTTGTATCCAGGCAAATCGTGGGCCTTCACTTCAACCTTCACCCACCTCTTGTCGAACAAGACTTCTTCCGGTAGCTCAGCGTACGCCTTCTGCTGCCCCGCGTCCTTCGTCATGTCAGGGAACATGTTCCGAGCGATCTCTTTGCTCGATTCCCTTGCCGCGATGCGAATCGCCCTTCCGGTTTGAAGATCGACAAACGTCGCCGCCACCTTGCCCCAATCACGAAATTTCAGTGCGCGCTTTCCCAAGCGGCAGTTCGCCACCAGCCCAATCGCATCCGTCATGCATCGATCGATCTCTACATAGGTAACAATGCGCTTCCGCTCTGCGATCGGATCGGTGATGCCCAACTCGCGCAAACCAAGCATCGCAAGCCGCACGCCCAGTACTTGTCCGGCGCACAGATGCCCGTGTGCCACGGCGGCCAACTGCAAATACTCGTCGAGCGTCTTCACAGGATCAGTCTACAGACGGGAGGGATTCGCGCGCTACTTGGCGGAAGGCGCGATAGGCGCAGCGCCTGCGACAGACTCAGCCGGGGCTGTCCATGGATGCGGCTTGCGCGCCTCAATGATCGCGAACACGGCCATCATCACTGCAAGAATCGCCATTCCTGTATCTTCCAAAACTTTTTGCATATCGATCGGCTGCGGCGTTGCGAAGCATCCGCAGTTGATGTTCATGTGCAGCAGATAAGCTCGCGTCACGACTACCGAAAACCCGACCATGATCGCCGCCAGCATGGTCCCAAAAATCCGAAGCTGCCAGCCGATTAGCACGAGGAAGCCGAGGACAATTTCCGTGAACGGAAGCGTATGCGCGACAAACTGAACGCCAGCCGGCGACAGCAATTTGAAAGCATCGACTTGAAAAGCAAAGTTGGCGATGTTTGTCGAAAGCGAAAATTTAAAGAAAAACCATGGCCAGAAATGATTATTCGGCAGGAACGCCTTGGAATATCCGGCGTACATAAAGATCGGCCCGAGAATCAGACGGCCGATCCACATGACCGCGCGACGAAAATTGAACGGGCTGGATTGCATCATGGCGATTTTCGATTACAAAGTTCGATTGTAACTCGCGCAGTTCACTTCAGCAGATTGATTCGCCCGCCTCACTTGCCGCCGAGAAGCTGATCGAGGAACTGCTTCAAAATGTCCCAGCTCATCACACCGGCATAAGGGAATGTCTGCCCGTTGGCATGAAAAATCGTGGTCGGCGTCTGGCTCACGCGATAAGTATTGTTGCCGATCGCCTGGTCTTTGGTAATCAGCGCATCGACTGCGCCACTCTTCACCAATCCGCGAACCTTCATCATCTCAGCCGGCGACAATGCCTTCGCCACCGTGCCATCAACGTCTCCCGATGCTTCCCACTTCTCCTGGTTCTGGAAAAGAACTTCTTCCACAGCTTCCAGCTTTCCGATTTGCGCCGCGGCCCTCGAATATTGAGCGGCAACCTTGGAATGGGCGTGCATGGGCAACGGGAAATCTCGGTGGATCAGATAAACCTTCCCGGTGTTGACGTAGCTGTCCATCAAGTTGCGATTCGTCGCGTCATAGAGGCTCTTGCAAGCAGGGCATTGGAAGTCGCTGAAAACTTCCATGACGATCGGCGCGCTCTTCGAGCCAAGCGCTTCATGGGGATCGACGTCAGCAACCGAAGTAACGGTCTGCGGAGTCGCTGGAGCAGCCGACAACGAGGAGCCCGAAACAAGACACGACGCCGACACCAAGCTCGCAACCAACAACGCACCGATTGCCGAAACCATTCCGCGACGATTCACGCCACCCCTCCTCTTCAGACAGCCAACAGGCGGCCAGAGTATCACACGACTCTACTCTTCTAAACCCGGCCCGACGCTGAACGTTCCTTCCAATCCCTCCGCCATGCCTCGATCCGCTAACCAACTTATTTTCAGCAGTTTGGAGGCACCCACACTCTTCCAAAATTCTTCAAATCTGCGCCATCTCACTGATTCTAAACAATTTTTCCACCGACAACTGGGATTGACAGACCACCACTCAGCATCCTTTCCGCTCCTCGAGCATCTTTATCTCAGACGGCCGCTGAGCCTCGCCGGGTTGGAATGCAAGAAGCCGTTACGAATCTAGGGGCTGGCCGCGAATCGCGTGAACTTAAGCTTAGAAGTGGCTGCAAGCCATTGCTAAATTTAGTCTTACAGGCGTTACTAGAAAACTTGACAAAGATACACTCAACCTGTATAGTAGGGACGCTCGACAGGGTTTCCGACTCCAACTGCAGAGCTTAGTCGCCACGTAAGCAGGCTCGCGACTCTGAACCAGAGCCAGCCGAGTTGGAACAAACGAGTTTAGAAGGAAGCATAGTTAGGGAGGACAGGCAGTATGAGCAGCAAGATTATTGGTATCGACTTGGGCACGACCAATTCGGTTGTCGCCGTCATGCAGGGCGGCGAACCGGTGGTCATCCCGAACCAGGAAGGGGCACGCACAACGCCTTCGGTGGTTGCGATCACCAAGGGTGGTGAGCGCCTCGTCGGTCAGGTGGCCAAGCGCCAAGCCGTGACGAATCCGGAAAACACCGTGTATTCGATCAAGCGCTTTATGGGCCGCCGGTTCGACGAAGTCAGCGACGAAATGAAGCGCGTGCCGTATCACGTCGTCAAGGGCAACCATGACGACGCACGCGTCGAGATCTCGGGTAAGGTTTACAGCCCGCCGGAAATCTCGGCGATGATTTTGGGCAAGCTGAAGTCAGCCGCGGAGGATTTCCTCGGCGAAAAGGTGCAGAAGGCGGTCATCACCGTTCCTGCGTACTTCAATGACGCGCAACGGCAAGCGACCAAGCAGGCCGGCGAAATCGCGGGCCTCGAAGTCGTCCGCATCATCAACGAGCCGACGGCGGCCGCGTTGGCGTACGGTCTCGAAAAGAAGAACGACGAGACGATCGCGGTCTATGACCTCGGCGGCGGCACATTCGACATCTCGGTGCTCGAAGTCGGCGCCGGCGTCGTCGAAGTGAAATCGACCGCGGGCGATACGCACCTCGGCGGTGACGACATCGACCAGCGCATCGTCGATTGGCTAATCGACGAGTTCAAAAAGGAAAACAGTATCGATCTGAGCAAAGACCGGATGGCGCTGCAACGCCTGAAGGAAGCTGCGGAAAAGGCCAAGATCGAGCTGTCGCAGTTGATGGAAACGGAAATCAATCTTCCGTTCATCACGGCAGGCGCGAGCGGCCCGATTCACATGCAGGTCAAGCTGACGCGCATGCGCCTCGAGCAGTTGATGAACGATTTGCTCGAGCGCTCCATGAAGCCGGTGAAGCAGGCTCTCGAAGACGCGAAGATGTCGCCGAACGACATTCAGGAAGTTGTGCTCGTCGGCGGTTCGACCCGTATTCCGAAAGTCGTCTCGCTGGTTCGGAACTTCTTCGGCGGCAAAGAGCCTCACAAGGGCGTGAACCCGGACGAAGTCGTGGCGGTTGGCGCGGCGGTTCAAGGCGCAGTGTTGGGCGGCGAAGTGAAAGACATCCTGCTGCTCGACGTTACTCCGCTCTCGCTGGGCGTTGAAACTCTCGGCGGCGTAATGACCGTGCAGATTCCGCGCAACACGACGATTCCGACGCGCAAAGTCGAGACGTATTCGACCGCTTCGGACAATCAGTCGGGCGTTGAAATCCACGTCATGCAAGGTGAGCGCAAGTTCGCCAAGGACAATCGCTCACTCGGCACGTTCAAGCTGGATGGAATTCCGCCGGCTCCACGCGGCACACCGCAAATCGAAGTGACCTTCGACATCGACGCGAACGGCATTTTAAACGTCAGCGCGAAGGACAAGGCCACCAACAAAGAGCAGAAGATCACCATTCAGTCTTCAACCGGCCTCACGAAGGAAGAAGCCGAGAAGATGCGGGTCGAGGCGGAGTCTCACTCCGAAGACGACCGTCGCAGAATGGAAGAGGTCGAATCGCGCAATCGGCTCGACGGTTTGGTTTACCAAGCCGAGAAGCTCGTGCGTGAGAATCGCGACAAGATCGGCGATGGCGACGTGAAGTCGACCGAAGAAGCGATCGAAGACGCGAAGAAGGCAATGAACGAGGGCGGCACGGCGCGGCTGCGGTCGGCGACAGAAAACGTCGAGCGGACGCTGCACAAGATCGCCGAGACGCTCTACAAAACTGGCCAGCAGGCCGGAGCTGCCGCAGGTGCGGGAGCCGGTCCGTCGGCGGGTGCGGGACCGAGCGAAGGCTCGTCCAGCAACGCGGGTCAGGAGAAGAAGCCGGATGATGTGATCGACGCCGAATACGTTGACGTCGATGAAAACAAGCGGCCGAACTAACTGAAAGTTTGGCCTGAACCGTGGGACCGGGGCGCAGCAACGTAAGAGAGCTGCGCCCCCACATGGTTTAACGCGCATTTATTAAGCGCGAATCGGATTCCGAAGTTGAGAGATTGACGCTGATGCGTCGCGAGAGAGTCGCGGTCAGCGAAAAAAGTTTGCAGAGTCGCGCGATTGACGCGCACACGATGGCTACCACAACGAAACAAGACTACTACGAGTTGCTCGGGGTTCCGCGCAAAGCAACCACAAAGGAAATTCGTACGTCCTTTCGAAAGCTCGCGCGCAAATATCACCCCGACCTAAATCCCGGCGACAAATCCGCCGAAGAAAAATTCAAGCAGTTACAGGAAGCCTACGACGTTCTGTCCGACACAAAAAAACGTCAGATGTACGATCAAGTCGGCTTCTACTCCGACAACTACCAAGCCGGCGGTCCGCCCCCAGGACACGAATCCAGCAGCGGCGGGCCAAACGTAAATTTCGATTTCGGCGGCTTCGATTTCGGCGGCGGAAGCGGTAGCGGTGGCGCGCCGGGATCTGTCGGTGGAGGCACCGGCGGCGGCGCAAGCTTCCGCGATCTTTTCAGCCAATTTTTCCGCGGCGGCAGTCGCGGTGGAGAAATGGAAGTCGAACAAGAGCCCGGCGGTGACCTCGAGTACCAAATCGAGATCGATTTCTGGGACGCCGTCCGCGGCGCCGTGAAAAAGTTGCAAATCACGCGCATGGAAGCTTGCGAAACCTGCCACGGCACCGGCGCAATCGGTTCACCGCAAACCTGCCCGACGTGCGGCGGCAGCGGCACGATTCAACAAGCCGCCGGTAAAATGCGCTTCAACGTCCCCTGCACGCGCTGCGGTGGCACCGGAAAACTCCGCACCGCCTGCAAAACGTGCGGTGGCGAAGGCCGCATTCGTCGTACCGAAACGATCGACGTTCGCATTCCCGCGGGCATCGCGAGCGGTTCGCGCGTTCGCGTTCCCGGCAAAGGCAACGCGGGAACGATGGGCGCTCCCGCTGGCGATCTCTATCTTCGCGTCGATGTAAAACCGCATCCGTTTTTCGAACGCAAAGGTAACGATCTCTACGTGAAAGTTCCAGTCACCGTCAGTGAAGCCACGCTCGGTTCGAAAGTCGAAGTCCCAACGATCGACGGTCGATCACTCGTTCGAATTCCGCCGGGGACCAACAGCGGCTCGACGCTCCGCCTCCGGGAAAAAGGGGTACCGGGGCGTAATGGCACGCGCGGCGACGAATACGTCGAGATTCAGGTAATCGTGCCGAAGCCGACCGACGAGCGCGTTCGAAACTTGATGAAGGAACTCGAGCAGATCGAGCCGGAAGACCCGCGCAAGGATTTATTCGCAAAGGCGAGCGGCTGACACGAGGCCGAAACACAAAAGTTTCAGAATTTCGAAATACGCGACGATCACGAGACAGCAGTCGAAGAGAAATCTGTATGGCGATACGAGGAAAAAAACGGGCGAAAGCCGGCTACATGATCAGCGCCGTGGCAGAGCTTTACAAACTGCACCCGCAGACGCTGCGCCTCTATGAACGCGTCGGCCTATTGAAACCGTCGCGCTCGCAAGGCAACACGCGTCTCTACACCGACGACGATCTCGAGCGCCTCGACGTGATTTTGACCCTCGCGCGCGACATGGGCGTCAATCTCGCCGGCATCGAAATTATTCTCAACATGCGCGAAAAAATGGTCGAGATGGAAAAACAGATGACGGAATTCGCTACTGTCGTCCAGCAGGAACTCTCGCGCGTCGCCGCTCTCCGCAGTGATCCGCCTCCGCGAAACGCGATCGTTCGCGCCACGCCACCCAGAGGTGCGGCGCGAGCGAATCTGCGCGAAAGCTGAACGCGCTCGCAATCGTTCCGCCTCGAGGCGCAACACACTCCGTTTTTAAGGGTGGGAATTTTCCTGATTCACAAATCGTCCACACCCCCGCTTGCCCTCCTCTCCTCGCCCCCGTATTCTGTCCTTCAACACAAACACGATGCCCCTCGAAAATTGCCAACTCTGCCGCGGCACCGGATGGAAGCTGGTTCCCCGCCCCGACGGCGCCGGTAAATTCGCCGTCGCCTGCGATTGCGGCATGGAAGATCGCGCCAATCGCGTTCTGAGCCGAGCCCACATCCCCAAGCGATACGAGCACTGCGACTTCGAAAGTTACGTCACCGATCTCTCCGACGGCAAAACCTGGACGCCGCAACACACCGCATCGCTAAAGTTCGCCAAGAGCTGGACCGAAACCTTCACGCGCGATTTCCCCGGCGGCTCCGACAAAGGCCTCCTCTTCATGGGCCCATCCGGTGTCGGCAAAACGCATCTCGCCGTCGCCGCGCTCAAAGAATTAATCGTCCGCGGTCACGCCTGTCTCTTCTGCGATTACCGCGAACTCCTCAAAGAGATCCAGGCCAGCTACAACCCGGCCAGCGAATCCACTGAAATGTCGATCCTCGACCCGATTCGCACCGTAGAAGTCCTCGTCCTCGACGATCTCGGCGCCAGCAAACCCTCCGACTGGGTCCGCGACATCGTCAGCATCGTTCTCAACGCACGTTACAACGAGAAGCGCACGACCATCATCACCACCAACTATCTCGACAATCCGACCTCCGATGGCGAAGCCACCCGCCTCCCCAACGGCAAACTCATCCCCGCAACGCGCGAAGACTCCCTCGAACAACGCATTGGCAGCCGGATGCGCTCTCGCCTCTTCGAAATGTGCCGCACCATCGAAGTCAGCGCCCCCGATTTCCGCCGCGAACGCACGCAGGCCGGCCGCGCCCACGCCTAGTTTCATCACGCGTCGCGAGCGCATATAGCACTTGCTCAGATGCAACGAAATGCACCCCAAAACCATCTATCTCAACACGTTGACACCGGGTTCAAGCGCCGCGTATTATCTTGGCGTTGCAGCGTTTTGGACGCCCGCAGCACTTGTCCCTCGGTGAGCGCATAACGGTCGTTTTCAGCAACGGACCACATCACGGTTGTCTATAGCGGTGACTGACCTGCGTTCTGGTGCGTCTTTAAACTGCGCATCAAGGCTCGGGCCATCCCGTCGCCAGCCGTATCGCCCGTCGCGCTGCATAACGAAGTCGAGCTGCACAACGAAAGAAGTACAACCGCGAAGCTGTACCCCTTGCGTCACTCAAATGTCGAGTTGAGAGATCGCAGGGATTCTCAAGCAACACCCATGACACCGGCATCGCCGGGTCACTAGACAAAGACGCAGTACCTTTCTGGAGGCCAACAACCATGTTTTCCGACAATGACAATCCGACTTCTGCCGCAGCAGCTCCCGCACACGAACCCGAAAAGAATCAAGAAAGTGAAAATCAGTCTCACGCTGAAGCGACCGTAAATGCCGCTGCTCACGAGGCGACATCTGCGCCGGTGGCTCAGGCCGACGGCGATCCTCGCCCCGAGCAAGCAACATCTGCCACCGGTCCCGCCGCCGAAGCCGCGCATTCCGGCGACGCAACACCGCACCTGGATCCCGAAGCCGCTGCCGCCGCCGAAGAGGCCGCCGGCTCCGAGGAAATGTCCAAGCTGATCGATCAATACAGCGAGCCGGTCGAGAGCGCCGCAAACAACGAAATCATCGAAGTAAAAGTAGTCGCCTACACCGAGCACGGCGTCGTCGTTGACGTCGGTGGCAAGACCGAAGGGCTGATCCCGGCTGTCGAGTTCTCCGAGACCGACATTCCGCGCCCTGAGCCGAACGCCACTATCGAAGTACAGCGCACCGGTGAGCACAAAGACGGCTACGTTATCCTCTCGTACCAAAAAGTGCTTCGCCGCCGCACTTGGGAAAAAATCGAAGCCGCTTTCAAAGCCAAGGAAACCATCACCGGCAAAGTCGTCGATCGCATCAAGGGCGGCTTGGTCGTTGACATCGGCGTGCGCGCGTTCCTTCCGGGTTCGCAATACGATCTGCGCCCGACCGCCAACCTCGACAACCTGATGAACACGGAAGTCCAGGTTCGCATCACCAAGCTGAATCGACGTCGCGGCAACGTGGTCGTCAGCCGCCGCGCTCTGCTCGAAGAAGAGCTCCACGCCAAGCGCGCGCAACTCATGGAAACGCTCCACGAGGGCGACAAGGTGAAGGGTCACGTGAAAAACGTCACCGAGTACGGCGCCTTCGTTGATCTCGGCGGCATCGACGGCCTGCTGCACCTCACCGACTTGAGCTGGGGCCGCGTCAAGCACCCGTCCGACATCGTTAAACCCGATCAGGAACTCGAAGTCGTCATCCTGAAATTCGACAAGGAAAAGCAGCGCGTCTCGCTCGGCCTCAAACAGCTCACGAACGATCCGTGGGTCGGCGCCTCCGAGAAATATCCCGCGGGCGGCAAAGTGAAAGGCAAGATCGTCGGTGTCGTCGACTACGGCGTCTTCGTCGAGCTCGAGCAAGGAATCGAAGGCCTCGTCCACGTCTCCGAAATGAGCTGGAACAAGAAAGTCCAGCATCCTTCGAAAATCGCGAAGGTCGGAGACGAAGTCGATGTCGTAGTGCTCGACATCAAACCCAGCGATCGCCGCGTCTCGCTCGGAATCAAGCAGGCGCTGCCCGATCCATGGCTGCTCACTGCGGAAAAATATCCGATCGGCACCGTCGTCACCGGCAAAGTCCGCAACATCGCCGAGTTCGGCGCCTTCATCGAAATCGAAGATGGCTTCGATGGCCTCGTTCATGTCAGCGATGTTAGCTGGACCGAACGCATCAAGAATCCGCATGAAGTCTTCAAGAAGGGCGAGCCGATCACCGCGAAAGTTCTCAAGATCGATCCCGAGAATCGCCGCGTTTCGTTGGGCATCAAGCAGGTCAACGACATCTGGGGCGACTGGTTCAAGCAGCACAAGGTGGGCCAGATCGTGAAGGGCAAAGTTTCGCGCATTGCCACGTTCGGCGCTTTCGTCGAACTCGGCGAAAACATCGAAGCGCTTTGCCACAACACCGAGATCGAAGATCGCCGGCGTCGCGACGAAGGCCCAGCCGCGTCGATGCATCGCACTTCGTCCGGTCCGCTCAAGAGCGCGGGCCCGCTCGAGCCGGGCAAAGAGTACGATTTCAAAATCATCAAGATCAGCCCGGAGACGCGCCGCATCGGTCTTAGCTATCGCGCCGCCGCCAAGCAGATCGAACGCCGCGAAATCGAGCAGTATCGCTCGACGACGAAATCGTCTTCGACCGCGACCATCGGCGACGCGCTCAAGCAGAAGCTTGCTTCGCGCTGATCAAATTTAGGGGCGCCGGGGCCTCAACCGCCCCGGCGTATAATTCCTTTACCTGCGGGTCATTTTAGTGATAGTAACAAGGGCAACCGGGAGAGCGTGCCCCCGTAAATCGTTTCGGATCACAGTGCTGCAGCGATTTTCGGTACCTAAGAAGTGGCAGTCCCACGAGGCTACGGGAAGATGACGAAGCAACCTACATTGACGAAAGCCGACCTCATCGAAGAGGTCCTCAAAGTGACCGAGCTCCCGCGCAAGGAGTCGGAAACTATCGTCGAAACTATTTTCGAGAGCATCATCGACGCTCTTCAAAAAGGCGACAAGATCGAGATTCGTGGCTTCGGCAGCTTCCGCACGCGTCAGCGTCGCGGTCGCGTCGGCCGCAATCCCAAGACTGGCGCCAAAGTCGAAGTCCCACCAAAAAAGATCCCCTTCTTCAAGCCCAGCAAAGAACTCAAAGACTTCGTCAACACCGCCGACGGCGTCCCCGCCGCTTAGTTATCGTGCCCTCGCGCAAGCGAGCCGCATTTGCTTGGTAGCGCCGGCTTCCAGCCGGCGCTTTTCTTTTCCGCTCCGCTTACCTTTCATCCTATGCAGAATTCAACATTCGCCGCCCTGTACCCGCGATCGCTTCCCAGATCGCAGGGTTTAGATTCAACCAACCGACACCGTAACGACGACCCCGTCTTAATTCCGACTGCGCAATCCAACCTGCGCACCCACCAACTCCCCGATCATTTACGCTATCCTTAATTCCTAAAAGCAAATCGCACTCTCGCATCTTCGAAAGGCTCTGCTCCGCAATGGACTACATCTGGACCCCTTGGCGCTACCAGTACATGAAGCAAGCCGAGAGCAATAATCTCCCCGAATGCATCTTCTGCGACGCCATCAATCGCAAAGACGATCACGAAACCCTCGTCGCCTATCGCGGCAAAAAAGTTTTCATCATTCTCAATCGCTATCCCTACACCTCCGGCCACGTCATGATCGTTCCCTACGCTCATGTCGGCGATCTCGGCAGCGCCGATCCCGAAGCTCTCAGTGAAATGATGCATTTGGCGCAGCGCGTCGAAAGCGCTTTTCGCGCCAACTACAAACCCGACGGCATGAATGTCGGGATGAACATCGGCCGCGCAGGCGGCGCAGGAGTCGTGGGCCATATCCATCTTCACGTCCTGCCCCGCTGGTTCGGCGATTCCAATTTCATGACAGTCGTCGGCGAAACCCGCGTCTTACCCGAAGACCTCAACACCACGTACACTCGTCTTCGCGAATATCTCAACGTCGGCTCAGGAGAAGCGAAGTGAATCTCGCGCTGACCGAAGATCAACAACTCCTCCGAAAAACCGTTCGCGAATTCGCCGAGTCCGAAGTAAAACCGCTCGCCCGCGAAAACGACGAAACCGGAAAGTTCCCATGCGAACTTTTCCGCAAAGCCGCCGAGCTCGGCCTTACCGGAGTCGCCATCCCCGAGTCCGAAGGCGGCGCCGGTTTCGATCACGTCTCCTATACGATCGTCATCGAGGAAGTCTCGCGCGCCTGCGCTTCCACCGGCGTCATCCTCTCCGTCCAAAATTCCCTCTATTGCGACCCAATTCATCGCCTCGGTACCGTCGAGCAAAAGCAAAGATTCCTTCTCCCCTTCGCTCGCGGCGAAAAAATCGGCTGCTACGCGCTCACCGAACCCCAAGCCGGCTCCAACGCCGCCGCTCTACAAACCAAAGCCGTGAAGCAAGGCGACAAATACATCATCAACGGCACCAAAGCCTGGATCACCAACGGCGGCGCCGCCGACGCGGCCATTGTCTACGTCAACACCGATCCGCCGAAAGGAGAAAAAGGCATCACCGCGCTGATCGTTGAAAAAGGCACGCCAGGTTTCAAGGTCGGCAAGGAAGAAAAAAAACTCGGCATCAACGCGACCGCGTGCAGCGAACTCGTCTTCACCGATTGCGAAGTCCCCGAATCGAATCGCATCGGCAGCGAAGGCGAAGGCTACAAAGTCGCGCTCTCCACGCTCGACGGCGGCCGCATCGGCATCGCCGCGCAAGCCTGCGGCATCGCGCAAGGCGCGTTCGAAGCCGCCCTCGAATATTCGAAACAGCGCATGGCCTTCGGCCACCCCATCTCGCAATTCCAGGCCATCCAATTCATGCTCGCCGACATGAGCACCGAACTCGACGCCGCACGCCTGCTCATCCGCAAAGCCGCTTGGAAACAAGACACCGGCGCCCGCTTCAGCATGGACGCCGCCATCGCCAAACTTTTCGCCAGCGAAATGGCCACGCGCGTCACACACAAAGCCATACAGATCCACGGCGGCAACGGCTACAGCCGCGAATATCCGGTCGAACGCAACTACCGCGACGCCCGCATCACCGAAATCTACGAAGGCACCAGCGAAATCCAGCGCCTCGTCATCTCCTCCTGGGTCCTCAAACAATAGCGACACGCGTCATCCGCATGAAGCCCTCCACTCGCAAGGCGGTAACAATATTCGCGATCATGTAGGGGCGCAGCACCGCTGCGCCCCAGCTTGCCCGGACGCCAGCACCTCCTCGATCCGGTTTTTCTTCGTCGATCGATCCCCCGTCGAACTTCTAAATCTCACTTGACAATTATCTCTACCTATGTAGACTTATCCCATGGGCCGCCGACTCCGCATCTCCCCACAAACCCTCGCCGTCCTCGAGGCCCTCCTCCAGAAACCGGCCTCCTGGCACCACGGCTACGCCCTCAGCCAGCAAACCAACCTAGCCTCCGGCTCCCTCTACCCCATCCTCATGCGCCTCGAAAAACTCCGCTGGCTCGAAACCAGTTGGGAGCAACCCGGCGCCGCGCAGGGCCGCCCGCCACGGCACCTCTACCGCCTCACTTCTGAAGCGCGTGCCTGGGCCCATGAAGAGCTAGCCGACGCCCAAAAACGCAAATTCTGGAAGCCAGCTCTGGGCAACGCGTGAACGCCATGTCCAAAAATTCCAACGCGCCCAATCCCACCAAGCATTTCGCCCCGACCGTAGCCCGCGCGATCGTCCGCATCTGGCCACACGAATCGCGCGAATGGGGTCAAGCCTTCGCCGCCGAACTCCCCACCGCCGAAACCTCTGGCAACGCAATATCTTGGCTGATCGGAGGCCTCATGCTCCTCCTTCGAGAATGGCTAAAGTACGCCTGGCGCGCTCTCGGCCGCCCCATCGGCTCAAGCGCCGACGCCACCGAATCATCCGCCGCCTTCACGCCGCGTTACTCGCGCACTCCCCGCATCCCGCTCTGGCTAATGCTCGCCCTCACGATCGCAAGTGCCGCAATCCTCCTCCACCCCGAAGTCCGTCAGTCGCTCCGGAAACTTTACGCTGACTACTTTGCTTCCCAGCCCGGATGGAATCCCGAGCTATGGTCCAGCACAAGAAAATTGCGAAAAATCTCCAAATCGAATCGCGACCCGCACCTCCTGGCTCTTCTTTCGCTCGTGTCACAAAACGACAACGAACGACTCGCCCTCTCCGACGAAGCAATCCAAAAAGATCCCTCGCTCACTTGGCTCGACTACGAACAATCCCTTCTGCCGGCAAACAATTCCTCCGCGCAAACATATTTATCCAAAGAAAGACTCGCCCGTCTCCAGCACTGGGACCCCAACAACGCCGTCCCCCACTTGCTAGCGGCCGAGATCCTCGCGAAACCTCCGCGCGTGGAACCGCTCGACATGCTCATCCGCCGCAAAGCCAAAGTCAGCCGCGAAAAATCTCTCCTCGACGATCCGCAATGGGCTGCAGAAATGCACGCGGCGTTCACCGCGCCGAATTATGACAATTACGCCACCCAGCTAATCGAACTCATTCGCAACGTAAGCTCGCGTTTCTTCGTGCGAGATCCCGAAATCGCTCTCTACATCTTTTCCAACCGGCGAATCGTCCACCTTGATCTCTTGCGAGGTTACGCCGACGCGCTCACCGACCGCGCCGCTTCCCTCGAAAACTCGGGCAAAACCAACGATGCAATCGCGACCTACGGCGAAATGCTCCACTTCGCGCAGCGAATGTCGCTGGACGGCAGAGCTCCCGTCGAACAATCTCTCGGCCAACAAATTGGCGAAGACGCCGCCAGAAAATTAGCGCCCCTCTACGACTCGACGGGCCACCGCGACGAAGCCTCGCTACTGCGATTCCAACTTGAAAAATGGAACGCCGAGCGCGATCCCAAAATCCTGCGCTATGTGCCCTTGCACTACCGCTGGTCACAATGGAATTTGCTCGCCTGGAGCGGACTCATCATCACCATCGCCGGCTTCGCGATTTTCTCCGTCGTCCCCATCACATTAATCGCCTTGTTCATCGTGGTGCGACGTCGAAAAACGCCACCACAACTCCGCGGCCCGGCTGACTTCTGGGCCTCGCTCTGCGCCGATTCCGCTCCTTGGCTATTGCTCGCGTCGAGCGTTTTGCTTTACCTCACGTATCATCCCTACGCAGGAATCTGGGCCGCGTTCTTGAAAGGCGGCGACACTTCTCCCAGTGTCGAATCTTTCCTGACCGCAGCCATGGTTCCAGAAATACTTCCCGACAATGCCGGCTTCATCTCCGATCCATATTTCCACTGGGTCGGCCTCACAACGGCCCTCAGCGTCATCCTCGTTTTCTTCCTCTGGCGCATAATTCTTCGCTCGAAGCCCGCCACCTGAACAGTCTCTCTTCCAGAGGACCGCCCGTCCCCTCTTGACCGATTCCTTTGTACTCTCTGTGCCCTCTGTGGTGAATCTCTTGGTTTTTCCTTCCTTTCAACTTTCAATTGTCGACGTCTTCCACGGAACACGCTCGCCCCAGCCTCCTCTCCTCCACTGCTCTCCGTAGTATTCTTCTCCCGTGCTCGATCTCGACTGCGGCCAAGAATTCTCCCCATCCAACGCCGAAGACTTCTTCGCCGCTCTCCCCTCGCTCCCCGCCGTCTGCCTCATCCAGCCCCGCGCCGAAAACGCCGAGCCCCTCCTCATCCGCACCCAGGATCTCCGCAAACGCATGCAGCGCCTTCTCGGCCCGCCCGATCCCACGAGCAAGCGCCTGAACCTTCGCGACCTCACAAAATTCGTTCGCTACCGCCTCACCGGCTCGAAATTCGAGCAATCCTTCACCTACTACCAAAACGCCAAGCATCATCTCCCGCATCGCTACACCAAAGTGATGCGCCTCCGCCCCCCTGCTGTCCTCAAAGTCACCCTAAAAAACGCCTACCCGCGCTGCATCGTCACCCGCCGCATCTCCGTCGACTCCACCGGCGCTCCCTCCGCCGGTACCTACTACGGCCCCTTCCCATCCCGCAAATTCGCGCTCGCCTTCGCCGAACGCGTCCTCGACTTTTTCAAAGTTCGCCGCTGCCAAATCAAAATCCGCCGCGACCCCACTTTCCCCGGCTGCCTCTACTCCGAAATGAAAATGTGTCTCGCCCCGTGCTTCGCCGGCTGCTCCAAAGAGGAGTACGACGCCGAAGTGAGCAAACTCGTCCAATTCCTCGACACCGACGGCAATTCCCTGCGCGCCGCCATCGAACTCGAACGCGAAAAAGCCAGCGACGACCTCGACTTCGAGCGCGCAGCCACAATTCACAAGCGCATCGAAAAACTTGACGACGCCTTGCGTGGAAAGCCCGATCTCGCGCGCCGCATTCAGGATCTCAACGCCGTCATCCTCCAGCGTTCCGCCGAAGACCAAACCATCGCCGCATTCGCATTTCGTGGCGGCCGCTTCTCCGATCCCTGCTACATCCGTTTCGCCGAAATCGCCGGCCAGCCGCGCTCCGCCGAGCAAATCTTTCGCAACTATCTCGAGTCCAATCCGGTCGCCACCGCAGACTCAACGCCAACGAGCACGCCTCCAAATCCAGCCGCCAGCCGTACCGAACTCGGCGAACATTTGTGGCTCCTGGCCCGCTGGTATTACAGTAATCCGCGAGACGGCGAGATTTTCTTTCACGAAAAGGACTGGCCCTATCGCAGAATTCTGCGCGCCTGTTCGCGTCTCCTGCTTCCAAAAGAAGTCGAACCCGACAAATCCAAAAAGTCCGATGCAGGCAACACGCAGCAACCCAACACGAGCGACAACAATCTCGATCAAGGAAAAATTCCTCAATGACAACTTCCGCCACCCCCGCCGGAACACAGAAATACGCACAGCGCTTCCCCGGTCGCGCCGCCGACGGCCACTTCCGCGAAGCCCAGGGCCTCGTCCTCTCCTCCATCGGCATCGGCACCTATCTCGGCGCGCCCAATGACAAAGCCGACCAGGCCTACGCCGCCTGCGTCGCCGAGTCCGTCAAAAGAGGCATCAACGTAATCGACAGCGCCATCAACTACCGCTTTCAGCGCAGTGAGCGAAGCATCGGCGCCGCAATCAAGCACTTGCTCGAAGAGGATTACTCACGCGAAGAATTCGTCGTCTGCACCAAGGGCGGTTACCTCACGCCCGACGGTTCCATGCCATCCGATCCGAACGATTATTTCTATCGCGAGTACATCCAGCCCCGCATTCTCACTCCCAACGACATCGTCGGCGGTAGCCACTGCATGACCCCGCGTTTCCTCGAAAATCAACTCGACCGCAGTCTCAAAAATCTCGGCATCGACTGCATCGACGTCTACTACCTCCACAATCCCGAATCGCAACTCGGTGAAATTCCCCGGCCCGACTTTCTCGAACGTATTCGCGATGCATTCATTTTTCTCGAATCCATGGTCAAAGCCGGAAAAATCCAGTTCTACGGCATGGCCACTTGGAACGGCTTCCGCCAGGAAGCCCGCGCCCGCGACGCCATGCAACTCGCCGAACTCGCTTCCCTGGCCCACGACATCGCAGGCGACGATCATCATTTCCGCTTCGTCCAACTCCCTTTCAATCTCGGCATGACCGAAGCCCTGACGCTCGGCAATCAGTCCGTCAACGCCAAAGAAAAAACCGTCATGGAGGCCGCCTCCGACCTCGGCATTACTCTCGTTGCCAGCGCCTCCCTCCTCCAGGGTCAGGTCACGCGCAATCTCCCGCCCTTCGTCGCCGAGGCCTTCGGCCTCGAATCCGACGCCCAGCGCGCCCTGCAATTCGTCCGCTCCGCCCCCGGCATCACCACCGCCCTCGTCGGCATGGCCAACCCCGAGCACGTCATCGCCAACACCAAGCTCGTCTCCGTGCCCCCCGCCAACATCGACCAGTTCAGCAAACTCTTCTCCCGCGGCGAATCCGCCTAGCCAGTTCGTTCAGCTCTTCTCCAACGCCCGCCTCGGCAAAAAACTGCTCAGTCTTCTCCAAATGACCCCAGCCCAGCCCCATGTGGAGTGCGGCGCTGCTGCGCCGCTTTTTCGTTCTAACCCTTCGGGCAAAACGCCAGCCGTCTGCCAAGCCCTCTCCGCGCGCCTCTGCGCCCTCTGCGCCTCTGCGTTATCCTTTTCCCTCGCCCTCCGCCATCACCGATCACCGCCTCTGAGTTGCCGCCCTCAACCCCCAATGCCATAATCGAGACTCAAACAGCGCACGGCTCGAACTACCGGTCACGAGTCACCAGTCACCGCTTTTCACGGGAGCACCACATGGCAATGAGAGACACCTGGATCGAACAACGCGAAGCCGCTCAGGCCGGCGCCAACGGCAACCGCAACATGTCGCAAATGCACTTTGCCCGCAAGGGCGTCATCACCGAAGAAATGCAGTACGTCGCCAAGCGCGAAAAACTCGATCCCGAAGTCGTCCGCAGCGAAGTCGCCCGCGGCCGCTGCATCATCCCCGCCAACATCCATCACCGTAATCTCGAGCCCATGGCCATCGGCATCGCCACTGGCTGCAAAATCAACGCCAACATCGGCAATTCCGCCACGAATTCCAACATCGATGAAGAATTGAAAAAGCTCCATCACGCCGTCCACTACGGCGCCGACACCGTCATGGACCTCAGCACCGGCGGCAACATTCCCGAAATTCGCCAGGCCATCATCAACGCCTCGCCCGTCCCCGTCGGCACCGTCCCTGTCTACGAAGCGATCTCCCGCGTTCGCCGCCCCGAAGATCTCACCTTCGATCTCATGCTCGAAGTCATCGAAGAGCAAGCCGAGCAGGGCGTCGATTACATGACCATTCACGCCGGGGTTTTGCGCGAACACGTGCCTCTCGTCCGCAAGCGCATCACCGGCATCGTCAGCCGCGGCGGCTCCTTGATGGCTCACTGGATGGAGCATCACAAGAAGCAAAACTTCCTCTACGAAAATATCGAACGCATCATCAAGGTTTTCAAAAAGCACGACGTCAGCTTCTCCTTCGGCGACGGCTTGCGTCCCGGTTGCATTGCCGACGCCAGCGACGAAGCGCAATTCGCCGAGCTCAAAGTCCTCGGTCAACTCACCAAGAAAGCCTGGGAAGAAGACGTCCAGGTCATGATCGAAGGCCCCGGCCACGTTCCCTTGGATAAAATTAAAGAGCAGGTCGAGAAGGAAATGGAGTGGTGCTACGAAGCGCCCTTCTACACGCTCGGCCCGCTCGTTATCGACATCGCTCCCGGTTACGACCACATCACCAGCGCCATCG
Organism: uncultured Acidobacteriota bacterium; assembly: GCA_963845465.1. Lineage (GTDB taxonomy): Bacteria > Acidobacteriota > Terriglobia > Acidiferrales > UBA7541 > Acidiferrum. The sequence continues at coordinate 165,706 of CAWJSH010000005.1, read as the reverse complement.
GCGCCGCCATGATCGGCTGGCACGGTGCTTCGATGCTGTGCTACGTCACGCCAAAGGAACATCTCGGCCTTCCGAATCCCGAAGACGTGAAGCAAGGCGTCATCGCCTACAAGATTGCCGCCCACGCCGCCGACGTCGCCCGTCACCGCCCCGGCGCGCGCGATCGCGACGACGCTCTGAGCTATGCCCGCTTCCTCTTCGACTGGAACAAGCAGTTCGAGCTATCCCTCGACCCCGCGACCGCCAAAGCCATGCACGACGAGAACTTGCCCGACGACTTCTATAAGGAAGCAAAGTTCTGCTCCATGTGCGGCCCGAAATTCTGCTCCATGAACATCACCCAACTCGCCGACGCCGAAGGCGGCCACGACCAGTCCGAGCGCAAACAAAAATTCGCCGAACTCCTCGTCAAAGTCCAGGGCGCCGGCGCCTAAACCGAATCTCGTTCCGCGATTCGTGCCTGTCGCCAAGCGTTCGTTCGCCACCCCTGTACCTGCGATCACTTCCCAGATCGCGAGGTTTAGATGCAACACGATCGAGGGTCAACGATTGCAGCAGCATCGTGCGGTGCAATCGCCATTTACGCACGCTCAGACGATTTGCGCTTAGCCGGTGATATCTCGACCTGCTTCCCATTCAGATGTTACGAACCCGTTAACGGGGATGACCGTTTAGACTATATACAGAACTTGTCGGAGCGACGTTCCCCGCTCTTGCTTGCTAATATAAGCAAAATCCATCCTGAGACCTCATCAGGCTGATATCGGGAACAAATGCAGAAGGTTCTGCCAAGCTGCCAAGTCCTGGTCGTGGACGATTCCGCTGTCTCCCGCAAGCTTGTGGAGCACGCGCTTGAACCGTCCGGCCATTCTCTCCTCTTCGCCAAGGATGGCGCGGAGGCGCTCGAACTTTTTCGCCGCCATGCTCCCCCTATCGTCATTACCGACTGGATGCTGCCCGATTTTTCCGGCCTCGAACTCTTGCAAAAAATCCGCTCCGAAGAGCAGCGCGAATACACCTATGTCATCGTGCTCAGCGCCAAATCCGAAAAAGACAACGTCGTGAAGGGGCTCGCCGCTGGCGCAGACGACTACCTCACGAAGCCTTTCGACGCCGGCGAACTCCTCGCACGCATCGGTGTCGGTGCTCGTACTATCGATCTTCACCGCGAAATCGACGCGAAAAATCGCCTACTCGAAGCCCTCGCCCACACCGACTCAATGACCGATCTTCCGAATCGCCGCGCCATTGAAGAATGGGCCGACCGCCAGTTGCGCGGCGCCGCGCGCCATGGATTTCCCATGTGGGTCGTGCAGGCCGATCTCGACTCCTTCAAAGAAATCAACGATGGCCATGGCCACGACGCAGGCGACGTCGTATTGAAACGCTTTTCCGAAATCCTCAAGGGAAACACGCGCGCTTCCGACATCTGCGGCCGCATGGGCGGCGACGAATTCTTGCTCGTCATCACTCACGTCGAAAAACGCTACATCGAGGTCACGATTAATCGCCTGCGCGAAGAATGGGCCGCCTGCGAATTCGAATTCGGCGGCAAACGTGTCTCGCTCACCGCCAGCTTCGGCATTTCCGGTTTCTGGGGCAAGGGCTCGCCGACATTCCAGGCGCTCGTCGCCCAAGCCGACAAAGCCCTGTACGCCGCCAAACGCACCGGCGGCAACCGCGTCGAAGTCAGCGAAGCCTCCGAGACTCCCGCCCTCCAACCCCACCGCTGATCGCACCTGTTGCTGCGGCCTCGCCCTTCAGATCCCCCCGTTCATCGATCCGAGCTTCTCTATCCGCTCGCCCTTCGCGATGTTGAGGGGCGCAGCATGCTGCGCCGCATGTCCGCACGATGTAAGCCGTCATCAGCTCCTGGGTGGCCCACCCTTTGGTTTCTAAGGGTGGGGGTTTAGATTCAACCTCACCCAATCCCGACGACGAATCCCCCTTTTTCCGTTCCCCATTCGAATCAAACCTCAAACCCAACCATCTCAATCACTTAAAAGTTACTATTGACAGTAAGTTATCCTTATGCTACGCTATACGTGTCGACCACCTCATTCGAATCTCCCGAAGCCACGCCCCGCTGTAACCCCCGCCCTTTCTGCAACTTCCACACTCTTATTTTCGCCCCCTCGCCAACCCACACAAAACGAACCACTTGCGCACTCTTTGCAAAACATAGGGGGTATACCCCTTTCTTCCCATTTCGGAACTCGCAGTCGTCGACCAGAGCCGAACCAAACCGGAACAGCCGCTCCTACCTACCGGCAGGAATCGCGTCCGTTCCCGCAGCGGACGTCTCCATCTCAAGCGCCGACCCAAGCTTCCGTTCGCCCCACTGCTGCCGCAGCCACGCGTTCATCCGATCCGAGTACCCCTTGGCCACAAGATCTCCCAGCAGCGTCGCCACCACAATGGCAAGGATGAAATAAACCGGCACAAACCACATCGGCTGGCCGATGGCCAAACAGAAATGCAGGAACGCAAAGACAACGAACATATGCGTCAGATAAACCTCATAACTGCGCCGCCCCAGCAGCCGGAGCGGTCGAAGAAAAACCGGGGACTTCCACTGCGTATGTGCCGCCGCGATGATCACGAGACACGTTCCGACCGCGAGGAGCGACTCTTCAAGCCCGGTCGCTCCCAACGGAAACAAAAATGGAAAGCCCGAAAATCCGAGCATCGCAATCACGAGTGCAAGGCCAGTCCACGCCAAACTTTTCAGCGCAGCCGGAGAGAATCGAACGCGCGACGCAAGGAGCGCGGTCAGACAGCCCAATGCGATCGCGTCCATCCCACCAAGGTAGGAATAGTCCTGCCAAATGTCGTTATCGCGCGCGAAAACGGCGCGAGCAATCGGCCCGAGCGCGATGAACGCACACAGAAACGGAACGAACAGTCGAACACGGCCCAGCAGCCACGCCGCAAGCGGAAAAAAGAGATAAAACATCTCCTCAACCGAGAGCGACCACAGGACGTCCCAATTGGCCGGCAGGTATCCGCGGTGGGCCTCCAGAACGTTGATATGAAACGTCAGCGCCGCGAGCAACGCTCGGCCAAGGCCGCCCTTTTGTGGCGAAATAACGAAGTCGTGAAGCCCCAAGAAATGCAGCGCGCTGAGAACCGTAAGCAAGGCGACCAGCAACGGCCCGATGCGCGCCAGTCGCAGCAAATAAAAATCACGAACGTTGATGTTCCGAAGCGCGCCCCATCGCTTCAGCGTGATCGAAGTAATCAGGAATCCCGAGATCGCAAAGAAAATCTGAACTCCGAATTGGCCGTTCCCAGTCAGCGCATGAACCAGCGGCTGCGGAATTCCCTCGGTATACGGCACGTCGTTGATCCGAAGGCGAGTATTGACGTGATTCATCAACACGCAAAGAATCGCCAGCCCGCGCAGCAAATCTACCCCATCGAGCCGCGTCCAACTGTGCCGTGCCGCATCACTCGTCAGCGTCATCGCAAATCGATTCTATGCGCTCAAACCCCAGCAGGCAGCGCCAAGCTGCCGCCGATTTCGAGAATTGCGATCGACCGCGTTAGGAGCGGCGGAACTATCCGCCGTGGACGCGGGCGAAGTGAACGCCTTGCGCGGACGTCAAGCGGTAGCCTTGGAGGTATTCGTAGGCGACGGACCAGATGGCGCCGCCGGTGGAGGCGAACATCAGCTCTTCGATCGGGACTCCGAAGATGAAGATGCCGAGAAAGTTTTGAAGCGTGTAGTACCGTTTCACGAAGTCGGGATAAAGAAGGAGGAAGTAGACGAACAGCAAAAAATAAAGCACGGTGAAATTTAGCGCACCCGTCAGCATCAGGCGAATAAGGTCCGGGCGCTTGACCGCGACGACGATTGCACCGGCGACGAAGGAAATGACCATGTTGTAGATGGTCTTGTTCGGATGCCACAACTGGAGAACGAGAAAAAGTATGCCGACCACCACAAACGGCGCATAGTGAATCTCGCGATGAGTCCGGCGCGTCTCCGCAAGCCGTTCTTTCAAAATGTATTCACCGAGGATCGAAGCGATGCCTCCGACGGATCCTGCCCAGAGAAAATCTTCAATGCCGACATGAAATCGAGTGTCGAGATTGAAGAGCGACGGCGGCGTCCAATACTGCGGAATGAAAAGCAGGCTCGTGAGCGCGAACGGCGCAGAAACAATCGTGCCCCAGATCATTTGCGGCCGATACGACTTGCCGATCCAAAAGCAGACGACCCACGCAGCCGCAAAGATCATCGTGCCGATGAAATACGAGTAGTGGTAGCTCGGCATGGGAGCCATCCTTGTGACGACCAGATTGCGCGGATTATATACCTGTTTTGGACGTGTCCAGGTATTTATGGAGACCCGATCGAAGGGACCGGAACATGTCGCAGGATTACGCCTAGACAAGCTAGGGCGCAGCGTGCTGCGCCCCCACACGAAGTTGCAGAGCAAACGAGCAGGCGTGGTGCGATTTGCCCGTCACGAGTCACCAGTCACCGCTACTCGTGGCGGAGCGCGATGATCGGGTCGGTGTGAATCGCGCGGCGGGCGGGCAGGTAGCAGGCAATCAGCGCCACGACGGCCAGCAACGCGGCTACGCCGGCGATCGTTGCTGGATCGTTGGGGCGCACGTTGTAGAGCACCTTGGACATAAAACGAGTCACTCCAAGGGCGATGGCGACACCTGTTGCGAGACCGATCGCTATGATGACAATGACTTGCTCGATGACAAGATTCAGGATGTCTCGCGATTGCGCGCCAAGCGCCATGCGAATCCCGAGTTCGCGCGTCCTCCACGCTACCTCATAAGAGAGCAGCCCGTAGAGTCCGAAGCAGGCGAGCGTGAGCGTGAGAACGCCGAAAAAGCCAGATATGCGAGCCATCAGATGTTCCTGAAAGAGCGATTGATCGATCTCCTCGGATTGAGTGGAGATTCCAAAGACGGGCAGATTGCGGTCCATCGCCGAAACCGCTTCGCGAACGGCCGGAACGAACGATGCCGGGTTCGATGCGGTTCGTAACTCAAAATAAGCGCCGTTGCCGACCAACGGCACATACATCGTCGGCTGAATATTGTCGCGGAGTTCGTAGTACTTCGCATCGCCGACGATGCCAACGACAACATACCCGGGCCCGCGGGGCGAATTTGGGTCGTCGGGCTCGCCAATGTGCTTGCCGATTGGATTCTGATTCGGAAAATGAGTTTGCGCGAACGTGCGATTGATGACCACGGGCGTTGGCGCGGCATTGACCGTCTCGAATGGAACGGCCGAACCTGCGGGAGCGGCCTTCTCGGCCGACTCGTGTACACGTTCGACGGCGTGCCAGGCTGCATCGGTGGCCGCTGCCGTAGCAAAATCGGCAGGGGTGAGTGTGCGGCCAGACAACAACGGAATCTTCATCGTCGAAAGAAAATTGAGGCCAGTCCTCAAGGTATCTACGTTTGTCCGATTGTTCGGAGCACCATCGTCGAAGTGAACGTCCGTGCTAGAACGGCTACCCGTGATCAGCGCCTCACCGGAATACGACACAGAAAGAACGCCTGGAACCATACTCAAACGCTCCTGCAGGCCGCGGTAAAGCTGCGCGTTTTGAGCATCGGTATAGCCGGCGAGAGTCGGAGTGAGCCCGAAGATCAACACATTCTCGGTCTGAAATCCCGGGTCGAGATTGCGGAAATTCTGCAGCGTGCGAACGAGAAGACCTGCGCCGACGGCGACGACGATGGAAAGCGCGACCTGCGCGACAACGAGCGCATCTCCCAAGCGAAACCAGCGCGCGTGGGAAGATTTCGGCGACGCCGACGGACTCTCCTTGAGCGCGGGATTCACGTCGATCTGCGCGCAACGGCGGGCGGGAGCAAGACCGAAGAGGATTCCCGTCAGAAATGTTATGACGAGAGTGAAGGCGAGCACACGAGCGTTCGGTTCGACGACGTATTGAAACACGCCGTCATGTGCGGCGGCGAGAAAATGGGTCATCGCCTTCACTCCCCAGACGGCCAGGAGCACGCCAAGCGCGCCTCCGATCGTGGAGAGCAAGACGCTTTCGGTGAGCAACTGCCGGATGACACGGCCGTGGCCGGCGCCGAGAGCGATGCGGAGCGCCATCTCCTTTTGGCGATGGGCCGACCGCGCGAGCGTGAGACCCGCGACATTGGAGCACGCAATCAGCAAGGCAATCCCGACCGCCACCATCAGCAGATACAACATCGGCGCGATCTGCTTGTTCGTACCGTGCAGAGCCTCACCCACATACAGGAGTTGGATCCTCGGATCGTCAGCTTCCTTGAAGAGCGGCTTCGCTCCATGAATAGTGTCGTTGCGAAAGACTGTTGTGGCCACCGTTTGCGCTTGTTCAAGCGAAACGCCGGGCTTCAACCGTCCGACGATGTTGACCCAAAGGCTGTCAGGTTCGTAGAGGCGATTCCCCGAGTCCCACCATTGCGTGCGCACCTGGAGAACCATCGAAAGCGGCATATAGAAGTCCTGGAATTTGCCGGGCGTGAAATTGGTGAAGCGCGGATCGGCAACACCAACAATCGTCGCCGACGTACTGTCGAGGCGAACGCTTCGGCCGATTACGTTGGGATCGGACGCGAAGACGCGCCGCCAAAAGCTGTAGTCGAGAACGATCACGGGCGCGGCCGATGGGGTGTCTTCATCGACAGTGAAAGGACGGCCAAGAACCATGGGCACGCCAAGTGTCGAGAAAAATTCCGGAGAGACATAGGTTGCGTGAGCAATCGAAGCGGGACCATTCCCTGCGACGTTCACATCGATCGCGCCGGCAAAAGCCGTGACGCCGGAGAAGATCTCGGACGTTTGCGCGCGGATCGATCTAAAAAACGGAACTGAGAGAGAGCAGTCGATTTTGGTGTAGTCGCAGTCGCCAAATGAACTGTGGCCTTTGAAGTCGGGTTGTCGTCGCGCCTTCCAATTGAAAATGACGAGTTGTTGTGGATTGGAAACGGGGATGGCGCGGAGCATGACGGCGTCGATGATGGTGAAGATGGCGGTGTTGGCGCCAATGCCCAGGGCGAGTGTCAGGACGACGACCGTGGCGAACAGCGGGGATTTGCGAATACCGCGCAGCGCGAAACGCAAATCCTGTACGAGGTGATCGAGCCATCGGACGACCCACACTTCGCGCGTTTCTTCCATCACGCGAGTCACGTTGCCGAATTTTCGCATCGCGGCGTAACGCGCTTCTTCTGGCGACATTCCGCGGGCGATGTTGTCCTGCGTTTCGATTTCGATGTGATTCTGGATATCGGATTCGAGGTCGGAAAGATGGCGGTTGCGATCGGAGCGACTCATGATTCGTTCTCCTGCTTTGCGGGGCGGAGGATGCGCGCAATGGCGCCGGCGAATTTGTCCCACTTGCGCGTTTCGAGGTCGAGCTGCGCGCGGCCTTTGGCGGTCAGCGAATAAAACTTCGCACGGCGATTGTTTTCGGACGTGCCTTCGGCGGCGCTGATCCATTTGCGCTTGATGAGCCGATGCAGCGCGGGATAGAGCGAGCCCTGCTCGACTTGAAGGACTTCATCGGATCGGAATTCGATGGCCTTGGCGATGGCGTGGCCATGCGCAGGGCCAAGCAGCAGCGTGCGGAGAATGAGCAGGTCGAGCGTGCCCTGGAGCATTTCGATGCGTTGGAGTTCGTCTTTAGTAGACATTCTAGGTGGAGGATAGAGAGGTTCACCTCGAATGTCAAGGGGAGCGATAGAAGAACAAGACGGAATCACCACAGAGATCACGGAGAGCACAGAGGAGGGAAGATTCGCTACTTCAAACCATCGAGGACGTAAAGGTCGGAGGTAATGCGGGAGTAGGAATAGATGTAGCTCTTGAGATCCGGAGAGAAGGTGGGCGGCGCGGTGTCGATGAGCCCGGTGGGGTCGATGGGGCTCAGAGTTTTGAAAGGCGTGCGCTTACCCGTCGAGAGATCGATGGCAAAAACATGTACGGGAATTTCGGCGCGGCCGACCAGGATGTGCTTTTCATCGATCCATTGAACCGGGACCTCACTCTCGAGAGCGCCTGGGATGGGCGTAGCTTTGCCAGTCGTGACGTTATAGATGACAGGGTGGCTATCAGGGTCCAACGCGGCGACGAGTTCGCCGTCCTGCGAGATGCAACGACGATACCGAAACGTGACACCCTCGGGACCCAGCGGGCGAGCCGAACCGCCGTTGAGATCATGAATGTACATTCTTTCGCCGTGCTCTCCGCTGCGATCACCGGTTTCAAGCACGCGATGCCCGTCGGGAAAGAAATAAGCCTGGTGCACCTCAACGTCGCCTGTGTCGATGGGGTGGGACTCACCCGCACCAGTTGGGAATTCAGTCAGACGACGTCTGCCCCCGGGGCCACCCGGAGTCATCGCGAGAACCCACTTGCCGTCGGGAGAGAAAGTGGGAACAACACCGTCTCCCAAACGAACCGCGGGTGAACCATCCATCGGCCGGATGTAAATGGCGCCGGTTTCGCCACCGGCTTCGCCGGTTTCATCAAACGAGACCATCTTGCCGTCGTCAGTGAGATCTCTGGGAATGCTCCAATCGTGCCAACTGAGATCGGTTTCGGTCTTGGCGCCAGGAGCGAGGCCGATGATTCCGGCTCGCCAATCGTCGCGAGTGAAAAGCACGCGGCCCTGTTTTGAAATGTCGTGAAGGGTGAGGGTACCGGTGCCGAGGTAGACGAGACGCTCTTTGCCGCTGAGAGTTACGGCAAAGAGTTCGCGGCTGGAACCAGACTTCGTTCCGCTGAACCAGATTTCGTCGCCGTCCGGGCGCCATGCGAGGCCTTGAAGGCTGACGTACGAAGTGCTGATGATCTTCTTGACGCCTGAAGAATCGATGGTCGCAACGGAACCGCCGTCGTCAGCCAAGTAAGGGTGATCGACGAAGGCGACAAGTTTTCCGTCGGGAGAAATGCGTATGTGACTGACCCAACCCGGTGTCTCGTAGAGAATTTTGCCAATCGGATATTCAATGCGCACTTTGCCGGCAACGCGCCGGACGACGGCAAGACTCGAGCCATCGGGCGACCAGTCGGCGTATTCGACGCCGTCGATCATGTCGCGGGGTGCGCCTCCGCCCAGGGGCTGCCTTGCAAGCATGCCGGAGAACTCAAATCCTTCCTCATAGCGATGGGTCTTGCCGACGGCGAGCTCTCCAGACGGTGAAACCGCGAAAACGTTGACGACGTTCGTGCCCAAGTCCCGCGACTCGGTGCTGCCGGGGTTGGCCGAGAAGAGCGTTGACGGCTTGCCGTCCCACGAGGCGGAGTAAACAAGATTGCCGTCCGGGAGGAATCTCGCGTTCATGATTGTGCCGCGGCGGAACGTGATGCGAAGCGTTTTTGGAATTGCCGCGACCGGAGCAGGATGAAGCCAGGCGCCGAGCGCAGCGCCGGAGGCGAACAGAACGACAGCGGCAACAGCGGGGATAAGCCAGCGATTCCGCTTTGCGGCGGCGGAAGAAGCCTGCGCGCTGCCGGACGAAATCGTCGAGATCGATTCGAGGTCGAATGCCACGTCGTGGGCGGATTGGAAGCGCTGCGCGGGCTGCTTTTCAAGGCAGTGCCGCACGATGCGATCGAGCGCCGGAGGAATCGCGGCGGGGCTCGACGCGCTGGTACGCGCGGTAAGGTCCTGCGGGTCATCATTGAGGATCGCGGTCATCGTTTCTGCGCTGGTGTTGCGTTTGAAGGCGCGCTGGCCGCAGAGCATTTCGTAGAGGATGCTGCCAAAAGCGAAAATGTCGGCGCGATGATCGACGGCGTCGCCGCGAACTTGTTCGGGCGACATGTAGCCGGCAGTGCCGAGGATCTGACCGGCGCCGGTGTGGTCGGCGCCGGAGAAATGCGTGGCAGTCTGGTCAGCCGCACCGGGCACTGCCGAGTCGCTGCTGCGAAGCTTCGCGAGACCGAAGTCGAGAATTTTTACCTGGCCGGTTTTGGTGACGAAAACATTTTCGGGCTTCAGGTCGCGATGGACGATGCCGCGATCGTGAGCGGCTGCAAGACCGTTGGCGAATTGAATCGCAAGCTCGATCGCTTTGCGCACCGGCAAGCCGGCAGCGGGGATTCGTTCACGGAGGGAATCACCCTCGAGAAGCTCGGAGACGATGTAATGTGTGCCGTTGGCTTCGCCGATGTCGAAGACCGAGACGATGTTCGGATGCGTCAGCGCGGCGACGGCGCGCGCTTCCTGCTCGAAGCGGCGCAGGCGATCGGGATCATTGGTGAAAGAGGCGGGGAGGACTTTCAGCGCGACGTCGCGGCGGAGACGCGAATCATGCGCGCGATAGACTTCGCCCATGCCTCCGGAACCAATGAGGCTGACAATTTTATAGGGGCCCAGTTGTGTGTCGGGCGCAAGAGGCATGGTTGGGCGGGTGGATTATACATTTTTTGAGGCCGGGGGTAAGAGTGGAAAGACCGGGCTCGACAAGGGCTGCCGGCTGCCTCTATTCGACTATTGTTCGAGCTCGATCTGGTGGTTGCGGTAATCGATGTGGACCGAATGGAATTCGCGGAGGACGTCTTCGCCAAGGAGGCCGTCGAAGTCGGCGCCGAGAACATCGCTGAGACCGTTGAAATTCATGATGGAGACGCGGCGGGCGAGCCAAGTGTGGCGATCGAGCTCGAGATTGACAGGCAGAGTCACGCTCTCGCCGACAAAGCCCGGCTGTTGGCCGGCGCGCTGCGCAAGCCGAAGACTGTAGCCGACGTTGCCGTAGGCTCTGGCGCTCACAATCGTTCGCGTGGCGCCGGTGTCGAGCAGAAATGTTACGGGCTTACCGTTGACCTTGCCTTCGACGAGGATCATCGACTGAACCGTGCGAAACGGAAGATGGATGACGTCGGGGTGCGCGACATTCCGAAACGGTAAAGAGATCAACAGCACTAACACGAGGAATCGCAGAAACCTCTTCGATTTCGCATCCGGTTCATAGCGCAGTGTTTCCAGCGCCCATCGCTCCAAACGGGTAGGAGCGCGGGAAGGGAGCCGCGTCTGCCGCAGCGCGTCCAAAATGGCGCGGCGCCTTTGGCCGATGGCTCTACTCGAATTTGGCTCAAATATGCTCAACTTCATTCATCGCTTGCTACGGCGATCGCGGTCATTACCGGATGCGACCCGACGCGATTCGCGGCATCAGATATCTCAAATCTATGGGCGACCCCGTCCACTGCGTATCTTCGAGGATGAGCAATGAGCGGGGCCGATTCCTCTACAGCAAGTTCAGCGTAGGTTCCGCGTGAAGAACAGGCAAATGGATTGATTTCATCGCGGCCATGAACCGCATTCATGCGTAACGCGCAAGGGGAGACCAAAATGAATCTTGAAATTCGCCACCTGAAGTTGATCGCGGCCATCGCGGACACCGGAAGCATGACGCGCGCCGGGAATCGGCTGCATTTGACGCAGTCGGCGCTGAGCCACCAGCTGCGGGACGCGGAAGAGACGCTCGGGTCACGATTGTTCGTTCGCCAGCGAGGAAAAATGACGCTGACGGCCGCGGGCGAACGATTGCTACGCTCGGCACGAGCGGTAATCGATGAACTGGATCGGGCGGAAAAAGAAATTCGCGATACCAACGGGAACGTGAACGCGGAGCGCGGGCTGATCCGTCTTTCAACCGAGTGTTATACCGTCTATCACTGGCTGCCGGCGCGATTGAAAATGTTTCAGCAGAAATTTCCGTCGGTGGAGTTTCAGCTCGTCGTGGAAGCGACCGATTATCCGTACGAATCGCTGCTCAACGGAGAGCTGGACCTTGCGATCGTGTGCAATCCGCCGCGCAACCGGAGAATCCGCTACACGCCGCTGTTCGAAGACGAGATGGTTGTCATCGTGTCGCCGGAGCACCGCTTGGCACACAAAGAGTACGCAGAGCCCGAGGATTTCGCGGACGAGACGCTGCTCTTGTTTCCCCCGAAGAGCGATAGTTCCCTTCTGAACGAAGTTCTGACACCGGCGGGAATCGCGCCGCGAAGAATTCAGGAGCTGACGCTGACCGAGGCGATCATCGACTTGGTGCGCGGCAATCTCGGAGTTGCGGCGGTCGCGCGTTGGGCGGCGGCGCCACAGTTAGCATCAGGAGCGGTGGTCGGACTGCGACTGACTGCGGGCGGGCTGCGCCGGAATTGGGCAGCGGCGCAATTGCGCGATAAATCGGCGCCGGCTTATCTGGACGAGTTCGTCAAAGTGCTGGCCCAACTGCCTCTGACGGCATGTGTGCCCGATTTCGAGAAGATGGAGTCGAAGAAATATCGAACGATGCGAACGCGGCGGCGCAACGTAGCACCGGCGAATCGCGTGGGTGAGCCGCCCGTGGCGATGGGCTCGCGATAGCTACTGAACGTCGCGGTGCGGCGGCACGACATGAAGATGCGTCGCCGAGCTCAGCAGGTTCGGCTGAGGTTCGCTCTCGGCAATGATCGAGCGGACGGCGGTGCGGCGAGCGGCGTCGATCGATGCGATGCCGCGCTCGAGCCAGTAGGCGGCGGCTTCAATCTTGCCCTTGTTAAACAGAAGCGCGCCAAGATTGATCGCAGCCTGAGTATTGTCGGGCGCGATCGTCAGCGCTTCGCGAAAGCTGCGCTCGGCCTCCTGCATGTGGCCGCAGGTCTGTTGCGCATAGCCGAGGTCGTTGAGGACTTCCGTCGTCGGGGCCTCATCCGCCGCTTCCGCAAAAAGATGCACGGCGGATTCGTAATCTCCACAGTGGAAACGCTCGAGAGCTGCCAGGGCTTTGTCGGCTGGGGACATGATTCCTCCGCGATCGCCGGGAGCGATCGACCTGTTCTCGTTTTAAAGCGATAACGAGGTGAGAGGAGACTCGTAGACGCGGGTGGAAGGATAACACAACCGTAATAGTGTAAAGATTATATTTTTCCAAGAATTGGGCTCAGCCGTTAGCGGCGGATATGGTCGGCTTCAGCAGTATGTCGAGGTCATCGGGGTGGATGGCGCAGAGCAGTGCGTCTTCGCGGTCGATGCTGCCGTTGCGGACCAAAGTGACGAGCGACTCTTCGAGGCTGAACGAACCTTTCTTTTTCGTAATCGCGATTTCCTGATGCAGATGCTGCAGCGCATTGCGCCGGATGTGATGGCGCGCGCCGTAGCCGACCATCAACAGCTCCGCCGCCGGCACCCGGCCGCCACCAATTTTCTTCGGCAGCAGCAGTTGCGTGTGCACTGCCGCAATCGCCATCGCCAATTCCTGTCGAATCGAATTCTGCCGCTCGACCGGAAACGAATCCGTGATGCGCGCAACAGACGTCGCGACGTCCGTCGTATGCAGCGTGCTGAATACGAGATGCCCCGTTTCCGCCGCCGCCACCGCGATGCGCATCGTATCGGTGTCTCGCATCTCACCGACGACGATAATGTCCGGCGCCTGCCTCAACGCCGCCCGCAGAGCCGTCGGAAAATCCGGCGCATCCACGCCGATCTCCACCTGCTCGATCACGCTGCGCATATGCTGATGCTCATACTCGATCGGATCTTCGATGATGACGATATGCCGCGACTCGCGGCGATTGATGTCATCGATGAGCGCCGCCATCGTCGTCGATTTGCCCGACCCAGCAGGCCCGCCGATCAAAACCAATCCGCGCGGCAAATGCGCAAGCTGCTCCACCGACGGCGGAAGCCCCAGCTCTTTCAGTTGCGGCACGCGGGCCGGCAAAACGCGAATCGCCGCAGCCGCACGCCCCTGCTCGCGGTGAAGATTGATACGAAACCGCCCCGCGCCCGTGATGCGATACGACGCATCGGTGATCTGCGCTTCGCGATACTGCTGCAACGCGTGGCGCGGCAACGCCGGAATTACCGCCGCTTCGATCTCCGGCCCATCGAGCAGACCCGGCTCAATCTTGCGCACTTCTCCATTGACGCGCATGCACGGCGGCGCACCCGACACGAGCAGCAAATCGCTCGCGCCGCGTTGAATGACCATCGCGAGCCAGCGGTCAAGCCGCTCCGTGACGCTTGAATCGTTATCTTGAGATTCCTGTTCCCGATCAAGGTGATTCAGGCGGGCAGTGTCATCCATCATCAAGGCACCTGCTGGGACGGCATGCAGAAGTTTGAGTGTGTACCAGCCTGCATGATTCGTCCATAGGTCTCCGCGGCCTGTGCACGAATTAACATCAGGGCGCAACACAGGCGTAACCCCGCGGCAACATGAAAGGCACGCAGGGATGGATGGCAATTCGCCCCGATGGGATGCGTTAGATGGGATGCGTTAGATGGGATGCGCAGCTAGGATGCGCCGTCAGGCGCGGCGCAGCACGATGAGCGAAATCTCAGGCGGCACACCGAGGCGAACCGGCGCCCCAACCGTCCCGAGGCCGCGATTCACATACAGCCGCGACGCATTCTGGCTCGGCACTCCCTTGGGCGCATCCGGCTCGGCCTGCACCAGGACTTTGCGCGACGGCATAAACATTGGTCGCTCAAAGAGGCCCGCAATGTAGTCGGAGATAAACCGCGCCGGGGTCAGCCGGTGATCCAGAATCTCGACCTGAATCTGCCCGCCATGCGTGTGCCCGGCCAGGGAAAGCTCGACGCCAAGTTCCGCCGCTCGATCAAAGCTGTTCGGATTGTGCGACAGCAAAATATTCGGCATGTCGCGGTGAATCAGCGGCTCCAGGTTCGAAAGCATCTGCGTGCGATGGCCATTGAGATTGCGCTCGCGCTGGTAATCGACCCCAATCAAATTGAACTTTGCCCCCCGATATTCGAGGACTGCGTTTTCCTGCCGCAGCATCTTCATGCCGTGCTGCGCAAAAAGCTCTTCCGCAAGCTCCTCGGCATCCGCATAGATCTCATGGTTGCCGTTGCAGCCCCAGACACCGAGCGGAGCATGTAGCCGGCTAACCTCTTCGACGCACTCCGCGATAGGATCGTGCGCGCCCGTGATCAGGTCGCCTGTGACCACCGTCAGGTCGGAGCCGAGCTCGTTCGTCATGTCCACCGCGCGGCGAACGGCCGCCCGGCTCATGAACGCGCTCATGTGAATGTCGCTGATCTGCGCGATCTTCATGCCATCGATCGCAGGCGGCAGGTTCGCGATGGGAATCTCGATGCGTCGGACGTGATAGTTCAATCGCTCGGCGGCAAATCCATACACAGCTCCCGCAAACGGAGCCGCTCCAGCCAGCACGCTGGCCGCACGGAAGAAATACCGGCGAGAAGGATCGGCCAGGCGCTCCCCGATGGAATGATAAGGCGCAGAAACCTCAGCCGAACCGGAAGTCCCTGCCACAGCACCGGCGGTAGGCGCGGCAACCGAAGAGGTCTTCGCCTTACCCTTGCGATACCAATTCCAGAGGTGCTCAACGCCGTGCACGATCTCAACCGCAAAAAATGCGAACAACGCGCTCGAAAACCAAAGTCCCGCGAAAATAACGAGGAACGCTTCTTTTTGTTTCAAGTGACCGTGCGAGCCCATACGCAGACCACCTGCGATAGCGGCAATCACCGCCACCAGGGCGAAGCAGTATAACGCACGCGCGCCGATCCGTAGCCAGCTCACACTCCATCGGCCGGTAGTTCGCCAGATCGCGCGAAACCAGAATCGCTGGGAGAGAAAGATCGTTACAAGGACCGCCAAGGCTATAAGGCTGCGGAGGGCAAACCAGCTCCAATTCACGCCAAGCTCACATTTCTAATCACCCTTTATTTTAGCATGTCGGGGCGTTGGGCTGTTGGAAGGGCAAGCCCGACGTGCCGCACCGGTAATTTCGTGACGCGGCCAGCCGCCATGCGTAAGATGAACGCCGTGCGGCCTGTACGTCGGATGTCAGCCGCCATTCCTTATCCGGGTTCGTGCGTCAAAAGCAGATGCAGTGTGGAGTCAGCGATTTCTGGGTGTGCAAATCGAAGGGAGAGAATCGATGAGACGGACGATTTTGACCTTGGGGCTCGCAGTTTGTATGTGTCTTGCAGTCATGGCGTTGCCATCGGTTGCGACGCCAGGTGGCGCGGGGTCGGGCGAGGCTGCCGCAAAGCCCGCGCCGGCGGCCAAGGGCGCCTCGGAGCTGGTGCTCGATCAGTGGAACGACATCGGCCGCAAGCTGACCGCGATGGCCGAGGATTTCCCCGAAGACAAATATGAGTTCAAGCCGACGCCGGCGCAGCGCACGTTTGCCGCGCAGCTGATTCACGCTGCCGCATCGATGTATTACTTCACGGACCCGGTGGATGGGAAAAAGCCGCGTTATGCCGACGATCCGAAGCGCGATGAGCTGAAGACGAAGGCGCAGATCGTGGCGTTCGTGAAAAAGTCCATCGCCGACGGGCAGGACAAGATCAAGGCGAAGGGCGACAAAGGGATGATGGATGTCGTCGACGCCGGGAACGGGCAAATGACACCGGTGTATGACCTGGCGTACGGGCTTATCGAGCATTCGGGCGAACACTACGGCCAGCTCGTGGTGTATTACCGCGTGGCCGGTTTGGTGCCGCCGGAATCGCGGCCGAAGAAGTAAGTCGGCACCGGCTAAGTAAACAGAGGGGCGGAGCGAGTCATCGCTCCGCCTTTTTCTTTTGCATCAAGCTCAGGGTTTTGCCGCACTCGCAGCGCCATTTTCCAGCATCGCCATGAGTTGCGTCGGATCGCTGGTTGGCGGCATGCACGTCTGCCCGGCGCACACGATGGCGACCGCTTTGTCCGTAAAAAGATGCGGCAACGTTTGCTTGAGCGCTTGCGGCAGCTCGGTCAGAGAAAATCCCGGCATGATGCGCAACACGGCTTTGCCGAGCCGGTACACGCGATGCGCCGCAATTTCCAGCGCCTGCGCCGCCGGATCGTTTGCCTGCCCGGTGATGACCACCTGCATCGGATGATGCGCAAATAGTGTCGCCGCCAGTCCGTACGTCGCCGCGAACATCCCGTATTGCGGAGCGATCCCCGCGAAAGCCTCGAGCGTTTTCTGCGCGAATTCGTAGTAGCGCGCATCGCCCGTGTACCCGTGCATCCGGATCAACGCGATCGCAGCGATCGAGTTGGCTCCGGGCGTCGGTGAATCCTGAAACGGTTTGCGCCGCACCTCGAGCCCGCCCATCGGCGCTGCGTCATGTGGGCGGTCGAAAAAGCCGCCGCCTTCCGCGTCGCCATATCGCGCGATGGCATTGTCGAGCGTGCGCTTCGCCGCCTCGAAATAGCGCGGATCGAGCGTCGATTCGTACGCATCGAGCAACGCGATAACGCCGAACACCTGGTCGTCGAGCGAGCCTTCCAGGACTGGTCCGCCCAGGCGATGGCTAAAGCCGCGCGATTCGCTCCACGTCTCGCGCAACATGCGATCGAGCGTCTTCAACGCGAACCTTCGGCATCCGCCGCCCAGACTGCCTCCGAAAACCGTCGCCGCCGAAAGATACGCCGACACGAACATCGCATTCCAACTCACATACATCGTTCGGTCGATGTAAGGAGTCGGCCGTTCTTTTCTCACGGACAGCATTCTCTCTTTCGCGCTGCTGATGGCCAGGCGGACGTTTGCCTCTTCGAGGCTCAGCGTCTTCGCGACTTCGCGCGGATCGCGCGCAACCCACAAAACATTTTTCGCCGGATTGTGATGCATCTCGCCGTGCGCTTCGACGTCGTAGTACAGCTCCATCACGCGCGTCTGCACCGGCGGCAGCGCGGCGCGCAGTTCGTCGAGCGTCCACGTGAAATAGTCCCCGTCGTCGTCGAGCGAATAGTCTGCATCCTGGCTGGTGTAAAAGCCGCCTTCGCTCTGATCCGAAAGCGTTTCGTTGATCCAGTTGACGATGCCTTCCGCGGTTTCACGCAGGAACGGATTCAGCGTGACCTGCCAGCCGTGCAGATAATTCCGCAACAACTCGGAATTGTCGTACGACATTTTCTCGAAATGCGGCACGAGCCAGCGCTCGTCCACCGAATAGCGATGAAAGCCGCCCGCAAGCTGGTCGTACACGCCACCGCGCGCCATTTTCTCCAGCGTCGTCTCCGCGATCGCCAGCAGATGTTTCTCTTTCGTCTGCTGATAGCGTTCGAGCACAAGGTCGATTGCCGACGAATGCGGAAATTTTGGCGAGCGCCCGAATCCGCCATTCTTGATGTCGAATTGCTGCGTGACCGACTGCATCTGCGCATTCACGACTTCGGGATCGAACGTAGCTCGTGCCCCGGTGAAAACCTCGGCCTGCGCAACCGCATCGACCAGCGAATTTGCTGCGCGCTCCAGATCGCCGCGCTTGTTTTTATACGCATCGGCGACGGACATCAGCACGCGCTTGAATCCCGGCCTTCCAAATTGATCGTCGGGCGGAAAATACGTTCCGCCGAAAAACGGCTTTCCATCCGGAAGCAAAAATCCCGTCAACGGCCAGCCGCCCTGACCCGAAAGTGCGCTGATTGCCGACTGATAGCGCGAATCGACATCGGGCCGCTCATCGCGATCCACCTTCACCGGCACAAAATTTTCGTTGATGATGCGGGCGATCTCGGCGTTTTCGTAGCTCTCGCGATCGATGACATGGCACCAATGGCACCAGACCGCCCCGATATCGAGCAGGATCGGTTTATCCTCGCTCTTCGCTCGCGCGAAAACCTCATCGTTCCATTCGTGCCAGTCAATCGGTTGATGCGATGCGGAGCGCAAATACGGGCTGGCGGAATCTTTCAGTCGATTCTCGTGATAGTCGGACAACGTGGTCCTTTCAACATCCTCGAAGTGGCCGACAAACTGTTCAGTCGGAGTGGTCTTGACTGGCCGAACGTGTCTACTGCAAGAGATCGCCAGAGCCGAGATCGCGCGGATCGAGCGGTTTGCGTCCGGCGAATCCCTCGTCCTGACGATGATAAAAACGGATGCGATCTTCACCGAGACGCCAGCACAGATACACATCCTCATTGTTGATGCGCGAAGGAAAATCGAGCAGCCCGGTGTCGAGATCCTTGATGATGCATCCGGTTTCGAGAATGCGGCTTAGAGCCGCACGCATCGTTTCCGCAAGCTGCGTGTGTTCGATGCGCAGCGTCGCGAGCTTCTCGTAAGGAACGAGAACTCCACCCATCATCATGATGCGTGTGGACACAGCGGAAAGATCGGTTTCGAGCCCGGCGAGCTTCTTGCGGCAATCCATCGCCTCAAGCAAAAAAGGCTCAAGTTCCTGGCGAGCGCGCTCCGCCTCGGTCAGCGTGAACAACCGGGGCTCAGGCTCCGGGTCGGACTCGGGCGAGTCGTCTTGCTCGTCGTCTTCGTCAGCCATGAACTCTCCGTTCCGTCGGGGACGGCGCTACAGCGATGCTAACGTAATCCGCAGAATGGGTCGAGGGCTTGTCGCGCAGCGAATAATTTGAACGTAGTTACCCAAGAGGAGTAACCACACGCTTTGGATGATTCGATTGGCGGTGTTGGTTCCCCGTGCCGCGAAAAATGCGTCGATTTGATTAACCGCCAAGGTGAACCATCGTTCGCGACGTATATGGAGTGTGGCGCCTCGGAGCGCCGCCTTCACGGCTGAAGCGACGCCTCTATCATCACAACAAAACTCAACTCCGCCCCTCTGCCACCATCGCCTCAACCACCAATCTGAACCATCGTCCGCGATGGCGGAACGAAATCGGGATCATTAATATGGTGCGATTCTTCTTTGTCGTTCACGACCGAGCGAATGTAGTGCTTCAAATCCTCGTCGCTTGCGCCTTCGCGGAGCAATTCTCTTAAATCGTGATCTTCCTTGCTGAATAAACAGGTGCGCAGCTTCCCGTCTGCCGTGAGGCGAATGCGCGAGCAGTGCCCGCAGAACGGCTGCGTCACCGGCGCGATCAACCCGATCTCACCCGGTGCGCCGTCGGCGAATCGATATTTGCGCGCAGTTTCGCTCCGCTCGTGCGGAATCTGCACCAGCGGCCACCGCGCGTGAATACGTTGATGAATTTCCGCAGCCGGAACCACGAGGCTTCGGTTCCAGTGCCGATCGGCATCCAGCGGCATGAACTCGATGAATCGCATCACCAAGCCGCGCTCGCGGGCGAATTCAGCGAACGCTTCGACTTCGTCGTCGTTGATGCCGCGCACCAGCACCGCGTTCACTTTCGCAGGCGCGAGTGGAGATTCCTGCACGGCATCGATTCCGCGCATCACTGCGTCGAACGATTTCGTCCGTGTGATTTTCTCGAATTTCGCCGCGTCGAGTGAATCCAGGCTGACGTTCACCCGCGTCAGACCCGCCGCAACGAGCCGGTTGAGACGATCCGCCAGCAGATGTCCATTTGTGGTGATCGATAGGTCTTCGACGCCGAGCACGGCAAGCCGGCCGATGTAATCCTCGACGCCATCGCGAACCAGCGGTTCGCCGCCGGTTACACGAACTTTTCGGATGCCCAGCCCTACAAAAACCCGCGCCAGATGATCGAGCTCCCGCCATGTAAGAATTTCGTGGTGATCGCGGTAGTTTTCCGGGTCGGCCGAGCGGCAATACACACAGCGAAAATTGCAGCGGTCTGTGACCGAAATGCGCAGGTCGGTGATCGCCCGCCCGAACTTGTCGCGAAGAGTCATGATGAACGTCGTCGAAAGCCGCTGGTAAGGCGTCGAGGGACTAACTCTCAGTCTACGCCCCATCAAATCCGGCTGCAATTCAGGCACATTCCGCTGCTTCCGCAGCCGGACTCGCCAAACGTTTGTGATACAGTTTTCGCCACGTCATGCAGATCTTCGTTCTGGGCGCCGGCGCGACCGGCTCGCTCCTCGCACAACTCCTCGAGCGACAGGGGCACACAGTTTGGTGCGGCGATCGCGACCCCGTGCGGGCTCGTCGCTTTCTCGGCAAACGCAGCACCATCGCCGTCACCGAAGTCAATGCGCGGAATCTTCTCGGCATCGTGCGGGTTGCCCGCGGCTGTAATCTCATCGTCAATGCTTCGGCATCGGTCTTCAATCAAATCGTGATGCGTGCGGCGCTGCGGCTGCGAGCTCACTACGTCGATCTCAGCTCACATATGACGCGCAATCCGTTCAAGGCGGAGCAATTTGCCTTCGCCAAGCGATTCGAAGAAAAGCGGCGAACGGCGCTGATCAATACGGGCGCGGCGCCGGGCCTTACGAATCTGCTGGTCGCTCGCGCCGCCGAAATGCTCGATCAAGTCGAGTCAGTGCAGATTCGCCTGTACGAAAGCAGCGAGAGCGACGATCCGATTTCGCAATGGTCGCCTGAAGTTACCTTCGACGAAGCGATTTCCAGCCCGCGCGTCTATCGCAACGGCAAATTCAAGATGGAGAAGCGCTTCGCCGAGCTGGAAAAGTTTCGCTTCCCTGATCCCATTGGCAACGCGAATGTCGTGCTCGCCGCGCAGGACGAAGTTGGCACGATTCCCTACTCCATTCCGATGCGCGACATGGACGTCAAAATCGGCGGGAACGAATTCGATCGCTTGCGCCGCTGGTACAAACAAGGAAAACTCTCGAAGTCTCGCGGCATCGTCCGCCAGCGATTCCCGCAAACCGTATCACCGCGCGCAATCGCAAAATTAATTCGTCAGGGAGTCTTGCAAAACGCGCGCTTCGCAGCCGCCGTGCTCGTTCGCGGCGTGAAACGTGGCAAAGGCAAAATCGAAGACGAACATCTGCTCGTTCGAACCGATTGCCATTTCCCGACGCTCTATCAGATTCGCCAACAGGACCTCTACACGACACCCGTCGCCTACGCGACTGCTCACGTCGCCGCCCTTTTCATCAAAAATTTCCCGCGCGACCTCAAAGGCGTCTTCGCGCCGGAATCCTTGCCGCCCGAGACGCGCCGCGCCATCATCGCCGGCATCCGCAACAACAAAGTCAAAATCACCCAGAAAATCGCCAAACTCAAGCTGGACGATCCCGACGACCTGTAAGCCGCCATCTTAGGCCAAGTCCGCAAAACTAAATGGGTTAGCGTCTGTGCCGGTGCCCGCCGTGGACTCCCGCCGCCCGCAACCCCTTTAGAATGACATTCTTGAACGTTATGTACCTGCAACTCCCGTGGAATCACATTCTTATAAAAAAAGGGGGAGGGGGTGGGTCCCCTCCCCCCGTAACCGCAAGTCGCAGCCGCCTGCGTGTTCCTCGGCGCCCTCTGCGTCTCTGCGTTATCTTTCTCTTCTCGTCGCGATCGTTACGGACGCGCCTCAAAAATGAGGTTGAATGGCGTCTGCGTCGCGCGTCGGAAGCCAGAAAACCCTCCGCTCGTCACGACATCTCGCAGCCGCTTCTCCCCCGCCTGCGCGCCGAGCGCCAACCCAACTTCCTGGCTCAGCGACGCCGGAGTGCACAGCAAAGTCGACGCGCTGTAAAACGCTCGCCCGATGGGATTCAAGTTGTCTTCCAACTTGTCTCCGGCGTTTGGCTCGACGATCATCCACGTCCCGTCTTTCTTCAACGAGCCGTGAACGTGTTTCGACGCGCCAACGGGATCGCCCATGTCGTGCAGGCAATCGAAAAACGTCACGAAGTCGTAGTCGTTGCCGGGATAATCCTTCGCCTTCGCAATCTCGAATTTCACACGATCGCCAACGCCGGCATCTTTCGCGCGCTGCCGCGCCGCTTCAATCGACTTGTCGTGGTAATCGAAGCCGATGAATTCCGACTTCGGATACGACTGCGCCATCAGAATCGTCGAAGCGCCGAGCCCGCACCCAACGTCCGCAACTTTCGCGCCGCTCTTCAACTTCGCGTCAACTCCTTGCAGCGCAGGAATCCACGAAGCGATCAGATTCGCCGCATAACCCGGGCGGAAAAATCGCTCGGTGCCGACAAAGAATTCGTGATGATGCTCGTGCCAGCCCATGCCCTCGCCGGTTTTGAATTTCTGCGTGAGTTGTTCCTCTGCGCGAGCCGCCGCCAGCGCCAACTGAAACGCGCCCGGCAGAAATGCCGGACTCGTCTCGTCCGCCATCGTAAACGCCTGTTCCTCGCTCAGCGAAAATTTCCCGCTCGCCGAATCGTACGTGACGTAGCCGCCCGCAGCCTGCGCGCTCAGCCATTCGCGTACGTAGCGTTCTGCGGTGCCTGTTCGTTTCGCAAGTTCCGCCGATGTCTGCGGACCGCCGCTGGCCAGCGCTTTGTACAATCCGAGTCGATCGCCGATGCGAATCAATGCCGCATTGAGCGTCGCGCCGAAATCGACAACAGCCTTGCCGAGGAATTCATTCAACTTATCGGGATTTAAAGCCATGATGATGCCTCCGTCGAAAGAGAATTAGAGTGTGGTGCAACCGCCCAAGGACCCGCCCGACCGAGGAAAAACCCGAGGGAAGAAACACGCAGATTGTAGGTCTGTCAAAGTGAACCGCGCAAGCGACCTGCAAGCGCGAATCAGCAGCAGCGATTTGGACGCGAATATCGCCGATTGAGTTGTTCGACGTAAAATTTTTCTTGAGTCAAAGGTGAGTCTTGCGGATGTCGCCGCCGTGTCGCGTTCAGGTAACGCTCGTAGGCAGAGTCGCCGCACCAATCGCGAATGCCGCGCCAGAAGCGGCGAGCTGATTTCCGCACGCGACGCCAAGCTGTTGTCCCGAATGTTCCGCGTGCATCTCGAAGCTTTCGCATGGTTGCTGTCGCCATCAATCGTCTCCGTGCGCGACGCCGGTGAATCCCGGCGCCCACTGCGTCGCAACATACGGCGATTCGTGCAAGGTCGGTTTTGTCCGCCGGCTCAGCAACCCGTACCACTGAATCAGCGCTTCGATAATCAGCACGGCGACCATTGCCGCCAGAATAGCGGTGACGGCTGCGTCCAAGCGTTGATTGAAAATAATGCGCTGCGTCTCGGCAATCTTTGCAGCGGGAATTTTCCCCGCCGCAAGCTGCGCGGTCAGCACATTCACATAGGACAAGAATCCGATACGTGGATTCGGATCGAAAATCTTCTGATAGCTCGCCGTCATCGTGATGATCACGATCCACGCCATCGGCACCATCGTGACCCAGATCCACTTCGTGCGGCCCATCTTCAGGAGAATCGTCGTGGCCACAACGAGCGCGACCGCCGCGAGCAACTGATTCGCGATCCCGAACAGCGGCCACAGCGAATTGATCCCGCCAAGAGGATCGACGACGCCTTGGTACAGAAAATATCCCCACATGCCGACGATAATCGCGCTCGAGAGCAAAATTCCCGGCATCCATCCGGTGCGCCCGAACGGCTTCCAAACGCGACCGCCGAGTTCCTGAATCATGAACCTGCCAACGCGCGTTCCCGCGTCGAGCACCGTCAAAATAAACAATGCCTCGAACATGATTGCGAAGTGATACCAGATGCTTAGGAGGCGATCGCCGCCAATCGTGTTCGAGAAAATCTGAGCCATTCCGACGGCGAGCGACGGCGCGCCGCCCGCACGATTCAGCAGCGTAATTTCGCCGACTTTGTGCGCGAGATCGGTCATCGTCTGCGCTGTGAGCGGAAATCCCCAGCCACTGATCGTGGTTGCCGCGGCCCCAGGTGTCGCGCCGACGATGGTCGCAGGACTGTTAATCGCGAAATAGACGCCCGGAGGCATCGCGCACGCCGCGATCATCGCCATCACGCCGACGAAGGATTCGAGCAGCATCGCGCCGTAACCTATGAATCGCGCATGGCCTTCGCGCAAAATCATCTTGGGCGTCGTACCCGATGAAATCAGCGAGTGGAATCCGCTGATCGCGCCGCACGCAATCGTGATGAAGCAGAACGGGAAAATCTTCCCGGCAAAGACTGGACCGGAGCCATCGATGAATCGCGTCAGCGGCGGCATTTCGACGTGCGGCCGAACGACCAGAATTCCCGCTGCCAGCGAAAAGATCGCTCCAGCTTTGATGAAGGCGCTCAGGTAATCGCGAGGTGCGAGCAACAGCCATACCGGTAACGCCGATGCGGTGAATGCATAAACGATGAGAGCGGCCGCGAGCGGGATACCACCAATCGTAAACGCATGTGCCCACGACGGCGAATTCGCCACCCATTCTCCGGCCACAACCACGAACAAGATCAGCGCAACGCCAATGAGCGAAGCTTCGAGCACGCGCCCTGGCCGCATGAATCGCAGATACACACCGAGCAGCAGCGCGATCGGAATCGTCATCGCCAAGGTGAATGTTGCCCACGGCGACGACTTCAGCGCGTTGACGATCACCAGCGCCACGACGCCGAGGAGAATCACCATGATCGCCAACACCGCGAGCTGCGCCAGCAATCCGCCGCGACGGCTCACTTCTTCGCGCGCCATTTCGCCGAGCGATTTACCGTCGCGCCGGATCGAGCAAAACAAAATGATGAAGTCCTGCACGCATCCGGCGAGCACCGCGCCCGCGATCAGCCACAACGTGCCCGGCAAATATCCGAACTGCGCCGCCAGAGTCGGCCCGACGAGCGGTCCGGGGCCAGCGATCGCCGCAAAGTGATGACCGAACAGCACCCACTTGTTGGTAGGAACGAAATCGCGCCCATCGTCGTGGCGCTCCGCCGGAGTCGCACGCGAATCGTCGAGTGCGAGCAGCTTTGCCGCAACGAATGCGGAGTACAGCCGATACGCGACCAGATACACGCAGACTGCCGCGAGCACAAACCAGATCGCGCTGAGCGATTCCCCGCGTTGCAGTGCAATTTTCGCCAACGCCGCTCCGCCGAGTAGCGACACTAGCGCCCACACGATCACCTTGACAGGTCTATTCATATCCCACGCTCACGCCGCTACTTCTTCCCCAAGGACTTTGAGTCGGCCTTCGAGCCGATATCGTCGCGCTAGTTCCCCGCAGCCGCTCCGCAGCGAAATCCTTTATCGGTTGCCGCGATGATCCGTTCGAGTTGATCGTGCTTCTCTTTTTCCGTGCTCGGCAAAATGCTCCAGCCCGTGAACACCGCGATCAAGTTGTATTCCGGCACAACGAACATCTGCTGCCCGCCAAATCCCTCCGCGGTCCATGCGAGTTTATCTTTCGCATCGTCGTATGGCGCGAGCCACCATTGGAATCCATACTTCCAGCCGCCTTCGCCGACATCGGCCTGCGGCGTGATCGACTCCTTGATCCACAGCGGCGAGACGATCTGCTTCCCTTCCCACATTCCATTCTGAATAAAAAGTTGTCCCAGCCGCGCCAGATCGCGCGGCGCCAAGTACAAGCCGCCTTCCGTGTCGGGCAATCCCGTCGGCGAATGTTTCCAGAAGTATTGAATGCCGAGCGGCTTGAACAAATACTCCGCAGCGTATTGATCGACGTTTTCTCCGGTGACTTTCTTGAAGACATGCGCGAGCAACTCGGTCACGCCGCTGTTGTACACGAATTTGGTGCCGGGGTCATCGACCATCGGCTGGTCAATGACATAGCGCACCCAGTCGTGCGTCGCCTCCATCACATCGGCTGAATTCTTCGGATCGTCGTAGGCAAGATCTTCGTGCCACTCGAGGCCCGACTGCATCGTCAGCAAATTTCGCAACGTGATGCGGCGTTTGCGATCGTCGAGATTCGCGATGTTGTATCCATCGAAATATCGCAAGACCTGCGAATCGGGCGGGATTTTGAATTTGCCGCGCTGCATCGCGACGCCGAACGTGATCGAAGTAACCGTTTTCGACACCGACTGCATCGTGTGCATGTCGCTGTGGCGATAGTAGGGGTGAAATTCGGTGCTGAAGTAATTGTACGGCCCGTGCAGATCGTGATTCAGCGGGCCGGTCTGCCGCGCGCGGTCGCCATAGATTTTCTCGTAGTCTCGCTGGTATGTGCGCTCGATCGCTTCTTTGCCACAGCGAATCACGAGCAAGCTGTCGGCGAGCCCATATTTGCCGGCCGCGAGGTCGGCGTCGAGTGCCGAAAGCGCCGCGCCATCAAGTCCGACCGCTGCTGGAGATGCTTCAGGCCATCCGCGGGCAGGTAGCGCCTGTGCGTGCGCGACGCTAGTTAATGCCGCGCACACTCCAACCACCAAGGAGCACCGCCGAGCTAGGTCAACAAGACGTCTCGTACCCATTCGCCCTCAAATTCGTCAATCTTGCCGAAATGGGGCGCAACGTGTTGCGCCCTACACAATCTCAATCCGGCAAACATGTAAACCGCAACAGCGGATACACATCGCGAAACACGCGCCCAAGCTCGCCGGCAAAATTCTCGCGCGTCGCCGCCGCGGGCGTCATCTTCGCACGCACGATCCAGGCGCGCAGCCGCTTCCAATCCTCCGCCGAAGTCGGCCAGCCGGGCTGCTCTTTCCACTCCCCCTTTTCCGCCGAATACCAGTAACTTTCATACTTCCGTGCGAGCCGCTTTTTCTGTTTCGCTGCCCACTTCGCATCGGCAATGCAGCGCGGGTACGCAAACAAGGCCAGCGTCGAGTTCTTATACTTCGATCCCGAATAGACCCGGAATCCCGCCGTTACCGACTTCGCTGAAATTCCGGCGTAGAGTTCGCCGGTCTCGCCGCCCTCAAACGGAACGGCGTACTTCAAATACATCTGCGGCCGGTACGGCGTCTTGTCTTTCGCAAAGCGTATGTCGCGATTGATGCGCGAAAAATTCTGCCCGTTTCGCGCCGTCGTATCGAAGCGCTCATCCAGAGCGAGCACGGCGGGTGCCGTTTCCTCCAGCAATCTGCGGAACGGCCGCACCACGCTCGCCTGATACCGCTCACGATTCGCGTCCATCCACGTCTTTTTGTTGTGTCGCGACAAATCCTTAAAAAATTGAAATATATCGCGGCGGAAGATTGGTTCGGGTTTGACCATGGGACTTGTTGACGGCAGCGGTGCGCGCTAAAACAACGCTCAGTCTAAGCCGCGCCAAGCCGATAAGCCTACACGATTCCCAATCGGCGTCAATTCCACTATGCTGTGCGACGCCGATTCGCGATGCGCAGGTGTGGTGGCCGTGCACGGTCGGCAAGTCGCGGAACTTTCTCGGTTTGGCGTTCATCCGGACGGCTGTTTTTCGGCCTCATTGTAAAAGTCAAAGGAAGATCAAATGTCACGTCGGTCCTTAGCAATTGCTCTGTTCAGTGCGATTCTGCTCGCGATCATCGGCTTCGCTCATCCATCGGCTATCGCTGGCGCCGATGAAGCCAAGCCGGCGGCGAAAAAAGAGCCGTGGAAGCCCGAAGACTTCATCTATAGCGAAGGGGTCGCCCAATACCGCGTCTCTCCCGACGGCAAATGGCTGGCGTGGTCGAAGTCGTCCGGCGACAAGGACAAAGACGGCCGCATCTCGAATCTTTATCTCTCGAGCCTGACCGGCGACGCGCACGAGATCGCGCTGACCCGCGGCTCCGACAACAACATGCAGCCGAAGTGGTCGCCCGACGGCGAGAAGATCGCGTTCATGAGCTCGCGGGCGCGACCGAAAGCGAAACCCGAAACGTCGCCGATGCAGCTTTGGCTGATCAATGCGCATGGCGGCGAAGCCTGGCCGCTTACCGATCTGGCGCACTCGCCAAAACAAGCCGAATGGCTCGACAAAGACACGATCGTCTTCAGCGCGCCCGAAGATCCTGCGCTGTACGAAATGGAGATGAAGAAAAAGAAAGACGACTCCGACGTGATCGACGACGCGGACCATGAACCGCCTGTGCGTCTCTATAAGGTCAACGTGAAGGACGGAAAAATCACGCGGTTGACCACGAACACCGACTGGATCGAGCAATTCGAGATTTCGCACGACAGCAAATACGTCGTCGCGTCGCACGCGAAGAGCCTGCATTACGCGTTCGATCAGAAAGCGCATCCGATCGTCATCATCCACAGCCTCGCCGGCGGCGAAGACAAGCAGGTCTTCACCGAAATGCGCATTCGCCCCGAAGGTTTTCAGTGGGAGTTCGACAATTCCGGATTCTATATGGCGACGCCGTTTTCGACCGATGCGCGCTTCATGACCGCGGGAATCTCGATCGTTTATTTTTATGATCTCGCAAGTGGCAAAGCGACGCAGGTGAATCTCGATTGGCCGAACGGGCTCGGCTACGATTTGCAGACCGTTCCCGGCGGATTCATCGCGCTCCTCGCCGCTGGCAGCCACGATGAGCCTGCGTTTTATGCCAAGAGTGGGACGACGTGGACGCGCACGCAGCTCAGCGGCGATCACGTCAAAAACTTTCAGAGCTTCAACGTCAGCGACGACGGCAAAACGATCGTCTACGAATACTCGACGGCCAGCTTGATGCCACAGCTCTATCGTGCCGAACTCAGCGACAACAAGCTCGCGTCTGCTACGCAGGTCACGAAGTTGAATGAAGGCCTCGTGAAAGGCCGCGATTACGCCAAAACGGAAATCATCAAATGGAAGGGCTCGAACGATGAGATGGTCGAGGGCATCCTCTATTACCCGACCAACTATGAAGAAGGCAAAAAGTATCCGCTGATCACCGCGATTCACGGCGGGCCGCAAGGCTCCGACAAAGATTTGTGGGGAGAGAGCTGGGCATATCCGCTGCAACTGCTGACGCAGCGCGGCTCGTTTGTGCTGCGTCCGAACTATCACGGCAGCAACAACTACGGATTGAAATGGTCGGAATCGATCTGCTGCGGCAAGTATTACGATCTCGAAACGCCCGACATCAACGCGGGCGTTGATTACATGATCGGCAAAGGCGTGGTCGATGCCGACAAAATCGCGACGATGGGCTGGTCGAACGGATCGATTCTTTCGACGAGCCTGATCACGACGTATCCGGAGCGATACAAGGTGGCGAGCGTCGGCGCGGGCGACATCGAATGGATCAGCGATTGGGGCAACGTGGCGTTTGGCGAAGCGTTTGACGCGTATTATTTCGGCAAATCGCCGATGCAGGATCCGCAGCTTTACATCAACAAGTCGCCCTTTTTTAAAATGGACAAAGTGAAAGCGCCGGTGCTGATTTTCCACGGCTCGGCCGATACGAACGTTCCGCCGGCGCAAAGCTGGTCGTATTTCCGCGTGCTGCAGTATTACGGACAGGTTCCGGTGAAGTTCATCGTGTTCCCCGGCGAGCCGCATGGGCCGCGCAAACTGACGCATCAGATGCGCAAGGTGGATGAAGAGGTCGCGTGGTTCGATAAGTATTTCTTCAAGACGTCGAAAACCAACAATGAAGCTGTGAAGGAAGGCTCGCCGCTGGAAGCACTGCTGCGCGAGAAGAATGTGGGTCGCGTCGGCGCGAATTATGGCGCGACGGCAACGAGCAAAGGCAAGAGCGTGCTGATTCCCGAAGTCGTATTGCGCGAAAATCTGGAAATTGGGAGGTTTGAAGTGACGCGCGCGCAATACGCCGAGTCCGACAAGAGCTACAAATTCGAGCCGGGCACAGAAAATTATCCTGCGAGTGGAATTACGTTCGACCAGGCCAAGGCGTACGCCGCATGGCTATCGAAAACGACGGGGCAAACGTGGCGGCTGCCGAACCAGAGCGAAGTCGCGTCGATGTATGAAAAGAAAGACGGCGAGAACACGCTCGACTATTGGGCCGGGTATTCGCTGAACTATGACGACGCCGCACTTTTGCAGAAAAAACTGGCGGATCTGAGTGGCAGCGCTCCGCTGCTCAAGCCAGTCGGCAGCTTCGCAGGTCAAGGCAAAGAATCCGAGGAGCTGATTTTTGATCTCGGCGGTAACGTCGCCGAGTGGGTCGTCGCGAGCGACGGCAAAGGCAAAGCGATCGGCGGCAGCGCGGATCAGCCGACCGATTCACACGCGGCACACGAAGCAGCGCCGGCGTACATCGGGCTGCGCGTCGTTCGCGGCGCCGCGACACGCGCGAACGCGGCGCCGGCAAAATAAGATTGCCGGGAGCTGCTAGTCTCAGGGCCGGCTGCGGCTATTTTGGCGCTTGCGATGATTGTTGCGGACGGGCTAGGCTCTCGTCATGAAAAATGACAAGCCAGCGCCGCCGACCGATCTCCAACACACAGAACGCACGCGCGTCACACGCAAACCCGACCGCGGCTCGTGGGACCGCGAACTGATCTACTCGATTCTCGATCAAGCGTTCGTTTGCTCGATCGCGTTTATCGCGGATGGTATTCCCATCGTCGTGCCGACCAACTACGTTCGTGTCGGCGACAAGCTTTATCTTCACGGCTCGATGGCCAGCCGCCTGATGAAAACGCTGTCGAGCGGCGCGCCCTTCACGATCAACGTGACGATTCTCGACGGCATTGTTTTTTCTCCGACGGCCACCGGGCATTCTGTGAACTATCGCTCCGTCGTCGTGATGGGCAAGGCTGAAGTCATTGAAGGCCACGAGGCGAAATTGGCGGCGATGCGCGACTTCGTCGAATATGTTTTGAAGGGACGATGGAACGACGTCCGCCCGCCCACCGAGCAGGAAATGAAAGGTACGATGGTCATCGCCGTGCCGCTTGTCGAGGCGAGCGCCAAAGTCCGCACAGGTTTCGCCGTCAATCCTGAAGACGAATACGACGGCTCGAAGTGGACCGGCGTGCTTCCATTTAAGTGGACACCCGGCGAGCCGCTGCGCGATCCGCGCGGCAATCCCGACGCGCCGGTACCGGCGAACATCGCGCGTTACACGCGACCGCAATAAATCGGCGCGGCATCGAAATGTCCTCAGAGGAAAACCCTTACGTTTTCGCGGCGAAGATCCAGAAAATCTGGATCATGCGCTGCATCGACGTGCCGCGCGAGATCGGCAAGGCTGTCCGCAAAGAAGTTGGTGGGAACCCAAAGCATATTCCGGTGCACGGATGGATCGATGGATTGCCGTTTGAAAATACGCTCGTGCCACGCGGCGGGGGCAACTACCGGTTCCATCTGAACAGCAAAATCTGGCGAAAGCTGAAGATTGACGCGGGCGACGCGGTGGAAGTGACGATGTCGCTCGATAGCGAGCCGCGCGAGCCGGTCATCCCACCGGATTTGGCGGCAGAGTTAGCGAATACGCCTCGCGCATTGGCGGCGTTCCGCGCGGTGACACCATCGTTGCGACGCCATATCGTCGGCTGGATCGACAAAGCGAAACAATCGAAGACACGCGATAAGCGAATTCAATTTACCGTCAAGAACATGCTGGACCGTGCGCGAAAGAAGAAGAAAAGAGCGAAGTGATTCGCGCACATGGCGCGCAAAATCCCGGGCGTCCACTTGAATAATTGAAGTACTCTAGCCTCACGCGAGTCACCTGCGTTCACTATCAATGAACACCAGCGCAATATCGGGATGAAACTTTCTCTCCGTCAGCTTAAAGCCGGTTCGCGCGTTCTGATTGTTGCGCTGGGTTTTCTTCAGGCTTGGGCCGGCCGCTTCTACATCGATCCCGACGGCGTGAATTACTCCGACGTCGCGCATGCGTACGCTCGGCGCGACTGGCTTCACGCGATCAACGGCTACTGGAGCCCGCTCTATTCTTGGCTGCTCGCGATCATCGAGATCATTTTTCGCCCGAGTCCATACTGGCAGTCCACCTATCTTCACGCGCTTAATTTTGTCTTTTTTGTCTTGGCCTTGGTTGCGTTTGAGTTTTTTTTGAACCGCCTGCTATCTCTGGCGAATCTTCTCTTCCCCGAGCTAAGCAACGAATCCGGTCGCCCCGCCTGGGCCTGGTGGCTGCTCGGCTACACGGCATTTGGCGTTTGCACGCTAAGGATCATCACGCTCAGCAACGACACGCCGGACATGGCGCTCGCCGCGCTGGTGTTTCTCGCGACCGGACTACTGATCGACCTTCGCGAATCGGACCGCGGCCTGCTGCGGTACGCGCTGCTCGGTGCGATTCTCGGCGTCGCCTATTTGACCAAAGGCGTGATGTTCCCGCTGTTTCTTGTTTTTCTCGCCTCGACCGCGTTCGCGCGAGGAGGGCTAAAGAAGCCCGACTTCCGTGCATCGGCGACGTTGGCAGGATTTCTGGTCGTGAGCATGCCGTTCGTAGCAGCGCTCTCCCATGTAAAAGGACACTTCACATTCGGCGAAACGGGAAAGGTCGCCTACACCCACGAAGTCCTCCACGCCGACGAACACAAAAAAGACTCGGTGATACGCCTCACGCGCGACGACGGGAAGGCAGACAGCCGCGACATCCAACACTCGCCGCTGAAACTTACCGACGATCCATCATCGTATGTCTACGAACACTCCGTACCCGCTCGCGACATATCCAGCTCTATACGATCCGAGTTATTGGTGGACCGGCCGAACTCCGGGATTCGGTTTAGGCGAGCCAGCTTGACGCTATTGGCCGAGCGGCTGTCTCCTTCTTTCACATGCTTTCGACGGAAAAACAGTGGATCGCCGGCTGGCTCGTTCTGGCCCTGCTCGCGTCGGCATGGAAACGCTTGCGGGCGCGCCTCACGCAACTGTGGTTCATCGTGTTTCCGCCGATCGTCACACTCGCACTTTACAGTTTGGTCCTCGTCGAGCCGCGCTATGCAGCCGTCTGGATCACGATCATTTTGCTCGTGCTGTTCGTCGCGGTCGATTGGCCGCAGCTCGACGCAACAAAAAACGTCGGCGCCGTAGTTGCGCTGGCCATCGCGATCACATCCGGAGTCGCCGTGCTAAAAGGAGGCTTCGACAACCTCGCCGAATGCCTGCGGAAAGAACCGAACGTTCAATTTGAGATCGGTCAGTCTCTACTCGGCATGGGCCTTAAGTCAGGCGATCAAGTCGCGTTCCTCGGCCAAACGACTCTTCCCTACTATTGGGCGCACCTCAGCGGTTTGCGCGTCACCGGCGACATCCAAATCGACGATATGTATTCCTACTGGACCGCCCCACCCGAAAAACGAAACGAGATCGCGGAACGATTTCACGCAAACGGCATCAAAGCGCTCGTCATCTCCGGACCGCCACTAGCAGCAGAAAAATGGCAACCCATCGCCGGCACCGGCTACTACGTCCAATTTCTCCAGGGCTCGAGCGAAGCCGAACGTTCGGCAGCTCCGCCCGCTTCAGACACCAAACCCCGATAGCCCGCACGCCATCACCAGGGAATTGTTCCGCTTGTCTCCAGAAATTGCCCGGTCGGACCGTCGTTTTCGAGCAGAGCCGCCCGAATCGTCTCGGCAGAGCCTTCCTCGATCGTTTGCGGTCCCTGATGATTGTTCAAATCGGTAGCGGTGTAGCCGGGATTGACTGAATTGACCTTGATGTTGGTATCGCGAAGTTCGGCCGCCAGTTGCGAGGTCATCATGTTCATCGCGGCTTTCGAGGCGGAATAACCGATGAACTTCACCGGCGCGAATTTCCAGTTGGGGTTGCCGTATCCAGTGATCGACCCCAGCTCGCTGGAAACATTGACGATGCGGCCGGCAGCTGACTTGCGAATCAGCGGCAGCATGGCCTGCGCGACGGCGAGCGCGCCGACAAAATTGGTCTGAAGAGTGCGGCTGACGGCGTCGATGTTGGCGGCACTCGGCGGTCCGTCTCCGCCGCGATCGGCGATACCGGCGTTGTTCACAAGAATGTCTAGCCGCCCGAACTCCTTCTCGATTCCAGCGCGAGCCGCTTCGATCGTTTCGCGCCGAGTCACATCCAGCGCGACAAACACCGCCTCGACTCCTTCTTTCTTGAGCTTCGCGACAGCTTCTTCTCCCAACTTGGCGTCGCGCGCGCCCACCAGTACGGTGCAGTTTTGCTTGCCAAGCTGGCGAGCCACCTCAAACCCGATGCCCTTGTTGGCGCCGGTAATCAAAGCAATCTTCTTCGATGAAGACATTATCGTCCTCCGCATACTTCTCAGGATTTACGTGGCGGAATCACGCCAAGGCGAGAACTCGCAAGAGCGGGGTGCGAGTCGGCTCCAGTTCGATGTCGAACAAGCGAGTTCGGTTACGCAGCTGGGCCAACGGTTCAGTTTTCTAAGTGGAACCTGATGAGGAAATGGAAGCGTTGTGAGGTCAGTCGGCTCTGACGACGGGGTCTGATTTGGTGCGTTTGATTCTCCCGGTCGCCAGATTCACGGCAAACAGCCACTGCGCGACGCGAAGGCTCCCCTTCTCGCGCTTGTGGTTAAGGAGGTCCAGCGTGGCCCGGTCGGTGACGAACACCTTGCCGTCAATCTCGAAACTGGCGGTCAACGGCCCTTTGTATTCCTTAACAAAGCTGTAGTAATTGCGAGATTCCTTCACTGTCCCTACTCCACACGATCAAACCTTGTAACGCGAGAAATTCAGGAACTAGTGATGCCCACCGCCGCCGCAATCTCCGTGGCCGCCGCCACCGCAGTCCCCATGACTACCATGCCCACCGTCAAAAAAGTCGGCACCGGAACCGCCGTCGTAGTCGATGCCACCACCCGCCCTCGGTGGATCAGCTTTCCAGTCGTGTAACGCCCTTATCAGCGATGCGCCAAGGACCGACGCGAACACGGCGAAAAGAATCGTAGTCATAGACAATCAAAGACTAGTGGCAGCCGCAACCGCCGCCGCAGCATCCACCACCGCCACCACCAGAGAACGACGGCCCTTTGCTGGAGCCACCATTGCCGTTCGCTGTGGCAAAAACCGAAAGCTGAATCTTGTTCTTCTTCCCCGCGCACTTCGGGCAGGCGATCTCCTGCTCCCGATTGATCACAATTTTCTCAAACTCGTTCTGGCAATCTTCGCAGATGTATTCGTAGATCGGCATTGTCGTCCCTTGTCGTCGCAGCAATTATACCAGTCCAGGCGTCATGACATGTAGCGGCCAGCATTGATGTTATACGTCTGCCCGTTGATGGTCTTCGTTTCAGCCAGCAGGACCACGATCCGCGCGACTTCGTCCGGACCGCCGACCGATTCCGCAGGGATTTTGCAACGAATGTCAGCCGGGACGCCCGCAGCCATGTCGGTATCGATCAGTCCGGGTGCAATCGCGTTGGCCGTGATTCCTTCCTTTCCGAAAAGCTGCGCCCATGATCGCGTAAGGCCGAGCAAGCCGGCTTTACTTGCCGCATAGTGCGGCCCGATGATGCCGCCCGTCTGAGCAGCGATGGACGATAGGTTGATGATGCGTCCCCATTTGGCAGCCCGCATGGCCGGCAAGACCCTTTGAGCTACGAGAAACGCCGAGGTCAGGTTGACGCGCAGGAAATGTTCAAAGATTTCCTCGGTCACTTGCTCGGGAGGTACGACTTTGGCGATTCCCGCATTGTTGACCAGAATTTCGACGGAACCGAGGCTTTTCTCGACGCTCGATACCATACGCTCGATGTCAGCAGTCTTCGACACATCCGCCTGCACAGCGACAGACTTCCTCCCCAGCGCTTCGATCTGCCGGCACACGCCCGCGGCAGCATCCGCGCTGGATTGATAATTCACGGCAACATGAGCACCCGCGCGAGCCAACGCTAGAGCAGTGGACTTACCGATGCCCCGCGAGGCACCGGTCACAAGAGCGATCCGATCTTGAAGTATCAACATACGAGCAACGATACCAGTCTCCACACTGTAAAAGAAAAAGGCTCCCAGAGTCCGGGAGCCTTTCTAGAGAAATTCCAGAAACTCTTCGAGACTCAGTTCAGCTTGATCCAAGATGCTGCGCAGCGTGCCGCGGGGCAGATCAAAACGATCGTGTCGCGGCACCGTAACACGTAGATGAGGCCTGGACGGATGCTTCAGTTGAGCGTGACTTCCGGTTTGATGGTGGATTTCAAATCCAGCTCTCTGCAAGGCTCGCAGAACCTGCCGGGGCCGCAGGATCGGAAGCTTCGGGCTCATTAAACTACGCGGAGATCTTCAATTTGCGGAACTGCGCCGCGCCTTCGTCGGGAATCGGCACGCCGTCCTTGCGCAATCCTTCGATGTGACACCGGATGGCATCTTCAGCCATCACCCACGCTTCGGACCGCGTTCGCCCAAATGTGATCAACCCTGGAAGCGATGGAACTGTCACTTGGTATCCGCTCGGTCGGGCAGGCTTTTTCAGCCGAGCTTCGC
Organism: uncultured Acidobacteriota bacterium; assembly: GCA_963845465.1. Taxonomy (GTDB): domain Bacteria; phylum Acidobacteriota; class Terriglobia; order Acidiferrales; family UBA7541; genus Acidiferrum. The sequence continues at coordinate 128,884 of CAWJSH010000005.1, read as the reverse complement.
CCCGAGACGCCGTTTCTACGGACGGCGATTCCTCAAACACGGGCAGCAGCACCACGGTAAATTCGTATCGGCCAAACGCCGATTTGCGGTGATTGCCGTTCGTGGATTGAGCACGAGCCATATGCAGAGTTTACGCCAATCCACCAACACTGGCGACGTGTTGGTTTAAACGAAAAAGGCTCCCGAATCGGGAGCCTTTTCAAGTCTGGATGGAACGAAGCGGCTTAGTCGCCGGCGACCGGTTCGGCTTCTTGCTTCGGTGCCGGATCGATGCTTACCGGCTTGTTGGCGTTGGTAAAGTTCGCCGGTACGGCCTTCGCGATGTCTGTGAGCGAACCGATCTGCACCACGGTCGGCTGCGGCTTCTTCAGCACGAGCTCTTCGTAGATCGCTCGAACCTTGGCCTGCTCCTCGAACGCCTTCTTGCGGCGCGCGCGATCTTCCTCGGCTGCGGTCAGTGGAATGTCATGCTCCAGATGGCGCACGCGGGCCGCATCATCGGAGTCGATGCGGAGCGAGTGCTCGAAGCTCTGCAGATCGACATTCTTGCCCTTGGCGTAAATCTGGTGCTTACCGTGCGTCTTGTACCACTCCGCGACGGTCGCGTTCTTGTGCATGTTCTCGATGATCTGCCGCCAGCCCACACCGGTGTTGTACGCGCAGAAGCTGATCTCGCCCTGTTGCGTCGCGTACGGGATGATGCACATTTCGGTGCGGCGGAAGTCGTAATTGAACAGATCCTGGAACCACATGCCCGCGATGAAAAGGAAGTTCCACGGGTCGGTCTGACGGCGCTTCATAGCGTCTTCGTAGTTGCGATCCGGAGAAGTGCGGCCGTATTTCACGGTGGACTTCTTGGTGAGCGCCCAGGTCTTGTCGAACTTCTTGAACAGCGAACCGAGCGTCAGACCCTTCGGTCCTTCGAACGGCTGATAGTTCTTCAAGAGCGCCATCGCCATCATGAAGTTCGAGAACGTCTTGCCGCGCGCTGCGTCGGTGATCGCAGTCACGTCTTTGGTGAGCTGCGTCGCATTCAAAAACCGCGGAACCGGCGCCCATTCTTTCGTCTCTTTGTTGATCATCAGCGCGGTGCCCACGCCGCAATTCGGGTGGCATCCGCACGACAGCGAACCCCATGTCGATTCGCGGCCCTTCACCATGTCGGCGAAACCTGCGAACGTGCTGATGAACGAAATCGGGAACCAGTCGCGCGTCGGCTCGACCTTGCCGACCTGATCGCTGACGTCCTTCGCAAGGTGCGAGAGCGTGTAGCGCTGGCGCAAGCGGCGTTCCGGCGTGATGTCTTCGTCGCGCCCGGTGAACGAAACCGGCTGGAAGCTGACGAACGCAATCTTCTTCGGATTCTCCATCGCGAACTTCACGACGGTTCCGACCTGATCGTTGTTCACGTTGTTCACGATCGTCACAACGAGCACGATTTCGATGCCAGCCTCGTGCATGTTTTCGATCGCGCGCAGCTTCACATCGAACAGGTTGCCGATCTGGCGGTGGCTGTTCGCGTCGTTGCCGATGCCGTCGAACTGCAGGTATGCGTAGCGCATGCCCGCTTCAAACGCCTTCTTGCAGAACTCTTTGCTCTTGGCGAACTCAATGCCGTTCGTCGCGGCCTGCACGCTGTTGTAGCCGATCTTGCGCGCATACGACACCGCATCGAGGAAGTACGGGCTCATCGTCGGTTCGCCGCCCGAGAACTGCACCGACATCTGGCGGCGCGGCTTGATGCGGAGTGCATTGTCGAGAATTTCCTGAATTTCGTCCCAGCCAAGTTCGTGGACGTAGCCGACCTGGTTCGCGTCCATGAAGCAGGGATCGCACATCATGTTGCAGCGATTGGTCAGGTCAACCGTCAAAACCGATCCGCGGCCATAGCGAACCGTCGAAGAACCGTGCTTGTGCAGGTCTTCATCGTTGTGCGCCGGAATATCGCGGCCCGGGAACTGTTGCTCGATCCACTCGAGGAACTTCGCATCGACCGCCATCATGTCTTCGTAGTGGCCGTGCAGCGGACAATCCTTGACCATCCAGATCTGCCCGTCGCGCTCGATGATCTGCGCCTTGATCTCGCCGACTTTCTCGTGCATCAGATCGCGCCAATCTTTCTTACCGGCGATGATCGACTCGCGCGCTTCCTTGACGCAGGCGGGGCACAGAGAATCGGTTTGCCGCGGGAAGCCAAGCGTCGGCTTGGTCTTTTCCCAGGACTTCAGCAGCGGCTTGTCGGACCACTGCGGAGTGACCGACGGATTCGGATTCTTCTTGTTGAAATGCTGGATCGTGTTGAAGGTTACGGCAGCGGTCTTGCAAATCACCCAGTCCATCGAACGCTTCAACTGCGTGCCCACGGAATTAGGCATAAACCTCGAACCTCCACTTTGCGGAAAAATGCGAGCTACCTTGGCCCCACGTTGTTGCAAAATCCGTTCTTACAAAATCCGTTGTTACAGAAAACCATTTCCACACAAAACAACGTTGCAGCGGGAACACAGGATACAAATTCCTGAACATCTTGAGATGCAGTCCGCACTGTCGAAGGTACGTACAAAACTACGTGCCAACGAAGGCCCCCGGACCACATCCAGCCTACCATTCCAAAAGCGGAACGGTCACTAAGTCTTTGAACTTGTTCAGTTTGAGGGTAAACCTGGCCATTAGCCAGCGGGTTGCGGCGAACGGTCGTTTTTGGGGGTCGAACGGTAAAAAAGGGGTCTAAACGAGGGGGTCGGGAGGGTCCTGAAATGCCGATTTGGACTGTTCGCTACTCGTTCAGGCTCGGCCGGAGAACAGCCATCACGAAATGGGCGAAGTGCGACGCGCCTTCATCGAGCTGAAGCCAGCGGATGACGCAGTGCTCGGCTAAATATTTTCCCACGCGCGCTTCGGGAATTCCCAGATGCTCGGCGAGCTGCGGCTTGATGGAATCGCCGCCGCGCTTCGATGCTCCGCCGCGCAGCACTGCCGGAATCGCGATGCGCAGAGTCTGGCACGCTTCGACATAGTAGTAGCTGGTGAGGTCGGCGTCCGTCAGCAGCAAAACGCCCGGTCCCGCCGGAGCGCGCTCTATTTCGTCGAGCTTGATCGGCGAGCACGTCAGCAAACGGCGGAATTGCACTTCGAGCGACGAAAGCCGCGAAGAAAGCCCGGGATCACCGTAGCGACCGCGAAGCGCGATGCCGCCGGCGTCCGTTGCTGCTGGCGCGGCTTCAACAGGCAGACGCGGCATCGAGGATTCGTAAGAGCGCGGCTTTTGTTCGCTCGCGGACTCCACTGATCCTGGCGATGCGTGAGATCGAGAAGGCGGCGCCGACGAAGATTCAGAATGGGAATGCTTTCCGGATGGAGAGTCCGCGCCGCCGTTGCCGCGTCCCTTGCGGCGATTGCGTCCCCCGCGCCGGCCACGACGACGACGGCTGCTTTCGGCGGATTGCTTTTCGCTGGCGGATGATTTCCCTGCGGCCTCAACGGGCTGCTCGTCGCTCTCCGCTTCCGATTCCGATTCAGCTTCAGATGATGCCGCGGAGCTAGCTTCGGCGGGAGCAGCAGCGATCGCGTCAAAAATGATGGCGCTGTCCTCAAACGGCGCGCCCGCTTCGGGAACCGGAAGCGCCGGTGGACGCAGTTGCGGAAAATCGAGTTGCGAATCTCCGGAGGGTTCGCCGCTAAGCCGCGTGGCAGCCTGCTCTGCTTTCGTCTTCCAATCGGAGCGACGGAAGCGCGTGGCCGCAGTGGTGTACCACTTGGCCGCTTCGGCATTCTGGCTGGCGGTCTCGAACACGCGCGCCAACTCGAAGGCAACCATTGCGTCCTGCGTTTTCTCGAAAAGTGTAGATAGTTGTGCCGCGGGGTCTTTACCGGTGCGAGCGCGACGAATGCGCGCGGTGATTTGTTTCCAGTCCGCCATACGTGAACTACTGTACGCATTGTAGCAGCGACTAAGCCGGGCTGCCAGTGCGCGCGGATTTTGTTCGCGGTTCTGTGCCGAACTGCAGACTGGCGCCGTTGCCGCATGCGCGAATTTGTCGGCACGTCACGGGCTGTACTTTTAGGTGTCAGCAACTGGACAGGTTCGCCGCTCGGGCTCGAGCGGACAGTATTCTTGAGGTCAGCCTAAATGGGGAAGCGATGGCGCGTTTGCGCGACCTGATACGCACAGTCACGGCCGTAGTGTTGTCGTTCGGACTCACGTTGCTGTGTGTCTCGAACGGCTCGATGGCGCGCGCCGCGACGGTGGCTTTTGGCACGGTGGTGTCTTCGGATCGAGGGCATGTAGGAAATGCAGCCGCGACGGTGGGAACGACCGTTTTGTCCGGCGATACGCTGGAAACGGATAAATTTGGGAGCCTGCAGGTGCGCGCTGGAGCGGCAAGATTGCTGCTATCCAGCGCCAGCCAGGTAACCTGGGCGAATGAAGAAGGTGGAGCGTCGGCTACGCTGAAAAACGGTACTGCGATTTTCTCGACGGCGAACGCCAAGGCGTTCTCGCTGCACGCCGGCACCGCGCTGATTCGGCCGAACACCGATGCAGCCACCGTGGGCAGCGTCACGATCTTGAGCCCGAAGGAATTGGCTGTCAGTTGCTCTCACGGCGCGCTGGCGATCTCCGTCGAAGACGATACGAAGATCGTCGCCGAAGGAACGGCGTACCGCGTTGTGCTCGATCCGGACGATCCGCAAGGGCAGGACACCAGCAACCCGCCCCCGGTGTTCACGCAGAAAAATCCGCGCAAGTCGGGCCGCGATCGATTTCTGATGTTCGTGCTGATCTTCGCCGGAGTCGGAACAGCGATCGGAATCTACCTCGCCCTGGAAAGCCCCGACCGGCCTTAAGCCGAAGCGATCACTTCAATTTCAACGGAAGCGTCTTTTGGCAGGCGCGCGACTTGGACGGTGGAGCGCGCGGGGTGCGCGGCGGTGAAATATTTTGCGTAGACCTCGTTCATCGCGGGAAATTCGTTCATGTCTTTGAGAAAGACCGTCGTCTTTACGACGTGGTGCAAGTTCGAGCCGGCTGATTCCAGAATGCCTTTGATGTTTTCGAGGACCCGCTCGGTTTGCGCCTTGATGTCGCCCGAAATCATTTCATTCGTTTTTGGATCGAGCGGAATCTGGCCCGACAGATAGAGGAGGCCGTTGATCTTGACCGCTTGCGAGTAAGGACCAATCGGTTTCGGACCGCGATCGGAATGGATGATGTCTTTCATGGTGTAGCCTCCTTGGCCTCGTGCATTTGAAACGCGGCTGCGTCCGCGCTGGTTTCGCTTTCGTAGCGAGCGCGAAAATCCTGTGGAACTCCGGGGCGCTTCATCCAGTGCCGAACAAACTCGCCGACGTTTTGGTGCGTCTCCTGGTCGAACGCGGAGATCAGATCGGTGATGTCGAATCCGCCGCGGCGGCGCGCGTAAAGCATATGACTGAGCGCGTCGGAAAAAGCTTTCTGTCCGTAGCGATCTTGCAGAGCAAAGAAAATCAGCAAACTTTTTGCGCGCACGACTTCGTCGGGTTCGGTTTTCCCCGGTTGACCATTTGTCGGAATTACTTTCAGTGCGCGGCGAATGGCGTTCGTGCGTACTTGCGGGCCGCCGGCGGCTTCGCCTCCGCGAATCGCGGCGAATGCGGGAAGCGCCGCGAGTGGCGGATCCTGTTCGTAGAAGCCGGGATTTTGTCCGTAGCCGAGCCAAGTGGAAGCGAGCGAAGGTCCCGCGGCGGCGACAACGTTGGGCGAGCCCTTGGTGAGATCGACCATTAGGGTGTCGAGCGAGGCCATTTCCGCGGTTGGTTTTGAGCCGGGTTCGTTGATGAGGCTGGAGTAATACGAAGCCTTCGTGCTGAAGCAATTTTCGACGACTGGACACTCCACCATCCACAAATCGTGCGAATTTTCGACGCGCTTGCCGAACATCCCGTCGTACGCCTTCATCGTCGACACGAGTCCCTGTGCGGATTGGCTCAGCGTGTCCGCGCTGAGTTTCGCGCGGCTCCACAGCGTGACCGTCTCCGGTGCGGCTTTGAATTTCACAGAGACGTAGCGGCCGGCGACGACGAATGGATAGCCATCTCTGAGACGTTGCGTCAGGCGAACGACTTGCTCGCCGTTGCTCTTGGACTTTTTGGGTTTCTCGCCGCTGGCGTGAACGAGAAAATCCTGCGGGACGCGAATCGTCATTTCCCATTTTGCGGGCGGGACGCCGCCTTTGGCGAAGGCGCCGCGGGCGGGCATGAGCTGCGGGCTCCATCCTTCGGACGGAAGAAAAAACGCATCGGCGGCAAAACTGAAACTGTGTTCGTCGGGAGCGGCCTGCTTGTATTCGACGGAGAGCTTCAGCGTGTGATCCTCCGAAACTTTCCACGGATCGGAGAGATTCAAAATCGCGTTACGCCGATTGTCGGGAGAAATATCGAGAGTGACCGCGCGGCCGTCCCACTCGACGGAGGGGTCGGCAAAGTGAAACCTACGACGGCCCGGCAGGCGAAGCTCCAGCGTTGTCAGCGGACGAATTCCATCGTTGCGCAAGTGATAGGTCGCATTGATCTGGATCGTCGGTTCCGGCGCAGGAAGAAAGTGAACTTCTATCTCCTGCTTCTCGATCGAATAGCCGGGGCCGAGTGCGGCCGTGCAGCCGAAGGCAAAGATCGACGCGATAGCGACTAGCAACAGCGGCAGGCGGTTGGTGATCGCGGCGCGCGGCACGATGAACCTGATTGTAGACGGGAATACCGCCAGGGCGGAAGGTATGAAGTGTACGAGCGCTATTTGATGTAACGTTGGATTCCGCAGTTAGTGATCACTGTCACCGACCAGCGGCTACCTGTCCTTCCGGTCGGGTACCCCTCCAACACAGCTGGCATTCGGGGGCCGTTGTAAAAGGCCGGAGGCTCCTAAAATAAAGGTGTGAAACGCTCGCACCTCATGCTCGGTACCTGGATGTTCGCCCTCGCGGTGGGCTGCCATCAGCACCCGTTGATGGACTATCGCCCACTCGATCAGGCCGGCATGAATTCTGGAACCATCGATCACATCAAGTCGCTGAACATTTCGGATTCCGAGCTGCAGCAGCTCGTGCGCCTGAAGAGTTCCGGAGTGAGCGACGATACCTGCGAGAAGCTGATTTCGATGGCGCATGACCAGCGGCATTCCTTTAGCAGCGCCGATTCTGTCGCGAATTTATTGAACGCGCGCTACACCGAATCGGACGTCATTACTTACGCGCAAGCGAACAAGCTCGACACGATCAGCGGGGACGCGGTCATGCTGCGACTGATCGGGCTGTCCGATGCAACCGTCAACGCGATTTTGCAGCGTGAGTTGCAGGGATTACCGACGATTAGTTCGGCGGCGATTGGGCGGTTGAAGAATACCGGTCTGAATGAGAAGCAGATCCTCGAACTGATTTCCCAGGGAATTACTGAGCAGCAGGCTGAGAATGAGGCGACTGCGCGGGAAGCGGCGCGGAATCATGCGCACACGGACTTTGTTGCGCAGCGTCGCAAGTCGCGGTAAGCGTCTCTCCAGCCACTCTCCTTCTAAAATCGAGCAGGGTCCAGAATCACGCTCGAGTTTTTACACCTCGAAAGCGGCGCCTTGGCGTCGCACTCCATATAGTCCAAATTTCATTTCGAGCGATCAAGCAGCGAATTCAAGCGGCGAGTTAGACGGTGGGTTGGTAGACGCGTTCGACGCCGTAGACGCCTTGGATTTTGCGAATGGCGACAAGGATGGATTCGAGCTGGCGGCGATCTACGATTTCGAGATTTACGTCGACCTGGGCGTTGAGGCGGTCGGGACGGCTTTCGAGATTGTGGATGTTGCAGCCCGCGTTGCTGATCACGGCAGTGATATCCGCGAGAAGGCCGGCGCGATCCTTTGCGCGGATAAGAAGTTGAACGAGGAATTTAGCGGCGTCGCCTTCGCCTCCCCATTCGACAGCGATGCGGCGCTCTGTTTGATACAGAAGATTCTGCACGTTGGGACACGTGCGCGTGTGAACCGCGACGCCGCGGCCGCGCGTAATGTAGCCGATGATGTCGTCGCCGGGAATCGGATTACAACATTTCGCGCGATAGACGAGCAGGTCGCCGTGGCCTTTGACTACGAGCGGGGCTTCGCCGAAGCCAAGCATGCGCTTGACGGTTTTGACGAGCGTCGGCGTGGATTCTTCGGTGTCGGGCTGAGTTCCCTTCTCGGGCTCGCCGAGGACGCGGGTGAGAATCTGGCGCGCGGAATACTTGCCGAAGCCAACGGCAGCGTAGAGATCGTCGAGTTTTGATAAGCCGGAATCGGAAGCGACTTTGAGCAGATCGGCTTCGGGGATTTTTTTCAGACTGCGGCCGAATTGGCGCGCTTCCTTTTCGAGTAGCCGGATGCCCATTTCGGTGGCTTCCTGGCGCTCCTGCACGTTGATCCAGTGCTTGATTTTGGTGCGCGCGTGCGACGACTTGACGAAGCTGAGCCAGTCTCGGCTGGGCTTGTGCCCTTTTTGAGTGACGATTTCGACGACGTCGCCGCTGACAATTTCGTGGCGCAGGGCGACCATCTGGCCGTTCACTTTTGCGCCGACGCACTGGTGGCCGACTTCGGTGTGAACCGTGTACGCAAAATCGACCGGCGTTGCGCCGCGTGGCAACTCCAGAACGCGGCCTTTCGGCGTGAAGGCGTAGACTTCGACGGGAGCGAGATCGACCTTTAACGTTGAGAGAAATTCGCTCGGCTCTTCGAGTTCCTGCGACCACTCGATCAGTTGGCGCATCCAGGCGATGCGCTGATCGTCTTCGCGGACGGGCTTGTCATCCTTGTATTTCCAATGGGCGGCGACGCCTTCTTCCGCGGTGTTGTGCATTTCCTGCGTGCGAATCTGAATCTCGAAGGGTTGGCCGCTGTGGATCACCGTGGTGTGCAGTGACTGGTAAAGATTGGGACGCGGCATCGCGATGTAATCTTTGAAACGGCCGGGCACGGGACGCCACAGGTGATGCATCACGCCGAGTGCGGCGTAACAGTTGCGCTCGCTGTCGCTGATGACGCGGACGGCGAGCAAATCGTAGACCTGTTCGAGGCTGCGCTCCTGGCGCACGATTTTGCGATGCAGCGAGTAGAGACCTTTGACGCGCGAGGTCACGTCAGCGGGAATTCCGGCTTCGACCAGTTTCGTGCGGATCGTTCCCTGCACTTCTTCGAGAAATGCGAGATGGACCGGCGCTTTGTCGGTGACTTCCTTTTGCAGCGCGAGAAATGATTCGGGTTCGAGATAGCGGAACGAAAGGTCTTCGAGTTCGTTGCGAATCAAACCCATTCCGAGGCGATGCGCGATCGGCGCGTAAATGTCGAGCGTCTCGCGTGAGATGCGCTGCTGCTTCGGCTGCTCGAGATATTCGAGCGTGCGCATGTTGTGGAGGCGGTCGGCGAGCTTTACCAGCACGACGCGGACGTCGTGCACCATCGCGAGCACCATTTTGCGGACGGTTTCGGCCTGGCGCGCTTCGGGCGCCATCATTTTGAGGCGGCCGATCTTGGTGACGCCTTCGACAAGGTGAGCGACTTCGTCGCCGAAGCGCTCGGTGATGCGCGAGACGGGAAACTCTGTGTCTTCGATGACGTCGTGGAGGAGCGCGGCGGTCAGCGTGGTGGCGTCGAGGCGAAGGTCGGCGAGGATGTGGGCGACCTCGAGCAGGTGCATGAGGTACGGTTCGCCGGATTTGCGGAGCTGCTCACGGTGGCGCTCGGCGGCGATGTCATAGGCCCGGCGGACCATCCAGGGGTCTTCTGACGGGCGATTCTTGCGAAGCTTGACGAGGAGCTCTTCCAGACGGGCGTCGAGCTGGCGCTCTGTGCGGTCGCGGTTGAAGCTGAGAGGTACGTTGCCCGGAGCCATAGTCTAGTATACGACACTCTTAAGGATGCTGTTTCCGGGCTGGGGATTCAGGGTGGGGGGTTGGGTAACCGACACGCGTGCGGCCTTCGACGGTCCCACGTTGGGGCGCAACGAGTTGCGCCCTACATTGCAGGCGGCTAGAACGAAAAAGGGCGCTCTAAGGAGCGCCCTTTGGTGATGATGATTTCGAACGACTGATCGACGGCGATCAGGAGGGTTGAGTTGGCTGGTCGGCGCGCTTTTGTTTGATTTCTTTGACTTTGTCGACCAGGTCGTCGGCTTGCTTCAGGAGGCTGGCGCGCTCGTCGGGGCTTTCGACCATATCGGCTTTGCGGCGATAGAGAAGGTTGAGGTAGGCCATAGCGTCGTCGTAGTCGGGACGGAGTTGGATGGCCTTCTGGAGATCGGTGATGCCTTCTTCAATCATCGGGCCGTACTTGGTGGCGTAGTCGCCGCGGATGGCCGGCGGAAGAGGATCGGTATCCTTGACCTGCTTCTTGATGTTGTCCTTGTTGTACGCGAGACGCGCTTCGCCGTTGGCGCGGAAGGCCAGCGTCCAGTCGATGACGCCGATCCAGTAATACGGCTCGGGATCCTCGGGCTTCAACTGAATGTGGCGCTGGTGATAGGTCTTGGATTCCTCGAACCGCTTCTGGTCGAACGGCTGGCCGGCCATCTGGAAGAGGATGGAGCCGATGCCGTCGATCGCGGAGAGATTGTTCGGGTCCTTGTCGAGGACTTCCTTAAATTCGGCGACGGCCTGATTGCCGCGAGCCATATTTTCGGGAGACGGAGCGCCCGGAATGTAGAGGCTGGCATAGGCGGTGGCCAAATAGAGCCGCGCGTTGAGAAGCTCCGGATCGGCTTCTTTCGCTTCCTTGAAATCTTCAATCGCAGCGTCGGACTGGCCGTTTTTGAAGGCGGCGACACCTTTGTTCAAGAGGTCGCGAGCCTTGAGCTTGCTACAACCCGAGGCACCCGCCGCGACCAGAACCATCGCGGCGATTGCCGTTACCCGGCGTGCGATTCGAATCGATCCGTAAGTCATCGAAGCATCCCATCCCTGCTTATGGCGCGACCGAAAACAGTCGTCGCTAGGATTCACGTCCGCCCTGCGAAGGGCAACCGGCCAATCTAGTGGCCTTTCTCCAACTGCGGCGTTAAGAGACCGACAGAAGATATGCCTGCCGCGTCCATCACGTCAATCACTTTGGCCACAACCTGGAACTCGATACCGGAATCGCCAGAAACGAAAGCGGTGCGGTTGGCACGCTGGCTGAAAATTTCATCCAGACGGCTGCGCAAGGAATCCCACGGCACCGGCTGCTCGTTAATTTTGAGCGATCCCCCGTCCAAAACCTGGATGACGATGATGTCAGGTTCGATCTTCGGGGGCGCGGAATCAGGCGGCGCCGGTTGCGGTATTTCAGCCCTCAGACCCGTCTGGTGATGAGGGATGATCATGAAGATCACCAACAGCACCAGCAAAACGTCAATCAGCGGAACCACATTCATTTCAGAAACAATTCCGCGATTGGAACCGCCAACAGACATGCCCATGAGTCACCTCGCTGTGTTTCATTGACCTGCGAGGAGGACTCAACCATCACATCCCTGCGTCAAATCCCACAAAAATCGGAAAACGGCGCCGCGGTAAAGCGACGCCGGATGAAGCTTAGATTTTACTGGCCCGCTTCGAGTTTCGCCGTGATCAGACCAACTTTGTCGATGCCGTTGGCGCGCATGATATCGATGGCGCGCGCGACGCTGGCGAACAGTACATCGTTGTCGCCTTTGACGAAAGCGATTTTCTCGGCGCGGTCCTTGAAGATCTGATCGATGCGCGCGCCGAGGCCGTCCCAGGTGGCATCTTCGTTGTTGATCTTCAGCTTGTCGTTCGTGAGGACTTGAACGACGACCGTCTTATTTTCCAAATCCTGGTTCTGCTGCTGGTTCGGATTGGGCTGCGGCACCAAGGTGTCGAGGCCCTTCGGAGTCAGCGGCGTGATCACCATGAAGATGATCAGCAGCACCAGCAAAATGTCGATCAGCGGAACGACGTTCATTTCCGCCATCGCACCGCCCTTGTTATCTCCAACGCTCATACCCATGGCTACTTCTCCTATGAGCCTGCTGTGTGTCGAGCTTTGCAGGCCAGTAAGCCGCGCCGTGTGGGAATCGGCGCGGCCACTCAAACATCAGCAAACGAATGACAGCGACTGCGTGATGCGACTACGAATACAGCAAACTGCGGGGCGTCCCGTCAGTCTCCGGTCGGATTTGTTCCGTTGGCCGGAGGCGCTGGCGTTGACGACTTGCCCTGATTCTTTTCCGTGAGCAGACCGAGTTGATCGACACCGGCCGAGCGAATCTCATCGACAACCGCGACCACGTCGCCGTATTTCGCGCGAGCATCGCTCTTCACGTATACGGTTTTGTCGAGGCGATTGGCGAGACGATCCTTGATTTCATTGGTGAGATCGTCTTTGCGCGTCTCGGTGTGTCCCAGATAGATGGCGCCATCGCGCGTGATAGCCACGACGATCGCGTCATCTTTGTCTGCGTCCTGCATGTCACGAGCGGTGTCGGTTTTCGCCATGTCGACCGGCATATTCTTCTGCAACATCGGGGTGACCACCATGAAGATGATCAGCAGAACGAGCATGATGTCGGCCATGGGGATGACGTTGGGCGACGCCATCTGACTACCCGCTTGCGGCTTGTAGCGCCCGCTTCCAATAGCATGTGCCATGAAGTTGCTCCTTCTCCTTGCGTGGCTACCTTACTTCTTGACGCTGCCGCGGCGGAGAATGAAGTAGTTGATCAATTCCATCGAGGAGTTATCCATCTCGACGTCGAAGGCTTCGACCTTGTTGGTGAAGTAGTTGTAGGCCCAGACGGCAGGAACGGCGACGAGAAGACCGAACGCCGTGGTCACCAAGGCTTCCGCGATACCGCCGGCAACGGCCGACAGACCGGTCGCTTTGGACTGCTCGATGCCTTTGAACGCGTTCAAGATGCCGACGACCGTGCCGAAGAGGCCGACGAACGGAGCCGTCGAACCAATCGTGGCAAGGGCGGAAAGACCGCGCTTCATTTCAGCGTGGACGATGGCGACCGAGCGCTCAAGACCGCGCTTGGCGGCTTCGATCACGTCGGCGTCGGAAACCTGCTGCGAAGCGGACTGGAATTCGGAGAGGCCCGTCGCTACAACCTTGGCGATGTGGCTCTTCTTATTGCGTTCCGCGATCGCGATCGCTTCATCGAGCTTGCCGTCCTTGAGAGCACCGGCAACCTGCTGCACGAACACGCGCGACTGCTTGCGCGCCGCGCTGTACATCAACGCGCGGTCGATCATGACGCCGAACGAATAAACCGACAGCACGAACAAAATACCAACAACGACTCTGGGAAGTGCGCTCATCGATGCCCACATGCTGCGAAGATCCCAGGAAGTACCGCTCTGGGACTGCAGGAAGAGGGCCGCGTACACGTACAAAGTGGCTACCATTCGTTTGCTCCTTAGAAGTTCTAGTGACACCGGCTGGGCCGGGGCCAACGAGAGAAATGCTTGCTACGGTGCTGCGCGGTGCTCTTCGCCGGCCCCACGACTGGCGAAGAGCGCCGTACTGCTGACTACTGATTCAGAGAGAAAATCACGTCGATCGTGGTATCGACTTCCACCGGTTCACCGTTGAGCAGCGTCGGCTTGTACTTCCACTGCTGCACGGCGTCCATCGCTGCGCGAACCAGCAGCGGATGGCCCGAGATCACTTCGAGAGATTCGACCGAGCCAGACTTGGAGATGATGGCGTGGAGTCGAACCGTGCCCGAGATGCGGGTCTGACGTGCCAACGGCGGATAGACCGGCTGAACTTTGTTGACGAGCAAAGCGGCCTGAACGCTGCCGCCCTGGCGAATACGCGAGGCGGTAGGCTTGGGCGGTGGTGGCGCTCCACCCATGCCACCGATCACGCCGCCAATGACGCCGCCCATGGAACCGCCAGCGACGCCGCCCGGAACACCACCGGCCATGCCGGCGTTCATGTCGGGCGCTTCTTCCTTAATAATCTTGATGTCTTTCGGGATGACTTTCGGCTGCACAAGTTTGCCGGCGTCCATCAAGTGGACTTGCGGCTTGACCTGGACGACCTTGACCACGGCCGGAGGAGGCGGTGGCGGAGGAGGCGGCGGCGGCGCGACGAGGAGAGTGGACATCATCGTCTTCGGCAGCGCTTCGGTGTAGATAAGCGGAATCAAAATCAATACCGCGAGAAACAAAACCTGGAACAGCATCGAGAGAACGACAGTCCAGGGCTTGTTTGTTTTGCTGGGGTTCGAGCTGGAAACTACCATGTCTTCAAACATGTTCCCTACCTCCTGCCCGCAGGAGCGAGACGTCCGGAGACGTTTTCGCCGACACGGGTTTTGTTTCCGGCTGCAGATCCGGTGCTAACTACAGGGCCTCTGTCACCGCGCCAGTGATGCCACGCGACGACAAGGGGCGCAGCGATGCCAAAACTGGAGTACGTTCCTACCACAATCCCCACCACCAGGGCAAAGGAGAATGCCCTAAGAACCTGGCCGCCCATCAAGAACAGGACGAGCACGGTAAGGAAAGTCAGGCCGCTAGTCAAGATCGTTCTCGAAAGAGTCTGATTGATCGACTTGTTAACAACGTCGGCGAACGACTCTTTGCGGAGCAAACGATTGTTTTCGCGGATGCGATCGAAGATGACGATGGTGTCATTCATCGAATAACCGACGAGGGTGAGGAGAGCGGCGATAACGGTAAGCGAAATTTCGAAGTGCAAAATCGAGAAAAAGCCAAGAGTAATGAGCACGTCGTGGAAGACGGCGAGAACGGCGGCGGCGCCGAAAACCAATTCGAAGCGAAACGCGATGTAGACCAGCATGCCGGCGAGCGCCCAGAGCGTAACGAAGATGGCCTGGCGGCGAAGTTCAGCTCCCACTTTGGGACCGACGATTTCAACGTTGCGAATCGTGAAGGTGCCGAGCGCGAAGTTCGTCTTAAGCGCCGATATCACTGCGGGAGTCGCGCCTTCGACAGCGCTGAGATCGTCGAAATTGGTGAGCACGCCGTTTTTCGGTCCGTCACGATAGGCGAGCAATCGGCGAGCAAGTTGTTCGTAGCGATCACCAGCGGCTGCTGAAAGTGCGAGTGGATCCTTGGCGGCGAGAAATTCGGCGAGCGAGGAAGGAGTGGCGGCGTTGAAGTCGGGCTTGCCGGGATCCTTGACGCCGTACATCGCGTTGAGCGCGGTGAGAACCTGAGCCTTACTCGTGTCGAGTGCCTGGTCGCCCTGGCCCTTTTGCTCGACGAAGATCAGCACTTCATTCGAGTTGGAGGCGGTGACGCCATTGCTGACGGCTTGGATCTCGCTGCCGCCGAGGCCTTGGGTTTGGAGGGCATTGCGAATCTGGTCGATGTTCGGGGGTTGAGCGAAGCGAACGTCTACGTTGGTGCCGCCCCGGAAGTCGATGCCGTAACGGAGGCCGCCCTCATGCAGCCAGGAGATGAGCCCTGCGATGAGGAGGATGGCGCTCAAGCCGTAGAAATACTTGGCCTTGCCCATCCAGTCGATATTGGGCTCTTTAAAGAACTCAATCATGCCGAGATTCGTCCCTTCTTTAGACTCCAACCCCTAAATAATTGTTCCCAAGGACAGTGCGATCTCTGGGCGTTGGATGGCACAGATAGCGCAAAGTACTGCGGGTAAAAGTTTCCCAAGAGTTCTAGTACAACTCAGATACTGAGCTCCGCCTGCCGGTCCATCTTGGAAAGGTGATATTGGAAAATCGTCTTGGACACGTAGATCGCAGTGAAAACGTTGGCGATCAAACCGATGGTTAAGGTGACGGCGAAACCACGGATCGGGCCGGTTCCAAAAAGGAACAAGAACACGGCGGAAACGACGGTGGTTACGTGGGTGTCGATAATGGTCAGGAACGCCTTGTCGAATCCGGCTTCTACGGCGGTGGCGGAAGACTTGCCGTTGCGCAGTTCTTCGCGGATACGTTCAAAGACGAGAACGTTGGAATCGACGCCCATACCGATGGTCAGGATGACGCCGGCGATGCCGGGGAGCGTCAGGACGGCGCCGAAGGCGGCCAGGGCAGCAAGCAGAATGACGAGGTTGAGGATCAACGCGACGACGGCGTTCGCGCCCGAGAGGCGGTAGTAAACGAGCATGAAGAGCATGACGACGATCAAGCTGAGCACAGATGCTTGGACACCGTGGCGGATGGAATCGGCTCCGAGCGATGGGCCGACGGTGCGCTCTTCGAGATATTTGATGGAAGCGGGAAGCGCGCCGGCACGGAGGACGAGCGCGAGGTCGTGAGCGGAATCCTGGCTGAAGTTGCCTTCGATGACGCCATTGTCGTCGATGCGGCCGTGAATGACCGGCGCGGAATAGACGCGATGCTGAAGGACGATCGCCATCTGACGATTGATGTTTTGTTCCGTAAAGGGACCGAAGCGGCGAGAGGCATCCGGCGACAGTGAAAAATTAATCTGCCACTGGCCGGGATTCTGGGTGCTGCGATTTTCGACGGCGCTACGGAGGTCGCGGCCGGTGACGATGGGCGAGCGGCTGAGGACGTACCAGACTTCGCTTTGATCGGGCGTCACGGTGCGGCTGTCGTTGCGGCCGGCCAGGATTTCGCTGCCCGGAGGCAGAACGCCGCCGTGGGCGGCGAGGGCTGCGACCTGCGAAGGATAGGTCGTGGGATCTTCGACAAGCTTAAGTTCGAGCTGCCCGCCGGCTTGAATGACGGCTTTCGCGCGTGTGGGATCACCTTCGCCGGGGAGCTGTACGAGGATTTCGTTATCGTTGACGCCGCCGCGCTGCTGAATGGTCGGCTCAGTGAGGCCGAGCGCGTTGATGCGGCGCTCGATCGTTTCGATCGATTGCGTCATCGTGGATTCGCGAATTTGCGCAACGGCGTTGGCGCGGAGCGTGAGCGTGTAGCTGTTCTGTTCGCCGGAAGCGGCAGAGAGATCCCAAACGTTTTGCAATTGCTGGCTGACGAGATCACGGAAGTCGGACGATTGGTCGGGGGAGATGTTGCGGACGAGAATGTGGGTGTCGTCGGTGCGGCGGATTTCGTCGTAGTGGATATTCTTCGCGCGGAGCTGCGTCGTCAGGCGATCGACGGTCTGATCGGTTTCCTGGGTGATCGCTTCCTGCGTTTGCACCTGGAGAATCAGGTGCGTGCCGCCCTGGAGATCGAGGCCGAGCTTGATCTGGTGCGAGAAATTATCTTTGATCTGCGCGAGCGAAGTCGGAAACGTCGGCACGCCGATCAGCCCGTAGATGCAGCCGACAATGATCAGTACGATGAAAACAACTCTCCACTTCAGATTTGGATTCATAGCTGGACGTTAAGAGCTCCGTGTGAACCGGAGTAGTTGCCCGCGGAATTTGCGCGGACATTGAAAGAAAGTCTACTTCGCATCTTCGGTGGTCTCCACTTGCGTAATCGCCGAACGCGCGATGCGGATCTTGACCTGGTCGGCAATTTTAAGAATGACGGTTTCGCCGTCGAAGCCGTTGATTGTGCCGTAGATGCCGGCATTGGTGATGACTTTGTCGCCGGTTTTGAGCGCGCCCAACATCTCGGCGGTCTTTTTTCGCTGGCGCTGCTGCGGCAGGATGAGCATCACGTAGAAGATGCCCATGACAATGACCATCATGATCAGCGGGCTGCCGAGCGCACTGCCCAGTCCACCCGCCTGAAATATCGTTGCCGCGAAACTCATTGTGGCTGAACCCAACATTTTTCCTTCTCGATTCCCTATCCATCAGACGCGAGCTTAGCGCGGCGCTGCGTTACTTCACAAATTTTGGACGACAACGGTGGAGATAGCAGCAGCCAGCAACGGGGAAAATCCCCCTCGCTCCAACCCTTACGATTCTCTTCTGGTGGTGTCCCGCGGACCTCGCGCGCCGTCCACTTTATGCCGGGCCGCTTGCCCTCAGGCCGGACCTGCGGAGTAACGCGCGTGCATCGCAGATGAGAATTTCGCTAGGTTCCCAAACCCGATAGCCTCACGGATTTGGCGCATGATGTCAAGGTAAAAGTGGACATTATGGTGGGTCGCGAGGATGGCCGCGGTGATCTCTCCGGCGTGAAATAAATGGCGTAAGTAGGCTCGTGTGTAGCGTTTGCAGACGGAGCAGGAGCACGCGGGATCGAGCGGACGCTGATCTTCAGCGTAGCGCGCATTCTTGATGAGGACGCGGCCTTCGCTGGTGTAAATACAGGCGTGGCGCGCGGCGCGCGTGGGAAGGACGCAATCCATCATGTCGATGCCGAGAGCGACGTAGTCGGCGATTTGTTCGGGGCGACCGACGCCCATCAGATAGCGCGGGCGATCTTTGGGGAGAAGCTCGGTGACGACGCCGGTCATTTCGCAGGTCATGGCGTGCGGTTCGCCGACGGCGAGGCCTCCGACGGCGTTGCCGGGGAAGTCGATCTCGAGGAGTTGGCGCGCGCTTTCGCGACGCAGGTCGGCGAAGGTGGCGCCTTGGACGATGCCGAATTGCCATTGGGGGAGGCCGGAGCTGGTCGCCGTGCCGGTGGAGGCGTCGCTCGCTTCGTTTGATTGGCGCAGGAAATATTCGCGCGCGCGGCGTGCCCATAGCGACGTGCGCTTGACCGAGGACTCGGCGATGTCGCGCGGCGCGGGTGTCTCGATGCATTCGTCGAGCACCATGGCGATGTCGGAACCGAGTGCGAGCTGGATTTCGGCGGCTTTTTCGGGAGTGAGGAGATGCTCGGAGCCGTCGAGATGCGAGCGGAAGCGCACGCCTTCGTCGGTGATTTTGCGAAGGTCGGAGAGGCTGAAGACCTGGAAGCCGCCGGAGTCGGTGAGGATCGCGCCGGGCCACGACATGAATTTATGGAGGCCGCCGAGTTTTCGAATCAGATCGTTGCCGGGGCGCAGGTATAAGTGATAGGTGTTGGCGAGAATGATGTGCGCGCCGAGTTGCTCGAGCGCGTCTTGCGTAAGTCCTTTTACGGTGGCGGCGGTGCCGACCGGCATGAATGCCGGCGTTTCGAATGCACCGTGCGGCGTCGAGAATTTGCCTCGGCGAGCGCCTGTCGGGTCGGTCTGGGTAACCTCAAACGAAAAGCTCACACCATTATTGTAGCTGTGAGGCGTCCGAGTCCCAACTGAGGCGCGCGGGCCTCAGTGCGTTTGCACGAAGAGAGGACGATCGCTTGCTAAATCGCGGCCCAGGCGACTTTGGCCAAAACCCAAATCGCCCAGAGGCCGAAAACGATTCCGAAAGCTGCGCCCGGCTTCACTTTGCGCGGATTCGCAGCCGTGAAACCAATCGCGATCAGAACGAGGCACCAAATCCAAAACAATTCCAGCGATCCGCCGAGAGCCAGCAGCGGCTTTGGCGCCGTCTCCGGCAAATACGCTTTCAGAGACGTCGCGACGATATTTTCCGGGTCGACGTCTCCGTACGTTTTCAGTGGCAAGATGATCATCGCCAGAATGCTGGTGATCGCCGCCGGCAAAAACGCATGAGTGGTGATCGCGAACGATTGGCCGTAACGCACCCCTGCGCCGCTCATTAAATTGAAAGCGACCAGATAGATGCCTGCGAAGATCAGGATCGAAATGGGGATCGCGACGGCGCCGACGGCGTACGAAAAGCCGGCCCAAAACTTTACTTGTCCCGCGACGGCTTCGTCCTTTTTCTCTTCCGAGAGTTGTTCGAAGCGAGGATTCTCTTCGGCCTTATGCCGGATGTACTGAGCCCAGTTCATCTTGGAATTCAGGAGTCCGCCGACGACGACCGCGAGGATCATCATCAACAGCATCGGCGCGACCCACGATGGTTTCTCGGCGATCGATGTGAATGTCTGCTTTGGCGAAGTAAAAACGCCGATGATGCGGCCGATCGGGCTGACGGGCGCTGCCGCCTCTGGCGCGGGCATGGAAGTCGTAGCCATAGGAAAATTCCTCCACCACAGAGTAATCAGGACAGAGTCTTGCTGTCTTCTTACACCTATTACGCTGAGAACCGAAGGAAATTTCAGGTAACGGATGGGTTCGGCGGGCTCGGCCCGGATTCGAACGGCCGAACATAATATGAGCGGCGCTACCGGGGGATTTCCGGCACGGCTGCCAGAAGTTCCTTCGTGTATTGCTCGACCGGACGGCGCAACACCAAATCGACGTCGCCCGTTTCGACGAAGCGCCCGCGGCGCATGACCGCGACGCGCGTGGCGATCTGGGCCACGACGGGCAAGCTGTGCGATATGAAAATGTAGGTCAGGCCGAATTCCTTCTGTAATTCCTGCAGCAGCAATAACACCTGTGCGCCGACGGAAACGTCGAGCGCCGAGACCGGCTCATCGGCGACGACGAGCTTTGGACGGAGAATGAGCGCTCGCGCGATTCCGACGCGCTGCCGCTGCCCGCCGGAAAATTCATGCGGATATCGCTTGAGCGCATCTTCGTTCAATCCCACCCGCTTGAGCATCGCCGCGACGCGATCGCGACGCTCGGCCGCCGACAATCCCGGCTCGTGAATCTCCAGCGGCTCCGCGACAATCGCGCCGACGCGCATCCGCGGATTCAGCGACGCGAACGGATCCTGAAAAATCATCTGCATCTGCCGCCGGTTCACGCGCAACGGCTCGCCGCTCTGCTTCAGCAGGTCGGTGCCTTCAAAATGCAATTCACCGGAGTCGGGCTCGATCAGCCGCAGCAACATCCGGGCCAGCGTCGTCTTTCCGCAGCCGCTTTCGCCGACGATGGCGAACGTCTCCCCAGCCGCAACCGAGAAGCTGACGCCGTCAACCGCGGTAAAACGCTCGCCGTTCGAACCGCCTCCCGAAGGCAGCGCTCCGCCAGCTTTCGCGTACGTCTTCCGAAGCTCCCGCGCCTCCAAGATCACCCGCTGATCCTTTCGTCAGGCCGCTGAGGCCCATCAAATTCGCCCGCGGTTCGACACAAATTCAATATATAGATTCGACACAAAGATTTGACGGGGGCCATCTTCCCACGCCGCGCGACGCACGACGCAAAATTTCGTTAGCGCGTTCAAACAAGAATAAAATTTCGCCGCCTCACAGACATCTAAGCACACGCGAAGACGCTGCCAGAAACACATCCGCCACCGGCTCGATGGTCAATCTTTCGTCTCCACCATCAAATACCTATATCTAAATCTGAGAACCCAAATAATTTTTCCGATTTAGAAATCGCAACGTCTTTCGCTTCAACACTTCCACTTCGGCACGCCGCTTGCCATCACCTGTTCATCCCGGTTGCACCTTTACCATTTCAGGAGGCACGCTGTGCATCGAAGCTCTTCCGGCAGAGCCCTACTCGGACTCGCATCCCTTGCGCTGACCCTGGTCGCTCTCGCCCTACCCGTCATTCTCCGCGCTCAATCCGGCACCACCTCGCTCCGCGGCACCGTAACCGACAAAACGGGCGCCACCGTTACGGGCGCAAGTGTGTCGCTCACCAACGCGGCGCAGTCGCTCCAGCGCCAGACACAAACGTCGAACACAGGAGCATACGAGTTTAATGCCCTTCCCCCGGGCTCTTACGTCTTGTCGATTGAGATGACCGGCTTCCGGCGCTACGAGCGCAAGAATCTCCAGCTCCAGGTCGATTCGCCCTTCACCGCTGACGTGACGCTCGACATCGGCGCGACCGCCGAAACCGTGGAGGTCTCGGCCGCCGCGGTCACGCTGAACACAGCCGACGCGTCGCTCGGCAACGCCTTCAACGAAAACCAGGTCAAGGAACTGCCGATCGATTCGCGTAACGTGCCGGACCTGCTCTCGCTGCAAGCCGGCGTGGCCTACACAGGAAATCGGTCGGACATCAACACCATGACCGACACGCGGAGCGGCGCGGTGAATGGCGCGCGCAGCGATCAGAGCAACATCACGCTCGACGGCGTCGACGTTAACACCGACACAACGGGCTTCGCATTCACGTCCGTTCTGCCCGTGACTGCTGATTCCGTCCAGGAATTTCGCGTCACAACATCCAACTACAACGCCGACGAAGGCCGTTCCTCCGGCGCGCAAGTCTCGCTCGTCACCAAGAGCGGCACCAACCAGTTCCACGGCTCGCTCTACGAATACAATCGCAACACGCTGACCAGCGCGAACGACTACTTCATCAAGCTCGCCGAACTTCAGGACGGCCAACCGAACAAACCGCTCCAGCTCGTCCGCAACAACTTTGGAGCTTCGCTCGGCGGACCGATTATCAAGCAACGGTTGTTTTTTTTCGTGAACTACGAAGGCGAGCGTGAAGCGCAGCAGCAAAGCGTCGTCCGCATCGTTCCTAGCGCAGCGATGCGCAACGGCATCATCATGTACAACTGCGACGATCCGACGGCCTGCCCTGGCGGTACGGTGCAAGGTATCAACGGCCAGTCCTTCCCTGTGGCAGCGGGAAACGCGGCCGTCGGCCCCGCGGCGATCCAGTCGATGGATCCGCAAGGCATCGGCGTCAGCTCGAACGTAATGATCCCCTACTTCCAGTCTCTCCCATCGCCCAACGACAACACCGTTGGCGACGGACTGAACTACGTCGGCTATCGCTTCGCGGGCGCCGCTCCGATCACCACGAACTGGTACATCGCTCGCGCCGATTACAAACTCACCGCGAATGGCAACCACACTCTCTTCTGGCGCGGTGCGCTACGCAACGACAACACAGCGAGCGTTCCATACCTGCCCGGACAGCAGCCGACGCAAGACACCATCGACTACAGCAAGGGATTTGCAGTCGGTTACTCGGCTGTTTTGAGATCCAACCTTATAAACAACTTCCACTGGGGCTACACGCGGCAGAGCACGGGACAAATCGGAAATCAGACGCAGCAGTTCGTTCAATTCCGAGGTCTAAACGACAACAGCTCGCCGAACAACTCCAGCTTCCAGGAATTTCCGACGACGACGTTCCAGGTGCCGGTCCACAATTTCCTCGACGACGTCTCCTGGATTAAGGGCAACCACACGTTTACGTTCGGCACGAACGTGGACATCATGCGCAATCCGCAATCCACGAACATCGCGTCGTACAGCACCGCGTTCACCAACGCGTCTTGGTTCTCGCCCACCGGTTTCGCGAACACTGGCGGCGCATTCGATCCCGCCGCGTTCGGCCTGCCGGCTGTGGCTTCCAGCTTCGACAACAACTACGACTATCCCCTTATCGCTCTCGTCGGAAGCGTGAATGAGGTAACCGCTCAATATAACTACAACAAAGACGGCTCCGTGCTTCCGCAAGGCGCACCGGTCGTTCGGCATTTCGCCGACGATTCCTGGGAGTTCTACGCGCAGGATTCCTGGAAAATAAGGTCGAACCTGACGCTGACCTATGGGCTGCGCTACTCGCTTTATTCGCCACCGTGGGAAACCGACGGGCTTCAGGTGACGCCGTCGGTCAATCTCACCGATTGGTTCGCGACGCGCGGACAAAACATGCTGCAAGGTATCGGATCGAACGCGGCTCCACTGGTGGGCTTCAATCTAGGCGGACCGGCGAATAACGCGCCGGGATTCTACAACTGGGACTACAAAAACCTCGCCCCTCGCCTGGCAGTCGCGTACTCGCCCAGTGCCAGCTCCGGACTGCTCGGCGCTCTTTTCGGCGGCCCGGGCAAGACGAGCATCCGCGCAGGCGCCGGCATCGTCTATGATCGCGTCGGACCCTCGCTGCTCGCAACGTTTGATCAAAACGGTTCGTTCGGCCTCTCGAGCGCGCTCACAAGCCAGGAAGGCGCGGTTTCGCCCGCGACCGCTCCACGTATCACTGGATTGAACAACATTCCTACAACAGGCACTGACGGGACGAATCTTTACGCGTCCGCGCCGCCTTTCACCTTCCCGCAAAACTTCCCGTCTACCGGGAGCAGCGCTTTCGCGGTGTACTGGGGCTCGGATCAAAACCTCAAGACGCCGTATGCCTATACGTTCGATCTTTCGGTGCAACGCGATCTCGGCAAGGGCTTCACGTTGGACGTCGCATACGTCGGACGCCTCGCGCATCGCTTGCTGTCGCAGGAAGATGTCGCGACGCCCGAAGATATTCGCGACCCGAAGACCGGCGTCGATTACTTTGCGGCGGCAACGGCTTTGGCAAAGGTCTATCGCCAGGGCGTGCCGACGAACTCCGTCACTCCAGGTCTGATCGGCCCGACCGCTTCGTATTGGAGCGACATCCTTCAGCCCCTAAAACCCGGTGGAGCTTACAGCCTGCTTTGCAGCGGTGGTTCGACCAAGAGCGTGTTGCAGGCCGCGTATGACCTGTTTAGCTGCGAAAACGGAAACGAAACGTCTGCAATCCAGGCGATCGATCAGGGTCAACTGACCGATGCGAATCTTCCCGGTGTCAGCTACTACGGACCGGGTGGACCGTATGCGTTCCTTTCGCCGCAATTCGCAGCTCTGTATGCGTGGCGATCGATCAGCAATTCGGCATACAACGGATTGCAGGTCAGTTTCCGTCACAGCATGACGCACGGTTTGCAATTCGACCTCAACTACACCTATTCGAAGTCGATGGACATTTCCTCCGACGCCAACCGCATCGCCGCGGAAGGCGGCCTTGGAGGCCAGATCATCAACGCATGGGATCCGAAGGCGACTCGCGCGGTTTCGGATTTCGACACCCCGCATCAGATCAACGCGAACTGGGTATGGGAACTGCCGCTCGGCAAAGGCCGCTGGATCGCCACGAATGCTCACGGCGTCGGGGAAGCTCTCGTCGGCGGATGGCAGCTCACCGGACTGGCGCGCTGGACGAGCGGTTTCCCGATCAGCGCAAGCAACGGAGCCCAGTGGCCGACAAACTGGCAGCTTTCGGGCGACGCCACTCAGATCGCTCCAGTGTCAACGGTTGGCGCGTCAAAGAATGCCGACGGTACCGTCAACATCTTTGGCACCACCGCCACGGCGGCCGCTGCATTCAACGCATTTCAAACTGATTTCCCCGGTCAGGTTGGTTCACGCAACACGCTGCGTGGAGATGGCTTCGCCAGCCTGGACGCGGGGCTCGCCAAGCGCTGGAAGATGCCGTGGTCCGAGGGACACTCGCTGCAGTTCCGTTGGGAAGTGTTCAACGTGCTCAACCTGACGCGATTCGATGTGCAGTCGATCAACCTTTCGATCACTAACAGCAGCAACTTCGGCCAGTATTCCGGATTGCTGACGAACCCGCGCACGATGCAGTTCGCATTGCGCTACGAGTTCTAGCCGGCGTCGCGTTCGGCGGTTCGATTCGGCGCTTCGCGTTTCGAAGTGGTGCAAGGGAAAAAGGCTCCCGGATTTTTCGGGAGCCTTTTTATTTGCCTTGCAGGGGCGGCCTTCAGCCCGCCTCAACCGATCCGCTTACCGCGATTTCCTCGAACGTCCGCCCTTCACACCAAGACGCACCGCGCCTCATGCCCCGTACTCGCCTCTCTCATATCCGGCACGCGCTTTACGCACTCCCCGACGCGCACCGCACAGCGCGGCTCAAAAGCGCATCCCGGCGGCAGTGCAGTCAACTGCGGCACCGTCCCCGGAATCGGCGCGAGTTTTCCGCGTTCGAGCGTCGGCGATGCCGCCAGCAATCCTTGCGTGTAAGGATGCCGAGGCGCACGCAGCACATCGGCAACCGGTCCTTCCTCGACGATGCGTCCGGCGTACATCACCGCGACGCGATCCGCAACCTGAGCCACGACTCCCAAATCGTGCGTGATGAACAGCAAGCCGAGCCGTAGTTCGTGCCGGAGTCGATCGAGCAAACCCAGAATCTGTTTCTGCACCGTTACGTCGAGCGCAGTCGTCGGCTCATCAGCGATCAGCAAGCGTGGTCCGCCGGCCAGCGCCATCGCGATCATCGCGCGCTGCCGCAATCCACCCGAGAGCTGGTGCGGAAACTGTTCCGCGCGGACTTCCGGCTCCGGCACAGCCGCGCGGCGCAGCGATTCCAGCATGCGCTTGCGCACCTCTTCGCCCGCGAGCTTCGGTTCGTGAGCGCGAACCGCTTCTTCAATCTGCGCGCCGACGCGCATCACAGGATTGAGGGCCGTCATCGGCTCCTGAAACACCATCGCGATATCGCGCCCGCGCACTGCGCGCCATTCCGTCTCGCTCAACCGCGTCAAGTTCGTTGTGCTGCCCCGATCGCCGGGTTCAATCCGCGCGTCGCCGCTGACGCGAGCGCCGAGCGGCAGCAACCCCATCATCGCCAATGCCATCATCGTCTTGCCGCTGCCCGATTCGCCGACCAATCCGACCGCTTCGCCCTCCGCGATACGCAGCGACACTTCGTTCACCGGCCGCACCCATCCCGCCGGAGTCGGCAGCTCCACGACAAGTTCACGCAGTGTCAGCAAATCGGACATGCACAAATGATACGCACGAACGCACAGTCGTTGAACTTTCTCTCGTCAAAACCCCACGAGAGAGTTATACATTTCGCAATGAGCGCAATTCAGTGCCCGAGGTGCCATCGCGAAGCAATTGGCGGCCCAAATGCCTGGTTCGAGAAGAAACCGTATTGTCCCTCGTGCGGCTGGAATGTGGATCGCGTCAACTCGGGCGGCAAGAATCAGAAGGCGCTCGCAGTTTGTTTTATCGCAATCGCGATCTTCCTCGTAGGAATCGGCGCGTCCAACGCTCGCTCACCAAACCAGCATTTGGGAAGCTTTGTGACTTTCGGATTCATATTGGCGGTGTTGGCGCTCGTCTCGTGGACCAAATCGAAATCTCAGAATAGGGCGCAAGCCGCCCCGCTGTCTGCTGGTTTCGGCGTTTCGACAACGACTTCGAGCGAGGTCGCCGCAGCGATCGAACGTTTGCGCATGGTGAGCCGCCCGCGCGCAATTCGACTGAAACCGTGGATGCGATTTTTTGCCGTTATGTACGTCGTGTTCTTCGCAGCGGGGTGCTACTCGGTCTTTCTCATCGTTGAACGGGGCGCAACGAAATCTGGCGACAGCAACTTGATTGCGCAGGCGCTGCTTGGCCTGATCTGGTTACTCGTCGCATTCACGATGTTTCGATCGATGCTTCGCGACCGTCGCCTTCTTTCGGATGGCGACGTCGCGATCGGAACGATCACGGCGAAGTCCTACTCCGGCGGTAAGAGCCGCCAGAGCAGGATCGTCTACGAATTCAAGGATGCCGCCGGACGGACTTTTTCCGGCAAAGGCAGCGACCGGACGGGCAAGCTGTTTGAGGAAATGCAGACGCCGGTCTTCTACGACTCGACGAATCCCGCTAAAAACGTTGCGCTCGCCGCTGCGAGCTATGATGTCGTCGACCCTTAACGCTTTTCGACGGGAAGAACGAATTTCAGCGCGGTGTGCGTTGGCGAAAATCCGACAACTTTCACATCCTTGAGTCCCGTTTTTCTACCGGCTCCGATCACGTCGGTTTCTGTGATTTCTTTCTTCCCTTTTGGATAGACGACCCAGAGACCCGTTGCGCCTTTCACCGATTTCGCGATCCTGGCGACATCGCTCAACTCTTTCGATGACTCGACGGCTACAAAGATAATTTCGGAGTTGGTGGTAATTTTTCCCGCTGACACATTTTTCGTCGCGGCGCTGAGTTCTCTTCTGAAAGTCGTCGTCGAACCTGCCGAGCAGCGAAACCTGCATCGCATTCTTCACACCGAGCTTCTCGGGGCGCGATTTCGGATGCAGTATTTTCTCGGCCCATTTCTCCGCCGCAGGGCCAAGCTCCAGCACCGCCGGCCCTTCTCCGGTGTGAAACCGCAGTTCGCCGTCCACCGCTTTTACCGACTTCACGATGTCCGCGAACGCGAATTTCAGCCGCTTCGATCCGTCCACCGGCCGAAAAATGATCTCCGCCGTCTCCAGCAGCGCTTCTCCCTCGATGCGCCGTTTCGCAATTCGTAACGTGGACTCGCGTTCCTGTCCCATGACTCAATCTCCAATCTGCGGCTTTTCTCCAAAATGCTGCGCCAACCCGGTCAGATACTTGTTCATCTCGCTCGTGTATCCGATGAAGTAGCGCGAGACGAATCGGAAAAACGGATTGCTCACGTAGCCGTTCTCGGTAATCCTCAGCGTCGATCCATCCGGTGCAGGCGCAACGTCGAACGTCCACGTACCGCCGAACGGCAGATCGCTCGCCATGCCTCGCACCAATCTTCGCGGCGGATCCATCAATGTCGTTTCGAAAGTCATCTTTCCCGCCGATGTGTTCTCGCTGTGAACCGGCAAACCGTTCTTGTCCGGCAATCGCGTTACGCTCTTCAGTCCTATGCGCCACGACGGCATCGCGTCGATATCGGTCAGCGCCTCCCAGACCTTCTGTGGAGGAACCTGATAGTGCGCCATCCGCGACGCCATATGGTCTCGCGGCAACATCATCCCAATCACCCAAATGATCGCCACAATTGCGACGATTGCGAACACCGCTCTCAACAACCATTTCGCGGCAGTCATCGCGCTCACCTCGTTCAATTCCATCCCATACCACATTTCGCAGCCGCAACGGTAAATTCCGGGCATGCAACAGCGCTCGCACCCAAAATCCACAACACTTTCTCTCTTCTAGAAATTTTTAGAACTCCGCGCGTTCCTTCTCCTCCCGCACGCAATTCCGATGCTTTAAAATATCTCTTTGTCCCCATGGCCACCGCCGTCACAACCAAGACCACCAAAGTCGACTGGAGCGTCATCTGGGCTCAGCGCGGATTCCGCTACTTCTCGGTGGCGATGTTCGTCTCGCTCTTCGGCAGCGGCCTCAACTTCACCGCCGTAAGTTGGTACATCCTCACCGCCACGCACTCGACGGTGGCCGTCAGCATGCAAGTTGTCGTCGTCACACTGCCCGGACTCTTCGTCCCGTTCCTCGGCGGCGTCCTCATCGATCGCTACGACCGCCGCTATTTGGGCATCACGCTCGACATCGCGCGCGGCATCGCCGTGCTCACAATTGCCTATCTCGCATGGCAGGGCCATCTCGACATTTGGCACCTCTACGTCATGACGATGATCACGGGCACAGGCTCCGCGATGTACTGGGCCTGCGTCAACGCGCTCGTCCAGGAAGTCATGCCTGCCAATCAATTCACTGGCGCCAATGCTGCCGTCCTCATCGGCGTACAAAGCGGAATGTTGATGGCAGGCGCTTTCGTCGGCTTCATCTACGACTCCATCGGCATCGCAGGAATCCTCGCGATCGACGGCGCGACCTATGTCGTCTCCGCGTTCTGTCTGTACCAGATGCGCCGCGGCTACGTCTCTCCGCGTCCGCGTTACGCAAAAGCGCCCACCCCAGCCAGATCGCGCGAATATTCCGAAGCGACCGAAGCCACCGCGCTCGCGCTCGAGTCCGGCGGCAATCCCGAAGTCGCCGAAGCCGGCCTATCGCTCTCGGTCTACCACGATCTCAAAGAAGGCTTCGCATACCTCAGAAAGCAGCCGCAAGTCCTCGCGCTCGGCATCACGCACGCCACGATGATGGCTGGAGTCGTCAGCGCCAACGTCATTCTCGTCGCGCTCGCCAACGACGTTCTTCACGCCGGCGCACGCGGCCTCGGCTATCTCGAAGGCGGCTGGGCCATCGGCGCCATCACCGGCGGACTGCTCGCCAGCCAGCTCAACGACAAGCTGCGAATGTCCTTTTACGTCGGCTGCATCGCCGTGCTTTGCGCCGGACACATCGTCGTCCCATTCGTTGCCTTTGTCGTCGGCGCCGTCACCATTCAAGCCGTCTTCGGATTCTGCCGCGCCGTTTCCGGCGTCGTCGCGCAGTCCACATTAATGATGATCGTCCCGCGCCATTTCATGGGACGCACGCAATCCTCGATCGCCATCGTCACCACAATCCTGCAAGTCCTGATGAGCGTCGCCCTCGGATGGGTCGCGCAACGCTTCAGCCTCTTCGCGGGATTCAGCCTCCTCGGCCTGATGTATGCCGGAGCCGGCGCTTTCGCCACCCGCGCCCGCGCCCTCCTCACCGAAAACCCCTGACCGTCTCTAATCCCTCGAGCCCCGGCTCGCCTTTGCTCTGCTCTTCCCTCTGTGCCCTCTGCGAAC
The DNA here is from genome assembly GCA_963845465.1 of uncultured Acidobacteriota bacterium. GTDB lineage: Bacteria > Acidobacteriota > Terriglobia > Acidiferrales > UBA7541 > Acidiferrum. The sequence continues at coordinate 98,916 of CAWJSH010000005.1, read as the reverse complement.
TCTGTGGTAAATCCTCTTTTTCCCTCTTTCTCCACGAACGTATAATCCCCGCATGAAAAAATCCTGGCTCGCCGCAGTTCTCGCACTCGCTGCCGCCGCGTGCAATCAACAACCGCAACCACCCGCCGCGCAACCATCCGACGCCCACGTCAAAGCTCTCGCCGACACCTATCTCGCCGCCTATCTCGAACGCACTCCCGAACTAATCACTGAGTTAGGCATTCCCGGCCATCGCCAGGACAAACTCATCGACAACTCGCTCGACGCTCTCAAAGCGTGGGAAGCACACGAAGACGCCTGGCTCACCGAAGCAAAACAAATCGACCCCGCCACGATTAGCGCCCCGCCTCTCCGCGCCACCTACGCGATCCTCCGCGAATCTCTCGAAGGCCCCATCGCTCTTCGCGCTTGCCGCAACGAACTCTGGACCGTCAGCCAATTCGTCAACGCGTGGCAAGTTGCGTACGGCTACCTCGTCACGATCCAGCCGGTCGGCAACGACGACGCCCGCAAAGACGCGCTCGCGCGTTGGGGCTCGCTCCCGAAATTCATCGACAACGAAATCGCCAATCTCCGCGAAGGCATCAAGCAGGGCTACACCGCGCCCAAGGGCAACGTCCGCATCACCATCGACCAGTTCAACACGCTCCTCGCCGGCCCGCTTTCTGCCTCTCCGTTTGATTCGCCATCAACACGCGACAAAGATCCCGAGTTCAAAAAGTCCTTCGACGCCCTCGTCAAAGATCAAATCAATCCCGCCTTAAAAAAATATCGCGACTTCCTCGTCAAGGAATATCTCCCCGCCGCGCGCGAATCCATCGCCGTCTCCGCGAATCCCAACGGCGCCGCCTGCTACGACGCCACCGTGCGTTATTTCAGCACGCTCCCCGTTCCCGCCGCCCAGGTCCACGAGCTCGGCCTGAAAAAAGTTGACGAAATCGCCGCCGAAATGAAAGACATCGCCGACAAATCCTTTCACACCAGCGACGTTCCGGCGCTTCTCAAAAAGCTCAGCACCGACAAGCAATATCTATTCAAGGATCGCGCCGCTCTGATCGCCTATTCGCAAGCTGCACTCGCGCGCGCCAAAGAAAAAGCCCCCGCCGCCTTCGGCCTCTGGCCCAAAGCCGACGTCATCATTCAGCCCTATCCTGCCTTCCGCGAGAAAAACGGCCCCAACGAATACAACTCGCCCGCCGAAGACGGCAGCCGCCCCGGCGTTTTCTTCATCAACGCCTATCAAGCCGAAAAGCACAGCCGCGTCGAAGACGAATCCACCGCCTTCCACGAAACAATTCCCGGCCACCACCTGCAAGGCTCGATCGCGCTCGAAAACAAAAATATCCATCCGCTCGGCCGTTATTTCTGGAACAGTGGCTACGGCGAAGGCTGGGCGCTCTACGCCGAACGCCTCTCCGACGAGCTCCATCTGTTCTCCGACGACGTCGAACGCCTCGGCATGCTGAGCGATCAGCAGCTCCGCGCAGTCCGTCTCGTCGTCGACTCCGGCATCCACACAAAAAATTGGACGCGCAAGCAAGCAATCGACTACATGCTCGCGCACACCGCCGAAAACGAGCATGACGCCACCGCCGAAATCGATCGCTACATCATCATGCCCGGGCAAGCCACCAGCTACATGCTCGGCGCCATCGAAATCCGCAAAGCCCGCGACGCCGCCCAACAATCCATGGGCTCTCGCTTCGACATCAAGTCCTTCCACGACCGCGTCCTCGAAGACGGCGCCGTCCCCCTCACCTACCTCAAACAAAAAATCGCCGCCTGGTCCCAATCCAAATAATTTTTCGGACCAAACATGCTGCGATGCGTACCGCAGAAGGTGTGCAGGCATTCGCTGCATTCACTGCCGACTGTTCCTGGCTGCCGCACCCTGCGATTTTCAGGGTGCGGAATTTCCGCTCGCCACCACCCGTCGATCCGCTCGCCGACAAACTCTCCGCGCTCCTATGCGAACTTTGCGTCTCTGCGTTATCTTTCCCCGCATTCTGCTGTAGCATTTCCTTCATGCGCCGCCGCCACTTCCTAAAATCCACCACCGCCGCAGCCGCACTCACCATCCTCCACCCCAAAAATCTCCTCGCCAACGAAAACAATCTCGCCTCCGACCCCCTCCGCCCCCAATTCCACCTCCTCCCCGCCAAAAACTGGATGAACGACCCCAACGGCCCCATCTTCTGGCGCGGCAAATACCACATGTTCTTCCAATACAATCCCAACTCCGCCGTCTGGGGCGACATGCACTGGAATCACGCCGTCAGCGACGACATGATTCACTGGAAGCACGAACCCATCGCGCTCGCTCCCACTCCCGGCGGCGACGACTCTGACGGCTGCTTCACCGGCAGCGCCGTCAACGACAACGGCACCGCCACCATCATCTATACCGGTGTAAAATCCGTCGCCGCCGACCGCGCCACACTCCGTGACGGCCATCACAATTTCCGCGAAACGCAACTCCTCGCCACCAGCAAAGATCCAAATCTCCTCACCTGGCAAAAATTAGACAAGCCCGTCATCGAGCCGCCGCTCGACAAAAATCTCACCGGCTTCCGCGACCCCTTCCTCTTCAAAATCCAAACGCCCGCCACCAGCGAATCCAACGCCGGCCCCTGGTATTGCGGCGTCGCCTCCGGCCAATTCAAAAAAGGTGGCCGCGTCCTCCTCTACGAATCCAAAAATCTTCGCGACTGGAAATATCTCCACCCGCTCGCCGAAGGCCAATGGTCCGGCCGCGAAAGCACCGACCCCGTCGGCTCCGGCGAAATGTGGGAGTGCCCCGACTTTTTCCCGCTCGGCAAAAAATGGGTTTTACTTTACTCCACAGCAGGCAGCGTCTTCTGGGAAGTCGGCGATCTCGATCCCAAAGAGCTCGTCTTCCACTCTCAAACGCGCGGCATCCTCGATCACGGCGCCTATTACGCCCAAAAAACGCAGCTCGACGCCAAACGCAATCGCATCCTCTGGGGCTGGATCACCGAAAAGCGCCCCGACGCCGAACTCCTCGCCGCAGGCTGGGCCGGCTGCATGTCCCTTCCGCGCACTCTCAAAATCAGCGACGACAACACGCTCGAAATGGAAATCTCTCGCGAAGTTCGCTCGCTCCGCCAACAAACCTTCGAGATTCCCAATAAATTGTCGGCCACCGATCGCACGTCACGCGCGCGCGAAATCGAAATCAAAAATCTCTCCGGCGAATTTTTCTGGATGAGCGACGCCCAGAATTCGACTTTCGAACTCTCCGACCAATCCGGCCCGTGGCTCACCGTCTCCACAGAAACCACCGCCGACGCCTCGAAACTAACCGTCAACGGCAAAGCAATCGAAATCCCCCCTACAAAGCACCCCTTGCGCGATTTCTCCCTCTTCCTCGACGCAAGCGTCGCCGAATTAATCTGCGACAACCGCCACGCCATCACAACCCGCATCTACCGCAAGCCCAACGGCCCCCTCAAACTCACCTCACCCACCGACGAAAAAAGCCTCTACCAACTCAGCGCCTGGCAACTCCAACCCATCTCTCCCAACCGCCTCACCACCTAACTCGCAGCACGCGCGCCCCGGCACCTCCGTGTAGGGGCGCAGCACCGCTGCGCCCCATGTCCGCAAGATCCCTCCATCGAAGGCGACTCGATTTTCGATTTTCGATTTTCGATTTTCGATTTTCGATTTTCGATTTTCGATTTTCGATTTTCGATTTTCGATTTTCGATTTTCGACTCCCCTTCACTTCACTCCCAACTTCTCCAACCACTCCTTATCGAAATTCCCCTCCCACTTAAACCCAACCTCACTCCACTTCCACCTGCTCTCCTGATCCACCACCCAATTCTGCGGAACCGACACCAGCGGCAACAAATCGTTCACAAAGTCCTTCGCCAACAGCACCGGAAACGTATAGTGCTTATCCTTCATATACGGCCCGACATCCGCCGCGGAATCGTCGATGTTAAACGTCACCACTTGTATGTCGCTGCGATCCTTCACCAGCTCATAAAACTTCTGCAAATACGGATGCTCTGCCTGGCAAGGCCCGCACCACGTCGCCCAAACATTGATCAGCATCGCCTTGCCTTTGAAATCCACCAATTTCCACGTCTTGCCTTGCAGATCCGTCAGGCTCCACGCAGGCAAATCTTTGCTGGCCTTCTCCCATCTCGCATCGCCGGCGACCTCTGCGTTCGCCACTCCTGTCAACCACGCCTGCCTGCCTTCATCGCTTCCGCCGAGTTCCTTCCAGAGTCGCGCGTAACTCTCCTTCACCTCATCCACGTCGCCCGGCGGCATCTGGAACCCCTTCGGCCGCGAATCAATCGCCGCCCGATACATGAACATCGCATCAAGCTTGTGCCCGTTCACTTCGGCCCACTTTCCTTTCACCTTCCAGACATTCGGCTCTTCACTCTTTTCGTAATTCAGCGACTCCATCTCCTCCATCGCCGCCTTCGCCATCTCCGGTCTGCCAGACTGGCGCGCCGCGTCAACCAGGAGATTCGCGCCCGATAGCACGCGCGTCGCGTTTGCGTCGCTGTACATCTTCGTAACCTCTTCCGTGTTCCGGTCAGACACCTCGTACGCGCGATACCTTTCCGCTGCCGCTCGTCCTTCTTCAATCAGCTGCGGTACTTCATCCGCTCGCACACCACGATCGAGATACGCTTCGGCGATATCGAACTGGCCCGGCGGATTCGACATCCACGCAACGTCACCCTGCAACGACGTCCGCAAACGTTCTCCAATATCAACAAGTTCGGCCATAGGCAGCGACTCCTCGATGCTCGCCTGCTTCTCGGTCGGCAGCGAGGCCCGCAGTTTGTACAACTGCCGCATCGCGGTCACTTGAGCCCACATGAATTCTGAATTCGTCAGCTCTTTCTTCACTCGCTGCTTGGCCCGTTCATAAACCGCGCGGTAAAACTCATACTTCTCGACCGCAGGCGCATCGGCCTTCGGGAATGGATGTTCCTTCGCCCATCGTTCGTTTAGGATCTGCTCCGCATTCCTGCTTTCCGGATACTTGCTCACGATCAGATCGCCGACTTCGCGCTCCGCACTCTTGTCATCCGCGTAGTGAAATCCAGCCTTTTCCGTACCGAGCCAATCGATCTCATCCGATCGAATCGATGCACGAAGTTGCCGCACTTCCTCGTCGATGCGCGTGCGGAGCTCATCCTGTTTTTCTGGTGGCGTCCCAATGAAGTCCAGGGTCCACACCGTATTCCATGCAGTCAGCCACGCTACATCGCGCTCGCCTTTAAGCCGGCTTCGCATCTGCGCCGCATATTTCGTTGCCAGCTCGGCATTCGCGTGTTCCCGCATCGCCACTCCCTGCCATCTCGTCAGCGAATTCGGACACGCATCTCGGTACGCAATCAGTTGATTCCGTCCTTCGTTCCGGTCTACGAATTTCCCCCATCGATAGATCCATTCCAGCTCGAGATGGACCTGCGGCATAATGCGCGAATCGGCGGGAATTTTTTTCAGCCGCTCAAGCGCTTCAGCCGTCCTCGTGTCCACCAGCGTTACTGCATAAAGGAATTCGTACGTGGGATCGTTCGGATGGCGATCCAGCAGCTCCTTGTACTGCGTGATCGCGGCGTCCCTTTCGGCTCGTTTGAAGTTCCAATCAAGCCGTTCCAGCCGCGCGAAAATGTCGTCCGGATGCTTCGCAATCCATGCATCCAGGTCAACCGCCTGTTGCCGATGCGCCGCCTCGGTGTCCGGACCATGTCCAAAAACGCGCATAATTTCGCGCCGTGTCGCCGTGCTCTCTTCACAAATCAGCGCATCATTCGCCGCCCCACCGCTCGCCGCCCCACCGTTCGCCAATAAATACGCTCTCCCATCCGTATCGGCGGCGACAGTTTCTGACGGCGAGTGCGCCCGCGCCGCGCCCAGCGCAGTTCCACATCCAGCACCCAACGCCCAAAAAATCCCCACCGTGCCCGCAACCCGCAAAATCATCGCCCGCATGTCCCCTCCTGAAGCACCGCCCGAAGTGCCCGACATACCCGACGCCCACCTGCTTAGCCCGAACTATCCCCGCCCGATTCTACGCCCGCCCCATTAGCCTCACCACCAATTACCTCGACACTAACGCCCCCACGCCCCTCAGATTCCCAATCGTCCCGTATGGATGCCACCCATGCCCCCGAGACGGCCTTTGGGTGCCGCACCCTTGTGATTTCCAAGGGTGCGGGTTTAGATCCAACACCGCCCAAACCTCAACATTCGCCTCAATCACGTACAGGCGCAGCACCGCTGCGCCCCAACTTGCCCAGCCCTCAGCCCACCCCGGCCTCTCTCTTCCCCTTTCGACTTTCAACTCTCAACTGTCGACTTCCTCTCCCCCCTCATTCGAACAGTACCACTCATAAACTCCTATTGACTTAATAAACATTCCATGCTATACTCCCCTATGAACTCGCCTTTCGTGTTCGAATCCTCCCGCCAATCTCCTTCCAGGCCCTCCCGCAACCCCCGCATTTCCAGTCACTTCCACACTCCCAAAACAGCACACTCCCGCAACTCACGCAAAACAAACACACTTGCGCACTCTTCACAAAAACAGGGGGGTATACGGGTATCCGTCCCAAAACGGGAAAGAGTGGAACTACTTCGACGGACTCGGTGCCGCCGCGGGATCTTTCGCGCCCAGCAAATCCACCAAAACCTGGTTCAACTTCGCTCTCATCTGCCCACGGTCATGCGCGTTCGTGATGTAGCGCACCGCAATCTCGGTCCCGCCGATCGCGGGCCTTACGTTGATCGCGGGCTCCGCCGACAAACTGCTCATGTCGGCAGACTTGGCTTGGCCCTTCCACTCGCGCTCGGCCTTCTGCCCACTTTCGGCAGTGGCCTCGACGACCTTCTTCTTCACCGCGTCCACGATTGGATACGGATCATGCCCGGCCGGCAGCACCACAGTCAGTTCATCCCAAAGCCACTGACCCGACGTCGAAAAATTAAAGTAATGCCCTTCGATCGCGTAGCTGTTCGTGAACGTTACGCGGCGCCCCGTCGGATGCCCCGAGTCGGTCCAGTTTCCCGTCTCGAGCAGCACCGTGTGAAACATGCCCAGCTCCACGACTTCGCCGGTCACGCCGTTGATCTCGACCCAGTCGCCCAGCCGGATTCCGTTCTTGCCCATCAGCACAAACCAGCCAAAGAACCCGACGATGAAGTCCTTCAACGCGACGGTCAGGCCCGCGCCCGCCAATCCGAGAAATGTCCCAAGATTCGGCGGTGGTCCGAAAATCACGAGCAAAATGAAAAGCACGCCGACAACTTGCAGCGAGACCCGCGTGACTGTGCGCAAGGTTTCAATCTGGCGCCGGTCCAGCTTCGTCTTCGCCAGCAGGCTCGCAATCCACTGATCGAAAAACAATCCCAGCAGCAAAATCCCCAGGATGATCGCGATCCCGCGCAGCGCGCGATTTACCACGCTTCGCTGCGCCGTCTGAACGAGATCGATCCACTTGTCGTAAAGCCCATCGAGTTCTTTTTCGTCGTCGATGCGCTTGTCGAGTCCTGCGAGTTTTTTCTGTCGAGCCGCGCGATCCTTCGTCGCGTTAATCACGGCATCCGCGTCGTTGTCGCTCCACGCCAATCGCGCCGCGGGAGACAACGCCGTGCCTTCCGCAGTTGCTCCAGCCTTCGCCTTGTCGGTTTCCAACTCTTTTTCGAGCGCATCGTGCCGCGCCGAAAGCGTTCCGATCGTGTTCGCGGTCGCGGCCTTGGCGCGCCACAGCAACATTTGCTTTTTGTGCAGCGCCCACCACTGCGTCGCGCGATGAATCAGCCCGCGTTCTTCCGAAGGCGTTGTGGTGGCCGCCAGCGCCGTTTCCGTCGCTTTGGTCGACGCCTCATGCTCGGCAACCATCGCTTGGATGCGGTCCTGCGGATCGCCGCCCGCGCGAATCAAATCCTGTTTAGCGTCCTCGACTTCATCCTGATCGAGCTCTTGTTGCGCGTTCGCGATATCGAGCTGATCTTCCAGCGAATCCTTTTGATCGCCGCGTGGCCTTCGCGATCGCCGCATTCAGTTGCGTGATCTGCGCCTGCGTCGCCGCCAGCCCTTGCTCCGCCTTTTGCATCCGCGCCTGGATTTCTTTCGCTTCGGCGCTCAGTGGCGGCGGATGCAAAGCCGCGTCGCGCAACGCAGCCGTGAATGCGATATCCACTTCGTGATCCGTCAGCCGGATCGCCTCCTCCGCCAGTTGCCGTTCTCCCGGCAACGTAACCAGCGGCGCAAGTTGCTGCGCGATTTTCAGCGGAGTTTGATCGACGACTTGTGGCTGGGTCGCCGCAGTCTTCGCGCCGCCTTCCGTCAGTGCCGAATTCGTCGGCACCGCGGGCATCGTCGTTCGCGTGCGGAAAATTCCATACGCCGCCGCGATCAACAGCAGCGCCAACACGACTCCCGCAATCTTTTGAAAGGTTTTCATGGCCGAAGACGTTCGGTCATTCTATTATGCATGGCCATCAAAGACACCCGGATTGTCCCGCCGGTTTGAGGACCTGATGGTTACGACCAAAGGCCTGACCACGATGCGCGCGCGCGAACGACGCAAAGTTCGCGTCCCTCAAGCTGTCTTCGCGCTGCTGGTCTTCCTCGGATTTTTGCAGGCGCGAAATTTCGCCAACGCGATGCCCGGTGTCATGGCCACGCATTTCGGCGCCTCAGGTTCCGCCAACGGCTGGCAAACCAAAGGACAATTTTTCATCGTCGAAATCGTAATGCTTGGCGTCTGCCTCCTGATCGGTTTCGGAATCCCATTCATCATCAGCAAAGCCCCGCCATCCCTGATCAATCTCCCCAACAAAGATTTTTGGCTCGCTCCCGTCCGCCGCGATCACACTCTAGCCGTTCTGCGCATGCAAATGGCCTGGTTCGCCTGCGCCCTTATCACCTTCTTGATCGTCGTCAACCAACTCGTCTTCAACGCCAACCAATCCGTCCCCCGCCACCTCAACGGCCCCCAATTCACCATTGCCCTCATCGCCTTCCTCGCCTTCACCGCCGTCTGGATCATCCGCCTCATCAGCTATTTCTCAAACGCTGGGGAGCGCCACTCGTGAGAAATACTCTGTTACTAACAGCATTCTTTATCTTCGCGCTCTCGATCCCGAGCGCTTCCCACGCGTGTGAATGTCATTGCGACAATCCAGGAATGAACGGTCCGAAAGAAATGGAACGACGAGCGAAAGCGGTTTTTGTCGGTGAAATAATCAAGTTACGCGAGGCGACGCCGGAGGACGAGCGAAACCATTCCTCGCCCTACGTATTTCGCGTGCGCGTGGAACGATACTGGAAAGGAGTTACGACTCCCGAAATTTCAATCAGCGCCATGGATGGACCGCCTGGATGCTGCGGAATAGAATTGAAGGTCGGTGAGAAGTACCTGATCTACGCTGTTTACAAAGATTTGAGAATTGCTTGCACGCGAACCCGACCCTTGGAAAGCGCCGCCGAAGATTTGAAGGCACTCGGCCCTGGAAGGACGTTTCCGAAATAAAAAACGCCGCGGACTGAGCCGCGGCGTTTCGAGTTTCGATTTTCCAGTTTCGAGTTTCGGTTTTTTCTAAAGGTAATCGCGCGACGGGCCTTCCAAAAATGCCCGCAGCTTGCGCGACCGCGACGGATGCCGCAGCTTGCGCAGCGCTTTCGCTTCGATCTGGCGGATGCGTTCGCGAGTCACCGCAAACGACTGGCCGACTTCCTCGAGCGTGTGCTCGCTGCCGTCATCCAGACCAAAGCGCATCTTGATGACTTTTTCTTCGCGCGGCGTCAGCGTCTTCAGCACCGAAGACGTCTGCTCTTTCAGGTTGAGGTTGATGACCGCATCGGACGGCGAAACGACAGCCTTGTCTTCGATGAAGTCGCCGAGATGCGAATCCTCTTCTTCTCCGATCGGAGTTTCGAGCGAAATCGGCTCCTGCGCAATTTTCAAAATCTTGCGCACCTTGGACACCGGAATGTCCATGCGCTTGGCGATTTCTTCGCTGGTCGGCTCGCGCCCCAGTTCCTGGACGAGCTGGCGGCTGGTGCGCACGAGCTTGTTGATCGTTTCGATCATGTGCACCGGAATACGAATCGTGCGCGCCTGATCGGCGATCGCGCGTGTGATGGCCTGGCGAATCCACCACGTCGCGTAGGTTGAAAACTTGTAGCCGCGGCGCCACTCGAATTTATCGACCGCTTTCATCAGGCCGATGTTGCCTTCCTGAATCAGGTCGAGAAACTGCAAGCCGCGGTTCGTATATTTTTTCGCGATCGAAACGACCAAGCGAAGGTTCGCTTCGATCAGCTCTTTTTTCGCTTGTTCGGCTTCCGCTTCGCCGCGATGGATGATCGTGAGCGTGCGCTTGAGTTCGGTGAGGCCGACTTCGCTGGCTTCTTCGATGTCTTTGACTTCGGCGCGACGCGTGCGGAGTTCTTTGCGCGCTTCGGCTGCGACATCCCCTTTTGCGACGTCAGCGCGTCGCTCCAGTCGCCCGGCTTCGCGCTCGAGCGATTGAAGACGCTCCACGGTGCCGCGCATCTTGTCGACAAGCCGCTTTTTCTCAAACGGGTTGAAGTCGATGTCGCGAACCGCGAGCGAGATCTCGATACGGGTGCGCGCCACGTCCCACTTCGCGCTCACCCACTGCTTCTTTTTCGCTTTCGGCGTTTTCTCAAGTTTCGCGGCTTGCTTCAGACCGGTGTCGTAGAGCTTCGCGATTTTCTCGATATGCTTGAGCGTCTGCTTCGTCTTGTTCGCGATTTTTTCTTCGGTCAGTTCTTCATCGTCGAACTGCACGATTTCTTTGATCGAGCGTCCGCCCTTGCGCAGATCGTCGCCGACGGCAATAAGTTCCTTGATGACGATCGGCGAGCGAGTCACCGACTTCATCACGACAAGCTGGCCGCGTTCGATGCGCTTTGCGATGGTGACTTCGCCTTCGCGCGTCAACAGTGGAACAGTGCCCATTTCGCGTAGGTACATGCGAACGGGGTCGTTGGTTTTTTCGAGCGAGCCTGGCGTTAGGTCGAGATCGCTCTCGCCTTCGTGACCGTCGCTTTTTTCAGCGCCTTCACGCTCGCCGGGGTTGCTGGAAATTTCCACGGCGCGCGCGGCTTTTGCGGACGCCTGGTCTTCGTAAATTTCGATGCCGTTGCGTTCAAACGTCGTGAGCAGGTCGTCGATTTCTTCCGACGAATGCACTTCCGCCGGCAGGGAATCGTTTACTTCGTCGTACAGCAGATAGCCGCGCTCTTTGCCGATGGCAATGAGCTGCTTTACTGCATCGTATTTTTCTTCAAGGCCTACTACTGCCACAGATTCCTCCCGCAGTCAGACGACAATCCGGCGCACTCGTACGAATCAGGACGCGAGTCTGCAAACGAAAGTTTCATTGCCGAGGCATGAACAGGCTGACGCGAAGGCGCAACTGACGGAGAATTTCCCCGCAAGATCGCAATTTTTTTGGCCGCTGTGCGGAAACTCAAAGAGTTTAATCCGCGGTGCGGTCGCCCTTAACGTTGTTAGAAACCCTCTGCCGTGCGCCAGATGCCGCCGTTCGCCCCGTGCTTCGCCCGCAAATCGCGTTACCGTAGTTCCAGTCCTATCGCTAACCGCAACAATTAGATGCTGTTAAGTGCAGGATCGTTACCCGGTAAACCCTAATACGCTACACGCTTAAGTCCGTTCGCGTCAACGATTTAATTGGGGTGTCGGGCTGTGGATAGATGTGGGAAGGGTGGAAAAGTTACTTCCAAGCTCCAGAACTACCTGGAAGCGGCGAGGCGCTTCATTAGGTGCTGTTTGCGTTCGAGGAGGGCGCGGAGGTCGGGGCCGCTGGGGTTGGCTTCGATGCCGCGCTGGACTTCGGCGAGTTCGCGCTCGGCGCGGCGGTGCTTCAGGGCCTCGATGCAACTTTCGGCTTCTTCCCAAGTGAGTTCGTTCGAGTCCTCAAAGAGGATTTCGAAGAGGATACGACGGTCGGTGCTGTCGAGTTTGGCGCCGATTTCGGTGGCTTGCACGGGTTCGCCGGCTAACACCGGAGCGATGAGAGCGGCGAGTATTTTTTCGGTTTCAAGACCGACGTGGAGTTGGGCTTCGTTGATTTGATAGGCGAGTTCGAGGCGGAAGCTTTCGGCCTCGGCGAGCATTCGAATGATGCGGCGTTCGGCTGGTTTTGCGGAGCGACCGATCAGTTCGGGCTTGAGTTTGATTTGGTCGCGGCGTTCGGCTGCGGCTTTGCTGATTTCCGCGCGGAGGACGGGTTCGTCGAGGCGGAGTTGTTGGGCGATGCGAGTGGCCCATTCGGAACGCAGGAGGCGATTTGGGATTTTTTGGACGTAGGGCAGAAGGAAATTTACTGCGTTGCGCTTCCCTTCTCCGGTGGTGAGATCCATGCGGCGCGCGCGGGCGATGAGGTAGTCGACGTAGGGCGGGGACTCTTTTAGAAGTTTGATGTAGGCGTCCTTGCCCTGTTCGCGAATGAATTTGTCGGGATCGGCCTTGCCGGGGAGCGCGAGAACGCGGACTTCGAAATCCTGTTCGAGCAAGAGCGAGATGCTGCGTTCGGTGGCTGTTTGTCCGGCGGTGTCGGGGTCGTAGTTGACGATGACGCGATGCGTGAAGCGCGAGAGCAATTTGATTTGTGGCTCGGCGAGGGCGGTGCCGCAACTTGCGACCACGTTGCTGATTCCGGCGCGCGCGACGGCGATGGCGTCCATGTAGCCTTCGACGAGAATCGCGAAATCGGAGCGGCGCAGAGCGTCTTTGGCGCGGTCAAGGTGATAGAGAACGTTGCTCTTGGAATAGATCGGCGTTTCGGGTGAGTTGAGATATTTCGGCATGTCGTCGCCAAGAGCGCGGCAGCCGAAGGCGACGATTTTTCCCGATTCGTTGGCGATGGGGAACGTGATGCGGCGGCGGAAACGGTCGAAGAGGCGATTGCCGTTTTGATCGCGCGAGATTAGGCCGGATTCGACGAGCAGTTTGTCGGGATATTTTGTTTTAAGTTGGCGGAGAAGAATGTCGCCGCCGCTCGGTGCGTAGCCGATGCCGAATTGCTCGATCACCGCTTTGGTGAGGCCGCGATCTTCGAGATAGGCGCGCGCAACTTTGCCTTCCGCAGTATTTTCGAGATTTTTTGTAAAAAAAGACTGCGCGACGCGATGCATCTCGATGATCAAGGCGCGTTGCTGATTTTCGCGACGTTCTTCGGGGGAACGTTCGCGCGGAGCAGGGACCGCGATGCCACATTTTTCAGCAACTACACGGATCGCTTCGGGAAATGGACACTTCTCCATCTCCATCACAAATTTAAAAACGTCGCCTCCAACACCACAACCAAAGCAGTGATAAATCTGCCTTGTCGGATGCACATTGAACGATGGCGACTTCTCCGAATGAAACGGGCAAAGCCCGCGATAGTTCTGTCCAGCCTTTTTCAGCTGGACGTATTCCCCGATTACGCGAACGATGTCCGCCTGCTGCTTAACCCGATCCGCGAATGACCCTGCTTCAGCCATGATTGGAAAATGGAAATTGGAAATTGGAAATTGGAAAGTCCGTGCGCATGGTTAGTGTGCCACCCCTTTTGAATTCTTGCGTAATGTCGTGGCGCGTATATATCCATTCAGAAGTTTGACCACAGAAATTGCTTTGGCTTCGAGTCCGTCAAATGTTTCTTTGGAGAGAAAACCTGCATCCAAAGCTGTTGTCAGGTGATCACGAACTTCATACACAGAACCTCTGCTTTGGCGACAAAACTGAATATTCTCCTGATACGAAAAACGTCCAAAACCCTCTGCGCTGTTAGAGGTCACCGATACCGCCGCACGCTTGATTTGCGACGTCAGCCCGAACGTTTCCTCTCTCGGAAAAACTTTGCAAACCGCGTAGACGTCTCGGCGGAGTTCGCGCGCGACCTGCCAAGCCTCCAGATCGGTAAAGTCATGCACCAATGGTGCTCGACTGATCGAAGGCGCTGACTCCACTTTCCCTTCTCCAATTTCCATTTTCACTTCCTACGCACGCAATTCCACAATAGTGATCGCTTTTCCGCCTCGCTCTTCGTTTTCGGATGCTGTGCTAGCGACTAGAGGGTGCGACGACAGGAACCGTGCGAGGCCTTTGCGCAACGCGCCGGTTCCGTGGCCGTGGATTATGCGGACACGCGGGCGATTTGCCAAGGCCGCTTCGTCGAGAAATTTGTCGACGCGATCGGTGGCTTCTTCGACGGTCGAGCCGATGACGTTTATCTCGTCGGAGGTGGGATTATCGGATGGTTTCGAAGTGACGGTGACGTTGAGGCGCGATGGTGATGCAGACGTTGCGCCTGGCGGTGCGCCCTCGACGCCGGTGATTTGATCGACGGCGACTTTCATGCGGAGAGGGCCGGCTTCGATTTCGGCGGTGTTGCCGTCGATGCGGCTCAGGACGACGGGCTTGCTGAAGCCGCGGACGCGAATTTTTGCGCCGGGCTGGAGGGCAGCGGCGCTGGGCGCGGATGTGGCGGCTGCGGAAACACCGAGATCGGATTGCGAGTCGGAAAGAGTCTGCACGACGGCGGCGTTGAGTTGGTCGCGGGCTTCGCCGCGAGCGTCTTGTAGTTTGCGGCGTGAAGATTTTTCAAGCTGCCCGCGCAATTCGCGATCCTTGACGGCTTCGACAACGGCCGCGACGTTTTCATCGAAGCGCTTCTGCATTTCGGCGAATTGTTGTTCAAGATCCTTGATTCGGCGCTGCTGGCGCTCGACCCATTCGCTGCGGAGCTTTTTTCGTTCGTCTTCGAGCGACTGGCGTTCGGCATTCATTTGTTGCTGCGTACGGTCGAGTTCGTCGCGGCTGCGGTGTAGATAAGCGATGAGGTCGGCAGCTTGGAGAGCTTCGGGGGCGAGCAGCGAACGAGCGCGTTCGATTAGATCGTGCGGAAGGCCGAGACGCTGGGCGATGGCGATGCCACTGGATCCGCCTGGAACACCGACCATGAGGCGATACGTTGGGCGAAGATGCACATCATCGAATTCGACGGCGGCGTTGACGACGCCGGGCGTCGTGGATGCGTACGTTTTCAGCCGATCGTGATGCGTGGTGGCGAGGACGATGCATTTTTTTGCGCGAAATTCGTCGAGAAGCGCAACGGCGAGCGCGGCGCCTTCTTCGGGTGCGGTGCCAGTGCCCACTTCGTCGACGAGGACCAGCGTTTGCGGTGTGGCTTCTTCGAGCATCGATTTCAAGTTGAGCATGTGCGCGGAGAAGGTCGAGAGGTCGGCGGCGATGGATTGCTCGTCGCCGATGTCCACGAGAACGCGGTCGAAAATCGGAATCACTGCGCGCTGCGCGGCGACGGGAATCGCGGACTGCGCGGAGAGGGCTGCGATGCCAGTTGTTTTGAGTGCGACGGTTTTGCCGCCGGTGTTGGGGCCGCTGATCACCAGAAGGCGCTCTTCGCCGCCGAGATTGAGCGACATTGGAACGATCGGGCGATTTTCGCGGCGGAGTTTGTTTTCGAGGACGGGATGACGCGCGGCGTCGAGGCAAAGCTCGTTGGAATCCGAAAATTCGGGCGTGGTGGCGTCGAAATCCTGCGCGAAACGAGCGCGGGCGAAAGCGCTGTCGAGTTCGGCTATCGTTTCGGCGGCAGCGGCGAGCGGCGCGCGCATCGATTGAAGGCGTTCGGTGAGGCTGCGGAGGATCCGGACGATTTCGGCGGCTTCTTCTTCGGCAAGTTGAACGAGTTGATTGTTGGATTCGACGGTTTCGAGCGGCTCGAGGAAAACGGTCTGGCCCGTGGCGCTGGCTCCGTGCATCACGCCGGGAACGGAGCGGCGCTGCTCGGCGCGAACGGGTATCACGAACCGATCGTTGCGGAGCGTGACGTAGTCTTCGCTGGCGTCGGCATTGCGCGCGCGAAGAATCTGGCGGAGCGTTTTCTGAATCGCAGTGCGTGTTTCGCTGACGCTCGCGCGGATGCGGCGGAGCGGGGGCGAAGCGTCGTCGCTGATTTCGGCGTTGGGAAGAATCGCGCGGCGAATCGCGGCGAGGAGATCGCGAAAATCGGCAAGCGATGCGGCGCGAGCGGCGAGCAGCGGAAATTTCGCGGCGTCTTCCTTGAATTGCGGCTTCAGCCAGGCGGCGGTGTCGAGGAGCGACGCGGCGTCGAGAAATTCGCGCGGCTCGAGGACGGTGCCGACGCCCTCGAGGCGGTCGAGCCATGTTTGCGGATCGGCGAGGCCGCCGAAGCCGAGTTCGCGGCCGGAGCGGAGCCACTCGCGAGCTTCGCGGATGAGAGCGAATTGCGAGTCGAGGGCAGCGCGATCGGTGGTAGGCGCGAGCGCGTCGATGTGGCGATGGCCGGGCGCACACGTGGTGCGCTGGCGCAGAAGTTCGCGGAGCTTGTCGAATTCGAGGACGTCTTGGGCGGAGCGCGACATCGGGATCTATTTTAGTTTGGCAGACAGATAAGACGCTACTTCCGCGGGAGTTGCGGCTCGATGGATCAGGCGGCCGGCGGCTTCGCCCCACGGCGCTTTGTGAGAGAGCTCGACTTCGCGCACGCGTTCGATGATGGGCTCCCAGAAATTGCCGAGCACGGCGAACGGCTTCGGCTGGATCACGGATTTATTGAGCATCTCCCAGACGACGGAGAGTTCGACGAGCGTGCCGGTGCCGCCTTTGCAAGCGACGAAGCCGTCGGCGAGGCGGATCAATTCGAAGAGGCGGTCCTGCCAGGTTTTGACACGGACTTCGACGTCGATCCACGGATTCGCTTTTGAGTCGGTGAAGAATTCGGCGGTCACGCCGAAGGTTTTGCCGCCGCGATCTTTTGCCCCTCGCGATACGGCGTCCATCGTTCCGCCATAGCCGCCACTGCAAACGGCGAACCCGGCGTCGGCAATTGCGCGACCGAGTTCGCGGGCTTCTTCATAGTCGGGTTCACCTTCGCGCGGACGCGAACTGCCGAACACTGTGATGACCTTTTGCGTGATTATTGGGGCGACGGTCACTGCTTCACGGTATCACTTCGCTCGGGGCAGTGCTCAGTGCGGATGAGTGTGAGGCGGTTCGTGGTGAAGGGAAGACCGCGGCTTGATGTCGAATTCTTCGATCATGGCGACAGAGATGGCGTCGAGCGCGTCGGTGGCTTCGTGAGCTTTGCCGCCTTGATTGTTGCTGAGGAAAGAAAACATGAGCGTGCGGCCGCCGGGAGTTTCTGCAAAACCAGAACGCGTGCGGACGTGCTCGACGGAACCGGTTTTTGCGTGGATGCGGCCCGCGGCGATCGTGTCGCGCATGCGATCTTCGAGCGTGCCGTCGACTCCGGCAACGGGGAGCGATGCGAAATAAGCGGAGAACCACGGTTGCGTTTGCGCGTATTTGAGAAGCGCAACGAGAGCGCGCGGCGTGACGAGATCGTGGCGCGAAAGGCCGGAGCCATCGGTTTGAATCACGTCGTCGGGCGCGATTCCGGCGGCGGCGTAAAAATCGACGGGGAACTTCATCAGGTCTTCGGGCTTGTCCCAGATGCCGGACTGGCGCGCGGCGGTGCGCAAAAGCATTTCGGTGTGGAGATTTTGGCTGATTTTGTTGACCAGCTTGACGGAATCGCCGAGCGGGATGGAGATGTGTTCGGCAAGAATGGCGCGAGGAGTCGTGTCGCTTGGCGTTTCGGCAATGTGAACGGCGCGAGGGTTGCCGGTGACTTTGACGCCGCGATCGGTGAGCACTTTTTGGAGGACGGTGGCGGCGTGAAGTGCGGGCTCGTGGATACCAAGCGTGAGTTTTCGCGGCGCGCTGTTGGCGGGAAGCGTGCCGCGAACAACGACGAGCTGCGCGCCGGGTTCGCGCGTGAGCGTGATGTCGGACTTCACTTCGGCGGCGGAAGTGACGACATCGTTTTCGACGTAAAAGTCGGGCGTGCCCGGAGCGATTTCGGCTTTGACGGCGTCGCCGGCGAGAATGCCTGGAGTGAGCGTAAGCGTTGCAGTGTTGTCGTCGAGCACGATCGCGGAAATTGCGGCGCCATATTCCCAAACCATGTCGCCGATTTCCCAGCCGTCGGGGTAAGGCTCGCGCGGGAAATAGCTGTCGTCGCCGACGACGTCACCCTTGATTTGCTTCACGCCTTTGGCGACGAGCTTGTCGGCGAGTTCGGCCAGAACTTTTTCGGGCGGGCCGTCGAATTCTTCCTTGAGATTGAAGGGAAATTTGCGATTCGAGAGATTGGGATCGCCGCGGCCGACAAGAAAAAGATCGCCAGAGAGCGTGCCGTCTTCGGAAATTGTGCCGCGCGTTTCGAGCGTGGTTTGAAATTTGTAGTCGACGCCAAGTTTGGAAAGCGCGAGCGCGGTGGTAAAGAGCTTCATGTTGGAAGCCGGGACGAAATACTTGTCTTCGTTGAGCGCGTAGAGAGTTTCACCGGTGGCGGCGTCGGCGATGAGCAGGCCCCATTCGCCTTTGCTGGCGGCGGGATTCGAGAGCGCTACGTTAACGCGAGCGGAGAAACGATTTGCGGCGGCGCTGTTGCGGCGCTGCTGCTCTGATTTTTGGGTCGAAGTGCTCGCAGGTTTTGAGGAACGAGGGGAATCGGATTGAGCTCGTGCGATATTCGCCGCTGCCGCAGCACACGCGAGAAACGCCCCGATCATCGCCGTGATTCTTCGTTTTGCGCGCAATTTTTTATTCACAATTCATCCTGCGCTAGCTAATTCAGCAGATAGAAAGTATAGTCGAACCGATAAGGAACAAATTTTTCTACTGGGTCGGATGTTCCAACGATGCGAACGAGAGTTGGGGAACTTTCGGCGCGCTTAAAAATACTGAGGTGAGGAAATGAAGAAGAGATTTGGCGTCTATTTCATGGGACTGCTGATGGCGGCGAGCTTGCCGCTTTCGGCCGCGCAGGACAAGAAAGAAGCGGACCGGCTGCAGAATTGCGGCACGGTGCTGAAAGAAATTTTGGATATTCCGGACGATATTCCGCAGGATCTGCTCGACAAAGCGGATTGCGTGATCGTGTATCCGTCGGTGTTGAAGGCGGCGTTTGTGATCGGCGGAAGCTACGGCCGCGGCGCGATGACGTGCCGGACGGGCGAGCACTACACCGGGCCGTGGAGCGCGCCGACGATGATGGCGCTGGAAGGCGGTAGCGTCGGATTCCAGCTCGGTGGACAAGCGACAGACTTTGTGCTGTTGGTGATGAATGGCCGCGGCGCGCATTCGATCCTGAACAGCAAGGTGAAGCTGGGAGCGGATGCGTCGGTGGCGGCTGGGCCGAAGGGGCGCACAGCGGCGGCGGCAACGGACGTAACGCTCCGAGCGGAAGTGCTGAGCTATTCGCGGTCGCGCGGGTTGTTCGCGGGTATTTCGCTCGAAGGCTCGACGGTGCGGCCGGACAATGATGCGAACGAGCGTATATACGGCAAGAAGGTGGAGGCAGAATCAATCGTGTTCAAGGGCGCGGTTCCGGTGCCGCCGCCGGCGCAACGGCTGGTTTCGTATTTGAATCAGAAGTCGCCGAAGAATCTGGGATCGGATAATCCGCCACCGCAATGAGTTACTGTCGGTAACGATTTATAGGAGTTAGGTTTGGAGAGGCCCCGAGAAACCGGGGCCTTTTCTTTTGGGCGGTGGGGCGAGAAATCAGGTTGACTTAGAGCCATAAATGACTTATGGTCATTTATGGGTATGGGTCATGACTGAGCTTTACGAAGACTTTTCAATCGAAACCGGGGCCGGACTTCCGGAAGGTGCAGATCGGCGGAGCCGGCGTAGCGCGGAAACCCGCGAGCGGTTATTTGCAGCCTCGGTTCGATTGTTCGCGGAAAAGGGCTTCGCGGAAACGACTGTCGAGGACATTACGAACGCGGCGGACGTCGGCAAGGGCACTTTTTTCAACTACTTCCCGAGCAAGGAACACATCCTCGTCGCGTTCAGCGACATGCAACTTGGCAAGCTGGAGCGTTTCGTCGAAGCAGCGCGCATCAGCAAAGAGCCGATGCGCGCGTTTTTCCGGACGATGTCGCAGCAGATGACGAGCGAGCCGGCGAAAAAGCCTGACTTTATGCGGGCACTGCTTCAAGCAAACCTCTCCTCGTTATCAGTGAGAAATGTGATGCGGGAGAGGAACACGCGCGGAGAGCACCTTTTGTCGCAGCTCGTGCAGATCGGTCAGGAGCGCGGCGAATTTCGGCGCGATGTTTCTGCGCTGGAGATGGCGCGCGTGTTTCGGCAGATGACATTTGGAACGGTGCTGCTGTGGTCGGTGTATGGCGATGATTCGCTCGCGGAGCGAATCGATCGCGCGATCGATATTTTGTGGACAGGATTTGTGCCGCGCGAGCCGGTAACTTCGGGCGCGGCGAATTCGTAGATTCTGTGGGAGAAGCGGATGAAGAAGCGGATTGTGATCATCGTGGTGGTGGTCGCGGCGATTTTTGCGGGCCTGGCGTATTCGGCGGGATGGTTTTCGCGCGACTCATCGCTGCAAGGATCGGGTACGGTTGAAGCGCGGGACATTCGCGTTGGATCGAAAGTGGGCGGACGCATCGACAAGATTTTTGTGCGTGAAGGCGACACGGTGAAGGCCGGGCAAGTGCTGATCACGTTTGACGACAAGGAATTGCAGGCGGCGCTGGATCAGTCGAAAGCGGCGGCGGAAAAAGCGGCGCGGGGGTATCGACCAGAGGAGATCGCGGAAGCGAAAGCGGCGGTCGACGCTGCGAAAGCGGAATACGAGCAACGGAAAAATGGCTATCGGGTCGAGGATATTTCGGCTGCGCAGGCGGATCTGGAACGCGCGAAGGCAGATGCGGCGCGGGCGAAACTCGATTACGACCGGTACGAAGCGCTATCGCAGAAAGATTTGGTGTCGAAACAGCAGCGCGATGGCGCAGAAGCGACGTGGCGCATGGCCGATGCGGCACAAGCAAACGCGCAACAGAAGCTGGATATGTTGAATCACGGCTACCGGCCGGAAGAGATTGCTTCAGCGCTGGCGCGATACGAGCAGGCGCAAGCGACTTACGAGAAATTTGTGCGCGGTAACCGGCGGGAAGATGTTGACCTAGCGAAGGCTTCGTTTTCGTATGACGAAGCGCGATATCGCGAGCGCGAGGTTGTGGCGCCGTCGGATTCTACGGTCGAAGTGCTCGATGTGCGGCCGGGCGATTTGATCGCGCCGAACACTCCGGTGGCGACGCTGCTGGAGCGCGACCAGATCTACATTCGCATTTACATTCCTGAAACTGAGATTGGTCACGTGAGGCTGGGACAAAAGGCTGAAGTTCGCGTGGATTCATTTCCGAACACAGTGTTTGACGGCGTCGTCGAGCAGATCAATCAGCAGGCGGAATTTTTGCCGCGCAACGTGCAGACGCGCGAAGAGCGAGTACACCAGGTTTTTGGCGTGAAGGTGCGGATCGACGATTCGTCGAATCGCGTGCGCGCGGGTATGGCCGCCGACGTGAAACTGAAAGCGGCGAGCTGAGCGATGGCGCCGGGTAATTCATTTCCGCCGACTGAAGTCGCGATTTCCGCTGAGCATCTGGTGCGGACGTTCGGGCAATTCACTGCGGTGAACGATGTGAGTTTTGAAGTGAAGCGCGGAGAAATTTTCGGATTTCTCGGGCCGAACGGCAGCGGTAAGACGACCGTCATCAAAATGTTGACGGGACTGCTTGCCGCTGACGAGCGGCGCGGCGCAGGTGGAAGGGCTGGATGTTCGCACGCACGCGGAAGAAGTGCGCGAGCGGATTGGCTATATGTCGCAGAAGTTCAGTTTGTATGACGATTTGACGGTCAACGAAAATCTCACGTTTTACGGGCGCATTTACAGCTTGCCGGCGGATCGATTGAAGCGGCGGATGAACGAAATCATCGAGCTGAATGGGCTCGGGCCGTATCTCGATCGCCTCGCCGGGAAATTATCGGGCGGATGGAAACAGCGGCTCGCGCTTGGCTGCGCGATGTTGCACGAACCGAAGCTGCTCTTTCTTGACGAGCCGACGGCGGGCATCGATCCTGTGGCGCGGCGGCAGCTTTGGGATTTGCTCTTTGAGCTCTCCGGGCACGGCATCACATTTTTCGTCACCACGCACTACATGGACGAAGCGGAGCGCTGCAGCCACGTCGCCTACATCTATTACGGCAAGCTGATCGCCGACGGAACGCCGGATACACTGCGCGAGCTTCCCGAAGTGCGGCCTGAAGGAACGATTCGCGTCGAGATCACGACGCCCGAGGTCACACGCGCGCTACGCATTACACGGCAGATGCCGGGAATTCGCAGCGCCACAATTTTCGGCCAGTCGATTCACGCGCTGATCGACGACCACACCGATCTGCATGACCTGCAAGCCAAGTTGCTGAAGCAAGGAATCGCCGTCGCCGAAATTCGGCCGCTGGCGGCAAGCCTGGAAGACGTGTTCGTCGAGCTGACCTACAAGCACCAGGCGAAGCTGGAGGCTGAACGTGCGTGACATTTTTCGCGGCTTCGGCGCGGTGTTTTACAAAGAAGCGCTGCACATCCGGCGCGACGCGGGGACATTATTCTTCTCGCTGACGATGCCGCTGATGCAAATGTTCCTGCTCGGCTTCGGCATCGACACGAACATTCGTCATATCCCCACCGTCGTTTACAACGCGGACGGACGCCGCGAAAGCCGCGAACTCATCGACCAGCTTAAAAACTCCGATACGTTTTACGTGATGCGCTATGTGCAGAGCGACCACGAGATGAACGACATCATTGTTGCCGGCAAAGCGCGCGTGGGCATCAAAGTGCCCGTCGATTATTCCGATAAACTGTTGCACGGGATGAGCGCGCAAGTGCTGGTGCTGATCGATGGCTCCGACTCTTCCGTCGCTGGGCAAGCGATCAACGTGAGCAACGCCATCGGTTTGCAGGAATCGCTGAAGCGCGTGTTGCAGGATCGCAACGTGATGGCCGTCGAGATGCGGCCGAAGATGCTTTTCAATCCGGACTCGCGCTCACCGAACTTTTTTCTTCCGGGACTGACGGCGATCATGCTGCTCAACGTGACGACGTTTCTCACGGCGTTTTCGATTGTGCGCGAAAAAGAGCGCGGCACCCTGGAACAGCTATTCGTCACGCCGGTGAAACCTTTCGGCCTGATGCTCGGTAAACTGCTTCCTTACTTGTGCGTCGGATTTTTCGAGCTTTGCCTGATCCTGACTTGCATGCGATTCATTTTTCGCGTGCCGATCCACGGCAGCGTTTTGCTGCTCGCCGGACTCGCGCTTCCCTATCTGTTTGCGGCGCTTTCGCTCGGCATCCTAATATCCGCCAAAGCCGCTTCACAGGCGGAAGCGATGCAACTCGCGTTTCTTCCCATCTTACCCAGCGTGTTTTTCTCCGGCTATATTTTCCCCCGCGAAACGATGCCGGCGCTCTTTCAGCCGATCAGCTATCTGATTCCCGCGACATATTTCATCAATATCACGCGCGGCGTCATTCTGCGTGGGGCGACGATTAAGCATCTCTGGACCGATGGTCTCGCACTTTTTGCGATTGGTACGTTTCTTCTGATCATCGCTGCGCGCCGGTTCCAGAACAAAGTGATCTCCGCCTGAATCCAACGTAGAGTCGAACTATGGAACCGTCGCGAGCAAACGCCGCCGGCAACAGAACGGATCAGCGCCCGCGTTTGCGTCGTGGGCGGCGGTCCAGCCGGTGTAATGGCCGGCTATCTGCTTGCCCGGGCAGGCGTTGACGTCGTCGTACTCGAGAAGCATGGTGATTTCCTACGCGATTTTCGCGGCGACACGGTTCATCCCTCGACGCTCGAAGTGATGTGGGAACTCGGCCTCCTCGAAGGTTTCCTTGCGCGGAAGCATCAGGAATACCCGCAGATCAGCGGGCGGTTTGATGGCACACCGGCAGACATCGGGGATTTTTCGCGCCTGCCAACGCACTGCAAGTTCGTCGCGCTGATGCCGCAGTGGGATTTTTTGAATTTTCTGACCGAAGAAGGAAAGAAATTTTCGACGTTTCGCGTGTTGATGCGTTATCAAGCGACCGATCTGCTGATTGAAAACGGTCGCGTTGCCGGCGTCAGCGGAACTTCTCCGAGCGGTCCGTTCGAGGTGCGCGCGGTATTGACCATCGGCGCCGACGGCCGCCACTCGGTCATTCGCCAGCGCGCTGGATTTCAAGTCGATGATCTCGGCGCGCCGATCGATGTTCTCTGGATGCGGCTGCCGAAAGAGCCGAACGACGCCGAATACATGCTCGGCCATCTAAAGCCGGGCAAGATGCTGGTGACGATCAATCGTGGCGATTATTGGCAATGTGCGATGGTCATTCGGAAAGATGCGTTTGAGCAGATCAAGCAACGCGGCATTCAGAAATTTCGCGACGACATCGGCGACGTTGCACCGTTCCTTCGCGAACGCACGGCAGCACTGCGCGACTGGAGCGATATGAGCCTGCTTTCCGTGCGCGTTGATCGCTTGCGCAAGTGGTGGCGGCCCGGCTTGCTGTGCATCGGGGATTCGGCGCACGCCATGTCGCCGGTGGGCGGCATCGGAATCAACCTTGCGATCCAGGACGCCGTGGCGACGGCGAATATCTGCGCGGACCGCATACGCGAAGGTTCTCTCATCGACGGAACGCTCGAAGTCGTGCAAATGCGGCGCCTGCCTCCTACGAAATGGACGCAGGCGCTACAGGTTCAGGCGCACAAACGGGTGGTCGAGCCAACGCTCGATGGGAAGATCAGTTTCTCGCCGCTGCCGCTGCCGCTGCGACTGCTCGATCGCTATCCGTGGCTGCGGCAGTTTCCGGCGCGCGTGATCGGGATGGGATTCCGGCCGGAGTACGTGCGCACGAAACCGTTCGCGCCCCATGGCGATTTGCTCGTTGGGCCGTGACAGCGGCACACACGGTGGAATCGCGACAGGATTCGTCGGCCGGGCGGAGCATCCCCACCCCTACGGGTAAAATGGCGCGGTTACTTTTGAATTTTGCGCGCCACAGCGTATTCTGCTCGTCGCACCGAAAGACGAAACCGTGTCCTGCCCAATCTGCGAAAAACGAAAAGAACAGCGATTCTGTCTGGCCAAAGGCGAAAAGATCTGCGCCGTTTGTTGCGGAAAAGAACGCGAAGTCACGATCGACTGTCCCGTCGAGTGCCACTACCTGATCGCCGCGCATCGTTATGAGGATGAGCATCCGCGCACGCTGCCAGCCGACACGCCGCTACTCGACGTGCAGATTCCGCGCGACACCGTTCACATTTATCAGCAATTGATGGCGGCCTTTGCGTTTGCGATCGCGAAATTCTGTGTGGCGCATCACGATGCGACCGACACCGACGTACTCGCGGCGCTCGAAGCGTTTGCCGAAACCTACAAGACGTTGATGACCGGCATTTATTATGAGAAGCCGCCCGATGGTGTGGTCCGGCGCGAACTTTATACGGCGCTCACCGGATTCGTCGCCGAAATCAGGCAAGCTCAAGCACAACATGGCACGTCGGGCGCATTGAAAGACGCCGACATCTTTTACATTCTCGTGTTTCTCTATCGGATGGGTTTGTTGCGGACGAACGGACGGCTGCGTTCGCGAAGGTATATCGAATTTTTGCGCGGGCAATTTCCGGAGACGAAGGAACTCCAGCGGGAAGAGTCGCGGATCATCATGCCGTAGTGCGATGACACGCCAGATACACCGGGTTATCGGCGAACGGTGGAAATCTTGCGGACCTGGGGTGCAGCAATGCTGCGCCCCTACACAGAAAAGGCTTTAGCCGCAGGCTAAGCGGCAGTGTTCCAGGCGAGGCTCAGTTGCGGGCTTTGGACGCGGCGCTGTAGTTCTTCGAATGGGCGCATGTGGAATCCGTGCTTCACGCGAATCTTCGCCACGCGTTCGGCAATCTTTCGCCGGTATTCCTCTGGCGGATACACATTCCTCGAATAAAACTGTTCGTACTGTCGCGCGAGCTTCGGAAACTTCTCGCGAATGAACGGCAAAAATTGCTTCGCCGAAGACGGCATCAGAAACAGCACGCCTGAGAAAAACCATTCCGCTCCGGCCTCTTTCACCGCCGCGGCGACCGCCTCCAAATCCCCTTCGCGATCGGTGATTCCCGGAATCAGGGGCGAAGCCGAAACTCCAACGCGCAACCCAGCCGCCTTCAACTGTCGAATCGCGTCGATCCGTAAATCCGGCCGGGGCGCCCGCGGCTCCAGCAATCGAGCCAACCGCGTTCGCAGCGTCGTCACCGTGATATTCAGCGACAACTCCGACCGCGCCGCAATCTTCTGAAATACATCAATATCGCGCACAATCTGATTCGACTTCGTGATCACCGAAATGCTCAGCCCCTCGCGCTTCGCCAACTCCTCCAGGCACGCGCGCGTGACCTTATATTCCTTCTCCGCCGGCTGATATGGATCAGTCGCCGTCCCAATCGCAATATGTTCTGGCCGCCCATCATCGGAGCCCGCCCGCTGATACGAATACTTCCGGTCGACATCGCGCGCCAGCAGCGCCGCCGGATTCTGCTTCACAAAGATTTTTCGCTCGAAGTCCCCGCCGTCGAGCTCCATAAATTCGTGCGTGTAGCGCGCGTAGCAGTATTTGCAGGCAAACTCGCATCCTCGATAAGGATTGATCGTCCACTCGAACGGCACGCGGTTCGAGTCGCACTTATTCAAAATCGAGCGCACCGGCAGAAAGAAGTACTCCGGCCGCTGCTCCGATTTCCGCGCGCTTTCCGCGGACGGGGAAGATGCTGCGAGGCGGGCGATGCCGACCAGCGGCGCATCCGCATCTCGAACCTGGACGCCGTGGTGGTGAGCCTTCTCATCTTCACCACAGCGAGCCACCGCCGCCGGCTCAGCCGGAGCGGCGCCGGAGCAAGGCGGGGGGCAACCCGTCGCTCCAGCTTGTGCGTTCAATTGAGATGCGTTTACACCGGGACCAACCGCGATCGGGGCAGGACCACGATCGGCCACTTGTTTTGGGCCATGCATGTTCGGTTCAGAAGGTTGGGGGCCAACGGGGAAAAGCTGGGGTTGCAAAGCGAGGCGGCGCCGATGGGGTACCACCGAAGCCGAGTTGGAGAGAAAGGAAGACATAGCCCACCTCAGACAGCAGCCGAGTATTTCGCTTTTTATTCGCCATGTCAACACTTATTTTCGCTTTTTCTTTGCCCTTCGAATTGCCGCCCTTTCACGCCTCGATGGCACTTCCCTCTGCTTACTTCTGGTATGCTCCATCGCACAATTTTGTCAGCTCAGCTATTCCAGGTCACTGAGGTGAGGCCAGCCATGCAAATTTCCGCAAATCGTCGGTATCGATTGTCTGCTATCACGTTCGCGCCGCTTGCGATCGTCGTGCTCGTTTTCATGATGGTCTTCAGCTCGCATTCGCGCGCCAACGCCAGTCCGACGCCGGCGGCATCGCTTGCCGCGTCGCCAAATGCGTCGCCCGATCCGCAGAGCCAAATCATCTCCTGCTCGTCCGACAACATGCGCCGCAACTATTGCGCAGCCGACGTGCGCGGCGGCGTGCAACTTATCAAGCAGCGCAGCGATTCGCCCTGCATCTTCAATCGCACGTGGGGCTTCATCAATGGACGTGGCATCTGGGTCGATCGCGGTTGCCGCGCCGACTTCGCCATCACGCGCCCGAACTGGGGCGGCTGGGACAACGGCTACAACATTTATTGCGCGTCGGACAATGGCCGACGCAACGTCTGCCCGACCGACACGCGCGGCGGCGTGCAGTTGATTCGCCAGCGCAGCGGCTCGCCATGCGACTTCGGCAGCACGTGGGGTTACGATCGCCGGGGCGTCTGGGTCGATCGCGGTTGCCGCGCTGATTTCCAGATCGGGGGCGGTGGTGGTGGCGGCGGCTGGACCCCGGCTCCGGGTCCCGGCACGCAGATCATCACGTGCTCGTCCAACGATATGCGGCGCAACGTGTGCCCGGTCGCAACGCATGGCGGTGTGCGACTCGTGCGTCAACGCAGCGATGCCGATTGCATTTTCAACGCAACGTGGGGATACGATCGCCGCGGAGTTTGGGTCGATCGCGGCTGCCGCGCTGACTTCGAAGTCGGGCGCGTTCCGTACTGACGCTCGCGCTATGTACGCCAGCGCGCTTCGAGCATCCCTCGTGCTGTTATTTGTCTCGACGTGTCTGGTTACACACGCACAAACTCAGGCGCCTGAGCCGCAAATCTCCGGTCGCGTCGTTCGCGCAGACAACGGCCTTCCGATCGAAGGCGCAACAATCGAACTTGAACCGTCGGGTGCAATTCAACACAACTCTCCGCTTTCGTCGTCTTCAACAGACATCCGGGGCGAGTTCCGCTTTCTCCAACCCGTGAAGGACGGTACCTACTTCATCCGAGTGTCCGCCGAAGGGTTCGTCTCCGAAACGTTTAGTCGCGATGGAACGCTGGAAGGCAAATTTCAGCGTGTCGACGCATCGACTCATCTTCGCGCAATCGATTTTCGGCTGAAACGCGAAGCGGTGATTCGCGGCGCAGTCACGCAGCCCGACCAAAAACCCGTCGTCGGAGTCGCTGTAGCCGCAGTTCGCAAAACAAAAAACGAGGATGGTTCCGATCACCTCGTTCCACAAAACTGGGTCAAGACAGATGCGAACGGGCAATTTGTTTTCACAAAGCTGCCGCCGGACACCTATTTCATCTGCGTGAACGGGCCGAAAGGCTTCAACGCTTTTCCGGACGATGACGGATGGTATCGCGAAACCTGGTTCGGCAATGCGAACTCAGCCGACAAAGCCACTGCGGTGACGCTCTCGGAAGGTGCAGAGCGCAATGACATTCGCATTGCCGCACAGCGAGAACAACGTTATCGAGTCTTTGTTTCGTCATCGGGTCCCGAAGGCCAAAACAAACCCGACCGTTATCAGGTTCACATTGATGGCCGGAGCCACTCTGCAAACGGAGAAAAAGACGGAAGCTGGGTGATACCCGGCATTCCGCCCGGCCACTACAGGATGGTGAGCATTGCTTGGTCCGCGGACATGCAATATCTCGGCGAAGGCGAAACGCAGTTCGACGTCGTCGACCAAGACGTGACGCTGCACGTACACGTCGGCGGCCTCGGAGAGATTCACGGCGTCGTGAAGCCCGACGAAAAAACCGGCACTGTGCCCGCAGGTGTGATGCTCGGCATCACCTCCAGCGAGGCCGCGCAAGGCGCCGATGTAGATGCCGCAGGACGCTTCTCCTTCGGGCGCGTGCTCCCCGGCGAATATCAATTTAAGTTTGTGAAAAATCCGACAGACCTGGTGATCCGCAACGTTCGATGCCGCGGCGCAGACGTGACAAAGGACTCGCCATTGCGGGTCGACGACACCGAAAAGGTCACCGATTGCGAAGTGACAGTCGGCGCGAAGCTTCCGTGAATCTCCTCTGAAATTTCGCGGTGTCGTGTCGGGACGTGCGACAATTGCATCGAACTCATCGAAAACGTAGCGTCGCGGCCGCGGAGGAAAGTTTTGCGCACGGTGTCCGATCTCTCGAAACGGTTTGCGATACTAGCGTTGGCTCTCTTGGCGGTCAGCCTATCTAGCGGCAGCGATCGGACCGAAGCGCAAACAAAATCGACGCCAGCCGCTCAGTCGCAATCGAAAAAACCGGCGACTCCTCCCGCAAATACCCCTACTCCCGCAGCCGCTCCCAACTCCCCCGTATCGACCCACTTCCCCATCCTGATTCTCGCCTTTGGTCCGCCCGACGCCACCCAAACCGGATGGAGCATTCGCATCGGCATCAAAGGCCCCGAGCGCATGGATCGGCCGAACTATCCGCCCGTCACACTCGAACCCATCGACGTCCAGCGCGAAGGCACAAACGACGCGTGGACGTATCGCGCGAAGGATTCGGCCACCGGCGCCGACGTCAGCGTCCATCTCACGCGCGAGGCCTGCGCCCCCGCCAATGATCCGAATGCCAAATACACTTTCCGCGCCGTCGCGCAGCACGGCCAACTCGGCACGCTCAATGGTTGCGCCCGCATCGCCGCCGAACTCTTCCCGAAGATCAACAATCAGCCCGATCCCGACGACGAAGACAAAATTCCCGCAGTGCTCCCCGCCGACATCATCAAATTCCAATCGCCCACCGCGATCGCCTATCTGACCGGCTCGAAAGTTGTAGTCGGCCTGGGCAAAATTCGCAAAGTCGCCGCGCAAAACGGCACCGAGCCGTCGCTCTCTCACGACGGTAAAAGGCTGCTCTACACGCGCCCCGACACCACGACCGGTCCGGAGCGCACCATCGTCCTCTACGACACGACCACTGGCCGCTCGCAGGATCTCGTTCACGGCGGTGTGCGCGAAGCTTTCTGGTCGCCCGACGACACGCGCGTCGCCTATCTGAACTATCAGGATCAGAAGTGGCAGCTGTACGTTCTTTCCGTCGCAGCAGGCAGCTCCGCGCAACCAGGCACGGCAGTTTTCACCGGCAGCCTGACTTCCCTGCACGGCTGGGTCGACGCGCACACGCTGCTCGCCAGCGACATGCAAAACGCCTACTGGATCACCGACGACGGCCGCACCGCGCAGACCGTCCCGCTGAAAGAAATCTACGGCGACACGTTCGACATCACCGGCTCCGACACGTTTCGCGTGAACCCCATCAATCCCGATCTGCTGCTCGTAGCCGCGCCTTACATAAAAGCTCCTGCCGGCGCCCCGACCGATCAAATGGGAATCGCCGCTGCCATCTTCCTTTATGAAGTGAAGTCCAAGCGCCGCACGCTGATGAGCCCATCGGATGAATGGGCGCGTCACGGCGAATGGTCGCGCGACGGCGTCCAGATCTTTTACACACGCCGGCTCACCGCCACCTCGTACTTCGTCTACCGCCAGCTCTGGGACGGCAGCGAATCCAAGCGCTACCAGGAAGGCGCCGACCTCGTCGTCGGCAAATAACCCTGTACCCGCGATCGCTTCCCAGATCGCGGGATTTAGATCCAACACAACCGAGCCCAATTCAATCACCACCTAGTTCAGCGCGAACGGTTTTTCCAATGTAGGGGCGCAGCACTGCTGCGCCCCAAGTCCGCAAGATTTGATCAGCTGTCTAGCCCCGTGATTTGGCCTTTCTCTTCGCGGTCTCTCTCCGACTCTCCACGCCGTAGTACTTTTCCCCTGTCCTAACGGCCAATTCACCAATTCGCTGCCCCCGCTCTCACCAGCCGCCGCGCCCGTTTGCCGCGCGCTAAAATAGGAGTATGTCCAGTTCTCCCACCCCCGTCCCGGTGACGAAGCAGGTCGGCATCCTGGTCCTCGACAACGACCCGGGAGGCCAAGGCGCTCTTCGCCAGATTCTGGATTCCGAAGGATGGCGCGTCCGCATCGTTCCCGACACACAATTGCTCATGGCCGAGCTGAAATCGGGAGAATGGTCGTTGGTAGTGGCAAACGTCGCTTTGATGGGCCTGGATAGCCCGCTGTTTTTCACCCTGCGCGAACTTTCGAGTGTATCCGCCGCGGAAGGTGCCCGCCTGCGCGTCCTTTACATCCTGCCGGAAATGTCCGGCGGACAATTCGTCGGCCCGCTCGAAGCGGCCAAACTCCCCTACGTCGTCCGCCCCTTCCATTTGCACGACTTCCTGGAAAAAGTCAGCGACTTGCTCGTCGAAGTGAAAGCCATCGAAGCTCCGTTGCGGCAAGTCCGCCACGAATTCGGCCAAATTCGAAAGAAAAAGCGCCAGGACGGACGCACCAATTCTATGTTCGCCGCCCGCGACTCCTTCTCGTACACCGACGAGGAACTCGCCGAATACGAAAAGCAGGAATCCGAAGCCAGCAAATCCCGCCGCAACCGCGTCCGCACCAACCTAGGCGACCCTGGCACCCGCTAAATTCCCAAAAACGGTACCGCCGTTCGAACCAACTGTCTGTTCGAACAGACACCATGTAAAAAGTACCAATTGACAAGTATTAATAGTTGTGATAACATCCTCGCATTCAGAAGTACGTTTACCGCGTCCACCCCAGCACTTACGACGTCCGTAGCACAAACAACCGATGAATCGTCACAGGCTTCGGCATCAACGCATCTAGCTCGATCAACGCCAGCCGCCCCTCGGTAATCTCACGCCACCGGTAAACATTTGGCTCGCTCTCTTCAACCGTCTTCCCGCTGAGCCGGCGCAAAAACTCCCGCGCATCGCCCTCCGTCGCAACTTCGCGCACCCGCGGCCGAGCCAGCGCCTCCACCGAGTAACTCCGTAACAGCTTCATCCAGTAGTGGTTAAACAGCTCCGGCGATGCAAAGATGTCGCTCCAAGCGACCTCATCTCCGTAAGCGACAATGACGCCAACAACGCGTTCGCCCTTAAGCCCTTCGACCGCCTTCTCAAATCGCCGCTCCAGATGCGAGACGAGATCGTCCACCGACGCGCCGACTCGCCCGTCCTCATAAATCTTGGAATACGCCTGCGTCGGCGCGCTCACCCGCACCGACTGACTGATCGAGTCCGCCGTAATCATTGGTGCCGCGAGAACCAGCGGCACCGATGGCGACGTTTCCATCGAATTTTCTCCAACGGGTCGCGCCGACGAACCCGCGCGAACCGCGCTCCACACCTGGTTCTGGTCCTGGGCCAGCGCAGCCTGCTCCCGTACGCTCGGATGCACCATCGTCTTCGCCGCCGAAAACCGCGAGCCCGACGACCACCGCCCATGCTCGACGCAAAACACATCCAGCGGCAGCGGCTCCGCCCCTACCGGCACGATGCGATCTTTCCCGATAATCCGGTCCTGCTTCCCGCCGCTGACTAACTCGCCGGCCAGCAGCAACAGCGGGCGCTTGCTTCGATTGATCAAAACAAGCTGATTCACCGCCGCCCCTCGGTTGGAATCAACAGCAGGCGTCACCCGCTCGGACCGAATCATTCCGCCCGAGCCTTGCTCGGTCACAACAACCTCGCCGCTGGCCAGCCCTTCGTCCAGCGTCAGAAACGCCGAAGTATCGGCGCCGCCTGAACTTGCGACCGGAAACAGCGTGATGTTTTCGTACGTTATCCCTGGAAGCAGCCGCCACGAATTCTCTGCCGCCGGGTTGGGACCTGGCTCGGGCGAATGGCCCGAAATGAGCGGAGCCACTGTGCCGAGCGTGAGTCCGCCGACTGCCGTGAGGCCGATGAAGTTGCGAAATATCGAGGACAGGAAACCGCGATTGAGCATAAAAGCCTCCAATGCGCGAACCTTCGCGCTGAGGCTTAGAACGGCGAGTGCGGGGGATCTTGCACCGGGTTTGGCGACCGCCTGACCGGGCGGCGGCGCCGGTGGTCAAATGGCGGAGTGCCTGTGCTACTGTGTCGCCACTGAGGGCACCCTGTAAGCCGCAATCGTTTCCCAGATCGCGGGTCTTTTCTTCAACTGACGGCCGCCACCAATGATTGCCAGGGGCTTTGAATATGGGATGCCAAGTTGAGGAATTTTTTACAGGTCCTGTCGATTTCTCAAAACTCGGGCGTCGTACCAATGTAGAGATGTCCGACCGAACTTCGCTAAACGGAGTCCGCCATGCGCTACATGATGCTGATCTATACAAAGGAAGGCGACCGAACCCAGATGTCGCCGGAGACGGCGCAGCAGATTCGCGACGCCCACGCCGCCGTCATGCGCGAAACGCGCGAGCGCGGCATGTTGGTCGCCGTAAACGGCCTGGGCCGAACCAACACTGCGACGACGGTTCGCATGGAAGCCGGCCAGGTGCTCGCCACCGACGGACCGTTTGCCGAAACGAAAGAGCAACTCGCCGGCTACTACGTGCTCGACTGCGTTGACCTCAACGAGGCGATCTATTGGGCCGGGCGAATCCCGAGCACCTGTGGCGGCGCTCAAGGCTCGGTTGAGATTCGGCAACTCGTCGAATTTGAAGGCGTGCCCGAGTCGGTGCTCAAGCCACATCGCGTGGCGGCGACTGCGGCTGCTGACTGAAGCGATTCCACTGACTGCCACTCACAAGGAGAATGCCCGCATGAGGACGACTCTATTCCTGCGCATCGCTTCGGTGCTCGCGATCATCCACGCGATCCTGCACACGATCGGCGGCATGCTCAGCAAACCGAATAACGGCGCGCCCGAGATTGCAATCATCGAGGCGATGAAGTCGCGCTCATTCAACGTGATGGGCTCGATGCGCACCTACTGGGATTTTTTCTTCGGCTATGGTTGGCTCGTTGCAATCACGCTGCTCGTACAAGGAATTCTCTTCTGGCAGCTCGGGGCGATCGCGAAGACGGACCCGGCGCCGATCCGCCCGATCATTCTTCTCTTCTGTTTCAACTTCATCGCTACGACCGTAGTCGCCTTCAAATATTTTTTCATCGCGCCCGCCGTTACCGAATTGCTGATCGCGGCGTTTCTGGCCGGCGCGTACTTCGCGGCCGGTTCCGCCGCGCGGACCGCCTAGACTGGTGCGATGACCGACGCGAAGTCCGTCGCCGAATCGGTGTTCCGGCAACAGTCGGGCCGCATCATCGCGACCCTGATCCGAATTTCCGGCTCGTTCGATCTTGCCGAAGAAGCGTTGCAAGACGCATTCACTTCCGCGATCACGCGCTGGCCGGAATCGGGCGTGCCCGACAATCCCGCCGCGTGGATCACAACGGCTGCACATCGGCGATTGATCGACGCGCTCCGCCGCGATCGCACGCGCCGCGAAAAAGAGGATCCCCTTCGCTATGAGACGCCGACATCCTACAATCCCGCTGAACTCGACGCCGAAGCCGCGTTCGACGCGTCGTCGATGAATTATCCCGACGATCGCCTGCGACTGATCTTCACGTGTTGCCACCCGGCGATTAACAGCGAAGCGCAAGTCGCGCTCACGCTGCGCACACTCGGCGGCCTCACAACGCCCGAAATCGCTCGGGCCTTTCTTGTTCCGGAGCCGACCCTCGCGCAGCGCCTGGTTCGCGCGAAATCAAAAATCGCGCAGGCGCACATTCCTTACGAAGTCCCGCCGCTTCACACCCTGCAAGAACGCTTGCAGCCGGTGCAGGCCGTGCTCTATCTGATTTTCAACGAAGGTTATTCTGCGACGGCCGGCGATACGCTGATCCGCAAGGAACTCTGCGCCGAAGCGATTCGCCTGGCGCGGCTGCTTTGCACGCTGCTGCCGCGCGACGCCGAAACCCTCGGCCTGCTCGCATTAATGTTGCTTCACGACTCTCGTCGAAATGCGCGCACCGATCCCGCCGGCGAATTGATTTTGCTCGAAGGACAGGATCGATCGCTCTGGGATCGCTGCCAAATTCGCGACGGACTGGAGCTGGTAGACACCGCCCTGCATCTGCGAAACATCGGCCCGTATCAATTGCAAGCGGCCATCGCGGCGCTGCACGCGCAAGCCGAAACCTATGAGCGCACGGATTGGCGCCAGATCAAGGCGTTGTACGCGGAGCTGTATTCACTTTCACGCTCCCCGGTGATCGCCCTGAATCACGCAGTCGCCGTCGCCATGTCAGAAGGAATCGAGAAAGGCCTGCGCCGCGTCGATGAAATCAGCGCCGATGGCCCTCTCGACGACTATCACCTGTTCCATGCAGCGCGTGCCGACTTGCTCCGCCGGCTCGGGCGCACTCCCGAAGCGATCAAGGCCTATTCCCGCGCGCTGGAACTGACACGCAACCCAATCGAACAAAATTACCTGCGCCGAAGATTGATCGAGCTAACGCCGGCCGCGTCGTGACTCTCACTTTTCAGGGTCAGTTTTCGCGGAATCAACGCGACGAACGTCGCTGCGATCCGCCGTCGCAGCGAGCAAATCCGCAGCTGTCACGTGCCACGACGGATGCTTCACGTTGGGCGCAATCTCCACAAGCGGAACGAGCACAAATCGTCGCTGCGTCATCCGCGGATGCGGCACCTGAAGCTCCGGCGTCGCAATCGTCTCGTCGCCATACAACAAAATATCGATATCGAGAATCCGCGGCCCCTTCGCGATAACTTTTTTGCTTCCCATCCGCATTTCAATCTCGCGAAGCCTCGTCAGTAGCGTCCCGGCAGGCTGTTCGGTTTCACCCTCGACAACACAATTCAAAAACCAATCCTGCTGCAAATAATCAACCGGCTCCGTCTCATAGAACGCCGACACCTTGCGCACCCAAACACCTGCCGCAGGCAGCGCCGCAATCGCAGCCTTCAAGTTCGCCGCGTGATCGCCGATATTTGATCCGAGAGACAGATAGACAATCTGAGCGTGCAAGAAGACTCCGTTGGGACGCCCTTTAGCCTGTCTAACCGCGTTTCTTCCAATAATCTGGGCGCCTTTTTCCGTGAGCGATGGCAACTACTTGAACGCTGGACGTGAATTCCCGGTAGATCACTGCAAACGGAAAGTTTGGCAGCACAAATTTCCGCGTGCCATCCAGGTTGACCGGCCAACGCTGCGGATTTTCGGCGATGGCTGCGATTGCGAGGTCAACCTCGTCGGCGAACTTCGAAGCAGCGGTGAAACTGCGCTCCAAGTACCACTTCATCGAGGCCCGGTAGTCAAGAAGCGCCTCATCTTGGAATTCAACTGCTTTGCTTGGCATTGGAAAGCAGGGAGGAAATCTGAGCGCGTACTTCTTCCCAAGGAACCGTCTTTGATCGTCCGGAGTCTAAGTCGGCAATGCGACGAGCGATTTCCTGATCCCAAGCCGCCTCAACATTTTCATCCGTGGCCGTGTCGAGGCTCTCGAGCAACAGCCCGGCGAGGGAGGCCCGTTCTTCGTCGGATAGCGTAAGAGCCTTCTGTAGCAACTCAAGCGCTTGCTTCGTCATAGGCGCATTATACCTCCCAAGTAGCTCAAATGGCTGGGCATGCCGATGCTGGCGGAATTACAGAGAGTAGTGTATATGCTTCCCTCAATGGTTGGGCGATAGTCGCGCCCGTTCCCTACGTAACTACTTTCATCGCGTTGCCGCCCGGCTGCTAGCGCGGTTGCGCAAGGAGATTTGAACTCATGTCTATCCTTGCCTGGATCATCCTGGGACTTTTGGCTGGATTCATCGGAAGCAAAATCGTCAACAAGAGCGGCGAAGGTTTGATGCTCGACCTGGTATTGGGAATCGTCGGCGCTGTCGTTGGCGGATGGCTGTTCAACACGTTCGGCCACTCGGGCGTTACCGGCTTGAACCTCTACAGCTTGCTCGTCGCAGTCGTCGGGGCTATCGTCGTGCTGGTCGTATGGCACGCCATCAAGCGCGTCTGAAATTCGCACGCTTGCCGATCGCTCCCATCTAAGAAAGATTCACCACAGAGCACGCGGAGAGCGCAGAAGCTGAAAAAACCTGCGCCGATCCACCTATCGAGGCCCGCTAGAACAAGCGCGGCTGGCGTCGCGGCAACTCGCGCCCGAAATACTGATATGCGCGAGGAGTCGCCATGCGCCCGCGCGGGGTGCGGTCGATCATGCCGATCTGCATCAGATACGGCTCGTACATTTCCTCGATCGCGTCTTCTTCTTCGCTGAGCGCAGCCGCCAGCGTGCCGAGCCCGACCGGCCCGCCACCATATTTATCGAGCAGAGCAAGCATCAGGTTGCGATCGACTTCATCCAGTCCGCTCGCGTCGATCCCCAACATCTGCAGCGCTTCCTGGGCGACCGCCCGCGTGATGCGTCCGGCCGCGCGAACTTCGGCGAAGTCGCGCGCGCGACGCAGCAGCCGATTCGCGACGCGCGGTGTCCCCCGGCAACGGCGCGCAATCTCTTCCGCGCCGCCTTCGTCCATCTCGATGTTTAAAATCTTCGCCGATCGATTCAAAATGACGAGCAAATCTTCCGGCTCGTAGAAATCCAGCCGATGCACGATCCCGAATCGCGACCGCAGCGGCGCCGTAATTAAGCCTGCGCGCGTCGTCGCTCCGATCAACGTGAAATGCCCGAGCGAAAGCGGATGAACCCGCGCCCCCGGTCCCTGCCCGATGATCACATCGACGCGAAAATCTTCCATCGCCGGATACAAAACCTCTTCGACCGCCGGCTGCAAGCGATGTATTTCGTCGAGAAAGAAAACCTCTTTGCCCTCGAGCGAAGTAAGAATCGCCGTCAGATCGCCTTTGCGATCCAGCAGCGGCCCCGCGCTCGTTTTAATCGGGACATTCAATTCGTTCGCGATAATTTGCGCCAGCGTCGTTTTGCCCAGCCCCGGCGGCCCATAAAGCAACACATGATCGAGCGCTTCCCCGCGGCTGCGCGCCGCCTCGATGGCGATCTGAATATTCTCTTTCACCCGCTTCTGTCCGATGTATTCGCTCAGCCGCGTCGGCCGAACGCTGGCTTCGATGCGCGCGTCTTCGTCGTAAATCGCACCCGACACAATGCGCGGAGCCTCGCGCCGATCCAGCATTCGTTTTGCACTTGCGTCAGCCATAGTGGTCCATCAGCTCAGGGTCGAGCGGCGCGTCCTTTCGGCGTATTCAAAATTTGCAGCGCACCGCGCAGCATCTTCTCAAAATTTACGGAGCCAACTTCGCGTTTCGCTTCGCCGACGGCAGTTTCCGCAACACGCTGATCGTAGCCGAGATTCACAAGCGCCGACGCCACATCCGCTTCGATGCCTGCCGGACTCGAAGCTGCCGGCCGCTCGACCTCAACGGTGACCGCATCGAGCTTGTCTTTCAGCTCCACCACCATGCGCTCCGCCGTCTTGCGCCCGACGCCCGGAATTTTCGTCAGCCGCACCAGATCGCTGTTGCGAATCGCAGGCACAAGCTCTTCCACGCTCATGCCCGACAAAATCTTCAGCGCCAGCGACGGCCCGACTCCCGACGCCGAAAGCAACATCTCAAAAAAATGTTTTTCGCGCGACGAAAGAAACCCATAGAGCGCCAGCGCATCTTCGCGCACATGCGTGTGAATCAGCAGCGTAACTTCGGTGTGCAGATCACCCAGCGTGGCGTAAGTGGAAAGCGGAACCAGCACAACGTAGCCGACTCCGTTCACATCCACGAGCACTTGATTCGGTCGCTTCTCGGCAAGCCGCCCGCGCAATTGGCCAATCATCGCAGCCAGTATTGCCGCCTTATCTTCGCCTTGTCAAACACCAGCAGGGGTAGCGTAAGCGGCGGGGAGAAGTGATGCACCATGCCCTCGCTCGCATCCGCCAATTTCGCGGCAGCGCTCGCCAACGCGTATGCAAAGCCCTTGTCCGCTAACGGCTTGGTGACGGCCCCGAGGAAATGAAGCATCCTGTCGTTAAGACAATTAACTTGCATTAAGCATCGACCTTAACTACAGTTAACCTAGTCGATGCCTGCGGAAGGAACAACCTCTTCCATGACGCTGCGAATGACTCTGATAACAGCGGCGGTTGTCGGATCGCTTCTTCTCCCATTCCCTCAAATTGCCTTGGGCCAAGGTGAAACCACCAGTGCGATCGTTGGCCAGGTGACCGATGCGACCAACGCGGCCATTCCGGGCGCTACGGTCACGATCACAAATCGCGAGACGGCGCTGCAGCGCAGCGCCAAGACCGACGATGAAGGCCGGTTCAATTTTCCACAGCTCACACCCGGTACTTATTCGGTCAAGGCAGAAGCCGAAGGCTTCGATGCGCAGCAGAATGACAATGTGTTTTCAGGTTTGGGACAGAAGCAGACAGTCAATTTCACGCTGAAGGTGGCTCAATCCAATCAGACGGTTGAGGTCAGCAGCGCAGCTCCGCTCATCAACCCGGAAAACCCGAACACATCCACGAATCTGAATGCGCCCGCGCTGGAAAACCTTCCTAATCCGGGCGGCGATTTGACCTACCCTCTGCAGTTCGCCGCAGGCGCGCTCGTCAACACGGCGGGCAGCGGCAATGATTTCGTCGGCGGCACGAATGGGTATGGCAATGTCGAGTTCAACGGGCTTCCCGCTCTCTCGAACGGCTACATCGTCGATGGACTGGAAACGAATGATCCGCTGACGAATCTGAACAGCGGGCTTTCGACCAACCTCGTGCTCGGATTGAACTCGATCTCGGAAGTGACGGTGAACACGCTTTCCTACGCGGTCGATCAAGGGCGCTACGGAGCGTCGCAGGTCAACTACGTCACGAAATCGGGATCGAACCAGTTTCACGGAAATCTATACGAGCTGTGGAACGGCTCGAGGTTCAACGCCGCCGACTATTTCACGAACGCCACTCCGGGAAATCACAAGCCGCGCTCGACGGTGAACCATTTCGGGGGAAGCGTGGGAGGGCCGATTCGTTCACGACAAATTGTTTTTCTTTTTCGATAGCGAGTGGGTTCGGATCGCGCTGCCCATCGTCACGGCCACGACCGTTCCAACTCCGGCATTTCAGAGCTACGTACTGCAGCAGCTCCCGCTGGGTGGAACCGATTCCGTCACCGGTCGGTCTATCAGCCGTCACCGCAGTCGGTGCCGTTCTATCAGAAGATGTTCTCGCTCTACGGAAATACGAGCGGAACGCCTCTCACGGTGCTGGGCTGCCCCTTCGATGTTGGCGGAGGTTCGCCCGGCCATCGCGAACGACGGGAACGGTTGCGCCAATCGCCAGAGCGTTTCTCATTCGAGCGACGACCATGAACAGGTGCAGACGGTCCGCATCGATTACAACATCAATGAGAAAAACACCACCTGGTATCGCTTTCAGGCCGACACCGGGCTGCAGGCCGCCTACACCGATCCGATCAACCCTGTTGTTCGACGCTCTTTCTCCGCAGCCGCTGTACTCGTTTGCGGCGGGATATACGCACGTCTTTTCGCAGAATCTCGTGAATTATTTCAATCCGGCATTTTCCTGGTACGGAAGCCTGTTCGGGCCCGAGCGATTTTCAGAAGACGCTCGCCGCATTTCCCGATCGTTTTGCAAGGCAGCGGCGCGAATGCGCCATTCACCACGGTCGGCGGGCTTGACAACACATGGGTCCAGGGCAGACGCGCTTCCCGGTTTTTTATCAATGACAATCTGGCATGGAGCCATGGCGCGCACGAACTCCGCTTTGGAACCAATACTCGCATCCTGCGGCTGAACGACTACGACTTCGGAGAGGGCTCGGTCCCGACCGTCACCTACACCACCCTGCCGCAATACATTTATGGAGTCGCATCCACGGCGACACAGACTTTTCCTACTTCAGCCGAATGAACCTTTCAACTTCCTGAATCTCGATCTGTATGCGCAGGACACCTGGAAAGTGACCAGGAAGCTGACGTGGACTTTCGGGATTCGAGACACGCTCAATTCCAACCCACTCAATCCTCACGAGCAGATTGCTCGCCTGCGCGGCTCTTTCGATTCCATTTCGCACGATGTGAATCAGCCCTTGAACGCCGCCATTCAAACCGGTCTCGGCAATGTGTTTTCCTCGACGCCCCTCGCGATCCTGCAACCGCGAACAGCGATCGCGTGGCAGTTTGAGTCCAAGTCCGTGCTGCGCGCAGGCTTCGGAATTTTCAGCGACATTTTGCCGGGCAGCATCGCCGATGTGGTCGGCGTCAATCCACCTTACGTCAAAACTTTCCAGGGTGGCCTTCTCGGAACCGGTCGGGCGGCTCTAGCGATTGCGCCGGGAGTTCCCAACAGCGCGATTGACGCAACCGTGGCCGCCAATCAAACGTTTAGTTCGGGATTTACCCAAGGCCAGCTTTCCTGCGCATCCGCACAAGCGAATCCTGCAACTTGCCTTCCTCCTGTCGCGATCACGGCGGTGCCCGACGGAGAACTCCACGCGCCTTATTTCATGGAGTGGAGTCTTGGCCTGGAACATCAGTTGGGAGCTACCGGAAGCATCCACGCGCAGTACGTCGGCACGCGCGCGGTGAACCAGCCATATCTTACCCAGGTGAACGGCTATCAAACGGTCTGCGACGGCTGCTTTGCGCCGTTTCCGTATGCTCGATCCGACCGATCCGCGATTCGGGGCCGTGACGCAATTTTCCACCGGCGCGAACAGCCACTACAACGGCTTGCAAATGTCGGCGATGAAGCGCATGGGTCACGGCCTGATGGGACAAATCAACTACACGTGGAGCCGCTGCATGGACACGGTCTCGAACGGCGGATTCCTGCAATTCTCGGCAGGAGGAATTCTGTCGCCTCTGCCGGGAGATTTGGCGCGCGACTATGGTCCTTGCGACTACGACATCCGGCACAATCTCAATGCGCAATATGTCTATCAGTTTCCGGTCAAGGTCCAAAACCGGCTTCTTGGCTACGCGCTGAACGGGTGGCAGGTGTCGGGAACCGTGTTTTGGCATAGCGGGATTCCTTTCTCTGTTCTGAGCACGCCGTATTCGGCAGATGGAAACGGCATCGTGAACGGCAGCGGGCCGCAATTCGCAAGCGTTGTTCCCGGTGTGCCGCTCTATGAACACAATCCCATTCCAGGAGTCACGCAACCGGGCACGGTTCAGTGGCTCAATCCCGATGCCTTTGTTTCGACGGTGGACCCGAGTACCGGGGCGTGCTTCGGAGGCGACAACCCGAAGAATTGTCAATTCGGCAACCTGGGTCGTAACGCGCTTCGCGGTCCCGATTTTGCCTGGAGTGATTTCTATCTCACGAAATTGTTTCCACTCACCGAGCGTGTGAAGCTGCGGTTTGACACGCAGTTCTTCAACGTCTTCAACCATCCGAATTTCGGGCTTCCGAGCATGGTGCTGGCTGGCATTCCGGGGAAGCCTACGACGCAGACTGGGTTTGGAGCGCTGACGTACACGACCTCTCCCCCAACTGGATTACTCGGCGTCGGTTTGGGCGGTGATAGCACTCCCCGCATGATCGCGTTCCAATTGCGGTTGGAGTTCTAGTTTCGCGTCCAGCGTGCGCGTAAATCTCAACTTTGAAACGCAGACCTGAAACTCATTTCTCCGCATCAAATGTATTCGCAGACGGAGGGCGCGCACATGGCCGAGAAGATAGTTAAGACAACGGTGGACGGAACGTTTCGGCAGACGAATTTGACGAATGAGCCGACGGAGTATTCGTCGAAGCGCGAAGAGCTGCGCCTCGCCGAGATCGAGCTGATGAAGCAGCGCGAACGCGTTGCCGAGATGCGGCGCCACCTTCCGCAAGGTGCAGTCGTGAAGGACTACGAGTTTGAAGAAGGGCCGCGCGATCTGAACGCCGGCGACTCACCGACAAACAAGGTTCACCTCAGCGAGCTTTTCACCAAGCCCGACCGCTCGCTCGTCGTCTATCACTTTATGTACGGCAAAAAGAACAGCAAAGCCTGCCCGATGTGTACCGCGTGGATCGACGGCGTCAACGGCATCGCGCACCATCTTGCGCAGAAACTCGATTTCGCGTTGGTCGCGGCTGCCGATGTCCCGACGTTGCGCGCGTTCGCTCGCGAACGCGGCTGGGACAAACTGCGCCTCCTCAGCGCCGCCAAGAACACATTCAAATTCGACTTTGGCAGCGAAAACCCCGACGGCGGCCAGGACTCCACGATTTCCGTTTTCACGCGGGATCCCAATGGCGCCGTTCGCCACTTCTACACCGCGCATCCATGGCTGTCCCCGGAAATCCGGGAGCGCGGCATCGATCTGCTCACGCCGATCTGGCATTTCCTCGATCTCACGCCGCAAGGACGCGGCAGTTGGTACACGAGCCTCGACTACGGCACGAAAGTTCAAGCCGCATCGAAATAGTCCCGAACCCGCTTGCGCGATCTGTCCGATCGTACAGGCTGTCGGTGCGACCGGCGGGCCGGTTGCTCCGAAGCAGCGACCTGCGATGCCGGGATTGTTCGCCGTTCCCCGCCGACTTTATAATTGCTCTATCCTCGCGCGTTCCGCGTTGAGGAACGTCGGCCCACGATCGCAATTTAGCAGTCAGTCCGAACACGAAACTAGAGGAACAAACTTGAGTTACGCCGCGCTCGAACAAAAAATCCACGATTTCTTCGGCGATGCCGAAGCAACCGGCTTCGGCTCCGGCTGGTGGAGCGGCATTCTCTCCGTCTTCTGCGGATTCCTCGCGTTCGGCGCGGTCCTCTGCCTGCATTTTCCGCAAATCCTTACGTCCCCAGAATTACGCGTGCACTATCCCATGCACACGATTCGCATTTTGATTCAGTGCCTTATCGTCGCAGGAGTCGTCTTCGGCGTTCTCTCCTGCCTCCTGCGAAAGAAAAAAGTTTTGGCGTTCACCGGGATGTTGTTCGCGATCGCCGCAACCGCTCTCGGCGGATCGAGCGTGCAGATTAACGAAACATTGCACAACGGTTTTGCCGTCGGCCTCGACTGGTTTTTGCT
Source organism: uncultured Acidobacteriota bacterium (assembly GCA_963845465.1). GTDB lineage: Bacteria > Acidobacteriota > Terriglobia > Acidiferrales > UBA7541 > Acidiferrum. The sequence goes on along the minus strand of CAWJSH010000005.1, from coordinate 54,677 downwards.
CGATTTGCTTCTGATGGCCGTGATCTACGTCCCGCTCGAACGCCTTTGGCCGCAATATCCCGAACAAGGCACATTCCGCAATCAGTGGACTCTCGACATCGTCTATTTCATGTCCACGCATTTCCCGCTGCAAATTCTGTCGTTCCTGGTTTTGCTGCCTGCGACGCAAGCCACGAAATATCTCGGCATCCCGGCCCTTCAGCAATTCATTGCGCGGATGCCCTGGCTCTTCCAGTTTTTCCTCGCGATTGTCGTCGCCGACTTCGCCGAATATTTCGTTCACCTGGCGTTCCACAAAATTCCGTTCCTCTGGCGCTTCCACGCGATTCACCACTCGTCCAAAGCGCTCGACTGGATCGCCGGCTCGCGCTCCCATTTCGTCGACGACACGCTCGTCCGCGCCTTCATCCTTCTTCCTCTAATGTTCGGATTTTCGCAGTCGATCATCTTTGCGTATCTGATCTTCGTCACTCTTCACGCCACGTGGACCCACTGCAACTTCGCGCCAAACGCGAAATGGCTCGAAAAATTTCTGGTGATGCCCCGCTACCACCACTGGCATCACACTTCGCAACCCGAAGGCATCGACAAAAATTTCGCGATCCATTTCCCGTGGATCGACAAAATCTTCGGCACCTACTATTTCCCTGAAAAGTGGCCGGAGTCTTACGGCACGGCGGGCGAGGAACTCCCGGCCAGCTATTTCCGCCAAACGATTGAAGCTTTCTACAACAAAAAGCGACCGTCCTAAAAATTCAGCGCGGCCAGCGGAACATCCTTCGGAACCTCGCACCCTCTCGCCGTCGCCTGCACCAACCCAAGCGCCTTCATCACTTTGACGGTCAAAAATCCGAAATCGTATTCCGATTCGTGATGGCTCAGCCGCAAAAGTCCCGGATAGTGATGATGATTATTTTGCAGGCAGGCGCTGAACGTCGCCGTTACCGGCAGCCACTCGCCGATATTCATCGCGTTGTCTTCTTCATCTTGATAGCGCCGGTAGCCGAACGTTCGCGTGTGGGTCCAATAGTTTTGAATCATGTTCACCCACAGCCCGAAAAGCCGCATCCCGACCCACATCACCACCGCGAAGCGCAGGTCGCCCACGATTTTCCACAATAGATAAAAACTCCAAGACTGCGCCACGATCGCGAACACCGGACTCGCAACAATCCGAAACGTCCACGACCCTAGGATCGGATCGGTCGCCAGATTCTCGTTACAGGTGTACGGCAGCAGGCAGCGATACATCGTCATCCAGAATCCGTCGCTCGAAAGCTTATTCGGATCTCCGTCGTGATCCGAGTTCTTATGGTGCAGTCGATGACGATTCACCCACGCAATCGGATCAACGTAAATCCCGAAGACGTTATTCACGATCGTCACAACCTTAATGAACCACACCTTGTAATCGAGCGCGCGATGCGCAATCCCCATGTGCAGCACATCGGCCAGATACAATCCGGCCATAAACCAGCACGCAATAAAGTAAATTGCCCCGATCCATAGCGCGCGCCACGGCCCCAAATGAGCCGGCGCGAAATACATACAAGCCAGCGCGTACGCCAAAATGATCAGATAACCGTAGAAGTTGTAAATCTTCACTTGGACTCTCCGTTCGCTATTCAAACAGAGCGTTATTCACAACAAAGCCCATTCAGACATAAATAGATGCGCCATTCAAATGACAAGTTGAAGAAAGTTGCGTTGAGTTATAGCCGCGACCGTCGCGGTCTAGCTGTTCGCCGCTTGCATCAGCACTTCGCGAAGCCGCCGCGCCACAATCGCGTCTTCGCCCGGCTCCAGCATCCACACGCCTACAATAATTTTGTTCGTATCCTTCGGAATCCCCGCGCTCGCCTGGCTCGACCCCGTCGCCGGATTCAGTTCGATACTCGGCGTGCCGTGACGCAAAGCGCGCGACACATCTTTTGGTGCAATCTTCACCCGCGCAACGTCGTAACGAATCAGCAGATGCGGCACATTATTCGCCACCGGCGGAATGAACACCTCCGCTGTCAGCGTCGGAATATCTTTCAGCTGCGCGGCAATCACCTCGCATCGCCGCCGAAATTCCGCCTCGAACTCCGCGTCCGACTGGCTGGTGAACCAATCGATTGCCGCAACCATGCCGACGATCTGCTCCTTCGCGACTTTCATCCCGCGCCCGACACAATCATCGTTCGGCGAATTATTTTTCGTAGCCGCATCGATGAGATTCGTTCGCCCCAGCAGCAACCCTGCGTTCTGCGGCCCGCGCATTCCTTTCCCGCCCGAGAACGCCACGAGATCGAAACCCATCTGCGTGTAGTTCCACAAATTCGAGATCGGCGGCACGTCGGCCGCCGCGTCATTCAGGCACGGCATATTGTGTGCATGCGCGATGCGCACCCAATCCCGCCGGCTGATGTTTCCGCCGTCCGCCGCGTTGTAGAAAAAACACATCACCGTGTTTGGAGTAAACGCCGCCTCGTACTGCTCGATCGTTTCGACTTCGACAAATTTAATTCCGCAATTGCGCATCGCGTGGTCGTAGTCATAGCGGTGCGCCTTTTGCGTGATGACCTCGTTCTTCAACCCGGTCATGTCCGCTGGCATCAGATGCCCCGTGGTCGGCCCATTGGCCACGCTCATGCACGCGGCGGTACCGAGCGTCACTGCCGATGCCGCGCCGCACGTCACCATCGCGGCATCGCACTTCAGCTTTTGCGCTATGTATTTCCCCGCGGCCTGCTGCAAGTCCTCGAGGAAAACGGGATGCTTCGCCGCCTCCGCCACAGCCGCTTGCACCGACGGCGGCATCAGGCAGCCGGTGAGATACGTATACGTCCCCGCCGCATTGATGCGTTTTGTCACGCCCAGCTTGTCGTAATAATCGACCGCCACGCCGGCCGCTCCAGGCGTCGGCGCCGCTGCGGGAGCCTGCGCAGCCGCAGCCGTTTCAAACGGCAGCGCGCGACTAATCGCCAATCCCGTCAGGCCGATTCGTATCCGATCAAAGAAATTTCGTCTTGAGCCAGGAATGCTCACGAAGTGCTCCTTGGGCGATGCCCCGGTTAAATTCCACGACAAAACTCGTTCCATGGCGCGGATTGCGCCCCGCATCATACACCCGTGAAACATTTGCAGCGCGCTCCGGAACCCTCGCAGACGAAACGACGGCCCTGCGCTAACTACCGTAGTTTCCGTACTTACGAATGTGCGTCAAAACAAACGACTTTAAACCGAGCAGAATCTGCACTTACGCAAAATCTCCCGGGGGCTGCTCCGAGAAAGGTGCATACGAGAGTCGCAAAACCGGTTTCGCCAGATGGTCAGCTCTCAGCCCACTCCAAAACGAAGTGGTTATATGCAGCGCCCAAACACGACACCGAAGTGGTTTGCTAAAGACATCATTTTTCCCTCATGGTATAAGACCACTTCAAATCAATGAATGCCGCTGGACGGAGCGAAAGGAATCGGGTGTGAACGTGAATTTCATCAACTCCTCGGCTGCAATCCTCGCGGTGGCAATCCCCAGCGACGTCATCTGGTCCTACACGGTCTTCACACTCGTCTGTATCGCCGGAATCGCCACGATCTTCCTCCGCGGCGATTGGGCAAGAGCCCGCGGCATCGACAAACTGATTCTCTTCGGCCCCATCTTCTACGCCGCTCCTCTTGGGGGATTCGGCGCCGAACACTTCACGCAATCGGCCGGCATCGCCTCCATCGTGCCCAAATTCATCCCCTGGCACATGTTCTGGGCGCTCTTCGTCGGCGCATGCTTCATCGCCGCTTCGTTCAGTCTGGTGACGCGCATCCGAGCGCGCCTCGCCGCGAGCTTAGTCGCACTCACATTTTTTCTTTTCGTCTTACTGATGGACGCGCCTGGCTGGGCCCAACAGCCGGGAAACAGGTTCTCCGCGATTTTTATGTTGCGCGAACTATCATTCAGCGGAGGCGCGCTCGCTCTGGCCGCAAGCCTCGCCGCGCAAGAACGCGTGGAAGGGGCACACATCTTCGCCACGATCGCACGCTACTTCGTCGGAATCCCGGTCCTCTTCTACAGCATCGAGCAATTCCTGCACGCCGATCACGTTCCCGGCGTTCCGCTGGAGCCGCTGACGCCCACCTACATCTACGGCCACGCAATCTGGAGCTACGTCGCGGCGATCGGCTATCTCGTCGCTGGAGTTCTTCTCATCATCGGAAAAAAGACGCGCCCTGCAGCCACACTCGCCGCTTTGAGCGTGTTGCTCATTGAACTTGTCGTCTATTTACCGATCGCCGTTGTACAGCGCGCCAGCCTCGACCTCGGCTTCAACTACATGGCCGACACGCTGATGTTTTGCGGCGCGGTCTTCCTGCTTGCAGGAGCGATGCCGCACGAAGAAGCGGAGCGCACTCAGTTCGCTACTGCGCCGCATGCGGCTTGACGCCGGTCCACGTCCACCCACGAATCTTCCACGCGCCCGATTCGCGATTCAGCACCGCGGTCAATTGCCCTTCTTCCTTGATCGCCTTGCCGTGCTCTTTGTAAAGATAGACCGTCGGCAGCACGACGTACGCCGCGTCTGCGACCTGTTCGATACGAGTCGGCTTGCCGTACGTCACCTTGCCGTCGGTAACGCCGGTCGCTTGCGCATGCTTGTCGTACGCGTCGGCCCAGTCGTGCGCTGCATTCGGCCCCGACCACAGATGCGGTGCAAACTCATCGATAATCGTAATCGGCCCACTGGTATATGCCGCAAACGCCGACTGCACGTTGCCCGTGTTGAACCCGTCGATAAATTGCCGAACGGGTGCGGCGGGATCGTCTCCCGCGGCAGGAACAACGGCAGGCGCGCAGAGAACGAGAGCAAGCAAAACGACGAATGCGTGCTTCATTAATTTTTCCTTCGCAGAAAGTTTGTAACCACGTGGAATTGTGGCGACAGCCTCCCACGGCCAGTGAAGGCCTGTCAATTTGATTGCTAGAGCACAATACTTCTCCGAAGTCAGTTCAGTGCCCCACCACGTTCGCGCTAGGATTGCTTCAACAATTGTGAACAGCCCTTCGCCTCTTGCCTGGTCGACACTCAAATCAGCCGCCGTAGATGTCACTCCACCTGAGTCGCCACGGGCATGACTGTAGACGCAGCTCGCGAACTTCAAGGCGTCGCGTCCGTCAAGGCGCCATCGCCAAAAGAGCCGCGCATCCTCGAACTCGACGGCATCCGCGGCGTCGCTGTTCTCGCCGTCGTCTTCTATCACTACGCAGTCATCGGTCCGGGTGCGGAGTTTCACACCTGGCTCTACTGGGGCCGAGCAGCGTTTCGCCTTGGCTGGAGCGGTGTCGATCTTTTCTTCGTTCTCTCGGGCTTTTTGATCGGAGGAATTCTTCTCGACGCGCGAAATTCACCTCGCTATTTCAAGACGTTCTACGCGCGCCGCGGCTTCCGCATCTTGCCGCTCTATTTTTTGTGGCTCGCTTTATATCCGCTGGCCGTCGCCGCGTATTCGCGCTGGGGAAATCCACCACTGCCCGAAAGCCCTCAAATGTATCTTCGCTGGTCAACATATTGGGTTTTCTTGCAAACGCTGACGTTCGCCTTTCCGATTCCGTATCGAACCGTCGCCTACTACTGGCTCGGCCCTACATGGTCGCTCGCAATCGAGGAGCAGTTTTATCTCGTCGTGGCGCCGCTTGTGCGCGTTCTGACGGCGCGGCGCCTGCTGTATCTCTTGCTCGCCCTGCTCGCCGTCTGCCCCGTGCTGCGCGTATCCGCATATTTCGACTGGCTACACTCGCATTGGTTCATCCCGCTGACGTTGGCCCGCGCCGACTCCTTCGCCGCTGGCATCCTCGCCGCGATGGCGTGGAAGACACCAGCAAGTCGCGCGTGGCTCGTCGCGCACAAGAAACTCCTGAGCTGGGCGCTCGCCGTTCTCTTTCTCGGCCCGCTGATTTTCACGAAGTGGTACGCCTCCGGAGACGATCTCTTCGCGCAGGCATTCAAACTTGAATTCCTCGCAATTTTTTTCGCGCTCATGATTCTGAATGTCCTGGCAAACAATTCGGGCTGGCTGGCATGGCTGATGAGGAACAGCGTGCTTCGCGAAATGGGCCGCCTCTCGTATTGCATTTACATCATTCATCTTTCGGTGCTCGCCGCTTGCTGCGCGTTTTTCCTTCACGACGTACCGCGGCTCGACACACCGGCATCCTTCGCAGCCGTCGGCTTCTCGTTCGTTCTGACTTACGCTGTGGCCTGGCTCTCCTTTAAGTATTTCGAGGGCCCGATGCTTCGCCGCGGCCACACGTTTAAGTACTGATTTCGCCACCAAACCTGTGTGCGCTTTTGGGATATCCACTACCGAAGCGCCCGAAACTGGGACGCCGCACAAAATTCTGCTCACCGCACCACAACTTCGGCGTCCTAAATCGCAAGGCAAGGTGTATCGTCGCCGCCAGACGAGTGGGGTGCTCGTCCACCGCTACGATTCACGCCTCAGAGGTGGAAAATGTCGACTTTCCTCCAGGACCTGCGTTACGCATTTCGCACTCTCATCAAGAATCCCGGATTCACCAGCGTCGCGGTGCTGACGCTCGCGCTCGGCATCGGCGCCAACGTCGCCACCTACAGCGTCGTCTACGGCGTTCTGCTCAAGCCGCTGCCGTTTCCCCAGCCCGATCAGCTCGTGCGCGTCTTCGACGATCAAAACGCGACCAACGAAAAAGACATCGGCATGTCGGTGCCCGAACTTTCCGATTTACAAGAGCGCTCTGGCGTTTTCCGAGAGATTTCCGCAGTCAGCTCGTCGAACTCCGCCGTTGCCGGAGGCGATCGCATCGTGCGCGCCGAAAGCCTGGTGACGAGTCCCGACTATTTCACGCTGCTCGGCGCGAAGCCCGAACTCGGGCGCGTCTACACGCAGCAAGACGCCGTGCCGGGATTTCTCGAGCCCGTCGTGATCAGCAACGGATTCTGGCGGCGCTACTATGGCTCCGATCCCAACATCATCGGCCGAAAAATGCGCCTCGACGGCGACATGTACACCATCGTCGGCGTCATGCCCGCTGGATTTCGCCATCCGGGTCCGACGCTCGACACCGATGTCGAAGTCTGGCTCGCCACAGGATTCGCCGGGCAACCGTTTCCCACACCTCCGGATCGCTCGCAGAGATTTCTAAGCGGCGCGATCGCGCGGCTCAAGCCGGGACTGACCCTGCCGCAAGCGCAGGCTCAACTCGATGCCTACGTCGCACAACTCACGCGCGCGTATCCGAAGGAATATCCAGCGGGCGCAGGTTGGGCGCTGCGACTCGTGCCGATCAAGGAAGATTTGGTCGGCCCTCAGCGGACAGAGCTGTTCATCTTGTTGGGCGCGGTCGGTTTTGTGCTTCTGATCGCCTGCGTGAACATCGCGAATCTGTTGCTCGCGCGTTCCTCGTCGCGGCGCCGCGAAATCGCAATCCGCCTGGCGATGGGCGCAGGCCGCGCGCGATTGATGCGTCAACTCCTGACCGAGAGCACGCTGTTGTCCGCGATCTCCGGCGCAGTCGCGTTAGTGACCGTATTGCTGCTCAAAGATGTCATCGTCAGCCTCGCTCCGGCCGACATTCCTCGTCTGAACGAAGTCGACATCAGCACCGGCGTGCTGATTTTCGCCTTCATCATCTCGCTCGTCACCGGCTTTCTGTTCGGCTTGGTTCCCGCGTTTCAAGCGGCTCGCGCCGAACAAATCGAAAATCTGCGCGAAGGCGGACGTGGCTCGGGTCTCGGCCGCAGGCACACGCGGCTCTCACGCGCGCTCGTCGTTGCCGAAGTCGCGCTCTCGATCGTGCTCCTCGCCGGCGCCGGACTTCTTCTCCGCAGCTTTTGGCACGTCCTGCAAGTGAATCCCGGCTTCAATCCCGAGCATTTAACGACCGTGCAGATCTGGATTCCGCAGTCCAACAATCCCGCGAACGATCCTTTCAGCGTCGAAGAAAAGCGCGCCGATTTCCTGCTCGAAATTTCGCACCGCGTCGCCGCGATTCCCGGCATCGAGCTCTCTTCCATCTCGGGAAACGACACGCTGCCGATGAATTCCGGCCGCAATTATTCGCTCTTCACGATCACGGGCCGCCCCGACGATCGAGGCCACCAGCCGTTCGCCGATATCGCCGTCGTGGATACGCGCTATTTCCAAACGATGGAAGTGCCGATTGCCGCGGGTCGCAACTTCAACGATCTCGACACATACAAGACGCGCGGTGTCGCGGTCATCGATCAGCGGCTCGCGAAGCAGTATTGGCCCGACTCCGATCCCATCGGCCAGGAGCTGAAATTTAATTTCGGACGCGGCCTCCAGGGCTTGACCATCGTCGGCATCGCCGGCGACATCAAGTCCGACGGCTACGAGTCGCCGAGCGTGCCGCACATCTATGTCGCGCTCGGCCAGTTCGCGCCCGTCAACGCGGTCGTGTTTCTGCGAACGCGAAACATGCCAGCCGCGCAACTCGGAGACGCGGTGCGCCACGTCGTCGAAAGCCTGACCCCGAACGTGCCGGTGCACAGCATCGTCACGATGGACCAGGTCGTGAAGCGCTCGATGGCGAACCGCCGCTTCTCCCTTGAATTGCTCGGCGTTTTCGCAACAGCCGCTTTGCTCCTCGCAGCGATCGGAATCTACGGCGTGATGGCCTACTCCTTCAGCCAGCGCACGCACGAAGTCGGAGTTCGCGTCGCACTCGGCGCACAACGTCTCGACATCCTGCGCATGGCCATCGGCGAGGGAATGTTGGTCGTCGCCGTCGGCTTGGTCGTCGGCATTGCCGGCGCGGTTGCCGTCACGCGCGTTTTCCGCTCGATGCTCTTCGGCGTAGACGCCACCGATCCAACAACGCTCGCCGTTGTTGCCGGAATCCTCGCGGGCGTCGCGCTGCTAGCCTGTTACATTCCGGCTCGTCGCGCCACCCGAGTCGACCCGTTAGTCGCTCTCCGCGTCGAGTAGCGCCACTCTCTCTTTGACATTCTACCTATGCGAGCGTACATAGGTAGATTATCTAGGAGAGACGCATGCCTACCGACAAGTCCGACCTGCTTCAGGGCACGCTCGACATGTTGATCTTGAAAATCGTCGCGCTCGGCCCCGTGCACGGCTACGGCATCTCGCTGCGTATCCGCCAGATCTCGAAAGAAGTTTTACAGGTGCAGCAAGGATCTTTGTATCCCGCGCTGCACCGCCTGGAAAAACGAGGATGGCTGACCGCCGAGTGGGGCGAGTCCGAAAACGGACGGCAGGCAAAGTTTTACAAATTGTCCCCGAAGGGCCGCAAGCAATTGCAGGCCGAAGAATCGAACTGGGAGCGCCTGGCGCAAGCCGTCACGCAAATCATGCAGACGGCGCAGTAATCGCAACGCAGGCGCAGCAGGGGGTTGCAATGAGTTGGCGAGAACTTTTTGGTTTCAAGCGTGGCAGCGCAAAGAAACCCGCGCGAGATGCGCAGCTTGATTCGGAGTTGCGCTTTCACATCGACGCGCTCACGGATGAAAACATTGCCGCCGGGATAAGCCCCGCCGAAGCACGCCGCCAAGCGCAACTCGAATTCGGCGGCCGCGAACAGATCAAAGAAGAATTGCGCGACGTCTATCGCGTACAGATTCTCGATGCCGCGAAGACAAATCTCAAAGCCGCATTTCGCTTCCTTCGCAAATCTCCGTCGTTTTCGATCGCAGTCATTCTCACGCTCGCGCTCGGCATCGGCGCGAACAGCGCCGTATTCTCCGCAATCGACGCAATCCTGCTCAAGCCTCTCCCCTTCCCCGAAGGCGATCAGCTCGTAAAGCTCGGCCAACTGCGCCGCAACGCCAAAACGCCGCAAACATTCGTAGCGCCTGTTCGCCTGGAAGATTGGAACCGCATGAACACGACGTTTCAGGCCATGACCGGCTATTACACCGAACAGGAATCCGAAACCACCGGTGAGCTGCCGGAAAAAGTGACGCAAGCGTTGGTTTCGCCCCGATTTTTACAAGTCTGGGGCGTCCCTCCCGCGATCGGCCGAGACTTCACCGATCAGGAAGAGCACGTCGGCGGTCCCGACGTCGTGATTATCAGCGACCGCTATTGGCGCAACAGGTTCGGCGCCGATCCACAAATTTTGTCGCGAAAAATTCGGCTGGGAACAACTTCAACTTCGATCGTCGGCGTCATGCCGGCGTCGTTTCATTTCCCGGAACGCGACGTCGATCTGTGGTCGCCGATTCCGGTTGACGCCAAGGTCGCCCAGACCCGCGATGCGACCTGGTACATGGTCGTCGGGCGAATGAAGCCGGGAGTAACCATCGAGCAAGCGCGCGCGAATCTCGCGACGGCGCAAGCGCAGCTCGGCCAGCAATTTCCAAAGCCGGATGCCGAACTCGATGTACTGATCGAGCCGCTGAAAGAAACGACCGTCGGCGGCGTGCGCCAATCTCTCTGGATTCTCTTCGGCTCGGTGTCGCTGTTGCTGCTCATCGCGTGCACAAATATCGTCTCGCTGCTTCTGGCGCGCGCGACCCAACGCCAACACGAAATCGCCGTCCGCTATTCGCTGGGAGCTTCGCGCGGCGCAATCGTGGCGCAACTCCTCACAGAAGCCTTCGTGCTCGCGGTCACGGGAGCAGCGCTCGGTTTGCTCGTAGCATGGGGAGCAGCGGATATTTTCCGCAGCCTTGCCGCGAATTTGCCGCGCATCGAAGAAATTCACCTCGACGCGCGAGTCGTGCTCTATACGCTCGCGTGTTCGATCGTCGTGACGTTGCTCTGCGGCTTGTTCCCCGCTCTGCGCGGCACAAAACGCGGCCTCTCCGGTTCGCTCGCGCAATCAAGCCGCACGCAAGTCTCAAGCCGCAACCGTTTGCAATGGCTCCTCGTCGGCGTGCAAGTCGCGCTCGCCGTCACGCTCCTCGCCGGAGCGGGATTGCTTCTACGCAGCTTTGAAGCGCTCGGCCGCGTCTCGCCCGGATTCGAGTTCGCTCACGTCTTGACGCTGCACATCAGCGGTTCGTGGGGCGAGACCGCCAACATCAACGGCCTCTCGCAACGCATCGATCGCATTCTCGACACGCTGCGCGCCACACCAGGCGTCGAAAACGCCGCGACGACGATGACGCTCCCCGGCGTCCCCGGTCAATTCACCACCGATGTAAGAATCCTGGAAGGCGAGCAGGATCCGAATCACAAACTCGTCGCCGAGAGCCGCTTCGTCTCCCACGCTTACTTCGACACGATGAAGATTCCGACGCTCGCGGGCGAAGCGTGCCGCGAAAAATTTGAAGCGATCCAAGTGATGGTGAATCGCAGCTTCGCCGACACTTATCTGCAAGGGCAAAGGGGAATCGGCAAGCACATCGAAATGATCGGCAATTCGTTCCTGAAACGCGGAGAGATCAAGGGCGTAGTCGCCGATGCGCGCGAGCTCGGCATGAATCGCGCGCCTGCGCCGACTGTGTATTGGTGCTGGAACGCTCCGATCGCCCGATCCGAATTATCTCGTGCGAACCGTTGGCGACGAACCGATGGCGCAGACGCTGCGCCAGAAAATCCATGAAATCGAGCCGGGCCGATCGGTATTCGACATCACGCCGCTGGCCGATCATCTCGACGAAGCATTCGCCGAGAATCGGATGCGAACAGTTTTGCTCGCATTTTTCGCGGCCACGGCTATTTCGCTTGCCTGCGTCGGACTCTACGGAACGCTGAGCTACTCGCTGACACTCCGACGGCGCGAAGTGGGTTTACGCCTCGCGTTAGGCGCAGCTCGTGGCGAAATTCTGAAGCGTGTCCTGCTGGAAGGCGCTGGCGTCGCCGGGCTCGGTTGCATCGCCGGCTGCGTCCTCGCATTAGCGTTCGCACGAACGCTCGCCGGCATGCTCTACGGCGTCACGCCCTACGATCCCGTCACGCTCGCAATCGTGATCGCACTGGTCCTCGTCGTCGCGTTCGTCGCGTCGTTGATCCCAGCCGTTCGCGCGTCCCACGTCGAACCGATGCAAGTCCTACGCGAAGAATAGTCTCGCAGCCGAACGCTACGCGACCGTTGGGTGCCGCACCTTTATCCTGAGGCGATAGCCGAAGGGCTCAGTTTTCAGAGGGTGCTGGTTTAGATTCAGCCTCATCGAAATCGAAACGACCGCGGTCGCCGAAGCCTTTGCACTTCACGACCTACGCACCCTTGCTGCGCAAAAACTCCACGACGTCCGGATGCTTTCTCTCTTCCGCGATCGACACCGCAGTCTTCCCGTCATTCGACTTCGCGTGAATGTCCGCCCCATGCACCAGCAAATCTTTCACGATGTTCAGATGCCCGTTCGCCGCAGCCGTCAGCAGCGGCGTGTACCCTGGCCCGTAGCGATAATTCGCATCCGCTCCATTTTCAAGCAGCCAGATCGCAATCTCTTCGCGCCCTCCGGCGACAGCTCCAGTCAGCGCGTTGTATCCCGTTCCATTCGTCGCGACAGCCGTCAGATCCGCGCCCTTCTCAAACAAATATTTCACGATCGCAAAATGCCCAAACGCAGCCGCCAGCGCGACCACCGGAAATCCATCCGGCGAAATCGCCCGAGCCAAGTCCGTTCCGTCTTTACTAACAAAATGCTCGACGCGCTCCAACTGCCCCGCCGCAACCGCTTCGTGAAACTCCAGATGCGCGCCGCGAGCAATCAGCAAATCCCGCACAGCCGCCTGACCGCTGTAAACCGCCGCGAGCACCGGCGATTGCTTTTGTTCGTTCTTCGATTCCGCCAGCGGAGGATCTTCCGCCAGCATCGACTGCACCTTGGCAACATCGCCGCCACGAATTGCGGCGAAAAATCCCTGCACGTCGCTCATGCAAATCTCCTGAAGTCCGGAAGGTTGGATGAAGTACCGACAGAAGTAGTTCGCGAAGTCAAAGGTCAAAGCTTTGGAATAGGAAAGGAAACCGGCGTTCAGCGCCGCGAGCGATCCTTGCGCACCGCTTCATCGATCAGCGCATCGAGTTCGCCGCGCGTCAGCCGCACGGGATCGTCCGAATGCTCCGCCGAATCACTCGTAACCGGCAGCTCCGCTCCCCCACCCGGAGGAGGCACAACGTAATATCGCGTCCGAGCCGCCATCAGTTTCGCGACTTCGCGGCTCGACAGCAACGCCGGCGTCCCCGCCAATTCCGCCGCCAGCGTAATCTTCGCGAAATGCTCGATCGTCTCCATGCGATAAAACGCCGTCAGCGTGTCGGGCCCGCACGTCACCGCGCCATGATTGGCCATCAGCAGCGCGTCGTAGTGCGGAACGTACGGCTCGATCGCGGCGCTCAGCTCCGGTGTTCCCGGCGTCCCATACTTCACCAGCGGAATCTGCCCGAGCCCAACAATGACTTCGGGCAGCAGCGCCTGGTTCAGTGCGCGCCCCGCAACCGCAAATCCCGTTGCCGTCGGCGGATGCGCATGACAGATGGCCTGCACGTCAGGCCGCATGCGATAAAACAAAAGATGCATCGCCAATTCCGACGACGCCTTGCGCTCGCCGGCGATGTGCCGCCCGTCCAGGTCGATGATCACTAGATCTTCGGGCGCGAGCATGCCCTTGTTCATACACGTCGGCGTCGTCAACACGCGCTCTCCATCGAGCCGTACCGACAAATTGCCTTCGCACGCAACGATGTATCCGCGCTCGTACATCCAGCGCCCTGCCACACACAAATCGGCGCGATGCTGCTGTTCAGATTTAGCTGAACCTGGTAAGAGGTATCCCGTCGCCACGACACGACTCCTTGCTGGCGCCGAATTATCTTCGGAACCACGTGGGGACACAAGCCGAAAGTACAGCTCGCGTGACGGGGCGGACGCGTCCTGCAACTAGCGGGTGCTTGGCCTTCGCTGCACCTGTTTTAGCGAATTTCTAGGCGTAAATGCCGCGCAATTTCAGCGCGCTCGCAACGCGGTCGATGGCCAGCATATACGCCGCGATGCGGTTATTTACGTGGTGCAGTTCGGCGTAGCGTACCACTTGGTCGAACGCATTTTCCATGACAAAGAGGAGACGGTCGTTGACTTCGCTTTCGCGCCAGAAGAAGCCCTGGCGGTCCTGCACCCACTCGAAATAGCTGACCGTAACGCCGCCGGCGTTGCCCAAAATATCGGGCACGGTGAAGATGCCTTTCTTGTCGATGATGGCGTCGGCCTGCCAGGTGGTCGGGCCGTTCGCGCCTTCGCACAAAATGCGCGCCTGCACCTGGTCCGCGTTTTTCTCGGTGATCTGATTTTCGATCGCCGCGGGAATCGCGATGTCGCACGGCTGAAAGAGCACGTCGCGCGCGGTCATTTTCTGCCCACCGCCGGGGAAATCCTGCAACGGCCTCTTCTGCGTGTAGACCCAGTCGATTACCTTCGGCACGTCGAAGCCTTTATCGTTGTACAGACCGCCGCCAATGTCCGCGAGCCCAACGATTTTGTAGCCTTTCTGCTGCATCAACATCGCGGCCAGCGATCCTACGTTGCCAAATCCCTGAACCACCACGCGGCAACCGTCGGCTTTCATGCCCAATTTCTTCAACGCCTTGTCGCAGCACATCATCACGCCGCGCCCGGTCGCTTCGCGTCGGCCCGCCGAGCCGCCCAATTCGATCGGCTTGCCGGTGACAACCGCGGTCGTCGCCTGGCCGACGTGCATCGCATACGTGTCCATGACCCAGGCCATGGTCTGCTCGTTCGTGCCCACGTCCGGCGCCGGAATATCGCGCTCGGGACCAAGCCAGTTCGCAAGCTCAGCGGTGTAGCGCCGCGTCACCCGCTCCAGTTCGCCGCGCGTCATTTTACGAGGATCGCAAATGATCCCGCCCTTTGCGCCGCCAAACGGAATATTCACGACCGCGCATTTCCACGTCATCCACGTCGCCAGTGCGCGCACTTCGTCCAGCGTGACGTCGGGTGCAAAACGGATTCCGCCCTTGCCCGGCCCGCGTACCGTCGAGTGCAGCACGCGATACCCGGTGAACACTTCGAGCTGCCCGTTGTCCATACCGATCGGGATGTAGAGAGTGATTTCCTTGCTCGGATACTTCAGATACCGATAGACGCCCTGCTCGAGTCCCAATTTCTGAGCCGCCACTTCAAAACGCGCTTCCGCGTTCTGGTAGACATTCATTTCTTCTGGTGCTGGGGCGTGCGCCATGCAAACGTCTCCTCTGACGGGTGCTGCCGTCGCTCGGTCCGGCCCGCAAGTCACACGCGGGCGGCATTTTAGGAGCCAAGATCAGGTTGTGAGTCGCGGGCTACCCTTCCCGCGCAACCTTCGCTTAGCCGGGTGGCCAGTATACGAACGTTTTCTTGCCACTAGCAAGCCGCGCAGGATGCTCGGTGCACGGTAGTTAATGGCCCATTTGTGGCGTATCGTAAGCGGATGCGGTAGACGGCGGCGTCACGAAAATCAATCCCATGAGAGCAGACCAAGTCCTCTTTCCAATCGCTTTGGCCGCTTGGATTTTTTTCTCTTTTTCCGACGGACAGTCGCAGCTTGGGGCCATGGAGCAGGCTCGCATGCGGCGCATCGCGTCCTATCAGCCGTACGCCACCGTCGAGCATCTGGATTCCTCAGCAAAAGTGATCGCGAACGATCCGCGCCCCATGTACCAAGCTACCGACGGACTGCAAGACGAATACGGTTGGCGCGGCTGGCGGCTCGACTATGAAGATCCCCAATACGAGGTCGGTCCCGATACCGTTGACGACACCGCGCTGGAGTGGCGGTTAAAACATCTCGACGCCAAAGGCGTGACCGTAGTCGCGGGGGGACTCTTCGAGAGCCTCTATCCCGAACATAGCCTCTCTTCCTGGTCGCCGGCGGAAATCAATGCGGTGCTGACGAAGGTAGTTCAGGACTACAACCAGACCGGGAACCCGGGAAAATTTATCGTTCGAGAGGAAGAACCGAATCGCTTCGCAATTATCGGGACGGCCGTGAGAGACGAGCGCGGACGAACTAAACGGGTCAGCATCTTGCTCGACACTCCGATCTCGCTGCAAAAGACCTCGGCAAGCGCCGCTCAGATCTTCAACTTGATCTGTGAGCAGCTTTCGGCAAAGGCGGGCGTCAAGGTTTGGTATGGAGGCTACGGGGGTATGGCCGACAACGGCGCCTTTCAATCACAAGTCGAGGTCGGTGGGGAGAACGTCCCGGCGAGAACACTGTTACTGCAAACCGCCGATCAGATGCAGATCGTACGAGTGTGGCGAATGCTTTGCGACGCGGACACCCAAGGTTGCGCGTTGTCGTTCCGGAGTGAAATTAAGCCGTTGCGGCCCAGGCTGAACGCTCTCCCGGGAACAGGCAGGTAAACTGTCGTCATGGATACTCGCACGAAACTGAACGGATTTGCGGGTCTACGCGTGCTTTCGCTTGAAAGCCGCCGCGCTACGGAGATGGCGAAACTGATCGGGACTCACGGCGGCGTGGCCATCGTCGCGCCTTCGATGCGCGAAGTGCCGCTCGAAACCAACACGGAAGCCCAGGATTTCACGCGGAAGCTGCTCAACGGTGACTTCGACTCGGTGATTCTTCTAACCGGAGTCGGCACTCGCGCTCTCACACGCGTCGCTGAAACCGTCTGCCCGCGCGAAGAATTTGTCGCCGCGCTCCGGAAAGTTCCCGTCGTCGCACGCGGCCCAAAGCCGGTGGCGGCCCTGAAAGAACTCGGCATCGCACCGGTGGTCACCGCGCCCGAACCCAATACCTGGCGCGAATTGCTGAGCGCACTCGACGAAAATCGCGCCGCGTTGCCGTTGAAAGACAAGCGCATCGCCGTCCAGGAATATGGCGCGCCCAACGCCGAGCTGCTCGCCGGCCTTGCGGAGCGCGGCGCAAGAGTGACGCAAGTTCCCGTCTACGAGTGGGCGCTGCCCGAAGACGTACAGCCGTTACGCGACGCTGTCGCGGCTCTCACAAGCGCAAAGATCGACGTAGCGCTCTTCACAACCTCGATCCAGATCATCCATCTGCTGAAAATCGCCGCCGAACTGGGCAAGGAAAAAGAAACCACCGCCGCATTCCAAAAAATTCTCGTCGGCTCGATCGGCCCGGTCACGTCCGAAGAATTGCGCGCTCACGGAATCGCCGCCGACATGGAGCCGTCGCATCCCAAGATGGGCTTCCTCGTCAACGAAGTCGCGCAACGCAGCGCCGAGCTTCTCACCAAAAAAAGAGCCGCGGCCGATACTTCAGCCGCGGCGTCAAACTAGTTCAACTTCAAATCGATTCGGTCGAAACTTATTGCAGGCGGAACTGGATCGTGACCGTCAGGTGCATCGGCACAGCCTTGCCATCCAGCGTCGCCGCCTGATATTTCCACTGTTTCAATGCATCCATCGCGGCCTGATGCAGGAGCACCGGGCCAGACACGACTCTCATCGACGAAACGCGTCCATTGACATCGACCAGCGCATCCACCAACACCTGACCTTCGATGTGCTGCGCGCGCGCCAGCGACGGATACGTCGGCGACACCGACGAGATCAAATGCGCCACCTTGACGTCGCCGCCGATCGGCAACGGAACCGCAGGCGCCACGGGCTGCTTCGAGTTTCCGGCGATCAGCCCGCCGCCCAGCGAATCTCCCGCCGGCACAATTTGTCCCGATGAATTCAGCGACAGCGCTTCCGCTTCGCCGACAACCGCACCGGTCGGCTGCGCTGCCTTGGGCGCCGAAAGATGAACCGCGCCGAGGCTCGGCTTTTTTGCGACAGGAGCAGGCTCGGCCAACTTCTTGTATGCCGAGAGTTCGGCCGACGGATTCTTATCTTTTTCGACCGCCTTGGCCGGCTGCGCCGAGAGCGCGGAGAGCGCGGAGTTCTGCGCGCTTTGCTGTGCGGATTGCGTTGCCGGCACAGGCTCCGAATTGATGTTCGAACGATTCGGCGTCTTCTCGGCGGATTTCGCCGCCGGCTGCGTCGGATTCACGCTCGCCGCCGGAGCTTCGGTTGATGAAGCTGCCGGAGTAGTTGCCGCCTCCGCCGTCGTGGATGAAGCCTGCGACGTCGCGTGCGACGAATTCCGCGAATACCACGTCCCGCCAGCCGCCGCTAGAACCAATCCCGCAGCGATCGCGCCGATCAAAATCGCCTTGTTGCTCTTCTTCGGTGCATGCGCCGCGAGGTCTGTCTGGCCGTCGACCAAGTGCGTCTCAAAAATCGGCTCGGGTTCCTCGGCGCGAACTTCTTCCTTCGCCGTCGCCGGAACCGAAAGATCCTGCACTTCGAATTCGAGCGCGTCATCGTCACGCTCGCGCGATTCATCTTTTGCGGTAAGTTCGTTCTGCGAATGCGTCGCGGCGTTGCGAGCCAATGGCTCGAGCCATGATGGAATCTTCACCTCGTCCTGTTCGGACGAAGTCAGCGGCGCGCTCTTCACCGGCGGCGCGGATTTCGTAGCCTGGCTCTGCGGCCGCGCGAACTCGACGACCTTATTCCCTGGGTGCATTGCGGCCATCTGCGCGGTCGTAACATGATTCGCCGGCACGCTCTTCGTCTCGTCGCCGAGGATCGTCGCGAGCTGCTCTTGCAGCTTTTCGCTTTCGCGGCGCAGCGCGTCGGGGGTCGTATGCGTCGTGGCAGCGGAAACTTGCGGCGTTTGTGTTTGCGCTGGCGGCGGCACGTTCGACACCGGAGCCTTTGGTGCGTTTGGCGCTTGCGGATGAGCCGATTGTGAATTGACGACGGTCGGCGCGGACGAAGTCATTCCGCTTCCCCATCCGTCGGTCAAACCTGGAGCTTTCGGCAGCGGCAGCGAACCGGACGGAATCGAACTCGACGTCGATGAGCTTGGAGCTTCGGGGCGCGCAGCGAAAATCGGCGAGCTCTGCGAAGGCGCAACGGGCTGCGGTGTATGCGCGGCTGGATTTACGGGCGCTACCGGCGCCGCTGGCCGCGGGGCGGGAGCAGCAGGCTTCGGTTCAACGCGAGGCGCAGCGTTGGTGGCTGCGGGAGCTTCAATTTTCGGAGCCGATGGAGCCACAGGTGCGACCGGTGCCGCTGGCCGCGCTGGCGATGCCGCAACGGGCGCCATCACGCGCTCGCCCGGGAATCGCATGCCCCAGAATCCGGCGACCGCTTCGGTAAATTCCAGCTCGACGTATCCGCTGACATTCCGATAATTCTTCGATTTCACAACCTGGCAAACGACTTCCTTCTTCGTCTTGTCGTTCGTCAGAAAAAGGAGTTGTCCCGCGGTCACCGAGGAGTTCAGCCGGATCACCGCGCCGTTGTGAAACACCAGCACCGTCTGCGTCGATTCTGAAAACGGCTCGCGTTTGTCGCTGCCTTCCACTGTGCGCGCGCCGTTCACCGTCACCGGCACTTCCAGCGGCACCGGCTGCGGCTTATTCGCTTCTTCCGCGCCGGACGTGGTTCGGGCAGTCGTTTGGGAATTTGTTGATTCGAGGTCTTTCGCAGTTGTGGACATCGGTCCGCTCACTCAGGGCTGCTGAATTTGTGTCGCGCAAGCGGAAATTTTAGGCACACCGACCCGGGCAACAAGAGAGGCCGCTTGAGGACGCTAGCCATCGTACGAGCCTGCAAGCGTGAAAATATACTGGCCTTCCGTACAGGTGTTCGCGCCCCGAAACCGCGAAATCGCCGCTGCCCAAGCGGCTAAATCCGCGTGCCGCACGCCTTAACGCCTCGAAAATTTCTACGGTTTTGTAGGGGCGTCCCTTCAGGGCGCCCACGCGCAGATCGACCTCGCTGCGTCTGGCCTGCGCCTCCGCGTTTTCTCCGCGCTCCTCAGCGCTCTCCGCGTCTCTGCGTTATCTGTTTCCCTGGGTTTTGATTTTTAGTGCACTACTTCGCCGCCGGTCCAACCGGCCCCAACGGCTGCCGGAATTTCTCGTCGATCTCCACCTGGTATCCGGTGACGAGCTTATTCGTCTCGTTCGCCATTCCAATGACAGCCTGGAGCTCGTGATACATCGCGTCGGTCATACCCTTGTTGCGCGCCGATGCCGTGTGCGACGCGATGCAGTAGTGGCAATTGTTCGTCACGCTGACCGCCACATACAAAAGCTCTTTCGTCAGCGGATCGAGCGCCCCCGGCGCCATAATCTGCTTGATGCCTTCCCACGTCCGCTTCAGCGTTTCCGGATCGTGCGCGATCGCCTTCCAGAAATTGTTGATCCAGTCCGTCTTGCGCGTCGCCATGATGTCGTCGTACACCGCGCGGACTTCCGGGCTCGCGTCGCTATATTCGATCAGCGGAAATGTCGGCATGAGGTCTCCAAATGTTCGTGTGGAACTGACGATTCAAAATTAACAGGAATGCTCTGCAGCGCGCAAAAACCGCAAGGGCTCACGGGGGAGGTGGTCCGTGAGCCCTTGTCTTTGCCTCTGTGTGAAACTCGATGAGAGGGAGAGAGGGAAAACTTGAGTCTGTCCGCGTTCCCGGCTGACTAACTCCGATACGAAGCGGCCATCTCGTAATTCAACTGGAGCCGCATATCGATCTGCACCGCGGCGTACCGCGCGCAGGTTGCGCGTTCCGCTTCGCACCAGACCGCGAACGCTGGCATCCGCTTTCCAACCAGCGTCGAAAGCTTCTCGACGAGCGAATAATAGGTCTTCACGAAACCGAGACCGCCGCCGCGGGGATCCAGAGTCGGAGTCAGCTCGTGCAAAGTCGCGAAGGTCGCAAAGTCCTCGCCGGTCACCTGACGGTTGTCCACGCGAGCCGCCGCCAACACGCCCTCGGATACCGGTTGGCACGCCACTGCGGCCAAGACCGCGCGCCAGTAGTACAGCGCGAATTGCGAGAGCGCCACGACCGAGATCGAAAGTAGGATAGCGGCGAACATTTGGTGCCTTCTTCCACTTGCGATTCTCGCTTCCGCATCTGCTGGTCCCAATAGGCCCGGGGTACCACCCAGGTAGAACCTATAGGCGCCCTTAGGCCATCCTGTAGACACGCAAGGGCTTGCGCCGGGGCGTTCACGGCAATAGACTCCGACGCCAAAGCCAAAATCTCGATTCTGGAGCGTCCGCCCATGCCCGTTTTGATCCCGATGCGCCGTGCAACCCTACGTATCGCATTGATAATGCTATGCTTAGTGTCCGCCACACAGACTCTGCGTGCCCAATCGGCGTCCGATACTCTCGCTAAAGATCGCGCTGCCATCACGCAACTCATTAAGGATCAACAAGTTAGCTGGAACAAAGGCGACGTCGACCAATTCATGGAGGCATATTGGCGCTCGCCCGACCTCACTTTCTCCGGCGCCAGCGGCGTTCAGCGCGGTTTCGAAGCCGTCCGCGCGCGATACAAGAAGGTCTATCCCGATCGCTCCACCATGGGGCAACTGGACTTCTCCGATCTCGAGTTTCATTTCATCGGCAACGACGGAGCGCTGGTTTTGGGCCACTGGCACCTGACTCGCGACAAGGATAAGGGCGACATCGGCGGCGTCTTCTCCCTGGTCTGGCAGCGCTTCCCCGAAGGCTGGCGCATCATTCACGATCACACCAGCGCCGTCCCTCCGCCGAAATAGCAGTCGTCGTTCGGGCCCCGTTTCGGAGCGGACTGCCTTCGGATCGATTCCGGCGTGAATACAAATTTTAATTTCTGAGGGCTGCACTCACGCGGAATGGCATCAGTACGACGTGGAGCATTCAAGTTCGAGCAGCACGATAAACGTGTGCGATGATTCGGCATGATTGTTCAGCAGGCCATCCATCTCGGAGTCATCGGCGCGGGCATCGTCATCGCGCTGATGTTCGTGCTTTGGCTCATTCATCTTCCGCTTCGCAATGCTGCGGTCATCGATGTCGGATGGGCGCTGGGTTTGGCAGTTCTCGCGCTGTACTACGCATACGCTGGGCCGGGTTACAAAGCACGCAAATATGCGCTCGCGGTCATGGTCGGCTTCTGGGGATTTCGGCTGGCGGCGTATCTTTTATTTTCGCGAGTGATTGGGCATCCCGAAGAAGGCCGCTACGTTGAGTTGCGCAAGGAATGGAAGCGGCATCTCCCGCTGCGATTTCTTTTCTTCTTTGAATTCCAGGCGCTGCTCGATGTGATTTTGTCTGCGCCGTTTCTCATTGCCGCTCTCAATCCGCACGCGCCGCTTGGCATCCTCGAAAAAGTTGGCGCGGGCATCTGGTTCGTCAGCATGATCGGCGAAGGGATTGCCGACCGGCAGCTCTACTACTTCAAGAAAAATCCGGCGAACGCGGGCAAGACGTGTCGCAAAGGACTCTGGAAATATTCGCGCCATCCCAATTATTTTTTCGATTGGATGACGTGGGTCGGTTACGCCGTGTTCGCGCTTGGCTCGCCATGGGGATGGATCGGGCTGATTTCGCCGGCGCTTGTTTTGTATTTCCTACTCGATGTCACCGGCATTCCCGCAACGGAAGCTCAGGCACTTCGCAGCCGCGGAGACGAGTATCGCGAATATCAGCGCACGACGAGTTCGTTCATCCCGTGGTTCCCGAAAAAAGCGCCAGCGAAATCGTGATGCACGCGCCGGGGAAGTTCCTTACGACTTTCAATTGTTGACTGTCGACTTCTTCAAAGGATGTCGAGGATTTCCTCGTAGCGTTTGAAGGGCGGAATCAAGTACGCGCCGGCGAGTTCGGTACGCGCCCATTGCAAGCATTTCGCGGGCGACCTCGAAGCCACGCTCGCGCGCGTTGGCGCCGGCGGCTTCCATCGATTTCAAAACCGGCTCGGGAATCACGATGCCGGGAACTTCGTTATTGAGCCGCAGCGCCTGCTTGTAGCTATTGAGCGGCCAGATGCCGATCATCACCGGAATCGACGGCTTGCCGCCGAGTTTTTTCACGAACGAATACCAGTGCTCGGGATCGAAGATTGGCTGGGTCATCGCGTAGCGCGCGCCGGCTTCGATTTTGGCGTGAAATCGGTCGATTTCCGCGTCGAGATCGTCGGCGACAGGATTCACCGCGACGCCGATCGCAAAATTCGTGGCGCCACCCAAAGTTTTTCCCGCCCAGTCGGTGCCTTGATTGAGGCGATGCAAAATTTTCACGAGGCCGACGGAATCGACTTCGTAAACGCCGCTCGCTTCGGGATAGTCGCCGACCGATGGAGGATCGCCGGTGATCGCGAGCACGTTGCGTACGCCACCGACGGTCCATGCGCCGAGCAGCATCGCTTGCAGGCCGATGATGTTGTAATCGCGCGTGGTGAGATGCGGAATCGTTTCGACGCCGCGCGCTTCGAGCGCGCCTGAAGTCATCAGCGCGTCCATGCCGACGCGGGCCATCGCGCCGCTATTCACGTCAATGACATCGACCTTGCCCGACGCCATGATGCGATCGACTTGCTCAAAAATGCGGTCGAGCGACAAACCTTTTGGCGGATCGATTTCGACGCTGACTGCGAATTCGTTTTTCTGCAACTTTTTGAAAAGTTTGCTTTCGGGATCGCGCTCCGCGACAACCACCGGCTTCGCGGGGGCTTCGACTGTGACACTCGACGCAGCCTTCACCGGCGTCATCGATTTCACGACTTCGGCCATCGCGCGAATGTGCGCCGGCGTCGTGCCGCAGCAACCGCCGAGAATGCGAACGCCGAGCGCGGCCGCTTCGCGCGCGAACTCCGCGAAATATTCCGGCGAAGACTTCGGATAAACGATGCGGTCGCCTTCGCGCTTGGGGAACCCGGCATTCGGCATGCCGCTGACGCGAACATCTTCCACGCCTGCGAGGGCGCCGAGAATCGGAAGCAGCGATTGCGGACCGAGCGTGCAATTCGCGCCGATGACCTGCACATTTTTCGCCTTCAGTTGCGCAGCGGCAGCTGCCGGGCTCAAGTCGCCGTACGCAGTTCCCTCTTCGGAATACGTCAGCTGCGCAATGATCGGCAGACCCGAGAACGAGCGAATCGCATCGATCGCAAGTTCCAGCTCTTCGATGTACGTAAACGTTTCAAGAATGAAGAGATCGACGCCGCGCTCTTCGAGAGCGAGCGCCTGCTCGTGAAAAATATTCAGAATTTCGTCGGGCTCGGGATGACGCGCCTGCACACCGATGCCGAGCGGACCGATCGAACCAGCAATCAACACCTCGCGCGACGCGGATTCGCGCGCTTCGCGGGCAATTTTCACGCCGCGGCTGTTGAGCCTTTGCACTTCGTCGCCGAGTCCGAGCGGTTCGAGCTTGAAGCGGTTCGCTCCAAACGTGTTGGTCTCGATGATTTGCGCGCCGGCTTCGATGTACGCCTGGTGCGCGCGAAAAACCGCCTCCGGTTCGATCGCATTTAACTCATCGAAGCAACGATGCGTCCCGACCGACTCGTGCAGATACGAGCCCATCGCTCCATCAGCGATCAAAATCGAATTTTTCAGACGTTCATTAAAATCCTGGATCTTCAAAACCGTTCATCCTGTCTGCTGATTTTCGCGAGGGACCTTCGCTCAGCGTTTGGTTTCCATGAGGCTGGCGACGGTGCTCATGAGGTCGTACTTGGTGAGAATCTCGAAGCGTGCTTCGCCCATTTCGACGAAGACTGCTGGATTCTCGTGACTCAAAATGTGCGTGATGCGATCGACCGGCGCGGTACGCGGAACTTGCGGCAACGGCTTGCTCATCACTTCGCGCACGACGAGCTTGTGCAGATCTTTGCCCTGTAGCGCGAGATTCAGAATCTGATCTTCGTAGATCGTGCCGATCGTAGTTTTTTCCTCAAAAACGGGGATCTGCGAAATGTCCTGCTGCTGCATGGTTTTCAGCGCGTGATACACGGTGTGGTATGGGCGCGCGATCACCATTTCGCGGACTTTTCCGGAGCGATGCTTGGCGCTCACGATTTCGCCCGCGGTCACCTTCACGGCGGAGTCGCCATAGTTGCGTTCCCGCATCCACTCGTCGTTGTAAACCTTGCTCAGATAGCGCATGCCGGTGTCTGGCAAGAACGCGACGATGAACGCTTCGGGGCCAAGATCTTTCGCCAGGCGCAGCGTTGCGGAGATGCAACCTCCACCAGAGCCGCCGGTGAACAGGCCTTCCATCTTGACGAGACGACGCGCGATGACGAAGCACTCTTCGTCGTTCACCTGAATACAATCATCCAGAATTTTCAGGTTCATCGTGGACGGGAAAAAGTCTTCGCCGATGCCTTCGACGACGTAGCTCTTGGCTTTGATCGTCTCGCCGGTCTTCACGAAGTCGTAGTAGAGCGAACCTTCGGGATCAACGCCGATGATCTGTACCTTGGGATTTTTCTCTTTGAGGTATTTGCCGACGCCGCTGATCGTGCCGCCGGTACCCATGCCGCAGACGAAGTGCGTGATTTTTCCTTCGGAGTCTTCCCAAATCTCCGGGCCGGTCGTCAGATAGTGCGCTTCCGGGTTCATCGGGTTGTCGTACTGATTTGGGTAGAAAGAATTCGGGACTTCTTTCGCGAGTTTTTTCGCGACGGAATAGTAGCTGCGCGGATCTTCGGGCTCGACGGCGGTCGGGCAGACGATGACCTCGGCGCCGAGCGCTTTTAGGAGATCGACTTTTTCTTTGGACTGCTTGTCGGTGATGGTGAAGACCATCTTGTAGCCGCGAACGGCCGCGACGAGCGCAAGTCCCATGCCGGTGTTGCCGGACGTCCCTTCAATGATCGTGCCGCCGGGCTTGAGGAGGCCCTTTTTCTCGGCTTCGTCGATCATGGTGACGCCGATGCGATCTTTTACCGATCCGCCGGGGTTGATGTAGTCGGCCTTGACGTAAATCTGCGGCTTCAATCCCTGGTTGATGCGATTCAGGCGGACCAGCGGCGTGCGTCCAATGGCTTCGAGGATGTTGTTACATTTCATGCGTCATCAAGCTCTTTCGAGAGTCTAGTCGGATCCTCAACTGTTATAAGAATACTCAAGCTTACCATGCGACCCGAAAGCAATCCGACGGCGCGGGGTCGAAGAGCCAACACGGCCAGGAAGAGATTGAATGACTCCTATCCAGATTGCCGGGTTTGTCGCATTTGCCGTCGCAATGTGGACGGGTGTCGGGTATCTGATCGGCATCGTGAGCGGTTGGCAAGAGCTTGCTCGATCATATCGTTGTGCGCGAATCATGGGCGCACGCTGGCCATTCCAATCCGGACGAATGCGAATGCTGATGAGTTTTCACAACGTCGTCGAAGTTGACGTCGATTCGCAAGGTCTTTATCTGGCCACATTTCCTCTCTTTCGCGTGGGATTTCCGCCTTTGCACATTCCTTGGCAAGACATTTCGGTAAAGCCAGGCAAGCTGTTCTTCTGGAATTACGTTGAATTTCGATTCCGCCAGGCTCCTTCCGTATTTCTTCAATTGCCGGCAGACCTCGCAAGAAAGATGGCCGCCGAAGTCGGCGACGATTGGCCGGTTGATCGAGGAGCTGCGATGCCCTTCTAGCCCGCTTCGCCGACGCACTTCGCAAATCTCCTGGCCCTTCCAGACCTGTCGAAAACGTGTGGCATACTCGCTGCGTCCTAGGTCAGGAGACACAAAATGAGCAGGCAGAACATTTCGAGCGGGACGCAGTGGGAACCGATCGTCGGGTATTCGCGAGCGGTGCGGATTGGGAATTGGGTCAGCGTGTCGGGCACGACGGCGACTGGGCCGGACGGAAAGATTGTCGGTGTGGGCGATGTCTACGCGCAGACCGTGCAGACGATTCGGAACATCGAAGCGGCGCTGACCAAGGCGGGCGCCGGGCTGAAGGACGTTGTGCGGACGCGGACCTTCGTGACGAACATCGCTGACTGGGAGAAGGTCGGGCGGGCGCACGGAGAGTTCTTTGGGACGATCCGGCCGGCTACGAGCATGATCGAGATCTCGAAGCTGATTTCGCCGGAAATGCTGGTGGAGATCGAGGCGGACGCGATCGTGGAGGGTTAGTTTCGCCTGAGATTCGCTTTTGAGGCCACCCTCCCCCTGTTTTCGGAAGAGTGAATAAAGCGAGTGGATTGTTGGGGTTGCAGAAAGGTCAAAATCAAGAGTGTGGAAGTTACTGATTTGGCGGGGGTTGTGGGATCGCGTACGCGTCATAGTTGGTCTCAAAATGGGAAAAGCGCCGGTAAGTGCCGGCGCTTTTTGCTTTTGCTAGATGCTGTGAGCAGTATACCAGATTATTAGTGTTTGTCAAGTGGTACTAGGACATTCGAATGAGGCCTCGGCCGTTTTTGCGGCACAGCGGGGAAAAACCGGATCCAAGCGAGACGGATCGATCGTGCGGACATGGGGCGCAGCGTCCCTTCGGGCAGCGCCCTCAGGATAAAGCTGCGCCCCTACACGAACATGACTGGCGCTAATAGGTGACGCGGACTCGGTATTTGAGAACTGAGGTTCCGTTTTTGTCCACGGGGACGGTGAACTGGGCGGCCCAGGCTGCGGTTTTGGTGAACTTGTAGCTGCTATTGAGGATTTCCCAGGTGCCGCCGATGGGTTCGTTGCATTGCACGGAGATCGGTGTGTCTTTGTGGTTGCGCAGGGTGATTTCGAATTCCATTTCGTAAACGTTGGTGGCGATTTTTTTGAAGTCGGTTTGTTTACGCTCGGCGACGACGTCGAAGGCGTTGCCGATGTGGATGCTCACGTCTTCGTCTTTTGGCGTGTGATCTATGCGGTCTTCGCCTACGAAGAGAACACCGCCTTTCGAATCTTTCTGGTAGACGCGGACGCTGCCGGCGGGCAGCGGCATGCCGAGGCCCGATTTTTCTTCGTTCCGGAATTTGTAATAGACCATCACCGGATCTTTGAGCGGCGATCCGGGATTCTGATAGTTGTGGTAGTAAAAATTCTGACCGTTGACGATGAAGATTTTTTCGACTGGAACAGCGCTTCCCTGCAACAAGCTGATCTGCTTGGTTTCCTGATTTTCAATCGAGGTGCGGCGGCCGAGTGTGTAGAGGTGATACTCGGAGAAATTTTCCTGCTGGAATTGTGGTGCGGCTGCGGCGGCCTCGACTTTTAACGCGCGCGCATAGTCCACCGCCGCGTGTGCTTGCGGCAATCGGTTCAGATCACCGGCCACGAGTTGAAGGCGCGCGTTGTGAAACGCGGTGCCGCTGTTATTGCTGAGTGTGACCCAGCCGTCGAGATCGGCGGCTTTGTCGTCGCGATTGACGGTGAGGACGTAGTCGGAATTCCACGAGAGCGCATTGGCGAGATACGAAGTCTCGATCTGCTGCTTTTGCGTACCGGAATTTTCGAGCGACATCAGCAACGTCGGGTGATCGTAGAGGTTCGCGGGGACTTCAGGAAAGCGGTAGGTCTGCGCGTAGGGGCCGGTGACGATGTCGTTTCCGATTTTCCATACCTGGCCGTTGTTATCGGAAAGCAGCGTGGCTTTGACGTCTTCGTTTTTCAGATTGCCATTGTTGTCGGTGTAGGTGTGAACCAGCGTCACTTCTTTGCCGACGTATTTGTGGAGGAGTTTCGCGGGGTCGAGCAGATCGTATTCGTAATTTTGTTCGAGAACGTTGAGTTTGCTCGGGTCGGTGAGCGAGCGGAAGTGAACGGTGGCGGGATTTACGGTGGCGGCGATGTCTTCGAATTTAAGGCGGAAGTTGCCGGCGGGAAGAGTGAGATTGCGGACGTCGCGGATGAGCGCGATGTTCGAGTTGTAGACGGTGACGTTGAGATCGGTTTGGTCCGTGAGCGTGGTGGTGGCGGACGCGTTGGGCGAGTCGTGTTGGCCGCGCGCGTGGGCGGGCGTGTGTGTGGCGATGGCGGCAGAGGCGACGGCCAACGCGGTCGTCGCGATCGTGGTGAAGCGGTTGCGGAATTTTTTGGCGGTAGGTTTGGGAGAGAGCATTTTGTCCTCGATTCGAAGTTGCGTTCGTTAGATAGAACGAGGCGGCGGAGATTTCTTGCAACGTGAGTTGAGGGTACACGGAAAGCTTGGATTGGGAATGGGATTTTACGGCAGAGTTGGTTGGTTGCTTGAGCGGTTGGTTGGGAAGGATAGGTTGTGAGCGTAAAAGCGGCGCGGGAGCGCCGCACTCCAAAATGAGTTGGTTGCGCGGATTGATTGAGAGGATAGGGTTAAACCTCAAAGGCGGCGGTGAACCGCCGCACTTCATGTGGATCGTGATGCCAAGGCGAAGAATTATTGTTTGGGGATCAAGGTTGGAGGCGGGTGCGGGTCCAGTGGACGCCGCCTGTGGTGGTTTCGAAGGCGCGGCCGGCGGCATCTGTGACTGTTGCAGAGTCGGCGTTGATGCTGAAAACAGCGAGGAGATCGACGTTGGAGGGCGACGTGAGCTTTTGCCAGGTGGCGCCGCCGTTGGTGGTACGGAGGATTGTCCCGTTGCGGCCGACGAGCCAGCAGACTTGATCGGAGTAAGCGGAGCCCGCGATGAGATCGGCGACGACGCCGCTCGGCTGGATGAACCAGGTTGTGCCGGAATCGGTGGAGCGCTGGATGACGCCGGCCTGACCAATGCGCCAAATCGTCGTGCCGCTGGGTGCGGGAACGCTGAGGGGCGCGAGCGCTACGGAGGCGATACGGCCGCTCGTGGGCTTGGTCACAAATTCGCCATTCGCCGACGCGGATACTTGTGCGAGCGGCGCGGGGGCGCCGCTAACCATGACGGAGTCGGTGACGACGCTGGGATTCATTCTTGTGCGCGCGGGAGGCGGCGTGGCGGAAATGCCGGACGGCGCGTTGGCAGAAAGCGTAGTGTCGCCGGAGAGTTGAGCCGCGTCGACGCTGCGGGGAGCCCGTGGCATTGCAGAACCGGTGACAGCGCGGGCGGCCATCAGGCCACTCAAGGGCCGTCCGGTCGGCGCGGTCTGCTTGGCGGAGTTTTCCGGCTGGTCCAGCATCACGCCGGAGGCGTCGCGGCGCGATTTTTTCTCAAGGGCTTTGGCGGTATCTAAAGTTTTCTTCGCGTCGGCAAGCGAGTCGGACATGGAGTCGCCTGGAGTTTTCGCACTGGTCGGTTGCGACTGAGCGGCAGGCGGAGCAGCGGCGGGCTGCGATTGCGTTCGCGCTTGCGAAGCGGCGGCGTTGGGCTCGGACGATTGCGCGTTGTCGACTTTGCTTTCCGATTTGGTTTCGGGTTGCGGAGCCGGAGCCTGTGCCGGCGATTCCGGAGGCAGTTCGATTTTGCTTGCCGGGCGATTGAGCGCGATTTCGGATTCTTTTGACTGGTCGCGGTAAACGAACCACAAGATGAGGCCAGCAGCCAAGACGCCCGCGATGGCGACGAAGCGGACCATTTTGGGACGCTCTTGGCGCGGAGAGCGGAACGTGATCGTGTGGGAAGAGGCGGGCGTTATCCTTGCCGCGGCAACTGCAACCGGAGCCGCGCCTACGGTTTCTGCGCGCGACGCCTCGCTGGTTGGAGCGGGGGCGAATGCCGGAACGAGTTCGGGATCGTGGAGGAGTTTGGGGTCGAGGATGAACTCCGCTCCAGGAGCAGTCTTGGCTTCGTCTTCGGTGAGTTGTTCGGCTTCCGATTCGCTTTCGGCTTGACTCGAAGCTTCAACTGGCGATGCGGTTTCACCGGACGGCGCAGGAGCGGCGGGGAGTGCGGATTGTTCAGTAGTGCCGGCCGGGGTCGCCGTCGGCGTCTGTTCCGTTTCGGGAATTTCGAGCACGATCTGATCGAGCAGCAGGTCGCGGTCGGCCTCAACGGGGATAGCGTCGGTTGCTTCGAGCTGCGCGAGGATTTCCTGGCAGCGCTCGCAGGTCGCGATGTGCGCTTTCCGCTGCGCCATCTCTTCGGGATCGAGCAGGCGTTCGTGATAGGCCGCAAGCGTTTCGGCGTCGAGGCAATCGTTTCCTGCGGCGGCGTTGGACGAGCGGAGGTTCCCGGCGAGCGCTTTTTCGAAATTTTGGTCGCGATCGTTACCCGGCATAAAGCACTCCTGAATTAGAACGGCTGACGGCGCGGGCCTTGCACGCGGCGAAAGGGCGGCGAATCCCGGCGCGGAGACGCAGTCGCCAAGGCCGGCATTGGAGATCGAGCTGGCAGCGAAGTTGGCTTTGGCGCGTCATGTGTGTTGCCCCTCGGCCTGAGGCGGCTCCTTGGGAAAAACCTGATCGAAATTGAGCGGCGCGTCTTCGGCGGCGTACTCAAAGCAGAGCGAAATCTGCTCGTCGGTGAGCGCCGGCTGTGGATACGTTCCATTTTGGGACTGAAATTGGCCGGAGCGCAGAGCGGCCTCGACCGAAGCGCGCAGCTCCCGGCGGATGCGGTCGAGATTGCGAGAGACGCTGGATTCGTGTTCGCCGAGCTCGCGGCCGATGGCGGCGAGCGTCTGCTGGTCGGCGTAGTAAAGGCGGAGGCGCTGGCGGTCGCGCGGGTCGAGCGCGTTAAGAGCTTTATTGAGGGCATCGGAGAAAACCGCGAGGTAGCGCGGGCGATGCGGGTCGGGCGAAGAATCATGAGCGGGATTGGGGAAGTTGGAAGCGGAGTCGATGGCGGTGACGCGTTCCCGAAATGGAACGCCGTCGCCGTCGCCAGAAGCTGACGACGTGGATTGATCCTCGATTTCGACAAATCGACGCGACGCACGCACCGAATCGATGTGCCGTTGCGCCAGCACGGCGCGAAGCCATGTTTTCAGTGAGCTGCGCCCGTGGAAATAGCGGAAGAGTGAGCGATCTTCAGACTTGCCCGACGACGACGCGGAGATGCCGTACAAATCCGTGAAAAGCGAATCCGCAAGATCCTGCGCGGCCACCGAATCGGATTTACACCGCAGAATCGCCGCAGCCGAGCCCCGCAGATAGCCCCGATACGTAATCACGAAAAATTCCCACGCCGCAGGCTGGCCACTGGCACACGCTGCCGCAAGACTCAAATCTTGCAAATGCAGAGCGCCAAGAAATTCTTCGAGTTTTGGGCGAGTAACTTGCTCGCTTTGCCCGGAAGACGCGAAGCGTTTCGCAGCACTGCGTTCGAGCGCATCTTCAAATCGGTGGCGAGACACCGACCAAGGAGAAGCGGAAACCTCGGAATACAAACGATCTACGAGATCGGGACAGGAGGCGAGAAGGCGCGTCGGTTTGGCGGAGCCAGGGCTGGCGCCGTCCATTCCCGGTGTATTGCTACTTGATTGCGCGCACATTTCGCGGCACCCTATTCCGCAGAGCCGGCATCACAGGACATACCTCTGGGCGTCCCGGAGGCAGCCAGG
The DNA here is from genome assembly GCA_963845465.1 of uncultured Acidobacteriota bacterium. GTDB lineage: Bacteria > Acidobacteriota > Terriglobia > Acidiferrales > UBA7541 > Acidiferrum. The sequence goes on along the minus strand of CAWJSH010000005.1, from coordinate 22,584 downwards.
GAAGCCGGCGAATGTCCCCCTGGACTCCAAAAGCAGTTATTCTAGTCTAACGTTGCGTCCCTACCCGCAACGATACGCCTTCATCGGGTCAGTCGGTGAAGATGGTTCGCTACTAGCATTAGCGACTTAGCGACGCTAGTACCATTGGTCTATTAGGCAGTCCCCAGCCTCATCTGTACTCTAACGTGGCCAAAGCCCAAGGCCTGTCCGGCCCGGCGAACACTAGAAGTTTCTGCATTGCCGGACGCGTGCTCGAAAACTGGACGGAAGACAACTAGGCGGACAGGATGAATACGGTAACAGAAGAAATGCCTACACGGCAGACGCGTCTCAACGTGGGTTTTGAGGCGCAACAGGGCAAAAATGGAGCAGGAGAAGCGTGGAAGCGCTCGATCGGGACTAAGGGTGTGGCAGCCCGTCTGGAAATGCTCCCCGAGGGCGAATCGCGCATGGGGCGCGTTGGAATCAGCCTGGTCCTGCAAATTGCGATCTTAACGTTCTTCGTCGCGATTCCGATTTTCTTTCCCGAGCGGCTCAAAGCAGTTTTGAACCAGCAGGTCGTTCCGCTGGCGATGCCCGTCACGGAGGTTCCCGTGGCGCCACCTCCGCCAGTTGTGAAGGCCAAGGTCGAGCCGCCGAAGCCGACTCCTCCTATCGAGATCAAGCTCAACCCGAAGCAGCCGCACATCTTCGTGCAGCAAAAGGTGCTCCAGCCGAAGATCGAAAAGGTCGAAGTGAAGGCTCCTGAGCTGGCGCCGGCTCCGGTGATTCAGTCGCAGATTGTCGATCAGTCGAACCAGCCGAAGCGCCCGCGTGAAGAAGTGAAGATGGCGATGGATACGGGCAGCGCGGCAACGCCGACGATCAAGGCGGATCCGAAGAACGTTCAGACGGGCGGCTTTGGCGATCCGAACGGATTGCCGGGCAAGGGCGACCCCAACAAGACGACGAATGTGAATCGCGCGGGATTGCAGGCGCTTCCGGGCGGTCCGGGATATGGCAACGGCACGGGCGGCGATAAGGGCGCGCGTGGCGTGGTAGCGAGCTCCGGATTTGGCAACGGCACTGCTATTCAAGACGGCGGCGGCCAGAAGAAAGCCCTCGCGACCAGTGGATTCGCGAACCAGACCGTGGCGGACAACACGCCGAAGCAAAAAGCGGTCGAATCCGGAACGACTCCGGTGGACATCACCGAAAAGCCGAAACCGGTTTACACCGCAGAGGGCCGCAACCTGAAGCTCGAAGGCGACGTGGCGCTCGACGTTGTATTCCTGGCGAACGGCACGGTGCAGGTGACCAAGGTTGTCAGCGGTCTCGGCCACGGTTTGGATGAAGCCGCAGTTCGCGCAGCGCAGCAAATTAAATTCAAGCCGGCGAAGCGCGACAACGAGAACGTCGATTTTCCGGCGCGAATTCGAATTCAGTTCCGACTGGCGTATTAGGCCAGGGTTTTTACTGAGGCCAAGCTTTTACTGAGGAGAGTCATGATGCGTACGTTTGTGTACAAGGGGATCTTAGGGCTCGCGCTTCTGAGCGGGCTCGGGACCGTGGCTGCCGCAGCGGCCACGCCCACACCGGAACCGTTTCCGGCTCAGGCGCAGGCTCGGACGATGGAAGAAGTCACCGACCGCGTCATCAAAGCCGAAAACCAGATGAACAACGACATCCGCAAGTATTCGCCGCTTGTGGAGACGTACATCCAGAATCTGCGGCCGGATACCGAGCTGGGCTACGTCCCGGCCGGCGACAAGTATTTTCTCGGCAAGGCGGATTTCGGCAAGGGCGTGAACCTCGTCTCGCTGTCGGATACCGACGGCAAGGGCAAGAAGGTTCTCGGCGGCGTCGGCAATTTCTTTTCGTTCGCGATGCAGTACCTGCCCGACGGCTTCTTGCAGATGATTTTCATCGACACCAACGGTTTCGACAAGCAGCACTACCACTTCGACTATGTGAAGCGCGAATTTCTCGGCGAAGTGCGCTGCCTGGTGTTCGACGTGACGCCGCTCCCGAAGGCCGGCAAGGGCCGCTTCCTGGGCCGCATCTGGGTTGAAGACCAGGATTATCACATCGTCCGCTTCAACGGCGGATACGGCGGCGCGGGCAAGACCACGTATTACTTCCACTTCGATAGCTGGCGCACGAACCTGCAGCCGGGAGTTTGGCTGCCCTCGTTCGTCTACAGCGAAGAAAAAGAACTGCACTACGCGATGACCAAGAAGCTCGACTTCCGCGCGCAAACGCGGCTGTGGGGCTACAACATCGGCAAAGCGGCGCAGGAACAGGAATTGAGCAAGATTTTGGTCGAGACGCCAGTGAACGACGATACGAAGACGGCGAACGACTTGACGCCGATCCAGGCGCAACGCTCGTGGGATCGCGAAGCAGAGAACAACGTTTCGGATCGCTTGCAGCGACTTGGATTGATGTCACCGAAGGGTGAAGTCGATAAAGCGCTGGAAATCATCGTCAACAACCTGGAAGTGACGAACAATCTCGACATTCAGCCGGAAATTCAATGCCGCGTGATGATGACGACGACGCTCGAGTCCTACACGCTGGGCCACACGATCGTGCTCAGCCGCGGTTTGATCGACGTCGTGCCAGACGAAGCCAGCCTGGCGATGATCATCGCGCATGAAATGGGCCACGTCGTTCTCGGCCACCGGATGGATTCGAACTTTGCGTTCTTCGATCAGCTCTTGATCGACGACAAGGATTCCTTCCGTCACTTTGGATTCGCGCGCACGCCGGAAGAAGAGACTGCGGCGAACGCGAAAGCCATCGAGATGCTGAAGAAGTCTCCGTACAAAGATCAGCTTTCGAACGTGACCCTGTTCCTGACGGCACTCGACGCACGGCAAAAGCAGGTGCCGAACTTGATCAGCGCGCACCTCGGGAACCGCGTTCCGAACGTTGGCGATTTGAAGTCGGGACAGGCGCCGGACACGAAGGCGAATCCGCAGATCATCGCGGCGCTGCCGATCGGCGGACGCGTGAAGCTCGATCCGTGGTTCGACAATCTGGCGCTGCTCAAGAGCAAGCCGGTGGGACTGGTGGCGGAACGCGAGAAGATGCCGTTCGAAGTGACGCCATTCATGCCGTACCTGACGCGGTTTAACCCGGCCGATACGAGCAAGCCCGTGAATGCCAGCGCGAATGATGGCAAGGCGCCGGAATCGTCGGCGAATGCTTCGCCGGATGGCTCAGCGAAGCCGTAATCAACCCACCCAAACTCAACTTTGCGAAGGCGGCTCGGCGATTCAATCGCCGGGCCGTTTCGCTTTTTGGTCGAAGGCGATTCAAGTCAGATCGAGATTCTTCTTGACAGTCTTAGGTACTTAGTTGAGCATTCAACTTAATGAAGGCTTTGCGCAAACCTACTCGGGATCGGATCGTTGAGGCCGGCCTCTATCTCTTTTGGCTACAGGGTTATGCAGCCACTGGGATGGCCGAGATTCTGAGTCGGGCCGAGGCGAATGCCGGCAGCTTCTACCACTTTTTCAAGACCAAGGAAGAGCTGCTGCTCGCGGTTCTCGAGATGTACATCCAGTCGCTTGAGCCCGTTGTCGTGCAGCCGGTTTTGGGCGCGATTGCCGACCCGGTTGAGCGCGTCTTCGGGATTCTGGAGTTCTATCGGCTGAACCTGCTGAAGACGGGATGCACCTACGGATGCCCGATCGGTCGGCTGGCTCTTGAGATCCCCGAGGAGCAGTTCCGCGTTCACAAGCGGCTGGCGGACAACTTCGACGGCTGGACGGCGGCGATCGAAAAGTGCTTGGGCGATGCGCGTGAACGATTTCCCGCGGGGACGAACTTCACGACGCTTTCGAAGTTTGTGCTGACGGTGATGGAGGGCGGAGTCATGCAGGCGCGGGCGCATCGCGATGTCGCGCCGTTCGACGCCTCGGTGGAGCACCTGCGTGAGTATTTCCGCCTGATGATGGCGCGAAGCAGGGACAGCGGTGGGGCCAGAGGTCGGGAGTCGTCGGAATCGAAGTGAGACGTGAAAAATTCAGGACGGGGTGACGGAATGAAACGAGCGATTGTGTTGGCGGTGTTTTATTTGGGCTTGGTCGGCATCGCAATGATGAACGACGCGCGAGGCGTCGCGCGTTCGGTGCCGGCGGGCGGCGCGTCAGCGGTCGATCCGAAGGCGAAGCCGATTTCGAATCTGGCGTGGCTCGTCGGCGGCGTATGGACCGCAGACGCGAGCAAGATGGGCGACGGCATGAAACGAATCGAAACGCGCTACGTATGGTCCGACAACAGCGCGTTCATACGCTTCACGACGCACTTTGTATCGGACAAAGGCACCGCGAAGACCTACGACGGAAACTTCTTCTGGGAGCCGGCGAAATCCCAACTCGCGATGTGGTACATGGATTACGCAAACGAAATTGTGCAAGGCCCGGTCGAAATCAGCGGCGACACGACAAAGCTTTCGTTCCACGCGACAGACTTCGCAGGCAAGCCCGCCGACATGCAGGTCGAAGTGCAGCGAAAGACGAACGACAAGTATCAGTGGACTCTGGAAGAAAAAGTCGGCGATTCGTGGAAACAGCTGGCGACGCTGGAGTACGTGAGAACGGCAGAGTAACTCGGCGACGCGTGCGCGTCGCCCTTCAGTTCGCTGACGAGAGGGCGACGATCAGGTTGTAGTTGAATGTGATCCCGTCATAAAAATCCTGGACGCCGACGCGTTCGTCTTTGCCATGAGCGCGGTTGTCATTCATCTGAAAAAACATGCAGGAGATGCCGTACGTCGGAATCCCGGCCGTGCGCGTAATACGCCCGTCGGTGGCGCCGGTAGACATGGTAGCCATGACCGGAATGTTGCCGTACATCTGCTGCACCGTCTTGTCCATCGCCTGCGTGACTTCCGGCAGGAGCGGCGATGGCGGCACAGTCGCCAAGCGCACTGTGGAGCCGTCGGCTGCGTGCAATACCACAGGTGAGACGGTAACTTTTGGATCCGCCACGACCCGTTCCAGCGTTTTTTGAATGTCGGCGGGATCCTCGCCAGGGAAAATGCGGCAATTCACGTTCGCGCGAGCCATTTGCGGAAGCGCATTCGCCGCGTGGCCACCGGTGAGCATCGTCGCCACGCACGTTGTTCGTAACAGTGCGTTGTAATACGGATTTTGCGAAAGACGGGCGACCGCCGCTTTGTCCGGCGGTTGCCTCGCTGCGGCCCGCAAATCGGCAGCGACCGATCCCTTCGTCAGTTCCGCCGTCTTCAAAAAATAATTCCTCGTGATTTCGCTGGCTTCGACCGGAAACGAGTACGCCTGAATCCTCGCCAGCGCGTTCGCTAGGTGATAGATCGCATTGTCGGGCGACGGCAGCGAGCTATGACCGCCGGGATTCAGCGATTCGATCTGAAAATCCGCGTAAACCTTCTCGCTGGCTTGAATCGCGGTGAGAATCCGCTGAGTGCCATTTCTCTCGAACTCTCCGCCATCGAGATTGATGCAGTACTCTGCGTCGATCCACTCGCGATGGTTCTTCACCAGCCAATCGACGCCGTTAAAGTCGCCGCCTTCCTCGTCGGCGGTGAGCGCGAGAATCAAATCGCGATCGGGCTTGTAATTCTCTTTCTTCATGCGAATGAAGTTGGTGACGAGGATCGCGTCTCCCTCCTTCATATCGTCGGTGCCGCGCCCGTAGAAGTAGCCATCCTTCTCAATAAATTTAAAGGGATCGGTCGTCCAGTCCTCACGCCGTGCTTCGACGACGTCAAGATGGCCAATGAACAGGATCGGCTTGTGCTGCCCAGTCCCGTGAATGCGCGCGACGAGGTTCTTCTTCCGATCATTCGGTCCATCGACGATGACGTCGTTGCCGGTAAATCCCGCATCGCGAAGCCGAGCAGCCATCGCCTCGGCCGCAGTCGTAACGTTGCCGGCGGAATCGGTCGTATTAATCTCAATGAGCTGCTGAAAAATCTCCCGCGCCAGCGGATTCGGCGATTCGCTTTGCGCATGAACGTTGCTGCCGGCGAACAAAGCCGCAACAGCTGCAACACAAACGTAGAGGATGGATTTCATCTAGGCTCCAACGAAGTTTCCCGGCAACCAACGGCAAACGAAACTACACCGACGCATCGGTATTCTCAATCGGCGGCGAGGGCGGAGCAAACGTCGGCGCGGCCAGAGCGCGACGCATGCATTCAGAGACATACGACAGCGGAAAAAACAGCAACAGCAGGCCGAACCCCGGATCGAAAAATCGCAATATCAACGCACCGAGAAACGCGAGCCCAACCGGCGTCGCCTTCATCATCTTCGTTCGCAGCCGAAAATTGACGAACCGCGCAATTTCCTGAGGCCACTTAAACACCCAATACAAGTTGTAAAACGGAATGAAGTGAAATCCCACAGCCCGCGCCGGTGAAATCGGATGCTTCCAGCCCGGCACCATCGCCAGAATCACGTGGTACCGATAGATGCAGACGAACCAATACACTCCGCCAACAAAGCTGACGAGAAAAAGATAGAGCGGCGGAATGCCAATTTCCTTCGCCAGCTCCGGATGCAGGCTGACCGCGACAAATTCAGCGATAATGGTGGCGACGCCGAGCAGATACCCGATCCAGATCATCGGCAGCGCGGGGATGGCGGCGGGCGGACGCGCGGATTCGGGATGCTCTGTGTCGGCAGGATTCATTGAGCAGAAGTGTCGAGCGTAACGTTGCAATGGCGGGCGCGTCAAACCGTTCAGACACCTAAAAACGCATCAAATATTGAACGCGAAGTTAGCAACATGAAACCGGAGGAAATGACGATGGCGGCGAAGCGTTGGATGATTCGCGTGACAGCAGGAGCGGTACTGTTCGCCGCCGGTGTCGGCGCCGGAACCTGGCACGAGCGCAGCGTCGAAGCGCAAAATCGCTTCGGCCAGCCGAAGACGGTCGTGCACATGGTCGTCTACAAGTTCAAACCTTACGCCTCCGAAGACGACAAAGAGCAAGCGCTCAACGGCATCAAGACGCTCGCCGCCCAAATTCCCGGCGTCAAAAACATCTGGCTGAAAACAGGCCGCAATCAGATTCGCGATTTCGACGGCGTCTTCGCGATCGAATTCACCAGCGCGGAAGCCGCCGCCGATTACGCCGAGAGCCCGAAGCACGAAGCCTGGGCCAAGAAATGGGAAGCCTTGCGCGAGAACAGCGTCTCGTTCCAGGCGACAAATCCGTAAACTCACCGTCCGCAAGGACGAATCGATGTCGGCAAAAAAGAAGGGCGCGCCGACTACAGCGCGCCCCGTACGACCCTCAAGGAAATTGGCCGAACCAAAACGCTAAAACTTCACTCCCCAAAACGACGCATCCGGCTTCACCAACTCCAGTCCAACATCCCAAGCCTCGTGATCGCGCCATACAACTTCCGCTTCCGCCTTGCGCCCAGTCTCCGGATGAATCAGCCGCACCCGCCGGTGCAGCGGCAACGGCGCGCCGACCACAGCCATGCATCCCGAATGGCTCACATCGACGGTAACCGCGTTGGCGCACTGCTGCGCCGATTCGTCGTCCCATTCAACGAGCAATTTCACTTTCGAAAAGATGCGCTTGTGGCTGCGCAGGCGAGCCCAGCGCTCCTGCATAGCTGCGGAGGAGCCCGGGTTGGTATGTGTAAAGGTGGCCATGAATGACCTCAGGTCGCGAATTCCGCGAAAAACGGGCCGGGATAGGAAAACCCAACGTACTGCTCCGAACGTACCGGGTCAATAGTACTTTTCCAGAAAATTTTCCCCGAAATCGCAGATTAACGGGCGCAAACAGCATCTCGACCGACCAACAAAAGACAAATTACGAGGGCCGCCGTCTCATGAAAAGGCGTACAATTATCTACATAGGATAGACGTCAGGTTCGTGTTTCCCACAGGTATGTTTCCAGGTCTCCAGCGGTTCGCGCAAGCGGCTTTGAAGCCGCACCCATCCGTTCGCCAGCGCCCCCTAAAACCATCGTTATTCTCGATGGTTCGCGTGGTGGCGACCGCGGCGCTCTGCTCCCTCCTCGCCTCCTTTCTCATCGCTCCAGCCACGTTCGGCCAGGCCGGGCGACCCGGCCAACAGACCCAGAACGCCGACGCCCCCATCTCCGGTGTAATTACGATTCGTGTGCAACTCCCCGATCATTCCACTTACGACAACGCCGTCGTCAACCTGACCTCATTCACCGCCGGGATGATTGCCACGCAGATGACAGTTGGCCGAGGCGAGGCAACTTTCCAAGGGTTAGCGAGCGCACGGTATAACGTCGAAGTGATCGCGCCGGGCTTTGAGACGGCGAACGAAGCCGTCGAAATCCGAAGCAACGGCGATCATGAGCTCGTCACCATTGTCCTGAAGCCGCTGCCCGGGACCGATATTTCTATCGCTCGATCCGGTCCGCCCGTTCTTGCGCCCGGAGCTCAAAAGGAACTCAACAAGGCCATCGAGGCGCTTCGTGCCAATAAGTCCGACGAAGCGAAGAAGTACCTCGACAAGGCCTATCACAGCGCGCCGGCGAATCCCGACGTGAACTATTTCCTCGGCATGTATTACGTACAGCTAAAGGATCTTGCGCACGCCGAAGAGTACTGGAAGAAAGCGATCCAGATTTATCCGCTCCATGCCTATTCCCTGTCGGCGCTAGGTTCCCTCGCGCTGCAAAACAAGCAATACGACGAGGCCATCGGGTACTACAAACGCGCTACGCAAGCGTCGTCGAGTTCATGGCGCTATGAAGCGCAACTCAGCCAGGCGTATTTGCTGCACCAGGGATGCTCCGAAGCAGCGAAGCACGCAAAGCGCGCCGTCGAGCTTGGAAAAGACCGCGCTACGGTCGCTGAGATGATCCTCGCGAAGTCTTACTATTGCCTGAACGATCGCCCGGCCGCGGAACAAGCATTGAGCAAATTCATCGCCGAGAGCGTCGATCCCGCGGATCTCAAGGAAGCACATCAATTCCTGGACGCATTGAAACGCCCAGCCGGTGGCGACGCAGCGGCGACCGCCGTCGACTCCTCGACTGGCACCGCAGCCGGCGGCCCCGCCGAACATAGCGCCCACGCTGCCGGCGCCTTGCCGCCGTCGCCCGCCGAAGTCGCCGTCGGAAATTCCGCGCCGCTCGCGCGCGCCGATCTCTTGCCGCCATCGAAGTGGATGCCGCCCGACGTCGACGAAAGCATGCCTCCCGTCGAGCAGGGCGCCGTTTGCCCGATGCAGAAAATCAGCGACGGCACCGCCAAGCGCGTCGAAGCATTCATCGACGCCGTCAATCGCATCAGCGCCACCGAAACTCTCGACCATGAAGTCATCGATCGCTTCGGCCTGACCGCGAAACGCGAGACGCGCCGCTACGGCTACGTCGAGTCGTTGATGGAAGTGAAGCCGGGCATGTATCGCGTCGAAGAATATCGCGACGGCACCATGGGCCTCGACGTTTTCCCCGAGCGCCTTGCATCGCTCGGCCTCGGCTCGATGGTGATGATTTTTCATCCCGTTTATCGCGACGAATACGAGATGACCTGCGAAGGTCTGACGCAGTGGCACAACCGCCAGGTATGGCAAGTTCATTTCCGCCAGCGCAAAGACAAGCCGGCGCGCATGCGCGAATACAGCGTCGGCAAAAATGTTTACTCCGTCGGCCTGCGCGGACGCGCATGGATCGCCGCCGACACTTTTCAAATCGTCAGCATCGAAACCGACATCGTCGCTCCGATTCCAGCGATCAAGTTGGCCGCCGAACACATCTCGATCGATTACGAACCCGTGCAATTCCGCAAGAAGACACGAAGAATTGTGGCTGCCGCAAAACGCCGAGCTCTTCTTCGATTTCAATGGACGCCGCATCCACCGTCGCCACCATTTCGACGATTACCGGCTATTCTCCGTTGATGAAAATCAAAAAATCGCGACGCCTCCGTCCGAAGCGAAACTCGATTCCACGCAACCGCCTTCGGAATAACACTGTCCCTCTGCTCCGCTCGATAACCGTACCTCGTATTGAATTTCCAAATTCAGGCGATGCGTTGTTTAGCTTTGACATGTCTGCGCGATAAGCGCAGCATTCGCCAAACCTCGGCAGTGTCGCCGATTCATTTCATCCACCTCATCGTTGAGGCCGGATCACCCAGGGGCAAATATGGGCGTGTGTTGTAGCAAATCCTCGAGCTTCGGTTTCTAACAAGTTCCGAATTTCAGATTGCGCACCGGCGATTTACGCCGGCACACCCTCTATTTACTCCAGCTCTTGCTGCCACGGGCAGCATCGGTCGGCCCATCTGTAAAAACTCGATCAGTAAGGGGAACGGAGAGATGAAAAAATTCTTCGGAGTGTTGGTATTTTTGTTTTTAGTCGGTTTACCTGCCAAGGCGCAGACGTATCTCGGCGCAATCAACGGCACTGTCACCGATCCCTCGGGAGCGGTCGTGCCGGGAGCCTCGGTCAAAGCTACAAACAAAGCGACCGGCATCGATCACGCCACCGTATCGACCAGTGACGGCGCATTCGTCTTTCAGGACCTCCCTGTCGGCGCCTATTCCGTAACGGTCACCGCTTCGGGCTTTCCCGTAACAACCATCGAAGGCGTTCTCGTTGAGCAAGGCGCCGTTTACACCCTGCCGGTCTCCCTCAAGATCAGCCAGGCCGCAACTTCGGTCGAAGTCTCCGCCGCTGCACTTTCTCTCGACACCACCTCCGAAACTCAAACGACTTTGGTAGGCGGCACCGATTTGCAACATATGCCTCTGAATGGCCGCGACTTCACACAGCTTGTCAGTGTCGCGCCGGGCTTTGCCGGATATTCCGCGGGCGGCTACGGCTCGCTCAACGGAACCCGCGCCAATCAAATCAACTGGCAGATCGACGGCGTCGATAACAACGACCTCTGGCACAACATTCCCGCTGTCAATCAAGGTGGCGTCTCCGACATCGCGGGCATCGTTCTGCCGATCGATTCGATCGACCAGTTTTCCGTGCAAACGCAAGCCGCGCCCGAATCCGGCCGCAATCCTGGCGGCACTGTCGATCTCGCGCTGAAATCCGGCGGCAACGACTTCCACGGCTCCGCGTACTTCTATATCCGCAATGAAGCTTTCGCAGCCGCCTCGCCCTTCGTCGACCAAAAAAAGGAAAATCGCAACCAGCAGTACGGATTTTCTGTCGGCGGTCCGATCCTCAAAGATCGCCTGTTCTTCTTCCTGTCGTTCGAGAAGCAGCGCTTCACCATCGGCCTACCGGGCCTGGCCACCGAACCTTCCGCCGACTATCAGACCGAAGCAATCGCCGAGATGGCAAAGTACGGCGTCACCCCGAATCCGGTGATGACCAATCTCCTCGGCATTCTCTGGCCGTCGTACGCGCTCACCGGTCCGGCCGCGCCCAACAATTACTCCAGCCCCGACCCTGAGTACGGCTACAGCTACAACGGCCTCGGCAAAATCGATTACAAGATCAACGACAAGAACACCGTTTCGTTCCACTACTTCGCGGGCCAGGGCAACCAGGTCGCGCCCGTCGGCGGTACCGCGCTCTCCGAAGCCGCTTCCGAACTGAAGTATTACTACGAGGTAGCACCGATTCACGTCTCGAATTACGCAGCATCGTGGAACTCGACCTGGACTCCAAAACTTTCCAACCAGGTCCTCGCCGGCGTGAACTACTTCCATCAAACGTTCAGCGACTTCAACACAAACTTCGATCTCGCTGGCGCTGGTTTGAATATCTATGACGGCTTCAATATCGCCGGCGCTCCCAACATCCAGATCACCGGCTTCGATGAAATCGGCCTGACTCCTCCGGAAGGCCGCGAAGACATCACTGGCCACCTCACCGACGTCGTTTCCTACACGACCGGCAAACATCAGTTCCGCTTCGGTGGCGAATATCGCCGCGCCCAGCTCGAAGAGTTCTATCATCGCCACGCGCTCGCCAGCATTTTGTTCGACGGCTCCCAGGGTCCATGGGCCGCCGACACAACCGCGTCGAGCAACGTACTCGCGCTCTCCGACTTCCTCGCCGGCGATGTAAGCCGTTCCAGCGTCGCCATCGGCGATCCGGTCCGCACGGTCTACGTCAAAACCTTCGCGCTCTTCGCGCAAGATGCCTGGCAAGTCAGCCAGAAGCTCAGCGTCAACTACGGTTTGCGTTGGGACTACGAAGGACCGCTCGGCAACGACAAGCAGGATTTGTCAGTTTTCGATCCTGCGAAGGGCGGTCTCGTCTTCCAGGGTGCGGGAATCAGCAGCATCTATCCGAAAGACTTCCACAACTTCTCTCCGCGCCTCGGATTCGCCTACAAGGTCGGCCAGAAGGGTGACTTCGTCGTGCGCGGCAGCTTCGGCGTCTACTTCGACACGCCGAATCTCAACCCGTTTCTCGACAACCGCCCGAACAACGGCGCGCCAAACGGCCTCGAAGGCAACCCGGCGGGTCCGTCTCCGGTGCAGACCATTTCCAACAACGAGTTCACCATCGCCTCGGGAGTTCCGCTGTTCACCCCCTCGGCGACGACTTGCCCCACTGGCAACGGTTGCGGTCAGGTCTTCAACCTCTTCTCCGTCAGCCAGGATTTCCGCACGCCCTACAACTACAACTGGACGCTCCAGCTTGAGAAATCGCTCGGCCGCTCGTTGTTGTGGCAGGTCGGTTACGTCGGCAGCGCCGCTCATCGCTTGATGACCACGGCCGACATCAACCAGCCTCCGGCGGGCATTTACGCCGACGACGCCGCCACACAGGCAGCCCGTCCGTACTTCGCTCAGTTTCCCGATTTCGGCATCATCAACCAGATCGAGACCAACGGGAACTCCAACTACAACTCCCTCCAGACCGTCCTCAAAGTCCGAGACTGGCATCGCTTCACCAGCCAGATTAGCTACACCTACTCGCACGGCCTCGATGACATGACCCAATATCGCGGCACGCTTCCTCAGGACAGCTTCTTCCTGAAGGGCGACTACGGCAGCATGGACTTCGACACGCGACACACCTTCACCGCGACGTTGAGTTATCTGTTGCCCAACGCCACGCACTTGCGGCCTCTCCTCAATGGCTGGGAACTTAGCAGTTTGGTTTCTCTCCACACAGGCCAGCCGTTCACCGTCTTCTCATCCAACGACACCAGCGGCACCGAAGAGGGCGAGCAGCGCGCCAACCTCGTCGGCGATCCCTATTCCGGCGTCTCGCGTGCATTCAGCAAGAGCGGCGTGCAGTGGATCAATCCCGCTGCCTTCGTCGACCCCGCGCCGGGCACCTACGGCAACACCGGTCGCAACGCCTTCTACGGACCGGGCTATGCCTCAGTCGACTTCAGCGTCGTGAAGAACACGAAGATCACGGAGCGGATCGGCACCCAGTTCCGCATCGAGATGTTCAACCTGTTCAACCGTATCAACCTCGCTCCGCCAAGCGGCACGGTCGGCAGCGGCCTCGGTCTCAGCTCCGACACCATCGGCGACTACAACGGCGCCCCCGGCATCGGCCCAGGCGAACCCTTCAACCTCCAGCTCGCCCTCAAAATCATCTTTTGAAACTCTTGAGGACGATGAGACTGGAGAAGTCAATCTTTACGAACACCGTTTAAAGCCCCAACCTTTCGCGACAAGCGATGCGGCCTAGACCCCCGCATCGCTTGTTCCGCGAAAGCCGCCAATCCAAGTGGCACAGACACTCCTGGTGAAGTCCGTAATCATCGCCATGCTGTTGTGCTCCGTGCGCCCTGCCTGAGTGAAAGCCCCTCCTCACGATTCCCTACTCTTCGTCGATCTGCCCTGAGAGTGAGTGAGCGCGTTCAGCGTGTCATCCTGAACCGCCCGAAAGGCGGCGAAGGATCTCAGCGTCAGCCATACTAGAAACCGCGCCCAAACACACAAATTCCCAAAATGGAACTCGCCCTCTTCCTTCCCTTTCGATTCAAAAAATAAATTTGACGAGGAGTTACGTTCGACGTAACATAACCCCTGTAGAAAACTACGCAACGCGGCAGCCCTCCTGCCGCGTTTTTTATTATCAGCGCGTCTTCCATGCCCCGTGAGCCGTTACTAGGCGATCAACACCTCGCCCCCGTAACCCCCGTAGAATCCGCACTTACAAAAGTGTATGAAAACAAACACTTTTAACCCGATTAGATTCCGCACTTACGCGAACCCCCGGGGAGTCCCGTACGCCTCTGAAGCCGGCTTGACTCGCTCCAGCAGTCGGTATTTGGGTGCCGCACCCTTAGCTTTGAAAGGGTGCGGGTTTAGATGAAGCCCCACCCATAACCATAACGACGACCTAGGTTTCTCTCTCTCGATCCCGCTACCCCTCGGATTTAGGTGCTTCCGGCTTATCCGCTCCGTACTGAGACCGATCCGAGAACCTCCGTCATAGCTCGACGAGCGCATCCAACCGTCGCTGCAAGAATCGGCGCACCACCGGATCGCGCTCCAATCCGATCGCCATCTGATAAGCGGCGCGCGCTTCGCTTCCCTTCTTCAGTTTCGTCAGCAATTCCGCGCGAACGGCCCAATACGGCTGATACTCTGCAAGCCTCGCGTCCGCCGCAATTTTGTCCAGCTCCGTCAACGCGACTTGCGGCCCTTCGACCCCCGCGACAGCGAGCACTCGATTGACCGCGACCACCGGCGACCCTGTCAGCGCGAACAGCACGTCGTAAAGTTTTACGATGTCGCTCCAGTTTGATTCTCCGCTCCGAATGCGATGCACGTGCGCGGACTGCAGTGCGGCTTCGATCTGGAATCGCCCGGGAACTCCGAATCGGCTGGCGCGCAGCAGCAATTCTTCCGCTTCCGCGATCGTTTCAGAATCCCAGGCCGAAGTATCCTGCTCGGCGAGCGGCACATATTCTCCGTCCGCGTTCCGCCGCGCTGCGCGCCGAGCTTCCGCGTGTAGCATCAACGCGAGCAGTCCAAGCGCTTCCGGCTCGTCGGGCAGTAGCTCAACGACAACGCGCCCAAGATAAATCGCCTCTTCGCTGAGATCGCGGCGCGCAAAATCGGTTCCCGCCGGGTCGCTCCACGCTTCCGCGAACGCCCCGTAAATCGCGTCGAGCACCGTGTCCAGCCGGACAGGCAACTCATCTTTTTCCGGAATGCGAAACGGAATACCCGCTTGCCGAATTTTTTCTTTTGCGCGCACGAGACGTTGCCCCATCGCCGCGGGTGAAACGAGAAATGCCGACGCAATTCGCTTTGCATCGAGGCCGAGCACAACCTGCAAAATCAGCGGCGACCGCACGCTCGCTTCGATCGCCGGGTGAGCGCACGCGAACATCAATCCGAGCCGCCGGTCCGGAATTCCCGAGGTTTCGCTCGCGGCCGCTTCGAGGCCATCCGCAATTCGCTTCAGCTCCGGCTCCGCCGCGTTGCGGGTCTCGCGCCGCCGCACTCCGTCGATCGTTTTTCTGCGCGCCACGGTCAGCAACCACGCTTCCGGATTCTCAGGACAACCATTGCGAGTCCAATCCTCGAGCGCCGAAGCAAACGCATCCGCGAGCGCATCTTCGGCTGCCGAGACATCGCGCGTGCGGGCCGCGAGAAATGCCACGAGCTTTCCGTAGCTCCGCCGCGCAACCATCTCCGCGGTGTGTTGCGCGTCCGCACCATCTGCTCGCGGCTGCTCACGCGCTTTGCTGGATTCGTTTGGTTCGATCATCTCTGCCGTGCGACAGCAACTGTAACGCTCACGCGGGCTCATACCACAGCACCACGGTTCCATTACCAAACGCGCGTGACTTCGTCAGCTTTAGATTCGTCTTATTGACTCCGTCGAACATCGACTTTCCTTTTCCGATTACCACGGGTGTCAACGCAATCTGATATTCGTCGATCATTTTGAGTTTCGCGAGCTGCGAAATCAGATCGCCGCTCCCCATGATCACGATGTCGTCGCCCGATTCCTCTTTTAGCTTGCGAGCCTCGGTCGCGAGATCGCCGGAGATCAATCGCGTGTTGTTCCACTTCGCTTCGTTCATGGTGCGAGAGAAAACGACCTTCGGCTGCTTGTTCATCGCCTCGGCAACCGTCGGCATATTCTGCATCGCCATCGGCGTCGGCCAATAGCCGGCCATCATGTCGTATGTGATTCGTCCAAACCCGAGCACGGCGTTGCCGCCTTTGGCGTTCTCGTTCGTAAACTCCATCCACTCGGGATCGTACTTGTGCGCCCAGCTCATGTCTCCATCCAGCCCGGTGTAGTAGCCGTCGAGCGTCACATTGTTGAACACAATCATCTTCCGCATTTCGTTCTCCTCGATATGCAAACAATCTCAACTCGTCGCGATATAACGCTCTTGGATGGTGGGGCTGGCTCGCCCGGCGCACGACCCAGCTCAACGTTTCGCGGAGCCATCCGCAACGCGCGTTCGGCGCGGCTTCCATACTCGCAAAATTTCACTGCGACTTGATGAACTCATCGATATCGCGCGTCAGCCAAGTGCCTTCAAACATCGGCCGCACCTCGACGACACCGTGCAGCGCCGTCGGCGAACGCGCCGCCCAAGCCAGCGCCTCATCGAGATTTTCAACATCGATCACATGAAGTCCGCCAAGCTGCTCTTTGGAATCGGTATATGGGCCATCGAGCACTTTCGGTTTGTCGTCGCGCACGCGCATCGTCGTCGCCGTAGCGGTCGGCTGTAGCCCGACGGTATTTTTCAGCACGCCGGCCTTCGTCATGGCCTCCATGTAAGCCTTGTACGCGGTGAGCCAGTGCTTCTGCTCGTCGCGCGTCAACCGCGGCCATCCAGCCTCACCCACGTAGTCCAGCAATACATATTTCATCTGCTTTCCTCTCAACAACTTGGAATGTTAGCCCCGCGGCAACCGAAATTCGCCTTCACTACGATGACGTTCGACTTCCCGCTATTCAGACATCGGCAAAAAATTTTTGAAGATGGATATCGGCTCTTGGGCTCTTAGGAGCTTGCCGTTGATACCACGTTCCGCTGGCGGAACAAACATGGGCATGAGCTTTCTCAGAATGAAACGCTTAACGCCGCGAAAATAATGCAAAAACACTAGAGTTAACCAAGTCGTACAGCAACTACCTGATTGCATCCCACACCCGCGATTGTGTTACAAGCGCGCCATCGAAGTGCCAGGTCTTCGCGAAGTCGTTTTCGCGAAGCGGAATGACGGAGCGTGTCCTCTCGTCTTTTCATTCCTGTCTCTTCGTCTACCAGCTCTTCCAAGTCGAACCGCAAATTCTTCGTGGCGGATGGGGGTCCCCATGAGCAGCCCGTCTTACCGAATTGCAGTAGTGGTGTGTCTTCTCCTCGTAACCGCAGGCTTGTTAGTCGCGCAATCTGACCTGGCGACAATTTCCGGATTCGTTCGTGATCCGTCCGGAGCCGCTGTCGCCGGCGCCAAAATCACGATTCATGGCGGCACCGGCACGGATCGTATCGCGACCACAAACGAAACGGGTTATTACGTCTTCACCAACGTTCCGGCCGGCCTGTACTCGATGAGCGCGGAAGCCGATGGCTTCCAGAAATTCGAGTCGAAAAACAACAAAATCGATCCGAGTGCGCACATGGCGATCGATGCGAATCTCGTCGTCGGCGCGACGAACCAGACCGTCGAGGTGAACGCATCTGCCATTGCGTTACAGACAGAGTCCGCATCGGTGCAACAGCTCGTGACGCGCGAACAGATCGACTCGCAGGAGCTTAACGGCCGCAACCCGATCTCGATGGCGAATCTCGTGCCGGGCACACATGGCGGCACGCTGGCGAGCTTGAATTTTAACTTCTCGCAAGGACCATCGAACATCAACGGCGCGCGCACCCCGGAAAGCCTGATCACCTTTGACGGCGCGCCGGCAGTTCGCACGCGCTCGAATGGCACGAGCATCGGCGCTGCGGACACGGATTCCACGCAGGAAATCCAGATTCTGACCGCAGACTACGCGCCGGAGTACGGCCGTTCTTCAGGAGGGCAGATTCGTATTACGTCGAAGAGTGGTAGCCAGCAGTTCCACGGCGCCGCGTACGAATACGTACGCAATACGATCTTCGACGCGAATCCGTGGCAGCGCAACGCCGTGCCGGCAACGACAAAAATCACCGCGCCAATTCATTACAACCAGTTCGGATACAACATCAGCGGGCCAATTTATATTCCCGGCCACTTCAATACGGATAAGACGAAAGCCTTTTTCTACTGGGGTGAAGAGTGGGTGCGTTACATCTTCACTGATACCAGCGCCTTGACGGTGCCCACGGAAAAGATGCGCGACGGAGATTTCAGCGAACTGCTTGATCCAAACAACATTTTCTATCACAAGTCGATTCAGCTCGTTGATCCGAAGACCGGCATTCCGTTTGCTGGAAATATTATTCCAAGTGCCGATTTGAGCCCGAACGGGCTCGGGATTTTGAAGGCGTATCCGGCACCCAACCTCACGACGCCGATCAACGGCAACCAGAACTGGTTCTTCTCGGCGCAGCATCCGCAGAATCAGCGGAAAGATACTCTGGCGATCGACCTGAATCTAACCGACACACAGCATCTCCGCTTCCGCCGCATCTATTTCACCTTCTTTGAATTTCAGCCGCTCGACGGTGGGACAAACGAGACGCCGAAGTTCTTCAATCGTCCGAATCAGACGAATTCGCTCGATTACGTCTGGACGATCAGCCCTAACAAAGTGAATGAAGTGCTCTTCACCTATAGCCAGGACATCGTTCACATTCCCGTCGACCAGGCAGGTTTTCTCGATCGCACGACGGTAGGTCTCAACTATCCGTACATTTTTCCGGACGGAAAAGAAATTCCCACGCGTATCCCGACCGTGAACATGTCGGCTTTTTCAGGATTGAGTGGCGGGCCGTATCCATCCCATTCCGCAGGGCCGATTTACAACCTGTCGGACAGTTTCTCTTGGGTGAAAGGCAACCACACGATTAAGTTCGGCGGCCTCTGGGAATACTCGGGTGAGAACGACAACGACGAAATCAACGTCCAGGCTTGCCCGACTTGCACGAACAACCAGAACGGCCAATTCCTCTTCAGCGACAACGGCGGGAGTTTTATACGGCCGGGATATGTGGCTGCTTCGTCAGGGGCTGCCGCGGCCAATGCCGCTCTTGGCTTGTTCGACTCGTATTCGGAAATCGGACAACGCGCCTACACACTCTTTCGCGGCACGATGTGGGAAGGGTTCGCGCAAGACTCGTGGAAGGTGAAGCCGAACTTCACACTCACCTACGGAGCGCGCTACACCGTGATCGTGCCCTACCACGCCGTATGGGCGAACATGATCGTGTTTGATCCTGCGCTATACAATCCGGCCAATGCCGTTACGATCAGCCCAACCACCGGACTCATCGAGGGGACTCCGACGATCGCTCAGCTCTACAACGGCATGGTCATTCCAGGTAGCTCGTTCCCATCATCTGCTACGGGTCGCGTTCCGGCGGCGACTTCCGGCCTTTACAACGGCTTGTTCCAGGGACTTCCCAATCACTACTCGGACATTCAGTGGGGAGACATTCAGCCGCGCGTCGGTATCGCGTACCAGCTCACGAAGAAGACGGTTTTGCGCGCCGGCGCCGGGAGCTTTTATACGCGGCTCGGGGTCAGCGACTCGGTGTTCCTCGGCGGCAATCCGCCGTTCCAACCGAACGCCAGCGTTTCGTTCGGGAACGTCGATGATCCGGGCGGCACGGGCACCGCAGCGGTCCCTCTAGTTGTGACGACGCAAAGCAAGAACTTCAAGAATCCCGAAGCTTGGGCCTGGAATGCTACCGTCGAACGCGAACTCTTCTGGAATTCGCAACTGACGGTCGGTTACGTCGCACGCCGCGGCCTGCACCTACAGCGCGAAGCGGACATCAACCAGCCCACCACCGCCGAAGTCGCGGCGAATCCGGACGTAAACATCAACGCGTTGCGTCCCTACAAGGGCTACGGGTCGATTCGCGAAACCGACAACGTCGCCGATTCGATGTACAACTCGCTTCAGGTTTCTTGGAATCGCCGATTCAGCAGTATGTTTCAGTTCGGCGTCTCCTACACTTTGTCGAAGAGCATGGACAACGGATCGAACCAACGCGACGTAGTTCCCGACACTTACGACACGAGCATGCTATGGGGACCGTCGGAATTCGATGCTCGTCACTCTGTCACAATCAACTACGTCATTCAGGATCCATTTTTCCGAAACAGGCACGGATTCCTCGGTCAGGTTGCCGGCGGATGGCAACTCAGCGGCATCACGCAATTTCAAACTGGAGTGCCTTGCAGCGTCATCGCGCCCAATGTGGATTACGCCGGCGTCGGACAAGACGCAAACTGGGGCTGCGGTGGCAATGGACAATTCTGGGTTGTGAATGGCGATCCGAAAATCATCGGGACGTTCGGACCGAGCGGGCAGTGGTTCGCAACGACGAATCCGGACGGCAGCCCGATCTTCACAGCGCCGACGCCCGGCACATTCAACACGCAGCGCGTTCGCGATTTGATTTATCAGCCGGGCTTTCAGAACTGGAACATGGGTCTCTTCAAGTCGTTCCCGGTGAACGAAAAACTGCGATTCCAGTTCCGCGCCGAGGCATACAACGTCTGGAATCATCCGAACTGGTGCGGCAATAGCGGATGCAGCGGTACCACCAACATCGGCTTGAACCCGACGAATACAGCAACGTTTGGAAAAGTTCTTTCCAAGGGCAGCGGCAGTTCCGGCCAGGGCGAACGCAACTTACAGCTCTCGCTTCGCATGGAGTTCTAGCTAACGCATAACAAAGAGAACGAAAAAATAGAGATGGCGCGCGGAATCTGTCGCGCGCCATCTTTCTTTTTTTGACACCGATAATGATCAGCGCAGCGGAGCGTGCCATACTTCCGCGAGGAGCGATGCGTTATGGCAGAGAGAGATTGGTTTGGGCGTCCGGTCTTTCACGTGAAGGATGTAGACGCTTCGATTCGTTTCTATATGGACCGGCTTGGCTTCACGAGCGAGTGGCGTTACGCAGAGGACGGCAAAGGCCACGTCGCACAGGTCGAAGGCCTGGGTTGCACCATCATCCTCACCGATACGTGGCCCGACAAAGTCGGCAAGGGACTGATGTTCATTTCTCTGAATGCCGAGAACATCGAAGCGCAGGTCGCCGGTTTGGACGCATTACGCGCCGATCTTGAAGCGAAGGGTGTCGCCGTCAAAGACGGTTCGTGGGGCTACCGATTGCTCGTCGTCGACGATCTCGACGGCAACCAGCTTTTCTTCAACTACCCAAGCGAAACTGCCTGAACGTATGTGCAGTTTCGGCCTTTTGCGTCAAACATCGGTGATGCTCAGGACATTGCCGTCGGGATCTTTGAACCAGGCGACATGAGCGGAACCATCCGGAGTCGTCCAGATGCCGAGTTCATCTTGTTTGAAGCTGGGATAAATGTTGAAGACGACGCCTTTATCTCGCAGGGCTTTCACAGTCGCGGTTGTGTCCGGCACGCGGAAGCCGAGAATGCTGTGTTCGTGCGCCACGAAATCCGGGACCGTAGAGACGCGCAACATGGTTCCGCCAGCTTCAAAGATTGCGGCGAACCGATCTTCGCGAATGAACTTCAGTCCGAGCACATCTCGATAGAAAGGCAGCGACCGCGCACGATCGCGCACGCAAATCACAATCAGCGGCGTCGAAGTTTCGAGAATGCCCATGTCCGTTCCTTTCCCGTTTGTCCTGGCTCGTATCCGACTGCATGGCAGCTTGAAAAAGTTCAGAGAACTTCTATCAATTGCTCTACCGTGACTTGAGAATCACGCAGTCTGCGCCGGAGTGTCCCTGACGCGATTTCATCTTGAAGGGGAATCGTAATAGGTGTGCGTCGAGAGTCCGAAGAGTGACGTAGGCGAACGTGGCTGCCCTTTGCCGAACGACTTCGTAGCCAAAATTTGCGGATCGCACGAATTAACTGGGCACCCGAACTTACGGGAAGCTTCGGGCTCATCGAGTTACGACGACGCTACCCACGAGCACTTCCGTCGGATCTGGAAGCTGTTCGCCTCGGCTCTCCATATCCTCCAAACAGAGTTCGATGGCTTCGCGGATATTGGCAAGCGCTTCAGACACCGTCTTACCTTGCGAGTAGCACCCAGGGATCGACGGGCAAGTTCCGACATACCCTCCGTAACCTTGATCGGGCTCGAGGAAGACTTTGTAGTCGCGCGTGACCATGGTCGAATCGTATCTCACAGAATCGAATGCGACAACGACATGTGGGCCAAAGAACAACAACTGGCTCGATGTGCTGGAAATGAAAAAGGCCGCATCGCGTTGGCGATACGGCCTTTTCTAAATTAATCCCGGCGACGACCTACGTTCCCACACAGTTGCCCGTGCAGTATCATCGGCCCGGCGAGGCTTAACTTCCGTGTTCGGGATGGGAACGGGTGTGACCCTCGCGGTGTGATCACCGGAAACTTGAAACTCGCGCGTTTTTGAGGATCCATTACATTCTTATCTAGTTGAATGGATTGACTCATCGCACGCGAGTGCGACAACAGAATTTGGCTGGCATTTTTTTACAAGTTCGACAGGGTCGAACCAACTGTGGCAAACAAAGGCGTGTTGCTCTTCTTTGTGCTTGTTTGCACT
>CAWJSH010000004.1:0-767353 GCA_963845465.1 uncultured Acidobacteriota bacterium | reverse complement strand
ATGACGACCGATTTTTTGTTCGTGCGATTCAGGAAACGGAGCAGGTCTACCAACTCCGCGACTTCGTGGTGCACGAAGACTCGCCCGAGTGCCGGCGCACTCTCAACGAAGCGCAGGAGCCCGCGAGGCGCATCCCGTCCGGACACCGGAGCCAGTCCGAAGCAGATTGGGCGTATGCCAAACGTGCCCTTGCGCGTGGAGACGACCCGCAAGAGATCATGCGCCGGATCGCCGATTACCGGGCGCAAGACAAGGCCGACCCGCAATACTACGCGCAACACACGGTAACCAAAGCCCAACTCGAAACGCAACATGAAGCGGCGCGCGCCCGCTCGATCGAAATCGATCCCGTTCCGACGAACGACCGCGGCCGCGACCAGTGAGGAACCCTGGCATACAAGCTCCAAGGCGATTCCGATTTTAGTGGCGAAGGTGACGTTAGAAGTCGTCTCGAAGATCGAAGCATTTCTGATAACGAGCGGCGCGCGCCCCATACTCGAATCCTTCGTAGCGGTAGACTGTTCGACAATCAAATTGCTACTGTGTGTCCGACGCCGGGACTGCGACAAGCGAGGAGAAAACGCTTGGAGAGCAGAACTGGACAGGACGGAACGGTGTACCAAGAGGGGAGAAGACAGATGGACGCGTGGTTAGCAGGTAAGCCTGCCTACCTTCGTATTTATCTGGATATTCCCGGGCAACCAGGACGTGTGAAACACAACGAAGCCTTGGGCAAGTTTGCCACTCGTAAGGAAGCACGCCGGCAAGCCGACAAGTGGATTTTGGCGAAAGGAATAAACAACCGAGAACAGTTGGCCGAAGCCTTACAACCTACTGAGCCGACATTTCGCTCGCAGGCTGAGTGGTGGCTATCTGAGCTCGAGTCCGGTCGTCTAAAATCCCGGCACAAAAGTAAGCGGGGACGCCGAGTCCGAACTACAACCGTCGACGCTTACAGGACGGCAGTCGCTTATCTCAACGAGAAAGTAGGGGACAAAAACCTGGCAGGTTTCGACAACGCGGAGATGAAGGAATTGATCTGCGCGATGGAAACAGCAAAGCGAGAAAATGGGTCCCCGCGTTTCACACCAAAGACCATCGTCAACTACTACCTGATCGCGGCAGCCGTATTCGCCTCTGCAAAGGATCGCAAGGGCAAACCAATCTTCCCGCGTCAGTGGGATCTCGATTACATCGGCTTGCCAGCCGTGAACAGAAGGGCACAAAACACACCGACGGTGGAAGCAAGAGAAATCGAAGCGATTCTCTCTGCGGCCAAACCTCGGTATCGCGTCCTTTATGCGTTGCTGGCAGGATCCGGACTTCGCATTGCCGAAGCACTGGGCCTCGAAATAGGAAAACACTTGTCACCCGATTGCTCGATTCTTTTCATTCGTCAGCAAAGGAGTAAGAAAGGGACGGGGATTGAACCCTACCCGAAAACCGATGCCGGTTTACGGGACGTCGATCTCGGTCCTGCCTTGGCGTCCCTGCTGAAGAATTACATCGGCACTCGCAAGACCGGTCTCCTTTTTGAGACCAACGGTAATCTGCCTTTGTTCCCGCGCAATATTACGCGCGACAGTCTGCATCCCATCCTCAGAAAGATGGGACGCACATCGGCAGGCTTCCACATTTTCCGCCGTTTTCGCGAAGCCATTCTGCAAATGAGCGAAGCACGAACCCTGCTCATTGATTATTGGATGGGCCACGCGAACGGAGAAATGTCAGGGCGCTATGGCAAGCAATTGTTGGACAACGTTCGGTGGCGGCAGGAGTGTGCGGCCAAGGTAGGACTCGGCTTCACACTTCCCGAAAAACCGTTGTTGGACAAGTTTTGCGAGTTTGGACAAGTTTTTGAAGCAGAAACAGAAGAATTGATTTCGATCTAAGTCTATATGAGAGCGGGAATTAGAAGTGGTCGGGGCGAAAGGATTTGAACCTTCGACCTCCTGGTCCCGAACCAGGCGCGCTAGCCAGGCTGCGCTACGCCCCGACAGACACGCTCCGCCACAATGTGATGGCCGAACGTCCGGACTAGCTTAACACAGCAAATAGGCGACATCTAGAGGCGCGAAGCAATGCGTTAGCGCTGCATTCGCTACGGTCCGCGCCCTCAACTCGCGTTCTAAATCGATCTCGCCTTCAAGAAATAGACACGCCGGAGAGAGTGATCTCTCCGGCGTGTCAGCATTAAGACTAGATTGATTTCAGCTAGAACTCGTAACGCAATGCGAACTGCATTACGCGCGGATTCGTCGAGAGCCGAGTATATTGACCGAACGTCGAGCCGTAGGTGTCAATCGAACTGTTGATGCTCTGCGCGTCGAATCGAACCGAGTTGCTGACGTTGAAGACCTCCCAGCGAAGCTGAATGCTGTGGTGATCTGACCAGGGCATCAGCCAGCGCTTCGACAAACCGAGGTCTGTGCTGAAGTATCCTTGGCCGCGGAAGTTGTTGCGCTCACCAGCTTGACCTGGCAATGGCTCAACGAACTGGCTCTGCGAATCCGAAAACGTGCTGAATGCGCTGACCGTTCCCGGATCGGATGGACTGTGGAATGCACCCGTCTTAACACTGCCGGTCAAGTACGCGTTTCCTTCGAGGTCCCAGTCCGTCGGCCACTGTGCTCCGTTAAAGACGCTAAACGGGAACCCGCTGGTGAGACGCACGAGCCCGGACAACTGCCATCCTCCGATGACAGCGTCGAGTCCCTTGCTGATGTTTGATCCGAAATGGCGGTTTCGGCCGAATGGCAGGTCGGCAACGAAATCAGCCGTAAATTGATGCGTCGCGTCGAAGTCAGACGGGGCGCGGAATTGGTACGGGTCCCATGCATTGATGATTTGCCCACCAAGGCCGGCGATCGTGCCAACACGCTCCGCATCAGACGACAAGTCGATCGACTTCGAGTATGTGTAGTTGAAGTCAAACTGTACGCCATGAGTCATGGCATGTTTCAGCGAGACTTGCATCGCGTTGTAACTCGCGGTGCCCATCGAGCGCCAGCTATACAACGTCGCATACTGCGGGTTGTAGAAGGAGAACTGGCCACCCGTCGGCAGGTAGGCCTTAGTCGGATCGTTTGCGTCTGGAATGCCGAAGTAATCCAGATCGAGAAGACCCGTCGTTTCGTTCAAGTTCGATCCACAGAAAAGGTCAAAGGCTGCGAGGACCGGGTTTGTCGTAGCCGCCGGACCCGCACCACAACCTCCCGAAGAGCCCAAACCGAACTGACAGGGTACCTGCACGTTGAGTGTGTTGAAGCATGGGCCTGACGCAGCCGGAGATTGAATCATGTTCTGCCAGTACTTGACGACGTTCGGCGGCAGCATGGAGTTATTAAATGTTCCGTCCGTCACGCCCTGGCCTCCCTGTGAGGGCTGACGGTAAAGCTTCGCAAGCGCGTCCACTGCCTGGAAGTAAGTCGTGTTGCTGGCGGGGTCACGCAGGTTGAGAGGTGTCGCCGAGTCCTGCTGCGTCAGCAACCGGTGCGACAAGCGTCCCACGTAGGCAACCTCGAATGAAAAGCCGCTCTTCAGCTCACGCGCGACTGCGAAATCGATCGTGTAGGAGTACGGCGTTTTCAGGCCGCGATCCAAGCTCGACGTGATAGCGAATGTGCCGTCCGGGTATGTTTGAGGAAATGATGAAACCGGCGGAGGCAGAAAAATCGTGTTCCCGTCGTTGTCGGTTGTCGGAATCGTGTGAATCCCTGTTACACGCGGGGACGAAGAAACTGTCTCAAACCCAGCCGGGTTGGTCAGCGTCGAGGACAAACCAAAAGAACCATACTGGTCAAAGTCGTCTACGATTCCTTGGCCGAATCGGTCGTATACGATGCCGAACCCGCCTCGGATCGAAGTCTTCCCTGTACCAAAGAGGTCGCCCAGCAATCCGCTGCTGGCGTGAGGAGCCCAAGCAAACGCTACGTGCGGGCCAAGATTCTTGTAATCCCAGTTGTAGTAGGGAGCTGCGTTGTTGGCTTTGCCGCCGAAATTAAATGAGATCGGCGCATCTCCCGACGATGGCAGGCCCGCAAACCCTTCGTTGCCGCGGGCTTCGAAGAAGTTCGTCATGTTCACGTTCGGAATGACTTCCAGCCCGTTTGTCTCCCAGGGAGGCGAGAACAACGAGTAGCGCAGTCCGAGTGTCAGCGTGAACGTTGGCTTGATCTTCCAGGTGTCCTGGAGGTAGAACTCGTAGCTGTCGAGTCCGAAGCGGCGCTTGAGTGCGGTTCCGTCAGGAAGCGCGGTGCCGTCTTTCTGGAAGTTATATTTTGCATCGACTTCCGTCACGATTCCGAGCAGTGCCTGAATCGGATAGTCGTAAGAGTTCGAGAAACTCGGGTCGACGCCGGGGAGACCGTTGTTCGCTGGGTTAAGCGGAGATCCCGATTTCCCAGCAAATCCAGAAGTATCTACCCACGACGCGTTCGCGCTGCCATCGCTGTACGAAGCCGCAGTGCTCAAGCGGGGTTCGCGCGCAATCTGGATTTGAGTTCCGAACTGAAACGTGTGCTTGCCGTGCGTCCAGGAAACGTCATCCACAAAATTGTGCGTCGGGCGCTGAAACGCCGTGCTTCGTGTGATGGCGTCTTGTTGGTCATTCAATCCACGGAAGTAGATCCAATCCTGATTGGAGTTGCCGATAAAACCGTTGCTCTGCCGGACAAATCCATATCGGAAATTGTTATCCAGAGTGCTGGTCAACACCGCGTTATAACTCGCGATGATGCCCTTGCTGTAGTTAACCTCGTCGTCTTCCGACGGCTGGCCGGGCAAGAAAGGCTGCTTCGCGTAGTTGTCGTTGATCAACGATCCACTTACCGAAAGGCGATGTTTGCCGTCCCGCGTGATGTTGTAGTCCATCTTCGCGATATAGATATTCGACGTATCCGAAATCGGCGCCGCAAAGTTAAAGCAGCCATAGTTGACGCCGTCGCCGGTGTTGTTGCAATTGGGAGCCGGCCAGGTATTCAGATACTGGACGACGGGCGCATTCGGACCGAGATGCAATGGATCGATCCCCGTTAACTGCGACGGTGAAAGTGCCTGATACCCCGCCTGAACCGGGTAGCTCTTGCCGCTGATTCCGGTTACCGTGCCGCCAGCGCATGCCGAAGGGTCTGCGCATAGATACTGAATGATTCCATCACGCAAGGTATCCGTCGGAACCTGAACTGTCTGGCTGACCGCTTCCGCTCGGCGTGTCCCTTCGTAGTTCGTGAAGAAATACAAACGATCCTTGATAACCGGTCCACCCAACGAACCGCCAAAAATGTTGCGGATCAATTTAGGAGGCGTATTCGGCAAGCCCGCGTCGAGCTGGGATGCCTTCACAAAGTAGTCATTCGCGCTGGTGTAAGTGTTCCTCATGTACTCGTAGGCTGATCCGTGAAAGGTGTTCGTTCCGCTTTTCGTCACAAGCGCAACCTGAGCGCCTGAAGAGCTTCCCTGATCGGCGTTGTAGTTCGTTGTCGTGACGCGGAATTCCTGCACCGAGTCCAACGTTACAGGCAGGACCGAAGTGAAAGCCTTTCCGCCTTCATCGTTAGCTCCGATACCATCGACCGTCACGTTGCTCTGATCGCTTCGTGCCCCGTTCACCGCGCCGCTGCGAGTGTCATAGGTCGGCACGTCGGTGCGATTTCCGGTGTACGCGACGCCCGGTTGCAGGCTCAACAAGTCGGGCACGTTGCGGCCTTCCAGCGGGAGCTGTTTCACCTGGTTTTCGTTGAATGCGTTACCAAGCGACGCATCGATCGTGTTGATCGTTTGCGCCGTGCCTGACACCTCAACCGTCTGTGTCGATGAACCAATTTCCAGTGTCACGTTCAGCGTCGTTGGCAGATTGACCAGCAGCTGCACACTCTTCTGCTCGTACTTTCGAAATCCCGACGCTTCAACCACGAAGGAATACGTCCCCGGTTGCAACGCCAGGAATTCATACTCACCGGATTCATTCGAACTGACCGAACGTTGGAAACCCTGAGCGGGGTTTGACAAAGTCACGGTCGCGGCCGCGATCACTGCGCCGCTCTTGTCCGTAACTATGCCGTGCACCGAAGTCGTACCGGTTTGTGCGTTCACGCTGCACAGGAATACAAAACACATCGCAAAAAGTGCCAAAACGTTTCGAAAATGAATGAGCTTCGAAAGAGACCACTTCATGTACTACTCCTTTCGCGCACCATCAACGGATTGAGCGGACACACGGGGAGGGGGCTCAGTACGGGGCACTTGCATGTCGTGGAAAACGCATACTCCACGACGCCAGATTTGTCGAAACTGGACTCCGAGCAACCTTTATCCCACCACCACACAACACACGAATTTGAGATACCTTCTACGGCTTTTCGGGAGGTTATGTCAAGACATGTATTTTAATGCGCTAAATCAAATAAACGATATGAAGCGGCGACTTGTCAGCGGTGTGTTGCAGTGCTTTGTTGGAGTTATGAGATCTTTCGGTTAAAAAGGGGCGCAATACGTGATCAACAGGTTCAACACCCATTCGTCAAGCAAATGTAAAAATTATGGGTCGCAGCCGAAATTTAGGGCTTCCGAGTCCTGTTCGGACACACTTCGAGGCCAACTGAACCAAGGCGATTCGAATCGGCTCTCAGTTCGAGATCAGAGAAATTTGCTTTTAAATCTGCTAAATCCGGCGTGAGCCGGGATCCTAAGCCTTGCCCAGGTGCAAGAGCTTCGCGCTGGTTACCGCCGGAATGCCTTTGATCGGATCGAGGATCGACTCCGACACGTCTCCGTCCAGCCGAACCAGCGAAACCGCCTCGGCGCCCCGGGTTTCATTTCGCCGGCCGAGCGCAAACGTCGCGATGTTGACGCCCAGTTTGCCCAACGTCGAGCCAACCTGCCCAATAACGCCGGGCTCGTCACGGTTGCGCAGGTAAAGAATCGTCCCCTCGAGTTGCGCCTCAACCGGAATCCCACCGATCTGCAACACGCGAGGCGTACCGTCGTGCAACACAGTGCCTTCAACGGTGAACGCGCCTTCCTCGCCTTTGTCCGTCAGCGCCGAGACTTCCAGCGTATTCGGGAACCCATGCTCTCGCTTTCGAGTCTCCTCGTGAACCGTCAGCCCGCGCGCGGTCGCAACCTGGGGCGCATTCACCACGTTGACCTTCTCGTCGAGCACCGCGTTCAACAAACCCGCGAGCACCGCGCTGCGCAGCAAGTTCGTCCCGACTTCAGCGACTTCTCCCGCGTATCGAATTCGAATCCGCGCCGGTCGTGAACCCGCTGCCTGCGCAACCATCGAGCCAAGCCGCTCAGCCAGCGCGAGATAAGGACGCCCGCGCCGATACTGATCCGGCGAAAGCGCCGGCAGGTTCACCGCGTTTCGAATCACACCGTCCGCCAGGTAATCCCGCACCTGCACTGCCACCTGTGTTCCCACTTCTTCCTGTGCCTCCGTCGTCGAACCCGCAATGTGCGGCGTCGCCAAAACGTTCGGCAGTGCAACAAGCGCCGTATTCTTCGTTGGCTCCTCCACAAACACGTCGAGCGCGGCCCCTCCGAGCTGCCCGCTCTTCAGTGCTTCCGCCAAATCCGCTTCGTTGATCAGCTCGCCGCGCGCCGCGTTGATCAGCCAAGCGCCCTTCTTCATTTGCGCGAGCGTTTTCGCATTGATCATGTTCTGCGTCGCCGGGCTCACTGCCGTATGCAGCGAAATGAAATCGCTCTCCGCCAATAGCTTCTCCAGCGGCACCAGTTCCACCTGCATTTCGCGCGCGGCCGCTTCGCTGATGTATGGGTCGTAGCCGATCACGCGCATGTCGAAAGCCTCCGCGCGCACCGCCACTTCGCTGCCGATGCGCCCGAGCCCGATCAATCCTAGCGTCTTGCCGCGCACTTCGGTCCCCGCGGCGCTACCCTTCTCCCACTTCCCTTCGTGCATCGACTTATCCAGCCGCGAAACCTGCCTCGCCATCGACAGCAATAGCGCGAACGTATGCTCCGCCACGCTCACCGCGTTTCCGCCCGGAGTGCTCATAACCAGGACGCCCCGTCGTGTCGCTTCATCCAGGTCGATGTTATCGACGCCGACGCCTGCGCGCCCGATCACGCGCAGCCGCGGCGCCTTCTCCAATAGTTCCGCCGTAGCCTTCGTCGCGCTTCGAACGATCAACGCATCCGCGTCCGCTAACTCCTTGCCGAGTGTCTCTTTCGTGGTCAGCACCACGTTCCAACCCGCCTGCTCCTTCAGCAGCTTGACGCCTCGCTCACTAATCTTGTCTGCGACAATGACTTTCATCATTCCTCATTCGTTTTTGGTGTGTGCTGCGCCGCCATGGCGGCAAAAATTCGCCGAAACTAAAACATAAACGGTAGCGGCCCTACTGCTTCAAGTCAAATCGCTCGAAAAATTTTCACCCCGGTTTCTCGCAGTGGAGATATCTCCGTCATCTTCGTTTCGCATCGAGTGTGGGCCTGCGCGTATCCTCTGTTATATTCACAACCAGAGGAACCAATGGCTCTCTCCGAAAAGATTCAAAAAGATCTCGTCGACGCAATGAAGAGCAAGGACGAACTTCGCCTCAGCGTTCTCCGCGGCATCAAGTCCGCCATCCAATACAAGGAAACGGAAAAAATCCGCTCGCTCGACGAAAACGAATCCATCCAGCTCCTGCAAACACTCGTCAAGCAGCGCAAAGAGTCGATCGATCAATTCACCAAAGGCAATCGCCCCGATTTAGCCGACAAAGAAACAAAAGAGCTCGCCATCATCGAAACCTATCTCCCGGCCGCCGCCACCGATGCCGAAATGGACGCCGCCATCACCAAGGCCATCGCCGAGACCTCCGCCACTTCGATGAAGCAAATGGGCGCCGTCGTGAAAGCCGCAAAGGCAGTCCTGGAAGGCAAAAACGTCGACGGCAAAGCGCTAAGCGATCGCGTTCGTTCGCGCCTCTCCTGACGCGAAGTCGAGCAACCTGCCGCCACTCCCATGCCTCAGCCAGCCGAACCTGCAAACGCGCTCGACGCAAACGACCGCGCACTCGCGTTCCTGCGCATCGGGGTCGGCATTTTCTTTCTCATCTTCGGCGAATACAAAGTCTTCGGTACTCAGTTCACTCTTCACGGCGGCTTTCAATTCTGGATCAATAAGTGGCTGCAAGAAGGCGGCGCCTATCCGTTCATGGCGCCCGTCCTCAAGAATTTCGTCCTGCCGCACGCCACTCCGATCGCGTTCTTGGTCGCCTACGGTGAACTCTCCATCGGCCTCGCGCTGACTCCAGGCATCCTCGTTCGAACCGCCAGCGCCGGCGGCCTGCTGTTCATGCTGACCTTGCTCTTTTCCTCGGACTATCCCGGCGCCGGCGCACCCTTCTGGCAGTACTTCGGCGCCAGCCTGGGACACTCTATTTTCGCCCTCTGTTTCATCTCCTTTCTCATCGCCGGCCCAAACATCCCTTTTTCGATCAGACGTTTACAGCCACGACGGCGCTAGAGTTGTGCTAAGGAATCCTACAGCACAGCCCCGATTGCTCATCCGTTTGCCGCTGCTTAGCCTGAGAATCAATCCACTCGACGGGAGCGCCCATGCGCCAAGTTGCAAACTCAGCAGATAGTCTCGTTTTGCTCGGAGAGATGGTGGAGATGGCTTCGGGTTACGCCGACCAGGTCGAGGAGAGCTCAGGTCACGACGAACCCTTCATGGTTCGCCTCGCCCACGATCAGCTTTTATATCTTCGAAAACGCGTATCGAAACTGGACGAAAAGTTGAAGAATCTGAATGATTTGCTCGGCTCGCGAATTCGCCGTCATGCGCGCTCCAAAAAATGGGGTAACGAAAAAACGCAAAGCCTCGAAACCAGCATCGGGTTCGGTCACGTCACGCACTGACCCACCGCCGTTCGAACAAAAATGATCCGGAGTCGGGAATCGGGATTGGCCCGAACGAAAAGCCAATCTAACGGACGTGCGCCTTAATTGCGACGGGCAGGCCATCTCCCGCGCGCTCGATCGTCACATCATTGGAAGGAATTCGATAATTCTTGTCGCCCTTCACCACGGTCAGCGTTACGGTCTCACCCGGCTTTGGGCACGCAGCCGTCGGCGCCGTTCCCCGGGCCGTCAAAGTAACTTCTGCCGATAAACTTGCCGTGCACGGATCGAGGGTTATCTGCCCCGAAAAATCCGGAGGCACATTCACTTTAATCTCTCGTGGAGCCTGCTTGGCCGCGCAAGAATACAGCAAGAACGCCGCGAACACAGTCGCGAGCAAAAGCGTGGTTAGACCGTCCAGCTTCCGAATCATAATTTTGACCACACCCCAAGCGGATCAAGTTTTCGAACAAGCTAAACCTTTTGGTCTGTGCCGGAAAGCCCAGACCCAACCGTGGGCGAACGGTACCAGCTATCGCCACGCATGCCCATAATGTGTTTGCTGTACGTCCCGAGGTCGCAGGGCTCGCCCCTCGCCGAGCCGTCTGGCTATTGCTTCGCAGTCGTAGCGCCCGGCCGCAGCACCGCCGTATTCTTCTCATCTGACGCAATAATCCGATACAGCGTCTTCAAATCGTTCACCTTGCTCAGCGGCACGTTCGGCTCCCGAATCTCCAGCGTGCGGTTGTAGGTCAACACATTTCCGCTGGCTTCCGTCTTGCTGTGATAGCTCGCGAAGCCGTAATCCACGCTGACCGGCTCCGGCAAATCCTCAACCTCAAATCCCGCCGGCATCGCGATCTCCACGGAATCGCTATCCCGCCGCGGCCCGTTGAACACAACCGGATACTTCCGCGCTTCCTTGGTTTCGAGCAGCCCGCTCGACTCATTGCCTACCACTCGCATCCTCACAATCAGCAGTCCACCCGTCGCCTGCGCGTAATTCTCCGCCACAAGCGAATAGTTCCACTGAAACGGCTGATCGATCTGACCGAGATTCGAAAGGCTGGCGTGGGTGATGTGGTATGTGGGCAACGAGCTTGCCAGAATCGTTTCGACGGGCTTGATGCGATCCGCGTCCTTCGTCACCGTCTTCAATAGATAGCGCTCATTCGCAGCCGAATCTCCGACGCGAATCTCCACAAAGTCCCCACTCAGCGTGCCATCCGGCGCTAACTTCAATTTTGCCGATCGCCGAATGCCCGTCGTCGCGCTCGACAGTTGCGGCAACTCCATCAGCTCTCCGCCATCCTCGGTGACCAGCAATCCGTAGTTCGCCTGCAACGCGCCGCGCAAGCTGCCCAACGGAGTCAGTTCGTCCGTCGGATCAAAAAGTAGCAGCGTGCCCAGCTTCGGATGCTTTGTCACCGCGACCACCGACCCGTCGTGGATTTCCTCCGGCAGCTTGATCGCCAGCATCGCGTGGTCGAATCCGCCCACGTGTGGCGGCATTTCCGGCGTCACCGAGCCCCGCTCCGTATTGATCAGCACATAATACGAATCCACGCCGACGCTCTTCAGCATCGCGCTCATCAGCGTCACTTTGTCTTTGCAGTCTCCATAACGATGCGCGAAAACCTCATTCGCCGCATGCGGCTGAAATCCGCCGATGCCCAGCTCGATTCCGACATATCGGATATCGCGCTGCATGAAATCCGCAATCGCCTGCATCTTCGCCAGCGTCGTCTTCGACGAACTCGTCAGCGCCGCAGCTTTTTGTGTGACGTCATTCGAAACATCGCGCCGGCCGCGCGTCAAATCGTTGTACCAGACGCCCATGTCGCGCCAGTTTGCGAACGTTCGCCCGCCGCCCGGCGCCAGAAACGACACGATCATCTGCCCTTCGATACCGCTATAGGGCGGCATCTCCAGCTCCGCCTTGATTGCCGGCACCGAGTTCACAACCCAATTCCACTGGTTGCTACCCGACGGCGTCGCCACCGCCTCCGCGTGATTCAGCCACGAAACCTTGTATTCCCAGCCCGCAGGCAATTGCAGCGAATAACGAGCCTCGCGCGTCGGATATTCCTTCTGGAAATACCACCCTTCCTGCAACACGAGCGGCCGTTCTTCGAGCTCGTATTCCCAGCCAATCACGTTTCCGACATCCGCCGCCGGAATGCGCACGAATTTTGCGCGCACGTCGCTGATCAGTTCGCTCCCAGGCACCGCCGGGATCGCGACATCCGCTGCATCCTTATCTCTGACTTCGAAATCTTTTCCCTGCGCCGGAATGCTCCACGCGCGCATCGACAAAACTTTGGAATCCGATCGATAAGGAACAACGAGATTTCCCAGGTCGCGCCCGCCCGGCCGCAAAATCTTGTACGCAACGCGAATCTGTTTGTGAATTCGATCGACCGACTGCACGTTCACGTTCTCTTCGGAGTAGAGCAACACCGCGTCGGTCTTTTCATCGTGCTCGGGCAAAGGCACGCTCACCAGCCCGTGCAGCCACGCTGGAGCCTCGGGGTTGTTGCTCGCCGACGCGCGGCGCCCCGCAAATATCGCGACGCACGCCAACGCCACCAGAATGGTCAGCCCGACGCGCAGCTTATTTCGTCGAAGCCGACGCCATTCCAGGTTGCACAACGATGGCCTGCTCATCGCCTGTCCTCACGATCTGAAAAAATCCTTGCAGCGACGGATACTGCTTCTGCTCAATCACCAGCAAATCGTTTCGCAGCAGCCGCGTCATGTGCAGCACACCGTTTTCGTTCGTAATTTTCAGGTCGTACACAACCGCCTTCGAGTCCTGCAACCTGCTCGGCGGAACCGTCGTCACCTTCCAGCTCAGCGGCAATTCGATCGACACATCGTCTTTCCGCTGGCACGGAAACTGGAAATAAATCGGGTGTACGCGATCCTTATGTGTGAAGAGATGTTTCTCGCTCGCGCCGAAGAGCCCGACCGGCACCAGCGCTCGGTGTCCCGCCGCCGTCGCCCATCCGGGGACTTTCAAGTTGTATTCCGCCACCAGTGTTGGCGATGAACTATTCCAGTCCGGCTTGTTCGTCAGCTCTGCCTCGATGCCCACTGGCACAAATTCCTTGAGCTGATCTTCCATGTACTGCTTCCGCTCCGCCTCATCTTCATTTCGCTCTTCGATTCGGCGCCGCAACGCTTCGAGTCCGGAAAACGTCATCGTCACTTTCCCCGAGAGCGTTCCGTCTTCCGACATCTTCAGGTCCGCCTTGCGCTCCACGACCGAGTCCGCACTTCCCGGCAGCCCCGTCTGCACAAAGCCTCCGCCGTCTTTGTCGAGCCTGAGCCCGATCGCCCCCGTCTCGTTCCACGGCAACAAACCGAACGGCGCGAATGCCGTTCCCGGATCGCAGAACACGTCTTTCCCATTGAGCTTCACCAGCACAACGTTGGCGTTCAGCTCGTTGATGCTCATCGCCTTAGCGTTGAAAAAGTATTGGTCCCGGCTCGACACCCACACCGGATACGCTTCGATTCCCGCAGCACGCACCAATCCGAGGTAGACCCACGTGATGTCTCGGCCATCGCCTCCGCCTGCGCGCAACAAATCCGCCGCCGTCTTGATCGCTTTCGCCTGTTCCCGCTTCTGTTCCTGGTCTGTCCTTTCCACCGCAAACGAAGTGTTCTTCAACTGCTGCACGCGCGTATAAATTTTCTGCGCTTTGACTTCCGGCGCGTCGCTCGGCGACACCATCTGCGACACCGCTTGTTCCAGGTCCTTCTTTTTGCCCAGGAAACTCTCTACTTGCGAATTGAGTGTCTTCCCCTGCTGTTTCCAGAACCTTGCAGGATCACTCTCCGCTGTCCGCTCGCTGTATTCGAACGTGACGCGATACTTCAGCTCGTTCTCCGGCGGCATGTAGTCTTCAATCTGAAACGCCGGGATATTGTTCGCTTCCATCTTAACGAGCTGCGATGCCGGTTCCTGTTTCGGCGGCTGAACCCCCGGCGGCAACCCAATCGGCCAGCTCCACCGCAACGCGAAATCCTTATTCGGCCGTAGCGAAAACTTCGCCTGCTTCGTAAACAACTCGTCGCTCAAAATCCACTTCGAGTTGTACACGTAGTTCTCCGCCATATCCTCCGTGTATCGATACTCGATGATGCTTCCCACTTGTACGTCGGGCAGCGTGAACGTCTTCGCCAGGTACTTCACGTTCCGCGCCTTCACGATCGTCTTGTCATACGCCTTGCCTTCAAACATCGCGATCGAGCCGTCGGGCCGGATCGTCCGCGCGCGCAAACCAACAATGTTTGCCTGCTCGCGAAAATATGGAATCTCCACGTCCGCGTACTTCCGCCCCTCTTCCGTCAAAATCTTAATGCGAACGTAGTTCTGCTCGTTCCCTGTTTTCGCGTTGTCATCTCGATCGACCTGCCGGTACAAAATCACCGCCGATGCACCCGGCGCTTCCGGCACGCTGGTCATCTTTAATTCATCTTGGGAGATGGGCAGCCAATCGTCGGCTTCAACCGTTCGCGGCGAGCGAACCGCGGCGAAGATCGCGACCGCACAAACGACGGCAGACAAGAATATGACACTGGATTTGAGACACGCGCGCCCGAGGTTTCGGGGCTTGGACACGAAACGCATCGACGATCTCCATGAACCACGTTGGGACAACGACCGCGGTCGCAGACACGTCGGACCGACCTACCCAGTCAGCCGATTTGTGTAGTTGACGACCTGTTACCTGTATTATCCGAGAAACTATCGCGCTGTATCGTCCCTGTCAAGAGAACGACCTTCCTATCAGTTACATAACCCCGAAGAGTCCGAAGCCGAGGAAGCGGGCGCGACCCACGGCGAAAGTCAGGCGAACAGATCCACCTGCCCGATCGCGAAAACCCTCGCACCAAAGCTCTTTCGGCCACACCAACAATTTCGTTTCCCTATAACGCTCGCCCCGACTTTGCGGCATAATCCCACGCGCACCAAGGGATGTTGGCCGCCAGCTTCACCAAGCGGCGCGATTTTGGTTTTCAAATTTGCCAGTTTCGAATTTCCAATTTCCGCTTTCGGGAGTTTTGAGTGTCCGACAGACCATGGAGTTCCACCGCCCCTCCGGGTGAATTCCGCACCTACATCTCCGCCGACGAAAACATCAAAGAATTCACCATCCGCGCCGTCATCCTTGGCGCGCTCTTCGGCCTGCTCTTCGGAGCCATCACCGTCTACGTCGGCCTCCGCGCCGGCCTCACCGTCTCGGCATCAATTCCAATCTCGGTCCTCTCGATCTCGATCCTCCGCGCTTTCGGCCGCTCCACAATTCTCGAAAATAACATCGTTCAAACCACCGGCTCCGCAGGCGAATCCCTCGCCGCCGGAGTCATGTTCACCATCCCCGCGCTGATCTTCCTCGGCTTCGGTGCCGAATTCACGTTCTGGAGAATTTTCCCGCTCGCCTTACTCGGCGGATGGCTCGGCGTCCTCTTCATGGTCCCGTTGCGCCGCCAGCTCATCGTCAAAGAGCACGGCAACCTCAGCTTTCCCGAAGGCACAGCTTGCGCCGACGTTCTCGTCGCCGGTGAGCGTGGTGGCTCCTTCGCCGGCCGCGTCTTCTGGGGACTCGGCCTCGGTGGCATCTACACCTTCTTAATGAACAGCGTTGGCGCCTGGACTTCGCAGCCCGAAGCGCGCCCGAAATGGTTTGACGGCGCTTCGTTTCGCGTCACCATCACTTCCGAATATCTCGGCGTTGGCTACATCATCGGCTCGCACGTCTCCGGCATTCTCTTCGCGGGCGGCATCGTCTCGTGGCTCGTCATCATGCCCGCCATCCGTTTCTACGGACAGCTCGCCAACAACGTTCCAATCTATCCCTCCACGATTCCAATTCCCCAAATGACGCCCGACCAGATCTGGGGCACTTACATCCGACCAATGGGCGCGGGCGCCGTTGCCGCAGCAGGCTTGATCACGCTCTGCCGCACCCTCCCGACGATCATCACAGCTCTCCGCGCCGGGCTGAAAGACGTCCGCGCCGAAGGCGCCGGCCAATCCACCTCCGTCAGCCGCATCGATCGCGACATGCCTCTTCGCTGGGTCATCGTCGGCTCGCTCGTCATCATCGCGATGATGTGGATTCTCCTCACCTTCCATCCGATTCCAGGCGCTGAAACGCGCTGGTATCACAATCTTTTCGCCGGAATTTTTGTCACCGTCTTCGGCTTCCTCTTCGTCACCGTCGCCGCACGCATCAGCGGACTCCTCGGCAACTCTTCGAATCCGATCAGCGGCATGAGCATCGCTACTCTCATGGCCACCTGCGCGATTTTCTTCGTCGCCGGGTGGACCGCTCCCAACTATCAAGTTCTTGCGCTCATGATCGGCGGAGTCGTCTGCATCGCCGCCGCAATTGCCGGCGCCACTTCGCAAGACTTAAAAACCGGCTACCTCGTCGGCGCCACTCCGTTCTGGCAACAAATGGGCTTGCTCATCGGCGTCACCGTTTCCACGCTCGCCATCGGTACCACGCTCAACCTCATGAACAAGGGCCTCGAGAAATACATCCCGACCGAAATTCCCGTGAACATCCAATCGCTCCCGGTCGGCGTGAAAGTCGAACGCGACACCTTCTCCTATCACGGCAAAAACTACGAGCTCATCAACTCGCTCGGCTCCCACGAAATTCCCGACGGCGAATATCTCTACGACCCCGGCGTTCAGAAAATCGAATACCAGTGGGCGCAAGGCATCGGCAGCGCCAAAGCTCCCGCGCCGCAAGCGCGACTGATGGCCACCGTCATCAGCGGCATCCTCAATCAGCGTCTTCCGTGGCGTCTTGTTTTGATGGGAGTCGCACTCGTGATCGCCGTGGAAATTCTTGGCGTCCGCTCGCTCGCCTTTGCGACCGGTTCCTATCTTCCGCTCGGCACCACCGCCGCCATGTTCGCCGGAGGATTGGTCCGCACACTCGTTGACGCTACCACCAAGAAGAAAGACGAAAGTGAAGCGAGCCCCGGCGCCCTCTACTCCAGCGGACTCATCGCCGCCGGCGGCGTCTTCGGTCTCCTCGGCATCGTCATCAATCTTTTCCAGGATCCCGAGATCGGCAACCGCGTTCCAAGTTGGTTCGCCTCGCTCCTCCGTCTCCCCTGGAATCCCGACACCATCGCCTTCGGCCCCAAACTCTTCGGCTCCTGGGCCACCAACAACGCCTTCGGCCTATTCATGTTCCTCCTCCTGGCCGCAAGCCTCTTCTACTTCGCCCGCAAGAAACTCGACTAAGCCCTCGTCACGATTGAGCGAACGGGCAACTGTAGGGGCGCAGCACGCTGCGCCCCATGTCCGCAAGATTTAATCCGCCTGACGAAATTCGTTTGTCATCCTGAGCGCAGCGAAGGATCTCAGCCGTCAACACAATCTCGGCTCGACCCACCATCCTCCTCCTCCCTTTTTCCACTGTCGCCATCTCTTAACCAACCGTTAACCACCCTCTTCTCGAAACCGCCTTCCCTCCCATAAAATGAAAGCGTCCTCGCACCGTCCTCGGTGCACTCGACAAATTCTTCCCCGCGTCCCAGGAGACCGCTGCATGCGCTGTCGCGCCATCCTCGTCAGCTTGCTCGCGTTAGCCGCGACTGCGCCCCTCCGCGCCCAATCCCCGCGCCCCCAAATCACCGAAGCCATCGACGAATCCAAACTCGTCTCGCTTCCCGGCAACACCACACCCGCCGCCGCCCTAGCTGAAAACGACCGCGGCGCCGTCGCCGACGACTTCCGCCTCGACCACATCCTCATCCTGCTCAAGAGGGACCCGCAATCCGAGGCGGACCTCCGCGATCACATCGACGCAATTCACAATCCCGCGTCTCCCGACTACCATCACTGGCTCACTCCCGAGCAGCTCGCCGCCCGCTACGGCGTTCACCAACAGGATCTCGACACCGTCCAGCGTTGGCTCTCCTCGCGCGGCCTCAGCATCAACCAAACCTACAGAAATGGCATGGTCATCGACGTCAGCGCCACCGCCGCTCAAGTCCGCGACGCGTTCCACACCGAGATTCACAATCTCACGCTCGCCAACGGCGACCGTCACATCGCCAACATGCGCGACCCGCAAATTCCTGCCGTGCTCGCTCCCGTAATTTCTGGCGTCGCCTCTCTCCACGATTTCTTCCCGCGCCCGCGCCACACGCAACCCAAACCCATCGCCTTCGACCACAACGAAAGAAAGTGGCAGCCGCGCTTCCAGGTCACGATCCAGAACGACGCCTTCAACGTCGTCTCTCCCTACGACTTCGCCACTATCTACAATGTCCTCCCGCTGTGGCAGCAAGGCTTCACCGGCAAAGGCGTCACCATAGCGCTCATCGAAGACACCAATCTCGCCAATCCCAGAGACTGGACCACCTTCCGCAAGAACTTCGCGCTCGACACTTTCAAGTCCGGCAACTTCACTCAGGTCTATCCCAACTGCAAAAATCCAGGCGCCAACAGCGACGAAGACGAAGCCGCCATCGACGTCGAGTGGTCCACCGCATCCGCTCCAGACGCCAACATTGTTCTCGCCGCCTGCGACAACACAAAAACCGTCTCCGGCCTCGACCTCGCCACGCTCGGCATTCTCGAGCAGCCCAATCCGCCCGACATCGTCTCCACGAGCTACGGCCTCTGCGAAACCATCTCCGGCCAGGCCGAAGTCGCGCTCCAGGATTTCGAAGCCCAACTCGCCACCGCCGAAGGCACCACCTTCTTCATCGCGCAGGGCGACACCGGCGCAGACCAGTGCGCCCCCGCCGAAAAGCCCGACTACTCCATCCTCGGCGTCAATTCCGGTGACAACACCGCCTCCGCCTACGCCGTGGATATCGGCGGCACCGATTTCATGGCGCAATACAACGCCGACGTCAGCAAGATTCCTCTCTCGCGTTATTGGTCCTCCACAAACGATCCGAAAACGCACGCGTCCGCGAAATCCTATATCCCAGAAATTCCGTGGAACGATTCCTGCGCCAGCCGCCTCATCTTCACCGACCCGCTCATCGCCGGAAATTACAGTCAGGCCTTCGGCGAAAAGGGATTCTGCAATTCCAGCGTCGGACAACAATTTTTCCTGAACGATGCAGCAGGCAGCGGCGAACCCAGCAGTTGCTTCACCGGCACGCCATTAACGCCCGGCGTAGTTAGCGGCACCTGCAAAGGCAATCCGAAACCGGCTTATCAAAAAGGCGTCGAAGGTGTTCCCCACGACGGCGTCCGCGATCAACCCGATCTCTCCCTCTTCGCCGCCGATGGAGTTTGGGGCAGCTTCTATCCGTTCTGTTTATCCGACACGGCGCAAGGTGGGACCAACTGCACCGCCGAAAATGACGCCGTCCTTCTTGGTGGTGGCGGTACATCCTTCGCCTCTCCCGCAATGGCAGGCATTCAAGCGCTCATCAATCAGCGCTACGGCAAACAAGGCAACACCAACTACGTTTACTACGCGCTCGCCCAACAACAATTCGCCCATACCGCCAGCGCAGCGCGTTGCGACGCCAGCCAAACTTCCGGCAATCTCCCCGCCGCATCCTGCGTCTTCAACGACATCACGCTCGGCGACATCGACATCCCCTGCGGAAAGAATCCCAAGACCGGCGACTTCTACGATTGCCACGGAGCCGACAAAAAAATCCTGGGCGAACTCTCCACCTCCACCGACGACGACGACCCCGCCTACCCCGCCACCCCCGGCTACGATTTCGCCACCGGCCTCGGCTCCGTCAACGCCACCAACCTCTTCAAATCCTGGCCCCAACCAACCCCAACTCCCACGCCCTAACTTCGATCGCACTCGCACAAATCTTGCCCCGGCTCGTGTAGCGGCGCAGCACACTGCGCCCCTTTATCCGCGGGATGGAATCCGCTCTAACAATGCGGTTGTCATCCTGAGCGAAGCGAAGGATCTCAGGCGCAAACGCATCGCAATCGCATCCGTCATTGCCCCAATTTCAATTTTCTAATTTCCAAATTCCACCTGTCCCGATCCCACACACCTGTACTCCACGTGCTTTGACTACCACAATCCGCCCGCCGTAAACTTCTCTTATGGGCACGCGTTTCCCCAATCGTCCCAATCGCGGCGGCATCAGCTTCGACTGGCGCGGCTTCATTACTCCCGGTGTAAAACTCCTCGTCATCATCTGCACCAGCGTCTACATCATCGAAGTCCTGACGCTCCTCCTCGCCGGCGACGCCTACTATTTCGAGATCCTCAAGTGGTTCGCGCTCATTCCCGAAGCCGTCATCCATCACATCCCGCCGCGCATCTGGCAGCCCTTCACCTACATTTTTCTTCACGATCCGCGCTCGCTTTTTCACATCCTCATCAACATGCTCATGTTGTGGATGTTCGGCCGCGACCTCGAACTCAGCTGGGGCAAGCGCCGCTTTCTCAATTTCTTTTTCGTCTGCGGAGTCGGCGCCGGCCTGATCGAACTGATCGTCAAAGCCGTTCCCTATTTGTTCTTCGGCCGCCAGCTCTCCATCACTCCCACGATCGGCGCCAGCGGCGCAATCTTTGGGATCCTCATGGCCAACGCCGTTCTCTTTCCCGACCGCAAAATCTGGCTCATCCCTCTGCCGATCTCGATTCCGATGCGCCCTTACGTCGCCGTCATGGGCGCGATCGAATTTTTCTCCACGCTCGGCAGCGGCGGAGATAACGTCGCACACATCTGCCATCTCGGCGGCATGCTCGTCGCCTACATCTATCTACGTCGCGGCTCTTTCCTCTACAGCGTCCGCAACTCCGTCAGTGATTGGAAACACGAGCGCAACAAAAAGCGCTTCCAGGTCTACGTCAACAAACACAAACAAGACCCACCCAGCCGCCCCGACAACTGGGTCAACTAATTTCTCCGGCCTCTAACTTTCCCGTCTAGTTTATCAGCCAATTTTCTGAATCTCGTCATCCTGAGCGAAGCGAAGGATCTCAGCGCACCGTGCGGCTACAAACCGCTGCTCGTGCGTACTCTTCGCCTTGTGGATCGCGGCTTCAGCCGCGACATAAAGCACAAAAAGAAAGGGGCTTCAGCCCCTGAACTCTCGTTAAGCCTCCGCAATCGCCGCACTCACCCTCGATGACCTATGAGTTTCGAGTTTCGAGTTTCGAGTTTCGAGTTTCGACCTCATCCCCCCACCACATGAAACTTCATAAAATTCGTCGTCCCCCGAATCCCCATCGGCGTCCCCGCCACAATCCCGATCACATCCCCCTTCTTCACCAACTT
This sequence comes from uncultured Acidobacteriota bacterium, assembly GCA_963845465.1. Taxonomy (GTDB): domain Bacteria; phylum Acidobacteriota; class Terriglobia; order Acidiferrales; family UBA7541; genus Acidiferrum. The sequence continues at coordinate 746,236 of CAWJSH010000004.1, read as the reverse complement.
CTCCTCCAGCAATCTCTGCTCCGCAATCTCCGCCAGCCCATCAACTTTCTTCACATCCGCAATCCCGCGCGCAATCACGCCCCAGATCAGCGCCATTCTCCGCCGCGTCTCCGCCTCCGGAGTAAACGCCACAATCGGCACCAGCGGCCGATACCTCGACACCAGCCGCGCCGTAAATCCGCTGTGCGTGAACACCGCAATCAATCGCATATGCAACTCGCGTGACGCATGACATACCAATTCCGCCACCGTCTCCGCCACCTTCAATTTCTCCTGCATCGACGGCCGCGGGAAATCCGTAATGTTCGCCTCCGCATCGTCAATAATCCGCGCCATCATGCTTACCGCTTCCACCGGATATTTCCCCGACGCCGTCTCTGCCGAAAGCATCACCGCATCCGACCCGTCGAAAATCGCATTCGCCACATCCGACGCTTCCGCCCGCGTCGGCCGCGGATTCTGCGTCATCGACTCCAGCATCTGCGTCGCCGTAATCACCGGACGCCGTGCCTCGCGCGCTCGCGCGATAATCATCTTCTGCACCACCGGCACGCGCTCCGGATTCATCTCCACGCCCAGATCCCCGCGCGCCACCATCACGCCGTCCGCAACGCGCAAAATCGCGTCCAGATTTTCGATCGCTTCCGGCTTCTCCAACTTCGCGATCACCGGCGTATCCCGCCCCGCACGCCGTATCAGATTTTTCGCCAGCACCACATCTTCCGCATGCCGCACAAAACTCACCGCCACATAGTTCACGCCTTCCTTCAGCGCGAACGCCAAATCCGTTCGATCCTTCGCCGTCAACGCCGGCACGCGCAACTGCACTCCCGGCAAATTGATCCCTTTGTGCTCGCCCAGCACGCCCCCGTTCACCACTTCCGTAACGACTTTCTCTCCGAGCACCTGCATCACGCGCAACTCGATCAGCCCATCCGAAAGCAAAATCCGGTTCCCGCGATGCACCTCGCGCGGCAACGGACGAAAAATCGTGCTCACCCGATTCGCGTCGCCCATCACCTTCGCCGTGGTAATCACAAACCGCTGCCCCGTCTTCAACTCCACCGGCGTCTTCCCCACCAGCGGCCCCGTCCGAATCTTCGGCCCTTGCAAATCCGCAATAATCGCGATCGGCTTCTGATGTTTGATCGCCGCGTCGCGCAGCAGCACAATCCGCTCCGCATGTTCCGCATGCGTCCCATGCGAAAAATTCAGCCGCGCCACATCCATCCCCGCCTCGATCAACCTCTCAATCATCCTCGCCGACGACGTCGCCGGCCCAATCGTGCAAACAATCTTCGAATGTCGAAACGTCATTCCCGCTCCCATCAACCCTTAGTGATAGCCGTCATCCTGAACGAAGCAAGCCGACGTCTTTCTGCGCGTTCGCTTCTGTGCGGACGCGTCGGCTTGCGCAGTGAAGGATCTCAGCGCTCAACCCACCCGAAAGCTCAACTACTTACACCCCTCCGCCATCCAGAACTTCCCAAGCCAACATGTCACCAACGATCCCTACCGAGAGGAAGGCTTCTTGGCCTCAATACACAGAATCAAACTCGCCCCACCAATTTTCCTTTTCCAATTTCCTTTTTCCGTTACCGCGTCACCGCAAACTCCGCCACAATCCTCGCCTCCACATCAATCCCCTTCACAAACGATGCCACCGGAATCCGCTCATCATTCCCGTGCATCCTCTGCAAATCCTCGGCCGTCAGCGGAAATGGCCACAAGCCATACGACTGCACATTGTGCAGCCGCAACTGCGCCGAATCCGTTGCCCACGGCGACTGATACGGCAGCACCGGCGCCCCGCCAAATTCCTGCGCCGCCACTTTCGTAATGTCCGCGTAAAAATCGTTCTCCAGCGACGACGGTGGCGCCGCCAATCCGGCATCCGTCTGCACTTCAAACTTCACCGCCGGATCGTTCACCAATTTCTGCATATCCAGGATCAATCCATCGATCGTATCTCCCGGCAACAATCGAATATTCAAATTCGCTCGCGCCTCCGCCGGTATCACATTGTTCCGCACGCCCGCCGAGAGCATCGTCGGCGCAATCGTGTCACGCAGCATCGAGTTCCACTGCGGATTCGCATCTGACACCACGCGCGCAGCATGTTCCCCTCGATCTCCCGTATCGAGCGCGCGCATCCATTTCCCAACCTCGTCATCTTCCAGCGGCGCAAGCCCCTCAAAATATCTGCGCACAATCGCCGTCAAATGCACCGGCGTCGTCATCCCGCCGATCTTCTCCACCGCCGCCGACAAATGCACCACCGGATTATCTTTCGTCGGCATCGATGCATGACCCGAAGTCCCGCGTGCCACCACCGTCACATTCACCGAAACCTTTTCGCTCGCCTGCACGGCAACATACTTCACCTTACCGCCCTCGAGCACCACGTTCCCGCCTTCATTCAGTGCAAAACCCGCCGCGATCTTGTCCCAATATTTCGCGATCAACACCTTGATACTCGCGTCGCCGCCCTGCTCTTCATCGTCCGTCGCCACAAAAATCACGTCGCGATTCAACCGCGCGTTCGCTCGCTTCAGCGCCACGATCACCGCAAGGTTCGTCGCCAGCATCGCCTTGTTATCGATCGCCCCGCGCCCATATAAATATCCGTCAGGCTTGATCGTCGCCGCGAAGGGATCGACCGTCCACTTCGCCTTGTCCACGCCCACCACATCCATGTGCGCCACGAGCAGCAGCGCCTTCGACGGATCGGCCACCGCCGAACTCCGCAGCCGCGCCACCACCGACGTCCGACCCGGCGCAATCGGCAATTCTTCCGCCGCAATTCCTTCCTTCGCCAGCACTCCCAAAATATATTTCGACGCCTCGGCTTCATTCCCCGGCGGATTCGTCGTGTTGATCTTGATCAGATCTTGCAGCCAGACCTTCGCATCACCCGAAATCGTCGTCAGATCGCCCAGCGGCGCTCCACCCTGCGTTCCCGGTAATCCGTTCGTCGCCGGCGGCGCCACCTGCGCCCGGATCGAGCCCGCCCCCAACAACACCGCCATCCCCGCCGCGGCAACCGCCGCAGACAGCTTCGCAAAAACTCCTCCGCCAAGTCGTCTCACGAATTCATCCTCTCTCAGCTGTTCCGGCTCAAAATGATTAGAGCAATTTGTGGTGTGTTCCGCCGCCTGGCACGCTCTTATTCCCGGCTTTTGCAACGTTTTCCAGCATTTCTGATTCATACTAGCATGCAGGGTGAGGGGACCCTGTTTCGGCGAGTCGGCCCGTTCCGTAAGATCAACGTTTTCGTAAGCCCAACGTTGCCGAAACTTAGCGCCGCTGACATCCCTCCTACTGGAACTGACGTGAGTTGCCGCGGGAATGTCCATTACGGCATTCTAGTGAACGCTATCGGTCGCGCTGGAGCGCGCGTCTGAAAAGGGGTTTCTCCATGAAGGCTTTTCTCACGACCATCTTCCTCGCCCTCTCCGCAGCCTTTCTGCTCGTCTCTTTCAGCGAGCATCTGGCGCACGCGCAATCCCCCGCGGGTCCTGCCGGAGCCGGCCAATCCACGCCGCAGCAACCTGCGCCGACGCCGCCGCAGCAGCAACAGGAGAAGCCGCCCCAAGCCGGCGCCTCGATCAACGTCGAAGTCCCCGTCGTCACGCTCGACGTTATCGCCGCCACGCAGCACGGCGACATCCTCACCGGTCTCAAGCGCGAAAATTTCCGCGTTGTCGATGACGGCGCCCCGCAAACCGTCACCGGTTTCGGCGCCACCGACGCGCCCATCACCATCGCCATGGTCATGGAGTTCAGCAGCCGGGGCTACTTCGATTGGTTCGCATATCAAGCCAAGTATTGGGCCGACGCTTTCTTCCCCAATCTCAAACAAAAAGACTGGGTCGCTCTCGTCACCTTCGACATGAAGTCCCGCATCGAAGTCGACTTCACTCAGAACAAAGACGAAGTCCGCCAGGCGCTCTACCACATGTATTTTCCGGGCTTTAGCGAGTCCAACGTTTTCGACGCCGTCCTCACCACGATCGACGAAATGAAAGACATCAAGGGCAAAAAGTCGATGCTGCTGCTCGCCACCGGCGTGGACACCTTCTCCAAGCACACGCTCGACGAAACCATGAAGCAACTGCGCCAGTCCGACGTCACCATCTTCTCCGTCGGCCTCGACAAGCCCTACATCAACTTCATCGAATCCCACGGCAACCAGGGCTCGCACATGAATTACTTGCAGGGCGAAAATCAGCTCAAGACTTTCAGCCAGCTCACCGGCGGCTACGCCTGGTTCCCGCAATTCGACGGCGAAATCCCCGGCATCTTCCGTGAAGTCGTCGCCTTCCTCCGCAACCAGTACAGCCTCTCCTACACGCCCACCACCGGCGCCAACGACGGCAAATTCCACAAAGTAAAAATCGAACTAGTCCAACCCGACGGCTCTCCTCTGATCGTCAACGACCAAAAAGGCAAAAAACAAAAAGTCGTCGTCTACGCCCGCGAAGGCTACACCGCCGTGAAAGGCGGCGTCGGCGACTAACCGTATCTGTCGCATCCATCTTCGCGTCACCACGAATATGTACGGGCGCAGCACTGCTGCGCCCCATGTCCGCACCCTACGACGGCAGTTGGGTGCCGCACCCTCAGCTCTTAGAGTGTCTAGTCCCAGGACATGCTTTACAGTCGGTCCCAAGACATCCTTTACGGCCGGGGTCTTCATCCGCAGCGCTTCATGTGGTCGCACCTGGTTGTGCTCCCAATCCATCTGCCACAACTGGTTCGGCTGCTCGCGTTCAAATCGCTGCGGCGCTTGCCGATGCCGATCGCACTCCTGCACCAGACCGTGACGCAGCAGAATACGATGGATCGTGTTGCGCGCCAGATCGATCCCTTCGCGCGCCAAAATCTCGCGCAGCTTACGCGCGCCCCAGTCCGGATACCGCTGCCGCACCTCGATCACGCGCTGCTCCAAATCGGACGCGGTTCGGTGCGGGCTGACCAGCGGCCTGCGGCTGCGCTCGGCAATCCCCGCCACGCCGTGCTGTTCGTATCGCCGCAGCCAGAGATAACCGGTCGGGCGCGAGATCTCAAACTCCTGGCACAAAGTGCCAAATGGCTGCACTCCCCGCTTGGCGGCCACCACAAACTCGACGCGCTGCTGCTGCACATCCATAGTCCTCCAAGGCATCCCCACCACCTCCGGCGCGTAAAACGCGCCGGAGTGTAAAGGATGTCCCGGGACACTCTGTCAAGCATGTCATGGGCCTGAACACTTCAGAGGGTGCGGGTTTTCCGCTCACTCAAGAAAATCTATCGGTGATAATTGCTGACATACCCCGGCACCGCAATCGCCGCGTCACATCGCTCATCGCGAATTGGCGCGCCCGCCTTCAACTCCATCGGCAGAACTCCGGCCCAAATCTCCAACGCATAATCCTCCGCATCATCCTCCGGCGGCCCCACGCGCACCTTCGCCGAAATTTCGTTCAACGCCAATCGCAAGATACTCGTCGCCTTCAACTCTTTCTCATTCGGCTGCCGCGCCTCGTCCCATCGCCCTGGCAAAATCTTCTCTGTAAATCCGCGCAACGCCTCCAATTTCTCCGCGCCCGCATCGACCAGCGTCGCCATCCCCAGCGCCACCACAGACCGGTAATTCATCGAGTGATTGAATACCGATCGCGCCAGCACCAGTCCATCCACCAGCGTCACCGTCACGCACACCGAAACGCCCGCACTCACGTTCCGTAACATCCGGCTCGCCGCCGAACCATGAAAATAAATCGCATCTCCAACGCGCGCGTACATCGTCGGAATCACAAACGGTTGCCCGTCGACCGCAAACCCGACATGGCAAATGAATCCTTCGTCCAAAATCTTATAAATCGCCGTGCAATCGTAAACGCCACGCTGCGGCTCGCGAATGACACGCGTCCGCTCTGTAACCGAAAAATTGTCCGTCACGATAAACCTCAGGAAGAACCCAGCGCAAAGTTGATAGCCGGCGCCGCCGCGGCATGAGTAGGCACAATCCCCTCGATGCTACCACGCGAGTCTCGCACATCCCGCCGCTGTGCGCCTCAAAACGCCTCAAACACAACTCCAAATTGGGCGCGCTCGCGATTGTGCAGGAGCGCAGTATGCTGGGCCAGCTTGGCAAGATGTGAGAAACTACCGCCTCGCATTCAGATCAATCGAGGTCCTTCCATCGCAATGAGCTCCGCTGCCACTCCCGAATCCGCCATCAACGGCAACACGCTCGATATCTCTTGGGTGCGTCAACAATTCCCCTCGCTCAATCTCCAAATCAACGGCCACCAGGCCGCATTCCTCGACGGCCCCGCCGGCACGCAAGTCCCCAAGCAAGTCATGGACGCCGTCCAAAATTATTTTCTCACCGCCAACGCCAACACCTACGGCGCCTTCGAAACCAGCCGCCGCAACGACGCGATCATCTCGGCCACGCGCGCCGCGATGGCCGACTTTTTCAACTGCGACAAAGACGAAGTTGTCTTCGGCCAGAACATGACGACGATCACCTTCGCGCTGTCTCGCGCCATCGCGCGCGATCTGAAACCTGGAGATGAAATCGTCATCACCACGCTTGATCACGACGCCAACGTCTCTCCCTGGCGCGCTCTCGAGGAAAAGGGCATCGTCATCCGCCAGGCCGAAATCCACGAAGCCGACTGCACGCTCGACCTCGACGACCTCCGCAAAAAAATCACCAGCAAAACAAAACTCGTCGCCGTCGGTTACGCCTCCAACGCCGTCGGCACGATCAATCCCGTCGCCGAAATCACCAAACTCGCTCACGCTCTCGGCGCGCTCATGTTCATCGACGCCGTCCACTACGCGCCGCATGGCCCCATCGATGTGCGCGCGCTCGACACTGATTTCCTGATCTGCTCACCCTACAAATTTTTCGGCCCGCACATGGGTACGCTCTACGGCAAGCGCGAGCTGCTCCAGAAATTTCATCCGTATAAAGTTCGCCCCGCGTCCGACGCAAGCCCCGATCGCTGGGAAACCGGTACGCAGCTTCAGGAACTCATCGCCGGAGTCGGCGCCGCCGTCGACTACATCGCCGAAGTTGGCCGCCGCGCCGACGCGAACGCGAAGGATCGCCGCGGCGCGCTGCTCGCCGCCTACAAAGTCACCCGCCAGCACGAAATGACGCTACTCGCGCAGCTCATCGACGGCCTGCTCGCCATCCCCGGGCTGGAGTTTTTCGGTATCCGCGATCCCAAGCGCTTCAGCGAGCGCTGCTCCACGATTTCGTTCCGCCTGCCGAATCACAAGCCGATCGACATCGCCAAGCACCTCGGCGACCGCGGCATCTTCACTTGGGACGGCAACTACTACGCGCTGAATCTCACCGAGCGGCTCGGCGTGGAAGAGAAAGGTGGACTGATTCGTGTCGGCATCGTCCACTACAACACCGCCGACGAAATCGCGCGGTTGTTGACCGCTCTTCGCGAGCTGAAGTAACGCGCGGCTCGTCGAGCCGATCAGGCGGCGCGTAAAACAGGAATCCAGTCATCTTAAGAGCATCCGCAAGAATGCTCGACGGCCCTGGACCTTCGGCGGCGGATTTTGATCGCGAGGATTTTCGGTCCGACGTTTTTCGGTCGGACTTTCCGCCACGATCCGATCGACTTCGCACTTTCTTCCCAATCCCGATCATGTGCGCCGTGGCACCGAGCAGCGTCCGCTCTCCTTCGACCGTCCGCAAGAATTCCAGCAACAGAGACCTCTTCTTGGGATCGTCCCAATGCTTGCTGAAATTTCCCATCACCCAAACAGGCCCCTCGATCGCAACGACCTTCTCAAACGTGAATCCCGCTTCTTCCATCTCGTTTTGCAGTTCGTCCGCGTGATGGAAAAACGTTGACGTGAAGTAATGCGGATTGTCGGTCGGATTCCGGTGCTGCCCATTCTTCAAATCTTGACGCAAAATTTCGACGAATCTCGGATCGCTCACGAAATCGCGGGAAAATCCATCCATGAACGATGCAAATCGCGAAATCGCAGCTGCGAACACTCGCCCGCTGCTGCGCAAAACACGATGCGCCTCACGCAGCGCCTTCAGTCGGTCCGCTCGCTCCGTCAAGTGATACAACGGCCCCAGCAGCAGCACTCCGTCGCTGCTCGCGTCCTTCTGCTCGATCTTGCGAGCATCGCCCACCGCACAGCTCGCGATCGGAAACTCTGCCTGCGCCCGCGAAGCTTCCTTCGCCTGCTCGACATGCTTCGCCACAGGATCGCTCAGGTGCACCTCGTATCCCTGTCGCGCCAGCCACAACGCATGAACTCCCGCCGCGCCTCCGACATCCAGAATCCGCGCTGGCGCCTTCGGTAAATGCCTCGCCAGTACATCCTGCGTGCGAACGCGCTCCAGCTCGCCCACGCCCGCCGCGAGCCGTTCCGCCTCCTGCACCGTGGCGTAGTGCTCCAACATCTTCGAACTTCGCACCGCGTCATCCATATCCACCCCCGATGACCGTTCTCAGCGTCCCACCGAAGCTACCCTTGTCATCAACCGCGATTGAATTCGTGAAAATTCCGAACGACTCGCATCGACTCTTCAAATCTCGGAGCGTGCATCTCCGCCAACGCCTGCTTCAAATGCACGCGCGCATATTCGATCTTCGCGTCGGTTCCGGCCAGGCTGATTTCACCCGACCAGACTCGGTCGTGGAAATCCCGAAATCCACGCACCGTCGCAGTCGCATCCACTGGCGACGTCGATCCACGCATTGCCAGAAACACCGCTGCATACGACATGTGCAGAATCTGCCGCATCAGATAAAACCGCGCGAGCTGATACTCGGTCGGCTCCGTTCCAAAGTATTCGCGCAAAAATAATTTCTCTTCCGCTTCGTTCGTCGCCACAAAATTCCCGACGACTGAGAGATCGAGATAGCGGTCGTTCAGAAATCCAGCCTCCCAATCCACCAGCCAGACGCGCTCGCCGTCAAACAGCACATTCTCCGGCTTCAAATCGTTGTGGCTCGACACCATGTCGGCCTCGATGCGCGGATAAACGTCTCGCGCTTGCGCGTAAAGGTCGAACGCGTCCGCCGTCTCGCTCTCCGGCAAAGTCTTCGCCGCCTGAAATCGCGAGATGAATCCATCCATCGCCTCGAGATAATTCACAGTCCGCGGAAACGCCGGCAATGCGTGCAGCTCCTGAATGGTCGCCGGCATGCGCCGCAATGCCTCCGCTTTGGGAAACGGCTTCGCATTCACGAAATCCGTAATCGAAACGCGATCCTCCACGCTGGTGTACCAAACCTTGGGCGCAAGCCCAGCGTCTTCGCCCGCCTTCATATAGCGGAAGAGGCGCGTCGGATCGCCCATCGCGTCCGAGCGTATGATGACGCGTAACAAATAGGGGCGGTCCCGCACGACAATCCGAAAAATCAGCGCCGACGAAAGCCCCTCCGTTAGCTGACGGATGTCCTCAAACTCCGTCACGCCAAATGCCGTGCGAAGTGCCCGTTTCACCACCGCTTTCTTCGCTTCCGGAATCATCCGCCCTCCGAGTTTGGAGTGCGGCGCTCCCGCGCCGCTTTTCGACCGAATCCACGCCGCGACCCAGCCTGTGACCGAGCCGGAAACGGGGTTTCGTCGATTTATTAGGTTTGGTTTGCCCACCCTACGCGGCAAAAATTGAAAAAAACAGTCTGTTTTATTCTTTTTAGGCCTGCTATCCTATTGACAGTAGGGCAGTCCAACACCGCGTCATTTCCCTCAAAAATTCCCGAAATTCTCAAAAAAATGAGCGCCGAAGTGTTTCTGCGTCTCTAAGCATGGAACCGGCGTACACTTCCGCGAATCCAAGTACACGAACTCCACTGAGCGAGGCACAAAATGCAAACACGCAAACTGGGAAAAAGCGGCCTGGAAGTCTCCGAAATCGGCTTCGGCTGCATGGGCATGAGCTTTGGATTTGGTCCGCCGAAAGACAAGCAGGAGATGATCAAGCTTCTTCATGCTTGCGTCGATCGTGGGGTCACCTTCTTCGACACCGCCGAGGTCTATGGGCCTTTCATCAATGAAGAACTCGTCGGCGAAGCCCTCGCGCCGTACCGTAGCAAAGTCGTGATCGCGACCAAGTTCGGGTGGAAAGCCAATCCCGCCGATGGCGGAAAATGGAGCGCGCTCGATAGTCATCCCGAGCACATCAAGAAGGTGTGCGACGAATCGCTGAAGCGCCTCAAGACCGATCACATTGATCTCTACTACCAGCATCGCGTCGATCTCGACGTTCCGATCGAAGATGTTGCCGGCGCAGTGAAAGATCTCATCAAGGCCGGCAAGGTGAAGCATTTCGGCCTCTCTGAAGCCGGCGCAAAAACAATTCGGAAAGCGCACGCCGTTCAGCCGGTTGCGGCGCTGCAAAGCGAATACTCGCTATGGTTCCGCGAGCCCGAGCAGGAAATCATTCCCACTCTCGAAGAACTCGGAATCGGTTTCGTTCCGTTCAGTCCTCTCGGCAAAGGCTTTCTAACTGGCGCAATCAACGAAAATACAAAATTCGACGCCACTGATTTTCGCAACACGACTCCACGCATGACTCCCGAAAATCGCAAAGCGAATCAGCCGGTGCTCGATTTGCTCAATCAGTTCGCCGCCGAAAAGAAAGCGACTCCCGCTCAGATCGCCTTGGCGTGGATCCTGGCGCAGAAGCCGTGGATGGTTCCAATTCCTGGCACGACAAAGCTCAGCCGCCTGGAAGAAAATCTCGGCGCCGCCAACGTCAAACTGACGCCCGCCGATCTTCGCGCAATCGAAACAGCCGCCTCGAACATTACTCCGCAAGGCGCGCGCTATTCCGAGCAGCACGCAAAACTCGTCGGCCGCTAACCACAACGTGGTTCGTACGAAAGCGCAGGATCCTTCGCCGGGTTCTGCGCTTTCGGCTTTCAGGTATCGATTGTCAATTCTTGAAAAAGATTTCGCTCGGTTTTGTTTCATCGCGCGTCTGCTTGTATGCTGATTCGCTATGGCGAAACGACCGAAACCAATTGTGCTGACTGTTCTTGATGGCTGGGGCTATCGCGCGGAATCGCAAGGCAACGCGATCGCTCTGGCGCGCAAGCCGACCTACGATTCTCTGATCAAAAATTTTCCGAACACGACGATTCACACCTCCGGGCCGTCCGTTGGTTTGCCCGATGGGCAGATGGGTAACAGCGAAGTCGGCCATCTCAACATCGGCGCCGGGCGCATCGTGCACATGGACATGACGCGCATCGATCTGCTCGTTGCCAACAAGCAGATGGGCAACGTGCCGCTCTTCAAGCAAGCGATGGAGCGCGGGCGGCAGCGGTCGCTGCATTTGCTCGGACTCATCAGCGATGGCGGGGTGCATTCGCATCTCAATCATCTTTTTGCGTTGCTGGAAGTCGCGGCGCAAGAGCGCGTGCAAAATGTTTTCGTCCATTGCTTCATGGACGGGCGCGACACGCCGCCGCACAGCGGCCGCGAATACTTGAAGCAGCTTGCGCACAAGATGCGCGAACTCGGCACCGGCCAGATCGCGACGATCAACGGGCGCTACTACGCGATGGACCGTGACAATCGCTGGGAGCGCGAAGAGCTTGCGTATCGCGCGATGGTGCACGGCGAAGCCGAATCGCGCACCGACGATCCCGATGCCGCGATGCAGCGCAGCTACGAGCAGGGCGTGACCGATGAATTCGTCAAACCTGTCGTAATCACCAAGGGCGCCGGGATCGACGCGCCGCCGGTCGGATTGATTCGCGACGACGACGCCGTGATTTTCTTCAACTATCGCGCCGATCGCGCTCGCGAAATGACGATGGCGCTCGCCGATCCCAGCTTCGACAAGTTTGTCGATCCGAAGCGGCCGAAGAATTTGTTCTACGTCGCGATGACGCAGTACGACAAATCGTGGCCCTGGCTGAAGTACGTAATCGGGCCGGAAAAGCTCGAGCACATCCTGGCGCAGGTTTTCGCCGACGTGCAGTACAAAAATTTGCGGTGCGCCGAGTCTGAGAAATATGCGCACGTGACATATTTTTTCAACGGCGGCATCGAGAAGCCGTTCGACGGCGAAGAGCGCGTGCTCGTGCCGTCACCGAAGGTCGCGACCTACGACCTGAAGCCGGAAATGTCGGCGGAGGGAATCACCGACACCGTGGTGAAAGCGATCGAAGGCGGATCGTTTGACGCGATCATCATGAACTACGCGAATGCCGACATGGTCGGCCACTCTGGCAAACTCGAAGCGACGATCAAAGCGGTCGAAGCGATCGATGCGGGGCTCTCGCGCATTTACAACGCGTTGAAGCCGCGCGGCGGCGCATGGATTATTACCGCGGATCACGGCAATGCCGAGACGATGGTCGATCCGGTGACTGGCGGGCCGCATACGTATCACACGCTGAATCCAGTGCCGTTCATTCTGGTGAGCGACGATGACAAGATGCCGTTGCAGCCGGGTGGTTCGCTACGCGACATTGCGCCGACGATGCTCGGTGTGCTCGGTCAGCCTGCGCCCGCGGATATGACTGGGCGCGATTTGCGCACGAAGAAGTAGAGGCGAGTCGACAATCGAAAGTCGAAAGAGAAACCGACGGATTGGCTGCAATTCTCGCTGCGACTATCGCACTTCAGGGGCTAAAGCCCCGTCTCTCCGGCTAACTTTATATCGTGGTTGAAACCGCGACCCACAAGCTGTCTCCCAACTATTTCGCGACGGTTCTGTGCAATTTCTCCTTTGCGTCTCCGGGTTAGTAGCCGGCGGAGACGTCGACGACGTTGAACATTTCCTGGTTGTCGAACCAGCGTTCTAACAGCTCCATCAGGATTTCGGTTTCGCGGCGCCAGAGGCGGTCGCTGACGCCGGCGGTGTGTGGAGTGATGAAGAGATTTTTCGCCGTCCAGAGAGGGCTGTCGGGCGGAATAGGTTCGGTTGTGGCGACATCGATGGCGGCGCCGCGGATGTCGCCGCTGTTGAGCGCGGCGACAAAGGCGTCTTCGTCGAGGATGGTGCCGCGGCCCATGTTGATGAGGCGGGCGCCGGGCTTCATGCGAGCGAAGCGTTCGGCGCTGAATAATTTTTGAGTGTCGGGTGTGTCGGGCGCGGCGAGGACAACCCAGTCGGCGTGAGGCAAAGCCGCATCGAGGTCAGAGATCGGTAGAATTTTGTCGACGAGTGATGCGTCGCCTTTGCCGGAGCGCGTCATGCCCCAGATGCGCATGTCGAAACAGTTTGCGCGGCGCGCGACTTCGCGGCCGATCGAGCCGTAGCCAACGATCAACATCAGCTCGCCACTTAATTCGGTGATTTCGCCGGGGATGCTCGAGACTTCGTTTTGTGCCCAGATGTGTTTGTCCTGATAGCGGACGGAGTCCATGAAGTTGCGGGCGAGAAGGACCATCATGCCGATGAGGTGTTCGGCCATGCCGGGAGAGAATAGGCCGCTGGGATTGGTGACGAGGACGCCGGAATTTTTGAGCGCGGGGTACATGAGCTGGTTGACGCCGGCGGCGGTGGAGTGAATCCACTTCAGTTTTTTCGCGAAGGCGAATTGATCGGGTCGGAGTGAGGCACCGACGAAGATGTCGGTGTCGGGGAGTTCTTCGGGAAGGCGGTCGAAATCGGGGAGATGGACGACGCGCATCTCTGGCCAGCGCTTGCGGATGGCGGCAGGCATCATCTCGTCGGCGCGCCATTGCGGGAAGGGGTGCCAGACGCAGACGATGAGCTTGGTGTCAGCAGGTTTGGTGTGGGCGATGGTCAAAGAGGCCTCCGGGGGCATTGGGCGCGCCCGTTTGGACGCGCGGCGAGTGGCGCAGTTCCAAAACGGGAAGAATAGGGTACACCCCCTGTGTTTTTGTGAAGAGCGAACAAGAATTTAGGAATGAATGAGTTACGGAAGGGGCCGTTTTTAAGAGTGTGGAAGCTGCTGATAAGAAGGGAGTTGCAGGAGGTCGTAGATAGGGGTGATTCGAATTTGAAGCGAGAGTTCACGGAGGAATATACCATCTGGTAACGTATTTGTCAAGAGCAATTTGTGGGTTTGAGGTCTTATTCGCGGCTGTGCCACCAGGAAAGGCCAAGGCCGACGAGGGCGCCGACGGCGACGGTGCCCAGGATGAAGATGACGGCACCCGGGATCGCGATCCAGGCGATGATGACGAGGCCGGCGGAGACGATGGCGCCGGCTTTGGTGCCGGGAACGGGGAGGTTGCCGAAAGCGAGTTTTTGAGGCTCGGCGTTTTGGCGGCGGCTGACGTTGTCGAACATGGGTGGCTCCCGGGTGGGTAAAGCGGTAGGGTGAACCAAGGGTGGGGAGGAATGCAATACGGTGCGGGGCTGAGTCTAAACCCCGCGCTCAGAAGACTAACGCGGCTACAGGGTGGCGAATCGATCGGACTGGGTTTGTCGTCGTAATCTGGTTAGGGGTGATCTAAACCCGCACCCTCTGAAGTGTTCAGGTCCATGACATCCTTGACAGAGTGTCCCGGGACATCCTTTACACTCCGGCGCGTTTTACGCGCCGGAGGTGGTGGGGATGCCTTGGAGGACTATGGATGTGCAGCAGCAGCGCGTCGAGTTTGTGGTGGCCGCCAAGCGGGGAGTGCAGCCATTTGGCACTTTGTGCCAGGAGTTTGAGATCTCGCGCCCGACCGGTTATCTCTGGCTGCGGCGATACGAACAGCACGGCGTGGCGGGGATTGCCGAGCGCAGCCGCAGGCCGCTGGTCAGCCCGCACCGAACCGCGTCCGATTTGGAGCAGCGCGTGATCGAGGTGCGGCAGCGGTATCCGGACTGGGGCGCGCGTAAGCTGCGCGAGATTTTGGCGCGCGAAGGGATCGATCTGGCGCGCAACACGATCCATCGTATTCTGCTGCGTCACGGTCTGGTGCAGGAGTGCGATCGGCATCGGCAAGCGCCGCAGCGATTTGAACGCGAGCAGCCGAACCAGTTGTGGCAGATGGATTTCAAAGGACCACGAGGATGGCCGCAGCCTGTGGGGCCGTTATCGGTGCTGGATGATTGCAGCCGGTATGTGCTGGTGTTGGCAGCCAACGGCAGCACGCAAGAGCTGCCTGTACGCAAGCAGTTGGAGAGCGCGTTTTACAGCTACGGCATGCCGGAAGCGATGTTGATGGATCACGGCACGCCATGGTGGAGTCAGCATGCGCCGTCGGGGAGAACCCAGCTGTCGCTGTGGTTGATGCGTCAAGGGATCCGGTTGTGCTGGAGCCGAGTACGGCATCCGCAGACCCAAGGAAAAGTGGAACGGTTCCACGGCTCGCTGCAGCGAGCGTGGCGCCGGCGAGGAGCGCCGCAAGGAGCACTGCAAGCGTGGCTGGATGACTATCGTTGGGAGCACAACCAGGTGCGACCACATGAAGCGCTGCGGATGAAGACCCCGGCCAGTGTGTGGCGACCCAGCGAGCGCGAGTACGATCCGCGACCGCGACCGTGGGAATATCCGGCGGGATCCTGGGTGTTGAAAGTGGACCCGCAAGGCAAGATCGAAGTGCGCGGCTGGAAATGGAAAATCAGCAAGGCCCTGTGCGGAGAATGGGTGCGTCTGGAACGGATTGACGACCGCGTGCTGGTCTATTACTGCACCACGTTGTTCCGCGAAATCGACCTGCAGCTCCAGTGCTCGACGATCGTCGAGCACTGGAGCCAACCCCGGCCCGTGTAAAGGATGTCTTGGGACCGACTGTAAAGCATGTCCTGTGACTAGACACTTTAGAAGCGAAAGGGTGCGGCACCCGACGACCAAAACCGAAGATGGGCTTCGCGATTGATCTTGCGGACATGGGGCGCAGTGCGGTGATGCGGCGGTCGCGATTGTGCGGCGATGCGGGTCATTCACGGACGGCGCGGATGAAGTCGGCGAGGAGGCCGTAGCCAGTGGCATCAACACCGGGATTGTGCTCGACGAGCGAAAGGCCGAAAACGTCGAGATCGAAGCGAACGGCGGAGCTGCTGCCTTCGAGATTGGCGAGCGGGTCCGAGGCGAGGAGCAACTCTGGCGCGACGCTGCAATCGACGCCGGCGCCGCGGCGATCAGCTCGACAGACGAGCTTGTAGCGCATTCCTGAATTTCGCACGGAGCGGATTTTTTCTTCGCTGAGATCGCGAATGCCGGTGCGGCGCACCTGATCGAGCTTGAGCGGCACGCCGAGAAGCACGATTGCCAGCGCGGCGACTTTGACGGCGGCGTCCCATCCATCCAAGTCTGCAGACGGATCGGTTTCGGCGATTCCCATTTGCTGCGCGCGGCGAATCGCCTCTTCGAATGAGCGACCCTTCTCGATTTCGGTGAGCACGACATTGGTCGTGGAGTTTAGAACTCCGGAGAAGCCACGAATTTCGGCTGCGGGCAAGCCCAGCGGGAACAGCGAAAAAATCGGGACGCCATCCATCACCGTGGATTCGAAGAGAAAGCGGCGATCTTTTTCTTCGGCAAGCGCGGTGAGCTCGGCGAACGCGTGTACGACGGGGCCTTTGTTGGCGGTGATGGCGTGCGCGCCGAGCTCGAGCGCAGCTTTGATGTGATCGATGGCGGGCTCGCCGGTGGCGGCATTGAGCGAGCTGGCTTCGAAGACGACGTCGGCGCGAGAGCGTTCGATCCATTCGCGAATATTGTGCGGAGCGGACGCCGGATTCGGCGTCGGCCAGTGATCGTTCAGGACAGCCAGCGGGTTAAGACCGTCGGGATCGGCGACCCAGCCGTTGCGGCGCGTGGCGATGCCGGTGAGGCGCCAGCGAATGTCGTAACGGCGGCGGAGTTCGGTTTCTTTCGAAATCAGAAGGCGGAGGAGGGAGCGCGCGACGTTGCCGAAGCCGACGATGGCGAGATTGTAAGACGGCACGACAACCCCCAAAGAACGACGTAATGAAGCGACGAAGTAACGACGTAATGATTTTGGTGTTGCTCGTCGCTTTTGATTGTAAACGAGACGCGAAAATCGAAGAGAGCCGGCGTGATTCGAAACGTGGTGCCGGTGTCGCGTCTAAACCCCGCGTTCTGGGAGACGAACGCGGGTACAGGGTGGCGATATTTGTCCGCCGGCTAGTGTGATGTAGTGGCGGCTGAAAGCTTTTTCGCGGCGGATGAGATCAGTTCGGCTTCGCCCTCGAGCACTCTGCCGACGACAACGATGGCTTCATCGGCTTGCTTCCATTGCTTGAGTTCGATGGATTCGCGCACGGCTGGAATCGTTTTCACGGCGTATCCGGTGTAAAAGCCGGGCGCGTAGATCTGGTGTTTGAACCACGGGCGATTCGGCAGGCCCTCGGCGGTTAGAAGTTTGCGCTCGCTCTCGATGAGGAGCGCGTTTACCTCGGTGAGCGATGCGGATGCGAGCGCGGTGTTGCCGTTGGCGATCGCGTGTTCGTAGGCCTTGTGATATTCGGCAGCGCTGCGAGAGAGCACGTCGGCAGCGTTATCGAGCGGCGCGAAATTCAAATATGTGGGCACGGTTTCGGACGGCGGTGCGGAGAGCGGCTGCTTCGGATCGCTGGTCGCGGTGAAGACGCCTTCCTCGAGTTCACGATTGCGTTCGAGTGCATCTTCTCGCGATTTCGTCGCGAGGGCTTTCAGCTCTTTGATGTACGTCTGAATCGTGTCGCTGAAATCGTTGAACTCGAAGGGCAGCAGATCGGCGTCGGCGAGCCGCATCACCATTGTGCCGCCGGTTTGCGCCAGCGCGCGACCGTAAACGAAATCGGTGTCGCTGAAATGCGTGTACCAATAGAAGTCGTCGTAGATCGAGTGATAGATGCCGCCGCCATCTTCTCCGCCGAAGCCGAGATTGATGCTGGCGACGCCGTCGTGTTGCAGGAACGCGGTGTAGTCGGAGCCGGAGCCGAGTGCGGCGATGCGAAGATCAGCGCGCTGGCGCGCTTCCTGGCGGGCTTCGGGTGAATGCGCGTTGGCGATTTCGCGGAGCTGGAAACGCTTCCACGCGGAAAGTTTCGTCTCGGGATCAGTGATGTCTTTCGAGACTTCGTTGGTAAATTTTTCGAGCGTGTGCGAGCCCTCGATGAAAAGATAGCCGCGTCCGTTCGTGTCGGAATTGACGTAGGCGACGGCGTGTTGCTTTAGTTCGTCGGCGTGCTCTTCGGCGTATTCGGTTGAGCCAAGCAGGCCGGGCTCCTCGCCGTCCCACGCGAAGAAGATAATCGTGCGTTTGGGCTTCCATCCTTGCTTGAGCAGTTCGCTCATCGAGCGCGCTTCTTCAAGGACAGCGTCGAGGCCGGAGATCGGATCTTCGGCGCCGTTGACCCAGGCGTCGTGATGATTGCCGCGCATCACCCACTCGTCGGGCGCGGTCGAGCCGGGGATTTTGGCGACGACGTCGTAAACCGGCTTGATGTCCCAATTCGATTTCACTTTGAGGTGAACTTTCGCGGGGCCAGGGCCGATGCGGTAGGTCATGCCAAGTCCGCCGCGCCAATCGGCAGGCGGAACGCGGCCGGTGAGAGCGGCGAGAAGCGGCTGCGCGTCGCCGTAAGAAATTGGGAGAACGGGAATTTTCGTGATCGTCGGAGCTTCTTCAATCTTGAGGCGCTTCGCGTCTTTCGTCGCGCCGACGCCGGGAGTGAGCGGATCGCCAGAGTAGAACGGCATGTCGGCGACGCTGCCGCGCTGCACGCCATCTTTCGGACGCCACGCGCCTTGCGGAAAAGTTTCGCCCTGCATGAAGCCGTCTTCGTGCGGATCGGAATAGATCAGGCAGCCGAGCGCGCCGTGCTCGGCGGCGACTTTCGGCTTGATGCCGCGCCACGAGTGGTAATAGCGCGCGATGACGATTTTGCCTTTGACGCTGACGCCCATGCGCTCGAGCTGCTCGTAATCTTCGGGGATGCCGTAGTTGACGTAAACGAGCGGCGCGGTGACGTCTCCGTCGATCGAGTAGACGTTGTAGGTGGGAAGCTGTTCGTTCTGCTGATTCGAAGTTGGATCCTGCGGCACAGCGGGCTCTTGCAGCTTAGCGACGAATTTCGGGCCGCCTTCGACGAGTTCGACGACGCGCTCTTTCGGCGTCGGGTAGAGCACGTCGAATTGTTCGATGTGCGTGGCGAGGCCGAATTCCTTAAATTTAGCGGCGATCCATTCGGCGTATTCCTTGTCGTGCGGCGTGCCGACGTTGTGCGGATGCGCGGTGAGGTGCTCCATGTAGGCGCGTAGATTGTCGGTGCTGGGGATGGCGCGCATTTTTTCTTCCCACTGGCGTTCGGTGCGCGAGGAGTCGGCGGAGTAGCCGAGGAGAGGTTGGTCGTCGGCTGTGACGCGCGTCGCGAGCGGCGACAAGACGATGGATGTAGAAAGAGCGAGCGCAGTGACGATGCGTGCGTGCATGAAAGCCTCCGATTGGAAGCGGTATTTTGCACGAAGCGCGCTGGATTTGGAAACTATGTTGCGCGTTGCGACTCAGATTGTCGGCGCGGTCGGATGCGAGAGCGCGGCGGGGTTGTATTCGCGGAGCAGAAGACGTCCGATGATCGGATAGCCCGCCCATTCGCCGCGATTCGCTTTGATGCTGTAGACGATGCCGAGGATGAGATTCACGACCCAACCACCGCCCCAGAAAAGCCAGATCAGTGGAATAAAAAACACGAAGGCAGGAGGCGGTTCGCCCGGCTGATGGGGAACGCCGTGAGGCGCATGCGCGATGGTGCTGAACATCGAGACAAAGAAAACGGCCATCGCGCCGAAGCCAAGAATCAGGTACGCGGCCTGCCAGATCAGCGATTGCAGCGCGTGATATTTCACAAACTTCGAATCCTGTTTCACGATGAAAATCACGAGCGGGCCGATGAAGCCGCTGAAAACCTGAAGCAGATGCGCGAGCATCGCCATCGTGCATTCGTCTTTTGTCGGCTCGCCGGGCGAAGCGGGTTGCCAGTTGGCGGGGTAACCAGGCGTCGGAGGTAACTGTGGCTGGGGAGGTAGGCTCATCGCGATCTCCGTTTTGCGGCGAGTTTCGAGAACTAAGGGTCGATGAGTTCAGGATGGCACGGAAGGATGCGGTGCAGAGGGTGAATCGAAGGGGGCGTGCCGAGGTGAGTATTTACGGATTGGGTGGTTGAGGCAGGCGTGCCAGAGAATCGTTGGGAGAACTAGGACAGGCGCTTTTCCATGACGACGAACTCGCAATGAATTTGCGGATGAAAAGTGTCGGGCAACGGCGTGATTTCGAGCAATTCGTAGCCGAAGCGTTCGTAGAACGGGCGCAGTGGTGGCACGCGAGCGCTGAGCGTGCGAAGCCAGATGGTGTGGCAGTTTGCGCCGCGTGCGAAATCTTCTGAGACTTTCAGAATCTGAGGAGCGAGGCCTTTGCCCTGGTGTTCGGGCAGGACGGAGAGCAGGCCCAGGTAGCAGCGGCGGTCGGAATTTATTTCGAGATAGACGCAGGCGATCAGATTGTTGGCGGGATCTTCGAAGAGCAGAAACTTACCGCGCGTCATGTAGTCGCGGACGCCGGCGTCGTCAATACGATCGTGGTCGAAGATCGGGCGCTCCACGACGAAGGCGGCGTTGATCACTCGCGTGATTGCGGGAACGTCGTCATCGGTAGCGACGCGCATCGGTAGCCGCTGGTGTGAAGGCGAGTGATCGGCGTTCGTCGAAGCTGACATAGTGACCGATGGAGTCGCGAGTGCCGGCTAAGCGTTGGATCGAGGTGCGGATCGGGGCGCGCGCAGGAATTCGATGAATCCGGTGAGCGCGATGCCGAGGCACATACCGCACACCACAAGCTGAAACGCATCGGCCACTCGCACGCGGCTGATGAGCGGTCGTTGATGCATGTCGATGAGGCCGAACGCCGCGATGATGAGTGGCAGGACAACGCCGGTCAGCACGGGGCGCGATTGGCTGGTCATTTCGAATCTCCCTGGGGAGCGGATATTACCTTTGGCGGGGAGATGAGGTCTAGCGAATGAATGCGGGCGGCTTTGCGCCCATGCGAAAGCCGAATCGAGATCGGGTCCGTACGTCCGGGCAAGCTGGGGCGCGGCAGTGTCGCGCCCCTACCCGAGCCGGTTACTTTGCGAAGATCGACTTGCCGGGAAAACGCGCCGCGGCGCCGAGTTCTTCTTCGATGCGCAGCAGTTGGTTGTATTTCGCGATGCGGTCGGTGCGCGAGGCCGAACCTGTCTTGATTTGTCCGGCGGCGGTCGCCACGGCGAGATCGGCGATGAATGTGTCCTCGGTTTCGCCGCTGCGGTGAGAGATGATCGAGTTGAATCCGGCTTTGCGGCCGAGTTCGATGGCGTCGATCGTTTCCGTCACCGTGCCGATCTGGTTCAGCTTGATCAGAATCGCGTTCGCGATGCCTTCGTTGATGCCGCGCGAGAGACGTTCGGTGTTGGTGACGAACAAATCGTCGCCGACGAGCTGGACTTTTTTATTCGAGGTTTTCGATCCGACGCTATTCGTCAGCGTCTTCCATCCGGCCCAGTCGTCTTCGGCCATGCCATCTTCGACCGACACGATCGGATACTTTTCGACCCACGAAGTCCAATAGGCGGCCATCTCGTCGGATGAGTGCTGAGACTTGTCGGATTTCTTGAAGACGTATTTGCCGCTTGTTTTGTCGTAGAACTCGCTGGCGGCCGGATCGAGCGCGATGCTGACCTGCTCGCCGGGTTTGTAGCCGGCGCTCTCGATCGCTTCGAGCACGATCTGGATCGCTTCTTCGTTCGACTTGCAGCTTGGCGCGAATCCGCCTTCGTCGCCGACTGCTGTCGAGTAGCCGCGCTTTTTCAGCGCCGCCTTCAACGCGTGGAAAATTTCGACGCCCCAGCGCAACGCTTCCGAAAAATTCGGCGCTCCGACCGGCATCACCATGAATTCCTGAAAATCGACCGAGCTGTCGGCATGCGCGCCACCGTTGAGAATGTTCATCATCGGCACAGGCAGCAGATTCGCCGAGCTGTCGGTCGAATACTTCGACAGATATTTGTAGAGCGGCAGATTCTGCGCGTTCGCCGCGGCGCGGGCAGCCGCCATCGAGACCGCCAAAATCGCGTTCGCGCCGAGCCGCGATTTCGTCTTCGTCCCATCCAACTCGAGCATGTGTTTGTCGAGCGCGCGCTGGTCCCCGGCATCGATTCCGTTGACCGCCTTCGCAATCTCGCCATTTACGTTCGCGACGGCCTTCAGCACGCCCTTGCCGACATATTTCGACTTGTCGCCATCGCGCATTTCCAGCGCTTCGTGTTCGCCGGTAGAAGCGCCAGACGGCACCGCGGCGCGCCCTCGAACTCCGCCGCCAACGTAAACGTCGGCCTCAACGGTGGGATTGCCGCGCGAATCGATAACCTGCCGCGCGTGTACTCGAGTGATCTTCGTCGACATTTCGATATGGTCTCCTCAGCAGTTGTGAATTAAAGATTTTACAGAAGAAAGAGGAGAAGTCACAACGCGTTGAGAGTCCGATCGCCCTATTCGCGAATAATCTAGGAAAGAGCCGTTACTTTCGATTGCCGCCAACGCGATAACCGAAACATCCATCGCCTTCGCTGGTTGTCAACATCTTCAAGTCGCGAATGCGGCTTTCAGTTAGCTTTCGCTTCAGCGTGGCCAAACACATTGGATAGATCGATCCGTATTCGGCACGTTCATCGGCAACCGGCGGATAAATCGCCTTCAGTTGCGCGTCGCGATACGCTTCCCATGCTTTCTCTTCTGCGCTATTCGCATCGATGGCAAGTTTCTTTAGCAACGCCGCAAGCTGGGCCTCGGCTTGCTTCAATTCCTTGCCAGCGCATTCATTCAAATCCATCTGCGTGGTCGCTGTCTGCGAACACGACTCCGCCTTAGCCGGCGAGGTCGATGGCACTTTCGGCGCCGGAGTCTGCGCCGTAATCGAGACCGCCGCCAAAAATAAAAGCACACCAACACTCACAATCCGCGGAAGCCGGTTCATACACAACTCCAGTTGTAGTCGATTGCGAACCGTAGACGCATTAGCGCCCGAATTTCGAGTTTCGATTTTCGCGTTTCGAAACTACGCCGTTTCCGGCTCTTCGATCAGCGACTCCTGCCGCACGACGATCACAATTCCCGATTCCGTCACATGGAATCGCCGCTTGTCCGCTTCCACGTCGTACCCGATCTCGGTCCGCTCGGGCAGCGTCACGTGCCGATCGATGATCGCGCGCCGAATCCGCGAATGCCGCCCGATATTCACGTGGTTGTAGACGATCGAGTCGGTTACTTCGCTGTAGCTGTTCACGCGCACATCATAACCAAGAATCGATCCAGATACGCGCCCGCCCGAAACGATCGACCCGCCCGCGATGACGGAGTCGACGGCCACGCCCATGCGCTCCGGGTCGGCAAACACAAATTTCGCCGCCGGATACTGATGCTGCCACCCGCGAATCGGCCAATTCTTGTCGTACAAGTTGAAAATTGGCGACACCGACGTCAAATCCATGTTCGCTTCGTAGTACGCATCCAGCGTCCCCACGTCGCGCCAGTACAGCGCATCCTTTTTATTCTCATCAACGAAGTTGTACGCGAACACGCGATGCTTCGAAATGATCCGCGGCAAAATATCCTTGCCAAAATCGTGCGCCGACTTCGGATCCTCGGAATCCGCCAGCAAAATCGGAATCATGAGCTGCGTATTGAAAATGTAGATGCCCATCGATGCGTTGCAATGTCCCGCGTGATGGGGCGACTCCTTCGGGTGTGCCGGCTTCTCTTCGAACCCGCGAATCCGGTAATCCTTATCGACCTCGATCACACCGAACTGCTTCGCAGCCGCCTCGATCGGAACCTCGATCACGCCGACCGTCACTTCCGCGCCTGACTCCACATGCTGTTGCAGCATGCGGTTGTAATCCATCTTGTAGATGTGATCGCCCGACAAAATGAAAATGTATTTCGAGTGCTCGCTGCCGATCGAATAGATGTTCTGATACACGGCGTCGGCCGTGCCCTGATACCACTGGTTCGAAACGCGCATCTGCGGCGCCAGCACTTCGATGTAGTCGCCCAGCCCCATCAGCGACGACCAGCCCTGGCGGATGTGCCTATTCAGGCTGAGCGCCTTGTATTGCGTTAGGACAAAGACTTTGCGCAGGTCGGAGTTGATGCAATTCGAAAGGGTGACGTCGATGATGCGATAGATCGCGCCGAATGGCACGGCGGGCTTGGCGCGGTCGCGGGTCAGCGGCCACAAACGCTCGCCCTGGCCGCCGGCAAGTAGCACTCCAATGGCGTCACGCATCTCGGACATTTACCGACCTCCAGATCGCGCCGACAGCAACTTCGCGCTGTCACTGTACGTTGACGCGGCTCATTCTAACAACACAACAGCGGCGAAGGGCAATATCCTGACCGCCGCAACGACCGTCGGCACCCGATTCCCGTGACGCCGCGCAAGTTTGGATGCAGGAGCGCCCTTTTGGACTGCCACCTCGCCGGCGCCTGAAATCACCTCTCAGAATTTGCGATCGCTTGAGGCGTAACGTGCAACATCCCCGCCGCCCGCGCCGCCAGACCACCGCCAACCCGCAAAATGCTTGGAATTCCAACCAAATCAAGCACTTTCGAAATTGTTACTACTACGCAATACGTATACCGCGTGCCAATAGTCCGCCATTTCTCCGGTTCCCGCGGCTCTCTTTTCACAAGAATCACTTGACACCTGATACCCGAATTGACTACAAGATGCCCCATAATCCTGTCCACGTGCTCATGCACATGTCGCCGATTGCATGCGATAATGCTCATGGGCGGTGCACCGTATACAACGACACCGCAAGTTACCAATCCGAACCGGATTGGGGGTGAATTTAACGTGGCTGAAGTAATCATCCAGGAGTCTGAGTCCTTGGAGAACGCTTTGCGTCGTTTCAAGCGCAAAGTGCAACAGGAAGACATCATCAAGGAAATCAAGAAGCATAGCTTCTATATGAAGCCCGGCGAGAAGCGCCGAGCCAAAGAAGCCCTTTCGCGAAAGCGACTGCGCAAGAAGCAGCGTCGAGAAGCGGATTAATCTGTGAGGCGGCCCCGATCATCGCGATCGGGGCTGCCACTTCCCTCCTCGCACTCCTCTGGGCGCCGCGCTTCCGTGATGTAGACCCGGTCAAGCAGTTGTTGGGTTGTGTCGTAGCTAGGTACCCTCAGGCCCAAGGAGATGCGGCATCCGGTTTTCCCCCCGGCGGCAGCAATTTCCCACGTCCCGGCCCACGGTGCATGGCTCGCTCATCCCTCTCGCTCGACTCGGGCTAAGGGGGGCGGTCCACATGGAATTCCACGACAAGGTACTGAAGTGCTCAGAGTGCAATTCTGAGTTTGTGTTTACTGCCGGCGAACAAATGTTTTTCGCCGACAAGGGCTTCAAGAATGAGCCCAAACGCTGCAAAGCGTGCAAGGCGAAGCGGGCGGAAGGCGTAGGCGGCGGCGCAAACGGCGGTGGCGCGACGCCGATGCGTTCCGAAACGAAGACGACTTGCTCGCAATGCGGCAAAGAGACGACGGTGCCGTTCCGCCCAACCCAGGGACGCCCAGTCTTCTGCCGCGAATGCTTCCAGCAACGCCGCGCGATGGGCGCAGCTTAGTGTTGGCGGTTTTGATCGTTTGTCCGACTTGTTGAATTGTCGTTGTAGCGGTTAGTGTTCGTCGATTGGTAGCCGCGGTTAAGGGCACGGCCATCCGTGCCCGTCACACCCCGCCCGAACTCCGCGTCGCTCCCCTTCCCGGTCTAGTCCCGTCTCACCAATAACTTACCGCCGACCCTCTTTGTACGGGCGCAGCATTGCTGCGCGCCAAATATCGAGGTCGTAACCGTTCACCTGCGTTTTTCTCTTTCGCCTTTCAACTGTCGGCCATCAACTCGCACTACCACATCCCCCTGATGTAATTTTAATTTCAGCGGCGTATGATACCGCCTCTTGGTCCCCGTAAGCCCAAGGCACTCCGGAGGGCCGTCCTATGGCTCACCGCTTCACGATCGGCGTCGAAGAAGAATTCCAGATCATTGATCCTGCAACGTTAGAGCTCCGCTCGCACGTCTTGCAGTTAGTGTCCGAAGCCTCGCCCGACATCATCGAGCAGGTCAAACACGAGATGCACCAGTCGATCGTCGAGACCGGCTCGAAGATTTGCGATAGCGTCGGCGAACTGCGCATCGAAATGCACCGCACCCGCGGCGAACTGGTCGCCGCAGCCGAACGCGCCGGTTTGCAGGTCGCCGCCGCCGGTACGCACCCCTTCTCAAGCTGGATCGATCAAGTCATCTCGCCCGGTGAACGCTACGAAAACATCGTCGAGGAGCTGCAACAGCTCGCCCGCTCGCTCTTGATCTTCGGCATGCATGTTCATGTCGCCATGCCCGACAAGCAAACGACGATCGACATGATGAACATGGTGCGCTACTTCCTGCCGCACCTGCTCGCGCTCTCCACCAGCTCTCCGTTCTGGATGGGTCGCAACACCGGCCTGAAGTCCTACCGCACGACCGTCTTCCGCCGCTTCCCGCGCACTGGCGTTCCCGAACAGTTCGAATCGTGGAGCGCCTACGAAAATTTCGTCAACCTGCTCGTCAAGCTCAACTCCATCGACAACGGCAAAAAAATCTGGTGGGACGTTCGCCCGCATCCGACGTTCGGCACGCTCGAATTCCGCATGTGCGACGTCACGACGAAAGTCGAAGAAGCCGTCGCCATCGCCGCACTCACGCAAGCCATCGTCGTAAAATTACACAGGCTTTACACCGGAAACATGAGCTTCCGTTTGTATCGGCGCGCCCTCATCGAGGAAAATAAATGGCGTGCCGCGCGTTACGGCATCGAGGGCAAGCTCATCGATTTCGGTAAGGAAGCGGAAGTTCCGATGCGCGAGCTCGCCACCGAGCTTCTCGAATTCGTCGACGATGTCGTCGATGATCTTGGCAGCCGCAGCGCCGTCGAATACGTGCACACAATTTTGCGCGAAGGCACCAGCGCCGAGCGCCAGCTTCGCGTCTACCAGGAAACCGGCGACCTCAAAGCGGTCGTCCGTCACCTGGTCGAAGAAACCCGTGGGGGCGTCATCCATCCGAGAGCGTCATCCGCACATGCGATAAATTGAATGAACCAGTTGTCCGCGGCCCTGAACCGCGCTCGCTCGTCTCTCGAACATGTGAACCGGTTGCTTGACCGGTTGCCTCACCGGTTCCCTAACGACGATGAGCGGCGCCATCACTCCGAATCGATTGAGGAGCCGATCATTCATGAATATGGGCATGAGCAGCGGGAACCCGAAGCTGGAATCCAGACAACTGCCGAGACAACCGCTGAGCGACTTGAGTATTCAGAATTCCATGCACCGTCCCCGGTTTCTGAGGAGCAATCGATGCAACCGATAAAGAAGGTCGGCCTACTGTGCGGCCGCGAGTACAGCTTCCCGCCCGCGTTCATCGCCAAAGTGAATCAGCTCGGCAAGGGCGTCGGCGTCGCCGCCGAATTCGTAAAGCTGGGCGGCACAAAGATGAACGAGCCAGCCGAGTACAGCGTGATCGTCGATCGCATCTCACACGAAGTTGAGTACTATCGCGGCTACCTGAAGCACGCGGTGCTGCAAGGCACGTACGTCATCAACAATCCGTTCTGGTGGACTGCGGACGACAAATATTTCAATTATTCCGTCGCGGCGAAGCTCGGCATCGCTATCCCGAAGACTGTTTTATTGCCGCAAAAGGGATATCCCAAAGACGTCGATATCACAGCTGAATCTCTGCACAACCTGAAATACCCGGTCGACTGGGATGGGTTGCTCGATTACGTCGGGCGGCCTGCGATTTTGAAGCCGTTTTCAGGCGGCGGATGGAAGCACGTCTATAAGGTGAACAACAAAGAGGAATTGTTCGCCGCGTACGATCAAACCGCGCCCTACTGCATGACGCTTCAGGAATTTATCGATTTCGAGGGCTACGTCCGCTGCTTTACCTTCGGCAAAACCGACATTTTGCCGGTCCGCTACGATCCCAAAGAACGCCGCTACCTTGTCGAGCACGACTATCTTTCGAAAGATCTCGGCGCTCGTATCGTCGACGATGCCCGCACCATCAATCAGGCGCTCGGCTACGAAATGAATACGATCGAATTCGCGATCAAAGACGGCGTGCCCTGGGCAATCGACTTCCTCAATCCCGCTCCCGATTTCGAACGCGATCGCATCACCGAATTTTATTTCGAACACGTCGTCGAGCAGATGGCCCATCTCGTCATCGATCGCGCGCTCAACGGCGAGATTTCGAACACGTGGCCGAGGTGGGAAGAAATGCTCGGCATCGGTGCTGCAAGCGGTTTCGTCGGCGCTCCGAAGGCTGCTGCGCGAGTCGCGACCGCGGGCAACGCACATCCGGCGTTAACCGACGCCTCAGCGAAACCGGCGCCAAAGGCTGCGGGTACAAAAAGCTAAATAATGAGCGCTTCCGCGCAAACTCCGGCGTCGTCAATCGATCCGGCCGAACACTGGCATGCGCTCCTTCGGCCCGCGCTTGCCGAGGATCCGAATCTCCCCACCGAATTTTTCGCTCGCCTGCGTGATGCAAAGCTCACGTTCGGCGATCGCGTTCACTGTCCATTCCTTCGCCCATTTTTTCTTTCGCCCGAAGACGAACGCCGCGTTCGCGTCGTAGCCGAAACCGTCGCAGACCTCGGTGAACGAGTCGTCACCGCAGCTCTCGAAGTCCCTTCTCTTTTCGCGCAGCTTCACCTCCGACCCGAGGAAACTCGCCTCGCCCGCCTTCCGGTCGGCTACGGCCGAGCCAGCACCTCGTCCCGCCTCGACGCTTTTCTTCTCCCTGATTCGCTCAAGTTCGCCGAATACAACGGCGAAGCTCCTGCCGGCGCCGGGTACACCGAAACGCTCGCCGAAGTTTTCCGCGAGCTTCCGATTTTCGATGAATTCACGCGCGCATTCGAAGCGCACAGCTACCCTCTCAGCGCCAAACTTCTCGATGCCCTCATCGCCAGCTACATCGACTGGGGCGGCACCGACAAACGCCCGCAAATGGCCATCGTCGATTGGCGCGAAGTCCCCACGTGGAGCGAATTCGAAATCCTGAAAGCACGTTTCGAACGCATGGGCGTTCCCGTCGTGCTCGCCGACCCGCGCGACCTCGAATTCAACGGCAAGTCGCTTATCGCTCATGGCAAAAAGATCGATCTGCTCTATCGCCGCGTCCTCATCAACGACATCGTCGCTCGCCCTCAGGAATGCGCCGCACTCGTCAAAGCTTACGAAGCCAACGCGATATGCATGGCCAACACCTTCCGCTGCAAAATTCCCCACGTGAAGGCGTTCTTCGCCGTCCTTACCGACGAGCAAAACGCCCGGCTCTTCTCGCGCGACGAGCAGCAACTCATTCGCAATCACATCCCGTGGACTCGCGTGGTCACCGACACGCGCACGCAGCACTACGGCGACGCGATCGAGCTTCTCTCTTTCATCCGCACAGAGCGCCAGAACCTCGTCCTGAAGCCAAGCGACGAATACGGCGGCACTGGCGTCACTCTCGGCTGGGAATGCGACGAAAAATCCTGGGACGCCACCATCGAAAAGGCTCTCGCCGCTGCAAACGTGGGCGGCGATGCTGGCTGCTGGATCGTCCAGGAACGCATCCCCATCCGCCGCGAAGTCTTCCCCTACATCACGAAGCCCGGCAGCAAAGATTCGCCCGTCGACTTCAAAGACATGCTCGTCGATTTCGCGCCCTATCTTTTCCGAGGAAAGCTCGCCGGCTTCCTCACCCGCCTCAGCGCCACCGGCCTCGCCAACGTCACCAGCGGCGGCGGCCAAGTCCCCGCCTTCCGCGTAAATCCTCGCCACTAGAACCTCTTAGTCCCCGCGTCCCACCTGTTCAAAAACTCGTTCCAGTACACACGTCCCAGCGAAATTACAATCGAGTTGCGCTAAAATAAGAATATGATTACGACATTCGGCCCACCTCAGTCCGAGCTGATGCCGGGCGCCAAAAACGCCGTCGATACCTGCCTCGCCATAAAACCTCGCGAAACCGTCGCGCTCATCGCCGACGAAACCAGCCGCGCCGTCGCCGCTGCCATCGAAGCCGCTCTCGAACAAAGCGAAGCTCTTTGCTTGCCGCTGCTTCTCGAAGACTTTGGTCCACGACCGATGAAGGCTGCGCCGGCGCTCGTTCTCCACGCGCTCGAAAAAGCCGATGTAGGGATTATGGCGATGACGCCGCAACCCGGCGAGCTCGGCGCGCGCATGGCCATCGTGAAAGTCGTCGAACGCCGCCAGATTCGTTACGCGCACATGATCGGCGTCACGCCGCAAATCATGCAGCAAGGCATGCGCGCCGATTACAAATTAATCGATCGCCTCAGCGACAAACTTCGCGAACGCATGCTTCGCGCGCAAACGCTCACCGTTCGCAGTGAAGCGGGCACCACCATCGACGCGCATTTCGATCGCGGCCTCGATTGGGTCAAAACCAGCGGCCTCATCAGCCCGCGCTACTGGTCGAATCTCCCCGCCGGTGAAGTTTTCACGACGCCAGCCACCGTTGACGGCACGTTCGTCTGCGACGCCACCGCCGGCGATCACTTCAACGGTAAATACGGCGATCTGCAATCCACACCGCTCACGCTCAAAATCCAAAACGCGCGCCTCGTCGAAGTCCACTGCGATCGCAAAGATCTCGAACAGGAATTTTGGGAATACTGCCATACCGACGAAAACAGCGATCGCATCGGAGAACTCGCCTTCGGCACCAACCTCGGCCTCTCCGAAATGATCGGCAACTTACTTCAGGACGAAAAATTTCCCGGCGTCCACATCGCCTTCGGCGATCCCTACGGCAGCCAAACCCACGCCGACTGGAAATCCAGAACCCACGTCGACGTCCTGACCCGCAACTGCGACGTCTGGATCGACTCCGACCAAATCATCTCCAAAGGCAAATACCAGCTCGACCACCTCGGCCTCGCGTAGTGATTGACTCTCAGTCGCGCTACGAAAAACTCTTCGGACGTTTTCTTTCGCCATAGAAATAAACCTGTTATTCCGAGCGAAGCGAGGAATCTGCTTTCTTTAGTCGCGCCCAGAACAATCCTCGTGCGCAACACCCCTCCCAGTCACCGTCCACCCTCCCCACTTCACCCTATCCCCCAAACCCCTCATTTTGTTCTATCATCCCCGCTCGTGGAGGTCCGCCATGCCCATGCATGCCGATAAGGCCGAAGTATCCTGGGACACCTCAAAATCCAAGTGGCTCGTTCGCATCCAGTCCGGCGACGAGGTGATGCGCCGCCACTGCAACGAGCCCAAATCCGCCTCCGACCAGCAGCTCCGCGCCGCCGCGGAAAAAACTGTGCGCGACGACGGCTACGACATCGACCCCGCATCCATCACCGTCCGCCCCGCCTGACCCACGTGCCTTAATGGCGCACTCGTTCGCTCGGAGTCCGTCTCGTCATCGCTCCCAACGCCATCGCAAGGCGCGCGTGCTGAACGCACTTCCCGATTCCCATACCCCGATTCCCTTACATTGACCTCCGCCCAACCCGCCATCTAACATGTCCCGCTCATGCCCGGCCCCGACAAACTCATCGGCCAGACCTTCTCCCACTATCGCGTTCTAGAACGCCTCGGCGCCGGCGGCATGGGCGTCGTCTACAAAGCCGAAGACAATCGCCTTCATCGGAACGTAGCGCTGAAATTTCTTCCCGAAAATGTCAGCAACGACCCCAGTGCCCTCGCCCGCTTCCAACGCGAAGCCCAATCCGCCTCCGCACTCAATCATCCCAACATCTGCACCATCCACGACGTTGGCGAAGCAAACGGCCAGGCCTTCATCGCCATGGAATTCCTCCAGGGCGCCACATTGAAGCAGCACATCGCCCAGCGTTCTATCACCTTCGAAATGTTCGTAACGCTCGGCATTGAAATTTCCGACGCGCTCGATGCCGCCCATCAAAAAAACATCATTCATCGCGACATAAAGCCCGCCAACATTTTCGTTACCGACCGCGGCCACGCCAAAATTCTCGACTTCGGCCTCGCAAAGCTCCACGACGACCAGCCCTCGATCGGAGGCGCAACATCAGGCGCCACAGGCTCCAGCGCCGCCGCTACTCTTCGCCCCTCTCCAGACACCGCCTACCTCCGCGACACTGGTGAAACTCAACTCACCAACACCGGCGTCGTCGTGGGCACCGTCTCCTACATGTCGCCCGAACAAACACGCGGCCACAATCTCGACCGCCGCTCAGACATCTTCTCTCTTGGCTCCGTGCTCTACGAAGCCATCACCGGCCAATCTCCCTTCACCGGCCCCAGCATGCTCTCGATCATGCACGACATCGCCACCGGCACTCCCGCGCCGCCCAGCACGCTCCAGCCCGGCCTGCCCCGAACACTCGACGACCTGATCCTCCGCTGCCTCGAAAAAGATCCCGCGCGCCGTCCCGCACGCGCCTCCGAAATCGTCACCGCTCTCAAATCCCTCTCGGTTCCATCGGCGACGCTCGCTCCGACTCCGCGCGCCACCGGCCGCAAGTCCATCGCCGTCGTCCCATTCCAGTTCCGCGTGCCGTCTCCCGACGACCAATTCCTCTCCGTTGCGCTCGCCGATGCCGTCGCCAATCGCCTCGGCTCTTCGCCAGGCCTCGTCGTCCGCCCCACAAGCACCGTCATCAAGTATTCCAAGGGCGACACAGAGTGGTCGCAAATCGCTCGCGAACTCGACGTGGACATGGTCGCCGAAGGCTCCATCCAAAAAATGGGCACGCGCGTTCGCATCTTCGTTCAGGTGTGGGAGCTTCGCGAAGGCCGCTCCACGCACTCCGCCAAAATCGACGGCGACATGGGCGACCTCTTCACTCTGCAAGACAATCTCGCCGACTCTGTCTTCGCTGCGCTCACGCCTCGCAAACAGGAGAAATCCTCAAGCACCGACGTTCCCGCCGCGCGTCACCCCCTCGCCTTCGAGCTTTATATGCGCGCCGTGGATCGCTCGATGTGCTTCAACAAGTTCGATCTCACCGCCGCCATCGAAATGCTCGAGCGCGCCATCGACCTCGATCCCGATTTCGGCGACGCCTGGGGCCTGCTGTCCGCCGTGTGCTGTCAGATCGGCATGCATCTCGAGCCCGATCCCAAATGGTTCGCGCGCGCCGAGGAAGCCGTGAATCGCACGCTCGAGCTCGATCCCATCAATTGCAACGCGCTCTGCTCGCGTGCCTGGATTTCCTGGTCCCCCGGCCGCGGCTTCCTGGTTCGCCCCGCGCTTCGCGCATTCAACTCCGCCGTCAAGATCAATCCCAACTTCTACGCCGCCCGTGCGTATCGCGCCGCAATCCTCTTCCACTACGGTTTCCACGATCTCGGCATGGAAGACAATAACGAAGCGAATCTCGTCGCCCCTCAGTTCGCTCTGCCTTACGCCTCGAAAGGTTTCATCGCACTCTACGAAGGCGACTACGAACTCGCCGATCACTACTATCAGCAGGCGTTCGCGCGCGAACCGGGATTGGTTCACGCCAATATCCAGGCGCCCCTGCCGCACATTTATTTGGGAAATTTTGGGAAGGCGCGCGAAGTGTTGCAGCGCGCGCAAAAGATGATTCCCGGCGAACCGCAGCTCAGCGCGTGCGAAGGTTTGATTGTCGCATCCGAAGGAAACTTCAAACGCGCCGAAGAACTCGCCGACGAAGCCGCGTCATCAAAGCGCAGCGTCCTCCATCTTCATCACACCTACCACACCGCCGCCGAAGTCTATGCACTCATCGGCAAGTCCGATAAATCCATCCACGAACTAAAGCGTGCCGCCGAAATCGGCCTCCCCAATCATCGCGCCTTCGAAAACGATGCCCATCTCCGCTCCGTCCGTAACCATCCCGATTTCCTCGCCCTGATGCGCGACCTCCGCCGCGACCACGAACAACTCCGCCACGAACTCGACATCGGCAACCCCAGCGGCCAACTCCCTCGCCATTAACTCTATGGACTGCGTCGCTTCAGCGCCGCTCTTGAGATCGCACCTGTCGACTGTTAACTTCCCCTAAAACAATCTCCCCACATACTCCCGCATCTCATTCTTCCAATAAGGCCAATCGTGCCCGCCCGCCGGCCCCCAATCATCCAGCGAATGCCGAATTCCCTTCCCCCGCAAAATATCCGATAGCCGGTACGTGGGCGCCGGCCGCTCCCACTCCCCCGTCCCCGTCACCAGGTGAATGTCGCAGCTCGCCAGATGGTGGTACGCCCACCCATCGCTCAAATTCGCCAGATAATCCACCGGGTTATTGAAATAAAAATTGTCGTCGTACATCCCATCCATAAAATTCTTCAAGTCATACACGCCCGACATCGCAAAGCACCGCTTGATCACATCCGGATGCTTGAACAGCGCATTCGCCGCGTGATACGCGCCAAACGACGACCCCATCGTCGATATCCAGATCCCTGGTGACTGGCAGTTGTCCCAGATAAACGGCACCACTTCGTCGCGCAAATAAGAATCAAACATCACCTGCATCCAACTCCGGTGAAACGGATGCGCGCTCTTGTTATAAAAACTCGCGCCATTGATCGAGTTCACGCTGAACACTTTCACGCGACCCGCTTCAATGAAATCACTTAGCGCCCCGATCATCCCCTGATTCTCAAGCTCCCACTCATCCCCCGCGCTCGTCGGAAATCCGATCAGCGGCTGCCCGTAATGCCCATACACCACCACACCCATGTCCCACCCAATCCGGGACGAATACCACCGGTGATATTCCCTCTTCATGCCTCTCCTAACGCCGCCAAAACACAGCGACCTCTCGCGGGTGCCAAAGTATGCCAGCCCACTCCCAGCCCTTCAACTTGTGTTCGCGCGCCCCGGCGCACATGGATGCGCCCCAATCCGATTTCGTCCGGTTTTCCTTGAACGCCCTCAGCCCCCATGCCAACCTTTTGTTATGAAAATTTTCGCATTCATCATCGCCGCCACCATCTTTGAGGCGGTCGGCGACGCTCTCATGCGCGTCGGCCTTCACTACCACTCGCTCGCCGGCCGCCTCGCGCTGATCGCAGGCGCGACCGCGCTTCTCGGCATGTACGGCGCATTCCTCAATCTCGCACCGGTCGAATTCGCCGAGGCCACAGGAATCTACATCGCTTCGCTTTTCGTCGCGTTTCAGTGCGTGAACTTCGCGTTCTTCCGCCAGGTTCCGACCGCGGGCGTGCTCGTCGGCGGCGTTTTCATCATCGTCGGTGCAGCCATCGTCTACGTTTGGCGATAGCTCGCCATCCATTCAAGCTCAGGTTCAGGCTCAGGCCCCCGCCGCAAACAGCTCCATCTGCGACTCAAACAATCCATCCTTCCGGATCACGCTCTCATACCGCACAAACAGCTTCGTCCCGCCCCGATGACTGAGCACCCAAATCCCCGACATGTACCCGACCTTCAAAAACATCTCCAAAACCATCGGAATATTATTCGTTCGTGGAGCCGTAATTTCGTCGTACGTCTTCCCCAGCAATTCGTCCTGGGTGTAGCCGAGCAATTTGCAAAACGTTGGAGAAACTTCGACATACCTCCGTCGCGAGTTCACAACCGTCACAAATTCCGGTTGGACTCGCACCGAGTGATCGCGTACCGGCGTGGAATACGTTCGATCTAAAAGACTCCCCGCGAGGACTGGCTTCAGTTGAGCCATAGAGAGTACCCCCCTTTGTCGCAACGTTACGGTGGATAACGCTCCACGTCAACGCTGCGCTGCCCTGATGGACGCAATCCGCACGAGAAGGTGTGCAGCTCTCGCGTAGGGGCGGTTCCTCTTTCTTACTTTGCGGGGCGGGGTTCACTCCGCCCTCTTTCTTCCTCTCAAAACATCATCACGGCCTGTAAATCACTCCGATCGCCGCCACCACGACGATCCACTGAAAAAAATAAGCAATGCTCTGATACACCGTCAGCTTCACACCAATGTTCAGATTCACGTAGTTGTGTATCGCGAACACGCACACCACAAAAACCCCGATCAGCGCGCCAAGATAAACACCCGACAGGAGGCCAGCCACGAGGTCGCCTCCGCCCGAAAAAATCTTCGCGTACAAAATCGCCACCACAACAACGCTGACTAAAATCCCCACCATCCCGAACGGCATGACCTTCATCATGCTTTCTTCCGACCGGTAAATATTTGGATATTTCTTGAATTCCGTCTTCATCGACGGCCACGCCGCAAACATCGCAAACCCATACGCGAAGTACGCCACCGTGCCTCCCAGCGACGCCAACGCAATCCGCCCAATATTCATGCGCATATCCTCCAACGTGCCGCGGAGAATAACACGCGCAGCGCCCGCCAATGAACCCGGTGCCGCACCCTTTCTTACATTTCGACGGGTGCCGCACCCTCAGCTTTCAGAGGGTGCGGTTTTTGACTCTGCGCTACTTCTCCGCGCTCCTCAGCGCTCTCTGCGCCTCTGCGTTATCTTTTTCCTCTCCCCGCTACGGAATCGAGATCAACAACCCCCCGGTGATCCCCACCGACTGCTCGTGCCCCCGCGCGAAGCTGCGTTCGTACGTTGGCTCCAGATACCACCCGAACCGATGCTTCCGCCAAGGCCAGAACATGAAGTCCCCGATAGCCTCGCCGCTCACCGAGTTACTCTTCATCCCAAACTGATTCGTGTGATCCCACTCGGGCCCAATGCCAAACATGAACTCGACCTTCGGCGAAATGTCCCACGGCTTTTTGAAAAGTAAATCGGTGCCCCATTCTGTGGAGTGCCGGCGAAACAGCGCCGTCGTCCCGAATTCCAGCTCCAGCCAGTTTTTAATGGGAGTAACTTCGACCGCCACCGAGGGCCCAAAGCTGTTCGCCGAGTCAGTAACACTGCGAAACCCCGCCGCCCCAACCTCCACAACCGCCCGCCCCTCTTCTTCGTCCCCTGACTGCGAAGACTGCGCCGCCGCATTCGTCGCCCACAGCAGCGCCACCAACACCCAAGCCAAATTCCTAATCCCACCCATCCCCACATTCTACACTCCCCCAACCTGCTCGCCCCTCGCTCAATCGCTCCCTACTCCCAATTTCCCGTTTCGATTTTCCAGTTTCGATTTTCCAATTTCGAGTTTCCAGTTTCGAGTTTCGATTCTCCCGCAAATCCGCCAACAAACCCCCCGCGAGGACCACAAATCCCGCCAAAAAAATGATCCCGTCAGAAGTCGAAATAGATATCGCAGATGATATTTTTGAGATAAACAACATACTCTTAACAATTACAATAGAGCGACTGTAGCCTCGGCCAGGAGCCAGAACTTGCGCGTAACGCTCGTACACCTCAGCGATGTTCATTTCCACGAAAAGACGAACCCGGTGACGGAGCGTATCGACCAAATAGCCGGCGCGATCGTGGCAGTGGAACCGACAAGCAATCTCTACCTTATCGTTGTTTCAGGCGATATAGCGAACACTGGAGCGCCCGCCGAATACGCGAACGCACTAGTCTTTTTTAGAACTTTGAGGGAGAAAATTCTAAAAGAACGGGCATCTGCACGACTGGAGTACATCACAGTTCCGGGGAATCATGATTGCACTATTCCAAAAGATCAGGTCGGCGTACGCGAGGCGCTCATAGGTGGTTATGTGTCTTCCTTGGAGAAGGGTAAGGAAGACGCGGGGATCCTAAATGCGGTGCTGGAGGTTCAAGACAATTACAACCAGTTCCGTTCCGATCTCGGAGAGGCTAGTGGAACGTGGAATCGAACATCAGGAACCGTGACGATTTCCCATGACGGGCATCAAATCCAGCTCAATCTGTACAACACAGCTTTGCTATCGCGCCGTGCGGAGATTCAGGGCCAACTCCAGCTGCCCGTAAGTAGGTTTCTCAACGTCACTGGAATCGCGCCGAACGTACACATCTCAGTCTCGGTCCTACATCACTCCTATCCCTGGATGGAGTCTAACAATGCCCTCGCTCTCAGAGCGAATGTCGAGCGAACGTCTGATCTAGTTCTTTTCGGTCACCAACACTTCACGCACCAGTTTTACAAAGTGAATGAGACGGGAGAGAGAGTGCTTTACCTCGAAGGCGGGGCCCTTCAAGATGAAAATCACCTACAGAACAGTGCCTTCGACGTGTTGGCGTTTGATCTCTCTTCTCTAGAACAGAAGGGCGCGCGGTTCAGATGGAAAGGGGGAGTCTATCGTCAAGACGCTGAGCAGGTGTGGCGCCCGTTCTCTGTCAATCGGTCTGCTCGTACGGGAATCAAGCTAGCAGACAAATTTGAAGCCTTTCTGGGAGAACTCGGCCCGACTGTAACCCACAAAATCAAGGGGCCACTGAAGCTAGACGACATATACGTTTATCTCGACTTCAGCGTTCGGATCCCGGGAAGCAAAGATTCTTTGGAAGTCAAGGGCGACGCCATCATTCAGCACGTCATAAAGACGTCGCGAGTCGCTTTTCAAGGCCCGGCTTATTCCGGGAAGACAACCTTAGCGAAAGTCCTATTTAAGCGGCTCTATAACTATCATTCCCTACTGCCACTGCTATTGGATGCTAAGGGCCTCAAGGCATACTCAGACAGAAAAGTCGTTCCCTTATTAGAGAGCCTAGTCCAACACCAATATGGTGCGACCTCGTCAGAACCCTATCGCACCGCTAGTATCAGTCGAAAAGTATTGATCGTGGACGACTGGCACTACTCGGACCTCGACGCTGAAGGACGCCGTCAGTTTCTCGGCGTTGTGAGCCAACACTTCGGCAAGGTGATCCTTTTCACAGACGATATCTACCAAATACAAGAGTTGGCTGAGAATTCAACCGAAGTGATGCTCCAATTCGACCACGCAATCATTCAACCCTTTAGCCACGTCCAAAGAGGCGAGACGGTTGACAAGTGGGTGAAGCTTGGGCGAGAGCATACTGGGTCGGCCAAAGAGCTAACGCGTGAAATAGAAGACACGGAGAAATATCTCCAGAGCGTGATCGGGAAAAATACACTCCCATCATTACCATTTATTGTTCTTTGCATTCTCCAAGTCAAACAAGAAGAGAAGCCCGAATCGCCCGAAGCCGGCTCGTACGGATACCTGTACGACGTTTTGGTGACGCAAGCTCTCAGCTCCAGTGTTAGCAAGAAACCTCAGCTAGAGAAGAAGTACGTTTTCCTGTCACTGCTTGCCTATCGCTTGTTCCAAGAAAAATTGGAGAATCTATCGACAGAAGCAGTTCGAAACCTCGCCCAAGATTACGCGGAATCATTTCAGGTCGAAGTCGATATCGACGCGATGCTGAATGATCTCGAAACGGGAAGGGTTTTGGAAAAGGTAGACGGTAATTATTCCTTCGCGCACGCCCATTTATTTCACTTCTTCGTAGCACGCTATTACAAAGACAACCTCGGACGAGAAGGTGGAGATAAACTCCGGGACGAGTTGTTCAAACTTGTCGACAACCTATTATCTCAGCGCGATTCAACCGTGTTGATGTTCGTTCTATACTTTGCTCGTGACTCGGCTCGGTTGATTGACAGGCTGGTCGCGAACGCAGCGCGAATCTATCAGGATCAACCGGCCGCTACACTCGACAACGACGTCGACTTTCTGGGTCACGAGCAGTTAGGTACTCCTCAATTCGAACTACCGACTGAAGTGAATGTCGAAGGCAACCGGAATGAAAGGCGGAGACTTCAAGACGAGTTCGCAAAGATGCGAGCCGAGACTGAAGAGGCCGAGTACGGTTATTCGGAAGGATTAACAGATCCTCAAAAGCTCCGCCTAGCGCTCAAACACATCGATCTGCTTGGTCAAGTGATTCGTAATTTCCCCGGTTCGCTGCCAGGCACTGACAAACTTCGAATCCTTGAGGCTACATACCAACTAGGACTAAGAGCTATTAGTGCGCTGTTCCGCATTCTGCGCACGGCAATGACCGACCTCAACAAGATACTCGCCAGTGTGCCGCCCAGCGGGGTGGATCCCGTCGCCGAAAAACAAATCAAAGATGCCGCGGAAACAATCAGAAAATTCATAAACTTGACAGCCCGCGTATCCTCGGTATCGATGATCATGAAGGTGGGGTCGAGTGTCGGGCTTCGCGACTTGGAAAGGGCTTACGCAGAAGCTTTGAAGAAGGTAGGTGAATCCAATGCTACGCTTCTGATTGATTTCGCGATAAGACTCGAGCATTCGGGAGAGATCCCGCTGGATAGAGTCAAACGTCTTCAGGCTCTCATGGCTGACAACCTCCTGGCCGAAGATGTCCTGAAAATCCTCGTAATCGCAAACATGCTTAAATATGGCACCGACCACAGGACGCTCCAGCAGGTTGGCTCTGCGTTCAAAATAAAAGTGACTTCCCCGCGACTCATTGAAGCAACTCGCAAGAAAGATTAGTCCATTCGAGTCGCAACAGTTTCCTTCGTTTGACCCGTGGCTTTCTTACCCACCTTTCTCCTTGACATCTCCTTTACCATCTGATACACTCCTCCGTGTTAACTCATTTATTCATTCGAACGACCTCGCTCCCCACCCTCCCGCACCGCAATTCACCGCTAAACCCTTTACTTTCACATCCATGCGCACCGTCACGATCTAACTCCCCTGTATTCACATCCTTACGCAAAAACCCCCGGGGGGAGGGTCCCCGCCGCCGTCCCTCGCCAACGTCAGCCGCCGCTCCAAATCCTTTGGATTCCGCACTTACAAATGTATATGAAAACAAACAACTTCAAACCCAGCAGAATCCGCACTTACGCGAATCCTGGGGGAGCCTCCCGCCCTTCCCCGTATCTTCCAACTTCCAGCCTCCCACCTTCCAACCTCGGCCTATGTATAATGCCGACCAAATCCAGGTCGACTCGTCAGCCTCACACGACGACCCACAACACAGGAGAGAACATGGCAACCCCTTCCCAAACTGGGAAACCCACACCAGAACGCATTTTCAGCACCCTGAACGCCTACCAGCAGTCCGAAGCACTCAAGGCCGCCATCAACCTCGACATCTTCACCAGGATCGGTGAAGGCGCCGAAGAGGCCCCGGCCCTCGCTAAAGCTATTGGCGCTTCGGAACGCGGCACGCGAATTCTGGCCGATTACATGACCGTCCAGGGATTTTTAGCCAAGGAAGGTACTCATTATAAGTTGACGCCCGAATCGGCCATCTTTCTGGATAAGCGCTCGCCCGCTTATATGGGCGGCATGGCAGGCTTTCTCGGCGCGCCGCACCACCGCGAAAATTTCGGGAACCTGACCGAAATCGTCCGCAAGGGCTCCACGATCGCGGGCGAAGGTTCCAACCTCGCGCCGCACGATGAGTTTTGGGTCGCCTTCGCCCGCTCGATGGGCGGCATGGCGACGCCCGCCGCCCAATTCATCGCCGGCCTCATCGGATCGGCCGAGGGCAAGCCCGTGAAGGTGCTCGATATCGCCGCCGGTCACGGCATGTTTGGGTTGTCGATTGCTCGTATGAACCCGAACGCGCAGATCGTCGCGCTCGATTGGCCCAACGTTCTGGCGGTTGCGGAGGAAAACGCGAAGAAATTCGGCGTCGGCAATCGCTGGAGCAAAATCACCGGCAGCGCGTTCGAGGCCGACTACGGCGAAGGATACGATTACATTTTGCTAACGAATATCCTTCACCACTTCGATCACGACGGCAACGTCAAGCTGATGAAGCGCGTTTACGCCGCGCTCAAGCCGGGCGGCAAAGCGCTCACGCTCGAGTTTGTGCCCAATCCGGATCGCGTTTCGCCTCCGGTGCCGGCCGCATTCAGCTTGGTGATGCTCGCCAATACCGACAGCGGCGACGCCTACACTTTCAAGGAGCTCGACAAAGTTTTCAGCGAGGCGGGCTTTTCGCGGACGGTCGCGCATCCAATTTCCGAGATGCCGCAAACCGTTCTGGTATCAGAGAAATAGCCGCGCCGCTCTTCTCCCGTGTGCTTCCAAAAGGAAGCAGGCGCGGGCTCGGCGGCGCAAACGTCTCGTGAGTCTTTAACATCGAATCGAATCCGATTTCGACGAGACGAAGCCCACCGAGCCAAGTGCCCCTTCTTCGGGGCCATTGGACACACAGGAGAAGTCAGTTGAAAAACGCGAATCGCGCTAAATTGAAAGCTGTCTCTGGTAAGAATTTTGCCAAATCCGCCGCGAAAACGCGTACGCTGCGCCGCGGCAAACGCACGGCGGCCCGAAAACCAATGAGCGAACAAGAAGCAGCTTTGCGCGAACAGCTCGTCTCCCTGTTGAAGGGCGGCGGCGCCCACGTCCATTTCATGGATGCCATCGAAGGCTTCCCCTCAGCCAAGCGCGGCACCTACGCGCAGGGCCTCGCGCACACCGGGTGGCAGCTCCTCGAACACGTCCGCATTGCCCAGTGGGACATTTTGGAATTCAGCCGCAACCACGCGCACGTCTCACCCGAATTTCCCGAAGGCTACTGGCCGAAGACCCCGGTGCCGGCGAGCGAAGAAGAGTGGAACAAAACCGTCGAAGCCTTTAAACACGATCTGCGCGAAATGATTAAGCTCGTCGAAAATCCGCGCACCGATCTCTACGCCAAAATCCCCCACGGTCAGGGCCAAACCATTTTGCGCGAAGCCCTCGTCCTCGCCGATCACAATTCGTACCACCTCGGCCAGCTCGTAGACCTCCGCCGTGCCCTCGGCACCTGGCCCGAATCCTAGAAGTTGCCATGTGGCACAGACACTCCTGTCTGTGCTCCTCGTTTCAAGCTTGAAGGAGAAAGTCGAAGGAACGAAAAACAAACTCAGTCACTGAAAATCGCGCGATAAAAACAGCGACCACAGAATATCTGTCATCCTTCGCGCAGCGAAGGATTTAAAGCACGAGCCCCGCTACAAAACGAACCGGGCAAGCGCGACACAAAACGCTGGTCATCGTGAGCGAAGCGAAGGATCTAAGCGCGGCCAGCGCTACAGAACAAAACGTCACGGCGCAAAACACAACTCACAAAATCCGATCGAGTTTCGATTTTCCAATTTCGATTTTCGATCAGTATGCCGTTTTGTTTTCGCTTTTCTTCCACGCTGTGAAAATCAACAGCGATTCTTCCCGCATCAACTGCGTCATCGGAATCTCGCGCGCAGCGAACGGAAGATACAGTTCATCGTAGATGAACTTATCGTCGAATCCCGCAGCAGCCGCATCGCCTGCGCTGCTCGCATAGAACACGCGCGCAGGTCTCGCCCAGTAAATCGCGCCCAAGCACATCGGACACGGCTCGCACGTCGTGTACAAATCGCATCCCTCCAACTGAAACGCCGCAAGCTTCGCGCACGCCGCGCGAATCGCTACGATCTCCGCATGCGCAGTCGGATCGTTCGCGGCCGTCACGCGATTCACTCCTTCCGCGACGATGCTCTCACCGCGCGCGATCACCGTTCCGAACGGACCTCCACCATTGCGCACGTTCTCCATCGCGATCGCAATCGCCCGCTTCATCAACTCCGGATTCGCTGAGTTCTCACCCATGTATTTCAGCTTGCCTCCATCGCACACAAAGCGCAACGCACTCACGTCGAACTGAACAACGAACCGATCTTCACAGCAATACGAGCGATCACTCGCGACTGCGTTGCATCATGAGTAGAACGGCGATGCAAACGACACCGCAAGTGCTCAACGCAGAGCGGATTTGGAGTAGGATAAGCGGAGCAATCGCGAGGTTTTCCATGACACACATTGAGAACGTAAGCCGGCGCGGATTCCTGAAGGGCATGGCGGGAACTTCCGCCTTCGTGCTCGGCGTGACGCTTGCGCCGAAGTCGCTTTTCGCCAAGGGCAGCGCCGTTGGAGGCGATGTGCTCGCCGGTTCCGGCACGAACGTCCTCGCCGCCGATCCGGCCGCGCTGATGTCGAAGGCGCCGCTGCATCCCGGCGTTTACCTGGCCGTCGATACCGACGGAACTGTCTACGTGATCGCGCACCGCTCCGAGATGGGCAACGGAGTGCGCACTTCGCTGCCGCGTATCGTCGCCGACGAACTCGACGCCGATTGGGCGCGCGTGAAGGTGGTGCAGGCAACCGGCGACGAGAAGTACGGCGACCAGGACACCGACGGCTCGCACTCCGTGGTGAGCTTCTTCGTCCCCCTCCGCCAGGCCGGGGGTGCCGCCCGCCTCATGCTGATGCAAGCAGCCGCCGCCCAGTGGAACGTGCCGGTGGCGGAGTGCTCGACGGATTCAGGTTACGTAATGCACAAAGCGTCGGGGAAGAAAGCAGGATACGGGGAGCTGGCGGAGGCGGCGTCGAAACTGGAAGTGCCGAAGGCGGAGACGATCCAACTGAAGCCGCGGAGCGAGTGGAAATATATCGGGAAAGATGCGGCGTTGTATGACTTGAAGGATTTGTGTACGGGAAAAGGCGTTTACGGACAAGACGTGCGCATGGACGGAATGTTGTATGCGAGCGTAATGCATCCGCCGGTGATGGGAAGTTCGGCGAAGACGATCGACAACAAGGCGACGCTGGCGGTCGCGGGCGTGAAGCGCACGGAAACAATCGACACGTATAAGCCGCCAGTGTTGTATCAGGCGCTTGGCGGCGTGGCGGTTTTAGCGGACAACACGTGGTCGGCGATGCAGGGACGGAAAAAACTGAAGGTGGAGTGGAGCGACAGCCCGCATGCGGCGTTCACCTCGAGCGAATTTCGGAAAGAGATGGAAGAGAAAGCGCGGAAACCGCAGAAAGTTGTGCGGGATTTCGGGAATGTCGATGAGGCGTTCGCGAAGGGCGGAAAAGTTGTCGAGGCTTCGTACTACGCGCCGCTGCTGGCGCATGCTTCGATGGAGCCGCCGGCCGCGCTCGGCGTC
The DNA here is from genome assembly GCA_963845465.1 of uncultured Acidobacteriota bacterium. Classification (GTDB taxonomy): domain Bacteria; phylum Acidobacteriota; class Terriglobia; order Acidiferrales; family UBA7541; genus Acidiferrum. Next base: position 701,431 of record CAWJSH010000004.1, on the reverse strand, counting down.
GTGCATGAGGATGGGAAAGTGGAAGTTTGGGCGCCGACGCAGAGTCCGGTCGGTGCGCGTGATGCAATCGCGTCGGCGGTTGGAGTGAAGAAAGAAGATGTCACGGTTCACGTGACGCTGCTCGGCGGAGGATTTGGGCGAAAATCGTTTCCGGATTTCGCGGTTGAGGCAGCGGTGCTGGCAAAAAAAACGGGCAAGCCAGTGAAGGTCGTTTGGAGCCGCGAAGACGATATCAAGTTCGATTCGTATCACTCCGTTTCGGCGATGTATTTGAAGGCGGCGCTCGGGCCGGACGGAAAACCGACGGCGTGGTTGCAACGGACCGTGTTTCCTCCCATCGGTTCGACATTCGCGGCGGGGACAGAGTATTCGGCGCCGGACGAATTGGGACTGGGATTCAGCGATTTGCCGTACGCGATTCCGAATCATCGTTCAGAGAACGGGCCAGCGCAGGCGCACGTGCGGATCGGCTGGTTTCGATCGGTGGCGAATATTTATCACGCGTATGCGATTCAGTCGTTCACGGATGAGTGCGCGGCGGCGGCGGGAAAAGATGCGGTGGAGTATCAGCTTGCGCTGTTGGGGCCGGATCGCATCGTGCCGAAGAGCGAATTGCCGAAGGACTACTCGAATTACGGAGCGGATTATACGGCGTATCCGATCGACATCGCGCGTTTCCGCCGGGTGGTGCAGCTTGCGGCGGAGAAATCCGGGTGGGGCAAGCGCAAGATGGGCAACGGATTTGGCATGGGGATCGCGGTGCATCGCAGCTTTTTGACGTATGCAGCGAGCGTGGCGACGGTGCGTGTGGATGATGCGGGGAAATTGCACATCGATCGCGTGGATCAGGCGCTGGACGCGGGAACCGTGGTGAATCCGGAGATGGTGCGCAATCAATTTGAGGGCGCTGCAACGATGGGGACGAGCATCGCGTATTTTGGAGAGATTACGGCGACGAAGGGTGTTGTGGATCAGGGCAATTTTGACGATTACCAAATGGCGCGGATGAACAATGCGCCGCGCGAAACGCATGTGCATATCGTGGAGAACGATGCGCCTCCGGGTGGAGTGGGCGAGCCGGGATTGCCGGCGGTGGCGCCGGCGATTTGCAATGCGATCTACGCGGCCACGGGGAAGAGGATTCGGGAGTTGCCGTTGTCGAAGACGGGGTTGGTGTAGGAGAAAGAAGAATTAACCACAGAGTGCGCGGAGGTCGCAGAGGCGCAGAGAAGAAAATCGATGTGCGTGGGGGCTTGACAGGGTAAGCAGGAAAGAAAATTCAAAAACAGAGCGTGGTGAATTCTTGAGATCTAGTGGACATGGGGCGCAGCGGTGCTGCGCCCCTACATTTTTGTTGTGGGTGTTTGCGGCGGTGGTGGCGGGTGGTTTTGTGTTTCCGGCGGCGGGGCTGGCTGCTCAGCGGAAGCCTGTGTTGAAGCAGATTGAGCTGCCGCATCCTTACTACTATCGCGAGATGTATTTGCCGCAGTTGACGAGCGGGCCGAGCAGCGTGACGTGGTCGCCGGATTCGCGCGAAGTGATTTACTCGATGGGCGGATCGTTGTGGCGGCAACTCATCGACTCCAACACCGCGCAGCAACTCACCGACGGAGCGGGTTACGACTATCAGCCCGATTGGTCGCCCGATGGAAAGAGCGTCGTCTTCGTTTCGTATCTGCACGACGCGATGGAATTATTTAAGCTCGACCTCGAAAGCGGAAAGTTCACGCAGATCACAAAAGATTCCGCCGTAGATGTGGAGCCGCGCTGGTCGCCCGACGGGACACGCATCGTGTATGTATCGACCGCGTATCACGGGCGGTTTCATATTTTCACGATGAACTTCAAGGGTGACGGAACGCCGGACCGGATTACGCGGCTGACGGAGGAGACGAAGAGCACGCTGCCGCGTTACTACTACGCGGAATATGACACGGAGATTCATCCGACGTGGTCGCGCGACGGGAAGGGAATTTTGTTTGTGTCGAATCGCGGACATATTTATGGAACGGGTGGATTCTGGCGGATGCGCGCTGAGTCCGGGGCTGAGGCGCGCGAGATTCATTACGAAGAGACGACGTGGAAGGCGCGGCCGGATTTTTCGCCGGATGGGACGAAGATTTTATACAGCTCGTATCTGGGACGACAGTGGCATCAGCTTTGGGTGATGCCGGCGAATGGCGGCGATGCGTTTCCGATTTCGTATGGAGATTGGGATGAGACGTATGCGCGGTGGTCGCCGGATGGGAAGAAGATTGCGTTTATATCGAATCGGGATGGGAATACGGAGTTGTGGGTGCAGGAATTTCCGGGGGGCGGGCAACGGCGAGTTGATGCGACCGAAAGGAAGTTTTTAAGGCCGCATGGAAGGATTGAGATTGAGGTTGTCGGGGGCGATGGGAAGCCAACGCCAGCGCGAGTTTCTGTGACGGATGCGACGGGGAAGTTTTTTGCGCCGCGGGATGCATGGATCAGTGGGGCGGACGGGTTCGATCGGAGCGAAAGTGCGTTTGAGCCGCACTATTTTCCGTCTGAGGGGACGGCGGCGATTGAGGTGCCAGCAGGGAAAGTTCGTGTTGAGGTGATGAAGGGGTTTGAGTTTGCGGTGGAGAGGCGCGATATCGATGTGCGCGCGAACGAAGTTGGGCGCGTGACGGTGGGATTGAAGGCGATTGGCGGCGGAGGAGAAAAGACCGAGAAGTCAAAACCAGAGCTCGGTGGAGATTTGACATCTTGCGGGCCTCGGGCGCAGCAGTGCTGCGCCCGTACAGCGCCCGGGAGAAGGGACGATCGCGAGCGTCGGCGCGATGGCGGGCGCGATCGGCGGAATGGGAGCGATGGCGGGGAGTGTTGGGTCAGCAGCGATTTGCATGTGCATATGAATTATGGAGGGGAGTATCGGAATACGCCGGGGCATTTGGTTTTGCAGGCGGAGGCGGAGAATCTGGGGATTGTGAACAATTTGATCGTGAACAAGGAGCAGCGGATTCCGGATATTGCGTACTCGGGGAAGCAGGTGGATCCGGCGTCGAATGCACGGGCGATGGTTGTGCATGGGCAGGAATTTCACACGACGCAGTGGGGACATCTCGGGATTTTGAATATTCGTGACGGGATTTTGCTGCCGGGCTATGCGGGGTATCCGGGGACGGCGGCGACGAGTTTGTTGCCGATGGATGCGGATGTTGCGGACATGGCGCATGCGCGAGGGGCGCTGGTTGGGATTGCGCATCCGTTTGATGAGGATCCGGCGGCTGTGCCGCACACGCAGGAAGATACGCCGGAGGAATTGGCGGCGGATGTTGCGCTGGGGAAGCTTGATTATCTGGAGGTTGTTGGGTTCAACGATTATCGGGCGACGACTGGGGTTTGGTATCGGCTGCTGGATTTGGGATTTCGGATTCCGGCGGGGGCGGGAACGGATGCGATGGCGAATTTTGCGTCGCTGCGCGGGCCGGTGGGGATGGATCGGGTTTATGCGCGCGTGCCGAACGGGCCGGTGAAGATCGAAACCTTTCTGGATGCCCTGAAGAACGGAAAGACCGTGGCTACGAACGGGCCGCTACTGGATTTTTCGCTGGGTGGAGAGAAGATTGGCGGAGAAGTGAAGCTGGACGGGGCGAAGAACGTTACGTTTTCGGCGTCGATGCGATCGATTGTGCCGATGGATCGGTGGGAGCTGGTTTGCTATGGGGCGAAGGCGACGAGTGGCGCTTATTTTGTTCAGGAGTTGAAGGTGAATGATTCGCGCGATGGAGGAGAAGTGCGCGGAGAGGTTGCGATCGAGAAGAGCGGGTGGTGTCTGGTGCGGGCGTCGAGTGAGAAATCGGAGTATCCGATTCTCGATAATTATGTTTATGGGACTACCAGTCCGATCTATGTGACGGTTGGGGGGAAGAAGCCGACGTCGCGGGAGGATGCGGAATACTTTGTGGAGTGGATGGATCGGACGATGGGGATGGCGGCGAAATATGGGTATTGGAATTCGGATGAGGAGAAGGAAGTGGTGTTGAGGAGGTTGAGGGAGGCACGAGGGATTTATGAGGGGCTGCGGTAGGCGAAGAGGCAGAAAGAATTAACCACAGAGGGCACAGAGAGCACAGAGCAGAGAAAGATAACGCAGAGGCGCGGAGAGCGCTGAGGTTCGCGGAGAAGGGCAAAGGAAAAGCGCGGCGGCGGGTGGGCCATGGTGACGGTTAGACCTCAAAAGCGGCGCGCGGGATTTACGAAGGGCTGCGGTAGGCGAAGCAGAGGAAAGAATTAACACAGAGAGCGCAGAGGGCACAGAGAAGAGAAAAGCGCCGCGGGTTGTCCGCGGCGCTTTTGGTTTTCAAGTTGAAACGGAGCGATCGGCGATTAGCGGCCGGCGCGGATGGCTTCTTCGACGTGGTGATGGGCGCGATCGATGTGTTCGATGGCGCGGGCCTGAAGACCTTCGGCGAAGCGATTGTCTTCTTCGCGGCTCACGTCGTTGTGGGCTTTGTCGAGCAATTCGACGGCGCGGTGCAAGCGGCCGGGCCAATCGAGATGCGAGTCGACGGGCACGTGGTCGTTGATGTTCTTGCCGTCGTCGATCGAAGCTCTCTTGATCTCAAAGATGGCGGCGTCGATTTCTTCGATCGCTTTGCGTTCCTGTTCTTTGCGTTCGCCGCCGCCCGGACGTTCGAGGTGGGCGCGCGCATCGCGAAGGTCGGACAAAGCGTGAAGGTATGCGGGGTGCTCGCCACGCGCGGCGGCGGGAGCAGCGGTGGCCATGTTATAGACCGGCGCGAACAATACCGCCCCCAGCACTGCGATTGCGAGTTTCGTCAGGCTCTTCATTTTTCGACTCTCCTAAAGTGAGTATTGAAAGTGCGGCCTGGTGTTGATTTCAAGTTACGCGGGGTGGGGAGCGGGGGCAATCGAAGGGGCTTGGGGGACGAGCGGCTTAGTTACCGTACTTTGGGACAGGATGGGTAGTCGGAGGAGAGAGGAAGGAAAAAGATAACGCGGAGACGCAGAGAGCGCAGAGGGGCGCGGAGAGTCACTGGCTCACATGGCGATCGAGGCCGTGTTCGAGAATTCTGCACCCTGGAAACCGCAGGCCGCGGCACCCAAGGTTAGCGGAAGTGCAGGGATTCGTTGACGGGCTGCGCTGTGGCTGGTTACGATGGGCCGGGAGTTACGTCGAGGCGGACTGAGGGAGACCAGATGGCGAAGAAGAGTGGATTGACGAAGGTGGCGGTGAAGATCGGGACGGCGGTGGGTAAGGCGGACAAGACGGCGCACAAGTTTGCGAAGGCGGGGGCGCTGGCGAAGAGCGAGCTCGACGATATTTCGAAGCAGGTGGAAGCGCTGAAGAAGCAATTGGCGAAGACGACGAAGAAGTTGCGGCTTGCGTTGCGCTGATGTTTAGCCGGCGATTCGGCTCATTTATATTGGTTTCGGGTTTATCGGTTTCGCGCAAACCGATTTCGGATCGATTGAGGTTGGGCCGATTGATTTTTAAAGGAGGAGCGTTGTTGGCGCTCCTCCTTTCTTTTTGCGCGGGAGCCGAGGCGCAGTGGAATCCGTTGAATCCTGTTCGCGGGATGAAGAAACAGGCGGACGGCATTTTGTTGAAGATGGATCGCGGGACTCTGCGGATTACGGCTGCGTCGGATTCGATTGTGCGGGTGACGTATGCGCCAGGCGACAGCATTCCGGACACGCCGGAGTACGCGATTACGAAGAAGGACTGGACGGCGGCGCATTGGTCGCTGCTGACGGATGAGAAGAGTTACAAGGTTTCGACGCCGCTGATTTCGGTAACCGTTGCGATGAAGGACGGAACGATTCTGTTTGCGGACGCGAAAGGAAAGAAACTTTTTGAAGATTACGACCGGTCGCTGACGCCGGTGGAGGTGAACGGAGAGAAGACGTATCACTCGGAGATGTTTTCGAATTTGTGGGATTCGACGGAGGGATTTTTCGGGCTCGGGCAGCATCAGGCGGGCGTGTGGAATTATCACGGCGAGACCGTGGATATTTCGGAAGCGAACACGAACATTTCGGTGCCGCTGGTGATGTCGAGCAACGGGTATGGAATTTACTGGAACAATGCGTCGCGCAGCCGATTCAACAATCGATTTCCGCACGAGCTTTATTTGAGTTCGGAAGTGGCGGACACGGTTGACTATTACTTCATTTATGGGCCGGAGTTCGACAACATCGTTGCGTCGTATCGCGATATGACGGGACAGGCTCCGCTATTCGGGAAATGGGCGTACGGATTCTGGCAGTGCAAAAACAAATATGAATCGCAGGCAGAAGTGCTGGGCGTCGCGCATAAATATCGCGAGCTGCACATTCCGGTCGATAACATCGTGCAGGACTGGTTCTGGTGGAACATCATGGGCGAACCGGTCTTTAATAAAAATTATCCCGATCCCAAGGGGATGATCGACGATCTGCACGAAAATCATTTTCACGTGATGTTTTCGTTCTGGCCGTATTTCCGGCCGGGCTCGCCTGTTTACGACGAGATGGACAAGCGCGGGTGGTTCGTCGACAAGATGAAGGTGAGCGGATTTCATCCGGCGGGGCAGGCGCTGTATGACGCGTTCAATCCGGAGGCGCGGAAATATTATTGGGGATTGATCGACAAGGGATTATTTTCGATCGGGGCGGATGCGTGGTGGCTGGATACGGATGAGCCGGAGACGGAAGGGCGCGAGACGAATATTGTGGTGACGAATCACGTGGCGCTGGGGAGCGGGGCGCGGTACGCGAATTTGTATCCGCTGATGACGACGACGGCGGTGTATCAGGGGCAGCGTGCGGCTTCGGATCAGAAGCGCGTGTTTATATTGTCGCGGTCGGCGTTTGCGGGGGCGCAGAGGAATTCGATCACGGCGTGGTCGGGCGATGTGGAGTCGAACTGGCTGAGCTTTGCGCGGCAGATTCCGGCGGGACTGAATTTTTCGCTGTCGGGGATTCCGTATTGGACGACGGACATCGGCGGATTCATCATCGGGAATCCGGATGATCCGGCGTATCGCGAATTGTTTGTGCGTTGGTTTGAGTACGGGACGTTCTGCCCGATTTTTCGGCTGCACGGAACGCGGACGACAAATCAGAACGAGCTGTGGTCGTATGGAGCGGACGCGCAGAAGATTTTGACGAGCTACGACCGGCTGCGTTACCGGCTGATGCCGTACATTTATTCGCTGGCGTGGAAGACGACGAGCGAGGCGTACACACCGATGCGGCCGCTGGCGATGGATTATCGGACGGACACGCGCGCTCTGAATATCGGGGATCAGTTTATGTACGGGCCGGCGTTTTTGGTGAATCCGGTGACGGAGGCGGGCGCGACGACGCGGAGGATGTATTTGCCCGCGGGGAGTTGGTGGGATTTTTGGACGGGGCGGCGCGTGGATGGCGGGGCGATGATTGAGGCGGCGGCGCCGCTGGATAGAATGCCGCTGTTTGTGAGGGCGGGATCGATCGTGCCGATGGGGCCGGACGTCGAGTATGCGAGCGAGAAGAAGGCGGATCCGATCGAGTTGCGCATTTATGCGGGAGCGAACGGGTCGTTTACGTTGTATGAAGATGAGGGCGACAACTACGACTACGAAAAGGGCGCGCACGCGACGATTCGATTTGATTGGGATGATGCGGCGAAGAAGCTGACGATCAGAGAGCGAGAGGGCGCGTTTCCAGGGATGCTGGAATCACGCATATTTCATATCGTTTTTGCGGGCGAGAATCACGGCAACGGGATTGAGCTTTCGCAACGCGCCGATAAAGTTGTGCAATATTCTGGCAAAACGATTAGCGTGACGCGTTGAAGAAACATTTCTAGTACTGTGCAACAGGCGGATGTGCAAGTTTTTGGGTAAACGCGTCCCAATCGCTGATTGCGTTGCGCTGATGATTTGCGCGCTGTTTGGGCTGACATCGCTCGTGCTGGCGCGGGAGCCGATGCCGAACGCGGCGCATCCGGGGGCGCGTTCGGTGATGGACGCGCACAATTGTTATCCATATTTTGGGTGGTGGAACGATCGGATTGATCGCGCGCTGTCGGCGGGGACGCCGCTGGCGATCGAGCAGGATTTACTGTGGTACACGGACAAGCGGACGGGACAGTCGCGGTCGATCGTGACGCATGGCGTGCCTTCGACGGGACACGAACCGAACATGCGGGACTATTTTTTTGGGAAGGTGCGGCCGGTTGTCGAGCAGGCGCTGCGTTCGACAGATCACCATGACTGGCCGTTGATTACGCTGAATTTGGATTTGAAGTCGGATGAGCCGGAACATCTGGAAGCGATCTGGAAATTGCTGGCGGAGTATAAGGATTGGCTGACGACGGCTCCGCGTGGAGTGCAGATCGGAGAGGTTGCGGCGCTGGATGTGAAGCCGATTATGGTGCTGACGGGCGAGGCGGATACGCAGAAAGCTGTTTTCTACGATCGCGTGCCGGTGGGCGGCCGACTGCTTGTGTTTGGCGCGACGCACACGCACACAGAAAACATTACAGCCGGGCCGGAGACGATCGCGCCGGATGCACCAGACAATTATCACCGCTGGTGGAACAACGCGTGGAATGTGATCGAGCCCGGCGGGCAACCGAATGCGGGTGAATGGAATGCCGAGAAGGAGAAGCGGCTCGGTGATTTTGTGGCGTACGCGCATCAACGCGGATTCTGGATTCGGTTTTACACGCTGGATGGCGTGACCGTGCAGGAAGAAAGCTGCCTCGGGTTATTTCACGGGTATAACTTTGGGAGCCGTGCAGCCGCTGAACAGCGCTGGCGCGCTGCCGCAAAAGCGGGAGTGGATTACATCGCGAGCGATCAGTACGAAGCGTTAGGGCAGATGCTGAAGAAATAGCAGGGAAAAAGGCCGAAGATTTTGAGTCCTGGTTGACGATTTTAGGACCGTGTCTGCCTCGGATCACGCTTCGGGGCGTCGGTGAGAAGTTGAAACGTTTTCGCCAGCAAGGTAACCTCGCCTGGAAGTATTCATGCCCTTACTTGACGCAGTTCGGCACCAGGCACATACGTCGCAAAAGCCGGGCTGTGCGGCCCTCCCCTAGAGCAACTTACAAACAAGACTACCGAAAGGTGCAATTCGATGATCATTCATGCATCTGTTCCGGCAGACGACACAGCACGAGTCGCACGTGTGATCGCCGAACTCTGGCGCTGCGAGCATTTTCCCTTTCTTTTTCCGGGGCACTTCCTGGTCGTGGCAGGAGATGACCGTGGAACTCAAATCGAGGTCGGACCGCGAGGGAAAGAGATCGTTCCCGCAGAAACGATGATGTCTTTTCAGTCGAGCGCCTCCCCCTCGCTGTACTCGGAAGTGCACCTCAACATCGCTACCCCGCTGAAAGTGGACGAAGTATTGGCCGTCGGGAAACGCGAAGGCTGGACGGCACGAGTCTGCGACCGTGGCGGTGTTTTCAAAGTGATCGAGTTCTTTCTTGAAAACAAATTCATGCTTGAGGTAATGACGGAGGACGAGCTTCAACGCTACCAAAGCTTCATGAAGCCTGAGAAACTTCGCGCGATGATTGGCGCGAGACAGCCGCCGCCACCAGCGCAGTAGTTCGATTGTGTAAGCAGCGCGGTGGAAGTGCGGTGGGTAAGGTAGGTATCTATCCCGCTTGCCGAACGCCGTTCGACATGAGTGTTAGACCGTCGAAACGGGAGAGTGGTGGGCCTGGGAGGATTCGAACCTCCAACCAGTCGATTATGAGCCGAATGCTCTAACCATTGAGCTACAGGCCCGCCGAGTCGTTCCTACGATACCGCGACTGGTTGGGCGCGCCAAGGTCCAGGCGTGGAAGGAAACGCTGTTAGAGACACCGACGACTCTAAGGCAAGCGTGTCGAGATGGGGCGCAACGGTGCTGCGCCCGTAGAACAGGTTGCTTAGGTCATTCTGTAGTTTCGTTCGCTGTTCCAACCATCGCTCGTTGACGGTAATGGTTCGTATAGGAATTGCCTCCTCACCTTCGATAAAATAAATGAATTATAGTTGGATGAGGTGGTCGTAAAAGCAACCAAGCGATGTAGCATAGCCATACATGCTACGCAATCATAGAATTACTAAGCTCCCCGAGAATATGATTAACAACTTCGCAGATGAAGGGACCACTTGCGAGGATCCGGAACACTCGTGCCGTGAATTGCCGGAGTATCGCTGCGAGCTAGGACCGTTAGATGCCAGGAAGGATACGGGAAATAACGGTGTAAAGCGGAGCGTCAACCTCTGCCCCGCTCACGCGACGAAATTCGCAGAAGCAAATCTTCTGGAACTGCCTCGCAAGCAGGAGGTTTCGTTTTGGAAACGGTTTTTTGGGTCTTAATCCAGCCTGCCTAGGTACAGGCGGGGATGAAAAAACGCTGCGCGCTAAGAAGCGCTGGGATCGGTGTTGGGTGTGCGGCCGGCACGCAATACGCTGGCGATGACTCTTTCATAGCCGAGAATTTCTCCCGCCTTCTTGTGCCACTCCGAAGACTCCGGGACGACATGCTGCCGTTCTTTGTGCGCCTGCGCCTGGAGTTCGCAGACGACCCTGACAATGTCGTCTTTTTCCATCGGGCTGAGAGTCGGGCCGTGAACGCGGAGCAAGGCTTCGAGCTGCCTAAGGCGGTTGGCTTCATTCACGAATACGAGGCGCTCGGCCATCCGGCGGCGCATCACTTCCTCGCGCAGGGCGCTGGCCTGCTCCTGCAACATCACGAACCAGGCCGCCGGGTCTTTGGTGGCATTAGACTGCAAGTGCGCGGCGAGCACAGCGTCGTGGCGATTGCAGACATCGCAGAAGTCATTCAGCGCCTGCAACCGTTCGAAATGGGTTTGCTCGTAGACGCAGTAGAGCATGGCAGGAAATGTAGTGAGCAATTGATTCCAGCTATCTTCCAACTGGAAGGCGCTCTCGAGGTGGCCGCCCGCAACCATGAGGGAAACGAGTTCACCCAAAAATCGGCAGCGTTTTGCCGGGGCACGCTCGAGAGTTTCTTCCACCCAGCGAGCGCTGAGCGCATGTTTTTCGTGCCTCGAAATTCTTGGGTCGATCAGATAGGTGAGAGGCTCGGCGACGTCCGCGCAGGCAAATCGGCCGTCGGCGAGCATTTCGTCGATGGGTAAGCCGCGGATGCTCAGTTCTTTTGTGATGAATGCGGCATGTTCGGCGGGGACGACAGCGACGGCTGCCTCACCATCCGTCAAGCCCTCAGCGAGGTAATCGCAAACGATGTCCACAGGATAGTTCGGTTGCTGGTAGAAGCTGACGAAATGCCGCGCCGAAATTGTCGGCAGGTCCACGCTCGAATGGAATTCCTCCGCCATCGTGAAAGGGCCTAGTTAACGCCAGTGGGCAATATGCAGTCAAGTTAATAGACGTGACATCTATCTTGTCAGGTCTGGCAAGCAGTTGGCGATTCAACGTGCCCAATTGTGGGCATCCCGAGCGGTTAGCTAATGCCGCCGAAGCAGAGGTATTTCACCTCAAGGTAGTCGTCCATGCCGTACTTGGAGCCTTCGCGGCCCAGGCCGGACTCCTTGAAGCCGCCGAATGGCGCAACCTCGGTGGAGATCATGCCGGTGTTGATGCCGATGATGCCGTATTCGAGAGCTTCGGCGACGCGGAAAATGCGGGCGATGTCGCGGCCGTAAAAATAGGCGGCGAGGCCGAACTCAGTGTCGTTGGCGAGCGCGACGGCTTCGGCTTCGTTTTTGAAACGGAAGAGCGGAGCGACCGGGCCGAAGGTTTCTTCTTTAGAGATGCGCATTTGTGGGGTGACGTCGGCGAGCACGGTCGGTTCGAAGAAGCGGCCGCCGAGAGAATGGCGATTGCCGCCGATAAGAACCTTCGCGCCTTTGGACTTCGCGTCGTTGAGATGCGTTTCCACTTTTGCGAGGGCCGCGTCGTCGATGAGCGGGCCTTGCGTCGCGCCGGCTTCAAGGCCCGAGGCGGGCTTGAGATTTTTTACGGCTTGCGTGAGCTTGGCGGCGAAGGCGTCGTAGATCGCGTCCTGGACGTAGAAACGATTGGTGCTGATGCAGGTTTGCCCGGTGTTGCGGTATTTCGAGGCGGTCGCTCCTTCGATGGCGGCATCGATGTCGGCGTCGTCGAAGACGATGAATGGGGCGTTGCCGCCGAGCTCAAGGGAGATTTTTTTGATGGTGCCGGCGCATTGCGCCATGAGGAGCTTGCCGACTTCGGTGGAACCGGTGAAGGAGAGCTTGCGCACGATCGGATTCGAGGTGAGTTCGCCGCCGATTTCGACCGGGGAGCCGGTGATTACGTTGAAGACGCCTTTTGGAACGCCGGCGCGTTCGCCGAGAACGGCGAGAGCGAGCGCGGAGAGCGGGGTTTGCTCGGCAGGCTTGATGACGAGGGTGCAGCCAGAGGCGAGCGCGGGGCCGGCTTTGCGCGCGATCATCGCGAGAGGAAAGTTCCAGGGCGTGATGGCGGCAACGACGCCGACGGGCTGCTTGATGACGACGATGCGCTTGTCGGACTGATGCTGCGGGATCGTGTCGCCGTAGATGCGCTTCCCTTCTTCGGCAAACCACTCGATGAACGCGCCTGCGTAGGCGACTTCGCCTTTCGCTTCGGCGAGCGGTTTGCCCTGCTCCAGGGTCATGAGCTTCGCGAGGTCTTCCTGATTCGCGAGGAGAAGATCGAACCACTTGCGGAGAATGACGGCGCGCTCTTTCGCGGTTTTCTTGCTCCACGCGGGGAAGGCGCGATTGGCGGCCTCGATGGCCTGGCGCGTTTCGCTGGCGCCGAGGTCGGGGACGTTCGCGATGATTTCGCCGGTGGCGGGATTGTCTACCGGGAAGGTTTTGCTCGCCGTGACCCACTGGCCGTCGATGTAGGCGGCTTCGCGGAAGAGGTCGGGATCTTTGAATTGGGATGCGATCGATGCGGCTTTTGTGGCGGCTTCCGGCATGACGGTGCTCCTGGGAACGCGACTATTTAGATGCGGGGAGATGAGTTTGCTACGCGACGGGCGCGGGCGCAACAGTCGAGTACAGTTGGCTGCGAGCTTCGCTCATCGCACCTCAAACGTGTTGACGCCGGGCGGAGCAAGCCCCGCCCCTACAAGCGGAATGCGACACTTTTGCTTAGGCGTGAGAAAGCATCGGCTGCTTTTTCTCGGCGACGGCGGCGAGTGCGGCTTCGATCACGTCGAGACCTTCATCGAATTGAGCTTCGGTGATGACGAGCGGCACCAGGATGCGGATTACGTTGTTGAACGTGCCGGCGGTGATCGTGACGAGCCCGTGTTTGTAGCAAAATTCCGCGATTTGCTTGGTTTCGGTGTCGGCGGGTTCGCGCGTGCCGGCGTTGCGGACGAGTTCGATGGCGCACATGCCGCCGAGGCCACGGATGTCGCCGACGAGCTGCCACCTTTGCTGCCAGCTTCGCGCGCGCTTTTCGAAGTGTTTGCCGAGTGCAGTGGAGCGGGCGAGGAGGCCGTCTTTTTCGATGGTTTCAATCGCGGCTAACGCAGCGGCGCAGGAGAGCGGATGGCCGCAGAATGTTCCGCCGAGTCCGCCGACGGCGGGGGCGTCCATGATTTCGGCACGACCTGTGACAGCGGCGATCGGCATGCCACCTCCGAGCGATTTCGCGGTCAAGATCAAGTCGGGCTCAATGCCGAAATGTTCGGAGGCGAACCATTTGCCGGTGCGCGCGAAGCCGGATTGCACTTCGTCTGCGATGAAGAGGATGCCGTGCTTGCGGCAAATGGCGTGAATGGCTTTGAAATAGTCGCGAGGCGGGATAACGAAGCCGCCTTCGCCCAAAACAGGTTCGGCGATCACGGCAGCGACGGATTGGGCGGCGACGTAGCGCTTGAATGCGTTTTCGAGATGATGCGCGAATGCTTCGGCGGTTGTTTCGCCTTCGGCGCGGTATTCGTAAGCGAAGGGGATGCGGTAAACATCGCTGGCGAAGGGCTCGAATCCCGCCTTATAAGGATGAGCCTTGCTGGTGAGCGTCATCGCCATGAGCGTGCGGCCGTGGAAGGCGTCTTCGAAACAGATGATCGCGGGGCGCTTCGTGTATGCGCGGGCGATTTTTACGGAATTTTCGACGGCTTCGGCGCCGGTATTGAGAAGGATCGTTTTCTTCGCGAAATTCCCGGGCGCGAGCGCGTTCAATTTTTCAGCGACGGCGATGTAGCCTTCGTACGGAGTGACGGCGAAGCAGAGATGGAGATGCTTCTCGAGTTGCTCTTTGATTGCCGCGGTGACGCGCGGGGCCTGATGGCCGATATTGAGGCAGCCGATGCCGCCGGCGAAATCGATGTAGCGATTTCCGTCGACATCAGTGATGGTGGCACCTTCGGCGGACGCGGCGAAAACCGGGATCGTGTTGTACGGAGCGCGGGGGACGGCGGCTTCGCGGCGCTTCATCAGAGCGAGGGAGCGAGGACCTGGGATTTCAGTTTTGAGTTCGATTGTGGCCATTTTCAGTACCATCCGATCGGAGTTTCGTCGAGATTCACGAAAACTTGCTTGGTTTCGAGATATTCGTCAAGACCCCATGGGCCGAGTTCGCGGCCGAAGCCTGATTGTTTGTAGCCGCCCCACGGCGCTTCGACGTATGTGGGCTGCATGTGATTAACCCACACGATTCCGGCCCTCAAAGATTTGACGACGCGAAAAGCTTTATAGATGTCCCGCGTCCAGACGGCGGCGGCGAGGCCGTAAGGCGTGTCGTTGGCGATGCGGATGGCGTCGTTTTCGCCGTCGAATGGAATGACGGAGGCAACGGGGCCGAAGATTTCTTCGCGGGCAATGCGGGCGGAATTTTCGACGTCGTAGAAAATCGTCGGTTCGAGATAGAAGCCCTTGCCGAATTGTGTTGTCTTGTTGCCGCCGATGGCGACCTTTGCTTCTTTCTTGCCGAGGTCGAGATAAGACGCGACGCGGTCGTATTGTTCTCTGCTGACGAGCGGGCCCATTTTTGTTTCGCGAGCGAGCGGCGGACCGAGGGTGATGCGCTTGGCTTTTTCAGCCATCGCCTCCACAAACTTTTTGTAGATCGATTTTTCGACGAGGATGCGGCTGCCCGCGGAGCAGACTTCGCCTTGATTGATGAAGACGCCGAAGAGAGCGCCATCGACGGCGGCCTCCCAATCGGCTTCGGCGAAGAAAATGTTAGGCGACTTGCCGCCGAGCTCGAGCGTGACGCGTTTGAGCGTGTCGGCGGCGCTTTTGACGATGATCTTTCCGACGGCGGCGCTGCCGGTGAAGGCGACTTTGTCCACGCCGGGATGTGCGACGAGCGCGGCGCCAGCGGTTTCGCCGAAGCCGTTGATGATGTTTACTACGCCCGGGGGAAGGCCCACTTCTTCGAGATAGTTTGCGAATTCAAGAGCGGTGAGCGGAGTTTGCTCGGCTGGCTTTAGTACGCAGCAGCATCCGGCGGCGATCGCGGGAGCGAGCTTCCAGGCGGCCATCAGAAGCGGATAGTTCCACGGAATGATTTGCGCGGCGACGCCGACCGGCTCGCGCATGGTGAAGCTGAGGGCGTTGGCGGGCACGGGATTCACGTGGCCGGTGACTTTTGTGGCGAGGCCGCCGTAGTACTCGAAACAGGTGGCGACGTCGGCGATGTCGTATTCGGCTTCGACGATGGGCTTGCCGGAGTTGCGACATTCGAGTTCGGCGAGCGCGGCGGCGTTTGCGCGAATTTTTTCGGCGAGCTTGAAAAGGATGCGGCCGCGATCTTGCGCGGTGGTTTGTCGCCATGGGCCGTTGTCGAAGGCTTCGCGAGCGGCTTTCACTGCGGCGTCTACGTCGGATTTGTCGGCGGCGGCGACGTTGGCGATGACTTCTTCGGTGGAGGGGTCGTATACGGGGAAAGTTTCGCCGCTGGCGGCCGCGACCCATTGGTTGTTGACGAAATTTTTGTAGGTCTTTGCGTTTGACGCTGCGCTTGTGGTGGTTGCCATCCTGGCCCTCCGTCACATCTGAATATCGATTCTAAAGACGGGCACGGCTTGCCGTGCCCTACGCTGTTGGTGCTTCCACTATTTTTCTTGCGGCTTTGCGGCGGCCGTAGACGAAAAAGAAAAATGCGGCGAGGCCGACGAAGAGGAGCGTGCCGCCGAACATCCAGACTTCGTACGAAGCGACGGACGTAATCTGCTGCGCTGGGAAAAATGCGAGCGCGATTCCGAGAATCGTCGTGATCAGACCACTGACGCCTGCAAGTAGCAAGGTCTGCCTGCTGTATCGACCGCGGACGAAATCCTCGGCGGAGGCGAGTTTCAGCAATGCGCCAAACATGTAAATAAATGGCACGAGCTGGAGCACGACGGCGAGTGACAGGAGCTTCTGGAATGTTTCTTGGACGCCGGCGCCGCCGGAGAAATTGACGATCACCAGAATCATCGATACGACGGCGTGAACGATCAGGGCGGCGTACGGAGTCGCGTATTTCGGATGCACTTTGCCGAGCCATGCGGGCATGTAGGAATCGAGGCCGGCGACGAATGGGATGCGCGCGGAGCCGGCGAGCCATGCGGAGCCGATACCGGCGATGCTAAAACTTAAGAGCAAAGCGAATGGCGCAACGATCCAAGGAGCGTTGACTCTAGAGGCCATGTGACTGACTGCTTGCACGATGCCTTGGAGGACGCTGATGTCGCTCTTGCTGACAGCGATCAGAAGCGTGAGGGTTGCGCCGATGTAAAGGAGTCCAGAGAGGACGCCGCCCCATGCGACCGCGCCGGGCAGGATTTTTTGAGGATTTTCAATTTCGTCGCCCATGACGGAGGCGAGTTCGAGGCCAACGAGTCCGAAGCAGATTACGCCGAAGGAATTCAGGACGAAGCGGGGATTCGCGGGAATGTGAAAGTCGGAAGCGGTGATGTTGGTGCCGAAGCGGAGATAAACGATGGCGCCCAGACCAATCAAGACAGCTGCGGCGATGCCGGTACCGATGGCGCCGAGATTGTTGATCCATTTGCCGACGCCGAGGCCGATGACGTTGAGAATCACCAGAATTGCGAGCAACGCCAGCGATGAAGAGAGCGCAAAGACTTTGTTGTCGGCGAGTGCCTGGTGGCCAGCGCCGAGGGCGAAGACGGAGACACCGACGAAATAGAGCATCACCGTCGGGACGTACATCATGTTGTTGGTCCAGTAGCACCAACCGGAGAGGAAGCCGTGGAAGTCGCCGAAGACTTCTTTTGCCCAGAGGTAGACGCCGCCTTCACCAGGATAGCGATGGGCAAGTTCGATGACGGCGATTCCTTGCGGCCAGAAAAATAGCAACGAGCGAAATGATCCAGAGCCAGATGGTGACGCCGCCGTTGGCGGCGATCGATGGGACGACATTGAGATTGAAGACGGCGACGACGAAGAGGAGGACGAGGTCCCAACGACCGAGGACGCGTCGGAGATGAGGAGCGTCCGACGTGGATGTCGCGGCGGGGGAGTTCGCAGCGACTGGCGTTGTGGCGATTTCATTCGACAACGTTGTTCTCCCCGAGAGACGGCAAACCAAGCGAAAACAAATCGTGGCTATTCTTTCGCCCGGGCAAGCTGGGGCGCAGCAATGCTGCGCCCCTACATTAGCTGCCACTACTGAACTTAGTGGCCTGTGGCGCCGACTTTGGCTGCGCCACGCTCTTGCTGGGCCTTCGCCAGGGACGGGGCGATTTCTTCGAAAACCGCGAGATGCTTGGCGATGTCGGCTTCGGTGTGTTGCACCGAGATGGTCCACTGCTCGTCCCACCAGTACGGCTGAGCGAGCACGCCGCGATTGACCATCGCGAACCAATAGTGGCGCCAGAGATCGACGTCGATGGTGGTCCAGTCGCGATAATTCTTGATTTCTTGTGGATAGAGCATGAGGGCGCCGTTGACGCCGGCGCTGGCGATGTAGGCCTGGAGGCCGACTTTGGCGACGATTTTGCGATAGCCGTCGGTGAGCTGTTTGCTGAGCTTGTCGGTGTGAGCGTAATTTTCGCGCGTGAGGACTTCGCGGAACGTCGCGAGTCCTGCCGACATTGCTACGCGATTCGTGTTGTAGGTCCCGCCGTGGAAGACCTTATGTTGCGAGATGAGGTCCATGACTTTGCGGCTTGAGCCGAATGCGCCGAGCGGAAGTCCGCCGCCGATCGATTTCGCAAGGCAGATCATGTCGGGCTTCACGCCGAAATATTCACTGGCGCCGCCCCAGGCAAGCTTCGCGCCGGTTTTTACTTCGTCGAAGATCAGCAGCGCGCCGTTTTTGTCGCAGAGGTCGCGGAGGCCTTGCAGGAATCCAGGCTGCGGAATGCACAGGCCGACGTTCATCAGAATCGGCTCAAGGATGATGGCCGCGATCTGGCCGGGATTTTCTCTGAAGCGGCGTTCGACGCTGCCGAGATTGTTGAAGCTGGCAACGACGACGTTGGCGATCGACGCTTTCGGAATGCCGCCGCCACCGGGGACGGAATTCGGCGCATCGGGATCGCCGTACTCTTCAGCCTTGGGCTTCACGCTGACGAGCGCAGTATCGTGAAGGCCGTGGTATGAGCCTTCGAACTTGAGGATTTTGTCGCGGTTCGTCGCGGCGCGCGCGATGCGGCAGGCGTGCATAGTGACTTCGGTGCCGCTGGAACCGAAGCGCACCATCTCAACTGGGTAGCGCTTGCAGATTTCTTCGGCGAGCTCCCATTCCTGATCGTGGGGCATGCCGAAGGTCGTGCCTTCGTGCAGCTTTTGCTCGACGGCTTTCACGACAGCGGGATGGCAGTGGCCCGCCATCAGCGCGCCGAAACAAAGGTTGTGATCGATATATTCGTTTCCGTCGATATCGCGAATCCTGCTGCCTTTTCCGTCTTTTACAAAGATTGGATAGGGCTCGTAGTGGCGGTAATTGCTGGCGACGCCGAGCGGAATACGTTCGAGTGCGCGTTTGTGCGCGGCCGCCGATTTTGGCGTGCGCTTTTCGTAGAGAGCGATTTCCTTGTCGAGTGCTTCGTACATACCAAACTCCATTGCATGCAGGCCTGTTCCCTGCGGTCAGTTTGTTCTGCGTTTGCCGAGCGAGCTCTGCCGAAGTGCGTTGACCTTGAACCCGCCATTTCAGCGTGAAGGCGCGACCCTTGCGGAGCCGCGCCCTGGACGCCAGTACAAGTTTATCCGGTCCGCGCTAGAACTTGAACTTCAGCGAGAACTGAACAAGCCGGGGATCGTGGACGTGCTGGACCTGGCCGAACGTGCTTCCCGTATTGGAAACGTCGCCGTCCACGCTGTAAAACTGCGCATGGTTCCAGATGTTGAAGACGTCACCGCGGAACTCCATCAGCCAACGCTCGCCGATCCGGGTCTGTTTGTTGAAGCTCATGTCCCAGTTGTTGATGCCGGGGCCGCAGCAGATCGACCGCGGCGCGTTGCCGATGGTGCCGGGCGCGACGGTAGAGTTCGTGAAGAGATCCGGATTAAAAACGAATCCGTTGTTCTGGCGGATGTTCTGCGTATGGAACGGTGCTGTCAAGTTCGGCTCGCCGGGCGTTTCGAAGAGGAACGTTGAGTCAAGTTCCTCGACGTCATCCTGCGATGTGATGCGGACCGGGAAGCCGCTCTGGAACGAGGCAATGCCGGAGACTTCCCAGCCGTCGAGAAGCTTGCCCTTGAAGCCGTCGAATTTCGGAATGGGCAGATCCCAGACATAGTTGAAGACGAAGCGATTACGCGCGTCGTAGGCAGAAAGACCGTAGGTCGCGTCGAAGTTGAGCGGATTCAACGCGCTTTCGAAACTCGACGCGTTGTCCATCGTCTTGCTGAGCGTGTACGACGCCTGGAATTGCAGCCCTTTGCTGAAATTCTTCTGGAAGAGCACCTGGAGCGAGTTGTAGTTCGACTTCGCAACGGTGTTCTCCGAGAAGATGCCGGAAAAAACCGGCGTGCCATCCGATGGGCAACCGACTCCGGTGAGCGGCTGGCAAAGCGGCGACGAATATTGCCGGATGCCGACCAGCGTGATCGGATTCGCGAGTGGACCAGCCGGAACGGTCAGGCCACCGCTTCCTGCGTTGTACGGAAGTTGGAAGCCGCCGGCGGGAATCACCGTGCCCGCAGGAATCGTGTACGCGGAATCTTCGCCGAAGGGACCGCAAGTCCCCGCGCCGAGAATCGTGTTCAGCTGGTTGCAGGTCGTGGGATTACCGACATTGACTTCGTAGCTCGCCAGCAAGCGATGGCCTTGCGACCCGACGTATCCGATCTGGAAAAGAATGTCGCCGGGCAACTGACGCTTGATCGTGAGGTTGTACTGGTCGGAATACTGCATCCTCAGGTTCGGCGGAAATTCACCGAAGAATGTCATCGGGCGGAACTGAGACCAATCGACTGCGGTCCCACGTGGCGGGTTCAGAATGCCGTTGAAAGGATTCGGGAACACGTCGCCGCTCTGGTCAACATAAGGCGTTTGCAAGAGTGGACTTGAGATGAAGTTGCTGCCGCCGAACGGAGGCTCGGCGCTGAACTGTTCGAGCACGAGTTGTTCGATCGGGTTGTAGAAGATGCCGTAACCCATGCTCACGCTGGTCTTGCCGGGTCCACCCGCAAGTTTGCCGAGGAACCCATCCTTCCAGTCTGGACTCCATGCAAGTCCGAGGCGTGGCGCGAAACCTCGGTAGTAGGTATTCGTAAGCGCGTTGGGTACGTTCTTATCGCCGGGGAATACGAGCCCAACCGGCGTGACGCCAGCCTGATCGCAATTCGTGACGCTGCCCGCAACGTACAACGGACTCGTCGTCGGCAGCGTGCAAGGATAAATCGACGAAGTTTCTCCCGGACGGAAGGTCTGCACTTTCTTGCCGATGTCGGTGAGCGGCGTGTTCATTTCCCAGCGTACGCCGTAGTTGAGCGTCAAGTTCGGCTTGATCTTCCAGCTGTCTTGCGCGAACAAGTACAGCGAGGTGCTGCGTACAAGTTCGTGCTGCGCGGAACCTTGAAAGTAAGAGTTCGCGAGACCGAGGAAATAGTCGGGATACGCATCCGAAAAGCCGAGATCGTTTCCGACCGGACCGTTGGTACTCGAGAGGAATTGCATGTCGCCGTTGACGTCGAAATAGAGAAGCTGGTCGAACATCTGGTAACGCACATCGCCGCCGAACTTGAGGCTGTGGCTGCCGATGATTTTGCTGAAGTTGTCCGAGAACTGGTAAGTATTGCCTGTCTGCGGCAATTGGCCGTTGAAGTTGTTGCCGATGGTGAATCCGCCGCCGACATCGATGAAGGGGACGCCTTCAGCACTGGTGGGCAGACCGGTGTGAATGCCGTAGTCGGCGCTGGTACCGAGCGGTGTGCCGCCGTCGGTGATAAGCGGTGTGTCCGATGTGCCGGTGAAACAAAATGCCGACGCCGCGCCGCTACCGCACGAACTCTGGATCGAACCGGTGCGAGTCGGCGTGTCGAATTTCAGCTGGCCTTCGCGAAAATAGCTGAAGCGCGCTTCGTTGACCGACGTCGAGCCGATCGTCCAGGTATGCGTTGTGTTGATCTGCTGTGTGCGCGTAGTGTAAACACCGGGGAAATTGCCGGTTGTTGCACCCGATGCCTGGAACTTCGCGAACGGGTCGAGCGTGTTGTCGTCGTCAAAATAATAGTAGATCGCGAGTTTCTGTTTTTCGTTGATCGAATGATCGACGCGAATCTGGAATTGATCGCCGCGATCGGTCTTGTTCGGCGTGACTTGAACTCCGCCGCTGCCGCCTGCGCCGGGTACGTATTGCAGCAGGCTCACCGCAACGGGGTCGAAGCACGTCGTCGGAATCTTGAAATTGGGAAAGATGGTGCTGAACGGCGCCGGCGCGCCGCCGCCGGCTACCTGAGCGACGGCAGCGGCGGATGCTCCGGTCAGACTCGAGCCGCAGCGCGATTGCAGAATGTTGGCAACAGTCGCGTCGCTGAGGCTCCCCGCGAATCCCGGATTACCATTCGCATCGACGACGCCGTTCGCCAATCCTGCCGCTGAAAAATCGCCATTAGTGACCTCAGCCGCAGTCGGCACGCTGATCGGCTGCGACAAGATGCCTTGCACGATGCGGCGCCCTTCATATGAGCCAAAGAAAAACGTCTTGTCCTTGCGAATCGGGCCGCCGATGGTGCCGCCAAACTGGTTCTGCCTGAACTCCGGTTTCGGAGCTTGGAAAAACGTAAATGGATGCGCGTTTAGCACGTCGTTGCGGAAAAATTCGTAAAAGCTCCCGTGAAACGCGTTCGTGCCGGATTTTGTAACGACGTTTACGACCGCGCCGGAGTTGCGGCCATATTCGGCGTCGAATGAATTGCTGATGACGCGAAATTCCTCGATGCGAATCGGGCGAAGGCTCGATCGCGGGCAAGTTGGCGAAAAGATCGTTGCCGTCGCCGCCGTTCACGGAATAGTTGTTGGAGCGACCCGCGGCCACCGTTGACGGTGACGACGCCCGCCCTGTCGGAACCGTAAAACAGATCGTTGCCAAGCTGCGACTGCACGCCAGGCTGGAGTTGAAGAAGCTGGTAGACGTCGCGCTGGTTGAGTGGCAGTTGCGTCGAGGCGCGCTCGTTGACGACAGCGCCGAGCTGGGTAGTCGTCGTATCGACAACCGGCGGAGCACCCGTCACTTCCACCGTCTCTGCCGTCGTGCCCAGTTGCAGCGTGATGTCAACGCTGATGACTTCGTTCAGGTCGAGCGCAACTCCCTTTCGCACATATTTCTTGAAGCCCTGCTGGGCCACGTCGATTTCGTACGAACCGACCGGCACTTCGATCAGCAAGTAATCGCCGTTCGTGCCGGTATCCACATCGCGCGAAACATTCGTCGCTTCGTTAATGAGCGTCACCTTGGCACCCATGACGGCGGCGCCGCTTGGATCGCTCACCGTGCCGCGAATGCGGCCGCCGGTGCTCTGCGCCGCGATGATCGGCGCAAACGTCACCGCCGCCATCGCGAGAATTGAAAGTAGAAATAAACGAGGACCGCGGAATGCGGACGCATTCCGTCGCTTACATTCGGACTTCATGAGCTCACCCCTCAGTGCGGTACTTCAACTCCCGACCAGGACCCGACTACCTTCACAAAATTTCTTGAAAAACCACTGCGATTCGAGGTTGCTGCGTGATATGAACCTTACTATAATCCCGCAAACTTAGAGAAAGCCATCACCGGTGTCAAGCGGAAAGAATTCATCCAGCCAATCGCGAACGCGATTGCAAGAAAGTGCTTCGCACAAGCGCATGCTGCGCATCAGCGAAGTGGCGCGCCGCGTCGGAATTTCGTCTTCCGCGTTGCGCGCGTGGGAGATGGTCGGCCTCGTCGCGCCGCAACGCACAAAGAGCAAGTATCGGCTTTACACCGAAGCGGACGTGCGACTGTTGCAGCGCGCACTATTCTTGCGGCGCGCGCGCGGACTCAATCCCGCGGCGATTGTGCACGTGCTCAAGGGCCAAGGCATCGTATCGGCGCCCGCGGAAAAAGAATTGTTGCCGGGGCAGCGCTTTCGCCGGTTGCGCACGCGACGCGGACTTTCGTTGGCGCAGGTTGCGCGTGCCACGCGTGTATCGGTCGGATTTCTCAGCGCGCTCGAACGCGGGCAGATGCGTTCATCGGTCGCTACCCTGCGGCGTATCGCGCGCTTCTATCGGACGAACATTCCATCGCTGTTCGAAGCTGCCGAAGAAAATCCTGGGCTGGTGCGGCCGGCGCAACGCAAAATCCTTGAGACGACAGCCGGGGTACGGATGGAGCTGCTCGCCTGGGGCCACACGGCGATGGAGCCTCATTTGTTTTGCATCAAGCCCAACGGCGGAAGCGGCGAGTCTTATGCGCACGAAGGCGAGGAATTTTTGCACGTGCTGCGCGGCGAATTCGAGATCTGGCTCGGCGGTAAGGAGCATCACGTGCTGAAGACCGGCGACAGTTTATATTTCGAGAGTTCGACGCCGCACCGGTGGCGAAATCCGGGGCGAAGCGAAACGCGGCTGCTTTGGATCAACACACCGCCGACGTTTTAGCGGCAGCGGTTTGGGCTTTCGTGGCGACATCGGGCCCGGTTCGTTAGTTTGCGATTCTTGATCACGAGGGAACATGAAGCGTTCATCCGCACGATTGCTCGTCGCTCGATCCATCACGTTCGTCGTTCTTTTGCTGTTGGTCGCATCCGCCGCATCACCTGATGCCGACGCGCAGACCGCCGACACGATCATCCATCACGCGAAAATTTACACCGTGAACGCAAAACAGCCGTGGGCTGAAGCGCTTGCGATTCACGGTGACAAGATCATCGCGGTCGGAACCCAAGCCGAAGCCGAAAAGTTTCGCAATCCAAAAACGAAAACGATCGACGCCAATGGGCAGCTTGTGTTGCCGGGATTCGTCGATTGCCATATTCATTTTCTCGACGGCTCACTCAGCCTTGGGCGCGTGAATCTCGAAGGCGCGAAAGATGTCGCCGACATTCAACAGCGCCTGCGCGAATATGCCGCAAAACACCCCGGCAAGGACTGGATCCTCGGCCGTGGATGGGATTACGCGATGTTCGGCGCGGCTGCGCTGCCCGACAAAAAATATCTCGATGAAATTTTTCCCGATCGACCGGCTTATATCGAGGGCTACGACGGCCACACTTACTGGGCGAATTCGAAGGCGTTGGCGCTTGCCGGCATCACTAAGGACACGCCGAATCCCGCGAACGGCATCATTGTTCGCGACCCGAAGACTGGTGAAGCAACCGGCGCGCTGAAAGAAGCTGCACACGGTCTGGTCGGAAACATTGTTCCGAAGCCGACGCGCGCCGAAAAACTGGAAGCCCTCCGCGCAGGTATGAAGTGGGCCAACGAGCACGGCCTCACGCGTGTCCATAGCGCGGGCGGCGATTTCGAAGAACTCGCTCTGTTCGATCAGATACGCCACGAAAAACAGCAGACGCTTCGTTTCTACATTGCCTACTTTCTCGACCCGCCCCAATTGCGGCCCGCCGACATCGAAAAGATTGAATTCGCGCGCAAGAAATATGCCGACGATTGGATCAGCGGCGGCGCGGTAAAAATGATGGTCGATGGCGTGATCGAGTCGCACACGGCTGCAATGCTTGAGCCGTACACCGACGACCCTTCACTAAAAGGCAAGCTCTTCTGGGACCCCGACAAGTACAAATCCGCCGTCGCCGAACTTGATAAGCGGGGGCTGCAACTTTTCACGCATGCGATCGGCGATTACGGCGTGCGCACCGCGCTTGATGCCTATGAGAACGCCGAAAAGGTGAACGGCACGCAGGATCGCCGACCACGCATCGAGCACATCGAGACGACTCAAGCGATCGACATCCCGCGATTCGGCAAGCTCGGCGTGATCGCGAGCATGCAGCCGCTGCACTCCTATCCCAACGAAGACACGCTGGACGTCTGGGCGCGTAACATCGGTCCCGATCGCGCGGGTCGAGCGTGGGTGTGGAAGAGCATCGCAGACGACGGTGGACATCTCGCGTTCGGCAGCGATTGGCCGGTCGTCACGCTCAATCCTTGGGAAGGCGTGCAGACGGCGGTCACGCGTCAGACAACCGAAGGCAAACCTGAAGGCGGCTTTGTGCCGTCACAACGACTAAGCGTCGCGGACGCGGTGTATGGCTACACGCTGGGCGCGGCCTTTGCCGGCCGGCGTGAAAAAACGGAAGGGTCGATCGAAACCGGAAAACTTGCGGACATCATTATTCTTTCGCAGAACGTGTTCGACATCGATCCGCGCAAAATTTCGGAGACCAAAGTAACGGCGACGATTGTCGGTGGGCGCATCGTGTATCAAAGCGACGCGAAGTAGCTGTTGATTTCGGGGCACTCGCGTCGAGTCGGGCCGGAAAGATGCAAAGGAGAACGGAATGAAGCGATCGGCGTTCGCGGCAATCTTTCTTTCGGCGATTCTCTTCGCGGGTTGCGGACCGAAAACGGAAACGTTAAGCCTGCTCGTATGGGAGGGCTACGCCGATCCCTCCTTCCTCAAGGCATTCGAAGACGCGCATCACTGCAAGGTCGTTGCGTCGTACATGGGATCGAGCGATGAGCTTGTCGCGAAATTACGCGGCGGCAGCGCCGGCAACTACGACGTGATCTCGCCGTCGAGCGACGTCGCAACGTCGATCGTGAAGGCTGGACTTGCTGCGCCGCTCGATCTCTCGAAGATTCCGGCGTACCCACAACTCTCAGCACGATTGCGCGAATCTCCGCTGGTGAAAGCGAACGGCCAGACCTACGGCGTCCCGTTTGTGTGGGGACCGAATCCGCTGCTCTACGACACGAATGCATTTCCGAAGGCACCCGACAGTTGGAGCGATCTCTGGAATCCCAAATTGAAAGGCAAAATCTCGCTGTGGGATGAACTCTCCAGCGTCTACATGGCGGCGCAGGTCCTCGGCTACGACAAGCCTGATCCGAATCAGCTCTACAACCTCAGCGACGAACAACTCGAAGCCGTGAAGAAGAAATTGATCGAGCTCAAACCTAACGTTCGCACCTATTGGGCGACTGGCGGCGCACTCACCAACCTTTTTCAACAGCACGAGATCATCGCCGCGATGGGATGGCCGTTGATGACGGTCGACCTGCGCAAGGTCAACTATCCGATCGGCGAGACGATCCCGAAAGAAAACACCACAGGATGGATCGACCACCTGATGATCACCGCCGCGAGTTCGCACAAAGAACTCGCGCAGGCGTTTCTCGAATATATGGTTGAGCCGCAAACGCAAAAGCTCGTCACGGATGTGACACACTACACACCCGCGAATCCAGCAACCGCGCAGCTTCTGACGCCCGACGAAGTGAAAAGTCTGCACCTCGACGATCCCGACGCCTACATGAAGCGGATTTATTTCTGGCAGGACGTTCCGCGCCGTCAGAAATACACCGAAATCTGGAACGAGGTCAAAAACGCCCAGTGAGCTCTCCCGTGGCCAACGCGCATAGCGCAACGAGCGGCGCCTCGGGCGTCTTGCTCGCGGTACGCGGCATTGCGAAGCGTTTTGGGGAAAAAGAAGTGCTGAAGAGCCTGTCGCTCGATATCGCGCCGGGTGAATTCATCACGCTGCTCGGTGAGAGCGGCTCAGGCAAAACGACGCTACTGCGGTTGATTGCCGGATTCGAAGAGCCTTCTTCGGGCGAAATCTGGATGAATGGCGACCGGCTTGACATCCAGCCCGCACACAAACGCCGCGTTAACACGGTGTTCCAGCAATACGCGTTGTTCCCGCACCTGAGCGTGCGCGACAACGTCGCTTACGGTCTGCGAGTGAAGAAAACGCCGAAGAACGAGGTCGGCGGCCGCGTCGATCAGGCGCTGAAAATGGTGAAGATGAACGAATTCGCCGATGCCAAGCCCACGCGCCTCAGCGGCGGCCAGCAACAGCGAGTTGCGCTGGCCCGTGCGCTGGTGAATCGGCCGCAACTCCTCCTGCTCGATGAGCCTCTGTCGGCACTCGACGCGAATTTGCGCAAGCAAATGCAGAGCGAATTGAAATCGCTCCAGCGTGAAGTCGGCATCACATTTCTTTTCGTCACGCATGATCAGGAAGAAGCGATGGCGCTTTCCGATCGCATCGCGCTGCTACGCAACGGCGCCCTCGAGCAAGTTGCGGCACCGCGCGAAATTTACGCGCGCCCCGCCACGGCGTATACAGCCCAATTCATCGGCCAAACAAATTTACTGAACGCATCTGTAAAAGGCGGCGTCGCAATGTGCGGCTCGCTGAAGTGGCCGACGTCCGCCGGCGACGGCACGGCGCTTTTCTCTCTCCGTCCGGAAACAATCCAGCTCGCGTCCGACGTTTTGCCGGTCTCCGCGCGATGGGTTCGCTTTCGCGGAACGATCCAGCAACAAATCTACGGCGGTGCGAGCGAACTGCTGGAAATCGAGTGCGGCGCCGGGCAACCTCTCCGCGCGCGGATTCCCTCTCGTGCTTCGCTCAGCCGTGAACAGGAATTTTCCTTTTCCGCCGACGAGGTAGTGCAAGTGAAGGGCTGACGAAGCCGCAACGAGAATGTACTCACGCGCCTACAAGACGCTGATCACCGCGCCGCCCCTTCTGTGGGTCGGCCTGTTTCTGCTGCTTCCCTACGCGTTGATGTTCGCGCATAGCTTCTGGCTCGTGCGCGACGGCTTCCTCGTTCACGAGTGGAACCTCCAGAACTATCACAAGCTCGTCTCCAATCCGCTCTACGTCGAAGTTCTTCTCCGCACGATGCGAATCGCCGCGTCCGTCACGATCCTGTCGGTCCTGCTCGGCTACCCACTCGCCTACTACCTGTCGTTTCACGCCGGCGCGCGCAAAGAGCTGCTCTATCAACTCGTAATCGTGCCGTTGTGGGTCAGCTACCTCGTGCGCGGCTACGCCTGGAAAACCATCCTCGGCAGCGACGGCGTGCTCAACGGCTTCCTGCAATATCTCCACATCACGCACGAACCCCTCGGCGCCCTGCTCTACAGCCCGTTCGCCGTCATAGTGATGCTCACGCACATCTACACGCCGTTCGTATTTCTTCCAATCTACGCATCACTCGAGCACATTCCGCGTCCGCTCGTCGAAGCCTCGCACGACCTTGGCGCGAATCGCCTCGCAACATTCTTTCGAGTGATTCTCCCGCTCTCAATGCCCGGCCTTCTCGCCGGAGCCACTTTCGCCTTCGTACTCTCGCTTGGTGATTTTCTCGCTCCTCTCCTCGTCGGCGGCCCAAGCGGCACAATGATTGCCAACATCGTGCAAAGCCTCTTTGGCGCTGCTTACGACTGGCCGCTCGGCGCCGCAATTTCCGTCTGCATTCTTCTGATCACCATCACCTTGCTCTCGCTCACCGAACGTTTCGAAAAGCGCTGGTCCTTCAAATGACGCGCGCAACCCGATCCGCGAAAGCCGTCTCCAACGCGCGCGCTCCGATCTTGACCATCTGCGCGATCCTCATCTTCGCGTTCATCTACTTGCCGATCGTCGTGCTGGTCGTTTACTCCTTCAATCGCGACGGAGTCGGCGGCTTCCCGCCGGAGCACTTCACCCTCGATTGGTATCGTCGGCTCTTCGCCGACGGCGCGATCTGGGACGCCGTCCTCAATAGCGTCATCGTCGCCGCCGCAAGCGTCGCGCTCGCACTCACGCTCGGCCTCCTCGCCGCGCTCGCGCTCGATCGCGCCGACTTCCCCGGCAAACCGCTCTTTCGCCGCCTCGTACTCCTCCCGTCTGATTCTTCCCGGCATCATCACCGGCCTTTCCTTATTAATGTTCGCCGTCTTCGTTCACCTCCCGCTTAGCCTCGGCACCGTTTTTCTCGGTCACGGCACCGCGCTGATTTCCGTCGCCACTACTGAACTCTTCGCCGGCCTGCAAAAAATTGATCGCGCGCAGGAAGAAGCCTCGCTCGATTTGGGCGCGACTCCGTGGCAAACCTTCTGGCGCGTAACCTTGCCAAATTTAAAACTCTCGCTCATCGCCGCCGGCCTGCTCATCTTCACGCTCTCGATGGACGAAATTGCCGTCACATTCTTCCTGATCGGCCGAGACAATACGCTGCCCCTCGAAATCTGGGGCCGACTTCGCCGCGGTATCACCCCCGAAATCAACGCGATCTCGACGCTCATCTTCGCGCTATCGTTCGCACTCATCGTGATCTGGTATCGCATCCGCACGCGCAGCCTCGGCGCCAAACCACAAGATCTTCTCGAACAAACTGCAACCCAGCAGCAGGAGCAAGCCGCATGACACCGTCACCCAATTCCCGCCGCGATTTCATCAAGTTCGTCGTCGCAGGTTCCGTCGCCGCCGGATGTCCTATAGACCAATCCCTGATCGCCGCTCCTTCAGGGAGCACCTCAGCCGCTCCCAGTCCCACACCTCAAGTCGACGGCGAACACTTCGAAATCTGCCACGAAGTCCGTGACGGCCACGCGTTCGACTTCCCCGCCGTCAGCCGCAAAGTCGAAGTCGTAATCATCGGCGCAGGCTCCGCCGGCCTCTCCGCCGCCTATTTCCTCCGCGGCAAAGATTTCCTTCTCCTCGAAAAGGAAGACCACTTCGGCGGCAACGCCTATCAGGAAGAATTCGACGGCCAGCCGTTCGCCACCGGCTCCGCCTACGCCTTCCGCGACGACGAGGGCGACCAACTCGCGCGCGAGATTGGTCTCAAGCTTTTGCCTGTAGACAATCCCGATCCCACCATCGTCAACAAAACTTTCGTCCCAGACACCTGGATCAAAGGCATCGACGAACTTCCCTATCCCAAATCAGTCCGCGCGAGCTTCCGCAAATTTCGCGACGACGTCCGCAAAATCGACGTCGCGAAGCGCATGAAAGAGCTCGACGCGCAGCCTTTCACAAAATTCACCGCCGGCTACGCACACGAAGTCCAGCAATGGTGGGACGGCTACGGTCCCTCAAACTGGGGCGCAATCTGCCAGGATACTTCCGCCTACGTCGGGCTCGACGGGATGCGCGGTCTCGCCACGGGCGAAGACAGCAAGCGCGTCATTCTCCCCGGCGGACTCGGCTGCATCACCCACAAACTCGTCGAAGTCCTCCAGCCAAAATACGGCGAGCGCATGCTCGGCAACGCCACCGTCGTCGCCGTCGTCTCCGAAAAAGACGAAGTCAAAATCACCTACATCCACGAAGCCAAGCCAATCACCGTCTCCGCCAAAGCCGTTACTCATGTGCACGCCAAAGCACATCACCGCGCGCCTCGTTCGCGGACTTCCTGACGCACAACTCGCTGCCATGCGCCGCACGCGCTTCGCGCCCTATCCCGTCGTCAACGTCATCTTCGACAAGCCCGTCTACAATCGCGGCTACGACAACTGGTGCCCCGGCAACACTTTCACCGATTTCATCGTCGCCGACTGGACCGTCCGCAACGAGCCCGGCTACAAGCAAAAAAACAACATCCTCTCGTTCTACACGCCGCTCCGCGAATCCCAGCGCGCCACATTGCTCGACGAAAACGCCTGCAAAATTCTCGCCGCGCGCGTACTCGCCGATTTCCAAAAATTGATGCCAGAGTTCAACGTCGATCCCATCGAAGTCCGCATCTATCGCCGTGGCCATCCGATGTTCATGTCTGTTCCCAGCCAATACACCGTCAATCGCATCGCCGCCGCGCAGCCGATGGATCGCGTCTACTTCGGCAACGCCGATTCCGGCGGCCCCGAATCGCTCACCAGCGAGGCCATCCGCCTCTCAAAGGTCGGCGCCGAATGGCTCGATCTCGTTCTCGCGGGAAAACCCGGCGCAAAAGCGCTCGTCCAAAAAGCTCTGGAACCAACCGCCGAAGCGTGAAATAAATTCGCAGGTCAATTCACAACTCACAGCGTCACCGAGGAGACCCATCATCCGCGCTTACCGAATCTCGATTCTCGCCTTGGCACTCCTCATGTCTTTTGTTTTCTCCGCATACTCGCGCGCGCCAATCTCAGAACCCCGCGCCACAAACCATCCTCATCCTCCACGCCCAGGTCGCCGACGGCACTGGCGCCCCACTCCGCAAACTCAGCGTCCGCATCTCCGGCGACCGCATCCTCGCCGTCGCCGCCCACCTCAAACCGCAGCCCGATGAAAAAGTCATCGACGCCAAAGGGCTGGTCCTCGCCCCCGGCTTCATCGACATCCACAATCACTCCACCGACGGCCTCGAATCCGACCCGCTCGCCGAATCGCAAATCGCTCAAGGCATCACCACCATCGTCCTCGGCGCCGACGGCGATTCTCCCTGGCCCATCGCGCCCTATCTCGCCGCGCGCCGCGCCAATCCTCCATCGCTCAACATCGCCATGATGGCCGGCCACGCGACCATCCGCGAACAAGTCATGGGCAAAGATTTCCGCCGCGTCGCGACACAAGACGAAATCACCAAAATGACGCAGCTCGCCGAGCAAGCCATGAACGAAGGCGCCATCGGCCTCTCGTCCGGCCTCGAATACGACGTCGCCAGCTACAGCTCCACTGACGAAGTCGTCGCCGAAGCGAAAATCGCTGCGGCCCACGGCGGCTTCTACATGACTCACATTCGCGACGAAGGCGACAGAGCTTTTTCCGCGCTCGACGAAGAAATCGCCATCGGCGAACGCGCCCACATTCCCATCGAGCACTCGCACATCAAGGTCAGCACCGTCAGCGTCTGGAACAAAGCCCCCGACTACATCCGCGTCATCGAAGCCGCCCGCAAACGCGGCATCGACTTCCTCGCCGACTGCTATCCCTACGACGCCTGGCACTCCAACATCAAAGTCATCATGCCCGACAAGCAGTACGAGAATCCCGCCAGCGTCGAGAAAGCCCTGCGAGACAACGGCGGCGCGCAAAACATCACCATCACCGAATTCAAGCCAAATCACTCGTACGAAAATCACAACATCGCCGAACTCGCCGTCACCAACCACATCACGCCCGTCGAGATGTACATCCGCATCATCCGCGAAGGCGACGCCGCCAACACCGAAGCCGAGGTCATCGGCAAATCGATGATCGAGCCCGACATCAAAGCCTTCTATCAGCAGCCGTGGGTGATGGTCGCCAGCGACGGTGGCATCGGCTCAGCTCATCCCCGCGGAGCCGGCACCTTCCCCCGCGTCCTCGGCGTCTACGTCCGCGAAAACCACTGGCTCACTCTGCCCGAAGCCGTCCGCAAAATGACCTCGCTTCCCGCCCAGCGCATCGGCTGGAAAGACCGCGGCGTCCTCCGCGAAGGCGCCATCGCCGACCTCACCCTCTTCAATCCCAAAACGGTACTCGACCGGTCCACCTTCGCTAAACCGTTCGAACTCCCCACCGGCATCGAAAAAGTCTTTGTAAACGGACAACTTGTCTGGGATTCCACGAAGCCAACCGGCGCTCGTCCCGGCCGAGTACTAGAACTTACTCATAATCCTTAAGCAATCTCTTGCAACTCTCTTAACTTCGTCATCCCATCCTTCGCTCTTTGCGCGATAATGTTTTTCCCCATTCCACCTAAATCGTGCGAATTTTCGCGGCTGCGCGGTAAAACGCAGCAGTAAATGAGGAGCGGTAAGCGCGGAAGTACTCAGCAGCGGAGGATTTGTGCCTGCACCCGGCAGTTTGGACGAATTTCAGAAGACCCGCGCCGATCTCAACGAAGAGATCCTCGGCTGCGGTCACCTGGGCATGAAGCGATTCTTCGCCCTCGACCACCAGGCCTACGAGCCCGGCCCTCTCGGTACCAAGACGAAGGAGCTATTGGGCCTAGTCGCCTCTGCAGTGCTACGCTGCGATGACTGCATTACGTACCACCTCGTCCGCGCAGGCGAAGAAGGCTGGACCCGCGACGAAGTGGTTGACGCATTGAACGTAGCCCTCGTCGTCGGCGGCTCGATCACCATTCCGCACGTCCGCCGCGCGTTCGCCCGAATGCGCGAAATTCCCGGTCTCGCGCCGTAGTGCGCAGGTGTGCATTGAGTTTGTGCGTGAACTTGTAGCCAGAAATTTTCCGGTATCGGTAGCGGGTTTTACGAATCTATTGAATTAAAGCGAGAGAGTAAGAATCAGCATGGATAGCACGGCCAACCCCGCAGCCTCACAAACCGCGAACGCCCTGGCGCGCCTGCAAAAAATGTTCATCGGCGCATTGTTCGCCGGAGTTCTGCTCGTCCCCAAAATTCTCAATCTGCGACGCGACGAGCGTTCCTGGACCGTATTCCGCGTCCTGCTTGGAATCGCCGGCGCCGGCTTCGTGATTTTGCCGCTCGCTTTCTGGAATTCCTGGCTCGCCGCAATCGCCGGCCTCGCCATGTTCCTCACGGCCGCATTACTGCCGCCCGCGCTCACGATCGTTACTGCCGACGACAAAGCGCGCGAACTTGGCGCTCTCGTCGTCGTCAACGGCGGCAAAACGCGCATGTCCAACGGCGTCTCTGTTCCTGTTCGCCTGCTCGTCGGCACCGAAAATATCTGGGCGCTCGATGCGCATCTCCAGACGCGCCTGATCATCCCCGTCGCCGAAGTCTCTTCCGTCTACTCCGAAGAAACCGAAGCCGGCTGGGTCGTTCGCCTGCGCCGCCCCAACACCGTCGAGGAATTCGCCTACCGCGGCATCTTCGCCGAGCACTTCGCCAAAGTCGCCGAAAGCACCATCCGCAGCGTCATGCGCCCCGGCCTCCCCATCCAGGAAAAAGCCCGCGCCGCCCGCGCCTGAAATTACGTTCCCAGCTCACTTCCATGTACGGGCGCAGCACTGCTGCGCCTCAGCTTGGCAACCAACGCTGCGTCTCGCGCTCCCCGATGTTTTTCTTCGCTTTTGACTTTCAACTGTCGACTGTCAACCTCGTCGTTTATTTGTACGAAACGTCTGCGATTAAACGCTCTCCAATATCACTCTCTGTGCGACAATAAGTCATGGCCAGAGGTTGGGAAAGTAAGGACGTGGAAGCTCAAGTGGCTGCCGCCGAACCCAGGAAAGCACCCTCCGATAAGAACGAAAAGAGCGCCGAACAGCGCCTGCGCGAACAAACCGTAAAAGACCTCCAACTCTCGCGCGTCCGTATCGCCAACGATCTCGCCAACGCCACCAACCCGAACCACAAGAAATCCCTCGAAGCCGCCCTCGCCCACCTCGACAAAAAAATCGCCGAAAACTCCTGAGCCGATCCCTTTCCCGCTTTCCATTGCGGTAGAGAAATGAGACAGTCCCCTCAATGTTTCTGCGCATTCGCGGAGGGCGACTATGCCTAGCCGGTTCCTGGACCCAGCCTTTCAACAAATGTTGCAGCGCCGCTTGATCGCAACATTGGGCACGCAGAATTCTGACGGCTCCATTCACCTCACCGCCGTCTGGTTTCTCTTCGAAGAAAATTCATTCTTTGTCGCCACTTCTTCCAGAACAAAAAAGGCACGCAACATTCTCGCAGTACCCAAAGCCTCTTTAATGGTCGACATGCGCAAGCCCGGAACCGAACGCGGCATTACCGCGACATGTCGCGCTCAACTGCTCTCTGGAGATCAATCAAAGCAGCTCAACCGCCGCATTCACAGCCGCTATCTCAGCAGCGCCGCCATGGCCGATCCAGGGATCGAGCCTGTCTTCGCTTCGTTCGATGACGTGACAGTTCGGCTGACGCCTGAATCCTGGTTTACGTGGGATATGGCTACTCTCGACGCGCAAGCCTTCGGCGGCCGCTTAGGTGGAACTCCCGGCTATTTGTTACCGCTCGATTGACCGAGCAAAAGCTGTGTAATTTGTCCCGCGCGAATGAGAACTTCGCCGGCACGTCACAACCGGCCTTCCTGAGGCTTTGCTGCTCTTTCGACTTTTAACTTTCGACTGTCAACTTCCTCACGCAATAAAATCCCCCGCCAAACCCCAAAAATCATTCACGTAGTAGTGCGACAAAACATTCCCAAACAAATAGCAAATTCCCTCGCACGGCGGAATCTCCCCATACCTCTTCTTGCCGCGCGCAAAAATCTTCTTCAGCGATCCATCGTGCAACAAATTTCCCGCCACCTTCCGCAGCGGCTCGCACGGATAAAACACATCCCCATTCGGATACACCCGCGGAAACATCGTCGGAAAACACTCGAAACTCCGGAATCGCAGCAGCGTATCGATCGTCCTCGGCGTCCCGTTAATCGGCTGCTTGTTCTCGCGCCGCCGCGCGATGATCGTATCCACCAGCGCCTGATATTTTGGATTCCGCAGCAGCGCCAGATTCGGCATCTTCTCCATCTGCGCCGACTGCGCCGCAAACACAAATCCCTGCTCGCCGCACCAATCCAGCAGCTTCTCGACCTCCGTGATATTCCAC
This sequence comes from uncultured Acidobacteriota bacterium, assembly GCA_963845465.1. GTDB lineage: Bacteria > Acidobacteriota > Terriglobia > Acidiferrales > UBA7541 > Acidiferrum. The sequence goes on along the minus strand of CAWJSH010000004.1, from coordinate 665,667 downwards.
TCTTCGATCACCGTGCTGATCGTAATCTTTCGCGGATTTCCCAATCGCTCCTTCGCAAACTGCAAATTCTCCATCACCTTCGGCAGTGCCGCGGGTTTCGACAACGCATTCGTCGGATCAGCGTGTAGCGCATCGAGACTTACGACTAACCCCGTCACTCCATCCAGAATCTTCGGCTTGCGATCCAGCAGCGTTCCATTCGTGATCAACAGCACTGACCGGAATTTATTTTTAAATCGCGCCGCTTCGACGATCGTTTCGATATCCGATCGTAACGTCGGCTCGCCGCCCGTAATCACGATCGAATCCGTCTCTCGCCGGATCTTCGCCAAAACCTTCAGCGTCCCGTCCGTCGGCAACTCCGAACTGAAAACCTCCGGCTCTTTCTGCGTGCAATACGTGCAGTCCAGGTTGCACTTGTGCGTCACATAAAACGTCACCGCATACGGCGCCACAACTTTCGTCTGCAACACATGCCGCCGCCACCCATTCCGAAAATAAAGCCCGAAATTCTTCCCCACAAACGGCGCCTGCTTCACTAACCCCCGTATCAACTCCATCCGCGTCGGCCCCCGCCGCGCCGCGCCGTTCGCAGGAGAGCCCGACGCCGCCCCGCCGCCTGTCGCCGAGCCGGCACCGACCGCCGTGCCTGCCGCCCGCGGATCGAGCGCGGTCACAGGCACAAACCCAGCTCGATTTTCGGTTGTCTTCAAATCCGGCATGTCTGGTCGCCCACTTCAAACACACTCCAACACTTGCATTTCGGCGCTAATTTAGCCAACTGTCATTTCGACCGAAGCAAGCCGGCGCTTTTTCTTTTCGGCTTGCGCAGTGGAGAAATCTCTCTTCGATCTTAAATCTCGCTAAGGCTTGCTATTTGTCGGCGGATTTGCACTTGCATTCCCGTTCCCCTTCGCCGCAGCCTGCGCCTTGCTCGCCGCCTCCACCTGATCCCGAAACTTCTGAAACAGCGGCATCTCCGGCTTATCCAACCCATCCTTCAAAAACTGATGCCACACCGGCCCGAATTTCGTCCCATCCGGTTTCACCAGATACACGTACAACATGTCCTGGTTCGGCCCAACTTCCGCCTCAACCCTCCCCGCCGCCGTCGTCTGGGATTCAGTCGTCCCCGGTATCGTCCCCGGCCCCGTTTGGCGCCCGATCGTTCCGCCGACCGTCGCGCTCGCAATCCGCTCTTTGCGGACGACAAAAAGAACCTCAGCCTCCGACCGCCGAAACGTCAAGTTGTACCGGTTCCAACTCCGCAGCGCATCCTCGACATCCCCAATTGCTCGCCGATCCTCCGGAATCAATCTGGGATTCTGAATGTCACCGGCTTCCGCCTCGACATACACATACCGCGCGTTCAACAGCGCTTTTGGAAAATCATCTTTATTCTTCGGCTTCGAATACCCCAGCGCCCCAAGCGCCAACACCGCACACAACCCAATCCACATCCGTGAGTTCATCGTGCACCTCACTGCCCCGACAATCTCGACTACCGCTCCCAAGATGCTACTCCCACTCCCCCGCCCACACTAGACCCAGCCCAAAAACAAAGGGCGCAGCCGACGCAGCGCCCTTTCACAATTCTCAATCTCGTCGTAACGACTCAATCCGTAAACACCACCCCCACCGAACTAACCCCCTTCTCTCTTCCCTCGTCGATCCTCGTCACATACCCCCGCAACCGCATCGCCCCCTGCAACCCGTTCGGCCCCGGCGTCTCCATGATCACCTGCAATTCCGATTGCAGCCGCGGACTATGCTTCAACGTGATCATCGCCCCTTGCAGCGACAAATCGCTCACCAGCGTCTCTTCATCAAACGCCCGCCCGCCTTCCGTCACTCCCGAAACCCGCGCCCGGAATTGCGCCTCGCGGCGCAGCGCCGTCCGCGTCCCCGGCATGTGCGCATCGACGCGCCCGTTCGCCGCTCCCAGCGTGATCACCATGCCCTCGCTCGCCGCAAATACCGAATCAAATTCCTCGCGCCCCTGCCGCAAAATCGAATCGACCATCCGATCCGTCGAATCCGGATCGTGATGAAACAGAACCAGCGTCTTCGCGCCCGCGTCGCGCGCCGCCTTCACTCCCTCTTGCCACGTCGAATGTCCCCAGCCGCGTTTCGGACCCGCAAGCTGCTCCGGCGTGTACTGCGCGTCGTTGATGAAAATGTCCGCGCCCGCCGCCAGATCGCGCAAACTTTTATCGAGCGCCGGATTTCCCGGCTCATTATCGGTCGCGTACACCACGATCCCCGCCGCCGTCTCGATTCGAAATCCCAGGCATCCCTGCGGATGATTCAGTGCTCGCACCGAAATTTTATTCTCGCCGATGAAAAATGCATCGCCGTCGGCCACTTCCTGAAATCGCCGCTTCGCATTCATCGCCGTCAAATCCACCGGAAAATACGGCTGCGCCATCTGTGTTTCGAAAACTTGCTTCAGGCTGTCGCGGCCCAGCGACTCCGACCGAAAGCTATAAAAATGAAATTCGTTCTGTTCGGAATACAGCGGAGTGAAAAACGGAATCCCCTGAATGTGATCCCAGTGATAGTGAGTAACGAGAAAGTGTGTTTCCTGCTGCGGTTGTTGCGCGTGCTCTTTGCCCCATCGCGAACCCAGCATCCGCAGCCCAGTGCCGCAATCCAAAATCAGTTGCATCCCGTCCGGCGTCGTAAGCTCGACGCACGGCGTGTTTCCGCCATAACGCCAAGTCGCCGGATCGACGGTCGCCGTGGACCCGCGCACGCCCCAAAAACTCAACTTGGCAACCGGATTTGTCATTTCACCCTGGCACGCCCACTCAGGTAAACGCACAGCCGGACGCAAAACGTCCGTCGTACGAACAGTGCGCGCTATATATCCCCTCCAAACACACAGCCGCACGCCTACCCAGCACCAGCCAAAACCTGATGAGCCTCATTCGATGTTCGCAGCCGCCCCCGGCACCGTCAACGGAATCGCAACCCCTACGTGTCAAGATATCCACTAAGTAAGTAGCCCCGCTTCGCCAACCGAGCAAACCGCGCGTAGAATGGGCTCTAGCGGCTATGCACACGCATTCCCACGATCACGCCCACGGGGATCACACGCACGATTGCCCCCCTGGCACGCCCTCGAAAGCCGCCTCCGGCAGCCACGCCCATTCGCATTTCGGCCATTCCCATAGTCACAGCCACGGCCACCACGGCCACGAACATCCGACCCTGAGCCCCAGCATCCTCGGCTGGGCCATGGTCGCCACTCTCGGCCTCGTCGCCGCCGAAGTCGTCGGCGGCATCGTCGGCCACTCCGTCGCTCTTCTCAACGACGCCGTTCACAATCTTTCCGATGTCCCCGCCATCGGTCTTTCGTTTCTCGCGATGCGCTGGGCCCAGCGTCCCGCCGATTCCGAAAAAACCTACGGCTACCATCGCGCCGGCACGCTCGCCGCGTTCACCAACGCCGTCGTCTTGGTTTTGCTTTCTCTCTGGCTGGGTTACGAATCGATCGAGCGTTTCCGCTCGCCCGTCGAAGTCGTCGAAAGCTGGATGATTTGGACTTCTCTCGCCGCGCTCGCCGTCAACGGCGGCATCACACTCGCTCTCGTCCGCGGCCGCAACGATTTAAATCTGCGCAGCATTTTGATTCACAATTTCGGCGACGCGCTCTCCAACGTCGCCATCATCATCGGCGCCCTCATCATCGGCGCGACCGGCATCCGCTGGATCGATCCATTGCTCGGCCTCGCCATCGGCCTGCTCGTCCTCTGGTCCGCCATCGGAATTCTCCGCGACTCCGCACACGTCCTGCTCGAAGGCCGCCCGCCCGATTGCACCGTGGAAGACGTCGCTCGCGCCATCCTCACCATCGAAGGCGTCCTCGAAGTCCACGACATCCACATCTGGTCGCTCGGCGACGACCACAACGCACTCAGCCTCCACGCCCGCATTCCCGACATGCACATGGACGAGTGCGAACGCATCCTCGACGCCATCCGCTCCAAGTGCGCCGCCGAATTCAACATCGGCCACGCCACCATCCAACTCGAACGCGCCGGCCTCCCCGCCACCTCCGGCTACGTCATGCCCGCCCCGGCCAAGTAGTTGGTCAAAAAAATAGGCGCCGAACCTAAGCTCGGCGCCCAATCAAATCGTTACTTCATTACTTCATTGCGTCATTACTTCGTTTTTTACGCTCCAACGCGGAAGCTCAACCCCTGCGACTCATTCAACTGGGTCGTCGCCTCGAGGTCGATCGAATCCGCCGCAATACTCTTGCGCTGCCCTTCCGGCGTCACATACCGCAGCGTCCCGTTGTCCCACGAATACGCAACCGCAAAAACAACTCCGCCGCTGCGCATCACAAATACATACGAAGCCGGATCAGCTGCAGGCTCCGGTGGAGGCGGCGGCGGTGCAACCTGCGGCGTCATCGACTGCTGTCCCGCGCGATACGCCTGCATCTGCGCAGCCTCAAATTGCGCTTGGGCATCGGCATCGCCCTGTTCCGCCGCAGTCTCCTGCGCCTCTGCCACCGCCTGCGGATTGTCCACGTAAATTTCCGGAGTCGAAATCAGGAAGCCGCCGAACCCAAACGGCACAGTTTGCCGGAATCGAAAGTTCCGGCCGAATTGCCCGTTCTTAGGACCTACGGCAGCCAGGTGCGGATAGTCGAATCCAAGCCCCGGCACATTGTTCGAAACAAAATTGGAAGTTCCGAAGTTCGCATTCGCCGCCACAATGCGATTCGGAGAGGAAGTGCGAACATGGCCGGGAGCCAGATGCGTGGCCACAGCCACATGATTGACGGGATGCGCTCCGGCAGGCGCACTGACCCGCGCCGCTGCCACAGGAGCCGCAACGGCCCCCGCATGAACTCCAGCGCCGCCGCCAACTCCGCCAGCCCTTTGCGCAAATACCGCCAAAGGCAGCCCCAAGACCGCAACCGCGACTATCCCAATTCGTCGCATAGCAGCACCATGCCTTTACCGAGCCCCTGCTCCAAGAAGCGCCAACAGCCCCGGATAAAGCCTTCACTAAGAAAGATGCGCCTTTCCAGCCCCGGGTTTCAAGACCCACCCCTCCCAGTACCGACTTGTCGGACAACTGTCGCGCTCAATGCACGTTCGGGCACTGCGTCGGCAACGTCATCAGCGTCGCCGGCGCGTTTCCTGCCATCGTCACCAGCGCATCCGGTGCGCTGTCCTGCGCATACTCGAGCCGCTCCACCATCACCGCCGCCTGCGTCGAGTTGAATTCCAATCCACTACGTTTCATTTTTTCCATCGTTTGCAATCCCCATCGCGCCCGCATCAAACCGCTCGCAGTATGCGAGTGCGGTCCCAGCAAGAGATGTGCGATCTCATGCGCCGCAACATGTCCCAGCAATGCGTCCAGACTCACCGCATACACCTGCTGTAGCTCTTCCATCGGCTCGAGGAACACATCGCAGTACACACCCTTGCCGTCGTCGGCGAGATAGGCGACGCCGAGTGGCTCAGACACCAGGCCGCGTGGCCGCCTCTCAATCCGTAGCACCAGCCTTACGGGATACGCCACCTCATTGCACGGCTTGCCCACTCCCGCGAAGACTTCCTCGCCACCGCAGTTCTTCCATTCCGTCTCAATTCCTGCCCGCCGAAAGACCGCCCCAGCGTCCTCCTCGGCGTGCAACAACGTTCCCCGTTTCAAACCGGCGTCGTTGTAAACCGAAATGCGCACTACGGGCCTTCGGCTAACGCTATCTGCCCGCATGCTCGAACCCCCCATCGAAACCATTCCCAACAGTCCCAGACCTAACGAGACCCATCTCCGCACCGTCTGATTCTTCATGGCCCACGCCTCCACGCGGGCTGAATTTCGGCGATCGCATTTCGTACTTCAATGCCGGGCGGGTAACGCCTTGGCCGTGCGTAGGTAACGACACAAAGCACGCAGCATCAGAGAGATACAGCCGCTTGTAACGCGAAGGCTTGAAACAAATCGAATCGTTTAGACGTTCTTATCTGTAAGACGACGATGCTTCAGCTTGAGAGGGTTCTGTGCCCCAGGCGGAACACGACAGCACCATCCGTTTCGGCGTTTTCGAGGCCAACCTTGCCTCCGCCGAACTGCGCAAGAACGGTCAGCGGATCAAGGTCCAGGAGCAGCCCTTTCAGGTCCTGACCATCCTGCTGGAGAATCCCGGTGAGGTGGTCACCCGCGAGCAGTTCCGCGCCAGCCTTTGGCCCGCCGACACTTTTGTCGATTTCGACCACGGTTTGAACGCCGCCATCAAGCGGCTTCGCGATGCCCTTGGTGACTCGGCCGACAGCCCGCTTTTCGTCGAAACTTTGGCACGTCGCGGATACCGTTTCATCGCTCCCGTAACGGTCCCGTCAAACGGAAACGGCTCACACAAGGCAAACGCTGTAGCGCCGCCGATTGTCGCGCCAGCTTTGCCTGAGCCACCTGCATCCAGCGCCAATTCCAGGCCGAACCTCGCATCAGCTTCCTCGACTCGCCCAAACATCTTCGTCCGCCACTGGTTCCTCGCTCTGAGCGGCGCCGTACTCCTCATTGCAGGCACCGCCGCTGGCTGGATCGCAGCCCATCGCTTTACACAAAAGACTGCTCAATCTTCAGAATGGCGCCTCACGAACAATCCCTCCGACGACCCGATCCTTGGCGCGGCGCTCTCACCGGATTCGAAATATCTCGCGTTTGCCGATCGCGCCGGCCTTTTCCTGCGCGAACTCGCCACCGGCGAAACTCATTCCATTGATATTCCAGACGTCGTGCGCCCACTCGCCAAAGCCTGGTTTCCCGATGGCAGCCATCTTCTCGTCAACGCCGCGCAAGCTACCGGCGTGATGAGCGTCTATAACGTCTCGCTTCTCGGCGGCAGCCCGCGCAAGCTCGTGGACAACGCCAGTGCTCGCTCTGTTTCTCCCGATGGCTCTCAGATCGCTGTCGTTCGCAACGACTGGCCCGATCAGGAAATCTGGCTCTTCTCTTCCGACGGCCAGAATCCTCGCCAGATCACTGCGGCATCCGGCGACGTCTTCGGCGCGGTCGTCTGGTCGCCCCACGGACGCAAACTTGCCTTCATTCGCTACAAGTACGGCGCCAGCCATCACGAAAGCGAAAATACGCTCGAGATCTTTGATCTGGAAAAAAGCGCAACTCACGTCCTTCTTTCGAATCCTGCTCTCGCCGATAGCATGGTTTGGTCACCCGACGGCCGCTTGATCTATTCGCTTCAGGAGCAGGTTCCGAGTCCTTCCATAAAGTCGGGCGACGGCGACTCGAATTTCTGGGCTTTATCCATCGACGAAAATTCCGGCCAGGCTTTCGGCACTGCACGCCGCGTCACCAGCGGGCTCGAAAGAAAGATGAGTCCAACCATCTCCGCGGACGGGAAGCACCTCGCGTTTATTCGCTGGAATGGCGAAGCTTACGTGTACTTTTCTGAAGTCGAGCCCGGCGCGCACCGCATCGCTGCTCCGCAGCGCCTCAGCCTGGAAGAGGGCCGAAACTATCCCTACAGTTGGAGTTCCGACAGCAAGTCCATCATCTTCGTTTCCGATCGCGACCGTCACGCTCATCTATTCCTCCAGCGCATCGATCGACCCGCTCCCGACCTGCTCGTTGGCGGGAAAGATGGAATAACGCTCGCTCGGCCCAGTCCCGACGGCTTGCAAGTTTTCTACCTGGTCGGGCCGCAAAATACCGGCGATCAAAAAGGATTGCGGCTCATGCGCGTCCCGCTGTCAGGCGGCGCTCCGCAACTCATCTTGCAACGCGAAGCCATCGACAATTTTCAGTGCGCCACTTTGCCGGCCACGTTGTGCATCTTGGGACAAGCCACAGCCAAGGACATTCAATTCATCCAGTTCGACCCGGCCACCGGCCGGCAAACACCGCTCGGAATTGGCGTTGAGGGAACGAAATACAATTGGAGTCTTTCTCCCGACGGACAGACGATTGCCCTTGCCCAGTGGCGCCGCCCGGAAATCCAGCTCCTTTCCACAAAATCTGGAAAATCCCGGACGCTCAAGCTGCAAAGCGACCGCGGCGTTTCCAGCCTCGATTGGGCTTCAGACAGTCAGAGCATGTGGGCAAGTTCTTCGAACTTCACGGGCACCCAGGCGCTGCTCAACATTGATCTTCGCGGTCGTGTACGCCAGGTGTTTCAAGATCCCGACCGAGACATCGGTTGGGCCATTCCTTCCCCAGACGGTCGCCACATCGCCTTCTGGGAAGCCGGCGGTAGTTCCAACGCCTGGGTCGTGAAAGGCTTCTGAACGCATCGCGACGCTAGCGCCTCCTGAATCGAATCCCAATTCAATTTCGCCTGGAAAGCTTTTTCCGGCTCCCATTTCCCTCGCCGATTTCTGATCGCACCGCTTACGGATCGCCGCGAATAGCTTTGCCGTTACAGCATTTCAAACTAGAATTTGCCCGCACAGTTACAGGCAGCCTGCAACGTTGAAATTCCGTACCTGACATTCACTTAAGTTTCGGAGCGACTCGATGATCCAGCTTCGCCCTAGCTCGCGCACCCTGCTTCTGTTCCTCGGCCTCGCATTCCTTTCGCTCCCCGCTTTCGCTCGCAGTGACGAGGATCAAAAATCAAAAGACAAGCCCGAAGAAAAGTGGGACACCACGCTCGCCCGCGGCACCACGCGCGACATCGCCTTCGACACTTCCGAAGGCACCTGGATGTCCGTCGATATTTCCCCCGACGGCAAATGGATCGTCTTCGATCTTCTCGCGCACATCTATCGCATGCCGGTCACCGGAGGCAACGCCGAATGCCTCACGCAAAAGAGCGGCGTCGCGCTCAACGCTCATCCACGCTTCTCGCCCGATGGAAAATACATCGCCTTCATTTCGGATCGCGCCGGCCAGGACAATCTCTGGGTCATGAACGCCGACGGCTCCAATCCTCACGCGGTCGTCGAAGATAAAGATCTCCGCATGTACGAACCGGCTTGGACTCCCGACAGTCGAAATATTCTCGTAGCGCGCCTTTCTGTGGCGACGGGATTGGAAACTCCTCCGCCGGCGGGAATCTGGCTCTACAACCGTGACGGCGGCAAAGGATTGGAAATCGTCAGCGGCAAAGACGAAAAAGTCGCCGAGTGGCCGGCCGTCTCTTCCGATGGCCGTTACGTTTATTTTCAATACGCCGCCGGCGAACCTTCTTCCTACGCCGGCCACGACGACCCATTACAGGGTTTTTTCCAGGTCAAACGCATCGAACTCCGCACCGGCGACAAAGAAGACGTCACTTCCGGCCAGGGTGCTCAGCAATATCGCCTCTCCAACGGCGGCGCGTTCGCTCCCGAAATTTCGCCCGACGGCCGCTGGCTCACCTTCGCGCGGCGCATTCCCAACGGCACCATCTCTTACAAAGGTCACAAGTACGGCCCGCGCACCGCACTCTGGCTCCGCGATCTGCAATCCGGATCCGAGCGCGTCCTTATGGACCCGATCGAAAGTGACGTGGATTCCTGGAGCGCATGGCGCCCCCTCCCCGGCTATTCGTGGGCCCGCGACGGAAAGTCCATCGTCATTTCACAAGGCGGAAAAATTCATCGCGTCTGGATCGCCGACGGAAAAGTGGAAACGATTCCCTTCACCGTGCACGTTCAGCGCACGATTTCGCAGATGGCCAAAACCGAGCGCCGCATCACCGACGACGAATTCCAGATGCGTTTCGCGCGTTGGCATACCGCCTCTCCCGACGGCAAGACGCTTGCATTCCAGGCAGTCGGCCACATCTGGCTCATGGACATGCCGGCCGGACAACCGCGCCGTTTAACCGCGTCCTCTTTCACCGCAACCGAATATTCCCCCGCATGGTCGCCCGACGGAAAGTCCATCGCATTCGCCTCGTGGGACGAAAAATTCGGCGGCGCGCTCTGGAAAATTTCAGCGCAAGGTGGCTCGCCTCAGCAACTCACCACCGAACCCGGCGAATATATTCATCCCGCGTGGAGTCCCGATGGCGCAACGATCGTCGTTGCGCGCGGCTCCGGTGCGTTCTTTCGGGACAACCCTGGATCACCAACACCTGGTACGACCTCGTCTCCGTCCCGGCTTCCGGCGGCGAAACAAAATTGATCGTCCGAACGCCGCGATACTCCGAATACCTCGAGCGCAATCAAATCGTCGCACCCACGTTCGGCACCGACGGCCGCATCTACTATCCCGAATTCGCCAAGAACAAAGACCCTGAGGCGCACCGCCCTCTCGCGATCAATTTTGTCTCCGTCAAGCTCGACGGCACCGATCGCCGCGTCCACCTTGTCTTTCCCTTCGCTGACGAAGTCACTGTGTCTCCGGACCTGAGCGCGGTCGCCTTCCAGGAAGGCGACAACGTCTACACGCTCGCCTTTCCATCGGCGGGCACCGCTGGCAAACCCCCACTCATCGACAAAACCGGCGCGGTCCTTCCGCTCAATCAAGTCAGCAAAGAAGGCGGCAACTTCCCGCACTTCCGCGACGCGCAAACGCTCGAATTCGGCAGCGCCAATCGCTATTTCGTCTACCATCTCGATTCCAAAAAGACCGACGCAACAGAAATCAAACTCGCCGTGCCGCGCGAAATTCCCTCCGGCTCCCTCGCCCTCACAAACGCGCGGATTCTGACCTTCGACCATCGCAAAATAATTCAACGCGGCTCCATCGTAGTAAAAGGTTCGCGCATTGCCTGTGTCGGCGATTGCTCCACCGCTGGTGTCGATCGCGTCATCGACGTCAAAGGCAAAACCATCATCCCCGGGCTCATCGACATGCATGCGCATCACTACAGCATGTACAACGGCATCACTCCTCCTCACGATTACGAGATCGCTGGCAACTTGGCCTATGGCATCACCACCACGCTCGATCCAGCCGCGTGGTCCCAGAATGTTTTTCCGCCCGCCGAAATGGTCGATGCCGGCCTCATGATCGGTCCGCGAACATTTTCCTGCGGCGATCCTCTCTACGCCGGCAACGGTTTTCGCAACAACGATCTCACCAGCCTCGAAGTCACCGAACAGAACATCAAGCGCCTCGCGAGTTACGGCGTCATCACGCTGAAACAATATCTCCAGCCAAAACGCGAACAGCATCAGTGGGTTGCCGAAATTGCCCGTAAATACGGACTGAACATCACCGCCGAAGGCGGTGGCCTCGAATACGATCTCGGCATGGCCATGGACGGCCAGACCGGCTCCGAACATCCCATGGGTTACGCGCCGCTTTACAGCGACGCCACCAAATTCTTCGGCATGGTCCATTTCACCTACTCACCGACGGCCATCGTCGGTGGCCCCGGCGTCTGGAACGAAGAATATTTCTTTCAGACGTTCGACTACTACAAAGACGCAAAACTTTTGCGCTGGACTCCGTGGCGGGAAATCCTTCCCCACGCGCGCCGCCGCATGATGCGCCCCGAAACCGACTACAGCTTTCCGCTCATCGCACAAGCCGTCGGGGACATTCGCGACTCCGGCGGTTTCGGCGCGCTCGGCGGACACGGCCAGCAACAAGGTATCGATTCGCATTGGGAGCTATGGATGTACTCTTCCGCCCTCGGCCCGGTGGGCGCGCTCGAAATGGCCACCAATGACGGCGCGCACTATCTCGGGATGGACCAGGATCTCGGCTCCATCACCGTAGGCAAACTCGCCGACCTCGACATCCTCAACAAAAACCCGCTCGACGACATCCACAACAGCGCCGACATCGCCTTCGTCATGAAAGGCGGCATCCTCTACGACGGCACCACTCTCGACCAGCTCTGGCCCAAGAACGTCCCCTTCGGCGACGATTACTGGATCTTCCCGCCAGCCCTCCTGAACGACGACCGCCCCACGAATTACTGGGACCGTCATTGAGTCCGCCGGCATGGGCCTAAGGAGGACCGCTGCCTCTTCGGCCTACCCTCCCGACCCGCTTTTCCCGTGCGGTGGGTTGTGCTATAACCTTCGGGCCGTGGAACGTGCCGCGAAAGAAGGGGCAACTTCGGTTCACCCTGAAAATCGAGGGACTCAACCGGAGCCCGATGCATCTGTATCTATGCAAACGGCGGCCGGTCGCCAGGAACCGAATGCGATCGCAGGGAAGGCGGAAAATGTTTCCGCCGCGCCGCACGAGGATGCTTCCCGGTATTGCCCGGTTTGCTCGCAGCGGCTGACGTCCCGGCGCTGCAAGTTGATCTGCACGGTCTGCGGATATTACATGTCCTGCGCGGACTACTATTGATGTAAGCTGTGCGGCCTCGGCAAGGTTGCTGCCGGCAGCCGCTCCGATTTCATAGGAGGATACGAACGTGGCATTGAAGATGACGAACCGGGAAGTGGATGGCGTGTCCGTGGTGGCGCTGGACGGGCGCATCGTACTGGGAGAAGAGAGCAACGCGCTGCGCGAGAAGGTGAAGAGCCTGCTGGCCGAGGGCAAGAAAAAGATTGTGCTGAACATGGACAACATCACGTTCATCGACAGCGCGGGCTTGGGCACGCTTGTTGCGGCGCATCACAGCGCGAAGGGTCAGGGCGCATCGCTGCGTCTCTGCCACCTGGGCAGCAAGTTCCAGGAAGTGCTGCAGATCACGAAGCTGCTGACGGTGTTTGATGTGTACGACACCGAAGCGCAGGCCGTGTCGAGCTTCAGCAAGAGCGCCGGCGCCTAAATTTCACTGCTGCGAAACGCCACACGAGTATTGCGCGCGTTCGCGGTGATGCTCGTCGGAAAACTTGATTCGCTTTTGAGGGCACGCTTTGCGTGCCCTTTTTGTTTTGGTAGCGCCGGCATCTTGCCGGCGGTTTTGCTTCGCGGTGAGCGCGCTCAATAATTCGTTGGCGTTTCGATTTCTCCTTGGTAGTTGCCTGCTTGTCGCGTCGCGCTTTCAGATCGAAAAAACGCCGGCGGGACGCCCCTCGAGGCTCAGGGTAAACCGGCGCTACCGGGCGACGGGTCTGGCTTCTCCTAGCAGCCGCATGACGTGGCGGGCGATTTGGGCGTCTTCGTCGGTTTCGATGACTTGAACGGAGATGGCGCTGTCGTGCGCCGCGATCTCCGTTGCGTTTTTCCGGTTGGCACTTTCGTCGAGTTGCAATCCGAAGATTTCCATTCCGCTGCAGATTTTGGCGCGGACGGCGGCGTCGTGCTCGCCGATGCCTCCGGTGAAGACCAACGTGTCGAGTCCGCCGATCGTGGCGATGAATCCGCCGATAGCTTTCGCGGCTGTGCGGGCGAACATTTCGATCGCGAGTTGCGCTTGCGTGTCGCCTTTGTCCGCGGCTTCGTGAAGCTTGCGCATGTCGGATGCGGTGCCGGAGATTCCGAGTAAGCCAGATTGTTTGTCGAGAGTCCTTTCGAGAGTATCGAGGTTGTCTCCGTCATTCCTCAACAGGTAGAGCAACACGCCGGGATCGAGATCGCCGGGGCGCGTACCCATGATGATGCCGCCGGTCGGCGTAAGACCCATCGTGGTGTCGACGGATTTTCCGTCGATGATCGCAGTGATGCTGGCGCCGTTGCCGAGATGCGCGACGATCAGATGTTTGGGCAAGTGGTCGCGTAGCTGGTGCACGATCGATTCGCAGGAGAGGCCGTGGAATCCGTACTTGCGGATGCCGGCGTCCCAGTATTTTTTCGGCAGCGGCAGGCGAGAGGCGGCTTCCGGCATCGTGGTGTGAAACGCCGTGTCGAAGCAGGCGAATTGCGGCACGCCGGGATAGAGTTTTTCCATTTCGCGGATGAGCGCGATTGCGGCGGGGACGTGGAGCGGTGCGAAGTGAGCGGCGGCTTCGAGTGTTTTTAGAACGTCGGGCGTGATGCGCTGATGCGTCGTGAGTTTTGGACCGCCGTGGACGACGCGATGGCCGATACCGTCGAGCGTTGGCAATTTCAGTTTCGATAAGTTTTCGGCGACGGCTTTGGCGGCGTCGGATTGTTGCGCGAAGGTGCGCGATTCTGCTTCGATCGTCTTGCCGTCGGCGTCCTTCAGCCAGATTTTTACTTCTCCGCCGCCGATGCCTTCGATTTCGCCACGGTACGTCGGCTGCGGGTCTCCGGTCGCGGCCGAATACACTCCGAATTTTAGCGATGAAGAGCCGCTGTTGAGGACGAGGATGGCGTTGGTGGACACTGGCGATCGTGTTCAGGTTCGCAGCCGTTGCGATTCGATGCGGGGCCGCGTTGTTTGTCTAGGCGTGTTGCGCTTTCGGCGCGGCGGGCGACCAGCGCCAGTTGGCGACTTCGGGCATGTCTTCGCCGTGCTCGGAGACGTAAAGCTTGTGGCGCTGCATGGCTTCGGTGAAACGCTGCGTGGCTTTGTCGGCGATGCTTTTGAGACGCGGGACGCGGCGGATGGCGTCGAGCGCGAGCGTAAAGCGATCCATGCGATTCAGTACGACCATGTCGAACGGTGTCGTCGTGGTTCCCTCTTCGACGTAGCCGCGGACATGAATGTTGTTGTGATTGCGGCGGCGATATGTGAGGCGATGGATCAGCGTGGGATAGCCGTGAAAAGCAAAGATGACCGGCTTGTCGGTGGTAAACAGCGCGTCGAAATCTTCATCGGCGAGGCCGTGAGGATGCTCGCTGAGAGGCTGAAGCGTCATGAGATCGACGACGTTGACGACGCGGATGCGCAGATCGGGCAGTTCTTCGCGTAGCAGAGAGACAGCCGCGAGAATTTCGAGCGTCGGCACATCGCCCGCGCACGCCATCACCACGTCGGGATTTTCGGGTTCGTGGCCGGCCCACCCCCACGCGCCCACTCCGGCGCTGCAATGCTCGACAGCGGCATCCATGTCGAGCCAAGTCGGCGAAGGCTGTTTTCCGGCGACGATCAGATTCACGTAGTTGCGGCTCTTCAAGCAGTGATCGGCGACGGAGAGCAGGCAGTTTGTATCGGGCGGGAGATAAATGCGGACGATATCGGCTTTCTTGTTCGCGACGTGATCGATGAAACCAGGATCCTGGTGCGAAAAGCCGTTGTGGTCCTGGCGCCAGACGTGGGAGGTGAGCAGGTAATTCAGCGATGCGATCGGCTTGCGCCAGGGAATCGTGCGCGTGGTTTTCAGCCACTTGGCGTGCTGGTTGAACATCGAGTCGATGATATGGATGAAAGCCTCATAGCAGGAGAAAAACCCATGCCTGCCGGTGAGGAGGTAGCCTTCGAGCCAACCCTGGCACATGTGTTCGCTCAAGACTTCCATGACGCGGCCATCGAGCGCGAGATTTTCGTCAACAGGCAGGGTTTCGGATTCCCAGGTTTTCTTGCTGACGTCGTAGATCGCTTCGAGGCGATTGGAGGCGGTTTCGTCGGGACCGAAGACGCGGAAATTTTTTGAGTCGAGATTGCACTTCATCACTTCGCGAAGATATTTGCCGAGAATGCGCGTAGCTTCACTATCCGTCTCGCCGGGGTGTTTTACATCGATCGCGAATTCGCGGAAGGATGGCGTGCGCAGGGGCTGCATCAGCAAACCGCCGTTGGCGTGCGGATTCATGCCCATACGGCGGCGGCCCTTTGGCGGAAGATCGGCGAGTTCGGCGACGAGCGTGCCGTTCTTGTCGAAGAGTTCTTCGGGTTTGTAGCCGCGCATCCAGCTTTCGAGGATTTTCAGATGATCGGGCTTTTCGTGGAGTTCGGCGAAGGGAACCTGATGCGCGCGCCACGTTCCTTCGACAGGCTTTCCATCGACGACTTTCGGGCCGGTCCAACCCTTCGGCGTTTTCAGAATCAGCATCGGCCAACGCGGGCGTTCTTTGTTTCCATCCTGCCGTGCGGCCTTTTGGATCGCGGCGATCTCATCGAGCATTTTGTCGAGCACATCGGCCATCGCCGGGTGCATGACGTTGGGATCGTCGCCTTCGAGAAAATGCGGGTTATAGCCGTAACCGCGGAAGAGATCTTCGAGTTCGTTTTGCGGGATACGCGCGAGCACCGTTGGATTGGCGATCTTGTAGCCGTTGAGATGAAGAATCGGAAGGACAGCTCCGTCGCGCACGGCGTTTAAAAATTTGTTGGAGTGCCAGCTTGTGGCGCACGGTCCGGTTTCTGCTTCGCCGTCGCCGACGACGCAGGCGACCACGAGATCGGGATTGTCGTAAGCGGCGCCGAAGGCATGCAGCATGGAATAGCCGAGCTCGCCGCCCTCGTGAATCGAGCCGGGAGTTTCGGGCGCGACGTGGCTCGGAATGCCGTAGGGCCACGAAAACTGCCGAAACAGACGCTTTATACCGTCGGCGTTGCGTTCGATGTAGGGATACAGCTCGGTGTATGAACCTTCGAGGTAAGTATGCGCGACGATGCCGGGGCCGCCATGGCCGGGACCGATGATGTACATCATGTTGAGGTCGCGCTGTTTGATGACGCGATTGAGGTGCGTGTAGATGAAGTTAAGTCCTGAGGTGGTGCCCCAATGGCCGAGGAGGCGAGGTTTTACGTCATCGAGGGTGAGCGGGCGCTCGAGGAGCGCATTGTCTTTGAGATAGATCTGGCCAACGGTGAGGTAGTTGGCCGCGCGCCAGTAGGCGTGCAATTTGCGGATATCGTCAGGACTTAGCGCGGACATGAATCAGCCTCCATGAAGGAGCGAATGAAGTATGCAGCTGTGATGCCGGGGAGCGAGTGACGGCTTTGTGAAAAGACCAAATGCAGGACGCGATTTGGCGAGGATTGATGCGCTGCGATGGAAGAGTTTCGCCGAAGCTTCGCTTTTAGGAGGTGTACCCCCTTGTTTTTCGCAAGAGTGCGCAAGTCATTTGGAATGTTGTAGATCGGGATATACGGATTTTGGGAGTGTGGAAGTGACGGGAAACACGGGAGATACGGCGGCGCGTAGGTCGGAGACTGTCGATACCAGAGGGGCTTCGTTCGAATGAGGAGAGTTTTCACAGAGAAGAATAGCATGATTTTATCGCTTTGTCAATAGGTATCGAGTGGTATTCATTCAAATGGTGTGTGCGTTCGAATCGCTCGCTTGCGTTTTGCATTTCACATTTGAATTCGAATGTCCGCGGATTGCTGCCGCTCGTGCATTTGTGTTTCGCGGACCATAGAGTGACACACGATGCGGTGTTTGGCGTGTGACGAGTGTCACAGGCCGGCGTGCTGCGCGGCGGGGACAAACCGGGGCGCAGCGTGCTGCGCCCCTACATGACGGAGGTGACGGATGCATTGGCGACAAGACCCAACGGCGGGCGGAGCGAGCCCCGCCCTACAATTTGGCACACGACGTGGCGGCGGGATTTCATATATGGGCATGACGTATACCGACATATGCGCCTGGCACGCAGTCGCGGAGTAGCGGGATGTTCGAGTCGGACGCGGGTGGTTAGGCGCCGACGAGGTCTTCGAGGGCTTTTTTGTTGGTGAGGACGAGGGTGGAACCGTGGAGTTCGATGAGGTGCTTGCGTTTGAAGCCGGTGATGAGGCGGGAGACGGTTTCGCGAGAGGTGCCGATCATGGCGGCGATTTCTTCGTGGGTGAGGGTGAGCGTGCGGCGATCTCTCTCAGGATCGCTAACGCCTTTGGGGGGTTTCAGATCGAGGAGGAAGCGGGCGAATTTTTCCATAGCACTGCCGGCGAGGCCCAGATAGCGGATTTCCTGGCAGGTGGCGTAATAGATCTGGCTAAGCATTTCGGCGACCTTGAGTGCGGCGTCGCCGTGTTGGCGGAGGAAGCCGAGGAAAGCGTCGCGGCGGATGAAATTGGCCTGCGTGGGTTCGAGCACTTCGGCGGTGACTTCGTAGGGCTTTTCGGAAAGCGTGCTGGGCAGGCCGATGATTTCGCCGGCGTCGGCGATGCGAAAGATGACGGACTTGCCGTTGGCGGCCGCGCCGTAGAGCTTTACCTTGCCGGTGCAGAGGATGAAGACGCCGCGCGGCTCCTGGCCTTCGACGAAGAGAACGGCGCCTTTGGGATAGGTGGCGGTCGAGGAGATGGCGTCGAGACCGGCGAGCGCGTCCTTGGGGAGATTGCAGAAGACGCGGTCCTTCAGGAGAGGGCAGGCGATGCAGTCCTCGATGACCTCGAGGCCGTAGGGTGTGTTCATGGGCCCGTCCTCTCACAACACGACTGGGGAGCCGAGTGCGGTTCGATGCGCGATCGGTAAGGCGGATTATACGCCGAGGTGAGGCGGGTTGGGTGAAGGGGGCTGGGTTCGTCGAATTGCGGACTTTTGCAAACGAATGGTGGCATTTCCCGGGGCTGAGACGGATGGAGGGGGGAAATCGTTGTGAATCTGGCGAGGCTTCCTCTAAACCCGCACCCTTTTAAAGGCAAAAGGGTGCGGCACCCAAAAGCCGCGATGTGACGGGGGTCACGCGGAAGGGCGACGCGGGTCACGGAATGCGGCGGATGGAAGAAGTAGTGTGCGAGCAGAGAGAGATATTGGAGGTGAGGGATGCTCGCAGCGAAGAAGAAGGAAGAGAACGAGAATGGGACGCAGCCACAGAAACGCGTGATGTTTCGAAATATCTTGCTGGCGTCGGACTATTCGGCGTCGGCGAACCTGGCGATGCCGTATGCGGCGGGGATGGCGCGCAGCTTTGGCGCGACGCTGTATGCGATGCACGTGCACGAGCCGATCAACTATGCGTTGCCGCCGGAGACGTGGCAGGGGCTGGAGCTGACGCGGGAGATGGAGGAGAAGTTTCTGGTGGAGGCGGTCCGGCGGGATTTTCCGGACGTGCTTCCGCGCGTTCTACACGCCGATGGCGTGGTTTGGCGCGCGATTGAAACGGCGATCCGGAAGCATGCGATCGATCTGGTCGTGGTGGGGACGCGCGGGAGAACGGGTATCGGAAAGGCGCTGCTGGGGTCGGTGGCGGAAGAGATTTTGCGGCACGCGCGGTGCCCGGTGCTGACGGTAGGGCCGCAGGCGTGTCACGAAGCGGGAAGGCGCGGAAGGATCGCGTCGATTTTGTTTGCGACGGATTTTGGCCCAGCGTCATTGGCGGCAGCGCCGATCGCGGTGTCGCTGGCCGAGGAATATCAGGCGAAGCTGACGTTGCTGCATGTCATGGAGAAGCGCGGCGCAAACGAGATGGAAATGCCGTGCGATGCAGCGGAATCGTGCCAGCAGAGATTGCGCGCGCTGGTGGCGGAGGAAGCGAAGATGTGGTGCGAGCCGCATTTCGTGGTGGATTGCGGAACAAGCGACCGGGCCGGCGCAGCGTGGGAACGGATTTTAGGTCAGGCACAGGCGCGCGAGGCCGATCTGATTGTGATGGGCGTGCATGCGCCTGAGGGAGTGCCGGGAGCGGATTCGCATCTGGAGATTGCGACGGTGCATGGCGTGGTGGCGCATGCGCGAGTGCCGGTGTTGACGGTGCGGGGCGGAGTGCGGAATTAGGAACGCGCCGGGCAGGCGGCCGGCGGATTTTTCACAACGCGGGACACGAACGTTGCCGGGGAGTTTTTGCAAGCCTGAGGCCCCTCACCTGGAGACTCCCCGGCGCGTTTGTGTGTGTGTTAAAGGCAGGCGAATTCCTACGGCTGGGCGAGCTGGGGCGCAGCAATGCTGCGCCCGTACAAAATCACAAAGACAATCAGAGTTTTACTTCGCTGACCTGGATGCTCGGCTGAAGATTCGTGTATTTCGGAATGTCGGCGAGGATTTCCGCGGCGTGAGGTGTCCAGGCTTCAACAAATGCGGGGACGGAATCGAAATACATATGGCCGAGCGCGACATAGAGCGGCGGCGCGCCGGGAGTGCCGCCGGAGAGGCCTTGTTCGACGGCTGCATTTTTTACCGCGGAGCCCAGAAGGCGGAGGACCATGGGGATGTGGTGGTCGCAGTAGTAGGCCATGTCGAATTTGGCGCCGGGTTGATGGGGATAGAAGACGCTGACTTTGATCATGTTTGCCTCGGCGATTGCGGGTGCAATTGATCAGACGCGGTACATGGTGATGCCGCTCATGAGTTTCGGGAAGAAGTCGGTGGATTTTTGGGGCATGACTTCGCCGGAAGTGGCGATGTTCCAGGTTTGATCGACGCTGCAGGCGTTGAGGAGGAAAGCGACCTGGGCGGCGCGGCGATCGACAGCGTCGAGGGCGGCGGAAGCTTCGCGTTCATAGGTGAGATTTTTTTCGGCAGTGGCGGCGGCGAGGGTTACGCCGAGCGCGGGTTCGAGGATGCCGTCGTGAAGGAGGACGACGTCGAGTTCACGCTGGAGCGGGGAGACGTTGGGGAGGAGTTGCGCAAGGTTGGCGCCGGGGCGGAGTGTAAGAACGTAGTAGGCGCCGCCTTTGCCCGCTTCGGGCGCGGGATAAACGCCGATGGCGCGGGAGGCGCGGGCTTCGACGAGGCGTTTTAAGAATTTTTCGCGCATCGCACTTTTTTCGGCATCGTTCGAAAATGTGAAGACTTCGGCGGCGAACCACGGTTCAAGGTAGCGGCGGACGGTGGCCCAGGAGAAGTCGGGAATGTTTGACACGACACGATGAGTAGGAAGGATGGTAAGACCTTCGCTGCGGGTGTTGACGAAGGTCATCATGGCGGCTTCGTAGGGAGCGGATTCGATGGAGAGGGCGGCGTCGTTGGAAGGAGCGGCGGCGGTGCCGGTGGCGAGCGATGCGGCGGTCGCGGTGGCGACGGAGGCGCTGGCACCTTCGACGTGTTCGGTCGCGCCTGCGGCGCTGGCGGCTGCGGAGAGCGACGGACTAGATGCGGTCGCGTCGTTTGCTTCGGCGCGATCGGGGAGAGCTTGCTCTCGCGCGTTCTCTTTGCGGCGCTCGTTGCGATAGTTGAGCGCGGTTTCGTAGCGGTGGTGGCCGTCGGCGATGACGAGTTTTTGGTCGGACATGGCTTTGTGGATGGCGGCGATGCGCTCGGGCTGCCATACGACCCAGAGGCGATGGATGACGTGGTATTCGTCGGTGAGTTCGGTGGCGGGAGCGGATTCGGATTCGGCTTGCATGAGGATTTTGTCAACGACGCGGTCAGGGTCGCTGTAGAGCAGGAAGAGCTGGCCGGTGTGCGTTTGCGTGTGGCGGAGGAGTTCGAGGCGGTCGGCTTTGGGGCCGGAGAGGGTGTGCTCGTGGCGGAAGACGACGCCAGCGGAGTATTCCTCGAGCTTGCCGGCGCCGATGAAGCCGCGGCGCGTGAGGCGCTCTTGCGTCCCGGGGACGGTGTACTCCTGCGTATACGAGTAGAAGCAGGGGCGCGTGTCGGGGACGACGACTTGTTCGCGGATCCAGTTTTCCAGTGCGGAGGCGGCGCGGGTATAGACGTTTTTTTCCTCGGGCACGCCAGCGGGCGTGTCGCCGGGAAGGACGCGTCCCTTCTCGATGGTTATTAAATTGTGGGGGTCGGCGGCGTAATACTTGTCCTGCATGGCGGGGGAGATCTTGTCGTAGGGCTGGGTGAGAACGCGATCGTAGCTGACTTTGCCGGCGTTGTAGCGGAGGGCGGGAAAGGGGTAGACCTGAGCCATGTTTGAGATTTCTCCGGTGCGTGACGTTGAGCGATTTGTTTAGGGGATTATTTTACGCGAAGTCGCGGAATTTCCGAACTGGGCGGGGGGCAATTTTGATAGCAACAGAAAACTTTGAATACGAAGTGGATGTGACGTGAATGTCGAAAGACTTACGAATGGCGAAACTAGAAGTTAGAAAATAGGAATTGGAAAATCGAAATCGGAGAAAAGCCTTCCACTGGAGCGTGCTCTTGAGTTTCGATTTGCTGTGACCCTCACTGCACCATGTGACGAAGTTTGGCAGCCCAAACGGCGACGCCTTCGAGCGGCAAGGGCTCAACGCCAGAATCGTCGAGCATCTTCTTTAAGAATTTGTGGTTCTCGTTTTCTGCTTTGAAGCCAACGTCGGTAACCGCAACGAATTCATGGGAAAAACGCTCTCCGGGCTGTTCTGACATCCCTCGAATTTTGTGCGCCGTGTAAGCGAACAGCTTTGCGTCGTCGGGCCTGCTCAGGGCGATCGTTTGGACGAAACCGCGGATCATGTCGTTCCGCCGATAACCGTAGTCGATGACCATCGGGTCGCCGTCACGTGTGTATTCCGAGATATGAACATCGGTTTGAATGCGGTTCCACATGCCCGCTTGCCGGAAAATCTGATTGATGTAATCACGCATCCGGTCGCGGGTCGTCGCGCGCCCCGGACGCGCCGGAGCAAAGTCCTGGCCGATTGCTACGCGCTCCTTGTACAGGCGGTCGATCTCGATATTGATATCGTCGGCGGTTGTGGCCTTGGGATCGGCGAGCTGGACCGACTGGCTGAGGGTGGCGTCCCATTTCTCGAGTACCTGAAACCAATCCGTGGCATTCGGTTTGGGATTGCCTTCACCGTTGCGAAGTCTGCTGCGGATGGGCCCGTTGCCGTTGGACAGGGTAGCGGCGCTAAATCGGCTTTCCATATGGTCGCGCAAACCACGAAGGCTTTCTTCGTCAACGCGCGGATGCAGGGATCGGAGCCGGTCGTACTCCTCCTCATCCTCAATGAGCCGGAGGCGGCGTTCGCCAGTGTTTGGATCGTAGAGGAGAACGCCAATATTGACCCACTCGTCGCGGAGGAGATTGGGGACGTAGCGCAGGATGCGGTGGACCAGCGTGCGCTCGGCCGGCGCCCCGTTTTCTTTGCCGTCGCCTCCGCCGTTGCCACCGCTATTGATATCGTGAGGGTCGCGATCCTTGTCTTCGGGCATAGCGTTCCTCGTGTAAAAAATCAGCGCCAGTTGGGGAAGGGCTGGCGATTGCTGCGTTTGGCGTCGAGAATCAATTCCTCCAGGCGATTTACGCGGCGGAGAAGCTGTTCCAGCAGCCGATGCAGCGCGTCGAAGTCGTCGCAATACCATTCCGGCGGCACCTCTTTTGCAAATTCATCCAACGCGCGGCCGGCGATGCTTTTTGCGCGCCGGATCCACGGATCGAAGGCCTCCATTCCATTTACGCCTTCGTAGACGCGGTTGCGCGCATACAGCCCCCGGAGAGGCGCATCGGGATAATTCCATTCGCCCGCGTTAAAACAAAAACCTTGGTCGATCATGACCGTGATGTAGCGTTCGTTTTCCATCACACCGCCTGGTGATGGAGAAGACCCGGGCGACACTTTGTCCCTTTTCTCCATGGAGCCGTGCAAGGCGCCACCGTTTTCGCTCTTGCGGAAAAACAGCGTCTGGCGGCCGTTGGTGTTGCACAGCCATTTGTCGAAAACGAGCATGCCGGCGAAATCAGTGATGTTTTCGACCTCGCGTAACTGCTCGTCGGGCAAAAAATCGTGCAGCGTCATGCGCCGGGGATCGCCGGGATGGGCCGAGCCGAACTGCAAGCCCGGGCAGCAGGGCGTGCTCGAGCGCGGCATCTCGATGCACAACGCCGGAGTCCAGCGAATAAGATCCGCATCGACCTTCACGATTTCGACGCGCGGCACCGGGAGCCCCATGCGGCGCGCAATGCGGTTCCCGAGCAGTTCGTTGACCAGGACGCGGGAGTGTTGGGGGTTGTTCTGGAATTTCACGACGCAGTAGAGGTCGTGGTCCCTGCCGTCCGTGCAGCGCATTAAATGCGACTGGGCGCCGCCGCGCATGCGCCGGATTTGTTCCATTGCACGTATCATTATAGTAAATTTTAATGATAGGGAAGGAGGGGGAGGGAAGGCAAGGAATTTCATTTTGGGAAGGTTAACGTTCTAGAATGGAACGGACTCGAAGGAAAATTTCCAATTTCCTTCATTCTTATTGATACCTGCTTCGTAGACGAAGAATTACTTCAGCGGCTGAAGCCGCTGCCTCCTCGTTCGTTCCTTGTCGCGGTTGAAACCGCGAACCACAAAGCAACTTAGAACCTCGACGGGCGCTAGCCCTTTGAGATGAAAGAGTTGGAAAGAAAAAAGGCCTCCGGAATGGCCGGAGGCCTCGAAAGTTTGGCTTCTAGCGAGTGTAAAAAAAACTATCGCTTCTTTTTCTTCTTCGCGGGCTTGGCGGCTTTTTTGGCTTTTGTCTTGGGCTTGGCTTTCGCTTTCGCCTTCTTGGCGGGCTTGGTGGCCTTCTTCGCGGGAGCCTTCTTCGCGGCGGCCTTGGGCGCCGGTTTCGCTGGAGCAGGCTTTGTAGATTTGGGGGCAGGCTTGGCGGCCTTGGGGGCCGGAGCCTCGGCAGGCTCCTCGTCGCCCTCTTCGTCGCCGCCGATGATCAATTCCTCTTCTTCGGTTTCGACGACGTCCTCTCCGCCGAGTTCATCGTCCTCTTCCAGCCCAGACAGCTCGTCTTCTTCGAAGTTGTCCTTCTCGAGATCCATTCCGTCCTCCCCAGGGGTATTCCGCCCGAGGCATCGCATCCGGGGACGCCGGATGGCACGTGTCGAGTCGGTGTCGCTGCTAACGGCTGGAGTGTTTTTCCTTGCTGCGCGCTCCAAAGCCTTGGCCGTTGTTACCGTACTCGCCGGATGTTGTCAAGAGTTCTGCGCGAAAAGCGGGCAGGAACGGCGTTTCCAAGTTAGCAGGTTTTAAATGTTGAAGGTTCGACCTACGCCTAATCCGGAATACATCACGTGAAGCCGTACCTATGGAAGCCGTGGACTCGCGGTTTGCAGGTTTCCACGTGGAAGGTTGCAGGTTTGGGTGGGCATAGTTCGGGCGAAGTCGCGCGAAGCCGTACGATTGGAAGCCAACTCGATCTGTTTAAAAATCAGTTTTTGTCGGAGGCGGGGGTGGCGGCCTGGGCGACGTGGGTGGTCTTCTTCTTGGCCGTCGTACGGGACTTCGAGGAGGCCGTCTCGGGCAGGCCTCCCTGCGTATAGATACGTAAGACCATGCCGCGGGCCACGTGGTTGGTCTTGAGGCGGTTCCACTTTTTTACATCGTCGGAGTCCACGCTGAAACGATCGGCGATGCCGAGTAATGTGTCGCCCTTGCGGACGCGATAGCTGACCAGACGCCGTTTCGCTTCGCCTTCAGGCTGGGTGGCCGGAATGATCAGCTTCTCGCCGGGGTCGAGGCCGGCGCCACGTTCGAGGCTGTTGGCCTCAGCGATGGCCGCCGGGGTAACGTGATATTTTTTCGCGATCGAGCCCAGTGTTTCGCCCGTCTCGACGCGGTGGCGGCGCCAGCTCACCCACTTGTCGGCGGGGATGTCGGCGATCTCGGCGGAGAATTTTTCAGCGCTACCGGTCGGGAGATGGAGTTCGAATGCCGGATCGTCGGGGGTCGCAAGGCGGAGCAGCGGTGGATTGAGACCACGCAGCGTTTCGACATCGACGTCGATCGTTTCGGCAACAAGGCGAAGATCGATGGCGCGACCGGGTTTTACAACATCGGTCGGGACGGGAGCTTCGGGATCAACCTGAACGCCGTAGTGGGCGGCGTCTTTGGCGATGAGCGTCAGCGCGAGAATAATCGGGACGTAGTTCTTGGTTTCTTTCGGCAAAACGTTACGGCGGTACAGCTCCCAGAAGTCGGCATAGCCGGTGCGCTCGATTCCCTTCTGCACGTTGCCGGGGCCGCAGTTGTAAGCGGCCATGGCGAGATACCAGTCACCGAAAAGACCGTAGAGGTCGCGGAGGTGCTGGGCGGCGGCGCGCGTCGCCTTCTCGGGATCCTGCCGTTCGTCGATCCACCAGGTGCGGCGAAGTCCATACTGCTGGCCGCGGTAGGCGACAAACTGCCACATGCCTCGCGCGCCTGCTCGTGAAAGAGCTAGCGGCTGAAAGGCGCTTTCGGCCTGCGCCAGGTAGATCAGATCCTGCGGGACGCCTTCTTCCTTCAAAACGCGCGAAATCATGTCCTTATAACGCCCCTGGCGTCGAAGACCGGCTTCGACGATGGCGCGACCACGGGGGGTCTGGAAGAAGTTGAGAAACGATAGGACTTCGTCATTCACCGTAAGGGGCAGATCGTGGGAAATGTTTTTGGCGGCCAGCTCGGCGCGGTCTTTGAGGCGCGGATCGACCGGGAATGTCATCTCGGCCACTTCATCGATCGGAGCGGGAACGGCAGGGGCTTCCTGAAAGCCGTCGCCGGCCTGGAAGGCCTGGAGCTCGTAGGTGTAGGTCGTGTCGACGACACGGTGAAAAAGTTCGCTCAACTTAGGATCGCTGTTCAGATCGCGGCCGCTTTCGAGCATGAGGTCGAGGGCTTCGTCGAAATCCTTGCGGGCGGCTTCGAGGTGACCGGCTTTGTAGTTCTGCTGGCCGGAGGCGAATTTTTCTTCGACGCGGCTGATCAGACTTTCGTTGTTGATGGGAGTGATGGACGGCTTCGGCAGTGTCCGGAAATAGGCGATCTGCGCGTGCGAGGGCGTCGCGAGAGGCAGCTTGGGAAGGACGAACGGTGGATTTCCGGTCGGGATTGCCGCGGCCGCGGTGGCGGAGGAAGTTTGAGGCGCGGGACGAGTTGCGGGGACGCGGGTCTGCGCGGTCGTGTGTTTGGCAGAGTCGTCGCAGCCGGCAAACGCTATGGCGACGGCAACGCCGGTGGCGAGGAGCACGCCATGTAAGAATTCGCGCTTCGCGTGTCGGTACGTCAAGTCTGGGGGACCTCAGACTGACTATGGTAAGGAGCGGACGGGAAGGCGGTCAACCGGTTCGAGGTACAGGGGGAGCGGAAGGGGTACAGGGGCGGGTGCGCGAAGGGTTTGAGTGAAGAATAAAGATAAGGCGAGGGCGCAGAGGCGCTGATGTGCGCGGAAAGTGGGGAGCCAAGACGAACTG
Organism: uncultured Acidobacteriota bacterium; assembly: GCA_963845465.1. Classification (GTDB taxonomy): domain Bacteria; phylum Acidobacteriota; class Terriglobia; order Acidiferrales; family UBA7541; genus Acidiferrum. The sequence goes on along the minus strand of CAWJSH010000004.1, from coordinate 639,021 downwards.
GAAAAACCGCACCCTTTCCCAATTTCCAGTTTCTATTTTCCAGTTTCCGAACTCAGGGCCAGTCGGGGAAGAGGGCGTCTACGGCGGGATCGACCCAGTGGTCGTAGAAGGCGTCGTCGCAATATTTTAGGGAATTTCCGTAGGTTGCTGCGAAGTGGCGGCCCCAGTGGGGGCGGGAGCCGTCCTCGTCCGTGTAAAAATATTCGTCGGAGAGGCGCCAGGAGCTGAAGACGCGGCCAGACTTTTTAAACAGATCCTTGTCAGCGGCGAGCGCGGCCACGGCGCGGCCGGCAAAAAGCGGGGTTTCGGACGCGAGGTAGTTGGGGTCTTTCTTGGCGGCGTCGCGCCAATTCTCCTCGGTGACGCCGAAGTGTTCGAGCATCGCTTCGGAACGCAAGAAACCGGGAGTGAGGGCGACGGCGGCGACGTTTTTCTTGCGGAGTTCGCGGGCCATGGCGAAGGCCAGGCGGATAACGGTTGTTTTGGTGAGATCGTAGAAGAGGTGTCCGCGGTAGCCGTACGAATCGCCGTCGCCGATTTCGACGATCAGGCCGGTCGGCCCTCCGTTGGCGGCGGTTTCGAGCAGGAGTGGAGCCGCGAAATGACTCGTTGTAACGTGGGTGTGGACCACGTTGTCCAGATTCGCGAAACCCTTCTGGAGGTCGAGCTGCCAGAAAAGCTTTCCGAAATCGGCATGCGTGAGCTCGGAGATGTCATTGACGAGGATGTGGAGTCTTCCCTGCTCGTCGCGAATGCGCTGAACGAGTGCCTTTACTTGAGCCGGATCGGTGTGATCGACGACGACGGCGATGCCCTTGCCGCCACGAGCAGTGACCAGGGCGGCGGTTTCGTCGATCGTTTCGGGGCGGTGCGCGTGATCGAACGGCGAGATTCTTTTGCCGGCCGGGCGGGGAATGCGATTCTCCCTGGTGCTGCGGCCGGTGCAGTAAACGGTGGCGCCAGATTCACCCAAGGCCAGGGCGATGCCGCGGCCGACGCCGCGGGTGGCGCCGGCGACGAGGGCGACGCGGTCTTTTAAATCGGGCGGGTTGTATTCGGCGGGAGTTTGCATCCTGAAGCCTCCATGCGCGAGTAGGGCAATAATAAACGGTCATTCAGTAATGTCAAGACAGAACATGAATGGCCATTCAGTTATACTGCAATCCCGGCGTCGTTCGGCGGCAACAGTGACCGCCCTCGTGGCGATCGAAAAAACGCCGGCAAGATGCCGGCGCTACCCGGCCGCGAAGCCCGCATAAACGATGAGCCCACGCCCGCGCGAAACGACCGACGAAGAGATTCTGGCCGCAACGGGCCGCGTGATGCAGCGGCTGGGGCCGGCGCAGATCACGCTGGCCGACGTGGCAAAGGAGGCTGGCGTCGTTCCCGCCACCCTCATTCAGCGTTTTAAAACCAAGCGCGGGCTGCTGCTGGCGGCGTGCCGCACCGCTCCGGACGCGGTGCCGCGGCAATTTGCCGAGGCACGTGCGAGACACGGGTCGCCGCTGGCTGCGCTGATTGACATTTATGCCGACTGCTCCGGGTTTGCACCGACGCCCGAAGCGGTTGCCAACGGGCTGGCGTATCTGCAGGTGGACCTGACCGATCCGGAGTTTCACGCGATCACGCTGGCGCAGTTTCGCGCACTGGAGGAAGAAACGCGGCGGCTGCTGGACGCGGCGGTTGTGGCGCGGGAGCTTCGCGAATGCGATACCGGGCAGCTTGCCAGGTTGCTGCAGCATCTCAATGGTGGGGCGACGCTTGGCTGGGCGATTTTCCGGGACGGCTCGCTGGAAGGATGGGTGCGGCGCGAGATTGAAGCTCTTCTAAAACCCTACCGGCGGAAAAGGCTTGTTCGAAAGCGGCGAGACAAGGGACTAAAAAAGCACTAGACAAACGGCCCAAGCCGTGGTACGTTAAGACTGCGTTTGTTGCTCTTGTATCGCCTACGTATGTGTGAAAGCGGTCGCAAGGTTCAAACTTGCGGCCTTTTTTTATGCCCGGAGGCGGCCCGTAACTCTGTAGAGGGGTTCGGAGTCGAGGCACCAGATAGCTTAATTATCGAGAACGCGCACCAATCAAGGTTGAGCGGGCTCAATGTGTGATCGCAACGCGGTCAACAGAAAAGAGTAGATGCAGTGAGTAAAGAACAAGGAACAGTGAAGTGGTTCAACGCGAGCAAGGGCTTTGGATTCATCCAGCGCCAGAGCGGTGAAGATGTATTCGTTCACTTCTCCGCGATTTTGGCTGATGGCTATAAGTCATTGAATGATGGCCAAGCGGTTGAATTCGAAGTGACCAAGGGCCCCAAGGGCCTGCAGGCCTCGAACGTCCAACCCCTCTAAGCTACTTCACAGGTTGTAAAAGATTCGGGCGGTACGCTTCGGCGTACCGCCCGTTTTTTTTGGGCGATGCGTTGTTTGCGATGGTGGCAAGACGGAACGGCCGGGCGGAGCAAGCCCGGCCCCTACAAATCGCGGATCAGACTCCGGCGAGCGCTTGTTTCAGATCTTCGATCAGATCGGCGGGGTCTTCGAGGCCGATCGAGACTCGGACCGTGCCGGGAGTGACGTGGGCTTTTTCGAGTTCGGCGAGGCTCATGTTGTAGTGCGAGCTGTAGATGGGCAGCACGACGAGCGATTCGACGCCGCCGAGGCTCGCCGCGAGAAGAAAGAGGCGCACGCTATCGCAGAATTTGCGCGCGGCGCTGAGGCCGCCCTTTAAATCGAACGCGAGCATGGAGCCGAAGCCGCGCATCTGTTGCTTGGCGAGTTTGTGGTCGGGATGCGACGCGAGGCCGGGGTAGTGGACGCGGGCAACCTTGGGATGTTTTTCGAGATACTTTGCGACGGCGATCGCGTTTTCGCCCTGACGCTTTACTCGCAATGTAAGAGTCTTGATGCCGCGGCTGAGGAGGAATGCCGCTTCGGGATCCATCGAGCCGCCGAGATAGATGACCATGTGCAGGACTTTGTCGATCCACGCTTTGCTGCCGGCGACGGCGCCGGCGATGACGTCGGAATGGCCGGCGAGTCCTTTGGTGGCGCTGTGGACGACCATGTCGAAGCCGAGCGAGAGCGGCTGCTGGAGGACTGGCGTTGCGAAGGTGTTGTCGATGATGGCGACGAGGTTGTGTTTTTTGGCGAAGGCGATGGCTTTCTCGAGATCGACGAGGCGGACGGTGGGATTGGTGGGCGTCTCGATGTAGAGGACTTTGGTCAGCGGGGACAGCAGACTGTCGAGGCGATTAAGGTCGGTTTCGACTTGGCGGACGGTGATGCCGAGGCCGGGGAAAACGTCGCGCATGAGGCGGTAGGTGCCGCCGTAGAGTTGGGCGGAGGAGATGACTTCGTCGCCGGTCTTAAGCGCGGCGAGCAGCGCGTGGGAGATGGCGGCCATGCCGGAGGCGGTGACGACGGCGGCTTCGGCACCTTCGAGGGCGGCGATTTTGCCTTCGGCGATGGCGAGCGAGGGATTGCCGTAGCGCGTGTAGATGTAGGCTTTGCTTTTGCCTTCAGCCCAGCGCTTCATTTCAGCGGTGGAAGAAAATGTGAAGGTGGACGTGCGGCTGATGGGCGCGCTGACCGGGCCGCCAACACCGTGGCGATTGCCTTCGCCGGCGTGGATGGCTTGGGTTTGGGCGCCGAGCTGGTGCGCGGCGGATTTTGCCTTGGCGGATTTCTTGGAAGAGGTTGTCATCTTGGCGCCATTCTGCGCTGCGGTGTGCGGCGCGGCAAAGGACCAAATTGGCGCGCGAGATTCGGCTTCTCGAGTGTGGGCCGCGAATTCGGCTCCGGCTTTTTTGCGCCTGTTGACGGATTCCCTCCTATTAGGTCATAATTGACACAGTCATGAATGACCTATTACTTCTTGCGGCCTTGCTCCCCGGCCCGCGTCACGGCTATGCGCTGAAGCAGCAAGTGGGACTGCTCACCGGCAAAGGAACGCTACACAACAACCTTGTCTACCCGTTGCTGCGGCGGTTTGTCGAGAACGGGTGGGTGAATCGACGGCAGGCCGAAGGCGAGCGCGGGCAGACGCGCGAAGTCTATGCACTGACCGCTAAGGGCAAACGCGAGTTGCTGGGACGCCTCGGCACTTACGGTGAAGAAGAGGCTGCCTCGGAGGCCGGATTCCGGTTGCGCGTGGGCTTGTTCGGATTTCTCAATGCCGGTACGCGAGGCCGAATCCTGGCCGTTCGGGACAAATTTCTGGCGGCGCGCGAGGAACGGCTATCGCGGATTACGTCGGCGATGGAGACGGGGCGGTGGGGATCGGAAGTGGTGCAGTTTTTTCGCGAGCAGGTTCGCGCGGAGCGGGAGTGGATCGCGCGGCTGGCGCGCAAGGTGAAGCGCGAAATTCGCGCGACGCCGGATGCGTAACGAGTGTAGGTCCCTTGGGTGATTGTCGAGCAGGAGAGTCCGATGAACTTAGTCTATTTGCTCTTGCATGGTTTGTGGTTGTGGCTGGAGATTACTCCGTTTGAAGCGGTCAACGATTTGTGGATTCTGTTCGCTCTGTATTGGCTCGTGTCGGCGCTGAAGCGGAAGAAGACGAAGCAGCGTGAGTCGATCGTGCAACGGCTGACGTACATCGCGCCGATATTCATCGCAGTTTTTCTGCTCTATAACCCGCGCACCGATTTCGGGTTTATGGGGATCTACTTCGTGCCTCACACGCGGGAAGTCGAGTGGATCGGCGTCGCGGTCATGGTTTTGGGACTGGCGGTCGCGGTCTGGGCGCGCGTGCATTTGGGGACGAACTGGAGCGGGGTCGTGACGCTGAAGGAAGGACACGAGCTGATTCGAACGGGGCCGTATCGGAATATCCGGCATCCGATCTATACGGGAATTCTGGGCGGGTTTCTGGGGAGTGCGATCGTGAATGGGCAGATTCGCGGACTGATCGCGATGGCCGTTATCTGGGTGTCGTTCTATATCAAGGCGCGGCGGGAGGAGAAACTTCTGACGCAGGAGTTTGGGCCGAAGTTTGACGAGCATAAGCGGCATACCGGGATGTTCTTGCCGAAATTTTCGTAACGGGATTCGGGCGAAGGCGAGGATTCCCGATTTGGAACTCGAGCCGACTCGTATCGTCGGTGTTTCAACCTGGAACGCCGATTTTTGCTTCGTGCAGTAATCCACTCGAGTAATTTGTGTTGGGCGTTGACGTGCTTTTTGTGTTGGCATGGTACGTCGACACATTCTTTCTCACTCGCGGATTCCGCGAACTCATTTCGCAATCGCGTTTTTCCTGATCACCGGATTTGCAACTGCGACGCCATTGCGGGCGCAAGAGGAGGCGTCACGCATCTCGCCGATTTCTGAGGCAGAGCCGATCGGCGATACGGGTCTGACGTCGTACGTTGCGACGCTGCCTTCAGCGCCAACGCCGAAGGTGGAAGCGACAGCGAGCGCGATTATCCAACCCCCGCAGCAGACTCCAGTTTCGGCCGAGAGCACGCGTCCGTTCTATTGGCTGGATCGAAAATCGCTGACGTTCGGGCTGGTTCAGGGCGGCGCCGAGGTTTTCGACGGCGTGACGACGCGCTACTTCATTCACCATTGCAGCCTTTGCTTTGAGAACGATCCGATGTCGCGGCTGCTGCTGGGGACGCATCCGTCGTGGGGAAAGATGATCCCGATCGGAATTGGTGAAGCGGCGCTCTCGACGTATTCCTATCGGCGGCTGAGCCATTCGCCGAATCGGTTGTTGCGTGGTGCGGCGCCGCTCGTGCCGATCGGACTCACGGCCGTGCATGTGATTGAAGGCGCACGGAATATCACGCTGAAAAACAAATATCGCTGCGCCGATCCCGGCTACGTCGTTGTCGCCGCGGTTGCAGGCGCGGTTTGCGTCCCGGTGCCTCCGCCCGTCGTGACCGGCGTGCCGGGCGCGGGTGACGGCGGATTCGGGTCGCGGCGCAACCCACTCTAAAATCAGTCGTTTGTGAAGATTCCGATGCGTATCGCGGAGCACAGTAACCTCTCGCGGCGGAAACGAATCCAACGCGGTATGAGCACACCAAACGCGACACCAAACGCAAAATCGAGCGGCACCTTCTCCATCGGAGGAGATCTCACGGTCCACCGCCTGGGATTCGGCGCGATGCGCATCACGGGCGACGGAGTCTGGGGCCAGCCCAAGGATCGCGAGGAGGCAAAACGCGTCCTGAAGCGACTGCCGGACCTCGGCGTCAATTTGATCGACACGGCGGATGCCTACGGGCCAGAGGTCAGCGAAAATCTCATCGCGGAGGCGCTACACCCGTACCCCTCAGGCCTGGTTATCGCGACAAAAGGCGGATTCACGCGGCAGGGGCCGAACAAGTGGGCGGCTCTCGGACGACCGGAGTATTTGCGCCAATGCGTCGAGATGAGCCTGCGACGGCTGAAGCTGGAGCGGATCGATTTGTACCAGCTGCACCGAATCGATCCGGCAGTGCCCGTCGAGGATCAAGTCGGCGAACTGAAGAAAATGCAGAAGGAAGGCAAGATCCGGCACATCGGATTGTCGGAAGTGTCGGTGAAGGACATCGAGCGCGCGGCGAAGACGGCGCCGATTGCCAGCGTGCAGAACAAATACAACATCGGTGATCGAACGCATGAAGAGGTTCTGCAGCATTGCGAGAAGCAGAACCTGGGATTCATCCCGTGGTTTCCAATGGAAGCGGGCAAACTGAATCGGCCGGGTAGCGTGCTGGAGAAGGCGGCGAAGTCGCACAATGCTTCGACAGCGCAGCTCGCGGTGGCTTGGCTGCTGCATCATTCGCCGGTGGTGCTGCCGATTCCGGGTACGTCCTCGGTGAAGCACCTCGAGGAGAACGTCGCATCGGCGGAGATCAAGCTGAGCGATATGGAATGGCAGACGCTGGAGAAAGGGATTGCAAAGTCGGCATCGGCGTAAAGCAAGAATCGAAAATTGGAAGGGCGCGTCCCGCGAGACGCGCCCTTATTTTTTGAGATAGCTATGCGAACTTACGGACGCGCGTCGGGCGAGAAGAAGCCGATCGGCAGATCGCGAGCGGTACGCAGGCCAGCCGGAGCATCGAGAATCACCGGGATCGAGTTGATGACGACGGAGGCTGTGGCGATGTCGCCGTGCGAGCCGCCGGGAATCGTGAGGCTAATGTCGGGATGGCCTTTGAGCCAGATCGTATCGGCGGGATCTTTTGCGCCGACGTACATCTGCAATTCGAGATAAACGAGTTCTTTGCCTTTACTGAGACCTCGCGCGATCTGATGAACGCCGGCGGCTTGTCCGGCTTCGACGGTGAGATATTCGGTCTGCACGCGCTCGGTGGCGACTTTGGGCTCGATCGTTTCGGTGATTTCATCAACCGGAAGGCTCAAGCTGTCGGCAACCATCGCTACGGATTCGGGTAGGCCTACGTGTTTGATTACGCCTTCAGCGACCTTGGCGCGAAATTCCTCGACGGTCATGCCGGCGCCGATTTTTTTCTGCAGCGGCAAGCGGCGCTTTGATGCATCGACGACGCGCAACGCTTTCGCGTGCTCGATGCGCTGCGAAACGGCGGCGAGCGTGATGACGAGCTTGTCCATCACAAAGCCGGGATTCACGCCGGTGCCGACGAGCGCGACGCCGAACTCTTTGGCCGCAGCGTCGAGCTGAGCGGAAAGCTCGGGATACGTGCGATATGGATAGGAAAGCTCTTCGCACGTCGAGACGACACAGGACTCGGCTTCGAGACAGGCGAGGAGTTGATCCATCACTTTGGGCAACGATGACGAGGTGGTGTGAATGACGACGTCTGCGTTTTGCTCGAGGACTTCCTTGGCGTCGGCGGAAATCTTCACGCCCCAAGGAGCGTCGCTGGCGCCGATAACTTCGCCGAGATCGCGGCCCGCTTTCGCCGGATCGCTATCGATCGCTCCGCAGATTTCGATGGCCTGTTTCTCGCGCATGAGTCGCGCGGTGGAGGCGCCGATAGGACCGACGCCGAATTGGATGGCGCGAATCTTCTTTTTCACGATCTTTCTCCGATGGTACAGGTAGCGCAGCCACACGGTGCGCATTCTTGCCGCAAGCGAATCTCATACGATACGGGAATTCGCAGGAGCAGGCAAATAAGGAAATTGGATAACGAAGAGCTGTCTATTGGCATCGAACGGCGGCCAACTGCGCGAGCAAGGCACGCTTTGTGCGTATTAGAATGAAAGATTCATGACGACCCCGAAGCGGTATCCAGTCCGCGCGCTAATTTTCGATCTCGACGGCACGCTGATCGATTCCAAGCTGGACCTGATTCATTCCGTGAATGCGACGCTCACCGAGATGGGCCGCGAAAAGCTAAGCGACGAAGTGATTTCGAGTTATATCGGGCACGGAGCGCCGATGTTGATATCGCGCGCGCTCGGCGGAGTGGCGAAGGAAGACGAACTTGCGCGCGGATTGGGCTATTTCCTGGAGTACTACGAGGAGCATAAGCTCGACAATACGGCCCTCTATCCTGGCGTGACGGAGACGCTTGCGAAACTCAGCGAGCAATGTATCTCGATGGCTGTGCTGACCAATAAGCCAGTAAAAATTAGCGTGCGGATTCTCGAGGCGCTGGGTGTCGCGCAATATTTTCGAGCGATTTATGGCGGGAACAGTTTCGAGACGAAGAAGCCTGACCCGCTCGGCGCGAAAGCGATTCTCAGTGAGCTCAAGGTGAAAAACTCGGGCGAGTCGATGATGATCGGGGATTCGGAAGTGGACATTCAGACGGCGCGAAATGCGGACATGATCGCGACTGCGGTGAATTATGGTTTTGGGATTCACGATCGCTCGCAACATCCGGCCGACATTTATCTGGATCGCATGAGTGATCTGCTCGACGTCGTCGATTCTTCACGTTAAACGCGATCGGCAATTGCCGCGGCAGGCCGTTCGGTCTCACGCGTCGCAGAATAACTCGCGCCTTGCCTTCCGACTCGGCTGTTGGCAGACTCGGCGCGTGATTATTGGCCTCTTTCCCGAGCTCGACTCAGCCGGCGGGATCCAAAGAACAGGGCGGCATTTGGCAGCGGTGATCACCGAATTCGCCGAAAGCCGAAAGATGGAGTGCCGGCTGCTGAGCCTGAACGACACGCCAGAGCTGCATCGCATGTCCGTGGGCGATCGCGAATTCGTCTTCACGGGAAGCGAGCGAGCGAAGGGACGTTTCGCAGCAACAGCGCTGCGAGCAGCTCGACGACACGGAAAACTGATCGTGGCGGGACATCCCAATCTGGCGCCGGTGGTACAAGGGATGCGGATCGCGGCGCCGAAAATGAAATCGATCGTGGTGGCGCACGGAATCGAGGTTTGGGAGCCATTGCCGCCGCTGCGGCGACGCGCTCTTCGACGCGCCACCCTGGTCCTCACGCCAACGCACGACACTGCGAATCATCTAAGCGCGCATCAACAGGTTCCGCGCGATCGGATTCGCGTGTTGCCTTGGGCGCTTGACCCTGATTTTGAGAATCTCGTGGTTGCGACCGCACAATCATCTCTGCCGATGAACTATCCGGCCGGGCGCGTGATCTTGACTGTCGGGCGCTGGCAAGCAAATGAGCGATATAAAGGAATGGACACGCTGATCACTGCCCTGCCGCGCCTGCTGCATGAATGGACCGATTTGCAGTTGGTGGCTGTTGGCGATGGTGATGATCGCGAATGGCTGGAACAGATTGCGAAGAGCAGCGGCGTGCAGGGTCACGTGCATTTTTACACGGGACTGTCGAACGCCGAACTCGCTGCGTGCTACTCGGCTTGTGAAATTTTCGCCTTGCCGAGCCGCGGCGAGGGATTTGGGCTTGTCTACCTTGAAGCGATGGCGCGCGGTAAACCGGTGATCGGTGGAGCCCATGGCGGAGCGCCTGAAGTGATCGACGATGGAAAGACCGGATATCTTGTGCAGCACGGCGACGTACCACAGCTGGCTACTTCGATTCAGACGCTGCTTTCCGATCCGGCATTGGGCCGCGAGATGGGGGCGCGAGGACGCGAACGTGTGAATCGGGAATTTAAATTCGGCGTGTTTGCAAAATCGCTGAAAAAAATCCTGCGCGAGCTATGCGAATCCTGAATGTCACGCAGAGCTACGCTCCGTTTTTCGAGTTTGGCGGACCTCCGGTAAAAGTTCGAGCGCTGTCGGAAGAGTTGGCGCGGCGCGGGCACCAGGTAACGGTGCTAACCGCGGACTGGAAACTTGAGGCTCGGTTCCCTGACGGCGTGGCGCCGCCTTACACGGTGCGTTCGCCCTTTGGTTGGCGGCACGATGAGAACGGCGTGCAGTCGATCTATCTGCCTACCTGGATGCGCTATCGCGCGCTGAGTTGGAACCCGGCGGTGAAGCGGTTTGCACGGGCGCGATTGCAGAATTTCGATGTCGTACATATTTTCGGATTGTACGACCTGCTTGGTCCAACGATTGCGGAGCAGTGCCGCATCCTCAAAATTCCCTATGTCATTGAGCCGATCGGAATGTTTTTGCCGATCGTTCGCAGTTTCTGGAAGAAGCGCGTTTACCAGTCGCTGTTTGGCCGGAAGATGATCGACGGCGCGCGATTTTTGATCGCGACGTCGGAACAGGAAGCGGACGAATTGGCATCAGGAGGAATTTCGCGAGAAAAAATCTTTCTCCGACGGAACGGCGTGCAAGTTCCCGCGGAATTGCCTGCGCGCGGAGCATTTCGCGCAAAGCATGGCATTCCGCACCATGCCAAGATCATCCTTTTTCTTGGACGTCTATCGAAGAAGAAGAGTCCCGAGTCTGTTGCTCGAAGCTTTCGCGGCTCTTGATGCCGAATTGAGGAAGCGCACAGACGCACGTCTCGTGTTTGCCGGGCCAGACGATGAGGGGCTTCAGGCGAGCCTTTCGCAATCCGCTGCGAAGCTCGGCGTAGACTCGCGCGTTATCTTTACAGGTTCTCTCTTCAACACGGCGAAATGGGAAGCGTATCGCGACGCTGACGTGTTTGTGTTGCCGTCGCAAAACGAAAACTTTGGCAACACCGCCGCCGAAGCCGTCGCTGCCGGGACGCCGGTCATCGTCACCGAAGGCTGCGGCATTGCGCCGCTGCTGGCTGGCACTGCGGGCATCGTTGTGCCTCACAATGCGGCCGCGATCTCTCAGGCATTGCGATCGCTCCTATCTGATGCCGATGCACTTGCAAGGCTCGCCGGCGGATGCCAAGAAGCCGCGGCGCGCCTCGACTGGGGCGAACCGGCGGAGCGAATGGAATCGCTGTATCGAACGCTTGCCCCGCAAAACCCTCTCGTGCAATAATCTCCGTCTGTTATTTTGTAGTACATTTACATGTCAAGCATCACGGCATTCCGAGCACTGTGGTGGACCATCAATTTTCTTTTGGTCGCCTCACTGGTGTGCCTTACCTTCGCGGCCGCGCGAGAGTGGTCGATGCGCCAGTACTTGCACGGATTCTCGGACGCGGTGGTGTCGGCCTCGGAGCCGCCCGAGCGGAAGATCGAATCCATTCTGGATTGGATGAGAGCGGGGCCGTCGAGAGCTGAAGCGGCGAGACCCGACGATTTATCACCGCGCAATCCGGAAAACACGTTGAACTATCGGCAGCTTTTGTCCGTGTGCGGCAGCGCGACGAACGCCTTCTTGAATCTTTCCCGAAGCGCAGGTCTCGAGTCGCGACGGTTGCTTCTGCTCACGCCCGAGCACAAGACGAAACACGTGGTCGCCGAGGTATTGGTCGATGGGCGCTGGATTGTTGTCGATCCCTCGTTTCGCATCGTGATGCGCGATGCGAGCGGGCGTGCGCTCACGCGAAAAGAATTGCAAAATCCGGCAGTGTTTGGCGGAGCAACGCGCGTCGTCTCGAATTATCCCGCCGAATACAGCTACGACCGCTATGCACATGTTCGCCTCGCGCGTTTGCCTCTTGACGGTTTTCATTTGAGGAAGCTGCTAGAATCGATTCTTCCCGGCTGGGACGAAACTCTCGATTGGAGCCTGCTCTTGGAGCGCGAGTCGTATTTCGTTTTGGTGATCACCGCTGCGTCGGCATTTTTGTTGCTGATGTTGCGGCTCCTGCTCGCGTGGTATGCGGACCGCCGGCTGCAAGTTCCTCGCTTTCATTTTTGGCGGCATTTCCTGCGCGCCACTTCCGCGTTTTTGACCACACCGGAGATTCAATAACGCGTGTGCGGCATTTGCGGCGCCGCATTCACGACTCGCACGACGGACGCCGAGGTCCCAAGTGCGCGCCATGAACGCGGCGTTGCGGCACCGCGGCCCCGACGAGGATGGATTTTTGGTGAACGATGCGCGCGCGCCGGGACTCGCGCTCGGGATGCGGCGACTCAGCATCATCGATCTGCCCGGCGGGCATCAGCCGGCGTGGAATGAAGCGAAAGATGTCGCCGTGATTTTTAACGGCGAGATTTATAACTACCGCGAACTGCGTGAGCGATTGACCTCGCTGGGGCACACTTTTTCGACGCAATCGGATACAGAGGTTTTGGTTCATGCGTGGGAAGAGTGGGGCGAAGACTGTTTGACAGAGTTGCGTGGGATGTTCGCGTTCGCGTTGCTCGATCTGCGGAAACGCTACGCGACGTCGCCACTGCTTTTTCTCGCACGCGATCCGCTGGGGATCAAACCTCTTTATTACACGCAGACGGCAGATGGATTTCTGTTCGCGTCGGAAGTTCGCGCTTTGCTGGCTCGAGGCGGTGTAGACGTGTCGAAGCAGATTTCGCCGGACGCGCTGACGTCGTACCTGCTTTTTGGAAGCGTGTCGGAACCGGTGACACTGCTGGAGGGCATTTTCTCGCTGCCTCCCGGACATCGCATGCTGCTGTATGTGCCGGAACGGCGGCGAACGCCGCGCGCCAGACCGTGGTGGGATTTGATGCGGTCGCCGGCAGCACGCGATCCGCGAAAGCCGCGCATATTTGAAACGGCTGCGGCGCGGATTCGTCCGTTGCTCGAAGATGCGGTGCGCGCACACCTGATTGCCGACGTCCCGGTCGGACTTTTTCTTTCGAGCGGGATGGATTCGGGAGCGATTGCGGCGATCGCCGGAAAGCTGAAGCCGGATATCTGGAGCTTCACGCTTTCGTTTCCCGGAACTTCGTACGACGAAGCGCCGTTGGCACGCGCTGTCGCGAAAGCATGCGGCACGCAACATCGCGAGATTGCGCTCGATGGCGAAGGCATGCTCGGGCGGCTGGATGAGGCGATCGGCGCGCTCGATCAGCCGACGATGGACGGCATCAACACGTATTTTGTTTCGTGGGCGGCTCGCGAAGTGGGATTGAAGGTCGCGCTCTCGGGACTCGGAGGAGATGAGCTGTTCGCAGGCTATCGGACGTTTGAGAATGTGCCAAGACTCGAGCGACTGATTCGCACAGCCTGGTTTGCGCCGGCTCCGGTTCGCCGCGCGCTCGCGCCGATCTTGCGCGGGCTGATCGGGAATCGCACGGGCTCCGATGGAGCGCGCAAAGTGATCGACGCCTGGATCGCTCCGGATGCGTTGCCGCATCCGTATTTCTTCACGCGGACATTGTTTCCGGTAGCCGAATTGCCGCGGTTGATCGAGCCGCGATTCCGTCCGAGCACGGTGAATGCCGACGGTGTCACCTTGGAGCCGACGTGGGTCGGCCGTCTCGAACGGATGGCCGACACGGCGCGCAAACTCGAGCCGATCGCAGCGATTTCGTGGCTCGAGATGCGAAGCTACATGGTGAATACGCTGCTGCGCGACACGGATTCGGTAAGCATGGCACAGTCGCTGGAAGTGCGAGTGCCGCTGCTCGACACGCCGCTGGTGGAATTTGTGAGCTCGTTGCCGGATGCGGCGCGGCAGCGGCCCGGCGTGCAGAAAGCACTGCTAGCCGAAGGAATCGGGGACGTGTTGCCGAAACAAGTTTTCGCGCAGCGTAAGCGGACATTTACGCTGCCGTGGAAAGAATGGCTCCGCGGACCTCTCCGAGCGCGCATTGAGCGCAGCTTTGGTGAGTTGTCGCCTGCGCTCTCGCCGCACCTGCATGCGAACGGAGTGAAGAGCGTCTGGCAGGATTTTATTGCGGGTAAGACTTCGTGGTCTCGGCCATGGTCGCTGTACGTTTTGAATGAGTGGTGCCGTACGAATCTTTCGTGATGCGTCGTGGAAATCCGGCGCTCGCGAGAGCGAAGGGCATTTGATAATTCCGTGTACACTGCCTTTACCGAATGAATATCCTTGGCATCAACGCGTATCACGGGAATGCGTCAGCCGCGATCGTTTGCGACGGCAAGCTGATCGCTGCGGTCGAAGAAGAACGCTTCAATCGCGTGAAGTACGCCGCTGGATTTCCAGCGCTGGCGATTCGCTACTGCTTACAGACGGCGGGCATCACGCTCGCCGACGTCGATCACGTCGCGGTCCCGCGCGATCCTTACGCTCGCATTCCGACCAAACTTTTGTATTCGCTGAAGATGCCGTCGTTTGCGCGTGATCGCGCCAAAGTACTCGTTAAATTCACCGGAATCCCGGAAGCACTCGCTGCTGCGTTCGATAGCGATCCCGCGAAGCTGAAGTCGCAGTTCCATCGCGTCGAGCATCATCAAGCGCATCTCGCCAGCGCGTTTTTTGTTTCGCCGTTCGAGCAAGCCGCGCTGCTCTCTGCGGACGGTCTCGGCGACTTCGCGAGCACGATGTGGGGAACCGGCGCCGGATCGCGCATGAAGATCGACGGAGCCGTCGCGTTTCCACATTCGCTGGGTCTCTATTACACGGCGGTTACGCAGTATCTCGGCTTTCCGAAGTATGGCGATGAATATAAGGTTATGGGTCTAGCCGCATATGGCCAACCCGAGTCGCTTGACGTATTTCGCGACATTGTGCGATTCGATCCGAACTCACGCTCAAATGGATTTCGGCTTGGCCTCGATTACTTTATTCATCATCGCACAGGCCCCGAGATGAGTTGGGCCGACGCGACCAAATCTCCGACCCAGGGGAAACTTTTTTCCGACGAGATGGCGCGCCGCCTTGGTCCAGCACGGTCGCCGGAAGCTCCGCTGGAGCAGCGTCACAAGAATCTTTCAGCGTCACTGCAGGCTCGACTCGAAGAGGTTTACCTTGGAATGTTGACGAAGCTCGCGAAGCAGACGGGACTTAAATCCGTTTGCCTTGCCGGCGGTTGTGCATTCAATTGTGTCGCAAACGGAAAAATTCTCGACGCTACTCCATTCAAAGAAGTATTTGTCCAGCCCGCCGCCGGAGATGCGGGACTCGCGATCGGCGCGGCATACTACATTTGGCACCAGAAGCTCGCGAAGCCGCGCACTTTCGCGATGGGCAACTCCTATTGGGGCCCTGAGTTTTCACGCGACGAAATTCGCAAAGCCATCGACGCAAGCGCCATCGCTCACAACGGCTTCTGCGTGACCGAATTTCACGAAGGCGACGTGTGCAAGCGCGCAGCCTCAGTGGTCGCAGACGGTAAAATTCTCGGCTGGTTTCAGGGACGCGCCGAGTGGGGACCGCGTGCACTCGGCAACCGCAGCATCGTCGCCGATCCGCGGCGACCCGACATGAAAGACATCTTGAATCGCCGCATCAAGCATCGCGAGATCTTTCGCCCGTTCGCTCCATCGATCTTGGCGGAGTCGACCGGCGAATGGTTCGAGAATTCGCATCCGTCGCCGTTCATGACCATGGCCTACGCGGTTCGGCCTGAAAAGCGCGAACAGATTCCTGCGCCAACTCATGTTGACGGCACAGGGCGCCTGCAAACGGTGACCCGCGAGGCGAATCCGCGCTACTGGCGGCTCATTCGTGCCTTCGAGGAAGCGACTGGCGTGCCCATCGTGCTGAATACATCGTTCAACGACAACGAGCCAATCGTCTGCCGTCCCGAAGAAGCGCTGGATTGCTTCCAGCGCACGCAAATGGACGCGCTCGCTCTAGGCGATTTCTTCATCACAAAGAAATGAGCGCCGCCCCACATCCGCCGATTCGATGAAAGTTCTACTCCTCAACCTTTACTATCCCCCGGACACATCCGCGACCGCCAAGATAGCCGCGGCATTCGTCGAACCACTTACGCAGAAACACGATGTGACCGTTCTTTGCGGCCGGCCATCGTACGACCCAACCGAACGCCGCCCGTGGCGACTCTGGCAGACGGAACGATTGAATGCCGTTCGCGTCATTCGCGTTGGCTCGACCGACTATCCTCGAACGCAAATGGCGCGCCGCGTCTTCAACTATCTTTCGTACGTCACGCTGAGCCTTCCGCGAGCACTCTTCACCTCGTGCGATGTCGTTCTCGCGATGACCGATCCGCCGTTTGAAGGCATCGTCGGCGCATTCGTCGCAATGCTGAAGCGCAAGCCGTTCGTCTACAACATTAAGGACATGTATCCCGACATGGCAGTCGGCGGCTCGATCGTCAAGCCCGGGCTGATGGCGCGTGTGTGGGAAAAGCTCCATCGCTGGGCTCTGCGCCGAGCTGCGCGCATCATTGTGCTCGGTGAGGACATGAAAGCGCGCATCGCTTCAAAAGGAGTCTCCCCGGACCGAATCGATATCGTTCGCGACGGAGTGGAAGACTCGACCTCATCGACCGCGCCCGCAGCTTTCGATCCTGAAATCATCAAAGCGATTCGCGGCGATTTTCGCTTCGTCCTCCTGCACGCAGGCAATCTCGGATTCTACGGCGCATGGGAGACGCTGCTCATCCGCCGCCCGCGAATTGCAACACGACGGCGTAGGCCTTGTCTTCGTCGGCGACGGAGCGCAACGCTCTCGGTTACAGGAACTCGCAGCCGGAAATCCAGCCGTGCGCTTCCTCCCCTTCTTCCCTTCGAGCAAGATCTCTTCTGTCCTCGCCGCCGCTGACGCGCACGTCATCACGATCAAGCGCGGCCTGGAAGGGGTAGTAGTCCCAAGCAAAATGTACGGCATCCTCGCCGCAGGCCGGCCGATCGTGGCCGTTGCGCCAGCACAAGCCGACGCGGCGGCCCTCGGCGAGAGAGAGGATTTCGGCTGCGCCGCCGACCCCGATCGCCCAGAAGAGCTAGTGACTACAGTGCGCGCCTTGCTCGCCGACCCGTCGCGCGTCGCCGCAATGGGCGCGGCGGCACGTTCCGCCGCTCCGCGCGTACGCACGGTCAGCCGAAATTCAGAAGTTCGCCGCAATCCTCGAATCCGCCGCTCATCGATAACGTCCGCTCGTTCGAGATCAGACCAACATAAACGCCGCAACGCAGCCCATTTACTGTCTCGCGCGAACCGCAAACGTTCTCGATTTCCCCTTGCATTGGACAAGGTATGGTGATTAAGCTGTGGGGGACAGCTAGTTTACTTTACAGTACCGTAAATACTTGGGATGCTCGGCTCCCGGCCAAGCATCAATTTACGTGAATCGCCGGCTGCTTTTCATCTCTCCCACGGCCGGCGCGATCACAATCATCGAGGTCTCATGGCCGCAGGTTTGTTGGCCTTTGGTATCGCTCTATTTGCATCCCTGATGCTCACTGTGCCCGTTCGCGCGCTGGCGATTCGCGTCGGCATGGTCGATTTGCCCGGTCCGCGCAAAGTACATCTGCAGCCGATTCCTCTCCTCGGCGGGCTCGCGATGTGGGCCGCCATCATGCTCGCCATTCTGTTTGCGTTTGATGGGCCGGCGCGAGCGCAGAGCATCGGTATCGTCACGGGTGCCACGCTTGTAGCTGCGGTCGGCTTCCTCGACGACAAAGGCTGGCTGCATCATCAGATCAAACTATTCATCGCGATGCCCTTCGCAGCCGCGATTCTTCTCGCCAGCGGAATTCATGCCCAGGTGTTTGAGACTTTCGTTTCTGGACGCGCAGGTTATGCCCTCGACGCCGTCCTGACCGTCTTTTGGGTCGTCGGAATCACCGCATCCTTCAGCATCCTCGATCACATGGACGGTCTTTGCGCCGGCGTCGCCGCAATGGCCTCCATCTTCTTCGCCATGATTGCGTACCTGAATGGCCAGACGCTCGTCACAACCCTCGCCGCCGCCGTCCTGGGCGGTGCGACCGGCTTTCTCCGTTGGAATTTCAAACCGGCGAAAATTTTCATGGGCGACGGCGGCGCCATGTTCCTCGGCTTCCTGATGGCTACGCTCGGGTTGAAACTCCGCCTCGAACACACGAATTCGATCTCCGGTTGGGTCGTTCCGATTCTGATTTTGGGCGCGACCATCTTCGACACCACCCTCATCACCATTTCGCGGTCTCGCCGCGGCCTCATCCCGTTCACGACTCCCGGAAAAGATCACACCGCCCACCGTCTCGCAAACCTTTCGAACCAGCGATGGGCTGTGCTCGCCATGTATTCGCTCGGTGCGATTACCGGCGGCGCCGCCGTTCTGGTGACCTATCTGTCTCCCGTGGGTGCACTTGCAGTTGCCGCGATCGCAGTTATCTTGACGCTCGCCGGTGTCGCGCTCCTGGAGCGCGCCCCCTACGAGCCACAAAAACCCAAATCGCGCCAGCGCGGTCGCCGCATAACGACCGACTCGACTTGTAAAATTTTCCGAGTAACGGTCTAATTTTGTGTCCAAAGTTTTGTCCCCAATTTTGATTTCGCTATAATCGCATCAGACGAAGCTCCATTCGGTGGCAAAGCGGCTCGCGTAGTCATTTGCTCCATAGTCCGTTACCCAAACGTTGCATTCCTCGGCTACCGCCGATGAATCTATGTCCGTAGCACAGGAATCCGCGGAATCGTGCAAAACCTTTCGTCGCAATCCGGCGCCAGCCGGCAAAAAGAAGAGATTGTAGTCGTCGGCGGTTCGGCCTCGGGGCTCTTTACCGCGGCGACCCTCGCGCGCGGAGGCCGACCCGTTCGCGTCCTCGAATCCAAATCGAGTTTCGAGCCGGATCCTCGGACTCTGATCGTCACCGACCATTTCCGCAATCAACTGGGCGCATCGGCCGGGGCAAGCATCCTGAATGAAATCCGCCGCTTCGAGCTTTTCACCGACGGTCGTTCCGCGCAGATAGCTCTGTCAAAGCCCGATCTCATCATTGAGCGCTCGAAACTTATCCCTGCGTCTCGCGCGCGAAGCACAACAAGCTGGCGCTCAGGTCTCGTTCGATTCGCGGTTCGTAAGCCTCTCGCCGAATTCCCGTGGACTGCATCTCGAAGTCGAAAGTGGCGGCCGCCGGCAGGAATTGCATGCTGCCAGCGTTGTCGGAGCCGATGGCGCCGCGAGCCGCGTGGCGCGTACGGCAGGGTGGCCGCCGATCGAGACGGTTCCGCTCGTTCAAGCCATTGTGCGCTTACCGAAAGACTGCCCGGTCGACACGACCCGCGTCTGGTTCGTGCCCGACGACACTCCTTATTTTTATTGGCTCATCCCCGAATCGCCGGAACGCGCAGCGTTAGGCATTATTGGCGAGGGCGCTGATACGGCTAAACGGCTCGCCCGATTCCTCGAAAAAAAGCAGATGGAGCCGCTAGAGTGGCAGGGCGCGCAAATTCCGGTCTATCGCAAGTGGGTGCCGGTGAAGCGCCGCGTTGGGAACGGCGACGTGTATCTCGTCGGCGATGCGGCGGCCCAGGTGAAAGTCACGACGGTGGGCGGGATCGTTACGGGCTTTCGCGGAGCGATTGGCGTCGCCCAATCGATCTTGCGCGATGGTGCGAGCCGTGAATTGCGAACACTGCGTCGGGAGCTCGACACCCACTGGCTCATCCGCCGCACAATGCATCACTTTCAGCAAGAGGACTACTCGCACCTCGTCGATCTGCTGAACATTGCAACGCGCAACACCCTCAGCGAGATCAACCGCGACGAATCCGCACGCCTGCTGTGGACCGTACTGCGACGCCAACCACGCCTGGCACTCCTGGGGTTGCGTGGCCTTTTGCTTGGTAAAAGTGCGGCGCCCCGCACGGTGAATGCATCAACTTAAAGCGTTCGACTGTCCCGAAATCACGATAACCGTTTGTACGGGTGGTAACTGATACTTTCCCTGTGGCGTGGTTTCCGTCACAATAGAGGTTCCGGGCCGTCCCGCGCGGTTTTCAGAAATCCAGCACAGCTTCATTAGGAGAAGCCACGTGAATCTTTGTGTCATCGGTTGCGGTTACGTTGGATTAGTCACGGGCGCCTGCCTTGCGGAGGCAGGCCACGATGTCATCTGTACGGACGTCGACACAGCGCGCATCGCCAAGCTAAACGCAGGCGAAGTTCCGATCTACGAGCACTACCTCGATCAGGTTCTGGAATCCGCGCGAAAGAGCGGCAAAATTTCGTACACGAGCGACGCCGGTGAGGCCATACGGCGCAGCGATGCGATTTTCATTTGCGTTGGCACGCCCCCGAAAGAAAACGGAGAGGCCGATCTCTCTGCGATCGACAACGTCGCGCGGCAAATCGCCGCGGAGGCCCGCTCCCCCAAACTCGTCATCGAAAAGAGCACCGTCCCCGCGCGCACTGGTCTCGAACTGCGCCGAGCGCTCAATGCGTATTCGCGCAACAACAGCATTACATTCCGCGTCGTTTCCAATCCTGAATTCTTGCGCGAAGGTACCGCCGTCGAAGATTTCCTCCATCCGGACCGCGTGGTCGTCGGTGTCGAAGACGATGCATCGGCCGCACAGATGCGCGAAATCTATCGGCCAATTCTCGAACACAAATTCGTCTGCCCGATTCACAAGAACGGCTGCCCAGCTTCCGTGGACGCGCCGCTGCTCGTCACCACAATCAACAGCGCCGAACTGATCAAGCACGCCTCCAATTCGTTTCTCGCGCTGAAAATCAGCTACGCGAATGTCCTCGCCGATCTCTGCGAAAAAATCGGCGCCGACGTGAACGAAGTCACTCACGCGATGGGCCTCGACCCGCGTATCGGCGGGCAATTCTTGAAAGCTGGATTAGGTTTCGGCGGATTCTGCTTCCCGAAGGACCTCCAGGCGTTCGTTCACCTTGCCGGTACCGTCGGCGTCAATTTCGACATTCTCAAAGCAGCCGAGCGCGTCAACAAACAGCGCATCGACCGCTTCCTCGAGAAGGTTCACCAAGCTTTGTGGGTCATCAAGGGCAAGCGAGTCGCGGTTCTCGGCCTCGCGTTCAAAGCGAACACCGACGACACACGTTTCTCACCGGCGCTGGATGTCGCGCAGCGGCTGGTCGCCGAAGGCGCCGACGTGCATGCCACAGATCCCGAGGCAATTTCGCGTGCCAAAGCCGTTCTTCCGCAGGTTACGTATCACGAGGATGTTTACGAAACTGTGCGCGACGCCGAAGCTGTTTTGATCTGCACGGAATGGGACGAATTCCGCAACCTTGACTGGGAGAAAGCGGGGAAGCTCATGGCGCGCCGTTTAGTCATTGACGGCCGCAATATCTGCTCACCCCAGCGCATGCGTGAACTCGATTTTGAATATTTCTCATTCGGCCGGGAACAGGTTCGCGCCGCCGCTCACGAAGCCGCCCGCTAAGTCCGCTGCAACAAAGCGCCCGGGCGACTTATCCCGCTGCCGCGGCGGCAAAGTCGCGCTTGAAGTGATCCATCGTAATCTTCAGCCCTTCGGCGAGCCCGACCTTCGGCGCCCAACCCAGGAGTCGCTTCGCCTTGGAAATATCCGGGCACCGTTGTTTCGGATCATCCTGCGGAAGCGGCTCAAAAATAATCTTAGGCGCATTCTCGAAGTGTTCGCGAATCTTCTCGGCAAATTGCAGAATCGTGATCTCCTGAGGATTGCCAATGTTTGTCGGTAGATGTTCGTCCGACATCGCCAGCTTGTAAATCCCGTCGATCAGGTCCGACACATAGCAGAAGCTGCGCGTCTGCTTTCCTTCTCCGTACACGGTGATCGGCTTGCCGGTCAGTGCCTGATGCACGAAGTTCGGCAACGCTCGTCCATCATTCAACCGCATCCTCGGACCGTACGTGTTGAAAATCCGCACGATGTGCGTGTCCACATCGAAATAACGGTGATATGCCATCGTCATCGCTTCGGCGAAGCGCTTCGCTTCGTCGTATACCGCTCGTGGGCCGATCGAATTCACCCGTCCCCAGTATGTTTCCGGCTGCGGCGTAACGTCGGGATCGCCGTAACATTCGCTGGTCGACGCGATGAAAAATTTCGCTTTCTTCGCGCGCGCTAAATCGAGGGCGTTCTGCGTTCCCACCGAACCGACCCGCATCGTCTCAATCGGAAATTTCAAATAGTCGAATGGACTCGCAGGAGATGCGAAGTGCAGAACATAGTCGACCGCTCCATCGACCGAAATCGGCTCGCAGACATCGACCACGCGGCTTTGAAACTTAGGATTCTTCGCCAGGTGCGCGTGGTTCGCTTCGACACCGGTGATCAAATTGTCGAGCGATAGCACTTCCCATCCCTCCGCGATAAACCGATCGCAAAGGTGCGACCCCAGAAATCCTGCGCCTCCCGTAATCACTGCCCGCATGCATCCTCCTGAAGATTGCCAATGAGAAGCTGGAATGTAAGTTTGGGGACTTCCCAGTCTATCTTTCGCCACGTCGATTGACCACTACTGACCCACACGCTACCATCCGGCTTTTCCATGCTTCCCGACGACCCATTCGCGCAGCCGCTCTTCGATGATGCCGAACCGCCGCGTGCTTCACGATCGAGTGCGCCCTGGATTTTTGCGATTGTCGTACTCCTCGCGACTGCCGTTGTCGTAGCGTTGTTGCTGAACGTTGGCCGCTGGCTTGTAGTTGAAGATCCCGTTGAGAAAGTAGATGCAATTGCCGTGCTCAGCGGTCGCGTCCCAATGCGCGCGCTCGAAGCCGCGCGGCTTTATCAGGCCGGCTGGGCTCATCAGATCTGGCTAACGCATCCGAATGAGCCTACGGCATCGCTCGCGGCGCTCGACATCAACGATCCTGGCGAAGACGCCCTCAACACACAGGTCCTGCAACATGGCGGCGTTTCCCCCGCGGACATTCACACCCTTTCTCCACCGATCGCCAACACCATTGACGAAATCCACGACATCGCAGCCGAAGCAGAAAAGCAGAACGCTTCAAAAATAATTATCGTCACCACCAAAGCACATACCCGTCGCGTTCACGCTCTCTGGAACAAATACGCAAACAGCCACGCTCGCATGATTGTCCACACACCGGTGGATGATCCATTCGATCCAGTGCACTGGTGGCGCTCCACCTCAGACGTGCTCGACGTTGTGCGTGAAGTTCTTGGGATGTTTAACGTGTGGAGCGGGATGCCCCTTCGCCTGTCTCATTCGTAAAGAATTTCGCCAACCGGCATCGGGCGTTCCTAGAAAAACAAAAAACGCTTCTTTGGCCTCGGCCTCTCCTCAGGCGTCAATTCGGGCACGTACGGCAGCTCCCTGCCCTCAAATGCCGCGAACGGATTGTCAGAAAACAACGCTCGCGCGCGGATGTCCCCGAATTGCTCCCGCACAACCTCGTACGCAGGCTGCAACCTCAGCGGCCGCCCTCGCGTGTTGTGCGCATCGCTCGCGACAAAATGAATCAGCCCTTGTTCGATCCACCGCAACGCCGCCGTCTTCGCCTTCGGGCCAAACGTCCCGGTAATCGACGCGGCCGTCACTTGCCCGTAGCAACCCAGCCGAATCCACGACGCCAGCAGCCCCGGCGACGCCTCAATAATCTGGTTTCGCTCCGGATGCGTGATGATCGGATGCAGCCCCATCAGTTGCATGTCGTGAAGCGTATGCGCCGTATTCGGCGGGATCGCATAGTCGCTGAATTCCACCAGCAGATAGTTCCGCTGATTCAGGCAAAATCGCCGTGCATCCCGCCGCAGCGCTTCCAGATTTTCGAGATTGAGATGAAAGTCACACCCGGTCGCCAAGACCAACCGGTCGCCCACCAGTCGTTGCAACTGGCTATGCAGCTGCCGCACCCGGTCATAGTCGAACCGATATTCGGCGCTCGAATGCGGCGTGGCGACGATGTGGGTCACGCCGTCATTGATCGCCGATTGAACCATTGCCAGCGATTCTTGAATGTCGGCCGCCCCATCATCGATGCCCGGTAACAGGTGGCAGTGCACATCAACCATAGCCGAATATCGTAACCCATTCCTGCGTGCCTGGTCAGCGTTAGCTTGTTTGGGTGACAATGGATCGTAAATAACTGTAGAGCAACGACTTAACGCAGGATCGGGAAGCATTAACAATCCAAAAGGCGGGTACTGGAGCTTTTTACTCTGGAACCCATAGGACCTTCGTTTCTTGCGCCCAGTTCTCACCCTGCTAGTATTGAACCGTCCCAGTTCTTCCGGCCTTTAGGCCTTGCAGCACCCCCAACTATTTTAGGAGCACGACGTAAACTCAAATGCCAAGCGACCGTAAACCCGAATTTTTCAAAGGTAGCCAGCTCAAAGTAGGCATCATCGGCTGCGGATATGTCGGCCTTCCCCTCGGCCTCCGTTTCGCCGAAGCCGGTCACAAAGTGACAGGATTCGATACCGATCCCAAAAAGGTCTCGATGCTCAATGCGGGCAAGTCCTACATCGAGCACATTCAGCAAGCCAAGATTCAGCAGTACGTCAACAGCAAGCACTTCCGCGCCACCACCGATTTCTCCGAGCTCAAAGATGTCGACGCCATCATCATCTGCGTCCCGACGCCGCTCGACGAACGCCGCGAGCCCGACCTGAGCTACGTCGAGAACACCGGCCTCTCGATCTACCCGCACCTCCAAAAGGGTCAGCTCGTCGTTCTCGAATCCACCACATATCCCGGCACGACCGAAGAGCTCCTTTTGCCGATTCTCGAAAAGAGCGGCCTCAAGTGCCCCATCGCTGCCGGACCCGACGCCGAAAACGTTCCCGGCGATTTCTTCCTCGCTTTCTCGCCAGAGCGCGAAGATCCCGGCAACAAACAGTACGGCCTGGCGCAGATTCCTAAGGTCGTTGGCGGCGCCAATCCCCCGAGCGGGCGCGCGGCGGTCGCTCTCTACACCCCGATCGTCGCCAAAGTTGTCCCAGTCAGCTCGACGCGAGCCGCCGAAATGGCCAAGCTGCTCGAGAACATCTTCCGCTGCGTCAACATCGCGATGGTCAACGAGCTCAAAATGCTCAGCCTCCGCATGGGCGTGGACATCTGGGAAGTCATCGACGCCGCGGCCACCAAGCCGTTCGGCTTCATGCCGTTCTATCCCGGCCCCGGCCTCGGCGGTCACTGCATCCCGGTCGACCCCTTCTATCTTTCCTGGAAAGCGCGCGAATACGATTTCGCCACACGTTTCATCGAGCTCGCCGGCGAAGTCAACACCGCGATGCCGTACCACGTGGTCGAAGCCGTCGCAACCGCTCTCAACGATCGCAAGAAAGCCATCAAGGGCTCGAAAATCCTCATCCTCGGCGTCGCCTACAAGAAAGACGTCGATGACCTTCGCGAGTCCCCCACGCTGAAGATCATGCAGTTGCTCCAACAGCGCGGCGCCGAACTCGACTACAACGATCCCTACTTCCCGCAGCTTCACAAGATGCGCCACTATAACTACGAGCACATGAAGTCGGTGCCACTCAACCCGCAGACCATCGCCAGTTACGATGGCGTCGTCATTGCCACCGATCATTCCAGCTACGACTACGCGCAGATCGTTGATTCGGCCAAGCTCGTCGTCGACACGCGCAACGCCACTCGCCGCGTCCAGCGTGGCCGCGACAAAATCGTCCTCTGCTAGTTCGCGCGCACACGCCGGCGCTACCGACTGCAGATCGAAACGCAAAAAGGGCACGCCCACCGCGGCGTGCCCTTTTTCTTTGGGGCGGCATTTGGGTGCCGCACCCTTTCGGTTTTAAAAGGGTGCGGGTTTAGATTCCACTTCGCCCACACCGTAACGACGACTCCCTGAATCGACCACACCGGGCGACCGAATCGCCTTATTTCACCGACTTCAGCGAAACCCGCGCCGACGCAAATGGCATCTCCGCCTCAAGCAGTACCGGCGTCCGCGCATCGTTCTTCGCAAAATAAACAAAGAAGTGCGCGTCCTTCATCTCCTGCCCGTTGTCGAAAACGCGAATCTCAACTTTGTCCGCATTAAACGTTCCCGCCGGCACGGTCACGCTCTGCCCCGGTCCCGCCAGCGACGCGATCACGTCGTAAAGCCTGTGCCCGTCGTAAACCGGACCTTCCACCTTCGGCGTTTTCACCCAATCGACATGTCGCAAATACTGCATCATCCCCAGCGGATCGCGCGTCCCCGGCAACACATGCGTCTGCACGGCATTCGCCGGCCCCGCGTCTCGCCCCGTCGAAGTCAGGTGCTGCACCGAGTCCACCTTCTCCCCGCGCTCGCTCAGGTGCATCTCGTACTGCACGCTCGTCATCGTCGCGGTATCGCTGTACGAATCAAACTGATCGTCCAGCTCAAACACCATCCGCAATGGATTCTGCGTGTGCGCAAAAGCTTGCAGGTGCCACGCATTCTTGCCCGCGACGCTTCGCTTCTCGGCGGTCTTGAGCTGTAACGTCGCGACATTGCTCACCTTCGCCACATCTGCCGTGAAGTCCAAAATCTCGCCGCCCTTGAGCGGCAATCCCGGATCCGCCGCGGCAGGGGCAGGAGCAGCCTTCGCACCCGCCGGACTCGTAGCAGCCGCCGGCGGCGTAGCCGCAACCGAAGCCGACGGCAACGCCGGCGCCGGAGCCTCAGCCGGCGCGCTAACTGCCGCGCCCCCCGCCGGCACAGCCCGCTCGGCCCGTGCCGAACGTTCGTGCACAAAGTAGTACGCGCCGCCCGCAACCACCGCAACAATCGCAATTCCGATAGCAGTTTTCCCCAAGCTCATAACCCTTATGCGACTCGTTTTTCAAACTATCCGTTGCCCGGACTGCTTCCATCGTACAATACGATTTCGCGCGAGTCTGGTCGCGGCCAATCTCGCGTGCGGTGCATCGAACTGGTGCGTACCGAAGCGCAGCCCGGCCTTCTCCCGGTTTGTGGATGAGCCGCGATACTGTCCCACCACAGTTCTACCCGATCGGTGGTCTTTTGGATGCAGGCAAGCTGTGCCGTCGTGACGCCACGCGCCGCGACTCGATTCGGATCGGCCGCCCCGCGGCCAGCAGTTGATCAGTTCAGGCTGATCAGCCCAGTGGATCAGGAGGATTTCTCCCCATGCGTTACGTCGTGACAGGTGGCGCCGGCTTCATCGGATCGAACACCGTAGATGAACTCGTCAAGCGCGGCCACAGCGTTGTCGTCCTCGACGATCTTTCCGCCGGCAAGGAAGAAAACCTCGCCGAAGTCCGCAACAAAATTACTTTCATCAAGGGCAGCATCACCGACATCGAGGTCGTTCGCAAAGCGATGCACGAGGCCGACTTCGTCCTGCATCTCGCCGCGCGCACCTCGGTTCCCCGCTCCGTGAAAGATCCGATCGGGTCAAACACGATCAACATTGACGGCACGCTCAACGTGCTCGTCGCCGCGCGCGACGCCAAAGTGAAGCGCATCGTTTTCGCCGCTTCCTCTTCCGCTTACGGCGAAACCGCCACTCTCCCCAAAGTCGAAACCATGCAGCCCGCGCCCATTTCTCCCTACGGCGTCACGAAATTTGTCGGCGAGCTTTATCTCCAGACCTTCGGCCGCTGTTACGGCCTCGAAAACGTATGCCTTCGCTATTTCAACGTTTTCGGCCCGCGCCAGGATCCCAGCTCGCCCTATTCCGGCGTGCTCGCAAAATTCTGCACCGCCGCGCTCAACGAAACGACTCCTGTCATTTTTGGCGACGGCGAACAAACGCGCGATTTCACCTACGTTGAAAACGCCGTGCAAGCCAACCTGCTCGCCTTTGAAGCGCCGAGCAACGTCTCCGGCAAAGTTTTCAACGTCGGTGTCGGAGGCCGCGTCTCCTTGAACAAAGTCGTCGAGCTCCTTGGCAAGATTTCCGGTCACCCAATGGAAGCCAAGCACGACCCGAACCGCGAGGGCGACATCCGCGATTCGCAAGCCGACATCACCGCCGCACGCAATTTCCTCGGCTACACCGCCCCCGTCGATTTCGAGGAAGGCCTCCGCCGCACCTTCGAGTGGTACAAAACCGTCGCCGCCGCAGCCGCTGCCAAAGCCGCCCAGTCCGAAGCCCAACCCGCCTCCACCAAGTAAGATCTCGCAACTGAGATATGGTACGGGCGCAGCACCGCTGCGCCCCAGCTTGCCCTGCCGTCAACTTCAATCACGCTCTGTTTTTTCCTGCGCCTCTCTCAAGCCTAGCCACACCAGCCCGCTTCGCAATGGATCCCGCCTTCTTTATTTCGACTCAGCCGCTATGACGCAACCCGCCGCGGCGTCTCGCATCTATTCGTTGAGCAAGCAAACCGCATACAAGGCAAACAAAATGAAATACCGGCTTCTCGGCAACTCCGGACTCCGCGTCTCCGAAATCTCTCTCGGCACAATGACCTTCGGCGAAGACTGGGGCTGGGGCGCCGCCAAAGATGAATCGCGGAAAATGTACGACGCCTATCGCGACGCCGGCGGCAATTTCATCGACACCGCCAACATCTACACCAACGGCACCAGCGAATCGCTGCTGGGCGAATTCATGACCGGCCATCGCGAGAGCATCGTGCTCGCGACGAAGTACAGCAATTCATTTCCCACCAAAGACGTAAACGCCTCCGGCAATCAGCGCAAAAATATGGCGCAGTCCGTCGAAGCCAGCCTCAAGCGTCTAAAAACCGACTACATCGATCTGTATTGGGTGCACATCTGGGATCAACTCACTCCCGCCGAAGAAACCATGCGCGCGCTCGACGATCTCGTGCGTCAAGGCAAAATTCTCTACGTCGGAATTTCCGACGCGCCCGCATGGTGGGTCGCCCAAGCCAACACGCTCGCGCATCTCCACGGCTGGTCGCCCTTCATCGCCATGCAAATCGAATACAGCCTCATCGAGCGCACCGTCGAGCGCGAACTCATTCCCGCAGCGAAAGCGCTCAACATCGGCGTCACCGCGTGGTCTCCACTCGCCGGCGGAATCCTCAGCGGCAAATATCACGGCAAAGATTCGACCGGCGACAACGGCCGCATGAGCAACGCGATGGTGAAAGACTTCCTGCCAGACCAGCAACGCGCCGACCGCGTCGTCAAAGCCCTGAAATCTGTCTCCGATCAGATCGGCCGCAGCATGCCGCAAGTCGCTCTCGCTTGGCTGCGCTATCGCCCCGTCCCCGTCATCCCCATCATCGGTGCCCGCAAATTCGCCCAATTTCAGGACAACATGGCCAGCGCCGACGTCACCCTCACCCCTGACCAGGTAAAATCCCTCGACGAAGCTAGCTCCATCGACCTCGGCTTTCCCTACTCCATGTACTCCAAAGAGATGGTCCGCGGCATCGCCTACGGCGGCCTCCGCGACCAAATCCTCGCCTAACCAAACTCGCACTGCATAGGTCGCCTTTGCTGAAGCCACGGTCGATAATTGCCATGAAAATATCTCTGTTGGACACCACTTCCTCCGCAGCTGTCACTGGAAGAGGCGGGGCGCGAAGTCCTTCAAGTCGCGTCGCCACGTCTGCCACTCGTGGTCGGTGCCCGGAGACTCATAGAACACGTGCTGAATCTTCGCTTCGCTGAGCGAGGTGTGCAGCCGCTGGAGACCCGTGCGCATCCGCTCAGGTTCCGCCGTACCCACGCCGAGCCACAATAGATGCACGCGCTTCCCGAACGCCGTGGGGTCGGCAAATACGCCGTTGTAGTCCTTACTCGGATCAAGCTTGCGATCTCCCAAGACGAGCATCCCGCCCGCGCCGCTGAACCCACCGATGTACGAGAACAGGTCCAGGTGATCCAGAGTAATTTGGAAAGTCTGCATGCCACCCATCGAGAGCCCGGCCATCGCTCGGTGATCGCGATCGCTTAATGTTCGGAAGTTCGCGTCGATAAACGGGATCAGCGCCTGTGTCACGTCATCCTCAAACGCCGAAGCCATCTCCTGCATACCTTTCAGCATCTCCGGCGAGCCGAAGGGTTTGCTCATGAAATCCGGAAACGGCTGTCCGGCGCGAGCCGCGTACCCGTAAGCCATCACCACGATCATTGGCTTGCTGTTTCCGGATGCCAGATTATCCAGTATGAAATTCGCCCGGCCTTGTCGGATCCATCCGGTCTCGTCCTCACCTGCTCCGTGCTGCAAATAAAGCACGGGGAAACGCGCTGCCGTCTGCTCTTCGTACTTCGGAGGCGTATACACCAACGCGTGTCGCCAGGTTCCCGTGACCTGCGACCAATACCAGACCTCGCGCACCTGTCCGTGCGGCACATTTTGAGGGGAATAGTAGGTCGAGCCTGCTTCCGGAACTTCTACAGCGCTTACGGGCCGTCCTCCGCCGAAGTAGGCGTGCGTGTTTGGATCGGCCACTTCAGCGCCGTCAATCTGGATGACGTAATAGTGAAAGCCGGGAACCAGCGGCGTCGTCGTGACCAGCCAATACCCATCCGCCTGTTTGACCATATCGAGTTTCGGTCCGCTCCAGAAATTGAGCTTCACCGTTGTCGCGTTGGGCGCCTTCACGCGGATCTGCACCTTGCCTGTCTCGTCCACGCGCGGATACTCGGCGCCCCACACGTTGGTATCGGATGGCTTGAATCCATCCGCAACCTGCGCAAAGCTCGAAAAAGCGGTGAGAAGCATCAAGGCGAGAATCGATAGTAGCTTCAAGAGTGTTCTCCGAACTGGTTGTCGAGTCTTCTGAAAGCGCGGCAGAGTTTACATCAAAACCGAATTGACCTGAGTACAAAGCGGCCCCAGCGGCAATCCTCCGCCCAGGTTATTTCTTGGATAGCGGGGCGGATGAACCATTCAATGCAGCGCCGACAGTTCCACACTTTCCGGAATTCAGATCGTAGATGCCAACGCGGAGATAGATCTCACCTGCGGGCACGTCAATTTCTTCGTGAACTTGCATTCCCACTTGCTGCGTTGCCTCGTACATCTTGGAATCCATCTTTAAATTGCTGCGCTTCTTGACAAAATTCAGAATGTCGCCGTTCGCGCCAAATGCGACGAGCATGATTTCGATATTGCCGCTGCGCGTGCCGTTGGCCTCTGAGCCCATTGTGACGTCGGGTAGGGCCACCGCGAAGTTGACATCGTAGCGGGTGAACGGCGCCTTCAATTTTGTGTTATTTCCCGCACGCTTTGCGTTCGCGGGAGGCTGCGGATTTTTCGGCACGACCTGTACCTTGAATAGAATCTGGTCGAAGTCCGGCATGCCTAAACCAATAAGCGGCACGAAAGGATCGTCCGCGCCCTGTTGGGAGGCGCCTTCGTAACCCGTTTGGTCAGCGAAGTAGCCGCGCCGGTAGGAAAGTTTGTAATTACTGTCTGCTAGGCTGACCTGGATGCGGCGGAACTTGCCGTCGTTCTTGGCATTCGCGGGTGAATAGGCCAGTGTGTAATAGCGCGAGCCGTTGCTCACAGCGTCTTTGACTGCGTCGCTTAGCGCGTTCGTGCTGTAGAAAGCGCGCCCGCCTGTCTCCTCGGCAATCGTTTCCATTGCAATTTGATTAGCGCTGAGGCGGGCTTCGAGTTCCCTCCGCGACCCACCCAGTTTGCTCGCGTCGAAGGTGGGGTCGGCGAGAACTCCGAGCGCGGACACAGGATAGATCGCGACTTGCGCTGCGGTCAGCATGTCCGAGGTTTTTTGAACGTGCTCCTGATTCTTCGGCGCTCTGCCGCGAGTGTCCGGGGAGAAGCTGATGGGGAAGCTGTCTGAGAACCAGATCAGGTTCTTGCGCACGGGAATCCCGGAAAGATAGCGCGCGATTTCCTGAAAGGCTTGCAAGGTCGCCTCAATGCGGGCGTTGACTCGCTCGGCGCTTTCATCGCGCTGGAAAGATTCCACGGCATCAATGGCCGAGGGCGCTGCCTGGCTCCTGCGCATTTGCCGGAGAATCTCTGCGTCGCTGTACTGGTTAGCGTCGGTCTGCAGGTTTCGGGAAACTTCAGGAGTGACACCTGCTTTCTTATCTTCCAAAGCAGCGGACAGACCGGAGAAATCGGTAGTAAACCCGCGCACGATGCGTAGGTGAGAATCGAGCGCAAAAATCGCGAGCCGTGTCCCCGCTGGAACTTCGCCCAAATACTTGATGACTTGCTGCCTGACGAAGCTCTGATTTTGCGGCTGGGTGTTGAGAAGGTCGAGCAGCAGAACGTTGACAGAATCGGCGCCAGATGTGGTCGGAAAATTGGTGAAGACGTTGGGCGGCATCGGCGGCAACTTCATTTCGCTCGCAACCGCACCCTTGTGTTCATCGAAAGAAGTGACAATTTGTGGCTCGTTGTCTTCGGAGAGGTGAAAGTCGTCCTTCCTAAGTCCCGGAACCGATTTTCCTTGTTTATCGGTAACAACCACGTCCACCACAACGATGCGGCTTTCGGCTCTGATAGCGGGGCCCTGCACCGGCGAGGAAACAGATGGTGGCGGCTCTTGAGATTGCGAGAAACACAGGCCCGAAAGGAAGAGAAGCGAGCCGGCTGAGAGCAACATGCGAATCATGCGAATCCGCAGGAATCCTCTCACAAACATAGTTGAGAGTATATATATCCGAATCCGTAAAAGGCTCGAGCGCGAAAGCTTAGCTGCTGATTTGACCTGCTACCAACGCACAAAACCAGGAGAAAGGACTCAAAATCCAGCAGAATCAATATTTACACGAAGTCGCGGGGGACTAGCCCTTCCTTAACTCTCGCGCAACGCCACCATCGGGTCCACTCTCGTCGCGCGTCGCGCCGGAAGGTAGCTGGCTAGAACTGCGACCGCAAACAAGAGCAGCGGCGCGATCAGAAACACAGCCGGATCATGCGGGCGAACACCATAGAGCAGACTCGCCATCACGGACGCACTCAATGCAGAAACAACCACTCCGGCAACGATTCCCACGCCGGCAAGCACGACTCCTTTGCGCAAAAACATTTTCAGAATGTCTTCCCGCCCGGCGCCCAAGGCCATGCGCAGCCCGATCTCCCGGGATCTTTGCCCGACTGTATAAGCCAACAAGCCGTAAATTCCGATGGAAGCCAGGAGCACTGCCAGTCCAGCGAATCCGCCCACCAGGTCCGCGGAAAAACGGCGTGAAGCCAATGACCGATCAAGGATGTCATCCATAGAAACAACATTGAACACCGGCAAGCCGGGATCAATGCTCTGGATTGCATGCCGAATCTGTGGCTCGACCAGGCTCGCGGGCATAGACGTCCGCAACACCACGCTCACTTGTTTGCTGGGATCTTGAAAGACCGAAACGAAGATGTGGGGCACGCCATCGATGTCGAGCCCATCGTTCTTAATATCCTTAACAACACCCACGACGGTTAGCCAATCCTTCGCGTGGTCTTTTCCGAACCGCACTCGCCGGCCCAACGGATCGCGTTCCGGCCAATACTTACGCGCCGTGCTTTCATCAATGATCGCCACCTGCTGTTTGCCGTCTTCATCGCCCTCGGTGAATGTGCGACCGCTTCGCAGCGTCGCCTCCATCACCTTCAAATAATCGGGGCTGATCCGAATTCTTTCGGCGCGCAGACCGTGCGACGACTCGACCGGTCTATCTTCAATCGCCAAGCCCTCGATCGCTAAGCCACCGACCGCGTTGGGATTGCTATTCGTAGCCGGTATAGATGACGTGACTGCGGCGAGTTCTACTCCCGGAATTGCCTTCATCCGCCGCAGCAACTCACGATCAAAGGCAACCTTGCCAGGAATATTGAGGTACGGATCTGCCTTCGGATCGTTGGCAACTCCGAGCCACGTATTTGCCGTGACAACTTGAGTTGGATTAAAGCCTGGATTTTCCTGCAACAAATCTCGCAGCGTGCGCACCAGCAACCCGGCTCCGACCATCAGTATCACGGCAAACGCCAGTTCAGAGACGATGAGAACATCGCGCAATCGCCCGGTCTTCGCGCTATAGCCGGACCCTCGACCGCCTTCACGAACGGCTGAGAAAAGCGCGTCTTTTGCCGATTGCATCGCTGGAGCAATCCCAAACAGGAAGCCGGTGAGAATGGAAATCGCAGAGCGAACGCCATCACCACCCAGTCGATTCGTACTTCGTTGAGCCGCGGAACATTCGATGGTACAAAGCGCAGTATGAAACCCAAAGCACCCATCGCGGTTGCGATTCCCGCGGCACCGCCGATGAGCGACAGCAGCATGGACTCGGTCACCATCTGCCGCACCATGCGGCCGCGGCTCGCCCCCAGCGCGAACCGCACCGCCATCTCTTGCTGTCGCCCCGAAGCGCGCGCCAAAAGGAGATTGGCAATGTTCAACGACACGATGAAAACGATCAGGATTACCGCGCCCATTAACAACACCAGCATGGACCGGACATTGCCGACCAAAGTTCCTTGCAATGGTTGAATCTCAATTGTCCACTGCGCCTGCTGCGGATAATCGGTGGGAAAGTCGTGGCGTAACTCGGCAGCCATGGCAGTGAGCCGCGCCTGCGCTTGCGCCAGTGTCAGGCCAGGCTTGAGCCGTCCGATTCCATTTACTAAAACTCGGGTACCGCGCATCGGCGGGGGAAATGGATCTCCGCTGAATCCGCCGGCGCCAAACACTTCCGCATCGGCGGTAGTCGTCGGTCCTGGATGGCGAAATCCACGTGGCAGAACCCCAATAATTGTCAGGGGATCATTGTCGATCCGGATCGTACGGCCGACAACATTCGGATCGGCGCCATACGCACGGCGCCAAAGGCCATCGCTGATCACCGCCTCTGGAGCGAAACCAGGCGTGAAGTCCTGCGGACCATACATACGTCCAATCTGTGGGTTCACACCCAGCATCGAAAAGTAGCTGAAACTGGTGTTCACCCCTTCGACGCGCTCCGGCTGTCCGGCGCCGGTCAGATTCTCGCTACCCGTAAAGATCGGCGTCGCATCTTCAAATACCCCCGATCGCGTCTGCAGGTCATCTAGTTCGGGCTTGGAAAATCGAACGTCCCGCAATCCTAAGTCCGGGCTCGTTAAAGTAGATTCGTACCAACCGATCGGGATCTCGGTAGGGCAGTGACCGCAGCAACACCGCATCTACAATACTGAAAATCGCCGTGTTGGCTCCCACGCCCAGCGCCAGAGTCAAAATCGCAACCGCGCTGAAACCTGGATTCTTGCGCAACAATCTCAATCCATGACGCACATCCGAACCCAGTTCACCCCACCAGCGCACGCCCACCGCTGCCCGCACGGCATCTTTGTGAGTCTCGATTCCGCCAAACTCAATCCTCGCCCTTCGCATCGCTTCTTGCTGCGAAAGGCCTTTGCGAACCAAGTCCGCAGCATAACTCTCAAGGTGAAACCGCGCCTCTGTTTCCATTTCACTTTCAAGGCGTCGTCCCTTCGACCATCCACTTCAACCAGGAACGAAATCGCGTCAGAAGATTCATACCTGCTCCGACTTGGTGCGCAGGATATTCGCGATCAACGACGCCATGCGGTTCCACTTCTCGGTTTCCGATTGGAGTTGCCGCCGCCCGGCCGCCGTCAGACTGTAGAACTTCGCCTTGCGTTTGTTGTCCGATTCCCCCCACTCGCTCGCGATCCAACCTTGGTGTTCCAGCCGATAGAGCGCTGGATACAACGATCCCTGCTGGATCTCCAGTTGTTCCCCGGAGATCTGCTGAATGCGCAGCAGAACTCCGTACCCATGCAATGGCCCAAGCGACACCGCTTTGAGAATCAGCATGTCCAGTGTGCCTTGCAGCAAATCAATCTGTTTGCCCACACCCTCTCCTTGCTCGTCTAGGAGAGGTTTAACAGCACTCTCCTAGATAGTCAAGGAGAGAGTATTTTTGCTGAAGGATTCCCCCGAGTGACCGAACCGGGAATTGAGTTTCAGCCCAATCCGACGATTCCGTTCTGTCAATTCGCCACGCAGGTGCTCTCCGATGAGAGGAACCGAGTGCGTCGGAGAGCACCGAGAGTCAGATGATCGCCCCTACCGGAACCCGTTCGGCCCAGCATTCAACCCAGCGGGAAAGAACACGCCCACCGCCGGCGACACAACCTTCCCGCCAGCGACCGCGCCACCGCCCGTCACGATGTTCAGCACTTGCGTCGTATTCCGCGCGAACGCAATCGCATTCGTCCCGTCCGCATCCGTAATACGCGTAGACGTCGTCGCGCTGGCACCCAACGTCACTTGAAAATCCGCTAGCCCGAAATCATCCGGGTTCGTGTCGTAGGGACTCGGCGCCGCTCCCAACAATCCCGCCTGCGATAACGTCGCTCGCAGCGTCGAAATGTTGTTCGTATACGCCGCGATCGTAGCTCCCGTCGGATCCAGATCGTTGATCGTCGTGCGGATCAATCCGGCGTGATACGCCTCCACCGCCAGAATCCCCGCCGCCACCGTCAGATTCGAAGGCGTTGTCAGCAACGACGCCGCTCCGTGATACGCCGTCACGCCCACGTCCTCAAACACATACGCGCCGACCAAGAATGTCTGGTCGCTCGTATAAGGACTGAACGTCGACCCGTTCGGAACCCCCGCCGCCGTCGCCAGCGTCTGGAACGACGTCCCGAGGTTGATCGCCGGCTGTGCCACCGCCGCCGTTTTCAGAGCGCCAAGCAACAAGTTCACGTGCTTGCCCTCTTCAATCGCGGTTTCAATCGCATACGACGCCACTTCCGTCGTGCTGAATGGAACCATACTGCCGCCGGTCACCGTTCCCGGTGTTCCGACCGTTCCAGTCAGCTTGATCGTCAGCGCGCCGGCCGCCGTGGACATCGCATTCGCGACGTCGATCGTCGTCCCGAACGCCGCCAGGTAATAAAAGTTCGCTTCCAGATACTCGAGATTCAACGCGAAGTTCAAAATATCCGCGTCGGTAAACGTAGCCGCCTGCGCTGCGGGAGCCAGCGCGCCTGTCAGCGCACCACCCGCCGCCCCTGCAAGTGACGAAAGGCCGAGGCTCAACATCTTCCGCCGGCTTTTAACAATTACATCATCGAGAAACTGTGTTTCCTGATTAGCCATAATTTTCTCCATTCTCTAGGGATTTGCTTTTCCGCACTGCTTTTTCTGTTTGAATACTCGTTTTATCGCGCCGGAGTTGTCGCGTTATGCGCTCTACGCCGTAGTTGTCGCGAAAATACTGTTCGTGCCGCTCGGAAAGAATCCGCCGGACCCGACTCCCACCGTCGCCGAACCATAAACGATGTGATGTACCTGATTTGGTGTCCGTGCGAACCCAACCGCATTCGTCGGATCGGCCGCCACAATCGCGCTCGGCGTCGTGATG
Source organism: uncultured Acidobacteriota bacterium (assembly GCA_963845465.1). Taxonomy (GTDB): domain Bacteria; phylum Acidobacteriota; class Terriglobia; order Acidiferrales; family UBA7541; genus Acidiferrum. Next base: position 601,796 of record CAWJSH010000004.1, on the reverse strand, counting down.
TTCGCCGGCAGCGTCAGTAGCGTCTCCACGGAACCCGACGTCGATGGCGCCGCCGTGTCTCCCACCGTCAGCATCGCCCGCAGCGCTTCCACCTTGTTCGCCGCTGGCAGATACGGATAAGCCGCCGTCGATCCCGCAGCAATTGCGCGCCCGGTCAACGCCGTCCGCACATACCCTGCGTGATATGCCTCGACTGCCAGAATTCCCGACGCCGCGGTCAAAAGCCCCGCCGCCACGCCCGCCGCGCTGATCAGCCCAGCCGCTCCCGAGTACGCCGTAACTCCGACGTCCTCAAAAATAAAAGCCCCGACCAGAAAATCGTCGAAGCTCGCGAACGGATTGAACGCAGGTACCGACGCCGTCGTAATTCCCGCTGCAACCGCCAGCGGACCAAAAAACGACAGATCGATGTCCGGCATCGGCACCGCGTTGGCGCCCAACGCCGTCCGCAAGAACCGAACGTGCGCGCGTTCTTCAAACGCAATTTCGTTGATGATTTGCTGCTGTGCCGGCGTTGTTCCAGACACCATCGCCGCATTTCCCGTCGTTACCGTCCCGACTTTCGTGAAGCTCGAACTCGCGCCCGCCGAAATATCAGCCGCGGCAAGGCCCGCTCCCGTTGCCGCGTACAGGTAGTACTGCGCTTCGAGATATTCGAGATTCAACGCATAATTCAATACGTCGTTGTCGGTGGGTGTCGGAGTTACCGGTGTTGGCGTTGGAGTCGGCGTTGGATTCGACGACGAACCTCCTCCGCATCCTATGATCGTCAGTGCTGCCGTAGCGCCCGCCACCGCTCCTGCTCCGACGACAAACTTCCGTCGCGAGACCGCGCGGTCCACGAGCTCTTTCAATTTTTCCATGGGTTTTCCTCCCCAATTTCAAGATGTGGGTCGAGTGCGCCGGTGAGGGCTCGCCGGGAGGAAGAATCCACCGGTATTTCTTTTCAGTGAGAAACCACCACTGAGATGGACTACGACGAGGAGATAAAACCGGATGGGAATTCGCTAAAACTTTTGAGAAACCTGGTACGCGACCTTAGAACAACGCCGCGCTGGCGGCGCTAATAGGAACCGTTCGAGCGAACGGGCGGGGATTCGCTCCGCGCTGCCCGCGAGAAATCCATCCAAGTCGTCGATATTTCTCCGGGCGCTCAGTCCCTCGCCTCACGGCTTTGCGGCACTCGCCGCATTAGGGTGCGGCTCGCCGAAATACGGAAAGTCCGGGCGCATCAGCCGCATGTCGGGAGTCACCCCATCGCCGAGAGCTGTGTTCGTGACCAGCGTGAGAATCACGTCCATCACGTCGTCACAGAGGCCTCGGCCGTTGAACCCGGCAAAGCTGAATGAGGCGGGCGTGTCCAGTTCATACGGCAGAACCGCTGGGCAGAGGCGCGCCAGGAGCTGCGTAGCGTAGGCAGTTGGGTCAGCCGCCGAGCCGGCGAGCGCGGTGACTTTCTCCACGAAGTCGCGCATCGGTTTGGAGAACAGCGCCACTTCCTCCGCCGGGATCGCACGGTTGTACTTTTCGGATAGATCATCGTGCAGCGAGGGATCGGAGAGCAGGATGTGAGTGATCATCGGCAGACCCCAGCGCGATACCTGCACCTCCGGCGCGTGCCCGTAGAGTGACGCGGTGGCCCATGCGTGTACCAAACCTCGACCGATCAGGCTGCTGGGGACCTCAATGACAATGGCGGTCACATTGTTGCCGCCGAAGAAGTTCTGACCATTTTGGAACGACTCCGGTGCAAACCGGTTTTCGGACCACAGAGCTTTTCTGAAGGCGCCAAAACCGACGCCATTGGTTGCGAACAGATCGGGTGCGAGTCCCGAATACGCCAGACAGCCCTCGTCCGTTTTTGCGACACTTCCCGTGTTCCCGGAAATGATGAGTTCGCCCGCCGCACCCTTCAGAGCGTCCGCTCCGGTGGCTCGCCGGACAGCGAAGGTCTGAACGTGCCGAGGCTCGCCGCCATCGGCGTGGGCGGGCGCGCCGAACTGGACCTTAAAGGCAACGTCTTCGCGGAGATCCCGATCCGTGTCGAAGCGAAACGCATAGACAGCTTCGTCGCGGAAAGTGTCGGGCGCGCCGACCCCGGCATTCGGATTCACCGTCAAAGCCATGACCGTTGTTCCGGGGCGGCCGCGAAACAAGTAAAAGTCGCAGATGTTGATGCGGGGGTCTTCTTTTGCGGTAGGGGTATCGAAATGATGCGACATGGCGAACTCCTTGGGAGCCGGACGCGAGGCCAAGGCTGATCGCCCGTATGCGGGTCTGAGGAGGCGATCACCCTATGACATCCTCAACCTCCTCCGACGATTTTTCAACTTGGAATGGAACGAAGTAATTCCGGAGTGCCGATAAATCGCGTTGTCGAAGACTGACTCACTGCCTTAAGCACTTCGCATTTGACTCCGCTAGTACAGTTGTGGTAATATAACTCCCATTAAATATTGCGAGCGGCGGCCAACCCCGCCGCTCGTTCCATTTTGGTACAACCCTCACTCGCTCGTTGCTGTGCCGATCAATTCTCCTTGTGCCTTAGCGCTCTCTGCGTCTCTGCGTTATCTCTTCCCGGCGCTAACTACTGTAGTTTCCGCACTTACATATGTGCGGATTCAAAAGGACTTAAAACCAAGCAGAATCAACACTTACGCAAATCCCGGGGGGCCCACGTGGCGCCTACCAGGACTCTCTCGATATACGGAAAAGGCACGGCGTGAAACAATCAGTCTTCCTGCCGCGTATACGGTGCAGAGAAAGACGTGCCTCATGTCTTATTCACCCGTGCTTGTTGCTCATATCCTGGCCGGCACAGTTGGTTTGTTGTCGGGATTTGGCGCGTTGGTTTTTCGGAAGGGTTCACCTCGCCATATCCTGGTCGGAAAGATCTTTGTCGCATCGATGCTTGTTATGGCTGTGGGCGCCGTGTACTTGGGAGTCGTGAAAAATCAACCAAGCAACGTCGGCGGCGGAATCATAACCTTCTACTTGGTGGGAACCGGTTGGCTGACCGCGAGACGTAGAGAGGGTGAAACGAGCCGCATGGACTGGGTTGCGCTTCTGATTCCTCTGGGGCTCGGTATCTTGACCTGGGTGAATGGCATCAACGTATTGCGAAGCGGCGCGACTTCACAAAACGGTGTTCCCGTCGGGATGAATTTCTTCATGGGTTCAATCTGTCTTCTTGCTGCGGCTGGCGACATTCGTATGCTTACCCGCGGCGGGGTTTTTGGAACAACCCGAATCGCTCGGCACCTTTGGCGCATGTGCTTTGGCCTTTTCATCGCAGCGGGATCGTTCTTCATGGGACCTTCAAACCGACCGCTGAGATTGCTGTCGGCCGTTGGGATCGGCCAGCATCTACCCTCCGCGTTGTTTAGCATGGGCTTGTACTTAGCCCTCAGCATGCTTCCGTTGGTTTTGCTGATTTTCTGGCTCGCGCGAGTCCGCATCACAAATGCATTCAAGGCAAAATCCGCGCCGCCTACTGGCGATGTTTACTCACAATCGGCTTAGTCTTCGGAACGCCGTCACGTCCAGGTAAGTCGCGTAGTCGGATTCTCGCCGTGCGGGATTTGACGAGCGCCACATGTCGCGATCGCGTACGTTGCGCTTGACCGATTGGAATTCGCGAATGCACACTTGCCTTTTCCGTTTCCCTCTGACGTTTTTGAAGTCGACATGCCGGACGAAAAGAGACCAACGGACAGCGTGATGGAGGGGCATGGCGCCTAGAACAAACACGCCAAGCTCCCGCAGGTGGCGCCGCACTGGCAATGCCTCACCTTGAAAACGCGGTGGCGAACCTCTCGCTGGACGCGAGCCAGCGACCCGTCGTAATCGCCGATTACGGCTCATCGCAGGGCAAGAACTCGAATTATGCTTCACCCAGAGCCGATGCATTCACTCGTGCAGACGATTGTCGTAGCCAAGTCGGGCTGACGGGGGCCATCGGCGCAAACGCCGAGCGGCCTCGCGATAACTAGGGAGCTACAATCGCGAATTGAGGTGAGCAACCATTAGCCACACCGCTCCTTCACATCGCGAGGGTGCCGTCATGCGAACTTTGCTCCAGGATCTTCGCTACTCGCTGCGACAATTTTTCCAGAATCCCGGCTTCTCGCTCACCGCTCTCATCTCGCTGGCTCTCGGAATCGGCGCCGCAACCGCCGTCTTCAGCGTGCTCTACTCGGGTCTGTTGCATCCCTATCCGTACCGCGCTGCGGAACATCTTGTTGCTCTGCGTATCCACAATCAACAGGGTGATAGCTCTGTTGCGAGCCTGAACGGTTCTCAAGTCCGAGCGATCGAGCAAGTCTCTGCGATCGAAAGCGTGCTCGCCACCGGATACCGCTCGCTCTATCTGACTGGCCAAGAAGTGCAGGAAAATGTTTCAGTCGTCGGAATCACGGCAAATACATTCAGCGATCTGGGCATTCCAGCTTTCCTTGGCCGGGGAATTCTACCGTCCGATGTCGCCGAGGGAAATGCGTCACAGTCCGTAGCCGTAATCTCATACGAATTCTGGCAACGACACTATCTCTCGGCATCCGACATTCTCGGTCGCCCGCTGGAACTCGATCATCAGAGTTATCAGATCGTTGGTGTCGCAGCCCCGCGCTTCCGCTGGGCCTACGATGGCGACATCTATGTCCCGCTGCGATTGACGCAAAACTCTGCCGCGAATCTCCTCGTCTATCTGCGATTGAAGGAGGGGACGAGCCGTGAAGCGGCAAATGCGGAGTTGCAGCCGCTCATCGAACGTTTCGCCGCGGAAAACCCGAAGCGATACCCCGAACATTTCAAGGTAAGTTTGGAAGATATGAATTCGTACTCGTTCCGGCGCGTGGGCGGAACGCTGTACCTGATGTTTGGCGCGGTCATGCTCTTGCTCGTCATTGGCTGCGCAAATGTTTCGATCCTGCTTCTCGCAAGAGGTACGGCCCGGCAATACGAGCTCTCTGTGCGTTCGGCAATGGGCGCAAGTCGAGGTCGTATCGTGCGTCAGCTCTTGACGGAATCGATGCTGTTGGCCGCCGCGGGCGCGATGCTCGGAATCGCCGCTTCGTATCAGATTCTTTTTGGTATCCGCTACCTGACCCCTTACACCTTCGCGCCTGAAGCAGAGATCACGATCAATCGGCCCGTCCTGTGCTTTGCCGTGGCGCTCGCGTTCTGGACTGCCTTGCTCTTTGGACTTTGGCCGGCTTTGCGGCTTTCTCGAACTCGTGCTGCTCAAATTTCGACGGCCGGACGTTCACGGATGACCGTGGCGCTTACAACCCGGCGGACGCATGATCTGTTGATAGCCGCGCAAATCGCGATGACTCTGCTGCTACTCGCGGCTTCGGGTTCGGCAATGCGGAGCTTCATCAACATGATGCATCGGCCCCTCGGCTACGATCCGCGCAACGTCATGTCACTGCAAATTTCGATTCGCGACGATCGCTACACTTCTTGGGACGCGCGCACAAACTACTTCGAGCAACTTCGTGACAAAGTCTCAGAAATTCCCGGCGTCACCTCCGCCGCCATTTCGATATTTTCCAATCCACCGCGCAGTGGCCTGGATACAGGATTCAAGATATCCGGCCGTCCTTCCGTGGAACCCGAGAAGGCGCTCCTGCAACTCGTGAGTCCCGACTTCTTTTCGGCGCTGCATATTCCACTGCTGCGAGGACGAATCTGGACTACCCGCGAGAACCGGAACGCCGCTCATTTTGCGGTGGTGAATCGAACTCTTGCGCAACGATATTTCCCCAATGGCGACGCGCTCGGACATTCCGTAAAGCTCAGTACCTTGGAGGAACCGGGCATGCTGGCAGCGCCAGGCACGTCCGATGCGTGGCTCACAATCGCAGGAGTCGTCGACGACGTGCTGAACGACAATTTGCAGAATCCGATTCAGCCGGCTATCTACGTTCCGTTCACTTTCTTGGTGCCCGACGGTGTGCAGATTTTGGTGCGAGCTAATGTTCCGCCACTCACCCTGCTCGGCACCGTGCGATCGCAGATAGCGCAGGTTGATCCCGAGCAGCGGATTTCCGGCAGAACAGAAGAACTGGCGAAGTGGATTTCAAACGGCCCCGAGTGGAGGCAGGAACGCCTCGCCGCCTGGGTTTTCCCACTATTTGGCTTGATGGCGATCACGCTCGCCGCAGTGGGCTTGTACAGTGTTGTGGCTTACATCGTCGCGCAGCGCACAAATGAGTTCGGCATTCGCATGGCTCTGGGCGCGCTGCCGGGGAATTTGTTGCGGCTCGTTCTGAGTTCCGCCTCGCGCAGCGTCAGCCTCGGAATCGTTGCGGGAATCGCTCTTATGTTCGCGCTAAGCAAAGTCCTTGCGCATTACGCCGATGGAAGTGCACACGACGCGCCACTACTCACCGCAGCCGCTCTCGTGATGATTTTGGTCGCAATCGCTGCAAGCCTGATCCCCGCGCGCCAAGCCTCCCGCATCGACCCGATGGTCGCGCTGCGCCACGAATAGGCGTCGGTAGCGCCGGCATCTTGCCGGCGCTTTTTTGATCCGTTCGTCTCGTTTACGGCGTAACCGTCTTCCCGTAGCTCAGCGGCTCGGTCGCCTTCGGCGCGTCGTAATTCCAGAAATATAGCGGCTCGAGCTTCTTCTGCTCCGGCCACACCTGATTTAGCGTGTCGCCCTCGAACAATTCGCCGTTCTTCATCACCCAGTGAATCGTGTTCGTGTTGTGAATGTCATCCAGCGGATTCTTATCCATGATGATCAGATCCGCCAGCTTCCCCGGCTGAATCGACCCAAGATCATCCGGCCGCCCGACAATCTTCGCTCCATTCACCGTCGCGCACCGCAGCACTTCCATCGGCGTCATGCCGCCGCTGGCCAGCATCCACATTTCCCAGTGATAGCCGAGCCCCTGCAATTGCCCGTGGCTTCCGACTCCGACTAGGCCGCCATCGCGTTCGAGCTTTGTCACCTGCGCCGCCAGCTTCGGGAACGCGTACTCATCCTTGCGGAACCACGCCGGCCGCCGCTTCGTCTTTTCATCGATGATCTTATGCGGCGTGAAGTGATTCAGCTTTGCGTTGTCGTGTACTTCGGTGTACTCGTACCAATAATCTTCGCCGAACGGCCCGCCGTAATTCACGATCAGCGTCGGCGTCTCCGAAATTCCCGACTGCGCAAAAATCGTCAGCACATCTTTGAATAGCGGCGTGATCGGCAGCGTGTGCTCGTTGCCGTGAAATCCATCAATCACGTGGGTCAAATCGAGCTTCAGGTCGAGTCCGCCTTCGGTCGTCGGCATCATGCCGAGTTCCTTCGACGCCTCGACCATGTACTGCCGCTGCTTGCGATTGCCGACGATGTAGCTCTTGATGTTGTGCGTGCCGTAATATTTCAGATATTTCGTCAGCACGCCTTTTACTTCTTCTTCCGACTGGAAATTGTTGTCTGAGAAAACGCCCGGCCCCGTCGAAAACGCGCGCAGCCCGATGATGTCGCCGCTATCGACCAGATCCTGATACGCAAACATATCGTTCGTCCCGGTCTGGACGTCGAGTCCAGCCGTTACGCCGTACGCCAGATTCGCCAGAAACGCCCAGTTCTGCGTATCCAGAATCCCGCGCCGAATCTCCGTCCAATGCGCATGCGTATCGACAAATCCCGGCACAATCGTCTTGCCCGTCACATCGATCACTTTCGCGCCGCTTGGAACGCTGCCCTTCGCGCCCACCCGCTTGATGCGATTGTCTTCCACAACGATGTCGGCATTCTTCAACACCTCATCGCCGTTCATCGTCACCACGGTCGCGCCGCGCAATACCACCGTTCCCTTCGGCGTCTTCCGCGGTACTTCCAGATCCACCGCAATCTCCGTTACGTCCTTCTCCTGCTCCTTGAATTTCTTCTCTTCTTTCTTCGCGTCCTTCTTGTCGCCATCTTTCTTGTCGTCCGGCTTCGCAGCATCCGATTTCGCGTCCGCGGATTCCTTCTTATCCGCATCTTTCTTATCGGCGTCTTTCTTATCCTTGTCCGCGTCGCCGTCTTTCTTCTCATCCTTCGGCGGCTCAAACGAAACCGAACTCAGCGGCTGACGGAAATAACTCGCGCCCACCGCCCACGTAATTGTCTTCCCGTCATCCGCCCACCCAAACCAATCCGCGCCAATATCCGTCAGCCTCTTGATCGGCACCGTCGGCGATCCCACATCCACCGTCGGCGGCTCTCCGCCAACCACCGGCATCGCAATCACATAGAGCTGATTCTGAACATGCGCGAGCACCCACTGTCCATCCGGACTCGGCTTAACATCGTCCGCCGGAATCGGCTCTTCAAAAAAGTAGAGCCCTTTGCCCTTCACAATCAGATGCGTGCGCCGATCCGTCCCGTCATACCGCAGAGAAATCAATCCGCCCGGCGTGTACACATAAATCCGATCCTTCTCGTGAGTAAAATGCGCGCCGCCCGCTCCACGCGCCGGCAAAATCAAATTCGCGTCGCCGCCGTCCGCCGGAATCCACACGAGATCCGCATTCGACGTCTGGCCGCCGTCAAACTCGCTGTTCTCGCGGTCGTACGCATTCCCGCGCAGCACCACAATCTTCGTCCCATCCGGCGACCACGCCGGCTCGCTGTAAACGCCACCCGATTTCGACAACTGCGTCGGCGTCCCGCCGCTCGCAGCAACTTTCCAGAGCGATCCGCCTTCGTTCGACCACGTCACAAACGCAATCGTCTTCCCATCCGGAGACCACGCCGGCTGAAATTCCGGCAGCTTGCTCTCCGTCAGCCGCTGCGGCTTTCCGCTCGGCAAATCCAGTGTGTAAATGTGCGTCATCGCCGAAAACGCCAGCCGCTTTCCGTCCGGCGATTCCACCGGCGCCTGAATCAACCGCGCCTTCACCGGTCCCTGCTCCACCTTCTGCGGAAAATCCAGCTTCGGCCCGATGTCCTTGGACACCTTCGCCGTGAACGGAATCACTGTTTCTTTCCCGCTCGCGATATTCAGCCGCCGAATTTTTCCGTCCTGGTTGTAAACAATTTCATTCCCGCCCGGCAGAAACGCGAACCCCGGAAACACATCGCGTGAAAACAAGGCTTCCTGATCGTCGCGCGTTATCGGATACCGCACCCAGCGATCTTCGCCGCTGTTCAAATCGCGAATGCGGAGCTCGCTCTCGGTTTCATATCGCGTCACATAAATAATCTTCGTGCCGTCCGGCGAAAGCGTCGGACGAAACGCGCTGTCGAGCTGCTCGATGAGCGTGTCCTCGTCGCCCGTCTTCCGGTCGCGCCGCATGATCGACCACTGCGGAAACATCGCGTTGTACGAAAACGGTCCCTTGCGCTGCGCGTAGTAGATGTACTTCCCGTCCGGCGACGCCACCACGCCCATCGAGTTCGGTCTTTCACGCCGAGGAGTGGTCGGCGTCGGCTTCGCCTTCGTGATCTGCACGCCACTGCCGCCATCGACGTGATACATCCAAATTTCATACGCCGCGATGCCGAATCCCGCCTTCGACACATACACGTATCGCCCGTCGGGCGCCCACGCCGGCGACGCCATCACGCTGTTCGGATCCTTCGACACTTGCTTCGGCTCGCTGCCGTCCGGGTGAATCATCCAGATGTTTTCGCTGCCGTCTCGATCCGAAATAAACGCGATCCACTTCCCGTCCGGCGAAAATCGCGGCTGGCTGTCGAATGCCATGCCCGCTGAAATTATTTTCGCGTCGCCGCCCTCGATCGGCAGCGTATAAATGTTGCCGAGCAGCTCAAACACAATCAGCTTCCCGTCGGGCGATACATCCAGAGACAGCCACGTGCCTTCATCCGTCGTGAACTCGATCTTCCGATCGGGCTTCAGCGGCAGTTTCTTGTCCTTATCCTTGTCGTCCTTTTTGTCTTTGTCGTCTTTCTTCTCGTCCTTCTTATCTTTGTCCTGGGAGTTCTGAGAGGTGGGATCGTCGGTCCTGTGCGCCAGCGTCGCGGCAAAACTGGTCCCGCCGCCGAATCCGGCGAGCACTATCGCGATCACCGCGAGCCACAAACGCACACAAGCGCTCTTCTGCTTCAAAACCATTCCCCATCCTCCAATATGCATTTCACGACGGATCGACGACCGACACCCGGACCAAAACTTAGACCGAAACTCCGACAGAACCCGACCTGCCCGGAGCGGCGCGAAATTGTACTCCGCCACTCTTTACGCGGCAATTACCGCCCGCGCTGCGCACAGTTTCAAATTTTCGGCGCGCCTGAGACATCCCGCGAACCGTGCTAGGCTATCCAACTGCCTTTAACGATCGACTTAACTGATTGTCATTACTGATTGAATGTTCAGCGTGAATCGCAATCCCAGTGCCCGGATTTTTCCCGCGCCTCGCTTGAAGTCTCTTCTAAGGGCGCTTCCCTTCACGTTCACAGCGTTTGTCGCGTTCGCAGGTTTCGCCCTCTTCGGTTCTCCTTTGACGCGCGCCCAGGAAAACCGTAAGCCGCCCAAAGGGGGCATCGCCGATCTCTCCTCCATCGGTGCGCAGAAACACCAGGGCGACGTCACCATCGCCGACGACGCTGTGGACATCCATTACGGAAATCAGCGCCTCCGCGCCGACCACGTCGAATACAACGACCAGACCAACGAAGCGTATGCGCGCGGCCACATCATCTTCGACTACGAAAATCAGCACATCGAAGCCGATGAAGCCCACTACAACGTCAGCACCGGCCGCGGGACGTTCACCAATGTGCGCGGCTTCATCCGCATCGAGCGCAAGCCCAATCCCACTGTCCTCATCACCGACAATCCGCTTTATTTCGAGGCAAAAAACGTCGAGAAATACAACACCGACCTCTACATCCTGTCTTCCGCCTGGATCACCGTCTGCGATCCCGAACATCCGCGCTGGCAATTTTTCGCGCAGCACGCGCGCGTCACGGTCGACAAAAAGGCCGCGCTCGTCAACGCGAACTTCCGCTTGCTCCGCGTCCCGCTGATCTGGCTTCCGTACGCGACAGCGCCCGCGGGAGAAAAAGTCCGCGAATCCGGCTTTCTTCTCCCCGTCATCGGGAACAGCAGCAGCAAAGGCTTCGTCTTCGGCGACGCTTTTTACTGGGCTCCCAATCCGTGGATGGACACGACGATCGGCGCGGAACTTCTCAGCCGACGCGGCTCCGCCGAACGCGGGCACTTCCGCGCCAAGCCGTGGGAAAACACTTCGATCGACTACACCTACTTCGGCGTGATCGATCGCGGCGTTCCCACCGTAGTCAACGCCGGGCTGCCGAATCAAACCACGGAATTAGTCTCGCAGGGCGGCCACGAGCAGCGGCTGGAAATCATCTCCAATCTCAAAAACAATTGGCGCTTCGTCACCGATTGGAATGAGCTGTCCTCGCTCACCTTCCGACTCGCGTTCGCCGACAACTTCGGCGACGCCATCAATTCCGAAACTCGCAGCTCGATTTTTCTCACGCACAATTTCGACGGCTACAGCTTCGACGTCGCCGCACTGAACGACAACAGCTTCCTCACCGTCAATCCCGTGCAGACCAGCGTCTCGCTGCGCAACGCGCCCGAAGCGCGGTTCAGTTCCGTCGATCGCGCGCCCTGGGCCGATGTGCCCGTCTATTTCAGCTTCGACGCGTTCGTCGGCGCCTTGCATCGCAACGACGGCGTCATCGACACGCCTGCCGCCGTGCCGCGTCTCGAATTCGCTCCGCGCATGACCGTGCCTTTTCACTTCGGCCCATGGCTCGACATCACGGCTACCGCCGCTTTCCGAACTTCGTACTACGGCGATTCGCTTGTGCCCGGGTCGGTGCTGACCACGCCGGTGCTCAGCCCGTTTTCGATCACGCGCAACGACGGCGAATTCGGCCTCGATTTTCGTTTGCCGGTAATTCAGCGTTATTTCCAAAAGCCCGGCTCAAAGAAAAAATACAAACACACCATCGAGCCGTTCTTTGGCTATAACTACGTCACCGGCATCAACAATTTCTCGCAGTTGATTCGCTTCGATTCCGACTCGACGCTCACGGACACGAACGAGATCGAGTACGGCATCACCCAGCGGCTTTTCGTGAAAGACGGCGACGACCAACCGAAGGAATTGATCACCTGGAGTCTTGTGCAGAAGCACTTCTTCGACCCGACTTTCGGAGGCGCGCTCGTCACCGGAGCGCGGAACGTGTTTCAAACGCTCGACGACATTTCGCCCTTCGCGTTTGCCGACGCTCCGCGCAATTGGTCGCCGCTGATCAGCGATTTCAAAATCACACCCGGCGGCCCGTTCGATTTCGAGCAGATTCTGCAGTACGACACGCAGCGCGGCAACAGCGGCCAGCTCACCACAATCGGCACGCTGGCGAAGTTCAAACCCTACAAGGAATTTTTCGCGACGATTGCGGATTTCCGGCTCGACGCCGATCCTCTGGTGCTGCAGCCAAAATCAAATCAGATTCGCACGCTGATCGGCTATGGCAGCGACAACAAGAAGGGATTCAACATCACTACGGGCGTGAGCTACGACATCACCAACCACGCTCTGCAAAATCAGTTGGTACAGATCGGTTACAACGGCGGCTGCTGCGGCCTCGCACTCGAATATCGCCGCCTCGAACTCGGCCAGGTCCGCACCGACAATCAGTTCAAAGTCGCCTTCATCATTGCGAACATCGGGAATTTCGGAAACCTCCGCCGGCAAGAAAAAATCTTTTAGGGGAAAGAGGAGATTCACCGCGGAGTGCGGGGAGGGCAGAGGTAGTGCGAGGGGCGAAGATCTCAAGACGGGGGGATCGTGCGGACATTGGGGCGCAGCGTGCTGCGCCCCTACATGTTTTGTAGCGGTGTTGGGGCCACGAGCGACTCCGAGCCGCTGTATACGCGCTTCGCTCTGGCGAATAATCCACGATCCGATGAAGTATCCGATCGTCGCTGTTGTAATACCGCCGAAAATGTCCGCGATGTAGTGATAGCGGCCGTAAATCGTAGAGACGCACATGCACAGCACGAGCGGTAGCAGCGTCCAGAACAACCACCGCCTGTGCTTCCACGCTCCCCACAAGGCGGCGAAAGAGCCCGCCACATGCTCGGACGGAAACGCCGCTCCGCGCACGCGCCCGTAGTGCTCGATGAAATTGATCAGCGCCGTGAACGGCCCGCCCTGCAAATCGCCGTGCCACATGCCGGCCATCGAAAACCAAGGGCTCTCGATCGGAAACATCATCGCGATGATGTAGCCGATCGAATACGCGGTCATGGAGTACGTCATCACCGACCAGTACGCCTTCCAATCTTTCCGGTAGTACAGAATCCCGCCAAGAATCAGCAGATATGTGAAGTAAGAGAAATAGACGGCCTGCATGAAGTCGTTGCGAAACGGTGTCGTGAACTGCTCGAACCAGACGGACGGATGCACGCCGGTCAGCCAGAAATCGAAAGCGATCAGCTTCGCGTCCTGCCACGTCGGCACGACGAGATGAACGAGATGCGCGAGTTCCTCGAAGCAGAACAAAAAGAAAAGATGCGGATACCAGTGCCGCCAGAAATGCCAGAACTTCTGGGTGAACGTCGCTGGATTCACGTTGTCGGGAATCAGAATGTTCACGCCGCGGCACAAAAGAAGAATCAGCGCTACAACACACGCGCGCGTCGCAAGCAACCGCACCGGATGCGCAAGATTTTCGGAGAATAGCGCGATCAAAATGCTGCTGACGGCAAAGTAGCCGAGCGCCATCCACTCAAACGGCCCGCACGCGGCCCCGAGTGCGAGCCATTCATTGCGAATCGCGCGGCCTATGCCGAGCGGACGCGCCCATGAACGTGAAGGGGCTGTCGCTACGGCCGTCTGCGCCAGCGCGGTTGGCCGTTGCCAGTTCGCCGCCGACTTCCGACTCGTCTGTTCGATCTCGTAAGGGGCCTTCATTGCACGTTCTCCGATGGAATGCCGTGAAAAAATGTCGTATCGAATTCACTCGGCGCTTGCGTCTCGACCGCATCGTCGACACGCCAGTCGAAAATCGGCCAGTGCCGCAGGATCGCGATGCGCCGCAATTCCGGTGAAGGATTGACTGCCGCCGGTTTGCCGACTGCGCCGAGCATCCAGCGATCGTGCGCGGTATCGCTGTAGCCATAGCAACGCGCCAGGTCGATGCCGATTTCACGGGCGACACGGCGAATCGCAATCACCTTTTGTTCCGCGAAATTGGCTGCGCCGATAATCCTGCCGGTATAACGGCCGTCAGCGCGTTCGGCCTGTGTCGCGCAAACTCCGATTTTTGCGGTCACGCCGCGCATCGCGAGCCGCAGCGTCAAAGCCAACGCTGCCTGCCGCGCCAGAAAGTCGAGTGTTCCCGAAACCAGAATCACCGAGTGTCCCTGCGACGCGTGCCAAGCCACACGGCGGATCGCGTCGGGGAAAAAGTTGAGTTGTCGAAAAGAAAGAGCGCGCACCGGGACATTTCGCAAATGCGCTTTGTTGCTGTGAATCGAGTGCAAGACGCCACGTGGCGCGAGACGCGCTGCATTCCCAAGCCATCGCAAATAATTCCCAACCGGAATCAGCCGTTCGTGGTGAAGCTCGGCAACGAACCGCCGCTCGAGCGAAGGCAGAGGCAGCAACGTGCCATCGATATCGAAAAACGCCGCAACGCGAGACGCGTCGGTTTCGCGAAGTCGATACGCATTGGAACTATCGATGTGCGTTACGGTCCTCATGCCGTCTTCCTCACTGAAACTTTCGCGACCGCCATTTTTGCGGTGGCCACGGGCGCGACGCCGGCGGCGCCGATACTTTCTGAAATGAACTGCCAGCCTTCCACCAAAACCGGAATCGCCCGCACGAAGCAAAACACCGCCGTCGCCGAAGTCAACACAACCGCGCCGGTGCGAATCGCGGTGTGCGTTTCTGGCGTGAGCCCGCCGATCAGCGCAACCGGCCCGCGCGTCAGCGCCAGCTCGAGTCCCAGGTAGCAGAAGCACATGCACTTCATCGCCGCGTACAATCCCCGGCTCCAGCGCGACCCGACCATCGACCGGCCCCACCACGTTTGCAACATGGCGTTGGCGCCCCAGCCGGAAAATCCCGATCGCGACGCGAGGCCGCGGAGAAAATCGGTCATCGCACCGCGCGCGAAAAAGAAAACCGGCAGCCACCACGACACCATTCCGACCACGGCGAAATACGTGAAATAAACGTTCTCGATCATGCGATCGCCCAGAATGTCGATCTGCGCACCCACGGGAGTCGCCAGATTTTTTCGACGCGCGATGTGACCGTCCAGCCCGTCCAAACCGATGCACGCCACGGTCAGGGCCACGGCGCTCAGGTTGAGCCACGGTCCGCGGCCGAACAGAAACACCGCCGCGAATCCGACCACGACGCGAAGACAGGTGACTCGGTTGGGCGTCCAGTGCATCGTGCGTCCTTGGGCAGCCGGCGGGGTGCTCTGCCGAGTCTAGAGAATGCACCGCCGATGCCAATCCTGCGGCACGCAAGTTATTGATAATGGACGACTTAGACGTACGGCAGCAAAGCGAGATCGACGCCATCCGCCATCCAAAACCTTCATCTGTCGGCCTTTGGCTTCCGTATCTGTCACAGGATCCCCGCGCCGAGCGTTAAACAATCTGGCGCCTCGGAATAAGGCGGCGCCGGAGACGGTCAACAAATTGTCCGCGTCGCCGCCGGAAGCGAAGAGGCACCGCGGGATATGGGAGAATACGAAGGCCGATATGGAGTGCGGCGGCCCGGCGCCGCTTTACAGTTGATTGCCCGGCAACCAACGACCCTTGTAAACTTGCCGCCCCTTGAAACAGCGCGGGCCGACAAGGCAGCTCGGAGCGGTCGCAGATTGAGTTCAACGAAACAGCATGACTTGCCGGAAATGTTCCAAAGAGTGTTCGCTTGAATTGAGGACGAATCGGGAATGACGGATGTCTCTTTAGCTGGAGCGTTTCTCGCGGGACTGATTTCGTTTTTGTCTCCGTGCGTGTTGCCGCTGGTGCCCGGATACATCTCGATGCTTTCGGGAATCGGCATGGAGCAGTTGCGCCAGGGTCAGGCGCCGCGGTCGGGATTGTTTTCTTCGGCGCTCGCTTTCGTTTTCGGATTCTCCGCGGTCTTCATCACGTTCGGCGCATCGGCCAGCGCCGTGGGCGGATTCCTCGGCCAGCATCGCACGACGCTCGCGCCGATTGCCGGCGCGCTGATTCTGCTCTTCGGGCTGCATCTGCTGGGCGTTCTCATAAAACTGACCGTCCGCGTCGGGATCATTCTCGGAGTTGTGCTTGCGATTTTGGGCGTGATTGCGCTCGTACACGGCGGCGCGCTGTTCGCCGGGCTCCGCGCGGTTCATTTCTTCTCGCTCTCGGTGATCGGATTCTTCGGTCCGGCGATGACGCGCTGGCTGAATCGCGATGTTCACTTGCGCAGCGGGGGCAAACAGCCGGGAATCTGGAGCGGATTCCTGCTCGGCTTCGCGTTCGCGTTTGGGTGGACGCCGTGCATCGGGCCAATTCTCACCGCGGTGCTGGCGCTCGCTGCGGCGAGCGACACGATCGCGCGCGGAGTTCTGCTGCTGGCGGTGTATTCGGCCGGGCTTGCGGTTCCCTTCCTGCTCACCGCGCTCGGTATCGGGCAGTTCCTGAAGTTCTATCAAAATTTCCGGAAGTATCTGCATGCCGTCGAACTTTTCAGCGGCGCGCTGCTGCTGTTCGTCGGAATTCTGGTTTTCTTCAACCGGCTGACGTGGCTGGTGACCAAGCTGAGCTTCTTAAACACGTTTGTTTTGTGGCTGGAACATGCGCTAACTGGAGCGAAGTAGCCGCATCCAATGGAGTGTAGGCTCTGGATTTGGGAAATGGTGGCTGGGAAAATGGGATTTGGGGTGAGATGAAATGACACCAGTTGAAACAAAAGACGGATCCGCTGAGTTTGCTGGCGCGCCGAATACGAATGCCTCCGGTGCGTCTTCAACTCCGCCGGCGAGCTCTGGCGGGATGATGAAGCCGGCGATTATCGTGATCGCGATTTTGGCGGTGATCGTGATCGGCGCGCACTTTGCCGACAAAGCGACGCGGCTGCCAAAAACGACGGCGGCTTCTTTAACGAAGACGGAATCGAAAGACGAAGCGAAACCGGAGCCGGATCTCACGTTGAAGGATCTCGACGGCAAAGACGTGAGCCTCGAATCGCTGAAGGGCAAAGTGGTATTGGTGAATTTTTGGGCGACGTGGTGCGAGCCTTGCAAGATCGAAATTCCGGAATTGATCGAGCTGCAGCAGGAGTACGGGCCGAAGGGATTTACGGTGCTGGGAATTGCGATGGACGATGAAGGGCGCAGCGCGGTCGCGCCGTTCGTACACAAGGAACAGTTTGACACTGACGCGGGGAAATCGACGATGAATTATCCGATTGTGATCGGCAACGATGCGGCGGGAGATAAATTCGGCGGGCTGCTTGGCTATCCGACGAGCATCCTGCTGAGCCGCGACGGCAAACAAGTGAAGCACATCACGGGGATCATAACTCGCGATGACATCGTGAAGTCGATTCAGGCGCAACTCTGAAGAAGTTGAAAGTCGACAGTTGAAAGTCGAAAGGAAAATCAAGACCGTACAGCGGGCGCTGTCGGAACACGGATTCCAGATTCATAGCTATCGAAGCACGATTCCAAATTCAAAGTCTGATACTCTCCGAGCATGATCGACGAAAAAGATTTCACGAAAAAAGCGGATGGCGCGTTTGAGGATTTAAAGAAGCGGCTGCTGACGCTTGGCGACGAGCACGGCTTCGACGTCGAAGGCGAGAGCGGGAAGCTGGAAGTGATATTCGAGGAGCCGGAAGAGGCGAAGTTCGTGATTTCGCCGAATACTCCGGTGCGCGAAATCTGGATTTCGGCGCTGTCGACGAGTTTTAAGCTGGGCTGGTCGGAAGCGAGAAATTCGTTTGTGCTGGAGAAGACGGGCGAGGATTTGCGTGGAGTGATGAGCCGCGTGATTTCGCAGCAGCTCGGCGAGCAGGTTACGGTTTGAAATTTTTTCACGCCAATCGGGAACGCAGTTACGCAAAAGTTCGAGTGCAAATTGCCCGCGTTGCTGCGTGTGCGTTGGCGTTGGTGTTCGCAACCGCGGGCGTGAGGAGTCCGCACGCAGCGGCGCAGGTTCCATCACCGAAGGACGTGGTCGCTCCGGCGGCGTTTGCCTCGTACGATCCGGTGGCGCGCGGCAAGGAATTTCAGATTGCCGTCGTGATGAAAATTCGCGACGGGTTTCACGTCAATGCGCGGAAAAAATCGGCGGAGTACCTGATCGCGACGGATTTGAAGACGGACGGAGCGACAGGATTCAAGATCGGCGATGTGACCTATCCCGAAGGCGAGCTCCGTACGTTTACGTTTTCCAAGACGCCGCTGAACGTTTACGAGAAGACGATTGTGTTGAAGATGGCGGTTACGGCGCAACCCGACGCACCGACGGGAGCGCAACATTTACCGCTGAAATTGCGCTATCAGGCGTGCAACAACGAAGTTTGCCTGCCGCCGGTGACGCTGCCCGTCGATGCGGTCGTTAACGTTACCGCCAGTGCGAGCGCAGCACACGCCGCTCACCCCGAAGTGTTCCAAGCCCCGCGCTAGCGCATCTCCAAACTGTTCGCTAATGCATCAAAGTTATAACCTTCAAGACGTTCCGCGGCTCGACGTTCACGGGGGAAACCAGGTTCGGGGAGCGAGATCGTGTCTGACGCTGAGTTACGTGCTGATTCACGGCCGCGACGGAAATGGCCGTATGTGGTTGGCATCCTTGTCGGCGTGCTGGCCGGCCTGATTATTTTTGTGTCGCTGAAGCTGCGCAATATCGACGACCGGGTGCGGGACTGGGTTGTCTCGGCGCTGCAGGAAAAATTCAAGAGCGACGTCGATCTGGGGGAATTGCACGTTCGAGTGTTTCCCGATCTTGGTGTTGCGGGCGAGGAATTGTCGATCCGGCTGCACAACCGCGCCGATCTTCCGCCGATGTTTCACGTCGCGAAATTTTCGTTCAATTTGGGCTGGCTGGGAATCTTCAATGCGCCGCGTCACATTTCGGGAATCTACGTCCAGAACATGACGATTACGATTCCGCCGCGCGGCGAAAAGCACGAGACACCGCCCGAGCCGAAGAAGAAATTCCCGGAAGTGGTGATCGATGAAATCGTAATCAACGACACGGACCTTGTGATCGTGCCGAAAAAGCAAGGCAAGGCGCCGCTTGATTTCGATATTCACGATTTGGTTTTGAAATCGGTCGGGGCGAACAAGCCATTTGATTTTCACGGCGAGCTGACGAATGCGAAGCCGCAGGGCGAAATCGCAACAGTTGGGACGTTCGGTCCCTGGAGCGCAGACGAGCCGGGCGACACGCCGCTCACCGGAACGTACAAATTCACCGACGCCGATCTCGGTCCGTTTCCTGGAATTGCGGGCACACTTTCTTCGACCGGCGATTTCAAAGGCAAACTGAACGAGATCGAGGTCGCTGGAAAAACGGACACGCCGAATTTTTCACTCGACCCGGTAGGACATCCGGTGCCGCTGCACACGGATTTTTCAGCGACCGTGGATGGAACGGACGGGGACACGTATCTGCACCCAGTGAAAGCGACGCTGGGGAAATCGGTGATCAATTGCGAAGGCAGCGTGACGCATGTGCCGAATCAAGGGCATTTGATTCAGCTCAATGTGGACGCGCCGAACGCGCGCATCGAAGACATACTCGCGCTGGCGATCAATTCGGACAAACCATTCATGACGGGTCCGGCGCAGATCAAGGCGAAGCTGACGATCCCGCCGGGGAAATTTAAAGTGCTGCAAAAAATGATCCTGGACGGCAAGGTCGAGATCAAGAATGCGAACTGGTCCGACCCGAAAGTGCGCGACAAACTGGAGTCGTTGAGCCGCCACGCGGAAGGCAAGCCCAGCGACGAAGACGCGGGCAGCTCGGTCGCTAACCTGATGGGAGATTTCAAGTTGGCGAAGGCGGTTATCGATTTTCGGAGCCTGACTTTTAGTGTGCCAGGGGCGAACCTGGATCTCACCGGAAACTACGACATCGGCGAAGGGAACCTGGATTTCAATGGGCACCTGCGATTGCAGGCGAAGCTGTCGCAGACGGTGACCGGGAAGAAATCGTTTTTCCTGAAGGCGGTCGATCCTTTCTTCAACAAGGAAGGTGCGGGGACGCTGCTGCCGATCACGATTACCGGGAAACGGGAATCGCCCACCTTAGGTGTGTCGGCGTTTCATAAGACGTTCAAGCGGTCGCTGGGCGGCGACGATAAAGGCGATTCGTCGGGCGATGGCGACGACAAGGGCAAAGACGCTAAGGATAAGGGCAAGGACGCGGGCGGCAAGCCGTCCAAAAGCGAGCCTAAGAACTAAGCATCGATTCGATGCGTTCCCATTTTGGGACGATTGAGGTATACCCCCCCTGTTTTTTTCAAAGAGTGAATAAGCGGAATTGTTTCAGCGACTTCTGCATATTCCATTTTTAGGAGTGCGCAAGCCTTTTCGATTCAAGCGGTTGCGGCGCAACAAAGCTTCGCTTTGTTTTCGGTTATTGGAGCTTGACGGCGGGCGTGATTCTGTACTTGGTGAGAGTATCAGAATTATAACGTTTTGTCAAGGTACTGGTGGAGGATTCTAAGCGGGGGACGCTCGAAACTTCAAAAACGCTGGCGGGATCCCGGCGCTACCGGGGTCGTTCGGTCGATTGTAGTTGTCGTTTTGATTTGGGCGAGGCTTTGTCTAAACCCGCACCCTTTCAAAAACCGAAAGGGTGCGGCACCCAAATGCCAAAGACGCGGGCGTGATGCCGCGCTACCGGGAGCGCGGCGAATGGGGTTAGGGGAAGGAGGCGCGGAGGCGGCGGACGACGCGGTCCTGGCCCAGGGCGACCATGGTGTCGAAGAGGGGCGGGGCGACGGATTGGCCGACGATGGCGACGCGGGTGGCGTTGATGAGGAGGCCGGCTTTGACGCCGGCGGCGTCGGCTACGGCGCGGCTTGCGTGGTCGCAGGCGTCGTGATTCCACTCGGTGAGTTTTTCCAATGCGTCGGCGAGAGAGCGCATTAGCTCCGGAACTTTTGGATCTTTCCAGAATTTTGTTTTGCCGGCTTCTTCTATGGTGAAGTCGTCGCTGAAGAAGGCGCGGGACCAGGATGAGAAATCAGGCAGGAAGCGGACGCGCGGGCGCAGAAGATCGACGGTCTTCGAAAACCACTCGTGACCCGGGCCTGAGGCCCACTCTTCTTTCCACAAACCGCTGCGTTTGAGTTCGGCCTCAACGTAAGGCAGCAAATCCTCGATCGGCAATTTCTGCAAATACTGGGTGTTGAACCACTCGAGTTTGGGGCGGTCGAAGACGCCGTTGGTGCGGCTGACGCCGGAGAGGCTGAACTTTTCGATGAGCTCTTTCGTGCGAAGGATTTCTTCGTCGCCGCCGGGGGCCCAGCCCAGGAGCGCGAGGAAATTTCGGAACGCCTCGGGGAGAAAGCCTTCGGTGCGGTACATGTTGACGTCGGTGGCGCCGTGGCGTTTGGAGAGGCGTGACTTGTCGGCGCCGAGAATCAGCGGGAGATGCGCGAAGATGGGCGGCTCGGCTTTCATGGCGCGATAGAGCAGGACTTGTTTGGGCGTGTTGGAGATGTGGTCGGCGCCGCGGATCACGTGGGTGATGCGCATGTCGATGTCGTCGACGACGACGCTCATCTGGTAGGTGGGCATGCCCCATTCTTCGCCGTCTTTGCCGGAACGGAGGAGGACGAAGTCTTCGATCTCTTCGTTGTCGAATTCGCGGTCGCCGAAGACGGCGTCGCTGAAGAGGGTTTTTCCGGCGGGGACGCGGAAACGGATGGCGGGTTTTACGCCGGGATTCGAAGGTTTGCCGTCGCGGCAAGAGCAGCGGACGATGCGGCGAACTTTTTCGGTGGCGGCGCCATCGGCGGCGTGATCTCCGCCGGCGTATTTTTCGGCGGCGCAGTAGCAGAGGAAGGCGCTGCCGTTGGCGAGGCATTTTTGCGCGGCGTCTTTGTAGAGAGCGAGGCGCTGGGATTGGAAGAACGGGCCCTCATCCCAGTCGAGGCCGAGCCACTGCAAGCCGTCGATGATGCCTTGGACGAGTTCGGGCTTGTTGCGATCGGCATCGGTGTCCTCGATGCGGAGGATCATGACGCCGCCTTGCTGGCGGGCGTAGAGCCAGTTGAAGAGAGCGGTGCGGGCGCCGCCGACGTGGAGGTAGCCGGTAGGGGATGGGGCGAAGCGGACGCGGACTTTGTTGGAGGAGTCGGACATGAGTTTTGGGTGATGGTGAATTGGATAGTTTAATTCATTGGCGAGGGTCGCGCAATTTGGGGTGAGACAGGGAGACGGACGAAATCATTCCTTCGGTCGTGGAATCTTCGCGGCGAACGACGGACTTACCGTTTATGTCGTGCAGGTGAAAAGCGCTTGAACGGATTGATTGTGCGGACATGGGGCGCACCCTTCAAGTCTCAAGGCAAGGCGGTGCTGCGCCCGTACACATTCGGAGGCGAATGGTTTGGGCAAGGCGAGGCTGAATTTAAACCCCGCGATCTGCGAAACGATCGCGAGTACAGGGTGGCGATGTTGCGATCAAGCACGAAGGTTCACGAAGGTTAAGGTTTAAGTGTGGGAGTCGGCGGGCGGGGCAAGCCTTTCCCCTCCAAAGTGTGATCAGGGAAGACGGCGCGAGATGAGACTGCGGAGTGAGGAGTACAGAGAGGCGATGCTGTCTTTTTAGCTACCAGTACGTAGGTACTTTGCTGGGGGCGAAATTCGTGGGCCATAATCGGATGCAAGTACTTTGTTTTGTGTGCCGAAGTTGGCTCGTCCTCGAAGGGTGAACCAAGGAAAAAACGAGGGGGAGAACTGCGGCTCGCGGAATTCGTGTGCGCTCCGAAATGTTGTGAAAGCTCGTTGAAGCAGAGGCGAGTTAAAGCGGAGCGGGTCGAAGATAGACGGGGCGTGGACGGAACTTGATTCACGATAGCTATATTGCGATTACGTTGTTGGCTGCGGCGGCGATCGCGGCGGGATTCTTCGCGTATGTGTATACGCTGAAGAGGCAGACGTACTTGCTGCTGTGGACGGCGGGCTGGAGCTTTTTTGCACTGCACTATTTGAGCCCGGCGCTGGCTCCGTGGCTGACGAGCGGGCCGGTACAGATCGCGCTGAATCGCTGGTTGTATGCGCTGGCGGGGCTGAGCTTTGTGCTCGGCGCGCAATTCTATTCACAACGAAAAGTGTGGAAAGCGGCTGCCGGAGTGGCGGCTGTGGCGCTGGGCGTGTGGGCGGCCGCGAACGCGCTGGGCTGGTTCACGATCGTGCCGGTGGTGATTCCGTCGATCTGTTTGTATCTGGCGGTCGGGACGATTTTCTGGATCGAGAGCCGAAGACAGGAGACGCTGGCGGATCGGATGCTGGCGATTTCGTTTTTCGCGTGGGCGGCACTCCGTCTGACGATTTTCTTGGCGTTGAGCGGCGGAACGGCGACCACGGATGAATTGGGATTGCGCGCGCTGGCCGCGGTGCCGTCGGCATTTGTGGCGATGCTGATGGTGATGGCGACGTATGAGGAAGAGAAGCGGCGCGTTGAGCGGAATATGCTGGCGCTGTCGAACCTGAATCTGGCGACGTCGAGTTTTGTGGGCGGAGAGATTCAGCGGATGTTGTCGCAAGCGCTGGATCGCGTGCTGGGCGTGGTGCGATTGCCGGCGGGCGCGCTGTTTTTGCATCACGGCGATCCGCAAGGGCCGACGTCGGTGGTGGCGGCGGGATTGAATGATGATTTTTGCCGCGTGGCACAGGAAGAAGGGCTCGACGATTATCTGGTTGGGCTTGTGTCGCGCATGGGCGGGCTGCTGGGATTTCGAGATTTGCGCGATGCGTCGCTGGCGGCGCTGGAGAAGGACGAGTCGATACGAAGATTTCGGCAATTGGGGCTGGCGCAGGGATTGCGCAGCGTGGTCGTGATCAGTTTGCAGGCGAAGGAGCAGGCGTTTGGCGTGCTGCTGTTGGGGACGCCGGACAATCGGCGATTTACGCCTGCCGAGCTGCGGTTGCTGCTGGCGCTGGGCCATCAGATCGGGATGGCGGTCGAGAACAGTTATTTAGTGCAGCAGACTTCGCGGCGGTCGGAAGAATTGCACGTGCTAAACGAGATTGGGCGCGCGCTGAGCTCGACGCTGAACAAGGAAGATTTGCTGAACAAGATTTGGGAAGAGCTGAGGCGGCTGTTTGCGGTGGAGAATTTTTATATCGTGGAGCTCGATCCGCTGAATGAAGAAATCCTGTTCGATCTGGAAATGATCGATGGGATGCGGATGCCGAAGCGGACGCGGCCAGCAGGAAATCATTTAAATGAATATGTGATCCGGACGCGGCAGCCTGTTTTGATTCGCGAGAACTTTTTGGAAGAGGCGAAGAAGTTTGGCGTGGTGCCGATTCGCACGAGGGGATGCATCTGCGTCGTGCCGCTGGTGGCGTACGACCACGCGATCGGGGCGATGGGAGTTTTCTCAGACAACGATCACGCGTTTGACGAGGGCCATCTGGAGCTGATGCGCGTGCTGGCGAGCGAGGCGAGCATCGCGATCGAAAACGCGCGGCTGTTCAACGAAGAGCGGACGAAGGCGCGGCATTTGGCGCTGCTGAATACGATTTCGCGGAATGCGATCGCGACGCTGAATCCGGACGAAATGCTGGCGAAGATTACGGAGCAGCTCGAAGAGGGATTGACGCACGATCACGTCGGAATTGGCGTGCTGGACTATTCGACGCGCGAGCTGGAGATTCGGGCGGAGGGTGGAGCACGGCGGGGCATGCTGGCGAGCCGCGTGGCGCTGGGCGCAGGACTGGTCGGGCAGGTGGCGCGGACGGGGCACATGGCGGCGTTCACGACGGCGTCGGCGACGAGCGATCCGGGGCTGAAGCCGATGCTGCCGGATTCTACGGCGGCGATTGCGTTGCCGATTTTTTACGCGGAGCAGCTGCACGGCGTTTTGTATGTGGAATCGTCGAAGCATACGGATTTTTCGGAAGAAGAAGTTTTGCTGCTGCGGACGCTGGCGGATTTGATCGCGGGCGCGTATCACAACGCGCTGTCGTTCCAGAAGGCGCAGGAGCAGGCGATCACGGATGGACTGACGGGCGTGAAGACGCACCGCTTCTTCATGGAGTCGCTGTCGGCGGAGTGGAAGCGATCGACGCGCGCGGGCCGGGCATTCGCGCTGGTGCTGATGGACCTGGATCGATTCAAGTTTGTGAACGATTTTTACGGGCACCTGGAAGGCGACCTTGTGCTGCAGCGCGTCGGTCATATTTTGGAAGCGAATTGCCGGCGGTCGGACGTTGTGGCGCGGTATGGCGGCGACGAATTCGTGATGTTGATGCCAGAAACGAACATGGAGCACGCGCGACAATTGGCGACGAAGCTGCGCGGGTGGGTTTCGGCCGATCCGTTGTTGCGCGAGAAAAATATCAGCGCGAGTTTTGGAATCGCGTGCTATCCGCTGCATGGGTCGACACCGCAGGAATTGATTCAGGTGGCGGATGCGTCGATGTATTTGTCGAAGCATCAGGGCGGGAATACGGTTTCGACGGCGGACCACTTCGATCCGAATGAAGCGAAGAAGTGGAAGCGCGATGTGCTGGAAGCATATCTGGGCGTGACGCTGAAGCGGTTGTTTGCGACGGGGCCGGAAGCATTTGAGGAGATTTATTCGCGGCTGAAACAATTTACGGAATCGCTGGCGACGACGGAGGTTGCGCCGGAGCCGGGTCAGGCACAAAAGGCGGGGGCGCTGCCGCAGGCGGTGCTGGACACGGTGACTTCGCTGGCGTTTGCGATCGATGCGAAGGATCACTACACGCAGGGGCATTCGCAGAAGGTTTCGGCATACGCGGCGTTGATCGCCGAGCAGATGGGCATGGGCGATGCGGAGATCGAAGAGATTCGGCTGGGCGGCGTGCTGCATGACATCGGGAAAGTGGCGATACCGGAAAATATTTTGAACAAGAGCGGGCCGCTGAATCCGGATGAGTGGGACACGATGAAGTCGCACGTGACATTCGGCGCGAAGATCCTAGATCCGCTGACACCACTGGTACGAGTGCGGGAGATGGTGCTGCACCATCACGAATATTTTGATGGGTCGGGGTATCCGGATGCGCTGGCGGCCGAGCAGATTCCGCTGGGGGCGCGAATTATCGCGGTGGCGGATGCGTTTGACACGATTACGAGCGATCGAACTTATAAGAAGGCGCGCGCGGCGGAAGATGCGTTGAACGAGTTGGAGCGATGCGCGAATGCGCAGTTTGACGGGCGGATTGTGGAATTGTTTGTGCGTGCGATGCGGCAGTTGCCGAATCCGGTGATTGAAGTGGCGACGCTGGTGAGGAATTCGTAGCGTCGCTTTATCTGATTCCCTACGCGGTCAGTTCATTCTCCCTTCGATGGAATTTCGGGCGTTGCTTCGCGGCTAGATCTTGCGGGCCTGGGGCGCAGCGTGATGCGCCCCTACAAGATCTTGCTAGCGGATCGCACGGCTTTCCTTCATGGGTTTGAGACCCGCGATGGCGGGAGTGCGTGAGGCTTCGCGACGTGGTGAGGCAAGACGCAGTGGCCGGGCGGACCAAGGCCCGCCCCTACAAAGGAATCGGAGTTGGGCGCGGCGTTTAAGAACTTCGTTGAGCGAGCATTGGACTAGCCGGCGGTTGCAAGTTGGCGTTGACGCGAGAGGTTGGCGCTGCGCGTTTTGTAGCGGTCGACCTTGCGGAGGGCTTCGCGGAGGCGCTTGCGGGCTTTGTGGACTTGGGATTTTGAGTTGCCGACGCTGCAGGCGAGGATTTCGGCAATTTCGTTATGTTCGTAGCCGTGCAGGTCGTGGAGCAGGAACATCCGCTTGTAACCTTCGGGAAGGCTATCGATCGCGGATTGAAGATTGACGCGATCGAACATACCGGTCAGACGCACGTCGGCTTCGCCGATTTCGAGCTTCTGTCCTGAGTCGTCGTCATTCGCCCTGGAAATTTCGTCGAGAGAAGTGAGGTGCGCTTTCTTTTTGCGGAAGCTCATCAGGACGACGTTTGCGGTCAGGCGATGAAGCCAGGAAGAAAAAGCGGATTCGCCGCGGAAGGTGTGAATTTTGCGGAAGAGCTGGAGGAAGGCTTCCTGGGCGAGGTCTTCGGCTTCGAAGGGATCGCTGACCATGCGAAGGCAGAGGCCGTAGACGCGGCGGGAGTGCTGGCGGTAAAGAGATTCGAAGGCGGAGGCGTCGCCGCGTTGGGCGCGGACGATGGTCGGATCGAGTTGTGCCGCGACTGGCCTGAGCGGTTGCGTTGGTTGCGAATTTGGAAGTCGTTTCATTGTGTCTCTTTGGGCGCGTTGCGCAATTCGGTTTCGATAGCAATATCGTGTCGCGGTAAGCGTGGAGGCTTGTCATTGCAGCGTCACAAACGTGCAAAAAGCAATTTGGGGCGGGTCTGAGGAAATTCGACGGCGGAGCGGGGTGATGGTGAGCGCGTCGAGCGCCGCGTGTAGGGGGAATGAATCTCGGGCACGTTCCTTCAGATACTTGACGCTGTCAACTATATTTATGACAATGGCATCGATCTCGATCTGAGCTGCGGAGGTGAACGATGCCGGCACATGCTGCGAAGGGCAGGAGCCATGGCGATGAGCGAGCGGGTAGGGGAAGGCGTGCGAGTGGGGCGGATCCTTATGTCGAGGCGATGCGGCGGTTCAGCAGGTTTTATACGCGGAAGATTGGGTTGCTGCAGGAGGAGTTTCTCGGGACGGATTTTTCGCTGACCGAGGGGCGCGTGTTGTACGAGCTGGCGCACAAGCGCGAGTCGACGGCGGCGGCGGTCGGGGCAGCGCTGGCGCTGGATGCGGGGTACTTGAGCCGGATCCTGAGTTCGTTTGAAAAGAAAAAACTGATTACGAAGACGGCTTCGCCGACGGACCGGCGGCAGAGCATTTTGACGCTGACGGCGCTCGGTCAGAAAGCGTTCGCGCCGCTGGAGGCGAGATCGAGCGAGCAAGTGGGAAAGATGATTGCGACGCTGCCGGAGGCGAAGAAGCGGCAGCTCGTGGATGCGATGCAAACCGTTGAGAATTTGCTTGGCGGTGGTGGCGTGGAAGCGGAGCGCGCGAAGCCGACTGGATATGTGTTGCGGCCGCCGCAGGTTGGGGATTTGGGGTGGATCGTGCACCGGCAAGGCGCGCTGTATTGGCAGGAGTATAGGTACGACGAGCGATTCGAAGCGCTGTGTGCGGAGATTGTGGCGAAGTTCGTTCAGAACCTGGATGCGAAGCGCGAGCGGTGCTGGATTGCGGAGAAGGACGAAGAAATTGTGGGGTCGGTATTTTTGGTGAAGGAGTCGGAGAAGACGGCGAAGCTGCGGCTGCTCTATGTTGAGCCGAATGCGCGGGGATTGGGGATCGGAGCGCGGTTGGTGGCGGAGTGCGTGCGGTTTGCCCGGCAGGCGGGGTACGAGAAGATTGTTTTGTGGACGCAGAGCGAGCTGGATGCGGCGCGGCATGTTTATGAGAAGGCGGGATTTCGGGTGGTTGAGAAGAAGGAGCATCACAGCTTTGGTAAGGATCTGACGGCGGAGGTTTGGGAGCTGGGGCTGTAAAAGCCGAGAGGCTGCGGCGAAATTTTAGGGCTGGGCGTTTGGGGCGCAGCGTGCTGCGCCCCTGCATGTTTTTGCTTGCCGTGTCGTGCCAGGATGAATGCTGGTTCCCTGCTATTCTGATTTTGAAATTTGTGGAGACGCGCGATGCAGACGGCGAATGTGAAGTGGATTGGGGATGAGAGATTTGTGGCGACGGGGCCATCGGGGCATGCAGTCACGATCGATTCGGATCGGAAGTCGAATACGGCGATGGGGCCGATGGAGATGTTGTTGATGGCGCTGGGGGCGTGCACGGCGACGGACATCGTGATCATTCTTGGGAAGAAGCGGCAGAAGCTGGAGTCGCTGAATGTGATTTGCTCTGGGGAGAGGGCGCCGGATCCTCCGCAGGTGTGGACGAAGTTTGAGCTGGTTTATCAGTTGCGCGGGGAGCTGGATGACGCGGCGGTGAAGCATGCGATTGAGTTGAGCGAGGGGAAGTATTGTTCGGTGTCGGCGATGCTGAAGAAGACGGCGACGCTCAAGTGGCGATACGAGATTCTTGCTGCGGGCGAGTGAACTGCGCCTTGAGAGAGGCGAAAAACAGCCACACATTTTCCTAATGGATTGGCGGCGATGGCGGTGACACTTGTTGTCACGTGTTGGCGGCATCGCATAGAATTTGATGTCTCTGCACGGCGCGAAAAACCTCAAGGAGCCCCATGCCCCATCGCATCGCGGCCAAGATTACCGGCGTCGCGGGTTATCTTCCACCCAAAGTGATGACCAACGCGGACTTCGAAAAAATCCTCGATACGAGTGACGAATGGATTCGAACGCGGACGGGAATTCGCGAAAGGCATATCGTCGAGGCGGGCAAAGCGACTTCGGACATGGCGACGGAGGCGGCGAAGCAGCTGCTGGCGCAGACAAATACGGACCCGGCGGAAATCGATTTGATCGTGCTGGCGAGCGTGACGCCGGACATGTTTTTTCCGGCGACGGCGTGCCTAGTGCAGGATCGCATCGGGGCGAAGAATGCGTGGGGATTCGATTTGTCGGCGGCGTGTTCGGGGTTTGCGTACGCGCTGACGGTGGGGGCGCAGTTTGTCGGCGCGGGAACGCACAAGAAAGCGCTGGTGATCGGCAGCGATTCGATGAGCCGGATCCTGGATTACAAGGATCGTGCGACGTGCATCTTGTTTGGTGATGGAGCCGGAGCGGTCTTGCTGGAGCCGGCGAAGGACGGCGAAGGGATTCTGGATTTTCAGCACGACATCGATGGGTCGGGCGGGTCCTATCTGTACATGCCGGGCGGCGGGTCGTTGAATCCGTCGACGCATGAGACTGTCGATAAGAACATGCACGTGGTCCATCAGGACGGGTCGCAGGTTTTCAAGTATGCAGTGCGGCGGATGGCGGAACTGGCGGCGGACCTATTGGAGCGCAACGGATTCAAGGGCGACGATCTGGCGCTCGTAGTGCCGCACCAGGCGAATCTGAGAATAATTCGCGCGATGCAAGAGCGACTGGGAGTCGACGATTCAAAGGTGATGGTGAACATCGATCGCTATGGGAACACGACGGCGGGGACGATTCCGCTGGGGATGTGGGATGCGATCGCACAAGGAAGATTGAAGAAGGGCGATTTGGTGTTGCTGGCGGCGGTGGGAGCGGGGTATACGACAGGAGGGGTGTTGATGAGGTGGGCGATGTAGGGGCGGTGACTGGTGACTGGTGACTGGTGACTGGTGACTGGTTCGGATGCATTTGCAATCGCGGCGTTGGGCTCGTAAGTGAAGTTTGGATCGTGGTGAAGGATTAGAGTTTGAGTTTTGTAGTGATTGGGGCGCAGCGTGCTGTGCCCCTACGTGTTTTATGGTGGCGCATTATTTCGTGGCGACGTGAAGAGATTCACCACAGAGTTCGCAGAGGGCACAGAGCCCGGAACGGATTCGCTGCGACGCGGCGCGCTCATCCGCGCGTAGGGTGCGCGCTACTCGTAGCGGAGGGCGACGACTGGGTCTACGCGGGTGGCGCGGATTGCCGGGATGGCGCAGGCGGCCACGGATACGCAGAGCAACACGATCGAAACTGACAGGAAGGTGAACCAGTCGCCAGGGGTTACGCCGTAGAGCAGCGAGCTCAGCAGGCGCGTCAGGAAGAGGCCGCAAACTACGCCGACGAGGACGCCCGTGGCTGAGGTTGTCAGCGCTTCGCGCAAGACCAGGCGCAATACATCGGGACGTTGGGCGCCCATGGCGACGCGGATACCGATTTCGCGCGTGCGTTGCATCACCGAGTAGGAAATCACACCGTATAGACCGATCACGGCCAGAATCAACGCGAGTCCTGCGAAGCTGCCGATGAGGAGCGATGGATAGCTGCGGAGAAAAACGGATGGAGCTTGTTGCGCGACTTGGTCGAGCGTACGCGGCTGGACGAGCGGAAGCTGCGAATCGAGGCTGTGAAGGATTTCGCGGGCGGCGCCGACTGTCGAAAGCGGATCGCCGTTCGTTCGAACGATGTAGCTGAGATACGTGTTGCCGCTGTGTTCGTTGAGTTCGAAGATGACCGCAGGAGGCGGCAGATCGAGGTCGATGAGGGCGGTGTCGGCGACGACGCCGACGATGCGGCGATAAGGCGATTTCGGATCGTAGGTGTAGCGCACACGTTTGTTGAGAGCGCTCTCACCGGGGAAATAGGCTTTCGCAAAAGCCCGGCTGACGACTACTACATCCTCGGAGCCGTGGCGGGCGTCGTCTTCATTGAAGTAGCGGCCTTCGAACAGTGAAATCTTCAGAGTCGAAAAATAACCGCGGCTGACTTCGACGATGTTGCATTCGTCTTCCTGTCCCAGCTTTTTCGAGCGGCCTTCGACGAGAAATCGGATCGTTGAGCCGCCGTTGCTGACGGGAATGATGGTGCTGGAGGCTACATCGAGAACGCCGGGAACTTCACCAAGGCGATCTCGAAATTCGCGGCTGAACTTGTCGGCGCTGGTGTTTTTGTTGGGATCGTCCTTGTCGTTCGGATAGCTGTTGTCGGGCAAGTTGACGGAGAAGGACAGTACATTGTGAGGATTGAAACCGCGATCGTGTCGCAGCAAAGCATTGAGGCTTTGCAGCATCAGGCTGCCGGCGACGAGAAGAATCAGGGTTACCGCGATTTCGACGACGACGAGCGAGCCGCGCAAACGAGCATGACTGGAGCTTGTGCCGCCACGCGTTTCGTCTTTCAAGATGTCGTTGACCGAGGATCGCGCCGCAGTGATCGCGGGAACGAGGCCGAAGAGTACCGCGGTGAGCAACGTGATCAAACAGAGGAATGCGAGAACAGGAAAGCTGACGCCAGCCGAGCGGAGATATGGCATGGCGAGAAGCTGAGATTCGGGAATTGCAGAGAGGAGCAAGCTGACGCCCCACTGTGCTGCGACGAGACCGATGGAAGCGCCCGCAACGGAGAGCATCAAGCTTTCGGTCAGAAGCTGAGCGGCCAGATTGCCCCGCGTAGCGCCGAGCGCGGACCGAACGGCGAATTCCTTGCGGCGGGCGATCGAGCGCGTGAGAAGAAGGTTGGCGACATTGGCGCACGCGATGAGCAGAACGAAGCCTACAGCACCGAGCAGGACGAGCAGGAGCGGGCGAACTTTGCCGACGATGCGTTCGCGAAACGGACTCAGCACGACAGAGATGGAGTCGTTTTCTTTTGGATAAGCGTGCGCGAGTTGCGCCGCGATGCCGGTCATCTCTGCTTTCGCTTGGTCGGGCGTGACGCCAGGCGCCAAGCGGCCCACTACGTTCAACCAGCGAAGACTACGGCGCTCGCCGAGTCCGCCCGATGGATGGAGCGGCACCCAGAGCGGCGCGGAATTGCTTTGCGCGAATTCAAAATCATGCGGCAGCACGCCAACGATGGTGACGGGCTTGCCATCGAGACGAATCGAGGTGCCGACAACCTCAGGCCGAGCGCCGAAGTCGGTGCGCCAGAAGGCGTCGCTGAGGATGACCTGATGAGGCCCGTCGGGTTTGTCTTCGCCGTCCACGAAGTCGCGGCCAAGCGCGGGTTTAACTCCGAGCGTGGAGAAGAAATTCGCGGTGACGCTTGTGGCCTGCGCGAGTTTTGGTTCTCCGCCCGTATCGAGGATGAAGCCGTCGTAGCCGTATCCGGCTAGCGAGGAGAAAGCCTTCGACGCATGCTGCCAATCGCGGAAATCGAGGAAAGAGGATTGAGCCAAATCGATCTGGGGATACTGTTCGCGGGATTCGCCGAGGAAAAGAAGTTCGCTGGGATTGCGATAGGGGAGCGGACGGAGCAGGGCCGAATAGACAACGGAAAAGATAGCGGTGTTGGCGCCGATACCGAGAGCGAGCGTGAGGACAATGACGGCGGTGAAGCCGGGATTGTGGCGCATGAAACGGATGGCGTAGCGCAAATTTTTGGCGAGCATAGACACCTCCGGACGCACTCGGTTGAGTGTGAATGTGCATCCCTGGCACCACGCATTCGATAAGTTAACTTTTTGAGTAGTCTAGACTTAGCGAATTGCGCGTGCTTCGGCGGCCAGCGGAGTGTGACCGCTCGCGGGATTGTGGATTGCGAAAGCGGACAGGCCTAACGGCGTGTTTTGGGCGCCTTTCGGACGGATAAGAACTCTTCGAACAGAAGCTGGGCGAGGGCGGCGGAGTTGTGGCGGAGGACGCCGTGTTCTTCGACAAGGTTGTCGAGAATGACGCGGTAGCCGAGTTTTTGCAGGGCGTAGAGATCGATTGTGACGGGCTCGGCTCCCTGGGAGCGGTAGCGCTTGGCGACCTCGCGGGAGACGGCTTGGCGATTGGCGACGACCCAGTCGATGACACGGCGGGAGCAGTGTTCGCGAATTGCATTGAGATGATCGGCGAGCGCGTAGCCGGAGGTTTCACCGGGCTGCGTCATGAGATTGGCGACGTAGACACGCGGGGCTTTCGAATTGGCGATGGCGTTGGCGATTTCGGGTATTAGCAAGTTGGGAAGGATGCTGGTGTAAAGAGAGCCTGGGCCGAGGAGGATGAGGTCGGCTTCGCGAATGGCTTCGATGGCTTTGGGAAGGGGTCGCGCGGTGCGATGCGAGAGCGCGAGCTTCTTGATGCGCTTGCGGCTGGCGGTGATGCTGGTTTCGCCGTGGACGCGGCGGCCGTCTTCCAAAGTTGCGACGAGAGAGACGTTGGAGATTGTCGAGGGGAAAATCTGCCCGCGGATCGCGAGGATTTTGCTGCTGACGCGAACAGCTTCGGCGAAGTCGCCGGTGACATGAGTCAGAGCGGCGAGAAAGAGGTTGCCGAAATTGTGGCCGATGAGGCCGCGGCCGGCGTGGAAGCGGTATTGGAAGAGGCGGCCGAGAAGAGCTTCATCCTGGCCGAGAGCGACCATGCAATTGCGGATGTCGCCGGGGGGGAGAATGCGATTTTCGCGGCGGAGGCGGCCAGAGCTGCCGCCGTCGTCGGTGACGGTGACGATCGCGGTAAGGCTGGCGATGGGGTGCTCGGATTTGATTTCGTCGCGGCGGCGGGAGACGAGATTCTTGAGGCCGCGGAGCAGAGTGGAAAGGCCGGTGCCGCCGCCGAGGGCGACGACGTTGAATCCATTGGCAAGCTGCTTTGATTTGCGCGGGGGCTTTTTCAATGCACAAATATGCTACGAGTTCCGAGATTCGGTTGCAACGCGGCGATAGGAAGTTTACAAACGCGCCGACCCGTTTGAGATATCAGTTGGCGGACCCTTCTTTTTCCGGATAGAGCATTTCGGTGAAGCGCGGATCTTCCTGAAGGAAGGCGAAGTCTTCGTCGTTGCGCGCGTGATAGCGATTTTCGGGGCGCAGATCGATCGCGACTTTGAGATTTTTCATGGCGGAGTCGGCTTCGCCGGTGAGGCAGTCGAGCGCCGCCAGAGCGTAATGGACGTAGTCGGCTTTGGGTGATGCTTTGCGCGCTTTGTCGAGGCTTTCGCGCGCATCGTCCCAGCGGCCGATGTTCATCATGGCGACGCCGCGCTGGTAGTGCTCGTCGGCGGTCTTTGGATTCTGCTCGTGGCTCGGCTTCATGCGCTGCTCGGCGATTTTGAGGTGCATGCGAGCGCGATCTGCGAGCTCTTTGCTGGGGCCTTCGAGAACTTTTTCGAGCTCGCCTTTGGCTTTGGCGAATTTCTGCTGGTGAAAGAGAGATAGGGCTTCGTCGTAGAGCTTAAGTTGAGCCTGGACACGAGGGTCAACGAGCTCGACACCGCCGCGCTGGGGGGGATGCGCTGGAGCTAAAGGTTTTCTTTTCAATTGGTTGGCTGTATGACGCGTGGGACTTTTGGAGCGCCCAGGATTTCCCGAATTGGGCTTGCGCGCCTTTGGCATGCCGCGAATGTAGCAGAGCCACTATCGCGCGTCAACGCAAGGCGGGGGTAACTAGTTTGATACACAAAGAGTTATCACGTTCGCGCAAGGGGCGAAAAATATTCTACCCGCGAGTGCGTGGAGTCGCTGAAACTAGATGTGCGTATCGAACTCGCAACAGCCGGACGGAGTGAGGTTTGGCCAGTCTAGTTGCGTGTGCTATAAAACTTGAATTGAGTCTCGACCAAGGAATGGCCAGGACAAGTGCCCTTCATCAATTTTCCCGCACGCGAAATTAATTGCAAGTTGGTCTACTACGGTCCGGGTCTAGGTGGAAAGACCGCGAACCTACAGTGGATCTATGACCATACGGGTCAGAACCAAAAAGGGAAAATGGTTTCGCTGGCGACGGAAACGGACCGGACGCTGTTTTTTGACTTTTTGCCGTTGGACCTAGGGACAGTACGCGGATTCAAGACCCGGTTTCACTTGTACACCGTACCTGGGCAGGTGTTTTACGAAGCCAGCCGCAAGCTGATATTGAAGGGCGCTGATGGCGTGGTCTTCGTCGCGGATTCGCAGGAAGAGCGGTTGGACGCGAATTTCGAAACGATGGAGAACCTCCAGGAACATCTGAAAGAGCACAACCTGAATTTCGACACGATTCCGTATGTGTTGCAGCTCAACAAGCGCGACCTGCCGAATGCGATGCCGATTCCGGACTTGACGAAG
Organism: uncultured Acidobacteriota bacterium; assembly: GCA_963845465.1. Taxonomy (GTDB): domain Bacteria; phylum Acidobacteriota; class Terriglobia; order Acidiferrales; family UBA7541; genus Acidiferrum. The sequence continues at coordinate 566,040 of CAWJSH010000004.1, read as the reverse complement.
CAGTTGCAGCGTAAGGGCGAGCCGGTGCTGGAAGGCGTCGCGGTGACGGGACAAGGCGTGTTCGAAACGCTGAAGGAATTGGCCAAGCTGGTGTTGGCAGAGTTGAAGAAGGGCGGCTGATGAGCCGCATCCCACCCGCAGTTTCTTTCTCTTAATCTGGATAACCTCGATTAAGTTCGCAAAGGCTTGAAGGTGACTTCGATCGGCACGATTACCGTTGTGGGCTTGCCGTCTTCTCCGGGTGCGGGCCGAAACTTCCAATCACTCACCGCCTCGACGGCTCGTTCGCTTAAGAAATAGCCGGGGCTACGGACGACGCTGATCTTTTCCGCCGTGCCAGCTATAGAAATGACAACCTGGAGAATCACGTTTTGCGGCTGATTCGATCGCCATTGGGCCGTGTTCGCCGGAACGGGGCAATAGAGGCAAGCGGGTACGCCGACGCCCATGACTCCGGCGCGCGCAGGCTTTGCAGCCAAAGCGTGATCGCCAGCCGGGCTGAGAAGATCGAGCATGCGTGAATGAGGCAAGGAGTGAGTGACGGAGGCAAGCGTCGAGGCGTCTGCGGCTTTCAGCAGCGTCACAGTGATCAGATATTTTTCAGAAGTGATTTCGATTCTGCCTGAAGCGATTGCGTCCGCGTTGGACGCAGTCCCGATTCGCTTAAGGTCCTCGGCGGATACGGACGGCGCTGAGGCGAAGCCAAGCTGTTGAAGCTTCGTGCGGTCGATGACCAGTGTTGCTGGGCTCTTGATTGCGATGCCATCGGCGAGTTTGTTAGCGAGGTACCACCCCAGATCGGTCGTCGTGCCGTCAGCAGAAACAAAGTCCACGACAGCGACGGATTTGATGCCGGATTTATCGATTTCGGGGGCGAGCTTTTCGGCGAGGCTGTCGAGATCGACGGGCGTTGCGGCGTGACTCGATCCGCAGAAAACGAAAGCGACAAGAATAACGAGCGAGAAGACTGGCGCTGGGCGGCGAAGAAAAGTGTACGTCATACCGAGTTCCCGCAACGCCACAGCGTCAGCAGAATCAGACGAAGCTGGCGGTAGCCGACGAATCCGTTTCGAAAGTCGGGATGGCTTCGACGAGGCGCGTCACGGTGAGGGCGTCGCGGACGCGGCCATTGCCGCAGACAAGGTGGAGTGCGCCACCTTCGCGGGCGAGCTGAATCGAGCTGCGAACAAGCGAGGAGATGCCGGAGCTGTCGATTTGAGGGACGCCGTTGAGGTTCACGACGACCTTGCGGCCTCCGCCCTGAACGACGGACTGGAGCACCTCGGTGAGCTGCTCACTTGGCTCGCCGATGGTGAGGCGGCCGTGGACTTCGAGCGTGTGGATGCCATTGTTTTCGCGGACAGCGATTTCCATGGGCAGACGTTCGGTCATGGTCGAGTTTCTCTCACGGATTGATTCGCTTCCCGTTCAGCTTAGAACCCGGGCCCGAACCTCGAGCTCAAAGGCACAAGAATGTGCCTAGGATACTCCGGGCAAGGTCTCAATGGAACCCGGCGGAAAGGCGGGCGGAGAGCACAAATTGGCTCTGCCGATCGCTAATCCAACAGTACCGGACGGGCATTATACGATGATGGCCGCTGGTGACAAGTCCGTCCTGAAAAGCTCTGGATTTCGTGCATGTTCGTGGCTAAATCCGGTACTACGAGACAGTTGACAGTGAGCCGGAGTCAGGCGAAAGTGAAGGGCCTGAGGTGAGGTTTACCTCTGTCCTCGAAGCAGGTTCCAGAATGAGAAAGTATACCCAGGGCCCTTGTAAGTCCCTGATTGTGGCGGTCTTCGCACTTCTGTGCGCCGCTTTCCCCATTCGATCGTCCGCGCAAAAGGTTTATTTCCCGCCGCAGCCGATGCCAACAAAGTCGGACGCCGACTCGGGCGGGCAGATTTCAGTGCAAGTCATGGAAATCACGGGCGCACCGTTTTCGGGCGGAGCGAAGGTCGAACTCAGGAGAGGGCAGCGGACAACCACCCAAAATTCGACCGCGGTCATGTACAACCAAACGATCACCACCAACGAGTCTGGCCTTGCTCAGTTCCAGGGATTGCTGGAAGGCGAATACATCGTTGAAGTCAGCGCGCCAGGCTTCCGATCGGTGGAAGAAGACGCGTCGATTAATGTGGGCCATCGGAATGAAGCGTTCGGGGTGATGTTGATCGCCAACGGACCACTTGCGAAGAACGGACACGCGGGTGGAGTTCCTGCTAAAGCATTGAAGGAAATGGAAAAGGGCCTGGAGGCGATGCAGGTCGGAAGACTCAATGAAGCCGAGCAGCATTTGAAGAAAGCGCAGGAATTGGAACCGAAGAATGCCGATGTGAATTATCTGGTGGGCGTGCTGTACATGCGGCGCGGGAACTCGGCACAGGCGCGGGAATATTTGCAGAAAGCGGTGGATGCGGCTCCGAATCATGCGTCGGCTTTGCTGGCGCTTGGCCAGGCTGAGTTACAGCAACGGGATTACGCGAAAGCGGCTGACAGTCTAGAGCGGGGTGTGAAGTTACAGCCAACGGCGTGGCGCGCGCACTACATGGCTGGACTCGCGTCGTATCAAATGCGCGACTACGAAAAGGCGCTCGAAGAGGCGCAAGCGGCGGTGGCATCCGGTCAGGACAAGACAGGCGGGTCTTTATTGTTGGTGGGTCAGTCGCAAGCCGCGCTGCATCAACGGGACGCGGCACTGGCGACGTTCAATCAAATTTTGAAGGAACAGCTGGACAGTTCGAAAACGGCGGCTGTTAAGCGCGAAATCGAGAAGCTGAACGGAATATCGCCGGCACAAGGTAAGGTAGAGCTCGCGTCGGCTGTGACACCCGCCGGGGCGAATGGATCGAGCTCAGATGTGTCCGCGCTAAAGATGAATGGTGATTCCGGCGATACCGCGACGGAAACGGCTGATCTCCCGGATTTGCCGGTGTTGCCATTGGGCACCGAGACGAAATGGGCGCCGCCGGATGTCGATGAAGAAAAGCTGATGTTCGATACGAGCGCAAATACGTGTTCCCTGGACTCGGTTACGAACAAGGTAGGCGCGCGGATCGAGGAATTGGTTTCGAACGTCGATCGTTTCACAGCGACCGAGGACATGGATCACACTGTACTAAGCCCGCTTGGAATCCAGGTGTCGCACGAAACGCGGCAGTTCAATTATCTGGTCGAGATTCGAAAGAGCGGCGCGCAGGATCTGGATGTCCAGGAGTATCGGGACGGGTCGGTTTCGGTGCAGCAATTCCCTGCTCATCTTGGAACGGTCGGGCTGCCGACACTCGTGCTCGTTTTCCATCCTTATTATCAGCCCAAATACGACTTCAAATGCGAAGGCGGCGGCTCGTGGAATGGACGGAAGACGTGGGTCGTCCACTTCCAGCAGAAAGCGAACAGCCACAGCGAGATGCTGGTGTATCACGTGAACGGGCGCTTCTATCCTGTCGGGATGAAGGGCCGCGCGTGGATCGATGAGGAGACGTCTCAGATTCTGGCGATGGAATCGGACATGATCAAACCGATCCCAGAGATCCGGTTAATGCGGGACCACCAGCTGATCGAGTACGGTCCGGTGGCATTTGCCAATGGCGGGACGAACATGTGGCTGCCCAAGAGCGCGGATTGGTATTGCAGCATCTCGGGACACCGCTATCACCGGCGTCACTCGTTCAGCAACTTCCTGCTATTTCAAATCGATGATTCTCAAAAGATCGGGAAGCCGAAGGACACGAAAGATACGGTGGAGAAGAACTAGGGGCTGCGCAGGTGTGGCGAGAGTCAACGATCGTCGTTACATAAACATCATAAAAAGTGATTTTTTCGATTAAAATTTCAAGATACCTGCAGTGTAGCCGCCGCGTATAATCTCGCTTTCGATTTCACGTCTTGTCCCGGTAAAACCGGCCTTTGGTGTCGGACAGAGTCACGGTCGTGTGTGACTTCGAGGCCGAATCGATGCAGCGGAGCGGACGCCTTATGAAGCCAGCGGTTTTGCGATGTTGTTGTTTGTTGGCTGTGCTGCTTGTCGTAATTTCGGCCCCCGCAACTCTCTTTGGACAAACGGCCGCGCCCGCGGCCAGTGCTTCCTCGCCTTCCGTCAACGACAAACTGGCTCAACTGGATCAACGGGTTACCGCGGCGCAGTCTTCGGCGGACAACTCCTGGATGATGGTGAGCGCGGCGCTGGTGCTGATGATGACCGGTCCGGGGCTCGCGCTCTTTTACGGAGGACTGGTTCGCCGGAAGAACATGCTGGCGATCATGATGCAGAGCTTTATGCTCATGGCGGTGATTTCGGTGCTGTGGGCGCTGGTCGGCTATAGCCTGGCGTTTGGCGGGAACGGGCCGGTGATTGGCGGGTTCGAACACGCGATGCTGCGTGGCGTCGGCGCGGAGCCGAATCCCGACTATGCGGGAACGATTCCGCAAGCTACGTTCATGATTTACCAACTCATGTTCGCGATTATCACGCCGGCGTTGATCACGGGAGCGACAGCGGAACGCATGAAGTTCAGCGGGACCGTGCTTTTTCTGACGTTGTGGTTCTTCGTCGTGTATGCGCCGCTGGCTCACATGGTATGGGGCAAGGGCGGATTACTGAACGCCGCGCTGGGTGGAAAATTTCCATGCCTCGATTTTGCGGGTGGGACTGTCGTTCACATCAGTTCAGGCGTGTCCGCGCTGGTGTGCGCTCTTTATATAGGTAGGCGCACGGGATTTCCAAAGCAGCCCATGCCGCCTCATAGTTTGACGCTGAGCTTCGTGGGCGCGTGTCTCTTGTGGGTGGGATGGTTTGGCTTCAACGCGGGAAGCGCGCTGGCGTCGAGTTCGTTGGCGACGAGCGCATTTATCGCGACACACTTTGCAACAGCAGCGGCGGCGATCGCCTGGAGCTTGGCGGAGTGGGTCAAGAATGGCAAGCCGAGCGCATTGGGCGCGATCTCAGGAGCTGTTGCGGGGCTGGTTGCGATTACGCCGGCCGCCGGATTCGTCGGCCCGATGTCGGCGCTGGTAATCGGATTCATCGCGGGCATTGTGTGCTACCTGATGGTGACGAAGGTGAAGGCAGCGTTCGGATATGACGATGCGCTGGATGCGTTTGGCGTACACGGTGCTGGCGGAACGATCGGCGCGATCCTTACCGGCGTATTCGCGCAACAAGTGGTGAACCCGATCTTTGGCGCGGGGAAGCCGGTGGGCGGTCTGGACGGGCACTGGGGTCAGATCGGGAATCAGTTGGTGGGCATCGCCATCGCCTGGGCTTTTGCGATCGTCGGATCGATCGTGCTATTGAAGGTGACCGATCTGATCACTGGAATCCGCGTAAGCGAAGAACACGAGATTGAAGGTTTGGACATTACGCAGCACGGCGAAGAGGCGTACAACCTGGAACTGTAACGTAGACTAGACGCGACAGAAGCAGGTCGTTCCTCGTCGGTGTGAGTTCGAGTTTGGCTGCATTCGGGAATCATGCACATCGCCGCAGCAAGATCGTGATTCGCGGGGTGTGGGAGCGCACATTTCATGATGAAACTTGAGGCGATCATCCAGCCCTCTCGGTTTGAGTCGGTCAAGGATGCTTTGCGCGAAGCGGGAATCGAGGGCATGACCGTGACCGAGGTGCGCGGACACGGCCGGCAGAAAGGTCACACCGAGGTGTATCGCGGACGCGAATACACCGTCGATCTCTTGCCGAAAATAAAGTTGGAAATGGTCCTGCCCGACAAATTGGTGAATACCGTTGTGGACACGATCCTGAAGACGGCTAAGACAGGAAAGATCGGCGACGGTAAAATCTTCTTATCGAGGGTTGATGAGGCAATAAGGATTCGCAACGAAGAGCGGGGAGAGAACGCGCTCTGAGATGACGACTGCAGCCCGTCCCGGCCTACGACTGTCGTTCGGTCAACCTGTAAACAAAATGCAAGGCTCCGTAACCCCCCAGTCTGTCCTCGGCCCGCAAGCCGACGACGAACGTGAACGTATCCGCCGAGAGTTCGAGTCTGGTGTGAGCGCACGGCAGACCGTTCTGTCGTTGTGTGCGCTGGCCGACCAAAAGACACAACAAGTTTTTGAGGATGCGCTGCAGACGCATACGCTGAGCTCATCGGGGCTTTGCCTGGTGGCGCTGGGTGGATATGGGCGGCGGTTGTTATTTCCTTATTCTGACCTCGATATTTTGTTTTTGTTTGGCACGGAGAAGGCCGAGCAGACTTTTCGTCCGCTGATTTCGGATTTCTCTCGCACGCTGTGGGACATGGGATTTCGGGTCAGCTCCGCTGGGCGGACGCTCGAAGAGTGCAAGCGGATCGAAGAAGACAATATCGAGTTTCATCTGGCGCTGCTCGATCGCCGGTTTCTGGCCGGGGATACGGAGCTCTTCAACCGGCTCGATACGCGCATCTTGCCCACGTCGGAAAAAGCGGCGCGGCCTTTCTTGCTGGCGGAGTTGCACAAGCTCACGAAAGACCGTCTGAATCGGTATGGGAACACGATTTTTCATCTCGAACCGAACGTAAAAGACGCGCCGGGTGGATTGCGCGACTATCAGGCGGCGGTTTGGCTGCGGCAAATTTCCGAGAACAAGCAGTCGTTGAATATTACGGCGGCGGAAGAAGACTTGGCTTCCGGTGCCGTGGATTTTCTGAGCGCGATTCGCTGTTTCTTGCACTACGCGAATGGGCGAAACGACAACACGCTGACGTATGAGTTGCAGGCCGCGGCTGCGGAGCGATCGCTTGGCGTTTCGGATGGAGAGTCGCGGAATGCAGCGGAGTGGATGAGGCTGTATTTTCGTCATGCGCGCACGCTGAATCGATTGCTGTTGCGCTATCTGGAGCAAAAGGCGCTGGTGCCTCAGACGTTCCGCCAGAGAATTTTCAATGTCGCGCGCGGGCCAAAAACCGAGCCTTCGAATGGGCGACCGTTTGGCGTTCGCGATGGGATGTTCGAGGTTTTCAATCAGCCGGCGCTTTCGGATCGCTCACAGATTTTCTCGATGCTGACGGAAGCGGCGCGCGCGGGAATTCCGCTCAGCCGGCAGGCCGAACGATGTATCGCGTACATCATGCAGCACCCCGAACTCACGGTAAGCAATGCGGAAGTGAGTTGGAGCAGCTTGCGGGAAATGTTGGGAGCGGATTATCCGGGGTTCGCGCTACGGCCGATGCAGCGACTGGGATTGCTCACGGAGATTTTGCCGGAGTTCAGCCGGATCGATTCGCTGGTCGTGCGCGACTTTTATCATCGATATACGGTCGATGAGCATTCGCTGCGCACCATCGAGCATTTGCAGGAGCTGGCCGATCCACCGGACGAGCGAGCGGAGCATTTTCAGCCGCTGTGGCGAACGGTTGACCGGCGCGACCTGTTGATTTTTGCACTGTTGCTGCACGACGTCGGCAAGGGCATGCCGGTCGAGAATCACGTTGCGGGCAGTCTGGAAGCGCTGGCGAGCGCGGCCGCGAGGTTGAAGCTTTCGGAAGAGGAAGTCGCCGAAGTGCATTTCTTGATCGAGCGACATCTCGACATGTCGGCGACGATGCAGCGGCGCGATATTTTTGACCCGGCGACAGTGTCAGGATTTGCCGCTGCGGTTGGTAATCAGGAACGTCTGCAACGTCTGTGCTTGCTGACTTACGCCGACATTCATGCCGTCAATCCCGAGGCGCTGACGCCATGGAAAGCGGACATGTTGTGGCAGCTCTTCGTCGCGACGTCGAACCACTTCAGCCGCACGCTGGATCGCGATCGCGTTCACGCACCGGACGAGACCTCACTGCTCGAGCAGGTTCGCGTCGTGCTGGCTGGCGGAACGACTGAAGAGATCGAACGGTTCCTCGAAGGTTTGCCGCGGCGGTATCTTGCGGTTCATTCGGCGAGCGACATTGCGCAACACATCGCGATGTACCGGAAGCTGAAGGCTGAGCCGGTACAGGTGGAATTGCGTCCCGCGGGACGCGCGTTTTCGCTGACGCTGATGACGGCGGACCGGCCTTCGCTCTTTGCAACGATCGCGGGCGTGCTGGCTGGATGGGGCATGAACATTATCAAGGCGGATGCGTTCGCGAACGCGGCGGGTATCGTGGTCGATACATTTCACTTTGCGGACTTGCATCGAACGCTGGAGCTGAATCCGACAGAAATCGATCGATTCCGGCGGAGTTTGGCTGATGTGGTGAATGGCAAGGCGCCGCTGCAGCCATTGTTGCAAGGCCGCGACAAGGCGAGCCGCGAACGGCCGCCGAAAGTTGCGATCGAGACGAAGTTTGGCTTCGACGATAATTCTTCGGAGCACAGCACGCTGCTCGAAATCGTCGCGACGGACCGGCCTGGCCTGCTTTACGACATCGGATCGACGCTTGCGCGGCTCTGGTGCAACATTGAAGTGGCGCTGATCGATACTGAGGGACAGAAGGTCATCGACGTTTTTTACCTCACCGAGCAAGGCAAGAAGCTCAGTGCCGAGAAGCAAGCAGCACTCTTTGAAGCCCTCCGCACAAAGTTGGGCTAGATTTCAGTTCGAAGTCCAACAAACTGCCGCCGCTAATCCCTACGGTCTCTTAGCCGCCGAAGCCTTCCGCCGTTCATTCGCATCGAAACACGTGGGACAATCCTTACATGCGAATAACGATTGCTCACAACAAGCCAAAACAAGAAGTCGTCGATTCCATCGATCGCGGCTTCGATGACGTATTTCGAATGGAAGGACTGCCGGTGAAGTTGGTGATGGAACAGAAAAATTGGCAGAGCTCGACCATGACGTTTGCGTTGAATGCCAAAATCGGATTCATGAGTTCGCCGATCAAGGGAACCATCGCCGTTACCGATCGCGATGTGACGATCGACGCCGACCTGGGCATGTTCGAACGCTTCGTATCGGAAGACAAAGCGCGCGAAGTGCTCTCAACGCGATTCAAAGGATTACTGAACTGATGGTTGTGTGACCTCGGGGGGTCGCGATGACAAAAGCTACAAGAGGCTTTCGAACAATCGCCGCGGCAGTGTGTGCAGTCGCTCTTGGCGGCATGTTCGTTTTGATACCGCAAGGCGCCGCGGCCTCGCAAGACCCTCAACGGCCAGACTCGTACAACAGCGCGTCGGGCGTCCCGGCGGAAAAGCCGGCGAAAGCGACTCCGACGCCAGCGGATCGCACAATGTCGGAGAAAATCCGGAAAAAAATCGCCGCAGACAAATCGATTTCTTCCGAGGGGCGTCGCGTGAAGGTGACGACGCAAAGCGGCAAGGTCACACTGGCAGGCTCAGCGCAGTCGGAAGCCGAGCGGACTTCTATTTTCACGAAGGCAGCTGATGTGGCCGGCGGCACAAACGTTGTGAACAACATCACAGTGTCTGCACAAAATTGAAGATTTTCTTTCGGCGCTCGGTGGGAATCCGTCAAAGTGAGGCATGAGTCGAAAATTACTGCTGTCGTTGTGCGCTATCGCGGCGAGCTGCCTGCTCCTTGCCGTGAGCCATCTTGCTCATGCCCAACAGACGCCAGCGAAGCCCAACTACGATCCTCCGGCAAACCTCGTAAGAACTGACATTCCCGCGTGGCCTTATCCAAAGGGCGTGCACGAGCCCGAAACACCAGACGACGGCAAGCTGTTTCATATTCCTGGAAGCGCGAAGAGCTACACCGACACTCAGATTAATCGGAGCACCAGTACGATTGACTGGTTCCCAGAAACGCACCCAGCGCCTCCCGCACCGGTGATTTCAGGTAAGGAAGGTACATACAGAGCGTGCGGGCTGTGTCACCTGATAGATGGGCGGGGCAAGCCCGACACCGCCGATCTTCAAGGGCTGCCGGTCGCTTATTTTCTTCAGCAGCTCGCCGACATGAAGGATGACAAGCGGCACGCTTCCGTAATGCACGCGAGCCTGGCTGACATGATCCCAGTCGCTAAGGCGCTCGACGAATCCGACTCAAGACTCGCAGCGGAATATTTTCACTCAATTCCGCCCGGTCAAAGTTCCCGCATCGTCGAGACGGATACCGTTCCGGTTACGCATCCCGGTCCACACAACGTACAGCTCGTAGACCCGAGCGGAGCCAAAGAACCAATCGGGGCTCGCATCATCGAGGTACCTGTGGACCTGAATCGCACGATGTTGCGCGATGCGACGTCCGGATTCATCGCTTACGTGCCAACCGGAAGCGTAAAGAGAGGGGAGTTGCTGGCGAAGACGGGCGATGCCGGCAAAACTCTTCCATGCACCACGTGCCACGGAGATGGGTTGAAGGGCGTGGGAGATATGTTTCCGCCACTGGCAGGACGTTCTCCCACCGCTACAGCCCGTCAAATTTATGACTTCAAAAGCGGCACTCGTGATGGCCGCTATGCACCGATCATGAAGCCCGTTGTTGCGAGGCTCACTGATCAGGACATCATCGACCTCACGGCCTACATCGGCTCGCTTCAACCCTGAGTTTTGGCGTTTTTCAAAACCAGGCTTTCGAGTGAAGTCTCGCAGTCGGATGAAGGCCCAGCTACGGGAGAAATCGACGGAAAATGATAGCGAGGACAACGAAGAAGTTGGTGGACGTGACAGGGTTCGAACCTGCGACCCCCTGCTTGCAAAGCAGGTGCTCTCCCAGCTGAGCTACACGCCCATCCTGACCGGCTCAAGACGGCTGTAGGCCAATGATACATCAATCATCCTTCAGGTTGGGGCCATTTGAGCCCTCTTTATTGAATGCGAATTTTTGGCTGTTTCTCCAACTCGATGTTTTATGTTGGGTCTGAGCCTATGTGAGCCAAGCTAGATTTCGCCTGAAGGCGATTGAAGGTAGTTTGAGCTTCAAAGCGGTGCCAGCGTTGGGCTTGCGCGAGAACTTAAGTACGCGCTTGAGCCCCTTCCCGCCACGCGGCACAGGTTCATCAAGGCACACGATAGTTTCCCAAGCCGCACGTCGTGGCTGGCAGTGCGCTGTTTTGGGGTCCTGTCGGCTGTTGCGACGTCGTTACCGGTTCGAAACATGACTAAGCTTGAGAGCAAATCCAGTTTCAACGAAGCGAGACGGCATCGTCCTGTTTAATCGTGAGCACATTCGGACCCGCTTTCAATTCAATGGTAGGGTTCCAGCAGATCGGCCTGTGGCTGTCGTCGTATGCGTAAATCATCAGGTGGTAGGTACCGGGCGGAACTGCTGGAAAAGTGGCGTTGCCGTTCATATCCGAAAGCGCAGAGGCAGCCGGGTTTTCGACGCTGGCGTTTATAGCCTTTACGCACGCGCTTGAGCTTTGTGCACATGCGACAGATAGAACCTGTCTTGGCGTTGCGCCGGGCCCGACCTGGATGCCGCCGCTTCTCAAGGTGGCAGCGAAATCTTGTCGCATGAGCTTCAAAGGAATGTGAGAAAGCGGATTCCGATCGCCCGGACGAGCCAGAAATCCGCTCCTTATGCTGAGCACAGCATAACTACTCACAGAGTTTGCTTCGCGCGATATTGCAACTCCTCCGGCATTCACTGCGGATTCGCCTTTCGACGAGTCGGACGCCAAAGGGCGCGTTGTTGGTTGACTTGAAATCGAATCAGCTGGAACACTCTCGCGAGTTGAGGGCCGTGTTGACAGTGAACTTTCAATCGGAGCCACGGTTGAGCGCTTGATGACGTCAAGATTGGGCCACTTCAGAGCGATATATTTTTCACCTCCTCGAGCGATAGCATCCTGATCCGCGCCGGCGTTATCGCCATATTGACTGTAGAACATGTCGACGACCTTCATTCCATCGCCATCTACCGAACCAATCGGCGTAAATCCCCGTCCATCCAGCGAGGAGTTGTCCTTCAAATTGATAAATAATTGGGTGCCACGCGTGTTGGGTCCCGCCGCTACCAAACCGACGGTGCCCCGCCTGTTACTTTGGACGGGCGGATCATCTTTGATCCTTGCATTCGCCCACGCCGCATTGACAGCGGGATAGGCACTCAGGCCAAACTGCGCCACAAAGTGAGGCAGCACTCGGAAGATCCGGGTGCCATCAAAATAATGGTATTTCACTAGATCGTAGAATCGATCTGCTCCGAGCGGTGACCAGGCGCGAGTTACGGTGACGGCAAAATCGCCACGAGAGGTTTCGAACTTCACGTGGTACGAATCGGGCGCTTGTGTGTTCAACAATGCCGGGCTGAGGAGGGCGCGATCGTAGGTGCCAGAAACAGCCCCGACGACGCCTATTCCTTCTGAAGTGAGTTTGGAGACCGGCTCGGGAGCGAAAGGATCGCTGCCTTTGGCTCTTTCACACGACAACCTTCCGCGATCGATGGCATCGATATCCACAGTTGTTTTGGTTAGCCGGCTGAGCAGACTGCCTAGAGCATCACCGGTGTCCAACGGACTGCTGGTTGGCTGATCCAATACTCGGGGATCTCCGGACGCTCCAGGACCTCGGAGCAACATCTCCCATTTACCATTCTTTCTTTGCAACAGCAGGATCATCACGCCGTGGTCTGAGCGCTCGCCCCAAGGCAGACTGGCGCGTCCGGCGTCAATCCTCCGTTGCATGTCGCCCGACGAATCGGTAGGAAAGAAATTCTGTCTGGAACGATAGGTGAGAGCGTTCAGATAGGAAATCCCTTGCACCGATACGCCATCCTGTTGAGCCGACAGAGGGACCTTGAACGACTGGGTTTTGATCGAGGTTCCGTAGAACTCCCACAATCTTTTCCAGGAGTATGCATCACTTCTGTCGTCCCGAAGAACTACCTCCAGGAAATAACGGGACGAACTGGACGGGTTCTGTGGAGAACAAGTAAGGATTCTGTCCCAGGCTTCTATCGCTACTTCCTGTAACGATGACTGAGCCCCGACGAGCGTATCCCAAGGCTTATGCTCTGGCGCCTGGGATCCTTGCTGCTCTGGATTGGATAGCTCGATAGCGTCGTTGTCCGCTTCAGGCCACGAAGCACGATCGAACCCGGACTGGGCGCCCTCTTGGGCATTTATCGATGCGCCGCTAAAAAGTAGCGCGATGAAGAAAAGAATGCTTACCACCTGGAAGGTTCTTGCCATTGCACCGTATCCGTCAATCGAGAACTCATTAGCGCAGGGCGCGCGAATGCTTATTTCGATGGCAAATCTTATTTAGACGCATTGATGATACGTACGCTAATTTTCATGTCAAGTTTATTGGCATTAACGAATGTCGCGGCACAACCAGGTTCACAAAACCTCGGATTTCGGATTGAATAACGTTGCGGCGCCCGAAGGACTGGTCTTGAATTTTTAGCGGCTCAACTAAGCGCTTCAATGAATCATTCTTTCCTTCGAGCGCGATTCGTCGTTTGTTGACGCGCTGTGGTGCGAATGCTAGATTTTGGTTCTTATCGGCCAAGGAGTATTGCCTGAAGATCTCTGGGGAAAAACGTCGGCTTTTCGGGCTCAGCCGGCGGGAATTCCTGCGGCGGTCCTGTCAGGGAGCTTCCTTCGCGTTTCTGCCAAGTGGTTTCGGCTCTTCCCTCCTTCTTCCTTCGGGTTACCACCAGCCTTCGCCGAACAGCGAATATCAAGTCCATCCTCACTATCGAACGCCGAGAAATCTCGAGGCCGTGTTGCGCAAGGTTCAGCCGGGTCTTGATGATTTCGTCGCAGAGAAATACCACGACCAGATTGCTGCCGTTCTTGCTCGATGGACGGATCAGCTACTAAAATCTCCCGCTCAAACCGCGCAAATCGAGCCTATGCTGGCCTCGACGTTGACCGCGACGTCTCCTATCGCGGCGGATTCTCAAAGGGTGCGCACTTCCTCTTTCCTGCATGTCTTTCGCGACAAATTCGCTGCTGAAAAACCGTTCGAGCGAGCCGCCTGGATTCGCGACTGGCGTTCCGCGTTGGCTAAATTCTCCACTCTGCAGACGGCCGAGTTTCAAGTGACAGAGATTCGGCTCGACAACGGATCGGGTGGTACCAACGCTGTACCTTCCTCGGTACAGACTCGAGTTAGATACGAGTTCGTCGGCTCCGGTGCGGGCTTTCATCGCGAACATCGCATCGGCAACTGGGATCTAACTTGGGGAGTCGGCCCCAACAGCGAACTGAAAATCTCAAAGTGGCTGATTCTTGAGGAGACGCGAAGCCAGTCACTCTCGCAGGTATTCTCCGACGTCGCGCAACAGAGCCTGGGCCGAAATCCTTCCTACGCCGCACAATTTCTCCCCGGCATCGATTACTGGCGCACGGTCCTCGACGGCGCATCGGGCATCGACATCTACGGTCACAACGGCGTCTCATTCGCCGATATCGACGGGGACGGCTTCGACGACCTTTACGTCTGCCAACCCGCCGGCTTGCCGAATCGCCTATTCCGAAATCGCGGCGACGGAACGTTTGAAGACATCACCGAAAGTTCCGGCCTCGGACTCCTCGACAACACGGCCTGCGCGCTCTTCGCCGACTTCTCCAACTCCGGCCGCCAGGACGCGATTATCGTGCGCACGACAGGGCCACTGCTCTTCCTCAACGACAGCCACGGCAAATTCCATCTGAAACCCGACGCCTTCCATTTCGCCGGCGAACCTCAAGGCACGTTCACCGGCGCCGCCGTCACCGACTACGATCGCGATGGCTGGCTCGACATCTACTTCTGCCTCTACATCTACTATCAGGGCACCGATCAATATCGCTATCCGTCGCCCTACTACGATGCAAACAATGGGCCTCCAAATTTCATGTTCCGCAACAATCGCGACGGCACCTTTCGCGACGTAACGAAAGAAACGAGGCTCGACCAGAACAACACGCGCTTCAGTTTTTGCTGCGGCTGGAATGATTACAACGGCGACGGCTGGCCGGATCTATATGTCGTCAACGACTTCGGACGAAAGAACCTCTATCGCAACAATGGCGACGGCACGTTCACCGATGTAGCCGCCGAAGCCCGCGTCGAGGACGTCGGCGCGGGAATGAGTGTCTGTTGGCTCGATGCCGATAACGACGGAAAAGAAGATCTCTACGTCGCGGACATGTGGACGGCCGCCGGCGTGCGCGTCTCGGAACAAGAGGCTTTTCAGAAGGATGCGAACGCCGAAACGCGCGCGTTTTACCGTAAACACGCGATGGGCAACTCGCTCTTCCGCAATCGCGACGGAAAGCGCTTCGACGATCTAACCGCAAAGTCAGGAACAGCGATGGGCCGCTGGGCCTGGTGCAGCGATTCGTGGGATTTCGATCACGACGGCCATCCGGATCTCTACATCGCGAACGGCATGATCACCGGGCCATCTCCAGCGCGCGATGACCTCAACAGCTTCTTCTGGCGTCAGGTTGTCGCAAACTCCCCCGCCGAGCCGCGGCCCAACTACAACTACGATCAAGGTTGGAGCGCCATTAACGAATTGATTCGCGCCGACGGCACCTGGAGCGGATTCGAACGCAACGTCTTCTACGCAAACAACGGTGATGGCACTTTCTCCGATGTTTCGGGCGCAGTCGATCTCGATTTCATCGAAGATTGCCGTTCGTTTGCGCTCGCCGACTTCGACCACGATGGCAGGCTAGAAATCGTTCTGAAAGCCCGCAATAGTCCGCAACTCCGGGTTCTAAAGAATATCGTTAAGGAGTTGAGTCCGGCGATTTCGTTTCGCCTCACCGGGAAAAAGAGTAATCGCGATGCAATCGGTGCTCGCGTGGTCGTCGATACCGGCGCGATGCAGATCACCCGCGTGTTGCAGGCGGGATCGGGATTCCTTGCGCAGCACAGTAAAGAATTGTTCTTCGGACTCGGGCAAACGAAGCAGACCGTGAGCGCAACGATCGAGTGGCCAAGCGGCGGCAAACAAACCCTTCGCAATCTCCCGGTGAATCATCGCGTTTCGATTGAAGAAGGCGAAGTGACACCTCGGCTGGAGCCCTTCAAAGGAACCTCAACTGTGCTCGCCGGCGCATCCATTCCCGCTTCGCCAGCCGCGCAGTCGATTCCAGCATCGTTCGGTACGTGGCTTCTGGCGCCGGTAGAAGCGCCCGAATTCTCAGCACAAGACCAGAGAGGCAAGGAACAGACCCTCGCCTCACTGCGAGGCAAACCGGCACTTCTCTATTTCTGGGCGGCCACCTCGGATTCACAGAAAAATCTGGCTGACCTGAGTTCGGCGCATTCAGCGTGGCAAGCTCGCGGCCTTCAAATTCTCACGATTAACGCCGATGAAACGTCACCGAACGAATCATCAAAGCCGCCCGCGCCGGACAATCGATTTTCTTTTCCGACCATCGCATACAACCCCGACCTCATCGCGATCTACAACATCCTCTATCGCTCTCTGTACGATCGCCACCGCGACCTGAACCTCCCTACTTCGTTCCTTCTGGATGACAAAGGGTTGATCGTAAAGATTTACCAAGGTCCCATCGATCCGGCTGCGGTTCTGGAAGATTCGCGGAATATCCCAACCACGGCTGAAACTCGAATGGAGCGCGGCCTTCCCTTCCCCGGCGTCGCTACCACCACGGAATTCACGCGCAACTATCTTTCCTACGGATCGATCTTCTTCGAACGCGGCTACATGACCGAGGCGGAGCACTTTCTTCAGCTCGCACTCCGCGACGACCCCGACAACTCTGAAGCGCTCTACGGTATAGGGAGCATCTATCTCCAACAAAACAAGCCAGGCGAAGCGCGCGCTACTTTCGAACGCGTGATCAAACTTCCCCAGCGTTACCCAGGCACGCTCCCCAACGCATGGAACAACCTCGGTCTGCTCTCAGCTCGCGAGGGACATACCGACGAGGCGATCCAGCAATTCCAGCAGGCGCTGCAACTCGATCCCGATCATTTCATCGCGCTCGAAAATCTGGGCAACGCATTCCGCCAGGCAAAGCGATGGGACGATGCAAAATCAACTCTTCAACACGCGCTTGCGCTGAATCCCGAAAACGCGGAAGCGAACTACGCGATGGGCATGGTGTACGCACAGACCAACGATGAAGATCGGGCTTTCGAATATCTGCAAAAGGCAATCGCAGAGAAACCTGCCTATCCCGAGGCGCTCAATAATCTCGGCGTTCTCTACCTCCGCAAGCGCCAGCCAACCGATGCTGAAAACAGTTTCAAGGAAGCGATCCGCGTCGCGCCAACGTTCGAACAATCGTATTTCAATCTCGCACGGCTCTACGCCATCGAAGGGAACAACGCAGCAGCCCGTCAGATCCTTACCGATCTATTGAAGCGGCACCCTGGCGATCCCCAGATCGAGGGTGCGCTGTCGCAGATTCCCCAGTAGCTCACCCCTCGCCGCACGAAACAATTCTCAGCAATCGGCGTGTCTCACGAAAAACAAATCGGCCCGCGACAGAACGTCATCACGGGCCGATTCGAACTCGAATCACAACTCGGTCGTTTAGAACGTCAGCTTCAAGCCAAACTGAACCAGGCGCGGATTGTTCACCGTCGAATTCACCGAGCCGAATCCAGGCGCCGACATGTCGGCAACCGGGAACCCGAACTGCGGGTGATTGAAGAGGTTGAAGAATTCCGCGCGGAAATTCAGGCCCATGCCTTCACGCGGCAACGCGAACTGCTTGATGACCGAGAAGTCGGTATTGACAAAACCCGGCCCGGTCACCGGTACGCGATTCGCATTCCCAAGTTGTCCGGCTGGGGGCGCCACAAAGCAGGACGGATTAATGTACTGCAATGCGCTGTGGCTCCCTGCATAGACATCGCAACCCGAAACCTGGTCCGGCCGGTTGAAGTTGTTGCCGTTGCCGCCGTTGTTGAAGAATACGCTCGACTGGTTGTTGCTGTCGATCAGCGGAACCGCAAATCCCGACGTGATCTTTTGAATCAGCGTCAGTTGCCAATTCCCCAGCAAGGTGTTCGTCACGCCGCTCCAGTCATTGCCGAATCGCTTGCCTCGCCCGAACGGCAAGTCATAGAGAACGCTCGCTGTGAAATTGTTCGCCAAGTCGATCTGCGACAACCCCCAATCGAGATTCTGCCAGTTCGGCAATGGGAAATAGGGAGCGCTTGTCAACGAGCCCAGACCGTCGCTCAAACCGTTGTCGTAGGTCTTCGAGTAGGTGTAGCTGACGAGCGCATACAAGCCCGTGCTTTGGCGTCTTGGTTTCGAGCTTCAGTTGCAGCGAATCGTATTGCGTGCGGCCAACGTCGCCGAAAAGCAGCATCGCATTTTCGGCCGCGTACGGTGGAACGTACGGCGTTCCGTCGGCATTGCATCCGATCGTACTCGCCCCGCAATCGGTCGGGCCAAACGTGTTCAGGTTGTTGCCCGCCACCAGAATGTGACGCCCACGCGATCCGGCATAACCCGCCGTAAGGACGACGTTCGCCGGCAGCTGCCGCTCCACGTTGACGTTGAATTGCTGAACCATGCCGAGGTGGAAATCTGTCGGCTGCGTGAAGAGGGTTCCGCTGAACGTTGCCAACGTCGGAGGTCCCGTGAAAATTGGGAAACCAGCATTCATGCTGCCTGCACTCGCCGTCTGTCCGAGCACCGTATGGCAGTACGACGTCTCAAATGCGCATCCGGCCGCGCCGAATCCATCCGATTCCGCAAAGAACGGCGGGTTCTGCCACAAACCCTGTGCGCCCATGCTCCATGCAGAGTCGTGATAGACCGCGTATCCCGCCCGAATCGCCGTTTTGTCGCTTCCGAGAAGCTTATACGCCAACCCGATTCTCGGTTCGAACGCTGTCTTATTCATCTTGATGCCGGCCGAATTGCTAACGCCGTTTTGACCGGCAATCAAAAGCTGGTTTGTATCAGGCAGATAATCCGCCATCCGGTTATCGGCTTCGGTGATTGGCGTCGTCAGATCCCACGCGATGCCAAGATTCAGCGTCAGATCCTTGGTGATTCGCCAATCATCTTCCACGAACGGCCGATAAATCTTCCAGCGCCGTCCCGTCACAGGACCGTTGAAGGTTTGATCGTGTTCGGACAAGCCAAGCAATCCCATCAGGACATCCGCTTCAGGGTTGCCCGGAATGCTGACCGTCCCCGTCGTTAATCCGCTGAAGTTGCCCGCGACACCAGGAATCCAGAATCCATCCTGAAATGCCTCGGCGCCTACGTTCATCTGATTTGCACGAATGTCGACTCCGACATGGAAGTCGTGCTTGCCGCGAATCAAATCGAGCGAGTCTTTGAACGAAAAGACGTTCGTGCCGCCCTGGAATGGCGTGTAGCCGCGGTCGCCGAGGGACCAGTAGCCGCCGACCATCAACACCGAAGTGAGCCCGCAGCTGTACGCTCCCGCCGTGCATGTTGCCCCTGCTCCGACGGCTCCGCCATTGCAGCCCAGATTCGCGCCAGGAATTCCAATCGTTGCCGAAGCGCAGGTGCCTGTGCCCTGCGAAGTGATGTAGTCGAAGATTCGGTTGTAGCCGAAGGTCGCCTGGTTCACGGTCGACGGCGAGAACACGTGCGTCTCGCCAATCGCGATTTGACGCGAATGGTTCTGGATGCCCTGGTTGCTGCCGAACGCACTCGCCTCGGCAAATGATCCGATCCCGCCACCGCCCGGCACGTAAGAAACCGCCTGGTCATAGCTGAATCGCGCGAAAGCGGTATCTACGCTCGAAAAGTTGTGATCCAACCGGATGTCAAACTTCGTCTCATCCAACTTTCGAACTGGCGAGTTTACGAAGTTGTAGCCCGCTGCCGCATTGCTGGCGTTGGGAGCCGGATATAAATTGATCAGTGCCTGACCTACCGAGCTGAACAATCCCGCCGGAATCTTGTTGCACGGCGTGCCCGCGGCCTGACTTCCGTTCGCCGCCACCGGCAACGGATTCCCCGCTCCATCGCACTGGAAGTAAACGTTCGGCGTGGCTGCCGGATTCGTCGAAGCGCCAATCATATTGGGATTGACGATCACCAGACCCGTTACGGGATTACCGAAAGCATCGGAGCTGAAATCGCCGGTCCGCATCGCTGCCGACGGAACAAGTCCAGTGACCGTCTGGCCATGTCGTTGAGATTTCTGCTCGCCGTCGATAAAGAAAAACGTCTTGTTCTTTCGAATCGGGCCGCCGAGCGAACCACCGTACTGGTTCAGGTTGAACTTTTCAGGTGAAGTCGCAAAAAAGCTCTTCGCGTCGAGAGAAGTGTTGCGAAGGAATTCAAACAGCGAGCCGTGAAAATCGTTTGCCCCGGACCTCGTCGTCACCAACACCGTTGGTCCCGCGCGCGTTCCGTATTCCGCGGAGTAGTTGTAGGTCAGAACCTTGAATTCCTGGATCGAGTCGATCCCCGAGAAAATTCCAATGCCGCCCGACGTCAGCTCGTTGTTGTCCACTCCGTCGAGCAGCCAGTCCGTCGCGTTCGGCCGCGAACCGCCGACCGACAAGGAGAACGAACCGCGCGCTGCAACTTCGCTGTCCGCGCCGCTCGTGAAAAAACTGTTCGGATTGGTCTCTTGGACGGTACCCGGCGTCAACGACGCGAGCTGCACGAAGTCGCGTCCATTCAACGGAAGCTGCGCGACTTGTTGCCCGGTGATGACCTGTCCCAGCGATGGATTCGTGGTCTCCACCGCAACCGCCGCCGCTTCAACCTCGATCTGGGAAGACACCGCCGCCGGCGCCAACGAAAAGTCCAGCGTGCGCCCTTCATCGACCTGCAGCTTTACTTCGCGCTGCTCGGTCGTTTGAAATCCTGAAAATTCCACGTGTACGGTGTAATTCGCCGGCGGCAACAGAGGAATCAGATAGTGGCCGACTTCGTCAGTCTTCACTTCGCGCGATATGCCGGTCGCTTCCGAAATCGCGCGCACCGTCGCGCCCGAAATTGTGCTGCCGGATTTATCGGTGACCGTTCCTGAAAAGCTTCCAACCGCCTGCCCATAGCCAGACGGAGCCAGCGCGACGAGCAGTGCAAAGACACCCAGAATAATTGGAAAAATAGACTTTCTACACATCTTAGACGTCCCTCTGCCGCAACCCTTGGGTTGGTTGCAGCCCTCAGCCCCGACACCGCAGATAGGTAGGCGATCCTCGTGCAGTCGCCAAAAATAGTGTTAGTGAAAGTTAACCGCCGTCGTGTGTTGTGTCAAGTTGACCAGCGCCGTAATCCACAGTGTTTGAATTGTTTCAAAGCTGAAACAATTCGAATGGATCGAGTGTTTTAGCACCTCGACAGGGCGAAGATCTCTATGTGAAGAGTGACTTTCGATTCGAAGCGGTTGTGCTGACTGCGCGTGTCATATTTCGAACGCTCTTCGAAGTTTCCGCGGCAACCGTTTTTAGGTCTTCGACCAAGACTCGATAAAGATCACCCTGCGCAGCCTGTGAATCCGCTCTCAGGACCGCCGACGGATGATAGGTCGCGAGTGTTTTGGCAGCGAATTTGCTTTCGAGAAACTTTCCGCGCTGGTCCGTAAGGCGAAACCGCGCGCCAAACACCGCTTTCGCCGCCGTAGCGCCGAGGCAGACGACAATTTCCGGTGCAACTCGCTCGAGTTCCGCTTCCATCCACGGCTTGCACGCGGTGACTTCGCTGAGTCGCGGCGTTCTGTGGATGCGCCGCTTGCCGCGCTCTTCGAACGCGAAATGCTTCACCGCGTTTGTCAGATAAACCTTCGACCGGTTCATCCCGGCTTCAGCCATTGCACGATTCAAGACTTCGCCGGCGGGCCCGACAAACGGCCGTCCAGCTCGATCTTCCGAATCGCCCGGCTGCTCGCCGATTAACACGATGCGCGCATCGGCGGGTCCCTCGCCAAATACCGGTTGCGTTGCATCTTTGTAAAGCTCGCAGCCCTCGCACCCCGTCACCGCTTTTCGTAGTTGCCTCAGGTCCGCGTTCGGCGGCACGAACGCTCCCGCTCCTGGCATCTTCTTTTGCATGGCGATCATCTCCTCCACGCGCGTCGGGTGCTTTCGCCAAAACTTGCCCCAGATTCGTCAGCTCCGGCATGTTGTTCCAGAATCGCTGCGGCATCTCCGATCGCATCATGCGCAAGTTCGTCCGCGCCGGATTGAACGTCGTCGCGTAGTACCGGCTCCACAATTCTTCCAGCCCATCTTGCGTTTGCCGGCGGCATATCGACGCCTGCGCCAAATCTCAGCGTTTTGCCGTCCCAATGCGCCGAACCGTCCGGCGTCAATATCGACCATCGCATCGACGCAAACCGCTCCGCGAAAAATGGCGCCGCCAATCGAATCGACTTATGATCCGGCTTGTACCACGCGACGTATCGCTCTCCCTCTGCGTCCGTCACCTTCTTGAAGCGCACAAACGCGTGCACATGATGCACGTCGTGCGAAACGCATCGCTCCATCCGCAACAACTGAATGACTTCATCGTCTGTCTCGACCTTCAGCAGATTATGATTCTCGTGAGCGATGCGCCACAAAACGGAATAGAGCAAGTCCCATTTTCTTCGCATCGCGAAACGCCGCCACATTCCGAGCCAGTTCAACAAACCGCTTCGGAACTCTGAAACTCGGCAGAGCCCCTTCGCCGCTTTGTTGTGCTTTCTCCGTGCCGTCAGCCCCTTCACTGTTCGATGCTTCAGCAAACAGCGGTTGCTGCCCTGATTCTTCAGACCACACGACGTCGCGCGGCGAGACATTCTTCTTCAACAATTCCCGCGCGTTTTTTTGCCAATCCTCAAACAGCCCACTAAACCGGATTTCCATATCTTTTGGCCCGCTCGCTTTTGTGACGCCTATAACTCCCCGCTCACCGCCGCCATCTGCGCCTCAAACAAACCCAACTGCATCGGCACACCAGCCACGAATTCTTCTCCAGTCCCACGGAATCCAACTCCCCCACCTCCGGCGAAAAATCCTCCGTCGTCACAAACGCCCTCGCCCGCCGCAAAAACACGCGCAGCTTTTTCAAATCCTCCAACCGCATCCGGTGATATCGCCGAATCGACAAAATCCGAGTAACCGTCCGATACCCAATCCCCGGAATGCGCAGCAACTCCTCTCGCGTGCCTCGATTGATGTCGATCGGAAATTTCTCCCGATTCCGCAGCGCCCAATTCAATTTTGGATCGAGCCGCAAATCCAGATTTGGCTGCGCCGCCGTCGTCAACTCGTGCGCCGAAAATCCGTAATACCGCATGAGCCAATCCGCCTCATACAGCCGATGCTCCCGCACCAGCGGCGGCGGCTGAATCGGCAGCCGCGAATCCGCTTTCGGAAACGGGCTGAACGCCGAGTAATAAATCCGCCGCAGCCCGTGCGTCCCATACAAATCCGACGCCAGATTCAAAATCGTCGCATCGTTCGTATCCGTCGCGCCCACGACCATCTGCGTGCTCTGCCCCGCCGGCGCAAATTTCAATCGCTTCGTCGAAACTCTCTTCGGCAAAGCACCCGGAGCAGACACGATCTTCGAAGCCGCGCGCCGTTCGTCCTTCGCGCGCTCGACTCCGAAGTAATTCCCGCTCATCGTCTGCCGGATGGTCACCAACTGTTTCTCCGGCGCCAGCTTCGTCAAATCCTCCTGCGTCGGCAGCTCGACATTCGCGCTCAGTCGGTCCGCCCAGCATCCCGCCTCATGCATGATTTCCGGCGACGCGCCCGGAATTGCCTTCAAATGGATGTAGCCGTTGAACCGATGCTCCGTCCGCAGCCCGCGAGCCACGGCAACCAACTGCTCCATCGTGTAGTCCGGACTCTGAATAATTCCCGAGCTCAAGAACAATCCCTCGATGTAATTCCGCCGGTAAAAATCCAGCGTGAGCGAAATAATTTCTTCCGGCAAAAATCGCGCCCGCCGCGTATCGCTCGAAATTCGATTCACGCAAAACTTGCAGTCGTACACGCAATAATTCGTCAGCAGAATTTTCAGCAGCGACACACATCGCCCATCCGGCGTGTAGCTGTGACAAATTCCCATGCCGGTCGAATTTCCGATCCCTCCCGGCGCTGTTTTGCGAACCGCGCCGCTGCTCGCGCACGAAGCGTCGTACTTCGCCGCGTCGGCAAGAATTTCCAATTTGGCCGCGATTTCCATGTAAACTAGTATAGGCGAAGAAAAGGCGAATGCGCGAGCCTCAACATTAGTACGTGTAATTTGCTGGGATTTCTGGAATACGCGGCTGGTATCGCATTGGATGAGCTTGCGCTACCCTGCGCTTCGCGCTCGATCCGTCGTCAAATAAATAAAATGTTTCGAAATTTCTGAAATCGAATAGATTCGCCCGTCAGCGCATCTAAATACGGACCCCACAAATCGATTCCAACGTGCCCAAACGGACTTCCAAGAAGGCGGCTCCAGAGTCACCCATCGAGCGACAATCACCTGCGCCCGATCTCGCGCCTTCGAACGCGCTCGATCTTTTTCACCCCGCCGTCCGCGACTGGTTCTCCGCCGTCTTCACCGGCCCCACGCGACCCCAAATCCTCGGCTGGCCCGCAATCTCGCGCGGCGACTCAACCCTGATCCTCGCACCCACCGGCACCGGCAAAACCCTCGCCGCATTCCTCTGGTGCATCAACCGCCTGATGTTCTCCACGGACAAACCGCCTGAAGAATCTCGCTGCCGCGTCATCTATATATCGCCAATCAAAGCTCTCGCCGTCGACGTCGAGCGCAACCTTCGCGCTCCGCTTGTCGGAATCGCGCAAGCCGCCCAGCGCCTCGGACATCCCTATCAGGAACCGATCGTCGCGATTCGAACCGGCGATACTCCAACCGCCGAGCGCGCCCGCTTCCTCCGCCATCCGTCCGACATCCTCATCACCACGCCCGAATCGCTCTACCTCTTGTTAACGTCGCAGCCCCGCGAACTTCTCCGCTCCGTCGACACCGTCATCCTCGACGAAATTCACGCGCTCGTTCCCACCAAGCGCGGCTCGCATCTCTCGCTCTCCCTCGAACGCCTGGAAAAACTCACCGGACGTCGCATCCAGCGCATCGGCCTCTCCGCCACGCAACGCCCGCTCGAAGAAGTCGCCCGCTTCCTCGGCGGCGCCGAAGTCCCATCACCACGCGAGCTTGCCAACCTGCTGTCATTCCGAGCGAAGCGAGGAATCTGCTTTCTGATGCAGCAACGCAAAATGAGCAATTGGCGACCGAATCGAACCCCGAATCTGCGACGCCCGCCCCCGACCAACCTCTCGCCGAATTCGAATCCTCCTTCTACGCGCCCGTCTACCGCCCCGTCACCATCATCGACGCCGGCGAAAAAAAACAGCTCGACCTCCGCGTCGAAGTTCCCGTCGAAGACATGGCGCGCCTCGACGACATCGATCCGCTCCCCAGCGGCCCCGCCTCCCAAGGCCCCGTCCGCCCATCGATCTGGAGCGCCATCCATCCCAAGCTCCTCGAACAAATCAAAGCCCATCGCTCCACGCTCATCTTCGTCAACAATCGCCGCCTCGCCGAACGCATCTCCGGCGCGATCAACGAACTCGCGCAAGAAACGCTCGTCCGCGCGCACCACGGCAGCGTCGCCGTCGCGCAGCGCAAAGAAATCGAAGACCGCCTCAAGCTCGGCACTCTGCGCGGTCTCGTCGCCACCTCATCTCTCGAACTCGGCATCGACATGGGCGCCATCGATCTCGTCATCCAGATCGAGTCGCCTCCCTCCGTCGCCAGCGGCATGCAGCGCGTCGGCCGCGCCAGCCATCACGTCGGCGCCATCAGCAACGCCATCATCTATCCGAAATATCGCGCCGATCTCGTCGCCTGCGCCGCGATCACCCAAGCGATGTATCAGGGCCAAGTCGAAAGCGTCCACTACCCGCGCAACCCGCTCGACGTTCTCGCGCAGCAAATCGTCGCCATCATTTCATTCGACGAGTGGCACGTCGACGATCTCTTCCAACTCGTCCGCTCCGCCGCGCCCTACGCCAATCTCACGCGCTCCGTTTTCGAATCCGTGCTCGACATGCTCGCCGGCCGCTATCCCAGCGACGAATTCGCCGAACTCCGCCCGCGCATCACCTGGGACCGTGTTTCGAATCGCCTGACGCCGCGCCAAAGCTCCCGCCGCGTCGCCGTCATCAACGGCGGCACGATTCCCGATCGCGGCCTCTATGGCGTTTTTCTCTCCGGCGCCACAAAAGGCGCCCGCGTCGGCGAACTCGACGAAGAAATGGTGTTCGAATGCCGCACCGGCGACACCATCATCCTCGGCGCCACCACCTGGCGCATCGACGAAATCTCTCACGATCGCGTTCTCGTTTCGCCCGCGCCCGGCGAACCCGGCAAAATGCCTTTCTGGCATGGCGACACCGCCGGCCGCCCCGCCGAATTCGGCAAGAAAATCGGCGCCATGACGCGCGAACTGCTCGCTCAGCCGCGCCCCGTCGCATTCAGCACGCTGGTCACGAATCACAGCCTCGACGCCAACGCCGCCGAAAATCTTCTGCGCTATCTCGAAGATCAAGCCGTCGCCACCGCGCGCATCCCCAACGATCAGGACATCGTGATCGAAACCTGCCGCGACGAACTCGGCGATCGCCGCATCTGCGTCCTCACTCCATTTGGCAGCCGCGTTCACGCGCCGTGGTGCATGGCCGTCAGCGCAAAACTTCGCGCCGAACGCGGGCTTGAAGTCGAATCGATGTGGTCCGACGACGGCTTCGTCCTCCGCATCCCCGAAAGCGACGAAGAAATCCCGTCCGAGCAGCTCCTCCCCGACCCAGCCGAATTCCAGCAACTCGTCCTGCAGCAGCTCGGCTCCACTTCTCTTTTCGCCGCAAAATTCCGCGAAGCCGCCTCGCGCGCGCTATTGCTTCCCGCGCCGCCGCGCCGGACAGCGCACTCCGCTCTGGCAGCAACGCAAACGCGCCGCCGACCTTCTCGCCGTCGCCGCGCGCTTCTCTTCGTTCCCGATCCTTCTCGAGACCTATCGCGAATGTATTCGCGACGTCTTCGATCTCCCCGCCGCCTCAAATATTCTCTCCGCCGATTCAACGCGGCGAAATCCGCGTCACCAGCATCGCCAGCGACAAGCCTTCTCCGTTCGCTTCATCTCTCCTCTTCTCCTACGTCGCCAACTACATCTACGAGGGCGACGCCCCTCTGGCCGAACGCCGCGCCCAGGCTCTCTCCATCGATCAATCTCAACTTCAGGAAATTCTCGGCGACACCGATCTCCGCGAACTCCTCGACCAGAACGCGATCGACGAAGTCGAGAGCCGCCTCCAATCTCTCGAGCCCGATTATCAAGCCCGCCACGCCGACGGCGTCCACGACCTGCTGCTCAAACACGGCGACCTCACCGAATCCGAAATCGCCGCTGCGCTCCGCAACGCCCGCAATCGCGTCGCACGATCAGCGATCTCGCCAACGCGCGCCGCGCCGTTCGCGTTCGAATCGCCGGCGAATCCCGCTTCATCCCCGTCGAATACGCCGCGCGATATCGCGACGCACTCGGCACTCCGCTGCCGCCCGGCCTCGCCGAAGTGTTCCTCACCTCCAGCGAAGATCCGCTCTGCGCGAACTCATTCGCCGCTACGCGCGCACCCACGGCCCTTTCACCACGCAAGAACTCGCCACGCGCTACGCGTTGCAGCCCGCGCAAATCGACGCGGTTCTTCGCGCGCCTGCACGGCAAAGGAAAACTTCTCGAAGGCGAATTCCGCCCGCGCGGTCAGCATCAGGAATGGTGCGATCCGGAAATCCTCCAGCAAATTCGCCGCAAAAGCCTCGCCCGCCTCCGCCGCGAAGTCGAACCCGTCGAGCAGCGCACCTTCGCGCGATTCACCACGCGCTGGCAAGGCGTCGCCACACGCCGCCGCGGCCCCGATGCGCTTCTCGACGCCGTCGAAAATCTCCAGGGCTCCGCGCTGCTCGTCTCCGAACTCGAGCGCGAAATTCTTCCCGCGCGCCTCGCCGACTATCGCTCCGCCGATCTCGACGCTGTCATGGCCGCCGGCGAAGTCGTCTGGGTCGGCCTCGAACAAGTCGGCGATCGCGACGGCCGCGTCTCGCTCTACCTCACCGAATCTCTTCCCGCTGCTTCTTCCGCCCGCTGAAATCCAAACCGAACCGCCGCAGCTTTCCGAGAAAGCCCAAAAAATTCTCGAAGTCCTGCAAAAACAAGGCGCCTCCTTTTTCGCCGGCATCCATGACGCCCTCGGCGGCGGCTATCCCGGCGAAGTCCGCGAAGCGCTCTGGCAACTCGTCTGGGCCGGCAAAATCACCAACGACACTTTCTTCCCACTGCGCGATCTCCTCCGGCCCAGCGATCCGAAACAAGATCGCGAACACCGCCGCGAAGTCGCGCAAGGCCCCCCAGGCTCGCCCGAATTTCTCCGCCAACTCCGCTCGCGAAAATCCATCGGCGGCCCCGCGCACGGCCGCTGGTCGCTCGTCGCCGCGCATCAATCGCAACCCATCGGCGTCACGCAATGGAGCGCCAACATCGCGCAACAGCTTCTCACGCGCCATGGCATCGTCATGCGCGAAACCGCCTTCGCCGAAAATATCCCGCGTGGCTACAACACGATTTATCCCGCTCTGAAAACTCTGGAAGAAAGCGGCATCATCCGCCGCGGCATGTTCGTAGCCGGAATGGGCGCCGCCCAATTCGCCGCCACTTCCGCCGTAGACATGCTCCGCAGCCTGCGCATCGAACCGCCCAAGCCTGAGACAATTTTTCTCGCAGCCAGCGATCCCGCGAATCCCTACGGCACTCTGCTCCCATGGCCGCGCGGTGAAAACGGCGGAAAGAGCGAAAATCGATCAATCGACCGACGCTGCCACAAACAATTGCCGACGAGGCACAATCGAAAGCGCGCGTCAAAATCCGCCGCTCCAAAATCGCAAGACGCCAACGCCCGCCCACACACCATGTCCCGCACCAAAGGCGCCGGCATCATCCTCATCAACGGCGTCCTCGCCGCATTCCTCCGCCGCCGCAATCCCGCGCATCCACGTCTTCCTCCCCGAAAACGAACCCGAGCGCACCCAATTCGCCCGCGAACTCGCCAAAAAACTCGCGGAGCTCGCCGTCCGCCGCCAAGGCCGCCGCTCCGGTCTCCTCATCGGCGACATCAACGACGATCCCGCTCGCGACCACTTCCTCGCCCGCTTCCTCGAAGAATCCGGCTTTCACCCCCAGCGCCTTCGGCTACCAAATGCGCCGCATCACCCCTATGGTTCCGCAATCAGGAAGCCGCGCGAGCCCGCTGATCCGAAGTCGACAACGACGACGACCTCTCCGAATCCGCATAAGATGCCTGAAGGCGACACAATCTTCCGCGCCGCCCGCACGCTCCACCGCGCGCTCGCCAACCAAACCGTCACCGCCTTCGAATCCGTCCTCCCCAAACTCGAACGCGTCGAAATCGACACGCCCGTCACCGGCCGCACGATCGAAAAAGTCGAAGCCAACGGCAAATGGATGCTCATCCATTTTTCCGGCGGCCTCATCCTACTCACCCACATGCTCATGTCCGGCAGTTGGCACATTTACCGCCCCAATGAAAAATGGAAGCGCCATCGCTTCCACATGCGCATCGTCATCCGCACCCCGCAAATTCGACGCCGTCGCCTTCAATGTCCCCATCGCCGAGTTCCACACCGCCGACACGCTTCGTCGCCGCCACGCCTTCAATCAACTCGGCCCCGATGTCCTCGCCCCTGAGTACAATGACGCCGAAATCTTCCGCCGCCTGCGCGCCCATCCCGACACCGAAATCGCCGAAGCTCTTCTCACCCAATCGATCCTCGCCGGCATCGGCAACGTCTTCAAATCCGAGCTTTGCTTCGCGTGCAACGTGAATCCGTTCCGCAAAGTCGCCACCCTCAGCATCACCGAACTAACCTGCCTCGTCGCCACCGCCCGCAAATATCTTCAAGCCAACGTCACCGATAATTCCGGCGACCAGATCGTCACCCACACCGGACTCCGCCGCACCACCGGCCGCGCCGACCGCGAAGAAAATCTCTGGGTCTACAAACGCCACGGCGAACCCTGCCGCAAATGCGGTACCCCCATCGCACGCCGCAAACAAGCCCCCAGCGCCCGCACCACCTTCTGGTGCCCCACCTGCCAGCCTCAAGAAGCTAACCCGCCGCGAACCTAACTCTCACCGCCAGTCACAAATACTTGTCACTCCGAACGAAGAGAGGAATCTGCTTTTTTGTCCGACGAGCACAATTGCTCGCGTTAGCTACCGCCTAACCCCTGCCTCTTAGTGAACATGCCCCGCTTCACTCGCCGCCATCGCCTCACTCCTTGCTAACATCCTCCAAAACTCCACGAAAAGGCGCTCAACAAAATGAAACGTCTCGTCCTCCTGACGCTCGTACTCCTTCTCTCGTCCGCATCGTTCGCTCAAGAAAAACCCGCCACCTCCGACGAAATTCAAATCCGCCAGCTCGAACGCGCCTGGAATCAAGCGGAAGCCAATCAACAAGTCAACGAAGTCTCCAACCTCGTCGACGACACACTCGTCTACACCGACTACGACGGCTCCATCATGAACAAGTCCGAATACATGAAGTGGGTCGCCGCCCCCGAACAAAAGGCCGACCACCTCTTCGACGAAGGCATGACCGTCCACGTCTACGCCAACGCCGCCGTCGTCAACGGCATCTATCGCGAATCCGGCACGAACAAAGGAAAGAAGTACGTCATCCGCTCCCGCTACACCGACACCTGGATACGTTACGGCGCCATCTGGCGCTGCGTCGCCAGCCACAGCACTCTGATCCCCGCAAAATAGTCGTGCCAGTAGGGACCCGGAACGCCGTGCCCGGCTTCGGTAGCGCCGGCATCTTGCCCTCGTTTTTCCTCTACCACGCGCAACCCGCCTCCCGCATCGCCGTCCCACCCCTACATCGTTCACCCGACATAATTGCGCGCCAATCCACGCTACAGTCCCCCAAAGCCTTCGCGCGCATGCCAACCAACTCAACCAACGCAGAAATAAAAGCGATCGTCGATGATCCGGAAAGCCCCATATCCTCGTTCGCCGAAGCCGAAAAAGTTCAGGAACGCGTCGCCATCGGCGCCAAGGTCGTCTACGAAGCCGTGCGCCTCGAGGGCGAGGAAGAACTCGAGCGTCACGCCGTCGCTCTGGCATGGTCCGCCCTGGCTGCCGGACTTTCCATGGGTTTCTCGCTGCTCGCCGAGGCCGCTCTCACCTCGTATCTCCCCGACGCTCCTTGGCGCCCGCTCGTCGCCCGCGCCGGCTATTCCCTCGGATTTCTGATCGTCATCCTCGGCCGTCAGCAACTCTTCACCGAAAACACGCTCACCGTCATCCTTCCGCTTTTGCTGCACAAGAATCTCGAGATGGTCGCGAAAGTTTTGCGCCTCTGGTCCATCGTCCTGTCCGCCAATATCGCAGGCACATTTTTCTTCGCTTTGTTGATCGCCCGCACTCACTTTCTTGAGCCCTCCGTCCAGCGCGCCATGATCGAAATCGCTTCTTCTCACATCGGTCCTGGATTCTGGACCATCGTCTTGCGCGCACTGTTCGCCGGATGGCTCATCGCGCTCATGGTCTGGATGCTCCCCGATGCTTCGTCCTCTCGGGTCGTCGTCATCCTGATCATCACTTACGTCATCAGCATCTGCAGTCTCAACCACATCATCGCCGGCTCGACGAATGTTTTCGTCCTCGTAGTACTCGGAAAAATATCGATCCTTCGCTACCTAACCGGCTTCTTCATCCCAACCCTCCTTGGCAATATCGTCGGCGGAGTTTCGCTGGTCGCGGCCTTAGCCCACGGTCAGGTGCTCGGCGGCCAAAAGTGACGGTTCTCGGCTTTCAGCCAGAAACTTCCTGTTGTTTTCCAAAAGGACCCGTGTCATCCTTCTGTGGGATACCAAGATGTCTCCTGCCAACAAAAAAACAGACGTCCTCCAGGGCACTCTCGCCCTCATGGTCCTCAAAACTCTCGACGTCCTCGGCCCTCTCCACGGCTACGGCCTCGCCCGCCGCATCGAGCAAATCAGTGGCGATCTCCTGGCCGTCAACCAGGGCACTCTTTATCCGGTCCTTCTGAAGCTCGAACAGGAAGGCGCCATCGAATCCGAGTGGGGCGCCTCCGACAACAATCGCCGCGCCCGCTTCTACAGCCTCACCAAGTCCGGCCGAAGAGCCCTCCAGTCCGAAACTCAGGACTGGCAACAAACCGCCGCCATCATCTCCCGCTTCTTTGAAGTCAAAGCCCAAGACCTCCCGTAACTCTCACTTGCTCGTCGTTGTCGATCTCCGTTGCCGCAAAACCGAGCCCTGCCCGAAATGCCGTTGGCAATTCAAAATTAAACCTGTCATTCCGAGCGAAGCGAGGAATCTGCTTGCTGCCACCTCACCTTCGTCCGCCTTCGCACCCAAGAAAAGCAAAAGCGGGACCCCGTATCCGAAGCCCCGCCGCAAACCAAACTCCTGCCAATCAAATCCTCAGTGAATCCTCTCCCCTTCCGGCAAATCCCGATTGATACTCACTAGCGTCTGAAACCCATCCTTCACCACCGTCTCTTTAATATTTCCCCGCGCCACCACCACCGGCTGCAGCAAGATCGTCGGCACATCGATCTTCTTATTGTTTATCGTCCGCGTCGTCTCGATCTTCTCGCCCCTTGCCAGCCGCACCGCCTCCGCCGCCGTTCGTTCCGCTTCCTGCGTCACCGGCTTATACACCGTCATGCTCTGGACGCCCTGTGCGATGCAGATCACCGACGCCAGATCCGCATCCTGCCCCGACACCAGCGTCTTCCCCGCCAACCCATGCTCCCGCAGCGCCTGAATCGCGCCGCCCGCAAGCGCATCGTTTGCCGCGATCACTCCCGTCACGTTCCCGTTCGCCGCGTCAAGCGCCTTCAACATAAAAAGGTACGCATCCGACGCTACCCAATCCTGGATATATCTGTCCGCCACGATCTTCACATCGCCGCGATCGACATACGGCTTCAGCACCTTCATCTGCGAATCGTGAATCACGCGTGCGCCTTCATCACCCGGCGACCCGCCGATCAGCACGTAATTCCCCTTCGGCGCCCTATCCACCAGATATTGCGCCTGCATCGCACCAATTTGATTCCGATCAAAGCTCACATACAAATCCACATCGCTGTTCAGCGCCAGCCGGTCATAGCTGATCACTTTCACCTTCGCGGCTTTCGCCGCGTCCACAATCCGTCCAGCCTTCGCGCTGTCGTGCGGCAGCAGCACCAGGACATTGATCCCGCCCTTGATCATCTCCGCGACCTGCGCAAACTGTTTGTCGTCATCCCCGCCCGCATCCGCCGACACAACATCCGCGCCCATGGCCTTCGCCCGCGCCTGAAACGCCTCAAGATCCGTCTGCCACCGCTCGCCCTTCATCGCCTCAATCGCAAATCCAATTTTCGGCCGCGCGTCACCCCCTGCAAAAATCCAACCCGGCAGCGTCAACGCAGCCGCCGCAACCGCCGCCATCACCATTCCTATTTTCATGAATCGACTGTCCAAGGGCTCCTCCACACGCGTCCGCGATTGCGTTCGCAAACAAGCGAATTCCCACTGAAATCATGGCCCGTAATCGTGATGCCCTCAGTATCCCCCGCTCCAGACCCCACACAACCACGCGACACAAATCAGTCAACGCCGCTTTGAACAACGCAAGATTTGCAGCTCGCACCAAGACTTGTTACTCGCTCTGAGCTTTGTGGGTCGCGGCTCCAGCCGCGACATAATCTCGTCCCAAAAGAAAAAGGGGCTTCAGCCCCTGAAGCCCCCAACCAATTGCAAATCACTTATCGTTCGAACCGAAGCAATAGCGACCTAAACCGCCACTCCCACCTTCAATTCAAGCCACGCCCTCAACGCGGACGCTGTTCGAAACGTCATCGAGTTCAGCTTCGCCGACGGCGCCGTCTCCCAAAATACCGTCGCGCTGTTCGTCAGGCCGTCCACGCACAGTCGCTTGTGTACCGCCGAGCCTGCATCCGCCGTCTCGTTTCGGAACCACAACACAGTTCCCCCTTCGGCGTTGCCAACCTCAATGAATCCGCTCTCACGAGCAACGAGCTGAAAATCTGTAAGACCTGTTTTCGTCATATGAGCGTCCATCTCCCTTACGATTTTCGCTATCGCTCCACGTGCTCTGTCGCCGGATTCTTCGCAACTGAATGCCGGTGAAAACGGCTCGTCTGCCGCGGTGCATGCGCTCGCTGGTATTCTTCCAGTTCCATTTCGCTGATCTTGTACTGCGACTCTGGCGGATTATTCTCAAACGCCGCAAGCTCTCGATGAATTTTTGCCGAGCAGAAATCCGGCGCATCTTGAAACGAGATTTGCCGCGAGCTAAAGGCCTCATTGAAAATCGACAGCGTAAACTCGCGCGGGCCGCTCTCTTGCTGCACTAGAAATTTGTACTTGCGGGCACGCGCGTTCACTTCGAAACCAACATATTGAACGTTTACAACCTTGGCTTTCATCGAGCTCCTTTGAGCAACACTTGTGAATCCTTGCTGTCTCTTAATTCCGGCTCCCTCGGTCCACATCCCATCGCTTGATCGCGCCCTTTCTACGTTCCAGTTGAAGCTGCTTCTCGATTCCGCGGGCGTCGCTAAATCGTTGCAGTGGAGCGACCGATCCTAGCGGCTGCGATTGGCCCGACGCCTTTCTTGCGTTCTTCCGATTCCCACCCGCCCGAAAATGGAGCGGGTCTCTGAGGCTCTGCAATTCTCGATAGTAGTAAAGCGCTGTCGGCTGCCTGTCCTTGAATCTCAGCTTCCGCAAAAACTCAATTTCATCGTCGGTTATGTCCGCGCGCACTCCCTCAAATTTCAGAAATCTCTTCAGCCCGGGCTCTTCGCCCGCTCGCTCCACTTCCTTCTCTATGAACTCCACCTTTTTTGCATGGCCCGATATCAGGCGTCGGTTCAGCACAATCTCAAGCCCAAAGGTCGCCAGGTCGATATCCCAACTTTCGATAAGCGGTTCCAGAAACGAAGAGCAGTGCTCCTTCGAAACGCTGAACACATCCGTGTCCAGAAACTCGAGGATGCTGACTCGCAGTCCTTCGTAACTTCGTCCTGCCAAGTGGGCGACCGATCGCAACCAAGCCTCATTGTCCAGTTCGTCCTTCGCGCCCCTCTTCACCATGTCCAACAGCTTCTGCGTGACCAATCGTTCCAAATCGCCGAACGGGTGCGTCTCGAATATCGCTCGTACCTGTTTTTCTTTGCTGGGCACGCATTTTTGGAGAATCAATTCGCGAACATCCTTGAACAACGGCACAGGTTCAGCCGTCAGGACTTTCTTCAGTCCTTCCTTACGTTGATGTTCCGCGAGTTCCGCCAGCTTGCCTGGGCGTAGTTTAAGAAATCGTCCGATTTTCTCGTAAATGTCTGTTCGACTCGGCGCCGGCGGTAGCTTCTTGCGACTCAGCAGTTGGGAGATGTAAGACTCGGTCACCTGCGCCGCCACGGCTAAATCACGCTGTTCCAGCTTTAATTCCGCGAGTTTCTGTTTGATGAGTAGCCCGACTTCCACTAAACGCTCCAAATCCGTCCGTCGGACTTAACTAAGCGCACTTAACCCATTATCTCAAACGCTTCTTGACCCCGCAAGTTAATTAACCTACAGTAGTTAAGTATCAGCAACGGCTTGAAACCGGCCTTTCCCGGTTCGCTCTCTCGAATCCGGCGACCTCCAATGAACACATCTCATCTAATTGGCCAGTCCGTCGAAATCAAGGTGGCGGGTCTGGCTTCTTCGTTTTCCGCCGTTATTCTCGGCTCGGAGGCCGCAGGCTTGTGGGTTCACAAAGGCGACATCATCGATCAAATCGCCGTCAATCAGGGCGGCGTTTCGCCAAGCTTGCCTGAAGATCCCGCTGTGTTCTTGCCATTCGCCACCATCTCGTGGTTGATTACTGCGATGAAAGAAGCTCTGTACCAAAAGGCCCGCTGAGATCGTACTGAAAGTATTCAAAGAGCGTGTTTGCGAGGTTTTATGACGAACAACATCACCAACAAAGACGTGGACGGAGTTTCCGTCGTCTCGTTCAACGGCCGGATTGTCCTGGGCCCAGAGAGTGCTGCTCTTCGCGAGCGGGTGAAATCCCTCCTCGTCGAAGACCGAAAGAAAATCGTTCTGAATATGTCGAACGTCAATTACATCGACAGCTCAGGACTGGGCATGCTGGTTGCGTTGCACGTGAGCGCGCGAGGTCAAGGCGCGGAAGTGCATCTGTCGAATCTCGGCGAAAAGTTCCATGACGTCCTTCAACTCACGAGGTTGCTGACCGTCTTCAACGTCTACGACACCGAAGCCGATGCCATCCGCGCCTTCCGCCCCACCGCCACCTCGGCGTAACCCACAATAAACACACCACAACAAAGGGCTAAGAAAGCCCATTGTCGACTTTCAACTGTCGATTCTTGACTTCTTTCAGGAATGCAGCAGGCACGCCTCAAGCACTTCGATTTCCCGCACCCGCTTAAGCTGCGCCGTATAAGTCTCCCGGCCGTCGAATTCCTTCAGCTTCCTCAACCGGTGTCTCATCCAGGGACCGCGTATCCACAGAACCACCAATTGAAGTTTGCTATGTTTCGTAGGTCTTACTGAAGATCGGTTGAACAGCGTGAGTGGAGGCACGCAATCGACACTACGCCTCCGCACCGTAGAAAGATACGCCCATATACGTGCGCTCAGAACGCGCCCGCCGCCCTTTTGAAGCTTTGAAGGATCTCGACCGATTGCGAGTCCTCGTTAAATCGGCTGCCTTAACCGCGGACTTCCGAGCGTCCAAGCCACCTCGACCATCAAAGGCCAAATAATGACGAGTGTGACCCACCAGCCCAATCTCGACATTACGCTCCCCGCCGTTCCACCGTAGACGACCAAGCAAAGCGTTGCGTTCGCTAGAAATGCAGTGTTGAGCCCCACGATGCAGGCGCATCGCGCATCAATTTCCCGACGCCGCACAATCAGAGATGCGGCACTCACGAGCACGATTCCCACACCTAGGGTAAGCACTGCGAGCCGTTGCCATTCACTCGTTCCTGCGAGATGCAGAAGGAACGGTGTCTCCACTGCTAGAGTCCCTGCAACGGAAAGCGATATCAATGTCCAAAGGATTCGATACTGGACGGGCGTGACCGATCTGTCAGAAATAAGCGGAAGCAAATGAAGCCACAACATGGGAAACGCCAGAAAAAACGGAACTCCGATGAGAGCATGCCACCAGTTTCCCTGGTTACCGGGAACCTTTAGCATCACGGCGTCCAGAGGAGATGTGTCCAAGGCAAAGGGCAGAAAAACGACCGCTACGCCTAGCAGTGAAGACAATAAAATCGCCCCTTCGAGCACGCGTGCGAGCCAATGTTCTTTTGACCGTTCCACCGTAGTCATCGGTGCTAGACGTCGAAGAATTATTAAAGGTTTGAACGCCGCACTCATTCCACTCGAACACTCATCTTCTTCTCTCTCGGCGTTCGACCGTCGACTCTCCTACCCCAACTTCACCCCCGACAGCTCCTCACAAATCCTCACAAATCGATCCTGCGTCTTCTCATCCCGAGCCGCTTCCAAAACTTTGCTCTTCTTCTTATGAAAAAAATATTCCCCGCTCACCCGCACCCCATCATCCTCACTCACCGCCAGCCAAACCTGCGTCGCGTGCCCTTCCGCCAAATCATCCGTCGCCGAAGGCCCGCCCATCTTCGTCGCCACCCAGCCCGGATGCACCGCATTCGAATAGACCTCCGGCCATCGCCGCGCCACTGCAAACGCCAGCAACACGTCATACAGTTTCGAATCGCCGTAAGCCCGCCCCGCGTTCCATTTCCGCTCTTTCCACAAAACATCCTTCAAACTCGGATCCCCATTCAAGTGCAACTGCGAACTCAAATACACCAGTCGCTTCGGCTTCTCCATCAGCGCCGTCAAGACAAACGGTGCCAGCGCATTCACCGCAAACACTTGCGGAAACGCGTCGGCGGTTTCCACATGCGGCTGTTTATCGCCCAGTCCCGCGTTATGAATCACCGCATCAAATCGCCCCGAGGTATTCGCCTTCTCCGCAACGTTCTTCATCCCCGCCAGCGTCGACAAATCCCCGACGATCACACCCTCGGCCCCCGGCGCCGCCTTCCGCGCCACCTCCGCTCGCGCATCATTCCGCGCGTGTAGCGTAACTTTGTGCCCCTGCTCAATCAGCGCCTGTGCCGCCATCAACCCCAACCCATCCGCCGACCCTGTAACAAAAATCCGCGCCATATCGCCTTCTCCTTCAGTGACTCGCCACTACCCATCAAATCTCAAACAGCAACCTTCGTCAAAGGCAAAGCCCGTGCCGTGAAATGCCGTCTTTTGCGGTACCCTTCAGCGGGACTACAATCGGGCCACTTACGTAGGCGGAGCTCGGATCCTTCGGAGAGAACGATGGCTGAACCAATCGCCAACTCCACCGGCTCAAAACGAACCATCGACGACCGCCTCAATTCCTGGAAGGAAATCGCGGCATACCTCAAACGCGACGTCACCACCGTTCAGCGGTGGGAGCGCCGCGAGGCCATGCCCGTCCACCGTCATCTGCACGACAAGATGGGCTCGGTCTACGCCTTTCGAGCCGAACTTGACGACTGGACTCGCAGCCGGAGCCTCCGCGCAACGCCAGACAACGGCGCCGATCTGAACCAGGAAGGAAACAACCAAGCCACCTCAAACGGCCCCGGTGCCAATGACGATTCGTCTCTGACTCCCAATCGACGCAACTTTAAATCGCTGTTCATTCTCGCCGTAGCCGCCCTAGCACTCACAATTGCTTTGATCTTCTGGCTCTACAAAACCGAGCGCTTCTGGAAAAGCCCAATCGCCGGCGCCAAACTTCAAACCGTCGCCGAATTCGAGGGCGAAGGACTTTCCGCCGCCCTCTCGCACGACGGCCATTTCGTCGCGCTTCTTTCCGACCAGGACGGCAAACCCGATGTTTGGATCATGCAAGTAGGTTCCGGAGCATTCCACAACCTGACGCAAGGCAGCATCCCCGAACTCGTCAATCCGTCCATTCGAACTCTCGGTTTCTCGCCCGATGACTCCCTCGTGACCTTCTGGGTTCGTAAGCCCGGCGCCTCGAATGCCAACGACATCAGCATCTGGGCTGCGCCAACGTTGGGCGGACCTCCGAAGCCTTACCTCGAAGGCGTCGCAGAATTCGATTGGTCCCAGGATGCCTCGCGCCTCGTCTACCACACCCCCGCATCAGGTGATCCGCTGTTCGTTTCCGATGGAAGCCCACGCCCCGGCGCCTCGCCCATTTTCACCGCGCCTGCTGGTATCCATTCCCATTTCCCCGTCTGGGCTCCTGACGCTTCCTTCATCTATTTCGTCGGCGGAAACTTGCCCGACAAATTAGACATCTGGCGCATCAAGCCCTCTGGCGGTCTGCCGGAACGAATCACTTCGCAGAGCGGCCAGGTCGCCTATCCGGTGTTCCTCGATCGTCGAACATTGGTGTATCTCGCCGACGATCCGGGCGCAACCGGTCTGCGCCTTCACAGCATGGATATCGAACACCGCAAACCGCATCGCCTGGATTCTGGCTTGGATCAGTACACATCGCTGGCCGCCAGCGCCGATGGTAGACGCTTGCTATTTACGATTGCGAGTCCCCGGAGATCGCTTTGGCGCTTACAGATTCCCGCGCAGATTCGCGAAGTCTCGTCGCCCGTTCGAATCGGCGTGACGACCAGCGCAGGTTTTTCTCCGCGCCTTGGTCCCGATTACCTTCTCTATGTTTCTGCGAACGGTGCAAGAGAGAGCATCTGGAAGCTCTCCAACAACGGTGAATCTGAGTTGTGGAACGCCGACGGAGCGCAAATCCTGGGCGGCCCGGCAATCTCCCCGGACGGTCGATGGTTCGCCTTCTCCGTTCGGCAGCAAGGCCGAACCCAGTTATATGTCGCGCGGGACGATGGCACGAACGCCCGGATTGTCTGCGATTCGCTAAAATTGCAAGGCGCTCCCGCATGGGAGCCCGACGGCAAATCGCTTACTTCGGCCGCCGAGGTTCAGGGAACCCCGCAACTTTTCCGCGTCCCGCTCGACGGTACGTCACCCACTCGTCTTGCGTACGAGTATTCCATCGATCCCGCGTGGTCGCCCGATGGCCAGTTCTTGTTCTACTCCGGCCCGGACATCGGCGCTTCTTTTTCCGTCAAAGCCCTCGCCACCTCGGCAGCCACGCATCTTCATCCCAGCCTGACGCTGACCCGCGGAGCACGCCATGTCGCCTTCTTTCCCGGAGGAAGGAAACTCGTGCTCCTTCGCGGAGAGATCAAACACAAAAATCTTTGGATGGTCGACTTGGATACAGGTGTGGAACAACAGCTCACAAACTTACCTAACGATTTCGACGTTCGCGATTTCGACATCTCCTCCGACGGAAAAGAAGTTGTCTTCGAACGCCTCCAAGAACGCTCCGACGTCCGCCTAATGGACCTCCCCCCACGCTAATCAGAATGACCGAGCCCTGCCCCGAGACGCACTCTCGCCCAAGCCTCAACCGGTCATCCCGACCGAAGCGAGCCCACGCTTTTTCCTTCGCGTTCACTTCCTGTGAACGCGTGGGCTCGCGCAGTGGAGGGACCCTGGCTTGATTTCAACACCACGCAAATTCGATGAGACTCACTCAAGACTTACTCTTTCTCAAAATTCACCTTCAACTTTCCACCGTCGACTCGCTTCACTTCCTCGGATACTCAAACACAATCGATTGGTGCCCCTTCCCCACGCCATTCATCGTCACATCCACTTCACGCTTCAACACCCACCCATCCTTCTTCGAAATCCAAACCGTGCCATTCGTTGTTCCCGATTTCGACGCGAACACGTCGTTGTAAACATTCGCGTCCTCGCCGCTCGCTGCTTCGTCTCGCAAATACTTGCAGGTTTCTTTATGCCCCGGCTCGGACGTGATCTTGTCGTACGCCTCCGCCACGTTCAGCCCTCCGGTATTCGTCGCCTTGCTGCTGTTCGACTCACTCGTCGTCTTCAAATACGCCGC
This sequence comes from uncultured Acidobacteriota bacterium, assembly GCA_963845465.1. Classification (GTDB taxonomy): domain Bacteria; phylum Acidobacteriota; class Terriglobia; order Acidiferrales; family UBA7541; genus Acidiferrum. The sequence continues at coordinate 525,148 of CAWJSH010000004.1, read as the reverse complement.
CTGCACCGGCGCGCAAGCATCCTTCACATCCTGAGCCGCACCCGCACCCTGCGGTCCCGCCATCGCCACCGAACTCCACAAGATCCCGACAGTCAAAGCCACAACACCACGCACCAAGAAATCCGCCGCCACAAATCGCCACGTCACTCGAAACCCATATGGAGTGCGGCGGGTTGCCGCCGCTTTCGAGGTTTCAGCCATCCCGCCAAACTCAACCGCACAGCTCGCCCGCATCCTCATCACCTCCTGATTCTTCCCCGAAGTATAATTCCAACCCCAACCCGCATACACACCCCCGCGCCCCATCGCACTTCATCTCGCAACCCCCGAACCTGCTATCCTTCCGGCCATCCTGTGCCGCTTCACCCTTGAGGAAACATGCGCCGTCTCTTGCCACTCCTGACAATCGTCGTTTGCCTTGTCATCCCCTCTCTCTCTGCGCCGAAGCCCAACTCAAGCTCCCAATCCGGCCACTACCTCTTCGTCTGGGCCGGCGATCGCGCTCTCAAAGGCAAAGACTTCCTCGCCGTCATCGACGCCGATCCTTCTTCTCCGAACTACGGCCATCTCCTCACCACTCTCGCCACCGACCAAACAACTCTTCGCGTCCACCACACCGAATATGTGATGCCTGAAAGCGCCATGCTCTTCGCCAACGATCACGACGCCGGCCGCACCTTCATCTTCAATCTCCACGATCCGCTCCATCCCTCTGTCGCCGCGTCCTTCAACGACATGGCCGGCTACATGCACCCGCACTCCTATCTGCGCCTGCCCAACGGCCACGTCCTCGTCACCTTCCAGGACTCGCACGCCAGCATGGATTCCGGCTCTGTCGGTCGAACCGGCGGCCTCGTCGAAATCGACGACACCGGCAAAGTGATTCGCTCCGCCAGCAACGCCGATTCAAAGTTTCGCGACGCGTGGCTCACTCCCTACAGCCTGGTCCCGCTCCCAGAAATCGATCGCGTTGTCTCGACCAATTCCTCGATGCAGGAAGAAGGCACCTTCCGCGGCGTCACCTATCAGGTCTGGCGTCTCTCCGACCTAAAACTTCTCAGCACCAACGATCTCGACGTCGGTGAAAATCGTTACGCTCAAATCAGTCCCGAAGAACCCCGCCTCGGTCCAGACAATGCCGTCTATGTGCAGACTCTCGCATGCGGGCTCGAACGCATCACCGGCATCGCGGACGACCACCCAGCTTCCAAACTCGTCTACACCTTTCCGGGTGATTGGTGCGGCGTGCCCACGATCGTCGGCCACTTTCTCATTCAGACTGCTTTCTACGCCCATGTCGCCATCGTGCTCGACATCTCCAACGGCGCAAAGCCCGTCGAAGTCTCCCGCGTGAATTTCGGCAACAATTATTTCCCGCACTGGAGCGCGTGGGATCCCGTCACGAAACGCATCGTCGTCACGCCCGGCCGCGAAGGAAATTCGCGCCTCTACCTCATGAATTTCGACACGCAAACCGGCGCTCTGAAAATCGACGACACTTTTCACGACACCGACGGCAAGCCCGGCTTCAACTTCGAAGATCGCGATTGGCCCCACGGTTGGAAAGGCTGGGCCTGGCCTCACGGCGCCGTCTTCTCCCGATAGCTGACCTTGTTTGCGGAGACAACATCGCTCCATGGCGCAAACCCATTTGGAGTGCGGCGCTCCCGCGCCGCTTTTACGCAGTCAGCCACGCCCGCAATCGTCACTTCGCCAAACGATAATGTAGGGGCGCAGCACGCTGCGCCCCATGTCCGCACGATCTCAACCCCGAGACCGCCGGAGTCAAAAATCGCGTGTGGTATAATCCCTCTCGTAGAAAACTCCGCCCCGACTTTGCACCCGTATTGCTCGTCATTTCAAAAGCAAACCAGTTGTCATCCTGAGCGAAATGAAGGATCTCGGGCGTAAGCGCCGTCTCGAACGGGCCGTCGCTGCGGCTGTATTCCGCAATGACTATTGGTAGCGCCGGCATCCTGCCGGCGGTTTTCGCACGGCATGTCTTCCGAGCGAGGAGAGACCAAACTGGAATCCATGAATAAATCTCGATCCACGCACCGCCGTAACTCCAGCAATTTCAATAACTAGCACACTCCCATTTTTGGAAAGTTTTGTATCCTCAATAAAACAAACCGCTTGCGCACTCTTAAGAAAAACATAGGGGTATAGGGTGGGTTCTTCGAACGACTCCATCGCAGCGGCCCGAAATCTCGCCTCCAAATCGCCTGCCTCTACACTGTTCTTGCTCACTCTGTTACACTTAGACGTTCGGTACGACATCAATTTCTTAGCAAAGTAGGTCAGCAAAGATGGCGAAGTGTGAGTTGTGCGGTAAAGGTCCCTCGTTCGGTAACGTGATCAGCCACGCGAACAATACGCGTCGGCGTCGCTGGAATCCGAACCTGCGAAAAGTTCGCGCGGCCGTCAATGGCGCGCGTAAGCACCTCCAGGTTTGCACTGCCTGCATCCGCGCGGGCAAAGTTAAGAAAGCCGCTTGAGCTTCTAGCCTTGGCTGCTTCCCTCTTCAAAATGCGCTCGCCGGCCTTTCGCCGCGTCGGCATTTTGTTGCCGCTTGCCGGCGCGCTGCTGCTCGCCCCGGCCGGCTGCAAGCACGACGTCGAGCATGGGCCCGACGTGTGGGCAGTCGTCAACGGCCAGGAAATCAAGCGCGACGATGTGGACAAGTACTATCGTACGCGCGTGAATCCCGAAGGCCAGGAGCCTTCGCAGGAAGAAGCGCTCTCGCTCAAGCTCAATGTTCTCGACGAGCTCATCAATAACGAAATCCTTCTCGAGCGCGCGAAAAAACTGAATCTCGAAGCCAGCGACGGTGAAGTCGAAGACAAATTCACCGAGCTCAAGAGCCCCTACACCGAGGAAGAATTTCAGCGCCAGCTCAAAGACCGCAACGTTTCCGTCAACGATCTGAAATCCGATTTGCGCCGTCAGCTCTCGATCACGAAACTTCTCAATCGCGAAGTCGTCGCAAAAATCAGCATCACCGATCAGGACGTCGCAGACTTCTACAACGCGAACAAGGCGCAGTTCAATGTCGCCGAGCCGCAATACCGCATCGCGCAAATCGTCGTCACGCCGCGCAAGGAACCCCAGATTCGCAATCGCAAAAACGACGACGCCACCAACGACGTCGAAGCGCAGCGCAAAGTGAAAATGTTGATGGACCGCCTCAACAGCGGCGCCGATTTCGCGCAGCTCGCGATGGACTATTCCGAAGACATGAATTCCGCCGCAACCGGCGGCGATCTCGGTTACGTTCCCGAGTCCGCGCTGAATCAGTCTGATCCGTCGCTGAAGAAAATGGTCATGGGCATGAAGCCCGGCCAGGTCAGCCCGCCGCTCAGCCTGAAAGACGGCTATCGCATCTCTGAAATTAGTCACGCGCGAATCCCCCGGGCAGCGCAACATCGCCGATCCGCAAGTCCAGCAAACCATTCGCGACACGTTGCGCAATCGCAAAGAACAGTTGCTGCGCTCCGCCTATCTCGCGATCGCCCGCGACGACGCCCGCGTCCGCAACTACCTCGCCGAGCAAGTCGTCGAAGCCTCCGGCAAACTCCCCGACGCCGCCCGCAAGTAATCCTCATCGCGTCGGTTCGCTCCCGTCCGCAAGTACCCGCGACTCAAATTTCGGAAACGCTGTCATCCTGAGCGAAACGAAGGATCTCAGCCGTGACCCAACCTCAATTCGATCCGCACAGCAAGATCATGTACGGGCGCAGCATTGCTGCGCCCCAGCTTGCCCGGGCGTAAACCATATCGCCCACCTGTTTTTTCCGACGCCTTTGCTTCTTCTTCCGCACTTCGCCACTCCATCTCTCGACTGTCACCCCGCTTCCCGCTATAGTGGCGCGCGGAAATACGGAGGCAATCTCACATGGACTGTGGTCACGCCGAAAATTCTTCCTCACCTCGCTGGCCGGCGGAGCCGCCGCAGGCACCGCGAATCTGCTCGGCAATGTTTCTTTGCGAATGCCGTTCCCGCCAAAGTCGCCGCGCCGCTCGCACCCGCCGCGAAAGGCACAAAGCCTCTGATCATTTCGAGCGCCAACGGATTGCACGCACTCGATAAAGGCATGGCGATCTTGAAGCAAGGCGGCGACACGCTCGATGCCGTGATCGCCGCGGTGACCGTCGTCGAAGACGATCCCAACGACACCTCGGTGGGCTACGGCGGATTGCCCAACGAAGATGGCGTCGTCGAACTCGACGCGAGCTGCATGCACGGTCCGACCATGCGCGCCGGTTCGGTCGCATCGGTCCGCAACATCAAGAACGTCGCGCGCCTGGCGAAGACCGTCATGGAAAACACCAATCACGTGATGATTGTCGGCGACGGCGCGCGGCGCTACGCGGTGGATGAAGGATTCGAGGAGATGAATCTTCTCACCGACAAATCGCGGAAAATCTGGCTCGCATGGAAAGCATCATCGTCGATGAACTGGCGCCCTGGAATTGATTCCCCGGAATGGAAAGAGCACATGACGAAACTTTTCGACGGCGATGAAAAAGAGATCGCCTTCGCGGAGCACGTCATCGCGCACCCGCCGACAGGAACGATTCCGTGCATGGCAATCAACGAGAAGGGCGATATCTCGGCGACGACCACGACGTCTGGACTTGCCTGGAAAATCGCGGGCCGTGTCGGCGATTCGCCCATCATCGGCGCGGGCTGCTGCGTGGACAATGAAGTCGGAGCGGCAGGTTCAACCGGAAAAGGCGAAGAAAACATCAAGATTTCCGGCGGCCACACCATCATTGAACAGATGCGCCAGGGAAAATCTCCAAAGGACGCATGCCTCGAAGCGCTGGCCCGTATCGCGCACAACTACAAGAACGACAAGAAAAAGCTGAGCACGTTTCACATTTTCTTTTACGCGATCAACAAAGACGGCGTACACGGCGCCGCGTCGCTCTGGAAAAACACCTACGATCGCACCAAGCATTCGACCTACGCCGTTCACGACGGAACCGAGGCGAAATTGATGGATTGCGCCCCGTTCTTCGACGAAATGGGTGGCGACGAGTAGCGTATTTCGGCAGTTTCACGCGACAGAGAATGCACAGCTGTCCTCATGGCCAGATTTGTCGGATGACTCTTTCGCGGATTTTCGCCGCGGCCAATCTGAATTATTCTGGAAGCGATGGATCAGGCAAACATTCTGATTATTGGCGGCGGCGTGATCGGATGCTCGATCGCGCGCGCTGTTTCGCAAAAATACCAGGACGTATTCCTGTTGGAGCAGAATCCGCGCGTCGGCATGGCCACGAGCACGCGCAACAGCGGCGTGATTCACTCCGGCATTTATTATCCGAAAGACTCTCTCAAGGCGAAGCTATGCGTGGAAGGGAACATTCTCGCCTACGAATTCTGCGAGAAGTACAAAGTCCCTTACCGTAAGACCCGCAAGCTCGTCGTCGCGGCAAACAAGAGCGAAGAGCCCGAGCTCGAAAAGCTGATTCAGAAAGGCATCACCAACGGCGTTCAGGGGCTGAAGCTCGTTGGCCCGAAAGAAATTCATGCCCGCGAGCCACACATTCACGGGACTGCGGCAATTGATGTTCCATCGACGGGAATTTTATCGGCCGAAGATCTAGTCCGAACGCACGCGCGGCTCGCCGCCGACAACGGCGCGAACATCGTGACGCGCGCGAAGGTCGTTGCGTTGACCCCGGTAAAAGACGCGGTACGCGTCGATCTGGAAATCGGCGACGAAGAATCGAAAGAGAAGGAATCGATCGAAGCGCGCTGCGTAATCAACGCCGCGGGTTTGTACGCCGATGAAGTCGCCGCGATGCTCGGCAACAATTCCTGGAAAATTTATCCGGTACGTGGCGAATATTGCGAAGTGCGCGGCCCTCGTGCGAGCTTGATCAACACGCTGGTGTATCCCTTGCCGCATCACGACGGATTGAGTCTCGGCGTGCATTTCACGCGAACTCTGTGGGATACGTTTTTACTCGGCCCAACCGCAACTTACGTCGAAGGCAAAGACAACTACGAGCGCGGCCGCCTGGCCATTCGCGATTTCGCCGAGAGCGCCAAAACGTTGCTGCCTGAAATCCGGGAAGAAGATTTACAGCTCGGCTATTCCGGATTGCGCCCCAAGCTCGTGCCTCCGACAGGCCACGGGATCGCCGATTTTGTCATTGCGCGCGATCCCAAAGTGCCGCAAGCAATCCACCTCGTCGGCATGGAATCGCCCGGCTTGACGGCGGCCTCCGCGGTAGCCGAGTACGTCTTGCCGCTGGTTGCGGAAACAGTTTAAGCGGCCACGCGAAACACTTCTCACTTTGAGGACCTGGACGTACGCGTAGTCAATCCTTGGACGGTTTGAAGCAACTCACTTCGGCAAACACCGGCGTTAAGCGAAGAGGAGTTGGTTGTGCAGCACCGGCTTTTTGTGGGCGGTAGTGCGGTTGGCCCACCACTGGCGCCAGGCGTTGGCGTCGTTGCCGAGTTCGGCGCCGGTGATCAGGCGGAGAGCCCCGTAGACCCAACTGCGCGTCGTGGCGTCGAGTCCATCGTCATCAAACATATTCAATAAATTGGGGACAGCGGCGAGACGCTGCTCTTTCGTGAGCATGCCCGTCTTGGCCAAATTGCAGCCGGCGCGTTTGCGGACGCGCGCGGATGGATCGTGCGCAAATCGATCCAGCAGCGGATCGACGGTCCCGTCGGTGCCTAGCAGCGCAAGGCCCTCGACCGCCCAGTAACGCGTGACTTCGTTGCGATCGTGTACGTAATGCAGGAGCTGCGCGAGGACTAATTTCTGTTCGATGCCGCGGCTGCCGAGTGCGCCGAGATGCCACAGCGCCAGCGTGCGATCGTCAGGATCGTTATGAAGCTGCTGCACGAGGCGCGCAACGCTGTCGGGAGTTTTATCAATGTTGCTAGCGGCAAGATCGGTTTCGATGGCCAATCCGCGCACGCGCATGTCGTCGGAATTCAGCGCGGTATGCACGAGATCGTAAAGATGGTCGGTATCGCGAAGCTGGCCGCGCCAGAGCGGAAGCTTATGATCGAGCGCGTCGAGCGACTCGAAGTCTCGCGCGATGGCACGTTCGAGAAGCTGCTCGGCCTGAGGTTGCGGGGCGAGGCGGCCGATTGCCTCCATACTCAAGGGCGTTATGGGGGTCAAGGGCTGGGCCGGCGTTGTGCCTTCGTTGCCGGGAAGCGTCGCAGCTTGCACCTGGTCGCTGCCTAGCCATCTCATTGCAAGGACTCGATGGCGAGTGCCGGGCGACCTCATATCCGGCGAGGGTCGAAACCACGGCAAGGGCTACCACGGGGGCGGCGAATCGGCGGAGAAGGTCGCCGACTCGGCCTGAACCGGGGTTCTCGGTGGCCGGGCGCGCGGGGAGCGCCTGTGTCGAAGATGTGGGCCGGATTTCCACTTCGATCTTTGCCTCAGCGCCACGTTGAAAAAAATGCTCGCGACGTGACCAAATTTTCGTAGTACCCCGTGACGCCGCCAATGGTACGGGGGGACATCGGCCCTCCAAACTTCAACTAATGCTATTGTTTACAACTAGATAGACAGGTTACTGATCCGCGCGAACGAAGTGCGTGTGTCCCTCGGAACAGGTGCGGAGGCGATGGTCGATGGGTTGTGGAAATCCTCTAAGCCCCGTGTTTCCTTTCAGGAAACACTACAGGGTTGTTTTGGACAAACCCCGGCCAGTACCGGATTTAAAGGGTGATATCGCGGGTTTAAAGTCGGGAAATGAGTCAGGGAGAGTACGCCCAGCAGCGCCGGGTGCCGCGCTATTCGTTCGTAGCGCCGGCGGCGGTGCTGCCCGAAAAGGGCGCCCCGGTTGGCGGGAACATCAAAGAGCTGAGTTTGTACGGCTGCTATATGGATGCAGCGTCCACCCTCGCGCCGCGGACCAAGGTGTTGGTGAAGATTTTTATGCCCGGCGAATACTTCGAGGCGAACGCGACGGTGGCCTACGCGAATCCCGCGCTAGGCTTGGGCTTGGTCTTTCGCGACGTGAAGCCAGCGTTTCGCAGCGTGCTGCGAAAGTGGCTGCTGATGGCCATGCAGTTGAGCCAGCCGTCGACCCTACAGGGCGTGACCGTCGATGAGATGAACGGCGAAGCCAACGACCACAGCGATAGCGCAGAGGAAAAGCCAGCCGCGCAACAAGGAAAGAAAGAATCCGACGAGTTCTGATTTTTCCGCGCCCGTTTACGTGCGAGCGCGCCTGACTCACTTCAACTTGGCATATTCCGATTTGGCTTGCAGCAGCGGCGCGAAATCGGAATCGGCATTCTTCCACAGCATAAACAAATCTTCGTAAGCGGCCCGGCTCTTTTCCTTTTCTCCAGCTAGCGCATAACTACGCGCGATACCGAGCCGCGCGAGCGCGCCCGTCGGGCAATTGATAACAACACCAGGATGATCAATCAACTTACGAAATTCCGTCGCCGCCGCGCCCGCCTGATTCGCGAGCAGCAACGCTTCGCCTCGCACGTAGGGCAAGTAGCCTCCCGACCACGCCGGGTCAGCGAGGTCCAGCGCATTCGCTGTTTGTAACGCTTCAAGCGCGGCTTGCGCTTTGCCGCGACGGATTTCCGTCAGCGCTTCGCCAATCGGGAGCCAGTAGGAATTGGCGAGTGTGTCGAGCGGGTGCTCTTTGCGGAGATCGTCGCTCACCTGATTTGCAGAGCGCTCGTCGCCGATCTTGCTGAAAGCGAGCAACGCGTAGGCGCGCGTGCGCAAAGCGTTGCCCGCGGCCGCACGCGATGCTTGCGCCTGCTGAATCGCCAAAGGAAATTGCCCGCCGAGTTCGGCTTCGGTCCATCCGCTGATGCTTTGCCAGAGCGCGGCGGTGCCAGCCAGGCCGCCGCGCTTCGCGGTTTCGATGGCGTCGCGAAATTGCGCGCGCGACGTTTTCATACGGCCTTGATACGCAGCGGTCCACGCCTCGAGCGCCTGAAAAATGCTTTCGGTGTAAGGATTCTCGCGCGACCAGGCGACCTGACGCGCCATTTCCGCGGCGTCGTTTTGCAGGAATGCGATCTGATAAGCGTGGAGATGGATATAGGGACTATCGAGCTTGCGCGCGGCCGCCGCGCGACTGTTCGCCTTGGCTTCCTCGAGGCGACCAAGATCGACCAACGAGCTGGTGACATTTGCGATCGCGATGCCACTGTCGGGCTCGAGGCGCGCGGCTTCGAGGTTGTGTGCCAGCGCCTCTTCAAACCTGCCTAGATACGAATAACAGAGTGCGATGTCGACATGGGGCGTGGACTCCGCGGGATACGTTTGAATCCGCAGGCTGTACGTCTGGATCGCCTCGGGCAGCTGGCCGGTGACCGTGGCGTAGTAAAGGCCGGCGATCGCCAGCTTTTCGCGCTCGCTTACATTGTTGCGGAGATCAAAAGCCTTGCGAATATTCTCGCTGGCCGCGGCGACGTCGGCGATGTTGGCGTACGACGAGCCGAGCGCGAGGTATCCGAGGGCGAAGTTGGGATCGATCTGCACCGAGCTCTTGAACAGCGGAATGGCCTCCAGGTCGCCCTTTGTGTCAACGATCTTGCGGCCCCGGCTGAATGCTTTCAGCGCATCGAGCGACGACGTAGTGACCTGATCCAGCGGGACGTCATATTTCTGGATGGAGCTGAGCGATTCGCCGAGTTTTGCCCGCAGCGAAGACGCGGCTTTGTTGAGCCCCTTGAGAACTTCCTCCTTGTGGGCGACCTGCGTCTCCGCTTTCGCCAGCGACTCGCCGGTCAGGCAACTCGTCGTGTCGAGCGCGATCAGGTAGCTGCTGCCGATGCTGGAGATTGCACTGGTCAGCACGGCTTTGCTGCCGGTGCGCTGGCAGACGTCATCGGCGATCTGTGTGGTGATGCGTTCGCCCGGAGAGCGGCCCATGAGCGCGAGCGTGGACTCGACTTTGCGGTCTGACAGGATGTTGAGAAATGGAGATTGTTCGAGGCTCGAGGCGAGCGCTGGTTTGAGCGCGTCGTCAAAGACGGGGTCGTCGGTTTTGTTGGCGAAATCGGCGAGGACGATGGTGTCCTTCTGGTTGAGCGCGTCGGTATGACGCGCGCGAACGAGCCAGGACGCGACGAGGGCGACGGTGGCTAGGACAATTACGGCTGTGAGCGCGAGGCGATTGACTCGGCTCGGCTCGGCGTCTTGCGCCTTCGCCGTGGCGACGACGGCACTTCGCAACTGCGTGGCGCGGCCGGAGTCGGCGTCGCGCTTGAGGCGCCGCAAATCGATGCGAAGTTCGGAGGCGTGCTGGTAGCGCAGCGATTTGTCCTTCTCCAGAGATTTGCTGATGATTTCTTCGAAGCGTGGCGGCGTGGCCGGCCGCAACTGGCTGGCAGCCACGGGTGGACAATTGAGAATGCCATCGAAAACGACGCCGGAGGTCGCGCCGGGAAACGGAAGCTGGCCGGTGGCCATTTCGTAGAGGACCACGCCGAAAGAAAAAAGATCGGTGCGAGTGTCGAGCGGCTCGCCGCGAATCTGTTCGGGAGACATGTACGCGGCAGTCCCGACGGCGAAGCCCGGCGCGGTGACGAAATCGGCGGTCGCGCCGGAGGCGAGTTGCGCGTGTTCGTCGGCGACTTTCGCGAGGCCGAAGTCGAGGATTTTGATCTGATCGTGATCGGTGACGAAAATGTTGGCGGGCTTGATGTCGCGATGGATGATGCCCTTCACGTGGGCGGCGTCGAGCGCGTCGGCGATTTGCGCGGCAAAGTCGAGGATTTGATCGATCGTAAGCGAGCCGGACTGGATCCAGTGCTTGAGCGTGGCGCCTTCGAGCAACTCCATAACGATGAAGGCTTTTCCGTTGGCGGCGCCGACGTCGTGGATCGTGCAGATGTGCGCGTGGTTCAGCGCTGACGCGGACTCAGCTTCGCGATGGAAACGCGCGAGCGCTTGCGGGTCGCCGGCGACATTTTCCGGAAGAAATTTGAGCGCGACGTTGCGGTGCAGGCGTGTGTCTTCGGCTTTGTACACCACACCCATACCGCCATCCCCGATTTTGGAGAGGATGCGGTAATGCCCGAACGTCTGCCCCACGAATGAGGGGTACTCCGTCATTGGCGCAAGTTTAGGTTGCAGGCGGAAAGCAAGTCAACGCGCGCAGGGATCTGTGCGAGCGGTTGTACCGAACGAAGAGGATGATGTTATTCGGCGTCGCCGAGTGGCAGGAAATACTGCGTGCCTTTGACAGGGTCTTGCAGCCGGCGGAGGAGCTGCTGGAGGTCGGCGCTGCGTTCGACAAAATCGATGTCGGACGTATTGATGACGAGCAGATCGCTGGCAGCGTAGTGGAAAAAGAAGTGTTCGTAGGCGCGGGCGACTTCCTCGATATATTCCAGTGAGATTTGGGTTTCGTCTTTGGACGCTTTCTTGGCGATGCGGGTACGCAAGACTTCAGGCTTGGCCTGGAGATAAATAACGAGATCGGGCGCAGGCACTTCGGAAGCGAAAATCTCGTAATAGCGGTCGTAAAGCTTTAGCTCTTCGTCGTTGAGATTGAGGTTGGCGAAGATGCGGTCCTTTTCCATCAAATAATCAGACAGCACCGGGCCCGGCGATTCCACGGCGAGGGCTTCGCGCAGGCGTTTCTGGCGCTCGATCAGGAAGTACATCTGGGCGCGAAACGCGGAACCCGGCTTTTCATTGTAAAAATCGGCGAGAAACGGGTTGTCTTCGCAGTCGTAAACGCGGCGCGCGTGCAGGCGTTCGGCGAGCACTTTGGCGAGCGTGGTTTTACCGACGCGGAGAGGCCCCTCGATAACGATAAAGCGTGGCGCTTGCGGGCCGCGCTGCGGAATCGGTGCGCGTTTGGCGGAAGACGATTCGTTGGCCATTGGTCGCTGTCGCTCTTCGTGTCCGCGCGGGCTGCGGAATCTCCAGGGATCGACTCCGAAAACAAAATCGCGAGGGATTATAGCAGAGTCGTTTGCATGCGCCAGGCGTTGGCGATGCGAAATGATCGATAGAGAAAATGAATTTTGCACAGGGAAGCGATTTTTGATCGCTTCGAGTTTTCTCATTTTCCCGGGTTGAGAAAGTGCTAGTACATCAGTCCCTCCTTTCCTAAACCAGAATCCCACGGCTGAGTACCACCCGAAATGTGACCACCGGGCCAGTGCCACCTGCACTTGTGCGCAGTAAAGTTCAGTTGTTGCAGGCACGTACTTTCTGACAGTAGGGCAAGCGCGCTGCGACACCTGAGGAGAACACAATGTTGCTGGCAACGATCTTGTTGCTCTGCCCCCTTCCGCAGATTGAGGGCACCGCAAAAGCAGTAGAAAACCCACCCGCAGCGATTACGATTTCCAAGGAATCCGCAGATTCCGCCACGGTTACTTCCCTCTCTGAACCGCTTCCGTCCGCTCCGGCGCCTAAAGTGAAGACCGATGCGGAAATTGAGCCGGGAATTGAGCCGGCGGCTGTGCCCGCGGCTGGCGCTCCGATGCGCGGCCTGAAGCAGGCGATTTCGAGCCCCGTTGAAACGCGGATGCAGCGCACGATGTGGTACACGCTGGCGATTACGGGCAGCGGCGCGGCGGCGTTTGATGCATGGTCCACGCGGCGCGCGATTTCTGGCGGCTACGGCGTCGAGGCCAATCCGATGTTGCGTCCGTTTTCGCACTCGAATGCGATGTATGCGGCGACGCAGGTGAGCCCGCTCGTGATGGACTTTATCGGCAGGCGCATGATGACTTCACACCACCAGTGGATGCGGAATTTGTGGTGGGTGCCGCAGTCGGCGGGAACGAGCATGTCCCTGTACGCGGGCGTGCACAACACGCGCCTCGTTCCGTAAGAAGCGCCGCCTTAACCTGTTTTTAGCTGGACGATTTTTCCCTCCCAGGAGAAGTAGTAGTCGGCCGCGCCGGTTGCCCACCGGCGCGGCTTTGTTTTTGGCCTGATTTTGTGTTGGTGTGGCGATTCCGTTAGGATGTGCTCGCCGTGGTGGTTGTGAATTCGTGTGTCGAGGTGCGTGCGATGCTCAGAGTCTTTGTATTGATGGCGCTGTCGTTCGCGCTGTCGCAGTCGGCGCTTGGAGAAAAGAGCGAGAAGACGGAAGCCCAAGCGGCAAACTGCGAAAAAGTCGCCAAGTTTTCATTGCCGAACGCGACGGTGACATCCGCCGAAGTCGTAGCGCCAGGCTCGTTTCGTCCGAGCAGTTCGGTGATGCCATGGGCGGCGCAAGCGGATGCGCTCTACAGGTCCCTGCCTGCGTTTTGTCGCGTTCGCATAGACTCCCATCCGAGTTCAGACTCAGACATCAAAATTGAAGTCTGGCTGCCGCTAAAAGGCTGGAACGGCAAGCTGCAGGGCCGCGGCAACGGTGGATTCGCCGGCGAGATCGACGACTTCTCTCTAGCGCTTGCGTTGCACGAGGGATACGCGACGGCGGGGACCGACACTGGCCACGCAGCTAGCGGCGTCGACGCGCGCTGGGCGCTCGGACATCCGGAAAAAGTGATCGACTTCGGCCATCGCGCCATTCATGAAATGACGCAGGATGCGAAGCTCGTCGTGAAGCAGTTTTACGGCAAGCATCCGTTGCAACACGCCTATTTCGCAAGTTGCTCGAACGGCGGACGGCAGGCGCTGATGGAGGCGCAGCGTTACCCAGGCGATTACGACGGAATCATCGCGGGCGCGCCTGCGAATTACTGGACGCATCTGGTGACGAGCGCCATCTGGCAGTTGCAGGCGACGACGTTGGATCCGGCCAGCTACATTCCACCGGCGAAGCTGCCGGCGATTGCGAAGGCCGTCAACGCCGCATGCGACGCGCAAGACGGGACAACCGACGGAATTTTGGACGATCCGAGAAAATGCCGCTTCGATCCCGCGGCGATGCTGTGTAAAGCGGACGACTCAAACTCTTGTTTGACGAGTCCGCAAGTAACGGCGCTGAAGAAGATCTATGCGGGTCCGACCGATACGAGCGGTGCACAGATTTATCCGGGGTTGCTGCCTGGTGCGGAGGACGGACCCGGCGGTTGGGGCTTGTGGATCACTGGCCCAGAGCCGGGCAAGAGCTTGATGCAGATGTTTGGTGTCGGCTTTTTCTCTCAAATGGTGTTTGAAAAGGCCGATTGGAATTATCGTGACGCAAATGTGCCCGAGATTGTGAAGGCTGCGGATGAGAAGCTGGCGAAAACGCTGAACGCCACCGATCCAAATTTGTCGGCCTTCAAAGCGCGCGGAGGAAAATTAATTCTGTATCACGGCTGGAATGATCCAGCAATCTCGGCGATCAACACGATCAATTACTACCAGAGTGTTGTCGGCGCGATGGGGCAGGACGCGTTCGACTCTTTCGCTCGCGTCTACATGGTGCCGGGAATGCAGCATTGCGACGGTGGCGTCGGACCGGATTCTTTTGGCGAGAATGGGCCGTGGCCGAACGTGACTGATCCGCATCAAAGCTTGCAGGTGTCGATCGAGCAGTGGGTCGAAAAAGGCACCGCACCGAAAGAGATCGTGGCGACGAAATTCTCGGGGCCGTTGCGTTCCGGGCACGAGGAGATGACGCGGCCTTTGTGCGTTTATCCCAAAGTCGCGAAGTACGAAAGCACCGGCGACGTGAATAGCGCCGCCAGCTTCGTCTGCGCGAACGACAAATAGACAACGAAACCCTTCTGGAGACACATATGCCGGCTGCGAAGAAATTGACGGAAGCGGAGATCAATCATCATCTCGGCAGTCACAAGGATTGGGCGCTTGTCGATGGCAAGCTGCATCGCGAATTCACGTGCAAGGATTTTGTGACTGCGTTCGGCAAGATGAGCAGCGTCGCGCTCGTCGCGGAATCGATGAATCATCACCCCGAGTGGTTTAACGTGTGGAATAAAGTCGTGATCGATCTGAACACGCACAGCGTCAAAGGCATCAGCGATCTCGATTTCACGCTGGCCGCCAAAATCGACGCGATTTTCGGCGGATGAGTGCTGCTTCACCGGCTCTCTACAGCGACCACTCGATCCTCTTGAGGTTGTGAGCCGTTGAAGAGGCGACACGCACTTCTGCGTGCGACGAAAGATGCACCGCGTTTTGCGATAACCTTCCCGTTGTGATTTCCCGTTCATGATGGAACCGGAACGAACGCGGCGCAGCGCGCGCGGATGGACGATCATCGCTTTGCGATGGATCGCTGCGCTCGCTGTGCTGGGCGTGCTGTTGCATTTCCTGCCGCTCGCGGCCGTGCGGTCGTCGATTGCGCGCGTCCCGCCACAATATTTCCTCGCAGCACTGCTCGGATACTTGCTCGCGCACGCTCTCGGCGTGCTGAAGTGGCGCATGGTCGTGAACGCAGCCGGCGCGCAGCTCGACTTTGCGACCAGCCTGCAATGCTATGGCGGCGGACTCTTCGGCACTTTGTTCTTGCCGTCGATCGTCGGCGGCGACGTGATCAGACTGGCAGTCGGCCTGCGGCGAAGCCCACGCCCAGCAGCGGTGCTTGCCGGAAACGTGGTCGATCGATTCCTCGACGTAGCAGCACAAGCAGGACTCGTCTCGCTAGGGCTCGCGCTTTTGCCGGGCTCGCTGCCGGAGTCGCTGCGTTCGATCGCCACGCGCGCGTTGGTCGCAGCCATCGCAATTGGCGCCGTGTTGATTCTCGCCGTATTTTTCCTCCGGGGCATATTTCTTCGCGGCCGCTCCTTCCGTTTTCGCCGCCGTCTCGCGCGTTTGCGACACGCTCTGCGCAGCGTCTCCGCGCGCCCGCACATCCTCGTCGCTGGATGGCTCGCCGCCACGGTCATTCAATCCACGTTTCTCGTGCTCACCGCGTGGATCGCCGTCGCCTGCGGCTTAAAACTCCCGCTGCGCGTCTGGCTGTTCGCCTGGCCGCTGGCAAAACTCGCCGCTGTGCTGCCCTTAACGCAAGGCGGCATCGGCGTCCGTGAAGCCGCGCTGGTCGCGCTGCTCGCACCGTTCGGCGCCGCAGGCACGCTCGTCCTCGCATCCGGCCTCGTATGGGAGGGCATCGTCGTCATCGGCGGAAGCATCGCTGGACTCGCCGCATTCGTCGCCAGCCGCCGCAACCGAAGCGACTCGTCGCGATAAACGCGAATCGCTGCGACAAACGCGCCAACAATGAGGAATCCCTAATGATCCTGAGCTAATTCCTCAGACGCTCCTCATCAACTCACCCGCAATTCCGCCCGTAATTGCATCGCAACTCTTCCTCGACCCGACCTTGACTCCGCCTAACATTGGGCGACAATAGTCGCACCCCCTTCCAGGAAGTTTTCCCTTTTATGTCAACGACTGTCCTCTCCAGTCGCACGGCGTATTTCTGCGGCGACAAGCGAGAAGCGACAGGCAGCGCACGGCAAGCGTCACGCAATCGGCAACAAACGCCAACGCATCCTTTCCGACTCGATCCAACAAACCGCACATCTCGCCGCCCGTTTTCCGCCAACGCCGATAAACGAGGTGAGGCATGGTCCAAAAAAAACTACGCATCCTGCTCGCGGAAGCCGAGCCAAGCGAAACTGCCGACACTTTGCGCACGCTGTTCCCCGATGCGACAGGCGGCCTCGACCTCACGGTCGTCTCGACGATGGCCACGCTCGTCCCCACAGCAAAAATTGTCGATCCCGAAATTATTTTGCTCGACCTCGAGCTCAGCATGCGCGATCCGCTCGATGCCGTGCATCTCGTGCACCGCTCGGCGCCGGGAATTCCGCTCGTCGTTCTCGCTGATCCTTCGCAAAAGCAACACGCCGCGCAAAGCCTCAGCGAAGGCGCGATGGACTACGTCCTCAAAGGCTTCATGGACGCGCGCACTCTCGGCCGCGTCTTGCGCACCGCCCTCGAGCGCAACACTTTCGAAGGCCTCGCCGACCTACTGCGCGATC
Organism: uncultured Acidobacteriota bacterium; assembly: GCA_963845465.1. Lineage (GTDB taxonomy): Bacteria > Acidobacteriota > Terriglobia > Acidiferrales > UBA7541 > Acidiferrum. The sequence continues at coordinate 508,266 of CAWJSH010000004.1, read as the reverse complement.
CGATGACCGGCCTCTACACGCGCGAAGGCCTGCAAACGCTCGGCTCGCGCTGCATGGAGGAAGCGCGCCGCACCGGCGAATCGATGGTGCTGATCTGCGCGCTCTTTGAAAATTCGCAGACGTTGCGCGACGGTTTCGGTCCCGGCGCGGCCGATCACGCGCTGCGAGACATCGCGACGTTACTCGTCGGAAGCTGCCGCCGCAGCGATCTCGTCGCGCGGCTTGGCCCGGCGCAATTCGCTGTGCTCGCGGTCGATGCGACCGCGCCGAGCGCGCCAGTGATGCGCCAGCGCCTGGAAAAACATCTCGCGGTACACAATCAGACGCGCTCTCCATGGGGACCAATCGATTTGCGTCTTTCGGTCGGCGCGTGGTCGGGGCGCGACGGCCGCACCTTCAGCGAATTTGTGGACGAAGTTGAATCGCACCTCCGCCACGCCGCGCCGGAAACACAAACAAGCACGCAACGAACATACGCAGCCGACGAAATTCCCGCAGTGCGCGACGCCCAAACGGTGCGAGGGTAACTCGTGATGAACCGCGCACTCAAATTCCGGCGCAGACTCTGGGGCGCTGCGACCGTCGTAGTAGCCATCCTCGGTTTCGCGTTCTTTCTCGCCTTGCGCAGCGCGATCCAGGCCGAATCGGTGTTCGACTGGTCGGCGCATACCGGTGAAGTGCTCGACAAGATCAGCCAGGCGCGCTTTGGCCGATCGCGGCTCATGAATCAGCTCTGGTCGTTCCGTGTTACGCGGCGGCCCGACTTGCCCGCGCATTTTCACGACGACATGGCGAGTGTTCGCCAAAACCTGAACGACCTGCGAACGCTCACAGCCGACAATCCGACGCAGGTTCAGATTCTCGACGAGCTAATGCCACTGGTCGCCGCTCAACTGGTTTCCCTGCAAAAGGCAATGGATGACGCCGTTGCCAACAACACGTCGCCCACCGATACCTCGACGTGGTCGCTTCCATTCCAGCCCTCCGACCGCGTGCGCGACTTGTTTGCCACTATGGAGAACGATGAACGGAGGCTGCTCGCCGAACGTTCCGCGGCCGTGCGCGCCAATGTTGCACGCACGCGTCTCGTCCTCCTGATCGTCTGCGTGCTTACGGTGATGATTCTTTCCGTGGCCGTGTATCTCGTGCAGCGCGAAATTCTCTTGCGCGCCACCGTCGAAGCCGGCTTGCGGCGCGCGCAGGAAATGCTCGGTGTCAAATTCGAAGGACAGCGCGCCGAGCTCGGACACGTGCTCGAGGATTTGCACGCTCAGATTCGCGCACGTTCAAAAGCCGAGGCAGAGGTGCGTGAGCTCAACGATCACCTCGGCCGCCGCGTGAAGCAACGGACCGCCGAGCTCGAAGAAATGAATCGCGAACTCGAAGCCTTCAGTTATTCCGTTTCGCACGATCTCCGCGCGCCGCTGCGCCACCTCGACGGTTTCTCGCACATCCTGCAACAAACGTACGGGCCGCAATTGCCCGAAGGCGCGCAGCACTACCTCGAACGCATTCGCAGCGCGGCGAAGCACATGTCGGAACTCGTCGAAGATCTGCTCCAGCTCGCGCGCGTCGGCCGCCAGGCCACGCGCTGCGAACTACAGCCGATGCGCACTCTGGTCGATGAAGCACGCAAGGAAGTTGAGCCCGAATGCGTTGGCCGGGACATCCATTGGGAGATCAGTTCCCTTCCCGAACTGGAGATCGATCCGGGATTGTTTCGCCTCGTCTTCGCGAATCTGCTTTCCAACGCCGTGAAATTCACGCGCGATCGCCAAGTCGCCACGATCGAAATCGGCAGCTTCGACGGAAACGGCATGAGCGTGATCTTTGTGCGCGACAACGGAGCCGGATTCGATCCGCGCCACGCCGACAAACTTTTCGGAGTCTTTCAGCGCCTGCATCGCCAGGACGAATTTGAAGGCACCGGCATCGGCCTGGCCACCGTTCACCGCATTGTCCAGAAACACGGCGGCCGCGTTTGGGCCGAGTCCGAAGTCAACAAAGGTGCTTCTTTTTATTTCAGTGTGCCGACGACTTCCGCAGCCGTAAGCGAAGTAAACGAACCGATGGGGACGGTGGTATGAATACCCGAAACGAAGAAATCCTGTTAGTGGAAGACGATCCGGCCGACGCCGAGCTCACGTTGATGGCGATCGGCAGGGAAAAACTCACAACCAACGTTCGCGTCGTCCGCGATGGAGCCGAGGCGCTCGATTTTGTTTTCTGCCGGGGTTTATACGCGGAGCGCAAGTTCGATCGGCCGCCGAAACTGATCTTGCTCGATCTGAAATTGCCGAAGGTGAGCGGGCATCAGGTATTGCGCGCGATCAAATCCGATCCGCGCACGCGATCGATTCCAGTCGTAGTGCTGACCTCGTCGGCGCAGGATCGTGACCTCGTCGAATGCTACCGCTCGGGCACCAACAGCTACATTCAAAAGCCAGTCGATCTGCAAAAGTTTCAGGACACCGTCCGTAATTTCGGCACGTACTGGCTGCAAGTGAATCAGCCGCCTCCGACCGCGGCATTTCTCGATCCCGATACCGGAGGACCCACATGAAATCGCCGGCATTGGAAGAGGCACCGATCGCTCACGCGACGACGCCCCTGCGAGTCTTATTCGTCGAGCATTCGCCGCACGACATCGAGCTGATTTTGTTCGAGCTTCGCGATTCGGGCTTTCGGATCGAACCGACGCTCGTTCAAACGCGCGACGAGTTTCGGCGCTCCCTCGCAAATGGAGTCTTTGACGCCGTGCTTGCCGATTACCGATTGCCCGGCTGGTGCGGCCTCGACGCGTTCGCCGATCTGTGCGCGGCTGGGCGCGACATACCGTTTTTACTCGTGACCGGAACGCTCGGCGAAGAAGCAGCGGTCGATTGCATTAAGCAAGGCATCAGCGATTACATTCTGAAAGATCATCTAAATCGCTTGCCCGTCGCGCTGAATCGCGCGCTGAGCGAAAAAGCTTTGCGCGACGAGAATCAGCGCGCACACGAAGCGCTGCGGCTTTCAGAGACGCGCAATCGAAGCCTGGTCGAGCATGCCGTCTATGCCATCGCTCGCGTGTCGGGCGACGGCGCGTTTCTCGATGCGAATCCCTCGCTGCTTCGCATGTTGGGCTGCGCTTCAGAAGAAGACGTCGCGAGCCTGAATCTTGCGCGCGACTTGTTTCGGTTCCCCGAGCAATATGCGCGCTTGATGGCGAACTGCCGCGAATTCGGCCAGATTCACGGCGCCGAAGCGGAATGGAAGCGCCGTGATGGCGGGATTCTTGCCGTGCGCCTTCACTTGCGGCGATTGTCTTCGGCCGATGAGTCCGACACATTCGAAGTGATCGCCGAAGACGTCACCGAATTGCGCGCGCTCGAGCGTCAATTGCGGCAGTCGCAAAAATTCGAAGCCATCGGCCAGCTCGCCGGCGGTATTGCGCACGATTTCACCAACGTGGTCGGCGCAATTCTGGGATGGGCGGAAATGGGACTCGAACACAGCCGCGACAGCGCGGAGATGACCGAGCGTTTTGCGCGGATTCGGGAGCAGGCGGATCGGGCGGCCGCTCTTACGCGAGAATTGCTTGCATTCGCGCGGCGACAGGTTTTGCAACCGCGAGCCGTGGATCTGAATACGGTTGCGAATGAGCTGCATAGCTTGCTCGACAAAGTCATCGACAAAAATATCGAAGTGAAATTTTCGACGAATCCGCTCGATCCGGTAAAGGCCGATCCGACGCAGCTTGAACAAGTTCTGATGAATCTCTGCATCAATGCGCGCGACGCGATGCCCGACGGCGGACGCCTTGGCATCGAAACCGAAATGGTGGAGCTCGACGAACCGTACTGCCGTTTTTATCCGTATGTGACGCCGGGGCGCTATGCCGTGCTTTCCGTCTCGGACACGGGATCCGGGATGGACCCCGAAACGCGCGAGCGCATTTTCGAACCGTTTTTCACGACGAAGGAACGCGGCAAAGGCACGGGGATGGGACTCGCCACTGTTTACGGCATCGTGAAGCAGCACGGCGGATTCATTCACGTGTACACGGAACCGTCGCATGGGAGTTTGTTTCGCGTTTATATCCCCGCGATGGAAGCCGGCGCTTCGAAGGGCGCCGTGGCGAAATCGATTGTTCCGTCGCGCACCGAAATGCGCGGCAGCGAAACGATCCTGCTTGCCGAAGATCACGAATCGATTCGCGAAATGGCGCGGCAGACGCTGGTGAGCCTCGGGTATCGCGTGCTTTCAGCGGCGGACGGAGAAGAGGCGCTGCGGCTTTCGCAGCACGAACCCCCGGCCCTCGCGATTCTCGACGTCATCATGCCCAAGATGGGCGGGTCGGCAGCGGCGGGGCAGTTGGCGCAGCACCATCCTGGCGTGCGCGTCGTTTTCACGAGCGGGTATTCGTCGGAATCGGAGCTGGTTCCGGAGGGACCGACCGGGCGGTATTTACAGAAGCCATATAGCCCTACGACGCTGGCTCGGATTGTCCGCGAGATCCTCGACGAGAAGTGATCGCACCGTTGGCCGAGTCCTGTAGAGGCGGCTTTACGCCGCCATCTTTTCGGCCCGTTTGCGTGAAGCAGTGAATCGAGCCTTACCTGTCCATAAGTTCAGGTTGGTGTGGAGCACGACTGGACTCCGCGGCGCGTGAGTGGTTGCGCTCTGCGAATTAAACTGGATTCAGGTAGGAGCAGGTGCCGCTCTTCCGTGCCTGCGGACGGATTGCAACCTCGGCGACTGATTCGCGAGGCGCGCGCAGAAAAGAGAATCCGATGAAAAGCGTATTGTTGGCCGGAGTTATGTTTGCGTTGTGTGTGAGTCTGATTGGCCGCTCGAGTGCTGCGGCGCCGCAGGGCGGCTCTGGAGTTGTGACCGGCGTGGTGCTCGGCGCCAACAATAAACCGGTTCCCAACGCTGTCATCACGTATCAAAACTCCGGCGGCTCTGCGCCTCACATGGCGCACGCCGACGCGCACGGCCACTTCACGATTTCCAAGTTGAAGGGCGATGTCTATGCCATCCGTGCGAGCAACAACGGCGTCTTGAGCGATTGGGAAAACGTTGCGGTGCATCCGGGGAAAACTCGCACCATCGCGTTGCACGCGATTCATGAGAAGGAAGACGTGAAGCAATTCACTGCGACGCACACGTACGAGAACCAGCCGGAATAATCACGCGCTCCTCGGAGCATCGCGTCTCGGCGCTGGCGAGTTGCGCTCCACCTAAGTGCAGGCTCGCTAAGCACCGCTCCAGTTTTAATCTGCCAATTTCCATTTCCCACTTTCCAATTTCTGTTTCTGCGCTACTGCGCGATCAGCTTTTGCAGCGCGGCCAGATCGGGAGCGCTGACGTCAGAAATCGCTACCAGCTCCATCCCGCTTTTTCGCCAGTCGATCCAGTTGTAGCCGAGCTGTGAACCTTGTTGTGGTGCCGTATCCTGCTCGTTGGTCGGCCAGATGAAAACGTTGATGATGTGCTTGCGCCGGCCGTAGACGAGCACGGCCACTGTCTTACCGTGAACCACATCCAATCGCCCGCCTTGCAGCGGAAATCCATTGGAGACGAAATCGTTGACCGGAGGAGCGAAATCGATGCGTCCGTCGAACCACGGCTTCACCGTGTGTTGATCGGTGGAAATCACATCTTCTAGATGTCCCGGTTGAAGCGAGCGCAGATGCGCATCGACGATGGCTGCGGTCATTTCGTCTCCGCCGCGGCTCTGCGACAGATTCGGAAGAAAACGCGAACCAAGCACGATGACGAACACGGCTGCCGCCGCGAGCGTGAGCCACCATGTCGGACGAATCGACGGCTTCGCACGAATCGGAGTGACTGTCTTCACTGGCTCGCCCGTTGTGTTGACGGCGCTCGTTCCCCTGATCGCGGCTTGCAGATTGCGCCGGATTTTTTCCGGTGCGCGCTCGCGCAATCCGGCGCGCTGAATCGTGGCGCGCAGATTCTCTTGCGCTTCGAGTTCGGCGACGCACTGCGGGCACGAAAGCAGATGCTGCTCGAACTCGGCGGCCCGGGCTGCGTCGAGTTCACCGTCGAGATAGCCGTGGAGAACGGAGTGCGTCAGTTCACAACTCACGTTGGGCCTCCACGTTCTTCCCTGCGCCGCCTTGTGTCAGCAATTGCTGCAATCGTTGGCGCGCCCGGGAAAGTGCTGACATCACGCTGCCGATCGGCATCGACGTGATCGATGCGATTTCCTTGTACGAGCAGCCTTCGAGTTCTCGCAAGACGAGAACTTCGCGGAATCGGGGAGGCAGTGTTTCGAGCGCTGCCGTGAGTCGTTGCTTGTCGTCGCCGGCGATCGCGAGCGATTCGGGAGTGGCGCCGGACTGCGGGTAAAGCTGTTCGTCGAATTCGGTCGAGAGGTCCATCGGGCGATTTTTCTCCAGCCAGCTATAGCAAGCGTTGCGCACGATTTGCAGGAGCCACGCGCGCGCGTCGGCACCGTTGAAGCCGCGGAAAAAACGGTACGCGCGCAGCAGGGCTTCCTGCGCGACGTCTTCGGCGTCATTGCGCCCGCGCAGCACCCAGCGGGCGAGGTTAAATGCCGCGTCCACATGGGGCAGCACGAGCTGCTCAAAGCGAGCTCGCTCCTGTAAATCCAACACGCCCAAATCGCTTCCTTCGACACCCGGACTCATCGCTATAGACCGCCCAGCACACGATTTTATTCCCACTATTTTAGACGAATTGCGCAACAAAAAATCGGCTTCCGGCGGAATAAAAGCCGGCAGGCCTCGGTTGAGAAAAGTGCAACACGTCAGCGGGGCGGCGCGGTAACCCTGGACAAAAAATCACGACCGCGCCGTCCCGTGTAATTCGCAACAGGTGCGATGCGTTGGCTCGCGTGGCAAGACTGACGTGGCAAGGAGATCAAGGTGAGCGATCCAAAAAAAGATTCAACGAAAGACGAACTTTTGTATGACCACAATCACGACGGGATTAATCGTCGCGGCTTTTTGAAGTGCATGGCTTGGGCGGGGACGGGCACGCTTTGCGTGATGCAGGGCGGTGTTTTGAAATCGTTCGCGCTGAATAGGATGCCCGATCCGAAGTCGGCGGCGGCGGACGGCGAACTGAGCTTCGTGCAGATCAGCGACAGCCACATGGGGTTCAACAAGGCGGCGAATCCGGACGTGGCGGCGACGCTCCAGGCGGCGGTGGACAAAATCAAGGGAGCGACGGTGGCTCCGGAGTTCTTGTTGCACACCGGAGACGTCAGCCATCTTTCGCGACCTGATGAATTCGACGCTGTCGATCAGATTCTGAAGAGCACGGGCAAAGAGACTTTCTTTGTGCCGGGCGAACACGACGTGCTGGAAGACGACGGGAAGCAATTCCTGGAGCGATACGGGAAGAACGCGCAAGGTTCCGGGTGGTACAGCTTCGACAAGAAGGGAGTTCACTTTGTCGGGCTCGTGAATGTGATGAACCTGAAGGCGGGTGGACTCGGGACGCTCGGGCGCGATCAGCTCGAATGGCTGGAGCGCGACGTGAAGCATTTGAAGTCGAGCACGCCGATCGTGGTCTTCGCGCACATTCCGCTGTGGACGGTGTATCCGGATTGGGGCTGGGGCACGGAAGACAGCGCGCAGGCGCTCGGATATTTGAAGAAGTTTGGATCGGTTTCGGTTTTGAACGGACACATTCATCAAGTGATGCAGAAGGTCGAAGGCAACGTAACGTTTCATACGGCGGCTTCGACGGCGTTTCCGCAGCCTGCGCCAGGGCAAGCGCCTTCGCCGGGACCGTTGAAAGTGCCGGCGGAACAGTTGCGGAGTTATCTCGGACTCACGTCGGTGAACTATGTGCGCGGGCAGCACGCGCTCGCGGTCGTCGATTCAAAGCTCGGCTAGTCGAGAGTGCCGAGCGCGAAATACCGGCGAAGCGTTTGTAGCTGAGTTCTCACAGAAACATTCGTTCAGAAACAACCAGGTCAAGTCTCACACGCACGGAATATTTTGAAAACTGAAATGCAGGGGAGAAAAGCCATGAGTATTGGTGTGCGCATTGGAATTGCAGTTCTTGCAACAGTGTTTTCTGTTCTCGCAGCGACAACCGGCGTTGAAGAAGTTTTTGCATTCGGCGCGCCGGCGCGAACGACGATGAAGCCAGCAGCGGCGCAAGCGAATTCGCAAGCAACCTCGCAAGCAACTTCTCAAGCAACTGGGCAAGCGGCGACACAAGCTGCACCCGCTGGAAAAGTCGTCGAGGTGAAAGTCGATAACTTCAGCTTTTCACCGCAGACGATCACGATCTCGCCGGGGACGACGGTGATTTGGACAAATCGGGATGACATCCCTCACACCGTGGTGAGCGACGACAAAGTTTTCAAGTCGAAGGTGCTCGATACCGACGAGAAGTTTTCGTTCACGTTCGATAAAGCCGGGAACTTCCCTTACTTCTGCTCGATTCACCCGAAGATGACCGGCAAGGTTATCGTCCAGTGACCAGGATAACGACAATGCAAACCAAGTTGAATCCGAAGTCTGCGAGGCGACGGCAATGCTAAATCCATCGGAAATGCTCGCAGCGGCAGCGGCGCTCAATCCGTTCGATCTGAAGAATGCGCTGATGGCGAAGCATGCGCAGCACGTCGTGCTGGTTCACTTCCCGATCGCGCTTTGCATCGCGGGGGTGGCCTTTGACGTGGCGGCCCTGTGGAAGAATCGGAAGGCGTTTGCCGACGCCGCCTTCTATAACCTGACGATCGCGGCGTTTTTTACGATTCCCGTGATGGCGACCGGGATTCTGGCTTGGCAGTTTGCTCTGGAGGGTCAGCCGCTGAAGGGGATTTTGCGGCTGCACCTGATCCTAGGAGTGCTTTCAAGTCTCACAATCTGGACGATTTGGACGCTGCATTTCCTGGCTCGGCGAAAGGGAGGTTTCGAGATTCCTGTTTGGTGGCGATATGCGCTGGAATTGGTTGGGATGCTGCTGATTTCAGCGACGGGACATCTCGGAGGCTACTTGAGCGGTGTAAATGGGGGTCCTTAGTACCTTGGCTCATTTTTAGGTCTGTATCTTGCTGATATCAGGATAGTTGCAGAGCCATCAGTTGCTAGTACCAAAACGCGGGTACCGCAATTTTTGAGGCCTTCGGTCCATTGGCTTAAATGGGGACCTCCCGTAAATTGTAATCAACGGGTTGGGGGCCGCGCGGGGACAGCGGCTCCGAAAGGGGTCGTGTGCGAGCTAACCCAACCCGCCAGATTTAGCTTCCCTTCTCAACAGCGCCGGTTAACGCCGGCGCTGTTTTCTTTTTGGGCCAGGCTGTGCCCCACCCCCTACTGTTTTTTTCTAAGGATGTGATTCTGCGGGGTTTACGTACGATTTTTGCGCAAGGATGTGATTCTATGGGGGTTAGGTTCAGTGGTGGCTCGGAAGATCCTTGTAAGCTTTTGTTGATAAACGACTTGCGACGATGCATTCGAATGGGGCCTATGCGCTTCGGTGCACACGGCGAGGAGAGCCGTTGTGTCACGCAGACAAATGGCTTCGTAAACGGAACGGGGTCGGACAGAATCGAATGATGGTGATGAATGGTGCTTTCAGGGCTGATGTTGGGTATGCCGCGCGGGTGATTTTCAGCGTGGCTGCGACGCTTGCTATGGCTTGTTTGCCCGCTGTCGCGGCGCCAGGGGTGGAGCTTCGGCCTGCTACGAACGCGGCGTTTGATCGGTATGTGGCGTTGACAGATCAGCGCAGCAATCACGAGCTGCAGACTGGGCAGCACTTGCTTTGGATTGATTCGCTGCCGGAGGCGGATCGCGCAAAGGCTTATGCGGAGCTGAAGCAGGGCGCGGTCAAGATGAACAAGCTGGAGACGCGCGACAACGGGGCTGAGATCGCGGTGCCGGACGGGATGATCCATCATTGGGTGGGGCTTGCGTTTATTCCTGGCGCGCATGTGGACGATGTGCTGGCGATTCTCGAGGATTACGATCACCAGTCGACTTATTACGCGCCGGATGTGGTGCGGTCGAAGATCGAATCGCGTGATGGCGATCATTTTCGAGTGCTGCTGCGATTCAAGCGGCACAAAGTTGTGACGGTGGTGCTGGATACGGAGCACGATGTGAGGTATTTCCGCGATTCGCCGACCCTGGCGCACAGCCGGAGCGCGACAACGAGGATTTCTCAGGTGGAGAATCCGGGGAAGAGCGATGAGCGGTTGAAGGGGCCTGGCGACGATGATGGGTTTTTGTGGCGGATGGATACTTGGTGGCAGGTTGTCGAGCGCGATGGCGGAGTTTATGTGCAGAGTGAAGTTGTGTCGCTGACGCGAGATATTCCGACGGGAGTTGCGTGGCTGGTGAAGCCGTTTGTGACGAGCATTCCGCAGGAGTCGCTGGAGTTTACGATGGAGGCGACGCGGAAGGCGGTGGAGGGGCGAAAGAAGTGACTGGTGACTCGTGACTGGTGACTGGGAAGGCTGGGCGTTGGGGTGGGGTTCGTAGCGAAAGGGCGACCGCAAAAGCGGCGCAGGAGTGGCGCAGTCCATATAGGTCTCGCTGTCGAGCGCAGGTTGGATGAAGTTGGGTTGGAAGCTAAGGAGCGACCGTGAAAGCGGCACTGGAGTGCCGCACTCCAAATCGTTGTGCGCGAGTCGTATTGGGAGAGAAGAATTGTCGTTAGGGCTATCTCGAGAGTTTGGTGGGTTGGAGCCATTGCCATGTTTCGGAGGCGGCCCGGTCCCAGGTGAAGGATTGGGCGGTTACTGCAGCGGCGGCACCTAGAGTGGTGCGGGCGGCAGGGTTTGCGTACAGGCCGCGTAGCAGGTCTGATAGGACTGGGGCGCTGGTCGGATCGGGTAAGACGAGGCCATCGCGCTCGTTTTGGATTAATTCTGAGACGCCGGCGAATTTCGACGTGATTACCGGGAGGCCGCAGGCCATTGCTTCAGCTGCGGGAAGGCCGAATGAGTCTTCCTGGCTGGGGCTGACATAAACGTCCGCGGCTGCATAGAAATCGATCACATCGGGGCTCGGGGATTCCCACCGGCAGCGGTCGGCGATGCCGAGTTGTTGCGCATTGTGTTTAGAAATTGCGGCGACATCTGATCCCACCAAAATCAGACGCAGAGGCAGGTCGCGTGTAGCCGCCATGGCCGCGAGTATGGTCGGCAGGCCTTTTACACGCCAGTCGTTGCCGATGAGCAGAAGCACGAGTTCCTTGTCGGAAAAGTTGCGTCGATAACGCGCTCCCTGACGGCGGGCAAGCCTTGCGGGAACAGAGAATTTAACCGTGTCGATACCGTTGTAGATCACCGTGACATCGGTGCGATTGAAATAGCGGCCGAGTAAATCGGCCGTGCGACGGGAAACCGCGGCGAGGCGTGTTTTTCGATTTGAGTAAACGATGCGCTCGAGAGCGGCGACCGTTGCGTAGTAGGCGCGACGATGCAAGCGCCGCAATAGACCGACACTTTGAGTTTCACCGGCATCGCTTTGCGCGGAAGGCTCGGCAGACAATGCACGCAACCTGCGGAACAAGGCGTGAACGATGATGAAGTCGGCGTCGAGGCAGTTGATGCCGGGGGAGAGGACGAGGTCGACGCGTTGCCCGCGTGCGACGCGATGCCACCAACGCATCGCGGTGTTGGCGAGAATCCAAAAGAGAAATTTAAAGAGGTGCGGGCCGGGGATGCTCGGCACGCGGTGCCAGGTGATGGAACCAACTGGCGACGCAGCGCCGGCGTTTTTTGCGATTGCGCCAGGATCTTGTTGGGTTGGTCGGTTGGGTGAAAGCTGAGATCCTTCGCCGTCCTTCGAACGGCTCAGGATGACAGGCTTTTCATCCGGTGGCGAAATCACCGATAAATCGGCGACGCGCTCGGCGTAGAGGCGGATTTCGCAACCGTATTCGCGCGAGAGGCGATCGAGCAGTTCGGCGAGGGCTCGCTCTGTGCCGTGCTGACGATCAACGAACGGAGTCACGACCGCTAAACGCAAGTTAGATGTTCCCGGAAGCGTACGGGGCTGAGGGGGCAAAGGGGATGTGAGCGGCGCTCGACTGCGCCGGACTGGGCGCCGCCTGCGCAGAGAGCGCGAGCTTTGGGAGGCGGAACAAGATGCCGAGGGTTAGCCAGAGGTATGCGTTCAAGACAAAGTCCTGGTAGGCCGCCATGCCTTGGAAGGTGAACGGAAGCAATAAGAGAAACGCGTACCAAAAAATCATGAATCCTAACGGGAACCACGGCGAGCCGCGAAGTTTGCGTACGACTTTCCATGCTGAGATCAGAACAGCGGCGGCCAAGACGAACCACAAAGCCAATCCTACAATCCCCATCTCCAAGACGAGCGTACCAAAACCGCTCTCGACAGTTTCCGTGGGAGCAGCGACCTGAAAGATGCGTGTGACATATTGTCCGCCAAGAGAAGCAGTGCCGATGCCAAAACCGTAGGGCCAGCGGTCACTGCCGAAAGCGCCCATGAAGTTTTCCCACGGATAATCGCGCGTGCGCTCGGCCAACTCATTGGTGGGACTGCGAGGATCGAGGGTCTCCGAATAGACCTTGAGTCGGTTCGTGAACTGTTCTGGAAAGATCCAGAAGAGCACAGCCATACCTAACGCGATGCCGAGCGAGGCGCGCTGTAGCGTTTTGAGAATACGGCGGGCTTCGCCTTGCCGCCACGGCGCACCCCAGATGAACGCGACCGCGCCAACGATGGTGCTGCCCATGGTCCACATGAAGACGCCGCGCGACGAAGCCATCACGCAGCCGGCGGCGATGAGAGCGAGAACGAGAAAGACGAGGAATCTTTTTTTGCTCCCGCTCCGAAAGCGCATCAGCAGGTAGCCGCTGAAACCGAAGACGATCATCCACGAAACGACGAGCAGGTTGCCGAAACGACCGGTGCTGACAAAAACGGAAGTGGGACGGTAAATGCTGACGCCGGAAATTGGCGCAACGCGGTAGGTCTGGCTAAGCAAGCGAATATCGTCGGCCATGACGGCAGGATTGAGGAACGATGGACCGATGATGGACTGTGCGATGCCAAGCAAGGCGATCAGCGACACCAGACCGAGATTGAAATAGAAAAAGCGCTGGAGGTCCTTCTCGGAATTGATGAGGGAGTAGCCGATGAGAAAGAGAGGCGTGTAATAGAAATAGAGCTTCATACCCATCAGGCCGAAAAAAACAGTGGTCGAGCCGGGATTGAAGATTTGCAATGCTCCGAACCAGATAAAGACGAGAAGGGCAGGAAGAAACGGGGGACGCACGACGACGAGATCTTTGTCTCTGCGACGGTAGGCGAGGAAGAAAGAGAGGTAGACGACGGCGGTCAGAATGTCTTTGACGAAGTAGATCGCCATGTTGTTCCCGGCGTATTTGCGGACAAAGTCTTCGAAAAGCAGCCAGGCGATGAGGCAATAGACGCCGTGACGCCAATTTCTGAGGATGGCAAGAACGAAACCGGCGGCAACGCAGATCATCGCGACGAGAGAGAGGCTGATCACATCGTTGCTGAGGATCATGCCGGAGAGTTCGTATGCGCCGAGGATCGCGGCGGCGAGGAAGGCGAAACCGAGCACAAGGCCGCGGCGGGCCCCGGGAGCCATAGCGTCGGCAATCGCTCTCATTGAGCGGCCTCGAAAAGAAAGATGTCGTGCATCGTTCGAATTTTGACATCGAATGGGAATCGCGGATGAGGTGGAAGTGGATTGGCGTTCGGAGTGGTTATCACCGACCAGGGACGGAGTGCGGAGTCATGCGTGGATGATGGTCTGGTTGCGGCAATCATTGAACGGCTCTGTGGATTTCGATCACGACTGAATCATACTGTAAATTTACTATTAAGTTTACTATAAAACCTTAGGCTGGGGTTGGGGCGCGGACGACGATTGGTTTGGCATGAGGGCTGACGGCGTGAAAGCGGCGCGGCAGCGCCGCACTCCATATAGGCCCGGGTTCAGATGACTTTGCGATAGGCGGCTACGTGCTCAGCGAGCATACGATCGGATCGGAATAGCGCTTCCGCTCTTTTTTGAGCCGCCTCGCCCAGATCAAGAATCGCCGGATCGGCTTGAATCACTCTTTTCATTTGAGCTGCGAGACTTGTGGCGTCGCCGGCGGGGAATTTGAGGCCGGCGTCGGCGACGATTTCTCCGAGGCCGCCGATGTCGGAGGCGATGACGAGGCGACCGCGCATCATTTGTTCGATGGCGGCGAGGCCGGCGGTTTCTTCCCAGATTGAGGGCATGACGACGGCGTCGATGCGGCTCATTTGTTCTGCGAGGGCGGGGCCTCGCAAGAATCCGGTGACGCGAGCGACGTCGTGGAGATTCTCGGTCGCGATTTGTGCTTCGAGGTTGGCGCGCTCGGGGCCGTCGCCGATCAAGAGGAGCTGAAAGCGAAGGTCTTCACTCTTTAAGAGCTTCGCTGCGCGGAGCAGGACGTCGAGACCTTTTTCGGGGACCAGGCGACCGACGTAAGCAAAGCGGGCGAGATCGAGTTTTGAGTCGTTGGCGAGTGGCGATGGCCGGTTAGCTGGTGCTTCGTTGCGTTGGGTGGGTTCGATGCCGTAGTAGATCATTTGAGCATGAGGCAAGCGGTGGCGTTCGAGGCTGTGGTGAGTGATGAAGATGTTCGAATTTGCGGCGCGGCTCAGCGAGTGGCGCGGAAACATCTGGAGCAATTTCGCGGCTGCGCGCAAGGACGACATCTCGTGCCGCTGACAACGAAGGCAAGCTCCGTAGCGTCCGGCCTGAAAATGACCGGGACAGATTCTGCGATCGGGCTGATGGATTAAAACGCCGTTTGGGCAGATGGCCTGGTATCCGTGATGCTCGACGACGTATGGAGTGCGCGCGAGTTTGGCGAGAAACATCGGCGCGAGCGACGGACCGGCGATGTGGACGACGTCGGCGGAGCGGATCAGGCGCCAGAGCTGGAACAAGGAAGGAGCGCGAACGACAGGAAATGGGAGAGTTCGATCGTCGAAGGCGGAGGCCGGTGTCTGGGTCGCGACCGTAACTTGGAAATTTTCGGCGCTAGTAGAAGCGTTGCTGGTGTCGGCGAGCTTGCGGGCCAACAGAGCGACGATGGTTTCGACGCCACCGACACTCGGCGCGAAATAGTGGGAGTAAATCAGCAACTTCACGAGAATTTTTCCGAAGAGACTGGCGCGGCCGGAACGAGCCTTGCGGAGCGAGAGGTCGCTCGCTCGACGGCTTCGACGAGAGCGTCTGCGCTCGCCTGGGGAGTCCACATGCTGATTCTCTGCAGGGCTTTCTGGCGAATGGATTCGAGGCGGGTTGGGTCGCTGAGCGCAGTTTGCAACAAGGATGCGAGGATGTCGGTGACGCCGCACGGATAGACATAGCCGGTTTCGGTGTGGGTGACGAGGTCGCGAACGGCACCAACGCGGTCGCTGGCGATGACTGGGCAGCCGCAGAGCATGGCTTCGTTGACGACGAGGCCGAAGGGTTCGTAGTGCGAGGGAATGACCATCAGGTCGGCGGCTTTGTAGAGCTTGGGGAGTTGCGATTGATTGACGAAGCCGAGGAACTGAACTTTGTCGGATATTTTGCGCTGCGCGGCTTCGTTTCCGAGTTCGGCGCGTTGCGCGCCATCGCCTGCGAAGACGAGTTTCGCTTCTGGAATTGCGGCCAACGCGAACGCGTCTAGAAGATCCATCGGGCACTTCCATGGCTGAAGCTTGGCGCAGAACAGAATTATTTTTTCTTGCGGAGCGAAGCCGAGAGATTTACGGGCTTCGTCGCGATCGGCGGCGTTCGCTTGCGCGAGCCACCAATCGTTATCGACGGTGTCGAGCGTCATCGAAACTTTCTCGGGTGCGAAGCCGAGGGAGATCATCATGTCGCGGCCGGCGGAGGAGGCGGTGAGAACTTGTCCGGCGAGGCTAAAGACCGCGGGCCAGAGAATTTTTTTGATGGCTAGTTTCAATTTGCTGTCGTCGCGCGGTTCGATGCGCGAGGCGTCGGTGCCGAAGATGAGGGAAATGCCGACGCTGCGCGCGGCGAAGTAGGCGATCCAGAAAGTGGCGCGCGTATAGCTGATATGAGAAATGACGGCGTCGAATTTCCCCTGGCGGATGAATTTCCAGAGGCCGGTGTTGCGCCAGGACCAGAAGCTTTCAGCGCCATCGCCGCGATTGGGGATGTGAGTCCATTTGTATCCGTCGAGCAGCGGGACGTCCCATTGAACGTTGGCGCCGAATTCGGGATCGTAAGCGGCCGAGTCGGCGCCGCGAAGGCTGCAATAGGCCACCTGAAAATCGAGCTTGGGGTGGACGGCCATGAGGCGGAAGAGAGGGGCGCCGTATTGAATTGGGTGGGAGGAGATCGTGAGCACGCGGAGTTTGCGCTCGGTCATGACACGCGCCGGTGCGATTGCGTCGATTCCATTTGTGAAAACGGACCGTTCAAAATAGGGCCTTGGGGCGAGTATAGCCCGTTTCTTGACGCGACCGGCTGTGCTAAACTGCGTAAGTTCCGCAGGGTAAGCGGTATACCGAAGTCTCCGCACTGCAATAGCGCGACCCGGCCGATGACAGATCGCGAGCCGGACGCCCAAAAATTCATCAACTCGATCGCGCAGGATGCCGACGCCGAGCGACGGCTCGCGCTGCGCGGTCGGTGAACAAAGAGGACGTGCCATGTCTGGGCATTCAAAGTGGGCCACAATCAAGCACAAGAAAGCGGCCACCGACGCGAAGCGCGGTCGCGTGTTTACGCGTGTGATTCGCGAAATCACGATTGCGGCGCGCATTGGCGGCGGCGATCCGAACTCGAATCCGCGGCTGCGGACGGCGATTCTGGCGGGCAAGAACGAAAACATGCCCAACGAGAATATCGAGCGCGCGATTTTGCGCGGCACGGGGCAGCTCGAGGGCGAGCAGTATGAAGAGGCCACGTTCGAAGGATACGGGCCGGGCGGCGTGGGGATGCTGATTCAGGTGGTGACGACGAATCGGAATCGCATCGTCGGGGAATTTCGGCATTTGATGAGCAAGAACGGCGGGAACATGGCGGAGGCCGGAGCGGTGGGATGGATGTTCAGCCGCAAGGGCGAGATTACGATACCGAAGGAGCAGGCGTCGGAAGATAAGGTGATGGACATCGTGCTGGAAGCGGGCGCGGATGATCTGAAGGACGATGGATCGGCATGGTATGTGACGACTCCGCCGGAAGCGCTGGAGAAGGTGAAGGAAGCGTTGACGAAGGCGGGGATCACGCCGGCGTCGGCGGAAGTCGGCATGGTGCCGCAGAATTATGTGAAGTTGACGGGCGCGCAGGCGACGCAGATGGTGCGGCTGGTGGAAGCGCTGGAAGAGCACGACGACGTACAGCACGTTTACGCGAATTTTGATATTGATGAGTCGGAGATTCAGGCGGCGGTCGGGGCGAACTAGGTTCTCTTTTCGCTCTTTGCGTTGTGAGTTTTGTGAGCCTCTCTTTCCAAGCAATCCTACGTAATTAAAATTTAGCTTGCCAGTGACAACTGGGGCGGACAAACCGCTGGAAGCGGTTGGTCGAAGGCCGTAGACTGTCACACGATGAGTTCCGTGCCTTCGGTTAGCGTCGGTGTCGAGGCAAAGCGAGCTGCGATTCGTGTGCTCGGGCTCGATCCCGCGGCGGCGGGGCCGACGGGCTACGGCGTCGTGGAGACGGACGGGCGGCTGTGCAAGATGCTCGACTACGGGGCGTTTCGCGTCGATACCAAACGGCAGAAGGAATGCGCGGGCGCGGCGCTGCATGATATTCACTCCTTGCTTTGCGAACTGATCGAAAAATTTGAACCGACAGTGGTGGCGGTGGAGTCGATATTCAGTGCGCTGAATGTGCGCACGGCGTTGCGGCTGGCCGAGGTGCGAGGCGTCGTGCTATTGGCGGCGGCGCAACATGGCATTGCGGTGCATAGCTATTCGCCGCGCGAGGTGAAGGCGTCGGTTGCAGGTTATGGGCACGCGGATAAGCGGCAAATTCAGTTGATGGTGCGGGCGCTGCTGTCGCTCAGCGAGATGCCGGAGCCGGCGGATGCGGCGGATGCGCTGGCGGTGGCGCTGTGTCACATCCAGGCGGATCAGGCGCGAGTGCGATTTGGGATAGCGGCGGCGGGGCAGATCGTGAATGCGACTGCAGTTCGGCGGCGTGGCGCTCGGGCGATGCGGCGGGCCGGGCGCGAAACACCGGTCGGCGTGGCCGGCGACTAAGCGGGCTATGAGCGGGACAGGCCTCAAAGCGGTGATTCGAATTACACAAACAATGCTATGCGGATTTGCGCTGCTCGTCTTTGCGGGCTCTGCGTCTTTGGCGGCGGCACGGACTGTTGTTGCTTCTTCGGCTTCTGGTATCGCGGGCTCACCTGCTGCGGCCTCGGCGGCGAAGCTGACGTTTCGTCGCGTGTTTAAAGAGAGTACGCCGGAATTCATCGAGATCGTCGTTTCGCAGGACACGGACAAGGCGACGTATGAGATTCGGCAGTTGGAAGAGGATCCCGAGAAGTCGCCGTTTGAGGTTGGGGCGGCGCTGCGGGCGAAGATGTTCGATTTAGCCGCGCAGATGAATCACTTCCAGAACCAGGATTTGGATGTGCATCGAAAGATAGCGAACCTGGGGGAGAAGACCTTTCGTTGGGAGCAGGGGGCCGAGGCACACGAGGTCAAGTTCAATTACACGCTCAATGCCGCGGCGAGCCAGCTTTTGCAGATTTTTGAGGGACTGGCACGGCAGCAGGAGCTTGTCGAGTTGCTGGAGCGGCGGATGAAGTACGACCGGCTGGGCATCAACGATGCCCTGCTGCAATTCGAAACCGATCTGAACCGGAATATGCTCCCGGAACCCCAGCGGGCGCTATCAGTACTCGATCAAATTTCGGGAAATTCGCAGTTCGTCGAGATTGCCCGTCAGAGGGCGCGAACCCTGGCAGAGCGAATTCGGCACGGATCTGCCGCCAGCTAACTCCGCAAGTCGACCACTGCAACTGCATAAACTGTCGATCGCGAACAATCGATCGAGTCCTATTACCGTCCGAAAATTGCTAACGCAATCAACTCTGGTAGTTGCAAGAGTTTATGGCCGGTTTTTCTGCTATGGCGGAAATAATTCTCAATCCGATTGAGGTGTACACAACGTCTAGTACCGCTTCAAGTGATTGCGGCGGAATCTATCTAAATTTCGTAAAATTTCTTGCAATTCACTAAGACTTTATATAAAGAAGGTCGCGGTGGTCGTCTCTTTTCAGACTGGAAAGCCTTTCACCTGACTCGGGATGACATGGGTAGTGGTGGTGGGATCAAGTTACGAGTAAATGCTCAAGGGTAGGTTAACGCGCAGCCCCAAGAAAGCTGCGGTTGATCGGGGTGTAGTTCCGTTCCATGCATTCAGGAGGATCGAAGATGGTGGTGGGGGTACGTGTCTTTAAGACACTCGTAGTGTGTCTGTGCAGTCTGCTGTTGTTTGTCGGTTACACATTCGCCCAAGAAACAACCGGCGGCATCGTAGGGACCGTAAAGGATCCCTCGGGCGCGTCCGTACCAAATGCAACGGTATCCGTGACGGCTCCGGCCCTCGTCGGTACCAAAACAGTTCAAACGGATGCATCCGGTTACTATCGTTTCGCAAACTTGCCTCCGAGCAGCTACACGCTGACGGTGACGGCAACCGGATTTAACACCGAAAAGCGAACTTTCATCCTGGAAGTCGGCCACCTGCCGACCGTCGATATCACCCTGGAAGTCGGTAAGACCACGTCGGTGATCGAAGTGACCGGCGCGGCGCCGCAAATCGACACCACCACGAACGTAACGACCACGAACGTCACTGAGGATGTGATCCAAAGCATTCCTCACGGACGGTCATTCCAGTCGGTTATTCAGTTCGCCCCCGCAGCCCGTAACGAACCCCTGATGGGCAACAACTCAATGGGCGGTTACGGCGGAAACGGTACCGGTGGTTCGTCACCAGGCAGCACGGCGAACGGCGGGAACTTCGGGTTCTCGGTTGCCGGCGGCTCGGACTCGGAAAACTCCTACCTCGTTGAAGGGCAGGAGACAGCCAACCTGATCGGCGGCTACTCGCATACGAGCGTGCCGTTCGACTTCATTCAGGAAGTCGAGATCAAGAACTCGGGCATTCAGGCGGAACACGGCGGTGCGCTCGGCGGCGTCGTGAACGTCATCATGAAGAAAGGTTCGAACAACTATCACGGATCGGTTTTCGCGCAATTTGAAAACGACGCGATGGATGCGAGCCAGCTTCCGACGGAAGCCCGGTACAATCCACTCTCAAGCCAGACAACAACGTCGTGGGGCTTGCTCGACCCGCAATTCCAGGAATATCAGCCGAACAAAGATCACACCAGCGACATTATGCCGGGCTTCACGTTTAGCGGCCCGATCATTCGCGATCGGATCTTCTTCTTCGTGGGATTCAACCCCGAACTGACCAATGATGAGCGCGCGGTCAACTACGACCAGCCTGGAGGATTGGGCGGACTCGGAATCGTCAACTTCGCTCAAAATACGCGCACGTACTACACGACGGCGCGCGTGGACGCGGAGGTAACCAAGAAGTTGCGCGTGTATGGCTCGTGGCTCTATCAGCTGGCAAAACAGTATGGCGAAAATTTGCCGAATCCGGATTCGAGCCAAGGCTACTTCAATACTTCGTCAACGGTGGACCCGTCGGCGTATTCACACAACGTCGGCTTCACAGCTCCGAACCTGACTGTGAACGCCGGCGCCGACTACAGCCTGACGCAGCGGCTGATTTTGACCGGGCGCTTCGGCTACTACTTCGAGAACTATCACGATTTCGGACTGCCGACGAGTGGCACACTGACGACGTGGCAAACGAACGGTGTTGGAGCCGACGATGCACTTGGCGCTCCGCTTCCGGCTTCTCTGCAACAGGCGGCCGGATTCTTCAACCTGGCGAACAGCCAGAACTTCACCAGCCACAATGCCAGCAAGGCTACCCAAGTGGATGCCAACCTCGCTTGGTACAAGAGCGGCTGGCGGGGAACACACAACTTCAAGTTCGGGTATCAGCTCAATCACCTGAACAACAACATCGATCAGCACTACAACGTGCCGCTGGTGCAGTACTTCGTCGGCGCCGGTTCGTCGTATACGCCATTTGGTCCGGTGGGAACGGCGAACTGCGCACCTTTCGTCGCGCTGTACGGCTCGTGCACCGGTCAATACGGATACATCAACGTCGAAGACTACGGATCGGGAGGCCAGGCAACGAGCAACAACGACGCCTTCTTCGTCCAGGATTCGTGGTCGATCGCGCGCGGCCTGACCATCAACGCAGGTCTCCGCGTCGAAAAGGAATATCTGCCGGCAGAAAATCAGCCAGCGGGCGGCATCACGCACCCCATCAACTTCGGATGGGGCGACAAGATCGCACCGCGTATCGGAGTGGCGTGGGATCCGACGGGCCGCGGAAAGATGAAAATCTTCGGCGGCTATGGACAGTTCTACGACCAGATGAAGCTCAACCTGGCGATCAGCTCGTTTGGCGGGCAGTATTGGAGTAACTGCTACTACGCTCTCGATACGCCAGACGTCGCTTCGATCAATCCGGTGTTCAGCAGCACGAACCGCTATTGCGGCGGCATCGGCACGAACTCGGCGAGCGAAGCCAATTTCGGCGGCGCGACTCCGGCCGGAATTACGTTCCTCGAAAACCAGAACTACCGCACCAACCCGACGACCTGCTCGACCTGCACGGTCACGGAAGAGGGCGTGGCGCCGGGCCTGAAGCCCTACAAGCAGCACGAATCGACAGTCGGCTTCGATTATCAGATAACGCCGACGTTGGCATTCGAAGCTCGCTATGACCGGCGACGTCTGGATCACGTCATCGAAGACTCGGCGCTCGTCAACCCGGGCGTTGGAGAGACCTTCGTCATCGTGAATCCGGGCCAAGGCGTGAACTCGACGTACAACCAGTTCTTCAATTTCCTCTACGGTTTGCAGCCCGGACAACCAGGCGCATCGCCGTGCTCATCGTGCCCTCCGACGATTCCGGCGCAGCGCGACTATGACGGCGTGGAATTCCGTTTGACCAAACAATCCACGCGTCATTGGACGGGAATGTTCTCCTACACCTACAGCCGGCTGTGGGGGAACTACACCGGCTTGACCAGCTCGGATGAAGCAGACGGCGGCGGCGGGCGCAATTCTCCCAACAACAGCCGCTCGTTCGATGAACCGATGTTCTCGTGGAACGATAACGGTGGATCTTCCAGCGGATTGCTGCCAACCGATCGACCGAACACGTTCAAGGGCTACACGTATTACACCTTGAGCTGGGCGCATCGTTTCGTCAGCGACTTCGGTATCTTCCAGGTGCTGTACCAAGGTTCGCCGGAAAGCTCCTATCTGGACTTGGGCGACGCGTTCCCGAGCGGTCTGACAGGCGGCGCGTTCCCGGTGTATGTTGCGGATCGCGGCAAGTTCCTGCCGGTCTCGCAGGATCCGACGTCGGGTTTGATCACCGTTGGCAATCCGATTACACAACGGACACCGTGGTACATCCAGACCGACTTCAACTTCCAGCAATCGTATAAGGTCAGCGAGAGCAAGACCGTGAGCTTCACAGCCACGATCCAAAACCTCTTCAACCAGCGCTCGGTGACCAGCGTGGAAGAGAACATCACCAGCGGCTTCAACTACAACTACCTCTCGCCTTTCCCTCTGGGCGGAGCTGTGTGCACAGGTACCACCAACGGCCCTCCGTCTACAACGACACCTTGCATTTCGGGCGACGGCACGCCGTTCTACAACGCATCCTTCCACCCGTACAACATTTCGCAGTTGTTGAACGCGGCGCCATCGACCAACCCGACGGGCGGACCTGTAACCGTGGGCAGCGGTTACGGATTGCCGAACCGCTATCAGCTCGGACGGACGATTCGTCTGGGCGTGAAGTTCACGTTCTAACATCGACCCAAGCTTTGGCTTGGCTAACGAGGGGAGCCGGATGTTCGGCTCCCCTTTTGTTTTGTCGGCTAAGTCGAGGGAATCAGGCTGGATTGTGGACAGTGTATCGGACACGGCGAGCGGAGGCATCGAAACAGGCATGAGCGATGGGAATTATTTTGCGGCTTTGGAAAAGCAAAATTATTTGAGCCTGGAGACTTTTCGGAAAAGCGGCACGGGCGTGCGAACACCGGTGTGGTTCGCGGCTGATCCGACTACGGACCTTCGTTCGCGAAACGCGAAGCTATACATCTATACGATCGAGAACACCGGGAAGGTCAAACGCGTGCGCAACAATCCGCGGGCGAGAATCGCTCCGTGTGGCCGCACAGGCGATTTGAAGGGCGACTGGATCGACGCGAACGCGAAGGTCGTTGAGGGCGCGGAAGCCGATCGCGGGTCGAAACTGCTGACGCAGAAGTATTTTTTGAAGCGGATATTCGATCTGTTTGCGATGTTTCGAGCGACGAAGCGCGAGGTACTGGTGATAACTCCGGCGTAGTTGCTGGCGTTATTTTCCGGCTCGGGTGAGGCGGAGAGCGATTCCGTTATCGAAGGCTGGAGACGCGAGGGTTTTGTCGCCGCTCACGTTGAAATCCTCGGTCTTGTCGGTTGCACCGGTTTTTGTGTTGAACCACTCCGCTTTGTAATCACCTGAAGGCAACGTCAGCGTTACGTCCGTCGGGCCTTTGCCGTCGAGATAGATCGCGTATTCGTGGCCGGGATTCGACAAAGCGTGAGCGACTACGCCGCTTGCGTGCTTCACGGCGGTAGAATCTGGTCGCAAATCCAGAATCGAAAATTTGTTCAGGAATTCGCGCAGGATTTTCAATTGATGGCGGAACGTCGGGCTGCCACCGCCGGGGCCGTTCGGCTCGAGGTCTTGGCCGTCTTCGTGGCCAGGTGAGAAGGAGTAATCGAGCGCATCGAAAATGCTGCCGCCCGAGAGCATGAAGTTCCACGCCTGGCGGCGATATGCGTCATCGTCGCGGCCGAGGAAGCCGGTTTCGTCGTAGGCGATCGCTTTGTCGAGGCCGTAGTTCAGCGAAACCGCTTCGGGATAGGCGTAGTGAAAGTTGATGATGTCCGCGCGGTGCTTGGCCACGGGAGCGAAGAAATTGGAATAGTTTTGCGCGATCAAGTGGCGAGGGACCGACCCATGTCCTTCTTCCCCCAAGATCCAATCGACGACGCGAAGCTGCCACGCGAGGGATAAGTCGTCCGCGATATCGATGGAGTTGGGATATTGGTCGCGGCCCGGCGGGCGAAGATACGGATTCACGACCGAGGCGAGCGTCGGGCGGTCGGACCACGGCTCGTTCTGGATTTCAAAAATGACGTTGTCAAAATCGTGGGCTTCAGCGACGAGCTTGCGTGCGTATTTTTCCTGAAACTCGAGAATGTTTCCGTTTTCGAGCGTGTGCAGCTTTTTCCAGTCGATGTCATTTGTATTGTTGACGTTGTTGGACGGATGGAAGGGGCTGATCTTCCACATCATTTCGTCGTAGTGAGACGAGAAAAGACTGATTTCCACGACGATGCCGCGTTTGGATGCATCCTCCAGAAAGTCGTGATAGCGCTGGAAGTACTCGGGATTCCATTTGGTGAGATCGAACTTGTTGCCGCCGCCGGCGTAGCCGGGAGTGTCGCTGCGCATCCACGGCGCGATGAAACGATTTGGAAGCGGCGCGAGATCGTTGCGCAGAATGCCGAAGGATTTCGCGGGCACTTCCACATAGGAACCGCCGAAGATGCGCGTGTAGTTGAGGCCATCGGCGTCGATCGTGGCGAGGTATTTGTGGAAATCGACATCGGCGTTGAGCACAGCGCCGTAGTGCTCGCCGGAGGTGATGAGCACTGTTGGTTTGCCGCGGAACAGGAAGTAGTGCGTGTTGGCTGGGTTGAGCAGAATCGGTGGATGATCGGTCAGCTTCGCTTGCGCCGTGAAGTGGTGGACGGAAGACGCCGCGATGATCGACGACAGCAGTGCAGCCGCAAACAGTTTGCCCGCCCGGATCGACATGGCGGGCATTATACGCTCTTAGACGCTAGCGGCTTGCTTCGCATTCGCCAGCGCACGCAGCGACTCGGTGTAAGGTGCGCGTGCGACACCGCGCTCGGTAATGATCGCGGTGATGTACTTTGCGGGTGTTACGTCGAAACCGGGGTGCGCCGCTTTCACATCGGGCGCGATGCGGACATTCTTGATGTAAACCACTTCGTCGGAAGACCGTTCCTCGATCGGGATGTAACTGCCATCCGGAATCGACAGATCGAAAGTCGAAACTGGCGCCGCGATGTAAAACGGCACGTTGTTTTCTTTGGCGAGCACCGCGATTTGATACGTTCCGATTTTGTTCGCGGTGTCGCCGTTCGCGGCAACGCGGTCGGCGCCGGTAACAATCGCTCCGACGGTTCCCGTTTTCAAAAAGTGGCCGACCATGTTGTCGGTAATGAGCGTGAGTGGGATACCGCCTTTGTGAAGTTCCCAGGCGGTGAGCCGCGCGCCTTGAAGATACGGCCGCGTTTCGGGCACGAGAACGTGCAGCTTCTTGCCTTGCTCGACCGCAACGCGAAAGACTCCGAGCGCCGTGCCGATTCCTGCCGTCGCGAGCGCGCCCGCGTTGCATTGCGTCATCACGCGGCCTTCGCTGGGCATCAGTTCGGCGCCGAAGCGGCCCATCGCTTCGTCGGTCGCCTTCTTTTCGAGATGGACCTGCTTCGCCTCGGCAATCATTGCGGCACGAATCTTCTCGAGGTCAGACGTTTGCGCAGTAACTGCGGCGAACTTCGCCTTCATGCGATCGATCGCCCAGAAAAGATCGACCGCCGTCGGCCGCGTCTTTGCGAGCACCGAGCAAATCTCGTCAAACTCCGGACGGAGTTCATCGACCGTCTTTGCCTTGGAATGAAGCACGCCGATCGCGACTCCCATTGCAGCAGCGACACCAATCGCCGGCGCTCCGCGAATGACCATATCGGTGATCGCAGACGCGACCTCGCGATAGTTCGTATAGGTGTAGTGAACTTCTTCCGTCGGAAGCAGCCGCTGGTCGAGCATGACCACGCCGCGTTCGGTCCATTCAATCGGTTGGGCAATGTACATAGGAGTTGAGAAATATATTGTAACGAAGGTTGGAGGCGATGACGAGTTGAGCTGCGCGCCGGCGGGAGGCTCAGGGACTGGTCGGAATTCTAGTAAAGCCGTGGGTTCCGATGATGGTTGTGACCGCGATCATTGAGTTGTATCCGAGGTGAAGCAGAAAACTCGCCAGTACCGTGCCTGTGCGCGCGCGAACAAACGTGAAAATCACGCCGACGAGGATCAAAAGGCCGACGACGCTCCACGTCCAGCCGAGCTGCGCGCCGTGCATCAGGCCAAACAGCACACCGGTAATCACGACGCTGCTGAACATACCGGTGCGAATCGCTTCCGGCGGCTGAGCGCCAAAACGGCGCGTCACGCTGTAAACAATCCGCGCAAGCAGGGGATAAAGGTATCCGCGAAAAACGGTTTCCTCGACGAGCGGCGCAACGAAACACCGCCATGCACATCAGCAACACCGCGTTCTCGCGATTCTTGAATAGCTCGCGGATCGGCATTTTGTCGGTGTCTTTCACATGCGAGCTGGCGATGCCGACAAAAATTGCGAGCGCGCAGCCGCCAAGAAAGTACGACCACGGTCCGCCCCACGTCGATGACAATCGCACTGAAAGCTTTTTCCAACCCAGCGACGACCAAAACGGCGCGTCGCGCAGCACCGCCAACGTGACATAAAGGAAAAGGAAGACCGACGCATACCACAATACGTTGGTCCCAAAAATAAATTGGGGCTTGCTGAGGAGATATTCTTCGAGCTGCTCTTTCGGCAGCGGCTGCTTCGGGCCGTAGTAAATGAACATCGCGGTCTGGACGACGAGGAAACTGGCGAATGTGAAGAACACAAAAAGGATCAGGTGAGGCCAATACCAGGAGATGCGAAGGTCTTCAGGGAAAACAGCGGTTGCTGCGCTGAAGGCGGGAATCGCCGTGTGCGGCGATTCCGCAGCATATGTGATGGGATCGCCTGCGAGCGGCGCGGAAGGATCGATCGGTGAGTGCACAAGTAGAGGAGGCGCGTTCTCGCCAAGCTCTTCTCGATGCGATTCCGCAGGCGGATTCCGATCTGTTTCGGCATCGCCAGCGGACGGAATTTCTGGATTGTCGTCAAATAACGTCATCGTGTCTTGCCGCGTTTCGATTTCTGCGGGGACTTGCCCCACTTGGATGCCAAAGCCGCGGCAAGCAGTGGTAAGAGGATTTCGTGGTGCCCGGTGATTGCGTAACCGTGTGATTGAGCTCCGTATGTGTCCTTCGCCGACGGCGCGGTTGGCCGCTTCACGACATTTTGCAGGGGCCGATAATGCTGCACAAAATCGAAGTTCGCCGTAGTGATCGGCCGCAAAGGGACGCCGTAGTTGCGATTCACTGAAACCGCCTTGAGAAAAATCTCCGGCAGAATGACCGCGCTTCCCCAGTTGAGATAGACGCCATTGGGTTGCATTCCTTGTACGAGCGCACTGAACAAACGGAAATCCGTATAGGTTGAAGCGCCCAACGCTCCGGGATCGACGGCTGGATGCATGTGCGGAATGTCGGTGCCGATCGCGAGGTGAATCGTGACGGGAATTTTGAGTTTGTAAGCTGAAGCAACAACGCTCTGCTCCGCATAGGGAGCGGGCACGATTCCGCTGTTGAGAAATTGGCCCGCCGCTTCGCCATAACCGAGCCGAATCCGCGACGCGAGTTTTGCGATTTCGTTGACGTAGCGCCCCGTTTCTTCGGCCATGCCGAAGCGGCCATCGGGCAGAGCTGCCTCAACGTCTTCGGACGTATTTCCCACGAGCGCGATCTCAAAATCGTGGATGAGTGCGGCGCCATTCATCGCGATGCCGGTGATGAACCCATGCCGCATCAGGTCGATGAGAATCGGCCCCAGCCCAACTTTGATCACGTGGCCGCCAATACCCCACAGAATCGCTTTTTTCTGTTGGCGTGCGACATGAATTGCCGCGGCGACGCTGCGTAGATCCCGCGCAGCAAGAATGTTTGGCAGCGAGTCCAGGAATTTTTTCAGCGACACGTTCGCGCGAACGGGCTTCGCAAAATCTCTGACGTGAACTTTGCTCTTGCGCGATGACAACGGGTAGGTGTGAACGGATGCTAACGCGAGCGGTTTTGTCGAGTAGAGGGACATGGGCGAACGAGTACTTTAGCGCGAGGAGAAGGTGAAGTCGAATACGAAGCGGACGGCGAGAGTGATCGCTGAAAAGCCGCTATTTCGACGAAGATTGCGGGCTCGATCCGTTCGTGCCATTGAGGTGGAGAACACGAGCAAGCGCCTGGCCGGTATACGACTTTTTGTTGCGCGCGACTTGCTCGGGCGAACCCTGCGCGACGATGCGGCCGCCACCTTCCCCGCCCTCTGGTCCGAGATCGATGATCCAGTCGGCCTGCTTGATCACATCGAGATGGTGTTCGATGATCAGCACCGTATTACCGAGGGACACGAGCCGCTGCAAAACATCGAGCAGCTTGCGCACATCGTCAAAGTGAAGGCCCGTCGTAGGCTCGTCGAGAATGTAGAGCGTGCGGCCCGTCTGCCGTTTGGAAAGTTCGCGGGCGAGCTTGATGCGCTGCGCTTCGCCGCCCGAAAGAGTCGTCGCGGATTGACCAAGCTGCACGTATCCGAGCCCGACTTCGACCAGCGTCGCGAGCTTCTGCTGAATCTGGGGGATATTTTCGAGCAGTTTGAGCGCCTCGCTCGCAGGCATATTCAGCACGTCGGAAATCGAATGTCCCTTGAATCGCACCGCCAACGTTTCGGAGTTGTAGCGGCGGCCGCGGCAGACTTCGCACATCACGTAGACGTCGGGAAGAAAATTCATTTCGATGCGGCGCAAACCGTCGCCCTGGCACGCTTCGCAGCGTCCACCCTTCACGTTGAAACTGAATCGGCCGGGTTTGTAGCCGCGTTCACGCGATTCGGGCAGCATCGCGAAAAGCTCGCGAATCGGCGCAAAAACGCCGGTGTAAGTCGCTGGATTCGACCGCGGTGTACGGCCGATCGGCGCCTGGTCGATCTCGATCACTTTGTCGATGTGCTCGATGCCCGTCACGCCCTTGTGTGCGCCCGGCGGATCCATCGAGCGATAGAGCTTTTGCGCCAGCGTGCGATACAGAATGTCGTTCACGAGCGTTGATTTGCCGGAGCCCGACACGCCCGTAACCACGGTCAGCAAACCAAGTGGAAGCGTGAAATCGACATCCTTAAGATTGTTTTCGTGCGCGCCAAGAATCTGAATCGACTTCCCATTCGGGCTGCGGCGTTTTTCGGGGACTGGAATACTCGCGGCGCCACTGAGGTACTGACCCGTCAGCGATTCCGGGGTCGCGGCCACTTGTTCGGGCTTGCCCTGCGCTACGAGGTGCCCCCCGGCTTCGCCGGCGCCGGGACCGAGATCGACGACGAAATCAGCGCGACGAATCGTGTCTTCGTCGTGCTCAACGACGAGGACGGTGTTGCCGAGATTCCTCAACTGCTCGAGCGAACCGAGGAGCCGATCATTATCTCGCGCGTGCAGCCCGATCGACGGCTCATCAAGCACATACAAAACGCCGCGGAGACGCGAACCAATTTGCGTTGCGAGGCGAATTCGCTGTGCTTCGCCGCCCGAGAGAGTCGCAGCAGAACGATCGAGGCTGAGATAGCCAAGTCCGACGGCCAGGAGAAAATCGAGCCGCTCGGCTACTTCTTCCAGGGGGCGACCTGCGACGGCGCGTTGCCGCTGCGTTAACTCCTCGAGAATTTTTGCAACTGCCGGTCGCGCGGATTTCAACGACAGCGACGTGAACTCCGCAATCGAATGCCCCGCCAGCTTGACCGCCAACGATTCCGGCCGCAGCCGCTTGCCGTGGCAAACCGTGCAGCGCGTTGCGGACATATATTGCGTCATCCACTCGCGATAGGAATCCGAGTTCGACTCCTGAAAATTGCGATCGAGAAATTTCAGAATGCCGGGGAAGCGGAATCCCTTCTCGGACGACTTCGCCTTTTTCCCGGCGGACGCACTGCCCCCGTTCGAAGGGGGATATCCGTAGAGCAGCAGATTCTGCGTGGCGGTCGGCAACTTCTCGAAAGGCGTGTCGAGATTGAATCCGTGCGCGTAAGCCGCGAGCTGTAACGTCCGTTTGAGCATCGCCGAACTGGAGCCTGGCCCGAGGCCCCCGTCAAACAGTGGACGCGTCCAATCCGTGACGACTCGCGCAGGATCGAAATCGTATTTCGAGCCGAGACCATTGCACGCCGGGCAGGCACCATACGGAGAGTTGAAGCTGAACGAGCGCGGCTCGAGCTGCGGCACGGAAATCCCGCAATCGGGGCAAGCCAGCTTCTCGGAAAAAACGTGGTCAGCGCCGCCGACGATCGAAACGGTGACGAGTCCCGACGCCAGCTTGAGCGCCGTCGCGATCGATTGTTCCAGCCGCGCGCCGATACCCGGCTTCACCAACAACCGGTCCACGACGACTTCGATCGTGTGATTCTTACGCTTGTCGAGAACCGGAATTTCGTCGAGCTGGACCAGTTCGCCGTTGATGCGCGCGCGAACATAGCCATCCTGCGCAAGCTTCTCAAGCTCTTTGCGATACGCGCCTTTTCGTCCACGAACGATGGGCGCCAAAATCATCACGCGGTCGTCTGTCTTGCAAAGCTCTCCGGTCAAAATCGACTGAACGATCTGCTCGCTCGATTGGCGCGTGATCGGGTTACCGCACTGTGGGCAATGCGGGATTCCGATCGAGCTGTAAATGACGCGCAGATAGTCGTAAATTTCTGTGATTGTGCCGACCGTCGATCGCGGCGATCGCGTGGTGGTTTTTTGCTCGATAGCAATCGACGGCGAAAGCCCTTCGATCACATCGACTTCGGGTCGCTCCATCTGGTCGAGGAATTGCCGCGCGTATGCCGACAGCGATTCCACGTACCGTCGCTGGCCCTCGGCGTAGATCGTGTCGAAGGCGAGCGAAGACTTGCCGGAGCCGGACAGGCCGGTGATCACGGTCAGAGTGTTACGCGGAATTTCGACGCTGATATTCTTCAGGTTGTGCTGGCGCGCGCCGCGCACTACCAGTTTGGTCAACGGCATGGGGTCCCTTGCTGCTGCTACACCGCGAGCCGTGCTCCTGGAAGCGGCGGCGCACAGTGGGCCTGATGAGGCCAAGTTAACTTCTCACAATAGCAGGTGCGATTCTGGGCGGTCAAATCGAGGAGATTTTCCTGCGACAAATCGCATTTGTGGGGCGCACCGATCTCGCGCGCAATTGCGCGCCTTAACTGCGCAACGCGAGTCGACTGGAAGTGGGAAACGAAACCAACAACTTGATGTCAAATTAGCTTCAGCAGGATCGCTCAGGGTCGAGCGCATTCCCATTTTGGGAATCGCTGCGGATTGCAAGCTGCGCGCTAACTCACACTTTTCCACAGGCTTACAGTGTTCCCCCTAGTACGTCTGAGAGTCTGGTAATTTTGCGCGATAGTACCGCATTTTTACGCAGGCCGCGGAAGTCATAGGACTGAAAACAGGAAAGTTAGAAATGGCTCATGATTTGCACCCTTCGGGGCCGGGGGACGCGAGCCGAGGATCCCTTTAGGGGATTGAGGGCTGGGCCGGTTCGCTCGTCCCCCCTTTTTTATTTTCTGTAGTGCTCCGCAATCGCCGCTCACGAGTTTTTTCGCACTTTCGCCGACCTCCCAAAAACACCCCAAACGCACCCAATCGGCGAAGGTGTGTCAATCCACATCATTCAGAATAAGGTTTGATAGATCCGAGCGGAGTGGTTCGCGCGTAAGTTTGCACAATCGCGAACTGAAGCGTGGGCAAGCGCATGGGGATACGGTTACAAGTAAAAGTCGAGTTACTTCCAGGGGCGACTGACGTAGTCGCTCATCGTCATGAAGAGCATGATCGCGAGCCAGAAGACCGAACAAACGATGACAAGCTTCGTGCGCTTTGGGCTGTATTTGCCGTGCATGAAGAAGAGCACGACGAGGGATGCCTTGAAGGTGGCGATCACGAGCGCAACGATGATGTTGAGCCCGTTGAAATAGGCGTTGAGATCGATCTTGGCCGCTTCGACCGTCAGGAAAGTGCAGACCATCAGCGCCGCGAAGATCGTGAAGTAGACCTTCGGCGAGACTATGTGATGTTCGGAATGAGTGTCGGCTGAATTGTCGGACACAATGCCCCTCTCGCGAATTCCGCTAATGCCGGTCGATCAAATAGAGCAGTGGGAACAGAAAAATCCACACAATATCGACGAAGTGCCAATATAAGCCCACAAGATCGACGGGCGTACTGTACTCCGGCGTGAATCGGCCTTTGAACGACTCTTTGATCAGCCAGATCAACAAGCCGGCGCCGATAATCATGTGCAGCGCGTGCAGGCCGGTCATCGCAAAGTACAGAGAGAAAAAGAGTTGCGCGTGGGCGTTGGTCGCGGCGTCGGCGCCCGGCTCGAAATTGAAGTTGAGGCCGGGAACGTGGTGCTCGACGAACTTCTCGTGATATTCGACGCCCTTGATGCCAAGAAACACGCTGCCGAGGATCAGGGTCGCGATCAGAAAAATCGTGACAAGCTGCTTCTTGCCGACCTGAGCAGCCCAAACCGACATCGCCATGGTTAGGGAGCTGCCGATCAAAACGACCGTGTTGACCGCGCCGAGCGTGAGATTGATGGAGCGACTGGCCTCGCCAAAGACGTCGGGGTACGTGGACCGGTTCAGCGTGTAGGTCATGAACATGCCGCCGAAGAACAAAACTTCGGTGACCAGGAATACCCACATCCCTAGCGAAGCGGTTTCCCGCTGCTGGTCCAGCGTTTCAAACTGTCCGTACAACTCTCCGGTGCGATGCACTCGGCGCTCCTCTTTGGACCTTGTCGCCGGTCCGCGCGTCTTTAATTTCGGTTCTGCTTAGTCGTCTCCGTGAGCCGGCGCTAGCGACGGGTGACCTTTTACGTCGAGCCCCAGATCATGCCGGTTGTCGAAATCGTATGGCTCCCAAGTGACTTCGGGTGTGACATCGAAATTTTCGGTGAGCGGCGGAGACGCCGTTTTCCACTCGAGTCCGGTCGCCGGCCAGGGATTCGGGCCTGCAATCTTGCCGTAGCGCATCGACCAGGTCAGGTAAATCATCGGCAGAAGGTAGCCAAGCGCGAGAATCGAGGCGCCCGCGGTCGACATCACGTTAAACACCTGAAATTCCGGTGGATAGCTGTGATAACGGCGCGGCATGCCGAGGTAGCCCAGAATGAACTGCGGGAAGAACGTGAGGTTGAACCCGATGAAAAGGGTGACCGCCGCGGTCTTCGCGAGCCCTTCGGGGTACAGGCGGCCCGTAATCTTGGGCCACCAGAAGTGCAGCCCGCCGACGTAACCCATCACCGCGCCGCCGACCATGATGTAGTGGAAGTGCGCGATGACGAAATATGTGTCGTGAAGGTGGATGTCCAAGCCGAGGCAGGCGAGGAACAAACCGGTCAAGCCGCCGATGAGAAACAGACCGATAAAACCGAGGCCGTACAGCATCGGCGTTTCCCAAGAGATTGATCCCTTATAAAGGGTGGAGGTCCAGTTGAACACCTTCACCGCGGAAGGGATAGCCACCAGGAAGCTCAGGAACGAGAACGTCAACGCGGCGTAGACCGATTCGCCGGTGAGGAACATATGGTGGGCCCAGACGAAGAAGCCGATGACCGCGATCGCGATACTTGAGCCGGCGATAAAACTGTAGCCGAAGATGGGTTTACGCGCGAATGTCGGAATGATCTCAGAGATGACGCCCATCGCCGGCAAGATCATGATGTACACGGCCGGATGCGAATAAAACCAGAATAAATGCTGGAAGAGGATCGGATCGCCGCCAAGCGCCGGGTTAAAGAATCCGAGGTGCAACATGCGCTCGAGCCCGGCAAGCAGTAGCGTGATGGCGATGACAGGCGTGCCGAGGATGAAGATCATGCTCGTGGCGTAGTGCGCCCAGACGAATAGCGGCAGCCGGAACCAGGTCATGCCCGGCGCGCGCATCGTGTGAATCGTGACGATGAAATTAAGGCCGGTCAGGATCGAAGAGAAGCCGTTGATGAAGATACCGATGACCGCCGGCGTAACCGCGGAATTGGAGTAGACGCTGCTCAGCGGCGTGTAGAAGGTCCAACCGGTATCGAGGCCGCCCGTCGCGAACGAATACAGGACGAAGCATCCGCCGACCAGGTAGATGTACCAGCTCAGGAGGTTGATCTTCGGAAACGCCAGATCCTTGGCGCCGATCATCAGCGGAATCAGGAAGTTGCCAAGCACCGCGGGAATCGACGGGATCAGGAAGAAGAAAATCATCGCCACGCCGTGCATCGTAAACAGCTTGTTGTACGTTTCCGGCGTAACCAGGTAGCCGCCCGGCGTCAGCAGGTGGATGCGGATCAAAGAGGCGAACGTGCCGCCAATGAAGAAAAAGAACGTGACCGAGACAAGGTAGAGCAGCGCGATGCGCTTGTGGTCGGTGGTCAGCAGCCACGAACGAATCCCGTATGTGGCGTTGAGATAGTGCTCGCGCGGCAGTTGATAACCGCCCGCGTTCGATGGTGCTCCACCTAAGATTATTCGGCGTACTCATGGTTATTTCTTCCCTGCCGGCACAACCCCCGCACCTGTCGCGGGAACCGGCTGCGACTGCAATGACTTAATATAGGACGTCAGCGCCAGGATTTCTTCCTCGGTGAGCTGTCCCTGGAAAGTCGGCATCAGCGGCTGGAATCCGGCGACGATCTTGGCGTTGGGCGCCAGGATCGATTCACGCAGGTAGGCATCGTCGGCGGTTACCGTCGAGCCGTCCGCCAGTTGGACTTTGCCTTCGTACACGCCGTTCAGCGATGGCGCGCGGCCCTTGCCGTCGGGCAGATGGCACGTTGCGCAAGCCTTTTCCGTAAAGAGCTTTTCACCGGCAACGACCGGGTTTGCATCGGCCGCCGAAGATCCGGAGAGCCACGACTCGTAGTCCGACGGCTCCATCACCGTGACCCATCCGCCCATCAACGCGTGGTTCGTGCCGCAATACTGCGAGCAGAAAAAGTGATAGCGGCCGGCCTTGGTCGGACGGAACCACATCGTGTTGTAGTGTCCCGGGACAACATCCATCTTTACGCGAAAATCGGGAATCGAAAAATTGTGGATGACGTCTTCGCTCGCGAGAATCAATTTGACGTTGCGCCCCACAGGAACGTGAAGCTCGTTGATCTCGCGCAGCCCAGTCGGCTGCTGCGACTTCCACATCCACTGCTTGCCGATGACGTAAATATCGAGCGTATCGAGCGGCGGCCGCCGGTAATCAACGTAGATGACCGCGCCCCCTGCAAACATGGTGAGCGAAAGCAGCAGCGGAATCACCAGCCAGACGGTTTCCAGCCGCATGTCTCCGTGAATCGGAACGCCAACTTCGCCGGGCGATTTCCGCTTGTACTTGAAGAAGAAAAAGATAACCGCGGCGGTGATGGCGACCGCGAAAAACAGGCAGATCGCGGTGATGTACACCATCAGGGCGTCAACGCTGGGCGCGAAGTTGGACGCCTGCTCCGGATACAGTGGTAGTTGCGACTGCACGGCTCTAGTGTGCTCCTTGCGCTTTCGCTTCGAGCGCGTGATCGCGTCGCCGGAAGATCAAAATCCCCGCGACGATCGTGAAAATCGTAAGTATCCCGCCGAGGCGGATGATGCGAAGAATCGTGGCGCTGTAGCGCGCGGTCGACGGATCGTACTGGAAGCAATACAGCAAGAGATGGTCGATCGGACTTCCGATCTTTCCGGCAGAGGCGTCGATCAGGCCGAGTCGCATGTCGCGCGACGGATATTCCACTCCGTAGAAATAGCGCGAGATTCGCCCGTCGGGAGTGAGCAGCATGATGCCGCTCGCGTGCGCGAAAATGTTCGTCTTCGCGTCGAACGAATAGCGGAAATTCGCGGCGTGCGTCAGCGCGTCAATCGAATCCTGTGTGCCGGTCAGGAAGTGCCAGCCTGCCGCCGTCTGCGGGCGCTGAAAATGTCCGAGCGCCGCCGTTTTCTTCTGCCCTGCCATATCGGCCGATTCGCGCGCATCGAAGCTGACGAATACGACTTCGTAATCCGTGCCCGGATTGAACGAAAGCATCTTCAGCGAACCGACGACGCCTTGTTCGACCTGATTGCAGAGCATCGGGCAGCCGTAGTACACGAGTGCCAGCAACACTGGCTTGCCGTGGAAATAATCGCCGAACGCAACGTCTTTCCCCGTTTCGTCCTTGAAGCGCAGCGCCAAAGGAATTTGTCCATTGAGCGGCGGTTCAAATCCCACGTTGCGCAACGCCGGAGGAAGCCCGGTAGAAGATGAGCCGACGTCGCCGGGTACGGTTTGCGCAAAAACGCTCGCGCCGCCGACAAACAGAAATGCCAGCGCTATAACCGAAACCCAACCCGAGATCGTGCGAACTTGCTTCATCCCTACTTTTTCTCCGCCGAGGCTGGTGCGCCCGGCAATCCTTTTTCCGCAATGATTTTCATCGCTTCCGAAACCGGAATCTGCGCAATGCCTGCGTTCTGATCGATCCAGCCGGTTGTATTGTTGGCCGCATTGTCGGCCGCGTTCTTGTTGCGCAAATCTGACTGCGGATCTTCCGTGTGGCCTGGCACACCCTGCAACCGCGGCTCGGGCGGCAACGCATCGTAAGCGCTGCCCATCTGTTCGCGAATCGCCGGCGGCGCCGTGTCGTAATCGACGGCGATCTTGGTCGTGACGCGCAGCACGAAGATGCAAACGACATACGAGAGAACGACTGCGACCGCGAGCGCGCCCAAGTACCAATAAATCGTTGCCGGATGAACGTCAGCCGGCTCGAACGCGACATCGTCGTGGCGCGGCTCCTCGCCGGCGGCGCCATGGTGCCCGGTATTGATATTAGTGCTCATGGGGCTCCAGGAAATCCTCGAGCTTCGGCTCGCCCAAGGGCAACAGCGGCATCTTCTGCAACTGCCAGGCGAAAACGAACAGCCACAATCCGCCCAGTCCGAGTGCTGCTGCAAAATCCCAAATGGTCGGAATCGCGCTCGGCGTAAATTCGGGCCGCGTCAGCCAGAACAAGTCGACCAGCCGCATCAGGATCATCCACGCTGCGATTTTCGGCAGCGTCGCGGGATTGCGCTTCAAGTCGCGCGAAAGCAACAAGAAGAACGGCACAAAGAAATGAAAGATGAGAATGATGACCGAAACATATCCCCATTCGCCGTAGAGCCGCGAACGATAGAAGCTGATTTCTTCAGGAGCGTTGCCGGACCAGATGATCAGCAACTGCGAGAAGCTGAAATATGCCCACAGCATAACAAACGCGAGGAGCAGCTTGCCGCAGTCGTGCAGGTAGCGAGGTTTCAAAACTCCGGCAAATGCCGGTGCACGCGACAGCAGCACGACGACGCAGATCATCAGCGCCATCGAGGAGATCAACTGCCCCGCGACATAGAGGAAGCCGTAAATCGTCGAAGCCCAATGCGGTGACAGTGACATCACCCAATCGATCGCGGCAAACGACATCGCAAACACATACAGGATGATTCCAGGACCCGCGAGCATCTTGATTTTGCGACGCAGAGATCGATCATCGCGATCGACGTCCTGCTGGCGCGACCACGCGTTGAAAATCCACATCAACCCGAGCCACACAACGAAATAGATAATCGCGCGAATGTGGAACCAGCCGGGCGTCAGGTAGTGGTATTGAAAATCCGAGAGATGGCCTTCGTGCCCCGGCGGCGGCGCATTGAGCCACGCGCCGTATAAATAGCGGAAACCGAAGAACAGCGGAGCGAACAATATAAAGACCAGCGGAAGCGCGCGTGTGGCGGATTCCAATGGACGGCGAATGACGATGCCCCAGTTGCCGCTGGTCAAATGCTGCAGCATCAGCAGGCCGAGCGAACCGAGCGACAATCCCAGGATCAGCATGAACGCCATGAGATACGAGCGCAGCATTTCCTCAGGCGACTTCACATACCCGATGATGCACGCCACGACGCCGATAATTCCCACGATGAGCGCGCGCTGCTGCAGGCGGCTGACGCTTTCGGGCGCCTTGAAGTCCTGCGCGGTCATTCCTTCACTCCTTCGCTCTTCGCCGGTGCTGCGGCCGGATGCGGATGCGCAAGCTCTTCACGCAAGCTCGCCGGCAATTCCGAAACCTTGGCGTTGCGGCTCAATTGCAAAGCCCGGACATACGCGATGATCGCCCAGCGGTCGCGCGGCGGAATCTGCGCCGAATAGCCGAGCATCGCGCCAAAGCCATTGGTGATCACGTCGTAAAAATATCCGTTCGGCGCCTGGCGCAGCCGTTCCTGGTGATAGGTCGGCGGATGCTTCATGCCACGCATCGCCACCATGCCGTTGCCGTCGCCCTGCAATCCATGGCAAGGCGTGCAGAAAATTTTGAAGCGCCCTTCGCCGCGTTCCAGCAGTTCCTGGTTGACCGGCAGCGGAAACGCATTCGAGTCCTTCGGAATCGTCAGCGCGTCATCGGCCAGTGCACCGCGATGCACTGTGTTCTCAAGGATCGGGCGTTCCGAGCGGCCGTCGGTGAAAAAGTCGGACGGCGAGAGCGGCCGGTTCTTCGGTTGCAGCGCCATGTCCTGCTTGAGGCTGCATCCCGCGAGAAGCGCGGAAAACGCGAGCGCGTATAGCGCGAGGCGAGCAGGGTTAATCATCATCCCGCACCTCGCTGACATTCGTTGCATGCACGGTCTCGAAGAAACGCTTCGCGTCGTCCACGTTGAATTTTTTGTCCCGCGCTTCGATGCACAGATAAAACTTGTCGGTAGTTGCGTGCTTCACAAAGCGGTCGATGTTGAACAGCGGATGATGCGGCTCGGGCAATTTGTTCAGCGCGAGCATTCCAAAAACCGCTGAAAGCGAAGCGCCCAGCACGGTCAACTCGAACGTAACCGGGATGAACGCCGGCCAGCTATTGAGCGGGCGTCCCGCAATGTTCATCGGATAGGCGTACAGGTTGACCCAGTATTGGAAGAAAAATCCGCCCAGGCCGCCGCACAGACCGCCGATCAGCGTGACCAGCGGCACCAGGTTGCGCTTGAAGCCGAGCGCGTCGAAAAGGTCCTCAACCGGGAACGGCGTGTAGCCTTCGATCTTTTCCCAGCCGGCTTGGCGCGCCGCACGTGCCGCGTGACACAACTGGTGCTCGGTGTCGAACTCACCCAGCACGCCATACGTGTGTGAGCGATGCTCGATCATTCGTGATCCTCAGACGTCTGGTGCACAAGTTCGCGCATTTCCGCGATCGAAATCGCCGGCAAGACGCGCACGAAGAGGAACAGCAGCATCGTGAACAATCCCAACGTGCCGACGAACGTCGCGTAATCCCATACGGTGGCCGAGTAACGGCCCCATGCTGACGGCATGAAGTCGCGCGTCAAGCTGATGACGACGATGACGAAGCGCTCGAGCCACATGCCCAGGTTGATCACCAGCGACATCACGAACAGCGCCGCCACATTGGTCCGCACCTTCTGGAACCACAATAGTTGCGGCGTGATGATGTTGCACAGGATCAGCGCGAAGTAATAGTAGTTGTACGGACCGTGCAAGCGTTGCTGCACAAGGAAGACGTCGAACTTATTGCCGCTATACAACGATAAGAAGAACTCGAAGAAGTAGCCGTACGCCACGATCAATCCGGTTGCGAGCATGACTTTCGCCATGTTCTCGAGATGGCGCATGGTGATGAAGTCTTCGAGGCCGTACGCTGCGCGCAGCGGAATCGCAATGGTGAGCACCATCGCGAACCCCGAATAGATGGCGCCCGCGACGAAATATGGCGGGAAAATCGTCGTGTGCCACCCGGGAACGATGGCCACCGAGAAGTCGAAGCTCACGACGGTGTGCACGGAAAGCACGAGCGGCGTTGCGAGGCCCGCGAGCAGCAAATACGCCGACTGGTAGCGGTGCCAGTGACGCGCCGAACCGCGCCAGCCCAGCGCCAGCATGCCGTAAATGATCTGCTTCGGTTTGCCGATCGCGTGGTCGCGCAGGGTCGCCAGGTCGGGAATCAAGCCGACGAACCAGAATAGCGCCGAAACCGTGCCGTACGTCGAAACCGCGAACACGTCCCAGATCAGCGGGCTGCGGAACTGCGGCCACAGCGTCGTCGTGCTCGGGTACGGGAACATGTAGAAAGCCATCCACGGACGCCCGGTGTGGATCAGCGGGAACAAGCCCGCGCAAGCGACCGCGAACAGCGTCATCGCTTCGGCGAAGCGGTTGATCGATGTGCGCCACTTCTGATTCAACAGGAACAAAATCGCCGAGATCAGCGTGCCGGCGTGACCGATACCGATCCACCAAACGAAGTTGACGATCGCGAAGCCCCAGCCGATCGGGATGTTGATCGACCAGATGCCGACGCCCTTGATGATGAGCCAGGCGATGGCCACATTGAGGACCATCACCACCGAAAATGCCAAGCCAAATCCAGCAAGCCAGCCGAGCGATACCGGCCGGGTCAGTACGATCGACGCGATCTTGTCCGTTACCGTCGCGTAGCTGTGCCCCGGTTCAAGCACCGGCGCCAGCCGGCGGATCTCGGGCGAATTGATGGGAGGCTGGTTGGCGCTCATGCCTTTTCCATCTCCGGATTCGGATTGCGCACCGCGGCGAGATACGTCGTGCGGGGCCGCGCGTTCAGCTCACCGAGAATCGTGTAATTGCGCTGCTGCGCCTTGAGCTTGGCGACGCGGCTGTTCGGATCGTTGGCGTTGCCGAAAACAATCGCTTCGGACGGGCAGGCCGCTTCGCACGCCGTCACGATGTCGCCGTCGGCGATCGGTACATTCTTTTTCTCGGACTCGATGCGCGCGTTGTTGATGCGCTGCACGCAGTACGTGCACTTTTCCATGACTCCGCGGCTGCGCACCGTGACTTCCGGATTGCGCTGGAGCTTGAGCGAAGGCGTCTCCCAATCCTGGAAGCGCAGGAAGTTGAAGCGGCGCACTTTGTACGGGCAGTTGTTCGAGCAATACCGCGTGCCGATGCAGCGGTTGTAGACCATGTCGTTCAGGCCTTCAGAGCTGTGCACCGTCGCCCCCACCGGGCAAACCTGCTCGCAGGGCGCGTTTTCGCACTGCTGGCAGGGAACCGGCTGGAAATAGGTTTCGGGATTCGCGAGCGCGTCGTTTTCGTTCGTGCGCGGATCGTTCGTGCTGGTTTGCGCCGTATAGTAGCGATCGATGCGGATCCAGTGCATTTCGCGGCCGCGCATCACCTGATCTTTGCCGACGATCGCGATGTTGTTTTCTGATCCGCACGCCACCACGCACGCGTTGCAGCCGTTGCAGTTCTTCAGATCGATCGCCATGCCCCAGGCATAGCCGGGATACGCGTATTCCTTGTAGAGCGAATCATCCTTCGGCGGCGTTTCGTCGCCTTCATGCGCGAACGCGGGATTCTTCTTGTATTCCTCGAGCGTGCCCGCGCTCAGGATCTTTCGCCCTTCCATGTTGAAGTGATACTGCGTGCAGGCCAGCGGATAGTCGTCGCCGGTCTTGGTGATCTTGCCGCCGCTCGCGACCCACAGCGCCTTCGACACGCGCACCGCGTTGGCGTTGAATCCTTTGTTTGTGCCGGAGTAGCCGGCGAACTGGCGCCCGTAGCCAAGCGGCAGAACCACCACGCCATCGGCTTGGCCGGGCAGCGTCCACGCCGCCGCGGTGACCTTGCTGTTCGAGAGCGCGATATCGATGAGAGGCGAAATGATCTGGCCGTGCTCGCCGCCGCGCGCCGCAACCTTGTGCGTCAGTCCCAGATTCTCCGACGTCTTCGGGCTGACCATCGCCGCGTTGTCCCAGGTCAGCTTGGTGACCGGCTTGGGCAGTTCCTGCAGCCAGCCGTTGTTGGCGAAGCGGCCGTCGTAGATGCTCGGGTCGGGACGGAAGATAAATTCCAGCTCTTCGCCCGTGGCTGCCTTGGGTGCCGGCAAGCTTGCGATGTTGACCTTGGCGCTGACATTGATCGGCGCAAATGCGGAATTTGCCACAAAGCCGTCGTTCAGCGTCTTGCGCCAGAATTTTTCGAAGTCGCCGCCCGTGTTCGACGCTTTCAAACGGTCGCGGACCGCGTCGTACGCCGAAATTCCCGGCTTGTCGCTGAATGCCGCGATGACGTCGTGCGCCGAGCGCGTGTAATACAACGGCGCGATCAACGGTTGGATCACACTTAATGTTCCGTCGAACGCACGCGCATCGCCCCAGCCTTCGAGATAGTGCGATTCGCCGACGTGCCACTTCACGTGCTGCGCGGTTTCGTCGAAGTGCGTGCTCAGCTGGATCGTGTTGCGCACCTTGAGTAGCTTGCTGACGAAATCGAAATCGTGCGGCGCGTCGTACACCGGGTTCACGCCGACCATCAGCAGCGTATCGACCTTGCCGGCGTCCATGTCGGCGCAGAGATCGCGCAGCGATTCAATGTAGCTCACCGGATTCGCTTCGACCGGTTCGGTGTAGTACAGCGTGTTGCCGACGTTGCTCAGCGCGGCGTTGATCGCATGCACGATCGCGTGCACTTCCGGCGTCTGCTGCTCGCCCGCAATCACCAGCGAACTGCCACGGTGCCCTTGCAAATTCTTGGCGACGCCCTCGAGCCATGCTTCGGCCGCGGGAGGTAGCGTTGCTCCGCCTTCCGCTCCGGCGACTCCAAGCTTTCCGGCGAGTGCGCGCGCGAATGCGTCGATCTGCGAAGCGCGCAGCGGCAGCCGGTGATCCGCGCTCGATCCGGTGACGGTCGGCGTCGGCTCCACGACGTACAGCCGGTTCATCTCGCCGCCAACTCGCTCAACGCCCGGATCGGTGTCGAGCTTGCGCCGGCGGTAGAACTGCCGCATGTAGCGAATGTGTC
This sequence comes from uncultured Acidobacteriota bacterium, assembly GCA_963845465.1. Lineage (GTDB taxonomy): Bacteria > Acidobacteriota > Terriglobia > Acidiferrales > UBA7541 > Acidiferrum. The sequence continues at coordinate 465,274 of CAWJSH010000004.1, read as the reverse complement.
CGGGGCCGCTGGCGAGGAAATCGGAATCCAGCGCCAGAATCACTTCGGCGCGCTCGGGGCGATATACCGTGTTGACGTAGCGGCCGAACGCCAGCTTGCCGCCTTCGCGCACACCGTCGCCGACGGCCGACTCCCACTGGTGCCACTTGGCTTGTGGGTAGAGCTTCAGAATTCCCTGGAGCTGATCGGCAAGCGTGGGTGATGTGATCGTGCCCGTCAGGATGCGGAAGCCTGCGCCATTCGCGGCCTTGATATCGGCCGCAGCCGCCTGCGCTGCCTGCGAAAATTCCGACCAGGTCCGCAGCGACCCGGCGAACGAAACCGTTTTGGCGCGGTCGGGGTCGTACAGATTCAGGATCGACGCCTGCGTGATCGAGTCAATGCCGCCCATGCTCGACGGGTGATCCGGATTGCCGGCCAGATTTGTCGGCCGGCCTTCGTGGCTTTCGGCTAGGACGCCGATGGCGTCGGCGCCGAACGGCATCACCGTCGCAAAATACAGCGGTTTGCCCAGTACCATGCCGTCGGGCTGCTTCACATACGGGATGATCGCGCTTTGTTCGTTCGATTTGCAGCCCGCTAGCCCGGCAAACGCCAGCGAAGCGCCCATCAGCTTCAGGAAGTTGCGGCGATCGACCGATTCGTCCCACTCCGAGGCATGCCGCGGAAATTCCCGGTGCATGAGTTCGTCGAAGTGCGGGTCCTCGGCCAGTTCGTCGAGCGTGCGCCAGTATTGCTTGCCCGTCTTGGCGCCCAGCTTGGCGCGCACGGCCGCCAGATCCAGCGGCCGGTCGATCGGCGTCAGCGGAATCTCGGCCTCTTCCTCATTGCCGTGCGAATCGCCGTGAGAAGCTCCGCCGCTCGGGTGCATCGCGAAATATTTGCGTTCGTCGTCGCTCATACCGTCCGTCGTAACACGTGAAACAAGCGTTGCGCTTACTTCTAGCCCACCACAGGCTAAAAAAATCCAAAACCCACTGGCCGAAACTGCTTCCGCCCTACCGGTGGCACGTCGAGCAGCTGGTCAGGTCCGCCACCGAGCGAATCTTGCGCTCGTGCGCGAACTGCGCGCCCAATTCCGCCTGGTTTGCCGGCGCCGCCCAATCCATGTTGAACACTTGATTCTCGGGCCGCAGCACCGCTTCCGGATTGCGATGGCAATCGATGCACCAGCCCATGTTCAGCGGCGACGCCTGGAAAATCAGCGGCATCTGGTTCACTTTGCCGTGGCACGTCGAGCAGCCGACGCCCTTCGCCACGTGAATGCTGTGATTGAAATAAACGTAATCCGCCAGGCGATGCACCCGCACCCACTGAATCGACTTGTCGGTGCGATAGCTTTCGCGCACCGGCTCGAGATATCCGACGTTGTTGAACAGCACCGAATGGCAGTTCATACACGTCTTCGTCGGCGGCACGCCGGCTGTTGCGGAACTCTCGACGCTCGTGTGGCAATAGCGGCAATCGATGCCGTCGTCGCCCACGTGGTGTTTGTGGCTGAACTGAATGGGTTGATCGCGCGTCATGTACTGATTGGTCAGATACGGAGCGCGCGCCGCGAGCAGCACGCCGGTCAGCGCGATGCCGGCCAGAAACACGCCTGCGAAGACACTGAATCTCGAGATGAAGTTTGTGCTTCGATGAAAAATCTGCGCCATGTCTATGTGTGCACTCTGGAGGTGAGCGCTCCGGGAGGGAGCGAAAACCTAGGCGTCCACCAGCTACATTCCGGGTTGTGCGAGCCCGTGTCCAATTTGACGCGATGAGTTTCCAACAAAACTTTCTGGATTGCAACAGCCCAGCAAAATTATCCGTTACATTTCCGTAAAGTCATGGCGCGCGAAACGCTCGGTCTGTTCAAAACTTTCGAAGAATCGCCGTCGAATCGCGGACCGATTTTGTCCCATTTCGGATTTTTCTGATTGTTTTCCAATCTGAGTTCCAGACTTGAGTTCCAGATCGAAGTTCCGAAATGGTTCGCGTTCTCACCCCACCCAGGTGCTCGTTCGTCGCTCTCCCTCTTCGGTTATTTTTGATTCACGTGATTCGATTTCAGCCCACGTGATTTTCTCTTCCCTTCCCCCGTATATATCGCCCGCAAATGCTTCCCATAAAATCTTCTGCTAGACGGTTGGCCCCATAGGTCGTGCTATCTTTAAGGGACTCTGTGTGCCGCACAGCGTCGGCGGCCTGAGTCACCTTGCACTCGCGTGGCCACTGTCGCGCTGCTCGGCACGCGTTTCCGACGTTTTGCCCAACCGCTGGGGCGTGGTCCAACCGGTAGGACACCTCACTGTTAATGAGGATGGTGAAGGTTCGAATCCTTCCGCCCCAGCCAATTTTTCTCCCTTCCTATCTGCTTTCCACCTGACTACGGCTCCGACCAGTACGAACTTCCCGCCGGCATCGAGATCCACAAGAAGAGCACAAAAATGAGGAGCCGATACACCGGCTCCTCACCAACTGAAGTCCTTCAATAGCGACCAATCCCGCTACTTCTTCGGTTTTGGTGGATAGCCCTTGAAGATCTTCTGCACGCACTGCTTGGTCTGCTTCTCGTCGCCCGATTCCGACTTCGAGACATTCTCAACTGTCGCCTGACCGCGAAACACCAGCGTGTTCGCCTTCGCGTCCGCGAGATCGACGGTCAAAATCAGAATCGTGCGCGGATGTTCCGAGGTGAACGTGGTCGAATCATCGGAGAAAGCTCCCCACCCTCCCCAGCCGCCAGCCCAGCCCCAGCCACCGCCCCACGGCCCGGCTCCGATTCCGAATCCGTCCGTAGTGGAAGTTGCGTCCACCAACTCTTGCCCCTGCATGTGATATGTCACGATGAGATCTGCCTTCTGCCCCGCGGCAACCGGAGTCAAACCCTTTGCCTGCAACTCCGCAATCGTGTCCGCCTTGACCCAAGGTCCGTAGAAAGGAACGGTTTGCGTTTTCGGGTCCTGCCAACTGAACGTCTTATAACTCGCGAAAGGCGCGCCCGTTTGCCAGTTCACTTTCACGTTTTGAGCGCACAACGGCATCGCGCATAGCAACAGACATACGATGAATACACCTCGAAATGACTTCATCTCCCGACTCCTCCGTTTGGATTCCTGGTGCCTGAAATTCCTGTGCGTCTCAGAAACAAATCCTGAGGCATTCGCATGGGAAGCGAACGCCGGGCAGCCTATACCTCGGAGTAATCATTAGCAAGATGAAACGTGTTCGAGTGGAATTGACGTCTGTCGACGTTCGCAACGATTCTGTTTCGACCTCGTTTTCTTGTTTCTCGTCCCCTTCCCACACCGCGTCAGGCCTCCGCACGCCACCGTGATACGATCGCCGCAAGGAACCTCGCATCTCGGGGCTCGCCCAGAAGCCCTTTCTTCGACTTGCCTCATCTATGTCTTCAACGGCGGTATCTAGCAGTTTCTAAAGGAGAGAACTGAAATGCGTACCAGGTCCATTCTGTTTTTCTGTTTTGTTTTTGCCGCGCTGTTCGTACCGATCGCAACGCCTGCTCAACAAACCATCACGTGCGAATCCAACGACGGCGGCCGCAAGCACTGCGGTCCCCCGAATCCCGGCCAAGTCAGCTTGCAGCGCCAGATCAGCGGGTCCGAATGCATCCAGGATCGAAGCTGGGGCGTGGATGATCGCGGCCTGTGGGTGGATCACGGCTGCCGAGCCGAGTTTCTCATGGGTGGCAGCGGCTACTACGACAACGGTCAAGGCGGCGGTCCTGGCGGTGGACCGGGCGCCCCAATCAAATGCGAGTCCAACGACGGTCACCGCAAATATTGCGGCCAAGTCGATCCGAGATCGCAGGTCGCAATCCAACAACAGATAAGCGGCTCACCCTGCGAGCAAGGCCGCTCGTGGGGCGTCGATGACCGCGGCCTGTGGGTCGACCGCGGATGCCGCGCCATCTTCGCAACCGGCAGGGGCAATGGCGGCGACGAATACGGCCCCGGCCCCGGCTTCGGTCCGCCGATGACCGACTACCCGCGTGTAAAGGCCGACACTTCGGGCCACGGCACGTTTAACGGTCAGAGCTACGGCTCCAACAACGTGACGCGCGCCTGGTTCAACTCGAGAGAAGGCCGCACCGCGGTGGCGCTCTCCGGCTCGCACGATTTCAAAGTCACGTTCTTCGGTGACATCGTGAAAGCGGACGACCGCCACATCACGATGCGCATCACGGACTCGAGCCAGGGACCAGCGCGCGGTCGAGCCGAGATTTTTCTCAATCACGATCGCAATGAAATCGAGTCCGTCAGCATCAACGGCCGCGGCTTCAATGGCGACTTCAGCCGCCGCTAGATTTCGCAAATCTAACCAAGAAAAAGGGAGCCAGAGTTCTGGCTCCCTTTTCCTTTCATCGTGGCGTTCATATTCGCCGCGCAAGCTGGTGGTAAACTCTCCGAGCCATGCGCAAATTATTCTCCGCCACGCTCCTCGTTCTGTTCGCCATGAAGCCAGCAACCGCGCAACAACTCGCGCGCCCCGAAGTTCCCGACAAGCTCTCGCCACCCGCGACGGAAAAACTTATCTTGCAGGCGCACGCTACCGGCGATCAGATTTACGTCTGCCAGCCGAGTCTCGACCAAAAACTCTCGTGGACTCTCAAAGCGCCCGACGCACAACTTTTTGACGCGCAAAATAAAGTGATCGCGAAACACTTCGCGGGTCCGACCTGGAAGCACAACGATGGCAGCGAGGTCGTGGGCAAAGTTTCGGCGCGAGCCGATTCCCCCGATGCGAACGCGATTCCTTGGCTCCTGCTGACCGCGTCCAGTCACACCGGTGACGGCGCCTTCGCGAAGGTCACTTTCATTCAGCGAGTGCACACAAAAGGCGGCAAGCCGCCGCAGACCGGCTGCGACGACGCCCATCGCAACGCCGAGACAAAATCCTCTTACTCCGCCGACTATTATTTCTACGCGCCGAACAACATTTTCTGAAGAGCCGTCGAAGCGCCTCATCCGAAAGAGCGAGATCAGCCAGCCCATGTACGGGCGCAGCACTGCTGCGCCCCAGGTCCGCAAGATCGCGGCTCCAACGATGACTGGTGTTTTCTTCTTCTTCACTTTCGACTTTAAACTTTCGACTGTCGACTTCTTCCTTCACTTCTCCGTCGGAAATCCCGCTTCGTTCCAGCCCTTCCATCCGCCGTCCATCGACTCGACGTTCGTGTAACCCATCTTCTGCAAATTGTCCGCGGCGAGCGCCGACCGAAATCCGCCACCGCAATACAGAATAATATTCGCCCCGGTATCCGGCACCGTCTTCTCGATGTCGCGTTCAATAATTCCTTTGCCAAGGTGCACCGCTCCCGGCAAATGCCCCGCGGCCCATTCGTTGTCCTCGCGCACATCCACGAGCACAAATTTCTCGCCGCCATCGCGCCGCCGCTTCACGTCCGCGACATTCGTTTCCTTCACTCGCTTTTTTGCGTCGTTCACAATTTTCAAAAACTGTTCCGCGTGCGCCATCATGGCCTCCGATATCCATTTAGATGCGTGCAAACAGCCTAGCACACGGATTCCGGCCAATCGGTGGCGATTGAAGCCATCCCAAAAAATCAAAATGTAGGGAAACGTTTTAGTGCTTCGACGCTGTCGTTGCGGCGGGTCTGGCAGCAGGAATTCGGCAAGCCGCGCCGCGTGGTTCGTAACCGCGATAACCCGCTCGGAACCGGCTCGATTCGCGCACGCGCGTGCGCAGCCCATCGATCACCGGCGGAATCGGCGCTCGCTGCACGCCGCGAATCACAAAAATCATCAGCGCCGCTTCACCCGGCGCATCGACGCTCGACGTCACGCCGACGCCTTGCACGCCTGCCATTTTCATCAATTCTTTCGCGTGTGCAGTTTTCACTGTATTCGCGCGCGACATCTCCGCCGTCGAAATCGCGTACACAATTCGCGGCGCCGCTCCCGCGCGTTCGTTCGTCGCGCTGTCGGCCGCTGAAATCTCCGCGCCGCGCTTCGTAAACAAATCGCCTTCCACGATCCGCGTCCGAATTCCGTTCACTTCCGCCGGAATCCCCGCGTGCGAAGCTCCGCGCGTCACAAAAAATTCGATCGCCGGCTCACCAGGACTGTCGAGGCTCGCGCCGACGCCCACAGCCTGCACCGCCGGATGCGCCAGCAATGCCGAACCCTGCGCATCCCGCGCCACCATAGCCCGCTGCAACTCGCTCTGCTGGAGAGTCGGCACCTGCGCCGCAAGCGCCGCACTCCGCGCCGCGGACGACGGCGCTCCGCTCGGCAGCGTGCACCCAATCACCGCATGCGGCCCGCCGCCGACAAACGTCGTCGGACTCCCGCCGCTCGAGAAAAACGCCAGCACTTGCGACACCGGATTCCCCACAACATCCATATCCGATCCCGCATAGAGCAACGCCACCGGGTCCGCAGTATCCTGCGACACGATCAGCGATCCCGAATCGCCTTCGGCCGCAAAATCTCCGCCCGTCACGTCCACTTGATTGTTGTAATCCACCGTGAACGTCGCGCCGGTCCCATCGCAGCTCTTGTTGTACTCGACGCTCGTGTCCGTGCTCACCGACAACACCGACGAACACGTCAGTCCCGTCGACCGCCCGCTTTTCGCCACCTGCAAGCTGACCGTGGCTGGAATTCCGACTCCCGCGTCGGGCGCTCCCGGCACCGGCACGCCGTTCGAGTCTGTCGTCCCGCCCAGATACAAAATATTCCCCGACGGATCGACCTGACCCGCCACAACCTGCGCGATTGCCGCGTCAATGTTCGACGACGACGCCGAACTCTCCGCCTCCAGATTCACGAACTGCGACAAATTCGCTACCGTCGTCGCCTGCGTCGGGTCGCACTTCGTGTCCGGCGTCAGCCCCGCATCGATCAATCCCGGTTGCACGATCGGATCGCCGATCGCCGCCGTGTCGCTCTTTGCCAGCACGTGATTGTTGCTCAGGATGTATTGCGTGCTGCCTTGCGTCACCAAAGATCCCAGCGTGCCGCCGCAGCACGTGATCGTGTGCGCCTGATTGTTGACGATCAAATCGTTTCCGTTGCCGCCCGATGTGCCCAACTCGATCGCCCCGGTTTGCGTATTCTGATTCCCCGGCACGATCGTCACCGTGGACACGGCGGTCGCGTTGGTATTCGCTTGCGACACCGCCGTCACCGTCAGCGTCGTCGCCACATTTCCGCCGTTGCCGTCCGAAGTCGTCGGCACATTCCCAGGCGCCACATAAAATCCCGACGGCGAGATAAATCCCAGCGTGCGGCTGCCGCCCTGCTGCCCGTTCACCACCCACGTCACCGCGGTGTTCGTCGAACCGCTCACGGTCGCCGTGAAAAGCTGTGTGCTGTAGTTTGCGATGCTCACCGTTGCCGGCGACACCGACACCGTCACGTTCGAGGGCTGCGACGTCTTGGTGATCGTCACCGTCGCCGTACCCGTTTTCGTCGAATCCTTCAGCGACGTCGCGATGATCACGACCTGCGCCGGAGTCGGCACCGTCGTCGGCGCCGTGTACAAGCCCGTAGTCGAAATCGTCCCGTTCGCGCTCCCGCCAGACACCGTCCAGGTCACCGCGGTATTGAACGTATCCTGCACCGTCGCGTTGAACTGCTGCGTGTTCCCAATCACGATGTTTACGCCGGTCGGGTCCACGCTCACCGAGACGACTTTCCCCGCCGTCCCCGTCTTACAACCCGCCAACAGGCACACCAAACCCAATGCAATCAGCGACAGAGCCGCCTCATGCGCTCGTGTGCGTCGATTTTTCACAGTGCTCGGCGGCATCGGAAGACACCCTCGCCCGTTGCAAACGACCCGAATGGTGGGGGACTAATCTACCAGACTTGCGTCAATATAGGCTGTCTCGGGGGTTTAAGTGGATAGGCCGCTCGTCACATTACTTCGCGGGCAATCGTACCGCTACTACTAGAAGGCCTCATACATCTCAAACGGGGCCAATCGAAGCTAATCGCCCTCTTCGACGTCTTCCAGATCGCGCCAATTCGCTCCGACGCCGATTTCGACCACCAGCGGCACCGCCAGCTTGTACACGTTCTCCATCTCGTGCTTCACCAGCTTGGTCAGCTTCTCGGCCTCGCGCTTCGGCGCCTCAAACAGCAGCTCGTCGTGCACCTGCAGAATCATCTTCGCTTCAAACTTCTCCGCCTTCAGCCGTTCGTCGATCGTGATCATCGCCATCTTGATCAAATCCGCTGCCGTCCCTTGCAGCGGTGAGTTCAGCGCCGTGCGCTCAGCAAAATTCCTGAGCTGGATTTGCGGCGAATTGATCTCTGGAATCGGCCGGACACGCCCGAACAACGTCTTCGCCATCTCGGTCTTCCGCGTTTCCTCCAGCGACCGCTCCAGATATTCCTTCACCCCGCGATATCGCGTGAAATACGCATTGATGAATTGCGCCGCTTCCTTTTGCGGAATGCTCAGGTTCTGTGCCAAACCGAACGGCGACAATCCATAGATAATTCCAAAATTGATGACCTTCGCCGCGCGCCGGTGCTCCGCCGTCTGCATCAGCGGCCCGACGCCGAACACTTCCTGCGCCGTGCGCGCGTGAATATCTTCGGCGTTGCGAAACGCTTCGAGTAACACCGGGTCGAGCGACAAATGCGCCATCACGCGCAGCTCGATCTGCGAATAATCCGCAGCCAGCAGCACATTTCCCGGCCCGGCGACGAACGCCGCGCGAATCTGCCGCCCCAATTCCGTGCGAATCGGAATGTTTTGCAGATTCGGATCCCACGAACTCAACCGCCCGGTCGCTGCAGTCGTCTGCGACAAACTCGTGTGCACGCGCCCCGTGTCTCGCGAAATCAGTTTCGGCAGCGAATCGACATAAGTGCCCTTGAGCTTCGACAACTCGCGAAACTCAACAACCTTCGCCGGCATCGGATGTTGATTCGCCAAATCCTCCAGCACATCCGCCGCCGTCGAGCGCACGCGTCCCTTGCCCCGCCGGAACGGCGCTTGCAAATTCAATTTGTCGAACAACACTTCCGCAAGCTGCGTCGGCGAGTTCACGTTGAACTCGACGCCCGCCATGTCCCAGATTTCCTTCTCGAGCCGGCGGACTTCCTTCTCCATCGTCACCGACATCGCGTCGAGGGCCTTCGGATCGACGCGAATTCCCTCGCGTTCGACGTCGGCAAGCACCGCCGCCAACGGCAGATCGATCTTTTCGTACGCGTGCGTCAGCCCGTGACCCTCGACAGCTTCCGCCAGCAGCGGTGCCACGCGATGCAGATAGTCCGCGCGTTCGCCCGCGCCACCGCCCAAAATCACGTTGAACTGCCGCATCACCACATCGGTGAAATCGTGAGCTCCCGTTGTCGGCCGCAACAGATAGGAATAAATCTGCGTCGCGTGCTGAATATTCTTCGCGCGCCCGCCGACGATTTGCAGCAGTTTCGGATCGTGCACGATCTTCGGCCGCTTCGCATCTTCGATCAGCGGCACCAGCGCCGCGAGCGCTTCGCCTTTTTCATCCATCCAGATCGAGCGGCCTTCGCCCGCCTTCGACGAAACCTCGATCGACGCCACGCGCGACCCGAATCCTTCCGCCTCGCGCTCGCCCGGCTCTAGATTCAGCCAAATCGAAATCGGCGCCTTCGCCGGCAGCTTCGCCAGATACGCGCGAAACTCATCGACATTCGCAAGCTGAGCATAGTCCGTCTTCACCGCGGCCTGCTCGTTCGCCGTCGCCTGCGCCGCCGCTTCCGCTCCCAACTCTTTCAGCAGCGAATTAAATCCCAACTCGCGATACAGCGCCGTCAGCAGCGCGGGATCCGGATCTCCTCGCTTCATTTTTTCGAGCTCGAGCGTCACCGGCACATCGATCGCAATTCGCGCTAACTGCTTCGACATCATCACTTGCTCGCGTTGCTGCTGAAGCGCCTCGCGATACCGCTTGTTCGGCACCTCATCGGCGTGATCGAGCGCGTTCTCCACCGTTCCATACTTCACAATCAATTCCGCCGCGCCCTTTTCTCCAATCCCCTTCGCGCCGGGAATGTTGTCGATGCTGTCGCCAAACAGCGCCATGTAATCGACCACTTGCTCCGGCGTCACGCCCAAAATCTCTTTCACTTTCGCCGCATCGACGATCACGTCGTTCTTCATCCCGCCAGTGCCCGGCCGCAGCACGCGCACGCCGCTCCCGACGAGTTGCATCATGTCTTTGTCGTTCGTCACCAGAAGCACATCGAGCTTCTGCTTCGCCGCCTGCACCGACAGCGCGCCCAGCACATCGTCCGCTTCATAACCGTCGTACTGAATCACCGGCAGCCGCAGCGCTTCGCACAGTTGCTTCACATACGGAAGCTGCTGCTTCAGCTCATCCGGCATCGGCGTCCGATGCGCTTTGTATTGCTCGAAAAGTTTGTCGCGAAAGGTGGGTTTCGACGTGTCGAACACCACGCCGATGTAATCCGGCTGATAGTCCTTCACCAGCCTTCTCAAAATATTGTTGAAGAGAAACGGAACCTTGGTCGGCATTCCCGACGGCGCATTCATCCGCACCATCGGCGCAAAAAACGCACGGTAAACGTGCGCCATCGCATCGACCAGAAATAATTTCTTCGCTGCCGCCATTCAACCAGTATAACAAACGCTCATCGGCGGGTCTGGTAGCGTCGGCATCTTGCCGGCGTTTGTGCCGCACTAAATCTCGATCCGCAGATGCGAGACTCTGACCGCTTGAGTCGTTACGTCGTTGCTTCTTTACCTCACTGCGTCGGTGCGTCCTTCTTCTCCTGCACCACCAGCAACAACCGCGTCCCATCATCCAACTTTACGTTCTTCCCATTCGAGCTAATGATCGTCGCCCCGCGCCCGCTAACCGTCTGCGCATCCAGCGAAATCCCCTTCATTCCCAACGCCCCCTGGCTGCGCTCATCAAGCCTCGGCCCGCTCGCCACCGGAAAATTTCCCTGCGGTCCTCCGTTCGCGTCTGCACCCTGCGGCGAACCATTCGGCGGAGGCGCATGCCCTCCCCCCATCGGTGAAGTCTGATTCGTTCCGATCGCCCTCGGACTGGAATCGTCGTCTCGACCGACCGGCGACGAAGACTCGCGCGGCGCCATCGCCTGAATTACAACATTGAGCGCGATCTCCGTTCCATCTTTCAACTCCGCTTTATCGAACTGAATTCCCAGCACCGAAAGGCTGTCTCCTTTGCTTCGCGCGGCGGCCATCGTCACGCGCCCTTCCAATTTCGTCCCGCGCGGCATGATCGTGCGGCTGTCCGCGGATTTCAGCGCTTCCGTCGTGTGCGCGGTGACCTTGTCATCGGGTTTCAACTTCTTCGAGTCCAGTCCCGAATTCAACTCGGCCAGAATCGCCGTTCCTCCGGCAAGGATCGCTTCCGCTTGCTCGCTTCGCGCTTCCTGTGCAGTGGCCGGTGATGCGCCGGCGGCCGCAAAACACAAAATGACGATCGGGATCACAACGGCCGCAGTTGCAGATGGGAATCGCATCGCTTCACCCCCTTTGAAAGTGTAGGCGCGAACCGGCCCAAGGCATTCAACGCTCTTCAACGAGTTTGACGAATCGCCCAATAAAAAAGGAGCCGGCACAGTGTGCCGGCTCCTCACGTAAATAAGATGCAATTCTGGCCGTCTAGCGTTGCGGCTCGGTTGAACCCTCGGGAGTGGTGGCCGCACCTTCCGGCGCAGTCTCGGTCGGCGGTGGCTGCACCACCAGCAACAAGTGGGTGCCCGGATCAAGATGCAACGTCTTCCGCGACGACAAAATCACGGTCCCGTGCGAGCCTTCCGAAGTCGGCGTGTACACCTTCAGGTCGGGACGCCCGAAAGCTCCCTTGCTGTCGCTGGTGAACAAGCCATTCGAATTGAACTCGCCGTGCGGAGCCGTTGCCGGCGGCATCGCTCCACCAACAGTCTCAGGCGTCTGGTAGTTCGTGGTTACAACGGCATCTTCGGTCGAAGCGGTGTCGCTCTCCGCGGTGGTATCCGTCGCAGCCGTATGCGCGCCCGCTGGGGCTTTGGCCGTTTCGGTCCCAGGCGTCGCGACGGCCAGCGCTTGAATGCCGGCATTCAGGATGATTTCCTGGCCATTCGCCATCATGGCTTTGTCGAACTGTACGAAAATCGCGGAACCTGTACGACCCTTGCCGCCCGAAGTCACCTTCACGATGTGCCCGATGATCTTGGTCCCTTTCGGGAAGATCACGCTGCCCTGGTACGAGACGTTCTCAGCCGCTTCGGCCACCACGGGGTCTCCAGCCTTCGTATGCCGGGTGTCGAGCGGCTCATCCAGGGACGCGTTGAACGCCGTCCCGACGCCCATCGGCGCCATAATCGGCGCCGGCGTCTCCGTGCTCGCCACTACCTTTGAATCTCTCTCAATTTCTGGGGGAGTCTGAGCGCTTGCCGTAACGGAGAACCCCAAGAGCGCGCCCGCGAATAGCAATCCTGCGGCGACTTTCATCATGGCGCGTCCTCCCTTCCGCGGGTCTTGCCAGGGCTGGGGAACACTGTGTTGCGACACCAATCCCGCAGTCAAATTTTCATGCACGGCAAACCCCAATACTATCCGGTCTATTTTGTATGAGATATGAGAGATAAAATTCCCTAACCTGGTTCAAATCGAAGTCACAGTACTGCGATTATACCTTACCGGCATCTGGCGCTCCAAGTTACCACCGGAGCGGTTCACCGCTTCGCAACCTTTCTGGGTATCGTCGCGTATAGCCAAGCCACGATTGCCCCCAGAATTCCCCAGAGAATCCCGTTTAACACCGCATCCGGCATAAGGTGGGTCCAACCGCCACGGAAATCGCTAGCGGGAGAGTGTGGTAACAACCAAACACCCGGCGATATGAAAATAATGACGCCGTTGAACAGGTCGAGCCTTCCGTCCAGAATCGCCCGTTCGGCCCTCACGGCCAGAACAAACCCTAGGAAAGCAAATGAGAGGATGAGGCGCCAACCTTTGATTGGGGGCCATTCGGATCCCTACCGTCGCAGGCTCTGAGTTGCTCTCGACTTCCTAAACAATCCCCAGCGGCTTCCCGACTGCCGCCAGAATATCCGCCGCCTTCAGCAGTTCGTCGCGCTTGTGGGCGGCGCTGATGATGGCTCGGAGCCGCGCTTTGCCCTCGGCGACGGTCGGGTACGCCACGGCCGGAGCGAAAACGCCGGCTTCAAAGAGTTTCTTCGAGAACTCGTACGCCTTGGCCCCTTCGCCGACGTGAATCGGGACGATTGGCGTCTCGCTGGTCTTGAATTGGAAGCCGCGCTTCTTCAGCTCGCGTTTGAAGAACTTCGTGTTCGCCCAGAGCTTCTTCACCAGCCGCTCGCCCTCGGGCGAATCCAGCAGCGTAAACGCCGCCGCGCACGAAGCCGCCGAAGCTGGCGGGTGCGACGTCGAAAACAAAAACGGCCGTGCCCGCAAATACAAAAAGTCGATCAGATCGCGTGACCCGCAAACATATCCGCCCATCACGCCGATCGCTTTGCTCAGCGTGCCGACCTGAATGTGTACGCGCCCGTGCACATTGAAATGATCGATCGTCCCGCGCCCGCCACGCCCCAACACGCCAGACGAATGCGCGTCATCCACCATCATGATGCAATTGTATTTCTCCGCCAGGTGACACAACGCAGGCAGCGGCGCGATGTCGCCATCCATCGAAAAAACGCCGTCCGTAATGATCAGCTTCTGGCCCTTCCAATCATTCGTTTCCTGCAAAATGCGTTCGCAATCGGCGACATCCTTGTGCTTGAAAACTCTGATCGTCGCTTTCGACAATCGCGCTCCGTCGATGATCGACGCGTGATTCAGCTCATCCGAAATAATCAAATCTTCCTTGCCGAGAATCGCCGAAACGGTTCCGGCGTTCGCCGTAAACCCTGACTGAAACACGACGCACGCCTCGACATTCTTGAATTTCGCGATCTGCTCTTCCAGATCCATGTGCAGCTTCATCGTTCCCGCGATCGTGCGCACCGCTCCGGCGCCCGCGCCATATTTCCGCACCGCTTCGATCGCCGCCTTCTTCAATGCTTTGTGCGTGGTGAGCCCAAGGTAATTGTTAGACGCCAGATTGATGACTTCTTTCCCGTCGAAGTCAGCATGCGTCTTCTGCTCGCCCTGCAACACGCGCAGCTTCGGCGCCACGCCCTTCGCCCGCAAATCATTCAGCGCATCCGAAACAAACTGCATCGGATTCTGCTTCGTACTCTGTGCCGCCGTATCACTCATCTCTGTTCGTCCTCTCCACCTAATCTCCGCGTATCTCTGCGCTCTCGGCGTCTCTGGTTATCCTTTTCTTCTTCAGCGCCGCTCCGTCACTTCACTCCATCGGGATAGAGCAAAATTTTTCCCGGCAACCCGCCTTGCAATTTCGCAAACGCTCCCTCAAACCCTTCAAGCGCCGCGCGCTCCCCAAACAGCGGCTCCAGGTTAAGCCGTCCCGCCTTGAGCAGCGCCGTCATCTGCACCCAGGTCCCATACATCCGCCGCCCATAAATTCCCTGCACCGTCGCGCCCTTGAAAATCACATCATTCACGAGATCGAGCGACACCGATTCCGTCGGAATCCCCAGCAACGACGCCCGCCCACCCGCGCGCAGCGCCTTAAATCCTTGCTGAATCGCCGTCGGATTCCCCGACATCTCCAGCAGCACATCGACCCCGGTTCCGTCGGTCTCCGCGAGAATGCGCCTCACCGTATCTTCTTCCGCCGGATTGATCACAACTTCCGCGCCCATCTTCTTCGCCATGGCGCGCCGCTCGGCATTCGTCTCCGTCGCAAAAATCGTCGAGCTCCCGCAAGCCTTCGCCACCGCGATCGACATCAATCCGATCGGCCCGCATCCCGTCACGAGCGCCGTCATTCCCGCGATCGGCCCCGCCAACACCGTATGCACCGCATTTCCCAGCGGATCGAGAATCGCCCCGTAATGCTCCGGAATCGCCGGATCAAGCTTGATGATGTTCGACGCCGGAATCTTCACAAACTCCGCAAACGCCCCGTCCTGATCGATCCCGATAATCTTCAGATTCTGGCAAACGTGGGCTTCGCCGATGCGGCACTGCCGGCAATGCCCGCAGTTCACATGCATCTCGGCGCTGACGAAATCCCCGGCCTTCACCGCCGTCACTTCGTCGCCAAAACTCTCCACCACGCCGCAAAATTCATGCCCCAGCGTCACCGGCGGCTTGATCCGCCCCTGCGACCACCGGTCCCACCCATATATATGTAGGTCGGTCCCGCAGATCGACGCCGTCCGGACGCGCACCAGCACATCCGTCGGCCCAATCGCCGGTACAACCGTCTTTTCCAGTGAAAGTCCTCGCGCCGCCTGTACCTTGCGCAAAGCCTTCATCGTGTTCGCCATAAGGGAAGGGAGCTCCGGATCGAAACGGTGCCTGGTGCGGACTTCCATCCTAGCATAGCAATCTCGCCAAACCCCCGGCCCTCTCGCCGCCTTTGCCCAATTCATTTGCCCATCATGTACGGGCGCAGCACTGCTGCGCCCCATGCCCGCAAGATCGCTACGTCTTGAGATCTCGCGCCTAACCTCCCTATCCACAACAACCTGCCAATCCCAACCTAACCTCTAGCCCCCCAGCATCGTCATTCAACGGAACATCCGTCCGTCCGATCTCGTTCTTTTGTCCGAGGCCAACTCAGGTGAACAATGAACACCCTTAAAGCGAATATCGTCTACGCGCTGCGACAATTCCGCCAGGCGCCCATTTTCACCGCGACCGCGATCCTCACCATGGCGCTCGGCATCGGCGGCACGACCGCCATCTTCACCCTCATTCACGAGATCATGCTTCGCTCGCTGCCCGTCGCGGACCCGGCCAGTCTCTACCGCATTGGTGTCGGCGACGATTGCTGCGTCGAAGGCGGCCCTCAGGACAACTGGGGCATGTATTCGTATCCTCTGTTCCAGAGGCTGGCGAGCAATGCGCCGGAATTCGAGCAAGTCACCGCGTTCCAGGCCGGAAGCTGGCACGCCACCGTCCGCCGCGAAGGCGAGCAAGCCGCTCGGGCGCTCCGCTCCGAATATGTCAGCGGAAATTACTTCGACACCCTCGGCGTCGGCGCCTTCGCGGGCCGCGTCTTTACGAACCAGGACGACACACCGGCTTCTGCGCCCGTCATCGTGCTCAGCCATCGCGCCTGGCAGACCGTTTATGCCGGCGACACCAAGGTGATCGGCGCTTCGTTCGACGTCCAGGGTCATCCTTTCACCGTGATCGGCATCGCGCCTCCCGGATTTTTCGGCGAAACGCTCAACAGCGACCCTCCCGACATCTGGATTCCCCTTCAGCAGGAAGTGAACATCAGCGGAAAGACTTCGCTCGTCCGCCAATCCATCTCTGCGTGGCTTCGCGCCATCGGCCGCCTGAAACCCGGCGCCACTACCGACGGCATGTCGGCGCGGCTGACCGGCGTGCTTCGCACGTGGATGGTGAACGACTCAGGCTACCCCGCAGCGTTCATGGGCGACATCGAGAAATTGCTGCCGAAGCAAAACATCAGCGTGATTCCCGCCGGCGCGGGCGTTGCCGTGATGAAGGAGGAATATGGCCGCAGCTTGCAGATTTTGCTCGCGGTTTGCGGAACGGTGCTTTTGATCGCGTGCGCCAACGTCGCGAATTTGTTGCTCGCGCGTGCCGTCAACCGCCGCGCTCAAACCGCGGTTCGTCTCGCCATCGGCGCCACTCCGCGTGAAATCATCCTGCAAGCTCTCACCGAAAGCGTGCTCCTCGCCATCATCGGCGGGATCGCGGGTCTTGTCGTCGCCACCGGAGCGGCGCAGTTGCTTCTTGCCCTCGCGTTTCACAGTGCGCACTTCCTGCCGATCAGCACCATTCCTTCGCCCATGGTTTTGGGATTCGCATTTTTGCTCGCGCTGATCACGGGCGTGATTTTCGGCGCGGCGCCCGCGTGGTTCGCGACACGTACCGATCCCGCCGACGCGCTGCGCGGCAGCGGACGCGGCAATACAGATCGTTCTACTTTTGCGCGTAAGGCGCTGCTGGTGACGCAAGCGACTCTCTCTGTCGTTCTCGTCGCCGGGGCCACGATGCTGGGCCGCAGCCTGAACAAACTCGAGCACCAGGATTTTGGTTTCCAGGTCGCGAATCGCGTCGAGCTTGACATCCTCGGACCGAGCAGCGAGAAACCTTTGCCCGCTCAGATCGCATTCGCTCGGCGCCTGGAAGAAAACATGCGGCGCATTCCCGGCGTCGAAAGCGCCGACGTCGCCATGTACAACCCGTTGACCGACAACTGGGGCGAGCTGATCATGATCGCGGGCCACCCGCCGGCGAAAATCAACGAAGAGTCCGGCGCTTCCTGGGATCGCGTCGGCGTCGATTACCTGCAACATCTCGGCGTTCCTGTACTTCGCGGCCGCTATTTCACCGAGGCCGACAACGAAACCACCGCACCCGTAGCTGTTGTGAACCAGGCGTTCGTCAAACGCTTTTTCAAGAACGATGAAGATCCCCTCGACCACCACTTCGGTCTCGACCTCGAAGAACTTTCCGGTACGTTCCGCATCGTTGGCGTCGTCGCCGACGCCAAGTTCGCGGGCTTTGCTCTCAGCAAACCAGCGCGGCCGATGTTCTATGTTCCGACGACGCAGTACGCGAAATACGAGAACGCGCTGATGGCCACGTTCGAGGCGCGTACCCACAACCCCGGCGGAATCCTGCTGGTCACGAAAGTGCCTACCGGCAAACTCGAACCGTCGGTCACGCAAGCTCTTTCCGACCTCGATCCCAATCTCACGATCAACCACATCCGCACGATGCAGGAGCAGATCGATCTGTCCTTCGATCAGGAGCGTGCCGTTGCAAGCCTCGCAGGATTATTCGGCGTCGTCGCGTTGATTCTGGCAGCGATCGGTTTGTATGGCGTCACGGCGTATTCCGTGGCGCAGCGGACAAACGAAATCGGAATCCGCATGGTGCTGGGCGCGGACCGCGGCAAAGTTTTAGGCCTGGTGCTGCGCGGAGCGTTCCAACGCGTTGCGATCGGCCTGTTGCTCGGCCTGCCCCTCGCCGTCGGCGCCGGCAAGCTCATCTCGGCCCAACTCTACGGAGTGTCGTCATGGGATCCGACGGCGCTGACGATCGCGGCCGTCGCGCTCGCAATCTGCTCGTTTTTCGCCGCCATCATCCCCGCCAACCGCGCCGCCAGCATCCAGCCCATGAAGGCCCTGCGCATCGAATAGCCGGGCGGGTCAGTCGGGATTTATCTGCGTTTCACACCGCCGGGTGCGATGTCATCGGATCGGAAGACAGCCTCAGCCAGTTTCGGGTGTCGCCATGGTTTCGCTTCTAGGGCACCCCCTAGGGGTTTTGCGTAAGTGCAGATTCTGCTGGGTTTTAAGTCCTTTAGAATCTGCAGATCCGTAAGTGCGGAAACTAAAGGAGTTAGCGGCGGCAGAAGCGTCCCAAATGCTCAAGCTTGCAGAGTCGTTCCGTTTTGTGAACGTGCAAGCTACTTATTCGGCTAGGGTTGCGACGGTAACTTATTTGATTTGGAAATGAAAAAAGCGCCGTTTGATCGGCGCTTGGGCGAAAATCTCAATTCATGAAGTATGCGCAATCGAATTTCTGCTGGCGTGAGAATCGGTAGGATTTTGTCGATTTCGAACGGGATGGGCGACGTATCGGCAGGAGGCTACAACGCCATGCAATATCTATTGTTGATTTACGATTCGGAATCTGAGTTTGTGAAGATGAGCAAGGAAGCGAACGAGAAGATGTACGCGGAATATATGGATTTCACCGCGGACATCAAGGCCAAGGGAAATCACCTCGCCGGGCATCAGTTGCAGCCGATTGCGACCGCGACGACGGTGCGAATCCGGAACGGCAAGCGCTTGACGACCGACGGCCCGTTCGCGGAGACGAAGGAGCAGCTCGGCGGCTTTTACATGATCGAGGCGAAGAATCTCGATGAGGCGATCGAGATCGCCAGCCGGATTCCGTCGGCCAAAGTCGGCTCGATCGAGGTGCGGCCTCTCGTCGTGCACGGCCAGGCGGCCAACGGATAAACGCAGAGACACGACCGCGTGTGCGCGAGACACCGACCTAACGGGAGGGGTATCGCGCACTCAAAGAGGTCTGGCTGGCGGTTAGCGGATTTGCGTGCCTTGCGCCGATGCTAATTGCCAGCCGCCGTCTTGAAGAACGAAGACGTGAGTGTAACGGCTGCTGAAGGTGAAGGAAGATTCGCCGGAGCGAAAGCGCATTTCAGTGCGTCCGACGATAATGGCAGTGTCGGTGGAATAGACGCGCACCTTGCTTTCGACGGGGTCGATCGCCTCGAACTTCACCTGACTGGACCCGACCGCCGCAAGAAGCATCGGCTTTGTGATTTCGGAACCTGCCAGTAGATCGACCATCAGAAAATCATCCGCAAGAATGGAATCCAGAGAATCGAGATTTCCAGACAGAAGTGCAGAAAAAAAGGCCCGCTCCGTGACCAGCGGGTCGAGTTTCGTATCCATGTTTGAAACTATAACGTAAGCGTATCAAGATTTCGTCAGCACGCAGTCACCTTCGGTACGCGAAAGCAGTATCGATTCTTTTGCAACGTTATTTTTGTTCTGCAAAGTTATTTCGCGAGTTCTTCCAGAACAATGCGATTCGTGCGCGGGCCGAAGAACGCGATGACGAGCGCAACGCCGCACATCGCGATCGCGAGCAGCGTAAAGACGGCGCCGACACCACTGCGCGTGAGGACAGCGGCAATCAGGACGGAAGAAAACGCGGCGCTGAGGCGGCTCCAACTGTAAGTGAAGCCGACGGCTGTGGCGCGAATGCGCGTGGGAAACAATTCCGCCTGGTACGCGTGGAACGCGGCCGAGAACCAATAGTTGGCGAGCGTGAGCAATGCGCCGAACGCGACGACGGTGAACGGCGTGCTCGCGCCGCCGAATCCCAAACCAAATGCAGCGACCAAAATTGCGAGCGCGACAATCGTCCATTTGCGCTCCATACGATCGGAACTGGCGGCGGCGAGAAGCGGGCCGACGGGAGAGACGACGGCGATAAGCATTGTGTATTCGAGCGAATGCAACAGAGAGAAGCCGCGCTTCAGAAGAAATGTCGGAGCCCAGTTTGCGAAACCGTAGAAGCCGACGGTTTGCAATGCCTGAAAGACGATCATCATCAGCGTGCGGCCGAGATAGGGATGGCGAAAGAGTTCGGTGAACGAGATTTTTTCCGTGGCAGGGATTGAGGGAGCGGCACCGCCGGCGTCGTCGCCTGCGCCGAGGCCGGCGTCACGAGTCTTTTTCGCGGCGAGCGATTCAGCGAGATGTTTTTCGTCGAGATTGGCGAAGGATTCGGATTCGAGTGCCGAGAGAACGGATTCGGATTCGGCGGTGCGGCCGCGGCTCGCGAGCCATCGCGGCGATTCGGGCAGGTGGCGGCGAAACCACCAGGTCAGCAGCGCGCCGCCGCTGCCGATCAGGACGACCCAGCGCCATCCGGCCATTAAAAAGTGAGTCGGGACAAGAACGCGCGCGAGGACCGCGGCGACGGGCACTGCGGCGAAGCCTACAACTTGGGTAATGGCGACGTAGCGGCCGCGCGCGGCGCTTGGGACGATCTCGCTAACGTAAGTGTCGATGACTATGATTTCGGCGCCGATACCTGCGCCTGCGAAAAACCTCAAAGCGATGAGCCATCCTGCGGATGGAGCGAAGGCGCAGGCGAGCGTGAAGACGGAGTACAGGAGCAGCAGCGTCATGAAAACGATGCGGCGGCCGAAACGATCGCTGCCGATGCCGAAAGCGATCGTGCCGACGAACATGCCGAAGAAACCCGAGGCGATAAATTCGGTGAATTGCTGAAGTGTGAGGAAGTGGGATTGCTGTAGGGCGGCGCCGATGTACGCGACGACGAAGATGTCGTAGAGGTCGAAGAAATTGCCGAGAGAAACGAGCGTGATAAATCGACGGTGAAAGCGGCCGAGTGGGAGTCGTTCGATGCGCGCGGCGATGGAGGTTGCGTCAGTCATTCAGGCACTTCAGGGGCTGAAGCCCCTCCTTGTTGCTGTGTCGGATGTCGCGGCTGAAGCCGCGACCCACAAAGCTCGCCTCCCGCATCAGACCCACCAGACTCGGGAGACATTCCTCAAGAACGCGGTTCGCGATCGTTATTAGTTCTGGCGCTCGATGATGCCGACTTTTTCGAGAGCCTTCAGATATTCGACGACTATATCGAGCGGTATCGGTCCATATTCAGCCGAAACGCGGTCGCGGATTTGCTGCGCGTCGAGGACGCCGTCGACGAAGTTCAGCGTTTCGTAGGGGTATTCTTCGCTGCTTCCCCAGAATCCTTCGTATTCTAAAATTCTTGGCATGGGCATTCCGACGGCTTTGAGACGATCGGTAAAATAGTTCGACCCAAAAACCGTAGCTGGCCCCTTTGCCTCACGCTTGCGGACGAAGCGGAGGCCACCGTCCGCGCCTGTGTTTTTGTCGGCTGCACAGGATGTGCGACGCCAGTCTGGTTCGTTCGCCGCATCGGGCTTCGTATTGAGAAAATTCGCGAGGCGGCCCTGCAATCCCCATTGGAACTCGGCTTCAAATTCGCGCATGCATGCGATTTCGTCTGGTGTCATGTTGTTTTCGCGCGGGAACATCGCGTCGCGCCAGAGATCGGCACCGTGATGAATTTGTTTTTCGATGTCGGGCAGGTTTTGGGCAGTCATCGTTGCGAGATAGTAGCCGCTGGCTGCGCCGATGAAGGCCGCGCGCTTCAGTTTTGTGGGATCGATATTAGCGGTCGTATCGAAATTGGTGTGGATATAACGATCGGGCCAATCGTTGAGATAGATCGCGGGGATTTGGAAAGAGCTGTCTTCATAAACATCGTTGTCGCTGCCCATCGTGTGCGTGGCGTCCATCGCTTGTAGAGGTTCTTTGCCGCCCTCTGGAGCAACCAGTGGATACTGCGCGGGCAGTCCGGCGGCGAAATTGTAAGACTGTTCGTTGACGAAATTACCGAAGGCCCACGCTATGTCGAAGACGAAAGACGGAAGGCTGCGCGGCCCTCGCGTGACGTGGAAGACGGCTTTCGTGTTCTGGTTCCCGCCGACCATATCCATATGCACGACGGCTTTGATGCGCTGGGCGAATTCGGGCTTGGCGTTGAGGAGCGTGAGCGTGCCTTCGATTTCGGGAGGCCAGATGAAGCGGATGGTGCGGGCGGGCGGCGCAATCTTCTTTTCGTTGATGAGCTTTTGCAAAGTGCGGGCAACTTCGAGGATGGTGACGCAACCGCTGGCATTGTCGTTGGCGCCGGGTCGCTGATGGTCGAGATGGCAACTGAAAGCGACCTCTTCGTTTTTTAACTGGGGATCGGCGCCGGGAATCGTTGCGGTGACGAGTTCCGTGAAACCGGGATGCTGACCAGCTTTCACTGTGGCGTGGAGCTGGATTTTTTCGCCGGCGGCGAGTCGAGCTTGATACTCGCGCGCAGTTTTAAGCGAAACCATGAAGGCGAACGTTTTGTTGGGGGAGAAGGTTTCGAGATGGCCCCAGCGGATTAAATTTTCGTCTTCGCCAGACCATGCGGATTTCTGGTTTTGAGCGTAGCTGACGATTCCGGCGGCGCCGAATTTTCCTACGGCGAGATCCTGCACGGCGCCGGGTTGCGCGGCGACCAAGACGATTTGTCCTTTTACGTTCTTTCCGGCGTAGTCGGATTCTTTTGTTCCGTTGCCGACGTCGATGAGCGTTGCGGTTACGTCGGCGCTTTCGCTGTCTTCGGCGAGCGTCACCGGCTCGGCTTCGTAGCTGGAGATTTTGATTCCGGGCTGATTGTTGACGAGTTCCCAAAGCTCGGCGAATTCGGGATCCCAGGGCGGACGCGAGCGTTGCGTTCCGTAATAAATTTTTCCATCGGCGGGAAATTGCAGGATTTGCGCGTCGGTAAGGCCGTAGGCACGAGCGCGTTCGAGGACGATCTCGGCCGCTGAGTGGAATCCTTGCGAGCCGCGCTGCCGATGGAAGCGAGTGATGCCTTCGAGATTGCGCTTGGCGATCTCGCCGGAGAGTTCCTGGGCGAGGGCGGCAACGTCTTTTTCGGAGAGCAGCGGAGGCTTTTGCGCGGCGGACGGAAACGCGCTGGCACACAAAAGAGCGCCGGAGATCAGGATGCGATAGTTCATGCTTCCTCCGAAGGAAGGGGCATTCTAGCGGAGATTGGGGAAAAAAACGGAGCGAGGTTGAGGTGGGAATCGCACGGACCTGGGGCGCAGCATTGCCCCTACATCATTTGTGGCGGGACGTCGATTGGTGCGTAGCGGATCGACGGAGTGAGCCCGGCCCTACCGGCAGATGCGGAGTCGGTGCGCGACTGTTACTGAAGGATGGATTCGGTCGGTTCGGGGAGGGCGGCGGGGAGGTGGCGCTTCAGGACCGCGACGACTTCGGATTTGTTGATGGGCTTGGATACGTAGTCGTCCATGCCGGATTCGATGCAGCGTTCGCGGTCGGATTGCATGGCGTTCGCGGTCATGGCGACGATGATGGTGTGGCGGCCGGGCGGTTCGGTACGGCGAATTTGTTCGGTGGCCTGGTAGCCGTCCATCACAGGCATCTGGCAATCCATGAAAACGAGGTCGTAGCGATTGGCGGTGACCATATCGACGGCTTTCTTGCCGTCGGTGGCGAATTCGACGTTAAAACCGAGGCGCTGCAACATCCGCGACGCGACGAGCTGGTTGACGGCGTTGTCTTCGACGAGGAGTAATCGCGTCGCGACATTGCACGCAGCGGGCGCTGGCACGATTTGCGTATGAGACTGGGGTACGTATTGCGGCACGACAGACCGACGTAGCTCACTTAAATCGAAATCCTGCGGGTTCCCTTGCAATATCGACGGCGTGACGCGTTCCGCCAGAGAATGCCGCGTGACGAGTGCGCGCTTTTTCGTCCGATCTTGAGCGTCGGCCCAGATGGCACACAAGGCCGCGAATATGAACGACGGCCGTATGGGGCGAACCAGATATCCGTCGAAGCCAGCCTCGGCGACACGATGTGCGTCACCGCGCTGGCCGTGCGAAGAAAGCATGATTAGGAGGGTGGCGCTGATTTGCGGATCGGATTTGATGGAACGCGACAAAGATTCGGGATCGCTTCCAGCGATCTGGTCGTCAAGGATTGCGAAATGAAAAGGATCACCGTCGCCGCTTGCCGCGCGGAGGAGGAAAAGAGCCTCCTTGCCGGAAGAACAGGCGGAATGACGTATGTTCCAGTGATGGAATTGCTCGTGCATGACCTGGCGATTGGTGTCATTTTCATCAACTTGAAGGACGCGAAGAGCAGTGAGATCCAAGGGGGGCACCAAAGAGTCGGGACTGACGGAATCAACGGTAAGGGGCAAGGTGAAAGAGAAGGTAGAACCCTCACCCACAGTGCTTTGCACGCTCATATTTCCGCCCATAAGTTCGGCGAGTCGTGTGGAAATCGCGAGGCCAAGACCGGTGCCGCCATAGTGACGCGTCGTGGAAGCGTCTGCTTGGGTGAACTTCTCGAAGACGGAATTCAGCTTTTCCGCAGGAATGCCGATGCCGGTGTCGGAGATAGAGAACTTCACAGGGATCACTGGCGGATCAAGGGGATATGCGCCATCGGGGTCGTTCGAGGAAGCCGGCTCGACACTGAGTCGTATACCGCCCTTGGCGGTGAATTTAATCGCATTGCCGAGAAGATTGGTAAGAATTTGCCGAATGCGACCCGGATCAGCGATGAAACGGGAGGGAAGAGATGGGGCGTAGCGAACGGCGAAATCGAGTTTCTTTTCGCTCGTTTTGGCGTGAAGGAGTTCAGCGACTTCGTAGACCACGGTGTCGAGCGCACAGGGGATCGGATCAATGGTCATCTTGCCGGCTTCGATTTTCGAGAAGTCGAGAATGTCGTTGATGATGACCAGCAACGCGTTAGCGGAGTGACGAAGAGTGAGGGCGAATTCTCGCTGTTCTGAATCAAGGGTGGTATCGAGCAGCAGGTCAGCCATGCCGATGACGCCGTTCATCGGGGTGCGAATTTCGTGGCTCATCGCGGCGAGGAACTCGCTTTTGGCGGCGCTGGCGCTTTCGGCGTGCTGCTTCATGCGCTGGAGTTCGCGTTCGATTTCCTTGCGGCTAGAAATGTCGATGAAACTGCCCTCAACGATGCGTGAGCCGGAATCATCTACCAGATTTGCGTTTTGAAGGACCCAGATGGGACGTCCATCCTGGCGACGAAGGCGGGCTTCGAAGTCGGTCAGCTGGCGATAGGTCGCGAGACATTCGATGTAATTTTCTTCGTCGGCGGATTCGACGAACTCGATGCAGGCGCGGGCGGCGAGCGCGTCGGAACGGGACTCATAACCGAGGGCACGGGCGCAGGCGTCGTTGCAATCAAGGATGAGGCCGTCGAGCGTGGAGCGATGGAGCGGAGACATCGAGCGCTCGAAGACCAGGCGATAGCGCTCGTGGCTGAGAGCGAGCTGAGCGGCCTGGTCGGAGAATTTGCGATCGAGGACGGATGTAATTGTGGCGACGGCTAGCACCACGCTGGCGACGATGGCGATGCCGAACGCGCCGAGCGAAGTGACCTCGATGGAACGCGAGATGTCTTCGGTGAGTGTGGCGGGGTAGAAAGAAACAGCGGCCATGCCGGTGTAGTGCATCGATGCGATGGCGAAGCCCATCACAATGGCGCCGGCGATTTTGGTCGGGCTAAATTCGCGCTCGGAGGTGCGCAGACGGAAGGTGATCAGTAGCGCAGCGACCGAAACAACGATCGCAATGAAAATTGACCCGGCGACGACACGAAGATCGTAGCGGCAAACAGCGGGGAGCCGCATCGCCGCCATGCCGATGTAGTGCATGGCTGCGATTCCGGTACCCATGGCGATGCTGGACGCGAGGACATCGCGTTTTCGCATGTGGCCGCGGCTGACGAACAGGAGCGCGACGGCGGAGGCGAGAATGGCGGCGAGAAGCGAAAGCAGAACGGTGGGAAGATCGTAGAGAACGCGGACAGGCAGCGTGAGGGCGAGCATGCCCACGTAGTGCATCGACCAGATGCCCAGGCCCAGAGCGAACGCGCCGGCGCCGGTCCAGATCAGGCGGACGCGCCCTTCGGAGGCAGAAGTGCGGCCGGCGAGATCGAGCGCGGCGTAGGCAGCGAGGATGGCGATCGCGATGGAGAGGAAGACGAGGGATGGAGAGTAGGAGTGCGGCAGGGTCGGGGCACCGGCGCTGGTGGCGGCGTGATCCATGAGGTGCGGCCACACGAGGAGAGTGCGAAGGCGGGCGTTCGCGGCGATTGTTGCGATCTGGGCGTTAACAACCGAGATTGGCGAATGGGCGCGAAACGGCGACGACGCGGCCAGCGATGATGCGGTGGCGGCGCGCCATGCGAACGCGAAAATGCGCAAGGCGACGAAGTTCGTCACACGAAATGAAGGGGCGGCGCTTTCGGAGAAGGGGAACTGCTGATTCCGAGGCGCAGGACTAGTTTAACGAGTCGCGGGGAGAGATCAATCGAGGCGATGTCGGACTTGCCTGGATAGCAACTGTCGAATCGGCAGGTAGCACGATTGAAAGCCGCGATTTGTGGCATGCTTTTCGCGGAGATTCCCGCGTGACAATTCTGGTGACAGGCAGCAGCGGATTGGTCGGGTCGGAGGCGGTGAGCCACTTCGACGCTCAGGGGCATGAAGTTGTCGGCGTGGACAACAACATGCGGCGCGTGTTTTTTGGCGCGGCGGGCGATACGCTGTGGAACCTGGAGCGGCTGAAGCGAACGACGAAGAGATTCAAGCACGCCGAGCTGGATATTCGCGATCGCGGGGGAATCGATGAGCTTTTCAAAGCGCACAAGTTCGAGTTGATCGTGCATTGCGCGGCGCAGCCTTCGCATGACAAGGCGCGGGATATTCCGATTCTGGATTTTGAAGTGAACGCGCTGGGGACGATCCATTTACTCGAGGCGACGCGGCAGCATTGTCCCGAAGCGGTGTTCGTGTTCGTTCAGCACGAACAAGGTATACGGCGACGCTCCGAACGAGATTCCGATGAAGGAGCTGGCGACGCGCTGGGACTACGCGCGTCCCGAAGATTACGACGGCATTGACGAGACATGCCGCATCGATCGGACGCTGCACTCGCTGTTTGGAGCGTCGAAAGCGGCGGCCGATTTGGTAGCGCAGGAATACGGGCGATATTTCGGCATGAAGGTCGGCGTGTTTCGCGGCGGCTGCCTGACGGGGCCCTCGCATTCGGGCGTGGAGCTGCACGGATTTTTGTCGTACCTGGTGAAGATGGGCGTGACGGGCGGCAAGTATTCGGTGTTCGGATACAAAGGCAAGCAGGTTCGCGACAACATTCACAGCTACGACGTGGTGCGCGCGATCGAGGAGTTTGCGGCCGCGCCGCGGCCGGGCGAGGTTTACAACCTGGGCGGAGGGCGCGAGAACAGCATCTCGATGCTGGAAGCGATCGCAAAGATCGAGGAGCTGACGGGACGTAAGATGGATTGGAAGTACATCGATGAGAATCGCAAGGGCGATCACATCTGCTACATCTCGAACCTGTCGAAGCTGAAGAAGCACTATCCGAACTGGAGCATCACGCGCGGGATCGATTCCATTCTGGAAGAGATGACTCAGTCGGTGCGGGTTACGGCTGGCGGGAAGTAGGCAGGCCGCGCTTTCGCGCGTGAGGCGGCAGGGCTTAACACCGACCCCCTTATTTTTCGCAGTTACTGCAATTCCTGGCGGCTTGCGGGCTCCATCCTCTTCCCTTCCTAGTGTCACCTTATTCGCATATTATTTTGTAGATATTCTTGCCAGCCTTGGTGTAGTATCCGTGACCTGTAATTTACCTATCCGTATACTTAACCGAACAGGATAGGCGGAGGTCGGCGGGATGCTTACCCTTTTCACCACGGCGAAGCCTTTCATAGGCCACAGCGCGATCATTCAACGGAACGCGCTGAAGAGCTGGACGCTCCTTCATCCCAATGCAGAAGTCATCCTGTTTGGCGACGACGAGGGTGCTGCGGAAACCGCGCTCGAATTGCGGCTGCGTTACGAGCCTTACGTCGCACGCAACGAGTATAGATCGAAACGGCTCGACTACATGTTCAGCACGGCGCGGGCGATAGCGCGCAACGACATCCTCTGCTACGTGAACTGCGACATCCTTTTGATGGACGACTTTTTGCGCGCGCTGAAACGCGTCCGCGAGAAGCACACGAAATTCCTAATGGTAGGACGGCGCTGGGACGTCGAGATGCCGGAGCCGCTGGACTTTCTGCAAGCGAGCTGGAGGTCGCGGCTGCAAGGCATGGCGCTGATGCGTGGCGTGCAGCGATCGGAAGACTGGATCGACTACTTCGCCTTCAGCAAAGGATTGTTCGGCGCGAGCGTGCCGCCGCTGGTGGTGGGAAGAGCGCATTGGGACCAGTGGCTGATGTGGAAGGCGATCGATTCCGGCGCGGCGGTCGTCGATGCGTCGCGCGGCGTGATCGCGGTTCATCAGAACCACGACTACAGCTATCACCCGAAAGGACGCGTGGGCGTGTGGCACGGGATGGAGGCCGACGAAAACATGCGGCTGGCCGGGTGCGGAAGACACATGCGGCGAATCTCAGACGCGACGGAGGTGCTGAATGCGACAGGGATCCGATCGAATGCGTGGCGATACTGGTCCGCGACACAGAGAACGGCGAAGCGGTGGCAAGGAGTGGCTTACTGCAACGTGCTGCAGCCGGTCGCGTTCTTCTTTTTCGACATCACGCGACCGATACGACATGCGCTCGGACTACGAAGCGGAGCGCTGCGACGATCTCGGCAGAATGCGCAGCCACACGGAGCCGGGGGACGATGAGCTCGCGGAAGCCGTTGGTTAGCGTTTTGATCGACACTTACAACTACGGTTGCTATGTGGAACAAGCGATCGAGAGCGCGCTCGGGCAGGAGTTCCCTGCTGACGAGCGCGAGATCCTGGTGGTCGATGACGGCTCGACGGATGACACGGTGGAACGCGTGCGGAGATTCGGCGGGGCGATCACTTATCTTCCGAAACCGAATGGCGGGCAGGCGTCGGCGTTCAATTTTGGATTACGGTACGCGCGCGGCAAGTATGTGGCTTTTCTGGATGCCGACGACTATTGGCTGGCGGGGAAACTCTCGCGAACGGTGGAAGAGTTTGAGAAAAATCCGGAGGCGGGGATGGTGTATCACGCCTACTGCGAATGGAATGCTTCGAAGGGGACGTTTCGCGATGGACAGCTACCGCTGGTTTCAGGATTCTTGCCGGCGGAGCCCGACGAATTGCTCAAATATGTTCTGTATCCGACGTCGTTTCTGTCATTTCGGCGCAGCGTGATCGATTTACTGCTCCCGATTCCAGAGGCTCTGACGATTCAGGCGGATGCATTTTTGTCGGCCTTGGCCGTTTTCGTGGCTCCGATCATTGCGATTCCAGACCGGTTGGCCGTGTACCGAATCCATTCCTCGAATCTTTTTGCCGGCGGCGGAAAAGTCGATTCGCGAAGACGCGAACTGCGAATGCGGACGCGGACTGCGTTCGTCCGCGCAATGAGAACCTGGCTGGATGAACGCGCGTATGCGCTCGACCGGCCGGAGCTGATCGAATTGTTCAAACAATGGGAGCTTACGCAGGAGGGCGACGAATTCGACGTGGTGACGCCAAGCCGCCTGAAGATTGCGCGTCACCTGGTGAGGTATGCGTCTCATTTCAAAGCGCGTATGACGTGGCGGCATCGAGCGGTGACGTATTTGAACGCGGCGGGATCACTGATCGTTGGATACGAGAACGTTCACAAACTGGACGAATGGAGGACGGCCGTCACGCAGCCTTTGCGAAAACTGGCGAGCGGCAAGCTCTGGCCGCATGAGAGAAAGGACAAGGCGCCGACAAGGATGCCAGCGCTACCTTGACCGGTTCCTGACGGCGGCGATTTACGCGATGGAAATTGCCGAGAGAGTCTGCGGCACTTTTGTGGCAGAGGAGACGTAGACTGAGGAGGTCCAGTTCAATGGAGCGATGCGCAGGCTTTGCCCGTCCTGCCCGGGCCACGCCGCGCGTATATACGGATGATGCGTCCTTACATCAGCGTACTCGTCGATACCTACAACCATGAGAGGTTCATCGAGGATGCGCTCGTCAGCGTGTTGGAGCAGGACGTCGCGGAGGCGGAATGCGAAGTCATCGTCGTCGATGACGGCTCGACCGACCGTACGCCGGAGATCGTGGGGAAATTCGCGCCGCGGGTCCGGCTGATTCGCAAAGAGAACGGCGGGCAAGCATCGGCGTTCAACGCGGGGATTCCGGAGTGCGCGGGCGAGATTGTTGCGTTTTTGGATGGCGACGACTGGTGGGCGCCGGGCAAATTGAAAGCGGTCGCTGAGGCGCTTGCGTCGGACGAAAAGATTGGGCTGGTCGGGCACGGGGTCACGGAAGTTTTCGGCGATGGCCGGCAACATACGGAGTTGCTGCGCGAGAGGCCGAGGTTTCGGATCGATTCGCGCGATGGCGCGAAGGCATTCCGGCTGCGCAAAAATTTTCTCGGCACGAGCCGGATGACGTATCGCGCCGCAACTTTGCGAGAGATCGGGCGCGTGCCGGAGGCGCTGCGGTTTCAGGCGGACGAGTATCTCTTCACACTGGCGGGTCTGCTTGCGGATGTTTTGATCTTGCGAGAGTCGCTGACGTTTTACCGCCTGCATGACGCGAACCTGTTTCATCTCAGCGATGGGAATGTCGAGGCGGTTCGCCGCAAGGGCCAAGTGATGGCGGCGCTGGCGGAATCGCTGCGCGACGAAATGAAGCGTCGCACGGTCGCGCCTGAGATTTCGGAAATCATCGTTGGTTGGGTACGGAACGAAGCGGATCAACTTTTGCTGCTCGCGGATGGTGGGATGCCATGGAAGACAGTCCAAACCGAGCTGTACAACTATCGAGTGACGCACGAGAGGGCGTCGATGGCGCACTGGATCTTCAAATGCGCGACGCTGCTGCCGGCGTTCGTGCTGCCGCCGAAGATTTATTATTCGTGGAAGCAGCAGTTCGCGGCGAATGGACTGTATCGGAAGACGCGAGAGAAGTGGCTACCCTTTCTCCAGCCCGCGCACGTCGATCGGAATCGGAGGTCCAGCGTTTGACCTCGGGAGCGCAAGGCGCGGAGGTACAAAAACTCAATATTTTGATGGCGGCGGGAGTGCCGAAGCGGCGCGAAGGCGGAGTCGCCACGATCGTCTACAACCTCGGACGAGAGATGGAGCACCGAGGTCACAAAATTACTTATGTCTTTCTGGATGATCTGGTTCCACCGGATTCCGTTTCACCGCGATTCAGCGAACTGATTTTTTCACGGCGGCTGGCGAAATATATTGCGCAACATCGCGATGAATTTTCACTGCTGAATCTGCACGCACCGGCGGGGCTTGTTTACGGATTGAAGCGCAGGTGGAGCGGCAAAAAGACCGGGCCGCCGTATGTAATGACGCTGCACGGGTTGGAGGAGCGGCGCATCGATGTAATGACGCGTGAAGCGAAGAAGGGCCGCGCCTGGAATTTTGGATGGAAGAACCGAGCGTGGCATCGGATTTATCACTTTCCAAGGTTTCGTTGGTCGATTCGGACGGCAGATGGGGCTCACGCATACAGCCGAGATGTCTGGAACTTGCTGCAACTGAAGTATGGGCTGACGCCATCACGAGTGGCTTACATACCGAATGGAGTCGAGCCGCGATTTTTTTCTTCGGAACGGCGATACGCAAGAGGAGAACAGCTACGGCTGCTGTATGCGGGAACGTGGCTCGATCAGCGCGGGATTTTTTACATTCGCGATGCGATGCTGCGCCTGGCGCCTCGGATTCCGGGGTTGAAGCTGACGATTGCGGGCCCGGGTACTCCTGCCGAAGAGGTCACACGATTTTTTGGGTCGAAGTTAGCAGCACACGTTGAGGTTCGTCCGGTCATTGCGGCGGGCAGCATGCAGGAGCTTTACGCGGAACACGACATTTTCGTTTTTCCCTCGCTGATGGAAGGGCTGCCGTCGGTGTTGCTGGAAGCGATGGCGAGCGGAATGCCGGTGATCACTGCGGAAACGTGTGGAATGCCGGACGTAGTGTCGGACGATTTTAACGGGCTGCTGGTTCCGCCCGCGGATGACGTGGCACTGGAGAAGGCGATCACGCGATTGGCGGAGTCGGAGGAATTGCGAGCCCGGCTTGGGCAAGCGGCGCAGGAATCCGTGAAGCGGTATAAGTGGTCGAGCGCGGCGGAGGAGCTGGAAAATTTGTTCTTGCGGGTTGTGAAAGCAGAGGAAGCATCGAAACGAGCGTAAACAGCGTGAATGCTCGACCTGCGCGAGCAGCGGCGGTCGATCTAGTAGCCGAGCGGCTGAATTTTGAGCCGCCGCGCGCGAAGGCCGGAACCGCAGCGGGTTCGGAGCGCCTTGTCGTCGCGGCTGTCATTCTGGTCGTCGCGATCAGCTATGCCGTGACGCTCACGTCGGGGCACGTTTTTGTGAACGACGATTTCGCGGCGTACGTGATGCATGCGAGGAATCTGGTCGAAGGGCATTCGTACGCGGACATCGGGTACATTCCGA
This sequence comes from uncultured Acidobacteriota bacterium, assembly GCA_963845465.1. Lineage (GTDB taxonomy): Bacteria > Acidobacteriota > Terriglobia > Acidiferrales > UBA7541 > Acidiferrum. Next base: position 432,614 of record CAWJSH010000004.1, on the reverse strand, counting down.
ATCCCGACGCAATGTGGATTTCGCCCTCGAGCGGTTATCCACCCGTTTATCCGGCGATTTTGGCGCCGATATATTGGTTATTCGGACTGAATCTGCACGCTTTCAAGATCGTGACGATATTTTGTTTCGTCGGATTTCTAAGTGTGTACGCCGAGTTGATTGAGAGCGAGATTGGGAGCGCGGCTGCGGCAATTTTGATTTTGTTGCTGAGCTTTAATCCGGTGTTTTGGGAGCAGAGAGAATTCATCTTGTCGGAGTTTCCGTATCTTCTTTTTTCTTTTGCGGCGCTACTGGCGATCGAACGGGTCTATGCGGTGCTCGAACGCGACGAAATCAAGGTCGGAAGAGTCGTACTGGTGTCGGCGCTGCTTTATTGCGCGTATGGAACGCGAACGATTGGGGTCGCGCTGTTATTCGGTTTAATCGCCGCGGACCTGGTGAAATTTCGGCGTCCGAGCCGGTTTCTGATTTGCGTTCTTGCATTGACGGGGCTTTTGGTCGGAGTCCAGACGCTGCTGCTCACCTCGCCGAAGGGCTACGCCAGCGCGTTTCATTTTTCTCTGCATACGATCGCGGTCAACACGATCTACTACGGCAAGACTTTGTCGTACGTTTGGGACAACGGCTTCAGCAAGGCGTTTCAGATTGCGGTGGCGCTGGCGTTTACCGCGGCAGCGACGCTGGGATACTTGAAGAGTTTGTGGCAGGAGCGCGGGACCAAAGAGTTCTATTTGCTGGCATATGTCGCCGTGCTGCTGGCGTGGAATTCGGAGATCGGATTGCGCGGTCTGCTACCGATTTTGCCGCTTTATCTTTTCTACGGAGTGCGGGAGTGCAGCCGCCTTCTGGAGGGAGCGAGGTTACCGGTTCGAGTCGTCGCAACCGGAGCATTCGTCGCGATTGCGGCGGTGAGCTACGCTGGAAAAATAAGGCATGAAGCAGCGCTTGCGGCGGAGCCGAACGTGGCGGACGCAGACGCTGTCGCAATGTTCGACTATCTGCGTGGGCACAGCTCTCCCGAAGATGTGCTGGTCTTCTCGAAGCCGAGGAGCCTGGCTTTATTTACCGGCCGGCGAGTCGCGGCGCTGAGCCCGGATCAGAATCAGACGCAGCAATTGGCATTTTTGAACTCGATTCACGCCACCATTTTGGTAGATGCGGTGTGGAGCGAGATCAAACCCGGGGATGTGCTGGCAGCGAATAGCGCTGAGGAAGTGTTTCACACCGGCAGATATCGCGTTTACCGCGTGAATTTTCCAGCGGGAAGCACGGGAAAAAGCACCAAAGGTTTGCAGACTCAAAATTGACTGGGTCGGAACGTAAAGTTCGCGAGAAATACGAATGAACTCGAAATGCTAACGATAGGCGTCAACTATTCGCAGATGCATGACTCATCGGCGTGCATCGTGCGCGACGGCGAGTTGCTCTTCGCCGTGGCGGAAGAGCGCATCAGCCGGGTGAAGCACGACGCGCGATTTCCTGTGCATGCGATCGAGGCTTGCCTGGGCTTTGCGAACGTGCGCGCCGATCAGTTGGATGAAGTCTGTTTTGGATGGCAAACGGCCGGACCCGTGTTTCGCCACGACCTGAAGATGTATGGGACCGGGGAGTTGCCGGCAACGTATCTGAATGTTTTGAATTCCTCGCGGCATTTCTTGAGCATGTGGCACCAGGAATCGGGCGCTCGTGTTTTTGAGCGAACGTTCGGGACTTCGAAACCGCGGATGCGATTTGTCGATCATCATCTGGCGCACGGGATCAGCGCGTATGGCTATTCGGGATTCGATGACGCGGCGATCGTCGTCATGGACGGGCGCGGGGCTTGGGAAGCGACGTCGATCTGGCACGGGAAAAACGGGCGCGTCGAACATGTGCAGACGATTCCGTTTCCGAATTCGATCGGCGGATTTTACAGCGCGTTCACCGAATATTTGGGTTTTGTGCCGAACAGCGATGAATGGAAAGTGATGGGGCTGGCGCCATACGGTGAGCCCGGCGTGAAGCTGGATGAGTTCATCGACGCGGAGACGAACAACGGGACGCCGTATCGCGTTCACACCAAGCGCATCAACGGAGGACGGACGAGTGCGGTGGCCGGAATCGCGGCGGCGCTGGGCGCGCCTCGCGTTGCCGAGAGCGAGATCGATCAGAGGCACAAAAATATCGCGTTCGCAGTGCAGGATTATTGCGAGCGCGCGATGATGAGCGTCGTGCGCGCGGCGCTGAAAAAGACGAACAGCAAGAATCTTTGCCTCGCGGGGGGAGTGGCGCTTAATTCAAAAGCGAATGGAAAGATTCTGGCGTCGGGCATCGTCGAGAATCTGTTTGTGCAGCCGGCAGCTTCCGACGACGGGGTTGCATTAGGCGCGGCGCTTGCGCCTTATCTCGATCGTGGCGGGCGATTGCCGATTCGCGCGATGCGGCACGCGTATTTTGGCCCGTGGTTCGATGATGTCGCGATCGAAACCGCGCTCAAGACTTACAAGCTGCGCTATTCGACGTTGAGCGATCCGGCCGCTGCGGCGGCTCAATTATTGAGCGAAGGAAAAATTCTCGGCTGGTTTCAGGGGAGGATGGAATTTGGCCCGCGCGCCCTCGGAGGCAGATCGATTCTCGCCGACCCTCGTGATCCGGAAATGACAGCCAAGGTGAACAACGCCGTGAAGTTTCGCGAGTGGTGGCGGCCGTTTGCGCCGTCGATGAAGCGCGAAGCCGCGGGAGACTTCGTCGAGAGCGCGACGGATTCGCCTTTCATGATTTTGACCGCGCAAGTGCGTCGCGAAAAACAAAACGTAATCCCAGCGGTGACGCATGTGGACGGGAGCGCTCGGCCGCAGACGGTGGAGCAGACGGCGAATCGCGGTTTACTGGCGGCTGATCGATGAGTTTGGCAAACGAACCGGCGTGCCGGTAGTGATGAACACATCTTTCAATCTGCGCGGCGAAGCGATTGTGAACACGCCGACCGACGCGATTCGCACTTTCTTCAGCTCCGGGATGGACGGACTCGTGATCGGCAATTTTTTGGTGGAGAAATGACTGGTGAAATAAGTTGACCGTCGCCAGCAGGCACGTTCGGGCGGATTTTTCAGCGGCATTACCAGTCGCTGCGAGGGGATGGGGAAGCTGCCGCTGGTCGGGCCGGTGCTGACATGGGCAGCTTCGCGCGCGGTGCCTCGCGATGCGCGAGTGTGGATGCAGGTGAAAGCTGGCCCGGCCGAGGGAATCTGGCTCGAATTGAATCCGCGAACGGCCACCGCGACGATGAATGGCACGGGCGAGCGGCGAGAGTTGGAAATCGTGCGGGAGCATCTGCGTCCTGGCATGACGTTTTATGATGTGGGCGCGAACATCGGAATTTTTTCGATGATGGCGGCGCGCGTCGTGGGTCCCGGCGGGCAGGTAGTTGCTTTTGAAGCGGACCCGGAGATTGCCGAGCGATTGCGAGAACATGCGCGGCGCAATTCGTTTGCGTGGGTAAGCGTCGAGCAAAAAGCGGCGTGGCGCGAATCGGGAACGGTGATGTTTGAACGCGTCGATGCGAGTGTATCGCCCGATCGCGGCGTCGGGCACGTTGTGGACTCGAAGAACGAGCGCGTCGTTTCTCTCGATGCGATTGCTTTGGATGATTGCCTGGCGAAGTATCGGCCGCCGGATTTCATCAAATGCGATGTGGAAGGCGCGGAAGGCGAAGTGTTTCAAGGCGCGCGGCGACTGTTCGAGACGAATCGACCGCGAATACTTTGCGAGATTCATAGCGAAAACAGCCGCGAGCTCGTGCTGAACGAATTTTCCCGCTTTGACTATCTTTGCGAGAACTGTGACGACAACCATATCCTCGCCCTGCCGAAATGAACTCCGATGTGGTCCTACTGCTCGGCCGGAAGGATGAACCGACCGACGCTGTCGAGGAGTATTGCAACTATTTGAGTGAAGCGCTGGGCAATCGCGCCGTGAAGAGCGAGATTGTTCGCGTGGCTTGGCATGAGCGCGGTTGGGCGACCGCTGTTGAAGAGCTGCGCCTCGCCGCGGCAAACTGGCGTGATCGCTGGGTCTTTCTGCAATACACCGCGCTAACCTGGTCGGAGCGCGGATTTCCGCGACGCGTTCTACGGATTGTTCGTCCATTGCGCGAAGGTGGTGCACGAATCGGTGTTGTTTTTCACGATGTAGAGCCGTTTGCAGGAACTCGCGCAGTCGACGTGCTGCGCCGGCAAGTGCAATTGCGAGTGATGCGGCAGATGTTGCGCTCGGCTGACCTCGCCGTGTTCACGGTTTCGCTGGACGTAGTCTCCTGGCTCCGCTCGCCCGCGAGGGCTGCCTTCATTCCTGTCGGCGCAAATCTTCCGGAAACCTCTACCGCTGCTGAGAAGGCGCACGATTCTGGCACGACGCGAATCGCGGTCTACGGAATCACTGGAGGCACAGCCGGAAACGAAGAATGTTCTGAGATCGCACGAGCTTTGCGATTTGCAACCGAACGAGGCGCGACGCTAGAGTTGCACGCGTTTGGCCGGGGAGCAGCGGAGCGAGAAACAGAACTGCGTGAACAGTTGAGAGACGTTCCAGTGACTTTGCGTTTCGATGGCCTGCTATCCGCTGATCGTGTTGCAACTACACTCAAGGCCTCGGACACGACTCTTTTCGTTCGCGGGCCGATTTCGACGCGGCGTGGAAGCGCAATCGCTGGAATCGCGTGCGGCAAGCCGGTGATCGCGTACCGAGGACGGGAAACGGCAGAGCCGATCACGGACGCAGGAGTCGTGCTCGTCGAACGCAACAACCCAACGGAGCTTGGTGAAGCCGTACTCCGAGTGGCGACTGACCGCACCTTCCGTGACGAATTGAGCAGGCGCAACGAGCTCGCGCAGAAAAGTTTTTTCAGATGGTCAGCAATCGCCGATCGATACATCGAAGCAATGGGGACACGAGCTTAAAAACTATTTCGACAGCGTCTCAATCAAGACTTCCTTCTTCTTTTCCGCCACGCCGCTAAGCGCATCCAGCGCCGCGAAGTAACCGCCGAGCGAAGCCGCAGCGAGAGCGGCGAAAGCCTCCGCCGGCAGCCAGGGATTCTGCGTCCATCGCCCCGCGAAAAGAATCACGGCGCAGATTCCACCCAGTAGAATCTGCACACCGAAAGCAATCCAGATCGAAACGCCGGAACCGCGTTGGCCGCGCATCGAGCCGTATTCCAGCTTTCGCGGGAAGCTGAGCGAAACCCAATCGGCAATCGCGAACTGTCCCGCAACCGCAAACACCAGGGCCAGAAGCGTCGCGGCAAAGACCGGCGTCGAAGGCAGACCGATCCGAATCGAAAGCAACGTTGTCGAAATGGCAATTTCGAAAACGAGGATGGCTGTGTATATCAGATTTTTCGCCAGCAGGACGTCGCGAAACCGAATCGGCGCCGTGTAGTAGTTGCGAATGCCTTTGCTCTCGTAGGCGAAGCAATTGTACGCGGGCGTCATCAACATCAGGATGAGATAGCCCATCATGCCCGGGAAGAAAGAATCCGACGTGATCGCTGTGTGAGTGACAGATGGATGCTTGCCAGAAAACTGGGAACTGAATAGCAGCACGAGCAGCGGCGGCATCAGCAAAGAAATAAGCACGAAGCCGTTTCGCACAAGATATTTGAATTCCTTGGTCAGAACCGCAGCCACCGGCGGAGACAGGAATCCGAGCGGATCAGATTTGCGTTCCACCGCAACGGAAGACGCGTTCGCCGCGGTTTGCTTCGCCACGACGGTTTCGCTCAGTTCTTCGCCGCGATACTGGGCAGCAAATCGATGCCACAACAATGCGCTCAAGACCGCGATATAAATAAAAACTCCGCCAAGCTTAAAAAAGAATTGCAGTGGATGACCTTCACCCGCCGCAGCGAGCGCCGATCCTGCCAGGGAAGGCGGAAACGGCGACAAATAGGAGATGAGGCGTTGCAGTTGTATCGATCTATGCGCGCCCTCGGAATAGTGAATGATCGCGGGACGAATAAACTGCGCGGAAACGCTGAGAAGAATGAAGAGGCCAAACAGCAGCTCACGCGTTCGCCGTCGCGCCAGCAGACGCTCCATCCACGAACTGACAAGGCGCTCCAAAGTGATGTTCATCCAGATAAATAACACGATGACGAGCGCCACAGCTGGAAGGAGCGACAACCGCGCCATGCTGACGCCGACCGCGATCGAGATGAGCCAGCACGTCCCACAAACCGCGGCAAAATCGGCGAGGCCGTACGCGAGGCCGATGATGTAAAACGTGCTGAAGCGCAGAGGAAAACGCAGCAACGTGCGAAATTCAAACGGCGCGCCAAATCCCGCGATGAAAATCGGGAAAGATTGCCAAAACAAAAAAATGCACCAGAAAAGCAGCAGAAGCCAAGCGTACTGGCCCCTTGAGATGGAAAAGTACGCGCCCCACCAGAGAAGCCAGCACATTCCGATGACGAATGCGCTGGCAAAAATCGCGGCCCAGACAAGTCCAAAAACATCCCAGCGCGAATTGCGAGTGCGCATGAGATTCCGCAGGATGCGCCAGCGGAGCCCGGCGACGAGGCGGATCTGCGCAAAAACACCGGAGCCGTTCGCTACGTCAGCCACGAAAGCTCTTCCAGTTGGGAGCGAGTACCACCTCCCTGGCCGACGATCGACAAGAAGATCTGTTCGAGGTTTCGCGGCGTCGCGTCATCTGACGAAATACCCGCGCGAAGTTCGTCGAGCGAGCCTTGCGCGACGAGGCGTCCTTTGTGAATGATCGCGACGTGGCTGCAAAGGCGTTCGACGATCTCAAGAACGTGCGATGTGAGAAAAATCGTCACGCCACGCTCGGTCATGCGCGCCAGCAGCGCTTTCAACGCGCCGGCAGCAAGCGCGTCCACTCCTTCAAACGGTTCGTCGAGAAAAAGAATCCGCGGCCCGTGGATCACCGCAGCCGCGAGCGCTAATTTTTTCTGCATGCCGTGAGAATAGTCGGCGATCACCGACTTTGGCCGATCGTGGAGCTGCATGAAGTGGAGCAGTTCGTCGGAACGCCGCTTCGACGTTTCGCGATCGAGCCCATACATTTGTCCGACGAAATTCAGATATTCGGCGCCCGTGAGGCGCTCAAACAATCCCATGCCTTCGGGGACCACGCCGATCTGCCGCTTCACCGCGACGGGATCGGCGGCGAAATCCAATCCCAGGAGCCGCACTCGACCTGACGTCGGCGCCAACAAGCCCGTCAGCATCTTGATGGTCGTCGATTTTCCCGCGCCATTCGGGCCGAGAAAGCCGAAGAATTGACCTGCTGCGACCGAGAGATTGATGCCGTCAACGGCGGTCAGAGCGCCGAAAGTGCGCGTCAGATTCTCGGTGAGAATTGCGGGTTCGCTCATGCGTTAGAGGTTGGACGCAGCCAGAGTTGGAATCGCGTTACTGAATTTGACTGTAACACGAGTCCTGAAGACAGAAGCCCGAACGAGCCGCAGGAATCCGGCAGCTTCGCCGGAGATCAGTGCTTCGGCGGAACAGGCAGCGGCGTCGCACCCGCCATGTGCGGTTCGCGAGCCGGCAACGCGGCAAGAACAGCAGGAAGCTCAACGCGGAATACGGCGCCACCGGTCTGCGCGTTGTAGCACATGATTTTGCCGGCATGCTCCTGGACGATTCCAAAACAGATGCTCAGTCCAAGACCCGTTCCCTTTCCGACAGGCTTCGTCGTGTAAAACGGATCGAAAACCCGGTGAGGCTCCTTGATGCCCGGCCCAGTGTCGGAAAAAAGGATGATCACACTTCCGCGATCGCGCGCGGTCTTGACCGTCAGCACGCCGCCTTCATGCGATTCCATCGCATCGATAGCGTTGTTGATCAGGTTAAAGAAAACCTGCATGAGCTGATTGCCATCCCCGCGGACGCCGGGAAGGACGGACTCGAGTTGCAACTCGACGCGCGTCTTCGTAGAACGATCGAGAGAGCGAAGCTGTATTGCATTCGTGACGACGGTGTTGATGTCGAGCAGCGTTCGCTCCGGCGGAACTTGCCGCGCAAAGCTCAGAAGGTTGCCGACCAGCGTCTTTGTGCGCCGGGCCTGATCGCGAATTTTCGCGGCGGTAGCTCGAGCTTTGTCGGTCAGCGACGGATCATCGGCAAGCAAATCCGAGAATCCGAGAATCGCGGCGAGCGGATTGTTGATTTCATGCGCTGCGCCCGCGGCGAGCTGGCCGAGCGATACGAGCTTTTCGGTCTGAACAAGCTGCGTTTGCAGGCGCTGTAGATTTTCGACGGATTGCTCCGACCGCGTCAGCAATCGCGCGCGGTCTTTGTCCGCGATATAGGTGCGAAAGAAGATGATCAGCATCAACGGAAGCGACGCAATTAACGCAGTGAGCGTCCGGTAGTCGCGAATCTCGTGAGGCTCATTCGAGTAGTGCACGGCATAAATCGCGAATAGTGGCAGCGACAGCGCTGCGACCATGGCCAGGCGCGAGGCCCAGTTGCGCTCCCGAATCGCGGCGTCTCCGCTGTTCGGATCGTCGTCTTCCGTCGGCTCGAGTTCCGCTCGGTTGCGAAAGGCCACGAGTCCCGCGAACGCGAGCCACAAGAACGATGAGACCAGAGGCAAGTCGTACGGGCTACCCGTCGAGTAGCGGTGCAGCGTGATGGCAACGTTGATCGTCAGCGACGACAGCATGTACAGCGTCGCCGCACCAAAAAGATTCGCGTAGACCAGCCGCCAAGCGCCCTTCGAGCGTAGCCACAGGTACGCCAGGCCGGCGACGATCACCATGTTCTGGATGTTGGTGATCAGATCGTAGTTGAAGTTGTACTGCGCTTCTGAGGGAAGCGCGTACATCCACGGAAACACGACGAAGACGTAAAGAAAAGTCCACCAAGTCAGAAGTGAAACGAAATCCAGATAGCCGAGGCGTAACTGAAGCTCGGCCTGGCGCCGATGCGGCTGCAACGCCAGCGCGGCCATCATCGGGATTCCCTTGAGAAAGAACACGATGTCGCCGCCATACATCGTCGGCACCGATTCGTGCTTGTAGACCTCCCAGTAGGTCCAATCGAACTCGCCCAGCATCCAGAGCGTGCAGCTCAGAGCGAGGAGCATCCAGAAGATGTTGCGGCGCCAGTGCGGCGTGCCGGCGTTGAGCAGCAGGAACGCGTTCGCGACAAGGGGCACGATGCACTGCACGATGTTGCCGAACGTCGAAAGCTGATGGCTTCCGTGCGGATACACGAGCGACATCGAGGCGTAAGTGGCTATCGCAAGGACCCACACCACCAAGAATGTGACGATTGACCGGGGAGAAGACATACGTTTGCTATCAATTGATTTTAGGCGGGGAAGGATGGGGCACAGCAGGCACGTTCAGAGCGGCATGGCCTAAGGATAACGAGAGGGGGTAACTTCGACGAAACAAGGCGCTGTTGGAATCCCGGCGACGATTCGGCCGTTCAGCGGCCAAGATACAGAATCGAAGGCGGTTGCAGCTCAGAGCCGGACGGCAACGACGGATTCGTTCACCACGCGCGCATCTCCTCGTTCGCGAGCGACGATCTGATCGTGGATCCACGCGTATGTCTTCTCGAGCCCCTGGCGAAGCGTTGTGTCCGGCTCCCATTTCAGCAGGCGCTGAATGAGAGTGTTGTCGCTGTTGCGGCCGTTCACGCCCTTCGGCGCGCTCAGATCGTACTTTCGGCGCAACTTGATGCCGGCGATCTCTTCGACGATAATCGACCAAGCCATTGATCGAGACAGCTTCGCTCGAGCCGAGATTCATCGGATCGATGATTTGCGAGCGCGTGATCAGGTCGATGCCCTTGATGCAATCGTCGATGAACATGAAGCTGCGCGTCTGCTCGCCCGATCCCCAGATTTCAATTTCGTGCTGACCGCTGCGTTTCGCCTCGATGACTTTCCGGCAGATCGCGGCGGGAGCTTTCTCACGGCCGCCGTACCAAGTGCCCCACGGTCCGTAGACGTTGTGAAAGCGCGCGACTCGCGTTTCGATGCCGAAGTCTTCGCGGAAGTGGCGGCACATTCTTTCGGAAAAGAGCTTTTCCCAGCCGTAACCATCCTCCGCGAGCGCCGGATAGGCGTCTTCTTCCTTCAACGATGGAGCTTCAAAACCCTTCTGCTTGTCGGCGTTATAGACGCATGCGGAGGACGAATAAAAATAGCGGCGGACATCATGCTTGATGGACGCCTGAAGCATGTGCGTGTTGATCAGGACGGATAGCATGCAGAGAGCTTTGTTTTTCTCGATGAAGCCCATCCCGCCCATGTTGGCAGCGAGATTGTAGACTTCAGCCGCGCCACGCACGGCAATCTCGCAGTTTTCTTTGAGGTTGAGGTCGAAAGAGAGATTCTCGACGTCATCGAAGCGCTGATACCACTGATGGGACGGCTTTATATCGACGGCTCGAATCGACGGGCAGCCGCGTCGTCGTAAATCCGCGACCAGAGCACCACCGATAAAACCACCGGCACCGGTTACGACGATTTCGCGGTTTGGCGGGGATTCCATTCATTGAGTATAGTCACCTTTCAGTATAATTACTATACTATAATAGCGACGCCCGGCTGGCGTGCCGAATGGCAACTCTCTTGATGGATTCGCGCGGCCGTGAAGCGCAGTGGGTCGAATCAGCTATCGGGTAGTTACAGTCGTTTTCCGGCGCGACTTGCGCGCTCGGCTCCGCGAGTAGATGACCCAAGCCAAGAGAACGAACCCGCAAAAGAAAATGGCGGTGAGCACACGGACGGTCAAAGTGATCGCGTACGGGCTCGCGTGAAGATATACCGCCACGATCGCGCCGATGACACCTGCGACAAAACCTCCCGCGGTTGCGCAAAGATAGAGAATCAAGACAACCAGAACGACTTTGAGGAATGTTTTCATGTATCAAATAAAAGCGGACGCATGCGTCGCGTCCGCTTCGTTGGAGCTATCAGAATAACCCGAGGCTTGCAGGACTCTTAAGCGACAGGGTGCTCCATGATCTTGGCCAGCGCGTGGAGGCGCGACGCGTCCGCTGGAGACTTCGCGGAATCGGCGCTTTTCGCGACCGACGGCGCCATCTTCTGCAGGTTCTTCACTTTGCCCTTGCTCAGGTGAGAAGCCTCGGCGTCGTGGATCGCTTTCTGCAAACTCGCGATTTGGTCGGCTGGGCATCGCCTGTGTGCGCGTCAGTTGATCCAGATATGCCTTCGCGACGATCAATTTCGCCGGCCACTCGATTTTCTGCTGATTCTGCACGTTGAGCTCGGAGACCTTGACGGTCTTGGCGGCATCGATTTCGTTCTGCGTCAGATCTTTCGTCGGCGTGAGCTCGAAAATGTCGAGTCCCCGCGCGATCTCCGAGGCATAAACGTTGCCGTTGTACCAATACGCAGACCAGTCGCCGCCGAGCACCAACATTTTCGGATCGATCGGTCCGCGGTCGAAATAAGCAATTTCAAATGGGTTGGCGGGATCGGTGAAATCCATCACCGAAATTCCGCCCTGATACCACGCCTGCACTTCGATATCGCGCCCCGGAACCGGCACGAGCGAACCGTTATGCGCGACGCAATTCTCGGTGTCGCCTTGCGCGGCCGGCAGCTTGTAGTAATTCGCAAATGCCAACTTGTCATCTTTCAAGTTAAAGATCGCATCCGCGCCCCACTTGTTCGGATCGTTCTCGCGGCAACGCGCTCCGAGCCCGCCGCCCCACTCATCGGTGAAGACTACTTTGCTGCCGTCGTTTGAAAACGACGCCGAGTGCCAGTAGGAATAATTCGGATCGTTCACGGCATCGACGCGCTTCGGATGCACCGGATCCTTGACATCGAGCAAAATTCCGTTACCCGAGCACGCGCCCGCCGCGAGTCCGATCGCGGAATAGACCGTGATGTCGTGGCACTGGTCCGTGTCCGACGGCTTCTCCGGCCCTTTCTTTCCGTGCGTTCCGCCGTTGCTCAGCCCATTCATCGCGCCGGTGCGCGCATCGATGAAGACGCGCGGGCTCGACACGATTTTTGCTTCCTGAGGCGTTGCGACCGGGACCTTGATCACATCGATGCGAAACAGCGCCGTGTTTGGATCCTTATCGGGCTTTTCGCCGGAGCATCCGGCCAATTCTTCCGTCTGCCTCACAAACGAAGTGCCGGAGACATAAATGTAGACGTTGTCCTTATCGTTCGGATCGAGCACCAGCGTGTGCGTGTGCGAACCGCGGCACGTCTGCACGGCCGCCACCTGCTTCGGATTTCGGATGTCGGAGATGTCGAAGATGCGAACGCCGCGGAAGCGCTCCTTCTGCGCCGCCGGAATCCTCCGCTTCTTCTCCTTGGTTTTATCTTTATCCGCGTCGGGTGGTGGCGGTGGCTCTGCCGGAAATCCTTCGACGCCGCAATCCAGCCGCCCGTTCGGCATCTCCACCGACATGAACATCAAATTCTTGTAAACCGAAACATCGCCCTGACCGCCCGGGCACACCATCGACGTCAGCAGCTTGGCGTTCGCCGGATTCGAGATGTCGAAAATATTCATTCCGTAGAAATTTCCCTGGAACAGGTGATTGCCCTGGAACGCCAAATCCGAATTGGCAAACGCGAGCTGCGCGATGACAAGATTCATCTCTTTCGGGATCTTGGGATCGTTGATGCCGAGCTGCTCCATCACTTTCTTGACTTTGGCCGCTTCAGGATCGGACGTCCCCAATTGAAACGCATCCGGCTTTTTGATGAGCGCCAGATGCTTCATCCCCTTCGACGTTTCGCCCGCGTCATAAAGTCCCGGCGTCAGCTTTGCGCGCGGATCGCTCGCGTCCGAACCTTTCATGCCGGGCGGCAGCGTCGGAGCCGGCTCAGGCGCGAAGGGATTCTCATCTTCGTCGTCGTCCTTTTTCTTGTCGGCTTCCTTGCTCGCGTCCGCAGGACTCTGCGCCGCCGGAGGCGTGGACGGAGCCGGCGGATTCTGTGCCTGCACCCGCAGCCCTCCAACTCCCAGCAACATGGCGCACAGCAGCACTCGCATCGTCACACTCGGCAATCGGTTCATCGATTCTCCTCAGGCGTTTTCTTTTCCAACATCGACTGCATGATCTTGATCTCGGCGCGCTGCGTGTTGTCCGCGTCGGTCGCGAAATTGAAAATCTCCGCGTCCTGCCCCGCGCCGGCTGTGTCGAACAAATCTTTCACCATCGTCAGCGCGCCGTCGTGGTGCTGAATCATCCCGGTCAGAAACAGCCGGTCGAACTCCGCGCCTTTCGCGTTGCGCAGCGCTTCCATCTGCTGCGCGCTCAGCATCCCGGGCATCAGCGCCATCGCTCCGCCCGACGCGTCCATTCCACGCATGCCCGCCATCTCCGTCGAGATCGGCTCGCCGCGCGCCGCCAGCCAGCGCTTCATGAATTTGATTTCGTCTCGATTGCGAACTGCTGATCCTCGCGCCCAGCGCCCGCAAATCTTTGTTCTCTGTGTGCGATGCGATCAGCGCCGTCATCTCAACCGCCTGCGCGTGGTGCATGATCATTCCCTGCATGAACTCGACGTCCGCTTTCGAGCGCTGCGGAAGCGTCCCCGACGTATTCGACGGAAGCGTCTTGCTCGGCTTGCCCGGCGCGCCCGGCTGAACAATCACAGGCGAATCGGATCCGCTCTGCTGCGCGAACAGCCGTTGCGACGAAGCCCGAGCCCCCAGCCATCATCGCAGCGAGCACAAATAAGTGTTGCAGCAGTAGCGGAACTTCACCGAAACGCACCCCAATCGCGACAACGCACTACATATCATTTGGCGCAATTTTTCAAGCATAACGCATTGAAATGTGCCGCGCTTCGCCTGTTGCCAACGCCCGTCGATCGCCTTTCGTCCTTGATCTGTCTCAGAAAATTCACAGACTTGAACGCCGCCCGTTCATCCGCCAGGCTTGACAAACTCTCAGATTAGATATATTCCAATCTAGTGCCCGCTGACCAAGTCCAGATCAAGCGCTGTCTCGAAGAAAAAGGTCTGCGCTGCACTCCGCAGCGTTACGCGGTGATGGCTTTCCTGATGGAGCAGAACAGCCACCCGACCGCCGCAGAAACCTTCGAAGCCGTCAATCGCGTCGATCCGCGCTCTTCGCGCGCCACCACCTACAACAATCTTCGCGATCTGGTGAAGGCGGGTCTCGTTCGTGAAGTCGCCGTCGAAGGCCGCGCCGCGCGCTACGACGCGAAAGGCATGCGCCATCATCACTTCATCTGCGATCGCTGCGGCGAAGTCGAAGACGTCGAGTGGTACAACCTGCCCAACCCCGCCTCGCGTTTCCTCGGCAAACGTGTCGTCCGCGAGTGCGAATTAATTTTTCGCGGACTTTGCACCAAGTGCGCGCAGCGCCGCGCCAGCCGTCGGGCGCGATCACAGCAGCATTAAGCAGCAACAACAATCAGTACCAAACTTAGATCCGAACTCAAGGAGCAAAGCAACATGGCCACCGATTACACTGGAGCCGAAGCCGCAGTCCCCAGCAATCCCACCGAAGCAAAGTGCCCATTCACCGGCGCGGCCGGCCCTCGCAAACATACCGTCGCGGGCGGACCAACCAACGCCGCGTGGTGGCCCGATCAGCTCAATCTCAAAATCCTCCATCAAAATTCCACGCTCTCCAATCCGATGGACGAGAAATTCAACTACGCGAAAGAATTCAAGTGTCTCGACCTCAACGCCGTCATCAAAGATCTCCACGCCCTCATGACCGATTCGCAGCCCTGGTGGCCCGCCGACTTCGGCCACTACGGCCCGTTCTTCATCCGCATGGCGTGGCACAGCGCCGGCACGTATCGCATCGCCGACGGACGCGGCGGCGCCGGCTACGGCACGCAGCGTTTCGCGCCGCTCAATTCCTGGCCCGACAACGCGAATCTCGACAAAGCGCGCCGCCTCCTCTGGCCCATCAAACAAAAATACGGCCGCAAACTTTCCTGGGCCGACCTCATGATTCTCGCCGGAAACGTCGCGCTCGAATCCATGGGATTCAAAACTTTCGGATTCGCCGGCGGCCGCGAAGATGTTTGGGAGCCGCAGGAAGATATTTTCTGGGGACCTGAAAGCAAGTGGCTCGCCGACGAACGCTATCGCGGCGATCGCGAACTCGACACGCCGCTCGCCGCCGTGCAGATGGGCCTCATCTACGTCAATCCCGAAGGCCCCAACGGCAAGCCCGATCCCGCCGGTTCCGCGCGCGACATCCGCGAAACTTTCGCGCGCATGGCGATGAATGACGAAGAAACCGTCGCGCTGATTGCCGGCGGCCACACCTTCGGCAAAACGCACGGCGCCGGCGATGCCGGGAAATATGTCGGCGTCGAACCCGAAGGCGCGCCGATCGAACAACAGGGTCTCGGCTGGAAAAATACTTTCGGCAACGGCCACAGCACGCACGCCATCACCAGCGGCCTCGAAGTCGCATGGACTACGACGCCAACGAAGTGGAGCAACAACTATTTCGAAAATCTTTTCAGCTACGACTGGCAGTGCATCAAGGGCCCCGGCGGCGCGTGGCAGTGGACGCCGAAAAACGGCGCCGGCGCCAACACCGTTCCCGACGCCTACGACGGCAACAAAAAGCACGCGCCCGGCATGCTCACCAGCGACATCGCGCTGAAAACCGATCCGAGCTACGCCGAAATTTCGAAGCGCTTCCACGATCATCCCGAGCAATTCGCCGATGCATTCGCGCGCGCGTGGTACAAGCTCACGCATCGCGACATGGGCCCGCTCTCGCGCTATCTCGGCCCCCTCGTTCCCAAAGAAACTCTCATCTGGCAGGATCCCGTTCCCGCCGTCGATCACGAACTCGTCAACGAGCAGGACGTCGCCGCGCTGAAAGCGAAAATTCTCAGTTCCGGATTGTCGATCTCGCAGCTCGTACACACCGCGTGGGCATCTGCATCTACGTTCCGCGGCTCCGACAAGCGTGGCGGCGCCAACGGCGCGCGCGTTCGCCTCTCTCCGCAAAAAGATTGGGAAGCGAACGAGCCCGCCGAACTTGGCAAAGTTCTGCCAAAGCTGGAGGAAATTCAGAAAGAGTTCAACAACGCGCAGGGCGGCAAGAAAAAGGTCTCGCTCGCCGATCTCATCGTCATGGGTGGCGACGCCGCCATCGAAGAAGCCGCGAAAAAGGGCGGCAATGCGGTGAAAATTCCGTTTGCGCCTGGACGCACCGACGCGTCGCAGGATCAAACCGACACGCATTCCTTCGCCGTGCTCGAACCGGTTTCCGACGGCTTCCGCAACTATCTCAGCAAGGGCCAGCATCGCCCCGCCGAAGAATTGCTCGTCGATCGCGCGCAGTTGCTCAAGCTCACCGCGCCAGAAATGACCGTGCTCGTCGGCGGCCTCCGCGCGCTCAACGCCAACTTCGGCAAAACGAAGCACGGCGTGCTCACCGATCGCCCCGAAACCCTGACGAACGATTTCTTCGTCAACCTGCTCGACATGCGGACGGAGTGGTCCGCAACTTCGACCGACGGCCTCTTCGAAGCCCGCGACCGCTCCACCGGCAAAGTAAAATGGACCGGCACCCGCGTCGACCTCGTCTTCGGCTCCAACTCCCAACTCCGCGGCATCGCCGAACGCTACGCCTGCGCCGACTCCGCCCCCCACTTCGTCCAGGCCTTCGCCTCCGCCTGGCACAAAGTCATGAACAACGACCGCTACGACCTCGCCCAAAACTAGCTTTCAAGATCAACCCTGAACGAGCGCACCATCGCTCAAGCTCAACCCGAAGACATAAAAGGCGCGGCCCAAAAGCCGTGCCTTTTGTTAGTCTTGGGCTGGGGCAACAGTCATGTCAGACGAACCGATAATAGCAGTCAACGCCACTGTCGCCGGCGATTTCGGTAAAACAGCCGATACGTTTATCAAGAAAGCCTTTGAAGCGCTGAATTGGATTCTAGAACCGACGCAAATGCGTCGCATTGCTGCCGCCAGAGCGGATGTAACAGTAAGTGACGCCAAGGCGAAAGCGGAGGCCGACCGAATAGCACTCGAAAGCCAAATAGAACTAGGCGAGCGACAGAAAGAGGTTCTTTCTCGCTGGTATAACACCGAAGAACGAAACCAATCCAACATCGAAAGGATTCTCACAAAATCGATTCATCTCTTAGAACCCACGGCGACTCCTGAGAGTATCGAGAATGACTGGCTGGCAAATCTCTTCGAAAAGGTTAAGACGGTCTCGAACGCCCAGATGCAGGAGCTATGGGCCAGACTTTTGGCTGGCGAGGCAAGTGGCCCTGGAACTTTTTCAAAGCACACAGTTAATCTGTTGGCGGATCTAGACCCGATTGATGCCCGAATGTTTAGTCAGGTTTGTGACTTCGGTTGGCTTCTTAAAGGAGACGACCTTTCTAGAATGAAAGGCGTTAACTCAGAACTTACAGAGAATCTTCAACTGGTGCCGATGATTCTAAATTACAAGAATACGATCTATGAAAAACACGGATTGCGCTACGTGTCTTTGAACCATCTCAGCAATCTCGGCCTGATTCATTTTGAAGACTGGAGTCAATACTGGTGGTCAAGAACCTACGATACGCAAATCGCTTCGTACCACGACAAAGCGGTAGAAATTAGATTCAAAAAGAAAACCTACCAAGTCGGTCGTAAGGATGAAGCTTACGGCTTTCCGATCGGAAACGTTCTGTTGACGCGAGCTGGTTACGAGCTTTCGACAGTCTGCAAAACTCACTGCGTTCCTGGTTTCTTTGAATTCGTTCGCGAGAAGCAATGGGAGGCAAGGTCTGATGATTGGACCTATAAAATCGTCGATTCAGACCGCTTGTCTTGAACAGAAGTGCTACTCGTCCAGATTGGTGCTGCAATGTCGAATGGCGGAGGAGGAGGGATTCGAACCCCCGAGACCCTTTCGGGTCTAACGGTTTTCAAGACCGCCGGTTTCAACCGCTCACCCACTCCTCCGTTTCGTATTCTACGCTGAGAAGGTGGTAAGCGAAACTGCCCCCGCAACTAGTAGGTCAGCTATTGCCTAAAAAAACCAAGAGTCGGTCAATCCGAACCGATTTCGTCGCGCTCAAACCCGAGTTCCCAGAAATACATATCCACGAGTTTCATGAGTGGGTATCGAACGTGATTCGACTGTTCTATTCGCATCTGCTCGGCACGAAGGTCGGTGAGATTATTTCGGCAAAATTGTAGAAGCCGCTCAATAAAGTTGCCGTTCACGTACGAATAGCTGAGGCCGGAGCTCTTGAATCCATCGATAAAATATCGATCGCAAGCCGGAAGAGTGCCAAGCGTTCCCAGAAGAACCTTTGTTACGAGCGTGTCTGTCGGCTGACTCGTCCCCCCGCTCAACACAAATGGACTATACGCTTCACGAATTGCGTCAATAAGTTCGAGGACTATCGGGATGAGATCCCTATCATTTCGGCCGGTGCCGAATTCGGTCTCCCACAAAATAGAAAAACGAGCCTCTAGCAGCTGATCGATAACTGATTTGTGGATCGTGTAGGTATGTTGCAAGAGAAAGCTGGATCCGCGGTACATTCCCCAGCTCGCCAGATAGAATCCCAATTGAAGTGCGGCATGATCGCGATTGGCGACGATCTCTTGACGACTAGTGCTTTGAAAATAGTTGTAGCAGTGTTCCCACGATCTGTACCTATGGTGTTCACTCACCATTCGCGAGCAAAACGTGCGAATCTTTTCACTGATCGTCGGTGCGGCAATCTCTGGCTGGGTTTGCAAGGCGCTCGTGACCTCCCGGCAGATGTGAACCAAAGAACCGCTACAAGAAGATTCTCTGAAGCGGGACGAAAGTATCCGAAACGAAAGCCTAGCTGCGAATGCCGACCGCCACTCGAGAGGGATCCAAGACTCTAAACCGTGGCTTCGTTGCCAGTCGCGACGACGCCGTCGGCGAATTCCAAGCCCCAGAAGCGGGGGGCGGGCGTTAGAAACTCGACGCCGACGCGCTGGCCGTTGTCGTTGGGCTCGCCGAGGAATACGACCCGGCACTCTTGCTCTTCGTCGGTGTCGGGATTCGTCAGCACGATCATCTCGCCTTGATCGATTTCGTGCTTCAGCAGCAGCAGTCCGCCGTGCGAGTTCACCACCATCGTCTGGCAGGTCTCGCGAAATTTGCGGCCGTCGTGCCCGCGCCCATGCGCTTGCACGGTCATTTTGTGGAATACACGCCCGGAGCGGCGTGGCGCGGTAAATGTGGCGTTGCTCATGATACAGCCATGTTCAGACGCCCTCACCGCACGGGTCAACTGACCCAAAGTACAGGTGTAGCCGCTTCCGAAACGAAGCGACTATCTCTCTTCTCTTCCGCTCTGCGAACTCTGTGGTGTACGCTTTTCCAGCGATTGTCGCTGAATCCTCTTCCCTTTCGACTTTCAACTACCGACTAATCAATCTCTTCTCGTTACTTCATTACGTCGTTGCGTCTTTACTTCGCCTTTTCTTACGCCGCTCTCCCAATCCTCGTAATCAAATCCATCTGCTCCGCCTTATTCTCCGCGCCGATCGTGAACGCATCCACCAATCCCATCGACAACGCATATTTCAGCGCATCGTCCTGCCAGTTCCGCATATCTCCCTGGCCCAAAATCTTCATCCCGATGATTCCCTTGCCCGCCGCACGCATCTCGCGAATCACTGCCGCCACCGTTTCCGGATCGGCGTCCATGTGCGATCCGATCGGATTCATCCGTACCAGATCGACCTCGACCCACGGCGATTTCGCCGCCGCGCGCAGCGCCTCGATGCTGTGGCACGAACATCCATGCGCGCGAATAATTCCCTTTTGCTTCGCTTCCGAAAGCACGTCCATCACGCCCCGATACCGCTGCGTCCAGTCCGCATCTGTCAGGCAGTGCATCAGGACGATGTCCAGATACTCCGTTCCCAACTCTCGCCGGTACCGATCGAGATCGGCTTTCATCTCAGCTGGATCGCGCGACCATGATTTCGTCATCACCGTGACTTTGTCGCGCGGCACATGCTTCAGCGCGTCAGCGGCGTGCGGATGGCTGCCGTAAGCATCGGCGAGGTCGAAGAATCGCAGCCCGTTGTCATATCCATTCTGCAAAAGCGCCGACAAACCGGCGACACCGAGCTGATCCGTCTGGCGTGAGTGATGCCCGATTCCGTTCGTTCCTGTTCCCATCGCGAGCCGGCTCGTCTTGATTCCTGTTTTCCCCAGCGTAACCGTATCGCTCGCTTCCATCTTCTTGTCGAGCTTCGGCAACGCCGCCATCCGCGCAGCGAATCCGCTGGCGCCAAATCCGCTCCACGCCTCTCCGTGCGCCGCTCCTGCCAGGCCAGCCGTACCGAACCCCGCCGAACCCACCAACGCAGCGCCTGCCGCGCCATAAGCTCCTCGCCGCAAAAACTCTCGTCGCTTCATATCAGCCTCCTCAAGTCGCTACTCCCCTAAATCAACGCCAAGGTCAATCCTCCGTAGCGACACGAAAGGATTCGTAACTCTTAGAAATATAGACGCGCGGCCCCGTGTTTTGGAATGCCAGCCTTCCTGGCCGCAGAATTTACAAATTAGGTCCCGAATTCGCCCTGCGAAACTTGTGTCGAACGCTCGAAACACCCTAAAATATCTACCGCGCCCTTATAAGATTCTTTGCAGTCACCGTTCGCGCTCCCCGGACTGCAACATTCGTTATCACCCAAACGTATTTCCTTTACGAAAGGATCGGCTCTCATAACGTCCTCTATGAACCTTACTGAATTTATCGAAGGTCGCCGCGACGCGCATCTCGAAGAGCTCCGCGAATTCCTCCGCATCCCGAGCGTCAGCGCCAAGAGCGAGCACAAACCCGACATCGAGCGCGCGGCACAGTGGGTAGCCGAAAAGCTCACAATCGCCGGATTTAAAACCGTTCAAGTCGTTCCGACCGCTTTGCATCCCCTCGTGTACGCCGACTCGCTCGAGGCTCCCGGCAAGCCAACGATTCTCTTCTACGGTCACTACGACGTTCAGCCTGCGGAACCTCTCGATCTGTGGACTTCGCCTGCGTTCGAGCCGACTGTTCGCAACGGAAATATCTATGGGCGCGGGACTGCCGACGATAAAGGGCAGGTTCACATCCACATCAAGGCGCTTGAGTCGCTGCAAAAAGTGAACGGGAAATTTCCAATCAACATAAAAGTTCTGATTGAAGGCGAAGAAGAGGTCGGCAGCGTCAGCTTGTGGGATTACGTCCAGAAGAACAAAGAGAAACTGAAAGCGGATGCGCTCGTTGTGTCTGACACATCGATGCTCGCGAAAGGCGCACCGTCGATCACATACGGTTTGCGCGGACTGAATTACTACCAGATCGAATTGACGGGTCCGGCGCACGATCTTCATTCGGGAGTTTACGGTGGAGCGGTTCCGAATCCGCTGACGATTCTGACGGAAATCTTCGCGCAACTTCACGACAAGAATTTCCGCGTTGCGATTCCCGGTTTCTACGACAATGTCGCGAAAGTGAGCACTGCGGAGCGCAAAGCGCTGAATGCTCTTCCGTGGAAGATGAAGGAATTCGACAAAGCTGTGGGAGCTCCTGCTTACGTTGGTGAAAAGGGATTTACGAC
The DNA here is from genome assembly GCA_963845465.1 of uncultured Acidobacteriota bacterium. GTDB lineage: Bacteria > Acidobacteriota > Terriglobia > Acidiferrales > UBA7541 > Acidiferrum. The sequence continues at coordinate 411,037 of CAWJSH010000004.1, read as the reverse complement.
TGTCGAGCAATTGTGGATTCGTCCGACGTTTGAGATGAATGGGATTTGGGGCGGTTACCAAGGCGAAGGCGCAAAGACAGTAATTCCATCGAAAGCCTATGCGAAATTCTCGACGCGATTGGTTCCCAATCAGGATCCGCAGAAGATCGCGAAAGCTGTCGAGAAACAGATTCGGAAATTAGTTCCAAAAACGGTGAAGATGAAGTTTGAAGTTCTGAGTACGGGAAAACCTTGGGTTGCTCCGTTCAACGCGGCGATATTCACGAAGGCGCAAGCAGCGCTGGAAAAGGGATTCGGCAAGAAAGCGGTCTTCATTCGCGAAGGCGGATCGATTCCTTTTGTCACGCAGATGCATGACACATTCAAAGTTCCGTGCGTTCTGCTTGGCTTTGGTCTGCCTGATGAGAATGCGCATGCTCCTGATGAGCATCTTTATCTGGAAAATTATTTCAGTGGGATCAAGGCGATCGCGCATTTTTACGCTGCGCTCGGCGAATAGCCAGCGTCGGTTACTTTAAATTACATAATTACTATAGAGTATAGAGCAGCGCCGTCCTCTTGCCGCTGCGACGCGACCGCGCGCTCGTTTTAAATCGTCGCGAGGTCATTGCGACGTCCTGTTGCGTATTGCTGGAGCGCGGAGTTTGCTCCGATGATCACGCCAAGCGCGTCGGCGATTTTTCCCAAGTCTTTTCCGCGCACAACCAAATACATTTCGTCTTCGCCGAGTCCGGTGTAGACGCGGTTGCCGATGCACCCCAGGCTCATGATCGAGCCGTGCGCCATCGTCGCGGGCAGCGCCATGCAGGTGGGGCGGCCGAGGGCGGGGAGGCCGGCGGCTACGCCGGCGCGGCCGACGGCTTCGTTCAGCAGCATTGCCGCGGAGGGCTTGCAGGCGAAGAGGACGACGTCGGGTTCGGCGGGGGAATCTCCGAGCGGCGAGTAGAGGATCGCGGCGGGAGTCTTTGGAAGTCGCGGGATCTGCGGGACTTCTTCGGGCGTCACATAGCCAATATCGAACATCAGCTTCAGGGTTTGCTCGGTCTCGGCGGCGCGTTCCGGGGAGAGCGGGATGTTGTGGGTGTAGGCGCCGACGGCGCAGTTAAAGTGGTTTTCGGGGACCGTAAAAAACGTTTTCCCGCCCGCGGCGAGGCGCCAAAAGCTGCAACCGGACGGTTCGGTGCCGGAGAATTGCGTTACGCCGGTTGGGGCGGAGTCCAGGAAGGTCACGGCGACGGGGCGGCGCGCGAGTTTTACGGCTGCGCCAATTTTTTGTTCGAGGTCGTTCCAGTTTGCCGCGGTGGTCATGTTAGCTCCCTGTGGTTTGAATGAACGGGGAGAATAGCACAGAGGGTTGAAGCGACCGAATGATGGGAAAGGATTAGGCGAGGGGCCGAAGTCGAAGTAAAGAAGCAACGAAGTAATGAGGTAACGATGGAAGAACGCGGGTTGGTTAACGTAATGACTCCCCCTCCCCCTGTTTTTGCGTAAGGATGTGATTCTAGGGATGTTACGGACGCGCCGCATGCAAGAATGTGATTCTAAGGGGGTTACGGGATTTTCGATTTCGGGCGGAGGGTTGGGATTGTGGCGGGGGTGGTTCTGTCGGGCGCTGGAGGTTGCGCTCACTCGGGGAAGGTAGCAGATGTTAATGGAGTCGTCAAATTATATTTTATAAATAGGTTGGAATGTTGGGGATGGGGGAAGGGTGTTCGAATGGGACGTGGAAAATCGAAGTAAAGAGGCGACGAAGTAATGAAGTAGCGATAAGGATTCGGCTTAGAGGCAAAGGGTTTGGGGGCGTGTTGAGATCGTGCCTGGGCGCACTGAAGGGGACGGTCTACAAAACCGTGGGACGGCGCGCGCGGGGGTGGGACAGCCGGGAAAAACCGAAGAAAAGTCAAAACCCGCACCCTCTGAAAGCTGAGGGTGCAGCACCCGGCGATCAAGAGAACAGCAGATCCATCACTTTGTTCGGGGTGGCAGTGGGGTAGGGGTTCGGCTCCCACATTTGGCGGTCGGTGAGGTTTCATCTAAACCCGCACCCTCTGAAAGCTGAGGGTGCGGCACCCAAGAAGGATTACGTGGTGACTGGCGGATGGGCTTGTGGTCGTGATGAGGTTGAGAGATCCTTCGGCCGCCTGGCGGCGGCCTCAGGATGACAAGCGCTTGAATATAGGACGTGAAAACAGGGGAAGTGGCTACAGGGATTTTACGTAGGCGACGACGTCTTTGATTTGGGCTGGCTCGAGGACGTCTTTGAAGGGGGGCATCATGGTGTCGCCGTTTTCGATCCAGGTTTTGAGGGATTCGTCGGTGACTTTGTTGTTGTTTACGGTGAAGGTGCCGCGCTTGCCGATGCCCTTCAGGCCGGGGCCGATTTTCTTGGAGTCGCTGTCGGCGTAGTGGCAGACGGTGCATTTCTTGTCGAAGACGTCTTTGCCGCGAGCGATGGCGGCGGCATTGGCGCCGGAGCCGGCGGCTTTTTTTGTGGTCGTAGTGGGCTTTGTCTCATCTTGCGCGTAGACGGCGCCGGCGACGGCCAAAATTGCAACTCCGAGCAGCATAAAATTGCGGTTCACAATTCCCCCTGAAGTTCGCATCAAGATCAATCGAAACCACGAGATATCAGGCCGAATATCCTAAGGTTGGACGCAGCATGGACAGGAATGGTACGCCCGATAAAGCGGGTCTATTTTCCATGTTCTAAGCGCAAATTTCCAGTGTTTGGGCGGTGCGAGGAAGAAGAAGGGAAAGAAGGAAAAGGATAACGCAGAGACGCAGAGGGCGCTGAGGAGCACGGAGGTTGGGGGGCGGGGACGGGAATGAAGAGCGGATGAATCTGGCGACGTAAAGTCGGCGCTACAAACTACGGAAAAAGAGTTCACCACAGAGTTCGCAGAGGGCGCAGAGGGGGATGTCATACAGTGCGGTGTATTTTTGACGACTTTTCCCGGCATAAAGTACAGGTTCCCCGTAGCACACGCGCTGCACCATCGTACTGATGACGCGGGCGGAGCCGCTTGCCACAATCGCTTTATCATGACGACGAGCCAGGAAACCCTTTCGCGCGCGTGGGAAGTGCTGCAAGACGCCTATCAAGCACAGATGGAAGGCGACTATGAGCGCGCAATCGAACTGTATCAATCTTCTCTCGATCTTTGCCCGACAGCGGAAGCGCACACGTTTCTGGGGTGGACATATCACTTTCAGGGGAAGCTGGATGAGGCGATCGCGGAGTGCAAGCGGGCGATTGAAATCGATCCGGAGTTTGGGAATCCGTACAACGATATTGGGGCGTATCTGATCGAGCTGAATAAATACGATCAGGCGATTCCGTGGCTGGAGCGGGCGGTGGAAGCGGCGCGATATGAGCCGCGGCATTTTCCGCACTACAATCTGGGGCGGGCGTATCTGGGGAAAGAGATGTATGGGAAGGCGATTGAGTGTTTTCAGCAGTCGCTGTCGATTGAGCCGCGGTATGCGTTGGCGAGAGAGGCGTTGGATTCGTTGAGGAAGATGGTGAACTGAAAGCGGAAAGTGGAAAGTGGAAGTTGGAAATTGGAATGGGCGCGGCTTTGGGCTGCGCCTTTTGTTTTTGGGGCTGGAAAAACGAAGTGAGGGAAGCAACGAGGTAATGGGGTAGCGATTTACAGAGGCAAAGACGAAGAGTTTCACCACAGAGTTCGCAGAGGGCACCGAGCGGAGAAATCGGCGCTTTGAAATCAAAAGCCCTCCGGCGATGTGGCGGCCGGAGGGCGAAGTTGATGATCGGAGCTGGCGCTCTGTGGAAAGCAGCCAGATGATCTAACCCCAACAGGGTCCGATACGAGGGCCCGAACCTCGCGGCGCGTCGAACATGGCGCGCAGATCACGAGGAGAAGAAACGAAAACTACTTCAGAACGGCATCCTTGAGCGCTTTCGACGGGCGCAGGCGGACGACGGTCTTCGCCTTGATCTTGATCGCTTCACCGGTCTGGGGGTTGCGGCCCATGCGAGCCTTGCGGTGCGCCTTGACGACGCGGCCGATGCCCGGAATCACGAATTTGCCCGCACTACCCTTGGCTTCTTTCACCGCGAGCTTGAAGAGCTCTTCGAAAAATGTGGCTGCGGTTTTCTTGGGTGTGCCGACCTTTTCGGCGATGTGTGCAACGATCTTGGTCTTGCTCAAAGGCTTAGCTGCCATCTTAGATTTCTATCCTCCTCAGATTTTCAAATCGGAGTCGAAAATAATTTTTCGAAACCAGCCGCGGGTTCTCCCCCTCTGAAGCACGAAAAACCGGGCCGCATTGGACTATAAGCCAGTGTTTACGCGGAATGCAAGGGACAAAGGGCGAAAAAGCATGGAAAAATGCGGGATTTTGGGGAGTGGGGTGCGGGAATGTTGATTATTAGCGGGGATTTCCACAGTGGTCGTTGGGAAGTAGGTGAGGACTAGAGAAGGCTCAATTCGGTTCTACTTTAGTTTTGGTCGTAGTGCGCTTCTTATGAGAAATGTCGATTTGGGCCTTGGGGCTACCGCCGTCGAAGATGGCGTTCATTGTGTCCACGGAGCGAAAATCTACGCCGTCTATGATAGCGCCCCTCAAATCGGCACCCGGCATTCGGGCCTCTTGCAGACTAGCTCCCACCAAATGGGCTTGCCTGAGGTTAGCGCCGGACAAGTCGGCTCCCTCCAAATTCGCATGATTTAGCGTGCATCGGCGCAAATTAGCGTTTCGTAGGTCTGCGTGTGCGAGAGTTGCAAAATGCGCTAACACGCCCTGTAGGTTAGAGTTGCTAAAGTTTGCGCCCCAGAAGTCAGAGATATCGATAGATATGCCGCCGAGGTCGAAATGAGAGACACCGCAACGCCAGCGTCGAATGCGGTCCGTTCCGTTGTCCCTGAATTCGCTTGACCCACGCCCCGAATGCCACCCGATCGGGATATTCTACTTTGCTTAAGTCCCCTGTGACTGTCGCGCAAGAATTGAGTGCGACGAGCAATGACTCCTCAGCATTTCTTGACTGAAACATTGCATCCTTAAATGAGGCGAGTTGAAGTTGTTCCATGGGTAGTCCCTGACGCAACATATGCCCGAAGAGCTTCGCCAGCCTGGTCTGATGGATCTTCAGTTCGCTAACTGATCGCAACTTAATTTCGTTAAGAAAAAAAACAAACAGGAACTCAGACATCGCACTGGGTCCACATATTTGAGCCCAATGCTTGAGTGCGTCTCTTTCATCCCATCCTTGGTCAGGATTTTTGGCCCGGCTTTCGGACTCTCGAACCACGCGATCGGTCGCACGAGCGATACGTCTTGCGGCGAGATACTCGCCAAAACTCTTGTGGGTGAACACGAAGGTGGGATCGCCGCTGGCGCGTTGTCCATGCTGGCGGAAAAAGAATGCGGGCAAGCAAGCGCGTCACGCCTGCCTTTGCTCCGTCCTGAAAAGCTTCCAGCAAGACTCCGACTCCACTAGTTCGACAGTGCTCTTCTATCTCGCGAACGGTCGTCGTGCGCCCATCGCCATGCCAAGCAGCGAGCCCGATTTCTTCGAGTACTCTAAAGAAATCGTCGCTGTTCATGTGTCGTATAGGGCTGTACGGGCGACGCTTTCGCAACCACGTTCATGAACCGCAGCGATTAAGTCAGCATAGATTGAGTTGAGGTTTATGTCCTTCTTGAAATCCAATTTATCCCTGGTCAGACTGAGGGCAACAAGATAGTTAAGTAGCGGTTGGGCCGTAATTTCGTCCAGATCGCGTCGCATTAATTCCTTCGGTAAACCTTCATAGGCTTGCCCATTCAACTTTCCGTAGTTTCTCCACCATTGTTGGCGAAGATCGTCTTTCAATAATTTTTTGTGTCTACATATTCGTCGTTTTCTAGGAATCGGTTTCCATCTAACCCTGGCGTTCGATTGAGGAAATAGGGAAAGGAGGTTCAGAATCTGTCGGGGACGGCGGAATTCAGACTTGTTTTCCCGGGACGACCACTTCTCGGCCCCCGATGAGGACCCTGAGCTTAAGGGATTGAAGATTTCGTTTCTCAGCCGTTCTTTCGACCTCCCGGACGAACGCTCTAGCCGTTTCGGCGGCGGCTTTGCCTTGACTTGCGAGTTCGTCAAGCCCGTCAAAAATGATCAGCAGGTTTGATTCTGCAGAATCAGGATCTAGGGGATTCTGCATCAAGACGCCTTCGTCTCGAACGAATCGACCAACCTCTTCGACCAAGTCCTTCGATGGATCGATCAGGTGAAGCGGAATGAAGAGGACTTTAATTTTGGGGTCCTGCGCGATTCGAGCGGCGAAAATTCGCGAAAACGAAGATTTCCCACTCCCTGGCCCACCGCTTATCACTCTTACTGTATCTTCTCTGCTAGCCCTTTGAAGCCACTGTTCGAGTTCTTCCTGTAAAGAAACCACGATCCGGCGGTCTCGGCGTTCTTTCAAGCTGGTTTCCGCGGCTAGTTCTTTCCCGGTCGGTTCCCTCAGTGTAGTATCCGTTAAGCGGAACGAATATCTGACTCAGACTGAACGGTTCGTCGAACACGTTTTCGTGAACTCGGCGCTGGAGCAGTGCCGTGTAGGAGTTCCAGGCCCACTCACGCTCGCCGGCTTTCATAAAAGGTGTGTTTATCGCCTCAACCAAAGGCGCATATGACTTTCCATTCTTACGCCATTCTTGACTTAGGAAATAACTAAATAGGTAGGAAACCGGGCTGAAATCGCTCTTGCGGCTGGTTTCTCGAGACCGCGCTCTTCAAGCCACTTGCCAATTAAGATTTCGAGTTCTTTAACCAGATCCAGATCTTTTGGCCGATCAAAGAATTTTGAATCGATCGAAGCTCCGCCGAGTGATATCGACAAATCAAGCCGTTCCTCTAAAGTGTCTCCGTCGGTCTTGGCCTCGGCAAGTAACTCGCTGGCGCCTTCACCGATTAATTCGAATATGGCCCTCGTTGTTGAACGTCGAATCAGTAGGAATAGAAGCTCTTCAGGCTCGGTAGTGAGACCGATTGCCGACAGAGACTCAACTGCGTCGGCGCCGAGTTCTTCCCACTTCCCCGCCACTGTGTGCCCGATGCCTTTGGCTAGTGCCTTAAACAAATCTTTGAAATCAACACTAACTGGCTTTAGTAAAAAGTTCTTGGGTTTGACTACCTTTAACTTAGGGGTTTTCGCCACTTACTATCCTTGGGTTACAGTTGGTCTTGTGACATTTCAATACTAACTATTTAACGTAATAACATGATGGGTAGTCTAATTGAAGTGCGCGAGGAATTACTAGCAGCTGAGTCGGCACACGACCTGGGCCATAGAATCACCCACTCAAAGTGCCATGCATCGAGGTGGCATAATCGCTATTCGGGCTGAGTAGCGAGGCCAGCTCTCGCAATGCGGTCGTAGATGAGGAGGAGGGCGGCGGTGAGGAGGCCGACGGCGGTGATGACGTACCAGGCTTGGGCGGGGTGGTGTTCGATTTCGGCGTAGTGGTGCATGACGCGGCCGCCGAACCAGCCGCCGAGGAGGGAGCCGAGGCCGAGGGGGAGGAAGGCGAAACCCATGTAGGTGCCCTGCTGGCCGGGAGGGGCGAGGCGCGAAATGTATTCGTAGTAGCGCGGCTGATGGACGATTTCGCCGATGGCGAGAACGAAGATGGCGACGTAGCAGGCCGTTACGGTGGGATGCACAGCGACGACGAGCCAAGAGAGCGAAGTGATGAGCGTGCCGAGGATGATGGCGCGGAAGGCGGGGATTCGGCGCGTCAGATAATTGACGAGCAGAGTGAGGGCGATGACCGCGACAGCGTCGGTGGCGAGAATCCATTCGACGCTGGCGTTGGGGTCGATGTAGGCGTGCACGTAACCGGGCAGGCTGATGTACTGCTGCCAGAAAACAATCCAATAGCCAGTAAAGATCAGCAGAAAGAGCATGAAGCGAGGATTGCCGAGCACGACGAGAAAATTTTTGACGGTGCGCGAGAGGCTGGGCGCCGGCTCATTTTCGGCGCGCTTTGGTTCGCGGAAGAACAGCAGGACGAAAAAGAACATCGCGAAAACGCTGAGCGCGGAGATACGGAAGACCGGCTCGAGGCCGAGATGCTTGTGGGCATAACCGGCGATGTAGGGTCCGGCGGCGCTGCCGATGTTGACCATCGTGTAGTAGATCGAGTAGCCGATGCTGCGGACGTTTTCTTTTGAGGCGCGGGCGGTGGTGCCGACGACGCAGGGTTTTACGAGAGAGATTCCGAGAGCGGGAAGAATGAGGATGACGCCGACGAAGAGGCCGAGAGGGACGGCTGATCGGATGGGCGCGAGCCAGGATGCGCCGACGGAACCGATGAGGAAGTAGGCGCCGGCGAGAATCAGATAGGCGATCGAGAGCGCGCGACGGAAGCCGAGACGGTCGGCGACAGCTCCACCGAAAATGGCGAGGAACCAAACCATGCCGCCGAAGATGCCGGTGAGCGTGCCGGTCTGCTCGGTGGAGAAATTGAGTTTTTCCTGGAGGTAGACGGCGAGGGAGGAGAAGGCGCCGTAGTAAGAGAGGCGCTCGAAAATTTCGGAGATGTTGGCGATCCAGAAGGGGCGGGCGAAGCCGTCGCGGATTTCGGTGAGGCGGTGGGGGAGGGGCATTGGTTGTTTTCGGCTTTCGAGCGCCGGCGGTGGGGATGATAACACCGGTGCGGATGGGTGAGGCTAGCGCGACGATTCGGATTTTTGGGCGAGGTAGATGGTGTGGCGTGGGCCTTTGTTGGCGTGGGCGCGGGTGTGCTCGAGGTGGACGGTGAAATTTGCGGCGCGGAGGCGATCGGTGAAGTTGCGGTCTTCGGGGGCGGCGGACCAGAGGGCGAGAGTGCCGCCGGGGTTGAGAGAGGCGTGGGCGGCGGCGAGGCCTTGGCGCTGTAGAGATGCGCGTTGGCGGAGTCGGTGAAGGCGGCGGGGGCATTGTCGACGTCGAGGAGGATGGCGTCGAATTTTTGTAGCGGATGCGCCGCTGACGCCGCTAGCGGCGATTGCGCTACGCGCGCGGAGTTCGCCGCTTTCGCGGGGCTCGAGATCAGGGCGGCGACGTCGGCGATTTCGATGCGGACGCGCGGGTCGGCGAGCGGATGGGCGGCGAGATGCGCGAGTGGGCCGCGATTCCAGTCGACAATTTCGGGGATGAGTTCGGCGACGATTATTTTGGCGCGCGGCGGTAGGATGTCGAGCGCGGCGCGGAGGGTGAAGCCCATGCCGAGGCCGCCGATCAGGATTGTTGGGTGACTTGTTGGGTGACTTGTTGGGTGATGCGGGTGCGTTGCGGTGATGTGGCGACATCCGAGAGTAGCGAGGGATTCTTCGGAGGCGTGCGTGCGGCTCGACATGAGATGGCGGCCGGCGGCGAGGATTACGTACTCGTCGTCGCGGCGCTTGAGCTCGATGAGAGTGCCGTCGGGGGAGTGGGCTTGGGCGAGGAGTTCGAAGGGCTTCATGTGCGGCGGATAGTTTAGCGGCGAATCGCTTAGGGGAGGCGGATGCCTTTGCCCATGAAGATGAGGAAGGCGGCGGCGAAGATGGCGGCGGTGACGGTGAGTGGGAAGTTGAAGGGGAGTTCGAGTGCGGGCGCGGCGGGTTGGGGCGCGGAGGTTTGCGACGTGGGGGATTTCGCGGGGGATTTCGCGGCGGAGCTGGCGGCGGATTGGCGGAGGTCGGTGAGGGCGAGGAAGAAGCCGAGGGTGAGGCCGATGGTGCCGGAGAGGCCGTCGTAGAGGATGAGGCTGGGGCTGATGGGATTGAGGCAGGAGGCGAGGAGGAAGAGCACGCCGCCGGCGAAGCAGGCGGTGTGGGTGATTCGGCGGACGGCGGGGAGGGAAATCGACGCCGCGGTGAGCGGTGGCGATTGTCGCGGCGTGGAGTGCAGCGGGAACGCTGGAGGCGGCGTGTTGGCGTTGGCACGCGCTAAGAGTTGAGCGAGGCAGCGCGCGGCTTGCGCGATGCCGTAGCGGTAGCCGAGAGCACCAATGATGACTAGCGCGGTGCGGTAGAGCCACGCGGGGCGGAGGCCGTCGATGACGGCGGCGAAGTCGCCGAAATTGATGAGGCCGGAGTAGAGGATGTAGCCGAAGGCGAGGAAAAGATTGGCAAAGGCGAAAAAGTAGAGGAAGAGGCGAGTGAGGCTGACGCGCGTGGCGCCTCCGGGGCCATGTGCGGCGGCCTCAGGGTCAGTGCCGCTCGTGCCGAGTTCGATCGCGGCGCTGTTTCCGACGCGCGACCCGCGTCCATCGCTGAGGTTCGCATCTCCGCGGGCGTCGGCGCGTGCATGAGCGTTTGCGTTATGTTGCGTCGCGAGCGCGCGGAGGAGTGCGAGTGCGGCTAGGCCGAAGAGGATGTTGGCGAGAGGTCCGGCGGCGGGGACGAGGCGCGATGCGGACGAAGTCTGCATGGCGGTGGATGAGATGAGGATGACCTTGCCGCCGGTGAGCCAGCAGACGACGGCGTGGCCGAGAACTTCGTGAACGATGGGCTCGAGGCCGAACGCGAAGATGCCGATCGATGCAACGGTGAAGATGTCGATGCGTGAGCGCATAGGGCGCCCGGATTATAGCGGAAGAATTCACGCGGACTGATCGACGCAAACTCAGAGCAAGCAACGGTAGGGAAGTTACGACGCCAATGCGTGTGTGTCGCTGTCGTCCACGCGAGCGGAAAGCGGGCGTTACTGCGACCAGGGCGGCGTGACGCCGGTCATGCGGGCGTAGGCGACGAGCTGGCCCATGTGCTCATTGGCGTGGACGATGATGCGGAGATACATTCCGTCAACGGTGGCGTTGCGGTCGGCGATGTGGACTTTGCGCTGGAGATCGGCGGGCGTTACTTTGGCGTGGGCTTGTTTGACGGCGTCGAGCGAGCGCTTGAGCCAGGCGATGACTTCGGGCTTGGAAGTGACGGTCTTGTCCATGTCCTCTTTGATTTCGGGCGGCATTTTGGGTCCAGTGACGCTGAGCAGATAGAAATTCGCAGTGACGATGTGCATGTAGATTTCGCTGGTGGAGCGGACGCCGGGCGCGGGACGCCAGGAAAATTTGTCGGCGGGAGTGGCTTCGGCGAGAGCGACGAGTTGCTGCGAGACGTGAAGCCACTCGCCGTCGTAACCCTCCCAGATGCCTTCGGGGTATTTTTGATTTTGCGCGAGGGTCGAGCTCGCGGCGGAGAGAACGAAAAGCACGAGAAAGAGCGCGTTTCGAAGCATTCGGTCACCTCGATATAAAGATGTTGGCGACATCCGGCGTTTGGACGGGACTGGCGCGAAATCGGGTTGCATCGATCGTATCGCAGCGCGAGGTGCGGCGCGTCACGCGGTGGCGGCGGGCGCGGGGGTCGGCGTCGCGGCTGGTGCGGCTTCGCGAATGCGGAACGGTTGGCGCTTCCAGTAGGTGAGCGAGCGCCAGAGCCATTCGAGCGGGCCGAAGCGGAAGTGGCGGAGCCAGATCGGGCTGATGACGAGAATGACGAGCCAGACGGCGGCGACGACGTAGTAGAGCTGGTAGCGCTGGAGCTTGCCGAAGAGGCCGAAGCCGTAGCCTTCGAAAATCGTGGTGCAGATGAGCGACGTGAGAATGTAATTCGAAAAAGCCATGCGGCCGACGTAGCCGAGGGTAGACGTGACGGCGCGGAGCGCGCCGAATTTGACGAGCAGCATGAGCACGCCAACGTAGCCGAACGCGGTGAAGCGGCCGAGTTCGTACGTCGTGCCAGTCAAGTACCACGTATCGAGGCGGAAGTTGTTACGTATGGTCCACCAATAGGCGAGTGAGTCTGCAGTGATTCCGACGGCGAAGCCAACGAGCGCCATGACAGCATAAAACTTCGCGGAATAGTTTCCGGTGAGGACTCCGAGCTTCATGAGCGCCATGCCGACGAGCATCATCATCAAGATGTCGAAATCTTCGTAAAGTGTGTTGGCTTCGAAGTGATGCGTCTGGCCATAGCGGAAGGCGACGAGCTTGAAATAGCTGCCAAGGTGCGCGTCAACGTCTTCTTTGAGATCGTCGGCTGACGGCCTAACGGCTTTCACTAGTTCGTCGAGGTCTTTTTTCGACTCTTCCTGTTTCGGCGTAAGTTTCTTGCCAGCTTTTTCGTCGGCGGCGATCTGGATTGAGTCGCGCTGTAATTGGACGAAGTGGAGGTAGTTATAGACGGCCAAGGTGGACATGAAGATGAGCATGACAGCGGCGGTGGTGAGGAGGATGCGCGGGGAAAGTTTGCGGAGCGGATAAAGTACGAGGCCGCACATCGCGTAGACGTAGAGAATGTCGCCGGACCAGATGAGGTAGCCGTGGATCAAGCCGAAGAGAAGCAACCAGAGCATGCGGCGATAGTGAATGTCGGCGGCGCTGGCGGCAGCGCCTTTGCGAATGAGGCGGTCGATCAGCAGGTAGACGCTGGCGCCGAAAGCCATCGAGAAGATGGCGCGCATCTTTCCGTCGGCCACGATCGAGACGACGAACCAGGTGATGAGATTTTTGCCGGTGTAGCCGCCGGCGGGGACGGGATTGTCGTACGCGGCGAACGGGAGACCGAAGCCGGCGATATTCATGAGGAGAATGCCGAGGAGGGCGAAGCCGCGAATGGTATCGAGCCCGGAGACGCGTTCGTCGGGGCGAACGGGAGTCAGAGCGAGCTGAGTGTAGGCGTCGTCGCTTGCCGCGGCGTTTGCGGCGGAGTGGGGCGTAGCGGAGCCGGCGGTAGTCGTCACGTGGCACCTCACACGAAAACAATTGGCCGATTCGATGTCCTCGAAAGCTCGCGCACGAACGCCGATTCGAATGCGCGACCTGCGAATCCGACCGGATGTGTGAGCCTAACGAGGGAAGGTCCCGGGAGCCCGTGCCAGCGTGCCAAGCTCCGCCGATCTGCTTTTACGGCTGGCTAAGTGGGTAGATCGTACACCTTAGCGTGTGCGAAGAGAGTGATTTTTCGCTGGCTCGCATTGAGCCCACTGGATTTACCAGCCGGTGCGCGGTGTGCGCTGGAGGAATTCGTTGGCGGCGGCGACGTTGGTGACGCGCATCGCGGCGCTGTCGTATTCGATTTTGCGTCCGGCGCGGAGAGCGACGACGCCGAGGAGCATCACTTCGGTGAGCTTCGCGGCGTACTCGAACGGCGACGACGCTGGCGTGGTGCCTTTTGCGGCGTTGACCCAATTCAATTCGTGATCTTCGCCGGGGATGCGCGGCAATTTTTTCGGTGGCGTGCCGACGCTGGCGTGCAGCGATGCGGGAAGCAGGCGCGGGTGCAGGCCGTACGTGTCATGCAGTAACTTGCCTTTCGTGCCGACGAGAAGCGCGCCGCCGCCTTTGTTGAGCTGCTCGTTGTCGGGCAGTTCGACGGGCTTGGGCGGAAGCAGGCCGCCGTCGTACCACGTCAGTTTTACGGGCGGCTTCGAACCGCGCGCGGGAAATTCGTAGAACGTTTGCGTGGCGAGCGGATATGACGCGCCATTGAACGGCGTCGAAACGGTTTCGATCGTCGTGGGATAGCCGAGATCGAGCGCCCACATCGAGTGATCGATGAGATGCGCGCCCATGTCGCCGATCGCGCCCATACCCCAGTCAATCCAGCCGCGCCAGTTGAACGGATGGTAGATCGGGTGATACGGGACTTCAGGCGCGACACCAAGGAACAAATTCCAGTTGAGTTCGGGCGGCGGCGGCGTTGCCTCGGCGGCGAATGACGCGGCCTGACGAACAACGACATCGTGGCCGCTCCAACCCGGTGCGTGGGCATCAGGCTTGAGAGCTTCGGGACGAGGCACCCCTTGCGGCCAATAGCCGTACGGACGATTTGTCCAGATGTGAAGTTCGCGGACTTCGCCGATCGCGCCGGACTGAACGTATTCGATGACGGTGCGGGCGTCGTCGGTGGAGTGGCCCTGATTGCCCATTTGGGTTGCGACTTTCGTTTCTTGTGCGCGTTTGGAGAGTTGACGCGCTTCGGCGACGGACCACGTGAGCGGTTTTTGCACGTAGACTGCTTTTTTCAGATCCATCGCGGCGAGCGCGATCGTAGCGTGCATGTGATCGGGAGTCGCGACGAAAACCGCGTCGATGTCTTTCTGCTTGTCGAGCATCTCGCGATAGTCGGAATAGCGCTTGAGCTTCGGGAGGTGCACATCTTTGAGGCGCTGCATTCTCTCGAGGCGAATCTTTGTGCGCTCGGCGTTGAAGGGCGGGAAGCCGGCGGCGATTTGTTCTGGCGTCAGCACCGGTGGATCTGCGAGGTGCTTCTGTGCCGTTTCGATGTCGGTGCCGAGGCGGTCGAGGCCTTTGTTGGCGTAGCCCCAATCGACATCGCAGATGGCGACGATATTTTGATCGGAGAGATTGACGAGATTCGTGCGGCCCATGCCGCCAACGCCGACACCCGCAACATTTAGGAGATCGCTGGGCGGTGTGTAGCCGCGGCCAAGAACATGGCGCGGTGCGATCGTGAAAGCGGCCGCGGCTGTGGCGGTCTTCGCGATAAACGAGCGGCGGGAAACTGTGGAAGGGGATTCGTTATTTGTCGTGGACGTTTCGGATGAAGGCGTGGTGTTTTCGAGAGGAGTAGTGGTGGGTTCCGGATTTCGCGTCATCAATGGGCTCCGTCTGATCCATTATTGCGGGATTGCGAGGCCTATTATGGCGCGTGGGAATGTCTTTGAAAACGTTTAACTCGCGGCTTTTGGCACGAAATCGCGGTGCCTAAAATTCGTTCCAGTCTATAATCTTTGCCCATGTCGGCCGGACCCCGTCGTCTCGGATTCCTTTGGTTCCTATTTCTTGTTTTGGCAGGCGCACATCAGGCGCAGGCAGCACCCGCTTCGTGGCACGGAACACTGCATGACTCGGAAGGCCATCCGGTCGCTAACGCCTTACTTGAACTCCGCGCGGCTTCAGGCGGTGAGAGCTACTCGAGCAGGACTTCGGCGACGGGCGATTTCACTTTCGGCGATATCGCTCCGGCTACTTACGCGCTTCGAGTGACCGTTGCTGGGAAAATCTGGAACGCCACAGGCGCGATTGAGTTCAAGGAAGATACCGCGGTTTCGGGCGTGCTCGAGCTCTCCTCAACGGACGCGGTCGTGCGCATCACGAGCAGCGGAGAAACCAAGCGCACACAAGGAAGCGGCGGCGAGAAACTGTCGAGCGGCGAGGTGTCGAGCCTGCCGCTGAACGAACGCGATTTCAGCAAATTGCTGCTGCTGGCCGCCGGGACGATGACGGACACGAACGGTGCCGCAAACTTCACACAGCAATTCACGGTGAACGGGCAGCGCGGCGTAGCGTCTGTTTTCGCGATGGATGGAGCCGATACGAGCGACCCGGAATTGGGCGGCGCCACCTTTTCAAACTTCAATGTGGATGCGATTCAGGAAGTGCAGTCGAGCTCCGGAGTAATGTCGGCGGACATTGGGCACGGTGCCGCGGGATTCACCAACGTTGTAACGAAATCCGGGAATGACTTTGTGCATGGAAGCGCGTTCGAATTTGTGCGCAACGCGGCGTTCGACGCGCGAAACTTTTTCGATCACAGCAGCGCGATCGATCCGCGCCGTATTCCTCCCTTTGCGCGCAACGAGTTCGGAGTCACCAACGGCGGGCCGATCGTGTTGCCAAAAATCTACGATGGCCGCGACAAGACTTTCTATTTTGTCGAATATCAAGGTTTCCGCCAGGTTCTGGGCACAACGCAAGTCTTTGCGGTGCCGACGGCGGCGGAACGCCAGGGCATCGACACAACGACATTTCCCGGCGACACGTTGTTTGTACCTGTGAGCTCGAAGATCGCGCCAATTCTGGCCCGCTATCCGTTGCCCAACGAACCATCCGGCCCTTACGGCGATCGAACGTACGCGGCGTCTTCGAAAGTCGTAACCGACACGGATCAATTCTCGATTCGCGTCGATCACAAAATATCGGACAAGGCGAATCTCTTCACGCGATTCAGCCTGAACCAGGTGAACGGGCCGACGACCAACCCCGATCAAACGGCGATCGATCCCGACTTCGGTATCAGATTTTTCGATCACCAACGCAATGCAGCGGTGCGCTATACGCGCGTCATTTCTCCGCGGATGACGTCGGCGACTTCGTTTGGCTACATCCGCAGCACGCCGACGTTTCCTACTACAAATCAGACTGATCCATCGATCAGCTTCGGCGACGGCCTCTACGAAGGATTCAACACTGCCGACGGGTCGATCTACGGTTCGTTTGGCAACGTGTATCAGATCAAGGAGGATCTGGCGTACACGCGAGGATCGCACGCTTTCAAATTTGGCGGTGAGATTCGCCTGAATAAAGATGCGACGATCTTTGGCGTGAATCCGAATGGCGCGTATGTATTTGGCGGCGGCACCGCCTATTCGCAGGAGTTGATCAATTCGGCGAGCGGGCAGCACAATATTTTGCCGGGTCAACCGTTGCCCGACGCGCTGACGGGTCTGCTGACGGCGACGCCGTATTCCTACACGGTCAGCGCGTTGGAAGGATTGACGCCGGGCGGCAATCGATTCGACGAAGCTTCCGTGCGGCGCGAAGCCTACGCGCTCTATTTCCTCGATGTGTGGAAAGCGACGCCGAAGCTCAGCGTGAACTATGGCTTGCGCTACGAACTGAACAGCCGCATCAAGGAATCGCAGAATCGCACATCGGTAGCGCAGCCGATCGATGCGAATGGCAATCCGACTTCGTTTTTAACTCCGGGCGCGACGCAGATTTATATCTACAATCCGCAGCCGATTTATCCGCTCGACAAAAAGGGATTTGGACCGCGACTGTCGGTTGATTATGCGCTGACGCAGCACACGACGTTTCACGCGGGCGGGGCGATCACTACGATTTTGCCGAATTTGTGGCAAGACAACTTCGTCACGGGCGCATTTCCGCTCGTGTTTTCGCCTGTAATCACGGCTCTGCCCGACACTCCAGTCGCGTTTTCGAACGTCGCGACTCCGGTGAAGCTCCCGACCGTCTACGCCATCAACGGCCAGCCGCTGTTTCCCAACGGCGACAGTTCGAAGGTGCCGGCAAATACCGTCGTGGATTTGCAGCGCTTTCAGAATGATTTGGCCGCGATAACTCCCGGCCACGAAGTGCAGCTCTTTTCCACCGGCGTAATCTCGCGGAACTTCGTGAACGGCTACATCGGCACGTGGACGATGGGCTTCGATCAGGATATTCATGGCGTGAAGCTGAGCGCGGCCTACGTCGGCACCGCGGGAGTACGCCTCGCGAGTGTTTTTTCTCCGAATGGTTACGCGGGCGCCGATCCCGAATTCGCTCCGTTCACCCAATTCAATGCCGCGGGCCATGCGATTGGAGGTTTTGGGCCCGAAGCGATCATGAACAACGGTTCACACTCGAGCTATCACGCGCTGCAAACCAGCGCGACCGAAAATTATTCTGGAATCGGCTTGAGCTTGCAGGCGAGTTACACATTTTCGAAATCGATTGACGACACGAGCGCCGTGTTGGGTGGACTTCCTGCGAATGCCGGCACGATTTTGCAGACGTTGCCGCAGGACCCGCGCAATCCGGAGGCCGACAAAGGCCCGTCGACCTTTGATGTGCGCAATGTGTTTTCGCTGAGCGTGATTCAAGGGCTGCCGTTCGATCGCATCGGATTCTTGCAGCCTGTCAGCACAAAACTCACTCGCGGCTGGCAATTCTTGAACATCACGAGCATCACCAGCGGGCCACCGTTCACCGTGTATTCGGGAATTCAACAAACGGGAGCCGGGGCTGGCGGCACCGATCGGCCCGATCTCGTCTCGATGCCGGATTTTTCGACGAGCCGGCATATACGCGAGGATTATTTCGGATTGGGCGCGAACAACAGTTCGTTTTTCTCGATTCCGATCAATGTTCCCGGCGGGAGCGGGCCGAACGATGGGACTTTTGGCACGCTAGGACGCAACACATTTCGCGGGCCCGGATTCAAGCAGCTCGATATGGCGCTGATCAAAGACACGCCGTTCGGTCATCGCGGGAAAGGCGAGCTGGGAATTCTTGAGTTTCGCGCAGAGTTCTTTAACATTTTCAATATCGTGAATTTTGGTTTGCCGGCGAACACGGTACTCGGCAGCGGGTTCGGCACGATCAGCAAGACGGCGGGGCCGTCGCGGCAGATTCAGTTTTCGCTGAAATTGGTTTATTAGGCGTCCGCCGCAGTAGCACGCGCTCAGTAGCACGCGGTCATATCGCTGGAAGTTCCGCCGGCCGCGGGAACGTAACACTTGAGCGTGTAGTCCTTCACCATACGATCCGCGTTGAATCGCCATCCCAGCGTGCGAATCGTGCGCTTCATGCGCTTGATCCAGCCGCGCGGCAAGCCGTCCTGGTCGCGCTGATAGTAGAGAGGGATCACTTCGTCGTGCAGCACGCGATAGAGATCTTCGCCGTCGCGCGTGTCGTGGACGTTCATGTTCGTATGCGTGCGGCCGGTGCCGATCGCGAAGCCGTTTTGCCCGTCGTAGGCTTCGGCCCACCAGCCATCGAGAATCGAAAGATTGAGGCCGCCGTTGAGCACAACTTTTTGTCCGCTTGTGCCGCTCGCTTCCAGCGGGCGACGCGGATTGTTGAGCCAAACGTCCACGCCCTGGACGAAATGGCGGCCGACGTTGATGTCGTAGTCTTCGACGAAAACAAATTTGTCGCCAAATTGCGTGTTGCGCATCATCTGCGCGATCTGCTGAAGCACGCGCTTGCCCGGCTCGTCGAGCGGATGCGCTTTGCCGGCGAAAACGAACTGCACCGGGCGCTTCGGATCGTTGACCATCGAGGCGAGGCGCTCGATGTCGGCGAGAATCAGATTGGCGCGCTTGTAAGTTGCGAAGCGGCGCGCGAAACCGATCGTAAGCGCGTCGGGACTGAGCACGCTGCCGAGGCGAATGCGCTCTTCCTGCGATTCACCGCGGCGTTCCGCTTGTTCCATCGCGCGGCGACGCACAAATTCGAGCAAGCGCGCTTTCAAGCTGAGATGCGTCTCCCAAAGTTCGCCGTCGTCAACGTTTTCGATGCCTTCCCAAATTTTGGCTTCGGCGCCGTGCTGCTGCCAGCCGGTGCCGAGATGGCGATCGTAGAGGCGGGACATCTGCGGCGCGAGCCACGAGGGCACGTGCACGCCGTTGGTGATGTGACCGATTGGCACGCGATCTTCGTCCTTGCCGGGATTCAGGCCGCGCCACATCGCGCGAGAAACTTCACCGTGCAGCGCCGACACCGCGTTGGCGCGGCGCGCGACGCGTAACCCAAGCACGGTCATGCAGAAATCCTCGTCACGATTGCCTGGATTTTCGCGGCCAATTTCCATCAGGCGATCGTGCGACAAACCGAGACCCTCGCGCAGCGGGCCGAGATGTTCTTCGATCAAATCGCTGCTGAATCGATCGTGACCGGCGGGAACGGGCGTATGCGTGGTGAAAACGACTTCGCGCGCAATGTCGGGGAGCGCGGCTTCAAAGCTGATTCCTTCTTCCTGCATGCGATTGTGAATCGCCTCGAGGACGACGAATCCGCTGTGGCCTTCGTTGAGATGCAGCACGCCGGGCGTGATGCCCATCGCTTTCAACGCGCGGAACCCGCCGACGCCGAGCAACAATTCCTGGCGAATGCGGATGCGTCGATCGCCGCCGTACAAACGCGAAGTCAGCTCGCGATCTTCAGGCGCGTTGCCTTCGACGTTGGAATCGAGCAGCAACAAATCGCGACGGCCCACTTTGACGCGCCAAACGCGCGCGCGAATCGAGCCCGTGCGCGTATCGATTTGCACCTGGACCGGCTCGCCGTTCGTGCCGATCGCCGGCTCCATCGGAAGCTGGCTGACGTCGTTCTCGGTATAGTCTTCCTGCTGCCAGCCATCGGCGTCGAGGCGCTGACGAAAATATCCCTGGCTGTAGAAGAGGCCGATGCCAACGAGCGGAATGTCGAGATCGGACGCGCTCTTGATGTGATCGCCCGCTAAAATGCCGAGGCCGCCCGAATAAATCGGCATCGATTCGTGGAGACCGAACTCCGCGGAAAAATACGCGACCGGGCGCGGACGCAAAACACCGGCGTGGCGCGCACCCCACGTGTTGCTATCGTCGGTCAGATATTCGCGCTGGCGGCGATAGGCGTAGTTGATGCGGCTGTGCAGCACGAGCTCTGCGGCGCGCTGTTCGAGCGTCGCGAGCGGGAGCTGCCCAAGCAGTGAAATCGGATTGTGATTGAATTGGCGCCAGGGCACGGGCTCGAGATCGCGGAACAGCGCTGTGGAATCGCTATCCCAGCTCCACCAAAGATTGCGAGCGAGGGACCAGAGCCGCTCCTGCGTCGGCGCGATGAAGCGATCGAGGCTGCGCGCTTCGCTGACGACCGGCGCGACCTGCGCGGCCGCCTGCATCAGCATGCGCACTTCGTCTTCGCGGAAATTACGCGGCTCGGCAGTTTGAACGATCAACACGCCCTGCAAAACGCCGCGATCGACCAGCGGGACGCCGAGAAATCCCTCGTAGCCGTCTTCACCGGCTTCGCGAAAGTATTTGAAACGAGGATGTTTCTTTCCGTGCATCAGCGCGAGCGGGCGCAATTGTTCGGCGACGAGACCGGCGAGGCCTTCGTTGAGCGCCATGCGCAGCGTGCCGACACATTTGGGCTTCAAGCCGCGTGTCGCGGCGAGAACGAGATGGGCTCGATCGGGCTCGAGCAGATAAATCGAGCAGACGTCGGTCTTGAATCGGCCGGCGATCAGAGCGACGACGTTGCTGAGCGTCTCGGCCGGCTTGCCGCTGTCTTTGGCGAGATTTCGGATTTCTTCGAGAGTCAAAACGTGCTGCGCATCGCGCGGATGTATCGTTTGGCTCAAGCTCGATTGACCTCGTTTGTCGCGGATTGAAGACACAAATAGCGCTTAGAAAGCATGTGGGTCTGGGTGAAAACATAGTACGGCGGCTTGATGGCGGCGCAAAGTGCAAATTCCGAGTGCTGCTGATAGAAAGCAATTTTGCAATTGCGCACAGGGACGTCTGAATTGTGTGCTTTTTGCGCGTTCTGCGTCCTCAGGCTGGCTGTAGAACCAGAACCCCGTAGGGGTCGATGCTCGCTTTCGACTCGAGCGTCTCGCCGGTCAGCGCATTTTTGAAGCGTCCGGGCAGCGTGATCGATTGTGCGGCGTCCGTGTGATTCAGGACATACATCCACTGCACCGTGCCGGATTTTCGTGTCGTGAGTTCCACGCCGGGTGGAACTCCGATCGTCGACTTGCTGCCCGACATGGCGACGAGCGTGGCGAGCACGCGGCCGAGGCTTGCCGGATCGAGATCGGCGCCGACGTAGACGGCCCTCCCTTTTCCAAAGCGATTCATGGTGATCGCGGCATCGCCATCAAAGGGTGCCTGGTAGGTCGCCAACACGGTTGCGGTTGATGCCGGCTCGAGTCGATCCGCCCACAGCGCGCAAGTGCCGTCAGGCCCGGCGAACGGTTCGGAGAATCGCACGCCGATTTTCTCACTGTAGATCGGCACGTAGTCTTTCACCGTCACGCCCATCACATCGCGCAGCAATCCAGGAAGCGGGTTGCGTACGATCTGGCTGCTTTCATCTTTTACACCGAGCCGAAAACTCGTCACGAACGTGCCGCCGCCTTCGACGTAGCTGCGAATGTGTGAGGCCTGCTTTTCTGAGAGCACATACTGCACCGGCGCGAAAACAATTTTGTAGTGCGACAAGTCCGAGTCGGGCGAGATGACATCGACTCCGGTATGCATGCTGGAAATCGACGCGTACCACGAGATGGCGTGCGACATGTACGTCAGGTCGCGTTGCCCGGGCTGAATTTGCAGCGCCCAGTCGGAGTCGGTGTCGAAGATCAGCGCGCTGTCGGCGGAGTACGGTGCGTGTAGCGCCTCTGGCCCGAGCGACTTCATATCCTTCACAACCTGCTTGATCTCTTCGAATCCGGGGCTTTTCGAACGATCGTGATTCAAAATCCCGTGCCAATACTCTTCGGCGCCGAAGTCCGCCGTGTCCCAGCGAAAATAGTTGACGCCCATCGCGCCGTGCGCCACCGCTTGAAACGCCCATAGTCGCAATTGGCCCGGATGCGGCTGTGCTGAGAAAAAACGCTGCCCCGCCTTCCCGGATTGTTCTTCCATGATCAAGAAGGGCTTGCCGTCCTTTACGCCGCGCATGGAGTCGTGTCCCATCCCGACGATGAAGGGCAACACTTGCGACGGGAAATTCGGCGCATAGATCTCGATGAAGCCCGGATAGTTGTCGTGCGACACGAAGTCGAGGTCTTTATAAAGCTCGTGCAGATTCAACGTGTCGGCCGGAGCGCCGACGTTGTTTGTCGTCACGAAATGCTTCGGGCAGTTCTTGCGCAGCACCGCGAGCTGTTCGTCCGAAAACGACGCGTTTGCATAGGACTGATACCGATCGTAGTCGAGCGCGAGCCCAGGATTCGGATCGCCGTTCGACGGCAGCGGCACGGGGATCTGGCTGAAGTCGGTGTAGACTTGGCTCCAGAACGCCGTGCCCCACTTCAAATTGATCGTGTCGAGGCGGCCGTACTTTCCGCGGAGCCATTCCTGAAATTCGGCGCGGCAATATTTGCAGTAGCAGCGTCCCCACCGTTGCAGCGTGAATTCGTTGTCGATCTGCCAGCCGATCACTCCTGGGGCGCCGGCAAAACTACGCGACATCTCCGTCGCAATCGCGAGTGACAACTTGCGGTACGTTTTGTTCGAAGGGCACGTAAACCGTCGCCCGCCCGGCGACACCGTCATCCCCTCATCGTTGACCATCAACACTTCAGGATATTTCTGCGTTAGCCACGGCGGAGGCGCCGCCGACGGCGTCCCGAGAATCACGCCGATTCCGTGCTTGTGAAGTATCTCGACCGAGCGATGCAACCAGGCAAAATCGAATTTGCCCTCCGACGGTTCCATCAGCGACCACGCGAATTCCGCCACGCGCACATTCGTGAAGCCGAAGTCGGCCATCATGCGCGCGTCTTCTTCCCACAACGATTCGGGCGTTTGATCGGGGTAGTAATCGACGCCGAGCAGCAGTGGCACGCTCGACGGCCCGTTTTGCGCGGCAGCTGCGGCAGCTTCCCCACCGGCGATCGCCCACATTCTCGATGGCAACGCGACGCCGGTTAAAATCGCACCCGCACTCGTGAGGAAAGCTCGCCTGCAATACACGTCGGGACCTCCGTCTCGCCGCTCACCACAAACAATCGTGTGAAACGGCGCAGGCCATCTTCCGCCGAGGACTCTCAGCCTGTCAAGTAAACGTTTTCTATTGAAGAAACTACTGAAAAACGGGGCGCGATCCGCGGCTGCCCGCCGCTCGCCTACCGAATGTGCCTCTCCGCCTCTTTAATCGGCGCATCATTAACACTCGCAACTCTGCGGCGCATGAATCCTTCCGGATTAAAGTCCCAGAGCTCAACTCCGTACGACCGAAACCACTGGCTCGAATCGACGTGCCACTCGTATTCGAAGCTAACTGCGATTCGATTGTCGTTGAAAGTCCACAGCGTCTTCTTCAGCCGATAATCCAGCTCGCGGGTCCATTTGCGATGCAGAAAAGCTTTGATTTCCTCGCGGCCGGAGAGGAACTCCGCGCGGTTGCGCCACTCAGAATCAATGGTATAAGCCAACACGACGCGCTCGGGATCGCGCGTATTCCATAAATCTTCCGCGACCTGAACTTTCTTAGCAGCGGATTCCGCAGTGAACGGCGGCACGATAGGCGTTGGCATCAGGCTGACTCCAGGCGCGATCCTCGTGGACGCGACCCATTTGTTTTCAGCCTATTGGATATCTGCCCGGTCTCGAAGTTACCCAAAACTTCCGCAATTTTTGCGCCGTCTAGCCCGCCACGAACTCATGCTCGCGGCAGGAACGGATCACTCCGTGCGGCTGGTGGAGCACTTGGCTCGGCGTGCTCGACATTTCGATTCCCATTTCGGTGAATTCTTCAAAACGCTCATGGGGCAACGCCACCAGGTTCCCGTCGTACGCCGAAAGCTCACTCGAGATCGACTCCAGCGACCCATCATCCGCCAGCGCGACCACGAGTACCCGGCATCCGACAGAAATCTCACAATATCTCGGGCGGCATAACCCCACGGCACCGTTCGAATATCCTGCACTTCAACCAAAATCGCGGGTCGCATGTCTCCGCAAAGCATCTTGCGCGCACCATGCAAGAAACTAAGCTCTCCGCCCTCGACATCCAGCTTGATGAAGTCCACGCGCGGCCAGTTCATGCCTTCAAGCACATCATCGAGCCGCCGCACTTCCACGCGAACCTTCGAAGTCCGCTCCTCGACATTCGGCGTACGCAAACTGTTGCACCAGTCATGCATTCCTTCCACTAAATACAAATCCGCCTCACCGTTATGATCGCCCAATGCACAGGGCTGAATCTCGACGTTCGCGCAGGGGTTGTAGCGCAAGTGCCGCTTCAGACGACGCCGTTCGCGAAATGACGGCTCAAACGCGATCACGCGCCCATTCCGTCCCACGCATTTCGACGCCAGCAACGTATACAACCCGTGATGCGCGCCGACATCGAGCACCGTCATCCCCGGCCGCAAAAACCTCGCAACAAATCCGCCTCCGCCGATTCGAATCCGTGATACATCAGCTCGCGATCCAGCGCGCTGTTTTCGGCCAGCCACAACGCGCCAAACGGCAAGCGCAGAGGCAGCGGGAGCCTTACGAGCCGGCGCGCATGATTCGCCAGCGCGACGTATTGCATTCGTAACGACTTGGAGAAAAATAATCGCAACCGCGACGTAATCTTTCGAGGGTTAACGCTCAGCTTTGTCCACGGGTCGCGCCCTTGAGGCGGTTCGGCGACTCGTTCCAGACAGCCAACTTTTGCCGGTTTGTGCGACGCAAAAAGGATTGTCCGGCGCCGTGCGTGATCCCCGGTTTCGCGAAAATGATCGTGCTCCGGTAACCGCGGCACGCGATACACATGCGCGAACCCTGCTCGATACAGCATCTTCACCAGGCACGGCTCGCTCGGGTAAAACGCCATATCCGTCAAGCTCTGGTCCATCTGCGAAGGCTCCTCGCGCAGGGTCATGCGAGCATCATCGCCGGGAACGCACATGCTCTCAATTAATAGTCCGGTGCCTGCCAGAGCCCGCAAGTGCCGGATCGCCCGCATCGGATTCTCGAGGTGATAAAGCAGACCGAAACACAGGACTAGATCGAACGTGCCCAAGGCCTCGATCTCCGCACTCTCGATGTCTCCGCGTTCGAACGGAATCTGCGGAAATCGCTTCCGCGCCTCAACCACGTTTTCGAACCGCCCATCAAACCCGCGCGTCTCCAACCCCAGTTCCGTCAACGTCTGCGCAAAAAAACCGACACCACATCCCGCGTCGAGGGCGTTGCGCAATCCCAGCGCTGGCTTCAACGCACGCACCATCCGCCGAATCGTCGCCGCGCGCACCCGAATCAGGTCCAGGTAATACCGCGTGTCAAACGCGGTCAGGTTCAGCGAAATCGCGTTATCGCAAGCACCAACCGCCCTCGCATCCTCAATTCGAACAGGCACACCATCGTTCACAGGGGTCATGGCTGGGCAGCCTCCCTTAACCACTCTCTCTGTATTCCGCACCGGTGGCGCGTAAGCTCACGCCGCACCGGACCGGATTCAGGGCGCAAATCCTAATATTTTTTAGGTATTAAGTCAAGTATATTATCTAACGGTAATTACGCAGCCGACTGCTCCGACCGCTTCGTTACGCCGCCGCTCTCTTAACATTTATTCGTAACTCGTCACGTTCTCCAGCAACTGACTCCCCGCTCGCACAAACGCCATCTCACAAAGCCACAATACCCCATGCTTTGGGCTGCGGTTGAGGTCCGTAATATCCATAAGGCGGTAACCCACCTCGTGCATAAATTCCACGACTCGCGCCACCGAATTCGGATACTCACAACACGCTGCTGCTTCCACGAGGAACACTTCCGTCTTCCCGAACAATTCGGTCGCCCCCGCCAAGACTTTGAGATCAAAACCTTCCGCGTCAATCTTTACCAACTCGGGGCACGGCTTCCCGCTCGCACTCACGATTTCGTTCAGCGTCCGCACTGTCATCGGCACTTGTCTGAGCCCCTCCGCGCGCGCTCGCTCGGCGCTCAGACTCAATGTGCTGCTGTCATCGCGGCTCGCGATTGTAAACGCCATCGTGCCCGGCTGGTCGCCCGCCGCCGCGTTGATCCATTCAATTTTCCGCCCGCTCCGGATCAAATCATCTATGTTGCACTTCAATTCATCCTGCGGTTCCACCAGCGTGTACTCGGCATCAGGAAAAACTACCATCGCTTGCCGCGTCCATAATCCATGGTTTGCGCCCACGTCCAGGATATGTCGAGGTGAGAAACCAGCCTTCTTCAGCGCTCCAAAAAACGAGCCGAGCAGCTCGCCGACACCCTCGATCGCATCCCTATCAATCTTCAGCAGCCGGTATCCACACCCCTTCAGTACAGCGTGTACGACACGCTTCACTGTCTCACCGTCATGTCATGCAAAAACTCTGCGCTTCGCATCGCTCTGG
Organism: uncultured Acidobacteriota bacterium; assembly: GCA_963845465.1. Lineage (GTDB taxonomy): Bacteria > Acidobacteriota > Terriglobia > Acidiferrales > UBA7541 > Acidiferrum. The sequence goes on along the minus strand of CAWJSH010000004.1, from coordinate 384,456 downwards.
ATTCGTCTAGCAGCATCGACTGCGCGCTATTGCGTCGACCGCGTCTCAACACCTTTCCTCACTCCCAACCGATGCCGAACCGGCCGCGTCAAATTCAGCACTCTAAACCACGCCTGATAAAATCCCTGTCGCCGCCCGCCGCCGCGCCGTAACCCACAGCCGCCCTATAATTCCGCCGCACACCACTCGCCGTTAACACATACGTCGCATTCGCCAAGCGTCGCAAACTTCCCGGAATGCAGCCGATAATTCTCCTGTGCCTCTTCGCCTTCCCAAACGCCCTTCTCGCCCTGCGGGTGATATCCGTAATCATGATTCTGATGCACGGCACGAACCACGCTCGACGCATCCACCACCGGCACGCCGATCGATAGCGGATACCACAGCAGCCAGTTGTCCCATCCCGGCCGCCCAATCACAAACTCCGGCACCTGCCCAGCGTACAGGCCGCGCGAAAACACAAAATAGTCGATCCACTGCGGCGGCCGCTGGCGTTGCTCCATCACCGCCAATTCATCGATGCGCTGCTCCCAATCCGCCTCCGAAAAATCGATCGGCGCCGTCACATCGACGTCCCACCGCCGCCCCGCCATCAAAAATTGCTTGTCGTGCGCCGCCACTTCTCTTCACTGCGCGCAAGAAATCCGCCTTCAAAATAATGTCGCAATTGATATGACACACCAGCTCGTGCCGCGCCGCCGCCTGCGCCTGATCGTAAATATCCGCCAGATATTTCGTCCCGTATTTATTCCGCCGCACCGTCGGAATATGCCGCAATCCCATCTCTGCGCACACTTCCGCCGCGCCCGCATCATCTCCCATCAAAATAATCTCGACGTCCGGATGCAGCTTCTGCCAGCTCCGGATCGCATTCCGCTGGATGATGTCGATGTGCCCGACAAACGGCTTCGCCGTAGTAAAAAACGTCAGCATAGTTTCATGAAACAGAATATCGCCGGGCCTCAACCACTCGAATATCGCTGCGACAAGCGCGCTGCGCCCGAATCACCATTAGCAACAATCTTAGATTGTCGTCGCGCTAACAGCGCCGGGTTCGGCAGTCGTCCCCGATCGATCGACCGGCGACTCCACTACGGCCTTACGAGTCGAACTCGTCGATCTCATCGACCCGATCCATCGCGCCAATCGGTGCGACGGCCGCTCCACCACTAAATAAAACACGTACGCTCCCACCAGGCTGCTCAAAATCATCCGCGACCAATTCAAACGCGGCCCGACGCTCACTCCGCTCAGCAGTATGCGCAGCCAATACCACATAGCCCCTCCGACTGCGCATGCACCAGGTACAACGAATAGCTCCACAGTCCCGCCCAAGCCAGGGCGCGCCACGGCGCATGCCGCTTGCTCCACGCAATCTCATTCTTCACCCAAAAATACGCAATCACACCGAACCACGCCATCGTCTGCGTCAGCGGCACATGCGCTTTGAAATGCAGCATCTCCGTGATCCACGAGGCGAACCACACTCCGAACCTCCACATCCAGATTCGCCAGCGCGCTCCCGATCACCGAATTCCGGCAGCGACTCCGCCTCCTCGGCCAATAAACACCCGAGCAGCCACACCGGCAGCAAAATCGCAGCAGTCCCCAACGGCCCAAAGTCATGCCACGACAACGCATGCACATGAGTCGCAGCCACGGCCACGCTCACGACAAACGCCGCCGGAATCACGCGCCTCCAACTGACAGCACGCCGCAATCGACGCAACAACGGATAAACCGCGTAGTAAATTTCCTCGCAGAGTAAACTCCACAGCGGCGACTGCCACAAAATTGAGTGCTCACCCCAAAACACGAATCGCTGCCCGACCAGATCGATACACGCACGACCGCGCCCGCCACCGGAATCAGGATCCGCGTGTATCGCCGCACGTAATATTTTCCGACATTGAGTTTCGCGTCACCGCGAAAGGCAGGTGAATGCAAAATCCCGAAATTACGAAAAATACGATGACGGCGGGCGTTCCGAATACGATCGACTGCCACGCATGCACCAGAAATCGGCCGACCGGCGTCGCTTCATTCACGCCGGCAAATAGCGGGAACGCTTCGTAGTGGCCGATCGTTACCCACAGCGCCAGCATAAATCGCAGCGCATCCAACACGGCGTATCGCCGGTCGTCCGGCTCCGGCCGCCGCCTTTGTGCAATCGCGCGTCACATTCGCGCCGCCTTCGATCTCAATCCTAATATCGTCCTCAATGGGCGCGTCGCTCCCAACACCGCATGCCACACCGGCAACCACGCCTTATATCTCAGCCATTCGCGAGGCACGTAGGTGTTGCGGATCATTACGCGCCGAATGTCTTCCGTCGATTGCGATCCGATGTGTTGCGGCATCGGTTCGCCGGATATGTCGCGCTCCGCCGATCACGCTCAGGTTGTGTTGCGATAGCGCATCGGTCGCCACTCCCTTGCTTCGGCCAAATTGCGCGCTGTAACCGTGGTTCTGGTGCACCGGCACCAAGAATCGGTCGCCATCGATGACAGGCGCTCCCTCAGCCAGTGCCTGCCAGATCATCCAGTTGTCCCAATAGCAGTGCCCGACGATCATTGCGGGTATATTCGCGTACATCCCTTTTCGAAAGACAAAGAAATCGATCCAGCTTTCGTCTTGTCGATGACCTTGAGCAAGTGCCATTTCTCGGATTTCCCGCGCCCATTCTTCGCGGCTGAAATCGATCGGTTCCGTAACGTCCGCATCCCATCGTCGGGATACCAGCAAGAATCGCTCAGTCCAGCCCTTGGCCTTTTTGAATGCTTCACAAAAATCTTGAGTCAGTACAATGTCGCAATTCGAAAAACACAGATATTCGTGACGTGCTATCTCTTGGGCTCGAGCGAAGATCGAGTTCACGAATTTCGCGCCGCTCTCGTGACGAATCACTGAAGCCTCGTGCCGCAATCCCAGCTCAGCGCATACCTCTGCCGCGCCGGGATCATCGCCGAACAGAATCACCTCGACGTCGCTGTGCAGCAGCTTCCAACTTCTCAGGGCATTCCGCTGGATAACGCCGTCATGCCCGCGGAAAGCCTTCGCTGTGGTGAAAAATGTAAGCATGTCGAATTATGCTTTTACCGGCAATTTTCCCTATTCAGTCGGCGATTTTTCGCAGAACAAAGCAGCCCAAAGCGTAAGCGCACCGGTGCGGGTCATTTACATCGTTACTTGGTTCGAAGCTCAAAGCATCGCTTGGCGCGCAGGATACCCAGCGGTTAGCATCATTCTTGATCCAAAATGCTTCGCGAATCACTTCGAAACCGTTGAAAAGGTTTGGTAGGCGCTTCTGCCCATACACTCGGCACCACGGCCTCAACACCGCGTCCTGCCCGACCGGCGCAGTCATGATCAAAACACCGCTCGGTTTTAGGATTTCACCGAGGCGCCGCATCACTTCGAGATCGCCGTCGGTATCGTCAGCTTCGATTCCATAACGTCCAGCGACGCCCACGTGCTCGACCGAAGAACAATTGATTACCAGATCGAAATGATTCTTCTGGAGCGGCAACTTCAAAAAATCGCCCGCGAGAAATTCGACGTCCGGATGTTCCCACGTGAAAACCTGTTCTTGAAGATCGTTGGCGACCACATGGAAGCCTCGCTGCGCAGCTAGCAGGCTCATGTATCCCTGCTCGCAGCCAAACTCGAACGCATCGCCAGGACCTGATGGCATCTCGGCGCTGAGGAAAGACCACTCGACATTTCGCTCTCCGCTGATGTTCACGCCTTGCGTCTGCGGTGTCTGCGGAATTACGGCGCGTTTCACGGTGCGAATGGGCTCATGAAGCCAACGCGGTAGATAAATAGGAACGAGGAATTTTTCAGGCACTCTACACTCTCTCCTCTGCAACTCTTTTGAATACGTCTTGTTTGCGTTCGGGAGGAATCGCGACGAGGTTCGCATCATAAACATCGCGATCGGCTTCGACAGATGCCAGAGTTCCATCCAAGCGGATTTCGTACCAGCTATATCCCTGCTTGGCCAAGAGTTGCACAACTTCTCTTGCGGCATAGCCCCAAGGAGCTGTCCGCATGTCATACAGCTCAACGAGCAAGACTGGACGTGGCCGCTTCGCCAGAATTTCCTTGGCGCCACTCAACGCATTGAGTTCTGCGCCTTCGACATCCATCTTGATAAAATCAACCTTGTCGATCCCATGATTATGTAAAAACTTGTCCAGCGTCGTCGTCTTAACATTGATTGTCGTCGTCTCAGCGTTTACCACAGGTGGCCGCAAACTGTTGCAGTAGTCTTCCGCACCATCGACGAGGTACAACACCTTTTCATCCTCAACTGCTTCCAGAGCGAATGATTCGATTTGAACGTTCACGCAGCCATTGAGTTGAAGGTGTTGCTGCAGCCTGACTCGTTCCTTCGGCGAAGGTTCGAAGGCAATGACTTTCCCGCCTGCACCGACCGCACGCGAGGCGAGCAACGCGTAATATCCGTGATGGGCTCCCACATCGAGGATCGTCATTCCGCTGTGAAGATAGCGCTGCAAAAATGCTGTCTCGGCAAGCTCGAAATTCCCCGTCAAAAGGCTTTCATCCAAGGCGCTCCCGCGCAGGAGCCACCAGGAACCGAACGGTAGCTGGATCACGCCCGGAAGTGTGTGGAAGAGCCGCCGGAATTTACTCGCGACAATGTGAAGCTTCACCCGCGCAGGCGCTTGGCTGAATGTCAGAACTTGGGTTTGTTCGGTCACGTGAGCCCAGACCCGTTTGAACTGGCTGTCGCTTTCGCTGGCGACGTAAGCGAAAATCTCGCCGGGAGATTCAGCGTTCCGCACCATTCATCGCTCGGGTGTTGAAACGATTCGGTCGCCACAATCATTTCCGGAACCGCGTCCCACATATCCAGCTCTTCGTGTTCTTCGAAAAGGCTCAGCAGCCACGAGTAGGGCCCCGGGCGCAGCGGCAACGAACTGAACTCGTAGCTGAATTCATTTCTTCCGGGGCTGAGCGAGAGTCCGTATTGCGCGGTACCCCAAATCAATTGCCGGTCGTTGTTGTACAGAGCGATTCCGTGCGTGACCCTGTCGATCTCTTCGGTCGATTCGGCCGAGATTTTTAGCGTCACGGGACCAACGGTCGAAAGAATGTGCGGCTGCTCCACTTCCTGATTCGCAAACTCCCACCCGACGAAATGTGCTCTCTGCCTTGAGCGACTTTCTGCAGACCGCAGGTCAGCACCGCGCGACATTGCCAATTCGTAAGCGCTCACGACTTCGTGTGCCGCTTCGATCATGCGAATCGCTCCGCCGTCCACCCACACAACTCGGTCGCACAGTCGCCGCATCTGGTTCATCTGGTGCGACACGAGCACAACGGTCCGTCCGGCCCGCGCTACGTCTCCCATTTTCCCCAGGCACTTCTTTTGAAAATTGATGTCGCCGACGGCCAGCACTTCGTCCACCAGCAAAATCTCCGGCTCCAGGTGCGCCGCTACCGCAAATGCCAGCCGCACATACATCCCGCTCGAATAATGTTTCACCGGCGTGTCGATAAATTTCTCGATCTCCGCAAACGCGATGATTTCGTCCAGCTTTCGATCGATCTCGCGCTTCTTCATCCCCAGCAGCGATCCGCTGAAATACGTGTTCTCCCGCCCGGTCAGCTCCCCGTGAAATCCCGTGCCCACTTCCAGCAAGCTCCGCACATGCCCGCGAATCTCCGCGTGTCCCGTCGTCGGCCGCGTAATCCGAGACAATATCTTCAGCAGCGTCGTCTTCCCCGCGCCGTTCCTCCCGATCAGCCCCAGAACTTCGCCTTCCTTTACTTCGAGCGACACATCCTTCAGCGCCCAAAACGTCTCCTGCTTGGAACGCCGCAGCGCCGCCACCGGGTTCCGCGCAAACCGCATGATCGAGTCGCGCAGCATCCCGCGCGATTCCACCGTCCCGCGCACATACCGCTTCCCCAACCCTTCAGCTGCAATCACCGCCGTCGCCATGCCGTCCCCACATCCAAATTCTTTAGCGTTACTTCATTACTTCGTCGCGTCGTTGATTCGCTTATTAAACCCTGTCCGCGACTGTTCCCTCGACCCGCTGGAAGAAAATCAATCCAGCAACAACCAGAGCAACCACCGCGATTGCGGACGCCGCCATCTGCGCCCCCGGCGGCTTCCCTACTCCCGTCAGCGCCCACCGGAATCCATCAATGACGCCCGCCATCGGATTCAGCCCATATAGCCAGCGCCACCGTTCCGGCACCAGCGAACTCGGATACGCCACCGGCGACGCCAGCATCCAGAACTGCACGATGAACGGAACGATCGACGCCACGTCGCGATACAACGCGTTCAGCGCCGAAGTCCAGAGTCCGACGCCGAGCGCCGTCGCCACAGCCAGCAGCAAGAACACAGGCAGCAGCACCACCGTCGCCGGCGGATGGATCCCAAAACTCAGCGTCAAAATAATCATCACGGCGAAGCCGATCACAAAATCGAGCAATCCCGAGCACACCGCCGCCAGCGGCAGCACCAGCCGCGGGAAATACACCTTAGTGATCACATGCTGATTCGCAACGACAATCGTCGTGCAGTTCGTCAGCGCCTGCGCAAAATAGGTCCAGGGCACCAGCGCCGCAAAATAGAAAACCGGATAAGGAAGCCCTTCGGAAGGCAACTTCGCCAGGCGCCCGAAGAAAATCGTGAAAACGCCCATCGTCATCAACGGCTGTAGGATGACCCACGCGACGCCGATGACCGTCTGCTTGTAGCGAACCTTGACGTCGCGCCAGACGAAGAAATACAGCAGCTCGCGATATTCCCAGAGCTCGCGCAGCCGCAATTCGAGCAACCCGCGCGGTGGCTCGATGCGCACCGTCACCGGCGCATGCGTCGCCAGCGGCAATGCCTCCGCAGCCGCTTTCGCCGCGTGGAGGCTCTCGCTGGCCGAAGACGGGGGTGTAGTGGTCGTCGCCATCAAGTTTCAAACGTGCGAATTTCAGACATGATTCGCCGCATACAGAGAAATTCAGTGAGCTGGGAACGCTCCCTTCAGACTAACAGAGCCCCACAAAACGCAATCGGCCGCGAGCGTCTGTGTTTCCTCCAATGCGCGACCTCGTACCATCCGTTTTTCGTTTCCCAAACATCGACTTTCGTCACTGAATTCTAAAAATCGATCGGAAATCGTTCCCCGAACGGGCTATTTTGCGTGCATCTGCTCAATGTCGCGCTGCTCAATCTGCTGCATCAGGTTCGAGCGATGAAACATATAGCCCGCTGCCTTTCCTGCAATCTCTCGTGGAACGACGGCGAACTGGTTGTGAATCATCTCGCTCCACACGATCGGTCCACGCGCAGGAACAAGGTGCGTTCCCCACTGAAAAATGAACCCGAGATTCCAAGCAACGAGCAGCGCAACTGCGGTGCCGAGCGCAGCTATCGCCATTCGTTGCGACACGAAGAACTGTGCGATTCGATCGAAGAAAACAGCCAAGCCAATGATGAAGACCGGAGTCAGCGAAACAAAGAACCGATTCCCGTAAGACGAAATCCCGGCCCAATCCGGATAGCACGCAATCAAAAAATAAAACGCGAGCATCGCAGCGAGAATCGCGCCACCAACGCGCGGTTCGCGCAACACGAAGATCGCAACACCGATACAAGCCAGCGCAATCACCGGAGTCCAGACGAGCAGCCCATGTTCGGAGGAGAAAAGTACCGCAAGAAAATACGGCGAGCGCCACGCCCAATCTCTCAATGAGAAGTAGCCCGACTCAAACGGATTCCCGTAGATGACGTAACGCGACACAAATGTCGGCAGCAGGCAAGCAATCATCACGATCGCGAACAACGCGTGATGCGTTACGAGTTGCAGAAAGCTCGTCCCAACTTCGAGCTCGGGCGATTGCTTGCCTCGCAGCGCGCCGAGATATTGCGGCACAGCTTCGACCACAAGCACAGTCAATACCATCGCGTTCGGATAGTAGACGTTGAGCATCAAGCCCGCGATGGCCGCGAGGACGACCCACTGCGTTGTGCTGCGCGTTTCTCGCGTCTTGTGCCAATACCAAAGGAAGAGAGCAACCATGAACGCCGAATGCGCGTGGGACCACGACGGATTGAAATACATGTACACGGGCAGCGAGCTCGCCCACCAGATCGCAACCGTCGCGAGAAACGCCCAGCGTTCACCGCCGTATTTCGCCGCGAGCCGCATCGCCAGCAATAATCCGAGGAACGCATACACGGTCGTTCCGAGAGCCATTGCGAACCGATACGGAGTCGAAAATCCATCCGCAGCAACATTCGACCCGAGCGCCCGAGCCACGAGCACGCCAGCGTGCGCCACAATCAGAAACGGCTCCCACAAAATCGCCGGCCCCACGGTGAAATGATTTTCAAGATGATTCGTCGGCGTGCGAAACACGGGCTTTGGATCGCCGTTTTCGTCGAGGCGCGCATCGCGAAAGCTCGCATTTGCGGCGTTATAGTCGGCGGTGAAATCGAGATTGTGCTGAATCAGCACGGCGCGTGCGAATGCGTAATAGCCGACGCCGTCGCCGCGCACCCAAGGATTGATCAGGATCAGCGACAGAACGAAGAGTCCCAGCAGCCAGCGATACGCTTTGCCCGACGCCGAGGATCTAACCGTTACAGAAGCGTTCGAGTATGACCGCAGCGTTTCGTGATCGAGTAGCTCAGGAGCAGACACATCCACAGCAGCAACAAAGCCCGGTTCGGACGCGGCTGAATGCGCGGGGAGCATCGTGGGTTACATCATACAGCACTAGGTTGTACGTTGAGTATATGTGTTGTGGTGTGTTGCAGAACGAGCATCATTGCGGCCACTGCCGAGGCACGAACAGCATGACTGAGTGCCTGAACTGTGAGCAAAGCGAGTAATACGACAGGTGGGAATCGCGCATGGCGCCCTGAAGGGACGCCCCTATAAATACCTGAACCTGCGGCGAGCGGGGCTATTCGTGGCGCAGGGCGATGATGGGGTCGACGCGGGAGGCGCGGCGAGCAGGGACGGATGCGGCGAGGATTGCGGCTCCAGCGAGGATCAGAGCAGCGGCGCCGAGGATCAGCGGGTCGTAGCTTTTTACTTGGTAGAGCTGGCTAGCCAGAAGGAATCCACCGGCGAGCGATGCGGGAATGCCAATCGCCAAGCCCAGGCCGACTTGAGCCAACGCAGAACGCAGCACCAGACCAAGGACATTCCTACGATCGGCGCCAAGGGCCATTCGAATGCCGATTTCGTTGGTGCGCCGGGCGACGGAATAGGCCGTGAGCCCGTACAACCCAAGGCACGCGAGAATCAGCGCCAACGCGCCGAATAATTCCGTCAGCCGTGCAATCAGGCGTTCCTGATTGAAGTTGAGCGCGACCTGTTCGCCAAAGCTTAGCACCCTCAATACCGTGATCCGCGGATCGATTCCAGTAATGGCCCGACGCACAGCAGGCTCGATGCCATCAACTCTTCCGGCAACGTGCAACTCGATCGCGCTGACCCATCCGCGGAGTGGTTCTCCCGGAGGCGCCTGAAGCAACGGAAAAAAGAACGTGGCATACGCGGGACCGCGCGTGTCTTGATATTTCGCGTCTTCCACGATACCGACAATTTCGTAGTCGCCGCTGTGCTTCTCTTCGCTCATTCCGAAGCGCTGGCCGATCGCATTTCCGTTCGGAAAGAAGCGACGCGCAAAGGTCTCGTTGACGACGGCAACGCGCGGCGCTCCAGGTTTGTCGCGCTCCTCGAAGGCGCGGCCTTGCAACAGCCGCGTGCCGAGCGTTTCGAAATAGTGAGGCCCGACGCGGAGCCACGACGGAGCCGAACCGGTGTAATCGATAGTGCGCCCCTGGATCACCGGCCAATCGTTCCAGTTGTTGCCCTCGAGAGGGCTATAGGTGGAAAGGCTAGCGCTGATGACACCGGGAATTTGGGGAAATGCGGATTCGAGCTTTTGGTAGAGCGGAGGCAGTTTTTCCTCGGTATAGCCGACAGAATCGAGGCCGATGAGATGAACAATGATACGTCCGTCGGTGACGAAGCCGAACTGCTGCCCTTCCAGATGGCGCAAACTGCTGGTGAGCAGCGCAGCGCCTACGAGGAGAACAACCGAGAGGGCAACCTGCGCGACGATCAGAGATTTCTGGAGCGTGGACGATTTTTCCGCGTTGCCGCGACCGGAGCCACGTAGAGCGTCGGCCGGATTGGATCGCGAAGCCATCCAAGCCGGAGCGATACCAAACACGATGCCGGTAAGCAGGGACAAACCCAGGGCGAACAAGAGGACGGACACGGATGGCTTCGTGCTAATCGGAACATAGTTGGAGCCGCGAAATGCGAGGAGCAATAGCGCGTGGCCGCCGACGTAGGCGACATAGAGCCCCCCCAATCCGCCGACGACAGCAAGCAGAACGCTTTCGACCAAGGAGTGCTGCATGAGGCGGCCGCGCGTGCCGCCCAGCGCCAGGCGTACTGAAGTCTGCGACTGGTTGGCCGAGCCGCGCGCCAACATCAAGTTGGCGATGTTGGCGCAAGCAATCAGAAGGAGAAAACCGGAGAGTGTGGCCAGGAGACGCAAACCGAGGGCATAGTCGGTTTGGAGTTCTTCGACACCGCGAGCAGCGGGAGTCAGGCGAATGTGTTGGAGTGGAATGTCGCCCTGATCGCGGTCAGGAATGACGTCACGGTGGGCGGCGAGCCATTGCTGTAATTCCACCGTGAGGCGCGTCTGGACAGCTTCAGGCGAGGATCGCGGCTTGAGACGGCCGATCAAGTAGAGCCACTCGGACTCTGAACTATTGAGCCGCCACTTTTCCTTCTCGTCGATCAAAGGCAGCCAAAAATCGGGAGGATCGCTGCGGAGCGTGTCGCCATAAAACTGGGACGGAGTAACGCCCACGATGGTGTAGGAAGCACCGTTGATGGCAAGCGTCGAGCCAATAACAGAAGGATCGAGCGCGTAGCGCTTTTGCCAGACGTGATAGCTCATCACAGCCACAGGTGCTGCGGTCGTGGTGTCGTCATCGGGAGTCAAAAGACGGCCAGCGGCGGCACTGACGCCCAATGTCTGGAAATAATTTCCCGTGACCAGCTCGCCGGCAAACGGCTCGGCGGCGGCATCGTGCTGGCCGCGAACGCTCAAATCCGCGATATAGGATTCAAACGCGGCGAGATGCTCGAACTCAGGCGAGTGTTGCACGCAGATATTGGTAGAGCGAATAGGAATAAAGGACAAAGCTGCCGTCGTTTTGAGTTCCAACCATGACGCAGCAGTTGTTGTTGTCGCCGAGACGATAGAGCTGCTCGGGATTTCGAACGGGCAGCTTTTGGAGCATCACGGCGTTGATCAAGGTGAAGATGGCGGTATTGGCGCCGATACCGAGGGTCAACGTCAGAATGACGATGACGCTGAAACCTGGAGACTTGCGCAGTGTGCGCAGCGCGAAGCGAATGTCGCGCCAGAGATTTTCGACGAAAGATTCCCAGGTGGCGGAGCGGACTTCTTCTCTTGCGATTTCGACTGTTCCCAGTTCCAGGCGGACGGCGCGAAGCGCGTCTTCGCGGCTCATGCCTTGCTTCATTTTTTCTTGCGCGGCCATTTCGGCGAAGTCGCTGATTTCTTCGGATAGTTCCTGCTCAACCCGTTCCTTTCGGAACAAGGACCGACTTCCGCGCGTCATTTTTCGTAGGAACGACATGGCGATGCTCCTTATTGCGCCTCCAGGATTCTGGCGATCGCGGCGACTTGGCGGCTCCATTCGCGGGTCTCTTCGTCTAGACGCTTCCGCCCCTTTTGCGTCAGGGAGTAATACTTCGCGCGTCGATTATTTTCGGAGGGTTGCCAGTCGCCGTCGATCAGGCCGTCACGCTCGAGTCGCTGCATGGCCAGGAATAGGGAGCCGGCGTTGAGGTGGAAGACGCCTTTGCTGATTTGCTGGATGCGGACGGAGATGCCGTAGCCGTGCATGGGCTCAAGGGCCAGCGTTTTGAGAATGAGCATGTCGAGCGTGCCTTGGATGACATCGCTGGGTTTTTCCGGCATTTGAGAGCGTCCTCTTGGATGACAGGAGGAGAATACGCCTCTCCTACTGGATGTCAAGAGGAGGTGAATCGGAGCAAATCGATCTAAACCCCGCGATCTTGGCGAGCGATCGCGGCTACAGGGTGGCGACGTGTCGTTGGTGGGACAGATGCGCGGCCAGGGCGGCGTAGGGCGGAGCGAGCCCCGCCCTACAAAAGGAGAAACGCCGGCAGAATGCTAGCGCTACCAGCAATCGAATGCGGCTAGACGGCGGAATTGGCGGCGGCGCGGGGTTGCGGGGGCGGCTCGGCTTTTTCGCGGAAGAAGGCGGAGACGCGATCGATGATTTCGTTCAGAGTCGTGCGCGGGCGGAATCCGGTCAGCCCTTCGAGCTTATCGACGCAGGGGACGCGGCGCATCATGTCTTCGAAGCCGGGCTCGTAGGCTTTGTCGTAGGGGATGTATTCGATCGTTGAGCGGCTCGAAGTGCGCTGTTTCACCAGCTGCGCGAGACCCTCGATCGTGACTTCTTCGGTGTTGCCGATGTTCACGACTTCGCCGATAGATTTCGATGTGTCGAGCAGGCGCAGCAACGCTTCGACCGTGTCGCGCACGTCGCAGAAGCAGCGCGATTGCTTGCCGTCGCCGTAAACCTGAATCGGCGCGTTATCCAGCGCCGCCTTGACGAAATTCGGAAGCACCATGCCGTAGCGGCCGGTCTGCCGCGGCCCAACCGTATTGAAGAATCGAACGACGATGACGGGCAGATGCTTTTCCTTCCAATACGACAGCGCGAGAAATTCGTCGAGCGCCTTGGATGCGGCGTAGCTCCAACGCCCTTTAGTGGTGGGGCCAAGAACGAGGTCGGCGTCTTCGTGAAACGGCACGTTGGTATTTTTGCCGTAAACCTCTGAGGTGGAAGCCGTCAGGACGAGCTTCTTTTTCTTGTTCGCGGCCTCGAGAATCATCTGCGTGCCGTTGACGTTGGTCTCAATGGTGCGAACCGGGCTTTCGACAATCAGCTTCACGCCGACCGCCGCGGCGAGATGAATCACCGCGTCGGCGTCGTCGACCAATTCGGCGACAAGCTGGCGATTCTCGATATTGTCGAGGTGATATTGCATCCGGTCGAAGGATTTTAGGTGCCGGATGTTGTCCATGCTGCCCGTGGAAAGATTGTCGAGCAGCACGACGTTGTCGCCGCGATCGAGCAGACGCTCCGCGAGGTGAGAGCCAATGAAGCCGGCGCCGCCGGTAATCAGAAATCGCAAAACTCCTCCAAACGGGGACAGGAATGAAAATTACACAGCAACGCGCGCACTGCAAGCCGGAATAAACAACTTAGAGCTGATGAATATCGTCGTCGCGGTCGCGATGGTGATGCTGGTGATGCGGACCGTGAGCCGCCGCTGCGGCAAACGCTGCTTCGCCCTCCTGCTCTTCGCCGGCATCGGGATGCGCCTCGGGAGCGGAATCCTTCGCTCCATAGCCGTAGGAATACGGATAGTAGCGATACGAGTAGTAGTAATCGGGCGCGCTGGAATCGACGGCGTTGAGCACGACGCCCAGCAGGCGGCACTTCACGCTCATCAATAGGTCGCGCGTACGAGTGAAGGCTTCCTTGGGCGTTTCCCCGCTGCGAACGACCATGACGACGCCATCTGCTTTCACCGAGAGGATCACAGCATCGGTGGCCGCCATCACGGGCGGCGTGTCGATGACGATAAATTTGAATTTCGATCGCAATTCGGTGATCGCGTCGGCCAGCCGGTGCGACGACAACAGGTCGGCTGGATTGGGCGGCAGCGGGCCCGTCGGAATCGCCGACAGATTGGGAATCGCCGGGTGCTGCACGGTGACGAGATCGAGGCTCGAAACGCCGGCGAGATACGAGCTCAAGCCCGCGTATTTGTTGCCGTTGAGATTGAGCAGTCGGCCGACGCCGGGTTTGCGAAGATCGGCATCGATGAGCAGCGTGCGATCGCCAAGCTGCGCGAGAGTGACGGCGAGGTTTGCGGCCGCGGTCGTCTTGCCTTCGCGCGGCAGCGCGCTGGTGACGAGGATGACCTGCGGCGGATGGCCCGCTTGCGAGAGCAGCAAAGCCGTGCGAAGCGCGCGGAACGCTTCGGACATCTGCGACTTCGGCAGATGCTGCGCGACAAGCTCGACGTGGCGCGAATGGCCATTGCTGAGCGAATCGGCGAGCGTGCGCCGTTTGGGCGCGTCGCCTTCGGAGTCCTGGAACGCGGGAACGACCGCGAGCGACGGCAGGCGCGAAAGCGTCTCGATGTCGTCAGGCGTCTTCACCGTGTTGTCCATGTATTCGCGCAGGATGGCGAGGCCAACGCCACCGACGAGGCCGACCAGAAGCGCCAGCGTGACGTTACGCATTTTCGCTGGGCGCGCCGGACTCGACGGAATCATCGCGGGATCGACGACACGGATGTTGGAGGATTGCAGCGCCGAAGAAATGCCGGCTTCCTTGAGCTTGGTCAGCAGCCCATCGTAGAGCGCTTTGTCGGCCTCGGCGTCGCGCTTGAGGATGTTGTATTGCACCATGCGCTCGGACATCAGGCTCGCTTCGGATTTTTGCTGCTCGAGCGTGCGAGTCAGCAGATCCTCGCGCTGCTGCGCTTCGTGGAATTCGCTGCCCAGGCGCGCGAGAACGGCTTTTTTCTCGCGCTCGAGATTCTGGTCGATTTCTTTCAACTGGGATTGGAGGCGCTGGACCTTCGGAAAATTCGGGCCATATTGAGCGAGGGCTTCGGCGTATTGACCGCTGAGATCGGCGCGGCGCTTGAGCAGGTCCTGAACGGCGCCGCTGTCGCGAATCTGCGGCACGATGTCGGCATCGCCCTGCTTCGCGAAGTCGTACATCGACTGCTTCTTCATGCGATCGCTTTGCGCGTCGATCAGCTCCTTATTGAGCTCGGAGAGGCGCTGCGTGGTGATGTTCTGCTTGTCGTCCACTTCCCAAATCTGATTCTTGCGCTCGTAATCGAGGCGGGCGTCTTCGGAATTCTTGACTTTGATTTTGAGCTCGTCGAGCTGATCGGTGAGCCACGTGGTGGCGGCCGTCGTGGCGTCGTAGTGGCTGCGGCGATTCTGGTCGATGAAGTTGCGGATGTGCGCGTTGACGACCTGCGCGGCCAGCTCGGGGCTGTTGGCCTCGTAGGTGATGTCCATCAGGCGGCTGTTGGGCACGCGCTTGACGCTGAGGGCGCCGAGAAACGCGCCGAGTTCAGGCGGGCGCTTTTGATTCGCGAGGTTGCCGGTGGCGATCGCCTCGGACGGCGAATCGGCGCCGCCAACGCCCGTCAGGACGCCGGTACGGATCGTCTGGAGCGCCAGCGTCTCGCTGGTCAAAATTTTGGATTGCGTCTCGATGTAATTTTCGAGATCGAGCATGTAGTCGTAGGAATCGGTGCCCTGGAACGGCAGGACGTTCGCAGTTTCGCGGCCGAGTTCGATGCGCGTCGAGGCGACATAGACGGGCCGCATGCGGAACGTGGCGATCGAGACGATGGTGGTAACCGCGAGCATGAACGACAGAATCAGCCACTGGTGCTTGCGAAGAATGAGCAGGTAATCCCAGAGGTGCGGTTCGCGCGGCGCGAGGTCCCATGCGGGGCGCATCGCGGCCGGCGGCTGGGGAACGATATCAACGGTGGCCGCGCTGGGCGGCACGTCGCGCGAAATCATGTTGAATTCGTCGGCCATGGTTACGGCACCAACCGGTAGATCAGAACGCCCGTGCCGATGGCGGTCGCGAGTTCGGCGGCGCGAATTGCGGCTTGCTTACCGGCGCTGCGGGGAACGTAAAGAATGTCGGACGGGCGGAGCTGCACGTCTTCGGATTCGAACTTCATGATTTTTTTCAGGTCGACGTCCACTTGCTGCTGCTGGCCGGTGGCGTCTTTGCGAACGATGACGGCGCGATCGGATTTCGCGGTCTTGTCGAGGCCGCCGGCGAGAGAGAGAACTTTCAGCGTCGAAAGTTGGGCGCGGTCGTTGGTGACGGTGTAGCCGCCGGGTTTGGAGACAGCGCCGAGGACGTAGACGATGCCTGCGTGCGGGACGGTGACGACGTCGCCCGGCTGAATGACGACGTTGTTGGCCATGTCGCCTGCTTCGAGAATCTGGCTGAGATTGACGGTGATGGTGTTGACGAGCGGCGGGGGAATTTGTGGCGGCAGCGGCTCGGCAGCGGGCTTGGGAGCGCTTGCGGCTGCCATTGGCGGTGCGCCGGAAGCGGTGCTCAGCGCGGGCGCTGAATCGGTTATAGAGTCGGGCTGCGATTGCGCGGCGTCTTGTGATTGGTCTCGTTCGGGGCGCGTGACGATGACGTGGTCCGAAGCGTCAGCGGTGATCCCGCCGGCTTGCGCGAGCACGTCGATCAGAGTGACCTGGCGGTCGGCCTCGTAAACTTGCGGATGCGCGACGGCGCCGACGATCGTGATTGGGCGGCTCTTCTTTTCCTTCACGGTCACGCTGACTTCGGGATGCGAGATCAGGCCGTTGGCCTCGAGGACCTCGGTGATTTTGCGCTCGGTCTGAATTTCGGTGAGGCCGGCGATTTGGAGACGCACGGGAACGAGCGGGATGCCTATGGTCCCTGTCTGGCTAACGCGCAACTCTCGCGACATTTCAGGGACGTCGAAGACCTGTACGTTGACGAGATCGCCCGCGCCGATGACGTAGTCACTGGGTTGCGAAGGCCGAGAAGAATTAGCGGCGAGAGAACGCAGGCGTTCGTTCGCTTTGTCGGATGTCTCCACGTTTTGCGCGCGGAGGGAGGGGGCCGCATGCAACAGCAAGAAGCTTGAGAGACCGAGAGACAGAGCCAAGGCGCGCAGGCCTGTTGGCTGCATAGGATTATAAGACCCCCTACTGTTGATTACACAGTTAAAAGGCCAAAGTCAACAAAGATTTCAGTGTTGGTGTCGTGTTGGTCGAGGTGGCAAATCGCTAGGCGGGGATGGAATAACTACGGTTGTGGCCAGATGAGCGGTCAAGAGGAAGAGCAAGGCATTGGCCGGGATATGGAGGTTGAAATCGACCAGACTGTGTACCAGAAAGGCACTACAGCCGAGGAGCCCGGAGAGATGCAGCGAGGCGGCGAAGGACTTGTCTCGCTGGAGAACCTGGCGAAGAGAGACGAAAAAAAGCGCACCGAGTAGCCAGGCGAAGCAAAATCCGCCCGCGATTCCCGTTTCGGCAAGGAGTTCGAGGTAATCATTGTGGGTATGGTTAACGATTTTGCCATCGTACTGGGTCTCATACGCAGGGAAGACGGTTTGGAGGGTGCCGAGGCCGGTTCCGGTGTATTCGTGGTCGAGAAAGATACGCCAGGTGTCCAGCCGCATCGAGGCGCGCTTGCCGGTTGTGACCTCGAGGGTTTGCATGGACGAGAAGCGGTCAAGCACCTGCTTTACGCCGAGCCAGGACACGAACAGGAAGGCGAGGAAAAGGACAAGGCCGCCGGCGAGGACATGGCGGCTGCCGGTGCGGCGCAGCAGCGAGATCAGGAGGAGCAGGCCGACCTCGACGCCGAAGCTGACGACACCTCCACGCGAGGCGGAAAGGAAGAGCGCGCCGATCGGAAGGAGCGCGCAGATGGCGACGACGAACCAGCGTTCGCGGCGAACCTTGCCAAGAACGAGCGGCACGAGCGAAACGGGAATCACCAGCTCGACGAATCCGGCAAAGTGATTGCGGTTGACGTATGGGCCGAAGGGGATTCCGCCATAGCGCATCTCGCGGAACCAATAGAGTTTTCCGTTGAAGGTGAGCTGCTGGAGGATGCCGAACGTGGCGACGAGAAAACCGAAAATCATGATGAACCAGACGTAGCCGCGCCAATCGTCGGAATAGCGGAAGGCCTGCGTCGCGAGAAAGAGGATGAGGATGTACGCGACGAGGAGGTTGAGCTCCATGCGCGTGTCGTAAGTGGAGGCGGTGGCGCGGAGGAGCAGTTGGCCGAGCGCTATGGCGGCTAGCAGGATGAGCGGAGGAAGCAACGGAGAGATGTAGACGCGCTTTTGGTCGTCGCTCTTGTCGAAATAAAAAAGAAAGGCCCAGAGAAAAAAGAGAAGGCCGGCGCCGGTTTCGATGACGGCGCGCGCCCAGTCTTCGACGCCGCCGTGCGCGAGGACGCCGAAAACTACGAGTGCGCAGATGCAGAAGCGGAGAAACTTCATGTGGCCGGACCCGGGGACGGGGGTGGCGACTTGGGAGTCGGAGATTTTGCGGGCGCGCCAGGTGCGCTGTTCGGCGCGGCAGTGGGCTTGTTTGGCGGCGGCGCTGTCGCAGAGCTGCGTTTTTGGTAGCGGAGTTTGCGCGGACGACGAAGTACTCGCGTTCGGAATTGCGTTTAGCATTGCGCCCGGAGTAGGAGTTGCGTTTGGAGCGACAGGCCGCGCGGTTGGATCTGGAATCAGCGCTACGTCGTCAATCCACGCCGTGCCGTGAATTCGGCTCCCGAAATCTGCGCTTGGCTTGCGAGTGATGCAGACGCGAACCTTCTGCGATCCGTCGCCCGTGGCCGTCCAGGGAATGCTCACTTCGGTCCAAGGCTGCGTGCCGTGCACGTCGGGCGTCTCGACGACAGAACCGTGCGCGTTCTCCGTCCATTCGAGCCGGAAGCGCACGCCCTGGTCGGTGGTGAGCGCTTGCGTCTTTACCCACGCTACAAATCGATACGAGGCGCCCGGCTCGACGAACGCGATGTGGCAGACACCGTCGAAATCGACGTTGCGGCGGCCGTCGAAAACGAGCCGCAGAGAGCGTTCCCCGGAATGTTTTTCTTTCGTGTCGAACGAAGACTGCACCCCGAGCGAGGCCGGCGCGAATACCCAGGAAAAGCCACCGCCGCTAACGCCCGTCTCGAATCCGCCGTCCCAGATGAGCGAACCAGGCGCGTCGCCAGTAGAGGAATTCGGATCTGAGAGAGAAGCAGCCTGCGTCCACACGCGATGCGCATCTTCGATACGGTGCGCCTGCACGAGTGAGTCAATGAATGGGATGACATCCTTCAGCGCAATCTGTGGCGGCGGTTGAAGCGCGCGCAGCTTGTCCCATACGGTGAGCGCGGGATCCATCGCGGCGTCAGCATCGAGTTCGCGAATCGCATCGAGATACACCGGCGCGGACGGTGGCAACACGTTTTCAATGATCGAGTTGATGTCGGGATCGAGCCGCCAGCAGCGCGAAACGGCTTCGGCGGCGCGTTTAGGGTCGGCATCGACGGAATGGCGAATCTCTGCGAACGCCGCGGGGATTTCATTTTGCCGCAGAAGGAAGTTGCCATAGCGCCACGCCACTTCTGCGGAGATCGGATACACGCGCTTAGCTTGCTGAAAAGCGTCGCGCGCCGCGGCGGCATCGCCTTCGGATTCGTAAGCAGCAGCGAGGTCGAGCCAGGTCTGCGCCGAGTGCGGATCGAGCGCGAGCGCCGTACGATATGCAGCGACGGCTTGCTTCGCATCGGGCTCCTCGATGTTGTACTGCCAATAGCGGCCGAGGAGAAACCACGTCTCCGGATTTCCCGGCTCGAGCTGGACAGCGCGCTCTTGCCCCGCGCGCGTTTCCATGCCGGCAAAGTGCGCGGCAAGCGCGTTGCGTGTGCTCGAATAGCCGAGAGCGGCGGCGAGGACTGCGGCGACGAAAAGAAGTGTGGCGCGCGCGATCGAGCTGGAGAGGCGCAGAACCATTCCACGGTACTCTGCCTAACAGTACCGCGCGGATGCAAGCCGAAATTTACGAAATAGAAATTAAAGTTGAGGGAGTCAGCGAGCAGTTAACCTTGCGAATGGGGTGTGGTGCGTCTGCTCTGTGATGCCGAGAATGCCGCCACGGACCGGCGCCACCGCCAGTTAGCCGCCGCCGTTCGAGGCGCTGAACGAATCGTCGCCACGACCGCGACGGCGCACATCGATGCCCAGCCGCTTGATCTTCTGGTTCAGCGTCGAAAGCGGAATCATGAAGCGCTCGGCCGCTTCGGTCTGATTCCAGCCGGTGCGTTCGAGCATATCCACGATGATGCGGCGCTCGATCTCGTCCATGATCTGAAACAGCGAAGGATTCGGCCGATCGGCAGCCGCGCGCGAACCCGGCTCACCCGGCATCGGCGGCAAAAATTCCGAAAGCTGGAGCCGTACACCGCGGACGATTTCCTTGCTGCGAATACTTTCCGGCAGCAAATCGACATCGACGCGCTCGGTCGTCGAGAGCACAACGGCGCGCTCGACAACATTTTCAAGCTCGCGCACATTCCCCGGCCAGTCGTAATCCATCAACAGTTTCAACGCGGACGGCGTGAATTGCCGCATCGGCTTGTCGTTTTCTTTGCAGTAGCGGCCAAGGAAGTGCGCCAGCAACGCAGGCACGTCTTCCCGCCGATCGCGCAGCGGCGGCAAGGTCAGGTGAATGACGTTCAAGCGGTGATACAAGTCTTCGCGGAAGCGGCCTTCGCGGACCAGCGTCAGCAATTCGATGTTGGAAGCGGCCACGATGCGAACGTCGACTTTGATCGTTTCGGTACCGCCGAGCCGCATGAACTCGCGCTCTTGAATCACGCGCAAAAGTTTCGCCTGCGTCTCGTGGCTGATCGTCGCGATTTCGTCGAAGAAAATCGTCCCCTGATCCGCGACCTCAAACAGCCCCTTCTTCGACGCGATGGCGCTGGTAAACGCGCCCTTCACGTGGCCGAAAAGCTGCGACTCCAGCAAATCCACCGGAATCGATCCGGTATTCACCGGCACAAATGCTTTGTCCGCGCGCGTCGAAGCCGAATGAATCGCCTTGGCGATGAGCTCTTTACCGGTGCCGCTTTCGCCGCTGATCAAAACGGTCGAGCGCGACGGCGCCAACCTGCGCGACAAGATCAAACAGCGCGAGCATCTTGTCGCTCTTGCCGATGATGTTTGGAAAATTGAATCGCTGCTTCAGCGCGCGCTTGAGCTGCAGATTTTCTTCGCGCAGCCGCCGCGACTCGACCGCCTGCGCCACCTGCGCCAGCAATTCATCGTTGGACCACGGCTTCGTGATGTAGTCCATCGCGCCGCTCTTGAACGCAGCGCGCGCCATGTCGATCGAGCCGTACGCCGTGATCAGCACTACGGAAAGCTGCGGATCGCGCAGGCGAATCTCTCGCAGCAAATCGATGCCATTGCGATCGGGCAGACTCACGTCGAGCAGCAACAAATCGAACGGATGCTCTTCGAGCTTCGCGAGGCCGCTCGCGCCCGTGCCGGCGCTGGAGACGCCGTAGCCCTCGCTGGCCAGCAGCATCTCGAGTCCTTCGCGAATTTCTGATTCGTCATCAACTACAAGGATGGAGCCCTTAGACATGAACCGCTTTCCTTACCGCGGGGAATTCGACGTGGAAAGACGTGCCCTTGCCGGGTGTGGACCGAACATCAATTTTTCCAGCGTGCTCTTTGATGATGCCATAGCTGACCGAAAGGCCGAGTCCCGTGCCGCGGCCGATCGCCTTGGTGGTAAAGAACGGATCGAAAATTCGATTGATGTGCTCGCGCGAAATGCCCGCGCCCGTGTCGACGACTTCGACTTCCACGCTGCCGTTGTGCGTCGCGGTGCGAACTTCCAGCATGCCGCCGCTGGGCATCGCGTCGCGCGCATTCAAAAATAGATTCAGAAACACCTGCTGCAGCTTGTTCGCGGAGCCGCGAACCGCGGGCAATGTCGGTCCGAGCTGCTTCACCACTTGAATCTGCGACGTCTTCAAAGGATGCGCCACCAATGACAGCGTTTCTTCCACCACTCGATTGACGTCGATATCGGCCAGTTCGGTTGCGCTCGTGCGCGAAAAATTCAAAAGATTGTTGACGATCTCGCTGGCGCGGAATGTCTGCTTCACGATCTTGTCGATGATGCCCTGCCGCGGATCGCCTTCGGGCATCTGCTTCGCCAGCATCTGAATGTAATTGGAAATCACGGCCAGCGGCGTATTCACTTCGTGCGCCACGCCCGCTGCCAGCAATCCAAGCGACGTGAGCTTTTCGGTCTGCGACATCTGCTCTTCCATCCGCTCGCGCTGCGTAACATCATCGAACAACAGCAGCCGCCCGATGCGCTCGCCCGACTTGCTCACCAGCGGAGTGATGGAAACATTCAGCGTCAAAACTTTGCCCTGATGATGCAGTCTCTGTTTATAGATGCCCGTGATTTGTTCCTCGTCACGGCGCGCCGCGATCTCTGCCGCAAGCTCTTCCGGCAACAGCGCGCGCAACTGATGGCCGACCGCTTCGTGACGCGGCACGTTGAATAGCTGCTCCATCCGCGTGTTCCACGATTCGACGATGCCGCCGAGATCGACCGCCAGCACGCCAACGTTCAGCGACTCGACAATGTTTTCGCTGAAATCTTTCAGCCGCGCAATCTCGAGCGCCTTTTGCTCCAGCGAGTTGTAAAGCTGAGCGTTGTCGAGCGCGACGGCGACATATCCCGCAATCGTCTGCACCAGCTCGACGTCATCGCTCGAAAGAAAATCGCCATCGACCGTTTTGCCGAGGCCAAGCACGGCAACCGTGCGCTCGCGAATCCGGCACGGCACAAAATAATTCAGATCGAGCTGCTCGAGCGTCTGCCGCACCGAGTCGCTGACGTCTCTCGCCGCGCGGGGCGACTCAAAAAAGAGTGCCCCACGGGCGAACTCGGGCCGGGCCGGCTCGAGGAAGCTAAGGTCCATGGGTTCCGAAAGCCGCACGCCCATCGAGCGCGCCAGGCGCATCTGTCCGGGTTGCAGCGGGTCTTCCATAAAAATCGCCAGCCGATCGACCAGCAGCGTCTGCGAAATGCGATCCATCACCGAGCCCAGCATCGGGTCGAAGCGCACTTCGTTGGTCAGCGTGCGGCCAAATTCGATCAGCGTGCGGCGATAGTCGAGCCGGTCGCGATAGAAAAATCGATCGAGACGCGCCTGAATCCATTCGCGGAACGGCTGGAACAGAAACGCCGCGATGACGATGGCGATCATGCCGCCAATAGGTCCGGTCGTTTGCGCGTGCGTGAACTCTGCAATCAAAGCGATCAACGCAAAGTAAATCGAAGCAATCGCCGCGGTCGCCGCCGTATATGCCAAGCCGCGCTTGAAGATGATGTCCACGTCCATCAAGCGGTAGCGAATGATGGCGTAGCCGAAGCACAGCGGAATGAGCACGAGGCTTAGCGCCGAAAACTTCGTCCAAACCGGCGGCACTGCATCGAGCACGAACGGCACGACATACATCAGCCCGAACGGAAGCGTTCCAGCCAGCGTGCCGAACGTCAGCCACTTCAACTGTTGCCGCAAAACGCCGGACGGCGCCTCGCGGAAGCTCTTGTAAAAAGTCAGCGCCGCAGCGAGGAAATAAATCGCGAGATAGCTGTACTCGATCTTATCCAGCAGGATGCGCGAGCCGAGCCAGGGCACGAACCCCAGCGCATTGAGCGCGATGCTCACGTGAAACAGAATCAGCAGCGAAGGCGGCCCATACACCAACGCCAATTTAGAGAACGATTTCGCCGCGCCTTCCGATCGCTCCGGGAAGACCAGCGCAAAGTGGAAGAGCAGCGCCGGCGCCAGCATCAGCGAAGCGATCTTCGCCCAATAAATCTCGTAGTCGAATGCGTCGAGCTTTCCGCTGTAGTGGAACGAAAACAGAACAAACGAGAAGAGGCAGAAGACGTAGAAGTGCACCGCGCGCGGCGCATTCCATCGCCGGATGAAGATGAAAAGTCCGATGAAGAGATACAGCAGCCCGACGACGCGCTCGTAATTCTCGATCGACGCCGGCTTTTCGGCAGGCACCGTGATCAGCCGCGTTTCAAACTCGCTCCCGCCGCGCGCCAGTTTGTACCGTACTTGCGACCAGAGCCCCGCGCGCCACAGCCGCTTCGTGACCTGCACCTGGTTGTGCACGGGCACGTCGTTGATCGCGATCAGGATATCTTCCGCGCGGATGCCCGCCCGGGCCGCCGGCGAATTCGGCGTCACATTCCAGGCTTTTGCGCCGGCCGTGGTGTCGAGCCACGCCACGCCGTCGTCCGGGATGTCGTAAACCTCCCGCTGACGGAAGTTGATCCAGGCGTAGATCACCGCCGTCAGGGTGGCCAATGCCAGGACCACCGCGCCTAGACTGACTCTGAGGTTCTGCTTCATCCGAACCGAACCCACACTTCAACCGGAACTGGGCACACTCGTACTAAAGTATTGGTGCAAATCGACTTCCAATGTTCTGTAGGACGACCCGCAACTAAACGATGCAGAATCAGGTGTTTAGCAAACTGCCGACCGCGCCCATCCGGGGAGATACACTTTATGGAAGCGGCCATACAGCTTTTAAAACGATTGAAACGTATCTAAAACTGGACGCTCAACCCGCCTCGGAACGTCCGAAACGCCGGGACAATCGTCGTTCGTCCGTCCGCTGTGTTCAGGGTAACGTACCCCTGAGCCAGGATATTGTCGCAATCCGCGATTGCCTGCCAACGGCCCAGGCCGAATCGCGGCAAGGTCTGCCGAATCCCGATGTGGAGGTACGGGTCCATACCGTACTGCGCGGCGCCGTAGCTGTCGATCGGCGAAATGGCACTCCCACTAATCCAGTTGTACCCGGCCACGACTTTGGTTCCCGAGCGCGGCAGCTTCGTCGTTACCGACGCTCCGACCGAGCTGTGCATGGCGGTCTTAAGCATGTCGCGCAGCGCGCCCATGGCCGCTTCGTCCGGGGTTAGCGCTCCGGCGTAGGAATACACCGCCGTAACCGATATATTGTCCGTGAGCTCTTCACGAATCGCGACGCGCGTGCCCCAGCTATTCATCGATCCGCCGTCGTAGGCAAAGGCGTTCGAGAAGTAATCCTGCAAATAGTCCGCCGCCGGGAGATCGCCACCTCGGCCGTAAATGGCGGTATTGGTGTTGTCGTCGTGGAACGCCGCAACCTCGATCTCGCTGTGCGGCCCTAGCTTGCGCTCAGCGGCAATTTCTTCGTGCCAGCCACCTTCGAGCACCGGGTTGTTGCCTCGCCAGAGCAGTGTGGGGAACGAATCGAGTTCGCTGACCGCAGCCGCCAGATCGGCGCTCGCGTCGTGATCTTCCGGATCAAGCGGCGCCATCCCGCCCGGCTCCTCGGCAAAAATCACGGCGGCGCGCCAGGCGTCGGAAATCTTCGCGTCGAGTTCAAGGCGAGGACGAAGCGACATCGCCGACTTGTCCAGGCCGACCATCACGTATTCGCCGCTATACAACATCTTCAGGTGGTCGCCCATGCCGATCGAGCCGGCTTGCTGCATGCGAACACCGCGGAACGTCTGGCCGTCGGGGCCGAGCTTCGCTTCGCGCAAAACCATCGTCGATTGCGGACCCGACAGCGAGCCGGTCGGCAACCAGATCGTCGCGATGCCGCCGCCGGGCGCGTCGTCCATGTAATTCATCTGGCCCGCCATCAACAGACGAGCGGTATTGCCCAGGCGCTGATCGTAGGCGAACGCGGTCGCCGGCGCGGACGGAACGCCCGAAGGCGAACCGGGACGCCGAGCGCCGTCAGTGAAGTCGAGGCGCGCTTTCGGGTGCGCCATGTGCGTGTCGATGACGGTTGGGTTCGGCGTAATCTCGGAATCCGCAGCCGCCGCGTCCTCATCATCGACCCACTGCAAAACCGGTCGAGTCGCGGACGCCGACCGCAATACCCATTTAAAGTCGTCGGATTCGACGGTCGCCGTCGAAGGCGCGCGGCGCAGTGCGTCGAGCGATGCGAACATCGACTCAAGCTCCACGCGCACCACCGTGGTCACATGCGGATTGATGCGGATGTGCTGCTCGATCGTCGGCAAAAATCCCGCAAGCGTGACCCGCACTGTGTACAAGCCCGGCAGAACCTTATCGCTGCGAAAAACGCCTTGCGTGTTGGTGAGGAAATCGACGGCCGCCGCTGTTCCGGCCGACTCCGAAATGAGCTGCACTGTCGCGCCGAGCTGAGGAATACCGTTCGTATCGTTGACGACGCCGGCAACCTTACCCGGAGTAGCTTTGAACTGCTGCGCGGAGGCAATCGAAGCGCAGATCGACAGACACATCCCGGCGAGTGAAAACGCGCCCAGGATTCGCAATCGTGTCTGCTTCACTTCGCTTTACCTCCCCGGAGCTGCCTTGCCGGTATTGGCGGCCGTCTTCGTGTCGATCGGCGGCTTGATCGTGAAATCCGCGGTCTTGGAAACGGTCTTTTGCGTGTTGGCGTCGGTCGCCACGATTTCCAGCGAGTACTTGCCTGGCGTCAGCGTTGCGAGTGGCAGCAAGCGTTCGATCGTAACTTGCTCGCCCGTCTGCTTCATTTCTTCCGACGTTTCCTTGAACTGCATGATCTGCTGGTCGCCTTTCTTCACTGTGTAGAGGAAGTTGGCGTTGGACTTGTGCGTCTTGTCGTCCTGCTTCAGGTTGTAAATCTGCATGTAGATGCCGAGCTTCTCGTTGTTCATGAACTCGCCATCGAGTCGCGGAACAACTTTCGTCGAGCCCAGCACGAACTGGCCGGTGCCGATCTGCTTCGACGGCACGTGTTCGAGTTTGCTGCCATCGGCGACGATCAGCGAGCTGGCTTCGAGTTTGTCGTCTTCAAAGCGCGGAACCTGCAGGCGCGTATTCACCACGCCTACGTTGCCGCTCTTCACATCCTTGATGACGATGTCGAGCCGATACAGTCCGGGACGCAGTGGCACGGCCTTTTGGTAAATCGATTGGAGCTTCAGCGATTGCTGGTAGAGGCTTTCCGGGAAGTCGCGGCTGACTGGATCTTCAAAGGTTTGCACGACGCGGCCGGTCAGCGAGCTGACGCGACCAAAAACGTTGAGCGTCGCGGAATAGACGCCGTCTTTCGACGCGAACGAAAGCTGATTGTTCGGAACCTGAACCGTGATCGGTACCAGCACGGTGTCGTTGGTGACCTTCACGTAGTCCGTGCCCCAGTTGAAATGCATCTGGTCGCGCACGATGCGCGCGGTAACGATCGCTTCCAGATCCTTATATTTCACTTCGGGCGGTTTAAACGCCTTGGAGTACTGCTCGAGGCGGTTGAATTCGTCCATGCTCGATGGCGTGCCGCCAAGCGCGGTCGGCGTAGTCATGCCGTCGGCGCGCGTGAAGCGATCCGTCTTCGACGCCATGCCCATTTCTTCCAGCAAGCTCAAACCGGCGCCGGGAACGTGCAGCAACGCGTCTTTTTCGCCGGGGTCCATCGTCAGGTGATATTCGCCAGAGCTTGATGGATCGACGAATTCCCAAATCACGTTTTCGCCGATGCCCTCCATGTAGCGATAGCGCCACGTTTCCCACGGATACGTCGTGGTCGAACCGCCGCCTTCATCCATCGGGCGATCGTAGGTGCCGCCCGTCGGGTGCGCTTCGATTTCGTCCGGCGGTCCCCACATGATGTACATGCGGCCGCGATCGGTCTTCCATCCCGGAATACCGGAAGCGAAGTGCTCGTTCGCATACGCGATGCGGCGGTAGTGCTCTTCTTTGAAATCGTTGTCGGGCAAATCCGGATTCGCGCTGCGGCGCAGCCAGAATTGCTCGATGAATTGTTCGCGCTCTTCGTTGGTCGCGAGTTGCAGGAAGGCTTGGCGCTCTTCCGGAGAAATAATGTAGACGACGTCTTCGTTCAGCCACTGCTTGTAAGGAGTGTCAAGTTCCTTCAGCGTCTTCTTCAGTTTTTTCTTCTGCTCTTTATCGAGCTTTTGCAGTGGAGGCGGGGCGTTAGGATCGGTCGGCGCTTGCGCCGCTTGAGGCTTGGATTCGCCTTGCGCTTGAATTGGCGGAGGTACACAAATGGAGAGAGAGAAAAGGACAGCAGACAGGGTACGGACTACCCGAGACATGTTTACCACCTCAACTTCCTGAACTCAGGGATTCTACTCTGGCGCTGCGTACGGCGTCAATTAGCGAATGTCCTGCGTTTTGTGACACTTGTCCCCCATTTGTGAGTAGGATGCGGGCCCTTTCCCCGGGTTGCCTGAGGAAATCTGCCCTGTTCCTCCGTACGGGGATTTTAGGAGGACGGACTGGACGAAAGTTCGGTTTCACACGGCGGATTCGTACAGGAGTGGAACGGAAAATTCTGAGGATTTCGTTTGAAAATTACCGAGTCGATCTGAGAAGAGACGGAAAAGTGGGCTTACTGAACGCGCTGTTTTTGGGCATCCCACCCAACGAGGGAATCGAAGATTGCCAGGACGTGGCGCCGGTATTCGACCATGCGGTAGAAGATGTCGCGGAGTTCGGGGTCGCGCTCGGCGTCGCGGTGCCACTTCAGCAGGACGGCCTGGGGTACCTCGATGTCGCGGCGGAGCTGTTCGGGCGAATGGCCGCGCAGAAATAGCCCGTAGAAGAACGCCGCCTCCCGCTGGGGAAACGAGAAGTCTGTGGCGACTTCCGCTTGAACGATTTGTGGAATCGAGGCCATGAGAAAAATGCAGTTTACAGAAAAGCTTATCCGCGTCAAGTAGTACAGGCCGCCAGGTGTGGCTTGGCGGGCAAGGCCAGTACCGGGCGTCTTAGCTTCCAGCAGCCCTGGTTCCGAGGCCTGCCGTCCGGCATCTAATCAGGCGGCGTCTTCCCGATTTGGGAATGGATTGACGACGCTGGGTACCCCTCCTTGCGCGGCCTTGCCGGCTAGGGAGGGCGAGCAACGCCGGGGTTGCCACCCGGTTCTAACCGGCTTAGGATGCTGTTAGGTCGTTTAAAGTTTCAAAAAGTGCTTTTGGCAGGAAGCGGGCCTCAAACTATGGCAAAACGGTCGCTGGCAAGTCGAGGATTCGGGCGGGTTGCACGGCTCAGCGTGATGCGCGGGCTCCGGTCGATCGAGGTGAATCCGGACGACTTCCGGAAGCAGCTCGCAACCAAACACGGGGTGTGGGTACCCAACTTTCAGCGGATGCACGATGTACCGCTGGAGCGGCTGGACATGATTGCCAAGAAGCTGATCCGCGATGCCGAGCGGCTGGCGCTGGCCGAAGGCGCGGGGTTCGGGCTGGGCGGAATGATGACCGTCATTCCCGATACCGGGCTGCTTACCGCGATTACGCTACGGCTGATTCAGCGACTGTGCTTGCTGTATGGATTCGAGCAGCGCGGCGTGGACGACCGGATGGAGCTATGGCTGGCGGCGGCTACTGCAACCGGCGTCGACTACGGCAAGGATTTGGTTGAGAAGCAGATGTTCGAGAAGCTGGCGCCGAAGATTGCGGGGCGGCTGGCGACCAAGCTCGGAGCCGAAGCTGCGGAAAAGTGGGTCGGGCGCATGATCCCGCTGGCGAGTTCGGCGATCGGCGGGGCGCTGAACTTTTCGTTTGTGCGGACCTGGGGTTGGCGCGTACAGAAGAATCTGCGTGAGCGGCACATCGCTTCGCGGGCGGCGAGTGCGCGGCCGGCATATACGCCGACGGGAACGCCGCGGCCGGTGCTGGTCTAAATTTTTACATTTTGGCGTGACGGCGCTTCCGCTCTGAGGCGTCTAATGGAACGGGGTGAGGGTCTGCGATGACCGCAACGAAGATGTCGCGCAAGAAGCTGATTTTGGGATTTGTGACGCTGCCGGTGATTGCGCTCGGCATGATGTTGTTGCCACAGCACGCTTCATCGCGACTGACGACGCAACCGCGCTTAGCGACTCCGCAGAGCGCGGCTGCAAGCGATCCGGTGCCTGCGTATCACTCCGAAGTTCCGTCGGGCCCGATGCCGGCGACGCTGGCTCCTGAGACTTTCACCGAAGCAACCGTGCAGAACGCGTACGCGCTCGCAGCGAAGATCAAGAAGGTTTTGTACCAGCAGCCGTGCTACTGCTACTGCGATCGCCACGCGGGACACGGTAGCTTGCTCGATTGCTACACGGGCAAGCATGCGGCGGAGTGCGGCGTTTGCCTGCGCGAAGGGCTGTATGCGTACGAGCAGACGAAGAAGGGCAAGACCGCGGCGCAGATTCGCGAAGGAATCGAAAAAGGCGAGTGGCGCACGGTGGATATGACCAAGTATCAGACGCCGGTTACGGCGGCGAAGTAGTTTCCTCGTTCAGCTCGCGCCGATGCGCGACAATTCAGATTCAAACCCAGATCAATTCAAGTTTTGATGACCTTGCGGACATGTGGCACAGCAGTGCTGCGCCCCTACATGACCTCGCTGGGGCGCGAATGTGCTTGCTGGCCTAATCCGATCTGAAGTGTTCTATTCATTTCGCACACGAGAGAGAACCGATTGCGCTGTTCGTGTAGTCTAATCGCCGGCAGCGAAACCGGATCCAGTGCAGATTCGTGAAACGATCGGAGAATCGAAATGAATTTACGCAGGCAGATTGGGATTTGGACACTAGGCATGGCATTGGCGCTCGGCCTTGCAGCGGCGCCTTCGCGAGTCGCGGCCCAGGATAAGGATCACGTGGTTTCGCTGGACGAGTTGAAGTCGGATGCGGCGAAGCCGGCGCAGACGCGCGCGGACAACGAAGCGGAAGTGCGTCACCTGTTGCAGGGCGAAGCGGGTCAGCAAGCGCTGAAGCAGGCGAAAGTTGACTACTCCAAGGTCGACAAGGCAATCAGCCAGGTCAGCGACGACGATCTTGCCAACGTGGCGCAGAAGTCGCGGCAGGCCGATGCGGATTTCGCGGCGGGTGGACTGACGGCCACGCTGATCATCGTGATCGTTTGTATCGTGGTCTTGATCGTCGTGCTCGCGATCGTATTTTGACGCGGCGCTCGCGCCTTTCGCGCCTCACGTAGGCCGCAAAAGGCGGCCATTTTCAGAACGGGCACAAGCACGGCAGAAACTCATTTGCGCCTCCTGAGCCGTTCGTACACTGAGGGACAACCCAGTGAACGAACTCTCAGGAGGCGTTTTCATGCAGACAAAAAAGATGACGCGGTTCGCCACGATGCTGCTTGCCGCAGCGGTGACCGCTGGCCCGATGCTGGCGCAATCGCAGGCCGATCAGCACGTCGTTTCCCTTGGTGAGTTGAATAAGGCCGCCGCTGGACCTGCGGAGACGCGGCGCACGAATGAAGCGGAAATTCGTCAATTGTTTGCGACCGTCGATGGACAGAGAGCGCTGAAGACGGCGAACGTCGATTACGCGAAGATCGATAAGGCCGTCAGCTCGATGAGCGATGAAGATGTGGCGCGCATTTCGGATCGGGCGCGGGCGATCGATCGTGATTTCGCGGCGGGCAGTTTGTCGGACCACGATTTGCTGTTGATTTTGATCATCGCGCTGATCGTGATCATTTTGATTGTTGTGCTGCGATAGACAGCCGAGTGCGCGGCGCCGTTTTCGCCGTGTGACACATCACATCTTGCGGACATGGGGGCGCAGCGTCTCTTCGGGCAGATCCCTCAGGGTAAAGATGCGCCCCTACACATTATGCGCAAAGTTTTTTTGTTGATTGTTTGCCTTGTTGCCTCCAGCGTATTGTTCGCGCAGGAATCTGATAAAGATAAAGCGGGGATTTGGCTCGACGTTCCGTTCGTCAAGCAAACGGTGGAAGGTTGCGGGTCGGCGTCGATTGCGATGCTGCTGCAGTATTGGTCCGCGCACGGGACGCAGATTGCGCCGGAGCGCGAAGATGCTGACGCGATTCAGAAGCAGCTTTACTCGCGCAAAGGTCACGGGATTTACGCTTCGGATTTGGAGCGGTATCTGCGCGAGTCGGGATTTCGCGTGTTTGCGTTGCGAGGCGCGTGGAGCGATTTGCGCGAGCATTTGTCGGAAGGCCGTCCGCTGATTCTGAGCATCGAACCCGGAGGTTCGCACGCTCCGCTACACTATGTGGTCGCGACCGGGATGGACTGGCAGCGTGAAGCTGTGTTTGTAAACGATCCCGCGCGCGGCAAACTTTTGCGAATCGAGAGAGCGGAATTCGAGAAAGAATGGCAGGCGACCAAGAATTATTTGTTGCTGGCGGTGCCGGCGTCTGCGACCGCGGAATAGTTCGGTTGGCTTTCAGAGTTGTTCGGTTTGTTGTTTTGGCGGTTTCCCTCCTTGCATCGATCCCTTTAACGAGCGCCTCGACCTTCGCTCAACAATCTTCCTCCGCGACAGAAATGAAACAGCAAGATGGCGACGTAAAGTCGCCGCTACAAGATACAGCGACAAACGACGCTGCGAGGCTTGCTGAGGCGCAGACGGCGTTCGATCAGAAGCGCTATGACGATGCGGCTCGGATTGCGCGAGGTCCGGCGAACCAATCAGCAGATTTGGATTTCGTCGCGGGGCTCGCGCTGGCTAAGTTGCAGCGGTGGCAAGAATCGCGCGTGGCGTTTGAAGCCGGGCATCGCAAGATGCCGGGGCAGGCGCGGTTCCTCGTTGAGTTGGCCGGTGTCGATTACAAATTGAAAGATATGCGCGCGGCAAAGCGCGAGCTGCATGCCGCGCTGAAATTGGAGCCGAAAGATAAATACACGCTGGAATTTTTGGGCACGCTTTATTTTCTCGACGGCAATACGGAAGCGGCGCTGAAATATTGGAACGCGATCGAGAAGCCGCGATTGAGAAAAGTTTCGGTCGCGCCGCCACCGACACTCGATCCAGCACTGCTGCAAAACGCGATCGGATTCAATGCTCCGCAAATTTTAACGGGCGATGCGCTGCCTGGCGCGGAAGCGCGGCTCGATAATCTGGAAATTTATCCGCACCGGCGCGAAGAGCTCGCTCCCGCAGGCGACGGCAATTACGACGCGACGTTTCATATGGCGGAGCGCAACCTGTGGGGCGACACCTGGTGGGAAGGCGCGCTGACGTGGCTGAGCGGCTTGCCTTACGCGACGGTGTATCCGCAGGTTTTCAATCTCGGACATGAAGCGGTAAATGTGACTTCGCTGCTGCGCTGGGATTCGGAGAAGCGGCGCGCGTTTGTGGATGGCTCGATGCCATTGCTGCATCAATCGAAATATCGATTGCACATTTATTTCGACGGGCGCAACGAAAACTGGAACTTGACGAATACATTTTTTGGCGGCGGGCCGGCGCTGAGCGATTTGAATGTGCGGCGCGTAGCGGGCGGCGCTGAATTACGCTCGGTGATGAGCGGGCGATGGAGCTGGAGCACGGGAGTCGAGGTTGCGAATCGATCGTTTCGGAATATGACTCCGGAAGCGGCCGCCGCGGGCAAAACATTTTTCACCGATGGAAATTCGCTTTCGTATTGGGGACGACTCGATCGGTCGCTGCTGCGATTGCCGGAGCATCGCTTCACGATCGATGGTTCCGGTGAAGGGCGCGTTGGGCGCGAGTTCGCTACTGGATTCGGTTCGTATGGCGCGGTGCGCGGGTCGCTGACGGCGCACTGGCTGCCGCAGGCGAGCGGCGACGATTACGAGATGTTGGCTCGCGTGCGAGCGGGCGAAGCGTTTGGCGATATTCCTTTTGATGAGCTGTATCAGCTCGGCATCGAGCGCGATAACGATTTGTGGCTGCGCGGGCACGCCGGGACCGACGACGGGCGGAAGGGCGCGGCGCCGCTGGGGCGGCGATATTTTCTGGCGAACTGGGAAGTGGACAAGCGCGTTTACTCCAACGGGATTCTTACGGTGAAGCTGGGGCCGTTTGTCGATAACGGGGCGATTGCGGATTCATCGGGATTGTTTGGGTCGCAGAAGTGGCTCTGGGATACGGGAGCGCAGTGCAAGATTCGTGTTTTGAGCAGCGTGACGGTGGTGCTGATTTATGGGCGCGATCTGCGCGGGGGAAAGAATGTGTTTTATGGGACGGCGTTGCACTAGCGAGGAGAAGAAAAAAGCTAACGCAGAGACGCGGAGGGCGCTGAGGTAGCACGGAGAATTGGGAGGACCCACCCCCACCCCTTTTTTTGCAAGAATGTGAAACTAAATGGGTTATGGCGCAAGACCGCGCAAGAATGTGATTCTAAAGTCGTTATGGGTGCTATTCCGTATACGTGTGATTCCAGGAGAGTTATCGGCGTTCCAAAATGGAAAACGCTGGCGAGATTGCCTTGAAACTCAGGACAAGCGGACGCGAACGAGGCGCAGTTAGCTACAAAGGTAGAGTATCATAAATGTTAACCGATGTCAAGGACGATTCGAGCCGAAAGCAGTTGTATTTTGCGCGCGGGCGTTCGAACGCGACTTCAGACTCGCGCTACTGGAATGCTTCGAAGGGATTGGCGAAAGCCTAATTCGGCGGGACGAAGTTGGGGCTTAGTTGAGCGAGGCAATTGCCCCAGTTGTGTTCGATGACGATCGGCTCCAGAACCTGATCCGATTTGGCGAGGAATTTGAGTGGGCCGCCACAATGCTGGTTTTCGCCGTTGACGATGGCTGTTAGGTAGTAGGTTCGCCCTTCGTAGACGGAGATCGTGGCGTTGCCACGGCTGTCGGGTACAGCCGTAAACGGCTCGCCGGAATACTGATAGTCGGAATCATACGCGCTGAACTCGGCGGCGACCGCGGGGGAACCGTCGCTCAGAAGAACGCGAACTGGAACGGTGATCAAACGCCACGGCCGCGAAAAAGTGATATCGATTTCGTCGAGGTGCTGGGCCTGGCCCAAGTGAATGGTTGCGGGTTGGTCGGAGTTTTTCGCCGCGGTGTAGTAAAGGCGCGGATAGGGATCGCCGGGAGACGGGCCAAGGTCGTTGGCCGAAACCACATAGTCTCCAGGTGGGACGCCGACGAAATCGTAGTGGCCGTCGGTCGCTGTCATTTGTGAGCTGACTTGCCTGCGACCATCGGTGGAATCCGCGTCGAAGACATAGAGAATCGTGAACACTTCGCTCATCGGTTTTCCATCGAAGTCGGTGACGCGGCCGCGAATGTGCCCATCCGAGACAATCTGAAAGTCGGATTCGGCGCAGGCTTTGTCGGCAACGTCGACTGTTCGCGACTTCTCCGGTGGGTTTTCGGTGACTCCTGGTGGGAAAACAGCGGTGATTGTGTATTTGCCGGGCGGCAATCCAGAGAATTCGAATTTGCCTTTTTCATCCAGAGCGACATCGCGATCTTCGGGGCCGCGGATTCTAATCGTTCCGGCGAGCGGTAGATTCGGCTGATCCGGGTGGGCAAAGACGCTGCCGAAGATGGAGCCTCCCTTTGGCATCGTTGGCAAACTCCGCAGAAATACGAGGTCGGAGTCGTCCTGGCCAGGTTCGAGCAGATGGGTGCGAGTACACTTCGACGTTGCGAGGAGTCCTGGGTCCGAGGCTTCGTGCGCATACACGAGGTATTCGCGTCCGGTCTCGAAGGCGAAGCCGCAGGCGGAAGATTGTTCGGCGGTCGTGACAGTGATGTCCCGAGATTGAGGAACGCCGTGGAACGCTTCCATCACGGCGAAACGCACGCGAATCTCACCGTCGTCGAGCGTTTGACTCAGGACTCGTCCGCGAAATACGGCCGCGCCTTTCCAAGCGGCGCAGGCGGGATTCGGGCCGATGCAACTGCACGCGTGAGTCAATTGCGGAACGAGAAAAGGAATGAGCAGAAAGAGCGCGAATCGAAAGCGAAAGAGAAGACCGGATCTAGGCGCGGAACTCATCGGTCGACCTACTTGAACGCGGGAGTAGTAGAACTCCCTAGTGACGCTTGGACGCCGCGGACAGACCATTTGATAGCAGGCGATTGAGGAAGGGTTGTGTCGCGGCGAGGGCCGCGTGCGTCTATATTTTGCGGGGCGATGGGGCGACGTGGGTAGATGTCGCTCTGAGTTGGGTGGGGTGGTATCTAAATCCCGCGATCTGGGAAGCGATCGCGGCTACAGGGTGGTGAAATTGTGATTCGGAGATTGGCGGCTGTGGGGGGTGTGGCGGTTTTTGTTTTGGTGGGCGGGCTGATGGCGATGGCTTCGCCGCGGGACGGCGGGAGTGATGCGGCGGTTGGTGTTGTTGCGGATGCGCCGGGGTATTGGGGATTCGACACGAAGAATCTGGACCGGAGCTGCAAGCCTTGCGACGACTTTTTTGAGTTTGCGATGGGCGGGTGGATGAAGGCGAATCCGGTGCCGCCGGAGTATTCGACGTGGGGATCGTTCACGGTGCTGCTGGACAAGAATCAGCAGAATCTGCGACAGATTCTGGAGAAGGAAGAAAACGCGAAGGCGGCGAGCGGTTCGAACGGGCAGAAGATCGGCGACTTTTACGCGAGCTGCATGGATACGAGCGCGATCGAAGCGGCAGGCGCGAAACCGATCGAGCCGGAGATGGCGCGGATTGGGGCGGTGACAGATGTCGCGTCGCTGCAATTGGAGACGTCGCGACTGCAAGCGCAAGGCGTGGGAGCGATGTTTCGATTTGGGTCGCGGCAGGACGCGAAAGACAGCACACAGGTGATCGCGGCGGCGGGACAGGGCGGACTCGGATTGCCGGACCGGGATTACTACCTGCGCGAGGACGAGAAATCGAAGAAGCTGCGCGACGCGTATGTGGCGCATGCGCAGAAATTGTTCGAACTGCTGGGCGATCCTTCGGATAAAGCGGCGACGGAAGCGAAGACGATCCTGGGGATCGAGACCGCGCTGGCGAAGGCGTCGATGTCGAACGTCGATCTGCGCGATCCGAACAAGACATATCACCGGATGAGCCTGGTGGACGTGCAAACGCTGGCGCCGAATATTTCGTGGGCGATTTATTTCGATCAAGTCGGCGTGCCGGGGCTGAAGGATTTGAACGTTGGGCAGCCGGATTTTTTCAAGTCGCTGAGCGGGCAACTGACTTCGACGCCGATCGAGGATTGGAAGACGTATTTGCGGTGGACGCTGGTGAATACGACGGCGCCGGGACTTTCGGAGCCGTTTGTCGCAGAGGATTTTGCGTTCAACGGCAAGGAGCTGCGCGGCGCGAAAGAGATTTTGCCGCGATGGAAGCGGTGTGTGACGGCGACGGACCGCAGCCTGGGCGAAGCGCTGGGGCAAGTTTACGTGGAGAAGTATTTTCCGCCAGACGCGAAAGCGCACGCGCTGGAGATGGTACACAACCTAACGGCGGCGCTGCGGCAGGATATCCCGACGCTGAGCTGGATGGGTTCGGCAACGCGGACGCAGGCGATCGCGAAGCTGCAAGCGTTTGGCGTGAAAATCGGATATCCGGACAAATGGCGCGATTACAGTGGGCTGAATATTGTCCGCAACAATTACATGCAGAACGAGCTTGGGGCGGCGCATTTTGAATTTGCTCGGCAGCTCGACAAAATCGGGAAGCCGGTGGACAAGACGGAATGGGGGATGACGCCGCCGACCGTGAACGCGTACTACCGGAGCAGCATGAACGAGATCGTGTTTCCGGCGGGGATCTTGCAGCCGCCTTTTTACGATCCGAAGGCGGACGATGCCGTGAATTACGGCGGGATGGGCGCGGTGATCGGGCACGAGATCACGCACGGCTTCGACGATCAGGGGAGCAAGTTCGACCCGCAGGGGAATTTGAAGGATTGGTGGTCGGCGGACGATCTGAAAAATTTCAAGGAGCGCGCGACGTGCGTGTCGGACCAGTTCGATGGATATGTGGTCGATGGCGATTTGCACGAGAACGGGAAGCTGGTGCTGGGCGAAAGCATCGCGGACCTGGGCGGGCTGACGATCGCGTATGCGGCGTATGAGAAGTCGCTTGAAGGCAAGCCGCGGCCGCCGGAGAAGGATGGATTTACGGCGGAGCAGCGATTCTTTTTGGGCTGGGCGCAGATTTGGGGAGCGAACGAGCGGTTGGAGTATGCGCGATTGCTGGCGAATACGAATCCGCATCCGTTGCCGAGGTTCAGAGGGAACGGGCCGCTGTCGAACATGGCGGAGTTTGCGAAGGCGTTTGGGTGCAAGAAGGGGGACGCGATGGTGAGGGAGAGTGCTTGCAAGATTTGGTGAGGGTGTGGAGCGGGGGGACGAGCGCGTGGTTTTTGACCGGTAGTCCAGTGAAGCGGAAGAAAAAGCAGGCTGGGATAATGTTTACGTC
Source organism: uncultured Acidobacteriota bacterium (assembly GCA_963845465.1). Taxonomy (GTDB): domain Bacteria; phylum Acidobacteriota; class Terriglobia; order Acidiferrales; family UBA7541; genus Acidiferrum. Next base: position 346,518 of record CAWJSH010000004.1, on the reverse strand, counting down.
CGGGCAAGCTGGGGCGCAGCAGTGCTGCGCCCCTACATAATCGCGATGATGGCCCCGCTATCGTGATGGCGGATCGGTCGATCATACGCAGGTTCATTTGAAGGGCTGACTTTCGTTCTGCGGGGTGACTTTCGTTTTGCGGAGGGTGGCGTCTAAGGCTGCAGGGATTTGTGTGACTATTCCGTGGTGAAATTTGACGGAGCAATTCAGGGGAGATCGATGATTTTACGGCGTTTGTGTGCGGTGGCGGGGCTGGGGGTGGCGATTTTGGCGGGGGCGACGCTTGCGTTCGCGGGCGGCGGTGGGCAGGGCGGCGCGGACGGGCAGGCGAAGCTTGGGTTTGATGTGGCGAACATGGATACGACGTGCAAGCCGTGCGACGACTTTTATAAATACGTGAACGGCGGATGGATGAAGAAGAATCCGATTCCGGCGCAGTATCCGGCGTGGGGACCGGATCAGATCATGTTCGAACGGACGGAGGCGCGGCTGCACGACATTCTGGAAGCGGCGGCGGCGAACACATCGGCTGCGCCGGGTTCGAACGAGCAGAAGGTCGGCGACTACTACGCGAGCTGCATCGACACGAAGGCGATCGATGCGAACGGATACAAACCGATCGATGCGTATTTGCAGCAGATCGCGGCAATGCATGACGGCGCATCGTTGCTGGAAACCGCGGCGCGATTGCAAGAGAACGGCACGGGCGTGTTGTTTGCGTACGGGTCGGATCAGGATTTTGCGGATAGCACGCAGGTGATCGGCGAAGTGCGGCAGGGCGGGCTTGGGCTGCCGGATCGCGATTACTACACGCGGGACGACGACAAGTCGAAGGAGATTCGGAAGCAGTACATCGAGCACATGACGAAGATGTTTGTGCTGATGGGCGACGCGCAAGAAAAAGCGGCGGCCGAGGCACAGACGGTGCTGGGGATCGAGACGTCGCTCGCAAAGGCTTCGCTGAACAACGTCGATCTGCGCGATCCGCAGAAGATTTATCACATGATGAGCGTAGCGGACGCACAGAAGCTGACTCCGAAATGGAATTGGGACACATATTTCCGCGCGATCGGAAGCGCGCAGCTCAGCAAGATGAACGTGTCGCAGCCGGAATTTTTCAAGGCGATGGATGGGTTGCTGACGAGCGTGCCGATGGATGACTGGAAAACGTATTACCGGTGGCAGTTGATTCACCGGTCGGCGCGGCTGCTGTCGGATCCATTTGTGCAGGAGAATTTCAATTTCGTAGGGCGCGTGCTGGAAGGCACGACGGAAATGCGGCCGCGATGGCGTCGTTGCTCCGCAGCCGTAGACGACGGACTGCCCGAGGCGCTGGGGCAGATGTATGTGGCGAAATATTTTCCTCCGGCGGCGAAGGCGCGCGTGCTGGACATGGTCCACAACCTGTTGGCGGCGCTGCACGAAGATTTGAAAGGGCTGGAGTGGATGAGCCCGGAGACGCGGAAAGCGGCGGAAGAAAAGCTGCAAGCGTTTGCGCTGAAGATCGGGTATCCGGACAAGTGGCGCGATTATTCGAAGCTGAAGATCGATCGCGAATCGTATGCGGGGAATGTTTTTCGGGCGACGGAATTCGAAACCGCGCGCGACCTGGCAAAGATCGGGAAGCCGGTGGATCACGCGGAGTGGGGGATGTCGCCACCGACGATCAACGCTTATTACAATCCGCAGTTGAACGAGATCGTGTTTCCGGCGGGAATTTTGCAGGGCGTGTTTTTCGATCCGGATCGTTCGGATTCTTATAACTACGGGGCGATCGGGGCGGTCATCGGACACGAGATCACCCACGGGTTCGACGATGAGGGAGCGCAGTTTGATCCGAAGGGAAACCTGAAGAATTGGTGGACGGAGAAGGACCTGAAGAATTTTCGGGAGCGCGGGGAATGCATTGTGAAGCAGTTTGATGGATTTGAAGTCGAGAAGGGATTGCATGAGAACGGGAAACTGGTGGAGGGCGAAAGCATCGCAGATCTGGGCGGGCTGACGATTTCGTTCGCGGCGTTCCAGAAGTCGATTGAGGGTAAGCCGCGCGAGAAAGATGCGAATGGATTTACGCCGGACCAGCAATTCTTTGTGGGGTATGCGGCGCTGGCAGCGATGAATCTGCGGCCGGAGTATGCGCGGTTGCTGGCGAATACCGATCCGCATCCGTTGCCGGAGTTTCGGGTAAATGGGCCGCTGTCGAATATGGAGGCTTTCAGGAAGGCATTCGGGTGCAAGAGCGGGGACCCGATGGTGAGGGAGGGGGCCTGCAAGATTTGGTGAGGTAGTTTTTAAGAAAAAAAGAAACGGCGCGATCGAGTCGATCGCGCCGTTTTCGTTTTGATCGCGTTGTCGCGACTAGAAGATGAGCTTCAGGCCAAGTTGAATGTGGCGAGAACCGCCGCTGCCGATGACGGGGTTGGAGGCTTCGACGTCGGGAGTGGCGCGGGCGAGGCCGAGGTTGCTGCCCGAGAGATCTTTGCGGATCGAACCGAACGCGAAGATCGGATGATTGAGGACGTTGAAGACTTCGCCGCGGAACTGGAGCTTGAAGCGCTCGCCGAGGTTCCAGGTTTTGCCGAGCGAGCCGTCCCAATCGGCGAATCCGGGACCGCGGAAAATGTTGCGTCCCATGTTGCCGAAGGTGCCGATGGCGTTGGGATAGAGGACGGTGCCGTTTTGAACATAGCAGCCGCCTTCTTGCGAGAGGCTGTCTTGCAGAGCGGCCGTGTTCGCCGCGGATAGGCACGATGAGTAAGCGGAGTCACCCGGTTCGACGAACGGAATCGGATTGGTCTGCGACCATTTTATGTTTTTCGGATTGCCGAGAATGTTCCAGCGATCGTTGCCGGCGTTGTTGAAGCCTTCGCCGGTGCCGGTGAAATCGGAATCGGCGTCGTAGAACTCCATCGGGTAGCCGCCCTGAACGGTGACGAGGCTGGTGATCTGCCAGCCTTTGCCCATTTGCAGCGGCGCGCGGAAGCCGGGGATTTCGTAGGTGGCGGAGAACGTGAAGCGGTGACGGATGTCGTAGTCGCCGCTGCCGCGTTCGGCGGCGTAGTCGAGAGAGTTTTGCGGAACGTCGGCGAGGTTGCTGGTGGCGCCGGCGGTGTCGATCGCGTGCGAGTAGGTGTAGCCGGCGAGCAGGTAGAGGCCCTTGGAGTAGCGCTTGGTCAGCGTGACTTGCAGGCCGTGATAGATCGAGCTGGATTGATTGCCGAGCGTGTTGACGAAGCCGAGGTACGGGAAGCACGGGCCGCCGGTGCCGAGACCGCCGAGCGCGACGGGGCAGTTGGTGGAGAACGGACGCGCCGGCTGGTAGCACGCGGTGTTATCGGAGAACGACGAGTAGCAGCCGTTCGCGGGATCGGTGGCGATCGCGGGATTCGGCTGGTTGATGTCCACGATGCTGTAGAGCTTGACGCCGCGATTCCCGACGTAGGCGACCTGCAACAACATCGTCGGCGTGAGTTGCTGCTGGACGTTGAGATTCCAGTTGCAGCACGTAGGGCGTGTGGAGATTCTGATCGACCGCGAAGACCGTGCAGGGAACTTCGCTGCTGCACGAGTTGATGACGTTCCGGTGACGGGGAAGATCGGGCCGGCTTCGCTCCAATTGATCAAGCTCGGGTCGGCGCCGGAGACGAAGAACGTGTTGAGGTTGCCGGTGCCGGGAACGGTGGTGCCGTCGGGAAGAATTTTCGGCAGGCCGCTGGGATTGAGGTTGAGCCCGCCGCCGCTGAACATGAAGGTGCGGATGGAAGGCTGGATGAAGATCATGCCGAAGCCGGAGCGGACGACGGTCTTGCCGGTGCCGAAAACGTCCCACGCGACGCCGAGGCGCGGCGAAACGTTGTTGTAGTTCGTCGGATAGGGCTGGCTGATGCCGTTGCCGACCTGGACGAGGCCCTGCGTCGGATCGAAGTTGGCGAGCAGATCGTTCCGTTCCTTGATGGGATAGGTGACGTCCTAGCGCAAGCCCAGATTGAAGGTGACGCGCGGCGTGATGCGGAAGTCGTCCTGCGCGAAGAAGCCGAAGGATTTGAGGCTGACGTCGCGCGCGGGCTCGCCGAACTGCAGGCTCCAGTCGCGGACGTCGCCGGCGAGGAAATCGGGGAGGCTGTGGAAGTCGACGCGGCCGCGGCCTTCGGTGGCGCGCAGATAGTCGCACGCCGCCGTTGCTGAAATCGCCGCCGAAGCGGAAGCTGTGCTTGCCGCTGAATCCACGAGACAGTGTCGGAATAATTTTCGGTGTGGCTGGGATTGGTCCAGCAGCGGCCAGCTGGAGTTGCCGCCGAGATAGATCGAAATCGGACGGGCTGGCGATTGATGCGCGGCATGCCGTAGAGGCGCGGGTCGGTGATGTCGCGTGTTCAAGCCGTACTGCGGCGGGATTGACGTTGTGATCGACGGGGTCGATGTTTTCGTTGAAGCTGTTGTAGCTGAAGTGGGGGTTGTTGACCCACTTCGAGTTGGGCGTGCAGACCCAGTTGACGCCGAAGACTTGGGTGACGGGCTGGCGGTCGGTGAGCCATTGCGGCTGAGCGGCGTCGTGTCTTCTTCGACTTCGGTGGTGTTGGTGTAGATGAAGAGCGCCGAGATGTGTTGTGGGCGTTGAGGTGATAGTCGGACTTCGCGACCAGATTGTCTTCGCGGTTGGTGTTGTTGAAATTGTAGTTGATCGCGGAGGGATCCGTGGCGTCGGCGGTGAAGCCCGGATTCGGGGGGAAAAATTTCGAGCAGCGCATGCTGAGCGGATTACAGCGGCGTGGCAGCCGGCGGCTGCTGCAGGGCGTCGAAGATGCTGTACTCCGTCGGGTCGATGCCAATGGATAGCGGTGAGCGGATTGCCGATCGAGCGACGTCGGTGACCGGGCTGTGATAACGATCGAACGGGTTGCCGACTTTGTCGCGCACGCCTTCGTAGCTGACGAAGTAGAACCACTTGTGCTTTCTTGATCGGGCCGCCGATGGAAGCGCCGAACTGGTGCATCAGCAGTGCGGAGAACGGCTCGGGGCTCGGATTGAAATAAGTTGCGCGCGTCGAACGCGGAATTGCGGTGGAAGTAGTAGGCCGATCCGTGGATGTCGTCGGTGCCGGACTTGATGCCGATGTTGACGACCACGCCGGGCTTCGCGCCATAGTCGGCGCCGGGCTGCTCGGTGGTGTTGAACTCCTGAATCGCGTCGAGCGGGAGCGTGCTGGCGGGCGTGCCGGAGATGCCGGCGTCGTTCATGCACGGTTTCACCGTAGTAGGCGTCGTTGTCGTTGGCGCCGTCGATGATGAAATTGTTGTCGTCGGGGCGATTGCCGTTGGAAGTGAGCGTATGGAAGCCGCCGCCGGGGTCGCGCTGGACGCCCGGGTGAAGCGGCAGCAAGTTCTGGAAGTCGCGGCCTTGCAAGGGCAGCTCGTTGATCGCTTTGTTGGAGAGGACGCCGCTGAGCACGGCGTTGCTCGCTTCGGTGAGCGGAGCTTCATCTTTCACTTCGACGGTTTCGTTGATCGAGCCGATCTTGAGGCGGAAATCAATTTTGAAATCGTTGCCGACTTCGATCTGGACGCGTTCGCGCACGACTTTGGTGAAGCCGGGCGCCTCGACGGTGATCGCGTAAACGCCGGGATCGATGCTCGGCGCAGAGTAATCGCCGGTCGAGTTGGTTTGCAGCGTGCGGCTGACGTGCGTGCCGGTATTTTCGATATTGACGGTAGCGTTGGGAACGGCGGCGCCCGTGGAATCGGTGACCTGGCCGCTGATGCGGCCTTGCGCGGTCTGCGCGGATGCGCCGGGCGTCGCGAAAACTAAAGCAGAAATGGAAGCTGCGACTGCGAACAGCACTGCAAGACACACACATACTGACCTGGATTGCCGAGTCATCGTGGACTCCCCCTTGCACACTGCGAGATATTTACTTGGACTGCGTCACACCCCGACGCGTGAGCAGGCTCCGCCGCAAAAGTGAAACATTTGTTGAAGAAGGTGGCTTACAAGCCGGATTCGAGTGTTCCGGTGGCGACCAAGACGCTGACCTGCGTCCGGGCGATGTTGCGAAATTTTTCGGACACTGCGCCCTCCCTCCGTGGGCAACCTGGCACCAACTACATTGGCGCGAGTATGAGAGAGGCGATACGAGGTGTCAATCGTGAAAAGTCGTGGTCGTCATTGGAAGGATACGGTCTCGCGCTCGAACGTGAGTGAGTTGATCGCTTGATTGCTTGACCGGCGCGCGAAAAACGTTTACGACTCTTTGCGCAAGAAATTTGGGACGGAGAAATCGAATGCATCGGTTCGCAGTGGCACGAATGTTGATGATTGGCGCGATTCTGCTGTGTGTGTCTGCGATGATCGCGCCAGCGCGCGGCGGCGAAATGGCGGTACACGCGAACCGGCAGCCCGACGGATGTCGCCGTTGTGCCGCGGACGGGCTACGCGCTGATGGGCGGAGGCGCGAAACAGGATCCGGCGTTTCATTTTTTGTGCGAGCGGACGAACGGTGGCGACTTTCTGATTCTGCGGGCGAATACCGATGATGAATACGCGCAGGGCGTGAATAAGGAAATCTTCGCGATGTGCCCGCTGAATTCGGCGGCGACGATCGTGTTTGAGGAGCGCGAAGACTCGGATGATCCAACCGTTGCGCAGATCATCGATCACGCCGAGGGGATTTTCATCGCGGGTGGAGATCAATCGAACTATTTGCGCTTCTGGCAGGACACACCAGTGCAGGCGGCGCTGAATCGGCATATCGCGGCGGGGAAACCGATCGGCGGCTCGAGCGCGGGGCTGGCGGTGCTGGGCGAATTCTCGTTTGCGTCGATGATCGACACGATTCATTCGCCGGAGGCGCTCGCCGATCCTTACGGAAATAAAATTACGATCTCGCGCGAGTTTCTGACGATTCCGCTGTTGAAGGGAGTCATCACCGACACACATTTTGCCAAGCGCGATCGCATGGGGAGGCTGCTCGTGTTCATGGCGCGGATTCTGCAGGACGATTGGGCGAAGCAGGTGCGTGCGATTGCTGTTGAAGAGAATGTTGCGTTTTTGCTCGAGCCGGATGGCGGCGGCAAAGTCGTCGGCGAGGGATCGGCGTATTTTCTCGAGGCGAAGCATCCGCCGGAAGTCTGCAAGCACAACGAGCCGCTGAAATTCGACGGCGTTTCCGTGCGGCGCGTTGGAGACAACGGAACGTTCAATGTGAAGACGTGGAGCGGGAACGACGGCGACGCGTATTCACTTTCGACGCAGGGCGGCAAAGTCACGCCCAGTGGCTCGAATCATGGAATCTATTGAGAGTCTCGGACGGGAGAAAGAGAAGGAAAAAGATAACGCAGAGACGCTGAGGGCGCGGAGTTTCGCGGAGATCGATGCGAATGGACGCGGATGTCGCAGGAATCAGAAGCGGAATGAGAAGCCGGCGACGATCTGCGCGCTGCTCTGCCACTCGCCAAACATGTGCGTGCCGAGGTAATCCACGCCGGCCTTCGCGGAAATCACGTTGTTGATGCCGTAATCGACGCCACCGCCCATCGTGACTTCGAATCCGTTCTGGCCGCTGCTCGCCGTTTGCGGAATCAGATGCACTCCGCCGACCAGCGCGTGAGCCCACGGCACGAGCCGGCCTTGACCAAAAGAAAATTTCGGGCCGGCGCCGTAGCCCAGATAGCGAAAATGCTCATTCTCGAAGACGGGCGGCGCGAAGGCGCTTGTGACCGATCCTTCGATGCCCACCCAATCTTTCCACCAATATGTGAGCGATGAGTTGAAGCCGGGCGCGCTGGCGTAATAGACCGATGAGCGGAATCGCACGAGCGCGAATGCGATGCCGAGCTGCCATTTGTTGGGATTTTCGTTGTAGGAGTACGGGCGCGGCATTGGTTCGGGGGCGGGCGGCGCGCTTGCTGGCCATGAAAGCGCGGCGTCTGCCGACGTTGTAGGCGGCGAGAATGCCGCCAGATTTCCCGGGTCGACTGCGAGAGACGAAATGAACGCATCGCTGCCCGGCGATTTTTCTTCAATGAGAGAAGCATCCGTCGCCGGAAATTGCGACGAAACGAAAGATGGCGCCGCGACGACAAGTTTTGATTCAGAGTCCAGTGGAATGAGAGAAACGGCGGTGTTTTGCGCCTGCGCGAACCCGCACGCGAGGCACGACCCCGCCAACGACACGACGCCAAATGACAACCGCAAGACGAGGTTGCTCACCGAATGTGTACGCCCCTAACTGACCCTGGGCTAGCCTTGAACTACGGTAAACACACCCGTACGGCGATTGCTTATTTTCTTTCGTCAGTGCTTCGACACCTGCAATAGCAGGCGCTTCTTTGGACCTTTGGAATTATCGGCCGTGACGCAGATAATCGTCGGTCTTGTTTAACCAGTCTTCGCGCGGCGGATTGAAGACGTCGAGGTCGATCGTCTCTTCGAGCGCCCACGCCTCATGCGGCATGTTGGGCGGGATGCACAGCACTTCGCCCGCGCGCACGACTACTTCTTTGCCATCGATCGCAAATTTCAGCGCGCCTTCCAAAATATAAGTGACCTGCTCGTTGTGATGATGGTGCAGCGGGACGTGCGCGCCTTTTTTCATAAGCACGCGCGCGAGCATCACTTCGTTGCCGACAACCATTTCGCGATCGATCAGCGGATTCAATTTTTCGCGCTCGACGTCTTTCCACGGAATATATTTGAAGCTCTCAGGCGTGCTCATTTCGATCCCCCATACAGTTTTGCGGCGTTGTCGTGCAGGTACATGTGCGCAAGTTCCATCGCTTTCGGCTCGGTGTAGGCGCCTTCGGAAACGAGCTCGGCGAGCGCTGCGGCCAGCGCCGTGCGCGTGCTGCGCGCCGAGAGCCAGAAGCTTTCTTCGGCGCCAAGCGCGTCGTTGAACGGAAACGCATCGGACGCGTACATCATTTTGTCCGGGAAGAGCGTGATGAGCTGTTTGATCACTTCCTTGAATTGCGACGGATAGAGAAATTCGGATTGGAACGAAGTGTCGAGATAAACGTTTTTCACCGCGGTAAGCAGCGCGGCTTCTTTGTAATACGGCCAGCCGCCGTGCAGAAGGACGAACGTCTGCCCTTTGTAGCGCTGATCACGCAAAACATTTTCGAGGTTGAGCACGTTTCCGTTGTGCAGGCTAAAGTAGTCGCCGATGCCGACGGCGCTGTGGATGTGCGTGGCGATGTGCAGCTTGCCCGCCTGATTGAGCAGCACGCGGAAGATGTAGTCCTGAAATGTGACGTATTCCTCGGGAGTCGGAACGCCGCCGGAGTGATACTTCGCGTAGATCGCTTCGGCCGCGGAGCGCGGGGGATCGGTGAAATAGAGCGAGCGGAAATAGGCGGCTTCGAATTTCATCGCGACGGCGCCGCGCTTTTCGACGTTGTCGGTCATCGTGCGGCGGATGAAATCTTCGTAGCCGGCGAGATCGGCGGGAAGTCCTTCGACGCCTTCGAATTTCTTGTAGCGCGAGAGCATTTTTTCCTGGAGCGGAATGTAGACGCCCATATCGGGTGTGCTCGCGGTGCGCTCGCTGTTGTCGAACGGGAAGAAAAACGAATCGACGAAGAAGACCCAATGGAAGCGCTTGGGATCGAGATACGGGGCCATCAACGCGCGATTGGCGAGAACGGTTTCGGTATTGAGCTTGTCGAGAATCGAGTCGAAGTACTTTGTGTCGCCCGCTGCTTCGGCGGCTTTGGATTTGTCGGCCAGCCACTTCATATGTTCGGGCGAAAAATCGTTGTAGGGGTAGCCGAGCATCTGCTTCGCTGCGGTGATGAATTCTGGATTGTCGGCACGCGTGCGCATAAAGTCGGTTTCGCCCGGAGGCGCGGCCATGGCATCGACGTCGCTGTCGTCGCCGAAGCCGGGGTGCGCGTGATTGTCGTAGAGGGGAATCTTTTCGATCTGCGGGAGCAGGCGGTCGTAGATTTTTTGTACGTCCGGGCCATCCAGCGGGCGCGCTTGAGCGCCGGCTGCTGCTGCGACGAACAGGCAGGCGGCGAGGCCCAGGGTGAAGTGAAGCAAATGTTTCATTCGTATCGACTCCGGGCTGGATTGACCTGCGAATTCCAAACTTATGAGCTTAGACGGCGGCTCGCCGATAAATTGCCAGTAAATTACCGGGCGACCGCGGCGCGCCAGCGCGTCGATACCCGCTCGATTCGCTCCAGCGCCTCTTCCAGCAGGTTGCGCGCGCTGACCAGCGAGAAGCGCAGATAGTTTTTTCCCGCCGGGCCAAAAGCCGCGCCCGCAATTGCGGCGACGCCGGCTTCTTCCAGTAACAGACGCTGGATCTCCTCGGCCGATAGCCCGGTTTCTTCGATATTCACCCAGGCATAGAACGCGCCGTCGGGCGACAGGCATCGGAATCCCGGAATCTGGTTGAGCTTGCTGACGAAGAGGTCGCGCCGCTTGCGATATTCGAGCACCATCGCGTCCACGGCATTCGTGGAGTCGTTCAAGGCTTCGATCGCCGCCACCTGCGAAAACTCCGCGGTACAGGTAAACGTGTTGAGCACCAGCAAGTCGAGCGCGTCGATGAATTCCTTCGGCGCGACGGCGTAGCCTAAACGCCAGCCCGTCATCGCAAACGATTTCGAAAATCCATCGATGATGATCGTACGATCTTTCATGCCAGGCATGGCGTAAATCGACTTGTACTCTCCGTTGAAAAGGATGCGCGCGTAAATTTCGTCGGCGATGATCCACAGATCGTGCTTCACGGCGAGCGCGGCGATCTGCTTCAGCGTGTCTTCGCTAAAAACGGTTCCGGTCGGGTTATTCGGCGAATTGAAGATCAGCGCTTTCGAACGCGGTGTAATTTTGGAAGCGATTTCCGCGATGTCGGGCTGAAATTGATTCTTCTCTTCGAGATAAAACGGCACTGCCTTGCCGCCCAGCCCACGCGTGAACGACGGATAAATCGGGAAGCTCGGATCGGGATACAAAATCTCATCGCCCGGTTCGATCAGCGCCATCATCGAGAGCGCGAGCGCCATTTTGCAACCTGGCGCGATCAACACCTCTTCAGCCGCGACATTGAAATGCCGCGTCCGCTTCAGATAGCCGGCAACCGCTTCACGCAAAGCCGGGATTCCACGCGGCGAAACGTAGCGATCGCGTCCTTCGGCAACCGCCGCGCGCACCGCATCGACCACCGGCGCCGCAGGATGAAAGTCGGGCTCACCAAGCTCGAGATGGATGATCGAGCGACCCTGTTTTTCGAGCTCTTTCGCGCGCGAAAAAACAGCCAGCGCGCCTTCACCGTTCAATTGTGAAACACGTGATGCAAGTGGCTTCATGGCGCAAGAATCCTATCACTTCGGGGCGGGGAGTGGTGTCACGGGAATGTGCAGGCCGTCAATGAAGCGCGGAAACATTTCAAACGCGGCGGCGGTGAGAAATAATTCTACGAGCTCGGTGTCGGCGAATTCCTTCTTCAGCCCCTCGTAAAACGCATCGTCAACTTCCTGCGGGCCGCGGTGCAACCGGTCCGCAAGCCGAAACCCGAGCTTCTCTTTGCCGCTGTAGGGCCCATTCTCGAAGTCCGGCACGCCGGCGATCTGCTCTTCACTCGCGCCTTTTTTCCGCGCCGAAGCGTTGTGCGCCTTGACCGCGTACTCCGACTGCATCAGCGTCGAAATCCTCACCGCCACGAGTTCCTTGTACCAGCCCTTCAGCGCGCCATCGCTGAGCAACGCCTTCAAAAATCCCGCCATCGCCGCCGCGATTCCCGGATTGTACGAGAGCACCTTGAACATATTCGGCACGACGCCGCGTTGCGCCAACAGCGCATCGTAGATCGCTTGCGTTTCGGGAGTGACTTTGTCTCTTTCTAGCAGTGGGATGCGAGGTGTGGCAGCGGCCATAAACGTCTCCTGTGAAACACAAAGCTTGGCACAAAAAACGAGGGGCGCAAAATCGCGCCCCTCGCGTTCACATCACACGTTGTGAAGCTTCTATGCGTTAGAACGAGTACCGCAGCGAGAATTGAATCAATCGCGGCGTACCCACGGTGCTGGTGATCTTTCCGAACGGGCTGTTCGTCGTGCCGATGCTCTCCACGTCGGTGAACGCCGGGTTTGCAAAGTTGGCGTGGTTCCAGATGTTGAAAAAGTCGGTCGTGAAGCGAAGCGCCTGCCGCTCGGTGATCTTGAAATTCTTGATCAGCGAGAAGTCGAAGTTCGCCTGGCTCGGCCCGCGGAACGTATTGCGGCCCAGGTCGCCGAAGTTCGTCGTGCAGAAGTTCGCGTTCGGGAAAATTGTCGGATCAGGCTGGTTCGGATCGCATTCCGCCGGATACAGCAACGGCGCCGTCGTGAACGCCGCTGGATTCAAGTATCCATTGACGCGCGTGCCGATGCCGCCGTGCGAGTAGCCGCTTGAAATCGTCGCGCCCGAGGCGAGGCTTCCGCCGGTGACGCCCGGCGCCGATCCCGCGCCCAGGAACGCTGTGCCTGCGCCAGAATCGATCACCGAAAACGGCAAGCCCGACTGAACAATCGTGATGCCGGCCACGGCCCATCCGCCGAGTGCCTTGCGCTTCCAGCCTTCCGCCGACTGGAAGAACGGCAAGTCATATCGGTAGCTGATGGCGAGCCGGTGCGTGCGGTCGAAGTCCGAAAGACCGTACGAATCCTTCAGCGTGGATTCATCGTTGAACGCCGTGTTGAACGCCGTGTTCCCGCTCGACGTCGCATCCGTCGAACGCGAGAACGTGTACGCCGCCTGGAAGTAACCGGCATTCCAGCGCCGCGTCACCGTCGACTGCAGCGAGTTGTAGTGCGAGTAAGCATCGTTCGCAAATTGCTGGAAGCCGCTGTAGCCGTTGATGCCTTGCGCTCGCGAACGCGCAATCGCGTTGTCGAACGTGTTCGTCGTGATCGAATTGCCGTCGACCACCACTGGATTCGCCGGCGTGGCGTTTTGCGACTGCAGCGCATCGCGCGTCTCGCGCAGGTGCACACCATGCGTGCCGACGTAACCAACTTCAAGCACCCACTGCTTGCCGAGCGCCCTCTGCACCGTGAGGTTCCATTGCTGTGTGCTCGGAACGACAAAGTGCCGCGGCACGGTCAAGCCAAAGATGCCGAGCGTCTGGAGCGGTCCCGGGCAACCTGCGCCGGTCGCGGTTCCATAGTTCGCTGTCTGCGTCGTGTCGCCGCCGGGGAAGCCCTGGAACACGTTCAAGCACGGCACAAAGTTGGGATCGAGAGTCCCCGCCTGCGGCAGCGCGTTGGGATTCGGATTTGGGCAGCCCGGTAGTGGCGTCGCCGAAAAGAATGTGCCCAGGCAGCCGGGTGAGCCGCCGCCAAACGTCACGGGCAAAAACGGCGGGTTGAAGGAAAGCTGGTCGGCCGTGCCCACGTCTTCGCGTACGTAGTAAATGCCGAAGCCGGCGCGGATCGTCGTGGTGTGATGACCGAACAAGTCATACGCCAAACCAACGCGCGGTCCAATTCCGGTCGCATAGTTGTTGTTAAACGTAGTGCCGTTGGCGTCGCCGGTCAGGCCCGTCACGTTGAGCTTGTTCACGCAGCTTGGATAGATGAAGGGGAACGTCCCAGCATTCGCCAGCGATGGATCGAGATTGCTGATGTGGCAGAGATCGTCGTGGAACGCGCCCAGCACTTCGGTGCGCAATCCAAGGTTCAGCGTCAGGTCGTGCCGAATCTTCCAGTCGTCTTGCGCGAACACCGCAAAGTTGTTCGACCGGTATTCGTGATTCGAAAGGCCGCCGCCACCGAAGCTGAACTCCGGCGCGCCGAGCAGGAAGTTCTGAAAGTCGGTATGGCCGTCAGGCGTATTCGTGAAGAACAACTCGCCGTTGAACACCTGCGGAAAGTTTTTGTCGAGGTTCACGTGTGTAAATTCGCCGCCGAACCGGAACACATGCTGACCGTGCACCCAGCTCACGGTGTCCACGAAGTTGATGTTGTTCTGGTTTTGCGACTGGTTTCCGAACGGCGCTGGCCCGAGTTCGAAGCCTGAGCTTTCGAAAAAGAATCGATAGATGGAATCGGTCAAGCTGTTCGTCGGACGGTCGATCCCCAGGTCGGCGGTCGTCACCGGCGGCTCGTTGTTCAGGTCGTCGTTGATATGCACGAAGCCGAAGCGGAACTCATTGACCAGCGTCGGCGAAAAGAGGTGCGTCTCGCCGATATTCAGGAAGCGCGCGTGTACCGGCACGTCGAATGGAAAGTTCAGCGAGCTCGAACTGACGGCGCTCGCCAACGTCGATCCGAGCGATTCCTGCAAGTCACCGCCGCCGAACGGGAGAAGGCTCTCGGAATCCGAGAAGAAGAAGCGGACCGACAGCTTGTCCTGGCCGCCGCGGAATTCGCGATCCCAATTCGAGGTGAATTGGTCGTCTGTATACTTACCCGGCTTGCTCACCGCAAACGCGCCGGTTGTCGCATTGCCGCTCGGGATCAAGTAGCCACCCGGCTGCGCGCCAAACTGGTTCCCCTGGAACTGCAACAGCTTCAGGACCACCGGATCGATCGGCGTTGTCGTGTTGCCGAAAAACGCCTCCGAGATCGAAGCCTCCGAGCGGTCCGCCGGAAGGGCCGGAATCGTCGTGCTGATAAACGTGCCTGGCGAAAGTCCGCTGCGCTGGCGCGTGCCCTGGTAGTTCACGAAAAAGTAGCCCAGCTTCTCTTTCACCACCGGGCCGCCGAGGCTGCCGCCAAAAATGTTCTGCTTCACCGACGGCCGCGCCAAACCTTGCTGATTCAAAAAGAAGTCGTTCGCGTTGAGCACGTCATTGCGGAAAAATTCATACGCATCGCCGTGATAGGTCCGCGTGCCCGACTTCAGAATCGCATTGACGTTCCCGCCACCGTTGCGCCCCTGGCTTGCGTCGTAGAGCGACGTTTGCACCTTGAATTCCTGGATGACGTCCGGATTCGGCAGGGGCACGTAAGTAGCCTGCGCCACGTTGTAATCGGTCGCGCTGATGCCGTCGATCAAATAGTTGTTGTTGTCTTCGCGCTGGCCGTTGACGAACAGCTTCACCGAGCCGCGCCCAAGCTGGGCCGCTGCGTTCAAATCGCTCTGCGCGCCCGCGGACAGCGTCAGCAATTGCTGATAATTCTGCGTCGCCAGGGGCAATTCGCGCACGGTCTCGGTGCCGATCGATTGCCCGGTCGTCGCGTTCGACGTCTCGACGCTGGTCACCTGCGCCGAAATCTCCACCTTCTCCGACACCGAGCCCGGCTTCAACGGGATCGTCACTCTCACCGTCTCGGTGACCGCTACCTCAATATTCGTGCTCTTCGCCTCCGCGAAGCCCGGCTTGTTTACCACCACCGAGTACGTCCCCGGCGGCAGCAACGTCACGATAAACGCGCCATCGGCGTTGGTCGAAACCTTGCGCGCCAGCCCTTCCGTGCGCTGATCGATGACCTGCACTTCCGCGCCTTCGATCGCGGCACCCGTCGTGTCGGTCACGATCCCTTCCAGCGCGCCTGTCGCGCCTCCTTGTCCATACGTTCGGACCCCGGCCAGCGCGCACACTACAAAAAACACGGCGGCCAGTAGACTTCGAGACTTCCCCCTCATGATTCCCCCTAGTTGCCGACCGGCTTTACGGTCGTTTCGAAATGGATCGCCGAAACGAGGACAAACCGACCAGGTCGTTTCGCGGTCCGTTTATATGAATTGTTCTACTCAAGGACACTGCCAGACGTTTGCCCGTAGTTCGAACAATCAGTTCGGACAACAACACGAGCACAGAAGATTGATTCGGACTACTCGCGGATTCTTCACAACCCACCCCAGTTTGAAACTAGCCTTCCACCCCATCGCTGTCAAGCCGACGGGCCATGAAAGTTTTCGCTTTGTCTCATCCGTGTCAAACCGCATCCCCAGCCACCCGCGCCCCTTGACGTGGGCTTTCCCGTCACAGAGTATGTAGGAAGACCAGGTGGGGCGTTGGCCCGTGCAACGTCCGGTGTGTCTAATCCGTCTCATAAATGGCAGTGTCCCCGGTAGGGGGTGACCATGTTTTTCCGCACTCTTCGTTTCGCATCTTATTCTGTCGGTCTTTTCGCACTCTTCCTTGTCGCTGCTCTTTCCGGCGCTCCGTCCGCTTCGGCCGACGTCAGTCACATCCGCATCATTCGCATCAGCTACGTTCAGGGCGAAGTGCGTTTCGCCCGCGACGTCAAGGGCGATCCGCTCGCCGCCGAAGAAAACGTTGTGTGGGAAAACGCCGAGATGAATCTTCCCGTTCGCCAAGGCTTCGTTATCTCCACTGGGAAAGGTCTCGCCGAAGTGGAATTTGAAAACGGCTCGCTCGCCCTCATCGGCGAAAACACCGTTCTCCAATTCTTCGATCTCTCGCTCGAAGACGGCTCCAAGACCACGCGCCTCATCCTGCGCCAGGGCACCGCGTCCTTCTCCATCAATCCCAGCAACGGCGACTATTTCAGCGTCACCGGCGGCGACTTCAGCGTCGAAGCCGACGGCCATTCCAGCTTCCGTCTCGACAATTTCGACGACGGCAGCCGCATCAATGTTATGAAGGGCCGCGTCAACGTCCTGCGCAAGAAGGGCTCGACCTTGCTGGACAAGGGCCAGACCTTCTCCATGAAGGCCGACGATCCAAAGAATTTCGACGTCGCCACGAACACTTCCGCGGGCGACGATTTTGACAAGTGGTCCGCCAACCGCATCAGCGCCGAGTACAACAACACCGCAGCGGCCCAGCAATACGTCAACTCGCCCAACTATTCCTCGGGCCTCTCGAGCCTCTACACCTACGGCGCTTTCTATCCGTGCCAATTTGGGAATTGCTGGCGTCCGTACGGCGTAGGCATGGGCTGGTCGCCGTTCGACAGCGGCTCCTGGGCCCTCGATCCTTCGATCGGCATGTCTTTCATCGGAAGTCAGCCTTGGGGCTGGCTCCCGTACCACTATGGCGCTTGGATCCTTGATCCTCTCTACGGCTGGCTCTGGTCTCCGAACGCTTTCGGCGGCGGCGGCCTCTACGGCACCTATCCCGGCTACTCGCCCGTTACCGGAACATGGCTGCGCGGCGGAAAGGGCAAAGGCCCAATCGGCATCGTTCCCACGCACCCGCTCGACGCCAAGAGCAAGACTCCGCAAAACTTGACCCACGGCGTCTTCACCGTCAACAACGGCACGATCGGCAGGATCACCCCAGCCACCGCCGGTGAACAGTGGAAGTCGGTGAAGTCGGTCCCGACGAACACTGTCAACGCTCGCGTCGCAACGGCGACAGCTCCGGCTCGTATCGAGCGCACGATGGCGGGCGGAAACTCCGCCGCGCGCAGCGTCGGGCTCGGTAACGGCTCGTCTCTGAGCTATGACGCATCCTCGCGGCGCTTCGTCAATTCCGGCTCCACTGCGGCAACCAATGCACGCGTCGGCGCGATGAACGCACCGACTTCCGCATCCACGACGCGCCTCACGAATCTGAGCGCGCGCCCGGCGACGGCTCCGGCCCGCAACTTCTCGACGGCAGCGCGCTCCGTTCCGCCGCCTTCCGCCCCGCGATCCGGCTTTGCCTTCAGCCGCGGTGGCGCTGCAAACTCCGGCGGCGGCAACAATGCACGCTCTGGCAACAGCGGCTTCTCCGCCGCAAACGCAAGCTCCTCCGCCTCGCACGCCTCCAGCGCAAGCAGCGGCGGCACCTCCGGCGGCGCCCGCTCCCACTAACCAAGTTCGCACTCGCTTAGCAAGCGAGGGCTCAACGAAAAGGCCGCCTCACTGGCGGCCTTTTATTTGCTGTGCCAGTTTAGCTATCCGTTGTCATCCTGAGCCCTCTGCGGGAGGGCGAGGGATTCAACTGAAACGCAGCCTCAATCGGGACTTGCTCAAGACTAATTTGCCTTCTTCGCCGGCCCCGGATCGTCCGGCCCAACGAAATTGACCAAGAAAGGCCCGATCCCGCTCACCTGGAACACGCAATCGCCGCCTTTGCACTGAGCGTAATGCCTCATCTGCGCGGGCGCAGACACGAAGCCGCCAACCGGCACTTCCTTCATCGCGGCGTCGTCCCACTTTGCGCCCATTCCCACCAGAAATGTGCCCTTGATCACCGTTACGTTTTCCGTCGTCGGATGCCAATGCGGAGGGATCTTGGTTCCGTCCGTGGCCGAAAGCCGAATCGTATAGGAGCGCCCGGAAGTCATTGGGTCGCCCTGCAGAATCGCAACCTTCAGTGTTCCGCCCATTTCCACCGACGGTGTTCCGGCCATCGCCGCCGCTGGAATATCCATCCATTGTTCGGAGCCCGGCATCACTGGCCCGCCTGCCGCTCCTCCGCTCTTTTTCGCGGGCGGAGTTTGAGCCCAACCCGCAACCGCGAGTAACACGCAGCCAACCAACAGACCAACTCGTTGCTTTGTCATGAACTCTCCTCTGCTGAATTGAAATTCTTAACCGACGGAGTCTGGAGCAACCCTGGGGCGTGGTTCCGATTTCGCGGAGATTACCACACGGTGAGTCAGTATGAGTACACAGCCCCGCGCCCACCACTCCACTCCACGAGTAACACTGGGCTTACGTACCGCTTCCAACCCGGCCCGTCCAGATGAAGTTGTGCCTAATTTCGGAGGGTAAAGGTTTCATCGCTTGGAAAGCAATTCCTCGGAAACGGGGGAGACGGTCGGAGGCAAGATCACTTCGTGGAGCGTGGAGCAGTAAGCGACTTGTCGCTTGGGATTGTCGCGGTCATAAAACACCACCAAGGGCATCCCCGAAGAGAGCTGGTCCGTCCGGTCATTCGCGATTCCTCTATGGAGCGAACCCATGTAATCGGTGAACTCATATTCGACCTGGGAGTTCCTCTTGTCGTCGGCCCACTGGCGAACCACACGGCCCATCACGACCTCACCGCGTTTCAGCAAGTCGGTTTCCCGCACCTGTCCGCGCCAGATACCAAAAGCCGCCAGCGCGACGATGCATACCAGCGCGATACCCCAACCTAGTCCCCGGACGTTCGAAAACGAGTGATACGTCACCCATTGCCTGTAGAGGCCGGCGGCCGGCTGAACAATAAATAGCGATAGCCCCAGCGCAGCGACCCACAAAACGATCCGTCCTTGTCTTGAGGTACGAATCCGGCGGGGCGCGGTCGTATGCAATAAGGCCTCATTTTCGTGGCTCGGCGCAAACGCGGCCGCTGACGAGGATGAACTTGCTCTGTCGAGAGGAGCGCCGAAATTGGACGAAACCGGCTGGCTGACCGCCGCGAACTGCATCGACTTCAGTTTGGCGATTTTGCGCTTCAGCAAAAAGTAATTGAGCGGAATGAATGAGACGGGGAAGAGCATGAAAAGCAGTAACCACGGTGCGCGGTTGAATTTCATTCCCCAATACAGGAAAGCGGCCATCGCCCCGAACATGAATATGGCGACCGGTATGGCGTTAATGCTCATCTTCATGCCGGAGATGGCAGAGTCACGGTTCCAGCCGCAGTGCGGGCAGTAAGTCGTGTTGCCGGCGTATGCCGGCTTCTGATGGCAAACCGGGCACTCAAGCAATGGCATGGCTTAAATGTATCCCGAAGCTGTACGACCGCGGTCGCCTCCGAGGAGCAATGTTGCAATGTCGATATCACGTACGGAGCTGGCTGCCTGTGTCACTCATTCCGTCAATTGGAAACTAGTGGACCTTTTCAAACTCCGAAAGAAGCTTCGCCATTACTTCTCGAACGAAGCAAAAAGCATCACCCCTGTTCCGTGAACACATACTCATGCTGCCCATCGCGAATCGTCAGCGTCCGTTTCCCGTTTTTCTCTCCAACCACAAACTCAAATCCGTTCAGCGTTGGATCAATCGTGATGAACGAAATGCTCCCGTCGTCATTCTTGCGAGAGGCTACCGTGCTCTTCCATTCTCCAAAGTCAAACACCGTTCGCCCATCCGCGCTCTTCACATCGATATCGCCCAACTCCTTACTCGTATATTTTTTCGCGAGCTTGGCCACTTGATCGGGAGCCGCCGGTACCACCAACCGTTCTCGAGCCTTCGCCAGTTCCGCCTTATACTGCGCGGCTGACGCTTCCACTTCCTTCTCCGCCTCCGGCTTCCCATCGAAGACCACTTCCAACATCCGCCGTGACAACGGCCCGCGCAAAAGTTCGCCGGAATCCGAATTCGTCAAAATCACCGCGGCAATCCCCGAATCCGGCAGCAAATACCAATTGCTGTGAAAGCCCGAAAGATCGCCTCCGTGGCTCACCACCGGGACGCCATACGTCTTGTCGACGATCACTCCCATGCCGTACCACGAATCCTCGCCCAGCATCACCTGCGGCTTCTCTCGCATCTCGAGGTTGTCCGCCGACACTAACTGCTTCCCGTCCGGCAACTTTCCTCGTTCTGCCTGCACTTGCACGTACTTCATCAGATCTGCCGATGACGTCCACACCGCTCCCGCTGGACGCGCCGGAATGATCGCGTAGTTTAACGCCATGTCGGCCACTGCCGTCTTCCCATCGACGTCATCGCCGTGCGGTGACGCATGATCGCCCGCCAGCGCCCTCGCGTAGTCAAACGTGGTCACCTTCATTTGCAGTGGATCGAAGATCATCGTCTGCATCGCCTTGTCGTACGCAGCGCCCAATCCCAGATTCGGATACGCGATATGCCCACTGATATATCCCGCTGCGGCCGCCATCAAATTGCTGTACTGAAACACTTCGCCAAATTTGCTCGTCGGTTGCATCGTTCCCAGCAACGCCAGGGACGACTCCGGAGTCGCATCCTTAAACTCAAAGAGCCACTCGAGGTCCTGCCGCGGCAATCCCGTACACGCGCACACCAGGTTCTTCACCAAAACTTTCTTCGTCGTCTCCGCATCGCCCAGCTTGAATTTCGGATACACATCCACGACCGGCTCATCCCACTTCAATTTTCCTTGATCCACCAATCGCGCAAGCAGTAGCGTCGTCATCCCTTTCGTGTTCGACGCCGCCATGAACAGTGTGTTCTCGTCCACTTTGTCCGGCTTGCCCAGCTCTCGCACGCCAAGCCCGCCCGCGTACACCACTTTCCCGTGATCCAAAAACGCCAGCCCGACTCCTGGAATATCCAGCAGCTTCATCCCGTTTTGCACGAAGTCCGTCAACTGCGCGATTCGTGCCGCATCCAGCGAATGCGCTTGCCGCCCGGCGAACGTTTCCTTCTGATAGCCCTTCGGCCGTGCGCTCTCGAAAATCAGCCCGATCGGCGCCGCGCGTTTCTCCGCCGTCATGTCCGACGAATCCGTCAGGATCACGGTCCAGTCTTTTCCTGCGCGTTGCGCCAGCGCGTAGATCGTGGCGCGCTCGTTCGGCGACGTCTCATACTCCACCGTCTTACGCTCGTCCCATCCATCCTTCGGCGCATTCGCGGTCACAAGTCTCACTGGATGCGTTTCTTTTCCTCGATACGCCACCCACGCTGCGGCCGCTGCTGCCTTCGCATCTGCCGCTGCGCCCGCGTCAAAAACTACAACGTGCCCATCCGGCTCCGGGGGATCGAGGACGACCAAATTTTTCCCCGTCTCCATCGACCATCCCGCCGGAACCTTGAACGTCGTCCCCGCCGGCGTAGTCTTCGCCGTCTCCGTCGACACCAATTCCGCCGGCGATCGCGTCTCCTGCGCGGGACCCGAGCACGCACCCAGCGCGGCGACAAGCGCCAACACCAAAACCCATTGCGTCCGTTGAATGAAATCTCCAATTCCCATTCGCTCCGCCTTGTTCATCGCATCCACCTTACGAGACGAGTTCGACCGTGCACACATCACCCCTGGAACGCCCCTAAGTAAATCCATGCCGAGGCATTCTGGCAATCGCTTTCTTTTGTGCGAGCGTTCGTTTTGGTTTTTGTCGTTACTTCTTTACTTCATTGCTTCCTTACTCGGCTCTGCCCAAATAATTCCCGCGTACCCCACAACCGACGAAGTGTCTCCCGATACATCCGCCGAGGTCGCGTATCGCACCAATTCTCCGCGCGTCACTCCCATCGCTCGCAGCGCCGTAATCGTCGCGACCGCGGGCCCCAGTCCGCACATCGAAATCTTCTCTTCGCGGCAAACATCGAAAAGGCCACGCGCATCCAGCGCCAGCAATTTTTCAACCCCCTTCGCGTCTTTCACGCGCGTTGTCGCGTCGTCCTCGTAATGATTCAGATCCGAAGTCGCCAGTAGCAGCACAGGCTCGCGCGCCGCAGTCAAAACGCGCGCCACCGCTTCGCCCACGCTGACCAAATCCTCGAATCGCACCGTGCCCAGCGCCACCGGCACAAACGAAAATCCCGGCGCCAGCACCTGCAAAAACGGAATCTGCACCTCGAGCGAATGCTCCTGACTATGCGCCACGGAATCCTCCCGCAGCCGCGGGCACGCATCGCGCAGCGCCATCGCCAGCTCCGCATCGATCGGCGCATCGCCGAGGGGCGTGCGCCACGCTCCGCTTGAAAGAATCGCCGCCGATTCGCCGCGCGGAAAATGCCGCACACCCAGAATCAAAATCTTTTTCGGCAACGCGATGCTGCCAAATACTTCGCCCGCAACCGCGCCGGAGTACATGTAGCCCGCGTGCGGCACGAGACATGCCGTGACCGAAATTTTCTCGCCACCAGTCGCAGACGCGCTCGCACTGTCGCCCCGCGGCGCGCTCATCCGTCGCACAACGGACGCAAGCTCGTTCGGATTTGCAGGGTAAAACCGTCCGGCAACTGCGGGGAGACGAAGCATCGCAGCTTCAGAATGCACAACGGAGCGCTATTTGAAAATCGAAAAGAAAAGTGGAAAAAGTCAGGAAGGAAAAACTACAGCGACTTCGAAGCTTTGCCCTTGATCTTCAACGCCTGCAGTGAACTCTGGTTGTAAATCACGCTGACTTTGTCGCCGTACTGATAGCCGCCCTTGGCGATCGTGTCTTGCATCTTCGCCGAAGCTGCCGGCGACAGCGCGAACGTGCGGATCGACATGTCGTTGCCCTTCGCCTTCACCGTGATCTGCACGCTCGTCGCGTTCATCACGGTCCCATCGAACTTGGCAACCCCGTTCGGCAGGGGTTTCGGCTTGACCGTATTTATGACGATCGGCACCGCCGTATCGATCACTGGAATCGCCTCAGCCGGAGTCTGCGCCGACGCGGTCGAGCACGACAACCCAGCCAGCACCAGCGCCGGCAAGCTCAACATCGCGATTTTTGAAAAGAGTTTCATGGGGACGTTTTGAAATTTACTCTGCGAGAAACTACTCCATGTCATCGGTCGCGATACGCAGCGACTTCAAAAACCGCACATCCTGCGGGGTCATCGGCAGCCGGCCCACCGGCTTGCTGCGCTCTGCATCCTGTTCGAACGATTCCTGATCGACCTGAATCCGCAACGACTCCAAAAACCGCTTGTCCTGCGTTGTCAACGCCGTCGATTCCGGCGCCGACCCGTCGCGCTTTGCCAGGCCGATCGTCGCGTCCAGCTTCAGCACAATGTCGTAGCCATGCGCCCGCACCCCGGCAATTGCACCGGTAATACGCTCCGACTCGGAAACCGTGTCGTTAATCGCGTGGCCTAGCTCACGCAGCAGGTTTTTCAGGTTATCGTCGAGTTGCAAGGTGTTTTCCCCCTACTCTCTAACCTTATTTTAGGCCCGCTCCACAACCCTGACAAGAGACCTGACGTACAGTGTCTCCAAAGCATCCATACCTGTACTGATTTATTGTGGATATCGCCTCGCGGAAAGCCCTGGGACTCAACCGTTGTCGGGAGGGCACGACTTCAGTCGTGCCGTAAACGCGCTGAAAACAAGCCGGCTTTAGCCGCTGCGGTTGTAACCCTCTGAATCCGCTATGAATACCTTGTCGGCTCTTCTCATCTGTGTTGAAGTGTTCACCACAAAAATTCACTGAGGGTCGCCATGCAAATCCCGTCCCGCTCTTGCCTCGTCGCCACCTGTATCACCGCAATCGCGATCATTTTCGCAGTCCCCACGCCCGGCCAGGTCCTTACACCCGCCGAATTGAAAACCTCGCGCGCCCTCGAAGCCGCTCGCTCCAACCCCCTCGAACTCGAACTCTTCCTCACCGAAATGCCCAAAGGCACCGACCTGCACATGCATCTCACCGGCGCCGTTTATGCCGAATCCTTCATTCGCGCCGCAGCCGAAGATCAACTCTGCGTCAATCCCGCCGCGCTCGCGTTCACCAAACCCGAACATAAATCCGACGACGCTGCAAAAGGTCCCGCGTGCGAGCCCGGCAATGTTCCCGCTTCCCAGGCCTTTAGAGATCAGCATCTTTACGATGAACTGATCGATTCTTTCTCCATGCGCAGCTTCGTTCCCGTCACGGGCGCGACCGGCCACGATCACTTCTTCGACTCGTTCGACAAATTCGGCGGCACCGATCATCGCCACAAAGGCGAATGGCTCTACGAAGTCGCCACGCGCGCGGCCGCACAAAATATTCAATATATGGAGCTGATGGAGACGCCGCCGTTCGGCCGCTCGGCTGCCGCAGCTCACGAAGTCGGCTGGAATCCCGATCTTCCCAAAATGCGCGAAGCGCTTTTAGCCAAGCTGGGCAAGGGTTTGGAGCAGGATCGCGACGACGATCTCGCATTTTTCGCCGAGGCGGAAAAGACGCGCGACAAGCTCGGACACTGCGGCCAGGCCGACGCGCAGCCCGCCTGCCACGTCACGCAAAAATTCATCTACCAGGTTCTTCGCGGTTTTCCGAATGAGCAGGTCTTTGCGCAAACGCTTCTCGGATTCGAAACCATTTCCGCCGATCCCAAGCGCATCGTCGGCATCAACTTCGTCATGCCCGAAGACGGCCGCGAATCCATGGCCGATTTCGAAGAGCAGATGAAAATGCTCGACTATCTTCACTCGATTTATCCGAAGGTTCACATCACGATGCATGCCGGTGAGCTTGCGCCCGGCCTCGTCACCTACGAAGGTCTCTGCTGCCACATCCGCTGGGCCGTCGAGCTAGGCCACGCCGAACGCATCGGCCACGGTGTGGACATCATGCACGAACAGGATCCGTACAAGCTGATGGATGAGATGGCGAAAAATCACGTCATGGTCGAAATCGCTTTGAGCAGCAACGACCTCATCCTCGGCATCAGCGGCAACAATCATCCGTTCCCGATCTATCGCAAGCATAACGTCCCCGTCTCGCTCTCCACCGACGATGAAGGCGTCTCTCGCATCGACCTCACACACGAATACGTCCGCGCCGTCGAAACCTACAACCTCCACTACGCCGACCTGAAGCAAATGATTCGCACCGGAATGGAGCACAGCTTTCAACAAGGCGAAAGCCTCTGGCCAACCCGCGACAATTTCAAAACGGTAGTCGCCGCATGTTCGAAAGACCCGCTCGGTGCCGACAAACCCACCCAACCCTGCGCCGACTTCCTCGCCTCCAGCGAAAAAGCCACCCAACAGTGGGACCTCGAACGCCGCATCCGCCAATTCGAATCCACCCACTAGCCATTCGAATCCACTGACGCGATCAGCACACGAAGTCCGTGTACGGGCGCAGCACTGCTGCGCCCCATGTCCGCAAGATCGATCCGATTATCTCGTCCCGCCGCAAATCGCTCTTGACGAAACGTTATATCTGTGGTACTATATCCGACAGGTAATAAAGCGAACGGCTCAAGTCGCCTTGGTTCGATCTACGCACCGCCGCAACCCCAGCAATATGAACAGCTTGCGCACTCCCAAAAACTGAATATTCCGCAACTCTCTGCAACGAATCAACTTGCGCACTCTTCAAAAAAACCCGGGGGGTATACCCATTTCGTCCCAATTCGGGAATTGGGACGACTCCTGCCCATTAGCCGGCAGAATCTGACCCACCAAACCGCGCCGCGAACGCCAGTAACCTCGCATCCGCCCCTCGCGCCGCCGCCAACTGCACGCCGGCTCCGCCAGCCGCGGGCAGCGTAACCACCGGCGCCCCGGCGAGACTCATCGGCGTCGTGTAGCCCAAAATCGCTTTCCGCGCGTTCGTGTGATCCGCTCCCGCCTCCAGCCGCGCCACCGGCGCGCAAGGCGCCATCACAAAATCGAACTCGCGCAGTAGCGCATCCGTCCGCGCGCGAAAGGCCGCCATCCGCAAACGAAATTGCTCGACCTCGGTTGCAGGCAGCGAAGCGCCCCAGGCGAGCCGCTCCGCAATCCGCGGCTCGAAGACGGAATAATTGCCGCCGGTCGCCGCTGCGTGAATCGCCGCCGCTTCGCTCGCCTGAATCGGAGCGTAAATGTCCCAAGCCTCGCGCCACCACAACGATTCAAACGTGACGAACTCCGCGCCCGCGTCACGCAGCCGCTCGGTCCAATGCGCGAGGCCCTGCATCACCACGGGCTCGGCATCGTCAACAAATTGCGCATCGACAACTCCAATGCGAAGTTTTTCGGCAGGGCGAGCGGAACCAGCAGCGCGATCCGAAGCAGCAGTCCCGACTGGAAACTCCTGCGGGAATTTCCAATCCGAAGAGCGCGCTCGCCAAGAGCGGACCGTCGCTCAAATCGCGAAACAGCCAGCCGAGCGTGTCGAACGCCTGCGACAAATGCACGCCGCCGCGCCAAAGTCCGCGCGCATGTGCCAATTCGATCGACGCGCGAAATCCCGAGAGTCCGCACAGCGCTGCCGGAACGCGGATCGATCCGCCCGTATCGGTCCCAATCCCGGCAACCGCCGAACCTTCCTGCACGCTCGCCGCGGCTCCGCTCGAAGAGCCACCCGTCAGCAATTTCGCATCGCGAGGCTGCGTCTCGTCGCCGTAATCCGGATTTTCTCCGGTGATTCCGTACGCCAGCGGATGCAAATGCGTCTTGCCGACGATGACCGCGCCTTGCTCTTTCAATCGCGCAGCAACGGCAGAATCTTCGCGAGCGGGAGCGTTGTGCCGAGCGTAAAACTTTGTGCCGGCAGTCGTTACAAAGCCTGCAAGATCGAAGCAATCCTTGAGCGAAATCGGCATGCCGTAGAGGACGCGGCTTTTCACGGCCGGCAAAACGGCGCGTTACTTCGTCTGCTTCGCGCAGCGCGCGCTCGCGGTCGATCGTGATGTAAACGTTGTGTCCGGAATTCGAGTTCGCGAGGGTGAGATGCTGTTCGACAACTTCAAGCGGAGAAATCCCGCCGGATTGCAAAGCAGTGTGCAGGTGGCCGAATGGAGTTTGCGTAGAGTTCACGCGTGCATTGTAACTGCATCGCCGCTAGGCATTGCGGCTCAAATCGTCACAAGCAGGTTCCTGTCGCGCCGAGGAATTTACGCAGTGGAGACGAGTGAGCTAGCATGTCCCGCATGAAGAGATCGTGGAAGGCGGCGCGGTTGCCGTGGCCGTCATATGTTTGGGCGTAGCGCTCGCCGTGCAAAGTGGAGGCGCACAAAACGGCAAACCAAACACCGGCGTCGTGCAGCACGGGATATTGGAGTTTCTCAGCCCAAAGCGCACTTCGCCGTTGGATCTCGAAATCGACGGAGACATTCTCGGCACTGTCCGCGGCCACAGCAAGAGCTACGTCACGCGCCAACAACTTCTCGCGCTGCCCCAGGTCAGCTATTCCGTTACGAATGATGCGAACTTCACCGGCCCGACAAAAATCAGCGGCGTCGCCATCGATCAACTCGTCCTGATGCTCGCCGCGAATCCACAAGCCGATCTTGCTGTCGCGATTTGCAGCGACGGATACGAAACGCACTACCCTCACACCTACATCGCGGCGCATCATCCTGTGCTCGTTCTGAAAATCGACGGCAAAGATCCCGCCGATTGGCCGAAAGTTTCACGAAAGCGGCGCCGACATGGGGCCGTATCTGATTTCGTCGCCCGACTTCAAACCCAGTTTCAAGATTTTGTCGCACGAAGACGAGCCGCAAATTCCCTGGGGTGTCGTGCGGCTCGAAATTCAAAGCGAAGCTGCGGTCTTCAACGCGATTCGCCCGCGCTGGCCCGGCGCCGCACGCGCGCGAAGTGCAGGACGGCTACCGCATCGCGCAGCAAAATTGCTTCCGCTGCCACAACAGCGGCGCCGAGGGCGGTACGAAAGCTCAGCGTCCATGGACGGTGCTCTCAACCTGGGCGACCGCTTCGCCCGATTATTTCAAGGCGTATATCCACGATCCGAAATCGAAAAATCCTAAATCACAGATGCAGAGCTTTCCGAATTACGACGCTGCGACGCTCAACGCACTGACGAAATACTTTCAATCGTTCAGCGACGACGGGAAGAGCACCAAGCCATGATCCTCCGCAGTGCCAAAACGCTGCTCGTCCTCGACCGTCGCGCTGTACTACACCCTCGCTCGTCTTCAACAACACGACCGACTACGACTCGAACTTTCAGTTCATCCGCCACGTCTTGATGATGGACTCGACGTTCCCCAACAACAGCGGCATGTGGCGCGCCATCAACTCGCCCGTCGATACACACGTTGTTCTACATCACGATCATCGCGTGGGAATCGGTCACGATGATTCTCTGCTGGTGGGGCGGAATCCAACTCGTGCGCAATCTCAAAGCGCCCGCCGCAACGTTCCACCAAACGAAAAACATCGCGATCGCCGGGCTCACGCTGAGCCTGCTGATGTGGTTCGTCGCATTTCTGACGATCGGCGGAGAATGGTTTTTGATGTGGCAGTCAAAAACATGGAACGGCCAGGAAGCCGCCTTCCGCATGTTCACAGTGGTGGGAATTGTTTTGCTCTTCCTCGTGACAAAAGACGAGGAACAGATCTCTCCGCGAGCATGAAATAGAAATTGAGATGAACTGTGCTTCTGAGATCCATCGTTCGCTCAGGATGACAACGCTTTTGTTGAGCGACCGAGGAAATTCCAACAGCAGCAAGACGCCGTCGCGCTGCGTTTCCCGCATTTTCGTTACATCGTTACTTCATTACTTCTTTGCTTCAATTTTCTCCGGCAGCGAAAACGCGTACATCGTATCTCCCACCGGCACGATGATGTATTGCCGCCCCGCCAACTCATACGTCATCAGCGACGCCTGCACATGCTCACCGACGTTGAGATGCCATAACGTATTGCCCGTTTTCGGATCGAGCGCCAGCAAATTTCCCAAGTGATCCGCGGTGAAAAGCAAATGCCCCGCCGTCGTCAAAATTCCCGCCGTGTCTTCGCCTTCACCGAGCTCATGATTCCATACAACCTTCCCCGTCTTGAAGTCGAGCGCGCGCAACGTTGAATCCATATAAAGATTGCGATCGCGTCCGCCCCATCCTTCCACTTGCCCTTCCACGGTGCGGTAAAACACGCTGATGATGCGCCGCGCCATCACGTAAAAAAGTCCGGTCTGCGGATCGAAACTCGGCGCCATCCAGTTCGTCGCGCCGTCCGAACCAGGTTCGACGAGCGCGCCGTCAGGGGTCGGTGTCGCTTCGGGCTTTGCGATTGGCCGGCCCTTTTTATCGACGCCATTCGCCCAGGTCTGATCGATGAATTCGCTGGTCGCGAGATGTTCGCCCGTGGTGCGATCGAGCAGGAAATAAAATCCGTTGCGGCTCGCCTGTCCCAGCAGCTTGCGCTGCTTTCCCTTGTATTCCGCGTCGATGAGGATCGGTGTCTGCACCGCGTCCCAATCGTGCAAGTCGTGCGGCGAAGGTTGAAACGCCCACTGCAGTTTGCCGGTGTCGGGATTCAGCGCGACGATCGAACACGTATATAAATTGTCGCCAAGACGGCGATCGCCAACGAGCACGGGATTCGGATTGCCGGTGCCCCAATACAAAAGATTCAGATCCGGGTCGTACGTTCCGGTCATCCACGTCATGCCGCCGCCGTGCAGCAGCGCATCCGCGTCGGGCCACGTTTCCGATCCAGGCTGACCCGGATCCGGTTCGGTGTACCAACGCCATTGCACCGCGCCTGTGTCGGGATCGACCGAAGTCAGGACGCCGCGAATGTCGGTGGAGTCACCGGAAACGCCGGCGATGATGTGATTTTTGATCACGAGCGGCGCCATCGTGGCGAAATAACCGAGCTTGGAGTCGGCAAGAACGATGTCCCACAAGAGTTTTCCGTCTTTCGCGTTGAGGCAAAGCAGGTGCGCGTCCGAAGTCTCGAAATACAATTTGTCTTTCAACATCGCGACGCCGCGATGACCGATGTGATCGCCAGGAACCTTGTGCTCGAAGTGCCAGATCGGCAGGCCGAAGCGCGCGTCGATCGCGTAGACGTTGTCGGGCACGGTGAAATACAAGATGCCGTTCACTTCCAGCGACGTTGCTTTGATCCCTTGCCCGTGCGTGCGATAAATCCACGCGAGCGTGAGCTGATTCACGTTGCTTGCATTGATTTGATCGAGCGGCGAATAGCGTTTGCCGGAGTAATCGCCGTTGTAGGTCGGCCAGGTGTCGGTCGCTTGCTTCTGGAGCAAAGCGGATGGGTCGAGTCCCTGCGCCGTGAGCGAAGGCGCGCGCATCGCAAGGAGAAGCAGAAGAACGCTCGCGGCGCGAATCACATTTGCGAAAGTGCGTGAACGATCCATGTTCTGATCCCGTAGCACGCTCATTGGGCCTGGCCCTCCTTTTCGAGCGTGTGCACATAGGCATACAGATCGTGCATCTGTTTTTGCGAGAGCTTGTCGAGCAAGGCGCGGTGCACGGCGAGCTTGTCGGTCACTTCGACCTTCACTTCGTTGCGCGCATAGGCATGAAACCAACCGTTTGCGTCGGTCACCGCTACGGAAAATTCGTCGAGGTGATTGAGTTTGCCTTCGACGACTTCGCCGGACTTCGTCGTTATCTTCGCGGTCTTGAAATTTCCTTCGGGGTAGAGCATCTGCGCTTCGAGGTCGATCGCGGAATATTTTCCTGAAACGTTGGCGAGATCGCCGGTTGCAGAGTGGCATTTCGTGCAGCCGCCTTCACCCTCAAAAAACGCTTTGCCGGCTTGCACATTTCCCGTGAGCAATTTCTCCGCCGGATATCCATTGGGAACTTCGGAGGACGATAGTCCTTCGGCGATGCGCCAGTGCAGATATGCGGCGATGTCGGCGATTTGCGCGTCGGTGAGTGGCAGCGCGGGCATCCCTTTGTCGGGACGGCCGTTGTGGACGACGTCGCCGATCATGTTGCCCTTCACGTCGTGCGCAACGACGGGCGAGCGCAGCAAATCGGGTCCACGTGCGCCTGTAGCGTCGGCTCCGTGGCAGAAAGCGCAGGACGCGGTGTATTGCGTCTGCCCGCGCGCGGCTTCCTCATTTTCGGGAGGAGCGGGACGCCGCTGTTTTTTGAGTGGGGCGGGACCGTTTGGCGCCGCGGCGGGAGCGGCCGTGGTCGCGGGAGTTTGTTGCGGTTGTTGCGGCTGGCGAGCGACGGCCGATGCGACGAGCGCAGTCACGAAGGAGATTCCAGCGAGCAGCGCGACGAAGAGCTTCGACTTGGAAGTTTCTTTCATTCTTCACCCGAGATGTGATGCACGCCGATCTGATGCAGAAAACGCTTACAGATGCGGCGGGGGTAGTTTCGCAGTGTCATGGACGGTAGGGAAGAGGAAAACGTTTCGGGCGTGAGCTGGCGCGGCAAAAGACAGGGATGGCAGCGAGGAAATTGGCGACCGCAGACACATCGAAGAGGAGCTGTCGGGTGACATCGTGCGGACATGGGGCGCAGCGGTGCTGCGCCCGTACATGATCTTGCTCGGATTGCGCCGCGGCGAAAAACGCCGGCAAGATGCCGGCGCTACCAAATCAGGAAGCGAGTCGGCGGATCAAGAGTAGCGACTGGTCGTCGAACTGGAGGCCGTGTTTGCGAAGGCTGGCAACCAAGGCAGTGTGAATGTCGGCGAGGGGCTTGTTGCCGTTTTTCTGGAATTCGGATTGAAGGCGTTGCACGCCGAATTCTTCGCCGGCGGCGTTCGCGCATTCGACGAAGCCGTCGGTGTAAAGCGCGAACAAGCTGCCGGGCTCAGCTTCGATCGCGGTGCTGGCGAATTCACCTTCGGGCAAAATTCCGAGGGGCATATTCGCCGCCTCGTATTGCGTCACTTCGTTGTTGCGCGGCGAAAAATGCAGGATCGCGGGATGTCCGGAGACGCCGAGGCGCAGACTTTCGCGCGTTTTCGCCAAGAAGCAGAATGTGACGAACATGTCGGGCTTTTTGAGCGGATAGAGAACTTCGTTCAGGCGCGGCGCGAGATGCGTGGCGTCGTCGCCGCTCGTCAGCAACATGCGCGCGGCGCTTTTCACCATACCCATCACGACGCCGGGCGCGACACCGTGGCCGGAAACATCCGCGACATAGGCGACCCAGTTGTCGGCATCGCCGGCAAGATCGATCAGGTCGCCGCCGACTTCACCGCTGGGTGAGGAGCGGCCGTAGAATTCCCAGCCGCCGAGTTTTGTTTCGATGGGCGGAACGAGAATGCGATGGACTTCGGTGGCGAGTTCGATTTCGGCTTGCACGCGGAAATAGCGGCGGCCTTCCTTGATATTCACGATCAGGAAGCAGACGTAGCCGAGAATCGTTGCAATGATGATGGCCCAGCCATCGACCGCCATCCGTTTTTGCTGAGCCGCGATCGCTACGGCGTCCATCTGCGTCGGCGTGGGTAAGGTACCGAAATACTTGCCGATCAGATTGCCGACCAGGATTTGCGCGGCGAGGATCGGGAAGAACGCTATCCAGAATCTGCCGCGCAATGTGAACCCGGCGACGGCGTAGACGATGGCTGTACAGCCGGCAAAGATAATGCTGGCGGCGAGATGCTGAGGCGTCTGGCGGCCGACGTCGAAAAGGTCGGTGGCGATGCCGGTGAGGCCGAAGAGAAAGAAAACGCCCAGGAGGAAGAGGGCCATCGAGGTCAGGGGGAGGCGCTGCCAGTAGGTCGTCTTAGCGGGCATTTTGGTCGGGTGGACATTACTATACGCGGGGAGCGCGCGAAAGATAGCGCGAGGGATTTGATGCGGCGGCGGCGAAGCGAAAGAAGGAAAGAAAAAACGGCGCGAGGAAGAGTTTGACGTCCGGGCAAGCTGGGGCGCAGCGGTGCTGCGCCCCTACATGACCGTGGCTTTGGAAAGATCGTGGTGAATCGGGCGTTCTGGGCCATATTGGCGGGGCGATTTGGGTGGAAACTGGCGGGATTTGGGGAAGTTGCGGCGGGGTGGGGTGGCTGCTAAAATTTAAAGTTTGGCGGGACGTTGCCGCCGGCGTTGGGTAGCGCTGGCTGCTTTTTCCAGGTCCAAACAGGTCCAAGCTGAGGGCTCTCCTCGCGCGCGTGGCGAATGAGTCGCGTGCGGACCGATTGCCATCAAATCAACGGGACTATTGAGAATTCGAGCGACAATATCGGCTCGAGCGGCATAGATTCGAGTAGAGCGACGAATTTTGGCGGCAAAAGAGATATTCGAGTCGCAAGAGATTACAAGCAGCGTGAAGGAGAGTGCGCGTGGCTAAGTACGATGTGGCGATTATCGGGAGCGGTCCGGGCGGGTACATCGCCGCGATTCGGGCCGGTGAGCTTGGATTGAAGACGATCGTCGTCGAGAAAGATCCATACCTTGGCGGCACTTGCTTACACGTCGGCTGCATTCCCACCAAGGTGCTGCTGCACCATGCCGATGTTTACGACCATTTCAAAAATGGCGAGGAGCTGGGCTTTGAGGTCAGCGGACTGAAGATCAATTGGGCGAACATCCTGGCGCGCAAAGACAAGATCGTGAAGAAGCACGCGAAGGGGATCGAGTTTCTTTTCAAGAAGAACAAAGTGGAGTGGGTGCAGGGCTGGGGGCGCTACGAAGGACCCGGCAAGGTCAGCGTGGAAAAAGACGGCAAGAAGACGATGATCGAAGCGTCGAACGTTTTGCTGATCAGCGGGTCGGAAGCGCGCTCGCTGCCGGGAATTGAGCCGGATCACAAGCAGATTTTGACGAATCGGTCGATTCTGGAGCTGCCTGCGATTCCGAAGTCGCTGATTATCGTTGGCGCGGGTGCGGTCGGCGTGGAGTTTGCGTCGATCTACAACTCGTTTGGGACGGAAGTGACGATTCTGGAGGCGCTGCCGCGCGTCGTGCCCGTCGAGGACGAAGAGATTTCGGCGGAGCTCGAAAAGACGTACAAGAAGCGGAACATCAACGTTTTCACGTCGAGCATGGTGCAGTCGGTGAAGAAAGACGCGAAGGGCGTCACGGTTACGTTTAAAGATAAGGACGGGAAGACGCAGACGCTGCAGGCGGAGAAGTTGTTACTTGCGGTCGGGCGTCAGCCGATGACGGATGGCTGCGGGCTCGAGAAATCGAAGGCAAAGGTGGAGCGCGGGTTTGTGCATGTCGGTCCTTATATGGAGACCGATGAGCCGGGTTTGTACGCGATCGGCGACATCGTGGCGGGGTTGCCGCAACTGGCGCACGCGGCGGGCATGGAAGGCATCGCTGCGGTGACACACATCGCGGGGAAGCAGCCGCCTCCTATCGTGAAGACGCGCATTCCGAACTGCACATATTGCGAACCGCAGATCGGTTCGATTGGATTGACGGAAAAGCAGGCGAAGGAAGCGGGATATTCGGTGAAGGTGGGCAAGTTTCCGTTTGTGGGGAACAGCAAGGCGACGATCCTCGGCAACCACGGCGGATTCATCAAGGTGGTGACGGACGAGAAGTATGGCGAAGTGCTCGGCGTTCACATCATCGGGCCGCTGGCGACGGAAATTTTGTCGGAGGCGGCGGCGGTGCTGCATCTGGAGGGCACCGTCGATCACATGATGGAGATGATCCACGCGCATCCGACGGTGTGGGAAGCGATGGGGGATGGGTTTGCGAGTGTGCGAGGGTTGCAGATTAACGTGTAAGGAAGTTGACAGCTGAAAGTCGAAAGCGAAGAAAAAGATAACGCAGAGACGCTAAGGCCGCAGAGATACGCGGAGGAATTGAAGCGGGGGTTAGAAGGAAGCAGGAACGCGGCAGAGGAAGCTAAGACGAGAAGATGACGAAGTGTTTGATTGTCGATCTCGGATTGATTGGATATGAGGAGGCGTTCGCGCTGCAGAAGCGGATTGTTGCGGCGCGGAAGGCTGATGCGATCGGCGATGTTTTGCTGCTGTGCGAGCATCCGCATGTGATTACGCTGGGGCGCAGCGGGAAACGCGAGAATCTGCTGGCTTCGGAGCGGGTGCTGGCGCAGAAGGGCGTGGAGTTTCACGCGACGAATCGCGGCGGGGATATTACGTATCACGGGCCGGGGCAGATTGTCGGGTATCCGGTGATTCAGCTGGCGGCGATTCGGCGGGATGTTGTGTGGTATGTGCGGATGCTGGAAGAAGTGATGATTCGGACGTGCGGGGATTTTGGGATTGTGGCGCGGAGAGAAGAGGGGAAGACGGGGGCTTGGATTGATCCGCAGAAGAAGGATTTACCACAGAGAGCGCAGAGTTCACAGAGTTTGGGGAGTTCACCCGGTGCGGCGGCGGAGAAGATTGGGGCGATTGGGGTGCATATCAGCCGGTGGGTTACGTCGCATGGGTTTGCGTTTAACGTGGCGACGGATTTGCGGTACTTCGAGCTGATCGTGCCGTGCGGGATTGCGGAGCGGAAGGCGACGTCGCTCGAGAAAGTTCTGGGGCGCGCGGTGAAGCGGAACGAAGCGGCGACGAAGATCGTCGAACACTTTGGCGAGGTTTTTGGGCGCGAGCCCCAGCAGACGACGCGCGAGGAATTGTTCGCGGCGCTGGAGAAGTTCGAGCGGGAACAGTTGGCGGTTGCTGTTCCGGCGTAGGCAGCAAAAAGCAGATCCCTCGCTACGCTCGGGACGACAGTGTTGAGGATGTTGAGGGATTGAGTGGCATAGGGATTCCGTGTGGCTGGCGACGCGGCGTAGATCACGCCGAGCGACACACGAGCGCGATGTGAAACGTCGCGCTGAAAACGAGATTCGCATGACCGTGAGCCAGGCGACACGCCTGCTCACCGGAGACAGAATGAAGAACGTCGAGCTCTCACGGCAGCAGCATCTCGATCTTTACTACCACATGCGGCTCAACCGCGCCGTCGAAGACACGATGGTCAAGCTGTTCCGCCAGAACAAGATTGTCGGCGGACTTTACTCCAGCCTCGGGCAGGAAGCGGTTTCGGTCGGCACCGCGTCGGCGCTTGAGAAAAAAGACTGGCTGGCGCCGATGATTCGCAACATCGGGGCATTGCTCGTCAAAGGCGTGCCGCCGCGCGACATTTTCACGCAGCACATGGCGAAGTATACGTCGCCGACGCTGGGCAAAGACGGCACGAGCCACTTCGGCGACCTGGAAGATCTGCACATCGTTTCGCCGATTTCGATGCTTGGCGATCTGATTCCGGTGATGACCGGCGTCGCGATGGCGGGGCGATATCTTGGACAGAAAATTGTGGCGATGACGTGGATCGGCGACGGCGGCAGCTCGACCGGGGTGTTTCACGAAGGTTTGAATTTCGCCGCGACGCAGAAAGCGCCGTTCGTGCTCGTGCTGGAAAACAACGGCTGGGCCTACTCGACTCCCGTGAAGCGCCAAGTGCCGATCGAAAATCTTGCCGACCGCGCCAAGGCCTACGGGATCGACAGCTACATCGTCGATGGCAATGACGTCGCGGACGTTTACACGACCGCGAAGGAGGCCGTCGAACGCGCGCGCAATGGCGAAGGGCCGATCCTGATCGAGGCGAAGACTTTTCGCCGCATGGGCCACGCGCAGCACGATCCGGCCGAGTATGTGCCGAAAGATCAGCGCACTTATTGGGAAGAACGCGATCCTATCCTGCTGCACGAGAAATTTCTGACGGCGAACGGTTTTCTCGACGACGCGACGAAGAAAGAACTTGAGGCGAAGATCGACGCGATCCTCACGAAGGATCGCGATTTTGCCGAGAGTTCGCCGATGCCGCCGCCGGAGCTTGCCGAGAAGGGCGTCTATTGCACGGGCGACGATTGCCACAAGATCGCGCCGAAGTGGGAGCGCGATAAATCGGAAGTGATGCCGCCGAAGGCGAGCATTGATGCGAGTTGGATGGTCGAAGGATTCGGGCGCGGGAAGAGTTCGGGCGGCGGCGTGGCGCCGATTCACTTTGGCGATACCGCGCAGAGCGAAGAGCGGAAGGAAGTGGAAGAGAAACTTTCCACGCCGGAGACGCCGGAAGAAGTGATCCAGCCGTCGCGGAGCGCAGCGGCCGCAAAAGTAGCGGCGAAATCGAAAAATGGCGCGGGCAAGAAGGCGGCGCTGAAGAAAGCCACCCCGGTGCTGAAAAAGATCGCGAAAGTGGCTGCACCGATCGCGGCAAGATCCGCTGCCAAGCCGGCACCAAAGCCTGCGGCCAAAAACGGAAAGAAGCCTGCCGCAAAAGCTGCGGCGAAGAAAGGCCGGAGGTAACCCATGGCAAAGACTTCCACTGCTCCGGCAACCAACGCAGGCAAAGCGAATGGCAAGGGCGATCAAAACGCGCCCACGCAAGTCACATTTCTCGAAGCCATCAAGCAAGCGATGTACGAAGAAATGGAGCGCGATCCGTCCGTCGTCGTGATCGGCGAAGACGTCGGCGTCTATGGCGGCGCGTTCAAAACGAGCGAAGGGCTGCTTGCGAAATTTGGCTGGGAGCGCGTGATCGACACGCCGATCAGCGAAAGCGCGATCATCGGCGCGGCGTGCGGCATGAGCTATCTCGGCCTGCGCCCGATCTGCGAGATGCAGTTCATCGACTTCATCGTGTGCGCGTTCAATCAGCTTACGAATTTCGTCGCCAAGGGCCACTATCTCTGGAACGCGCCGGCGCCGATCGTCGTGCGCGGACCTTCGGGCGGCGGCGTCCACGGCGGCCCGTTCCACTCCGCGAACCCGGAAATGTATTTCGTACACACGCCGGGGCTGAAGGTTATCTATCCCTCCACACCGTACGACGCGAAAGGCTTGCTCAAAGCGGCGGTACGCGATAATAACCCTGTGCTCTTTTTCGAGCACAAGTACCTCTACCGCCGCATCAAGGAAGAGCTACCGGCGGAAGATTACACCGTGCCAATCGGCAAAGCTGCCGTGCGGCGCGAGGGAAAACACCTCACGATCCTCTCTTACGCGGCGATGATGCACAATTCGCTGGAAGCGGCCGAGGCGCTGGCGAAAGAAGGCATCGAGATCGAAGTGATCGACCTGCGCACCTTGCTTCCGCTCGATGAAGAGACGATTCTGAAGTCGGTGAAGAAGACGAATCGCGTCCTCGTCGTTCACGAAGATACAAAGACGGGCGGGATCGCGGGCGAAATTGCGGCGATTTTGTGCGAGAAGGCGTTCGGCGATCTGGATGGTCCGGTGTTTCGCGTGACGTCGCTGGATACGCCGGTGCCGTACTCGCCGCCGCTAGAAGAGCACTTCTTGCCGAACACGGACAAGATCATGCATGCGGCGCGGGAGTTGGCGAAGTATTGAAGAACGATTTTAGATGCAGGGGCACGGAAGGCCGTGCCCGTCTTTAGGTTTTGCAGGTTTCTCAGGAGACAGACATGGCCGTCGATATCGTAATGCCCCAGATGGGCGAAAGCATTTTTGAAGGCACCATCACGAAGTGGCTGAAGAAGCCCGGCGACAAAGTCGAGCGCGACGAGCCGCTGTTTGAAATCTCGACGGACAAGGTTGACGCGGAAATTCCGTCGCCGTCGGCGGGCGTGCTGAAGGAGATTAAGGTCGGCGAAGGGAAGACGGTGCCGATTCAGACGGTTGTTGGCGTGATCGATGCGGCTGGTGGCGCGGCGCAAGCTGCGGCTCCGGCGCCTGCTCCTGCGAAGGCTGCCGAACCTGTGAAGCAAGCCGCGCCCGCTCCGGCTCCGCAACAGGCTGCGAAAACCGCTGCTCCACCTCCGCCTCCGCCAGCGCCAGCGAAAGCTGCGCCAGTTCCCGCTCGCGAAGGCGCTCGCATTCATAGCTCGCCGCTCGTTCGCCGCATGGCGAAGGAGCACGGCATCGACCTCACGACGGTGCAAGGGACCGGCACCGGCGGCCGCATCAGCAAGCAGGACATCGAAGCGCATCTCGCGGGCGGCGGCTCCGCAGCCGAAGCGGCGAAACAGACTGAACCGGCCGAGGCCGACGTTTACGCGCGGCAGCCGGTCGCAACGTCCGCGCCGTCTTACGCGCAGCAAGCGCCGCCACCTCCGCCACCACAGCGTCAGGCGCCACCGCAAGCTCCGCCGCCAGCGAGCACCATGGGAGGCCAGCATCACGTCGCGTTCGAGACGGCCGTGCCGCGCGAGCGCATGTATTTCGGCAATTACGAAGTGCAGCCGATGACGATCATGAGGCAGCGCATCGCCGAGCACATGATCGCGTCGAAGCACGTTTCGCCGCACGTTTACAGCGTCGATGAAATCGACATGACGAAAGTCGCCGCGATTCGCGCGAAGTCACGCGACGAATTCGAGAAGCGCTACGAGACCAAGCTCACCTTCATGCCGTTCTTTGTGAAGGCGGCGGTCGCCGGCCTGCGCGCGTATCCCACGATGAACGCGTCGCTCGACGGCACCAACGTCGTGCTGCACAAGGAAATCAATGTCGGCATGGCCGTTGCGCTGGATTGGGGATTGATTGTTCCGGTGATCAAGAATGCGGACGAGAAAAATATTCTAGGGATTCAGCGCAATTTGAATGACCTCGCCGAGCGAGCGCGTTCGAAAAAGCTGAAGCCGGAAGAAGTGCAGGAGAGCACGTTCTCCATCACGAATCCCGGCGTGTTTGGCGGATTGTTCGGGCTGCCGGTCATCAGTCAACCGAACGTTGGTATTCTCGGACTGGGCGCGATCGAGAAACGGCCGGTCGTCATCAATGATTCGATCGCGATCCGCTCGATGTGCTATGTCACGCTGAGCTACGATCACCGCGTCGTGGACGGCGCCATCGCGCACCAGTTCCTGCACAAAGTAAAAGACACGTTGGAAAACTGGTCCGAATCCGTCCTGTAATCGCCGACGAGCTGTTCGGCCACAACTGAAGTTCAGAAAAATGGCGTGTGATGGAATACCAATTTTTCCTTGTCGGGTAGTTTCTTGACCATTTGGACCGCCCACTTATGTGCGGCTCCAGACGACGATTTCTTGATCGCTCTCTTGTACTGGCTCAAGCTGCTAACTGGGTCTGTTTTTCCGTATACATAGAAAATCGGGACGGCCTTTCGCAGATGATCATCCAGCAACAGGTAAAATAGGCCGTTCAGATACCCGTCGATGTATGCGACGTCATGGTATTTGGCTCTTGCGAGTTTCTCGGGGCGAATGTGAAACTCATACTTATGTCCAATTTTGGCTATGCTTTCTCGACGAGAATACTCGCCTGTTCTAGCAAGGGTGAGCATTCTTTCTAAACAATCGATCAGGCCATCCTGATAGCAAAGACCAAAAATATTGTCGGGGAACTTCCGATTGTCTATGCTCGACATCTCGCCCTTATGGATTTGTCGCACCCTTTCTAATAGTTCCGCAACACCGACGAACCGATCGTCGCCGAGCATGTGTCCGTCGGCGACCAAACGCTCCTTCAGTTTTAAAATGAAAAACGTACCATCCGTGTATATTGGCGAAATTCCTTTTTTCAAAAGTGGATTCCGATCATCTCTGCTTATCGTGACAACGTAGCTGTGAGGGCGGAGACCATGCATTTCCGAAGTTAGAGCCTCAAATACTCTTGTGAAGTCATCGTCGGTGAGGGAGAAACCGACGTAAACGATGGTTTTGGTGGCAAGAAACAGTCTCAGCGTGCTTCCCAAAAGACCACTTCGAAGTGATTCGTAGCATTTCTCGTAATCTTCCCGCGTCACCACTAGCGACCCGTAACTGTCAACTGAGCCGTGTATCTTGAAAACCTTTCGTCCGGGTATTTCGGCGAAAGCATAGTCTTCCGCCGTCACGAACGGAACTGCTCCACATTCCTGTTCGAAGTACGTATCCCAATTCGTTGTGACTATGTTTTCAATGAAAGGAATAAATGCGAGCTCGCGCTGAAAACTTGTAGCCATCCGATGAAGCTGCGGAAATGATTGAACATAGCCAAATCGATCCCTAATTTTTCGTAGGAGCCTAGCCCGACCGTTCGGTTTCGCACAATACAAGCTCATGACGTCGGGGAACAAGCCCTGCGTAGAGTCAGTTCCCAACTCTTTCCGAACCTCGTCGATGAGCTTGGAGGGGAACACCTGGCTACTCTCGGTGCTAACGCCGGCTCCGGCGAAGATCACGACGTTACCTTTAACGAGATCTTTATAAAGGTCATCGGGTATTTCGAACGGATGATTGTTCCGGCAAACGTCGCAGTAGCAATTCTGGCGATGAGGATTGTCTGATGGCATTAACACCATCATACTGCAGAATTACTATGGAGGCCTTGGGGTGCGAGGATCGGGTTCGCTGCTTAGATTGTCAGCTGCGGCGATGCGCAGTTCCATTTCGTCCGGAGATTGCAGATGACAGTTGACTACAAACCACTTCTGAAAATTGAACTGCATTGTCATCTCGATGCGTCTCTGCGGGTCGCGACGGTGGCGGAGCTCGGGCGCAAGATTGGGCTGGAGCTTCCGTCGCCGCTGGAACCGGCGCTGATTGCGCCGGAATGTTGCATCGATCTGGCCGATTATCTTGTTCGCATTGATCTGGCGCTGGAAGTTATGCAGCATCGAGAGCACCTCGTACGAATCTCGCGCGAAGTTGTGGAAGATCTCGCAGCCGATGGCGTGATCTATGGCGAGATTCGGTTCGCGCCGCAACTTCATCTGCGCAACGGGCTCAACATGCAGGAAGTTCTCAACGCGGTGCATGAAGGGCTGAAGCAGGGCGAGCGGCAAACGGGAATGAAGGCTGGGCTGATCGTCTGCTGTCTACGCCACGAACCGGGTGAGCGCAGCCTCGAGATCGCCAAGCTGGCTGTGAACAATCGCGACAAGGTTTGCGCGCTCGATCTCGCCGGAGACGAAGCCCGATACATTGGCGCGCCCCACGCCGAAGCTTTCGCGCTTGCGAAACGCGAAGGGTTGCGCCGCACCGTTCACGCGGGAGAGGCCGCGGGGGCCGAGAGCATTCGAGAAGCGATTGATGTGCTTGGAGCGGAGCGGATTGGTCACGGCGTTCGCATTACCGAATCGGACGAATTGCAGGATCGCGCGAAGGCCACGAGGCTTCCGCTGGAGATGTGTCCGCTCTCCAACGTGCAGACGCGCGCGGCAAGCTCACTTCCGGGACACCCGATCGATCGGCTGTTCCGCAAGGGGCTGCATGTCACGGTGAACACCGACTGCCGCACTGTTTCGTACACATCACTGACGAAGGAATTCGAGCGTCTGGAAAACACATTCAACTGGGGCGCCGCGGAATTCCAACAGTGCCAGCGCCATTCGGCGGAGGCAGCATTCGTTAGCGACGCAGTGCGCGCCGATTTGATGCGACGCCTTGGCTCGGCGAAAGCCGCGTCGTAGCGTTCACGAGGTAATCGCGTGGGAGGTCACGAACTTCGAACCTCAGCGGCTAAAGCCGCCGGTGACCGTTGCTTAACGGCACGACTGAAGTCGTGCCCTCCCGACCTGCTCGCATCGAGCCTTGGGTTTTCTTTTTCAATTTCTATTTTCCATTTTATATGTTCGGTCACCATGTCTTCGGTTACTTTGGTGCAACGAATCGGCGTACTAGACCGATATAAAACTCGCCAACTCCTTGCCACTGAAGCTGGCCGCCTACCTAAAAAGTAATACTTGCGTCAAGTTCTACGTTTAGGTATTTTACCTGTCCGTTAACATGTTGAT
This sequence comes from uncultured Acidobacteriota bacterium, assembly GCA_963845465.1. Classification (GTDB taxonomy): domain Bacteria; phylum Acidobacteriota; class Terriglobia; order Acidiferrales; family UBA7541; genus Acidiferrum. The sequence goes on along the minus strand of CAWJSH010000004.1, from coordinate 303,777 downwards.
GCGGAGCCGGTCGGGAGCCGTGGCGGCATGTAAAAACAGTCTGCGCACTGAGGGGGCGCCATGTTGATGAAAGCCAAGGAGCGCTGGCACTGCGTGAATCCCGCTTGCGGATGCCAGGTCATTGTCGAAGTCGGCGGAGAGATAGACGGGCAGAATCCACGCTGCGCTTGCGGCGGGATCATGAAGAAGAAATACGCGGCGCCATCGTTTTCGTATCTCGATTTCCTGCGAATCGATGAGGCGCCGGCGGCGCAGGCGGTAAAGGAGGAAGAGCTATGCTCAAGTCTCTCGTAATTCCGGGCGTTCATGTGGCGGCCGACAAGCCAGTGGCGAAGCGCGAAGGCGCGTTTCGCATTTTCGCCGCCCCGATGTTTTTCTTCGCGATCGCTCTGCTGCTCGGCGGCGGATACATCATTGAAGATCAGCTATCGAGCCCCGCTGCATCGCAGTCCTACGCGCTGTTTGCGGGGGCGTTCTTTATTGCGACGTCTATAACGATGTTGGCAGAGCTGTTTCACATCGCGAACCGCCATCGCAAGGATGCGAACGACCTGAGGTCGCATGTGGCTCGAACGGACTGGCGCAAGACGGATGTGGCGCGCGCGTCGCGGCAGGCTGCTCGTGGTGTGAGTCATCGTGCGCGACTGCCGTATCACCGCGGCTACATCGATCGTGTACGCGTACGCGCTTGATGGATTGAGTTGTTGCGTTCGATTTGAGCGCCATCCGCGGTTTAAGCGCGCGGAATAGCGGGGAAGTAGCGCTCTTTCAGAATGTCACGGTGATGTAGCTCGTGTCCCGCGATGATGAACGCTAGCGCTCGCACTGTGATGGGATTGTTGCTAGCGGTGCCGCGTCGCGTCCACGCTTCGGCGCTCAATGATCGCAGGAGCGCCAGCGTCGAGGCGCGAACCAGGCCAAATTCCAGCACGAGGTCGGCCAGCGACTGCTCGGCGAAGTTACCGTTTTTTACGTAATCGTCCTGCTCAAATCCCGGCAGCGGCGTCTGATCGCCGCGCGCGATGCGCAGGGTGCGGTAGGAGAAGACTCGCTCGGTGTCGCTCAAGTGGCCGACGACTTCCTTGATCGACCACTTGCCCGGCGCATAGCGGAAATTGCCGTCGCGCTCGGTGCTCGCCGCGAAGAGCTGGGCGGTCTGGAGGCGCTGGGATTCGAGCTGCGACAGCACGTCGCCACCCTGAACTTTGGAGACGTAAGTTTCGTAAAAAGGCGCGTATTCGCCGGGTTCAGGCCGCACGAGCGCGAATTTAGGGGAGCTCATAGCCGGCCATTATACTCGCGCCGCGTCGCGGGAGCACTAAGCGGTTAGCGAGCGACTTCGGCCACAGCGGGAGCGGTCGTGTTGGTGGGATCGGGCGCGGCAGAGGGCAGAATTCCGACGACGACATCGCGGAAACCGCGCCGCAGCTTTTCGCTGACGCCGATCGTGAGCGCGCAGAGCAGCCACGGAATCGCTGCCGAATACCAGAACAACTGAGGGGTGTAGCGAAGCGCCCAGAGCCAGACCAGTAACGTCGCGAGGCCAAACGCGAACGGCGCCAGCCGCCGCGAATCGTTCCACTTCAGCTCCGTCGCGCACATCGCCTGCAAAAACAGGACGAACGGAAACGCGACGACCAGATCGATGAAGTAGTGTTCACCGGTGCCCATCGTCGCAACGATTGTGAACAGCACGAACAGCATCGCGATCGCACGCTCGTAAACCGAAAGCCCGCGCGAATACCACCACGACATCAGCGTCCAGCCCATATGCAGCGACGGAATCGCGTTGCGCAAGCCGGGGATTGGCACCGGCTCGAGGAGAAGCCGCCGCGCCTGCTCCGCGGCCAGCGGCTGCCACGGAAATCGCGCGCCAAAAAGATGCCCGGGCCCAAGCGCCGGAAACAAATTGTAGAAAATTCCGCCGATCGGCCCCATCAGCAGAAACGCCACGAAGATCGGAATCGCCTTACCGCGCATCCGCGAAACCTGGCCTGCGTATACGAGCGCGAGCGAAAATGGCAGACCCACGTAGAACACGTAGCTCACGTCGCCAAACGTCTTCCACTTGTCGTAAAGCTGGCCCATCCAGAACGCGATCGGAGCGTGCAAGCTGCTGTCGAACGAATACAAATAAAGATCGAACACCTTTGGGTGTGCGCTCTCGGTGAACTTGTGCAGGTAGCCCGCGTAGTGATTCGAGGCGAGAATCAAAATGCCTGGAATCAGCGCGAGCAGCACGGTGTTGCGCTCTTCGCCGCGCAGCCAAATCGCATTCAGGCCCATGATCACGAGGCTCGCCATCCCGAGGAACGAGATCCACGTCACGACGTAGACGGTGCTCGAGCGATGAATCACAAATTGATCGAGCAACGAGAAAATCACACCGAGAAGCACGATGCCGCCCACATCCAGCCAGCGAAATCGCATCCGTAAATGAATGAAGACGACGCTTGCGAATACGTAGGGATAAAACGTGCTGGCGATCGCAGAAACGTAAAAGATGTGGCTCGCCGCGAGCGCCGGCACCCCGGCGACAATCGCGAGCGAAAGCAGAACGCGCCACGCGCGCTCTGCGGACGTAAACGTGGACCAAGTGGACGAAAACATGACGCTGTCTCAATTTCAACACGCCACGCGACGCGCATCCACGCGCGCGCTCACAAATTGTGTTTAGTTGAAGACTTGACGTTCTGTAGCCAGGCTGCCGAGCGTCCGGACGGCGCCGTTGCCCGACTACCTAGACACGCTAGCCGCGTGCAGGCGGAGGAGGGGGCGTTGGTGGCGGCGCTACGACAACGGTTGGCTCCACGTGCCCGATCTGCGCCTGCACGCTTCGCCGAAATTCCTGGGGATGCGAAATCATCACAAATGACTCTGGTGTTCCGCCCGTGCCGCGCACCGTCACCGATCCGTAGCCGAGCATCCGGCCCCAAAAAGTCTCTTCGACGCCGATGCTCTCGACGCGCGACAACATGATGTCCAGCGTGCGGCGATTGCCGAGGCCGGTCTTGATCAGCACGCGCTTGTTCGTGACCGCCATTTCGGTTGCGTTGCGCTTCGTGAAGCCCCAGGCCAGCGCAATCAGCGCGATCACGATCAGGACGCCGCCGGCGATCTCAAACGCGTGCATCTCGTTCGCCGGAGCATCGACGAGCGCACCGCGGCCTGCGCGCGCCGCTGCGACTTCGCCCAAACATGCGACACCGCCCGCCACCAGTAAAAAGAACAAGATCAGCGGCCCGAGCAACACAATCCAGTGATGCCGCGTGTCGTACATCAACGTCTCGCCCGGCACCAAACTTTTCCGCACGTAGCTCATGTCATCTCCGCGACCTCTCGCTCGAGCAAAGCAGCCTCTACTAACGACCGATAAACACAGCGCCGCGAGTCACATCACCTGCACCACAGCAAGGGCGAGCCGCGCGCGATTCCATTTGTCTCCGAAACCTGTGCGAATCATACTAATTACCGCAAAGCCGTCAATACACTGGTTTGCCCAAGGGAGCCGGCCCGTTGCAGCCCGATTCGCCATCGCAAAAATCACCACGAACGCCACAATCGGCGATATCGCCTGACTCGCCTCGCTCGGCCCAGCCGCTAAAATCGCTCCGCGTCGCCTTCCAAGGCGAGCCCGGCGCCTTCAGCGAAGCCGCCGCGCTCCAGCTGCTTGGCCCCGAAATCACGACGGTTCCGCGCGCGACATTCGACGCAGTCTTTCGCGCCATCCCCGAGAACGCCGCCGACGCGCTCCTCGTCCCCGTCGAAAATTCGCTCGCCGGCTCGGTCGTCCGCGTCTACGACCTCATGCTCGAAAATCGGCTGACCATCACCGCCGAAACGATTCTCCCTATCGAGCTCAACCTCATCGCGGTTCCCGGAGCATCGCTCGATCAAATCGAAAGCGTCTCGTCGCATCCCATGGCGCTCGCGCAATGCGAACGCTTCTTCGCTCAGCATCCGCTCTATAAACGTGTTCCCGCCGAAGACACCGCCGGCAGCGTCCGAGAAGTCCTCGGCCGTGGCGACAAAATCTCCGCCGCAATCGCCGGACGCCGCGCCGCCGATTACTACCACGGTGTGATCCTCGCCGAAAAAATCCAGGACAACTCCGAAAATTTCACGCGTTTTGTCTTGCTGCGGCGCGAATCCGATGCCGCCGCTGTGGCGCCCACCGCCGACGCGCGCAAAATGTCCGTCGCGATGCAACTCGCGCATCGGCCCGGCGCGCTGCTCGCGGCGCTCGAACCCTTCGCGCGCCACAACATCAACCTCCGCAAAATCGAAAGCCGCCCGATTCACGGCCAGCCCTGGGCCTACAGCTTCATCCTCGAAATCGAAGCCGACAAACCCGAACTCCTCGACGACGCATTGGCCGAAGCCCGCAAATCCACCAACGATCTCCGCGTCCTCGGCCTCTACGCCGCCGCAAAAACCGATCCGACGCGCAGCACCGTGCCAAAGTAAAAAGGCCGACACAAAAATTCGCGTCGGCCCAAAAAACCAAAACTTTCAAAATCGTTATTTCCTTACTTCATCGCTTTTTTACTTCGCATTTTCAGGCTGTTAGCAGTAGCTGCAAGCGCCTTCGCCCATCATGCCCGCAGCTCCGTCTCCGCCATTGCCAGCCATATCATCGCTGATGCGCCGCAGCCGCCGCCCCAACCGCTCGGCCAACTGGTGCCGCGCGCGCCACAACCGCGCCTTCAGGGTATTTTCCGTCACGCCCAGCTTCTTGGCCGCTTCGCCCGTCGAGTAACCCTCGACTTCGCGCAACACAAACGCCGTGCGCAGCAGCGGCGACAACTCGTCCAGGTTTTCGCTGATCATTTCGCGAATTTCCGTACCCGCAAAAACCTGCTCCGGATCAGGGCCCTTCGCCGCGAATCGCTCCACAACGGGCAACTCGTCTTCGCGCGGTGGTTCGTCGAGCGACACGGCAGGCCGCGCCTTAGCGCTTCGCCGCCGCATCAGCGCCGCGTTGATCACGATGCGCGTGAGCCACGTCGAAAATTGCGAACGACCTTCGAATCGCTTCAAATTCCGATACGCCGACAGCAATCCATCCTGCAACGCATCTTCTGCGTCTTCTGCATTTCCCAAAACGCGCAGAGCCGTCTGAAACAGCGGCCGGTGATAACGCTCAAACAGCGCGCCCACCGCTTGCTGATCGCCTTTTTGTCCCGCGCGAATCAACGTGTCTTCGTTGTACTGCGTCCCGCTTGCCGCCACTGCGCTTCCAACATTTCCAACAATTGCCGCTTGTGTCGCCATCAGGTCCCCCATTTACGCCCACATTCTGTTACGTTTTTCACATCCCAAAAATTTCTGACTCACAGCCCAACACGATGCATCAATGCACCGGCACATCGCCCGCCGGTTTGCCCTTCGGCTTCTTGAGCAGCAGCAGCACCGGAATCACCGCAAAGAAAACCACGCCCAACAATTTGAAGTTGTCGATGAACGACAGCATGATCGCCTGCCGTTGCACCGTCCCGTAAATCATTCCCTGCGCCTGGGCCGCCGCATGCGCCACGGTCGAGCCCGCAGCCACCAATCGCGTCTGCGTGCCGTAAATCGCGTTCTGATACGCCACGTTCAGCGAATTGATGTGCTCCATCAATTGTGACTGGTGATACTGCGTGCGCCGTTGCAGCATCGTCGTCACCGTCGCGATGCCCACGCTGGCGCCGATATTCCGCGCCAGATTGATGATGCCCGTGCCCATGTTCATCTTTTCTTTCGGCACGTAGGCGAACGCCGACACGTTGATCGGGATGAACAAAAATGCCAGCCCGAAGCTTTGCAACATGCGGGCCGTCACGGCGTGGTGATAGTCGAGCTGCAAATCCCAACCGGCCATCACGAACAACGCTGTTGCCGACACCACGCAACCGAACGTCACGAGCAATCGCGTATCGACCTTCGACACCAAAAATCCAACGACCGGCATCATGAACATGATCACCGCGCCGCCCGGCGATAACGCCATTCCCGAAAGTTGCGCCGTGTAGCCCAGCAGCTCCTGCAACATCTGCGGAATCAGCACCGTGCTTGCGTAAAGCACGAAGCCGAGAAAGAACATTGCGACCGTCGCCACCGCGAAGTTCCGGTTCTGCAACATCTTCAAATCGATCACCGGATGCTTCTCGCGCAGCTCCCAGATAATTCCGCCGATGATTCCGACCACCATCAATACTGCGAAAATTTGAATAAAGCCTGACGAGAACCAGTCGTCGCGCTCGCCCTTGTCCAGAATGATCTGCATGCTGCCGAGGCCAAGGCTGATCAGCCCGATTCCGATGTAATCGATTCGGAATCCTTCTTTGACACTCGCCTTCTTCATGTACGGCGGATCGCTGACCAAAAATGACGTGAGAATCAGCGAAATAATTCCGACCGGCACGTTGATATAAAAAATCCAGCGCCACGAAAAATTGTCGGTGATCCATCCGCCCAGCCACGGACCGATCGTCGGCGCCACAACCACCGCGAGTCCGTACACCGCGAACGCCATGCCACGCTTTTCGAGCGAGAACGTGTCGTTCAAAATCGCCTGTTCGCTCGGTTGCAATCCGCCGCCGCCGATTCCTTGCAGCACGCGGAACAAAACAAGGACGCCCAGGCTTGGCGCCAGCCCGCATAAAAACGAACTTACGGTGAAGATCGCCACGCACGTCATGTAGAACCGTTTTCGGCCAATCAGCGACGAAAACCAGCCCGACAGAGGCAGCACGATCGCGTTCGATACTAAGTACGAAGTTAGAACCCAAGTGGATTCGTCCGCGCTCGCGGACAAATTTCCGGAAATGTGCGGCAGTGCGACGTTCGCGATCGAAGTGTCCAGCACTTCCATGAACGTCGCGAGCGTTACCGTCAGCGCGATCACCCAGGGATTGATGTGACCGTCCGGCGTTCTCAGCTTCGCTAGAATCTTGTGCTTCATTTACTTGGACGTCCCAACCCGAATCCCGTTTGCCGCCGACTGTAAGAAGCGCCGAACATCCCTAAACCCAGCTGAAACAAAATCCCTGTCATTCGGAGCGAAGCGAGGAATCTATTTCCTGACCGTGTCACGCCCACCTAAACGACGTGCACGCTACCCGCTTTCGACTTTTCACTGTCGACTGTCGACTTATTTCGTAATCACAGTCGCGTCCACGTTCATGCCCGGCCGCAGAATCGCCACATCCGGCGGAATCGGATCCAAAATGATCTTCACCGGAATGCGCTGCACAACCTTCACGTAGTTGCCGGTCGCATTCTCCGGCGGCAGCAAGCTCAACACCGCTCCCGTCGCACCCGCGATCGAATCGACGTGTCCGGTGAAGGTCTTGCCGTAGGTGTCGACGTGAACCTCCGCTTTCTGCCCCGGCTTCATGCCGCGGAGTTGCGTCTCTTTAAAGTTCGCGGTGACCCAGGTGTCTTTGAGGGGCACAACCACTGCCAGCCCTTGTCCCTGCTGCACGATCTGTCCCGGCTCGACCTGTTTGTGGGTCACCACGCCGTCCACCGGCGCGACGATTTGCGTGTAGCTGAGGTTGAGTTGCGCCGCTTCCACCGCGGCCTGCATCTCCTGCACTTTCGCCACTTTGCCTTGCGCATCCGCGGCACGCATGTTCACTTGCTTCGTGTCGGCGTGAGCTGCGGCGACGCCGGCTTTCATTTGTTCAACGCGAGCTTGCGCCGCGGCAACCTGCGACTTGGTAATGTCGATGTTGCGTTGCGCCTGCCCAAGCTTTTCCTGATCGGCTTTCAGCGCACTCGCAGTCGCATCCGCATTCGCCTTCGCCGCGTCGTACTGCTGCTGCGAGATTTCGCCTTTGTCGAGCAGCGGCTTGTAACGCGCCAGATCGGCTTGCGCGAGTTCCGCATTCGCCCTGCTCTTGTCGATGTTCGCTTGCGCGTATGAAATGTCGGCTGTCTGCGCCTGTTCATAGGCGGACTGCGCCATGGCCAACGATGCCTGTGCGCCGAGGAGTTGCGCATCCGCGCTCGACGTTCCGCTCACCACGTTTTCGCGCGTGCGCGGCACGTCAACTCCGGCCGATTGCGCGTCCGCTTGCGCCAGCGCGAGCTGAGCTTTCGCCTGATCCAGAGCCGCCTGATAATCGCGAGGATCGATCTTCACCAGCACCTGGCCGGCTTTCACCGGCTGGTTATCGAGGACCAGCACTTCCGCCACGCGCCCATAAATTTTCGACGCGACCGGCGTGATGTGTCCGTCAACCTGCGCGTCATCCGTCGTCTCGCGGCCGCTGTAGTAAACGAAAAGTCCGATGATCAGCGCCAGAGCCACAACGCCGCCGATCAGGAGAAACCGGCGCACCTTTGGGTTCGCCAGCCCCTTCTTCGGCTCCTCGATCGGAAACTCTCTCAGCGTAGGCTCGTTCTTCGTCCGCGCTGGATTCTCCACCTGGTCTTCGATGTCCACACTCATTGCACCCTCACTTGGCGTAAATCTTTTCCATCTGGCCGATTGAACGCGCCAGGTCCGCTCGCGCCTGATTGAACCGGTAGAGCGCCGCGATCTGGTTGTCGTTGGCGCGCGCCAGTGAATCCTGCGCTTGGATCACTTCGATGTTGTTCGCGACGCCCGCCCTGAAGCGGTCGCGCGCTTGATCCACTTCTTCTTTCGAAAGCTGCACACCCGAATTTGCAACCTGCACTTCGTTCCGTGCCGAACCGAGATTGATCAGCGCCGTCTTGACTTCGAGCGCGATCTGGTTTCTCAAATCTTCTTGCTGCTGCTCGATCCGTTGAATTTCGAGATTCGCTCGCGCGATTTCCGCGTGAATCCGGCCGCCAGTGAAAATCGGCATCGAAACCGATCCGGAGTACGTGTAAGTCGGAATCACTGCCGTCGGCGACGTGCCGAGCTGTGTGTAGTTGCCGTTGAAATGCGCCGATGGCAGCCGCGATTCGCTCGACGCCTTCTTTTCGTAGTTCGCAGACTTGATCTGTTCCTCGAGCGATTTCCACTCCGGCCGAGCCGCCAGTCCTTGCTCAATGCTTTCGTCCATCTCGGGCTGCGGCGTTTCAAAAAAGCTCAACGAATCCGCCAGATCGACTTGCTGCCGGGGATCGAGGTTCAAAAGCCGGCTCAGGCCAAAAATGTTCGTCTCGCGCTGGGCCTGGGCTTCGATCAGCCGCTGCTTTTCGTTTTGCAGCTCGACGTTGGCGCGCAGCGTGTCGATGCCCGTGCCGACGCCTTGCTTTTGCAAATCTGCCGCCTGGTCATACAACGCCTGTGCCAGATCGACGCGCGACTGGGAAGCCTGCACATCCGCTGTTGCTCGCAGCGTTCCGATGTATTGCGAGACGACCAGCAAAACTACTTGCTCGCGCGTTGACTGAGCGTCGAGCCGGCTAGCATCCGCCGAACTACGTGCCGCCTGATAGCGGCGGAACAACGTGAGATCGAAAATTTGTCCGTTGAATCCCACGCCGGCCGAAAAAAGCGCGAACGGTCCGATGTGGCCGGGGAATACCGTGCCCGGAGGAAGTCCGGGGAAGCCGCCACCGCCAAATTCTGCTGCGAGGTTGATGCGCTGCCACTCTTCGCCAACGCTCAAGTTCGCCTGTGGCAACAAATCGGCGCGCGAAATGTTTTTCTGCTCGACGGCTTCTTTCGCTGCGATCTGGGCGATCTGCGCCGTTGTGTTCTGCTTCAGCGCCAGATTGACCGACTGCTCGAGCGTGAGCCGCATAACGCCGCTCGGCGCGTTCGCCGGCAAGCCGTTCTGTTTATTGGTCTGCGCGCGTGCGATTGAGGGGCTTACCAGCAATCCAAACAACAGCGTGTAGAAAACAATGTGCGAGCCTTTGCTGCCATTACCTTCGCCCTCGCCGCCTTCGCCGCGCTTCTTCGTGCCTTCCGCGCCGATCTCGCGCACAATTGCCTGGTTCAAACATCCTTGCGCCACCAACTGCCCTCCTTGGTGATGGATCTCTTTCAGCAGTGTCTTTCCGGCTGGGTCGATGAAGCTCACTCCGCACAAATTCACGCTGACCTTTTCGTTGCTGGCGCGCGCGTCGCGCCAAGACTGCTCCAGGGTTCCGACCCAAGGTCCGGCAAGCCGGCCTTCGACGGTCAGGACAACCTTCCCCTTTTTTTGTTCCGTAGTGATTCGTAGCATTATTTATATTTCCCGCGGGCCTCAAGAGATGCACTTTCCCTACCAGAGGGTTCAGGAATCTGAGGGACCATAACTAACAGATTTTATTAGCCTTAGATGACTCTAACGGTGCGGGTGTCATTCCTTGACTGCCCATCTATCGTCACCGGCCCATATTTTGCCTTCTATTCAATGCCCATATAACGGCATAGTCGGCCGGTTTGGTGCGGCCGAAGCTGTCAATCCGTGGTCACAAGGGACATGCCGCAATCGAGGTGGTGTGGAGTGCGGCGGCTAGCCAGCCATCGCGCGGTCAAAGCCAATCTAATAATCCTTAAACCGCCGGCCGCTCTCGTTTATTCCGATACCCAATCCAACACACGATCGGCCACCGCCGGCCGGACTCGCAAAAATCGCATGGTATAATTGCCCCGTGTCACTCGCGCTCTATGGCAGCAGCCCGGAAATACCTTGCATGCCCGCAACCCGCCCAGGCGACCACACAACGAAATTAGAACCCGCCCTAACCGTCTCGAAATCAGATGTTTGCGCACTCTTGCATTTCGAGAATCCCGTAAGAATTGCGGAATCAACTACTTGCGCACTCTTGGATAAGACATGGGGGGTGTATACCCCCTCCGCGCTAACCCTCACCAAATCAGTCACTTCCAAATCTGGACGCATCCTGCAATTCCTAGTTTTCTTCGCCTTCATCGTCGGCCTCACTTCACACGCCTCGGCTCAGGAGGCCGCGCCCACCACGCCTGATTCCGGTCCGGTCATCCGGTTCGTTCGCAATCCCGATCAGGCTCCTGATTTCAAAGTGGATGATCTCGATGGAAAGCGGCTCTCGCTCTCTGGGTCGCGCGGCAAAGTGGTGCTTCTGAATTTTTGGGCGACCTGGTGTGGTCCATGCCGCGCCGAGATTCCCGATTTGATCGAACTCCAGAAAAAATATGGCGATCATCTTCAGATCATCGGGCTTGACGTCGATGACGACGACGTTGCTGAAGTAAAAAAATTCGTCGCGGAAAATGGAATCAACTATCCCGTCGGGATGGCCACGAACGAGATTCGCATTCAGTACGGCGGCGTAGCTGCACTTCCGACTTCGTTCGTTCTGGACGATCAGGGCCGCGTAGTGCAAAAACACGAAGGCCTTCGGAATCCGCTCCTCTACGAATTTGAAATTCGCTCGCTGATCGGATTGCAAATTCCCGCGCGCGTCGAAACGTTTGAAGACACCGGCGAAATTTTCCTGAAGCACGCCGACCGCGCGGTCACTTTGCCCGGCGTTGATATGTCAAAGCTGACGCCGGAACAGAAACAAGTTGCGTTGCATCGCTTCAATGCAGAAGGCTGCACCTGCGGATGCCAGTTCACGCTGGCGCAATGCCGCATCTACGACCGCAATTGCCCGATCAGCAAAGCGCGCACCACAAAGATCATGGCCGAAATCACTACGGGCCACTCGGGCGCCGAGCACAAGGCGGAATCACCGAAAGAAGCACCCGCTTCGGACTCGACGAGTACAAATCCTACGCAACACGCGAACACTCCGTGATTCAGCGCGAGGACTCACTTTCAATCAACGCCGCTCTGTCGCCGCAAATCGCGGCACAGGAACTCTGTTGTCGTCGTTGTTGTTGCCCAGCGTAAACAAAGACTATGCAATACGAGATCGCCGGCGAAAGTTTTAAAACAATCTTCATCAAGACCTTGTTTTTCGCCGGTCTGATCATTTCCGCCAGTGGTTACGTCTCGCCGCCAATCGCGCTGACCGTAGGAATTATTTTTGGACTCAGCGTCACGCATCCGCTTCCTGCCGATAGCAAGGACCTATCGCGCTTCTTGCTGCAAGCCAGCGTTGTTGCGCTCGGCTTTGGTATGAACCTGCACGAAGTCATAAAAGCTGGACGCAGCGGTTTCGTGTATACCGCGCTCGGGATTTCTTTCGCGCTGATCGTAGGATTAGCCCTCGGCAAATTCCTGCAAGTTCGAGGCAACGCCTCATATCTCATCACGACGGGCACCGCGATTTGCGGCGGCAGCGCGATCGCTGCGATCGCTCCGATCATTCAAGCGGACGAACAGGAAACCGCGGTTTCGCTGGCGACAATTTTTATTCTCAACTCGGTGGCGCTGATCGCGTTTCCGCTGATTGGCGCGGCGCAACATCTGTCGCAGACACAATTTGGATTGTGGGCCGCGCTCGCGATTCACGATACAAGTTCAGTCGTCGGGGCTTCATCAAAGTACGGCGCGCAGGCATTGATCGTTGGAACAACGGTGAAATTGGCGCGCGCGCTTTGGATCGTTCCGCTCGCGTTGGGAACGGCCGCGGTGAAACGCAGCAAATCCAAAGTGAAGTTGCCGTGGTTCATTTTGCTGTTCTGCCTGGCGGCCGTTATCAACACGTACGTCGCGGCAGCATCGTTTTTCTCGACGACATTTTTCACGCTCGGGCGCTACGGCCTCAACGCAACGTTGTTTTTGATCGGCTCGAGCATCTCTCGCGCGTCAGTTAAGAAAGTCGGATGGCGTCCACTCGCGCAGGGCATCGCGCTTTGGATCATCGTGGCGGTCACCAGCCTCTACTTCATTCACATCGGGTGGATTTCGCTGTGACGACGAAAGGGCAAAAGCAGATTCCGGCCTTCGGCCGGAATGACAGGTTTTTATAATGCTCGCTCGAAGACGCTACTGCTGCGGTGATTTGAGATGCGCGTTGAACCAGGCGACGGTGCGGGCGATGCGGTCTTGATCGTCGGCCGGCTTGGAGAAGTGATGGCCTTCGTGTTCGTAGACGACGAGCGAGGTTTCGACGCCTTCGGTTTTTAGCGCGTGCCAGAATTCATAGGACTGGGGCGTCGGGCATTCCCCGTCACTGTCGCCGACCAAAATCAGCGTCGGCGTTTTTACTTTCTTGATGAAATTGATTGGCGAACTTTTCGCGTACACTTCGGGATCGTCGTAGACGGACTTGCCGAAGAACGGAATCATCCACTGATCAATTTTATTTTCGCCGTAGTAGCTCGTGAGGTTCGCGATACCCGCTCCGGCCATTGCGGCTTTGAAGCGATTCGTCTGCGTGACACCCCACATGGTCATGTAGCCGCCGTAACTCCAGCCGGTGAGACCGAGACGACCGGAATCGATCGGGGCGACTTTTAGCGCGGCGTCGACACCGGCCATGATGTCTTTAAAATCGCCGTAGCCGAAATCTTTCACGTTGGCCTGAGTGAACTTTTCACCTTGGCCAAAACTTCCGCGAGGATTCGGGAACAACAGAAAATATCCGGAGGCGGGAAGCGCCATTTCAAAACTGCCTGCTCCGGGCCATGAAGATTGCACCGCTGCGCCGGGACCGCCGTGGACTCCGACGACCATCGGATATTTTTTGGACGGATCGAAATCCTTCGGAGCAATCAGCCAGCCCTGAATGTCGAATTTGTCGTTCGTCCACTGAATGCTTTTCGCGTCGCCCCATCCCGGCTTCAGATCTTTGTTGCGCGTCGTGATTTGCTTCCACTGACCGATCGCGCCGGCCCAGACCTCGGGAGGCGCGCTGAAGGAGTCGCGAATCACGGCGGACTGCGTGCCGTCAGCAGAGACGGAAAGATTGGGTCCCCACAAACCGGCGCTGATGCTTTCGGCGCCGCGCCACAGATTTGAAACCGCGGGATTCAGCGGATCGACGAGAGAAATGGAGGAATCGGCGTCGAGAATTTCGGCGAACAAGATTTTGTTGTCCGTCGTCCAAGTGAGCCAGCTTGCGGAAGATTTTCTTCCAGGCGTGATGTCGTTGGCGTTCCCGCCTGCGCATGGAATGATGAAAATGTCGCCGCCGACGCTGGGTTCGTCGCTCATGAGGCCCTCGATGAAGGCGATATGTTTTCCGTCGGGTGACCATGCGGGGCGCGCGATTTGGAGTTGCGGTTTGTAGATCGATTTCATCAAGCCTGTGGCGACATCGAGAATGTTGAGATCGGCGATGTACCAATTGTTGTCGCCGTTGCCTTGCGCGGCGGTGGCGACGATATGTTGACCGTCGGGAGACCAGGAATATTCGTAGATGTATGTGTCGGCCGGCGAAATTTGCCGCAGCTTGCCTGTGGCGACGTCAATGACCGCGAGCCGCTGCTCGAAAAATGAATCTTTGATTTCGCCGGTTTCGGGGGTTTCGGCGACGAGCGGGCCGGACGCACGGGTCGCGTTTTCGGTGAAGAGGACGGAGATCGTTTTGTCGTCGGGGGAGAAGAGCGGTGCGTCGAGGAAACCTTTTACATGCGTGAGTCTTCTCGGGGCGCCGCTGTCTGCGGGGACGATGTAGAGCTGCTGCTGATCTTTTTTGGTTGCGTCGGAGAGAAACGCGAAATATTTGCTGTCGTTGGACCAGGCGATGTTGCCTTCGGCGTGGAAGGCGGCGGGGAGTCCGGCGGTGACGCGGACTGGGGCGGAATCGGTTTTTATATTTTTCATATACATCGCGGTGTTGCCGTTGGGAGCGCCGTCTTTGGCGGTGAGAGTTTCGACCCATGCGATGTGAGTGCCGTCGGGTGAGATTTCGGTTTCGGCGAAGCGATGCGCGGCGCGGAGGGTTTTGACGACGGCGTCGATTTCGGGTGCGGCGGGTTTTTCTTCGGCTTTGAGGCGTTTTTCGACGGAGGCTTTTGTGCCGGTGGTTTGTTGGGGAGGAGTTGGAGTTTGCGCGGCGATGAATTGAGGAAGTGTGAGAAAGGCGAGAATTGGCGCAAATTTGCGGAGAGGCATGGGTTTCCTTTGGGTTTGAGTCGGGCAACAGTAATGCGGACCCGGGAGAGTTGCAAGAAAAAGCCTGCGGCTCCTCGTTGACGTGTGGGTGAAGTTTCGTCTAAACCCCGCGATCTGGGAAGCGATCGCGGGTACAGGGTGGTTGACCGATCAATCGAGAAAATTTCGTGATGGAGGCGTAGTGGCGAACCTGCGTCAGGAATCGGGAAATTGCTCGACAACTGCGGGGTTCGGCGTCATTTATGAGCGGGCGAGAGCTGTATGAGTGGTCAGAGCTGACGAGCGACCGTAAAAGCGGCGCGGGGGCGCCGCACTCCATATAGGCTGCGGCGGTGTTTACTGAGATTTGTGGTACGAGGTTTTCGATGGATCGGGATTTTGTTTTTGCTTTGAGGCAGTTGAGGACGAATTTGAGGTTTAGCGTGATTGTGGTGCTCACGCTGGCGCTGGGGATTGGGGCGACGACGGCGATCTTCAGCGTGGTGAGCGGAGTTTTGCTGCGGGCGCTGCCGTTTCCGGAGGCGGAGCGGATTGTTTCGCTGCAGACGATCGAATATCCACACGCGGAGACGGCAACGAGCGACACAAGCGCCGGCACAGACGGCGGAGTGTTCGACGATGTTTCGTTTCCCGATTTTTTTGATTGGCGGCAACAGAGCAAAACGCTCGAGTCTGTCGCCTCGTTCGCGTCCGGCACGACGAGAAAGTTTTCACCGGATGGAAATGAAATGCCGCGCCTTGTCGACGCGGAGTTTGTATCCGGAGATTTCTTTCGCGTTTTGGGCGTGATGCCAATTCTCGGCCGCGCTTTTACTGTGGATGACGAAAGAGACGAAAATCACCCCCTCATTCTGAGCTATGCATTCTGGACGAGCGATTTTCACTCGTCGCCAGACATTATCGGCAAGCACATCCGCATCAGCGACCGTTTCAGAACAGTCGTCGGCGTCATGCCAGCGGGATTTACCTTTCCTGGCCGCAACGAAGCGCCAGCTTTCTGGGGAACGTTCCTGCGCGGAAGTTATGACGGAGTGAACGCGAGTGGGATCGCGCAGAAAGAGACGGTCAGCCCGACGTCGAGAAGAAACGACCGGCCGACGCAGGTGATGGCGCGGCTGAAACCCGGCGTGAACATCGCGCAAGCGCGAGCCGAACTGAATGCGATTCAACGAAGCCTGGCGGAGCAATACTCGGAAGATCACAACGCATATGGAGTGGAAGTTGAGCCCTTGCTGGATTACGTGACCGACAGCGGTGGTTATCGCAAACCGCTGTATCTGCTATTTGGAGCGGTGACAGCGCTACTTCTGATTGCGTGCGCGAATGTCGCCGGACTTTTGCTGGCGCGTGGATTCGCGAGACGTCACGAGTTCAGCGTGCGCGTCGCGTTGGGCGCAAAGCCTGCGCAGATCATGCGTCAAGTTTTGATTGAGTCGGCGGTTCTGGCGTTATGCGGCGGGGCAATCGGGGTGGGCATCGCGCTTGTGCTGCTGAAATCAGTTCTGGTTCTCGCGCCTGCGGATTTGCCGCGAGTCATTCAGGTGCGAGTCGACTGGATCGTGATGGCTTTCGCGTTCGCGGTTTCACTGGTGACGGGAATTGCTTTCGGAGTTTTTCCGGCGTGGGCGGCATCGCGATCGGATTCGTCAGGTTTGTGGCGCGCGGGACGTGGAATCAGCGGAGGGTGCGGCGAGCATCGATTGCGCGCGATGTTTGTGATCGCGGAGACGGCGATCAGTCTTGTGTTGCTCGGCGGCTCCGGATTGCTCATCGGCAGCTTTGTGGAGACGATACGCGTTCCGCCGGGATTCGATCCTCATCACGTTCTGACGTTTCGGCTTGGCATGTCGGCCGTTGAATATCCGCTGGAAAAATCGCCGCTCTTTTTTCGCCAATTGTTTCCGCTCCTGGCTGCAATTCCCGGTGTCGAGTCGGTGACCAGTTCCTATCCGGTTCCGTTGTCGTACGACATCTCGGGGCGGTTCAGCATCGCGGGAAGGTCATTCGATTCAAATGATTTGCCTGTGGCGAATCGCATGTCGATCACGGCGAATTATTTCGAGACGCTGCGCATCCCGCTTTTGAAGGGACGTACTTTCGAAGTTCGCGACGACCGAAACGCAAAACGAGTCGTGGTCGTGAGCCAGGAATTCGCTCGCGTATATTTTCCGAATGAAGATCCGATCGGGAAATCGATTCAGCCGGATTTTGTGGAGTACGGAGAGACGCCGGCCTGGTTCGAAATTGTCGGAGTTGTGGCGGGAATTCGTCCGGCCGATCTGATCGACGCACCGAAGCCGACGTTTTACCTGCCGTACGAGCAGGCGACTTTTTCTCCGCAGGCCGTGATTATGCGTGTTTCCGGGGAGCCCCGCGCGTATTTAAATTCGGTGCAAGCGGTGGTGGCCAGACTGAATCCCACATTGCCAGTTTTTGCTGTGAATACGATGGACGAGATCATTGTTGATTCGACGGCGTCGCAGAAATTTGAAGCGATGCTGCTGTCACTTTTTTCGGGAGCGGCGTTGTTGCTGGCGGCGGTGGGGTTGTACGCGGCACTTTCGGAAATGGTGGCGCGGCGGACGTTTGAGATTGGGTTGCGCGTGGCGTTGGGGGCACAGCGTGGGAATGTGTTCGGGCTTGTTGTGAAGCGCGGGCTGGTCTTGGCGGTGATGGGATTGGTTGTGGGGCTTGGGGGATTTGCGATTTTGGGGAGAGTTGTGGCGGACATGCTGTATGGGGTGCGGGCGTTTGAGCCGACGGTGGTGGCGATTGCTTGTGCGGTGATGATGGTGGTGGCGTTTGTGGCGAGTGCGGCGCCGGCTTGGAGGGCGGCGGGGTTGGAGCCGACGGAGACGTTGAGGGAGGAGTGAGGGAGGCGAAGTAAGCTTCAGGGGCTGAAGCCCCTTCATTGAGTTGCAGTTTGATGTCGCGGCTGAAGCCGCGACCCACAAAGCGAAACGAAGAGCTTGCCGGCTGACGGAGAAAAAGCAGATCCCTCATTTCGTTCGGGATGACAACGTGATGGTGGGGCGCAATTGCGGTCGATGGAGTAGTGTTTAGTGTGGGTGATGCCGGGCGGGGCGAGCCCCGCCCCTACAAATCCCTGGCAAGAAGGTTGTCACCGCGAACACAGAAATAACGCCGGCGGGACGCCGGCGCTACCGGGACTATGCTTTGGCGGCGTCGATGGCTTTGCGTTCGGTTGTGTCGGGGTTGTCTTTGGCGGCGCAGGTGTTGTCGAAGATCATCGTGGGGCATTTGTCGGCTGAGAATTTCGGCCATGTGGGAAGGCCGGGGTGGTTGGGGTTGCCGGTGCGGGCGAAGGCGACCCAGGCGGCGGAGACTTTGGCGGCGAGGGATTGGGCTTCGGGGCTGTTGGTGGTCATGGTTTCGGCGCGAGAGGTGTTGTTGAAGCAGAAGGCGATTTCGGCGCAGTGGAAGGCGCGGGGGCGCGCGTCGAGGACGGGCGTTTTCCACTGGAACCAATAGTTGTATGCGGGAGCGCCGCCTTGGGCGGCTTTGCGTTCGCATTGCGTGACGGCGCCCTGGCGAACGGACGCGGCCATCATGCGGGAATAAATGTCGAACGGCTTTTCGCCGGGATGCTGCTCGTTGAAAATTTTCAAAATTGCCGGGCCGTGATCCGCGCCGAAGAAAGTTGTGGCGCGCTTGGCGACTTCTTCTTCGGTCATCGCTTCGTATTCGGGATGACCGATGCCGTTGACGAATTCGTTGAGGACGGTGCCGACCATGATGGGAATGCCGGCAGAAATCGCGGGCGCGGTGGGATCGTACGGATGCACCGGCAGAATTCTTCCGTCGACGACGGGCGCGAAGCCCAGCTGATCGGCCATGCGGCGAACATCCGGCGGGCCGGTGGGGCGATTTTTGGCGATGATGGCCATGCTGACGTCGACGAGCTGGCGATAGGGAATCGTTTGCAGATCGTCGGGTTTGACGTTGAGCTCGGCGACGATTGCCGCGGATAGTTTTGCGGAGCGTTCGGGCGTGCCGCCGCGAAGCATCGAGCCGCTTTGCACGATTCCGCGATGGAAGAGCCCTTTCGCGGACGGCATGGCGAGGAGCGTGTTCACTTTTCCGCCGCCGCCCGACTGGCCGAAGACGGTGACGTTGCCAGAGTCGCCGCCGAAGCGGCCGATATTGTCGCGCACCCATTCAAGCGCGAGAACGATGTCCATCATGCCGACGTTGCCGGAGTCTTTATATTTGTCGCCGTACTGCGAGAGATCGAGATGGCCGACGGCTCCGAGGCGATGATTAAGCGAGACGAGGACGACGTCGCCGCTGCGCGCGAGGCTTTCGCCGTCGTAGGCGGGATGCTCCTGTCCATTGCCGGCGACGAATCCGCCGCCGTGAAGCCAGACCATGACGGGACGCTTTGCGTTGTCGTTGATGCTCGGCGTCCAGATGTTGAGGCGAAGACAGTCTTCGTTCTGGATGCCGTCGTTCCAGTTAAACAGCCAGGCGTTTTCGTCGTCCGCCCAACCGCCGCGCGCGGCCTGCGGCGAGACCCAGCCGTATTGCATCGAGCTGCGAACGCCGGTCCATGGCTTAGGTTTTGTGGGAGCCATAAAACGCGCGGCGCCCTCGGTGCTGGCGCCGTAGGGAATTCCCTTGAAGGTGTGAATGCCGATGTGCGTGTAGCCGCGGATTTTGCCGGCGGAGGTTTCGACGATGTTGGTTTCGTCGGAGGCGATGATGGTGGGGCCTTTTGTGGTGCAGGCGTCGGGAGGAGGAGTTGCGTTTACTTTTTTGGCGGGGAGGAGATTCGTGGCGGTGGTGCCGGCGAAGATCGTTACGGATTGAATCAGGGTGCGGCGAGTGAGCTTGGTCACGTGATGGTCCCCTTTTTGGCGGTGAAAACGTTTTCCCGGTCGCGGGTCGGCGCAGAGGCGCGATGGCGAGGGGAATGTATCACTTCGACGGATGTTGGGGCTAGATTGGTTTCGTCTGCGATGCGGCAAGGACGGTGCGGGCTTGATGCAGATGGCGGCGCTCGTGGGCGGGGATGATGTGGACACCGGTGGCGAGGCTGAAGCGGACTCCTTTAATGAATGGATTGATGAAGGGGATGGCGGCGAGGTCGAGGTCGGCGTTGGCGCGGAGGAAATGTTGGGCTTCGGCGTGAGAGGCGAGGAAGGCGGTGGAAGCGTCGGCGAGCGCGGGGGCGGTGCGCGGCTGGATGGATTGCGGCGATTTGGTTTTGACTTTGGCGGGAGGCTCGAGCAAGCGGACGAACCAGGCGCCGAAGAAGCCGGGGAGCGCGGGGCGGCGGCGAAGTTTGTTGGCGCGGCGAGCGGCGTCGGCAGCGGGCTGCATGGCGCGAATGTAGATGCGATTGGTGGTGGCGAGATGATCGAGGCATTCGGAAATGCTCCAGGCGGCGGGATGGGGACGCCAGGCGGCTTGGGCTTCGGTGAGGCCGGTGAGGAGGGATTGCGCGTCGGCGTGGGCGGCGGAGTAGGCGTCGTCTAGAGTTTTAATCTCGGAGTGCATTTTCGTTTCGGAAAACCTTTCAACTACAGACGTGGTAACTTCGGGCCCGGCGAAGGAGATGCGCTATGAAGCGAATACTGGGGTTTTCGATGCTGGCGGGTGGGGTCGTGGTTATTTGTTTGGGGCTGAATTTTGTAGCGGCGAATGGGGCCGCGAAGGCGCCGTCGCCTGCGCAGCATACTTCGATGGAGGGCGCGCGTGCGAATCGGTCGAAGGTGACGATCGAAGGAACGGTGCGGGATGTCGCTTGCCCGATTCAGAATCTGGATGGGAAGGCGACGAGCATGAGCATGAAATGCGTTAAGGATTGTCTGAAGGGCGGATCGCCGATTGCGATTTTGACGAAGGACGGCGATTTGTATTTGCCGATTTCGGACAAGATGCCGGATTACAGCCAACGAGAGAAGCTGACGCCGTTTGTGGGGAAGTATGTGAGGGCGACGGGGATTGCGTTTGAGAGGAATGGGATGCGGGCGATTGTGATTTCGGAGATTGCAGAAGTGAAGGATATGAAGGTGAGGGATGAGGGAGAGTGAGGTTGCTCGTCCCGAGCCACGTGATCCAAGTAGAAACCTTCTACATTTCGGCGTAGAATTTCCGTGGAAGCCTATGAAAGCTACGATCAAATCCCCTTTTCCCACCGTCAAGGAAACTGCCGCTGTTCTAGGCGTTCCGGCGTCTCGAGTAAAAAAATTGGTCGCACTGGTGCGTGCTAACAGGACGCTTTCCACCAAACGCGCATTTGAAGAGATCGAAGATAATTTAGGATATACTACCGGTAACGAGTCGGTTACACACAAAGCGCAAAGACAACACAGAGCCTCCACAAAATCCGAGTCGCGAAGGTCTGCTCGTGGCAAAAGGTCGAAAGCTCGACGATAGAGTTTTTCTGAACGTACCTTACGATTCCAAGTTTGAAAAATTGCTTCTTGCCCTAATTGCCGGGACGACTGCATTTGGATTGGTTCCACGCGCGACACTGGAAATTGCAACTAGTTCAAGGCGTTTAGATCGAATCGTGGAGCTGATCAGCAGTTGTCGCTACTCAATTCATGATCTGTCCAGAGTCGAGCTCGACCAAGGAGCGCCTCGCACACCGAGATTCAATATGCCCTTCGAACTTGGGCTGACGGTGGCAACCCGCACGGTCAAGGGTAAGAAAGATCATCAGTGGTTCGTATGCGAATCTAAGAATTTCCGTCTGATGAAGTCGCTGAGCGACTTGAATGGTACGGATCCGTTCATTCACGATGGAAATGTCGGGGGAATCTTCCGGGAACTCTGCAATATGTTTCGACGATTATCTGGACCGCAACCCACCGTACAACAAATGTGGAAGGTTTATCGCGAGCTGCGCCGAAGCTTGCCGTCGGTCCTAACGGAAGCCGGGAGTGAGTCCATGTTCACGGCGCGTGTTTTCAAGGATTTGTGCGTGATGGCCAACGCATCAGCCAACATGCGCGTTCACTGATACTCGCGTCCTTACGTGCGTGATTTCTTGACCGGTTACGCGGGGGTCGACTACACTTACTGATTCGGAAATGGCTGCGGGTGCGGCCTGTCTGAGCGCGGTCCTGGGACGAAACTCGGAACGATCGCGAAACGTAGTACAAAGTGACACCAATATTCGTGAAACATAGGGAGGCAGTACCTTGCCAAAGAGGACTTATCAGCCGCGGAAGCGGCGGCGTGCGAAGACGCACGGATTTCGAGCGAGAATGAAGAGCGTAGGCGGCCGGAAGGTGTTGGCGGCGCGCCGTAAGAAGGGACGTCATCGGCTCACCCCTGAGTAAGACGGAGGGCCACGGATTTCCTCGTGCAGTGCGGCTGGTGCGGCGCGGAGAGTTTGACGCCGTGTATCGCACCGGCAAGCGCAAGTCGAATTCCCACTTCACCGTATTTTTTCGAGCCAACCAGATGCCTTACAGCCGATTCGGATTCAGCATCAAAAAGGAGATCGGCGGGGCCGTGGTGCGCAATCGTATCCGGCGACGTGTGCGGGAAATTGTGCGGCTGCATCGCGAGGAGATCGGGGCGGGATGGGATTTGGTGATCCATCCGAAAAAGGTTGTGGTGCGGGCGGAGTTTGGCGTGCTGACGAGCGAGTTTTTGCGCGTGGTGAAGAGCGGGATGGCGTGATGGCGACGACGGCCGAAAACATTCGCAGTGAAGCACGGCGAAACGGCGGCGGCGAGCGTCGCCGGATGCCGGCGCGCGTTGGGCTGATGGCGCTGCGATTTTATAAGGCATACCTGTCGGTGCTGTTCGCCGGACAATGCCGGTTTGTGCCGAGCTGCTCGCAGTATTCGTATGAAGCGGTGGAACGATTTGGCTTGGCGCGGGGATCGTGGCTCACGCTGAAGCGGCTGCTGCGGTGCCATCCGTTTTCGGGGAAATTTGGATTTGATCCGGTGCCGGATTGCTGCGGCGATGATGGCGATGGCGGCGAGCATCCTGCTGGACACCAGCACGCGACGCCGGTTGCGACGGGACATTTCGAGGGACAGCGTTGAGCGAAGCGGAAAAACCAAAATTTGGGCATGAGATGCGGCTGTTGGCGGCGTCGCTGTTGTCGATGGGCGTGATTTTGCTGTGGACGAAGTTTTTTGCGCCGAAGCCGCCGGCGTCGCTGAATAAGAACGGTGCGACCGCGCAGAGCGGTCCAGCTGTGGCTGGATCTGGCACCGGAGCGAGTGGCTCGGCGAATTCGGCTGCGGGACCGGGCGCGACGGTGATGACGCCGGGCAAAGGAACCGCCAACATTTCGGGCGGCGCGGGAGCGGCGGCGGCGCAAGCTCCGCCGGTTGCGGCGAAAGCCGACACGCTGGAACACGCGGTCACCGTCGAAAACGAATTGTATCGCGTCGTGTTTTCGAATCGCGGCGCGGTGGTGAAAAGCTGGGAACTGAAGAAGTACATGGACGATTCGAAGCCGCAGAAGGTGCTGAACGTCGTGCACCCGGAAGCGGCGCAAGCGACGGGCGGTTGGCCGCTCGCGCTGATTTTCGACGATCCGCAATTGCAGGCGGCTGCGAACGATGGGCTGTATGTCGTGAAGCAAGCGCCAGCCGAGGGTGGCGCGAAATTCGGCGGCAGCGATCCGGAATTTTCGTGGAGCGATGGACACCTCGAAATCACGAAGCGATTTCACTTCGACAATTCGTATGTGGTGCATGTCGAGACGATTACAAAGCTGAACGGCTCGCCGATTGTGGCGGGACTGGCGTGGCTTGGCGGATTCGGCGATTTGACGGTGCAGAATCCGTCGCCGATCGATACGACGTATGTGTTTTACGACCAGGGTGGCAAGCTGACAACCATCCTGGCGAAGAAGCTCGACGGGCCCGAAAAATGGGCGAACGGCGTTTGGCAAGGCGACAAAGACTGGACTGGTATTGAGGATCGCTATTTCAGCGCGGTGTTTTTGCCGGGGCCTGGGCCTGCGCCGGGAACACTCGAAGCGCGCTACTGGCGAGACTCACGAAACGTGGTGGTCGATGGGAAAGACACGCCGGAGGCTGTACCGCAGATCGCGACCGCGACGCCACAGCCGATGGGTCTGCGCATTTACGTCGGGCCGAAGGATTACGACGATCTGAAAAAAATGCGGCCGCCGCTGCATTCGCTGGTGAATTTTGGCTTTCTCGAGTTCATCGCGGACCCGCTGTTTCACGGCTTGAAGCTGCTGCACAACTACATCCCGAACTGGGGATGGGCGATCGTTGTGCTGACGCTCGTGATCAACATGTTGCTGTTCCCGCTGCGCATCTCGAGCTACAAGACGACGCTGAAGATGCAGCGCGTGGCGCCGGAAATCAAGCAGATCCAGGATAAATATAAGAAGTACTCGATGCGTGATCCGCGCAAAGCGGAGATGAACAAGGAAGTGATGGCCGTTTACCAACGCGAGGGGATCAACCCGGTTGGCGGCTGCTTCCAGATGTTTCTGCAGATGCCGATCTGGTTTGGGCTGAACTCGATGCTGCGTTCAGCGATCGAAATGCGGCACGCGCGATGGTTTGGATGGATCACCGATCTTTCGGCGCGCGATCCTTACTATGCGTTGCCGATCGCAATGGGATTGTCGATGTATCTCGTGTCGAAAATGACGCCGATGACGTCGACAGATCCGCAACAGCAAATGATGATGAAAATCATGCCGATTACGATGGCGGGTATCTTCATCATCTCGCCGATTTCGAGCGGGTTGGCGGTGTATATTTTGACGAGCAGTTTGGTGGGCATCGGGCAGCAGTGGTGGCTGAATCGGCAGCATCCGGTGACGGCGGTGGTGCAGGCGCCGGCGAAAAAGAAGAAGTAAAGACGCAACGAAGTGATAAGTATCGAATAGGATTTTTGGCGGTATCGTTTTTCGTTGTGGGTTTCGGTTGTGGGCCTCGTTTTTGCCTCATCGACGGATCTAGGGGGATTTTGCCGTGCCTCCTGAAATTGTGAAAAACGGACAGTTCGATCGCGATGCTGCCGCGGATGCGCTGCGGAAGTTTCTGGAAGACACCGTGCGCGCGGGCAAATTGCAACTTACGGTCAGCGTGCGCGTGTTGGGAGCTGCCGATGGCGAAGCATCGCGAGAAGAAGAAATCGTCGCGGACATTGACGGGAGAGACAAAGAGTTTCTGCTTGAACGCGGTGGTGAAGCGTTGAAGGCGCTGGAACACCTGGCGTATCGCGCGCTGCGGCTCGAGCCGGCATTTCACGAGAAGATTCATCTCGATTGCGGTGGCTATCGCGCGCTGCGCTTTGAGGAGCTGCGGATGACGGCGCGGGTGGCGGCGGAACGAGTGCAGGCTTCGAAGCAATCGTTTCGGCTGAATCCGATGTCCTCGCGCGAACGGCGGATCGTGCACATGGCGCTGAAGGATATGCCCGGCGTGCGAACCGAGAGTGTCGGCGTAGGCGAAGAACGGCAAGTGGTGATTCATCCGGCGGCACCTGCCGGCGGCGGGAGCGCTGCGGGACGGCGATAACCGCGGGCTCGGTCTGCGTTCAGCTTTCGAACTGATCTACTTTTTCCATCCCTGAGAAAGCACGGAACCGTTCGCATCGAAGCGAACCTGGTACGTAAACGGCGACGGGCCGCGATCGCGATGCGGAAAGCGCGCGTCGTAAAATTCCACGACTGAATCTGTTCCTTCCTTGTGAAAACGCGTGACGGGAAATCGCGCGAACCAGAAGAATGTTTTGACTTGCGGCAGATCCTTGGCGGCTTCGATGAACGAATTCGAAGGCGCGTTTGGAAAGTAGCTGTACTCGATCGGGGACGACTGCTGCGCGGGCGCCAGGCCGGCGGCGGAGCTTTGCGAACTGCCGGAAGAAGAAAGATCTGCCATCGAAACGATCGTGCGACTCGCCTCGGCATCGCCAGAGAGATCTCCGTAGTCGATGTGTGTTTCATAAACGCCGCGCGAAGTCAGAACGAGTCCGTCCCAGTGAGCTATCGAGGGGGGCAACGGAAAGACAGCGAACGATTGCGCCTGGATGTGCTGCGCTTCCACAAACTTTTGCAAGCGCACGGTCGCAACGTTGTGAGCGAAATACGCAGCGCCGATGTACAAGATCGTCAGAACGAGACCTGCGCGATTCCATGTGGAGTATTTGAGGCCGAGCCCGAAGTTTCGCAGCGATGGAAGGAGAAAAATCGCGGCGAGAATTACAATCACGACGAAAACATATCGAGCAGAAATCGGCGCGCCGACAACTCGCGAAATCGCCACGACGGCAATCGTGACGGCGACCGAAATGATCCAGCACGAAAGGGCGCGCTGCCGGAGACCGTCGCGCTTGGCATAAATCCACGCGAGAATTTGCGGAACAAGCAGAATCGCGCTGAGCGTGAAATCGATGATGAAGATGAGATCCCACGCGGGACGCGACCATTTCAGCGGTGACCAAATCATCGTGCCAAAATCGGTGACGAGATCGAGAAAAATGTGGCTGCCGATGCCGACGGCATAGATGGCCGTTAACGCGGCAAGCGACGGCGCTTCCCATTTTCGCCACTTTGCAATCGCGCGTGTGAGCAGTGCAAGAACGAGCGCCCAGACCGGCAAGCACACGAGCGAATGCGTAATGCTGCGATGCCACGTCATGATCAGCATGTCGTTGTGATCGAACCA
Source organism: uncultured Acidobacteriota bacterium (assembly GCA_963845465.1). Taxonomy (GTDB): domain Bacteria; phylum Acidobacteriota; class Terriglobia; order Acidiferrales; family UBA7541; genus Acidiferrum. The sequence continues at coordinate 277,232 of CAWJSH010000004.1, read as the reverse complement.
TCCGCGGATGACGTCGGAGTCTGGAAAAATTGCGCCGAACATCAGCGACCAAGTGACGATGCGCTTCGGGTTCATCGGGCGGCGCGAAAACATATCGTCGCCGCCAAAAACAGCTTTGCCAATCAATGCGCCGGCAATTCCGTGAGTGATTGTGTCCATTGTTTGAGCGGACTCTCAGTGATCGTTTCTCAGAGCTCGCAAAGTATACGAATCAGCCTGGCTCGGGATAACAAGAAAATGCGCGGGCAAGAGGCGCTTCATCGCACCGCGATCAGTGGAGATCGCTTCGCAACAACTCGGCCGACACTGCGTGCGTTCACAGCGTGTCTCTGCAATGCCGTGAGCGCGTCGTGTGCCGCTTCTGGCGCGACTGCGATGAGCAGGCCGCCTGACGTTTGCGGATCGAAAAGTAAATCCTGAAATTCCGGCGGCACACTGTCGGCAAACGCAGCGCAATCACCAATGAATGCGCGATTGTTTTTTAATCCACCGGAGAGATGGCCGTCACGAGCGCACTCGATCGCGCCCACAAAATACTCAAACGCAGCGTGATCGATTTCGAGCGAAACAGGATCAAGATTATTCGAGGGATCGCCCAGCGCCATTTCTCGCGCGTGACCGAGCAAGCTGAATCCCGTTACATCCGTGACCGCGTGAATTGGATTTTTTATTTCTGAATTTTTCTGAAATTCCTGTAACGCGATCGATGCAGCACGATTCAGCGTGGTCATGGCAGCGGTCGCCGCCGCGAGTGCCTCAGGGCTCGCGGCATTTTTTTTCAATGCTGTTGTGATCACACCCGTGCCGATCGGTTTCGTGAAAATCAAAACGTCATTTGGTCGCGCGCCGACATTTTTCCAAACGCGCTGCGGATCGATCGTGCCCGTGACTGCGTAACCGAACAGCATGTCTTCATTGCGAATCGAATGACCACCGATCACGCTGCAATTTGCTTCCTGCATTTTTGCGAGGCCGCCGCGAATAATCGCTTCCAGAATTTCCGGGCCACCTTTTTCAGGAAAACCAACGATCGAAAGCGACGAGATCGGAGTGCCTCCCATCGCGTACACATCGCTCAACGCATTTGCTGCGGCAATCTGTCCGAACAAATTTGGGTCATCAACAATCGGAGTAAAAAAGTCCACGGTCTGCACGAGCGCGAGCGTCTCGGAAATTTTGTAGATGCCGGCGTCATCGTTTGTGTCGAATCCGACGAGAACATTCGGATCGGTTTGACGCGGAAGCTTGCGAAGCACAGCGTCGAGCGTCGCTGGATTCAGTTTCGCAGCGCAGCCAGCGGCTTTCGCCATCGATGTAAGTTTCGGTGATGCAGTCGACATAACTGTTGGCAGCATCGCCGGCATAACTTAGCGCCGACGCCCTTTCTCATCCGCTCGTCTGATTCGCATCCATTGTAAAGGATGCGCGGCGAAGCAGCCGCGTGACGCGACGTTCCACCGATCTCCGCGCGGCTCAGTTGCTTGCTTTGCGCAAACGTGATTTCATCCCCGGATGCCTTGGGACATTTGGCTCATCTTTTTGGTTCTTGCGGTGGTTGTTCCGTGGCGCGGGCGCATTCGTCTGAAGCAGCTTCTCGCGAAGCCGCGCGTCGAATCGCGTGAACGCATTTCGCTTTACCTTTCGACGATTTTGTTCCAGTGGGTCGCCGTGGGCATCGCGGGGTGGCGCGCTTGGGCGCATGGATACACGCGGCCGGAACTGGGGCTTAGTACTGGTCCTAACCTGCTTCGTACGATCATCGCAGGTATCGTCGGAACCATCCTTCTCGCGTCGCTTCACTGGATGAATTTCCGTCGCATGGGGCGCCTGCTCGACAAGCTGCCACCGCGAGTCCAAGCGATGGCGACTCGAATCCTTCCACAATCCGCGCGAGAGCGACTGCCCTTCTCGGCTTTGGCAATTACCGCAGGCTGCTGCGAGGAATTCCTGTACCGCGGATTTGCGATGGCCGCATTCGCCCGAGCCGGATTCCCGATTTGGGCCTCCGTCGTGATATCGTCCGTGCTGTTCGGTGCGGCGCATCTCTATCAAGGGCGAGGCGGTCTGATCGGGACGGGTATTCTAGGCCTGTTGTTCGGCGCTTTCCGCGCGTACACCGGCAGTCTGCTACCCGTCGCGGCTTGGCATGCCGCCGTCGACATCGTTGCCGGAATCGCTGGGCCGATCTATCTCATGCAGAATCAGACAGTTATAGAACGTGGCACGGAACTCTGAACTCTTGTTCTAAGGCGGATCGATTTCAATGCCTCCAGCTCTCCCAGTCCCCCCTCGTCGGACACAATTCGCCGAGCCCTGTCGGAATTCAAGGTAGCGGTCACCGACGCACAGATCGCGCAAATTCAGCAGTATATGAGTCTACTTCTTAAGTGGAATGACGCGATGAACCTCACGGCGATCCGCGATCCCCTGGAGATTCTCTATCGCCATTTCTGCGAATCAATGTTTGGCGCGACCCTCATCCCCGTCGGTTTCGGTCGGCTAGCCGACGTCGGTTCTGGGGGCGGGTTTCCCGGATTGCCTCTAAAAATCGTTTGTCCGGAGGTGGAAGTCTGTCTCATCGACTCGAATGTTAAAAAGGCGACGTTTCTGGCGGAGGTGGTTCGCGAATTGGCGCTGCCGGAGGCGCGAGTCCTCGTCAGTCGCTATGAGGAGCTCGATGAAGAAATTACCCCGCTCGACGTCGTGTGTTCGCGCGCCGTCGGTGAATTCGCGCACTTTCTGAAATGGGCCGCGTCAGAGAAGATCGGCGCGCGGACGGTAATGCTTTGGATTGGAGGTCGCGACCTGGATGAAGCTCGGACGAGCAAGGATTGGTATTGGAATGAGCCAGTGGCGATTCCACAGTCGCTCCGGCGGTTTATCTTAGTTGGCAGACGGACCGAAGAAGTCACTCGCTGAAGTCCTCACAAACACTCTAGGCGAAACTGGCATCTCTTAGCGCGGAAGCCCCGCGAAGGTTCTGGGATAAGCAGTTCCACGTGGAGCGCGGTGTGGGGCCGCCAAGGGATCGAGTTACCGGTCCTTCGGATCCCTCGAAAATTTCAGACAGCAGCCAATCGACCCGGCTTACTTGGCGGCGGGCGACATTTGTGTTCCACGTGGAACACGACGCGAGATTTTTTCGCCTGCCCGGCGCGGCCTCCAGGCGACGGAGTCGCCGTTCCCTTAAATCCTCGAACATTGCAGACAGCATCAATCGATGTGACCTGCCTGGCAGACGGGTGTTCCACGTGGAACACGCGACACGAGATTCCTCGCACCTACCCCCGGACGTTCCACGTGGAACCTCTACCGAGGTCGGCAGAAATCGCGGGTTTCGCCGGCATGTTTCACGTGGAACGACCCGTCTGCGGCATTTAGCGGAATTCACCGTTCCACGTGGAACCTTGGACGAGCCAGAGAACGCAGCGTTGACTCTCCGCCGGAACATTGACTCTCCGGCCTTTGAATCTTCCAATAGTCGGCCGAACGACATGATAACGACGGTAGCCCAGACACGGGATTCGCGTTCATTGTTCCACGTGGAACAGCACGACACCCGCTAACCGGCAGAAAAAATTAAATTTCCTCAATCGACTGACCTGACACGCGAAAATCAGACGAAACCTCTTGCATCGATCTCACGCCTTTGCTACGTTTTCGCCCACGGGGGATTTTTGGCCAGAATTATCGCGGTGGCGAATCAAAAAGGCGGAGTTGGCAAGACAACCACCGCCGTCAACTTGGCTGCCTGCCTCGCAGCGGTCGAACAGCCGACACTTCTCGTCGATTGCGATTCCCAGGCCAACGCCACCGCCGCCATCGGATTTACGAAAGATCCGGCCCGTCATACTCTCTATCACACCCTCATTTTGAACGAAGCTTTCGACAAAGTTGTGCAGAAGTCCCAGGTCGAGGGTCTCGATGTGTTGCCCGCCGACAAAAACCTCGCCGGGGCGGCTGTTGAGCTCGTAACAGCAGAAAATCGAGAATATCGACTTCAAGGTTTGCTGAACGGCATCCGCGATCGGTACCGCTTCATCATCCTGGACTGCCCACCTGCTCTGGATCTCTTGACCTTGAACGCACTCGTTTCCGCCAGCGCGGTATTGGTGCCAATTCAGTGCGAATATCTGGCGCTGGAAGGCGTTTCCGAGCTTCTCGACACGCTGATGCGCATCCGGCGCACGCTCAACCCAAAACTTGAAATCGAAGGCATCCTTTTGACGATGTACGACGAGCGAACCACGCTCTCTCGCCAGGTTGCGACGGATCTGCGCAGTTTTTTTGGCGCTCAGGTCTTTCAATCGATAATTCCGCGCAATGTTCGCCTTGCGGAGGCGCCCAGTTTCGGCAAGCCCATCATTTTTTACGACATTCACAGCAGAGGGGCCGAGGGATACACAAATCTTGCTCAGGAGGTCATCCTCAATGACGAGAAACGCCTTGGGAAGGGGGCTCGGAGCGCTCATTCGGGAGCCTGAACCACAGGTCCCAGTTGAGCCGCCTCCAGTCCAGAATTTTGCGGTAAATTCGAGCGGGGCCGCCGCGGCGCCTGCACGTGACGGCGCGCCGACAGGTGCCCCACTCCAGATCGACATCGATCTCATCGATCCGAGTCCTTTTCAGCCGCGCACGCGGTTTCGGGAAGAGGCATTGGACGAGCTCGCTCGATCGATCAAGGCCAGCGGGATCATCCAGCCGCTCGTGGTGCGGTCGGTCGGGAAGCGTTATCAGCTCATCGCCGGAGAGCGCCGGTGGCGGGCTTCGCAGCGCGCCGGCTTAGACAAGGTTTCGGTGATCGTGCGCGAGGTGCCGGACGAGCTCGCGCTCGAGATGACGCTAGTGGAAAACATCCAGCGCGAAGACCTGAATGCGATGGAAGCCGCGAGGGCTTTTGAGCGCCTGATGGATGAGTTTCAGATGACGCAGGAGAATGTGGCAGAACGAACCGGGAAAGATCGCGCTACGGTTGCCAACGCGATTCGCTTGTTGAAACTGGAGCCGATCATTCAGGATTGGATCGAAGAGGGGAAGTTGACAGCGGGTCACGGGCGCGGATTGTTGGCGGTCCAAGATCCGAAGATGCGGATGCGGTTTGCTCAGAGGGCGGCGCGCGGCGGATTGACAGTGCGGCAGATCGAGCGGCTGGCTTCGCGACGCTCTCGCGGGACCGGTGCACCGGCGGAGTTTCATATGGATGCGAACATTCGCGCGGCGCTGGAGGAGTTACAGCGGCATCTCGGTACGCGAGCCTTGCTGAGGCAGAAGACCCGGATGCGGCCAGGACAGCTCATCCTGGAATATTACGATGACGCGCAGTTGATGAATATCTACGACCGACTCATGCGGTAGCTCGAGCGGTAGCTCTTGGCAGCTTGATCGTTGAAGAAATTCAGCTTCGGTTGACCGCCGACAATTCCCGACTCCAGGCCGGCGGCCGTGCCTCCCGTCCGAAACTCTAGAATCTCCAGTCAGCTCGAATAGCCAGCGATTCTTACAAGGCTAACTCGCCCGGTGCTCCTGGCCGGTCGCCGTGGCCGTAGGTTCAGTCGTCTATTTCGACACTAAAGGTCGTGCGCTCCGTTGACTTGTCGCTGCATGGGGATAAAGTAGAGAGGTCAAGTGGGGGTTGGCTCGTCATGGCGTGGAAGTGGCCCAGCGCTTCAACGAACGGAAACAGTGCCGAGGAGTGGACCGGCTTTATCGATCAGGGCGTGACGCTCGAGGGAACGCTCCAGCTCAAGGGCACATTTCGTATCGACGGAAAAGTCAAAGGCAATATTATTTCCGAGCAGACCGTTGTGCTCGGCGAAGGCGCGCGCGTCGAAGGACAGATCGAAGGGAACCGCGTCGTGATCGCGGGCCGATTCGATGGTGTGATCTTTGCCAAAGGGCGTGTCGAGATTCAGGCGAAGGGCGTGGTCACCGGTGAAGTTCACTCGCCCTGCATGGTTGTTGATCCGGGCGGAATTTTCGATGGGCGCTGCCACATGCTTGCTTCGTCCGACGCTTCGACCGGCGTGACGATTCCAATTCGCGCTGTCGGTGGAATGTAGTCAGCGTCGTTCCGATTTTTTTGTCCCCGGTCTTCGTCAATCTTCGCTACGTCTCGCCGTTTTCTCCTCGTACTCAATCCTTGCTCCTCGAATATTTTCGCTGCCGCTAAGCCCGCCCGGGTAGAGTTGACAGCCCTTGCCGCCATCGCTATCGTCTTGAAAGCCGGATGAGGCTGGCGTTCTTTCCATGAAAATTCTTGTTATTGGTGGTGGAGGTCGAGAGCACGCGCTGGTGTGGAAGCTCGCGCGGAGTCCGCGCGTGGAACATTTGTGGTGTGCGCCCGGGAACGGGGGCATCGCGCAAGAGGCCGAATGCATTTCGGTGGACGCCGGCGATGTGCCAGGCATCGTCCAACTCGCTGCCAGATTGAACCCCGATCTAACGGTGGTTGGGCCCGAGCTACCGCTGATCAATGGAATCGCAGACGCATTCGCCGCGAAGGGCTGGCCCATTGTGGCGCCATCGCGCGAGGCGGCTCGGCTCGAGGGCAGCAAGATCTTCGCAAAACAATTTCTACAGCGTCATGGCATCCCGACACCGAAGATGCTCGGCGTGTACGAGTCTTCGCGCGAGGCGATTGCGGCACTCGATGGTGTCTCGTGGCCTTTGGTGCTCAAAGCCGACGGGCTTTGTGCGGGCAAGGGGGTGTTGGTCGCCCCTGACCGTGCCGCTGCGGTGGACTTTCTCGAAGGCGCGTTCGACCGAAATGATCTCGGTTCCGGTGGGCATAAAGTTCTCTTTGAAGCAGCCATCGAGGGCGACGAGCTATCGTTCATTATTCTCGCAGACGGAGAGAACTACGCGCCGCTTGTTCCGACTCGAGATCACAAACGCGTCTTCGATGGAAACAAGGGACCGAACACGGGAGGCATGGGCGCCTACTCGAGCGAGGATCTCCTAACGGCCGCCATGCAGAACACAATTGTCGAACAAATCGTCGAGCCGACGATGCGTGGCCTGAAAGCGGACGGGGTCTCGTATCGAGGCTTTCTTTATTTTGGGCTAATGCTGACGGCGGACGGTCCACAAGTGCTCGAGTTCAATTGCAGGCTCGGCGATCCGGAGACACAAGCGATCTTGGCGCGAGTTAACTTTAACCTCGCGGAGGTTTTGCTCGATGCAGCGAATGGAAAGCTCGACGCCACAAAGTTGAAGTGGAAGCCGGGGGCAAGCGTGTGTGTTGTGGCGGCTTCAGCGGGATATCCGGGGAAATTCGAGTCGGGGAAGCTAATTCGTGGCCTAACCGATTTAAGTCATGATACCGGTGTTAAGGTTCTTCATGCAGGGACGAAGAAAATTGGGGACTCGATCGTCACCGCCGGAGGCCGCGTCCTCGGGGTAACGGCAGCGGGCGACTCTCTGGATGCTGCGCTCGCCAAGGCTTACGCTGGAATGAACAAAATCGAATTTGAAGGCAAACATTTCCGCCGCGATATCGGCGCGTCATCGAAACGTGTTGATGTTGCAGGCGCTTAAGCGAACTTGGGCGCGACAACTCTTGAACCAGCTATCACACGATTCAGCACGAAAACCACCCAAAGCATATAAAAACGGTTAGCGGGAATTGAGCCTTTCCGACCAATGCGAGATAACCGCAACTCAGGATTTGCAAACCGCTAATCGTGGAATAATCGGTTAACGCTGTGGGGTGGGACGTTTCCGTAAGCTCGGAGCGTCTGGTGGGCGATCTTTGTCATCGCCAGTCTTCGTTTTCTCGACCGGCTCTTCTGGCGGGACGATCCAATCGAAGCCGCCTTGCTCTTGCATCTTGCCCATCGTGAAAGTCGCCTTATCCGAGATCAACGGAAGCAATGCCCGCAAGAAGTCCGTGGAAGCAGCCTCGTCCGCCTTCTGCGCCTGCCCCTTGCTGATCAGATCGACGGCTTTGTCGATCTTCGGATCGCTTGAGCGAAGCTTTGCGACGCGTGGATCGCCGCTCTGGATCAACTCCATGACCGTAGGTCCGGCAAGATTGTCGGGGTAGCGCGCCTCGACGACGAACTTCGGCTGCTTCTTTTCGGGTGGATAAAGCTGCTCGAAACGCGGCCGTAGAATGCGCGTTTGCAAATATCCTTCCCGGGTACCGATCTCCGACTGCTCGATACGATATTCGACGGTCCAGACCTCGGGCCCGTAGTGATTCGCTCCGAAGCCGACGATCACAATCTCGAACAACGGATCGTCCTTTTTCATCTCGATCTTGTGGTGGAGCTGGCTGGTCAACGGGCGCAGGCGCTCGAGAAACGTGACGCCGATGGTCTCCAGGTCGGGCTCGGCCCCGGAAGGGTCGGCGTAGTGCGAATCGCGCCGGCCTACCGACTGATAGTCGCGATCCAGCCGAATAGGCTTCGGCGCGGCCGGCTCGCGCCACTCCGAGGCGCCGAGCAAGATGCCGATGTGGGTGTTATCGAGCGATAGAATGCGTGGGGGAGGCGCTCCGGTTTCGATCGGATGATCGATCGTTGCAAATAAAACGAGGTCGTCCTTTGCGACGTGGACGATGACTCGACCACCGGCCAGGTTCGCAACGATCTCGCCTTCGGTCTCCTGGACCTGCGGTGCGGAGGCGTGGGCCGGAGCGCGTGAGGCGTAGACGCCAGCCATGAGCGGCAACAAAAGCGCGAACCGCAAGCTGCGACGAACGAGGTCAGACCTGGGATTCATCTGCGGGTAACCTGAGTTTCCATGGTACGACTTCCACCGGCATCGCGACGTGAAATTTTTGTCCTCGTCTACGGCAGGCGACGGAGGCCGAAAGCAATGCTCAGAACGCTGCTCCGCTTTCCGCCCAGCCCTCATCCGCTAGAATAGAGGAAAACCAAGAAAGGCCACAGCCACATGGGTTTACGCAAGGCAAAGAGCATCAAGCACGGAGGCAAGTCGCTCGAAGACATTCTCAAGGCACACGAGGATTTCTTTAAAGGCAAGGAAGGCGGAGCGCGTGCCGATCTTACCGGCGCCGATCTATCGAACGCCGATCTGAGTGGACGCAATTTCAACGGTGCGATTCTGCGCGACGCAAATCTCTCCGGCTCCGATCTGCGCAAATCCAAGCTCGCCGTTGCCGATCTCTCCGGCGCCAAGCTGCATAAAGCCGATCTCCGCAACTGCGATATGACCGAATCGATCCTGCCCGGCGCCGACCTCAGCGAAGCGGAGGCGAGCGGCATCGAGTTTTTCCGGTGCGATCTCTCTAACGTGAACTTTCAGCGCGCGAAACTGCGCAACGTGAACTTTCGCCTTGCCAACATCGCCGGCGCAAAATTCAGCGGCGCAGACCTGGGAGTGGCCATTCTGCGCGAAACCGATCTCAATGGCGTTGATCTATCGGGCGTCGATCTCTCCACCACATTGCTACCGAAAGGTGTGACCGCGGCGGCGCTGTCAAAGCGTGCGTAGTCGAACCAAACGTCAAAAATCGCACAGCCCGCGTTCATCTCGCATTCACATAAGTTGAATGCTTAGAACAACTTGCTGCGCCGACAATAGAATTCCGCGTCCCCGCGTGATAGCCTCTGCCCCAAGGCAGCTCCTCTGTTAAGACCATCGTGGCGACGCCCACTACACAACTCGACAAATCCGGAACGCGCGAACGCGTCTTGCAAATCGTTCGCGGGTTGCTCGTGGAACTCGGCAGCCAGGGCGCTCTTCCAATGTTGAGCGCGACATCGTCACTCGATCGTGATCTCGGACTGGGTAGCCTCGAGCGTCTCGAATTGCTCTCGCGCCTCGAAGAGGAATTCGGCGTGCGGCTGCCCGATCAAGTCGCATCCGAAGCGAACACGCCCGACGAACTAGCAACCGCGCTGCTGCAAGCGCCAGGTGCCAGTCGCCTGAACGATGAAGTCACGCCGGAACTGCATGCATCCGTGGCCGCGCGCCAGGCGAGCAAACGACGCGACGAAACGCACGACGGAATTTTCGCGACGGAAACGCTGCTCGATGTCTTGCGTTATCGCGCGCGGCACGACGCAGAGCGCGCGCACCTGCTCATTTCCGAAGAAACCGCGAACGGCGGCGAACGCGATGTGACGCTGACGTTCGGCGAACTCTACGCGGCGGCGGAACGCTGCGCCGCTGAGCTCGCGCGGCGCGGAGTGCCTACCGGCGGTCGCGTTTCATTGATGCTGCCGACGTCGCGCGCATTTTTCGTTTCCTACGCGGGCATTCTTCTCGCCGGCGCGATTCCGGTTCCGATCTATCCGCCGTTTCGCGCGGATCGCATCGAGGAATATGCCGCGCGCCAATCGGCGATTCTCAACAACGCCGAAGTTTGCCTGCTGCTGACATTTCGCCGTGCCGAAGCCGTCGCGCATTTGCTCGAACCGCGCGTGAAATCGTTGCTCGGCGTAGTGGATGCAGAGAAATTGATCTACGCTGCCGATAAAGCGCCTCCGCCCGCCCCCGGTGCGGCGCCCGCACATGTCACGGGAACTCGCGCGCGGCGCGCGAACGACATCGCGCTGCTGCAATATACATCGGGTTCGACGGGCGACCCGAAGGGTGTCACTCTGACGCACGCGAATCTGCTCGCGAACATTCGCGCCATCGGCGCCGCAACCGAAATGCGCCCCGATGATGTCGGCGTGAGCTGGCTGCCGCTGTATCACGACATGGGATTGATCGGCGCGTGGCTCACGCTGCTGCATTTCGGCGTGCCGCTCTCGGTGATGTCACCGCTTTCGTTTCTCACGCGGCCTGAACGCTGGCTCTGGGCGTTTCACAAGCATCGCGGCACGCTCTCCGCGGCGCCGAATTTTGCCTATGAGCTTTGCGTGCGAAAAATCGCCGACAAAGATATCGAAGGGCTCGACCTGAGCTCGTGGCGCGTCGCAATGAATGGCGCGGAGCCGGTGAATCCGGAAACGATGCAGCGATTCACCGAACGTTTTTCGCGTTACGGATTCCGCAATGAGACGCATTTGCCCGTTTACGGGCTCGCGGAATCATCGCTGGCCGTCACCGTGCCGCCGCTGAATCGCGGACCGAAAATCGATCGCGTCGATCGCGAAACATTCACGACGCAAGGTCGCGCGCTTCCTGCAACGACGGCCACGAACTCAGCGATTTCCTTTGTTTCATCGGGCGTTTCGCTCCCCGAACACGAGGTTCGTCTCGTCGATGCGCAAGGCAACGAAGTGCCCGAGCGCACGGAAGGTTTCCTCTGGTTTCGCGGACCATCGGCGACCACCGGCTACTATCTCAACGAAGCCGCGACGCAAAAATTGTTGCCGCAGGGACCCGCAAAATCGCCCGACGAATTCGCGTGGGTCGATTCCGGCGATCGCGCGTATCGCGCAGAGGGCGAGTTCTACATCACCGGCCGCGTCAAAGACATCATCATCAAAGGCGGCCGCAATCTTTATCCTCACGAAGTCGAGGAACTCGCTGCGCGCGTCGATGGCATTCGCAAAGGATGCATCGTCGCTTTTGGTTTGAAAGACGAAGCGTCAGGCACGGAAAAATTAATCGTCGTTGCGGAAGTGCGCGATCGCGATCCGAAAAAGCTAGCGCCGATTTCCGCCGCGGTCACCGAGCAAATCTCGCGCGGGCTCGGATTGCCTCCCGATCGGGTCGAACTGGTGCCGCCGGGCAGCATTCCCAAGACATCAAGCGGGAAACTGCGCCGCGAAGAAACGCGCCAACTTTTCAAAAAAGGATCGCTATCGCAAGCTCGTCCTCCGGTTTGGCTGCAAATCGTACGACTCGGCGCAGGAGGAGCGCTCCGAAGCGTTGGCCGCGTGCTCGCGTCGGCCGGGCGTCGCGCGTGGGAAATTCTCTACGGCATCTACTTTTCCATCGTGTTTCTAATCTGGATCATTCCGTCCACCACAATCGTCAGCTTCATCAAGGATCAGCGGGCCGCCGGCCGATTCACATCGGCGGCGCTGAAGAAATTATTCGCGATGGTCGGATGCCATGTGCGTGTCGTCGGCAAAGAATACATGGACACGCCGGGCTCGAAGATCTATGCCGCGAATCACACGAGTTATTTCGATGTCCTGCCGCTCATGCTCGGTCTCGGTGTTCCCTATCACTTTGTCGCGAAACTCGAAGTGCGTCACATGCCGTTCATCGGCGTATTTCTAAAGCAGATGGGCCACGTCTGGTTCGATCGCACGAAAGGTGATGCACGCTTGAAGCAGTCGGAGCAGATCTTGCAACTGTTGCAGGAAGGCGAATCCGTTTTTATTTTTCCGGAAGGCACATTCACGAAAGAAGACGGCATTCGTCCGTTTCAACTCGGCGCGTTCAAAGCGGCCGTCAGCGCGAACGTTCCAATCATTCCGGTTTCGCTCGCCGGCACGCGAAAATTTCTGCGCGACGGTACCTATCTTCCGCGCCCATCCGACGTGACGATCACGCTGTCGCCGCCGATCTATCCGCGCGGCGCTGCGACGCCCGGCGGCAATGCACTAACCGCGAGTGAATCCGGCGACTGGCATGAGCTCATCCGCCTCCGCGACGAAACGCGCCGTGCCATAGCGCAGCACGCCGGCGAACCGCTGCTCTAAAAAAATTCACCGACGAGCTCGCGTTCACCGGCGTTGCGCCGTGTCGTCGACTACCAACTCACCGCGTCATGTTGTAAATCACGGTGATATAGGTATCCACCTTCACCGCCTGCCCGTTCAACATCGTCGGTGTATAGCGCCACTGCTTCACCGCCTGCATTGCCGACGCGAAAAACATCGGATCGCCGTTGACCGCTTCGAGCGACTGAATCGCTCCATCTTCGCCGATGATAGCGTGCAATTCGACTTTGCCCGATTTGCCGATCTGTTTTGCGAGCACCGGATACGTCGGTTCGATGCGGTAGACGAGTCTCGACGCGTCGATCTGCGATAAATGTACGACCTTCGGCGTCTTCGGTTTCGGCTCTGTCGGAGGCGGCGGCTGCGTCGTCGCACGCGACTCGGTCATCGGAATCGCGCCCGTTATGTCGATGGTGCCTTGAGGTGGCATCGGATCCCCGATCGGATCAGGCTCCGGGGTCATGTCGATTGTGGTTGGAATGTGGGTCGGCACTGTGGGCGTCGTTGGTTTGAAGTTCCTGTGACGTATGATCTGCGTCTCAACAACGCGCATCGGCGTCGGCCGAGAATAATACGGGGGCACCGGAACGACATTCCACGAAATCACCGCCGGCTTTCCCAGCAAAGGCATCAACAAAATCACCGCCAGCGCAATCGCCTGCAGCGAAATCGAGATCGCCAACGCGCGACGCCGAATTTTTCTCTCCCGCTTCAACTGCTCCGAATCTCCGTCAACCAGACATCCATTCAATAAATCGGCAGCCATTGCACACACCTCCACACGAAAATGCTGCGAACTACTTGGGAAAATTTGCGACGCCGGAAGCCTGCAGGTTGCTATGCAGGTCCCGGCGCCGCGCTCGCAGGGATGTGAGGTTTGCGCGCGTCCTCAACAGTTGCTTGGACACCGTCAGCCGCGACAAGTTCCCCGGCTCGATTCGGGCAATACAACAACCGAGCCACTAACTCGCCGCAGCCCCAACAAAACAGAAGTCTTAGATATTTGTATCAAAATGAAACCATGCAGCATCTCATTGCACTGTGGACGTGGATCTGAAGGAGGCAACACCCATGGATCGGCGCAATATTGAAACGGTCGGTGTGCGCCGCACGGGTTGGGCTGCGTTGGACCGCGATCCGCAGGAGGACCGAGTCGAGTTCGTTTGTCCCCACTGCGGCACGCGTGGCCAGAAGAACGCCCGGCGCGAGCGGACGCAATATCACTTCACGGATGGTTTTTTGCAGGATTTACAAGGCGAAGTCACGCAGTGCCGATCGTGCAGCCAGTCGCTGCGCGTCGTTCCCGTCGTGATGCTGCACGATCAGGACGAGACGCGGCGTTTTGAAGCAGTGTTTTCGGACGAAATTCAGGTTCCGGCTCACAGTCACTAATCGGTTTCACGACCGAAAATTTCGCACCGCACAAATCCCAGCAAAAACGGGGCGCCAAAAGCGCCCCGTTTGTTTTTTCTCACCGAATTGTATGCCTCGCCTGAGACCTCGAATTCCATCAAGCTCGGACCGCCCCGAGCCGACAGATCGAAGGTGCACCGCTTAGTAGCGGTGCCAGCAGCCGAAGCGATCGTACCAGCCGCGAACATACTCATGTCGCCAGTACGGCACCGGCGCATAGTAGCCGCGGTGCACCACAACAACCGGCCGATGGTACACGTACACTGGCGCTGCCTGCGCGCTCGACGCTCCACCGAAAAACATGAAGCCACCGAGTGCCGCCGCGGCCAACGCCGCCTTACCAAAAACTGACTTCAAGACGGACTTGTGCCATTGCATAAAATCCTCCTCGAACCGTTTCCCCGACCTTGCTTGGGGGCTTGTTGCTGGTAGTTATGAAACACTCTGGTGCGGGAAATGTCGCGCCGCTCCGAAAGCCTTATAAACACAGGCGATTTCGACGGTCGCAAAAAGAAAGCGCGGCGAAATGAATTCGCCGCGCCCGAAACAACTCTCAAGTTGGTGAATTTCGAGACGTCTGCGACGACTGTCCCGAACTTAGCTCAATTCAGAATTTCAGAATTAATCAAGGACGGCCGTGATCGGCGTCCCAGTTGTGTTCCGTGCGCCACTGATGCGCTTCCACGTCCCACCACTTGTGATCCTGCCCCCAGCAGTATTCGCGCGCGTCCGATAGCTCGTGACGTGCGTGTTCCGCCTGCTTACTGTCATAGCCGTGATGCTTGATGGCTTCGTGCAGGTCGTGGTCGGCTTTTTCGGTGCGGTGCTGGCACTCAGCCTCGCTCGCCTTTACTCGTGGCGCCCCTGTAAACAACAGAAAGCCGCCTAGTGCGGTCAGTGTGATGAGAAGCTTTCCGTATTCCACGATTTGCGTACGGCGCTCAAGTTCCATTGCGAATCTCCTATCGACGGGGATAGCCAGGTTCGCTTAACAGAATAGGGACGCGCGTCCTTTCCGCCTATCGGGAAACCACCGGAATCGTATAGGGGAAAGCCTGTAGAAATCGCTGGGCGGGCCGGGAAAGACGCGGGCAGATGGTTTTGGCGCGTTTCTACACCTCGCTAGAGGTCGGAATTCAGCTCCATGTGGTACTTCTCGAGGCCGGTCTTGATCCGATCGAATGCGTCGTCCACGGTGTCCGCAAACTGGAGCATTTTGAATTCACTTGGGCTGATCATGCCCCACCGCGTAATCGCTCGGAAGTTGAGAACCTGGTCCCAATACTTGCGGCCGTAGATAAGGATGAGGCTGTTTTTTGGCAACTTGCCGGTCTGCAGCAGGGTGAGCATTTCAAACAGCTCGTCGAACGTGCCGAATCCGCCTGGAAATACGATGAGCGCCTTTGCGACCTGCGCGAACCACAGCTTGCGCATAAAAAAGTAGTGAAAGTTGAGGCTCAGTTCGGGGCTTATGTAGGGATTCGCAAACTGTTCATGCGGCAACTCGATCGACAAGCCGATCGACTTTCCGCCCGCTTCCATCGCGCCGCGGTTTGCAGCTTCCATGATTCCGGGGCCGCCGCCGGAACACACCACGAAGCGCCGCGGGCGTTCGCCGAGTGTCATCGCCCATTTTGTGATGCGGCGCGAGAGTTCGCGAGCCTGCTCGTAGTAACGCGACATCTCGAGCGCGCTGCGTGCATCGCGCAACGGTTGGCGATACGCGGCGCGCTGGGCGGCGACACGCTTCAGCGCGGCGCGGCTCTTCAATTTTCCCAGGCGAGCGAGCGCGCTTTCACGCGATTCGATGCGTGCCGAGCCGAACATTACGATGGTGTCGCCGATGCCCTCTTTTTTGAGCTGCACCAAAGGATGCACATACTCGCTCAGGATGCGGATCGGACGTGCGGCGGTACTGTCCAGAAACGCGGGATCCTTATAGGGCGCCAACGGCGCATGCATCGGCGTGGGCTTCAGCTTCTTGATCTTCGTTTTGCCGTGGGTTTGGGTCTTTGCCGAGCTTGATTCTGATTTCGCGCGGGCTTTTGCTGTTCTCGTTCTTGATTTCGTCTGGCGTGCCGCCATCGAGCGCTCCGAAAAATGTCCGTTACCATTCTAGAAACAGATGCCGGGGGCGGCAACGCTTGTCGGCGGAACTGCGTCGAATTGGATACACTGTGCGCGGAGGTTTGCCCCATCCATGAACCGCTTACCGGCCTCGCGATTAGTCATTGCAGCGCTTGCAGTCGCGTGTTTTGGATGCGTGCCTTCCCTTTTGGCGCAAGCATCGGGCCCTATCGCGCCGCAACCGGGCACTCCGATTCAGCAACCACCGAAGACCGCGAAAATCGGCGTCAGCGTCGCGCTCGTCAATACGCCGATCACCGTGCGAGACAACAAGGGCAACATGATTCACACGCTGGACGCGAAGGATTTTCAGATCACCGACAACGGCGTGGCGCAAAAGATTTTGCACTTCGACATGGGAGGCGATCCGCTTTCGCTTGTTGTATTGGTTGAAACGAGTTCGCGCGTCGCGACGTTTTTGCCGCAGATCAACAAGGCGGGAATTCTCATCACGCAGACCGTGATGGGGAGCAGCGGCGAAGCGGCGGTCATCGGCTTCAACGATTCCGTCGATAAATTGCAGGGATTCACGCATAACGCCGACAAGATCGAAAGCGTTTTTACACATTTACAGGCGGGAACGTCGGGCGCAAAACTTTACGATGCGATGACAGCGGGAATCGAAATGCTGAGCAGCCAACCGCAGCCGACATCCGATCAGCCGGGGCGAAGGCGCGTGATGCTGATTATTTCGGAAGCGCAAGACATCGGCAGTGGAACGCAATTCGGCGAAGTGTTACGGCAGGCGCAGCTTGCGAACATCACGATCTATAGCGTTGGGCTTTCGACGACGCGGGCGCAATTGCAAGCCGAACCGCGCGATACGACGCCGCAGGTGACGCCGCCGGGAACGTTCGGCGCTCCGCCAATGCCGGGAACGGTGCAGACGCCGGACACCGAGGCCGCGCGATTGGGCAGCGGTGATTTGGGGCAGGCGATTATTTGGGCGGTGAAACACGGGAAGGACAAGGTGAAGGGGAATCCGCTCGAGCTTGCGGCGGCGGGGACAGGCGGCGAGCATCTCGCTGCGTTCAAGGATCGGACGATCGAAAAAGCGATCGATCAAATTGGCGGCGAGCTGCATGCGCAGTATTCGGTGAGCTATGCGCCGACCGGGACGAACGAGAATGGGTACCACGAGATCAAAGTAACGCTGGCGAAATCGGCTACCAAGGGCGAGAAGGGCTCAAAGGATTGGAAGATTCGGAATCGGCCGGGGTATTACGTTGGACCGCCGGAATCGTAGAGGAAGATCGATCGAGGACAGCGTTTAGGATCGATCTTGCGGACATGGGGCGCAGCGTGCCGCGGCCCTACAGTTGCCGATTGCGCGAAGGAACTACAGGCGATCGTTTGGGATTTTGTGCAGCGGTTCTGTGACTAGAGAATCTGGGTCCAGAAGGCTGAGTCGCGGCTCACAAGCAGCGCATCTTTGCGCGCGTTCCAGCGGATGAAGTGCGGCGTTTGCGTGTGGAGGCGGTGCGCTTCGCGGGATTCCCAGACTTCGTGCAGCAGAAATGAGTTCGGTGTGTCGGCGCCGCGATGCAAATCGTAGATGATGCAGCCGTCTTCCTTGCGAGTTGGGCCGACGAGCGCTCGCAACTCCGCTTCAAGCAGAGGCTCCTGCCCTTCGCGGGATTTGAGGAGCACGACGAGAGTTAACGCTTCCTTCGGCAGCTTCCCGTCTTTTGATTTTCGCGAGGCGCTTCGTCGCGCGCTGGTTCGGCTTCGTCGCCGACTGGCCGAGGACTTCGTTGCACGTTTCGCCATGGGCCGGGATTGTACCTTAACCGGCCAAAAACGCCAGTTGCAGCGGCCGGTACAGGTATCGCGGACGGGATGCCAGCCCTATTGCTTCTCCGCGGGCTTGCGGCCGGCGTTGAGGCTGTCCCAATTCATGATTGTGTTGAGCACGAAGGAGTATGTTCCGCGGGTTTCGCCGCGATAGACGGGGTTGATCGAGAATAAGATCACGTGGCCGGAGCCGGATGGCACATCGACGACGGCGGGATGCTGCGCGATTTCGTCGCCGCCTTCGAGCAAGCCTGAGACGAGAAGATCTTTGCTATCGGCATAGCGCAGAATCACGCGCGGCAATTCAGCGTCGGGAATAACGCGCGGGTTATTCAGCTTTTGTTCGTCGGTAACTTCGGGGATTTCCCAGGTTTCGGTCGATTTTTCCTCGGGAACTTCCGTGGCGGGACGGCCGACCGCGAAGTCGGGATCGTCGATCGTGCCGCGACCTGTCGGGCGTTCTTTCGAGTGGCTGCCGAGACGACGGCGGCGACGTTCGCCGGCGATGGCGGTCAGCGAAAAGATCGGGCCGTTGTCGCAGTAGACGGAAACTTTGTCGCTGTAGCCGTAGGCGATCGGGCTCGCGCCATCGACGAGACGCGCGCTGAGCACGGAGCCGACGATGTTGAGTTTTTGCGCCTGATTGAGCGTGACGCCGTTCTCGAAGCCGCTGGAGATCGCGAAGTTCGACGTGTCGGTTGCGGTCAGCAGTACGCCTCCCTTCGTGACAAATTCGTGCAGCTTCGCAAGGCCGTCCCAACCGAGGCCGGGGCGCATGTCGTCGGTGGAATCGTTTTTGCCGACGAGATTCGGCGTTTCGGCGGTGTTCTTCCACGGCAGCGGATTGCCCCACGATGTCGGCAGGCCGCTGATGATCAGCGACGCGGGTGCGTTGAATCCGACGGGCGGGAAAAGAATCACGTCGTACTTCGCGCGTAGATCGTCGATCTTTGCGACGGCTTGCGTGCTCATGTAGTCGTAAGGAACGCCGATGTTGTCGAGCGCGAGGCGCCACCAGCCTTCGGTCTGCGTGCTGAGCCAGGTGTGGACGAAGGCGACGCGAGCAGCGCGGAGTGGATGAGTCTTCACGTCGGGGGCGCTGCCGAGCGCGACGACTTCGACGCCGGCTTCGGCGGCAGCTTTGTCGAGATCGGCACGGTTTACGCCCTTTACGAGAATCGTGCCGCGGTTGAATTTCGTTCCGCCCGCGTCGAACGCTTCTTCGGCAGCGTCCATCGTGGCGTCTTTCAGTTTGTAGCGGAGCGTTGCGAGCGTCGGCTGGGCGTTGTTGTTGATGGCGAAGACGGTGCCGTCTCCCCTAATGCCGCCGGGCAACTTCACGGAGTTCACGCGCTCCATAGCGGCGCTTAAGACTCTTGCATCGGTGACGCGCACGACTTGCACGCCGAAGAGTTCTCCGAAAGTCCATCCTGTGTCGTCATATGGAGTTTTTTGCGGATCGTCCGGGCTCCAGTATTGGTGATCGAGCAGCGCGTCGGCGATGCGGGAATAGGGCTGATCCATGCGAATGACGTAACTGCCGGCGGGAAATTCGCGCGTGGTGGGCTCGGTGTCTTTCTTGTCTTTGTCGGCCTTGTCTTTGTCGGAGGCTTTCGCGGCGCCGTGGGCGTGCTTGCTGTCTTCTTCTTTCTTCTTCGGTGGGAACGTGACGGTGAAAGCCGAAGTCGCGCGGGAGATTTCTACTTTCTGCTTATCCATCACTTGCAGCAATTCGGCTTGCAGTTCTGAACGCGGATCATCGCCGGGGAGAACGTACGCCGAGGGTCCTTCTGCTGTTGGCTTCTGGATGGAGCGCTTGGACTTGAGGTAGAAATTCTTGAGGAACATCCGCTTGTTTTCGTTGAAGTAGTGCAGCGAAGTGAGAAGGCCGGTCTCTTCGTAGTTGTTGTTGTCGCGTTGCGACCAAAGCGTTTTTGGCAATGGCGGATTCTGCTTGTACCAGGTGCGCGCGTATTCTTCGGGGTCGAGCGTGCGCTCTTTCGTATCGGCGCCGCCGTTGCCGAATGTTTCGTAGAGACGGCTGATGCCGTTGTGCATCGCGGCGATGAACATCAGGTAGCCCGGCGACCACGTGTCGAAATCTCCGTGCGTGAAAACGCCGGGCATTCCGAACTTTGTCAAGTCGGCGACGTTGCGCGCGCCGATCATCTGCCATTCGTCGGCGAGAATCGGATCGATCCACGCGTTGTACGGGCCGTCGCCGACGGTGTTGTCGTAGAGATATGGGACGGATTCGTGGAGATCGTGCAGCACCTGCACCTTCCAGGTCGCGTAGGTGTTCAGCACGTTTTCGGTCAGCTTAAGCGTGACGCCCATCGCGTCGCGATTGTTGTCGTGCGCGACGTACTTGCCCCAGTAAATCAGCGACGGATAGAAATCGTTCGGGTGCGACAGGTGCCATTTGTAGATGTCGACCATGCGATCGCGGCCATCGACTTCGACGACCGGAGTGATCAGCGTGACGACGCCGTCGCGAATTTCTTTGATGTACGGGCTCTCATCGACGGCGAGGCGATACGCCAATTCCATGAGTGCGGTCGGAGCGCCAGTTTCGGGCGAGTGAATCGTGCCGGTGATGTAATAGATCGGCGTGGCGCGGGCGACGATTTTATCGGCTTCAGCGTCGTTGAGCTTAATGGTGCGCGGATCGGCGAGCTTGGCGAGCTCAGCGCGATTCGATTCGAGATTTTTGAGATTCGCTTCGGAAGAAACCGCGACGGCGATCATTTCGCGGCCTTCTTCGGTGTGGCCGATGGTGAAAACTTTTACGCGCGACGGCGACGCCTTTTCGAGCAGACGCATGTATTTGTAGACGTCTTCGGCGTACGGGAGAATTCCAGGAGCGCCCGAGACGTCGCCGAGGACGACTTCGGGAGTCGGCACATTTTTCGATGCGGGCAAATAATCGACGAGTGGTGAAGTGAAGTACGGCTCGGTCGTGTATTTCTTGATCTTCGCGGTATAGGTCTCATCGACGGGCTGATTCGCGCCGCGCGCCGGCTGCGTCTCACCGTCTCCCGCTCGAGCCGCGCTGCCGAGGGCAGTCGCTAACACCATTGCCGCACACAAACACTTCGCCACTCGAGCCCAGCGCATCATTTGTTTCTCCTGGCTGTAGTCAAAACAGCCGGGATTGTACCGCAGACGAGACGCGGCGGCATCCTTGCCGATGAATTTTCTTTCTTTGTTTCGCGTTACGACCGGTTGAGATTCGGGTTCGTGACGACGAATAAACTATTCTTCGCCGGCGAAGGCGATGCATTGGGGCGATGGGACGGAGACTTCTTTGCCGGTCGGGGTGAGGGCGCCGGTGGTTTCGTCGATCTTGAAGGTGACTAGATTGTTGGAATCGGCGTTGGCGGCGATCAGGAATTTTCCGGTGGGATCGATTGTAAAGTGGCGCGGAATTTTTCCGCCGGTGGGGAAAAGACCGATGGGCGTCAGAGTTCCCTTCGCGGCATCGACTTTGTAGGCGCCGATGCTGTTGGCGGAGCCGCGATTCGACGCGTACACGAATTTTCCGTTGGGATGAACGGTGATTTCGGCGGCTTCTTTCACGCCGTTGTAGTCCTTGGGAAGATTCGGCAACGTTTGCAGCGTGGTCAGAGTGCCCTTTTCGGCGTTGTAGGAAAATGTGACGACCGTCGATGCCATTTCGGTGATGAGGTAGGCAAATTTCCCGTTGGGTGCGAACGCAAGATGGCGCGGGCCCGAGCCGGGCTTGACCTGTGCGTACGGCGGAGAATTCGGCGTCAGCTTTCCCTGCACATCATCGAATTTGTAGACGAGGATGTCGTCGAGGCCAAGATCGGCGACGAGCGCGAAGCGATTGTCGGGCGAGGTGCTGATCCAGTGCGCGTGCGGTGCTTCCTGGCGCTGCTTGTCAATGCTGTTGCCGGAGTGCTGCACGAAGCCGCGCGCGTGGCTGAGGCTGCCGTCGGGCTCGATCTGAAATGTGGCGACGCTGCCGCCGTCGTAATTGGCGACGAGGACGAAGCGATTCGTTTTGTCGAGCGAGACAAAGCACGGGCCGGCACCGTGAGTGGAGACTTGATTGAGAAATTTGAGCTTGCCGGTTTTGCGATCGATCTCGAAGGAACTGATGGCGCCGCTTTTTTCACCGTTGTAATCGCCGACTTCGTTGACGGCGTAGAGATATTTGCCGTTGGGATGGACGGCGACGAAGGATGGGTCGGTGGTCTCGGCGACGAGGCCGATCGGGGTGAATTCGCCGGTGGCGGGATTGAAATTGTACGCGTAGATGCCTTTGCTTTCCTGCTTGGTGGTGTAGGTGCCGATGTAGGTCAGATAGAAGGGGGCTTTATCGGGATTGGCGGGGGTCGATGTCGCCGAGTTCGGCGCAGTGGCGGACGGAGCGGCGGAGTGGCGTGCCCACGCGGGGATGGCGATCAAGGCGGCGAGGGCTGCAACCGCGGGAAGGCTGAGAGCTAGAAATTTACGCCGAGAATTTTTCATAGGCCGGGCATTGTACACCACGGTCGCGCCACAATCGATCAAACGCGGCAAGCATTGGCGGAAACCCGCACCCTCTAAAAACTGAGGGTGCGGCACCCAGGATCAGGCTTGGTCCGATTGCGATTCGCGGCGCGGTTCAATCGGGAAACGGCGCGCTACTTCTTTTCTTCTTCGCTTTCTTCCTGGAGGACGGCGGCGGCGGCTACGGAGTCGTCGTCGTCGAGGCGCAGCAAGCGGACGCCTTGTGTGGAGCGGCCGGCTTCGCGAATTTCGTTGGCGTGGACGCGGATCACTTTGCCGTTGTGCGTGATGATCATGACGTCGGATTCTTCGGTGACTTGCAGAGTGCTGATCACCGAGCCGTTGCGATCCGTCGTCTTCATGTTGACGACGCCCTTGCCGCCGCGCGAAGTGATGCGATATTCCGCGAGCGGCGTGCGCTTGCCGTAACCCTTTTGAGCGACGGTGAGCATCAGCGTGGTGAGCGAGTCTTTGATCTGTTCGTTCTCGAGCTCTTCGAGATTCTGCGTTTCGGTTTTGTGTTCCTTCTTGATGATCTCGAAGTCGGGCTGCACGGCGTCCATGCTGACGACGTGATCGGATTCGTCGAGATCCATGCCGTTGACGCCGCCGGCGTTGCGTCCCATCGGGCGCACTTCGGTTTCGCGGAAGAGGATCGCCTGGCCTTCGTGGCTGGCGAGGAAGATCATTTTCTTGCCGTCGGTGAGCTTGGCGCCGATGAGCTCGTCTTTGGCTTCGAGATTGATGGCGATGATGCCGGTCGAACGCGGATTGGAGAATTCGGCGAGCGCGGATTTTTTGACCGTGCCGCTCTTGGTGGCCATGAAGACGAAGCGGCCTTCTTCTTCGAGATCGCGCGCGGCGACGAGCGCAGTGAGCTTTTCGTCTTCGGAGAATTTCACGAGGCTGGAGATCGCTTTGCCACGCGTGGCGGCAGCGGCTTCGGGCAGTTCGTAGACTTTCAGCCAGTAGACGCGGCCCTTCGACGTGAACAGCAAAATGTAGCTGTGCGCCGAGGCGATGAAGAGATGCTCGACGAAGTCTTCTTCCTTGGTCTTGGCGCCGATGCGGCCTTTGCCGCCGCGCGACTGGTGGCGATAGGTTTCGGCCGCGGTACGCTTGATGTAGCCGGCGTGGCTGACGGTGATCAGCATCTCGGTGTCGGCGATCAGGTCTTCGAGCTTGATTTCGTCGACTTTGTCTACGATCTGCGTGCGGCGATCGTCGCCGTAGGCTTTGTGGACTTCTTTCAGCTCGGCGGTGATGACGGATTTCAGTTTGCGATCGCTCGAAAGAATTTCTTCGAGTTCGGCGATGATTTCGCGGATCGACTTCAATTCCTTGAGAATTTCGTCGACGGAGAGCTGCGTCAGGCGATGCAACTGGAGTTCGAGGATGGCATCGACCTGGATCGGAGTGAGGCCAATAGCGCCCCCGCGGGAAACGACGGCAGCTTCGCCTTCGAGCGGGCCGACTTTGTATTTGCGGCCGTCGAGCTTCACGCCGGTGATTTTTTTCGGCTTGCCATTTTCCGTGATCGTAACGTCCTGCTCGCTGAAGAACGCGAGCAAGTTTTCGCGGGCATTGGCGCGGCTGGCCGATCCACGGATGATGCGGATCACGTCGTCGAGATAATCGAGCGCGATCTGGTAACCGATCAAGATGTGTTCGCGCTCGCGAGCCTTGCGCAGTTCGTAAAGCGAACGCCGGCGCACGACTTCGACGCGGTGATCGATGAAAAGCTTGATCATCGGGATCAAGCCGAGTTCGCGCGGCTGACCAGCGACGATGGAGAGCAGGATCATGCCGAAGGATTCCTGCATCTGCGTCTGCTTGAAAAGATTGTTGAGGATGAGCTGCGATTCTTCGCCGCGCTTGATTTCGATGACGATGCGCATGCCTTCGCGCGAAGATTCGTCGCGGACGTCGGCGATACCTTCGATCTTTTTGTTCTGGACAAGGTCGGCGATGCGTTCGATCAGCTTGGCTTTGTTGACCTGATACGGAATTTCAGTGATGACGATATTTTCGCGATCCTTGCCGACTTCTTCGATGGCAGCTTTAGCGCGCATCACGAAGCTGCCGCGGCCGGTTTTGTAGGCGGCTTCGATGCCTTCGCGTCCTGCGATGTAGGCGCCGGTCGGGAAATCGGGGCCGGGAACGATCTTCATGATTTCTTTGAGCGAGGTGTCGGGCTTTTCGATCAGGAGGATGGCGGCGTCAACAATTTCGCGCAGATTGTGCGGCGGGATGTTGGTGGCCATGCCGACGGCGATACCGCTGGCGCCGTTGACGAGAAGATTGGGGATGCGCGACGGAAGAACGACCGGCTCTTCGCGCGTCTGATCGAAGTTGGGCGTGAAGTCGACGGTATCTTTTTCGAGGTCGGCGAGAATGTCTTCGGTGATCTTCGCCAGGCGCGCTTCGGTGTACCGCATGGCCGCCGGGGGATCGCCGTCAACGGAGCCGAAATTTCCCTGGCCGTCGATGAGCATGTAGCGGAGGTTGAAGTCCTGCGCGAGGCGCACGAGCGCGGGGTAGATGACCGCTTCACCGTGCGGGTGATAGTTGCCGGAAGTGTCGCCGCAGATCTTGGCGCATTTGCGATAGCCGCGGTTGGACGCGAGGCCGAGATCGTTCATCGCGACGAGGATGCGGCGCTGGACGGGCTTGAGGCCGTCGCGCACATCGGGCAGCGCGCGCGCGATAATGACGCTCATCGCGTAGTCGAGATACGATTTGCGCATCTCGGCTTCGATATCGATTGGGAGCAGGATTGAAGTGTTTTTCTCGTCCGCCATTTGACCTCAGTGACTGGTGATTAGTGACTGGTGACTTGTGGTCGCCAATCGAAAAATTTTTGGTACTGCGAAAACCCTGATGCTCGGGCTCCTAAAACAATCGACTCAAAAACCATTCGTCGCTTTCAAGTGGGCGACGGCTAGCTTAAACCCCGCGATCTGGAAAACGATCGCGGCTACAGGGCGGCCTAACCTGCGAGCACATAGGCCTTCACAGTGTCGAAGGCGTCGGCTGCATTGGTGAAGCGGCGCGGAGCGAATTCGGCTTCGATACGGCGCAGAAATTCGTCGCGCGCTGCTTCACTGGCAAATTCGATCGCTACGCCGCGATTTGTGTCGGGCGCATCGGTCGGCACGGCGCGAAAATCGCTGCAGCTCAAGCCGCGCAGACCTGGCAATGTCGTCCATCCGAGCTGATAAATCATCGAAGGGCATCGAGTGCGACTAAATATCCAGGTTCTGGACGTCGAGGGCGTTTTCTTCGATGAACTTGCGGCGGGCCTCGACGTTTTCGCCCATCAGCGTTGTGAAAATGTCTTCGGCGGCGACGGCGTCTTCCAGTTTGACCTGGAGGAGCGTGCGCGTGTCCTGGTTCATCGTGGTTTCCCACAACTGCTCGGCGTTCATTTCACCCAAGCCTTTGAATCGCGTGATGGTGAAATCTTTTTTGGCATCTTCCACGACGTAGTTCAAGACGTCCTGCGCCTTTTCCTTGATCACCTTCGTGCCGTTGTTCTGCACAGTGAAAGGTGGCTTGTTGAATTCGTCGATCGAGCGGGCGAGGCCGCGCATGCGCTTGAATTCCGCGGTCGAAACGAGCGCCCAATTGATCTTCTGATTGCGCGGCGGGCCGAACTGCAGCTCGTACAGGCTGTGCTCCTCGTCGAAAACGATTTTGCCTTCGAGCTTGAGCTTGGCCTTCTCGACTTCTTTCAGCAGTTTTTCGAGCGGCTTCTTTTCCTCGAAGTCCGTCTTCTTTTCCAGTCCGCTTTCGGCGAGGATTTCGACCAGGCGCGGATCGTGCAGGCGACGCGCGAGCTTCGTGGTGGCGGCGTCGAACTCCTGAACGTTGAGCAGAAACTTGGTAAGCGCGGCGCCTTCGAGCGAAACGCCTTCTTTGGCTTTGACGACGTGATCTTCGGTGGCGCGCTTCATCAACTCGTGAGCGAAGTCAGCCTCATCGCGGATATAGCGCTCGCTCTTGCCGCGTTTCACGCGATAGAGAGGAGGCTGCGCGATGTAGATGTGGCCGCGATCGATAAGCTCCTTCATGTGGCGGAAAAAGAAGGTGAGGAGCAGCGTGCGAATGTGGCTGCCGTCGACGTCGGCGTCGGTCATCAGAATGATTTTGTGATAGCGGAGCTTGCCGGCGTCGAAATCGTCTTTGCCGATGCCGGTGCCGAGCGCGGTGATGATGGCGCGAATTTCTTCGTGGCCGAGCATCTTGTCGTAGCGCGCTTTTTCGACGTTGAGGATTTTGCCCTTGAGCGGCAGGATCGCTTGCGACTTTCGGTCGCGGCCCATTTTTGCGGAGCCGCCTGCGGATTCACCCTCGACGACGAAGAGTTCGCAGCGGGACGGATCGCGCTCCTGGCAATCGGCGAGCTTTCCGGGAAGGCCGCTGGAGTCCATCGCGGACTTGCGGCGCGTGAGCTCGCGGGCTTTGCGGGCGGCTTCGCGGGCGCGGGCTGCGTCGATGCACTTCGCGATGATGCGGCGCGCGACGGTGGAATGCTTGTCGAACCAATCGCCGAGGCGCTCGTTGACGAGCTGCTCGACGTCACCCTTGATGTCGCTGTTGAGCTTGCCTTTGGTCTGGCCTTCAAACTGGGGTTGCGGGAGGCGGACGCTGATGACGGCGACGAGGCCTTCGCGCACATCGTCACCGCTGATCGACACTTCGTCTTTTTGATCCTTCAACATGCCGGCATTGGAAGCGAAGCTGTTGATCGTGCGCGTAAGCGAAGAGCGGAAGCCGGAGAGATGCGTGCCGCCGTCGACAGTATTGATCGCGTTGGCGAAGGCGAAGACGTTTTCGCCGTAGCTGTCGTTGTATTGCAGCGCGATTTCGATTTCGACGTTGCCGCGCTTGCCTTCCATGTAGATCGGCGAATCGTGGAGCGTGGTCTTGCCGCGGTTGAGGTGCTTGACGAATTCGCTGATGCCGCCGCTGAAGCGGAATTCGGCGGTCTTATCGCTGCGCTCGTCGGTAAGCGTAATTTTCAGGCCTTTGTTGAGGAAGGCGAGTTCGCGCAGACGCTGCGCGAGCGTGTCGTAGCTGTAGGTGGTCTTGTCGAAAATTGCGGGATCGGGGTGGAACGTGATTTTCGTGCCGGTTTTGCGTGTCTTACCGGTTTGCTTCAGCTTCGAGGTGGGCTTGCCTTTTTCATAGGTCTGCTCCCAAACCGAGCCGTCGCGCGAGATTTCGAGTTCGAGCCAGTCGGCTAGCGCGTTGACGACGCTGACGCCAACGCCGTGAAGACCGCCGGAAACCTTGTAAGTATCGCTGTCGAATTTGCCGCCGGCGTGGAGCACCGTGAGGACGACTTCGGCAGCGGGGCGCTTTTCGGTGGCATGCATATCGACGGGGATGCCGCGGCCGTTGTCCACGACGGTAACGGAATCGTCGGCATGAACTGTGACGTTAATTTCGTCGGCGTGGCCGGCCATGGCTTCGTCAACGGAGTTGTCGACGACTTCCCAGACGAGATGGTGCAGGCCCATTTCACCGGTCGAGCCGATGTACATGGCGGGACGCAGGCGAACGGCTTCAAGTCCGGCGAGAACTTTGATCGATTTTGCGTCGTACTTGTGCCCCTGCGCTTGTGGATCTTTTTCTTCAGCCATTCAATCTCCCGTGACTCACAGAAAACTAGCGCGCGGCTGATTGCCGGCGAAAATTTGCGGCGCGAACAAACCGCGAGACAGCGCAAGAGCGCAGCCGCTATAACCTGATTCAAATTCTTTGAAGCGAGGAAAGGCTGAGTGCGGACTTCTCCGTGCGTCGCCTTACCCTTTGGCTCCGATGCAGGCGCGAACGCATGCGCTGGAACTCGTAGGGCCCCTGCTCCATCCCGTCTCGCGCAGCGAGACGTGGCGAAGACTTGTCAACCCGGCAAACGTGAATTGCGTTTGCAGAGTTTATTTCCAAGCGCGACGTTCTGGCCCCTGGCGCAGGGCGGAAAACGAACTTCGCTGGCTTGGCGGACGTGCCTCGATTGCGCGAGGCGGACCGAAAAACAGGAGGAAACCGACAGCAAAACTACAACGCAACTATTGTACCTGATGATCCGCAAAATCCAAACAAAAAAGCGCCCGGAACGAAGGCCTAACCCACTGATTTTGCTGACTTTAGTAATTTACAACAGCTTGTTTTCAAAGTTCGCTTCGCCAGAATCAATATCGAGTTTCAGACGACAAACGGGAAGATAAATCGAAAAGGAAAAAGGTCCAAAAAGCCAGCGAAAATGGAGCAGACGCATCGTGGATCGCTGCCGAGAATAAAATACAGTATGTCGTCCGGCGGCCACTGAAGGTGTATTTTGGGTGGGTGCCGCAATCTTGATATGCCAATCTGGAATATCAAACTGGCAAGGTCTGACGGTTGCCGGACGAGGGTTTCAGCGGCTTTGATGTGGTGTGGAAACCGATTGTGAGTTTTGGTTTTGCCGGCGGCTCAAGCATCTGCTTGATCGCGCTAAACACGACCTCAAACTTCGCGTCATAGCGACGTTCAATCGCTTCGATTTTCTTTCGGAGCTCTTCGTGGGTCGCCAACGCCCGGCGAAGCTCGACGAAAGCGCGCATGATTGCAATATTCACGTTAACCGCACGCCTGCTTCGAAGAACGCTCGAAAGCATCGACACGCCTTGTTCCGTGAACGCGTAGGGTGCGTGGCGTGCACCTCCCCAGCTGCGCGATCTTGATATTCCAGATTGGAATATCAAGTTTTGGTGCTCTCGCGCAGTCAGTCGAAACATGAAGTCTTTCGGAAACCGGCTTCTGTTTCGCGCGACCGCTTTGTTCAAATTGAACGTCGTGATTCCGTAAAGGTTCGCTATGTCGGCGTCGAGTATCACTCGAACGTCGCGAATGATACGAATCTTTGCTGCCACGAGCGGCGTCGAGGCAACTATATTACTTATCTGCTTATTCACATATAAATTATAGAACGATCAGGAAGAAAGTCAAAGGTCAGATGCGCATGGGCATGATGATGTAGCGGTAGCGGTAGCTTTCGTCGGCGAGGGGGCGCATTTGGCCGGCGGACTGTTCGTCCTTCAGCTCGATGCTGACCGGGCCATCGGCGGCGGCGCCGAGGAAATCGAGCATGTAGGTGGAATTGAACCCGATCGAAATCGGATCGCCTTTGTATTCCTTCTCGATATTTTCCTTGGCTTCGCCGTATTCGGGGCTCGACGCGGAGATTTCGATGCCGTCGCGGCTGACGGCGAGTTTCACGGCGTGTGAACGTTGGTCGGCGAGTTGCGAGACGCGCTTCACGGCGTCGCAGAGTTCGCCGCGCTCGATCGTGACGGTCTTGTTGTTGTCGCGCGGGAGCACGGCTTCGTAGTTCGGGAACTGGCCAGTGAGAATGCGCGAAATCAGCAGGCGATGGCCGACCTGGAAGAAGAGGTGGCTTTCGTCCTTGGCGAATTCGATTTGCGCTTCGGAGTCGGCTGCGCTGGCGAGTTTGGAAACTTCGTCCATCGCCTTTTTCGGGATGAGGACTTTCATTTCGCCATTGAGGCCGGTGAGCTTCTGATCGGTTTCGGCGAGAGCGAGACGGTGGCCGTCGGTGGCGACCATGGCAAGCGTATCGGGCTTGAGGATCAGCAGGCCGCCATTGAGTGTGTAACGAGACTCTTCCATCGAGATCGCGAATTTCGTTTTGCTGATCAGGCTCTCCATCACGGGCGCGGAGATCTGAACGATCGTGTGGGGCATCGCGGGCAGAGCTGGGAAATTTTCTTTCGCCATGCCGACGAGCTTGTATTTCTTTTTGTCGCTGACGATTTCGACCCAGTGATTTTCGAGGAGCTTGAATTTTATCTCGCCCTCGGGGAGAAGACGGACAAGCTCGAGAAGCTTCTTGGCCGGGATCGTGCCAGCGCCTTCTTTCTTCACCTTGGCTTCGCAGGAAGTGCGAATACTCAGCTCAAGGTCGGTGGCGGTGATGTTGAGCTGGCTGCCCTTGGCCTCGACGAGCAAGTTCGACAGAATCGGGATCGTCGTTTTGCGTTCGACGACACCCTGCGTGGTGCTGAGTTCGTTCAGCAGCGCCGACTTGGATACGCTGAATTCCATCGCTTGATGATCCTCGCGTGCGGTTGCGGGTGCGCTCATTGTTTACGCGGCCCTGGGGGACGGACGCCGCCTCCTTATTGATTGTAACTCTGTTGCGGTACTGTACTCGCTTTTGAGCAAAGAACAAAGCGGAACGAGGGCTGGCCGAACGGACAGGCTTGAGGAAATGTGAGGATTTTTTAATCGGCTGTAGTGTCTGGTTCGATCGGCGGGGTCGATTGAGGTGATGGCTCGGTTTTTTTTCACAGCAAGAATAATTACACATCAAGACAAAAGGATTTTGAATTCAAAGGAACCTAGAACCTTGTTGTTGTGATGATCGGTGTGGAAACGTGGAAAAGATTTTGCGGGCTTTGTTTTGGCGCGGAATCGCGCGATGTGTGCGAGTGGCGAATTGTGGGAACCGAGGAAAACTCGGTGCGGTCGCGCAGTCGTCTCAAGTGAGACGCGAATTCGCTCACAGTCTTCCACAAAAATTCCGCACGTTACGCAATCGTTGTCCACATGGTTTGCGATGGGCTGCTTGCCTACCCGACGGCGACGATAAACAATCCAAATGGCAATGAGTCTTGTAGAATTTCGTTCGCGATAAATCGATGACGAACGAACTGAACGGAATATTTTTCCGCGAGACGCTCCAGGGAGCGGGACGAGGCGAAGCAAAGATTGCGCGGCGTCGCGGCCTGCGGAACGAATATGCACACGTGCGCATCGGCGTTCGGCCTGTGGATCGAGGCCGAGGCGTGATTCTGGAATGGAGCGCGGGCGCAAATATCCCGGCGTTTTTTTCACTGTCGGTCCTACGAGGGATTCAAGACGCGCTTCAGGCCGGTGTTGCCGGGCTCGAAGTGACCGACATCGCCGTGAACGTTGAATCCGGCAGCTATCACGACGTGGACTCTAACGAGCCAGTGTTTCGAGAGATGGCGCACAAAGCGACGCTGCAAGCGATCGAGCAAGCGGGTTCGATGATTCTGGAAGCAATGTCGCTCGTGTTGATCACAGTGCCGGCGAAGGAAATCGAAGTAGTGGAGCTTACGGTTGCCCGGCTTGCGGGAGAGGCGACTCCCGCCGTGAAGAAGGAAGATGGAACGAAGACGCTCGCGGCAAATATGCCGTCAGCAACGGTAGAAGAGCTGATAGAAGAATTGCTGAGCGCAACGCGCGGGAGCGCGACGATTACAAGCCGTACCAACGGATATCGTCCGCGTTTGGATTTGCAGGACGGCTCAGACGGTCCAGCGGATCCAGTGGTTCAACCGACACGAAGGTAATTCATAGGACTGACGTCCGCTGCGCCGAGATTCGGTGCTCTTGGGGCACATCACCTGCGCGACCCGACGGGAGGATCGGGTCGCTTCCTGAAGTACAGCAAGCTCTAAAAATTTGTGAAGGCTACTGGAGAGCGTCCATCAGCCGCGTGATGGTGCGGTTGAGATCTTTGTCGGAGCGGCGCATCTCTTCGATCTTGTGGATCGAGTGGAGCACCGTTGTGTGATGTTTGCCGCCGAATTGGCGGCCGATTTCGGGCAGCGACGCGGTGGTGAGCTGCTTGACGATGTACATTGCCACCTGGCGCGGGAACGCAATCGCGCGCGTGTTGCTACGAACCTTGAGATCCTGCTCGCGCAGATTGAAGTGTTCGCTGACACGCTTCTGAATCAGATCGATCGTGACGCGCTTTTCCTGCGACGCGATGATGTTGCGCAAAACTTGTTGAGCGGTAGCGAGCGAAACGGTCGCGCCGGTCAGAGAGGCATAGGCCATCAGGCGAGTCAAAGCGCCTTCGAGCTCGCGCACGTTGGACTTGATGGCGCGCGCGATGTACTCCGCGACATCGTCGGGCAGCGGGAAACGATCGTTCTCCGCCTTCTTCTGCAAAATCGCGATCTTTGTCTCGAGATCGGGCGGCTGAATGTCCGCGATCAAGCCCCACTCGAAGCGGGAGCGCAGGCGCTCTTCAATCGAGTTGATATCTTTTGGCAGGCAATCGGACGAGATGACGATCTGCTTCTGCTGTTCATAGAGCGCGTTGAACGTGTGGAAGAACTCTTCCTGCGTACGCTCTTTGCCGGCGATGAACTGGATATCGTCCACGAGCAGAACGTCGACAGTGTGGAAGCGATCGCGGAAGCTGATCATGCGATCGAAGCGAAGCGAGTTGATGACTTCGATGGTGAACTTTTCGGCGCTCACGTAGCTGAGGCGCATCGCGGGATTACGCTTCTTGATGGTGTGCCCGATGGCGTGCATCAAATGCGTCTTGCCCATGCCCACACCGCCATAGAGGAAGAGCGGGTTGTAGGCCTTCGAAGGCTGCTCGGCGACGGCGCGCGCCGCGGCGTGAGCAAACTCGTTGGACTTGCCGACGACGAAGGAATCGAATGTGTAGCGCGTATTGAGCTGGTGATCGCTGCTCTCAAAATCGAGCTTTGATTGCTTTCCGGGGATCGTGGCGGAAACCGGCGCGGCTGGTGCAACAGCCGCTTGCTCTTCTTCGGTGCAGACGTATTGCACGCGAGTGTTCGGCGTGCCGAGCTCGTGGAAGACCGCCTTGACGATCTCGCCGTAGGTACGCGTCAGCACGTTGCGGAAAACGGTGCTGGGAATTTGGACGAAGAGCGTTTCGCCTTCAGCGCGATTCAAGCGCGTCGGCTGAAACCAGGTGTTGAACGTGTTGATGCTGACTCTGGACTTCACGCGGTCCAGGAATTTGTCCCAGGAATTGATCGGTTCGCGTCCGGGTTGAGTAGCTGTCGACATTTGCGGAGAGAATAAGAGGCCCGTGCAATTTCCACAGATGTGAATATGCTGTGGGAAAGCGGGCCGTTTACGTCCTTCTTTAGACTTCGGGGTTCAACCCTCGATGGAATGTGCTGCTATGCCCCTGATGCTTCTCAGAAGACCTCGGCGTGCCCTCAGGCCGAGTCACCGTCGTTCTAAGACAGCGCGGGATTGTCTCTGATTGAAGCGTACCCTGCAAGCGAAAAGTGTGCGGAGGCAAATCGCTGCGCCGAATGCGTTTCACACACGGTTCACAGTTTTTCCACAATTCAAATTCTATCGCCGAGAAGTTGCGACGCGATGATTTGAAAGGAAATTTTACGACAAAATTGCTTCTCGAACCTAATCGCGACGCGCGACGGCAGAAAATGTCCTGAGGAAAACGGGAAAAATATTATTTCGCGCCAAGATTCTTCTTGTCAGGGCGCTGGAATTCGTAAATGCCGATCGGATCACCGCCGATGATCATGCGATCGGGCTCGATCAGGATTGTATTTGCCTCGAGCCGAGCGCCTTCCGGAGTGTACATCTGATAGCTGGCGCGGCGGTTGCCGTCCTTGTCGAAGTGCAGCAGCGTATTGTTGACGGCCATCCACACTTCACCGTTTATCGGATCGACGCCGACGCCAGTGAGAATGCGCTTGAAGGAAGGCGCTTTGCGAGCCTTCTCCTGCTTTACGATCTCGCGGCGAATCGCTTGCGCCTGAGGCGCGGCCTCGACGGCCACGTACTGCACGTCGGAGCCGATGCTGTAGCCGTTGCGGTCGAACTGGCGGACGGTCGGCTCGGGCATGTAGCTGAAACCGTAATAGAGGTGGTGCGCGGCGTCGGTTGCCAGCACGCCGATGTTAAGGAAGCGGTTCAGGTCGTCGCGGTCGGAGATTTGTTCTGGATCGCCGAAGTCGCGCGTTACGTGGCCGCGCTTGTCGTACACGATGACGAGGTGATCCTCGTGGAAGGTCGCGACAGCGACTTCACCGTCGCCCAGCCAGGCGATCGAGACGGGACCTGGGGCGGCGAAGGAGTTCGCGAAGGTGCCGTCGGGGCCGATGATGTCGATCATGTTGGAGCCACGATCGGCGATGTAGGTGCGGCCCTCGGGGTCGATGTCGCAGTCTTCGCCGAAGGTGATGCCGGCGGTGGTCGGCTTTGCGCCGGGAGTGGCGGCGGATTCGGCGACCGTAAAAAGCTGCTTGCCCTTCGCGTCGTAGACCACCAAGCCAGGGGAGGGAGACGCGAGGACGTAGGTGCGTCCGTCGGCTGAGCGGTGGACGGCGCGCAAGCCCGGGCCGATGGGACCGAACAGGCGCGTCTTGGCCGTCATCTCGCCTTCGGTCTGGACGAAGCCGCGGTCTTGAGGATCGTCGCGGTGGATGGCGGAGTTGCCGTTAGGTTGAGGAGGATGGGGGAACGGCGGATTCGCCCGGACCGAGCGCACGGAAAGCGCGACCGGGAGACACAACGAGGCTGCAATTATCAGAAGCTGGGCCTTCTTTTTTTGCATGAGTCCTCAGATCGTGTTTGGACGGCTGAAGGTTGCCCCAAGTCGCAGCAACCACGGATCGTTCCTCAACGCTATTCCCGGCCGAACGCGGGGCAGTTCCCGCCTGCGCTAGTCGGCACGTAACCGCAGGCGTTCAATAGACTTAGCCTTGAGCCGGCCGGCTGAGTTGCGTGGCCCGGCGTCGTCGGTTTCGATCAGAACGCAGTTCATCTGGATGTCGCCGGGTGCGACGTCGAAGCGGGCGGGCAGGCCGTCGAGGAAGCGCTTGATAATCCCATTTCGGTCCATTCCGATGACGCCGTCGTGCGGGCCGGTCATGCCGACGTCGGTGATGTAGGCGGTGCCTTGGGGCAGAACGCGCTCGTCGGCGGTGGTGACGTGGGTATGGGTGCCGACGACGACGGAGGCTCGGCCGTCGAGATACCAGCCGAGGGCGATTTTCTCGCTGGTCGTTTCGGCGTGCATGTCGACAAAGACGAAAGCGACGTCGTCGGGGAGCTTTCCCAATTCGGCATCGACTTTGCGGAAAGGGTCGTCGATGGCGGGAAGGAAGACGCGGCCTTGCAGGTTGAGGACGGCGAACTTGACGCCGTTTTTTGCGGTTCCTACGTACGTACCGCTACCTGGGCTGCCTTCGGGGAAATTTCCCGGGCGGAGCAGGCGAGGCTGGTGAGGCATGTACTCGAGGATTTCTTTGCGGTCCCAACTGTGATTGCCGCCGGTGACGACGTCGACGCCGTTCGAGAGCAGGTCGTCGGCGATTTTGGGAGTGATGCCGAAGCCGGAGGCAGAATTTTCGCCGTTGGCGATGACCAGGTCGATCTGGCGGTGCGTGACGAGGTCGGCCAGGCGCTCGCGGACGATCTGGCGACCGGGCGAACCTACGATGTCACCGATGAAGAGTATGCGCATAGTTGAAGGAAGCGAGTACAACGCAAGCTGCGTTCGCCACTGTTCTTGAGCTTAGCGGATCGTGAGCTTTAACACGCGGCCAAAACCGAATTGCTGGGTTTGCGAGCCTTGTACAAAAAAGGAGCGGACTGCTTGGCCGTGGGAGACTAGGCCGTGAACCTCTGGACTAAGTGGGCGCCACGAGCCAACCGTTAGGCTTTCCTGCCCCGTTCGCTTCCCGATCCCGCTTTGCAGCGACTTCTTGGCGCTTAGGCGCCGCGTTTGCCGCTGTGCGATCCGTAGATCACATTTGCCGCTGCCGATTGGGAAGCCAAAGGGACAGGCCGTGCGCACAGGCAGGCTATCCGCAGCTCCTCAGAGATTCTGCATTGGTTCAAACAGCTTTCGTCCCCTCACCTGCTTCGAAGTACCGCTCGGTGGGTATTGTAGCGTGGGGTCACGCGCCGGCCAAACCTACGATTACCCGGCCGGTGAATTCGCAGGATTGTTCGCGGAAACAGGTGGATTCATTCGATTCTTGGATTTGGCGTCGTTCATGATCGTCTCCGCATGAGTGAAGAGGTCCGCGATCGATTTGACTGGATTGAGCTTGGTGTTAGCGGCTTTGGGGTCTTGAACTTGGGCGAGCTGATCCATCGTGAATTGGCCTAACCGGCGATAGCTTTCGAATTGCGATTCGTCGAACCACTGATCGGCGGTGGTTTGATAAGGGAATGGAGGGTTTGTGTCGCTATAGGCCAAGATGTCGCGGGGTAGATCCTTCGTGATCGTCGGCTTGATGTAGAGAATCTTGCCCTGATCGTCGTCCTCATTTGGCTCGGGGTCTTCCGGATTCTTCGGCCGCTTGGGATATTGGATGGTGCCGACAATGGCGTGGAGCGCGGCGAACGTCGTTGTCTTGTGAGGTTTGAGCAGCGCAGCATTCTCCAAAGTGATTTCAACGCCGAGGTCGCTGCGGCACTTGCGAATCATATTGCCCAAGTCGCCGAATTGGATGTCGACATCCGCGTCGCCATCGCAGGCGATGATGAATTTACAGCGGCGGCGGATGAGTTCGTAGACGGCGAGATTCTCGAAGTGTCCGCCGTCGGACAAATAGACGAACCTCGAACGATCGGTGGTCGAGGCGAAAAGTTCCGAAAGTAAATAATAAAGAGAGCAGCGGGGAGCGCCCTTGAGCTTGAGGTGGAGTACGCCTTTGAGTTCGTCGTCGCGATACCGAGAATTGGCGAGCCACCAGCCCAAGCGAACGTCGAACATGGTCATCAGGAACGCTAAGGGTGGCGAGGTGTGAAATCCCATATTTGGACTTGCGGCGGCTCCGGAAATGGACATGGCAGTTCCCAAGCGCACGCCTCCGATATCGGGATGAGATGGATCCTGCTTGTCCATGGAATAGGCGTACTTCTCGGTCGGCTGGTACCCGCCATTGTCGCTATGCATCTGGACAAATTCATATCCACAGAACAAAGGCGAGAAAGTAAAGGACTCGGCCTTGCGTTCCTGCCAAGCCAACCGCTCGCCATGAGTAACGTTTAAGGCGCCGCAAAGAATTGGATACGGGCCGACGTAAGGCTGTTCGGCGACCGCTAAGTTCACATTTACCGTCGGGTCTTGTCCGAATTGTTGAGGTGGATGGGAATCGTTGTCTAGATTGTCGGGACCCGCCGCTGTTCGACGGCGGCGAAAAAGGGCAAGGGGCGTGTCGTCGCTGGGATCGAACCCTGTGAACGGATTCG
Source organism: uncultured Acidobacteriota bacterium (assembly GCA_963845465.1). Classification (GTDB taxonomy): domain Bacteria; phylum Acidobacteriota; class Terriglobia; order Acidiferrales; family UBA7541; genus Acidiferrum. The sequence goes on along the minus strand of CAWJSH010000004.1, from coordinate 239,736 downwards.
GCCGGCGACCGATGCAAGTCAAAGGTTTGCCCATGCAGTCTCGACGGCTGGCGCCAAGATAGCAGCGCACCAGGCGATTGCGATACAAGAGGTTCATGGAAAAAAGATTGATGTCAACGCGGCAGGCGAGAAGCCCGGCGATGGCGAAGAGCACAAGGATGAGCAAGGCGATCCTTTGCGTGCTGAGACACTCGATGTCTCTCCAGAAGCGCCGCTCCGCCTTTTCGACGTCTTCCGAAGTAGTGGCTGCTCCGGCGGGTTCCGCCACAACTCTTCCTGAAGCCGCAAGAAATCCACCGTTGGCTGTCGATTCGTCAACGTGGGGCGAAATACCGAAGTTTTTTGCGACGACCGGGCCGGATTTCGCGATGTCGCAGAGCATGCATTTGTTGGGGAATTCCGTTTTATTTTTGGCGACTTCGAAGGCGCCCCATGACAACAAGATCATGAGGCCGGCGACGAAGATGTAAGGAGAAACGAGGGCGACGATCTCGAACGCGGGCTTTCCGTCGCCTTTGCCGGACGTCTTGGCACTTTTGCCGCTGATAACTCCGAATGCAGTCGTTACCGCCCAACCGATCAGAGCAACAGTTTTTGTTTTGATCCACCGGCCCTGTATGGCGAAAAGCCAGGGGACGAAGATCGTTAGGGCGAAGAGCGCGGTCCACGCGATGCTGATGATGAGAAGCAAGCCGCCGGCGCGTCCCCACCATTCCTGTTCCTCGTTCTGAATCAGAATTTTCAGCAGACCGATGTGCAAAGCGCCGACGAGGAGAAACATGGAAACCAAGAGGATCGGACCCCAGGTCAGAGCGTGGGGGAAGCCCCGGCCGCAAAATTTCCAGTAGATAAAGAGCTTGTTCAACAGCGACAGCAGAATGCCACCAACGGCACCAGCGACCAGGGCGAAGGACGGAATTAAAGTTACCTGGAAGCCGGTCAAAGCCGGCGCCGGCTCGGACTCTGGGCGCGGGTAGCTGCTGCCGAGGGAGGACACCGACGCCCAGCGAAAACCGACGCCCAGTGCATGCGCCAAACCGTAGGGAACGGCGCCGCCGAGACTCCAGCACCAGAGGCTCCATTTATCGAGCTCGCAACCGGGCGCGAGCCACAAAGCGAACATTGTGAGAAGAGCGGAAACGAACAACGGCAATATAGCGAACAACAAGACGCCGCCCTGACTGGAGTTCGGCGGAGGGTTGACGCGAGTAAACGAACTTCGCGCGCATTGGCTCGAGGCCCAGCAGACGGCGCTGATCATCAGGATCGCCGCGCAAGCCGCGAGCAACTCCGCGAGACAGTCCCGATTGACGTGCGTAGAGAATTGGCAAGCCAGCAAGCCCAAACCTTTGGCGTTGGCGGAGCAGGCGGTGAGAGTTCGCGGAGCCAGAACTTTGCAGGCAGTGAGGATCGCCCATGGGAGTAGTACGACGCCACCTAGGATGCCGATCAGGATCAATTGATTCAGGATTACGTTTCGCAGATAGGTTGCGATGCCCGCCCACGTGTCCGCGCCGAAAAGTCCGAGGCGAGGAGTCATGTAATTGCTGTAGTCGCGCAGGAAGCTGACTTGTTCGGGTTCGGCGGTGATGCCTTTTTTACCGATGTAGTGAACGTCGTAATTGCCGAGTTGGTCTTCGACTTTGGTGACGCCGCCAGCGCGTTTGATCCAGCTGATAAGCCAGCTGCCGATGTAGCCGCCGCCGGATACGGTGGAGAGATAGTGAATTTGGGATAGGAGCTTGGCGGATGCGAGACCTTGCAAGATACCAAGATTGAAGGTGGCGCTCCGAATTCCGCCTCCGGAGAAAGCCAGGCCGACACCTCTGGGCTTTGGGAATATCGCCTGCCCTTGCCTCTCTCCCGTGCCCTTTGATGTCTTTACATCGTTGAGCTCCGGAATTTCGTCGTGTTCGGCGTTGAACACTTCTTCGAACGTGGCCATGACTACTCCATGACTTCGGCGTGGAAGGAGAAGGACAGTGCAAAAAGCGACGCGAAGTCGGTGCGGTGGTCTCCGACCGTTCCGGAAGACGTTTGCGGCCTTATATATGGCAGTACTGGTGAAGTCAACGGTAATGAGCGATGGGTGACGTCAATGTCGTTAGAGGGGCGGAACGGCGCGGTCGGCATTCTGCTGAAGCTTTGCGAGTAAATGAAATAGTTGATCCAGATCGCTGTCGAGGGTTTCATCGAGGAGTTGTTGGTGAATACCGGCGAACAGCGCCCTCAAGGCCGAGGCCAACTTTTTTGCCTTGCTTGTCGGCCGGATGAAAGTGATGCGTCTGTCGTGGCGGGCGGTCACACGAACCACGAAGCGTTTTCTCTGCAAGCGGTCGACAACATGAGTTATCAATCCTTTGTCTCGGCCAATTGCGGCAGCAAGTTTTCCTGGAGTCGCGCCCGAAGGCGATTCGATACATCGCAAAACGAGGGTCGCATCGATCATCGTCAAGCCGAGTTTCAGGAAATGTTTGTTGAGGCTCGTTTGTAGCCTCAATCCGGTTTGGAGCAGCGTCTCCAAAACGAGATCTCCCCGGCGATCCGCCTGGTTTGGCCGAGATCGCTTGGCCAAGCCGGATGAAGAACTGAGCTTTCTACGAACTTCGACAGAATTGTCGGACCGGAAGGAACGAGGCATCTCCACTCCCTGCACATCCTTGAGCCCAGACCTGGATCAAAGCTCGGGAATGACCGAGGTGACCATTCAGTGTGACGAGAGGAGTCCCGCGAGGGAGAGTTTCATTCGTCCTCGCGGGACTCGTTCGGTTGGCGTCAATTCACGCAGCGTTAGAAGTGGAAGCCGAGTTCGACGGTCTCGGCGCGCGGCGTCACGAAGTGGGTGCCGCTGAAAGTCGAGAGGAAGTTATACAAGGCTTCCTTGTTGGTCAGGTTGACGACGGTGAAGCGGAGGCTCCACTTGTAGCGATCGCCGTTGAAGAGGTTGTCGTGGCCGACGGCCAGATCGAACAGATTCCGCGGAGCCACCCGCGGCGGGTTCTTGTCGTCGTTTTCGGTGCCGTCGGCGGGGATAGTGACACGCGTGGCGCCGCGGTTGGTGCCGGCCGGGCAGCTGAGGATCGGGCTGGTCGGCGTGGCGAACGTCGAGCCGCAGAAAAGGCCGATCGCGGCTTGCTGGTCCGCGTCAAACGTCAGCGCCGTGGCGTAGTCGGGGACTGCTCCAGCAACGAGGCCGCTGTCATAGCGCCAGTTGAAGCCGACCCACGGGCCGCGCCTGAGCGGTTGATATTGCAGGTGCGTGGTCTGGTTGAATTTTTCGTCGTGGTCGATGCGGAAGACGCTGCCGCTTTGGCCGACGGTCACGCCGAGTCCGCCGACCTGCGGCGGGAAGTAGCGCGCAGCGACGCTCGACATTACGACGAGAGCGCTGAAGCCGTGCCAGTTGGGCACGCTGGCGCGGAGCAGGAATCCTGGAATTTTGGAATTGTGCCAGTCGATCGGAAACGTGATCGGCGTGTTGCCGAGCACGCTGAAGTCGTACGCGTTGTGCGTGTACTTCCAGATGTACTCGCCGTCGATGACGAGATGTTTGCCGAAGGCTTGCTGCAGGCCGGCGTGGAATTCGTTGCGAAAACCGGCCGGCGAATTCGCGGGAACGCACGGAATCAGGGCGGCGATGACCGGAACATTGCAACCCTCTGTTGCAATGATCAGGTTCTCGTTGAATGGAGTTTCGAGCGTGCGCGCGTAGGAAATGCGGAGCACCGTGTTCGTCGGCTTGATGTTGTAGGCGATACCGACGCGTGGTTCGGCCTGGCGCGCCGACGAGAGGCCGTTGTAAATGTCGCCGCGAATGCCGAGGTTGAACGACCACGCACCTTTCGTGATCGTGTCTTGCACGTACATCGAGAGCTCTTTCACGTCGGTGCTGCCGCGGAAATCGAAAAGGCTGCCGCCGCGCGTCAGATCGATCGGAAGCAGCGTCGCGCACGGAGTTCCCGGCACAGCGACGCCGGTGCCTGCGTTGAAGCAGGGATTGCCGTTCGCGTCGAGCGTCGAAGGAAGCAGCGTCGAGTCGATGATGCCGAACGCGTCGTTCTCGTTTAGATACGTCTGCTGGTACGTGACGCCGGCTTTGACGTTGTGAATGCCCTTCACCCAAGAATAGTCGGAGTGCAGGCCTGCATTGGTCAGGCGACGGCTCTGTGAAATCGTTTCAGAGTTGATCGGGCCGAGATCGGCGAAAGGATTGTTGCTCGGATAGTAGTTGTATTGATCCTGGCGAACGTAGGCGCCGAGGGTGAAGACGGCGTCCGGTCCGATGAGGCGTGTCCAGGTCGGCGCAATGTTGAAGGTGCCGATCTTCGAGCGCTGATCGGTGTCGCCGACGTTCAAGCCGTCCGGGCCGATGACGTTGAGGTTGTCGAATGTGTTCGGCGTCTGAAACCACGAACGGGTGTACTGGAAATTTCCGTGGATCGTGTCTTTTTGCGAAAACTGGTAATCGACGCGGTCGAAAATATTTTCTTCGTTGCCTTTGTCGTGGATCGGCTGAAATTCCGGCGGATCGAGGAAGCGGCCGCCGTTCAGCCCGCTGGCCGAAATGAAGTTACCCCACTTATCGTTGCCGTATGCCAGGTCGAAGGCGACGTTCGATGTGCCGAAGCTGCCGTAGGACGTCGTGATGCTGCCGGTGGGCCTGGTCACGCCGAGGCCAGACTTCGTGGTCACCTTGATGACAAGGCTCGTCTTGTCTCCGAATTCCGCCGGGGGCGCGCCCGAAATCACTTCGAGCGATTGAATCGAATCCGACGGAATCTGGTTTGAGAAGACTTTGCTGGTTTGATCGGTGATTGCCTGGCCATCGACGGAGAATGAGTTTTGCGCGTGATCGCCGAGGCCGTGCATGTTGCCGTTGGAGTCGGCCGCGACGCCGGGCGAGACCAGCGTGACGAGAGAGGTCACCGACGAGGACGCGCTCTCAAGCGGCAGGCGGTCGATGATTCCCTGGTCAACGTCGGTGTGAAAGGTCGATTCGTTTTCGACGAGATCGCCGCCGTTTGCTTCGACGGTGACGCTTGTGTTTGCGGTGCCGATTGTCAGCGCGACCTGCACGCTCGTTGGAACCGTCGAGCGCACTTCAACGTCCTGGGTGAAGGAGTTGAAGCCGGTCGCGGTTACGACCATGTGATACGGATTGAAGGGGATATTCGTGAAGCGGAAAGCCCCGTCGCTGCCCGTCGTCGTTTCGCGATGAAAGCCGCTGACGGAGTAGGTGATTTCGACTGTCGCTCCTGCGATCGAAGAGCCGGAGGGATCCTTCACGACGCCTTCGATCGATCCTGAATTTCCTTGCGAGAAGCCCTGCGCAGCCAGGAGCAACAATCCCAGCGCGACAAATAAAATCCGTGACGAAACGGATTTACCCAAATGCGAATGAAGATAGCTGCAGAAATTCCGTGCCATTTTTTCTCCTGTCCCATCGAGAGGGACGAACGTCGCGCGTGGCGACTGCGTGGATGTGTGGATAGAGCCGCTGGAAAGTCAGCGGAGGCGCCAACCACTTCGCAATGCAGTGAATGCGAATGGAGCTCAAGCGCAGATGGCGCGAGACTTCGTTAACGATTCAGGGAATGAATTACGCGACAGGAGGGGCGCGAGGAGTGCGATGCGATGCAACGAAATTCTCTGCGTTGAAAAGCTCGAGCGTCGAGCTGTGGCGCGCAACCTGGTGCGCCGCCGGAATCAAATCATTCGGGGAGAACGCGAGAGCGGGAGCGTGCAGCACCTGACAAACGTGGCAGGTCGTGTCTGGCCCATCGTGGTGGTGCAAGAACGCGACACCGGACGCGACGTAAAGCAGCATCAGGCAGCCAAGAACAGCGAGCGCCCGGCGAGCGAACTTCGTGGTGAAAAGTCTGGCTGGTGAATAACGCTGCATAACTAGGCTGCAACCCCGCACACACCAATTCTAGCAGCTTAGACGGAGGAGGGCGAGGAATGGTTGCTGGCTTTCCTAAAGAATTACCTTCGTTACAGCAGCTTTACGGCCCTAAATGTTATCGAGGCGCGGCGATCGTTGGATCGCGAACGCCTCGAATGTTCGTTCTTTGATTGGCCGATGAACGGCTACTTGCTCACTGAGGTTGAGCTTGTGTCGGTGCGCCTGGCGCAGCGTTGCCGATGGCGGCGCCGTTGACGACGAGCTCGACGCGCCGATTCTTCTGCCGGCCCTCCGGCGTGTCGTTGCTGGCGATCGGATCGTTCTTGCCGAAGCCCTTCGCAGTCATGGATGAAGCGGCGACGCCTTGGGACGCGAGGAAGTCTCGCACCGCGTCGGCGCGCTGCTCCGACAGTTTCTGGTTGAACTCATCGCTGCCTACGCTGTCGGTGTGCCCTTCGATCTGCAGCGTCAACCCTGGATGCGCGAGCAGGATGCCGGAAATTTTCGCCAGCTTCACCTGCGTCGGCGGCTTCAGAGTGTATTTGCCGGTGTCGAATAAAACGTCGGACATGTTTACGATCAAGCCGCGCGCCGTGTCTTGCGTCTGCAACACGGCGTTGAGCTGCGCCAGAAGTTGCGCGCGCATGTCCGCTCTTTCTTTCTCGGCCTGCGCCGCGGCTTGCTGGGCTTGCGCGGCCGCTGCTTCCGCCGCCTGCTGTTGGGCGAGAGCTGCCGCACGTGCGGCTTCAGCTTGCTTTTGTTGTGCTATTGCCTCTGCCGCCGCAGCGTCCGCTTGAGCCTTAGCTTTCTCTGCTTCCGAGCGAGCCTGGTCTGCTGCCTGTCGTTCCGCTTCGGCCTGCGCACGTGCCGCCGCTTGTGCCGCGGCATCCGCTTGAGCCTTCGCTTCGCGTGCTGCGGCCGCTTGTCGTTCAGCGTCCGCTTTGAGTCGCGCATCCTCTTCGGCTTTCTTCTGAACGGAGATCACGCGCGACTCTTCGGCAGTCTCGATTGCGTTGCGAGCGGCGGCGATGACGATCTTCTTGTCTTTGCGATCCTGATAGGCGGTTTCGGCTTGCTGCAATTGATCGGTCGCTTTCTTGAAGGTCGCCGAGTCGTAGGTGTCGGCGTGGGCGTTGCGCGCGATGCGAACGGCGTTGCGCGCTTCAAACAGTTCCAGCGGCGCCTTACGATCGACGCCGAAGATTGCATTTTCGATCGGCGTGTTCGACTGCGAATAGCTGCCTCGGCTGATCAGGTTATAGCTCGTCGAAATATTCTCGACGCGATTGAGCATTTTTTCGGGCAAAGCGTTTTCGAGCACGACTTCATCGCCCGGCTGCGCGACTGCGTAGTACGGCTCGGCGGTCACGATCATGCCGAAGGTCTGCATATCCACGCTGGCGGTGATGTTGGAGTTGCCGTTTTTGTTGACGAGTTCGCCGAGATTGACGGCGCGGCCCTGCGGCGAAATGGCCCACAGGACGTAGGTGAGATATTCGAGGCCGAACTTCGATGAATCCGGGAGGCCGGTGAACTTCGCGTTGATCTGGATGCGATTGCTTTTCGTTTCGACTTTCGCTTGGCCCGATGCGCCGGAGGCCTGGTCGGTCGGGGTGAAATAGACGTCGACCGATTTGCCGGCGCGGCGATAGTCGAGCGCTTTCAGCGAGCGAGCCGTCGTACCGGTTTGCGGGTCACTGGCGGGCGAGGCGGCTTTGCCGGGCAGAGCTTGCGCGCGGGGCGCGACGCTCGCGGCAGAAACGATGGCTGCGGCGAGTCCGCACGCTAAGACCAAATTCTTGGGGACGTTCACGGTGATCCTCCACGCGGAGATTCGGATATCGAACCGCGGTCTAAGAATTGAAATTCGTGCTCACGCCCAGCCCGATCCGGAGGTGCTTCGCTGGGTGGATGGCGTAAAATACTGTAGTAAACATTGCGAAGAAATGGAACCGAAACCCGCATCAAAATGAGTGAAAACAGGACGTCGAGCGAAACGGTTGCATCGGCGCGACCGAATCGCAAAATCGTCGGATTCCATCAAGACGATGGCGGCGATTGGGTTGCCGATCTCGAGTGCAGCCACACGCAGCACGTGCGACACGATCCGCCGTGGCAGAGCCGTCCGTGGGTGACGACGCCGGAAGGGCGCGCGTCGCGCATCGGCGCTGAACTCGCGTGCGCGAAGTGCGCTGAGCAGTAGTGCCGGCATCTTGCCGGCGGGTTTGCGTTTGCACGAGTCCTCGGCAATCTCGTCCGCTGCGCGGTGAATGCTTCGTCGTTTCGTCAGCAGACGGGTATAAGAAAAACGCGGGCAAGATGCCCTTCGAAGCTCAGGACAAGCCAGCGCTACCAAAGCTGGCAACTCGCCTCTCCCTCGCTATAATGTCCACTCTTCATTCGAGAGGACTTCATGAGATATCGCCGCTTTGGTCGCACGGGTTGGAACGTCAGCGAAATCGGATACGGAATGTGGGGCATGGGTGAGTGGAGCGGTTCCGAGGATCAGCAGTCGCTCGCGTCGCTGCAGCGCTCGATCGATCTGGGGTGCAATTTTTTCGACACGGCATGGGCCTACGGTGAGGGTCACAGCGAGCAACTGCTGGGCAAAATCCTGCGAGCGAACCGTGGCAAGACTCTTTATACCGCGACGAAAGTGCCGCCGAAAAATCGCGAGTGGCCGAGCAAGCGGGAATTCAAGTTGGATGATTGTTATCCGCCGGAATACATCGAGGAGTACATCGACAAGAGCCTTACGAATATTGGTGTGCCGACGCTCGATCTGATTCAGTTGCACACGTGGGAAGACGCCTGGCTCGAAGACGAGCGTTTGACGCGGGTGCTGCAGAAAGTTGTGGCGAACGGGAAGGTTCGCGCCGTCGGCATCAGCATCAATCGTTGGGAGCCAAACAACGGCGTGAAAGCGGTGCGCGCCGGGTTATTTGACGCGGTGCAGGTGATTTACAACATTTTCGATCAGAATCCAGAGGATGAGCTCTTCCCTGCTTGCCGCGAAAATGATGTTGCGGTGATCGCGCGCGTGCCGTTCGACGAAGGCACGCTCACGGGTACGCTGACGCTCGATAGCACGTGGCCCGCCGACGATTGGCGGAATACGTATTTTGTGCCGGAAAATTTGAAGAGCAGCGTGGAGCATGGCGACAGGCTCAAGCCGCTATTGAAGGATGGAATGACGATGCCGGAGATGGCGTTGCGTTTCATTCTCAACAATCAGGATGTGAGCACAATCATTCCCGGAATGCGCAAAATCAAAAACGTTGAGAGCAACATCGCGGCGAGCGATAAAGGGCCGCTGCCCGAAGCGCTGCACACGGAGTTACGTAAACATCGCTGGGACCGCAAGCCGACGAAGTGGAGTCAGTAGCAGCAGTGCGCTGTGGCCGTCACTTACAGCATCCGCGAATTCAGCGACTCTCTACGGATAGATGTCCGTCGAGACGTCGCGCTCTGGGAACGCTTTGTGTGTGCAGGATTTGCGGCGGCTCTGCTCTGGTTCATCCCGAACGGATTTTTGCCCGCAACAGTACGGGCCGTGCTAGCGGCCTCTGTCGCAGTAGCCGTGTTTGCACTCTTTCGCTCTTTATCAGCGCGATTGCTGGTGACCAAGTTCGAACTTCAGATCGATGGTTTAAGACAGAGCCCCAGGGGCGGTGCAAAAGGAAAGAGGACTGTACTTACTGCGAAGATTTATCGCTTGGAATATCAGAAGCATGACTCCGGTGGCCAAGGGATCTACGCAGTGACAGCTTTTGGCGAGCCGCAAGTTCTGCCACATGTTGACGGTGCCCAAGCAGATGAAATCATCGCTGCGATTAAGAAGAAATTTCCAGGCTTGACAGAAATGTGGAAGCGATCTGAGGCGGCTGCTACGAAAGATCGCGGGTAGAAGCTAAGCCGTTTGTTTTAGCGCGCGTTCGACGAGCATCAGGCAGCGCTCGGCTTGTTCGCGGATGAGTTCGTTGTTTTCGCCGAGGTCGCGCTGGGTGCTGTGGAGTTCGTCGGCGATCGAGAGGGCGGCCAGGACAGCGATCTTGTGGGTGTCGACGGTCGCGGTCGCGTCGGAGATGGCGCGCATCTTGTCGTCCACGAAGGTGGCGAGCTTCTGCACGTAGACGGGATCGAGATCGCCGTGGATCGTGTAGCTCTGGCCAAAAATTTGTACTTTGATCGGTCCGCTCATCGAAATCTCCGCCGCGGCAAAGCCGCTCGGGCATTGTAACGCAGGTTTTGGTAGGAAATCGGCGTCGAGTTCAGCTCGCGCGGAGTTGGGCGCCGACTTGCCTTTCGAGCGCGGCGATGATGCGCGACGAAAAGTCGGTTGTTTGAGCGTCGGTCAGCGTGGTTTCGCGGCTCTGGAATACTACGCGGACCATCAATGAGTATTTTCCAGCGGGAACGTTTTTTCCACGAAAGAGATCGCCGGCTTCGACGGTCACGACTTCGGGGATTTTCAGCGACTCAATCGCTTTTTTCACGGCGTCGAAGCTTGTGCCGTCGCTGAGAAGCAGCGAGAAATCGCGCTCGACGGCCGGAAAACGGGGCAAAGGCTCGTAACGGCGAGAGTCCTTCAGATCTTCGATCGCGGTGTAGACGGGATCGATCACGATTTCCGCGAGGAACACGTCCTGACGCAGCTTCAGTCGGTCGGCAGCGCGCCGCGCGAGCTGTGCGGCTGTGCCGATTTTTTCCCCGTTGAGCCCAACTTGCCCGCTGCGCGCTGCATGGGCCCAATCGTTCGCAGAAGTCTGGTGCGCGCTCCAGCCGAATCCGCCGGCTAACTCCCCGAGTGAATCGATATCGCCTTTCAAATCGGCGAAGGAATATGGGCGCGCTGCATCGTACAAATTTTTCTCGCGCGCATCGCCGGTCGCCCCAATCGTCAGCACGCGCGTCTCGACGGGCGAACTTCCGTCGAGCCGGTATTGCCGGCCAATTTCAAAGAGGCGGACGTTGCGCTGGCCGTGATTCAGATTCCACTCGAGCGCCGCGGCCATCGTCACGAGGCCGGTCGAGCGAAGAACGCCCGCTTCTTCCGACAGTGGGTTCGCCATTCGCGCGGGCGTCGCATCGGCGGCGCGAAACAGCGCATCGCGCGCCTCATCGACGTGCGGAATGGTCAAAATTTCCTGATAGCCGAGCCCGATGAGGCGCTCGCGCACGCGCGTTTGAGCATCGTAGTGCTGTAGTCGCGCCGCGCCCTGGCGAGCCACCGGGAATCGCGGCGGAAATTTGTCGAGCCCGTAAATTCGCGCAATCTCTTCGATCAAATCGATTTCGCGCTCGACTTCGGCACGCCAAGACGGCTGCGTGCATTCCCAGGCAGCGAGCAACGAACCGTCGGCGCCGCGATTTTGATCGACGCGGACGGGCGCGAATCCGAGCGCGCTCAGAGCGGATTCGACTTCCTTGTCGGGGACATCCGCGCCCATAACGCGCAAAAGCTCCGCGCGCGTGACGCGAATTTTCTTCGCGGCGCGCTTGCCGGGATACACATCAACGACGCCGGAGAGCAACTCGCCACCTGCAAGCTGGAGAACGAGTTCGGCCACGCGCCGCGAAGCAATCTCAGCGATTTCGGGATCACCGCCGCGGCCGAATCGCGTCGAGGCCTCGGTGTGGAGGCGCAAATTGCGCGCGCCGCGGCGGACCGCGATCGGCTCAAACCAGGCGGCTTCGATCAAAATGTTCTTCGTGGAGAACGAAATTTCGGTATCGGCGCCGCCCATGATTCCGCCGATGCCGACTCCGCGCGTGCCGTCGCCGTCGGCGATCATGCAAATCCCCGCATCGATCGTTCGCTCGACGCCATCGAGCGTTCGGATTTTTTCGCCGCCGCGCGAGGTGCGGACTACGATCTTGTGATCGCGGATTTTGTCGTAGTCGTAGGCGTGCGTCGGCTGGCCGAGTTCGAGCATCACGTAATTCGTCGCATCGACCACGTTGCTGATGCTGGCCACACCGCTGGCTTCCAGCCGCTCCTTCAGCCAAGCCGGCGACGGTGCGATCTTCACACCGCGAATCACGCGCGCGGTGAAACGCCCGCATAATTCCGGTGACTGAATCTCGACTTTTACCGCATCGCTCGCTTTCCCGGCGGCGGTGGATTCCGCGAGCTTCGCTTGAGGCACGGGCTTCAGCGGCAATTTGTAAACGGCGCTGATTTCGCGCGCGATTCCGTAATGGGACAAGCTGTCTGGACGGTTCGACGAAACCTCGGCATCGATCACGGCGCCGTGCGCGCCTTTTTCGACGCCGCCGATATTCGTGCCCGAAAGCGCGAGCCGCGACGCAAGATCGTCCGGCGTCGCCGTCAGGTCGATAAAATCCTTCAGCCAGTTGTAGACAACCTTCATTCGCTGTCCCAGCGCACTCTCGATGCGCTTAATTAATTCTGCTTCGGTAATCGTCCGTAATACACGTGCGTCGCGTATTCCATCTTCACGCGGCCGTCGACCTGGTTCGCGCGAAACAATTCATCGAGAGCCGCCGTCATCGGCGCGTAGTTCGGCTGGCCTTCCTGCGGCGCATACGAACTGCTGCGCAATCGCCCGGCGAGCCCGTCCCAATCCAGGATCTGGGCGTTGGGCACGCTGCGCTCCTGCACCGATCCGCCGGCGAAAAATTCCTGCATCGCCGGCAGCTCGGGATACGACTCGCGCACGCGCTTGTAGTCGGTGCCGAACTTCACCAGCACGTCCTCATACGCGGTCGCGAACGCGGAATTCATTTCGCGGTCGTTCCACATCACGACGACCCAGCCTTCGGGCTTCAAGATTCGAGTGAACTCGCGGCGCGCTGCCGCAGGGTCGAACCAGTGAAAGGCCTGTCCCGCCGTGACGAAATCGACGGTCGCGTCTTCCAGCGTCGTCGCTTCCGCCGAAGCATCGATGCTGCCGAAAGAATCGTATGCCGCGAGATATTCTTCACCGGCCTCGCGCATTTCTTTGTTCGGCTCGATGCCGTAAACGCGATTGCCATTTTTCAAAAAGAGCTCGCTCAAAAATCCTGTGCCTGAGCCGATGTCGGCAATCACATGGCCTGAACTCAGGCCGCATTCATTTTTCAGCAGCGTCAGGGCGTCGTGCGGATAGCCGGGGCGGTAGCGCACGTAGTCGGCGACGCGGGAGGAGAATCGCTGTTTGGAGTCGGTGAAGACCATAAAATTCAAACCCGGATGCTGCCAAGCTTTTCAAATCTTGCGGTCATGGGGCGCACCCTTCGAAGCTCAGGGTAAAGCATCGCTGCGCCCCTACACGGAAAGTTACGGAAATTGGCGCAAAAATCTCACGTCGCTCTGAAAGAACACCTGGATGTCGTCGATGCCGTACTTCAACATCGCGAGGCGATCGATGCCGATGCCGAAAGCGAACCCGCTGACTTTTTTCGCGTCGTAGCCGACGAATCCGTACACCGCGGGATCGACCATGCCTGCGCCGAAGAGCTCGATCCAGCCCGCGCCCTTGCACTTTGAGCACGTTCCACCGCCGGCAGAAACGCCGCTGCCGCCGCAGAACACGCACGTAACGTCGAACTCGACCGAAGGCTCGGTGAACGGAAAATAACTTGGCCGAAAGCGCGTTTTCACGCCGGGACCGAAAAATTGCTTTACGAAGTATTCGATCGTGCCGGTGAAATCGCAGAAGGTGATGTCGGTATCGACCGCGAGCCCTTCGACCTGATGGAAGGCGAAAGAGTGCGTCGCGTCGGGATTGTCGCGGCGATAGACCTTACCGGGAACGATCACGCGTATGGGCGGCTGGCGCTTCTCCATCGTGCGGATTTGCATCGGCGAAGTGTGCGTGCGCAGCAGGAGCGGCGAAGGCGCGCCCTTCGGAAGCTCGATATAAAAGGTGTCCATGTCGTCGCGGACGGGATGAAATTCCGGAATATTGAGCGCCTCGAAGTTGTAGTAAGGCGTTTCGATCTCCGGCCCTTCGACGACGGAAAAGCCGATCGAGACGAAGATGTCTTCGATTTCCTGGAAAACCTGGCGGATCAAATGGTGAGAACCTACGGGACGCGTTACGCCCGGGAGTGAGAGATCGACGCGCTCGCGCGCCAGGGCTGCTTCGTCGGCGCCAGCTTCGATCGCGACGCGCTTCGCCTCGATCTGCGCTTCGACGTGGCCGCGGAGTTTGTTGAGCTCGGCGCCGACAACGCGCTTCAGCTCCGGCGTCGCGGGCTTCAGCCAATTGTCGGTGACGAGCGTGAGCACGCCGGATTTACGGCCGAGCCATGATTGGCGAAGGATCTCCCAATTCACGGAATCGAGGTCTGGCCGCTGAATCTGCCCATCAAACCGCGTCAGAATCTCAGTGAATAATTCCGAAACGCGCGCAGGCTCGGTCACGCCGAGAGCGGCGAGCGTTTGCGCAGCCTTGTTGTCCGAAGAAGTCATGATCGAAATCCGGTAGGGGCACGGCACGCCGTGCCCGTCTTCCGTTTGCTTCAATCACAGCCAAGAACCGATGAGTGCTCGCGGCTGGCTTGGTTGCTAACTGGGGCGCAGCATGCTGCGCCCCTACACAGACTTGGCGGAGCTATTCTTTTTCGCGAACTGCTTTTTTCGGAGCCGGAACCGCAGCTTTCGCCGTCGCAACCAGAGCCGTGAATGCGGCAGCATCCTTCACCGCGATATCAGCGAGCACTTTGCGGTCCAGTTCCACGCCCGCGACTTTCAATCCGTGAATCAGGTGGCCGTAGGTGATGCCGTTGAGCCGCGCCGCGGCGCCGATGCGCTGAATCCACAAGCGGCGGTATTGGCGCTTCTTGACGCGGCGATCGCGAAACGCGTAGCGATCCGCTCGATTTGCCGCTTCCTGTGCGGATTGGTACAGCTTGCTCTTTGTGAGGAAAAAGCCTTTGGTCCTCTTGAGGTACTTCTTACGCCGCGCACGGCGCTTTGTGCCGCGTTTTACGCGAGCCATGGGTTTCTCCTTTTCTGTTTAGGGAGACAACACGATGCGGGCGCGCGGGAAAAAAAGACACGCGTAACGCAACGGGTTTGTCTCCGGGGGTGTTACTCGCCGTGGCGAAATCGTTCGCTCTTCACGAAGTGAAAAACAAATCGACGGCTGCGGCAGATCGGCCGGCAGGCACCCGTGTAGCGCTGCCTGGCTCGATGTGCGGGATTTATCATCCCGCGTTGCGAGGTTTAAACCTCACGGCGGAGCTTGCACTCCGCGTCTTGCATTTCAGTTTCTTTTCAAGCGTAGCTCGAACCGAAACTAAAAACTCATTTAGAAAGCGTACGGCAACATCTGCTTCGTCTTCAGCGTGTCGGCCTTGCTCACCTGCGTCAGTTTCTTCAGCTTGCGCATGCGGCCGGGAGCTTTTGTGCCCAGGATGTGGCGCTTGCCCGCGTGCGATCGAATGATCTTGCCGCTCGCCGTTACCTTAAACCGCTTCGCGGCTCCGCGGTGCGTCTTCAATTTCAACTTTGGTTTCGAAGCGTTTCTTGGCATTGCTAAATCCTCTCTTCACACGGCGACGCCGTGCCTTGAATCCGAATCCCAAAACTCGATCGATTTCGGGTTGCCCTACGAAGCCTGCTGGGCCGGTTGTTGCGCCGGCTTGGCAGGCGCCGGCGTGCCCTTTTTCGGGGCGAGCAGCGCGACCAACACGTTGCCTTCCATGCGCGGCATCGTTTCGATCTGTCCGTACTCGGTGATTTCTCCCAACAGCCGCGTCATCTTCGCGCGGCCCACTTCCTGGTGCGCCATTTCGCGTCCGCGATGAAAAATCATGGCGCGCACTTTGTGACCTTCACCCAGAAACTTGATGATCTGATTCTTGCGCACGTTGTAGTCGTGTTCGGCAGTTGCGGGCCGGAACTTGACTTCTTTCAACTGCGAGCCGCGGCTGCTTTTGCGCTGCTCGTGCGCTTTCTTGTTTTGTTGATAAAGAAATTTTCCGTAATCCGTGATTTTGCAAACGGGAGGATCGGCGGTCGGCGAAATTTCCACCAGATCGAGTCCCTTTTCGCGCGCCATCCGCACGGCTTCGTACGGTTGCATGACGCCAAGCTGGCCGCCTTCCTCGTCGATCACCCGAACTTCACGGGCGCGAATTCTTTCGTTTACGCGAGTGCGGTCGCTTTGCTGCCGGAAGTTGCGTTCTGCGATAATTCCCCCTAACAAATTTAAGGCGCCAGATACCCGCCTCGCCGGGCACTGCCCTGAATCACTCCGTGCGCTGTTACTGCGAGAACCGCGCGCACCCGCCGCTATAGCCAAAATATACTGAGAGACGGGCTTCAAAGTATAGCACGTAGGCACCTTGCAACAGCAAGGGTTAGATGGCCGGGCTCGGCGCGGGTAGCGGAGAATTAGCGCGGCAACAGATGGCTGCGGCGGGTCCGACTCCAGGGACGGTGCCTGCCGCCGAATGCTTCAGAAACCCGATGCTTTGCCGTTGGGGGCGATGATTTCGGCCCGCAGATGGGGCGCGGTCGTTGTTCCGAGCACGATCAGGTCGAGGTTCATGCGGTCGGCCTTGAGTTTGACCGCGCGATAGTCGGGCGAGGCCGCCTCAAACAGTTTGAGCTTGCATCCTGATGGGGCGTCGACGGAGGGATGGGTCGTGCCTTCGCCCCATTCGATGAAGAAAGGCAGGAGACCGGCGTCGTCGTCTTGGAGGATCAGCGTCCTCCAACTGAGTGTTTTGCCGTCAGGACGTTTGCGAGAGCCTGGGTTGGGGCCGTGGGCTTCGATGCCGGCTTTTCTCAGCGTAATTGCGAATTCGTCGAGATTGCCGGGGTGAGCGGCCCAGCCGATGATTTTTGGGGTTGTGAGTTTTTTCAGATCGCGAGTGTCTTCGGCGTTCGGTTGGTTCGGATCGGGAGCGATGATTTCGAGGTAACGGTCGTTCGCCGAGGGAGAGAAGCGCGTTTTGCGTGCCGGCTCCAGGGTGGATACCGCCGAATGCAGCGCGGACGCCAGCCGTTTTTCGACGAAGGCGATGCCCTCTTCGAGATCTGGGCAGCCGAGAAGGATGTGGTCGAGCAATTTGGGGACGATCTCCTGAGGCGGCGCTGATCGTGAGATGCGGGCGGCGGCGAGATGCGGCACTCGCCGTCAGCAGAAACCGCCGGCGAGAGAACGGTTGCATGCCGACTAAGTAGCACAAGCTTCGATTGCCGCCAGCTTTGAGAGTACGTCTACAGGCTGATGGTTGCGGAGTTTTGGCCGCGTTTGCAGAGGTAGGCGTGCCAGAAGAGGCGGGCGGCGACGGCGCGGAAGGGCTTCCACGGTGCGCTCATTTTTTCGAGTTTTTCGGGCGAGGGGCGTTTGCGGAGATTTTT
Source organism: uncultured Acidobacteriota bacterium (assembly GCA_963845465.1). Lineage (GTDB taxonomy): Bacteria > Acidobacteriota > Terriglobia > Acidiferrales > UBA7541 > Acidiferrum. The sequence goes on along the minus strand of CAWJSH010000004.1, from coordinate 222,508 downwards.
TACTTCCTGGACGGCGGTGGCGAGCGCGAGATCGCCGGTCGGCCAAATGTCGGGGCGGCGGAGGGCGCTGAGGAGATAAATGTCGGAGGTCCAGCGGCCGATTCCTTTCAGGGCGATGAGTTTTTCGCGGGCGTGATCGTCGTGAAGCGCGTGGAGAGCGTCGAGATCGAATTGGTTTTGGTTGATGGCGCCGGCGAGGAGGCGCGTATAGTGCGATTTTTGGCGGCTGAAGCCGAGCTGGCGCATTTGGACTTCGGTGAGCTGGAGGAATTTTTCGGGAGTGAAGGGGCGGACGGTTTTTTCGAGCTTTTGATAGAGCGCGCGGGCGGATGCGAGCGAGACTTGCTGCTCGAGAATGATGTAGACGAGCGTGGGAAAGCCGGGTTCGCGAACCCAGAGCGGCGGCACGCCATATTTTTCGACGACGCGAGCGAGATCGGCGTCGCGTGCGGTGAGTTCGCGGATGGCTTCGGCGAAAAATTCTTCGGTTACGTGGACAAGCGGTTTTGTTGCGGACGCGGCGAGTTCCGCCGGAACCGGCTGCGTTAGCGCCGGTTGTTTTGGTGGCGGCCGCTTTGCTTTACGCGATCGTGCGCGTGTCGATTTCGGTTTGGAGGGACGCAAGGAATTCCGCGAGCGGCTTCGGACCGAGATCGCCCTTGCTGCGATGGCGAACGGAAACGGTGCCGGCTTCGGCCTCTTTGCCGCCGACCACGAGCATGTAGGGAATTTTTTGGAGCTGCGCGTCGCGAATTTTCGCTGGGAGCTTTTCGTTGCGCTCGTCGAGATGGACGCGCGCGCCGTGGCGCTTCAGCGTGTCGGTGACGTGCTTCGCGTAGTCGATGACTTTTTCGCTGACGGGGCAGACCTCTACCTGGACGGGAGCGAGCCAGAGCGGAAACGCACCCGCATAGTGCTCGACAAGAATGCCGAAGAAGCGCTCGACGGAACCGAGCAGCGCGCGATGGACCATTAAAGGTTGGTGGCGGGCGCCGTCTTCGCCGACGTATTCGAGCTTGAAGCGCGCGGGCAAATTGAAATCGAATTGCACGGTGGTGAGCTGCCACGAGCGGCCGATCGCGTCGATGAGCTTGACGTCGATTTTGGGGCCGTAAAATGCGGCTTCGCCGGCGATGCGCTTGAACGGAATTTTCATGCGCGTCATGGTTTCGGCGAGCGCGGCGGTCGCACGGTGCCAGTCTTCCGGCTTGCCGGCGTAATTTTCGGGATGCGATTCGTCCCAGTCGGAAAGTTCGACCTCGAATTGCTCGAAACCAAAATTTTTCATCACGGCGAAGGCGAAATCGATGCAGGCTTCGACTTCACTTTCGATTTGCGAGGGCATGCAGAAAATGTGCGCGTCGTCCTGGGTGAAGCCGCGGACGCGCAGGAGTCCGTGGAGCACGCCGCTGCGCTCGTAGCGATAGACGGTGCCGAGTTCGGCGAGGCGCACGGGCAGATCGCGATAGCTGCGCAGTTTTGATTTGTAAATCAGGATGTGGCCCGGGCAATTCATGGGCTTGAGCTGGTATTCGGCTTTTTCGACTTCCACGGGGCCGAACATGTTGTCTTTGTAAAAGCCGGTGTGGCCGCTGGTGTTCCAGAGTTCGCGGCGCATGATGTGGGGCGTGTAGACGATGTCGTAGCCGCGCTTGAAAAGTTCGGAGCGCAGCCAGTCTTCGACGATGGTGCGGATCAGACCACCTTTGGCGTGCCAGAAAATCAGGCCGGGGCCGGCTTCGTCCTCGATGCTGAAGAGATCGAGTTCGGCGCCGAGCTTGCGATGATCGCGACGCTTCGCTTCTTCGAGGCGATGCAGATAGGCGTCGAGTTCTTTCTGTGTGAAAAAGCACGCGGCGTAAATGCGCTGAAGCTGCGGATTCCCTTCGTGGCCTTTCCAGTAGGCGCCGGCGACGCTCATCAATTTGAACGCTTGAATGCGCTTGGTCGAAGGAATGTGCGGGCCGCGGCAGAAGTCGATGAATTTGCCGGTGGTGTAAAAAGAGACCATCGGGTCGGTGGCTTTTTCTTCGACGAGCTCGCACTTAAAAATCTGGTCGGATTTTTTGTAGAGCTCGATGGCTTCAGGCTTGGGGACGAGTTTGCGCTCGTTCTGCAAATCCTGGGAGGCGAGCTCGTGCATTTTCTTTTCGATTTTTTCGAGATCTTCCGGAGTGAATGGCTGATCGCGGAGAAATTCGTAGAAGAATCCGGTGTCGATCGGCGGGCCGATGCCGAGCTTTACGTTGGGATAAAGCTCCATCACCGCGGCGGCGAGAAGATGCGCGGCGGAGTGGCGGAAGACGTAGAGCGAATCGGGATCTTTTTCGGTCAGGATTTGCAGCCTGACGTTTTTATCGAGCGGGCGGCGCAGATCGATCAGTTCGCCGGCGCCATTGCTTTGGTAGCCGTCGTCAGTGCCGAGTGCGGCTGCTCCGTTCGCCTGTGCGGCGGCATTGGCTGCGGCCGGATCCGAAATGCGCGCTACGAGAGCGGCATCGGCGAGGCGTGGAGAAATTTTGCGCGCAATATCCGCCGGAGTTGTGCCCTGTGGCACTTCCTGCACCGAACCATCCGGCAACGTAATTTGAATCGACGCCATGCTGTGAGTTCACCCGAAGTGAGAAACAACAAGCTTAAAGGCCACTTCCGCGACGGTCAAGGCAGCTGAGTCCTTGATGAAGCATAGTGCTGTGGTCAGAGGTTGGTCGACAAGCGCAAAACGGGTACGGCGGTGGCGTGCTCCTATAAGATCGTGACGCCGGGGACGTTGGCGAAATGCGTGTCAGAGGTCACAAGGCGCGCGCTGTGGCGTTGTGCAGTTGCGTAAATCAGCGCGTCGGCCATCGCGAGCTTGTAATTCAGACTGAAGGTTGCTGCTGACATCGCAATGTATTCATCAATGTAGATGACTTCATGCCGCAGCGCCTCGGACTCAAAAATCTGCACATCGCTTTTGGGTATCAGGGACTCAAGGCGGAGCAAGACCTTGCGTACCTCATACAGAACGATAACGGGGACGAGGACGCGTACATCGTTCTCGAAATACGGCGCGAAGAGAGCCGCCTTCTCGTCTCCGGTGATGTATTCGAGCCAGCCGGACGAGTCGATGACGACAGGCTCAGAAGCGGTCGTTACGATCACGGTAGTCGTCTTTCCATTTCAAGCCTTTGGCCATTCCGCGTAGTTCTTTTATGGACCGAGGACGGCTTACACGTATAGAGCCGTCGACGGCGTAGATATGGAGCTCCTGGCCGGGCTGAAGGTTCAAGGATTCGCGGACCTTTTTAGGGATGACGATTTGAAATTTGGGGGAGACTTTAACGGTTTCCATCGCAACCTCACGCGGTGCTTTTCGATCTCACACACGTAAAACATAGAGCAGATCGATGGGCATATTGTATTACAAAATGATAATCGATGACATGGCGGGCATGAAATCAGACTATACCCCCATTGTTTCCGGAAGAGTGCGCAAGTTGTTGTCAATACGATGGTTAGCGAAAAGGCGGAAATCAAAGAGTGTGTAATTTGTTGAAAATAATATAGTTGTTTGTGGGCCTAAAATGAAAAAAGCGCCTTTTAGGAGGCGCCGAGGTAGAACTTTCAATGGGAGCCTGCCACAAACCTGTGGAAAAGTCAAGAGCGATTTGCCGATGCGAAGGTTAGCTCCTGAATTCGAGGTTAGTTCGCGAGTAGGGCGCGGAATTGAGGGTCGTCATGGTAGGGGGTGAAGGCGGGTTCGGATTGGAGCCACTCGAGAAACTGAGGTATGTCGGTGGATTTTAGTTTGGCTTGGCGGAGTGCGTCGAAAACGGCTTTGCGGTTGTTGGTCATCGCCTGGCAGACGGCGAGGTTGCTCCAGGGACCGGGGCTGTCGGGATTCGCTTCGGCGGCGAGCTGGTAATAAATTTTCGCGAGGTTGAACTCTTTCGCGTAGAGGCGATCGCCGCCGGTTTCCATCGCCTGCACGAAAACGTCGCCGATGGCGCGTTTGAGAATAATGGCTTTCTCGGGCTTCTTTTCGTGGGCGGCGGTTTCTCGAAGATTGGCAATTTTTTGCTTCGTGTCCCTGATGTCTTTTGTTGGGTCGTCTTCTCCCGAGTTGAAATTCGACATGGCGTCAGTGATTTCGCTGGTGAGAAATTGCTGCTCTTCGAAATCGCGTTGCTGACGCTTCGGGCCTTCTCGGACATCTTTTTGCGAAGCGAGAGAAGAGGCGGAAGCGCGGAGTGATGCGACATCGGTGAGGCCGTCGAACGCCGCAATCGCCTGGTTATATTCGCGCCAGGCGTAGAAGAGATTCCCGGATTGTTCGAATGATTTGGCGCGCGCGATTTCTGCGTCGCGCTGCTGAGCGATGAAAGCATCGTCGCGCGGCGCGAGATTTTTCTTCATCGCCACCAGAAGAAACCACGCGAGGGCTTCTTGGGCGACTTCGGGCGGAGCCCATTGATGCGGGCCGTCGAAGTAGCGGAGGAAATGCGGATAGCCGGCGGCACCGAGAGCGTCATCGAGACGAGTTACCTCTGGAAAATTGAAATCGACATTGCCAACCGCGGCAAAGACGGGGAAGACGGAATCTTTCGGTGAGGGAGTTGTGCCGTTGGGAAAACCTGCGCCGTTGAGGTAGACGCCCGCGGCACATTTGCAGATTTGTGCGATGCGTCCCGCTACGCGAGCGCCACCCGATAGTCCTGCGAAGTAAATGCGGTGGTCGTCGATGGAGAGAAGTGCGCGAGTATCGTCGGAGACGGCCTGGGCGGCTTCGATTTGGGGAGGCCAGGGGCCGTTGCGGGAGTTGTTGGACGCCGCGACGATGTATCCGTATTTTTCGGCGCCGGCCTTAAGAGCGTCGATGGGACGATCGCCGCGCGCGGAGGGATCGAAGGCGTAGACGATGGGCCATTTCTTGGAGGGTGTGTAAGTTGCGGGGACGTAGAGAGCGTAGGTTTGGCTGGGCTTGGCGGCGCACGGGTGGTGGAGTTCGACTTGGCCGGGGATGGGAGAAGATGGCTTCTGTTGAGCGGAGGCGACCGGGCAGAGGAGGAAGAGGAGAATGAGGAGGCGACGCATGGCGGGGAAGTATAGCTGGGAAAGCGGAAGTAACGAGGTAACGAAGCAACGAAGTACTGAAGTAACGAAGTAACGAGGAAAAAGAAGAAAAAGAAGAAGGAAAAGAAGAAAAGGAGGAAGACGGGATTGTCGAGAGCGTCGTTACGAGGTGGGTTTGGTTTCATCTAAACCCGCACCCTTTTTCAAAAAACGAAAAAGGGTGCGGCACCCAAAAGCCTGCCAGGTTGGTTTACGTAGGGAGATTGTGCGTTCCGAGTAAGCGGATTTGGGCTGGGACTTGGTACACTTTTTCGCTTTAGACGATGCGGTGCGGGGCGAGGAGCCAAATTTTCGATGATGACGAGAATGCGAATAAAAAGGGTCGGCGGGCTGGGAGTTCTGGCGATTTGCGCGGGACTCGTGAGTGTCGGAAGTGTGCGGGCGCAGGAAGCTGCGAACGCAACGGCTGCGGCAAAAGCGCCGGCGGTGATGGAGCTTCGGGAGCCGGACGCGCGGTATAAGGCGGACATTTTGTTGGTTGTGGCGCATCCGGATGATGAGGGGGCTGCGACGGCGTATTTGGCGCGCGCGATTGATGAGGGGAAGCACGTGGCGGTGGTGTACGGGACGCGCGGGGGCAATGGAGGAAACGAAGTAGGCACGGAGCAGGCGTCCGCCCTTGCGGCGATTCGCGAGATCGAGGCTCGGCGGGCGAATGCGACTTTGGGAATCACGAATGTATGGTTTCTGGATGGGAAAGACACGGCAGGACAGGACGTGCTTGTGTCTCTGGCGAACTGGCAGCACGGCGCGGCACTCGAACAGCTCGTGCGGTTGATGCGGCTGACACGTCCGGAGGTGGTGCTGACGTTTTTGCCGGGGACATTTATTGGAGAGGATCACGGCGATCACCAAGCGGCGGGCGTGCTGGCGACGGAGGCGTTCGATCTGGCGGGTGATCCGACCGTTTTTCCGAACCAGGTCGCGGAGCCATTGAAAAGGCTGGAAGCGTATCTCGAAGGGCTGCGGCCATGGCAGCCGAAGAAGATTTATTACTTTCCGGATGCGGACCGTGAGGACATTTTCAAAGGCAAGGGGCCGTCGTATTCGGTGAAGGAAATTTCGAAGTCGTCGAAGAAGCCGTACTGGCGAGCTTCGCTTGATGCGTTCCGAGTACACGAGACGCAGGCGAAGGGATTTGCGGATCGGCTGAAGAAGATGAACGACGCCGAGATCGAAAAGATGATGGAGGCGGATGGGTGGGCGAGCGATCAGACATTTGTGCTGGGGAAATCGCTGGTGGGCGGAACGACGACGGATCCAATTTTTTCGGGGATCGAGAGCGGGGCGATTCCGTTTCGGCGAGCGGCGTTTTCAGTGGAAGCGCCAAAGAGCGATGTGGCGGTGACGCTGGCGGGGCCGTGGAGTTTTTACGATGAGTTTCGCGCGGCGCACCAGCTGACGCATTTGCCGCATCCGGAGCCGCCGGAGCTTGCATTGCAGGAAGGGACGACGCTGATCATTCCGTTGTGGGTGAGGAATGCGACGAGTGTAGCGCGCGAGATCACGTTGTCGGCGGAATTGCCGCAGGGTTGGACGGTGAGCAGCGGCGCAGGAAAAGTGAAAGTTGGAGCGAATCAGACCGCCGGGGCGCGGGTGGAGATTGCGTTGGGCATGTTGAAAGATGCTCCGAAAGGACAGCAGGGGGCACAGGCGGTGACGGTGAAGACGGAATCGGAGGGGAAAAGTGTGGGCGAAGTGGTGATGAAGGTGGAGTTGAGAAAGAAGGCGCTGCCGGAATAAAGACAGAAGTAAAGAAGCAATGACGTAAGGAAGTAACGATTAAGGCGGAGGAAAAACCGATTCACCACAGAGTTCGCAGAGGACGCGGAGTTACTGTGGGGGTGGGGTGGGTGCTTGGATGGTTTGGACGCTGAAGAGGAAGAAGTTGGAGAAGTTGTGGTAGACGACGACGTGGTCGGTGTCGAAGGCGGCCCAGGTTTCGGCGGATTGCGGGAGCCAAACGGTGACGTCTTTTGTGCGAAAGCGGACGGGGGCGTAGTCGATCGAGAGATACCACTCCCGAACGTTGACGGCGGGAATGTCGTGCATGAGAGCGATGTCCATGTGAATCACAGCGCCGGTGTCTTGCGCGATCCACGCGCGGCCTCTCAGCGGCGCCGGATACGAATGTCCATTTGCGGAAAAAACGGCGGTCTGATTGGGTCGATCTTTTCGCTGGCGGAATGAGACGAGCCAGGTCGCGCGATTATCCCAGAGCATCGCGGCTTCGCATTTCATGTCGTAATCGGGATGAAGATCGGGAAGAAAAATCAGCGCCATCTCTGGCAGGCCGACGTCCTGACTCTCCATCGGGAAGCCCATCGCTGCCTGCGAGGGATTCCGGCTCTCCTGCACTGAAAAAGTCTCGCCGTGTTTGACGATCGTCGCGGTGTAGTCGAACGAATCCGACGAGCTGCGACGTGTGTCGCCAAATCCGCCGGCGCCGAAGATGCGGAACTCGATGCGTTCGCGCGCGGTGAAGTTCTGGAGATTGTCTACGAGTTCGCTGGCGCGAGCGGCGGCTGGTGCGAGGACTTTTTCGAGTTCGCAGGGGGGCGAGCCGGGCGGTATGGGAAGTTTCGCGTCGAGCTTAGGGGGATCCCAGACGAGGCCTTTTTGCGGAGCGGGCGCGTGGAGAGGCAGCGACAGAGCGGCGGTGAGGAGTGCTGCTGCCGGAAGTGGGTGGCGGAGCATGGTCAGGATTTTTTTGCGCGGGCGGATTCCATGGCTTGCCAGGCGCTTTCGGGGAGTGAGAGCAGATCGTTGAATTCGCCGGCGCCGCGGAGCCAGAGGGCGCCGTCGATGACGACGCATTCGCCGTTGATGTATTCGGACATGTCGCTGAGCAGGAATGCGGCGAGGTTGGTGAGTTCTTCGTGGCGGCCGAAGCGCTTCATCGGGTGCGATTCGCGGGCGTGATCTTCGAATTGTTTTGAGGGGATGAGGCGCGACCAGGCGCCTTCCGTGGGAAATGGGCCGGGGGCGATGGCGTTGACGCGAATTTTGTATTTCGCCCACTCGACGGCGAGCGAAGTGGTCATGGCGAGGACGCCGGCTTTGGCGCAGGCGGACGGAACGACGAAGGCGGAGCCGGAATTTGCGGCGGCGTAGGTGGTGACGATGTTGAGAATGTTGCCGCCCTGTTTGTCGGCGATCCAGCGCTTGGCGAGAGCTTGCGTGCAGTTGAAGGAGCCGTTTAAGACGATGCCGATGACGGCGTTGAAGGCGTTGGGGCTGAGCGTTTCGGTGCGCGCCATGAAATTGCCGGCGGCATTGTTGACGAGCGTGTCGATGCGGCCGAATTGATTGAAGGCGGCGGCTACCGCAGATTCGACGGCGGCGGGTTCACGGACGTCGGCGGTGGCGTATCCGGCTGAGCCGCCGGCACGGCGGATTTCTTCGCAGGTATCTTTGAGAGATTGTTCGCGGCGACCGATGATGAAGATTTGCGCGCCGAGTTCGGCAAATTTGAGGGCCATGCTACGGCCGAGGCCGGAGCCGCCACCGGAGATGAAGATGGCGCGGTTGTTGAAGAGAGTGGGTTGGAACATGGGAGGAGTGTAGTTGGAAAGCGGAAATTGGAAAATGGAAATTGGGCGGCGCGGAGGTTGATCTCCGTGAGTCTCTTTGGCGTTGGGATCACGCCGGGATCCCTCCATTGCTTCGGTCGGGATGACAAGGCTGGGTGGCTTTGCGATCGGGCCGGGCGCCATCTGAAGAAAGCAGATTCCTCGCTTCGCGAGGAATGACAAGTTTGTGTTGGCGGCGCGAAAGCTTGGCGAGGTCGAGAAGAAAAAACAGATCGAGGCAGGGTTTACGGCTGGGCAAGCTGGGGCGCAGCAGTGCTGCGCCCGTACATGATCCCGGTGACTCAGCGCGATCGTAGCAAACGGCGAGAAAAGTCTAGAAGAGGCCGGGGAGGAAGCGGGGTTTGGCGGACATGGCGGCGCGGTAGTCGGGGTTGGCGAAGAGGGTGCGTTCTTCGAGCGGGATGCGTTGCGCGAGCACGGAGACGTAACCAAGCGTACCGACGATCGCGGTAATCCACGCGGTGTGGATCAGAGGAAGCGTGATCAGCTCCACGATCACCGCCGCATAATTCGGATGGCGAACGAAGCGGAAAGGGCCGGTGGTGATCACGCCGGCGCTGGTGGAGTCCATGATCTGCACGTTCCAGTGATTGCCGAGCGTTCGAATCACCCAGAGGCGCACGAGATTGGCCGCGAGAAAAATGGCGAACATCACGGCGGCAAGCGCGGGAATGAACGGGCGTTTCAGCGCGACGACTTCGACGGCGGCACCGATCAAAACTAATGTGTGTACGGCGACCAGCCAAGGGTACAACGGCTCTTTGACGATGACAGCGCCGTGCGGCTCCATGGCGCGCTGATGATTGCGCGAAACGCGCAGCTCGATAATGCGGAGCGCGGCTACGATGAGCAGCAGCGCGAGAAACGCGATGACGCTCAGGTCCATTGGAGGAGCAGAAATTCGGCGCTGAAGCCGGGACCGAAAGCGGCGGCGAGGGCGATGTCGCCGGGATTGAGCGGACGCTTGTCGAGCCACTCCTGAAGAATAAAGAGGATGGTGGCGCTGGAGAGATTGCCGACGTTGGCGAGAATGTCCCACGACGGCTGCGTGTCGGACTTCTGCAGGCCGAGCGCGATTTCGACGTTGCCGAGCAGGCGCGCGCCGCCGGGATGGAGAATCCAGCCTTTAATGTCCTGCTGGGTAAGACCGTGGCGGCCGAGGAAATCCTCGATGAGCGGTTTGATTTTGGCGCCGATCATGTCGGGGACGTTTTTGTCGAGCAGGATGTGGAAGCCAGAGTCGCGAAGATCGAAGCCCATCGCGCCGAGCGAATCGGGGAAGGTGTAGGTTTCGGAGACGAGGATTTGCGGCTTGTGCGCGGTGGCGCTGGCGGTTCCATTGGAGTTGCCGTTGCCGTTTGCGTGAGCGGCTGCGCTCGACGAGCCGGCGACTGCTTTCGGGCTGTTGCTGACGATCACAGCGGCGGCGCCGTCGCCGAAGAGGATCGATGAAATGAGATTGGCTTGCGAAATGTCTTTGCGCTGGAAGGTGAGCGATGGAAGCTCGACGGCGATGATGAGCGCATTGCTGCCGGGATAGGCTTTCAGATGATCGGACGCGCGGCCGAGAGCCATCGCTCCCGCGGCGCAGCCGAGTTCGGTAAACGGCATGCGGCGAACATCGCTGCGGAAGCCCATCATGTTGATGAGGTGAGCGTCGAGGGACGGAATCATGAAGCCGGTGCAGGACACAGTGATAATGAGGTCGATTTCGTCGGCGCGAAGATGCGCGCGTTCCAGAGCTTTCTCGGCGGCTTCGCGGCCGAGCTTGATCGCGTGTTCGATGTATTCCTGATTGGTCTTGGCGAGCGCACGGGGTTCGACCGTGTAGGTGATCGGGAATATCGAGTGGCGCTTGTGGACCTGAGCATTATCGACGATCGACATCATGGCTTCGAGCTTGCGCTCCGGGATGTCGAAGACGCGGCCCATGTAGTACTTGACGTCGTCACGGGTGATGAGGTGCTCGGGGACGGCGGTCGCGGTGGAGAGGATGAGCGGGTACGGCGTGGAGGCGCGAGTCGGCTGAAGCTTCAGCGAAGCAGGTTGCGATGACAAAGCGACACCTGATGCGTGTTCAGTGCTCAAAGGAGATCCCCTGTCTCGTTCGGCGCGGATGTGACGCTCGGCATCGCCCCAATCCACAGGCAAGGAGCGAAGGCCCGAAGGGACCAGGAAGCGCCCTCTCGCCGCCCGATTCCGGCCCTAGACTGTACATTATTTGGGGCTTGGGAGGTAGTTTTGAAGTTGGCGGTTTTCGATTTTGGGGACATGGGCCGATTTATCCGTTCGTCGATTCGAGCCTCTAAAGAGAGGCTGTTTAACCTCGGAAACTATCACTTCTGGGGCGGGAACGCATCATTCATATCGCAGTCATGTACCGGTTGACGATCCGTGAAACGATGCAGGCGGGCTGAGGTATGCTGCGGGTTTGTCAGGGGGGACTAATGGTATGAGGTTGAGGGGCCGAGGTCGCATTTCGTTTCGAGCGTTCGCAGGGCTGCTCGTGACGGTGGTTCTTTGCGGCGTCGCGGGTGTCGGTGTAACCGGACAGCGCGCGCTGGGGCAGGATCGAGCGATTGGGCAGAACCGGCCGATTGCGCCGCTGCTGGTGGTGATTTCGGTCGATGGGCTGAGGCCCGACTATGTGACGCAAGCCGACGCGCATGGCGCGAAGATTCCGAACCTGCGCAAGTTTCTGAAACAAGGGACCTATGCGGACGGAGTGCAAGGCGTGGTGCCGACGGTGACCTATCCCAGTCATACGACGTTGATGACGGGAGTCTGGCCGGCGAAGCATGGAATTTACGCAAACACGACATTCGACCCGCTACAGAAGAATTTTCAGGGTTGGTATTGGTATGGGGAGGATATTCGCGTGCCGACGTTGTGGGATGCGGCGGCGAAAGCGGGGCGGACGACGGCGAGCATTCAGTGGCCGGTGACGGTGGGCGCTCATATCAATTGGGTGATCCCGGAATTTTGGCGCGCAAATACCCCGGACGATGCGAAGTTGCTGCGGGCGGTGTCTACGCCGGGATTGATTGCGGAAGCTACGGCGGAGATCGGGCCGTACAGCGGTGGAGTCGATACGACGGTGGAGGCGGACAAGAATCGCGGGAAATATGCGGAGTGGATTCTGGAGAAGAAGCATCCGGCGTTGTTGACACTGCATTTGATTGCGTTGGATCACATCGAGCATGAGACGGGGCCGTTCAGCCCGGAGGCTGTCGCTGTTTTGGAAGGGATTGACGAAGCGATCGGCGGAGTCTGGGAGGTGGCGGAGAAGCTGGCGCCGGGGCACGCGCTGGTGGCGGTGGTGTCGGATCACGGATTCGCGCGCACCGAGGCGCAGCTCAATTTATTTGCGGCGTTTCGCGAGGCGAAGTTGTTCGACATCGATGCGAAGGGGAAAATCACGGATTGGAAGGCGATGCCGTGGGTGACGGGCGGGTCGGCGGCGATTGTGCTGAAGGATCCGGCGGATGCGAGCGTAAGTTCACAGGTGAAGGAGTTGCTGGCGAAGATAGCGGCTGACCCGGCGAATGGCGTCGATCGCGTGCTGGATGCGGATCAACTGCACGAGCGCGGAGGCTATCCGACAGCGTCATTTTTTGTGAGTCTGAAGCCGGGATGGCGGACGGGCAGCGATGCGGAGACGCCGCTGCTGACGAAGACGAAGGTCGGCGGGACCCATGGCGAGTTGCCGGATGTGCCGGATTTGCGGGCTGCGTTTTTTCTGATTGGACCGAGGGTGCCCGCGGGGAAGGACCTGGGCGTCATCGATATGAGGAATATTGCGCCGACGCTGGCGCACGAAGCAGGGCTGGAGCTACCGTCGGCGGATGGGAAGAATATGTTGCCGTGATGGCAGCAGTTTGGAACTCGGCGATTCCGCACGACGTAAAAGCGGCGCGGCAGCGCCGCACTCCACATAGTCCGTGATCTAACGGAGACCGACTAAACCCTTCACTGAATCGATCAACTTTGCGGAGTCGTAGCCGACGCCGTCTTTGAAGACGATTTCGACATTCTCGATGTCTTTGATGTTGGCGGAAGGATCGCCGTTGATCACGACGATGTCGGCTGCTTTGCCCGGGGCGATTGTGCCGATCTGATTCTGCTCACCTAGGAATTCGGCGCCGTTCGCAGTCGCGATGTGAATGGCTTCGAGCGGCGTGAAGCCCGCCTCAACGAGAAGCTCGACCTCGCGCTGATCGCCGAACCCGGCGATGACGCCGCCGTAGCCGGTGGGATCCAGGCCGGCGAGGAGCAGGCCGCCTTCCTTGGCGAACTCGTGTTCGAACTCCATTTCTTTTTTCAGCAGCGCCGGCCAGTGCGATTTCGCCGCGCCGTCGGAAATGGACGAGCGCCGGGTCAGATATTGAATGCGAGCTTCGGGCAACATCGCGTCGAGCACGCGAGGCTCGATCGGAGCGCGATTCGGCACGATCGTTTCGAATACCGGAAGAGTCGAGGTGACGGCGACGTGTTTGCCGATCAGGTCGCGGATCGTGTCGTGGAGCGGACCGGACGTGACGTCGAGATTCAACAGCGAGTCTTCGACGGTGTCGCGTCCTTCGGGGCAGGTGTCGGGCTTGCGGCCTTCGACAAATTCGGAATCGGCAAAGATGCCGTGCTCGAGATCATCGATGCCGATCGAGGCGGCCTGGCGAAAACCGATCGAGCAGAGATGGCCGGTGACTTTCAGCCCGTGAGCATGCGCAACTTTGACGATTGCGGCGAGTTCGTCGGGCGTGATGTGCATGTACGCTTTGAACGAGGTCACACCTTCCGCGACCCAGTATTCCGCGGTGCGGCGCGCGTCTTCTGCGTCTTTGAGTTCGTGCATTTGCGGAGTGAATGAGCCGGGGCCTTCGAAGTAAGGGCCGGTGACGTGTATTTTCGGGCCGATGGATGCGCCGGAGTCGATTGATTTTTTCAGTTCGAGATCGGTGTAGGGTTCGACGCTGCCGGTGGTTCGAATGCTGGTTACGCCGCCTGCAAGATAGAGACGCGGAAAACTGGTTGCGTGCTCGGGATACATCGCGGGCGGACCGAGCGGCGCAGGGGTAGTACATGTGATCGTGCATGCCGACGAGACCGGGAATTACGGATCGGCCGGTCAGATCGAGGACTTTGGCGCCATCGGGCGCTTTCGTGGATGCCGCATCGCCTTCGGCGATGATTTTACCGTCGCGGATCACCACGGATTGATCCGCTCTTGCCGCGGCGCCGGTACCGTCGATCACTCGCACGTGTGCCAGCACGATGGCCGGTGCGTCCTCGCGCACGAATGGCTTTACACGCGGACCGAGGTGACTCGCAGTCTGCGCTATCGCGAGAGTTGGCAGCAGAGCACCGCACAAAAGCAGGAATCGGATGCGCATCTTGCTCCTTTGGATTGATAGGCGACTGAGCGGCGTAGCAATGAAATCGCGTAGCAGAGTTTATGGTTCGAAAGGCGCGAAGACAAGGACGCGAGTCTCGTCTAGCGTCGCTTCGCGAATCGAGATTTTAGAGCTTTCGCCGCAAGCGCGATTTCTTGTGCTAGATTCGCGGGCCGAGGTGGTCGATGAGTCGAGTCTTGCGCACTATTTTGGCGGCAATATTCGCAGTGACTGCGTGTCTCGGTGCGAAAGTTGCGCCAGCGGATCCGCAGGCGGCTGCAACCGAGGCGAAATATCCGCCGACTACTGAGGGCGATTTCGTCGTCCACAACTTCAAGTTTAAGTCGGGGCAGTCGATGGCCGAGGTGCGGCTGCACTACACGACGCTGGGTAAGCCGGCGACCGATGCGCAGGGGCACACGACGAACGCGGTGCTGATCCTGCACGGCACGGGTGGGAGCGGACATCAATTTTTGGCGCCGTATTTTGCTAATGAGCTCTTCAATCCGGGGCAGGTGCTAGACGCTTCACGCTACTACCTGGTTCTTGTGGATGGCATCGGGCACGGTAAATCGTCGAAGCCAAGCGACGGACTGCACGCGCATTTTCCGGATTACGACTACGACGACATGGTCGCGCTACATCACGCGCTGCTGACGGATGGGCTGAAGGTGAATCATCTGCGGCTTATATTTGGCACTTCGATGGGCTGCATGCAATCGTTCGTGTGGGGCGAGACGTATCCCGATTTCGCGGACGCGCTGATGCCGATGGCGTGCTTGCCGGTGCAGATCGCCGGCCGCAACCGCCTGTGGCGAAAGATGGTGATGGACGGGATTCGCAGCGATCCCGAATGGAAAAACGGAGATTACACTTCGGAGCCGCAGCAGGGCGTCCGCATCGCGCTGGATTTCCTGATCATCGCCGGCAGTGCCCCGATCCCGATGCAAAAGTCGATGCCGACGCGCGACGACGCAGATAAATGGCTGGACAAATATTTTCACGATCGCGCCGCGGGAATCGACGCGAACAATTTTCTGTATCAGGTGAACGCGTCGCGGAACTACGATCCGTCGGCCAGCCTGGAGAAGATTACGGTGCCAGTGATGTGGATCAACTCCGCGGACGATTTCATCAATCCGCCCGACCTGGGGATCGCGGAGCGCGAAGTGAAGCGGCTGAAGAACGGTAAGTTCATCTTGATTCCCGCGAGCGAACAGACGCACGGGCACGGTACGCACTCAGACGCGGCGATCTGGAAGGATCAAATGGCCGAATTGTTACAGGAATCGACTCATTAATCGCAAGGACGCCGACTATTCAACGCGAAGCGCGCGCAATGGATCGACTCGCGCGGCGCGGCGAGCGGGGATGTAGCAGGCGGCGCACGCGGCCACCGTCAAAACGGCCGCGACACCGATGAATGTAAGTGGATCCGTCGGCGTCACCCCGAAGAGAAAGCTGCGCACAGACTGCGTCAACGCGAACGCGGCGGCCAAGCCGAGCACCACGCCGATCAACGCCAGGCCCATGCCCTGACGTAAAATCATGGTCACGATTTCGAAGGGCCGCGCACCGATTGCCATGCGGACGCCGATTTCGTGAATGCGCTGGCTTACTGAGAGCGCCATCACGCCGCCGATGCCCGCGGCGGCGATTGCCAGGGCAAGCAACGCGAAGAGACCGAGCAGGTTTGTCGTCAGGCGCGGGGCTGCGATCGATTCGGAGCGGACTTGCTCGAGCGACAGAATTTTTCCCGCCGGCTGATTGGGATCGACTTCATACAAATGCATCACGACGGTGCGCGCGATATTCATCGGATCGCCTTGCGTTAGCGCGAGCAGGCCCGACGCCATTTGCGGATATTGGGCGTACGGTACGCAAATGTAGTCTTTCGGTTTCTGACTGAGTTCGCGTTCGCGGACGTCGCCGGCAACGCCGACGATCTCCGTCCAGTTCTTGCCGTCGTCAAAGGAAACGCGGCGTCCTACCGGATCCTGACCGTGAAAGTAGTGGCTAACGACGGACTGATTCACGATTGCCACGCGCAGTTTGTCGGGCCGGTCGCGGCCGTCGAATTCGCGGCCGCTCAGAATCGGAATGCCGAGTGTGCGGAAATAATCGGGAGTGACCGCGTTGAATTCGGCCGTCGGCTTGTCGTTCGGATTCGCCTGGCGGCCTTCAATCAGAAACTCGTTGTTGAATGCGGGAGATTTATCGAGGGGGAACTCGGCGGACATCGCGGCGGACGTGACCTGGGGCATGGCGCGAACTTTTTCGAGAAGCGAATCGGAAAAGTTCAACATGCTGGGATCGGTCATATATTTCGAAAAATCCAGGCTGATCTGGGCGGTCAAAACATTTTCTGGACGGAAACCAGCGTCTACGCGCTGCAAGTTGATGAGGCTGCGGACCATCAGACCGGCGCCGATCAACAAGAGAAAAGAGACCGCGACCTGCGCGACGATTAAAGCTCCGCGTGTTTTGCTGCGCCTTGCGCCGCTGGTGGATTGCGTGCCGCCTTCCTTGAGCGTTGCGGCGAGGTTGGCGCGGCGAGCGAGCGCGGGGGCCGTGCCGGTGAGAATGCTGACGAGAGCCGCGATGCCCAGCGTAAAGAACAGTACTTGCGCATCGATGTGAATTTCGTTGGCGCGCGGCGTGAATCGCGCGACGAAGGTAGTGAGCAGTCTTAATCCACTGGTGGCGAGTAGGAGGCCGAGCAGGCCACCCCCGAACGCAAGGAGAAAACTTTCCGTCAGCAATTGGCGGAACAACCGCACACGGCTGGCGCCCATGGCGGCGCGCAATCCCATTTCGCGACCGCGCCGAACCATGCGTGCGAGATTCAGATTGGCGACATTGGCGCACGCGATCAGGAGGACGAATCCCGCCGCTGCCAACAAGAAGAGCATCGTCGGCTTGGCGTTGCGCGTCAGTTCCGTTTTCAGCGGTGAGACTTCCATCTTCGGCGTCGCGTCGTTCGAATAGGCGGTCGGAAAGTCGCGCTGCATCGTTGCCGCGACGGTGGAAAGATCGGCTTGCGCCTGGCCCGGAGTGACGCCCGGCTTCATCGTTCCGAAAAGACGCAACATGCGGCCCTTGCGGTTGGCAATCATCTCGGGGCTCGAGCGGAACGGACACGCGGCCGACGTCATATACACGTCGTTTGCATGCGGGTATTGCGGAAACGGCGGGAGGACGCCGATCACGAGGTGCGGCTTGTCGTTCATGCGAAAGGTTTTGCCGACGACCGTGGGATCTCCGCCGAAACTTCTCAGCCAATACTCGTAGCTCAGCAAGAGGACGGCGGGCGCGCCGTGAATTTCGTCGGCGGGTTCGAACATGCGGCCGACGAGCGGCTTCACGCCGAAGACGTCGAAGAAATTCCACGATACGACGCCGGTTTCGACGCGCTCGGGTTCGCTGCGGCCGAGGAGGATGAACTGCATGTTGTGGTATTCAACGATGCCGTCCATGGTGCGATTTTGCGCGCGATAGTCGTTGAGTTCGGGGACGGAAGAGCGGCCGATTCCATCGCCACCGGGAGCGGTGCGCTGGCTGAGTGTCAGCAGGCGGTCGCCGTGTTCGAATGGGAGCGGCTTCAGGAGCACCGCGTTCACCACACTGAAGATTGCGGTATTCGCGCCGATGCCGAGGCCGAGAACGACGATCGCGGCGATTGTGAAGCCGAGATTTTTGCGCATCATGCGCATTGCGAAGCCGGTGTCTTGCTTGAGCATCGACCAGTGTTCGCTGGGAGCGGTCGTGAAGATGCCTTTCGCGGTCTCCCACCAGAGGCGCAGGACGCCCATTTTGTCTCCGCTGCGTCGCGCTTCTTCGCGCTGTTCGGCGAAGACCGCCTCCATCTCGTGGCCGTAGTCGCCGCGAAATTCCGCCGGCAGCAAGCGCATCAAGAGTTGCAATGCGCGGGAACGCTGCTTTGAGTCTCTGACTTGAGTTGCGTCGTTCATGGTGTGCCTCGTGTTGCTGAGAGCTGTCGGGAAATTGCGACCACGTAATTGTGTTGTTGCGGGAAAGCTAGGCCGTTTGCGTCCGCTTCAGCAGCCGCCGCGAGCGAGCCAGCGCCACCACTTTTTCGAGGCGTTCCGCTTCGGCGGCGGCGATCTCGCGGCCCTTTGCGGTCAGGTGGTAGTAGCGGCGGCGCTCGTCGTCGATCGCGGCGGAGGGGCGCTCGCGGCGCTCGATGATCAGGCCGTCGTTGAGCAAGCGCTTGATGATTCCGTAGAGCGTGCCGGTACTGAGTTTTACTTCGCCGCCGGTGCGGAGTTCGACGTCCTTCAAGATGGCGTAGCCGTGCAGGTCGTCGCCGGCGAGGGCAAGGAGGACGTGGAACATCGCGGGAGTTAAAGGAGTTGTTGGGTCGGGAAGTTTTGGCATGTGCAGGCGGTATCCACTATGGCGTTTGTGGCTGTATCGTCTCCAACTATAGCGTGACGCGACATAGTGTCAAGAGGATTGTTTGCAGGGCGTGGTGCGGATAGAGCCGGAGCCCTTCGGAGCTTAGGGTCAGACGAGCCGCGCCCCTACAAACGGCAGAAAAGGAGCCAGTTGAATCAGCGCGGTCGTCAGGACCGAGCAATTTACAAAATCGGTCTTGACAGGAGATGCCTTTTATGTTATCTTACGCATTGTATAGAGGCCCGGCGAATTGCCGGGCCTTGTTTTCCGCCCCAAGCAGAATTCTCACCTCTGATTCGAATCCCAAAATTGGAATTTCTGATGCGGCGCTTGTGTTGACGTCGGTAAGTTGTTGCGGCTATGAGGATTTACGCGCGCGCCATTCCTGGGCGGTGATTTCCCAAGTCTGAGAGGGCAGGCGGCCCGAGACGTAGTCGCGCTCTCCGGCCGCGATGACACGCATCCGTTGCTTTACCGAAATGCGGCGGGAAGCCTCGTTGGCAATCGCCTTCGGCACGCGCAAGACAGGGAATTTCAGCGTTTCGAACCAATAGTCGGTTACGGCGTCGCAGGCTTCGGTCATGAGGCCGCGGCCCTGCCACTGAGGAACAATCCAGAAGCCGCGATTCTCGCTTTCGTTTTTCGTCAGGCTGATGACTCCGATGATCGTGGCGGGCTCTTCTTTGCGGCGAATGGTCCAGAGCCATTCGTCGCCTCGATCGATGGCTGGCAACGCATGATCGCGAAGAAAGGTCAGCGCGCCATCGGGCGGATAGGGCCACGGAACTTTGTTGGCCAGGTATTTGACGATTTCCCATTGTGGGAAGATCGCCTGGATTTGCGGCGCGTCGGCGAGCTCGATCGGGCGGAGCAAGAGGCGAGCCGTTTCGAATGAGGGCGTCACAGAAAAATTGCGCCTTCGGTTGAAGCCGGCACAGGCAAGAGTGCCTGTGCCACTTTACTTCGTCGCTTCCTGGCTGGCGCGGATTTCCTGCCAGCGGCGCGGGCGCTTGTTGGCCTGCAAAACTTTTTTGCGCAGGCGGATCGATTTCGGCGTGATCTCGACGAACTCATCGTCGGCGATGAACTCGATGGCTTGCTCCAGGCTCAGCTCGCGATGCGGGATCGAGGCGGATCGCTTCGTCGGCGCTCGAGGAGCGCATGTTGGTCTGCTTCTTTTCTTTGCAGACGTTGACGTCCATATCCTGCTCGCGCGAATTTTCGCCAACGACCATGCCTTCATACACTTCGACCGCTGGGCCGATGAAGAGTTCGCCGCGCTCCTGGATATTCCAGAGCGCGAAGGCCGTCGATGGACCGGGGCGATCGGCGACGAGCGCTCCCGTGGGCCGCAGCGCCATTTCGCCGGCGTAGTCGGTCCAGCCATCGAAGATCGAGTGGATCAGAGCGGTGCCGCGCGTGTCGGTCAGCAACTGGCTGCGCAAACCGATCAAACCGCGCGAAGGGATTTTGAAATCCATGCGCACGCGGCCGGAATTGTGATTGCTCATCTTGAGCATTTCGCCACGCCGCGAACCGAGCGTTTCCAGGATGATGCCGATGAAATTTTCGGGGACATCGATCACGAGGCGCTCGAGCGGTTCGAGCTTTTTTCCGTTTTCGTTGCGAACGACGATTTCGGGCTTGCCGACCATCAACTCGAAGCCTTCGCGGCGCATGGTCTCGATCAAAATGGCGAGCTGCAATTCGCCTCGGCCGAGAACGCGGAAGGATTCGGGAGTTTCGGTATCTTCGACGCGGATCGAAACGTTGGTCAAAAGTTCGCGTTGCAAGCGATCGCGCAAGTCGCGCGAAGTCAGATAGCTGCCTTCTTTGCCGGAGAGCGGGCTGCTGTTCACCGTGAAAATCATCGCGAGCGTGGGCTCGTCGATCTGGAGCGGTTCGAGCGGCTTCGGATCGTTCACGTCGACGATGCTCTCGCCCATTTGAATGCCTTCGACGCCGGCGATGGCGACGAGATCTCCTGCGACGACGCTTTCGGCTTCATCGCGTTCGAGCCCGCGGAAGGTGTAGAGCTTCGTGATACGTGTCGTGACCATCTTGCCGTCGAGCTTGCTGATACCGACATCGGTGCCGCGCTTGATCGTGCCGTTGAAAACGCGGCCGATGGCGATGCGGCCGAGAAATTCGCTGTAATCGAGGTTCATCACCTGGATTTGCAGCGTGCCTTCGGGATCGCCGGCCGGCGGCGGAATGGCTTTCACGATGGCTTCGAAGAGCGGAAGCAAATCTTTGGAATCGTCGCCGATCTTGTTGAACGCAACGCCATCGCGCGCGTTCGTGTAAACGACCGGGAAGTCGAGCTGATCTTCCGTTGCGTCGAGATCGATGAACAAATCATAGATTTCATCGAGCACTTCGGCGGCGCGGGCATCGACGCGATCGATTTTGTTGAGCACGATCACCGGGGGCAGCTTGGCGGCCAGCGCCTTTTGCAACACGTAGCGTGTCTGCGGCAGCGGGCCTTCGCTGGCATCCACGAGCACCACGACGCCGTCCACCATGCGAAGCGCGCGTTCGACTTCGCCGCCGAAATCGCTGTGGCCCGGCGTGTCGACGATGTTGATCTTTGTGTCGTGAAAAAAGAGCGCGGTGTTCTTGGCGAGAATCGTGATGCCGCGCTCGCGTTCCAGGTCGTTCGAATCCATCACGCGTTCGACGAGTTCCTGGTTGGCGCGAAAGATGCCGCTCTGGCGCAGCATGGCATCGACCAGCGTGGTCTTGCCGTGGTCAACGTGCGCGATGATAGCGATATTACGAATGTCTTGGCTCATGATATTGACGTCAAAGTGGCTGCTCCCGAGCAATGGGGGTGAGCGCGTCGTGGCGCCCGGCGGGGAGCAGATACAAAAATAGCTGCTGAAACAACCAGCAGCCTGGACGAATCTCCTTCTTCTCTAGGTGCGGTCGAGCAAGATTCAGTTTAACAGACGCGGCGAATTGCGGCCAGCGAGTGTATGCTGTGTTGCACAATTTTCATGTCGGCTGCCAGGCGAAGCTTCCAAAGGGACTTTTGACATGGCCCGTAAACTCAACTTGGCATTGGTAGTTAGCGCGGCGCTGTGCCTGGGCGTCGCGGCATTGGCGACTTCAGAGGCTCCCGCCAAGACGCCATTGCAGAATACGACCGGCGCACCGGCTGCCGACACTCACGCGGAAGTCAAAACACTCAAAATCACGATTCTATCGACGATGCTTGCGGATGACGGCATTGGCGAGTGGGGATTTTCGGCGTTGGTCGAGTCGGACGGGCACAAGATTCTCTTCGACACCGGCGCGCGCCCGAATACCGTTCTCGAGAACGCGAAAGAGCTGAAGATCGATCTCAGCGACGTGCAGGACGTCATCCTGAGCCATTTCCACGATGACCACACGACGGGTTTGATGACTCTGCGTCGCGAGTACGCTGCGAAGAATCCGACCGCGCTCTCACGCGTTCACGTCGCGAAGGGAATTTTTCTGGAGCGGCGGCGGAAAGGAGGCAACTCCCAGGCCGCAATCGGCGAGACGAATCCGATGATTGCGATGAAGAAGGAGTTCGAGGCGAGCGGCGGGAAATTTATCGAACATGACAAGGTGGATGAGATTTTTCCCGGTATCTGGCTGACAGGGCCGGTTCCGCGAGTCTTTCCCGAGAAAAATTATGCGGCGAGCGTCGAAGTGAAAGAGGACGGCAAGTGGGTCGAGGATAATGTGCCGGACGATCAGTCGCTGGTGTTCAACACGGATCGCGGCCTGGTCTTGCTCGCGGGCTGTGGCCACTCCGGTGTGATCAACACACTGACGTATGCGCGCAAAGAAATTCGCTCTGCTCCCGTCGATGCGGCGATCGGCGGCTTTCACCTCTTTAACGCCAGCGACGAAACGCTCGATTGGACCGCCGACAGGTTGAAGGAATTCCAAACCGCGCAGCTCATGGGCGCACATTGCACCGGCATCGAAAGTGTTTATCATCTCCGCCAAAAGATGGGACTGAATCGGCACAACTGCGTCGTGGGCACGGTTGGCGCTACTTTCGATTTGAAAGATGGGATCAAGACGGGCCGCATAGCAAGGTAGATCCACAATTGAAAGCGAATGCGGAGAAGCTGCGCATGAATCTGAAACCGAGTAGGTCGGGTTTGATGTCGCGAATTTGCTTCGCAGCCATCTTCATTGCGTTGATGCTGCCTGTGGGCACCCTGGCGCAGGAGAACGATTCGACTGCGCCCGACTATTCGAAAATTTTCGACAAGATCGACGTGATGATCCCGACGCGCGATGGCGTCAAGCTGCATACGGAGATTTACGTGCCGAAGAATCAGCCGGGGGCGCTGCCGATCATTCTTGAGCGCACGCCGTACGGGACGGTCGATGACAAGAACGGATTTAGCAGGAAGCTCGTGCGCTATGAGGAGATGATTCCCGAGGGCTACATCTTCGTGTTTCAGGATATTCGCGGGCGCTACGGTTCGGAG
Organism: uncultured Acidobacteriota bacterium; assembly: GCA_963845465.1. Classification (GTDB taxonomy): domain Bacteria; phylum Acidobacteriota; class Terriglobia; order Acidiferrales; family UBA7541; genus Acidiferrum. The sequence goes on along the minus strand of CAWJSH010000004.1, from coordinate 199,513 downwards.
GGCAAGTTCGTGATGCAGCGGCCGGTCCGCGATCCGAAGGATGCGAAAGCGATCGACGAAGGCACCGACACGTACGACACGATCGACTGGCTCGTGAAAAACGTGCCGCACAATAACGGGCGCGTGGGGCTGCTCGGCATTTCTTATGGCGGCTGGCTTACGGTGATGGGCATGCTCGAGCCGCATCCGGCGCTGAAGGCTGTTTCGGAGCAGGCTTCGCCGGCCGACATGTTTCTCGGCGACGATTTCCATCACAACGGAGCTTTTCGTCTCAGCTACGGGTTCGAATACTCGACGATGATGGAGACCGACAAGACGAATTTCGCGTTCGCTTTCGATCGCTTCGATACTTACGAGTGGTATCTGCAGCTCGGTCCGCTTTCGAACGCCGACGCCAAATATACGCACGGCGCGATTCCTACGTGGACGAACTTCGTCACGCATCCGAATTACGACGCATTCTGGAAGTCGCAGTCGATGCCTTACATCCTGACGAAGCCGACGGTGCCGAATCTCAACGTAGCCGGCTGGTGGGACCAGGAAGACTTCTACGGGCCGATGAAGATTTACGAGATCCTGGAGAAGAACGACCCGAATCACCTCAATTATCTCGTCGCGGGGCCGTGGAATCACGGCGGATGGGCGCGAAGCAAAGGCAATTCGCTCGGTGCAATTCCGTTTGGCAACGACACCGGCGTCTACTTTCGCCAAAAAATCGAGGCGCCGTGGTTCGCGTATTGGCTGAAGGACAAAGGCACGCTGCCGGTCAAAGAGGCGACGCTTTATCAAACGGGCAGCGAGACGTGGAGTTCGTTCGATTCGTGGCCTCCGCGCGAGGCGCAAACGCGCAACCTTTATTTTCATGAGGACGGCAAGCTGTCGTTCGATCCGCCGCCGGCTGGATCCGGCAAGGATTTTGATTCGTACGTCAGCGATCCCGCGCATCCAGTTCCCTATCGTCATCGGCCAATCGATATGACCTACCCGGAAGATCATCCGGGGAGCTGGTTTACGTGGCTCGTCGAGGATCAGCGCTTCGTCGAAAATCGCGATGACGTGCTGACGTGGCAGACCGACACGCTGACTGATGACGTAACGCTCGCGGGCCAGGTCACAGCGAAACTCTTCGCCTCGACCACCGGAAGCGATGCGGACTGGATTGTCAAACTCATCGACGTGTATCCCGAAAAGATGCCAGACAACTGGAAACTCTCCGGCTACGAACTGATGATCGCCGATGAAGTCTTTCGCGGGCGCTTTCGCAATTCGTTCGACAAGCCTGAGCCGATTAAGCCAAACACCGTCACGCCGTTCACCGTCGATCTGCACACGGCCAACCACGTCTTTAAAAAAGGGCATCGCATCATGGTGCAAGTGCAAAGCACGTGGTTTCCGTTGATCGATCGCAATCCGCAGAAGTTTGTGCCGAATATTTTCGAGGCGAAGGAATCCGACTTTCAATCCGGCGACGCACCGCATCTATCGCTCGCCGAAATATCCGTCGAGCGTGGCGATCAGCGTTCTGCCGTCGAACGCAGCTGCGAACGCAGATTCCAGCGCTGCGCCTGCGTCGAATCCAGCAGCAGCATCGTCAGGAGCCAAGAATTGATCCGACGTCGTCTTCGCATCGCACTCATCGCGATCGCAGTAATCGCGACCATCATCCCCGTCACCTCGCATCACTCCCCGGCACACGCTCAGCGAGCCTCGCACGACTACACCGCCGTCTTCGACAAGATTGAAGTGATGATCCCCGTACGCGACGGAGTGAAACTTCATACTGAAATTTACGTTCCCAAGAACGCCGCAACGCCTCTGCCGATCCTCTTCGAACGAACTCCTTACGGCATCTCCAGCCCGAACTCTGCCGGCGGCTACAGCAGCATGCTCGGCCGCTACAACGAAATGATCTCCGAAGGCTACATCTTCGTCTTTCAGGACATTCGCGGGCGCTACGCCTCGCAGGGCAAATTCGTGATGCTGCATCCCGTACACGATCCGGCCACCGATCCGAAAGGGATCGACGAAGCCACCGACACGTACGACACGATCGACTGGCTCATCAAAAATGTCCCGCACAACAACGGCCGCGTCGGGATGGACGGGATCTCCTACGACGGCTACCTCGTTACGATGGGAATGATCAACCCGCATCCGGCGCTGAAGGCGGCTTCCGAACAAGCGTGCATGGGCGATACCTATCTCGGCGACGACTTCTTTCACAACGGAGCGTTTCGCCTCAGTTACGCGTTCGAATACGCCGCGCTGCTCGAAACATCATCCGAAAATTACAGTTTCCAGTTCGATCGCTTCGACCTCTACGATTGGTATCTTCGCCTCGGATCGCTTTCGAACGCCAACGGGAAATATTTCCACGACAAGATTCCGAGCTGGAACGATTTCGTCGCGCATCCGAGCTACGACGATTTCTGGAAGCATCACGCCGTCGCATATGGACTCAAAGAGCCCACTGTTCCCAATCTCAACGTCGCCGGCTGGTGGGATCAGGAAGATTTTTACGGGCCGACCGCAACGTACGAGCGGCTGGAAAAAGTTGACACAAAAAATCTCAATTACCTCGTCGCCGGCCCATGGAACCACGGCGGGTGGGGACACGGAGCGGGCAGCTCGCTTGGCGACATTCCTTTCGGCAGCGACACGAGCACCTACTTCCGCCAAAGCATCGAAGCGCCGTGGTTTGCGTATTGGTTGAAAGACAAAGGCAAGCTGCCGCTGAAGGAAGCACTCACGTTTCAGACGGGCAGCGATGAATGGGTGCAATACGATTCGTGGCCGCCACGCGAGGCGCAAACGCGCAACATCTATATGCGCGAGGACGGCGCGCTGTCGTTCACTGCGCCTTCAGTCTCACCCTCATCCTCGCCGGGCGGGGACAAGTCCGCTGAGGCGGCCTTCGACAGTTATATCAGCGACCCCGCTCACCCCGTCCCCAATCGCCATCGTCCCGTCGACATGACCTATCCGGAAGACCACCCTGGCTCCTGGTTTACTTGGCTGGTCCAAGATCAGCGCTTCGTCGATCAGCGGCCCGACGTTCTTACCTGGCAAACGCCGCCGCTTACCGAAGACATTACTCTGTCCGGCCAAGTCACTGCCAAACTTTTCGCTTCGACCAGCGGCAGCGACTCCGACTGGGTCGTCAAATTAATCGACGTCTATCCGGAAAACGTGCCGCAAGATTGGAAGCTCTCCGGTTTCGAACTCATGGTAGCCGACGAAATTTTCCGCGGCCGCTATCGCAACTCGTTCGAAAAGCCCGAGCCCATCGTGCCCAACACCGTGACGCCGTTCACCGTCGATCTGCACACGACGAATCACGTCTTCAAGAAGGGGCACCGGATAATGGTCCAGGTCCAGAGCACCTGGTTCCCGCTCTACGACCGCAACCCGCAAAAATTTGTGCGCAACATCTTTGAAGCGCAGGCTTCCGACTATCAAAAAGCCACCCAGCGTATCTACCGCTCCACCCAATATCCGTCTCACATCGAGATGTCGATTCTGCCCAACTCAACGCAAGCCGCCGCAAACTAGCGCGCTTACGTACGGGCGCAGCATTGCTGCGCCTCAACGCCCAGCCTTCTACCATCAACTCCCGCTCTTCGCCTTTCTCACATACGTGAAGTCATACTCCACGTTCCACGTCTTCCCGCCATCTGTCGATCCGCGGCTGAATTGCCGCACTTTGTCCGTGCCGATCGGAATAAATTGCAGGTGCCTCCGCAACGACGGCCCGCCACTCTGCGGAATATCATCCGTCCAGTAATCCATCACTCCATCCTGCGCTAGCTCTCCGTGAAAGAAAATGTTGCCGCCAGTGCTGTCCACCCAATACTGTTCCCACCTTTTCAGCGCGGCGTCGTAGATGTTGTAACTCTTCCCCGTATACGGCGAACCCAGACTCTGCCAATTTTCCTGCACGACGCAATCTTCCAGAATCAATTCGATCTTGCTCGTCCCCGCAGGCACTCCGCCCTGCGTCGTGCTCACATCCCATTCACCCAGCCAAAAATCGAGCTGACGATTTTCTTTTGCATAGGCACACGGCCGCGTGTTGCGTTTCACTTGCTCCACAAGTTTTTCGAATCGAGGATCCGCGTGGAGTTCCTGTAAGTTCGGATCGGTGCTCAACAAAGCCAGATCCGTGAAGCCTTGTTTCACGGAGGCCTCCAGAGCTGTGAAAGCTTTCTCCGTTTGCTTCATTCCGTTGTAGGTCGAGGCTTTTCCGTATTCCGCAAACGGACCCGCACCTATCTCTGTCGCCTTTTGAAACGTCGCCAAAGCCTGGTCGTACTTGCCCAGAGCACGCAGCGACGCTCCGAGCCTCAACCAGACTCGCGGTGGCGCGTCTTTCTCCTTCGAAAGCTCCTCGTACAGTTTGGCGGACCGCTCCCAGTCCTTCGCGACCCATGCCGCGTTCGCTTGTTCCGCGAGAGAAGCCTCCGCCTCCGCTGTCCAGCCAGCGACGCCCTCCCCTCCGGTCGTCGCCCGTGCCGCGGCCGACACACTGGCAGTACCGCTCCCTGTGAGACAAAATCTGAACACCAGCGCGAAAATCACACCCAGCCGAATTCTCATTTTTTCTCCGTATGCAGTGCCCAGGGGAAATCTTGCTCGGGTTAGACGGAGCTTTTTTCAAAGGAAAGCAATCTGGGGAAGGAAATCGAGCTGAAATCACGAGTTCGGCGTGTCACAAGCGGTGTAACGGCGGGCCAGGATTCCGGTCCATATCAATTTTCGGTGCTCATTTATATACTTATCCTAATTTCTGTAACGTCTTTGTCTTTCTTCGATTTACGACGAAACCTTCTTCTCAAATTTCCGTATTCACTGGCAAAACGGAAGTAAGTCTCTTGCGTCTATCTGCTCATGGGTGGGGTGTATGTCTCTTTCTGACCTGAGTTCGACAATGGAACCCGATGCGGCCACAGGAGCGGCCCGGACGATCCAGCTCCCTGCGCGTTATATAAGGTTCGGCCCGTTTCAAATTGACCAGCAGCGCCAGGAAGTAACTAAGAGTGGCTCGCGGCTTCGCCTGCAAGGAAAGGTTTACCAGGTGCTGCTCGCGCTCGTGGAAAAGCAGGGCGATGTATTGACCCGCGAAGAGCTGCGGCTTCGCCTCTGGCCGAACGAGACGCACGTCAACTACGACGCCAACGTCAACACCACGGTGAACAAGCTCCGTCAGGCGCTCGGGGATTCGTGCGAGAAGCCGATTTACATCGAGACCGTGCCCCGCAAGGGATATTGTCTCGTCGTCCAGACTGAGTTTGCGGAGAATCCGGCGCCGGCGGGTGCAATCGTCACGGATATTAAGGTTGAGGCGCAGGATTCGTCTTCCGAATCCGATTCGTCGCCGAAGAAGACCGATCTTTGGATCACCGTCGGCGTGATCGCTCTGATCGTTGCGGGTATGTTGCTTGGGGCGGGGATCACTCGGCTCTGGATCGCGCACTTCGATCAGCAGCCGGTCGTTGCGCCTTGGCTCTGATCGTTTTCAAATACACCTGATTCAATCCGCGGGGCGTTGCGGCTCCGGCCTGCGCCGGCTATTTTCCCTTCACGCGGCGAAACACAATTCCTACGCTGCGCCCGGCATCCAATTCGAACTCGGATGCTGCTCCGCCGTCGTGCTTGAACTTCACGATCAACCCGTCTTCGCCCACGGTAAATACATCCGTTGCCGTCGCGCGGAATTCATCCTTGGCAAAGTTATTCGCCCGCGGGATTCCGATTTTGTCTTGTACAACGACGACCTTCAGAGCGCCATCGCGCACGGCAAGCCGATAGGTGACGCCCATTTCTTCGCTCCAGTACTCTCCAGCGTACGCGGCGAGTTGTTCTTTGGTCAGCGAAATCGTAGCGGTCTCTTTCTTACGTTCGTCGTCATCGGCCTCCGCAGACTTCACCGTCTTGGGCTTCATCACGCTGTTCAGATAAACGTCGGCAACCTGCGATGCGCGCCGCGAAGGATCGGCGCTGCCTAGATTGCAAAGGCATGCCACGGAAAAGTGTTGCTCGGGGAAACGCAGGAGCTGGGCGCGGTATCCGCCCCACGATCCGCCGTGGCTCACAGTGCGCAGCCCACGATAGTTCGAAATGACGAGCCCTTTCGCATAGTCCAATTTCTTCCCGTCATTCAGTTTTGCAGTCTCCTGGAGCTCCGCCAGGAAAATCTTTCCGCCGATTTGCCCGCTGTAGAAATTTTCGTCCCACTTCAGCAGGTCCTCGACGGATGTATGCACCGCGCCGTCGCCGGTCTGCTCGAAATACGAAACGTTGAGCGTGAAACCGTCTTTCTTTTCGTTTTCGTCATAGGCCATCGCGCGTTCGGGCGCGAGCGAACGGTGATCGTCGCGATATTGCGTGTGCGTCATCTGCAACGGTGAAAAAATGTTCTCTGCGGCAAATTCGCGCAGCGTCTTTCCGCTTACTCGTTGGACGATTATCGACAGCAGGAAGAAACCAGTGTTGCTGTAGAGATATTCCGAACCGGGAGCAAAATTCAGCCCTTTCTGCCGCGTAATCAGGGCCATCGCGTCTTCGTCGGTGGTGACGCTGTCCACATTCACGCCCGCGATGTCGAATAGCGTCAGGTAATCGCGCAGCCCGCTGGTGTGATTCAGCAGATTCAGAATCGTGATTTTCTTTCCGTAATCCGGCAACTCGGGGATGTATTTGTGTACGTCGTCCTCGACCGAAAGTTTGCCCGCTTTCTCCAGGAGCAAAATGCTGGTCGCTGTGAATTGCTTTGAGGTCGAGCCGATGTCGAAGACCGATTTCGGCGAAATCGGTACGTTTTCTTCGATGTTCGCGAGGCCGTATCCCTTTTCGTAGATGATTTGGCCGCCGCGATAAATTCCGAGCGCGCAGCCCGGCGATCCCGCGGCCGTCAAATCCTGAAATACCTCATCGACTGCCGCGTCCAATCTTTGTTGATTGCCGTTGGTCTTCGCGGCGGCGTCTTGCTCTTGCTCGCCATGGCGATTCTTGGCGACCACATTTTGTTGTGCATCGTCACGAGCCGCAGCGAGTCCCGCATGCGACACGCACAGTAGCGCTCCGATCATCAACGTTCCGCAGCACGCTCGAAGAAGAGTCATTCGCCCTCGCCAGAATCGCGTGCCGAGTGTATCCGCAACATGTCCCGCCTTCAATGCTGCCGCCAATCGCAAGTAACTTCGGAGTGCGGCGGCTCGGCGCTGCTCTGCGGTATGACGCTCGACTCCAACCGATCAAACCGTCGCGAAACGCGCGAGTTGGCCCGCTCGCTAGCGTCCCTGCTAAACTTTCGGTGTGCTAACCGCAATAACTCGCGCCGTAAGCCCTGCTCTCGCTCAATGCGAGCTCACCTTCGTCGAACGCCAGCCCATCGACATCGCCAAGGCCCAAGCGCAGCACACCGCGTATGAACATCTCCTCGCGAAACTCGGCATCCAGGTCCATTCATTGGCCGCTGAACCCGCTCTGCCCGATTCGATGTTCGTCGAAGATCCGGCCATCGTTCTCGACGAACTCGCCGTCATCCTGCCCCTTGGCACAAAATCGCGCCAACCCGAAGCCGAGTCGTTGGCGAAGGCGCTCACTCCGTTTCGCAAACTCGCCTATGTCGCCGCGCCTGGGGCTATCGAAGGCGGCGACGTGTTACGCGTCGATCGCATGCTCTACGTGGGTCAAACCACACGCACGAATGCCGAAGGCGTCCGTCAACTCGCTGCCATCCTCGCGCCGCACGATTACAAAATAGTGCCGGTGCCCGTCACGGGATGCCTCCACCTCAAATCCGCCGTAACCTATCTTGGCCGAAACACTCTCCTGGCAAATCGCCCTTGGTTTGACACGAAGCCGTTCGGCACAAACGCGTTTGAATGGATCGACGTCGACCCCTCCGAACCGCACGCCGCCAACGCGCTCGCGATCGCCGACACGATCATCTTCCCCGCATCGTTCCCCAAAACTCGCGCCCGCATCGAGTCCGCCGGCTTCCACGTAACCTCGCTCGACATCTCCGAACTCCAAAAAGCCGAATCCGGCCTAACCTGCTCCAGCCTCATTTTTACAACGTGATGAGCGACTCTTGTGTTGGGCGCCCGGTACGATCTCGATCTACATCTCAATTGCCAATACCAAAATAAAACGGCCACCTCGAAACTGTTCGAGGTGGCCGTCCCATGAACAACAACTTCTTGTTGGCGTTGTCAGCGCGTTAGTTGGTCATCTGCTCGACACTGTGCGCCACGAGCACCGGTTGTCCGCTGATCGGATCCTTCAGCACTAATCCGACCACGCGCACGTTGATCGCCGCCGAGCCGGTCAAGCTGGCCAATCCAGTCAACCCGCCCTTGAAGTTCGTGAACGGCGTGCAGTAGACCGTCACCGGTCCGTTGAACAACACACCAGCAACTCCGTTGGAGTTGAACTGGAACGTGTTCGCTCCGGTGTTGGTGCTGCCCGCGACCCATGTTCCGTTGTGTCCTTCGTAGCGAAGAACAACGCGGTTCACGGTCACGGCGCCGTTAGCGAGGGGTCCCGCGATGCTGACATCCTGTCCCGGCACCAACAGGCTCGCGTTAAACAGGAAGTTGGTGAACTTGTTGCGCCAATAGTAGATGAAGTATTTCTCGTTGCCCGTCAGGTTGACCGTCGAGATCTGCTCGGAGTTGAAGCCCGTTCCGCTCGGCAACACGCTGCGCACATACAGATCGAAGTCGCTCGCCGGGGTCGTCGACGGATCGACATACGTAACCAGGCCGCCCGCCCAGAAGCTATTCTGCGAAACGATCGCGACCGTGTCCGCCAGAATCGCTCCCGACGTGACATCCACCGTGCCCGAAACTTCCACGATCGATGATGTCGACAGGTTGGCGATCGTCTCGCCGTTTTCCCACTCGGTCTGGTCGGTCACATTCACCGTGAATGTGTGGCCGTGCGGGCCCTGCACCGTGAACGAGTTCGTCGCCGTCGTCGTTACTCCAGCAACGAAATCGTCGATGTACGCGTCGGAATCGGAAGGGGTAACTGCCTTGATCGAGACCATCGGATTTACTCCGCCCGTGATATTGCCGCTTCCATCCACGGCGACCGAATCCTTCAGGTCGAAGTCAAACGCCAGGCCGATGACCGCGCTCGCGCTAACCGTCAGCGGGTTGGTGAGGTTCACCGTGACCGATGACTGCGTCAGCGACGCCGCCGGCGACGTCGTTGAGTTCAACGTCGTGATCGTCGGTCGCGTCGGTGGGGTCGTCTGGGGATTCGTAACATTCATGTAGACGATCTGCGGGTTCGCGAACGTCATGTTGATGCTCGTATATGAACCGGCCGGGATCGTGTTCAGATCCAGCAAGGTATGGAGCCCGTCCAGCCGCGCGAAGTCTATCGTCTGGGTGCCGTTCAAGACCGAAATCGGCGGGTTTACGCCGTCCGACACAGTCATGCCGGTGATGTCCACTTGAAACGACACCACGCTCGCTAACGGTGCGTCGGTGCCGTTCACGAAGACCTGCCCGTTCTCTGCGGTCGTCGAGGCCGAGTTGCTCGAACTCGTGCTACCTCCGCAGCCGGTCAGGCTGACTCCTAAAGCTACAACGCCCGCAATTACGCCAAGCCACTTCTTCGGTTTCATAGCCAGCTTCCTCTCTCTCTGGTTTTGGAATTTCCCCGGAGGCGTGCCCAGCGCCCAGATACCCTTGCCGAACTTAAACACGTCCCTCGGAGCAAAGTTGCGCTGTCAAGCCTTGTTTTATCAATAACTTACGATATAGTCCTAGGACTATCAGGGCGAAGCGGTTTCGGGAGGGGCAACAGGTGAATACCCGAATCGTCTCGCCGATTTCGGGACACAGGAGAGGTGCACTTCATCGTTGATTCGGAAGTACAGAATCCACCGGACCAGTGGGCCCGCTAGAATGGTTAAGCTGTTTAGATTGAGATGCTTACGGACGTTCGTGTCAAGTTGTGGCGGATTTAACAAGTAAACCCTATCGAATCAGATGTTTGCGCGGAGGTGGAGGGATGGTAGGAAGGTCACGCGTCTACATCTTCTTCCTATTCTATCTTCTTGTATCTCCGGCAGACTAAGACTTCGTGGGCGATTATCGCCAAGCTGTTGAAACCAATCGCCATACGATGCGTTTGTTCAAATTTTTACTTTGCCGTTTTTCCCGGCCGTGCTATTTTCGACCTCGGTATGAATCTTTCTCTCGCCGCTAAGCGCATGACTCCGTCGACGTCGTCGATTATTTCGACTACGACGAAGTCGATTACCGCTAACGGCGAGGCTAGAAACTAGAAAGATCCCAAAAGTTTCCAACCCACCGCCGAAGCGAACTGGCGGTGGGTTTTTTCTTTAAATCCCTCCTCCAAGTCGCTCCAGCGGAACCAAACGGAGCGGCATCATGAACGCCAGAAACGTGCAAGCAGAATCATCCGCGGAGGGTGACTTATCCCCGCGCTTAGTCCCTGCCGTGTTCGCGCACAGTGACACGCACCCGTCGCGAAGCACTGAAACTCGCGGCGAATTTCTTAAGCGCGAAACTTCCGCTTTGCTTGGTTGTCGCAAGGAAATCGTAGCGTTCAAATTCGGAGGGACTTCTCTGCTCGGCGCCTCACGGATGTTGCACGCTGCTGAACTCGTGAAGCCCGTCGCGCAAAATTCCAGCGTGGTCGTCGTCGTTTCCGCGATGAAGGGCGTCACCGACAAGCTGCTCGCGATCGCACAGCTTCTTGCCGATCGTCAAAATTATCGTGCGCGGGTCGAGGCAGAGCTCGTGCTGCGATTGCATCACGATGCGCTATGCGAGCTCGGGCTCGAAACTGCTACGCACGATCGTGTCTCGCGCGAACTCGATTCGCTCGGCCGCGATCTGTTGCACGCCGTTCCGGCGCGCGAGTCCGTCGTCGCATCACCCGAACTTTTTGATCGGCTCGCGTCGTTCGGCGAACGCCTCAGCGCCAGAATATTCGCTGCCGCGCTCGAATGTGCCGGAGTCGCAGCGGTTCCGGTCGCGTCGTCGGACTTCGTGCTCACCTGCGATACGTTTCGCGATGCGAAGCCGCATCTTGAGCAGACGAAGCGCCGCGGCCGTGCCGTGCTCACGCCGCTGCTCGAAGACGGTATCGTTCCCGTCGTGACTGGCTTCATCGGCGCGACTCCCGACGGCCGCATCACCACGCTCGGCCGCAATAGCTCCGATTTTTCCGGCGCCATCATCGCGCACGTCGTCGATGCCGATGAACTGGTGATCTGGACCGATGTCGACGGAATCTACACCGCGAATCCCAATGAAGACGCGCAGGCGCAGCTCCTGCACGATCTCAGCTACGACGAAGCGCACGCGCTCGCCGCAAGCGGGGCGAAGGTCTTGCATCCACACGTGCTGCCGCTCGCCGCTTCCACCGAAATGACCGTTTGGGTGCGCAACACGTTTAACCCGCAGGTTCGCGGTACGCGGATCGGTCTCAAGCGTCCGCCGCATTCGCAGTCGCAGCGCGATTCACAATCTCAATCCCAGGAAGGTGCAGCGTGAGCGGTCAATGGCAGGCAGATGTTTTCGAGACGCACGAAATTTCACTGATCGACGAGCGCGAGTTCGCTCCGCAGCGCCACATGGAATATGTGCAACGCCTCTACGAGCCAACTCCGCGCGCTCCTCGCAAATGGCGCGCCGGCGTTCTGGGCGCAACCGGCATCGTCGGCCAGCGACTCGTCAAACTACTCTCGAAGCATCCGTGGTTTGAGGTCACCGCTGTCGCGGCGTCCGAGCGTTCTTCCGGCAAGACGTATGAAGAAGCGGCGCGCTGGCACCTCGACACGCCGATTCCAAACGGAGCGCGCAATCTCATCGTGAAAGGCCTTGAACCGACACTCGATTGCGATTTCGTTTTTTCCGCCCTCGATTCCAGCGTCGCGGGCCCCGCGGAAGAGGAATTCGCGCGCGCCGGCTATCCCGTCGTCAGCAATTCGCGAAATCACCGCATGGATCCCGACGTGCCGCTTCTGATTCCGGAAGTGAACGCTTCGCATCTCGACGCCATTCGCGTGCAGCAAGCGCAGCGCGGATACACGACCGGTTTCATTGTGACGAATCCAAACTGTTCGACCGCCGGCCTTGTTCTCGTCCTGAAGCCACTCGCTGATATCTTCGGACTCGAGCGCATCTTCGTCGTTACGTTGCAAGCCGTCTCCGGCGCCGGCTATCCCGGCGTCGCTTCGATGGACATTCACGCCAACGTCGTGCCGTTCATCAGCGGCGAAGAAGAAAAGCTCGAGTCGGAGCCGCAGAAGCTTCTCGGTCGCTGGGACGGTCGCCGTTTTGTCGATGCGGGCCTCGGCCTAAGTGCGCACTGCAATCGCGTGCCGGTGCTCGATGGTCACCTTGAGTGCGTCAGCGTAAGCATGAAGAAAATCGCGTCCACCGAAGAAGTGCGCGAAGCCCTGCGCAACTTCGAGGTCGATCCCGAAATTGCCTCGCTGCCTTCGGCGCTCCGCCATCCGATTGAAGTGCTCGACGACGACAATCGCCCGCAACCTCGACGCGACGTGAACGCTGGCAACGGCATGGCCGCCGTCGTCGGACGCGTGCGTGAATGCCCGCTGTTCGACATCAAGCTGACTTTGCTCTCGCACAATCTCGTCCGAGGAGCGGCCGGCGCCGCACTCCTGAATGCGGAATTGCTCGCGGCTCGCGGATTCATTCCCCGCCGCGGAAAGCACACCGCTCCGCGTCGATCGGGAGCGGACACGGTCACCGAGCAAGTCCTCAGCTAAAGCTATGTCTGCGCGGCTCCGGGCGTTACCATCGAAGCGCACTCGGAGCCGCGTTCACATGACGAAGATCTATTCGCGCTGCAACCTAGTCGTGGCACTCTTCGTCGCTCTCGCAGCACTCACACTCAGCGCGCCGAACGCGGCGGCGCAAGAGCAAAAGAAAGATCAGCATCCCGCTGCACACATGCCGCCCGCGATGGAATTGATCGTCCTCGGCTCAGGCGGCCCACGCGCTACCGGACGCGGCGAAACGAGCTACATCGTTCTACTCGGGGGGGTGCCGCGCATTCTCGTCGATGCCGGTTCCGGCGCATTCGTCGAAATCGGCAAGCTCAATCTCGATCTCGACAAAATGGACGTCGTGCTCCTCACGCACCTCCACATCGACCACAGCGCCGACCTGCCTTCCGTCTTCAATGCACGCTCTCTTTCCGCCGACGATCCAATCACCTACCACGTCTTCGGTCCAGACGCAGGCGGCGAATTCCCCAGCACGACAAAATTTCTCCACCTGATTTTCGATCGTGGCGGAATTTACCAATACCAGCGCGGCTTCGGCGTCGACGAAACGATCGACGGAAAAGATCTACCAACCGCGCTGAACACGCCGGAGACGGAAATCTTTTCCGAAGGCGATCTGCACATTCATGAAATCGCTACGCATCACGGCGACTGCCCGTCGGTTGGCTATCGCATCGACTTCAAGAACGAAGGCATCACGTTCTCCGGCGACATGGATGCATCAGCGCTCCCAAATCTAGAGCAACTCGCAAAAAATACTGATCTCCTCGTACTCCACGCCGCAATTCTCGATCCACCCGACACGCCGGCGATCTTGCTCACGCTGCACACTGCCCCAAAACAACTCGGCGAAGCCGCAAGAGCCGCCAACGCAAAGCACGTCCTCCTCAGCCACATCCCGCCCGTCGTCGAAGATCACCAGGCAGACGTGCTCCGCTCGATGCGAAAGTCCTATTCGGGACCAATCGAGTTCGCCCACGATGGGATGCGTGTCGTTGTGAGCAAATAGGATCAACCGCCATCGACGCGCGCTCTCACGTCGCGACGGCAATCACCTAAAAGGGGGTCGCTATCGAATCACCGATTGCGTACAGCCCGTGCCCGCCGCGTACAACTGGAATAGATTGACTAGGCGTTCCGTCCACCGCTCCAGAATTTCGGTGCCGCTGAAAGAAATGATGATCGCGATCACCCGCTGCGTCTCTCCAGTCACCATCGTGCGCTCCGAATCGCTGGTCGGGCTCCCGTGTGGGCCGCGCCCATCGGCAAAAACTGGAAGCCCTTCGAGATTCAAATCATATTTGCCGATCCCTTTGTAGGTTTCCCCGCCGCGCCCCGCGCGAAAAACAATATCGCCTTCGACGTGAACCAGGTCATAGAGCCCGATCGACAGCCGGCTCTCCACCGATACCAAATTAATCGCATCGACCACCGCGTTGATTTGTGGCAGCCCTTTCCCGCCAACAACGCGGCGCAACAGTGCCTCCGCGCTTCCGCGATAGCGCGCCGGATCTTTGCCGAGCGCCTTGTAAGCGGCCCGCGTCGCCACAATCTCGGGCGACTCCAGCACGCCGCGCGGAAACGGCAGCTTCAAAATTTCATTCACGCGCTGTTGCATAAGCGCGACCAGTTCGGGCGGCGAGGCCGGCGCCTCCACCGACGCCGTCACGCAACCAAGCGCCGTCCGCGTACACTTCCGTCTCAACCCATCGTCAATCGTCACTTGCATGCGCTCATCCTACCCGATGACCGCACCGCAGTGGGCGCCGAGTTGGGCGTAAGACGGGATTCGCCCGCCCCGCAAAACTAAAAATATTCGGCTAGTCAATCGTGAGCGTCATCGTCGCCGACGCGGTTGTGGACGACGAAGTCGTGTCAGTCCCCACGACGGACAGGGGTTGGTTTCCTTAGTGGCGTATGCAGTGGTTGTTGTACTTGAAGAAGAGGACGATCCGCCGTAGGCCGCCGTAACGCCGATGATCGTCGTGAGAACGATGGCCATCCAGATCGACTGCTTCCGGCGTCGCCGGTTGAAAGTAAAGCCAAGAATAAACACGAGTCCGAAGGGGCCTCCGCGATGGAATTTGTCGTGGAACTTGGGCCCTCTCTGAAACCGATTGCAGCCGTGCGAACGAACCTGCGCGCTCTCCTCATGAACCCGCTCGTGCAATCCGCCCCATTGGTATCGATACTGAGTTGGGCCGTCGCGGCCGCCGTTCCGAAATCATTACGTAGCTATTACAGTAGCCACGCACCTGTCTCGCGGGCATCGTCGTCCAATGTTATGACTGCGATTTACTTTTCTGAATGCAGTCAAGGATCACAAATGGGCATCTTCCGGCGAGACAAAACGTTTACCCAGCGAGTCAATTTGACCGCTGCTTTTATGGCTGCATTCCACGTAGGCGCCATTGCGGCGCTGTTCTTCTTCACCTGGAAGGCCCTCATCGTAGCGATCGTGTTGTGGTGGATCGCTGGGAGCCTCGGTATCGGCATGGGATATCACCGCTTGCTGACCCATCGCGGATATGTGACACCCAAATTTGTCGAGTACTTCCTGACAGTGTGCGGCACGCTCGCCCTCGAAGGCGGGCCCATCGCCTGGGTTGCCACGCACCGCGTCCATCACCAGAACACCGATAAAGAGGGCGATCCGCATTCTCCGCGCGACGGAGGTCTCTGGGCGCACATGGGCTGGATCGTGACAGGCAAGGCGATGCACAACTCGGTGGACGAGTTACTGCCCTACGTGCCGGAATTACGCAAGGACAGGTTTCATGTTTGGATCAGCAAATGGCATTGGCTTCCGCTAGCTATCGTCGGTGTCGCGGTTTTTGCTATCGGCGGATGGTCCGCCGTGCTTTGGGGTATTTTCTTGCGGACCGTCATCGGCCTTCACTCCACGTGGCTCGTGAATTCCGCAACGCACATGTGGGGATCGCGTCGTTTCCTTACTAGCGACACCTCGACGAACAGTTTCTGGGTCGCCATGCTTACTTTCGGTGAGGGCTGGCACAACAATCACCACGCGTCGCCACAGTCCGCTCGTCATGGACTCGCGTGGTACGAATTCGATCTCAACTGGTATGGAATACTCATGTTGCGAAACATCGGCCTGGCCAAAAATATCAAGTACCCATCTATCAGCCCGCGCCGCAATCTCGTCAGTGGTCTGAACTCTTAGTGCGGGCCTTACTACCATCGAACGAACACCTCGACTACATCGCCTCGCTGCTGGACGACATGTGGCGAATCCCCGGCACGAAGGTACGCTTCGGCCTCGACGCACTCATCGGCTGGATACCCGGGATCGGGGATGCAATGGCGGGCGTGGCATCTTGCGTAATCGTGTTTGCGTCCTGGCGCCGCGGCGTGGCGCCGGTTACTCTCGCTCGGATGATTGCCAACATACTCCTCGAGACGGCAGTGGGCGGAGTGCCAGTCGTCGGGGACGTATTTCACATCTTCTGGAAGGCGAACAGGAGAAATTATCGGATATTGATCCGCGAGAAAGAAACTCCGCGGCTTAAGACTTGGCGGGATTGGATTTTCCTGGCGGTCATTATGGTTGGCGTGCTGGCTGCTATCACGATCCCGATCTTCTTCTTGATTTGGTTGGTACGGGGTCATCTCCGCTGACGCCATTTCTGATTTCAGGCTCTCAGGCGTGGCCGCCCGCGATCTGCTTTCCTCAATGATGTCCCTATGGAGACGTCATGTAGACGTCGAGATCGGCGCGAAGAAAAGCGCGGTAAGAAAAAAGAGTCTCCCGCGCTTCATTTGGAGGAAGAGAAGAATCTCAGCGAAGCGGGCTTTTCCCTTTACGAACCCATTTGTTGAAGAGGCGTATGACCTCATCTTCATTCATGCTGCCGTGCTCAGCCTTGAACATGTCCATAACGCGCTGGTTATTCCAAGTCAGATGCTTCTCGAATAATTCGACAAACTCCGCGACGTATTGCTCATCTGTTTTCATTTAGCCTTCCAGTCAAATTCCCTTCTGCTGTGCCGAGTGCGCGACAGCCGAAGGCGAAGAGGCACTCCTCTGGTAGTGGGAAACGTCAACAGGTACGTGTTAAAGCCGATTCTCAAGAAACTGGGGTTTGCCTTATGGCACGTCTCATGCTTTTCGGCATGGCTGCGTATCCCGGTTCCAGGAGGCCGGCGTGCATGGTGATTTAATCACGAAGTGGGTCGGTCACACTTCGCTGAGATGACCAGCAAATACACGCACTTCACCCCTAAGCATCGAAAAGATGTGATCAGCAAGTTCGGTTCGATAGCAAGTTAGGGTCTCTGTTGGACCCATTTGGCCCCAACGTTGAATGTCGCATCTCGCTGATGCATAATGGTTTGCAAGAAACGTAAACTAGGCTCGTAGCTCAGTTGGTTAGAGCGCCACCTTGACACGGTGGAGGTCTGGGGTTCGAGTCCCCACGAGCCTACCATTCCATTCAACCGCTTCCGATGCGAAGTCGCATTTCAAGGTGAAGCCGCGTCTCTTTGTACCGCACCAGCCGATTCGATCCCGCCCGAACCATAAGCCTGCTCCAGCAAAGAATCAAAAATCCTTCGCCACCCATCCAGCGTCGCGTCCGAAAGTTTCAGCTCCAGCCGCCGAAAAAACGTCGTCGGTCCGCCGTACCACAGGTAGGTGTAACGCTCGTGGCCGTCTTCCTTCAGCCGGCCGAGCGCTTCACTTCGATTCCTCTCGACCAGTATTTCCGTCAGTTTTTCAAACGTAACCCTCGGTGAAGCGAGCGCCGCCCTTTTTCCTGCCGTCTCGGCGCCCACTCCTTCCGATCTACGCTCCGTCATTCGCCTGGACATTTGCCGCTGCTCGTTACCCGTTGTCTCACTGATAGGATGACTTGTAGTACCACTGCAAACGCTGCACGCTCGGTGCACTAAAGGCCGACTGATTCGTGTTCGACGCCGTAACCGTTGTGGACGGATACCACGGCGGAGCGAAGTTTCCGCCCGCGAATCGCTGGTCGAAGAAAATGTTGCGCGTGATCGCGTTACCAGACTTTGCGACGTTCGCGATACGGCCGCCAACAACGTTCAGCGTATTGATTTGCGGGCCGACGTTGATCCATCCGCCGCTTCCGCCCTGCGAAATCATCGCGATCGACGCGTCGATTTCAAGATTACCGTCGCGCTGGCCGTTGTTCATCTGGATGTCGCCGGTCGCAGTGAAGATACCCAGCACCTGTCCGGTGTTGTTCGTCGGGATCAGCGTGTCGGCATTCGGATACTGTGTGCCGTTGACCGTCTGATTCGCCGAAGTCGTTACCGGCTCGCTCGCGTACCGAATATCTCCGGTAACCGTTACGTTGCCCGATGCCGTGATCGTGACTGCCTGGCCGTTGTTAATGGCGGTCGTGTATTCGCCAGGACCGGACAACGACGTGATGTTGCCGTTCACGTAGAGCATCGTTGCGTTTTCCGTTGTCGCGCCTGTGTTCGGATCGATCATCGTCGGCACGCCCTGAATCACGTTCGGCGCGGCCGTTCCCGTCTGAATTGTGGTCGTGCCCGTTCCGAGACCCGTCGGGCTCACCGTGACCGTCGTTGTTACTCCGTTTTGTACGATCGTGTAAACCTGTCCGGTCGTTCCCGAGGGCGACAGCGTGACCGTTGCATTTCCCGCGACGTAGATGCCGCCGCCGGAGAACGTCTTCACGCCGCCTGATCCCACTGTGTACGGCACATAAACGCCCGAGCTCGGATTTCCCGACGACGGATATGCTGTGCCGCTCGAATTCTTGAGGTTCGATGCATTCAGGTTGGGCGAGCCGGACGCAACGCCTTTTCCGTCGAGCACTGCCTGTTCCTGGTTGTAATCGTTCTGCGGAAGCGCAACCGAGCTCGCTCCGATATTGAATTGCGCCTCAAACGTCGGCGCGATCGTCGTGCCGTTCGCTGTGTTCGATGCAGCGGCTGCCTGCGTGCAGTTGTTGCCGTGCCAATAGCTGACGGCGCCGTTTGCTTGGCCCGTGTTCGCCTTAAAGTCATACTTCGTCGAAGACCCGAGAGCGTTGGCATCACCGAAGTTCCACGCTCCGTTCGTAAAGAACGGCCCCGTCAGCGTGCCCGCGATGAACGGCGAGCTGCACGGCGGATATTGATCGATGAACGTTCCGTACGACGCGAAGCTCACAACCGTTCCTGCCGCCGGCGACACGCTGGCGTTGAACACCAGATTTCCCGAGTCCACAAGCGTGGTAGCTTCCGTCCCCTGAGACTGACCAACCGACGTGATCGAATAAGGATAGATGTAGTTGTACCCGGTGACGTTCGGCGGCAAGTTCGTGCAGCTGATCGCTTTCCCGTTGTAGTTCGACGAACCGGCGTAGGTAGCCGGCGAAGGCGTGCAGGTAGGAGTGCTGACGCTAACGCTCGTGATCATGAATTTTTCCGGCCACGATCCGGCTGGGCCAGTGACGTTCGTGGCCGCCGAGTATGTCGTCCCGACGCTGTTCTGAACGCTCGTCTCTGTCCCGGGAGGAATCGGCTGAACCGTGTTCGAAAATGTCGATGGAACCGAGCTCAAAATTCCAGTCACAATCGCCTGCCGCGCAAGCGTGGCGCCGGAATCTGCGGCGTAAAACGAGCCGCGCTCGTTGCCGTAGTAGCCGTTCACCAACATATCCGAGCCGACCGTGAGCACCATCGTCAAAGACATGGCGCAGAGCAACACGACCAGCAACAGAGTCGTGGCCAGGGCGATACCGCGCTGATTCCGGAATCGAGCGGGCACACGCGCATTACGTCGAGATTTAGGCGAGGTTTTCATGGGTTACTCCAGGTCGTTCATGCTGAGATTGCGGGGATTGATGACCAGCGAGAGCGCTTGAATACGGTACTGGCCACCGTCGTAAGTGTTGCGGAAATTTGAACCGGTGAATTGGCCCTTGGGCGTGCGGCCAATCAGAGAAACGCGGATCGACCGAATCATCGTGAATTGGTTGCTGTAACCCGGGGGTGTCGCCGTCGGTGCATTACTCGCATTGAAGCTGTACGATGGCGAGCTGACCGTCGTCCCGCCCTGATAAGTCGCAGCGCCAACCTTAAAGCCGATGATGTTGTCCGCGATGATGTCGGGAGTGACGACCGTTGCCGCCGTTGTCCGAACGAGTTGGTTGGTCGCATTCACGCTATAGGTGACATAGCTCAGTGCGACAACGTAGTCTCCGGACGCCGCGCAGAACTGATCCGTCAGTTGGTCCGGATCGCTCGTCGGCGGAACTGTGAGTGTCAAACCGAACGGATCGTTCGCGGTACTGTTCGTGCCATTCGCATTGGTCGGGGCATACGTGATGTTGATCGTGCCGCCGGCCCCATTCGTCGCCCCGGTCAGCCTGGCGACGGTCATCTGGTTGCCGTTGTAATTCATGAACATGATTTCGCCGCCGCTGAATTGCGACGCCGTGACACCGTATCCAGCCGAGAGCGTGGCGCTACCGCTGGTTGTGTACATGCACCCTGTGCCCGACAAAGGAACTGCCGGGGTGCCGGCTTGGATCAGCGTCAGCGAATCGAAAGCTCCGGGATTGTTGGTAACCGTCACGCCAACCGGGGTATTGGCGATGCTCGTAGCGCCGCCGATGAAGAAACCGTTGCCCGCCTGCACGGCGTCCGTCTGAATCTGTTGCAACGCGTTCCGCAGCGTCATGTTCAACCCGACTTCACCCTGCTGCGTCGTGAACAGGTTGGCGTGCTGGCTGAACAAAGACATCGCCGTGCCGCCGATGACCAGGAAGATCGTCATCGCCACCATCAGTTCGACGAGCGTGAAGCCGCCTGAAGAAAAATCGCGGCGCGCCGCCTTATTTCTCTTTAAGTCGTTCATGGGCGCACCATGCTCATCTGAAAGGTGACTTGCGGCTTGATCGCCTGCGTTGTCGCCGTGACCAGCACCGTCACGGTTCGCACACCCGTGGTCGGCGTGTTGTTCGTAACAATCCAACGGCGGTTGAAAGTCAGAGTGTCGGAACTCGTTGCAGGCAAACCAGCATTTGGAGTAACGACCATGCCGCTGGTCGGCGTCTGCACGTACGAGGTGCTCGCGCCATTCGTCGTCGTGGTTTCGTTGATCGCGCCGTTGTCGACGGAAATCTGCACGTTATCGAAATAGTTCGTCGTGTTGGCGACGAGGCTGCCTCCCGGCGCAACCGGCGAGTCGTTCACGTTGAAACGCGAAAGGTCCTCGAGTTTTTCCGACGCCAGCAGCGCCGCCGTGCTCATCAGGTGCGATCGCGCCGTGCTGTTCACCGTCGTGCTCATCAGCGCAGCCGTGCCGACCAAACCGATCGTCAGCACCAAAATTGCGACCATCACTTCCAGAATCGTAAAGCCCGAATTCGCGTTGCGCTTACGGCGTGACATAGGTCCTCCCGAACGCCGAAATCGTGATCGTCTCGTTCGGCTGGCCCGAGTACGTCAAAAACGGTGTCAATGTCCCCGTCGTGGCAACAACCTGGCCGCTCGGGTGAAACAGTAGTGTCAGATCCGCGTTCAGCTTGACGCCTTTACCCGGCAGCGGGATCGCTGCGCTCGGCGTGCCCATCGCTGTCAGGCAGCTCGTGTTGCCGACAGGCGGCACTTGGCTCGCGACGGTGTACGTCATCGTCGCGGACGAAAACGCAAGTTGATATGGGCAACCGTGATAGATCGCCTGATAGCGCGTCGATTGAATCGCGCCCGTGAATGCCGCGATCGATGATTTGTAGGTGAAGACGCGCAGCGAGTTCGTGATCGTCGGTACGGCGATGGCTGCTAGAACCATCGCGATGGCGACGACAACGACGAGCTCGAGAAGCGTGAAGCCGGATTTATTGCGATGGATGCTGCGGTTGCGTGTCCCGGGGCCCACTGGGTTCTCCGTCTCCGTTGATGTCCTAGATTGCAACGTTCGCAATCATTTGCGGTCAGTAAGAGCAGGCTGCGCTCCATTCGCGGCCTCCTTGTAACTAACTGAAATAAATGCGCATGGCGGAGAACTGAGAAGGCAGACAAGGTTCCGAATTTAGGTTTGGGGTAAAAAGGTTACAAACACAATATACATAAAATTTACATCTGTGTGACATTCGCTCCAGCTTGTTACAAAAGCTCACAGCCTCGCACCGTGCGCATCCTGGAGTGAGAATCTTCAATCTCGCCGCGGCCTGTTATTCGCCCGCGCAATTCTTCGCTTACTTCCCGCCCTTATCCTTATCCGCGGCGCGATAATCGGCCCACTTTTTTTTCTGTGCCGACGCAATTCTCTCTCGCGACTTCGCACTCAAGCGTCTGCTCTGCGGGCGATTCTCTCGCTTCAACTTTCGGATGCGCGACAGCACATTTTGTAGTCTGTGTCGCAGAAGCGTCGCTTCTGCCTCAAGGATTTCGATCAAATCCACTGCGCCTCCGTCGAGGCGACGGCTCTCGGAATGGTCTTTTATTCATAGCTTTCGCGGCGTACCGGACATTCGCGCCTGAGTCACGCGCGATCGACGGCATTTCCTGGCAATGCCATCCCGATAGCTACAGCCACCTGGACGAAAGCCGGCGAGACAAGCACACGCAAGGTGGGGTTGACGTTGGGCACAACGTCGCGCGCGCACTCGTACCGTTGCCAGCATGCATGCTAGTCATCTATATCAGCAAATGCTATCGGAGTAATGCTGTATTCACTCGAAGGCAATACATCGAATGCTGCAGTGTGCGATAAAGGGTTCAATTTCTAGCCGAATCTTACGACTCTAGGCTGTCGCGACGAAATCGCGTCATGCATCGCCTTATGAAATCCCCTCGTGAAATCAATTGATCGAACGCCACGCGCGCCTGCGGCGATAAAAATCGTTCTCACGGCGCGACTTGCTCTCTCACTCCTTCACACGGCACGCCCGGGCATGCCGCTCCGCTCCTCAACCCCACTTTCGCAACCTCGCCGGCTCTTGGGTGCCGCACCCTCAGTTTTCAGAGGGTGTGGGTTTTCCGTTCGCCCACTACTTTCGCTCCGAAGCACTCCGATCTCACCACGCCGCCTTCCATCTCTGTCCGCCATAACTTCACATCCGCCGTCCATATCCGCAATTCCCTGTATGCCCCCGCCAACACCGTCAGCGCTATGATTCCGTTCATGACGGATCCCACAAAAAATCAAAACCCGAGAACGCCCGATCGCGCCGCAACTCCCAAAAATCTCGACCCGGCGGTCGACCCCGTCGAAGAAGCCTCCGAAGAATCCTTCCCCGCCAGCGATCCTCCCGGCTGGATCGGCGAAGCCACAAACTCCACGCCCGCCCAGAAACCCAAGAAGTAGCGCGCCGCTCGCAACAGCTACCAAAAGCCCCCTCTGGTTGAGACTCCGCCAACCCGGATGCTATTCTGACTACATGCCGGACCCGGTCATCACATCGCCCGAATCGATGCCCGGCGCGAGTCTGGCAGCCGGTGCCCCCGCCACAATTCCCGCGCCAACTTCAGCCGCACCGACATCGCCCGCCCCGGCCGCGACCGCCGCTGAACCTCACGAGCACTCCCGCCGCCAGCTCGAAGCCCTTCTCGAAGTCAGCGAAGCCATTTCGCAACAGCGCGACCTCCACGAACTCTTCCACGATCTCTCCGAGCGCCTCCACACCGTCGTCGATTTCGATTTCCTCACGCTCACGCTTCACGATCCCGTGCGCAACGTCATGCGCCTGCACATTCTCGAAACGCGCATCCCTCACGACAAACACATCGGCGCCGAAACTCCGGTCGATGGTCACCCATCCGGCCAGGTCTGGCAGACGCAGGAAAGTTTCATCGTCAACGATACCGCCGAAGAAGAGCGCTACCCGCAATTCATGCAGCGCCTGCGAGACGAAGGCGTTCGCAGCTTCGCCCTCGTCCCGCTCACCACCGCGCAGCGCCGCCTTGGCGCCATGGGCTTCGGCCGCATCATTCCGCGCCGCATTACCGACGGCACCGACGGCGAACTCGCCTTCATGAAGCGCGTCGCCTGCCAGGTCGCCGTCGCGGTGGACAACGCGCTCAATCTCGAAACCTCACAGGCCTATCAATCCCAGCTTGCGCGCGAACGCGATCGTCTCCGCGTCCTTCTCGAAGTCAACAACGTCCTCGTCACCAGCCTCGAGCTCCCCGAGTTATTTCGCGGCATCGTCACGACGCTCCAGCGCGTCATCCATCACGACTACACCAGCCTCGCGCTGCTCGATCCGGCCAGCGGTCTGCTCAAAATTTACGCTCTCGATTTTCCCGGCCGTCAGGGACTCATCAAGCCCGAGCTCACCATCCCGCGCGAATCGTCTCCCGCTGGTCGTGCCATCATCGAAAATCGCACGCTCATTTCGCGCGGCAACGAAATGGATCAGTATTCCAGCGAAATCGTTCGCATCCTCCGCGCCGAAGGCATACAGATTATTTGCTGTATCCCGCTCTCCAATCGCGGCCGCACTTTCGGCTCGCTCAATCTCGCCAGCCGCAGCACCGACGGTTTCACTCCCGCCGACATTGAACTCGTCCAGCAAGTCGCCTCGCAAATCGCCATTGCCGTCGAAAACGCCATCGCCTTCAAGAAAATCGATGCGCTCAAGGCCAAACTCGCCGAAGAAAAACTCTATCTCGAGGAAGAAATTCGCAGCGCCTACAATTTTGAAGAAATCGTCGGCGATAGCCCCGCGATTCGCCGCGTCATGGCTCAGGTCGAGCTGGTCGCGCCCGCCGGCAGCACCGTTCTCATCCTCGGTGAAACCGGCACCGGCAAAGAAGTCATCGCGCGCGCCGTCCACAATCTCAGCCCGCGCAAAGAGCGCACCTTCGTCAAAGTGAATTGCGCCGCCATTCCGTCCGGCCTGCTCGAGGCCGAACTCTTCGGCTACGAGCGCGGCGCCTTCACCGGCGCGATCAATCAAAAGCTCGGCCGCTTCGAGCTCGCCGATCGCGGCACGCTTTTCCTCGACGAAATCGGCGATATCCCGCTCGAGCTGCAACCGAAATTGCTGCGCGTTTTGCAAGAGCAGGAATTCGAGCGCCTCGGCAGCAATCGCACGCAAACGGTCGACGTCCGCGTCGTCGCCGCCACGAATCGCGATCTCGCGCGCCTCGTCGCCGACCGCGAATTCCGCAGCGACCTTTTCTATCGCCTCAACGTTTTTCCGATTCAGATTCCGCCGCTGCGCGAGCGCCGCGAAGACGTGCCGCTGCTCGTCCGCTATTTCGTCCAGAATTTCAGCCGCCGACTCAACAAGACCGTTCAGTACGTTCCGGCCGACGCGATGGACGCCCTCGTAAATTATTCGTGGCCCGGAAATATCCGCGAGTTGGAGAATTTGATCGAGCGCGCCGTACTCCTCAGCCCCGGCAAAGAACTCCGCGTGCCCCTCGCCGAACTGAAACAGGCCACGCTCTCGGTCAGCGATATTTCGGATATCTCCGCCGACGGCTCCTTTGTTCCTCCATCGTCGCCCGCTGGAAGCGCGTCCGCTCCGGTCGCAACGCTCGAAGAAGCCGAGCGCCAACACATCCTCCGCGCTCTCCGGCAAACCGAATGGCGCATCGCCGGCCCCAAAGGCGCCGCTGCCGTCCTCGGCATGAAGCGAACCACATTGCAAGCCCGCATGCGCAAACTAAACATCCGCCGCCCCATCTAACTTCGCCGCAATCATGTGCGCGCCCACGATTGCGCATCGCCCCCCGCCCTAATTCGCGATGATGTAGGGGCGCAGCACTGCTGCGCCCCAGCTTGCCCAGCCGCAATCTTCAACCTCAATCCGTTTTTCTTTTCTTTTCCTCCGGGTGCCGCACCCTCAGGTTTTAGAGGGTGCGGGTTTTCCGATCCCCGGCCACAAACTCATCGTTCAGTTTTTCTCCGCGCACCTCAGCGTCCTCTGCGCCTCTGCGTTATCTTTTCTCTTCGTTATCCTTTCTCTTCGTTTCTCTCTTCCCCTTCTTTCGTTACTTCTTTGCTTCATTGCTTCATTACTTCGCTTTCGCTGTGGCTCCCCGCCATCACCCGCTCCATCACCGCAAATAATTCCCTCGCCTGAATCGGCTTCGTCAAATACTCATCCATCCCCGACTCAATGCACCGCTCCCGATCTCCCGCCATCGCATTCGCCGTCAACGCAATAATCGGAATCCGCGCCCCGCATCCCGCAATCCGCTCGCGTTCCCGAATGCTCGCAGCCGCTTCCAGCCCGCCGAGCACCGGCATCTGCACATCCATCAAAATCAAATCAAACGCATCACGCTCCAATGCATCCAGCGCCGCGCGCCCATTCTCTGCAATCACCACGGTGTGCCCGCGCTTCTCCAGCAATCGCCGCGCAAGCGTCTGATTCACCGAATTATCTTCCGCCACCAGCACCCGCAGTTGCGTCCGCCGCTCGCGCAGCGTGTGCACCGTCACCAGTCCGAAAGGCTCGCTCGAATCCCGCGGCGCGCCGCCGTCCGCCGCAGGCGTTCCCAAAATCAATTTCATCGCCTCCAGCAAATCCGCGCGCCGCGCTGGCTTCGGCAAATACGCGCGAATCCCCAGCGCGCGGCATCGTGCTCCTTCGCCGCGCATCCCCGCCGACGTCAGCATGATCACCATCGCGTGCCCCAGGTGCGGCTTCTCCCTCAAATGTTCCGCCACTTCAAATCCACTCATCCCCGGCATCTGCGAATCCAGCAGCACCAGCGGAAACGGCGTGCCCTGCGAATGCGCATACTCCAGAAGCGAAAGCGCCTCTTCGCCGCTTTCGCAAAGCGTCGGCTTCATCTCCCACTTCATCGCCAGCTCTCGTAAAATCGTCCGATTCGTCGCGTTGTCATCGACGATCAGGACCGCCAGGCCGCGCAACATCGATGCATCCAGCGAGGGCTTTGCCGCCGTCGCTGATCCTTTCTGCAACGAAAATCTCAACTCAAACGAAAATATGCTCCCCGCGCCCTGCTTGCTCTCCACGCGAATCGCGCCGCCCATCAATTCCGCCAGCCGCGAACAAATTGCCAGACCCAATCCGCTTCCGCCATACGTGCGCGTCATCGACCCGTCGGCCTGCGTGAACGCCTGAAAAATCCGCCCCTGCTGCTCCGCCGGAATCCCGATTCCCGTGTCGCGCACCGCAAATCCCAGCAGTACGCTGTCGTCGCCATCCTCCACGCACTCCACGCGCACCGCCACTTCGCCTTTCGCCGTAAACTTCACCGCGTTCCCGACTAAATTCATCAAGATCTGCCGCAGCCGCGTCGGATCGCCGCGCAATCGGTCCGGCGTATCCGGCAGCACGTGACAGGAAAGCTCCAGTTTTTTCTGGTGCGCCTGTACGCTCAGGACACGCAACACGTTCTCCATCGAATCGCGCAAACTGAAATCGATCGTCTCCAGGTCGAGTTTCCCCGCCTCGATCTTCGAAAAATCCAGGATGTCGTTCAGCAGCGCCAGCAGCGAGTCCGCCGAAATCTTCGCCATCATCAGCATCTCGCGTTGCTCGCGTGTCAGTTCCGTATCCAGCAGCAGCTCGCTCATCCCGATCACGCCGTTCATCGGCGTGCGGATTTCATGGCTCATCGTCGCCAGAAACTCGCCCTTCGCCCGGCTGCCTTCTTCCGCCGCAAGCTTCGCGCCCAGCAATTCCTTGCGATGCTCCTCGTCCGCTTTCTGCCGCCGCTCCTGAAATGTCTGGATCGAATCGAGCATGTAGTTGATTCCCGCGCCCAGCGTGCTGATTTCGTCTCTTCCGCTGTACGTCACGCGCGCCGCCACGTCGCTGCTCGCCGCGATCGCCGCCACGCTGGTGCTCAGCGCTTCCAGCCGAGAGCTCACCGACTTCGACAGCAGCCAGTCCGTCACAATCGCACAGCACAAAACGATCAGCGCCATCAGCAAACCGAAATAAAGTTGGCTGCTGCGCCCTTCGCCGTAAATCGCGCGCGGAATATCCGCCCGCAACACGATCGCCGGTTGCCCATACACATCTTTCAGCATGATGTAGCCGTCGATCCGCTTATCGTTTGCGTAGCGTACGTACGCTGAGCCCGACGCGAACAAGTGCCCGCGCGCATCCGCAACATCTTCCGGCGCATCCTCTGCCGCAAACGGAAACACCGACAGCGCCTCGTGCGTTTTCTCGCTCAGCTGCCGCATCGCCGTCGCATCCAAGCCGCCGCGCCGTTACGAGCGTGCCCTGTATCGGCCCGTCGAGATTGGTCCTCACGATCGGCCGCGACACGATCAGCACTGGCCCATCTTTCAGCAGCATCACTCCGCCGAGTTTGTCGCGCGGCGTCTGAAAATTCAGCAACGCATCTCCCGCATGCACGTGCGCCAGCAAATCCGCCGGCACTTCCGTTGCTTCTTCACGCGCGGCGTCGTAACCCGTAGCCCACACCACGCGCCCCGCTGCGTCCGCAAACACCACGTAGTGAATCGTCTGCTGCGCTTGCCATCCGCCCTTGCTGTCTCCCAGCAGCGAGTGAATGAATTCTTTGATCTTCGGCGCATTTCTCGCCGTCATCACGTCCCACGTTCCGTCATACACCGACAAATCCGAGTTCGACTTATCGAGTTTTTCCAGATCGTCGTTGAATCCTTCGCGCACCACATTCATCGTCTCTTGCGTGTTCAGCCGTTCCAGCGCGATGAATCGATGCAAAATCACATAGTCCGCCGCCGAGTACAGCGCGCCCAGCATCGCCGCCGCCATCACCCCCAAAATCACAAAAATTTTGACGCGAACCGTCACCGAGTTTTGCCTCTTGGGTCCCGCGCCCTCCGCCTTTGAGGGTGCGGAATTTCCCGCCCAACCGCGAATCAGACTTTTCGATCCCGCCGCCGGCGCACACCACGGCCTGCCGGGTAGGCCGATATATACCTCGCAACCTGCATTCCATAAGTCGCACGCTAGAGGCCGCTAACTTCACTCGCTGCCGTCCGTTTCGGCATGATCAGGAAGGAACTGCTTCAATCACGGACAAGCCAAATCCCAAAATGAAACTGAAAAATCGGATTGAATCAACGGCCGAAATCGACGGCGGTCGTGTTGCCGCCGCAGACCAAGATTCCGAGCTTCTCATTTTTCTCGGGAGCATAGGCGCCAGAGAGAATCGCGGACATTGCCGCGGCGCCTCCGGGCTCGGTCGCGACTCGCATTGTCCGCCACAGCGCTCGTTGCGAATCGCGAATCGCGTCGTCCGTCACCAAGACCACCCGCTCCACAAATTTCTGCGCGATCGGAAACATCAACTCGCCCACGCGCTTCGGCGCCAGAGAATCGGCCGCAATTCCGCCGGCTTCGCTGTCCACTGGTTTCCCCGCGCGCATCGCATTAAATAATGTCGGCGCCGTCTCCGGCTCTACGCCGATAATCTTGATCTTCCCCGCATACCAGCTCGCAATCCCGCCGATCAGTCCGCCTCCGCCGACCGCGACGAGCAACGTATCGATCTCCGGCGCCTGCTCTTCAAACTCCAGCCCCACGGATCCCTGCCCCAGCATCGTCTCTTCCTGGTCGTAGGGATGCACCATCATCGCGCCCGACTCCGCGCGCCATTTCTCGCTCGCCGCCTGCGCGTCCGCGTAACGTTCGCCGCCGATCACCAGATCCGCGCCGTTCGCGCGAATCCGATCCACTTTTTCTTGCGAAGCCACGCTCGGCACAAAAATCTTCGCCGGAATCCCCAGCTTCATCGCCGCATAGGAAACCGCCACGCCATGATTCCCGCCCGAAGCCGCCACGACTCCTGCCTTCGGGACCGTGCGGGTCAGCAAATTCGCGAACGCTCCGCGCGCTTTGAACGACCCGCCATGCTGCAGCAGCTCCAGCTTCAACGCTAACGGCGCGGTCGCAGCGGAAGCGCTGCGGTTGACACCAAAATCAGCAGCATCGACGTGGATCACCGGCGTCCGCCGCACATAGGGGCGAATCACCTTCTCCACGTCAGTAATTTTCTGCCTGTCGATCAACGGTATTCCACAGGTAAGGGCGTCTTGGATCGATGGACCGCGATCAGCCCATGCCGGCGAGTTTGCCGAGGCCTTTCATTTTGGCGCGGGCGGCCATGGCGCCGTATTGCTTCATCATGGTGCGCATCTGGAGATATTGCTTGAGGACCTGGTTCACTTCCTGAACGGTGGTGCCGCTGCCGGCGGCGATGCGCTTGCGGCGTTTGCCGTCGATAACGTTGTGATCGCGGCGCTCCTGATTGGTCATCGAGCTGATGATGGCTTCGACCTGCTTGAGCATGCCTTCATCGACTTTCGCATCTTTCGGAAGGTTGGCGAGCGGGCCGACTTTCGGAAGCATGTCTACGAGCTGTTCGAGCGGACCCATCTTGCGAATCTGTTTGAGCTGATCGCGAAAATCTTCGAGCGTGAATTCTTCCTTGCGGAGCTTGCGTTCGAGCTCCATCGCGGCTTTTCTGTCGACGGAAGCTTCGGCGCGTTCGATGAGGGACATCAAGTCGCCCATGCCGAGGATGCGGGAGACGATGCGCTCGGGGAAGAAGCCTTCGAGCGCGTCGTATTTTTCGCCGAGGCCGACGAACTTTACCGGGGCGCCGGTGACTTTGCCGATCGAGAGCGCTGCGCCGCCGCGGGCATCACCATCGAGCTTGGTGAGAATGATGCCGGTGAGGCCGAGGCGCTTGTGAAATTCTCCGGCGGAGCGAACGGCATCCTGACCGATCATGGCGTCGGCGATGAAGAGAATTTCTGTGGGCTGCAATTCTTTTTTGAGCGTGCGTCAGCTCGTTCATCAATTCGTCGTCGATGTGGAGACGGCCGGCGGTGTCCACGAGGATGACGTCGCTGGCGGAGAGTTTCGCTTCCTTGATCGCGCCGCGGACGATCTCGAGCGGCTTGTCGGTGCCTTTGCCGGGCCAGATCGCTGTGCCGACCGCTTTCGCAACCTGGGCGAGCTGCTCGCGCGCGGCGGGGCGGTAGACGTCGGTGGAAACGACGATCGGGCGGTGACCGTTGTTGTGAAGCCATTTGGAAAGTTTGCCGGTGGTGGTCGTCTTACCGGAGCCTTGGAGGCCGACGATCATCCAGACCGAGGGGGGCTTGGACGCGTAGAGCGGCTTGGCGTGTTTGCCGAGCATCGCGGTGAGCTCGTCGCGGACGGTCTTGACGACCTGCTGGTCGGGCGAGAGCTGGAGCATGACTTCGCTGCCGATGGCTTTTTCGCGGATATTGGCGAGGAGTTCGTCGGCGACACCGACGTTGACGTCGCCTTCGAGCAGAGCTTCGCGAATTTCGGCGAGAGCGGCGTCGAGGTGCTCTTCGGTGAGCTTGCCTTGGCCGCGAAGATTCTTGAAAGTGCGCTGAAGCTTTTCTGTAAGGTTCTCAAACATTTTTCATGGACCTAGTTAAGGTTGAACCGGCCCCTAAGGATAGCAGGGTCGTGGAAACGCGTCGCGCACCCGAGATTGGGGTGTCGGCGGGAGCGGCAACACGGTGGTCGCCGTCTGGTCGCCGAGAGTTTCGCTTGAGTTTCGCTTTAGAGGGGTATACCCCCCTTGTTTTTGAAAGAGTGCGCAAGCGACTGATTCGACAGGGGTTGCGGGAGGGGCAAAACCAAGAGTGTGGAAGCTGTTGTAAATGCTGGGGTTACAGGCGCTCGTAGTTCGAAAAATTTGAGGTCTAGTGGGCCGTGGCCGGAATTGGAGGGTGAAAACGCGAGCCACATCTAAGTATAGCACGATTTAACTAATTGTCAAATGGTAACTTAATTCGAATCAAGTTCCAAAACGGGAACAGGAAAAAGATAACGCATAGGCGCAGAGAGCGAGAGTCGCGCTGAGAAGAAAAAATCATAGGGACATGATGATGACGACATGTCGGTTAGTTCTAGAGCCGAGATTGCAGGAGGCTACAGGGATTAAGGGAGATGGCTGCAGGATTTAGGGCATTTCTAGGAAAGATTTTGAGATTTATGGTAGGTTTTCGGCTATTGGTACTGCTACTGGTCGTCCCCGCCTGCCAGCGGTTGCTCCAAGTGGATAGCTGAAAGTCCCCTGAGGGAGTTGCGTCGTGTCTTTATCTTT
Organism: uncultured Acidobacteriota bacterium; assembly: GCA_963845465.1. Taxonomy (GTDB): domain Bacteria; phylum Acidobacteriota; class Terriglobia; order Acidiferrales; family UBA7541; genus Acidiferrum. The sequence goes on along the minus strand of CAWJSH010000004.1, from coordinate 167,688 downwards.
GCGGTCGCCACGTTGCCCGGCATGCCGGAGTGGTTGTGTTCGCCGATCCCATCGCAAGGGAGTTGTGGAGAAGACGCTGCTCGCGGCAGCGTTCGTGAAGCCGTTTCGATGTGTCGAGTGCGGCTGGCGATTTTTGCGACCTTCATTTCATTCAAGCTTTGAGACGCAGCAGGCGGTGTTTGCGAGCCGGATGACGCCGAAGTATCCGGCGCAGCCGGAAGCGCGGGGCGGTGAGAAGGCGCGGATGGATTTGAAGCTGACTTAAAGAAGTTGAGGCGCGAGGTCATGGCGCGCGGCGGATTGTTTGGATGAAAAGACTTGGTGCTGAGATCCTTCGCTGCGCTCAGGATGACATGCTCTTTAGAACTATGACGACAACGCTTTTTGCGATCGTGATTGCCTCAGTTGGCTTCATTCCTGCCTGATAATTGTCGGTTCACACCTTGCAGTGTTGCACGACTGGAAAAACTGTCATGGCTTAGCCAAATACAAATCGGCGACTTTTGCCGCGAGGGCTTCGGGATCGAGATCGGTGCGATTGCACAGCACGGCGATCGATATGGCGCTTTGATCCGGACGGCCGGTTTCGGACGCGCTGGCGCCGAATCGTTCGATATAAGTATGAAATCCCATCGTGTCTCCGTAGTGCCACATGCGCGCATGCCCGCGATACGGATCGAGAAACCAGCCGTAGCCGTACGCGACCGGAGTTCCCGCAGCGCGATCCTGGCCCGCAGGCCACGCAGGTTGCGCAGCCACCCATCAGCGTCGCCGGCGTCAGCGCCGCGCGCATCTCGACTTCGCTGAGGAGCGTATTCTTCGCCAGCGCCTCACTCCATTTCGCGAGATCGCTTACCGACGAATACACGCCGCCGTCGCCCAACGTAGCCGAGGTTGAACTCTGGTCCGTTTGTTTCCACGCGCTGCCGTCGCGCGAATGCCCGAACGCGCGATTCGCAACTTCGTTCTTGCCTTTCTCGTACGCAATCGTCTGATCCATTTTCAACGGCGCGAAAATTCGCTCGTGCAAAAATTCGCCAAAAATTTTTCCCGAAACTTTCGCGACGACAAGTCCAAGCACGACGTATCCGGAGTTGCTGTACGCCCATTTCGTCCCCGGCGCAAACTGCGTCGCATGTTCCTTCTCCAGCAGGGCTAAAACATCCGCGTCGTGAATCTGATTTTCTGCCGTCCATTTTCGCCCGCCGCTTTTTTCTTCCTGCTCCATCAGCGTTTCATAATCGGGCAAACCGGAAGTGTGGTGCAGCAAGCTGTTGATCGTGATGGTCGTGCCGTAGGCGGGAAACTCCGGGAAGATTTCGGCGAGGCTCTGCTCATATTTCAGCTTGCCGTCATGAACGAGCAGCATGATCGCCATCGCCGTGAATTGTTTCGTGCAGGACGCCAGCCGAAAATTCGTTTCCGGGTCGATCGCGGCCATCGAATTCAGATCGCGAACACCGTAACCATGCTCAAAAACCGTGCGGCCGCTGCGGCGCACCAGGACCGCTACGCCCGGTGAACGGGCGTCGCCCAAAGGCGCGAAGATAGCCTCGATTTTGGGTATCATCGGGTCCTCAGCGGCCCGGCCGGGAGGGCTCGCTCCACGCACATGAACGCAAAACATCACGGCCAGGCAAACCAACAGGAGCGCGGCGGTCACACTGGTAAATCGCGTGATTCGCATGGGCTATGTCCTCCCGGGCTGAGCGCCGCGCCGCAGCATACCATTCAGGGCCGAATGGCTATGCAGCATTCATTCGCCCGTAACACGGGTGCGTTATTTCTCTGCGTCCCAACCAAGAGACCCTTATGAAACGTCAAGCGCTAGACGACCCGCGCCACTATCTCAATCGCCACGTCGAGTGGCTCGAATTCAATCGCCGAGTGCTGGAGGAAGCGCGCGATATCGGCAACCCGTTGCTCGAGCGCGTCAAATTTCTGGCGATCACCGCCAACAACCTAGATGAATTCGTCGAAATCCGAGTTTCAAGCTTTCTGCAGCGGATCGAGCACGGCTCCAGCGAGATCAGCCCCGACGGGCTGACCACCGAGGAAGAACTCGACAAGATTATCGGCGGCGATGCACGTTTTCGTTCGCGATCAGTACAAGACGTGGAATGACGAACTGCTGCCGGCGCTGGCGAAGCAAAACATCAAGGTGACGTCAACGGGCGAGCTGGACGCAAAGGCGCTGAAGTTTACCAAGACTTTTTACGACCGGCGGGTGTACCCGATGCTTACGCCGGTCACCGTGGATCCATCGCATCCGTTTCCGCACGTGCTCAACAAAGCGCTGTGCATCGCGTTTCTTTTGAACAAAAAACGGAACGGCAACGGCAAACCAGTACTTCGGCGTGCTGACGGTGCCGCGCACGCTGCCGCGACTTCTTCGCGTCCCGACGGAAGACGGCACGATTCATTACGGATTTTTGCAGGACATCATCTCGACGTATGCCTCAAAGCTATATCGCGGCTACGAGATCGTCGCGTCCACGGCGTTTCGCGTCACGCGCAACAGCAACCTGTATCTCGAACAGGAAGAAAGCCGCACGCTGCTCGAAACGATCGACTCGCAGGTCGCACAACGACGAAAAGGCGGCGCGGTCCGCCTAGAAATTGAAGAAGGCGCGCATCCGGAAATCGTCGCGCGGCTCGTCTCCGAATTTGAGCTCGACGAATCGCTGGTGTTTCGTGTACGTGGCCCGGTCAATATCCAGCGGCTGTTTCATCTGTACGAAGAGACGCCGCGGCCCGATCTGAAATATCCGCCGTTCACGCCGAAACAGATTCGTATCGGCCACGACGCCGATTCGATGTTTGAAGCTCTGCGTCACCAGGACGTTCTCGTTCATCACCCGTACGAGTCGTACGACACCGTGGTGAATTTTCTCGATACGGCCAGCAGCGACCCGCGCGTGCTGTCGATGAAGCAGACGCTGTATCGCACGAATACGGATTCTCCGATCGCGGAAGCGTTGGTCGACGCCGCTGGAAAGAAAGAAGTCGCTGTCGTCGTCGAACTCAAGGCGAGCTTCGATGAAATGTCGAACATTCACTGGGCGCGCAGCATGGAAGATGCGGGCGTGCAAGTTTCGTATGGACTGGCGGGGCTGAAGACGCACGCCAAACTGATGCTGATCGTTCGCAACGATCCCGACGGAAAAATCCGGCGCTACGCGCATCTCGGAACGGGAAATTACAATCCATCAACGGCGCGTTTCTACAGCGACTTCAGCCTGCTTACGAGCGACGAAGAGATCACATCGGCGGTACACGACGTTTTCAATTTTCTGACGGCCAACTCCGAGCAGCCGCACTACAAGCCGCTGATCATCGCGCCGCGCGACATGGCGAAAACCGTGATTTCCATGATCGATCGCGAAGCACGGCACGCACGCCGCGGCCGACCGGCGCGCATGATCGTCAAGATGAACGCTGTCGTCGATCCGCCCGTGATTCAGGCGCTGTATCGCGCGTCGCAGGCGGGCGTCGAAATCGACTTGATCGTGCGCGGGCAGTGTGCGCTCGTTCCGGGTGTTCGCGGACTGAGCAGCCGGATTAAAGTACGCAGCATCGTCGGGCGCTTCCTCGAACACAGCCGCATCTACTATTTCGAGAACGGCGGGAAACCGGAGCTCTTCCTGGGCAGCGCCGACTGGATGCCGCGCAATCTCTACGAGCGCGTGGAAGCGATGTTTCCGCTGAAGGATCCGAAGCTCTGCGCGCGAGTTTGCGACGAAATTTTGTCGTCGTATCTTGCCGACACGCGCAAGGCTCGCATTCTGAGCTCCGATGGCACATACTCTCGGCCCCGTTCGGTGAGAAACGGGCACGGGTTTTCGGCGCAAGAGCACTTCATGCAACTGGCTTCGGGGATTGTTGATTCTCCGCGCACGCGTCCGGCACCGGCTCCCCAGGTCGTTTATACTGCTGCTGACGTGAAGCCCGGCCCGACTACCCCACCGGACGAATCTGACGCACAGGAAAATGTAAATGCAGCCGTATGAGCTGATCGTTATTGGTTCGGGTCCCGGCGGCCAACGCGCCGCGATCAACGCGGTGAAAGCGGGCAAGCGCGTCGCGCTCGTCGAAAAGCAAACGGCGGTCGGCGGCGTCTGCATCAACACCGGCACAATTCCCAGCAAGACGATGCGCGAAGCGGTGCTGCACCTTTCGGGCTTTTACGATCAGAGTTTTTACGGCGCGAACTATCACTCGAAAGATCAGATAACGATGGCCGATCTGAATTTTCGCGTGCAGCGCGTGATCGAGAATGAAGTTTCGGTGATTCAGGATCAGCTCAAGCGCAACGGCGTCGATCTGTTCCACGGCATGGCGAAGTTCATGGATCCGCATCACATTCGCGTGGAAAACAACAACGGGTTCAGCGAGCTCGAAGGCGAGTACGTCATTGTGGCGACGGGCACGAAACCGGCGGTCAATCCGAAGGTGCCGATCAACGGGCGCAACATTATTAACAGCGATCAGATTTTGTCGATGCCACAGGTGCCGCGGACTTTGATCGTGGTGGGCGGCGGAGTGATCGGCGTCGAGTACGCGTGCATGTTCGCGACGCTGGGTGTGCGCGTGATTATCGTGGAAAAGCGGCCGCGGCTGCTGGAATTTGCGGATACGGAGATGGTGGAAGCGCTCAGCTACAACATGCGGGATCGCCGCACGACGATGCGGCTGAGCGAAGAAGTCGAGAGCGTCGAGGAATTGCCGGACGGAAAGGTTGCGGCGAATCTGGCGAGCAAGAAGCGCATCATCGCGGATGCGTTGCTGTACGCGGTGGGCCGCGCGGGCAACGTCGAGCCGCTGGATTTACCGGCGGCAGGGTTGACGGCAGATGATCGCGGGCGCATCAAGGTCGATCAGGATTTTCGGACTTCGGTGCCGCACATTTTTGCGGTCGGCGATGTGATCGGATTCCCGAGTTTGGCTTCGGTGTCGATGGAGCAAGGGCGTATCGCGGCGGCGCGCGCGTTTGGACTCGATGTACACAGCGATCCAGCGGGATATCCGTATGGGATTTATACGATTCCGCAGATTTCGTTTATTGGGAAGACGGAAGAGCAGCTCACGGACGAAGATGTGCCGTATGAAGTTGGCGTCGCGTACTATCGCGAGATTGCGCGCGGGCAGATTACCGGGCACGTCGATGGGCGGCTGAAATTGCTATTTCATCGCGAAACGCTGGAGTTGCTGGGCGTGCATATTTTCGGTGAAGACGCGGCGGAGTTGCTGCACATCGGGCAAGCGGTTTTGTTGTTGAAGGGCAAAGTCAGCTACTTCAAGAACACGGTTTTTAATTATCCGACGCTGGCGGAATGCTACAAAACCGCGGCGTTCAACGGCCTGAACCGCCTGCAGTAGCACTAGCGTCTATCAAATTGACCCAAGCCACTTCACCGGGATATCTGCGCCGCAGACGCGTTAGCCAGTTTCTGATCGGCGGTGATCAAGCAGAGTATTCGTTTTCCTGGCTAGTGCGACGTAGATGCTGTCATAGACGCTAGTACTACAGGCGAGGGCGATGTCCATTGCTGCGTCGAGAAGGCCGGGAGTCGACGCTATCGTTCGTAAGCTCCCGTTCGCGAAGTTCGACAATCGCCATCGTCGCTTCTTGTTTCGTAATTCTGGATTTTCGGACCGCCTTCCAGAGAAGGCTCGCGACTTCAATCCACAGCAGATCTGGAACAATTATGCTTAGGTCTCCACGAGTCGTAGCGCACTGCCCATTCTCGCGCTTCAAGGTGAAGTTCCTCTCGTTCCGACGGAAGCATCCACTTCGCGATGACGCTGGCGTCGAAAACATATTCGTTCACCTGCTACGGTCCTCGCGCAATTCCTCTTCCGTGGATTTAAAATCGACACCCTTGGGCGCCGGTTTCGCATGGATTTTTGAAAGCTTCTTGAAATAGGCGTGCCGAGCAGCCAGTTCGGCTTCTGTGGGGAAGTGATGTTTCACCATAGCCGTGATTTCAGCTGCGATCGAGCTTCGGCGCTTCTTGGCCTCTTTGCGGAGCGCTTCGTAAAGTTCATCGTCGAAATTTTCGACGTATAGAGTTGCCATTGGGACCTCCGTCGACGTCATCGCGCGCGATCCTCGCGCATCAGTTGCGCGGCGGGAACGTCGATGCCGCGACCGCGCAACGATGCGCGGAGCTTCTCGAGTTCTTGACGCAGAGCGAACCTCCCTGCGTATTCGTTTGAGCGCGTCATTTTTCTTAGCCATTCCAGCCTTCCTAGGATATACCTAGGGACTCTCCTAGGACAAGCCTAGGAATGATCTAGGCTTGTGAAGAGAGCCACCACAACCGATGCCGAGTGAAGACGATAAGCCTGGCTGCAGCCACGGTTGCCCTCGGGGTGGTGCAGCAAAGCGTTGCTGCGGATGGCGGTTCATGGGTACAATAAAGGGCTATCGAGGAGGAGTATTTTTGTGTTGATGATTCGGTTGTCGCGGATTGGCAAGAAAAAGAAGCCCTACTACCGCGTAGTGGTGATCGAGAAGACCCGGCCTCGGAATGGCCGCGTCGTGGAATTGGTGGGCACGTACGATCCACTGAAAAAGCCCGCGGAATTGAAGCTGGATGCAGATCGCATCAAGCACTGGCTCGGCGTTGGCGCACAGCCAAGCGACACGGTGCGTAGTTTCATCAAGTTGCAGAAGATCGCGTAAGACGGTTGTCGAAGTACACCCGCCTGTGACCCTGGTTTGGCACTGATTGAACCGGGGTCGGAAGTTTCTTTCGCTGCCGCGCATCTTATTGCTGCCCAAGTGCGTCTTTTCCATAAGGGATTGCGCACAGGGAGAGTTGTGTTTGCGCTAACGCGTTTGCGGGCAGGCGCGCTGCGAATTTTGTAGTAGAAAGTGTAGGACGCTTTATGAAGGAATTGGTCGAATCGATCGCTCGGGCTCTTGTCGACCATCCGGACGATGTGCAGGTGAAGTCCATCGAAGGTGCGCAGGCCACGATTTTGGAATTGCGCGTTCACAAGGACGACCTCGGCAAGGTGATTGGACGGCAAGGGCGCACGGCGAAGGCGGTGCGCACGCTGCTCGGAGCGGCCGGAGTGAAGCTGCACAAGCGATTCACGCTGGAAATTCTGGAAGATTGAGCTGACGATTGGCTGATGCGTTGAGCGAATCGAGCGCGCCGCGGCAGAAGTGGGTGGCATTGGCGCGGATTTTGCGTGCGCGCGGCAACAAAGGCGAAGTCGCAGTCGAACTCCTCACTGATTTTCCCCAACGATTGAAGGATTTGCGCGAAGTGTTTTTGGGCGACGGCGCGACCGATGGCGAGCGCGGCGGCGAGCCTCGGCGCGTTGGTGTGAAAGAGTTTTGGGTCGATCGGAATCATCCGGGGCAGGCGGTGTATTGGTTCGAGGGTTTTACGTCGATTGCGGAGGCGGAGAAACTGCGCGGGCTGGATGTGCTGATTCCGTTTGAGCAGCGGGTGGTGCTGCCGGCGGGGCAATATTTTGTGGAGGATTTGGTGGGGTGTTCGGTGTTCGAGGTGGCGGATCCGAGTGGCGATGCTGGCTCCGCGGTTGCATCTTCGCCCTGTTCAATGAGCGAGGCGCCGTCGTTGATTGGCAGCGTGATCGATGTGCAGGCTACGGGCGAAGAGCAGGCGGGGACGCCGATTCTTGTAGTTGATGTGCGCGGGGAGGAGTTGCTGATTCCGTTGGCGGAGGATATTTGCCGGCGGATTGATGTTGCGGGGCGGCGGATTGAGGTTGTGTTGCCGGAGGGGTTGCGAGAGTTGAATCGCGGAGAGTGACGCGAAGGATTCGGTTGAGCGTTGTGGTTGAAGAGTTAAGTCGTGCTGACGGCGGGCGGAGCAAGTAGCGCCCCTACGAAGTCAAAAGCAAATTCAAAAACAGATTGAGATGAGGGTTGAGGGCCGGGCAAGCTGGGGCGCAGCAGTGCTGCGCCCGTACATGACCTTGCGCGAATTTGAATCGGCGAACGGTTCTGCGCGATTTGGATTTCTGACAATTCACTCCACTTAGTGGACATCGATGGTGGTGACGCTCAGGGCGGGCAGCGTTACGGTGAGCGTTGAGCCGGATGCTGCCATGGTGCCGGCGGCTACTGGGGCGACGGGGTTGCCACCGGAGACTTGTGTGGACGCGGTTGACGCGGTCATCTGATAAAGATGGGCGGTGCCGCTCAGAGTTGCGCCGTTGATGGCGACGACTTGCGACGCCGTCGGAGCGATTGATCGCGACGAAGACGACGCGGCCGGGCGTCGTGCTATCGGTGCTGGCGTAGACGACGACGTTGGCGACGTTGCTCGAAGTGGATTGCAGCGACGTGTCGCCGAAGACGGAGTTCGCGCCGTCAAAATCGCGAAACGCGCGGAAGCCGGCGAGCGCGTAGGAATAAGTGCCGTTCGGAGGCCAGAAGCTGGCCGCGAAAACTCCTTGTGCGCCGAAGATGCCGAGGTTGTCGGTCTGCGCGATCGTGCCGGCGATGTGATTCCAGCCGCCACTTTCGTATTCGCTGACGCTGAGCTTCATGCCGGGATTTTCGGCGTTAATTTTTGCCTGTAAGCGGCCGAGGATGTTGATCGGCGTGTTGCCGAGCGTTTGATAGATCCACGGATTGCTATTGCCTGCGGCCTGGTCGTTGAACGTCGGATCCCAAAGATTGCGCGGGCTCTGCACGATGAGCTGGACCTGCGCCGCGGTCAGCGTCGTGCCGGTGAGATCGAGAATGCGCGTGCCGTTGACGTCGTAATCCTCGGCGTACCAGTGGAAGTCGTAGACGTCCACGAGCGGCTTGCCGTAGGTGGTCGACGCGGTTTTCAGCGCGGTCAGATATTTGTCGGGGAACCAGTTCGTGCCGTTGGGCGTCGGGCTGAGTTCGCCCTGCCAGCTATAAATTCCTTCAAAGCCGTAGTGAACGGGGCCGAAAATGATCGCGTTGGGGAACTGATCTTTGATCGCTTCGGTGAGGTTGATCGTCTTGGTGATGTAGTTGTCGGACGTGACGGGATTCGGGCCCTGGACTTCGAGATGCGTGGAGTTCCACAGTTCGGGCTCGTTATCGAGATTGATGAATGTCGGATGCGTGGGGCTGGCGCCGAAAATTCCGGGAAGTTTTTGATCGAGCGCCCAGACGAATTCGTCCATGTAGACGTTGGCATCGGTTGTCGGCGGCGTGATGGTGAAAGGCGTCGCCGAGACCGTGCTCTTTTTATCGACGACAGTTTTGAATCGCGACAGATCAGGAGGATTGGCGACGCTGACCGGGCCGCCTTCGTCGCCCGCGACGAGCCCCTGCATCTGGACGGTGACGAGGCTGGCCAGCCGTTGTTCTGATCCTGCGCGATGAAGCCGCGGACGGCTTCGGCGGGTACGGTGCTGCTGCTGAGGTAGTCGTCGTTTTCGTAGAGATAGTCGCTGCCGGCGTTGCTGGCGTTGGTTTCCCAGTTGTAGGCGGTCCAGCGATTGCCGCCGTCGCGGTCGAGCGTGGCCATCGGCGGAGGATCGGTTTCGCCGAAGTAGAAATTCAGGCCGTAGATGTACGGCGAGATGGGTTTCGTCTGCGCGGGATTGATTGTGATCGTGACGTCAGGAGTTTGATTCGTCGGCGCGGTCGGTGTCGCGTTTGCTTCGGCCGAGTTGGCGCTTTCGCCAGAGGAATCCAGCGCGGAGACGACGTAGAAATATTTTGTGCCGTTGGTAAGGCTGACGTCGGTGAAGGAATCGGTCGTTGGCGCAGAGACTTGCGTGTACGGGCCGCCGGTCGTCGTGCTGCGTTTTACGTGGTAGCTCGTGGCGCCAGAGCTGATCGCCCAGGTGAGAGAAACTTGCGCATTGCCAGCGGTTGCGATGAGGCCGGTGGGAATTGGCGGAATTTGCGATTGCGGCTGCGTTGGCGCGGTCGGCTTCGCGCTGGCTGCGGTTGAGTTGGCGCTTTCGCCGGCGGAGTTGAGCGCGGAGACAACGTAGAAATAGGTCGTGCCGTTCGTCAGACCTGTGTCGGTGAAATTTGTTGAAGTTGGCGCGGAGATTTGTGTGAAAGGTCCTGCGCTCGCGGTGCCGCGCTTCACGTGATAACTGGTCGCGCCGGAGCTTGCCGTCCAGGCGATCGCGACTTGCGCGTTGCCGGCGGTTGCCATCACACCAGTCGGAGCGGCGGGGATCGTCGTCGTGGTGCCGCTTCCGCCGGTGTTGCCGCCACCGGATCCGTTGCCGCCGCTCGAGGTTGAGCCGGAACCGCTTCCCGTCGCCGTGGTTCCGCCCTTGATTCCGCCGGCACAGCCAACGATTTCGAACACAAACAAGCAAACGAGCAGGACGAGGACGAGTTGGTGGATCAGTTCGTGATTGTCGCCCCAACCGCCGTTTTTGAGATAAGGATGCGATTTCGCGGCGTTTAGGCGGCGGTTGGATGCAAGGAGTTGATTCCCGCGGAGATACGCGCGGGGATGGAGAGGGCGCGGCGCTTGGAAATTTGGCGTCATCGGTCGAAACTCTCCGCAAGTTTGGGCGAGGGAAATTCGGTACGTGACTAGCGTAGAGGGCGACGCGCGGAAGCCGAAACTGGCCGAAGGGACAGAAATAGTGTGGTGCCCATTGTTTGCTTCGTGATTCGTGTTTCTTGCAGCGTGAAGCACAGCCGTATCTAAAGTCGGGATGTGTCCATTGATTGAAGCGCGAACCTTTCTACAGGCCGAACTTCCTCCGGGTGAGTCCGTACGAAAAAATCACGATTGATCGGGAAATCACGAGATGGTGCGAATCTTCGTGAATTCATAAATGTCTTATTTTCAGCGAATTACGTTTGGCCTTTTCCTTGCTTTACTCCAAGACAGAAGCAGAAAGAGCTTCGAAAGTTTGGAAGTGCAGAGGAGAGGGACATGAAGAATCGGATCCTGATGATGACGGCGATGGCGGGCTGCTACCTGATGACGAGCGCGGCGGGATTCGCGCAGAACACAACGCCTGCTCATGCCAACGACAGCGAGTCGTCCAGCGCGGCGACGGTTGAGGCGCACAACATTTCTCCGGCTCCCGTTCGAGCGGCTGAGGCGATGCGAAAGTCCACCGAGAAGACGTTGCCTCTAGCACCGGTCGCGAAGAGCGACGCAACGACGGCGTCAAGCCTGCGAGACGCGCAGGAGAATCCGTACTTGTTGCTGACGTACAAAGATAAAGACGCGAGCAAGATGCACGCGAATCCTTACAAGGAGCCGCCGACGAAAGTTTTTGGTCCCGGGTGGAACACGAACATCGACGCGCTGCGCAACAACCCAAATGCGCCGTCGCCGAGCCCGGCGTATGTCGATCTAAAAACGCTGAGCCACGCCGTGGCGAAGCTGTTGTAAAGCCGTCTTTCATTTTCGCAATGAGCCCGACCGGAATTGGTGCCGGCCGGGCGTTTTTGCGTCTGGGTTCGACAGAAGCGCCTTGATCGACGGCGAGGAGACAATGGAGGGGAGAGGCCCTTCGAAGCTCGAGGCAAGCCGGTGCTACTAGAAGCGTCGCCTGCAGAGTTGCGGCAAAGTTCGATAAGATTAGCAGCGCATGCGATTTGACCTGGTGACGATATTTCCGGAGTTTTTTGCGGGGCCGCTACAGCATGGGATTGTGCGGCGGGCGCAGGAGACCGGGCTGATTTCGGTGAATGTGCAGGATTTGCGGGAGTTTACGAAGGATCGGCACCGCACGGTGGACGACCGGCCGTTTGGCGGCGGCGAGGGGATGGTGCTGAAGCCGGAGCCTCTGTTTCAGGCGGTGGAGAAGCTGCTGGGGTACTCGGTGGGCGATTCAAGCTCAGCGGCTGAACTGGACGAGCCGGATACTGCAATTGTGCTGATGTCTGCCGCAGGTAAATTGTTTCGGCAAGAGACGGCGCGGCGTTACGCAAAGCTGTCGCGGGTCATCTTTATATGCGGGCGATACGAGGGTGTGGACGAGCGGGTGGCGGAGCACCTGGCGACCGAGGAAGTATCGGTCGGGGATTTTGTTTTGAGCGGCGGGGAGCTGCCGGCGGTGATGATTCTGGATGCGGTGACGCGGTTGTTGCCGGGGGCGCTGGGGAACGAGGATTCGAGCGTGAATGAGTCGTTTGCGGAGATGGGTGGCGGGCGGATCGAGGGCGGTGCAAGCCCCGCCCCTACAAGTGAGGTGGTCGGGCAAGCGAGGGCGTTGCTGGATTTTCCGCATTACACTCGGCCGGCGGAATTTCGCGGGTGGAGCGTGCCGGAGGTTTTAATCGGCGGGAATCACGCCGAAGTGGCGAAATGGCGGCGGGCGGCGGCGGTGGAGAAGACGCGGAAGAATCGACCCGAATTAATCGTAGATGCGAAGTAAAGGCGCAACGAAGTAATGAAGTAACGATGAAGAGAAACGGAGTTGTTGGGATGAGCGGCGATAACGGCAACGGGTCTCAGAAAAAGATCGGGATTTATTACGAGCAGCCGAATTGGTTTGTGCCGTTGTTTGCGGCGATGGATGCGAAGGGCGCGAACTGGAAGAAGATGGACGCGCGGTTTCACTCTTACGATCCGACGGCGGCAGAGTCGGAATTTTCGCTGATCTTCAATCGGATGAGTCCGTCGGCATGGCAGCGCGGCATGGGGCACGGGATTTTCTACACGCTGAATTATTTGAAACACCTTGAGGACAAGGGCGTGCGCGTGGTGAACGGGTATCGCGCGTTCGTCAGCGAGACGTCGAAGGCACTACAACTCAACATGCTGGAGCGGCTGGGGCTGCCGTATCCAAAGGCGATCGTGATCAGTCATCCTTCGCAGGCTGTCGATGCTGCGGACGAGATTGGTTTTCCCGTGATTTTGAAGCCGAACATCGGCGGCAGCGGCGCTGGAATTAAAAAGTTTTCGTCGCGCGCGGAATTGAAAGCTGCGGTCGATGCGAACGAATTGTATTTTGGCGTCGATAACGTTGCGCTGGTGCAGGAAGCGTTCACCGCGCGGGATGGCGTGATTACGCGCGTCGAAGTTTTGGGCGGGAAGTATTTGTATGCGATTCAGATTCACATCACCGGTGAGACGTTCGATCTTTGCCCGGCGGACATCTGTAAGAACACGCGCGGCGAGGAACTGACGCGGATTGCGTGCCCGGTGGACGCGCCTAAAACCGGAATGACTGTCGAGGCGTATCAAGCGCCTCCGCGCGTGATCGAGCAGGTGGAGCGCATGATGCGTGAAGCAGGGATTGAAGTTGGCGGCGTGGAGTATGTGATCGATGAGCCGACGGGCCGGCTGCTTTACTACGATTTGAATGCGCTTTCGAATTTTGTCGCCGATCCGGTGAGGATGATTGGGTTCAACCCGTATGAACGACTCGCCGAGTTTTTGATGAGCGAAGCGGGGCAGCGCGCGGAAGTTGGCGCTCGTAGTTGAGGCCGTGAAGAGAAAAGATAACGCTGAGACGCAGAGGACGCCGAGGTCCGCGGAGACAAAGTGACATGAGATTTGGGTACTGGATGCCGGTGTTTGGCGGGTGGCTGCGAAACGTCCCGGACGAAAAGATGGAGGCGTCGTGGGCGTACGTCGAAGCGATTGGCGCAGCGGAGCGAGCAGATCGGGTTCGATTGCTCGCTGATCGCGGAATTGAATTTGAACGACATCAAGGGCGTCGAGGCGAATTCGCTGGATGCGTGGTCCACGGCGGCTGCCTTAGCGGCGGTCACCGAAAAAATCGAGTTGATGGTCGCAGTGCGGCCGACGTTTCATCTGCCGGCGCTGCTGGCGAAGCAGGCGGCGAACATCGATCACATCAGCGGCGGGCGATTGACGCTGAATGTGGTGTCGTCGTGGTGGGCGGATGAGGCGCGGAAGTATGGAGTGTCGTTCGAGCAGCACGACGATCGGTACGCGCGGACGAGCGAGTGGCTCGATGTTGTGGACGGTGTGTGGTCGCAGGATCACTTTTCGTTCGCGGGGAAATATTATCGGGTCGAGGACAACGTGCTCGAGCCCAAGCCGGTGTCGAAGCCGCGCCCGTGCATTTATGCGGGCGGCGAGTCGCCGGCGGCGAAAGATTTGATCGCGGAAAAATGCGACGCGTATCTGATGCACGGCGATCCGCCGGAGCGCGTCGGCGAAAAAATTTCGGATTTGCGGATGCGGCGCGCGAAGCATTCACAGCTCGCTCCGATGAAATTTGGCGTGGCGGGGTACGCGATCGTGCGCGAGACGGAACGCGAGGCGCAGGACGAAGTTAAGCGGATTACCGACGTGCAGCAGTCGGCCGCGGGCTACGCGAATTATCAACAATGGCTGGCGGGAACGCAGCTCGAGCAGCGCGTTTCTCTGGAGGATTATTCGGTGTCGAATCGCGGCCTGCGATCGGGATTGGTCGGGACGGCGGAGCAGGTCGCGGAACGTGTCGCGGCGTTTGAGAAGGCCGGCGTCGAGTTGCTGTTACTCCAGTTCAGCCCGCAACTCGAAGAGATGGAACGGTTTGCGAGCGCCGTCATCAGGAAAGAAAAGTCGACTGTCGAAGCATTAAACGCGGCCTCGGAACAGTCCTTATATAGCGACTTCCAATCCACGCCTTGGCGTCGAGCCCTCAAATTTGTGGGCAGATTGACTGGTTTTGGGTATACTTGTTGTTTGTGTTTGCAGTGCTGGCCCCGCCTGAGTGGGTCTGCAGGGAATAGACGACAATGAATCCGGTAATCGCGAAACTCCATGAAGCGCAGCTGCGCAAAGATTTGCCTGAGTTCCGGCCTGGCGACACGGTCAAGGTGAATGTCCGCCTGAAGGAAGGCGAAGGCGAAAAGGAAAAAGAGCGCATCCAGGTGTTTGAGGGCGTGGTGATCTCGAAGAAGGGCCGCGCGTCGGGTGCGACGTTCACGGTTCGGCGCGTCAGCTTTGGCGTCGGCATCGAGAGAATTTTCCCGCTGCACTCGCCGACGATCAGCTCGATCCAGGTAGTCGGTAAAGGTAAAGTTCGCCGCGCGCGGTTGTACTATCTGCGCGATTTGAGGGGCAAGGCGGCGCGTATTCGCCGGGCTGAGCGCGAGGAAGATGCGCCAGTCGCGGTGGCGGCTTCGGCTGGTGAGGCGAAGGCGTAGCTTTCGACTTATTCACAATTGATTTGAAGAGGCCTCGCGATTTGCGAGGCCTTTTTGTTTTTGGCGCCGATGAGTGAAACGGAGTGCCTTTGGATCGAAACTACTTCAAATGTTGGTCGAGCCAGTCGGTCCAGCGGCGGTAGACGTCCATTTGGCGGACGGGATCGCCGGGGAAATGGCCGGCGACGGGATAGGCGAAAAATTTCACTTCGACGCCGTTGTCTTTGAGCGCGTGGAAGAGCGAATAGGACTGCGTGATCGTGACGCGCGCGTCGCCGGTGTCGTGCAGCAGCAGCGTCGGCGTCTTGATGTTCGCCCAATACGTGATCGGCGATTGCGCGAGATAGGCTTTGAGATTGTCGCCGACGTACGGTGAGCCTTTGAAACCGTAGCGGCCGGTGACGTTGCCGTCGGAAAGATTGTATTCGTCGTAGAGATCGGTGACGGGCGCGCCCGCGACCGCCGCCTTCCAGAAGTTGTAGTGGCCGATGAGCCAGCTCGTCATGTAGCCGCCGTAGCTCCAGCCGGAGACGGCGATTTTATTTTCGTCGATGATGTTGAGCTTTTTGATCGCGTCGATGCCGGCGATCACGTCGCGGCCGGGACCGTCGCCGGCGTCATTGAAAATCGCGCGCTGGTACGCGTTGCCAAGATTGTCGCTGCCGCGATAGTTGGGCGAAAAAATAATGTAGCCGTGCGACGCGAGATACTGCGCGAAAAAGCTGAATCCCGTGGTGGAAGACGCCGTCGGGCCACCGTGAACGTATAGCACGAGCGGATATTTTTGATCCTTGTCGTAATCGGGCGGGTAAATCAGCACGCCGTCTTCGGCGAAATTGTCGGGACCTTGCCACTCGATTTTTTCAGCTTTGCCGAGTCTGAGCGCGGCGATGTTGGCGTTGAAATTGGTGAGGCGACGCGGCGCGTCGTTGGCGGATGCCATGTAGTAGAGCTCGGACGGTTGCGTCGGTGTCGAGCCGGCGAACGCGATTTCGCCTTTGCGTCCGACGAATGCATCGACCCAGAACGCCCAGGCGGGACTGATGTCGCCGAGGTTGAGTTTTTTCGGAGCGGCTGCGTTCGCGCCGAGCGGTTGCAGCCACATCGAAACCTGAGTCGCGTCGTGCCCGCCGACGAGCATCGAATTGCTGTCGGGCATCCAGATAACGCGCGCGATGTTGTGATCGATCGCGCCGGTGGCGATGGCTCCATCTGCCGGCGAACCGCCCGCGGCCGGTGTGGGCGCGACGACGATTTCGACTTGGTTGTTGGGATCGGAATCGTGCGGATACCAATAGGCGACCTTCGTGCCGTCGGGCGAGAAAAGTCCGAAGCTCTCGAATTTTTCGTGCGTGGTGACGCGGCGCATCGCGCCGGAGTCGATGTCGATGATTTGCAGCGTGGTCTGATCGGCGTCGCCGAATTGCGGATGCTCCTGGCGCGTGAACAGGATCGATTTTCCGTCGGGTGACCAATTGATCGGAGATGCGGGCGAACTCGGGGGTGCGCTTTTCGCCAGGCTCCACGCGCCTTGCGTGAGCCGGCGCGGCTTGCCGCCTTCCGCGGCGACGAGCCAGAGATGCGACGGCGTCGTCGGGCCGGTCGTCAGATAATCGTTGTCGCCGACCTCGAGCGCGTCGTTGTGCTTCTCGATTTCCTTTTTATTCTCGGGCTCGTCAGAAGTGACGAACGCGATTTGCTGGCCGTTCGGGCTCCACGCGAATTGCTCGATGCCGTTCGGCACGTCGGTGAGGCGATGCGCTTCGCCGCCGTTGCATTGGGAGGACGAAGAGCTGGAGCTTGGGATCTTTCGCGGCGGTGTCGATCGCTTCAAATGCGAGGCGATCGCCTTCGGGCGACCAGCGCGGCGAGCCGACTCCTTTGCGGTCGTGCGTGAGAGCGCGCGGAGCGCCGCTCGCGATGTCGATGATGAGCAGGTCGCGGTCGGCCCGGTCCTGCTCGAGATTGATGCGAGAGAGAACGAACGCGATCGATTTTCCGTCGGGAGAGATTTGCGGATCGGAGACGGACGAAATTTTAGTGAAGTCGTCGAGCTGAATGGTGCGTGCGGGAGGGACGGCTTGCTGAGGTGGCTGCTGAGCCGGCGCCGGAGTGGATTGTTGCTGCGACTGAGCGGCAGGAGGCGGCTCGCTTGGTGTTTGAGCGGCGAAGCGCGGAGCTGTGATGAAGATCGCGGCTGCAACGAGCAGTGTGAAGATGACACCGCGCGCCGTGCGCGTCTTTGTGTTGCGACGGCGGTGCCGCAAGCGAATTTTAGTGGCTGGGAGCGACGACTGATCGTCGTTGGAGTTCATCGATGGAGACTCCTGCGCCGCAAAGCTATGCGCGTCACACGCGCGCCGCGGCGGCGGCAAATTTAGCGAAGGTATGCTGACACGCCGTCGAAAGGTGCGTCAACTAAGTGTGTGGAAATGCGGGCGTTAGTTGCGAACGCCGGTCGCGTTCAGTTTGATGCGATAGAGGCTCGTGCTCGCGGTGATGTAGAGCGTCTTTCCGTCGGCGTCGCCCCAAGCGACGTTGCTGACGACCTCGGGAATTTTGACGGTGCCGAGGTGTTTTCCTTCGGGCGACAAAATCCAAACTCCACCGGGGCCTGAGCCGTAAAGATTGCCGTTCTTATCGACGCGAATGCCGTCGGGGCTGCCCGGAGTCTTGTCGACGTTCGCATCGGCGAAGAGCGTTCCTTCACCGACGGTACCGTCCGCGTTCACCGGATACTTCATCCAGACGTGCTTGCCCGAATCCGCGATATAGAGAATTTTCTCGTCCGGGGAAAATGCGATCCCGTTTGGCCGCGGCAAATCCTTGATGATGAGCTGAATCTTCGTGTGATCGGGCGCCGCGCCGGGCTTTTGCTTCAGCGCTCCGACGATGCGATACACGCCGTTGATCTTCACCTCTTTCAGCGGGTCGTTGTCCTCCTGTGTCGGCAATCCGTACGGCGGATCGGTGAAATAGAGCGAGCCGTCGGATTTGTAGACGAGATCGTTGGGACTGCTGAGTTTTTTTCCGTCGTAAGAATCGGCGAGGACGGTGATTTGTCCTTTCGGGTCGAGCGTTTCGAGCCGCCACACGTTGCGGCGCGCGTGGCCTGCGATCGTGACGCGGCCTTTGGGGTCGATCGTCATCCCGTTCGAGCCGGGCTCGGGACCTTTATATGGCTCGGCGCCTTCGTAGCCGCTCGGATGAATTAAAACGTGCGAGCCCTTGCCGGGAATCCAGAGATCGATGTTGTTCGCGGGAATTTCGGCGAAAATCAGGCTGCCTTGGCGCGTCCACGCGGGTCCTTCCAACCATTTATTGAAGCCACCGACAACTTTTTCTGCTTTCGTGCCGGGCGCGACGATCTGATCGAGCGCGGGATCGAGTTTCTGGACTTCCTGTGATCGAGACTGCGGTGCGACGGCGGCCATCGCGGCGACGGCGAGCAAAACGAAAACACTGCAACGTGGAAGAGTTTTCATTGGTTTTGTTTATCCAACTCATTGGATGGCGTCAAGCGGCAAAGTTTGCGGCCAATGTTCCTGTTGACGGTCAACAGGAAAAGGCGTAGTCTCCTGTTGTCCATCTAAAGGAGCGTCAAGCGATGACGCCGCCGTCGGGAGAAGTTCTGCAAGGCACGCTGGATTTGATCGTCCTCAAAACGCTCGACGCGATGGGCCCGCAACACGGCTACGGAATCGCCGTGCGCATCCAGCAGGTGTCGGAAGATTTGCTCAAGCTGAATCAGGGCACGCTTTACCCCGCGCTTCTGCGCCTCGAACAACGTGGCTGGATTTCGTCGAAGTGGGGCGTCTCCGAAAATAATCGCAAAGCAAAGTTTTACGCGCTGACACGCACGGGCCGGCGACAGCTCGCGACAGAAACCGAAAGCTGGGAACGCATGGCCGCAGTCATTCAGCGCCTGATTCGGACGCAGGGAGCATGAGATGCGTCACCTGCGCGTTTTCATTTCGCGATTGCTCGGAAGTTTCGGCCGCCGCAGCGATTCCCGCCGCGACTTCGACACCGAACTAAGCGAGCACCTTCAACTCCTCACCGAAGAAAACCTCCGCCGCGGCATGAACGAATGTGATGCACGCGCAGCCGCGCATCGCGAATTCGGCGGCGTCGAACAAACGAAAGAAAAATATCGCGACCAACGCGGCGTTCCCATCGTCGATTCGCTCGCCCTCGATTTCCGATTCGCCTTTCGCATGCTCGCGAAAAATCCCGCGTTCGCTCTCGTCGCGATTCTCACGCTCGCGCTCGGAATCGGAGCGACGACCGCCGTTTTTAGCGTCGTCGATCGTCTTTTGTTTCGCAGCTTGCCGTATGCGCAAGACGACCGGCTCGTGTCGTTCGGCCTCACAGCTCCCATCGAAAAATATGAGTTTGTGCTTGGCGCGGGGTATGTCGATTTTCGACACAATCCTAGCCCATTTGTGCAAATCGCCGCGATGCAGCCGGGCATCGCGAAATGCGACCTCACAGAGCCGAATTCCATTCGCATCGACTGCGCGCACGTCGAGCAAACGTTTCTTCCAACGCTCGGCGTCGATCCCATTCTCGGCCGCAATTTCGCGTCCGACGAAGACCGTCCAAAATCCGACGCCACGATGATTCTCACGTACGCGTTCTGGAAGGATCGCTACGGAGGCGATCCCAGTGTCATCGGCAAGATAATTTCCATCGACGGAAAGCAGACGCGGATCATCGGTGTGCTTCCCGCGAACTTCGAGATGCCCTCGTTGGACGCGATCGATGCGCTTATCCCGCTCGCACTTGACGAAGATCAGCAGCGACGCTCCAACCCAGGGGTTCCGTTGCGTGCATTTGGCCGCATGAAGCCTCGCTCAACCGTCGCCGAAGCCATCGCCGGCTTGCAGCCTTTCTTCGAGGCTTCCCTGCAAAGCGCGCCCGCGCCGTTTCGCAAAGAAATCCATCTTGCAGTGACTCCGATTCGCGATCGTCAGGTGCGCGACGCACGCCTCGCCTCGCTGGTGCTTCTCGGTTCGGTCTTTGCCGTTCTTCTCGTGGCATGCACCAATGTCGCGAGCCTCATGCTCGCACGCGCGACAGGCCGTCAACGCGAACTCGCCGTGCGCGCTGCACTCGGCGCCAGCCGCGCTCGACTCTTCCGCCAGGGGTTGGTCGAAAGCCTCGCACTCGGCGTTCTCGGCGGCGCGGCAGGATGCTGGATCGCACACCTCTTGTTGAAGCTTTTCGTATCGATCGCGCCCGAAGGGATTCCGCGGTTGCAACAAGCGTCGCTCGATCTTCGCGTGGTGATCTTTACGTTCGCGATCGCGCTGATATCCGTGGCACTGTTCGGCGTCGCCCCCGCGCTGACAAACCCAAACCCCGAGCAGCTCTGCGGCAAAGAGGTGCGAGCCACTGCGGGCGGCTTTTTGCGTCAAGCTCTAGTCGCGGGTCAGGTCGCGGTGTCGCTGATCCTTCTCACCTTCGCGGGTTTGCTGTTGCGCAGTTTATGGAATCTCGAACGCGCCCCCACCGGAATGTCGTCCGAAAACGTGCTGATCGAAACGGTGGCGCTTAGCACTTATCGTTACCCGCAAACTCCGCAGCAGATCGCGTTTCTCACGGAGCTGAAAGCGCGCCTGCGCAGCATTCCAGGCGCTACGGATGTCGCTATCAGCGATTCCTTGCCGCCGGCCGGACAGATGCGATCCACACTTCTTACCGCCGTCGAACCGGAAGGCCGGGCGCCGATTCCGGAGGGAACCGGCGGTCCGGTCGCATGGCGCGCCGTGTCTCCGGAATTTTTCTCCGTGCTGAACATTCGCATCGTGCACGGCCGCGCGTTTGAAGCACAGGACGAACAGCCTTCGGAACATCCGATGATTCTCGACGAGACCCTCGCGCGAAGACTTTTCCCCAACGAAGATCCCATCGGCAAACGGATTCGACTATTCAGAGCCGAGCGATGGTACACGGTCGTTGGAGTCGCAGCCGATGTTCGCAACAATGGGCTCGTCGAAAGCTCTGACCCGCAGTTTTATATACCCTGGAAAAACGATCCCGTCGAATTCTTCACGAACGCGCAGATCATTGTGCGAACGCCGCTCAACCCGAACGCCGTCGCTACCTGGATGCGCGAAGCGACCAAGTCGCAGGATTCGTTGCAGCCCGTCGAAATCGAGCGCATGAGCCATCGCGTCGAAAAGCTTTCTGAGCGCCCGCGTTTCGACGCCGTGCTGCTTTCGCTTTTCGCGGCGATGGGTGTGGCGCTCGCGGCGATCGGAATCTACGGCGTCGTGGGATTTCTCGTCGTACGGCAAACGCAGGAGATCGGCGTCCGCATGGCGCTCGGCGCGAGCCCGCAAAACATTCTCGGCATGGTGCTGTGGAACATCGGCCGCTGGACAATCGTCGGCGCCGCAGCCGGCGTGCTCGGCGCATGGTTCTGCGCGCGGCTTATGAGCTCGCTGCTCTTCGAGGTTGGCGCGCACGACCCGCTGCCGCTCGCCGTGGCAGTGCTACTGCTGTTCGCCGTGGCGTTTCTCGCCGCCTATCTCCCCGCGCGTCGTGCAACACAAATCGATCCGCTCATTGCACTGCGCTATGAGTAAGGAGCATCCATGAGCAACGTGCGCGCCTTTGCATCTCGTATCCGCGCTTTCTTTCGCCGCTCGCACGCCGAGCGCGAGTTGAGCGACGAGCTTCGTGCGCACATCGACGCGCTCACCGATGAAAACACTCGTCGCGGCATGAGCGAGCGCGATGCGCGCGCCGCCGCGCATCGCGAATTCGGCGGCGTCGAGCAAACGAAAGAGTCGTATCGCGAGCAACGCAGCTTGCCGTTTCTCGAAACTCTCACGCGAGATTTTCGCTTCGCACTGCGCGGACTGCGCAGAGACAAGGGGTTCGCGTCACTCGCGATTCTGACGCTCGCTCTCGGCATCGGCGTCAATACGTCGCTTTTCACCGTGGTCAACAGCGTGCTCCTGCACCCGCTTCCGTATCCCGAGCCGGATCGCCTGGTGAGTCTGTTTGAACGGTCAGTAGGCACGGACTCCGACGAAGACAATCCCGTCGCAAGCGGCCAATTCCTCGATTGGCAGCGCGATGCGACGAGCTTTCAACAAATGTCACTTGTCGGCGACGATTCCGCGAATCTCTCCGACGGCGGCGGCACACTGCCCGAAGCCATCGAAACTCGCTGGTGCTCTTACAATCTGTTTTCAATTCTCGGCGTGCAGCCGGTGTACGGGCGATTCTTTACGCAAGACGACGATCGCGCCGGAGCCAACGGCACCGTCGTCTTGAGTTACGGCCTCTGGAAGCGCCGCTACGCCTCCGACCCCGCGACCATCGGCCGCACAATTCTGCTCAACACAAAGCCTTACACCGTCATCGGCGTGCTTCCATCGTGGTTCGACTATCCCGACACGCGCGTTCAGCTATGGCTTCCGGTCGCTCAGGTGACAGCCGAACGCGACCAAAGCAGCCGCGGTAGTCACCGCTTCTATGTGACCGCGCGACTCAAACCTGGCGTGACGGTCGCTCAAGCGAGCGCCGAACTGGATGCCATCCAGCAACGGATCCACATGCAGTTCCCCGATGAACTCGTCGGCAAGCATGCCCGCGCCTATTCGCTCCACGAGACTCTCGTTCACGATGTGCGGACTACGCTCTACGTATTGATGGGCGCCGTAGTATGCGTCCTGCTGATCGCATGCCTGAACGTCGCCAATCTCTTCGTTGCGCGCGCCGCCACTCGCCGTCGCGAAACTGCCGTGCGCGCCGCGCTCGGCGGCAGCCGGCGGCGGCTCATCCAGGAGCAACTCACCGAAAGCCTGCTGATGACGCTACTCGGCGGCGCGCTCGGAACGCTGCTCGCGTACGCGGGTGTCCGCTGGCTCGTCGCTCTTCGGGGTGATCTACCGCTCATCAACTCAATTCATTTCGACCGCGAGACTTTGTTCTTCACCGTCGCGATCACGCTGCTCAGCGGAATTTTCGCCGGGCTTCTCCCGGCTTTGTTTGGCACGCGTATGGAAACATTCTCGCCGCTGAAAGAAAGCACGCGTTCACTTGGCGGCGGCCGCACTCGCACCCGGCTCCGTACGGTGTTGCTCACCGCGGAAGTGTCGCTGACAGTCGTGCTATTGATCGGCGCAGGCCTGCTGCTCAAGAGCTTTGCGGAATTGCGCTCGGTAAACATGGGCTGTGCCACCGCCAGTGTTTTAACGATGGGCATATCGCTGCCCGACGCGAAATACGACTATGGCCCGCCGAAAACGGAGTTCTTCGACAATCTTCTGTCGCGCGTGCGTTCCACCCCGGGTGTCTCCGCCGCTGGATTTGTGACGGTTGTTCCCGGCAATGGTCATTTCTCCGACAACACTTTCAGCATTGAGGGCCGCGCCACTCAGCCCGGAGAATTTCTCGATGCTGCCGTGCGTTCCGCCGATCCCGATTATTTCCGCGCGATGGATATTCCGCTCCGCCGCGGACGATATTTCGCCAACTCCGACCAGCGTGAAAACGCCAACGGCATGGTCATCTCTGAGTCCATGGCCAGGCAGTTCTTTCCGGGCGAAGATCCGCTCGGGAAAACGTTGATCATCGATTGGAACGGCCACCCGCACTACGAAATTGTTGGAATCGTTGGCGATGTCATATCCGATCTCAACCATCCGCCGGAACCAACGATGTACGTTCCTCTCAACGAAGGTAGGGACGGCACTGGCACGCTCGTCGTACGGTCGAATAGAGACGTCACCGCTCTCGCGGTGCCGGTACAAAAAGAAGTGGCGGCCATCGACCCCGATCTGCCCGTCTCCGACGTGCTGACGATGGAAGACATCATCGGTAAATCGGCATCCGGCGCGCGATTCGATGCGCTTCTTATTCTTTTGTTCGCCGCGCTCGCGCTGCTTCTTGCCGCCGTCGGGCTCTACGGCCTGCTTTCCTATCTCGTCACCCAGCGCACGAGCGAAATCGGCCTTCGCGTTGCGCTCGGCGCGCAGCAAAGCGGCGTGCTGCGGATGATGCTGGTCGATGGGCTGCGTCCCACGGTGATCGGGCTCATCCTTGGGCTGGCGGGCGGCGCCGCATCCGCTCAATTGATTCGCGGCCTTCTCTTCAATGTGCATCCGCTCGACCCGTTGATCTTTGTGGCGGTCACCGCGGTCATCGTTGGCGTCGCACTCGCTGCCGGATTTGCCCCTGCCTGGCGCGCCTCGCGCCTTGATCCAATGGACGCACTTCGCTGCGAATGACGCCCAGCGCGCGAATCGCGTGCTAGAATCGCCGACGGGCAGCTTTTCCGCAGACTCATGTCGGTGATCGATCACAAATGACGCGCCTCTGCTCTGCACGTTACGAGCGAGAGGCCCGCAAACTGGGCTGGACGCGCATCGCCGGGCTCGACGAAGTCGGCCGCGGCTCGCTCTTCGGCCCCGTCGTCGCCGCCGCGGTAATTCTCAATCCCAAGCGGCGCATCGTCGGCCTCGATGATTCCAAACAAATTGCAGCAGAGCGGCGCGAGGTGCTTTCCGAACGGATTAAGGAACACGCCGTCGCCTGGGCCGTCGCTGAAATCGACTCGGCGCGCATCGACGCGTGGAACATTTATCAAGCCAGCCGCCAGGCAATGACCGCCGCGCTTGAGCAGCTCAGCACGCAGCCCGACTATCTGCTGATCGATGCCATGAAACTTGACGTGCTGATTGAGCAGAAATCGCTCATCAAGGGCGACGCGCGCTGCGTCTCGATCGCTGCGGCTTCGATCCTGGCCAAGACTTACCGCGACGCCCGAATGCAGGAACTGGACGCCGTCTATCCTCAATACGGACTCGCGCAACATAAGGGCTACGCGACACCGGAGCACCTCGAAGCGCTCCGCAAGCACGGCGCCTCGCCGCTCCACCGCTATTCCTTCGCTCCCGTGCGCGAATCCGGCTGCTGGGCCAGCGGCGCCGTCCAGATCGATCTCCTGCCCGACCCGGTTCCTGTTCCAGAGGAGCTGTCTGCTGACGCGGACTAAGGCTGGTCCTGGAACCACCTAAAACGCGGCATATGAAGGATTTCTAAGTTTCACCCGGCTTGGCCAAACGTTAATCCCTCGTCATGGGTGGCTCCCCCAAAACTCCTTCGCCGCGGCTTCGCCGACAAGTTTCCTACTAGCAACGGGGATAACTGGTGGCTAACACCAAACTTTGGGTGCGTTGACTTGGGTTTTCCTCGCCTGTAGCGTACCTAAAGCACGACTTCTGCCGGCCTCACGCCGCGCGGCGCGGATTCGCGTCGCTGCAGCAGGCGCGGACGGCGCACTGTCTGAGCTCGCGAATGGCCTATAACAAAAGCAAATACGTCGAAGCCGCTCAAAAACTTCTCAACCAGGGCAAAGTCGCCCAGGCCATCGCGGAATACCAGCAGATTCTGAAGCACGAACCCCGCGATCAGGTCACCTTGATGACCGTCGGCGAGCTGTATATTCGCCAGGGCGAGACCTTTCAGGCCATCGATTACTTCGAGCGCTTGGCGCAGATTTTCGTCGGCGACGGTTTTCTGACCAAGGCGATCGCCGTTTACAAGCGCATCGCAAAGCTTGCGCCCGAAGAGATTCGCCCGCTCGAGAAACTTGCTGATTTGTACGTGCAGCAAGGCGTCATGAGCGAGGCCCGGCCACTGTTCCTGCAACTGGCCGAAATTCATCTAAAGAACAATCGCCAGCCAGAAGCAGTCGCGCTCCTGAAGAAATTGTTGGCTGCCGAGCCCGACAACCTGCGCATTCAGGTGCGCCTCGCCGATCTGTATGGAGCGATGGGCCAGAATCGCGAAGCGGTTGACGCTTACATCGCGGCCAGCCAGCGCGCGCTTGCTCGTGGCGATCAGGCAGAGTGCGAAAAGCTTGCCGACAAGGCCATCAAGCTCGATCCGAAAAATCTTGCCGCGGTCATTCTCAAGGCGCGCGTCCATTCGACGCAGGGCAATTTCTCGCAAGCCGCCGAAGTGCTCGAGCAGGTTCCCGACCTCGAAAAAGGCGGCGAACAGGCCGAGCTGCTGCTCGATCTCTACATCAAGAGCTTGAAGTGGGATCAGGCGACCGCGCTGGCGCAGAAGATTTTCGACGCCGATCCGAAAAATTTTGGTCCGTCGCAAAAGCTGGTCGAAGCGCTGCTCGAATCCGCGCAGACCGATCGCGCGATGGCGATTCTCGATCGCACGCGCATCCCGATGATCGATGCGGGCGAGCATGAAATCGTCGGAAAGCTCTTAACCGACCTGTCCGACCGCATGCCGGGTCGAATCGAGCCGATGGAATGGCTTGTTGAGTTGTATGGCCGTACGAGCGATTCGTTCCGCTTGCCCGATGCGCTGGCGCATCTAGGCGACGCGCTCGTCGGCGCCAATAAGCTGGAGCGCGCAAAAGAAGTTTTTGAGCAACTCGTCGATCGCGAGCCTGAGAGTGAGCCAGCCAAGCGGAAGCTCAACGATGTCTTGCGCCGCATGGGATTGATGGCGCCCGAAACGTCGATGTCCATTCCGGTCGACGATGGCGCTCCCGTTGAGTTGGCGAAGGCGCCCGCCCCGAAGGTACGCCCCGATTTCGAGTCGTCTGCGCCCGAAGTGAAGGCGAAGCCTGTCGCGCAGCAGCCACAGGCTCCGGCCGTTCCCGCTGCGCCGGTTGAGCCTGCGCTCGATGACGAAACGCAGAAATTTATCGCGCAGTCGCTCACCGACGTCGATCTCTTTGCGAGCTACGGGCTGACGCAGAAAGCGATCGGCCTGCTCGAAGCGATTTTGCGCCGCGCGCCGCGCCACACGCCGACGCTCGAAAAATTGCTCGATTTCGTGTTGGGCGCCGGCGACGATCGCCGGACCGCGGAACTCGCGGCCAAGCTCGAAACGATTTATTCCGAGCGCGGTGATGCGCGCGGAGCCGAACGTTTTGCGGAGTTGCGCCGCCGCTTCCAGCGTGCTGCCGGTCTGACCGACGAAGATCTGTTCGGGCCGCCTCAAGTTGCCGCGCCGGTTGCGCCTGTGGCCGCTGCCGAGCCAGAGGTTGAAGCCGCCGCTGTCGAAGAATTGCCCGAGCTTTCGGCTGAGCCCGCTGCTGTTGCTGCGGAGCCTGAGGCCGCTGCGCCTTCGTTCGAGGAAACGCTCGAAGAGCCGTCGATCGAAATCGAAGAAGTCAACGGCATGCCTGCCGACTCGCCGAAGATGTCGGAGGCGGTGCACGAAGTCGATTTGTCGGACGAATGGGCGAACATGCTCGAGGAGCCGGCGAACGAAACGGCTGCCGCGTCCAAGCCCGCTGCGCCTGCGCAAGAAGCGGCGCCTGAGTTTGAAATTTCGGCCGAGCCGGTTGCGGATTCTGGCGTCGAAGAATTTTCGATTTCGAGCGACGAACCGGTTGCCGCTGCTCCCCAAGCGCACACTCCCGCTGCTCCTTCGCACGCCGCCGACGCCGCGGAAGAATTTTCGATTCCGACCGAAGAGCCCGCCGCTGAAGAGCTCGAAGTTCCAATGGCGGAAGCCGAGCCGGCAGCCGAGGAAATCGCGCCGCACGCCGAAGAGATTTCGATTCCTGTCGAAGAGGCCAAACACGAACCGGAAGTCGCCGCGCCTCCCGCGCCGGTCGCGAAGGCCCCAGCCGCGAAAGTTCCTGAGCCCGAGCCGGAATTCGAGGTCGAGCAGGACTACGAACTGGTGCTCGAACCCGAGCCGCTCGTGCCCGCGCACGATCAGCGGCCGCCCGAAACTCCGATCGTTCCTCGCGAACCGGAGCCTGTCGCGCAAAATGCGGGGTCCGGATTGGCGTCGGATCAATTCCTGGCCGATCTTGCGAACGAAATCGATCAGCTCGGCATCGACGAACTGTCGCCGGAATTTTCAACTCCGGCCGCGCAGCACGAACCAGCTCCCGCAAACGTGCACAAAGCCGCCAGCGAGCCAGAAGTCTCGCAGATCGAAGTCGGACCGCTCAAGGAAGTCTTCGACGAATTCCGCGCCGAACTCGGCGAAATGGGCGGCGAGGAAGAGGATCTCGAGACGCACTACAACCTCGGCATCGCGTTCCGCGAAATGGGTTTGCTCGACGAAGCAATCAGCGAATTCCAGAAGGTCGCCAAGGCCGCCGAGAATGGACGCAAATTCCCGTACACGATGCAGTGCTACACGCTGCTGGGGCTCGCGTTCATGGATCGCGCGCAGCCGTCGATCGCCGCGATGTGGTACGAACGCGCACTGCGATTGCCCGGCATCGAGACGGAAAGCGTGCTCGCATTGCGGTATGATTTGGGTGTGGCCCAGGAATCGGCTGGCGAATCCGACGCAGCACTCAAGAGTTTTTCACAGGTCTACGCGGTCAACATTGATTATCGCGACGTGGGCGAGCGCATTGCCGCTCTGCAAAAAACTACCCGATAGTGAATTCACACTCATGAATCGCGAACGGATCGTATCCCGATGAGTCGGGTGCTCGGCGCGGTACTCGTTGTTGTGTGTTGCATGATGGGCGCGGTGCTGTTTTATCTGCCGTGGACCGGCGTGTGGGAACAGAATTATTTTCTGTCGCATTTTCCTTCTTTGATGCCGATTCTGCTGCACCCGTCGTTTCGCGGTGCGGTTAGCGGGCTTGGAATTCTAGATATTTTCCTGGCGATTCGCATGATTAGCGCCGACAGCAGCGCCGCCGGTCCATCCCCGAGTGTTCGCCAACAGTAGTTTGCCGGTTCCTCGGCCTTAGCTGCGATGATCGATCGCGAAATTCCGATTCTGTGTTACGTGACGGACCGGCGGAGCCTTTCAGTGCCGTCAGCCGCTGTGGGCGTACTCTTCGAGAAAATAGCAGCAATCGTGGCCGCAGGCGTCGATTGGGTGCAGATTCGCGAGAAAGATTCGCCGGCGCGAGAGATGGCTGCGTTGACGCGAGAGGCTGTTGCGCACCGGTCGGCGGTTCGGATCATCGTCAACGATCGCCTGGACGTGGCGATCGCGGAACAAGCTGGCGGCGTTCATCTCGGCGAAGCGGGTTTGCCCGTTGCAGACGTTGCGAGGTGGGTCAATCGATCTGAATCCGGCGTTGTTGTTAGCGATCATGGCGCAGCTTCGCAGTTCCCCGTCGCAGCGAGCGGAGATTTCTTGATTGGCGCTTCGTGCCACTCGCTTGACGGTGCGAAGGCCGCAGTGCGAGACGGAGCGGACTACATTGTTTTCGGTCCAGTCTTTGCGACGCCGTCAAAAGCAAAATTCGGTGAGCCGCAAGGTGTGGAAAAGCTCGCGCCGGTTTGCAGCGAAGTACCCGTGCCGGTGCTCGCGATCGGCGGCATCACGCTCGAAAACGCCGGCGAATGTATCGCTGCCGGAGCCGCTGGAATCGCGGCGATTCGCTTGTTTCAGGATGCCGCCGATCCTGCGGGCATCGTTTCGAGTTTGAAAAATCTGCGGCACTGATGTGCGGCGGTTGATCGATGGCGAGAGAACTTCAGGAGAATTTGAAATCCCAATGAGCAAAGGTTCGACAGAAGAAAGAGTGATGAAGCTGAAATTACCGGCCGGAAAATTTGCGGCGTATTTGTTTGACTGCGACGGAACGATCGCCGATTCGATGCCGCTGCACTACGTCGCGTGGAGGCAAGCACTCGGCAAATGGAATTGCGAATTCGACGAGCAGACGTTTTACGCGTGGGGCGGAATGCCGACCGCGGAAATCATCGCGACGCTCAACAAGCAGCAGGGACTTTCAATGGTCGTTGATGAGGTTTGCACAGAGAAAGAAAATCTCTATTACGAAATGCTCCCGCAACTGAAAGCCATTGCAGAAGTGGTTGAGCACATCGAGGCGCAGCACCGAGTGATTCCGTTTGCGGTGGTTTCGGGCGGCACACTCGAGGCGGTGAAAGCTTCGCTGACCGCGGTCAACCTCTTCGACAAGTTCGATGTGTTCGTTTGCGCCGGCGATTACAAAAAGGGAAAACCCGATCCTGAGCCATTTTTGCTCGCAGCGGAAAAACTCGGAGTGAATCCGAAAGATTGCCTCGTGTTTGAAGACACCGATATGGGCATTCAGGCCGCTACAGCCGCAGGAATGGCGTCCGTCCGTGTTCCCGCGCCATGGGAACGTATCCCCAAGTCTTAGAAGCTCTCAGCGGGCCCGGGCCGGCGTTACTCGGCCGTGTGTGCCGCGTTTGCGTTGGTAGAGTTCGCGGTCGGCGGCTTCGAGCAAATCCTGCACGCTGCGGCCATCGTCGGGGAAAATGCTGATACCAATGCTGACGCTGAGCCGCGGCTCTTCCCTGCGAGCGCCGAGCGCATGCTCGATGCGGCCGGCAATCTGGCGCGCCATGCCGGGATCGCCGTCCACGAGCAGCACTGCGAATTCGTCTCCTCCATAACGCGCCGCAAGATCGGTCGAGCGGCATTGTTCCTTCATTACTTCCGAGAGGCGTTTCAGCGCGCGATTGCCGGCGAGGTGGCCGAAGCGGTCGTTGACCAATTTCAGTTCATCGAGATCGAGGAGGAGGACCGCGAAGGAACGATTGCTGCGTTCGCCACGGCGAATCTCGCGTTCGAGTGAATCGAGAAATTCTCGATAGTTCGCAAGGCCGGTGAGCGCGTCGTGCGTGGCCTGATAGTGAACTCTTTCCTCATTTTTTTTGCGCTCGGTGATGTCGAGCCCCGCGCCGATGCACCCGATGATTTCTCCCGACGCCGAACGCAGCGGCTCGAGATGCAGCTCAAATGTGCGATTGTTGCGCTTGTACTCGAACTGCGACGACGCGCCACGCAGCGCTTCGTAATGCTGTACAACTGGCGTCGTGTGCGGATCCTGACATTTCAGATATTCGTATACGGATTTGCCGAGCAGCTCTTCGTTGCGGATTTTTACCCCGCGCAATCG
Organism: uncultured Acidobacteriota bacterium; assembly: GCA_963845465.1. Taxonomy (GTDB): domain Bacteria; phylum Acidobacteriota; class Terriglobia; order Acidiferrales; family UBA7541; genus Acidiferrum. The sequence goes on along the minus strand of CAWJSH010000004.1, from coordinate 136,741 downwards.
CGCGCCGAGACACGACGTGATGCGCAAATCTTTGTCCGTCGTCCACACGACCATCGGCATTTGATCGATCAGCAATTTCAGATGCGTTTCGTCGGCGGTTTCGATCGCGTTCGATGTGACGCTCGCCCCGTTTTCGACTATCGCGATGATGTGACCGTGATCGTCGCGCACCGGCGTGTGCGTCAGCCGAACGAGAATCTGCGAGCCGTCTTTACCGAGGCGCGGCGAAGTTTCGTGATGCGGAAAATTTCCAGAGATCGCCGCGCGAAGGATCCCCTCGAACGCAGACGCGTCACCCTTTGGCAGCAAGCGCGCGAGCGCCTGCCCGACGATTTCGCTTTCGGCGTACCCGTAGAGTCGCTGCGCGCCCGGACTCCACGTTTGCACCGTGCCGTCGAGCGCGAAGCTGAGCACCGCGTCTTCGGTCGACGCCAGGATTGCGGCGAGCAAATGCTCGGTCCGCACTTGTAACGGCATGATGACCTTAGGCTTTCCGAACGGGGAGGCGTTCGTGCTGAACCGCTGCGTTTCCCGGGGACGAGAGGGTCGAGCCGGCCGGGCGGGCTGAGAAATTGCTGACTGCTACGCGAGAGAGGCTCGCGTTCTCAGGAGTTTAGCAAGCGCCGGTGACTACACTTCGCCGAAATCAACGCAGCGCGCGGAGTAGTCAACGTTTTCGCAGCGTCACGTCTTAGCTTTTTCTAATTCTGGGATTTAACGGCGTCGTTGAGGATCAAGGCGAGGCGAATGCCCGCTTGTGCGATGCGCAACTCGGCGACGGGCGCCGCCTGATCCTGATAAGGTTCGCCGACGGCGATGTGCTCGTCGAGGAGCCGCGTGCCAATATTGTTGTCATCGCTGCACGCGTGGACGGGCAACGGCTGCTCGATCGCGACCTTCGGAGTCAGCGGCGCGTAGACATTTTTCTCGGCGTAGTCGTGGCTCTCCCAAATCCAGTCGTCGATGTGAATTCCCGCCTTTTGCCACTGCTCGAACGAGGAAGCGTAAGTCTCTTCGAGGCGATCGGCGTATTCGTGTGAATCGGCGCCTTCGGCGTCGCGGTCGAGAATCGCGGAATCCCAAATCGAGTGCAGATTCGGTGAGAATCCGTGCGCGTGTTCGCGCGGCTTGCGCCGAAAATATTTCAGCGGGACGCAGTTGCCGCCCTCGTCGTCGTTCGTCGTCGAGTGCAGCGGCTGATGAAGGTCGCCGACGAAGTGAATGACGTAGCGGAGCGCTTCGGCGCGTTTGGCGGGCTCGGCGGATTTATTTTTGAGAATCGCGATTTGCGCGGCGAGCGCTTCGTTGACGCAGCCTTCTTTTCCGCAATAGACAGCGAGATTGCCGTCGCCTCGCGCGGTGCCGCGCGGAATGTCGATGTAATGCCATGGACCGTTGCGGCGCTCGCCGCGGATATCGTCGGCCCAGGTTGCTGCGTCGCCCATCGGATCGTTGACGGCCGAGCCACAGTAGCGTTTGAGTTGCGGGTCGATGGGGTTTTCTTTCAGCAGGGTCAGGACAAATTCTTTCGCTTCGGGCGACAGATGTTTTTCAGCGATAAGAGCGACAGCTTCGTGCCCTTTGCAGCCCCAGGCGCGGGCGGGCGAGGCGGATAGCAATGTTGCGAAGCCGAGAGTGAGCAGAATTGCGACGTTGGCGAGACGCATGGAACTCCTTCTAACAATGTGGCGCGGTCGTGTTGATGCCGGGCAGAGCCCTTCGAAGTTCAGGACAAACAAGCCCCGCACCTACAAACTACATCACGTTTGCGTGAAGAAAAGACGCCGCGCGAGCGGGCGGAGTTTCAGGCGCCGAGCCAGCGCCCGATCGGACGCCAGGATTCGTTGTGGTCGCAAATAACGCGAAGCGCGGCGGTGATGGGAATCGCAAGGAGCAAACCCATGCCGCCCCAGACCCATCCCCAGAACAGCAGCGCGACGGTGATCGCCACGGCGTTGAGCCGAACGCGGCGGCCGACCAGCGCCGGCGCGATGAAATTCGAAGCGATCACGTGGATCGAAGTAAGGACCCCAGCGATGAGCAGGAACGAACCAAAAGTTTTAATTTTCGCCGACGCGATGATAAACGCCGGCGCCCAAGCCATTACCGCGCCGATGTACGGAACCATGTTGAGCAGCCCTGAAGCGATGCCGGTCAGGATCGGATAGTCGAGATCCATGATCCAAAAAAACAGACTACTGGCGGCAATCACCATGCCGGTGACAATCGACATTCCGGCGAGGTAATCGCGCAGAACTTCGCGCAGGTCTTCCAGCGTTTCTTTGACCTGCGTGCGCTTACCGACGGGAAAAAGTTGCAGCGTACCGTGCCAAACTTCGCGCTTCCCCGCGAGCATGAAGAAAACGAGGAACGGAACGAACGTGATTTCCAGAAAAATGGCGTACAGCGAGCCCGCGCCACGCGTGAGCATGGTGCGCAGCAGATCGGGCTCGATCCGACGAAGTTCGCCGGTGCTGCCGCCAGGCCCGGGATCGGCGCCGGGCGCGACGCGGCCCTCAATGCCGTTGATTTTTCCTTCGACACTGTCGGCGGCACTGCGAAGAACGGTGCTGTACTTCGGCCAATTTTGCGCAAAATTGGAAAGCCGAGTGCCAAGCCCGTAGCCGACGGCGCCGAGCACGGCGATGAGAATCAAAACCATCACCATGGCGCCCGCGGTGCGCGGAATTCCAACGCGTTCCAGAATTTCAACGGCGGGATCGAGAAAATAGGCGAGCAAAATCGACAGCAAGAGCGTGATGACCACGCCCTGCGCGTAATAACAGAATAAAAGAATGATTGCGCCCGCAATTACCCGCAGGCTGAAGTTGGATCCTGAGATCCGCACGACGGCCGGCGGAGGCGTTTCCGTCACCGACACAATGAGCTCCGTGCCAAACACGGTAGCACATATGAGCACGCGTCCTGCCAAGCGGAGGAGCGCGGGTTTCCCGCGCGGCAAGGCAGAAATTCGCGGCGTGCGATCCATGTGGAGGAGACAGTGCGCAAGGGATTAGCGATGTGTCGAGACGCTTACGTTTCATCGAGGAACCTCGCAGTGCGCCGAAACGAATGAGCAGTTTGAAAGGTGTTAGGCTCGATGCAGAACCAATAAGGTCCCCTGAACATGGCGAAAGAACTTTTCGGTACCGACGGAATCCGCGGCGAACCAGGCAAATCGCCCCTGGACGACGCAACGCTGTATGCGACCGGGCGAGCGCTCGGCGCCTATCTCGCAAAGCAAAATCGCAATCCACGCGTAATGATCGGCATGGATACGCGCGAGTCTGGGCCGCACATCGCGGCGCTGCTGGCGGCCGGATTGAAGGCTGCGGGAACCGAGACGGCGTTTGCCGGCATTATCACGACGCCGGGTGTGGCTTGTCTCGTGCGCCAGAACGGTTTTCAGGCGGGCGTGGTGATTTCGGCTTCGCATAACCCTTTTCAGGACAATGGCGTAAAGCTGTTTTCGGACGCGGGAATGAAATTCCCCGACGCGATCGAAGAGGAGCTTGAGAAAGACATTTTCAAGACGCGTGGCGAGGGTGCGCCAAAGAATCCTCCGGTCCCGCAGGCGGATGAGTCGCTGGACGCGCAGTATCTGGAGTTTTTGCGCGGCCGCGTGATTCCGGGCGCGAAATTGAAGGGGTTTCGGATTTTGCTCGATTGCGCGAATGGCGCGGCGTACAAGCTGGGGCCGGAGCTGTTCAAGTCGCTGGGCGCTCACGTCACCGCGATGGGAGTAACGCCGGATGGGCGGAACATCAATGCGGGCTGCGGGTCGTTGCATTTAGAGGGTTTGCAGAAGCGCGTGAAAGAAGAAAGCGTCGATCTGGGCGTAGCGTTTGATGGCGATGCGGACCGGGCGCTGTTTGTGTGCTCGACCGGGCGGATCGTGAATGGCGACGGCGTTCTCCTGGCCGTGGCCCGGTATTTGAAGGCGAAAGGCGAGCTAAAAGGCGAGCGCGTCGTTGCGACGTCGATGTCGAACCTGGGCCTGGAACGCGTCTTGGCACGAGAAGGCATTTCGATGGCTCGGGCGAACGTTGGTGATCGCTATGTGCTCGAAGAGATGCTCAAGAGCGGGAATGTGATCGGCGGCGAACAGTCGGGGCACGTGATTTTCTTGCAGGATTCACCGGCGGGAGATGGATTGCTGACCGCGCTGAAGATTGCGTCGCTGGTATCGATGCACGGCCGGCTGGAATCCTTGATCGAAGGGCTGAAGGATTATCCGCAAACCATCGTGAACGTGAAAGTGAAGTCGAAGCCGCCCTTGGATTCATTGCCGCAGGTGGCGAAGGCCCTGAAGGAAGCGCAGACGACGCTGGGAGAAAATGGGCGCATCGTTTTGCGGTATTCCGGGACGGAGCAGCTCGCGCGCGTGATGGTCGAAGCCGAACATCAAGCCGATGTGAAGAAGTTCAGTGAGTCGGTTGCGGACGCGCTGCGGGTCGAGATCGGCGTATAGAACAACCGACGGACCAAGATCGAAACTGACCGCTCATGGGATTGCGGTATGGGTGAGTCTCCCGAATGCTGGATGTATTGTAGGCAGACCTGTGAGATTTTGTAGGTGACCGGAGCTATAGAAGCGCGTTTCGGATGTCTACGAAATGTTAAGTCGCGCTTTTCGAGCAAGTTGAAGAGGTTGGTTTATTTTGGGAATGGCTGGCATACGGTTTGCACTATATACGGCCAACTGAAATACAAGATTGGCTTCCCGGGGTGGCCGGAACCGAACCTCGACTCGGATTCTGGTTTTGGGGGGTCAGTTCTAGAAGAAGGGGGCTTGCACCAGCCCCCTTTTTCATTGCCTCGAAGTGGCAATAAGCATTATAGCGGTAAGTCTTCCCGCGGGTGAGTCAAGTATTTGAGGGCGCTGGGTTTAACCCGGCGCCCTTTTCATTTCACCGCTACCTGTGTTGCTTGCCTACCGTTTGTAGATTCCCTGCCTGGCATGGAAAGATTCCCGAGGATCGACGATTTCTTGGAATCTTACAGGTCTGTCGACGATGCTGCGCTCGTATCTCGTTGATTATAAAACCTTTGGTTGGTCCTCGATAGGTGAGGCAAAAAAAGAGAGCGGCCGGTGGGGGGACCGGCCGCTCGGGCGTGGGGAATTGAGGGTCTATGGTCTGAAATTAGTCCGAGTAATCATCGCCTCGCGCTGGGCTTGAGGCGGGCCGTTCCGCTGCGCTCGCGAGCAGCAGGACGATGCACAGGAGCAAACACCCGATAACCATCCGAATGGCTCCGAAGACTGAACTAACTCCCGATCACTCAGTCATTTTGCCCGGGGCCTCTGTGGGGGTCGATGGAACGAGGGGCACATTTGGAGAGTACTTCGAGCGGTGCGATTCCGGTACCGACGTACTTTGGCTGTTTTTCGTGGCGAGGCCTGTGACCGCGACTCGACGCGGAGCAGACGCGATAAAGATTTTTGATGGCGGACCGATAGAGCCATTGGCCGTCCCGCGGCCTCCTATGGGAAAGGTGCGTCGCAGCGGTCGTATCGCGAAAGAGATTCGCATCCTGCTGCTTGGGATGGATTGCACCGGCACGGTCTTTTCAGAAGAGACGCAGACCGTGACGCTGAGCCGGCACGGCGCCGGAATCATCTCCAAACACAAGTTGGCGACGGACGGTTTGCTGATCATGCGCTTCCTGGGCGGATCGACCGAAACGGCGATCCGGCTGGTGGGGCAGCTCGGTCAGGATCCACGGGGATTTGTGTATGGCGTGGCGTTCGTGGATGAAGAGGAAGACTTCTGGGAGCTGAAGTTCCCGCCCCCGCAGGCCTGGAACGTGGAAGTCGATGGGCCGATGCAGTGCGATTCGTGCAAGCGGTGCGAGTTGGTGGATCAGAGCGAAGTGGAAGCGGATGTCTACGCCCTGTCGGCTTCGATTTTGCGATATTGCATTTACTGCGGCGCGCCGACGGTTTGGCGGAGGGCTCCGGAGGGACTTACGGTGTCAGCGACCAAGCTGCGAGAGGCTGCCGAGATCGTTGCCGCACATTCAGCGCCGGCGCGTACTCAAGCCCTGGCAAAAGAGTCGTCTGAACTAAAAAAGGCGGTTCGAGGCGGGCGGCCCCGGCTGGCCGGAGTGGAGTTGCTGGAGAACGAGACTCTACCTGCGCCAGCGTTGCCTCCCGCGGCATCCGCGGTGGTGGCGAAGGCGGCGAATCGGCGGAGGGATGTTCGAACGCGCGTCAATTTGTCGGCCTGCGTGCGACACGAGGAATCGGAAGAAGTCGTGGAGTGCGCGAATTTGTCGAAGCGCGGATTCGGGTTTCGAAGCCGAAAGCAGTATCCCGTGGGCAGCGAGATCGAAGTTGCGGTGCCGTTTTATCCGGGCACTCCGCCGGTGTTTGTACGCGGTTCGGTGCGGCATGTGACGGCTCTGCCGGGAAACAATTTTCAGTACGGCGTTATGTATTTGAGTCGCACGCGCGAATTTCCTGAGATCGAGCACAATCCGGGCGACTACTAGGCCTTTATGGGTTTTGGCGGCGAATTCCCGAGACCTCGACGGGTTGCAATCACGCGGCATTTTCGACGGACGCAGCTTCGCTCTCTTGTCTGAGTACGCTATTCTTTTCAGACCATGCATGATCTCAATTACTTCAGGGAACACCTGGATGTGTTCGCCGAGATGGCGAAAAAGCGCGGCGCCACGCTCGATTTGGATGCGTTCCGGACGCTCGATAAGGAGCGGCGCGAGCTGATTACAACCACCGAGCAGCTCAAAGCGCAGCGGAACAAGGCGAACGACGAAATCGCCACGCTCAAAAAAGCAAAGCAGCCCGCCGACGAGAAAATCGCGGAGATGAAGCAGGTCTCCGAGCGCATCAAGCAGGGCGACGAGCGGATCGCGCAACTGGATGCGACGCAGCGCGATTTTTTACTGACAATTCCGAACGTGCCGCATTCAAGCGTGCCGCTGGGACACGGCGCCGAAGGCAACGTCGAAGTGCGACGCTGGGGCACGCCGCCGAAATTCGATTTCACGCCGAAGCCGCATTGGGAAGTCGGCGAACGCGCCGGGATTCTCGATCTGGCCGGCGCGACGAAAATTACCGGCGCACGATTCGCGGTTTACAAAAGTTGGGGAGCGCGGTTGGAACGCGCGCTCGCCAATTTTTTTCTCGATGTGCACACGCGCGAGCACGGATACACGGAAATTTTGCCGCCATTTCTGGTGAATACAGCTTCGCTGATGGGCGCGGGGCAGTTGCCGAAGTTCGCGGCGGATCTGTTTAAGGTACAGGACACGGATTTCTGGCTCACGCCAACGTCGGAAGTCGAACTGCACAATTTGCATCGCGACGAGACGCTGCCCGAGGAGAAATTGCCGATTCATGTGACGGCTTGGACGGCGTGCTTCCGGTCCGAGGCGGGCGCGGCCGGAAAAGATACGCGCGGCATCTTGCGGCAACACCAGTTTCAGAAGGTCGAGCTGTTCAAGTTCACGCATCCCGACAAGAGCTACGAAGAGCACGAAGCCCTGGTGCGAAACGCCGAGACGATCCTCCAAAAACTGGGGCTCCACTACCGCACGATGTTGCTCTGCACCGGCGATATGGGCTTCGCGTCCGCGAAGACCTACGACCTGGAGGTCTGGCTGCCCAGCGGGAATGAGTTTCGCGAGATTTCATCCTGCTCCAACTGCGAGGCGTTCCAAGCGCGGCGAGCGGGCATCCGGTTCAAGCCCAAGGCCGGCGGGAAGAGCGATTTCGTCCACACGCTGAACGGGTCGGGGCTGGCCGTCGGGCGGACCTGGATCGCGATCGTCGAGAATTACCAGCAGGCGGATGGGTCGATCCTTATACCCGAGGCTTTGCGTCCATATATGGGCATCGATCGGATCCCGGCGCCCTGACAGGTGGCACGCCACGCGTCAGCCGCATTTCCTAGGCATGCCACTGAAAACAAGAGTCTTAGCCAGCAGCTTGCCGGCCGCTGCCAGAGCTAATCGATCCCCCAATTAGCACGCAACTCATTGAATTTACGTGTTTTCGTTTGACTCCTACTTTTGGGGTTGCATACACTCGCTCTTAGCATCCCGCTAGGGGTCGAGGCGCAAACCTGCCTTTCGGCGAATCGCCGGGCGACCGAATGCACGTCGCCAGATCAAGTTGGGACAAGCGTTCGAAGCAGGGGTTCGAATCGGTTTCGAATTAAGGTATCGATGAATTTCATTGCCCGTGTTTTCCGGTTTCTGTTCTGGCTGCTGGTGGTTTCCTGGAGCGTCGCGCTGCTGAAAAAGCTGGTGGCGTGGATGGTGAGAGGCGCCACGCAGCAATACAGTGACCCGGCTGGCCAGCATGATCCGGAGATTTCGCGGCGGCAGGGCGAGGTTGGCACGTCGCGCCGGCTGGTACGCGATCCAGTTTGCGGGGCGCATGTCGCAGAAGTTCTGGCGATCCCGCTACGCGAGGGTGGGCAGGTGGTTCATTTTTGCTCGGTTCAGTGCCGCGATCAGTATTTGCTGACGAACTCGGCTACCGACGAGAAGAAAATCGCGAACGGCTGAAGCCAGCCGTCGAAATGAATATAAGTCCAAAGCTTTGAAGTTGTTGTCGGGCCAAGTGAAGAGCATCTACGCAAGGCACTCGACCGCAGTCGAGTGAGGTCGCGCACAGGGCGCGAACCCGAAAGGACCGAAAGCCGATGGCCACGGTCGCCAAGCCCGCCGTACCACCGATCGTTCCGCGCATAGCGCCGCGAGAAGATCTCAATCCATTCCGCATCGCGCAGATTCAATTCGACATGGCGGCGGAGTTTCTCAAGCTTGATCCCGGCCTGCGCCAGATCCTGCGAACGCCGAAGCGCGTTCTCGAAGTTTCGATCCCCACCAAGATGGACAACGGGCAGGTGAAGGTCCTGACCGGCTATCGCGTGCAGCACAACGTGGCGCGCGGACCCGGCAAGGGCGGCACTCGCTTCCATCCCAACGTCACGCTCGATGAAATCAAGGCGCTCGCGACGTGGATGACGTGGAAGACGGCGATCGTCGGCCTGCCGCTCGGCGGCGCGATGGGCGGAGTCGTCTGCGATCCGAAGCGCATGTCGAAGAGCGAGCTCGAGCGCATGACGCGGCGCTACGCGAGCGAAATTCTGCCGCTGATCGGTCCGGACCGCGATATTCCCGCGCCCGACGTTTATACCGATTCGCAGACCATGGCGTGGATCATGGATACGTACGCGATGACTGTGGGGCGCGCGACGCATGGCGTCGTGACCGGGAAGCCGCAATCGATCGGCGGTTCGGTCGGCAGCCATGACGCGGCGGCGCGTGGGCTTGTGGCGATTGTCGAAGAGGCCTGCAAGATCAAGAAAATGTCGATGCGCGGCGCAAGCGTGGCCGTTCAGGGATTTGGCAATTCGGGCGCGGCTGTGGCGCGGATTTTTGCCGAGAAAAAAGCGAAGATCGTGGCGATCAGCGACACGCGCGGCGGGGTAGCCAATCCGCGCGGCATCGATCCGATCAAAGCGTTTCGTTACAAAGAGCGGGCTGCCACCGTTGTCGGCATGCCCGGCGCTTCCCGGATTTCGCACGACGATTTGCTGACGATGAAGTGCGACATTTTGGTGCCTGCGGCGCTGGAGAACGCCATCACGCTGCAAAACGCCGAAGCGGTCAAGGCGCGCATCGTCGCGGAAGCTTCGAACGGTCCGACGACGCCGCACGCCGACGAAATTCTCGCGCGACGCGGTATCACCGTGCTGCCCGACATTCTCGCCAACGCCGGCGGCATGACCGTGAGCCACTTCGAGTCGGTACAAAATCTGCAAGGCCTTGCGTGGGACGCGGAAGAAGTGAACGCGCGGCTGCAAAAAATCATGGTGCGATCGTTCCACGAAATGGTGGACACGATGCGCCGTCATCATGTGCCGCCCCGAGCGGGCGCGATGATTCTTGCCGTTGGCCGCGTGTCGGAAGCGTTGCTTGTACGCGGCTTGTTTCCGTGATTCGTGATCGATTTAGCGACGTCCGCAAACTCGCCTCACATAATTTTTAAATCCAAATCGTTCATCCGTTTCTCGGCGCGAAGCCGACGTTTCGCTTTGTCGCCGCAGGCTCCTACACAAAATATTTAGTTGCGCTGATGAAACTAAGGCGCGTACATTCGCAAGTGCCGGTACTTCCTTCGCGGGACGTATCGGCACTTTGCGCTTTCGGCGACATTTCGCCGCCAATCGCGCATCAAAAATATTTTCGGGCGCGAATTTTTCAGACAGAGTGGAGCAACAAGCAAGAAATCATGAGCACTCATAACGGAAACAACGGTTCCAGCCTGACGCCGCCGATTTTGCTGACGATTGCAGGTTTTGATCCGAGCTGCGGAGCGGGAACTGCCGCCGATTTGAAAGTTTTTGCGGCGCACGGATGCTACGGCGTCGCCGCGATTACATCTTTGACCGTGCAGAACACACAAGGCGTTACCGACGTGCAGAACACGCCCAGCGCGACGCTGCGCGCGCAGCTCGATTGCCTCGCGAACGATTCCGAAATCGCGGCGGTGAAGATCGGGATGCTCGGCAATCGCGGAAACGCGGCCGTTGTCGCCGAATTTCTCGACGCGCACAAGTTCCAGCATGTCGTCCACGATCCGGTCATGAAATCTTCCAGCGGAACGGAGCTGCTCGACGCCGCCGGGATCAAATTTGTGGTGACGGAGCTCCTGAAGCGTTCGTCGGTCATCACGCCAAATATTCCAGAAGCCGAAATTCTCACTGGCATGACGATAAAAGAAGTCGGCGACATGGAAGCAGCCGCGAAAAAAATCGTAGAGATGGGCGCGCACGCCGTCATCGTCAAAGGCGGCCACATGGATCATCGCGCCGTCGATGTGCTGTTCGATGGCAGCGAGATCTTCACGCTCGCCGGCGATCGCGTACGTGAAGAAAGTTTGCACGGAACGGGATGCGCGTTTGCTTCAGCGATCACGGCGCTGCTCGCCGAAGGCCGGCCGCTGCGCGAAGCGGCGATGCTTGCAAAGGCTTACGTCACCAAAGCGATCGAGAAAAGTTACCCGACGGGCAAAGGGCGCTCGCCGCTCGATCATTTTTATCGGCAGAAGATCGAGCCGCCCGCCCGCGGCATCCACGAAGTGCCACAGCACGGCATGCATCCCGCCGCCGAAGCCGGCGCGCACTAACAACTATTCGGAGCGTAACGCGGTCAGCGGATCGACTGTCGTCGCTCGTCTCGCCGGCAAATAGCACGCCGCGAACGCGACACCCAACAAAAGACCAGATGCAGTCGCCAGTGGCGCGATCTCGACTCCGTGCACTTCCGTAAGAAAACTCATCAGCACTCGATTCAGCGCCACCGACAAAATCGCTCCAACGATTAAGCCAAATGCTGCCAGCCCAAGTCCCCGCTTCAGAATGAGCGCCAGAATCTCGACGCGCTCCGCGCCTAGCGCGACGCGCACTCCGATCTCCCGCGTGCGTTGCGCCACCGCGAACGCCATCACGCCGTACACTCCAAGCGCCGCCAGCAACAATCCGAACACGCCAAAGAAGCTCATCACCCGCGTCCCCAGCCGGTCGCGTTCGAGAGTTTCGGAATAATAGTGATCCATCTCCGAAATTCGAAAGACAGCGAGCGACGAATCGGCGCGCCAGATCGCCTGCTTGATCGCCGGCACGACGGCAGCGGGATCGGCTTCGACGCGCGCCATTAAATGTATCGACTCGCCCGCCGAAGGCGTCGCCGCTTGCTGCGCGTAAGGCAAATACCACGTCTCGATAGGATCGCCGGGATCGCCGAAATCGTGCACGTTTCCGACGACGCCCACAACCGTCAGCCACGGCGAATTCGCCGGCCGCGAAATCCTAAGTCGCTTGCCGACGGCATCTTCATTCGGCCAAAAACGCCGCGCCATCGCTTCGCTGACCACAGCGACCGGTTCGCTCGCGAGATTGTCGTGATCGCTGAAAACGCGCCCGCGCAACAACGGAGTCCCCATCGCGCGAAATAAATCCGGCGTCACCAGCCGATGATTGATGTTGATCGCTTCGCTGAGATCGCCTGTGCCAACGCCCTCGATCAAAACCGACGCGCCCCAATTTCCGCCGCCGAGCGGATTCACGGTCGTAATCGCCGCCGCGCTGACGCCAGGAACGTTGCTAACTTCGCTTACGACGTGTTCGATCAACGCATTGCGTCGCGGGCCGAGCGGATAGCTCCCCGCCGTCGGCGTGAACTCCATGGTCATCAAGTGATGCGGCTGAATTCCCAGCGCGCGATGTTGCAAGCGCTGAAAATTTTCCACCATGAAGCCTGTACCCGCGAGGAGCACAAGCGCCAACGCCGTTTCCGTGATGACGAAGCCGCTCAGCACTCGATTCGCCCCGCGGCTCGCTCCTGCTCCGGCTCGCCCGCCTTCTTTCAGCGATTCCGTAGTGTCGGGGCCGCGCCGCGTCAGCGCCGGAACAATTCCCGCGATCGCGCCCGCGAGCAGCGCCGCGCCGATCGCGAACACAAGCACGCGCCAATCAAGCTGCGCCGCGCTCAATCCCAACTGAGAGCCAATGTTCGACGGCAGCAGCGTATCGGCGTAGCGATTCAGCCATGTCGCAAGAATCAGTCCGCACACGCAGCCAAGCGCAGCGAGCAGCAGGCTCTCAGTCAGCATCTGCTGAATCTGCCGGCCTCGACTCGCTCCCAGCGCCGCGCGAATCGCATACTCTTTCGCGCGAACCGCTGAACGCGCGAGAAGCAGATTCGCAACATTGATGCACGCGAGCAGCAGCAAAAATCCGACGATGCACAGCAGCGCCAGAATCGTGCCGTCCTCGTTGTCCGTTAAATTTTGCCGCAGCGTGATCCATGCCACCGCGTAGCCCGGCAGCGTCTCGGGATATTGCTGCTTCACGCGCGTCGTCAACGCGTCGAGCGCCTGATACGCCTGCGACATCGTCACTCTCGGCTTGACGCGCACAAAAACGGCGAAGTCCGCCGCGCGATCCCCCGCGTTCACCGAAAACGGCACCCACACTTGCGCGTTGTAAGGAAAATTGAATCCGCGCGGCATCACGCCGACAATGCGATACGTGTGATCGTCGATGCGCATCGATTGATTGAGCGCGGACGCCGACGACGCGTAGCGCTGCTGCCAAAGCGCGTAGCTGATAAGCGCAACGCCGCTACCTGTTCCATGTTTTTCTTCCTCTGCCGTGAAATCGCGCCCGATCACAGGCTGCACCTGCAACACCCGTTGCCATCCTTCAGAGCGATAAATCACCGAAACGCGTTCCGGTTCGTCCCCGCCCAGCAATGTAAGATCTTCGCCGCGCAGCGCGACGATGCCGTCGAACGCTGTGTTCGTCTCGCGCAGCGTCGCGATGATGTTGCTATGCATTCCGAAGGTGCGCGGATGCCCGTCGGGTCCGCGCAGCGAATCGAGCAGCCGCAAAACACGATCGGATTCGGGAATCGGCAGCGTGCGGAAAAACGCCGTGTTGACCAGGCTGAAGATCGCTGTGTTGCCGCCAATGCCGAGCGCAAGCGTCAGCACAACGATCGTGGTGAACGCCGGCGCTTTGCGCAGCAAACGCGCCGAATAGCGCAGGTCTTGCAAAATGGATGGTAGAAACGGAAGAGATCGCATCGCAGCCTCCGGCGACGTCGGCGTTTCCGTAGAGTTGACTGGGTTCTATTGGCTGCTAGACGCGCGAGCCGCGAATTCCGTTTCTCGGAAGTTTCCGCTCCGCGAACTCTGCGTTCTCTGCGCTAAAAGTCCGTGCCGCTGACGCCACCGCGACTACTGCTTCCAGATAATCTTGCCGCCGACAATCGTCGCCATCGGCCCACCTTTGAACTTGCGCCCATCGAACGGCGAATTGCGCGACTTGCTCGGTGAATCTTTCACGTCGTAAGTCCACGCGCGATCGGTCGAAAAAATCGTCACATCGCCAGGCTGCCCCGCGGCCAGCGTGCGCTCCATTCCCAGCACGCGCGCCGGCCCGCTCGTGAAAAGCTCGACCATGCGCATCAGCGAAATTTTCCCCGTGTGAACAAGCTGCTCCAGCGAAAGCGCGATTGCCGTCTCAAATCCCAAAATCCCAAACGGTGCGCGATCGAACTCCACATCTTTCAGCGCTGGCTCGTGCGGCGCATGATCGGTCGCGATGCAATCGACAGTACCGTCGGCAAGCCCAGCGAGCAGCGCGTCGCGATCTTCGCGCGCGGCCAGCGGCGGATTCATCTTAAAGCGCGAATCGTACTGCACGTCTTCATCGATCAACGTGAAATGGTGCGGCGTGACCTCGCACGTCACCTTCAGTCCCTGCTGCTTCGCAAATCGCACTTGATCGAGCGAGCCTTTTGCCGAAAGATGCGCAATATGCAGTCGCGCTCCCGTCAACTGAGCCAACTGCACGTCGCGCGCAACGCAAACCGATTCCGCAGCCGCCGGCATCCCTGGCAATCCCAGCCTCGTCGACGTCACGCCCTCGCGCATCACCGCGCCTTGCGCGAGCGAAACATCTTCCGAATGCTCGATCACCGGAATCCCGAGCGAGTTGCAATAGTCCATCACCTGGCGCGCCAGCTTCGCGGTTGCGATCGGCTTGCCGTCGTCGCTCACCGCAACAATTCCTGCCTCGCGCATTGCCGCAATTTCAGCGATTGCTTCGCCTTTGCTGCCGACTGATGCCGCCCCGATTGGCCACACGCGCACGCCGCCGGCCTTCTTCGCGCGATCGATAATGAAGTGCGTCACGCTCGCGTTGTCATTCACCGGTTTCGTGTTCGGCATACAACAGACCGCTGTGAATCCGCCCTTCGCCGCCGAGCGCGTCCCCGTTTCGATCGTCTCCGAATTCTCCTGCCCGGGTTCGCGCAGATGCACGTGAATATCGATAAATCCCGGTGCAACAATCAGTCCGCTCGCATCGAAAACTTCCAGCCCATTTTGCGACTGCCCGCTGCCCGCCGATGTTTTCCCCGGCGCTCCGACCTCCTTGATGCGATCGCCGTCGAGCAATACGTCCATCGCCGCGTCGGTCTTCGTCGCCGGATTCAATACGCGGCCGTTCTTAATGAGAAGCATGCGAGGGGTCCTTTACCTCTTTCGCGTCGGTGTTTGCGTCGGATTTCTTGTCGGTTGCTCGCCGATTGCGCGGTAGATCTGCAGTCATCGATCCTGACTGTGTCGAAGCGTCACCCGCAGGCAACTCTTCGACCTCAGCACCACCCGCCGCGAGCAAAAACAGCAGCGCCATGCGTACCGCGATCCCGTTCGTAACTTGCTCCAGCACGCACGATTGCGGCCCGTCCGCCACTTCCGGCGTAATCTCAATCCCGCGATTCAGCGGCCCAGGATGCAGCACGATCGCATCCGGTTTCGCGTACTTCATCCGGTCGGCGCTGAGCTGATACAACAAAATATAATCGTTCAACGAAATCGAAGGCTCGTATAGCCGTTCGGTCTGCACACGAAGCCCGAGCACCACGTCGGCACCTTCAAGTGCCTCTTCGATCCGGAAAACGCGCCGGATTTTCGTCCCGCTCGCCGCTCCGAGTTGCTCCAGCTCGCGCGGCAGCCACATCGACGGCCCGCACAGCGTGAACTTGCACCCAAATTTTCCCAGCAGATGAATGTTCGATCGCGCAACGCGGCTGTGTTTGATGTCGCCCAAAATCGTGATGTTCAGATTTTCGATCGTGCCCTTGCGATCGCGAATCGTCAGCGCATCCAGCAATCCCTGTGAAGGATGCTCATGCGTCCCGTCGCCCGCGTTGATCACCGGAATCTCGAGATGCCGCGCCACAAATTGCGGCGCCCCCGAAGACGCGTGGCGCATCACCAAAATATCCGGCTTCATCGCATCCAGCGTATGTACCGTATCGAGCAGCGACTCGCCTTTTTTCAGGCTCGACGCTTCGGCCTGCAAATTCATTTGGTCGGCGCCAAGACGCGACGCCGCCGTGCCGAAGCTGATGCGCGTGCGCGTCGAAGTCTCAAAAAACGCGAGCGCCACGGTTTTGCCGCGTAGCACGGCCAATTTTTTCAAAGGATGCCGCTGAATTTCCTGAAAGGATTTGCTTTGATCGAGAAGAAATGTCAGTTCGTCCGCGTTGAGCGGTTCCAGCGCCAGAAAGTCGCGAAAGCGGTGCGTCACTTTGTCACTCGTTGCCGAATTCTACTCTCCTGCGCCCGGCCTTCAACCGGGATTGCTTCTAGTCTACACGGTCGACGAGCACGACGCGTTCTTCTTCGTCGATCTCCCGCAGCCGCACTTCGATGATTTCCGTGGCGCTGGTCTGCACGACACGCCCGGTGAATTGCGCTTCGATCGGCATTTCGCGCCAGCCGCGATCGATCAGCACGCAAAGCGACACGCGCTTCGGCCGCCCGAGATCGAATAAGCCGTTCATCGCCGCGCGAATCGTGCGCCCGGTGTACAAAACGTCGTCCACCAGCACGAGGTTCATGTTATCGACCCCGAAAGAAATGTCCGACGATTTCATCACCGCGTGCGACGCCACCTTCGACAAATCGTCGCGATACAGCGTGATGTCGAGTGTGCCCACCGGCACATCCACGCCGTCGATGCCGCGCATCGCCTGTGCGATTCGTTGCGCCAGCGGAACACCTCGCCGCCGAATCCCGATCAGTGCCAAATCCTTCGTTCCACCGCTTTTCTCGACGATTTCGTGCGCCAACCGCTGCAACGTGCGGTCGATTTCCGGCGCCGACATCAATTGTGCCTTCTCAACGATCTTCATGTCGGGCGTAATCCTAACATAGCCCCCCGCATCGCCGAACAGACCTACCTTCGACATTTCGAAACCTTTGTAGGGGCCGGGCATTGTTTACCCTGAGCTTCCGCCGCTGCGTCTTGGCACGATCATGTAGGGGCGCAGCACTTCTGCGCCCCAGCTTGCCCGGACCAAAAATGTCACGCACCTCTTCGGTTTCCTGCCAACTCTAAGCTACGATTCATCACCGATTTGCAGGTTCACGGAGAGACAAAATGAATCGCCTCAAAGCCAAACGCTGCCTCATCACCGGCGGCACCACCGGCATCGGCCTCGAAACCGCCTCCGACGAATCGCAATTCACCGTCGGCGCCGATATCCTGATCGATGGCGGCCTCAGCCTCTGAAGTTTCATAGCAAAATTTCGAGACCGCTCAGTTGCCGCTCGCCCCAGCATCTGGCGCCGAATAACTCTGAAACGATTGAAAATACACCGTTAGAAACAGCAACATGAGCTTCGTCAGCGACAGCAGCAATCCAAACGCCTTTGCGCTTGCGTCGCAACCCAGCACTTGCTGAAAAATCGAATCGTATTCCGTCTTCAGCTCAGCGAACGTCTGCGGCAACTTGCCCAAACTCGAAAATCCTTCCTGTAGTTTCAATCCGCTCAAAACTCGCCCGTACTGCTCCAGCGTGAAATACTCCTCGACTCCCGACCGAATCTGCGACGCCATGTAGTTCGCATCCGAAGAATCGGGCGGATCATCAGCGCCCCCTAGAAAATCATAAAACTCACAGCAAATTCTCACCGTCGCCTCGAGCGCCGACCGATCCTCCGGCGCATCGAAAAAATCATCCGCCCCGCGCAGGATGATCGTTTCGATCTCCTCCCGCAACTCGTCAACATCTCGTTCTCGCTGGCCCATCCGCTGATTCCGTCCGTTTCAAATTCCGCCTATCGCCAACTCTCGCCAAAAACAGCTCATGTTAAACTCGCCTCATCATCACGAGGCCTAAATGGTTCCAAAGTCATCGTTCATCGACAGCACTCCGAAGCCCACCCATCTTATTGCTTTCCGCCAGCGTCGCACGGCGTTTCTCTCGCTCTCTTTCGCGACGCTGACAGCGCTCGCCGCACTGGCTGGGTTTCCGATCGCAGCTCAACCCCCGGCACCGAAGCCGCCGCAATCCAAGCCCACCACCGGATCCACCGCCACAACCCGCCGCCCCAAACTCGTCGTCGTCCTCGTCGTCGACCAAATGCGCGGCGACTACATCGAAAAATTTCGCTCCAATTGGACCGGCGGCCTCAAACGCCTCGTTGACGAAGGCGCCTGGTTCCCCGACGCCGCCTATCCCTACGCCGCCACCGAAACCTGCGTCGGCCACTCCACAATTTCCACCGGTGCTTTTCCCGCCACGCACGGCATGATCTCCAACGAATGGTGGGATCGCGACCAACAAAAAGACGTCACCTGCACCTCCGACCCCACCGTCAAAAGCATTCGCTACGGCGGCGACACCACCGACGGCGGCGACTCCGTCAACAAAATGCTCATCCCCGCGTTCGCCGACGAGCTCAAATATCAATCGACCAAGCCGACTCGCGTCGTCACCTTTTCTCTAAAAGCCCGCGCCGCCATCACCATGGCCGGCCACCAGGCCGACGCCGTCACCTGGCTCGACTCCGGCAAAGGCCTCTGGATGACCTCCACCTCCTACCCCGCCGCGCCCTTCGTCGAAGAATACGTAAAAGCTCATCCCATCTCCGCCGACTTCGGTAAAACCTGGGCGCCCCTTCTCCCTGAATCCGCCTACGCTTACGATCGCACCGCCGTCGGCTCCATCACTCCTTACGGTTCAGCCGTGCCATTCCCGCATTCCCTCCGCGGCGCTGGTGCCGACGCAAACTCCAAGCCCGACGCCGTCTTCTACGGCCAATGGTCCGCCAGCCCGTACTCGCAAACGTATCTCGCCGAACTCGCGGCCGACGCCGTGGACAAACTCCACCTCGGCCGCGGTGCCGGCACCGATTATCTCGGCGTCAGCTTCTCTTCACTCGACTACGTCGCCCACGCCTTCGGCCCGCGCAGTTGGGAAGTTCAGGATGAACTCGCGCGCCTTGATCGCGACCTCGCCGCACTCTTCGCCCATCTCGATAAATCCGTCGGCCGCGCAAACTACGTCGTCGCCTTCAGCGCCGATCACGGCGGCGCGCCCATCCCCGAAGACCTGAAGAAAACCGGCGTGGATTCCGGCTGGCTCAGTCTCGAAGAAGTTCGCAATCGCGCCGAAAAAGCCCTCGAGCCATTCGAAATTCCCAAGCCTGCAATCGCCAGCGTGGGCGGCAGCGACGTCTATCTCAAGCCCGGCGTCCTCGACAAGCTCCAGTCGCTCCCGCAAGCCTACGACGCCCTCGTCAAAGCCATCGAAAGCGTCCCCGGCGTCGCCAAGGTCTATCTCGCCAACGAAGTCGACGGCCGCCCTTCCACGCTCAACCCGATTCTTCGCGCCGAATCCAACAGCTTCTACAAGCCGCGTAGCGGCGATCTCATCATCGTCCCCAAGCCCTACTGGCCCTGGGATTACGGGACCCCAAAAAGTCCGCGTCGCTACGGCACCACCCATGGAACGCCGTATTATTACGATCAGCGCGTCCCGGTAATCTTCATGGGTTACGGCATTCAGCCCGGCGAGTATCACGCCGACGCAACGCCTGCCGACATCGCGCCGACGCTGGCCGAGCTCTGCGGCATCACCTTAGTCTCGCGCGACGGCCACGTGCTGCCCGATGCGTTGGCCAAGCCGCCAGCGCCGCGTGCCGCGAGGCAAGCCCCGGCCCCGTAGTCACGCGCGATGCGAGACGCCGCGCGCACGAACGCGAAGGTGGAATGAATGAGTTCGTCCCCGAACAACGATCAATCCACGAAGCCCTACGTCGCCCACCCCGGCGTGCGCATCGGCCACGTCCACCTCAAGGTCTCCAACCTCGAGCGCTCCATCGAGTTCTACTCCGGCATGCTCGGCCTGCAAATCATGCAGCGCATGGGAGACTCCGCCGCGTTCCTCTCCGCCGGCGGCTATCACCATCACATCGGCCTCAACACGTGGGAAAGCCTCGGCGGCGACCCTCCGCCATCCGGCACAACCGGCCTCTACCACACCGCAATCGTCTACCCCACGCGCCCAGAACTCGCCGCCGCTCTTCGCCGCGTGCTCGCAGCCAAAATCCCGCTCGAAGGCGCCGCCGACCACGGCGTCAGCGAAGCCATCTACCTCCGCGATCCCGACGACAACGGTGTCGAGCTCTACTGGGATCGCCCGCGCGACTTCTGGCCCCACGACGTCAAAGGCAATCTCGCCATGTACACCCGCCGCCTCGACCTCGAAGCCCTCCTCAGCGAACCGCCCCCAGTCCCCGCACCCTCCACCGGCCCCCTCGACCTCTAGCACCGCGACCCAATGCCGCGATCGCTCTTGCACGTGTAGGGGCGGGGCTTGCCCCGCCCGGCGCCAACTTCAAGAACAACGCGTCCGCCTCTTGGTAGCGCCGGCGTCTCGCCGGCGTTTTTCCGCTCCCCTACTCCGATCGCTCCCGTTCGCCTCGAATCCCAAAAATCCACAATTTTTCCGATACCGTCACCCGCACCCCCGTGGTAGCCTCTCCGCCGCCGTGAATACCGCCGCGCCAACGGCCGCCGACCTCTCCGTCTCCGTAGGCTCACTTCGCCTGCGCAATCCCATCATTCCGGCTTGTGGCACCTTCGGCTACGGCATCGAATTCGCCCACCTCGTCAATCTCAACGCCCTCGGCGCCTTCGTCGTCAAAGGCCTCTCCCGCGAACCCATCGAAGGAGCCCCCGCTCCCCGCGTCGTTGAGACCCCCTCCGGCATGCTCAACGCCATCGGCCTCCAGAACATTGGCGTCAAAGCCTTCGTCGCGGAAAAACTGCCCGTACTACGAAATTACGATACGCCAATCATCGCCAACGTCTTCGGCTATGCCCTCGAAGACTACGTCGAAGTCATCCGGATCCTCGAAGACGCCGACGGCCTCGCCGGCTACGAGCTCAACATCTCCTGCCCCAACGTCAAGAAGGGCGGGATGCAGTTCGGCTGCGACCCCTGTCTGGTCTCCGAGGTGGTAGGCGCCGCCCGCCGGGCCGCCGCCAAGCGCCCCCTCTGGGTCAAACTCACCCCGCTCGTTACAGACATTGGACTTATCGCTCGTTCGGCCGCCGAAGCCGGTGCCGACGCCCTGACTGTGGCCAACACTTATCCCGCTATGGCCATCGATTTCCGTACCGGCAAGTCGCGCCTAGGTAACCCAACCGGCGGCCTTTCCGGCCCGGCCATTAAACCCATCACCCTCAAGCTGGTATGGGAGGTGAGGAAAGCTGTGGAAATACCCATAATCGGCCTCGGGGGCATCGAAAGGGTGGAAGACGTGCTTGATTACCTCTCTGTGGGAGCGTCAGCCGTCCAGGTGGGCACCGCCAGCTTCTCGGACCCAACCATCACCCAGCGACTCGTCAACGGCCTCGAAGACGCTGTTTTGCAGGCTAAAGCGTTTACTATCAAAGAGATAATGACTAATTTTAGTGCAGAAATCGGTTGACAGACCGAGGTTTTCTTGCTACAATTTTTTGGATGTTCGTAGCATAAAGAACACACTATGAGACGACCACTCTTTGTTATCTGGGCTGCTCTCCGCTGGGTTCCCCTTATGTTCCTCATCGCCCCGGCGATGGAGGCCCCCCTTGTGGCTCACCGCAGCGACCCTCCCAAGCCGATCAAGACTTGGGTAGGCAACGCCAGCTGGTATGGGCCCGAATTCGACGGTAAGAAGACCGCCGACGGCGAGAAGTTCGACTCCGAGTCCCTGACCGCCGCTCACCCTGTACTTCCGTTCGGGTCCGTCGTCCGCATCGTCAATCCCCGAACCGGGAAGTTTGAAATTGTGCGCATCAATGATCGTGGTCCCTATCAGGAAGGCCGCGAAATTGATGTATCCTATCGTGTCGCCCGGCAGATTGGACTGATTCACTCGGGCGTCACTCAAGTTCGGCTCGAGCTGTTGCAGCTCCCCCAAAAGCGCTAAGCAATACCCGGGGCGGCTGCCGCAAGTCGTCGAGCGGAGGTCGTCCCAACCACCTTGAACTTCGACGCACATCCGCGTAGCAGTCTGATCGTCGCCCTCGATTTTGATTCGCTCAAGACCGCTTTAAAATTCGCCAAGCAAGTTGCCGATCTCGTCGGCATGTTCAAAATCGGCAGCCAGCTTTTCACCGCTGCCGGTCCCGCCGCCGTCAAAGAGATTTCCGCTCTCGGCCCCGGCGTTTTTCTCGATCTGAAATTTCACGACATTCCGAACACCGTCGCAGGCGCTGTTTTATCCAGTGCCGCGATGACCGGCGTGCAACTCGTCAACGTGCACGCACTCGGCGGAACCGCGATGCTTCACGCCGCCGCGCAAGCCATCAGCGCCGGTGTCCCGATGGGCGCCGACCGTCCGCGCCTGATCGCCGTCACCGTGCTCACCAGCATGGACGCAAAAGCAATTCGCGAAGTCGGAATCGGCGGCCCGCCCAAAACCCGCGTGGTGAAATTAGCCAAGCTCGCAAAATCCGCCGGTGTCGACGGCGTAGTCGCCAGCGTCCAGGAAGCCCGCGCCATCCGCAAAGCCTGCGGCCGCGATTTCCTCATCGTCACCCCTGGCGTCCGCCCTGCAAGTAAATCCGATGGCGCTCCCGGAAAATCAGATGATCAGGCGCGCACCGCAACCCCGACCGAAGCCATCAAAGCCGGTGCCGACTTCCTCGTCGTAGGCCGCCCCATCACCGCCGCCCCCGACCCACGCGCCGCCGCCCAATCCATCGTCGACGAAATCGCCGCCGCAAAATAATTTCCATACATCCCCACCGTCCGTCTTCTACAAACCGAGCGTCACCGCGATCTATTTGGAGTGCGGCGCTGCCGCGCCGCTTTTACAGCGTCAACCCAGCCGACCAACCCTACTTTGCGATCCCGCCGCGATCTCGCGAACCGGCTGCACCTGCCCGTCAATCTTCGCCCCCCCTTCCGATCTCCTCGAAACTTCCAAATCATAAAAATTCTGCAGATTTAGCCAAAACTCAGGTTTCGTCTTGAAATACCGCGCCAACCTCAACGCCGTATCGGCCGTAACCCGTCTCCGCCCATGTACGATCTCCCCCATACGCGTCGCAGGCACATGCAACTCCAAAGCGAGTTTGTTGATCGAGATGCTGAGCGGCTTCAGGAAATCCTTTTGAAGAATTTCTCCTGGATGCACCGGCTCCATCAATCTCTGCTTCTTACGCATCGTTCCTCTCAGCGACAGACTTTCAAGACGGCGAGCGTAACACGTGAAACGTTACACGCGCAACGTTGACCAAAATGCCTCGCACGAAGTAGCATCTCCGCGAGCCAAATCACCTTGAGCAACGAAACTCACACTCCGAACCCAAATCCTCAACTCCGCTCCAACTCCCTCGGCCTCTCCGAACTCGTCTTCCAGGCCGTCACCCACATCGCCCCCGCCAGCAACGTCATCTTCGCCTTCCCGATCATCGCCCTCAAAGCCGGCCCCGTGATGCCGATCTCGCTCCTCCTCGCCACCATCGTTTGCCTCTTCATCGGCAACACCGTCTCGCAGTTTTCCAGCTACATGCCCTCCAGCGGCGGCTACTACTCCTTCGCCACGCGCGGACTCGGCAGCCACCCCGGCTTCATGGCCACATGGAGCTATCTCATCTACGAAATTCCCGGCAACGCCGGACTCACCGGCTTTCTCGGCTATTTCGTCTCCGATATGCTGCACACCGAATTCAAAATCAACATCCCCTGGTGGCTGATCTCACTCGCCACGATCGCCCTTGTATGGACTCTCACCTATCGCGGCATCCAGCTCTCCGCTCGCGTCACCGCTATTCTCGGCCTCATCGAAATTCTGATCATCCTCGCGATGTCGATCACATTTCTCATCCACCCGGGAAAAGGCTCCTCCTACACCGCGCCTCTCAATCCGTACAACGCGCCAAATCATTTCGGCGGCGTCCTCGCCGGAATGGTTTTCTCCATCCTCGCGCTCAGCGGATTCGAAGCTCCCGCTCCCATGGCGCAAGAAGCAAAGCGTCCCGCCAGCTTCGTCGCCAAAGCCATAACGCTCTCCCTGTTCGCCATCGGAGGCTTTTACATTTTCACTTCCTATGCCGCCGCCATTGGCTGGGGCACCGGAGACATGGCCGCCTTCGCGTCCAACGCCAACCCTTACTACGTTCTCGGTCATGCATTTTGGGGAGTCGGCTGGTGGGCCGTCGTGCTCGCGCTCATCAACAGCGCCGTCGGCGTCGGCCTCGCCGCCACAAACGCAACTTCACGCGTCATGTACACGATGGGCCGTGCCGGCACGTTGCCCGCAAAATTCGCGCGCATCCATCCCGTGCATCAAACGCCGACGTACGCGATCGGCTTCTTCCTCGTCGCCTGCACGATCTCGATTTTTCTCGTCGGCTTCCTGCTCAAGCCCGACACCATCTTCAACTTTCTCGAAACCGTCGCTACGCTCGCCGTCATCGTTCTTTACATCATGTCCAATCTCGCGCTCACCCGTTACATGCGCCGCCAGCAGCCCACGCATTTTTCCATCCTGCAACACGGCATCGTTCCGTGGATCGCCACTCTCTGCCTGCTCCCCGTGCTCTTCATCACCGTCTATCCGCGCCCAGCTTGGCCCTACAACATCACGCCGTATATTTTCGTAGTCGCGATGTTCCTCGGATTCGTGTACATGAAATGGCGTGAGTCCGCCAATCCTGGCTCGCTCGATCGCGCCGCCGCAATGCTCACCACCGCCGCCCCTGCTTCAGAGACAGTTTCCGACTGACAACACCGGCATAATGGATTCGGCATGACCGCGTCCCACAAAAGCATCATCGTCGGCACCGCCGGCCACATCGATCATGGCAAATCCGCGCTCGTCGAAGCTCTCACCGGCACGCATCCCGATCGCCTCGCCGAAGAAAAGCGCCGCGGCATCACCATCGATCTCGGTTTCGCATTTCTCGAAGAAAATAATCTGCGCTTCGGCTTCATCGACGTCCCCGGCCACGAACGCTTCGTCAGTAACATGCTCGCCGGCGCCGCCGGACTCGACCTCGTCCTCCTCATCATTGCCGCCGATGAATCCATCAAGCCGCAAACGCGTGAGCATTTCGAAATCTGTCGCCTCCTCGGCGTAACTCGTGGAGTCGTCGCGCTCACAAAAAGCGATCTCGTCGATGCCGACACCGCCGAACTCGCGCGCCTCGAAATTGAAGACTACGTGCGCGGCACATTTCTCCAAAATGCCCCAATCGTTCCCGTCAGTGCCAAAACAGGCGCAGGCCTCGCCGATCTCAAACGCGAACTACACGCAGCCGCAACGCAATCCACCGGCAAAGACGCCTCACGCCCCTTCCGTCTCCCAATCGATCGCGCATTCGCCATTAAAGGATTCGGCGCCGTCGTCACCGGAACACTCATCTCCGGCAGCGTAGCCGCCGAAGACCAGGTCGAACTCTTCCCATCGCGCCAAATCCTCCGCGTCCGCGGCGTACAATCCGGCGGAAAATCTGCGACCCGCGCGACAGCAGGCCAGCGCACCGCCGTAAATCTCGCCGCAATCGAGCACACTGCCCTAAAACGCGGCATGGCGCTAGCCGCACCGAACCGTTTCCGCCCCACCATGCGCATCGACGTCCGCCTTCAACTCCTGCGCTCCGCCGTGCCGCTCAAACATCGCGCCCGCGTCCACTTCCACGCCAACACATCCGAAACCATCGCCGAAGTCCACCTCTACAACGCACGCGAGCTCAAGCCCGGCGAATCAGCTCTCGCGCATTTCCGCCTCACCGATGAAATCCTGCTCCTCCCCGGCGACCGCTTCATCATTCGCCAGTTTTCTCCGGTCACCACGATCGGCGGCGGAGTCATCCTCGACGCACAAGCCCGCCGCCCCTCCACCAAAGACAAAAGTCGCACCGAGTTCCTCGAAACCATCGAACGCGGCGACCGCACCGAAATTCTCGCGGCGATGATCGATCGCTCCCGCACCGGCATCGCTCAATCCGAAATCGCCGCCCGCACTGGCTGGCTCGACGCAGAAATCCAATCCGCATCGCGAGAACTCATCACCGCCAACCGCGCAAAAAACGTAGCCGACCCACTTCTCCTCGTCTCCGCCACTCTTTACGAAGACACCCGCAAAAAAATCCTCACCCGCGTCGAACAATTTCACCGCTCCAATCCGCTCTCTCCCGGAATCACCCGCGAAGATCTTCGCTCCGGCCTCGGCCGCCTCGTGCGCCCCGAAACTTTCCGCGCCGCCCTCGCCGAATTAACCACCGCCAAAAAAATCGACGTCCAAGGTGAAACCGTAAAACCTCCCGGCGCCGCCATAAAGCTCGACACCGACGAGTCCGCCACAAAGTCCCAAATCGAATCCGCCTTCGCCGACGCCGGCCTCACCGTCCCATCCGTAAGAGAGGTCCTCGCTAGAGTTCCGGTCGATGGAAAACGCGCCGACCAAATTCTCCATCTCCTCCTCCGAGACAAAATCCTCCTCCGCATCACTCCCGATCTTGTTTTCCATCGCGACGCCCTCGCTCATCTGAAATCCCGCCTCGCCACGTATAAGAAAGAGAAGGGCGACCGCATCTCCGTCCCCGCGTTCAAGGACCTCACTGGCGTTACGCGCAAGTACGCCATTCCGCTGCTCGAATTCCTGGATCGCGAGCGCATTACCCGCCGCGCAGGCGACGAGCGTGTTATCCTATAGGCCATCCCTTAAGGTGACCGGTACCTTGCCGCAAGCGTTCCCCTGCGCTACGATGAAACATAGCGCGCGAACACACAGGCCGCGTGGAGGTTGTTTATGGGCGAATTGAGTCCGATTCATTGGCTGATCGTGTTAGCCATCATTTTGTTGCTGTTCGGTGGCCGCAAAATCCCCGAACTCGCAAAGGGCCTCGGCGAAGGCATCCGCAGCTTCAAGCAGGGGATGTCTGGCGAATCGCATCCAACCA
The DNA here is from genome assembly GCA_963845465.1 of uncultured Acidobacteriota bacterium. Classification (GTDB taxonomy): domain Bacteria; phylum Acidobacteriota; class Terriglobia; order Acidiferrales; family UBA7541; genus Acidiferrum. Next base: position 109,934 of record CAWJSH010000004.1, on the reverse strand, counting down.
CTCCGCCGGCCCAGACCACCACGCCCCCGGCAGCTCAGCCCGACGAACAAAAGAAGGCGTAGTCGGTCCCGTTTTAACTCGACCCAACTCAAGGTTTCGAATCGAGGCGCTCCCCAGAGCGCCGCTTTTCATTTCCAGCCTTTATAGGGGCGAGGCTCGCTCCTCACCCAGACCGTGCTCGCGCGCAGCACCGCTGCGGCTAGGTCGCACGATCCCTCCAAAGGTAACGCCAGGGTCCCACCGGTTCCGTCCCAAGCGCCGACCCTAACCAGCCCTTCCAACGTGCGATCGCCCCGATTTCAATCCTTCCAACAATTTTCTGGACACTTACCCCTTGACAAATCCCCAAAATCTGCTATTCTGTTTTGGTACATTTTTACGAGCGATTCCAAACCGGCCTTCGCCGGTTTTTTCATTTCTGGCCCTCTTGTAAGCGGCCCAATTTCAGCAGCTTACACACTCCTGAAAACCGTATGTCTGTAATCTATTGATTCTGATTGGGTTGCGCACTCTTTGGAAAAACGTGGGGGTGTAACCCAAAGCTTCCCAAACTGGAACGCGAAAAAGGTAGGCCTAAAAGAAGAGAAGCAGCTAGGCTTTGGTGCCTAACTGCTTCCCGGGGTGTGTCCTCGAAGTGGTTAATTACAAGTATAGATGCGCTTTCCCAGCTTTGCGTTACGGTTCCGTGAAAAATTTTGTTAATCGCCTAAGCCACGTAGAATCAGAGTAATAAAGCCGTTGTTACATCCCTGCGGCCTCTGCCATTCCAGCACGAAAACCCAACTCCCTCAGCTCCCGCGCCAATCGACCCAGCGGCAATCCAACCACATTGAAATAGCACCCGTCGATCCTCGGAATGAATCTCCCGGCCCGCCCTTGGATCGCGTACCCTCCAGCCTTGTCAAATGGCTCGCCGGTCACCAGATACTCCTCGATTTCCTCGGCGCTCAGCGCTGCGAAGGCTACAGACGTCGCCTCGACGAAACTCCGCCGCTCCACATCCGGCAGCCGGATCAACGTCACCCCAGTAATCACCGAGTGCGTCATCCCCGATAGCATTTCCAACATCTGCCGCGCATCTTCCGTAGTCCTTGGCTTCCCAAGGATTTGCGTCCCGATCAACACAGCGGTATCCGCCGCAATCACGATCGCTGGCCCCACCGATCGCGCCGCCACAAGTTCGGCCTTCGCATCCGCCAGTCGCGCGACCATCGCCTCCGCGGATTCGTCCGGAATCGGCGTCTCATCAATCGCCGACGACATCACCGAAAACGCGTACCCCGCGTTCTGCAAAATCTCCGCCCGCCGCGGCGAAGCCGACGCCAATATGAGTTTTGTCGTCACGACAACCCCAGCCTACACCACGCACCAAACAGAATCAGCCTGTGCCAAAGGTCAGGAGGCATCATCACAAAGAAATTGTCATCCTGAGCGAAGCGAAGGATCTCAGACGTCAACAAATCGCAAAACGAGCCGCGAAGTTGCCGAACTAAAGAACGACGGATTCTTGGTACTCGCCGAATTGGTGGCGGAGGGTGTCGGAGATTTCGCCGACCGTGGCGTAAGATTCGACGGCGGTGAGAATGGCGGGCACCAGGTTTTCGCCGGTGCCGGCGCGGTAGGCCAGTTCGTCCAGTGCGGATTTTGTTCGTACGGCGTCGCGCTTTGCGCGCACGGCTTTCAGCCGAGCGACTTGGTCGCCTTCGATCTGCGGATCGATGCGCAACGTCGGCACCGGATTTTCTTTCTCCGCGATGAAATCGTTTACGCCGACGACAATCTGTTCTTTCTTCTCCACCGCCCGCTGAAATTCATACGCCGCTTTCTGAATTTCGCCCTGCACGAATCCCGACTCGATCGCGCGCAGCATGCCGCCCATGGCATCGATTTTCTCGACATACGCAACCGCGCCGCGTTCGATCTCATTCGTCAACGTTTCGATCGCGTAGGAACCCGCAACCGGATCGATCGTGTTCGTCACACCGGTCTCATGCGCAATAATCTGCTGCGTGCGCAACGCAATCAGCGCCGCATCTTCCGTCGGCAGCGCCAGCGCTTCATCCAACGAATTCGTATGCAGCGACTGGCATCCGCCCATCACCGCCGCGAGCGCCTGAATCGCCACGCGCACAATGTTGTTCTCCGGCTGTTGCGCCGTCAGCGATGACCCCGCCGTTTGCGCGTGAAATCGCAATAACAGCGACCTCGAATCGCGCGCAGAAAATCGCTCCGTCATGATGCGCGCCCAGAGCCGTCGCGCCGCGCGGTACTTGGCGATTTCTTCCAGCAAATCGCTGTGCGCGTTGAAGAAAAACGAAAGCTGAGGCGCAAATTCATCGACGTTCAGCCCCGCATCGATCGCCGCCTGCACATACGCGATCGCATTTGCCAGCGTGAACGCCACTTCCTGCACCGCCGTCGAGCCCGCTTCGCGAATGTGATACCCCGAAATCGAAATCGTGTTCCACTTCGGCAATTCCGTACGGCACCACGCAAAAACGTCAGTCACGATGCGCATCGCCGGCCGCACCGGATAAATGTACGTTCCGCGCGCGATGTACTCCTTCAAAATATCGTTCTGCACCGTGCCCGAAAGTTTTTGCAGGTTCGCGCCCTGCTTCTTCGCCACCGCGACGTACAAACAAAGCAAAATCGCCGCCGTCGAATTGATCGTCATCGACGTCGATACGCGCTCCAGCGGAATCCCGTCGAACAGCGTCTGCATGTCTTCGATCGAATCGATCGCTACGCCGACTTTTCCGACTTCGCCCAACGCAAGCGGACTGTCGGAATCCATTCCAATCTGCGTCGGCAAATCGAACGCGACCGAAAGCCCGCTCTGCCCCTTGCTGAGCAAATAGCGATAGCGCTGATTCGATTCCGTCGCCGAACCGAATCCCGCGTACTGCCGCATCGTCCAGAATCGGCCGCGATACATCGACGGATAAATACCGCGCGTAAACGGCGACTCGCCCGGATATCCGATTTCCTTTTCCGAGTCATGCCCTTCTAAATTTTCTTCGGTGTAAAGCCGCTCGACCGGCAGCCCGGAAAGAGTGGTGAACTGCTCTTTGCGCTCTTTCGGCCTCGAGGATTTGTCGCGTTCCGCCATGGTCAGAGCTTCCTCGCGCGGCGAAACGAGCTGACCGCAAAGAAAATGAACATCGCAGCGACGATCAGCGGAATGGCCAAAAACCACTTGGCCGCATCGCGCGTCAGATAGCCGCGAATCGTCATATTCAGCCAGGCCAGCGCAAGAACCGCGAAGACCGCTCCAACAAATTCGTAGAACAACACCTTGAGCGTTCGCTTAAGCCGTGCCCATGCGCCTTGAGGCGGCGCGGTTGTGACGGTGGGAGAGGTGGCAGCCACAGGAGTATTCTAGCGCAAGGAGACTGCGACAACCTTGCGCGTGCGCGCCAAACAATCGAAGTCGAAACCGCTGCGAATTCCCGTGGCAATCGCCGTTCTCTCCGTGATCTGTGTCCTCAGTGCGCTTGCCGGCGCAGCGACTCGCGCAGAAATGCCGCAAGCCGCGCCAACGAAATCGATCACAGTGAATGGCGTCGTACACAACGCCGGCGGCGAGCCGATTTCCGGTGCCGACATTTATCTCGACGACGAAAAGGGCACCGCGCGCGCACATGCAACCAGCGCCGACGACGGAAGCTTCAAGCTGACAGTCGATCACGGTGGGACTTACACCGTTCGTGCCCAAAAATCCGGCTCGACCGGCGATCAAAGCGACCCAATTGAACTTCCACGCGACGCACACAAACGTATCGAGCTCGTGATCGAAAATTCACGGAATCCAACCGCCAGTTCTGGCGGAGCGGCCGCGACGGCTCCAGCGAGTGGAAAGACCGCGAGTACGGCTACTGGACCGAACAGCACAAACGGAATCGAATTCAGCGATGAGCCAACTTTCACCGTTGCAGGCGTGACCGATCGCTCGAATCTTGGCCTGCACGGTTCCGACACCACGGCGCGCACCAGCGACAGCCTCGCGCGAGAAACGGCGCGCCTGAAGGCGGAAGATTCCGAGAAAATCGCACACGCAGATGCGACTGCGATGCAGAAATATCAAAGTGCAATTCAACTGGAGGAGAAAGGCGATTCTTCTGGTGCGCGCGATCTCACGCAAAAAGCCTTGGCGGCCGGCGATGACGCCGAAGGCCACCACCTGCTCGGCGACCTCGACGAAAAATTAAATGATCCGCTCGATGCCGTCCGTGAATACGAACGCGCGGCGCGAATGTACCCGAGCGAGCAAAACTATTTCGATTGGGCTTCCGAGTTGCTGTTACACAAAGCCGCGCAACCAGCCGTCGAAGTTTTCACGAAAGGTGCGAATCTGCACCCGCAATCGGCGCGCATGTTGGCGGGACTTGGTGCGGCACAATATGCGGTGCGTTCTTACGAAGACGCGGCGCGCAGCCTTTGCAAGGCGAGCGACCTGAAACCGAGCGAATCAGCTCCGTATCTTTTCCTCGGGCAAATGGAAAAAACAGTGAACGCACCCCTTCCATGCGCTGAAGCGAAGCTCGCGCAATTCGCGCAACAGCAGCCTGCCAATGCCGCCGCGAATTACTACTACGCTGTTTCGCTGCTCAAGCGCGACAAAGATGCCAGCGCCGGCGGCGACCCCCGAGCGGCGCAGACGCTACTCGAAAAATCCGTGCGGCTCGATCCGAAGTATGGCGCCGCGTATGTCGAGCTTGGCGCTCTGGCCATGCAACGCGGTGACTTCGCACAGGCCATCAAAAATTATCAGCGAGCCATCGCTGTCAGCCCACAACTCAGCGAAGCGCACTATCGATTGAGTCTTGCCTACAAGCGCTCAGGCGACGATGCCGCCGCAAAGCGCGAGATGGGAACGTATCAGTCAGCCGAAAAAACGGAGAGCGCGCAAGCCGACGAGCAGAATCGCGACTTAAAACAATTTCTCGTGATTCTTAAAAACCAGCCGACCGCATCGCATCCTTAGTGAAAGTGGCGCTCTGACGCGCTACGCCTTCTTCGGCACGAATTTATCGACGATCCCTTCGCCTTCGCGAATCGTGAGGATCTGATTCGGCTTGATCTGTATGAACCTTTCGATTTTCTGCGTCGTCGGCCACTTCACTTCAATAGAGCTGATCACCTGCGCTTTGCCGACGCCGAAGTGCAGCCGCAAATCATCCTGCGACATCACGCTCGTGCCGCTGTGAACTTCGTCGATCTGTGCGTGCGTGCCGGTCACGACGCGAACGCGCGCGCCGATCGCTGTGCGATTGCATTTCGTGCCGATGAGCTTGATCTTGATCCAGTTCTGCTTGTTGCCGCCGTCATTGCGTAGCAGCGACGGCGGATCGTTCATGTTCAAAATCAGCACGTCGATGTCGCCGTCGTTGTCGTAATCGCCGAATGCCGTGCCGCGACTCGAAAATTTCTCCGAAATCCCCGGCCCCATATCGGCCGACACGTCTTTGAATCTTCCGTTGCCCAGATTGCGATATACAAGCCGCGGATTCTTGAATTGCTGCCCGGTGTCGTGCCCTTCAATTTCCGGATACACGTGCCCGTTCACCTGAATAATGTCGGCCCACCCATCGTTGTCGTAATCGACGAAACCACAGCCCCACGCGACATACTGATTGTTGATGCCAACGCCCGATGAAAACGTCACGTCGCTGAACGTGCCGTCCTTGCTGTTGTGATACAGGTTGCAGGTGTCGTCGGCAAAATTCGTTTTGAAAATATCGAGCCAGCCGTCGCAATCGTAATCCGCGACACCAACGCCCATGCCTGCCTGCTCGTGGCCGTCTTCACTGAATGCCACACCCGCGATCACCGCCTGATCGGTGAACGTGCCGTCGTGATTGTTCTTGAACAAAATGCTCGGCGCCGAATCGACAGCGACGTAGATGTCGGGCCAGCCGTCGTTGTCGAAATCGTAAGAAACCGCGGTGATGGAGTACCGCGGCCCCGGTTTCAAGACGCCGGCCTTTTCTGTGACGTCCGTGAACGTGCCGTCGCCGTTGTTGTGATAGAGGATGTTCGTGTCGCCGGGCAATCCGCGCGGGCCGCACATCGTCGGAATGCCTTTCCACTGGCACATCGCAGGCTCGCCGCTCTTCGCCGGAGTTTCCGCGGGATCGAGCTTGATGTAATTGCAGACAAAAAGATCGAGATGGCTGTCGCGATCGTAGTCGATCCAGGTGCAGCCCGATCCCCAGCGCGTTTCTTCGCGATACAAGCCGGCTTTCTTCGTCACGTCGGTGAACGTGCCGTCGCCGTTGTTGCGAAACAAAATGTTGTGACCCCAGAAGCAGCAAAAAAGATCGTCCCAGCCATCGTTGTCGTAGTCCCCGACGCAAACGCCTGTCTGCCATCCGGTGCGCGCGAGTCCCGATTTCGCGGTGATGTCGGTGAAAGTTCCGTCGCGATTGTTTTTATAAAGGTGCGAAGTCGGCTCTTCGCCCGGTTTCCAGTCCGGCACGAAGCGCGTGCCGTTCGTCAGATAAATGTCGAGCCAGCCGTCGTTGTCGTAATCGAAAAACGCGAGGCCGCTGCCTTTTGCCTCGATGATGTAGCGCTTGCGATCAATGCCGCCCCAGACGTTTGGAAGCGTGAGGCCGGCTTCCTTCGCGACATCGACAAATCGCACGCCGCCGGAACCGGAACTGGCAGCCGCGCCGGAAGCCGCTGCCGCAGCGGATTTCTTCGGCGCCTGCGCCGCTTCCAGGATCAGCGAGCGATTCCATTTCCACAGCGGCGTAGCTAGCGCTTCCAGCAAACCGCCGCCAAACGCGACCAGCGACGACCCGAGAAATTTTCGCCGCGGAAAATGAATCACTGAGCCGCCTTCTTCGGCGCAGAGCCGTCGGAGCCCGAGCCAGCCTTCAGCATAACTTTCGGAAACGCATGCGGCACAATCCCAGCGCCTTCTTTCACCGCGATGATGCTGTCGATCGGAACGCTCGTGAGCTTGTCGACTTGTCCGCTCGGCCAGGTAATTTCGAGCGAATCGATTTTCGACCGTTTGCCGAGCCCGAACTGAACACGCGGATCATTCGCCGACATGTAGCCCATTCCGCCTTTGACCTGTTCGACGTGCGTCACGCCTTCCGCCGTCAATTTCAACTCCGCGCCGATCGCATCGCGATTCGACTTCATCCCGATGAGCAAAATCTCAATCCAGTGGTTCGCGGTCGCACCTTCATTGTGCAACAGGCTCGGCGCAGCGCCGCGATTGTTGGTGACGATATCCATCCCGCCGTCGTTGTCGAAATCGGCGGTCGCCAGGCCGCGTCCCGCGATCGGACGGACGAAATCGGGACCCAGCTTGTCGGAAACTTTCTCGAATTGCCCTTTGCCCACATTGCGAAACATGAGCAGCGGCTCTTTGTACTGCACCTCGCCGTGATACAGATTTACATTGTCCAGCATCGCGCTGTTGAGCTGCAAAATGTCGGGCCAGCCGTCGTTGTCATAATCCAAAAATTTCATCGACACGCCGCTCATCGTGATCGCCTTGTTACCGATCCCGCTTTTGTACGTGTAATCGTCAAACGTCAGCCCGAGATTGTTGTGATAAAGGCGGTTCAGCTCAAAATCGAGATGCGTGACGTAAATATCCTGCCAGCCGTCGCCATCGACGTCGGCAGCGTCGATGCCCATCCCGGCTTCGTAGCGCCCGTCTTCGCTCGCCGCGATTCCAGAAACGAGCGAAACATCCTGAAACGTCCCGTCGTGTTTATTCAAAAAAAGAAAGTTCGGCCACGTATCGTTGGCGATGGCGATGTCGGTCCAGCCGTCGTTGTTAAAATCGGCGAGCACCACTCCCATTCCTTTGGATTCGGGTTTTCCCACGCCGCTCGCGTCGCTCACGTCGGTGAACGTGCCGTCGTGATTGTTGTGATAGAGCTTCGTCTTCTGCCCTTTGTAATTTCCGGGATTACAGTACGAGCGATAGCCGGGCCGCCGCTCTCCGCACCACAAATTATTTTTCGGCGACCACTCGATGTAATTCGTGACGAGCAGATCGAGATATCCGTCCTTGTCGTAATCGAACCAGCCCGCGCTCGTCGACCAATTGCCTTCGTCAGCGACGCCAGCTTTCGCGGTGACATCGGTGAATGTTCCGTCGTGATTGTTGTGATAGAGAATCGCGCGCCCGTAGCCGGTGACGTAAAGATCGGGCCATCCGTCGTTGTCGAAATCGCCGACAGCGACACCCTGGCCATAGTGTCCTTCGCCGCCGACTCCGGCCTTTTCCGTGACGTCGGTGAAAGTTCCATCGCCGTTATTGTGATAGAGCGCCGAGCGCAGCGGCTTCGCCGGTTTGTAGATGTCGGTTGCGGCTGATTGCACAAAAAATAGATCGAGCAACCCGTCCTGGTCGTAGTCGATCCAGCCGACGCCAGTGCCCATCGTCTCCAAATAATATTTTTCGTCCGTCTGCGTGGAGTCTTGCACGAACGTGATGCCGCTTTGCGCGAGGACATCGACGTACTTCACCGGAATCGCCGGCGAAGTCGAATCTGATTTCGGTTTGGCTTTTGTGGCGGCCTGCGCATGCTGCGTCGTGGCCGGATTTTGCACGCTTAGCGTCGAGACAGCGGCGGCGAGAGCGAGAATCGCAGCGCATGCTGACGCTGCTCCCACAAATGCACTGCCGGATAAGTCCTTGCGACGCCTCATAGCGTACGGTCGGCGACTGAAAGCGCCATCTGCAAAAATTGCACGCGAGCATTCTCCGGCATCGGTTCGTTCAATGTTGACGGCCGTTCCGGCGCTTGCGCCAGCGCCTGCTCGATTCGATTCACATCGAGCCCGCCCGCGTTGCTGCCCTTAAACCGAGCGAGCAACTCCCGAGCCTTCGCAATCTCGCCGGTCTGATAATAAAAAATTCCCAGCGTCGAGTAGCTGCCCGGCCATTCGGGAAGTAGATTCACGGCGCGCTCCAGGCGCTCGGCGGCCTGCGGCGTTTTCCCTTCCAACACAGAGACGACGCCGAGCCCCCACGAAATTTTTCCCGACGACGGAATGCGCGCCAGCCCCTGCCGCAACGTCGCCGCAGCGCCATCGACGTCCCTCCCGCGCAACTGCACGAGCGCCAGCGACAAATAATATTGATCGTTGTCGGGATTGCGCCGAATCGCATCGCGGAAAATTTCGGTCGCGCGCGCCGTGTCGCCAAGATGCGCGTAAATATCGCCGAGCAGCGCGAGATAGGCATCATCCTGCCGCCCTGGCTCCGAAACCTGATTGGCCGCGTCCAGCGCCTGTTGATAGAGCCCTTTGCGAAAATAAGCGTCGGCGAGATCGAATTTCACGTCGTCAGAATCGGGATTCGCACTCAGCGCCGTTTGAAAATGCTGAATCGCGTCGTCGTAAAGCCGATAACGCGCGTACAGCACCCCGACTCCCGCTTGCGTTCGGTAATCCCCTTTGCTCATCTGATCCAGCTGCGCGACCGCATCACGTGCATCCGCGGTCTTGCCGAGCTTCAAATTCGCCTCAGCGAGCAAATAAAGATTCTGCGGTTGGTCGGGATGCTTCGCGATCTCGTCGGTGATCTGCTTGACGTCCATCTCGGCGCGATCGTGCTCCGAAAGATTCGAGCGCGTGCCCACATAATCGAAAAGATTCTGATACGGATAAGGCCCAGGCGCCGCGTTCTTGGAAAGCGTTTGAAAAACGCTGAGGTCACGCTCGGCGGCTTCGTTCTGATGCAGATTGCGTTCGACCATCGCGAGCTTGTAGTAACCAGCGCCGGGATCCTTGCTCACTTTCACGTACTTGCGCAGCAGAGTTGCGGCCTCGTCGTATTTCTTCGCGTCGATGCGGAGATTCGCCAGCTCCAGTAGCGCTTCCGGCATGTCAGGCCGGTAGCGTTGCGATTGTTGAAACAATTCTTCCGCGCGCGCTTTGTTGCCCTGGCGCGCTTCGACGTAGCCGAGATTGAAAAGGCAGGAGGCGTTGTGCGGATCTTTTTTCAATCCGGCCTCAAAATATTTTCGCGCTTCGTCGAAGCGGCCCAGGTGACGATAAGAAAGCCCCATGAAGGAATACGACGCGGCCGACGGGTCGATCTCGATCAGCTTCTTGAACACTTCGATCGCCTTTTCATCCTTGCCCGCCATGAAATAACTCTCGCCGAGCGCGGCGCGAAGGTCGGCGCGCTTCGGTGCGATCTGGATTCCGGATTCGAGCAGCGGAATCGCGTCTTCGAAATAATTCTGCGTCATGCTGACGCGCGCCAGCAAAAAGATCACGTCTGTATTTTCGGGTGAGGCCTTGTGTGCTCGGACAAGCAGATCGAGCGCATCCGACGATTTTCCCTGGCGAAAATAAATCTGAGCCAGCAGGTATTGCGTTTCGGGCGAATCGGGCTGCAGCTTAAGCGCCCGGTTCAGCGTGAGTTCGGCATCGGCGTCTTTGCCATTGTGGATGTAGGTTTGCGCCAGCGGAAAAAGGATGTCGAAGCTGTCGGGTTTGAGCGCGTTCGCTTTCTCCAGTTCGAGCTGAGCCGTTTTGTATTGCTTGTTGGTCGCCAGCACGACGCCCAGCTGCGTGTGGAACTCTGCATCATTTTTCTGCTGTGCCGAAAATGTGTTGGCCAGCCGCAGTGCTTCGGCGTTGTGGCCGGCGTCGAATGCCTTGCGAACAGCTTCGATTTGCCGGGCGGGATCGGTAATGGCGGGCGTTGCGGCGCGTTGCGCGGCCAAAGATAGCGTGGCCTGGCGGGGCGCCGCGCACAGCGCCGACCCGAACGCTGCAAGAATCGCCGTTACGAGCGCAATCTTCCACGCACAGCGAGCCGCTCCGCTACCCCATCGCTCTAAACTGAAAAAGAATCGCAATCGTTCGTTATTCGCCGGGCGCAAAACTATTCCGCTGGGGCGGGTCCCGAGGAATCTCCCAGAATCAATTCTGCTGGAATTTGGTATTCCCTGCCATGAGGTTCCGATGCCGCGGAAAGTTCGTGCAGCGCGTCGGCCGCCATTTGCCCCAGCATGTCGCGGTGGACATCCACGGTGGTGATCGAAGGATTGCTGTATTCGGCCAGGCGCGTATTGTCGAACCCGGTGACCGAGATGTCTTCGGGGACGTGAAGTCCCGCCTTGAGCAAGCCCTTCAGCACGCCCACGGCTGTTAAATCGTTTACTGCCATGACGGCCGTCGGACGCGGCGAAACTTTCGCGATCGCTTCACCCGCCGCCAATCCGCCTTCAAATCGCAAGTCACCGGTGATGACCGGACCGGGTTCGAGATCGAGATTGCGCATGCACCTTTCATAGGCCTCAAGTCGCGCGACGTTCGATTTCAGCTTCGCGCGGCCGGCCACGAACGCGATGCGGCGATGCCCCATCTTGTGCAGATATTCGACGATCTGCTTCATCCCGGAAAAATAATCGATGCGAATTTTGCTGACGTGCCCCTTCGCGGGAGCAAGGTCCAGGAACGTAACCGCGATGCGGCGCCGCGCGAGTTCCTGGATCAGGCGCGCGCTCACTTCAGAAGTCATGATGGCGACGCCGCGCACATTGTGCTCCATCATGCGCTCGGCGGCCTCTTGCGTGCGGCGCGGATCGTAGTTGGTATCACTCAGGATGGCGTCGTAGCCAAGCTGGCGCGCACGCGTCTCGAATCCTTTGACGACTTCCGGGAAAAATGGATTCACGATGTCGGAAACGATAATCCCGAGTGTTCTGCTATCACGCGAAGCGAGATGGCGGGCGTGAGCGTTGGGAAAATAGCCGAGTTTTTTGACCGCGGAGAGAACGATGTGGTGCGTGCGGCGGCCCACTTTCCCGGTCTTATTGAGCACATTGGAAACCGTCGCGGTGGATACGCCGGCGGCCTTGGCGACATCGCGAATGGTAAGAGCCATAGAGGGCGAAACAATCCTCGGCAACAGAGAAGCAGTAAAGATTGCGCAGTATAGAAGAAAAAAAAATACTTGACAATGAAAGTGAGCGCATGCTATTTCACAAACACTAGGTTAAGCGGTTAAGTTGCTTGGGGGTTCTGTCAAGGTGAAGCGGTTTACATTTTACCCTCGTTTTGAGGGTTCTCCAGTAAGCGTTATCTCGGCTTCTTAGCGGCCGGAGCGGTTTCGCTCCCGTGCCGCCTTTTTGCGTTTACGCCCTCCCTTTTCACCCCGGGCGTAGGCCGCGCCTTATGGACACCGCCGTCGAGGATGCAGTCGGGCCCAAACGAATTAGGAGGAACGCGATGAGAAGGACGCCCGTATCAGAGTTGATCCGGCGAGCATCCCTGAGTTTTGCAGTGGCTGCCCTGTTGCTGTTTCTTACCAGTTCACCGGCGCACGCGCAGGTCGACGCCGGTGCCATCCTTGGAACCGTGACCGATACCTCGGGTGCCCAAATTAAGGGCGCCACGGTGACCGTCACCAATGAAGGTACCAGCGCGTCTCTGTCCACGACGAGCGGCAACTCCGGCGAGTACAACTTTACGCCGCTGCCGATCGGCCAATACACGGTCAGCGTAACCTTCCAGGGCTTCTCGACTGTGACCCAGAAGCACGTCACCGTCACCATTGGCGCCCAGGTGCTGATCAATGTGTCGCTCAAGCCCGGCGCCGTCAACGAAACGATTGAAGTTGCTTCCACCACGCCGGTTCTGGAAACGCAGGATGCTTCCGTCGGTCAGGTCATGGATTCGCGCAACGTCGACAACCTGCCGCTCAACGGGCGCAACTTCACCTTCCTCGCGCAGTTGTCTGCCGGCGTCAACACGCCGCAAGCCGACACGCGCGGCAACGCGGCGAGCGGCGCATTCTCGGCCAACGGTCTCCGCCCGGCGCAGAACAACTACTTGCTGGACGGCATCGACAACAACTCCGACACCGTCGACTTCCTCAACGGCACGAACTACGTCGTGCTGCCGCCACCAGACGCGATTCAGGAATTCAAGGTGCAGACTTCCGACTTCAGCGCTGAATTTGGCCGGTCGGGCGCCGCAGTTCTCAACGCAACGATCAAATCCGGTACGAACAGCTTCCACGGCGCTGCTTGGGAATTTTTCCGCAACGATAAGCTCGACGCTGCCGACTTCTTTGAGAACGCCCACCAGATTCCGAAGGGCGAACTCCGGCAGAACCAGTTCGGCTTCACCGCCGGCGGTCCGGTCATCATTCCGAAACTCTTCGATGGCCGCAACAAAGTGTTTTTCTTCGGAGACTACGAAGGTCTTCGCCGCGTTCAGGGCACGGTGCTGACCGGCTCAGTTCCCAGCGAAGCGGAACGAAACAGCGGATACACCAATTTTCAGGATTTGATCGCCGCTCAGTCCGGCACGGAAACCGACGCTCTCGGCCGCACGATGCCGATCGGCACAATCCTTGATCCCGCAACCACGCGCCAGATTTCACCCGGCGTTTACGTTCGTGATCCGTTCGGCACCTGCGGTTCGGCGCCGGCCGGCTTCGCCTTTACCGTTGCGGGCTGCGGCTTGAACATCATTCCGGCCAGCCGCTTGGATGCCAATGCAATCAAGCTGCTAAATCTGTATCCGCTCCCGACAACGAATTCGGTTGGCTCGCTGCTTTCCAACTTCGCCAATTCGCCATCGCTCTTCGAACATCGCAACTCGTTCGATACTCGCTTGGACATCAACTTCAACGAAAAGAACCAGTTGTTCTATCGTTTTAGCTTGGTGGACGACCCGCAATTCATCCCCGGTATCTTCGGCGGTGTCGCGGATGGCGGCGGATTCCAACAGGGTAACCAGACCGCTCTCGCACAACAGAGCGCTTTGAGCTACACACACACCTTCTCGCCGACGTTGATCAACGTGGCCCGGGCTGGGTTGAACTACCTGCACACGACCCGTTCTTCGCCATCGGCCAGCGACACGACCGACATTCCATCGCAGTTCGGCATCCAGGGCGTTCCGCAGGGTTCGCTCAACGGCGGCCTTCCCGCGTTCGGCATCAATGGCCTCTCGACCTTGGGTAGCAACGCATTTTTGCCTTCGGATGAAGTCAGCTCGACGTTCCAGTTGACCGACGACGTGACGAAGATCCTCGGCAAGCACACTTTCAAGGCCGGCTTCGAATGGCAGCATGTGAAGTTCTCGACGTTGCAGCCACCCTGGTCGCGTGGTGAATTCGACTACAACGGCGACTACACCTCAATCCCGACAGTCGACAGCGGCAACACGGGCCGCGCCGACTTTCTGCTGACTCCGACGCTATCGACGGTCCCCGGCGGAATCGACTACGTCGGTGGTTCGAGCCAAGTGTACCTCTCGAACATCTCGCTGACCGACAACGGCAAGAACTACTACGGCGGTTACATCAACGACGACTGGAAGATCACCAACAAGTTGACGCTGAACCTCGGCGTGCGCTACGACTTCTTCGGGTTGGTCTTCGAGCACCACGCCAACCAGGCGAACTTCATTCCGGCTGGCACCGGCCCGACGGGATCGGCGATGTACCTCATTCCCGAGGGACCCAACGCGAACAATCTCTCACCGAGCTTCCTGAGTTTGCTCGGCACCGACGGAATCACTCTTGCAACTACAAATCAGTACGGCAAGGGCCTCGGCAACTCACAGAAGGGCAACGTCGCTCCGCGCTTCGGTTTCGCCTATCAGGTCACTCCGAAACTCGTTGTTCGCGGCGGCTTCGGTATGTTCTACAACGGCTTCGAGAATCGCGGATTCTCACCGAACCTCGGCGAGAACTATCCGTTCCAGTTCAACTTCTCGTATTCGCCGGCCAACGACGTAACTCCGATCAGCACAGGCACTCCGTTCGCGGGCTGCCCGACGGCAGGACCCGGCGGCACAGCGACGTTTGAAACTGGCTTCTCGTGCACGCCGTTGAGCCCGACGCTCGTTCTCGCCAGCGGCTTGGCGTTGCGTGGCATCCAGTTCAACTACCAGACGCCCTACACGATGGGCGCAAACCTGACGGTTCAATACCAGCTCACGCCGACCATGTCGGTCCAGGTTGGCTACGTGAATTCGCTGGCGCGCCACCTCGAGGCGTTCCCGAACTACAACAATCCGACTTCAATCGCGGCGGCGAGCACGGCGGAATCGACGCTCGTGCCGTTCCCCGACTTCGGCTACAACTCCAGCTATGCGGCGACCGGCGGAATGAGCGCGTATCATTCTCTCCAGAGCAAGCTTGAAAAGCAGTTCGGCAACGGTCTCAACTTCCTCGTCACCTACACATTCTCGAAGACGATGAGCGACTCCGGAGACTTGCTCAACGGCGGTTCGGTGGCGGGCTTCCGCGCTCCCAACGTGCCCGGGCTCGGCATGCCGTTCGATTACGGCTTGGCCGACTTCGACGTGCGCAACGTCGTTCACATCAGCGGCGGCTATGAGCTACCGTTCGGCAAAGGCCGCAAGTTCATGGGTGACGCTCACGGTCTCGTGAATCAGGTCGTCGGCGGGTGGGGCATCGTTTGGAGCTCCACACTCCAGGGTGGCCAGCCTATTTCTCTGAGCTGCCCGTCCACCACCGCATCGAACCTTGGTTGCGGCGACTTCTACACGGGCCAGGCGCTTGACCTCGGCCTGCACACCGATGCGAATGGCTTGCTGAGCTGGTTCGGCAATCCCAACGCTTTCGTGCAGCCGTGCGTCCTCGGTCCTGGCGGTGTTCCGACCGCTGCGCCGACAGGTTGCAAACCCGAAACCGGTTCGGCCGCACTCGGCGGCATCACCCAGGTTCCTGGGCCCGGCTTCCACCGGCTCGACCTCTCCTTCTTCAAGGAGTTCCCGATCAACGAGCGCTTCCGGTTGCAGTTCCGTGGTGAGATCTTCAACATCTTCAACCACCCGAACTTCAACGCCCCGAACTTCGGCGGCAACGGCGTCGTTGCCATCTCGAACTCGGGCCAATACAACAGCTCGACCTTCGGCGAAATCGGTTCGACGCGCGATGCTCCTTACGATCCGCGCCAGATCCAGTTCGCCCTAAAGCTGTATTACTGACGCTCCAACCACCCCAAAGAACGCGGGGCAGCGCCAAAAGCGCTCCCCGCGTTTTTTTTCGTCTGGACATGGAATGTGTAGTCCAGCCGGCGTCAGTTTCGGCGTGCTTCGCGGACGCAGCGCGAATGCTAAAATCGAACTCGTGAACTCAAGCGCTCAATGCCGAGCCGTACAGCTCTCTTTTGCGCTGCTCTTCGCTCTTCTGCTGGCCTCGCCGCTAACTCGCTCCCAGGCCGCTCCCAACGCCGCGAATCGCGATCTCGACCGCCTCTTCCAACAAGCCGTAAGCGAATACGAATCCAACCACTACGCCGAATCCGCCGCCATCCTCGAAAAACTGCTGCCATCCGCGCCCGAAAGTTTCGAGCTCCACGAACTCCTGGGCCTCGATTACTCCGCACAATCGCAAGACGCCAAGGCCAGCCCGCACCTCGAAAAAGCCGCCCGCCTCAATCCAAAATCGGCCGAAGCGCACACCAATCTCGCCGCAAATCTCTCGCGCCTCGGCAAAACCGCCGAAGCCGAGCAGCACTTCCGTAAAGCCGCTGAGCTCGAGCCCGATAATTTCGACGCCAATCACAACCTCGGCGAAGCCTACATCCGCGAAGGCAAAATCACCGACGCCGCGCCCTATCTCGAGAAGGCGCAGCAGCTCGACGCCTCAAACTACGACAACGGCTACGACCTCGCTCTCGCCTACATCAGCGTTGGCCGCACCAAAGACGCGCGCGCCCTGATTCAAGCGCTGCTCCAGCAGAAAAATACCGCCGAGCTCCACAATCTCCTCGCCGAGGTCGACGAAAAAGACGGCAACTTCGTCGTTGCCGCCAACGAATACGAAATCGCCGCCCACATGGACCCCAGCGAAAGCAATCTCTTCGACTGGGCCAGCGAGCTTCTCGTCCATCGCACGCTCGAACCGTCGGTCACCATTTTTCGCGACGCCGTGCAGCGCTATCCCCAATCAGCGCGCCTCGAAATCGGCCTCGGCATGGCGCTCTACTCGCTCGGAAAATACGACGACGCCGTCACATCGCTTCTCCGCGCCGCCGATCTCAGCCCCGGCGACGCACGCCTCTATCCTTTCCTCTCTCGCGCCTACGACAGCTCGCCCGGCCAGGCCGACGAAGTTATCAAGCGCTTCCGCCGTTTCGCCGAGCTCCAGCCGCGCAACGGCCACGCTCAGTATTACTACGCGATGAGCATGTGGAAGGGAAAGCGCGCACAGGATCCCAGCGTCGATCTCCACGAAGTCGAAGCGCTCCTCAAAAAATCGATCGCGCTCGATCCGGCGCTCGCCGAAGCGCAGCTTCAGCTCGGCAATCTTTACTCCGACCAATCGCACTACGCCGCCGCGATCCCGTACTACAAGCGCGCCATCGCTCTCAATTCCGATTTAGCCGACGCGCACTATCGCCTCGGCCAGGCCTACGTCCGCACAAGTCAAAAAGATCTCGCCGAGCCCGAGCTCGCCCTCTATCAACAACTCCGCGCGCAACATCTCGCCGACCTCGACAAACAGCGCGCCGAAGTCCGCCAATTCGTCCTCTCCTCCAAAGACTCCGCTCCACCCGCCAATGCACAGGCAAATCCCTGACGAAATTCTCGCGAAAGCTGCTCCTGGGTGCCGCACCCTCAGCTTTCAGAGGGTGCGGGGTTTCCCCAATTGCTTGGCTCGATTCCTCCGACTTCCCACCCTCCGCCCCTCTGCAAAAGTGCTAAATTACTAGCCGAATCCAAGCACACCCCGAGCCCCACAAGGACGCCCATCATGCCCATCGAACGCCGCGAATTCATCAAGTCCACCACCGCCGCCATCACCGTCGGTGCCGCCACGCTTGCTCTGGGCGGCACATCGAAAGTCCTCGGCGCCAACGATCGCGTCCGCGTCGCCATCTGCGGCACGCGCGGCCGCGGCGTCGATCACATCCACGGCTTCAACAAAGTTCCCAACGTCGAAATCGCCGCTCTCTGCGACGTCGATGAAAACGTTCTCAACGAACGCCTCGCCGACGTCGAAAAACTCGGCCGTCCCAAGCCGAAGGCTTACACCGACGTCCGCAAACTTCTCGAAGACAAAGACATCGACGCCGTCTCCATCGCCACGCCAAATCACTGGCATTCGCTGATCGCCATCTGGACTCTGCAAGCCGGCAAAGACGTCTATGTCGAAAAACCGTGCTCGCACAACACATTCGAAGGCCGCCAGCTCGTCGCCGCCGTAAAAAAATACAATCGCATCTGCCAGCATGGCAGCCAGTGGCGCTCCAATCCCGGCTTGATCGAAGCGATGAAACATCTGAAGGAAGACGGCACCATCGGCGACGTCTACATGGCGCGCGGTCTCTGTTTCAAGTGGCGCCCGACGATCGGCAAAGCGCCGCAAGAGCCCGTGCCCGCCGGCGTTCACTACGATCTCTGGACCGGCCCCGCGCCGCTGAAACCTTTCACCAAAAATCGCTTTCACTACAACTGGCACTGGATCTGGGACACCGGCAACGGCGAAATCGGCAACCAGGCGATTCACGAAATCGACATCGCGCGCGCCGGCCTCGGCGTCGGATTCCCCGTGCAGGTTTCCGCCGTCGGCGGACATTTCCTTTTCGACGACGATCAGCAAACCCCCAACATGCTCAACGCCTCCTACATTTTTGAAACGCCCGACGGCAAACGCAAAATGATGGAGATCGAAGTCCGCGGCTGGATCACCAATCACGAAGCCGAAATCGGCACCGGCGCGTACGGCGCCAGCTCCGTTCCGCCCGCCGGCCTTACCGCCGCTCCAAAACCCGCGGCCGAGAAAAAATCCGCGCCCGCCGCTGCGCAAACCGCATCGCTCGGCCCCAAGGACGCGAAGACCAACACCGTCGGCAACATTTTCTACGGATCAAACGGCTATCTCGCCATCGATGGCTACGACGCCTACCGCACGTGGCTCACCGACGAAGTCGAGCCCGGCCCGCACGGCAAAGCCAGCGGCGATCACTACGCAAATTTCATCGACTGCGTCCGCTCGCGCGATGCGAGCAAAATCAATTCGCCGATTCAAGAGGCGCACATTTCCACCACGCTCGTGCACCTCGCCAACGCCTCATACCGCCTCGGCCGCACTCTGAAGTTCGACCCCGCCACCGAAAAAGTCATCGGCGACGACGAAGCCAACACCATGCTCCGCGGCACCTACCGCGCCCCCTATGTAGTGGAAGAAAAAATCTAACCGGCAGTCTATGCAGCTCGTGCAGGGCTTTCAAAATCCTTCGAATCTTGTACGGGCGCAGCACCGCTTTACCCTGAGCCTCGAAGGGTGCGTCCCAAGCCCGCACGATTTCAACCTTTCGTTTTATCTTTACATCGTTACTTGCTTCCTTATTTCGTTTCTCTTTCTCCGCGCTCCTCTGTGTCCTCTGCGCCTCTGCGTTATCCTTTTCTTCTCTCTCGCCCTACTTCACCACCACCGATCAACGTAAACGTCTTCGCCGGCGCCGCATCCTTCTCCCACGGCCGCCGATACCCCAGCTTCACCGTCCCCGTCCCTTTTTTCTCCGCCCGAAATTCCCAATCATGCGCCCCGCCGCCCCCGATCTGGTTCATCGCCGGATTCGCCACATACGCATCGCTGACGATCACGCACTCCGGCTCCGGCTTCGCCAAAAATTCCCACTTGTAGCCCGTCGTCGGATTCTCCGCCAGCGACAATTTCACGCTGTCTCCCACCCGCAGCTTGATTGTGCGCCCGTCATATTCCTGTCCCGCCGTCGACGGTCACCGGCTTGTGCGGGCACCCCGCGCAGCACACGCTCAGCAACACGCAACACGATCAACTCGAACTCGCCACAACCTACTGCTGCGCATAGATTTTCACCAGTCGATACAAAAATGTCCTCCCTTCATACACCGACGCCACACGAATCCTCTCGTTCAATCCATGTATATGCCCGCCGTCCGGATCGACGAAAAATCCCTCGATCCCATACGTCGGAATTCCCGCCGGATTCATGAATTGCGCGTCCGAAGCCCCCGGCTCCAGCGCCGGAATCACCGGCACCCCTGGCCACAATTCGCCCGCCACTTTTTCCACCGGCCCCATGATTTGCGGCGTCAGCGGCGCCGGATTTGCGACCGGCCCGCGCACTTCCGGAATCGAAACCGTCACCGCCGCATCGTCGATCACTTTCACAAGTTGCGCCATCACCGCGTCGCGCGTCACGCCCGGAAAAATCCTGCAATTGATGTTCGCGCGCGCCCGCTGCGGCAGCGCGTTCGTCGCGTGTCCTGCCGTAAACATCGTCGCCACGCACGTCGTCCGCAGCATCGCGTGCCAATCCACATTTTTATCCAGCACCGCCACCGCTGCGCGATCCTCCGGATTCTTCAGCACCGCCAGCATCGCCGCGCCGTCCGTTCCGCCAACGATTTTCGCCATCCCCGAAAAATATCCGCGGTTCGCATCGTCAAGCTGCACCGGAAATTCGTACTGGCCAACCTTATCCACCGCGCGCGCCACGTGATAAATCGCGTTGTCCGCCAGCGGCCGCGAGCTGTGCCCGCCCGCATTCGTCGCCTCAAAAACATAGTTCTGCGAAGTCTTCTCCGCCGCCAAAACTTCGAACGCCACCTTGTGCCCCTGCGCGTCCAGAATTGCCGTCCGTGCCTTCCGTGATCGCAAACTCCGCGTCGATCGCCGCGCGCTCGTGCTTCGTCAGCCATTCCGCGCCGTTCAGCGCGCCGTTCGTCTCCTCGCCGCAGGTCAGCGCCAGTTTGATCGATCGCTTCGGCTTAAATCCTTCCTCGCGAAAGCGAATCAGGTTGTCCACCCAGATCGCCGCCTGCGCCTTCATGTCCGCCGCGCCGCGCGCGTAAAAATATCCGTCCTCTTCGATCAGCTGGAATGGATCGCGCGTCCAGTCCTCGCGTTTCGCCTCCACCACATCCACGTGCGCCAGCATCAGGATCGCTTTCGCGTTCGGGTCCGAGCCATGCAGCACCGCAATGAGCCCGCCCTCTTTCGGGTGCCCCTCCGGCTCAAAAATATGCAGATCCGCCTCCGGATACCCCGCCGCCTTCAATCGTTCCGCCATCTTCCGCGCCGCCGCCGTGCAATCCCCCGCCGAAAGCGTCGTGTTCGTCTCCACCAGCTCCTTGTAAATCGACCGAAACCTCTCCAGCCCCGCATCATTCGGGCTCGTCTGCCCCGCCGCAATCGTGCAAGCGGCCATCAACACCACAACTCCGACACACATAACCCTCGCCGCCAATTTCATCCGTTCCCCCTGAAACCGACGAAGCTATCACAAATGCGCCACTCTCCAGCGTTTTCGTGACGAGTCGGCAGTTGGGTGCCGCACCCTCAGGTTTTAGAGGGTGCGGGTTTAGACTCAACCCCACTCACACCACGACGACATTCCTAAGACCTTCCGTCTTTTCCTTCGAATTCGACTCTCATTCTTCTCTGCGCTAACTCTGCGCCCTCTGCGTCTCTGCGTTATCCTTTTCCGTCTTTTCTCTTCGAACTCGTCCTTGCTCCGCCCGCCGCGTAACCCCAGCTTGTCCGCATCCGCAATCTCCATTACACTGTACCCATACACTGATACAGTATGCTCCTCCAGAAACTCAATCCCGATCTCGGCCAGCCCTCTCTACCTCCAACTCATGCAACAAATCCAGCACGCCGCCGAAACCGGCCTCCTGCGCGACGGCGACCAACTCCCCGGCATCCGTACCCTCGCCGAAGACCTCGTCGTCAGCCCCAACACCATCGTCAAGGCCTACACCGAACTCGAACACTCCGGCCTCCTCGAATTGCGCCAGGGCTCAGGCGCCTTCGTAAAAACCGGCCGCCGCACACGCTCCATCGCCGATCGCGTGCACCTTGCCCGCCGCCGTTTTCGCGACTTGATCGACAGACTGCGAGAAGAAGATCTCCGCGACGAAGAAATTCAGCGCGCCTTCGAGGCGGAACTACTCGCAACACCCGAAGCATCGAGAAAGAAATGAACGACTCTCTCGCGATTCAAACCAGCGGTCTGACGAAATCCTACGGCCAATTCGTCGCCGTCGATTCTCTGAACCTGGCCGTTCCCAAAAACCGCATCACCGCGTTTCTCGGCCCAAACGGTGCCGGCAAAAGCACCACAATCAAAATGCTTCTCGGAATGATCCGCCCGACAACCGGCGACGCCGCGGTTCTCGGCCACACGATTTCGAATCCGCGCGAAACTACTCGCCTGCGCGAACGCATCGCCTACGTCGCCGAAGACAAGCCTCTCTACGGCTACATGACCGTCGAGCAATTGATTCGCTTCACCAGCCGCTTCTATTCCGATTGGCGATCCGACGAAGCACGCAGACTCCTCGTCGAATATCGCCTTCCCGCCGGGAAAAAAGTCCGCTCGCTCTCTAAGGGAATGCGCACAAAGCTTGCCCTCTTGCTCGCCTTCGCGCGCCGCCCGGAGCTTCTCATCCTCGACGAACCAAGCGAGGGCCTCGATCCAATCGGAATCGAAGAACTCTTGCATGCGCTCGTCTCTCAGGCCGCTGCCGGAGTCACCGTGTTCTTCTCATCCCATCAACTCGCCGAAGTCGAGCGCATCGCGGATCACGTTTGCATCCTCAATCACGGCCGCTTGCAACTCAGCGCGCCGATCGACGATCTCCGTCAATCCTACCGTCGCCTTGATTTCGTTTTCGAAGCGGTGCCCTCCGCGCGTGAATTGGCCGTTCCCGGTATCGAGAGAATTCGCTTGAGCGGTCGTCAGATGACCATCCTGACAAGCCGAAACGCCGACGAAGTAATTCGTCGCGCCCGCGATCTATCCGCGACCTCCGTCGAAGTCTCGCCAGTCGCATTGCGCGAAATTTTCCTCGAGACTGTTAAGGAGAACTGACGGTGCTCTGGTACAAAGCCTGGCTCGAAACTCGCGGACGCTTTCTTGCCTGCCTGATCACCCTGACTCTCTTCTGCTTCATTTTCGTCCACCACGCGCAAGAAATCGCCTTTCGTGGTGACGGTCTTTCGCGTCCCGGCGGACCCGCCGACTTCTATCGACTCTTGTACGTCAACCAGCAATTCCTCGTCATCATGTGGGTGGTATCCGCAGTCTTGTTAGGCATGGGTGGACTCGTCCGTGAAAAATCCGTCGGCGTATCCACCTTTACCCTCAGCCTGCCCGTCTCCCGCGCTCGGCTCTTTGCTGTGCGCGTCGCCACGGGAATTTTTCAGGCCGCTGCACTCGCCATTTTGCCGTGGTGCGCTGTCTTCTTGGCGTCATCTTCCGCAGGAATGCCGATTCGCCTTTCTCAGGTTTCGTCCTACATTCTCTTGCTTCTCGGCGGCGGCTTCTCTTACTTCGCGATGGCGATTCTCGTCTCGTCATTCATCGAAGGCGAATACACCGCCCCCGCGATCTCGTTTCGGCGTCGTCCTTCTCACCGCAATCGCCTTCGACGCGTGGCTTCGCCCCTTCAGCCTCTGGCGCCTGATCGCCGGCGACCTATCCATCGATCGCCACACCTTCCTCCTGTCGTCCTTCCCCTCGCGCGGCATCTCAGCCAGCCTCGCCGCCGCCCTATTCATGTTGCTCCTCGCCCTCCACCGCATCCGCCGCCGCGACTTCTGACCCCGCCCCAATTCGAACGGCATTTGGGTGCCGCACCCTTTTTTGGTTTTAGAAAGGGTGCGGGTTTAGATGAGGCCCCACCCACACCATAACGACCCCCCCTAAAACCTCCGCCCCGTGATTTCGAATTCCACTCTCATTCTTCTCTGCGCTAACTCTGCGCCCTCTGCGTCTCTGCGTTATCCTTTTCCGTCTCTTCTCTCTCTCGATTTCGAACGCCCGTAACCCACATCCTCCAAACCACTTACGATACCTATTGACAACGAGTAACTTATCTGTTATACTCCTTCGCGTTGTGCTGGCCCTCAGTCCCGCCTCCGCCCAGGCCCCCTCTGGATTTTTTCCTCCAAAATCCACCCACCTAAGTCCCGTAGTTTCCGCACTTACGTATGTGTTGATTCCAAAGGCTTTTAAGTCCAGCAGATTCCGCACTTACGCGAATCCTGGGGGAGGGGCTCCCAGTCCGCCGTCGATTCTTGACTTCACTTTCACCCCGGCGTACCGTACGCTAAGCGTCGCATTTCCAATGACCTACGCCATTTCACAGCGCCGTCAGCGAGCGCGATTTTTGCCTCCGCGCATCCTTAATATCTTCCCCTCAGCGAGGCTCCGTTGAGCCGCACTTCCACCAGTCCGCTCGACCTCGCGCGTCAATTCGCTCTCTCGCGGCGCGATTTCATTCGGTCTGCGGCGGGCGTAACGCTGGGCACTTCGCTCCTGCAATCGCCGATCGCTTTTGCGGCCGCCGCGATGAAAAAACGCAAAGTTGTCGTCATTACCTTCGGTGGTGGCGCGCGCGATCAGGAAACCTTCGCCCCCGAGGGTCAGGAAAACATCCCGCACATGATGCGGGAGATGATTCCGCAGGCTTCCTTCTTCACCCAGGTCGTCAATCGCGGAATTCTCGGCCACTACGTCGCAACGGCGAGCCTCGCCACCGGAACCTACGAGACGTTCAACAATTTCGCCGCCGTCCCGCCCAACAATCCGACCGTCTTTGAATATTTCCGCAAAGATCTCAAACGCCCGCCGAACGATGCGTGGGTCGTCGCGCCCAGCAACGGCTTCAATCGCATCGGCGAAAGCAACAATCGCGCGTACGGACCGGGTACCGGCGCGCGCGTCATTCTTCCAAAACATCTGCTCACCGCCGCAACTGCCGGCGGCGCGGATTACAACCATCTGCTGCGCGACAACTACGAAACGCCGTTTTACACGCCGGAACTCGGCGGCAACGAATTTGAATTGCAGCAGCTCGGCAATTTGCTGAAGCTGAGCGTCGATGATTTCAAATCGCATGCGCTCACGCTCTCGAGCCCCGACGAACTCAGTGTCTACATCGCGCGCCGCTTGATGCGCGAAGTTTCACCGAGCCTGCTCTGGATCACCATGCACGACATCGACATCGCGCACGCCGGAGCGTATTCGCTCTATGTCGAAGGCATTCGCCGAACCGATCGCTTGTGCTCCGAATTGTGGAAGGCGATTCAGTCCGAACCGGAATACGCCGGCAACACCACGATGCTGATCCTCCCGGATTTTGGCCGTGATGCCGACGACGATGCCGGCGGCAACGGTTTCCAGCATCACCGCACCGGCGACGCGCTCTCTCGCACCACGTGGATGCTGGCCATGGGCGCCGGTGTGCGCGAAGGCGTTATCTACGATCGCCCGATGGACTCCACCGATCTCGTTCCGACGATCGGATCGATGCTCGGATTCCAGGCCGCGCTTTCGCAAGGCAAGCCGATCGCGGAGTTGCTCTAGAAAAAGTTACTTTTAGAAAGTTGCTCTGAACAAATCGCTTTAGACAAATGCAGCCGATCGAACTCAAAGCCGAGCAGTTCAGCAACTATCCGCCGGAAGCGCGCAAGCTCGCCGAGCACTACACCGCCACGCTCGCGCAACTGCCGCCGAGCTTTGTTCCGAGCCTGCTGCGCGAAGTCATCGAGTACGACTACAAATTTCCCGTCGAACGAAAAGCCGTCGAGAAAGAGTTGGAAACGATCACAGCACTCTCGCCGTCGGATCGCGGCGAATGGTTCGACGGATTCGCAAAGATTCAGCTCTCCCAGCAACTCGTCAACTACGATTGGGTGAATTCGCCCGGACAATTCGTCGAGCAACTCTCAGCGCATCTCTGGGCGACGCATCAGCTCGACGCGTTTCGCGCCGCTGCGACGAGTTACGCGAATCGCCTTGCGAAAGTGAATCCGCCGGAGCCGCCGCCGATTCCGCGCCTGGGCATCAGCATCATCGGCCAGGGCGTAACGACATACAACGATCCGTTGTTTCGCAAGCTGCGGCCGCAGGGCGTTCACTTCACACAGGTGAAATCCGACAACGCTTTGGAAACAATGCTCAACGTCGTCGCGGAGCGCGCGAAAGCGCATCCGATTCCGTACGGGCACTGGTACATCGATGGCGGCGCGGAAGCAAAATACGATCCCGCGATCACCTGTGTTTCGTATCGCGCGCTCGGACCCGCGCGAGCGGCGCTGACCGCGAAGATGCGCTCGGAAATCGAACGACCAGGCATGGGACCCGAAGCGTTGCGCACGCTGATGGCGCGCATGAAGCCCGAAGACATCGGACTGCGAACGAGCGCGAACGGAAATTCCGATCCGGTCATCACGCGATTCCAGTTGAAAGTTTTGACCGAAGCATCGGGCACGCAAATTTTCGCAACGACGTTCGCCCAATGGACCGCGCGCGAGGCCT
Organism: uncultured Acidobacteriota bacterium; assembly: GCA_963845465.1. Classification (GTDB taxonomy): domain Bacteria; phylum Acidobacteriota; class Terriglobia; order Acidiferrales; family UBA7541; genus Acidiferrum. The sequence continues at coordinate 83,631 of CAWJSH010000004.1, read as the reverse complement.
TGCGTCGCGCGCAGCCGGCAACGTTGCTGGTCCGCTTCGCACCGCGGCAAAAACAGAAGCCGATGAACGAAATGATTTCCGCATCGGCCAATTCGCCAGAGCTCGATCCCGTCGGCTCGCTCGTTGACGCCGACTTCGGCTCTTACTACAACTTCTTGAATCAGCAGCGTCTGCCAGGCGCCGACCAATCCTCCTTCGTCGCCTGGTTTGAAGGTCACAACGAAGCGGTCGCCATCGGCCCGAAGTGGCAGCGCAACACCCAATCGAGCACACCGACGGATTTCAAAGCGCTCTTTAGCTGACCGTTGGCAAGGAGAGCGCGTCGCCGGGTAGCTGTGGGGTGGATCGAGAAAGTGAAGTTATGGGACTGATTTGGTCCGCATTGAGAAATTTGTGAGCTTAATCGTTGCATGGGTTACGAACGTATAGTATCTAGTTAAGGTGCTTTGAGGCTGAGGGGCCTTCAACACCGCGATCTCGCAGGGTCGTGGTGTCGTTTTGTTTTCACTTCGTTGTATCTCCCCCCGCTCTCGAATGCATCCAACGTTTTTACCGCGGACTTTTTTGCCGCGGGTGATTTTGCGACGGACGTTTTTGCCGCGCGCAATTGCCGTACACGTTGGGTTGTTTATGTTTGCTGTTAACGCCTGGCTCGAGTCTCCGGAGTTTTTCGGATGGCGTGTCGTCGCAGAGCGGAAGTAACCGGCCTCGTTTTTCCTCCGCTGAACGTGCGCGCCGTGACCCTGCCGAAACATGCCGGAGTTTGTGACGTCCTTCCTGTCGTAACTTCTGTCGTAACTTCCAAAAACAGTTTTCGTTCGACTTCAAATTCAGTCTTCCATCTCGATTTCGTGATCACCGGAGGAGCCCAATGGCGACGAATCTCGTAAAAATTTCCAGCGAAGCGGACATCAAAGCGCGCCTGGAGGCGGAGAGAGCGCGGCTGCGTAAGATTGCCGGGCTCGACCAGCCGGATCATTTTCACCGTCCGGTGGAGCGCGCGTTTACGGCGGAGCAGCGGGCGCAGACTACGATTTTGTTCGGCGGGTTCACGTGGAAACACGAGGACCTGATTCGAGCTGTGTTTCAAGGCACGGGATATCGCTGCGAGAAATTGCCGGTGCCAGATGTGCCGGCGTTTCAGACGGGCAAAGAGTTCGGCAACAACGGGCAGTGCAACCCGACGTATTTCACGGTCGGAAACCTCGTGCAGTATCTGCAATTTCTTGAGAAAGAAGGGATTCCGCGGCAGCAGATTCTCGATAACTACGTGTTTTTCACGGCGGGATCATGCGGACCATGCCGGTTCGGCATGTACGAGGCGGAATATCGCTTCGCGCTGAAGAACGCGGGATTTGATGGGTTCCGCGTGCTGCTCTTCAAGGACAGCGACGGAATCAAGGCGGAGTCTGGCGAGCCCGGTCTGAAGTTTTCGATCGATTTCGGATTCGGCATGCTGAACGCGATGCACATGGGCGACGTGATGAACGATCTGATTTATCAGATCCGCCCGTTTGAAGCGAAGAAGGGCGAGACGGACCGAATTTTCCGCGAGACGGTGGACGGACTTTGCGCGGATTTGAAGAATCGCAAGGCGTTCGAAATTGAACAGGTTGCGCCGGAATGGGCGAAGCCGAAATTCAAGAGCAACAAGATTTTGCGCAACACGTTCAACGTGTTCGGCAAGTGGCACGAGCACATGTGGGGCAAGGATTACCTCGGGGCGCTGAAGAATGCGCGCGCAAAGATGGATTCGATCGAAGTGGATCGGACGAAGGTGAAACCGGTCGTGAAGATCACCGGCGAATTCTGGGCGCAACTGACCGAGGGCGACGGCAACTTCCACATGTTCGAATTCCTGGAGCGCGAAGGCGCACAGGTTTTGGTCGAACCGATCGCGACCTGGGTGGCGTACCTGACTGTATCAGGCGAAGGCACACGCGATTGCGAAGTGGCCGGTGAATAAGCCGCACAAGGATCCGAAGTGGTATGAGGCGAAGAAGCAATTCGCGAACTACATCGGGCTGCACAAGAAATTGTGGGGCATCGGCTTCGGGCAGAAGGCGTGGAACTTCTTCTATCATCGGACGGCGGAACAGCTCGGCGGGATTACGCATCATCTCGTGCCGCAGCAGGAGCTCGCAGACCTCGCGCATCCTTTCTACAACCAGTACGCGCGAGGCGGCGAAGGGCACCTGGAAGTCGGCAAGAACGTGTACTACACGATTCACAAAATGTGCCACATGGTGCTGGCGCTGAAGCCGTTCGGATGCATGCCGTCGTCGCAGTCGGATGGCGTGCAGTCTGCGGTGATCAACAAGTTCAAGGACATGATCTTTTTGCCGATCGAAACGTCGGGTGAAGGCGAAGTGAACGCGCACAGCCGTGTGCAGATGGCGCTGGGCGAAGCGAAGGTCAAGGCGAAGGCGGAATTCGAGGCGTGCCTGAAGCAGACCGGGAAGACGCTGGCGGAAATTCACGCCTACATGGACGAGCATCCGGAACTGAAGAAGCCGTTCTATCACGTGCCGCATCGTCCGGGGATTGCAGGGACGGCGGCGCAGTTTGTGCTGCATGTCAGCGAGCGGATTGATAAGGACACGCGGTTCTGGAAGAGGTCGCGGGTCAGCGGCGCGGTGCCGCAGCCGGTTTCGGGGGACTGAGGTTTCGATTTAGGGCTGGGGAAAACCCGCACCCTCTAACATCTGAGGGTGCGGCACCCGCTTTCACATTTATTTATCAAACCAAATGAACTGGCAGTGATGGGGCTGGGCAGGGCCGAAGTTTCAGGGGACAGAATGCACGATCACAAGGGACCAGCGCTCGTTCAGATCGGGAATTCGTTGCGGCCGGCGCCGAAACCGAAGCCGGTAGTGCCGACGGACTTCGCAACGAAGTTTATGGTTGGACTGGATGTTGGTTCGACCACGGTGAAAGCGATTGTTGTGGAAGCGGCGACCGATCAGGTTTTGTGGCAGGACTATCAGCGACACGAAACCAAACAGCCTGAAAAAACGCTCGAGTTCCTACAGCGGATGGAATCCGAGGTCGGGATCAGCCCGCAGAACACGCGGATGTTCATGACGGGTTCGGGCGGCGGAAACATCGCAGAACAGATCGGCGCCAAGTTCGTGCAGGAAGTTACGGCAGTTTCGCTGGCCGTCGAGAAATTGCATCCCGAAGTGTATTCGGTGATCGAGCTGGGCGGGCAGGACGCGAAGATCATCGTTTTCAAAGATGACGAAGAGACGGGGCGAAAGAAAAAAATTCCGTCGATGAACGACAAGTGCGCCGGCGGGACGGGCGCGGTCATCGATAAGATCAACGCGAAGCTGAAGATTCCCGCGGCATTGCTGACGAATCAGGGCTATGACGGCGTCAAGCTGCACAAAGTGGCCGGCAAGTGCGGCGTCTTTGCGGAAACCGACATCAATGGTTTGCAGAAGGTGGGGACGCCGCCGGATGAATTGATGGCGTCGCTGTTTGAAGCGATCGTGCTGCAGAACCTGAGCGTATTGACGCGTGGGCATACGCTGAAGCCGCACGTGTTGCTGCTCGGCGGGCCGAACAGCTTCATTCGCGGGATGCGTGAAGCGTGGGTGGCGAATATTCCGCGGATGTGGAAAGAGCGGAAGGTCGCGGTTCCGGAGGGGATGACCCCGGAGCAGTTGATCAAGGTGCCGGAGAACGCGCAGTATTTTGCGGCGCTGGGCGCGGTGGAATTCGGACGCAGCGAAGAAGACGCGATCGGATGCTATCGCGGCTACAGCGACCTCGTTCGCTACATGGAATTCGGGCGCGCCGAAGAGAAGGCGAAGGCCGGCGGCAAGGGGCTCGTGGAGAAGCCGGAGGATTTGGATTATTTCCGCGAAGAGTATAAGCGGAAGAAATTTGAGCCGGCTACGTTTGAAAAGGGCGGGCGCGTCGCGGGATTTATCGGGATTGATGGCGGATCGACTTCGACGAAGGCCGTGTTGCTGGATGAGAATGGCGAAATTTTGTGCAAGTCGTATCAGCTCTCGAACGGGAATCCGATTCAAGACACGATCGAGATGTTTGAGAATCTGCGCGGGCAGGTGGAAGCGCAGGGAGCGACGCTGGATGTTTTAGGCGTGGCGACGACGGGATACGCGAAAGATATTTTGAAGGATGTGCTGCACGCAGACGTCGCGCTCGTCGAGACGGTGGCGCATACGGAGTCGGCGCTGAAGTTTTACAAAGACCCGCACGTGATCGTGGACGTGGGCGGGCAAGACATCAAAATTATTATTTTGAACCACGGGCGCGTGAAGGATTTCAAGCTCAACACGCAGTGCTCGGCGGGCAACGGATACTTTTTGCAGTCGACGGCGGAAGGCTTCGGACTGAACGTGAATCAGTTCGCGGACCTGGCTTTTTCGGCGCAGTCGATGCCGGTATTCGGGTATGGGTGCGCGGTGTTCATGCAGTCGGACATCGTGAATTTCCAGCGGCAGGGCTGGCAGGCGCAGGAGATTTTGGCTGGATTGGCGGCGGTGCTGCCGAAGAACGTGTTTTTGTACGTTGCGAGCATTCCGAACCTGGCGGCGCTGGGGACGCGATTCGTTTTGCAGGGCGGAACGCAGAACAATCTGGCGGTGGTGAAGGCCGAGGTCGATTTCATCCGGAATAGCTTCAAGTCGACGGGCAAGCAGCCGGAAATTATCGTACACGAGCACTGCGGCGAGTCTGGCGCGATCGGAGCGGCGCAGGAATCGCTGCGGCTCTGGAAGAATGGGCAGCAGACTACGTTCATTGGTTTGGAAGCGGTGCGAAGAATTGAGTACCGCACGACGCGCAATGAATCGACGCGCTGCTATTTCTGCAAGAACAATTGCCTGCGCACGTTTATCGACGTGCGGACGGAACCGGTGAAGAACCTGGTGCCGATCGAAAAGGTGACGAAAGTCCCGCTGATGCTGGGCGAGCAGCGGCTGATCATCGCGACGTGCGAAAAAGGCTTGGTTGAAGACGTCAACGACATGAAGGACATCAAGTCGGGGCTGGATCAGATTCGCGACAAGCACCCGAACTATGTGGATTTCGCGTCGAAGGAAGTTTTCCGTCCGACGAATGCGAAGAGCGTGGCGGATCCGTTGCCGAAGCTTGCGACTTGGGGATTCAAGCAGGGGCCGGTGAAGGAACGCATCGCGAAGATGGAGGCGCGCAAGAGTTATCGGCTCGGCATTCCGCGCGTGCTCAACATCTATACGTACGCGCCGCTGTTTAACGCGTATTTCGAGAGCCTTGGGATTCAGCCCGAGAACATTATTTATTCGGACTATACGAGTTCGGATTTGTATCGCGCGGGCGCGAGCCGCGGCGCGATCGATCCATGCTTCCCGGCGAAGATCGGAATTTCGCACACGTACAACCTGATTCAGGAAAAGCACCGGAAGAAGCCGCTGAACTCGATTTTCTTCCCGATGTACGACGTGCTGCATTCGTCGCTGGTGAAGATTGTCGGCGCGAACGCGTGCCCGACGGTTACGGCAACGCCGGAGACGGTGAAAGCGGCGTTCACGAAAGAGGGCGACTTTTTTGCGGAAAATAATCTGAAGTACATCGATCCGGTTTTGAATTTTGCGGATCGGAAATTGTTTGCGTACCAGATGCTGCAGGCGTGGCAGTCGGAGCTTGGGCTTTCGCCAGAAGAGAACGATCGCGCAGTTGAGGCGGGATTTAACGCGCTGAATCAATTATGAGACGGATGTTCGCCGGCGTGCGCGGCAAACGCTGGATCAGCTCGAACGCGAGGATCGCATCGGCATCGTGATGCTGGCGCGGCCGTATCACCACGATCCAGGACTGAATCACGAGATTCTGGACGAATTCCAGAAGCTGGGGTATCCAATTTTTTCGCAGAACACACTGCCGATCGATGAGGATTTGCTGGAGCGATTGTTTGGCGATGAAGTTCGCGCCGGCGTGACGAGCCATCCGCTGGATATCACGGATGCGTGGAAGAATTCGTATTCGTGCAGCACGAATCACAAGGTTTGGGCGGCGAAATTTACGGCGCGGCATCCGAATCTCGTGGCGCTGGAGCTGTCGAGCTTCAAGTGCGGGCACGATGCGCCGATTTACGGTGTCGTCGAGGGGATCGTGGAGCAGTCGGGGACGCCGTACTTCTGCTTCAAGGATTTGGATGAGAATAAGCCGACCGGGTCGATCCGGATTCGCGTCGAGACGATCGATTACTTCCTGCGTCGATATCGCGAGGAAGTGATTCGCAAGCGCAAGGCGACCGATGATATCGAAGCGCAGCTCGCGGCGCTGGAAGCGCAATTGCGCAGCGAAGGGCAGGAGATTCCTGCCGAACTTATGAATAATGATAGCTGGCGTAACAGTACTGAAGCTGTGGCCGGCGACTAATTTCCCCCTCCTTACGAATCCTTACTAGCGCTGACTGAACTGCGGGTGTGTGCCGCAGAAATTTAAATACAGTTGCAATAATTTGTTGTAACAGCGCCGAATATTTCGGCATCCAAAAAATCGTTAGCGAAGAAAGCTGACGCCTACCTGGAGCGCCTTGTTTGCGAAATCCCGGTATCAAAGCACGTGTACGGGTGTGTCTGAAAACGAAAGGAGTCGATTGTCGTGGCTACGGCACCGAAGTTCCGCATCGATGTCGATATTCATAATCTGCTGATGAACTCCGCCGGCCCCGTGCCGGTACCTTCGCCGCTGGGCTGGAAGCTTCCCGATCCTATCTATCCGCTGCATCCCGAGAGAGTGAACGATCCAGGCCCGGAAGTAATTCCGGAGAAGCGGAACTGGACGATTCCGCAGGTGTACAACAAAATGCGCGGCTGGTTGTTTCCGTACATACGCTCGCGCCTGCTCCCCGGTGAGTTTCACCCAATCACGGCGTATCTGTTTCTCGAATACAAATGCAATCTCGATTGCTGGTACTGCTGGGCGTACAACAACAAAGTGCGCGGGATGACGGAGGATACGGCGCGGCGATCAATCGACTGGTTGCACGACAATGGGTGCCGCGTGCTTGCGTTGATGGGCGGCGAGCCGCTGCTGAGGCCGGATTTCGCGCACAAAGTTGTGTACTACGCGGCGAAGAAGGGATTCTGGGTTTACATCGGAACGAATGGGCGATTGCTGCGGCCGGAAGTTGCGGATCGCCTGGCTGACTCCGGTGTCGGCGTGTTCAATTTCGCGCTCGATTCGTGGGACGAAAAGCCGAGCTTGCCGAAAGCGTTGGTGCCGGGGCGGAAAAATCTCGAGTACCTGATGCGCAAGCAGTATGTCCATGGGTACATGGTGTTTTTTAACATCAACATTTGCCGGAACAATTTGCAGGATGTGCGGCAACTGACGGAATTCGCGCGCGAGCATCGCGTAGCGACCGACTATCACATCAATGAGACGCCGATGCTTGAGCAGGACGAGCACTTCAAGCACATGAGCGATAATCCGACGTATATCCGGCCGCAAGACTGGCGCGATGTCGATGCGCTGGTGGATTGGCTGGTCGAGAAAAATGAGGCCGGGTATCAGATGGTGAATTCGGTGCCGCGGCTGCAGGAGATCAAGGCGTTCATTCGAATGGCGAGCGGCAACGACTTGAAGCGGCTGGGCTGGAATGGCGATGGCACCGGAACGAATGGCGATATCGCGAAGCAGGTCGCGGGGTTGCCGGGATTTGTTCAGGACACAAACGGGGAGCTGCAATTTGCGGAATGGAATTGCCGCGCCGGACAAAACAACGTGATCATTCGAACGGACGGAACGGTCGCACCTTGCTTCCCGATGTATCCGTCGTCGTTTGATTGGGGAAATATCGACGGACGAAGTTCGATCAGCGAACAACTGCGGCGATGAAGTCGACCTGCCAGCAACATTGCTTCTCGACGCTGAACCACAATCTTGCTATTGCTACAACGATGCGCGAGTCATTCGATTCGTGTGGACCAACCTCGTGAAGAAAAAGGCGAAGGGCGGAGCGCGAGAGCTTCGACCACTGAGTTCGAGCAAGATCGAGGATTGACGCCGAAGAGCGTTTCTCGTCGCTGTTAGTGCCCTGGAGGCCATGCGTGTCATACACTGTGGCAACACAGGTGACGCGAATTCATGGCCAAACAATATTTCTACATTCGATTGATCCCGCCGCGGCCGACGTTTGCCAGCGACATGAGCGCGGAAGAGCGCGCGCTGATGCAGCAGCACGTCGGGTATTTTCGAGGACTGTTTGATCAGGGCAAGGTGCTGATTTTTGGGCCGGTGCTCGATCCCACGGACAATTTCGGAATGGGTGTGCTTGAAGTTGACGATCTTGCGGAGGCGGAGCGCTGCATGGCGCAGGATCCGACGGTGCTTGCGGGATTGAACCGAATCAAGATTTCTCCGATGGTCGTCGGCGCGGCCCGCGGGAAGGCGCAAGGATGAATGACGCTTCCGCGGTTGGCACGCCGCTCGGTGGGATTCGCGTGCTCGATTTTTCGCATGCGCTGGCTGGGCCGTACTGCACGATGCTGCTGTCGGACTATGGCGCGCGAGGTTTATAAATTGGAGGCGCGGTCGGGAGATATGGGGCGCGGGTGGGGACCGCCGTTCGCGGGAGGGATGGCGAGTTTTTTTCTTGGGTTGAATCGCGGAAAGCTGGGAATTTCGATCGATCTGAAACAGCCGGAAGGACTGGAGTTGTGTTTGCGGCTGATCGATCAGATGGATGTGTTGATCGAAAATTTTCGGCCGGGGGCGATGGAGAAACTGGGACTGGGATTTGAGGAAGTGCGGAAGCGGAATTCGCGGCTGATTTATTGCTCGATTTCGGGGTACGGGCAGCAAGGGCCGTCGCGGGACGAAGCGGCGATGGATCTGGTGGTGCAGGCTTCGAGCGGGCTGCTGAGCATCACGGGGACGGAAGAGGGCGAGTCGGTGCGCTGCGGATACGGCGTGACCGATGTGACGGCGGGACTATTTGCGGTGATCGGGATTTTGCTGGCGCTGCGGGCGCGAGAGACGACGGGGCGCGGACAGTATGTCGATGTTTCGATGCTCGACAGCATGATTTCTACGATGAGTTCGAATTACATGAGCTATCTCGGCTCTGGAATCGTGCCGAAGCCGATGGGGACTTCGTTTCCGACGGTGGTCCCGTATCGCGTGTATCAGGCGAGCGATCGTGAAGTGGCGATCGCGGTGGGCAGCGAGCGGCTTGTGGTCGATTTTTTGCGGGACGATTGAACGAGCGGATTTGGAGAAACATCCGGATTTTCGGACGAATGCGCTTCGCATCGTGAATCGAGAGAAATTAGAGCCGGTGCTTGAACGGGTGTTTTCGACGCGAACGGCTGGGGAATGGGTGGAGCGGTTGCAAGCGGCGGGGGTGCCGTCTTCGCTGGTGCGAAATTTTGAGGAAGTCGCGGCGCATCCGCAGAGTGAAGTTCGGAAGATGTTTCCGGTGCTGGATCAATCGACGGCGGGCGCTCACAAGGTAACTGGGACGCCGGTGAAGTTGTCGGAGACGCCGGGCGGTCCGAATTTGCCAGCGCCACTTGCTAGGGCAACACACGCGTAGTGTTTTGAAGGAAGTTTTCGATTTGAGTGATGCGCGCGTGGACGATTTGATTGCGCGAGGAATTGTTTTCGAATCGCGCTGATCGCCGCGTGCTTCCGCGGTTCCTTCTTCGAATCCCGAGTTAAATCTCGACTTCGGCGACTTGCTTCGGCCCTGAGCCTTGCAAGAAGGCGTGGATGGCCGGCGTGAAGATCAGCGACAGCACCATCGAGCTGAGCAACCCGCCGATTACGGCGATGGCCAATGGTTGGAGCATTTGCGAGCCGGCTCCGATGGCCAGCGCCAACGGAAACATTCCCGCGACTGTGGCGAGGGCCGTCATGGCGATCGGGCGCAGCCGGCGGCGACCCGCCTGGATCATCGCATCCTCGACGGAGTAGCCAAGAGCGGTGAATCGCTGTTCCGCGTCGATCAGCAGGATGCCGTTTTTCGCGACGATGCCGATCACCATGATCATTCCCATGAAGGAAGACACGTTGAAGTCGGTGCGCGTGATGAGAAGCGCGACGAATGCGCCGAAAGTCGAGAGTAGCGCCGAAGCGAGAATCGCAATCGGAGCGGCGAACGTTCGAAATTCGAAGAGCAGCACGGTGAAGAGCAACAAGAGCGCGAGAAACAGTACGACGACGAGATCATGAAAGGATTTTTGCTGCTCTTCGTACTGACCACCGTATTCCACGCGAATCGAAGACGGCAGATGCAGGTCGTTCACGGCTTTCTGGACTCCGGCAATGCCCGTACCGAGATCGACGCCCTCGAGCCGAGCTGTGACCTGAATGAGGCGTTGCAGATTTTCGCGCCGAATTTCGGTCTCGCCGGGATCGTTCGTGATGCTGGCCAGCGATCCGAGCGTCGCAGTCTTGCCGGTCCCGCTAACCAGCAACGTGTTTGTCATTCGTTCGAGCGTTTCACGATTTGTTTCCGGAAAGCGAACTCGAATTGGATACGCGCGATCGCCCAAAACGACCGGTGTCGCCGCGGGCTCGCCCTCGAGAATCGCCGAAGCGTCCACCGAAACTTCTTCCGGCGTGAAGCCGGCGCGAGCCGCAGAGAACGGATTGATCTGAAATGTGACCGCCGGTCCGCTAATCGCGTCTTCGACTCCATTGAGGATGTCCACGACACCCGGGACTTTGCTGATCGCATCGGCCACGCGCGGACCTGTTTCGTTCAGCAACTTGCCATCCTGTGAATAGAGACGGATCACGACCGGCTCGGGCTGATTGCTCAGATCGCCGATCATGTCCTGCAAAATCTGGACGAACTCGACCTTCGTTGCCGGTTCGGACGATTCGATCTGCGCCCGAAGATCCGACGTGATTTCGTCGAACGAGCGGCTGCGCTTTGGCTTTAGCTTCACAGTGAAATCGCCGCGGTTCGCTTCCGTCACCGCGGCGAGACCGAGCTCCAACCCTGTGCGGCGCGATGTGCTCTCCACTTCGGGCGTCGCTTTCAGCATTTCCTCGATGTGCAACAGAATCCGATTCGACTCGCTCAGCGAACTGCCGGGCGGAGTGTGGTAGTCGAGGATGAAGCCGCCTTCATCCATTTCGGGAAGAAGATCGCTGCCCAAAAAGTGATAGCTCACTGCCGAGAGAACGACGATCACGACGACGGACGCGACCAAGATCAACGGACGCTTGATCACGGAACGCATCACTTTTTCGTAAGCGGAGACGACCTTTCCGAAGAATCCGGCGAAATGTGCTTCCTCCGCCTCAAGAGCTGATGATTCTGTCGCCGTTGGATCAATCGCCGATTCCGTCTCCGCGCGATCTGAGTCCTGTCTGCGCACCAGATACAAACTCAGCGTCGGCGTCCAAGTGAGCGCCAGGAGCAACGACGTCAGCAACGCCACCGTCATCGTGATCGCGAGCGCCCGAAAAAACGCGCCATTCACTCCGGTCATCGCGATGAGCGGCAAGAAGACGACGATCGGCGTGATCGTGGATCCAATGAGTGGCGTCGTCAGCTCGCGTAGCGCGCTGCGTATCGCCAGGAATCGATCCTGTCCAAGGTCGCGATGCAGCACGATGTTCTCAAGCACGACGATTGCGTCGTCGATTACGAGCCCGACCGCAGCGGCTAGCCCGCCAAGCGTCATCAAGTTGAAACTTTGACCGGTCAACTTCAGAACGATAAACGTGATCAGTAGGGTGACGGGAATGACGAGACCTGCAACAAGCGAGGTGCCCCAATCGCGCAAGAACAGCACGAGAACAATCGACGAAAGAACGATCCCGATCAACACCGCATCGCGAACACTCGAGATCGAATCATGAACAATCAGCGATTGATCGTAGAAAGGCTGGAGTCGCACGCCTTGCGGCAGCGTCGGCTCGAGTTGCTGAATCAGATCGTGAACTTCGTTCGCGACTTGCAGCGTGTTGCTATCGGGTTGGCGGCTCACGTTCAGCAGAACGGATGGTTTCCCGTTCGCGGTGACCATCGTATACACGGGCGCAACCGATGGAGCGACGCTCGCGACATCGCCGATTCGTATCGGCACACCCGCCGCCGAAGTTTTCACTACAATTTGTCCGAGTTGCTCGGCAGAGCGAACCTGTCCGCTCACAAGCCCGAGCACCAAATGATGATCGCTTTCGATCAAGCCAGGCGAATCGATCAAATTCGTGCGGCGAACAGCGTCGAGAATGTCCGAGACGGTGACGCCCGCGACCGGCAAACGCGCCGGATCAGGCGTGATCTGAAATTCGGGAACCCGTCCGCCCTGGACAACGACCGTCGCCACGCCATCGAGCCGATTCAATCGCGGCTTGATGTCGTACGTCGCGATCTCCCATAGATGTTCCGGCGCAACGGTGTCCGACGTGAGGCTGTAGCCGATGATGGGAAACACGGCGAAAGTCATGCGATGCGTTTGCACTTTTGCCGTGGGCGGAAGTTCTGATTGGAGCTGCGCGACGACGGCGTCCACGCGCTGGAGCGTCAAAATCATGTCGGAGTGCCAATCGAAAAAGAGATCGACTTCGGCCGATCCGCGGCTGGTGATTGAGCGGACCGTCTGCAAGCCCGGAACGCTGTTGACGGCTTCTTCGATCGGCTTCGTGACCGTGACGAGCATCTGATCGATCGGGGCGACGCCGTTGTCCACGCCGATCACGACGCGCGGGAAATCCGTGCTGGGAAAAACAGAAACGGGAATCGCGAACGCGAGATAGGCTCCGACGAGCGCCGCCGCGATCGTGAAGAAAATAATCGGCCGCGAGAGCCGCTCGAACCACGGCGGCGTTTGTTTTTTGACGCTGAATGGAGATACAGGGTGCACGCCGGCTAGTCCTTATCCTTCTCCGGCTGCGCGCTTGGTTGGTCTTTGCTGTCTTTGTCCCCGGCTGACGGCTTTTCGATCTCGATCGACGTTCCGTCGGGAACCGCATATCCACCGGAAATGATGATGGGGTCGCCCGCGTTGATGCCGCTCGTGATTTGCGTCAGCTCAGAATTTCTTACACCGAGCTGAACGACTCTCTGGTGCGCTTTCTTATCTGTCCCCGCAACGAGCACATAAGGAGCGCCTTCGGCATTCTTGAAGATCGCGTTCGACGGCGCCGCGATCGCGTCCTTGACGGTCTTCGCCGTGATTTCGATCGTTACGGTCATTCCCGGCTTGATGTATGCGCTAGGCTTGCGCGTTTCGACCCAGACTTCGATCGTCGTGCTTCCCGGGTCGAGCGCGGGACTGACAAGCGATACGCGGGCGGCGACAGATTCTTCGCCGTCGATCTTGATTTCGGCCGCATCCCCGATTTTTAGTTGCGCCGCATCAACTTGCGGAATGTGCGCCTTTGCGACGAGCGCCGAAACATCCATCACCGTCAGAATCGGCTGATTCGCATTGGCTAAATCACCGACGTAGAGTGGGCGATCGGTAACGACGCCATCGATCGGACTGCGAATTTCGGAGTAGCTGAGCTGCGCCGTCGCCGCGCGGTAATGCCCCTCGGCGGATTCTTTCGTACCTTCGGCTGCTTTGAGCAACTGTTCTTTTCCCATGCGCTGCAAATCGGCGAGCTGTTTCTGCGCTTGCTCGTTCTGGCTGCGCGCCTGTGCCAATGCGACGTCCGCGCTGTCGAAATCGCGACGCGGAATTGCGCCTTGCTGGAAGAGATACTTGCGGCTATCGAAAACTTTCTGCGCAGCGTCGAAGGCGGACTTTGCCGCCGCCGCATCGAGCTCCGCCTTTTGAATTTGCTGAGGAACCCCAGCGTTCACCGTGATGGCGTAAGTTGCGTCGGCTTGATCGAAATCGCCTTTGCTTGCTTCGGCCTGTGCGGCGAGGTCTTTGTTTTCCAGGATCGCGAGCAATTGGCCTTTTTTTACGCGCGCTCCGCGTTGGACTTTGAAATCTGCGATCGTCGAAGTGATTTTTGGCGAAACGGTCGCTTGTCTCAGCGGAAACACGACCGCTTCAGCGGACACAAATTGAGATATGGACTGACGCTCGGCGGGAGCCGTCTGCACGGTCACGACAGGCTCTTTCTCTTTTTCGGCCGTGCTGCAACCGGCAAACGTAAACGCACACGCGCACAGCCCGAGCAACATTGCGCACCAAGCTCTCATGGCGTCGTCAGTTCTCCCGTGAGCGTTTGAAGATTTGCCAGAGCGACGCGATAGCGAACGGCGCCGTCTTCGTACGCGGCATCGGCAAGCGTCGCGGTGGTTTGCGCGTCAACCACTTCGAGCACGGTCGATTCGCCATTCTTGTAGCGCAGCGTCGTCAGCCGAAGGCTTTCCGTTCCGAGTTCGGCTGAGCGTTGAAGATTTGAGAGCTCGTCGGCTGCGGTCTGAGCTTCTGCGTAGAGTGATTTCAGTTCCGCGAGCAGCTTCCTTTGAGCTAAAGACAGTTCGCGTTTTGCCTGGTCGCGCTGGAATTCGGCCTGTTTTATCTTGCTTTGCGTCGTGCCCCAATTCCAGACGGGGATATTCACGGTCGCGACCGCCGATGAGCCGAGATTGGAAATCCCGTTCGTTCTCGTGGCGAAATGCGTGGCATCGATTCCGTAGAAATAGTCGAAATCTAGCCCAGGGAGATAGCCGGCGCGGGCGGCGGAGACTCCGTGGCTGGTTGCGTTCACAGTTTCGAGAGCCGCGCGAATGTCGGGATTGTCTCGTGCGGCCCGCGCTTCGATCTCTTCGGCAGAGCCGAGCGTCACCGGCGCGTGGAGATTGTCGGCGAGCTCATAGCTGTCGTTGAAATTTGGAAAGATCAGAACCGCGAGGTCGAGACGCGCATTCAGCAGCGTAAGCTTCGCTTCCTGCAGCTGCCGGCGGCGGTCATTCATCTGCAACTCCGCCTTGATCACATCGGCATGCGCGACCTCGCCGCCTTTTTCCAGGTCGTTCGTCAGTTTCAGAAACCGATCGCCTTCGTCGTCGGCTTTCTGAGCGACAATCAGCTTTTTCTCGGCGGCGGCGACGCCAAAGTAACTCTGAACGACGGTGACGACGAGGCCGCGCGAAGCGATTTCGGCTCGCGCCTTCGCGACCGCTGAAAGCGCAGCGGTTCGGCGAGCTTCAGCGATGCCGGCAAGATCGAGAGCTTCGTGTACATTGCCTTGGCTGATGTATTCGTGCACTGCGTTGTTGGCGATGAACTTGACCTGATCGTTAGTGCCGGTTCCCTGCGTATAGATCGCCGAGTTGTTGTAGTTCACGCTCGGCAGCAACGCGGCGACGGATTGCTTTTTATCTTCATGCGCGATACGCGCATCGGTGAGCGCGGCCTGATAAACAACGCTGTTTTGCCGCGCGCGATCGAGCGCATCTGCGAGCGTGAGACGAAGAGGCGCCCCAGGCGCCATTGATGTCGGTTCGGCGGGTTTCTCTTGCGCAACAGCGCCGACGGCGAACAGCGCCACGGCAAGACCAGCGCAAAAATGTCGGAGATTGAATCGCCAGCGGCGCATGCGTCGACGCGGCATGGTGCCGCCTTAAAACGCTATCGCCGGCAACCTAAATGGAGGATTAACTCGCTGGCGGCTGCTTCGGGAGTATTGCCGTGAAGGTACTTCCTTCAGGGGTGGAATGCGTGAGCTCGAGTTTGCCGTTGTGCGCGCCCGCGATCCACGCGCCGATCGAGAGGCCGAGCCCGGCGCCGCCGCCTCCATCTTGCTCTTTGCGAGAACGAGCTTTGTCGACGCGAAAGAAGCGTTCGAAAATTCGTGAATGAAGATCGGCGGGAATGCCGAGGCCGGAGTCGGTGACGCTCAAGTCGTATACTCCGTCGCGATCTTCGACGCGTAGGCCGACCGAGCCGCCGGACGGCGTGTATTTGATGGCGTTGTCGAGCAGATTGAGCACCATGCGGCGCACGAGCGCTTCGTCGGCTCGGATCAACGCTTCACCCGATGGCTTGCAGGTCAGCGTGATTTGTTTAGCGGCGGCAAGCGTGCGCACATTGGTGGCGCATTCGGCGGCGAGTTCGTCAAGATAAAAATCGGAGTACGACAACGGATATTGGCCGGCGTCGGCGCGCGCAAGTGTGAAGAGATCCTCGACGATGCGCTTGAGGCGCTTCGACTCGTCGGCCAAAATCCGCAGCGTCTCTCGGTATTCGATTTGCGTGCGATCCTCTTTGGCGAGTGCGACTTCGGTTTCGCCGCAAAGAATTGCAACAGGTGTGCGCAATTCGTGGGATGCGTCGGCAACGAAACGTCTCTGGCGGTCGAAAGAAATGTTCAGGCGATCGAGCAGACCGTTGAACGATTGCGCCAGATGACCGAGCTCATCGTCGGGGTTTCTGACGCTTAAACGCGCTTCCAGATTTTCGGCTCCAATCCATCGCGCTTGTTCGCTCATGGCGACAACCGGAGAGAGGCTGTTACGAGCGAGAAAGTATCCGCCAAGGCCGGCGATGACCAGAGTCACCGGAATGACGACGGCGAAGGTGCCGGCAAGCGTTTCGAGAAATTCGCTTTGGTGAAAAAGCGATTGCAGAACGACGATCGTGCCGGGTTGCTGCGAGAACGAGAATCGACGCACGTAGACGCGATATCTGCGGCCGGCGAAATGAATCGATTGAAACGGGTCTGGCGTCGCGAGAGTGGCACGGAGCGGCGCAACCAAGGCGTCGCGCTTCCATTCGCTGTGGCGGCGGTCCTCAGGAAACCATTCGGACATACCGATCAAGCTGCCTTGGGGGTCAAACACCGCGAATACGACGTCGTGAAAGCGGTGCTCTGAAATCGCGGCGGCGACCCCGTAGTCCAGGCTATCGGGTTTTGTGGACTCGCCCATCTCCGCATTCACCGTGCTCAGGAACGTATCTGCCAGTTCCACAGCCTGCGCATCGCCGCGTGCGCGCACGTTTTGCCGGAGAACGAAGTAAGTGACCGACGCCAGAAAAATCAGGATGACGGCCATCGCGGCCGTGTACCAGAGCGTCAGGTAAGTGCGGACGGAGCTAAACATCGTCGCGCCGCCGCGCTTCTGGAGATTTACCGTCGGGAGTTACTTCTGACGACAGCACGTATCCTGCGCCGCGCCGGGTGTGCAGCAGCGGCTTGAATCCTTTTGTGTCGATCTTGCGCCGCACGCGGTTCATATAGACTTCGATCAGATTCGAGAACGGATCGAATTCTTCGTCCCACACGTGTTCGGCGATCTCGGCGCGGCCGACCACGCGTCCCGCGTTTCGCGCCAGAAATTCGACGAGCGCATATTCCTTCGCCGTGAGCGGAATAAACCTTCCTCCACGCGAAACCGCTTGGCCTGCCGTATCGATGATCAGGTCGGCGACGGACAGCGTCGATGATTGTAAAGCGCTGGGGCGGCGCAGCAGCGCGCGAAGGCGCGCGAGTAGCTCGCGGAATTCGAACGGCTTGGTGAGGTAGTCGTCGGCGCCGCAGTCCAGGCCTTCGACGCGGTCCTCGACGGCATCGCGCGCGGTCAGCATGAGCACGGGCACGCGATGGCCGGCTTGCCGCAACTCTTTGCACACCGCGAATCCGTCGGGAGCAGGAATCATCACGTCGAGGATCACCAAATCGTATGTATTGATGGCGACCTGATAGAGAGCTTCTTCGCCTGTGGCCGAGACATCGACGGCATACGACTGCTCGCGCAGTCCTTTGGCCACAAAGTGAGCGATTCGCGTGTCGTCTTCGACCAATAACACCCGCATATCGGAATCATAAGCCTTTGGGCGAACGAAAACGCAACTGGCTGCTGTGGTTGCTGGCAGATGGAGAAAACTCAAGTTAATGGCCCGTTTATCTTCTAACGAGTACACCAGCCTTGCGTTGAATTATTCGTGAGAGGAGTCGATGCAATGCAAAGGCTAGTTGCGTTCGCCGTTTTCGCGGCGCTTGCTGTTGTTGTGCCGCAGGTTGCTGAATCTGCCGATGGAGGATACCGCGTAACGAAGACCCTCGCCATTGGCGGCGACGATGGCTGGGATTATGTCGGCGTAGACAGCGCCGCTCGTCGCGTTTACGTCTCACATGGGACTCACGTTGTTGTGCTCGATGCCGACAGCGGAAAAGTCGTCGGCGATATTCCAGACACGCAAGGTGTGCATGGCATCGCTATCGCGGCAGACGAGGGGCGCGGGTTCACAAGCAACGGCCGTGCGAATACTGTCACTGTTTTTGATCTGAAGACTCTCAAGACCGTGACCACGGTGAAGGCCGGAACCAATCCGGACGCGATCGTCTACGATCCTGCGACAAAGCGCGTCTTCACGATGAACGGGCGCAGCCAGGACACGACTGCGATCAACGTGGCGGACAACACCGTTGGTGGAACACTGGCGCTCGGGGGCAAGCCGGAATTTGCTGTCGCCGACGGCAAAGGAAATATCTACGTCAACATCGAAGACAAATCGGAATTGGTTCACTTCGATTCGAAAACGCTGAAGATTTTGAACCGATGGCCCATGGCTCCGTGTCAGGAACCATCGGGACTCGCTGCGGACTGGAAGTCGCGCCGTCTTTTCGCGGGCTGCGACAATAAGTTGATGGCAGTCATCAGTGCGGACGATGGAAAAGTTGTGGCCACCGTGCCGATCGGTGACGGCGTCGATGCCAACGCGTTCGATCCCGAACTCAACCTGGCGTTTGCCTCGACCGGCGATGGGAATCTAACGATCGCTCACGAAGATGGACCGGACAAATACACAACGGTTGCGACGGTCCCGACGAAAAAGTCCGCGCGAACGATGGGGCTGGACATCAAGGCGCATCAAATTTTTCTCCCTGCGGCCGATTTCGATCCTCCGGCCCCCGGCGAGCGCCGCGGCAAAATGAAGCCAGGGTCGTTCGTCGTCCTCGTCGTGTCGCGCGATTAGCGACGCGCCTATGTAGCTGATAAGAATAAAGATATCGATCGTTTTGGGGTCGGAGTGTGCTGCGCATCCGGGGTGCGCCGCATACTCCCGCCGTCAACAAACCCCGTAGAATCACATCCTTGCACGCTGTGTGCCTGCAAAGGCCGTAGAATCACATCCTTACGTAAATCACCCCAGGGGAGGGCCCCTAGTCAATTCCTCGCATCGACACTCAGCCCAGCGGGTCCGCATCCTCCGAGACTGCATTTTTCACTGCGGTACTCAGGTACTCGTGTACTTGATCTCTTTATACGGTATCGAGCCCGAGACTACTTCGACGAATGGCTTTCCGTTTTTCACTCCGACTGTTCCGAAGCCGCTTGCTGTCGACAGAAAACAGCGAAAATCTCCTTTGATGGATGGCTTGAGGTAGAGGATCTTGTCGACCGCGTCGTAGCGGGCTCCGCTCAATGCCTGGAGCAGAGCGTAAGAAGACATCGCGCGAGCGTACCAGTGTCCGGCTTCGATTTCGTCGAAGGGATTGCGGATGGTTCCGTCGTAGCGATTGCGGCACGCGCGAACGATCTCCAGACCTTCATCGATTTTCCCGAGTGCAATCAGGTGCGAAGAGACTTGGTACTCGACTCCTGTCCAGACTTCGTCGGCGTAAATCATCGCTAAGGATGGCCGGCCGCCACGAGGCCACGAACATGTCAGCAGGCCGGACTCGTCGCCGCATGCGAAGTACGGACGTCTCGCGTTGGCCTGATTCACAAAACTTTTCTTCAAGTTGTGGCGGTGAACAGCGACGAGATGGCTTTCGACTTTGCGCGAATCGGAGATCTCGTCCAAACCACACACCAGCGCGAGCCAGACTCCGAGCACGCCGTCAGAAAGACAGCCTTCGCCGTATTGATAGGGAGGCCCTTCTCTTTTCGCTAGTTCCAGGAATTCAGGATAGCTCGGTGAGTCATCGTCTTTTCGCGGGTATTGAGCCTTTAAATTTTTCCAGGCTGTTTTCTGAAAGAAATATTCGCCATTGAAGAGATGGTCCAACTCTCCGGAAGCTTTATGGAGGAGTGCGGAATAGGCTTCGACGTTTTCGCCTAGCGCTTGGCCCATTTGCACGGCCGCTTTCAGCGCGCTGACGTAGATACTCATGCACATGCTGTCGGCGCCCCAGAATTGAATGTCGTAGGTGTTGATGTGCGGTTCCTCGAGTACGCCTTTACGCTGGGGATCCCAAGTCTTGATGCAATAGTCCAAGCTGGCGTGGATTTTCGGCCACCAATGGCGAAGCCAATTCGTGTCGCCGCTGATTCGCCACTCGCGATAGAACTTGATGATTCCGCCGAGTTGGCCATCCGCGGCATCGGGAGCCGCGTGCGGTTCGTCCAAAGGGCGAATGGGAATTGCAGCGCGACAGAATTGGTGGCCTTCGGAGTTTTGGTTTGCTCCGAACTCGGTTTCGCGCAGACTGCGCTCGAGCTCTGGAAAAAGATGCGCGATGGACTGGGCGTAGTTCCAAACGTGCGTGGATGATCCGTAGCAGGAGCCTTGATTTTCTCTGCTGCCTTCCCATCCCCAGAGGCGACCATCTTTCTGACGAAGAATGGTGGGCGATTTCAAGATGGACAAATTCGCGGCGACCGCTTCCATGACTTCCGGCGGAAGATTTGTATCGTAGAGGGCGAGCGAAAATTGTTGAGCGGAGGTTCGGAGGGACGAATAGTTGCTGTTCCAATGGTCGGCGAGTTTTTCAATGCTCGAGAAACGACCCGCGTACCAAGGCTCGTACGTTCCCGCGACAGGAGTGCAGCCGACGACGTTGCAACTGACGACGTTGCTGTCGGTCGGTATGTCGGCGGGCTTGAAGAGATTCGATTTTGGCGCATACCAGGCGAGACGAAGAGAAATTGTCTTTGCTTCGCCAGGTGCAATCGAGAATGGAACAAATATCGAAGCGCCTGGGGAAGCATCGTTTGTGAGCGCAGCGCGCGAGTAGCTGTTGCCGGATTCAACGTCGTTCCAAACGAGTTGCGGAGCATCCACGCCGCGCATCCAGGCCAGATTTACCTTTGCAGCGGGGTCGTCTGCCCAGATCGCCAATGCGACATCGTCCCAAGGTTTGTCTTTGGCGTGAGGGCTGCGGAGGATGAATCCGTTGGCCGTTGGCACAATTCGATCCGTCGGATGTTTCTTGAATGACTCTTCGCGAATCACGAAGAAATTTGGCGAATGAAAAGAAAATACCGCGTCGATTGTGGTCGAGCTTCGGTTTGTGAAGCGGTATTCGACGGCGGCTACCGGGAGACTCGAATTGTCTGCATCGCCTGGGCTGAACGGGCTCCAACCCGTCAGCTCGACATCGAGAGGCACGTCGGCGTCGTGAAGACGCACCGTGCCGAATGGAAATTTTGTTTCAAAGGTTGCTTCGCGGAATCGTGGCAATCCCCAGCAGCCGCCGGGATAGTCACCTTCAACGCCGGGAAGAAATGGGCGGAGCTTCCAGGTAGGCACCGGCCCTTCGAGAACGCATGCGATTCTTTCTGAGTCTCCAGTCTTGACCGACACGGCGGCGTAGGCCTTGGGTTCACTGCCCAACTCGGGATGATTTCGCAGTGAAAATTTTGAGAGCGCGCCAGTTCCTTCGAGGCAAATCATGCCGGCGCCGATGCCGCCCATCGGAAAAGCGATGTGATCTAGAAAATGGCCGTGATAAAAACCATTGAATTCGCGAGTAGCGCCGCACGATTTCGTAGTCGCGGTTTTGTGCGCATCGACGATCGGAGCGTGCCCACGAGTGGATTGCGTTTTGGCGAGATTCGCGGATTCGGAGGAAGCCGCATCGAAGAGAGACGCTGCGACGATGCTGGTCGCTCGTGCCAAGAGGCCTCTGCGCGTTATCGACATGTCAGGCGCTCTCCTGAGCGGCGAGCGGGAGACCGGCAGCGAGTTTTATGACGTCCTCGGGCGTTGCGATGTCCGAATCGACGATTCCGGCCTGGCGGCCTGCATTGAGAACCAAAATGCGATCGCAGCAGCGCCACAGTTCGGGTAGCTCGGAGCTGACGAGAATAATTGCCTTACCTTGCGCCGCCATTTCATCGATCAATTTGTAGATTTCCTGCTTGGCACCGACGTCGATTCCGCGAGTGGGCTCGTCGAGGAAGAGCACGGCCGGATCGGCCATGAACCAGCGCGCTAACATCATTTTTTGCTGGTTGCCGCCGCTGAGCGTGGCGATGCGAGCCTCGACGGAAGAGCGCATTCCGAATTTGTGAGCGAACTCCGCGGCGCGTGAAGTTTCGAGCCTCATGCGATCCGATAGGCGGAACCGATGTAAGACCCCGATTGTTGTGTTTTCACGAATGGAAAGTTGCGGGAAGAGGCCTTCGGATTTTCTGTCTTCGGGTAACAGGCAAAATCCTTGATTGATCGATTGCCTCGGTTCGGTGGGCGCGAATGTTTTGCCGTTCAGCGATACAGTGCCCGATTTGCGTTTGCGCATCCCGAACAATGTGGCGCCCAATTCACTGCGGCCAGAGCCGACCAATCCTGCGACGCCCAAGACTTCTCCAGCCTTCACCGAGAATGAAATCCCCTGCAAGAAATCCGTCTTTAGATCGCGCACGTCGAGGACCGCGGCGCCGTGCGCAGCGCGGTGGGCGCGGCGTTCGGTGATCTCGATCGGCCGCCCAACCATCATGTGGACGAGTTCTTCGGTGGTAATCGCACTTGCGGCCCTGGTGCCGATATATTTGCCATCGCGGAGCACGGTCACGCGATCGGCGATTTGCTGGACCTCATCCATCTTGTGCGTCACGTAAACAGAGGAGACGCCACGTGATTTCAATTCCTTGATCAACGCCAGCAATCTGGCGGCATCGTCCTGAGCCAGCGAACTCGTTGGCTCGTCAAAGAAGATCACCTTCGCGCCGAGGCTGAGGGCGCGGGCAATTGCGACGAGTTGCGCCTGGCTGATGGAAAGCTTCTGGAGTTCGGTGTCGGGATTTACGTCGAGACGGACTTGTTGCAGGAAGGGCGAACACCACAGATTCGACTTGCTGCGATCAATCGCGAACCCTTCGTTCGCTTTTGAGTTTCCGATCGCGATGTTGTCCGCGACGCTGAGGTGCGGAAATAGATCCAACTCCTGGAAGACGATTCCGATTCCGATATCTCGAGCGCGTTTGGGATCGCTGATGGTGACACGGTCACCGTCGAAATAAAGTTCGCCAGCGTCGGGAATCGTCACGCCGGCAGCTATCTTGGCGAGCGTGCTCTTGCCGGCTCCGTTTTCGCCCATGAGCGCATGCACTTCTCCTTTTTCGACGGAGAAGTCCACATGATCAAGGGCCTGAGTGGCCTGGAACCGTTTGCTGACGGCGCGCGCTTCGAGGATGGGAGCCATGTTCAGTCGTTCTAGTTCGCACCTTGTTGATAGACTTCGGCTGCGTTTTCTTTTGTGATCAATTTGGGTTGCAGGATGTAGCGCTTGTCGGGTTTGAAATTTGGTTCGCGCAGAATGCGGTCGCCAATTTCCGCGGCTTTGTCGACGCACAATGGGTAATAGAAGGTCGCGGTGAGCACGCCGTCCATCACTTTTTTGATGCCGCCTGAAGGACCGGCCAGGCCGTCAACGCCGATGAATTCCATTTGCTTGTCGCGTTGCAATTCCCTCGCGGCCAGGTACGCGCCCACCGCCATCGGATCATTATGGCCGTAGACGATATCGATTTCGGGCTCGGCACGAAGAATTTCGACCATGCGATCGCGCGCGTTGCTTTGCAGCCAGTCCGCGACTGCTTCGTGCACGAATCGGATGTCGGAATACGGCTTCAGGACGTCGTGAGCGCCGTTATAACGCTCCATCTCTGCAGGGACGCCAAGCAAGCCCCGAATCTCGACAATCTTGCCGCGCGGGGCGCCGTTTTTCTTTTTTAACTCGCTCAATATGAATTCGCCGGCCATTTTCCCGATGGCCAAATTGTCGGCGCCGACGAATGTTGTGTAGTTCGGCTCGCTGAGATCGCGCTCGAGGCAGATCACGGGGATTTGCGCAGCCATTGCCCGGCCCATCACATTGGCGAGAGGCGCGCCTTCGTTCGGCGCCACGATGAGCAAGTCGGGCTTCTGGCGGATGAACGCTTCGATTTGCGCGATTTGCTTGCTGTTGTCTTGCTGTCCATCGGAAATTAAGAGCTGAATGTCGGTCTTTTTTCCAAACACTTCCTGCATTCGCTGATTTTGAGCGGCGCGATAAGGCTCGGCGCTGTTGCACTGGCTGAAAGCGACGAAGTATTTCTTTTCGCCGTTGTTTTTTGGTCCGCAAGAGACCAAGAACACGGCGAACAACGAAAGAAGAACACGCGCAGAAATTCCTGGGATCAAGCTTCTCTCCTTGTGCTTTGTTGCAGCCAGACGGCCACGACGATGATTACAGCTTTCAGCATCATTTCCAGATTTGTGTCGACGTTTTTCAGGCGAAGCATGTTTGTGAGCACACCCATGATCAAGGTTCCGATCACGGTGCCGAAGATCGAGCCTGATCCGCCAAGAAGGCTGGTCCCACCGATCACGACGGCGGCAATTGCGTCCAACTCATAGGCCACGCCAGAATTGGGATTGCCCTGGTGATTCTGGGCGGCGTGCAAGACGCCGGCGAAGCCCGCCAAAGCTCCGGTCAACGTGTAGACAAGCACTCGGACGCGCGCGATCGGGAGTCCCGCATATCGCGCGGCTTTTTCGTTGTCGCCGATTGCGCGCGCGTATCTGCCGAACAGTGTTTTCGACAAGAGCGCCGCCGATGCGATTGTGAGCAGGACGTACGAGCCAACAACTACGGGCTTGCTGGAAAACGCTGTCGCGAAGGATGATCCGAGGTCCGAACCGAATCCGAGATCGATATTCGAATTTCCGGTCAGCCAACGGGCGAGGCCGCGAACGCCGATCATGCTTGCGAGAGTGACGACGAATGGCTGCAGGTTCCATCGTGCGATGACCAAGCCGTTGATTAGGCCAACTAAACCGGCGCTTAGGATAGCCGCCAACGCGGCAACAAAGATTCCCAGGGCGCCCGTGAAGGGAAGAGCCGCTGTCGTAACGAGCAGGGCCGACACCGAAGACGCAAGCGCGAGAATTGTTCCCACGCTCAAGTCGATGCCGCCGGTGATGATCACGAAGGTCATGCCGAGCGAGATTATTCCGATCTCGGAGACCTGTCTCAGGATGTCGGTGAGATTTCCTAATTGGAGGAAGACCAATCCGCCGCGCCGCGCGCGCGGACTGATGATGAGAGCCAGGACGATCAGGCCGGCGAGGCCAATTCCACTTTGCAATCGGCTGCGGAGCGCGCCTTTCTGGCTGGCGGCGGCGGTGTCAGCACGCTCTGGTGGTGCCGAACTGCCGCTCATGGATGCCGGTGCCGGGAACCGAGGATCCGAACGCGGAAGCCGAGCTGTTTGGAGAGCGCGACCATTTCTTCAAAAATCTCGCCGTACGCCACCGCGATATGGTTCGACATGTAGTGCGCCATGAGCGTGTCGCGAGAAATGCCCAAATCGGCAGCCATAAACGGCCACTGACGCGTTGTTCCGGACCACCACTCGTCGCGCACATCGGGCGGTAGCTTCACGACTTCGCCGCGGCCGATGTCCATCCAGAGCTCGTTTTCGCGAATGTAGGTTCGCGCCCAGGTCATCTTTCCGGGCAAGCTCTCGCCCGCGAAGGTGCCGCCGGCAACCGGGAAATACAACGAAGGCTGGCGGTAAGAGTGCACGCCGCGGAGACTATTCGCATCGTGATTGAAAGCGTACGCGCCGCTCGAGCCCGAATTAAGCAGTACCCAGATGAATTTTCCGTCGCGGTGGCCGCCCCAGCGAATGTCGTGGAAGAAAACTCCCTGATGGAGCGACTTCGCTTTCAGGATGCGTTTCATCAACTCCATTGGAATCACGTTGCCTTGATCGGCTTCGGTCGAACAGGTGAGCGTGTCGCCGTTCGATTCCGGGCGGCAGATCGAGTTGAAGAGGCCTTCCGAGAAGTCCGAGGGCGGGCGGAGAGAAATTAGTCCCAGTTGATATTGCCAACCGATGCAGTCGGCTTTGTATTCGTTCGATAGATCGAGAACCGCGAGGTAGTCGCGCAATTGTTCTCGCGTGGCATTTTCGTCGAAGTCCTCGGCGCCTTTTTCGCGCCAGTGAAAAGTGACACCTTTGTCGCGGACGAAGTGAAACGCATCGTCGATTCTAGCGTCACTGATTTTTTTGCCGCGATCGATGATCCATGCCTGATCGATTTTATGTTCGCCAAAGCCGTAGCGATGCAGTAAGCGCGGGCCGAAGTACCCGTTGATCATGCCCATCGAGGTATCGCCGAACATGAGGATCAAGATTCGGCGGTCTCGAATTTGCTTGGCGAGAGTCGTTGCCAGCGCTTCCGCTTCCGGCGAAATAGCGGGCGGGTCCGAAATCTCATCCTGTGCGTAGGTCAATGCGCCTTTGTCGCACCAGTGCTCGAGGCGCTCCATGAACTTCGAATCGTTGGTCCAGTCGGCGGCGTCGGTCCAGATGCGTGAGAAAGGACGATCCAAACTCTCGAGTGATGCCGCGGTATTCAGGAGACCAACGAGTCCGGGCCACTGTCCGGAAAAATTGCTTGCGAGGAGGAGAGGGTTTTTCTTGCCGACGACGCCTTCGGTCGTGTGAGTTGCGTAGAACCAGTGCACACAGACAGCGATCAACGGGTCATCGATGTGGCTGAGCTTTTCGATCGATTCGTGCGGCTTTGAGATGAATCCGGGCACGCGTTGCGGGTGTTTGCCGATCTTTCGCAAGGCCGCTTCGAGTTGTTGCGTAGCTTTCTCGGCACTTTCCTGCGCCAAGTTCGTTGGGAATACGACGGCCGTCGCCCGGCCAAAATAAAGAGATGTTCTTAGTCATGGTCTCCGCGCAGTCGAGTTGCGGGCAAATTCTGGGAAGCGGCGGCGACCAGGTCTGGACCCACGAGGATCGGGCGGCAGGAGTCGCGCTTGATGAGTTCGGTCGGGACGACAACGCGTTGGGGCTCGAGGCCGGGAGATTCGATTCGGTTGAGAATTACCCGCGCAAGGTGCTTGCCGAGTTGCTCGGGAAATTCGCGGATCGTAGTCAGCGGTGGATGCCCCCAACTGCCGACCGTGTCGTTGCAGCCGCAGACGCTGATGTCTTCGGGGATTCTGAGCCCGCTGTCGCGCAGGGCTTTGTAGGCGCCATGAGCTGTCGGGTCGTCGCCGGCAAGAATGGCTGTGACGTTTTTGTGGCGAGACAAGAGAGATTTTGTTCCCAGATAGCCGCTCTCGACGTCGTCTTCCGAATCGGTGCTGTTCAGCCGCTGCTCCAAACCTGCTTCGTCCATCGCGCGGCGATAGCCTGCGTGACAACGCGCGAACCAAGGGAGGCGTAGGTTGCCGACGAATCCGATGTGCCGGTGCCCGAGGGTGATCAGGTAGCGCGTCATGTCGAACGCGCCTTGGATATCGTCGGCAAATACAACGTCGTACTCCTTGAGGTCATCCTTCGCGTCCACGACGTTGTTGCCCAGCACCGAAAACGTGATGTTTTTTTGCTTCAGGAAGTGAAGCATGTTCATCGAATTCGAGCCTGCGAGAATCACGGCGCGCACGGCGTCGTGACGTTGGAGAATTTGCGGAGGATGAAGTTCGCGATGCGAAACGGACGGGGAGTAATTGTAGGAAAGAAAAACCATGTCCCAACCGAGCGCGGTGCAATACGCCTCAGCTCCGATCAACACGCGGGAATGAAATGCGTGGAGCATCGCGCGATTGCCGAGCAAGAACGCGAGCGCCTTCGTTTTGTTGCGGCTGGAGACGTCGACATTGAGTTGAGCGGCTGCGTCGAGTACGGATTTCTGCAGCGCGGATTCGACGCGCGTGTTTCCGTTCAGGACGCGCGACACGGTCGCGACACTTACGTGCGCGAGTTTTGCGATTTCTCGCAGGCCGATTTTGTCTCGTTTGGAATTGGGTTTTGCCATCTGAAACTCTTCAGTCGCTTCGCATGACGTTCGGCAGGGGATTTGGCGAGCGCAGCATAGCAATCTCTTTCATGTCGTGACGATATTTCTGTCCACCGCATCCGTGCAGACCTCGAAAAACTCGAGCATTCTCGGATGTGGTAGCGCGTAAGCCTATATAGAAACGTTTCATCACGCAAGAGAAAATTTGCTTGCAATGAAAGTAACCCGTCTGTATGGTGTGCGCTACTTTTGGAGGCAAGCGATGGAGAAGGCGACCAGCGAGGTCGAAGAATTTCAGGTTGAGAAGCTGAAGATTCAGGTGCATCCGAGCCGCGAAGCTGCGGGCGCTGCGGCGGCCAAGGCAACGGCGGACGCGATGAAGGCTCTGGCCGCCGATCGGAAAGTCTTCAGCGTTGTTTTTGCCACGGGCGCATCGCAAATCGAAACGCTCAAGGCCCTAACCGTGATTCCTGGGCTGCCTTGGGCTCAGATCGACGGCTTTCATATGGACGACTACGTCGGCCTGCCTCTGGA
This sequence comes from uncultured Acidobacteriota bacterium, assembly GCA_963845465.1. Taxonomy (GTDB): domain Bacteria; phylum Acidobacteriota; class Terriglobia; order Acidiferrales; family UBA7541; genus Acidiferrum. Next base: position 55,237 of record CAWJSH010000004.1, on the reverse strand, counting down.
TCACCCCGCGTCCTTTCGCGCATACCTCCAAGAAAAGCTCGTAAGCAGAGTGCCGATCCGTTCGTTTGCCTATGTCGATGGACTGGCGCCGGATCCCGAGAAAACTTGCAAGGAATATGCGGAAAAGCTGAGTGCCGCTGACCCACAGCTCTGCCTGCTGGGGATTGGAGAAAACGGCCACTTGGCTTTCAACGATCCGGCGGAAGCAAATTTTAGCGACCCGCTCGACGTGAAGATCGTGCGCCTCGATGAACCTTGCCGGCGGCAGCAGGCGGCGGAGGGCTGGTTCAAAAGCTTTGAGGAAGTCCCGCTGACGGCAATCACGCTGACGATGCCCCGGCTTTTTCGGGTGCCAAAACTGATCGTTTCGGTGCTTGGTCCACGCAAGGCGAACGTGATTCGGCGGACGTTCGAAGAGCCGATTTCAACGGCATGTCCTTCTACGATTCTCCGGACTCACGGAGACGCCACGATCTTCATGGATCGAGAGGCGGCGGAGCAGGTCACAAGCCGGTTCGGGCAGCGTTGAGAGAGGCGAGTCGGAGGGCTTTAGTGGGAAACGTTTCTCACTAAATAAGAAAATTCTCATTGACAGTCAGAATAATCGACTCTAGTATGCGCGGCACGGAAGGCACGGAAGTTTCTCTCAAGCACGACTCAAAAACGGACTTAGCCGTAGCGAGCGGTCAGTTTGCTGTTTTTCCAGCGGTAGGGGCCACGTCGGGGGACGTGGTTGCCATGCGGTAGGAAAGCAGAAGTTCACGTCGATCGCGGAGTGAGGGCGAAATGGATAAGAAGCAGAATTCCTTTGGGGCAGCACAGTCTTCGGAAATCAGCCGAAGCATTTCATCTATTCGAAACGTATCTGAGTCGATCGCAAGGCACTTCTGGCTGATTTGTAGTTGCATGCTGCTCGCGTTGCTTTTTTCGCCGACGGTCATGTTTGGCCAGGCGGATACGGCGACGATCGTTGGAACGGTTGTGGACCAAAGCGGTGCGGCTCTGCCAAATGCGGCTGTGACGCTGACCAATCTGGGCACGAACCAAAAGACGGTGGTGAAAACGGACTCTGCCGGAAGCTTCGTCGCGACCCCGCTGAAGATCGGCGACTACTCCATCGCCGTCGAAGCGCAAGGATTCAAGAGCGCCACGCAGACAGGCGTTACGTTGAACGTGCAAGACCGCCTGCGCGTGGATTTCACGATGCAAATCGGCTCGGTAAGTGAACGAGTCGTGGTGAACACCGCCGCGCCGCAGCTTCAATCCGAATCGTCAACGCTCGGCGAAGTAATTGATAGCAAGCAAGTCGAAGAACTTCCGCTGAATGGGCGCGATTACACGCAACTTGCCTCGCTGACTACTGGCGTTACGAGAGTCACGGAAAGCGGAAACGGACTCACCGGCGGAGCCACCTCCGCCACCAATGGAAACGCGGGCGGGAGCTTTGCGGTCAACGGCACGCGCGGATTGCTCAACAATTTCATTTTGGACGGCATCGACAACAACTCGAACGACAACGGCGGGAACGTGTTGAAAACGAACGTCGATGCGATCGAAGAATTCAAAGTGCAAACCAGCAACTATTCGGCGGAGTTCGGGCGCAGCGGCGGCGCGGTGATCAACGCGACGATCAAGTCCGGAACGAACGGATTTCATGGAACTTTGTTCGAGTTCTTTCGCAACGACGTGCTGGATGCGCGGGGATTCTTCGAACCATCGGGTGATACCAAGGCTCCGTTCCGGCAGAATCAGTTCGGCGCGACGCTAGGCGGGCCGATCAAGCGCGACAAACTTTTCTTTTTCGTGGATTACCAGGGCACCCGCATCGGGTCGTCGCAGACCGACATTTCCACGGTCCCGACCGCCGCGGAATTGAGCGGCGATTTCAGTGCAATGTACGACGGAACCCCTTCGACCACGATTTACGATCCCAACACCACACAGATTGTGAACGGGCAAGTAGTTCGTACGCCGTTTCCGGGGAACATTATTCCCACCGATCGTTTCGATCCGATCGCGAAGAACATCCTCGACCTTTATCCCGCACCGAACCAACCCGGCAACGCCAACAACTACGTCGCAAACGATCCGGGCTCCAACAACATAAATCAGGGCGATGCCAGACTCGATTACTCGATCAACTCGAGACAACAAATTTTCTGGCGCGGATCGATCAGCCACACGGACCGCTTTCAGCAGCCGCCATTGCCCGGCCTTGCAGACGGGGGAAACGGATTGCAGGGCATTTCGTTTGACGCCACGCGTGGATTTGCTCTGGGGCATACGTGGGCGATTCGACCGACGATCGTGAACGATGTGCGCGTTGGTTTCAGTGGCGATCACTACGTCAACAGCATTCCGGCGTATGGACTCAACTATCCTCCGCCTAGCTTGCTAGTGCCGGGCGTTCCGAATGATCCCTCGCTGAACGGCATAACACTGTTTCAAATTTCAGGCGGTTTTCGCCGCGTGGGCACTCCTGGATACTCTCCAACCACGAGCTTTTCACAAGAGATTCAGTACGGCGATACGGTCAGCCTCGTCCACGGCAGACACTCTCTCAAAGTCGGAGTGCAATTCCACCGCAGCGCGTTCAACTTGCTTCAGCTCGGCTCGCCGCGCGGCAGAATGCGGTTCACCGGTCAGTTCACATCGGATGGACAGGACGACGGCAGCGGAAATCCATTGGCGGACGCGCTGCTGGGAATTCCGGCAGCGTCGAATATTTCTCTCGGCGGAATGTTTCACAATCGGCAGAACACGTCCGGCGGATTCGTGCAAGACGATTTCAAGCTGAGCTCGAAACTGACGCTGAATCTTGGATTGCGATACGACTACACGACTCCGATTTATGACAAGTACAACCAGCTTGCGAATCTCGATTTCGCGACGGGGCAGTTAGTCCTCGCGGGAGTGAATGGCGCATCGCGCGGACTTGTGAACACCGACAGAGACGATTTCGCTCCGCGCCTCGGACTGGCGTGGCAGGTCATGTCGCATACCGTCGTCCGCGCCGGTTACGGGCGCTTCTTCGCGTATCAAGAGACGCGCACCGGTGATCCGTTTCAGCTCTACTACAACCTGCCGTTCGTTGCTGAACCGAACTACATCACCGATGGAGTCACGCCGGTGCTCGCGGTGTCTGGAGGGTTTCCGCCGTTGAATCTCAACTCGATCACCGGCGCATCGGTGACGACTTCCGCAGGCGGAGCGGGTACGCACCTTCACGCACCCGTTTTGGACGAGTGGAATTTGAACATCCAACACGAACTACCGGCCAACACGTTGGTCGAGATCGCGTATGTAGGATCGAAGTCGACGCATCTTCAGACTCTGATCGACATGAACCAGGATCCAACGCCTGGGCCAGGCGACGTGCAGTCGCGGCGTCCTTATCCGCAGTACGGCAGCTTCTCGAACATCGTGAACCGCGGGAATTCGTCATACAACGCGCTTCAGTTGAAGGTGCAGAAGCGCACGAGCCACGGTTTGATGTTCCTCAGCGCATTCACGTTCAGCAAATCGATTAACGATCAGCCTGAGATCTGCTGTTCTTCGCCGACCCCGCAAAACAGCTACGACCTGGCGTCGGAAAAAGGTCCGTCGGATTTCGACCAGCGCTTCCGTTGGGTCACCAGCTTTGACTATCAACTTCCGATCGGCAAGGGCGAGCACTTTATGAATTCGAACCGAGTGGAGGATCTGATCTTCGGCGGCTGGCATGTGGGCGGAATCTACACGATGCACACCGGCTTCTATTTCACGCCGCAGATGAGCTTCGATCCGTCGAACACGGGCTCGGTCGGCTTGTATCGGACGGATCGTGTTTGCAACGGCAACCTGCCGAGTTCTCAGCGCAACATCAACAATTGGTTCGACATCAACTGCTTCCCGCTGCCGGCGAACTATACGTTTGGCGACTCCGGAAAGAACGTTCTCGTCGGTCCGGGCGCGGTGGAGACGGATTTGTCGTTGCGCAAAGTGTTTAACATCACGGAGTCGAAGAATCTGGAATTCCGCTTCGAGATGTTCAACGCCTTCAATCATCCGGTGTTCGCTCAGCCCGACAACTTCATCGACGATGGACCCGGAGCGGCGGGTGTCATTACTTCGACGGTCATACCGCAGCGCCAACTGCAGTTTGCTTTAAAGCTCCACTTCTGATATCCCGCGAGTTGGTCGCTGTGGGACATCTGACGAAGGAGCGAGCCGAGTGAACCGCAGGAAGTTTCTGAAATCGTCGGCTGTGGCGGGCGTGGCGGCCATGGGCGGCCGCGGAATTTCGGCAGAGACAGTCGAGGAAAACGCAGCGGCTGGGGCGAAGACCGCCGCCTCAACCGCTCCTGCCGAAGTTGAGCGCATGCTGCGGACGTTTTCAGGCGCGGGCGCAAAGCAGGTTGCCTTCCCTCTCGGTGGAATCGGCACTGGAACGATTTCGCTCGGTGGGCGGGGCGAACTTCGCGATTGGGAGATTTTCAATCGTCCAGCGAAGGGGCGCATGTTGCCCTTCACCTTTGCGGCGTTGTGGGTCAAGCCGGAGGGCGGCAGTCCGCTATTGCGCGTCGTCGAAGGTCCGATCGAGACTCCATACACGGGTTGGAATGGATATAGCCGTGAATCGGGGCAAGGCCTGCGCCATTTCGATCGGGCGACGCTCGTCGGCAAATATCCGATCGCCACATTTGAATTTGAAGACAGCGCTCTTCCCGTCTCCGTTTCGCTCGAAGCGTTCAATCCTTTTATTCCCCTAAATGTGGACGATTCCAGCCTGCCGGTTGCGATTTTCAAATATCACATTACGAACCGAAGCTCGCAGGCGGCCGACATCGCGCTTTCGTTCTCAACGATGAATCCGGTGGGCTATGACGGCAAGGCGTTCTTGGACAGCAATGAGCATCCAGGCTTCGGAAAAAACGTAAACACGGTGCGGCGGGAAAACGCGGGCGGCGTGGATCTCACGGGAGTCGATCTGACTTCAGAAAAATATGATGTGGGCGACTCGCTGCATGGCTCGATGGCACTAGTAACGACTCATCCTAGCGTCACTGCCCACGCAAGCTGGATAGGCAATGACTTTTGGGATTTTTATCAGATCTGGATGAACCAGTTTTCCGCAAACGGTAAAGTTCCCGAGTCGAAGTCGTCTCAGCCGTCTGAAGACGGCACATCGGATTTCGCGACACTTGCACCGTACGCGCATCTCGAGGCGGGTGAATCGACGACGATCACATTCATGCTGAGCTGGTACTTTCCCGTTCGCGAAAACTACTGGCACTGGAAAGATAAAGAGGTACGCGGCCGAAAATTGACCAACTACTACGGCACGCGGTTCAAGAGCGCGTGGGAAGTGGCGATGCATACGGCGTCGCGGCTGCCCGAACTGGAACAGAAGACGCGCTCATTCGCCGAGACTTTCTTTTCGAGCACGCTTCCGCCGGAAGTTCTCGATGCGGTGTCGAGCCAGGTGTCGATCTTGCGCACAAATACGTGCATTCTGCTCGAGGGCAAGAGATTCTTTGGATTCGAAGGTTGCGCCGACGACGAAGCGAACGGTTGGATGAATTGCTCGCACGTCTGGAACTACGAGCACGCGTCGGCGTTTTTGTTCCCAGAGTTGCAGCGTTCGGTGCGCGACACGGACTTTTTGCATGAGATACGAAGCGATGACAGCATGGCGTTTCGTTCGATGGTGCCGCTCGACATCGCACAATGGAGTTTCCGTCCCGCGGCCGACGGACAGATGGGCTGCATCATGGGGCTGTATCGCGAGTGGCAAATCTCCGGAGACGACGCGTTTCTGAAAAAGCTGTGGCCGAACGCGAAGCGAGCATTGGAATTTTCCTGGAAGTTCTGGGACGTCGATAAAGACGGCTTAATGGAGGGCGAGCAACACAACACGTACGACATCGAACTCTTCGGGCCAAATCCGATGATGTCGTCGCTGTATCTCGGCGCGCTCAGGGCGGGCGAATTGATGGCCACCGCTGTGGGCGACACGAGTGCCGCCGCAAGCTATCGCGCTGTTCGCGAAAAGGGCGCCAGGAATTTTGAGAGCATGTGGAATGGAGAATTCTACGTTCAGAAGACGACTCACGTGGATCAGATTCGTCCGATGCCGCCATACGATAAGGGAGATTGGAAACAACGCGTTGTTCTCGATGGCGAACTGAAGTATCAGGTTGGCGACGGCTGCCTGTCGGACCAGATGCTGGGTCAATGCTTTGCCGAAGTGCTCGGGCTCGACCTCGGCTTGCCGCCGGAGCGCGTGAAAAAGGCTCTGCAAGCGGTCTTCAAGCACAATTTCAGAACCGACTTTCGTAACTATCCTCACACGCAACGGATTTACGCGATCAATGATGAGCAAGGCTTAATCGTTTGCTCGTGGCCGAATGGGGGACGTCCCACGATTCCGCTTTCGTACGGCGATGAAGTCTGGACCGGAATCGAATATCAGGTTGCCGCGCATCTTATTTATAACGGCTTGATCGACGAAGGCATGCAAATCGTGAGAGGCATCAGTGGAAGATACGATGGCGTGCGCCGCAATCCTTGGAACCAGATCGAATGGGGAAATCATTATGCTCGCGCGATGGCGAGCTACTCCGTGATGCTTGCAATGTCGGGATTTCGCTATTCGGCGGTAGAACGCGAGATTGCGTTTCAGCCTCGAATGCATCCAGAAGATTTTCGATGTTTCTTTGCGGCGGGTTCGGCTTGGGGAAGCTACAGCCAGCAATTGAATAACGGCAGCTTGAAAGCGAAGGTGGAGTGTCGCTACGGTGAAATGAAACTGCGGCATGTTCTTCTCGACGGAGAGCAAACCAAAACAACTTTCTCGACCGTATCGGTCGTCGCACCGGACGGACGCAAAGTGGAATGCTCCCTCGCGGCGTCGAAGCGCGGCATTCGGATTGACTTGAACGATGACGTCAGCATCGGCGCGGGGCAATCGCTGACGGCGACACTCGCGGGCTCGGGAAAAGCGGCCTAAATACGACGAAAGTTTGCGCGAAAAATGACGATAGAAGACTTCAAACGATCGCTTGGGACGAGCGAGCCTCCGGCGGACCTCACACCAGCCCTCACCGCTCTGTGGTGGGATGCCCGAGGCGACTGGGACAAAGCCCACTCCTCTGCTCAAGATGACGAAGGCAACGACGGTGCGTGGGTGCATGCGTACCTGCATCGCAAGGAAGGCGATCGCGGCAATGCGGGATATTGGTATCGACGAGCAGGCAAATCGTTTTGCGAACGATCGCTTCCTGAAGAGTGGCTCAGCATCACGCAAGAATTGCTTTCTGCCGGTTGATCGTTGAGGTCCAGCACGATGACAAATTCATCTTCATCCGCAAACACAATGACTCGACGAAAGTTTCTAGATCGCTCCGCGACTGCGGTGGTTGGCGCGGCTTTGCTCGGAGACGCGGCGACGGCCGGCGCGAACAGTTTGTCGGCGATTTCCTACGGACGCGTCATCGGAGCGAACGACCGTATTCAATTGGGCCACGTTGGAATCGGCCAGCGCGGGCGCGGATTGGAGTACATCCTCTCGCAGTTGAAGGATCCCAAGAACGTCGAAGTCGTAAGGCTCTGCGACCTTTGGAAAGTGAATCTGGAAAGCGCTGTCGCGAAGTCGAAAGAGATCTACGGTCGCGAGCCTCATTCGTCACAGAGTTTCGACGATGTTCTTAGCGATAAGGAACTCGATGCAGTGATCATTTCGACTCCCGAACATCAGCACTCGCCGATGTTGAAGATGGTGGCTGAGGCGGGCAAACACGCCTATGTCGAGAAGCCGATGGGCAATGATCTCGCGGAAGCCAAAGCCGCCCGCGACGCGGTGCTCAAGAGGAAACTTATCGTTCAGGTGGGAACGCAGCGGCGCAGCGAGCCGTATCAGATTGCGGCGAACAAATTATTTCGGTCCGGCATCTGTGGCGAAGTCAGCAAAGTGGAAGTGGTTTGGAACTACCATGGTCCGCGCTGGCGAGGCCGCCCGGAAGTGAAGCAAATTCGCGAAGAAGACATCGACTGGCGCCGCTGGCTGATGACTAAGCCTTACAGGCCATTCGATCCTCAACTCTATTTTGAATATCGGCTGTACCGGGATTATTCCAGCGGCATTTCGGACCAGTGGATGAGTCACGGGATCGACATGGTGCATTGGTTCATGGACGACCATTTCCCAAAATCGGTCATGGCTCACGGCGGCGTATTTGCCTGGAAGGATGGCCGGGAAAATCCCGATACATTCCAGGCGGTGCTCGAATATCCGAGTGGATTCTTGGTCAGCTATTCGACAAGTTTTGGAAACGACGCGCCGAGTTTCATTCGATTGATGGGCAAAGAGAACACCTTGATGAATTTCGGCACGGAAGGTACGCCGCGCTGGCTGCTGGTCGAAGAGAAAGGAAACTTCGAAGACGACCCCACAGTGGTGCGTAAAGAGACGTGGGTGTCCCTGCCAGGCGATGGGGGCAAAGGGCCGGCAAACACGGTGGACGAAGATCTTTCGCATATGGCGAATTGGCTCGATGCGTTGCGCGCCGGGAAGCAACCGTCAGCGCCAGTCGAGGCTGGATACGCGCACTCCGTGGCCTGCATCATGGCCGCCCAAGCGTATTGGGCGGGGCGAAAACTCTACTGGGATCCGAAGAAGGAAAGCATTCTGGATCATCCTGTCGGCTGACAGCCGCGCACATCGACTGCATTCAACTTCATCGCGGTAAACTCCACGACCACAATTGAGCATCTATCGATTCGGTCTTCAATACCTCTGGGCTGGAAGAGGATCTGAGGGCCACGAGCCAACGTCGCTGCGTTTCGTAGTGTAAGCTTGCCAAGGGCGCGTCAGGTTTCAGGTTCGCATCGCTACAAATTTTAGAGGCTGCGTTTCGAGGGAAATCCTGGATTGTGCGGCATAGCCGGATTCACACATAAAAATTGGAAGCCTGCCGGAGAAAAAGTGCGCGAGATGGTGGCGACGCTGGCGCACCGTGGCCCTGACCAACAGGGCGTCTTCTGTTCCAACATCTTCTCGTTGGGCGCGGCGCGACTGAAAATCATCGATTTGGAATGCGGCAATCAGCCAATTCTGGAGAGTGGCGGCGAGAGCGGAATTGTCTTCAACGGCGAGATTTACAACTACGCAGAACTGAAGCGCGAGTTGGAGGCGCTGGGGCACAAATTTTCATCACATTCGGATACAGAGACGGTTCTCAAGGCGTTCTTGCAGTGGGACGTCGGATGTTTTGCGCGACTGCGAGGAATGTTTGCGGTGGCGCTCTGGAATTTGCCACAGAGACGCCTCGTGCTGGCCCGCGATCGAATGGGCATCAAGCCTCTGTATTTCGTGCGTCGTGGCGAGGATTTGCTCTTTGGCTCAGAGCTGAAGGCGCTTTTCGTTCATCCCGAAATCGAGAGGAGATTGAGCCGCGAGGCGCTCGATTGCTACTTGTCCCTGAACTACATTCCGCAGCCGTGGACGATGCTCGACGGCATTCAGAAGATTCCCTCCGGCACATGGATGGAGTGGAAGGACGGGAAAGTCAGTACCGCGAGTTACTGGGAATTGCCGTACGGAAAAATCTCCAACATTTCACTGGGTGACGCTGCGGAGCAGTTGGATGGGTTAATGGCCGGGTCGATTCGCGAGCACATGATTTCGGATGTGCCGCTGGGAATCTGGCTCAGCGGCGGGCTCGATTCGACGTCAGTGCTGCACTACGCGGCGAAGGCCAGCTCGTCGCGGTTGAAATCGTTTTCTATTTCCTTTCGCGGGCGGAGCTTCGACGAGTCGGACCACATCCGGACGATCGTGAAAGAATATGGGACCGAGCACGAAGAACTTGATTTGAATCCCGGACTCGACTTGGCCGGTGCGATCGAAGAATTCGCCTATTATTCGGACGAGCCGAGCGCGGACGCGGGGGCTTTGCCGGTTTGGTTTTTGTCGAAGCTGTGCAAGAAGAAGACGACGGTGGCGCTGAGCGGCGAAGGAGCGGACGAGCTTTTTGGTGGCTATCTGACGTATCGCGCGAATCGAATCCGGCGAAATCTGCGAAAGCTTCCGCTCGGTGTGATTCGGCTGGGGCTGGCGGCGCTGAAGAAATGGCCGGTGTCCGACGAGAAGATCGGCTTCGAGTACAAAGCGACGCGGCTGCTCGAAGGTACGTTGATGCCGGCGGAGCAGGCGCACGTGTATTGGAACGGGACGTTTGCTCAGAACGACTTGAGCGCCATTGTCTCGGAGCCGCTACCGAAGACGCTGGACAGCGTCCTGAGCGAAATGACGAAGCTGCCGCCCACGAAAGACGACCTGGCGCCATTTTTGTGGTTGGATCAAAAATTTTATCTCGCCGACGATATCCTGACGAAGAGTGACCGGATGAGCATGGCGCATTCGGTCGAGGTGCGGCCTCCGTTTCTCGATCATCGCATCGTTGAATTTGCGGCATCGCTGCCCGCCGATCTAAAAATTCGCGGATCGCGACAGAAAGTGGTGTTGCGCGAACTGATGAAGAACAAGCTCCCTGCCGAGACGCTGCGGCGCAAGAAAATCGGGTTCGATATTCCCGCGCATGAGTGGATGAGAGGACCGTTGCGCGGGCTTCTGGAAGACGCGCTGCAATTCGGATTGGGAGAATACGGGCAGCTTCTCCGGCGCGATGGCATAACTTCGCTCAAGCAGAGGCACTTCCAGAGACAAATCAACGTCGGGTACCATTTGTGGGGCCTGCTCATACTATTTTTGTGGATGAAACGATGGAAGATTACACTTTAGCCGCCTGCCACGAATGAGCGATCTCCTCCAGAGCCGCAAGTTCCTTGTATTTCTGAGTCATTCTCTTTGCTGCCGCAATTTATTTAGGGTGCGCGGTTTCGCCGCCATCGTTGATGGACGACGTGGACGCGGTGCAGGCGCAAATCGCGAAAACCATGTTGCTGAGCGGAGACTGGGTGACAGCGCGGCTCGACGGCGTTCTGTATCTGGAGAAAGCGCCGCTGATCTATTGGCTGATTGCGATCAGCTACAAAATTTTTGGAATGACCGACTGGGTGGCGCGCCTGCCCGTAGCTCTATCCGCGATTGCGCTCGGGCTGCTGACCGCGGCGTTTGGCATGTGGGCGTTCGGCAAGCGCGCGGGATTTTACGCCGGCCTGTGTGTTTCTACGTGCGTCGGTCTGTTCCTATTTACGCGCGTGCAGATTCCCGACGTGATGTTGACCTTCACCATCGAGCTGGCGATGTGGGCGTTTTTGCGCTCGCTGGATGAAGAAGAAAAGCAACCGCGACTTATGGGCGGCGATTTTTGCGGCGAGCCTGGGCGTCGGGCTGTTGCTGAAGAGCCTGATTGCCGTAGTTTTTCCGATCGCCGCAGCCGTGATCTATCTGTACGCGACGAAACAACTCTTCGTGCGGAGGACGTGGCAGCGGCTCCGGCCGTTCAGCGGCGCGCTGATCGTGCTCGTGGTCGCTGCGCCGTGGCATGTGCTGGCCACGCTGCGCAATCCTCCCTATTTCGCGTGGACGCTGAAGAGTGGACCTGGCCTATATCACGGATTCCTGTGGTTCTACGTGATCAACGAGCAGTTGCTGCGCTTTCTGAATCTGCGGTATCCGCGAGACTACAACACGGTGCCGCGGTTGTGGTTCTGGCTGTTTCATCTGCTGTGGCTTTTTCCCTGGAGCGTGTATCTCCCCGCGATTGCGAAACTGTCTTTCAAGCCGGTCGATCGCGCGGGACGCGCACGCCTTTTGGCCTTGTGCCTGACCGGATTCATCCTGGTTTTCTTCACATTCTCGACCACGCAGGAATACTATTCCATGCCGTGCTACCCAGCGCTAGCGCTGCTCTTAGGTTCGGCCATGGACGCGGAAGGCGAGTGGATCAAGAGAGGCGCGCGCGTCCTAGGAGCGATAGCCGCGCTGGCGGCGGTGACCACTTTAGGTCATCGCGTTTGCAGTGCGCAATTTTCCCACGCCCGGGGACATCGCGTCGGCATTAGCGCGGCATCCCTCTGCCTACACGTTGTCGCTAGGGCACATGCTCGACCTGACATTCGATTCGTTCGCGTACCTGCGACTGCCGTTGTGCGTGGCGGGTGTCGCCTTTCTTCTGGGAGCCGCGGGCAATCTGCGCTGGACGGGAATGCGCGCCTTCCTGGCAACCGGCGTTATGATGGTGACGTTTTTCCACGCAGCGCGGCTGGCGCTGGTCGTTTTCGATCCGTACCTATCGTCGCGACCGCTGGCGAATGCATACCTCGCTGCACCGCCGGGCAAATTAATCATCGACCATCACTACTACACGTTCTCGTCGGTGATTTTCTACACGGGGCAGGATCCGTTGCTCTTGAACGGCAAGTTCAATAACCTAGAGTACGGGGCGGCGGCGCCAGGGGCTCCCGCGGTTTTCCTGAGCGATTCCGAATTCAAAGAACTGTGGTCGGGTAGCGCACGATATTACTTGGTTGCGTCCAAGCAGGGCACGGAACGCATCGAAAGGCTGATCGGCGCTGAGAATTTCCAAACGGTGGCGACGAGCGGGGGAAAGTTTCTGCTGACAAACGTATCCGCGAATCATGCTCCAAACTGAGGCCGTGACGAAGGCTGCGACGAGCGAGAAGAAGTCCGCGCTGCGGAAGGCGATATTCGTGTCGTTGCGTGTGGCATTTGGCGTCGCCATCTTGATTTATTTAGCGAGATCGGGTCGACTCGATTTCTCCTCACTGGGCCGGTTGCAACACGAGTGGCGCGTGACGGTAGTCGCCGTCGGATTCTTGCTGCTGGATATTTTTTTCATGTCGGTGCGCGCTTCGTTGTTGTTCCGGAGTGCGAGGCTCTCGCTTTCCCTGATCAATTCGTTCCAGTTAAATCTGGTCGGTTTTCTTTTCTCCACGTTTCTGCCGGGCGCCGCCGGAGGCGATATCGCCAAGGTGGTTTATGCGACCCGCGAGAATCAGGGACGACGCACCGAGGTGACGACGGTTCTGATTCTGGACCGGGTCGTTGGCCTTTTCTCGCTCGTGCTATTGCCGCTGCTATTCGCTCCCTTTTTCCCGGACTTATTGCGTTCCGTTCCGGCTTTGCGTCGCGTATTGGTTCTTGACTCCTTGGTTGCTGCCGGGATCGCGGCTGGTTCTGCCCTGGTGATGTTTTTCGCTCCGACAAGAAACCTGGTATCGCGCGCACTTGGCTGGTGGCCGAGCGTCCAAGCCCTCGCCTTGCGAGTGGTAGATGCTTTGTCGATCCATGGCAAGGACCGGCTGACGTTGATCTACGCGTTCCTGCTGTCGCTACTGGCGAATCTGGCGTTGGTGGTAGTGACGGCGCTGGCCTTGTTTGCCGTGCATCCGGCATCCTTTTCGATTCGTTTGGTGCTGGTAGCGCCGGTCGGACACCTGGTAAACAGCCTGCCGCTGACGCCGGGCGGAATCGGTGTCGGAGAGACTGCGTTCAACGCACTGTTCCGGTTGACGGGGATTGACGGGGGAGCGGAAGCCCTTCTCTGTATGCGCTTGTGGAATTGTCTTGTCGGTCTCTTGGGCCTGGCCCTGTGCATCGTGGGAATAAAACGCGTCGTGTACACCGAGGAGGAACTTGAGACTTACGCTCGACCCGCGCACGTGAGCGCGGGATCAATCAATTGATCTGTATCAGGGTCACGTGAAACCAGGGTGACGTGAAACCAGAGGCTTTCGCAATACCTCCTACCTTTAGGTCGGAGTGGACTTGGCGTGCGGCTCCAGGCAGCTATCCCTGCCGGTGCTGGAACGATTTTCGCCAATTGGGGAATGATGTAAGGGATCGTGGCAGCCACATGGTCCTATTTCAACGGATAGAGCATTCAAGGGGAATCGAATGAGAGTAATGGTTCTGGGCGGAGACGGCTATTGTGGCTGGGCGACGGCGTTGTATCTCTCGTCCAAAGGACATGAAGTATCGATCGTCGACAACTTCGTGCGCCGGCAATGGGACCACGAACTCGGTGCGCAGACGTTGACTCCGATTCTCCCGCTGAGCGACCGTCTGAGGACGTGGACACGGCTGACAGGCAAGAACATCGATTTGTTCATTGGAGATGTGATGGACTACGAGTTTTTCCTCGCGTCCATGAAGCAGTTCGAGCCCGAGGCCATCATTCACTTCGCCGAACAGAGATCGGCGCCGTATTCGATGATCGATCGCAAGCATGCGGTTTCGACCCAAGTGAACAACGTCGTGGGCACCTTGAACGTGCTTTTCGCAATCCGCGAAGTGCAGCCGGATTGTCACCTGATCAAACTGGGCACGATGGGAGAGTACGGCACTCCGAACATCGACATCGAAGAGGGGTACATCGAGATCGAGCACAACGGCCGTCGCGATGTGCTGCCGTACCCCAAGCAGCCCGGCTCGTTTTACCACCTGTCGAAAGTGCACGACAGTCACAACATGATGTTTGCGACCAAGATCTGGAACATCCGCGCGACGGATCTGAATCAAGGGATTGTCTACGGCACGATCACCGATGAAGTGGCGATGGACGAAGCCCTGATCAACCGTCTGGATTATGACGAGGTGTTCGGGACCGTGCTGAATCGCTTTTGCGTGCAGGCTGCGATCGGTCAACCGTTGACGGTTTACGGCAAAGGCGGACAAACACGCGGATTCCTGGATATTCGCGATACGGTGCGTTGTGTTGAACTGGCGTGTTTGACGCCGGCGAAGCGGGGTGAATGTCGTGTCTACAACCAGTTTACGGAGCAGTTTTCCGTCCTCGACATCGCTTTGAAGGTGCAGGAAGCGGGGAAGGCGTTGGGAACCAAAGTGGAAGTCGATCACATCCCGGACCCGCGCGTGGAAGCCGAACAACACTATTACAACGCGAAGCACTCCAAGCTTCTGGACTTGGGATTGAAGCCCCACTTCTTATCGGATTCTCTGCTGGATTCGCTGATGAACATTGCGATGAAATATAAGGACCGCGTCGATCCCACGATGATGCTGCCCCAGGTGAATTGGCGCGAACCGCGGAACACCCGGCGGTTGCAGACCAGCATCGGCGGAGTCGCAAAGGGCGCAGCATCCTCGACCGGAAATGGCAGCAGCGTGGCCGGCAGCCGTGCGAAAAAGGGCTGACGACTACGAATCGCCTTTTGTGTGCGAGTACGCCGACGAAGCGAGGTCTCGCGTCGGCGAAACGAATTCACCGTTCTTGAGTTGATACGTCACGCCACGCCATCGAATCGACGATCGAGTAAAACTCGCCAGCCAGATCAGAAATGCGAGAGCATCCCAAAATGGGATGAGCGCCATTTTCTTCCAAACTCGCTTTTGTTTCAGCCCGCGCACTCCGATAAGCCAAGTGATCGCAACGCGAAATGCCGCATATCCGCCGAGATAAATAGCGCCGACAATGACTGTAGGGTGAAGCAGAAGCGCGAAGATTGCCCAGGGCAGCCCCCAAGTGAAGAGCAAACCGAAGTGGCCCCAAGGGCGCATGTTGCGCATGACCGTCATCCAACGCAGCCGCTTTGCAAGGAGCTCGTGTATGCCTTTGAAGTCGGGAACGGTTTCGACCGCGCTGGGCAGCAGCTTCATTTCGTAACCCTGTTCGGCGATGAGGCGGCCGAACAGCAAATCGTCACCCGGACGATTCTCGAGCGCCTGGAAGCCGCCAAAGCCGGCAACGCGCTGCTTCGTGGAGACCATGGTTGGACCGAGCGCGAAGTGCACACCGTCAAGCTGCCAGGCGACTAGCACTCCCGCGTAGAAGTCGGAAATCATGCCGACGGTCTGGAGGCACTCGACGAGCGATCGGTCGTGAGCTGAAACGTAGAAACATGTCACGCCGCCAACGTGCGGATCGGCAAGCGGCGCAACGACACGGCGCAAGTAACCTGGATCAACACGCACGTCGGAATCGTTGATAACGAGAGTTTCGTATTGCGCTTCCCGCTCCATCAGACGCAGCTTCGCGACCTTGTCATTGATGGCTGTATGTCCGGCGCTACAGAGCAAGCGAATCTTGCGATCAGGAAAGTCCTGCATCAATCGGTGGATTACAGGGACGCAAGGATCGGTAAGGTCGGTAACGCAAAAAATCAACTCGTATTCGGGATAGTCCTGCCGGCAAAGACTCGCGAAATTTTCGTACGCTTCGGGATCGAGACCCCGTACTGGTTTTAGATTGCTGACCGGCGGAGTAAAATCGGATGCGTTCTGCGGCGCGTTTCTAGCCTGAGCGAAATAACGGCTCGCGCTGTAGAGAACGATCAGAAAATAGATAAATGGAATCGCCGCCGCGAAGAGCGGAATATACTCGCTAACTCCTGAGGTCATGGCACCTCAATTCAAGGTGCTGGTGCGACTGATCGCTGACACTAGGCGTTGCCGTACGCGGGCTCCTTAGCGAAAATACCTTCGCTTTTGGGGAAAAGCGAATGAATGGCGAAGAGTGTGAGCCGGAATTGGTCCGCCTCGATACTAGCACAGGAAGTCGGCACACCTTGACCCGAAAGGCCTGCAAGCGGCGGCACATTTAGCGGCTTACCTTGCAGTATTTCGCCTTGATTCTCTGAGTCCGCTTCGCCGATTTGCTACTCTGGAACAGCCGTCGAAACCGATCACGTGACGCATACTCGCCGACTCCAACTTAAGACTATTCCACTGATTTTGATCAGCATCGTCTCGGGCCCGCTGGGAAACGTGCTTCTCGGCAAGGGCATGAAGGAAGTCGGCTCGGTGACTTCCGCGACGAGAAGCGAGTTGGTTTCACTCGCCATGCACGTGCTTTCGACCGGTTATATCTGGCTGGGCATCGCGTGCCTGCTGACCTTTTTTATCGCGCACATGCTGTTGCTGACCTGGGCTGACTATAGTTACGTACAGCCCGCGACTTCGCTGTCGTATTTTTTCCTCACGGTGCTGAGTTACTTCCTGCTCGGCGAAACGATTACGCCGTTGCGATGGCTCGGTGTCACGGTAATTTGCCTAGGTGTATTCATCGTGGGACGCACTGCGCCTAGCACAACGCCGGCCTCGGGAGCGATCTAGCGTGCGCGAGGCGATCTTTTTCTTCTTCATCGTGGTGTCGGGTACGGGCGGCGAGCTGTGCGTCAGCAAAGCGATGAAGAGCATCGGCGAAGTGCATGACTTTCGCCCCAGAGCGCTGTTCCAATTCGTGCTTAATTCGTTGCGATTGCCGTGGATGTGGTTGGGCGTCCTGCTAATGAGCCTTGGTTTTTTTTCGCTCCTCGGGATTCTGTCGTTTCAGGAAGTAAGTTTTGTCGTGCCAGTCAGTGCGCTGAGTTACGCCGCCGGAGCGTTTGGCGCAAAGGCGTTTTTAGGGGAGCGCATTTCGCGGAACCGCTGGATTGGGATAGCGGTAGTTTGCGTCGGTGTGAGTATCGTGTGGTGGAGTAAGCGGTAGCGGCCGATATTATTTTTTCGATGGAGCGGCATCGACTGGTTTCGCATTCGTGTCGCCGGCTTCCGTCTGCGTGCACTTGGTGCCGAAGAGGTAGAGGTGTCGCAGGCCCTTTTTGTTTCGGAATGGCAGGACGCCTTGATCGTCAACGGCAGTCGCCGTCAAGTTGAGCGATTCGAGCTTAGCGAGATTCGTAAGCGATGCGAGACCGCGCGAAGTTACGGCGGTGTTGGAAAGATCCACATACCGAAGATTTGGAAAGCTGCCCAGTGTCTTCATTCCTTCGTCGGTCACTTTCGTTCGTGCGAGCTCAGCGTCGACGATCAAATCTGCGATTGGTTTGAGCGCGCGGAGGACCGCGTCGTCGCAGCGTTCGGGAGCAGACGTGGTGCGAAGGATGATGCCATCTTGAGGATCCTGCGAACGCAGAACCAGGCGCACGCCGAGTTTGGTTTGCAGTGAGGCGATCTCTGTCGATCGCGGACGATAATCCGGGGCGAGCGGCGGAACGATCATTTTCACAGGTTCTGGCGGCGCCGCAGCTTTGACCTTTGCGGCGGTGACATTTTCCGTGGCGCCGGAAGCGATCCAGAATTCGATGACTTTCAGTTCGGTGTCGGTCAGGCCGGGCTTGCCTTCCGCCGGCATCGCGTCTTTGTCATCGCGCGGAAGCGAAACTCTGCGATAGAGTTCACTGTTTTTCGTGTCGCCCGGTTTGACGACGGGCCCATCCTTGCCGCCCTGCATTACCAATTCAAATGAATCCAGGCGCAGCTTGCCTTTTTTCTTTTGAGGTCCATGGCACTGAGTACATTTGTCCTCAAAGATGGGCGCTACGCGTGAGGAAAAAAAGGCGACGGAAGCTGGATTTGGTGCGAGACGATTGGGTGTCGACACATTTGAGGGAACGGCAACAGCGGGCGAAGTCAGAGTCGAAATCGGAGAGTTTACGGCAGCTCGCTTCTTCGTCGCGGGCGGGACATTCAGCATCGAACGAAGACTTCCGGGCATATGCTCGGTGAGAAAACCTTCGCCGTGAGTCAACTTGCCGCCTTGATCGCTGGTCCAAGCCATGAGGCAAACCGTGGCGAACAGCGCCGCGCCGTATAACTTCATGTTCCAGGCGCGCACGGCGCAACAAATTACGAGCGCTGCGGCGAGCGAAATTCCGCCCCACATGTGGCGAATGACAAGGCTGCCCTCGTATCCCCCGTTCCGTCCAAGCATCCAGCCGAGAAACGCCGCGGCGATTGCGCTCACGGTGGCCAAAGCGAGAACAAATCCGGCGCTCGCCTGGATGGATTTGCCCCACTGGAAAAGTCCGACGCATTCGACCACGAGAACAAGCAAGACGAGCGCGATCGGGAAGTGAACCGCTAGCGGATGGAAACGGCCGATGAACTGGCTGAAGTCGCCGCGCTCAACACCGTCCGGCGGAGAGTGCAGTGCAGCAAACAGCAGAATGAGAACGACAAGCAGGCCGATACTGCACAGAATGAGTCTGGTGCGGGAGTTCATCCGGGCGGGCTCAGACACGACGCAAGCGTGTGATGCGCCCGATGGGTAGCCATTCGGCCACAAGGATATCGCCGCTCTGCAAAAAGATCGCGGCGTGCGGCGTGATGAATTGGCCCGGCGTGAATTCGCTGCGGGATTGCTTGCGGCGAGAGCCGACTTCACCGTTCGCAGCTCTGCCGTCGCCGAGTTGCGCGACGACTTTGTATTCGCGATCGAGAATGCAAACCTGGCTGTCCAGGTCGGGGCAAACCATCCATTCACCCTGAGTGTCGAAGTGGCACGGCATGCGAAGGCGGGACTCGTCTTTGATCGTGCTGAGATATTTCCCGCTCAAGTCGAAGGTCTGGACGCGGCGGTTTCCGCGATCGGCGATCACCAGGACAGGTTCGCTGCCGCGCGAATCGACAAACAATCCATGCGGCGCATCGAATTCGCCGTCGCCGTGTCCGGGACCACCGACTTCGCCGAGAAATTTGCCCGCCGAAGAGAACTTCAACACGTGATGCGAGCCGTAACCATCGCCGACGAAAAAGTCTCCATTGGGAGCGAAGGCTACATTCGTCGGAACGAAATCGATGGGATGCTCATAGGCCGCGTCTTCTCGCGGATATCCGTGGGACCACAGATTCTCACCGCGCAGCGTAGTCTTCACGATCTTGCAGCGATTGATGTCGCAGTGAAACAGAACTTCGTTGCCATTCTCACGGCGCAACCCAAGTCCATGCGCGCCGCCGCGAAATTCTTCTCCAAACGCGCGCACAAAGCGGCCCGACGAATCGTAAACGACGATCGCTTCTCCGCGCATGCTGGACTTGTTGACCGTGTGCGCGACGTAGATGAAGCCCTGTTCATCCTGGGTCAGGCCGTGCGTATCTCCCCACACCAGCCCGTCCGGAGGGACCAGCCAATCGTGAATACATTCGTAGGTGTGAGCACCGGAGCCGGTCACCGGCAGCTTGTTACCCGATTTGTCCGACGTCGAAAGAAAAAATGGAGGCAGAGCAGCCGCAACCGAGGCTTGCCCGCATTTTTTCAGAAACTCTCGGCGCGTCTTCATCTTCATGCCATCAGTTCCGGAATGACCTTTGCCGGGACAACACCGGTCAACTTCTGTTCCAATCCCTGAAACTTAAACGTGAATCGCTCATGATTCATCCCGAGCAAGCGCAGGACGGTAGCATTGAAATCCCGAACAGGCACCGGATCTTTCACGACGTTATAGCAGAAATCGTCGGTTTCACCGTGGACATAGCCTGCTTTCGTTCCGCCGCCGGCCATCCAAACCGTGAAGCAGCGAGGATGGTGGTCACGTCCATAGTTTTCCTTCGAGAGTCCGCCCTGGCTGTAAACCGTGCGGCCAAACTCGCCACCCCAAATGACGAGCGTGTCGTCGAGTAAGCCTCGGCGTTTAAGATCGGTCACCAGCGCGTACGATCCGCGGTCGGTTGCGGTGGTTAATTTTGGAGTATTGCCGACGGCGTTGGAATGCACGTCCCAACCGCGCTGATAGACCTGCGTAAAACGAACGCCGCGTTCAGCCATTCGGCGCGCGAGCAGGCAATTGTAGGCAAAGCTGCCTTCTTGCCTGGCTTCGTCGCCATATAAGGTCCACGTGCTGGCGGGTTCATCGCGAAAGTCGGTGAGTTCGGGCAGAGAGGTTTGCATCCGAAACGCAAGCTCATACTGGTTGATACGCGCGTTGGTTTCGGGGTCGCCGATTTCTTCAAAGGTCGCTTGATTGATCGAGTTCACAGCGTCGATCAGTTCACGCCGCACGTTGCGGCTCATACCTGACGGATCTTCCAAATAAAGGACCGGCGCGCCTTTTGTGCGAAACGCAACGCCTGCGTACTCACTCGAAAGAAATCCGCTGCTCCACAGTTTTGGGGAAATTGGCTGAAGGTCTGTGCCTGGCATCGTGGTCGAATTAAGGACAACGTAGGTCGGAAGGTTTTCATTCATGCTGCCCAGGCCATAGGCGAGCCACGAACCGAGCGAAGGCTTTCCGGGATTCATGTTTCCGGTATTCATCAACAGAATGGCCGGTTCGTGATTGATGGCATCGGTTTGCATCGTGTGAATCAGAGTGATGTCATCGACGAGCTTGCCGGACCAAGGTAACAATTCGCTGACGTAACGCCCACTCTTGCCCTGCTGCGCAAAATTCCAATGCGATGGCGCAATCGGAAATCGTGCCTGGCCGGCAGTCATTCCAGTGAGCGCCTGGTTGCCACGAACCGAATCCGGCAAGTCCTTGTCGAATTGAGCCGCGAGCGCAGGCTTGTAATCCCACAAATCCATCTGCGATGGAGCGCCCGACATGAAGAGATAAATCGCGCGTTTCGCTTTCGGAGCGAAATCGGGCAAACGATGCGCTCCGATACCGGCAGTCAAGGTTTCCGCTGCTGCCGCGCGCTTGAAAACGGAATCGCCGAGTAAAGTCGCCAGCCCCGCCCAACCGAGCGTTTTTCCCATACGTCCGAGGAAATGGCGGCGTGTCGCGAGTGTCTTCCACTCTTCACGCAGAGAAAGAGGCACGGGCAGATCGTAGACAGTGGGACCTTCTCCGCCGTGGTCGCAACATTCGTTGTGCAAATCGGGAGTATCGCGTTTCACTTGTTCAGGACCTCATCCAGATTCATCGCCGCGCTGGCGACGAGCATCCATGGCGCAACTTCGGTCGCAGGCAAATTCGTATCGCGTTTGCTTTCGCCAACCGACACATAGTTTCTCCGCGGAGGCAGAATCCTGACCGTAGACCGTCTCGAACTTCGTCAATGCATTCTCCAACGCAGCCTTTTCCTTTTCTTTCCACGGCCGGGCCAAAAGAATCTCGCCGAGATCGTCCAGCCGCGCGTCGGTCTGTTGCGATTCATGCAGAATGCGTTCGGCCAATTGACGCGAGGCCTCCAACCACTGCGGATCGTTCATCAACACTAACGCTTGCAGCGGCGTATCGGTGCGCTGCCGGCGCGTGCATACTCCGTCGCGCACCGGCTCGTCCAAAGCATCCATGTCGGGCATCGTGGCCATGCGCTTCCAGAAGGTGTACAAGCTGCGCCGATACAAGGCGTCGCCGTGATCCTGCACGTAGTCCCTTGTGTCGCTTACCTGATGGCTGCCCGCTTCCCAAACTCCGGGCGGTTGGTAAGGCTTGACGCTTGGTCCGCCGATTTTTTCGACGAGGAGTCCGCTGCTGGCCAACGCCGTGTCCCGGATCATCTCGCCGTCCATGCGGAATCGCGGCCCGCGCGCCAGCAATCGGTTCTTCGGATCCTTTTCGATCAACTGCGGCGTGGCTCGTGCCGACTGCTGGTACGCAGCCGAAAGAACGATTTGCCGATAAAAGCGCTTCACATCCCAATCGTGATCGCGAAAATCGACGGCCAGCCAGTCGAGAAGCTCGGGATGGCTCGGAAGCGTTCCCATCAAACCAAAGTCTTCGGTCGTCTCGACGATTCCCGTGCCGAAAATTTCGGACCACATTCGGTTCACGACGACGCGCGCGGTCAGAGGATTGTCGCGGCTGACCGTCCACTTGGCGAGAGTCAGCCGATCCAGCGGCGCGCCTGCGGGAAGGGCCGGCAGGAAATGCGGCACTCCGGGGCGGACGCGTTCGGTGCGCGCGCTGAAGACCCCGCGATTGAGAACATCCGCGTAGGCCAGGGTGGGAGCTTCCTCGCTGACCAACTCAACGTCGCCGTTTTTGGATAAACGGTTCAGCTCTTTTTCCAACGTCGCAACCTGAGTCTTCAACGCAAGCGTCGCAGCGTCGCGTTCACCGAAGTAGTATTCGGTCACCGTGTGCTGTTCGTCTTCGGACCATTGCGACATCGGTTTGCGAGCGATCTCGGCGACATAGTCTTCGTACGGCAGCCGCGAAGCCTCCAACACGGATAGCTCGCGCTGATAAAAGCGAAAATCCTGGAAGGCAGTCTGCCGTAGCGGATTGCCATCTGGATTTGTTCGACCGAACTCCAGGGGAACTGTCGTGCTGGCCGTTTCCTTCAGCCCATCCTTGTGAACCTCGAGAAATTGCGGCACGCCATCGACGTAGAGATTTACGCCGGAGGCTTTGCCTGAACCGTCGTATGTCGCGATCAAATGGTGCCACTCTCCGACATAGAGAACTCTGCCGGGCGTTTCGACTTCGATCGCGTTGTCGGGCAATTTGTGAGCGAAGACAAATTTCAATCTGCCGTGGTCCGAAATCAATTGCCATCCACGCGCGTCCTGATCGGACTCCGCGCGAGACAGGATTACGCCATCGGGATGGTCAGACTCTTTGGGCTCGTTGGGACGCAAATGCGGGCGCATCCACGTGGCAACGCTGAAGGGTTTCGTACCGTCTTCGTCCCCGATATTCGGCAGCTCCAAATGAGTGCCGGTCTCCATGCGCATGTAGGGCCAGAACCAAGTGCCTTCACCCCAGACTACCGGCGTGCCTGTGGCGGTGACGTTGTCGCGCTTTTCGGTCGTCGCGGAGTCGGCGAACGCATTGCCTTTTCCTTCATCGAATCGCAAACGCACCGCGAGATTTTCGGGGCTGACAGCGCGCGGGCCACTCAATGGCTCCGCCAGCCATTTCGCGATCAGCGCGCTCGCTTGCGCGCGGCGATTCTGAATTTCGCGATTGATCGCGTCTTCTTTCGCCAACACCTGTTCGTAGGCGGCGCGATTTTCGGGCTTCGGAACGAGCAGGATCGGAGGCCAATCATTTCGATCATCATTGAACGGATTTTCGGCGAGATTGTTGAAGAACGCGGTGAGTTTGTAAAAATCCTTCTGAGTGATCGGATCGAACTTGTGATCGTGACAGTTCGCACATCCGACTGTCAGCCCAAGAAAGGCAGCTCCGTACGCCTCGGTGCGTTCGCGCTTGTTGTTTACGCGCAGCTCTTCGGTGAGCGTGCCGCCTTCGCCGCTGCTGATGCCGGCCCGGATGTACGCCGAGGCCATCATCGAATCCAGAGTCTTGTCGGGCAGCATGTCTCCGGCAAGCTGCTCGACGATGAAGCGGTCGAAGTGTTTGTTCTGGTTGTAGGCGTTGATGATGTAATCGCGATACGGCCAGATGAGGCGGAAATTATCGATGTGAAGGCCGTGCGTGTCGCCGTAACGCGCGACGTCGAGCCAGTAATGTGCGCGATGCTCTCCGTATCGCGGGCTTGCGAGCAATCGGTCGACTACCTTTTCGTAAGCGTTTGGCGAATTGTCGGCGACGAACGCCTCGACCTCTTGGGGAGTCGGCGGCAGACCGGTCAGGTCATACGTTACGCGGCGAATCAGCGAGCGCTTGTCTGCCTGCGGCGACGGACTCAGGCCCTCTTTTTCCAAACGAGCCAAGATGAAGTTGTCGATCGGGGTGCGCACCCAGTCCTTTTTCTTTACCGCGGGAAGTGGCTGAGACTTCGGAGCGATGAAGGACCAATGCTCTTCGTAGACCGCACCCTGTCTTATCCATTCCACCAGCGCCGCGATCTGTTCTGGTTTGAGCGTCTTATGCGCTTCCGGGGGAGGCATGCGGTCTTTCGGATTTCTTGCCTCGATCTTTTGAACGAGAGGGCTCTTTCCGACCTGGCCGGGAATGATCGCGGGACCGCTCTTGTCGTGAGGCGCGTAGGCAAACTCCGCTCGGTCGAGCCGCAGTTTGGCCTTACGGGCGCCGGGATCAGGCCCATGGCATGGATAACAGTTTTCCGAAAGGATGGGCTGAATGTCTTGATTGAAGGACAGCTTGGTGGCCTTGCCGGCGGCGTTTTTCACCGGGCCGTGAGAGGCTTCCTGCCCGCGCGCCCCGATCGCCAGTGCGAGTCCGCACGTACAAATCGCCACCACCCAAACCCAACGCCCGTGACGAAATTGGCCCCTAAAATACATCCCTAAAGGAGACTCACTCCTAAGCTTCTGTAGCTAAAGGCGATTATCGGCAAGCTTACTCCCGCCTCTGGCCAAAAGCGATTTGTATAAATCAGCGACATCGACTGGCATCCTCTGGACAGAGGAGTGAGTTCGCTCGCGACCTGCGGCAGGTTTCGCGCTCCCAAATCACGCCCTTGCCGCACGGCACCGCTTATGTGGAGCGCGGCGCTCCTGTGCCGGCCCCGGCGGTTTGCGTAAGTGCGGAATCTAAAAAGGTTAAAACGGCTTGTTTTCATACACTTTTGCAAGTGCGGATTCTACGGGAGTTAGGGACGCGGGCGGCGTCGCAAATGACGGTCGTGCCGCTTGCGCGATTCCTGTGTTGAAATGAGGCAGAAATGAAAAACGCGGCAGGAGATCTGCCGCGTCGCGTAGTTTTCTACGTGGGCAGTTTACGTGAAAGGGAATGCCGCGTCAAATTTTATTTTGTGATTCGGACTGTGGTTCGAACGAGAGTGACGACGCCGAGTTCCAATCCAGCGGGTTGGCAGCGCTCGGTTGAAGTCCGCTGCCGGTCTGTGGAAGAAGCAAGGGCGCCGGAAAAAACGGACCTCGGCAAGGTTGACGCCCGGGCAAGCTGGGGCGCAGCAGTGCTGCGCCCCTACACGAGGTGATGGGCTAGGAGGCTCGTTTTCGGTGTATACTCCGGGCCAATTCGTACTGCACAGGTGAGCTTTGACTGAGCCAACCACGTCCAACGTCTGGATTCCCGTTTGCTGCGAACGGGTGATGCGATTCAACGTGTTTATCCAGAAGGACAGCTCGGCTTATGGCGCGCTTGTTTGCAGCATCTGCAACAAGAATGTCACTTTGGAATTGGAAAAGACCGTAGACCTGGCCGCTTACGGCGACGGCTCTCGCGCGGTCAACCTATTGGGATCGCCGCGGCCGCCGAAGACGGAACGCCGCAAAGCGGACGACGAACCGTTGAGCGATCAAACCCTCTAACCTCAAATTGTGATCTGAAACACCGGCGGTATCCGGACCGGCTCAAGCGACCATGATCGACCGCACCATTTCTCACTTTCGCATCCTGGAGAAACTCGGTGCTGGAGGAATGGGTGTCGTCTATAAAGCGGTCGATACCCGGCTCGAGCGCTCGGTGGCGCTGAAGTTTCTGCCCGACGGCATGGCGCAGGACTCGCAGGCACTGGAGCGCTTTCGACGCGAAGCGCTGGCGGCGTCCGCGCTCAATCATCAAGGCATCTGCACGATCTACGACATCGGCGAGCAAGACAACATGCCGTTCATCGCGATGGAGTTCATCGACGGTGAGACGCTGCGGCAGCACATCCATGGCAAGCCGCTGCCGACCGACCAGATTCTCGATTTGGGGATTCAGATCAGCGACGCGATCGACGCGGCGCACAGCAAGGGCATTATCCACCGGGATATCAAGCCATCGAATGTTTTCGTTACGTCGCGAGGGCAGGCCAAGGTTCTGGATTTCGGGCTGGCGAAACTCGTTTCTAAGGGCGTGCTTCAAAGTGCGGGGGACGACACTTCGTCGAAAGCGACGGAGGAGAATGTTTCGATTGTTGGAATCATAAGCGGCACTCCGGCGTACATGTCGCCGGAACAGGTGCGGGGCGATGACCTTGATCCCAGGGCGGACATTTTTGCGCTGGGGCTGTTGCTGTACGAGATGGCGACGGGGCGAGCGGCGTTCGGAGGCAGGACCGGAGGCGCGATCATTGAGGCGATTCTTACGCGCGTGCCGGAATCGGTGCGGTTTCTGAATCCGTCGGTGCCGGCGCAGCTCGAAGAGATCATCAACAAGTGCATCGAGAAAGATCGCGATCGACGCTACGCGAGCGCCGCGGCAGTGCGCGCGGATTTGCTGGCACTGCGGCGCGTCACTGAGTCGGGGCAGACGACGGTTTCGGTGACGGTGCCGGCGGCGGTCATTGCGGCTGCTTCCGCTAGCGCGAAGAAAAGCGATTCGGGATTGGGATGGAAAGCAGTTGCGATCGGCGCGGCGGCTTTGGTCGGGGTGCTGGCGATCGGAGGGTGGCTCTACAACACCCGGCGCGCGCACGCACTGACCCAGGCGGACACGATCGTTCTCGCGAATTTCACCAATAAGACTGGCGATCCTGTTTTTGACGAGACGTTGCGACAAGGGCTCGCAGCGCAGTTGCAGCAGTCGCCATTTTTGTCTCTGATTTCCGAGCAACGAATTCAGCAGGAACTGCGGCTGATGGGAGTTCCGCCGGAGAGCAAACTTACGCCGAAAATGGCGAGCGATTTGTGCCAGCGTCTTGGAAGCAAGGTTTATATCGGCGGCTCGATTTCAAACATCGGGAATCAGTATGTCGTGGGTGTGGGTGCGGTGAATTGTCAGACGGGAGATTCCGTCGCACAGCAGCAGGTGACGGCGAATGGCAAGGAAGGAGTTCTCGGGGCGCTGGGAAGCGCTTCCACAAAACTGCGCGAACAGCTGGGAGAATCGCTCAAGACGATTCAGAAACTGGATACGCCGATCGAGCAGGCGACGACGCCGTCGCTCGAGGCGCTTCAGGCGTACAGCATGGGACGACGAAACATGATCGTCAAAGCGGACTACGCCGCCGCCGTACCGTTATTCGAACGCTCGATCCAGTTAGATCCGAATTTCGCCATGGCGTACGCCACCATCGGCACCACGTATCAAAACCTCGGTGAAAAGAGTGTCGCGGCCGAGAATACCGGCAAAGCCTACGAGCTTCGCTCTCACGTGAGCGAATGGGAAAAATTCTATATCGAGTCTCACTACTATCATTTCGTCACGGGCGATCTGGAAAAAGCCGGGAAGGTCTACGAACTCTGGGCGCAAATCTATCCTCGCGAGGAAGTGGCCCCGAATAATCTCGGCATCATCTACCAGTCGCTCGGAGAACATGAAAAAGCGCTCGCGGAGTTCCGCGAGGCTATGCGCATCAGCGCTCCCGATAGCTTGGGCTACAACAACCTCGTCCTCGGCTCCCTGAGCTTGAATCGGCTCGACGAAGCTCGCACGACGGCGACCGAGGCAATCTCCAAAGGTTTCGATTCACCGGCGATGCGTATTAGTCTTTACAAAATCGCGTTCTTGAAATCGGACGCGGCCGGTATGGCGGAACAGGTTTCCTGGACGACCGGAAAACCTGGTAGCGAAAGCGTGTTGCTCTGCATGCAGGCGAGTTCGGTGGCATACGCAGGAAAATTGGCTGCGGCCCGCGATCTCTCTCGGCAAGCGTCAAATTCCGCGCAGCGTGCCGGTGATAAGGAGATAACAGCCGATTGCGAAGCCGGTGCGGCCTTAACGGAAGCGCTGTATGGAAACGCTGCGGAGGCAAAGCAACGTGTTGCTGATAGCCTCGCGAAGATGAACGGTCGCGACGCTCAATATGTTGCGGCGCTTGCTCTAGCGCTGGTTGGTGATTCAACGCATGCCAAAAGTCTCGCAGACGATTTGGACAAACGCTTTCCGACTGACACCGTCGTCCGTTTCAATTACTCGCCAACGCTCCGCGCGCAGCTTGCTCTCGGGCTTCCCGGCAACGGTGCGAAGGCCATGGAAGTCCTCTCGGCTGCTTCCGCTTACGAACTCGGCGTTCCGGGCAGCGACACACTTCGAACAAGTCTGTACCCGGTTTACGTGCGAGGAGGAGCACTTCTCGCTGCTCATCAAGGGGCTACGGCGGCATCCGAGTTTCAGAAGATTCTTGATTGGTCCGGCGTAGTCATTAATGAGCCCATCGGTGCGCTCGCGCATCTGGGGCTCGCGCGTGCTTACGCGATGGCGGGAGACGCGGCGAGATCACGCGCTGCTTACAACGATTTCTTCAGTCTCTGGAAAGACGCCGATCCGAATATTCCCGTGTTGCTGCAGGCAAAGTCTGAGTTCGCGAAGTTGCCGCAGTAGCGTTCGCTTCCGCAAGCTGTCGGGAATTTTGCTACAGCCGCTTCAGTGCGTTTCCCAGTCCAGCGCGTAGATCTCCTGAATGCTCGCGTCGCGCACGACCAGCGGCGTTCCGTCTGGAGCGAGACCGCTCCAAATCCCAAAGGGTCCGCCGGCGGCCGGAAATCCGTCGAGGCTGAAGAGCCGTTCCAGTTTTCCGTCGGATACCTGCACGCGAAAAATGCTTTCTTTGTTGCCCAGAGTTCCGTCGAAATAGATGTAACGGCCGTCGCGTGACCAGTTGGGATACGCCACGAAGAGTTTGGCGAGCTCGCTCCACTTCTGCGTGGTGCGATCGAAAAGCATCAGCTTCAGGGAATCCAGCGGAATGGCGGCGATATAGCGTCCATTCGGCGACCAGCGCGGCGAATACAGCCCATCGGAGCCCGGCAGCTTGGTCGCGACTCGCGTGTTCAGATCGAGTATGTAGATCGCCGATCCCTGGTTATTGAGAGAATTTTCTCCGAAGGCCAACGACTTTCCGTCGGGCGACCAGTTCGGATCGGCGAGATTTGTGTCGTTGTGATAGAGCAGCTCAGGAGAACCGCCCTCCGCTGAGATTCGATAGATTTGAAAGTGTTCGCCGGGCGGATGACCGAAGAATGCGATTTGCTTGCCGTCGGGAGACCAGCGCGGCAGATAAGCGACCATCGGCGGAAAAACGAGCTGAAGTTTCTGACTGCCGTCCACTTTGCTTCGCCGCAACGTGCCGTCGGTCCCGTCGTTATACGCCATCCACTGCCCGTCTTGAGAGAAATCGATACCCATCGCCGAGATTCCACCCAAGTACGGAACGAATTGCGAAGAGCGCGTGTCGTAGCGAACCAATTCGCCGCGCGGTTGCCAACCTTGTACGAAGATCCGCTTGCCATCGACGCTGGGCACCGGCGTTCCCACATTCATCGGCCCGGTCGTCAACTGCATCGGCGCGGGTTTCGACGCTAGAAAATCGCCGCGTTCGCGCATCGCCCAGAGATTTTCGGCTCCGTCGCCTGTTGCCTGAAAAAGGAAATATTTCCCGTCGGGCGTCCAGCTTCCGCAGCATTCGTTCGGAGAATTGCCCCAACCTGCTAAGACTGGATGCAGATCACTGCCGTCGGCGGACGCTTGCCAGATGGAGCGCACGTTGGTTCGCGGATCGTTCACCGTGAAGCGCAGAATCGATCCGTCGGGCGACCATCGCAAATAACTCGGCGTCCCCGCCGCGGTAAGCAATCGGCGATCTTCGCCGCCGTCTTTATTCGCGAGGAAAACGTCGTTGCCCTTGCAGTACGCGATCTTTGTGCCATCGGGCGACCAGGCTCCGCAGTGTCCGTTTAAAGTTCCCAAGCGTCGCGGCGTGCCACCGAGCACCGGCACCGCCCATAGAGGCCCGTCCAGAGCTGAGCCAAATGCCGTGTTCATCAACAGCGTCGAAAGATCCGGCGAAATATGGAAAATATTCGCGAATCCGGTGTCATCAAGAGCGGTTCTCATCGGGTACGTTTCGCCGCCGGCGACTGAGGTCTCTGACAGTTTCGACTGGCCTTCGATGAAATACAGTCGCGCGCCGTCGGTGACGATGCCTGATTTCGGTGGTTTCGTACTGGTAAGCTGGACGGTTCGCAATACTCGAGGCGGCGGGACCGACCGCGTCGCAAAATAACCGAGCATAGCCATGAGAACGAGAACGACAGCCGCCGTAATCCCGCCCCAAACAAGCTGCCGATGCGACACGTTCGATCCGCGGCTTCTTTCGGCTCTGTAGGCTTGCGTATTGATCGCCGCTGAACGGCCGGAGTCCGTGTCTCGTTTCAATCGCTTCAAATCGGCGCGAAATTCGCCGGCCGTTTGGTAGCGAAGCGCAGCATCTTTTTCCAGCGACTTCTCCAAAATATTTTCCAGCGCCGGCGGCAATCGAGGATTGACCTTGGTGGCGGGCCTTGGCGTCGCGTTCAAAATTCCGTCGAAGACGAGCGCTGGAACCGGACCCGCGAATGGCGCTACACCTGTAGCCATCTCGTAGATCACGACGCCTAGCGAAAACAAATCCGTTCGCGAATCGAGCGCCTCGCCTCGCGCTTGCTCCGGCGACATGTAACCGACGGTGCCCATCGACGAGCCCGGGGATGTTTGGCTGTCGTCTAGGAAATGCACCTGCGTCGGAATCGAAGACTCGCTCGCACCATCCGATGCACGCTCGCGATATGCCGCGAGTTTCGCCAAACCGAAATCCAGAATCTTCGCCGGCCCCCGATCGACCAGAAAAATATTCGCAGGCTTGATGTCGCGATGCACGATGCCCTTGGAGTGGGCGACTTCGAGTCCATCCGTGATTTGGATGGCGATGTCCAGCAACTCCGATATGTCGATCGATTTCTTGGCAATACGCTGCTTCAGGGTCTGGCCTTCGAGCAGCTCCATTGCGATAAACGGCCGTCCGTTGAACTCGCCAACGTCATAGATCGTGCAAATGTTCGGGTGATTTAATGAGGACGCCAGCCGCGCTTCGCGCTGAAATCGCTCGATTGCCTGGGGATCATGCGAGATGTCGTCGGGAAGAAACTTCAGCGCGACGGGTCGTCCAAGACGAGCATCCTGCGCCTTGTAAACGACGCCCATTCCGCCGCCTGCGATGACTTCAAGGACGGTGTAGTGACCAACGCTGCGTCCGGCATTTGAAGGAGTGTCCGGCACTTTGCAACGAAGTTTACTCCCGCACTCCCGCGCAGGCAAATATTCATCGCAGTTCAGGGTTAGATAAGCAGAGAGTGACTGGTACGGGTCCGATTTTTTCAGTCACGTTCAGACGATTTCAGATTCCTCTTGAAGTGCTTGGAACACGTTTAAAGCTTCCCGAGGTCGGCGATTTCGTTTTCAGGCGGGAGATTCGCAGCGTTCCCTCAAAAACAATCTGAACGTCTCGGATTTGCTCCAGCACAGTGATGTCGGCGGCTTGTGCGACAAGTTCCTCAACCAGCACTTCGCTCAACGCTTGGCCTGCTGCGACTCGTATGGAGGGAATACTTTGCTGTCGTCGAAAAACGGGCACATAGCTGCCGATGCGATAGCAGATGAAGACCGGGTCGCCCTTCCCGTCGGATTCATAGTATTCCTTCAGTTTGTTGCGCAACCTGCGAGCTTCGCTGCGGACAATCGAGTCCGTGTTGGGATGATAGGGCGGCTTGCGGTTATACACTTCCGTGCCGATCACATACTCCTTCAATTGCTCGGAGTCGCCTGCGAGTGTCATCTCGACGGTGAAGCGAAGGAACTGGCTGAGCCGTTCTGACTGCGCAAAGATCGCGCTCTCCACAATGCGTGAAAGCTGCTCGCGAATCGCTACTTCAGACACCACCTCTCTACTCGGGAATTCAGCTATCGCCAGGTTTTGTTTCATGGACACCCCTCCAGTCAATCAAACCGTCGAACAGGAAATCTTCCCGGCCTATAATCGGCTATCTCAACCTTGGCCTTTCGGCCTCTGCGGAATTCAACTAGCTCGTTGCCGCCGCGATTTGTTTTGCACTTTCACTTGCTCGATCCACTCTCGGACGTAGGCTGGACATGGTTCGACTTTGATGCCGTACTGCTCGCAACTACTCAGAAAATCTATGGCTTCCTGGCTGACGAGCGTGACATCCGCCAAATCCAGGACCAAGTGCTCGCCTTCCGTTTCCGAGCCGAGCAGCTTTCTCAGGTCATCGACGTCTGCCGACTCGATGCGCCCGCTGAGCTTGAACAGGACACGACTCTCTCCCGAACGCTGAATTTTGAGCATGCAAATTCCCCGATGCCTTGCGACGCCAGATGAAGACAACTAGGGGCAATCGGATGCCCAAAGAAATTTATTGAAAGAGAGTCACTTAGCAGCCGGAGCGACGGCTGAGTTTCCGACAATTGGTGAGATTCCGGACAGCCGAGGGCGGGAGCGCGGTTACACCCTGAAGCGATTCTTGTTGATCTTGAGCGCCCGGATCTTCGATTCGAGCGTCGAGCGCGCAATTCCGAGTTTGGCGGCTGCGCCGGACGGTCCGAATACCCGCCCTTGGCATGCCGCCAGTGCCGCTTCGATCAGTTCTTTTTCCTGAGCGGCTACTCTTTCCGACAATTGAAGCTGGGTACTCACCGGGCTTTTGACCGGCTGTTGCGAGAGCCAGCTTTCGTCCACAGAGAAATTGGGCGTTTCGCAAACAATCACCGACCGTTCGATGACGTTTTGCAGTTCACGGATGTTTCCAGGCCAAGGGTACGACTGCAACACTTCCAGCGTTCGTTTCTCAACTCTCTTGATCTGTTTGCCCGATTTCCGCGCATAGCGGTCGATAAAGTACTCGACCAGCAAAGGGATGTCCTCTTTTCGCTCTCGAAGAGGGGGAATCGGAATCGGGAAAACATGGAGCCGATAGAACAAGTCGCTGCGGAAAGACCCTTCGCTGATGGCGGCCTGAAGATCACGGTTCGTGGCTGCGATCACGCGGACGTCCACACGTATCGAGCGCGTGCCGCCGACACGTTCGAATTCGTGCTCCTGCAAAACACGCAATAGAGCAATCTGGGTCTCGGCGGGAAGCTCCCCGACTTCATCCAGAAAAAGCGTGCCCCCATTGGCCAGTTCAAACCGGCCGATGCGCTGCTGCATCGCACCGGTAAAGGCACCCTTCTCGTGGCCAAACAGCTCTGACGCAATGAGTTCCCGCGGAATTGCCGCGCAGTTCACACTGACGAATGCACGCGAAGCGCGATCCGATCGCCGGTGTATGGCGCGCGCAACAAGTTCCTTTCCTGTGCCCGTTTCTCCGGTAATCAGAACCGTCGAATCGCTCGGCGCCACCTTGGAAATGCGTGAAAGCACTTGTTTTAATGCGGGAGAGATCCCGACGATCTCTTCAAACATCGAGGCTTTATCGACTTCTTCGCGCAGAGCGACGTTTTCGTGCTGAAGTCGCTCTTCAGCGCTTTTGCGTTCATGAATATCCGTGGCCGCGCAGTACCAGCGAATGATCTGTCCCTGCGCGTCATGAACCGGGCTGAACCGGGTAAGAAACCAACGAAAACCGTTGTCCGCTTTGCGCAGCCGAACTTCTATTTCAAACGCCAATTGGCTCGACAAGGCGTCCCGCATGGAAGCTTCGAGTAGCGGAGCGTCGTCAGGATGAGCATCCTCGGATGAGCCGCGTTTCTTTTCCATCCAATCAGCAAGATTCATGCCCAGGTAATCGAGCGCAATGCGATTGATGTAGAGGCGCTCCCAGTTGGGCCCAAACACGGCGATCAGTTGAGGGGTGAAGTCCAAAATCTGCCGGAGCTCGGCTTCCTGCTGGCGGATTATGTCTTCGGCAACCTTGCGTTCGGTGACGTCCCTCGAGCTGCCGACAAATTGGAGGAGTTCCCCTGAAGCA
This sequence comes from uncultured Acidobacteriota bacterium, assembly GCA_963845465.1. Lineage (GTDB taxonomy): Bacteria > Acidobacteriota > Terriglobia > Acidiferrales > UBA7541 > Acidiferrum. Next base: position 21,080 of record CAWJSH010000004.1, on the reverse strand, counting down.
TCGAAAACGGGATGCCCCACGGTTTGAATCCACTTCGTCGTTCCATCGTGCATCAAAATGCGAAACTCGACTTCGTACTCCGACTTCGTTTGGATCGCGCCTTCGATCGTTCCGCGCCACTTCTCCTTGTCTTCCGGATGCACTCGCTCAAGGCGTTGTTCCCAGGTTGGCTTTCCTTGTTTCGGATCGAATCCATAGATTCGGTACCACTCGTCGGAAAGGTGCAAAGCGGCTTTTCCCGCGACCTCCCAGACCCAGCTGCCTGTGCGGCTAAGCCGTTGCGCTTCCGCCAAATATGTTTCGCTGCTTCGGAGCGCTTGCTCTGTCGTCTTGCGCTCGTGGATGTCCATGCTGGACCCGTACCACCGGATAATCCCGCCATTACGATCGAGCAGCGGAATTTTGCGGTGGAACATCCAGCGGAAGTCCCCGTTTGCAAGGCGGACACGCGCTTCAAACTCGAAAATATCACCGGTAGCGAGAGAGGTGCGCCATTTGGCCACAATGCCCCCGACGTCATCGGGATGAATGAAAGCGGTCCACTTCCATCCAGTCACTTCGTCAAGAGGGACACCAAGGTACTCGAGCCATCGTTTGTTGAAGTAGTCGAGGCCGCCGTCGGGCTTGGCGGTATGAATTAGCGCAGGAATTGAGTCGACAAGCATTTGGATGTCGAACGCATCGAATTCCTGTCTCGATGAAGCCATAGCAGAGGCATCATACACCCACCGTATTACTGAGAATATTTCGAGGTCGCTCTTGCCGGAACCGAGTCAGCGTTGCGCTCTGCCCAGTTGGCCTCTTCGCTGTCGGAAACATGTGTAGCCCCGCTGAACGACCGTCGGGAGGTCTCCGACATCAGTCGCGCAGCTTCCTTCGTCGCTTCCGGCCCTCGTTACCGTGAGCTAGCCGTTCCTCACATTCCGCAGCGCCGGTCCGCCATGCGAAGCTGGTCGCCTGAGGCTCACAGGCCATGACGACCACAACAGGAGAAAGTGTTCTGCACGGTATGAACATCGCTCCGGGGATTGCCCCGTCCATTTCTCGCCCCCGATCCATTGGACGATACGAACAGGCGCCCATTTTGATTTCGGACGATCGGAGAGTACGGGCCGATTATCGGTCGCGGAAGGCGCGAACCCGCCCCGCTCCCAGGCAAGATGATGTCCTGCAAGAAATATTTTTGGTTTCTCGCAAGCAATTGTTCCGAGTTGCGTTCCGCATTCTAAAAAATGAAGAAGACGCCGAAGACGCCGTACAGGATGCGATGATTTCGGCGTTCCGCCACTTCGGAACATTCGAGCACCGAGCTCAAATCACAACCTGGCTGACGCGGATCGTCGTAAACGCGTCCCTAATGATTCATCGCAAACGAAGGAGCGCGGTTACCTGGTCTATACAGGAAAGCGCGGCGGACGACACTGTCTTCGCTGACACAATTCCGGACCATCAGCCGAACCCGGAATCGGCTTATCAGCGGGTCGAATCTCTCGCGTCTGTCAACGCTCTGCTCGGCGAAATGAATCCGCTGCTCAGTAGAGCCGTCAGAGCCGCTTACTACGATGAATTGTCCACAGCGGAAGCGAGTGCTGCGCTATCCGTTCCCATTTCTACCTTCAAAGCTCGCCTGTTTCGGGGAACTCACCTATTGCAGAAGAAAGTACGGAAGAAAACATTCAGGCCGGGCAAGATAAGGTAGGCGTCGCCGTGCTGGCAGGCGAAGCGCCGAGTAAAAGCCTGCTTTCATCGGTTCGTTGCTATTTGCGAAAACTCGTAAGAATAAATTAAGGTGCGATGCCTTCCGCTTCGCTCATCTCGTCTTCCGCTTCGAGATACTCGAGTTGTGACTGCAGCAACGCCGTCTTTGCGTAAAGCTCTTGCGCGGCCGCTCCGTCAACCTGCGATGAAAGCGCGGTCCCGCCTTGAAGTTGCTGCACCGCGACGCGATGTGCTTCGGTCCGCAGCGCAACGAGTTCTTCGGAAACCTTCAACATCTCGCGCGTTCGTTCGCGCTTGTTGTAAATCGTCTGGATTCGCAGTTCGACTTCGTCTTTCACTCGGGCGAGGTTCTCTTGGGCTTGCGCGAGCTGCGCCTTCCGTTCGCCGATCTCGGCGTTTCGCTTCCCGCCATCAAACAGCTCGTAGCCGAAGTGCACGCCGAACGTGCCGAAATTGCGCGCGAGAAAGGGCACATTGTCCTGATAGCTGTAGCGCGCGAAGGCTTCGAGATTCGGAATGTACTGCCGCTTGGCCAGTCGCACCCCTGCCGAAGCCTTTTCCACCTCGGCGTTGGCTTCGTGGATTTCCGGATGGGAATCGAGCGCGACGCGCAAGCACTCTTCCCGTTCGCAACTGTCGCGGACCTTCTCGACCTTGGAATCCAATACGAGACGCGTTGTCAGCGGCAAACCGATCGCGTCGTTCAGTTGCGTCATGGCATCGTCGAGTTGTAGGTCCGTCGTCAGCATTTCCTGCTTGGCGTCCAGCGCCTGCGCGCGCGCTTCGATCGACTCCTGTTCGAGCGTGGCTCCAAATTTGACTTGCTCGATCCGCTCTTTGCGCAAATCGTCGTTTGCCTGGATGCGCGCCTGCGCCGCCTCGCGCTTCGTTTGTAGAATCAACACTTTGTAGTAAAGCTGATGCACCTGGAGCGCGATTTTGTTTCTGGTTTCCTCGGCCTTGCTGCGCATCGCCTTGGTATCTGCCGCCGCCGCGTCGTTGGCCGAACGAACTTTGAACAAATCGAGCAGAGGCTGACTCAATTGCGTTCCGCTCGTGATGAACGAAAGCCCGCCTTGGTTCAGCACCGCAGTCTTTTCAGGAATCGGGACTCCCGCTGCTGTGCCCAGCTCGCCCTTCGGTATCGCGATGAACTGCGTGTCAGTGACGTGGCCGGCCATACTGTCGTTTTTGAGATTCGGCAAATACGCGCTTCGCACGGCGTCTTTGGCGTGAACCGATTCCTGCGACCTTGTACGCGGCCAGACGAACGTAGTGGTTATTCTGGAAAGCCATTTGAACGGCTTCGTCGAGACTGATCGCTCGTTCCGCTGCGGCTTTCTTTTCCTGAGCGGACACGGCCGCGCCCAGCAACACCATGCAAACCAAGAACGCTATGTCACGGAGCCTTCATGTGCGTGGCGCTCCAGGCGCTGGTGGACCGAAGGCAAGCTCTCCATAGTGAAGAGGCGACTTGCGAGCCAGAGCCGCGAGAAGCAATGCGGCGACGCACGCCCAGCAAATGAGGTGAAATCCGTCGATGAAAGTGAGCGTGTACGCCTGCAAGCGAATGCGCGCGCCGACTAGATCGACTGCTCGCCCTGTTGCAAGCGACAAACCGTCGGATTTCCCGTATAGACCCGCTGTCAATTGGTGCACGGAGGTGTCCGTGATCCATTGGCCCTGCTGCACATGCAATCCCAGCAAATTCGAGTGAACGCGCTCGCGGATCGCGATGAAGTGCGTCATCACCGCTACGCCGATTTGTCCGCCGAACAGACGCACCACATGGAAGAACGCGGAAAACGTCAAAACCGATTGCGGCTTGGAAAGCGCTCCCGAGAACAGAGCCTGGAGCACGATCCCGGAGACGAGCCCAATGAAAGCGAACGCCTGGCCGACGCCCATCAATAGTTCCGAGCGGTAATAGTTCGCCGCGGACCACGCACTGGTGTACTGCGCATTGAGCAGGGACGCGCCTGCGATGCACACAAAGCCCGCAGTCATCAGCAAACGCGCATCAAGCCCCTGCAAAAGCAATAGCGCCGCAACAAATGCCAGAAGCAAAAGCGGGAGAGCCCCCCAGACTACTGCCGGACCGATTTGATCCGCTTCGAAGCCGTGAATCGAGAGCGACTGCGGCACGAGAATGATCGTCGCGAGAAGGCAGAATCGAAAGAGGATCAGCGCCAAACCGTAAATGATCGTGTTCCAACGCCGCAAGAAGGGCAGGTCGACGAGCGGATTCGGACTGCGCAAACGTCGCATGATCGACACCGAGAGGAAAAAGATGCCGGAGAAAAACAATGCATTGAACAGTCCCGACCGCCACCAGTCGAGTCGCTGTCCCTGATCGAGAGCGGCGAACAACAAGGCAAAGCCCGCGCTACCGTATAGAAACCCTGCGAAGCTCGGAGGCGCGGCGTGTCTTGGAGCGGGAGGCGTCGCGGGTATCCCGCGAACGATGCACCACAGCATGATTGGCGTGAGCACCGCCATGCTCCAGAACATCCAACGATACGAAAGATGATCGCGGAACCATCCGTATAACGTCGGCGCCATGTTCACCGCGCCGTCCACAAAACTCGCATAGAGGGCGAGCGTAAAAGGCAGGAAGCGAAGCGGAATATTGCGCAACGCGAAAGACAACGTGAGCGGATAGAACGTGCCGGATGTCAGACCGCTGAGCACCAGTCCTGTCAGCAGGAAACCATAGCTGTGCACGAGAGGGAGAAAACAATTCACCAGCGTGAATCCGATCGCGGCAATCACCAAAACGCGACGCGCACCCAGAAGGCCACCGAGATAGACCGTGAATGGACCGATGAACATCAAAGCGATGTTGAACGCGCTCCCGATCCACGCGCCATCGTCGTAGCTAATCCCCATGCTGCCTTTTAAGTCGGCGGTGCCGAGGCTCAGAAGCCGGCCGGCCAGCGTGACGATGCCGGCGCCCATCACGACGCCAAGGATGCCCAGCACAGGACTTTTCGAAAGCTCCGCCGGCACGGCGCCGGAAACTGCCTTTGCGATTTGCCACTTGGTGGGTGGGCGGAGCAGTGCGGTGGTCGTCGCCATATCAAGCCCTGCTCACTGCTTGGTCCGAATCTCGGAGACGACCGACAAACCCGGCCGCAGTTCGGCCGCGCGGCTCGCGTCGTCGAATGCGATCTTCACCGGCACGCGCTGAACAACCTTCGTGAAATTCCCGGTGGCATTGTCGGGAGGAAGCAACGCGAATTGCGATCCACTCGCCGGCGCTATTTCCACGACATGCCCTTTCCACACCCGGTCCGGATACAGATCGACGCGAATCTCCGCGGGATCACCAACTCTGATGTGCGTGAGCTGTGTTTCGCGATAGTTGGCCTGGACCCATCGCGTGTCCGCAACGAACGTGAGAATCTGCGCTCCCGGCGACAGCAACTGCCCCGGCCGCACTTGACGTTCTCCCACAATTCCCTCTCCCGGCGCGCGAATCTGTGTGTAGCCCAGATTGATTTGCGCCACCTTGAGCCCAGCCTCTTTGGCATGGAGGTCTGCAATCAGTTGCCGCTCCTGAGACTCAAGGACGTCTTTCGTCCGGCGCTCGGCCTCCACCGAAATCTCGTTGCTTTTCAGAGAGGTCTTCGCCTGTTCGAGGTCCGCTTGTCGGCTGGTGAACTGCGCCGCGAACCGCTCTTGATCCGCGACTGCTCCTTCGACCTTCTGCTTCGTCGTGGATTGCGTTGCGAGAAGCCCTTCCTGACGCGTCCGTTCAGCCTGCGTCCGCGTCACGTCTGCCTGACTCGCAACAATTCCCGCCTGGGCCGCAGCGATCTGCGCATTCGCAAGATCGATTCCGGCTGACGCTTTTTGAATCTTCGTGTCTTGCAAGTCGCGTTGCCTGCGGTTGTTTTCGATCGCCGCCTTCGCAGCTTCAATCGCCGCAGTCGCTTGCGCAACTTGCGCACGATAATCGTCGTCTTCCAATTCGACCAGAAGATCGCCCGCTTGCACTTTCTGGTAGTCGCCGACTTTCACCGCGCGAACGATTCCTGGCACCTTTGTGCTGAGAGGCGTCAGATCGCCACGGACGTAGGCATCGTCCGTGATCTGCTCGACTTTCCCACCTTCCCAGGCGTCCCAGTTGCGCGTGATCGTGACGACGAGAGCGATGGCGAGAAGAAGGATCGCGATGGGAGTGACGTACCGGAGCCACGGCCAGCGCGAAGGCTGCTCAGCAGTTACATGCTCATTGTGTTCCGCCGCCCCGCTGGGGGCTGGCGACGCTCCGGTGGCAGCCAAGCTGGTCTACTCCGTATGCTGAAAACTGATTTAAGTGCTGGATTGCGTAGCGGGCAGACTGTCATCCGGGTGGGTGCCTGTGAACGTGAGGAACGGTTAGCTCACAGTGATTATCGCGGCAGTTCGAGGAAGAGTTTGCAAGCTCGGATGCGGCTCAGAGACTGGGAGATTCGGTCGGCGATGTAACCGCAACGAGCTCCTTGGTCAGTTCGTGTGCGTTTCCAGCGCGACCTTCATTGAGGCCAGCGCATGCTCCAGCGAGGAACGCGTCTTATCCACGGCTATCTTACGCACGATGCCGCCTTTTAGCCCCGTCAGGCCCGCCTGTTCCGATCCTTTGAGCGTCACCAGGAACATTCCCGGCTGCTTGTCGTCGTCATCGCGAATGCAAATCGTCAAATCAAGTGCGGTGTGGAAATAGTGGCTGGCGTACAGTTGTTTGACCGCCAACGCATACTCCGGGCCTCCGGAATCTGCGCCGCGATACAGGACGGCTTGCAGCAATCGAATCGTCGGCTTCAATCCGAAATTGACCTTCTCCCAATAAAATTCCGACTGGATGTGCTCGCCTTTCGCTTTCGGATAATTCAGCAGATAGTCGTGCAATTCGGGAAGGTAAACGGGCATGGCGTTCTCTCGGCTGACGAGCGACTGAAACGCATGATCGACTGCGGCGGGATCGTTCTTGTCGCGATAAATCCCTAAGCCCGCATTTCCGCCCTGCTGGTATCGCTTGAGCGATTCGAGTACCAGTTCTTTGGCGATTTTATTGGCCTGATCGAAAGCATCGGGTGCCGACCAATTCACCTTGGTGCGAAATTCGTCCATTGCATCGGTGGGTAGTTGAACCTCGCACTTGCCTTCACGGCACTTTTGCAGCGCTTTGAGGTCATCCTCCTCCAGACTGAATCCGTCCAAGTCGGAAAGTAGCGGGGGATTGCTGAATTTACGGATCGCAAGATAATTCGGCAGTTTTTTGAGCGCATCGATGTCCGACGCCAGCTTCAGATAATCCTCCGGTGTCGATCGAACGTAAACCGCGCCGAAAACAAACACTTCGTCGGCGGTTGGCGAGCCTAGAGTTTTCGCGAGCGCCTTGCCGCTGCGAATATCACGAATTTGATCGTCGTTCAGCCCGACATAGGTCTTGAAGAATTCGGTGAGCTTTTCGCGTCTTTCGTCCGACCCTTGATTCGCAACCGGAAGACCCGCCGACAGCGATGACATTGCGTGGGCCATCAGCCCGATCAGCAGCAGTGCCGACACACATAACCCGAGATGTTTCATTTCGCACGCACGTTCACATCTTTCGCACAGGTCGAAAACGTGAGCAACCGTTAGCTCACGGTGAGCTAGCTGTTCCTCACGTTTTCAGACCGGCGCGACGGTGGGAGTTTAGTGACCGCAATCGAAACTTGGCCGCCTCGCCGCCACGCACGAAGGAGATCCCGCCATGAAAGCCGCCGAAGTTCTCGTTCAAATGCTGATCGGTGCAGGCGTCGAGCGCGTGTATGGAGTGTCCGGAGATTCCCTCAATCCTTTTACCGACGCTATTCGCACTCATAAAGAGCTCGAGTGGGTTCACATGCGGCACGAAGAGGCCGGCGCGTTTGCCGCTGGTGGCGAAGCTCACCTTACCGATCAACTCGCCGTGTGCGCCGGGAGCTGCGGTCCGGGAAACTTGCACCTGATCAATGGGCTCTTCGATTGCTATCGCAGCCGTGTTCCCGTGGTGGCGATCGCGGCGCAGATTCCCAGCATCGAGCTCGGGAATAATTATTTCCAGGAAACGCATCCAGAGATTCTCTACAAAGAGTGCAGCGACTATTGCGCGCTGGTATCCGAGCCAGATCTGCTGCCGCGCGTGCTCGCCACCGCAATCCGAACCGCGATCGTGAAGCGCACGGTCGCTGTCGTGGTCATTCCGGGAACGGTTATGGCGGCCGATTGTTCGCAAAACGCATTGGCCCTGCCGGTGAACGACAAGACGTATTCGTTGACTCCAAATCGGGACCAACTGAATCGAGCCGCAGAAGCCCTCAACTCCGCAAAGAAGATCGCCATCTTTGGTGGGGCGGGCTGCAAAGGGGCGCACGACGAACTCGTTGCAACCGCCGAGAAGTTGAAGGCTCCGATCGTTTTCACGCTGCGAGGCAAAGAGTTCATCGAGTACGACAACCCGTACAGTGTGGGGCTTACGGGACTTCTCGGATTCTCCTCTGGATACCACGCGATCATGGGGTCCGACGTGTTGCTGGTACTCGGCGCGGATTTTCCCTATCGCCAGTTTTTCCCAGAGAAAGCCACGATCATCCAGGTGGACAACCGCGGAGAGAACATCGGCCGCCGCACGCACGTCGAAATCGGATTGATTGGCGATGTGAAAACGACTCTGCAGGCATTGCTGCCTCTTCTCACTGACAAAGCTGATAGAAGTTACGTGAACAAAGCTCTCGCGCACTACGACAAGACCCGAAAAGAATTCGACGCGTTGGCTTCCGGCAAAGAAGGCACGACGCCTCTTCATCCTGAGTTCGTGGTCTCGACGATCAGCGACGTTGCCGCGAAAGATGCCGTTTTCACTTGCGACGTGGGCACTCCCATCATTTGGACCGCGCGTTATCTCCAGGTGAACGGCAAACGCCGCATCATCGGCTCTTTCAATCACGGCTCGATGGCAAATGCGATGCCGCAAGCGATCGGCGCGCAAGCCGCCTATCCTGGCCGCCAGATCATCAGCTTCTCGGGCGACGGTGGCATCGCGATGCTCCTCGGCGATCTACTCACGCTCAATCAAATGGATCTACCCGTGAAGGTCGTGGTCTTCAACAACGGAGCATTGGGATTCGTCGAAGTCGAAATGAAGAGCAGCGGGTACGTCACCTACGGTACAGATCTGAAGAATCCCAGTTTCGCGAAAGTTGCCGAAGCGATGGGCATGTTCGGTGCGCGCGTCGAGCGGCCAGAGCAGTTGCGCCCAGCTTTGCAGGCCGCGTTTTCGCACAAAGGGCCGGCCGTCATCGAAGTCCTAACGCATCGATTTGAATTGGCGATGCCGCCCACGATCACGTTGGACGAAGTGAAAGGCTTCAGTCTTTACATGCTTCGCACCGTGATGAACGGCCGCGGCGATGAACTGATCGATCTCGCAAAGACGAATCTCTTCTACTGAGAGCGACATTTGGCGAGCTATTTTGCTCCGGAAAGCCTCGATAAATAATCCATCTCTAGCTCGCCTTCATAGGTTTCGGCGCCGAGACCCAATACCTCTTGTACGCGCGCTTGCGTCACTTCGCTGGCAACACTCAAGTCGGATTCATGAGCTTCCATCAGAAGCCCCTCTGCCAGGGAGCTAAATGCTCCGGCATCCACGGCCGATTTGGCATGCGCGATGGCATGCGCCGGAAATGAGGCGATGCGGCGAGCCAGTTTCTCGACGAACGGCGTCAGCTCGTCGGCCGGCAAAGCTCGGTTGATATAGCCGTAGCGTTCCGCAAGCTCCGCCGACAGATCATTGCAACCCAGGAGCACTTCCAAGGCCCGTCCACGACCCATGAGCCGCGGCAATCTTTGCGTAGCACCGCCGCCAGGAACAAGTCCAATGGCCACCTCCGGATGGCCGAAGACTGCTTTGCCGAGAGCGGCAAAACACATGTCCCCGGCTAACGCGATCTCACTGCCTCCGCCCCGACACCGTCCCTCGACCTTCGCGATGGTGACTTTAGGCATGTTCCTGAACCGCTCACCGATCATCTGCGTCAGACGAAAGCCACGCGTATGAGACACGACTTTGGAAGCTGCTGCCACTCGGCCCAAACCAGAGTGGGCTATAAAGAAATCAGGAAGCGCACTCTGCAAGACCACGACTCGCACGCTCTCATCGGCCTCGAGTTCCCTTCCAAGTTTGTCCAATTCCTGGGACAGAACTTCATCAAGAAGATTAATCGGCGGGTGATCAATGGTTACGAACGCGATTCCCGAATCAAACGCGTGTCGAAGACACTTGTAATCAGAATATGGCATTGGGAGTGACTCCATTCTTCCGCGACCGCTTCGTTGAAATACCCGCTTAGTCGTTCTGCACCTGATTGGTCAAGACACCGATTCCCTCGATTTCCACTTCGAAGATGTCGCCGGGCTGCATGAAAACGGGCGGCTTACGCGCTACGCCTACGCCACCCGGCGTGCCGGTGATGATCACATCACCGCGCTCCAGACTCATCGCGACGCTGATCATTTCGATTAGCGCCGGCACACTAAAGATGAGCAGGTCTGTACGCGAATCCTGCATCACGCGGCCATTCAATCGGCCCTGGATGCGCAATCCGCTGGCGCCTGGCGGGACCGCATCGGGCGTCACCAGCCATGGGCCGAATGATCCGGTGCCATCGAAATTCTTGCCCATCGTCCATTGCGGTGTGCGGAGCTGAAAATCACGCACGCTCGCATCGTTGAACAGCGAGTAGCCCGCAACGTGATCAAGGGCACGTTCTCGAGCGATGCGACGCCCCGGCTTGCCGATCACCACGGCAAGCTCGGCCTCGTAGTCGAGTTGAGTCGATTCGCGCGGCCGCCGGATTGCCTCTTGATGAGCGATCAGACTCGTCGCGAAACGGCCGAAGATTTCCGGATAAGTCGGCTTCTTCAGCCCGCTTTCCGCGAGGTGATCGTCGTAGTTGAGACCGACGCACAGGATCTTCGGCGGTATGGGGACTGGCGGCAGCACTCGGACGGCACTTAAGTCGATGGTCGGCGATTTTCCGAGGCTTTTGCCGATGCGTAACAGGTCTGCGCCTCGCGCAACCAATTCGGGCAGGGCGCCTGGAAATTCGTCGTCCCGCTGAGTGAGACCGTGCCACCCGGCGCCTTCGTCCGCTGCAATTCCAAGAACTCCCTGTGTTTCGAAATGGACGATGCGCATGAGAGTGCTCCGCTCCGCTATACCGCCGCCGGGCGACTTAGCTCCTCGAGCAGGAAAATGAAGGACTCGTAAGGTCGCGCGGTCGCATGCCGAAGCCCCATCTCACACGTTCGGTTCGCCGAGAGATAGGCGTCGAAAGGCCGATCAATCAGCACCAACCGAACCTCGCGCGTCGCAGAAACGACCAACTCGGGATGTAATAGCCCTCGGTCGCCGGCGGTCCCGCAACAGGTAGTGCCAATCGGAACTTCGACGTCGTCAGCGAGGCAGCGCGCAATTTCTTTGAGCGCGCCGGCCAACCCGAGTTGTGTTATCGAGCACGTCGGATGCACAGCCGCGCGCCGCAGCTTGTGCGGGATTGTCAGATTCGGCAGAAGATCATGACACCACGCTATCGAGTCGATGATTTTGAGGCTTTCGTATTGCTTTTTTCGCTCTCCTTCGAGCTGCGTCGCAATATCTTCCTTGAAACCAAGAGTGCATGAGGCCGCGTCGACGACGATCGGAAGAACTCCTCCCTCGCTCCAGCGCCACATCGCGTCGGCAACTGTTTGCGCCATGTGTTTGTGCCCTCGGCGATAGCCTTTCGATTTCCACGGCGTCGAGCAGCACAAGCCGGCAACGTCTCGCGGAATCCACAGTGGCTTACCAGCGCGTTTGGACAAAGAAACAAAGGCTTCGGCAAGCGAGGGAACCGCTGCGCCAGCCGGATCGCGACCGAACATGCGGTTGATGCAGGCGCAGAAATAAACTGCCGCGGCGCCTTTCCTGTCCGTCTTGGGAAGTTCGGAGGCCGCACGTGGCATTGGACCCGGCACTGCGGGCATGAGGTCCGGGCTGACGACACTGCGCGCGACGGTGGTGAGAGCTGTGAGCGGCTTCACCCCAAACAATGAGGAAAACGCATATGCTCCCCAAAGGCTGAGTCGCGCCAATGGCTCGACTGCTTTCCAATGCTTTGCAAGTTGTAGCGCCACGGCCTCTGCGGCTGGACTGTTTTCCAGTGCTCTGAACTGTTTAATCAGCGACCCAGTGTTAATTCCGATCGGACAGGGAATGGAGCACATACCGTCGCCCGCGCAGGTCTCGATTCCGTTGTACTGATACTCCCGTTGGAGTTGCGCGAGCATGGCGGAGTCACTCTTTTGGCGCGTCATTTCACGCCGCAGAGCAATCCTTTGACGCGGTGTCATGGTGACATTACGGCTCGGACAGACTGGTTCGCAGAATCCGCACTCGATGCATTGCGAGGAACCCGTAACGCCTTCGATTCGTGGGAAGGATTTCAGATTCTCCAAGTGAAGGCTGGAATTGCGCGTCAGGATCACGTTCGGAGCCAGAATCCCGTGAGGATCTGCGAGCTGTTTAATGCGCCACATCATCGCAGTGGCCTTCTCGCCCCATTCCGACTCGACGAAGGGAGCCATGTTCATCCCGGTTCCGTGCTCGGCCTTCAAGGAACCGTCATGTTTCCTGACGACGAGATCGACGAGTTCGGTCATGAACGCCGAGTACCTGGATAGTCCGTCGGCGCTATCGAGATTAGCGACCAAAGTGAAATGAAGATTCCCGTGAGCCGCATGTCCGGCAACACCGGGAATGAAATCATGTTTGGCAAGCAGTTCCTGAACATCGTGCGCGCCCTGTGCCAAATGCCCTGGTGGAAAACAGACGTCTTCCGTGATGAGCGTCGAGCCTTCCGGGCGATTCTTGCCGACCAAACCGAGAAGTCCCTCTCGAACGTGCCACGCGAGTTCGACGGCTTCTCTGACGCTCGTAAACTCGACCGGCTTAATCAATCTGGCGGAACTCACGAGCTTGAGGACTTGCTGCTGCTTGACTCCGAGCGAATCCGTATCCTCTGCGCCGATCTCGACGAGCAACGCAGCGGCTTCGGGATCGAGTGTTTTCCAGTAGGCTGGCGTATCTGCAAAGCCTTGACTGGCGGCGGTGAGTGCGGGTGCGACCATCAGCTCGACGGCAGAAGCACCGAGGCTGACGAGATCCGGGACAAGAGCGATGGCTTCGTCGATTGTGGGGACCGGAATCCATGCCACACTCGTGACGTGGGGCGCCGGAATTGTTTCGAGGACCGCTTCAGCGATGAATGCGAGAGTGCCCTCAGAGCCGACGAGAAGGCGTCGAAAAATCTCGAGCGGCGTTGCTCCGTCGAGAAGCGCACAGAGTCGTAAACCATGCGTGTTCCTGATCGCATACTTGCGGCGTATACGGTCCGTCAGCGCCTGATCTGCCAGAAGCTCTTTTCGAAGTTTCAGCAAGCCTTCCGCAAGCTGCGGCTCTGCCCGCGCAAAATCACTTTCTGCATTGGCCTTCGACGTATCAATTACTGCACCGGAGGGCATGATGAAAGTGAGCGCGGAGACGGTGTGATAGGCATCCTTCTCCACGGTGCAGCGCATACCGCCGGCGTTATTGGCGATCACGCCTCCGATCGTGCATGCATGCGAGCTGGCGGGATCGGGTCCCAATCGCCGGCCGTCCTGTTCCAGCAGTGAGTTAATGTGGCCGAGGATCATTCCGGGACGCGCGCGCACGAGTCCGCCGTTATTCTCCACTTCAGCGCCATACCAGTGATTTCGCACATCGATCAGAATGTCGTCGGACTGCGATTGGCCGTTGAGACTGGTGCCCGCCGCCCGAAACGTCGCGTGATGTCCGCTCTCACGGCAATAGCGGAAGAGCTTTACGATGTCATCGGTCGTGCGAGGCTGCACGATAACCTGAGGGACTAGTCGATACGGGCTTGCATCGGAGGCATACCGTACGAGGTCGATGGCTTTGTGAAGGACGTTCTCTTTCCCAAGTAATGCAATGAGGTTGTTTTTCAGCTCATCTGAGGTTCCGTCGACCAGAGAGGCAGGAACGGCGTCACTCGTTGGTGGCGCATCGAATCGGCCAATTCGCGCGGGGTTTGCCGAAAACAGCTTCCTAGTCATCGACGTTTACGCTCCTCACGGTTCTCAGCGTCGCAAAACTCAATCTGCCGAACTTGCTCGTGTTGCAGGAAATGCTTACCTAATCGTTGCTGACGGCCTGCATGACTTGCCCCATTTCCATCGCATTGTTGGCGGGAATCTCTTGAAGGGAAATCGCGAGTTGATCCGTCGCGACACCGCTGAAGTTTTGAAATGCTGGCCACAACTGTTTCAGCAGGTCGGTCTTTTCTTCGGCCGTATGTCCGCTGCGCAGAACGCAATTGAGTGACGCGGCCGGTCCTTCTTTGCCGGCGGTGAATCCGGATCCTTTGGGATACGACAGAAAAATCACGTGAACGAAACTCTTTGGCACCTTCATCACGGTGCTGTGGATTCGCGTAAGCTCCTCGGCGATTCTGGCTTTGGCTTCGTCCGGCAACGAACCCTGCGTGATCGCGGTGTAGAGCGGCATTTTTTAGACCCCACTCGCTAGCGCAGATCTTTCAATGTCTTGAGGTCGTCGACGATGTATGCCATCGAGGCCCGCAAGCCGCTACCGCAACGGACCGGAGCCAAGTCCGAAAGTTCTTCACCCCTGCAAACGGGCAGCGTGAGGGAGCCATCTCCGATCCATGCCTGCTCGATCTTCACGTCGTGCGGCACGTTTTCGACGAGTTCGTGAACGGCCGGTTTGTCTCGTTTGTCGGCGGCAAGACGCGGACTGTGAAGCAGATTCACGACGGGTCGCTGCTTCAAAACCAATTTGTCTTTCACCTGCTCTTTTAGCGTGACGATCCCTTCGGCAAGTCGCTGTCCGGCCGACGTCAGCGATCCCGCGAATTTCGATCCAGGCGCAAGCGCTGGACCGGCTTTCCCTGTCGCTGCGTAATACCGGGTCTGAAATACCTGCCCGAGACGTTTTGGATAGCCCTGGCTCCAGCCGCGCGCGATCGCCGCATCGTTGTCAACGAAGATGTACGGGCAATAGGCCACGGGCTTCCCCTCGAAGAGCGCATCGACGAGGATGAAAAATTCTCGATATTGATAGCGCGCCGGATCGAGATATTCGTCGTTGTTTCCGCTGAACTGCCAGTCGTAGAAAAGCGCGTTGGCGTGACCCTTCGCCGAAGGATCCACATCAAGTCCGCGGGGCAACACAGCTTCCACCGCGGCTGGCGCTATCCAAAACTCAATGTTCAGAAAATCGGCGGAATAGTGCCAGGGCGGCAGCGGATTCAAGCTCGACTTGCCTGTAGGCGTGAGCGGATAGTTGAAGCCCTTCAGCATGTTGGTGTCCCCTTCGATCGCACGTTTGGGTTCAACCGCCAATTGCTCCGTGAAGTCGGCGCGCGGAACGAAGGCCAAAAATCCGGAGATCTTTGCCACTCGTAGTCGCGGAACCACTTCCTGTCGCAGCGCAACTTCGCATCTCGCCGGGAAGTGCGAAAGGTGAGGAACAGTTAGCTCACTGTAGTTAGGTTTTTGCTCGCGGGGAAAATCACATCGAGACGACTAGCAAAAGCAGGCGAGGGCTAGTCAGTGCGAACGGAAATGCGCCGGCAGTTTATGCGCAGAAAGTAGTAGGAGTCTCTACGAGACCAAAGTGTTTGAACTGAATCGCGGTGCCTTCGCCAGAGAGGTTCGGAGGGAATCATCCGAATAATGTTCGGCCGCTACCTTCGAGCGCAAGGAGCTGATCTTTTATTTCTAGCCCTCCGCCGAATCCGGTCAGCTTGCCGTTCGCGCCGATAACTCGGTGGCACGGAACAATGATGGGAATCGGATTTTGGCCGTTTGCGGCGCCGACTGCACGCGTGGCTTTCGGGTTGCCGATTTGATTCGCGATCTGGGCGTAGGATCGCGTTTCGCCGAAAGGAATTGCGAGTAGCGCCTCCCAAACCTGCTTTTGAAAGTGAGTGCCTCGCATGTCGAGCGGTACGGAAAAAGTCTTTCGCTTACGAGAGAAATATTCGTTCAGCTCTTTTTCGGTGCGGAGCAGAGTTGGGTGCGCGGGGTTCTCGGCAAGGTCAGCAAGATAAGCGGGCCGAGGGCGGTCGTTGTCCCACAGAATCGCCGCCAGTCCGTCATCGCTGGCGACGAGTCTGAGCCTTCCAATTGGGGAGGGGATCACTTTGCTGGACAGACTCACGGTTGCACCTTTCGACTTCGCATGACAATAGCTCGCGGAGGTGCCTTTTTGGAGTGTTCGAAGGGAATGGCGGTAAAAGTGCCTTCGCGGCAGTTCGTCGGAGCGGAGATTCGAATGTGGAGGATTACATGGCGGAGAGGGGGGGATTCGAACCCCCGGTACCAGTTTTAGCCGGTACAACGGTTTAGCAAACCGCCGCATTCAGCCGCTCTGCCACCTCTCCGCGGTTTGTTATCAACAGCTTACCACATCTAACTTCAATTCACTTGCTGAACAGTTGCTGAACATTTGTGGAAATCCTCCAAAGTCGTCTCCAAAGTCTTCATCGCCGCCAAGACTGCCGGATCGAAAGCTTTGATGTAACGCTCTTTGGTCACGTGCGGTTTTGCATGACGCAGGATGCGCTGGACGACTTTTTCATTCGCGCCCAGCTCATACAGGTTCGATGCAATGCCGCGTCTGCATGCATGCCAGCCGTACCATTCCAGCCGCAATGATTCCACGGCTGGCCGGACAAGTCGCTGACCCATTCTATTCAAGTCCATGTGGTCGCCGCCGCCCGAGTGGAACATTACCCCGGTCGTCGGATTTCCCATGGACAGACGGTACGCGTCCAGAATTTCCGCCAGTTGCCGAATGACGGGCACTGCTTGGGCGCTGGCTCGTGTCTTAGGTCCATTCACAAAGCTCTTCCAAATGGATCTGTTGACGCTCAACGAGTCACCCGTGTAGTCCGTCCATTCAAGCCCTCGCAATTCGCCTTCGCGAAGTCCTGCAAAGGACGCTGTGGCGATCACTGCTTTGGGCAACAACGGCAGAAGATTCAGAATGCGATATATCTGGGCCAAGCTGTACGCGAAGGTTTCGCGCGCTTCGCGTGCCTTTCTGGGAATACGGGCATCCTGGATGGGGTTCACT
Source organism: uncultured Acidobacteriota bacterium (assembly GCA_963845465.1). Classification (GTDB taxonomy): domain Bacteria; phylum Acidobacteriota; class Terriglobia; order Acidiferrales; family UBA7541; genus Acidiferrum. The sequence continues at coordinate 4,150 of CAWJSH010000004.1, read as the reverse complement.
CCATCGAACGCGCCTTCATTCTTTGCGTGACTGAAGATACCGCTGAGCACGCTCTTAATGTGCTGAAGCGTTGTCTTGCTGAGATCGTGTTCATCGGCGATGGCCTTGAGCATCCTGCTCGCATCCACCGTCCTGAACTCGCGCAAACGAATCTGTCCGACGCGGTCCGAGATGTGATTCTTCCAGATTTCCCGATATCCTTTTCTTGTCGAAGCACGCAACTCGTCGATGTAGGGCAGGTAGATGTCCTCGACAAATTCCTTGAGGCTCATGCTGCTCTCCGGCGTGAATTTGCCGGCGTTGAGCCGATGCATGAACTCGACTTTCAGGGGCATGATGTCGGATTCGCGTGGATAACGTTCCAGACGTCCCAGCATTTTTGCCCGCTGCTTGAGTTTGGTCGATCCATTCTCTTGCCGCACCTGGACGCGATACCTTACGTACCAAGCCGCATGGTCTGCATACAAACATCCATCTTGATAACGAACGGATTTGGTCATCGTTCCTCCTTAATGACCCTGCCCGTTCGCACTGACCAGTTGGCGGTGTCAGCCATTCGCGGAGTTCCGGACTTCCCCAGGGAAAACGAACGTAGCGTCCAAGCCGGAAATGCGGGATTGGATCGCTGGTGCGTTTTGCGTTGGTCCACGAGCGTACCCAGGTTTCGGGCACGTTTAGCCGTTTCGCCAGCTCGGTCGAGTCTATCACTTCTACTTCCGCTTGATTCATGGCCGGTCCCTCAAAAAAGCTAATTGAAACATTCAACGTTGATTGCGCGTTGCGGAAATCGTGTCGGGCGGTTCGACGTTAGCTGCGGGCAAAGGAGGACTTTCGCCGACAGCCTCGCGGGCTAGTCCATCGTTTTCGCGAGACATCAACGAGAGCTGGGCCTTTATGACCGTGAGGCGGGCATAGTAGACAGGGTCTGCTTTGTCGTCCGCACGGTAGTCGGCAATGCGCTCGATGATCTGGTCCGGTTGATCACCACGCGCCAGCGCTCGTTTTGCGTAGGCCCAATCGGCTTCGGATTGACTGCGATGGCCCGCAGGAATCTTCCGCGATTCCTGCCGAGAATCGCCGAAGTGACGCGGAGACTCCGGAGAATCTTCCTGCACGCGAAAATCTTGCACGTGATAAAGAGAGTCGGTCTCGTGGTGCACGCGCACGAGGAAAGCTTCGTTGTATTTTCTGTTCTTGAATCCAGGCAAGCGAAGGAGTCGCGAGATATCGGTGGCCGCCGGATCGCCGCCATACTGCGAAGCCAGAGCACGCAACAGGGATTCCGCCTCGGTTGTGTCGAAGCCTTCGACGCGCCAGACGACTTGATGTTTACCGGGCGAAGTGTCCAGAACGAAGTTTGGTGTTGGGACATCGCCGGAAGTGCGGATCGCCCGAAGTGAAACTCCGGCCTCCTCATCAAGGTCGAGATAGGTGTGGCGGACCTCGCGGATTTGCTCTTTCCTCCGGTTTCGCGATCCCTCTCTTACCGGATTCATGCCTATGAAGATGTCGGCTCCCGAGAAGTTCTGCTCCTCCAGCCAGGACTGGAAAGCAGCACTGGCGATTGTTTCGGCAGGAAGAATTCGCTGCATCGTTTGCTGCTGAAGTCGATTCCTCACAAGCACTGCAACCTGGTCGCTTGGTTTGTGAAGTGCGAACACGTATTCGGGCGCAGTCAGGAATCTTGGCGTGAATGAGGAAACGCTGTTCATGCGTGTTCCTTGGGGGCGACATAAATGGAACAAAAGTCGAAAAGGTCGGAGTCGGGGTCGTAGCTGTTAATTTCGAGGACTTCGGAAATGTATCGCCGGCCCGGCCTTCGCTCGATGTGCACGACGACGTTGAGGGAATCGGCGATGTTTGTCTTAATCGAACGGTAAGGCAGTTCAATCCCGCTTTGTAAAACACAACTGGTAAACCGGGCCAGGCCCTGCTTCGCGGAACTTGCATGAATTGTGCTCAGTGTTCCGGCGTGGCCCGTATTCAAGAGCTGGAGCAGGTCGAACGCCTCGCTTCCTCTAATTTCTCCCAGCAAAATACGATCGGGCCGGTGCCGCAGCGAAGCTTTGAGAAGGTCACGAATGGAGACCGCGGGTACTCCGTTCTGCTCCCGGCGCGCTTCGAAGCGAACGAGATTCAGTTGAGCAAGCTGTATCTCCGCGGTGTCTTCGATCAGCAGGATGCGTTCATCCGGGGGAATGAATTTCCCGAGTGCGTTCAAAAGAGTCGTCTTGCCCGTTCCCGTTCCGCCGCAAATAAGCAGGTTGCGCCGCTGCAGAATGTAATCTTCGAAACGGTTCGCCAGCGCGTGGGTGAGGGTTCCGCCTGCGATAAGGTCCGCGATTTCGAAGTGGCGGACGTTGAACTTGCGAATGGTAAGCGTCACGCCACGCAAACTGCAGGGAGGAATCACAGCGGCGACCCGACTGCCGTCCGGCAATCGAGAATCGAGGATGGGCTTCGCTTCCGAGATGTCGTCGCCGAGCCGCCTCGCAATGTTTTTCACCGCAACAAGGAGCGATCGCTCGCCAAGCGAGACGCCGGGGACCTGTTCGACGAAGCCAGCCTTCTCGATGAAGACCTGGTCCGGTCCGTTGACCATGACTTCGCTGACGGAGTCGTCGAGGATGAGGTGTTCGATTGGTTTCAGGAACGGAAGAATGGTTTCAAAGCCAGGCATCAGAGTTCTCCTGCGGCAAGTTGCTCGAAATAGGATTTGTTCGGGTCGTTGTAATAGGGCTTCAAGTAACAAAACAGTCGGCGGAATGGGGTTAAGTCCGTCGTAGGCAATCGTGACGGACTGAGCGTTCCGCAGTTCCGTGAACGTCTTCATGTCGAAGCGGAAGTCGGTCTGGGTGTTGTAGCTCTTGGAGGCGGTGATGTTGGCCCGGTGGGAGATCGCTTTTCCGGTGAGCAGGCTGACACTGGCGTCATGGCCGCTTTCGGACAGGTTGTAGCTGACTTTGAGGCGGTCTTCCCGGCCGCAGAGTTCGCTGGCTGTCCTCGCGGAAAAATCGTCCGAGAGGCACAAAAAAATCTTGGTACGAAAAGTCTGGAGCAAGGTTCGCCAACTGTCTCCCGGGCAGCGAGGAACGCAGTGAGCTGATGCTCTGCGTTGCGACGATCGGGATGCACTTTGGCCTGCCGGGAGAGACTGAAGAACTTTTCGTCTCCAGTCGGATCGCTTTCGCCGACGGTGGCGAAGTGCTGGTATTCGTCGCAGAGAAAGAGAACCTGACGGAAATGCCGGTCCTTTTCCGCTTCAATCTGCGGGATGCGATTGAGTACCGCGCGTTCGAAATCGAGTTTCATCATTACGCCGATGGCCTTGGCCAGTCCGGCGTTCATACCGACGGGGAAATTGAGCGAACAAACCGCGCCCTGCTCAATGAGCCAGGAAAACGAAGGCAGCGGCTTTCCGTATTGGCCATTGGCGTTGAGCTTCGGGTCGTAACACTCACGCTTCGGACAGAAAACTCGCTTCACTTTCGGGTTGTCGTCAAAGAGCGAAAGGAAAACGGAAATGCCTTCGACGATCGAGGTACGAAGCTTGGTCTCGATCCGTTCCCAATCCTCGTCGGAACCACCTTTGGACTGCGTATAGCTGTTCGAGCTTGTCTGGGTCCGCAAAGCTCGGATCGAGGACAGTGACGGTTCAGCGGAAATGCCCTTGTTCTTAAGCTCGTCCCAGAGTTCCTTCGAGCCGGCGCGAGGTAGCGCTCATTCCTTCGGGTCGTGTTTGAAACCGAGGCTCGCAGTTCAACGGGGCGCTCGCCGAAAGTCTCCGGCGTACAGCGACGAAATGGCGCCCCAGTGATGATCTCTTCGGCTTCGCGGATCCGCTGTTCGAGCAATGGCGGCGAGATGGCGCACTCATAGACGTTGAAGAGCGTGACGTAGCCGTAGGCGATCTTGTGCAGCAGGATGATGAACTTCACGAGATTGGTGTAGGCCTGCTGCCAGAACGGCTCCTTGCCGCGGCCAAATAGGTTGTTGAGGAGTGATGCGATGTTGAACGCGAGAGCGTACGCGTCCAGGTCGTTGTGCAGCGGGTTGTAGCGGTATTCGGAATCGAGGCTGATTTCGATGAAATCCTCACCGCGGCTGTGACGGTCGAGAATCTCTTTCACCTTGCGGCAAAAGTCGCCTT
>CAWJSH010000003.1:0-457617 GCA_963845465.1 uncultured Acidobacteriota bacterium | reverse complement strand
CTTCTAATCAATGAGTCGTCACTGAGCGCCATAGCCCTATCCATTTTAGCGCCGCCGACTTTTTGAATATTTGGACTCAGCGCGGCTCAAGCACGAATCATATAGAGTTGTAAAACAATTCTTCCTCAGTATATTCCGAAAACTCAGCGCGAATCTCGGTAGTGATGTAGTTCGATCCGAGGCCTGGAAGCATCACTGTCTGTTCAAGAATTTTTGAAATGTTGACGGCGCCGCTCTCCGACTGAACCAGTCGATAATCGCCCGTCGGGCGCGCAAAATTTTCTATAGTCTTTAACGGCATTTTGAAGTTCTGCATGGGAGCGGCGATGCTAGTATCCGTGGCCCATGCTTTCGGTTTTGATACCAGTTAAGAACGAGCAAAAAGACCTGGAAGAATGCCTCCGATCGGTTGCCTGGTCTGACGACGTACACGTACTCGATTCTGGTTCCACTGACGCGACGATCGAAATTGCTCAGAACTTTGGCGCCAAAGTGATGCAACGCGGCGCCGACGGAATGTTTGGCGGAGACGAATCCGCGCATAAGAATTGGGCAATCCGCAGCATTCCCTTCAAACATCCTTGGGTTCTTCACATCGATGCGGACGAACGAGTTACACCAGAGCTAGCCAATTCGATCCGGCGAGCCATTGCGAATCCGGGCCCGAATGTCGCATTCCGAATTCAACGACGCGACTTTTGGGGATCGCGCTGGCTTCGACACATCCAGGTCACGTCAACCTACCCGAGGCTATTTCGGCCGGAATATCTCCGCTACGAACGAATGATCAATCCGGTTTCTGTGATCGATGGTCCTTCTGACTATCTGTCCGGTTACCTGGATCATTTTCCGTTTTCGAAGGGCATCGAGCATTGGATCTCGCGCCACAACGATTACTCGACGTTAGAGGCGAAACAAATTGTCGCCGGGAACGCCCACTCACATTTCGAGGACTGTTCAGCGGAGATCGAGGCGAACGAAGGCGAAATCAGAAGGCGCTCTTCTACCGATTGCCGGCGCGGCCCCTTTTGAAATTCATATTTTTGTACATCGCGAAGCGCGGCTTCCTTGACGGACCAGAGGGTTTTCACTACGCCCTGCTTCAATCCTTCTACGAATTGCTGATTGTCGAAAAATGCAGAAGCTATCAGACTTCCTGAGGCAACCGCGTTGCTACCTCCGCAACACATCTTCGTAAACCTGAATAAATGGTTTGATCGCGCTTTCCCAACTATAAGGAACGGCCGCACGGTGACTGCGCTCACTCATATTCGAAAGGTCGATGGATCTGCGGTTGGAAATGACGCCGAAAGTTACAACCACGCACGGATATCCATCGGCGCGATGAGTGTCGTCTCTGAAATATCACGTACCTCTGTACACTGTTAAAGATTTGCACTAGAAGCGAGGTTGTTCGGTAGTTAGCGGCTTGCGCTAGAGGCGCGGTTGTTTTGCGGCGGGCCATTTCTAGGACGCGGGGGAGTAGGAAATCTTCGAGCTTTTGCGACACCTGCTCGTCCATTCCTTCGTATTCGACTCCCATGCAGTCGTCTTCGATCAGGCGCACGACGCGGCATTTGAAGGTGAGCTTTGGCGCGCCCGGTGTCAGCTCCAACGTCGTTGCGACGATGGAATTGACCGGCAAGAGGCGATTCATCTTGACGCGCATGCCGGTGAGACTCATGTCGATCGTTGTTCCGAACGAATTCTGCTCTTTGAACTCCATGACCACTCTGCACGCGGCATTAATGCGCGCGTAGCGGCGGCGTTCGCGTTCGACTGAACCTTGGGTGACGCGCAACAAGCGCATCAGAGCCTGGCGATCGACGGGCTTGAAGACGACGAAGTTCACGCCGGCTTCGAAGACGCGCTTCATGAAGTCGTGGCCTTGCTCGCCGGTGATCATGACGATCGTGGCGCGTTTGTTCGGTCCGGACGCGCGAATCCTTCGCGCCAGCTCCAAGCCGTCGGGCGCCGGCATCTTCGCGTCCACAAATACGACGTCGAATTTTTCGCGGCGCAACCGCGCTTCAGCGAGCTTGCTGTCGCTCGTGTTGTAGGTTTCGATTTCGCACGCGCGCAGAACTTCGCCGATGAATTCGGAAGTGGGCAGGTGATCGTCGATCACCAGGGCTTTCTCGACGCCGGGGACGCGCGCTTCTCGCTGGAGCAACTCCGTTCGAACCTTGTGATCCGGCCGAGGATTCGAGACGGAAAGGTTCACTGGGCTCTTTCCTGCATTTTGCACCGACACGGGTAGATCCATCTCAACACGCTCCTGTGCTTCCAGTTAGGAGTGCGCGAGCGGGCGAGAAAATGCACTGAGTTATGCCGGAGAATCGGCCTTAGGTCTTGGGACGAAGCAAGCGCTGGTTAGGTGCGGAACCGAGCCACTGCGTCAGTTGCCCGCGCAACAGCTTGAAATCAATCGGCTTCGGTACGCAAGCATTACAGCCTGCCTGCACGACGCGCTGCTGGTCGGCCATCATGGCGTGAGCAGTAACGGCGATGATCGGAATATGACTGATCGGCGGATTGCTTCGAATCCACGCGGATAGAGCGAGGCCATCCTCGGTGCCAAGCTGCACGTCGAGCAGAACGACATGTGGCGTGCGCGCCTCGAGCGCATTCAAAGCACTCTGAAGATTGCCGACGCTGACGACGTCGAAGCCTTCGGCCTCGAGCCAGTCCTGCAGCAATTCCTGATTCGCGATGTTGTCTTCCACCACCAAGACGAAAGTTTTCATGCTTCGGTGATCATCAATCCGCTCAGAGGGCGACTCTGAGGCAGCCGGCGCATTTGATCGAGCAGTGTTTCGTGCCACGAGCCGTCCTTCCGGACGACCGAGTTTGCGTTATGGCGCAGGAAATTTTGTTCGGAGGGCGTCAGGTCTTTGCTCGTCAGGATGAGAACGGGAATGTCTCGATCGCGATCGTCGTTTCGGATTTCCTTGAGCATCTGCATGCCGCTCTCACCGGGAAGAATCAGGTCCAGCACGATCAGGTCTGGCGGCATAAGCGAGAGCGCACGTCGCGCTTCCGGCACCGTTGCGACAGCGCGGGCGTTGAGTCCTTGTTTCGTCAGGAAGTCGCGGAGAAATTCGCGCGTCGCGCCATCATCTTCGACGATGAGCACGTAGCCGTCGCTTTTCACGGCGGCAATTGGCAGCGTGTTTGATCCGACGATGAAGAGCGCGGCTGCGCGACCGATGGACTGATCAGCCCCTTCGGCAACGTGAATGAGAAGCAGCATCCTTCATTCGGGCGCGTTTCGACGGAAATTTGGCCGCCCTGCAATTCCACCAGCCGGCGCGTGATCGCAAGTCCGAGTCCGCTGCCCTCGACGGTATTGCCCCACTGCTGCGTGCGATAGAACGCCTCGAAAATGCGCTGCTCCTCGCCCGGCGGGATTCCCGGCCCCGAATCCCGCACGTCGATGCGGACGAAGTCACCTTGCGCGTGAGCGTCGATCTGAATGAGTCCATTCTCGGGCGTGAACTTGATCGCGTTTCCCAGCAGGTTCATCAGGGCTTGCTTGAATCGCGTCTCGTCGGCTATGACGGTCAAGTCCGTTTCGCCTCGACGAATCGTCAGCTTCTTGTTCTCCGCGAGTGGGCACAGAGACTCGACGACGTCCCGAAAGCATTCGCTGACATCCAGAGTCAGCGTCGACAGTTGCAAACGCCCGGCCTCAATTTTCGAAAGGTCGAGAATGTCGTTGATCAGCTTCAAGAGATGAAACCCTCCTGTGCGGATGTGCTTCACGTAGCGATGTTGGCGCTCGGTGAGCGGCCCGTGCTTATCGTCCATCAGCAATTCCGAGAAGCCGACGACGGCGTTGAGCGGCGTGCGGAGTTCGTGGCTCATCGTCGAGAGGAATTGATCTTTAAATTTGCTGGAACGCTCGGCTTCTTCCTTCGCACTGCGCAAGGCGGCCTCTGTGGACTTCAAGGCGGTGACGTCGCGCGCGACGGCGTACATCTGTTGCTTGTCTGGCACAGCGGTCGCCGACCACGACAGCCAGACGTAAGTGCCGTCCTTGCGTCGATATCGATTTTCGAACCAGACCGTGTTCCTGCCGGCGCGCAGGCTTCGAATTTCGTTGATCGTGGCTGCGCGGTCTTCGGGATGAACCAGGTCCATGCGAGGAATCCTCAGGAGCTCTTCGATCGAATATCCAAGTGTCTTTTCCCACGCCGGATTCAAGCGTTTGAAATAGCCGTCGAAGCCGAGAATGCAGAGCATGTCGACCGACAACGTGAAATAACGATCAAGCTCTTCTCGAGACGAAGTGCTCTCTTGAACCAAAAGCTTCAGCTCGTGGTTCAGATCGAGATTCGCCGTGGCCAATCGCGACTGAGCTCGCAACAAAACGAACACTGCGCCCAAGGCGCAAGCGAGACCGATCGAGGTCAATACAAACGTTCCTGCGAACGCGAAAGGATTCGAAGAGAGAGCGTGTTGAAAATTAGCAGCGCCGTCGGAGAACGAGGGCCGCCAGAGATTAGCAACGTAAACGGCGACGATCGCTACAACCAGCAGCGAAAGTGACAACGCCGTGCCGCTCGGTCGTACTTCGAGGGAACCTGTGCCGACCTCGTCACTCACTGACCACCTCCACAGGAACCGCCACAAGGCTCTGCAATTCATCAATCAGCGCGGAATCCCACCAACCGCGTTTCGCTTCGCTCCGCATCGTTTCCAGCGCCTCCTCAACCGGCAGCGCCGGCCGATACGGTCGATCGGTAGTGAGCGCGTCGTAGATATCGACGGCCTGCAAAATTCTGGCGGTAATCGGGATCTCGTCGCCCTTCAGTCCGTCGGGATAGCCGGTGCCGTCGAGCTTCTCGTGATGATGTCTGATAATAGGAAGGACCGCGCGAAACGACCGCAACGGCGCGCAGATGCGCTCGCCGACCGCCGGATGCTGCTTCATGATGTACCACTCGTCGGGAGTCAGTCGCTCAGGCTTGAGCAGGATGCGCTCCGGCACTGCGACTTTCCCGATGTCGTGAACGATGCCGCCCTTTCGCAGGGCGACGCACGACTCTTCGGAAAGGCCGACTTTCTTTCCCAGTGCGACGGAATAATTCGACAACCTTTCGCAGTGGCCGTGCGTGTAGGGATCCTTGGCTTCAATGCTCGTCGCAAGGGAAGTCAAAACGATCTCCGCGTTTTCCAATTCGTCGATGTAAGACTTCAATCGCAGCAGCGATTTGACCCGTGCTTTAACTTCCTGCGGATTGACCGGTTTATTCAAAAAGTCGTCGGCGCCCGAAACGATTCCCTGGATGCGATCGCTCGCTGCGCACAGACCAGTAACCAGAATCACCGGTATGAATCGCGTTGGAGGATTGGATTTGATGGCGGAGCAAACTTCGAACCCACTTTTGTCCGGCATCCTCACGTCGAGCAGCGCAAGATCCGCGTCGCCATTCGTGACCTTGACCAAAGCTTCCGCTCCGGTTCGAACGCAGATCGTTCGATAGCCAACTTCTTCCAAAATTTCGCTGAGCAAGGCTCCGTTCGCTTCGTTGTCGTCGGCGACGAGAATCGTCGCTGCAACCAGATTTCTATCGGGCATAACTCACCTCAAAACAGAAGGAAGGCCGCAACAAATCGTTGCGGCGATCCCGAGGTTGCGTCGCAGTCGTCTACGTATGACGCGATCGCGACGCAACGCTCCGAGCGCGTCCGGCTACCTGCGTCCATGAGAAATGCGGTCCTTGTGTTGCTCCGGCGCGCGGTGCTTCAGCATGAAACTGATCTTAGTGACCTTGGCGGCCGGCTTCTGGCTCGAGTAGGCAACCGAACAATTCATGGTCATCGCGAACAGGATCGTCACAACAATCATCAACTTCGGCATGTCATCTCCTTGAGTCGGACTGTTATTGGGGCAGCAAAAACTTGGACTTGCAGTGTTTCGTTAGGTCGGGCAGATCACGGATTCCAGGTGCCGGCGGACGGCGTTGAGGAGCGGGCCGAGATCGTCTTTCATGTACACGCCGGAGATGGGGAGATCGCCGAGAAACCGGCGAACTGTCGCACCGTGTGCCGTGACGAGAAAGATCGGAACGTTCGGCAGCGCTTCGTGAACAGCCCTGGCCGCATCCAGGCCATTCATGATCGGCATCGAGTAGTCGAGGATGACGACATCCGGCCGCAACTGCTCCGCGAGCCGCAAAGCCTCTCGCCCGTTCTCTGCTTCGAGGCAAGTACCCAAGCCCCTCGCCTCGAAATACTTCTTCAGAGACGTTCGTAGCGGGCCGAAATCATCCGCGATGAGAAGTTTTGGCATTTCGACTCTCCGTCTCTCTGCAAGATAAGGAGTCGAAGTAACCGGGTTTGGTACATTGGCGTGATTTTGAATGCCAAATCGGGCATCACCCGGTGGGTTTTCTGGGGTTGTCGACGACGTGGACTGTCTGGCTGGAGTTACGACTGGCGTGCTTTTTTGTAGGAAGGCCCGGCGGCAGCGGTACCGCCGGGCCCTGTGTGCCCGACTATTTAAGGAGTAGTAGTTACTGTTAATGGCAAAGAGTTGGGCAGATCAGCTTTGATACGTAAAGTCCGAATTATTTTGAGCAATCCCCAAAAATCTCGTCCCGAGCCGGCGCCGATATCTATCGGGTAAGATCGCGAGACAGCGATCGGCTGGCACAATTGTTTCAACTTCCGATGCTGCGGGAAACGCTTACCAGTCCGGACGCGAAATATGTGGTCGGAATACCAACCAAAAAACGTTGCGCCTTATTGAGAGGGCGATACCCAACGTATTCTCTGATCCGCCTAAGTTCGCAAAGAATAGGCAGTTACGCACCTGTCGAAGGGCAGACGCAGCAAACGCAAGCAATCCGACGGGAATGTTACTGTCAGTGAGGCAGCGCTGAAACAAAAGTTGTTGACTGAACCGTTAAATTAGTTGCATGGTGTCATACACTGACGGAGTCGATGGATTAGTATCCATTAGTTTGTAGAAAGAATTCCAAGTGAGTTCGGACCGCTTGGTCGACTCTCGTCATCGAACCTGGCGTCATCAGAGCTGGAAGGCAGCCGCTAAAACCTGGACGGGGCCATGACCAAGGAGCTTTCGATTCGGGAAACGCAAATCCTGAGATTGATTGCGGAAGGCAAAGAGAATCGGGAGATTGCCCAGGCCCTCGGGATTAGCGTGCGCACTGTCGAAGCGCACCGTGCCCGCATCATGCTCAAGCTCGATCTGGAATCTGTTACCGGCCTCGTGCGCTACGCCGTTCGGCACGGAATCATCGAAGCCTGATACTTACCTGACCTGTCGCGCAATGCGCCAGATCGATTCATCCAACGGGATGAATACGTCCTTCTCGGAATTAACTTCCAGCGACACCTGCAAGTTCTTGTCTGCGGATTCGTGCTCCAGATAGAACTCGCCAAATTGGTTCGTCGAAGTCCGCGCAAGTTCATTCTTGCCGCTGATCAGTGAAATTGGGACACGCGTCATTCCCACTTTGGAACCCTGATCCCGAAAAACCTGACCGGTAACCGCAAATCGTTCGCTTTCGTCGTTGGCCTCGAAGCGCACATCGATCATTACTTCGCCGGCTCGATACAAAAGTTGGCGGGAACCCACGCCTGCGGCCGAACGAACGCCGGCCAACTGCGGCGAGAGAAAACTGTCGAAGACCAGCTCGGCGATCTCTCGAATACGAAGCGCCTTTTCGCGTTTGGGCGCCTGAACCAAAGCTTTGGCCATGTTTACAACGTGCTCCGGCGGCTCGAACTGCGCCTCGGTTTTGGCGAAGGCGGCGAGCTTGCTCCAGCTGGCCTTTTCCTTCGCGCAGCTCTCGCAGCCGCTCTTCAGATGGTTCGTCATCGCCGCCGCATCCTGTGGGGACACCAGGTTGCGAACGTAGTCGATCCAGTTTTGCGACGAATAGTGCGCCATGTTGTGGTCGCTCAACGGCTTAGAGAGTGATGCCATCGAGCCCTCCTGTCTACGCTACATAAGAGTAGGCCCGGACTCAATTGATACGGGGGATGATGTAGCCCTTTTGGTCAGCCCCCACCCAGAGCGGGGGACCCCAGCTCAGGCTATCCCTTCTTCTTCGAACCTCTTCCGCAGCCGATCGATGCATCGCTGCCTCATCATACCGATCGACCCCACGGCAATTCCGAGATCCGACGCGATATCCCGATAGGAGCGTGAAGGCTCCTCGAAAAATAGCATCTGGATCAGCTGATTGCAGCGGGGAGAGAGCTCGCCGAGGACCTCGCGGATCACTTGTTCCTCTTCGGTCCGCGCGATCTGTTCGACCGTATCGGCCTGGACCTCCGGCTCGGGCGTGTTCTGATCTTCAGCATCGCTCGAGACGAACCGGTTCCGCTTAATCTTGTAATGGAAGCAATTGTGAGAGGTAACCTGAATGATCCATTTCGGCAATGCCTGTGGATCACGCACGTTTTTCAAGTCCGAGAGCAGTTTGACGCAGACGTCCTGAAAGATATCCGCTGCTTCATCCCTGGTTAAACCGTACTTGATTGGCACCGAGAAAATCAGGTTTTTGTATTTGTTAACCAGCTCGGCCCAGGCGTTCGGATCGCCGTCCAGGCACTCGCGAACCAATCGCGCATTCTCGTTGGTCGGTGGTCCCGGTCGGGTCGTTATCGAAGGGCTTTCGATGAGACTTTTCATACAAAGGGCCTACTCCATACTTGGTCTCCGGTCCCGCAGGACCGTTGTCGATTCGAATCGTTCGCCGACAGACCTACCCTCTAACCTTCTAAAACGCGCCGACCTGTCTCTTGCTTGTCTGAATGATGGCGTTGGTGTTCGTGTCCGTCGATAGAACCATTGGGTACTAGAACACAAACAATAAAGAGCATTAACGCTGTAGAGAAAATACGTAAGTATTACTACCTAAGTTAGAGTTCCGTTTAGGGATTCGTGCTTCCGCCTACACTTCCACGTGACATAACCATTCCCCTCCCCTCAGATAGAAGTATCAAGGCCCGAAGGCATGAGCGATGTCGCGTCAGACTCTTCGCCCTAGTGTGAGCACATTCAGCGGGACCGGACTTGAACAAGTCATGGTGGACGTTTTCGAACTTCAGGAAGTAGACGCGCGGCAAAGCTCGGCTCCCCAAGCTGCGACGCCAGCCTATGTCGCGCTGACTCTCTATTTTCTTGCAGGCATCGCTTTTCAATTTGTCTTCGGCAATCAGGACTACAACGCCGGAACGATTCAGTGGTTCCCCCTGACCGGCCTCGCCATCGTCGCCGTTTATTCAAACGGATGGTTAGCGATGCCGACACTGTTTTGCGCCAGCGTCATTGGCAGTGCCTTGGCCGGCTCGCTCTTCGTCTCGCCCCAAACGGTATTGTCCGAAGCTGGCATCACCGTCGTTTGCTGCGGCGTCGGTTCGTTCGTGCTTCGCCGAATGGGTCGCGCAGACTCGTTGACCATCAAAGTCCGTGACCTCGGCAGAATGCTCGGCGTGATCGCGGTTACGTCAATTCTGATCGGCGCGTTCGTTTACCTGATTCGCTATAGCCACCAATCCCTAGAGACAATCGATACCTGGCTATTCTGCGGCCAGATTGTGATTGGCCACGTCTTGGGCGCAGTCAGCATTGCGCCTTTTCTGTGGATTCACGTCGTTCCTGCTCTAACTCCCCGAGAAGATCCCGCAGGTCTCGGATCAATCGAATGGTCACTCACCGCGCGCGCCACGCAACCTTCTCGCATCACTTTGGCCGAGCGTTACTTGCAACTCACCGCTGCGGCTGTCCTGCCCTGGTTTCTACTCACGTTTGGATTCGCTCGCTCCCACAATACTTTCTTTCTTGTTCTCATCCTCACGTTGTGGATTGCAACTCGCCAGGGAATCCGTGGTGTCGCTGCCGCAGTGATGTTCTCCAACATCGCGACGCTTTGGTCACTTCGAAGTATGGTTTCTCCCGGTGCGACCAACTTGCAATCGCAAATCATGATGCTCGGGGCTGCCTTGGTCGGGCTGTCTGTCGGCTGCCTGGTGTCAGAGATTGCGGTCGCAAGCAGCCAACTCGAGCACCAAACCGTGATCCTGAATGCATTGCAGAATCACAGCCCGCTCGCGACGGTAGTTCACGATGCGAACGGCAAAATTCTCCTCACAAATACAGCGTTCGGCGAATTGTTCGGCTACAGTCCCTCCGAGACGCTAGGCCGGCACGTCGACGAAATACTCTCCGCTCCCGAGGGCGAAGAAGCGTCGCAATTCACACAACAAGTATTGGTGGAACCCATCTCCAAACAGACGGTACGACTCCGGCGCAATAAAACGGGTGTCACCGTCGAAATGATGGGGATTCCGTTTTTGGTCAAAAGCAAGCTCGTCGGCGGAATCGGCCTGTATCGCGACATTACGAGACAGAAGAAGCTGGAAGAGGAACTCCTGCTGGCCCAGAAGCTTCAAGCCGTCGGCCACCTTGCGGGCGCAGTGGCACATGACTTCAACAATTCTCTCGGCGTCGTGCAAGGCTACAGCGAGTTCATTCTCGAACGGCTGTCGAAAGACGATCCACTGCGTCACAGCGTGGAAGAAATCGCGAAAGCCTGTGACCGCGCAACCGATCTGACGAAGCAGTTGCTTACTTTCGGGCGAAAGCAGGTGATCCAGCCGCGCGCAACCGATCTGGTTTCACTGGTCAACGATCTGTCATCGATGCTCAGCCGCTTGATCGGTGAGCACATCAGACTGGCCGTCTACGCCGCATCGCACGTCAGCGCCGTTACGGTCGACCCGGGACAACTGGAGCAAGTCATCATCAATCTTGCTGTCAACGCACGCGACGCGATGCCTCAGGGAGGCAAACTCTCGATCAGCATTGCGAACCGCTACGTTGAGGCGTATGACGATGGGAAGGCGACTATTCCGGCGGGTCGATATGTTTCTCTGGCGATCGCCGACACGGGTACCGGCATCACTCCTGAAATCCTCGCGCACATTTTCGATCCGTTTTTCACCACGAAGGACAAATCGAAAGGTACGGGCTTGGGCTTGGCGACAGCTTACGGAATCATTCAGCAGGCCAACGGATTTATCACTGTGGACACGCGCGAAGGATTGGGCTCGACGTTCACGATTCTTCTTCCAGCGACCGACCTTCAGGTGGAGCACCGCCAGAAGGCTCCGGAACACACAGGGATGCCGAGAGGTTCAGAGACAATTCTCGTCGTCGAAGACGAGCCAGTCCTTCGCAAAATGATCGTCGATTTTCTGGAGTCGAGCGGCTACAAAGTTCTCAGTGCGGAATCGGCCAGCGAGGCCGTCGGCCACGTCCAACTGTTTCCCGGCACAATCGATCTCGTTTTGAGCGACATCGTCATGCCCGACATGAATGGTGCCGACTTGGCTCGTTTCCTTTGCGCCCTCAGGCCTGAGCTCCGCGTCCTCTACATGTCTGGCTATTCGGACGGCGCGCTCGGAGACAAATTCGTCCTTCCAAAGGACGTCGCCTTTTTGCAAAAGCCTTTTTCCAGGATGAAGTTGGCCCACAAGCTAAGAGAAATACTCGATTCAAATCTGGTTGCGACGGCCGATCGAGGCGCCGCTGACAAATCAGAGAGTTGAAATGTGCTGCCCGTAATTTGCATGTAAGCGAATTTGCCGGAGGGGTGGAATGCCACGAATTCTTGTCGTGGAAGACGACGAAAGCATGCGCGGTCTGATTCGACAGCGCTTGAGTGATTCTTTTGAGGTAACCGACACCGGCGACGCCACCGAGGCTCTCGGTCTCGCGCTGGCCTCGAAGCCCGACTGCATTCTTGTCGACCTCATGATGCCGCGCTTTTCGGGTCTCGAGCTTTGTCAGACCTTCGCGTCGGTCAGCAACACGCAGACGATCCCGATTTTCGTCATCACGGGACAATCCGCCGACGAACACCGCGAATTCTGCCTCAACCTCGGCGCGAGAGACTTCTTTCAGAAGCCGCTCGACTTCGACAAGCTCAAGTCTTCGATCGAAAAGGCGATCAACAGCCCTCATACGGAACGCCGCCGCGATCATAGAATTCGGCTCAAAGTAATTCTCAAGCTGGTCGGCACAAGCTCCAGCGGCAAGCGTTTCGACCTGCTCACTTCGACGGAAGACGTCAGCGCAAACGGCTTCCTGTGCAAGTGCAGCGTCGATCTCGAGCCCGGAGCGATCGTCGAAGTCTTTCTGCTGAGCCGCAGCTCCGAAGTTCTCGTCGGGCGCGCCTCGATGAGGCACATCCAGTGGCCCGGCACCGCCTGGCAAAATTGCGGGTTCGGCTTCATCGAGAAAAATGCCAGTTGGGTGCTTTAAGGGCACACGCGCCTTGCGAAGAGGCGAAGTCTCCCGGAGACTGAAATGACCGGGATGTCATCGCTGCTCAACGTCGCCGACCTTCGGGTCGACTTCACTCTCCCCGCCAACGTGCGAATCCGCGCGCTCCGTGGCGTTCATCTGCAAATCGAGCCCGGTATCTGCTACGGAGTTCTCGGCGAATCCGGCAGCGGCAAATCGACGCTCGCAAAAGCTCTGGTTCAGCTCTTGCCCAAAAATGCGAAAGTCACTTCCGGCTCAATCGAATTCGGCGGCCGCGACATTTCGAAACTCACTGATTCGGAACTCCAGCGCTATCACGGAAAAGACGTCGCCTTCGTCCCGCAGGAGCCGGGCCTTGCTCTCAATCCCGTGATGAAGATCGGCGAGCAAGTCGCCGAAGTCTTGCGCGCACACAACACGTGGCCGCGGCAGCGTTACCGCAGCGAAGCCGAATCACTCCTCGCAAGCGTCCAACTCTCCTCCACCGACCGTCGCATCTACAACGCCTATCCTCACCAACTCAGCGGCGGACAGCAGCAGCGCGTAGTCATCGCGCAAGCGTTGAGCTGCGATCCGCAACTGATCATCGCGGACGAACCGACCGCCTCTCTGGACGCCGAAACCGAGGCCGAAATCCTGCAACTGCTCGCCGATCTAAAGTCGAAACGCCGCATGTCGCTCATCTTGATCAGCCACGACCCGCGCATCCTCTACTCGCTGGCTGATCGCGTAGCGGTTCTCTACGCCGGCCGCATCGTGGAAGACGCTCCCGCCAAAGTATTTTTCGAGAATCCCCAACACCCCTATTCCCGGTCGCTTCTTGCATGTGCGGCTACGCCGTCGTGGGATTCGCAGCGGGATTCCCAGTGTGCCGATCCGGTTCGGCTTCCGACGATTCCCGGTGACTCGCCCGATCCGGAAAGTACCAGCCCCGGCTGTGAATTTGCCCCGCGTTGCGATCGCCGCATGACCAAATGCGACTTGCAACCACCCTCGCCGATCAGCGTCCGCGAAAATCGGCGGATCGAGTGCCATCTCTATGCAGACTAGACTGCAGCCCGTGTCCACAGCGAATCCGGCGATTCTCTCTGTCCGCAATCTCTCGCTTCACTATTTTCAAAGAACCGCGTTCGACAGCCGCGTTCCCGTCACGGCGCTGACGGATGTCTCGTTGGATTTAGTGCGCGGCAGAACTCTGGCGTTGGTTGGACCTTCTGGCTGCGGAAAATCGAGCCTGGCTCGCTGCCTCGTACTGCTCGAAAAGCCCAGCTTCGGCCAAATTTTGTACGGCGGCCGAAACTTGCTCGAACTCAAATCGAAGGAACTCAAAGAAGTCCGCCGCGACATTCACCTGATTTTTCAGGATTCCGCGTCAGCCCTGAATCCCGGCATGACGATCGAGGAAATCCTGGTCGAGCCGCTCGACATTCACGAGCCGAAACTGAGCCAAAAAGATCGGTTCATGCGCCTTGTCTCCGCCTGCGAACAAGCCGCGCTCAGTTCCAAATGGCTGACTCGCCGCCCCGACGAGCTCAGTGGCGGACAGCGTCAACGGGTCGCCATCGCGCGTTCGCTGATCGCCCGCCCCAAAATCCTCATTCTCGACGAGGCCTTAAGCGCGCTCGACCTTTCGACGCAGTCGCAAATCGCGAACCTTCTGCTCGAACTCCAGCGCGAGCACTCTCTGACCTACCTCTTCATCACCCACGACATGCGCCTGGCGCGCATGTTGGCCCATGACGTAGTCGCTATGAAAGCAGGTCGCATTTTGGACTCGCCCCCACCCTCAGTGCTATTAACTCCCGACATACACGCAAAAACCGCGCCAGTTGGCGCTGTTTCAATCGCAAAGGATACTGAAAATATACGATTGCAAGCGATACCGTCTGTAAACGAGTAGTGGATGAAACAGCTTGCGTGGCGGTTGGGACAGAGAGTACTTCTGCTCGTAGGGGTGTCTCTGTGCACGTTCGTTCTGCTCTCGGCTGCCCCCGGTAATTTCTTCGACGACCTCAAGCTCAATCCTCAAATTTCGCCCGCGACCGTTTCGGCGCTGCAAGCGCAGTACGGAGCGAATCGTCCGTTGCCCGAGCGCTATGCGCGCTGGGTTGAATCCATCTTTCGTGGTGAGTGGGGATACTCCCTTTCGTATCACTGCCCGGTCGGCGGATTAGTTTGGCAGCGAGCCCGAAACACGCTGCTGCTGACCACGTTTGCCGTTCTGCTGGCTTGGATGTTGGCGCTTCCCTGGGGCATCGCCGAAGCGCTGTACAAGGGCGGTTGGATCGATCGAACGGGTGAAGTAATCCTGGCCTTGCTGTTTGCCATTCCCGATGTTCTATTCGCCTTGCTGCTTCTCTTGCTGGCGGCCCGTACCGGCTGGTTCCCAACGGGCGGGATGAGTTCGTCCGATGCGGTACAGCTTTCATTTGCTTCCAGAAGCTGGGATCTTAGCCGGCATCTTTTTCTTCCAGTTCTCGCGCTTGCTCTGACAACGTTGCCCATTCTCGCTCGCCACGTTCGTTCGGCAATGGCCGGCGTTTTGGACGCGCCATTTCTGATCGCTGCAAAGGGCCACGGCATTCCAAAATTTCGCCTGCTTTACCGCCACGCACTCCCCGTCGCGCTCAATTCGCTGATTTCTCTCTTCGGATTTTCGGTCGGCTCGCTTCTCAGCATCTCGTTGCTCGTCGAAGTGATTCTCAGTTGGCCCGGCCTCGGCCCGCTTATCGTTGAAGCCGTGTTGGCGCGCGACATTTATGTCGTCGTCGCTGCAACGATGTTTTCCGCGGTCTGCTTGATTGCCGGCAATCTGCTGGCCGATTTCCTGCTTTACTGCACCGATCCTCGCATCCGAACGGCACAATCATGAGCGCACGGGCAAAACGAAACACGCTGTTGAGTCTCTTTATTGCGCTGCACCTTGTCGTGATCTTCCCGGGCTTTTTCTCCACGCAGGGTTACGCCGAGCAAGATCGCGATCTCCCATTCTCGGCACCCACCCGTCTTCACTTCTTCCGCCCCGATGGGCATTTCTCGTTGCGCCCATTTGTCTACGGCTGGAATCAGGCCGCGTTGGACGCGGGTACTTACGAAGCAGACCACTCGCAAATTTACCCAATCCACTTTCTGACCGCAGGCTCGCCCTACGCGATCGTGAAAGGCATCACGGCGAGGACGCACTTGCTCGGCGTGGAAAAACCGGGACGTCTCTTTCTCTTCGGCACCGACGATTTTGGTCGCGATGAGTTCTCCCGAATGCTGTACGGCGGCCGTATCTCGATTCTCGCCGGGTGGATCGGCGCGGCGATCGCGCTTATTCACCGGCGGAATCGTCGGCTTGATTTCGGGTTATTCGGGTCGCTGGGTCGATTCCGTCACTATGCGCCTCGTCGAATTATTCATGGCGCTCCCATGGCTGTATTTGCTCTTCGCCGTTCGCGCCATTTTGCCGCTGCGAATCGAAACGACCGACACTTTCATTCTGTTGATCGCAGTCGTCGGCATCATCGGATGGGCTCGCCCCGCGCGTCTCGTGCGTTCCATGGTTCTCAGCGCGAAAGAAAGAAATTTCGTCCTCGCCGCGCGCGCGATGGGCGCGTCGAACGTTCACATCCTGCGAAAACACATTCTTCCGCAAGTCTTGGCATTGCTGCTGACGATGGCCGCCTATCTTATCCCGCAGTTCATCCTCGCTGAAGTGACGCTTTCCTTCCTCGGCCTTGGCATCGGCGAACCCGTCCCGAGTTGGGGCACGCTTTTGGCTGAACTCCAGAAATACAACGTCCTCGTGAATTACTGGTGGATGTACGCGCCCGCCATCGCGCTCGTCGCTCTTTTTCTGATCTACCACTGGGCGTCTTCCATGATTCAGCAGAAGGTCGGGGTTCCCCTCACATGAGCGCCAGCCACAAGGCGCTGTGCCGTTATCGACGCTTAACATTTGTCGCGGCGTTGTTATTCATCACGTCGTTCGCCGTCGCACCGTCGAGCGCCCAGGACAAGCAATCGTCGCCCGAGATCGGCCATCCCGGAGGCCGAATCACCGTCGCCCTTCGGACAGATCCAAAAACCCTGAATCCCATCCTCGCCGTGGACACCACCTCGCGCGAAGTCATCGGCACCATGCAGGCCGACCTCATTCACATCAACCGCCAAACTCAGCGCACCGAACCCGCGCTCGCTTCTTCCTGGAAAGTCTCGTCCGACGGCCGCAAATATACGCTCCAGCTTCGCCGCGATGTTAAGTTTTCCGATGGCGTACCGTTCACCGCTGATGATGTCGTCTTCACCTTCCAGCTTTATCTCGACGAAGCGCTCAGTTCGCCGCAGCGCGACCTCCTCATCATCGACGACAAGCCGATCGCCGTCCGAAAAATCGACAACTATACCGTCGAATTTGATCTCACCAAGCCCTACGGTCCCGGCGAGCGAATCTTCGACAGTCTCGCAATTCTTCCCAGACATCTGTTGGAAGCCGCATACCGCGATCACAAGCTCGGCGAAGTCTGGGGCGTCAACGCCAAGCCCGAAGAAATTGCAGGCCTCGGCCCCTTCCGGCTGAAAAGCTACATCGCCGGGCAGCAGTTGCTGCTTGAACGCAATCCGAATTACTGGCGCAAAGACTCAAGCGGAACGACCCTGCCCTATCTAAACGAACTGCTCTTCACGGTTGTTGCCAACGAAGACGCACAAGTCATCAAGTTCAAAAGCGGCGAAACGCAAATCCTCGAGCGCGTTGGCGCCGACAATTTCAACTTGCTCCAGAAAGAAAATTTGTCGAAGAGCCAATGCCTCTACGACGTCGGCCCGGGACTCGAGTTCGTTTTTCTGCTTCTAAACATGAACTCACTCGATGCGACCAAGCACGCCGACATCGCGGCAAAGCAACCTTGGTTTCGCGACCTGAAATTCCGCGAAGCCGTTTCTCTCGCGATGGATCGCAAAGGAATGGTGCGCCTTGTCTACGGCGGCCGAGCGACTCCGATCTGGGGCAACGTCAGCCCCGGCAACAAGCTCTGGCTCAGCGCAAACATCCAACACCCCGATCGCTCAATCGACCAGGCCAAGGCGCTGCTCAAGTCGGATGGTTTTTCGTGGGATGCGAATGGCTTGCTGCTCGATCAGCGAAAACATCCTGTGACCTTCACCGTCATCGTCAGCTCCTCCAACGCCCAGCGCACCAAAATCGCCACCATTTCCCAGGACGACCTGAAGCAACTCGGCATCGACGTCAAAGTCGTCCCACTCGAATTCCGCGCACTCGTCGATCGCGTTATGAATACGCATGACTACGATGCCGTCCTCATGAACCTCGTCAACGGAGACGTCGATCCAACTCCGGAGATGGGCCTGTGGCGCTCCGCGGGTGAAATGCACTTGTGGAATATGGGCGAAAAATCTCCCGCAACTCCGTGGGAAGCCGAGCTCGACAAACTTATGGAATCGCAAATGACGACGACTGACTACGCGACGCGGAAGAAGCTCTACGACCGCGTGCAAGAAATCGTCGCCCAGAATCTGCCGCTGATCTTCCTTCTCAGCCCCGACATTCTCGTCGGCGCTCAGTCCACTGTCGGCAATTTCCGGCCAGGAATTCTCGATCCCTACGCGCTTTGGAATGTTGACGAACAATTTCTCCGGCCCACAGGAGCGGCCTGCCGCTAAAGGCAATACGAAACCACGGTGACTTCCACGGCCACAAACCCGCTCCTCACTCCGGACGATCTCGCAAGGATCTCTTCTCTCACTACTGCGGAAGACCGCCGCAAATTCCTCGCCGACCACAAATCCTTCGTACAGGCCGACGTCGTCGCCGAGCTCAATGCCGCGACGCTTCAGGAATTCCGCGTCAACACCACGACCGCACTCGCCCTGGCCGACACCGCAATTTTGCTCGCCAACATCCTTTGCCGTCTCGAGCTTCTCGCACAAAGCAAGCGCATCAAGGCGCATGTGCTCTCTGAGCGCGGCGAATATCAAGCCGCCGTCGCCCTCTACAACGAAGCCGAAAAACTCTTCGAGCAAGCGAAAGATCAGGAAGGCGTCGGTCGCACCGTCACCGCCGCCATTCATCCGCACATCATGATCGGAGATTACGATCGCGCCTTCGCGCTCGCCACCAAAGCGCAGGACATCTTCTCCGAAGTGGGCGACAAGCGCCGCCTCGCGCGTCTCGAAAACAACATCGGAAATATCTTCCACCGCCAGGACCGCTTCCAGGAAGCGTTGACCCACTACGAATACGCCTACGAACAGTTGCTCCCATACGGTGACGCCGAAGAACTAACGATCTCGCTCAACAACATGTCGATGTGCCTGATCAGTCTCAACGATTTTGCGAAAGCTCTCGCTACCTACGAACGCGCGAAATTTCTGCTGCTCGACCATGATATCCCGCTGATCCATCTCACGACCGACTACAACATCGCCTATCTTTACTACCTGCGCGGCGACTACCGTCGCGCAATCGAAGGCCTGAAGAGCGCGCGCATCGCCGGTGAAAAAATCGGCGACAAATATCTTGTCGCGCTCTGCTACCTCGATCTCTCCGATATCTACGTCGAGCTGAATCTCAGTTCCGAAGTTCACGACATCGCTCGCCAGGGCTTCCAACTCTTCCATGAAATCGAAATCGGCTACGAAGCGGCAAAAACTCTCGTGAACCAGGCAATCGCGTTCGGGCAGGAAGGCAAGACCTTAAAATCGCTCGAAACCTTCGGTGAAGCGAAGCGCCTCTTCATCAAGGAAAAAAACGAAGTTTGGCAGTGGCTGATCGATCTTTACCAGGCGATCGTCCTGTTTTCGGCCGGCCGCTACTACGAAGCGCGCCACTTCGCCACGGGCGCGTCGAAATACTTCGACAACTCACTCTTGCGCAACAAAGCTGCGATCTGCCATTTCCTGCTGGCACAAACGGCGATTCACACCGGCGATCTCGCCACTGCCCGCAGCGAGTGCTTGGCCGGCCTTGAAATCGTGAAAAAACTCGACAGCCCCATCCTTCAATACCAAGGCCGATTTCTGCTGGGCTGCATCGATCAAGCCGCGGGCTCCCACGCTTCGGCCTATCTCCAGTATCAGCAGGCACGCCACAGCCTCGAAGGCCTGCGCAGCAACCTCTACCGCGACGAACTGAAAATTTCGTTCATGAAAAATAAGTCAGAGCTTTACGAACGCATGGTCGAGCTCTGCATCGACCCCGATTTCACAGAAGGCACCGAGGAAGAAGCCTTCAAATACATGGAGCTGGCAAAGTCCCGCAACCTCTCCGAGTTGATGTTTCAACGCGGCCACAACGCGCCGGCTTCAAAACTCGGACAGAGCGAACTCGTCCACAAGATTCGCGAATTACGAGAAGAACTGAACTGGTATCAGCACCGCATCGAACTCGAACAACTCCGCGCCGCCCAAAATTCGGCGGAAACCGTGGAAGCCTTGCGCGAAAAGGCCACCGAGAAAGAGAAGGCGTTACTCTCCATTCTCGAAGATCTTCCCCAGGGATCCCCCGAAGCTTCAGCGATCGCGCCGCCCGCATGCGCATCGATCGAAAAAGTCCAATCAGTACTTCCTCCCGACACAACTCTCCTCGAATACTATTTCGCCGGCGACTACATCGTCGCCGCTGTCGTCAACCGGGAATCCTTCAACATCGTCCACGTCACCACGCTCGCCAAAGTCTCCGAGTCGCTCCGATTCTTCCGCTTCCAGCTCGGCCGCATTCAACTATCCGCGCACCTCGGAGCGGGAACCGCGAAAGAGATGTACGACTCCACCGTCGGCCACCTGACCGAACTCTACAACCAACTCTTCGATCCAGTCGCCGACTTCATTCACACGAAACATCTGGTCGTGGTTCCTCACGGCAATTTGCACTATCTGCCGTTCCACGCCCTCCACACCGGATACGAATTCCTGCTCGACCTGCACGACATTTCCTACGCCCCCAGCGCGACCGTCTTCGCGCTCTGTCACCGCCCCTACGAAGGATCCCCTGCCGGCTCGGCCATCTTCGGTATCCCCGACGAAAAGGCACCTTTGATTCAAGACGAGGTCAACGCCGTCCACCGTATGCTCCCGGATTCCGAGCTCTACCTGAGCGCCGCCGCCACTCACGAAAAACTGATCGAAAAGGGAATCGACAGCCGAGTGATCCACGTCGCAACTCACGGCAGCTTCCGCCCCGACAATCCCATGTTCTCCGGCATCGCCCTCGGCGACGGCTACCTCCACCTCTACGAGCTCTACCAGATGCGCCTCAACGCCGAACTGCTCGCCTTCAGCGGCTGCGCCACCGGCCTCAACGTTGTCTCTGCGGGCGATGAGCTCTTGGGCTTGGTCCGCGGCGCCCTTTATGCCGGCGCGCGCTCCCTGCTCCTGACCCTCTGGGACGTCAACGACGCCAGCACCCACAAATTCATGACAGCCTTCTATCGCCGTTTCCAGGCGGGCGAAAACAAGGCCACCGCCGCCGCCGAAGCCGCCAAGGAGATCCGCGAACAATACCCCCATCCTTACTATTGGGCTCCCTTCACCATCGTGGGTAAGACTTAGACCCCGGGACAGTCCCTGGCCAAGATCCGTCCAAGCTGTCCCCCAAGACACCAACGGCGCAGATACGAATTGTTACCCTGTATTTTCCACGAGGCTCGGTACTCCTCCTACCGGTACCACGGGTGCGTGCCGGAGTGGCGAGATTTCCCCCCAGAGCTCCGGCGCGTACCTCCCAAAAGTCGAATACGGCCTGTCCCGACCGTACAAGGCTTATAAGTAGTCTTGTATCAGCGGTTTGCAGTGGGTGCGGAGAAAGGTGCTGAAGCCACGAAAGGTGACCTACCAGTCATTTTTCAGGGCATTTAACCAAAAGTACCAGTTTGAAACACCCCCGTACCATTGTGGCAAAGCTCCTCGGAACCCCAGACTACCCAAGGATCGGGATAGTTCTGGGACGCCTAGAGCTTCCCAGGGAAGTCCGATTTCCCGGTTTGGAGCCCGAACATGAAGAAATCACTTCTGATTGCCCTCGTCCTCTTCATCGCGCCCCTCTTTTGCCCCTCGCGGGCAGCGGCCGACACTCAACTCACTGTGCAGTCTACCCTCGGCCCCGTTGCCATCAACGTAGTCTGCCTTCTGCGCGGTTGCCAGGTCGTTGAGAGCGTCAACGGCTCGCCCTACAACTATTACGTCGTTTCGGCACCCAGCTCCGTCAACGCGAACTTCCTCGCCAGCCTTCTCCAGTCGGTCCCGGGCATTCTCAACGTCACGATCAATGGCGTGGTCGGCCCCAACGGCTTGCTCTTCGGCAATCGCCTGATCGTTCGCACCACCGACCCCAACGGCCTCAAGCGTCAGTGCCTCTTGCTGAACTGCAAGGTCCTTGCCCCAATCGACGGCATTCTCAATTCGCTCTTTGTTATCGTTGCTCCCAACTTCGTTGATCCGAACCTGTTACTCGCAATCGTCCGCGCCCTCCCGGGCGTGGTGGATGCCGAGTTGGATCAGGTAGTCAACGTTGTCTCCGGCGGCGCCACGGCCACCGATCCTCCCCCGTCCTTGGTAAATACGACTCCGGTTCAGTATTACGGCAGCACCGTCTGGGCGGGTTACGTCAATCAGCCCGCGACGAGTATGGTTAGCCTCCAGCGGACACAACAGCAGTTCAATCTCACGGGCACTGGCATCATCGCCGACATCGACACCGGTGTTGACCCCAACCATCCGGTTCTCAAGCCGGTTCTCCTGGCGGGCTACGATTTCACTCGCAGTCAGGTTGGCGGCAACGAAATGAACGATCTCCCGACCGGCACGCCTGCCAACGAGAATCCGTGCGTGAATTGCACGCCAGGCCAGGTAAATCAGCGCTCAATCGCGATGGTCGATCAGCGCAGCATCGCGATGGTTGATGGCCCGCAATATGAAGCGTTCGGCCACGGCACGATGGTCGCCGGAATCCTCCACCTCGTCGCGCCTAAGGCTTCGCTCATGCCTCTCAAAGCCTTCAAGGCCGATGGCACTGGACAGCTCTCCGACATCATCAGCGCCGTCTACTTCGCCGCTCAAAACAAGGCGAACGTCGTCAACATGAGCTTCGACCTGACGTCTTCGTCGAACGAGCTCTCCAAGGCGATCACTTCTGCGGAAGCCCAGGGCATCGTCTTCGCCGCCTCCTCGGGCAACGACGGCAAAATCGAAATGGTCTATCCCGCCGGCTACGCCAACGTGATGGGCGTCGCTTCGATCAACGACGAAAATCAGCGCTCCACTTTCTCGAACTACGGCAACCAGGTTGTCTGGATCTCCGCACCTGGCGAAGCGATCGTCACGACCTATCCCTTCGGCGCATACGCAGCCGGCTGGGGAACGTCCTTCAGCGCCCCGTTTGTCTCGGGGGCCGTTGACCTCTTGCAAAGCGAATCGAAGTCGATGAACGAGAACAACGCGAAGCTCGCGCTGTCTCACGCTGATCCGTTGCTCGCGATCGGCATAGGCGTCGGGCGCCTCGATATCTACCAGGCGACAGCTTTCACGCGCCTCCAGCTCCCGTAATTCAACGACCATGGAAACCTGTTGCGAACTAGCGCCTGCGTTGCAACTCGAGTCCGAACCTCAGCTTCGGACCGAGCCCAAGCCCGAGACTCAAGCTCGGCGTGAGAACGCGTTTCTCCGCAGGCAGCAGCTTCAGGTCGAAGATCTCCAGAATCAAATCCGCGATCTTCACAGCGGATTTGTCTGCTGCCTCAATCAGCTTCTCGATCTGCGCGATTTAAACACGGGCCTTCACAGCACACGTTTGGCGGAGTGGGGGCTTCTCGTTGCGCGCAGTCTCGGCGTTTCCGAACGCGACATGTACGGACTCGAGATGGGTGCGCTGCTCCACGACATCGGCAAAATTGGCGTTCCCGACAGCATCCTCAACAAGCCCGGCAAGCTCACCGACCAGGAATACGAAGTCGTGAAGCGCCATCCAGAGTTCGGATGGACCGCCATCCGCAAACTCAAGGGCCTCGAGCAATCCGGTCTTTACATCCTGCATCACCACGAAAATTTCGACGGCACTGGCTATCCCGCGAAGCTCAAGGGCCACGAGACGCCGATTGGTGCTCGAATCGTTTCCGTGATCGACGCGTTCGACGCGATGGTTTCCGCCCGCCCGTATCGCAAGGGCATGCCGATTCCCGAAGCGCTAAAGCGTCTTCACGACGTCGCCGGCAAGCAATTCGATCCCGCCGTCGTCAATAGCTTCACGGAGTTTGCTCAGAACGAAATGGCTTCGGTCATCGAAGCCGTGGGCGCTTCTGAAAACATCGTTTTCTAACTCGTGCTTTCCGCACTCGCACGATCTTTGCGTTAACGCCTGTACGGGCGTCCCTTCAGGGCGCCCACGCGCGACGTAATCCACGCCCACAGCGCGCGGCGATCGCCGCAATCGAACCAACTCTTCTTCCGCTATTTTTTTCGGCGCGCTTTCCCGTCGCGGCCTTCCAGCGCAAGCTCATTCGCAGCATCGATCTTGTGCTTCCTCAGCTCTTCCAGTAGTCCTTCGTCCGTCAAATCCAGCGGATGCGAATGCTTCCAGTCGTGATGCGCAACTTTCTTCAGCGCGCGCACAACCTCCGGCGCATTCACTTCAATCGCCAGCTCTCTCCGGCTGTCAAAGCTCCCCGGCGCAAGATTGATCGAGCCCACAATCGCCCGCTCGCCATCCGCAAGCAGCATCTTTCCGTGCAGCTTCAGGTGCTTCAGTTTGTGTACCTTGATTCCGACGTCGTCCAGGATACGCAACCCGCCGACGCCCTCGGTTAATTTCTGCTTCGACAATTTGTGCGGCGGCCGCGCCATCACGTGAATCTTCACCCCGCGCTCTCTGGCGCGCACAAGCCGCTCGATAATCACCTGATCCTGGTAGCGCTCGTTCTGCACAAACAACGTCTTCTTCGCGCTGTCGATAAATTTCGCGATCCGTTCCCGTCCGTTTCCGCTGCACCAGATCAACCGATTCCGATCGCTCACCGCGTACGGCTTCCGCTTCCAGTCGGCTTCAAATCCCGAGATAACTTCCGCCACTTCGCGCTTGTCGTCGGTCACCACCGCATAATCGCGCGTTCCTTCCAGATTTTTCACATCCCAGTTGAGCGACTGCACGAACCCGACGCGATCATCGACCACCATCGACTTCTCATGCGTCACATCAAACGCCGGATTGCTGTCTTTGACTTCGACTCCCGCAGCCTTGAGCCGCTTCGCGGTCGCCGTGTTCTCACTTTTGCCGCTGCGCCGCGCCGGATTCAGCATCACTCGCACTTCGACGCCGCGTTTCTTCGCTCGAATCACGGCGTCGATCAGTCCAGCGTGCGAAAACAAAAACATCTTCACGCGAATCGACTTCTTCGCGTTGTCCACTGCGTCCACAAATGGTTTTGCGGTGTGATCTGGCAGTACGATCAGCTGGCGCGCCATTCTTCCCCCGTGATAAGGCCCGCCATATTCTAGCCCTTAATCAGCGTGGCCGGCGCAGGTCTCGCCGCTGCCATCTGCTCGTCGAATTGCGTGCGATAAAGAGCCGCATAAATACCGTTGAGTGCCATCAGTTCATCGTGGCTGCCTTGTTCCGCCAGAACGCCTTGTGTCAGCACGATGATTTTGTCGGCCTCACGGATCGTGCTCAGCCTATGCGCAATCGTGATCACCGTTCTGCCTTTCATCAGGTGCGTCAGTGCATCCATCACCAGCTTTTCTGATTCCGAATCGAGCGCCGCCGTCGGTTCATCCAAAATCAAAATCGGATTGTCGCGAATAATCGCCCGCGCGATGCCGATGCGCTGGCGCTGCCCGCCCGAAAGTGTGTCGCCGCGATCGCCAACCAGCGTGTCGTACCCCTGCGGCATCTGCGAAATAAATTCATCCGCATTCGCCAGCTTCGCCGCGGCCACAATCTCATCGCGTGTCGCCGTTCCCTTGCCGTAGGCGATGTTGTCCGCCACGCTCCCGCGAAATAGCACCGTCTCCTGCAACACATACGCGATCTGACTACGCAACGCGCTCACCTTCACGTCGCGCAGGTCGTGACCATCGATCGTCACGCGCCCTGAATTCGGATCGTAAAATCTCGGAATCAAGCTGACGATCGTCGATTTTCCGCTCCCGGTCGGCCCGACAACGCCAATCATCTCTCCCGCGCCGATCTTGAAACTCACGCCGTTCAGTACGCGGGCATCCTTGTTGTATCCGAATAAAATCTTCTCGAATTCGATGTTGCCCTTCAGCGGCCCCGGATCGATCGCGTCCGGCTTCTGCGGGATCACGTCGCTCGCATCCAGAATCGCCTGAATCCGATCGACGCCGACCGCCGTTTGCGCGATCGTGTTCGTCATCGTCGCCAGATCTTTCACCGGCTTGAAAAACTGCGCCAGATACGACAGAAAAACCGTCAGCGCCCCCGCCGTCATCGTCCCTTTCAATATCAGCGACGAACTCCGCCACAAAACGAACGCTGTGCACAGCGCGACCACGATCGTCACCAGCGGCGACAACATCGCCTTCACGCGCCGCGCTTTCAGCGACGCATCCACCGTCGCCTTGCTGACTTCGCTCAACTCCTCCTGCTCCAGATCCTGCCGCCCAAACGCCTTGATCACCCGCACCGACTCGAGCCCTTGCTGCACCACCGTCACGATGTTGCTCTGCTGCTTGCGCACTTCTTTCTGCGCCTTCTTCACCGCTTTCTTGAATCGCGAAATGATCACCAGCATGAACGGCGTAATCGCCACCGCGATCAGCGTGAAATCCCAATTCAGCCAGAACATGATCGCCAGCATGCTCAGGATCGTCAGCAGATCGACCACGATGTCCAGTGTCGATCCCGACGCAAAGCTCTGAATCGTCTGCACGTCCGCCGTCAGCGTGCTCAGCAACGTGCCCAAATCGTGTTCGCTGTAATAGTTCAGGGAGAGCTGCTGGAGGTGGTCGTACGTGCGCAGCCGCAAATCGTTCGCGATATATTGCCCCACGCTCGCGGTGTAATAATTCGCGATGCCCGACGCGATCGCGCCGATCAGCGCAATCACCAACAGCCCGATCGCCGCCGCCGCGGCAATCTCCATCTTCGTCCCGTGATGAAAAAAAGGTTGGAGCAGGCCGCTCAGCCAGTGCGGCAATTTGTGCTCGCCCACAACGTTGTCGAGCACGATCTTCAACGGCCACGGCGCCGCAACGGTCGCCGCCATCTGCAACATCATCGCGACGAACACCACCGCCAAATATCCGCGGTACGGCTTAACCAAACTCCAAATCAACGAATACAAACGCGACCCTCCTCGCGCATCCGTCTCAAAGACACCACTCCCGCAGCCACTTGAGCAGTTTTAGTACGCAGCAATTTAAGCTCTGCCTCCGTCCGTTGCAACAACGTACTTCGCTGTCGCCTCAAGGCGAAAAGGCGTGCAGTCGTCGCGGTTCTCCAGGCGCGCCGGACACAGTTCGTAGCAGCTTGCATCGATTGGGCACATTTGAAATGTTGAGTACTTGCCACATCAGGACCTACCTCTTAGCGTAGGTCCAACCGATTCAAGCAGGTTAGTGCCGCTCCACGGAGGAGAATCGTGTCCGACCGTTTCTGGTTGTCGCTCGCGTTGTTGTGCTCACTTGGTTCCCTCGCTTCGTGCGGAGGTGGCAGCAACACTCCGCCAACTCCGACGCTGCAAACTGTCAGCGTGTCGCCGTCAGGCGCATCTCTCGTAGCGGGCAAAACACAACAGTACACCGCCACCGGAAGCTACTCGGATAATTCGACGAAGGCCCTATTGACGGTTGATTGGACAACATCTGACTCCAGCGTTGCGACAATCGACGCGACTGGGCTTCTCACTGGCGTCAAGCAGGGATCCGTCATGGTCTCCGCAAAGTCCGGCACGATCACTGGTTCGACATCCGCTACAATCGGCGCAGCGCAACTCGTCTCCATCGCAGTGTCTCCACAAAGTTCATCGCTCCGCATCAATAACGAAGAACAATTTGTAGCAACCGGGACCTTCACGGACGGTACGACGCAACCTCTGAGCGGTGTAACGTGGAGTTCGTCCGCAACGAACTTCGCGACAATCGATACCACTGGCCTGGCCGTCGGTATCTCCCCCGGTGTTTCCACCATCCAGGCGGCATCGGGCAAAATTAGCGGGTCCACGAACTTGACGGTATTCACCCCTTCCGCTCCGCCTTTCAATTTTGTCGCCGGTCAAACGTTCAATTCCGGAGATACCAGCGCTATGGGCGTCGTACTGGCCGACTACAATGGCGATGGAAAGATCGACATCGCCGTCTCTAACAGCAATGCAAAAACGATCGCGGTTTTCCTGAATGATGGAACCGGTCATTTTGGCTCTGCGATCACGACGACTGTAACAACTCCGGCCACTCTCGGGTTGATCGCAGGCGGGGATTTCAACGAGGATGGCAAGGCTGACCTTGTTCTAGGAACTATCTCGGGAGGTGATCAGGTAAACCGGATTTTGCTGGGGAATGGCGATGGAACCTTCACCGTTCAGCCTGCCATCCATAACTCGTTTGGATTCCTCAGCGTTGCCGTTGCCGACATCAACGGCGATGGACATCAGGACTTGGTGCTCGGAACGAACGGTGGTGTAGCGGTTTCTCTGGGCCAAGGTGATGGGACTTTCATCGACACCGTAAGTCTTCAGGGGTCGTCTGCCTTGCCTCAAGGCGGTGCCTTCAAGGGAATCTCCGCTGCTGACTTCAACGGCGACGGCAAACTCGACGTTGTTGCGTCGGCAACCAGCGGATACGTCTTGTTCTTCGCCGGAAATGGCGACGGAAGCTTCGCCGCCCCTGTCGCCATGAACGCCGAAACCAATCTGACCTTTCAGGCAAATGGCGACTTTGATGGCGACGGCAAGCAAGACCTTCTCTCCGGCTTCGTAAATGGCGCCGTGATCTATTCAGGCAAGGGTGACGGTTCCTTTGACCTCGCGAACTTTGAGTTTGTCTATTCAGAGAATGCAGATAACCTGAATGGGGGCGTGAGCACAATCGCGCCCGACCTCGCCGGCACGGGGAAGCCCGACGCGGTTACGGCCGATTTCACAACGGGTGTTCTGCAAATTGCACTGAACGGTTCACTCGGCTTGAATTTTCCGGTCAACGGAATCTTTCAGTTCTCTCTCGGCGCCGGGCTCTCGGGTGTTGCTTCAGCCGACTTGAATGGCGATGGAATCAAAGACGTAGTCGTCGTCAACAACCAAACCGGTCAAGTTTCGACGGTCCTCTCTCAAAAGTAGCGATTGCTTGGGCGTCCCGCCCACGATTGCCGCCTCCAAATCCCTGTGCTAGCATCCGCTCGCTGGGGAACGTTACCAGGGACAAGATTTCGCAACACCTTCGCCCTCGCACACGCGGGGACCCAGGTTGAGGCCACGTTCTCCTCCCTCAAATCAAGCTAGGCGCAGGCCCGCGCCTTTAGCCCTTCTGGGCGGACCTCGCCATTCGATCCCGGCCTCGATGCCGGATCGTAAAAATGGAGGTCTGCATGAAGACATATCTCACAAAGGACATCCGAAACGTGGGCATTGTAGGCCACGGCGGCACCGGAAAAACGCAACTGGTGTCGTCGTTGCTCTTCACCGCGGGAATGACGCCGCGCTGGGGAAAAGTTGCGGAAGGCACCACCACAACGGATTGGGACGAAGAAGAAATCGGTAGAAAAATTTCAATTCAAACCGCCCTCGCTTACGCCGAGTGGCCCTGCACGCTCTGCTCCGGCGACAAGGTAAAAATAAATCTCATCGATCTCCCCGGCTATTCCACTTTCATCAACGAAGCCAAGGCCTCTCTCATCGGCGCCGATGCCGCGCTGATCACCGTCGACGCTCACGTCGGCGCGCAAGTCACCACAGAAAAAGTTTGGGATTACTGCACCGAGTACGACATTCCGCGCGCCTTCGTCCTCACTTGGATGGACCGCGAGCTTTCCAGCTTCGAGCGCGCGATGGAGTCGTTGGAGCAGGTCTTCGGCCGCAACGTCGTCGCTCTGCAGTTGCCGATCGGCACCGAGCGCGGCTTCCGCGGTGTGATCGACCTCGTCAGCATGAAAGCGCACATGTATAAGCCCGATGGCGACGGCCGGCCGGCCATCGAAGAAATTCCCGCCGCGCTCGCTGACGAAGCCAAGGAAGCGCACGAAAAACTCGTCGAGATGATTGCCGAAGGCGACGACGAACTAATGGACGAATTTTTCCGCGAAGGAACGATTCCAATTCAGGATCTGATTCCCGGCGTGCGTAAAGCCATTGTGGCTGAAAAGATTTTCCCGGTGCTTATGGTGTCTTCGCTGCACAACGTCGGAACCGCCAGCCTGCTCACTTTCATGGCGGACTGCTTTCCGCACCCCGACGAACATTCCCAAGTCGGCTTCAATGAGCCGACAGGCAAGGGCGATCGCATCGAGCGCAAATACGACGACAATCAGCCCGTCTCCGTCTTCGTTTTCAAAACGCTCGCCGACCCGTTCGCAGGCCGCATCAACTATTTCAAGGTAAAGAGTGGCGTGCTCAAAAACGACGCGACGCTCGTCAACTTCAATCGCTCTACGCCCGAGCGTTTGCAGCACACGGTCGTCGTGCAAGGCAAACAGCTCACCGAAGTCTTGGAGCTGCACGCGGGCGATATCGGCGCCATCGCGAAGTTGAAAGAAACCACGACAGGCGAAACGTTAGGCGACAAAGCCGCGCCAATCTTCTACAGTCCCGCGCAAATCCCCGAACCATCGATCACATTTGCGATCGAGCCAAAAACCCGCGCCGACGAAGACAAAATCGGCATCTCGATCCACAAAATTCTCGAAGAAGACGCCGCGTCTCCGCTTCTCGCGCGATCCGCAAACGAAAGAATTTCTCCTCGCCGGCTCCGGCCAGCAGCACATCGAGGTCGTCGTCGCCAAGCTTCACAAGCGCTACCACGTCGATCTCACGTTGAAGCCGCCTAAGGTTCCGTATCGCGAAACCATCCGCGGCAAAGCCGACGCCGAAGGCAAACACAAAAAACAATCCGGCGGTCACGGCCAGTTCGGCGTCTGCCGCATCAAGATGGAGCCGGTCGAGCGCGGCAAAGGCGTTGAGTTCGTCGACGACGTTTTCGGCGGCGCGATCCCGCGCAACTGGATTCCTTCGGTGGAGCGCGGCATTCGCGACGCAGCCGCGCGCGGCTTCCTCGCCGGATTCCCCGTCGTCGATTTCCGCGCCACGCTTTATGACGGCAAATATCACGACGTCGATTCGTCCGACATGGCGTTTAAAATCGCCGGCTCGCTCGCTTTCAAGGAGGCAATGAAGCAAGCGAAGCCGGCGCTCCTCGAGCCCGTGATGAACGTCGAGGTCTATGCGCCCGATCAATACTCGGGCGACTTAATGGGTGATCTCAGCAGCCGCCGCGGCCGCATCTCCGGCAGCGAATCGCGTGGACACAACGTCATCATCAAGGCGAAAGTGCCGCTCGCCGAAATGCTGACCTACGCCACCGACCTCACATCGAAGACGCAAGGCCGCGCCACTTACTCGATGGAATTCGATCACTACGATTACGTTCCTAACGAACTAGCCCAAAAAGTAATCGACGCCCACAAAGCCACCCACGGCGACCTGGTCCACGCCGAAGAAGAAGCCTAGTTCCAGTCGCGCGTCACTCTTTGAACCGGTAGCGCCGGTTTACCCTGAGCTTCGAAGGGCGTCTCGCCGGCGTTTTTCCGCCGCCTATCTGCACATGTCTGGGATGTCGCAATTTTAAGCTTCACGCAATCCCATGTAGGGGCGCAGCATGCTGCGCCCCAAACGCCCAGGCTCGTTGCTCTGATCTCTCCGGTCATCTCATCCGCTAACAACCACTCACCAAATCAAAAGCGCCGCCGCCACGCGCCGCTCTCTCTCCCGCGCATTCGCAAACAACCGCAACGCAATAAACCCGAAAACTCCAACTGCAAGCATCGCCGCATTCAACTGGACGAACGCCAGCGAAACGTCGAAATGATTCATGAACAAACAAAACAAAAATCGAAACAGCATCGAACCCTCTCAGAAAGGCGAACCATTTGGTTCGCACGGTGCTCTGTAAGGGCAAGAGACGCGCCAAGTCGACGAATCTCTAAGTTGCTGAAAAGAAGGCCTCTAGGCTTATTTGGAATGGGAATTCACAAGATATTCGCAAAGATCAATTGTTAATTCACAACATTCGCAAGATTTGCTAAGCTCCTATCCGCCGCCAATGCCCGACACCATCTTCCAATCCGACCCTCCCTCCTCCGGCGCCAACCGCCTCCGCCTCATGCTCCGCACCTGGGAAGCCGTCAGCACCGAGCGCGAACTCCCCGGCGTACTCGCCGCCCTCGCCGACGTCCTCGTCCCGCTCGTCCCCTTCGATTCCATCGGTATCATCGACTTCACCGTCCCCAACGACACGCCCGACGAAGACGGCGATTTCCATCGCCTCCTCGCTCTCCATGTCGTTGGCGTCGCTCCGATCGACGGCGAAACTCCCGAGCAACTCGCCGCGCGCTCCGAACGTTACGCGCAACCTCCGCCGCTCACCGAAACGCGGCCGCTGCTCCCGTACCCGAAGGACAGCGAGAAACACGAAGTTGCCGGCGAGCCGTACACCTGCGACGACCTCCTCGAAAAAGACGGCTGGTTCCGCCACGAACATCACCTCGCCAAAGACGGCGTCCGCTCCTACGCCGCAGTTCCTCTCGTCATGCGCGGGCAAGTCCTCGGCGTTGCCGCCTTCATCCGCCTCAAGCAGCGCGCCTTCCCGCCGCACGAGAAAGCCATCCTCAAAGACGTTTCGCGCGCTCTTTCCATCGCCACCGCCAACGCTCTCGCTAACGAAGAAATCCGCAAGCTTCGCCAACAACTCGAAGCCGAAAATATTTCTCTCCGCGAACAGCTCGGCCAGGCTCCCTGGTTCGAGGAAATTCTCGCCAACTCCGCTGAACTCAAACACGCGCTCGAAATCGTCGAGCAAGTTGCAACCACCGACGCCACTGTTTTGATCACCGGCGAAACCGGCACCGGCAAAGAGCTGATCGCGCGCGCCATTCATCGCCGCAGCGAACGCGCCCGCGGCCCGCTCGTCAAAGTGAATTGCGCCGCGATTCCAGACACGCTGCTCGCTTCAGAACTTTTCGGTCACGAGCGCGGCGCCTTCAGCGGCGCCACCGAACGCCGTAAAGGTCGCTTCGAGCAGGCACACGGCGGCACTCTATTTCTCGACGAAATCGGCGAATTGCCGCAAGAAATGCAGGTTTTGCTGCTGCGTGTTTTGCAAGAGCGCGAGTTCGAGCGCCTCGGCGGCGCCCACACAGTTCAAGTCGACGTCCGTCTCGTCGCCGCCACAAATCGCGATCTCGCCGAAGAAGTCCGCGCCGGCCGCTTCCGCAGCGACCTCTACTATCGCCTCAATGTTTTCCCCGTGCGCGTTCCCGCGCTTCGCGAACGCCGCGACGACATTCCGCCGCTCGTCGCGCACTTCGCTGAAAAATATGGCGACCGCTTCGGCCGCCCCATCTCCAGCATCGACCGGAAAACTCTCGATCTTCTGCAAGCTCACGATTGGCCCGGCAACGTGCGCGAACTCGAAAACACCATCGAGCGCGCCGTCATTCTCTCGCGCAACGGAGTCCTCAGCGTCGATCCCGAAATGCTTCGCGACTCTTGCGCTTCGTCCGCCTCAAATCAAAACGAAACCAACGACGGTTCGCACGAAGAGCGGACCGCAATCGAAAACGCGCTCAAAGCTTCACGCGGAAAAATCTCCGGCTCCAGAGGCGCTGCGAAAAAAATTGGCATCCCCGCCTCAACTCTCGAATTCCGCATCAAAAAACTCGGCATCAACAAATTCCGCTTCCGCCACGCAACTGCGCCCTCACAAAAAAATTAAAGCGACGCCGACGCGCCGGCCCGATTCAGACGTGACCAATTCACACGTCCACCACAGGCGTTTGTCATTCTGAGAGCAGCGAAGGATCTCAGCAGTCACACGATTGCAGACGCGTCCATTGGTAGGAAAATCGCAAAGTTGAAAACCGGGCCAGAAAAAAGGCCCGGTCGCTCCGGCTGTATTGGTGACCGCAAAAGACAGGGCGCAGCCGGAGTGGCCGGTGAGTCCGCGGATACTACGCAGTTTTGCCCGAATTCATGTCAACGACCCCGCCCTTGCTCAGTATCCCAACCACGACCTATAGCACTCAAATCACCCGAGACCGACTCGCCAAGCCCCACCTTCACGGCTTCCAAAACTTCATCACCGCCGAATAATCCAAATCTTCCTTCGCCGCCGCCTTCACTGCTCCGTAAGTTTCTTTCGCCGCGGCGGCTGCGGGGAGTTTCACCCCCAGCTCCTTCGCCAGGTCCATCGCCAGGCTCACATCCTTGTACATGAGCCGCAGCGGAAAGCTCGGAACATATTCTCCTTTCAACAAGTTAGGAGCCTTTACATCCAGCACGCCCGATCGCGCCATGCTCGATTGCATCACCTCCACCAGCCCCTCGCCCTTCAGCCCCGCCGCCGTCACCAGCGCCAGCGCCTCCGCCAGCGCCTCCACCTGGAGCGCCAGAATCGCATTCATCGCCAGCTTGATCGTCTGCCCCGCCCCGTTCGGCCCGAGCAAAAACCACTTCTTCCCCATCACTCCCAGCACCGGCTCGGCCGCCTTCAGCGTTTCCGCCTCCCCGCCGACCATAAAAACAAGCTCGCCCTTCTTCGCGCCCCAATCGCCGCCCGTCACCGGCGCGTCCAGAAACTTCACGCCCTTCGCCGCGCAAGCCGCCGCAATCTTCCGCGCCAGATCCGGCGACACCGTACTCGAATCGATGTAAATCGCGCCCGGCTTCAACGCCGCCAGCGCCGCATCCGCCGCGCTCACTCCGCCGCTCTTTCCCCACAGCACTTCTTCCAGCGCCGGCGGATCACTCACAATCGTGATCAGCACATCCGCGTCGCTCGCCGCCTCTTTCGGTGACTTCGCCAGCTTCGCCCCCGCCGCCACCAATTCGTCCGCGCGCGCCGCCGTGCGATTCCACACCGTCACCGCGTGCCCCGCCTTCAACAAATTCGTCGCCATCGGCCGCCCCATCAGGCCGAGCCCAATAAACCCAATCTTTGCCTTCGCTCCCGAATCCGAAGTCACGACGCCTCCTCAACAATCTTTTTTCGTTTTGATTGTATCCGATGAGCGCAACGCAAATCGTGATTTCCCAAAAATCGCAATCACGCGATATCGCGCGGATTTACAAAAATTCGATTTCGATGAATGTCAAACTATCGGCAGGGTCGAATAAATCACGGAAAAACGAATCTCAAAAAAAGCCTCAGTTCAGCGAAGCCTTCCTCCGCGGTGTCAGCGGCGGCAACGGAGTCTTCGGCCCCTCCGGATTCGGCGTCACAACCGTCTCCGGTTTCCCCGGCTCTTCCATTCGCACAATGTATTGGTAAGGAATTTCCCAGCGGAACTGCTTATTTTGGCCGTGCTGCTCCAGGTGCTGTTCCAGGAAGATCGACTTGCCGGAATCGGCGACGAACGTTCCCGAAGCGGGCAGCAGGATGTCACCGGCGCGGTAATGCACTTCGACCCAGCGCCCCAGAAAGGCGGAATATCGGGCCATGGCTGACATCAAGTTTCGCGGCCCGTATAGTCGGCAGCAATGGTATTAAAGTACTGGCGAGCGAACGCAATCGCCAATTTATACAGTATTTTCAATCACTTACAGGCTTCGGCCCGTATAACCAGACGTAGTTTTTGACAGAAACTTTACGTGCCGTGTTCACCGAACTTACTCATCGAATTTTTCGAAATCCGCCTGAACCGTTTCACTCGATTTTCAATTTACCGTGGCCAACGCGACATAGTCCGGCCGGTCCGAAACCAATTTGTGCCGAAACGCCTTCTGTATTTCACCGTGCTCCATTAAAAACGCGCCCGGCATTCGCTGAATATCTCCGGCCGGCAGTCCAGTGAAATGTCCGTGCGTCCACGCGAGCAGCATCCGCAAAATACTCTCCGAATTCAGATACTGCCGCCATTCCCAGCGGAGCAATCCGAACGCCTGATACAGCGGCCCTTCCGGATCGCTGAAGCGTGGTACATCGAGCAGGCCATACGGCGCAAAAAACCACTGCGCTTTTTCTTCCGTCCCCAGATGCACAAACGCCAGCCTGCTTCCGCCGCCTTCGATCTCCTGCCGCTTTTTCGAAATGGTGTCTACCGCTTCCCGGCAAAACGTGCATCCAAAATGCCGCAAAAACACCAGAAACAAAGGCCGCGACGCGAGTTCGGCCAGGCTCTGCCCGTCCTGCGACATGTACTTCGCAAGCAAATCCGGATCGATTCGATTGGAGCGAAAAATAGCTGGCGCAATTTCTGGCATGGTGAGTTCAACTTTCGCTGAGTCTAACACGCGGCTCTTGGGTGCCGCACCCTTGCGATTTTCAAGGGTGCGGGTTTAGATTCAACACGACTCAAATCAACACGATCAACGCCGTTTTCGCGACCGACGTCGAATATTTCTTGATGTAATTTTTCACTCTCACCTTCCGAGCCGTGTTCTCCGAACTCATATATCGAACCTTCCCGAAAATCGCTCGCTCCGGCCCCCACGCCCGGTCGTATCGCCCCAAACACCAGAAAATCCCGCTGTAAGAATTCGGATCGCGCCCATCCAATCCGTACTTATTATTCAAATGAATCAATGCCTTCAGCGCATCTTTCGGCGACCGCGACCATTCCAAAATTTTCTTCCCCCAAAGCATCCGCAAGTAATTGTGAATCCGCCCTTCCCGGACGAGCTGCATCTGCGCCGCATTCCAAAGCGCGTCGTAAGTCCTCGCATTTTCCAATTCCTCCAGCGAATACAAATGTTGCCGTTCGTCCCGCGCATGTTCGCGCAGCGTTTTCTTCGCCCAGTCCGGCAGCGAGTCGTAATCGTCGTACTTGTCCGAATGCGAACTGAAGTTGTACCCGACTTCCCGCCACGTAATCACTTCGTCCAGAAAGCCTTCGGCGTTGGCGCTCATGTTCCACCAGCCTTCGCGGCTGCCATGCGCGCGCACAGCGAGTTTCGCCGGCGTCCACTTTTCGCGTTTTACAATTTCGGCAAAAATCTCATGCGTCGAGATAAATCCAAAATGGAGGTAAGGCGAAAGTCCGCTCTGACCATCCTTCTCCGGTTCGTTGCGCTGTGTGCCGTAATGTGGAAATCCAACCTCGAAAAAATCCTTCATCCGTTTCCGCGCGGCATTCTCGCCCCCGCGAATCGACGATGGAGCGACAGAATGATCGATGGGAAAATTCGCCAGCGTGCCGTCTGCGCCTGCGAGCAACTTTGAATCAGCGAGAGGCCACTTCTTCAAAATCTCTGGAGCGATCTTTGCTCCTTCCAATCCGCGAGCTTTCTTGAGCGGTGTCTCTTCCGGCATTTCGCCCAAATGATCCGGCAGCGTCTTCTGTAAAAATCGCCGAAATGAATGCGCCATCGTAAAAATCCGATCCGTCGCCCGCAATGGCAGCATCCCGCACGAATCGACCGCCTCCAATCGCACTTTCAATTTCTTCGCCGCCGCCGCAACCATTCGCGGCAGAAAAAAGCACGGATATTCGTCCGTCACAACGACGCAAGCATCGCGCGCCAATGCCTCCAGCAATCCGTGTCCGTCGCCAGCCTTTCGGTTCGACGTACGGAAAATATGTGACGCCCGCCCGCTCGCACGCCGCCGAGTTATCCGCCATCCCATCGATCACAAATCGATGCATCCGATCGCTGGCCCACTCATACCCGCAACGCAGCGCCTCAAATATCAACCAGCGGCTTCCGCAACTCGCCGCAATGCTCGATCGCCCGATCGAGCGCAAAGTTGTGCGTCACGCGCCGATTCGCGATCATCCAGTACAAAACATATTTCGCCGGGACGCATCGCCGCTTTATTGCAATCGCGAATCCGAATCTCTGGAACTCTCTGCAAGCGACAAATCCTTTCTCAACAATCCGTCACAGCTTACCCGTCAGCGCCACCCCGAAGACATACGGACCATTGCTGGCCCCGGATGCGCTTCCGTGTTAACCGCAAAAAGGGCCGTCACGGTTTTGTAGGGACGGGGCTCGTTTACCCTGAGGCACGAAGGGACCCGCCCGGCGTCAACACGACTTCGCACGCACGCGCAGCCACTCCAATCTTGACTTTTCCCGTCGCCAAGCTATTGTCTGTGCGGCTTTCTCAGCGCGGAGGAAATTCATGATTCGCAAATGGTCCATCGCCGCAATCTGTGCGGCATCTCTCGCAGCGGCGTTCTTCCCGCTCATCAGCCAACGCCCAGCAGCAACAAGCCCCCGGCAAAGTAATCGTCCTCAAAGCCGCGCGCATGTTCGACGGCAAAAGCAACTCGCTCACGACTCCCGGCCTCGTCGTCATCACCGACAACAAAATCACCGCCGTCGGCTCCGGCGCCACCGTTCCCGCCGGTGCGCAAGTCAT
Source organism: uncultured Acidobacteriota bacterium (assembly GCA_963845465.1). GTDB lineage: Bacteria > Acidobacteriota > Terriglobia > Acidiferrales > UBA7541 > Acidiferrum. Next base: position 419,786 of record CAWJSH010000003.1, on the reverse strand, counting down.
CGATCTCGGCGACGCCACGCTTCTCCCCGGATTCATCGACGCGCACACGCACCTCACCATGATGCACTCCGACGATTGGAAGGGCCGCGAGCTCGACCAGCTCCAAAAATCGATCGCTGAGCAGGCGCTCGACTCGAGCGTTAATGCAAAGGTCACGCTGATGGCCGGTTTCACCACCGTGCGCGACGTCGGCTCGCACGATCAACTCGACGTCGGCCTGCGCAACGCGATCCGGCATGGGGATGTTCCCGGCCCGCGCATGTTGGTTTCTGTTCACGCGATCGGCTCGACCGGCGGCCATTGCGACGATACCGCCGGATTTCGCCAGGGCCTGTTTCCCGAAACCGGCCCGTCGCAAGGCGTCATCAACGGCGCCGATCAGGCGCGAGAGGCGGTTCGTCTCGCTCACAAATACGGCGCCGACATCATCAAGACTTGCGCCAGCGGCGGCGTTCTCTCTCCGACCGACGACGTTGACACTCCGCAACTAACGCAAGAGGAACTCAATGCGCTCGTTGACGAAGCGCATGCGCTGCGCCTCAAAGTCGCAACGCACTGCCACGGCGCCGAAGCCGGCAAGCGCGCCATTCTTGCCGGTGTCGATTCCATCGAGCACGGAACCTTCCTCAACGACGAAGACCTCGACATGATGAAGCAGCGCGGAACGTACTACGTGCCGACGCTGATGGCCGTTCAGGGACTCCAGGAACAAATCGCAAAAGGCTTGTACCTGCCGCCGCTGATTCAGATGAAGGCGCAGATGGCGATCGATCACATTCGCAAAACGTTTCAAAACGCGATCGCAAAGGCGTGACCATCGGTCTCGGGACCGATGCCGCCGTTTATCCGCACGGCCGCAACGCCGAGGAATTTCACCAGATGACCGACCTCGGCATGAAACCGATCGACGCGTTGAAAGCGGGCACGTCTGCCGATGCAAAACTGCTGAACATCGCCGACCGCACCGGCTCGCTCGAAGTCAGCAAATTCGCCGACGTAGTCGCCGTCCCCGGCGACCCAACGCAAAACATCCGCGCCACCGAGCACGTCCTCTTCGTCATGAAAGAAGGCACCATCTACAAAAACGATTCCGCAAAATAGAGCGCATTATTTGTCGAGATAGTCGTAAGCGAACGGCACGCCGTGCCCGTCTTGCGGCGGTGAAACGGAACGCGCGTCCAACATTGCGATTGCAACGCCTCGGGATCGCGAGCTAGCGAAACGAATGCTGCGCAGCGAAGACCGTATACGGGCGCAGCACTGCTGCGCCCCAGCTTGCCACGCATGTAAAATTGCCGTGGCCCGATTTTTTCTGTACGCAAGCCGCAGAATATCGCTAGAGGAAACTCCGCTATGCCCGAACTATCCAACACCGTAAACACCGGCTTCGCAAACTACTACGAAAAACTCCGCGTCGACCTACACACTTGGGTCGCCTCTCTCACCGAAGACCAATTCTGGAAAAACCCATTCCCTTACGGCAACAGCGTCGGCCACCTGGTCCTGCATCTCACCGGCAATCTCAATTACTACATCGGCGCGCAAATCGCCCGAACTGGCTACGAGCGTGATCGCCCCCGCGAATTCGCCGAAACAAAACCGCCATCGAAGCTGGAAGCTTTAGCGGATTTCGACAAAGCAATAGAAATGGTGAAAGCGACAATTCGCAGTCAGTCCGCAGAGAACTGGAGCGCCTCATACTCAGGCATCGGCGTCACTTGCGAAAACCGCTTCGCCATCGTCCTGGACTGCGCCGCCCACGCCGACCACCACATCGGCCAAATCCTAAACCTGGCCCGCGAACTCGTCCGCTAGCGTCACGGCACGCCCTGCCCGTTCTCGGTAGCGCAGTCATCTTGCCGGCGTTTTTTCGCTTAACGTAACCCAACGATCTGTCTCGGCAAGATCATGTACGGGCGCAGCACTGCTGCGCCCCAGCTTGCCACGATGTCAGTCTCGAAAAGTTTTCTCCGAATCGTTACTTCATTACTTCGTGCTTCATTACTTCGCCTTCATGTTTCCAGCTTGAATCTCGTCGACGCCAACCTGTAAAGCCGCCTCCACACAAACCGATTAATGAACACCACAACGACCGCCATAATCAGCGTCGCCGCCAGCAACACATCAAACTGCCCGCCATCACTCGCTCTGCTGATCGTGCTCCCAAGCCCCGTCGTCGAAACGATGTGCCCCTGAAAATGAAAATACTCCGCGACGATGCTCGCGTTCCAGGCGCCGCCGGACGCCGTGACCATTCCGGTCACGAGATACGGAAAAATCCCCGGCAAAATCAGATAGCGCCAGCGATCCCAGCTCCCAAATCCAAAAATCTGCGCCGCTTCCTTCAGGTCAGTGGGAATCGCCATCGCCCCTGCAATTACATTGAAGAGGATGTACCACTGCGTGCCCAGCAGCATCAGCACTAACGCCGCGATTTCCAGTCCACCGCGCAGATGAATCAAGAACAGGAGGATTACAGGAAAGAGCGCCGTCGCTGGAATCGAAGCCGCAAGTTGCGCCAGCGGCTGCGCGATTCGCGCGAGTTTCGCATTCGATCCGATCGCGACGCCAACCGGCACGGTCCAAAGCGCGCCGATCAGAAGCGCCGCGTTCACACGAACAAACGTCAACCCCGCGCTACGCAGCAAATGCAAATAGTCCGCGCGATGAAGATCGGATAATTCTCGCCCAGCGTGAAACACCGCGAAGCCTAGGCCGATCAAGATCACGACGGCGAGAATGATGAACAGAATCTTGCGCGTGCGATCCTGCTTCGGCGCGGTAAATCTTGCCGACGCGCGTTCCGCTCCGACCGCCGCATTCTGAATCAGCCGGTTCGCAAACGGCCGCACAAACGTTCGATAAATCCGAATCACAAACGACGCGCGACCGAGCAAACGAAGCAATGTGTTCGGCGTCTGGCTCGCGCTTTCCACCTGCTCGAATTTAAATTTATCCGCCCACACGATGATCGGGCGCCAGATGAGCTGATCCATCACGACGATCACGCCGACCATCGCGGCAAGTCCCCACAAGATCGCCCTTGTGTCACCGTTGCCCGCCGCCGTCTGCAAAAACGATCCGAGCCCCGGCAATCGAAAATCGCGATCACCGAGAACAAACATTTCGCACGCCATCAGAAAGAACCAGCCGCCCGCGACGGACATCATCGAATTCCAGACGAGACCTATCGTCGAAAATGGCAGATCGAGTTCGACGAATTTCTGCCAGTGCGAAAATCGATAGATGATCGCGGCTTCGCGCAATTCGCGCGGCTGCGTTTTTAGCGAGGAATAAAAACTGAACGCAATGTTCCAAACTTGCCCCGTGAAAATCAGCAGGATCGACCCGAGTTCCACGCCGATTTGTTTGTGCGGAAAGATCGCAACCATTGCGAGCATCACGCCGGGCAGAAAACTCAACACTGGAATCGATTGAAGAATGTCGAGGAGGGGAATCAGGATAATTTCGGCGCGGCGGGAACTTGCGGCGATGTAGCCGTACGCGAGGGCGAACACGAGGCTGAGCGCATACGCAACGCTGATGCGTACAACCGAATACAGCGCGTAAAGCGGCAGCGCGCGCGGGCTTTGTGAAATGTGCGAGGTGGGAGCGATCGGACTGAGCCAGGCGCGGCCGATCGCGTACATGCCGTAAATCGCGGCGAAGACAAAAACAAAAACCGCAATGTCGATCAGGAACGACCACGCCCAGCGCGATCCAGCGGGTCGCGCGGCTGTCGGCGGCAGCGGCGTTGTGGTGTTCGGAGTTACGAGCGGAGCGGCGGCCGGCACGGGGTCGTCACGCCTCGGCCGGCTCAGCGAGTGACGACTCGGTGAGCGTTAGTTTGCCGGTGGCGGCGTCGTAATCGAAAATCTCGGCGTAGCGTCCCCACTGAATCGCGGTTTCCAACTGGCGGCGCGATTCGTCTTCGCTGAAATGTTCGTCGATCAAATCGTGGAAAAATTCGTCCGAAAGCGTCCGATCTGATTTTGCCTTCAGCGCCTGTTCCATCTGGCGAAGGATCGGGACGTTGGCGAGCGCAGCTTTGCGGAAGATCGCTTTGCGCTGTTGAATGTCGGCTTTGCGGAAATCATAGCCGCTGGCGGTGATGATAGCGGCGCCGTCTTTGACTTCGATAAGGCCCAGGATTACAGCAGTATCGACGGTCGGCAGCAGCGCATCGACTTCGAGGCTCAATTCATCGGCTAGCTTGTGGAGATCGACGCGGCCGCCCTGGTCGCACAAAATCTCGAGCAGGCCCGCCATGCCGCCAGGACGCGTGTGCGGCAGCATGATCATTTTGGCTGGTACATTCGACGAACCAGTCCCAACAGTGTTGTGAATCGTGTCGCCCTTCGAGTCAGGGCGGGTCAGCACACGATAGATCGCATCCACCAGCTCGACGAAGCGCGACGCTTTGCGATTGCGCGGCTGCGCGATGTCTACGCTGAAGTCGGCGTGAATGTGCGCGGGGTTTCGGCCGAGCACGATGATGCGATCGGCGAGCACGACGGCTTCTTCGATGTTGTGTGTGACGATGAAAATCGCGCGCGTCGGAATCTTGTGGCCCATCCAGAGCTCGAGCAACTCGCCGCGCAGCGTTTCGGCGGTGAGCACGTCGAGCGCGGAAAACGGCTCGTCCATGAAGAGCACTTCGGGTTCGACGACAAGAGCACGAGCGACGCCGACGCGCTGTTTCATGCCGCCGGAAAGTTCCTTCGGATAGGCGCTCTCGAATCCGTCGAGACCGACTGCGTCGATGATGCGCAACGCGCGCTTGTGCCGTTCGATCGGCGCCATGCCGCGCGCTTCGAGCGGCGCTTCGACATTTTCAAGAACGGTGAGCCACGGAAAAAGCGCGAAGCTCTGAAAAACGATGCTCACGTTGGGCGATTCGTTGCGCACCGGCTGGCCGTGCCAGAAAACTCCACCGGCGGACGACGGCGAAAGGCCAGTCAGCATCCGAAGCAGGGTAGACTTGCCGCAGCCTGAAGGACCGAGCAGCGCGACGATCTGGCCGGGATACACGGCGAGATCGGTCGGCGCGATCACTTGCACGCGGCTGCCATCGGGCTGCGGGTAGAATTTCTCGAGCTTGCGAGCCTCGATGATCGGCGCTTCAGTTGTGACAGAACTTGCCATCGGAACAATATATTATGGCTCAGGTTGCATCACGGCGCATGCGCGGATGGGGTTGGCGTGCGAAGTTTGTTGATGATTACAATCGTGTGAACGCCGCATGACTTCCGAGTCCACTTCTCCCACTGCTGCTTCTTCGGCTACGCCAACAGGAAATCTTCCCAGTGATCTTCGCAACCACTGGCGCGGATATTTGTATGCCGCGGCGGTTTCGTGCGTCGTGTCGCTGCTGATTGTCACGCCGTTTTTCTTTTATGGCAGCGCGTCGGGACATGATTTCGAGTTTCATGCGGCCTCGTGGCTCGATGTCGCTACGCAGTGGAAGGAAGGCGACATTTTTCCGCGGTGGACCGAGTGGGCAAACCACGGATTCGGGGAACCGCGATTTATTTTTTATCCTCCATTTTCGTGGTTGCTCGGCGGAGCGCTGAGTTTTCTCTTTTCGTGGACGTATGTGCCGGTCGCGTTCATCGTTCTCGTGCAGACATTCGCAGGAGTTTCGGTGTTCGCGTTGGCGCGGCGATTTTTACCGGAGCGCGCGTCGCTCTTCGGTGCGATTTGTTACGCAGCAAATCCAAATGCGTTGCTGATTGTCTATATGCGCAGCGACTATGCGGAATTGCTGGCGACAGCGTTCTTTCCCCTTCTGTTTTTGGCGGCGCTGCAATTGGGAGGAGTTCTGACGGAGCGAGCTGATACGGATTCAGACTCGCGACGCGCGGCACCATTTGGATTTGACGGCGCGATGCGCAAGTCGCTTGTGTTTTTCGCCGCGATGTTCGCAGCGGTGTGGCTCTCGAATGCTCCGGCGGGGGTGATTGCGACCTACAGCGTCACTTTGTTTTTCGCGTGGTTGGCGTTCCGTGAACGCGCTGCGGCGCCACTGGTCCGCGGCTTCGCCGGGATGGCTCTGGGGTTTGCGTTCACGTCCTTTTATTTGTTGCCGGCGGCATATGAGCAGCGGTGGGTGAATATAACGCAGGCGCTGTCGGCAGGATTGTTGCCGTCTGAGAATTTCTTGTATACGGCGACGAACGATCCGGAGCACACGCTTTTTAATTGGATCGCCTCGACGACTGCGATCGTGTTGATTGTACTGACGGGATTCGCAGCGGTTGTGTCGCGAAAAGGTCCTGATGTCGTTGGCGCCGATGGAAAGCGATTCGTGCCTTGCGGGCTGACGGACTCCGTGTGGCAGCCGATGCTGCTGCTTGCTGCCGCGGCTACGCTTTTGATGCTGCGGCCGACTGCGATTTTTTGGAATTTGTTGCCGAAGCTGAAGTTTGTGCAGTTTCCCTGGCGATGGATGTCGATCGTCGGCGTTGTATTTGCATTTTTTCTTGCGGCGACAGTTTCGCGATCACGATTTCGGTGGATCTGGGTCGTCGGCGTTGCGTCGGTGTTGATTGGCGGCGCGACATTTTTTGTGCATGCGACGTGGTGGGACACGGACGACATCACGACGCTGCAAGCTGGCGTCGTTGCGGGCAGCGGTTTTGATGGGGTCGATGAATACGATCCCAAGGGTGACGATCATTACAATTTGTCGCCGAAGCCGCCGCAGGTGCAGGTGTTGGCTGCCGATCCAGACGCGGGAAACGCGCCTCCTGCCGGAGCGACGATCTTGGTCGAGCGATGGACGGCGGCGGAGAAGCGGCTGCGCGTAACCGCGGTCGCTCCGATGCGGGTTGCGTTGCGCGTGTTGAACTATCCGGCCTGGCGCGTCGAGGTGAATGGCGCGCGGGTGACGCCGGAAAACTATGGCGATACGGCGCAGATGGTTGTAGCGGTGCCTACCGGGGCATCGGAAATTACGGTCGTATTCGCGCGGACGTGGGACAGAACGGTTGGCGGAGTCGTTTCGATCCTCAGCATTTTGTTTGCGGCGGCGTTGTTTCCACCCCGCCGGCGCCGGAGTTAGTTCAACCTACCGCGTTCCAAAATGGGAAGCTCTGGATATACCCCCCTGTTTTTTTAAGGAGTGCGCAACTCATTTAAAATGTGGCCATTACAGGAGGTGGCAATTTTAAGAGTGTGGAAGCTGCTGAAAAATCAGATGGTTACGAGTGGTCCTAACGCAAAAAATGTGCAACAGAGTTGGGTGAAGAGGCGAGTGAAAATAAAAAAGGCGCCGTTGCGGCGCCTGAACGCGATTTTCTATGCGGAGATTGTAGCTCGAGTTTGCGATTTGCCGAAGTGATTTCTGCTGCTTCTAAAAAATATTACAAAGATTACAAATCTAAGTTTTCGATGCGCGGTCGGCGAAGGCTTTGGCGCTGGCTTGCATGGCGGCGATGCGGCGGCGGCCTTTGGGGGAGCCATCGACGACTTTTTCGATGCTCTGCATCCACTCGGGGAGGTTGAGTTCGCGGCGGAAGGTTTTTATGTAGGGTTGGATCTTGGCCCACTGGAAATACATTTCCTGGCAGGTGTCGTAGACAAGGCCCTCGGTGAGTGCGCCGTGGAGGACGAAAGCGCAGACCATGTCCCAGTAACCGAAGACCTGGAGTATGTAGGAGGTTTGCTGGTTCGCCTTTTCGAATGCTGTCGATGGATTCGGCAGCTGATTGCGGATTGAATTGTGCGCCTCCGACAAAAGAGCGGGCTTGGCGCATGACGGTTTCGCGGCGGAGTTCGTAGAGGTGGAGGAGGAGTTCAGCTTGTTGGATCGGTGATTTGAGTTTGGCATGAGGAGAATTTAGCAGGAAGAGAACGAGAGAGGCGACGAGGAAAAATCGGTGGATGGAGGAGGTCGACAGTTGAAAGTCGAAAGAGAAGGAAACGTCCCGATGGGATTACATTGTGCGGACATGGGGCGCAGCAGTGCTGCGCCCGTACATGTTCCGACGATGATTACGGGGAGTTCGGGTAGAGTGTTCCTGCAAAAAGGGAGGACTGCAAAATGTGGCGAATTGTTTTGCTTGGGGTGATTTTGTCGGGAATTGTTTGTGGCGGAGCGATTGCGCAAGACGAGGTTAAGACGAAGCCGGATGTTCCGCTCGAGAAGTGGACGGGGAAGACGATCATGCTGATTGGAGCGCATGCGGATGACGATGCGATTTCGCATGGAACGCTGGCGATGTTTCAGGCACACGGGAATCAGGTTTTTATTGTGACGCTGACGACGGGAAACGTCGGGACGCAGGATCCGAAATTATCGCGAACGCAACTGGCGGACATCCGGCGGCAGGAGGAATTGGCGGCGCTGGCGGAGTTGGGAATTCCTGGATCGCACTACATCAACCTGGGATACGACGATGGGTTGCTGGAATTCGAGGACCGCAAGGCGGTCGTCGAGAATCTGGTGCGGTTGATTCGGAAGATGCGGCCGGACGTTTTGATGGCGTGGGACCCGGGGAAAAATTATCAACGCTGGCACAAATCGGATCACCGGGCGGCGGCTTACCTGGCGGCGGATGCGGCGCGGGCGGCGATGTGGCGGCTGCTTTTCGAGGGGCAGATCACGCAAGAGGGCCTGAAGGAATTCATGATTCCCGAGTATCTGTTTTACGACGACTACGATTTCGCGGACGAGAACACCTGGGTCGACATCAGCGAGTACGTGGAGAAGACGGTGAACGCGGGGGCGAAATATACGAGTCAGTTTGGCCCGGGGTGGAAGAATTACAAGGCGAATCCATCGGAAGCGGAAGTGAAAGAGATGAAAGACATGATTCGCAAGTGGGTCCGGATGAAGGATGGGAAGCCCATCGAAGGATTTCGATATTACTCCGGCTTGCCGGATGGGCTGGGGAAATGAAGAAAGAGTGGCGACGTAAAGCGCCGCTACACGGACGACGTCGAGGCGCGGCTGGTGTCAGCGGCGGTCGACGGTGGGGTGTCGGACGTCCTGGCCCTGGACGATGTAGATGACGTCTTCGGCGATGTTGGTGGCGTGGTCGCCGATGCGTTCGAGGTTTTTGGCGACGAGGATGAGTTCGAACGCGGGGAAGACCACGCTGGAGTCGCCCATCATATAGGTGAGCAGTTCGCGGAAGATCTGGTCGCGGTAGTGATCGACCTGGTCGTCCATCGCCAAAACTTTTTGGGCGAGTTCGACGTCGCGGCGGACGACGGCGTTCAATGCGTCGCGAACCATTTCTTCAGCGACTTCGCTCATGCGCGGAAGATCGACATAAGGCTTCACGCGCGGGTGGCGCAGGATGCGGACGCTGGCCTGCGCGATGTTGACGGCCTGATCGCCGATACGTTCGAGATCGTTGTTGATGCGCGAAACCGCCAGGACGAAGCGGAGGTCGGCGGCCATCAGTTGATGGAGCGCGAGGAGCTGGACGACGCGGTCGTCGATTTCGAGCTGGAGCTCGTTGATCTGATCTTCTTCGTCGAGGACGCGCTTGGCGAGTTGTTCGTCGGAGTCGAGAACGGAGTGGACCGACTGGTGGACGGCGCGCTCGGCGAGCGAGCCCATCCAGAGGAGCCGTTCTTTGACGACGTTGAGGTCTTTTTCGAAGTGGCGTTCCATTTGATCCTCGGCAGTGCCTTCAGGGGCTGAAGCCCTTAACTCTCCGGTTCTAATGTCGCGGCTGAAGCCGCGACCCACAAAACATTCCTGGCGGTTCGTCGTTGCCAAGAATTGAAAATTCCGTTCGGGCCTTCAGCGGCTAAAGCCGCCTTCTTTCCGCGCTTGCTACGGCACGACTGAAGTCGTGCCCTCCCGTTTTCTCATTACGTCCTGCTGCGGTTCCAACAAAACCTCTGGGCGCCTAGTGCTTGCGGACATGGGGCGCAGCAGTGCTGCGCCCCTACATGATCTTGCCAAGCACGAATGGTCAGCCGAAGCGGCCGGTGATGTAGGCCTCCGTCCGTGGGTCGCCGGGCGTGGTGAAGAGGTGCGGCGTCGGGCTGAACTCGATGAGCTGGCCGGTCAGGAGGAACGCGGTGTAATCGCTGACGCGGGCGGCTTGCTGCATGTTGTGCGTCACGATGGCCACGGTGCAAAGATCTTTGATCTGGACGAGCAGCTCTTCGATTTTCGCGGTGCTGATGGGATCGAGAGCGGAGCATGGCTCGTCGAGGAGGAGCACTTCGGGTTCGACGGCGAGGCCGCGGGCGATGCAGAGGCGCTGCTGCTGTCCGCCGGAGAGTTCGTAGGCGCTTTTGTGGAGATGATCTTTGACTTCATCCCAGAGAGCGGCGTGGCGAAGGCTCTTTTCGACGGCTTCGGCGATAGGCACCTTCGAGCCGTTGATTCTCAGGCCATAGGCGACGTTGTCGAAAATCGATTTCGGAAACGGATTGGGGCGCTGAAAAACCATGCCGACGCGGCGGCGAAGCTGCGTGACGTCTTGCGAAAGAATATTTTGCCCGTCGAGAAGAATTTCGCCTTCGAGCCGCGCGTGGCGAACGGTTTCGTGCATGCGGTTGAAGGTCCGAAGCAAAGTCGATTTGCCGCAGCCGGAAGGGCCGATGAGAGCAGTAACTTTGTTGGCGGCGATGCCGAGGCTGATGTCGAAGAGCGTTTGCTTGGCGCCGTAGAAAAAATTCACCTTGTTGACGTTCATCCGCATCGGGCCCGGCGCGGCCGCTTCGTGCTTGATCGATTGCGTCGTTCCAGTCGGTGTGATGTTGACGGACACAGCCTGCCTCACAGATGCCATATTAAGACCTCGGGACCGAAACTCCGCGTGCAAGTATGGTGCGCGCGAGGATGTTGATGATCAAAATCAAACCTAGCAAAACGAGTCCGGCGGCCCAAGCCTGCCGCTGCCAGTCTTCGTACGGGGAAATCGCATAAATGTAAACCATGTGCGGCAGGGATTCGATGGGCTGATTCCAGCCGGGACTCCAATAGCGATTGCCGAAAGCGGTGAAAAGCAGCGGGGCAGTTTCACCGGCGACGCGGGCGAACGCGAGAAGAACTGCCGTGAGAATGCCTCGATAGGCCGCAGGGACGATAACTGTGTAGATCGTCTTCCATTTGCTGGCGCCGAGCGCCATCGCGCCTTCGCGGAGCGTGTTGGGAACGGCGCGCATGAAGTCTTCGGTGCTGCGCAGCGTGATGGGAATCATCATGACGCCGAGGGCGACGCCGCCGGCGAGCGTGGAGAAATGTTTGAACGGTAGAACGACGAGCGCGTAAGCGAAGATGCCGATGACGATCGAAGGCACGCCGTTGAGCAAGTCGGCGGCGTAGCGGACGACGAAAGCGATTGGGCCGGTGCTGAATTCGGCGAGGTAGATGGCGCCGAGGAAGCCGATGGGAACGCCGATAAGGGTGGCGAGAAGCAAGAGCTTGGCGCTGCCGACGATGGCGTTGGCCATGCCGCCGCCGGTTTCGCCGACCGGAGCGGGGAGCTTGGTGAAGAAGTTCCAGTTGATCGAGGTGCCGCCATGGTAGACGAGATAGCCGAGGATGAAGAAGAGGACGGCGACGGCGACGAGCGCGCAAACGCCTGTCATGGTGAGCATGAAGCCGCTCACGAATTTGCGCCAACGCAAGCGAGCGTTTCCAGCGGGCATCAGTGACCTCCTCCGGCGCGCTGCGAAGTGGCGACGATCAGGATGCGGGCGAGCCCGTTGAGGATGAAGGTGAGCAGGAAGAGGACGAGGCCCAGCTCGATCAAAGATTGAAGATAAAGGTCGCCGGTCGCTTCTGTGAATTCGTTGGCGATGACGGCGGCGATGGAATAGCCAGGCGAAAAGAGCGACGCGCTGATGGTGGGCGTGTTGCCGATGACCATGGTGACGGCCATGGTTTCGCCGAGCGCGCGGGCGAGGGCGAGGAAGATCGAGCCCATGATGCCGGTGCGGGCGAAGGGGACGACGACTTTCCAGGTGGACTCCCAACGCGTGGAACCGAGGGCGAGGGCCGCTTCGCGCTGGTCGCGCGGGACCGACAGCAGCACCTCACGTGAAACCGAGATGATGTAGGGGATCACCATGATGGCGAGGACGATGCCTGCCGTCAGGAAGCCGATGCCGTATGCGGGGCCCGAAAAAAACGGAAGAAACCCGAGCGTATTGTTCAGCGCGGGCTGAATGTATTCACGCATCATCGGAATCACGATGAAGACGCCGAGAAGGCCGTAGATCACGCTGGGAACCGCGGCGAGCAGATCGATGAAGAATTGCAGTGTGTCGGAGACGCGCGCGGGGGCAAGTTCTGCGAGGAAAATGGCGGCGCCGATGCCGAGCGGGACCGCGATAACCAGCGAGACCGCGGCGGTGACCAGCGTGCCATAGATGAAAGGCAAAGCGCCGAAGTCGCCGGAGTTGGGATCCCAAACTCTCGTGAAAAAGAAATTCAGGCCGAACTTGTGACGCGGGAGCACGGAGCCGGTCCACAGTTCGAACACGAGCAGAGCCGTGATGAGCACCACCGCGGCGGCGAACACAAACGTAACCAGACGCGCGATTTCGTCGCCGTCGCGGAGGCGATCCAAAAACGAGCGCGAGCCCGCGACGGGGCCCGCGCTGTGAACGGTAGTAGTGGTTGCAGCCATTCTTTTAGCGAATCGAGCTTGCGTTCTCTTAGAAGAAACCAGCTCGACCCGGAATTATTGAATCTGTCCGATCGCCTTGAGCTCCTTGGCAACGACTTCTTTAGGGAGCTTGCCGTACGAAAGTGCTTCGACGAGACCCTGGCCATCGCCGAGCGCCCACTTCAGCAGATCCTTGATCGCATCGCGCTTAGCGGCGTCGGAGAACTTACTCGGAATCAGCAGCCAGGTGAAGCTTGAAATTGGATAGGCATTCTTGCCCGCGCCATTGGTGATCGAGACGCGGAAGTCGGCCGGCATGTCCTTGGCGGCGCCGGCAGCGGCGGCAGTCACGCTGGCCAGGTCGGCCTTGACGAAGGTGCCGGCGGAGTTCTTCACAGCGCCGTAAGGAACGTTGTTCTGCGTGGCGTAGGTCAGCTCGACGTAGGCGATGGAGTTGGGCGTCTGCTTGATGAGCCCGGTGACGCCTTCGCTGCCCTTGCCGCCGAGGCCGACGGGCCAGTTGATCGAGGTGCCCTTCCCGACTTTGTTCTTCCAGTCATCGCTGACCTTGGAGAGGTAGTCGGTCCAGATATAGGTCGTGCCGCTGCCGTCGGAACGATGAACGACGACGATGTCTTTCGCTGGGAGGTTGACGCCCTTGTTGGCGGCGGCGATCAGGGGATCATTCCACTTGGTAACGCGGCCGAGGAAGATGCCGGCAAGCGCTTCCGGGGTGAAGTTCAGAGTCGCGGAGACGCCAGGAATGTTGTAGGTGGGAACTGCGGCGCCGAGAACGGTCGGGAAATGGAGAATCGGCGAGCCGTGTTTGTCCTGGTAAGCCTTTATCTGTTCGTCGTTCATCGGGCCGTCAGAAGCGCCGAAATCGACAGTGCCTTCGGTGACTTGCTTGATGCCCGCGCCGGAGCCAACCGACTGATAGTTAATCTGAATGTTACTGTGAGCCTTGTGGTATTCGTCGAACCACTTCGAGTAAACGGGATACGGGAAAGTGGCGCCAGCACCGTTGATGAGCAGATTGCCTTGCGAGTAGAGAGAGACTGCGGTGGCGAGAGCGACGACAAGAAGAGCGGAAAACCTTCTGAGCATTCGATTTTTCTCCATCAATGCACCTGGGTGCAGTGAGCTGAGTGTTGACCTGGAAGCGTTTGGGGAGTGTGGCGCAGTCGTGTTACAGGAGTGTTACAGACGGTCGGGGATACGTTGACAGTTCGGTAGGGGAGTAAGTGGCGCGCGGGACAATAGGTTGCGATGTGCAATCGACGGGTGAAATCGCGCTGGCAATTGGGCGCAGCAATGCCGCGCCCGTACATCGGCGGAGACGAGGTTAGTTTCTTGTTCCGTGGCGCTCGTGCTACCAGAGGAGCTTGAGGCCAAACTGGACCTGGCGGCTACTCGTCGTGGTCGAGGTAATGGCGCCGGCGGTGCCGGAGACGCCGGATGGATTCTTGGCGGTCGGCGGCGTGAAGACGATCAGGTTGGGCGTATTGAAGTTGGCTCGGTCGAGCAGATTGAAGATTTCGGCGCGAAATTGCAGCGCGAGGCGTTCACGAAGCTTCGTGTCTTTGAGGACGCTGAAGTCCCAGGTGGCGAGGCCGGGACCAATATAAGTGTCGCGGCCGAGGTCGCCGGCGAATCCGCTTTGGGAAGGCGGGGCGATGAACGCTGCGGGATTGAAATACTGCTTGGGGTTGCCGGTGATGACTTCGCCGGTGAAATCGGGATTGAGGAAGGGGCGCACGGGGTTGCGGGTGTCGCCGGAGTTCGTGGGGTTGTAGCTGAGCTGCGGCGTGATCGGGAATCCGGACTGGGCGGTGATGATGCTCGAGAGCGCCCATCCGCCGATCAGGCTGCCGGTCCAGCCTTCATAACCGCTGCCGAATTGGCGGCCGCGACCGAAGGGCAGCTCGTAGAGAACATTGACCACTCCGATGTTGCTGACGTTGAAGGTGGCAAGTCCTTTGTCGGCGGCGAGATTGAGCGGATTCGAAACGAGGCCGGGCGCGTTGTTGGCGGTGGTTTGATTGAGCGAGTCGCCGTCATCGAGCGCTTTGGAGAAGGTGTAGGAGCCGCGCAGGATCAGGCCGTGGCTGAAACGGCGGCGAACATCGACCTGGAGAGCGTTGTAACTGCTGACGCCTTCGGAGAACCAGGTCCAGGTGTTGGCGATGGCGGGGTTGGCTTTGGGAGTGCCAGACGGAATGTAATAGGTTCCGGCGGGGACGGGCGCTCCAGCGAGAGGCGAGCCGATCGGGAAGCCGACGTTCGGGCTGTTCGTGGCCGTGGTGGGCAGCGCCGGGTTCCAAGTTGGGAAAACGGCGGGGCAAGGCGACGCGGGGCAGATGACGCCTTGGGATTCATTGGCGTCCACGCCGACGAGTTCGTGGTAGCCGTGCGAGCCGACGTAGCCCACGGTGATGCTGGTGTTCGGCGTGATTTCGTGTTCGACCTTGAGATTCCACGAGATGAGTGTCGGCGTCTGCATGTCGGGCTGGACGCCGCCGGGGACGAGCTTTGCGCTGGCCGGGACCGCGGCGCGGGTTGATCGGGAAATTTGAAACGGGAACGGACGCGACGCTGTAGACCGGATTAAACGGAGCGTTTTGGTCGGCGCGGTAGCCGAGCGCGTCTTGCAAATCGTTGAACATGCCAAAGCCGGCGCGAATCACGGTGTTGCCGAGGATCGAGAGGCCCGGGCTCCAGGCGAGACCGATACGCGGCTGCGGCAGGAACGTCGCGTTGTTCGTCGTGAAGAGCGAGTTTCCGATGTGCGGATCGGTGTTGATGATGCCGTTCGTGAAGGTGTAGTTCGAAGCGCGGCCGTGGGCTTCGTTCCAACCGTTCGAATATTCATCGCGAAAACCGAGCGACAGCGTGAGGTTGCGGCGGACGCGGATCACGTCTTCCGCGTAGAAGGCGGCGAAGAGTGAACGCCAGTTGAGCGGGGTGGGCGACGGATTGTATAGAAACGTGCCGACGGTGCCGCTGAGGAATGTCGAGAGACTGGCGAAAGTTGCCTGGCCGTATTGGCTGAGCGCGATGTTTTCGTTGGATTGAAATTGCTGGAACCACGCGCCGAAGCTGAATTCGTGGCGGCCACGCGTCAGCGTGACGCGATCTTCATAGGTGAAGATGTTGCGCGCGATGCTGAGATTGCTGCCGTTGTTGCTGCCGGCCAGGCCGATGCTGGCTTGCGGATTCGAAGCGGCGCTTCCGCCTACGACGACGGCGCCGACGGGAAGGCCGGTGAGAAAGCCGGGCACGGAGGCAGCGGGAGTGCCGGGAGTTGGCTCACCGCTGAAGAAATAGCCCGCGCGAGAGTAGCCGACGCGCGCGGTATTGAGCAGGCTCGGCGAGAAGATGTGCGTTTCTTCGAGGCTGAAGACTTGTTCGCGCAGAGTGAGGACGTCGGCGCTGTATGGGTTCGCGGGAGTTGCGGTGAAGTCGGAGCCGTCGTCGATCGTGTAAACCCCGGCGAGCGAATCCTTCTGCGAAAAGATGTGGTCAACGCGAAGCGTGCCGAAATCTTCGCGGATGGTTTGGAGCGGGCTGCTGAAAACTTCGGCGATGCCGTTGAAGTCGGGAGCGCCGGCGGGAGCGATGGGCCAGAGATTTAGGAGCGGCTGCACGCTGGGAACGGCGGCGGCGCGAGACGCGTCGTCGGGAACGAACGCTGCGGAAGTTTGATGGAGATTCTGGCGGAAGCCTTCGTAGTTCCCGAAGACAAAAGTGTTGTCGCTGGCGGATCGGTCCGCCGGCGGAAACTCCGAACTGATTGCGCTGGAATGGCGGAGCGGAGCCTTGATCGAAATAATTGGGCGCATCGAGCGCGTTGTTGCGCAGAAATTCGTAAACCGAACCGTGGAAATTGTTTGAGCCGGATTGCGTGGCGATGATGACCTGGCCGCCGGGATGTTTGCCGAATTCGGCGCTGTAATTGTCGCGCTGGACATTGAATTCGCGCACGGCATCCACGCCGAGGAGCTGGCCGCTGGCTCCGCCGGGAGTCATGTTGTTTTCTGCGGCGCCGGTGAATTCGACGCCGTTGAGCAGGAAGAGATTTTGCTGCGGGCGATTGCCGTTGACGGCGAAATTGTTGGCGGTGGTGGAGTTGGAGATGCCGGTGCCGCCGGTTTTTTGCGAAGTGAAATTGACGATGCCGGGATTGAGGGTGAGCAGCAGGTCGTAGCTGCGCCCGTTGAGCGGAAGATTCTTGATGGCTTGCTCGCCGACAAGGCCGGAGACGTCGCTGGTGGAGGTGCTGACCATCGGTGCGTCGGCTGAAGCTTTCACAACATCTCCTCGCGTTAGCGCCGACCTGAAGCGTCAGGTCGACTCTCGCCTCCTGATTTACGATGAGCTTGACGGACCACCCGGCTTCGCGGAAGTTTGGGTTTGATGCGGTTACGCGATATTCGCCAACGGACAAGTCGAGAACGAAATATTGCCCTGAGGCGTTTGTCGATGTCGTTCGCGTCGCTCCGGTCTCAGTATTTTTGACGGTGATCGTAGCACCCTGGATTACGGCGCCCGAGGGGTCAGTGATGATGCCCGTGATGCGGCCAGTCGTTTGCGCGTGGGCTGCGGGATTCGAGAGCGACGCGAAAAGCAAGAAAGCTAGAACCGGCAGGCTGCGGAGAGTTTGAGTTCGAAGCGCAGAGAGAGAGCTGGACACAAATAGAAAAAACGACTGCGGATTCATCGATCCCCCAGATAGATGAGAAGTGCGGCGCGCTACTAGGCCACCCCGGTCCGAGCGTGCGATTCTTGGATGAGGTTACTATTCAATATGGCTCAAACTGTTATGTCAAACCGACTTGATACGAATTCGAACCGTTAGACGGTTCACCGTGAATTTCTCTTCGCCGCAACTTGTTCCGATCCAGAGGGTTTACACACTAGCGACTCCTCTGCCGAGGCAAAATCGGCGCCTGTAGCATCTATGATAAAGTGGAGAGAATGAGCGATATCACCAAGCAATCGAGAGATGGTGACGTCCGCCTTCCTTGGCGGGCAGTTTGTCTCGTGCTTGGCCTCTTGTTGCTCTATAACCCGTTCTTCACGATTTGCCCCGCTGCGGGCCCCGACGCCACGATCCAACACCACGTAAGTTATAGGTCTACGATCGCCGCAAGCGAATTGGGCTGCAGCAACCTGCAACAACACCCGGAAGTATCGGTCGAACCGGTCGTCGCCCTCGTTGCGACGTTTTTCGACGTAGTGCAACCTGCTCGAGATGTAGTACCAAGACCAAGCGAGAAGACCGTTGTAGCGTCGGACGGTTTTGCGTCTCCGCTGTGGTCGCGGCCCCCTCCTGCACTGTAAATCCATTCAATTCCTGACGAAAAAGGGAATCCGCGAATAGCGGTCCCGATGTCTAAGTAGAAAAAGGCCAACGACGGAAATTTTGCGGGTGTGAACGCGCGGTCCGCCTACCGGTCCGCCGTGTCACGGCGCTCAGGAAATAAAGATGAATACGAAGCGATGGTTGGTGGCCGCCGCCCTGGTGATCGTGGCGATTGCGGCGGTGTGGATGTGGTCGAGCAGGAGCAAGAGTGAGGCCGACGGAGACCAAGCGGAATCTGGCGCCGCGGGAGCCGACACGGCTGTTTCGGCAGAGGTGACGCGCGTCACCCGGCGAGATCTGGGCAGCACGCTCGCGATTTCGGGCGCGTTCAAGCCTTTCCAAGATGTCGACATTCACGCGAAGGTCGCGGGCTACATTCGCGCGATTTACGTCGATGTCGGAACGCACGTCAAAACCGGGCAGACGCTTGCCGTGCTGGAAGTTCCGGAACTCGCTGCCCAACTCTCGGGCACGGAAGCGGCCGTGCAGACGGCGGCCGAACAGATTCGTCGAGCACAGGGCGATTTATCGCGCGCCCAATCGTCGGAGGCAGCGGTTCATTCTGCGTACACCCGTTTGAAGCAAGCCGCCGATTCTCAGGCTGGTTTGGTCGCGCAACAGGAAGTTGACGATTCGCAGGCGAAAGATCTCGCCGGAGCGGCGCAAGTGCAAAGCGCCGAAGCGGAATTGTCGGCGGCGAAACACCAGATGGAATCCGCGCAGGCAAACCAAAAAGAATACGCCGCGCTCTCGAGCTACACGCATATCACCGCGCCGTTCGACGGCGTCATCACGAATCGCTACGAAGATACCGGCGCGCTCGTCGCGGCTGGAACTTCGAACAGCACGCAATCAACGCCGGTTGTGAGGCTCGCGCAGATTTCCGTGCTGCGGCTCGTCCTCCCGATTCCAGAGTCGATCGCAGCGCAAATTCACTTGGGCGAACCCATCAAGGTCCGCGTTCAGGCGCTCAATCAGGATTTTGTCGGCAAGGTTTCGCGTTTTGCCGACGCGCTGAATGAACAGACGCGAACGATGGAGACAGAGGTCGATTTCCAGAACAAAGACGGCAAGTTGCTGCCGGGAATGTTCGTAAGCGCGGAAGTCTTGCATGATGCGAAGAAAAACGCGCTTACGGTGCCGGTGGAAGCGGCGCGCCAGCATGGAGATAGCGGCACAGTGCTCGTTGTCAACGCGCAAAACACCATCGAAGAAAAGCACGTGAAATTCGGGTCGTCGGACGGCACGTGGCTCGAAATCCTTTCGGGCGTGAACGAAGGCGAGCGCGTGATCGTCGGTCACCTCGACGAATATCGGCCCGGACAAAAGGTGCAGCCAAAGGAGCTGCAAGATAACGGCAACAGCGGCGCAGGCGGCAACGCCGGCGCGAACGCGGCAGGAGGTCGCTGATGCCAAAGTTCGCGCTTGCGTATCCCTATTTCATCATTATGTTGTGCCTCGTCGTCGCCGTGGTGGGTTGCACCGCCGTGGCGCGCATGCCCGTCGATCTTTTTCCGCAGATCGACATCCCCGTCATCGTCGTCGCCACATTTTATTCAGGTATGCCGCCGCAACAGATCGAAGGCGACATCACGAACACCTTCGAACGTTTCTTCACGCTGGGCAGCAACATTGACCACATCGAATCGAGATCGCTCACCGGCGTCAGCCTGATCAAGATTTTCTTCAAACCCGGCACGGATTCGAACGCCGCGCTCAGCAACATCGCAAATCTGGCCATGGCCGACTTGCGCCGCCTGCCGTCGGGCACATTGCCGCCCGTCGTTCTCCGATTCGATGCGTCGAGCCTTCCAGTTTGTCTCGTTACGCTCAAAGGCCAGGGACTCAACGAAACGCAGCTCAAAGACCTGGCGCAATTCCAGGTTCGCAATCAGATCGCCGGCGTGCAGGGCGCATCGGTTCCGCAGCCGTTCGGCGGAACATATCGCCAGATTCAGGTGTTCGTCGATCCCGGTGAAGCTCGAGGCGCACCAACTGAGCCTCATGGACGTCGTGGATGCGGTGAACAACTCGAACCTGATTTTGCCCGCCGGCGACGTGCGCATCGGCAACCGCGACTACAACATCTACGCCAACAGCCAGGTGCCCGACGCCGAGGAGATCAACCGGATGCCGCTAAAAACGGTTGGCCTCGGCTCGGTCATGGTCGGCGACATCGGCAAAGCCGAAGATGCCGGCGCGATTCAAACCAACATCGTTCGCATCGACGGCCAGCATTCCGTCTACATCCCGGTGCTGAAGCAGGGCGGTGACAGCAACACCATCGCCATCGTCAACGGAATCAAGACGGCGACGAAACATCTCACCGATATTCCAGAATCGCTGAAAACCGCGGTCGTCTTCGATCAATCGATCTTCGTAAAAATCGCCATCAAGAACCTGCTCAAAGAAGGCGGCATCGGCCTCGCACTGACCGCCGTCATGATTCTGCTGTTCCTCGGCAGCCCGCGCGCCACGTTCGCAGTGCTGCTCTCGATTCCGCTCTCGGCCTTAACATGCCTGCTCATCATTTCAAGCACCGGTGGCTCGATCAACACCATGCTGCTCGGCGGACTGGCGCTGGCCTTCTCGCGATTGATCGACGATTCCGTCGTCGTCCTCGAAAACATCTTCCGCTTCATGGAGATGGGCGTCGCGCCGCGCGAAGCCGCCGAGAAAGGCGGCATGGAAGTCGCCTTGGCCGTGCTGGCTGCGACTTCCACCACGTCGATCGTCTTCTTCCCGGTCACATTGTTTTACGGCGTCAGCAAATATCTCTTCGTCGATCTCGCCCTCGGCGTCGTGCTGTCGATCTTCGCCTCCTACATCTTTGCGATGACCGTCGTCCCGCTGTATTGCGCGCAATTCATTCGCATCGACCACGACGAAGTGCACGGCGAAGAAAGGAAAAAAGGCTGGTTCGCATACATCGTCCAGCGCTTCAACGAATTCTTCCTGAAAGTATTGATCTACTACGAAAAGTCCGTAACGAAAGCGCTGGAGAAACCGAAGCGCACCGCCGCAATCCTTCTCGCCGGAATCGCGGTCGTATTCATCGGACTTTTCCCATTCGTCGGCACCGCGTATTTCCCGCGCACCGACCCCGGCCAATTCGTAATCAACGTTAAAGCGCCGAGCGGAACGCGCCTCGAAGTCACCGACAAAATGATCGCGCAGGTCGAAGACGAAGTGCGCAAGGTTGTCGCCCCCGCCGATCTCGGCATGATCGTCTCCAACATCGGCATCACGCCCGACCTCTCCGCGATTTACACCACGAACTCCGGAATGCACACCGCGTTCGTGCAGGTCAGCCTCAAAGAAGAGCACCGCATCGGCAGCTACGAATATATGGACCGCTTGCGCAGACGGCTCCGCACCGACTTGCCCGAGCTGAGCACCTACTTCCAAGCCGGCGGCCTCGTCGACGCCGTTGTGAACCAGGGCCTCCCCGCGCCATTCGATATCCAGGTCAGCGACAACGACGCTCACGAAGCGCACCAGATCGCCGAAGAGATCGCGCAGAAACTCCGTGGCTCGCGTGGAGTCAGCGACATTCTGATTCCGCAGGACCTCGACTATCCCGGCCTCGAGCTCGACATCAATCGCGAACAAGCCAGCCAGCTCGGCCTGACGCCAAAAAACGTCGTCGATAACGTCATCACCGCGCTCACCTCAAACGGCGTCATCGCCCCGAGTTACTGGATCGATCCGCGCACCGGCAACAACTACATGCTCACCGTGCAGTACTCCAATCAACAAATCGGCGCGATGACGATGTCCAGCTTCCGCAACATCCCACTGCGCGCCAGCAATTCAGCCGCTTACACGCCGCTGCAATCCGTCGCCGACATCAAGCCGATCGACACGCCGACCGAAGTCGATCACTACCAGCTCCGCCGAACGATCGATGTCTACGTGATGCCGGCGAAGGAAGACCTCAGCGTCGTCGAAAAACAGGTCAACAACATCGTAAAAAATCTGCGCACCGGTAAAAACGTAATCGTCTCGGTCCACGGCGCCGTTGTCGGCATGAACGAATCCTTCAAGCGTTTCGCAATCGGCCTCGTACTTTCGGTCGCGCTCGTCTACCTCATCCTGATGGCGCAATTCCGGTCGTTCATCGACCCCTTCATTATTTTGACGGCGATTCCGCCCGGACTCGCGGGCGTCGTGATGATCCTCTGGATGACCGGCTCCACGCTCAACATCATGTCGCTGATGGGCGTGATCATGATGACCGGCATCGTCGTTTCCAACAGCATTTTGATCGTCGAATTCGCGGGAATTCTGCACAGAGAGCGTGGCATGGGCTTGCAGGAAGCCGTCATCGAGGCCTGCAAAGTCCGCTTGCGGCCGATTCTGATGACATCGCTGGCCACGTTGCTCGGCTTGATTCCACTGGCGCTCGGACTCGAAGCGGGCAGCGAACAATATGCGCCGCTGGCCCGCGCGATCATCGGCGGGCTTGCGGTGTCGGTGGTCATGACGGTGTTTCTGGTGCCGGCGGTCTATCTGATTATCCACGGACGAAACAAAGCGGAAGGCGCAGTGGAGGTGGCATCGTGAAGCGCGCTCTCGCAGTTGGAATTTTGTTCGCTTTCGTGTGCGGGCAATGCGCTGCGCAAGAGCCGATGCCGTCGCCACCGCTCGCGACATCGCCGCAAAGCTCCGGCAAAAATGCCCAGCGGCAACCGGCTGCTCCCGCATCGACGGCTGCCGTGCCGGCAAACGGTGTCTCCGGTCCACCGCGCAAGTTGACGCTCAAAGAAGCCGAAGCGTTGGCGCTTCGCAACAATCCGCAGATCACAATCGGCAAGCTGAGATCGCTCGAAGCGCGCGAATACGTGCGTGAAGCGCGCTCGGCCTTGCTGCCCACCGCGTATCTGAGCCTGACCGCAGTCGACTCTGATCCGGGCGGCCGGATTACCGCGGGCGGGCTCACGAACCCAACGGTTTTCCCTCGCGCGGCAGCCGGCGCAACGGTATCGCAGCTCGTGACGGATTTCGGTCGCACGACAAACCTGGTTTCGAGTTCCAAGTTTCAAGAGAAAGCCGAAGACCAGGACGCCGCCGCAACCACCGCCGACATCATCCTCGCGGTCGATCAAGCTTTCTACAATTCATTTGAGACTCTCGATCTCGTCACCGTGGCGGAACAAACCGTACAAGCCCGGCAGACACTTGTCGACAAAATCCAGGCATTAACCAACGCGAAATTGAAGTCGGATCTCGATCTCAGCTTCGCAAAGGTCGATGTGGCACGCGCGAAGCTCCTCCTGCTCGAGTCGCAAAACAATTTTCAGACAGCGCTCGCCGCGCTGTCGGCGATTCTCGGCTACCAGGACGAGCAGAATTTCGACTTAGTGCGCCCAGCCGAAACGTTGCAGCCGCCCGCTCCCGAAGTCGAGCCTCTCATCATGCAGGCGCTGCAACAGCGGCCCGAGTTGCAATCACTGCAATTTCAGATCGAGTCGGCACAGAAAAACGACGCCGCCGAACATGATTTGTGGCGGCCGACCGTAAACGCCCTCGGCACCGTCGGCCTCGCGCCCGTCCGCGATCCCAACATCCCCAGTTGGTACGGCGCCGTCGGCGTCAACGTGAACATCCCGGTCTTCAACGGATTCCTCTACAGCTCACGCGCGAGAGCCGCGGACTTGCAGACCGAAATCGCGAAGCAAAAATTCGCCGACTCTCGCAACAATATCGCGCGCGATGTTCGAACAAGCTGGCAGCAAACGAATCAGGCGTACGAGCGGCTCTCGGTCACGCAACAACTCAGCGAACAAGCGAACCTCGCTCTCGATCTCGCGCAATCGCGTTACAACCTCGGTCTCTCCTCGATCGTGGAGTTCACGCAAGCGGAACTCGGCAAGACCGAAGCCGACATCGCGAATACTGACGCGCAGTATCGATATCTCTTGACCCAAATCGTCCTCGCCTATACCATCGCCGCTCCGAAATGAGCTTTCATCTCGGATTTTCGCGCGGCCATGATGCGAAAGACGCTGTAATTTTCTTGCAAAAAAGCGCTCCAGCGTCGCGCCAACGGCCCCCGATTTAGCGGCCAAACGCGCCTACCTCGGTTCTATAACAACAATCTAGTCAACAACATACGAATCCTCAGTCCTGTTTGTTACAGGATATTCACATTGGATTGACGCGCCCGTAAGACGCGCCCGGTACCTTCCTCGCGGGGTGAACTACCAGCTTTCCTGTAGCTGTTCGTCCGAATTTCGAAATTTTTGAAAAAGCAAAGAGAGAGGCAATGAGAAAACTTGCAGCACTCGTATTATCGGTATTTATGACCTCCGGAGTGGCGTTCGCCGACACGCCAAAAGACGCCGACGCACCGGCGCCGAAAGCGTCGGAGCCTGCCAAGCCCAAGGCCGCAGCCAAGAAAGCCACCAAAACGGATGCGGAAATCGCAGCAGAACTCGAATCACTCAAGCAGGCCATGCAGGCGCAGCAGGAACAGCTCGAGCTGTTGAAAGAAGAGCTGGCCAAGCGCGACAGGCAGATCGACGAAGCGCGCGAAGAAGCGGCTGCGGCGAATTCACGCGCTGTGGAAGCCTCGACGAAAGCCGGCGAAGCGGAAAACGCCTCGGCGGAAGTGAAGTCGAGCGAAGCGACGCTGACCTCCAGCGTTGCGGATCTGAAGACCAGCAATGCGGCGCTCACCTCGACGGTCAACTCCGTTGCGGCGACGACCAACGCGGGCGGCGCCAGCAGCGGCGGCCAGAATGCGGAAGAGCCGGCTGCGATTCGCTTCAAGGGCATCACGCTCACCCCGGGCGGATTCGTCGCGGCGGAATCTGTGACGCGTACGCGCGCAACGAGCTCCGACATCAACACGCCATTCAACAGCACCCCGTATCCGGGCAACGCGCTGTCGCAGGTGAATGAAAGCAACTTCACTGCTCGCCAGAGCCGTTTGAGCTTGCTTGCGGAAGGCCGCTATGAAGCCGTCAAACTGACCGGCTACTACGAAGCGGACTGGCTCGGCACCGGCGTCACCTCCAACAACCGCCAGAGCAACAGCTATGTTCTCCGCCAGCGCCAGATTTGGGGCCAGGCGAAGACCGACAGCGGCTGGAGCTTCACCGGTGGTCAGCAGTGGACGTTGGCGACGGAAGATCGCAAGGGCATCGACAACCGTCAGGAAGCGATTCCTCTGACGATCGATCCACAGTACACCGTTGGCTTCACTTGGGCGCGTCAGTACGGCGTCCGTGTAGTCAAGAACTTCGGCGACAAGTTCGCTCTCGCGGTGTCGGTCGAAGGCCCGCAGGCGACGATCGGTGGCCGCGGCTTCTCGAACGTGACGACGATCAACAATAGCGCAGCACCTTCGGTCATCCAACCGACCGGCGGCACCTCAACGGTTACCGGCAACACCTTTATCGATGCGATCGGTGCGGGCGGCGGTCTCTTCAACTTCGCCGACGCCACTGGTTACACGATCAACAAAGCGCCCGACGTCATCATCAAGGCCGCTTTGGATCCGGGCTTCGGTCACTACGAAGTCTTCGGCATCATCAGCACCTTCGGCAACCGCATCTATCCCTGCGGCGTGGTCGGTACCAACGCGAAAGACACCGTGGTCCCGGCAACTCCGACGTCGATCACTTGCGCCGACGCGGCGGCACCGACGACGGTCAGCTCCTTTGGCGCATTCAACGACTCGCGCACCGGCGGCGGTCTCGGCGCCAGCGCGCGCTGGACAGCGGCCCAGAAGAAAATCGAACTCGGCATCAAAGCCGTTGCCGGCGACGGCATCGGCCGTTACGGCTCGGCGCAGCTTGCGGACCTGACCATCCGTCCGGACGGCAGCGAAGCGCTGATCCGTACCGTGCACGGCTTGGGCGCGTTGGAGCTGCATCCGACTTCGAAACTCGACCTCTATGCCTACTACGGCGCCGAGTATGCGTTCCGTGCGGCATATTCCGGCTACGACAGCATCACCAAGACGATCACCGCAGCGATCCCGGCGACGGCAACTTCGCCAGCTATCCCGTCGACGACGACGACCGTGCTCAAGTCGACCGGCATCGGCGGCTACGGCTCACCGTTTGCTAACAACTCTGGCTGCTTCACAGAGAATCCGGCGCTCAACCAACTCGACCCATCCAGCGGCGGCACTTGCGCCGGTGATACCAAGGTCATCTGGGAAGCCACCCTCGGCTTCTGGCACAAGATTTACAACGGCCCGAAGGGTGGTCTCCGCTGGGGTATTCAATATTCCTACCTCGACCGTGTTGGCTGGTCGGGGAACAACGGCGTGTTGACGGTGCCTGGCATCGCTCCGAAGGCAACCAACAACATGATCTTCACCTCGTTCCGCTACTACATCCCGTAAGACTCAACCCGGCTGAATCCAGCCGTGAAAGCAGAAAGGGCAGCTCCTCGGAGCTGCCCTTCTTTTTTTGTGTCTCAGATTGCTGCAGAGCGACCCGTGTTCCAGGGCCGCCGGAATCAGCTCCATCTCTGTTTCATAACAATCTATTATAATTAGGTTTAGGATGTTAAAAATATATATTATAAAATATAATTTAATATTTCGTATACGCGCATGATAGCGTCTCGACAAGTCTTTTTCCGTCTGCCAGTGGATTCTGTTTCAAGAACACTACTTTTTGGAGAATTCACCATGTCTGCCCAGTCTGCCCGTTGCAAAATCTCGCCTTCCAATCAGATCAGCGTCTCGAAAATGCCTGTCACCATCAACCTTTGCAGGGACACGCAGGGTCATCTAGCCACAACCTATCAGTTCGTAGCGATTGATGTCTCCGACGACTCAGGCAATAAAGTCGCGAGCCAGCCGTCGGGCATCAAGTCCAACTCCTTCGTCCTAAGTCTCCCACTCGGCGATTTCGACGTGAACGCTACCGTGCTGCCCGCTCACGGTACCGATGCAAAGCCCACTCTGTTTCTTTACGAGGCCTGCACTCAGTCCCCCGCTCAATTGTGCGCGATCATGACTTCCGACAGCCCAGGCGGCAGCTTTCACTTGACGGTGACTCGATGAGCAGACACCCTGCACCCGCACCTCGTTCTCCGCATTTGTTAGCCGTTGTCGGCAAGTCTCTTGTTCTTCTGTTTCTCTCGCTCGTCCTTTCTGCACGGGCTCACGCGCAAGCTGCACCAACTCCCCCTGAGGCGTGCTCCACCGTTCTCGAATCCATCTTTCGCGACCACGTCGCGCCAGCGCAATTCGCAGGGCTGCGGACTGCCGG
Source organism: uncultured Acidobacteriota bacterium (assembly GCA_963845465.1). Classification (GTDB taxonomy): domain Bacteria; phylum Acidobacteriota; class Terriglobia; order Acidiferrales; family UBA7541; genus Acidiferrum. Next base: position 392,601 of record CAWJSH010000003.1, on the reverse strand, counting down.
TACAATCCTGTGCTTCGCCCAGCTCGCTCCCAAGGAACTCATCGGGAAAAACGAGACTCCAACCATGCGACTTCCTGTTTCTTTCAACCTGTCGGGTCTTCCCGAGGCTCATCCATCGGAGTCCACTGCCAGGTTCCTCGGGAAAAAAGTGAACGAGTTACAGGAGAAGATTAACCAGGATGTTTACCATCTGCAGCTCTCGGGCGCCGAACTGGAACAGTGGCGAACCTGCATCCAGTCGGAATTCTCGGCGGAGCGGCTGCGTACCTCTTCGTCGCGGGCCATTCAATTTTCGAAGTATTGGACTCAGCTCGTCGGTGTCGCATTGCGATCCAAACACATGAATTGTGAGTCCGATGCTCCTATTGTTTCGGAGAGCGCCATTCGCGAACTTTGGCCGACCAAAACCCAGCGCGAAGATCTAAAGTCCAAGTACGAAGGGCGCCTGACTGATGCTAGAACGGAGGTTAACCGCCTTTATTGGGCGCTGAAGCTGCTCGATTCCATCGACGAATACCGCATCGCGTTGGAAATTTTCGACGAGGCGGCATCTCACCGGGCCGAAACAGCGGTGCGCACGCCGGCCACCACGCTTCTTCCCGTCTCCATGCCGCAGCTTCCGCCCTGTAAAATCAGAGGACCGGACGCGACGACTTTCGCCTCCGGGATGCCCGTCACGATCAATCTATGCAAAGACGCTCAGGCAAACGTCACGGTGACTATGCAGTTCGACGCCGTGGATGTATACGAACAATCCTCGGGTAAGCGCGTCGACGGTCAGCCCACCGCTACGAAACCGACTTCCTTTGTTCTCAACCTCCGGACTCCTGGCGTTTACGACATCAACTCGACTATTGTCCCCGCCTCCGGCGGCGCCCCAGTAACGACTCATTTCCTCTTCGAGTCCTGCGACAAGCCCATGCTTCAGCTTTGTGCCTTTACGACGGTTACGTCTCATGGGCTCGCGGGCAGCTTCGAACTCAAGGTGAACTGATGCGATCTCCTTGTGCTATCCGTGTGTTCAAGCCGGCCCTCTCCATCTTTTTCTTGCTTGCTGCTTTTCCTCTTTGCCCGTCATCCTACGCCCAAGATCTGCCAAAGCATCTCGCCGCCTGTCAGACGATCATGACCGCCATCGTCGATGACGGTGTCGCTCCCAGTAACTTTGCCGATCTTCGCGGCGGGGCGGTCATCTGTTTTTGGGAACTCGCCCTCGTAAATGTGGCCAACACCGATGCGCGTCGTGCCCAGGCCACTCTCCAAAAGCACTCCAACACCCTTCAAGCAGGTGCTCCTTCGGGTGGGGGAGGAACCACCAGCGCAGTTTCCAAGCCTGTCTCGCCACTCTCTTTAGCGACGGAGTATGGCGGCATCACCACTTCCTCGAGCAACCAGACCATCACTGTGCAGTCCCCTCTCGATGGCATCCCTGCGGCGTTTGCCAGCAAGGGGCTGGTTGGATATTGCTGGTCTCCCCTGATCGAGATTCCCGGCTGCATGAGTGCCTCGAAGCTTCAATGGCTCAACCGCTTCAGCGTCGGCGTCTCTGCGAATACCACTTCTTCGTCGCAGGGCATATCCGGCACGGCCTCGCCCTCGTCCACCTCGGCTCAATCCGCTTCTCTCACCGCTGCCGGCACCACTTCGCCTTCCATCGCCAGTACGTTCGCAAAATTTAATCTGATCCGCGGCGGTGGTGCTCTCACTGTTCCGTCTACGCTCAAGAAAACAGGCTCCGCCGTCAACGACGCACAGGAACATATCATCCTGGCCCTAAACAAATTGCGCGGCGGGATACCAAACGCGCGAACCGACGTCGACTCCTGGCAGTCCTGCGTTCTTCAGCAATTCACACGGGACCACATCGCTACTCCCGCGGCGCAGACTTCGCAATTTTTCAAATACTGGGCTCAGATTGTTCGGATTTTATTTGATGAAAATCGGCCTGCGATGAATTGCCAACCCGGAGCGCTCGCTCTCACACAGCATGATATCGACGAAGCTGCGCCAACCACCGCCCAGCGTGACAAGTGGCGCAAGCAATTTGCGGACAAGAATCAGCAGTCCGCCGACCCCATAAATTACGCGCGCCTTCAACTCATCGATGCTGTCGATGAGTACATTACCGCGGCTCAAGTCTTCGAGGCCCAGACCGACCAGCTCATCAAGTCTCTCGCACCCGTTCTGTCCTTTGAATATGACTACAACACGCCCGTCAACCAGCCCACTACCTCTACGGCGAAATTGTTGCTGAGTTATTCATGGCGGAAACTGAAGTGCTCCACGGGCTCATCCGGTGATTCGAGCTCCGCCGCCACGGTCGACCGTTTCACGGCTACAATCAATGTCGGCGGAAACTTTTACAATTCTCCGCCGTCTTCCGTTCCATCCGCGGGCGCTTTCCGGGACGCTCAGGCAGGCTCGGAGTTCGACGTTGCAATCTGTCCGGACGTCAAGCAGCCCTTCCTGTCTTACTTGACCAACGCCACGATCAGCGTCACCTACTATTATCAAGACCAGGTCAGTCCTTCTATTTTGAAAGTCGCCTCCGCAGGAATGCCTCTGCCGGGCATCAATATCACCGGTCTCTCTTCTTCCGCTACGCAGGTTTTTACCAAGAAAGGCCCGATCAACTTCGTTCAACTGAAGTACGGCTTGGGCTTTGGCAAAAACGTCAAATTTCCCATCGCCATTAGTTGGTCCAATCGTACTGATCTGATCACACACTCTCTCTGGAGCGCCCAGTTCGGTGTCACCTACAACTTCTCGTCGCTTCTCAACTCTTCAAGTAACACCGACACGGCCTCAAAGTGATCGGATGAGCCGGTCCACATTTTTATCGCCAGGGTCCTTCTCAAAGAAACTTGTAGGCGAAACGCAAGCGGTCAGTGGACGCCCGCGGTGCGGCGAGTGGATATTTGCCCTTGCTTCGTTAGAACTTATAGTTCAGCTCAACGTAACCCAGCGCACCGTTGCTATTCGTCGGGAAAATCGCCTTGATCACGTCGCCGCCCTGCGCCCAGCCGAAGTACAGCGTCGTCGTAAGACCGTGGCCGATCTTGTAATCAGCGCTCATGTCATACAGATTGGCGAGCTTCGTGTGCCCGTTCGACGGCCGGCCCTGAAAGCCAAACGTCCACGGCTGAAACGCACCGCCGCCGGAATACCAAAGATCAGCGCTGCTCGTTAGCCACAACCCGTGTACGTCACTTCGGATCAGCAGCTTCTTGCCGGGTCGCAGCATCACTTCCGCGAACGCATCGGTGTTGTTCATCGAGTTGAAAAATGGGAACCGCGCATACTGGCGCGGCGTCGGCAGAACCGCAAAAAATGTCCCGTGCGTCCCGTCATTCGGGTTCTTGTCGCCACTCGTGTAGTCGTACCCGCCGCGGATCCACGGCCGAAGCTTCTCGGCGACATTCGGCTGCCATCCGCCTTCCGCCGCGAACGCTCCGGAGCGCTGCGTCAGATTGCCCCAACGCCCGCTCTGCAATACCCCCCATCCAAGGAGATCGAACGTTCCGGCACTCGTCGGCGCCGCGAGGATGATGTTTCCGCCATACGTCCCGATGTCGATGCCGTTGTTGATGTCGGCGGCTTTCGCGGCCGTCGGGCGATTGTCGGTCTTCAAAATCGATCGATCATCGTTATAAAAAATTCCGAAGACGCGCCACTCGGCATTCGCAGAGCCGAAACTCGCGTGTTTGCTCAATGCGACGTACGTGACCGGAGTTTTAACCCAGCCCCAGCCATCAACCTGGAACACGCCGCGCGTCGGTATCGCACTCACCGCGGTGAAGTTCCAGTCGCCGTTCGCATAGCCGAGCTGCACACCGTCCAGGCTGCGCATCACGTCGGAATAGCCGAAGTTGCCGATGAGCCGCTGCGCAATCCGGTCCGAATTCAGATACGCCAGCGTCGCATCTTTGGGCTTCACTTCATTGGCGTCGGTGAATTCAAATCGCCCCACGCGCAGGCTCGAATGATCGCCCTTGAAGCGAACGAACGCCTGCTTGGGAAAAATGAAAGCGGTATTCGACGTATTGGTGTTCGCCGCGTAGTACGTTCCGCCGAGGCCAAGCTGCCCTTGCGGTGCTGGCCGCACAGCTCCGTCGGGAATCCCCAGCAGAACCGGCACTTCGAACTCGAGGTTCCAATCGAAATTCGAACGCGTCTGCGAAAACCCGAAGCGAATTTGCGTTCCAGAGAAGCCGTAGAGATTCTGCCCCGTCGTGGGCGTAAAAAAATCCCACGCTTCAACGCGTTCGCGGATGTTGCCGGAAAATGTGACACCGCCGATTTCGATCGGCTGTGGGTCTTGCGCAAGAGCGGGAATTGCGAGTCCAACAAATAGCAGTGCCGCTAAGACGAGCTTTTTCAATTTCGTACACACTCCCTGAAATTTTTCGACTCGAACCGTCAGCCACGAAATTGTTTAAGGGTGTCGCGGCGCTGTTTTGGATTGGACAAATAGTCGGGTCGAGCTACAGGGAGCGGCAATAGTGCAAATGTATTACAGGCGGGCTAACTGACGAAAAGGGGGGAGCAGGGACCGGAGCCAGGGGTGCACCGGTCCCCGTGGTAGGAACTAGAGTTGAAGATCAAGCACGGTGAGTGTCGCAGACACCGGCTACATCCCGATGACGGCGGTGTGAATTCTACGTAACCTCACCGGTGGAAATTTTCGATGGCAGGGGCAGCCGAGTTTGTACCCGAAGTCGTGCCCAAGCTCGCGCTCGATGGCGTTCCCGCGCCCGCACTTGCGCCGGCGCCTGAGATTGACCCGCCCGGCGTGACGCCAGCCGCCGCCTGCGCTCGCGAAATCTCAATGTCCGCCGGCTGCTCCGGCCTCACCAAACCGCGCCCATGCCGCACATCCAGCCCACGCACCCAGAAGATAATGTCCTCCGCGATGTTCGTCGCGTGGTCCGCAATCCGCTCCAGATGCCGTGTCGCCAGAATGAACTGGAGCCCCGGACTGACCGCCGCCGGCTCCTGCGTCATCCCTTGCAGCAGCCGATCGAAAATCCGATCGCGGTATTGATCGACGATGTCGTCCGACTCCAGAACCTGCGTCGCCATATCGACGTTGCGAAAAATCAGCGCGCCCAGGCTCTTGCTCACCATCGTGCGCACCGCCGCCGCCATCGGCGCAAGCTCATCCGGCAATTCGGCGCCGGGCAATTCGCGCAGCGAAATCACGCGCTCGGCCACGTTCACAGCGATGTCGCCAATCCGCTCCAGATCGTTCGTGATTTTCAGCGCCGCGACAATCAGCCGCATCTCGTCGTCGGTAAACGACCCGCGGCGCAGCAGCCGAATTGCGTGCTCATCGATCACAATCTCCATCTCGTTAATGCGCGGCTCCAGCAGGAACACCTCGCCCGGCAGCGACGAAGTCGCGGGGCTTTGCAGTCCCACCAGCGAATCCAGTGCGCGATTCATCGCTCCTTCGACGGTGCGCGCCATCGAAACGAGATAGTTCATCAGCGTGTCGTACAGAACAGTTTCGGTAAGCCCCGGAGCAGTTCCCATGATTCTCCCAGGAGCGGCGGGTAGTCACACACCTCCACTCATAACGCAGATAGTTTCAGAGGAACGTTACCGTCGTTTTAACCGAAGATGAACGGCAGGAAACAGATATCGCCACTAAATCGTGCGCGAAGAACCTCGCGACTGGTTCGAACCGCCTATGACGCGGAGCATCGCCCGCTCCGGATCGAAAATCGGCACCGAAAAATGAAACTGCGACCCTTGCCCGATTTCACTCTCGACCCAAATTCGCCCGCCGTGCACTTCGACAAGATGCTTCGCAATCGCCAGCCCCAACCCCGTCCCGCCGGCTTCTCTCGAACGCGCCGCATCCACGCGATAAAACCTTTCAAAAATCCGCGATTGATCCGACTTCGGAATCCCAATGCCCGTATCCGACACCGTAAAAATCACATCGCCATCGCGGGTGAAAGCCTTCACCGTAATCCGTCCGCCCGCCAACGTGTATTGCGTCGCGTTGTCCAACAGGTTCTGCAGAATCTCCGCAAGCCGGCGCCGATCCCCCGCGATGTCGGGCAACTCGCCCGCTTGAGCAGATTGCACCCACTCGACCTCGATCTCTTTATCCGCCGCGCGATGCTGCGTCGTTTCCATGCAGCTTTCGATCAGCTCGCTCACGCTCACGCGTCGAACTTCCAGCTCCAGCCGGTCCGCATCCATCGACGACAACTTCAGCAAATCGTCCGTCAACCGCGCCAACCGCCGCGAATGCTCCAGAATAATCCCTAAAAATCGCTCGCGATTTTGGGGATCATCCATCGCTCCGGCCAGCAGCGTCTCCGAAAATCCCTGGATTGCTGTGAGCGGCGTCTTGAATTCGTGCGATACGTTCGCCACAAAATCCCGCCGCACACGCTCGAGCTTCCGCAATTCCGTAATGTCGTGCAGCACCACAACCGCGCCCAGCGTTTCCCCAGAGCGCACCGCCGCCACCGTCGCCGCAAAAAAATGCTGCCGCAGCGTCCCTGTCACAATCTCCGCTTCCACGCGCGGCTCCCCCGCCAGCACTCGCCGCACCGCCTCGATCAACTCCGTCTGCCGCACCACCTCCACCAGCGCGCTCCCCGACTTCGGCGGCACATCCAGCTCCAAAATGTCGGCGAATCCCTGGTTCGCGAACACCAGCCGCTCCGTCGCGTTCACCACTGCGACGCCTTCCACCATGCTGCCCAGAATCGCCGCCGACAAATTGCGCTCTTCCGTCAGCGTCCGAATCGTCCGATCCATCCGCGCCGCCGTCTGATTCAACGACGCGCACAATTCCTCCAGCGCATCGCCCGAGCCGCCTCCCGGCAGCGGCCGAAAATCCCCCTCCGCCACGCGCCGCGAAAATTCCTGCAAACGCTCGACGCGATCCGAAATCCCGCGAGACACAAACGTCGCCGCAATCCCCGCAATCAACAAAATCACCGCCGACGCCAGCCACAAACTCCATCGCAACGACCCCAGCGCCATGTCCGCTTCTTCCAATGGAATTGCGAACCGCAGCACGATCGGCGATCCATCCGCCAAATTGCGGCGCACGGCGTAGTACACCATGTCGCTCTGCATCGTCACGCTGTGACGCACCGAGCGACCTTCGCCATCCCGCATCGCGTCCTGGACTTCCGGCCGACTCGGCGTGATTTTCCATGCTCGCCGGGTCCGACACTGTGTCGGCAAGCACTTGCCCATCCGCGCGAATCACCGTGATCCGCACGCGATCGGCCGCCGAATCGACGGCCCAGCTCTTCAGCGCGGCGGATGCCCCGGCACTTTGAGAAATTGCGGCGGATAAATCAGGTGGGTGAAGCTGCGAAAATCGCGCCAAAATCGGCAAGTTCATCGAATGTCGCGCGCTCCGAGACGCGATACAACGCCCTCTCGGCGAAAAAATTCACCGCGACCAGCACTCCCACAAGGAGTGCGATGAACGTCAGCGCTAATTTCCAGAAAAGGTTACGCCGCACGAGTCTCGAACAAATACCCGGCGCCACGCACTGTCTTCAGATGGTTGGGATTTTCCGGATCGCTTTCGATCTTCTCGCGCAGGCGGCGCACATACACGTCCACGCTCCGCGGCGTCACGAATCGATCCGTGCCCCACACGGCATCCAACAGCTGATCCCGCGTAAACACGCGGTTCGGGCGTGATGCGAGGTAATAGAGCAGCCGGAATTCGAGCGTGCTCAGCGGAACGGGCTTACCGGAATGGCTGACGCGATACGACGCCGGATCGATCGCCAATTTCCCGATCTCGATGATCCTCGGTGAATCGGCGGGCGGCTCCGCGCGGCGTAGCAACGCCTTCACGCGCGCAAGCAGCTCTCGCGGACTGAACGGCTTCGTCACGTAATCGTCCGCGCCCATCTCGAGCCCGACCACGCGATCGGCCTCTTCGCCGCGCGCGGTCAGCATCAAAATAGGGAGTCGATTCAGCGATTCATCGCGCCGCACTTCCCGGCAAATATCCAGCCCGGAAAGTTTGGGCAACATCAGATCGAGTAGCAGCAAATCGGGAGGCGACTTCTTGAGGGAACTCAAGCCGCTGCTGCCGTCAAACGCAGCACTGACTTGAAATCCTTCATTGGTCAGGTTGTATCGCACCAGCTCGACGATATCTTTATCGTCTTCAATAATCAGGACACGTTTCATGCAGGTAGCACGTTCCGTCCGCCGGCTTGCCCGAAGTGTACCGTACACCGGCGTAATGCGGTAGGCATTGGAAGGCGTTCGGTCAGCTGGCTGGTGTGGTAGCACAGTTGAGGTTTTCAGTCTGGATGCCGCGCGTGACGGGGCGATGAAGCAATTGTGAATGAAATGTTAAAGAACGTTTTTATACGCTCCCAGCCGCGGAACGAACTCTATTTTCACGTCAAGAAACCGACTATTAAAGCCCGTCCGCCTCCCTAATCCGTCCTCAACGCCTCAATTGGATCAACCCGCGACGCCCGCAGCGCCGGCAAAAATCCCGCCATCGCAGACACGCCCAGCATCAAGCACGAAACCAGCGTCAACGTCGGCAAATCGCTCGCCGTCACTCCAAACAACATCGCCGCCACCAATCTCGCCGCCGCAATCCCCGACGGCACTCCGATCGCAATCCCGATCACCGCCAGCGTCAGCGTCTCGCGCAGCACCATCCACAAAATATTTTCGCGCTGCGCACCCACCGCCACTCGAATCCCGATCTCGCGAGTCCGCCGGATCACGCCGAACGACATCAGCCCATACAATCCGATCGACGCCAGCAACAGCGCCAGCCCCGAGAAAAATCCCGACAGCGCCGCGATCACGCGCTCTTCCACGAGATCCTGCCCGATGATCTGATCGATCGTCCTCGTCCGCACCGCATATTCGCGCCCCAACGAGTCGATCTCTCGCGCCGCCACGTTCGCAAACGCTTCGGGCGCCTGCGTCGTTCGCACAAAAAGATTGCCGCCTGGTGTTTTGTCCAGCGCTGTCGAGAGATACAGCACGGGCACCGTGGCGTCGCGCAGGCTCATCACGCGCGCATCGTCGGTAATGCCGATGATCTGAATGTTCTGGAACTCAGGCATGACGCTGTAACGAACTACCTTGCCCACGGCGTCGCCATCGGGAAATAGTCGCGCCGCCAGACTTCGGTTCACGATACCGAATGTCGCCTTGCTCTCGCCGTCGGCGTCGCTGAAGTCGCGACCTTTCAGCATCGGAATGCCCAGAGTATTGAAAAATCTCGGCGAGACAAACATCGCATTTGCCGTCACGTGCGCATTCGCCGTCGTCTCTCCCGGCAGCGCAACGAAATCGCGGTTGTATCGCGGCTCGCCCGGAACATCGTTCTCCGAAAACGATGCCGACATCGCTCCGGGCAAACTGGAAATGCGCTGCAATAACTCGCGCCGATAAACGTTGTTGTCGACTCGTTCGTCGGCGAGCGGTTTTTGATTCAATTGAATTTCCAGCACCCTCTGCGGCTGAAATCCCGTATTCACCGTTCGCAACCGCTGAAAACTTCCGACCAGCAATCCCGCTCCCAGCAGCAAGACGAGCGACAGCGCAATCTGCGCCACGATCAGCGACTTCCCGGCGAATCCCAGGCCGCTACCCGATCCCCGCGCATTTCGCCGCAGCGTCTTCGCCGGATCTTGCCGCGCCGCCCGCCACGCCGGCGCCAAACCAAACAGCAGCCCCACGAACAGCGCAATCACCACGGTCGCCGCAACCACCCGAAAATCCGGCGCGAGATCGAGCGACACCAGCGAGGGATTCCCCGCCGTCATCATCACCAGCAACAATTGGCTGCCCCAATACGCAAACGCCAACCCGAGCAGCGCCCCGCTCAGCGACAACGTTAAGCTCTCAATTAAAACCTGCCGCACCAGCGAACCGCGATCCGCTCCGATCGCCACCCGCACGCTCATCTCGTGCGCACGCGCCGCCGCTCGCGCCAGCATCAGATTCGCCAGATTCACGCAAGCCACCAGCAAAATCAGCCCGACAATTCCCGCCAAAATATAAAGCGGCTGTGCGAACTGATCGCGCAAATCCGACCGTCTTCCGCGCGCCGCCGGCGCAACCTCCAGTCCCATCGACAAAAATGCATCGCGCCGCGGCCCGGGCGTGTCCGTCGATACAGTCGCCAGCAGCATCTCCGGCCAGAACGATTGCAATTGCGCCCGCGCCTGCTCGATCGTCACTCCTTCTTTCAACCGCCCAAAAACGCCGAGCCATAGGATCGAGCGCGTCTCCAGGATTGGCGTCTTGGTGATCTGTGTTTCCGCCGTCACCGGCACCGTCACTTCCGGCGGCTCGCCCATGCTCAATCCGGTGAACCATTTTCGGGTTACGCCAACGATCGTGTAGGGATGCCCCTCAATCCTGATCTGCGACCCGACGACATCCGCCACACCACCAAAACGCCGCTGCCAGTATTCGTAACCGATCACCGCCACGTTCGCGTTCGCCGAATCCGGATCGCAATCCGCCGGCGTGAGCAATCGCCCCAGCAGCGGCACCGTGCCCAGTTCCGAATACGCTTTCCCGGTGACTCCCAGCACGCGGTTCATTTCCAGCGCGCCGTGTACCTCGACGTTCGCGCCCGTGTCATTGCTCCAGGCAAACAACCCCGTAAACACGCGCTGATTCCGCTCGATTTCCCGAAACATCGGAAACGATAGCGGCGGTTTGTTGTCTCGCCGCACCAGCGAGATCTGTACGAGCTGTTCGGGATATGCGACCGGAAGTTGTCGCAGTAAGAGCGCGTTGATCAGCGTAAAAATCGCGATGTTGCCGCCGATTCCCAGCGCCAACGACAGAATCGCGACCACAGAAAAGACGGGACTCCGCCTCAAAACGCGGAGCGTATAGCGGAAATCGAGCCAGAGCGCGGACATAACCCAACCCACCCCTGTTACGCGAATAACTCGAACAACGCCAACAATATGCCACAGTGCGCAAGAGTCATTCCACGATCCGCACCACGCCAACTCCGAAAAAAGCGTCGTCCGCCCAGATATGGCAAAATATAGGTGGTAAAAGAAATGGCTAATCGAACCACGTTGGTAGCACCGCGTCCGCCCAAGACGGCGAAGGCGCCGAAAAAACCATCCTCAAATCCCCTGGAGCGACTCGAGCGCGAACGGATTTTCGACCTGTTCCGCCGCTACGGTTATCTCGAAGCCGACCTCGACCCGCTCAAGATCTTCAAGCCGCTCAAGTATCCCGACCTCCAGATCACCGGCCCGGTCGCCGATGAAGCTCGCGAAATCTACTGCGGCACCATCGGCGCCGATTTCATGCACATCATGGAGCCCGAGCGCCGTCAGTGGATCATCGAGCGCATCGAACACATCCACACCGACGTCGATCAAAACAAAATTCTCGAACGCCTTGTCCGCGCCGACTTGTTTGAACAGGTCTTACAGGCGCGTTATCTCGGCACGAAGCGTTTCTCGCTCGAAGGCGTCACCTCGCTCATCCCGCTGCTCGATTCGATTCTCGACTCCGCCGGCGAAGCTGGCGCGCTCGATTCCGTACTCGCCATGAGCCATCGCGGCCGCCTCAACGTGATGGTACACGCCGCCTGCAAGCCGCCGCACGAAGTCGTCTCCGGATTTGAAGACGTCGATCCGCGCAGCGTTCTCGGCGCCGGCGACGTGAAATATCACGTCGGCGCGACCGGATGCTACGTGACGACGCACGGCAAATCGCTCAACATTCACATCGTCTCCAACCCGAGCCATCTGGAAGCCGTCGATCCGGTCGCCATGGGTCGCGCACGCGCGAAGCAAACGCGCCGCGGAGCCGACGGCCCCGTCGTCGATCGCTCGCGCGAAGCGCTCAACAAAGTTTGGCCGATCGTCATGCACGGTGACGCCGCCTTCGCCGGCCAGGGCATCCTCGCTGAAACGCTGAATCTCGCCGATCTCAAGGGCTACACCGTTGGCGGCACCGTCCACATCGTCGTCAACAATCTCATCGGTTTTACAACGCCGGCGATTCAGGAACATTCCTCGCGGTTCGCTTCGGACATCGCCAAGCGCCAGAGCATCCCCATCTTCCACGTCAACGCCGAAGATCCCGACGCGGTTGTTCGCATCGGCCGTCTTGCCGCCGAATATCGCGCAAAATTCGGCAGCGACGTCGTGGTCGATCTCATCGGGTATCGCCGCCACGGTCACAGCGAAGTGGACGATCCCGACGATCACGCAGCCGCAGAAATACGACGCGATCAAGAATCACGCGCCGCTCTGGAAAATTTACGCCGAAAAAACCGGCATCGACGCCACAGCCGTTTCCGAGGCGGTGCGCAAGGAATACGAGGGCGAGCAGACCAAGGCGAAATCGCTGAAGAAGATGCCGCACCTGCGCCAGCTTCCGGATCTACTGGACGCCGTATCTGCACGCGAAATCCGAAACGCTCGTCGAACCCGAAACCGGCGTCGCGCGCGAAAAGCTCGAAGAAATCACCGACGGCCTGATGCGCGTTCCGGCAGGCTTCCACCTGCATCCCAAGCTTGCGAAATTGCTCGAGCAGCGCGCAGAAATGGGCCACGGCAAGCGCGCCATCGACTACGGCTTTGCCGAACTGCTCGCGTATGGTTCGCTCGTTCTGGAAGGCACGCCGATCCGCCTCACCGGCCAGGATTCACAGCGCGGCACGTTCAACCAGCGCCATGCCGTTCTGATCGACAGCGAGACCGAACACAACTATCTGCCGCTCTCGCATCTCTCGCGCGAGCAGGCGTTCTGCGAAATTCACAATTCGCCGCTCTCCGAAGCCGCTTGCCTCGGTTTTGAATACGGTTTCAGCCGCGACTATCCCGAAGCTCTCGTTTTGTGGGAAGCGCAGTTCGGCGACTTCGTCAACGGCGCGCAGATCATCATCGATCAATTCCTGAGCGCCAGCGAAGACAAGTGGGCGCTTCCGACGGGTCTCGTGCTGCTGTTGCCGCACGGCTACGAAGGCCAGGGACCGGAGCACTCCAGCACGCGGATCGAGCGCTTTCTCCAGCTCGCCGCCGAAGACAACGTCGTCATCTGCCAGCCGTCCAACGCGGCAAACTATTTTCATATGCTGCGCCGGCAGGCGAAGCGTTCGTGGCGCAAGCCGCTGATCGTCTTCACTCCAAAGAGCATGTTGCGCCATCCCGAAGCCAGTTCCGACATTTCGGAATTTTCGCGGCCGCATTTCCTGCCGCTCGTGCCAGACAGCGAAGTGAAAGACGCCAAGCGCATCCTGATCGCCAGCGGAAAAGTCGGCCACGAGCTGCGCGCCGAGCGCCGCAAGCGCAAAGACACCAGCACGGCGATCTTCTTCCTCGATCAACTTTATCCGTTGCCCAAGAAGGAAATCGCCGAGGCCATCGAGGCGAATCCAGACGCGCACGAAATCGTCTATGTGCAGGAAGAGCCCGCGAACATGGGGCCGCACTCGTACGTCATGCCGCGCCTCCAGCGCATCGCCGAAAATCAGGGCCGCCGCATCCGCGCCGTCAAACGCAGCGCCAGCGCCAGCCCCGCGACGGGCAGCGCCAAAGCCCACGAGCTGGAACAAAAGACGTTGCTCAGCCTCGCCTTCACCACCCACGCTGGCGAATAGCCGTATCCGCGGCCCGAGAGTCACCTCGAACGATCCGAGGTCGCGCTCCTATGGAGTGCGGCGCTTCAGCGCTGCTTTCGAGGTCGTAAACGGGCGCACCGGAACTCCGCAGCGCTACTCGGCTCTAAGGTGCTACCCCCAGGCTTTGCGTAAGTGTTGAATCTGCGGGACTTTAAAGTCTTTGGAATCTGCACTTATGCAAGTGCGGAATCTAAAGGAGTTACGAGATTTTGTTTGTGAGTGGAAATCGTCTAGGCGTGATTGTTTACGAGAAGCAGTATCTCATGGATTTGACATTCTGTCAAGAGCAAGTTGGACGGTTCCGGGTGCCGAGTCGCCGCTTACGCTCACTACAGCGCCGCAATAATCTCCCGCAGCCGGCCGGCGATCTCTTCGGGGGGAGTTCCGGGCGCAAACTTCACCGACGATCCGATTCGAATGACGATCTCGCCGCGCCTGGCGATGCGCCGCCCTTCGCGCCGCATTTTCCAGACGCCGTCGATCCGCATCGGCACGATCGGCACATTCAAATTTTCAGCCAGCAGCCCGACGCCGCTCTGAAACTTGTCCATCTCGCCGGTCTCGGTGTCGTTTCCGTGACCCTTCGGGAAAAACGAGCACGCTGTAGCCGCGGTCGATTGCCGCGCCGGCAAATCGAAAGCTCTCGCGAAATCCCGAATTCTGCGGAAGCGGAAACGTAGTGAATAACGCCGTCATCAGCCAGTAGCCGATCTGATAGGCCCAGCGCTTGCCGAAAAACCATTCGCGCGGAGGATGCCGCATCGTTTGCAACGTTTCGCCGCCAACCGCCGTCGCCAGCATGTGCCGGTACCGCGCCGGCAGCGCGAACAGGATCAGCCCGCTGTCGTCGCGCCGCGTGATGTGATTGGAAACGACGAGGACCGGCCCTCGCATTTCGCGGAGATGTTCTCGTCCGACGATTCCTGGGTGGCCGAAAAACTGCGTCGCCGGCCAAACCAGCGCGTAGTAAACGGCGAGCCGAATCCATCGCATCGGAGCGCTTAGCGTCCACAGGGGATACACGAAATCCGTTCGCCGCGCCGACGGGGTCTGCAGCAATTTCTCGATGTCCGCGACGGTCTTCGCCTGCGCGAATTGCGTTTCGTTCAATTCGACCTGGTAGCGCTCTTCAATCGCGCTCATCAACTCGACGCGATCGAGCGAACTCAGATTGAGTTGGCTCTCGAGCTGTCGCGTCGAAATGTTCTGCGCCGATCCGCTCGGCGTCGAAAATTTCTGGAGCAACGAGCCCAAATCGCCTGAGCGACCTGCTCCCGATCGCGCCGCACCGGTTTGCAGAGCGTTCGCTGTTCCGCCGCCATCGCCGCCGAGCATCTGCATCGCCGCCGCGGTGATCGCGCCAAGCCGCGGTTTCCCGGTCGGCGTCCGCGGAAAATCCGCGTCGGGCCAGACAATCCAGCTGCGCATCCGCTGGTATTCCGCGAGCGAAGCGTTCGCCTGCTCGATCGCGCGCGCAGCCATTTCGTCGCCACCGCTCTTAGCAGCACCGGAGTTCGTGCGCTGTTGCCGCATGCTGCATCAGCAACACCGCGCACGGCTCCGCATTGCCGCCGCGGTCGATCGCAACGACGACGCAATCCTTCACGTCCGCTCGCTGCCGCAACGCGTGCTCGAGATCGCCGGGATAAACATTCAATCCCGCCGGCGTGACGATCACGTTTTTCTTCCGCCCGCGAAATTTAAGATTCCCCTCGGCGTCGAGTTCGCCGACGTCTCCAGTCGGCAGCCACGCCGCGCCACCAGACGCCTGCAATCCGCCGCCTTGCCAATACCCGGCGCTAACATTTTCGCCGCGGACCAAAATTTCGCCGTCGTCCGCGAGGCGAAACTCGCGGCCCGGCAACACTTTTCCGATCGAGCCTTGAGCCGCGCGAAACGGATGATTGAGGCTGATCAGCGAAGCCGTTTCCGTCATGCCGTAGCCCTGCACCACGGCATACCCGATGCGCCGAAAAAATTCCTCGGTCTCCGGCGTCATCGCCGCGCCGCCGGAAATGAACGCCCAGAATTTCCAGCCGAAGCGCCGGTGAATCCGCCGGAATCTCCACGCGCGCCGCAAAAATTTCTGTCCGTTCGCAGCATCGAACTCGCGCGTGAGCCACGCTTTCTGCCCCGCCGCCTCAAAATCGCGCTCGATGCCGGCGTGAAGTCCATCGAGCATGCGCGGCACGGCGATCAGCGCGGTGGCGCGTTCGCGCTTGATCGTGCGAATGATTTCCGACGGATTCGTCGAAGGCTCGAACACGGTCGTCGCGCCCAGCAGAGGCGGCACAAACAACGCCATCACTTGCCCGAACACATGGCTAAGCGGCACCAGCGAAACGAATCGCAGCGGATGCATCCACTTTTCGTATTTGCGATACGGATCGATGCCGCGCTCCAGCGGCTCGAGGTTCGCGAGAAAATTTCCATGCGTCAGCACGACGCCGCGCGGCTCCGCCGTCGTCCCCGACGTGAACAAAATCTCCGCAATGTGGTTTCGCGTGATCGATTCGTCGGCAAGTCTTGTGTAATCTGAAGTTTCCGGGCGCGGCGCCGCGCCCGGAGCCGAGTTCGCTTCGCCTGCGAGATCGTCGAGAGCGATGGTCGCGATTGCGCCCGAGCCACCCTGAATTTCCGGCTTCCCGCGTGACGCAAACACCAGCCGCGCATTTGTTTCACGTGCAACACGCGCCGCAAACTCAATCGTTGCACCATCATCCAGCGGAACAGCCACCGCGCCGCGCAGCAAGCATCCCCAAAACGCCGCCATCCACTCAAACGAGTTCGGCCCCCACAAAATCGCCCGGTCGCCGGTCTGCACGCCGCGCTCTCGCAGCAACGCCGCGCAACTCACCGCGCGATCCATCAGTTGCGCGTACGTCCACCTCTCGCGGCGGTAGCCGCGCCGCTGCACAACCGCGACGTCCTTCGCGAAGCGCGCAAACTCCGCGAACAAAGTTGTGAGATTCGCTCGAGCCATCTCGATCCAAGTGCTTCAGATTCCAAAAAGCACCCGAATTGTACGCCGTAGCGAACGAAAGTTTGTCTCTGCGGTATTGAGACGGCGTGGGTCAGCGTTGATGACGAATGCGTCCGCATCTCCGTCCAAAGTGATTGTTTCTGCGAGCGAGCGGCGTGATGATGCAGCAGCGCGTGAAGTAATGGCGAACGTATGATGCGAAATTCCGCGAAGGTTCCCGCTCTCCTGTTCATCGCATCGACAAGCATCGCCATCGCAGCAATCGGAGCGCTGTTCATCGCGGGTTGGGTTCCGCGCCGTGTGAATGCAGATCAAGTTTCAGGCGAAGCGGTGTACCGCGAGTACTGCGCTTCCTGCCACGATCATCCGGGACCGCGGATTCCGCCGCGTAGCGCGCTACAAGCCCTCTCGGCTGCGCGCATTCTTCGCACGCTCGACGCCGGCGTGATGATGCGAGTCGCTTACGGGCTGCAACGCAATCAGCGAGAAGCCGTCGCGAACTATCTGGGGAAGGCGAGCGACGATATCGCGGCACCGGCGAGTGCGTTCTGTGCCGACCGCCAGTTTTCGCTGTCCGAGAATGCACAGCCGGGTTGGACCGGCTGGAGTCCGTCACTATCCAACGATCGGTTTCAGCCCGCCGGAGGTGCATCGCTCACGGTCGAGCAGGTTCGCAATTTGAAGCTGAAATGGGCGTTTGGATTTGCCGGAGACATTACGGCGTACGCGGCGCCAACGATCTACAACGGCGTGCTTTTCGTCGGGAGCGCCGGCGGAGTCGTTCACGCGATGAACGCGAAAACCGGCTGCCTTTACTGGACGTTTCAGGCAGACGGCCCGGTGCGCGCGGCGACCGTGATCGCCCGGAATGGCAAAGGCCGCTCGATTTTGTTCCCCGATCAGATCGGTTCGTTTTACTCGCTCGATGCCGGCACAGGGCGTTTGCTATGGAAGCGCAGAATCGATGAGCACGAAGCGACACGCCTTACCGGTTCCGCAGTTGTGCATGATGGCGTCGTGTTCGTTCCAGCAGCGTCGTGGGAAGAAACGCGCTCGGGCAATCCAAAATATGAGTGCTGCACGTTTCGCGGGAGTCTCAGCGCGCTTCGCGTTCGCGACGGCTCGGTCGTCTGGAAAACATACATGGTCGATCCGCCGAAAAGAACCGGTGCGAACCAACAAGGCACGCCGCAATTTGGTCCGTCGGGCGCGGGAATCTGGTCCGCGCCGACGATCGATGCGAAACGTGTGGTGATTTACATCACCACGGGCGACAACTACACCGAGCCAACGACGAAAACCAGCGACGCCATCATCGCGTTGAATTTGAAGAGCGGAAAAATCGTGTGGACGCAGCAAGTTCTTGCCGGTGATTTTCATAGCGGCGGCGCGTGCCCCGATGACGACTCGAAATGCGGCCCCGATTACGATTTCGGCTCGTCCGCAATCCTGGCGCACCCGGATGGACGCGATCTGCTTGTCGCCGGGCAGAAATCGGGAATCGTGTATGCGCTCGACCCGGATGCGCGTGGAAAAATATTGTGGCAAGCGCGCGTCGGCAAAGGCGGCATGCTCGGCGGGGTGCAGTGGGGAATGGCGAGCGACGGAAACAATGTTTACGCCGCGGTGTCGGACGCCGTCGACATTGATGATCCCGAAGGCGGCGAAAGTCCGCCTGTTGGTGGAGGAAGTTTCGATCCTGCGGCCGGAGGTGGACTGACCGCACTGCGGCTCACCGACGGCAGCGAAACGTGGTTCGCGCCGAGCTTTCCCTGCACGCCGCCGCGTCGCGGCTGCAGCCCGGCGCAATCGGGAGCGCTCTCCGCGATCCCCGGCGCTTTATTTTCGGGTTCAATGGATGGACATATCCGCGCGTTTTCCACTGCGGACGGCGAACTGGTCTGGGACTTCGACACCGAGAAAGATTTTTCCACTGTCAACGGCATTACCGCTCACGGCGGCTCGCTCGACGGCGCCGGGCCAGTGATCGTCGATGGCATGATCTACGTGAATTCCGGCTACCCTCGCTTTGGCGGTGCAATCGGCAACGTTCTGCTGGCATTTTCAGCCGAGGACACCAAAGGGAAATGAACAAGCGTCAAAAACAGCCGCAAGATAAAGCAGTGTCACGACTTACGTTTCGGCTGCATCTAACGAAAACTGAGAAGTGGAAAAGGGAAGTTCTCAGATACAATGGTTATTCCGGGGGCCGCGCAGCATTTGCCTCCGTGTGACCAGCGCTTCGACAAGATTTACGCGTAGTTTTACGCAAAGGATTTACGTAGCAAATGCCTGTACCGATTTCACAAGGTTTGACGGTTGCCTCGTACTTGCTGAAGCAGAAGCTGGCGGGGCGCAAGCGGTATCCGTTTGTGCTGATGCTGGAGCCGCTTTTTCGCTGCAACCTGGCTTGCGCCGGGTGCGGCAAGATTCAGTATCCCGCGCACATTCTGAAAAAAGAGCTTACGCCTGAGGAGTGCTTCAAGGCGGTGGATGAATGCGGGACGCCGATGGTGTCGATCCCCGGCGGCGAACCGCTGATGCATTCGCAGATCGACAAAATCGTCGAAGGGCTCGTCGAGCGCAAGAAATACATTTATCTGTGCACCAACGCGCTGCTGCTGAAAGAGAAGCTGCACCTCTTCAAGCCGAGCAAGTATCTGACGTTCTCGGTTCACGTCGATGGCCAGCGCGAACATCACGATTTTTCGGTTTGCCGTGAAGGCGGATACGACCAAGCGATCGAAGGCATCAAGGCTGCCGTAAAAGCCGGATTCCGCGTCACGACCAACACCACGCTTTTCGACGGCGCCGATCCGAACAGCGTCCGCGCGCATTTCGATGAAATGATGGAGCTTGGCGTGGAGGGCATGATGCTCTCGCCCGGCTATTCTTACGATAAAGCGCCGGATCAAAAGCACTTCCTGGGCCGCGCGCGCACGCGACGGCTGTTCCGATCGATTCTCTCGAATCGCAAAAAGAGCTGGAAATTCAATCAATCCTCGCTATTTCTCGAATTTTTGATGGGCAAGCAACATTACAAGTGCACGCCGTGGGGCATGCCGACGTACAACGTGTTCGGCTGGCAGAAACCGTGCTATTTGCTGCAAGACGGCTACGCCGACACTTTCCAGGAATTGCTGGATTCGACGGAGTGGCAAAATTACGGAACTGAGTCCGGAAATCCGAAGTGCGCGAACTGCATGGTGCATAGCGGCTATGAAGCGAGCGCCGTCGATCATCACGTTCAGGGCCTTGGCGGTATTTGGGCAGGAATCAAGACGGTACTCGCGGGCAATTACGAAGACGCGGACGCGCTGCAAATGCTCAACGAGCCGGTGAAGCCGGTGCATGCGTTCAATCCGCTGGTGCAAATCAGCTCGAACGACTCCGCGATGGAAGAGACGCGCGCGTGAGCGCTCCGACCCATTTCGATCACACCTCGAATCAGGCGGGCGGCGGGCCATCCACTGCAAACGCAGCGCTTGATCCCGAACAACTCGAGGTGGTGTCCGGAACCGCGCGGCAAAATGTCGAAGGCTGGGTGCCCGAACTCACCACCGACGCCGAACTTCGCTCCGCGCTCGAAGAAGCGTTCGAGTATCGCGGCGACGTGACCATCACGCGCAAGGATGGAGCGAAAGTCGAGGGCTACATCTTCGATCGCTCGAGCGGAGACTCGCTCACATCCTCTTTTGTGAGAGTGCTTCCGAAGGACTCGAACAACCGAGTCAAGATTTCTTATGCCGAAATTTCGGCACTTGCCTTCACCGGTCGAGACACCGCGGCGGGCAAAAGCTATGAAGCCTGGGTAAAAAAGTACTGGGCGAAAAAGACCACCGGCGAGGGCGAAGCGAGCATCCAGCCGGATGCCCTAGAATAGTGCAACCGGACCTCCGGTTTTCCATAGCCTTACCTGTAAACCTCATATAATCAACAGAATACGCCAAAAAAAGTCGCCGGAGGGGTGTCCACATCCGCTCGACAAACCACTCCTTTTATGGTACTATCGGGTCAGCGTTTGTTGCTCTTGTACTGCCTTTTGACCCGATCACGAAGGCTGCGAGACGGATGCTTTGCGGCGTTTTCTGGATGGGGACGAGAGACGTCACGATCTTGGGAAGTCTGGGGGCTGTTCCTTTCACGGTTCCAGGAAGCGCGACCAAGAGAAGCAAAGCAATTCCAACTCGAGGTGTAGTAGCGGTGAAGGAACAAGGCACAGTGAAGTGGTTCAATGCTTCAAAGGGCTACGGCTTCATCCAGCGTCAAACAGGAGAGGATGTTTTTGTCCACTTCTCGGCAATCATGATGGACGGCTACAAGTCCCTCAACGAAGGCCAGGCCGTGGAGTTCGAGGTTAAGAAAGGCCCCAAAGGCCTTCAGGCAGAGAACGTTACCAGCCTCTAGCCAACTGGGAGCCTCGGCTCCGGCTTGAGGCTCCCATCAAAACGAGTTTCCGCAAGCAGTCAGAGTCCAGGAGGACATCGTGCAAGCAATGGCAGAAGGTCAGACAATCAAGCATGAGGTTTATGGATTGGGAGTCGTCACCGCCTCCGACGGTGAGCGCACCTCCGTGGACTTCGACGATCATGGCGCCAAGCTTTTCGTGACCAGCATCATGACGGCAGAATTGATCGGCGAAGCTCCGGCAACGCCGCCGAAGACGAAGCGCCGCCGCAAGGCCTCCACCGCAGCGAAAGCCGCGAAGAAGGCTGCCGCTGCAGCAGCCGCCGGCCGAGCCTAAATCTCTTAGTAGTCATAGTTTTTTGAACGCCCTGGAGTGAATGCTCCGGGGCGTTTTGCTTTTTGGGCGCCGGTTCCGCTCGCGGAAAGAGTTGCGTGGAAATTGCCGGCGCGAAAAAATGCCCGGCGAGTGAGCTTCGTTACAGCGCGTTATCCCTTGCGCTCCGTTGCGTCTGGATGTCGTTGACTCGAAACCGCTTAGAACTCAGTATCGGTATTACCGAAGTTATCTCTCGTCGAGACGTGGTGGCGAACGAAATTCGCTAAACCGGCCATGCTGGAACGTCTCGAGAAGCAGAGAGGACGATGAATCCGGCAGCCAGGTGCGCCGGATTTTGTCGTGACGGGAATGCAAGGTCGATGAACGCAAGCCATCATCCAACGACAGCGCCGCCGCTGGCGAAAGCCGGCGTAAGCGGGGCCGCGTCTCCGCAACGTTTGTTGCGGCTGGGCGCCGGGCTGTTTGTGACATTTTGTCCGCTGGCAGTTTGGGGATTGTTGAATCTCGCGCTCGGGTCGGATTTCGTTGAGAAAAATTCGTGGCGGCTGCACCTGGAGCCGGTGCAGATTCGCATTTGGCTGCTGATTGCGGCGGGATTGTTTGAGTTGATCGCGGTTTTTGTGCTGCGGAAGACGGATCAGAAGCCGCGCGATTTGATTGCGATTCTTTCGCTGGTGGATACGGGGTTGTCGATACTGCTTGCAGTGTTTTTCTGGGCGCAGATCAGCTTGCTGATCTTTGGCGCGACATAGTGAAGTTTGAGTTAGTGCTTGGGCATCACTGGTGGAGTTGAAAAACTCTCGTCGCTGAAGGTCCGGCGGCAGATTCTCCCCACACCTCAATCCTGTATTCAGTGTCTTTGTTGAGTAGGAAGTGATCGGAGTCTTTGGGCACGGCAACGGTGTAGCTCCCGTGAAACACCTGTTTGCCGGACAGATTGCTGGGATTGGTCCCTTCGGCGACCTCAACCGTCCAGATCTGAGAGAGAGGCGCAGCAGCCTGAAGCTCCCAAACCACTCGACCTGTGCGGTTCTCGGTCAGTCGCAATTTCGCGATCGTCGTTGGATACTCGCCAAGCGTCCGAACGTCGATAACTGTTTTTTTCGTGGAAGTTTGAACAGACAAGGGTGGTCTGGCCCAGCAGCTTGCCAATCCCAAGGCGAAGACCAGTAGAGTCGCAACGCTGAAAAATCGTGTCATCGAAATTGCAATGAGGGAACCGTGATCCGTTGTGGACGCGATGAGACTACTTTATCGCGGATTCGGTTTGCTCGAAGGCGTGGTAGGAAGAGCGGACGAGAGGGCCGGCTTCGACGTGTTTGAAGCCCATCGACTCGCCG
Source organism: uncultured Acidobacteriota bacterium (assembly GCA_963845465.1). Lineage (GTDB taxonomy): Bacteria > Acidobacteriota > Terriglobia > Acidiferrales > UBA7541 > Acidiferrum. The sequence continues at coordinate 369,895 of CAWJSH010000003.1, read as the reverse complement.
GCGACCTTATATTCGGCGAACTCGTCGGGATGGACGTAACGGACGATCGGAAGATGATCACGCGTGGGCTGCAAGTATTGGCCTAACGTCAGAATGTCGGTGCCTTGCGCGGCGAGATCCTGCAACGTCGTGAGGACTTCGTCTTTTTCTTCACCGAGGCCGAGCATCAGGCCGGTTTTCGTCGGCACGTCGGGATGCATTTCTTTGGAGCGGCGGAGCAATTCCAGCGAGCGTTCGTAGACGGCGCCTTTGCGCACCTGGCGATACAGGCGCGGAACGGTTTCGGTGTTGTGATTCAGGACATCGGGCTTCGTGGCGAGCACGACGTTGAGCGCATCCCAATCGCCGCGAAAATCGGGAATTAATACTTCGACTTTGCATCCGGGCACGCGATTGCGGATTTCTTCGATGGTGCGCGCGAAAATGTGCGCGCCGCCGTCTTTCTGATCGTCGCGATTCACCGAAGTGACGACCGCGTAGCGCAAACCCATGCGCGCGACGGCTTCGGCGACGCGCAGCGGCTCGTCTTCATCCGGCGGGCCGACCGGCTTGCCCGACGGCACGGCGCAAAATCCGCAGGCGCGCGTGCAGATGTCTCCGAGAATCATGAATGTGGCGGTGCCGTGCTCCCAGCACTCGCCCATGTTGGGGCAGCGCGCGCTTTCGCAGACAGTATGCAGGTCGAGCGTGCGCATGATGCGCTTGAGATCCTGGTAGCGCTCGCCGCCGAAAAATTTTACGCGCAGCCAGTCGGGGCGCGGATGAGCGGTGGGCGACGGCATCGGCATGCCGCTGCCCGGCGCGTTAGAGATGATGTTGAAGGGTGATCCCATGTGTGACAGTGACGGCCGGCCTGAAGCCGCGGAAGCCCTATTTTACCGCATCCGGGCTAACCCACAAACTGAGCCGGTCAGCGGGCTGCGCCAATCGGCAACCGTGCTGGTCGGCCCCGGGTTTCGACGGGCGTGGCGAGGCAACCCGTGGCACACCTCGTCACGTCTCGTGTCGTATACTCTGCGTCACCAGGTGCCCCTATGTTCGTTCCTCGCTTTAGCGCGGCCTATTCGCGGGATTGTTCTGGTGTTCTTTCTCGCTGCCGTTGCGACTTCGGCGTCCGCTCAAGCCCAAGCAAATCCTCCGGCTCCATCCGCGCAGGCGCCCGGTGCAGCTAACGCAGGCGCGAAAGCGAAGGAGCAGGATTGCACCGTCTCCGGTATGGTCGTGGCGATGGCCGGAAGCGCGCCGCTGAAGAACGCGCTGGTGACCCTGAACAGCGTTGACGATCGCTCGCGCGCCGAAGTCACGATTCGATCCGAAGGCGACGGCCACTTTCTCAATTTCGCGGAATCATTCCCGGGCAATACCGCCTACGAGTTGCGAAAAACAACTACGTCACGCAGGAATATGGGCAGCGCACCGTCGAATGGTCCCGGATCGACACTGAATCTGCAGCGGCGGGGCAGGAAATGAAAGATCTGCTCTTCCGCCTGATTCCCTCGGCGACGATTGCGGGCCGCATCGAGGACGAAGACGGCGAACCGATCTCGTGGGCGCATGTGACGGCGTTTCGCTCTTCCTACTCGAACGGCAAACGCACGTTCACGATCCGTAGCGACGAACTCCACGAACGATCTGGGCGAGTACCGACTTGTTCGGTTTGCCTCCGGGACGCTATTTCATTTCGGCCACGTATCATCCTGGCGCGGCGCACGGCGGCTTCGATGAAGACTTCGATTACAACGGCGCGACAGCCTGAAAGAAAATTACGTGCTGACGTATTATCCCGGCACGTACGATGCGGCGAAGGCGCAGTCCATCACCGTGAAATCGGGAGAAGAAATTCCCTCGATGGATTTCATGATGCGGCCGACTGCGGTTTACCGCGTGAGGGGCCGGGTCATCAACACGATTCCCGATACGCAAGCATGTCGAACATCCGATGGTCTTCATCACGCCGCGGGGAGGAGCCGATTCAAAGCGACTCGATGACTTTTGGACCAAACAATGAGGTGAAGAAAGACGGGACGTTCGAGCTACAGGGAGTGGCGCCGGGCTCGTACACCATTCGGAGGCGATGATCCCTGAGGAAGGTCAGGAACACTCGGTCACGCAGAGCATTGATGTGGGCGAGGCGGATCTGGACGGACTGCAATTGGTCATCTCGAAAGGCTTCAGCGTCTCCGGACACGTTCGCTGGGACGGGACGCCCGGGCATATTGAAGATAATTTGTATCTGCTCGGGCGCATGGACGGGCAAAGCACGATGGCCGGTGGATATGCGCGGGTCGATCGAGACGGATCGTTCACGTGGAGCCAGCTTTCCGACAGCGCGATGCGGATCACCGTAGGAGGGCTGGAGAGCAGCGGTTACGTGAAAGCGGCAGCTACGGCGGAGTCGATGTGCTCGAACAGGGATTTACGCCGCGCGCGGGGTCGAATGCGACGCTGGAGTTTACGTTGAGCGCGCAGGGAGCGCAGGTGGAAGGCACGGCGACCGACGAAAATGGGCTGCCGGTTGTTGGAGTTTGGGTCGTGCTTGTGCCCGACGCGAAGCATCGCGATCGGCATGATTTATATCGGACGGAGCGGACCGATCAGCACGGCGTGTTCAAGATCAAGCAGGTCGCGCCAGGGGATTATGCGCTCTACAGTTGGGATGAAGTGGACGAAGGAGCGTGGGAAGATCCGGATTTCATGCACCCGTTTGAGGAGAAGAAACAAGGGGAGAAGGTGACGGTGCAGGAGCGCGACGACAAGACGGTGAACATTACGGTGATCAAGACTTCGGCGGTGGAAGGGCAGAAGCAGTAGCGGGTTTTGGCTGCGCGTGTTTGTTTTTGTGTTCGTGGGTTTGTTGCGTTGCTGCGTTTTTGTGCTGTCGCGCTGCCGTGTTAACGAATTTGGGTGATACGGCCTTCGGTTTTGAATTTTTTGAATTGCAGGGCGTCGTGGCCGGGGACGACGCGATCGATGGAGCCGGCGAGTTCGATCATTCGCTTCTGCGCGGCGATGTTGGCGGCTTGATCGGCGTCGGTGAAAGTAGCGCTTGCGGCGTGTTCCGTGAGATTGCGGTAGAGATAGACGTTGTCGGAGGCGAGGACGAAGCGCGGACTTCCTTCGACGAGCAGATATTGAGAAGCGTAGGTGTGGCGCCCGCCGATGTAGGCGCGAATGCCGGGGAAGATTTCGACGTTGTCACCGTTGACTAGGCGAAGGCGGCCTGCGGTGTTGAGCTTCACTAATTCCTGAACGTCGTCGGGATCAATTCCGCCGTGATCGCCACCCGGCTGCCAGGCATCGCCGGTGTAGTAGCGAAATTCATCCTTTTGGATCCAGACGGTTGCGTTAGGGAAGAGGTCGATGCCGCCCATGTGATCCCAGTGGGCGTGGCTGACGACGATGTCGGTGATTTGGTCAGGTTGGACGCCTGCTAGTTTTACGGCTTCGTCAGGACGTAGAAAATCCTTGATCGTCCAGAGTTTGAACCAGCGTGCGCGGTGGAAGCCGCTGTCGAAGAGAATGTTGTGGCCGCCGCCGCGGATCAGCCAGACGGCGAACATAGTGTCGATTTTTTCGTCTTTCGGGGCGCCGACGACCATTTCTGCGACGGAGTCGCCGGGGGAGTCGGCGATGCGGATGGCTTGGATCGAGTAGTTCGGTGTCTGCGCGCGAGATACGCTCGCGCTGGCGCCCGCGAGGAGAAGAATCGCTAGCGCGCCCCCGAATAATTTCAACCAACGGCGGTCTGTGTGCGTTCGGAGCTTCTGCATTTTGGGTCCCTCGAAAAAACAACTCCCGCGGAACGGTTAAAAAATTCCGCGGGAGGTATTTAACACGATTGGTGAGCGAGCGTCAGTGGTGGCTCATGCTCCAAACGTAGGCCGCGACTTCCTTCACTTGTGCTGGCGTTAGCTGCGCACCGCCCATCGCGGGCATTGGGCTGCGATATTTCTTCGGTTGCGCGACGCCTTCGGTGATCGTCTTTGCGATGCCCGACCAGCTTCCGTCGCTCCACATGAATTCTTTCGTGTTGAGCGGAGGACCGATCGTCGTGCCCTGGCCGCTGTCGCCGTGGCATCCGATGCACGCATTGAGCGTGATACGCCTTGTCGCCGGCTGCGACCATCGCGGACGTCGCGCCCTTCGGTACAGCTTTGCCTGCGTCGGGATTCGTGCCTTCGGGCGGATTCGCGGCGGACTTTTCGAGCGAGCCGGCGCCGGCGGTGAGGCTTGGGCAAGCCGTCACTCCGGCGGTGCCGTCGGCAGAGCCGCCGTTCCACGTCACGCGATAAATGCGGCCCTTGATATCGTCGGAAATGTAGAGCGCGCCGTCGGGTGCGACCGCGAGGCCGTCCGGACGGTGATCCGCCTTCTCAGGCGTTTTGATTGCGCCGGCGAAACCGTCGGCAAAGATTTCGCAATGCGCCGAAGCCTTCGTGCCCGACATCGGCTGGAACACAATGTTGTAGCCGCCTTGCGGATACGGCGCGCGATTCCACGAGCCGTGGAACGCAATGAAGAGTCCCTTGCTGTAGCGAGCGGGGAATTTATCTTTGTCGTAGCGCGTCATGCCGTTCGGTCCCCAATGCGCGGGGAATGCCGCGGCAGGTCCGGTCTTCTGATCGCACATGCCGGTTTTCTTGCTGTCGCCGCCGTACTCGGGCGCGAGAATCAGCTTTTTCTGAAAGTTGTCGTAGAAGCAGTAAGGCCAGCCGTAGTCGCCGCCCTTGTTCAACGCCAAGACCTCTTCGGCGGGCAGCGTCGCCTCGAGGTCCGGCGCCTTGAATATCTCCGGCCAGTTCGTGTGAAGCTGGTCGCGGCCGTGCTGCGTCACGAAGACTTGGCCGCTGGCGTCGATGGCGAAACCTTCGCCGTTGCGGATGCCGGTGGCATATCGATCGGATGTCGAAAATTTCTGATCGGTTTTGTTCGCGTCGTAGCGCCAGATGCCGCCGCGCGTCTCGAGCTCTTTGCAGGGATTGTCGCCGGGCGATTTCAGCGTGCGATTTTTCGCCTGGCAGGAGTTGGTGGCGCTGGCGACATCGACGAGGAGCGAGCCGTCGCTAGTGATGATGAAGGGATGCATCGGGTGATCGCCGCCAAGAGGAAGGCCGGATACGACGGTGACGGCCGAACCCGATGGCGTGATCGAGCCGGAAGTGAGCGCGTACTTCACGATGCTGTCGTTTGTCTCGGCGAAGATCGAGCCGTTGTAAATGCCGATGCCGGTGCCGCCGTGATCGCCGGTTTGCTCTGTGCCGCCGAAGCGCTCGATGGTGTCGGCTTTGCCGGCGCCGCTCTTGTCTTGCATAGCGACGAGGAAGCCGCCTTCGTGCGTTTTATCGTTGCCGAAATATTCGCCCGACCAGGTGTTTGCGTAAACGACGCCGTTCGATGAGACGACGATGTGCCGCGTATGGCCGACGCCCTCGGCGAAAATTGTTGCGCAGAAGCCGGTCGGCAATTTCAAGCCAGTGTCATTCGAGGGACAAGCGCTGGGCGCCGCGGCCGCTGGTGCGGCGGTTTCGGCGGCTGCTGCCTTGGACCGATTTTCGGCTGACGTCACGACGATGCCAGCCACGATCATTAAAACCACAACGGCCATCACAATCTTGTAAGCCCGAGACGCCAACATTGAAATCCTCCGGCGAAGTTGAAGAACAAAGTCGAAGTCGTGCGGATGTGATGATAGACGAGTTTGGGCGGTTACAGTACAGCTAGCTGTTGAAGCAGAGCGTGCGAATACGCGGCATGCAAGCGCGGCACGCAGGATTTAGAGAAACGTTACCTAAAGTGACGAAATGCGGCTCGAAATTTGGGAAGAAAATTACAGAGGCTGGCGCGAAGAACGCACAAAATCGCGCAGCACGGTCACGTTGGGGCCGTACGCGCCGATGCGTCCTGCATCGACCGGCAGACCAAGCCGCTCGGCCTGATCAAGATCGACGCCGGCATCATCGAGTTCGGAAAGACTGAAACCCTGCGCGGGGAGCACACGATTCAAACCTGTCGGATACACTGGACGAGGCGGACGATGCCGCTGCCATGGCCGCCGCGCCAATTCATAAAACTGTTGCCAATCGCGTTTGTGCCAAGTGGTCATTCGTTTCTCGCTGCCAGACCTGTTTGACTTCAACGAATTCATTTCCGCCAAAACTTGTGCCTTCCCACTCGATGCATCCAGACTGTCTAACGTTGCTGCATTGGATGCCGTTTCAGTTCCCACGGTGGCATCGTGCTACCTGACGGTCATCGGCGAAATGCTGTATTCCTGTTACTCCTAGCGGGCTTCAAATATTCCCGCTCGGCCTGCTAAACATACTCGCCAGACCTATATACACGAAGCATTTCCGGTTCTGCTGTATCAAACACGTTACGGGGTTATTTGTTTCGCGCCATTTCAACAAGCCGGCGAACAGCCCATTCTGCTGTACGTTTCCCGCTATCACCCGGATGACGCTACGACGCACAACATCACTCGGACGTGAGATGCCGTCCTCAATACTTTGACGCCGGATTTGACAAGTCGTCGCCGGGAACCAGGAGGGAGGCCGTTGCGTTATGGCCGACGCAAGTTCCGTCAGCCGCCGCGCTGATATCGTTCGACCTGTTTGTTCCCGCGAAGTCGTCACGAAGCGGCGATATACTAAGGCCAATAACCAGACTTTTACCAGCGAAAAATTCGCGAAAGCATTTTCTGTGGATTTCGGACGCAGAGGTGCCGCGTTTTACTTCTGGGAGGGTACTTCCGCGACCCGCTGGGAGAAGGTCGCGCCGATCGAGAGGGTTATCGAAGGACTGCTTTTTGCGATTACCGGCCAGTGATTACCAGCGGTTTCCGCGATCTCCGCGGTCGCCACCACGATCACCACCGCGTCCACCACCGCCACCATGTCCGCCCCGGCCGCCGCCGCCACCCCCGTGGCCACCGCGTCCGCCGCCATAACCGCCACCCCCGCCGCCGCGTCCACCGCCGCCACCACCGCGTTCGGCCTGCGGTCTCGCTTCGTTGACTACCAGGTTGCGTCCGCCAAAATTCTGGCCGTTCAGCGAGTTGACCGCGCGATCGGCATCGTCATCATTGCTCAATTCAACGAATGCAAATCCACGCGACTGGCCCGTGAAACGATCCCGAATCAGATTGACACCCGAGGGAGTTACACCGATTTGAGAGAAATACTCGTGAAGCTGATCCTCCGTCGCGGAAAACGGAAGATTCCCGATATAGAGCTTCTTCACCTGCCTGCTCCTTCTGCCCGGAACCCAGTAGCGAGTCGCGGAGCGCGCCGAAGGCGCGAGCGTCGTACACGGGCAGTCCGGGTAGCCGAGCCACCACGGGCGCGAGACAGGCGCTTCAGCGGTCAGGGGAATCGTCTCGAAAATTAACTGGTTTTGCAACGGAAACGTTTTTGTATTGGCGAGGAGCGTTTGCCCGTTGGGACAGCCGTGGCCGAGGCAGTTGGCTCGCGCTCGAAGTTCTTGGAGGGGTGAGGCGCGTTGGTCGTGGTACCATCCGGCCCGAACGTTGGTTTGTCGGGCTGCTTTTGATGGGCTGCTTTGTTGCGGCCAACCGGATTCGGGAGTTGGGTTTCTAATCTCTGTGGTTTGTTGTTGGCTGTGAGGATCTTGCATGCGCGGAACGATGATGGATTTCCCGCTGACCCTGCCGCATCTGCTGGATCGGGCGGGGTTTCTGTTTGCGCGATCGGAAATGGTGTCTCGTTGTCCGCGCGGGACGCTGACCCGCACGACGTACGCCGATTTTCATCGCCGTGCTCGGCGAGCGGCTTCGGCGTTGACTCGACTTGGGCTGCAGCCTGGCGATCGCGTGAGCACAATGATGTGGACGCATGCGACGCACATGCATCTTTTCTTCGGCATTCCTTGTGCGGGAGGGATTATCAATCCGCTGAATCTGCGGCTGCATGCGCAGGAGCTTGCGGCGATTGTACGGCACGCGGGTTCGAGATTTTTGATTGTGGATGACGCGTTGCTGCCGGTCTATGAAGCGCTGCGGGCGGCCGGCGCTTCGTTTGAGAAAGTAATCGTCAATCGGTATGCGGGTAGCGAAATTCCGGTTTCGGATTCGGCGGGATTTCTCGACTACGACGAACTGATCGCGGGCGAAGGCGATGATTTCGTGTATCCGAAGCTCGACGAGAACGATGGCGCGTCGATGTTTTTCACTTCGGGCACGACGGGGGCGTCGAAGGCGGTGGTCTATTCGCATCGGTCGCTGGTGTTACATGGGCTGACGCTAACCATGGCGGATTGCTTTGCGCTTAGCCATAACGACGTAATTCTTCCGGTCGTGCCACTTTTTCATGCGAACGGGTGGGGTTTTTCTCACGCGGCCGCAATTACGGGCGCGAAGTTTGTTTTTCTCGGGCCGAGCCTCGATCCGGAAACGATTCTCGATGCGATTGTGGAACATGGCGTCACGTTCGCTGCGGGCGTGCCGACCATCTGGCTCAACGTTTTGTGCGCGCTCGAAAAATATCCGGACCGGTGGAAATTTCCGCCGCTGCGCGCGCTGTGCGGGGGCACCGCGCCACCGCTCGGTCTAATTCGCGGACTCGACAAGCGCGGAATTCACATCATGCATGCCTGGGGCATGACGGAAACATCGCCGCTGGCGACGGCGCCTTTGGTCAAAGCGCATATGCAGGAATACGACGACGATGCGTTGTATGAGGTTCGCGCCAAGCAGGGGCTCTGCGTGCCGCTGGTGGAGCTGCGCGTTATGCGGCCGGAGAATCCTGAGGATGAGGATTGTGCGGCGTGTGTCGAGGCTCCGCGCGACGGAAAGACTTCGGGAGAGCTTGAGATTCGCGGGCCGTGGATCGCTGGAAGTTATTACAACGCGCCCGATCAGGCGCAGCGCTGGACGGCGGATGGCTGGTTTCGCACCGGCGATGTTGCGCACATGGATGAAGAGGGCTATATCAAGATTGTCGATCGCGCGAAAGACCTGGTGAAGTCGGGCGGCGAGTGGATCAGCTCGGTCGATCTGGAAAATACATTGATGGGGCATCCGGCGGTGAAAGAGGCGGCGGTGATCGGAGTGCCGCATCCGAAGTGGCAGGAGCGGCCGCTGGCGGCTGTGGTGTTGAAGGATGGCGCAGTGGCTACGCCGGAGGAGTTGCGCGCGTACCTCGCGAAAACATTTGCGAAGTGGCAGTTGCCGGATGCGTTCGTCTTCATGAGTGAAATTCCGCGCACCAGCGTCGGCAAATTCAAGAAGACCGCGTTGCGCGAACAGTTCGCGAATTGGCGTTGGGAGTGATTCGCGAAATGCGCCGAAAGCTTGGATGTTGTTTGTTGTAAAATGGGGTCATGGCGAACGCTCGCAACGCGAACCCGGGGCTTCGGCTCAAGCCCGGATCCAAGAGATTTTTGGCGAAACTTGCCAAATCACGCGGGAGTAACTCGACCTTTCTGGCATCCGACGTTGTTGAGTCCTACATTGCCGATCAGCAGCGTTTGCTTACCGAAGTACGAGCGGCCGAGCGCGAAGTTGCATCCGGTCACTACATCAAGCACGAAGACATGAAGGCTTGGTTACTTTCCTGGGGCACGACTCGCGAACTGCCCCCACCAAAATGTGCCTGCGGTAAGGATCATTCCAAGAAGCCCCGGTGAGTTTTGAGATTGTTTGGTCTGCGCGCGCTCTGCGGCGGCTGAACTCCATCCGCGTTTACGTCGCGCAGGATAAGCCCGATGCTGCGGAAGCGCTCGCGCTTCGCATTGTCACGGTGGCCGACGCACTCCGAACGCATCCTCAACTAGGCCGATCTGGATCAAAACCGTATCTTCGCGAATTGATCGTGGCCGGCACCCCATACATCATCGTTTATCGAGTGCGCTCCAAGCAGGTGCTGATCGCCACAGTTTGGCACGCTGCTCAACAAAATAAGTGAGCGCTCGCCCAGCGATCTGATTTCGACTGCGAATCAAAAGAGGCGGCCCTGTGAGCCACCTCTCTTCGATTACAACTCCGGGTAGATAACCACTTTACGTGCGATACGACGCGTTGATGCGGACGTATTCGGCGGTGAAGTCGCAGGTCCAGTAGCGCGACGAGGCACGCCCTGCGTTCAGATTGACGACGATGTGCACGTGCGGAGTCAGCAGGCGATTGCTGGCCGCGCGTTCGTTGAAATCGAGCGGTTTTCCATGGCTCAGCACGTGGATGCCGGCCATTGTGATATCGACGCGGTGCGGATCGAACTTCACACCTGCCCGCCCCGCTGCCGCAAAGACGCGACCCCAGTTGGGATCACCGCCTGCGAACGCCGTTTTCACCAGCGGTGAAGTTGCGATCGTTTGCGCGATCTGACGCGCCGCTGCTTCGCTCTTCGCGCCACGTACTTCGATTTCGATCACGCGCTGCGCGCCTTCGCCGTCGGCAACGATTTGGAGCGCGAGCGAATGGCAGACATCTTCGAGTGCAGCCGCGAAATCGCGATGCGCTTTCGTGCCCGCAGCGATTGCCGGAGTTCCCGCCTGACCGTTGGCCAGCACGAGCAGCGTATCGTTGGTCGAAGTGTCGCCATCGATCGAGATCGAGTTGAACGTTCGCTTCGTTACATCGCTCAGTATTTTTTGCAACAGCCCCGGCGCGATGTTTGCATCCGTGGCGACAAACGCGAGAGTCGTCGCCATATTCGGATGAATCATCCCGGCGCCTTTGGCGCAGCCGACCAGATGCACGCGCTTGCCGGCCATTTTGAACGAAGCCGCCGCCGTTTTTGGCTGCGTATCCGTAGTGCAGATCGCCAGCGAAACCTCCGCGAACGAACGCGCCGACGGCCGCTGTTGCCGCGCGAGCTGCGGCAAGCGGCGCAGGATTTTATCGACCGCGAGCGGCACACCGATCACGCCGGTCGAGCAAACGAACAACTCATGCGGTTTGCACTCGACGTGCTTCGCGGCTTCTTCGACCGTGCGTTGAGCGGCGGCGCGACCTTCCTCGCCGGTAGCGCAGTTCGCGTTGCCGGCGTTGATCACCACGCCGCGCATGCGACCCCTCGACAAGCGAAGGTTGGCCTTGGACACGAGCACCGGAGGCGCGACGACGAGATTTTGCGTGAAGACGGCCGCGGCCGACGCCGGAACCTCGCTCGTAAACATGGCGAGATCGAGCGCGCCCGTTTTTTTCAGGCCGCACGCCGTTGCCGCGAATCGAAATCCTCGTGGAAGTGCTGCTTCGGACAGAGCGTGCATCAGGTCCACTGCTCGGCGCTCGCTCTTTTTCGTGGAAGGTTTGCGTTCATTCTTTGAAGCGATGATTTTGCGAATCTCTGAACCAACTTCGATGTTGCCCGGTCCCGAAGCTGCCGCGTTTTTTTTGGCGCTGGAACCGTTCTTGCCATTGCCGTTTTTCGAGGTGTTAGCTTCAGACCGCCGGAAGTAACCCCCGATCCTCCGCGAGGTCCGCGAATGCTTGCTGTTTTAGATCGACGACATTGGTGCTCATTTCATTCTCCTGTTTGAGTTTTGGCTTTCAACGTCGCTTCGGAAGCTTCCGCTTCAGAAACCGACTTCTTCTGCAACTTCGACTGCGACTCCGCATGCAAACCCGAGTGCAATATATTAATGCGTTCTTGCAGCGCGGCAATCGCTAATTTTACGGAGTCCGCCGCCGTTCCCCCCGGCACCGATTTCGTCGCGATGGCTTTCTCGACGTTCAGGCCCGAAAGAAAATCCTTGTCGAAGAGCGGTGAAATCTTTTGCACGTCTTCGAGCGAAAGCTGCGTCCACGGCTTATTCTGGCGCTCAGCTTCGCGCAAAACTTTGCCGATGATGTCGTGCGCCTGGCGAAACGGCAAGCCGCGATGCACAAGGTAATCCGCGCCCTCTGTTGCAAACAGTACAGGATTCGACGCGGCGGCGCGCAATCTATCTTCTTTAAATTTCGTGGTCGCAACAGCGCCGGTCGCGATGGCGAGCATCGCGGCGATTTGATCGTGGGCGGCGAAGAGCGCTTCCTTGTCTTCCTGCAAGTCGCGCTGATAGCCCGTGGGCAGGCCCTTCATCGTGGTGAGCAGGCCAAGCAAAGCGCCGTGAATACGGCCGGTTTTGCCGCGGATCAATTCCCAGGAATCGGGATTTTTCTTTTGCGGCATCAGGCTGCTGCCGGTCGAGTATTCGTCGGGCAGAATGACGTAGGCGAATTCCTGCGACGCGAAGATGACGAAGTCTTCGGCGAGACGCGAGAGATGTGTCGCGATTGCCGCTCAGCGCGAAGAGATAGTCGAGCGCGAAGTCGCGGTCGCTGACGGCGTCGAGGCTGTTTGCCGTGATGCGAGAGAAGCCGAGATCGCGCGCGATTCCTTCGCGATCGATACCGAAGCTGTTGCCGGCGAGCGCGCCGGAGCCCATCGGGCAAGCGTCGGCGCTGTCGGCGGCATGTTGAAGGCGCGTTACGTCGCGCGAAAAAGCTTCGGCGTGCGCGAGCAGAAAATGCGAGAGCAAGATCGGCTGAGCGTGCTGCATGTGCGTCATGCCGGCCATCGGCACGCCGAAATTGGTCTTTGCTTGCTCGAGAATTACGGACAGGAATTCGGTGATTTGACGTTGAAGGCTTGCCGCGGCGTCGATCACGAAGAGGCGAAAATCGGTCGCGACAAGTTCGTTGCGGCTGCGGCCGGTGTGCAGCTTCCATCCGAGCGCGCCGAGTTCATGGACCAGTGCGCTTTCAACGAAATGATGGACGTCTTCAGCGGTCGAGCCGTCGAGAAACGATGGATCGTCGTCGAGTTCCGGACGCGATCGCGTCGAGCGCTTTGAGTGTGTCGCGAACCTCGACTTCGGTGAGGATGCCGACCTTTTGCAGCGCGCGCGCCCACGCGCGATCGACGGCCAGCTCATAGGGCAGCAGGCGCCGGTCGAACGAAAACGAACGCTGGAACGCGTCGAACGCTTTGTCGGGCTCGCGCTCGAAGCGGCCGCCCCAGAGGCGGTCGTCTTTGCGGTCGGGATTGGGTGAGTCGGTCATCTTCAAATCGAAAAATCAAAAACGAATCGGCCTTCAACGGCTTACAGCTTGCCAAACTGGGGCGCAGCGGTGCTGCGCCCCTACAACTAATTGCTAAGTTTTTGCCGCCTTCGGCTTTTGCTTTGGGGCGCGCGGTTACGGGCAGCGCAAAGAGATTGATAAAGCCCTCTGCGTCCTTCGGATTGTAGCGACCCATCGTGAAGCTGGCCAGATCGGCGCGATACAGAGAGAAGGGCGACTTGCGCGCTGGTTACGTTGAGCGTGCCTTTCCACAGTTTCAGGCCGACGGTGCCGGTGACGAATTGCTGCGCGACCTTGAAGAAGCCGTCGAGCGATTCGCGCAGTGTCGAGAACCACACGCCGTTGTAAACAAGCTCAGCGTACCGGTGCGACAGCGATTGCATGAAGTGCGCGGTTTCGCGATCGACAGTCAGCCGCTCGAGTTCCTGGTGCGCCTTGATCAGCAGCGTGCCGCCGGGAGTTTCGTATGCGCCGCGCGATTTCATGCCAACCAAACGATTTTCGACGAGATCGGTGCGGCCGATTCCGTTGCGCGCGGCGATTTCGTTCAGCTTGTTGAGCAGATCGACGGGGCCGAGCTTCGCGCCGTTCACGGAAACCGGCGTGCCGGCTTCAAATCCGATCTCGACTTCTTCCGCCTTGTCGGGCGCTTTGTCGGGAGACACGACCCACTGCCACATCGCTTCGTTCGGCGCGTTGGCGGGATCTTCGAGCTCCGCGCCTTCGTGGCTCAGGTGCCAGATGTTGCGGTCGCGGCTGTAAATGTTTTTCTTGCTCTGCTCGATGGGCACGTTGTGCTTTTCGGCGTAGGCGATGGCGTCTTCGCGCGAATCGATGTCCCATTCGCGCCATGGCGCGATGATTTGCACGTTGGGCGCGATCGCTTTGTAGGCGAGCTCGAAGCGCACCTGATCGTTGCCTTTGCCGGTGCAGCCGTGCGCGAGACCGTCGGCGCCGAGTTTCAGCGCGATTTCGGCCTGGCGCTTTGCGATAACGGGGCGCGCCATCGACGTGCCGAGCAAATACGTGTGTTCGTAGACGGCGCCCGCGCGGAGCGTCGGCCAGATGTAGTCGCGCACGAATTCTTCGCGCAAATCCTCGATGGTCGCGCTCGATGCGCCGGTCGCCAGCGCCTTTTTGTACGCGGCTTGCAAATCTTCCTGCTGGCCGACGTCGCCGATCATGGCGATCACTTCGCAGCCGTCGTAATTTTCCTTCAGCCAGGGAATGATGATCGAGGTATCGAGTCCGCCGGAATAGGCGAGCACTACTTTTTTCGGTTTCGGTTGCTGCTGTTTCACGTTTCTCCTCTGTCTTGCGAATGAATCGGAATATGGTGAATGAAAATTGTTACAGGATGTCGATACGCCGATCGATTGCCTGGGGCCGACGACACCGACGGGCTCGCGAAGACGGGCGTGCCCCGGTGCGCTAGCTGTAGAGCGCCTGCAGAATCGCTTTTTGCGCGTACATGCGGTTCTCAGACTGATCGAGCACGACGGACTGCGCGCCGTCGAGAATTTCGGCGGTGACTTCGTGCCCGCGGTGCGCCGGAAGGCAGTGCATGAACACGGCGTCGGGCGCTGCGAGCGCCATCAGCTCCCGATTTACCTGGTACGGAGCAAACACGGCATCGCGCACTTTCTGCTGTGCTTCAAAACCCATACTGGTCCACGAATCGGTGTAGACGCCCTGCGCCCCGGCAACCGCTTCGCGCGGATCTGTGAAGAGTTCGATCTTCGCCTTCGTCTCGCGCGCGACCCGCTTCGTATCGGCGAGCACTTCCGGCTCAGGCTTATAGTCCGCCGGTGTCGCGATGCGCAAATTCACGCCGAGCCGCCCCGCCAGAAAAATCAGCGAGTGGCAAACATTGTTGCCGTCGCCGACATACGCCAGCTTGAGCCCGCGCAAGTCGCCGAATTTTTCCTGTATCGTCAGGAAATCAGCCAGCGCTTGGCACGGATGAAAGCGATCGGAAAGCGCGTTGATTACCGGAATGTTGGCGTTGGCCGCCATTTCTTCCAGCACCCGCTGTTCGTAAACACGCGCGACGATGCCCTGCACCCAGCGCTCGAGGTTGCGCGCCACGTCCGCGATCGATTCGCGTTCGCCGAGCCGCGCTTGCGTCTGGTCGAGAAACACGACCGAGCCGCCCATGCTCTGGATCCCGACTTCAAACGTGACGCGCGTGCGCAACGACGGCTTCTCGAAAATCATTGCCAGTGTTTTGCCGCGCAGCGTCGTGGCGTAACGCTCGGGATGCGCTTTCACGTCGGCGGCCAGCGCCAGGAGTTCGCGCGTTTGCGCGGCGCCCCATTCCGCTCCGGTGAGCAGATCGTTGACGAGCAATACAGAAGGTGCAGTGAGAGTTGCAGTCGACATTTTTCAGTTTTACCTCTTGAGTTTCATCGCGCGGCGGAGTGCGCCAGGCGCGGTGAGCTTTCGGATTTCTTCGCGGCGGGATTCGATTCCGCTTTTGAAGTTGAAACAGAAGCGAGAACGGATTCAAACAGCTTGAGAAAATCGCGGACCTGCGCCTTGGTGACGATGAAAGGCGGCAGGAGGCGAAGAGTGTAGTCGTGCGTGCAATTCATCAGCAGGCCGCGATTCGTGGCTTCGGCGACGAAGGGTGCGCCTTCGATCGACAGTTCGACGCCGATCATCAAGCCTTCGCCGCGGACTTCGCGGATGAAGTCGAATTTTTTGCCGAGGGCTGTCAGTCCTTCGCGGAGTTCGGCGCCGCGAGCGCGGACGTTTTCGAGGAGCTTTTCGCTTTCGACGACATTGAGGAATTCAAGAGCGGTCGCGCAAACGAGCGGGCCGCCGCCGAACGTCGAGCCATGCAGGCCGGGACTGATTTTTGCGGCAACGGCATCGGACGCGAGGATCGCGCCAAGCGGCAAACCGGCGGCGAGGGGCTTCGCGATCACGACGATGTCGGGCTTCGACGTGAATTTCTGGTAGCCGAAGTAGCGGCCGGTGCGTCCGAGGCCGCATTGAATTTCGTCGGCGATCAAAACGGCGCCGTGTTCGGCGGTCAAAGTGCGCGCGCGATTCCAGAACGCTTCGCTGACCGGATGGATGCCGCCTTCGCCTTGAATCGGTTCCAGAATTACGGCGCAGACGGTGTCGTCGAATTTCGATTCGAGGTCGCGGACGTCGTTGAACTTCACGAAGTCGATGCCAGGAACAAGCGGTGCGAATGGGAGGCGATATTTTTCGGTCGAAGTCGCGCTGACCGCGCCAAAGGTGCGGCCGTGGAACGAATTCGTCATTGCCAGCACGCGATGTTTTTTCGCCGGAGCGTTCGGAGCGTCATCGGCCGAACGTCCGTAGAGCCGCGCGAGCTTGAGCGCGCCTTCGATCGCTTCAGAGCCGCTGTTCGAGAAAAAGATGTGATCCATGCCCGACCATTGCGAAAGCTTTTCCGCAAGCGGTCCTTGAAACGGGTGGTGATAGAGATTGGAGAAGTGAATCGCACGCGCTGCTTCGCGGCGGATCGTCTTCACGATGCGCGGATGCGCGTGACCGAGCGCGTTGACCGCGATTCCACCCAGAAAATCGAGGTACTTCTTGCCATCGGCGTCAAACACATAGGAGCCGCGCCCGTGCGTCAGCATGAACGGTGCGCGCTTGTACGTCGGCAGCAAAAACTCATCGGCCTTCGCAACGCGAGAATCCACCTTGGCGGCGCGTGCGTGCGTAGATTTCGCTGACGGGCGCTTTGCGAGCAGCCGCTTTCACGGCTTTCGACTTGGAGGCCGCGCGCGTCATGCTACCGTCACCGCCGCCTGAGGAGCCGAATTGCGCTCGCGCACGACGCGCGTGCCGGGAATTTCTTCGCCGGTCGCGTCCGCTGCGCGCCAACTCTTGAGCAGCGAATCCGCCGAACTTCCGCCAACGATCTTCACTTCGCGCACGCCGCCTTCAATCGCGCGCTTTGCCGCTTCGAGCTTCAGCACCATGCCCCCGGACACGACACGGGCCTGCACCATGCTTTCAATCTCTTCGCACGCAATTGACGACACAACTTTGTCGCCGTCCAGAACGCCCGGGACATCGGTGAGATAAATCAGCCGGTCCGCCGCAATGTATTCCGCGCATGCCGCGGCCATGTGGTCCGCATTAATGTTGTAGATCTCGTTGTCGGCGCCGAGCCCGAGGCACGCCGCGACCGGCAGCAAGCCTTCGCGCCAGAGCGATTCCAGCACACCGACGTTGACGCCGGTGAGGTAGCCGACAAATCCAAGCTCGCCCTCTTCGGCATTGCGAGACATCGGCTCGGCCAAGAAGCACTTCGCGTCCGCCGCCGAAATTCCGATCGCAGGCGCGCCTTCCGCCGAAATCGCCGCCGCCAATTTTTTATTGAGCAGTCCGGCGAACACCATCACCGCGACATCGCGCGTCTCGCGATCGGTGACGCGCAGCCCGGCGACAAATTTGCTCTCGATGCCGAGCCGCTTCAGCGTCGCGGTAAAAAGCTTGCCGCCGCCGTGCACGACCAAAATTTCGTGCCCCTCTTTCGCCAGCTCCGCGACCTGGCGCGAAATCGACTGCACCACGGCATCGTCTTCCAGCAGCGCTCCAGCGAGTTTGATCACAGTTCTCATTGCAGTGCGGTGTGCTCCTCGATGCCCAGCATGTGATTGAAATTTTGCACGGCCTGGCCCGCCGCGCCTTTGCCCAGATTGTCGAGACACGACACGACGATCAGGCTGCGGCCCGATTTGTCGAGCGCGAAGCCGATATCGGCAAAATTCGTGTGAGCCACGTGCTGCAGCTCCGGCAGCTTGCCCGCGGGCCAAATACGCACCATCTTGCGATCCGCATAAAACTTGCGGTACATCGCTTCAATATCACCGGCGCGTTGCGCTTCTTTGAGCGTCACGTAAATGGTCGAAAGAATTCCTCGCGCCAGAGGCAGCAGATGCGTCGTGAAGACGAGGCTGCCTTCGGCGATTCCCGTGTGGTCGAGAATTTCGGGCGTGTGGCGATGCGAGAAGAGGTTGTAGGCCTTGAAATTTTCGTCGAGCTCGACGAAATGCAGATCGCGCCGCAATTCCTTGCCCGCGCCGGTCGCGCCTGACTTGCAGTCGCAAATCACCGAACTGCCGTCAGCGATCCATCCAGCTTCATTTAGGGGCCGCAGCGCCAAAATCGCGCTGGTGGCGTAGCAGCCGGGGTTGGCCACCAGCTTGGCTGCTTTGATGTCCGATGCATAAAGTTCCGGCAGGCCGTAAACCGCCTCTCCGAGCCTTCCCGCGTGAGGCGTCGGCAGCTTGTACCAGTGCGAAAACGTGTGCGCCGAGCGAAACCGGAACGCGCCGCTCAGATCGACGACGCGAATCCCGGCATCGATCAGCGTCGGCGCGATTTCCGCCGAAAATTCATGCGGCGTCGCCAAAAATGCGGTTCCCGCGCCGCTTTCGAGGATCGCTTCCGTCGAAAGCGTGCGCAACGGCGCTTCGCCGACTCCCCGAAGCTGCGGAAACATCTCTGCGAGGCACTGGGCGCCGCCCGTCTCTCGAACATAAAAGGTAGCGCTCTGCACTTCGGGATGGCGCAACAAGATGCGCGCCAGCTCGAAGCCGGAGTAACCGGTGGCGCCGACAACCGCCACCTGGTGCGGATTTTTGGTGGAATGGCTCACGGCCGGACCAGCGATTCGATCTGTCTCTGCAAGGTTTCCCGCGATTTCAGGTCGGGAGTAATAATCAGGACGGTGTCGTCTCCGGCGATCGTTCCGGCGATCTCTGTAAATTTCGCGCTGTCGACGGCCGCGGCAAGAGGCTGCGCCGCGCCGGGAGGCGTCTTGAGCACCAACATATTTTGCGCCGGACGAATGTCCGACAAAAATTCACTCAACGCGCGCGTCAACGATCCCTTTCCATTCGTTTCTTCGGGCGAAACAGCTTCACGCTTGTAGCCCTCATGCGTTTTGATGAGGCGAAGCTCCTGCAGGTCACGTGAAAGCGTCGCCTGCGTCACGCGCAACTTCTGCGCGGCCAGTCTTCGGCGCAGTTCTTCCTGGTTCGTGATGCGCGTGTCCGCGACGATCCGAAGAATCTGTCCATGCCGGAATGTCTTGCCGCCATTCATTGCAAATTCAATTATACACCCTTCCGCATTTTTATACAGAGAATATGCAGGTGCGTCAACGCGAAACGCTGCCCCGGCCTGCTAATGCAGGATTCGCAGCAGTGCCCAGACATGCACTGGATTTTAGTGTTGGAGTGATGTTTCCTATTTAGAGCGCGATCCGCGTCCCCAAATGGGAACACGTTGCCAAACCGCAGGATGCAAGAACGATACGCCGCCGGCACTCGCCGAGCACGGCGTCTGCGTTTTGCATTTCACGTTGTCGCTGGAAGCCGGCTGCGCCGCCATGCGCCGCGAAACCGCGCTGGGCAACACGCCGCATGAACGCCAGCGCGAAATCATGCGCTTCATCACCGAAAATGGCGAAACTTTGGCCCGCGTCGCAACCAGCGGCCTGCCCCTGACCGACGACCTTAAAGCCCGTATTCTCAGCACTTTCCTGACGTTGATGAACCTGCGTGAGAACATGGATCGAGCGTCGATGCGCTCGTCTTACGGCCGCCTGCCTGTTCCTCGCTAGCTTCGCTTTTTCATCGATTCCACAAAACCTTCGCGCACGGTAACGCGTGCGTTCGCCTTTGCAACGCAGAAAAATTCTGCACGGAAAATTTAGATTGAACTACGCGCCGATAAATCGCGCGTAAATCGACCGCGCCACGGCCGGATCCTGCGTCCCCTTCAAAATCGCTCGCCCGTCGGCAAACACCGTCATCTCGTAAGGCGCGACGCGAAATCGCAACAAAAAATCGTTTTGACGCACATCGTCTACCGCAGGCGACAGCCGCCGCTTCAGCGCATCCAGGTCGAGCGCGCGCCCCCGCTCATGGATTTGCACCGAATCGCGCCCGCACATCGTGATGTGCGGCTGCGCCTCGCCTTCGAGATGCGCAAATTCGCCGCGCACGCAAACGGGACAGTCCGCATTCCGCCCGACGCGCACCGACTGAAATTTTCCCGACCACACATCGCACGAGACCAGCCGCCCGTGCAGAGCCTCGCTGCGCCCGCTCAACAATTTCAGCGCCTCGGCCACTTCCATTGACGCCACCAGATTCACGATCGGCCCCAGCACGCCGATCGTGTCGCAAGTCTCGTCCATTCCCGCGCCATCGCGCTCGCCGCTCAACAAACACGCGAGGCACGCGGTCACGCGCGGCCTCACCGTCATCGTCAGCCCATAGCTGCCCACCGCGGCCGCGTAAATCCACGGCACACCCTGCTGCACCGCAAAATCATTCACCAAAAATCGTGTCTCAAAATTGTCTGTTCCATCCAGGATCACATCGAATCCGCCCAGCAACTCCTCGGCGTTCTTGGGGTTTATATCGGCGACGATGCCCTCGACGCGCACCTGCGAATTTACCGCCGCGAGCCGCCGCTCGGCCGCGACCGCTTTCGGCAGCGCGTCGCGCGCGTCCGCCTCTTCAAAAAGCGTCTGCCGCTGCAAATTTGAAGGCTCGACAAAATCGCGATCGATCACGCGCACCCGCCCGACTCCCGCGCGCACCAGCAGATTCGCCGCCGCGGCCCCGATCGCTCCGCATCCGGCCACAACCGCGCTCGCCGTGAGCAGGCGCTCCTGCCCCTCTTCGCCGATTCCGGCGAACAAAATTTGGCGCGAATATTTCTGTCGAAGAGCCTCGTCCACGTCGCTTCCAGCCGCGAAAATTCTTTCGTCTTTCTCTAGTCATCATAGCGCCAAAGTTCGGCGGACAGGCAACGCCCCTGTGCTACCCTTCGTCTGACGAAAGGAAGCATGAAATCGAGCAGCAGCAACAGGTTGCGATGGATCCTCGCGCTCGCACTCCTTGTGGGAGGTGCGCGCACTCGCGCGCAATCTGCGCCGGTTTCCGCCACCGATTCCGCTACGATTCCGCTTCCAATTCCGCTGCCAAATCGCGTGCGTTCCGCGCAGGCACTGGCGCGCCAAGAGACGCGCCGGATTCGCAGCAGCAGTCGCCGCCAGCTCAACCGCCTGCGCCAGCCGCAAGAACCAGTCCGCGCCCGCACAAACTGCGCCGCCTAAAACCGTCGAGCCTCCTGGCCCGATCGTCACCGCCGTTCGCATCGTCGATGAAAGCGGCAAGGTGCTCGTCGATTCGCCGGCAAACATTTCCGTCCAGGCCGGCAAGCCGCTCGAACGCGATCAGGTCGCCGACAGCATTCGCACGCTCTACAAAACCGGCACGTATTCCTACATCGCCGCGCGACAAGACGCCGCCGACAACGGCGTGCGCATCGACTTTGTCGTGCGCGAGCAGCTTTTCTTCAATCAAGTGATCATTCGCGGCGTCGATGCGCCGCCATCCGATGCGTCGGCCGCCGCCGCGATGTCGCTCACGCTCGGCACACCGTACAGAAAAGAAACCGTCGACGAGGGAGTCACGCGCCTTACAGACGCTCTTCACGACGAAGGCCTGTACGAAGCCGAAGTACACGTAGAGACCGTGCCGCATCACGATACGCACGAGATGGACGTCATCGTCACCGTGAAGTCAGGCCCGCGCGCGAAAGTTCAGACGATCCAGCTCACCAACGGCACCGAATACACCAACGAAGAAATCATCAAGCAGCTCAATGTGAAAGTCGGCAAGCCGATCACCTCGCAGCGTATTCAGCGCGGCACAGAACGCATCCACAATTTTCTGGTGAAAAAAGGGCATCTCAACGCGCGTGCTTCGGTGCGACGCGGACCCTACGACAAGGCGGCGAACACGATCCCGCTCGAGGTCGAAGTCACCGAAGGGCCGCGCGTGCAGCTCATCGTCACCGGCATAAAACTTTCGCAAGGCACGCTGAAAAAACTTGTTCCGATTTATCAGGAAGGCTCGGTTGACGTCGATCTGCTCGAAGAGGGCCGGCGCAACATTCGTGAGCGGCTCGAGCGCGACGGCTACTTCGACGCGGGCGTCGAGTACACGACGGTCACCAGAGACGCGCAACCGAAGGGCAATTGGAAAGGCACCGAAGAGATCATCACGTACAAGGTCGAGCGCGGCGACCGCCACAAATTGGCCGGCGTGGAAATCACCGGAAATCATTATTTCAACACCGAGTTGCTGCGCAGCCGGCTTCAGATTTACGGCAAAGGATTTGCCACGCGCGGCCGCTTCAGCCGGCGGCTTGTCGAAAGTGATCGCGATTCGCTGCTCTCTCTGTATCAGTCGAACGGATTTCTCGATGCCAAGGTGGAAGGCCAAACGCTCGACAACTACAAAGGCGTCGAGGGGCAGCTTTTCGTTCGCTATGTGATTCAGGAAGGAAAGCAGTCGCGCGTTGCGTCGCTCAGCATCGAAGGAAATCACGCGTTCAAGGAAGACGAGCTGCTTCCGTACGTCGGGTCAACGCCGGGCCAGCCGTAT
This sequence comes from uncultured Acidobacteriota bacterium, assembly GCA_963845465.1. GTDB lineage: Bacteria > Acidobacteriota > Terriglobia > Acidiferrales > UBA7541 > Acidiferrum. The sequence goes on along the minus strand of CAWJSH010000003.1, from coordinate 347,413 downwards.
TCCGAATACAACGTCGCAACCGATCGCGACAACATTCTCGCGCTCTATTACAACGAAGGATTTCCTGCCGCGCGATTTACAGCAACGGCCGTGCCGATCACACCGGAGCCGAACGCCACTGGCGACAAGAATGGCGCGAACGGCACTGCAAGCGGCGCGAATGGGGCGGCGAAAGACGACGCCGGCAAACCTTCCTCCGGCAAACAAGGCGACAACGCTGTGGAACCCGGCGACGAAATGAAGGTCGTCTATCACATCGACGAAGGACCTCAGACGCGTGTGAAGCGCGTGTTCGTGAGCGGCTACAACCACACGCGGATTGGAGCGATTCGCCGCGAAATTACCGTTAAGCCGGACGCACCGCTGCGCGAAGGCGACGTCGTCGATTCCCAGCGGCGGCTCTACAATCTCGGCATCTTCAATCGCGTCACGATCGAGCCACAAAATCCGGCCGGGACCGACGCGAACAAAGACGTCGTCGTGCTCGTCGAAGAAGCGAAACGCTGGACGATCGCGTATGGAGGCGGCTTCGAAGTTCAGCGCCTGGCGAGCTCGACCGATCCGACGGGAAGCGAGTTGCAAGCCGCTCCGCGCGGCATTCTGGAAATCAGCAAGCTGAATGTGCGCGGGCGAGGCGATTCGATTTCGCTCAAGCTTCGCGGCTCCACGATCGAAGACCGCGCGCTGCTCACCTATACCGCGCCGAATACATTTTCCGATCCGCATTTTACGTTTCAGGCGAACGCCTACACCGAAAAAACGCAGGACATCAACACGTTTACCGAAGAGCGCTACGAAGGTTCGGTGCAACTGACGGACCAGGTGACGCGATTCACAACGATTCAGTATCACTACGCGTTTCGCCGAGTTCTCGTATCGAATATCAACAACACGGTGCCGCCCGAAGACATTCCGTTGTTCGAGCAGCCGACATTGGTTTCGCAATTCGGCATCACCTGGGCTCGCGACGCGCGCGACAATCCTGCGGATGCGACGAAAGGCAGTTTCAACAGTTTCGATTTTGGCATTGCGGATACGGCGATCGGTTCCAGCGCGAGTTTTTTGCGCATGTACTATCAGAACTCAACGTATCACCCGCTCGGCAGGCGGTTCAGTTTCGCGCGCGCGTTTCGCTTCGGCGTACTGCAGCCGTACAAAAACACGGTATCGCTGGCGTTTCCGGCCCAGACGACGGACGTGCAGTTGATTCCGCTGCCCGAACGGTTCTTTGCCGGAGGCGGGACATCGCTGCGCGGCTTCGCGTTGAACCAGGCCGGCCCGCGCGACCTCACGGGATTTCCGGTCGGCGGCCAGGCGATACTGGAGTTCAATCAGGAGATTCGCTTTCCGATGCGCTTACCGTTCATCGGCTCGGCGTTGGGCGGAGCAATTTTTTACGACGGTGGAAACGTGTACAGCCGATTGAGCCGCATCACGTTTCGCGCATACTCGCCCGAGCCTGTTTTCAATCCAGCGAATCCCAAAGTCTGCGAATATAATTGCACCAACGAACTGAATTATTTCGCCCACACTGTCGGTTTCGGCCTGCGATATTCCACTCCCGTCGGGCCGATTCGCATCGACCTGGGATTCCCGATCAATCGTCCGCGCTTCGTCGCGCCGATCTGTCCGAGCGGCCAACCAAACTGCCTTGAGGGCCAGAACGGATTTCAAAGCACGCGGTTGCCGGGATTCCAGATCTTCTTCAACCTGGGGTCAACGTTCTGATGCGGCGCACGTCGCTCAAATTCGGGGTCGCGCTTTGGCTGGTGGCGATGGGCGTGTGCGGATTTCTGTGTGACGTTGTGCGCGCGCAGCAGACTTCGCAATCAAATTCGCAACCAACTCCGGAACGAATCTCGCAGGGAACAACGATCGATCGAATCGTGGCGCGGGTCGATGTCGATATCATTCTTCTCAGCGATGTGCGCGCCCTCGAGCGCTACCAGCAACTCGTGGACGGAAAATCCGAAACCGACGCGCAGGTTCTCGATCGGCTGATCGATCAGTGGATCGTGCGCAACGAAGCGGACACGGCGCAATTTCCGCATCCCACGTCGGACGCGATCGACAAAGGCGTCGAGCGCGTGCGGGGATCTTTTACGACGCCGGAAGAATACGAGACGAAGAAAAAAGAAGTTGGGCTGACCGACTCCGATGTGCGCAAAATGGTCGCGTCGCAGCTCTACCTCAGCAATTATCTCGACTCGCGATTCCGCCCGTCGGTACACATCGAATCGAAAGATATTCAGGATTTTTACGAGAAGGCGGTGATTCCGCGCGCGCAGGCTCGCGGGCAAGAGGCGCCGTCTCTCGATGCCGCGAAGGACGTGATTCGCGAAGCGCTGATCCAGACGGGAATCGATGAGCAGGCAAATCGATGGCTCGCCGAAAGCCGCTCGCGCATCGTCGTGGAAAAAATGCCGGAGGAGTCGCCATGAGCGAACGGCGGCGCCATCCGATCTGGACGTGGGTCATCCACACGCCGTGGGTGCTCGCGGTGTTGTGCATCCTGGCCATCATCGGATTTTTCGGCAGCGGCGCGGGCAATCCGTTGATTCGGCGCCTGGCGATTCAGAGGATCGAGAGCATCACGGGCAGGGACGTCGAAATTCGCACCGTGTCGATTCGTTGGCTCGCGCTCGGCGTCACTGTCAAGGGATTGGTCGTGCATGGCAACGAGCCGGCGAGCACGGAACCGTTGTTTTCCGCGGAAGAAGCGCGCGTCGGCCTGCGCATCGATTCGTTCTGGGGACGAAAAGTTGCGTTGAACGATTTGTTGTTGAAGCAACCGCACGTGCACTTGCGGGTCGAGAAGAATGGCGCATCGAATGTGCCGCTGCTGACTCTGGAGCCGGGCGGCAAGCGCGGAAAAATCGGCGACACGATTTTTGGCATGCGCGTGCAGCACGTTCGCATCGAAGACGGCTGGATTTTGTACAACGATGTGAAGACGCCGATGGCGGTCGAAGGCGGCGATTTGCAGTTCGCCGTGAATTTAGGGGGAACGCCGTCGCGACCGGTCTATACCGGCTCATTCGATTGGAAATCGTTTCAGTTCACCTCGAATAGTTTCTGGCCGATTCCGGTGAGCGTGGCCTCGACGTTCACGCTGACGCCGGACGGCTTCACGATCGAGCAGGCCAGCGTCGAAGCGATGCGTTCGCATTTCGATGGGCACGTCGAGATGACGAATTTCGAGAATCCGAGTTGGAGCTTTCGCTATCGCGGCTGGGTCAATCTGCTCGATCTGCGCCAGGCGCTGCGTTCGCAAGAAACGCCGACGGGGCTCGTCGATCTGCGCGGCCAAGCGACTTATGCCAATGGAAAATTCAACGGAACCGGGAGCTATGCCGGGTCCGAAATCACCCTGACGTATTTGCCGATTTTTCATGCGTCGGGAGTTTCGAGCCGCGGCGACGTGTCGATCGACAATAAAGGCCTCGTCGTAAACAATTTCTTAGCAGAGGCTTTCGGCGGCACGGTGAAAGGTCGCGTGTCGATTCTGTGGGATCACTTGTTCTTCAAGGCGGAAACGCGCATCGACGGAATGCGACTCTCGCAGGTGATGCCTTCGATCGAAGAGCTGCACTTTCCCGTCGATGAACTGCATTGGGATTCGGTATTGTCGGCCGATTCGGTCGAGACGTGGAGCGGCGCCTTCGAGCATTTCGATATTTCGGCGAAGGTCCAATGGAATTCGCAGGAAGACATCGCCGAAAACCACATTCCGGTCGATGGCAACTGGACGATCCGCTACCAATACGATGGACAGTTGCTCGAAATTCCGTTCGGAGAGTTTGAGACGCCGTCGTCGCGCGGAAGTTTGACGGGACACTATGCTCCAACAGAAACCGAACTCGATTTGAAAGTCGAAACGGGCGCGCTGGAAAGCTATCGCGACTTCATAAACGCGATTCAGGATGCGAAGCCCGGATCGCCCGACGAGATCAAAGTCATCAGCGGAGCCGCAAGCTGGGACGGAAAAATTGAAGCCGACGCGACCGGTACCGGATTTAACGGTCACATCCGCGCCGAGCGAGCGCGCTATGAAAACGTCACCGTCGATCTTCTCGACGGCGATCTTGTCTATTCGCCGGATGAAGTCGACGCTGACTCGCGGGCATTTGCGGCGCGGCGCGATCGATACTTTGATCGACGGAAAGCTGAAGCTGACCGATTGGAGTTTCCTGCCGGACAATGCGTGGACGTTCGATGCGAGTTTCGACGCGACGCCGATCGACGCAATGCAGCAGCTTGTCGATATCAATTACCCGGTACACGGGAAGCTGACGGGACAATTTCATGGGCGCGGGACGCGGCGCGAACCGAACGTCAGCGGACTGTTCGATCTCGCCGATGGCGAAGTTTACGGCGTGATATTTAATCGGTTGCGCGGCCAACTGACCGCGACGCGGGACGAAGTGCGCATCGCCGACGCGGAGTTGCGTTTGTTTCCGCCGGGAACAGAAGCATCGCGCGGCGCGGGCATCGTGACAGGTACCGCGGAGTACCGCATGACCGACAAAAATGTTTCGGTCGATCTGGTCGGCGCGTCCATTCCGCTGGCGAATTTCTCCAATTTGCAGACGGAACGATTTCCGGTGGATGGGCTGATTTCGTTCCGCATCAAAGCGACGGGCCCGGCGACATCCCCCGAGGCGGAAGGAAATTTCCGCGTCGTCGATTTGCGCGTGGGCCAAGCGGTGATCGGAAGCTTTGAGGGAGATCTGAATTCCGACGGCAAGCGCGCACGATTGACGCTGAGTTCATCGATGACCACCGGCGGCGAATTGTCGGGCGCGGTCAATCTGGGATTGTCCGATCCGTTCAATCTCGATGGGAAACTCGCAATCAAGGATATCGATCTCGATCCGTTTCTGGCGCGGGCGCTGCACGTCGATAAATTCGAGGGCCACGGAAGCGCGGAAGGCGAAATCGCGATTAATGGCGCGCTGCGACACCCGGAATCGATCCTGGTGGACGCGGCGTTTTCGCATCTGGAGTTCAACTACGCCAGCGTGCATCTCGAAAATGCGGGGCCGATTCACTTCCGCTCGTCGCGAGACAATCTGGAAATTGTTTCGGCGGGATTCCGCGGACCAAACACGAACATGACGATCGCGGGCAACGTGCAGTTCGCAGGCTCGCGTGCGCTGAACTTACAACTGAACGGCGCGGTCGATCTGCGTTTTGTTTCGTCTTTCGTGCCAGATCTCACCAGCAGCGGTTCGGCGGAAGTGAACGCCAATTTCGCCGGGACCTTGAGCAATCCAAGCATCACGGGAAACATTCATATCGAAAACGCAGCGGGCCGCATCAGCGACTTCCCGACGGGGCTCAGCGCGATCAAGGGCGATCTGATTTTCGATGCGACGCGGCTGCACTTCGAGAATCTTACGGCGCTGGCCGGCGGCGGCACGCTGCATCTTACCGGCAGCGTGAACTACACCGAGCGGCCGATTCGCTACGACATTACGGCACGCAGCGACAGCACGCGCATTCGGTATCCCGAGGGCATGAGCTGGCTCACGGCGGGCACGCTGCGGCTCACGGGCACGACCGACGGTGGATTGTTGTCGGGCCGCGTAACGGTGGAGCGCGTTACCCTGGCGGGCGGACTCGAAGTTGCCGGCTCGCTTTTTTCGACGAAAGAAGGAATCAGCGGACCGTCGACGAGTTCGCCGTATTTGCGCAATTTGCAGTTCGACATTCAGGCGGTGTCCACGCCCGACGCGCGCATGCAGTGGCCCGGCGCGGAGCTCGAGGCCGAAGCGGATCTTCGCGTGCGCGGAACGTGGGAGCATCCGATCATCCTCGGACACATTCACGTGCTGTCGGGCGATTTGCTGTTCCACGGAAATCGCTATCGCGTGGCGCGCGGCGACATCAACTTTGCGAATCCATTCCGGCTCGATCCGGTCTTGAACGTGGAAGCAAGCACCACGATTCAGCAGTATGAAATCACGCTGAATTTCAACGGTCCGGCCAGCAAACTCACGCTGGCGTATCGGTCCGACCCGCCGCTGCCGGCGCAGGACATCGTGACGCTGCTGGCGCTGGGGCAGACCAGCGCGGAGGGAACGTCGCGCAGCGCGGGGAACACACAGAGCACGGCGGGCGCTTCGGCGCTGCTGTCGGAAGCGGTGTCGAGCCAGGTCGGCGGGCGGCTCGAGAAGCTGTTTGGGATCACGAATTTCCGCGTCGATCCGGCTTTGGTCGGCGTCGGCTCGACGGGCACGGGGCAGAACGCGGCAGCGCGCGTCACGGTGCAGCAGCAGGTCACCAGAAATATCACGATTACGTACATCTCCAACGTCGGCTCCACGCAGGAGCAGGTGATTCAGGTCGAGTACAACGTGAACCGGAACGTGTCGATCGTGGCGCTACGGGATTACAACGGGACGTTCGGTATCGACGTGAAGATCAAGAAGCGGTTCCCGTAAGTCGAAGAAAGAAGATACCGCAGAGACGCAGAGTCGCAGGGAGGTTTCCCAAACGGGAACCGGTAGGCACCACCCCCTCAGGGTTCGCGTAAGTGTTGATTCTGCTGGATTTTAAGTCTCTTAGAATCCGCACATACGTAAGTGCGGAAACTACGGGAGTTAGCGCCGGCGGATTTCGCGCAGACGTTCCAAATTGGGAAGACCGGATTTTTGGGTCAGATGTACGGGCGAGCCTTTCTTCAGAGAACATCTTAGCATAAAGTAAACATTTGTCAAGACCGATTTGAGCCCCGAAAGGCGTTCGAAAAAACGAAAGGCGCCGCTGCGGGCGACGCCTCTGTTTGGGGTGACTGTCCGGGGACGAACAGCCGGGGATAAAGCGTTGTAAGTCTTATTCTTACTGTTGGTCGACGCTGGCGAAAGAATCGCCCTGTGGCTTCGACGCGCTCTTGAGAGTGGCGTTGTGGGCCGTCGGCTGGGCGTTCACAGCGTTCGAATTGTTGTTGGTGCCGATCCCGGCATATTCGCTGGGGAGGTCGCGCAGCACGTCGGCAGCGACGCGGGTGCTGACCTTCTGGTTGGCGGCCTCGACTTCAGCCTGGATTTTCGGCGATTCGGCGGCGAATTTACGGCCGAGTGGCGAGCTATAGAACTGAAGCAGTCCCTTGATCTCGTCATCGCTGAAATGCTTATCGTAGATGCCTGCGAGCTGGTTGGTAACCTCGTCGGCGTTGAACTTCTTGTGGTAATCGGCGACGAACGCGTTCACAAACTGCTGGCCTTGCTGACTGGCCGGCAGGGTTGCGACCAAATTCTCGCGGAGCTGTTGAGCTCCCTTCGCCGCGACATCCTGTGCCATGCGGCGCGCTCCCACCAGTTCCATCAGGGAGCGAATATCGGCATCCTTGGCCGGGTCTACGCGCTGGACACCGGGCTTATTTGCAATGCCTTCCGCCTGAGTCTGCGACGCACCTTGAATTGCGATCAGAAACGCCCCAACGTAGATCGCAGCGAGCACTAAAAAAGCCTTCATGACCTAACCTTCCTCCACGGGCGGTAAGTAATATCTGCCGCCAACGCAACCAGTCTAGAAAACCCTGGATTTTCGCGATGCGGTACGCGGGACCAGTTTTCGGGCCGACGTGTAAGTACGAATGGCCACTGCCCGTTCGCTCAGGAAATCCAAATGTGTCGGTAAATCATCGAAAAGGCGTGGATTTTCAAGGTGTTGGAGCCCCTAGACGTCGCGGCCATTTGTGCTATTTTGGTGGGGTTCCTCTCCTGTAAGGTTTGGCCGGTTTCCATGACCGAATCGCCCAACTCTGTGTCGGATCCGAAAGACGACCTGCTGAAGTGGCGCGGGGACTTCCCGATCCTCGATCGCTCGACGTATTTGATCAGCAACTCGCTGGGCGCGATGCCGCGCGGCGTTTACAGCAGCTTGCAGAGCTATGCCGATATGTGGGCAACGCGCGGGGTAAAGGCGTGGGAAGAGGGCTGGTGGGACATGGCGGTCGGCGTGGGCGACAAGATCGCGCCGCTGATCGGGGCGGGACCCGGCGAGATCTCGCTGCACCAGAACGTAACCACGACGCAGGCGGTCATTACGTCGTGTTTCGATTTTCGCGGGACGCGAAACAAAGTGGTGATGACGGAGCTGGAGTTTCCGTCGATTCAGTATTTTTATCACGAGCAGCGAAGACACGGAGCGCGCGTCGAATTGGTGCCGACGACGGATACGGTGCGGTTCGATCTGGAGAAATTTTTGGCGGCGATCGATGAGACGACGCTGCTGGTGCCGATTTCGCTCGTGCTGTTTCGAAGCTCGTTCATCGTGGATGCGCTGGCGATCGTGGAGAAGGCGCATCGCGTTGGCGCTCATGTGATTCTGGATGTGTTTCAGGCGACGGGCACGCTACCGTTTGATGTGCGCGAGCTGGGCGTGGATTTCGCAGTTGGCGGCGTGTTGAAGTGGCTTTGTGGCGGACCGGGCGTTGCGTATTTGTATGTGCGCGAGGATTTGCGCGCGAAGTTGAAGCCCGCGCTGACGGGATGGATCGCGCATCAGCGGCCTTTTGCATTTGAAACTGGGGCGATCGATTCGCGCGAGGATTCATTTCGATATTTGAACGGCACGCCGCATATTCCGGCGCTGTTTGCGTGCCAGCCGGGGCTGGAGATTGTGAACAAGGCGGGAGTGGAAGCGATACGAGCGAAGTCGATCGCGATGACGACGCGTTTGATGGAAGGCGCGAAGGCACGTGGTTGGCGCGTGAACACGCCGGAGAACGCGGCGGAGCGAGCGGGAACCGTGTCGGTGGACTGCCCGCACGCGTACGAAGTGAGCCGCGAATTGCTGGCGCGCGAGATCATGATCGACTTTCGGCCGAAAGCGGGGATTCGGCTTTCGCCGCATTTTTACAATCGAATGCAGGAATGCGATTTCGCGCTGGCGCAGATCGAAGAGATTTTGAAGACGAATGCGTGGGAGAAACACGCGACCGCGGCAACGACGCCGGCGTGAGCGAGTCGCCAGCCGATCGTTGAAAGTCGAAAGAAAAAAGATAACGCGGAGACGCAGAGAGCGCGAAGGAGCGCGGAGAGTTTGATTAAGGATTGGCGATTGAAACCGTGGAGAAGCGGCGCCGAAGTTAGTGAGCGCACGGCGGCACAGTTTGAAGCCGTGCGACTGGAAGCAGCACGGCAGGCGATGATCGAAACGCAAATCGAGCGGCGTGGCGTGCGGGACGCGCGTGTGCTCAGCGCGATGCGCGCGGTTCCACGGCATGCTTTCGTCCCCGCGGATTTGCGCGCGCAAGCGTATGAAGATGCGCCGCTTCCCATCGGCGGCGGGCAGACGATCTCGCAACCCTACATGGTTGCCGCGATGACGGCGGCCCTCAAAGTGACTGAAAATGAACGGGTTCTGGAGGTCGGCGCGGGGTGCGGGTACCAAGCGGCCGTACTATCGAAGTTGGGGCGAGAAGTTGTCACACTGGAATACCGCGCGGAACTGGCAGCCGAAACAGCAAGACGGCTTGCCGAAATGCATTACGACAATATCCATGTGCACTGCGGCGATGGCACGCTAGGCTTACCGGAAATGGCGCCGTTCGACGCGATTCTGGTGGCCGCAGGTGCGCCTGCCGCCCCGCCACCACTTTTGGCGCAGCTCGCCGAGGGTGGGCGCATGGTGATACCGGTCGGCACGCTCGAAAATCAGGAGTTGCAGCTAATCGAGCGCCGCCACGACGTTTTTGAGACGACTGTGTTGGATAACTGCCGTTTCGTGCCGCTGATCGGCGCGCACGGTTGGAAGGATCTCCCTCTGCGATGACGGCCGCGGCACCCGAACTGACCATCATCATCCCGGCTTACAACGAGGAATTGAGGCTGCCGCCGACGCTCGAGAAGATCGCGGCGTACGTGCATGCGGCGAATCACACGACTGAAGTGATCGTCGTGGATGACGGGTCGAAGGATAAGACGATCTCCGTGGCGGAGAGTTTTAAAGGGATGATTCCCTCGTTGCGAGTTGTTTCCAACGGGCAGAACCGGGGCAAAGGTTACAGCGTGCGGCACGGAATGCAGGAGGCGCGGGGCGAAGTCGTACTGTTTACTGATGCCGACCTTTCGGCGCCGATCGATGAGGTGGAGAAGCTGTTGCCGGCGCTAAGAGATCATGAGGTCGCGATCGGGTCGCGCGCCGTGGACCGGAGCCTGATTACGGTGCATGAGTCGCCGTTCCGGGAATTCGCGGGGATTATTTTTAACAAGATTGTGCGGGCGATCCTGTGGCTGCCGTTTGTGGATACGCAGTGCGGGTTCAAGGCGTTCCGGCGCGAGCCTTGCAAGATCATCTTCGACCAGCAAACCATTGAAAGATTTGGGTTTGACCCGGAGCTGCTGTATCTGGCCAGGCATCACGGACTGCGATCGATCGAGATTCCTGTGGTATGGGGACATTCGGATGCTACGAAGGTCAGCATGATGCGGGACAGCATCCAGATGTTCATCGATGTGTTCGTCATTCGGTGGAATTCGCTGACCGGGAAGTACCCCAGGAAATCGCAAAAGCGGTAGTCAAAGGGTAACCGCGGTGCTTCTTTTGGGAGGCAGGCACGTCGCTGTCCTTCGATCTCCTTTTATCCTCACTTAATCCTAGTAAGCTTATTTGAATCAAACAGTTGCGTCGTTTTACAGACCTGTCATTCAACGCTGTTCTTGCGTTCTAAAGTGGTCCTGCCCAACAGACCGGCGGCGAAAACGCTATGAGTCCATTGCACATAGCGACGTATCACCCCGATAGCGTACAGCGAACCCTGTAGCCACACTTACATTAGGAGCTTTTAACTATGCGACGTGTGCCCCGTCGTCTATCAAGGGTCGGATTATGTGCGTTTGCAGCGCTGGTCAGCTTACTGACCATGAGCGCCTGCTCGGGCGGATTCCAGGGATCGAAGATTCCGGCAGAGTCCAGCCTGACGATTAGCCAGCCTGCCAGCGTGACCGTGACCGCTGGCCAGACAGCGACATTCGGTGTGACCGCAACGGGAACCGGCCCGTTCACCTACCAGTGGTTCGCAAACGGGACTGCTGTTCCCGGCGCAACTTCGAGCACTTACACGACTTCATCGACTACGATGGCCCAATCTGGGACGGTCTTTACGGTAGTCGTGACAAGTTCGGCAGGGACCGTTACCAGTTCACCCGCGACGTTGACCGTGGATAGCTCCGCGGCTGTGGCGAAGAGCCTAGTGGCGAGCAACGCGACGCCTCCTTACAACGGCACGGTGCTGTTGATCCCGACATTTTCGGGCGGGACGGCGACGATCGGGTCGACAGGCGTTGGCAGTTCGGACATTACGGCGAACGCGACGAGCGGCGCCTCGTATCCAACGCCGGCGTTGACGGCAGGAAAGACATACACGCTCACGGTTACGGATTCGAAGGGGAAGGTCGTTTCTACGACGTGCCTGGTGACTCCGCAGAACGTGGCGCTGACGCCGATCACGCCGGGAGCGCAGACGGAAGCGCCTGGTCACGTGACATTTTCGAGCACGGCGACGGGCGGTCTAACAAATGGCGTGACGTGGACGGCAAGCGCCGGAACGTTTGTAGGAAACGTGTGGACTTCGCCGAACATGGCGGGGACGTACACGATTACGGCGACTGCCGTGGACAATCCGGCAGTGTCGGTGACCACAACGACGACGCTGAGCGGGCCGGTAATCAACACGCAGCCAGTGACGCAGCACGATTGCACCGGCGGTGTGCTGACGCTGTCGGTGGCGGCTCAGTATGCGACGAGCTATCAGTGGAATTTGGGCGGAACGCCGATTCCCGGCGCGACGAGCGCGACGTACAGCGTTTCAAGCGCGTCGAGCGCAAACGCTGGGAATTACACGGTCACGGTTACGAACGGGATCGGCAGCACGACCTCGAGCGTGGCGGCGGTTGCGGTGGGATCGACGATCACGGCGAATCCGGTGAGCTTGTCGCTGCACGCGACGCAGGTGGGAACGTTCTCGGTTGCGGCGCAGGGGCTGAGCCCGTTTACGTATCAGTGGTATCAGATTCCGTCGGGCGGGACGACGGGCACGGCGATTTCGGGAGCGACGTCGCCAATTTACACGACGCCTGCGGTCGATGTGAGCTACAACGGCGCGAAATACTACTCAGTCGTCACGGATTCGTGCACAACGCCGCTCAACAGCAGCAATGCAAACCTTACCGTCGTGGCGGGAAACACTTCGCCGACGATCATCACGCAACCAGTTGGTCAGACGGTATCGACCGGGGGAACGACGTCGTTCACCGTGGTCGCTACCGGATCTGGAACGCTGACCTATCAGTGGTACAGGATTCCTGCTGGATCGACGACCGCGACCGCGGTGGGCGGCGCGACATCGGCGACATATAACGTTCCCGCGACATCGACGACCAACGCGAACAATGGCGACATGTATTACGTCATTGTGTCGAACGCGTACGGCCAAGTGCTCTCGCAGCAAGTGACGCTTGCCGTCGGCGCAGGCATCCAGATCACGCAGCAACCGCAGACGCAGTACATCAATGTCGGCGACACGGCGACGTATACCGTCGCAGCGACGTCAACGCTGCCGCTGACGTATCAGTGGTACGAAGCGCCGTCGGGGAGTTCGACGTTTTCGCCGGTAGCCGGTGCCACGAATCCGACGCTGAACTTCGGTCCGGGAGCGACAGGCGACACGGGCGACGTTTTCAAGGTTGTCGTGAGCAATGGATCTTCGACGGCAACGAGCAACTCGGCCGCATTGTTTGTCGGGCCGCTGACTCAGGTTCCCAACCTTTGCAACACGAATTGGTCGGCGATCGGCAACGCCACCGCGCAGTCGGGCTGCAGCTATCAGCTGACGGCGTCAACGAACAACCAGCACGGCGAACTGGTTTGGCCGACTTTGGTCGCGACGGGCGACATGACGCTGAGTTTCACGATGACGTTAAGCAATCCGAGCTCGACGCCGGCGGATGGGTTCACGATTGTTCTGGGCGATCCATCGCTGGGGGCGACACCAACGAGCATCGGCATAGTGGGCCAGGGCTTGGGAGCTGAGGGAATTCCGGGGTTGGTGTTCGAGTACGACGACTATCACAACGCCGGCGAACCCCCGGTGCCGTATTTTGCGGTGACCCGAGGAGAATCCGCGCAATTTGAGAATCCTTACTACGCGTACAACGGAACCATTCCTACGTTGGTTGCTGTTGGGCAGTCGATCACGCACAACTATGTGCTGACGATCGTCAACAACGTCCTGACGGTGACGCTGGACGGCGCAGAAGTCGTGAACACACTGATTAGTCCGCCGCCGGTTGCGTATGTGTACGTCACGGCGTCGACGGGCGGGTCTTACGAGACAGCGGTGATCAGCAATGTGTCGTCGGTGATTACGCCGCCGCCGAACTGAAGTGACGGCGAGTGGTGATGCGTGACTTGTGATTGGTAAGGCTACGAGTTTTTAGATGGGGAGAATTACGATGCAAAAGATTTTGATTTTTGCGGCGCTGCTGTTGGCCGGCGGATGCGCTTCTTCGGCTTACGCGCAGGAAGGCATCAGCGGCGATGCGGCGGCGACGTTCCAGTGGGTGCACACGAACGCCGGGCCGGGACAGTGCGGTTGCTTCGGCGTGAGTGGAGGCGGGATTTCGGCGTCGTGGGAAGTACACGGGCCGTGGGCGGTAGTTGCGGATTTCAGCAGCCAGACTGCGACCGGCGCGCCGACGGTGGGAAGTTCGCTGACGCTAACCTCGGGAATGGCGGGCGCGCGGTTTGAGTTGCCGCGATTGCGGCGAACGTGGATTCACGGAGCGCATCGCGTGCAGCCCTTCGCGCAGATTTTGGTGGGCGCAGCGCATGCGGGCGGAGGCGCGGCCGGGGTCGGCGACGGGACGAATCGATTTGCGGCGCGAGCGGGCGGAGGATTTGATGTCCCGGTGAGCCGGCACTTTTCGGTGCGCGGGCAGGTCGATTATTTCCCGACGACGTTTGCGAACGGAACGAACGATCATCAGAACAATTTATTGATCGGCGCGGGCGTTGTGTATCACTGGTCGTTCGCGCGGTAAGATTCGCTCGCCGCTGCTCGAGCTGGTTGTCGATTCCAATTTATTTTCGCTGAGTGCGTCTTGCCGGATGTGTGCGCCATCGTGTGCGCGGATTTGCGTTAGTATGTTGCGTCGCGACGGACGCACGATTTGGCACCCGAAACAAAAAACACATTACGAAACATACGAAGAGTTTGCGTTTTCTGCGGATCGAGCGCAGGACATCGTGCGGCTTACGCGGAAGCGGCGGAGCGGCTTGGCACGCATCTTGCCGGGGCCGGCATCGGTTTGGTGTATGGCGGTGGCCGCGTCGGGCTGATGGGTAAAGTGGCGGACGCGGTGCTGGCAGCGGGGGGAGAGGCGATCGGCGTGATTCCGCGCGATCTGGCGGACAAGGAGATCGCGCACAATTCGCTGACGAAGCTGCACATTGTCGGCTCGATGCACGAACGAAAAACGATGATGGCGGATTTAGCGGATGCGTTTATTTTGCTGCCGGGCGGATTCGGGAGCTGGGAAGAATTTTGCGAGAGCGTGACGTGGCTCCAGTTGGGAATTCATCGCAAGCCGTGCGGCGTGCTGAATGTGGCGGGCTACTATGATGCGCTGCTCGGATTGAGCCAGCATGCGGTGGCGGAGGGGTTTCTCAGCGCGGCGCATCGCGAAATGATTGTTGTGGGTGATGACGCGGCAGAATTGCTGGCGAGTCTCGCAAGCGTCGAGTTGCCCGCGAATGCAAAGTGGTTGCCCTCGCGAGATCGATAGGCGGCAGGGATTATGGCTTCACATGCTGCATCTGTTCTGCAACCGCGCGTCGGAGCAGGTGTCTTGCTCGTTGATGAGCACGAGCGCGTTTTGTTGACGCTGCGCAAGGCTGCGCCTGAAGCGGGATGCTGGAGCATCCTGGGCGGCAAGGTCGATTTCCTCGAGACAGTGAAGGATTGTGCAGTTCGCGAGGCGTACGAAGAAGCGGGCGTGCGGATCGCGATTGAGCGACTGCTGTGCATCACGGATCATTTGCTGCCGGAGGAAAACCAACATTGGGTGTCGCCTTCGTATCTGGCGCGGATTATTGAAGGTGAGGCTTACAATCGCGAGCCGCACAAGTCGGAAGAAGTGCGGTGGTTTGGGCTTGGTGAGCTGCCGGAGAATCTGACGATGACGGCGAGGAACGCGATCAATGCATATTGTAGGTTGCGGGTGGATCCCGGCGCGCCAAGAGCGAAGTAAAACCCCCGCCGAACACACTTCCTTCCATCTGCGAACTTTCAGCAGAGTGTTCTTTTCGTTTTGTTTGCGGGATTCGATATTTCCGGCGTCTTCGCGTGTCCGGTAAACTGGCCGGTATGGAATGGAGAACCCGGCTCTGTCGCTCCATCGAGTTGTCGCGCGCTGCCGTGCGGTGTAAGAGGTGAGCGGTGGGAAGCGCTCGCGACGCGACTGGCTGCGGGAGACATCACGTCTTGCGCTGGGGATTCCTCTAGGCGCGCTGTCGCTGGCGGAACTTGCGGCGATTGATGCGGCGAATGCTGCTAGCGCGGCGAGATCCTGGCCGCTGGCTGAGCCACCTTATCATCCCCCATATCCTGGCGAACCGTATCCTGCGCAAAGCAATACTCCGGTCAGCGACATCTCGTCGCTGTTTCCCAGCGATCCGACAAAATATCGATTCACGCTGGAGGAAGATCGATTTCTCGAGCAAGTCGAGCGTGCGTGCTTTCAATTTTTTTGGGATGAAGCGAGCCCTTACACCGGGCTGGTGAAAGATCGCAGCCAAGCGAATGGATCGGACTCACGCAACGTGGCGAGCATTGCGGCGACGGGGTTTGGGTTGACTGGACTGTGCATCGCGGATCATCGCGGGTGGGAAGATAAACGCAAGATACGCGAGCGCGTGAAAAACACTTTGCGATTCGTTGCGACGCGCGTGCCGCAGGCGCATGGATTTTTCTGTCACTTTCTGAATTTTCAGAATGGAGAGCGCGCATTTCAGTCGGAAGTGTCTTCGATCGACACGGCACTGTTTATTTGCGGCGTGCTGACATGCAAAGCGTATTTCAACGACGACGAAATTTCGTCGCTTGCGGATACGTTGTACGGGCGGCTGGATTTTTCGTGGATGCTGCACGGCGACAAGAATTTATCGATGGGATGGACGCCGGAGCACGGGTTCATCAAGGCGCGCTGGGATGCATACAGCGAATTGATGATGATTTATTTGCTGGGGATCGGAGCGCCGAATCCGCAACTCACTAAGGTGAATTGGGATGCGTGGACGAGGACGTATTTCGAGTTCAACGGGATTCGATATATCGGCTCGCACGCGCCGCTGTTCGTCCACCAGTTCTCGCAGGCGTGGTTTGATTTTCGCGGGAAGCGCGATGCGTATGCGGATTATTTTACGAATTCGGTGATCGCCACGAAGGTCCACAAATTGTGGTGCCTGGAATTGGCGCGCGAGTTTCCGGATTACAGCGACGATTTGTGGGGAATCACGGCGTCGGATTCGGTGCGAGGGTACGCGATCTGGGGCGGGCCGCCGGCGATGGGGAGGATTGATGGATCCGTGGTGCCGTGCGCGGCGGGCGGATCGCTTCCGTTTTTGCCGGAAGAATGTCTGAAAGTTTTGCGGACGATTTATACGAAATATCAGGATCGCGCGTGGAAGCGGTACGGATATGTGGATGCGTTCAATCCGCTGACGAACTGGTACAGCCCGGATGTGATCGGGATCGATACGGGAATCACCATGATCATGGCGGAGAATGCGCGGACGGGATTTGTGTGGGAACACTTTATGAAGAGTGACATCGCGCAGAATGGGATGGCGCGCGCGGGATTCCATGCGATTCCGTCGGATGCGCCGGCGGCGGCGAAGCCGATTGTGCCGGCGGGGTATCCGATTTTTATGGTGAAGTAAGGCGACTGGCAAACCGGCGCGAGGTGTCTGACCCACCCCCTCCCCCTATTTTTGCAAGGATGTGATTCTAGGGACTTTGCGCGTACGAGTTGCGCAAGGATGTGATTCCAGGCGGGTTACGGGCGCGGGGAGTGTGCGGCGGGGGCCGGACGTGCGGGTAAGGGCCTTTGTTTTCTTGACGTTTCGAGGTAAAGGTTGAATTTAAACCCCGCGATCTGGGAAGCGATCGCGGCTACAGGATGCCCTAACGCTGAAGTTATTTTTCGAGTTCGATCAGGGCCAGGGCTTTTGGTTGCAACGTCAGCGATAAGGAGCCGTTCTTCAACGGGATCGTTTTTGATGGGGGCATCGCGGCGGCTTTGCGCATTTGGGCGATTTGGTCGACGGTTGGGGATTTGGGGCTGCCGAGTTTTTCGAATTCGGGGAGAGGCGAGCCGTGGTCCTGATCGACGATCGTGACTTTGGCGGAGCCGGTGGTCATGCCTTTGAACTTGAGCGTCATGGATTTTGGGGCGCCGGGCTCTTCGGGTAAGGATAGGTTCCATGCGGCGATGACGAGGCCGCCGTCTTTTTTCTTCGTCACCAAAATGGAATCGGACGCGGCGTCGAGGCGAGTGTCGCCAAGTTTGTGAAGCAATGCGAAGTCGTTGAAAGCCGGCTTGGGAATGTCGCGCTCGGCCAGCAAGCCGAACCCACCGTAGAACGGTGTCTTTACCACGCCTTGTTCCTCGAAGACATCGGAGAACGTCCAGTAGCTCATAAATTCGGTGAGGCCGTCGCATTCGCGGATGGTGTTTGCGAGATATGGGCCCATGTAGGCGCTGTCGGTGACCGCGGAGGTGTTGTCGTAGGCGGCGTTGAATTCGCTCCAGATCAGCGGCATTTTCGGATAGGGCGACGCGACGATCTGATCATGCACTTTTTTTACGGAGCGGCAGACCATGTCGTTGCGCGAGATTTTTTCGTGCGTGCCGAAGACGTCTTCGGCTTTGTCGTTGCCATAGACGTGCGTGGAGACGAAATCGGCGGGAACGTTTTGCTCTTTGACGTGGGCGAGGAATTTGTCGGCCCACCCGGCTTGCGCGGTGGCAGGACCGCCGATGCGTAGGCGCGGGCTAACGCTCTTCACGGCTTTTGCGGTTACGTCGTAAAGATGGAAATAGGTTTCGTCTTTCGGATTGCCGGCCCAGAAATCGAGGTTCGGCTCATTCCAGACTTCGAAATACCACTTCGAGACTTCTTCGATTCCGTAGCGATCGACGAGATGCTTCGTGAACGCTTCGATCATCGCACCCCACTTGTCCCAATCTTTCGGCGGCGCGACGTTCATTTTGTACCAGAAGGGGTGCAGCGCGTTTGGGTCGGAGGTCAGTTTTTTGGGCATGAAGCTAAGCTCGATGAAGGGCCGGACTTTGTTCGCGAGCAAGCCGTCGTAGATTTGATCGACGTAGGAAAAATTGTATACAGCGTTGGCGCTGGCATCTTCGTCGTAGAAGCCGACTTCGTCGTGAAAAATGGCGTGGAAGCGGACGTATTCGAAGTCTGTGATGCGTTTTACTTCGCGGAGATCGTGGCGATAGTCGTCGCGGAGGGAGAGGATGGCGCGGCCGGAGCCGAAAACTTTTTCCCAGTAGTGAGGGAAGGCGTGAGAAGCGGCGCTGGGATCGATCTCGACGGCTTCGGCGACGGTGTTTTGCGCGTGTGTCGCGTATGGATGCGCGGCGAAAATTGCCAGGCATGCTGCGGCGCAGAATGGAAGGAGGCGGCGAACCACGGTGTTCGGCGTTGCCATCATTGAGTTTGTCTCCGCACAACGTTATAGCAGAGAAGATGCGGCGGGATTGGATGAAGTTTCGATGGCAGTTCGGTGGACTCAGGGGCTGAAGCCCCTACTTGTTGAGTGATATTTATGTCGCGGTTGAAACCGCAACCCACAAAGGCTGAGAGGAAGAAAAAGCTAACGCAGAGACGCGGAGATGCGCGGAGAATGGTCGTCGACGATTTTGGAGTGTGTTGTTGCGGCTGCGCGGGCGAGAGGGTGGATACGGATTTTTGGTCAAGAGCGGCGCCGAGGCGCCACCCTCCATATAAAGGTGGGTCGGTCTTGCCGGATGCGCGAACGGCGCTTATGATGCCGGGCAAAGCTATCGATTTGATATGTAGAGATGATGCGGGACACAAAGGAAAAGTCGGGCGGCTTTTCGAATAGGAGCTTACAGATATGAAGCGAGTGATTTTGAGTGTGGTGGTGGCGGTGGTCTTTGCGGCGAGTCTTGCTGGATTCGGAGCGGGGTCGGCTTGCGCGCAGGATTGGGCGAAGGCGGCGCTGGCGAAATCACCGAGGCACGGCGAGTGGGTTACGCTGAAGCATGATGGCCGGTCTGTGGATACGTTTGTGGTTTATCCGGAGGTGAAGGACAAGCGGCCGGTGGTGCTGGTGATTCACGAGATCTTTGGGATGTCGGATTGGGTACAGGAATTGGCGGATGAAGTGGCGGCGGCGGGATATATCGCGGTGGCGCCGGACTTGTTGTCGGGGATGGGGCCGGGCGGCGGGCGGAGTTCGTCGTTTGCGGAAGGCAAGACGATGGAGGCGGTGAGCAAGCTGCCGCCAGATCAGGTGACGGCGGATCTGAACGCTGCGGCGGACTATGCGAAGAAGATTCCGGCGGCGAATGGGAAACTATATGTGGCGGGATTCTGCTGGGGAGGCGGGCAGACTTTCAGGTTCGCGACGAACCGGCCGGATTTGTCGGCGGCGTTTGTGTTTTACGGGCCGCCGCCAGATAAGGATGCGATGGCGAAGATCAACGCGCCGATTTATGGATTTTTCGCGGGGGACGATGCGCGGATCGGGGCGATGATTCCGGGGGCGATTGAGGCGATGAAGGCGGCGGGGAAGAAGTTTGAGCCTGTGACGTATGACGGCGCGGGGCATGGGTTTATGCGGGCAGGCGAGGCGCCGGATGCGAGTGCGGGGAATAAGAAGGCGAGGGATGAGAGTTGGGTGAGGTGGAAATCGTTGATGGGGCAGTGAGGAAGAAGAGGTTGACAGTCGACAGTTGAAAGTCGAAAGGGAAGAGAGACAACGGAGCACTAATGCCTAACCGGGTTGGCGTGGGTAATGTGGCTAAACCCGCACCCTCTAAAAACTGAGGGTGCGGCACCCAACTGCCGCGGATGAAGAGGGGAAGCGCTCATTTGGCGCTTCCCTTTTGACTTTGTGAATGATGCGGAATCGATGGGAGATAGGACGTGGGGAAAGTTTACGCGGGGACTTCGGGCTGGGCTTATGCGACGTGGAAGCCGGATTTCTATCCGGCAAAGTTAGCGTCGGCGAAATTTTTGGGGCACTACGCGTCGCGTCTGAATACGGTGGAGGTGAATTACACGTTTCGGCGATTTCCGACGGAGAAACTGCTGCGCGGGTGGCTCACGCAGATGCCGGAGGATTTCAAGTTTGCGTTCAAGGCGAATCAGAAAATCACGCACATCAAGAGATTGAAAGATGTCGCGGAGTTCACGACGGAATTCGCGACGGCGTTGCAGCCGATGGGGGCGGAAGGGCGGTTGGGGCCAGTGTTGTTTCAGTTGCCGCCATATTTGAAATGCGATGCGGCTCTGCTGCGGGAATTTTTGGCGGGCGTGCCGCGCGGGTTGAAGAGCGCGTTTGAGTTTCGGCATGTGTCGTGGTTTTGCGATGAAGTGTATGACGTGATGCGCGGGGCGAATGTGGCGCTGTGCCTGGCGGAGAGCGAAAAGCTGGAGACGCCGGACGTGCAGACGGCGGATTTCGCTTATTTGCGGTTGAGGAAAGAGGATTACTCGGCGAAGGCGCAGGCGGCTGTGAGGGCTCGCGTGGCGAGATTGGCGGCGGGCGGCGATGTGTTTGTGTATTTCAAGCATGAAGATACGCCGGAGGGGGCGCTGCACGCGGAGAAGTTGCTGGCCTCAGTGAGGGATGTATGAGTCCTGGCGACGAAGGCGGATCTGGAAAATTCGCGGCGGTGATGAAGTGGGTTGGATACACAACGGCGATTTTGTCGTTGGCGGGTGTGATCGTCGGAATCGTGAAAGTTGTTGCCCACCGTGCTGAAACGCGGTCGCAGATCGAGAACATGCTGTCGTCGGCCACGGTGGCGGCTCAAGGTAAGGATTATGAGGCCGCGTGGCAAACCCTCGACGATGCAGCGAAGCTCGATGCGAATTCGGCAAAAATCCGGACCGCGCGCGAAGACTTGGCGATGGCATGGCTGGATGACGGCGTTCATGCCGAGCCAGATGGAAGATATTCGGGGATTACGGCGAAGCTGAAGCCGGTGCTGGCGCAAGGCGTGACGTCGACCAAACCCGGGCCGCGCCAGGCGGATCTGCTTGCGCACATCGGCTGGTGTTATTTCCTCGAATCGGTGGACGGGAATAGCGGATTGGATTTAACCGGACAATACGCGAAAGCGATCGAGGAAGACGCGAACAATCCGTACGCGCAGGCGATGTGGGGACACTGGCTGCTGTGGGAGCAGGTGAACCTGGATGAAGCGGAGAAACACTTTTCGGCTGGATTAGCTTCGAAGAGAGAGGTCGATTACGTTCGGCGCATGCAACTGGAAGCGCTGATGAATCATCACGGCGAGCAATTCGATGTTGAGGTGGTCCGCGTCGCTAATGATATGCGGAAAGAACAACGCGCGATCGATCTCCGCCTGACGCGTCCAATTTTTGACATTTATCCCTTTGAGATGAATCCGCGGGAGCAAGTATCCACGACATTTGTGAACGCGGTGCCGCCCGCCGAGCATCTGGCTACGTTTCACTGGCTGTTCGACAAGACGGACTCACGTGAAGACCAGAAACGGGAGCGGACGTACTTTCTTGCGGTGCTGGGCGAAGCTGCGGGGCAGCGCGGCGAGGCATTGGAGCTGTATCGCAGCTTGCAGGCTACGCCGAGCGAGAGAGCGAAGGGCGCAATAACGGGCGGGCGTTGACGCTGGGATTAAGCGGCTGTCGAAGGCGAGTGCGGCGAAGAGTTAAGCCTGCCGTCGGTGTGTTCGCTACAAATTTCAATGTATTGTTGTAGCTGGCTACGCGGCTGATAGTGGATGACGAAGACGCGGGAGAAGAAAAATGCGATTTGGGCCGTTTTTGGGATTGGCTATTCTGTTGGCGATTTTGTGGGTCGGCGGATTCGTGGTGTTTCATGTTGCGGGATTTTTTCTACATTTGTTGCTGATTTTTGCGGTGATTGCGCTCGTGATTCATTTGTTTACGGGCGGGAAGCGGACGGCGTAAGGCTACACGTCTTGAGGTTTCGATTTTAGTTGCGGCACCTGCCGCCGATATTTATCGGCGGCTTATTTTTTTGAGGATGGATTCGGCGGCGGTGACGCCGTGATATTGGGCTTCTTCGAAGATGGAGATGGCGCTGAGGTCGGAGTTGGCGAAGTACAAGCGAGCGTCGGGGGATTTCTGTTGGGCGGAGATGTGAGCGCGCTCGGCGGAGAAGATCGATCCGAGAGTCGGGCGAACCATGGCGTGGCCCATGCGCATGATGTCGATGCGCGAGACGCATTGGCGAATGTCGGAGTGGACGCGCTCGAGATCGCGGAGGATGGCTTCCTTCCAGTAGGCCCAATCTTTTTCGAGAAGCAGGCGGCGATTTTGCGCGGGCTCGCCATCGGCTAGAGCCCAATAAAATGTCCAGACGGTTTTGTCGATGTGAGAGCGGATGGATTGGTGTGTCGCGTCGACGTAGCCGAGTGTGGCGGAGTCGAAGAAGACGGTATCCCAGGCGGGCTCGGCGCCGCGGGAATCGGGGAGACGGTCGAGCGTGAGATTGGCGGTGAGCCAGGGGGAATAGGTGAAGTCGTGAAGCGGCTGGAAATTTTCGATGAGATAGGGGGCGAGGAAAGTGGGTGCGGCAAAGATGACGAAGTCGGTTTCGAATTGGGTGTCGGCGGTGGTGACGGTGAAAGCGCGTTTGGACGAAGCGGAACTTTTTGTTGTAGAGGGGGCGATGCGGCGGACCATTTGATTTGTGCGGACGTTTTCGCCGACGCGTTCGAGGAGGCGCCGAGTGATCCAGCCGTTGCCTTCGGGCCAGGTGAGTGGACCTTTTTCTTCTTGTTCGCGCGAAGAGAAATAGTGGATGCCGGCCCATGCGGATGTTTCTTTTGCGAGTGCACCGTAGTCGTCGCGGCAGGCGTAGTTCATGTACCAGTTGACGAGAGGCGAATCGAATTTCTGGCCGCGAAGCCAATCGGCGAAGGAAATTTTGTCGAGGTCGGCGGATTTTTGCGAGCGGCCGAGCTCGAGCGGAATGGTGAATTCGCCGGATTTGCGATGGGTGGTGAAGATTTCTTCGAGGCGCTGGAATTGTTCGCGATCGCTGGGCTTGAGGCCGACGGCAGGCTCGATGCCTTCTTGCCAGCGGCCGTAGAGGAAGAGTCGCTCTTGCGGAGAGAAGCAGAGGTAGCGCTCGTTCCAGACTCCGTTTTGCAGGACGCCGAGATCTTCGAACAGTTCGCGGACGTAAACGGCTTTTGGGCCGGGGACGGGAATGTAGTGCGCGGCCCAGGGGTAGGCGGTGATTTCGTTTTCGCCCCAGCGGGCGTTGCCGCCAGCGGTGTCATTCATTTCGAGGAGGACGAAATCGCTGAAGCCGCGTTTGCGGAAGCGCCATGCGGCGCTGAGTCCGGCGATGCCGCCGCCGACGATGACGATGGGGAATTTTTCCGTTTTGGCGGGCGTTTGGAAAGAAGAATGATCGCGGAGTTGGTGGCCGAGTTGGGCGGATTCGTTGACGAAGGAGCCGGGGATGGGGCGGTCGGATTTTAGAGAGAGGCCGATGAGGGCGGCGCTGGTGGTGGTTAGGAATTCGCGGCGGCGCATTAGTGAGAAGTATGAAGGATGCTTCGTCGTTTAGATTGTCTCGTTGCAACAAAAAGCAGATTCCGAGCTTCGCTCGGAATGACAAAGCTTTTCAGTGGCTGATGTCTTTCCAGTCTTGGTCGTAGAGGCGGACCAAGACTTGGTCGTTGAGTTGGTTGGGCGGGATGGCGAGAGGGGCCATGTCGGGAGGGAATTGGAAGAGGGCGGGGATGCCTTTTACGTCGATGAAGCGGAGTCCGCTGGGGAGCGATGTCGGCGGTACGTAGTCATGCTGCGATGCGAGGACGAAACCCCATTCGCCGAAGGAGGGGACGTAGACGTGGTAGGGAAATGTTTTCAGGCCGGCTTGCTTCAGCGTGTTGGCGATGCACCAGAAAGAATCGCGCGCGAACATTGGCGACGTGCTTTGGACGACGATGACGCCTTGCGCGCTGAGATGACGAGCGACGGCGCGGTAGAAGGCGGTGGTGTAGAGCTTGCCGAGGGAATAATTCGTTGGGTCGGGGAAATCGATGACGATGAAATCGAAGCTGTCGGTGTTGGAGTCGATCCAGGGGAAGGCGTCGGCGTTGATGACGTGGAGCTTGGGAGACAGAAGAGAATTTTGATTGAGCTGCGTGAGCATTGCGTGGCTGGAGAATATTTTTGTCATCTCGGGGTCGAGATCGACAAGCGTGATGGTTTCGATTTGAGGGTATTTGAGAATTTCGCGGACGGCGAGGCCGTCGCCACCGCCGAGGACTAGGACGCGGCGCGGAGTGGGGATGCTTGCGAGTCCGGGGTGAATCAGGGCTTCGTGGTAGCGGTATTCGTCGCGCGAGCTGAATTGCAGGTGGCTGTTGAGGAAGAGGCGAATGTCGTCTTTGAAGCGAGTGAGGACGAGATGCTGGTAGCGCGTGTCGCGGGCGAAGATGATTTCGTCGGCGTAGATGTTGTCTTCGGCGGTGGCGGTGATTTTTTTTGCTTCGGCAATGCCGACGCTGAGGCCGATGAGCACGAGCACGCACATGCCGCGGATGATTCGAGTGGAGGCGAGTTGATTCGCGAAGATGTAGGTGGTCCAGAGGGCGACGGCGACGTTGATGAGGCCGAAGAGCATCGCTGAGCGGACGAGCCCGAGACGAGGGACGAGCAAGATCGGGAAGATTAAGGATGCGGCGAGGGCGCCGAGATAGTCGAAGGTGAGGACGTGTGCGATGACGTCGCGGAAATTGTATCGCTCGCGGACGATGCGCATGAGGAGAGGAATTTCGAGGCCGACGAGCACGCCCATGACGATGACGAGGGCGTAGAGGATGATGCTGAAGCCTTGCGTGAAGGCGAAGGCGAGCATGAGTAGCGCTGACGAAAAGCCGCCGATTACGCCGAGAAGAAGTTCGATCCAGATGAAACGATAGACGAGGCCGCGATTGAGATAGCGGGAGAGGGCGCTGCCGATGCCCATCGCGAAGAGGTACGTGCCGATGACGGTGGAGAATTGGAGGACGCTGTCGCCGAGGAGATAGCTGGCTAGCGTGCCGGCGACGAGTTCGTAGATGAGGCCGCAGGCGGCGATGAGAAGGACAGAGATGAAGAGGAGGATGCCCATGGATTCGGATCGAAAAAGAAAAGGCGACTGAATGCTTACATCGTGCCGAGATGGGGCGCAGCAGTGCTGCGCCCGTACATGTGCCCGCCGCGGCGCATAGTCTGGCGGCACATGAGATGACTCAGTGAATTGCGGCGGCGATGATGATGCAGATGCCGATGGACATGGCGCCGATCAAAATTGCGAGCGCCATGTTGTGCTCTTGCACGATTTCTTTCCAGAGGTGATACGGCGTCGCTTTGTCGATGATGACGAACGACAAAATGAAAATCAGGATGCCTATGAACGCATAGGCGAGAGCAGCGACGATGTTGCCAAGCGGAACCAGGTTCATGCTATTTGCCTCCTGTGTAGTGGTGATAGCTGCTGTAGATCGAGCGATAGGCACCCGGATTGTCTCGGATGGAGCGCGGGACATTTTTAATTTGATTGATGTGATCCAGGCTCCAGCCGCGGTATTGAGCGGTGCCGATGCCGCCCAGCACCATGAATCCGTAAAGCAGGTAAAGTTTTGCGAGCATCAGTCATTCTCCGTTTTTAAGATCGGATGATCGCTTTCGGCCCAGCGCGAGCGTTCGAAACTGATTGCCTTGAACGTCAGAAAGGCAACCGGGACGAAAAGAATCAGCAGGCCCCAGCCGAAGAATCCGAAGACGGGGACATCGCGACGCACAGAAACGGTGTAGCCGATCGCGGGATGGCCGGAGTCGCCTTCGGGTTCGATGCGCAAATAATAATGTCCCGGGGGCACGCTTGGCACGATCACTTTATCTTTGCGGCTGCCCTCGGTCCAATTGCCGTCGCTGTCTCTGCCGGAGTAGTAGCTGACTTCGCGGCCGAAGTCCCAGGCGCGGCCTGAGTCTTGATTGATGAGCGCGTAATTGAGGTAGATCCAGTTGTTCGAGACGTTGGCTTCGGTCTCGACTTCGACGTTGGACTCGCGGCCCTTCAATTCGAAAATGTCGGTGACGAAAGAGGCTTCACCTTTCGGCGCGCCGGATGCCAGTTGGTATGAGGCGGTGAAGACTTCCTTGTTGCTCGAGAAAAGATCCGACATGAGCAGCACGCAGAGCAGACCGACGCAGAAGAGCGCGAACGCACCCCAGACTTGTTTGAGATTTACAGTGCTCGGAGCTGGTTGATTTTCGAAGACGCCGACAGGTTCGGGAGGCTGGCCCTGGAGTTTGAAGGCTTGCCAGATTTCTTTGCCGTAAAGATATTCGCCGACGGACCAGGTGACTTCGCCGGAGTTCTTGTCTTTCTCATACGACAAGAGGTGCGGCGGCTTGACGAAGTCCATTACTACGGCGGCGTCGCCGACGCGCACCTGCCAAGGGAACTCGCCGAGCACGAAACCAGTTGTTGCTTCGGCGGTCTGGAAGTGGCGATAAGATTCACCGAGATAGCTCTGCGTGATCGACGAGCGAATGGGTGAGCGTTGGTTCGACTTTGCAGACGGAGATGTCGTTCCAGTGGCCTTGGTATTCGCTGAGGTAGCGGAAGCCTTTGTAGGGATTGAAGAGAAGATATTCGTGCCAGTCGTAGCGCTCGCCCTCGGAGAAAATGCTGCGGCGCTGGAAGCCGATGACTTCGTAGTCGGTGCCGCGCAGTTTTCCGCGCGTGCCGAGCGGAATCATGGGGCGAAGTTCGTTGGTGGCGGCTTTGAATTGCTGAAGGACGGTGAGATTTGGATCCTTTGCGTCGAGAATCGAGTGGCAGCTTTCGCAAACGACGGTGACCGCTTGCTGAAACGATCGCAGCGTGATGGCTGCGCCGCACTGCGGACAATTCAGCGCTTTGACTTGCGGTTTCGCCGGAGCAGCGGGCGGACCGGGCGGCTGCGGTGGGCGCGGCGGTTGCGGGGGAAATGGTGGCTGACCGGCGCTCATCACCAACCCTCGAACTGACGGAGATTTTTGAATTTCAAATCGTCGAACTCGACAAATTCGCCGAGATACAACGTTGGCTGCTCATCGCTGTAGTCGAGCGTGGCGAATTTTCCGGAGTGCGTGCGGCAATCGGCGAATTTTACGTCGGTTTTGTCCCAGTATTGGAAGGGGAGTTCGCCTTCGACGCCTTTGTAGTGCGCGATCGTGATTGCGGTGACGATGTACGTCTCACCGTTCCAGGTGTACTGCTGATCGACCTGCACTTGCGCAGCGGTTGGCAGAGATTGCGGCGGCACTTTCGCGGGGAATGAGACGGCGAACTCGTCCTGTGCGTCGGAAAGCCAGGCGCTGCTGCCATCGTTCATCACGATGTGCCATTCGTTCCAGCCGCCTTGCTCGTATTCGTAAAGGATGCGGCCGGCGACGACGAACGCTTTATTTTTGTAGACGCCTTCGGTGTTGAGTTGAATCGGCGAACTATCCGGTGGCAGGTCGGCGACCTGACCGACTTTTTTTACGTCAACGTCGGAACGGACGATGATGCTTTTGCAGTAGGTGCAGACGGTCTGCACGCTGCTGGGCCATTGAAACGTGATTTTGGCGCCGCAGTTTGGGCAGTTGGCGACGGGTTGCGTCATCGGAAGACACTCGGAGTTGGCATCAGTCGCTGGCCGCCTGTTCGCGCGGCATTTCGTAGGAACGGACGAGGCGGCGAATGGTCACGCTCTGAGAAGCGAAACGCTTTTGGAGAGCGCGTTCGAAATTCCATTCGGGTCGCGGCACGCAACAGAAAAGATTGAGGCAGAGCGAGCCGTGTTCGGGAAATGTGTGACACGCGAGATGCGATTCAGCGAGCAAGCATAGACCGGTGATGCCCCCCGTGCGCGGAAATTGGTGCCACTGCGTTTCGCTGACGGGGCGGAGTTTCATCTCGGCGATGATTTCGTCGAAGAGCGATCGCAGAGTCTGCGTGTTTTGCAGCGCTTCGGGCGAGCAACCGAATGCTTCGACGACCCACTCGACGCCGTTCATGGGCTGCACCTTATCACGAGCGAGGCTTGCGATCTGTGATGTCGCGGAATGATCACGCTTGGGGTTTGCCGCATTCCGGGCAGAATTTTGACGGGCGCGGAATCTGTTTGCCGCACTCGGAGCAAAACTTTGTCGTTGCGCTGCCAGCGCCGCCCGTTGCTGGAGGCGGTTGCTGAGGTGGAGCGGCCTGTTGTTGGGCCGCTGCATTCTGCACGGCATTCGCCATCGTTTGACCGATGGCCATTCCCGCGCCGAGACCTGCTCCGATTCCAACTGCACCGCCGCCCTCATTGGCTGCGGCGATGGGAATCGACTGAGCGACTTCGTACTGCGTGAATTTATTCATGTCGCCGATCATGTTCATGCTGATGCGCTGATCGAGAACTTTCTGCAGCTCGTCGGGGAGTGAGAGATTTTCGACATTGAAGGTGTCGAGCGAGAGGCCGTAGTCGCTGAACGCGGGCGCGAGCTGCTCAGTGATTTTTTGAGCGAGAACGCCCTGGTTCGCGGCCATGTCGAGGAACGGCACCTGGCTTTGCGCGAAAGCGTCGGTCATTTTCGCGATGATCGTGTTGCGAAGCTGCCCTTCGAGATCGGCGACGCGATAGAGATCGCGCGTGCCGCTGATTTTTGTGTAGAACTTTTTCGCATCGACCATGTGATACGAATAAATTCCGAATCCGCGGAGCCGAATTGCGCCAAATTCCTTGTCGCGAATCGTGATCGGATTCGGCGTGCCCCAGTGCTGATCGGTTTGCGTGCGCGCCGAGAAGAAGTAGACATCCGACTTGAATGGCGACTTGAACGCTTTATCCCAATTCATCAGGTACGTAAGGATCGGGAGCGTCTGCGTATTCAACGTGTAGAGGCCGGCGGGAAACGCGTCAGCGGCTTTGCCTTCGTTGACGAAGAGTGCGAACTGCGAATCGCGCACGGTGAGTTTGCCGCCGTTCTGAATTTCGCGATCCTGCATCGGGTAGCGATACGCGAGGATTCCGTCTTCCGGCTCGACCCAATCGATAACATCGATAAATTGTTTGGAGATGAAGTCGCGCAGACTCATGTAGCTCTCTTTCTCTTGTCGTGTGACTCGGTTTGGGCCGACGAGCCGGCCGAGGAACACGAAGAATGTAGGCCGTGAGTAAGTACGTGTCAATGGCCGCGGATGTTTCATTCGGATGTTCGAAATCGCAAGTCGTAGCGCGGCGAAATCGCAATTTGCGTTTGCGATATTGCAGTGATATTGCTGCGGGTTTTGTGTGCGTCGTACGCACCTGCAAACCAGCGTATCGCCGTGGTTTACGGTTCCGGTCGGGAACTGAGCAGTTCGCGGTGGAGGAAGTCGTTGTGCTGTATCACAGGAGTACTGGACGGCCTCCTCTTGGTTAACGTCTCAGCTACGATCGGCTCATTCCCGATGAACACACAATCTTCCGTTGCTATAATTGAGGGCGCAGACATGGATACTCGCGCTACGCTACCTCAGGCTCCCCTGTTCCAATTCCATCACGGCGACCACATTTGCGTTTTCTATCGCACGGAAACGGCGCTACTGGAAATTCTTACGCCGTACATCGCTGAAGGGTTGCGCAAGAACGAGCGATGCTTTTGCGTTCAGTCAAATGAAGTCATACGGCGTTTGACTCTCGATCTGCAATTTATCGGCGTGAACGTCGAACGCGAAATCTCACGCGGGGCGTTGCAGTTTTACACGGAAAACGAGATTTACTTTGAAGGCGGCGCATTTGACGGCGAGGGAATGATTCGGCGGCTGATGCGTTCGATCGAAAACGCTTTGAAAGAAGGTTTCTCAGGATTTCGCACCGCGGGCGAGCTTACCTGGGCGGCCGGTGAGACGCTCTGCAAACAAGTCGTCGGCTACGAAAAGATGGTCCAGCAGTGTTTCCCGGGAAAGAGCGCAATCGGCCTGTGTCAGTACCGGATGAGCGCGTTTGAGCCGACGGTGCTCGAAGCGCTGTTGGAAACGCATCGGCTGCACCTAATCGAGCCGGATAGCGAATCGCGATTCGCGAGCATTCAGATCGGCCAAGGCATCTATGCGACCGAGATCGTTGCGGACAAGGTCGCGAACGACCCACATTATTATTACGTGGTGCAGGACCGGCGACCCAAGCAGGTCGTCGGCTGGGGCGTCGCGAACGATTTTGAGAGCGCCAACACCGAGGCGCAGAAGCTCGTTCGACAACTCACCGTCTGAATCCCTGAAATTTCTGATCCAGTAGGGTCGCGCGCAGTCGCCGTACCCTCCCGTGGGCGCTATTCCCGTGGAGTACGGCGCGGACGCGCCGAGGGGTGATATTCGCTGCTCATATAGATGAGGTACGCCAGAATTCCCGCACCGGCAAAGACCGCTGAGCCTAACGGCAACGCGTGTAGAAGTTGAATGAAAGCCATCTCAAACTCCGCTGAATCCGCTGCAAAGATGCGTCAGGATTCCATCCCTCACGAAGTACTACGATCAGGTGAGCGCTGTAAGGCACCCTAGTTTTGTCGTAAGAAATAACGAAGAGAAAGAGAAGTCCGGTCAGTTAGGAGTCATCCCCTCAGCGAAGATCATCCGGTGGACGCAGTTGCGGGAACCGACTCGGCCAGGGTATGGGAAAAACTCGGGTAAGGCGGGCGGATGGGAGTCAGGGTCCTTAGTAGCGCGTGGTCTTTGGCGCCCGGTTAACGGGAGTACTACAGGATTTTAATGCTTGTACTAGAACCAAGTGGTGTATACTAGTCTCGAAATTTGCTAGGGGGGTCCCAACTTGGCATATCTCGGTTCGGGGAATCACGCTCGGGTCCAGTCAAGGTTGCAGTTTGAGCAATCTAGGGTGATGCCTGTATTGCGCTTTAGCGCACGGCTTCAAGAAAATTACTTCGCCCCCCAAGTTAGAATTCATCAAATTTATCCTGGGATCTTCGTGCGCGGAGACGATATTCAGGGGCTCCGTCACGAGGCGTTGTAAGCGATTGAATTAATAAGGCATTACGGGCCCGTTCGCTCCTCGTTACGGAGCAGATTTTGCAATATCAGGCAACTGAAATTTGAGTTTGCGTGGACGAGCCTGCGGCATCTAGGCTCGAAGGGAAAAGAGTCGGGCACCCAGCCCGATTGATACCGACCTAATAAAGAGGCGAAAGTCACTGCTAAGTGGCAATGGCGAAGCCTCGTCCAAATCCAACGCAAAGCGTGGGGGGCCATTGAACGGCGCATCGACGGGATGGTTTGCCGTGTATACGCTCTCGTGTAGAGAGAAGCAAGTCTCTCGCCATATGGATGTCCATTCGATTGAACACTTCCTGCCGCTAACGAAGAACCGACGGCGATGGAAGAACGGCTGCACGATGCTTGTCGAGGAACCGTTGTTTCCAGGCTACTTGTTCGTGCGTATGGACCGCAGCGAGCGATCCCAAGTCCTGTCCGTACCCGGCGTGCATTCGATCGTTGGAATTGGGAGAGAGCCCGTCGCTCTGCCTCAATTTGAGATTGAAGCCCTGCGGAAGAGCGTCGATTTTCTCAATATTGAGCCGCATTCCTATTTGAGCGTTGGAGAAAGAGCAACAATCCTTCGTGGTCCGCTGACAGGAATCACCGGAATTATCACGAGGAAGAAAAACGGGCTACGCTTTGTGTTGAGCCTGGACCTAATCATGAAAAGCGTCGCTGTGGAAGTGGACGCTGCCGATCTAGAGCCGTGCGGGGACGTGGGTTGGAATACAACGTACGATAACGCCAGTCCTCGTGTCCCAGATGTAGTCTGCTGAAAACCCTGCCATCGTTTAACTCATAGCAGCAGCCGCAAAGCACTTAGTGCTCAAATGCCCCCTTGAGCGAGATTTTGCGGAATGCAAAACCAATTCATCTTAAGGTTCCCCCAATGGTTTCGAATAAATGGCAAATTCTGAAGCACACGTCCAAGCTTTACGATATCTGTGCGCTTGTGACGGCGTTTCTCGCGGCGACGTTTCTTCTGCGTTCCCAGCCGAACGGTGAGTCCCTGTCACAGTTCCTCGAAATGAAAATTTCGATCGGGAATTGTCTGCTCTTCGCGCTGTTGGTGCTTGCTTGGCACAACATTTTTATTTTGAGCGGCCTTTACGTGTCGAAGCGCCTCGTGCGGCGACGTACAGAAGTTTTAGAAGTGGCGGAGGCAACGCTGATTGCTTCCGCATTTCTGTATGTCATGGCTCGCATACTGCATATCCAGATGGTGTTGTTGTCGTTCTCGTTCGTCATGGCATTCTGGCTTGTCTGCACGGCGATCATGGTTGCGGGCAGGCTGACCTCGAAGTCGATCTTGTTGGCTATGCGCAGGCGCGGTCACAACACGCGTTTTGTCTTAATCGTAGGAACGAACGAGCGAGCGATCGAATTCGCTGACTGCCTCCGAGAGCGGCCTGAACTGGGCATGCAAGTTGTCGGATTTGTGGACGACGAGTGGCCCGGGCTGTGCGCCTTCGAAGAGACGGGACATAAGCGCTGCAGCGACTTCGCGGGCCTGGCCGAATTTCTGCGGCACCAAATCGTCGATGAAGTCGCGATCTATCTGCCAGTGCGTTCCTATTACGAGCATGCGACCCAGCTCGTTTCGTTGTGCGAGGGGCACGGGATCGCGATTCGCGTTCAGACGCAGATCTATAATTTCCGGGCTCAGGAATCCGCGGAACTGGACCTCGAACAGGACACTCACGTCGCCCCATCATCTGGCTCCGTGAGCACGTGGCCTTCACTTCTCAAACGCGTGATTGACTTCGTGGGATCAGCGATTGCGCTGATCGTTTTGTCTCCGTTGATGATTGGCGTCGCGATTCTGCTGAAGTTTACGTCCGAGGGATCGATCCTTTTCCGCCAGACGCGCATGGGAATCAACAAACGTATGTTCAACATGTACAAGTTCCGCACCATGATTCCCAACGCGGAAGAGGTACAGGCGGAACTGATGTCGATGAACGAAATGAACGGTCCGGTGTTCAAGATCAAGAACGACCCGCGCGTGACGCCGATAGGACGATTTCTGCGGAAGACGAGCATCGACGAATTACCGCAACTGTTCAACGTGCTGAAGGGCGAGATGAGTCTGGTTGGTCCTCGCGCTCTGTCGAGACGCGATTTTCTTCTTTTTGACACAGACGCACACCGGCGGCGTTTCAGCGTAAAGCCAGGTATTACTTGTTTGTGGCAGGTTAACGGGCGCAATTCGATTGGGTTTGAAGAATGGATGGAGCTGGATCTCCAGTACATTGATGAATGGTCGATCTGGCTTGACCTTCAGATTTTGGCTCGGACTGTGCCAGCGGTTTGGCGAGGAACGGGCGCTGCATAGCTTGAAACGTCGTAGGACCAGCTCATCAAAGAAGCTGTACGTTGCAATTGATAATCTAGTTCAGGCCAAGACATTTGGAGGCTTTAGCAGCAACGAATTATTCAGGTGAAATGCCAAGGGCCCGCCAGCTGCCCCCCCGGCCGGCGCCTTGTTATCTGCTTCGAAAGTGAGGGCGAACTCTTTTTTATGATTGATAACCAGAACCACATTATACGGACCGGCCCAGGTCAGATGTCTGTCGGTCAGTTCGGTCATTCGTCGATCGAACGGCGAGTTGTTGGCCACCAGCAACTTTCCATCGTAGAAGTGTGGAACACTTTAACGAAGAGAAAGTTCTCTATCACGATATTTGCGCTGCTGGTTTTTGCCGGCGCGGCCGCTTACACATTTCTCAAGACGCCTCAATACGAGGGCGTTGCCCGGTTGCAGATCGACCCGAGCCGATCGTCGAGCCTGGGGTTAGACGAGACTGAAAAGTCTGCGCTGACGGATATCGACAGCCGAATCAAAACTGAAGTTACCATCATCGAGAGCGATGCGGTCGCCATGCGTGTGATGAACGCTCTTCAGCTGTATAGCAATAAGGCCTTCGCAGGGAAGTACACCGTAACAGGCAACATCAAGGACTTCGATCAGCTCACCGCCTCGCAGCGTCGGCGGCTTTTGGACCGATTTAATACCGACTTGACGGTCAAGGTGATTCCGAATACGCAAGTCGTCGAAATTCGTTTTCGAAGCTCTGATCCGATTGTTGCAACGGAGACGGCGAATACCATCATCGACGAGTACATGCAGCGGAATTTCCACACGCGCGTTGACGGCACAACCCAACTGTCTCAGTGGCTATCGAAACAGATGGAAGAAATCCAGGCCAGCACAACGGCAGCGCAGCGCCAATTCGCTGAGTTCCAGAAGGAACACAACCTGTTGGGGACCGACGAGAACGACAACGTCGTCACAAACAGGTTGAAACAGCTCAACGAGGAACTGACTCAGGCCGAGGCGGACCGCATCGTCAAGGAAGGCCGTTACAAAATGGCCAAAACGGGAAATCCCGTGCTGGTCGATTCACCCGTGCCGAATACGACGTTGCAAGTTCTTCGAACTCAGCAGGCAGAGCTACAAGCGCAGCTGGCGCAACTGAGCGCACAGTTTGGAAGCGGCTATCCGAAGATCAAGGAACTGCAATCACAGCTGACCGACGTGAACGCGGCGATCGACAAGGGAAGGCGCGAATATCGGCACACGTCTTTCGAACGAATACAACGCGGCGGCGACAGCCGAAAATATGATCCGCAAGGAATTCGACAGCCAAAAAGAAGAAGCGTTCAAGCTCAATGAGAATGTGGCGCAGTACGCGAATCTGAAGCACCAAATCGAATCGGGCCAACAGCTTTACGACGCCCTGCAACTAAAAGTCAAAGAAGCCAACGTCACGTCGGGTTTGAATTCCACCTACATCAGCGTCGTGGATCGAGCGGAGTTGCCCGATAAACCGGTCGAACCCAAGAAAGCGCTCTATCTGTCGCTTGGACTTGGCGGCGGATTGTTCTGCGGCGTGCTCTTCGGTCTGATGGTCGATTCGTTCGACGACACACTCCGCACATCCGATGAGGTGGAGTCCGTCATCGTTCTTCCGGAGTTGGGTTCCATTCCGTTCGTGCCAACTCTGGCGTCGAAAAAGCGCCCAGCTCTCAAGAACAAATCGGGCGCGCCCAACTTGTTGGGTCTACCGGGGTTCGACCTGACTTCTATCCCGGTCCTGAAGCCCAATTGCGCCGCGGCTGAGGCCTATCGGTCGCTCGCGAGCGTCGTGTTGCTCTCTTGCGTCGATCATCCGCCGAAAGTGGTGGTGGTCACGAGCGCGATGGCAGGCGAAGGAAAATCTACCGTCAGCTGCAACTTGGCAGCGGCATTGGCGCAGCGAGGGAGACGGGTGTTGCTCGTGGACGCCGACCTGCGAAGCGCGGGCATTCAAGAGCAACTCGGAATGCGTCCGGGCCGCAACACAGTTTTTGCCACGGGAGCTGCGCAATACTCGCGATACCAACCGATTCAGGCGCTGCCCAATTTGCATGTGGTTCCGACCGGATTCCGGCCGACCGATCCGCACGAAGTCCTCGACACGGCGCGAGTGAAACAACTCATGGAAGCCTGGAGCGCGGAATACGACCACGTGATCATCGATACGCCACCCGTGTTGCTTTTCGCCGATGTGCTTGTGATGGCGGCGCGAGCCGACGGAGTGATCTTCGTCACTCGTTCCGGGAAATCGCGAATCAAGGCTTCGGCGCGCGCAAGGGAAGTCTTGACGCGGGCAGGGGCGAACATGCTTGGCTTCGTGCTCAATAGCACGAAACGACGGGAGTACTACTATCAGTATCCCGCGGAGTACAAACGGCTGATGACTGAAAGCGCGGAAAAAACTGCCGCCGCAGCCGACCACCACTTCCGGGCTCGTTAGCGCGGACAAAAATGTTGAAGATTCAGTCGATGAATATTGAGGCGTCAAGAGGTGTCAATATGATGCTCCGCTTTGGAGTTTTCGTGATTGCGGTGGCGATGGCCGGGGCAGTTTGCAACGCGCAAAAGCAAGATGCGCCGGCTTCGACCTCTGCAACGGCGGAAACATCGAACGTAGCGAACGCGCATCCACTTCGTCTTTCCTCCGGCGATCTGCTTGACGTAAAGGTGCTGGGCACTACGGACCCGGACTTTGCGCCAAAGCTGCGCGTGGATGAGACGGGATCGATTTCCCTCCCGTATGCGGGGCCGGTGAAAGTTGCCGGGCGCACCGCCGAAGACGCGGGATTGTTGATCGAAGCAACGTATCGCGACAAAGATGTTCTAAAGAATCCGCATGTGTCGGTTACGGTTCTCGAGTACGCCACGCAGGGCGTTACCGTCGGCGGCGAGGTAAAGAACCCCGGAGTTTATCCCCTGCTCGGCACGCATAACCTTCTCGATTTGCTGGCTGCGGCTGGCGGCGTAACGCCGACGGCGGGGAAGGGCGTCACGATCAGTCATCGTGACGATCCGACCCATCCGCAGGTCGTAAACGTTGAGACGAAACCCGGCAGCGCAGCTGCATTCAACATGGATATTCGCCCGGGCGACACGATTGTCGTGTCAAAGGCCGGCATCGTTTACGTTCTTGGCGAAGTCGGGAAGCCAGGCGGTTTTTTGATCGAAAATAGTGATCGTCTTACGATATTGCAGGCAGTGGCGTTAGCGCAGGGCACAACTCGCACTGCCTCGCTCGATCACACCAAGCTGATCCGCAAGACGCCGGCCGGGCATAGCGAGACACAAATCGCTCTAAAAAAGATCCTGGCGGACAAAAGCGAAGATCAGTTGCTCGCCGACGGAGATATCTTGTTCGTCCCAACGAGCGGCCCGAAGAGTGCCTTCCGCGACGCAGAAAGCATCCTGCCTGGCGCGGCCAGCGCGGCAATCTATCACGTACCGTAGTAAGTGGGTATTTGCTAACCAATCGGACCGCCTCCGCAGGCACGCCGAATCCTGTTACACCCTTGAGAGGATTAGTTTGGGGTTATTTGAGTCAACAGCATCGTTGTCAGCCACGGGCAGAAAACCCCGCTCTCGTTTTTCGTTTCTTGCGTTCGGTACCGGCGTGAAGGATCGCTCCAAGGACCGGTATTTCCGAGCTGCATGGACCGGTGCGACTTCCGTATTTTCGAGGGGGGCTTCTCTCCTTTCTGGCTTAGCCACGATTCCTCTAACGATCGGGTATCTCGGGACTGAACGATTCGCCCTCTGGATGACAATTAATTCGTTCATGGCGATGCTGGCGTTCGCAGATCTTGGATTGGGCAACGGGTTGCTGACAGCGATTTCGGAGAGTCACGGAAAGGATGACAAACGAGTCGCGTCGAAGTACATCTCGAGCGCATTCTTCATGTTGCTCTCGCTCGCTGCCTGCATACTTTTGACGCTCGCCTTAGTCTATCGAATTGCTCCCTGGTCCCGCTTACTGGGTTTGAAAACAGGACTGGCGGCATCTGAAGCCGCACCTGCGGCTGCGATTTTCTTCCTTTGCTTCGCGCTGAATTTGCCATTTGGAATCGTGCAGCGGATTCAGATGGGTTACCAAAGCGGGTATACCAGCAATCTCTGGAGTGGTTTCGGCACCGTTTTGGGGTTTATTGGAATACTTGCCTGCGTGCGCGCCAAAGCCGGAGTGCCATGGCTAGTTTTCTGTGCCGGATTCGGGCCGCTCGTCGCCACGGTTCTTAATGGTTTGCAGCTTTTTCGACGTCAGCCCGGTTTACTCCCCAAGTGGCAGGACTTTCGTTGGCCTCTACTAAGACAATTGCTCGCGGTCGGCAGCGGCTTTCTCATCTTGCAACTGGCGTTGGCGATGGCAGTCGGCTCCGATAATTTTGTCATCGCTCACCTCCTCGGATCGAACGCTGTTGCCGAGTATTCGGTCGCAATGCGCATCTTTACGATCTTTCCGATGCTCGTATCGATGCTCATAACTCCTCTCTGGCCTGCGTACGGCGAATCCGTTGCACGAGGTGACGTTTCGTGGGCGGTGCGCGCTTTGAAGCGGTCAGTGATCATCACGGCCGTGGCGACAGGAACCGCCGCTGTGTTTCTAGTTTTTTCGGCAAGATGGATCATCACCTTGTGGGTGGGCAACCGATTTCATCCGTCAGGTTGGCTCTTGAGCGGCCTCGGCTTGTGGATGGTGGTGAATGGTATTGCGGTTGTAGTTTCGGTCTTCTTAAACGGGATAAATCGCATTCATGTACAAGTTCTGTCTGCCGTAGCCGTAGCTACGTCGACACTCACAATCGAATTGTTAGCAACTCCGCACTACGGTTTGCCAGCAATGATTTGGTCGACTGATATTAGCTACATCTTTTTCATCTTGATACCAATCGCCGTCTACTTTCCGCGGTTCGTCAAAACACTGGAACGCAATGGTAAAGCTGTGGTTTCCGCCCCGCGTCAGGAAGGCGAATTGGCGGTCAGCTGACATGCGACGTTATCCACGTGCGAATCAAAATCAGAGGCTCCGATTACGTTCAGCTTAACGGAGATCCTGCAGCAGGCTGCGCGTAATCCTGTAAGCACATATTTGCGCTTCGTTTTTGAATCAATCCGAAATGCACGTCGCTATGAAGATTTTCGGCAGGGCTACATGTCGCGAGTTATTGATTGCGAGATCGAGCCTCATGTAAGGGTTTTCCCGGGTGCTTTTGTTAGCTGTTGTCGCATCGGCAGCTATTCCTATATAGCCGAAGAAACCAAGATTACCAACTCGTCCGTCGGCAGATTTTGCTCAATTGGTCCGGGTTGCCGGATCGGGCTTGCGAAGCACCCGACGCGTGGATTCGTTAGTACGAGTCCGGTTTTTTTCTCGACAGCCAAACAGTGTGGTACTTCGTTTGTTAGCAGCGATGTCTTCGAGGAGTCGTCATCCTCTCCAATTCGCATCGGGAATGATGTTTGGGTTGGGGCGAACGTCATGATTGCCGACGCGGTAACGATCGGCGACGGTGCAATCGTCGGAGCTGGGGCTGTAGTTGTCTCGGACATACCCGACTACCACGTTTATGGAGGCGTGCCGGCGCGGTTGATTGGTCCCAGGTTTAGTGAGAACCAAGTCGCGTTCCTGAAAGAGTTTAAGTGGTGGGAAAAAGAGGATAGTTGGATTAGGCAGAATCACGTGCTGTTCAGAGACATCGAACGGTTTGTTGCACAACTTAGTTCAACTGTTCGGTGAGACTCCACATTTCAAGCAAATGAGTATCCCTTTATCAAATTCAATATCATACCGGGCCGCTGATTTCGGTTCCGAAGAAGGTCTGCATCGGCGACGGGAAATCGTCACATTGGGCGATGTGTTTGCGTTTGTCGTACCGCTGCTCCAAGTGATTGAGGTTCCGGTCGCAGGCACACTGTTGGCTGCGGACCTGGCGATGATAGTAGCTTTGCCTTTGGCACTGGTCCGTCACTCAGACAGACTTAAGCAAAAACCCATCCGCACGGTTTTAACACTTGGATGTATTTGGCTTGTGGGTCAAGTCGTGACCGATCTCGTCCGAGAATCCCTACCCGAGGACTATCTGCGAGGCTGGATCAAGATCATATTTGTTCTTATCAACTTCGTCGTCGTTTGGCTTGTAGTCTGTGGCAGCCGTCGCCGTTTCATGATCTATACCGTTGGAATGGCCCTTGGGACGATTGCTGCGTACTTCGTGCATCCAACGGCTGACGCCGTATTGTCTCCATGGAAGTTCTCACTTGGAGTTCCGGTTACTATGCTGGTTGCTCTATTCGCGGCCCGATTCAAGGAATTTCGTATTCTTGGGATCCTTGTCCCCCTTAGCGTTTTGGCTGTCACTCATGTTTATCAAGACTGCCGGATGCTTGCGTTGATCGCCCTAATCACCGCCGTATATTCAATCTTCTTGATGTCGCAACAACGGGAATCCCTCGGGGCCCTCCGAAGAGCAGCACTGATTCTTTTAGTCGCGATGGGGATTTGGGGCTTCGGAGCCATTTATTCCTTTTATGCAAAGCAGGGTGCGTTTGGGAAATATGCCCAACAGAAGACGGAGGCCCAGAGCGCCGGCGAAGGCGGCGCGCTACTGGGTGGCCGCCGCGAAATTTTAGCGTCCAGCCAAGCGATTATCGACTCGCCGATTCTAGGTCACGGTTCTTGGGCGCGTGACCCGAAATACTCTGCGCTTCTTCAACAGAGAAGCGACGATCTCGGCTACAAGCGTTTCCAGGGTGGAAAACTGGATGACCTAATCCCAACGCACTCGTACGTTTTTGGTTCCTGGGTGGACGGCGGTATCGCGGGAGGCATTTTCTGGCTTTACGTTCTCATTTTTACGATTTACACGACCTTTAATGCGTCCGGCAAGGAGCCGCTGCTACCGTTTTTTGCGTTCGCAGGCTTGATGTTGACATGGGACACATTATTTTCGCCGCTCGGTACGCCGACGCGATTTGTCGCTCCTTTTTTTGTCGCTGCTATCATTCTGTTCCGACGATTTCAGACGAACCCAATTGAATACGAGTGGGAGAGCTGACTCTTGCGCGTTTCCATTGTGACGATCTCTTTCAACCAGGCTGAGTTCCTGGAACGAGCGATTCGTTCGGTCATCGAACAAGACTATCCCGATGTGGAATACATCGTTGTGGACCCTGGTTCGACCGACGGCAGCCGAGAAATCATCGAGAAGTATCGCTCGCGTATTTCCAAAGTAATTTTGGAGCCCGACACTGGACCGGCTAACGGATTGAATAAAGGATTTGCGGCTGCGACCGGCGAAATCTTCGGATATATCAATGCCGATGATGCTTTCTTGCCGGGAGCCATCTCAAAGGGCGTGGCTGCGTTGCGAGAGCGGCCCCAGGCCGATGTGGTGTACGGACACTGCTACATCATCGACCGACAGGGGAAAGTTGTGCGGCGATCACGTTCGGTCGCTTTCAATCTGCGAGGGTACGCGTACGGCGGCGTTGTGATTATGCAACAGTCTTCTTTTTTTAGGCGGCGAGCCTTTGAAAGCGCGGGCGGCTTCAATGAGGCGAATCGAACCTGTTGGGACGCCGAGTTGTTGATGGAGATGGCGTTGAATGGATGCCGGCTGGAGTTGGTTGACGACTATTGGTCGTTGTACGCCATTTATCCGGGATCGATTACGGCGTCGGTGAAATACAACCAGCGGTATCAGGCGGACAAAGCACGAATGTTCCGGGCGATGATCGGGCGCGACTACAACTGGACGGACAGAATGTGGTTCGCGCTATCCCGGGTGGAAAAGTGGGTGCGCAATCCGGTCATGGTGATGCACAGAATTTTCGACAGCACGAGGAGTGAAACCAGGTCATCAGCCACGGTCGGCTGATTCTCAAACGTGAAAATCCTACATGTCATCAGTTCGGTGAACCCAGCAGGTGGGGGGCCTATTGAGGGGATCCGGCAGCTAGGAAGGACTTTAGAGCGACAGGGGCATGACGTCGAGATCGCATCACTCGACTCGCCGGAGGCCCCTCATCTGAAGCAGTCGCCCCTACGCGTATATCCTCTCGGCCCAAGCCATCTTCATTATGGGTTTAGCCCAAGATTCGTGCCATGGCTTCGTTCGAATGCGAGCCGTTACAACGCGGTGATCGTCAACGGCATTTGGCAATACCACAGTTTCGGAACCTGGCAGGCGTTGCACGGTACTCAGACGCCTTACGTTCTGTTCACCCATGGAATGTTGGATCCGTGGTTTAAAAAGGAATATCCGCTGAAGCACGCGAAGAAATGGATGTACTGGCCGTGGGCCGAATATCGCGTGCTGCGCGACGCTCGCGCGGTGCTGTTCACTTGCGAAGAGGAACGCCGGCTCGCACGGGAATCTTTCTGGTTGTACAAGTGCAACGAGGTCGTCGTCAGCTACGGCACCGCGAAACCCGAAGGCGATGCCGAGGCGGAGAAGCGCGAATTTCTTGCGCACTACCCAGATTTGCAGGGCAAACGGCTGGCACTCTTTATGGGGCGGATTCATCCGAAAAAGGGCTGCGACCTCTTGATTGAAGCGTACGCAAAAGTTTTAGGACAAGACCCGGACTGGCACCTCGTCATTGCGGGGCCTGACCAAGTCGGATTGCGAGAGAATTTGCACTATCGGGCGGCGGAATTAGGCATTGCGCCGAGGATTACCTGGACCGGGATGCTGAGTGGAACGATGAAATGGGGCGCGCTGCGAAGCGCAGAAGTTTTTGTTTTGCCTTCGCATCAAGAGAATTTCGGAATCGCGGTTGCGGAAGCACT
The DNA here is from genome assembly GCA_963845465.1 of uncultured Acidobacteriota bacterium. Taxonomy (GTDB): domain Bacteria; phylum Acidobacteriota; class Terriglobia; order Acidiferrales; family UBA7541; genus Acidiferrum. Next base: position 304,924 of record CAWJSH010000003.1, on the reverse strand, counting down.
GGCAGCCGGCACCCCCACACTGATCTCGAACAAGGTGAACATCTGGCGGGAGATCGAAGCCGATGGGGCGGGTATCGTGCGGGACGACTCACAGGAAGGAACTTGCGAACTGCTGAATAGATATGTAGGCCTTTCCGCGGAGAAACGACAAGAGATGCGGCAGCTAGCGAGCGACTGTTTCGAGAACCGATTCGAGATCAAGAAAGCTGCAGAAACGTTGCATAAGGTTTTGAGCAGTGTGATGGGTCGAAATTGACGCGATGTGGTCGGAGAAATCGGGAGGAGAGAGGGAGGGAAGTATGGTCGGCGCTTCAGGTTCTAGATTAGAAGAGGCGCCCGTCGCCCGACTGGCGAATCCCGACCCGTATCTATTGCCTGCGTTTCCCCTATCAAATCGGCTCTTGCGGGCGCTTTGGAATTGCGTTTATGCAATCCTGTTCCGTACGTCTCCGCGTCCATTTCATGGCTGGCGGGCTTTACTGCTCCGATGTTTTGGCGCCAAACTTGGGAAAAGTTGTCATGTTTATGGCCGCGCCCATATATGGGCTCCGTGGAACTTGATCTGTGATGACCAAGCCACAATTGGAGATGAAGCGATCATCTATAATCCGGCGGTAGTAACTCTGAAAAGTCACGCCATTATTTCCCAGCAGGCGTATCTATGTGGTGCTACCCACGATTATGAGGATCCAAGATTTCCGCTGGTAGCTTTTCCCATTTCAATCGGGTCGTATGCTTGGGTTTGCGCTCGCGCAACCGTGCAGCCTGGCGTTTCGGTTGGCGACGGCGCGGTTCTCGCGCTTGGTTCGGTGGCGACCCATGATCTTGAGCCGTGGACTGTGTATGGAGGAATTCCGGCGCGGAAAATTAAATTACGACGGAACATAACTCAGCGTAAGGCCAATCCAGTCGATCAAGCGTGATGATATCTGTCCTGATACTTACGAAAAACGAAGAGCGGGATTTAGCTGGCTGCCTGAGGTCCGTGGAGTGGTCGGACGATGTACATGTCTATGATTCTGGAAGTACTGATGGTACAGCGAGGATTGCAGCCAAGGCTGGGGCGCATTTTCTGGTGCGCTCTGGCGACGCGACGGAAATGTTTGGAGGAGATGAGGCGGAGCATAAGAATTGGGCCTTGGTAAATTTGCCCTTCAAACACAAGTGGGTGCTGCATCTGGATGCAGACGAGAGAGTGACGCCGGATTTAGCTGCGAGTATGCAGCGTGCGGTGCGAAACGCAGGTGATAAGGTGGCGTTTCGGGTGCGGCGGCGAGATTTCTGGGGACAACGTTGGCTGAAGCATGTGCAGGCTTCGGCGTACTACATCAGATTGTTTCGCCCTGAGAAGATGCGGTATGAGCGACTAGTGAATCCGTTGTCGATCGCGAACGGGCCGGTCGAGGAGCTCGACGGATTTCTGGATCACTATCCTTTCAGCAAGGGAATGACACACTGGCTGAGTCGGCACAACGCATACAGTTCACTCGAAGCGGAGCAGGTCGTTCGGAATCGAAACGGGAGGCGGCAATTCAACTGCTGGGCGGCGTTATTTGCGTTGGATCGTAACGAGAGGCGCTTCCATCAGAAGGAACTTTTTTATCGCATGCCGGCACGGCCTCTCGTGAAGTTTCTGTTCTTGTACTTGGTCAAGAGTGGATTTCTGGACGGGAGAGCCGGCTTTCGCTACGCGGTGCTTCAGTCATTTTACGAATACATGATTGTGCTTAAGACCAAAGAGTTAGCAGCAAAGGCCAAGACGCCTGCCTCACAAATGCAACACGGCGCGGCCGCGGAAAACGCCGGCCTGGAAAAACTTCACGCCCAGTCGCGAACGAACGATTAGTAGTTGAACGAGTACGTCTTTTACCAATTCTACCAACTATTTTCCATGGAGGGATACGCGTGAAAATCGCAGGTCAGAAACTTGTAGTTTGTGGTGCGGGCGGTTTTATCGGGGGGCATTTGGTCAAGCACTTAGTGGCCGGTGGAGCGAGTGAGGTCCGCGCCGTTGATATCAAGCCGTTTGACCAGTGGTATCAGAGCACTCCCGGCGTAGAAAATCTATCTCTGGATTTGAGAGAGAAGAAGAATTGTGACCGGGTTGCTGAAGGCATGGATGGAATTTTTCAGCTCGCGGCGGACATGGGTGGAATGGGATTTATCGAAAACAATAAGGCGCTGTGCATGCTGAGTGTATTGACCAATACTCACATGCTGTTAGCTGCTAAAGAGCAGGGCGTGAAGAACTTTTTTTATTCATCGTCGGCTTGTGTTTACAACGGCGATAAGCAAACCGTTGCGGATGTCATTGCGCTAAAGGAAGAAGATGCTTATCCGGCGCTGCCAGAAGACGGGTACGGATGGGAAAAACTTTTTAGTGAGCGGATGTGCCGGCACTTCGAAGAAGACTTCGGAATGCGGTGCCGAGTGGCGCGATTTCATAACGTCTACGGTCCTTACGGAACATGGAGTGGCGGACGCGAGAAGGCGCCCGCCGCGATGTGCCGGAAGGTGATCGAGGCGAAAACCTCACGGTAATCATGAAATTGAAATCTGGGGCGACGGCAACCAGACGCGGAGCTTTATGTACATCGACGACTGCTGAAGGGCACGCAGGCGATCTTGGAAAGCGAGATCGACGAGCCGATCAACCTGGGTTCGAGCGAGTTGGTGACGATCAACCAGTTGGTGGATATCGTCGAGGAGATTGCCGGAGTGAAACTGAAGCGAACTACAATCTGGACGCGCCGAAGGGCGTCAATGGGCGCAATAGTGACAACACGCTGATCCGGCAGTATCTGGGCTGGGAGCCTTCAATTCGTCTGAGAGAGGGCATGGCGAAGACCTACGCCTGGATCGAAACAGAGATGATGGTGGTGGCGAAATGAACGCTGAGACTCAAGAGGAGATGCTCGACAGCGAGTTTCGTCAGATCCTCGGCATCCGGTTTTTCGTGGGTGGTGCACGGCGTGCCATTCATCTTTTGCGAAATGGCGGGCTTTTAGTGGTGCCAGCAGCGCCGGCACTCAAGAACATCGCGGAAGATACCGAGTATCGCGAGGCGCTGCTGGGCGCCGATGTAGCCATCGCAGATAGCGGATTGATGGTCATGATCTGGAACTTCTTACAAAAGGATAAAATACAACGACTCTCGGGATTGAAATATCTGCGGGAACTATTGACTGTCGAAGATATTCGGGCAACTGGTCGCACGCTATGGATCATGCCAAGCAGGGAAAGTGCGGTCACCAATCTGGCATGGTTACGGAGCTACGGCCTGAGAGTGTCGTTTGACGATGTGTATTTAGCTCCGCTATACGGCCAGTCAATCGAGGACGAAACATTGTTGGAAACGATCCGGCAGCGCCGTCCGAACCATGTCGTGGTTGGAATAGGCGGCGGAACACAGGAGCGGCTGGGTTTGTATATGAAGAATAACCTTTCGCCTGTCCCGGCCATTCATTGCGTGGGTGCGGCGATCGCTTTTCTCAGCGGTGACCAGGTATATATTCCCGCGTTGGGCAGACCACTTATACTTGGGATGGCTGTTCCGATGTGCCTCAGATCCCAAGCGCTTTGTGCCCCGTTATTGGTCGGCGCGCAAGCTCATAGGCATGATGCTGCGCTACCGGGCGGCATTGCCAGAAGCAATGTCCAAATGACCGAAGGAAACTAGAACCTTGGCTACGAACAGCATTTTCGAGATCACGACCCCTTTGCGGCAGCGTGTCCGCGACGTCAACGACGTCCCGTCTGAAATACCGGCCTCTGCGTAATTCAAATGAAAACGATCTTCACATTATCGTTTTGGCTGGCGGTTATTTTCAGCGTTCCAACTGGGGTTGCGTTGGCGCAGGATTCGACTCGGGTCCCCGACGTAAATGCCGATGCCAACGCTTCGGTGGATGCGACGGCACATGCCGAAGTGCATGCTGGCACCGATGACCAGTCAAAACAGCAGCCGCAACCGCTAGGCCAGACGAACAAGCATCAACAGAAGGGCGCAACAAAGTGGACGCTTCAGCCGTCCGACCAGCCCTCTTCAACACGGTTCCAGACAGCGCAACCGACGAAGCCAACATTGGAAACCGATCGCAGCGACTCCAAGGCGTTATTTAATCCCCTTACCAGGACGGAAACTCCGCCCAACGACGATGCTGCTCCTGGGAAAAACCAATCGCAGGGAGTTTCATCCACTCGAGCTAATCAGCCACTGGGCAGCAAGCCGCAGCCTGATACGCAAGCCGCTGCACGCCAGAAATTGCTCGACAGTCTCAACAACAACGCACCTCCTCCAAGTTCGAAATCATGGAATTCGCCCGTAAATGCGTTCCTCACAAGACGACGGGACCAACCACGTCGGCAACCGCCACGACACGGAAGAAGCCTAAGACAACTACTCAGCCGTCGTTACAAAACAGTCTTTCTAAGCCAGGCGACTCGAAATCGGGTTCTCTCAATTCAAATTCGCAAAAGCGCAAATCTTCTAGATCCGACACTTCGCGACAAACCTGGTTCTGCACTCGATTCTCGAAGCTCACCGAACTGAAGCCGATTTTCGCAGTTCGTTCCAAACTAGTTTCTGCAATCTCGAACTACATCCTTAGAGGAGATACTGTGTCCCGACGCGCGCTAATTACAGGCATTACCGGTCAAGACGGTTCGTACCTCGCCGAGCTGCTGCTAAGCAAAGGCTACGAAGTGCACGGCATCATTCGGCGTGCGAGCACCTTCAATACGTCGCGTATCGATCACGTTTACCAGGATCCTCACGGCATGGATCGACGATTGTTCCTGCATTACGGCGATCTATCGACTTCAGAACAGTTGACCGGTCTCATCTACAATATGCGGCCCGACGAGATCTACCATCTCGGTGCTCAAAGCCATGTTCGTGTCAGCTTTGACGTTCCCGAATTTACCGGCAACATTACGGGCCTAGGAACCGCACGAATTCTCGAGGCCGTTCGGACGAGCGGAATTCCGTGCCGGTACTACCAAGCGGGCTCGTCAGAAATGTTCGGTTCGACGCCACCACCTCAACACGAGAACACGCCATTTCACCCGCGAAGTCCTTACGGTGCTGCAAAGCTGTACGGGCACTTCATGACCGTCAACTACCGCGAAGCATACGGAATGTTTGCCGCCAACGGAATTCTCTTCAATCATGAGAGCCCGCGCCGCGGCGAGACGTTCGTAACTCGCAAGATCACCAGCGCGGTCGCGCGGATTTACGCCGGACGACAAGACAAACTCTATTTGGGAAATTTGGACGCCAAGCGTGACTGGGGCTACGCTCCCGAATATGTCGAAGGAATGTGGCGAATCCTCCAGCAAGACGAGCCATCCGACTTTGTTTTGGGCACGGGCGAGTCGCACACCGTCCGCGAATTTCTGGACGAAGCCTTCGGTTACCTCGACATGGATTGGGGACAATATGTGGATCTTGATCCCCGTTACCTTCGTCCCTCTGAAGTTGATTACCTGATGAGTGATTCGACAAAAGCCCGCACCGAACTGAAGTGGGAACCGCGGGTGACTTTTCGGGAACTCGTCCGCATCATGGTCGACGCCGACATCGAAGCCCTGGGCCTGAAAAACAAAGGCGCAGGCCGCAGCATTCTTGCAGCAAAATTCGGCGACTGGCACCAATGGAACAGCGCCGTTTCGCAACCGCTGGCCGCCGCTGCCGGCTCTGCACTTGGACACTAATCAGGGAGCCGATTGACGTGAATCTCGACGCAAAAATTTTCGTTGCAGGCCATCGTGGATTAGTGGGATCGGCGCTTGTCCGCTCGTTGCGGAAGAACGGTTTTCAAAACCTTATTCTGCGAACCAAGTCCGAGCTCGACCTGACGAATCAAAGTCAGACGGCCAAATTTTTCGCCGCTGAGAAACCGTCTTATGTCTTTCTGGCCGCCGCGAAGGTAGGCGGAATTCTGGCCAACAACGAGTATCCTGGCGACTTTGTTGCCCAGAACCTGCAAATTCAAACCAACATAATCGAAAGTGCGCGTAAGTTTGAAGGTGGACCGCCTGCTCTTTCTCGGGTCGAGCTGTATTTATCCGAAGTTTGCTCCTCAACCGATCAGCGAAGAGTCATTGCTAACAGGCCCCCTTGAGCCAACGAATCGTCCTTACGCGGTCGCAAAAATCGCTGGCATCGAAATGTGCTGGTCTTACAATCGTCAATACAAGACCAAATTCCTCGCCGCGATGCCCACGAATCTGTATGGGCCCGGCGACAACTATGACCTTGCAGACGTCTCACGTCATTCCCGCACTCATTCGCAAAATGCACGAAGCGAAGATAAACAACAGCTTCTGAAGTTACGATTTGGGGTACAGGGTCGCCGAGGCGTGAATTTCTGTACAGTGACGATCTAGCCGACGCTTGCTTGTTCCTCATGAACCTCGATCGAGCGGCTGTTCGACTCGCTTGTCGCCAACGACCAAACGCCGCCTCTGATCAACATCGGTTGTGGCTCCGACCACAGTATCCGCGAGCTAGCAGTTCTAATCGCCGAAACTGTCGGTTTCAGAGGTAATTTGACGTTCGACACAACCAAGCCGGACGGTACGCCTCGGAAACTTCTCGACGTTTCCCGCCTCACGTCTCTTGGATGGCAACCGAAAACCACGATGAGCCAAGGACTTAAACAGGCTTATCAGGAATTCTTGGATGTGGATTCTAAGCCTTTACCGACCGGCGAATTGGCTCATAGAATAGCCTGATGGCGACACAGCTTGCCCCATTGCCTACCGAGGACCCCACACAGCACACCCTCCCGCTGCGAGCCGCACAAGTTTCGGTATTCTCGTTCGCCTAGCTTTGCGCCTTCATCGTTTTGCTGGTTGCGGCTGAACTATTCTGTCGCTTTGTTATCGGCCTTGGCGATCCTCCGCTCTACGTGGCGGATTCCAAGATGGAGTATCTTCTCCAACCTTCGAAGACCTACTATCGCTTTCACAAGCGATTCTCCGTAAATCGATACGGCATGCGGTCCGACGATTTTCCGCCACAAAAATCGGACGCTAACGAACTACGTGTGCTCGTAATTGGTGATAGCGTGATCTACGGCGGAGTTCGGATCGATCAGGCCGACATCGACACGGAAATCCTGAAACGCAACCTTCAAAAACAATTCGGACGTCCCGTCGTTGTTGGCAATGCCTCGGCGAAGAGCTGGGGCCCCCCCAATGAGTTAGCTTATCTTCAACGTTTCGGCACTCTGCAAGCCGATGTCGTGATTCTCGAACTCTCCTCCCACGACTATGCCGACGCTCCCACATTTGCTCCTGTCGTCGGCGTCAGTGCGGCGTATCCTGGCAAGAAGCCCTCGTCCGCGTTGACCGACCTTTTCAAAACGTACCTGCTGCCGCGTTATTTGCACATCGGTGACACTGCACCGGGTGTCGACCGAACTCTTCCCGACGCCGTAGCTTCCCCTCAGGATATTGCCGAGTGTCGCGAGGCCGAACGCGAATTCTTCCGTTTCGCTCGTTCCCACAATGCGAAGGTCGCTCTGATGCAACATCTTTCGCGTCCAGAAGTGAGCGGTGACTATCAGGTTGGCTACTACGCGAATCAGAATGTCGCCAAGGAAGAAGGCGTACCCTACGTTGACGATGACAGCGAACTCCGTAACAGCCTGCAACAAGGCCAAGACCCCTTCAATTCAGACGACCCACTTCACCTGAATACGGTGGGGCAAAGGATTCTCGCCCACGTCCTCCAGGCCGCAACAAATCTGGCTCTGAACTCAAAGTAGTTATGCGGCTGCTGGCGTCTCCTCTCGCAGGCGTAGAGACTGTCCGGCTTGCCCGGCCGAGAGGACTACTTTCCGACATTGTCACTTTACTTCTCAAATTGAAACATGACCAACGGACGACGACTTCGGAATTTGCCGCATTCACGGTGTCGCTCGGGTTCTTGGATGGTGCCACGACTCCTTAACGATGGATTACCCACAGCGACACGGCGGATTGCCCGAGCGTGCGAGCGGGCAAGCTCACCACTCCCTCATCTGAAGTCGCCGGAAAACTCTCTATCTTTTGCAATTGCGAAGACTGCACGGAGTTAGGCAGAATTCCGCTCGCGGCCCACATGGCTAGATTGCTTGTCTTACCGTCAATAAGATACCGGTCGACCGTCACGGCGCCGCTCAACGGCACATTCTTGAACGCCACCGTCACCGTTTCGTTCTCGTCAAATCCTGATTGTTTTGTTGCCCAAACGACGTATTGAAGTTGGCCACGACAACGCTGGCTGAATCGGAGTCTGAGCTTGCCAGGGCGACGAGGTCTGGCTTCGTCGGATTCACGGTCACACTACTTCGTGCGTCCCGTCATACCGCTCACCATGCTGAAGGCGTTCATGATCGGCTTCGGATATTGATTGTTGTTCTTCACATGTAGCCAGGTCGCTTCGTACATGTTGGAACTCGTTCCCGCCACATCTGCTCCCTCGTTGTCTCTTACCTCCAAAAACGACCCGCCTGTGACGGTACCCTGAAGGCACTGCAGCAGGAACTGAACGGCCCATGCAGCACCTTGGTTCGTTGCATTGATCTGGCCGAGTTTGCTGTCGAACGACGCACTCGCCCCCCATTCCGTCACCAAAATTGCGTTGTTGCCCTTGTTTGCTGCGTCCAATGCCGTGCGTATGCTTTGCGCAAAGTTCGCGATACCGTTGACTTGACCTCCGTACGCATGCAGCGTGATCGCGTCGAATCGAACTCCCTGCGACTTATAAGTCGCGATCATATTGTTATTCCATGCCTTGGTGGCTGACACCCACTGATAGCCCTCGGCCTGGGCGGCAATCTGAATATTTTTCGATGGGTTTTGCTTTGCCACCTTGTCTACCTGCGCGGCCCAATGCCGGTAGACCGTATCGTATTGCTTGAACCGGCTCGGGTCTCCTTGCGGCACATTTGGTGAGGTCGTCAGCCACAAATCCTGGGATCCCTGCGTAGTGTCGATCTCATTTTCCACCTCGAATAGCGCCGCGTTGAACCCCTTTTGAGTGTCGCTCGGGCTGGCTTGATATTGGTTTACGACATGGTTCACGATCGCGTAGGCCAATGCGTCATATTGCGCCCATTGCGACGATCCCCACTGGCGGGCATCGCCTGCGATGGCAGTGGGTTTCCATTGGCCGACGATCACGTGCGGCGTGAGATTCTGCGTCCTCACATGAGTCAGATTGTCATTCAGCCGGGTACAGCCGGTGAGAGTGCTGTTGGATAAGGCTGCAGTCGCCAAGCCCATTGATGATGCGCATCCGTGTCATCGCCAACTCTGACGATATTAGATTCCAGTCGGATAGACCCCCATTGGACTCCGGGCTCGAGGCGCTCGCGAAGATGTTCTTTGCCGCCGCCAGATCGTCTCCGCCGGTTTCGCTCACCGTCTGGCCTGCATCGACAACAACGTCGGCGTTCACTATCGGCGCCTGTGCTGGCGCGGATGCCGCCGGGGCCGTGTAAGTAAATCCCGCCGGCACGTTGGTAACCTGCCCGTCCGAATTCTGAACCACCACGCTTACTTGTCCCGCTGTCTGCTGCTGCGGTGTAACGGCTTGTAGTTGCGACGAGCTGACGACGCGCACCGACTGGGCCGGCATAGTCCCAAAGAGAACCCCGGTGCCCGCGCTAAAGTTCGACCCTTCGACGGTGACAAACGTGCCGCCAGCGGTAGCCCCGGCAGTGGGTGAAATACTGATGACCGCCGGCGTCGGACCAGCCGAGACGTTGAGCGAAAAATCTGCGACAACGACGTCGGCACTGGAGTCCAAGACCTTCACGTCGAATGAGTACGACCCGGCAGTCGTTGGCTTGCCACTGATCACGCCCGCAGCGTTCAATACCAGCCCGGCAGGCAACTGCCCGCTGGTCTTGGCCCAAGAATAAGGTGGAATGCCCCCTGTGGCGACCAGACCCGTGCTATAGCTCGTGCCGGTTGAGCCAACGGGGAGACTGGTCGTCGTGACCTGGAGCGTCGTATGGCTCTCTGAGTCCGGTGCCAGCAATTTTGACGTTCCCGTCGAACCCCTCCCCGCGCAACCGCACAGAACCATCGTCGCAACTGCCAGAATCATCATGGACAGGCCGGCAGCAAGGCGGCCAAAACGCAGCCACGAGACCCCACCGCGAACCGGGTGATTCGCACCCTCTGAATCGAACGGAAACACAAACTGCTGACCACTGCCCTTGGAATATCTACGAATTGGCATGGACCCCCGACCTCTCTTCACAATCCCTCTTGCCCGAATCTCCCCATCGCCATCCCCATGGCGCGAATCGGGCATGTAACTAGCGGCTAAACTTTAACAACCAGTACAAACCAAGTCGCCTGTTCGCTCGGCGGGAAAGAGTACAGGTAGCCGTTAAGTCCACAAGGTCAGCCAAAAAAACTGGTCTGGCCTTGCGCATTTTCCCTAACGTTGTGTGGCTTTAAATAGCGCCAACCGTCACCGATTATCGGTTGAGCCCGAACCTGAGGCCTTGGGGGCGCGTCCGCCGCTACAAGCAGAGCTTATTTGGTACCAGAGTTTATTTCGCTCCGGCTTTGGTGTCGTGGAGGATACTAAAAACGTCTTCGCGCGGCCAACCACATATGTGAATGACGCGCGAATTTCTCGTAGCGCATGTGGAAAACTTCAAGGTGTGAAAGGTGGAAAGGGAAGCCACGCATTCTTTCCGCACGCGGCGTTTCAGACTGGGAATTTTAGCAATGAATTGGTGCCCGAAAGAGGACTCGAACCTCCAAGGCCGTGAGGCCACTAGAACCTGAATCTAGCGCGTCTGCCAGTTCCGCCATTCGGGCACTGAATCGGCCGGATGCTGTGGCGAAAATCGCATCCGCGCCGTGTTACGAAGCGTTTCAATTTTGCCCACCGCTTGCGCCTTTGTCAACGAAACCAGCCGGCTCACATCCGCACCCGACTCTTGGCTAGGAGGGGGCGCAATGCGCGGTAACCGCCATCAACGATGCCGCAGCCGCAGCGTCTCCCAGCTCCCATCCGCGGTCCATCCGCCGTCCACCGCCAGCGCCTGCCCGTTCACGAATCCGCTCTCATCCGGATCCGCCAGAAACGCGATCGCCTTCGCAATATCATCCGCCGAGGCAAATCGCCCCATCGGTACCCGCCCCGTAATGTCCGCGTCGGTATAGCTCCCGCCCGCCTGGTCCGCCACGTCCATCTCCGTCTTCACCCAGCCGGGACAAACCGCATTCACTCGCACTCCGCGCCCGCCCCACTCCGCCGCCAGCGTACGCGTCAATCCGATCAGTCCATGCTTCGACGCGTTGTACGCCGCCCGATCCGCAACTCCGACCAACCCCGCGACCGACGCCACATTCACGATGCTCCCCGACCGCCGCGCCAGCATCATCACGCCGAACGCTTTGCTCAACAGAAACGGCGCCACCAGATTCACCTCCAACACCCGCCGGTACTCCGCCGCCGATAGATTTTCCGCCGGCGCAATCATGCTGATCCCCGCGTTGTTCACCAGTACATCGATGCGCCCCCATCGCTGGCCGACGGCCGCCGCGAACCCCGAAACCTTCATTTCATCCGCGATATCGCCGACCAATTCGATCGCCTCGACGCCATGTACCGCCACTGCGCGCATTGTCTCCCCAGGCGACCGCAAATCGCTGAGCGCCACGTTGTACCCCCGCTCCGCCAGCACCTCCGCCGTTCGCCGCCCAATGCCCTGCGCCGCGCCCGTAATCACCGCCACTCTGTTCCCATTCGCCATGTGACAGCCTCTTGTCCGCCGTGTATACCGTCTAGTACCTGAAACATTAACGGAATCTAAAACCCCTGCTTTTCAAATGCAAAGCAGTTGAAACTCAAATCCTTGGTGCTATACTCCGCCAAGAATAGCGAATTACCCCCCATGTTTGCCCTTTCCACCCTCGGGGCAAACACGCGGATCGGATCCAACGGGAGGTTTCCATGGAGACGATGGAATCAACGCTCACGGGGCCCGTTCTGTATTTGTTGATCGCTTGGGGAGCAGTCACCGCCGTCTTCATTGCCTTATTGATCTGGCGTAGCCTGCTCACCAGTCACGAAGACGATCAAATCTTCCTGGACTCTGCCAGCGAACACATGGCCAGAGAGCAGCGTGAGCTAGTTGCAAAAATCAGCTCGCTCTCGAAGCCGCTCATGGCGACAGGTGTGCTCGCAGCCCTGCTGCTGGCCACAGCCGCTGGCATGTGGCTCTGGGAAGGCTTGAAGAGCTTCTAGACGAATCGCGATTTTGGCGGCGAGACTGATTTTGTCTTCCGGCTGCTGGTAGTTTGCCTCGGTACGTTCTCGCGCCGAGTTGCGATTTTCTCCGCGAAGTCTCGTCCCGCAATCGTTCGCGACACGTGTATCGCCCGCCGCTACGCGTTATCCTCCAACATCCGGATCGAAATCAATGAGGCTGCGTTGACCCCGGCGCGCTGAGCTGCTGCCTTGGCGACTGCTCCGCCGGCGAAGTGTGATTCAGCGTGATCACCCATTTCCCGTTCCGCTTGTCCATCACGAACGTCATGTGTCCTTGCGAGGCCGACGGCTGCCCATCGACTACCCCCGAAAAATCCCACTGAAACGTCGCCCAGGCGCAGTTCCCATTCACCTTAATCACTGTATTGGTGCGGTCCATGCGTATCTGCTGCATCCGCGCATGCTGCTGTTGATACAGCGGCAGATAATTGTTCCAGCCAACGACGGGCGGCAAAAAAGGACCCTGAACAATCGTCACATCATCCGCATAGCTTTCGTGCAGCTTATTGATGTCTCCGACCTGCCAGGCGCCAAGGGTTGTGGAGACCAGATAGTCAATCTGTTGCTCATCCGACAGTGGAATTGTGGGCCCATTCGTCGCGGGCGGTGCCGGGCTATTGTTTTTGTTTTTCTTGTTCTGCGCGCTCGCTTGAGTCGCCCCGGCGATCAACATCAACAGCGAAAGTCCTAGCGCCGCAACAATCCGGCGCGCGCACCAATTCACAGGGCGCATTCGTTCCTCCATCAGCGACTCCTCGTCCGCGAAAATCAAGATCACTCGCGCAAGAATAGCACGTGGATTCACACCTCAAATTTTTGGATGCGATGCGATTTCCAGAGGGGCCAACGTCTTGTCACCGCTGGTTCAGCGGCTTAAATCAATGTCAGTGGTGTTGCTTCGCGCTGATCAAATTTACAAAAAGCCGGTACGCGCCCGGCACGCCTTCCGGCAACTGCCGGAAAAACGCAATCGCCGTGTAGATATAAATGCCTTTTCCGTAGTTCGTATAAACCAGCGATCCATTCTGATCCGGCTCACCCGGATCGTTCATCGACAGCAGCGCAGTGTACTTCGGATCAAACTGCGTCCAGAAATAAAGTCCGCGCTCCTGCACCCACCCCTTGAAGTCTTCCTGCGTAATCTTGTTCGGCGTATTCAGCAGTGGATCGTTCGGCTTCAAAAATTTCACCGGTGAAGTCTCGTCCGTCACGCGCGGCAAGGGACTCCCCGCAGGCGGCGAGATCTTCGCCGGATACGGCGCATATTGCGCGCGATCCCACGCGAAGTCGCGCTCGTACTGAACGACGAGCGTCCCGCCGTTCGATACGTAATCCAGCAGCCGCTGATTCGCCCCGGGCAAATCATGTCTTAGTTCGTAGGCTCGCAGCCCAACCACAATCGCATTGAATCGCGACAAGTCTCCAAACGCGAGCGCCGTCGGCTCCAGCATCTCCACATGAATGCCAAATCGCTCCAGCGCCTCCGGCACCGGCTCGTTTTCCGCCGTGATGTACCCGACGCGCAGATTCGCCGGCACATTAATATCAAACGCATGCACAATGCATTGCGCCGGCTCGGTCCACAGTTGCGTCGGCAACGTCGGCAGCGGCTCGAGCGACGTGGAAAACTTCTCCTCGCCCAGTTTCGCGTACGCCACCAGCTTCGTATTTCCCGCCGGCAGCTTCGGCGGCGGAGTCACCGTCACCTTCGCGTATTTGTCGGTCGACCCTTCAAACGCCAATTCCGCCGGATTGCTGACGCTCCATCCCTGCGGCACCTCGACGCCCGCCGAAACTTTGTGTGCCTGCGTCGCGTACGAATGCACGCGGAGCAACACATCGAACGGCTTCGCACTCTTGCCCAATACTTCGACGGTCTGATTCGGCTCGACCATCAGCGTGTACGCCGGCACCACGCGCAGCGGCACGCGATCTACACGCGTGGAAGTCGCTTCAATATGTGTCACCGGTTTCAGCGCATCCAACTTGTATCCATCGATCGTCGCAACCTGCGAATACTCGATCAGTGGCGATGGCTCCGGGAAATTGCCCTGAAAGCCGCGTCGTTGCGACTGTTTCGAGTCCAGCGTTACCTGAAAATCCATCTGGTCCGACTTTGTGTCCGCATGTCCTCCCTGTTTGGAATCGTCGGGCAGGATAAGCTCCTGTCCCTCGAACGCGCATTCCACTTCCGGCCGGCATCGCCGCGTCACATGGACCATGAACGTTTCGCCCGCAACGACATCGGCGCGATCGGCGTCCGCGGTTTGCTCGAATCCCGCTGTCAGCGCCAGCGCGCGATCGATGTGCTGTTTCACAAATTCGAGCTGATCGCGAAACAATTCGTTCGCGCCGGCCTGCGACAACACTCCATCGATCTCTGCCCCGGCTTGCGCTACTCGCGCCGATGCATCTGCCCAATCCAATTTCAGCGCCGCGGTCCTCGCACCTGCCAAACTCTCTTCCGCCCTCTTTGCGCCGTCGCAATATCCGGCCGTGCCACCGCAACCCAATCCCGAATCCGCACCGGCCAGCGCGCTCAAGCTCACATTCAGCATCCCTTGCGAAAACTGAAACCCCTTCTCCGGTACCAAACCAACCGGCCGCCGCAAAAACGGCGACCCGAGAAACGCCGAAATCCCCTGCGTCCGATGGTTCGCAAACCCATCCAGCCCGATCTCTCGATACGACTTTCCGTACAGCGGCGAAATGTCGCCGATCGGCACCGAATAACCCTTCGGCGATTCCGATCCGCGATCCAGATCCATAATCTGCACACCCGCGGTTCCCGCAGACCACGCTTTCAGCCCATCGCGCTCCAACTCCGGAAACATCTTCGCGTCCGCAGCCGCCGCAACCGCCTTCGGCGTCAACAAGCCAGAGGCCTGATGATGACCATGCCCGAAATGCACGCCGCCCCAGCCGTTAATCACCACGTTCGGCCGAAAAGTCCGAATCACGCGGACCATATCTTCCAAAACCTGATCACCCCAGATTTTCTCCGTCTCTTCCGGCGTCTTTGAAAATCCAAAATCTCTCGCGCGCGTAAAAAACAAATGCACGCCATATCCGCGCGTCGCCGCCAGCAATTCCTGCGTACGAATCAATCCCAGTTGAGGATTTTGTTCCGGCCCGAGATCGTTCTGCCCGCCCTCACCGCGCGTCACAGAAAGCAGCGCCACATCGGCGTGGAGTCCCCGCGCAAGATACGTCAGCACCGCCGCCGACTCATCATCCGGATGCGCATCAATATATAGAATGCGTGTCGTCACCCGTGCCGCCTCGATCGCCTCGATCGTTTCCGGCAGTCCCGGCCCGGTCCCCGCCGCCGGAGAAAATTGCGCCCGTACCAGCCGCGCGCCAACTCCCACCCACATGGCGAGCGCCGCCGCTACAACAAACACGCCACCCAACGTGTAAAGCCACTCTTCGCGCCAGCGCCCGCGTCGGCTCATTGCGCCGCCTCAGCATTTCCCGGCAGAAATGGCCACTCCCGCCGGACCTTCGACCTCACCAGATAAATCGCCAATCCCAAAATAATCACGAAGAGCCCCCACCAGACAGCCTTTCCCGTCCGCAGGAAAAGCCAGATCCATCCCAAGATCGTCAGTATCACCGGCAGCGGATACAGCCACATTTTAAACGGCAGCTTCTTCGCAGGCCACCGCCGCCGCAGCAGCACAACTCCCACCGCCTGCCCGATGAACTGAATGATCAGACGCATCGCCAGCACCGCCGCGATCACCGTCCGCAGCTTGAACAGCAGCGCGAACAAAAACGCCAGGCCGCCCAAAAATAGCAGCGACACATGCGGGAATCGCTTCTTCGGATGCACCCGCCCGAACACGCTGAAAAAATTCCCGTCGAGCGCCGCCGAATACGGGACGCGCGAATATCCCAGCAGGGAAGAGAACAGCGATGCGAACGCGATCCACAAAATCATCGCCGTCGCGAATTTAGCCGCGCCGCCGCCATACAACTTCTCGATGAAGGCGCTCACGATGAACGGCGAATCCTGCGCCTGCCGCCACGGCAGAACGCCCAAAATGCTCGTCTGCATCACCAGATACAGCACCGCGATCCCGATGATCGAAAGAAAAATTCCGCGTGGAATATTTTTCTCCGGATCGCGAATCTCTCCGCCCAAATGACAAATGTTGTAGTAGCCCCAATACGTGTAAATCGTATTCACGGTCGCCGAGCCCAGCGTCGCAAAAAACAGCCACGACAAATTCCACGCCCCCGGTTCATACGTAAAGACGAGTTTTGGGTCGAAGTGCGTTACACCGCCCCAGATCAGCCACAGGATCGTCCCGATCACTCCCGCCCACAGAAACAGCGAGATGCGCCCGATGGACGCGATCCGTCGATACAACAAAGCGATCAGCACGAGCACAAGCCCGCCCGAGACCGCCTTCTGTCCATACTTCCCCAGCGGATACAAATACGACGCGTACTGCGAGAATCCAATCGCCCCCGATGCCATCGACAACGGCGCCTGAATCAGCGTCTGCCACACAAACAGAAACGACATCATCCGGCCCATGCGCCCCGGCCCATACGCCTCTCGCAAAAACACATAGCTGCCGCCCGCCAGGGGCATCGCCGCGCCCAGCTCCGACCAGATAAATCCGTCGAGCAGCGCCAGCAGCGCACCCGCAGCCCATGCCACCAGGCACTGCGGCCCGCCCATCGCCTTAATTACCAGTGGAATCACGACGAATGGCCCGACCCCGACCATTTCGATCATGTTGAGAGAAACCGCTTCCTTCAGCCCCAGCCCGCGCTCAAGCTCGCCGCTTCCGCGCTTATCGCCCGTTGTTCCCGCCGCGCCGCTCGCTCCAGTCGAAGTGTTGGCCGCGCGCTCCGCCGCGCCGCCCGAATGCCCGGTCGTATCATTTTGTTGCGAGCCCATCGCGCTCGGAGGATAGCAAATGCGCCTCGCCCAACCTAATGCGCTCTCGACGCCCACACTGCGTTGCATCAATATCTATTCGCTGCCGTCGGTCCCGCGCTCTATGTGGAGTGCGGCGGGGTTTCAGCGCCGCTTTTGAGGTCGCTGCGCAAAGCCAAAACAACCATCCGCCACCGAACTCGACTCAAACGCAATCAAATTCACTCCCATGCCGACTTACGCTCTCCGCCCAGCCCTTTTTCTTCTCCTCGCCGCCCTCTTCTCGCCCGTCCCTTCACCCGCCCAAAATCAAACCCCCACCCCCCAATCCATCCTCACCCAAATCTATTCCGGCGACCTCACCGCCGCCATCGACGCCGCACACAGACTCCAGCAAGACCGCCCCGACCAGCCCATCGGCTATCTTCTCGAAGACCAAGCCCTTTCCTGGAAAATCTGGTGCACCTCAGCCGAATTCAAATACAACATGTCGTACACCCGGCGCCGCGCCAAACTCCCCGCTGACGATCACTTCCTCGACCTCGCCTCCAAAATCATTCAGCTTTCCGAACATCACATTGCCGCATCCGGCGACACCCCAGCAACCGCCGACATGCACTTCTACGCCGGCATGGGCGACGCCTTCATGGCTCGGCTTTACGGCCTTCGCTCCGAAACGAAATTAGCCGCACGCTACGGCGTCCGTGCCCGCGAGCGCCTCACTCGCGCCGAAGCCCTTGACCCCAGTCTGGCCGACGCCGACTTCGGCCTCGGGCTCTATAACTATTACGCCGACGCTCTCTCCTCAGCGGTGAAAATGCTTCGCTTCTTCATGGGCATCCCCGGTGGCGACAAGCAGGAAGGCATCCGCCAACTCAATCACGCAATCTCCGACGGCAAACTCACCAGTGTCGAAGCCCGCTTCTACCTCGCTCTCTGCCTCCACAACTACGACCAAAAATACGCGCAAGCCCTCGAAGTCTCCGCGCCGCTCGAGGAAAAATATCCGGCGAATCCCATCTTCCACCTGATCCGCGGGGATCTCTATGCCAAGCTCGGCCGCAAAGACCAAGCCGTCGCCGCCTACCGCGCCGCCGCCGCCCAACACCTCACCGACCCCGACTCCAACTCCCACGTCCAAGCACTGATCCACCTCTCGCTCCAATCCCTTGGCGCCAACTAGAATTGCAGTGGCGACGTTTTTTGAGGCGCAGCTGGCTGGCTCACTCCCCCAGGTTTTGCGTAAGTGCAGATTCTGCTCGACTTAAAAGCCTTTGTTTTCACACAGATTTGCAAGTGCAGATTGCAAAGCGTTTACGGGCGCGGTCTTAGGGCAAGAATGAAGAAGCTGAGAGTCGAATGTTGAAAGCGAAAAACAGGAAAAAGAAGGCGAGGCGGGCGTAGTTTTCTACGCGGGCAGTATACCACGCGCGATGGCGTGAACTTCGTTCGAACGAAGGTGAAACGGACGCAAATTACAGATGCGGCGTGATTTATTTTTTTTAAAATAATTTTTGGAGGGAGGATTCGAATGGGCGGTGGTTGAACTATGGCCTGGCGGCGAAGCGAACTAAAGCGCCGGAAGGAGGGCCTTCGATCCTTAGGAACAAGTCGGCGTTACCGGCGACGACGGACGCGTTCGTGAACAAGCGATCGGTGGGAGCACAGACAGGAGTGTCTTTGCCACAGAGCCCGGTTGGTTGAGCGGCGCTCCCTGCGACACCTGTCGCCACCGCCTTTCCGCATTGACCTCCTCCCAACCCCAATGTAATCATCTAAAGTTGTTCGACCCGCATTTTTCGCGGCAGTCGCGGTAACGGCGCCAAGCCTGCTTCTGGGGCAGCCGGCTGGCGTCCTGAGACCAGCTCGCGTTGCGCGTCGGGTCAACGCCAGGCGGCGATTCGGCATCTCATTCCGCAAGCAATTTGGCGCTGCGTCCCGCAGCGCCATGAGCACGGCGCGATTTACCGCCACTAGAATTACAGCGGCCTCGAATCCATTCGCCTTTGAGCCACACGGCGAGGATTCGGCTGGCCCAATGTTCGGATCGTGGACGATCAAGGAGTGTCGATGAAGTTGTTGGCTTCACCTCACAGTGCGCCGCGCACCGCGGCCAGAGTTTCGCTCTCGCTTCTTATCGCCGTCATCACATCTCTCCTTGCCGCGTCCGGCTGCAACGACTACGGCAACACCTTCCAGAGTCCCACCGGGGTACAGACCGCTTTCATCGCGCCTTCGCAAGCCAGCGCTGGCGGCCCAGCGTTCACACTTACGGTCTCCGGTACCGAAGACAGTAACGGCAACGGTTTTGTCACTCAATCCGTCGTGCAATGGAATGGCAAGACCATCCCCACGACGTATGTCAGCGCCAACGTTCTTACCGCTACCGTTTCCGCCGCTCTCATCGCCAAACCCGGCACCAACTACATTCAGACTTTGAGTCCGCATTCTGGTGCTGGCACCAACGGTCTCTCCAACACCGTCACTTTCCTCGTCAACCCCGCCGCCAACCCGATTCCTACCATCTCTTCGATGTCTCCGACTTCCGCGGCAGCCGGCGCCGCAGCTTTCACGCTGACCATCACCGGCACGAATTTCATCTCCAATTCCGATCCAACGCAGGCATCGCAAGTTCGCTTCAACCTCGGCCCAACGCAAACGTCGCTAACCATTCTGAGTGTCACCTCGACGCAAATTACGGCGACCGTCCCCTCCAGTGTGCTCGTCAACACGACCACCGCTCCGGTTACCGGCATCGTCACCGTCTACAATCCCCCTGCCACTGGCACTCCTGCGGCGGCCGGTGCCGTCCCGAATCCGAATTCAGGTGGTGGCGGTACAAGTCTCAATGGCCTCACGTTCACCGTGAATCCCGCGGGAGCGGGCTCTACCGTCGCGCCTCGGGCAGAAGCCGCCGAAGATACTCCCGCCGTCAGCGCCGATGGCCGCTATGTCGCGTACGCATCTACGCAAGGCGACCACTCGCAGGTTTTTGTTCGCGATACGTGTGAAGGCGCCGAGTCCGGCTGTGTGTCACACACAACGCTGTTGTCTGCCGCGTCAGACGGCACGGTGGGCAACGGCGACAGCCGATCGCCTTCGATGAGCGCCGACGGCCGTTACATCGCATTCAGCTCCGCCGCGACGAATCTCGCGATCGCAACTTCTTCATCGACTTCATCGGCGTCGGCTACCGGCCGCCAAATTTACCTGCGCGACACTTGCGCCGGTTCGCAGTCGCAGTGCTCGGCGTCAACGCAGCTTGTCTCCACCGATCCCACTGGCCAGCTCGTCGGGACCGAAGGCATCCTGCCGTCCGTCAGCGCCTCGGGCCGATTCATCGCGTTCCTCGCCGTGACGCCAAGCCATGCGACATCGCAATCCGGTTCGACCGCCGCGGCAAAATCGGCTGCCGCAACTTCGTCGAACTCGACCGCGAACAGCGGCTTCCGCCAGGTCTTCGTGCGCGACACGTGCCTCGGCGCCTCTTCGTGCACGCCGAAAACAACGCGGATCTCTCTCCAGCCCGGCGATACTTCTTCCAGCGATGTAAAGCCCGCCGGCCCCGCTCTGAGCGGTAGCTCCGCACGCGTTGCTGTCCCCGGTGCCGCCACCGCAACCGTCTTCACGCACTCCGTCGCCGTTGACGATCGCGTCTTCCTCGCTCTAACCGGCAGTCATCCTTGATCGATGAGGATGCGCGCACAACCCATCGTGCTCCGGTGACTCCAAACAACGGCCATCACGCCGACAAACCACAAATGAACGAAGTAATTTTGCTAACCGGCGCCGGCGGCAGCATCGGTTCCTCGCTCGCAAAGCAACTTGTACCGGATACACGCAACTTGGTTTTGCTCGATCATTCCGAGCAAAATCTCTACGAGATTCAGACCGAACTCTCAACGTCGAACGCGCAGCAACACATCCCAATTCTCGGCGACGTCAACGATGCGTCTCTTCTCGCCGAAATCTTTGAGAAATATCGCCCCACACAAATCTTCCACGCCGCTGCCTTCAAGCACGTCCCTCTGATGGAAGAGAATCCCATTGCCGCAATCCGAAACAACATCCTCGGCACCTGGACGCTCGCAACGACCGCCGCAAGATATCGCGCTCGTCAGCTCACGATGATCTCCACCGACAAAGCCGCCAACCCCCGCAGCATCATGGGTGCCGCCAAACGGGTGGCTGAACAAATCCTCACCCGCCTCGACACACCCGCAACCCGCATGTGCGCAATTCGCCTCGGAAATGTCTTGGGTTCAACCGGAAGTGTGGCCCCGTTTTTCCAGCGCCAGATCGCCAACGGCGGCCCCGTCACCGTCACGCATCCCGAAGCTCGCCGCTACTTCCTCTCACTCGAAGACGCGACAAATTTAATCCTGTCCGCTGCCGGACTCGAAGACTCCGCAACTCTCTTCGTCCCCGACTTGGCCGAGCCAATCAAAATCCTCGACCTCGCCAAGAAATTGATTAGCGAAGCGCAACCGTCCGCCACACCCGACGGGAAAAAAATCGAGATCGTCTTCGCTGGCCTCCGCCCCGGCGACAAACTTTACGAGGATCTTCTCTCCTCTTCCGAATCCGCCGAGCCAACAACTCACCCCAAGCTCCGCCGCATTGTCGGCCCAATCCCAACCGCGAAATCTCTCGACGCCGCGATCACTCTGATCTCCGAAAAAGTTCAATCCCGCGACTTGCCCGCCCTTCTCGAATCAGTTCGCTCTCTCGTCCCGGACTACGAACCGAGCGCCCTCATCTCCGCGCAAATCTCCACTCACCTCTCCGCCACCGCCAAAGCCTAGCCACGAGTTGCCCAACTCACGCTAAAATCGAAAACTCTGAACCGAGCAATGCTCGTTGGTCAAGTCACGCAGTCAATGAAGGACGGTGTCATGAAGCGGTTGCACATTCTTGTAGTGCTTCTGTCGATTTGCTTCGCCAACGCAAACACCAACGCGAACGCGCAGACCCAGCTACCGGCCGACACACAGCAAAAGGTGGACAAGGTCGCCACCGACGCTCTCGCAAAGACCGGCGTGCCCAGCGCCTCCGTCGCGCTGGTAAAAGACGGCCAGATCGTCTATCTGCACGCATACGGAAATGCGCGGCTCGATCCCGCCGTGCCGGCCACGCCCGCGATGCGTTACAGCATCGGCTCCAACAGCAAGCAGTTCACGGCGACAGCGATTCTGCTATTGCAGGAACAAGGAAAACTTTCGCTCGACGATAAAGTCGGAAAGTTTATTCCCGACCTCACGCGCGCCAACGAAGTGACGATTCGCCAGCTTCTCTCGCACACCTCCGGCTATCAGGATTACTGGCCGCAAGACTACGTGATGCCCGCGATGTTGCAACCGACCACCGCACGGAAAATTCTCGACGAGTGGGCGCGCAAGCCGCTGGATTTCGAGCCCGGAACGAAATGGCAATACAGCAACACGAATTACGTCATCGCCGGGCTGATCGTCGAAAAAGCCAGCGGCCAACCGCTGCTGCAATTTCTTCAGCAAAGAATATTTGCGGCGCTCAACATGAAAAACGTCGCCGATATCGACAAAGCCAAACTCGGCGACACCGATCCGACCGGTTACCTGCGCTACGCTCTCGGCCCGCTGCGCCCCGCTCCCAAAGAAGGTTCCGGCTGGCTCTTCGCTGCCGGTGAGCTGGCCATGTCGGCCGAGGATTTGGCGAAGTGGGATATCGGCATCATCGATCAGAAATTATTGAACCCCGCTTCCTATCTACAGTTCGAGACCGAAGTGTTGCTGAAGAATGGCTTGGGAACAAATTATGGGCTGGGCGTGGACATCCACCCCGATTTTGGCCACCGTTCGGTGTCCCATACCGGCGAGGTTTCGGGCTTCACGTCAAAAAATCTCGTCTTTCCCGATGACCGCGTCGCAGTCGTTGTTCTCACCAACCAGGACGCGTCCGACGTTTCAGAAGCGATCGCCGAAGGCATCGCACCTTTGCTGCTCGCAAGCGACGATCCTGCAACTCCTGCGAAGCTTGCTCAAGCCAAAAAGATTTTCGAGGGGCTGCAACACGGCACGGTCGATCGTTCTCTCTTCACAGCGAACGCCAATTTTTATTTTAGCGAACAGGCTTTAAAGGATTTCGCTTCTGGTTTGGCCCCTCTGGGAACCCCCGAGGAATTCGTCGAGATCAAACAGGAATTACGCGGCGGGATGAAGATGCGTCTGTACAGCGTCAAATTCGCCAAAGCGAAACTTGCCGTCGTGACCTACGAAATGCCCGACGGCAAGTTGGAACAATACCAAGTCGTGGTCGAGGATTAAGGGAGCTTGACGTTTTTCTGAAGCAAGATGCTGCGTCCCGTGTGCTGCCGACGCATCTCGCTAAAACGCTGTTACCTTGCACTCGCTCCCCAGCCGGCAGCGAAAAGGCGGCTCGCCGCGCGTTCTCCGCACTTTTGATACTTGTCGTAAGCCTGCGCCGCACGCTGCCGGATCGCTTCGTCATTCTCTGCGGCGATCCAGCCATCGAGAGCAGCCTTCAGTGTATAAGCCTCGGGTGCCATCAGGCCTGTGGTCCAGAGCAACGGTTCGGCCCCAGTCTCCCGGATGTAAGAACCAAAATACTGTTTGCTCGCGCACGCGAGAACAATTGTCCGACGCGGTTTCTTTCCTTCAACTCCACGAATTGGCGGAATCTGGAAATCCATGAAGGCGTCATGACCGACGTACACAATTAAATCCGCCGCGCCGCCAATCGGGATGGACGTTTCCGTCGAGGCCGCCCGCAGCGGAATTTCCTCCGAGTTTCGTCCGGCTGCGGCAGAAAGAAAATCGCTGACCGCTGATTTAATCTGGCTTCCTTCGTAGGCATCCGCCACCAGCACAACATCCTGCTGGCGGTTCCTGAAAATGCAGCGTTCGAGTATCTCCGCCTTCGCAGGCCGGCTTGACGAAACGAATTCCCAATCCTTGCTGCCTTTGAAAAACGTCTTTACTCCAAACGCCGCGCCCCAATAAAGATTGCGCTGCGGATCGCTCCCGTTCCCAAGCACAGCCGGCACTGGAACGATCCCCTGATGCTGATTGTCCGCCAGCGCCACAAACACATGCACCGTCCGCGGCGCCGCCTCCACCACGCCAGCCCCGCCGGAAACAGCGGTCAGCAACAAGATAAGAGCCGCGAGTCGGAATACGCAGCGGCGTCTTCTTGGTGAAAGCGCTTTTCTCAACATGCGCAGCGGAATGCGTCCTATTCCAGAATCGTTTGGAGCCGTTCAATCCATTTCATCAAAGGGCAATGATAATCTCATACTGTGCTGCCACCTCCGAAAGACACTTCGGTTCCGCCGTCCGAGTTTTACGCCAGGCGAGCTGAAGAGGTACGAGCCGCGACGGATGCGAGCTTCGCGACTCACTCCAGGTACACACAAGGCTTAGTTGTGCTCGGACTCGTCGCCTGCTTTCTCGTTTATCAGGCCCTGGTCAACAAAACCGCGCCTCTGTGGTCCGCAGGCCTCGTCGTTCCCATTGCCGCCCTGGTTGAATATCAGCGTCGCCGCTCTCGGCTGGACTTCATGAAACTCCGCAGCCTGTCTGAGTTTTATGAAAAAGGGAGTGCGCGGCTGACGCACAACTGGGAGCGTCTGGATTCTGGCGACGATTTCCTCGACCAGGATCATCTTTACGCAAAAGACTTGGATCTTTTTGGCCGTGGCTCTCTGTATCAGCTCGTCTCCTCGGCGCGCACGCAAATCGGCAGCCAGACGATCGCCAGTTGGATGACCTCGCCTGCCAATGCCGAGGAGATCCGTTCGCGCCAAGCCGCAGTCGCCGAACTTCGAAGTCGCCGAGATCTTCCCGAGCGAGTCGCTTCCGCGGCGCCAACGCAGGTATCCGACTTCCGCTCGGATTTCCTCAAACAATGGCTGAACGAACGCGGCGCCCAATTCCCGGCGTGGTCGCCCTACGTCGCTTTCATGTTGGCCCTCACCGCAGTAGCGGTTCCAATCTTGTATTTTTCGGGTTTGCTGGCCTTGCCGACACTATGGAATGCAATCGTCCTCCTGTTCATCGCCGACGTCATTTTTGCTGCTAATTTTCGGACGCGTATCAAATCCGTCTTGGATTCGCTCGGCTCGCTTTCCATCGAACTTCCAGTACTGCGTGCGCTTTTGGAAATCATGGAGCGCGAGCAGTTCTCTTCGTCCAAGTTGACGGAGCTTGCCAGCTCATTGCGTGGCAGCGGGCTTTCAGCTTCTCAAACACTGAATCGCCTGCATCGCCTTATCCGCCTGGCGAAGCTGCGTGACGATGAATTGCTGGCGTATCCATGCTTTTGTCTGCTGTGGGGAACTCAGTTTGGGATGGCGATCGATCGCTGGCGCCGCCGACGCGGCCTTCAATTGCTGAACCACATGGCCGCACTCGGCGAACTCGACGCTTTGATTTCGCTTTCCACTTACTCTTACGAGCATCCCGCCGATCCATTTCCAGAAATCGTTGAGACCGGCCCGCTGTTCGACGCCGAGGGCCTTGGCCACCCATTGCTCAAAGAAGATGTCTGTGTGCGTAACGACGTTCGACTCGACGACAAGGTGCGCTTCCTCATCGTCAGCGGCTCAAACATGTCCGGCAAGAGCACTTTTCTACGGGCCATCGGAACAAACATCGTCTTGGCGCTTATGGGTGCGCCGGTCCGCTGCGCAAAATTGAAACTCTCTCCAGTCGCACTGGGCGCCGCCATACGAATTCAGGATTCGCTGGTCGATGGCCGTTCCCATTTCATGGCCG
Source organism: uncultured Acidobacteriota bacterium (assembly GCA_963845465.1). Lineage (GTDB taxonomy): Bacteria > Acidobacteriota > Terriglobia > Acidiferrales > UBA7541 > Acidiferrum. Next base: position 278,967 of record CAWJSH010000003.1, on the reverse strand, counting down.
AGATGCAGCGACTGCGTCGCATGATCGAATCTGCGGGCGAAGGATGCCTGATGTTCCTGGCTGACGAGATCATGGGCGGCACGAACTCCCATGACCGGCGGATCGCCACAGAGTGGGTCCTACGTGCTCTTGTGCAGCGAGGAGCGATCGGCGCGATCAGCACTCATGATTTGGCTTTGACAGAAATCGCCGCCAACGGCCTGCCCGGCCGCAATGTCTTCTTCGAAGATTCCGGAGACTCCGGAACTCTTTCGTTCGACTACAAACTCCGCGAGGGAATTCTGACTCGCTCAAACGCACTCAATATCGCGCACATCCTCGGAATTGACACGGCCGCCGGAAATCCAATTAAGTAGCTGGCTGCCGCAGCGAATCGTCGTTCTACGACGCCATGAATCCCAGATTCTGCGTCGTGAAATTGGCGAGGTTCGGAAAGATCGACGGCAAATCTGTGTTCGCCACGCCGAACCACGACGCCAGCGTTGCTGCGTACTGATCGACCGACGTCGTCGGAATCCATCGGCCGTTGTTGCCGGTGTCGTCCGGGCCGCCCAGCGCCAGCGTTGGAAATGTTCCGTACAACGCGTTGCCTTTCACCGCGCCGCCCATCATCAGCGCATGGCTTCCCCAGGCGTGATCCGTCCCGCCGTTCGATCCCGGCTGGAATGTCCGGCTGAATTCCGACAACGAGAATGTCGTCACCTGATTCGCCACGTTTAGTTCCTGCGTCGCCGAATAAAACGCGCCCATCGCCGCGCTGAGCTGCCCATACAATCCGACTTGCGTAGCGACCTGATCGCTGTGCGTGTCGTATCCGCCTTGCGAGCAAAAGAAAATTTGCCGGCGCACGCCCAGCGCGCTGCGCACAGCAATCACCTGCGCCACTTGTTTGAGTTGCGTCGCCAGGCTGTTGCCCGTCGGAAAAACGGTTTGCAGCGGCGCCAGCCCTTGCAATGCCGACGCCAGCGTCGAACTTTGTGTGATCGCCTGCCCGGTCACCGCGCTGGTTGCTTGCACGATCGAAATTCCGGTATCCAGCGTCAAGAGTTGCTGCAATCCAAGAAATTTCGCCTGGCCCGCAGCCGAGCTGTCGATTCCCGAAAGCCCGGGTGTGCTTCCCGGATTCATCGTGAACGGCCGCGACTGTATTCCCGTTCCGAAAATCGTGCTGCCCGCCACCGAAAGGATCGGCGGGAAATTGGCCGACACGTTGTACGTCGGCTGTAAATTGTCGGCGACTTTTCCCGCCCACCCTGCGTTTTGTATGCCGCTCAGTTGCGTCGTCTGCCACTGATTTTGCTGATCCGAATGCGAAAATAGATTTTCCGGCACCGTCCCCTGATGCTGATACTGCTGCTGCGTCGTCGGCTGCACCAGCGTTCCGACGTTGTTCAGCACTGCCACAACTTTCTGGTTGTTGAAGAGGCCCTGCATCTCGGGCAGGTTCGGATGAAAACCAAAAGTCGCCGCGCTCCCGATCTGCAGCGGTAGCAGCGATGCTTGAGGTATCGCGAGGTTCGCGCGAATCGACGCATAGTTCGCGTAGTTTGTATCGACCGGCACAATCAAATTGTTCGCGTCATTTCCGCCGAACAAAAAGATGCACACCAATGCTTTGTAATCCGTTGTCGACTGCGCCAGCGCGCTCACCAATCCAAATTTACTCAATCCTCCGACCAATGAAGCCGTTGCCGCCGAGCAGCAAGCCAACCGCATGAAGTCGCGCCGCGAATGATGCGTCATGTTCCGATCCCCCAATTTTCACTTTGAGAAGAGGCGCGGTGCCCTCGCGCCCCTTCCAACCACGCTTACGACAAACTCAATCCAATCTTTGCTCTGCGCTCTCTGTGAACTCTGTGGTGAAACCTTTCGCGTTCGCCTCACCGCTGCACTTGGTACTGCGAAGACGAAATCACCAAATACAGCGCGGCCTTGGCCTGATTCTTCGTGCTCGTCCCGGCCGCGGTCATTGCCGTCTCTACGTCTGTCTTCATCTCGGTCGACATCGTTCCGTGCAGCAAATAGTTGTTAAGCCAATTCGCCATCGCATCCTGCGAACCCGCGTTGATTACCGGTGTGAAATCCACTTTCGTCCCGCTGCTGATCGAGCCATTCACGATTGTGTTCACGAAATTCACCCGAGCCAGCGCCGTATTCGTGTTGTAGATCGCGAACTCCGGCCCATTCAGCGTCGTGCCCGCAATCAGGTTCTGCGGAGGGAAGAAATTGAAGACGCTGCCGGAGTTAAAGAGTCCCTGCCCCATATTCCCGCTCCAACCCGTGAAGCCGGTTCCGTCCGTCGTCGGATTGAACAGCCGGGCGACGCTCACCATCATGACTACCGGCTCGCGGAGTTTTCCGTCGATCGCATTCACCGAGCTTGCCGTGTCTCCGCGGCGCGCTTCCGGATCGAGCAGAATTGCGGCGATCGTCGCCTGCATGTCGCCGCGTTTGCCCGAACCAAACGTCTCAAAGGTTCCGCTCGTGAACGCCCCCGCGACGCGCGACACATATCCGGGGCTCGGATTGCTCGTCACCAGTTTTTCGATCAGTTGCTGCGCGACGAACGGCGGCATGTTCGGATGGTTGAAAATAATCGTCAGCACCGTGGCCAGCTCTTGCTCCGCGCTTTGTCCTGCGGGAACGGACTGACCAAGAAATGTTTTCGCTCCGCTGTCGTGGTTCGACTCGAACGGAACCATGTTTCCGCCGTAATACTCCGGGTTGTACCGCGCCAGCGACCCACCCGGCTCTGTCGGATAAGTCCATCCGGTGAACGAACGGCCGAGCGACATGACGTCGTTCTGCGTGTACGTCGGCAAAGGATTTCCACTTCCGTCCACCTGCGTCGTTCCATCCAAATTCAATTGGTTCAATCCCAGCGTGAAAAGTTGCATCAATTCGCGCGCGTAGTTTTCGTTCGCATGCTGGCCCGTTGCCGGCTTGCCGTTGTTCACCATGTCGAGGTAGTGGCCCATCGCCGGCGTGAGCGTTACGTCCGTCATCACGTCGTAGTAGTTGCCGAGGGCGTCCTTCGTCAGCGCCGCCATGTAATTTGTATAGCCGGTGGGATCGGACACTTTGTTCTGCGCGACGACCCAAATTTCATTCAGCGCGAAAGCGACGCGCTGTCGCAGTTGGTCGTTGTCGTTCACCGCGTTGATGAAGAACTGATTTTGGACTTTCGTCACGCCCGAATCCGTCGCGGCCGGCGTGGGATACGTTGAAGCTGGCGCTGCGAATTGTTCCTCCAGGAAATCATCGAATCCGCTGGCCGCAACCTGGTTCACAAGAGTCGGCGTCGGTCCAAATGTCGATTGCTCCAGGAATCGCACGGCCGCAACCTGCGAAATCGGCTGGGCCGCCGAAATGACTTCCGCCGTCACAGTTGAAGATGACGCTCGCTCCAGGATCGGGATTGCTCACAATAATGTTGACGATGCCGATTTGCGATGTTGTCGCGGTGCCGGTTGCTTGCAATTGCGTCGGCGAAACGTAAGTCGTCGTCAGGGTCTGCCCGCTGAACGTCACCGTGGAACTTGGCACGAAGCCGCTTCCGGTCAGCGTCAGCGAAAACGCTCCCGCCGTGATTGGAGATGGCGAAACGGAAGTAAGAACAGGAATCGGATTCTGCAGCGAGACCGAGCTGGTTGCTTTTTTCGTTGTGTCGACTGCGCTGGTTGCGGTGATCGTGACTGTGTTCGGTGTCGGCAGACTCGCCGGGGCTGTATACATGCCGTTCGCGTCGATCGTGCCCATCGTCGCGTTTCCGCCGTTAACGGAATTGACCGACCATGTGACGCTTGTGTTCGTGCTGCCGCTGATCGCCGCAGCAAAGCTAGCGTTCGCTCCTGCGCGGACCGTCGCGGTTGCTGGCGTCACGGTGACGCTGATGCTGGTGGTGTTGTCTGGCGGCAAAGTTGGCGAAGCACCACTGCCGCTACTTTTTGTGCCGACACCTGCGCAGCCGCTCAGCAACAAGACAAGGATTCCTGCCTGCGCGCTCCAAATTCTTTTCACGGACATGGCTCCCCTCAGACGTCGACAACCGACACTTCTACGCACGACAGCAGGGCCTGCAATGCTGTTCGCGTTTTCGATTGAGCTTCTACAAGGAGTGGGCAGTTCCTGCTTGGGTAGAGCGAGAGTAGAGAATGCGTGAGGAAGTGGCTACTGGCCTCGCGGCCAGAATTGGGCCGATGACCTTAGGTTAACGGGCATGAAGATTGAAATTTGCGTGGGACGCGGCGAAATCGCGAATCGATCGCACGCGGCGCGCTACTGCATCGTCAGGAGAAGCGGACGCGGACGTCGGGGCGCTTTTCCAGGTGGACGGAATCGATGAAGCGGACCTGGCGATCGTCGAGAGTGAGAATCATCGACATCGTGCGGATGCCTTCGCCGAAGAAACGCACACCTTTGAGGAGGTTTCCGTCGGTGACGCCGCAGCACGCGAAAATAATTTTTTTTCCCGGCGCGAGATCCTCTGTGTCATATATGCGCTTTGGATCTTTCACGCCCATGCGTTCGAGACGCTCGGCGTCCTGCGGCTTGCTCACGACGAGCCGAGCAAGAATTTGTCCGTTGAGACAGCGCAATGCAGCCGCGGTGATGACGCCTTCGGGCGCGCCGCCGGTTCCCATCACGGCGTGAACGCTCGTGCCGACGACTGCGGCGGAAATTCCGGCAGACAAATCGCCGTCGCCGATCAGGCGAATGCGCGCGCCGGCCTTGCGAATATCGCCGATCAATTTTTCGTGGCGCGGGCGATCGAGCACGATGATCGTTAAATCTTCGACGTCGCGGTCGAGGCGCTTCGCGATCGATTTCAAATTGTCGGCAACCGGCGCATCGAGATCGACGGCGCCTTTGCAACTGGGGCCGACGACCATTTTTTCCATGTAAATGTCGGGCGCGTGGAGCAAACCGCCCTTTTCGCTCGCGGCGAGAACGGCGATCGCGCCACCGGCTCCGGTGGCGCAGAGATTTGTGCCTTCGAGCGGATCGACCGCGATATCGACTTCAGGGAAGAGCGCTTTCGGCGCGTGCGTCGCCAGTCCGACTTTTTCGCCGATGTAGAGCATCGGCGCTTCGTCGCGCTCGCCTTCGCCGATCACGATCGTGCCGTCCATCTGCACAGCGTCCATCGTTTTGCGCATGGCTTCGACGGCGACTTCGTCGGCTTTGTGGCGGTCGCCGAATCCCATCGTGCGCGCCGCGGCGATCGCGCCGTTTTCGACGACACGCAAAAATTCCAGGCTAAGCTGCTCTTCCATTTCTCACGCCTCCTGGAGCGCAGAAAATTTCAGACGGCTTGCAATGCCGATGGGACCTGTTTGTACTGGGCTGCAACGCAAACCGTGTCTACCCTGGCACGAATTGCGCGGCACGTAATGCTAGACCAATTTGTGTCTGCCCGTCGATATCGGACCATCGCCGAGTATCGGTGACAGTTACCTGTGAAGGCGCCCACCGATGAAGGAAAGCGCGCTTGGCTTGTTGCCGAGGCCGAGCGGCGCGTCTACAATTTCGGGATGGTGGACTCGCATCGTTTTCTTCTCTTCTTCACGGCGGCACTGGTGCTGGCGATCACGCCAGGGCCGGGAATTTTCTACGTGCTGGCTCGGAGCCTCGCCGGCGGGAGGCGCGAAGGCATCGAGTCGTCCTTGGGCACGTTTGTCGGCGGACTGTTTCACGTCATCGCCGCCGCGCTGGGGGTCTCGGCGATTCTCGCGGCATCGGCCGTTGCGTTTCATACGGTGAAGTACGCGGGCGCGGCGTACCTTTTGTATCTCGGCGTGAAGATGATTCGCACGCGCAACGCCGAACTTGACGTTGCGGTTTCGCCATCGTCTAAGAATGCATTCGGTCAGGGAATTCTGACCGAGGCCTTGAATCCAAAGACCGCGTTATTTTTTCTTTCGTTCATTCCTCAGTTCATCGCGCCGCACGCAGGCCACGTTTTTCTTCAGTTCGTGGTGCTAGGCGCGACCTCAGTGATGCTGAATACCGCGGCGGATCTTGCGGTCGTGCTCGCAGCGGCGCCGTTGGAGCGAAAGCTGAAAAATAGTCCGAAGTTTCGCAGCCGTCAGCGAGTCGCTTCCGGTATCGGCATGATCGGATTGGGCGCCTACGTCGCTTTCGCCGACTCGAAGTGAGAAAAAGCAGATCCGTCGCTGCGCTCGGGATGACAGGTCTTCTATGGGATGACGGCCTGCTGCCTGCGATGGCACGTCACATCTCTCGTCGTGTAATCGTGCGTGTACTTTTGTGTCTCCTATTTCGCGTTGGTGGTGGCTTGGGCGCTGTGAGCGATCAGGTACGCGTGGGCGTGGGTTAGTTGGGGCAAGGTTTGGTCGGCTTGGGACCAGGATTTCAGGAAGGTGGCGTAGGCAGTCGAGGCGGCGGTGGTGTTGCCGGATTTTTCTTCGGTGAAGGCGAGGCCGTAGAGAGGGAAGCCTGAGTTGGGGCGTTCGGTCAGTGCGTGCTCGTAGGCGGTTTTGGCGGCGGGGAAGTCGGAGACGGAAAGCATTGCGGCGGCTTCGGTTTCGCCAACGGGACGGATGTAGGCAGGCGGTTCGCGGTAGCCGAGATCTTTTTCTTCGCGGGCGGCCTGGGCGTAAAGCTTTTTGGCTTCTTCGATCTGTTTTCTTTCGACGAGAATTCCGGCGCGCAATTCGAGCGACATGATCGACAAGTTGTTGATGAGGGATTTCGCGGTGGCGTCGGGCATGATCATCTGCTTCTTCTTGTCGTCGTCGTTTTTCTTTTCTTTTTCTTTGGCGGCGTCTTCGTCTTTCATGCGTTCGGAGACGCGCCAAAGCTGTGCGTCGAGACGGCGAGAAGCGTCTTCGGCGGCCGGAACGTAATGCAGCTCCAGCGCCTGCATGCCGGTGGCGAATTCCGTGAGCGATTCCGAGAGAAACGTGAGATTGGTGAGCGGCGCGGGTTGCGCGGGTGCGGCCTTCAACATCTCGAGAGCATGCGTCCAATCGGCGGTGCGCAACGCAACAGGCAAGCCGGGATGAATGCGAGAGATGGAGTCGCGCGACGACTGGATGTAGAGCGTGGCACGAGATTCGCCGCGCGCGTCTTTGAGTTTGGCGGAGAGTTGTGAGGCGTCGGTGAGCCGGCCTTCTTCCATAAGGCTGGCGATCGCATACATGAGATTGTGAACGTAATTCCAATCGTCATCGACGCTGACGTTTTGCGACTTCATATATGTCTCGTCGGCGACGGTGGATGCGGCGAAGGATTTGTCGGCGGTGGCGTACTCACCTATGCGATAGAAGATGTGGCCGGGCATGTGGACCATATGGCCTGACGTGGGTGCGAGGCGGCCGAGAATTTCGGCGCTGTGTTCCGCCTGCTCAGGCTTGGGGCTGGCTTCGACGGCGTGAATCCAGAAGTGATTTGCGGCGGAGTTTTCTGGTTCTTCTTTCAAGACGGCTTGCAGGATCGCGAGGCCCTCAGTCGTTCCTTTTTTCGGTTTGCCGTCATCGTCGTAGCCATCCAGCAGCGACCAACCGAGAAGCATGCGGGCGTGCGTGTCGTGCGGCGCGCGTTTTACGAGCTTCCTAAGAATTTTGATTTCATCGGATTCTTCGTCGTCGCTCGATCTATTGTTTGGATCACGGCTGGCTTTTTCGCCGGCATCGGCCGCTTCGATGTAGAGGCGTTCGTTTTTGGTGGCATGATTTTTCAGGGAGACCGCTTTTTTCAGAGCTTCGATGGCGTAGACATCTTCGGAATTACGCATCGACTGGGCGAGATAGAGTCCCCAGTAGCACATCGCGCAGTTGGAATCGATTCGGATCGCCTGCTGGAAAGCGCGGGAGGATTCGTAGTCCCAAAAATCGTAGTAAAGGTTCAAACCCTGGTCGAACCACGTCTGAACTTCGGGCGCGGCGGATATTTTGAGATGGACGTTGCCGATGCCGGTCAATTTTTGCGGGGCAGGAAGCTTGTCGGGCGATATTTCGTCGCGAGTGCCCATGGCGTGGCACATGGGTTTCTGGGCGAGGGCAGAGCTGGTGAGTGCGAGCGCCAGGAGTGCGGCGGCGAGGGCGGCGCGAATTCCCAATTTGGGACGGCAATAGGGGTTGTGGGTGGGCATAGATCCTCACTGTGGGGATGTATCGGCGAGAGTATAACGCGGGGACGCACGCAGGCGGGAGAGTCCCGGTACTCCATTTGGTTTGCATGAAAGTTTATTTCTGAACTCTTAGGGCCGCGCGAGGTTTCACTTTTTGGAATTTGAGAGGGATTCAGAATTTTTTTATCTGGGGCTGCTCACTTTTATGTACTTGCAACGTCCGTCGTGGTAAGTTTCGTAAATTCCAGGTCACAACTTGTGTCTTAGGAGTGGAAAATCATGAGCAGAAGTACGTCTCTGCGATTTGACCTGGGATATGTGTCTCTCCGTCTTAGTTTTTGTTTCTCGATTTATTTAGCGCTATTTGCGGTTTGTGTTTTTGGGCAGCAAGGTACGACGTCGCTGCGCGGAACGATTCTGGATAAATCGGGAGCCAGCATCTCCGGGGCGACGGTGACGCTGACGAACGCCGAGCAGGCGGTGCAGCGCAGTGTGACCTCGAGCGACACGGGCGCGTATGAGTTTGTGTCGCTGCCGCCGGGGACGTACACGCTGCGCGTGGAGGCGAGCGGGTTTCGTCCGAACGATCAGAAAAACCTCCAGTTGCTGGTGAACAATCCGACGACGTTGAACGTGACGATGGTGGTGGGTTCGTCCACCGAGACAGTGGAGGTGTCGGCGCAGTCGGAGACGATTAATACGACGGATGCGTCGCTGGGCGTGGCGTTCGGCGAGAACCAGGTGAAGCAGCTCCCGCTGGAAAGCAGGAACGTGGGCGATTTGCTTTCGCTGCAAGCGGGCGTGGTGTACACGGGCAATAATCCGTCGATCACGCAGGGAGAAAAGGACACGGATACGCGCAGCGGAGCGGTGAACGGAGCGCGCAGCGACCAAAGCAACGTGACGCTGGACGGAATTCCGGTGAATCCGAAGGGCGGGTATGCGTTTCAGTCGGTTCTGCCGGTGACGCTGGACTCGGTGGAAGAGTTCCGCGTGACGACGAGCAACGCCGAAGCGGACGCGGGAAGCGCGGGCGGCGCGCAAGTGGCGCTGGTGACCAAGAGCGGAACGAATACGCTGCACGGATCGGTTTACGAGTACAACCGCAATTCTTTTGTGAGCGCGAACGATTATTTTTTGAAGCAGTCGCAACTACAGAGCGGTGAGCCGAACCAACCTCAGTTTCTGAACCGAAACATTTTCGGAGCATCGGTGGGCGGACCGATCAAGAAGGACCGGCTGTTTTTTTTCGCGAACTTTGAAGCGTATCGGGACGCGGAGCAACAGAGCGTGCTGCGTATCGTGCCGACGGCGGCGCTGCGGGACGGTGTCGTGCAGTACGTGTGCGATCCGTCGGCGACGTGCCCGGGGAATACGGTGAACGGAGATAAGCGGGGCGTCGTATTCGGCGGCTCCGGGGAATTATGTGCTGTCGCCCGGGTCAATTAACGGCGATGGATCCGGCGGCCGCATTGCCGGGATATACGGGACCTGTCGGGCCCGATCCCGTGGTGATGAAGTTTTTCAACACGTATCCGCTGCCGAACGATTTCAGCCAGGGTGACGGATTCAATACAGCGGGATACCGGTTTGCGGCACCGACCTCGAATACGAAGAATTGGTACATCGCAAAGCTGGATTACAACCTGACAAAGGATGGCAAGCAGCGATTATCACTGTCGGGCTCAATGGCGAACGAAAATCAAGCGGCCGCGCCATTTCTGCCGGGTGACGCTCCGACGAGCGACTTGGTGAACTACAGCAAGGGGTTGATCGCGAATTACACGGCGACGCTGAAGAGCACACTGGTCAACAGCTTCCGCTACGGATTCATCCGGGAAAGTTTGGGAACGATCGGAAACACGGATCAGACGTGGAGCACATTCCGCGGGATCGATCCGAGCTTCGGTTCGACGTTGAATTATTCGAGCGAATTCCAGCGGCCGATCAATACGTTTTGGGACGACCTGAACTGGACGCACGGAAAGCACAGCTTGCAGTTCGGATTCCAGATATCGCTGATCCGAAATCCGACGCAGAGCACGACAAGCTCGTTCAGCAACGGCTATACGAACGCGCAGTGGCTGAATACGTCGGGATTAGCGGGGCGCGATTCGTCGCCGCTGAATCCAGCGAACAACGGATATCCGGCGGTGGATTTCAACGGGTTCGGCACGAACTACGACAACGCAGTGACGGCGCTCTTCGGCATGGACGTGGAAATCAACGCGCAGTACAACTACGCGCGCGATGGAAGCGTGCTGGCGCAGGGCGCGCCGGTGGTGCGTCGCTATGCGGAAGACGGGTACGAGATGTATGCGCAAGATACATGGAAGATCAAGCCGAGTCTGACAATCACGGCTGGCTTGCGGTATTCGCTTTTCTCGCCGCCGTGGGAAACGAACGGACTGGAAGTGACGCCGACGGAAAGCCTGAACACGTGGTTCAACAACCGCGGAGTCGGGATGAACAACGGCGTGCCTTCGATCGATGCGCCGCCGGTGGCGTTTAATTTTTCGGGACCGGCGAATGGCGGAACGACTGGGTATTACAACTGGGACTGGAAGAATCTGGGGCCGAGGCTGGCCTTGGCGTGGTCGCCGGGATTCGGGTCGGGCCTGCTGCATGATTTGTTTGGCGGACCTGGAAAGAGCAGCATTCGCGCGGGATTCGGAATCGTGTATGACCGGATCGGCGAAGGATTGCTGGATACGTTCGATCAGAACGGGGCGTTTGGATTGTCGAGCAGCATTCAGAACGCCGCAGGGCAAGAGTCCGTTGCATGCACGCCGCGCATCACGAATCTGAATGTGCTGCCGACGACGGACAATTGCGGGAGTCCGATTCTGGTGCCAGCACCGGCGGCGAACTATCCGGCGCCGTTCCCAAGCAATCCGGCGCCGGGAAGCGAAGCGATTACCTGGGGTCTCGATAGCAACATCAAGACGCCGTATTCGTACACGATCGATATGTCGGTGCAACGCGAACTTAACAGCGGATTTACGCTCCAGGTGGCGTACGTCGGAAGGCTCGCGCACCGGTTGCTAGGGCAAGAGGATCTGGCGATGCCGCTCGATCCGTACGATAAGGCCGCGGGAATGGATTACTTCACGGCGGCGACGGCGCTGGCGAAGCTGTATCGCAACGGCGTGACGACGAATACGTTCAATCCGAACATGGTGTCGCCAGCGGTGCAGAAGTATTGGTCGGACATCACGCAGCCCTTAGCTCCGGGAGGTTCGTATGCAATTGGAGCGAACAGCCCATATGGAAGCTGCGCGACCAACGGGTTGAACGGGACGTCGAATCCGACGGTGCTGGCGTTTGATTTGTTGTGCGCCAATGCGCTGAATGAATCGCTGTCGATCGAAGAGATGGACGTCAGCGGCGTGCCGGATGCGGGGAACCCGAACCAGTCGTATTACTACCACCTGGGAAATTACACGGGGCCAAACGTGTTTTACAGCCCGCAGTACACCTCGCTGTACGGTTTGCGGACGGTGACGAACGCGAACTACAACGCGATGGAAGTGACGCTGCAACACAAGATGACGCACGGAATCCAGTTCGACTTCAACTACACGTATTCGCATTCGATCGATATTTCATCGGACGCGGAGCGCGTGGGGGCATGGGGCGGGTTGGGCGGACAAATTATTAATTCGTGGGATCCGAGCGCGGGGCGCGCGTCTTCGGATTTCGATCTGCGCCATCAGTTGAACGCGAACTTCATATTCGAATTGCCGTTTGGGCGGAACCGGTGGGTGGCGCGCTATGCAAACCGGTTTGTCGATGCGGTGATCGGAGGATGGCAGCTGTCGGGTCTCGCGCGGTGGACGAGCGGCTTCCCGGTAACGGTGGACAACGGCGGACAGTATCCGACGAACTACCAACTGGAGGGGCACGCGGATCAGACGTGCGCCGTCCAGACGGGGACTTACTACACCGGTCCGAACAATAATGGCGTTGGAAGCTCGGCGCCGAATTTGTTCGCGAACGGAATCGAGGCGGCGAACTGCTTTGGATATGCGTTCCCGGGAGAAACGGGCGACCGTAATAATTTGCGTGGCCCCGGATTTTTTGGGGTGGACCTGGGGCTGGCGAAGCGGTGGAAGATGCCGTGGAAAGATACGCACAGCCTGCAATTCCGATGGGAAGTGTTCAACGTGACGAACTCGGTGCGATTCGACGTGCAGTCGGCGAACGCGTACGAGGGAGGGAGTTTGGCGAATGGAAATGGCGCCAACTTCGGGAACTTCAGCGGGACGTTGACCAATCCGAGAATTATGCAGTTTGCGTTGAGGTATGAGTTTTAGCGGTAGAAAAAAGAAGAAAAAGAGAAAGGCCCTGGCGTGATTTTGCGGCAGGGCCTTTTTTTCTGTGGGCAGGGATGTGAGATGGAGCGGCGATGAAAAACAGCCAGTGCGTTGTGTTGACATTGTGCCTGGCCACCCTGAAGGGGCGCCCCTACAAATGCAGGGACGTGGTGCGCGGTTTGTCAGCGAGTGCAGGCAGGGAGTCTTGTGCTACGGTGACAGTGCGACTGCGATCAGCGGTGGGTGAGAGGCTGGATGGTGGCGTTGGTTAGGGCGGGGTCGTCGAAGTCGGTGGTGTCGCCGGCGGCTTTATTGGCGACGGGGAGCAGGCGGGCTGAGAGCGGCTTTTTCCATTTGAAGGCGAGCGAGGCCATGTCGCCGATGATGAGGTCGAGTTGCTGCTCAGTGGTGTCGCCGGGGAGGGGAACGGTGTCGAGGCCGGTACCGCAGACGGCGCTGTAGGCGAGCAGGCCGTCGATGGAGATGTTTCCTTCGCTCCAGCGCTGGGCGAGGCGCTCGTCTTCGAGGATGGGGATCATGAGCCCGTTGTAGCCGGTGCGCTTCACGTGGATGTCGCGAATGGCGGCGGTGACAGTGGCGGCAGCGGTGAGCGTGCCGGACGAGCCGAAGGGCTGCTGCGTGAGGTCTTCGAGAGCGGCGCCGATAGAGACGTCTTTCGCGGGCGCGGGAGATAGATCGATGCCGACGTAGGCCCAGCCGGTGTCGCGGTCGATGCGCTGCGCAAGAGATTCGATGTCAAACGCGGTTTTGCCGAGTGTGTCGGTGAGTTTCTGGCGCGCGGCGTTGAGGTCTTGCGAGTCTTTGAAGACGGCGGCGACGGTGTTGGCGGACTCGAGCGCGATGGCGAACTGGTGGCCGAAGCCGGAAACGTAGGCGGCGGGATAGAACGGAGTCAGCGGCGCGACCATCGCAATGGCGGCGAATCGGAAATTGGCCTGGCTATGCTCAGTGTCTTCGAGGCGCTTGATGACGCGCGCCGCGGCGCCGACCGATCGCCAGCGGATGCCGTCATCGGCGGCGACGACGAGGCTGGCGTTGATGGCTTTTGTGCCGGCAAGAATTTCGGCGAGCGTGTCGGCCTGCGATTCGGGGTCGTTGGCATTCAGCATGGCGGGACCGATGTCCGGGATGAATTGCTGCTGGGCGGCGAGGTTTTCGTAATTACGGAAAAATTCGACGGCTTGTTCGGTGGTGAGTCCCTTGGTGTATTCGGAGAAGGGCTGCGTAGCGATGCGTACGCCTTGAACGGTGTAGCCGCGCGATTCGAGGAGCGTGCGAGCGTATTTGAGGGTTTTCATCGCGTCGGCGATTTGCTGCTGGTATTTGTTGCGGTCGAGATTGACGAAGGCGGTGATGGCGCGGATTTTGGGTTTGGCGGGGTCGGGAGGAGTGGCGGCGCGTTGGGCGTGTGCGGCGGACGCGAGCGCGAGAGCAAGAAAGAGTTGAAGGAGGATTCGAATTCGGTTTCGGGACATTGTTGGGCTGGCTCCTGCGAAGGGAAAACGATACATCGGGTCGCGAGAGGGCGGAAGAGAAAATAGTAACGCTCAGATGCGAGCGAAGAAGCGCCGGGGATTATCTATGGTGATGGCGTGGAATTGCTGGTCGGATACGCCGAGTTGCTTCATATAAGGGATCGTCTTGCGTGTGGTGAACAGCATTCCATCCGGCGGATCAATCTTCTCTCTCCATTCTCTGGATTGCTCCGGAAGCAGCGAGCCGCCGAACTCCGAATCTTGTGAGAGAAAGATTTTGTCAGCAAAGCCGGCGTCGATGAGGAGTTTGATGCACTGCGCGCGTCTTTCAAATGAAGGCTTGAACTCTGAGCTGAGGCCCCGATGGACGTGGTCCATGCCGAGCGAATAGCCGCGCCTCACGAGACCCAGGAAGTAATCCATATCGCCGCTATCGTCGCTGTGGTCAAAAGAAACGCGAGCGGGATGAACGCCTTCGTCCTCCAGGATTGCGGCGTGACTCTCACCGGCGCGATTGGCGGCATCGGTGTGGGTGCGTATGGAAACTCCGGTCGCTTTGCTGGCCCGAGCGGCCGCGCGCAAACCTATTTCCTCGAGGGGAGACAGCTGTTTGCCGACGATACCTATTTTGATTACACCGGCTTTGACGGCAGTGCCGTCAATTCCTTGCTCGATTTCTTTTGTGAAGAAATCGGTGAGACCCGCAATGGTGCGGGACGGCATCGATACACCCTCCACTTTCGGCGGAAAAAATCGTTGGCCGGTACTCGCGATCATATTGAGTCCGGACTTCCGCGAAACTTCTTGGAGAAAGCGAATGTCGCGCCAGACATCGTAGGTAGTCAGATCAACGATGGTGCTGACGCCTGCGGCTCGTATGAGTTTGAGCTGATCGACGGCCTTAGCGATCAATTCTGCTCTGCCATCCGAGCCCTTTGGCCATCGGCTTAAAACGTAGGGCGCATCGGCGATGTGCTCGTGAGGGAGGGTAAAGCCGAGCTGCAAGGCATCGAGGGGGCCGAGAACGGTTTCGGCTTCGCCAGCGCGGACGATTTTGGGCTCGTCTTTGCGGAGGTAAGCTGCGGCGGCGTGAGCGAATCGCGTGGGTGCTACAGCTACTATGCCGGCGGCAGATGTTCGCGAGAGAAATTCGCGGCGCGTGATCATGAGTTCGGTCTTGAAAACTGGAAGAGCTTCAGAGTCTATCTCGTTAGCGCAACGGGCGCACGACAGTAAGTCTTACCGGTACGGTGGAGACAAACTCGGTGTTGGTCGCATCACGAATGTGAGGACCCGAAGGAAAGAAAAAACGGAGTTGGAATCGTGTGGACGCCTGGGCAAGCTGGGGCGCAGCCGTGCTGTGCCCCTACATGGCCTGGGTGAATTGAAGGCTAGACGAAGGCGGCGATGCCGGTGATTTTTTCGCCGATCACCAATTTGTGGATGTCGTTGGTGCCTTCGTAGGTGTAGACGGACTCGAGGTTGTTCATGTGGCGCATGATGCAGTAGTCGTCCACGATGCCGTTGGCGCCGAGGATGTCGCGGGACTTGCGCGCGGTTTCGAGGGCGATGGCGACGTTGTTCATCTTGAGCATCGAGATGTGCGTGTGATCGACTTTGCCTTGATCTTTGAGGCGCCCGACGTGGAGGGCGAGAAGCTGGCCTTTCACGATTTCGGTGATCATCCAGGCGAGCTTTTCCTGAACCAATTGATGAGAAGCGATGGGTTTATTAGCGAACTGCTTTCGCGTCTTGGCGTATTGCAGCGCGGTATCGTAGCAGGCCATGGCGGCGCCGAGCGCGCCCCAGCCGATTCCGTAGCGGGCTTGATTCAAGCAGCCGAGCGGGCCCTTTAGGCCGACAACGCCGGGGAGGAGATTCTCCTCGGGAATTTCACAATCGCTGAAGGAAAGGCCGGAAGTTACCGAGGCGCGCAGCGACCACTTGCCGTGGACGTCCCACGCTTTGAAGCCGGGCGTTCCTTTTTCAACGAGGAACCCGCGGACTTTGTCATCGTCGCCTTTCGCCCAGACTACGGCGACGTCGGCGAGCGAACCGCTGGTGATCCACATTTTTTCGCCGTTGAGGACGTACTTGTTTCCCTTTTTCACGGCACGGGTCAACATGCCGCCGGGATTCGAACCGAATTGCGGTTCGGTCAGGCCGAAGCAGCCGATGGCTTTACCTTGCGCCAGGAGCGGAAGCCATTTGTCTTTTTGCGCGTCGTTACCGTAGGCGTAAATCGGATACATGACGAGTGCGCTTTGGACGGAGACGAAGCTGCGGAGGCCGGAGTCGCCGCGCTCGAGTTCCTGCGTGACAAGACCGTAAGCGACGTTGGACATTCCGGCGCAGCCGTAGCCGTGGAGACTCGCGCCGAAGAAGCCGAGTTCGCCAAGCTGGGGAACGAGATGCTTGGGAAATGTGCCTTCGCGGCTGTGCTTTTCGATGATGGGAATGACTTCGGCCTCGACGAATTGACGCGCGGATTGGCGGGCAAGTTTTTCCTCATCGTTGAGGAGCGAATCGAAATCGATGAAATCGACGCCGTTGTAGGGGGCCATTGAATCTCCTGATCGTCTCTCGTAACCCGTCCGCGCGGGACGAGCATGGCATTGCCGTGCCGGGAAAGCTAAAGGCGCTGACGCGATGGCAGTGCGCGGGAAGTAGAGGCTGCGTTTCGGGTCCGAAGCTGGCTCGTGCGGAGATATTGTAGCAACGCGGCGGAAGGGCGGGCAACCGAGGGCCGCGGCGGACTTTCCATTTTGGAAAGTCCTAATGGCAGCAAGTTCAGTTCGGTACGGCGCGGCGAGCGCAAGGCTCGTTGAGAGATTTCCAACCTGGTTTGGAGCAGCGAAAACACTGAAAAGACGGCGGATGTGAAGGGAAAGGCTGCGGCGCGTTCGGCGTTGTTCATGCAGGTATCGATGCGCGAGGAGAAGTGTGCGAATCGACATGCAAATGTGCGCGAAGTCACTGGTGGTGGTGACTGCGCTGATGGGTTGCGCGGTCGCGCGGGCTCAGGACGGTCAAGGACAGCAGAGCGCAGCGGATCTGGCGAACGCAAGCCTGGAAGACTTGATGAAGGTGGAGGTGACGTCGGTTTCGAACAAAGAGCAAACGTTATCGCGAACCGCCGCGGCGGTATTTGTGATTACGCAGGGAGACATCGCGCGGTCGGGCGCGACGAACATTCCAGACGTGTTGCGGATGGCGCCGGGACTGGATGTGGCGCAGATCAATGCGAGCACCTGGGCCGTCAGCGCACGCGGATTGAACGGGCAATTCAGCAACGAGTTGCTGGTGCTGATCGATGGGCGAAATGTGTATACGCCGTCGTTCGGCGGAGTGTTTTGGGACACGGTCGATCTGCCGCTAGAAAACATCGAGCGGATCGAAGTGATTCGCGGGCCGGGCGCATCGATTTGGGGCGAGAACGCGGTGAATGGCGTTGTGAACATCATTCGAAAAAAAGCAGGAGACACGAAAGGCGGACTGTTGAATGCGGGCGGCGGAAATACCGACGCGGATTTCGCGACGGTGCAATACGGCGACTCGATTGGCGAACGCGTGGATTACCGGGGCTACGTGAAGTATTTCGACGAGCATGACATGCGCGGATTGGGAGGTGGAGACGGCGGCGACGGATGGCACATGGCGCGCGCGGGATTTCGAACGGACTCGAAGTTCACGGATAGCGATGGGCTCGTCGTCGAAGGGGACATGTATACGGGGCGTGAAGGCGATCCGACATACATGCTGTCGTCACTGCTGGCGCCCGGGCCGACGCCGGTCGAGGACTTTACCAATGTGGCGGGCGGATTTTTGCAGTCGATCTGGAGCCACACGTCGTCGAGCCGGTCGGACTTCACGTTGATGGGCTCGTATGACGCTTACGAGCGCGGCGATTTGTTGAAGGATCATCGACAGACGGAGAGCCTGGACTTCCGAGAGCACTACAGATTGGGCGAGAGACAAGATTTGGTGTGGGGCGCGACGTACCGGCATACGTCGGCGACTTCGGACGGCGGGAATTGGCTTTCGTTGATTCCACCGAATCAGAGCGAGAACATTTTCAGCGTCTTTGTGCAGGACGAGATCGCGGCGATTCAGGACCGGATGTATGTGACGTTGGGGAGCCGATTCGAAGACAACACGTACTCGGGATTCGCAGTGATGCCGACGGCACGCGCGCTGTATCAACTGGATCCTAAACAATCGGTGTGGGCGGCAATATCGCGGGCGGTGCGTTCGCCGGCTGAAATCGATACGTCGCTGAGAGTCAACGTCGGAGGCGTGACGTTGCCGGACGGAATGATCGCAGCGGTCAGCCTATTCGGTAATCCGAATGTGAAGGACGAAGGATTGCTGGCGTATGAGGCGGGTTACCGACGCATGCTAACGCCGCGATTGTCGGTCGATGTCGCGGCCTATTACAACGGCTACGACAACCAGATTAGCGACGAACCAGAGCCGATGTTCGTCGAGACAACGCGCCCGCCGCCACATTTGGTGATTCCGACGACGGATCGAAATCTGCAGTACGGCGAAGCGCATGGAGCGGAATTGTCGGCGCGGTGGAAGGTGAACGATCGGTGGGCCCTCGACGGCAGCGTCGAGTTCGAACGAATTCACATGCATCGTTCGGCAGGAAGCCTCGATTTTACGACTGGGCCCGACACGGAGGGCAGCGCTCCACACCAGCAGGCGCGAGTGCAGTCGGAGTTTTTTCTGACGCGGAAACTTTCATGGAACGTTTCGGGAGACTACACCGACCGGCTGGAGTCGCAGGGCGTGCCGTCCTACACGCGGCTGGATTCGAACCTGATCTGGAAGCTTCGAGAGAATTTTTCGCTGGGGATTTATGGACAAAATCTGCTGCGGGATCGTCACCTGGAATTTTTTGATCCCGACAGCAGTTCTACCCGATCGACGCTGATCCGGCGGAGCGCATACGCGAAATTGAGCTGGCGGTTTTAGGCAAGAGGCGGGCGTTCGATGAGGCAAGGCGAGAAGGGGGCTCGTGAAGGAGGCTGCCGGAAAGTTGCGGAGGGGCGCCGAGTTCGATGGCGCGATCGAGTGTGGCCAGGCTGCGGCGTTTTGACCGCAAGCGCGGTGCTTTTCACAGTGAGCGTATGCGGGCAGCCATTGGCCACGAATGCGAACGTGGCGTTGGAATATGAAGTGAAGGCGGCGTTTTTGTTTCGATTTGCGCAATTCGTGGAGTGGCCGCCCGATGCGTTCAAAGGAGCGGGCGAGCCGTTCACGTACTGCACGATGGGAGACGATCCATTTCATGGCGCGCTGGAGAAGACGCTGAACGGAAAAACGATCGGGGAGCGGCCGCTGCGTGTCGAACACCTGAACGGAGCGGAAAAAGTCGGTGAATGCCAGGTTCTGTTCGTAGGCGGAGCCGGCGACAGAAAACACGTGGAAGAAATGCTCGCCAATACGGGAACGTTGCCGATCTTGACTGTTGGAGAGGCGGACCGATTCGCGGAGAACGGCGGCGCGATCGGCTTCTGCACCGAAGACAACAAGATTCGCTTCGAGGTGAATCTGGACGCGGCGGGAAAGGCGGGGTTGAAGATCAGCGCGAAATTGCTGGCACTGGCAAAAACGGTGCTGGGCGCCCCGAAGGGAACCTAGGATGCCGAAGGAACGACGTTCTTCGATTCAACGAAAGCTGACGTTCGTGATTCTGACGACGAGCCTGCTCGGGCTGAGCCTGGCGTGTTTGTGTTCGGAGATTTACGAGCGCGGAAGTTTTCGGGGAGCGATCACGAGCCAACTGACGGCGCTGGCTGGAACGCTGGGTGCGAACGCGACGGCATCGCTGGCCTTCAGCGACAAGCAGTCCGCGGTGGACATTCTGAAAGCGTTGAGCGCCGAGCCACATGTCGTGACGGGATGTTTGTACGACAAGAAAGGAGAATTTTTTGCGGCGTATCAAAGAGGAGGCGCCGCGGATCGGTGTAGCGAGGTGATCGTCCACGGCGAGGAGGCGAGATTCGGGTCGGATTCGGTCACGGTGTACCGGCCGATTTCGCTGGGCAACGAACAGGTGGGATGGATCTCGATCAGATCGGACCTTGGCGCGTTGCAGGCGAAGATTCGCCGGTACACGCAGATTTCGGTGGTGGTGATCATCATTTCGATGCTGGCGACGTTTCTGGTCTCGTCGCGGTTGATTCAGCTGATCATCAAGCCGGTGGTGGAACTGGCGGAGACTGCCGACCGCGTGACGCGGCAGGAAGACTACGCGCTGCGCGGCACGGTGCAGAGCGACGACGAAATCGGCGCGCTGGTGCAAGCGTTCAACAAGATGCTCGATCGCATTCAGGAGCGGGACGCGGCGCTACAGACATCGAACAATCAACTCGAAACGCGAGTGGCGGAGCGCACGCGGCAATTGCAATCAGAGATCGACGATCGGTTGCTGGCGGAAGAAACGCTGTCGGAAGAGCGGCGCATGCTGCGCGCACTGATCGATAACGTGCCGGACTTCATGTACGTGAAGGACGCGCGGAGTTGTTTCGTGGTGGCGAACGCATCGCTGGCGAAATCGATGGGAGTGACTTCGCCTGCGGATTTGCTGGGGAAAACGGATTTTGATTTTTATCCGAAGCGGCTGGCGAACCAGTATTACGAAGACGAGCAGTTGGTGATCCGGAAGAAGAAAGTTTTGTTCGAGCACGAGGAGGACTCTACCAACAGCGACGGAAATCGGATCGCGTTGCTGACGACGAAAGTGCCGCTGTTCGATCGAAATGGGCAGGTAATCGGAATTGCCGGCGTCGGCCGCGACATCACGGAGCGCCAGCGCGTCGAACACGAAATGCAACGCGCTAAGGAGGCGGCGGAAGCGGCGAGCAAGGCGAAGAGCGAATTTCTGGCAAACATGAGCCACGAAATTCGAACGCCGTTGAACGGCGTGATGGGGATGACGGATCTCGCTCTGGATACGGAACTGACCCCGGAGCAGCGCGACTATCTGGAGACGGTGAAGAGTTCGTCGGATGCGCTGCTGACGGTGATCAACGACATTCTCGATTTCTCGAAGATCGAGGCGGGGAAGATCGATCTCGAATCGGTGGATTTCAATTTGCGCGACAGTCTGGAGTCAACGCTGAAGACGGTGGCGATCCGCGCGGACGAAAAAGGGCTGGAGCTTTTATGTGAAGTTGCGCCGGAAGTGCCGGAAGTGGTCTGCGGCGATTCGACGCGACTGCGGCAAGTGGTGATCAATCTGGTGGGCAACGCGATCAAGTTCACCGATTCTGGCGAGATCGCGGTGAAAGTGGAGATGAAATCGCGCGAGGCGAGCGAATGCGAGCTGCACTTCACGGTGTCGGATACGGGCGTCGGCATCCCAGAGGAAAAGCGCGAGCTGATTTTTGCGCCATTTTCGCAGGCCGACACTTCAACGACTCGGAAATACGGTGGCACGGGACTTGGCCTGACGATTTCGACGCGGCTCGTCGAAATGATGGGCGGAAAAATCTGGGTGGAGAGCGAAATTGGGCGCGGGAGTCAGTTTCATTTCACGGCGCGCCTCGGATTGACCGACGCGAAGGAGATCAAAATCGGCTCGATCGCGCCGCCGGAGATTTTGCGCGGGGCGCGCGTTTTGATCGTCGACGACAACCGAACGAATCGGCGCATCCTGGAAGGAATGCTGGGCCGGTGGGAAATGGTATCGGTGTCGGTGGAGGAAGGGCAGGAGGCGCTGGACGCGTTGTCAGGCGCGCGAGCGGCGGGTCAACCGTTTTCGCTGATTCTGACGGACATGCACATGCCGGAGATGGATGGGTTCACGCTGGTCGAGCAAATTCGAAAGCGGCCCGAGCTGGCGACGGCGACGATCATGATGCTCACGTCGGCGGGGCATCGCGGAGATGCGGCGCGTTGCCAGGAGTTGGGCATCGCGGCGTATTTGCTGAAGCCGATTCGACAGTCGGAATTGCGCGAGGCAATTGCGCGAGTGCTGGGAGCGCATGCGGAGAACGGCGCGATTCCACTGATCACTCGATTCTCGCTGCACGATGGACGCGATCCGGCGGCGTCGCTGCACGTGCTGCTGGCAGAAGACAATCCAGTGAATCAGCGGCTCGCCGTGAGGTTGCTGGAGAAACGCGGGCATCACGTGGTTGTCGCGGGGAATGGAGCCGAAGCGCTGGCGGCGATGGAGAAGCAGGACTTCGATCTCGTGTTCATGGATGTGCAGATGCCGGAGATGGATGGGCTCGAGGCCACGGCGGTGATTCGAGGCAAAGAAAAAATCACCGGCAAGCATCAGCCGATCATTGCGCTGACGGCGCATGCGATGAAGGGCGACCGCGAAAAATGCATCGCGGGTGGGATGGACGGATATTTGACGAAGCCGATTCGGCCGCAAGAGCTGGATGACGTCTTGGAAGATTACATCGGGCGGCGCGCGGGAACGCCGGTTGCGGCGGAGATGGTGGAACAGCGTAAGTAATTTCTACGTAAAGGTTCTCTGCTCGCTTGACGTCGCGCCGCTGGAGCGGTGAAACTCGATATTCGAGCTGAGAACACACCGCATTGCCTACGAGATGACATCCAAAAAAACGAAACGAAGTCCTGCGAAGAAGTCGCGAAAGTCTACACGTCAATCGAAACTGAAATTGCATCCGAAAATTTTGATTTTCGACATCGATGGCGTGCTGATCGATGTGCGGGCGACGTATTGGCGCTCGGCGATGGAGACGGTTCGTTATTTGAGCGGAAAACGCGTGACGTATGCCGATCTGCACAAATGGAAGGCGAAGCCGGGACACAACGACGACTGGCGAATGACGGCAAACTGGGTGACCGCGCTCGGCAAACCGACATCCTATGATGAAGCGCGCGCGGCGTTCGAAAAGTTCTATTGGGGCACCGACGATCGACCGGGCAACGTACACAACGAGAAGTTCGTGATCACCGCGAAACAGATCGAGCGTTGGGCCAAGAAATACGAGCTGCACCTGTTTACGGGACGCACGCGGAAGGAATATGCGTTTACGTTCGACAAGTGGCCGCATTCGAAGCATTTTCGGACGGTTGTAACGATGGACGACGTCGAGAACGGAAAGCCGGCGCCGGATGGGTTGGTTAAGATTTTGGCGGGACGCGCCCCGTCTACAGCGGTCTACGTAGGGGATAACATTGACGATGCGCTGGCGGCGCGCGACGCGAAAGTGCCGTTTATGGCGATTTTACCCAAGGGAGCACATGGGTATCGGGAGCGCTTGGCGAATTTTCGGCGACTCGGGGCGATTGGAATTTTGACTCGGGCGAACGAGCTGAATGCGTGGCTAGGGAAGTAGCGTAGGTTCGGTCCAGGAGAGCCTACTGGGAACTTCGGTAGTCCGATTCGGGAACGTCTAATTAAGAGGTACGCACGCCGTGAAATCCCAAAATGGGAATCTTGTGTTTCGAACTGCGCTCAAAATTTCATTAACTGCCCTGTTTTCAGTCGGCTGCCCGGTGTTTATCGTAGCCCAAGCGCCTCCTGGGCCGATGACGTTGCCGCCGGCGAAGGATGCGCCAGCGCCTGAACCTCGCCAGGAAGTAAAGAAATCGACTCTGCAGCCTAGGACAGCGATCTTCGGGGACTGGCGATTTAATCGCGACGACAGCGATGACCCCCAGCAGAAGTTGCAGCAAGCTCAGCAGGATCGGAGTCAGGGCAACGGAGGATATGGCGGCGGAGGGCCACGAGTCGGCTTTCCCGGCGGCATGGGTGGAGGTGGGCGCCGCATGGGGCAGCAAGGGATGAGCGACGAAGAACGACAGAAAATGCAGGAGTTAATGAACCCTGCGAATCGACTGACGGTCACAGACTTAACTGATAGAGGCGAGGTCGATCTGACCGACGATCAGGAGAGAAAGCTGACTTTGATCACCGACGGGCGGAAACCCACGAAGTCAAAGGACGCCAACAACCAGGAAGTAACGGCGCACTGGAGCGGGAAGCAGCTTGCGACCGATGAAAAGGGTCCGCACGGGAAGATGAGCCGGACGTATGAGTTGTCGTACGACGGAACGCAACTCTACGAAACGCTGAACATATCGATGGGACGAAGCAACAGCACGTTAATGGTCCGCTACGTTTATGACGCTTACGGCCCGCCGCCGGCGGCCGGTTCCGCGAGCGCTCCCGCGGCGCCAGGTGCGGCCCCCACGACTCCAACAGGCAGCGCGCCGAAGCAATAGCATCCCGCGCCGCCCAAGAACGACGCAGCGAAAACACTCCAAATTGGCGCTTAAATTCGAGCGGAAACAAGCGTTGACGATATAACTCCTACGCACGAAAACGCGCCCACTCGAATTGACGGCGCGACGCGCCGGATGCTATAAAATTATTGTATTGAGCGGGGCGCTTCAAAGGCCACCGAGGCGCTCTCATCCCGGGTCGAGCGCGCCGGGCGGCTGCCAATCCTGAGGTTCAGGCGACACAAGCTAAATGCAACAGATTGTTCACCAACTCGGCGAACTCTTCCTTCAGGCTGTGCCTACAGTCGTGATCGTTCTGATTTTTTACGGCGTGATGCGGACGCTGTTTTTCGTGCCCCTGATGAAGGTCATGGCTGAGCGCGAGACGCGAACGGTTGGGGCACGCAAGGCCGCGGAATCGGCGCAAGAGGCGGCTGCGGCCAAAGTGAAGCAGTATCAAGAGGCACTGAAACAAGCGCGCGCGAAGGTTTACGCCGAACAGGAAGATGCGCGGAAGAAGCTCTTGAACGAGCGCGCGGACGCAGCGAAACAAGCGCGCGGCAAAGCCGCAGGCCACGTCGCCAGCGCGAAAGAGCGCGTGGCACGCGAATTCGAAACCGCCAAGCAGGATATCGAGTCCAGCGTCGCGCAGCTCGCTGCGGAAATCGCGCAGCGCGTTATTCAGATTCCACCACCCAGGCCAACCAGCCCAGTCAGAGAGGTTTCATGACGGGTCGTCGTATTTCACTGGCAGTTAGCGTCGCGTTTGCCATGTTGTTCGCCGCAGTTAGTGTTCACGCCGCAGAGGGCGGCAACGACACAAGCGCGCGCGTGAACGAACTCTTCAAGTGGATCAATTTCGCGCTCGTTGCGGTGGGATTGATCTGGGTTTTCGCCAAGCTATTGCCTCCGATCTTCCGCAAGCGCTCCGACGAGATTGGCGCAGCCATCAAGAAAGCCACGGAAGCCAGAATCGAAGCGGACCGCCAACTCCGCGAAGCCGAACAGAAGCTGGCGAAGCTCGAACAGGAAATCGCCCAATTGCGCGCAGTCGCGCAGCGTGAAGCGGCCGCTGAAGCCGAGCGCATCCGCAACGCTACCTTGAGCGATGCACAGAAGATCGAAGCCGCCGCCGCCGCTGAAATCGACGCGGCCGAACGTGCGGCGCGCTTCGAACTGAAAGCGCTCGCCGCGAATCTCGCCGTTGACAGCGCCGAATCACTGCTCGCGAAACAACTCACGCCGCAGGCCCAGGAAGCGCTCGTCAGCGCTTTCGTAAAAGGCCTCGCGGGGAGACCCAATTGAAGTCGGCAAGCCTTCAATATGCCAACGCGCTGGCGGATATTGCATTGGCGCAGGGCGCCGGCGATGCGGCGTTGCATCAGCTGAATGATTTTCGCGAAGCTTACGCGGAGTCTCCCGAACTTCGAAATTTCCTGGCGAGTCCGGCGGTCGATCGCGAAGCGAAGCATGGCGTGATCGAAAAGCTGGTGGCGCGGCTCGGCGCGAGCAGGATCATTCGCAATTTTCTGTTCGTCATTGCCGACCACGGACGGATGCACATCCTGCCGGAAATTTTCGAGTCGTTCCAAGAGGTCGTTCGCGATAGGCAAGGCATCGCGGAGGCTGAAATTTCTTCTGCGTTCGAACTCAGCGCGGCGCAGAAAGCGGAATTCGCTTTTACTCTGGAGCGCATGACGGGGCAACGCATCGAAGCGAAGTACTCGCTCGATCCGAGCCTGCTTGGCGGCGCGGTTGTGCGCATCGGCGACGCGATTTACGACGGATCGGTGCGGAATCGTTTGAACGAAATGCGGTCGAAGTTAACAGGCGAATAAGAGGTCAGCGTTCGCCGGGGTGCTGTTGGTGTGCAGTCGTCATAGCGGGTTGTCATTTCGGTGATGCGGGTTTTACAAGAGTTTAGACGAGCCTCGAGTTCGCCGGGCTGAATCCCGGTTCGTTCGAGAGAGTGCCCGAGGCCCATTTAGGAAAAGTTACGGAGCGCGAATGGCGAACATCAAAGCGGACGAAATCAGCAAGATTCTGCGCGAACAGATCGCGAATTACGAGCAGACCGTCGCGGTCGACGAAGTCGGCTCGATCATCAGCGTCGGCGACGGCATCGCGCGCATTCACGGGCTCGACAAAGTCATGGCCGGCGAGATGCTGGCCTTCCCGCACAACGTTTTCGGCATCGCGCTCAACCTGGAAGAGGACGAAGTCGGCGCCGTGCTCCTTGGCGAAACGGTCGAGCTCAAAGAAGGCGACACCGTCAAGCGCACGAATACGATTATGTCGGTGCCCGTCGGCGAAGCGCTCATTGGCCGCGTGGTTAGCCCGCTCGGTGAACCTCTCGACGGCAAAGGCCCGATCAACGCGAAGCAACGCAATCCGCTCGAGAGAATTGCTCCCGGCGTTCTCGATCGCCAGCCCGTGCGCGAACCGGTGCAGACCGGTATCAAAGCCATCGACTCGATGATTCCGATCGGCCGTGGACAGCGCGAGCTGATCATCGGCGACCGCCAAACCGGCAAGACCGCCGTCATTCTGGACACGATCATCAACCAGAAGGGCGGTGACATGATCTGCATCTACTGCGCGATCGGGCAAAAGCGCTCGACGATTGCGCAGGTGGTGAAGGTGCTGACCGATGCCGGCGCGATGGATTATACGATCGTCGTCGCGTCGTCCGCTTCCGAGCCCGCTTCCGTGCAGTACATCGCGCCGTACGCCGCGTGCGCGATGGGCGAATATTTCCGCGACACGAAACGGCACGCGATCACTTTCTACGACGATCTTTCGAAGCACGCGCAGGCCTATCGCGAAATTTCCCTGCTGCTGCGGCGGCCTCCTGGACGCGAAGCGTTCCCTGGCGACGTGTTTTATCTCCACTCGCGTTTGTTGGAGCGCGCCGCGAAGTTGAACGACAAGCTGGGCGCCGGCTCGCTCACCTCGCTGCCCGTCATCGAGACGCAGGCGGGCGACGTTTCGGCTTACATTCCGACGAACGTCATCTCGATCACCGACGGCCAGATTTATCTCGAAGCCGACCTCTTCAACGCCGGCATTCGCCCCGCGATTAACGTCGGCATCTCGGTCAGCCGCGTCGGCGGCAACGCGCAGATCAAAGCGATGCGCCAGGTTGCCGGCTCGCTGCGATTGGACATGGCGCAGTTCCGCGATCTCGCATCGTTCGCGCAGTTCGGCGCCGATCAGCTCGATAAAGCGACCCAGGCGCAGCTCGGTCGCGGTCAGCGCCTCACCGAAGTTCTGAAGCAGGATCAATACCAGCCGCTGTCGGTCGAAAAGCAGGTTCTGATCATCTTTATCGCGACGACTGGCCCGCTCGATTCGATCCCGGTGCCCGATGTCCGCCGCTTCGAAAAGGAATTCGTGCAATTCGTTGAAACGAGCCATTCGGGCATCTTGACCTCGATCAAGGAAAAGAAGGCTTTGGACGACGCGATCAAGGGCGAGATCAAGAAAGCCGTCGAGGAATTCAAACAGCGATTCACCACGTCGGAAAAGGAAGCCGTCGCGGCCGCGAAGTAGCGGGTCGCACTTAGCCGCAGCGAACTATGCCAACACTTCTCGATTTTCGGCGCCGCATCCGGTCTGTGAAAAGCAGCCAACAGATCACGCGCGCGATGAAGTTCGTCGCGGCGGCGCGATTGCGTCGCGCACAGGAAGCTGCTTTGGCGGCGCGGCCGTTTGCGCAAGAGTTGGCGCGGTTGCTGCGCTCGGTGATGTCGCGCATTCAGGATATTTCGAATCCGTTGATGGCGCAGCGCGAAGAGAAGAATGTTCTCGCGATCGTCATGACGGGCGAGCGCGGCCTGGCGGGCGCGTTCAACGCAAACATTCTGCGCAAGGCCAACGAATTCTTCCGCGAAAATAAGGGCAAGAAGATCGTCACGATTCCGGTCGGAAAAAAGGGCCGCGATTCGCTGAAGAAGGCGGGATTCACCTTTGCCGGCGAATACGTCAACGTGCTGGCGCGCGTGGAGTTCAAGACGGCGCGCGAAATTGCAAATCTCGCCGCCCAGCTTTACATCGAAGAAAAAATCGACGCCGTCTACATCATCTTCAGCGAATTCAAGAGCGTCATGGCGCCGAACCTGACAATCGAGAAACTTCTCCCTATCGAAAAGATGGTTGAAGCTCCCGATGCTCAGCACGATCCGCGCCACGATGCGGAGCGCGTAGCACACGGCGAGAAAAAACAGGCCGAGCAAGACAGCGCGCAAATCGATTACATCTACGAACAACCAGCGGAACACTTGTTGAACAAGCTCTTGCCGCGTTACGTGGAAACCCAAGTTCTGCGCGCGATGCTCGAATCTTCCGCATCCGAATACGCCGCGCGAATGACCGCCATGGAAGCGGCCACGAAAAACGCGGGAGAAGTCATTGAGGCTTTGACGCTGCACATGAACAAAGTGCGGCAAGCCGCCATTACGACGGAAATTATTGAAATCGTCAGCGGCGCGAATTACGAAAAGTAGGAGACGGAATGCCAGAACAAGGAAAAGTCGGCAAGGTCGTTCAGGTCATCGGACCGGTGCTCGACATTGAATTCGAAGCTGGACACCTACCAGCCATTTTCAACGCCATTCGCATCACGAGCGAGGGATTCAACATCCCCGAGCCGCTCGACGTCATCGTCGAAGTGCAGCAGCACCTCGGCGACGGCCGCGTGCGCGCGGTCGCCATGGAGCCGACCGAAGGCATGGTCCGCGGCATGAAGGCGTATGACACCGGCGCAGGTATCACCGTTCCGGTCGGCCGCGCGACGCTCGGCCGCGTGATGAACGTGCTCGGCAAGCCCGTCGATCAGCTCGGCCCCGTGAAGAGCGACAAGCACTACGCGATTCACCGCCCTGCGCCAAGCCTCGAAGATCAATCCACGACGCTCGAGATGTTCGAGACCGGAATTAAAGTCGTCGACCTGATCGAGCCGTACCTCAAGGGTGGAAAGATTGGACTCTTCGGCGGCGCCGGCGTCGGCAAAACCGTTTTGATTATGGAGTTGATTCACAACGTCGCGATGAAGCACGGCGGCGTGTCGGTCTTCGCCGGCGTGGGCGAACGCACCCGTGAAGGCAACGACCTCTGGCTCGAAATGTCGGAAGGCGGCGTCATCGTCCCCGGCAATTCCGAAAAATCGCGCGCCGCGTTGATCTACGGACAGATGACCGAGCCGCCCGGATCGCGTCTGCGCGTCGGTCTGACCGGTCTCACCGTCGCCGAATATTTCCGCGACGAAGAGCACCTCGACGTGCTGCTCTTCATCGACAATATTTTCCGTTTCGTTCAGGCCGGTTCCGAAGTTTCCGCGCTTCTCGGCCGCATGCCCAGCGCCGTCGGTTATCAGCCGAACCTCAACACCGAAATCGGCGAATTGCAGGAGCGCATCACTTCCACGAAGTCGGGTTCGATCACGTCGGTGCAGGCGATTTACGTGCCTGCCGACGACTACACCGACCCTGCGCCAGCCGCGACGTTCGCTCACCTGGACGCGACCACGAACCTCAGCCGTCAGATCGTCGAACGCGGCATTTATCCTGCCGTCGATCCGCTGGCCAGCTACTCGCGCATTCTCGATCCGCGCATCGTCGGGCAGGAGCATTACACCGTGGCGCGCGCCGTGAAGTCGATTCTGCAGCGCTACAAAGATTTGCAGGACATCATCGCCATTCTCGGCATCGAAGAACTTTCGGACGAAGACAAGCGCACCGTAGCTCGCGCGCGTAAGATCGAGCGCTTCTTGTCGCAGCCGATGTTCGTCGCAGCGCAATTCACCGGCCTCGAAGGTAAATACGTCAAGATTGAAGACACGGTTCGCAGCTTTAAGGAAATCGTCGAAGGCAAGTACGATGACGTTCCGGAGCAGGCGTTCTACATGGTCGGCACCATCGAGGAAGCGCTCGAAAAGGCCGAGAAGATGAAAGCGAACGCGTAGTTCGCGCATCTGTTTGAGAAGAGCTTAGGATCACTGAGAGAAAATGGCTGCTGACTCCATCGAGTTGATCATCGTCACGCCGGTCCGGCAATTGCTGCGCGAGACCGTCACCGAAGTGACGCTTCCCGGCGCCGACGGCCAGTTGGGCGTCCTGCCGGGCCACGCTCCGTTGATCACGGAACTCGGCATCGGTGAGCTGACGTATCGCTCGAAGGGTGGCTCGCAGTCCGATCCGATCGCGATCATCAGCGGCTTCGCGGAAGTTTTGGGTGAACGCGTCACTGTGCTCGCGGAAATGGCGGAACGCGCGGGAGAGATCGACGTCGAACGCGCCGAGAAAGCCAAGAAGCGCGCCGAAGAGCGGCTCGCCCATGCGCAGAGCGATCCGAACATCGATTGGGGTCGCGCCTCGATCGCGTTGCAGCGCTCGCTCATCCGTATTCAGGTTGCGCGTCGCCAGCGCAGCGTTGCCGTTCCGGGCGCATAGATTCGCCATCTCCATGCATCAAACCAGGGCCTGATGGAAACCATTACGATGTACACCACGAACTGGTGTCCCGATTGCCGTCGCGTGAAATCTTTTCTGACGCAGCGCGGCATCTCCTATCGCGAAATCAACATTGAAGATGACGACGACGCGGAAGAAATCGTCATCAAGGCCAACGACGGTAAGCGTAAGGTGCCGACTCTGAAGGTGGGAGATCGCTACTTTGCGTGCAGCCCGTTCAACGCCAGCCAACTCGCCCACGAGCTGAACGTCCCGCTCAATCCATAACCACTCATCGTCTCAACTCTGCGTCACTCATCTCTGCGTAACTCGGCGCTCTCCGCGCCTCTGCGTTAGATTCTTCTTCGTCGCGCCCGAGTTAACCCCGCGGCACACTGCGACCGCACAAATTCCGTGTAGGGGCGCAGCACTGCTGCGCCCCAGCTTGCCCGGGCGACAAAAATCTTCGACCATCCGTTTTTTCTTCGGATTTAATTCAGCGGCACGCCGCGCGCCCACACATTCGTCACTTCCAGCGCTTCATTCAACAAAACAATGTCCGCATCCGCTCCCGTCCTCAGCGCGCCCTTCTTAAATTCCAATCCCAGCAATTTCGCCGGATTCGCCGTCAGCATCCCAACGGTGTCGCTCAGCGACCATCCCATCCGCACGATATTCCGCAGCGCGCGATCCAACGTCAGCGTGCTCCCCGCCAGCTTTCCCTCTGAATTACGCGCCACGCCATCTGCAACCGTGACCTCGAATTTGCCCAGGCTGTATTGCCCGTCCGGCATTCCCGTCGCCGAAATTCCGTCGCTGACCAAAATCACGCAGCCCGGCCCCTTCGCTTGCAGCAACACACGCATCGCCGCTTCTTCGACGTGTACGCCGTCGGCGATCAGCTCCGCGCTGACTTCCGGCGACGTTAGCACCGCACCGATCACCCCGCTGTCGCGATGCGAAAACGGCCGCATCGCGTTGTAAACGTGAACCGCATGATGCGCGCCATGCGCGATCGCCGCGCGTGCCTGCTCATACGTAGCATCCGTGTGCCCCATCGCCACGACGATCCCGAGGTTCCGCGCCGCATCGATGCACGGCATCGCGCCCAGCAACTCCGGCGCAATCGTCAAAATACGCGCGTTCCCCGCGGCCGCAGTCACCATGCGATCAAGCAGATCTCGATTCGGCAGTGTCACCCATTCCTTCGGATGCACTCCGCGCCGCACCGTGCTGATAAACGGACCTTCGTAGTGAATGCCGATAACTTCAGCCCGCGGATCTTCGCTTCGATGCTGGTTCGTGATGAAGTTCGCGATGCCTTCTACGCTGCGGACGATGTCGTCCGGAGCCGCCGTCACCGTGGTCGCCACCATCGAAGTCGTGCCGCGCTTTGCCACCGTTCGCGCGACGGTAGATAGCGCCTCGTTGCTGCCCTCCATCACATCGCGTCCGCCCGCGCCGTGAATGTGAACGTCGATAAATCCCGGCACCGCGATCTGATCAGTCGCCTTGATCTCGATTGCGCCCGCCGGCAGGCTCACGTCCGCTCGCGCGTCCGACAGCTTCGATCACGCCATCACGTATCAAAATTCCGGCGTCCGAAATTTCACCAGTGGGAGTGATTGCCTTCGCGGTATGCAGAAGAATCGTCGTCATGGGCGCGACAACATCGTAGCGGAAATCCAATTTCTCCTCAAAATCAAAACGGCTTTAGGCCGATAGCAACCAGGAGAAATGTTCCTCAGTTTTATAGACGTTCAGAAGGGCCAACTCATCGGTACAACGGCACGCAGGCAATCCCCAAAAGAAAAGGGAGGGCTCTCTCGAAGCCCTCCCCGTTGTGCTCTCAAGGTACGCAGGAAAGTCGTGCGCTCCGTTGGTCGGAATCCGTCAGATCTTACTGAGCCGTCCCCGTAGCGCTCGCCGAGGCCGTTCCAGCCGACTTCGGCACGCTCAGGTAGCCCGACGCCGTGGTCTTGCTCACTTTGTTGACCACGAGCTCCAGAGCGGCCTTGCTGCCGCCGGTGTAGAAGAAGATCGGCTCGTTGACCGAGCGATTCTTCTTCTCAAAGCTCTTATCGTCGGCCAGGACGTTGATCGTGTACTGGTTCTTCTTGGTGTTCGTGTCCTTCAGTTCGACCATGATCGAGCCGACGCGCTCCGCGCCGTTCTTGCGCGTAACCGAAAATTCGTAATAATCGCGCTGGCCCATGCGACGAAGCTGATCGATTTCATCGTGGTTGCGCGCGATCAGGGTGCCCATTTCGCTGCGCGCCATCTGGATGCTGTTGTTGGTCGCGTCGAGGTCCGACCTCACGCCGCTGACGTCGCCGTTCAGCTTGTTCACGTCATCCACGTTCGCCTTCGTGGCGAGCTGCGTGTTCACCGAAGTCTCGAGCCCGGTCAGCTTCTTATCCACTTCGACGGTAGTCGCCTTGTTCGCCTTGCGCGCCGACACGAGCTGCGTCTGCGTCAGGTTCAGCTTGTCGGTCACGACCTTCAGGTCGCTCTCGAGCTGCTGATTGATCTCTTCTTCCTTCGCCAGCCGCTGCTGGATCGCGTCGTTCGAAGCTTTCACCGACGCTGCGGTCTGCTCTTGAATTCCCTGCGTCTTATTGATGGCGCTCCAGCCAAGTCCCACGCCGACGAGTGATACTCCTCCCAGGAGTGCAACCGCCAGACCCACCCAGCGTGGAGTCTCCGCGGTCGTCTGGTGAATGGGTTCCTGAAAATCGCTCATGGACTTCGTCTCCTTTGGCGGCTTCCCGCCCTGCACCCCTTGAAAGGAGCATCTCCTACACCAAATGCCCTATGTGCTGTGGAAATGAGCTAATCCGAGTCCTGTAACCAGTTTAGGAGCCTTGAAGAGTCAAACTCGACGCCCTGCTAAACGTACTAGTACTAGTAAAGATTACCGCCGCGCTCTTTGGGCGAGCATTTTTGCTGGAGTTTAGCTTTGGACACGCGAAGCCAGGATTGCACCGGCGTGAATACTTCGCGCCAAAAAAAGAGGCTGTGCATTTTCTGTGCACAGCCTCAAACAATTCATTTGGTTGAACTTAGTGCGCCTATTCTAGGCGGCCGTACGTTCGGTTTCGTTTTCGGCGGCTCGGGCAGGTCCGAAATAGCGGTCTAGCGTGGAGTTCGCGGCGTCGAAAACGAGGTGGCAGTCATGGCATTCGGCAAGATGGCGCTCGATCTCGCTCTCAACCGAAGGGGACAGCTTTCGCTCTAAGTACCAGCAAATCAGGTGGATTGTGTCCTTACAGCTCATTGTTCCCCGTATCTGGACATCGCCCCGGCTATTTCACGAGCACCACCAATAGGTGCATTTGCTCTACCAAAGAGCTGTACCACCGGACAGTTCCTGTAACAGCCATGTAATCAGACAGTTTCGGCCTGTGAATCCGAGTTTTGGCCGGATTTGACCCTTGAAGATTAGGGAATCTTTACATAAGCACTCGCAAGGAAGGCTAGCCTGCGGCGACGTTGAGGGTCCGTCCACTGCTCCGAATCCGTCTGCTAGGGTTTAAAACAACCGGTCATTCGTACTTGATGGCCAGCAAGGGGTCCACGCGAGACGCGCGTCGGGCGGGAAGGTAGCTCGCCATCAGAGCCACGAAAACTAGAACGAATGTCACTCCCGCGAACGTCAAAGGGTCGGTGCTGGTTACGCCGAAGAGCAGACTCTTCATCACGCGCGTTATCGCATACGCTCCGCCCAAACCCACCGATGCTCCCAGCAACGTCAGCGTCATGCTTTCACCGGCAATCAGTCTCAGAATGTCGGCCGGCTGCGCTCCGATCGCCATGCGGATTCCAATCTCGCTCGTCCGCCTGCTGACTGTATAAGCCATCACGCCATAGATTCCGATCGCCGACAGCAGCAACGCGATACTCGCAAAAGCCCCTAAGAGAAAGGCACGGAATCGAGGTTGCGAGATGGATTCCTCTTTCAATTCATCCATCGTCGCAACGCGAGCCACAGGTTGCTCCGGATCGAGCGCCTTGACTTCATGTCGGATAGCTGCGGCGAGCGCCAACGGATCGTTCTTCGTTCGTACCACAAGCGTCTGCCACGGCATGATTTCCTGAGTGAAGGGAACGTAGATCCCCGGAGCGGGTTCATCGCCCAAGTTCGTCTGTCGAATATCTCCGACAACGCCCACGATTTCACAGCGGCCGGCGCCGAAAGCTCCCATCTCGATAAACCGGCCGGCTGGATTTTCATTTGGCCAGTAAAGGCGAGCGAGTGCTTCATTTATGATCGCGACGTGCGGCGCATCCTTTGTGTCGAACTCCGAAAAATATCGACCTCTTCTCAAAGGAATCTTCATCACATCAAAATAATTGTTGGAAACGATGCGAGAGTCAGCTTGCGGCTGCTCCGAGGGACGCCCGAATGGTCGACCGTCAATCTTGAAACCGATATTCCAGATGCGACCACGAATCGGCAGCGCAAGCGTCGCACCGGCGGAATCCACTCCAGGCAGCGCTTGAATCCGGGCGAGTAGCTGCTGATAAAAGCCCGTCCAATTTTTCCAGTTGGCATCTCGACTGTCATCGGACATAGAGCGATAGATCTCAACCGTCAACAAATGGTCGGCACGAAAACCGGGATCGACACGACCCAGAAGCAACAAACTTTTGCCCAGCAGACCCGCTGCCGCCAGCAATATCAACGAAAGCGCGAATTCGCCAACGACCAAAACTTTGGCGAGAGGTTTGCGCGCTTCGAGACCTCGTCCAGTTTGTTTCAGCGCGGCTTCGGGATTCCTGAATGAACTCTGCCACGCTGGCGCGAACCCGAAGAACAATCCACTTAACGCCGAGATCAGTCCCGCAAAAGCAAGCACCGGCAAGTCGATGTGAGCGGAGGAAATTCTCGGAATGTCCTTGGGCGCCCAAATCAAAATCAAATTCATGATCGGGAAAGCAAGGAATGCTCCAAGTGCGCCGCCAACAAGCGCCAGCAGCAGATTCTCCGTCAACAGCTGTGCCAGGATTCTGTTCCGGCTCGCTCCCAACGACGAGCGAATCGCGACTTCGGATTGCCGCGCGGCGGCGCGCGCCAGAAGCAGAGTGGCGATGTTGGCGCACGCAATCATCAGCACGAGCGCGGCTGAGCCCATCAAGATGAGCAGCGCAGGCCGAAACTTTCCCACCGTATCTTCTTGTAGCGATACGAGTCTGACTCCCAGGTCTCGATCTGCTTCCGGATATTTCTTCTCCAGGCCGTTCGCAATCGCTGTAATCCCGGCCTGCGCCTGAGACAACGTCACGTTGCTGCCAAGCCGACCAATCACAAAGAATCCAAGATTTCCTCTCGCGGTGATTTCCTCGCGCAAGTCGGGACGCACATCGCTGATAAGAGCCCACAGTTCCGTTTCCGGCTCAGGGAACTGAAAGCCGCGCGGCATGACTCCGACAACGTCGTAAGCGTAGCCGTCGAGCGCGATCGACCTGCCGATCACGTGAGGATCGGAACCGAAAGCGCGTGTCCACAATGCGTGGCTGATCACTACGGCTTGCTGATTCTTATCGAACGCCAGCGAACGACCGAGGAAAGGTTGGATACCGAGAGTCTCAAAGAAGTCGGCCGAAACGACTTCGCCTTTCACATGTTCCGGTTCCTTCGTTCTGGAAAGATTGAATGTCTTCGATTCGTACGCCGCCAGGTAATCGACAAAGTGGCTTCCTTCTTTCCAGTCATTGAAGTCCGGATAGGACGTTTCGCCGTAGACATCTCCCGATTTCAAATCGTAGACGTTTGCCTTCACGAGACGTTCGGGATGTGGGTAAGGCAGCGGCCGAATCAGCGCCGCGCTACAGATGCTAAAGATCGCGGTATTGGCGCCGACGCCCAAGGCGAGGGTAAGAATGGCGACGAAAGCAAATCCAGGTGACTTACGGAGCTGGCGAATGGCGAAACGACAATCCGAGCGCACAGGACTGAGCCAACCTGTAACCCGACCTTGCCGTTTCATGCCCGAATCTTACTCTTGGTGTTGAAGTGACGAGCGACAAAGTTCTTATCGCGTGCACGCGACGCAGTCCGCGTCTCCACAACAGCAAGACGCCGCCGACGGACGAGAAGTTTGTCTCCAAACAACGTGGATAGTTTGCGACAGGCACAGACAACGCGCCATCAGCCCGGAGCGATTGTCGGGGAGGGCACGACTTCAGTCGTGCCGTTTAACAGAATGCGAGGGGCGGCTTTAGCATCTGAGGAAATCGGTAAGTTCTTACCGGCTCGGCACAATCGTCATCCGTCGCAGCGCCTCGATGCGGTCTTCCAGCGGAGGATGCGTGCTGAAGAGCGACGAAATCCCGCCGGTGCCGAAGAGCGGCTTCACGATGCAGAGCGCGGCGGTAGCCGGCGCCATTGACGTTGTCGGAATCTGCTGGTTGTAGGCGCCCAACTTTTGCAATGCGCTGATTAATCCGTACTGCTGGCCAACCATGCGCGCGCCGGTTTCGTCGGCGGAGTATTCGCGTGTGCGCGAAAGAAAGAGCTGCAGCAGCAGCGCTGCAAACGGCGCCAGAATCATCATCGCGATCGCCGCGAATGCTCCGCCGCCTTCTTCGCGATTGTCGTCGCGTCCACCGTAGCCGCCGAAAATCATGCCCCACTGCGCCATGTGAGCCAGATAGGTGATCGCACCGGCCAGCGTCGCCGCGATCGAAGTCGTCAGAATGTCGTAGTTGCGAACGTGCGAAAGCTCGTGCGCAATTACGCCTTCCAGCTCATCGTCGTTCATCAGATTGAGCAAACCTTCGGTCACCGCAACGGAAGCATGATGCGGGTTGCGCCCCGTCGCAAATGCGTTCGGCGCTTCTTCCGGAATCACATACAGCTTTGGCACCGGCAGACTCGCCTTGGCCGCTAGGCGTTCCATCACTGCATACAAACGCGGAAGCTGGTCTCGCGTCACCGGCTGTGCGCCGCTCGTTTTCAGCGCGATCTTGTCCGAGAAAAAATACGAGATCCCGTTCATCACGACCGCGAAGATCAACGCGATCTCCATGCCGCGTTGGCCGGCTAACGCTCCGCCGGCAAGGACCAGCAACACGCTCATCACAATCAACAGCAATCCAGTCCGAAAAATCCTCATAAGGATACCGACTCACTCTCGCTTCCGATCAAATTCACCGAACAACAATTTTAACCGCCGGCCAACCGGTAGGGGCACGGCACCGCCGTGCCTGTCTTCCGTCATCCGTCTACTTGATACGCGCAGTTATCTCACGAAGTAACCGCCGCCGCGGCCGGCTTCTTCGCCGCGACCGACTCGAATTTCATCGCTTCGTTCTTCCCGTCGCGATCCACTCGAATGTGTTCGCCCGGTAGGACTTTGCCTTCCAGGATCTGCATCGCCAGCGGATCCTGAATCATGCGCTGAATCGTGCGCCGCAATGGCCGCGCGCCAAACGCAGGATCGTATCCTTCACTGACCAGCAGCGCCTTCGCCGCGGGCGTCAACTCCAGCGTGATCTTCCGCTCCTCCAGCAACTTCTCGACGCTCTTCAGCAGCATCGTCACGATGTTCTCGAGCTGTGCCTTACCGAGCGGATTGAAGATCACGATCTCGTCGATGCGGTTGATGAACTCCGGTCGAAACGCCGCGCGCAATGCTTCGAGCGCTTCCTTCCGCGCCCGCTCCGGATCTTTATCCGACAACTCAAAGATCGCCGTCGAACCGACGTTGCTCGTCATCACCAGCACCGTGTTGCGGAAATCGACTGTGCGTCCTTTGCCGTCGGTCAGACGTCCGTCCTCCAAAATTTGGAGCAGCACGTTGAACACATCGGGATGCGCCTTTTCGATTTCGTCGAACAGCACGACCGAATATGGATGTCGCCGCACTTGCTCGGTGAGCTGGCCGCCCTCCTCGTAACCAACGTAGCCCGGTGGGGCGCCGATCAGCCGCGAAACGCTGTGCTTCTCCATGTATTCCGACATGTCGATCCGAATCATCAGCTTTTCGTCGTCGAACAAAAACTCCGCCAGCGCACGCGCCAGCTCGGTCTTGCCGACGCCTGTTGGACCAAGAAAAATGAACGACCCGATCGGCCGCTTTGTGTCCGACAATCCGGCTCTGCTGCGCCGCACTGCGTTCGACACACGGGCCAGCGCATCTTCCTGGCCGACCACGCGATCGCGCAGCCGCGATTCCATCTTCACGAGTTTCTGTGCTTCGCCTTCGAGCAGTCGACCCGCTGGAATTCCCGTCCACTTGCTGACGAGCTTTGCGATGTCTTCTTCATCGACTTCTTCCTTCAGCATCGGCGCGTCTTTTTGCACCTTCGCAAAACGCTCTTCCGCTTGCTTCAGGTCGCGCTCGGCGGCTGCAATTCTGCCGTAGCGAATCTCCGCAACCTTCGCCAGTTCGCCGGAACGCTCGTAACGCTGAGCCTCCGCGTTAAGCTGCTCAATCTGTTCTTTGAGTTTGCGGATGTTGCCGATGGCGTCTTTCTCCGCCTGCCATCGCGCTTTCCGCGCGCTCGAATCTTCCTTCAACTTCGCCAGTTCTTTCTCGATCTGCTGCCGGCGCTCTTTGGAGTGCGAGTCCTTCTCTTTTAGCAGCGCTTGCCGCTCGATTTCGAGCTGCATGATGCGCCGCTCGATCTCATCGATCTCTTCCGGCAGCGAATCGATCTGCATGCGCAGGCTCGCCGCCGCCTCGTCGATCAAGTCGATCGCTTTATCCGGCAAAAACCGGTCCGAAATGTAGCGATGAGACAGAGTCGCCGCCGCGAGAATCGCGGCATCCTTGATGCGCACCCCGTGGTGAATCTCATAGCGCTCTTTCAATCCGCGCAGAATCGAGATCGTATCCTCGACGGTCGGCTCGCTCACGAGCACGGGTTGGAATCTGCGCTCCAGCGCAGGATCCTTCTCGATATATTTCTTGTATTCGTTCAGCGTGGTCGCGCCAATCGCACGCAGTTCGCCGCGCGCCAGCGCCGGCTTCAAAATGTTGGAAGCGTCCATCGACCCTTCGGCCGCGCCGGCTCCAACCAGCGTGTGCAGCTCGTCGATGAACAGAATGATCTGTCCATCCGCTTCTGAAATATCCTTCAGCACAGCCTTAAGACGTTCTTCAAATTCGCCGCGGAATTTCGCCCCCGCAACGAGCGCAGCCAAGTCCAGCGCAACGAGCTTCTTCGTCTTCAGCACATCCGGCACATCGCCGGACACAATGCGCTGCGCCAATCCTTCCACGATCGCCGTCTTGCCGACTCCAGGCTCGCCGATCAGCACCGGATTGTTCTTCGTGCGACGCGCCAAAATCTGCATCACACGCCGAATCTCTTCGTCGCGCCCGATCACCGGATCGAGCTTTGACTTGCGCGCCAGCTCCGTCAGGTCGCGCGCATATTTTTCCAGCGCCGCGTACGTCGATTCTGGATTCTGCGAAGTCACGCGCTGATTTCCGCGCAATCCCGTGAGCGCTTGCAAAATCGCTTCGTGCGAAGCGCCCTGTTTCTTCAGTAGTTGTCCCGCCGGATCGCGATCCTGCCCAGCGATCGCCAAAAACATGTGTTCGGTCGAGACGTACTCGTCCTTGAAGTTCTCCGCTTCCTTAAACGCGCGCTCGAGCACGTCGTTTAGCGCACGGCTCATATTCTGTTGCGCGAATCCGGTCACGCGCGGCAATTTGCCGATCTCGCGATCGAGTTCCTGTGTGAGCAGCTCCGGGCGAATCCCGAGTCGCGCCAAAAGCGGCGACACAACTCCGTCCACCTGCGCGACAAGCGCCGATAGCAAGTGCACCGGCTCGATCGACTGATTTTCGTGGCTAGCCGCAATGTCCTGCGCGCTTTGCAAGGCTTCCTGAGCCTTGACTGTCATTTTTTCAAATCGAAGCATGTTTCTTTTCCTTAATTCCTGAATTTCTCATCCGGTTTTCACGCCGAATTTTTGCCCGGCGTTCTACGCCGGACTCAACGTCGCTATCTTGCGCTCAATTTGATGAGCGCCCCGAAAAAAAGGGGCTGACAAAAGAGAGCTCACAAAAAAGGGCCGACGAATTTCGCCGGCCCCTCTCTTATTTCCTTTGCCCCGCCGAGGGGCAGCAGGTGTTACTTCGCGCCGGCCACGGCCGCAGCGACCCCAGGAGCGCCCGCAGACGTTCCGATGGTTACCTTGATCTGCTTCGGCTTGGCTTCCTCGCGCTTCGGGACGTTCAGGGTCAACACACCGTTCTGGTAGTCGGCCTTGATCCCGTCCGGATTCACGGAGTTTGCCAGTGAGAAGCTACGGCTGAACGAGCCATACGCACGCTCGACGCGCAGGTAGTTGTCTTCGTTCACCTTCTTCTCAAATCGGCGTTCGCCGCGGATCGTCAGGATGTTGTTCTCCACGCGAATGTCCAGGTCCTTGGCTTCGACGCCGGGGAGGTCGGCATTGACAACAAGTTCGTGCTCGTTCTCATGGATATCGACCGCGGGCGCCCAGGCCGTGAGGTTCGATTCCTGCTGGCTGGTGCGCTCAAAAGCGTCGTTGAACAAGCGATTGATCTGGTCCTGCAAAGTGGCTTGGCCACGGAAAGCTGTAAGAGTCTTCATTGGTTCTGTTTCCTCTCAGTGATAACTGACTACATCGCGATAATATAATATGAGCGTATTGTTGTCAAGTATAATTTTGAACGGAATGCAAAAAGAGGCGACCACCCCACCCCCCTTTTTTTCTAAGAATGTGATTCTAGGGGAGTTATTCAGCCCCATGTGCAAGAATGTGATTCTATGGGGTTTAGGCTCACTGTAGGGCCCGCAAGGGTTCTGTAACCCCTTCCCATTCAGATGCTTACGAGAAAGGCCGCTGCTGTCACAAGTGCCTCTGTCCCGATTGGATGACCGGAGACGCGGTTCGCACCAGGTAACGCGGCCCTGCTACACTGAGTCGAAACCATGCGTCTCGATGAGTTGGACTACGACCTACCCCCGGAGCTGATTGCGCAACGGCCCCTCGACCAGCGCGACGCCTCACGGTTGCTGACTCTCGGACGGAGATCCCGGGCTACCGAGGACCGTACTTTCTCGGAGTTCCCCGACTTGCTGCGGGGCGACGAGCTTCTCGTCCTGAACAACGCCCGGGTGATCCCAGCGCGACTCTTTGGCCGTCGGGCTGGCGTTCACTCCCAGGCGCCCTCCAGAGCCACCCGCGGGGAGCACCTGAGCGGAAACGTCGAGGTTCTGCTGACCCGGCAAGTCGGGCCCGATACTTGGGAAGCGCTGGTTCGGCCGGGCCGCAAATTGCCGGTTGGCGAGCGCATTCGATTTGGGGAAGGGGCGTTAGAGGCTGAAATTCTTAGCCGCGGAGATCTGGGGCTGCGGACGCTGCGGTTTGAGTCTCGTACGAATGAATCCGTAGGGGAACTGCTCGATCGGCTCGGGCACATCCCGTTGCCGCCGTACATCGAGCGCCAAGACGAGATGGCGGACCGCGATCGTTATCAAACAGTTTTCGCCAAACGCCCCGGAGCGATTGCCGCGCCGACAGCCGGGCTGCATTTCACGCCGGAGACTTTCGAACGCATTCGCAGCAGAGGGATCGAAATCTGTGAGTTGACGCTCGATGTCGGGCTCGGCACGTTCCAGCCGATTCACGCGGAAAAAGTCGAAGAGCACGCGATGCACGCGGAGGCATTTGAGATTTCGGAAGACACGGCGGACCGAATTCAACGGGCCCGCGCCGCCAAGCGTCCGATCGTGGCGATTGGAACGACGGTTGTACGGGCGCTCGAGGCTGCGGCGCTGCGGGCTATTGAAACCAACTCCAATTCACTGGTTTTGCCAGGGCGGGCTGAGGCGCGGCTTTTTATCTATCCAGGCTTCCCATTCCGCGTGATAGATGCGTTGCTGACCAATTTTCATCTTCCGCGGTCGACGCTGCTGGCGCTGATTTGCGCATTTGCGGGCAAAGAAAATGTGCTGGCGGCATACCGTCACGCGGTCGAGGCGAAATACCGGTTTTACAGCTATGGCGATTGCATGTTTATTCGGTAGCGGGGGCGGCGAGAATTCGCGATGAAGTGGTGTGCGGTGCACGTTCCTGGAGCGCGATTGTCGCGGCGGTATGGGTGAAGTTGCATCTAAACCCCGCACTCAGAAAACGAGCGCGGCTGAGGGTGGTCGTCGCAGAAAAAAGCCGCGATCGCACGGCCGCGAAAAACAAAAAGGGATGCGTTGAGACGCATCCCTTCGAAACGAAAACGCGAATGCGGTGAAGTTATTCGCTGAAGATGAAAACTTTCTTTTGTCCCGCGAAACGAACTTCTTGCACTTGACCGGCGTCGTTCAGCAACACCGCGTCATAGTTCGACTTCGTATCGCGATCTTCCCAGCGTCCTTCGCTCTGGGCGACAACGGTCTTGCCCTTTTGCACCGTCGCTTTGGTACCGTCGATCGACAGACGATACTCTCCCGCGTCCAGCTTCGCCGATCCTACTTTAGCGGACTGGTTAATGTTGATCGTCTTGGTCACCGGCTTTGCGAAAACCGGCACGGCCAGCGCGACCACCGCGAGCAAAACAGCACTCCGAAGAATTGAATTGGATTTCATGCGTGTCACCTTTCCATCGAGGATCGAGTCAGCCGCAGACTTCCTGCTGGAGGCGAGACAGAGATTGACACGCGGGTACAGGGACGAGTAGCCTTCCCCGAACGACACTTTCTCTTCCTGGACTAACGGCCGGAAAGAATGCGTGTCACAGCCCCGCGGCTGCCACCGCGGGGTTTTTCTTGAAGATCTCTGACTGACCAAGAGCAGCCATGCGTTCCGGCTGCACTCGTATAGACGAAGCACCCCATGCGTTTGTTTCGTGAGATTCAAAAAATTTCTGCATCGAATTGTTGCGTATTCGTAAATAAAAAAGTGTTCGATTCCGGCACAATGTGACGTTTTGTGCCACGCATTTTGAGACGAATTGACATAGAAATTAGAAATTTGGGGAAATCGTTTGCCGGGCTCATTTCTTCGTATTGGTCGTCTTTCCAATCAACCACAAAACCGCACGCTTTCCCCCCGTGCATCCATATGTATGTTCCTTTATACTCAGTCGCTCTTTTTGGAAACCCTTTCGGAAACCACGGATGCGCATTCTCGTTCTTAGCGATATTCACGCCAACGCAACCGCACTCAACACCGCTTTAGAAGCGGTGAAAGATCGTTGGGATCACGTGGCGTGCCTCGGCGATGTGGTCGGCTACGGCCCCGACCCCAACGAAGTGACCACCACAATTCGCGAGCTTGGCGCGCGCACGATCCGCGGAAATCACGACAAGGCCGCAACCGATTTGATGGAGACCGACGATTTCAATCCGGTCGCAAAAGCTGCCGTCGATTGGACGCGCTCTCAACTTTCTCCCGACAATTTGAAATGGATTTCGGAGCTTCCTCCCGGCCCGCTGGAAACTGATGGCATCGTTCTGGTTCACGGCGCGTTTCAGGATGAAGACGAATATGTGTTCACGCCGGCGCAGGCGCTCGAAGGACTTCTCGATTCCACCGCGAACGTGACGTTTTTTGGTCACACGCATCATCAGGGCGGATTTTCGTACGAGAATCAGAAATCGCAGCTCGAGATGCTGAGCGTTCATCCGCGTCCTACGGAATCGTTCGCACCGCTGCGGATCGAACC
Organism: uncultured Acidobacteriota bacterium; assembly: GCA_963845465.1. GTDB lineage: Bacteria > Acidobacteriota > Terriglobia > Acidiferrales > UBA7541 > Acidiferrum. The sequence continues at coordinate 234,741 of CAWJSH010000003.1, read as the reverse complement.
AAAGCGCAGATATCTGCTCAACCCCGGCTCGATCGGCCAGCCGCGCGACGGAGACCCGCGCGCAGGTTTCGCGATTGCCGATCTCGAACACGACGTCGTTGAATTTTGGCGCGTGCCATACGACATCGGCGATGTGCAGTCGCGCATGCGCGCCGCAAAATTGCCCGAGCCGCTGATTCACCGCCTCGTCGTCGGCCGCTAACGAGTAGTTCCGTCTCAGACTTCGAGCCCGCTCGAAACTTCGCAACACGAAACGCCGGAATTTGCCATCCCCGCGGTGAAACATGCGAAACTTCGTATTGCATTTATGCACGAAGAGCCGCAAATCCAAGCTTCCGATCCGACGGGACCCGAGGGCGGCGGATTTAATTTCGCGCTGATCCTTGCGGCCGCTGCGATCATTGTGATCGTGGCTGCGTTTTATTTTTCGCCGGGGCGCCAGTCGCCGCCGGGAGCCGCACCGCAACAGGCGCATTTCGCGTTTGGGGCCGCCGAGCAAGCCTACGCGGCGTCCGTGCACATCGAAAATATCGCGCTTACCCGAGCCGAGAATTTTATCCATCAGGAAGTGACCACGCTCACTGCGGACGTCGTGAATGCCGGTTCGCGTTCGCTCACTGGGGTGGAAATCACGATCACGTTTTCCGACGATATGAACCAGATCGCGTTGCGCGAATCGCGCGCGGTCGTCGTGCCGCCGAACCCAGCTCTCCCAGCGGGTGAGCGCCGCCAGTTCGACATCGCATTCGAGCACATTCCCACCTCATGGAATATGCAGCAGCCGATTGTCCGCGTTACAGGCCTCGAATTCACCCAGTAGCTGTATTTACTTATTAGTTAAATATTGGTAATGTATGTCGCATGGAACTCGCGCCTGCGGTCGAAGAGCACCTACGCAAGCTTGAGGGTGCGGAGTCGGTAGACGTTCACGAGAACGGGGCTCGCGTCGCCACAATCAACACATTCACATTCGAACTGAAAGGCACTCTGGCGAAGCCTGTCCTTCGATTCTCGTTGGATGAATACAGCGCCACGCACAGCATCGTGGCGATCCGTTCCTGCACCGAAGAGCGGCTTTCACTTGCCATCCAGCGATTTGGATCGAGTCATCCCGGGCGACTCGAATTTGTCCGCAAAGATTTCAAGCGAGCATCCGACGACGTAGCGCGGCGAGAGTTTTGCACGCGCTTCGGGCGCATTCTCGCGGAACAATTTCCAGATGCAACGCTTGAAGGCGCTCTGGCAAACGGTGACGATCTCGAGCACTCGCTGTCCGGGAGCTATGCCCGCGGCATAATTCGTAAAGACTCGGGGCGTTGGGCCGTCCTGATAGTGCCGAACTCTCAAACGGCAGCCGCGTCGAGTAACAGTCTGACTTCCGGACTCTTGTGGCTGGCGCGTGTACGCGAGACGTCGGGCAAGGGGAACGTCGCCGGTCTGAAGTTGATCGTGCCTCGCGGCGCGAGCGAAATTCCCGTTCGACTGGCGAAAGCGCTCAGTTCGAGTATTCGGCTTGAGATCTACGAATTCGATCTGCGCCGCGAATCGATCGTGAAAGTCGAGCCGGCGGCATTCGCGAATCGCGACAACTGGCTGGTGACCTGCCGCAACCGCGAATTGCTTATCGATCGAGCCGGCACCGAACTGAATTCGATCGTGGCTCAGTCGCCGCAGGCGATTACGCTTCATCCCAATGTTCAGTGCGGCGACGTCGTGCTTCGGTTCCGCGGCCTTGCTTTTGGCCGGTGGCATGATGGTGTGGTGTTTTTCGGAGAGGCCGGAAATCTTCGCAAAAAATTAACGCCGGCATCACAGCATGAACTGACGAAAATCCTGCACGACCTCGACACGTATCGCCATCCGCTCGCCAGCAACACGCGTCATCAGCTATTTCGCGCTCAACCCGAGCGATGGCTCGAGACGATCGTCCGCAACGAGGTAACTTGCATCGACGCCAGTCTCGATCCGCGTTTTGTGTACACACAATTGTTCGCGAATTCGGCGACCGAGCGCGGCATCCTCGACATTCTCACCGTCACAAAATCAGGAAGGCTCGCGATCATCGAACTCAAAGCCTCGGAGCATATTCATCTTCCGCTGCAAGCCGCCGATTATTGGCTGCGCATCCGCGAGCATCTCGAACACGGGGACTTCGCACATTGCGGCTATTTTCCAAACCTCGAATTGCAAAAGACTCCGCCGCTCGTCTATCTCGTTGCGCCCGCTTTGCGTTTTCATTCCACGACAGGGCTGCTCCTGCGCCATTTGTCTTCGTCGATGGAGGTCGTCCGCGTGGGGCTGGCCGAAAGCTGGCGCCGCGGCATACGCGTGGTTATGAGGCAGTAGCGATCAGGCAGTCGCGATGAGAATTCAGCGCGCAGTATCGTGCATTAAACATCTCGCAGAGTTATCCACACCGCCAACCGTTTCACCGACTGTTCACAATAATTACTAACACCGACTCTCGCCAGCCGATGTACAATGCCGTCGTCCCAGGGACCTAAGAGGTTATCGTGAACTTTTCGGCCGCGATTCGCCGCACTGGTGAAGTTTCCATCGTTGACCTGAGCGGTCAGCTAACGTCATTCGCAAGCGGAGTCCTGCGCCAGACCGTTGGCGATCTAATCCAGCAAGGTAACAAGCAAATCGTTCTGAACGTCGGGAATTTGCTGTATCTCGACAGTTCCGGCGTCGGAGCTCTCGTCAACTGCTACATGAGCGTGATCAAGCAGGGCGGGGAAATGAAAGTCGTTGGGCTCACGCCGAAGGTGGAAGAAGTTTTAAAGATCACGCAGCTCTATCGCATCTTCCAGGAATTCCACGACGAAGAAGAAGCTCTCCAGAGTTTTCCATCCGTCAAGAAGCAGTCCGCCGGAGCGGCGTAGACGCTTCGCGTCTTCCCTCAGCAATTCGGAATTTCTCTTCGTGAAAAAAAGCGGCCGTAAAAGGAGAGAAGCAGCTAAGGTTTTGGCCTTAACTGCTTCCCGGGGTGTGTCCTCGAAGTGGTTAGTTATTATTATAGATGCATTTCCTTCGAAAAGGTTTCCTTTTTCGACCTAAAAATTTAGAAGCTCTTGATTCGAATTTCCGCTAATAGAAATACACTACGCCACCTTAGTACTTCTCCTAATCTGAAATTTTTCTGGAACTCTTTGCCGGAGAAAGCGGAAGAGAGAGTTTAGTAGAACAAATACTTACGCCATCGCTCGTCGCGATGGCCGATTAGGCGCATGAGCTGGCGCGACGTGTGTAGCGTGAACGGCCGCGGCCGCCGTGCCAATTTGAAACCCGCCTCTTCCGGCGTCCGGTCGCCCTTGCTGTTATTGCAGTTGTAGCAGCACGCGACCAAGTTCTCCCACGACGACCGGCCGCCCCGCGAACGCGGCACCACGTGGTCCAGCGTCAGTTCCGATCCGGGAAACACCCGTCCGCAGAACTGGCAGGTATTCCGATCCCGCAACAAGATATTTTTCCGCGAAAGCGCCCGGCTCTGCTGCGGAATATGCCGGTAGGCCAGCAGCCGAATAACGGACGGCACCCGGTGCGCCTTGGCCGACGAATGCACCTCGGAGCTGTGCAGCTCCTCTGCCTGGGCCACGCCCTTGAGCATCAGCACCATCGCGCGCCGTACCGCCGTCACATTGATCGGCTCGTACGTCGCGTTGAGCACCAACACGGGCTCCTGCATCAGCGACGCGCGCCGCAATGGCGATGAGTTGTGGCTTCTACTGCCGGCTGGACTCTCTGAGCCGGACACAGTCTCTCCGGCTGCTTGGGGGGTTTGGCGCCCCCGGGAATCGACAGGATGGAACCGTCGTGCGCTCATCGCGCTCCCTCGGGTACAACTACTCGCCGATGCCAGTCGGCGTCTCACGTCTTACAGCTCTAGCGACCGTTAACCCGATGACGGATTTGGCTCCAGCTTCGAGTAGCGCGCCCGCGCATGCATCCAGTGTCGCGCCTGTCGTCATTACATCATCTACCAGTAAGACGCGCTTGTTGTCAACTTGGCTGCCCGGACGTGTGGCAAAAGCGCCACGTACGATGCGCCAGCGTTCGTCGTTGCTCAGTATGTGCTTGTCAGGACGGGCTTTAGTGCGCATGAGCAAAACGGGCTGGAAAGGGAGCCCCAGGCGCTTCGCGACCCCTCGGGCGATCAGCTCGGCTTGGTTAAAGCCGCGCTCACGCTCTCGGACGCGATGGAGAGGCACCGGGACGACGATGTCGCCGATGAGGTTGGCGCGATGCGCGAGCGTAGCCAGACGCTCCGCGAAGTAAGCAGCCAGCGGTTCGATGCGCTCAAACTTGAGCAGCACGACCGCGCGCGCCAGCGTGCCGCGGTAGGCGGCGTAGCTACGCGCGCAATCGAAACGGTAGGTTCGCTCGGCGCAATCGAGACAGGTGCGGCGCTCGCTACCGGGCGGACTCTCACTTTCGCTGCTGCGTGGTTCCAGAGTCGTTGCCGCCAGGGCGGGTGATCCACAAATAGGGCAAACCCGTAGTGGCAGCGCCGGAAACGCGCCTAAACACTCTTCACAAATCGGCAACCGGCTAGCGCGCGTGAGCAATCGCTCGCACAAGCGGCAGCCGCCAGGAAAAAACACACTGACCAAGGCGTCGCCGGTCTCGGCAAGCACGCGCCGGAGCATAGCGACACCTTAACATATACTGATGAATACTTGTACTAGAGTATAGAGGAGGTTAACTCGTAGCGATCAAAAAAATCGCGGGGCCAAGACCTCGGCCCCGCACAATTCAGGTTCAGCTCGGCGATTCTCTCTATTAAACCAATCCCTGCTCGATCTTCTCCTGGCACGAAATGCAGTTCTTCGCCCAAGGTACCGCTTCCAGGCGCTTCTGTTGCATCTCTTCCTGGCAGGTGAGGCACGATCCATATTCGTTGATGCGAATGCGCTTCAGCGCCTCGTCGATCAGGTTCAGGATGGTGCGATCGGTATTCGTCATTCCGAAGAGAAATTCCTTGGTATACGAATTCGCCGCTTTGTCCGCGAGGTCCACCGTCGGATCGTCGTCCGCGGTTCGTCCTTCTTCCTCGGTGCGCGCGATGGTCTTCAGCAATTCGTCGCGCCGTGTCGTCAACTTCTTTTTGTAATACTCGAGCCGTTTCTTGTCCATTTTAAGGTCCCGCCCCTGTCCTGTGCTTTCCGGGGCCATCTAAAAACTCCATAGTTTAGGCTGATGATTCCGCACTGTCAAGAACGCCACGCTCTGCAAGTGATAACGAGCCTTGCGTTTGCGCGGTCGCGCTCTGTTGAGCCGCCACAATTCGAGTGCAGACGGCAGCCTATCGAACAGCATCAGATGCAGGAAGCGTCTCCCGGGATTCTTTTTCCGCGGTTTCTCTAGGTGAACGATTTGGTGCGCGGTCTGCCATATTCACCGAATTGACTTTTTGACGCGCCTGATGACAAATAAGCTCTCTGCCGCCTCTCCATGCATCAAAAGGTTCGTCATCGCGGCGTAACGCAAACAACGCATCCTGTACGTTCAGCAACAAAATGCACCGGACGCACCGCTCTATGGACACGCTCGCTCTATGAATATCCTCGACGTTGTTGTCGGCAAACCCATCGCGACCAGCGAAGAGCGCGCCGAGCAGATCGGACCCGGCCGCGGCATTCCTATTTTTGGCCTCGACGCGCTGAGCTCCGCCGCGTACGGACCGGAAGCCGCGCTCAGCCTGTTGATTCCGCTGGGGCTGGTCGGCCTGCAATATGTTTTGCCGCTCAGCAGCGCGATTATCATCCTGCTCGTCATTGTCTACTTCTCGTATCGACAGACGATCGAGGCCTATCCTCAGGGCGGCGGTTCCTACACGGTCGCGAAGTACAACCTCGGCCCGCTTCCCGGGCTTCTCGCTGCGGCTGCGCTGCTCACCGATTACATTCTCACCGCCGCCGTCGGCATTTCTGCCGGAGTCGGCGCGCTTGTCTCCGCCGTGCCCAGTCTTCAGTCGCATATGGTCGCGCTGTGCGTCGGAATTCTCATCATCATCACCATCCTCAATCTTCGCGGACTTCGCGAAGCTGGCTTGGCATTCATGTTCCCGACGTATCTTTTCGTCGGCACGCTCGCGATCACGATCGTCGTTGGAATCGTCCGCGTCCTCGCCTCCGGCGGACACCCGACGCCAGTGATGGCGATGCCGATTCCGCTCGCAACTACTCAAGCCGTCACACTCTGGCTCTTGCTAAAAGCATTTTCCAGCGGTTGCGCCGCGCTCACCGGGGTCGAAGCCGTCAGCAACGGCGTCAAAGCGTTCCGCGACCCCGGCGTGAAAAACGCGCAACGTACGCTGACGATTGTGATCCTGATTCTCGCGATTCTTCTCGCCGGAATTTCGTATCTCTCGAAGAGCTACGGCATCATGGCCACCGATCCTAGCAAGCCCGGCTACCAAAGCTTGCTCTCGCTCATCATCATGGCCGTCTTCGGACGCGGATTTTTCTACTACATCACCATCGCCGGGATTCTCCTTGTCCTGTCGCTTTCCGCCAACACCGCATTCGCGGATTTCCCGCGTCTTTGCCGCTCGATCGCGCTCGATAATTATCTGCCCCACGTCTTCGCGTTCCGCGGGCGCCGCCTCGTCTACAGCTACGGCATCGTCATCCTCGCGCTGCTCACGGCCGGGTTGCTCATCGCCTTTGGCGGCATTACCGACCGGCTCATTCCGCTCTACGCTGTCGGTGCATTCCTCGCGTTCACGCTTTCACAGCTCGGTATGGTCGCGCACTGGCGCAGAAAACGCGGCCCCCACTGGGTGAAAAGCGCCTTCGTCAATGGACTCGGCGGCTTCGTCACCGGCATCACCGTCCTTGTCATCCTCGTCGCAAAATTTGTCGAGGGCGCATGGATCACCATCCTCTTCATCCCGATGCTGATCGTCATTTTCTCCGCCGTGCGCCGCCACTATCACTCGGTTACTACGATCACGCGCTGCACTGTACCGATGGTTCCCGCCTGTCACTCGTTGAAACCCATCGCTGTCGTTCCCATCGATCACTACAGCCAGGTGACGCGCCACGGCCTCGAGCTCGCCTCGCGTCTCACCACCGACGTCATCGCCGTTCACGTCGAGCCCGACGAACACTCCGAAGTCCTCTACAAGGAGTGGGATCGCCTCGTCGTCAAACCGTTCGAAGCCGCCGGCGATCCGCCGCCGAAATTAGTTCGCGTCCCGTCTCCGTATCGCTTCGTGATCGTTCCCATCGTTCAGTACATTCTCAAGCTCGCCGCCGAACAACCCAACCGCCGCATCGTCGTCGTCATACCCGAACTCGCCGAAGGTAGGTGGTACGAGTATTTCCTGCACAACCAGCGCGGCCGCCTGCTTGAATGGCTCTTGCTGGTCAAAGGCAACGAGCGCATCTACACGCTCAACGCGCCGTACTATCTCGGTCATCACTCGCCGGCACACCGCTCCGCCGAAACTACTCCCGAAGCCGAAGCCGCCATCAACACCATCGTCGAACAATCCAAGTCCACCAACCCCTCGACTTCTTGAGCCAGTGTGTAAGGGGCGCAGCATTGCTACGCCCATGTCCGCGCGAACCTAGCTTAGACTTGCGCCTCTCTCTCGACTCTGAGCTCTCTGTGCGCTCTGTGGTGAATCCTTCTTCTCCTAATCCCACCTGCTCCAATTTCCGATCGAATTTGCAGAAATCACCCTATTCCGCCAGACGTGCCACCGCGCGACCCTGAACTCGCCGGAAGCACAGCGATCGCAAACGATCGCCCGGACCATCGAGGTGAACATGATCAAAAAAGTAGCCGGCGGTTACAAAGTGCTATCGGAAAAAGGCAAGAACTTAGGCGGCCCCTACAAATCCAAAGCCGCCGCCCAAAAACGTCTGCGTCAGGTCGAATACTTCAAGCACAAAGGCTAGAGCACAACAAACTCGCCGTGATTCGAAAATCGACCAATCGATGACTAAAGGGCGGAGCCACCAACTCCGCCCTTCCCATTTGTCGGATTGTGGGTGCCGCACCCTCAGCTTTTACAGAGGGTGCGGGTTTAAGTTCGATCCATACCGCAACGACGACCACACTCTCCTCAACTCAAAAACACAAATGCGACCCAGCAAATGTACCGAGCCGCATCCAACCCTCCGAATGGATTCATTTCCCCACCCTCAGTGAAATGAAATCCCCGAATTCCCCCGGGATCCTACAGATTGCGACCTTGCGCCGCCGACATCAGCGCCTCGAGGCACGGCAAATCCAGCGCCTTCGGGGATTCCTTGCGCATGATTGAAAAGACTTGTTCCAGCGGCAATGCGTCGCGATACGGCCGCTTCGCACGCAGCGCATCAAACACATCCGCCACCGACAAAATGCGCGCCACTGTCGAAATGCTGTTGCCCGCCAATCGCCGCCAATATCCCGACCCGTCCAGCCGTTCGTGATGCGCCGCCGCATCGCTGCTGAACGATTTGAATGCCGGAACGCGCTTCAAAATCTGGAACGTGTAGTACGGATGGTCCCGGACGATCTGCCATTCCTCGTCCGTCAGCTTTCCCGGCTTCTCCAGGATGCTGTTCGGCACGCTCAGTTTCCCGATGTCGTGCATCAACGCCGCGCGCCGCAGCTGCTTCTTCTCCAGCTCATTCATCCCGAAGTGGATCGCGATATCCATCGCCGCGTCCGCCACGCCGTTCGAATGTTGATAGGTAAACGGTGATTTCGCGTCGATGATGTCCGCGAACGCCAGGCAGATGCTGTCCACCGTCGCGTCGTCTGCGATCAGACGCCGCTCTTCCGGCTCCATCACCAAGACGTTTTCGAGCAAGTCTTTCGAATCCAGCCCGAGCCACAAGATCCCTTGCTTGCTCAGCGACATCGTCGCCGCAACCAGGTCAGGATCGAACCAGCGGCCGCTGCGCGCCTGAACCGCGTCCAGCGCATCCTCTTCGCCGCGCGCCTCATAAAAAACTTCCAATGTCTGGCAAAGATTCGCGATCCGCGAAAACATCGGGATTTCTTCGCCGAGCAAATGATTCGGATACCCGCCGCCGTTCCAGTGTTCGTCCAGACTGTGAATGCCTTCCGCCACGGCGTCCGAAAATCCCAACTTCTTCGCGATGTACGATCCGCGCTCGCATCGGATCTTGACCAGATCGCGCGAATCCGCCTGCTGCGTCGCTGCAACTTGCAGCAGCTTCCACATCCGCTGTGGCAGCGGCGATTCCGTCGCCACGTGCGTCAGCGCAAAATTCAGACTTTCGAATCCGACTTTCGTCCAGTCGGTCGTCTTGACGTCGCGCTTCGCGCGAATCTCATCTGCATTCAAAATGTGGAACAGCCGGCTCGAATTGCTGCTGCACCCGGCGTCTTTCAGCAGCAGCGCGTAATACAAATCCGCCTGCTCTTCCTTAGACATGCCGATGTGCTGCGCCAGCCGCATGCCCATCACGCACGTCCGCACCGAATGCCCCATCGACCGCCCTTCGGTCAGATCCAACGCGTACGACAACGCCGAAATCAGTTCCGACGTTCGAATCGAATCCGTCGATTCGAAATGGTCCGCTTCCAGCCACGCGTCCGACGGCCGCGATATCCTCGGCTCTTCGATCAGTACCGATACGCTCATTCACTTTCCTCAGTCCGGGCCGCCTGCTTGAGATCAGGCGCCCGATTGGCCGTCGCTCCGTCGGACCCTCTGGACCGCCACTAACGCTGAGTCCCGGCTGCCAGAAGAGTAGCGGTACGTTTGGTTTCCTCCCTATGGACCCCAGGAATCAATTCGCTGGGCCATCCGTACTGTTCTGATTTGAAACACCTTCCGTCCTAGTTCGGTTTTGGCCTTAGCGATTCGCCCAGGTGTCGCGGGGAACTCCGGCCCACGCTCTTGCCTCGTAAGCTCGAAGGAACAACCCACCGCGTATCAATAATTTGTGAGGACCTTCGGGAAGGAAACTGCGATCAGGCGTTCGACCGACAAGTCGCTATTGACAGGCAATGAGTTTTTGTGTATAGTACCGCCAAGTAATCTCTCGCCTTATCGTTTTCCAGACAGAAGATCTTACGGCGAATTCGGAAGGTCAGCGACCCGCGCGTTCCTGTGGGCGTGCTTCTGTGAAGCGTACAAAAGCGAAGACAAAGCGAAGTCTAGGCCCTCCTGCAAGCCACATCGAATCAATAGCTTGCACACTCCTAACAATCATAGATCGCTAACTAGTGGAAACGAAGGGGTTTACGCACTCTTCGCAAAGACATGGGGGTGGGGTAGGGGCTTACCCAGCAAACTCGATCAGGTCGGCGTTCAGCCGATCGGTGTGGGTAAACATGAGCCCGTGCGGCGCTCCTTCATACACTTTCAGCTGCGCGCCGGGAATCAATTCCGCCGTCCTTCGGCCCGTAAAGTCTAATTTTGCCGACACATCCGCGGTCCCATGAATCACCAGCGTCGGCACCGGGAACTTCTTCAACTCGGGACGGAAGTCGGTTTCCGTGATGGCATGGTTCAGATCGGCCAAGGCCCGCAGCGATGCTCGCAAGGATATGCTCATCAACCAGTCCACCATCTCTGGCGGAGTCTCGGGCACAAAGAACGGTCGCGCGTTCGCGCCAAGCCATTCCGGGAAAGCGCGTGTCCATCCGGCCCGTTGTTGAGCGAGAAGTTTCTCATCTATGCCGTCCGGGTTATCGGCCGTTTTCAAAATGAAGGGCAGCGTCGGCGCGATCATCACCACTTTTCGCACGCGGCCCGCGCCGTGCCGCGTCACGTACCGCGTGATCGTGCCGGGGCTCATCGAGTGCCCGACCAGGACGACATCGCGCAGATCGAATTTCTCCATCACTTCCGCGAGATCGTCTGCCATCGTGTCGCAATCGTAGCCGCGCCCCGGATCGCTCGAGCGCCCGTGTCCGCGCTGGTCGTAAGCAAAGCAGTGATATCCGCGTTCCGCCAACGGCAGCATCTGGTATTGCCACATCTCTGAATTCATCGACCAGCTGTGTACAAACACAAATGCTTTCTCGCCGCCGGAAGCCCCTCGCGCCGGCCACTCCTTGCAATACAAAACTGTGCCGTCGCGCATCTCGAGGAATGGAGTGAAACGCGCCACTGAATTCACCGCAGTTCGCTTCGCGCTTGCGGCGATACCTTCTGGATCGCTCGCAAACAATCCAATGCCCCCAACCGTCGCAGCAGTCTGCAACAAGTTTCGCCGGTTCATGAATTCCTCCCGCATTGCCACGCAGAATTCCACTCGCTGTTCATTGATACCTGAAAGCGAAAATGAGAGTCGATAACCTGGGAGGTAAAGCGGAACGATTTCCGCAAATCGCGGGGGAACCGGCTTACTAAATTAGATCAGCGATGCACTGTGGAATGGCTCCAGGTTGGCTGCTTGGTGCAGCGTGCACAGCCTGGGCTGTCGCCGCATCGGCAGGATAAAACGATTCGATCGCCAACTCCGACAGCATCACATCGACCGGCGTGCCGAACACGGTCGTTGTCGTGAAAAACGAAAGCAAACCGAGCACGGTATTCAGTCGAAACGGAACGACGATTCCGTCCTGCGGCAAACTTTCGCGACCATCGCGCGGGTTCGCGCCGCTCGAATCCGAATGCCTCTTGAGTTTCGCGCTCGGATATTCCGAAAATTCACGCAGCAATTCGATGAGCACGGGATCGGCCGTCAAATCGATCTGCCTCCGCAACCGCGCCACCACGTGCTCGTGCCACTCCGCCAAATTCGCAACGCGCGGCGCGAGCCCTTCCGGATGCAACGTCAGTCGCAAGCCGTTCACGGGAGGCTTCCGCAAATGCGGCGCAACGCCCTGATATATTTCCGTCAACGCGCGATTCGATGCCACGACGTTCCAGTGCCGGTCGATCGCAAACGCCGGGTACGGTTTCTGTCCCTCTAGAATCAGATCGATCGCCTTGCGCACCGTCACGAGCGCCGGATCCTCGAGCGAGCGCTCTGGAAAAATCGGAGCGTAACCCGCCGCAACGAGCAAAATATTCCGCTCGCGCATCGGAATTTCCATCTGTTCGGAAAGATGCAGGATCATTTCGCGGCTGGGTTGCGCGCGTCCGGTTTCCACAAAGCTCAGGTGCCGCGTCGAAATTTCCGCGTCGCACGCCAGTGCAAGCTGGCTCAGCCGCCGGCGCTGCCGCCACTCGCGCAACAAATCTCCTACGTGCTTTGAGGCGCCCATCGCCTCGATGATAGCGCAGGCCGCGCTAAAACCCGCCGCGCCACACAGACGCGCAGCCCTGCGCCCCGACCGATTCACGGCGAGCAGTCGTGTTCACATTTTTGAGTTCGCGATTCAGCTACGATTTCGCGGCGATCGGAAATGTGGTGCCGGTGGTGTGATTCGCGCGATCGTCGGCGAGCCACAACGCGAGTTCAGCGACGTCTTGCGTTGCGACCCACTTGCTCGGATCCGCGTTTGGCATGTCTCTGCGATTGCCCGGCGTGTCCATCGTGTCGGGCAAGATCACGTTCGCGGTCACACCAGCGTCGCGATTTTCCAGGGCGACCGTGCGCACCAGCGACACGAGCGCGGATTTGAAGGTCACGTACGCGCCGATTCCGGCATGCGGCTCAAGCGCGGCAAGACTGCCGATCGCAACGATTCGTCCTTGGCCCGATTTTCGCAGATGCGGAATCGCAGCGCGCAAAACGTAAAACGCGGACGAAAGATTCAAATCCTGCATCTGTTGCCACGTCGCGTCGTCGGTTTCGGCGATGCTCTTTCCGCCGGCAAACCCTCCGAGCACATGGATCAAAATATCCAGGCGGCCCGCGCGCTTCACAACCGACTGCACGACATCATTGACGGCGCTCGCTTCGGTCAGATCGGCCGAAATCGCGGTGAAATTTGACTGCGGGAATTCTTCCGCCGAAATTTTGTTGGACACGCCGGTGACCGAAGCTCCAGTCGCAAGAAAACTTCGCGTGATGGAGGTGCCAAGGCCCCCGTTTGCTCCGGTGATGAGAACGACTTTGTTTTTCATAATCTTCTAGGCCTTGCATCAGGCCGCTCGTTAGATTGTCGAAGAGGAGATGAACCGTAAGCCCCTGCGGTTGCAACGTTTTCGAGTGGCACGCGCCGGGCGCAGAAGCGTTTCTCAAACGCAGCCGATCTGCCGGCACGAACAAAGGCGAATCGCGCAATGGACAAGCAATTTTGAATCGTTCTATATTCGCGCCGCCCTGATTGAAGTACGTTGTTCCATCACGACGGAGCCTCATGTGCCTTCGAGATTTTCGATTCGTCTCGCTTTAAAGTTCGCGCGGACCCTGACGATCGCTGCGATTTTGCTTGCGTTTGGCTTCGACGCGGCTTCAGCGTCCGCCCAGGATTCGCAATTCGTCGGTCGCTACACCGATGGATGGGATCCGGTCCCGCAGCAAATTTCCGGTCCGGCCTGCTTGAACGCGCACAACGAAGCCGCTGCGACCTCATGCACCGCTGCCGATCACGAAGCGTGGCTCGCCGACGTCCGCCACTGGCGCGCTGAACGGCGAATTCGTATCGGCTATAGCGGCGCGCGCTACGACGTGCCGGAGCTTCGCTGGACGCAATCCAGTTTCATTCAGCCGCAAATGATGGTGGAGGATCGCTACTTCTACGATCCGGTCGCCGGCAAATACACCGTCGATCGCTATCTCGACGACGTCGAAAAGCGCTACGGCGGCATCGACTCGGTCTTGATCTGGCCCACGTACCCCAACATGGGCATCGACAATCGCAATCAGCACGACATGATTCGCGCGATGCCGGGCGGCATTGCCGGCGTGAAGCAAATGGTCGCCGACTTTCATCGCCGCGGCGTGCGCGTGCTCTTCCCGATGATGATGTGGGACCAGGGCACGCGCGATCCCGGCAAGCCTTGGCCCGACGCGATTGCCGAACTCATGGCCGAGATCGGCGCCGACGGCATCAATGGCGATACGCAGGACGGAGTCCCGCTGGCGTTTTCGCTCGCTGCCGACAAAATTCATCATCCGCTCGCGTTCGAGCCCGAAGGCGGTCCTGCTGACGAAGCTGTCGCCTACGACGTGATGACTTGGGGGCAGTACGCGATGCCGAACTTCGTGCCGCGCGTCGATCGCTACAAATGGCTCGAGCCTCGCCACATGGTCAACATCACCGATCGCTGGAATCGCAACAAAACCGACGATCTGCAATTCGCATTTTTCAATGGCGTCGGCTGGGTGAGTTGGGAAAACGTCTGGGGCATCTGGAACGGAATCACGCCGCGCGATGCCGAAGCAACTCGCCGCGTGGCGACGATGGAACGCGCGCTTGCTCCGTTTCTCGTCAGCGAGGGATGGGAGCCGTTCGCGCCGATGCTGCGCTTCGGAGTATTCGCAAGCCGCTGGCCGCTTGGCGACCAAACTGTGTGGACGATCGTCAATCGCAACGAGTACGACGTCGATGGGCCGCAGATGGAATTACCTGCTGCGGAAGGCATGCGTTACTTCGATCTGTATCACGGCGTCGAGCTTCATCCCGCGCGCAATGGCGACAAAATCACGCTGAGTTTTCCGATCGATGACAAAGATTACGGCGCGATCCTCGCGACAAAATCCGCGCCCAACGCCAAAATTTCGGCTTTGATGGCGCAAATGAGATTGCTGTCCGCAAGTCCGCTCGCATTTTATTCACACGACTGGAGATTCCTGCCGCAGCACCTCGCCGAAATCGCCGCGACCAAGCCAGCCGCAACAACGCCCGACAACATGATCAAAATTCCCGCCGGCACGTTCACATTTCGCGTACACGGAATCGAAATCGAAGGCAGCAACGACATCGGCGTCGATACGCAAATGCCGTGGGAAGATTCGCCGCGCCGCTATCACGAACATGTTCTGGAGATGAAGCCGTTCTGGATCGACAGATTTCCGGTGACAAACGCCGAGTTCAAAAAATTTCTCGACGCGACGCACTATCACCCGAAAGACGATTTGAACTTCTTACGCGATTGGCACGATGGCACATTTCCAGACGGCTGCCGCCGACAGAGTCCCGTGACCTGGGTTTCGCTCGAAGACGCACGCGCCTACGCCGCGTGGGCCGGCAAACGCCTCCCGCACGAATGGGAGTGGCAATACGCCGCGCAAGGCACCGACGGCCGCGTGTATCCGTGGGGCAACGAGTGGAACGCAGCCGCTGTTCCGACGCCAGACAAGAGCCGCACGATGCGCGGCCCGACAGCGTGACCGCGCATCCGGCCGGAGCGAGCCCGTTCGGCGTGATGGATCTGGTCGGCAACGTCTGGCAATGGACCGACGAATACATCGACGATCACACGCGCGGCGGAATTTTGCGCGGCGGTAGCTATTACCAGCCGCAAGGATCGATCTGGTATTTCCCGCAAGCGTACAAGCTCGACGAGCATGGCAAGTTGCTGCTGATGGCGCCGAGCAAAGATCGCGCTGCTACGCTCGGATTTCGCTGCGTGCGCGACGCGGAGTAGCGACGGATAGAAGAACGGATTACATCTTGCGGACATGGGGCGCAGCGTGCTGCGCCCCTACATGAATCAGCCTAACGATCGCTCGCGGGAAATTGTCAGCGGCGTGCTTTTCGGGCATGATGGCACCGCTTTTTTCGGCCGCGTCGCCGATTCGCTTTCTAGTGGAGTTTTCCGGCGAACGGCGCGCCGCTCACGGCTCAAGGCCGTTGCCTTCTACGGGCAGAAAGCGGGGCGCATGTACCAACCCGAAGCGTACGCAGCCGCGTTGCTCTTCATGATCGGCAGCATGCTCTGCTGGGGCTCGTGGGCCAACACCATGAAGCTCACGCCCGGCTATCCCTTCCAGCTTTTTTATTGGGACTACGTCATCGGCATCATCGTCGCGAGTCTGTTCTGGGGACACACGCTGGGCAGCATGGGCGGCGGACCGTCGTCGTTCATGAACAACATTCACAGTGCCGACACGCGGCACGTTTTGTTCGCGATCGCCGGCGGCGCTGTTTTCAACGTTGCAAATTTGCTGCTCGTCGCGGCGATTGAAATCGCTGGATCTGGCTGTGGCATTTCCGATCGGCATCGGACTCGCGCTCGTCGTCGGCGCACTGCTCAATTACGCGATTTCGCCGCAAGGCAATCCGCTGCTGCTCTTCGGCGGCATTCTCTTGGTCGTGCTGGCGATCATCATAGATGCGATGGCGTATCGCCGCCGGGAAACGACGCAGCAAAAATTGAGCGCGCGCGGAATTCAGATCAGCCTCGCCTGCGGCGTGTTGATGGGAACATTCTATCCACTCGTGGCGAAAGGGATCAGCGGCGAAGGCGCGCTCGGCCCTTACTCGGTCGCGCTTTTCTTCGCCATCGGCGTGGCGCTCTGCGCGATCCCCGTGAATTATTTTCTGATGCGGCATCCGCTGACCGGCACAGCGCCAGTGAGCATGAGCGGCTACGGCAAGGTGCGCGGATCGTTTCATCTGTGGGGAATCCTCGGCGGATTCATCTGGTGCACAGGGGCGGTGCTGAATTTCGTCGCCTCGCATGCAGCGATCATCGGGCCGGCGATTTCGTACACGATCGGCCAAGGCGCGACGATGGTCAGCGCCGTTTGGGGCGTTTTCGTGTGGCGGGAATTCGCATCCGCGCCGGCACCTGCGCGCAAGCTGATTCCGTTGATGTTTCTATTTTTCATCGCGGGATTAGGCGCTGTCGCGCTCGCTCCGGTTTTCCACTTAACGACCGTACTGCATCACATGGGAAGAAAAATCTAACGCAGAGACGCAGAGGGCGCAGAGAAAGCGCGGAGAAGAATGTCGAAGAGACTCCTCGTCGTAGGCAGCATCAATCTCGATCTCGTTGCGTCGTCGAAGCGCATTCCGCTGCCGGGCGAGACGGTTTCCGGCAACACGTTCAACACATTTCCCGGCGGCAAAGGCGCGAATCAAGCAGTCGCGGCCGGACGACTCGGCGCGCCGGTCAGCATGATCGGGCGCATCGGCAACGACGCATTCGGAACACAACTTCGCGCAAGTCTCGAAGCCGCGGGTGTCGATACAAAAGCGGTCGAAGTTGTGCCGACTTCATCCGGCATCGCGCTGATCACCACCGCGGAGGACGGACAAAACGCGATCGTGGTCGTGCCTGGAGCGAACGGCGAACTCTCGCCGCGCGAACTGGAAAAACATCTCTCGCTGATTCGCGAAGCCGGAATCATTCTGGCGCAGCTCGAAATTCCGCTGGAGACGATCGAGCTCCTGGCAACGATCGCGCGCCGCGAGAAGATTCCGCTCATGCTCGATCCCGCTCCGGCGCGCGCTCTCCCCGCATCGCTCCTCGCAAGCGTCGAGTGGCTGACGCCGAATGAAACCGAGTCGCTCACGCTGTTGCAACGCAACGCGACCGAACTCGGTACGAAGGAGATTGAAGAAGCCGCCCGGCAGCTCCTGAAGCTGGGCTCCCACAACGTGTTGCTCAAACTGGGCGACCGCGGCTGCTACATCGCGCAGGGCGGCGGTGAACGAACGCTCGTCCCGGCGTACAAGGTAAAGGCCGTGGATACCACGGCTGCCGGCGACGCCTTCAACGGAGCCTTTGCCACCGCGCTGCTCCGCGGCAGCGACCCGGTTGCCAGCGTCAAGTTCGCCTCGGCCGTAGCCGCCATCTCGGTCACCCGCCACGGCGCCCAGCCCTCCATGCCTACCCAAGCCGAAGTTGAAGCCTTCCTTCGCGACGCCAAGACCGCCTAGAACGGTAGGCTCTCGCGTTACGGATCGCAAAAACGCCGGCAAAATGCCCTTCGAGGCTCAGGGTAAACCGGCGCTACCGGGATTCCCAATTTGGAACCGCCCACGCCTCGGCACCGATTCGTCCCCACCGGCGTCCAAAGTGCTGTGTGGATCGTCGGGCGTATCCGACCGGCTGAGATCCTTCGGCGCCTTAAGGGCGCCTCAGGATGACAGGTGTATGGATGGCGGCACAGGCTGCAGAAAGCCCCCCGGTAAGGCATCCAATACCGCCCTCGACGAATCCTTTTTTTTGACCGGGTTTCGCTCTAAAATAGCCATAGCGGATGCGGGTACAAGGAGCCGTCAGCAGTGGCATGCCGGCGTTCGACGCGGAGAGAGTCTGGCATTCGGCCTTCAAGTTCCGATAAAACAAGACTTTGCGAGTTCCCGGCAGCCGAGGCGAAACATTTGCCCCTGGCTACCCGTATGTAAAGGTATCGGTGGACGATCTTAGTAACGGTCTGATTGAAGTCCGCGCGAGAGCTCTCGCGATATCCAAGAGGCAAAAATGAAGACGTGGCAGAAGGTCGGTATCGGGGTGGGTGCGGTTGTGGTCCTCGGTGCGATTGTGGGGATCAGCGTAAACCAGGCCAACAAAGGCGTGGTCACGGTGCAGACGGCGAAAGTTAGCCCGCAAGATAACCTGATTTCGCTGGTGACGGCGTCGGGTGAGATCAAGCCGACCACGTACACCAACGTTACGGCGCAGGGGTTTGGCCGAATTACCTCGATCGTGGTCAAGGAAGGCGACCACATCAAGAAGGGTCAGGTTCTGCTGACCCAGGAAAATATTCAGGCGAACGCCGACGTGCAGGCGCAGGCCGCCGCGATCAACTCGGCCGAGTCCGGCGTGACGGCGGGCGAGGCCAGCTACAAATCGGCGCAGTCGGATTTAATCCAGGCGCAGGCCAACCTGGAGCACGCCAAGCTCGAGTACGAGCGCGGGCAGAACCTCTATAAAGATGGGTTGATCCCGAAGCAGGATTTCGATCAGCGCAAGACGACATTCGACGCGCAATTTGCCGCGGTGGATTCGGCAAAGGCGCACGTGGCGAACTCGAAAGCTGCCCTGGACCAAACTCGCGCGCAATTGAGCCAGAGCAAGGCGGTGCTGGTACACCAAGAAGACATTCTGCACAAGACGACGTACACCTCGCCGATCGACGGGATTGTCAGCTATTTGCCGGAACGCGTCGGCGATTATGTTGTGCCGGGCATTCAGAACTCGAATGGCAGCTTTTTGATGACGCTGTCGGACATGTCCACGGTGACGGCGGAAGTGAAGGTGGATGAAACGGATATCGTGAACGTGCGGAACGGGCAGGAAGCCGACGTTACGATCGACGCGATTCCGGGGAAGACTTTCAAAGGCAAAGTAACCGAGATTGGTTCGCAAGCGGTGCTGCGGACTTCGGGCTTGGCGACGACGCAATCGACAACCAGCAACCAGGAAGCGAAGGATTTTAAAGTTGTCGTGACGCTGAGCGAACCGCCGGAAAATCTGCGGCCGGGACTTTCGACGACCGCCAAGATCAAGACGGCAGAGCGGAAGAATGTGCTGGCGATTCCGATTCAGGCGCTGGCCGTGCGCACACGTAAGGATCTGGAAGACGCGGCGAAGGACAAGAAGGGCACCGGTTCGGGCGTGACGCTCGCGGCGCCTCCGCCGTCGGCGCCGGGCGATCCGAAGAAGGACGAAATTCAGGGCGTATTTGTGGTGAACGGAAAGAAGGCGTTTTTCCGTCCCGTCGAGACGGGAATTTCGGGCGTCACCGACATCGAAATCACCAAGGGACTGCAAAAGGGCGACGAAATCGTCGTCGGCAGCTACAAGGCGTTGCGCACGCTCAAGCCCGAAGCGAGCGTGAAGGTGGACAACTCCGCGCCGAAGAAGACGGAGCCGGATGATCAGTCGAGCTAGAGCCGAGTTGAGTTAGGCTAGCGGCTGTGTCGCTTCGACTTAGCGGAGAGAGAATGCCCCTCGAGACAACATCACTGGAATCGTATCGCGAAGATCTCGTCAGCTCCGGGATTGTCATCAAGACGGAGGAGCTTGCGAAGGTCTACGAGATGGGGGCGGAGCAGGTGCGCGCCCTGAATGGTGTCGATCTGACGATTCGCAAGGGCGAATACGTTGCGATTATGGGGCCGTCAGGCTCCGGCAAATCGACGCTGATGAATTTGATCGGATGTCTGGATTCGCCGAGCTCGGGGAAATACTGGCTGGCAGGACGGCTTGTCAGCGAGCTGGACGACGACGATCTGGCGTTCATCCGCAATAAAGAAATCGGATTCGTGTTTCAGACGTTTAATTTGCTGCCGCGCGCGACGGCGCTGCACAACGTCGAGCTGCCGCTGATTTACAACGGCACGCCCGCCGAGGAACGGCTGGTGAAGGCGAAACAGGCGCTCGATCGCGTCGATCTCGGGACGCGCATGAACCACAAGCCGAACGAGCTGTCGGGCGGTCAGCGGCAACGTGTGGCGATTGCGCGGGCGCTGGTGAATTCTCCGTCGATCGTGCTGGCGGACGAGCCGACGGGCAACCTCGACTCGAAGACCGGCGACGAAATCATGGCTTTGTTTGAGAATTTGCACTCGCAGGGAAATACGATCATTGTCGTGACGCACGAGATGGACATTGCGCAGCATGCGCATCGCGTGATTTATATTCGCGACGGCAAGGTCGCTTCCGATCAAGCGACGGCGCGTAGCAAGTAATTTGGGTTTATTTTCAGGCTCTTCTCAGGCTTTCCCCTCACGCTCGGTTTTAGGTGCTTTCCAACAAGACAAATCGGCTCTTTAACTTCCGTGACGCAGGTTCAAACTGCGCCTAGTTATGGCGCGGCTTGTTGCTGCGCTTGTACCGGCTTGTTCCGACAGGTTGAAAGGCGCGCTCCGATGCCAACGACGACACGGTCTTCGATTGATCTGACTCTTGAGGCTTTGGATGCCGCGGTTCCGCGCGCCCGGCGTTATGTCGAGACGGTCGCCGATCGGAATGTCGCGCCGTCTGCGGAGGCGCTTGCCGATTTGTCAAAATTCCACGAGCCATTTCCGGAACACGGCGCGGACGCGAGCGAAATCGTGGCGACGCTCGACGAACTCGGCTCGCCCGCGACCATCGCCAGCATGGGACGACGCTACTTTGGATTCGTGATCGGCGGATCGCTGCCGGCGGCCTTGGCGGCGAGCTGGATGGTCAGCGCTTGGGATCAAAACGGGTGCATGCGCGTGATGTCGCCGGTCGCGTCGGAGCTGGAAGAGATTGTGCTGGCGTGGGTTTGCGAGGCGCTGCAACTGCCCGCGGGCTGCGCGGGCGGTATTGTGACGTCGGCAACGATGGCCAATTTCACCGGACTTATCACTGCGCGCTATGCGCTGCTCGCCAAGGCGGGATGGAATGTCAACGACGAAGGAATGTTTGGCGCGCCGCCGATCGACGTTGTCGTCGGTGGGGAAATTCATGCGCTGGCGTTGAAAGCGCTGGCGCTTGCCGGATTCGGGAAAAAGCGAGTAAAGGTTGTCGAGGCGGACGCGCAAGGCCGGATGCGCGCCGATAAATTCCCCAAGGTCAACGATCGCACGATTGTGTTTCTGCAAGCGGGGAATGTGAATACGGGATCGTTCGATCCGGCCCAGGAAATTTGCACGCGCGCGAAAGCGGACGGCGCGTGGGTGCATGTCGATGGCGCGTTTGGGCTGTGGGCCGCAGCGTCGCCAAAGTATCGGCACCTGACGCGCGGATTTGAACTGGCCGATTCATGGGGGACGGACGCGCACAAGTGGCCGAATGTGGGCTATGACAGCGGCATCGCGATCGTGCGCGACGGGAACGCGCTGCGCAACGCGATGACGGCGACCGCGGCGTATCTCGATCCCAGCGCACGCCGCGAGCCGCTGTATCACACACCGGATTCGTCACGGCGAGCGCGCGGAATCGAGCTATGGGCGACGTTAAAATCGCTCGGCAAATCGGGGCTCGCCGATTTGATCGAACGCACTTGCGCGCACGCGCAGAAATTCGCTGCGGGGCTTCGCGACGCGGGCTTTGCGGTTCTGAATGACGTCGTGATCAATCAGGTGCTGGTTTCGTTTGGCACGCTGGAGCAGACGCGCGAAGTGATTCGGCGCGTTCAGGAAGATGGTACGTGCTGGTGCGGCGGAACGGTGTGGCAAGGCAAGACTGCGATGCGGATCAGCGTGTCGTCGTGGGCGACGACGGAAGCCGACGTAGAAAAAAGCCTAGCGGCAATCGTTCGGATTGCGCGCCAGGCTGTAGAGGGAAGCTGAATTTTTAGCTGAACGTCGCGTTGCGCTCGCAGCAGCCTATCGGCTGTGTGCCGCGGTGGGCGCGTGAAATGCCGCGCGCGTCGCGGGTGAGCTCAAATACGTGCGCGAAATGCGATCGTGCCACGTGAGATGATCTTCGTCCCACCAGGACCACGCGAATCCGGCGAATACTGCCGCTGCCGACAAGACGTATCCGATGCTGCGCCACAGATATTGCCGCGGCGTCGGAGGCGCGCCGGAGAAGCTCGCGACCTGCAATCCGCGGAACATCATGCCGGGCGTCGTGCCGCCAAAAATCGTGAACAGCGCGAAGTATTGCAGATAAACCACGGCGAATGTCGCCGCGTAGACGACGGCGTTGAGCTTGGTGGCCGAAAATTGGCCGCCGAGCGAGCTGAACAGCGCCATAAATCCGCCGTAGGCAAACAGCAGGCATACCAGGTCGATGATCGCGGCGATGCGCCGATCTTCCAGTGAAGCGACCGGGTACAGGCCGAAGTGCTTGACGTTGTTGGACTCTTCCGCATCGGCGTCTTCGCGTTGCGCGTTCGGTGAAACCGAGACGTCGATCTCCATACGGCCATCACCGCCGGCGGATGGAGGCGCGATGTAGCGGCCGATGGCGATCGTGAAGGAAAACTCTTCGTCGTTCGCCGCGGGCGCGGATTCGGGCGCTGTCAGCGGCAGGGTCTCCTCGACGGCTGTCGCGACGGCAACGTTGTGCCGAGAATCTTCTGCGTGAGCAGCGGCAGGCTCCGCAAACGGCAAAGTTGTCTGCGCGGCTTTCTGAAGCAGCGCATCACGAGTTTCAACTTCGCGTGACCGCACTTCGCGCGGCGGCAAGGGAGGCAGCCCGCGTCGCGCGCGATAGGCCTGAATGCGTTCGCCAAGTTCGCCGCGCCACGCGCCGACTGCGGGCGCTTCATCGGCGGTGCGTCGAGACGCAGCTCGACTCACGCTTTCCGGACACACTTATCTCTGGAGCGTGCGCTGGCGTATCGTCTTCGCGCATGATGCGCGCAGACGAAATCTCAACGCTGAAACTGGAATCGCAAAAGTTGCAAGCGCGTGCACTTGATGGCAGCACGCAGCCACACTGCAAGCATGTTTTTGTCACCGGTGCTTTTTGCGCTGCGGACGCATCGACTCCGGTGAGGAGTGATGTTGGAAGAATAGCATCGGTAATGAAAAAGCAAGCGGAGAATGCAAGCGCGAAGACGCGAATACGGCATCATTTTTCGATTTTCTGTGGTGAACGCGACGAACGGTGGCGGGGCTCGCGGGTAACCCAAAAGCAAAACGCCGGCAGGATGCCCTGCGGGTCGCGTTCGCACTCTTAGGGTGAACCGGCGCTACCGATTCCGAATGTTGGTTGAGAGACTGGGGGACAGCTGCTGATTAGGCTTCGATCTGCTGCGCGAGGAGGTCGCGGCTGAAGGCCACGCGGCGATCCAAAGCCACCGCCGCGAAGTAGGTGCAGCGGCCGAGTTCGCGTTCGGTCCAGGCGCGAACTGATGGCGCGATGCTCCGGCTGACCGTCTTCAGAAAGTCCACCATTCCAAAATAGACGCCGATGGCGCGAATCTCGCCACGATCCTCAGGCCGGTCGGGGCAGAGGTGCAGGAGTTGAACCACGCGATGAAAGTCCTCGCCGGATGCTGGCGTTGTAAGCCCCGTGACATCCTGAACTTCCGGCGACAGTACGTGGTTCGACGAAGCGGCGATCAGAGACCTGCAATACGGCACAAAGAATTGCAGGAAGAACACGATCGAGCAGCAAAGGACGATTGCGGCAATCATCGGGGCACCCCCGCCATGGCTAAGCGCGATGGCGTGAGCCGCCGGTCGTTCGGCACTCGCCAGAACGCGTAAGCCCAGGCCAAGGGCAGAAGGCAGCCGACCACCGGAAAGAGCACGGAAACGCGGGAATAAAGAGTCGGATGGAGATTGGAGAGGGCGTAGCAGGCAGCGAAGAAGCTGAAGTAAACGCCCAGCGAGAGGACCAACTGAACCAGCAGGGCGGGCGTCTGCCGCATCTTCAATACGGCAGCCCACAGTACATACGTCAGGACCAACCCGACGAAATACAGGTTCTGCGAAAGCTCAAACGCAAAATAAGTCAGGATCTTATGCGAGGACTGACTGACGACCGCATAGGTGAACCACGCGGTTCCGGCCAAGAGCACGACGGCTCCCAACCGGAGGTACCGACCGACCTTCATCTCCTCAAATACGGAGAGGTACAAGCTGATCAGGCTGAAGTACAGAACGATCGTCAGCAGTGCATCGGTATAGAAGTAGAAGTAACGGTAATGAAGCGAGCTAAGCCCGTCATGAGCGATCGTGTAGTGACGCCCCCAGCTTACGAGGAGGCACAAAGCCATGTACAGGTTAAGGACGAAGTATCTGCGAAAAACTTTACGCTTGATGGCACACACCACCACGAGCGCTTCTAGGATAGTTCCTAGGATTAAGATCGCATCGCTTGCGGATCCAGGCATTCCTACCCTTGTCAGAGGCCCTGGTCCGCTGTCCCGTTCGACAGCCGCTTACCGGTTCTTCCTTAGCGCCAAGGTGATGGCGCAGGATCCGGTCCGTTCCAGGGCGATGGCGCTGGATCGGGTCCGTTCCATGGTGAAGGTGCCGGATCCGGTCCATTCATCACCGGCACAGCAGCGATCAAGTTGCTGTTGCTGGTGACTGCGGTCTTCAGGCCCATAGCCGCTACCAAAATCAAAGCTGGCAGCAGCAGAACGACGTGTCTACGTGACATTGAGTCCCTCCCAAGTGATGAACAACGGGAGGTACTCTATAGAAAGCTACAAAAGGGTCAAGCAGACACAGGCGCTCGGCCTGTGACCAAAAGGTACACAACCCCCTACCCAGCATTTCGCCAAGTGTTCGCTCTGCGTGCGAGCGAAGGGGCTGCGACCGCTGGCAGGATAGAAGTCCTAGCTGTACTGGTCAACGGTACGGCGGTACTAGGGAAATCTCTGATTCGATTCGAGTTTTGTACGGCGATCGCTGTATGATTGGCTGTGGCATTGGCGACATTATCGGACACGAGCGTGATCCAAAAAATGAATTCTTGAGACCGCTCCGGTGCGAATTTTGCCGCATTTTTAGCGGGGAAATCGCGAGTTTAGGCGTTGAAAAGCCTGTGGAAATCTCGTTGAAATCCATCCCATTCTTGCTTGCAAAACGAAGCAAGACGGGCGTTTTTCGGAAAGTTTGGCGACGCTCAAAATTTCGTGTATTCGGCGGTCCTTGACCGTCATGCAATCCTTCCGTAGCATGAATGTCCTCTGTGCCGGCGTAGCTCAGTGGTAGAGCGAGGGTCTCATAATCCCTAGGCCGTGGGTTCGATTCCCCCCGCCGGCACCAAAGAATCCAGCCAAGCATCATTTCCACCAGATCGAACCGCGATTCTTCCCCTCGATCGCAGATCAACAACTCGGCGCATGGTTACTAAAACGAGGTCGTACAGGAAGATTGCTGCGGAGACACGCCTTCTGCCCGATGTCATGTTTGGCTTGGAAACGCCATCCTAGTGGCGATGCCGGAAAGCCCAGTTCAAGAGCACATCGAACTCATCGCCAAACATGAACGAGACTTCCTCTCTCGCCGGACCTGGGACGAGCGCGTTGGTGATTCGGTTTCCAGCCTCGTGGGAAGCCTGACCTTCATTGCGATCCATGTCGTGGGCGTCGTGATGTGGCTGGCGATCAACACCGGCGGATTCCCTAAGATCAAACAGTTCGACCCTTGGCCTTTTCCCATACTCGACCTCTTGCTGGCGTTTGAGAGCATCCTGCTCGCAAGCTTCATCTTGATGCGGCAGTCACGGATCGCGCGGCGCACTGAGGAGCGGAATCACCTCGAGCTACAGCTCATGCTGCTGACCGAGAAGGAACTCACGGCGACGTTAGGTGTTTGCCGCGAAATCGCCAAGCGTCTCGGATTGGGCGGAGTGATCGACGATCACGAGATCAAGCAATTGAGTGAAGATATCTCTGTGGATCAGATGGCGGAGAGCATTCGAGAGAAACTGTCCGAAAAATAGACGAGAGCTCGCAAAATAGACGAGCGGCCGTTTCCGGCCGCCCGCTGAGAATCTCGAGTTCAGCCCTACTACTTGTTCGCTGCCTTCGATTTATTTCCGTGATGCTGGGTGTGGAGTTTCGCCGCTTCGCCTGCGTGATGGGTTGCGTGTTGTGTGTGGCCGTGCGCGGAGTGTGCATGGTGAGCCGCGGCTTCGTGATCGCCGGCCTCGTGATGCTTTCCGGCTTCACGATGATGGCGTGCTGCGTTTTCGTGATGCTCTGCCGCCTGATTGTGATGGTTCGCTGCTTCCTTCGTCATGTCGGATCTCCATTGAACACGAATAACCGGGCGTCGAGGCCCAAGTCAGAGTTGCACGCAGGCTCCGAGCGCGAACATACGCTGTTTTCTCGACGCTGGATTAGAGAACGGCAGCGATGCTCAGCGCGAGGCCGAATCGAACCGCCGACTAGAGTTTTGCAGCTCGCGTTCAGAAGTTCAGAACACTCAGAACAAGATTGAGGGTAAGAAGGCTCCGGCGGGATCGTTGTAGAGGCCAGAACTCATCAGAGTCATCGGCTGAGTGACGCGCAGGCCGTTCGACAGGCACCAGCGAAAGAGTTCGGCGTTTCGTGAGGGCACCAGGATGCCGGGGCCGCCGAAAGATTCCGCGGACGCGAGCAACGCTTGCATGTCTGGATTGCTCTGCGCGGTTGCGTGGCCGAAGAAAGCAAGGTCGGTGGCATACGCCTGTGATATTTCCGCCGCGCTCCACAACTTTTGCTGTGCCTTCCTCGATCGCGTGCGCAAGGTCGGCGCCGCGATCGAATCCGTGCACGCGATGCGACAGCGCGTTACAAGCTTCCAGATCGGCGCTTGCTGCTTTGCGCACCGTGCAGCCCGCGACGCTCCGCTGCTGCGTTCGTCCTTGCATGCACGAGAGCGGCTCGCGCACGTCGAAACCGAGCCCAGCGTAGAGCGAGAGCGAGCGATTGTGAAACGCCGCTTGCACCAGGCGGACGCCAGCCGCGCCGCGCTGGCTGGAGCGATCCAAAACTGCGCTCATGAGTTTGCGGCCGACACCGAGATTTTGCACCGAAGTATCGACGGTGATCGGCCCGAGCCCGTGAATCACCGCGCGCTCGTCGAGGCAATTGCTGCCGACGATTCGGCCTCCCACCTCCGCAACGACGCAATAAAATCCGGGCGACGTGAACAAAGCCGTGAGGATTCCGATGCCATCCTCCGGAGCCGGCAGGTCGGGCGGGAAATTGTGTGCGCTGCTGATCGCGGCGAATGCGTCGTAGCAGATTTTGCCTGCGGCCGGGGCGTCGTCTTTGGTGGCGACCCGGATCGTTACGGCGGCGGTCTGTGCTTGGGGCATAGTGGGGCGATGGTAGCAAAATCGGAGGCGGGTCTGTTCGCCAGGCGTGCGACTTCCAAGAGGTTCTGCACTTTGTATTACAAAGTACTTGACAAAGCGACAGGCGAGAGGTAGGCTTCCTCCATGGCATTGGCTTCTCCCATCCGGCCTCCTCGCAATGAGCCGATCCCCATCGACGCGCGCGCCGCGGATCACCTCCGCTACATTCGCGAAACGATGGCAAGCGCTGCGGAATTTACCGCGGTGCCCGGTTGGGGCGGCGTCGCCATGGGAATCACGGCGATCGCTGCGGCGGGAGCTGCTTCGCGTCAGTCCTCGCCGCGTGCATGGGTCACGGTTTGGCTGATCGAGGCGTTTGTCGCGGTCGCCATCGCGGGCGCCACGGCAGCGACCAAGGCCCACCGCGCGAATGCGGCGTTATTCTCCGGCCCAGGCCGCAAATTTTTGCTGAGCTTTACTCCGCCGATCATTGTCGGCGGATGCTTGACGTTCGCGCTGTCTCACCTCGGTGCGTTCGCCTTGCTGCCTGCGGTCTGGCTGCTTCTCTATGGAACCGCGATCGTCACCGGCGGCGCGTTTTCGGTTCGCGTCGTGCCGGTCATGGGCTTGTGCCTGATGACGCTTGGCGGTATCGCGCTGGTCGCGCCAGCAAACTGGGGCGACGGGTTCATGGCGGCAGGCTTCGGCGTTGTGCAAATCGGCTTTGGTCTCTGGATTGCGAAACATCACGGCGGATAAGACAGACACAGCGATTTTCGGCGCTACAGCGTCGCATGGTGTAGCGGTACGGTAAGAGAGAAAAGAATGGCGAAGTCATCCACAGCTCGGGACGATCGATATCAGCGGCGAGAACGCGAGGCGGCGCTGCCGGCGATTGCGCCGGCGTCCAAAGAAACCGTGCCCGCCGATCTCGACCGACTGATTCATGAGCGGGTGCGGCTCGGCATCGTCAGCGCGCTCGCAGTGAATCGCTCGCTGACCTTCAACGAATTGAAGGCGATGCTGAAGACGACCGATGGCAACCTGAGCGTGCATGCGCGGAAGCTTGAAGAGGCGGACTATATCGTGTGCACGAAGTCGTTCGATGGGCGACTGCCGAAGACCGAGTACCGCCTGACGGCGTCGGGCCGCAAAGCGCTCGAACGCTACCTGAATCACATGGAAGCGCTGATTCGCGCGACGCGCGAAGGCTAAGACGGCAAAATTTTTTGTCCCCGTACTTTATAATGCAGAGTAGTTTGCAATATTGACCGAAAAAGAAATTGAAAGCTTCGCCGCTGGACTGGATCAAGGGCGCGTGAGGCGGAGAGAGAACAGGGGACAGGTCATGTCGATACATTCGATTCTCACGCAGGGCCAGATCACGGTGATGCCGGCGGCCGAACTTCAGCCGGCTGCGCCAAAGCCGTCGCGCAGTTTGCACGTCGCGATCATCTCCGACGGCAACGGCCGTTGGGCGACATCGCGTGGACTGCCCCGCTCAGCCGGTCATCGCGCAGGAGCGCAGACGGCGCGCGCAATCATCGCCGCCGCGCCAAAACTCGGCATTCACACGCTGACTCTCTTCGCGCTCTCGTCAGCGAACTGGAAGCGGCCACCGGCCGAGGTCGCCGGCATCCTGCGCATCCTCCATGAATATCTGCTCACTGAAACGCAGCACTGCATCGAAGAAGGCATTCGCCTGAGCATCATCGGCCGCCGCGATCGGCTCTCGGCCAATCTGCGCCAGGCAATCATCGATTCCGAAGACGCAACCGCCCGCGGCACACGATTGCATCTGCGCCTCGCCGTTGATTACTCCGCCCGCAACGCGATCTTCAGCGCCGCGCGCCGCTTCTATAAATCCACCGAGCTTTCCGAGGAATCCTTCGCCAGCGTGATGGCCGAAGCGCGCGGCGGCGCAGCCGACGTCGATCTCCTGATTCGCACGGGCGGCGACCAGCGCCTTTCGGATTTCCTGTTATGGGAATGTGCTTTCGCCGAATTCCTCTTCATCCCGAAACGCTGGCCCGATTTCAGTGTGGACGATCTGCGCTCTGCCCTGCGCGAATTCGCCTCCCGCGAACGCACGCGCGGAGCCCTACCCGCTGGCGAGATCGACGCCATCGCCGGGTAGTCCCGCGCCACAAAGCCGTGTCGGCTGATGAGCGCGAAAGCGATCAGAAGGGCATCCTGCCGGCGTTTTTCGTAAGAAGGCCACATTCCCAAAATGAGAACAGCCAAAAGCAATCTCTAAAACATTTATTTACAATCATTTACATTTGCCAGTGTCCCCGCCCTGACGTTCTAGTCCTACCCGTCGTCTATACCCCAGGAGCAAGGCATGGGAACAATGGGACTTGCACTGCCCTGGGAGCATAGAATCCCTCCCGTACCGCGCGACCGGGAGAGGCGTTTGGAACCTTTCCGTGACCCCGCTTCGCTGGCCGGATTGGACCCGGCGGCCGAAGCGGCGAGGGCCGAAGACTCCGCGCTGGCAGCCGCCTGCCAGGCCGGAGACTTGCGCGCGTACGAACAGCTTTTCGCGCAGCAAGGCACGCGCATGAAAAACCTCGCACGGAACCTGTTGGGGAATCCGCTCGATGCCGAGGACGCGGTGCAGGAGACATTCCTCAAGATCCAGCGCAGCATTTCAGGATTCCGCGGGCAATCGAGCTTCGTCACATGGACGTTTCGGATTCTGGTGAACACGTGCCATGATGCGCGCCGCAAACGGACGCGAAAGAAGGAAGTGGCGCATGAGGATCTGGCCGCCGGTGATGCGCCGCCGATCGAGCCGCGCGCTCCGGGTTCGCATCCGTCGCTGAAGCTGGCGCTCGAGCGAGCGCTGGCGGAGTTGACGCAGCATCAGCGCGATGTGTTTTTGCTTTACGAAGTCGAGGGATTCAAGCATTCGCAGATCGCGGAGACGCTGGAGATTACGGAAGCGGCGTCGAAGAACACGCTGTTTCAGGCGAAGAAAAATCTGCGAGAGATGCTGGAGCCGCCGCGCAGCAGTGACGCAACGAGTGCAGGGTAAATGCGGCGGCGTAGAAGTCGAAGAATTTGTGCAGTACGGTACGGTGAAACGCGATGAATGTAACTTGCAGTGATCGAGACAGCATTTTTGAAGACGGAACTCCGGCGCAATGGGCGGCGCTGGAGGCTCACGCGGCAACTTGCCCGGCGTGCGCGGAAGAAGTTCGCGCGTGGAAAGCGCTGAGCGTCGCCGCGGCTGAGCTGCGAGATTATGCGCCGAGTCCGGCGCTGTGGTCGCGGATTGAAACGGCGCTCGCGGCGAACGCTGCTCTGGAGCGTGCGCCGTCGTTGCAGGAGAAACTTTCCGCGTGGCTTGGCTTTTCGCTTTCGTGGCAGCTTGCGGCAGTCAGCGCGTTCGCGGTTTTGCTGCTGGTCTCCGGCGGACTGATTTACCGGCATCAGACAATCACGCCAACGCAAAAGCCGGTGAACTCGACGGCGCAGCAGGATCCTTTGCTGAAGACCAAGGCGCTCGACGATGTCGAGAAAGCGGAGACCGCTTACGTGCAGGCGATCGACAAACTCGCCGCCGATGCGAAGCCGCAGCTCGACAAGCCGGAAACTTCGCTGATGGCGAATTACCGCGAGAAATTGCAGGTGCTCGACAGCGCCATCGACGATTTGCGTGCGCAGGCGGGACAGAATCCATCGAACGCGCACTTGAGGTATCAATTGCTGGCGATGTATCAGGAAAAGCAGAAAACGCTGGAGGATGTTCTGGAGGCGAGGCGATGAGCGGGTGTCCTTCGCATTCGCTTCGACGATTGCAGCGCATCGCGACGTTTCTTGCGACATGCAGCCTTTTGATCGCACCCGTGACGAAAGCCGATCCCGGTGGTGCTGCGCCGGCTCCCGCTCCCGCGCAAGAACAAGTCCAGCGCAACTTTCAGAAGTCGCTGTCTCTCGGCGCGGGCGGAGGCTTCTCCATTGAGAACAAGTTCGGTGAAGTGCGCGTCCATGGCGAATCGAGTCGCGAAGTGAATATCAACGCGACGATTCGCGTGCAGGCCGGCTCGCGCGACGAAGCCGAATCTTACGCGCAAAAAGTCCAGATCGACGTGCTGCAAACCGGGAACGGAATTTTCGTCCGCACCGTTTATCCCGACGAAGGGCGTAACTGGCTCCACGGCCGCAATACTTCCTATTCGGTCAACTACGACATTGCGATTCCATCAGATGCTCAGCTCACCGTCAAAAACAGCTTCGGCAGCGTCACAACGACCAGCGTGCGCGGCCGCTCCGATATCGACAACAGCCACGGCTCGCTGACCGTCTCGCAGGCGGGCGCCTCGAAGCTGAACAATTCATTCGGCAGCATCGAACTGCGCGACGCGAACGGCGACAGCTTTGTGAACGACAACAATGGCTCCGTCGAAGTGAACGACATCAAGGGCGCGCTCGATTTGCGCAACCGCTTCGGCAGTATCACTGTGAAAAATGTAAACGGAGCGACCACAATCACGGGCGGCAACGGCCAAGTGACGGTGGACACTACGGGAGCCGCGACGATTTCCACTTCATTCGGCGGCGCCGAGGTGCGCAACGTTCGCGGCGACCTCACGCTGCACGACAATAACGGCAACATCGAAGTTTCGACCGTGGCCGGATCAGCCACCATCACCAACAGTTTCGGCAACGTGACTCTCGCCGACGCGAAGGGCCGCGTCATGATCACGACGAGCAACGGCAAGGTGGAAGCCCGCAACATCGGCGGCGATTCGCTGACGGCGCGCGATTCGTTTGGCAACATCGAACTGGAAAATATCGGCGGCTCCGTCGATGCCGAGACGTCGAATGGAAAGCTTTCGCTGCGCGACGCGCGCGGCACGGTCAATCTGCGAACGTCCTTCGGCGCAATCGAGGCGAGCAACATCCCCAAAGGCATTCGCGCGGTGACGGGCAACGGCGCGATTGAACTGAATGAAATCGGCGCTGACACATATACGAAGACAAGCTACGGCAGCATCACGGTCACGCACATCGGCGGCAATTTCACCGCGGAGGATTCCAACGGTTCGGTGACTGCGCGGCGCGTTAAAGGCGATGCGACGGTGACCACATCGTTTTCGGGGGTCGATCTCGAAGAAATCGGCGGTAAGATCTCGGTCGACAATCAGAACGGCGCGATCTCAGTTTCGTCGCGTCCCCCGAACGGCTGCCGCGACATCAACCTCAAAACTTCGTTCTCGTCGATTCGCGTAGGAATTCCCGAGGCAGGCTTCAACCTGACGTCGCACACTTCGTTCGGCCGCATCACTTCGGAGGTTCCTGTGACGGCGACGGGAAGTATCGGCGGCGATTCGCTGAATGGGACGATCGGCTCAGGCGGCTGCCGGCTACAACTTTCAAACTCCAACGGCAGCATCGAAATCGTGAAATCGAACTAGGTCGACCAAGTTTAAAAACTACTTCGACAGGCGGCGCGACTGATCCATCGCGAATGCTTTTCGGAGAATGCGGGTGGCGGTTTCAGTCAATCCGTATTGCACCAGTTCATCCTCTGTGGCAAAAGCCACATCGGTCACGTCGCTCCCAGCTTTTGCTTCGCCATCGATGCGCTCGCACAAATAGTCGATGATCACGTAATGATAGCGAGGGCCCTTTTTCTGTCGCCGCAATGCTAGATGACCCTGATTTCTCGCCGCCGGCAGCGTCTACCTCATCCTCATAAATGCGATCGAATACCTCAATCATCTCCACAATGCGAACCGTCAGCCCCGTCTCTTCCTTCAATTCACGGATGACGCCATTTTCCAGCGACTCTCCCAGCTCCAGCGTCCCGCCGGGAATCGACCATTGGCCGAGCAGCGGCTCGGTGCCGCGCCGAATCAGCAGCGCGCGCCCATTTTCGATGACCACGCCGCCAACGCCGACCACCGGCCTGTCGGGATATTCCCGCGACACTTGTCCTCCGCTGGATCGCCGCAGCACGTTTTACCGGTCGGCGCACTCCCCGCGCACGGGAGTTGACTTCACACACCCGGTATATAATACGCTCGACATGGATGCGTGCTTGCCCGTGCGCGTCGGCCCAACAATCTTACGGAGGATGTTCCCGTGATTCGCTGCCCCGAATGTTCCGCAGAAATCGACGTCGATGAGGACGAGGTCGAAGAAGGCGAAATCCTCAGTTGCCCCGAGTGCGAATCCGAGCTCGAAGTCTCTCAAACCCACCCCGTCCATTTGAATCTCATCTCGGAAGACGGAGATGACGATGACGACGAAGATGACGACGAAGAAGAGGCCGAAGAGAGCGACAACGGCGATTTGATCGACGAGGAAGAAGAGGAAGAGGAAGAAGAAGACGAGGAGTAGTCTTCTGAAGCTGCTTGAGCGCCTATTGGTCGTCCGTCCGGACCCATCTCCATTACATCTTCTTTCCAGGAACCGCCATCTAATCTGCACGATGCCGCAAATACGGATCGGGCAAGGTGAGGACCGATTCATGCGCTTTCCCCAAGGAATTTCAATGATTCGCCGCCTGGTAGTGTGCGCGTTTGCGCTGGCAAGCCTGGCTGGATTTGCGCGCGCACAGCAGCCGACGCCAGCTCCCGCGCCAGCCGATTCGCGATCAAGCCAGCCAAGCCAGCAATCCGAATCCTCATCAGCGCCCGCGTCTGCCCCGGCGCCCCAACCTTCTCAACCATCCAGTTCCAGCAGCAAGCGCGGCAAAACCCACGCCAACGACTTTCTCGTGATCGGTACCGTCTTCACCGATAAGGCCTACGCCTTGCCCGGCGCCAAGATTCGCGTGCGCCGCTCCAGCGAAAAAAAGTTCCGCTGGGAAACCTATACTAATTCGCGGGGTGAGTTTGCCTTCCGCGTCCCCCAGGGCGAGGAATATGAGATCGTGATCATAGCGAAAGGATTCACTGACCAGAACGAAACGGTCAGCGCCAAGAGCGGCATTAGCGAAGACACCGTCGTCTATCGCATGCAGCCGGCATCGGGAGGGAAAAAGTGAAATTGCATTTGCGACTATCTTCTATCGCCGTCGTTTTCCTGCTGATTGCGACTCTGTCTATGGCGGTAGCTGCGGCGCCGCAAGACAAAGATAAAGAAGCCGCCAAGCATGAAGCTTCGCTCAAGTCCGTCCGCGGCCTGGTCACCGACAAAGCCGAAAGCCCGATCCCAGCGAGCGTCGTCTTCCTCAAAAACAACCGCAGCAACGCGATCCGCAGCTATATCGCCGATGACGCCGGCAACTATCGTTTCAGCGGTCTCGACCCAAACGTCGACTACGAAATTCACGCCGAAAAAGACGGCGCGAAGTCTCAGACGCGCACCATCTCCAGCTTCGACAGCAAGAAGGAAATCATCCTTAACCTGAAAATCGACAAAAAGAAGGGCTAAACCGTCGAGCCCGCGATTCACCGCCGCACCGGCGCAAGTCCCAGCAGTTCAGAAGTTTACAAGTCGCCTTACAACGCGGAACGCCCGCCGAAGCATCCATTACGACCTAAGGGACTAACCGGAAACCTTCTGCCGTCATTGCGGGAACTAAGATATGCTGGTGTGACGCCCACTGCTCGGCGCGCGTCCCAGGATAGGATTACTTCAGGTTTCCCCGGAGATTAATGCATCTACAAAAATCCAGGCTTCTTGTGCTCGCGTTGATTTGTGCGAGCGCGCTGACCGCAACCGTTTCTCCGGCGACAGCGAGATCACAGGGCCAGGACGAGCCACAGACTCCGTCCCCGAAAAGCATGGTGGTTGACTTGGACGCCTTGGGCGCGACCGACGGTTCTGACTCATCGGTTGCTGCCGAAACTTCCTCTACCGAAACCGAGATCGTCTCCGCAAAACCCGCAGCTCCCGCCCCCAAGATCGCAACCGATGCCGATCTGGCTGCCGACGCTGCGCAGCAAACGGACTCCTCGCAACAGAAGCAGAGCGGCCCCCCATCCAATCCCACGGGCGAGCAGGATGACAATCCGAAGCGCATCCTCGGAATCATTCCCAATTTTCAGACGAAAAACGACGACCCGGCCAATCAACAGCCGCTGACCGTAAAACAGAAATTCACCCTCGAGTTTCATCAAACCGTTGATTTCAGCGCCCACCTGGGCAACTTGTTTCAGGCCGCTCTCCAACAAGCCTCGAACACGCAGCCACACTATGGAGAGGGCTGGGGTCCATTCGCAGAACGCTTCGGGGCCGCCGAGGCCGACCAGGTGACATCCGCATTTTTTATGTACGGATTTTTGCCAAGCATTTTGCACGACGACCCACGCTACTTCCGTCGCGCAAAGGGGCCGGTCCTGTCGCGAATCTACTATGCGGCGACGCGCACGGTCATATCGCGCAAGGACTCAGGCGATCCCACATTCAACATTCCGCTGGTCGCGGGCTTCCTGCTCCAACAGAGCATTTCGACGGCCTACTATCCGCCGGAAGACCGGACCGTTGGCCGCGTGTTTCAAAACTGGGGAACCTCGCTCGCCTACAACAGCGCCTACAACGAGCTGAAAGAATTTTATCCGGACCTGATTCGCATCGTGTTCCACCGCCATCACCACGCCGATCCGCCGGCGCCTCCGCCGAGCGGCACGTCTCAATCCCCCTCCAACTAATTTTGCTCTGAATTCAGTTTCGCGCGGGCGCGAGCACTTGAATCGCATTCGGCAAGACTTCAACGCGCACAGGCGCAGGGCCGAGAATTTCTCCGTCGCCATGAAACATGGATTCGCGCTCGGTCTGCAGAATCACGGAGCGTGCCTTCCGGCGAGTGAAATACGAGTCCGGCAACCTGCCGTTCGCGAATATTTTCGGAATCGCGCGGCCGACTTGAGCCGCACTCACAGTTTTTAGAATCGCAAAATCCAGCAATCCATCATCGACGCACGCATCCGGCGCCACGCGAAGCCCCGCTCCGTAAGACGGCGTGTTCAGCGTCGCCGCGAGCATCGCTCGCGCATCAATCGCCGGCAGATCATCGTCGGGAAATTCTGCGCGCATTTCAATCGGCTCGAACTCACGCCACGCGTGCAACGCCGATGCCAAATATCGCGAGCGCCCCGGCCATCGTCGATACGACGCGGAAGCGTGGCGCGATACTTCGACGTCTAGCCCAACTCCTCCGCCGCCGACAAACAATCGCGTCGCACCGTCGCCGGTGCGCGCACGCAACACATCGACCGACCGAATCGTCGCATCACGAAGCCCGGCGACAACGGTCGCTGGATCTTTCGCCAAACGCAGCGCTGCCGCGAAATCGTTTCCCCCTCCGCTCGGCAAAACGCCAATCACAACGGCGCTTTTCTGTGATCGCTCGCCGCAAACGGCGTTGACCAGCGCCTGCACCGTCCCGTCTCCGCCCATCGCAAAAAGCAGCCGCGCTCCGTCCGCAATCGCCGCGCGAACGCGCACCTCCATATCCGCGGCGCTCGCAGCAACAACACACTCCGCCGCGATCTCCGCGCGTTCAAACGCGCTACGCACTCGTCGCAAATTCCGCCCGGCGCGTCCAGCGCCTGCCGCAGGATTCACGAACACGACACTCTTGTTTTCGCGGAGAAGTTTGGAAATATCGCTCACGGGTTCGCCATGCTGACGAACGCCGCCGCCGCTGTCAACGTCAAGCGCGTGAGATGCGCGCCGCGCAATTTGCGTTACAAAAAAGTCGCAAGTTGCGAAGAAAACTCTAAAAAAACTCCGTACAGCGATTCAACTAATCCGCTTACCGAATTCACCTTATCGACGCCGTCGCCTTCCACGTTGTGCTATATGCTTTCGCCGTAAATAGATCGACTCCGCTCTCCCTCCCCAGTGGACCCGAATCCGTTTCCGTCGAAAGCCGAACAGGGGTGATTTTCTCGAGGTGAATGGCCATGTTGCCTGATTCAGTCCGTAGGGTTGTGTATTCGTGTGTCTGCTCGCTCGCATTGTTTCTTCTCGCTGTTACCACGTTCGCTCAATATCGCGCCGGAATTCAGGGCAGTGTGCTGGATGCGCAAGGCGATACCATCAACGCCGCCACCGTCACGCTCACAAATAAAGAAACCGGCCGAGTCGTAACCGTCACAACCGATGCGTCAGGCGTCTTCAACTTCCTCAGCCTCGCTCCCGGCCACTATTCCATCTCCGCATCCGCGACAGGCTTTAAGAAAAAGGATCTCGCCGATATCACCGTCGCCGCCGAACAGATTCAATCCATCAACGTCACCATGGAAGTCGGTGACGTCTCTCAATCTGTAACCGTCAATGGCGACGTCACCCCTCCGATCGACACCGAAACCGGCCAGATCAGCGGCACGCTCGACGCTAAAGACATCCAGAATCTCCCGTCCATCGGACGCGATCCGTTTCAGTTGCTTCGCCTCGCCCCTGGCGTCTTCGGCGACGCCGCGCACTCCAATAATGGCGGCAGCCAAAACACTCCCGGCAGCGCCGGCCCCGGTGGCACCAGCGTCAGCGCCAGCATTTTCCAAACCGAAAACCAGGTGCAGATCAACGCCAACGGCCAGCGCAATACGACGAACGACTACCAAATCGATGGCGTCGAAGTGAACAGCCTCGCGTGGGGCGGCGCCGCTGTGATCACGCCAAACGAAGAGTCAGTAAAGGAAGTTCGCGTCAGCTCGAATTACTACAGCGCGGAAAACGGCCGCAACTCCGGCGCGCAGGTCGAAGTCGTATCGCAAAACGGCACCAACGAATATCACGGCAGCTTGTTCCTCAAAATGGATCGGCCGGGCCTCAACGCGTATCAGCGCTACAACGGTCCCGGTGGATCAGCCGCGGATCAGCGCGTCGCCAATCGTTTCAATCAATTCGGCGGCAGCGTCGGCGGTCCGATCATCAAGAATCACCTCTTCGTCTTCTTCTCCTACGAAACGCTGCGCAACAATGCGGAGAACACGAACAACACCTGGGCCGAAACTCCGCAGTTCCTCGGTGAAGGCGCCACCGGCAGCATCGCCAGCTCGTTGCTCACGTTCCCCGGCGAAGGCACCGCGATCAGCCACATTATTCCCATGACGTGCGCGCAAGCCGGGCTTCCAAATCCCGGCTCCTGCGCGGAAGTCGGCGCCGGCGGTTCACAAGGCCTCGACATCGGCTCACCGATCAAGGGCGCTCTCGGCACGCACGATCCGACCTTCGGCGCCGCGGCGACGCCGTTCGGCATCGGCGGCGGCCTCGACGGAATTCCCGACATCGCATTTGTTCAGACGCTCAATCCGACGATCAGCACCGCGACGCAATATAACGGCCGCGTCGATTGGCAAGCCACCGGCAAAGACCTCATCGCCTTCAGCATGTACTACGTTCCCAACAACTCGACCTTCTACAACGGCAATGCGCGCGCCGCGAACTTGTGGAACTCCGATCGTCTCAACGAAAGCGGCGCCGTTCTCTGGGATCACACCTTCAGCCCGACGCTGCTCAACGAAGCGCGCTTCAACGTGACGCGCTGGTATTTCAACGAACTCTCCTCGAACCCGCAGGAACCCTTCGGCCTGCCCACCGACAACCTCAACCTCTTCGGCAACGTCACCGGGAATGAGATCAGCTTCGGCGCTCCCGGCCCCGGCGTCTTCTATCAGACGACCTACAACATCCGCGACACGCTCACAAAAATCTGGGGCAATCACTCCATGAAGTACGGCGTCGATATCTACAAAGAGCAGGACGTCGACGTGCAAGCCGGCTCCGCTCGCCCGACGTACCAGTTCAACAATTTGTGGGACTTCGCCAACGACGCGCCGCAGGAAGAAATCGGCAACTTCAATCCGATCACTGGCCAGCCCACCGACGCGCGAAAATATATTCGCTCCGACATTTACGCGGGTTTCATTCAGGACGATTTCAAAGTGAAGCCGAATCTCACGCTCAACATCGGCTTGCGCTGGGAATATTTCGGACCGATCACCGAGAAAAACGGACAAATCAGCAACCCGGTTCTTGGTGGGCCGGGGGATGAACTCACCGGTCTCGTTTTGAAAACCGGTGGCAATCTCTACGACACCAGCAAGAACAATTGGGGGCCGCAGTTCGGCTTTGCCTGGAGTCCCGGCAAACTCCCGCTCGTCAATCAGGACATGCACAATCGTCTTGTGATTCGCGGCGGCGCAGGCATCGGCTACAACCGCATGGAAGAAGCCGTCACGTTGAACGGCCGCTCGAATCCTCCATTCGTCAGCGGCTTGACCGCATTCGGTTCCAATATTCTCTACGCTGTTCCGGGCGATTCGCACCAATTCGACAACTGGCCGTCGAATCCCGCGGCGATCCTGACGTTCGATCCAACAACCAACCTGCCCGCTGGTGCGGCCGGCCTGCAAATTCAGGGTGTGCAGAATCCTTTGCCGACTCCGGTCACCTATCGCTACTCGCTCCTCACCCAGTACGACATGGGCCACGACTGGATCGTCACCGTCGGCTATCAGGGCAGCCTGAGCCGTCACTACACGCGTCAGCAGCTCGAAAATCTTTACTTCCCGCTGAATCCGTCGATCGCCACATTCAATTTGTTCACCAACGACGTCAACGGCTCCTACAACGCGTTGCTCACCGAAGTGCAGCACCACTTCTCGAAGCAATTCGAATTCGACGCGCAATACACCTTCGCGCGCGCCGAAGACAATCAGTCCTCCGACTACGAGGAAGGCACCTATCCCTTCAGCCAGCGCTCCGAATGGGGCCTCGCCGACTATGACGTGAAGCATGCCTTCAAATTGTATGGAGTGTGGACGCCGAAATTCTTTCACGGCGACAAAGCGTGGATCGACAAAATCGCCGGCGGATGGACCATCACCGGCATCCTGAACGCGCACACCGGCTTCCCGTTCACGCCCGTCTACAACGTGCAAGTCACCGACGCGACCGGCGCCACCACGTGCGGCCTCGTTTACGCCAACAGCGGATACTGCACCGTGCGTCCCGCGGCCTATCTCGGCGGCGCGCTCAACGATTACAGCAACGCCGGCTTTACTCGCGACGGCGGCAATTTCCCGAACGGACCGACGACATACTTCACGCCGCCGACGATCACCGGCGATATGCCCACGGCGCCCGGCGTTTCGCGCAACTCCTTCTGGGGTCCGCGCTATTCGTCCGTGGACATGACGCTCGGCAAGGCCTTCGGACTTCCGCGTCTTCGCGTCCTCGGCGAAAATGCCAAGATCGATCTCCGCGCCAATTTCTACAACATCTTTAACCAGACAAATTTCGTGCCCTTCAACAACAGCCAGCAAACCATCGGCACGATCAACTACAACGCCGTCACCGGCGCGGAAACCGTCACGTCGCCCAACTCCACCTTCGGCCAGGGCCTAAGCGCCCTAGCCGGCCGCGTGATCGAGTTGCAAGCCCGCTTCAGCTTCTAACCGACGGCACAACCACCTGCCGCATGCAGAAATAAAAATGGAGGCGCAAACTCTGCGCCTCCATTTTCTTTCCCATTCCTGCGTTCGCTCATCCTCTGCGAACTCTGGGGCCTCTGTGGTGAATTCCTTTTCGTCTTTCGCCGCGCCTAATCCGACTCCGTCACATCCAGCCGCTTCTGTTTTCTCGAAAGCAGCTCGTTGATCTCGCGCACCAGCGCCCGCAATTTCCTCGGATCTTGTTCCTTCGCCGCCAGCGCGCAGAGTTCCTTCCATCGTTCTTCGTGTTCGCGCATAAGTCTGACTCCTATGAGCGGTTTTTTGTCCGTCACATAACCATACTTTAAGAATACGATAGTGGCATGTCAAGTCCTCGCGCCATTCGCATGTCAACTTGGTGTCTGTCGGCGCAGATCTCGATGGCGAACAAAAAGCGAATATGCTAACCTCGCCTCGCTATGACCGAATGCCACTGCCGCGTCACCCTCACCGACATCGAAGGCGGTTCCCACATCGTCGAGGTGAAAGCCTCCTCGCTCTTCGAAGCCATCGCCCGGGCACTGAAACTAAAAGGTGGCAGTATCGCGACGGATGGATTCCGTCCCATTAAGGTGTTGGTTTTCGAACCCCAAAAAGAACACAAGGTCCGCCTGAAAGACTTCATGGCGTGGCTCGACCGCCAGGGCCGCTCCCCCCGCGAAGTCATCGAACGCAAAAAAATCAGCCAAATCCTCGGCGTCTCCAAATCCAGCCGCCTCCATTAAACCCTGGCGATGGAGCGAAGACGGTCCAGGCAGCACGGCTTTGTGGGCGGGCTTCAGTCGGCCCGGCCCCGTCGTGCCTACTGGTCAGCCGAAAGCTCGTTCGAGACACAACGATCTTTGCAATCGCACTCCAAATGTCTGGGAAGTCTTACTTCTGGGAAGTCTTACGAAGGTAGGGCAGAAATAAATAGGGGAGGCGGGCCAGGTCGTCCCGCCTCCCAAGTTCCCCTTTCGGGGAATGTCCGACTGCCCTGACGGAGGGCGGGCAGCCGGTCGTGTGTTGGCCTGCGTATGTAACCCCATTCCCCAGAAAAAAGTTTCGCGTTCCCTAAAAAAAAGTGAGTAAAATCCGCCTCGCCTGCCGGCGACACCTGCAGGCCTCAAAATATGGCTCGCCCCTCTCACCTAAGTCCCGATAACATCCTTCGGTTTCTGCAAGTTAGGACGGATCCCGCTTCCGTTGATGATATCAGCCGAGGCCTCCATCTCAACAAATCCGACCGCCGCCCCCTCCAAAAAATGCTCGTGAAGCTCAAAAAAAGGGGTACCCTCCGCGAATTTCCGGGGGGCCGGTACCATCTCGCAGGTTCAAAACGGGAACGCGAAAGCTCTCCGGCTCCATCCGGGGGCCACTCCGATCGCGTGGCCCAACAAGCGCAAGCCCCCGCCCCTCGCCGCGACGAACTCACCGGCCGCCTCGTCCTCCACCACGACGGCTACGGCTTCGTCGTCCCAGACATCCCCACCCCCCAATACGCTGGCGACATCTTTATCCCCCGCGACGCTATCGAGGACGCCATGCATGGCGATCACGTCCTCGCTAGAATCCTGCGCACCGGAACGGGTCCCGGTCCCCAGCGCGCCGAAGGCCGCATCGTTCGCGTACTCGACCGCGCCCACCCCAGCGTGGTCGGCCTCTTCCGCTACGGTCAACGCGGCAACTATGTCCTCCCCTACGACGCGCGCATGCAGCACTCTGTCGAGATTCTCCCCGGCGATGAGCTGACTCCGCAGCTCGCGCAGAAACTTGGCCTGTCGGCAACCACAGCGGCGCCCGGCCCAGCGTCCGACCGCGATCGCGCAACCGCCGATCGCGGACTGAAACATCGCCCGTCTCGCATTCCCCACATCGAAGAACTCGATGGAGCCGTCGTCAACGTCGAGATTCTGAAATTTCCGCGCGGCGGCGCATCCCCCACCGGACGCGTCATCGAAATTCTCGGCCGCCCCGGCGATCTCGGCGTAGACATCGAGATCATCATTCGCAAGCATCATCTGCCACACGTCTTTCCGCCCGAAGTCACGCACGAAGCCGAATCGCTCGCGCAACCCGTCACCGAATCGGACACCCAAGGCCGCGAAGATTTCCGCCATCTCCCCATCGTCACCATCGACGGCGAAACCGCGCGCGACTTCGACGACGCCGTCTACATCGAGCACAAACCCGACGGCACATGGAGTCTGCAAGTTCACATCGCCGACGTCGCGCACTACGTCCGCACCACAACGCCGCTCGACAATGAAGCGCGACTCCGCGGCACCAGCGTTTATTTTCCCGATCGCGCCGTCCCCATGCTTCCCGAAGCTCTCTCGAACGGAATGTGCTCGCTCAAGCCGCGCGAAGACCGCCTCGTGATGAGCGCGCTGATGGAGTTCGACGCACGCGGCAACATGACCGGCTCACGCATGACCAGCGGCATCATCAAGTCTGCGGAGCGCATGACGTACACCAACGTCAACAAAGTGCTCGAAGGCGACGCTGAAGCTACAGAACGCTACC
Source organism: uncultured Acidobacteriota bacterium (assembly GCA_963845465.1). Classification (GTDB taxonomy): domain Bacteria; phylum Acidobacteriota; class Terriglobia; order Acidiferrales; family UBA7541; genus Acidiferrum. The sequence goes on along the minus strand of CAWJSH010000003.1, from coordinate 191,391 downwards.
AATCGCTCGCACCGCATTTTCGCAACATGAAAGAACTCGCGCTGCTCCTGAACGCGCGACGCAACGAACACGGCTCCATCGATTTTGATCTTCCCGAGCGCGTCATCGAACTCGACGACCAGAATCGCATGATCAACATCGTTCGCGGCGAACGCAACATCGCGCATCGCCTCATCGAAGAATTCATGCTTGCCGCGAATCGCGCGGTGGATGGTTATCTGCTGAAACGCGGAATCGCGAGTTTGCATCGCGTTCACGAAAAGCCCGACGCGAAAAAAGTCTTGGAATTTGAGGATTTGGCGCGTGCTTTCGGCTATTCGCTAGGCGTCGAAGGTTTGCATCAGCGCGAAGTCGCGGTGCGTCACGGACGCACTCCCGCGCCGGCCAAAGCGGGCCGCCCCGATTCCTACGGTCACGGCCGCGAGCGCGGCATGCGGGTCGCGTTACCGGGATCGAATGCCGATTTGCGCATCACGCCGCAACATTATCAGCGCCTCGTTCGCAAACTCGCCGGCAAACCCGAGGAGCGCATCATCTCCTACCTGATGCTTCGCTCGTTGAAACAAGCGCGTTATGCCGCCGAGCCGCTCGGCCACTTCGCGCTGGGCTTCGAGGAGTACACGCATTTCACCTCGCCGATTCGGCGCTATCCCGATCTCATCGTGCATCGCACGTTGAAATGGGCGCTCGCGCATCCCAACGAAGTTCCGCCGTCGAATCCGAAGTCCGCGCCAAAATCCGAAGATGTCGTCTATTCCTATTCACAACTCGAAGAAATCGCCGCTGAATCGTCCGAAGCCGAACGCCGCGCTGCCGGAGCCGAACGCGAACTCATCGACTGGAAGACCGCGCAATTTATGGAGGAACATCTCGGCGAAGAGTACGAAGGCCTGATTATCTCGGTGCAGAAATTTGGCTTCTTCGTCGAACTCTTCGAGATTTTCGTCGAAGGTCTCGTCCCCATCAATGCGATCGACGAATTTACCGGAGCCCGCGCGATGTATCGCGAAAAAGATCACGCGATCGTGACGATGTCGAGCGGCGGAGACAATCGACGAGCCGGCAAAGGCCGGGGACAGCAACGCAGCTCCAAGCCGCAAGCTCGTCCCGGCCAGCAAATCTTCCAACACGGCGACAAAATCAAAGTCCGCGCCGAGCGCATCGACCCAATCCGCCGCCGCGTCGAATTCGCCCTTGTCTAGATCATCCCGGTAGCGCCGGCATCCCTGCCGGCGTTTTTCCGAGCCTCGCTAAATTTCGATCCGACGGTCGCCAGTCCGACAAACTGTCGTTCCCGAAAAACGAGTCGACAATTTGTCGATCCGAACGTTTAGCCGTTGGTGCGCTGGAATTCGCGCATGAAGGTGGTTAGAGCCTGGACAGCTTCGGGGCTGACGGCGTTGTAGAGCGAGATGCGCATACCGCCTACGGAACGGTGGCCAGGCGTGCCAACCAGGCCTGCGGCTTCGGCTTCTTTCGCGAATTTCTTTTCTTTGGCTTCGTCGCCACCGGCTACGCGGAAGACTACGTTCATTTTCGAGCGCGATGATTTTTCGACAGGGCAGGTGTAGTAGCCGCCGCTGCCGTCGATCGTGTCGTAGAGCAGCTTTGCTTTACTGTCGTTGCGCTTTTCGATTCCGGTGACGCCGCCTTCGCTGGTGATCCAATCCATCATCAAGCTGATCATGTAAATCGCGAAGGTTGGCGGCGTGTGATAGAGCGACTTTTCCTTGATGTGCGTCCGGTATTGCAGAAGCGTCGGCAGGTTTTTGTCGGCGCGCTCAGCGAGATCCTTGCGCACGATCACGACCGTGGCGCCGCTGGGCCCGAGATTTTTCTGAGCGCCCGCAAAGATCACGCCAAATTTTTTCACGTCGATAGGACGCGACGCGATGTCGGACGACATATCCGCGACGAGCGGAGCGTTGCCAACGTTCGGAACCGAGTGCCACTGTGTGCCTTCGATCGTGTTGTTGGTGCAGATGTGCACGTACGAAGGGTCAACCGAGAGCTTAATTTCGTCCTGCGTAGGAACGCGCGTGAATTTTTGCGGTTCGGTGGTTGCCGCGACGTTGTGCAGAATTCCTTTTTTCAGTTCGCCGAGCGCTTTCGCGGTCCATGTGCCGGTGTGAATCAGATCGACCGGCTTATTGGGTAGGCAGAGATTCATCGGCGCCATGGTGAACTGCATGCTGCCGCCACCCTGGACGAAGATGATGGCGTAATCGTCGGGAACGTTGAGGTGTTTGCGGAGGCCAGCTTCGGCAGCGGCGTTGATGCTTTCAAATTCGGGCGAGCGGTGGCTCATTTCCATGACGGACATGCCGGAGCCGCGCCAATCGAGAAGTTCTTCGCGGACGCGCTCGAGGACGGAGAGAGGCAGGGCGCTGGGGCCGGCGTTGAAATTGAAGACGCGCTTGACGGCGCGATCTGGGGCAGTGGTGGTGCTCACGATGGGTAGTTTCTCCTCTTTAGGTCTCAGCGGCGAGCGGGCGGGGCCGCGCCGTGGGTGCTTGTCAGCAGTCCAATCCAGAATAACAGAAGAGCGCGGAGTGGCCGAAGCGGCGCGGACTCGCGACGAGTTCCAAATTGGGACGGTTTAGGGTACACCCCGGTGTTTTTCGGAAGAGTGGGGAAGTGGATTGAAATGTGAGGGTTGCAAATCTTCCAAATTCGGGAGTGTGGAAGTGGCAGAAAATAGGAGAGATGCGGACGGGTGTGAATTGGGATTTGAAGAGATTGTTCGAACGAGAGTGCGAGTTTCACGGGATAGAGTAGCATGATTTAATTGAGTTGTCAATGGGTATTGAGTGGTATTCATTCGAATCGGTGGCGAATGATGAGGGATGGGTGGGGTTAAATCTAAATCCCGCGATCTGGGGGACGATCGCGGGTACAGGGTGGCGCTGAATAAGGCTGGGTCGTCGTTTTGATGTGGGTGAGGATTTGTCTAAACCCTCACCCTTGAAATGTGCAAGGGTGAGGCACCCAAAGGCCAACTTCATGTGGCTGAGGCTAGGGATGTGGGGGATTAGAGTTGGCCCAGTCGAGAGCTTGTTGGCGGTTGGCGAAGGCTTTCATTTGGATCGGGGTTAGGTCGCGGAAGAGGTATACGTCAGCGAGGCGGACTTCCTGCCAGGTGGTGGAGTCTTTGGGGCGGACGCGGGCGTAGACGAAGACGACGATGCGGTCGCCGGCGGGGATGAATTGTTCTGGTTCGCTGATGACTTCGGCGACAGAGGCGCGGGAGTTGGTGAGGTATTTTTTCGCGCCGGCGCGGCCTTGGTATGAGCCGCCGCCCGGGAACTCGGTGGGTTCGGTCCAGTCGATATCGGGGGCGAGGGATTGGACGGCGGCGTCGATGTCGCCTCGATTGAAAGCGGCGTAGGCGGCGCGAAGGATGGAGATGCGTTGTTCGGTTTGAGCTGAAATTGTCATGGCGGGTTTTGAGTGATTGCAGGCGGATAAGGATGTCGCGACGGCGACAATTATCAGTAGGGAGTATTTCATTCGAATCGCCGGGACCTCAAGACCATCTTTCATTTTCCGGATCCGTCCAGCAGGGTGGCGACCAAGGTGTCGCCGAGCCATTCTTCGTAGCGGTCCGAAGTCCAATTGCGTTCGACGACGAGTCTCCGGTGAATGTCGAAGCTCGTCAGCGTCCAGAGAATATCTCGAGCCATGGATGCGGTAATTCCTTCTCGTAAGACTCCTTGCTTGTCCAGAAATTGAATCAGCCCGGCTTGACGGTCGTAACGTACTTGTTCTCGCTCGCGGACAAACTCGGGCGCGACGGCGGTGGCACCGCGAAGCACCTCAACTTCGCAGCGAAGCGAATCGAAGATACCGCGGGCGATTTTTGCAGCGATACGCAGGCGCGCTTCCGGATCGCTGGACGCATTGGACTCACGCACGAGTCTTTCGTAGTCGTTGCTGAACGTGGCGCGGCCCATCAGCGCCTGCATGATTCCACTTTTAGAGCCGAAGGCGGCGTAGACGGTGGGAACAGCCACGCCAGCTTGCGCGGCGATGGCTTCAAAGGTCGCTTCGGCAAACCCTTTGCTCGCGATCAGTTGCCGCGCCGCATCCAGAATGCGTTGCCGGGTTTGAGCGGCGCGCAGCTTGCGATCCGCGGAGTCGTACTTGCGCTTCCTGGTTTTTCGCAGCTTCTTCATATTTGCATATAGCAAGCTATATCAGATATAGTAGGCTATATCTAATATGTCGCAGTTCAGGAGTATGCGCATGACATTCTACTCGGTACTCGTATTCACTCATATCACGGCGGCGTTCTTTCTGTTCGGCGGATTGTTGCTGGAAATGGTGGTCATCGGCTTCTTGCGAAGAAATCCGGATCTGGTGGGGTTTCGTGCGTGGGGTCGAATTTTCTCTCTGGCTCCGCGTTTGTACGGGCCTGCACTGGGAATCCTTCTGCTTTCGGGCGGCTACCTGGGCGCGCAGATGAGTGCGTGGGCACAAGGATGGGTTCGCGTCTCGTTCGTGACGTTGTTTGTGATTGGCGCCATCGGGAGCGTCACATCGCGCCGCTTCTGGACAATCCGTAAGTTGCTTGACGAAGCGTCGGATGCTTCAGCGACGATCCTGCCTGCAAGACTCAATGACCCAGTTTTGATCGCGTCGGTCCGCATGCGCATCGCGCTGGTTTTCGGCGTCCTCTTGCTGATGGTGAGCAAGCTCCCGCTCGAGCCGAGCTTGGCGATCATGGCTGTCGCGGCAGCGATTGGTGTGATCGCCGCTCTAACGGGCTGGAAGGGCAGTGCTCAGCGTCACTCTGCGGTCTGAGCGCGGTCAGGGGATCTAGGAACGAAGAGGAAGCGAGCCGGTCTCGAGAGTTGCGAGGTCCATCACTTTCGAGGCGTGTTGAATGTCGATACCAACGATCTGACCCGACGCGTCCAAGTCAATGACGATGCCGTCCTGAATCTCACGAGAGTCAACGCTTGGACGCGCATTCAGATCGATGTAAAGCGAATCGGTCTCGCGGTCGTATTGAAGTTTCATTTCGTCCTCGAGGCTACAACTTAAAGTTGCTATCTGGAAAGGCGTTGTGAATCGTTCTCAGTCTCGCTTCTGACAGCGTGCGAGAGAACACTCTCGGCACTGCGAGAAAAGGCATCGAGTGCCGAGAGTGCAATCGCTACAGACAAATCACGCCAAGTCGAACAGCAGGACTTCGGCGTTGTCCACTCCAGTGAGTTCGACGGACTTCTCTGCGGAAATTGCGGCGCCGTCGCCGGTGCCGAGTTTCGCGCCGTTCAGCGTGACGCTGCCGCGAGCAACTTGTACATAGGCGTGGCGCTCCGGCTTCACCGCATGCCTCACGGATTCACCGGCGCCGAGCACCGTCGCGTACAACTCGTTGTTCTGGCGAATTTTCACCGAGCCTTCGCGACCGTCTGGCGACGCAACGAGCCGCAGCCTGCCGCGCTTCTCCGCATCGCTGAACGTCTTCTGATCGTAGGCCGGCTTATGACCGCGCTTATCCGGCATCATCCAGATCTGATACAGGTGCACCGGCTCCGATTTCGACGCGTTGAACTCGCTGTGTGTCACTCCGGTGCCCGCGCTCATGTACTGCACGTCGCCCGGCTTGATCACCGAGCCGTTGCCCATGCTGTCGCGATGCTCCAGCGCGCCTTCCAGGACGTACGTCACAATTTCCATGTCGCGATGTGGATGCATCGGAAAGCCGCCGCCGCCCGCAACGCGATCGTCGTTCATCACGCGCAGCGTCCGAAACTGAATGTGTTCCTCATCAAAATAATCCGCGAACGAAAACGTAAACCGCGTATTCAGCCAGCCGTGATCCGCGTGGCCGCGTTCATCACTCTTGCGAATCGTAATCATGTTTCTAACCTCCAAGGACCGGCCCCAAGTCCGATCTCATTTGATCTTCTAGGACAATATACTCGTTATAACGACTATTGTCAAGAGGAATGTTTAGCCTGCGCTATGAATCTGAAAACACAAGGGTTTGTGCCATGACGGAGGAGGTTTCCGCCCGTCAACGGTCAGGAATGATTTTGAAATAGTCGGCTGGCGGCAGAATCAGGATCCCGTGAACTGATTTGCCGAAAAACGGCCCGAAGTGGCGAAAATCGCCTGTGATGAGATGGGTGGCGCGAGCCGCGAGTGCCGCTAAGAAGATCGGGCGATCCTTTTCCGGTAGGGAGATTTCGTTGAGGCCAACTTCGATGGCGTCAGCCAGTTTGAGTTTTGCCGCAAACAATCGGAGGCGCTCGCGTTGCCCAGCGGTAGCGAGGTTAATCCGTGCTTCTTCGACGGCATATCGCGAGGAGCACAAAATCACATCTGGCAGTTTCCAGAACCGCGTGAGACCAGAATTCGGAGAGTACGCCGCGGAGAAAAGGATGTTAGCGTCGAGAAAAAGGCGATTCAAGGGTGCCTCCGTACTTATACATCTTGGCCCCTCTCTATTTCTTAGAAGACGTAGGCATTATTCCGGTCGTCGATGAGGAATCGTGTCGGGATCCAATCCCAACTTCTCCACTTCTCTCCGGGCCCGGCGATAGTCCGATTTGCTCGTAGCCGTGGTGAGCAAGAATTCAGCCTTGCGTTCCGGAGAGTAGCGCTCGACCGGAATGACGACGGCAGGACGAATCAAGACACCTTCGTCGCGCGCTTCGGCGGTGACGACGCTGCCCTCTTCGATGCCGTAGCGCTTACGCAAGCTAGCGGGGACCACGATTGTGCCGCGCTTACCCACTTTGACTGCTTCCATTGAAGGCTCCAACAGACTGTGTCTGATATTCAGAATATCAGAATATCTGTCACATAGCCATTTCTACGACTCACAGCTTCGGTTTGGCCCCACTAGTTTTGCAAGGTACGCTGGCTGAGGCCACTGGCGCAGCCTCCGATTTACGCTCGGTCGGCTTCGAAGCTAGAGACGACCCATCGCCTCGCCGATCGCTCCAACAGTGAGCATGGGGCCGGGCGGGGCTGAACTTCCGGGCATTCACGTTGGTCGGCGCTTTGGTGTAGAGTAGCTAGGCAGCAAGGCTCCCGCCTCGACTGCCTCTCAAGGACCGCTCATGGACTCCTCAACATCAACATCGGCAACGGAAACGCAAAAGGCTGACGCGTCGGCCAAGTCGCGGGAAACGCTTACAGTTACGGACAATCGCACCGGCAAGACCTACGAACTGCCCATCACGCACGACACGATTCGCGCCGCCGACCTCCGCAAGATCAAGGTAAATGACGCCGATTTCGGCATGATGAGCTACGACCCGGCGTTCAATAACACGGCGTCGTGCATCAGCCGGATCACCTACATTGATGGCGACGCGGGCATCCTGCGCTACCGTGGCTATCCCATCGAAGATTTGGCGGAAAAGAGCACCTATCTCGAAACGGCTTACCTTCTATTGCACGGCGAGCTGCCGAACGCAGAACAACTGAAGGATTGGACCTACCACATCACGCATCACACGTTTATCCACGAGAGCATCAAGAAATTTCTCGACGGCTTTCATTACGACGCCCACCCGATGGGCATGCTGATTTCGACGATTGCGGCGCTCTCGACCTACTATCACGATTCGAAAGACATCTTCAGCAAGGAATCGCGGCAGAAACAGACGTATCGCCTGATCGGGAAGATGCCGACGATCGCGGCGTTTTCGTATCGCCATTCGCTCGGGATGCCGTTCGTTTATCCGGACAATGAGCTGAGCTATCCCGGAAATTTCCTGAACATGCTGTTCCGCACGACGGAGACGCGCTATCGCGCGAATCCGACGCTGGAACACGCGCTCGACGTGCTGTTCATTTTGCACGCCGATCACGAGCAGAACTGTTCGGCGAACACGATTCGAGGAGTCGGCAGCTCGCACGTCGATCCGTATTCGGCGACGGCGGCGGCGATTGCCGCGCTTTACGGCCCGCTGCACGGCGGCGCGAACGAAGAAGTCGTGCGCATGTTGATGGAAATCGGCTCGGTCCAGAAAGTACCCGACTTCATCAAGCGCGTTAAGGCCGGGGAAACGAAGCTGATGGGCTTCGGCCACCGCGTTTACAAGAATTACGATCCGCGCGCGCGGATCATCAAGAAAGTGGCCTACGAAGTTTTCGATCTAATGGGGAAGAATCCGCTGCTTGAGATTGCTTTGGAGTGCGAACGCATCGCGCTCGAGGACGATTACTTCGTGAAGCGGAAGCTTTACCCGAACGTCGATTTCTACACGGGTTTGATTTATCAGTCGATGGGATTCCCGACGACGATGTTCCCGGTGCTGTTCGCGATTCCGCGAACGTCGGGATGGATCGCGCAGTGGGAAGAGATGCTGCTCGATCCCGAGCAGAAGATTGCGCGGCCGCGACAGATTTATCTTGGCGAAGATACGCGGCACTACGTGCCGATCGACCAGCGCGGATAGCTCCGCGCCGACCAGCGCCGCTAAATCTCAGTCCAAAACATATCGCCTGGCAAGGTGCATGTGTACTCGCGCCGTTGACGGACCTGCTTCACTTGTTCCTGTAAATCTCGCTTTTCTCGTTGAAGGATAGAGATCTGCTCTTCGAGTTCGTCTACGCGCGTCGCCAGATCGACGGGTTTGGGCGTCAGTGGTATCACGAGGTATCACCTCCTTCAATTGACCGGATTCTATCACGTGCGGCGGCCGGGCCTAGCAAGCCAGCTCCTACAGGGGCATCGTTAGCGCCCGGACAAAGCTGGTGCGCGCGGTGCTGCGCCCTACATAATCGTGCCAACGCCTAAAAACAGCAGTACTACGTAGAGTACCCGTTTGCATGTTGGGATACGCGATGGAGGGGGAGGCTCGACAGGGGGATGGCGCGGGGTATAGTTGAGCCAGAGAGGTTGGGATGGCTCAAAGTACGAATACAACGCCGAATACGGGGGCGCGACGCCGCAGCCAGCGGGTGTTGATGCAAGTGGCGGTGCGGATTCGCGGAACGGACCCACAGGGGCACAAGGTGGAAGAAGAGACCGAGACGCTGGCGATTAACGCGCACGGCGCTCTGGTGCTGCTCACTGCGAAGCTGACGAGCGGATCGAAAATTATTCTTCAGCACAAGAAAACGCAGGAAGAGCAGGAATGCCATGTGGCGTTTCTGGGACCGGTGCGCCAGGGGAAGGCTGAGATCGGGCTCGAATTTACCACGCCGAATTCCACGTTCTGGCGCGTGGCGTTTCCGCCTGAGGATTGGACGCCGAAGCATCCGGAGGCGCGGACCGCGTCGATCCGGGGTGAAAAGGACAAGGTGCAAGTATCGGCTCCGGCGGAGAAGGCCGGTGAGAAGGTCGCGGTGCCGGAGAAGATTGTCGATAAATAGAAAAGTTTTGTGTACGAGTCGGTTCTGCTGTGCGCTACGACAGAAGGCTCCTCAATAAAACTGAACCCGCTGTTCCTCGCTTGACAAAAAAACGGATAGATTGCGCTTTAGCTCACGTCGGAGATCCTTCGCTTCGCTCCGGATGACAACGATCGGGCCAGAGCTCTAATGCTAGTAAAGATGGTAATAGCCGTCGTGCTGGCCGATTTGGACTTTTACGTTGAAGAGGTCGGAGAGGTGGGCGGCGGTTAGCATTTTTTCTTTGCTACCGTCGGCTACGATTTTTCCGTCGCGCAGCAAGACAACGCGCTCGATCTCCGGAATGATTTCGGAGACGTGGTGCGTCACCAACAGAATTCCCAACCCAGATTGAGCTAGCTCGCGCATGGTTTCGCGGAGCTGCATTTGCGCCGCGATGTCGAGCGCGTTGCTCGGCTCGTCGAACAGCAGCGTCTGTGGGTCGTGGACGAGAGCGCGGGCGATCAGCGTTCGTTTGGCTTCGCCGGAGGACATGTGGGCGACGCTGCGGTCGGCGAGATGCGAGATGCCGAGACGCGCGAGAGCGGCGTTAGTGCGGGCGAGGAGATCGGGGTTCGGTTCGTGATGCGGGAAGATTCGCGTGCTGCTGAAAAAGCCAGAGAGGACGACATCGCGGCCGGTCGAGTCGGTGGTGCAGGCGGCTAGCAGATCGGGTGAAACGATGCCGAGCAGCGAGCGGAGTTCAAAGATGTTCCAGCGTTCCTTGCCGAGGATGGAGATGGAGGAGCCTTCGCTGGCGAGAGGGTAGCATTCGCGGGTGATCGTTTTGATCAGAGTGGATTTGCCGCAGCCGTTGGGTCCGAGGATGCAGACGTGTTCGCCAGAGCCGATTTGTAGCGTGACGTCGTTGAGGGCGGCGCGTTCGCCGCGCATGACGGTGACGTGGTTGAGGGCGAGGAGCGAGGCGGGGGATTGGGTGGGGTGGGCGGGCATCGGGATGGGTTGAGCTGCTCCTTTGTCAGGCCTAGCTGGGCGCGGAATCGAGAAAGGCTGGCGGGGTAAACCCGCCTCTACAAAACTCGGACAACGCGGCTGTTATTTTAGCTTACAGAAAGGGCAGTTCCGAATTGGGACGGACTGGCAAGAAAAAAGGAGGCGAAACAGAGTTTCGCCTCCCGGGGTGGTTGGGGTGGTACAAACCCTCGACGGCTTGCCGCCTGGCCTGCCAGCCAGGCGAGCAGCGTCACTCGCGTGATGCGCCGTAGCGTGGTAAGAGACTTACCACCAGAGGGCAGTTGGGATTTTTGTAGCACCGGGCGGGTGGGGTGTCAACGGCAAACGATTACTGGCGGGTGGCAACCAAGCTACAAAAGAGTCCTGATCAACGCAGAGTTCACCCAGAGAGCCCAGAAGCAGCCTGGAGAGCTTGGAGGCTATTTGCCGGTCGCTCCAACTGTGCAGCTCTCGGGTTTAAGAGTCGCCACGAACAAACGCCGGCAGGATGCTAGCGCTACCGGCTTAAGAGGCGAGGATCGTGCGGGACGCCCCGCACCACGTTGGTTTTTCAACGGCATTCCTCTTCGAATCACTTCGCAAGAAATTATTTTCAAAAAAATAAATCGCACCGCGTCTACAACTTGCATCCACATCGCCCTCGTTCAAACGACTTTCACGCCATCGCGCGTGGTATGATCGCCGCGTAGAAAACCACGCCTTCCTGTTTTTCGCTTTCAACTTTCGGCTGTCCACCTCTTCATCCTGAACCTGTAGAAAGTGAACCTGTAGAACGTGTCGGTAAACCCTTTGGAATCCGCACTTGCAGATGTGTAGGAAAACAAAAGCTTTCAAGTCGAGCAGAATCCGCACTTACGCGGAACCCGGGTGGGGGCCGAGCTTCAGCTGCGCCCTACAGGATCGAGCCGCGATCGTGCGGCGCTGCCGAACTGGCCAGCTTTAGGGTTAGTCGCCGGAGGCGAAGGTTACGGCAGGGTTTAGGCCAAGCAGGGAACTGCGGTCACGATTGGCCGTCGCGGGCTGCATCGGCCGGCGATGGCCGGGGGTTTTCGTCGAGCGAGTTTTTGGTCGCAGCGAGTCTTCCATTTTTTCGCGGAGCCGGCGGCGCGCGCGGAACAGGCGGAGGCGCACGGCGACGACGGAGATGGAGAGCCTCTCAGCGACTTCTTGCGTCGAGTAATGCATGACGTCGCGAAGCAGGCAGGCCTGGCGCAGATCCGCTGGGAGCTGAAGAATTGCGTCGGCCAGTTTGCGGCCCATTTCGCGCCGGGCGCACTGCTCTTCAGGGTCGGCGGTATGCGTTGCGAGCAACGTTGCGAGCGATTCTTCGGAATTGCCGCGTGGCTCCTCGAGCGAAAGATGTTTGCTGTCGCGCCGCTGGCGCAGTGTGTCGATCGAAGTATTGCCGGCGATGCGCGCGAGCCAGGCGCGAAAGTCGTCGGTGTTGTCTTCGCAATTTCCGGAAAATTGGTTGAGGCGCGACCACGCTTTGAGCAGCGTTTCCTGGCGGACGTCTTCGGCGTCGGCGATGTTGCCTGTGACGCGGCGTGCGCGCTGAAGCAGCGTGGGGACGTAGGGCGACACCATTTCGCTGAAAGCTTCGCGATCGCCGCGGCGTGCGCGTGAGATGAGTGTAGGGCGCGAGGGCGTCCGGACGCCCGTTTGCAGCACGGTGAATTTCGATGAGAACGTGACCGGTGCGGTGCTCATAGCGAGATGGAAGATGGCAGGCGGAGCGCCATGCTGGGATGCGGTGTAAGCGATAGTAAATAAAGGTGTTGATCGATAACTGCGGCGATGGGTCAGCGTGGGGAACCGACCGGTTTTGGGACAGATTGTCGCGAAAGCGGTCATTGTGTTCAAAAACGGTCGGTTGGAGGCACTGCACCGGGTGCGGTCAGGCGTGTGCGCGAATTGAGCTAAAGAATCTGAAGGCGTGGCTGAATTTTGCGGCGGCTCTTGGCGTCGTGGTTGTGTTGCGACCGAAAAAGCGGCGCGGGAGCGCCGCACTCCATAGGTATTGCCGAGGGATCGATTTTGAAGAAGGAGATGGTTGGCGGGCGGCGAGAGGAGCCAGTCATGAATGCGAAGAAGCTCGCTCGCGAGGCGGAGCGAAATTGAAGAATAGACTTCGATAACTGTATGTCCACGTACTGACGCGGTCAGGCTCTATCTCGGATAAGAGCCAGCCGATATACTCCTCGGCAATGCTTTTTCGTGTTGGCTTATGTTGTCCAAAAAGAGGATGCACCTAGGCGCATCCGAAGGAGATGACTTGAAACAGAAAAGGGCCTCGCTCGCGGAAGCGACGGAGGTCGTGGATCGTGCAGACAATTTCGCTGCAGCATTTTTCCAACTGAAGCGAATTTTTGCGCCGTACACGAAGTCGCTGAACGTGAACGCGGATACACGAACGCGGTTCTATCTGGAAACAAAATCAGCAAGCTACAAGGAGCAGCCGTTGTTTTTCGGAGCGGTCATTTCGGGGAGAGCGAATGTGAGCTTTCACCTGATGCCGTTGTATTGGGACGAATCGCTCACGAAAAAATTGTCGGCCGACCTGAAGAAAAAAATGCAGGGAAAGTCGTGTTTCAACTTCACAGGTCCTGATCCGAAGTTGTTTCGCGAATTGACGAAAGTTACGGCGGCGGGATTCGCGTTATACAAGCGGAAGAACCTGCTGTGACGTTTTTGTTGTGATTTGTTGGGCTTGATGAGCCGGGCGAGGTGGTTCGACGGACCGCGTCGCCCGGCGTCACATCGAATTTCCTTGCTGCAAACCACCAGATAGGCTCAAGCATCCACTTAGATGGAGAACTTCACCGGCAGACGTGTGCCGGAAATGATCTTCTTGATGCTGTCGGGGGTGGCCATGCAATTCGGAAAAGTTACCGGCATCGGGTTGTTTGTTTTGGGGCTGTTCCTGGTACTCGTGCAGTTCGTGATTATGACCGGAGCGCGCAGGGATGAGGGCACGGAGGTACGCAACAGCACTCCGACGGTCGAGAGCAAATTGAGCTATGCGCCCGGAGTTATCGGCGGGCTGTTTTTGTTGGGCGGAATTTGGGTGATCTACACTTCGCGGCGCGCGGATGAGCCGCCGGCGGAGCGTGCGGTAAAGTAAATTCGCGGCGCGCAGGGAATGACAATCTGGCTGCGCGCGTTGCTGGTCTTCGAATCCTGATCGTTTCTACAGCGTCGCTTCCAACTGCAAGCTGTCGATCATCTGTTGCAATTCCTCGCTGGCTTTGTCGCGCCGCGCTTCCGTATCCTCGATTTTCTTGCGCAGACCTTCGATCTGCGTTTCCTGATCCTCGAGTTGCTTCGTGTAGCGCTGGACCAGCGATTTTTCTTCCGCGCTTCCACGCAGCGCCTTCATGTTTTCGCGCAGCCGGCCCTGATCGTCGACGATTTTGTCGATGTCGTCCTGGCGGTTTTGCATTTCCTCTTCGAGCTTTGCGACGACGGCTTTTTGCGCGGTGATCTTCTGAAGCGCCTGGGCGACCTCGGGAGTAATCGTGCGCTGGCGGAGGAAAATTGCGACCTGAGCGTCGTCGAGATTTGAGAGCTGATACACCGTGTCGAGCGTGCGGCTTTCCTCCACGGGCAACGACGAGGTCGCCTTCCCGGGCGCGTCGATGCGGAAGCGGTAGGTGCCAGGAGCACGCTCCTCAGGTTCACGTGTGTTCGCGACCAATTTCCAGTCCGGTCGAGCCGTGTGTTCTACGATGAGAGCGTCGCGCGGTGTCGTCCTGATTTTTCACCGCTGTAGACGGTCCGTTCGCGCAGCTCACTGGTCTGCGTCATCACGCCTTTGGAAATCTTCACGCGTTGAACGTGCTGCGGCTCGCTTGCGCCGGTGGCTTCGACGAGCAGGCCGAGGTCGGTGGCATACGAAACAATGCGACGTTCGCCAGGCTTGATCGGTTCGGTTAGGCCTTCGCCGGCAAAGACTTCGCTTTCGAGAACGCTGAAGCTGCCGCCGTCGAGCGTGAGCGCGCTTGTATTCTTCAGCCAGAGGCCGCGCAACGGGCGACCCGAGCCGCGTGTCCCGGACCACAGCGAAATTTTTTCGACTTCGATTTCGGTCTGCGCGATTGGGACGAGAGCGGATTGATTTTTCTTCAGCGTAACTTTGTCTTTGAGCTTGTATTCGAAGAGATCGCCGAGATCCTGGCCGTTCGCCGCGGCGGTCATGGATGAGAGGGAGTTGTTGATTGCTCCGGGCGAAAGCGCAGCGAGCGAGTTGAGCGAGCGCCCATTCTCGGCAATGTACCCGCCGCCTACGCCGCCTCCTACCCCGGTGCCGGCGTTGTACCACGCTGGTCCGCTAGCACTGCCGCCGACGTGCGCGCGCCGAGCGACGGGCATCTTCCCACCGGCCGAATTCGAGACTTCAGCACTATCTGTCTCCAATGTGTTTGTGCCTGCGTGAACTTCGACCGTTTCCGCTACCGATCCTACATTCAGCGTAGCATTCAAAGCGTTTTCACCGGGCCCAATGTCGGCGGCCATCAATGTTTTGCTGAATCCGGTGCTGCTGAATTCGACGTGATATTGCTCTTGTGTGGCCAAGCCGGAAAAGCTGTAGCGGCCTTGGCTGTCGCTTACGGTTTGTGCGATTGGCATTTGGTTTTGGTCGAGCAGACGCACCGTGGCGCCTGCGACCGCCGCGCCGCTTGCATCGTTCACTGTTCCGACGAGATTTCCGTTTCCTCCCGTCAACGCTGCGCCATGAGTCTGCGGCGACAGCGCGACGCTCTCTGGCAGCGGGACGACGGGGCGGCGTCCGTAATACGGTTCGGAGAGTTGCTGGATGAAAGAGTGTGGCGCGCCGGCGACCAGCGATAGATCGACGTCGTTCCAATCTTCGCCGACGGTGTTGTCGATGATCGCCCAGCCTTGCAGCAGCGGCTTTTTGTCGGGCTTCGACGGCAACACGATGCGATACGTCGTCTTCCAAATCGGCACTTCGCTGATGTAACTGACGTAAAGGTTGCGCTCACCCGCTCCGGCGGTGGAAACCGTCATGCGGCGGACGTCTTGTTCGCGCGCCGAAGCGATTAAGCCGAGGTATTTGCCGACTTCGAGTTGCAGGTCGTGATCGACGATGCGCACGCTCGTCGTTGGATTGAGATCGACGGTGCGGACCTCACCAGTGTCGGTGATCAGTGAGATTTCTTCGGTCTCCGAGGTCCAGTTTGCGGAGTTGCGCGTTTTGCGTTCGACACTCAGCAATTTTCCGGTGACCGCGGGGCCGGTTGCAGCCCGCACTTCAATGCGTGCGCCGCGCAGGGCGCCGAGAAATTCGGAGACGCTCGGGCGTTCGCTGAGCGCCAGGCGCAACGTGCCAAGCCGGCGAGCGAGCGGGGCTTCGGAGTTGTAATCAACGCCGGTGATTCGGCCACCATTGAGGTCGAGCACGGTGAGCGACTTCAGCACGTCGTTGAGCTGCGCCGAGGTGAAATCGATGTGGACGTCCTGGCTGCCACGCACCCGGCCGAGATGTTCGAAATAGCCGACGCCATTTTTGTAGAGCACGACTCGGCGCACCGGCAATTTACCAGCGGACGAGGATTCCGCGGCGGCATCAGAGCGTGTCTCCGCCTCGGCGGTGGCACTGCTGCTCGCCGGAGCGGAACGTTGTGGCGCGGTTTGTTTCGCTTGCTGTTGAGAGAGGCCCAAATTGCAAACGAGAAGACACACAAAGAGCGCTGAAAGGATTCGCGTCATCGCTTCACCCCCAAACGAGCACTTGCTGTACGAGTACGACCTGGTCAATCGAGATGCAAGTTACCACGGTCGCGTTGTCCCCTACAGCGCGCGGAGGCTTGCCGGTGCGAGCTTACCAACACCTTGTTGGACACCGCATTTGGCGGGGAGTGCCGCACTTCGCGAGCGACTTTACGGGCGGTAATAGCTGTACTATCCTGCGCCCGCACTCCTACCTCTCATTGCATACAGGTGCCGAAATGAAGCGCACGCTCTGCCTCGCACTCCTTTTATTTGTCACCGCACTTTCCACCAGCGCGGCGGACGACTTGTTCGACATCAAGCCGATGGCGGACGGCGTTTACGCGGCGCTGGCGAAGCCGATGTACAAAGTAAATTGCAACGCGGCGATTATTGTGTTCGACGACAGCGTGCTCGTCGTCGATACGCATTCGAAGCCGTCGGCGGCGCGCGCGTTGATCGAACAGATTAAGCGGCTCACCGACAAGCCGGTGAAGTACGTGGTGAACACACACTTTCACTGGGATCACTATCAGGGGAATCAGGCGTATCCAAGTTCGTGGCCGGCGGGCGTGGAGATTATTTCGTCGGAGGCGACGCGGCTGAATATCGAGCAGCGCGGGATTCCGCGCGTGAAGCACGAAATCGTGACGATGCCGGCCGACATTGAGAAGCTGAAAGCTGATCTGGCGGCGGCGACCGATCCGAAGCAAAAGGCGCAGTTGAGCAGCGATCTCGCGCAGGCGCAGGACTACCTATCGGAATTGAAGACAATGCAGGTGACGTTGCCGACGATGACGTTCGATCATAGTTTGATCCTGCATAGGAAGTCGCGGACCGTGGAGATGTTCTGGCTCGGCAACGCGCATACCAACGGCGATGTGTGGGTCTATCTGCCAAAAGAGAAAATTCTCATCACGGGCGATGCGATGCACGGTTGGACGCCGTTCATGGGCGACAGCTATCCGTATGACTGGATCACGACGCTGGATAAAGCTGAGAAGCTCGACTTCGATCAGGTGTTGGGCGGGCACGGCGACGTGATGCACGGCAAAGAGAAGTTCGAGATGTGGAAGCAATATTTCACGGACTTGATGGCGGAGACGGGAAAGGCCTACGGGGATGGAGCCACGCTTGAACAGGCGCAGGCGCAGGTGTCGAAAATCTTGATTGCGAAATATTCGTCGAAATTTCCTCCGACGTTTCCGCAAGACGTGATTCCGAATGTGACGAAGGCGTATCAGGTCATCGCGTTCCCCAAATAGTGCATTAGCTCAACGCAATTGACTTCGCGTGAGATGTTGAACTATAGTGAACCAAATGGTTCACTATTCTGCGCGCGCGCGAAGCACCGATCGAGCCTTGGCGGCGATTGCCGACCCCACAAGGCGTGCCATCGTTGACCGGCTGGCGCGCGGACCGGCTCGCATTTCCGATGTAGCCGCCGATTTCCCGATGACGCTCACCGGATTTTGCAAGCACGTTCGCATTTTGGAGCGCGCAGGCTTGGTGCGCCGCAAGCGGCGCGGGCGCGAGAACACGTTGCGCCTGCAACCCGAACCGCTGCGCGATGTCGCCGCATGGGTGCTGCAATATCGCGAATTCTGGACGGCGCGGCTCGATCGCCTGGAGCAATTCTTTGCGGACCGCCGCGCCTCAACAAATTTGAAAGGAGAGTGAAATGCAAACTACCGAACTCACTGTTACTCGCACCATCGCCGCGACACCGGAAGAGGTGTACGACGTTTGGATCGACCCGAAGAGCCCGGGCGGGCCGTGGTATGGCGCGTCCAAGGTCATTGTGAATGTGGCCATCGACGGACTGTTTTACCTGGCAATGACGCACGAAGGAAAATTGTGGCCGCACTTCGGGCGGTTCGTGAAGCTCGAACGTCCGACACTCGTGGAGTATACGTGGATGTCGGAACCGACGAAGGGTCTCGAGTCGGTTGTGACGGTGACGATGGAAAAGCAGGGCTCGAACACATTGGTCACGCTGCGACACTCTGGTGTCCCTGACGATGAGATGGGACGCCAGCACAAAGAGGGTTGGGGCTGGATGTTGGGCGCGCTTGCCGACTCACTGGCGAAACGCAAAGGCGCGGCCGGGGTGTGAAATAATCATCCGCGAATGATTTTTTGGAGCGGAGATGGCTCGTTATTTGACGCAGCACACGTTGTCGTGTCTGACGCGGCAAGGTGCGGAGGGTTTGGCGAAGCGGCTTCAGAGCAGCCAGACGATTCGCGCCGGGCGAATTTTGGTGAACATGCTGGAAGGGAAGATGGTCGTGGAGTTCAGCGCGGCTTCGCGTGAGGCGCTGGAGGCGTATCTCAAAGCGGAGAATATGCACTACGACTGGGTTTTGCGCGTCGAATGGGAGACGCAGGCGCAAGATGGGAAGCTGCACGTCGCAGAATAGCGTTGCGCGGTTGCGCTAGTCGTAGCGCAGCGCGATGAGCGGATCGACGGTGAGCGCGCGGCGCGCCGGAATGTAGCAGGCCAGCAGAGCTACCGCGAGCAACACGAAGGTCACGCCGATAAATGTCCACGGATCGATCGCGCTGACTCCGAAGAGCAGGCTTACCAGTAAGCGCGCGAAGATGGCGGCGACGGCGAGTCCGACGACGAGGCCTACAACCGCCAACCGCATTCCTTGACCCGCAACGAGCCGCAGCACATCGCCTTCCTGAGCTCCGAGCGCACGACGGATTCCGATTTCGTGGCGTTGCTGGTTCACGGAATAGGACAGCACGCCGTACACGCCCACCGCAGCGAGGACCAACGCAAGTCCGCCAAACAGCGTGAGCAATGCCGCGCCCATGCGGGGAGCCCAAAGCGCATCGCTCATAATTTCGTGAATCGTTTGTACGTTGGTGATCGCAAGGTTGGAATCGAGTTGCTGTACGACGCTTCGCACCGTGGAGATCGAAGCTTCCGGGTCGCCGGTGGTGCGAACTTGCAGCGTCACAAACGGCACGTATTCCTGCGCCAGCGGCACGTACGCCACGGGTTGCGGATCCTCGCCGACTTGAATCACCACGACGTTGCTGACGATGCCGACGACTTCCCGCATCTCCATGTCGCCGAAAAAGTGAAAGCGCTTGCCGAGTGCCGATTGATTCGGCCAGAAGTGGCGAGCCATCGCCTCGTTGATGACGGCGACTTTGCGCGTTTCTTTTCGATCGTTGTCGTTGAAAACGCGGCCGGCTTGAATGGGAATCCGCAGCGTATCGAAGAAAGCAGGCGTGACGTTGTTTGTCGTCGTCAAAGTGCCGCGAAAGCCTGAAGCTTCATCCTGGCCTTCCGGAAAAACGGTGCGAGCAAATCCGCCACCGACGGGGAAGTTTGCAGCAAGTGCTGCACCGGCGACGCCGGGAACCGCCGCCGCTCGTTCCGCCACCGAGCGATAGAACTGTTGGGCTTGCCCTTCCTGGTAGTGCATCGCGCCAACACTGAAAGCCATCACGAAGAGTTTCTCGGCTTCAAAGCCCGGATTGATCTTTTGCGCGTTGATCTGGCTGCGAACGAAAAGTCCGGCGCCGACGAGGGCGACAAGAGCCATCGCCGTTTCGACCACGATGAGCAGGCTGCGAATGGGATTGTTGCGCCATCCGACGGAGTTGCCGCGTCCGGTGGCTTTCAGCGTGTCGGCGAGATCGGGCGAAGAAGCCTTCCACGCCGGGGCTGCGCCAAACAGCGCTCCGGTCACGAGCGCAATCCCCAACGTGAAGAGCAGCACATGCGAATCTAACGCGAGATCAACGTCGTTTGCCTCGATGAACGCCGGCCGATACGACCACAAAATGTTGCGTCCCCAATAGGCGATCAGCAGGCCGACGCCTGCGCCCGCAATCGAGAGCAACGTGCTCTCCGTCAGCAACTGGCGCAGAATTCGTCCGCGCCCCGCGCCGAGCGCGGCGCGCACTGTCATCTCTTTGTCACGCGTCGCTGCTTGTGCGAGCAGCAAATTCGCGAGGTTTGCGCACGCGATCAACAGAACCAAGCCGACCGCGCCCATCATCATGGCGCCCGCGAGCGTAAATTGATCGTGCTGGTTGATGCCGACGGCGGCTTCGGCCAGCGAAGAAAGTGCGACGCTGCGGCCGCCATTGTCTTTCGGGTATGCGGTTTCGAGTCGCGATGCGATCGTCTTCAACGATGCTTCCGCTTGCTCCATCGAAATGCCAGGCTTCAGCCTGCCGAACGCCGTCATCGCAAGGAATCGCCGATCGTGTACGGCGTCGATCGAGAAACCTCCGAGCATCTGCGAATACATGCTGATCGGAACCCACGTTTGCTCCGCCGCGGCGAGCGATACCGTTCCTTTGAATCCACGCGGCGCGACGCCGATGATCGTGTAGGGAATCGCATCGAGAATCATCGGTTTGCCAACAACGCTCGGGTCCATGCCAAATTTATTTGCCCACAACGCGTAGCTGATCACGACGACGGTGTCGCTGTTCGGATGGGCATCTTCGCCGGGAAGAAAAAATCGGCCGAGGGCGGGCTTCAATCCAAGGACGTCGAAGTAGTTCGACGTCGTTAAATACGCTTGCAATTGTTTCGGTTCCGCGCCGCCGCTCCACGTGACGGGCGTGTTCATCCACGCTACGACATCAGTGAATACCTCGTTCTGCCGCCGATAGTCCTCGTAATTCGGATAAGAGAGTCCCATCTTTTGAAAATTTGCCGCGGTCACATGCGTTTTGCTGTCAACGGTGTCAAGTTGAACCAGGCTCGATACATCGCGCACTGGAAGCGGATGCAAGAGAATCGCGTTCACGACCGTAAAGATCGTTGTGTTGAGTCCAAAACCCAGCGCGAGCGAAATCACCGCAACGGCACTGAAGCCACGATTTTTCAGCAGCATGCGCACGCCGAACTTCAGGTCGGCAACGAAGTCGTGCGCCCAGCGGTAGATCCACGCGCCGCGGCTGTCTTCCTGCACGAGCGCGACATTTCCAAACGCGCGATGCGCCGCCTGCCGGGCTTCGTCGGGTTTCATGCCGCCCTCCACGTTTTCGTCGGTTTCCATCTCGAGATGCGTTTGGATTTCATCGTCGAGTTCGCGTGCGATCTTGTCTTTGCGAAAGGTCGCTCCGAGCTTCGACATGTTGCGGTTGATGCTCACGATGTCGCTCCGTTCGCCCCGTCCGAGCTACCCGGTCTCAGTCGTCTTCCGCCGGCATCGGGCTAAGAATTCGCGTGAGGGCCTCGCTGAATCGCTCCCACTTGCTGTGCTCGGTTGACAGTTGTTTGCGTCCAGCGGCTGTTAGGCGATAAAAACGCGCGCGGCGGTTGGTTTTCGATGTCCCCCATTCGGCCGTGACCCAGCCCTCTTGCAGCAGCCGCTGGAGCGCCGGGTATAGCGAACCGTGGTCGATGCGAAAGGTCTCGCCCGACGTCCGCTCGATAAATTTGGCTATGCCGTGACCGTGCATCGGCCCCCAGCGCAACGTGCGCAAGATAATCAGATCGAGGGTACCCTGCATGATTTCCAGCCGGTCGGTCGGTCTCTGCTTTGGGCTCATAGGTAGACAACCTACCACACGAAGGGTAGACGCTCTACCACGGAAAACGTTTCGGCCTCTGCCATGGGAGGATCTGCTCACCAGTTCGGGACCGACCGAAGGACCCGGCTGGCGGTATGCTTATGGCTCTATTGCATCTCGGTAACGTTGCATTCGGAATGTTTCGCGATATAGCACAGCTTTAAAACGTTTTATCTCGCTCTACCCCAGAGTGGAGATATCGTTTTCCGAAACAGGCCAACATCCCAGGGTCGAAGGGTTGTGCCATGAAACGCATTCGTTTGCTCATCTCCCTGATGACCAGGGAAAACGATTACCAGCTCGAACAGGCTGCCTCTGCCCAAGAATCCGCCGCGAGTCTTGGCATCGACGCGCAAATTATTTTTGCCGACAACGACGCCATCACGCAGGGAACCCAGCTCCTGAAAATCATCCAGGCTGATCCCGCGACGAGACCCGACGCGATTGTCTGCGAACCAGTCGGCGGTCCTTGCTTGCCGCAGGTAGCGCGCGCCGCTGTCCAAGCCGGGATTCCGTGGGTGTTGCTCAACCGCGAGGCGGAATACATCGCCGAACTGCGCCGAACTGCGCCACGTCTGCCGATCTTCTCGATTGGTTCCGATCAAAAAGAAGTCGGCCGAATCCAAGGCCAGCAACTCGGGGCGCTGGTACGCAACGGCGGCGGGGTGCTCCAGATCCAGGGGCCATCCGAAAATTCGACGGCGAAAGATCGAACGCAAGGCATGCAGTCCGCCTTGCCGCCGCACATCCCAGTTACCACCCTGCGTGGCCAGTGGACCGAAGAGAGCGCACAACGCAGCGTCGAGTCGTGGCTTCGACTCAACACTTCACAAAAAATTTCGATTAGCGCGATAGCCGGGCAGAACGATGCAATGGCCATGGGCGCGCGGAAGGCGTTCTCCATGATGGACAACAACACCGATCGCGATCGCTGGCTGCGGTTGCCGTACGTGGGTTGCGACGGTGTGACAAAGACCGGGCAAAGCTGGGTCCGCACCGGCATGCTCACGGCGACGGTGATTATCCCTGCGACCGCCGGCCGCGCCATCTCAATCTTGCATCAGGCGCTCCTGACCGAGGTGCGACCGCCTGAGCGCACCTTTACAACGCCGGAATCGTTTCCGCCGATCACTCAACTCGGCTGAAAATCGACGCGCTTCAACGC
The DNA here is from genome assembly GCA_963845465.1 of uncultured Acidobacteriota bacterium. Classification (GTDB taxonomy): domain Bacteria; phylum Acidobacteriota; class Terriglobia; order Acidiferrales; family UBA7541; genus Acidiferrum. Next base: position 168,605 of record CAWJSH010000003.1, on the reverse strand, counting down.
ATCCTTGCGCGTGCGTGAAATCGGCGAGCGCAGCGCATCCGTCCAGCAAATCCAAAAGAAAGAAAGCCGGATCAGTCGCTGCACCTTTGCACTTCCTCCGTCCGCAGCGCGCGTTCCGGCTTTCTTCGCGACATATCACCCGCTCGCTGGCGCAAACCGAACCCACTTGCTCGCGCCACCTCCGCGGATTTTGGCCATACCGAGAAAAACTAAGCGCCCGCCGCCTTCGCCTTCTCGCCATGATGCTCCACGTGGTGCTTCGCCGCTTCCGTTGCGTGATGCGTGGCATGGTGAAGATGACCCTGAGCGGTATGCGCGTGGTGCGCGGCCGTCTCGTGGTTGCCCTCTTCGTGATGAGCTGCCGCTGCGCGATGATGGCGCGCAGCGTGTTCGTGATGTTCCGCTGCCTTATGATGATGCTCTGCCGCTTGCTTCGACATAGTTCCTCCTCGTTTTATCGCTTGGCCGGACAGCCGAAAGATGGGATTGTCCGGTGCGAGGCAGGGTGCTCCCCGGCCGATTAACGAATCGTCAGCAGATTGTGAACGTTGGAATACGCCCGAAGACGAAGGAGAAAGAAGCAGCGCCGATCGCCGTTAACGTACACGGTCGTCGGCGGTCGTCCCGTTTTGGAACGACAACGACAGCCTTGAAATGCTGGGTGTTCGCTAGCGTGTCGCTTCGCGGAAATTCCACTGCTTGTGGTTCACATCAACGCTCGCGACTTCGTCGGGGCTGAACGGTACTTCCCGATGTCCACGAACCTGAATAACGCAGCCTTCGCTGGTCACAACCTGATCAAAATGTTTCCCGCTCTTCAGCGTCACCGACACCACATGGTATCCCATGCCCGTTTCTTTGTGTCCTCGCAGGCGCGTCGCCCACTCATTCGGAATCTGTGTCAGCCGCTTCATTGTGCTTGCCTCTTCGACTTTAAGTTTGATACCCAATTTTAGCCCTCTGGGGACACCCTGTCCAGTCGGCCAGGAGCTTTCCGCCAATCTCCACAGGTGGCCCGTAACTAATTGTATCAATTAGACTTAATTAGAAGTCTTGATCGCTGGGCTGTGTAGACAGGCGGCGAGTTCGTCGCCGTCGCTCTGCTTCAGGTCGCCGGCTTACCTTCGGCGCAACTGCTCACAACCTGGCCCTTCGAACTGAGATCGATCCAGACTTGCACTTTTCGCCGCGTCTCCGGCTCGACCGCATTGGAATCGAGGTATGTTCGCAGCTCTGCCGCCGCATCCAGATTCGCGCACCGATTCATCAGCACCTGCGCCAACGACAGCCGCGCATCCGCAAACTCGTTCAATGTTCCTCGCAGCAGCTGTTCCGCTTCGGGTGAAGCGCTGCCTTCCGCTGCCAAGGCCCGACCCAGGCTATATTGCGCCGCTTTCTGCTGCGGGCTGAGAGTTAGGGCCTTGCGCGCCGCCGCTTCGGCCTCGGCATACCGCCTCAACGAAAATAGAGCCAGGCTCATGTTCCGGTAAGGCGCGGCCATCTTTTCATCCAGCGCGATCGCGGCCTCAAACTCCGCGATCGCATCCTGATAGCGCGAGAGTTGCAAGTAGCTCGCCCCGAGATTATTGTGCGCCTCCACGAATTGCGGATCAGCCCTCAGCGCTTTTTGCAGATGCTGCACCGCACACGAGAAATCTCCCGACCCGACGCACTTCTCCGATCGGCGAAATTCCTTGATCGCGCCCGAAGGCAACTGCAGGTTTCGCACCGACACCGTGTCGCCCATCGGCACACTCTTGGCGCTAGGAGCAGCCCCCTCCGACCGTGGAGCCGTCTCGATTGGTTGCCAAGTGCTGTCATTGAGCGGATCGGTTGTCGCCCACATGTGCGGACGTACATTCGCCCCGGTCATCCGAGGCGCATCGCTCGCCTGCGCGAACGCGCCCGATGCACACGACAGCATCACTAGGCACGACAACACCACTACACACGACAACACCACTGCGCTTCCGCAAACCGCGGATCCGGACACAAATGCAAATCGCCGATTCGTTTCGGGCCTCATGGTGGGATCTCCCCGGCGAACGTCTTCTTGGCCCGCGCTCGCCGCTAACGGTTGAACTTCAAAATCGGAGCCGTAGAATGAGGCGGGGTTAGACAACGAAGCCGCGCGCCCTCCGGGCACACGACTCCTGAGGCATCGAGTTCGCTCCGGCGGCCAAACCAGGAAGCGACTCGATCCGTTTAACCCCAACTCATCAAAACCACTCGTTTGTCATCCCGACCGGAACGGCGCTGCGATCTCTCCTCGCGCCTTGGTTCGGGATTGCGATGCCCAACTGCTTTCGAACGGAGAACTGCTTTAATCCAACAGACGCCCGGCCCCTGGAACGGATAGGCGCGGCGTTTGTAAAAAAATCGTTAGCTCTGCGAGCAATTCGCACACCAAGGATTTCCTCAGTGTGCTTGCTTGCTCAACGAACGCTAAACGCACCGACCGGCGATCAGCGCAGCGGCACCGCGATGAAAGCTCACGAGGGTTATCGCGGCTTTTTTCGCGATGCGGCGTGTCGTTGCTTCGAGTTACGCCGCACGGAATCACAAAGTTTCAGAATTCGTCTGATTCGCCGGAATGTAACCGTTACTTCATCGAGTCAAGACAGCGTTGGCAGGTTTCCGTAAATAAATCGTGGGAATCCACCTAAACCCGATCTGAAATTTATTAGTGAAGTGTGATGTTTCGCGACGCGGCGTCCGCTTCTGGGACGTTATCGCTGGTTGGAAGGGCTACTCGGCGCCCCATTCTGCTCGAGCGCCCTCAGATTTTCTCGCGCCAATTGATGCTCCGGATTCAACTGCAGCGCGCGCTCAAAATGCCGTCGCGCCTCTTTGACGTTTCCCGTTTCCGCCAGTGCGCTGCCCAGATTGGCTTCGGCATCCGCATCTTGCGGACGCAACTTTACCGCCGCCTGAAACTGCTCGAGCGCGCCGGCAAAATCTCCCGCCGCCGCCATCGCATTCCCCAAGTTGTAGTGCGCGTCAAAATAATCCGGCCGCGTCTTCAATGCCGTCTGGAAAAAGGGGATTGCCTGCGGCGCGCGTCCAGCCGCCAGGAGCGCCGCGCCAAGTCCGTTGTTTGCCGCGGCATCGCTCGACCGCAGCCTCACGGCCTCCGAAAATTGCCGGTACGATCCCGCGATATCGCCCCGCGCTTGCAGCAGCGCGGCCAAATTGTAGTGCGCCTCAAAATCCTCGGGATTCTTCTCCAGGTGATGCCGCGCCATCGCCTCCTGAATCAGCGCGCGCGGATCGCCACCGGCGCCTGCTCCATCAGTAGGCAAAACTTGCAGCCACAAATGCGCCATCTCATCGCTTGCGCGATTTCCAGCCACCACTCGCGCCGGCGGATGATTTGGATTCCGCACATTTTCCGAGGAATTGTCGTACGCATACCGCATCGTGATCTTTGTCCCTGCCGGCAGCGTCATCGGGTCCGTGTAGCGATATACCGCCTGCCAATTCAAATCCCAATTCGGAATGTGAATCAGCGTCTCCGTCGTTCCGTCTGGCAGCGTTGCCGTCGCTTCCAAATCGCGACCCAAATAATGCGCGTGCGGGTAAATGGCCAGTAACGACACACTCACCGGTAGCGTAAAGTCGTCGCTCACGACAAAATCTTTCGCCCCCGCCGGAATATCCAGCGCGCCGTCATTCTCCATCTGCAACAAAATAGGATGCAGCGTCGCCGGCTTGTCCGTGAAATACAAACCGAGCGTCGGTTGCAGCGTCTCCGGCTTGCCCGAAGGCTGCAAGTGGGTGTTCAGCACGAGATCCGTGTTTGCGTCGAGCGAAATCGCCATCCCGTCCGGCTCGACGTACGGCGCCGATCCCGGCTTCCAAAACAGAAAATGGCTGTCCGGATCGAAAAGCTCCGATTCGATCGTCAGCTCCATCCCGCCGAAGCCATCGCCCGGAGATTTTTCCTGGAGCCGCGCCGTTTGCCCGCGATCCACCAGCACATTGGCGTGATGCACCAGCCGCTTGTCGCCCGGACGAATCTCGATCGCCTTCAGCCAACGCGGCCGATCCACCGGCGCGCGAAACACAAAATTCCAGTAAACGTCGCTCCCGCCCGCGGCCAACGCGTAAGCCTTCGTCGCCTTCACGATCAAGTCTGGCTTGCCGAGTTGCCAGCCTTCGACAAACTTCGGCGCGGGCGGCAAATCCGATGGATTGCCCTCCGCCGCGCCGTTCTCCGCCCAATCGCGCAGCCGCGCGATGTCGGCCTCCGAAAGCCGCAAATCATCCGCAAATTTTGGATCGTCTGCCGCAGGCAGCCACGGCGGCATGAGCCGCCGCTTCGTCACTTCCTCAATCAATCGCGCGTGCGATTTCGCGTCCCCGTAGGTCAACAGTGAAAACGGCGCCGCCTCTCCAGGCCGATGACACGGCGCGCACGACCGAAAAAGAATCGGTGCGATGTCCTTCGTGTACGTGAGGGAACTCGCTGCTTTCGAATCACCATGCGCTTTACTAACCGGAGCAGCGTGCGGCGCCGAATCATTTGCTGCCCCCGCCGCACAAAACGCCGCCAGCAGCGCGACGCCAATCGCAGCGCTGTGCGCCCACCGTTTCATTTTAGATCCGAGATGTAACAACCGACCGAGGGGACCGACGCATTCGCCACGTCTTTCCCATCGATCGCCGCGCGAATCGCATCTTCCAGCTCGTGCGTGGTCGCAGCGGGCCGCGCTCGACCAAAGTCCTCATACAAATTGTCGATCCGACCGTGATAGATCAGCTTACGATTCGCGTCAAAGACCGCCGCCTCCGGCGTCGTCTGCGCGTGGCTCTCGGCCACCAGACTCCGCCGCACATCCCGCAGCGCCGGCAAATCGTATCCAAATTCCTTTTCGTGCTTTCGGATCTGCTCGGCCGATTCCGACCGGTCCGGATAAACCAACCAAAACGCCACCCCCGCGTTATCGAGCCTCGCCCGCCGCTCGATCCCCCGAATCGTCGGCGCGTACCGATTCGAAATCGGGCAATCCACCCGCACAAAAATCAGCACCACGACTTTCCCAGCCGAAGCCTTCAGCGGATCGACAACCGTTCCATCGAGATCGGTCGCGGTTCCTTCGCCGACGCCGATGCGGACGACTTCAGACGCACGGGTACGGGCAAACTCACGCAACCCGCACAGAAAAAGAGATGCAACAATCAGGATTCGAAACGCAACCGCAATAGAGTAAAGCCCACGACCCATGCGCGCCCGCACCGCTCAGGCACAAAAATGGTACTGCGCGCCACCGCGCTTGTCTAACGCAACTCGATTAACCCGCCGCGATTGTGAGGGCCGAGTCTCAGCCGTACTTCACGCCATCCTTGCTCTGTCCCACCTCAATAATGTAGCCGTCCGGATCACGTATATAGCAGCGCGTTTCGCCATACTTCACGATCGGCTCTGTGATGAACTCCGCGCCTCGGCTCTTCCATTCCTTGTAGCAAGCCTGGATGTCCGCCACGCGGAAATTCATGAAACTATTGATGTGATTCGGATCGGGCGTGCTAAGCACCACCGTCGGCTTGTCGGGCGTGGGCCCTCCCCCGACGTTAATGATCATCCATATATTCGCGAGCCGCAGATACCCAGGCGAACCCTTGCCGTCGGGCCGGGCCAGAATGGTCGCGCCGAATACCTTTTCGTAGTACCCAAGCGACCGCTCGATATCCGCAACGGTGATGAAGTGCGCGATGCTGATCCCTTCCTTCGGCGGCATCTCATAGCTTTTCTCTTCGACTCGTACGCTGCCGGTGCTCATCTGACTCCTCCATCCCGAGATCTTGCCGCGATTTTCAGTCACGGTCCTCGGGCATTCATCGAGTCAGATGCACTAGCGATCCGTTGTATGCAGTATTTCTTCGACGCCGAAAGAATCTATCGCAGCTGTCCCGGCTCAATCCCGCTCGCCCGCGCCGCATCCAGCAACTGATCCATCGCCGCTTGCAGCGAAGCTTTCTTTGCCTCCAGCGCCTTAATTTGATCCGGCACCGGCTCCATGCTGTACTGCGACGGGTCCGACGTCAGCACGCCCATGTTCTTCGAGTTCCCATGGCTCGCGTCCTTGAGCTGCGTAATCTGTCTGTCCAGTTGATCGATCCCGGCCTGCAACTTCTGCAATTGTTCCCGCAACTGCGCCAGCGCCTTCGGATCCACGCTGTCGTTCTTTGTCTTGGCGTCCGGCGTCTTGGCCGCACTCGCCTTGGCCGGCCCAGCCGGTTGCAGACTTGAGATTTTCGATGGCGTGATCGGTTGCTTCTGCTGAGGCGTACCGACGACCGAAATCGTCCCGGTCACTTCGCTCATATCGTCGTTCGTCCAGACCTTCCTCGGTTTCGGTTTGGCCACCGCACCGGATCCCGAGGTGCCTGCCGCCGAGCTCTGGTCGGTACCCTGCTGGCTCTGCGCCTCCGCACTCGCCGCGTCAACCAACATCCCCGCTGTCAGAAGCGCCATGGAAACGATGAGCGCACGAATCATAACGACTCCCTTCGAACGCACTCGTACCGCTCCCGTGCGTTCCGAACGGTCCATCTCTCATGAAATTATAGGAACCCGGCTCTCAGGGGTCGCCGGTCGTAAGGTCAGGTTTGCTCAACTCGGCACGGATTTCCGCCAAGGCCTCTTTGGGCGGCCCGATTCGCTTGTAGTTGGTATAAAACGTCTTCTCGTGAACGGAAAAGCTCATGAACAGCCGCCGTCCGTCGAAGTCATATTGGGCATACGTCGGCAGCCAAAGCCCCGGTGCCAGCTCCCATCGTTCCTGCATGAAGTGGCTTCCTTTGTACACCTTAGCCAGAAAGCCTCCGATGGAGATATCGTCGGTCACCTCAACCTCGACCTTGGCCAGCTGTTTCGCCTGTTCGTCGATCCACGCCACTCCGTGTATCTTGGCGAAGATTGCGGTCGCCCGTGACGTTGGCTTGTACGCCGGGTTCGGATCCATCCGGAATTTCAGCAGCATCCGGTCGGCGCGAGGTTCCCGCCCCATGAACGTATAGATAAAGGCCGTCTTGGTTGCGTCGATCAATTCACCCTTATCCTTGCGGTGCTTCTCGACCTTTTCATACGCGTCGCGTTGCGCTCTTCCGTCTTCGGTCGCCCACGTCAGGGAATGCATCAGCTTCTCGAGATCGGCACGATACGCGTTGACGTCGGCCGGCTTTCCATCCGGTCCCATCGCGATCTTGTCGGTGCCGGTTCCCGCCGGGACATTTCGCGTCACGCGAATCTCAGGCGGAGCTGTCAGCGTTCCTTTGTGAATCTCTTTCTTCTCGATGTGTTCGTAAAGGCTGTCGCCCTCATCATTTTTCTTCTGGTTGGCGATCACCTGGTCGAGCATCTCCATCCGGCGATCCTCGGTCCAGTTATCGGGGTTATTCGCCGCTGCCGCGGCAGAAGGAGCATTCGTTCCCGATATGGAACTCGACGGGGTGGTTGGCGAAGGACGTTCAGGGGACTGCGCATTGACACTCGTCGCGCAGAATCCTGCAGCGGCCAGCCAGATCGAAAAGGGCCAGATCGAAAAAGGGAAGATTCGCGATGCCCGCATAGTCAACTTAATAGCCGGAGAGAGCTATCCGCACCATTAATACCATTGGATTCGATCCCAATCCCGATTGTTGCACACTGTCGCTCGGTCCAGAACGTAGCGCCGGCACCCTGCCGGCGTTTTCCACGGCCGTACTCCGATTACTTGTTCCAAAACCGCCGAAAACCAGGGCGTCGTCATCCTGAGCCTTCCGCAGGACGTCGAAGGATCCCAACGGCAACCGCGCCGTCGTCCCCCGACGAGCACCCGCACTCGCCCCTCAGCGCCGCCTTCAACTTTCACCTGTCGACTTTGGACGCTCCCTTAACTCCAATCCCTTCAACAAATTAACCCTCCACCAGTGAACCTTACCCCTTTTAGAATCAAATCCTTACATAATTTTGAGGTATATCTCATTTAGAATGATAATCTTACGCAAAAGTGGAGGGGGGACCTCATCCAATCCACCCACTCGTCCGATTAAGCTCTCGAGGGCAAAGCATTTCCATTCTGCCGCGTCTAAACTTGCGTATCCCTCGCATTTCCGCGAAACGAATGGGCTCCTGTATTCGTATTGATTTGTGTCTGCTCTTCCTCGGAGGCCGGCTTTGGGTGTAACCGCGTTTGACAGCCTGAGCAATTCTGATGGGTCGCCCGAATCCATTCGCGAGCACGCCCGCCTCGCCGTGAAACGCGGTTTTCGCGCCAACCTGGTCGCCTTTTCCGAGACATTCAAGCTCGCTCTCGACGCTCTCCGCGCCCATAAACTCCGTAGTTTCCTCACTTTACTCGGTGTCATCCTCGCCGTCCTCACCCTCGTCGCCGTCATGAGTGTCGTTTCGGGACTCAACTTTTACGTCGCGGATCGTGTTGCCAATCTCGGGGCGAATACGTACGTAGTCGATCGCTTTGGCATCATCACTAGCCGCGACGCCTGGATCAAAGCCCAGCGCCGTCCCCTGCTCACCCTCGACGAGTATCAGTTCCTCCACGACAACATGAAGATCGCCGATCGCGTAGCAGCCACCGGCTGGGTCACCAAAGACATCCGCTATGGCGACAAGCTTCTCGAAAATACCAACGTGATGGGCGCTTCCTCCGACTACGCAGAGCTTCGCAACATCGGCCTGCATTCCGGCCGCTACATCACGGAAGCCGACGATCTGCATCATTCGCCGATCTGTTTTATCGGCAACGACCTTGTGAAGAAGTTTTTTCCCAATGTCGATCCCATCGGCAAAACGATTCGCGCTGGATCGCACTCGTATGAAGTTGTCGGCGTCGCCGAACCGATCGGTTCCGCTTTCGGCCAGTCGCAAGACAACTTCATGCTGATTCCCTTGGTCACTTACTACAAGGAATGGCACACGCAGGCCGACTGGCTCGCGATTTTCATTCAGGCGCCAAACGCCGAATTGATTCCGGCTTCGGAAGACGAAGCGCGCATGTTGATGCGCGCACATCGTCACCTCAACTACGGCGACAAAGAAAATTTCGCGATCCTCGGCTCCGATTCGATCATGGCGTTGTGGAAGTCGCTCACCGGGAATTTGTTCGCGGTCGCTGTCGCGCTCACCGCCGTGTTTCTCGTGGTCGGCGGCATCGTGATTATGAACATCATGCTGGCCAGCGTGACGGAGCGTACGCGGGAAATCGGCATTCGTCGCTCGCTCGGTGCGCGGAAAAATCACATCCTGCTGCAATTCATGACCGAATCCGCCGTGCTTGCCTCCGTCGGCGGTCTCATCGGCATCATCCTGGCCTACGGCGTCGTCGCGCTCGGCCGCTCCGTCACTTCGATTCCCATGCAGACTCCGATGAGCGCTGTGATTTTGTCGCTCGGTGTTTCCACCGGCGTCGGACTTTTCTTTGGAATTTATCCGGCGATGCGCGCCGCGAAGCTCGACCCGATCGAAGCGCTCCGTTCCGATTGAGGACAACGACACAATGGCTCAGGCTCACGGCGAAAATCTCAAGCAGGCGATGGACACGCTCCGCACGCACAAACTGCGCAGCGCGCTCACCGTGTTTGGCGTCGTCCTCGGCGTCAGCGTCATCATGCTTGTCGCCGCCCTGATCACCGGATTCGATCAGCAAATTCAGGAAAACATCAAGCAATTCGGCGCCGACACCGCCTTCATTGCGCGCTGGGATCAGGGTCCGGACAACGACCGGCGTCCTCTTGAGGAGCGCCTGCGTAAGCCGCTGACGTTAGCTGATGCAGAAGCAATCAAAGATTCATGCCCGGCGGTTCGCAACGTAACCACATACATCAACTGGTGGGAAAAGCCGCACATCGTCCGCACCAAAGCCGGTGAAGTGACCGGCATCGACTTCCGCGGCGTGCAACCCAATTTCGGCGAAGTCTACGCGAACGCCGCGACTCTGTCGGGTCGTTTTATCAGCGAGGGCGATGATCTCCACCGTGAAAATGTCGTGATGCTCGGTGAGAACGTCGCGCCCGTGCTGTTTCCCGATACGCCTGCCGTCGGCAAAGACGTGATGATCGATGGGCAGGATTTTCAGGTGATCGGCGTCGTCGAAAAACCTAAGGGACTTTTCGGCACCGGCGACGAGGATCGCCGCGTCCTCATTCCGTACAACACGTTTCGTAAGATCTATCCCCAATCCTACGAAAATCAGATCCGCGTGCAGGCGTATCCCAATCAGCTCGACTTGGCCGTCGATCAGGTCACCGACGTTCTGCGCCGCCGCCGCAACGTTCCTTACAACGGCAAGAATAATTTTTCGATTCAGACCGCCGAAATGCAAGTGCAGGAATTCCACAATATCGTTGCGATGGTTGCCGTCGCCACGGTCGTTCTTAGCTCCATCGGCCTGCTCATCGGCGGCGTCGGCGTGATGAACATTATGCTCGTCAGCGTGACCGAGCGCACCCGTGAGATCGGCGTCCGGAAAGCGATCGGCGCGCGCAGCAGCGACATCACCTGGCAATTCCTGCTCGAAGCCATGACTCTCACAGGCGCCGGTGGGATCATTGCGCTTATCCTCGTCAACGGACTCGTTTTATTGATTCGTCTGACGCTCGAATGGAAAGGCGCGGTGCCCTTGTGGGCCGCTACCGCCGGCATCATCGTCAGCATCAGCATCGGTCTGATCTTCGGCGTCTGGCCCGCCACCAAAGCCGCTAAGCTCGACCCCGTCGAAGCCCTCCGCTACGAATAAACAGAGATCTCATCATTGGGCGCGGTATACTTGTCGTCCGCGCACGCAGCTCGAGAAATTTAGCCGCAGGACGGCAACGACAAGCCGTCTAAATTTGTCTAGGAAGCATTGAAACAACGGACTGGAGTTCCGTGGTAGTCCAGGCTGTTGGTCCCGTAACTGATGCAAGGCGAATCAAGAGATAGGACAGTGATGCCAGACGTCCCACAAATGGACTTTGTGGGCTCGATGGCTGAAATTTGGATCGCTCTGAATTGCGCTGCGTATCACCTAGCTTGTGTGTTTGTATATACGCAGACCGCCGCTTTGCAGACTCGTGCGCAAGACATGGCGCGCTTGGCGCAAGACCTCAGAAACAAGGCTCAGGCAGATTTGGTGATATGCAGGGCCCATCTCGCGGCGTTTTTCTGGCAACTAGACCATGTTTTCGAAGCGTTGGAAATTAGCGTGAAGAGAGGGCAGAAGGAGCAACCGACAGAGGAATACTTCTGGAGCTTCGAAAAAGCGTTAAAAAAAATCGAGCAAGATGTCGCCCGGAAGGAAATCAACGCCTACCGGAATAAAGCTCACACAACGCCTTCAATTATCGGAATAAAGTGGACTGCGGAACACAAATTTGTACATCACTTCTTGCCTTACGTGAATGGTCTTTCGAAGACCGAAGACATTGAGCTCCATAAGAAGTTGCAGGAGTATTTTGAATATACAGCCAACATATGGCTGTCCTTTGCGCCTAGTGAACTTAAGAAGGTGTTTCCCCGAGACTTTTCTTTCGTCGTGTCAGTTCCCTACAGTTACCTTGGTGAGATTCCGTCCGAACTCCAAAACTTGCCTCAGCTCGAGATACACATACAAGCGCACGACAAGATTAGCGGGGGAGCTACAGCCCCAAGTTCTGGAGTCCCGCCGGCGGCCACATCGTAAAGCAGTGCTCGACAATCGACCAATGAAGCCAAACGGCGGAAATACTCGATGAGTCGCCCGCTAACCCGGGCGGGGAACTGGCGCCAGGGCGATAGCTACATATCCCGCGAGGCAACGGTCGATGATGGGCGCTCATGAGCCTTTTGTCGGGGGACCGAATCGTTGCTTGGTTTTTTGCGGGGTCTTTGCCGTTTTCTTCGCTACTTCTTGGTGCCGGCAAAGTTAGCTGCAGTCACCGGCGCCGGACCCATCGCGCTCGGCCACGCCACGTCCAGCGAATTCTCGTGCTTCACCAGCATCTTCGCCTTCTTCGACACGTGAATGCGTAGCATGTTCGTCGAATCGGTTCGCATCTCGCCGAGGCCTTCCTTGGCCATCTGTAGGCTCTTATCCGCGCGATACAACACGACGCGCAACTGATGCGGTCCCGGCGGCAGGTTCTGTTCCAGCTTAATCGGCGCTCCGGGCTCGTTCGCTTTCAAATCGGTGGTGTAGAGCAGCGACTGATCCGCGAAAATCGCCAGTGCGCCATCGCCGACGCTCGAATCGATCTCGATCTTTAGAGCAGCCTTTTCGACAGGTCGCGCAATCGGCATCGCCGCCACCGGCAATGGCATTACCGGAGCAGAAACGGCCGTCGTCGCGCTCACGGTTTTTGCCGCGGGTTGCACAGCGTGCGTTGTCCCGATCTTGGCGATCGCCCGCGCGCGCTGCTTCGCCAATTTCGCCGTCTCAGGCGTAACGTCAGCCGACTCATCGTCCGGCACTTCGGTGTATTGCGTCTCGCCCGTCAAGTCATTTGGCGCGTGTGGAACTGCGCTGGCCACGAGCGGAGCCGACGGCAACTGAAACCGCGAACGCATCGCGCGCACTACTGGAACGCTGCACAACAGCACCGCTGCCAGTCCCGCAACAAACCACGCATCGCTCGCCTGCAACGGCCGCGCGAGCCACGTATTCTTTCGCTTGCGGATATCGATTGCTTTTCCGTCGGAATCGGACGCAGCCGCATCCACTGAAGCGGTCGCCCACGGCAATCCATCGGCGCCTATGCCTGCTGAAGCGGTCGCCGCGCCCGCGCTTACAGCAACGTTCGTGCTATTGCCTTGCCGCACTGCCGCATCGAGCGAAGTCGCAAATGCCTCCGCCGACGGATACCGATCCGCCGAACTCTTAGCCAGGCAACGCAAAATAATCCGATCCAACTCGGAGGTTACCGCCGGATTCCGTTGCGACGGCGGCACCGGCTCGGCTTGCAAAATCTGCGCGCACACCGCGCTCACCGAGCTGCCGTCGAACGGCGCGACGCCTGTCAACATCTGATACAAAACAATTCCGAGCGAGAACAAGTCCGACCGCGTATTCTGCGGCTCGCCCAAAATCTGCTCCGGCGACAAATACGCCGGAGTTCCCAACATTTTCCCCGAGCCCGAAACCTGCGTCGCGAAGCGCGCGATCCCAAAATCGCTCAGCTTCACTTTGCCGTCTTCGGTGACCAAAATGTTCGCAGGCTTGATATCGCCGTGAATTACGCCTGAGCGATGAGCGCGATGCAGCGCGCCGGCGAGATCCGAAATCCACGCGCACGCGCGCGCGATCGGCATTGGCCCCGTCGATTCCGCCAACACCTGCTGCAGCGTCTTCCCCGGCACATACTCCATCACAAGGTACGCGACGTTGCCGTCCTCCACTCCAACGTCATACAGATTCACGATCGCGGGATGCGAAAGCTGGCTGACGATCTGCGCTTCCCGCAAGAATTGCTTCTGTTCGGTGGGCGCTCCGAAGGAATGTACGAGCGTCTTGAGCGCGACGATGCGTCCGAGCACCGTGTCGCGCGCTTTGTCGACGCGGCTCGTCGCGCCGCATCCTAGAGTTCCGAGTACTTCGTAGCGGTTTTTCGACATCGTCGGGGAACTACGACATCCTTGTCGCGTAACGTGCGTCGCGAAGATTTAGACTGGAACGCCGCGAATCGCGACTGTCCCTGGGCACAGCATTGCTTTCTTGCTTGGCTGATTTTCGCGAGTAGAAACGTTTGGAAAAATGGGCCAGTAGTACAGGTGTGTCCAAACAGGTGTACTACAGCGTTCCCTGTAGACTGTTCAATATTGAACAGTGACTAGCAAGTTCCGCGTTACCGAACACTTCCAATTGCGATGGAAAAAATTTCGCTCTACGCCGAGCGCAGGAATCGCGTCGCGCGATTCCTCAACGAGCCCGTCGCGTTCGGGTTTGAGGCTGCCGCCTGCGGCTCAATCCGTCGCCGGGCGAAAGGATATAAATCGAGCGCCAGGTCTTCCGCCGAATTCCGCCGGCGGCCTGGATCCTTCTCGAGGCACGACCCGATCAATTCGTTCAATCCCGCAGGCAGCGACGAATTGATCTGCGATGGCGGCAGAGGCGTCGCTGACATCACCTTCTGACAAATGGCTTGCAGCGACTCCGCATCAAACGGCCGCTTGCCTGTAACCATCTCGTAGAGCACGACACCCAGCGAGAAAATATCCGAGCGCGCATCCTGCGGCTTGCCCAAAATCTGCTCCGGGCACCAATACGCCGGAGTGCCCAGCAGCGGCGAATCTTTCGAATCGCGGCTCGCCAGCCGCGCCATGCCGAAGTCGGTAAGCTTCACGCGGCCTTCTTCGGTCACCAAAACGTTGGCCGGCTTCACGTCGCCGTGAATGATGCCTTTGCGATGCGCCACATGCAGTGCCGAAGCGATGTCCGCAACCCACGCGCACGCGCGCGGATACGGCACGCTGCCTTTTTCCAGTATCCGATCCAACGGCTGCCCTTCGACGTGCTCCATCACCAGATACGGAGTCTGCGTCGATTCCTCAATCCCCATATCGTGTAGCGCCACGATCGATTGATGCGAAATCTGCCCGACCACGCGCGCTTCCTTTATGAAGCGTTCGCGCCCCTCTTCCGTAGCCAGTTGCGGGGAAAAAAGCTTGATGGCGACGTGGCGCCCGATCATCGGATCGAACGCGCGTACAACCTTGCTGGTGGCACCCGCGCCGATGGTGCCAACAATTTGATAGCGGCCTACTTGCACAGACGACGACCTTCCCTCAGGACAGACCTGGTCCTTGCTCCCCCTACAATAGGAGTATCGTCCGCGGCAGCAAATGGCATACCCGTCCTAAGGTTTTCAGTACGAAAGTACTCAATTAGAAACACTTAAGGGATGCCAACCCTTTCGCCCGGCTATCGCTACGGCGCCACCCGGCGACCTAAAGCCCGCTAAAACAACAAGATCCCAGCTGTCGCAGTGATCGCCGCTGTACTCCGCAGGCTCGCGCCGATTTCCTGTCGCAGGGTGGCGAACGTCGGGCTAAGAGCAAATTCGGCCGGAAAAAACTTCACAAAGTGGCCCATCAAAATCAGGTGCTTGTGGAAGTGGTATGCGCGCATCTCGTTGTACGCTTCGTCCGACGTCCAGTGATCCACTGCGATTCGATATGTCGCCACCATCGTTCCCGTGCGATCGTCTCCGAAATAACAGTGCACGAAAACTTTTTGATTCGGATTGTCGTGCAGTAATTGTAGAAACGTTGAGACCTGGCTTTCCGTCGGCCCAAAAAACGCGCTCGTCGGAATTTCCACGTAGCGCATTCCCGCCGCTTCGACTTTCACCTGTTCGCGCGTTTCTCCGCCATCCTTCTTCACCGGCTTCGAATTTCGCAAATCGACGACGATCGCAATCCCCATCTTCTTCAACTCGTCGTAGCCTTCGCCGCGCGGCTGCGCTCCGCGATATAAGAATTCGCTGATTTTTCCTGCGTTTTCGACGCCTCGAATCGATAATCGCTCGACGGCGACCGGCACGCGCTTCGCGTACCGCGCCGCAACGTTGTCTTTGTGCACGCTGTACATGCGCAATCCGATCGCGCACAAAATCACGAGCGCGCAAACGATTGCGATCGTCAGCGTGATCGCGCGGCGTTTGAAAGCGGTGGAAAAACTGTTCATGACGATTTGCGAAAAACTTTTTTCGGCGCAACAATCACAGCGCTTCAGTTTGACATCGCAGCGAAGAATTTAGTCGCGTGATTCGCAACCCTGCGCTCGTAATGCACTTAAGTGCCAAACTCGAATCTAATTTCAAATTGTGTGTCCTGAAACCACACCACTACAAATAGGCCTCAAGTAGAATTTTCGACGCTATCTAGTGTTTTTTTCTTGACAGCTTTTTCTTCACAGTCGCATACTGCGGTTCCAGATTCGGGGGACGTGGAAGCGCCAGGCGGACCGGGTCGAGGATGTACAACACGAGTCCGCACGGGCCACGGAACCAGCCCGGGTTCTTAAAGCAAAAAAATCGAGTGCGAAACCCAACTCCGCGCTCGCACGCGTAGTGTGATGCGCTGCTGTGAAGGCTGCGTGATTTACACCGGCCTAAGGCAGGGCGTTGCCCACGCATTGCCCCACGGCCATTTCGACCACTTCTTCACGGTCGAATTTTTTGCTTTCTGAGCCCTCACGCACCGGTCGGATCGGGACGCTTCAAAACGCATCAAATGGCATCTGGGCACCCTCTGCCCCGCAGAGGAGTAAAATATATGGATATCCTCCACTTGGAGATATCCGCGCTTGGGAGGATGGGGATGGCTACGGTGAAGCCCGCATTGAACGGAAAATCGCTACAGACGGGGGTGAGCTCGGAGAATACTGCTGGCACCCAGGCCGGCTTGGTATTCGAACGCTTCTTCACCGACGGAAAGATCTCGCCCTTCGACGCCGTCGAATGGGACAAGCGCACCGCCGCGATCGGCAACGAAAAGGGCGTGACGATCTTCAAGCAGGAAAATATCGACGTCCCGAAGAATTGGTCGCAGACGGCGACGAACATCGTCGTCAGCAAGTATTTCCACGGCAAGCCCGGCACCAGCGAGCGCGAGACGTCGGTGCGCCAGCTCATCGGCCGCGTCGTCAACACGATCGTGCGCTGGGGCCAGGAAGGCGGCTACTTCGCCGACAACGACTCGCGCGACGCTTTCCGCGACGAGCTAACCCATCTGCTCGTCGAGCAGAAAATGAGCTTCAATTCGCCGGTGTGGTTCAACGTCGGCGTGCAGTCCAAGCCGCAATGCTCGGCCTGCTTCATCAATTCCGTGTCCGACTCCATGGAATCGATCATGGGCCTCACCCGCACCGAAGGCATGCTCTTCAAGTGGGGCTCCGGCACCGGCACCAACTTCTCCACGCTGCGCGGCAGCAGGGAATCGCTCTCCGGCGGCGGCATCGCCAGCGGTCCCGTTAGCTTTATGAAGGGCTTCGACGCCTTTGCCGGCGTCATCAAGAGCGGCGGCAAGACGCGCCGCGCCGCGAAGATGGTCATTCTCAACATCGACCACCCGGACATCGTCGAATTTATCGAATGCAAGATGAAGGAAGAGCGCAAGGCGCACGTCCTGATCGAACAGGGCTACGACTCCGCGATCGACGGCGACGCCTACAGCTCGATTTTCTTCCAGAACGCGAATCACTCCGTGCGCGTCACCGACGAATTCATGCAGGCCGCCGAAGAAGATCGCGACTGGTGGACCCGCAATATCACCGACGGCCAGCCGAACGAAAAGCTCCGCGCCCGCGATCTGCTGCGCAACATCTCCGAATCGACCTGGCAGTGCGGCGATCCCGGCATGCAGTACGACACCACGATCAATCGCTGGCACACCTCCAAGAACACGGCGCGCATCAACGCTTCGAATCCGTGCTCGGAGTATATGTTCCTCGACGACACGGCCTGCAACCTCGCGTCGCTCAACTTGATGAAGTATCTCGAGCCCAACGGCAAGTTCGACGTCGACGCGTTCAGGCATGCCGTCGATGTGACGATCACGGCGCAGGAGATTTTGGTCGATAACGCCAGCTATCCCACGCCGAAAATCGCCGAAAATTCGCACAATTTCCGTCCGCTCGGCCTCGGCTACGCCAATCTCGGCGCGCTGCTTATGTCGATGGCGCTGCCCTATGACTCCGCCGAAGGCCGCGACGTCGCCGGCGCTGTCACCGCGCTCATGTGCGGCGAGGCGTACGCGCAGTCGGCTCGCATTGCCGAGCGCAAGGGGCCGTTCTCGGGCTACCCCGTCAACCGTGAGCCGATGCTCGACGTCATTCGCATGCATCGCGACGCGATTCGCGGCATCAAGTCCGAAAACGTTCAGCCTGAACTCTACGCCGCGGCGCAGGATTCGTGGGACGACGCGCTCAACCTCGGCGAAAAGTTCGGCTTCAAGAATTCCCAGGTCACCGTGCTCGCTCCGACCGGCACCATCGGCTTCATGATGGATTGCGACACCACCGGTATCGAGCCCGACCTCGCGCTCGTCAAGCACAAGCGGCTTGTCGGCGGCGGCGTGATCAAGATCGTCAACAACACCGTGCCGCAAGCCCTGATGAAGATGGGCTTCACTCCGGAGCAGACCAGCGAAATCGTCTCGTACATCGACGCCAAGGGAAAAATCGACGGCGCACCCTACATCAAGCCCGAGCAGCTCGCGATTTTCGATTGCTCGCTCGCTCCGATGGGCGGTGGACGCTCGATCGCGTGGACTGGCCACGTGCAGATGATGGCCGCGGCGCAGCCGTTCCTCTCGGGCGCGATCTCCAAGACGATCAACATGCCCGAGGAATCGACCGTCGAAGACATCATGGACGCGTACATCGAGTCGTGGAAGCTCGGCCTCAAGGCTGTTGCGATCTACCGCGACAATTCGAAGCGTTCGCAGCCGCTGTCGGCAGCGGGGAAAAAGGATGAGAAGAAAGGCGCAGCTGTAGCCGTCGAACCCGCTGCAACCGTTCCCGTGCAGCAGGAGCTCTTCGGTCGTCGCCAGCGCGAAAAGATGCCGACCGAGCGCGCTTCGGTCACGCACAAATTCTCCGTCGGCGGTCACGAAGGCTACATCACCGTCGGCATGTACGAAGACGGCCGCCCCGGCGAAATCTTCATCAAGATGTCCAAGGAAGGCTCAACGCTCTCCGGCGTCATGGATGGCCTCGCGCTCACCATCTCGCTCGGCTTGCAGTATGGCGTGCCTCTCAAAGTATTCGTCGACAAGCTCGTCAACACCCGCTTCGAGCCGTCGGGCATCACCGCGAACGCCAACATTCGCTTCGTATCGTCGGTGCTCGATTACATCGCGCGCTGGCTCGGCGGCCGCTTCATCTCTTCCGACTACTTGAAGCTCACCGGCGAGCAGATCGCGGCCGCAGCGGCTCCGACGTCTTCGAATTCGGCGATGGTCGAATCGATGCTCCAGGCCGTCAGCAACGTCGGCTCGGGCACTACCGCTTCGCTCAAGCAGACCAACGCTCACGAAGGCGCGCCCGCGTGCTCCGAATGCGGCATGTTGATGGTTCCCAACGGCGCTTGCTACAAGTGCGAAAACTGCGGCAGCACTTCGGGCTGCAGCTGAGGACTCTTATCGCAAACGACCACCTGGGTCATATCACCCGATGAGCGCCGCCCCGCACCGCTCAAGCGCACTCTCCGAGCTTCCTTATGAGAAGCCTCGCACGCGGGGCTTTCTCCGCATCGTCCGTCACGGCTCCGGCGGCGGAACGATTTACGTCGTCACCTATCACAGCCTTGATCGCAATCCGCACGTGCTTCGCCAGCATCCGTCTCCGATGCTGGCCGAGGGTGCTACTCCGCTGATCGATCTGCTCGAACGCCTCGGCGTCGATTTCAGCCTCGCCGAGGTTCGCGAAGCGCTCGAAGATATCCTCCGGCTGGGCTCGGCGAACATCCCGGATCTGTGGTTCACCGCCGAGCAGCTCGCCCAATCCCATCTGACTGATAGCTAGTCTTCGATTCCTCGGCTTGGAGGCAACAAATGCCAAGACTCATGCTCACCGCGGCTTTGGCTGCTGCCTTTGCGTTCGGTGTTCCCTCGCCAAGAGCCAACGCCGCGCCCGGTGACGCCTGCTCGTTGCTAACTCCGGCTCAAATCAAATCGGCGGTCGGCGCCGACGTTGGTCCCGGCGTGGCTGGCTCCCCGAAGCTCTGCCAGTGGAATGCATCTCTGGCTTCGACCAGCACCGTGAAATTCGTGACGCTGCTGTTGTATTCGGACACGAACGGCTTTGGCCCCGGCAAAAATATGCCCGCTCCCGCTGTCGTTACGCCGGTTTCCGGAATTGGTGACGACGCTTACTTCCTCGCCGTGAAAGATCAGGTCGGACTCATCGTCAAAAAAGGTTCAGGGGCGTTCAAAATCACGGTTTACGCGAAGCTTCCCGTCGATCAAAAAGAGTCGGTGGAAAAAGCCCTCGCCGCGCAAATCGTTTCGCAGCTCTGACTGCCGCTCATCTCTCAAAAAATTTCGCGAAGAACTCGGTTCTGAAATCAGTTTTCCTCAGCTCTGAAACACGTTTTCCTCAATTTGCAACACTACCCCTACATCTTGTGCTGTTTCTCCTTGACACCACAGTCACCCCGGCGCAACAATCTCGCAACGTTGGTCGGTTTTTTCGCGCGCTCGGTTTTTTTCGCTGCGCTGCGCAACTGAGGGAAAATCGCAGATGCAATACCTGCCCGGTTTCACCGTTCAGTGCATTAACGCGCTCTGTGACCTTCGCGGTCATTGGCTGCGCGCCGACGCATCCGGTCCCGTCAATGAAGACGGCCGGTGTCCCTGCTGTGGCGACTTTTTGCGCACTGTTCCGCCGCCATTAGGCCCCCGCTTCCGGCTCCGCCCGCGACCCCTGACAGCCCGTCCACCGCTACGGCCCCGGCCCCGTTAGCGGCGGCCAGGCGAGCGCCTCCGATTGCTATTGACAAGGTGTTATCTTTGTGGTACTATAACGTTCATAGAAAATTGCGTTCGGTCAGATCCTCAAAAAGCGAAAGTTAGACCTCCTGTATATCTCTCAAACTAAATAAGTTATTCACTCTTTGAAAGTCGCTTTTTCGTAAATCATTCATTCCAATGGCGATATTCACTCTTTGAAAAAACAGGGGGGTATACCCTGACCTTCCCAAAATGGAACTCTAGCGTAGGGGCCCGGCACGCCGTGCCCTTCTTCTCCTGGCTGACGCCGTCTGCCTCCAGTTCCAAAAAGGGATTGGCAGACTCGCACGAGTTCCACTCGACGCGCCCCTATCTCCCTCGCTCTTGCCCCAACATAGACGCAACAGTGTACTCAGCCATCGCCTGCGGCAACCCTGAGGTCGGAAATCTGCGAGAAGTGGCGATGCGTTGGATCGTACGCGCAGGAGAGAAACATGGCGGATTCGCGAACTGGCTACTCTGGCCCCTTGCCCGGCATGCCCAATTTTCGTAGCGGCGGATTCATACGCATCGTCATCGCAGCAGCTATCGTTCTTCTGCTCCTGTGGAGCGTCACATCGATTCCCACCGGCAACGTCGGCGTCCTCACGCTCTTTGGCCGCGTCACCGGCGAGACTCTCAGCGAAGGCATTCACCTCATCAATCCGTTGAAATCCGTGCAAAAGCTCTCGGTGCAAACGCAATCGGTGAAAGAAAGCGCCAACGTCCCCTCGAACGAAGGACTGATCCTCGCGCTCGACACCTCGCTCCTCTTCCATCTCGATCGCACCAAGGCCGCCTACGTCTACCAGACGATCGGCGACAACTACGCCGAAAAAATTGTCGAGCCGAATTTACGCTCCGCCGTGCGCGCCTCCACGTCCGCACACTCGGCAAATTCGCTCTACACAAATGGACGCGAACTCGTGCAGCAACAGATTCAGGACGAACTGACCACAGCGCTTGCTCCGCGCGGCGTCATCGTCGAAAGCGTCCTTCTCCGCGATATCCAGCTCCCCGCTTTGTTGAAAACCTCAATCGAGGCGAAGCAGCAGGCCGAACAGGACGCGCTCCGCATGAGCTTCATTCTTCAAAAGGAAAAGCAGGAAGCCGAACGCAAGCGCATCGAAGCGCAAGGTATTTCCGACTTCCAGAAAATCGTCGCCCAGGGCATCAGCTCGCAACTCCTCGAATGGAAAGGCATCGAAGCCACCGAAAAGCTGGCCCAGAGCAACAACACCAAAGTAATCGTAGTCGGCAACCCAAAGAACGGCTTGCCCCTGGTCCTCGAACCAAAATAATTGGGAAGTTTGTGGCACACGCACTCTTGCCTGTGCGCCTTTGTGTGGGAACTAACTAACTCGATCGAATCTGTCTCGCTCGCAACGCAGCCGTCGCAACAAGCAACACCGCAGCAATCACAATATATTCCACCGCGTAATGCATCGTAGCCGCGCCGTTCGATGAACCGGTGTAATCAATCCCGCTGACGCGATTCATCGGCCCGATGTACCACATCGCCGTCAGAACCGCCTCAAATGGCTTCGACGTCCCGCTGAAAACTCCAAGCGCCAGCGCCATCGAAGGCAGCAGCGCCGCCCCCGCAACCCACGGCAACAGTGCGCCGGCGCCCTGCGTTGCAAAAATGCGCAATCCCGCTGCTGAACCGAACAAAACCGCAAGCACAAATCCCGCCAGCCAGCTCGCCAAAAGCTGTCGCGGCAAGATCCTCGCCGACGAAAACAACAATGCTCGCGTCCCAAATCGCGTTTCGCGCGCGCCCATGCCCGACCAAACGAGAATCAGCCACACCCACGAAGTCCCAAGCAGTTGCTGCCGCGCCGCCGCGATCGGCGCCGTGGCCTGCGCAATCAGCAAACCCGCGGCGACGGCGTACCACCACCAGTGCAAACCCTTAACCGCAAGCTTCAATTCGGCCACAAACAATCGTGCAAACGCGCTGCTCCGCTCCCCAACAGCCAACGCAGTCAACCGAGGCCCAGCGATTCTCGCAGCCGCCTGTCTTGCAGAAATATCAATCGGAGCGCTCGCAACCGACGCAGCCGCGCTGTTTGCCAGCGTCGCTCCATTCGCGAACGCACCGCCAACGCCAGCTGCGTGCACCGCATTACGCCGCGATCGCCCGAACAATCGCGCCGAATCGAATCGATCGAACACCGCCGCCGCAAGCAACACCAGCACGATCGCGACGCCGCACCACGCGAGCCGCATCAAGATCTGCGACGCCGTCCACGGCACGCCTTCCCAGCGAAACGACTGCACAACCTGCACCGGCTTGTCCGCAATCGTGAACGCAAATCCTCCCTTGTAATCGGGAATATGAGCGTAGGCACCCGAGATCATGCTGTTGGCCATCGTCATGTTGCCCAGCGGATCGAGCCACTCGATTCCGGTGACCGCCGAGAACGCGACGCCAAGAAACGCCCACACAAAAAACCACACGACATTTCCCACGCCGCCACGTAGTACCGGCAGCGTCTCAAACAAAACCGCCAGCGCCGCCGTCAGCAGCATCGCCGGCAACGCCACAATCACGAACGGACTGAGTAGCGCAAAAAGATCGAAGCGAGGATCTTCACGCAAAAAAATCTGCATCACGACCGCGGCGACGGCGAGAACCAAAACCATCGAAGCCAATACCGCGAAGTTGCTGACAAATTTTCCCAGCGTGTATGTCGGCTTCGACAGCGGCGTCGCCGCCAGCACCTGCCCGACTCCAGTTTGCCGGTCGCGATCGATCGCGCCCTTCACAATGTAAAACCCGACCAGCGAAACCCAGCACGTCGTAACCAGCGCCACGAGCGCCCCGACCCACGCCGAGGTGTACACCCCGCGGTGCCCGCCGAGTTGAATCATGATTCGCCCGGTCGCCGCCGCATACCCCAGAAAAATCGCGAACATCATCGTGAGCAGAAAACTGTAGCGCCGCACGCGCTCCAGAAAATCCGCGCGCGCAATCGCCCCAATCGCGCGAACGTCGATCGCGCGAACCTCGATCACGCCACAACTCCGGCGGCGCGTGGCACAACCGTGGGCCCTGCTTCATTGCGCCGCTCGGCAAGCACTGCGAGATACGCATCTTCCAGCGACGGCTCCAGCGGCCGCGCCACTCTCGCTCCCGGCATCATCGGCGGCGCCGGCGAAACGATGCGCACATGCACGCCGTCGCTGCGGTGCGCCGTGCTGCTGATAGGGTATCTTTGCCGCAAGATCGGCAGATCGCCGCTCGGCACGACCAGCTCCCACACTTGCCCGCTCACGCCCTCGAGAATCGACTCCGGCGAGCCATGCGCCAGTAATCGTCCGTGCGCCAGAATCGCAATGTTCGTCGCGACCGCTTCCACGTCCGACACGATGTGCGTTGACAAAATCACGATGCGCTCGCCCGAAAGCTCCGAAAGCAAATTGCGAAATCGCACGCGCTCTTCCGGATCGAGTCCCGCCGTCGGCTCATCGACAATCAACAGTTGCGGATCGTTCAGCAGCGCCTGCGCAATGCCGACGCGCTGCCGCATGCCGCCCGAAAAACCGCCGAGCGGACGCTTCGCAACATCAGTCAAATTCACGAGTTCGAGCAATTCCGCAATCCGCCGCCGCGCCGCTCCGGCCGCGATGCCTTTCACCGCCGCGAGATATTCCAGAAATTCCAGCGCGCTCAAATTCGGATATACGCCAAAATCCTGCGGCAAATACCCGAGCACATCGCGTAGCGCGTCGGGATTCCGCGAGACATCATTGTTGTTCCACAAAACTTTGCCGGACGTCGGCTGCGTGATCGTCGCCAGAATCCGCATCAGCGTGGATTTCCCCGCGCCGTTCGGCCCAAGCAGTCCCAGCACACCCGGCCCAATCGTGATCGAAACATTCGACAGCGCTTGCACGCCACCGGAGTAGCGTTTTGTCAGTGCGTCAATAGTGAGTTGCATTTGTATTTTTCTCTGCGAGCACGCATTCACATTTTCAGATTGCGGGGACACAACCACTGCAACGCGCTGCGCGCAAACTGCGGCCACGCATTCGCGCCGTGAGATGCGCAAGAATCGAGAACCTAAGCGACCGAATTGCTACAAGAGGATACGGATGAGGAGGGCAGAAAGTTTAGCTAAACTTTGAGGGAGACACTGCAGGGACAGCCGTCAAAAAAACGCTCTAAAAAACGAAAAATTACCGCTGCGGCGCAGGCTGATCCGGCGCGGGTTGCTGATCGCCGGCCGGCTGATCGGTTTGATCGGCCTTCTTATCCGGCATCGTAAATCCCGCGTTTTGCGGCTTGGTCGGTTTCTTCGCGGCAGGCGCCGGATCGACAACGCCGTGCTCCGCCTTTAACTGTTCGAGCTTCGCCTTCAAATCATCGACAATCGCTTGCTGATCGTTGATCTCCGCCTGCTCCGCATCGAGCTTCGATTTCCCTGCGTGATCGTCGGTGTATCCCGGCTTTGAATAGTAAGTATCCTGATCGAGCGCGTTCGCCCGCTTCAGCAAATCGAGTTTCGCGGCCGCCTCGGCCAGCGCTTCCCGCGCGCGCGCAATCGCCGCATCTTCGCCGGGTTTCACTTTCGCCGTGGTCTCGGCCGAAAGTTGCGCCTCATCGGCCTTTAAGTCTGATTTCACTTCCGCGGCATTCGGCGCGGCCGCATCCGTCGTCGGCGCCGACCCAACGTTCAATCCGCCCGAATTGTAAGAACTCTTGTCGATGTCTTCGTCGCTGATAACCTTCGCGGTTTTCGCCTTCTTGGCGGCGCGTGCCGCCCGCGCAGCATCGGCAACCGACTGTGCATCCTGCGATTGAGATTGAGACTGCGAATCCTGCGCGCGCGCAGGCAAAGAAAATGCGAAAAGCCCGGCGCAGACCCCGGTCAGCGCGATGGTGGCGAATGTGTGGATTTTGTGCCGCATGGTGATTCCTCGATTTGCCGCGGAACGCCTAAAAACGGTGCAGTGCCAAAATTCAGGATACGCCGCCGCTCCAACCCAGGCAATCGGCCCGACGAACAGTCGTGCGAATGAGGCACCGCCGCGCTTCAGACGGTATTTCGCGCCACTTCAAGGCATCTGAATCAGATCAAGTGCAAGCGGCTCCCGCGATAAGGCAGAATGCTAAGGCACTATCCGCATCCAAATTGCGATGAACTCTACTCAGCTATTTCGGATCGCCTTGGCGATCGCAGCGGCACTTGCTTGCGGCGCTTTGACGCGAGCACAAGACGCAAACTCATCGTGGCTGTTGAGCGCTCCTCAGCTTTCGACGAGGAATGGCTCAAGTCTCTCTGCGTTTCACCTCGATTTCACTCCGTTGCAGTCACCGGCTTCGACTTCGCCATCGGCGAATTCCGCCGGCTCTGGCGTCGCCACTCATCCAGCGCAGACGCCCGCCCCCGAGCCGACGACAACTGCCAGTTACAGCCGCTCCGACGAGCACCGCTTCTGGGACGCAACCAACGACTGGCTCTTCGCCGGCGTCGGCGCCTCTCGCACTCTCGACTATTTTTCCACGCTCAACATGCGTCACCGCGGCCGCGATGAAATTCTGCTCACCAACGACGTTGTCGATAATCACGCCGCGTTCGCCGTCATCGAAGCCGCGGGCACCGGCGCATCGATCGGCGTGTCCTACCTGTTTCATCACTACGGCCATCACAAACTCGAGCGCGCAACTTCGATCGTGCATATCGGACTCGCGACAACGGGCGCCGTGCGCAACTACTGCCTGAAGACGGCGCATCCGGCGATGGCCTCGCCGGTATCGGCGACGGTTCCGGTCGTCCCCGCACTCATCCCAGGCCTTGCTCCAATCGCTGGCGCACGCTGAATCCCGCGCGCACTTTAATGCATGTCGCCGCATTCGCCGCGCTCTCCACCCGCTTGCACTCCTGACACTGGCGTTTCATACTCCGACTAACAATGGTGGACATGACGGTGGTATCCCGTACGCGAATGCGCGAGTGGCGCGTCAAATGGGGTATGGGGCAACTGCGTGCCATGCGCGCGGCGACGGGCTTCGTACTTTTCAGCGCAATCGCAATTTTTGCGGCGCCACTCCCGACTACGGCGACTGTTGCGCCGGCTTCTGCGCGGTGTGCGCACGCGCACACGCTGCCCGCCGATCGCACTCGCGCAACATTTGTTTCTGCGGCCTTCGCCGCTACCCCGCGACTCATCGCCGCCGCTGCCGCCGCGCGCAAACCGCAAGCCTCCGAAATGCAAACCTACCCCGAACGCCCCACGCCTTCGCAGCCCGCTGTTCCCAACAGTCCCTCCGCCGAAAAAACTCCGCCGCAGCCGCCGAAAACCGAAATGTACACGCTGTCCGGCGACCGCTACGAAAAGGCGATTGCATACTCGCGCGCCGAATACGTTTTGTATTTCGTCTCCTACCTGCTCAGCGTTTTTGTTCTCATCGTAATTCTGCGGCTCGGCATCGCCGCCAGGCTGCGCGCCTTCGCCGAACGCAAAACTCCAAACCATTGGCTGCAAGGTTTGATTTTCATTCCGCTGCTGATCGCGGTTCTCGATTTGTGCAGCCTGCCGATTCATCTCTACGGGCATTCGCTGTCGCTGCGCTTTGAACAATCGGTCGAAAACTGGGGTCCGTGGTTCTGGGATTGGGCCAAGAGCGAATTGCTCGGCATCGGTGCCGCGATTCTGATGGTGATGGTGCTGTTCCGCGTGATGCGCTGGAGCCCGCGCCGCTGGTGGTTTTTCTTCTGGGTTGCCGCGCTGCCGATCCTGCTCTTCATCTTTTTCATCAGTCCGTGGTTTGTCGATCCGATGTTCAACACGTTTCATCCACTTGAGGAAAAATATCCAGCGCTCGCGGCGGAGATGGAAAAAGTGTCACAGCGTGCGGGACTCAACATTCCGACGGATCGCATGTACCTGATGGACGCCAGCAAGAAGACGAACGACGTCAACGCGTACGTCACCGGATTCGGCGCGTCCAAGCGCATCGTCGTGTGGGACACGACGGTGCAGAAGCTGACGACCGATGAAACGCTCTTTATTTTCGGTCATGAGAGCGGTCACTACGTTTTGAATCACATCCGGAACGGATTCACATTTTTCGCGGTCGGATTGCTCGCCGCGCTTTTTGTCGGCTATCGCCTGTTCAATTGGGCGATCGGGAGGTGGGGTCGAAGCTGGGGAATCGAAGGCCCGGAGGATTGGGCGTCGCTCGCCGCAATGCTGCTGATTCTCGAAATTCTCGTGTTCGTTGCGATGCCCATCGAAAACGGCTACAGCCGCATGCAGGAACACAACGCCGACGTTTACGGGCTCGAGGTGGTTCACGGGCTCGTACCGAACTCGGCGGAAGTCGCCGCACATTCGTTTCAGGTCTTGGGCGAAATTGGATTGGCCGATCCCAATCCGCCGGCGCTGATTACGTTCTGGCTCTATTCGCATCCGCCGCTGGCGGAGCGATTGGTGTTCGCGCACACGTACGACCCGTGGTCGAAGGGCGAGCCGCCAAAGTATGTGAAGTCGCTACCACCGCCGCCGAAATGATTGGCGTAGGCTGACGGCCGTGCCCGTCGATCAAGCCCGGGCTGCCGCCGCGGCAGGAGGAATGCGGCGGCGGGCGAAGCTGGCGACCTTGTTGCGATTGCCGCAAATAGCCATTGAGCACCACCGACGCTTGTGGGTGCGGGATTTGTCGCAGAAAAAGAGGCCGCAGACGGGATTGGCACAGATGCGGACCTTTGCGGCATCGCCTTCGAGCACGATTTCGGCGGCCGAGCGGGCGATGGCGGCGAGCAGCCAATCCAGGCCGGTCTCGCGAGCGACGAAATGGAGTCTCCAGCGTCCGTCGATTTCGGTGAGCTCGTCGTGACCCTCGGTGATGCGCAAGACATCGTTGATCGGCTTGGTCCATTTCGGCGCGATCGGGTCGTGCCGGACGAGGGCCGTGAAGATTTCTGCGAAGGGCGTCGCGGAGATGGGTAGCGCGGGTCAGCAACCCGTGAGCGGATCGCGGGTCGGTTTCGGGCAGCGCCAGCAGTTGGTCGCTTCGCTCGGTCGAAACGATTCTTGCAGCCTCAAGAAAGCCGATGAATTCTTCCCACGAGAGGTCGTTGAAGGGTGCGCCGGGGTAGGACGGGGCATTGCCGAAATCGACGGCCAAGCGGCCGCCGAGAAGGATGACGATATCTGCGGATGGAGACATTTTTCGAGCCTCCGAAGCGAACGCGGAATGGATTTGGCCCGATAGCGTGATAACCGGTTAGAAGTAGAACATCGGTTAAGTCGGCAATGCAAGTATTTTCCGTGGGATAGAGGCAGTGTTTCTGGTCGGCGCTGAGCCAGCCGGTAAACTGGTCAAAAGCGGTTAGCGCTTGGAGACTCATACGGATACGAATAACAACTCCGCACCGAATCTGGTCCCTGCGGACGGACCGACTTCGAGTGGCCCGGGGATTCTGGAGAGCATGGCTCCCGGACCGGTGTTGCTCCGCTTTTTCCTGTTTATCGTGCTGCTGGTTGCATTCAGCGCGACGCTCGGCACCTTGGCGGCGCTGGCTGGGCTGATAACGTCATCCGGCGATCTCACGAAGAGCTTGTTCTACTCGGAGCTCACCAAGGCGGTTGGAACTCTGCTGGCGGCCTGGGTGATGTCTCGGCTGGAAGGGCGGAGGCTGGGCGAGTACGGGCTGCCTTGGCGCGACGGGCAAGGGAAACTGTTTCTGCAAGGCGCTGTGTTCGGCATAGCGGAGATCACCACGATCATTGGAGTGCTGGCGGCCACGGGGTACTACAGCTTTGGATCGCTGGAGGTTCATGGCGCTTCTTTGCTGAAGTGGGCTCTGTTCTGGGCTGCCGTGTTTGTCGTCGTCGGATTTTTTGAGGAATATGCGTTTCGCGGATACGGGCAGTTCGTGTTGACGAGGGGATTTGGATTTTGGGCCGCGACGATTGTGACGTCTGCGATCTTCGGCCTGGTTCACTTTGCCAACCCGGGCGAGAGCTGGCCGGGGATCCTTGGCGTCATGGTGGTCGGAGTCTTCTGGTGTTTCACGCTGCGGCGGACGGGCACGTTGTGGTTTGCGCTGGGCATGCACGCGGCGTTTGATTTTGGCGAGACGTTTTTATTTTCAGTGCCCGACAGCGGAGTGCTTTTTCCCGGGCATCTTTCGAGCGCGGTGATTCGCGACGGTCCGGCGTGGCTGGTGGGAGGAACGGCGGGGCCGGAAGCCAGCGTTCTGGATTTCGTGATTCTGGCGATTTTCTTTTACGTCGTGCACCGCATGTATCCGGCGAAGCCGGATTTGCCGCGCGGCGAGTGCGACGCCGATGCGCGCTGCTTCGCCGAGCTGAGTTTGCGGTTTCGGTCGAGACGCCTGAGGCGGGCGGCGAGAATCAGCGGACGAGTTCCGAGGCGTAGACCAGGCGCACTCCTTGCGCTTTGGCTTCCGGCAAAACTTCGCGCAGCGCCTTCAGCGTAGCCGGATGCGGATGGCCTATCGCGATAGCGTCATTCTTCTCGCGCGCTTCACGCAAGGCTAGGCGAAGCTGGCGGGCGACCGCGCCGGCCTCAGCAACATCATCGAGAAACGGGACGTTGCGATACGCGGTTGGGACGCCGGCGTGGCGCGCGGCGTCGAACGCAACCGTTGCGGCCGTGGTGCGGCTGTCGATGTAGAAGAGTTTGTGTTCGTGCAGCACGCGCATCAATTCGTTCATCAGCGGCGTGTTCGCAGTCGACTCCGAACCTTGATGATTGTTGACGCCGGAGACGCCCGGAACCGCGGAAATAAATCCATCGACAAGTGTCGTGACGTCGCGCTGCGACATGCCGGGACGCAAGTTCGTGCGATTCGGCGCGGCGCTGGCTGACGGATTCCATCGGCAGATGGAGCATCACTTCGTAGCCGCGGCGGCGTGCCTCTTCGGCGATCTCCACCGAGTGCGGATTGTTGGGCAGCACGGAAATTGTCAGCGGATACGGGAGCGCGAAGATCGCTTCGGCAGCGGAATAGTCCTGGCCGAGGTCGTCGAGGATAATAGCGAGCCGTGGTCCGGCGGGAGCGGGCGCAAGTTCGACCGTAGGAAGGGCTAGTTCCGCGATGTGAATCGTATGAGTTGCGATATCACCGTGAAGATATTTGAAGGCGAGCCCCTCGCGGCTTTCGATCATTCCGCTTCGGGTGAGATCGTGGCGCGCAGCGACATCATCGAGAGCCTGGAGAACGAGAGCTCGGTCGGCGCGCTCATAGGCTTCGGAAGAAGCCTGACGAAGAGTGATCGTGACGCGATCGGTGCTTCCTTGCACTTTGTCTTTCGCGTCAAAGCTTGTGCGAGTGTCGATGTTTAGCGGGCCTTCGGATCTTGCCGCGCTTGCGAATTCATCCGTGATCGCGTGAATCTCCGAGACGCTGAGCGGTTTCGACCTTTTGCATCCTGCAGCGAACGAAATGACCGCGAAGATTGCGGCGAGCGACAGGACAAACGCACATCGATTTCGGCGCGCGGAAATCGCGCGTTGCGGAGAAAATGCGATCACGCGAGATATTCTCGCCAAACGCGGTGAGAAATTGAAATGAGTTTTGGTGTGAAAGTTTCGAGCTGCGTCAGCCTTACTGCAGGCTCAACCGCGATTAGGCGGCTTTCTTGGCGGCGCCGGGATTCTTCAACAGGTCGAGCGCTTTGCGATAAATCTGATCTTCGGGCGAAAGCGGCCGAGGACCGTACTCTTTCGACTTCGTTGTGGACGGAGTCGAAGAGGAATCGTCGTCGCCATCATCGTCGGTGTCGGCAGCGGCGCGAACGACTTCGGTCGGCTCGACGCCGTCTTCGAGAATCGGCTTGCCGTTGGCGTTGAAATAATTCGCGACGGTGAGAAAGAGCGCGGAGCCGTCGTCCATCGTGATCAATTTCTGTTCGGAGGCGAGGCCAAAGGTGCGCTCGCCGACAACGTCGCCGCGCTTGTTCGCTACGATCGCGGAAGCGAGAACCTCAGCGGCGCCCGACGTCGTGCCGTCGATGAGAACGGAGACGGGACCCTTCCAAACGACTTTCGAGGGTTCGGCGGACATCACTTGCGCGGAAACGGTCTGGCCCTTCAATGTGGCGATCGTGCCGTTCGGAATGAAGAGCCGCGCGACGGCGACGGCTTCGGTCGACGGGCCGCGGCCGCATTCACGAAGATCGAGAATCACTTTGTGGACGCCCTGCTTCTCAGCCTCGATCAGCCGATTGCGAACGTCATCCGCGCGGCCGGGATCGAGCGAGATCAAACGCAGCGCGAGAACATCGGGATCGGCTTTCTGCGCCACGACTTTCGCAGGAGCGAGTTTTTCACGAACGATTTCGATCGAATCCGGATCGGCTTTGCCCCGGCGGATCACGCCGACCTTTACGCCAGTTCCGGCTTGGCCGTTGAGAAGATTGAGCGCTTGGCCGACGGACATGTCTCGCGTTGTAAAACCACCGACGGATTCAAAAATGTCGCCGCTGTGGATGCCGGCTTTTTCGGCCGGGCTGTCGGGCAGGACGGAAATTACGATCACGTAACCGAAACGCTTGCTGAGGGAAAGGCCGGTTTCACCTGTGCCCGTGTTCTGCTGTTTTTGCTTGTACTCGGTGAACTCGCGAGGAGTGAGGTAGCTGGATTCGGCGTCCAGCGACTCGAGCAGGCCGTGGAGCGCGCCGGCCGTGACCAGGTGCATATTGGGCTCGTCCACGTAGTCCGTCTGAATCTTGTTCAGGACCTCGCCGTAGACGGTGAGCGACTTGTAAGCGCGATCGTCGGGAGTGCGGCCGAGAACGTGGCCGATGCCGGCGTAACAAAAAATAGCCACCGAGACACCGATGATGGCGAAGCGCGCTTTTCGATTCATATCCTCACCTTTGCGGCCAAGACAGACGATTATAACACCGCATAGGAGTGAGACGCGGACGGAATGCGGAAGGAAGCCTGGGAGTTAAGTGGAGAATCGCAGATGGGCTCAAGTGACTGGTGACTAGTGACTGGTGACTGGCGAGAGCGTTGACGCCAGCAATCGAGGTGAGTCCGAGTGACCCGGGTGTGCCGTACATTCGTGGTGCCAATAAACCATTTAGAATCAAATTCTTGAGGGCATAACGCCCGCAAAGTCCATAGAATCAAACTCTTACGCCAAACACCCGGGGGTGGAGACAACCCTGGTCTTACGTAGTACTGGACCGAATCGGGAAAGACACGTCGTAAGGCTAGTTTGTTGTTTGTTTACCACGGCGAATTAGCGAGATGGACACTTAGTGTCTATAAGTTGTTGATTGTAAGGAAGAAAGTGGTGAAAACCAGAACGACATCGTGGTATCTTATACAGCACTGATGTTCCAGACTACCATTCAGCGTCCGTCGACTGCCGAGGGCGTCGGACTTCATACCGGAGCGTTCGGCCACGTTCGATTGGTGCCGGCGCCCGCCGACACCGGCATTGTTTTCCGCCGCGTCGATCTCGACAACTTTCCGATTGAAGCGCACGGGCACAACGTCGCGCGCGTGAGCTACGCCACGAGCTTGATGAAGCAAGGCGTGCTGCTATCGACGACCGAGCATCTGCTGGCGGCGATTTATTCGTGCGGGATCGACAACATATTTATCGATATCGATTCGATCGAGATTCCGATTCTGGATGGGTCGGCCGAGCCTTTCATGCAGATGCTGGAACGATCGGGCGTGCGGAAGCTGCGGCGGAAGCGGCGATTCCTGAAGGTGCTGAAGCCGGTAGAAGTGATCGAAGGCGACCGGCGCATCGGGATTTATCCCGCGGACGAATTTCGAGTGATTTGCTACGTGGATTTTCCGCACCCGCTCGTGGGGCAGCAGCAGGTGGAAGCGGTTGTTGGGCCGGAATCGTTTCGACAACTATTGTCGCGTGCGCGGACGTTTTGTTTTGAGCGTGATATCGAGCCGTTGCGGTCGATGGGATTGATTCGCGGCGGATCGCTGGAAAATGCGATCGTGCTGACGAATGACGGCGTGATGAACGGGCCGCTGCGGTATCCGGATGAATTTGGGCGGCACAAGGCGCTGGACTTGATCGGTGACCTGGCGCTGGCGGGGCTGCCGTTGCTGGCCCGCGTCGAGGCGCACAAGGCGGGGCATTCGCTGCATACGGCGCTTGTGAGCAAGTTGCTGGCTGATCCGTCGTCGTGGACGATTGCGACGGCCTCGGGCGACGCGACAAGCGCAAATGGCGACCTGAGCGACGATCATGAGCATGCGCATTCCGGATTTGACGGCGATTCGCACCCTCCGGCCCCGGCGGCGGATTAAAACCAAAGAAGCCTCTCGTAGCTCGGCCTTAAGACTTTCGCATCGTGTTGACAAAACGGCACTTTGCAGAGGGTGGCGACTCCCTCCAAACTGAATGGGTCATGGCAAATAAAGATCTGGCAATCGTGGTGTTGGCTGCGGGCAAAGGCACGCGGCTGAAGTCGAATCTGGCGAAGGTGCTGCACCAGGCCGGCGGACGGACGCTGGTCGAGCAGGTGCTGCGTGCGTGCGCGCCGCTGGGCGCGAAGAAAACCGTCGTGGTGATCGGGCACCAGGCTGAGCAAGTGCAGCGGTGGTTGAGCCGACGGGGCGAGCACGGTTTTGCAGTTTCCGCAGCACGGGACCGGGCACGCGATGCAAGTGGCGCGGCGTGCGATCGGCGGGGCGAAGATTGCGGTGGTGTTGCCGGGAGACGCGCCGCTGATCCGAACGGAGACGTTGAAGGCGCTGGTTGCGGCGCATCGGGCGGGAAATGCGGCGGTGACGATTTTGTCGGCGGTGGTGAGCGATCCTTCGGGCTACGGGCGGATTTTGCGGAAGTCGGAGACGCAGGTTGGCGCGATTGTCGAAGAATCGCAATTGGCCCCGGAGCAGCGCGAAATCAACGAGATCAATTCGAGCATTTATTGCTTCACGCTGGATAAATTGTGGCCGGCGCTGGCGCAGGTGAAGCCGAACAACAAGCACAAAGAGATTTATTTGACGGACGCGGTTGGAGTGCTGGCGGCGAAAGGGCGAAACGGTGCTGGCGCAGATTGCGCCGGATTCGCGCGAAGTGCTGGGCTGCAACACGCGCGTGGATTTGGCCGAGGTGGATGGAATTTTCCGCGAGTGGAAGCGAAATGAGTTGATGGCGGGCGGCGTTTCGATCCAGTTGCCGCAGACCGTGGTGGTGGATGCTGATGTGACCGCTGGGGAAGATTCGCTGGTTGAGGCGAATGTGCAGTTGCTCGGGAAGACGAAGATGGGCGCGCGGTGCATCGTGCGCACGGGCAGCGTGCTGAAGGATGCGGTGCTGGGCGACGACGTGATCGTGGAGCAGCATTGCGTGATTGCGAATTCGCGGCTGGATGAGCGGGTTACGATCGGGCCGTTTGCGCGGCTGCGGAATGAAAATCATTTGAAGGCGGGCGTACACATCGGGAATTTCGTCGAGCTGAAGAAGACGACGATGGGTGAAGGCACGAAGGCGGGGCACCTCGCATATCTCGGCGATTCAAAAATCGGAACCAAGACGAATATCGGCGCCGGGACTATCACCTGTAACTACGACGGATTTCACAAGCATCCGACGACGATCGGCGATCGCGTGTTTATCGGTACGGATTCGGCGCTGGTTGCGCCGGTGAAGATTGGCGACGGAGCGTATGTCGCTGCGGGCTCGACGATTACGGAGAATGTGCCGGCGGACGCGCTGGGGATTGCGCGTGGACGGCAAACGAACAAGCCGGGTTGGGCCAGCAAGAAACGCAGAGAGCTCGCGGCTGCGAACAACAACGCAAAAAAGCCCGCGAAGCGAAAGCGCGCTACGAAAGCGAGCAGGTCGGCACGCAAGTCCAAGAAGAAGAGCCGCACGGTAGGGTTACCGGTTCGCTGCTCGCTACCAAACATAACAAATCGAAGCGTTAGCGTCCGACATACTTGAGGCACAAGGAGCACCTTCCGTGGGACTCTGGGTCAACTGGGCTCTCGTGATCGTGGGAATCGTGTGCGTCATCGCGGAGTTGGTGATGGGGGCGATGACGGGATTCGATCTCGCGCTGATTGGTGGCTCGCTGGCGATTGGCGGGGGCATCGGACTTTTTGCGGGGTCGGAAAAAATTGGATTGCTCGCGGCGGGTGTGCTGGCTTTCGTGTATTTCGCGGTGCTGCGGAATTGGCTGAAGGCGAAAGCGACCGTCAAACATCACCCGAGCAACGTGGACGCGCTGATCGGAAAAACAGGCGTCGTCACAAAACGAATTGCGTTGCATGAACCCGGCATGGCGAAAATGGGCGGGGAAATCTGGCGCGCGGAATTGGTGGCCGGCGAAGACAGCGCAAAAGAGGTGGGAGTCGAGGTCCGGGTCGAGTCGATTGAAGGCGTAACGCTCAAGGTGAGGTGACGGAGATGGATGCCAGCGGCTTGTTCTTCATATTTCTTACTTTCTTTGTAGTCTTCGGGCTGGTGACGCTTGCCAAGGGAGCCCGCACGGTTCGGCAATATGAAAAAGGATTGATCACGCGGCTGGGGAAATTTCACGGTATGGCGCCGTCGGGGCTGACGTTTATCGTGCCTTTCGTCGATGACATCGTCCGTGTGGACATGCGCGAGCAGGTGATCACGGTGCCTCCGCAAAAATTGATCACGAAGGACAACGTGACGGTCGAAGTCGATGCAGTCGTCTACTACAAGGTGATCGACCCGGTGAAGTCGCAGTATGAGGTGCAGGATTTCGGCTACGCTTGCACGACGCTGGCGCAAACGAATTTGCGAAATTTGATCGGCGATCGGACGTTGGACGAAACGCTGGTCGCGCGCGACATGATCAACACGAATTTGCGGCAGGTGCTCGACGAAGCGACGAACGGATGGGGCGTTAAGGTGACGCGCGTGGAAGTGCAGAAGATCGAGCCGCCACGCGACATTACGGATGCGATGTCTCGCCAGATGAAGGCGGAACGCGAGAAGCGCGCAGCGGTACTGGAAGCCGAGGGCATCAAGCAGAGCCAGATCTTGCAAGCCGAAGGGACGAAGCAATCCGAAATTCTGCGCGCGGAAGGCGACGCGCAGGCGCGGATTACGCGCGCGAACGCGGAAGCCGAAGCCATCAAGCTGGTGTCGAATGCCGCGGAAACGTATTTCAAAGAGCGAGCGGAGATGATGCGGCGGCTGGAAGTCTTGAATCACACGTTAGCGCATAACACGAAATATATTGTCCCGGCGAACGCGAGTCTGGTAAATGTGCTTGGGTTGGACGGGATTACGGCTACGAATGCGAACCCGACCGACGCGCCGGCTGCGCCGAAGCCGGGTGCGACGAGCCGATCGATCTGACGATCCGCGAACTCCGCGACGGAACAGACCTCGGCGGAGGTGATTTACGACGGAATCTTCTGCTGCTGCGACCGGCGCTAAGGTTCGCTTTCAACAGGTCAATCCTCACTTTGTCGTGCGCGATGTTGTGGAAGCCGCGGAGTATTATCGCGACGTTTTCGGATTCAAAATATTGGGGTACTACTGGGATCCGCCGGTGTTTGCGATGGTGGGGCGCGATGATGTTGTGATTCAGTTTGGGCGGATCGATCGCGGGCAAACGGTGTCGCCGAACAGGGCGCGGCGGGACGAGGCGCTGGATGCTTATATTTGGGTGAGCGATCTGGATGCGTTGTTTGCGGAGCTGAAAGAGAAGGGCGCGAAGATTGTGGAAGAGCCGAAGCGGCATCCCTGGAATTGTTATGAGTTTTCGGTTGAGGATAAGTTTGGGTTTCGGATTGTGTTTAGTGAGAGTTCGTCGGCAGGATAGGCGACCGAAGAAAAAAACGGCTGGTCGGTGGAGTTTGAGATCGTAGCAAGCTGGGGCGCAGCAATGCTGCGCCCCTACATGATCGCGGCAGTTCGCGGCGCTGTGCTAAAATGGAAATTCCCCAACTTCCCTGAGGAGCGGCCGACGCATGAAGTTTGGAGTCGTAGTCTTTCCGGGATCGAATTGCGATCACGACGCGTACTACACGCTCGCTAATGTGATGCACAAGCCGGTTGAGTTTATCTGGCACCAGTCAGAGGATTTGGCTGGATGCGACGCTATTGTTCTGCCTGGTGGATTTGCACACGGCGACTATCTGCGCACGGGTGCGATTGCGCGATTTTCGCCGGTGATGAAATCGGTGGAGAAATTCGCCAAGGGCGGCGGAATGGTGTTCGGGATTTGCAACGGCTTTCAGATTTTGCTGGAAGCCGGGCTGTTGCCGGGCGCGGTGATGCGAAATTCGGGGTTGCGGTACATCTGCCGCCACGTTCATGTGCGGATCGAGCAGACTGACACGCCTTTTACCAATGCAGCGAAAAAAGGGCAGATTATTCGGATTCCGATCGCGCACAACGATGGGAATTTCAATGTGGACGAAGCGACGCTGGCGGAGCTGGAGAAGAATCGGCAGGTGATTTTCCGTTATACGAATGCGGATGGATCGGACGATGCGGCGGGGAATCCGAACGGGTCGATGTCGAATATCGCGGGCATTTGCAATCGCGAGCGGAATGTTGCGGGATTGATGCCGCATCCGGAGCGGGCGGTGGAGGTGGCGTTGGGGTCGGATGACGGGCTGGTGATTTTCCAGTCGATGGTGGAGGCGTTGGTGGGCGCGGCGAAGGCATCGGCGTGAGCGGAGTGAGGCACAGGAAAGAGAAAAGCGGAGCGAGGCAAGTTTCTACGATCTAGCTAACTGGGGCGCAGCGTGCTGCGCCCCTACATATTCTGGGCATCGATTGGAAATTGATGGCGACGGCACCTACGGAAATCAAGGTTACTGCGGAAATTGCGGCGGAACACGGGCTGACGAGCGACGAATTCGCGCGCGTCAAGAAGATTCTGGGGCGCGATCCGAACATCACGGAGCTGGGGATTTTCAGCGTGATGTGGAGCGAGCACTGCTCGTATAAATCGAGCAAAGTGCATTTGAAGCGGCTGCCGACGCGCGGGAAGCTGGTGGTGCAGGGCCCGGGCGAGAACGCGGGCGTCGTCGACATCGGCGATGGGCTGGTCGCGGCGTTCAAGATCGAATCGCACAATCATCCAAGTTTTGTGGAGCCGTTTCAGGGCGCGACGACGGGTGTCGGCGGAATTTTGCGCGATATTTTTACGATGGGTGCGCGGCCGGTGGCGGTGCTCGACTCACTGCGGTTTGGAGAACTCGCGCCGGGAAAGGGAACTTCGGGCGACGACGCGGCGAAGAATCGACGGATTCTGGATGGCGTGATTCGCGGCGTGGCGCACTACGGAAATTGTTTTGGCGTGCCGACGATCGGCGGCGAAGTTTGTTTTGAGCCGTGCTATTCGCAGAATCCGCTGGTGAATGCGCTGGCGCTGGGGATTGCGCGGAAGGAAGAGATTTTTCTCGCGAAGGCGAAGGGCATCGGGAATCCGGTGATTTATGTCGGCGCGAAAACAGGTCGCGACGGAATTCACGGCGCGTCGCTGCTGGCGTCGGCGGAGTTCACGGAAGAATCGCAGCAGAAGCGGCCGAATGTGCAGGTCGGCGATCCGTTTATGGAGAAGCTGCTGCTCGAGGCGTGCATCGAGGCGATGCAGACGGGCGCTGTGGTTGCGATTCAGGATATGGGCGCGGCGGGACTGACGTGCTCGACGATGGAGATGGCGTCGCGCGGTGGAACTGGGATTGAGATTGATCTGGCGAAGGTGCCGCAGCGCGAGTCGGGCATGACGCCGTACGAAATCATGTTGAGCGAGTCGCAGGAGCGGATGCTGCTGGTGGCGGAACGCGGGCGCGAGCGGGAAGTGTTGGATGTGTTTGCGAAGTGGGGGCTGGATGCGGTCGTCGTTGGGACGGTGACCGAGGGCGGAATCGCGAAGGTGATGAATGGCGCGGATGTTGCGGCGGAAATTCCGGCGCATCCGTTGGCGGAAGAGGGGCCGGTGTATCACAGGCCGATTGCGCAGCCACCTTTGAGGAAAGAGACTGCGGCGGATTGGTTCAAATTTGCGGGCGAGAAGACCAATCTCACGGAAAATTTTCAGAAACTGCTTGGCTCACCGGCGATTGCTTCGAAACGGTGGATTACGGAGCAATACGACACGATGGTGCGGACGAATACTTTGGCGGGACCGGGCTCGAGCGACGCGGCGGTGATCCGGCTGAAGGATCCGCAGACAGGCGAAGTGAAACGGGCCCTGGCGCTCGCGACGGATGGGAATGGGCGATGGTGCCAGTTGAATCCGCGCGTGGGTGCGATGCACGCGGTGGCGGAGGCGGCGCGGAACGTGGCGACGAGCGGGGCGCGGCCGATCGCGGCGACGAATTGTTTGAATTTTGGCAGTCCGGAAAAGCCCGAAGTGATGTGGCAGTTCAGCGAAGCGATCGACGGACTGACGGTTGCGTGCAATGAGTTGGGAACACCGATCACGGGCGGGAATGTCAGCTTTTACAATGAGACGCTGGGGAAGTCGATTTATCCGACGCCAGTGATTGGGATTTTGGGGATTATTGAGGATGCTTCGCGCGTGGTGAAGATTGGCTTTCGCGAGGCTGGCGATGTGATCTTGTTGCTGGATGGATTGGCGGAGGACGCGGCGAGCAAGCAAGTGCCTGTGGTTGAGCCGGCGCAGGAGTTTTCGTCGTCGGAATATTCAAAGCACGTCGGCGGGATTGTGGCGGGGGAGCCGCCGGCGATTGATTTGGCGGCGGAGAAGCGGCTGCAAGAATTGTTAGTAGCGCTGGCGGCGGATAGAAGCGTGCAGTCGGCGCACGATATTAGCGATGGCGGGATTGCGGTGGCGATTGCGGAGTCTTGCTTTGCTTCGGCGGGCGGGCGGCCGGAGATGGCGGCTTTGTCGGCGAAAGTTTCGGTCAGTGGCTCGAACCCTGCGGAGTTCGCGCTGTTTAATGAGCGAGGGGCGCGCGCGATCGTTTCGGTGAAGCCGAGTCTGGTTGCTCGCGTTCTGGAGACTGCGAGACAATATGAGGTGACGGCGGAACAGATTGGCCAGGTCATCCGTGACAAGGGTTTCCGCATCGAATATAAAGGGCACGCGGCGATCGACAGCCCCGTCGAAGAGTTGCGTGATATCTGGACGCATTCGCTGGAACGAGCGGTGAAGGCGAGCGCGGCAGCAGCCGACTAATTTTGCAAGAACGCGAACTCATGAAAAACAAGCTCGCATTCGCTGACGACCGTTTTCACGACGAGTGTGGTGTGTTCGGAGCCTTTGGGCACGAAGAGGCAGCGAAGCTCGCATACCTGGGTTTGTATGCGTTGCAGCATCGCGGGCAGGAGTCGGCGGGGATTGTCTCGAGCGACGGCAAAGAGTTGCACCTGCACCGCGCGATGGGTGAGGTCGAAGAAATTTTTCAGCCGAGCGTGCTGAATGCGCTGCCGGGGAATTCGGCGATCGGGCACACGCGGTATTCGACAGCGGGTGACAAGGCGCTTTTGAATGCGCAGCCGATTTTGATCGACTGCAACAAGGGCAAGGTCGCACTCGGTCACAACGGGAATTTGACGAATGCGGCGGAGCACCGGCGCAGGCTGGAACACCGCGGATCGATTTTTCAAACGAACAGCGACACCGAAGTGATCGTGCATTTGCTGGCGCGATCGCAGGCGCGGAATTTGTCGGGAGCGCTGGGCGATGCGCTGAATCAAGTCGAGGGTGCGTATTCGCTGCTGGTGCTGACACCGGATGAAATGTACGCAGTGCGCGACCCGCGCGGATTTCGGCCGCTGAATTTGGGGCGGCTGGGCGATGCGTGGCTGGTGGCGAGCGAGACGTGCGCGTTCGATTTGCTGAATGCGCAGTATGTGCGGGAAGTCGAGCCAGGCGAGATGGTGCGGATTTCGCGGTCGGGGATCGAGTCGATTCGCTTTGCCGCGCCGAAGCCGCTGCAACAGTGCGTTTTCGAGCATGTTTATTTCTCGCGGCCGGATAGCATTATTTTTGGGCGCTCGGTGAACTCGAGCCGCGAAGCGCTGGGGCGATTGCTGGCGCAGGAGCATCCGGTGGATGCGGATATCGTTGTGCCGGTGCCGGATTCGGGCGTGCCGGCGGCGGTCGGGTATTCGCTGGAATCGGGGATTCCGTTTCGAATGGGATTGATCCGGAATCATTACATCGGGCGGACGTTTATTGAGCCGTCGCAAGCGATTCGCAATTTCGGGGTGAAGCTGAAGCTGAATCCGATTCGCGGATTGCTCGAGGGCAAGCGCGTGATTCTTGTGGATGATTCGCTGGTGCGCGGGACGACGAGCCGGAAAATTGTGCGGATGGTGCGGGAAGTCGGCGCGAAGGAAGTACATATGCGAATCAGTTGCCCGCCGACGATTTCGCCGTGCTACTACGGAGTGGACACGCCGACGAAGGAAGAGTTGATTGCGTCGTCGAAGACGCCGGAACAAATTCGCGAATTTCTGGGCGCGGATTCGCTGGGATATGTCTCGCTGGCGAATTTGAAACAAGCGGTAAACGATACGGAAAATACGTTCTGCACGTCTTGCTACACTGGAGTGTATCCCACCGATCTGGTGCAGCTCGAGGTGGAGAAGAAGCACGGCACGGAAGAGATTTTTCGAGATTCGACCAACGGCAGCCGCATAGAAGATCCCGCTGCGGAGCGTCCCGTCACAGTAGAGCGCGAAAGCTAATCGGAAAATTCAGATGAGCGACGAGGAAAAGAAGCCAGTCAAGGTCCCGATGGGCCAGCGTGTGGAACGCGAGATTATCGCGTGGTTCTGGGTGGCGCTGGCGTTCATGCTGATCAATGGGGCGATAGGGCAGGCGCGCGTGATTCCGTCGGGATCGATGGAGAATACGCTGCTGATTGGCGATCACCTGATCATGAGCCGAATCGGGTACGACGCGGGCGTGCCGTTCACGAATTGGCATGTACCGCTGTGGCGGAATCCGCGGCGCCAACAGGTGATCATTTTTAAGCCGCCGTTTGCGCCGGACACGCCGGATTATGTGAAGCGGACGATCGGGCTGCCGGGCGACATCATCGATATTCACGGCGGGTCGGTTTACGTGAATGGGCAGAAGCAGGTGGAGAATTACACAATTGGGCCGAGCGAGCCGGCTCCGCCTGGAAGTGCGCCACCCGGTTATACGGACATCAAGTTTCCGTACAAGGTTCCGGACAATTGTTATTTCGCGATGGGTGACAATCGGACGAATTCGTACGACAGCCGATTTTGGGGCTGCGTGCCGCGGAAAGACATCATTGGGACGCCGGTGATGATTTATATGTCGCTCGATGTGCCGCCCGATGCGTGGGAGCCGGGGCAAATTCGCGAGAGATTTTTGGCGTATGCGAGCGCGATCCTCCATCCGGGCGAGGTTCGGTGGAAGCGGCTATTTCGGACGTTTTGACATCCAAAGAATGAGGAAGTCGATAGTCGATAGTTGAAAGTCGAAAGTGGAAGAGGGCGCGAATAAGTTTGCGGGTGACAGATGTGGCTCTCGATGGTTCAAACGGCGGGAAATAGAATTTAACCGCAGAGGACGCAGAGTTCACAGAGTCGGATGCGGCAGTAGCTGAGAAAAAGCACAGTCATTGGCGGTGGAAACGTGGAAGCAGAATCGAAGAACGACGAGAAGAATGCGAAGGCAGAGAGTGAAGCGCGGCTGCCGATGAGTACGCGCATCAGCCGCGAAGTCATCGCTTGGTTTTGGGTGGCG
The DNA here is from genome assembly GCA_963845465.1 of uncultured Acidobacteriota bacterium. GTDB lineage: Bacteria > Acidobacteriota > Terriglobia > Acidiferrales > UBA7541 > Acidiferrum. Next base: position 125,491 of record CAWJSH010000003.1, on the reverse strand, counting down.
CTGGCGTTCATGCTGATCAACGGGACGATCGGGCAGGCGCGCGTAATTCCGTCAGGATCGATGGAGAACACGCTGCTGATCGGGGATCACCTGATCATGAGCCGAATCGGGATCGATGCGGGCGTGCCGTTTACGAATTGGCATGTGCCGCTGTGGCGGAATCCGCACCGGCAGGACGTGATCATTTTTAGGCCGCCCTATGCTCCGCAGTCGACCGATTTGATCAAGCGTGCGATCGCGGTGCCTGGCGACACGATCGATTTGCATGGCGGTTCGGTTTACGTAAACGGGAAGAAACTTTATGAACCGTATGCGGTCGGGCCGACGGAGCCGATTCCGGCGGGAAATGCGCCGAACGGATTTTCGGAGCTTAAGTTTCCCTTTCACGTGCCGGACAATTGTTACGTCGCGATGGGCGACAATCGCACGAATTCATACGACAGCCGGTTCTGGGGATGCGTGCCGCGCCAAAATATCATTGGGAAGCCGGTAATGATTTATATGTCCCTGGATGCGCCGTCGGATGCGTGGGAGCCGGGCGAAGTGCGCGAACGATTTTTCGCGTACGCGAACGCGATCCTGCATCCGGGAGTAGTGCGCTGGAAGCGTTTGTTCCACACATTTTAGTTTTCATTTGTATTACTATCGGTTCGAGTCAACGCCGCACCCACCTGGCGATCATCAAAAACAACTGAGTGCGCCCGGCTACAGGCCGGTCGAACGGGAAACGGGACCTTACCTCATCCATGAAATACGCTGACGCAGGGGTCGATATCGCCACAGCCGACGCGGCGAAACAGCGCATCCGCCATCACGCGAGCCGGACGTTTACGAAAGGTGTGCTCGGCGGAATCGGCGGATTTGGCGCGTTGTTTGCGCTGGACAAGAGCAAGTACACCGATCCGGTGCTGGTGTCGAGCGCGGATGGCGTCGGAACGAAGCTGAAGGTGGCGATGGCGACCGGCGTGCATTCGACGGTCGGCGGCGATCTCGTCAATCACTGCGTGAACGATATTTTGGTGCAGGGCGCGGAGCCGCTGTTTTTTCTCGATTATCTGGCGATGGGAAAGCTCGATGCGAATGTGGTCGAGCAGCTTGTCGAAGGAATGTCGCGCGCGTGCCGCAAAGCTGGATGCGCGTTGATCGGCGGCGAGACGGCGGAGATGCCGGGATTTTATCCCGTCGGCGAATATGATCTGGCGGGATTTATTGTCGGCGCCGTCGAGCGGAAAAATATTTTGACGGGCAAGAATGTAAAGCCCGGCGATGCGTTGCTGGCGCTGCCGTCGGCGGGGCTGCATACGAATGGGTATTCGCTGGCGCGCAAGTTGGTTTTCGATGTCGCGAAGCTGAAACCGGACACCTACGTCGCGGAAGTCGGAAACAAAATTGGCGCGGAGCTGTTGAAGCCGCATCTTTGCTATGCGCCGGCGCTGAAAAATATTTTAGTGAAGGAGTGGGTCTCGGCGCTCGCGCACATCACCGGCGGAGGAATTCCGGGCAATCTGCCGCGGGTGCTGCCGTCCGGCGTGCAGGCGCAGATCGATCTGGGTTCATGGCCGGTGCCGCCGATTTTTAAATATTTGGCGAAGCTGGGGAAGATCGATACGGATGAGTTGATGCAGGCGTTCAATATGGGCGTGGGTATGATTCTCGTCGTGCCGCAGGGGAAAGTGCAGGCGGTCGAGGCGGATTTGAAGCGGCGGCGGGAGAAATTTTTCAGGATTGGAAGGATTGAGCGCGGGGAATCGGGGAAAGCGCGCGTTCTTTACACGGGGTCGCTGCACCTGTAGAACGGCCATTCAGAAGCAAGACCAGAAGCAAACCCTGGAAAAACCAGGACGTGATTGGAGTTAGCGCCGTGCGGGCCTACGGTGCAGCAATGCTGCGCCCCTACACGGCGTCCAGTAAAAACCGTACCTTCGTACAGGTTTCAACCACAGCACGAATCTGTAACATGACGCCACGACGTTGCGCGCATCAAACCTATGATGGAGCGCATCGGTCGTAAGCAGCGGGGGCGCGCCATAGTGGCAGCAGGCGCCGCGGCGGGATAGAGGTTGCGTCATGAAGCGATTCGGTTTGTCTGTATTCGCGCTCTTTATATTGGGCCCCGTGATCGCTGACGCGTGCTTCGCGCGAGCGCCTTCGTCGTCGCAGTCCATGCAACAGCAGCAAGCCTCGCAAAATCAGATCGCTCCGCAGCCACAACCACCACCGCCTCCTCCGCAGGACGACACGATTGTCACCGAAGCGATCGAGACACCGGAGATCGCCGCCAATTCCTCCGTCGATCGTTCGAAAATAATCTATGTCAGCGATTTCGAGCTGGACGCGATCGATGGTGAGGGCAAGCTCAAAAAGGATGTACCGGCGGTTTCGGTGACGAATCCTTCGCCATCGCGAGAGCAGCTTCGCGAGGAAGATCAAGCCGCCGAGCAGGCAGGGCGGCTGGTCGATTTCATGGCGATCACGCTGATCAAGGAATTGAAGCGCGCGGGTTTCAGCGCTCAACGACTGCGCCCGGAAGACTCGCGTCCGACAGACGGCATTCGCATCAGCGGAATTTTCGCCGAGCCTGATCCGCAGAACCGATTGCGACGCGCGGTGATGGGAACGATTTCTCCGGACGGGAAGATGTCGCTCTTCGTCGGCATTTCCAACCTGGAGAAACCCGAGCAAGCGATCTACGCTCCCGCCGAACCGGGCGGAGCGAACCGTGCAGGGGCGGTGATAACGGTGAGTTCGTATGCGCCGGTGGCGCGGTTTGAAATTGGAAAGAGCACGACCGAAAAGGCGGTAAGAGATACCGCAGCGGGAATCGTGGCCGATCTGAATGCGCTGCTTAGCGCGAATATTGTCGCTTCTCGTTGATTCTGCGTTACTTGCAGGAGCTGCGAGACACCCCTGCCGGGTGTCTTGTCCGACCGGGCACCTGCTCAAAATTTCCCGCAAACGAACCAGACCGTTGGGTGTCTCCTATCGTCTATAGAGCGAGAGAAAGGTGGTGTGCCGATGCGATCGATGCACTTTACGCGCTTTATTGGATTGACCGGAATTTTGGCAGGATGCGGGCTGATTCTGGCGGCCGCACCGAGTAGGCCTCAGTCAAATTCCGCAGTATTTGAGACTCCTGCGATGCCTGCCCTGCCCACGATGCCTGCAATGCCTGCCCTCCCTGCGATGCCTTCGATGCCCGCGTCACCTAAGATGCCGGCGATGCCACCGTTGCCTGCCATGCCAGAAATGCCGACAGTACCGGCCCTGCCGCCGGAAGTGCCAATGTCGCTCGCGGCTCCCATTCCGCCAGAAGTCCCTGAGTCCGCATTCTTGTCGGACCACAGCGATGCTGCGACTACTTGCGACGATCTGCACATCGTGTTCGATGGCGAGAACCCGGTGATGGATTCCGAAGAGCGCACGCTGACGAAGTCCGAAGCAAGCGTGTTGCACATCGACAACCTCGTGAACGCCGGCGTGCAGGCACGCGGATGGGACAAAGACACTTACTCCGTGACAGCTTGCAAATTTGCCGACCACAAGGAGCGGAATGCGAAGGAATTGCTGTCGCAGATCAAGATGTCGATCAGCGGCGGCCATGTTTCGGTGAGCGGCCCCGAAACGAATCACGAGCGTTGGGCTGTGCAGTTGCTGGTACGGACACCGCGTGGCGCGAATTTGGAGATCAAGACGCAGAACGGTCCGGCTTCGTTTTCTGAGGTCGATGGAAAGATTTTCGTGCGAGCGCAGAATGGTCCGGTGTCGATGTCGAATTGCACGGGTGAGGCGGACATCGCATCGCAGAATGGCCCAATCTCGATTTCGGGAAAGAGCGGAAAGCTGAAATTACACACCGAGAATGGTCCGATCAGCGTGGCGTTGCAGAGTCCGAACTGGACCGAGGGCGGGCTGGTGGCGGATGCGGTGAATGGACCCGTTTCGTTGAGCGTTCCTTCGGAGCTGAATACCAGTTTCCTCCTGGAATCTACTGGGCACTCGCCGATTACTTGCAACGCCAGTGTTTGCAAGTCGGCGCGTAAGACTTTTGACGACAACGATAACCGCCGGATCGAATACGGGAATGGGGCGCCGGTAATTCGATTGTCCACGGTGAACGGGCCGGTGACCGTTAGCGCGCTCTAGCCGAGCGCCCGTCCGCGCGCTCGAAGCGATCGCGAATGAGCGGGCGCTAGATAGACTCGACTCCCATTCGCGGGGGCTGGCAAACCGGAATTCGGTTCTCGATTTTGAAGTTCCAAAGTAAGATTTCGGCATGCTGCTGGAAGAACGAGTTGGTCAGCCGACCACGGAAGCCGAAGCGGAACAGCTTGCGCTCGAACTGTACGGGTTGCACGTGGTGGCGAAGGCGCTGCCTGGCGAATACGACGACAATTTCCATCTGACAGTGAAGTCGGCGCTCGCGGACCAGGCCAAGCTGGCAAATTCTGTCGCGCCAAGACTTGCGAACCCTTCCCCGCCGGCCGCTGCAAAAAGCAACCTCGACGAATTCAGTTTTTCGCCCGCAAGTTCTGAAGTCGGCGGCGGGTTGGAGGCAGCGGATGACGCTGCGAATGACGCCATTCCTCAAACTGGGGACCATACTGCGCCTGATGCGCCGCCGCAACCCGTTACACCATTTCAACCTCCGGCCGACACCGACTTTGTTCTGAAAGTCATGCATCCGGCGCGCAATTCGGCGCTGATCGATTTGCAATGCCAGGCGTTGCAGCATTTGGCGCAGCGCGCTCCGCAGATCGGCCTTCCGCGCGTCTGCTTGAATAAAAACGGCGAGGCCTTCACGGCGATTACCTCCGCGGACGGCTCGCCGCGGCTGGTTTGGCTGCTCACTTACATTCCTGGGACGTTGATGGCGCACGCGAATCCGCACTCCGCGGAGATGTTGCGCAGCCTGGGTGAATTGCTCGGCGAGTTGAGCACGGGGCTGGCCCACTTTTCACACGGCGCCGCGAAACGTGAATTGAAGTGGGATTACGCGCAGGCAGGTTGGATTCGAGAGCATCTGGAGCAGATTGGCGATCCCGAGCGGCGGGCCCTGATCGAGAGGTTCATCGCGCTGTACGACAGCGAAGTTGTTCCCGTGATGAGCCGCCTGCGGCGCAGCGTCGTTTATGGCGATGCGAACGATTACAACGTGCTGGTCGGCGACGCGTCAGCGCCAACGCGGCGGGTTGTCAGCGTTTTCGATTTTGGCGACATGCACGACAGTTTTACGGTGTCAGAGGTCGCGACCGCGGCGGCCTATTCGATTTTAGGGAAGAAAGAGCCGTTGCGTGCGGTGGCTGCTGTTCTTTCGGGTTACTACTCGCGGTTCTTGCTCACCGACGTGGAAATTTCTGTTTTGTATCCGCTGATTGCGATGCGGCTGGCGGTCAGCGTGGTGAACTCCGCGATTCGCGCGAGCGTCAAGCCGGACGATTCATACGTCACAATCACAGAAGAGCCGGCGTGGGAAGCGCTGACGCGGCTGGCCCAAGTGCATCCGCGTTTTGCGCATTACATGCTGCGAGAAGTTTGCGGGCTGCAACCAGTGCCCAAGGCGAGTGCGGTGCGCAAGTGGCTTGCGGGGCATGCAGGATCGGCGGCGCCGCTGCTCGATGTCGATTTGCGGGTGACGTCGCCAGTTGTGTTCGATCTTAGTGTGGGCAGCACGTTTTTAGGCGCCGATCCCGCCGCGAGCCAGAGCGAAAAACTGGGCGAAGCAATTGTCAGCGAGTTGCGCCGGGCGAAACTGAGCGTCGGCGTCGGGCGATACAACGAGCCGCGGCTGCTTTACACTTCGGCGCTTTTCGGCGCGACGGATAATCCGACGGACGAACGCCGCACGATTCATCTCGGCGTCGATCTCTTTGTCGCGGCAGGGAGTTCGGTTTATTCGCCGCTGAGCGGAGTGGTCTACGCGTTCGCGAATAATCCGGAGCCGCTCGACTACGGACCGGTGGTGATTTTGCGGCATGGGCCCGGCGGGGGCGAAGAATTTTTCACGCTTTATGGGCATTTAACGCGGGAATCGCTGGGGAAATTGAAAATTGGGCAGTCGATCGCGAAAGGCGAGCGCATCGGCCGCATCGGGGCGATGGCGGAGAACGGTGGTTGGCCGCCGCACTTGCATTTTCAGGTGATCACGGATTTGCTCGATCGCGGCACGGATTTTCCGGGCGTTGCACTGGCTGCCGAGCGCGGAGTGTGGGCCGATCTTTCGCCGAATCCAAATTTGTTGCTGCGCATCGCGGCGGACCGAGTTGTCGCCGATGAAAAAGATGTTGCGGATACGCTAGCGGATCGCGAGCGCGTGCTCGGCGGCAATCTCAGCATTTCTTATCGCCGGCCGCTGAAGATTGTGCGCGGGTGGAAGCAGTATTTGTATGACGACACGGGCCGCGCGTATCTCGATGTGTATAACAACGTCCCGCTCGTTGGGCATAGTCACCCGCGCGTTGCGCGGGCTGTGGCGGACCAGGTTGGACTGCTCAACACCAATACGCGATATTTGCATGACAACGTGGTCCGGTATGCGGAGCGATTGCTTGAGTTGATGCCGGCTTCGTTGCGCGTTTGCTACTTCGTGAATTCGGGGAGCGAGGCGAACGAGCTTGCGATTCGCCTGGCGCGCACCTACACGAGGCGAGAAGACGTGATTGTGCTCGAGCACGCCTATCACGGGCATACGTCTTCGTTGATCGATCTGAGTCCGTACAAATTCAATGGGCCCGGCGGAACTGGGCGCAAGCCGTGGGTTCATGTCGCGCCAATCGCGGATGACTATCGCGGGCCGTACAAACGCGGCGAAGCGGGGATTGGCGCGAAGTACGCCGATCGAGTGGGCGACGTCATTACGAACGCGCGCTCGGAAGGGCGGGAGATCGCGGCGTTTCTGGCTGAGACTTTGCCGAGCGTTGCGGGGCAGATTGTTTTTCCGGCCGGATATCTCGACGGAGCCTATCAGCGCGTGCGTGCCGCGGGTGGAGTTTGCATTGCGGACGAAGTCCAAGTTGGATTTGGTCGGCTCGGGACACATTTTTGGGGGTTTGAGACGCAAGGCGTTGTTCCCGACATTGTTGTGCTTGGGAAACCGATCGGGAACGCTTTTCCGTTGGCGGCAGTTGTCACGACGCAAGAGATCGCGGCGTCGTTCGCGAACGGAATGGAATTTTTCAGCACGTTTGGCGGCAATCCGGTTTCGTGCGCGGCGGGGATTGCGGTGCTGGATGTTCTGCGAGAGGAGAAGCTGCCGGAGAATGCGCTGAAGGTCGGCGAGCATTTGGTGAAGCGACTGCGCGGATTGCAGGAAAATCATGCTGTTATCGGCGATGTGCGCGGGTCGGGACTGTTTCTCGGCGTTGATCTGGTGCGCGACCGTGACACGCGCCTCCCGGCTACGGCGCAAGCGGATTATGTGGTGAATCGTTTACGTGAGCGCGGCGTATTGGCGGGAACCGACGGGCCGGGGCACAACGTGATCAAGCTGCGGCCGCCGCTGGTTTTCTCGAAAGCGGATGCCGACCTTTTTGTCGATACGCTCGACCTGGTGCTAACAGAAGATGCCGCGCAAGTTCCACGCGCGCAGAAGCAGGCGGGAATGGCTGCGCAAGCCTGACGAGGCCTTTGGCTCCCAGGCAGTTATCTCATAACTATATTACTTGACAGTACATTGTGAGGCGCATAGCATTCCATCCCACTATGGAACTGGATGCGTCTCTTCCGTGGCTCGCGCTGACGATGACCCAGGGCATCGCGGCGCGCCTTTCTGCCCGGCTGCTCGATGAGTTTGGGTCGCCCGATGAGGTTTTTCGGGCGCCGCTTCCGCATTTGGAGCGTTGCAACCTACCGGCGGCGGTGGCTCAGGCTGTCCACAAGAAGGTGGCATTCAAACGCGCGGAAAAAGAGCTTGCCACGATTCGAACGATTGGAAACGTGCGGCTCGTAAACTGGGCCGATCCGGAGTATCCCAGGAACCTGCGCGAGATTTATGACCCGCCGACCTTGCTCTACGTTCGCGGCAATGCCGAGGTGTTGAACGAACCGGCTGTCAGTGTGGTCGGAACTCGGAAGCCGACCTTATATGGAACGCAGATGGCGGAACGATTGGGGCGCGAACTGGCGGCGCGAGGCGTGACCATCGTTAGCGGGATGGCGCGCGGGATTGACGCAATCTCGCATCAAGGCGCGATGGCCGTGAACGGCCGAGCGATCGGGGTACTGGGAACCGGAGTCAATATCTGCTACCCGAAAGAAAATAAGAAGCTCTACGAAAAAGTGCTCGAGCGCGGGGCGATCATCAGCGAGTTTCCGCTGTGGACTCACCCGGCGCCTGAGAATTTCCCAATTCGGAACCGGATCGTGGCTGGGATGCCTGCCGGGGTTGTTGTGGTTGAGGGGGCACAGTACAGCGGGTCGCTTATCACGGCTCGATTGGCGATGGAATTTGGGCGCGAGGTATTCGGCGTCCCTGGGAATGTGACGCAGCCGGTCAGTTTTGCTCCTAACCAATTGATTCGGCAAGGCGCGAAGCTCGTGACCAACGGCGAAGATGTCATTGAGGATTTGCCGACGCCGATTCGGGCGGCGCTGGTTCGGGCAGAGGCCCCGGAAGCGGAACAGCGGAATTTACTCGCTGCGGCTTGCCTGAACTCCAGCGAGAAAAAGATCTACGAGTTGCTATCGGCAGACCAACCAGTGCATATTGATGACATCGTTGAGCGATCCGGCTTGAACTCCTCTGAGGTTCTGGCTACCCTTTTTGACCTGGAGATGAAAGGGATCGTAAGACAACTGCCGGGGAAGCAGTTTGCGAAGGTCCTCCTCTAGTCCCCGGAAACCATTGCAATCATTGGGGTTGCAAGGCGAAGCGGAATCGTAATGAATCCGCATGCGCATTTACTGCATCTTCTAGTAGTTAGCGAGAAGGATACAGGCGTCTAGCGCCGAGCCCTCTGGCGAGAGAATCCGGAGTTATAAGGAAGACATGGGACGTTCCCTAGTCATCGTTGAGTCGCCTGCAAAGGCGAAAACGATCAACAAATATTTGGGACGGGATTATACCGTCAAGGCATCGATCGGTCATGTCATGGACCTGCCGAAAAAGAATATCGGCATACGCCTGCCCGATGAACCGAAGAAAAAGAAGAAGAAGGGCAAGCGGAAGAGCAAGGTCGAAGAAAAGCCGCACAAGCCGATTTCGATCGATGACGCAAAGATTTTTGAACCGACCCTGGAAATCATCTACGGTAAGGGTAAGGTCATCAATGATTTAAGGAAGTCGGCGGCGAACGCGGATGCCGTCTACCTCGCGGGCGACCCAGATCGCGAAGGCGAGGCGATTTCAGCCCACCTGCGAGCTGTGCTGACCAAGCCGAGCAAGTATGAAGAGGCCGAGCCATCAGGGAATGGCCGCTTTGGAAAGAACGGCAACGGAAACGGCAAGGACGAGAAGGCCGAAGCGGAAGCCGCGGAAGCTGCCAAGGGTAAGGGCGGCAAAGGTAAGAAGGGCAAAGCCGGGAAGAAAGAAGATAAGGACGAGATCGAAGTTCCGGCGATCGACCCCAAGAAGATTTTTCGAGTCACGTTTAACGAAATCACGCCAAAGGCGATCCGGGCGGCGTTTGAGAAGCCGCGGCAGATCGACACTAGCTTAGTGGATGCGCAGCAGGCGCGCCGGGTACTGGACCGCATCGTCGGGTACAAGGTTTCGCCACTGCTTTGGGACAAGGTTCGCCGGGGTCTTTCCGCCGGGCGCGTTCAGACAGTTGCGGTTCGACTGATCGTCGAGCGCGAGCAGGAGATTCGGGCGTTCGTCCCAGTTGAGTACTGGTCGATTCATGCAATGCTCGACGCCGGGCAGCCGCCGATCTTCGAAGCCAAGCTGTCGAAATATAAGGGCGAAGACATCGAGGTCTCGAACCAGGAAGCAGCCGACAAGATTGTTGCTGCGGTCAGCAAGGCGAAATGGGAAGTCGCCTCAGTTACTCAGCGGGAGAAGAAGCGGAATCCGCCGCCGCCATTCACCACCTCGAAGTTGCAGCAGGCTGCCTATAACCGCTTGCGGTATACAGCGAAGCGGACGATGGGTATCGCGCAGCGCTTGTACGAAGGCGTTGACATGGGTGAAGAGGGGTCGGTTGCGCTCATCACTTACATGCGTACGGATTCGGTCAATGTTTCGGCTGATGCTTTGACGCAAGTGCGCGAGATGATTCCGGAAAAATTCGGTTCGAGCTACCTGCCGGAGAAGCCCAACTTCTATAAGTCCAAGAAGGATGCGCAGGAAGCGCACGAAGCGGTGCGCCCGACCGATGTTTCGCGCTCGCCGGAAGACGTTCGCAAGTATCTCGACGACGATCTATTCAAGCTGTATCAGTTGATCTGGCAGCGGTTTGTCGCGTCGCAGATGATGCCGGCGGTGTTCGACCAGACGACGATAGATATTTCGGCGGGTGATTGCACCTTCCGCGCGACCGGGTCTGTGCAGAAGTTCGACGGCTACCTGCGCGTCTATCAGACGCCGGCCGCTGTGACCGATCGCGACGACGACGAAAAGGATGACGACGGCGAGGGCAAGAATCTGCCGCGTGTCGAAGAGGGCCAGGTTTTACGGCTCGACCAGATTCGGCCGGACCAGCATTTCACCGAGCCACCGCCACGTTATACCGAAGCAACGTTGGTGAAGGAGCTGGAAGAAAAGGGCATTGGCCGGCCTTCAACCTACGCGTCGATCATTTCGACGATCGTCGAGCGCGAATACGTGCGCAAAGATCAGGGGCGCTTCACGCCGACGATGCTAGGCGAGCGCGTGAACGCATTGCTGGTCAAGAGCTTCGACGATGTTTTTGACGCCACATTCACGGCGCGACTCGAGGAAGAGCTCGACGAAATCGAAGAGGGCAAACTGCCCTGGCGCGATGCCGTGCGCGAATTCTGGGAGAAATTTGTCGTCGATCTGGCAAAAGCCGACGACGAGATGATTTCGTATAAAGCCGGAATCCCGACCGGAAAAAAGTGCGAGAAGTGCGGCGAAGGCGAGTTACTCGAGCGCATCAGCCGGCACGGATTTTTCCTGGGCTGCTCTCGCTATCCCGATTGCGACTTCATTCAGGACATGGCGCCGGAACTCAACGACGACGCCGAGAGCAAGACCGAATACTGCGAGAATTGCGGCAAGGAAATGCTGATGAAACGCGGCCGGTTCGGTGCGTTCCTGGCCTGCAGCGGTTATCCGGAATGCAAGACGACTCGACGTTTGGTGGAAGGCACGCGCATCGCTCTTCAGCCCGATGAGCCCCTGGAAGAAAAGTGCCAGCTCTGCGGCAATCACCTGATCAAGAAGCACGGCCGATTCGGCACGTTTATCGGCTGCTCCGGCTACCCGAAGTGCAAATACACGCGGCCGATCACGATGGGCATCAAGTGCCCCAAGTGCAATGACGGCGAGTTCGTGAAGCGCGGAAGCATGGGCAAGGGCGGACGCGGGCGTCCGCGCGTGTTCTACGGCTGCTCGCGTTATCCGGACTGCGACTTTACGACCCCGAACATGCCGATCGCCGAGCCGTGCCCGAAGTGCGGCGCTCCGTTTATTGTCGAGAAAAAGTCAAAGATCGGCACGGTTCACACCTGTCTAAAGGAAGGGTGCGATTGGGAGCAGTTGGCGCCCGAACCGCAGCCAGTCACCGTTGCCGCGCCAGTCGAAGAGCCAACACCAGTCGGCGCCAAGCCCTAAGCCACGGCCGCGCTAGCTTCTCCACCATCTTCTCCCCCACTCAACCGCAGCGACGCCTTTAGCAAGGCTTCTAAACCGGCCTGCGCAGCCGGTTGGTATACCGAACAAGTCCAAAGGAAAGAGTCGGCGTGCACGTGCGATCGCTATAGTAATTTCAAGCGAGCACGCAGATCGCAAGCGTGACGCATTTTGCGTCGCCTTTTGTGTTGAGCCGCGCACGGTTGACCACCGTGTCTTGATTCCGGGACCCTCTCATGAAGCAGTCGGCCGAAAAATATCTTCAGTATTTGAGCTCGGTGAAAAATTCTTCGCCGCATACGATCCTGAACTACGGCAAAGACCTGAGCCAGTTTCTCGAATTTCTCTCGCCGCCAGGCGCGCAGCCTCCCTCACTGAAAGAAATCACGCACACGATCATTCGCGAGTTCGTTGCGCATCTGCACGATCAAGGATTGGAAAAGAGTTCCATTGCGCGAAAGCTGGCGGCGTTGCGTTCGTTTTTCAAATATTGCGTTCGCGAAGGCTTGCTGACCGAAAATCCCGCTCGATTGGTACCCACGCCAAAACTACCGAAGCGAATTCCGTCGGTGTTGTCGGCGGAAGAGATGAACGGATTCCTGAATGGCCTGGCTGACGTAGCGCCCCCAACTCAAGGCGCGGTAGGCATTGCGCGCACCATAATCGATCCAAGCGGGATTCCATCGATCGTTGCCGAAAGCGGCAAGAAATCGAGTCGGAAGAGCGACCGCTTGTACGTGCGGCGCGACCGCGCATTGCTCGAACTGCTCTATGCGGCGGGGTTGCGTGTCAGCGAACTTACCGGGCTAAACCTGATCGATATCGATCAGAAGGAACGAGTCTTACGCGTGCGCGGGAAAGGCAACAAGGAGCGCATCGTGCCTTACGGTTCGAAGGCGCAGGAAGCGCTCGACAACTACTGGAGTCTGCGTGAAGAGTTGCTGATTCAGAAGTCTGCTTCGCGCGGAAGGAGACAGGGTCCACCACACACTCAGGCTGTGTTTTTGAATTATGCGGGAAGGCGACTTACGCAGCGTTCCGTAGGACGGTTAGTGAAGAAATACGTTCGGCTCGCGAATATCGATTGGGATCTGCACCCACACTCGCTGCGGCATGCTTTCGCGACGCACCTGCTCGCCGATGGTGCCGACTTACGTGCCATTCAGGAATTGCTGGGGCATCAGTCACTCTCGACGACGCAGAAGTACACCCACGCGTCGATCCGCCAACTGATGGACATTTACGACAAAGCTCATCCGCATGCGTAGTCGCTGAACCTCAAGAACAAACTCCGACGAAAAATGAAACGACCGGCAGATTGATCTGCCGGTCGTTTACGTTAGTCAGTTAAGTCTTGGTGAGTCTTACCGGTGACCGCCACCGCCGTGGAATCCGCCGCCACCGCCGCCGTGGAACCCGCCGACCGCGCCGCCATGCACCGCGCCACCGCCGACGTAACCGCGCGAATTACCGAAAGTGCCGCCGTGTCCGTAGATTCCTACGCGTCCGCCGCCATAGTAGCCGCCGCGTCCGTAATAACCGCGACCGCCGTAATAGCCGCCCCGGCCGTAGTAGCCGTAGCCTCGGCCGTATCCGTAGTATCCTCGGCCATAGTAGCCGCCGCGGAACCAGGGACCAGCGCCGATGAAGACGCCGCCAACGAACCAATCCGGACCGTAGTAGCCGTAAGGAGCGCAGGCGTACGGAGCATAGCCGTAGTAACCATAAGCACAGGCCGGCGCTGCGTACCCGTAACCATATCCGGCGTACGCCGGACCGCCAATTCCAATACCAACCGCAACCCGCTGCGCATTCGCATTACCAGCGCCGAGCAGGCAAACCGTCAAGAGCAAAGCCGCCACACCAGCAAACCTGAGGTATCGCATGATAGGACCCCCTTTCGAGTCCTTGCTACATCCGTCTAATCAACATCTTGCGGGGCCGGGCTTATCTTAACTCCCAGCCTCACTCAGTTAAACTCCAAAGTGGGCAAAAAGTTGCGATGGCTGGGAAGGCCCACAATCGATTAGATTTACGAGCAGGCATTCGGTTGCAGCCGGTTTTCATTGACGATTTTGGCTGTTCACCCATATAATCGGGGTTTGTCTCATGCCTTGGAGGAACGATGTTTGCCGTCATTAAGACCGGGGGAAAGCAGTATCGCGTAGCGCCCGGTGACACGATTCGGATTGAGCGGGTTAAGGGCGATGTGGGCGAGAAGGTGACTTTTGGCTCCGTCCTCGCGGTGCACAACGACGAGAAGAAGCTTCTGTCGGGCAGCGATGCCAGCAAAGCGACCGTGACCGGGAAGATCATTGCTCACGGCCGAAACAAGAAAGTCACCGTGTTGAAGTTCAAGAAAACCAACCAGTACAAGATTTCGCGCGGCCATCGCCAGAACTACACGTCGGTGCAGGTCAGCGACATCAAGCTGTAAATCGAAGCAAACTCAAAACGATCAATTTGCGAAGGGTAGAAGGAATCAGTCATGGCACATAAGAAGGGCGGCGGTTCGTCAACAAACGGCCGCGATTCACACGGACAGAGGCTTGGAGTGAAGCGGTTTGGCGGTCAGCTCGTGAACGCTGGGACGATTTTGGTTCGCCAGCGCGGCACGAAGCACCAGGCTGGCGTCGGCGTAGGACAGGGCAAAGACGACACGCTGTTCGCGCTGGTCACGGGCATCGTGAAGTTTGAGGATAAGGGGCGGCACGGGCGGTTTATCAGCGTCCATCCGGCGGAGAAGGCTGCGCCGGCTGCAGCCGTCAACTAAGCTTCGATTTTCACTGGGCGGTTCGGCGTGTGCCGAGCCGCCTTTTTGTTTTTGGGCGGCTACGATTGCCGCACCGGCGGGTTGTCGTGGCACATCTGATGGATCGAGTGTTTCGGCTGTTGGAGGCTGGGTTTGTTTGTTGATGAAGCAAAAATTTTCGTGAAAGCCGGTAACGGCGGTAACGGCTGCGTTGCGTTCCGGCGCGAGAAGTATGTGCCGCGCGGAGGTCCGTCGGGTGGCGACGGCGGCAATGGCGGCAGCGTGTATCTGGAAGCGAACCCGAACGACAACACGCTGCTGCGATACCGCTACAACCGGGAATTCAAGGCGGATCGCGGGCGGCACGGTGAAGGCTCGAACTGCACGGGACACGCCGGCGACGACATGATTTTGCAGGTGCCGGTCGGAACGGTTGCGTTTGACGAGCAGAGCGGCGAAACAATCGCCGATCTGTCGCACCCTGGCCAACGGGTCTTGATCGCGCAAGGAGGACACGGGGGGCGCGGCAATCAGCACTTCGCGAAGCCATGGCATCAGGCGCCGCGCGAGCATGAAGACGGGCGTGAGGGTGCAGAACGCCATCTGCGACTTGAGTTGCGATTGCTCGCGGACGTTGGTCTTGTCGGTTTTCCGAATGCCGGCAAGTCGACGCTGATCTCTGTGATTTCGGCGGCGCGGCCCAAGATCGCGAATTATCCGTTCACGACGCTCGAACCGAATCTGGGCGTGGTCAACGCCGACGGCGGAACCGGCAAAGAAGTCGGCCGAACGTTCGTCGTTGCCGATCTTCCGGGATTGATTGAAGGCGCACACGAAGGCGCCGGCCTCGGGATTCGATTCTTGAAACACGTCGAGCGCACGCGTTTGTTGGTGCACTTGATCGACACGAGCGATTTCACGACCGAAGACCCGATTCACTCGTTTGAAGTGATTTCGGGAGAGTTGCACGCCTTTAGCGACACGCTCGACGAGAAACCGATGATCGTTGTCGCGACGAAGCTCGATGCAACGACCGATCGAACGAAGCTCGAAGAGCTGCAGAAGTTTTGCGCTGAGCGCGGCCTGGAATTTCACGCGATTTCTGCGGCCACCGGTGAAGGCGTAAAGGAACTCGTGCGCTCGATGGCCGACGCACTCGACAAGATCCCGAAACCGGACGCCGAAATCGAAGTGGAGCAGCCGCACAGCGATGCCGCTCAGGGCGACTTCCAAACCCGGCACGACGCGTGACGTCGCGGTCACCAAGACTTCGCGCTGTCCGAAAGTATGAGAAAATAGGAGAAAGACCAAGCTAATCCGGAACGCGAAAAACGTTCCTCGAGTCCGGTTTTTGCAACGCTTTTGGAGGATTATTGACGACCGCGCAGGCGCATCGCACCGCCGCGAAACATCATCCACGCCGCATCGCGCTTTTTGGCGGATCGTTCGATCCTATCCACAACGGGCATCTCGCTGTTGCCCGGGCGGCTGACCGGCGATTCAATTTTGATCAGATTCACTTCGTTCCCGCCAGCCGTCCTCCTCATAAATTGAAGCAGCACTTGGCGCCGTTTCCGCATCGATTCGCGATGGTAGCGCTGGCATGCGCGGAGCATCCGCACTTTGTTCCGTCGGTCGCAGAGGCAGGCGAAGATTTCAGCGGGGCGCAGCTGCACTATTCGGTCGATACGGTGCGGTATTTTCGCCACAGCTATCACGGCCAGGGCGATCGAATTTACTTCATCATCGGAGCGGACGCATTTCTCGACATTCCCATGTGGAAGGAATACGAGACGCTGCTCGGTTTGTGCGATTTCATCGTCGCCAACAGACCGGGAATCCGCGTGGAAGCGTTGAGGCTGGTGATTCCGCCCGACCTGATGGCGCGCGGCGGAGTGCGTAAAGACGTCGAGGAAGTGCATGAATCAAATGTCGTGGCACATTTGACCCGCACGTCCGTCTATCTGTTGGACAACGTCTCGAGCGATGTCTCGGCGACCGATATCCGGCGCAAGAGGCATCGTGAACAAAACATTCATGGACTTGTCTCGGCCCGCGTCGAGGAATACATTTTGAAACAGGACTTATACCGGTGAATTTAATCTCGCTACCCGAAACAGTGCGCGTCGCAATCGAGGCCGCACAAGACAAAAAAGCATCCGCAATCACGGTGATCGACCTGCGCGAAGTCGGAGCGTTTACTTCGTACTTCGTGATCTGCACGGGTTTCAGCACGCCGCAGGTGCAGGCGATTTGCTCGGAAGTCGAAGAGCAGCTTCACAAGAAATTTCAGCGATCGCCCGAACACCGCGAAGGCCGCGGCTCCGCGGAGTGGGCGCTGCTCGATTTCGGCGGCTTCGTGGTGCACGTATTCGGTGAGCAAGCGCGGCGATTTTATGATCTCGAGCGCTTGTGGCGCACGGCTCCGAAGCTGGAAATTCCTGATGAGCCGGAAGGCATCGGCAAGACCGTGGTGATGAAGGCGCCTTTCGGTGGAAGCCCACCGCATGGAGAAGCGGTTTCGAAATGACCTCCGAGCGGCTGCCATGGATCGCTGCCGATCCGGCCACGTCGCGCCTCTTCGAACTCGCGCAGAAAGTCGCGGCGGCTCCCACCACGCTTTTAATCACGGGTGAAAGTGGAACGGGCAAGGATCACCTTGCGCGCGCCATTCATGAGATTGGTCCGCGGCGCGACGCGCCATTCCTGAAAATAGACTGTGCGAGCTTGCCGCCGCAATTGGTGGAGAGCGAGTTGTTTGGGCACGAGAAAGGCTCGTTCACCGGTGCGGTCGAGCGAAAGCTGGGTCGATTTGAACTTGGCGCCGGCGGAACGATTGTGCTTGATGAGGTGGCAGCGCTGTCGCCGGTTGCGCAGAGCAAAATGTTGCGCGTGCTGCAAGAGCGCTCGTTCGAACGGCTCGGTGGAAACGAAACGCTTCGAATCGAAGCGCGGCTGATCGCGCTGACCAACGTCGATCTGCCGGCGGCCGTAGCAGATGGTCGCTTTCGCGAAGATTTGTATTTCCGATTGAATGTGCTGACGCTGCTCGTTCCGCCTTTGCGTGAGCGGCGTGCCGACATCGTGCCGTTAGCCGAGCATCTGCTGTCTTCGATGCGCGGGGTTCATGGGCGTCAAGTTGAGTTGACTGAAGTTTCGCGGCGGATGCTCACCGCGTACGACTGGCCCGGCAATGTGCGTGAATTGCGAAATGCACTCGAAAGAGCCGTGGTCTTCGGGCAGGATGGGGCGATCGAGCCGAAAGATTTTCCTGAAAATGTGAGAGCCGCGGCGGGCGGGATTGGTGGGAGCTCGCTTCACTTGCGCTCGCTGGAAGACATTGAGAAAGAAGCGATTGCCGCGACGCTTGAGGCGACACACTTCAAGATCGGCAAAGCATCTGAGATTTTAGGAATCAGCCGGAAGACATTGCTCGAGAAACGCAAGAAGTATCGGCTGAAGTAGCATTGCCGATTACTCTCCGAGGTTCTTCAATTCTGTGAAAATCCGTTTGTTGATGCTCGGAAAGACGCGACGGCCCGAAATGCGGGTGGTGCTCGAAGACTACGTCAAACGCATCGGGCACCAATCGCCAATCGAAGTCACCGAAGTTCGCGACGGCGAGGCGGCTGCCAAGAAGCTGGATGCCGACCGTGCCGCGACCGTGATGCTCCTCGACGCCAACGGAAAACGATTCTCATCCGAGGCGTTTGCGAAATGGATTGGTGATCAACGTGATCGCGGCACACGCGAGTTGATATTCGTTTGTGGCGACGCCGACGGGTTTCCCACCGTTTTATTGGAGCGTAAGCACCCGAAATTTTCTTTGAGCGAGATGACCTACTCGCACGAACTGGCGCGCGTCATGTTGGCCGAGCAAGTCTATCGCGCCTTCGCGATTCTGGCAGGCAGTCCTTATCCTAAGTAGAACAACCTGGCGACGCCTTGCAGTGACCCCGCCGCATTAGGCGCCCGAACGAAATTGTTGTACAACGTTAACCCTATGTCGCTCCGCATCATTCCCGATGAAGGTAAGCCGTCAGCCGCGATCGAAATCGCTCTCGAACATCCGATGCCCGACTACGATCTCGAACAAATCGACCAGCCGACGCCACGCGATGTAGACGGCGTGCTCGTCTCGCAAGGTTTTCGCGATCTGGTTGACGATACGCGCGGCATCTTGACCGAGCTTCTCGCGCACGAGCCTCATGCTGCGACACGCGGCTACAAGCTCGATCTCTCGCACACCAACGAGCTCGCACTCGAACTCGACCAGCTAACCGGCGCGATTTGCCCGGGCGACGACGAAGTTTACCGACCGGGACTTTGGATCGTCCTGCACGACAAACAGACGAATCAAAAAGCCAGCCTTTCGCAGGCCGCCAAAGAACGAGTCGCCGCCATCGCGCACGAATTGATGAAGCGCCTGCAGCTCGACTAGTAGCGAGACTCCACCGAGGAAAATTCACGTATGCCGGAGAACAAAGGACTTCTGATCGTCTACACCGGCCCGGGCAAGGGCAAGACGACGTGCGCGCTCGGTACCGCGTTCCGAGCCGTCGGTCAGGGCCTGCGCGTTCTCATGGTCCAGTTCATCAAAGGTTCGTGGCACTACGGCGAACTCGATTCCGCCAAGATGCTCGGCGACGATAAATTCGAAATCCGTCCGATGGGCCGCGGCTTCGTCAAAGTCGGGGGCGCCGAGACCGACCCCGAAGACATCAAGATGGCGAACGAGTGCTGGGCCGCCGGCCGCGACGCGATCAACAGCGGCACATACGACCTCGTCGTCCTCGACGAAATCAACTACGTCATCAGTTACAAAATGCTCGATCCCGACGAGATCGTCGAAAGCCTGCGCGCTCGCCCCGAGAACGTACACGTGATCTGCACCGGCCGGAACGCTCATCCCAAACTGGTGGAGCTGGCCGACCTCGTGACCGAGATGAAAGAGGTCAAACACCCTTACACAAAGGGCATTCTGGCCCAGCGTGGTATAGACTATTAATCTGAGTTGATCGGCCGCCTTCGCACGAGTGC
Organism: uncultured Acidobacteriota bacterium; assembly: GCA_963845465.1. GTDB lineage: Bacteria > Acidobacteriota > Terriglobia > Acidiferrales > UBA7541 > Acidiferrum. Next base: position 105,950 of record CAWJSH010000003.1, on the reverse strand, counting down.
GGCCCTTTTTTTGAAATTGTCGTGAATCACGGTTCTGTTGCCCTGATCCTTTCATTGATATCCAGCATCGATGTTTGGTAATGACCTGATCTGACTATGGCTTGGTTCAAGCGCGAGAAAAAATCAATCGAGCAGGCCACACCGCCCGAAGAGCGCAAGGTGCGCACCGAGGGTCTGTGGGTGAAGTGCGAATCGTGCGGCACGATCGTCTTTCGCAAAGATCTTGAAGCAAATCTGCTCGTCTGCCCGAAGTGCGGCTTCCATTTCAAAATGAACGCCAAGCAGCGTTTGGAGATGCTGCTCGATGGCCGCTGGACCGAGCACGACGCGGGGATGACTTCGACCGATCCGCTGCAATTCGTCGATACCAAGCCGTATGCGCAGCGCCTGAAGGAAGCTCGCAAAAAGCTCGGGATGAATGACGCCGTGATCACCGCCGAAGGCCAGCTTGCAGGCCGGCCCGTCGTTGTCTGCGCGATGGAATTCAACTTTATCGGTGGTTCGATGGGTGCGGTGGTCGGGGAAAAAGTTACGCGCGGAGTCGAGTTGGCCATGGACACGCGTCAGCCTCTGATCGTCATCTCCTGCTCCGGCGGCGCGCGCATGATGGAAGGCACGATCAGCCTCATGCAGCTCGCAAAAGTGTCGGCGGCGTTAGCGCGGCTTGATGATGCCAAGGTGCCCTACATTTCAGTGCTGACTGATCCGACGACCGGAGGCGTAACCGCGAGTTTCGCGATGCTCGGCGATTTGAATATCGGAGAGCCGGGCGCGCTCATCGGTTTCGCCGGGCCGCGCGTTATCGAACAAACCATTCGGCAAACGCTGCCTGAAGGGTTTCAGCGGTCCGAATTTTTGCTGGAGCACGGATTTCTCGATGCGGTCGTCCCCCGCAAAGAATTGAAATCGTTTATCGCATCCTCTTTGGATCTCCTGCTGAGTTAATCCAGGTCTTTCGTCATGAACTACGAAGCCGCGGTTCGCTATCTCCTTTCGCTCGGCAGGGAACTGGCCGCGCCGACGCAGGCGTCCGCCGCGAAGTTCGATCTCGAAAACATTACGATTCTTGCCGAACGGCTCGGACGCCCCGATCGAGCTTATCCTTCGGTGCACATCGCGGGGACGAACGGCAAAGGCTCGACGGCGGCGTTTCTCGAAGCGATTCTGCGCGATGCAGGATTTCGAACTGGTCTGAACACATCCCCGCATCTCGAGCGCATCAACGAACGCATTCGCGTCAACGGCGAGGATATCGGCGACGAGGCATTCGCTGAAGTTTTGTCGCGGGTTCAGGCGATCACCGAAGAGCTTCTGGCGGAAGGCAAGCTGCGCGCCCATCCGACGTACTTCGAATGCGTGACCGCGATGGCTTTCGAATACTTTGCGCAGCAGCGCGTCGAATTCGGAGTTTTTGAGGTCGGCCTCGGCGGCCGGCTCGACTCAACGAATGTCCTGACGCCTGTTGTCTCGATCATCGCGCGCATCGACTTCGATCACGAAAACTTCCTGGGCCATTCGTTACGCGAAATTGCTGGAGAAAAAGCCGGAATCATCAAGCCCTCCGTGCCGGTCGTGGTCGCCGAGCAGCGTCCTGAGGCGAAAGAAGTGATTCTGGGTCGCGCGAAAGAACTTCTGTCGCCGGTTATCGACACCAGCGAAGCGTTTCGAATCGAAAAAGAATCGATCGACAACGGTCACGTCCGCGCTCAGGTCACGGAAGTTGCGTCGGGCTGGATCGTTGAACTAGCCCCGAGTCTTTCCGGTCGCTTCCAGCTTCAGAACGCGCTCAACGCCGTAGCCGCTGCGCGTCTGTTGCAGCAACGAGGCTTTCGCATTGCCGATGAATCGATCGCCCGCGGGATTGCGACAACTGTTTGGCCAGGACGCATCGAGAAAATCCAGTCGCATCCTGACATTTATCTCGACGGCGCTCATAACCCTTCAGCGGCCCGAGAGTTGGCGCACTTCGTCGAAGAAACCCTGAAAGGCAGACGCATCTATCTTTTGTACGGCGCGCTTCGCGACAAAGCAGTTGATGAGGTTGCCGGTCTCCTATTCCCACTCGCCGCGGAAGTTGTGCTGACCGCGCCGTCCACATCGCGTGCCATTTCGGCGTCACAACTGGAAGAGATCACAGCTCATTACGCCAACAAAAGCACAACCATTGCCGACGCGGGCGAAGCAGTCGACCATGTTCTTTCGAAAGCCTCGCCCGACGATGTAATTTTCATTACCGGTTCGCTGTATCTCGTGGGCCAGTTACGACACTATCTGAAGCAGAAAACCCAACTGACCACCGCCGCGGCTGAAAAACGCTGAGAAACACCGTAGAATGTCCGCTCCCGATTTCTCGGGAGAGATGCAAGGCTGTCTGCACCAATGTAATGACGAAAACCGCTTCCAAATCGAAGGTTGCTCGGTCCTCTGCGGCGCCCGACGTACCAGCGACTTCAACGAAGTCGGAGCCGCTCGTCGGCATCATCATGGGATCTTCCTCCGATTGGGAAACGATGGAGCACGCCGTCAAAACGCTCACTGATCTCGGCGTTCCACACGAAACCCGCGTCGTGTCAGCCCATCGAACACCCGACTTGCTGTTCGAATACGCTTCGACTGCCGAACAACGCGGGCTAGAAGTCTTGATCGCTGGTGCGGGTGGCGCCGCGCATCTCCCGGGCATGACCGCTTCGAAAACGGTGTTGCCGGTGCTTGGTGTGCCGGTCGAATCGAAAGCGCTCAAAGGACTCGACTCACTCCTCTCTATCGCGCAGATGCCTGGCGGAATCCCGGTCGGCACGCTCGCCATCGGCAAGGCCGGGGCCATCAACTCCGCGTTGTTGGCTGCGGCAATTTTAGGCGCAAAACATCCTGCGATTCGCGAAGCGCTTCGCAAATTCCGCGAAGAGCAAACGGAACGGGTGCTCGCCAATCCCGATCCATCCCTGGCTCAGGCCTCGACATTCCGTCTCACTCCTCCGGAATCGCCCAAGAACGAAGCAAACGAGCCTGCCCCTGCTGTCGCCAATTCCGCAAAAAGGAAACCCGCGTGACAATCGGAATTTTAGGCGGCGGACAACTCGGCTACATGCTGGCGCTGGCCGGCTACCCGCTGGGACTGCATTTCCGTTTCTTCGATCCATCGCCCGAAGCGCCTGTTGGTCGCATCGCCTCGCGTGTCACCGCCGATTTCGGCGATGAAGCGGCGCTCGAAAAATTCGCCAACGGCCTCGAGCTCGTCACCTACGAATTCGAAAACGTTCCCGTTGACGCTGTCCGATTCCTCGCTGAGCGCGTACCGGTGCTACCGTCCGCCAAGGCGCTGGAAGTCGCCCAGGATCGGATCAATGAAAAGACCCTGTTCCGGGAATTGGGAATTCCGACGACAGAGTTCGAGCCGGTCGGGGGCCGCGACGATCTGGACGCAGCCGTAAAGAAAATCGGCCTGCCCGCGATTTTGAAAACCTGCCGCATGGGCTACGACGGCAAAGGCCAGTGGCACCTGCGCACTCCCGACGACGTCGCGCGAGCAAAGTCTGAGCTTCCAACCGCAACTACACAGTCCGCTTCGAACGGAATTCCATACATCCTCGAAAAATTCGTCCCATTCACACGTGAACTCAGCGTCATCGCCGTCCGCGCTCGCACCGGTGAAACCGCGGTTTACCCGCTCGTCGAAAATCACCATCGCGGCGGAATCCTTCGTCTGTCCATCGCCCCAGCGCCACATCTCGACCCCTCAATTCAGCGCTCCGCCGAACAAGCCGCTCGCGCTGTCTTCGACGAACTCGAATACGTTGGCGTGCTCGCCATCGAATTCTTCGAACAGGCTGGAAAACTTCTCGCCAACGAAATGGCTCCGCGCGTTCACAACTCCGGCCACTGGACGATTGAAGGCGCGCTCACAAGCCAATTCGAAAATCATTTGCGCGCTGTCGTCGGCCTCCCGCTCGGCTCGACGCTCCCAATCGGCTGCTCGGCGATGCTCAACTTGATCGGCGAAACGCCCGACGCCGCCGAAGTCCTTGCCGTGCGCGACGCCCATCTCCATCTCTACGGAAAATCTCCCCGCGCCGGCCGAAAACTCGGCCACGTAACGCTTCGCGCCTCATCGTCCGAGCAACTGGCCTCGCGCCTTTCCGAACTTTCCAGCTTTTTTCATCGTCCCGAATACTGCCTCGACGCGGTTTTATCCCGCCCCGCCAGCATCCGCGCATAGAACTCAGTGCGGAAACCCGTAAACACCCTGAGTTGCCGCTAGTCGCGCCCGAATGCTACGATGCTGACCCATGCTCCCCGCTTCGCCGCACCGAAGCTCGTCACAGCCCCTCCGCATCGGCATTCCTTGGCGCACCACTGAAGAGCAGCGCCAAGGCGAGCGCAAAAAGCTTGACTACTATTTCGCCTCGGTCCGAAACGCCGGGGCCGAACCGGTGGACGTCAACCTCGACCAGCCCCCGAGCGCACTTTCCTCGCAACTCAATGATTTAGATGGCTTTGTTCTGCCCGGCAGCCCCGCCGATGTCGATCCGGCTCGCTACCAGGCGGCCAGCCATCCGAAAACCGCCCCTTTCGACGCCAATCGCGAGCAAACCGACGGTCAAATCCTCGATCACAGTTTCAAAACGGGAAAGCCGGTCCTCGCCATCTGCTTCGGCTGCCAGTTTCTGAACGTCTACCAGCAAGGGACGCTGATCCAGGATCTGAAGTCTGAGCGTCCCGAAGTCCTGGCCCATGGCGACACTGACCTACCTCCGGGAGCCAAAAAGGGCGACCTCCAGCACGAAGCGACATTCGAATCCGGCAGTCTGCTCGCCCAGCTCAACGGCGGCACATGCGGAACCATTAACAGCAGCCATCACCAAGCCATCGACAAGCCGGGGAAGGACCTGGCTGTCACCGCGCATGCTCCCGACGGCACCATCGAAGCCGTCGAATGGAAGGGCGGCCCCGGCTGGGTCGTCGGTGTGCAATGGCACCCCGAGCGCATGCCCGACGATGCGCTTGCACGCGCGCTGTTCAGCGAATTTGTTGCTGCTGCCGAGCGGGCTCGCAACGCCCGCGATCTGGTGGGGCACAAAGCCTAGGCTCTGCTTCAAGCACTTCCGGGTCTGATCTACAAAACTTCAGCTTCGCAGTCCATATCTTCTGGGGGCTTCATGATTTCACTGGCTGGCAAGGCGGCAATCATCACTGGAGGCTCGCGCGGAATTGGCGCCGCAGCCGTAAAAATGTTTGCTGAGGCGGGCGCCGACGTCGTCTTCACCTACAACAAAGCCAAGGACGCCGCCGCGCAAATCGAGCAGGAAGCAGGGAAGCACGGCACGCGCGTCGAAGCCTTCAAGGCCGACGTCAGTCGCCACGATGCAAATAAAAAGCTCGTCGATCACGCCATCGCGCGTCTCGGCCGCCTCGACATCGTCGTTGCCAACGCCGGCGTCTGGAATCTCGAAGACTTGCCGATCGAGAAGATGACCGAAAAGCAGTGGGACGAAATGATCCGCGTCAATCTCAAGAGCGTCTACTCACTGATCCATTTTGCCGTCCCGCACATGATCAAACAGAAGTCCGGCAAGATCATTCCGATCACCTCGACGGCAGCGCAGCGCGGTGAATCGTTTCACACGCACTATGGCGCTTCGAAAGGCGCCGTCGTCAGTCTGACGAAAGGGCTCTCGACCGAACTGGCCCGTCACAACATCCTCGTGAATTCCGTAGCGCCAGGATGGGTTGCTACCGATATGTCGAATCCCGTACTCGAAACCAAAGCTGGCCAAAAGATGGCGCAGGCCGCAATTCCGCTTGGCCGGCCCGCAACGGCGGAAGAGATCGCCGGCCCTATCTTGTTCCTGGCATCGGACTTGGCCAACTTCATGACGGGCGAAATCATCAATGTAAACGGAGGGTCGGTGTTGTGCGGCTGAGGTTTGCCCACTTGAAATCACACAAGGCTGCGAGCTATTTCGCGGCGGCTGCGCTGATCGCGGGAGTCGCGACATTTGGTGGCGTGCGGCTGACGCGCGCTCAAAATCCCGACACGCTCATGCCCGAGCAAAGCGCCGCTAAGGGCAAACAAATCCTCCAGCAACTCATCGACGGCCTCGGCGGCCCCACGTACCTCGACATCAAAGATTCCGACTGCGAAGGCCGCCTCGCCCGCTTCGGCCACAACGGCGAGATGACCGGCTACACCAACTTCAAAGACTTCTGGCGTTATCCCGACGCGAACCGCACCGAGTACGCGAAAAAGGGCGTGATCATCAATCTCTATGTTGGCGACAAGGGCTGGACGCTCGACAAAGGTGGCGTTTCCGAATTGAGCGCGGCGAGCGTTGCCGACTTTCAGGACCAAGCCAAGCGCGACATCCACAATCTCCTGCGCCATCGCTTGAACGAACCCGGCATGGTCATTCGTTTCGGCGGCTCCGATATTGCCGACCTTCGTCCGGTGGATATTGTCGATCTCACCGATTCCGACGGACACAACTTCCGCCTCGCCGTCGATAAAACCACGCACTTGCTTGTGCGCTCCACCGTGACCACACCAGACAAGGCCAACGACAGCCGCGACGTGGAAACCAACATTTACACAAATTTCCAGTTGATGGACGGCGTGCGCACCGCCATGCAAATCGCGCAAGATCGCAACGGCCGCCGTTCCAGCCAGGTCTTCTTCAACACCTGCAAATACAATTCGAATCTGTCGCCCGATCTTTTCAGCAGGACCTCGCTTGACCACCGCTTCCAAAAAGTCGGCAGCCGCAAGTCCAAAGAAGAGAAGAAGAAAGAAAAAGAAGAAGACAACTAAGCCGCTCGTGCCTGGCAGCGAGCTTTTACGAGTAGAAGCCCGGCGCGGCCAGCGTTGCTTTTGGCCCAACCCGTCCAGGTTGTATAATGGTGGGATGCGGAATAGGGAAGAGAGCGCACAGATGCATGGCACAACCGTTTTGTGCGTGCGCAAAGATAATAAAGTAGTACTGATCGCCGATGGACAAGTCACCATGGGCGATCACGTGATGAAGCACAACGCCCGCAAGACGCGGCGCCTCTACAACGACAAAGTTATCGTCGGTTTTGCCGGGTTCCACCGCCGATGCGATTTCGCTCTTCGAGCGATTTGAAGGCAAGCTTCAGGAACATTCCGGAAATTTGCAGAAGGCCGCGGTCGAGCTGGCAAAGGAATGGCGCAAGGATCGCGCCCTTCGTCACCTTGAAGCGCTGCTCATCGTTGCCGATCCCAAAGGAACGTTTCTGCTTTCTGGCAACGGCGACGTCATCGAACCCGACGATGGCATCTGCGCGATCGGTTCCGGCGGCAGCTACGCGACTCGCCGCGGCGCGCGCGTTGGCAAAGCACGCCAAGCTATCGGCGAAAGATCTGGCGATGGAAGCCATGCGAATCGCGAGCGAAATTTGCATTTATACTAATGCTAACTTCACGGTTGAAGAATTGTAGGTGAGAGACGATCTGTAGGCAAGAGACCGTTTGACCGCGATGCTGCATCCCATAAAGTGATCTCACGATAGGTCGCGCGCGGTATAAGGAACGAAGGTTTCGTAATGACTAGCAAGTCCGACAAAGAGATTGTGTTCATGCCTGGCGGCAACGGAAACGCTCCGTCGTCCGAACAGGAGTTGTTGCCCGCTCTCGACGACATGACCCCGCGCGAAATCGTCGCCGAGCTCGACAAATACATCGTCGGCCAAAACGCCGCCAAGCGCGCCGTTGCGGTCGCGCTACGCAATCGCGTCCGCCGACAAAAACTCCCGCCCGAAATCGCCGAAGACGTCCTGCCCAAAAATATTCTGATGATCGGCCCGACCGGCGTCGGCAAAACGGAAATTGCCCGCCGCCTTGCGCGACTTGCCGGCTGCCCGTTCGTCAAAGTCGAAGCCTCGAAATACACCGAAGTCGGCTACGTGGGCCGCGACGTCGAATCGATGGTGCGCGACCTCGTCGAAACTTCCATCGACATGGTGCGCGAAGAAAAGCTCGATGAAGTCGCCGATCGCGCCGAGCAAGCCGCCGAAGAGCGTGTGCTCGACCTTCTGCTTCCGCCGTCTCCGCCGCCAGCTCCCAACACGACCGAAGCCGACGCCGCTCAGCAGCGCGAGCAAACGCAACGCACCCGCGAAAAGCTTCGCGCGCAGCTTCGCGAAGGCAAACTCGACCAGCGCATGGTGGACATCGAAGTCCGCGAGCGCCAGATGCCCTCGTTTGAAATCATCTCCAATCAGGGCGTCGAGGAGATGGACGTCAACATCAAAGACATGCTCTCCGGCATGTTTGGCCAGCAAAAAAAGAAGCGCAAGATGACGGTCGCCGACGCTTTCGAATATCTGATCCAGGAAGAAGAAAACAAACTGCTCGACATGGACCAGGTCACGCGCATCGCCGTCGAGCGCGCCGAGCAGATGGGCATCATCTTCATCGACGAAATCGATAAGGTCGCCGGCCGCGAATCCGGCCATGGCCCGGACGTTTCACGCGAAGGCGTTCAGCGCGACATCCTGCCGATCATCGAAGGCACCACCGTCAACACCCGCTACGGCATGATTCGCACCGATCACATTCTCTTTATCGCCGCCGGCGCGTTCCACGTCACCAAGCCCTCTGACCTGATCCCCGAGCTGCAGGGCCGCCTTCCGATTCGCGTCGAGCTTCAATCGCTCAAGGAAGAAGACTTCGTCCGCATTCTCACCGAGCCCAAGAACGCGCTGATCAAACAATACGTCGCGCTGCTCGAAACCGAAGGCCTGAAGCTCAACTTCACTGACGATGCCGTCGACACCATCGCGCGCTTCGCCACCAGCGTGAACGAGCAAACCGAAAATATCGGCGCGCGCCGCCTGCACACCATTCTCGAAAAAGTTCTCGACGAGCTTTCGTTCGAAGCTTCCGACCTGAAAAAGAAAAACGTGAAGGTCGACGCCGCCTATGTCAACAAGCAGCTCGCCGACATCGTTAAGAATCAGGATCTGAGCCGCTACATCCTGTAAGATCGAAACTCGAAAATGGAAATCCGCCACTCGTGGGCCAGCCCCGCGCGAGCAGTAGCTCTCCGAATTTCGAGTTTCGAATTTCGAGTTCCGCGTTTTGGCTTGCCCATCATCGCTGTCGCAGCGATCCTCACCGGCTGCGGCGCCCCAGGCGATCCCGTCCCGCCCTCGCCTCCTGTCGCGACCCCGATCGCCGACCTCTCCGCCCATCAAATGGGCGACGGCGTAGCGCTGAATTTCTCTCTGCCCTCCAAAACAATCCGCGGCGATCGCCTCCAACAACCTCCCGCAATCGAAATCCTTCGTGGCGAGTTAAAACCCGATGGCTCGCCCAATCTAAAATCCTTCCACGTCGTCGAAACCATCCCCGGCGAACTCGCCGCAAAATATCAATCCGAAGACCGCACGCAAGTCGTCACTCCGATCGCACCAACAGAGAATCGTTCGGCCTCCGGCTTCGACGCCGTCTTCGCCATTCGAACGCGCGCCTCTCGCAAGCGCGCCTCCGCCGATTCGAACGTCGTCAAAGTTCACGTCTATCCCGTCCCCGCTCCGGTCGGCCCAATAAAATCCGATCTCACCGAATCCGCAATCGACCTGACTTGGCAGCCCATCACGCAAACTGCCGCTGGCGACCCGATCGCCGTAACCGAATACCGCGTTTACCGGGGCGAACTCGATCCCAAAACGTACGATCCCAAAATCACCGGCCCCGACGCTCTCCACGAACGCTTCATCACGCCGCTTGCCCGCCTCGATCGCACCAACGATCCGCAGTACGCCGACAAGCAATTCGACTTCGGCAAAACTTACGTGTACATCGTTCGCAGCGTCACAACGGCTGGCGGCAACGAACTCGAATCAGGCGACTCCGACCCTCTGATCCTGAAACCCGCCGATACCTTCCCCCCTTCAACGCCGCAAAGCGTAGTCGCCGCCGCGATCGAAAATCCCGAGACCACACCGCCCTCCCTGGAGGTAGACGTATCCTGGTCCATCAACACCGAGCAAGACCTTGCCGGCTATCGGGTCTACCGCAGTGATATCGAGGGCCAAAAAGGTTCGCTGGTCACGCAAGACTTGTTGCTCTCCCCTGCGTATCGTGATACTAGTGTCACGTCCGGCCATAAGTATTGGTATAGCGTGACTGCCGTCGACCTCTCAGGTAACGAGAGCGCACCCGCCCCGCAGGTAGCCGCCGACGTCGCGCAACATTCTCCCTAGTCCTGGGTTGAGATTCAGACGGGTGGAAGCCCAGCGCTCATGCGCCATCAAGAGACCCATCTCCAAGACGAACTGAACTTTGCGGCCCACGATTCGGCTGTGCGTACCGGCGTCTGCGCTGGCGTCGGCATGGCCGTCGTATTCATCGCTTGGATTTTCATCTCCAACCGCATGCCGGCTTCCGAAAAGTTCGCGCTGGAGCGCAATGTCGTCACAGCGTCCGTCCTCGCCGTCCTCTTTTTGATTCCAGTCGTGCGGTTTATGTGGCAGGCGGGCCGTTTGCTGGGCTCGACGTTGACCACTTGGTGGATCTTCTCGCTTGTCTATCGCTTGCTCTGCATTCCGTTTTCCGGACTTTCTGAACGCTACACGCCGATGCGCGTTTTCATTCTCGGGTCCGTCGTGTGTATGATTCTCGCCACGCTTTCGTGGATCGTCACTCTGGTCTGGCGAACGCGCGAATCCCATATGGCGAGCCACCACCGCGTGTCGCACTCCAACCATCACGTATGAAAATTTGCCGGTTCCTGCAGTCGCATCCCGCGTCTCCATCCGCGAGTAGCTCCCAATCTGCTGTCCCGGCCTTCGGCATCATCGAAGGCGATCATATCCGCGAGCTAACGGAGCGCTCCTTGGATTGATCTCGCGCAGAGCGGCGCGACATATCCCCTCGCTAACGTAAAGCTCGTCGCCCCCGTCACGCCCAGCAAAATTGTCTGCGTCGGCCGCAACTACGCCGCCCACGCCGCCGAACTCGGCAACGAAATTCCGAAAGAGCCGATGATCTTCCTCAAGCCGCCGTCATCAATCGTCGGCCCCGGCGATCCCATCGTGCTCCCAAAGTATTCTCAGCGCGTCGAACACGAAGGCGAACTCGCCATCGTCATCGGCAAGACCTGCTCGCACCTCGGCGACAACGACAATCCGCTCTCCTACGTCTTCGGCTACACCTGCGCTAACGACGTCACCGCGCGCGACCTCCAGAAAGCCGACGTCCAGTTCACGCGCGCCAAAGGCTTCGACACCTTTTGTCCCGATCGGCCCGCATATCGAAACCGAACTCGATCCCGCCAACGTCATTGTCGAAACGCGCGTAAACGGCGATCTCCGCCAATCTGGCACCACGTCGCTGATGATCTATTCTTGCGCTTTCCTCGTTCGCTGGATCTCGCGAATGATGACGCTGCTTCCCGGCGACGTCATATCCACCGGCACCCCCTCGGTGTCGGCCCGCTCGTCGCAAAAGACACCGTCGAGGTCTCCGTCACCGGAATTGGCGTGTTGCGTAATCCGGTGCATGCCGCGCAAGCGTAACTCCCACTCGTTCCGCCTTTCGGTAAGATATCCAGATGTGAAGGGATTCTGACGGTGGAATCTCTCCGGCTCGCGATTCCACGAAACCCGGATCGCGTCGCGGTTTAAGAGGGTCGGCTCGATTCAGTCAGCCGCAGGAGTCGTCGTTGCTTCTCGTATTCACCGATTTAAAAGTAGCGCTCGGGATGGGAGTGGCCGCCGTCGTCGCGATCGCGATGGTTGCCTACGCTTTCTTTCGCCCCACCGAACCACCCGAAGACATCGAGCGCAAACGTCGCCTTCAACTCAATCAGATCGGACGCATCGCCGAAGGCCAAGTCGTTGACGTCGTCGAGCATCCGCCCGAAGAGCCGCCAAAGCAAAAAGGGTTATTCGGTTCACGCACGCCTCCCGTTGTCGACACTCGTCCGCGCCACCTGGTTTCCTACAGCTACGCAATCTCCGGCGTGACCTATCACACCGCTCAAGACATCACCGGCCTCGAAAGCCAGGTCAAATTCGAACGCCTCGTCACCGGCCAGCCCGCCAGCATCAAGTACGACCCCGCCAATCCCACCGACTCAATCATCGTCGCCGACGACTGGTCCGGCCTCCGCTAGTCCACAGTCTGTCGAACCTGGCTTGCGCTCGATCGCGATCTCCGTCGTGTAGGGGCGTAGCACGCTGCGCCCCAGCTTGCCCAGGCCTATACAGCGTCGCGATCTGCTTTTTCCTTTCTGCAAGAGCACCTCCCGATCGTCCGCCATTCATTCTTCCCCCCGCCTGCGCTATTCTTTTAAGCGCGCCTTGAGCCCCACAGCGCATCTCTTCGCCATGAAAAAAATCATCGCCTCCATCGTCACCGTCGCACTGATCATCGCGATGACCCTCGCCGCCATGTTCACCCTTGTCAGCGCGACGGTATACGTCACATCGATCCCATCGCCCGCCCAACGCGCCATCGCCGTCTGCGCAGAACTCGTCCTCGGCGTCGTCCTTCTCCTCGGCACCACGTGGCTCGCCACACATCTCGCCGTTCGCATCTTCCATCACGAAGAAGACGTTGATCCCGGAGCGCCTCTTGTCTAACGAAAACTCCTCCGCTTCCGCCGCCGCCGCAAAGCACAAAGATCGAATGGACGACCTCCGCCGCCTCAGCGCCGAAGCCGAAGCAGGCGGCGGCCCCGAACGCCGTGAGCGCGAACACAAAGCCGGCAAACTCACTGCGCGCGAGCGCATCGATCTGCTTCTCGACGAAGGCACGTTCGAAGAGCTCGACAAATTCGTCCGTCATCGCTGCGTCGACTTCGGAATGCAGGATCAGCGTCCTGCCGGAGACGGCTTCGTCACCGGTTTCGGCCGCATCGATGGCCGCCTCGTTTACGTTTTCGCTCAAGACTTCACCGTTTTCGGCGGCTCGCTTTCTGAATCCAACGCGCTCAAAATCTGCAAGATCATGGACCTCGCGATGCGCGCCGGCGCGCCCGTCATCGGCCTCAACGATTCCGGCGGCGCACGCATTCAGGAAGGTGTCGCTTCGCTCGCTGGCTACGCCGACATTTTCTTGCGCAATACGCTCGCCAGCGGCGTCATCCCGCAAATTAGCGCCATCATGGGCCCCTGCGCTGGCGGCGCCGTTTACTCGCCCGCCATCACCGATTTCATCTTCATGACCCGCGAAACCTCCTACATGTTCGTGACCGGCCCCGACGTCATCAAAACCGTCACGCACGAAGAGGTCACCAAGCAGGAACTCGGCGGCGCCATGACCCACAATGCCACGAGCGGCGTCGCGCACTTCGTTTCCGGCGATGATGCCGACTGCCTCGCGATGATTCGCGAGCTGATGAGCTTTCTCCCCTCAAACAATCTCGAAGATCCCCCGCGCCGCGCATCTTCCGATCCCGCCGATCGCCGCGACGAAGCCCTCAACACGCTCGTCCCCGAAAACGCGCAGCAACCTTACGACATCAAAGACGCCATTCATTCGGTCATCGACGACGGCTATTTCTTCGAAGTCCACGAGCACTTCGCGAAAAATATCGTCGTCGGTTTCGCGCGGCTCGACGGCCGTCCCGTCGGAATCGTCGCCAATCAACCCGCATTTCTTGCGGGAGTTCTCGATATCAACGCCAGCATCAAAGGCGCACGCTTCGTGCGCTTTTGCGACGCCTTCAACATTCCGCTCATCACGTTCGAAGATGTCCCCGGCTTCCTGCCCGGCACGCAGCAGGAATTCGGCGGCATCATCAAACACGGCGCCAAACTTCTCTTCGCCTTCGCCGAAGCCACCGTTCCGAAAATCACGGTCATCACGCGCAAAGCCTACGGCGGCGCCTACTGCGTCATGGCCTCAAAACACATCCGCACCGACGCCAACTTCGCCTGGCCCAACGCAGAAATTGCCGTCATGGGCCCGGAAGGCGCCGTCAATATCGTCTATAAACGTGAGTTGGAAAAAGCGCCCGAGTCCGAGCGCGAAGCCCTACGCCAGGAAAAAATCGCCGAATTTCGCGATCGTTTCGCGAATCCCTTCGTCGCCGCCGAGCGCGGCTACATCGACGCCGTAATCGAACCCGCCGAAACCCGCGCAAAAATCATCACCGCCCTCCGCTCCCTAGCCAACAAACGCGACACCAACCCCAAGAAAAAACACGGCAACATCCCTTTGTAGCCGTCTCTATCCTTTGATCTGCGCGCGGTCGGTAGCGTCGGCATCCTGCCGGCGTTTTTCGTGCCGACGTTGCTAAAATGGTGACGATGAAGCCTCAACTTACGAAGATCATCGAAAAGCACGGGGATTGGTACGTCGGCTACATTCGAGAAATTCCGGGCGTAAATACTCAGGGTCGAACCTTGTCCGAAGCCCGTCGCAACCTCGAAGAAGCCCTGTCGCTTGTAATTGAAGCCAATCGGCGACTCAGTTCGAACCCGTCGTAAAAAAACACCCCAACACTGTCATTCCGAGCGGAGCGAGGAATCTGCTTTTTGCTGCCTCGCCGCTAGTCCGTCCTACTTCACCAAATACTCCTTCAAAAACTCCACCGTCGCATAAAACTGAAAATCCTGATTCACTTTCTTCCGGTACCCATGCCCCTCATCCTTCGCAATCAATAGCCACACCGGCGTCCCCTGCTTCTTCAACGCGTCCGCAATCTGCTGCGACTCGCTTACGGGCACGCGTGGATCGTTCTTCCCCGCAATCACAAACATCGGCTTCTTGATCTTCTCGATGTTGTTCATCGGAGCGATCTTCTCCAAAAACTCCCGCATCTTCGGATCGCGTTCATCCCCATATTCCACGCGCCGCAAATCCCTCCGGTAAGCCTCCGTGTGTTCCAAGAACGTCACCAGGTTCGACATTCCCACAATGTCTACCGAGCACCGAATCCGATCACTGTAAAACGTCGCCACCGCCAGCGTCATGTGCCCGCCATAACTTCCGCCGGTCACACCGATCCGATCCGCATCGAGATCGGCACGCGTCCCAATCCAGTCAAACAACGCATTAATGTCTTTGTATGTATCCTCGCGCTTGAATCCGTTATCAAGCAGCGAGAATGTCTTCCCATATCCCGTCGACCCGCGCACGTTGGGCACGATCAACGCGATCCCCATCTCGTTCAGGTAGTAGTTGAAGCGCCCCAAAAACGTCGGCTGCGACTGCCCCTCCGGTCCGCCATGAATCAACACGAGCACCGGCCGCTTGCCCGAAAACTTCGTCGCCGATGGCTTGTACAAAAATCCCGAAATCATCTTTCCGTCAAAGCTCTTCCACCGCACCAGCTCCGCTTCCGGGAAGTCATCCGTCTTCACCGCCGTCTCGCTCGCCGTCCACCGCTCCACTTTCCCGCTCGCCACATCCACGGAATAGCAATCCCCCGGGCTCCGCGCGTTGTTCATCGAAAACGCAAACTCGCGTCCGTTGCGATGCCATCTCAGCGCCCCGATCACTCCGACCGGCAAACTCTTCGGCAGCCCAACCTCTTTTCCCGACGCCGCCTCCATCACATGTAGCACGCTGACGCCCTCTTCATTGCTCGCAAACACGATTCGCTTTCCATCGTGCGACAAATCAAACGTCTCGACGTCCCACGAAATCTTGCTCGTCAAATACTTCGGCTCTTTCGTTGCCAAGTCCATGTACGCCAGCCGCTGAAATTCCGAATCGCGATCCGTCACCACAAAAATACCCTTGCCATCCTTACTGAATCGCGAATCTCCATAAAAAATCTTTTCTTTGCCAGCCGCATCCCGCGGAGTGAACGCCGTCTTCTCCCCGCTCGTCGTATCCACGAGCCACAAATACGACTCATTGATCGACAGTTCCTCTACCAGCAAAATCTTCTTATCGTCTGGCGACCAATCCAGCGGCTCCCAGCCGCCGCCCTCCAGCTTCGTCAGCAGCTTGTCGCTCTTCGGGTCCGCCGGATTCATCACCCACAAATCCGTATCCTTCCCCGTCCGCCGCGTGGACATGTACGCGATCTGATCCCCGCCCGACGACCACGGCCCGCGCAAATTCCGCGACTTCCCATCCGTCAGCAGCGTCACGTCGCCCGTCTTCACGTCATACCGGTACAACTGAAACCATTCGCCTCCGCCAATGTCTTTCGAAAAAACGATGTAATCCCCGCCATTCGGATGAAACGTCCCGTTACCAACCGAATCCGCAAAAAATGTAAGCTGATGCCGCTCGCCCATCGGCGTCGTCACCAAATGCAATTGCGGCGTATCGCCAAATCGAGTCGCGATCAGCATCTCGCGCCGCGTCGGATGCCAATCCGCCAAAATCGCGCTGCGATACGATCCATATCGCCCGGCCGTCTCCGCCAGCGCCGCCGGAATCGCCGGCACCCCATCCACCACCAAATTCTCCGCCGGCGCAATCGTCGCGTCCTGCGCCACCGCCGGCTGCGCAACAAACGTCGCCAAAGCGAAAGCAAGCGCCGCAGCCGCAAAAATCATCTTCACTTTGTTTCTCATATCCACCCTCACCGCTTCGCATTCCAAAATCGCCGTACAGTTATACTCCAAACGCTCCAGCAGGCAGTACTCTCCCCACATTCGGAACCGCCGCAGCACATCTTCTCCGCGCGTCTCCGCGACCCTCAGTCCCTCTGCTTCAGATTTTCTCAGTTTGTGCTTTCAATCTCAGGGCTTGACCAGCCCGCGTGCCACCGCATACAGCGCCAATTGCACTGCCTTGTGAACTCCCATCGCCTGCATCATGTTTGCCCTATGCGCGCGCACAGTATTCACCTCAATCTTCAGCTCCCTCGCAACTTCCCGATGCGATTTCCCCTGCACAATCATCCGTAAAATCTCCAGCTCCCTCGGACTCAGCGGCCGAGCCATCTCCCCCAGCACATCGCTTTTCGCCAGCCCTCGATCAAACACCGGCCGCCCCGCCGCCATCTGCCGAATCGCCTCCGCCAGATCGAGGTCCGCCGCGCTCTTCAGCAAGTATCCGCGCGCTCCCGAATCCAGGGCCGCTCTCACATAGCTTGGCTCCGAGTGCATGCTCAGAATCAGCACTGCCGTATCCACCGTCTTCAAAATTTCCTGCGTCGCCTCCGCCCCCGTCTTCCCCGGCAGCGCAAAATCCATCACCACGACATCCGGCTTCAGCTTACGCGCCGCTCGAATCGCGCTCTCCGCGTCCGCGCTCTTGCCCACCACGCGAATATCGTCCGCATCTTCCAGCGTGCGTCGCAGCGCCTGCCCAACGAGCGCGTGATCCTCAACAATCAGCACCGAAAGCGCGCGCCGCGCTACTGAACTTTTAGAGGGATTCTGAGCTGACATGCGAAAACTGAAGTTGCAACGCGAGAGAGTCGTGGAGCCCGTAAAACGGGAACTAGTCTAGGAAGGGAACTGCGCCGTCACCATACTTCAAAAGCATTATCGCGCCGCGATTTGAGGAACCGCTACTCGCGCTCTAAAACAAAAATCCCGCAACCATCTCCGCCACCCTCAGCGTCGTCTCGCGCAGCGTCGCTTGATCCGTCCCGACCCCCGCCGAAATCGAAACCACAAACGCCCGCTCGCGTACCCTCCCAACGACCTGCTCCGCAACGCCCCCACGTACCGCAGCCGCCACGCCGCACACAACAGCCTCATTCCCAATCGCGCGCACCGGTTGGCTATCGATACCGCATCGTCCGCGAAACCCGGGAAAAGCCGCCGCAACATCACTCATCGTAACCACTTCGATGCGAAGCTTCGTAACGCCCGCCGCATCGTGCCGCACAAATTCACAAGTCGCGTCTCCGACCGTCACGGAGGTCCCCGTTGCCGTCGCCGCCGCTGCCGCCGCTTTATCCGCCCCCGTCGAAGTGTGCGTCACCGTCATCGTCACATCGCCATGCAAAAATCCCGACGCGGTCGCCTCGTTAATCCACGGACACATTCCCTTCGCAAAACAACCAATTCCCGTCGCGCCAAACATAATCACGACTACTGCAATACATCGCGCAATAAAGATCAGCCTCATCGATTAGCCCCACCCGAAGCACTCGGAGTCGGCGTCGCCGCAGCACGGCCGGCGGATTCGCTTTTGGCGCGGTCGCATTGAACTCCGGCGAAAGATCGGTATGCATATGCCAGGGCACGCTCTCCGTCGAGATCTCCGGATGCTTCATCAGAAAATCGAACGAATATGTCGGCGCTCCAGGATCGACCTTCTTCGTCTTAAACATCGCCTGTTGCTCCGCCGACTCCCTGTCCTTACCCATGCGTCCATACAGAATCGCCAAATTATAATGTGCCGTCACATCGTCCGGATCAAGCTGTTGCAGCGCCTCGAACTGTTCGACGGCTCCCTCAGTGTTGTTCTGCCGGTAATACGATTTGCCAAGTTCCCGCCGCGCATCGCGCGACATTGGATACTGCGCCACAACCTTCTTCAAATCCGCGATCTCCGCATCCGAATTTCCCGAACGCCGCTCGACCAGCGCCATGTAGTACAGCGCCCGTGCATTGTCGTTCGCCAGGGCCAACGACATCTTCAAATTCTTCCGCGCCGAATCGTACTTCTCCCACTCCATTTCCGTCAGCGCGATATTCGTATACGCATCCGCGTAGTCCGGCCGAAGCTTCGCCACTTCCGTGAACGCCGCCACCGCGTCCGCATACTGCAATTGATCCAGCGAAGCGATCCCATAATTATTCCATCGCATCCAGTCCGGATTGTCCTGCGGATCGGGCTGCAGCATCCGGTGCGTTCTCGCCCAGATTGATCGTCCGCGTCCGCCGCGAAATCTCGACCACCGGATATGCCGGATGATCGGTACCGAAAATATTGTTCAGATAGCTCTGCCGCAGGTGCCGGTAATTCACACGCGCGCTGATCGTCAGCGGCCCCTTCGCCGTCGCCGGAATCTTGAATTCATACCGCACCAGCGACGATCGCCCCGACTGAATCGTGTTGTCATACGCCACCGAGTGAATCTCAAACACGCGATGGTTATCGACGAAGATCCCGTGCTCATCCACCGGGCCGATTCGTAAAGCTGTGCGCCCGCGTATCCAGCGATCCATCCGGCTTCAGATAACCGCTGTGATAAATCTCGGTCCCATCCTGTTCGTTGACCGTAAATTCGGTCCATGCCTCATACAGGTCGCGCACTTCCGGAATGAGCGAATGGCCGATGTTCTTGTTCTGGATCACTACCATCGCCTGCACCGTATCGCCCGCCTTGAGCGAATATGGCACCGTGCCGATCGGTCCGACAAAGCCATTGCCGTCGCCCGTCTTAAACGCGAACAGATCGACGTTGAGATAATTCCCCGACTGCAAAAACTCCGTCGTCTTCTTCAGTTGCTCATCGAATCCGTAATAGAAGGGAACGGCCGTGTTCCCCGCCGTCCAGCGATGCGAAGCAAACGTTCCGTTCTTCGCCCCATATTCCGGCAGCGTCGTCGGCGACCGCTTCATATGGCAGTTCTGGCACGTCGTGTAATCGCCTGAATAAAACGTCAGCGGATTCCGCTTCGAAAACTTCGAATTCTGCCATTCGTCGAACACCGTAAACGCGCGCACAAACTTGTAATCGTTCAGCGGCTCCGGCAGGTTCGCCTTGTGGCACGCCGAGCAGAACTCCGGCGAGCGATAGAAATCCTTCATCACCGCCTTCGAGTGGCGGTCCGGATGCTTCATGATCTCTTCGTAAGGCACTTCACCCGGAATCCGATTGCCGTTCTCATCCACCATCACCGCCGGCACGCCCAGAACGAATCCGCCATTCCCGACGGTCGGCTGCAGCTTTTGAACCGAGTGGCACGTCATGCATGTCAGGCCGTCGCGATCGAACCCGCGATCTACTTTCGAATCCTGCGTCAGGCCGCCCGTCAATACCCCGACCGGGTTATGGCAGCTATCGCAGTGCCGCGTAAACTCGATGCCCTTCGAACGCAGTAAAATATTGACGCTCGCTCGGTAAAACGGCGTTCGAAACGAATTCGAGTGCAGCGCCTGCCGCCAGTTGTTGTAAGCCTGCGCGTGGCACACCGCGCAATACGTCGCCTTGGGGAACGATCCCGCCTGCACAAAATCGTTGCCTTCGATCGCCGCGTTGCCAGGGATGGAAATCTTGCCGTCGCCGAATCGGAAGTTGTAGCTCTTGCGAACTTCGTCCGCATACTCCTTACGCTGCTCGGCCTGCTTCGCCTGCTCCGGAGTTTGCGCCGCGTTCTGTTGTGCCTGGCTCGCTTGCGTCTGAGTTTGTTGTGGCTGCGTCTGCTGCCCTTGGGGTCGCGCCGGTGAGGCTCCCAATGCGCATAGGCACAGCAAACTCACACCGGCAAACGACAAGCTTCGTCGGTTTAATATAGTCAAGCGCGCCTCCACCCCTGGGGTCGCATTCAAAAACCTAGTGAGGAGTCCCGTTCTCCGCCACCTTGTGCGCCGCGACGTTCTGCTGCGCGATCGCGTCGTAAACGCTCGGCACAATCCCTTTGCCTTCTCCAATCGCAAAAATTCGGTCCACCGTAGGCAGCGTGACCTCTTCGCGCACCCCGTCCGGCCATCGCACTTCCACCTTCGTCACCGAAGTCGCCTCGCCAACTCCAAAGTGCAGCCGCATATCGTTCGACGATTCGTAACTCCCGCCGCTCATCACATCGCCTCGCTGCCGCACGCCATTCGCCGTCAGATAAACCACTGCGCCCACTGCATCCCGCGGACTATTCGGCCCGCCCGTCAGCGCCAATCCCACCCAGTGATTTTTATCTGGGCTGACGTTGCGCAGCAAAACCGGCTTGTGATCGATGCAATTGATCACCACATCGATCTTTCCGTCGTTAAAAAGATCCCCGAATCCAGCGCCGCGCCCAGGAATCACTTCCGCCAATCCTGTCCCTTCCACCGCGGGCACCACTTCGAATTTCTCGCCGTGTCGGATGTTGTGAAACACAAACGGCCGCTGCGCGAACGACGTCCCAAAGTTGTGTTGGTCCACCTGCGGATAAACGTGCCCGTTCACCGCAAAAATATCTTTCCATCCATCGTTGTCGTAATCGATGAACTCCGTGCTCCACGTCAAAAACGGATACGTAAACTGCGCCATGCTCATCTCCGGCGCAATCTCCGTGTAATAAGCCTTCCCGCCGTTGCGGAACAGCGGCTTGTAGTCGTCCGAAAATGTTCCCGTGTAAAGATCGAGCAGCCCGTTGTTGCGATAGTCGCCGATAGCCATCCCCATGTTCGCGACTTCCTGCCCGTCCTGATTCAGCGCAAATCCCGACGTGAAGCTCGCATCCTTGAAAGTCCCGTCGCCGTTATTCAGATACAGATAGTTCGGCGTCGAATCGTTCGCCACCAGCAGATCGACTTTCCCGTCGTCATTCACATCCACAAAAACCGACGTAAATCCGTAGTAGTGCTTCTTGTCCGAAACGCCCGCCTTCTCGCTCACATCCGTGAACGTTCCGTCCCCGTTGTTGTGAAACAGGTGATCGCTCTCGCCCTGCAATCCGCGCGGGCCGCACATCACGCCCACGCCGCGAAACTGGCAGAAATTCACCGCATGCGCCGCCGGATCGGGCTTCGGCGGCAAATTGTTCATGTCCCAGTGAATGTAGCCGGGCACAAACAAATCCAGCTTGCCGTCGCCGTCGTAGTCCCCGAACGTCGCGCCCGTGGACCAATTTCCAAGCTGAACGCCCGCTTTCTCCGCAACATCCGTGAACGTTCCGTCGTGATTGTTGTGAAACAGCCGGTTCTTCCCATAATTCGAAACATAAATGTCCGGCCAGCCGTCGTTGTCGTAATCCCCGATCGCGACGCCGTACCCCCAGCGATCGTTCGTCACTCCCGCCTTTTCCGCGACGTCCGTGAACGTCCCATCATGGTTGTTGTGAAATAGCGCTGCGTGCGGCGGCGTGGTCTTCCCAGTGAGCGCGTCAAACGTCGACCCGTTCACCATATAAATGTCCAGCCACCCGTCATTGTCATAGTCGAGCAGCGCCACGCCCGACCCCGTGGTCTCGATGATGTAATCCTTCGCGGGCGTGCCCATCGTGTGTTTCCACCCGCCCAGCCCCGCCTTGTCCGCGATATCCACGAACAGAATCGGCCCCGTCTTGACGAAGCCGCCCGCCGTGATCGGCCGTTTCTCCGAATCCAGCACCGGCGCGAACACGCCCGCCGTCGCCGCTCCGCCCTGCACGCCCGTCTGTGGTGTCGAAGCTCCACCGTAGGTCGCCTGTCCGGCGGGATCGGGCGATTGCGATTGGCCACCCTGCGTGAACTTCCTGGTGCGCACCAACGCCAAATGCCGCGACAAGACACGCAGCAGCTACAAAAATCGAAACTTTCCGCATAGGTTAAGGACCGGCCGTAAAACGAGATTCGAGGACTTAGTCGATCTCGTTTGTACCGCCCCCACGCGCCCCAAAACAATATGTCGAATTAACTAGTGCAGGATTTTGGGTTTTTTGAACTACGCATCATCGATACGAAAACGATCACCACGCTACTTCCGCGGTAGCGCTTGTAATTTCGTTCAAAACAAATTTGTCATCCTGAGCGAAAAGATCCGACGCCTTACCGCTATGCAGCCTTTCGACACGCCCGGCCTCGTAGCATCCAGCCCGGTCGTCCCTGCGTGCTAGAATCCCCTCCGCATCAAATTCGCCCTTCATGTTCAAAAAAATCCTGATCGCCAACCGAGGAGAAATCGCCGTCCGCATCTTGCGGGCCTGCCGCGAACTCGGCATCCGCAGCGTCGCCGTCTTCAGCGAAGTCGATCGCAAATCCCTCCACGTTCGCCTCGCCGACGAGGCCTACCCCATCGGCCCCGCCCCCGCGCGCGAAAGCTATCTCAACATCGACAAAATCATCGCCGTAGCCCGCAAAGCTGGCGCCGACGCCATCCATCCCGGCTACGGCTTCCTCGCCGAAAACGCTGCTCTCCCGCGCGCCTGCACCGACGCCGGCATCACCTTCATCGGCCCCACCGCCCAAGCCATGGAAGCCCTCGGCGCCAAAACCGCCGGCCGCCAGATCGCGCGCCGCTCCGACGTCCCCACCGTCCCCGGCACCAACGACCCCATCGAAAAGCCCGACGAAGCCCACGCTCTCGCAACATCGATGGGTTTCCCCGTCCTCCTCAAAGCCGTCGCGGGAGGCGGCGGCAAAGGCATGCGCCTCGTCCACAGCAGCGCCGAGTTCGCATCCGCCTATCGCGACGCGAGCTCCGAAGCGCTCAACGCCTTCGGCGACCCCCGACTCTACCTCGAGAAATATCTCGAAAAGCCGCATCACGTCGAAATCCAGATCCTCGCCGACCATCACGGCCGCGTCGTCTCTCTCGGCGAGCGCGAATGCTCCGTCCAGCGCCGCCACCAAAAAGTGATCGAAGAAGCTCCCTCTCCGATCATGACTCCCGACCTCCGCAAAAAAATGGGCGAAGCCGCCGTCCGTCTCGCGCGCGCAGGCGGATACACCAACGCAGGCACCGTCGAATTTCTCGTCGACTCAAATCTCAATTTTTATTTTCTGGAGGTAAACACGCGCCTTCAGGTCGAGCATCCTGTCACCGAGCAGGTCACCGGCCTCGATCTCGTCAAACTGCAGATCGCCATCGCCGCTGGCCATCGCCTCCCATTCGCATGGGAAACCATCACTCCGCGCGGCAACGCCATGGAAGTTCGCCTCTACGCCGAAGATCCCGACAACAATTTTTTCCCGTCGCCCGGAAAAATCCTCTCGCGCCAGGTTCCCGCCGGTCCCGGCATTCGTCTCGACGACGGCGTCTACGACGGCTGGACCGTTCCCAACGACTACGATCCTCTCCTCGCCAAGCTCATCGCCTGGGGCAACAGCCGCGAAGAAACCATCGCCCGCCTCCGCCGCGCCCTCGAAGAATCCACCGTCTCCGGGATCAAGACCAACGTCGGCCTCTTCCGCCGCCTACTCACCGAACCAGACTTCCTCCGCGGCGATGTCCACAC
Organism: uncultured Acidobacteriota bacterium; assembly: GCA_963845465.1. Taxonomy (GTDB): domain Bacteria; phylum Acidobacteriota; class Terriglobia; order Acidiferrales; family UBA7541; genus Acidiferrum. The sequence goes on along the minus strand of CAWJSH010000003.1, from coordinate 81,980 downwards.
CAAGTGGCTCGATGAACTCCTCGCCAAAGATCACGCCGCAAAATCCGCCGCGGCCAAGCCCGCAGCGAAGCCCGCGCCAACAAAACCCGCATCTTCATCCGCCCCGGCTCCGAATCCTGGCGCGCGACCCGCGACCGCTACCTCGGTGACAACAAACTCCGCGGCAGAGGCCGCGAGCGCAAACTCCGATGCCGCCGCGATTGCCGCCGCATTGTGGCAGGCAGGCGATTCAACGAAGAACTCCGCCTCTACGAACGGAACTCCGGAGGCTCAGCAAGACTCCCGCTGGAAACTCGAAGGCCGCCGCGCCCAATTGGATCGCACCCCATGAAGTACGAAATCCTCATCTCCGGAAAAACGCGCACCGTCGAACTTCACCGCGACGCCAATCGCTGGCAAATCGCTCTCGACGGCGCACCAACCGACGCCGACGCCATCGAAATCGCCCCCGGCATCTTCTCCGTCCTGCTCAACGGCCAATCGCACGAAATCCGCGTCGCCCCAAATTCCGACGGCTCTCTCACCATTCAGGACGGCCCGAACGAATTCAAAGCCGAAGTCGCCGACCCTCGCGCCTGGCGCGGCCGCAAACACGGCGCCGTCGAAGCCGAAGGCCGCCAAAAAATCACCGCCCCCATGCCCGGCAAAGTCATCCGTCTCCTCGTCAAACCCGGCGACAAAGTCGAAGCCGGCCAGGGCCTCCTCGTCGTCGAAGCCATGAAAATGCAAAACGAAGTCAAATCCCCTAAAACCGGCACCGTAGAAAAACTCCAGGCCAAAGAAGGCCAACCCGTGAACGCCGGCGACATCCTCGCCTGGATCGACTAGCCCCATTCCTCCGTGCCCTCCGTGTCCTCTGTGGTGAACCCTTTCTTCGTATTTTTTCAATATGCTCCGAATTCTCCGCGCTACCTCAGCGCCCTCCGCGTCTTCGCGTTATCTTTTTCTTCCTCTCTGGTTCGACGCAGCGTGGTAACGGCGTTCCGCCCCGCTCTTTTTGTCTCCCTCCCCGTTTGTGCTACCGTTTTCTCTTCATGATCAGTCGCATCGGAGTCCTCCTAAGCGGTCGCGGATCCAACTTCGTCGCCCTAGCCGACAGCATCGACGCCGCCCGCATCCCCAACGCCGAAATCGCCCTCGTCCTCAGCAATCGCGAAGGCGCCCCCGGCATCGACCGCGCCAAAGAACGCGGCCTGCCCACGCGCGTCATCCCCTCCAAAGGCCTCGAGCGCGAAGCATACGACCGCCAAGTCGTTGCCGCTCTGCAAGAAAGCAAGGTCGATCTCATCTGCCTCGCCGGATACATGCGCCTGCTCTCTCCTTATTTCGTCGCCGCCTTCCCCAATCGCATCCTCAATATTCATCCATCGCTTCTTCCATCTTTCCCCGGACTCGAATCCCAGCGCCAAGCCCTCGAATACGGCGTAAAATTCGCCGGCTGCACCGTCCACTTCGTAGACGAAAATCTCGACGCCGGCCCCATCGTCTTGCAAGCCATCGTCGAGGTGAAAGACAACGACACCGACGCCACTTTATCGGAGCGAATTCTGAAAGAAGAGCACCGCATCTACAGCGAAGCCGTAAAAATCGTCCTCGCCGGCAATTTCAAAATCTCCGGCCGCCGCGTGCTCCAATCATGACGCGTCACCACAACGTGATCCGCCACCACAAACCGCCGCGCCCCATGTCCGCAAGATCGATCCGGTCGAACCCTGTACCCGCGATCGCTTCCCAGATCGCGGGGTTTAGACTCAACACGACCGAGGTGAATTGTTTGTAGAGGCACGAAACGCCGCGCCATTCCGAAATGAATTAATCTAACGTCGCGAACTCGCGAAAGGATCAAACACTCTCAGCACCGATCATGACCACCCAGTTCAAACCCGTCGAAGAACAACTCGCCTACCTCAAAAAAGGCACCGTCGAGATCATTCGCGAAGACGAGCTGAAATCAAAACTCGCCGATTCCATCAAAACCGGCAAACCGCTCCGCGTCTATCTCGGCGTCGATCCCACCGCTCCCGACCTCCACCTTGGCCACACCGTCGTCATCCGCAAGCTCAAACACTTCCAGGACATGGGTCACACCGCCGTCTTCCTCATCGGCGATTTCTCCGCGATGATCGGCGATCCCACTGGCGTCTCCGAAACGCGCCCGCCCCTGACGCGCGAACAAGTCGACGCCAACGCCAAAACCTATCTCGAACAAGTTTTTAAAATCCTCGACCCGAAAAAAACCGAAGTCCGCTACAACAGCGAATGGCTCAACAAATTAAACGCCGTTGACGTCGTGCGCCTCTGCTCTCACTACCGCCTCGCGCGCATGCTCGAACGCGAAGATTTCCGTTCCCGGCTGGAAAACCAACAACCAATATCGGTGCACGAGCTGCTCTACCCGCTGTTGACGGCGCTCGATGCTGTGAACTTGAAATCCGACGTCGAACTCGGCGCCACCGAACAGAAATTCAACCTGCTCGTCCATCGAGAAATCCAGCGTGAATACGGCTTCCCAGGCCAGGCCGTGCTAACAATGCCGATCCTCGTCGGCCTCGACGGCTCGCGGAAAATGTCCAAGAGCCTCGGCAACTACGTCGGCATCACCGAGCCGCCCGTCGAAATGTTCGGCAAGATGATGTCGATCCCCGACGAGCTGATGTGGCAATACTACGAACTCATCACCGACCGCACCCCGGCCGAAATCGCAGCGCTGAAAGCCGAAGTCGCCGGCGGCAAGCTTCATCCGATGGACGCGAAAATGCGCCTGGCCACCGAGGTCATCGCCACCTTCCACGGCCAGGACGCCGCCAGCAAAGCTGCCGAAAATTTCCAGCGCGTCTTCCGCGATCGCCAGGCGCCAACCGAGATTCCCGTCGTAAAAATGAAACAAGGCGAAGCCAAGCAACTCAACGCCTTGCTCGTCGAATTAAAACTCGTCGACTCCAAGAGCGAAGCCGACCGCTTGATCAAGCAAGGCGGCGCAGAAGTCGATGGCGTGCGAGTCGACGATCCGCGAAAGCCCATGCCAACAAACAAACCCGGCGAATTCTCTCTGCGCGCTGGCAAAAAGAAATTCCTGAAAGTCGTGATCGAGTAAGAAGCTTTTGCAAGAGGTAGCCTTATGACTCCGGATGTCGGACCGGCGCGAGAACTAAAAGATTCGCCCGAGTGCTGGCCAGCGCTGCCGCTGGAATCCTGGGAACCAACCCGCTTCACCCTCCACATGTGGACGCAAATCGTCGGCAAAGTGCGACTCGCACTGACTCCGATGGTCAATCACTGGTGGAATGTGCCGCTCTACGTCAGCCCGCGCGGTCTAACGACTTCCTCGATGCCGTACCGCGATCTCGTCATCGAAATCGAATTCGATTTCATTTCTCACCAGCTCGTTCTGCGCAAGAGTGACGGAAACTCCGCCTCGATCGCGCTCGCGCCGAAGAGCGTCGCCGATTTTTACAACGAATTCTTCGCAATGCTCCGCTCGAATGGAATCGACGTGAAAATCTGGAAGATGCCCGTCGAAATCGCCGATCCGATACCGTTCGATGAAGACAAGACGCACGCGTCCTACGATCGCGACGCGGTTCAGAAGTTTTGGCGCATCCTGGCGTCAAGCAGCGACATATTTCACGATTTCCGCGCCCTCTTCATCGGCAAGAGCAGTCCAGTCCATTTCTTCTGGGGCAGCTTCGATCTCGCGCTGACGCGCTTCTCCGGCCGCCGCGCGCCCGCAAAGCCCGGCGCCGATCGCATCACGCAGGAAGCCTACTCGCACGAAGTCAGCAGCGTCGGTTTCTGGCCCGGCAGCGGAAACGTCAAAGAGCCTTCTTACTATTCGTACGCCAGCCCCGAGCCTGCTGGCTTTAGCGATTATCGCGTCGCTCCGGCCGCCGCTGCATATCGCAAAGACATGGGCGAGTTCCTGTTGCCCTACGAAGCCGTGCGAACCGCACCCGATCCCACCGCAGCGCTTTTTCAGTTTTGCCAAACAACGTACGAAGCCGCCGCGATCAACGCAAAGTGGCCCCGCCAGGACCTGGAGAGACAGCAATAAAGCAGTTCCGCGATCGTTACGCGCCGCCGAAAATCGAGCCGAGAAACTGCGATACACTTCGCCGCGTTGTTCAGGAAAAATAAAATGACTCCATCACGAATCGCAATCTCGATTGGTTGCTTGCTTCTTCTCACTTCGACCTTCATGAATGCTCAAGAGCGACCGGCTGCAACCCGATCCTCATCGGCGAACGATCCGGCAGAGCCACCGCATCCGCTGGCAAAGGTGAAGCCGATTCCTCGCCCAACCGGCGCAATCGCGCGCGCTTCGGTCGATGAAAAGTCGATGCGCGCGCTGATCGATTCGATGGTCGCGTGCGGCACGCGCATCGCGATCGGTGACTGGGAAGACCCGAAGCACGGCCCAGGTTGCGGTCGCGACAAGATCGTCGCGCGCCTGAACGAGATCAACAAAGCAAATGGCGGCAAACTGCAAATCGTCGTCGACAAGTTCGAGGCGACCGGAGACCGCACCCTTGGCAAGCCGGCGCCGATGCAGAATGTGTATGCGATCTTGCCCGGTACCGACGAGAAGATGGCGAAAACCGTTTTTATTGTCTCGGGACATTTCGATTCGATTCCGTCCGTGTCGAGCATCACGGATACGAGTCTCGACGCGCCGGGTGCCGACGATGACGCTTCGGGCGTCTCGGTAAGCGTGGAATCGGCTCGACTCGTGAGCAAAGCGGCCAACGCGAAGGGATTACGTGCGACCGTGATTTTCGCCGCGGTGTCTGGAGAAGAGCAAGGTTTGTTTGGCTCGACGCACATGGTCGAGTGGGTCAAACAACAGGGCTACACCGTCGGCGGGATGCTCGACGACGACATCGTCGGCGACGATTTGCAGCCGGGCGCGCCACATCGCGTGCGCTTGTTCTCAGGCAACGGCGACATCGACGATTGCGACGGATCGTCACGCGAACTTGCGCGCGCGATTGAAGAGATTGATGGACGCTCCGCGATTCGGCTGGTTTTTCGACTCGATCGTTATGGACGCGGCGGCGATCATTATCCGTTCTTCAAAGCGGGAAGTCCGGCGGTGCGGTTCACCGAGCCTTGGGAGGATTACAACCACGAGCATCAAACGCCGCGAACGGAAAACGGCATTGAATACGGCGACTACGCGAAATATCTGAACGCGGCGTTTCTGGGAAATGTTGCGCGAGACAACGCCGAAGCCTTGCGGCAGCTTGCATTGGCGCCACATCCGCCGGCAGAAGTGCATTTGGCGGGCGGTGTGTCGCAGGATGCAAAGATCTCGTGGTTAGCAGAAGATGACGAAGCCCGCGCCGGATTTGAAATTCTGTGGCGCGAAACAACCGAAGCCCGCTGGAGCGTCCTGACCTTCGCCGAATCTGTCGGAGAAACGGTGTTAAAGGACGTCTCAACGGACAATCATTTCTTCGCAGTTCGCGCGGTAGGGAAGAATGGCGCCCGCTCAATAGCCGTACCTTCCGTGCCGGCACCACGCCGCCCGGCCCCAGCCGCGGAGAAAAAATAGAGGAAGGTTACTTCGTGATTTTGGCGCCCCACTCGTCGGGGCCCAAATCTTTCGCGTGTTGCGAAAAGATCCAGAGATGGCCTTCCAGATCCTGTACTGCGTATTGCAATTCGCCGTAGACAGTCTGGTGAAGCTGTTCGACGAGACGAATCCCCGTCGACTTTACTTTCCGATGATGCGCATCAACGTCATCGAAAAAAATCGTCAGGCTCTGTAAGTTGTAACCGAGTTCCGCCGGCGTGGAAGCATTTGCCTTTGAAGCGTGCGCCATGATGTACGCGTTCGCCAGCCGCAATTGCGCACCCGCGATTTTGCCCGTGGTCGTATCGACGTAGTGATACTGCTCGACGAATCCGAAATGTTTCGCAAGCCAGTCGATCGCCGTCGGCAAATCGCGATAGCTGACATGAGGCAGAACTGTATCGACAGGCACAGATCGATTTTTCATAGCGATTGGATGATTGTGGCCGAGATTCGTTGTCGCGTCTACACGTCCCTGTGCCGCGACGATTATGCTCCGATCGAACCATGAGATAGACGGCCTATGCGCCTGGCGACGCCTCGCTAGACACGTTGAGCGAAGGTCAGGTAATGGCCGGCGGGATCGTGGAAACCAACTTCGCGCATGCCGTAGAACGCGGTGCGTTCGGGCATCGTCATTTTCTGTTTCTTTAGGGCGCTGAGAATCGAGTCGAGATTGTCGACTTCGATGTACAGGAATGTTGGGCCTTTTTTAGCGGCTTCCGCGACTTGCGGCATGTCATCGCCGAGGCTCGCGTAGGTTTGATACATCACCTCGGTGCCGTCTTTTTGCAGCGAGACAAAACCGAGTTTGACGCCGTCGTGAGGAACTTCGATCGTTTTCTCGAAGCCGAGCGCTTCGACCCAGAAGGGCAGCACCGGCTCGATCTCTTTCACAAACAGGACCGGAGTGATTCGCTTCATTTGCATCGGAAGTCTCCTTTCCGCTCTTGCATTTCTCGGTAGTCTAAATTAGACTAGATATAGTTTAAATTCACTCGCGAGGCTTGTCAAGAAGCCATGCAGAAAGTATTGATCGACACATTCATCGTCCCGGACGAGTCGAAATCCACATTTCTCGAGCGGTCGCAACAGGTGCAGGCCTTCCTGCGCACCTTGCACGGATTTGTCGAAGGCTTTCTACATGAGAAGGTTGATGGCGCCGGCAGGTTCAATGTCGTGACCACCGCAGTCTGGGAGAGTGACGCGGCCTATGAGAACGCAAGGAAGCTGGCGGCTGAGGAGTTTCAGAGAACCGGCTTCAACCCGCAAGAAACGATGAAGCAGCTCAGGATTGAAGTGGAACGCGCCGTGTACACAAGGTCGCCATACTAAACTCTACCCACTCGTTGGATAGCGAATGAGACGATCGACACGAAAACAATGAGAGGACGCAGTCCAAAGAGGCCAGCGGTCACAACTCCCGATCTCGTGATTCTCAGCCTGCTGGCGGAGCGGCCGATGCACGGCTATCAGGTGAATCTCGAGCTTGAACGTCGCTGCGTGCGCGATTGGGCCGCGATTTCGCGCCCGCAGATTTACTACTCGCTCGAAAAATTAGCGAAAGCCGGACTTATTCGCGCCGGCGATTCCGAAGATCCCGCAGCCGGACCGGATCGGCGCGTCTTTGAAACGACAGCGAAAGGGAACCACGCGCTCAGCGACTCGCTGGAACGCGAAGACTGGACGACGCAGCGCGATCGCCCGCCATTCCTGACGTGGGTTGCTCTTTCGTGGCAGGCGCGCCCCGGCGTTTTCAAAAAGCAACTCGCGCGCCGCGCGGAATTTCTTGAACGAGAAATCGCGCGCGAAAAAGAAACGCTCGACTCGATTCTTGCGGAAGTCGGCCATCCTCATCACGAAGCCGTCTGGATGGTCACTCTGATGCTCGAACAGTTTCAGACCGAGCTGAAATGGTTGCACAAGGTTGAGCGCGAGCTGTCGAAGCGCAAATCGGCGAAGAATCCCGGCTACGCGAAGTGAGCTGATCGCACGCCGCGAGACGAATCGCGAGGCCGTTGTGCCGGCTTAAAAATCTTCGTCATCGCCGATCGGCGGCCCGTCGGGCGCCTCGTAAGGCGCAGCGACCAAAACTTTTGTCGGATCTTTCTCGAACTGATCGATCTGTCGCGCCACGTACGCGGAATACACTTGAACTTCGTCCTGTTCGGCATGCGGGCTGAACTCGCTCGCGTTTTTCTCTTTGTACCAATGAAGTTTAGCCGTCGCTATCGCGCGGACGTCCGGCAACGTCGTCGTGTCGTTGGCAAGCTGCATCAAGTCGTAGATCGCAACGCTGTCCACAGTCCGGCCGATTTGGCCCAGATAGCCCGGAGCTCCGACCGCCGCATGCGTTGACGCGAGAATTTGGTCAATGACTTCGGCGAGCCCCGGATTCGCCGCATCACGCGCATGAAACTCTTCGAGCCTCGCCGCGCGCTGCGGATTGAACAAAAACTGCATAATCAGTTGCGCCGCGGCTTCGGCCGGCGCAACCGCGTCGAACGCGGGACTCGTGCGAATCTTAAAATCTTCGCGCCCGCGCGGATACATCACCGGCCGCGGCGGAATAATCTTCAGCAGCGACTCCGGCAGCGCGAGCACGCGCGGATCCAAAGTCGCGAGCACAGCCTTCAGCGCGCGCCGCTGCTCGGCCGCCGCAATGATCGCCGTCGGAACCTCCCCGTCGCCACGCACCGCAAACGTGTAGTCCATCCCGCCGATCAGCTTCGTCGCCGCTTCCGCCTGATACCGATGCAGCATATAAATCGGCACGAGCGTGTCTTCGAGCGTCGCCAGCGGCGCGCCTTCGCGAATATTGTTTTCGCCAAAACGCTTCAGTGCCGCCTCACGCACCTTCATGAGCCGATCAAGTTCGTCCACAGCATTCGAGCCCGAATCCCACAAATGCGCCACGCTGCTCGATGAACTCGCCGGTCGCGCGTCCTGATCCGTCAGAAATCGCAGATGCTTCTGCAAAAAAGCATCCGCCAGAATCCGATCAAGCGCCGCGTGCTCGTCCGCGCCCGCCGGAAAATCCGAATAGCCCCACGTGATCGAAACCTTGTCCCACTCGCCGATTCCCGTCGCATACGCCTGCGACAAATCCGGCACGCCGTCCGCGCCCAGCATCACGACCGGCGGCGGATAATCCATCACCGACGATCGCCCAACCGTGCTCGCCGAATAATTGTGCTCGAGCCCAAGCGTGTGCCCGACTTCGTGCGCCGCAAGCTGCCGCAAACGCGCGAGCGCCATCTCCTGCATCTTCGACGAGCCTGAAACCGGCTTGCCCTTCTCATACGGCGCCAGCAGCCCTTCCGCGATCAGAAAATCCTGCCGCACGCGCAGCGACCCCAGCGACACCTGCCCCTTGATAATTTCCCCCGTGCGCGGATCGATGATACCTTCGCCATACGACCACCCGCGCGTCGCGCGATGCACCCACTGAATCACGTTGTAGCGCAGATCCATCGGGTCCGCGCCTTCCGGCATCATCTCCACGCGAAACGCATTCTTATATCCCGCCGCCTCAAACGCCTGCGCCCACCAATTCGCGCCTTCCAGCAGCGCCGACGCGAATCGGCTCCGGCGTACCGCGATCGAGGTAATACACGATCGGCTCGACGGCCTCGCTCATCGCCGCGCTCGGATCTTTTTTCTGCAACCGATGCCGCGCCGTGAATCGCTTCACGATCGGCTCGCTGATCGGCGTCGAATAATCCATGTACGAAATCCCAAAAAAACTCGACCGCGGATCGTACGCGCGCGGCTTGTATCCCGCCGGCGGCAACTGCACAAACGAATGATGCTCGCGCACCGTGATCGACTCCGGCGACGGCGTCACATCCTTCACCCATTGCCCCGGATGCTCCCCCGCAAACGTCAGCGTGGCTTCGACTTCCGTGTTCAGCGGAAAATTTTTCGTCCGCGCCAGGTAAAACGCGCACCGCTTGTCGTCGAGCCGGAACGCTCCCTGCTTCGCGCGCGCCAAAACCTCCGGCACGTGATGCGTATCGCGCAAGAAAAACTCCGTCGCATCCACCAGCACGTGCGCCGAGTCGCCACTCCCATCTTCCGCCGCCGCCGAAAATCCCCACAGCGCCGACTCCGCAAACGACTGCCGCACCGCCGCGCGCTCATCCGGATCGCTCGTCACCGCCCGATAATCCAGATTCGACTGAATCAGCAAAATTTTCGGCCCGATGCGTTCAAACCGCACGATGCGCGTTTCGCCCATCTGCCCGCGGTCCAGCCCGATGTCGTTCGAGCCGACTCCCGCCGGCAGCGAAGTCTGATACAAAAACTCCGTCCCCCACTTATCGATCTCCAGCCAAATCTTCCCCGCCTTCGCATCCCAATAAATGTTGAAATATCCCGCCAGCTTCGTCGCATCCTTCGTCTTCTCCGCGATGCTCGGTATAGACGCCGCCGTATCCGCCACGCCTGCTCCCGCAGAAACCAATCTGTCATCGCCGGGTGGCCTACCCTTTGCGTCTTTTGCAAAGGGTGGGCTCTTCCTCGCCGAGGCTTCCCCGCCTTTTGCCGACGCGCCCAGAGAAGCCAGCACGATCACCAGCGCCACACGCATCGCCAGCCTCGTCGCCCGCATTTCAGACAAAAGCTTCAACATTTCTGACGCCTCCAAATTCACCGCATTTGAATCGATCGCTTTTTCGAACGCGACGAATCGTACAGCGCCATCGCACCCTCGCCAAGCGCCAAAACAAACCTCCACCTTTCTTCCTCTGTGCCCTCTGCGAACTCTGTGGTAAATCTCTTCGCTCTTCGCCCCCGCCCAATCTCCGAGCCCTGTCCCGATCCATGTAGGGGCGCAGCACTGCTGCGCTCCAGGCCCGCAAGATCTAAACCTCAATTCGTTTGGGTATTGGGTGTGCAGCACCCACTCCGTTTTTGCAGGAGCGTTTCTGCTGCGCCAAAGCCGTCAAACGTTTCATCCTGACCGAAGTCAGAGGCCGATTTTTCTTGGACGCGATAAGAAATTTCGTGAGTGAACGTTGGTATAATTTGAAGTGCTGCGCGTGACACGAAATCGAACGCGCAGTCGCGTTCAAGCCGTCCCAAGAAACCGATCGACCTTGCCAAAACTCCGCATCTCCGTCGTCCAATACCTCAACACCTCGCCGCTCGTCTGGGGATTCACGCACGGCCTCCTCGCCGGCAAATACGACCTCAGCTTCACCGTCCCCTCCCAATGCGCCGAGCAGTTGCGCGCAGGCGACGTCGACATCGCCATCATTCCCGCGATCGAGTATCAGCGCATCGATGACCTCGTCATCCTCCCCGACCTCGCCATCGCCTCCAAGCGCCGCGTGCGCAGCCTGCTGCTGATTTCCAAGGTGCCGCTCGCAGAGGCGCGCTCGATCGCCCTCGATCGCAGTTCCCGCAGCACCCAGGCGCTCACCAAAATTCTCTGCGCGCGCCACTGGCAAATCGCCCCGCAATTTCAAGAAATGGCGCCCGACCTCGCCGCCATGCTCGCCGCCAACGACGCCGCCCTCCTCATCGGCGACCCCGCCCTCCGCGTCAGCCTCGCCATCGAATCCGCGCAGTCATCGAATCCGACCCCGTCCGATCAATCCGCGTCTCCGGCTCGCCTTGGTAGCGCTGGCGTCCCCGCCGGCGATTTTTCTTCGATGTCCGTTCCATCTCTGTCCGATCGCACAGCGGAAAATCGATCCGGCTCGTTTCGTGGCGCGCCGCAGCAATCCGCCGCTCCACCCGAAATCTGCACCGCCGCCACACTCGGCCTCCCCGGCACAGAAACCCTCTACGTCTACGACATCGTCGAACAATGGCGCGCCATGACCGGCCTCTCCGCCGTCCTCGCCGTCTGGGCCGCCCGCCCCTCCGTCGCCACTCCCGACGTCGTCGCCGACTTCCACGCCTCCCGCGCCTTCGGCCTCCTCCATCTCCACGAACTCTGCGACGCCTCCTCCGCCGACCTCCGCCTCCCCGCCCCCGCCCTCCACTCCTACCTCACCGACAACATCGACTTCACCCTCGACCCCGAAAACATCGCCGCCCTCACAAGATTCTTCGTCGAAGCCTCCGCCCTCAACCTAACCCCCCCCGCCAAACCCGTCCTCCTCGCCCCCGGCCCAGACAGACTCGTCCTCGAATCTGCCAACAAACTCCGTTAATTTGATTTTCAGGAGTAAATACGAAGTTGCCGAGTCTATGCGGAGGCCTTGTACTTCTGCAGAATCCCCGGAAGATCCCGCGGAGTATGCGACACCTCGCTCGCCCAACTCCCGAACCCGCCGTGATGATTGACCGCGCGAATCCATTCCGCCAAAAAATCCCTCTTCGTCTTGTCCTGCTGCGTATCCTGCCCCTTCACTTCCAGCACCAAAATCTTCCCGCTCGCCGTCCGAACCAGAAAATCCGGCCGATACTTCAGCACAATCCCGCGATAAACATACTGAATCTCAAATCCCAGGTGATCGTTCTTCACCCACGAAACGACATTTGAATTTCGGTCCAGCTCAAACGCCTCACTCGCTTCCCACCGCGAATCCAGCACACAAAGATTGATGTGAGACTTCACCGCGTGCTCGCAAGGCCGCCGCGTGAACCAAGGCTGCATATCGCCCGTCGCTCGGATCGGTCGCTCCTTGTCAAAAATGGGCACAACCGCCAGCGCATTCTCAAACCGAATCGCTTCCCAAAGATGCTGCACGATCCGCGTCATGTTCAGCGTGAATAATATCCGCCGTCGCAGTTCATCTTCCGCAAACGAAGGCGGCGAAATCACAATTCGGCCGCTATTCAAATACTCCTCGGTGATTCGAATCACCTGCGCCAAAAGAAACTCTCGATTCGCTTTCCAGTTCGGCTTGATCAAATCGTAGACCTCAGCCGCCGACTGAAAAATCACCCGTTGCATGCGCTGTTCTCGCCCAAGCTTCTCCACGTCGATGCTCTTCAGTTTCGTTACGTCCGGCTTTCCATCAATGACCGGCGCAAGATCGGCGATCGTCGGCGTGTCATACGCATCCAGGCTCAGCGGCTTAACCTTCGTCAGATCGAGCGTGAGCTGCGGCCGGTATTCATGTTCGACGCGAATGATGTTGGGCCACGTAATTTCCAACTCTTTCCGTTCCGGCAGCGCCTGAATCCTGGCCGCAGGCTGCGGCGGCGGTGGTGGAAGTGCATCTTCATCCCCCTCATGCGGCATGAAAGTGAAGGGAACTCCAAATATGTTCACGTACTCCGCAACAAACAGTCCGTTCTCGGGATTCACATCGTAAGAAGTTCGCCGCAAACCCCGTCCGACAACCTGCTCGCAAAGCAGTTGCGAAGTAAACGCTCGCAATCCCATGATGTGGGTCACCGTTTGTGCGTCCCAGCCTTCCGACAGCATGCCCACCGAGATCACGGCCTGAATCTTCTCGCCCGGCTGCCCCACCTTGCCGACGGTGTCGACCTTCTTGCGCAGTTGCTCGGCGCGTTCTTGTTTGTTGAGTTTCTTCGCTGGTGTGTCCGCATCGTCCTCTGACGATTCGTCCGCCGCGCTGGCGCCCTCCAACTCCGGCGCCTCCTCCTTTGCCTCCGCCTCACCGAGAACCTTCGAGTCGATATGCAGGATACGATCGGGATCGCCAAGTTTTTCGATCGCAATCTTCTTATGCGACAGCGTGTATTCGACGCGAGCCGCCGTATACGTCAGATTCGCCACGGTGATCATCACCGGAGGCGTGGGTGCACCCTTACTCTCCCAATTCTTCCGTGTTTCGTCCCAGTCGTTTCCGAGGATGGTGTACGCAGTGTTGACGAGGTCCGGAAGCGGAACGTGCGGCTCAACCTTCTGATTGATGTCGTCTTTGACGTCAGGATCGGAATAGAGATGGTAGAGCCGCGACTTGAAATCCTTTCCGCGCTTGGCGTCATCGCGAACCACCACTCGCGGCGTCTTCACCAGCCCCGACTCGATCGCATCGTTCAACCCAAAATCGCTCACGATCCAGCTGAACAACGTCGACTCGTCGCTGCGCCTGCCCGTCGGCGCAAACGGCGTCGCCGACAGGTCAAAGCAAGTCAGCACCCCGCGCGCGCGATGAATGCGATCCAACCCGCCAATCCACTTCGTAGCTTCTTCCAGTTCGTCTTTGCCGATGCCCTTGGTCAACGCCTTCGGATCGCGCCGCCACGCGTGATGCGCTTCGTCATTGATCACGATCAAATTCTGCGCCGTCGCCAGGTCCTCCAGCACTTCGCGCACGTACGCTTCGTCGCTCAGCGCGCCCCGCTTGTCCACCGACTTGCGCTTAGCAATGCGTTCTTCAGAGTCCCAATCGAGCTTGTGCCAGTTGACGATCTTCACCCTGCCTTGACGCAGGCCATCGTGCAAGCCGATGGGAATCAGATTGAACTCCGCGTAAAAATTCTTCTCGTTCGATGTCTCCAGCACCTGAAGACGATTCTTCACCGTAAGACCCGGCGCCACCATCAGCACATTTTTCGAAAACCGCTTGTCCTGCGGGTAAGTAACCTTGTTCAGCACCTGCCACGCGATGACCATCGCCATCACGATCGTCTTGCCCGAACCGGTCGCCATTTTCGAGCAGAGACGAGTGAACGGCCCTCGGTCACCCGGAATGGCGATGCCGACTCGTTCGGATTCGGGCCCTTCAGTCAGCCAGATCAGCGTTTCGATCGCCTCCATCTGGCAAAAAAACAGCCGTCGGTTCTCCCGTTGCTCCGGATCGCGCCAATGTTCCAATAATCGCTTAGTGATCCCACTTACGCCGGGATACTCAGCCTCCCGCCACAACTTAACCCGAGGCCGAATCTGATTCACCAGCGGAAGCTCGACAAAAACTCCCGGATCGTCAAATGCCTTCGACGATTCCGTAGCCCGGACATATCCAGCCGGCCGACGCCCCGGCACCCGCGAAAACAGCCGCGTCTCCCGATCGTATTTCCAATGCTCCGCCGGCTCCTCATACGGCGAGTTGATAATCAGCTGATCGATGCTCTTCGTCGCCGTCATACTCCCCGTACCGCCGGCGTCCCGCCGGCCCTCTTCTCCGCAGTTACACTCCCCATCCCTCCGCCCTTCTTCTCCGCCCCCTCCAACACCCCGACCCACCCCCAGTCCCGCAACCCCGCCTTCCCCGGATTCTGCAAAATATATTCCGTAATCCTCATCCGCGACGACTCGTTCCTCACCAGATGATCGAAATACTCCCGCTGCCAAAAATGCCCCGCACGACCCAAAACCTTGTTAGCCTCATGCGCCGAATAAGACTTCCAACCGTGAAGCACCCTTTCCAAAGTGTGCCCTTCCATCAGCGAAACCAAAACATGCACATGATTCGGCATCACGCACCATGCCCAAATCACATACCGCTCTTGATGAAAATGTTGAATCGCGTCCGCAACAATCTTCGCGATCCGCGCTTCTCGCAAGTAACACGCACCAAGCCCCTCATCCAGCCGTCGCTGCGCTTCCTGAAGCAAGTCATGCAGTTTCGCCGCACGAACGCGATCAGCCGCAACGCTCACTCCCGCTTTTTCCGCCCGTTCGAATGTCTCGCGCTCCCGGCGAATCCGCTCCATCAATTCCCGCGGCAACGAATCCGCCAGCCGAAACGTAACAAAATAAATCGCCCGCTCGCCTTCCCAATGAGGCAAATACCCCCGCCCGCGAATCAAAGGAGCCATATCCCCGTACCGCCGGCGTCCCGCCGGCCCTCTTCTCCGACGCCACATCCCCCATCCTTCACAACTGCAACACCCTCAAACTCTCAATCCCCCGGTCATCAATAACCTTAACCGCCACCCGCCTATGCCCGCCCGCCTCGAACGGCAGCGAAACAGTCCCCCGATAAGCCTCGATCAGTTCCGGATCAATCTCCGCCTTCAGATTCCGCGCCAGCTTCGCCCACCCTTGATCGTCATCCGCCATCGGAAAGAAAACCTGCCGCGGATACAAGCTGCGCCCGTCGTAATCCGTATCCAGCAGCCACATCGCAATCTTCGAGGAATCCCCCGATTCAATCGTCCCCGTCCGCGTATCGAAATAATCGAATCCGCGAACCTCCGCCACATACAACCGACCAGCATCTCCCCCAAACCTCACGCCCGATTTTTTCCCCGTACCGCCGGCGTCCCGCCGGCTCCCCTCCGCCAACCGCACCTCCACATCCGGCCGCCCCACCAGCCAAAACGACTGATTGCTAGACCTCTTCTTCTTCAAATCGCTCGTCAGAAGATCCGCGTTCATCTTCGCCGTCAGAAACGTCATCCCGGTCTTTTCTTTCGTCAGCTCGTCGATGTCTTTCGCCGCCTCGGGATCGAACTCGAAAGAAGCGAAGACGATCAAATCCGGTTTGGGATGGAGTGTTCGAGCCTCTTCCCAAGCCATCTCCACCTGGCGTGATTCCAGCGGCGCAAAGTCCGGACCGAACGAAATGACCACCCGCTCCGGCTTGGCTCCCTTCGTCTCCGCGTCCGCGTGCAGCCAGCGCGTCCCGCCCATCGGCTCAACGCGCGAAAAGTTGATCATCTGCCCCGATTTCCCTCGTATCCCGGTCTTCAGCAACTCATCCCGCCAATCCGATTGCCGCAGCGTTGGCCCAGACCGCGCCACCGACGCATCCGCCTCCTCCATCCCCCTTCCCCGTCCCGCCGGCGTCCCGCCGGCTCTTTCCTCCGACGCATCGCCCCCAGACGCCCCCAGCAGCCCCCCACCTCCATCAGAAATCTCGTCAATCGATTTCACATTTGGCGCAGGCACAGCCTCGACCGTAAACGGACCGGAAACGCGCGCTCGAGAATTGTCGACAACCGGCTGGTCGTAGAGCGTTTCTTCACCGGGAGGTTCGTTGTTGGCGATCGACTTGAGAGTGACGTGCGGGACTTTTTTGTATTCGAAACCGCTTCCAACGCCTTCGTTGGGGTGAGCAAGTTTGTAGTAGTCGAAGGTGGCCGACATCAGGCGTTGTTTGGCGAGGGTGGTAGCGACGCGAGAGGTGTCGCAAGTGATCCAGCGACGCCCCCATTGTTCGGCCACGAACGCGGTGGTGCCGGAACCACAGGTCGGATCGAATACGACGTCGCCCGGGTCAGTCGTCATTACGATGCATCGCTGCAGAACGTTAGTCACCGTCTGCACGACATAGACTTGGTTCTGCTCACTTCTCGTGTCTGTCCAAATGTTACTGATTTCTTTCAACCGGAAATCGTCAAGGTACCGCTTGAACATACGAGTGGGACTGTTTTCCAAAACTAGACGGCCGCGGTCTCGCAGATTCAGCATTCCTTCCACCGACGTCTTCCAGTGCCTGTTCTCGCCAGGGTGCTTCTTGTATCCCGCGCCGAAATCGATTTCGACTGTCAAAGTGGCTGAGCGTTCTGGCGGGACGGCGGTATTTGTCCTGAATAATTTACCCGAAGGGTCTAAATTCCGTGGGTTCGCCCGCTCTTTCGCTGTGAGTGAGCGAGTGCTTCGATTCGGGAGTTCGACGAATTTGAATTCCCCGCTCACTGCCTCTTCCAATTCCAAATTCGAAAAAAGCTTTCTGAACTTGAGTTTGGCCGCGTCTCTCGCGTACCAGAGAAGAAAGTCGGCCACGGCCGGCAAAGTATCGGTGCTCGTCGAAGTCGTCTTGGAGAATGCAACCATTCCGCAAAAGTTTTTTTCTCCAAAAACTTCCTCTATAACCGCTCTGACGTAATGCAAATTTAGGTCAGAGATTTGGATGAAGACGGAGCCTGATTCGTGAAGGAGTTCTCGGGCTAGGAGCAGACGGTCGCGCAGGTAGGTCAAGTAGGAATGAATTCCGAGTTCCCAGGTGTCGCGGAAAGCGCGCACCATTTCTGGTTCCTGCGTGAGGTCTTCGTCTTTGCCGTCTTTGACGTCACGGCGATTGACGAAGGGTTGGAAATTGGAACCGTTAACGAATGCCGTAGGGCGGGTCGATGTAGATCATCTGGACTTGGCCGGCCATGCCTTCCTTTTCGAGAAGCGAGTTCATGACGAGAAGGGAATCGCCGGCGATGAGGCGGTTGGTCCAGCCGTGGGAGTGGCGGTAGAAATCGACGGCTTCGCGGAGCGGCGGATTTTCCTCCTTGGATTCGAAAAGATACCCCTGTGCCGGTTTGAGCGGGACGCCGTTGCGTTTGCGGACGGATTCGATGATGGTGCGCGGATCGATGCGCTCATGAACGTGAAGCGAGACGGTCGGAACTTCGAAGCTCGTGTGCTCTTTCTTGCCGGCCCAGACCAGTTGCGGATCGAGATGCGGATCGTATTCGTAAGTCTTGTGCGTGGGAACCAGCGGGTCGGTTTCGGGAGTAACGAGGCCGACCGGTGGGTTGTTTATGCGAGTCTTGCTCTTGTGATCGTATTGTTCGATCGGACGCTTCTTCGAATCGGACGACGCTTCCTTGGCGCCCTTCTTTTTTGGCACGCAATGCTCCCGGCAGCAAATCGCGCTACGGTAAATTTTTCTCGACGGCGCGATTCTACTGTAAGACCCTCGGGAGTGCAGCCGAAGTTTAGTGCCCACAGAATGACGGGTTGCGCTAAGGATTAAGGAACGCTTAGCCATTCGAATCGGCTGTAACGCATTAAAATCATTCAAATTATAATGTTTACCTTGACATCATAGCTACATCTGTGGTAACATGCCTCGTGTTGTCTGGACTCATCTCCGCCCCCGGTCCTTCAGAAGCTCCCATGCGAAATTCCTGCGTAAATCCTTTAGATTCACATTCTTGCATCACGTGCACGCATAAACCATTTAGAATCACATTCTTGCAAAAAACCCCGGGGGGGGTGGGTGTCGCTACCCCTTTCGCCCTCGCTTCCCGAAATGGGAAGAACGGATAGAATAGGAGCGGAGTCCAAAGGAACATTGTGGGACTGACGAAACAACAAGCCATCGAGATGTTGGAATCCGACGATCTGCTCGGGATCGGCATGGAGGCGCACGCCCTCCGCATGAAGAAGAATGACCCGCGCGTGGCCACCTACCAGATCGATCGCAACATCAATTACACCAACTTTTGCACCGAATATTGTTCGTTCTGCGCGTTTTACCGCCCCATTGGAGACAAAGAAGGCTACATCCTGCCCCTCGAAGAAATTTACAAGAAGATCGATGAGATGCTCGAGCTGGGCGGCACCGGCGTGCTGCTCCAGGGCGGCCTGCACCCTGACCTGCAGATCGGCTACTACGAAAATCTGCTCCGCTCATTGAAAGCACGTTTCCCGCAGGTTTGGCTGCATTGTTTTTCGGCGCCAGAGATTTTGTGCATCGCCAACGTATCCGAGCTGAGCGTTCGCGAAGTGATTCAGCGCCTCATGGACGCGGGACTCCAATCCATCCCCGGCGGCGGCGCCGAACTCCTCGACGACGAAATCCGCTCAAAAATCGCGCGCCTCAAGTGCACCAGCGACGACTGGGAAGAAGTGCATCGCACCGCGCATTCGCTCGGCCTGCGCACCACGGCAACAATGATGTTCGGCTGCGGCGAAGAACTAAAACATCGCGTGAATCACCTCGACCGCATTCGCCGTATTCAGGAAGACACCGGCGGATTCACCTCGTTCATCCCGTGGATTTTCGCCGCCGACAACACCGCCCTCGGAAAAAAAGTGCAGGAAACCACCGCCGTCGATTATTTGAAAACGCTCGCCGTCAGCCGCCTCTATCTCGACAACGTCGATCACATTCAGTCGAGCTGGCTCACGCCCGGAATCAAAGTCTGCCAGGTCGGATTGCAGTTCGGCGCCGACGACGTCGGCAGCATCCTCATCGAAGAAAATGTCGTGTACGCCGCCGGCGTCCGCAACCGCACCAACGAAGGCGAACTCCGCCGCATCATCTCCGACGCCGGCTTCATCCCCGCCCAGCGCGACACGCTCTATTATTCCTACGCGCTGAAGTGAAAACGTGCGGCCGCCGCTCGTTTTCATCCCGAGCGAAGCCGAGGGATTTGCTGTTGATTCTGTTTTTTGTTTTTCGCGCAGCGAGCAACAACTCGACGCGCGGCGCCAAAAAAACACCGTCATTCCAAGCGAAGCTTGGAACTCTTTGCCATCGCACGTTTTAGCGATGAATCTGCTTTTTCTTGATTTTGGTTTGTTTCGCGTCGCACGCAGCAACATCAGCGAGCGCGCGGAGGAGTTAAATCTTTCCGAAATCCGATTTTGTCGAGCATCGGCTGAATCTCGGGATTCGACATAAACAGCTTCCAGATCAATCCCGAACGATAATTTTCGATCATCACCACGATCGGCGCCTGATTCAGCCCCATGTAAATCGGCGAAATCCAATCCGCCGAATCGTTGAACGCATCGCGCGGACCGTAGATTCCCCAGATGTCCGCGCCGCGTTCGCGATAGAAATATTTGAGCGCAGCCATCGACGCTTCCGGCGTATACGGAAAACTCGACAGCGCGCCAGTCGGAGTCATCGTGCCATCGTCGCTGCGTTCGTCGGGAGAATGATCGAGATAGCCCTTCGGACCGTCGCTCGCGGTGAGTCCCCAATTCGCAGCGCTGTAGCCTGCGAAATGTTTCGGATCCGCTTCAACCCACGCGCGATTGATCAGCGCCATGTTTCGATTGTTATCAAAATAATTTGTGAAGCGATCGCGCAGCCCGCGCGGATCGAATCCCATAAAAGAGTAATGCGCGAAGAACAGCGGACCGCCGCTTCCCACTCCAACATCCAACTTGATCCCGAAGTACGAATGCCCATTCACATATTCGTCGCCCGCAGTCGCGCCTGATTTCGCGTTCATTGCACCCTGCTTCTTCGCCGCAGAATTCGTGCTCTTTGCTATTGAACTCGTTGCGGATTTGCTCTTTGCCGCAGCGTTGTTTTCGCCGCTCCAGCCGCCGCGATAATTCACCGCTGCGGCGGATCGTCCTGCCCAACCTGAGTAATACAAATCCGCGGGAACGCTGTGCTTCGGCGCTGCAATTGCGAGGAGATAAACGATCATCGCTTCGTTGTAGCCCGTGATGCGGTGATTGATGTGCCACGCGAATTCTGGAGACCAATGCCAGAACAACGCATCGCCGTCGGGCGAGCGGCGATACCAGTCCCATTCCACCGAATTCCAGAGTTGTGTGATGCGATCGTAAAGATCGCGTTCTGCATTTGTGTCGCGATGGAAATATTGTCGCGCAGCGAGCAAACCTTCGATCAGGAATGCGGTTTCGACGAGATCGCCGGCATTGTCGAACATGCTGAAAACAGGAAGGCTCGCGCCAGTATGTCCATCCATGAAGTGCGACCAGACACCGTGATAGCGCGGAGCTGTTTCGAGGAACGCGACGATCTTTTGCATGCGCGCGAGGCCTTCGTCGCGCGTGATGAAACCGCGATCGATGCCGACGATAAGCGCCATGATGCCGAAGCCGCTCGCACCCGTGGCGACGATACGATCGTCGCCTGGAATATTTTCGAGCGTGGTGCCAGAGTCGGGATGCGCGCCCTCGTAGTAAAAGCGGAAGCATTCCTCCTGAAGCATGGTGAGGAGTTCTTCGTCGGTTAGCATGCGCGTTGTGGCTGATGCGGAATTCGATAGCGGCGACAGATCGTAGGAAGAATCGGATGCTGCGACTTTGTAGTGCGCGGTTTGCGGCGGCGCACCGAGGTAATCGGTGAAGCGCGTGATGCCGCGGACTTGCGTTCCGATCGGTTGATATGAGCGCTCATCGTCGAGCGAGCGGTAGATGATGTAGCGCTCGACTTGATCGTCTGGAATCGGATCCCACTTCAGATCAATGTGACGTTCGTACGCGACGGCTTTCAGATTTTGTGGAGATGGGATGGATTGAGATGTGATGAAGTGTGAGCCCGATCCCGAGGTTGAGGTGTGCGACGACGGGGAGTCTTGCGGCGATGGTGAATCTAAACTCGCACCCTTCTGAAGGCTGAAGGGTGCGGCACCCAAATTCCGTCCCGTCGTTTCGGTTGTGGTGACGGATGAAATTGTCGTGCCGGCGGACGAGGCTGAGGATGGTGCGGTTGCATTGTCGGTGTCGATTTTGATTTCGTCGATGATTAGGGTGTGAGGAGATCTGTCGGGTTCGTCCTGGGTGAAGACAATGCTTTCGAGCAAGTTTGGATTGAGGTCGTGGATGGAGGCGGTGGCGAATTCGGCGAGGGGGATTTTGATTTGGGCCCAGTGGTTGGCGGGGAGATCGCCGATAAATTCGCGGAGTTTCAGTGCGCGCGAGAATTGGGAATTTGTGTCGATGATGCGAATTTCGGGAAGGGCACGGCCGGGAATTGCGTCTGGCGAGTAGCACCAGAAAAAAAGATTGCTGCCGATGAAACTGATTTCGCGATCGCGGAAACGGACGACGTCAATGCGAGCGTCCCAACCGCCGTTGCGGGCGGAGGTCCATTCGAGGCGAAGGGCGTTGGGAGGCGTGTAGAAGAATTTTGTTTCGACGGGAAGTTTTCCGTGGATGAGAGCGAGCGCGCTTGGTGCGGAGACATTTCCGGAGCTGTAGAAGTAGGCGTCGTGTTCGAGGCTGTTGTCGAAGAAGATGTGGTGGTAGTAGAGGGTGTCGGCGATTGTGGCTGCGTTTGCTGCAACGAGGAGAAATGTTAATGCGATCGCGAATGGTTTGAAGGAAGAGATGCGGCGGCGTTGCGAAGAAATTGCGCGTGAAACATTTTTGGTTTCGTGCACGTCGTGGCGGTCCGCGTTCGGTTGAGTCTAAACCCCGCGATCTGGGAAGCGATCACGGGTACAGGGTTGTGATGCTCGCGGGCGGCGGGTCGTTTCGTTTGTGTGGCGCGGATCGATCGCTAGGATTTGCGGGGGAGGCGGAGGAGGACGTCGAGTTCGATGCCGTCGGGGAGTTCGACGTCTTCCAGGAGATAGAGGACGCCGCTGCGGAAGCGAGCGCGGATTTTGCGGACGTCGCTGGGCAACGCGGGCGGAGCTTGCGGCTTTGACGCAGCAGGTGCGGCCGGATTCGAACTTGCGGCGGCTTTTGCTGCGCCTCTTTCGCCGCGGGGCTTCGCGTCGGGGCCCTCGACTTCGTCCATCGCCAGATTGGCGAGCGCGTCGGCTTCGCGATTATGCTCGCGGTAGACGTGATCGATGCGGAAGGAATCGAGGGCAGCGGCCATTTTTTTCGCGCGCTCGTAAAGCGGCGCGAGTTCCTCACTGCGAACTTTGTAGAGGCCTTTCATTTGCTTGACGAGCAGTTCGGAGTCGCTCTCGATGCGCAACGAGCGGATTCCTTGCGACTCAACGTAGTCGAGCGCGGCGATCAGCCCGTAGTATTCGGCGACATTGTTGGTCATGCGGCCGATATATTTTTTCAGCCGAGCGACGATTTCGCCTTTCGGATCGCGGATGACGACTCCATACGCGGCTGGACCGGGATTACCGCGGGAGCCGCCGTCGATGTTAGCGCGATACGCGGCCGCGGCTCCGGGAGACGCGGCGTGTTTCGAGTCTGGTGCGGCGTCGCCAAACAGGCGGGCACCTTCAGGTGGTGATGGACGTTTTGGCATCAGGGAATCGTGGCCGAAGCGGCGCTGCCCGAAGCAGCGTCGGGATTGACCGCGGTGAGCGGTTCGAGCGAATAGAGAATCAGACCGCAGCTTTCGCAGCGGAAGATTTCTTCGTCGTCGTGATCCTCTGTCAGAAGCTGCAAAATATGTGGAAGAACGCGAAGGCCGCAGCCTTTGCACTGACCGTCTTTGACTTGAGCGAGCGCGTGACCGTTGTGGCGCTTGGCGATCCGGTCGTAAAGGGTGAGCAAGCTTTCCGGTATCGGCGCGACGGCCTTTTCGCGCCCGGCTATCGAGGCGGCGAGTTCCTTTTTCTTTGCGCCGTATTGCAATTCGATTTCTTTGCGGTCGCCGGCGACGGATTTTTCAGCTTCTTTCAAATCGGCGTCGGCGTGGCGAAAGCGAGCGTCGATTTCTTCGCTGCCCATCATGAGTTCGAGCTGGCGGTCTTCGGCCTTGGAGACTTCGGCTTCCGCGTTGGCGATTTCGTGCTGAAGAGCTTTGTAGGCTTCGTTGGTTTTGACCGAGCCGCTCTGATCGCGATATTTGCGCGCGCGTTCCTTCCATTGCTCGACGTCGAGCTCGAATTTCTTGCGCTCTTTGAGCGAGTTGACCTGGGCTTCTTTCGCCAAGGCGACGGCTGCGCGAGCATCGGTCAGCTTGTGATCGAGGGCCATGATTTGCTTGGGGAATGCGTCGAGTTGGGCCCGAAGCCCGACGATCGTCAGATCGATTGCTTGTAGGTCGATGAGCCGAGGAATTGCTGGATGCATGAAGGCTTATGGTAGCACAGGGGCTTGGAATGGGGATTTAGTACCGCAGTTCGAGACTCGCGTGACCAAATTGAATTTGGACATGTGGCTCTCCGAGCCGAAGCCTTTGCCCGGGGAAGGCAGGCACGGAATAGAGGTCCAAAGCCAAGTTCTATCATCACGAATAGCCGCGCCTTAAGGTCCCGCTACATCCGCTGAGTAGCGGTTGATCTATTTTGTGGTTGTGCGTGGAGCGCGCCAGCGGCGGCCGAGTTGCGGGATGAAAACGCCGCCGATGTTGGCGAGCTTGGCGTCCGGGAATGGGGCGCGTTCGGCGCGAGGATTGAGGGAACGGAGGAACGTTTTCAAAAAGCGTCCAACCGCGCGCAATCGTTCCCAAAGGCTGAAGTGGAGTTCCCGGCCGTTGGCTCGCGAGACCATGAGCGTGACGTCGTCGGCGGAGAGATTGTCGGGGAAACGTTCCGCGATTTCCTGAAGAAGCTTTGGGATGAGCTTTTCGGCGGGGACGTCCCCGAGCAGATTGACGATGCGGAGCAGGCCGTCTTCGCCGAGCATTTCGCCGTCGGCATCGCAGGATTCGATGAGTGCGTCGGTGTATTTGAGGACGCAGTCGCCGGGTTCGAGCTCGATGTCGAGATGATCGTAGTCGGCGAGCGTGAAGATGCCGAAAGGAATGTTGAGCGGGCCCTTTTTTTCGGCGCTGTCTTCTTGAGAGAGGAAGGACCAGCGGTTATCGGCGGCGCGAAAAAGAAGCGGGCGGGGATGGCCGGCGTTGCAGATGCGGAGCCGGCGGCTGGGCGCGAAAAAAGTGGTGACGACGGCGGTGGAGAAAGTGCCTTGACGAGAGAGAGTGGTGAATTGCTCGTTGAGGAGACGTACAAATTCTTTGTGGTCAAGGCGATTTACGAAGCGGCGCATCAAGGTGCGCAGGTCCGCGGCGGTGGAAGCGACGGATTTGCCGTGACCGGAAACATCGGCGAGGAGCAGGCGGCTGATGCGGCCGGACGCGCAACTGGAAACGTAGTAGACGTCGCCGCCACGCTGGGCCTGGCCGAACGGCTTGCTGTAAATCCAGACGTCGAGGCCGGCGAGTTCGACTCCGCTGGCGGCGATCTGGCTGCCGCCCCAGACTTCCATGCATTGCATGTGTTGTGCGGGCGAAGCGCTCATCTTCCGCTCGTTGCGATCAAGATGTGGAACACATTACCTCAGAATCTTCCGCGAGAAGAAGCGATGGGCGCGGTTGATTCGACCGTTCGATGGCTCACCATTTGAGTTTGAATGCCGCGGCGAATTTGAAGCATATGTGCGGGCAAGAAATACCACTGGGAGATATACGGTGAAAATTCGAAATTGGATTCGGCGCGCGGCGGTGGCGCTGTCGATGCTCGCGGCGTTCGCTGCAGTTGCGCGGGGGCAGCGGGTGAAGGGGTGGGTGTCGTCGAATGACGAACTGAGCCGGATGTATCAGCTGCTGACAACGGCGTTTCCCGGTGCACCGGGTGAGGAATTTGCTGCTGCATTCCGAATCGAGATCAGCCACGACTGGTGATCGTGGGATGTTGTGGGTGGGGCTTTGTCTAAACCCGCACCCTTGAAAATCACAAGAGTGCGGCACCCAACTGCTATCGGTTACCGGATACTCAGTGGTTCCATACTGTTTGCTTGCCGGCGCTTTGGTGCGACTCCGAAATAACAAAGGTCTCGCAAGGTTTCAGGGGCTCCGCCACTTTAGGCAGCGAGAGGCTCAGTGTTGTCAAGAGTCAGACGCCGATAGTAGACGACCAAACCGAGAATCACGACGGGCACAGCAAGTTCAAGGACCAAGAACAATCCCGCGTTGTTTGCGGCGTGATTTTTGTGAATCACAACTTCGCGGATGTGTCCCACCGCATCACCGAGCAGCCATACCGCATTTCCGATCGCAGTGGCCAGCCAGAAATCACGGCGGAATACGAGGCAGAGAACACCCAAAACCCCCATCGTCAGATCGGCCATGCCGACCTCATATTCGAAGGGACTCGGCGCCCAGCCGATGGAAGCCGAGGCCAGACCTGGCTGGAATACGTGATAGTAAGCAGTGAACAAACCCATGAATCCCACGTAAATAGAGAACAGATAGACAAGGTAGGTTCCAACGATCGTCGCCGCGCTGCTACGGCGCTTTGCTGAAAATACCAAGTGAACTGTCGCCGCGACTAGTGCGAGTCCCACAAAAAATAGTTGAAACATTCCATTCTCCTAACGAGTCAGTTGCGATTCGAGTTGATTGGTGATGGCAAGCGGGGCGAATCTTACGCCGGTCAGGCGCTCGGACTCCATCCAAAGCCGGCTTGCAATCGCCGTGTCGAGCGCACTCTTCGGAATGGGCACTGCGGCCGGATATCCCTTCAATTCTCCAATGCCATCGGGACCGTAGTAGCCGCCGGCGACTGCTTCTGGATCAACCGCTGCGTAAAGAATTGGGAGAGCGCCGCGCGCCGCATCTTGCGACAGGAAAGGCTTCATCACTGTGATGACGAACCTCATGCCCAGCCCGAGAGGACCGGCTTGCAGGTTCGTAACCGCGTATCCCGGGTGAGCGGCCACGCTGAGAATGGGCGATCCGATGGCCTTGAGCCTGCGCTGCAATTCCTGCGAAAAGATGAGGTCGGCGAGCTTGGATTGCGCATAGGCCTGGAACATCGGTTTGTAGATGCGCTCGCTTTGAAGATTGTCGAACTCGATCTTGCCCTGATTGCTCGCCGAACTGGACACGGTCACGACGCGCGAGCCCGCCGTCTGTTTGATTGATGGGAGCAGCAACATCGTTAAAGCAAACGGGCCAAGATAGTTCGTCGCAAACTGGCGCTCAAATCCATCGCCGGTCACTTCACGCGTTGGAAGCGCCATTACACCCGCGTTGTTGATCAGCAGGTCGAGCGATTGTCCGGGAAATCGCTGAAGCACCCGGCCGGCGAAGGCATGGACGGAAGCCAACTCGGCGAGGTCGAGAATCTCGGAGTGAAGCCGTGCGTTCGGGACATGCTTGAGAATTCGCTGAACCGCGTCGTCGGCCTTGGCCTTCGTTCTGGCAGGCAAGATCAGTTCGGCGCCTTTCTGGGCCAGTGCGAGAGCCGCCTCAAATCCGATGCCACTGTTCGCGCCGGTGATCAGTGCCCTGCGACCGAGCTGAGAGGGAATGTCTGTCGTGGTCCATTTGGTTTTCATTTTCGATTTCATTGGTCTAGTATCGTGTTGACAGTATCCGATAGCAATAAGGCACCTAAGAGTGCTGTACTTACCTAGAGGAAACCAATGAAAAGGCCGAAAAAACAGGCGAGATTCGGTTGGGAGGACATCAAGGATTTCTGCGAGACGCTCACGGAGTCGGAAGATGCGCTGACACGCGAGATGGTTTCGCGCGTCTCTGACAAGTGGTCGCTTTGGACCTTGAGCGTGATTGCCGAGCGTCGTAAGCCGTTGCGGTTTTCCCGGATTCTGGAGTCGGTGGAGGGGATTACGCAGAAGTCGCTCACGAAGACGCTGCGCGGGCTGGAGCGCGACGGTCTCATCACGCGGAAGATATTCCCAGAGGTGCCGCCGCGGGTCGAATACGCGATTACAGCGCTCGGATCTGCGATGCTCGACAACGTCGCGCCGCTTTGGTTGTGGGTGGCGAAGAGCGTCCGTCGATTTCAGGATTGCCGAGTGGCATTCGATGGTCGCGAAACCCGGCCTGGAAGCAGGAAGTCTTTGCAGATTTCAACCTGAGGCGTGATGGACGCGACGTGAATCGGGCGGAGCAAGCCCCGCCCTGACAAACGAATCAGCAGCGCGCGATGCCTATTGCGCGCTGGCGTCGCGACGGATCAGGGTGAAGTCGAGGAAGTAGCCGATGCCGACGGCGAGCGGGATGACGGCGAAGGCGGCGGGGACCCAGACTTCGGGATCGTGCTCGATTTGGGCGATCATGCCGAACGCCATCATGATTCCGACTGCGCCGGAGCAGAGAAGAATGGCGGCGCGGCGCGAACGGGCGGACTCGGAGAGATCCGGAACCATCGGGATTTCTACGCCGCGAGCCATGGCTGCGAGGCGCTCCTGGGTGCGGAGTTTGCGGACGTGGTAGTAGGTGTACATACCGGCTACGGGGATGCCGAGGGTGAGGACGACTGCGACGAGGCCTATGAATTCTCCGGTCATTTTTTCTCCTTCGCGTTCGTGCGGAGACGCGGTGCTTTTGTTTGTCGGGGCGTCAGGTGACGCTGGATAGAGATACGGGATTGGTGTGGAAAAGTTCCGGGGAGTTGCGCAGACATAGCTGGTCGCAAGGCAGGTCCGCGCAGGGCTCCGCGATGGATGGAGACAAGACGCAACGGCCGGGCGGAGCGGGCCCCGCCCCTACAAAACGCCAACCGGTGCGCTACTGGATTTCGGTGACTTGCATGGATTGGTCGATGGCGAGGGTGGGGTAGCGGATGGGGGAGTCGGGGGGAGCGGGGGCGTGGCGTGCTGTGGCTTTGAAGTTGCCGGCGGAGCCGCAGTCGAGTGTGTAGGTGTAGCCGTCGCGCTCAGGCGCGCGCATGGTGATGGAGTTGGAAGAGATGAGTTCGTCGATGTTGGCGCAGTGGTCGTTGAGTGCGAGAAAGCTGCGCTCGGATTGAGCGATTTGGAGCAGGTCGCCGCGGACTCCGGTGAGACTGATGGCTTGCGTGGGCGCGGTGCCGGCGTCGGTGGTCGGCATCTTTTTGAGCGAGTATGCGTAGATGAGGTAAGCGACGCCTGCGAAGACGAGGAGGGCAGCTAGGGCTTTCATGAGGAAAGTTTGTGGCCGGTAGGGACGTGATGCAACAGCTTGTGCGGAACGCGGCAATGGGTGGTGCGCGGTGCCGGGGATGAATGGCGATACTCCAGATCGAATCGAAGTTTGGAGCGGAAATTCCGCACCCTGAAAATCGCACGGTACGGCACACCCAAGAGCCTGAAGTGGGCGACTGCTTACAACTCGAAGAGACAACTCAGGAATAAGACGAGGGGCGCACAGAGGCTCGCAGGTCAGGATGAAGAAAAGTGCATACGACTTATAGAAAGCAACGGAAATTGGTGGGAATGCGTCGAAACATTGTTGCCTGCATGGTGGTATCCGCAATGTTGCCCGTCTGAGGCCGTGCTTTGCGGTTGTTTGTGTGGCCGCAAGTCGCTGGCGTACACTGAATGATTCATAGACCCGTCTAAGAGTGAGTGAGGCTCCCTTTGCGTAAATCGAATCGGAATAGAGTGGTATCCGTTGTTGCTGCGTTTGGATTGCTGGCAATTCTGCCGGTGACGGCGCGGCTGGCGCACGCAGCGCCACCTCCGAATCCGCCGGGCACAACGCGGTCGGCCGACACATCGACGGCGAAGCGCTCGCCGCTGCTGGCGGCGATGCAGCTGGAGCTCGATCGCTCGTTCAAAGTGCTGAATGCGCAGGATCCACCGGCGTATTACCTCGGCTATACGATCACGGACACGAACCGAGTGAACGTGTCGGGATCGAACGGAGCGCTGCTTTCAAGCGACGAAAATCGGAGTCGATATCTGGAAGTTGCGGTGCGCACGGGCTCGTATGATCTCGACAACACGCACAAAGTGGGCACGCGGCAAGAGCAGCGCGGCGGTTCGGCGACGCCAGCGCCGATCGACGACGACACGGAAGTTTTGCGGCGGACGATCTGGCTCGAGACCGACAAGCAGTATCGGACGGCGGCGGAAGCGCTGATCAAGATCAAGACGGGCAAAGAAGTGAAGGTGGAGACGGCGGAAGGAGCGGCGCCGGACTTCACGCACGAACAGCCGCACACGGATATTGGTCCCGAGGTTTCGATCAAGGTCGATCGAACGCCGTGGGAAGCCAAGGTGCGCGCGTATACGAAGGAATTTCGTTCGTCACCGGCGGTGATCAATTCGATCGTGACGTTCACGGCGCAAGCGGAGAACGCGTATCAGATCACGAGCGAAGGGACGCAACTGCAGTACGGGCAGATTCGCTACCGGCTGGAATTATTCATTCAGGGTAAGGCGCCGGACGGAATGGATCTCGAGCGCTACTACAACTTTGATTGGGTGAAGCCGTCGGATGCTCCGGACGACAAAGCGGTATTGGCGGCGGGCGCGACGTTGCGCAAAGAGTTGGAAGGATTGGTCGCGGCGCCGTTGAATGAGCCGTCGGTGACGCCAGCGTTGCTGACGGGACGCGCGGCGGCGGTTTTCTTCCACGAAGTTTTTGGTCATCGCGCGGAAGGGCATCGGCAGAAGGATGCTTCGGAAGGACAGACGTTCACGAAGATGGTCGATCAGCAGATTTTGCCGGACTTCCTGACCATCATTGATGATCCGACGATGCCGCAACTGGGCAAGGAAGACTTGCTCGGATTTTATGAATACGACAACGAAGGTGTGAAGGCGCATCGCGTAATGATGGTCGATCACGGCGTGCTGAAAAATTTTGAGATGTCGCGTTCGCCGCTGATCGGATTTCCGCACTCGAACGGACATGGGCGGAGGCAACTTGGAGCGTTCCCGGTTTCGCGTCAGGGCAACCTGATCGTCGAGAGCAGCAAGACGATGACGGATGCGCAGTTGCGCGCGAAGTTGATCGAGTTGGTGAAGCAGCAGAACAAGCCGTATGGGCTGTTGATCGATGATATCGCAGGCGGATTTACGTTCACGGGACGCGGGCAGCCGCAGGCGTTCCAGGTGCAGCCTCTGGTTGTTTACAAGGTGTTTGCCGACGGGCGGCCGGATCAGTTGGTGCGCGGCGTCGATATCGTGGGCACGCCACTGGCGTCGCTGACGAAAATTGTGGCGACCGGCGACAAGCAGGAAGTTTTCAACGGATATTGCGGAGCGGAATCAGGCTCGGTGCCGGTTTCAGCGGCGGCTCCGGCGATTTTGACAAGTGAGCTGGAAGTACAGAAGAAAGAAGCCTCGACGGATCGCCCGCCGATTCTGCCTTCGCCTGCGCAGGATGCGGCGAAGTCCGGAGGTGCACAGTGAAGCGCCGGACGAGTTGGATGGGAGTTGCAGTTGTTGCGGCGTTCGTTGTGATGACGGCCGGCTTTACGCCGATTCGCACCGAGGCAGCGGGTGCCGGTGCGAAGGCTGCACAGGCGCAAGCACCGCAAGACAAAGATCAGACGCTGCACGCGATGCGCGATGAGATGGCGCGTTCGAAAGCGCGGCTGGAGCTGAACATTCCCGGCACGAATGAGCCGGTGAAGCCGTACTACATCGAGTATCGGCTGCTCGATCTCGACTTCAAAGAGATTACGGCGGAGTTCGGGACGCTGTTGAGCAGCACGCATGAGCGGCAGCGCTTCATGGACGTCGAGGCGCGCGTCGGAAATTACAAACTCGACAGTTCGAACTTTGTCGGCGAGGAAGGCTTCCGCGGATTCATCGGCTCGACTGGTTCGGTGGGGATCGATCGCGACTACGATTCGCTGCGGCAGGATTTGTGGATCGCGACGGACCAGGCGTTCAAGGAAGCGGTCGAGACGTATTCGCGCAAACAGGCGTATCTGAGCAGCTTGGCGCGGCAGTCGGACATCGATGACTTTTCGAAAGTGCAGCCGGTGAAGATTGTCGAGCCGCTCGTGACGCCGGATTGGACGAATCGCAATTGGGATGAAGAGGCGCGGCAGGCTTCGGCGACGCTGAGGCAATTTCCGGAGATTTACGAATCCCGCGTGACGTATTACCTCGTGTATGCGACCGAATATCTGATGACCAGCGAAGGGACGGAAATCCGGACGAATCGCACGTTTGCGGCGATCGAGTCGGGTATGAACACACTCGCGGCGGATGGAATGCCACTGAATCATCTTTATGCAACGTACGCACCGCGGCCGGGAGATTTGCCGAACGTCGATGCGGTGAAGAAGGGGCTGAACGTTACGGGCAGCGAGTTGATGATGTTGCGCGCCGGCGCTGTGGCGCAGGATTACACGGGCCCGGTGCTGTTCGAGGCGCGCGCGGCGGCTCCATTGCTGGCGCAGATTTTTGGGCCGGCGATCAACGGAGCGCGGCCGCCGATTTCATTTCAGCCGATTTTCGAGCAGATGCTGGGGAACCTCGGCGGGAAGAGCGATTGGACGGGGCGGATCGGCGCGCGCGTTTTGCCGACGAGCGTGAGTCTAATCGACGATCCCGGCGCCAAGGATTACAAAGGGACGCCGCTCATCGGCGGATATTCGGTGGACGATGAAGGCGTGAAGGCGGAGAAAGTTGCCGTCGTCGAAAACGGCACGCTGAAAGAGTTGCTGATGTCGCGGCGGCCGGGCAACGATTCGAATCATTCCAATGGGCACGGGCGGTCGGCGTTGTTGACGGACGCGAAGCCGACGATGAGCAATTTGTTCTTCAATTCGACGGAGACGATGTCGGCGGCGGATCTGAAGAAGAAATTCTTGGATGAGTGCAAAGCGGAGAAGCTGCCGTATTGCATCATCGTGCGCGAGATGGACAATCCTTCGCTGAGCTTGCTGCATCAGGAGGATTTCCAGGAGCTGCTCGCAAGCTATGGCGGCGGTGCGGGAACGGGCGATCGACTGCCGTTGCTGGTGTACAAGGTCTATCCCGAAGATGGGCGCGAGGAGATGATTCGCGGCGCCCGGATCGTCGGTGTGAATACGCGTTCGCTGCGGAATCTCGCGGGAATCGGCAACGACAATTACGTTTACAACTACATGCAGAGCCAGATTGCCGGCTTCTCGGGCACGGCGCTCGGTGCGTTTGGCGCGGCGGCTGGAAATGGCGGGTTGCCAGCGTCGATGGTGGCGCCGTCGCTGCTGTTCGAAGAGCTCGAAGTTCGCGGCGCGCGCGGCGAGCCGAAGCGGCTGCCGTTGCTTCCGGCGCCGCCACTGAACGCGGCGAAATAAATCCGACGAGTCGCTTTCTACGTATCTGTTTGTGATGGCTGGATTTGTACGATTGAATCCGATTTTCAGGCCGGCCATCTAATTCGGGTATGAAAGACATGTCCAGACGCGGGTTGATTTTCGGCGGAGCGACCCTCGGCGGGCTCGGCCTCTTGTTCGGAGTGCAGCGAGTTCTGAGCTCCGCGTTCGCCGATGATGAGCCGACGCCAACTTCTGACGATCCATCGCCCGTCACTGTAATTCGATTCACCGATGCCGGTGAACGCATCGGTCCCGTCTCCGCTCCGCGAGTTCGCAAGACAAAACAGCAATGGAAAAAGCAGCTCACACCGTTGAGCTACGACGTTACGCGACGGGCTGGAACCGAGTGGGCCTACAGCGGCGAACTCGACAAGCAGCATTCGCCTGGGCTGTATCGCTGCATCTGCTGCAACAATGCGCTGTTCGATTCCTCCGCGAAATTTGATTCAGGAACCGGCTGGCCGAGTTTTTGGAAGCCAATCGCGGACGAAAATGTTTACGAGCACAAGGACATTTCGCTGGGCATGGTTCGGCGCGAAGTGAAATGCAAATTGTGCGACTCGCACCTCGGGCATGTTTTCACGGATGGTCCTGAGCCGACAGGCCTTCGTTACTGCATGAATTCCGTCGCGCTCCGATTCATTCCGCGCCTTGGCGCCGTACCCGCATCTCCCAGCTCAACCTAACTCACATCGCACCAAGTCATCTGGCGGTCGCGAGATTCCATTCCTGTTCGCCGCGCTCGATCATCGCGGAGCGGTCTTCCGGCAAAATCCAATGCTGTTGAATTAATTTGTCCAGAGCGTTTGTAAATCTCACCAGATAGTCTTCGTGATCCTCGTAGCGATCGGCGATCGATCTGCGCGGGTCGCGAGTGCGCTGACGGTCGGCTTCGGTTTTTGGAAACGGCACGAACGAAAGTTCGAACGCGACCCGCTCTTTCGGAGCGCCAATCGATGGGTCGCGTAGATTCCAGCTCAGGTAGCTCGCGAGCGGAACGGCGACTTCCGGTAAGCGGACGCCGTCGCGTTCGTTTCCGTCGGCATCGATGGCCGGCACAAGAACCGGGAACGCCCGGCCGACCTTTGGAGGCTGCAGGCTGAGAATTCCGTCGCGCCAATTAGGGCCGAAGTCGATGCGATAGGCCGCGGTCGCTTCGTGCGGCCTGTGCAGGCCGGGGATCGCTGGCGGATTGTACTTTTCGAACGGGATTAGCGTGCCGTCGGCAATTTTCGGATAGCTGCTGGCTGGTGGCGCGGTGTTGCTCCGAACCCACGCATCCATATTGACGATCATCGCGCGCCAGAAGTAACGGATCGGAAGAGACGATTCGAGCTGTTGGCCATCCAGGCCGTCGGTGCCTTTTGCGGGCGGAAAGTAGCCGGTGTAGTGCTGCAAGCCCGTGAAGTGATAAATGCGAACGTTGGGCGAGATCTCGGCGTCGTGCAATCCGTCCGGCGTTACGTGAATCAGTGCACAGACTCGTCCCCAATACTCGTATGACGTATTCGAGAAGAAAATTTTCGGCACCACGTTTTGTTTGACGGCGGCATCGAGCAAGCCGCCCGTCTCGCCGGTGAGCGGATCGGTTTCAGGCTGATCGGTGAACGGGAAAATGTCGGTTGGGAAGAAGACGGACGAAGTTGGCTGCGCGTCGCGCGACGGCTGCGCAAAGCGATAGTTGAAGCTCCCGCGGCCCGCGCCGGCAACGTGCGCCAGGATGCCGTCGAGCGCGATGCGGTCTTCTTCGTCTGCGTTGAAACCTTGATACAGCAAGTCACGGAGGAAGCGGCCGTTCTGCGAAATCCCTTCGCCGTAGACACGTTGTGCCGGCGTGACAGCTTTCGGATTGTGCTTTGCGTAAGAAGCGAAGTCGCGAAACATCGCGAACGCGCCACCCGCCACGACCGGATCGGCGACAACGTAGACGTATTCGTAGAGTTTGCCTGCCTGGAATCCGCCATTCAGATGGATGTGGCGATTGCTCGGCTGCAACTTCCCATCAACGGTGTGGGCGAACTGCCATTGATCGCGCGGAATCGTTGTGCGCGGTGCCTCGCGCGAGTCTCGCACCGTCAAAACATTTCGCGGATCGTCGGGATTCGCAACGGGATACTCGACTCCGCCGATCCTTCCGTCGGTGAAATGACCGAGTGGAATCTCGTCCATCCATTTTGAGAGCATCAGGTCGCCGCGCAACAAGCCTGTGATCGTCGTTCCATTTTCTTTCGCGATTGGCGCGTAGAGTTTGAATCCGTCGGCCGTATCCCATTGCCATCCGAGGCTGACGAACGTGAAACCTTTGCGCAGGAGCCAGGCATCACCCGCATCATGCTCGGCGTTCCAGTCGCCACCATCGACGATCCGCAGGATGGCCGAGTGACCGCGATTCGGACTTTCGAGGATCATCGAGCCGTTACCTTTTGCAGGGTCCTTCGGCTGGATGGCAACGAAGTCTGCGGAGAACTCGACGACACGTTCGTCTTTGCGATTGACGGCGTTGGCGAGATCGACGATCGGACGATTGTGAACGTCCGAGACTATGAGGGAGATGTACACGCGGCCGGTGATGCGTTCGTAGGGGCCTACATCACCGAATGATTGACCGTTGAGCACGTCTGCACGGGACGTAATCTCTACGCGCGTGACCTTCGCACACAGCGAGAAAGGCCAAACGACGAGCGTCAAAACAAAGGCAAGTCCGAGCAACCGAATCGGTTTCATGGCCGCGAAGAATAACACGGCGCAATCACGCAAGGTGACGACTTAAGGTAGTCTAGGCAGCGGCCATGACAGTCGATCTTGCCGGTGAAGTACGCGAAAAGAAGAAGGCGGCGCTGCTGAGCGTCGGCTCCGCTACCGTGCTCGTCTCGCTGAAGGCATTTCTAGTCCTGCGCACCGGCAGCTTGGGCGTTTTGTCTGAAGCGCTGCATTCCGGACTCGACCTCGTCGCGGCCGTCATCACATTTTTGTCTGTGCGCGTCTCGGATCAGCCTGCCGACGAGAACCACCCCTATGGGCACGGCAAATTCGAAAATTTCTCGGCGTTCGTCGAAACCGCGTTGCTGCTGATCACAGCTCTTTACATTATTTTTGAAGCGTTTGAGCGGCTGTTCTTCCGCGCAGTCCATATCAAACCGAGCATCACGGCGGTCATCGTGCTCGCGATTGCACTGGGCATTGACCTGACACGCGCTCGCGCGCTGGCCGGCGTCGTTAAAAAATTCCCTAGCGAGGCGCTGGAAGCCGACGCACTGCATTTTTCGACCGATGTGTGGAGCACCATCGTCGTCATCGCAGGCATTGGATTGGTCTGGGCCGGAGAGACGTGGAACGTTCCGTGGCTCGTTTACGCCGACGCACTCGCAGGTCTGGGAGTCGCCGGCGTGATTCTGTGGGTTGGCTCGCGGCTCGGCAGGCGCACCGTTGAAGCGTTGCTCGATACCGCTCCTCGCGGTTTACAGCAGGAAATCGCGCATGCCGTCTCACGAATGGATGGCGTGCTCGATGTGGTCCGCGTGCGCGTGCGTCGCGCGGGGAATCGCCATTTCGTGGATGCTACCGTCAGCGTCGCTCGCACCGCCAGTCTGGAGCAGGTCCACCAACTGAGCGACGCCATCGAAAAGCGCATCGGCGAAATCGTGCCGGCCGACGTGATGGTTCACGCGGAACCTCGCGCGCCGAAAGGCGAGCATCTTTTCGAAGCGATTCGCGCCGTGGCCCAGCGGATGGGATTGGCGATTCACGATTTAAGCGCGATTCAGCAACAGAACATGCTGTTCGTCGAGTTGCACCTTGAGGTCGACGAGAATCTCAGCCTGCGCGCCGCGCATCGCAAAGCGAGCGAACTCGAGGAAGGCATCCGGGAATTGCGCCACGGCGGTCCGGTCGACGTGAACATTCACATCGAACCGCTCGGCCGCCACATAGCGACACCCGATACCGGCGTCGGCGAGATGAAGCAGCTCTCGCGCAATATCGAAGCATTCCTCAATTCATTGACCGCCGAGTACGACGAGCTGGTGAACTGCCACGACGTCCGCGTTCGCCAGGTCGATCATCGGATACTGGCGTCATGCCACTGCACGATGAAGAGCGACCTGCCGATCACGACAGTGCACGACGTAACTGCCGCCTTGGAAGACCGGGTGAAAGAGCATTTCTCGCAGGTTCACCGCGTCACAATCCATCCCGAGCCGACTGAAGAGGCTTAGCGCGGATCACTTGCTTTTGAAGGCTGCCAAAAGATCTGTGCTGCCAGAGCGAGCACGATGGGGAAGCAGACCAAGCACGTAGCGCGGCTCCGGCGTTTCGATGGTTGTAAGAAACGCCGTGCGCAGTACGACAAACAAAATCATCATCGCGAGCGCGGGTCTGACCGCTGTGCTCCACCGCCATAGACGGATCGCGCCAAAGATTGCGAACCCGACATACGCGATGTTCAGCAGAAAAAATCCAACCGTCACACCCTGATCGACCTTGTCGTCCTGCCACGACTGCACTAGCGGAAACACGGTGCCCGACAAGGGAATCAACTCGATCCGCGGCGTGAACCACATCACTCCAGCGCGCGCCAATGGCAGCCAGACGTATGTTCGCAGCGGATGCCGCGCCGTCCGTTCGCGCGCCACACGGCCAAACGCCTCATCTTCATCCGGAGTCAGCGTCAGATCGTTGTTGTACGGCTCCAGAATCGACGCGACGCGATCTTTTTCCTCGGGGGAATCAAATGCATATGCCGGAAGATCGTCGATCTGAATCGCTTCATCGTCCAGCTTCCACGATGCGAGGTAAACGTCGCGAAAACGGTACAGCCACGTCTTCTCCCAGCTCATGAATCCGTAAGGAATCAATTCGCCCGGCAAATTCGAATACTTCGGCGCGAGCGGTTGAAACTCGTGCAATGTGATCGCGTTACGCACCGTCCACGGCACCAACGGAATCGCGCAGATTAGTCCCATGCCAACGACAGTAAAAATCCAGCGTTTCGCCTCGTGCTGCCGAAACAAAACGACCGCGAGCACGATCCACGCCGCGATCAGCAGCAGCGGCGACTCCGGCCGAAACAACGTGCAAAGTCCCACCAGCAAGGCCGCCGTCGCCCGCGAGATACCGATAGTTATTCGCGCGCCACCACTCACGCTTGATGAAGAGCCACCCATTGTTCCGCGTTCGCCCGATCATCAGACAAAGCGGAATCAGCGCCGCCGCCGTAAAAAAAATCGCGAACACTTCCGTCAACGTCACTGCCGTATAGTTCGCGGTGAACGGGCAAAGCGCCGCCAGCCAAATCCCCGCCACGAAAACGCGCCGCGCCGGCGCCTGCTCGCTCACCATCAGCGCCAGAATCGCTGCCAGTCCCGCGACCAAGACGCAGGAAGCCAGGTCCACAAAAACTTGCGCGATCATCAGTGGCAAATGCGCAGCATCTCCGGTTCGACCGGTAATCGCATAAACGATCGCCAGAAATATCGGATACCCCGGCATCCGCAAATCCACCGGCGTAATCTGCCCGCCCACGTCCATCGCATAGACGTGGTGCAGCAGCCAATTGCTCGCCATTTGTTCGTATAAAACGGTGTCGCCAGAGTTCGCCGGGAACCGCAAAACGAAGAACAACCTGAGGCACAATCCAGCTACGAGCGCGACACCCGGGCTGGAGAAAATTCGCTTCATCAATGAACCGCATCTTACAATAGAGCAGACGCAATCAGGCAGAATGACTCACTGCCGGCGCTCAGGTGCCCAGCCGCATCGCAATTCGGAAAGGTTGAATGAAGGAACGCGGTCCAATATTTTACGACGCAGAGCGCGTCCGTTGGCGGCGCACGCGCCGCATCATGGAAATTTCCGGTGTGCTGCTGACGGCGCTGCTGGCGTATTTTTTCGTGAACATCGCGGCCAGCGTCGAGCTTCCCGCGGGATTAGTGCCCGATACGCGCCCAATCTATCGCGCTCTGAAAATTAAGACTGGCCCGAAAATCGTGCCCGGTCGCGAAGGCCGCCATCGCCGCGTCGAAAATATCGGCAATGTTCCCGCCAGCTACGATCCGCTGCGCGCTGCTTACTACGTCAGTTGGGACTCCAACAGTCTCGCGTCGCTCAAGCGCCACTACAAAGATCTCGACGTCCTAATTCCCGAGCAGCTTCACGCCGTCACTTCCGACGGCCAGCTCACGATCGTCGACTACGAGCGTTATCAGACGGTGAAAGCCTCGCCGGAAGAAGCGATCTCGCTGCTCAAAGACGACAAGCTCCATCGTTGGATGAAATCCGCCAACGTCGAGCTGCCCATGATGGCCCTGCTCAACAACTACGACGGCCAGGTCTGGCGCGTGAACGAAATGGTGCAGATGCTGGCGAATCAGGAGGCGCGGCACGGCCTCGTGCGCGAGGTCGTCGAGTACGCCGTCGAGGGCCATCAATCCGGCATCGTCGTCGATTTCGAGTCGATTCCCGATCCGTCGCAGGCCAATTTTCGTGAGTTTGTCTCAGAGCTCGGCTCCGCGCTCCACGCCGTCGGCCTCAAGCTGATGGTCGAGTTGCCGGCCCGCGACGACGCCTACGATTACAAATTCTTCGGCAAAGAGTGCGACGCGATCGTGCTGCTCAATTTCGATCAGCACTGGGTTTCGTCGCCCCCAGGCCCGATCGCCGCGCAAGACTGGTTCGTCGAGAATCTCCATCAGGTGATGCAGCAGGTCCCCGCGCAAAAAATCGTCGTCGGCGTCGCGAATTTCGCTTACGACTGGCCGCGCAAAGACGATAAGAAGTGGGCCTCAGCAACCGAGTTCAGCGTGCAAGAAGCCTTGCTCCACGCCTTCGAATCCGAAACCGATATCGATTTCGACGACGCCTCGCTCAACCCCCGTTACTCGTACGTCGACGAAAACAATCACGAGCACCAGGTCTGGATGCTCGACGCCATCACCGGCTACAACCAGCTTCGCGCCAGTGAGCGCCTCGGAGTGCAAGGCACGATGCTGTTTCGGCTCGGCCACTCCGATACTTCGATCTGGCGCATCTGGGATGCAACGCGCCCCGATGACGCCATGCGCCAGCAGCTCATCGACATCCCGCCCGGCCCGGACTTGATTCTCGAAGGCGATGGCGATGTCTGGCGTTTCGTCGATACGCCGAAGCGCGGCAAGCGCAGCTTCACCTACGACGCCGAGACCGATCTTTTTACCGACGAAAATTACGACGCGATTCCGCTCTCTTACGACATCGACCAGCTCGGCGCCGCCAAGAAAAAACTCGCTATAACGTTCGACGACGGCCCCGACCCGCGCTGGACGCCGCAAATTCTCAACATCCTGAAACAGAAAAAAGTGCCGGCAGCGTTCTTCGTCATCGGCGTGCAAGCCAGCGAAAATCCCGAGATCCTCAAGCGTGAATACGACGACGGCCACGAGATCGGCAATCACACCTACACGCACCCGAATTTCGACGAGATCACAAAAACGCAAATTCGTTGGGAGCTAAACCTGACGCAACGCCTGATCGAAAGCACCATCGGCGTGAAATCGATTCTCTTCCGTCCGCCCTACGGCATCGATCACCAGCCCGAATACGCTGAAGAAGTCGCGCAGCTTCCGATCGCGCAAGACATGGGCTACCTCATCGTCGGCCAGAAAATCGACGCACATGATTGGCAGCAGCTTCCTGGTGGCCGCCAAATTCCCGAGCAGGAAATCATCGACAACATCATGCGCCAGGCCGAAGACGGCAACATCATCCTCTTCCATGATGGCGGCGGCGAACGCTACAACACCGTGAAAGCTCTGCCGAAAATCATCGACGCGCTGCGCATCCAGGGCTACGACTTCGTCTCCGTCTCCGACCTGATCGGCAAAACCCGTGCCGAAGTGATGATGCCGCTCACGACTATGGAACGCTGGCAGGCGCGCGCCGACGGCTTCATCTTCGGCATCTATCGCTGGCTGCGCGCCGGCATCGCGACGATCTTCATCATTGGCATCGTGCTCGTCAGCGGCCGCGCGCTCATCATCGGGCTTCTCGCGTTGATCGAAAAACTGCGTCCCGATCACTTCGTGATGCCCGTTCCGCCGCCCGCCGTCACCGTTCTCGTGCCCGCGCACAACGAAGAATCTGTAATCGTGCAAACGGTCACGTCGGTTCTCGCGTCCGATTTTCCCGGTCTGCACATTATCGTCGTCGATGACGGCTCAACCGATCGCACGGGTGAAATCCTCGATACCAATTTCGGCAACGAGCCGCGCGTGCAGATCATTCATCAGGTGAACCGCGGCAAATCCGCAGCGCTGAGTCACGCGATGGCCGAAGCGCACACGGAAATCGTTGTCACCATCGACGCCGACACCGAAATCGAACCCGACGCAATCAGCAAACTCGTGCGCCACTTCTCCGATCCAAAACTCGGCGCCGTTGCCGGCAACGTGAAGGTCGGCAATCGCTCGCGCTGGCTCACACGATGGCAGGCGCTCGAATACATCACCAGCCAGAATATGGAGAAGCGCGCTTTCGATTTGCTGAATTGCATCACGGTAGTTCCCGGCGCTCTCGGCGCATGGCGCAAGGAAGCTATCGCAGCCGCCGGCGGCATCACCGCAGACACGGTCGCCGAAGACGCAGACCTTACCATCGCGCTTCGCCGGCTCGGCTGGCGCATCGGCTACGACGAAGAAGCCATTGCCTGGACCGAAGCTCCCGAAACCGCGGGCCAACTTATCCGCCAGCGCTTCCGCTGGACCTTCGGTACCCTGCAAGCCTTCTGGAAACACAGCGACACTCTCTTCCGTCCGAAATACGGCACGCTCGGTTGGGTCGCTCTGCCCAATATTTTCGTCTTCCAGCTTGCCTTACCGCTGATCTCGCCGGTCATCGACTTGATGTTCTTCGGCTCGCTGTTGCTTTGGGCGCTCGGCCAAAAAGTCG
Source organism: uncultured Acidobacteriota bacterium (assembly GCA_963845465.1). Taxonomy (GTDB): domain Bacteria; phylum Acidobacteriota; class Terriglobia; order Acidiferrales; family UBA7541; genus Acidiferrum. The sequence goes on along the minus strand of CAWJSH010000003.1, from coordinate 40,270 downwards.
CCCACTTGCCGCAGATCTGGACGACCGCCGACGTCGAGCGTTCCGTGCTCTTCTTCCTCGGCTTCCTGATCATCGACATCCTGACCTGCGCGATCGCATTCTTCCTCGAACCACACGAAGACTGGTCGCTGCTCATTCCAGTTCTTCTCCAGCGCTTCTACTATCGCCAGTTGATGTATGTCGTTTTGTTCCGTTCAGTGAAGGAAGCCATCAGCGGCCGCCCCGTCGGCTGGCGCGGCGTCGAAACCGATCGTCCCAAAGTCGTCGCAACGGCCTGAGGTCGATTTATCCAGGCTCACAGATCTGTGAGCCGTCCGTCAGAATCATTTGTAAAGGCTCATCTCGACGATATTTCGGTGATTTTCACCCACGCCGACCTGTTGTACGATAGCGTTCTCGCCAAGGAGGGCTCCATGGCCATCACCTTCACACTCAACGGAAAAGCCCAAACGGTCGACGTCAGTCCCGAAATGCCGCTGCTTTGGGTCCTCCGCGACACTCTCAGTATGACCGGCACAAAATTTGGTTGCGGTATGGCGCTGTGCGGCGCCTGCACCGTCCACATCAATGGTGAAGCGACGCGTTCCTGCATCACGCAAATCGGCAGCGTCGCGGGGAAAAAAGTCACGACCATCGAAGGAATTTCGGCCGAAGGCCTGCATCCCGTCCAGCAAGCCTGGATTGCCGAAGATGTCCCGCAATGCGGTTACTGCCAGTCTGGGCAAATCATGTCGGCCGTCGCGCTGCTGACGAAAAAATCGAATCCGAGCGACGCCGATATCGACGATTTCATGAGCGGCAACATTTGCCGCTGCGGCACGTACCAGCGCATCCGCAAAGCGATCCATCGCGCCGCCGACCTGCAATCCGGCAAAGCCTAGGTAGCGCTGGCTTGGCCTGAGGAACGAAGGGCATCTTGCCGGCGGTTTTTCCCCAGCCACGCCAACTCGCGAATTCGAATCTGAGGTAAATCGTCATGGCCACAGCAACTCTCGTCAATCGCCGCGACTTTCTGAAAACCACCGCCTCCGCCGGAGCCGCGCTCGTCATCGGTTTCCATCTCGGCGCATCGTCCGCGGAAGCGAGCGCTGTCGATCAGGAAAAGAAAACCGTCAATCCATTCAACGCGTGGGTGCGCATCACGCCCGACAATCAAGTCACGTTGATTCTCGGCAAATCGGAAATGGGCCAGGGCATCATGACGGCGCTGCCGATGATCCTCGCCGAAGAGCTTTATCTCGAGTGGGACAAGGTCAGGATCGAGCAAGCCCCGACCGATCCCGCAATCTACGATCACGGCACTGGTGGAAGCGGCAGCGTAGCAGCGTCTTGGCTCCCTCTGCGTCAAGCCGGCGCGGCCGCACGTGAAATGTTAATCACGGCCGCGGCGCAGCACTGGAACGTGAATCGCAACACGTGCAAGCCGAAAGATGGCGGCATTCTCCATGGCGCGCGCAACCAATATCTGACCTACGGAGAATTGGTCTCTGTCGCGGCTACGCTTCCTGTTCCCAATCTCAACACCGTGCCGCTGAAGAATTCCGACGATTTCACCATCGTCGGCCGCGATCGCAACCGCTTTGAAGCGCGCGCTAAATCGACCGGAACCGCGAAATTCGGAATCGATTCGCGGCCCGACAATCTTGTTTACGCGGTCATCGCGCGCTGTCCCGTTTTCGGCGGCAAGCCGGTGAAATTCGACGCGACGAAAGCGAAAGCCGTGCCCGGTGTTCGCGACGTGATCTCCATCGATCCGGTCCCGCAAGGTGCATTCTCCGCAGGCGGCGTGGTTGTTCTCGCCGACAATTCCTGGGCGGCGATGCAGGGGCGCCGCGCGCTCGACATCACTTGGGACGAGGGCCCGCACGCTGGCGAATCATCGCAATCGCTTCGGCAGCAATTTATCGACAACGCATCAAAGCCGGCCAAAGTCGTCCGCAACGACGGTGACGCCAACGCCGCCATCGCTGCTGCTCCGGCCGGGAAAAAAGTCGACATTGTTTACGAACTTCCATTCGCCGCGCACGCCTGCATGGAGCCGATGAATTGCACGGTGCGCATCGGTCCCGACAGCGCAGAGGCGTGGGTACCGACACAAGCGCCGCAGTGGGCGCAAGATATCATCGTCGGCGTCTCGAAACTGCCGAAGGAAAAAGTCACCGTCCACACCACACTGATGGGAGGCGGATTTGGGCGCCGATATCAGGGCGATTTCGTTATGGAAGCTGCGCAGGTCGCTAAGGCGGTCGGCGACAAGCCCGTGATGGTGCTCTGGACGCGCGAAGACGACATGCAGCACGATTTCTACCGCCCGGCGTCATATCACCATATGCAGGGCGCGGTCGATACACAGGGCAATATCGTCGCGTGGAAGCATTTCCAGACATCCACGTCGATCGCCGCGATGTGGGAGAAGAACGGCGCCGAAAAGCCCGAGGCCAGCGAATTCGCCACGGCCGCATTCATTCCGTATGCCGCGAAAAACTACCGCATTGAATACACTCTCGGAAAATCCGGAGTTCCGCGCGCTTGGTGGCGCTCCGTTGAGCATTCCAGCAGCGGCTTCGTCGTCGAAAGTTTCATCGATGAGCTCGCAGCCGCAGCCAACGCCGATCCGTACGAATTTCGCCTGCGCGCGATCGGTGACGATCGCAAGATTCCCGATTTCAATGATCCGAAGGAAGGAAAACCGCTCGATACCGCACGCCAGAAGGCGGTGCTGAAGCTCGCCGCCGAAAAAGCGGAGTGGCACAAGCCGCTTCCGCCGGGCGTGTATCGTGGGATCGCCGGGTATTTCTCGTTCGACTCCTACACCGCGGGAGTCGCGGAAATCTCATTGAAGGACGGCAAGCTGACCGTCCAGCGCATCGTCTATGCGGTCGATTGCGGGCGTCCGGTGAATCCCAACGGCATCAAAGCGCAAGTCGAAGGCGCGGCAATTTATGGCGTCTCCGCCTTTATGAAGGACGCGATCACCATCAACAAAGGCCGCGTCGAACAATCCAACTTCAACGATTACCAGATGCCGCGCATGAACGAGACGCCGAAAATCGAAGTCCACATCGTGCAAAGCACAGAAGAACCGACCGGCATCGGCGAACCCGGCCTTCCCGTGATCGCGCCCGCCGTTTGCAACGCCATCTTCTCCGCCACCGGCAAGCGCATCCGCCGCCTCCCCATCAAACCCGAAGATTTGGCGTAGCAAGCCCTTACTTCGTCGCCTTCGCCTTCTCCACCATATCGCGCACATCTTTGAGCAACGCCTGCGAATCAAAAATCACTCCATCGCGAATCGTGTACTTCACGCACTGCTCCTGCACCAGCTTCCGATCCGCTCCCGCGCGCGCCACTCCAATTCCATAAAACACTTTTACATCCGCCAGCGGATTCTCTGTCAGCAAGACCATGTCCGCCAGATACCCCGGCCGAATCAATCCCAACTCCGGATTCTTCACCACCTTCGCGCCGTTCTCTGTCGCCGCATGAATCGCTTCCAGCGGAGTGAACCCCGCTTCCTCCAGTAACTCCAATTCGCGAATGGTGCCGAATCCCCAAATCTCAAACAAAAATCCCGTGTCCGATCCGACCGCTACCACCCCGCCGCGATTTTTGTAGTCGTTCACAAACTCCATCCATATCCGGTATGCCTGCGCCCAATCTGCTTCCTTGTTCGAGGTCCACTCATAGAAATACGAAGCGTGGTGCGCCGGATTCGGAAAAAACGAATCCATCACCGCGGGCAACGTGTACGTTGCGTGCCACGGCAAGGTCATCGCGCGCTCGACGTCGCGATTCGCCTCATAAATTCCAAACGTCGGCACCATGATGAAGCCCGTCTTGTGCAGCGAATCGAGAAGGGAATCGATCACCTCGCCGTGCAGTTTCCCCACGTCCGCCTGCAGCCACACGCGCCCCGTCTCCAGAAATCGATCTGGCTCGTTCGAATAGTTGTACCCCGGCGGCAAATTTTGGATGTTCTGCGACACGAACGACGACTCCGCATATCCGTAATGGTGTTCGATCGTCGAAGCTCCATCCGCCGCCACGCGCACCGCATTCATCGGATACACGCCGTCCTGCCCGATGTGTACCGCCACGCCCATGTTGTATTTTCGCGCGCGCGTCGTGATCGTCTGAAAAATGTCCGGCCACAATCCCGGCTTCCCCAAAATCTTGATCCCGTCCACGCCCAGGTTGTGCCATTCGTCCACAATCTGATTCGCGCCATCGACCGTGCTCGACCTCGGATCCGATTCTTTCCAGAACGGATACACATACATCCGCGGCGCCACAATCTGATTCGCCGCGATTTTCTTCTTCACCTCCACCATTTCCTTCGGCGAATCGTTCCCTACGTTGAACGTCCGCACCGTCGTCACGCCGTGCCCTAAATAAAGTTTGTAGATATATTCCGCCGGCACATCCTTCGTCTCGTTGATGTGCGCATGCGCATCGATCAAGCCCGGCGTTAAAAACATTCCCTTGCCATCGATCACACGATCCGGCGCCGGTTGTTTCGTTCCATGATCCGCGTCCGCCTTTGATTCTTCGCGCGCGATCGCATCCGACGGAACCACGCGCACAATCCGATTGCCCTTCACAAACACATCCGCCGGCCCAAACGCCGGAGCTCCCGACCCATCAATCACCGTGACATCGCGAATCAGCAGCGACCCGTACGGCCCAGCCTGCTCCGGCTCACTGCTCGACGTTTGCGGAGTCTGCCCCACCGCAACCTGCGCTGCGGCTGCCACGAAACACATCAAGGCACCCGACCGAAACATTCCGCTCGTCCCAGACCATCTCGTTCGCATGTTCATCTTTTCCTCGAGTCCGCCTGTAGTCGCGAATATCAAATTCGTGCGCCCGTGGCACACACCCGACCGATGGAGCGGCATACTAACAGTGCCATCCGTCGGAACGTAGCAATTTTGGTTTTGTGGGTCGCACTCTCAGGTGCGACATCAAGCGATCTACAGAGAAGGGGCTTCAGCCCCTGAAGTGAAGTCCGCCGTCACACTATCTCGCCCAATTTCCTGACATATTGCAAAATGACCTGTGCCCAATCCAGCCTTGCTCATCGCCGCGATTTCCCTCGCCATCTGGCTCTATCTATTCCTCGCACGCGGAAATTTCTGGAATCTGCCTCCTTTCGACGATGACGACGCCACGCATCCCGCCCCGAACTCGTGGCCCGCCGTCACAGCAATCATCCCTGCCCGTAATGAAGCCGAAACGATCGTCCGAACAATCGCCTCTCTCACCCAACAAAACTACCCCGGCAAATTTTCAATCGTGGTCGTCGACGACCACAGCGAAGACGAGACCGCAAATCTTGCTCTGCGTTCCGCAAAAGCAAGTCGCGCAAATCAAAACGCCACGACTGAAGTAACAATCCTCAGCGCGCCGCAGCTCCAACCCGGCTGGACCGGCAAACTCTCCGCTCTAAACGCCGGCATCCTCTACGCCACGAGAGAAAGCGCTCCCACGTACTTATGGTTCACCGACGCTGACATCGTCCACGCCCCCGACACACTTACACGCCTGGTCGCGCGCGCCCGGACGAACGACCTCGACCTAACTTCGCTCATGGTTCTGCTCCGCGCGGAAACTCTCCCTGAAAAATTCCTCATCCCGCCGTTCCTCTTTTTCTTCCTCATGCTCTATCCGCCCGGACGAATCGCCAGCTCCAGTTCCTCCGTCGCTGGAGCCGCCGGCGGCTGCATCCTCCTCCGCCGCGACGCGCTCGATCGCATCGGCGGCCTCGCCTCCATCCGCAGCGAAGTCATCGACGACTGCGCCCTCGCCCGCGCCGTCAAGAATTCCGCGCTCGTCGGCAACGTAAAAAAAGCAAACATCTGGATGGGCCTCACGCGCAAGAGCCGCAGCCTCCGCGCCTACACCACGTTCTCCGAAATCCGCGACATGATCGCACGCACCGCCTTCACGCAGCTCCGCTACTCCACGCTCGTTCTCATTGGCACTCTCGTTGGCCTCGCCGCCCTGTATTTCGCCCCCATCGCGCTCCTCTTCGCGCACGACACCTTCACCCGCGTCGTCGCCCTCGCCACCTGGCTCCTCATGTCGCTGCTCTTCCTTCCGACCGTCCGCTTCTACCGCATCTCCACCCACTGGGCCGCCACACTCCCCGCAGCAGCCGCCTTCTACGCCGCGGCCACATTCGTCTCGGCCACGCGCTACTGGACCAACCGCGGCGCCCAATGGAAAGGCCGCTCGCAAGCCCCCAAGTAGCTCCCTCCGATCAATTCGCCTTTTTGGAGTGCGGCGGCTCTGCGCCGCTTTTGACCAACACCAGATCGCGACCAGCCGCTCCGTTCACCGCGACGAATGATCGTCATCATTTCGTCCCACTTGCTACAATCCGCGCCATTCTCCCCTGTGAAAGGAGTCCCCATGATCTCCGGCACCCATCTCGTCCTCTACAGCTCCAACGCCGAAGCCGACCGCGCCTTCCTCCGAGACACGCTCGGTTTCCATCACGTCGACGCCGGCCACGGCTGGCTCATCTTCGCGCTACCACCCGCCGAAATAGCCATCCACCCAGCCGAGGCGCCAAAGCACGAGCTCTACCTGATGTGCGACGACCTGAAATCCGAAATCGCCGCCCTCACCTCAAAAGGCGTTAAGTTTAGTGCCGTCGAGGAAGCCCGTTGGGGCTCGATCACAAAACTGAAGCTCCCCAGCGGCGCCGAAATCGGCCTCTATCAGCCCAAACACAAAACCGCCCTGCAACCCTGACAGCAGAAGCCAACCGCCAGTGGCCCCGCCCGAACATCGCTCCCTTGTGATATAATGCATTCGTTGGACGAGGGCTATATCCCGCCTCTAAAGGGAATGGCACCGGAGGCCACAAAATGAGCGTTCACCCCACCCAGGGCGACGGCAAAATCACCGTGCCCGCTCTCCTGCAGCGCAAGTCCGATCCCACATCGCAAAAAATCGTCTGTCTCACCGCCTACGACTACCCGACTTCGCGCCTCGCCGACCAGGCAGGCGTTGACGTGCTCCTCGTCGGCGATTCGCTAGGGATGGTCGTTCTCGGCTACGACAACACGCTCCCCGTCACTCTCGACGAAATGATTCATCACACCCGCGCCGTCCGCCGCGGCACCCAGCGCGCCCTGCTCGTTGCCGACATGCCCTTCGGCACCTATCACTCCGACATCTCCGAAGCCCTTCGCAACGCCGTACGTATCATCAAGGAAGCCGGCGCCGAAGCCGTCAAAGTCGAAGGCGGCGAGCGCCGTCTTGAGCTCATCGCGCGCCTCACTGAGTCCGAAATTCCCGTTATGGGACATGTCGGCCTCACGCCCCAGTCCGTCAATGCCCTTGGCGGTTATCGCGTCCAGGGCAAAACTGCTGACGCCGCCGAACAGCTTCTCCGCGACGCCCACGCCGTAGAAGCCGCCGGCGCTTTCGCGGTCGTTCTTGAAGCGGTCCCCCGCGAACTCGCCGCGCAGATCACACGGGAGCTTCGCATCCCAACGATCGGCATCGGCGCCGGCCCCGACTGCGACGGCCAGATCCTCGTCGCCCACGATCTCCTCGGCCTCACCTTCAACGCGCCGCCGAAATTTGCGCGCCAATACGCCAACGTCGGCGAAGTCATCTCCGGCGCCGTCCGCGCCTACTGCGACGACGTCCGCGCCGGCACCTTCCCGTCCGACGCCGAGTCCTATCACTCCGGCGAATCCATCAAGCGTCGCAAACCAATCCACATCGCCTGCTAAGCGCAGACGCAACCCGCCGCGATCACCGCGATGCATCCGCCGCGCAAAACAAAAGCACGACCACGGTCATGTACGGGCGCAGCACCGCTGCGCCCCATTTCAGCAAGATGCAAGCTGCCGGGAGATTTTTCTTACACGCGCTGAAATTCATCCAACAAAGGAAACTCGAAATGACACCAAACGAAATCCAACTCCTCTTCACCTACAACGACTGGGCCAACAAGCGCGCGCTCCAAGGCGCTTCCGCGCTCACGCTCGAACAATTCTCTAAACCTCTCGGCAACAGCTTCTCCTCCGTGCGAGACACGCTCGTCCACATGTACGGCGCCGAAAATGTCTGGCTCCAGCGCTTTAAGGGCGGCTCCCCGTCCGCCTTCCCCGACCCAACGCAATTCACCGACTTCGCCTCGCTCGAAGCGAAATGGACTCCGCAAGCCGCCGATCTCCTCAACTACGCCAGCGGCCTCACGCAGGAAGATATCGACCGCGTAGTCGAATACAAAACCATGAAGTTCGGCGTCTATTCAAATCCGTTGTGGCAATCCCTCCAGCACGTCGTCAATCACGGCACCTATCACCGCGGCCAGATCACCACGATGCTCCGCCAACTCGGCGCTCAACCCATCCTCACCGACCTCATGCACTTCTACCGCGAACGCGCCACTCGCCGCCTCCGCCTGACTTATTGAGCTTGGCAGATCATGTCCGGGCGTCAGCACTCTGTGCCCCATCTCGGCAAGATCGATTCGTATTCAGTACTCACCAAATCTCGCATAAACGAAATTTCCGGTAAACTCTCCCACGATGGAAATAATCCGAACCGTAGCCTGGATGAAAGAATCCGCCCGCCTCGCGCGCGCCGAAAATAAAATCGTCGGCCTCGTCCCGACGATGGGCGCCCTCCACGCCGGACACATGGCGCTCGTCGAGCGCGCGCGTCGCGAATCCTCGCAAGTCGTCACATCAATCTTCGTCAACCCCACGCAATTCGGCCCCAAAGAAGATCTCGCCAAATACCCGCGCACCTTCGAGGCCGACTCACAAAAACTCTCCGACGCCGGCGTCGATGTGATCTTCGCTCCACAACCCGCCGACATCTACCCGCCCGGCTTCCGCACCTATGTCAACGTAGACGGCATCAGCGACCGCCTCGAAGGCCGCTCGCGCCCCGGCCATTTCCGCGGCGTCGCCACTGTCGTTCTAAAACTTTTTGAAATCGTGCAGCCCACGTATGCCTACTTCGGCCGCAAAGACGCCCAACAAGTCCGCATCATCACCCAAATGGTCCGCGACTTGAATCTCGACGTCGAAATCGTGACCTGCCCCATCGTCCGCGAACCCGACGGCCTCGCCCTCTCGTCACGCAACGTCTATCTCAATCCCGAAGAACGCAAAGCCGCCCTCGTCCTCCATCGCGCCCTCACCGCCGCCCGCGACGAACTCGCCTCCGGCACTCGCGACGCCCTCTCCATCCAATCCACCCTGCAAAAAATCTTCGCCGCCGAGCCCCAAGCCGCCCTCGACTACGCCGAAATCGTCGACGCCGACACCTTCGAACCGGTCACCCGAATCAGCCGCCCCACATACATCCTCCTCGCCGCCTTCCTAGGCAAAACCCGCCTCATCGACAACCTCTACCTCGAACCTTCCTCCTCAAATCCCGACGCTTTCGATTTCCACCTCTAGCTCTCACCCAATCAATCCATCACGACGGCACTTGGGTGCCGCACCCTTGCGCTTTCAAGGGTGCGGGTTTAGATTCAACCCCCATCCAAACCAAAACGGCGGCTACGCTCAATCCGATCAACCTGGAATTCCGCTCGCAAATGCTATAATTCCGCTTCAACGACAATGGCAAAAACCGCTACAGAATCGACGCTTTCTCCCGAAATCCTCGCCAAATACGAGCCCGTCATCGGCCTCGAAGTCCACGCCCAACTCCTCACCAAAACAAAAATCTTCTGCGCCTGCTCCACCCGCTTCGGCGACGCCCCCAACTCCAACACTTGCCCCGTCTGCCTCGGCCTCCCCGGCACGCTCCCTGTCCTCAACAAACGCGTCATCGAAATGGCTCAGCCGCGCCTCGCTCGCGCTCAACTGCACCGTTCACGAGCACTCGCGCTTCGCCCGCAAAAATTATTTTTATCCCGACCTCCCTAAGGGCTACCAGATCTCCCAGTTCGAACTCCCTCTCGCCACTGCGGGCTACGTCGAAATCGAAATCGCCGGCGAAAAAAAACGCATCGGCATCACGCGCCTCCACGTCGAAGAAGACGCCGCGAAAAACCTCCACGAGGGCTTTTCGCAATCCGCCACCAAGGCCTACATCGACTACAACCGCTGCGGCTCCCCGCTCGCCGAAATCGTGAGCGAGCCCGACATGCGCACGCCCGAAGAGGCCCACGCCTATCTCACGGCGCTGCGCCAGATCCTGCTCTACACCGGCGTCAGCGATTGCAACATGGAAGAAGGATCGCTCCGCTGCGACGCCAACGTCAGCGTCCGCTCGCGCGGCGCCGAGCAATTCGGCACCAAGGTTGAAATCAAAAATCTGAATTCGTTCCGCTACGTGCAAAAAGCGATTGAGTTTGAAATCGAGCGCCAAATCGGCGTGATCGAAAGCGGCGCTCGCGTGCCGCAGGAGACGCGGCTTTGGAACGAGCGCGAAGCCTACACCGTCTCGATGCGCTCCAAAGAAAAAGCGCACGACTATCGCTATTTTCCTGAGCCGGATTTGTTGCCGGTACACGTGAGCTCAGCCTGGCGCGAAGAAATCCGCCGTAGCATCCCCGAACTCCCCGAAGCAAAACGCAACCGCTTCATCAGCGCATTCGGCATCACGCCCTACGACGCGGAAGTCCTCACCACCACGCAAACGCGCGCCGATTACTTTGAGGCAATGGTAAAGGCGGGCGCGAGTGGCAAAAACGCCGCCAACTGGATGCAGACCGAACTTCTTAGACGCCTGAACGATTCAGGCAAGGAAATCGAGGACAGTCCGGTTACTCCGACGGCGCTCGCCGAATTGCTGAAACTCGTTGAGTCCGGCCAGATTAGCGGCTCCATCGGCAAAAAAGTTTTCGCCACGATGTTCGATTCCGGCCGAAGCGCCTCAGAAATCGTCGCCGCCGAAGGCCTCGCCCAAATCAGCGACACCGGCGCCATCGAGGCCGCCGCCCGCGAAGTCATCGCCAAAAATCCCGACAACGTCGCCAAATTCAAATCTGGCAACGAAGGCGTCTTCAAATTTTTCGTAGGACAAGTCATGCGCGCCACCAAAGGCCAGGGAAATCCGCAGGCCGTGAATGATGTCGTGCGCAAGCTTTTGACGGAGTCGAACTGAAATGTTGAAAGTTGGCGACAAAGCCCCCGACTTCACGCTCACTGCCGACGACGGCAAACCCGTCTCGCTTTCCGATTTCAAAGGCAAACAAGTCGTCCTCTACTTCTACCCAAAAGCCAGCACCCCTGGCTGCACCATCGAGGCCTGCGACTTCCGCGACCTCCGACCAAAATTCGCCAAACAAGACGTCGTCGTCCTCGGCGTGAGCGCCGATCCCGTCAAAGCCCTCGTCAATTTCAAGACGAAGCAAAAACTGAACTTCCCGCTCCTCAGCGACCCCGATCACAAAATGATCGAATCCTACGGCCAATGGCGCATGAAAAAATTCATGGGCCGCAGCTTCAAAGGCATCGTTCGCAGCACCTTCCTCATCGACAAAGACGGCCGCATCGCGCAAATCTGGGACGGCGTAAAAGTAAAAGGCCACGCCGCCGAAACCCTCTCCGCCGCCTCAAAGTAGCGACCGAGCCAACCCGAGTCTGTTCCATTTTGGAAATTTTGGGAGCTTGGGGTGCCACCCCCTATGTTTTTTTAAAGAGTGCGCAAGCCCTTTTGATGCAATGACTTGTGGAAAAGGCAAGAAATGAGAGTGTGCAAGTTGCAGATAAGGTTGGGGTTGGAAAAGCGCCAGCGAACGCTTTAGAACCGAAGAGCTTCCCAAAATGGAAAAGGCGCCGAGTTATCGGCGCCTTGACGTAGTTTCCTACGGGGGAATATTATCAAAAAGGTATGAAGTTGTCAAGGGCGATTCGCGGTGTGAGGCGGCATAGAAAGGATCGAGAGAACTAAGTGGTAGGCAGGATCGTGACCCGCGGCCGGCCTGACGACTCCATCTCTACCGACAGGGGCGTCTGAAACACTTGCTCGAGCAACTCGCGCTGATAAACCGCCGCCGGCGGCCCGACGCGCAAACTCTTGCCTTTGTGCAGCAGCACGATCTGATCCGCATACTGCGCCGCCAGATTCAACTCGTGCGTCACGATCACAACCGTGTAGCGATTCTCGTTCGCCAGCTTCCGCAGCGTATCGAGCAATCCGACTTGCGCTCCAATGTCGAGATGCAGCGTCGGCTCGTCCAGCAGCAGCAGCACCGGCTGCTGCGCCAGCGCCCGCGCCAACACGATGCGCTGCTTTTCGCCGCCCGAGACCTGATCCATCCAGCGATCCGCAAGATGCCCGGCCGCGACTTGCGACAACGCGTTCCGCGCGATCGTCATGTCATTCGCGCTCTCGAATTGCAGAGAACCGCCGTAGGCGTGGCGCCCTTGCAGCACAAATTCCCAAGCGTGCGTCGGAAACAGCAGCGGACTCTCCTGCTGCACCATCGCGATCCGTTGCGCGCGCACGCGCGGCGTCAGCGAATGCGTCGTCTCGCCGTTCAGCAGCACGCGACCGGAAAGCGGTGGCTGTGTCCCGGCGATCAATTTCAGCAGCGTCGATTTTCCGCTCGCGTTCGGCCCGAGAATCGCCACAATCTCGCCGGCCTTCGCCTGAAAGCTGCTCGCCTCCAGCGTGAAAATCGGCGCCTGGTTCGGATTCGGCGAATATGCGTAGCTAACCTGCTCGACGCTCAGCCGAACTTCCTTAGTGCTTGCGTTGGCTGGCTGCATGGATGGAGAAGGCATCAAGAGTACCGGGCGCTCGCGCGGGGGCTCATGCAAACTTCCGCCTCAACAAATAAATAAACAGTGGCGCGCCCGCCAGCGCCGTCATCGCACCAACCGGCAATTCACTAGGAGCCACAACCGTGCGCGCCAGTGTGTCCGCAAGCACGACCGCAATCGCTCCGCCAAATGCCGACGTCGGAATCAAAATGCGATGATCCGAACCAAAAATCAGCCGCATCACGTGCGGCACGAGCAAACCGACGTAGCCGATCGCCCCGCTCACCGAAACCGCAAGCCCCGTCAAAATCGACGCCGCGAGATAAACCACCAGTCGCACGCGCGGCACATCGACGCCAAGGTGCATCGCTTCTTTTTCGCCGTTGAGCATCAAGTTCAAATCCGAAGCCGTCGCGTAAATGACGCCGCTGGCCACCAGAAAGCCCACGCCAAGAAACCAACGCAGAGACGGTTGCAGCGTCGTCGAAAGATCGCCCATCAGCCAGAACAGAATTCCGCGCAAATCGCCGCGCCCCGCCAGCGTCGACATCAAGAACATGATGACCGCCGACAAAAACGATCCCGATACGATGCCCGAAAGCAGCAGCGTGTTGCTGTCGAGTGTGCCGTCGCGCCGCCCGAGAAAATAAACCGCCGCAATCGTCGCCGCTGCGCCGACAAACGCTCCAACCGGAGTAAACACCACCGCAATCGCCAGCGGCAGCGCGATATACGGTTGCACAATCAGCGTTAAAATCGCGCCAAGCGACGCACCGCTCGATGCGCCGAGAATATACGGATCGGCCAGCGGATTCCGCAGCAACGCCTGAAAGGCCGTGCCCGCCACAGAAAGCGACGCGCCCACAACAATTCCCAGCAAAATCCGCGGCAAACGAATATCAATGACGATCAGATCGTAGTTGCTCGAAAGCGCGCTCGTCCGGTGAAACAAAACCTGCAGAAGATCGGCAGCAAGCCCGTAAAGCGAAACCGGCACCGCGCCCAGCTTCAGCGCGATCACCATCACCACAAACAAAATCACCGCAAGATAAAAACAATTGACGATGAGTCGCGTGAACGTCAGCGGGCGCATGCACACTCCGCGGTTCCGATGGATTCAAGCTGCGCCTGCGGCGGCTGCAGGTTTCGACTTCTCCGTGGCCCCATCAGGATTTTTCGGCATGGAAGTTTCGCTCGGCGGTGCGGTCGAACCCGTCCCAGAATTCACAAACGCCTCGGGATGAAACTGACGCGCCAGATCGGCGATCGCCGAAACGATCCGCGGAGACGTGCGCTCGATTGCATCCGAAGTGTTCGCGTATCGCTTCTCGCGCACCGCGTTCAAAATCCGCCACCCGGGCGATTCTGCCAGCGCGTCGATGTTCACCGATGCCGACGCCATGTGCGACCCCGAGAAAACCAGAAACTCCGGCTGTTCCTTCGCTACTTCCTCGAGGCTGATTTGCGGCCACGATTGCGGCTCATTCACGATCGAAATCGCGCCCGAATAACGCAGTGCGTCGGCCATGAACGTATCCTGGCCAATCGAAATCAACGGCTGCGGCCACACCACGTATAAAACGCGGCGCGGCGGATACGGAGCAACGCGCTCGTGTGTTTCCGCCAGTTCGTGTCGCAACTCGGTCGCGAGCGTATCGCCCACCTGCGCGACGCCGAGCAAATCCGCGAGCCGTTGCGTTGACGTAAGAATTTCGGCTACCGAGTGGGGATCGAATGCATACGAAGGAATCCCGAGCGACGCGAGCGAGTTCACCGTATCGAGCCGATTGATCCCTTTGTTGACGAGCACAACATCAGGATGCAGCGATGCGATCGTTTCGATGCTCGGGCGAGATCGTTCCGCCGACGTGCGGTTTCTGCTTCGCCTCCGGCGGATAATCGCAATAGTCGCTATCGCCAACGAGCCGATCCTGCACTCCCGAGCGCATAGAGGGTTTCCGTAATGCTCGGCGCGAGCGAAACCACGCGATGGATGTTCTGAGGAATCTGAATTTTGCGGCCGAGTTCATCGGTCACGTCGCGCATCGGCGCATTCGCAGCCGATGCGGCCTGACTCGTCGCCGGAGCCTGCGCATCCTGAGCGCGCGATCGCAAACAAAAAACGGCGAGAAAAAAGAGCGCAACTGCGAAACGACTTGCTACGCGAAGATTTTGGGCGGAAGAGCTTCGCTGCACGAATATCCCCTGGATTCCCTTGAATCCCTAAATCGCAATATCTTTGTTGCGCTCAAGTAAAGAAAGATCGACGCTGCGACAGCAAACTGGCGGCGCGTTTCGGCCATCCGCAAAGTGAAATAAAAGTGTATGGTTCGCCCGCAGAGAGTGTCAACGCGCGCCCCGCTCGTTCCGAGGAATCTCCGGCGCCAAACGCGATCAACGATTCTTCCAGTTCGGTTTCCGCTTTTCGACCAGCGCGCGCAACCCTTCCTGTGAATCCTCGAGCTTGTAGAGCTGGTTGAGAAAAATATCCATCGACTGCATCAGCCCGTCGCGCAGCGACATTCCCATCCCGCCGAGAATCGCCTTCTTCGCCATGCTCAACACGGGACCTGAATGTGCCGTGATGCGCGCCGTCAAATCGCTCACTGTTTTTTCCAAATCCGCTTCGGGCACCAATCGATTTACCAACCCGAGTTCCAGCGCTCGCTCCGCGGTGATCGGCTCACCGGTCAAAATAATTTCAAGGGCAACCTTCGGACCAACCAGGTATGGAAGAATCGTCGATGCCAGCGGCGGAAACACTCCGATCGTAATTTCGGGCTGCGCAAATCTTGCCTTCGGCGTCGCCACGACCAAGTCACCGAACAGCGCCAGCTCCGTCCCTCCGCCAATCGCCGGGCCATTTACAACGCAGAGCACTGGCTTACCGACTTCGAGCATCGCCCCGAACGCGCCGTGAAACGCGTCGAGCATCTGAAATACGCGCTGCGATGTGTATTCGCCGATGTCGATCCCGCCAGAAAAAACCTTGCACGCCGAATCCATGACGATCAGTTTCGCGGCTTCACTCTCGCCCGCGGTCAGAATCGCGTCCGTGATTTCGCGCAGCATTCCTTCGTTGAGCAAGTTGTGCTCGGGCCGCGCCAGCGTGATGCGCGCCGCGTTCTTTTCGATCGCGAGTTTCACGTACTGAAATTCCGACGGATCGCGGCGCGTCGTCTGCGCACTGGCAGTGAAAATGGCGGTTGTTGTGCTGCTGCGTTGGGGCATGAGGCCTCCGAAATGAATCGCCGCGCAGTGCGGGCTGGATGCTAAATTGGGCCGAAATCGATGCTAACACGCACCCAGAGCGCGCCTCTGCGCAGCCACAGCCCGTGTGCGCAAAGCGTTGCTGCATGTTGCGCTGCGCACACGTTCGGCCGCCGCTGCAGGCTCACGTTCATACTGCGGCAAGCGCGATTCGTGGCAAGATCATGGGGCCACTGCCACCGGGGGAGCCTTCGATGATGACCAGCGACGCGGGAATGCCGCCAAAAACGGACACGATCACTGCGATTCGCTGGACCGGCTCGCTGGATGCCGAAGGGTTTCCGCCGGACGCTGCTTGGGAGACTGTCCCCGGAGTGCAGTTCGATTGGGATTGGCAGGGCGCAAACGACGATCCGACGCGCGAAACGCAGGTGCGCCTGCTCTGGACTCCGGAAACACTGTTCGTCGAATTTCGCGCGAAGTACCGCAGCATTACTGTTTACGACGACGCTGATTCGCGCGGATGGCGCGACAAACTTTGGGACAAGGATGTTTGCGAACTTTTTGTGCAGAGCGATCCGTCGCAGCCGCGGAAATATCAGGAATTTGAAGTCGCGCCGAACGGGAATTGGATCGATCTCGACATCGATCTCGATGGCGGCCAGCATCAGGGGAAGCGTGATCTGACGAGCGGATTGAAGCGGCGCGCGAGCATTGACGACGCGGCGAAAACCTGGCGCGCAGTTTTGGCGCTGCCGATGAAAAGTCTCGTGGGGGGAACATTCGATCCATCCAAGGTTTGGCGAGTGAATTTCTTTCGCGTCGAGGGTCCGAGCGAGCCGCGATATTACGCTTCGTGGCAGCCGACCAAGACGCCAGTGCCGCAATTTCACGTCCCAGAGGTATTTGGGAAGCTTGTTTTCAAATGATCGAACTGCCTCGACGAATTCGGTTTTTTACTTTTTGGATTCTTCTCGGCGCGCTTGTTTTCGCTACGCCGTTTCGCGCGGCTGCCTCGCAGAAACCGCCTTCGTCTGAAGAAGCGCCCGCGGTTACGAAAGTGGAGCCGCCGAACTGGTGGGTTGGGCTGACGCCGGAAGTGATGGTGCTGGTTTCGGGACGCGGGCTCGATGCGAATAAGGTGGAGTGCAATCTTTCGAGCGTGATCGTTGAGCGCACGCAAGCGACTGGTGGCGGAAATTATCTTTTCGTTTGGCTGAAATTTGGCGCCGATTTGAAATCGGGCACGCTGGTTTGTCGCGTCACGAATGCGGCCGGCGGAGTCGCATCCTTTGAGCTGCCGATTTCTTCGCGTACCGAGACGATCCACCGGTTCCAGGGAATCACGCCGGATGACGTGATTTACCTGATCATGCCGGACCGATTTGCGAATGGCGATCCAACCAACGATGAGCATGAAGGCGCGCCCGGTTCGCACGATCGCTCGAAGGCACGCGCGTATCATGGCGGCGACCTGCGCGGTATTCGCGAGCATCTCGACTATCTGAAAAATCTCGGCGTCACGACGCTCTGGCTTACGCCCGTGGTGAAAAACGGAGCGACCGAGGATTATCACGGCTACGGCGCCGTCGATCTGTACGCGGTCGATCCGCATCTCGGCACGCTGCGCGACTATCGGGAACTGATCAACGCGGCGCACACGCAAAAGATGAAAGTTCTGTTCGACATCGTGCCGAATCATGTCGGGCCAAAACATCCGTGGGCGGCGAATCCGCCGCTGGCGGATTGGTTTCACGGCACCGTCGCGCATCACATCAACTCGTCGATGCCGGTCGATCCCGCGTCGGGAATTGCGCCTGCTGCGGCGTTTTATGGCGAGTCGAAAGACCAAGCCTTTGGTCACGATCCGTTTGAGGCGATGACTGATCCGCACGCGCCGCCAAGTTTGTGGCGCTATCTCACCGACGGATGGTTTTTTGGTGTGCTGCCCGATTTGAATACGGAAAATCCGATCGTCGCGACGTACCTGCAAGAAAACGCGATCTGGTGGGCAGAATCGTCGGGGCTCGACGGGTTTCGCATCGACACGTTTCCATATGTGCCGCGAATTTTCTGGTCGCGTTGGCACGCGGCGCTGAAGCGGCTCTACCCGCGGCTCACGACAATCGGCGAGGTTTACCATCCCGATCCGAGTGTCACTTCGTTTTTTGTTGGCGGGGACCGGCGATTCGACGGCGTCGATTCCGGCGTGACGACGGTGTTTGATTATCCGATCTATTTTGCGCTGCGTGATGTTTTGGCAGGCAAAGCGCCTGCCGCGAAATTGGCGGATGTACTGCGCCACGATTCGCTGTATGCTCGTCCGGATCAGCTCGTGACGTTTTTCGGGAATCACGATACGACGCGATTCGCCGGTGTGGATGGACCTGGCGCTGGTGGAGATACATTGGCGAAGCTGAAATTGGCATTCGGCTTGAATCTGACGCTACGTGGAGTTCCGCAGCTTTATTACGGCGACGAGATTGGAATGCCTGGCGGCGGCGATCCCGACAATCGGCACGATTTCCCGGGCGGATGGCGCGAAGACCCGAAAAATGCGTTCACCGAAAGTGGCCGGACTCCGGAACAGCAGGAGATTTTTTCGTATGTGCAGAATTTGTTGCGCGTGCGGAGGGAGCATCCGGCGCTGAGCGAAGGGCGACAGTGGA
Organism: uncultured Acidobacteriota bacterium; assembly: GCA_963845465.1. Taxonomy (GTDB): domain Bacteria; phylum Acidobacteriota; class Terriglobia; order Acidiferrales; family UBA7541; genus Acidiferrum. Next base: position 21,693 of record CAWJSH010000003.1, on the reverse strand, counting down.
ATTTGTTTTCGGACGATTCGGCGATTGTGTTTTTGCGCGAGTCGGAGGAGGAGAAGATTCTGGTTGTGTTCAATCGGTCGAACAGTGCGCGTGAGTTGCATGTACCGATTAGCGAGACGCCTGCTGCGGGTGCGGCTGGGAGCGAGAAATTGGTGGGTGGTGGGCGGTTGGAAGTTGACGGACGAGGGATCGTTGTCAGTGTGCCGCATGAATCGATTGCGATTTATCTGCTGAATTAAAGAAAAAACGAATCGAAATCGTGTTTACGCCCGGGCAAGCTGGGGCGCCGCTTGCTGCGCCCCTACAAGAACACGGAACGCAAGCTTAAGAAGCTAGCCAGGTCTCAAATAGGGCGGTGGCTTTGGCGCCTTCGATGCGGTTGCGCGTTGCGTCGAGGACTCGGCAACGCACCGTGTCTCTTCCATAGAACGCGAGCCAGTAGGCGAGATGTAGATTGAGCGGGATGTGCTCGATCGTCAGATGAGCGTCGCGCAATTTGAAGAAGCCCTGCTGGAAGATCACTCGCAGAACTTTTTCGCGCAGGAGTTCTTGCGCGAGATCGTCGCTCAAATTTGTGGCCAGTGCGTTTCTCGTTTCGATTCGCGAGAGCTGATCTTGCGTCGGCGGTGAAGGGAACTCGAACAGATCCAGTGAGCCTTCGACGGCGTCGATGGCGAAGAGGCGCGATTGGGGTTCGCGGCCGAGATTGTAATTGACGCGGTAGAGATGGAAGGGGACGTAGACTTCGGCGATGCGTTGAAGCGGACCGAGGCGAAGATTGCGGAGTAGAGCGACGGGGCCCGCTGCGGAGAATTTTCGCAACGCGTCTGATTGCGACACGTTGGGTTTTAGGGCTTCGATCGACATCGAGGCGCGGAGCTTGGATTTCGACGCCAGGGCAAGCTGGCGCGCAACGGTCTGCGCCCCTACATGAGCGTGACCGCGTGCGATATTGAGTTCGGTCTGCATCGTCATCTCAGCGGAAATAGATCCAGAGAATCAGAACCGTTGCCAGCAAAACATACGTCAACGCCACGTTGATGCGATGTTCGGTGCGCGTTTCTCTCGCCAGGTTCGGTTTGTTCACGTCGATCGTGTCGATTTTGTCGTCCACGGTCGCGAAAGTGAGGCCGGCGAGCTTGCTGCGTTCCGGCGCGGGCGTCATCAGGCTGACGACGATCAAAATGATCGTGCACGCGACGAACATCAGAATGCTGTAGTGCAAGAAATTCATGTCGACCAACCAGCGCAGAAAACCAGATTGATAGTGCGCGGATTTGTCGAGCACCTCGAAGATAAATCGCCCGGCGCCCATCACGAAGCCGGCCAGCAGCGTGCAAATCGCTCCGGTTCCGTTAAGGCGCGGCCACAAAATTCCAAAAATAAAGCAGACTGCGATTGGCGGGCTGATGTATCCCTGTACGCTTTGCAAGTAAACCCATAGCTGCGCGCTGAGCAGATGAATGAACGGAACCCAGAGCAGGCCGAGCACGACCATGGCTGCGGTGGCGATGCGGCCGAAGGTGACGAGTTGCTTCTCGGTCGCGGCAGGTCGGAACTTTTTGTAGAAGTCGAGCGTGACCATCGTCGATGTGGAATTGAAAACCGAGCTCATCGCGCCCATCAACGCGGCGAGCAGCGCGGCGACCATCAGGCCGACGAACCCGGTTGGCAACAAATTGACGACCGCGGTCGGGAATGCGATGTCGCCGTTGGTGACCGCGCCATTTTCGATGTGAAAGAGTTGTGGATAGAGCGCGAACGCGATGACGCCGGGAATCACGAGCAGGAAAACGGGAAGGATTTTGAGGAATCCGGCGAAGATCGTGCCGGCTTTGGCGTGGCCTTCGTCTTTCGCGGAAAGTACGCGCTGGACGATGACCTGATCGGTACACCAATACCAGATGCCGATAATCGGTGCGCCGAAGAAAATTCCAGTCCACGGAAAATCGGGATCGGTGATCGGCTTGACCATGTGGAAATAGCTGGCGGGCACTGCGGCGCGCAACGCGCTGAAGCCGCCAACTTTATCGAGGCCGATGAAGGTGAGCGCGATCGCGCCGGCTAGCAGAATCAGAGTTTGTACGAGATCGGTGTAGATGACGGCAGCGAGTCCGCCGGCGATCGTGTAGATGCCGGTCGCGACTACAAGAATGATCGCGGCGGTCCACTGATTCCATCCGACCACGCGTTCGAGCACGATGGCCGCGGCGTAAAGGTGGACCGAAATTTTGGTGAAGATGTACGCAATGATCGAAATCCCGGCGAGATACGTAGCGCAATTGCGATTGAATCGGCGCTCGAGAAATTCAGGCATCGTGAAAACATTCGAGCGTAAGTAGAAGGGAACGAAAACCCATCCGAGGAGCAGCAGAATACAAGAGGCTTGCCACTCGAAATTTCCGCCGGCGAGTCCGGACGTTGCGCCGGAGCCGGCGAGGCCGATGAAATGTTCGGTGGAAATGTTAGAGACGAAGAGCGACGCGCCGATCGCGAACCAGCCGATGTTGCGTCCAGCGAGGAAATAATCTTCGGAGGTGCGCTCTTTGCGCGAAAAATAAAAGCCGATGCCGAAAACGAGAATGAAATAAACAACGATGATGGCGATGTCCACCGGCGCGAGCGTCCGGTGCGTGACTGCGACTCCTGCTGCTGCGAGGAGCATCGAGCCTCCGTGATTCGGCTGACTGCAAACGGCGACCGTGTCCGCTGCGGTAATTGCGACCCTGACCGCAAGCGGCAGAAACCAGGATGCGAAAATTGTGCGCGGCGGAGTGTATACCAGCGGATGGGCTGGCTCAATGGGGCTGCGAAGGGGGGCGCAGCGAGGCGAAAAATCCGACGCCGGGGCGCAGAGGTGCTGAGAGACACGGAGGCTTGCGGTTGTCGTAGAATGGATGCACGCAGCGGCGTCCCGGCGATCTGTTTGCGGGCACGCAGGGTTCGCTCCGATTTAGCGCGCCGCCGAAGATGTGTCGGAGCAGATCGAACTCGCAAGCTAACTGGGAGGAAGTGAAGATGAAGATGGTCGCGCCGTTGGTTGTTCGGTTTGTTGTTTTGCGCTGCCGCGGTGATCGCGGGCGGAAAGTCGATTTACGATTTCACGCTCAATTCGATCGATGGGCAGCCGACGTCGCTCGGGCAGTACAAAGGTAAAGTCGTGATGCTCGTCAACGTCGCCAGCCGCTGCGGATTCACGCCGCAATACACCGCACTGGAATCGACATACGAAAAATTCAAGGACAAGGGATTTGTAATCGTTGGAATCCCGGCAAATAATTTTGGAGGCCAGGAGCCGGGCACGAACGCAGAGATCAAGACGTTCTGCTCGACGAAATACAACGTCACATTTCCGATGATGTCGAAGGTTTCGGTGAAGGGCGACGACACGACTCCGCTGTATCAGTATCTGACGGACAAGTCGGCGAATCCTTCGACGGGCGGCGACATCCAGTGGAACTTCACGAAGTTTTTAATCGGGCGCGACGGTCAGATCTTGGCGCGATTTGAGCCGAAGGTGACTCCGGATTCGCCGGAAGTGACGGAGGCGATCGAGAAAGCGCTGGCGGCGAAGTAAAAAATTGAGCGTCGCAAGCATCCGACATCGATCGGAATACGTAACAGAGTATTGAGTTATCGAGAAAATGGGCGCGGGAATCCTGTGACTTGCTGTGAGGGAGTTTCAGGGTGACTGCGCCCTTCATTTCTATGGCCTCTATGCCGATTCTTTCCCTGCAAAACGTGCGCAAGGAGTATTCGACCGACGGGCAACCGGTGCGGGCGCTGGATGGCGTGTCGCTCGATGTCGAAGCGGGGCAATTCGTCGCGCTTGTCGGGCGCAGCGGATGCGGCAAATCGACGCTGCTCAATCTTGCGGGCGCGATGGACTTTCCGACGTCGGGCAGCGTGCTGTTGGACGGCGTGGCGACCGCGTCGTTGAAAGATGCGGAGCTGACGAAGCTGCGGCGCGAAAAAGTTGGATTTATTTTCCAGTCGTTTCAACTGCTGAACACGCTCACCGTTTTGGGAAACGTCGAGCTGCCGCTGCTGCTGGCTGGTCGAACGAATGCGAGAGACTCGGCGCGCGAGCGGTTGCGCTGGGTTGAGCTGGATGGGCTCGGTGAGCGCTATCCGCATCAGCTTTCGGGCGGGCAGATGCAACGCGTCGGAATTGCGCGTGCGCTGATTCACGGGCCGAAATTATTGTTGGCCGATGAGCCGACGGGAAATCTCGACTCGACGACGGGAAACGTCATTCTCGAATTACTGCGGAAACTTTCACGCGAACAAAACACCGCGACGGTTATGGCGACGCATAGCGCCGAAGCTGCGGCGCTTGCCGATGTCGTCGTGCATTTGCGCGACGGAAAAATCGAGAACGTGGAGCGTCGTTAGTGGCGCGCCTTGTTTTATTTTATCGGTTGATGGTTCGGCCGCTTTTGGCTGAGCCGGTGCGTACGTCGCTCACCGTGTTGGCGATCGCGCTCGGAGTCGCCGTCGTGCTCGCGATCGATCTCGCGGGACTTGCCGCCGCGGGATCGTTTCGTTCGTCGATGGAGACCCTGGCGGGCAACAACGATTTTGAAATTGTCGCGGCCGGCGGGGTGCCGGAGGAAGTTGTCGGCAAGCTCGCGCAGCTTCCGTACTCGCTGCGGATTTCGGCGCGCATCGAGGATTACGCCGCGATCGACGGCAAACGCACGGTGCCGCTGTTGGGGCTCGATCTCGTCGCAGAAGGGCAGAATCATTCGGAAGTTGCAGCAGCCTTCCCGCTCGAAAATCCAGCAGATGCGTTGAAATATCTCGGCGACGACGAAAGCGTTTGGGTCGGGCAGAGCCTCGGATACCGCTCGGGTGATCGAGTCCCCCTGCTGATCAACGATCGCATGCGAGATTACATTGTGCGCGGGGTTTTTCCCGACGATGGCGGCAACGCGGCGGCGATTGTGATGGATCTTGCTGCGGCGCAACGCGCGCTGGGGCGCGTCGGGCATGTCGATCGCATTCTCGTGAAAGTTCCTGAGAAGGACGACGGCGGTTCGAGTCACGTTGCGAGCTCGGCGGAATGGCAGCAGCGAATTCGCGGGCTCGAAATTGCCAGCGGCGGCGCGAGCGGAACCGGCGCTACGTCGGCGGCGATTCTGCCCGAAGGCGTTGAGTTGCGCGCGGCCGGAACCGGCACCGACGAGAATCGCAAAATGCTCGCGGCGTTTCGCTGGAATCTGAAATTGTTGAGCTACATCGCGCTCGTCGTCGGCGCGTTTCTGATCTACAACACGATTTCGGTTTCGGTTGTGCGCCGGCGCGCGGAAATCGGGATTGTCCGCGCGCTGGGCGCGAGCCGCGCAACGGTACTCGCCGCGTTCATCGGCGAAGCGGCGAGTCTCGGCCTCATTGGCGCGCTGATCGGATTACCGCTTGGCCGCGTGATGGCGAGCGGCGCGGTTAAGCTGATGTCGGCAACGGTCGAAGCGCTTTACGTCAGCAGCCAGCCGGGACAGATCGCGCTCGGCGCCGATTCTGTTTTGCTCGCACTGATTGTCGGAGTCGGCGTCGCGGTAGCTTCGGCGTATTCGCCCGCGAGAGAAGCGTCGCTGGTCGCACCCGTGGAAGCGATGGCACGCGGACGGCGCGAGTATGCCGCGCGCGTACACAAGTTGCGCGATCTCGTGATTGCGCTCGTGCTCGCGTCGTGTGCGTTCGCTGCATCCCGTGCTCCGGCTGTGGCGGGTAAGCCGCTCTTCGGCTATCTCGCGACTTTGCTCGTAATCGCCGCGTCAGCATTGGCGATTCCCGCGGTAGTCGATCTCACGATGCGGCTTCTCACGCGCGGCCTCGGCGCAATTCTAGGCGTGGAAGCGTCGCTCGCCTCGCAGAGTTTGTCGGCGTCGCTGCGACGAACTTCAGTCCTCGTCGGCGCGCTCTCCACTGCGATCGCCATGATGACCGCTGTCGGCATCATGGTCGGGAGTTTTCGCGAGACGGTTCGGCTTTGGATGAACGATCAGGTTCCTGCCGATTTATACGTGCGTGCCGCCGGAGTCCCGGCAGCAGATCGGCATCCGAGCCTCAGCCTCGATTTTGCCGACAAGATTGCGCGTCTGCCCGGAGTCGCGACGGTTGATCGGCTGCGCGACTACGAGATCAGCTACGAAGGCATGCCCGCCGGACTTGCGTCGGCCGAACTCGACGCTCGACGCGCATATCACCAGTCAGAATTTCTCTCCGGCCGTTCAACCGGCGATGTTCTGGAAGAAATGCGCGGCGCAAACGCCGTCGTGGTCAGCGAGCCGTTCGCCAACAAGCACAACGCGAAGCGCGGCGATTCGATCACGCTGTCGCTCGGCAGCAACAAAGCGGCATTCCGCGTGGCCGATATTTTTTACGACTACTCCAGCGAGCGCGGCACCGTCGTGATGGATCGCGCAACCGCGCTGAAATACTTGCCCGACCCAGCCCCGTCCAGCCTCGCCATCTATATTTCGCCGGGAGCCGCGTTGTCCGAAGTACGTCGAGAGATTGAGGATGCTGCGGGCGATTCGCGGATCCTCATTTTCTCGAATCGCGATCTGCGAACACAGGCGCTGATCATTTTCGATCGCACATTCGCCATCACATACGCGCTCGAAGCGGTCGCTGTGATTCGTCGCTGTGATCGGTGTCGCGGGCGCTCTACTCGCTGTCGTGATCGATCGTCGGCGCGAATTCGGTCTGCTGCGATTTCTCGGCGCAGCCTCGTGGCAGATTCGCAAATTGATCTTGGTCGAAGCCGGCTTGCTCGGCTTGCTCGCGACTCTAGCTGGGGTCGTGCAAGGTTTCGCACTCTCACTGATTCTCGTTTTCGTGATCAATAAACAATCGTTCGGTTGGACGATTCGCTTTCACTGGCCGGTTGCGATTCTCCTGGGCGCGCTCTCCCTCGTCTACGTCGCCACGGTGCTCGCCGGCCTCTATCCTGCGAATGTCGCCATCCGCCTGAACCCGATCGAGGTCGTGCATGAGGAGTAGCAGCATCGTGCGCGTCGCATTGGCGTTGTTGCTGGCGATGCAGCCGCTACTTTCGTTCGCCGCCTCTGCGAGCCTTGCACAAGACGGTTCGAAGTACGCTGTCGCATTGCCCGGATACCGCTACGAATTTCCGCGCGACCATTTCGATCATCCCGATTATCAGACCGAATGGTGGTATTACACCGGCAACGTCACTTCCGCCGACGGTCGTCACTTTGGTTTTGAACTGACCTTCTTCCGCCAAGGCGTGAATCGCGACGCAACGAAGACGAATTCCTGGGACGTGCGCGATCTGTACCTCGCGCATCTCGCGCTTAGCGATCTCGACGGCGGCCACTTCTTCCACACCGAACGCACGAATCGCGCCGGCCCCGGCGTTGCCGGAGCATAAGCGCCAAGGACGGCCGAATCTGGAACGGCAACTGGCAGATTCAGTGGAAGGGCGACGAGCAGATTCTTCAGGCCATCGATCCACAATTCGAGCTGCGATTCACTTTGAAATCCGAAAAACCGCCCGTGATACAAGGCGAGAACGGCGTCAGTCAAAAGGCCGCAGGCACCAGGCCACGCATCGCACTACATTTCACTCACACGCCTCGCGACAGACGGAACGATCACATTGGGCGGCAAATCGCATCGAAGTCACCGGCCTCGCCTGGATGGACCACGAATTCTTCACGCACCAGCTCGAACGCGATCAAATCGGCTGGGATTGGTTCAGCGTGCAACTCGACGACAACACCGAGCTGATGCTCTTCCGCATTCGCCGCAAAGACGGCTCGGTCGATCCATTCTCCGCGGCGACGTTTGTGGATGGCCGCGGACAAACTACACATTTACGCTCAACGGATTTCTCCCTGACACCGGCAGGCGGAACGTGGACCAGCCCCGCCACAAAGGCGACGTACCCGATTCACTGGAGAATCGCGGTGCCAAAGCTCGGGCTCGATCTGGAAGTGAAAACGGCACTCCAGTCGCAAGAACTCGTCGGTGGACCTGGCAATGGAACTCTTGACTCCGTCGTATTGGGAGGGTGCCGTCAGCTACGAAGGCACGCACGCAAACTCAAAAATCCGGGGCGCGGGATACCTCGAAATGACCGGCTACGACCAGCCATTCGTGATGGGCGCGCAAGCGAAGTCACCATAGAATTCGCAGAGACCACAAAGCAAGAAATAAGAAGAGGCGAGCTCTCGGACCAAGAACTCGCCCCTAATTCACCACAGCTTCAACCGATTCGCGCAATGCACGAGTGCCGCGAACCTCAGCTCAACTGGGCTCAACTAGCCACTCGTGCTCCGCACCTTTGCATGGGTCACGGTCTCATTCGTGCCGTAAGTGCGAGAGAACTCATCCACCTGGCGCTCAGCCTCTTCCTTCGCGACGCCGTGGCGCTCCTGAATACGGCCGATGAGTTGATCACGTTTTCCACTGATGCGCTGGAGATCGTCATCGGTCAACTTGCCCCATTTTTCTTTCGCTTTGCCTGAGGCCTGTTTCCATTTTCCTTCCACTTGATCCCAGTTCATTGAACCTCCTATGGACTCCCGTGATGCAATTTCAGGAAACCACTCAGAAATTCGCAGTGAAATACCCTGAATCATTCAAGCCGCCGCCGACGCATGTTGTACAGATTCTTAGTACTGCGATTCTTCGCGCAAATAGGTGCCGAGCAAAATAAAGGGGCGCAAACTTCTGCGCCCCCCGGGACTTCAATTCTTATTGTGGCCAGCCCAACCGCAGCTCAGGCCTCGATAATGTTATTCCTCACCGCGTAGCGCACCAATTCGCTGATTGAGTGGCAATCCAGCCGCCGCATGATATTCGCGCGATGCGTTTCCGCCGTTTTCACGCTCAATCCGAGCGCGACTGCCACTTCCTTGCTGCTCTTGCCTTCCGCCAGCAGTTGCACAATTTCACGCTGCCGCGGCGTCAGCCGGCTGCGCGCATCGTCTTTGCGCTCTTCCGGAGTCGCCGTCTTCTTCGGCTTCTTGTCCAGATAGCCGTCCAGTACGATCTGGGCGACTTTCGCCGTGAAAAATGTCTTATTGCTCCGTACGGCGTTGACCGCCGTAATCAAATCACGGCTCGCATCCGACTTGAGCACGTATCCGCGTGCTCCCGCGTCCAGTACTTCGCGGATCAGGGGATCCGATTCATGCTGCGTCAAAATGAGAATTTTTGCGCGGGCATCGTTCTTGATCATCTGCCGCGCTGCTTCCAATCCGTTCAAAGACGGCATGCTGATGTCCAGTACTGTTACGTCGGGCTTCAAGTCGCGTGCTTTTTCGACGGCTTCGCGGCCGTCACTCGCTTCGGCAGTAACCTGCCAGCCCGGTTGAGCTTCCAGCAGCGACCGAATGCCTCTCCGAACAATTTCGTGATCATCTGCCACCAATAATCGTATGGGTTCCATCTTTACCTCCTGGGATTCCGACCCGCATCGGCTGTGTGCAGCGTATCGCTGCCGAGGTATCGCACTTCATTGCCGATGCCTGAACCCTCACACCTGTTAAGACGACTCAAGGACCCTAAGCGGTTGCAGCAATCTATGTAGTACTTACCACTCCCTTAGGTGCATCTCGTGCGCCAATCAGTACATGAATTTACGCGCTCCAGAACACACACACATGATGGAAGTTAAGTTGCTGCGCCGTCCTAGTACGTTTTATGGCTCGCCCCTGCCGTGTCGCATTTTTTACACCGACCGCGAAAAACTCGTGGGCAAACTTTTTCCCACGCGCCATTCCTCGTAAGCCGACGGTACGTGCACTCAACGTAACGTCCTAAGAGACTTCTCGACCCTGTGCTCAAGTTCTACCGCGAAGTAGCGCGTTTTCCGCCTCAACTCCGTGCGTTGGTTTGTTTTGCAACCGGCTCTGGCGCCCCTTGCCGCTACACGATGGTTCCAAAAGCACTAAGGTCGATACCGTATGGAGCATGAGATACACGGGTTGTACAAACTTAGGGAATCGTGGCCCAAGTCAGGCAGCGGCATCGTTCAGCCCGGTTCAGGGCCCCTTTGCACGTTTGAAAGATTGTCAAATCAGGTAGCACCTGTCAGGAGGTTACGATGTTGCGATGGGCATTGGCGTTTTTCATTGTGGCGCTTGTAGCGGGATTGCTCGGTTTTGCCGGCATTGCCGTCGCGGCGGCGGGCATCGCGAAGATCTTGTTCTTTATCTTCTTGATCCTGTTTTTGGTCACGCTGGTCGGGCACCTGCTCCGCAGGACCTAATTGGCTAGCCGAAGCGGGATTCGAGAAACGGGCCACGAAGCGTCGACGGAGGGTAGCGGGCGACTGGTCTCGTTCGCTACAGAAGTACGCATCCAGGAGGAATTGAAACTATGAAGCCACTCGGACTGATTTTGATTGTTCTCGGCGTGATCGCTCTGATGTATCAGGGCTTCACCTATACCACCCACAAGAAAGTTTTGGATGTTGGACCCATTCAGGCGACCAAGGAAGAGCATCACAGTGTGCCGCTGCCCCCCGTGCTGGGAGCGCTTGCGCTCATCGGCGGCGTCGTGATACTCGTTTCGGACCGCAAGGGTTGAACACTCGAAGGAATGTCGAAGGAATATCGTTCATCAAATTTTGCTGTTGGGGTAACAAACTAAAACCTGTTTGACGCATCAAAACGGCATCAAAGAAAAAAGGAGAAGCGTTCATGAGGGAGTTGCATAAGAGGATTTTCACTACATTTTTGGCCGGCGCATTCGTCGTTGCAGGGCTTGCGCTCGCCCCCGTGTCCAAGGCGAAAGCCAAGGATGACGATACAAAGGACAATGATCGCATCGAAAACGCTGGCACTGTTTTCAGCGAGATCGTTGACATCCCCGACGACATCCCGCAAGACCTGCTCGACAAAGCGCGCTGCGTGATCATCTTCCCGTCGGTCGTGAAGGCAGCCTTCATCGTCGGCGGCAGCTACGGCCGCGGCGTGATGGTTTGCCGAACGCACGCGGATTACACCGGTCCGTGGGGCGCTCCCACGATGATGGCGCTCGAAGGCGGCAGCGTTGGCTTCCAGATTGGCGGCCAGGCGACTGACTTCGTCATTCTCGTGATGAACAACCGCGGTGCCGACAGCGTGCTGCACAGCAAAGTCAAGCTCGGCGGCGATGCTTCGATCGCGGCTGGCCCGAAGGGGCGCGATGCTTCGGCGGAAACTGACGTAACGATGCGCGCCGAAATGTTGAGCTATTCACGCGCTCGCGGCGTGTTCGCAGGCATCTCGCTCGAAGGCTCGACGGTGCGTCCCGACAACGATGCCAACAAGCGCGTCTACGGTCACACGGTTTCGGCCGAAGACATCATCACCGAATCGCGGCTGCATGCTCCGGATTCGGCGCACAAGCTGATCGCGCGGCTCGAAAAGGCTTCGCCGCACCGCAAGCAGTAACTGCTTATTTCAATTGAATCGTAACGAGAGGGGCGGAGAGAAATCTCCGCCCTTTTTCTTGGTAGCGCCGGCTTGCACTGAGGAACGAAGCGCATCCTGCCGGCGTTTGTGAAATCCGACTGAGTGATCTTGGATTCGTCCGACTCTGGTTCGACCGCGCACATAAACCCGCCGGCAAGATGCTTCGAAGCTCAGGCAAACCGCGCTACCATCAGTCCGCGCTATCCGACGCGCCCGACAGCGTCTCCCACCCGCGCCGCGACAAGCTCCAGTAGATGAAATATCCAGCAACCGCCGCAACCACCAGCAAAATCACTCCGGTCGCCCATTCCTGCAACACCAACTCGCCGATCCCAAACATGCAGCAGTAAACCAGCGTGCAGCCCATGACCCAGTCGAAAGCATTCGCGCCAAGATCGCGGACCGGCTTTATCTCCGGAGCGAGTGCGGCGATGCGCTTCCACCCAAGAACCGTGGGATGAACGCGCCGATAGAAAATGAGCAAACGCTCGTCTGATTCCGGCGGAGTAACCATCGTCACGACAAGCCAAACGACTGTTGTCACCGCCGTCGTGATGAGCGCCGTCTTCGCGAAAACCACCGTCGTGTTCCCCGTGAACGACATCTGCGCCAGCGAGATCGACACGACGAACGCCGCGACCATCGCCGAAATTTCGCTCCACGCATTGACCCGCCACCAATACCATCGCAGCATCAGCACGCCGCCCGTGCCCGCGCCCATGCCCAGCAGCAACTGCCACGCCGACTGAATCGAAGTAATGTGCGCCGCCGTGTAACCGCTCAAAATCACCAGCAGCACGATGAACAATTTGCTGACCGTCACGTAGTGCTTTTCCGACCCGTTGCGAACAACAAAGCGCCGGTAGAAATCGTTGATGAAGTAGGAAGTGCCCCAGTTGAGCTGCGTTCCGACGGTGGACATAAACGCCGCGAGAAATGCCGCGATCATCAACCCGCGTAACGCCGGCGGAAGAAAATCACGCAGCACCATCACGTAACCTTTTTCGGGTTCCGCCGCGAATTCCGCGCTCGGGTGCAGCCCTCCGTGCGTCGAATACACCGCAACCGCCACGAGGCCGGTCACGATCCACGGCCACGAACGCATCGCATAGTTCGCGATGTTGAACCATAGCGTCGCGCCCAGCGAATTCTTCTCGTCCTTCGCGCTGAACATCCGCTGCGCAACATATCCGCCGCCGCCCGGCTCGGCTCCCGGATACCAGCTCGCCCACCATTGCACGCCCAGATACAGCACGAACGTGATCACGGGCAGCGTCCACACCGCGTCGGTCGTCCAGCCAAGATGAAAATTCGGAAAGAACGCTGTCACGTCGCTTGTCGGTTGCCCCGTTGCGCGCACCGCATCATTCACATGCGAAAGCTGCAGCTTCAACAGCGTCATGCCGCCGATCTTCGACACGGCGACCCACGCCAGCACGATGATCATCGTCATCTTCAATATGAACTGGAACAGGTCGGTGACAAGGACGCCCCAGAGGCCGCCGATGAACGTATAAATTCCCGTGAACGGCACGAGCAGCAGAACGCAAATCAGCAATCCCGTGTGCGCCGGTTCCCCCAGCGTGTAGGTGAAAAATGTGTGGCCGCCGATTCCAATCGACAGCACGCGCCCCTGCGCGATCGCATCGCCCAGCAGCACCGTCGTGATGCTGATCATCGCCTTGATGACCCAGCCCAGAATCAGGCAGTTCATCAATCCGCCGAGATAAATCGACCGGAATCCGCGCAGAAAAGCGGCCGCCTTGCCCTCGTAACGCAATTCGACGAATTCAACGTCCGTCAAAATCCCCGCGCGTCGCCAGTACCGCGCGAAAAAGAAAACCGTCATCATGCCCGACAAGCATTGCGACCACCAGATCCAGTTGCCCGAAATTCCTTGCTTCGCCACCACGCCCGTCACGAACAGCGGCGTGTCTGCGGCAAACGTCGTCGCGACCATCGACGTTCCGGCGAGCCACCACGAAACATTGCGCCCCGAAACGAAAAACTCCTCGGTACTGCCCGAGGAGCGCCGCCGGTAATAAAGGCTGATCGCCAGATTTAGAAGCAGATACGCGGCAATGACAATCCAGTCAGTCGCATTCAGTGCCATTTTTTAGGAATCACCCCAAAACTCGTTGACCCGGAAGTGTAGACCCAATAGTGTGTTGCGTGGCCAGAAATCTTTCCGGGCGAACGAAAATCTTCAGGCCAACGCGAATCTCAAGGCGTGATACTGACGAGTTCTGGCTGCCGCGTCCACAAACCTGCAACGCGGCTGGAATTATACGTTTAAATCGGTTTAATCTATTACCCGCAAAATCGCGATCATGCTCCTTATCCTCAAACCCGATAAAGAACAACTCGGCCGCGCAGGCGCGCACATCGTCGCCGGTGCCATTCGCCGCAATCCGAAAATTCGCCTCGGCCTCGCCACCGGCAGCACCATGCTCACCTTTTACAAGGAGCTCGTGCGCTTGCACCGCGAAGAGTCGCTCGATTTTTCCGGCATCGTCACCTTCAATCTCGACGAATATCTCGGTTTGCCCGCGACGCACCCGGAGAGCTTTCACTACTTCATGCACGAAAATTTGTTTCGCTACGTCAACGCCAAGCCCGAAAACATCCACATCCCCGACGGCACCGTCGCCGAAAATTACGATCGTTACTGCTCTTCGTACGAGCAAGCCATTCGCGACGCCGGCGGCATCGATCTGCAAATCCTCGGCATCGGCCGCAATGGCCACATCGGATTTAACGAGCCAACCTCGAGTCTCGGTTCGCGCACCCGCATCAAAGTTCTCACCAAAGAGACCATCGACGACAATCGCAAATCCTTCCAGCCTGGCGAAAAAGTTCCAGAATGCGCCGTCACGATGGGCATCGGCACGATTCTCGAAGCGCGCCGCATCTTGCTGCTCGCCAGCGGCTCGTCGAAAGCGACCTCCATCGCGCAAGCCATCGAAGGCCCCGTCACCGCCAGCGTCACCGCTTCCGCACTCCAGCATCATCCCGACGTCACCTTCATCGTCGATCAGGAAGCTGGCGCGAATCTCAAGCATCATGACTATTACGCACGCGTCCTCCGCCTCACCGCCGAACTAACGCCCGAGCGCATCTGATCGTCTAACCTCCATCACCCGCGCGAGAGCTAAACTAGAATTGACGCGTTAGAATCGATCGCGCCTCATTTCGCATCACCTGGAGATCGCATGGCGATTCATCTCGGCCAAAACAGTTACGGTGAATCGCGCGTTCGCCTCCTGCGCGTCGCGCGGCAGGAAGGCCGCCACGACATCCGCGAACTCAATATCTCGATTCGCTTCGAGGGCGACTTCGAGACCGCCCACACCAAAGGCGACAACTCAAAAATTCTCCCCGCCGACACGATGAAAAATGCCGTCTTCGCGCTCGCTCGCCAGCATTCTGTCGAGCCCGTCGAGGAATTCGGCCTCCATTTAATGGATCAGTTCGTCACCTACAACGCGCAAGTTTCGCGCGTCCACATTTCGATCGAGGAAACGCCCTGGTCGCGCCTCCCGCTCGGCGGCAAGCCTCACGCCAGCGCCTTCACGCGAAGTGGCGACGAACGCCGAACCGCGCAACTCACTGGCACGCGCGAAGGCACAACGATCCGCTCCGGCATCCGCAATCTCGTCGTGCTAAAAACGTCGAACGCGCAGTTTGAAAAATTCATGCGTGATCCCTTCACCACGCTGAAGGACGAAAAAAATCAGATTCTCGCGACGGTGATTGAGGCCGACTGGCTATATCCAAACGAAGACGAGGATGTCCAGTTCGGCCCGATGTGGCATGGAGTGCGCCAGATGCTCCTCGAGACTTTCGCCGAGCACAAGAGCTTGTCGCTCCAGCACACGCTCTACGCGATGGGCGAAACGGTCCTCAATAATTTCGACAACGTACGCGAAATCCATCTCTCGCTGCCCAAAAAACATTTCGATCTCATCGATCTCGATCCGCTTGGCATGGACAATCCGTCCTTCGTCTTTCTTCCGGCCGAAGAGCCGCAAGGCTCGATCGAAGCCACGCTCCGCAAAGACTAGCCGCCGCCCGCGACGCTTTGTGGGTTGCGCCTTGCAGGCGCAACATTAGCGCCCGAAGAGAAAAGGGGCTTCAGACCCTGAATCTCCGCCTCCCAAATCGCTCGACCTGGGCGGCTACCGCCCTGTCCTTGAGTTGCAAACCCGCTCGCCCGCCTGCATTGTGATGCCATGCCCGAGTTGCCCGACATCACCGCCTACATCGTCGCGCTACGTCCACGTATCGCCGGCAAGCGCCTCGACCGCGTCCGCCTCGGCACACCGTTCCTTCTCCGCACCGCGACCCCGCCGCTCTCCGACACTGAAGGCCGCACCGTCCGCGACTTGCGCCGCATCGGCAAGCGCATCGCCATCGGCCTCGACGGCGACCTCTGCCTCGTTCTTCACCTGATGATCGCTGGCCGCCTCCACTGGCGCGCGCCCGGCGCAAAGCTCGCCGGCAAAAATATGCTCGCCGCTTTCGATTTCGCCGACGGCTCGCTCATCCTCACCGAAGCCGGCGCAAAACATCGCGCCTCGCTCCATGTCGTCAGCGGCGCCGATAATCTCTCCGCTTTCGACGCCGGCGGCATCGACATCTTCGCCACCGATCTTGCCGCTTTTCGCGCCGCGCTCACCGCCGAAAATCACACCATCAAGCGCGCTCTCACCGACCCGCGCTACCTCAGCGGCATCGGCAACGCCTACTCCGACGAAATTCTCCACGCCGCGCAGCTCTCGCCCACCCTTCAAACGCAGAAAATGTCCGACGAGCAATGGACTCGCCTGTACGCAGCAACGCGCGAAACGCTCAAATTGTGGATGGATCGGCTCAGCGCCGAAGCGGAGAAAGATTTTCCCGAAAAAATAACCGCGTTCCGCCCAGAAATGGCCGCGCACGGAAAATTCGGCAAGCCCTGCCCACGCTGCGGCGAAAAAATCCAGCGCATCCGCTACGCCGACAAAGAAACCAACTACTGCGCCAAATGCCAGACCGGTGGAAAACTCCTCGCCGACCGCAGTCTCTCGCGCCTCCTCGGCGACGATTGGCCCCGCACGCTCGAAGAATTAGAAACCCTGAAGAAGCGATGAGCCTCGTCGCTTCGTTCCGCAACAAAACGCGCTAAGCTCGAAGCGAAGCCGCGTCCGCGCTCACGCAATCGGTGGAAGTGCCGCGGCGCCCACCGGGGCGCAACCCGCCTTAAGCGGAAGAACCGCGCCGCCCGCCCTGAGCGAAAGCATATAGAGATAGCTTGTCAAAATGTGTTCGCAGGCCAGCTCAAACTTCACCAGCAGCTTCGGCGGAACTCCCATCACGATCGGATTGAGATCGACAAGCGCATCCACATGTTCGTAAAGCGGCGGTAACGGAAGTTTGGGCACGAGGTCCATCCGATTCGCGATTCGCGTCGTGTTCGGCACGACGTGATTGTACATAGTCGCGAACACCGGTCCCCCGGTCTTGGGACTTGCGTAGGTATAGACACCAGGTTGTTTAAACGCCGGGCCGGCAGTGCCGCTGTAGTTGGCCGCGACATCCAGGGCAAGCAACGTGGCGAGCGCACCGCCAAGGCTGTGCCCGCAAATCGTGACTGATTTCACCGGCTGCGGCCACGCAATCGCCGCCAGCGCGGCCACCAGCTTTGGCGATCCCGGCATCGCGGAAGTCGTCATCGATAAATACATCGCGGTGAATCCATCTTCGGTGTGCCCAGCGCCGGCAAGAAACGGACAAGGCACCATCAGAAACGACGCGTCGTGGACCCACTCATAGATGCCTTCTGTGCCGCGAATCGCGATCACCACGTCTCCCGCAGCGGATTGCAGGACGAGTCCGATCGAAACAGTGATCGTGGCTCGCATCTTGTTGATGTCGGTCGCGAGATCGTTGGCAAAAATAGAAGTCACCACATTGTACGTGGTCGGACTAGCTCCAACGCCCGCGGATACGGTTTGACCGGCGTGGTTGCTGAGGTCGGTGGTCGCAACGTTGTAAGCCTCGTTGACGAGCTGTCCATAGAGAATCGCGCTATTGAGGTCCATCACTGGATTCCTTCCGATCGACGCCGCGAGCGGGCGTAATGAGTGAGTACCGTGGCGAGCGCAACATAGCACAACGGTCGAGAAAGAGTTGTCAATTTTAGTTACGATCCGAAGGCCGCAAGGGTGGTGCGCGTGTCTGAAGACATTGTTTGAAAAAATTGATCGCTACGGCTTTGCTTGCGCCGGCAGCGCAAACGCCACATAAACTCCGCCGCTCGGATGCTTCGGATCCTTCCCGCCGCCCGCCGCGATCACCACATACTGCTTCCCGCCAATCATGTACGTCGCCGGCGTCGCATTCCCCGCAAACGGCAGCGTCGTCTCCCACAGCAATTTTCCCGTCGCTTTATCAAACGCGTGAAATTTCCGATCGAAGTTCGTAGCTCCGATAAAAACAATTCCGCCCGCCGTCACAATCGGCCCGCCATAATTTTCGCTGCCCGTATTCGTCATGCCCTGTGCCACCAGCGCCGGATACTCGCCCAAATTAATTTTCCAGGCGTACTCGCCCGTATTCAGATTGATCGCGTTCAGCGTCCCCCACGGCGGCGCAATCGCCGGATACCCGTCCGGATCGAGAAATCTTCGATACCCCGTGAACCGATATTTCATGTCCGTCGGCGCGGGCGCTTCGCTCGTCACTTCTTTTTCCGGCGCGCCCGTCAGAGAATCGACCAGCGCCTGCACTTCATCTTTCGACAGCCCCGGAAATCCATTCATCCGCCCCTTGCCGGTGCGAATCGTGCTCGCGATCTGCGCCGGCGTCAGCTTGTCGCCAACATGCGTCAGCGACGGAAACGCCGGTGGCGAACCCTGGCGATTGTCGCCATGACAAATCGCGCATTGCGAAAGGTAAATCGACTTCGCGCTTTTCCCCGGCTTGTTTTCGCCCAGCGACGCCATCCACGCCATTTCGTTCGCGTTCACATATAAAATGTTCGAGTCAGGATCGAGTGCAGGCCCGCCCCACTCCGCGCCGCCGTCAAATCCTGGAAAAATCACCGTCTCTTTGCCAAGTCCGAACGGCACGAATTGCCCTTCGCTGTGCGCGTCATGAAATTGATCCAGCGCCCACTTGTGAATTTCTGGCGTGCGATTGCTCAGCATATCTTCCGTCAGCAATTGCCGCGCATACGGTGCAGGCTTTGCCGGCAGCGATTGCTCCGATGCCGCGACTTCGCCCGGAATCGTGCTCGCCGGATATTTCTTCGTCTCCAGCGGAAACAGCGGCGCTCCCGTCGCGCGATCAAACAGATATATAAATCCCTGCTTGCTCGTCTGCGCGACCGCTTCGATCTTCTCTCCATCCCGCAAAACGTTCAGCAAAACGGGATGCGACGGAAAATCGCGATCCCACAGATCGTGATGCACCGCCTGGAAATGCCAGATGCGCTTACCCGTATTCGCATCCAGCGCCAGCAGGCAATTCGCAAAAAGATCGTCGCCCAGTCGATTCCCGCCGTAAAAATCAAACGCCGCCGAGCCCGTCGGCACAAACACGATCCCCCGCTGCACATCCACGGTCATCCCTGCCCAGTTGTTCGCCGCGCCGATCGTTTTGTACGCACCCGGCGGCCACGTGTTGTACCCAAATTCGCCCGGCTGCGGAATCGTGTGAAAGTCCCAGTGCATTTTCCCCGTCCGCACATCAAACGCGCGAACGTCGCCAACTGCCGCCGGCAGCGTCTCCGAATTTCGTCCGCCCGCAATGAACAAATCTTTGTAAATCACCACCGGACTCGTCAGCGAAACAAACGGATCGGCATCCTTCCGGCTCAAGTCATCACGCAAATCGATCCGCCCGCCTGTACCAAACGTCGCGATCGGTTTCCCCGTCGGCGCATTCAGCGCATAAACAAAATTCATCACGCCGACGATAATTCGCTTGTCCGACCCATCCGCGCTCGCCCAATACGCCAGCCCGCGCACCGGCTGCGTCCCCTTGATCCCCGAATCGAAATTCCAAATCACTTTCCCCGTCGCCGCATCCACCGCAAAAACCTTCTGTGACGGCGAAAGCCCATACAACACTCCACCCACAATGATCGGACTCGTCTGTAGCCCGCCCGCCTCCCCCGTGTCATAAGCCCACGCCACCTTGAGTTGCGCGACATTCTCCCGATTAATCTGCTTCAACGGCGAAAAGTGCGTATTGTTCGTCTCCCCGCCATTCACCGCCCAATCCCTCTGCGATTGATCTGATTGTTGGGCGAACGTGTTGCCGGCGATTGTGGTCGAAAGTGCCGCAGCGAGTACGACACGAGTGAAGGCCGATCTCATGCGCGAGAGTCTAGCTTGGAAGTTTCAACTTGCGAAGGGATACCGAATCATCTAGACTATTCATCTAGATGAATAATGCTGGACCGATGAGACATACATGCGAAAAATAGGGCTCTTCGAAGCGAAACAAAAGCTGTCGGAACTAGTCGAACGCGCTGGTCGTGGCGAGAAGATCGGCATTACACGTCGTGGAAAACTCTGGGCCATCATCGGTCCCGTCTCTGTCGATACAGATGTGGACAAGATCTTCGAGGGCATGGAGAAAATTCGTCGGCGTGCGAAATCTCTGCGCGGCACGACGATCAAGGACCTGATTGAGGAAGGCAGAATGTGACTCGGTTTGTGCTCGACGCGTCAGTGGCGCTCGCTTGGGTCGTCGATCAAAATCCGAACCCCTACGCCGAAAGCGTGCGCCAACGCATTCAGGCAGGAGCGAAACCCGTCGTACCCGCACTGTGGCAACTCGAAGTCGCGAACACGCTGGTGCTGGTGCGTCGTCGCAAGATACTGAACGAAGACGAGGTCGAGGAGGGCCTGGACTACTTTCAAGCGTTTGCTTCAACGATTGCGGAGATCGACGGGAATTTCCCAACAATTCGTGAAGCCTTTCAGGTATCGAAAGAGGCCGGACTTACTGCGTACGACGCGGTCTACTTTGATTTGGCGCGACGCGAGAGCCTGCCTCTCGCTACCCTCGACAAGACCTTGCGCGAAAGCGCTGTAAAAGCTGGCGTTTCCCCGTTTTGAGAGACGCAAAAAGAAAGCGTATCAACGCAGCGTTTGACGACTTCCTCTGCTTTTACACAAACAACCCACAGCTCTAAAAAATCTTTTTGAAGAGGGCTTGACGAATCGGATAAATCTTGTATACTCACAAATGGCTCGGGGGTTGTTGAGCCAGCAGGGCATCACAGTCGGGTAGAAGAAGCGTCCTTCCCAGCGCCGCACCAAGCGAAGGCCTGAAGTACACCCTATAGTGAGGTTCTTTACGAGCACGGGATAGAAATGAGTCGAGCTTCGCGCAAAGCCACCAGAACTGGTGACTTAGCCCGGCGCTCGACGCCGGGTTTTTTATTGTTTGGCGGCTTTTTCAAAGAAGCTATCAAGCAAGCCTCAGCGGAATGCTGGGGCGCTCTGACGGGATCAGGGCAATCGTTCTTTGACAACAGAAAGGCTGGCAATCCACGCCGATAATTTCGACCCGATTACGGTCGGGCGAAATGCCATGGTGTGGATATTACAAGTTTGCTCGAGTCGAGCAAAACTGTGGAAAGTAACAAACAAAGGCAGCTCAAACAATTGCCTGATGAAAGTGCGAAATCGAGAGCCGATGTCCGGTGACTCTGGGACCTACCCAGTTCCAGGAGCGCCAAAGCAGACGGTCAATGGAAGCGCATACAGTCAGGACGTATTCAGCGAAATGAGTCGCAATCAGGCTCTGCTCAAAGAAGACGGATTGGGTGAGTTTTATGATTAAGCTACTAAGAGCGTACGGTGGATGCCTTGGCGCCAGAAGGCGATGAAGGACGTGGCAAGCTGCGATAAGCCTCGGGGAGCCGCAAGCAGGCTTTGATCCGAGGATCTCCGAATGGGGAAACCCGGCGGGATGAACTCCCGTTACAGCCGACTGAATACATAGGTCGGTATGAGCTAACCCAGGGAAGTGAACCATCTCAGTACCTGGAGGAAAATAAATCACAGAGATTCCGAAAGTAGCGGCGAGCGAAATCGGAACAGCCCAAACCCAAGTGCTTGCACTCTGGGGGTTGTAGGACCGCATAAGTAGAGTTATCAATTCGACGACTAGACGAATCTGCTGGAAAGCGGAGTCATAGAGGGTGAGAACCCCGTAGTCGACAGTCGATCGGACTCGAAGCGGTATCCTGAGTACTACC
>CAWJSH010000002.1:0-687886 GCA_963845465.1 uncultured Acidobacteriota bacterium | reverse complement strand
GTGAAACCGAGTCGAAAGCCACTTGTCCGGTAACGCGACTAACCAGGCAAGTGAAATTCAATCCGCAGCAACTCGCTATAATAGTTCCTAGAAAATGCTCTGGCATTTCCCGAATGGCTGTTTACGTCTCGAAACCTTTCCCTTCGGTTCGTCGAGCACTAAATGAGTTTTGAAGGAGCGCAAGATTGAAAACACGAATCTTGATCGCTTACTTTTCATTTTGTATTTGCTTTGGTTCACTATTCGCGGCCTCGCAAGAGTCTTCGTTTCAATTCCTGCAGATGCCGGGCCCGTATGCGGTAGGGTTGAATGTCGTCGATCAATATGATCCCACCCGCGCTTTTCCCCCTTCCTCCAAGTACTTGTCAAAGTCCTCCGTGGGCGATGATGCCCGCCCTCTCCAAACGCTGATCTGGTATCCATCGGTGCGAAGCACAGCTGAACCGATGACAGTTGGTGACTACGTCGAGCTGGCTGACGCCGAGGTTCATTTCAACGCGCCGAATGAGAAGGGGAATCGTTGGCGTTCTCTGTTGAAGTCGTCCCTCGATATTTCCCTGTTGGCAGTGAGAGATGCGAAGCCGGCGAGCGGGCGTTATCCAGTTCTTGTTTATGCTCCGAGCGATTCTTCCGTTTCCTGGGAGAACGCCGATCTGTGCGAGTATTTCGCGAGTCATGGATATGTTGTTCTCGCGAGCCCGTCGATGGGCACTTCGACACGCGATATGACGGATGATTTGGACGGAATCAACGCACAAGCTCGGGACATCTCGTTCCTCGTTACCTATGCCGAGTCGGTTCCTGATGCGGATTTATCCCGGGTGGCCGTCGTGAGTTGGAGTTGGGGAGGGATCGCAAGCCTATTCGCTTCAGCACGAGACTCTCGCATCGACGCCCTGGTCGAGATGGACGGCAGCTTGCGCTATTACCCTGGCCTCGTTAAAAAAGCCGACGACGTTCATCCAGAGCGAATGACGATTCCGCTGCTTTTCTTTACGCGAAATGTGAGCCTTGAGGAACTGGACAACGACCGAGTTCCTCCTGCAGACAAAGAGGGTCCAAATGTACTCAACGTTTGGACACATGGTGATCTTTACACGGCGAATATGCTTGGCATGGCACACCCGCAGTTCAGTTCGATGTTCCAGCGGAGGGAGAACGCGCAGCGCTTTGCGGAGAACCAAGTGGCCGACTACGGACGTGAGGATGCCAACACAAGTTATGCCTGGGTCGCGCTGTATACTCTGAACTTTTTAAACACTTATCTGAAGCACGATGCTTCGGCGAAGGCGTTTCTGACAAGGTCGCCAACTGAAAATGGCGTCCCGAAGCATTTTATGGCAACCAAGTTCAGACCCGCGCAAAGGCCGATCTGATTCGAGTGGTAGGTGACCTCCTCCCAACGACGAATGGTTGCCGTGGGATCTATCGAGTCGCAATCGTTCCATCACGAGGTCGTAGGGGACGTGAAGCTTTAGGAATGCAGAGATTCCACTTCCTTTCGTCGACTCCAGAAATACAGCGCCATCAAGATGGAGACCGCAAGCAGTGCGGCACCAAACTCACCTGCTACGTATCTCGTCTTGCTTTTGTCCACAGTGAGTGGATCAAAGAATTCCTGAAAAAAGGTGTTGTGCGCTGCGTGCAACACAACGCCCGGCCATATGCTGCCGGACTTGAGCCTCATCCAAGTCCACACGAAACTGATAGCTGGCAGCAGCACCGTGAACAGCGGCAGGTAATACCACATTGGCGTGCCACCGCTGTATCCATCGGCGAATAGAAAGATTGGATAGTGCCACACCGCCCAAATCAGCCCCGTGATGATGGCGGTAGCTGCGAAGCTGTGCCGTTTCGCAAGTTCAGGCACGAGAAATCCTCGCCAGCCAATCTCTTCCCCTAGGACCGTCGCGCAGTCTCTTATGACAGTGATCGTCGCAGTGAAGAGGAAATAAAGAGCGATGGTCATCCAAGGGCGCATCGGTCCAAGTCCAAATGAGTCGGAAACGCGATCAACAAATTTGTGGTCGGGAAAGCCTGCCAATCCGGTCAACCAGACGAAACCATATGTCAGGACGGCGTAAGCCAGTGGAATAAAGTAGCAAGCAATCTGGTAACGAGATTTTCCCCAGTTCCATCCGAGGCTGGACAAGTCTTGTTTCAGGTATTTGCACGTAAGCAGTGCTGACACACCGGGACACCACATCATGCAACCGATGTATGCACCCCATCCGCCACCAGCGTGCCCTGACTTGGCGATCAGGAAATAAAAAATGGAACTGAAACTTAGAGTGAGAGCAAGAAAGAGGGTGATGCCGCCGCGCTGCTCACCTGCAGGCATCGCATTATCCTAGCACTTGTGGTGTTCTACGGCTCTTCTGCCGATCTGTGGGCAGCGAAATAGGTATCTGCCTTAATCACCGTCGAGGCTGTTGGCGATAACCCTGGCTAATCCCGATAAACGCCGTTACCAGTAAAGTGAAATTCACTCGAAAAGCACATGTCCGGTAACGCGACTTACCGGGAGCTATGAGACAGCTACACCGTTGCGCTCCCAGTTTTGTCGTCAGAAAATGGCTGCGTGAAACTTCGTCACGTCTATGCTTTCGCTGTTGCCGTGTTCCTCTCAACCAACTCGGTGGCGCAGTCACCTGCCGTCCCGACCTCTGCCTGGAAGACGTACCGAAATGCTAGCTACAATTTCGTAGTGAAATACCCCCTTCACTGGTCCATCAGTGAGCCCCTCACCAGAAGTGGAGTCACGATATTGCCCCGGAACACGGGGCAATTTCGCCTTCGTCCGGAGATTGGAGTAGGCGGAAGCGTAGGGCAACCGAGCGAGTTGGACGAAAAACGAATTCGCAATCTTGAAGAGGATTTTCAGGCGGTGCTGAACGCCTTAAAGCAATATGGCAAGGCTCGGAACTTTTCTGTCACGAGCAAAATCAACAGGAAGGTCCAAGACCTACCGGCAATAGAGAGCACCATCAGCTTCGAAGATTCGACGACTGGTCGAACATGGTTCTACAAAGAAATCCTCATTCATGCCGACGACGATTCAACCACGTATCACCTAAGTTTGCGCTGTTCGACAGACGACGCACCCACATTGGTGCCGCTCTTCGATGCGGTTTGTAGGACTTTTCGTATCCTGGGACCGAGAGCCTGATAAACGCCGTTACCGGACGGATGCGAGCCTGGTCAAAAATACGCAGGCCTCACCCGACTCGTGGCCTCCGCCTTTCGTGATGAGATTGATCTGAGTTATTGTGCGTTCTAATCGGTGGTGCACGCCATCAACCCGCGATGCCCACGTGTAACGAATTGTTTTGCGGCGGCAAGGGCCTGCTTGTGGCAACCATCTGGTCAGTAACCCTGCCCTTGCGGAGGACCGTCTTCTCGGTGTACGGACTTTGCAAGAAAATAGGTTATTGGCGCAACATTCTCGGCACTAGGACTACGATTCGACGAACGGACCTTTTGCGAAAAACATGAGATCAATTCAGCTGCTCGTATGTCTAAGCCTGACCGCCATGGCACAGCCTGCGGACCAAACGAAGTCCTCAACCGCGCCCAAAGAAGTGCGAAAGACAGTCGAGTCGTTGGGAGGACATTGGACATTTCAAGGAACCGATACAGAACCGGGCAAACATGAACCGGCAACAGTTTCGATGGAGATCGACTGCAAGTCCGCTGCATTGGGCGCTGCGGTAGTTTGTCGCTTAACTGGAATTGTGAGTGGACTTGGTCCAGTCGAGGCAGCTAGCGTCGTTGGCTATGACCCCGAGGAAAAGGTCGTTCATTGGATGGAGATTTCTTCAACCGGCGAATACCACGACCATAAGGGACCTTGGAAGAAGGACCGTATTGTTTTCGAGCCATTGGCCTATACAAATGCCGGCAAAAAATGCATAGAACGGTTCAGCCTTGTATTCCCAGCTCCCGACAAATTGATGCTCAAGTCGGTGACCGAAACTGCCGACGGTGTGTCGCGAATCGAAGGCGTTGCTATTCGTAATTAGCCAGTTCTGATTCGTGTTCCCCGCTCTGGCAGAGCGAACGTGCTGCATTTGTCCTGTACCGTCGCGTTCTTGCCGCCTCTTAGTGTCATTTCCAAATATGTGCATGCCAACTGCCGATTGACGGCGTTACCGGTCAAATGGATTCCGGGCCAAAAAGAACTTGTCCGATTATGCGACGTATCAGGAGTTGAGCGAGCACCAAATACGGTCACGCTCTTGAGACTGGCTGCCGGTGGCGTGTTGAACCCGCGTAGAGCAAAAGCGCGCGACTCAGCTTCCTGGCCTTCCCGCCGTCATTTCTTCCGCGTGTAGTGGAACTTCTGAACGCTATCCTTGCCGTTAACACGAATCGTCCACGCTTCAGTGAAATGGTCTGGACCCTCCATCGTGATAACCATACTGTGAAGATGCTGGTCGTTGGGGCTCGCAAGGTTGGTCGCGCCGGTGAAGGAAAAGACGAATTCATTCGGATTCGGGCGTTCCGATGGCGTTTCGAGTCGCGGCTGGTTTCCCATCGAGCAGAAATGCGTCATCGCCACGCGTGACCCATCTGCGCTGTAAATCGAAACCATCTGGGTGTCGTGCGAGCTGTTGACGGTCTCTTCGAGAGCGGTGCTGTTCGAGATTAGCCGGAAGGATGCGGTAAAGAGCTTGCCGCCGGCATCGGTGGCTGTCCAATCGCCAACCAACGGCTTCAGGCCATCGAGACTCGTACTATTCTCAATTTGCCCAGCACGAGCAAAAAACGTAGCCACGAACAAGATAGCCGTGACTATGGCCGACAGGCTCTTCGAATATTTCAATGGCGTTCTCCTCGGGTTTTCCGCATTGTCTTCCGAATAGCACTTCTCGTCTAGCGATCATGCCCGTAACAGGTGCCTAGCGTGCGCCGACCATCCGATTGCATGGAACATGCGTGATTTCGGGACCGTCGAGACAACCAATGGACAGTTCCTGGTGAACGCCGTTCGGAAACTGAGGCCAACCCTCGGCAACTTGTCCGGTTATGCGACTTATCGGGAGTTTGGCAAGAACCAGCGAAGAAGCAATTGCTACACGCATTAGCAAATCCTTTGGGCCGACTCGCCAAACCTGCCGAAGCGACCGAAGCTGAAATTAGCCAGTAATGGTCTCAGAGTCGCTGTCGGGCTACTATTGTGGTCCGCAATTAAGAGAGTTATTTTCTTTTACACAAGTTTTGGCGCCATTCAGGTCAGACACCAACCCAGCACCAGACTCAACCGACGAAGTTTTTTTCACGGTTGGACTGACTCCCCTCCGAGCCCTTAGCCGCCCCCATCCCATTCATTTTGAGTGACTTCCTGCGACGCGAGAAGCCCACGATCTCCGCGAGTGCGGCTTAAATCAAGGTGAGTTGAAATTTCCAGCCACAGTCCTGCGTATGCGATATGTGGGAGCGCTATATATGCCTTCGTCTGCGGAACAAGGCTGGAAAAAAGGTAGTGCCGAGCTCTTATCCTTTCGCTTCTCGAGGATCGGCCTCGCCACGGTTACGACATCGCGCAGCTCATCGACCTTCGTTCCGGCGGGTCTATTCGCTTCCATGTCGCATCGCTTTATCCGCTGCTTTATCGCCTCGAAAAACGCGACTGGATATGGGGACGGTGGCTCGAGACAGCGAATCAACGTCGCCGTCGCTACTACTCGCTGACCGTTAAAGGAAGCCTTGCCTTAGCCGAAAAACGTCGCCAGTGGCAAGATTTTTCGGGCGCCATCGTCCGCATTACAGGAGTGGAACATGCTTGACTGGAAATCTGAAATCCAAAAACGACTTCGCGGCTTGGGACTTAAACCAGAACGCGAAGCGGAAATACTCGACGAGCTGACATCTCACCTGCAGGACCGCTACGATGAACTTTGCGTCTCTGGACTCTCGCATGAGGACGCCCGCCGCGATGTGACCGCTGAACTCGACTCCACCGATTTGGTCTCCGAGATTCAATCGACCCAACAAATGGCTATCAAGTCCATCCCAGAAGGCGCTCCTCGCACCGGCGCTCTCTTTTCTGATTTTCTTCTCGACCTTCGCTATGCCGCTCGCACCTTGCGAAAGTCTCCAGGCTTCACCGCCGTCGCGATTCTCACTCTCGCCCTCGGGATCGGGGCCAATGCCGCAGTTTTCACAGTCATCAACAGCCTCATCCTAAATCCCCTGCCCGTCAACCACATTTCCACTCTTGTGGCGCTGAATACAACGCATACAAAAAAGGTAGCTCAGTTGAGCGATCTTCAGCTGCTTTCGTTCCCAAACTTTCGTGATCTCCGAGATCGCGCGACCTCCTTCACCAGCCTTGCCGCTCATTCCAACCCCACCTCGGTCACCATGATCGACAAAGACGAGCCGCACCGCGTTCAGATGGAACTCGTCACCTCGAACTACTTCGACACGCTCGGCCTCCATCCATCTCAAGGACGCTTCTTTCGTCCAGACGAAGACGCCAAACTCGGCGCAGCTACTGTCGTTGTTCTTGGCTATTCCGCCTGGCAAAACCGCTTCGGCGCCCGCCCCGACATCGTAGGTGAGACCATCAAGCTGAACGATCGTCCTTTCACGATCATCGGTGTTGGCCCCAAGGATTTCAAAGGCCTGTATGCCGTGTTCGGTCCTGATATGTGGATTCCCGTCAGTATGGCTGGAGAATTCCTTTCTGCTCAGCAGCAGAATGCACTGACCGATCGCTCTATCCCGCTGGTTACAGGAATCGGTCGCCTTCGCCAGCCCAATGCCTTCGCGCAAACTCAAGCCGAGATGAAAATTACATCCGCAGCTTTGGATAACGAATACCCGGACATTAATCTCGATCAAACAATCGTCGTCAGGCATCTGACCGAGGCCGCCTACGGTCCAGAGGGACGTGGACTCTTCCTCGGCGGCATGTTGCTCGCTGCCATCGTCGGAATCGTTCTCCTCATTGCCTGTTCGAACGTGGCCAACTTGCTCCTCGCCCGCGCCGCCGCTCGACGGCAGGAAATTGCCGTACGCATCGCTCTCGGTGCCAGCCGCTCGCGGTTAATTCGACAGTTGCTCACCGAAAGTGTTTTGCTCGGTCTCTCCAGTGGCATTTTGGGCTTCGCTTTTGGTTACGCCGGATGCCAGGCTCTATCTGCTCTCCGCCCCGCTGAATACGCTGCAAATCTAGCCGAGCTTCGAATCGATCCCACCGTCTTCGCCTTTACCTTCGTCGTTGCGATCCTCACCGGCTTGATCTTCGGCATTGTTCCCGCTCTTCGCACTTCTCGCACACCGGTTTCCGAAGTCATCAAGGAGGAAACGCGTACCGCTGCCCGCCGTCCCGGTCGTTTCAGTTTTGCGAACTTGCTCCTCGGCGCTCAGGTCGCTGGCTCCCTTGTGCTGCTCGTCATCGCTGCGATCTTTCTGCACAGCATCCAGCAGCAATACATGATCGACCCCGGCTACCAGACCGGCCATTTGAGTATCTTTATGCTCTATCCCGGTCAGGCCGGTTACGATCAGCCTCGCACCGAGCAATTCTACAAACAGGTTCGCGGTCGTGTTTCCAATCTCCCCGGAATATCCTCTCTCTCCTGGGCTTCGAACATGCCGCTCTGGGGACGAAAGGAAACCGGTCTTGTCCTGGAAGGCCAGGAACAGCGCAAGAAATCAGACGCCATCTCCGCTGTGGTAAACACAATCGACCTCGACTATTTCGCGACCCTCGGCGTTCATATCGTTGCTGGACGCGACTTCTCCCAGGACGATCGTGACATCTCGACTCCCGTCGCCATCATCAATGACACGATGGCCGCGGAGTATTGGCCAAATCAGAATCCGATCGGCAGACGTCTGGAGCTGCCCGAGGGCAAAAGCTTTCTACAAATTGTCGGCATTGTGAAGACAAGCAATTACCAAACCCTCGGCGAGCGGCCTCAACCCTGTGTTTTCGTTCCGCTCCGGCAGAACTTCTCGGACGTGATGGTTTTCTACGTCCGATCCCAGCAAGATCCCAATACCATTCTCGCCGCCGTGCGAGACGAAATTCATCGTATTGATCCTGCGCTGGCGGTCGAAGACATCCGTACTGGAGCGAAGATCATCGATCAAGCTCTCTGGTGGGGAAAGATTGCTGTGAATCTTCTCGCTGTCTTCGGATTTCTTGCTTTGGGTCTCGCTGCCGTCGGTCTCTACGGAATCATGGCTTATTCCGTGGGCCAGCGCCGTCGCGAAATCGGAGTCCGTATGGCGCTAGGAGCAAGTCAGACTTCGGTTCTGCTCTTGATTCTCCGTCAGGGATTGACGGTGGTTCTCGGCGGGTTGACTTGCGGCGTGGCGATCTCGTTGCTCATGGGACGCAGTCTCTCGGGCTTCCTCTATGGGGTAAAAGGCGCGGACTATTTCAGCCTCGGTGGAGCATCTCTAGTGCTGCTCATTGTCGCTTTTATCGCCTGCTATCTCCCCGCACGCAGCGCCAGCAGCGTCGATCCGCTCCCGTCGTTGCGAGATATATAGCGTGCTTCATGGCCGGTAAGTTCGTTTGAATTGAACCTGCGACCGTGCGACATAGTCTCAACAGCTGAGTCAACGAAGCTAAGCCGGTTTCGTTCGGAGAGTACCGGACCCGCCGGCCTTTAACAACACTCTAAAATGTGTGGCACAGCGCAGACTATTTTAACGCCAACAAGTAGTGGGCCAAGTCGGGATCTGCCAAGTTGCTCTCTACCTCTTCCCATGGTAACAACGGAGAGAGACCTGCGAGAAGCGGCGCCCGAGCCTCGTTGGCGGCGTCTCTAAGCTCCAAGACCCTTTCAACCTCCCCGCGGAGTTTCTAAGGATTCTAAGGATGCGCAGGATTTTCCGCACAGCAGAAAGCCCTATAACACCGGGAAAACGAAATTGGGAGTACTGGGAATATTGACAACACGAGGGTTAATTTTTTACATTTCCGCTGGGAAATTCAGAACTTAAGCAGCGAAAGTCCAAGCCTCCCAGCCAGTCACTTCGCCTGTTTTGCAGCTGCGAAACTGCCTCACCGCTGAGGGCCTTTGTCGCTTCCTGGTTCGTGATGTTGGCGTCCCATACCATCCTTGCCGCGCCAGCTCACCTCTATCAGCCTTCCAAACGAGTTTGGTTTTGCTCGATGAAATCGCTTGAATTGCTACCGCAAAGTGCTACCGTAACTTTCGCTTTTTCGATATAAAAACCAGTCCAGCCAATAGCTAAGTCCAAGGGAATCAGTAAGTGCGGAGCTTCCCATCGGCTCCCCCATTACTCTCCTGATTGGGGTTACAGCAGATTTTTGCTACCTGCTACCGAACCTCACTTTTCCCTGAGATTTCCAGTATTGGCTGTTAGGAGCATAAACAGCCATGTCTCACACCAAAGTAGCCGTCTATCGGCGCGATTCCACCGGGTATCACAAGTGCGTTCCGCAGGGCATTTACCCGACGAACACCACGCATTTCCATCTGCGCTACGAAGTCCAGAAGGGCAAGCGCACATACGAACGCTTGCCCGATGGAACAGATTACAAGTCCGCCGTGCGTGCGGCACTCCGGAAGGAATTGAGCTTCGAGGAAGTGCCGTCACTTCAAGCAAAGCGCGTCGCGCCTACGGCCGTGGCAATCACAGGACTTACGCCCATTCAATCTGCTGTCGAGGTATATCTCGACGCACTCTGGGCTGAGGGCAACTACCGTCGCTTTTGCGGAGTTTGCGCCAGGGCAAGCGACGCAACGTGTCCGTAACGAGACAGACCTTGCTATAGGAACGGGCCAGAATTGAGGCACGCCTTGAAAAGAAGAGGCTGAATCGTAGAAGGACACACCAGGTCTGGATATGGATTGCTTATCACGCTGTTGGTTTCTCTTGATCGTTTGGATCATTGAGAGGATGTGATGGCCATGATGAAGTTTGTTTAAGGCGTGCCGAGCCACAACTACGGCAAGCGGAATTTGACTGGGAAGGCCAAATGAAAACGGATGAGCAATACGTTGAAGAATTTGTTGCATTGTTTCAGAAGCATCTGACGTGGAATAACCAGCGAGTTATGGATATGTTCAAGGCGGAGCACGGCAGTATGAATGAAGATGAAGTCGTGCGTCTCTTCAACAAATGGGTTCGTAAAGGAAAAATTCCACTTCGCTGAGATTCTTGCAGTGTTCCAAAACGAAACGCGGATCACTGCCTTTTTTGCTTATCTTACTTTTCTTTAGCCAGAGCTCCACCTCAACGTAGGGACGCCGAGGAAGCGAAGTTTGGTCGCAACCGTAGTGCAAAAGCCAATTTCTTATTGTCCCCTTCTCTAAACTGTTCTGTTTGAGACAGCATTGAAAGGAATGCGGTCGTACGCGCGGATCGCGGGCGGCCACGGCTGAGAGAACTGTAATCAGAAGTGGCGTCAGCGAAGATGACCCCGTACCAACCAAATCAAGAAGAAGATCGGGATCGTGATAGCAGCTAGCACGCCAACCATAATGACCCCCAGGAAAATCCAATCCCGCCAAGTCTTAAGCCGCGGAGTTTCTTTCTCGCGGATCAATATCCGATAATTTCTCCTGTTCGCCTTCCAGAAGATGTGAAATACGTCCCCGACGACTGGCACTCCGCCCACTGCCGTCTCGAGGAGTATGTTGGCAATCATCCGAGCGAGTGTAACCGGCGCCACGCCGCGGCGCCAGGACGCGAACACGATTACGCAAGATGCCACGCCCGCCATTGCATCCCCGATCCCGGGTATCCAGCCTATGAGTGCGTCGAGGCCGAAGCGAACCTTCGTGCCGGGGATTCGCCACATGTCGTCCAGCAGCGAGGCGATGTAGTCGAGGTGTTCGTTGGATGGAAGTAAGGGCCGCACTAAGAGTTCAGACCACTGACGAGATTGCGGCGCGGGCTGATAGACGGGTACTTGATATTTTTGGCCAGGCCGATGTTTCGCAACATGAGTATTCCATACCAGTTGAGATCGAATTCGTACCACGCGAGTCCATGACGGGCGGACTGTGGCGAGGCGTGGTGATTGTTGTGCCAGCCCTCACCGAAAGTAAGCATGGCGACCCAGAAACTGTTCGTCGAGGTGTCGCCAGTAAGGAAACGACGCGATCCCCACATGTGCGTTGCGGAATTCACGAGCCACGTGGAGTGAAGGCCGATGACGGTCCGCAAGAAAATACCCCAAAGCACGGCGGACCATCCGCCGATAGCAAAAACCGCGACACCGACGACAGCTAGCGGAAGCCAATGCCATTTGCTGATCCAAACATGAAACCTGTCCTTGCGTAATTCCGGCACGTACGGCAGTAACTCGTCGACCGAGTTGTGCATCGCCTTGCCTGTCACGATCCAGCCCATGTGCGCCCACAGACCTCCGTCGCGCGGAGAATGCGGATCGCCATCTTTATCGGTGTTCTGATGATGGACGCGGTGCGTGGCAACCCAGGCGATAGGCCCGCCTTCGAGGGCGAGCGTGCCGCACACTGTCAGGAAGTACTCAACAAATTTGGGTGTCACATATCCGCGATGGGTCAGCAAGCGGTGATATCCCATGCCGATACCGAGGCTCCCAGCGATCCACCACAACACGATCGCAACGATGAGGGCCTTCCAGGTGAAGAAGAACAGCGCCGCAATGGCGCCTACGTGGAATGCAGCCATAAAAACAGCGGTCAAATTGACCGGCTGGGTAAACGTTTTGTCTCGCCGGAAGATGCCCATTTGTGATCCTCGACTGCATTCAGAAAGTAATCGCAGTCATAACATTGGACGACGCTGCCTGCGAGACAGGTGCGTGGCTACTGTAATAGCTACGTAATGATTGAGGGCCGGCAAGTGAAGAGCGGCACTCGGGAGAATTTCGAGGATGGCTGTCTTCACTGTCTCAAGGAACGCATGACGATTCGTTAGGTCTTACGGGTATAGCAACGAGCGACGGGAACAGACAAGCTGGAGACACGAGGAAATTATGAAAAAGCTACTCGCTCTACCCTTTTTACTGTTTTTGACTGTCGCACCCGTACTGGGCCAAACGCAACAAGACGAATCTGACAATGGTCGCACTGAGTCGCGCCACCAATTCAGCTACGGATGGGTTGGACTCACAGGGTTGCTCGGCTTACTTGGCCTGCGCCGCCCGAAGAGTATCGAACATCAACGGATGGCAGCAGCCGGCATCAACGTTTCGACCGTTCCCGTTCATTTACCCGAAAGCTTCAAAGCCCAGTGATCGAGTTTGTGGCAGCGGGGGGATCCGATAAAGAGTGGTTTATGTATTTGGGCGAGGTTCGTTCAGATTGGGATCCTTGGCGCATGGGCTCATTTGAGTGGTCGTTGAAGTTGACAGGCCAGCGAAAGAACCGACGTTCGCAGTGCTTGCAGCGAAACGGCCGCAGAAAAACCAGAGTTAGCGGTCCGCGTTCAACAAAGCCTCTGCGTTTTGATCTCCGGATTCCTGCACCCAGACATCGTGGACAACGAATCATAAACACCCTAGCCAGAAACGATTGGCGGTCGGAACCCACACCGCGGGTCAAGATCAGGTCACCTAACAGAATTACAACCAAGGCAGACACTGCGCCGCCGAAAATCATTGATGCATTCATAGTGGATTGTCCTACTAATTGTTCGCCGCGGAAGCGCTAAGCGGGGCTGTCTTGCCTCCCCATTCAGGAACGGAGATGAAGTCATCGCCGTCGCCAATCCTCCCGTAGCCGCCCGAGTCCTCGAAATACCGCCGTTCGCAGGTCTCATTCGGACAGGCGTAAAGAAGGATTGATTGCTCGCCCATACCGTGGATCATTGCTGGAACCAAGTGCATTTCCAAATTGTGGTCGTGACAAAACGGTGTGACTGAAATCATCGCAGCGCCTCCCCGTAAAAGGTGTTTGTCGGATGCTGCTCAGAACTGCTTTGGTCGCGTGGCGGAGTTTCTTTCGCGATCGGGTACTCCACCTGTGAGCAGAACCGGTCGACCGGAACGTGCTGTCCCGTGTGTTGGTTGAAGATGAGATAGCCGCCTGACGATGAAAGGTTTAGCTCTCGTACTCGCGCTTGAGCCATTTCGATCGTTGCAGCTGCCTCGCACCAAAGGACAAAGCCTGATCTCATTCGGAAGATGTCAAAAGGAGGAACCATGGGCTTTCCACCTCTCATTGTGGGAGATATCTTTATATCAGTGAGCGCGGGGAGAAACTGTCGCGTTTGAGACAGTGCGGGTATATAGCCTCATGGTCGATTCAACGCGGCTGCTCGGCGAGAATGGGCAGAAAGCGGCCCGGTCGGTGGGGCCGCCTTTCTGTTGGGAAAACGGGGAACTTCACTGAGAGGCATAGAGACTCTAGATTCTGTTCATACGCAAATCTGTCTTGTTTGTGACAGTCGCGAGCATTTCGCTCGGATAGAGTCTCTGGTACGGAAACGATTCAGGGCGGTTGGCATTGGTGGCATGGATCTATTCATCCGGAGAGCGGAAAAACTGTTTTGAGCTTGAAGCGGCCAATACCGGTGACGAGTTGCACAGTCTGCGCGAGCGCTGGTTACAACCTCAGCGTCACTGATCTGCGTTGCGCGAAAAATATCGGTGGAGAACGCTGTAAAGGAACGAATTCAAGCGCTCGAAACGTAGCCGACTGGCTAGAGTGCGTTTTATGCCAAGGAATTGGAGCTTATCGCAATGCTCCATGCGCGCGATGCGGGGGAGTTGGTTGGTATCTCGCACGAAAAGCGAGTTGAAACCTAAATCGTCGATTTCTTGCTTTTGTATTTCTCCTTCAGATCTCACCGATAGCGTTTGATACGCGGCATTTCATTCTCACGATTCTTCAGTGTTCGGCCGGCATCGCGGCAATCTTGCAGAGTGCGTTTTGAGCCGCAAGGATGGACTTGTTTTCAATGCCACTGATTTCGACCGGGCCGTTCAGCCGCTCTGCAATCGCAGCATGCGCGTTCGAAACGGCGAGCGTCATTCTGGATTCATCTGTCTCAAAAAGCACCGCTGCGAACGCTGTTCGCCACGCTGAGAGCACTAAGGTGTTGAGTGGGTTGCCGTTGAGATTGAAGCAACTGCGATAGAGGCTTTTGGTATCGGGGTTCGTAATCATGAAACTCTCACTCGCTCTTGCGCTCTATTCATGCAAGACAACTGTTAGAAGCGATTTGTTGATCTTGATCGCGCCGTTATATTCGATGAAGCCCATTTTTCTGAATTTGTTCATGAACAGGTTCACCCGCGATCGTGTCGTGCCGATCATTTCCGCAAGAGTTTCCTGTGAAACCTTTTGCAGCATTCGCTCGGGCTGGTCCTCTTTGCCGTAGCGAGCCAGCAGCAACAGAGTCCTTGCCAGGCGCTTCTCCGTTGAATTGAAAAGCTGGTCGATCAGGTCTGCCTCGACCCGAATGTTGCGCGAAAGGATGTATTTGATGAAACGATCAGACAACGCGGGTTCCGCGTGGAGGGCGCGGATCATCTCGGTTTTTTCAATCATCAGAACGGTTGTTGGCATCACGGCCGTAGCTGTGCCCATGCGGAGCGTTTGACCCGCCATACCACCCTCTCCGAAAAAGTCGCCAGGACCGAAAAGCGCCACCACGGCTTCTTTGCCGCTCTCGTTGACGACTGTGAGTTTCACGCTGCCCTTTTGGACGTACATCACAGTGTCAGCGGCTTGTCCCTGGGAGAAAATCGCTTGTCGCTTTCTAAACGCCTGAACCTGTCTAGATACTCCGATCGTCTGGAGATAAACCTCCGGATTAAAGTCGCGTTTTTGTTTGGTTTTCATATTCCGAATGCTCTTCGCAACAAAACTATCGATGGTATTAAGGGCCGCGATTGCAACCGTTCGGCGAATTGGTCGGGCATCACGACGAGGCCAGAAGTGACAACAAGTCCGACTCGCCTCAACTCGTACAAGCAACTCTCGACATCTGCAACGCAGCGGTGAACAAAGAAAATTCGCAGAAGATGACGTCGGCTTTTCGGTCGGTCCGACGCGGGGGACCGTGCAATTTTTGTCGGTTCGCGCATGCGAGCCTGGCTGTTTTCTAAAGGTTCAGCGTCTATGGGCTGGAGGAGTTTATGAGACCCCACCAAGTCTAGGATAGCCCTATGAGACTACTCAAATCTGTATCATTCTGCACACTTCCGCGAGGGTGCGATTTCCCACAGTTACAGGATTTGTTGGAGTGCACTTACGTTTGACTGTCCTGAATGGAACGGTTTTCTTGACTTCCCAGTGCCATCATGGGGTTATGCGGCGAACGAAATCGCAAAAGCTGTCTGATAAAGACTTGCTGTCTCAGGTAAAGAAGGCCATGGGAAAACCGCGTATCGCGAAATCCATTCGTAAGAGCGATCCCGACGAAGCTGCGACTTCTCCTGATCGTCGAAGTGTTTCAAAGTTCCGGACGGCGAAGTAGACATCAGTCCAGATGTTTACAAAGGCGGTCTACTTCGCATACCTGCCCAGCGCGATCGTTCCTCCGAAATGTGGCAATTATTTGCTTCTGTTATCCGGCTTGACGTTCGAGCCTTTCGAAGACCCATGACGACGGTCAGTCTGTCCATCAGAATGCCCGTTAGCATCGAGCCACGACAGAAGTGCTCGGACGCTGCCGTGCGCTAAGGCGATGCTGGAATCTGCGGCTCCATAGTAGAGATTGATCGTGTCGCCGTCGGGAGCGATCGTGTATCCACAGGGAAAAACCACGTCCTGAACATCGCCCTGGCGTTCGTATTCCATCTCGGGCGCGAAGATCCAGGAATCGCCACGAATCAGGCACTTGTCCGGCTGTTCGAGATCGAACAAAGCGAGCCCAAGTCGATAGATTGAACTCGAAGGTGTTCTGCGGACGCCGTGATAAATCATCAGCCAGCCCCGCGGTGTCTCGATTGGCGGTGGCGACATGCCGATCTTGTTTGCGTCCCACCAGGCTCCCCGCCGGGCTTCCAGCATCAGCTTGTGATTCCCCCAATGACGCAGATCGGGCGAGAAGGAGATCCAAACGTGAGCTCCGAGCGAGGTCAGAGGCCGGTGGATGAGGGCCCAAAAGCCGTTCACTTTGCGCGGAAGGAGTGCGGCGTCCTTGTCGTCGGGCGACATGATTACGCCGAGGCGTTCGAACGTCCGAAAGTCCTCTGTGAGAGCGAGGGATACGCCAGGGCCTCCACGAGAATATGACGTGTAGACCACGGCATACTGGCGGAGTTCGGGCACGTAGGTAATTCGCGGATCTTCAACTCCCCACAACTCTTCCGGATGATCCGGGCTGGAACTCAATGTTGGTTTGGAATCGATCTGCCAACCATCGATGCCGTTCTCGGAACGAGCCGCACACAGATGTGATAGCCCTCGACGGTCTTCAACACGGCACAGCAGAAGCGTTGACCCGTCGGGCAACCTCGTCGCGCCAGCGTTGAAAACGCTGTTCATCGAATAGGGCCAATCTCTTCCGGTCAGAATCGGGTTGCCGGGATGGCGGTGAAACAAGACCTCGTACTGGTTCGAGACGACACGCTCTTGGCCTTGGTCGATCAGAATAGTCATAGCGATTTGTTCTCCGTGCTGTCTGTTTCTTCCAATCGGCGCATTTCCAGCATTGCCATCAGGAAAGAGAGCGTTGACTCCGCTCCTTGATTTTCATTTGCTCGGTCAGGGTGCAATCCGTCTCGGCATCCTCCAGTGGAGGGGTCGTAGAGGGAAATTTGAAGGTCGTTATCGCCAAGAAACCAGTTGAATGCGGACCACGCTTCTTGACGCCAGCGGCCCTGTCCCGTCGTCCGGTAAGCTTCCACGCATGCAGATACCATTGCACATGCTTCGATTGGCTGTTGGTCGAAACGGGCCTTTTCCGTTTTCTTTGAATAGAAACCTTCGGACCCGATCGGTACAAAGTGACCGTTCACTTCGCTCCGTTGAACTGATCCCAACCAATTGAGGGCCTGGAGCCCGACCGATTCCATTTCAGCGTTTGCAAAGCGTATTCCTGATCTCAGGAGAGCTTGAGGAAGTCTGGCATTCGAGTACGACAGGCTGTTTTCGAACCACTCCCATTCTTCGGATCGATATTTTTGGTACGAGTCCATCAAGCGATCGGCTAAGGAATGTGCCGCGGTCAGGGCTGCTCGATCTCCAGGAAATGAATCCAGATACTCGTGCAGACCCAAAAGAGCAAATGCGCAAGCGCGAGGGCTTCGGAACTCAACGGCCGCGGGAACGGCAAGTTCGAAGAGACGACCTGCAGCCCCTCTGAGACCTTCGTCCTTGGACTTACCGAGTACGGTCCCCAACCCCCAAAGTGCTCGGCCATGACTGTCTTCTGAGCCCTCGGGCTCTTGCCACTGGCGATCGTAGCTCAGACAATTTCTGAATCTCTTTGTCGTTTGATCGAAGGCAAGCCATAGGAAAGCCAGGTACCGCGACGCTAAATCGGCCGCCCCAGGCGGGGCACCGACACCGACTTGTTCCAAAAGAATTGCGACGATGAGCGCGCGTGCGTTGTCGTCCGTCGAGTAGCCCTCAGGATAGTTCGGAACAACAAAGACAGCGTGCTCAACGATGCCGGTGGCGTCAGTCATCCGGTAGAGATGGTCCAACTTTATGGCTGGAATCCTATCGAGCGCTTTCTCGGTGTTTTTTGCGGAGAACGTCGCCTGAGGATTCCGCAAACGCTCGTTGTAGACCCGTTCAAAGCTTCCCATATATTCCTGTGCCACTCGGCTCCATACCATGCTCCTCGCGTGGAGATATGCACGCTTGCGCATGGCGTGGCGCCCAGTCTCATCGCGCAAGAGGGCCAATGTCTTGTCGGCAATGGCATGCGGGTCATCAAACGGGACAAGAACGCCACGGTCGTTCTCAAGTAGTTCAATTGCGTGCAGATATGGAGTCGAGATGATGGCTTTGCCGGCGCTCAATGCTCGCGCAAGAGTGCCAGAGACAACCTGCTCTTTGTGCTTATATGGCGTGATGTAAATGTCCGCCGATCCGATCAACTCCTTCAGCTCTTGCGCGCTGACGAACTTGTTGTGAAAAATTACATGCGATGCGACACCCAGATCGCGCGCCATTCCCTCCAGGTAGAGTCGATACTGATCACCTTCGCGGCGACGTATATGGGGATGTGTAACGCCTGCGACCATATAGACGACATTCGGCTGGTCCGCGAGGATGGCCGGCAGCGCCTGAATCACATTCTCGATGCCCTTGTTCGGGGATAGGAGACCGAACGTCAACATCACGATCTTTCCTTCAGTGCGGAAACAATCCTTGTAAAAGTTGGGATCGATGAAAGGGACATCGGGAACGCCGTGCGGGATCATGTCGATCTTGCTCGTTGGGACGTGGAAGACTTCTCGCAGAATCTCCGCAGAGAGCCGACTCATGACGATCAAGCGGTCCGATAGTGCGGCGATCTCGTCCATTACCACTCGCTGATCGGAGTTGGGCTCACGGAGGACCGTATGCAGCGTCGTGACGACGGGCATGCGCAGGGCTCGCAACAGCTCTAAGACATGGCTGCCTGACGCGCCGCCGAAGATTCCGAACTCGTGTTGGAGGCAAACCAGATCGATTTTGCTGAAATTCAGAAAGTCCGCAGCTTGCCGGTACGACGATAGGTTTCCTTCGGATAGTTCGAACCGAACGCGTTCAGGATAGGGATATCCCTCTTCGGTATCGTTTACGGGGAGCGCCAACAACTCTGTCGCTCCGAATTCAGCGCTTATTGCGTCACACAAGTCGGTGGTAAAAGTCGCAATACCACACTGGCGCGGCGAATAGTTTCCGACGATGGCGACCCTGCTCGGGAGCACCGAACGAGGTCTCACCGGGAGACGCACTTCCAGGTTCTCCTCGACGAGTAAAGTTCCCGGGCCTGGTCCTTTACGCTCCCGATCCCCACTGATGCGGAACAAGATTTCGCTCGAAGTGGTCGAATCCAAGGGTGACATCCGATTCCTGCCTTTCGAGCAGACGATCTCCTACAACAAAAATATCGGCAGGATGGTTCTAGTGTGGGTGGGGCACTCGCAGAACACTCCGTCGCGCTCTCTTAAGGTAGCAAGCTGTCCGGTTCAAAACTGTCCCTTAAAGCACAGTCAAGGCGTTACGCTTTCTGTAGCATTCCAAGCGGGACTCTTTGACGAAATCTAAGCCCGCTAATTCACTCTCGACCGCGTGTTCCTCTCCAATGTGCGTTACCGGACAGTTTTTATAGCGTGAAATATCGATAATCGCTTCCTCAGTACACCAGGAACAACGAACAATGCCAGACAAAGCAAAGGACGGCATTATCTTCATTCGAGACGGAACAATTCTTCCGCCCATGCTTTCGGTTACAACCGACGCTTTTCTGCCGAATTGGCGAATCGTTACGAGTCATGACCGTTCAGCGCTTGCGCGAAGCGTCGAAGGATGCGGATGGTACTTTTTCTATCTGGCGGGAGATATTCAGGCAACCATTTTAGGCGGCAACACTCGGAGAGTTCTCCGCAATGCGGTGAAAGCCCTTCTGGCCAAACGCGCCGACGATACGTTGAACTCGATTGAGATCACTGCGATTGTTTCCAGACGTTTCCTTGGCATTCCCGTTACGACGTTCACAGCGCACTCTCGCCAAATTCAGCAACGTGTCGCGTTAATTCCGGAGACTAAGTTCGTTTCAACTGTTCCCGCTACTCCTTTCGTCGCTGTACCTGCCGCGAAACGACAACCGGCCCTCGCTTCCCGATCTTAGAGATTATTGGGTGAAGAAAATGGAACGAATACGTCAGTCGATTTTTTGTTTCGTTGTTTTGCTTGTCTGGGCTCCGATGCTTGACGCTCAAACCGCGGATCTGTCGAAGTATCGGGATTTTTCGATTGGGACCAGCGTTGCTGTGGTCCTTAACCGTACTGGGGAGAAACTCGAGGACGTAACGACAATCTCTGAGCGTCCGGCGTCAATCCAGCAGGTAACTTGGTGGCCGGGCGCCCTTGCTGGCAAGCCGATGCACAAGGACGCTGTTGAACATATCAGTTTCTATTTCTTCAACAACGCTCTGTACAAAATCTCTGTCACTTATGAAAAAACGGCGACGGAAGGACTCACGCCGAATGACATGGTCGAGGCGCTCTCCGCAAAGTATGGCTCGCCAACCAGTATCACCCCACGAACTGTCCAGAATCCGAATGACCGCTATGCAGCGAGGCGCGAACCCGTTGCATCTTGGGAAGACGCACAATATGCATTCAGTCTCGTCCGGTCCTCTTTTTCTGACGATTTCGAGCTTGTCGTCATCTCGAAGCGACTCAACGCGGAAGCCGAAATTGCCACGGCGGAAGCTACGAAGTTAGATGAACAAGAGCGCCCACAGAAAGATGCCGAACGCCAGAAGAAAGAAACGACCGACCTCGAATTAACGCGACAGAAGAACCAAAAAACCTTTCGTCCCTAGGCTTCACTTTGCGCCGAGCCGCGACTGAGTTCGTTAAGCACTTCGATTTCCAGGAGGATCAACTATGACGGTAAATGTAACGCCGCTGCATGACCGCGTTCTTGTACGAAGAATGGAAAACAAGGAGACGGCGAAGGAAGGAATCATCATTCCGGATTCGGCAAAAGAGAAACCTCAAGAGGGCGAGGTAATTGCCATCGGGCCGGGCAAAGTAGAAAAAGGCAACCGCATACCGCTTGACGTCGCCGTGGGCGACCGAATCCTGTTCGGGAAATACACAGGTAGCGAAATCACGATCGATGGTCAGGAGTATTTAATCGTACGTGAAGAAGAAATCCTTGGGAGACTCAGCGGCATCGCCAAGGCGGCATCGAGCAGGAAATAGCAATGTTCATTCACGAATTGACGTGGTTCACCAAAGCTCGATCACCCAGGAGGGTGTAGTTCTATGGCAAAACAAATCGTAAGTGGTGCGGAGTCACGCCAAGCGATTCTGCGCGGCGTCAACACTTTGGCCGACGCGGTCAAGATCACGCTCGGTCCTAAGGGGCGCAACGCCGTAATCGAAAAGAAATTCGGCAGCCCTGTAATCACGAAGGATGGGGTAACGGTCGCAAAAGAGATCGAGCTTCAGGATCCACTCGAGAATATGGGTGCACAGATGGTGCGTGAGGTAGCGTCCAAAACATCCGACGTTGCGGGCGATGGGACCACGACCGCTACCGTTCTGGCACAAGCCATCTTCCGGGAAGGAGTGCGAACGGTTGCCGCAGGCGCTAATCCGATGTCACTCAAGCGCGGTATCGACAAAGCCGTAGAGGTGGCTATCAGCGAAATCAAGCGCCTCTCTCGCGAAGTGAAGGGCGAGATGATTTCCCAGGTCGGTACGATCAGCGCCAACACCGACAAGCAAATTGGCAGCATCATCGCCGAGGCAATGAAGAAAGTCGGTAAAGACGGCGTGATCACCGTCGAAGAATCCAAAACGATGGATACCACGCTGGAAGTGGTCGAGGGGATGCAATTCGACCGCGGCTACCTCTCTCCTCATTTTGTCACGGATCCGGAACG
The DNA here is from genome assembly GCA_963845465.1 of uncultured Acidobacteriota bacterium. Classification (GTDB taxonomy): domain Bacteria; phylum Acidobacteriota; class Terriglobia; order Acidiferrales; family UBA7541; genus Acidiferrum. The sequence goes on along the minus strand of CAWJSH010000002.1, from coordinate 666,390 downwards.
GATGGAGTGCGTGCTCGAGGACGTCAGCATCCTGATTCACGAAAAGAAAATCAGCTCGATGAAGGACCTGCTGCCGTTACTCGAGCAGACTGCCAAGACCGGCAAGCCACTTCTGATCATCGCCGAGGATCTTGAGGGCGAAGCTCTCGCTACGCTGGTCGTGAACAAATTGCGCGGCACCCTTCATTGCGCAGCTGTTAAGGCCCCCGGATTCGGAGATCGCCGCAAGGCTATCCTTGAGGATATCGCTGTGCTCATCGGCGGCAAGGCGCTCACGGAAGAGCTTGGGATCAAGCTCGAGAGCGTCAAACTCGAGGACCTCGGGCCGGGCAAAGAAAGTGACGATCGACAAAGATAACACCACCATCGTTGCGGGCTTCGGAGAAAGCGGACGAGATCAAAGCGCGCATCAAGCAACTTCGCACGCAAATCGAAGATACGAGCTCCGACTACGACAAGGAAAAGCTCCAGGAACGCCTCGCCAAGCTAGTCGGCGGTGTCGCCATTATTAAGGTGGGCGCTGCAACCGAAACCGAATTGAAAGAAAAGAAAGCACGTGTCGAAGATGCGATGCATGCAACGCGTGCCGCAGTGGAAGAGGGCATCGTCGCAGGCGGCGGAACTGCTCTCCTTCGGTGCTTGCCCGCGCTCGAAAAGCTTAAGCTCCACGATGACGAAGCAACCGGAGTGAATCTCGTAAAGCGCGCTCTCGAAGAGCCTTTGCGTCAAATCGCCCAAAACGCGGGATACGAAGGAGCGGTCGTGGTTGGGCGTGTTCGCGAATCGAAGGACGACAATTTCGGCTTTAACGCGGAAACAGGCGAATTCGGTGACTTGATCAAGGCTGGGGTGATCGATCCGGCCAAGGTCACTCGCCTCGCGCTCCAGAACGCCGCCTCCATCGTCTCTTTAATGCTCACCACTGAAGTTCTAATAGCCGAAGATAACGAGGAAAACACGGCAGCCGCGGTTGCGAACCACGGTAGCGGTTATTGAGTTTCCAAAAGGATGCCATGAGATATTCGTGGGAAATCCCATATCTTCGCGCGATTCTACAGACCGATGAAGCCGCCATGCATAGGGCCGTTTACGAGGCAATTGAAGCGATGGAGAAACGACGCCTCACGCCTGTAAATACCGGCGAGGATATTGCGTTGTTGGGAGCGGAAGCCGGCTTACAAATGCTGATTGCGGAACTCACCGCGAAGTACGTCTGAACTTACGATTCGCATCGAGGAGTGATTATGTCTGATAAAACGAAAACGTCTATGCCCGCTACTGTCAAAAATATCCTGCCGTCTTTTGATCCAAACGAACCAGATAAAGCCGAGATACATGTTCGCGATGCCGAGCCTTTGTACCAGGAACTTCGGGTTCCGAACTCATTCAGAGACGAGGAAGGCCGGGAAGTGGAGCTCAAGAAAGGAGCTGAGGTCGAAGTTCATATCGAAGCCGACAAGGATGCCACGACGCCCAAAAAGGCGTGACCCTCAGGCGAGCCTCGCGTATCACCTTGAAGTGGCAGAATCAAACTCCTGCTTCATAGACTCGCTATTCGCCTTGTCGTTTGACTGATACGAAATGGATCCAAACAAGTTCCGAACATGTCCGCAAATGGACAGATATTCGACCGGCGAAGTCCTATTCTCGTATCTGCGGGAGAAGGACAAAGCCTGAAGCTAAAAATAACACTCCGCGATTTGGCCTGAAAGAAACATCCCCCGCATTACTTCACATTCGTCCCACGTTGTCGCACCAGTTCTCAGACCGATACCGAAAAAAGCTGAAAAGCTTTTGAGAACAAGTGTTGGCACGTACGGTCGCGCACCAGATTTTGGCACCAGCAATTGTAGTTCTGACATGGAGGTCAGCGATGAAACGCTATTTGGCTACGGCAGTATGTCTTACGCTAACGGCAGGCGCGGTTTATGCCGCGAAGTTGAACAAGGAACAAAAACGCCTTCAAGAATGCGGCACCGTCATGCAAGAGGTTCTCAACATTCCCGACAGTATCCCCCATGACCTGTTGGAGAAAGCTGAATGCGTCATTGTGGTTCCTTCCGTAATGAAACTGGCGTTTGGAATCGGCGCAGATTACGGTCGCGGGGCTATGGTCTGCAGAACCGGCGCCCACTTCCGAGGACCATGGGGAGCGCCAGCAATGTACGCGCTGGAAGGCGGAAGCATAGGCTTCCAGATCGGCGGAGAAGCAACCGACTTGATCCTCCTGGTCATGAACGACCGCGGCATGGAGTCAATTCTCAGCAGCAAGGTTAAGTTGGGCGCCGATGCTTCTGTTGCCGCCGGACCCAAAGGCCGTGATGCCTCCGCCGACACCGACGCATGGATGAGAGCTGAGATCCTGAGCTACTCTCGATCACGCGGCGTGTTTGCCGGAATCTCCCTCGAAGGTTCCACCATTCGTCCCGATGACGATGCCAGCGAGCAAGTTTATGGTCACGCGATCAAAGCCAAAGACATCGTAAGAGGCGAACACACCGGAGTGCCCGCCACAGGCCGCCAACTCGTCAACGCTCTGCGAAAGAGCGCACCTCAGAACGAGTCGGAGCGCGCTTCGAATGAGTAGTTACGACGCCTGCTACTCTGCCGGGAGTTTTCCAGACCCGGCAGGGGCGGGCCCGTCAAGGATGTGCAGCAGTAGAAGTGCTTGCTAGGCCACGGCGGCTTTTGCGGTTACTTCGAGACTGCTGACAGCTTCGGCTTCTGTAGCGTACACGCTAAAAACCGTCAGCAGTCTCGTTATTTGCAGCACCTCATGGAACTTGTTTCCCAAGTCTGACAAGAGCAGCGTTGTGCCTTGCTTTTTGACGCTGATGTGGGCAGCCACTAATGTCCCCAATCCCGCGCTGTCGATATACGTGACATTCGCCATATTCAATACAATCTTTTTCTTCCCGTCGCCCACTAAGCTCTTTATTCGCTCGCGAAGAGCGCTGCTTCCCTCACCAAGAACGATGCGACCTTTCAGGGCGACTACCGAAACATCTCCGATTTGCTTATTCAGAATGTTCAGATCCATGGTTCACCTCAGAGCAAATATTTGGACATCTAGCCGTCGGCAACGGTGTCAACGAATCCAAGCCGTCATCAATGGGACCGTAGCGATGCCGACGAGAAAAAAGGCAGCCACGCACAAAACATAATCGAGGGGACGGAAAGGTTCGGGCATCCGCTTGCGTTCAGTCGGGAAATGATAGCCAAGAAGGATGCTGCGAATCTGTCCTGTTCGGGACACACTGAGGCCGGATAGAAGACTCGTGAGTATAAAGTTATCTGCCGCAGTTGCAACAATACCAATATGCGCTGTAGCCGAATGCAAGCCTCTTAATCGGTTACGCACTGCTCAAGAGGTCGCGGCCTGCCCTAAGCGGTGGGTATAGCTGCTAGCACTCGCTGAAAGTGAATCCCTTACATATCAAGCATTAGATATTCGCGTGATCTTCGTGATGGATTCATTGCGCAATCCAACTTGTTGCCATCTCGTTCGGCGCGGAGTCACACTTAGCCATAACTCTCCGCCTTCTCGATAAGCCCTGCAAATTGAGGCTGCAGGCCTCGCTCGAACGACTAGACTTTGTGCCAATCCGACAGCCACGCCTGACGTTCGCAACAGAAAGTACGTGAGCGACGCACTCCGGCATATGCCGACTCGACACATGACATAGATCTTCGTATTCCGTTGCTCCATCGCCTTTGAATAGAAAGCCCACGCTTTCCGGTAGAACCAGCGCGGTCGCGGCTGCCCAGGCCGTGAAACTCAAAGGCGGTCATATTGCGACGGACGGATTCCGGCCGATCAAGGTTCCCGACGCGCTAGAGGTCGCGAGGAAGGCGTCAGCCTAGAAGGTGTAGCCCAGCCCAAACAGTGGAGCTGGCTTCGAGCCCAATCCGCCGTCGTCGAGGCGAATCAGCACGTTGGCGGTGAACACAAGACGGCTGACTTTGGGAAGAATGCGCGCCTTGACTCCGATCGACGCATTGGTGATGTTGTAAGACTGATTCGTGTTTGCTTGCAAACTCTGCAGTGACACAGTCCCAGGATTTGGGTTCACAGTGCAAGAGCCGCAATTCGCCAGGAACTGCTGCGAAGTCTCCGCGACCGTGTCCGCTCCAAACAATCTTTGACCTACGATGTCGAAACTGGCCGTGACGAATTTTACGATCTTGGCGTCCGCGCCAATGGTGTAGTTAAAGTCGTTGGGAAGCTTGCCTTTGGTAGGGGTCGTCAGATCACCTGCGGTCACGGAGTCGGTGTTCCACTCATAGCCGACCTTGACATGCGGTGAGATGCGCGCTCGATACGAGAAAACTGCGAATGGCTTGAATCCGTATGAGCCCGAACCCAGGTAGTTGAGCGCATCGCCGGTCGCGAAACGAACGTCCATACCAGCGGCGAAGCCCGCGCGTTCGCCTTCCCAAGCATTCCACTTCACTCGGGCGACAACGTCGCCGATACCGGTCGCTGAATTCGAGGGCGACGGGCCACCGCCAGCAAAGCTGGCGTCGGGAAAGGTGTGATCAAGGCAGGAAGGATCGAGCGCTGTGACTCCACCGGCGGGGCTTGTGTTCGGGCAGTTCTTCCAAAGGTGGAAGAAATACGGGGCGCCGTTTCCTACCGGTACACCATTCACAATCTGATTCGAGCTCGTCGCATCCGGGCTTCCCGGAGTTGGGGTAATCATGCCGTTTGTTCCCGGAACGATCGACGCAACAGAATACAAAGACATACGCACATTTTCGATTGGGATGATCGCGGAAACATCGATGCGCTTCGTTAGACCGAAAGTCACGTAAGTCGTGTACTGGTTCACCTTGAGACTGATGGAATTCGATGTATCGATACGATCACGAACGAATGCACAACCGTTAAGACTGCTGGTTCCCGAGCGTCCCGAGGTGGAACAAACATTTACGGGACTTCCCGGAGCCATATCGGTGTTGTCTCTGTTGTCGTCGGTGTGCGTCAGGACGGCAGGGAAATTGTTCAGATTGATTCCATCCAGTTTATCGAAGTTGAAAAACTGGTAGCTGAACCCGATGAAAAGATGATGCCGTCCAACAGTTTCCGCGCGTTCGCCGAGCACGGGCCCCAAACTATCGGTCGCCGTGGTAAAGCTATTGATCGACTTGTCGTAAACCAACACAATGCCGGATGACGGAGAAGCGATTGGCAACAAGTTGGCCTGACGGCTGATGTCCTGTGTCAGCGGTTTGATCGTTGCGGAAAAGTCGCTCGTTCCGACGGAGAAGTGAGCCGGATGCTGTCCAATAGGAGCCAGGACGTCATCGAACGCCAGCCCGGCGCCGAATTCTTGGGGTAGCGCACACGCAAGTTTGCTGCTCTGAGATGAACACGGACCACCTTGTGCGAAGGCACTGCCGCTCCACAGAAGTGTGATGAGAGCCAGCAGCAAAACTTGCTTCTGCATCGTTGCCTCCTCGCGGTTATTGCACTAGTTCGCGGAGTGTCCGAGATTTTCGGAGACCTGTAGTCATCATGCGTGGCGGGTGTCTGCCATCATCAATCAAGTTGGGTCGAGTCTATCTATGCCCTTCGGATTGTCAAGCAAGTCTTTATTGAACGTCGTTTATCGTCCACAGGCCGTTCGATTTATTCAACAGGAAGGTTCTCGTGCCTTTGCTTTCGCGTGATTGCTTGCCCATCGTGAAGACGAGATTGGACCGCCCTTTGACGATAGCTTTCGATCCGTCAGGCGCAATCTCAATGCTCTCGATATTGACCTGTTCGCGAATCGCTGTGGCGCCGGCGAAGCTTGCCTTGATCTTGTCGTACTTGGTTCCCATCGTCGGCCAAATCTTTCGGAGCGCGCCAGCGTCGCGCTGGGTATAAGCATCGGAATATTGCTGGATAAGAACTCGAATGTCGGCCTCGGAATTTGTTTTGGCGATTGGGGCTGGCGCCGGACTCGGTGCGGTCGGCGCGTTCGTCGAGGCGTCCTTCGTACTACTTGCGGCAACCAGTTGATTCAACTGCGCCTGGGCGTCCGCTCGATGCGAACTGCCGGGATAACGTGACAAGAAGTCGTTGAGAGCGGAGGTACTGTTTTTGCTGGTGTTGCTCCAGCGCAGATCGTCCAGGCGGCGAGTCGCTTCTGAAGCGTGTGATGACGAGGGGAAACGCTTGATGTAACTTTCGAGCGCGTTCGCGTCGTCGGGGCTTGTTCTGCGCCACGCCAGATCCTGCAATTTCGACTGAGCTTCCTGTGTGTGTGTGTCGTTAGGATAGGTCGCTAAATACTGTTCCAACTGCGACAAATCATTCGAATTGCTCGCCTGAGCCCAATCTTTCGCTTCCTGCGAGACTGCCGGAGGCGGCTGAACCTGTGGTGGCACAGCTTGGGCTGCGGCGGGAGGATTCTGAAGCGGATCTTTGCCACGCCGGAAGTTATCAATTTGATCGTCGACCTGACGCTGAAGGTTCGTCGCTTCCGCTTTGCGGGGGCCATTTAAGGCGATTACCTGTTCCAACAGGTTCTTCGCGCGCATGCGCGCTCTTTGGCTGCCGACCTGTGAACTTCGCTGTGCCTGCTGGAAGAGATCTTCTTCCTTTTGTCGCCGGGGAAGGACGTCGCTCAAATCTTTCTGTGCTTCCGCGCGGCGCGGACCGTCATCGGAAGCCGCCAGCTTTTGCAGATCGCGTTTTGCGTCGGCGAAGTTGCCCTGATCCAGTTCCTTGTCGGCTTGCGCCCACAATTTTGTCGTCGCATCGCTGTGTTCTAATTTGGCGATCGTATTTTCACGGTCGCGTATCTCAGCGGAAAGGGGTCCACTTGGCTTCTCGGCGCCACGAAGCGCTTCTAACGCTCCGTGTGAATTTCCCTCAGCCATGAGTTTGTCGGAGAGTGCGATCGCGTCCTTTTGCTTCGCCTCCACGGGGTCGGGCAGCGGCCCGGAAGGCATCGCTGTGGCCGGAGCCGGGCTCGAAGTCGAACTTGTCGGCTTATTGTCGGAATCCGCCACGCGAGTGACGCGCGAGTCGGGTTGCGACGACCCTACGAAGTGAACCGTGGCCCAGGCCCCCAACACCAAAACTGCCGCGGCGCCGGCGAGAACAGGTGCTCGCTTGAAGACCGGTTTCCTCGGTTCCGCGTCGACGGGCTTCACGATCGCTTCGGTCTCTTGAGTCACCTCCGCTGTATGTGGGCGATGACGTTCAGCTCTTCGCGCCGCGCGAGAAAGCTTTTTCTCGGCGGGTGCGGCTGGCTCCGGATGCGGAGCGGGCGCAGGTGCAACAGGTTTGGCGACGGCCGGGGCCGACGGAATCAGTGGCGGAACAATTGGTGGAACGAGTTGCGGAGCGACTGGCGCGGCAGGCGCAACTGGCTCAACACGGGTCGGTGACGGCGGTTCCGCGGATTTGACAGGTACAGCCGGCGCAGCTGGTGTGATTTGGATTTGCGGCGGCGGAGCGGGCGGAGTCCAACTGATCGACTGCGTCGCCGAAGATTGTGGAGCCGGCAATTCTGCCGGAGGATTCTTCTCGAGTACCGACGGATCCTCCGATATTGGCGTTGCCTGGAGAAACGCATACTCCTTCGAAAGCGACGGCCGTGACGAAGTCTGGGGTGCCGCCGGTGGGGTCGTCTTCGCGTCGTGAATCTGATCCGCAAGACGCTGCACTCGCGGATCGTAGGGCTCCAGAAGTTTCGAATCGATGACTTCCTTAATCTTCTGAGTCGCACCCTCGAAGTCCCCCGACTCCATCATCGTCCGGATGGTCTCCAGGGTCCGTTCTTGTATCCGCTTCTTGTCGCGCGCTTCGATTTCCACTCGCGCCGACGTAAGCAACTGGCTCAGGTCCGTGTCAGGACCCATCGTCACCAGTGTTTCTTCGGCGAGGTCGATTGCTTCGCTGAACTTCTCGCGATTGATCTTGACCTTGATCTCGCGAATGCGGCGCTCGATTTCCTGACGAACTTCCTGTTTCCGGCCTTGAACCTCAGACTGCTGATGGATGCTGAGAAGCTCCGAATTCGCTGGAAATGTTTTGAGTCCGCCCTGCGCCACGCGGATCGCATCTTCGTACTTGCCGGACTCAAAAAAGGCTTTCGCTTCGTCGACCGTCCTGCGAAGCAGATTTTCCTTTTCGATTTCCGCTTGCTGGCTTTTGGCAAACTCGGCCAGACGAATCACGTTAGGGTCGGTGGGGAATTCAGCGAGCAGTTCCTTCGCGCGCGCTGCAACCTCCGGATATTTTCTCTCGGCCATGAGCATCTTCAGGCCGTCGAGTTCTTTCTGAATTTTTTTCGCTCGCGATGTATTTTCGTGTTCGCGCTGCACCAGCGTTCGGAACTTCGTGATCGCGGTGTCCTTCGGGTATTCGGCCGCCAGCTCATCCAGCAACGAAAGAGCCTTTGCAAATGATTGCGACGCGAGCAGTCCGCGCGCTTCGGCCATTTTTTGCTGCTTAACGTTTTCGGCGACTTCGGCGCGGGCTGCGGTCAGAGTCTTGCTGATATCCGAATCCGCAGGCAATTCCGTTTGCAGTTTGCTGAGAAGAGCGATGCCTTCGTCGTACCGGCGCGCCGTCAAGAGTTTGCGGCTCTCGGCGAGTCCGTCGCGCTTCTTTTGGTCAGCCTGTTCTTTCTTGACGGATTCCAGCAGTTTTGCGATCGATCTGTCGTCGCTGAATTCACTTTGAAGTTTGCTCAAACGTTCGATGGCCTCTTCATAACGACGGGCCGTGAGCAAATTGCGCGCTTGCGCAACGCCTTCACGTTTTCGTTCTTCGGCCTGTTCGCTGCGGGCCGATTCCATCAGGTGGCGGATGTCGGATTCCTGCGGAAACTCCTGCTGGAGCGCGGAAAGGAGCTGCAAAGCGGTTTCGTAATTTTTCGAAGCAAGCAGGGCTCGCGCCTGATCGAGTTGCTGCAATTTATGTTGCTTGGCTTTGTCGTCCCGAACGGTTGCTTGTAGCTTCATAATTTCCGTGTCGCCGGGGAATTCCCGTTCGAGATTTCGGAGGATCGAGAGGCTTTCGTCGTAACGGCCCGCGGTGAGAGAACTGCGCGCTTCTTCCAGCCTGTTTCGTCTTTGCCGCTGCGCTTGCTCTTCGCGAACGAGACGCTGAAGGTTCGCGATCTCCTGGTCGCCGGGGAAGTCGTTCTCGATGCGCTTTAAAAATGCGCTGGCCTCATCGTAGCGGCGCGCTGACAGAAGACTTCGCGCCTGGGCATAAGCCGCTTGGCGCCGTTGCTCCGCCTGGTTCTGATGGACGGTTTCCAGAAGCCTGGAGATCTCCGAATCGCCGGGAAATTCTTGGAGAAGAGCAGACAGGGCGGACGCGGACTTGTCGAACTGCCCATCCCTCAGAAGATTTTTGGCCTCCGTGAGGCTTTCGAGGCGGCGGTGTTGCGTCTGTGTCTGATAAACGGTGTCCAGGAGGCGCGCGATCTCCGTATCCCCAGGAAAATCCTTGAGAAGAGAAGACAGCACCGAAGCGGAATTTTCGAATTTTCCGTCACTCAACAGATTTCTAGCTTCGGTAAGGCGTTGGAGGCGCTGGTGCTGCGTTTGATTCTGATGGACGGTATCGAGAAGTCTTGAGATCTCCGAATCATCGGGAAACTCTTTGAGGAGTGACGACAATACAGACGCCGATTTGTCGAACTGTCCATCGCCCAACAGGTTTCTGGCTTCGGTAAGGCGTTGGAGCCGATGCTGATGCGCCTTATCCCGGCGAACTTCTTCCTGGAGCCGAATAATCTCTTCGTCGCGCGGAAATTGTTTTTCCAGTTCGATCAGGTGTGCCCGGCTATCGTCGTGCCGGCCTTCTGTCAGCAGATTCCTGGCTTCGGCAAGTCCCTGTTGCTTTTGCTGTTCGGCCTGATCCTCGCGGACGGTTTCCAGCAAACGCCGCACTTCTTCCTCTTCCGGAAATTCTTGCTCCAGGTTGCCGAGAAAGTTCACGCACTCCGCGAAACTCTGTTGGGTCCAGAGTTCGCGGCCGCGCCTGAGCCCGTCTGAAAGTCGCTGAAGTCTTTCGCGCTCGATTCGCTCTCTTTGCGCTTGCTTCTCAAGTGCAATCGCTTCGGCATTCGAAGGTTCGGCTTGAAGAACTTTCGCAAGGTGGATTTCGGCTTCCTCGGGCATCCCCTCCGCAAGGCGTTGTTTGGCGGCTTCCAACCACTCCGAGATCTGCTTTGCGAGCTCGAGCCTTTCGAGAATGACGTGCTGCAACTCGACGCCCGGCACAAATGTAGAGTCGAACTCGAGCGAGTGTTCGGCTTCGATTCTCGCTTGTTGGAGCTTGCCTTCTTCGAGAAGCGTCTGCGCCCTTTCGAGACATTGCTGAGCCTTGGGCCGATTCAACTGGCGACGAACACCGGCATTAGCCTTTTCGAGAAGGCTGCGCGCCTGGGTATTGCTGGACTCGACTTGCAATGCTTGCCGCAAAAGATCGCGGGCCTGCGTGAACTCATTCTGTTCAATCAGCTGCCGGCTTTGCGCGACGAGGTCGACAACAAACTGCGACTGAAGGGTTCTCAGAACAGGATCCAGCTCGAGAAGGACGTCCTCCATGGACTGGTAGCGTTCTGAGGGCGACTTCTGCAAAACCTTTGAGACGACGGGCTGCAATTCCGCGGGAATGTCCGGGATGTGGGTGTTCAGCGGCGTTGGTTCTTCGTTGCAAATTGCATTCATCAAGCCCGCGGGAGTCGGGCGGACAAATGGTCTCTGATAGGTGAGTAATTCATACAGAAGAACGCCGAACGACCATATATCGGAGCGCTCATCCGCATGTTCTCCGTGATATTGCTCGGGCGACATGTACGCAAAAGTGCCGATGAGCATGCCCGTTTGCGTTTTGGAGTTTTCCAGAACGCGCGCAATGCCGAAATCGACCACCTTGACGGTGCCGTCTTTGCCGAGCATCACGTTGCCAGGTTTGATGTCGCGGTGAACGATGCCGCGCTTATGCGCGTAGTCGAATGCCCGGCACGCCTGCATTGCGTAGGTAAGCTTGAGGGTCAGGGGCAGCGGCAGTTTTCGTGCAATGACTTGCTCGAGATTTTCGCCCTCGACCAACTCCATCGCGATGTAAGGCAGATCACCGGCCTCACCCATGTCGTAGATCGTGACGATGTTGGGGTGCTGCAGTCCGCCGGCGGATTGCGCCTCGCGGTAGAAGCGTTCCAACAGACCCGGATCGGAGGCTAAGCCGGTTGTGATCGTCTTTAAGGCAACAAGTCGATTGATAATGGGATCGCGGGCACGGTAGACAACGCCCATCGCGCCATGGCCCAGCTCGCCGAGCACCTCGTATTTGCCAAGTTTTTTCAACCGGCGCTCCGGTTGAAAAAACGCGAGGAGCGGTGACGGGCTAGAAATTCGTTAGCGGCGCGATGCTTGTGAAAGAAAAGCGAAGTGCAGGGTTCTGAGGGCAGGGAAGTTAGGGCGTGGAACGACAGAATCACTGTATCTCTGTCGGAACAGAGATCTATCGCAATCTCATACATCGGGTTAGGGCCGGCCAAAGTACCCCGCATTGAATCAGACAAACACCGGCCTATGGACAATTAAGGCCTTACTCACACACGTACGTGAATAGTCCCAGATGCCCGCAAAGCTGTCAATTAAATGGAGATGGAGGGGATTCGGTGCTGACACTAACGCTCGGTCCGAACCGTTTGGAGCCGTGGCACGCCGGACAGCACTTGACGAATGGCTTTCGTAGGCGCTCTAATCTTGCCGCGCCGACCTCATTCGTCCCGAGTGGCACCCGACCTTGACCTTGCAGCATCGTGCTGCGCAGGGTGCGGTAATCGCTCTCAGATCTTTGGAAAAGGATAAAACTCAGGCGTAGCTTCACAGGCCATGGTCGTATCTGTACAACGTTTCTCGATCTGCCCCGTTAAACCTAGCTAAGGGTGCGCACGTTTCGTTACCCGCGGAAGCAGGCAGATGTAGAAGAACAAATGCGGATCACATCAACATTTCGTGACGCTCACACGACTTGGCAGACGTCCGAGGCCGAGGTCATTGTCGGTCGCTCCGAAGAAAAGGGCCTGATCATTCTCGACCTCGCGCCGGATCAGCGAGTGTCGCGTCTGCATGCGCGTATCTGGATCACGAATGGGACCTACTGGATCGAGGATTTAAACAGCGCGCGGGGTACATTACTCGACGGAGTCCAGATCAAGGGCAAGGGCAAACAAGAAGTTCATCCCGAAGCAAACGTTGTGGTTGGACAAACAACCCTGCTAATCGAGGTTGGGGAGCCTCGCGACACCACTCATAAGACCAAATATCTCGAACTCGGCACTTTGCTTCTGCCGGAGAAGAACGCCGACGAATTCAGCGACGTCGTAGTTCATGACCTGGACGCCACGGACGTTAGCCTCGTAACTTCTCAGAAAACCGATACCGCGGGCCAACTATTCAAAATGGTTTGCGACTTGCCTTTTCAGCTGGCGACAAAGCTCACGATGGATTCGTTGCTTCCGGCAGCGGTCGATCAAATGGTCGAGATGATTCCTTCCGCCGAGAGCTGGATGCTCGCACTGTACGACAAGCGCTCCAACGCAATGAAGCTCAAGGCTTACCATTGCAAACGTGAGATTCGTCCGAGTGAGACTCTGTTTCGCCGGTCGATGGCGGAAGGAAAGGCGTTCATCTGGCGAAAGGACGCGCAGTCCGAACTGACGGGCAGCATTCTGCAAAGCGGCATGGAATCGGGTATTTACGCGCCGCTGATTTGGCGCGGAGAGGCTATCGGGGCGGTTTGCGTAACCACGCGCAAGGCGACTACGACGTTTGGCGATCACGAGGTAAAGCTGCTCGTCCTGGTGGCCCAGTGCGCGGCGATGTGCATCGCGATGCACCACCTTCGCGAACGCTTGCGGAAAGAAGCCGACATCAAGTCCCATCTACTCCGTCAGTTCTCGCCCAAGGTGGCTGATCAGCTCTTGTCCCACAAGGGCGGGGTTCGGCTCGGCGGCCGCCGAAATGAAGTGACGATCCTCAGCTCGGATATTCGCGGCTTCGCTCAACTTTCACGAGATATGGAACCTGATGAAGTCGTCGATCTTCTGAACCAATATTGGAAAGTCGTCGTGCCCGTGATTTTCGCTTACAACGGAACCGTGGATAAGTTCATGGGCGACGCGGTGCTGGCGGTGTTTGGCAGTCCGGAACCCGACGTGAATCAACAGTCCAACGCCGTGCGGGCGGCGCTAGAGATGCAAACGGCGCTCTCAAGAGTGAATGCACTCCGTCGGGAAGCGAAACTACCGGCAAGCGATTTCGGCATTGGCATTCATTGTGGGCAAGCAGTGCACGGTTTCGTCGGGACGACGGATCGCATGGAGTTCACGGTCATCGGAGATACCGTCAATCGCACACAGCGCTATTGTGCGGCTGCCGCGGGAAGCGAGATATTGGTCAGTCCGGAAGTTTTCAAGCTCGTCCGAGATTTGGTGGAAGCAGAGCCAACAAAGATCCAGACGAAACATGAAGGCGAGTTGGCGGCGTACAGGATTCGTGGGATCTTGGAAGACAGCAAGACCGTTGAAATCGATGTCCTTCGATCGAAACTTTGAACGGTGGGCGAACCGCGGTGGGCGTTGAGGGGCTCGCAGCAACCGGGTGCACACACTCGCCGACCGAACCGCGTTGCGATGGGTTCGATCGGCGAGATGCGGAGGCTCTCCGTCATTTGGCCGACGCTTGGAGCTCAATACGAGAGCTTCAAACTGTGCGTCAATTGACGCGCAGCTGTTTCAATAGCCGATCGAATCGCGTGGCACCGAGCGATGCGTTGTCCATCATGGAATCGTCCAGCTCGTCTGGGTCGGAGTCTTCGATCCAAGCGCCGTACCCAAGGTGACTGGTCGTCTTCCTCAGGCGATCCGCCAGCAACACGGCGAGAGCTTTGTAGAAGCGACCCGCAAAGGCTCCGTCGTTGTTCAACTTGCTGTTCAACACCGCGCGAGAGAGGACGAGAAGTTGCGAATCGCGCGCCGCGACGACCGACGCCGACGGCGGACGGGAATCGACGAACGACATTTCTCCGACGATTTCTCCGGCAAGTAAAGCCGCGATTTCGCGATTAGCTCCCGCGTCGACGAGCACGGAAAGTTTTCCATCAAGCACGATAAAAATATCTTCTACCGGCAAACCCTTACGGATGAGCGTGACGCCAGACGGCGTGAAGGCCGCAGTACCATTTTTGCCCAGCCATTCGACGTCTTCGTCTTCCAGGATTCCCATTAGATACATCGCTTTTCTCATTGTGATTCTCCTCAGGCTTGCAAACGAGATTCACGCGAACTGCCAGGGCTTCAAGTGATCTGACGTTTTGCCAACTCACGAAACAAACCGTCGACGGTTGTCAGCTCTGCCGACGTGCCTGATTGCACGATGATTCCTTTTTCCACGACGAAAATATGGTCGGCGTTGACGATCGTGCTGAGCCGATGGGCAACTACGATGCGGGTCGCGCTGAAGCCGTCGAGGCTGTGGCTGACGATTGCTTGCGTCTGATTGTCGAGAGCACTGGTCGCTTCGTCGAACAAAAAGATGCGAGGTTTTTTCACCATCGCCCGCGCGATTAGCAATCGTTGCCGCTGGCCGCCGGAAATGTTCGCGCCACCTTCGCTCACGACGGTGTGCATACCCATCGGCATCTCGCGAATATCCTTCTCCATGCCCGCGCTCCGTGCGGCTTCCCACGCGTCATCGAGGGTGAAAGGACCCGAACCGATGATGTTTTCAAAGATCGAGCCGCTGCTCAAACGCGCGCTCTGCAACACGACGCCCATCTGACTGCGAACGGTTTGAATATCGAGACCGGTAAGATCTTGTCCATCGAAATAGATCGAGCCGGCTTCCGGGTTTTCGAATCCGAGCAAGAGCCGCAGCAAGCTGGACTTGCCGCTGCCGGACGGCCCAACAATCGCGATGAACTGGCCCGGCTTGATCGACAGCGAAATGTCATTGAGGACCAAGGGCATTTCGGCGTGGTAACGAAAACTTACGTGATTCAGCTCGATTGCTCCGGTCAAATTCCCGGGCCCTCGATTCGCCTTGGCGACCTCCGGCAAGGTTTCGAAGATCGGACCAGCGCGTGTGTACAGCGGAATGACTCCGATCGCGGATTCGATCGCGGAACTCATCCCCAACGCAGCGCCTTGAAACTGGCCGAATGCGGCAAGAAAAGCGAGGAACGTTCCGGTCGTCAATGCGTGGAGTAGGGGATGGCCCATTAGCTGTGCGGCGCAACTGAAAAGAATAGCCAGACTGATGACCGGAAATGCAGCGTTGAACACGGCGAGATTGCTCGCTGTTTTTTCGGCCTGCACCCTGACTCGAACCTGACCAGCAAACTCCTTAGCCCACGCAGCGAACGCACGAGGCTCGGCGCCGGAAACTCGCAATCGGGCAATGTTGCCGATCAACTCCAGCAGCATGCCTGAGATTCGACCGCGCACCTGAGCAATCTGGCGCTGCGACTGGACCTCGAAGTAAATGCTGAGGCCGGAACGGACAAAAATCACAAGAACGAGAGCCCATGCGACAAGAGCGAGTTGCCAACTGTAATAAAACAGCAATGCGAAGCTGAAAATCGAAAACACACCGGAAAGGATCGAGAAAACTGCGGAGCCGGTCAGAATGCGGAGGATGCTTCCGATACCCGAACTGCGGTCGGCAAGGTCGCCGGATGTGTAGCGGCGAAAAAAGGGAACCGGAAGTCGCAAGAGGCGGTCCCAGACCGCGGCCTGAAGCGATGAACCCATCTTACCTTCCAGCCGAAGCATCGCCAGATTTCGAACGATCATGAACATGGAAGCCCCGAGCGTCGCGAGCACGAGCATTGCGCAAATCTGAAGCAATTGCCCACGCTGCGCGCCAGGAATGACCGAATCGAAGATGATGCCGGTCGCAATCGGAAACACCATATCCAGCAGACCTGCGCAAACGCCCATGGTAAGGATGGTGAGCAACTCGCGCTTCGTGTCCCTGAACGCGAAACGCAGCACATCCCAGAGGGACAATTGAGTCGCAGGGAGCGGGCGATAAAATGTGTACGCGAATCCATTCAGGCTCAGCGCCACTGCCGGGCTAACTTTGACCGTCGTTTTCAAGACCGGGTCGTGTAGCTCGAAGCCGTTGTTTGCCGCCGGAACAAGCGCGACTGGCTGGCTGTTGCTTTCGCGAAACGCAAGCAACGGACCGGATGAATTTATCCACCACTTTCCCTTCAAGACCACGACGCGGTGACGTAAATCCGATGCTTTCGCAATTGCGGCGACGTAATCCTTCGTCGAAACGATGCCGTCCGACCGCAGCAATGGACACGCAATCGTGACGTCGAGCCGTTTTCCGATGATCTCGCACGAACGCAGCGTTGGGTCGTTGCCGTGGGGATCGTCTGCGGGGATTTCGGAACCGCTGCCTTGCAACGGGGAAGCCAGCGATTGCAACGCATTTCGTACTATGACCGCGTCGGAAGCGGCCTGAAGCCGAAGGCGACTCTTACTCCGCTCTTCCGCAATCTCGCGATTCGAGAGCAGTTTCCGCAAGATTACTTCATGAAATATCTCGACCGCGCTCCACTCGGGATCGGATCGTTGCCAGTGGCTCGAATCAACGGCTTGGATTCGGCTGCCCGGTGCAGCCTGGAGCCAACCAAATCTCGAAACCGGAAAATATCCGTGGCCGCCAATCTGTCGGCCGTCGGAGCTGTTCAAGAATCGGGATTCACCACCGAGATGTGTGATCCAGGTGACGCCTTTAACCTGCAGAATCGGCTTTGGGTTGTCGCCGACTTCTACAATCGCTGAGGTGTCAGGGAGTGCGAACGTAATGGGCGCTGAAGTACCCATCGCAGCGGCGCGGCCAAGATTTATGATCCACTCTTCCAAAAGCGGCAAAGCGTCATCGTAAACGTTCGACACGTCCGCCCGGGACTCGGCCTGGAGTGCGTCGCGCGACAAACGCAGGAGTTGGGTGTCTGGCGTTGCGGTGGCGATAACTGCCGTGTGGCAATCTTCTACCTTGCCCATTCCGAAGGCGGCCTGCCCCGCTACGAGTCGCAAGAAATGATGACGTGCGCCGGCCGGCTGTCCGTCATTCTCACGCAGCAGGAACAGATCGAGCTTCCCAGACTGGACGATCCAGACCGAATCCGGCTCCTGGATGGAAAACGGCTGGTTCGGCGAAGGCTCAAGCAGCTGGCGGCTCCTGTTGGGCAGTGTCGTCATCAATGCGCTCGGATCAGGTCGAGATACGCGCCTTCTGTGGCGATGAGTTGCTCATGAGTTCCACGCTGCACGACTTCGCCCCGCTGTAGCACGATGATCTCGTCACAGTCTCGAATTGTGCTGAGGCGGTGCGCGACGATCAGGCAGGTGCAGCCGCGACGCCGCAAATTGTCGTCGATAGCCTGTTCGGTCTGGGGGTCGAGAGCACTTGTCGCTTCATCCAAAATCAGAATCCTCGGAGCGCGAGATAAAGCCCGGGCAATCTCAAGCCTCTGGCGCTGGCCGCCGCTGAAATTTCTCCCGCTTTCCTCGATCATCGAGTCATAACCGCCGGACCTCGCGGTGATGTCGTCATGGATCAGCGCGTCTTTCGCGGCGCGAATGATCTCGCTTTCGTCGATGGTGGGATCCCACATCGTCAGATTTTGGCGGATCGATCCATCCAAGAGAAAGATGTCTTGATCGACGACCGCGAGCGAATCATTCAGCACCCGGCGTGGCAGTTCTTTTCGTGGTTTGCGATCGATAAAAACCGTGCCAGACCAAGGCTCATATAGACCGCTGACAAGTTTGGCCAACGTCGACTTGCCGCTCCCTGTCGAACCCACTAACGCTACTCGACCACCGGGCTTAACTTTCATGTTGAAGTCTCGGATTAGCGGTTCCTCGAGGCGGCTGTAGCCAAACGTGACATTGGCCATCTCCACCCAGCCTTCGAGCAAGTCATCGTCCTTGCCTTCGACGGGCGCGCTCGCCTCCAACTCCAGAGGAACACCGACCGGGTAGCGCGACACGTCCTCGAGCCTCCCCAGATCGCCCTGCGCTTCCTGAAGCTTTGCGCCGAGCGACACAATCTTGCTCACAGGGTCCGCGAAGCTGCTCAGCAGACTCTGAAACATCACCAGCATGCCTATGGTCAGAACGCCATCGAGAACGCGGATGCCTCCCAGCGCCAAAACGCCGATAACGTTGAGTGATGTCAGCAGGGAAGGAACTGCCGCGAGAAATTGCGACGAAGCGGAAAACTCCTGCTCGGCACTGACTACTTTCGCCTGCAATCCAGACCATTTCGCAAAAAAGTCAGATTCGGAGCCGCTGGCTTTCAGAGTCTCGATGGTTTGCAGTCCAGCCATCGCGGTGCCCAGCATCTTGCCCCGCTCCTGGAGCAGCCGCCGGTTGTTGTCGGTGCGTTTACGAGTGACATAGCGGACGGCAAAAAGATTTACGATAGCGATCAGTATACTCGCGACGGTCAAGACGGCGTCATACTGCAACATCAGCGCCGCATAGAAACCGATCAGAAATACACTCACGACGTTCGTCGCGAGTTCGCCCGATAGCAAAGTGGCGACGCGATCGTTCAATTCGACGCGCGATCCTATTTCGCCGCTGAATCGTTGCCCGAAAAATTCCATCGGGAGGCTGAGCACATGCCAAAGGAATTTGCTGGATGAACTCAGCGAAAGCTTCGTTTCCAGTCGCAACAAGACGCGCTGCTGCCAATACGTCGCCGCGGCTTTGAAGCATGCGGTTACCGCCATCGCAAGCAACAGAGGCCTGATCCAATTGACCATTCCACCGACGAGAACGCTGTCAACGTAAACTCGCGAGAACGACGCAATCACAATGTTCGGCACAACCAGTGCGAGCGTCGCGAGCACCACGTAGGTCAGCGCCAGTTCGCTTCCCGGCAGCCTCTTGCTCAACAAGTGGAATAGTGTTCGCTTCTCGCCACCTTTCTGGAATTCAGGTGTTTTTTCGAAGGTCAGCACAACGCCTGTGAACGACTGGTCGAACTCCTCGTCGGTCACCACGCGCCGGCCGCTGGCGGGATCGCTGAGATAGACTTTCCCGCGGCCAAAACCCTCGACGACCAGAAAATGATTGAAATTCCAAAAAACGATGACAGGAAACTTTAGGGACCGGAGCTCGCCGGGCTCTTTCTTGAAGCCTCTGGCAATCAGCTTGTATTTGCGCGCAGCTTTTACGACATTGCTGGCCTTGGTGCCATCGCGCGAGACGCCGCACTCGATCCGCAACTCCTCCAAAGGTACGGCCTTGCCGAAATAGCCGAGGATGATACCGAGGGCGGCGGCGCCACATTCCACCGCTTCCATTTGCAGCACAGTCGGAGTTTTGACGCGCGGTGATGTGGCGGGGTTTTTCTTCAAATGGCTTGCTAAAGAAGAGATGCGAGTATTCATCAGAGCGTCTAGCTGAGGCCAAGCGTCTTGCGCAAAGTGGGGAGCACGAGTGCGATCGGCTTTTGCCAGCGCGTGATGACTTCCGCGGTGCAGATGGTTCCACTGGACAAGAGCAGACTCGGCCCTCTTGGTGATGACCAGCGGTAGCCGCTCGTGGTGTGCGGGTCCTTTTCCATTTCGACGTGAACTTCGGTGACGGGGCCGTCGTTCGTCAGCGCTTTCACTAGCACTTCATTTTGAAAGCTCCGCATCAGCTCGGCGGGCGTGTCTGGAAAATCGGAAACGTATGTGACGCGCCCCTTCACGAATCCGAATTCTTCCGGTTTCACATTCGACGGCGAAATCTTGACTTCCATTCCGGGATGAACGTCCTTCGCCTGTGCTGCCGGCAGATACAAAAGCGTTTGCAGGTCCGGCACATCGGGCTGAAAACTGAGCACTGGATCGCCTAACGCCACCGTTGCTCCGGAGGACACCTTCACTTCCAGGATCTCGCCCCCATATGGGCTGACTACGTTCCCGGCCAGTTCCAACTCTCTTTCCACTTCGTGCAGATTTCGTTCCGCGTCTTGAATCGCGATCTGCTTCTCGGCGTCAGATTGTTCCATCCTTGCGCGGCTTGCGAACTCTTCGGCATCAAGCTCTTGAATTTGCGTGCGAACGCCGGCAATGCGGTCTTCAATGGCGGTAAGCTGCTGTCGCGCTTCGATGGCTTTTTGCTTGATGATGATTCCTGCGGCGAGCAGTTGCTCCTGCGCGGCAACCTGTTCCTTCGCAAGGTCGGCTTGCTCTTCGAGATGCTTGATTTCGCTCTCCGCGTTCGCGCGCTTGCGCTGCACCGTTGCCAGACTTAACTGGGCTTCTTGTAAGCGAAGCGAGTGTGTTCTTTCTTTTTCACGCCGAGCCTGCGCGACCATTTCTTCAGCGCCGCGGTGTTTTTCGACAATGGCAGGTTGCTCGACGGTGGCGACAATCTGCCCCGCTTTGATCTTGTCCCCGGCATTTACTTTTAGCTTGGAGATCACGCCCGATCCGGCCGCCACCACATTCAGGACGCCACCTGTACGGACGATGACGCCTTGGCCGCTCACTGTGGACGGGAGTCGTCCTTGGTAGCCCCACACCAATGCCACCGCGATCAGTCCAAAGACCGCAATCAATGCGATCCACGCTTTAGTGTCGGTAACGCGCAGGAACCGGTCCAACTCATCCGGTGAGGAAAGCCGCTCCAACGCCACTTCCCGAAAAATGCTGCGGTCCATGGGTACCCGATTGGTTGCGAAAGTTGGGACAAAGCTGCGAGAGCGCGCTAACTCTAGTCGTTGAGAAAACCGATGTCAACACAACGAGATTGTCGATTTTTGGCTGAATCGTCGCCAATCTCTATCCGCAAAGATATGAATCTGAGACCGAGGTAAGGGCGGGATAAGGAGCGTATTCGATAAGTAGTTCTTGTTTCAAAGTTTGCTGCATGGTGCGCGCGATACCGTGTTGAGAACCGAACATCAGGTGAGGAGGATCAGGAAGTCGAGGTGCCTTGGAGGAGATCGAGATGCTCTTTGTGCTGGCGTTTTGGTGGCCGGGGCGACGTGCTAACGACATGGATAGCTTCAGGAAGATGAAGCAGGTCTGGTCAACTCTGCGGAAAATCATCTCCGCGAATGGAGGTCGGCTCGCTTGCATTTGGTTTTGTTATTTGTTGTGTGATAACCGACTCTCTAAACGTGCCAGAAGAATCGAGGGATCGTTCTACCGTCATTACAGCATCCGCTTCGCTGGGACGTGACGGCCAGTGCTTGTTCGCAGCAGCGAGACGATGCAGCGAGACTGTAGGGCGGCGCCATAGGGTGGAGAGTTAAGCCGACCGATAATTAAGACCCGCGATATTTTGCTTGACAACTAAGTTCTCGTGCCATAGGTTCTCCGTTCTCAGCTTGTCCGATCCCCACATGCGCTGAGGCAAACATTCCGAGTTTTTAATTTTTGAATCATCACGATTCCAGGTCAGGTAACACCAGAAAAACAAGGAGGCAACGTGTCCAGAGAGAATGTCGTACTGTTCGTAAAAGCAGCTGAAAAGAAGTCCGAGTTGAACGAACAACTGGCCAACAAGCAGAACACTGCCGACTGGGTGAAAATTGCAGACGCGGCCGGGTTTGAATTTACCGAAGATGAATTCTGCTCTGTCGTGGAAGAAACCATCCATAAGAAAGTGACCCCTGAGAACGCGGTCCAGGAATATCTCTCGGCTGCGCAATCGGCAGGGTCCGGCGAAATAAACCAGCAGGCGCTCCAAGCAGTGGTCGGCGGCATGGCGGTTAGATACATCAAGATGGAGCCGCTATTTATCCAAGTCGCAAAGCCCCCCACAAGAGAAATGTGATGTCCCCCAATCAACCAGCTACAAATTGAGCAAAGACGTCCCCGTCTCTTTGCTTGGCGCAGTCGTCGTCGAAGTACGGACTCAGAACGAGCGGGAGCGGCGGAGAACTGTTTACGCTGATGACTTTTGTGTCAGCGGAATGAACAGCGAAGCTGTATGAAAAGCGTCGACATCGTCTGCTACACGTCTAAGTTGTGTAATCTTCGTTGTCGTTATTGCTACGAACTGCCGATGCTCAGTGATCGGACGCGCATGAGCTTCGATCAGGTCGAGCGTATGTTTGAAAACGTAGCTGCCGGATATCGCGGCTCCGCCGAACCGATAGCGATCAACTTTCAATGGCATGGAGGAGAGCCTTTGCTCATACCTCCAGACGTCTACCATAAAATATTCGAGATCCAGCGCAGTGTTTTTGCTGGATCGCCTCATCGGATCACGAACACCACCCAAAGCAATTTCACCGTAATGGATGACGACCGGATCGCGCTGCTCCGGGACTTCGATGGCGTCGGCATCTCGTTGGATCTTTTCACCGGTTTGCGTGTGAACGGACAGGGAGTCTGCCAGGAAAGTCGCGCCTTGGGTAACCTTGAGCGGGTACGCGCCTCAGGGGTTCCCGTCGGCGGAATCACAGTATTGACCCGCCGGAATGCTTCTCGGGTGCGGGAAATCTACGAATTTTACCGCGCACGGCGGATGAGCTTTCGAGTTTTGCCCTTGGAGAAGGGTCTCTACCCAGACGAACACGACTTCGGCCTGGGACCAAGGGAAGTACTTGAAGCGTATCGCACTCTTTCGACTTGCTGGCTCGCGGATGATCAACCCGTAGATATCCAACCGCTCGACCGCTATCTTTTCCTTGTGGTTCGCGCGAATTTCCATCCTGAAAACCGGGTAGGGTTGCACGACCCTCAGGGCTGGGCGTCGGTTTTGTTGGTCGATACCGACGGTTCGGTTTACACGTATGGTGAGCGGTTCGAGCGCAGCCTGGGCAATCTCTTCACCACACCGCTCGACCGTCTTCTCACAGGCAGGGAGTACCACGACGCGGCTGCAACGGTCGAGCAGCTCATGCACGCCACGTGCGAACGCTGTCCCAACTACGGACGTAGTTGCACGGGGGATCCGATCGGGCAGAGCAGGCAGGACTACGTCGAACGGGAGGACGACGGAAGCGTTCGATGCGTAGTCGCTCGGGGAATCATTCAGCATTTGGAGGAGCTCCTGACCGAATCGGGTTCGATTTCCGGTGGCACCGTCCACGGTTTGGAGAAGATATTTGCGGGGCGCGTGAGCTTCGCGGTCGACTGATGATCGCAGATCGCGAATTTGCGCCTTTCTCGCACGCCACGCTCGATCCGGCTGGCCGTTTGGCGCTGCGCAATAACCTCATCGTTACTGCAGCGCAGATTCAAACGACAGCCTTTCTACGGCGTCATGGCGTGGAAGTCGCCCGAACCAGCAGCGGCTTGACGGACGTCCTTTCCAATTGGTGCCAATGCCGCGCCTCGATTCATGAGGCCATGCTGCTACCATCGGCGGTCCGTACCATTCGCGAGGCCGATGTTGATCCTGTATGGCTTGCCGCGACATCAGCGGCGCACCTCCACGCCGCCGGGCGTGATGGCGAGTGGCGAGCGACATTTGCTAAACCCGCTCCCGTTCGTTTTGGATTTCGGCAGACCCCTCCGATTAGTGATCTCGTGGTCTCGGCTGTCGGAGGTCGGGTAGAAGTCTCCTTCGATGGCGGTCCAGTCGTGGATCTCTCAACGATGGACGCCGACGTGCCCTCGGTAAGGGTTAACCAGGTTTGCGTGCCGATACTCGGGCCGCAAACGCAGCGTGCATTCCCGGTAGATGATTCGGTTGAATTTGCACGCTGCTCGCTCGACGAAGTGGCCTCCGAGGTCGCCGAGGCGCGTTCAATCCTGAGCCAAAAAGCGCCGGCTTATCTCAAGTGGATCGAAGATGCGTTATCCGCGGTGGTCCCCGTAGAGCCACCACAGGAAGGCGCGACGCAGAGCTTTTCATTGCCGGGAGTCCACGGTGTTGTTTTCGCATCATTTCCTACGTCACCGCTGAAGATCGCCGAGTTGCTCGTTCACGAATGCAGCCATCAGTACTTTCACTTCGGACTTCTGGATACCCTGTTCTCTAACGGCATGGACGATGCTTTATATTGGTCGCCCTATGTTCAGAAAAATAGGCCGATCGATCGCATTTTGATTGCTTTTCATGCCTTCGCAAACATCGTGCTGTTTTATCGAGAGTGTCTGGCGGCGGGCGAAAGCAAGTGGAGCCAGACTGCCGAGATGGAGATTGACAGTAACTTACAACATCTCGTTGTGATGAGCGGCTATCTGCAGAACTCGCGTGGCCTGAGTCCAACCGGCCGCGGCCTCTTCGAGCCCCTGCGCGACGAGTTGTTTCGATGAAGGCTCGACCCTTGTCGGACTATGAGCGGCCCGCCGTGTTTTTCGTGAACGCCGTGGGAGATCAACTTATCTCTTTGCCAACCGTGAGGGCGCTCGCGTCCCTGTTCCCGGGCGGTATCCAGCTCCTTCTTGGGGAGGGCATGAGCTCGTTCCTCTACCGCGGAGTGGCTGTCCGCGAGTCCCCGATTCGAGTGTCCTGGTTGGATTTTGACGAAAAAAGCATCGACGTTGATCGGGTCGCGCCTCGAACGGAACCTTGTGATCTGTTTCTGTGCCTTTCGACTTTTGCCTCGGCTTCGCTGCTGGAACTGGCGCGTCGAATGGGCGCGCGTTGGACCGTGGGCTGGTTTGATATCTTTGATCAGACGATCCCCTTTGATCCGGCGAAGCACTGGTTCGACTTGTATTTCAGGTTTCCAAAACAATTTCGTTCGGAGTTGTGCTTTGACGACTTTTCGTCTCCCCCAATCCTCTCGTCTGCCGCCACACGAGCGGCGGAACTCTTCGTGCGCAAGCACGGAGCGCTGGGAAGCCGTATTCTCTTTGTTCATCCGGAGACGAAGCCCGAAAAGATGTGGGATCCGGTAGCACTCTCCTGGGTTCTGGAGCAGTTCCTTGAAGCACACCCGGAGTTCACGGTTTTCACCACGAGCGTGAAACCCTATCCTCTCGACCTGGGGCGTCACAGTCACCGCGCCGTATGGGTGGATGAGCATCTTGAACTTGCGTTTGCCATCTTGAGCCACGCCGATCTCTTCCTAGGCATTGATTCCTGTTTCTTGCACGCCGCCGATCTGTTACGCATACCTGGTGTAGCGTTGTTTGGTGCCACCGAAGCATCCGATCCAAATCAATGGGGATTTCGACTTTCTCCAGATACCCGGTTGGTATCAGGAGAAAAGTCGCTAGACAAGATTCGCCGAGAGGACGTGCTGGCTGCGCTCTCTGAAGTCGCTCTGAAAACGTCAGTGAAACCTCGGAGTCCGGCGCTTTGCGGTCCGGTTGTAGAAGATCGCCAAGCATGAGTCTCGGAAAATTATCGACTTATCCGAAGAAATTCCATGCACTCTCCCTCGGATTACCTTCCATGGACCAGGACGCTATCAACTTCTCTATATTGTAAGTGTCATCGGAATCAATACGGTGTGGAAGCGATACGACCAGGATCGCCAACTTCTCGCGTTCCGTGGACCCAACCGGTGATGGAAAGACGTTTCCCCCCGGGATCCGTTCCTCGATAGGACACCGGTGTTACCTCGTGATAGAACTCGCTAGGGAAAAGTACGAGCCGATTATCTTCAGGGATGATCCGAGTATGGGCCTCGGCAAAATAAGGCTCCTCGGTCTCATGGCTTTCGCGGCCAGGCCTGAAATGTGTGTCGTATAAGAGCAAATCGCCACCATCAAAAGTGCGAGGCGTCAAGTGCAGGTTGTACACGAACGTGACGCGGCGTGTGTTTTCTGGACCAGTATCTTGGTGAGGCGCAAAAAAGTCTCCATCTCCGTAGAAAAGAGCGTGAGTTTCCGAAAGCGAAGGCTCGAATTCCTCAATCCGAAGGCGCGTCCGAGCATCCTGCCAGTGGGTGAGAAATCGACTGTAGAAAGCGTGTTCGAGTTTGGGCGCGACGTGTCGAAAACAGTCCGGCAGCATAGTGGACCGGCGATAGTCGAGATGGATACCTTTTGTCGTCTCAGCGGTCATGAATCCGCCGCTTTTCGACACTAGCGCAGCATGTAACTCATCGCGCAGCGCCGGATCCAAGTACCCACGTATCATGACGAATGGTGCCGGCTTCAACCCACCCGGAACCGACTGAAGAGACGACGTCCGTCCGGTAATGCTCGAAATGATCCGGGAGGCCTTGAGATGAGTGGGTTCGAGCGCCAAGAGCTTCCCATATGCCACGGCTGCCTCATCGAGTGCGCCAGCTGCGCGCAATCGGTCGCCCCACTCCTCGAGTAGCTGCGGATTAGCCGTCATTTGGGCGACAATCTTAGCAAACTTGCGCAACGGAGGAACGTGCAGTTCGAGTTCCCAGCGGCACCTAGTTGGCGCCTTCGTTCCGGAAACGGGCGCTGGAAAGAGGGCCTCCAAACGCTCTGTTCTGTCAAAACTCCTCCAAGTACAGGTGATCGAACTCGATTGGTTGACAGAATGAACTGACCGAATTCCATCCCACGAGTTCCGTAACACGACTCACGTTACGGTGATCCAGGTTTACACACGTTCCGGGGAGATTGGGGCGAGTACGAGATGCACTTGCTAAGTGGAAGTCTAGTATCGATGTGGCGACTAGCTGGGAGGCAGCTCCCTCCCACGCAGTGACTCCGAGTACTCTGCCGACCGACGAAGACCTCGACCAGGCCTCCCCGCCAATCATTTAGCTTCAGTAGTTCACCGGCTCTAAATACCAGAAAATTTCTGCTTTACACGCGCATAAGTCTGCGAGCGATGCGATCAGTTCCCGAAGAAATGTA
Organism: uncultured Acidobacteriota bacterium; assembly: GCA_963845465.1. GTDB lineage: Bacteria > Acidobacteriota > Terriglobia > Acidiferrales > UBA7541 > Acidiferrum. The sequence continues at coordinate 639,644 of CAWJSH010000002.1, read as the reverse complement.
GACTGTGACGCTCGTTTACAGTTCTTGGAGACGCGAAAAATAAAGAACTCTTGCGATGGTGTGAGCTGTCGGCTGATTCCTAAGGGGCCGGGTTTTGCTCAGCGAAATCGCTTGAATTGCTACCGCAGAGTGCTACCGTGATTTTCGCTTTAACGATGTAAAAACAGCATCAGCCAATAGCTAAGTCCAAGGGAATCACTAAGTGCGGAGCTTCCCATCGGCTCCACCAAAATTCCTGTCTAGAATTCCTTACACAAGCCAAGAAAACCCGGTTTCGCGAAAACTCCTTTGATCTTGAGGACTAGGGCGCAGCAGTGCTGCGCCCCTACATGTCTTGTACTGCTGCTCGATTATGCGGTGGCGGCGACGGCGTCGAGTTTGCGCGAGGATTCCCACAAGGCGATGTAAGGTTTGAGTTCGCGCATCATTTTTTCGAAGGCGGCGAGGTCGAGCGATTGGGCGCCATCGCTGATGGCTTTTTCAGGGTGCGGGTGTACTTCGACGATGATGCCATCGGCGCCGATGGCCACGCCAGCGCGAGAGACGGCGGGGACGAGGCTGCGCTTGCCGGTTGCGTGGCTGGGATCGAGCATCACGGGAAGATGCGTGAGTTCGTTGAGCGCGGGGATTGCGGCGATGTCGCAGGTGTTTCGCGTTTCGGTTTCGAAGGTGCGAATGCCGCGTTCGCAGAGAATCACGTTGGGATTGCCGTGCGCGACGATGTATTCGGCGGACATCAAGAGCTCTTTGATAGTGCCGCTGAGGCCGCGCTTCAGCAGAACGGGCTTGCCGCATTTCCCGAGCGCCTTGAGGAGCATGAAATTCTGCATGTTGCGCGCGCCGACCTGCATGACGTCGGCATACTGCGCGATGAGATCGACGTCGCGATCGCTCATGACTTCGGTGACGATGCCGAGGCCGGTGGCGGCTTTCGCTTTTTGCAGGAGTTTTAATCCATCCTCTTCCATTCCCTGGAAATCGTAGGGTGAGGTACGCGGCTTGAACGCGCCGCCGCGGAGCATTTTGGCTCCGGCCTTGGCGACGCCCTCGGCGGCTTCCATGATTTGCTTTTCGGATTCGACCGAGCAGGGGCCTGCCATCACGATGAATTCGTCGCCGCCGATTTCGACCCCGTTGATGCGGATCCGCGTGCGTCCGGACTTGAATTGCTTGCTGACGAATTTGTATGGCGCGGAGATGCGCACCACTTTTTCGACCTGCGGCATGGATTCGACGGACTCCAGGCACGCGGTTACATCGCCCACTCCCACGACTCCGATCACGACGCGCTCCTCTCCTTCGATCGAGTGCACCTTGTAGCCGAAGTGCGCGACCTGCGCGCGAACCTCGTCGATTTCCTGCCGGGTTGCATGCATCTTCATCGAAATGATCATCGCCAGCCTCTCTGGTGGGTGAAGGATTGGGACTTAAAGCTTTTTGTAAGTTGAGCCATGGTTGCTCCGCTCGTTGCGTCGCTGCGCTGGTGCGTTTGCTGCTCGTCTGCCCGACTGTTCGTGCCTGCCGAAACTTGGCCCGAAAAACAAAAAACCCACTCAGCTTGCGAGTGGGTCGAATCTTTCCGCTTTGTTGCTTTGGCTACAAATTCGCCCCTCGCCCAGTTTTTAGTGGGTACCAAAAGCTAAACCAATAGGAGTAGGCGCGGTAATTCACGAGGGCAGTGTATGCCGGAGGCGGATTTCGCGCAAGTTTAATTTTCGGGGGCCAGTTTTTGAGGCGGCGAGCCGAAAAACTCACTTGCAAATAGAAAGTAGATATTGCTTACTGAATCGGCGAGCTGATTTCCGCTCGCCCCAGCCATTTTTCGGCGCGTCGTGTGAATTAGAGACCGCCACCAATCACAATTCAGGAGAGCATCCATGTCGATGGTTCCATCCAATACGCGCATTACGCCATTTCTGTGGTTCGATGGCAACGCCGAAGAGGCGGTGACTTTTTATTGCTCGGTGTTCAAGAATTCGCGAAGGCTGGACAAAGTGGACTCCGCGGTCGATTCGAGCGTGCCCAAAGGGAAAGTGATTACGATTTCGTTCGAGCTTGATGGGCAGGCGTTTGTAGCACTGAATGGCGGGCCAAACTTCAAGTTCACCGAAGCGATTTCGTTCATGATTCGCTGCGAGAATCAGGAAGAGATTGATTACTACTGGTCAAAGCTCACCGCCGGCGGTGGGGCTGAGGTGCAGTGCGGGTGGCTCAAGGACAAATTCGGATTGTCGTGGCAGGTTGTGCCGGCGCGAATCGGAGAGCTGATTTCGAATCCGGGCGGAATGCAAGCAATGATGAAGATGAAGAAGCTCGACATCGCGGAGTTGGAGAAGGCGAACAAGTCTTCAAAGAGCGAAGCCGCCCAGGCGTGAGCGGAGCGAGCGATCGGCGTCGATCCGGCTTAGGCGAGCTATTCGTAACGCAGCGCGACCATCGGATCGACGCGCATCGCGCGACGTGCTGGGATGTAGCAGGCGGCAGAGCGCGACTGCCGCTAGCAGCAGCGTTGTGAGAATAAACGTCGCGGGATCGGTGGGTTTTACGTCGAAGAGCAACGTTGTCATCACGCGCGTTGCCGCGGCCGCTCCGAGGACGCCCACCGCAATCCCTGCGAGTGCCAACTTCGCTCCGTCACCTAGAACAAGTTTTAGGACGTCGGCTCGTTGCGCGCCGAGCGCCATGTGGATGCCGATTTCATTGGTGCGCTGGCTGACGCGATAGGCCATCGTGCCGTAAATTCCGACTGCGGCGAGCAGCATCGCGAGTCCGGCGAACAATCCAAGCAATAACATATTGAAGCGCTGGCGTGCGAGCGAGACGCTCATCCATTCGTCCATCAACCGAATTTCGGTGACGGGAATTTGGTTGTCGATCGCCCAGACTTGTTGTTTCACTTCGGCGATCAGGCCAGAGGGCTCCGCGAGGCCGCGTTGGCGCACGACGAGGCTCATCCAGCGGCGCCACGATTCGTCGGACTGGACAAAGGGCGCATACATTGTGGCCTCGGGCGGTTCGTTGAGGGTGCCGTGTTTGACGTCGCGCGCAACGCCCACGATGGTCATCCACTTGTGAGGCTCGTTGGTGCGCGCGAAGTCGATGCGAGCGTTGAGCGGATTTTCGTTCGGGAAAAAGCGGCGGACCAGTTCCTCGCTGACGACGGCAACGAGCGGCTGATTTTCGCGGTCCGATTCCGTGAGGCCGCGGCCGGCGACGATTGGAATTTGCATCACGTCAAAGTAATTGCCCATCACAGAGAGAGTTTGCACGACGGGTTCGTCGCCGACGGGAACAAGCGGGCGGCCGTCGATCGCAAAACGGTGATCGAGATAATTTCCGCCGAAAGGAAGATCGGTGACCATCGCGGCTTGCACGCCGGGGAGTTGGTTTAAGCGAGCGAGCAATTCACGTCGAAAGGCGGTTTGTTGGGGGATTTTGTCGTAGCGCGTGATTGGGAGCTGAAGGTGCACCGTTAACAGGTCGCGCGGATTGAATCCGGGATTGACGGACTGAAGACGCGCGAAGCCTTTGATCATCAGACCGGCGGATACGAGAAGGATGAGCGCGAGCGCGAATTCGGCGGCGACGAGGACGTTACGGAACGTGTGCGAGAATTTTCCAGCGGTCGTGCCGCGGCCGGATTCTTTGAGCGAGTCCGCGGCGTTGCCGCTTGTGGCTCCGAGAGCGGGAATCAGGCCGAAGACGACTCCGGTCAAAAAAGAGATAGCGAAAATAAATCCGAAGAGTCGCGCGTCCATCTGAATCCCGCGAAAACGTTCGAGTTCTGCCGGCTCAAGCGAAACGAGCAGACTCGTTCCCCATTTGGCGAGTGCAAGGCCGAGCGCGCCGCCGAGGAGTGACAACAAGGTGCTTTCGGTGATGGCTTGAACGAGGAGCCGTGAACGGCCTGCGCCGAGCGATGCGCGAAGTACGAATTCCTGGCGGCGAGAAATTGCTCGAGCTGTGAGCAGGCCGGCGAAGTTCGCACAGGCGATCAGAAAAACGAGGCCAACCGCGCCGAAGAGTACGAGAAGCGCGGGGCGAATGTCTCCCACAAGAAATTGATGGAGCGGCGCCAGAGTTTTTTTGCGATTGCCCTCGGTGTCGGGATATTGCTTCGCGAGCCGATCCGCGATGCCGGTGACGTCGGATTGCGCTTGCTCGAGGGTGACGCCGGAATTGAGCCGCCAGTATGTGCGCATGAAATGAACGCCCCGAAACGGCGCGGCCTGGGGGTAGACGACCCAGAGCGAAACAAAAATATCGGTTTCGTCTTCGGGCAGCGCAAAGGTTGCGGGCATCACGCCGATCACGCTGTATCGATTGCCGTTCAGCGTGAGTGAGCGGTCGAGCACGTTCGGATCGGCGCCGAAGAATTCGCGCCAGAAGCGATGCGTGATGACCATGTTGTGCGGTCCGCCTTTTACATCTTCGTCGGCAGAGATGAGCCGGCCGAGTATCGGCGCGACTCCGAGTGTTTCGAGCAGGCCTGCGTTCACATAAGCGGCGCGAATTTGCAGAGGCTCGGGGCCACCGGTCAGGTCCATGCGCTCCGTCGTGATGCCGCCGCCGTGCGCAAGCGTTTTGGTTTGTTGAAGAATGTCGTCGATGTTTCGCAGCGAGTCGTTTTGCTTGATGGTGACGAGCCGGTCGGGATCGGGGTAAGGAAGCGGGCTGAGGAGCACACTGTCGATGACGCTGAAGATGGCGGTGTTGGCGCCGATGCCGAGCGCGAGAGTCAGTACGGCGACGAAGGTGAATCCCGGAGACTTTCGCAACATGCGGAGTGAATAGCGTAGATCGCGGAGGAAATTTTCGAGGAACTGCACGCCGCGCGCGTCGCGGCATTCTTCTTTCAGTTGCTCTGTGCCGCCGACGAGAAGTCGCGCCTTTCTAATTGCCTCGTCCCGCGTTTGGCCACTGGCGACGAGCTTTTGGATTTGGTTTTCGTAGTGGAAGCGAAGCTCCTCGTCCGTTTCGGCTTCGACTTTTTCACCGCGAAAAAGAGAGCGCAATCGATAAAGCAGATCGTTGAGCATCGAGGTCCTCCTAAGCGGTGCGAAGCACTTGCGCGACCGCCGCCGTCAATGCTTCCCATGCGTCGCGTTCGGCTTCGAGCTGCTTCTGGCCCTTGCGCGTGAGTGAGTAGAACTTTGCGCGGCGGTTGTTCTCGGATGCGCCCCACTTGGCGGCAATCCATCCACGCCGTTCGAGGCGGTGTAGCGCTGGATAAAGCGAGCCTTGCTGCACGCGCAACACATCGTTCGAGATTTGCTGAAGGCGCTCGGAGATGGCCCAGCCGTGCTGCGGCTCGTTGGCGACACAGCGAAGAATCAGCAGGTCGAGTGTTCCTTGTGGCAGTTCGAGTCGCGGTGGCATTCGCGAATCCTTTCCCTGTTGCTTCGACAGGAGAGTACACTGTCTCCTGTCGAAGCGCAAGGGGTAGAAGTATGCCCTGCCTGTGCAAGCCGCCGAGCCCGAAGGTTGACAGCGTTTGAATCGACAGAGATTATCCGTCTACTGTACCTGGATTCCTGTCCCGTTAACTGTGACCGAAAACCGGTCTTCGTTGCCCCGATCCGGGCAACTCTTGTCGGCGACAGATGGTGTTGAGGTCAGGCTGTCGGCGATGGCCGTCGTCGCGAGATGTACGTTATCTTCGTCTTTATGAATACCGGCAACACGAAGTATCTGCGCGCGGCGATTCGTTGCGCGATGCGCTGGCGAAGAATTACAAAGTGGGCGATGCGATAATTCTCCCTGGCCCTATCGCTGCTTTCGCTCGCGACGGCGAATCGACGGGGTACCGGGATGTTTCCCTATTCGGCAATGTCGTCGAGCCTATCATGCTGTTCGACGAGCTGATCCGGCTGAATCAGGGAATGTTGCTGTGTATAGCCTGTGCGCGAGGCTTGGGCGTGGCTGATGAATATCCTATGCAAACAACGTTTGGGTCGGATATTTCGAGATGTAAGGCCAGCATGGGAACATGAATCAGGTGATTCCCTGGAGTTCGCGCGCTACGTGCTTCTTCATCCGAAAGATCCGCAGTGGCGCGAGCATTCGCGAACTCATCGAGTCGTTAAGACCACTCCGCAGTGGCCGAAGTTCATCGTGCACGGCGCACCGTGACCACCGAACAGGGCGCGGCCTCAAAACTTTTGCTGCAATCTCCCAATCAATGTTGCGACAGCCATAGCTCTCGGCTCGCCGCGTAGAAGCGCTGTATTTTGCGAACGGCGATGTTACCTACAAGGAAGCGCCTACCGGTCTTACAACTGGGTGACTTACTGGCAAGGACTTTCCGCGCGGCGCACGCTCCGTTCACCATCAGTGGTGGTTTACCGATGAATTTTCCGACGGCCCCCGGCGATGATGGATGCGTTTTGGGCCGTGCCCGAGTGGGCGCCCGCGATGAGTCGCATCTCGTGGGTCGCTGTCCGTTGTGACTAAGATCTCTTACGGCGCGGGGAGCGTGACTTATTCGACCTTCGACAACGATTCCACCGATGTGCTGCGGTTCAATTTTGCTCCTGAAGCAGATCAGCATAGGCGGAAGGCCGATCTAGGCGCGGAAAGATTTGTCGCAGCTCGCGCCAGCGGCGAAAGCCCAGCAGCGAAACGAGGAAAACGAATCCGAGCGCGGTCAGCGCGAGCACGCCCGGCTCGGCAACTTTAACCACAGACAACTGTCCGCTTTCCGCCTGAGCCGTGTTCACATGGCACGTAGCTGAAACGCAGTTCACAAAAAAATCCTGCGCGAGACTGTCATATTCGCCCGGAATCGGCGGCAGAAACAGCAAGCTATCCTGAGGGAAAAAATTCAGACTCGTAGTCGAATCCGCGGTCAGGATCGACAAGAGAAACAGATCACTCGTCCCGGCAGGCTGCCCAAGGCCTTGGCCGAACTCCGCGGAAAAGGTTATCGGTCCGTTGAAATCCGCTGGTCCCGTCGACTGCACGATCACATCCGAGATCGTATTGGTCGACGTGTCCCAAAGCCACGAGCCACTATACGTGCCCGAAAACGCAGGAATTTGCTTTGTCACGTCGACATTTGAAAACGAAACCTGAAGCTCATCGGCTGCTGCGATCGATGCAAAGGAGAGAGTCAGCAGAAACAGGACAAGGATTCTTCGTGCAGTCATGCAGGGCCCCCTTGAGAAAACACCGTCCACTCCGTCTCGCGAGGCGTTAGCTATCCGGGGGACGGAGACGCCAACACTTCGCTGATGTGACAACTTTTACACAACTCTGCGCAGTTTGAAACGGCGAAGAATCGAAGCTGTCGAAAAAACTAATGGAACCCTGAGTACAGTACGCAGAAATGGTGGAGGCGGGGGGAGTCGAACCCCCGTCCGAAAAGCGCTGCGACACGGAGCCTACATGCTTAGCTCAATTCCATTTTGTTCGCAGGCCGCGCTCAGAATGAGCAAGAAACGCAGCCCGCTAGTCCGATGGTTCTCGCCCGAGCCTTACGGACCGAAAGGCTCAGGCCAGCTCACTGTTTGACGCTTCTGACCGGGCCCATGAGCAAAGCCCGGGGAAGCGTGCGCTTAATTAATTAAGCTGCAAGTGCCAGATTGTTATTGGCATTTCTAGTTTCCACCAAGTTGCGGGCAGGTGGGTCCCGGCATGCCTCCGAGCCGCGACAGCTTCCGTCGAAACCGTGTCGCCCCCATTGACAGCTCTATTTTACCATTTATGGCTGGTGCAGCGCCTGTTGGTGGACTTTCACCCGTTCGCGGCGTCGGATTTCACTTCGTCGGTGATCACTACGAATTTTGCGAGCGTCGTTTGCCCAAAAGAAGTCGTAATCGCGCAATCGGTCGCGTCGCGCCCGGTAGCGATCAACACGCGCCCGATTCGCGGCACGTTGTGGCGCGCATCCAGCGTCCACCATCGTCCGCCGAGATAGACCTCGAACCACGCGCTGAAATCCATCGGATTTACATCGGGAGGCACCCCAATGTCGCCGAGATATCCTGTCGCGTAGCGCGCGGGAATATTGAGCGCGCGGCAAAACGTGATTGCCAGATGCTGAAAATCGCGACAGACACCGAGCCGCTCGGTGTAAACGCCGAGCGCCGTACGCGTGCGGCTGGCGAATTTGTAGCCGAAAGTTACGTTGTCATGAACCCAGGTGCAGATCGCGCGCACACGTTCCCACCCGCGCGGCGTATTTCCAAAGAGTTCCACCGCCGTGTTCAGCAGCAGATCGACTTCGCAGTAGCGGCTGCTCATCAGGAAGGGAAGCACTTCGTGCGGCAAATCTTGCACGGGGATTTCTTGTGCATCGAAACCTTGCTCGTCAGGCAGGCCGGAGTCGCGAATGACGGTCGAATTGTGAAATCGAATCCTCCCGGAAGGCGCCAACACGCGCGCGCCCCTGTTTCCGAAACTGTCGGTGAAAATCTCGACCGGCATATCGGGTTCGGTCAGAACCGCATCCGGCTCGATCAAATCCTGTTCGCGCGAGGGATGAACCTTGAGCAGCGTGACGATCGGCACCTGAACGGGAACGTCAAATTGAATGTCGTACCCGATCCGAATGTTCATCGTAAAGGTGGGCCTTTCCCGTGAGGACAGATGTAATCCTTAGATGCCAATGTAGCCCCGGTGGCTTCGGAGCATAGATGCTGTTTTTTTCTACAATGCATCGCAAATGTGCGTCGACGCCGACCGATCGTTGCCCTACACTCGCTGAGTAGTGAGGTAAACGTGACCTATTGTCTCGGCATTGCCACCAACCAGGGGCTGGTTCTGGCCTCCGATTCCCGAACCAACGCCGGATTCGATCAAGTCAATACGTGCCGCAAGATGTTTCAGTTCGTGCAGCCGGGCGAGCGCGTTTTTGTGATCCTCACCAGCGGCAGCCTGTCGATCAGCCAGTCGGTCATCAGCCTCTTGCGCGATGATTTCGACGCCGGGCAAGGCCTGGCGCGCGCGAAATCGCTTTATGACGCAGCGCGTATCGTCGGCGACTGCGTGCGGCGCGTGTCCGACATCGATCGCGCATCGCTCGAGCGCGATTCCTACAGCTTCAACGTGCATTTGCTGATCGGCGGCCAAGTCAAAGGCAAAGAGCCCGGTCTATACCTCGTTTATCCTCAGGGCAATCCGCTTGCTGCCACCGAAGACTCGCTCTACCTGCAACTCGGCGAATGTAAATACGGTCGACCGATTCTCGATCGCGGCATTGAAACATCCACATCTCTCGAAGTCGCCGCCAAATATGCGCTGCTCTCGATGGACGCGACGATGCGGTCAAACGTCACCGTCGGGCCGCCATTCGACTTGCTCCTGTATCGCCGCGACAGCCTCGTCATCGAGCGCTACCGCCGAGTTTGCGCCGGCGACCAGGACCTCAATTCAATCCACACGAGTTGGGAGCAATCTCTGCGCCGCGCCGTCGAACAACTTCCCGACATCGAGTTTAAAACCTCCGAAGACCGCATTCCGCTAGTCTCCGCTTGCGAGCCTTCGCGCCTCGACATCCCCTCTCAGCGCACCGCCGCAAAGTTGAACGCAACACTCGCAGCTTCGGGCGACACTTCTCGTCAGCCTGAATGATTGAACGTAAGAAACGCTGAAACGCTGACAACTTAGATTGATCGACTAGAGCAGCTTGCGAATCGTCTGCGCGATATTGCGCACCGCTTCGCGCTCACCCATCGTCAGGGAGCCGAGATCAGCAGGCCTCGGCACACTCATCGCCGGAATTGCTGGAGCCGTGTCAACCGGCCCGTGCGTGAAATACGTCCTGCCCGCCGCTACCGCCGCTACCGCTTCCACCAAATCGCGGTCGCAATCCGACTTCGTGACGTACCCTTTGCCCCCGAAGCGCTTGATCTCTCGCACCAGCTCAGCAGAATAATGCAGCGTTAAAACCACGGCCCGCGTCGCCGGCAGCCTCTCTCGGATCGCCTTAAGCGCGTCCAGCCCGCTCATGCCAGGCATATTGATATCGAGGAGCACCACGTCGGGCTGAAGCTGCAGCGCCAAAGCCAGCGCCTCGGCGCCCGACTTCGCCTCGCCGATAACCTTCCAGCCTTCCTGGTTGCTCAAAATCGTCTTCAGGCCAAACCGCACAACCGCGTGGTCGTCGGCAATCAAGATGCGCAATGGAGGGCGAATGGGATGTCTCCGCGGATGAGTCTCGAAAGCGAGTGACGCTGAGTGACCTCGCACGTCGAAAGTAGAGGGGCGGGAAAATTTGTGCCATCGGGTAAAGCTCGTAGTCGCACCGGGAATTCTCCGAAGTTCGGCTCAACCCCTCCTCCGAAGAGCTTCGGCAGGCCGTCGAAACATCACTCGCTGCCCCGTTCAAATCCCACATTGCCCAATGGGGTACTTCTACGAACAAAAGTACTCCTGGGCGGTTGACGGGCTGGGGGATAGCTTCCAGAATCACAAAACGGCGTCACTTCGGTCGAATCACGTCCGGAACAGCCCGCCAAACGTATGTCATCCGACTCCAACACACCGTCCGCCATCGAGCAGTTGGTTTCGCGAGCCCTCCGCGACAATCTGGAGCGCATCCAGCGGACCTCCGATGAGTTGCATCAGGCCGTGGCCGACGTCGTGGCCGCCTGCGGCAGCAGCAAGCCTGCCAACGCGCTTCCGCCAATGCTGCGGGCGCAGACTTCCGCCGCATCGCTCTCCGCCGCGCTCGAAGTCCTGACGAGATTCGTAGCGGTATCGCTGCAACCGGGCCCAAGGTCGCCGTTTGAGGCCGAGATTTCGCGGATCGCATCGTCGCTGCCGGCGCAAGAACCGGCTCCAGCGGCGGTGTCACCCAAGGCCGCCGCACCGGCACCAGCGCCCGCGCCGGCCGAACACGTCGCGCCACCTCCCAGCGAGGCGGCTCCAGCAGTTCCAGCGCCGCCCGTCGCTGCTCCCGTGCCGCCCGTCGTCGAGCAGCATCACGCGCCCGCACCTGCGCACCAGCCCGCTGCCAAAGTTCACGAAGAACCTGCGATGGTCGAGGCCACCGAACTCGAGTCCGCGCCTCCCGCCGCAGGCGAGCCTGAAGGCGCCAGCGCTTTTGATGTCAACCGGTTATCGCCAGACGAGCAGGAGCTTCACCGTCGCGCAAACCGGGTGGCCAAAGTTTCGATGCAGGATATTAAGATGTTGCGACCGGAGCAGGTGCGTCTCGGCCGACAGCACAAGGATATCTGCGTCCGGTTGCGGGATGACATTGAGAAAGCTCACCGAGAATACGATCGGCGATTCAAACCCATCATGGATCACCCGGTCGACTATTTTTATCGCTGGATGGTGGAGATCCTCGCAGAGGGTGATGCCCACGCTCTCGGCGAATATCCTTACGCCACGACCGCGCAGCATCGCTAGCGGCGGGTCGCAGTCCACGCTCGCGTCGAATCCGACGGCGAGTCCTCGCGCAAATTATCTCTCTCGCGCATTAGCCATTGCTGTGTCGGTCGCGCTCCTTTGTGCGACGCCGATGGATTTGCCGGCTGCCACTGCTGCTGATGGCGCGCAGACCGTTCACAAAAAGAAAAAATCAAACAAGCCTGCCTCGACGCCGTGTCGGACGGGCTGCACGCCGAACACCTCGGCTCCCGAGATCACCGCCGCGACTCCGGAAGACGAAGCCGCTCAGCGTGAACTTTCTTCTCTCGCTCGATCGCTGCACAACGCGCAGCCCGGTGCCTACGACAAGCTCGCCGCATTCGCTGGCAAAAACGCCGGCAATGTCTGGGGCGCCCGCGCCGCACTCGCGCTCGGTTACGACGACTACAACAAGAATCACTCGCAGCAAGCGCTTGTCTGGCTGACGAAAGCCAAGAGCGATACGCTCCTCGGCGACTATGTTCTGTACTGGACTGCGCAAACCCAGCGCGTGTTGAAGCAAAACGCTCCGGCCTTCGCTGAATTGCAAACGATTCAGACCGAATATCCGAACACCGGCATCAAGGAACAATTCCTCGAAGCTTACGCGCCGGCGGCGATCGAAGCCGGCAAGCCGCAGGCCGCGATCGATGCGCTCGACGCCTACACCGGTACGACCGCGAAACCCGCATTGTTGCTGCTCCGCGCGCAAGCATACAAAGCGGCTCGTCAATTCGGACGCGCGGCGAAAGACTACCAGCTCCTTTATTACAAAAATCCGCTTTCCGATGAAGGCAAGGCTGCGGCCAGCGGCCTCCAGCAAGTGAAATCTGCGATGGGCAGCGAATACCCCGCGCCAAGCTGGGATTTGCAGGAAGGCCGCGCGCAGATTCTCTACAACCAGAAAAAATATCGCGACGTGCTGGCTGAATTCACAAAGCTGGCTGCCGGAATCAAAGACCCGTCGAGCGCGCACAAACAGCACGCGCTGTTGCGTGCCGCGCAAACCCGCGTCCAGCTCAAAGGTTCTCCTTCTCTCGTTTCGTCTCTGAACATCACCGATCCCGAAGTCGATGCCGAGCGCATGTACGTCATTGCGCAAATTGCCCGCTCAGCGAACAAAGAGACCGACATGGTCGCGGCGAACGAAGCCGCCGTCGGGAAATATCCGCAGAGCAAGTGGTCCGAAGAATCGCTGATGATGGTGGGGAATTACTACTGGGTCCAGCTCAACCGCCACGAAGCGATCAAATATTATCAGCGCATTGTCGATAATTTTCCGTCGGGCAAGTACACGTTTTTCTGCGAATGGCGCACCGCCTGGATTGCGTATCTCGATCGCCAGCCGTACGCCGACGATCGCCTCACCGCGTTTCTGCGCAAGTATCCGACTTCCGCCGATGCCCCCGATGCGCTCTATTGGCTGGGCCGCAACGCCGAACGTAGCGGAAATCCCGGCCACGCACGCGCGTATTTCACCGCCGACGTCAATCGCTTCCCGCAAACCTATTTCGGTCACGCCGCCGCCGCTCGCCTCGAAAAACTCGCTCCCGGCGATCCGGACCCACCAGAATTTCTCGCCGCAATTCCGCCCGCACCCGCGCTCCATTCGATCGATGAGCCGATTCCAGACGCCGCGAAGGATCGCTGGGTCCGCGCGCAGGCATTGCGCATCATCGCGTTCGACGCGTCGGCGGAATTGGAACTGAAGGCCGGCTTCTTCGCCACCGGTTCCCCTCGCATGCTCTTCGAAGCCGCGCAGTGCGCCTTCGATCAAGGACATTTCGCCACCGGCATGTCCTACGGCCGTCTGATCGTTCCGAATTTCGACTCGCGCAAAATCTCAGATCTTCCACCAAATGTTTGGAAGACGCTTTATCCGCTCCCCTACGAAGCCTCTCTTCGTCGCGAAGCCCAGCGCAACGATTTCGATCCGATGCTCGCCGCCGGTTTGATTCGTCAGGAATCCACCTTCCAGGCCGACATCGTCTCGCACGCCAACGCCGTCGGCTTGATGCAGGTTTTGCCCAAGACCGGCAAGCTCCTCGCGAAGCAGCTCAAGGTTCGCTACACCAAAGCCAAGCTCTTCGACCCCGAATACAATCTCGAACTCGGAATGCTTTACATTGCCGGCCTGCTGAAGGCGACCGGTGAACCCGAGTACGCGCTCGCCGCATTCAACGCCGGTGAAGATCGCATCGCCGCGTGGCGCGCCGAACGCAACTACGAAGAAATCCCCGAACTCGTCGAGTCGATTCCTTTCACCGAAACGCGCGACTACGTCCAGATCGTCATGCGCAACGCCGACGTCTATCGCCAGGTCTACGGCCCCGGCGCGCCGCAAACTCCCGCAACGAGCACCGCGACAACCACGGCCGCTCCTGCTTCGGCGCCGCTCGTCGCACCGGTTCAGGAACCGCAGCCCCCGCAACCCGAGCAGGGAACTCCGGCCAGCGCCGACGCTACCTCGGATCCGAACCGCTGACGGCCTCGAACCTCAACACAGCTCAAATGCAATTTGGATTTTGATTGTTTCTACGGTTCCCGCGAAGCGGCGTACGCCGCGAGCGTCAGCAAATCCTCTTCGCTCAAATTCTTGAGCACGAGCTTCATCGGTTCGCTTCCCGTGCCGGCTCGCGCTCCATGCTTCATGTCGTAAAGCTGCCGCATCAAATAACTCGGCGAACGCCCCGCGATGCCTGGCGTCGTGCCGATCCCCCCGCGAAGATCTTTTCCGTGGCATGTTGCACACGCCGTCGTCTTCCCGCCTCCGCCCGTCTCCGCCAGGTCGCGTCCTTTCGCGATGCTTCCCGGCGGAACATACGCCACGAATTCGCTGTGAGAATCGCGAGACTCAAACTGCTCCAGGTCTTTCGGCATCTCGATGATCCGGTCGCCGATCGGTTCTTTTCCTGATCCTTCCTCCGGCGCATATACGAAAGCCGCCACGTAAGTCTTCGGCACGTCGGCGCTCTCGATCACTGTGATGAGCTTCCTCGTTTTCAATCGCGAAAAATACGCCGCGGCTTGCGCCACATCCTCGTCCGTAGCCGCTTTGGCCACCGCGATCATGTTTTTCGGCGGCCCCAGCTCTGCAACCGCGCTCTTGCGCGCGCCGCTCTTGAAATCCGCCATCTGCTCCACGATGTAAGCGGCCGGCAGTCCCGCGATGTTCGCATTCTCCGGTCCGCCGGTTCCTTCCGCTCGATGACAAAAGCCGCAAGCGCTCAGATCCGGCTTCCTGCCGCGTGCCACCACTTCGGGCATGGGCGCATGCTCCGCCGGATGCCAATCCGCCGTAAAAAACCGATCGCGCGTTTGCGTCAGCGTCCACGCCGCCGAACTTCCCGGCACATGCCGAAGCTCGCCGTTGTCCGGCGGGAGTTTGTAACCCGGCGGCGGCATGACATACGCCCATGCCGGAGGGGCATCGTCGGCTTGCGGACTTGTTTGCGGGGTTATAGGTCGGGTCAAACGGATAGCGGCAGCAGGCAGAATGGCGATCAACGCAAGGCTCAGCGCGAAATATTTCATAAGGTTTTGTCGAGGCAAACCGCCGGATGATACAACCGATGTTGCATCTCGGCAAAAACGGCAGCCGCACGATCTGGCTGTCGCGAACGCGCCAGGGTTAATTCGCGAAACGATGGAGCTCCTTTTTGATGAACGTAAACGTCCAGGAAGTGTTCGGACAGATCGACATCTACGTCTTCGATCAAATCCTGCGTGGAAACATCGCGCCCGGCATGCGCATTCTTGACGCCGGCTGCGGCTACGGCCGAAACCTCGTCTATCTCTTGCGGGAACACGCCGAAATATTCGCGATCGACGCGAACCCAAGAGCTGTCGAGCATGTTGGCCAGCTTGCCAAATCGCTGAACCCCAGCCTTCCCGCAGAAAACTTCCAGGTTGGCCGCGTTGAGCGGCTCCCCCGTCCCGGCGACTTTGCCGATGTCGTTATGTGCAGCTCCGTTCTTCACTTTGCGAGAGACGACGCGCACTTCCACGCCATGCTCGGCGAACTCTGGCGCGTTCTCCGTCCCGGCGGCCTGTTGTTTTGCCGCCTCGCTTCACGAATCGGGATGGATTTCGTGCCTCTGGCCGACGGTCTTTACGCCATGCCCGACGGACAAAATTGGTATCTGGTCGATGAGCGGCAGTTGATGACGCTAACCGCGTCCATGAAAGCCATCTTGGTTGACCCGTTGAAGACCACCATCGTGCAGAATCATCGCTGCATGACGACTTGGGTCGTCAGAAAACCGCAGCAACCATACTAATTCGAATGCGATGCAACCAGGCCGTCTCCCGCATCGCCCTTTGTTTACGAAAACCTTGCTTACACAAAAATTACAAAATCGCTCTTCACGCGGCCATGCTTTCCGGGTAATATGCCTAGTGTTGAATCTTGCGAAGCGGCAGCCCTCTGCCGCTTTTTCTATTTCAGGCACATACTTCGAGGTGGATCTAACTCCTTTAGCATCCGCACTGACGAATGTGTATGAAAACAAGCACTTTTAACCCCCGCAGAATCTGCACTTATGCAAAATCCGGGGGCCTCCCGGGCGCGCCCTCCAGTTTGATCGTCCCACGCGGAAGCCGTTGCGACTCTTCGCGCAAGCCCGATCGCTACCCTTGGCTGTTTGTTTTTCGCTCGTTCAACGCTAAACTTTTTGCTTCAAACCATGACCGTCACTGACATCGCGCGCCGCATGCTCTCGGCAAAAGCCGAAAAATTCACCGAGTCCGTCATCCGCGAAATGACGCGCCTCGCCCTTAAACACAACGCCGTCAATCTTTCACAGGGATTCCCGGACTTCGCCGCGCCTGCCGAAATCAAAGAAGCCGCACGCCAGGCCATCTCCGACGACATCAACCAGTACGCGATCACCTGGGGCGCCAAAGCTCTGCGCGACGCGATCGTCGAAAAATTCGAGCGCACGCAGGGAATTCGCGTCGATCCCGAGCGCGAAATCACGATTTGCTGCGGCTCGACGGAAGCGATGATGTCCGCCATGATGGCCATCATCAATCCCGGCGATGAAATCGTCGTCTTCGAGCCGTACTACGAAAATTACGGTCCCGACGCGATTTTGAGCGGCGCCACGCCGCGCTTCGTCAAAATGAAGCCGCCCGCGAACGAAAACGACGTGTGGAGTTACGACCAGGACGAACTCGCCGCCGCGTTCGGCCCGAAAACCAAAGCGATCATCCTCAACACGCCCAACAATCCGACCGGAAAAGTTTTCACGCGCGCCGAACTTGAATTCATCCGCGACCTCTGCGTCCGCTGGAACGCCTACTGCGTCACCGACGAAATCTACGAGCACATCCTCTACGACGGCACCGAGCACATCACCATGGCCCGCATCGACGGCATGCGCGAACGCACCATCGTCATCAACGGCATGTCGAAAACGTACAGCGTCACGGGTTGGCGCGTAGGCTGGGCCATCGCTCCCGCCGAAGTGACCGCCGCGATTCGCAAAGTGCACGATTTTCTTACGGTGGGTGCAGCCGCCCCGCTGCAACAAGCCGGCGCGACCGCTTTAAAACAGCCGCCGGCGTACTACGACAAACTCGCAACGACCTACGCCGAAAAGCGCGCCCGTCTGCTGAAAATTCTCACCGCCTCCGGCTTCAAAGTCTACAAGCCGCGCGGCGCCTACTACATCATGACCGACATCTCCGCGTTCCCCGATCCCGACCCGAAGCGCTTTCCCGCCGCCACCCGCGACGTCCGCTTCGCAAAATATCTCGTCGAAGAAATCGGCGTCGCTTCCGTCCCCGGCTCCAGCTTCTACAACAACCCAAACGACGGCGCCACCCAGGTCCGCTTCACCTTCTGCAAAAAAGAAGAAACCCTCGCCGCCGCCGAACACCGCCTCGCCAAGCTTCGCGCCTAAGTGGCACAGGCACTCTTGCCTGTGCGCCTTTCTGCAAGGTCGAGCCATCTCAACTGTCGCTGTTAGTTCGTATATCTGAATTGCGAGATATCTACCGGCACTTCGCGACGATCATCGTAATGTCGTCGCGCTGTTCTGAAGGACTGAACTTTCCCACTTCGGCCACAACCGCGTTGATCGCGTCGCACGGAGACAAGTCGCGATTTTTACGCAGGGCAACCAGCAGCCGTTCTTCGCCGAATTCTTCATCGTTAGCGTCGAACGACTCCGTAATCCCATCGGTGTAGAGCGCAAAAACATCGCCGCTCTCGATCGTGCGCTCGCCCATCTCGCAATCCCATTTCTCAAATAGCCCAAGCACGGTACCAGTCGCATCGAGCCGCTCAACCTCATCGTTCCCGCGCAGCAACAGTGCACACAAATGCCCGCAATTCACATAGCGCAATCGCCGCGTCGCCTCGTCGTACTCCGCAAAAAACAACGTCGCGAATCCGCCCTCCAGCGTGCTTTCGCAAAACAACCGATTCACCGCGCGCAGCAAGTCCTGCGGCCGGTCCAGCGCGATCGCGCACTGGCTCCGCAAAATCGCCTGCAAATTCGCCATCAACAACGCCGCCGCAATCCCTTTGCCGACGACGTCGCCGATCACCATCCCCAGCCGCTGCGGCCCAAGATTCAAAAAATCGTAGTAATCACCGCCGACTTGACGCGCCTGCTGGCAAACTCCCGCGTAATCCAGCGAATCTATCGCCGGCCGCTTCTGCGGAAACAGCCGCGCCTGAACTTCCTTCGCGATCTGCAATTCTCGCGCGACGCGCCGTTCCGTCTCCAGCTTTTCTGCATCTGCGCGGCGTTGCGCCTCCAGCGCGTGACTGATCTCGTCGAAGCTGACGAGCGAAAACGTATTGCCGTCCACGTCGCGAAATCGCGTGTACACCCCGCCCCAGATATTTTCGTACTCGCCGAGCATCGGCGCGTCGTGCTCGCCGGCATTCGTCTGGGCCCCGGCCGCGCGCTCCTCGCGCCTGTACTGGATCCGCCGCAGCCTCGGCGTGTGCGAAAAAACGACGCCGCGCTTCGACCACTCGAAATATTTCGACGTCACATCTTCCGTGATGAAGACAACATTCGTGCTCCGCCCGATCAATTTGTACAACGGCGACGTCGCCGATGGCGTAACCAGAGCCAGCAGCGTCGATCCATCCGGCGGAGCCACCGCCACCCATCGCTCGCCGCCTTGCAGCCGCGTATCAAACGCCAAATGAAACCCGAGCTTTTCGAGATAAAACTTCAAACTGCGATCCTGGTTGCGTACATACACGTTGACGCAATGCATCCGCAGATGCGGATCACGCTTCAATGCGCCGCTTCCAGGCCCGCTGCTCATGCGCCGAATTATAAGTCCTTCGAGTCCGATCCCACAGCGAATCGGCGGGGTCTCTTTTTCTTCCTCCGCGCCCTCTGCGTCCTCTGCGGTGAATCCTCTTCTCTCCGCGACAACCGTCGAGAAAACCAGTGCTAAGATACGCGCCGCTCAAATTCAAAAGCGAAACCCAAATCCACTTCGGAGCTCGCCCGAATGAAACATCTGCTCCTGTTGCTCGCCCTCTTGTCCTCGGTCTATCCCGTCCGCGCGCAAGACGCCCCGAATCCCAAAGCGCCTCCCTCCGAGCGCCACGAATTCGTCATCTCGAATTTCAAAACCGAATCCGGCGTCACCCTCCCGCAAGCCCGCATCGTCTACGGCACCTACGGCCATCTCGACGCCGCGAAAGACAACGTCATCCTCCTCCCTTCGCACTACATGGCCGACTATCGCGGCTACGAATGGCTCATCGGCGAAAAACTCGCGCTCGACCCCAGCAAACTCTTCCTCGTCACCACCGAAATGTTCGGCAGCGGCCACTCCTCATCGCCCAGCAACACGCCCGAACCGTTCCACGGCCCGCGCTTTCCGATCACAACAATCCGCGACAACGTCGAAGCCGTTCACCATCTCCTCGTCGACGAACTGAAAGTCACGCACCTCCGCGCTGTCATCGGTTTTTCGATGGGCGCCGAGCAAGCCTTCCAGTGGGCCGTCAGCTATCCCACTTTCGTCGATCGCATCGTCGCCACTTCCGGCACCGCGAAGTGCTACCCGCACGGCTTCATTCGTCTCGAAAGCCAGATCAACGCCATCGAACTCGATCCAACCTTCAACAATGGCGATTACACAAAACAGCCCACGAAAGGCGTCGAAGCCTTCGCCTTGATCTGGACCGCATGGCTCTATTCTCAGGAGTGGTGGCGCGACGAACTCTGGCGAGAAGGCGCGAAGCCCGGCACAACGTTTGAATCAACTCTCAACGAATACAAAACCAACTTCATCCCCGGCGGCGACGCCAACGACATCATCTTGCAGATGCGCACCTGGGAACGCCACGACGTCGGCGCCACGTCCGGGTTCAACGGCGACACCAAGCGCGCTCTCCAGTCGATCAAGGTCCCGGTCCTTTATATGCCGTCCGAAACCGACCTCTATTTCCCCGTCGGCGACGCCCGCTACGAATCCGCATCCATCCCCAACGTCACTCTCAAGCCCATCCCGTCGCTCTGGGGACACACCGCCGGCGCCGCGCCCAACTCCGACGACTCCAAATTTCTGAACGACGCGATTTCGCAGTTCCTAGGCGAAAAACCTAACTAGGCGGAGCGTTCACTAAAGCGAGCACCTGATCCGGTGTTTCGCGCACCCAATGCGTGTGCCCGTCCGTAGTTTGAATTTCAGTCGACCTGGGGCCCGACACCACCGCGACAATCTGGTCCGTGTTGAGCAGGAACGGACCCACATCCTCGCCCGCGTCGTTCCTTTTGCCAAGCTTGATCAATGCCATCGTTCCTCGCTTCGCCGCCAGAGAACGTCATCCACGACGCGATAGGGTACCAATCCTGTTCTTAGCCAGCTTTAAAACCGAGTTGGTGACCCGGCGCGCATTTCACTCTTCTGGACACATAGAGGCCAGCGACTGGTTTGACTATCACGCAGATCAGCTGAAGATTCTTACGTCCAAAATTAAGTCCAAACCGCTGACAGATGTGCCCAAGATCGCCAAAATCATGCACCGCCCCCACTCTAAGTCATTGAGTCCAAATAAGGCGAGTGAGGATTTCCGGTTTACGAATCGGCTGCTCTGCCACCGACCTACCTCGGCTTTGTGAAGGCTGCGTAACTAAAACAAGGAAGGCCACCCCGTCGACAGAGTGGCCTCCAACACGCTTATCATCGAACTTCCGTCACGACTGAATGGACGGCGCTCTAGCGCGTTTTGGTCCGTAAGACAGCTACCTTCGTTATGCGGCAGCTTTCGCAGTCCCTTTAAGATATGCCAGCAAATCCTTGTTGATCGTTTCCGCTTCAGTCGTCGGCATACCGTGCGGGAAGCCTTTGTAGCTTTTAAACGTAGAGTTCCGCAACAACTTCGCCGACAGCGGTCCGGCAGCAACGTAAGGCACGATTTGATCGTCCTCACTATGCATCACGAGCACCGGGACGGTAATCTTTTTCAGATCTTCGGTGAAATCGGTCTGTGAGAATGCAACGATACCGTCGTAGTGTGCCTTCGCGCCTCCATTCATTCCCTGACGCCACCAATTCAAAATCACCGCTTGAGATGGCTTCGCTCCAGGGCGGTTGTAGCCATAGAAAGGTCCCGATGCGACGTCGTAGTAAAACTGAGAACGATTCGCCGCAAGCTGAGCTTGGAACCCATCAAACACCTCCTTCGGTTGACCAGTCGGATTGGCGGCGGTCTTTAGCATCAGAGGAGGAACTGCGCTGATGATTGCCGCCTTCGCCACCCTGCTTTCACCGTGTCGTGCGAGGTAGCGGACCACTTCGCCGCCACCGGTCGAATGCCCTACGTGAATCGCATCCTTTAGGTCTAGATGGGCTGTGAGAGTAGCCAAGTCATCGGCATAGTGATCCATGTCATGGCCATCAGCCGTTTGCGAAGATCGCCCGTGCCCTCGCCGATCATGCGCAATGACCCGATAACCTTGGTTCAGAAAGAACATCATCTGGTTATCCCAGTCGTCTGCGGAAAGGGGCCAACCGTGCGAGAAAACAATCGGCTGTCCTGATCCCCAATCTTTGTAGTAAATCGTAACGCCGTCTTTGGTCGTGACTGTACCCATGTAATTCCCTCCTGATAGGTGTCGCAACAAGTGCGAGCAAGATGGGCTTTCGGATGATTGAGACCGCACGGGAGTTACAGAAGAAAGTTCATGACTTGGCAAACGGCCGACTGGGTCTTCGGCTGGAACTTGCGAATCGCGTTAGGCGTCGATTTCTTCGGAAATGGGAACCCAGTGGGAGATTCGGCACTACTTTTCGACGCCGACTGCGTGCGGTTTTGAGGCAAAAAGGTAAAGACCGTTCAAGCAATATAAAAACTATAAAAATGAGCCGAGAGTTTTTACCTAATCTTGCCCTAATTCCGCAAAATGGTCGCAATAATCCAGCACGATCCAGCAAGCTGAATTTTGCAACTCATTGAGAAGTCAACAAGACACGGCGATGAGAAATTTGGGGTAGGGAACTGACGGTCGGTTGCCCTGTGGTGGTTAGCCCCCTACCCCGCGAGTGGTCTTGCTGGTATAGACGAGGTCACCCTAGAAAAAGTTTCCTGACAATTTGCAGATTTCTTTCACTTTTTTTCATGTCGCAAAATGAGGCAAACAAGCCGGAAAACGCCGCGTCCGGCGGCCTATGCGCCAATTTCAACCGTTTCCAGGTACCGCGCCACCGCCACTTTCCATCCGTATTGCTGTTGGATCGCCGCTTGTAGCGCTTGCGCCGCCGCCGGCTCGCCATGCGTCAGATAGGTCTGTTTCGGCGCCGCTGGGAATCCGCCAAGCCACTTCAGTAGCTCGCTTTTCCCCGCATGACCCGAGAGCTGCCCCATCGTCGCGATTTCCGCGTTGACCGGCACGTCCTCGCCGTAAAACCGGATCGACTTCGCGCCTTCTTGCAGCGCGCGCCCGCGCGTCCCCTGCGCCTGATACCCGGCCAGGATCACGCAATTTCGCGCATCCGGCAGGCGCTGCTCCAGGTGATGCAAAACGCGACCGCCCGACACCATGCCGCTCGCCGACACGATGATGCACGGCGTCTTCACCTTGTTGATCGCTTTCGACTGATCCGCCGTCCGCGCCAGGTGAAACTCATGCACACTCAGCGGATCACCCTTGCCGTTTTCCAGCGCTTCGATCCGTTCGTATTCCTTGTCGTGGTCCTCGCGATACTTCACATACATATCCGTCGCGGAAAGTGCCATCGGGCTATCGATATAAACCGGAATCGCCGGAATCTTGTTCTCCGCGATAATTTCCCGCAGGTAATACATGAACGTTTGCGTGCGCCCGATCGCAAACGCCGGAATGATCACCGAGCCGCCGCGTCCCGCCACGCGGTTGATCACGTCGGCCAACTCTTGCGCCGGATCGCCCGGAGGATGATCGCGATCGCCATACGTCGATTCGCACAACAGCAAATCGCACTTCGACGGAGGTGTCGCAGGATCTTTCAAAATCGGCTGATCGTAGCGGCCCACGTCGCCCGAAAACACGACGACATATTTCTTCCCATTTTCCGTGATCGTCAGTTCGAGGCTCGTTGAGCCGAGAATGTGCCCCGCGTCATAGGCGACAAAGCTAAACTCCGGCGCAACCTCAAACGCGCCCGTCCGCGCGGCTTTTTTCACCAATTTGAAAACGGGATCGACGTCTTCGGTGGTGTACAGCGGCTGCGGATCGGAGTGCCGCGCATATCCATGCTTCCGCGCGTGCAGCGTGTCTTCTTCCTGCAGGTGCGCCGAATCTTTCAGCAATAGCGACGTCAATTCCAGCGTCGCGGGATTCGCAAAAATCGGCCCGTGAAATCCGCTTTTCACAAATCGCGGCAGCCATCCCGTGTGATCGAGATGCGCATGCGTCAGCACGCAATAGTCGATCGTCTTCGGATCGACCGCGAGCGGATCGTAATTTCGATCCTGCAACTCCGGCGATCCCTGAAAAATGCCGCAATCCAGCAGCAATTTCTTGCCAGCGGCTTCAACTAAATATTTGGATCCAGTGACAGTGCCTGCAGCGCCCAGGAAGGTAAGTTTTGGCATGAGGCAGCCATTGTACCGAATACGACTCGCCGAATGCCTGCGCTGATTCGATAATCGGCCGTTCTCAATCCCTCACGAGATACAACGCTCGCTCAAGCTCCACCTCGAGCTTCGCCCCGCGCGGCAAATCCACTTCATGCCCGCGCCCCGATTCCACCAGGTACGCCGCAATCGCCGCAGCCATCGCGCCTTCCGCGACCTCGCGCTTGTCGTGATCCTTCACGCCTTTCACTGCGCCCATTGCTGCACCGGCCGCCGCAGCTTCCGCAGCCGATTGTTGGGTGCTCATCCGCCCCTCGATCAATCCCTCTTGCTGCGGACCTCCGCTCCTCACGCTGTGATCGCCCGGCACCGAAATAACTTCCGCCACGATCGGCAACGGCCCAAAATTCGTCTTGATGTCGTCGAACGTCAGCCAGATTTTCGCGCGCCCCGCGATTCCCGCGGATTCCACGCGGCTGATGTGTCCGATAATTTCCGCTCCCGCCGGAAGATAAATTCCGCTCCCGGCCTCGAGCGGTTCCAGCGTGCGCACCTTGAATCGGCCATTCCGCCGCGAAGTCTCCGTGTTCAATTCATCTTCCAGCTTCACCAAGAATCGCGTCCCCGGCACGACCGCGTACGCCTCCACCGGCAACGACGCACTGCGCCGCCCATTGGCCGGCTTCGTCAATGGATGCGCCGGCTGCGGCGGAGGCGCCGTTTCGTCTGGCTGCACCGATTGATCGCTCTGGCGCTGATCTTGATCTTGGTTCTGATTCGGATCATCACTCTGCGCCGGCACCCGATCCCGCGAAATCACCGGCCGCTGATCGTCACTGGATGTCGACGGATCCTGCTGTGCCTTCGCGCTGGATGGGAAACTTACGAAACTTACGGCGCCGAGCAGCGCCGCCATCGCCAATCCTTTGCAAAACTCACGCATATCCCCTCCCGCAACGCCTTGCAATTCGACCCACCATTGCAGGAGCACCGCCGGTTCCAAGCTCGGCTGGGAGTTAACTCTCTGTAGGTCAATCGTTTGGAGTGTTTGCGTTACAGGTGACGCGAGAGGACGCTGTCACATCTTCCCGCCAGCCGCAATCGGCAGCCGACACCGCGCACCCGGCACGATCATGTAGGGGCGCAGCACTGCTGCGCCCCAGCTTGCCCGGGCGTCAAAAACTTCCTCGATCTGCTTTTTCTTGTTTTTTCCCGCAACCGCCAAAACTTACGCCGTCGCCTTCAAATATTTCTGTATTCTCTTCAACACCTTCGCATACATCGGCAACGTCACTTTCCCCGTCGACGTATTCTGCTGGCTCGGATGATAAACCCCGAAAAGCCGCGCCCCGACCTGCGGCAAATCCACCTCGGCCCCATGCCCAAAAGGAAACGCCGCCCGCGAAACAATAAATCCCTGCGCCTTCAAAATTCCTAGATAAACATCCCACCCAATTTTACCGAGCGCCAAAATCGCACGCGGCTTCAAAATTTCCAGCTCGCGCTCGAGGTAAGGCCGGCAGTTTGCCAGCTCGCTCGGAAGCGGCTTGTTGTCGGGAGGCGCGCATCGCGCCGCCGCCGTGATGTAAGCGTTGATCAGCGCGAGCCCATCGTCGCGCTGCACCGCCACCGGCCGGTTCGCAAACCCCGCGTCATACAACGCGCGATACAAAAATTCGCCCGACTTATCTCCCGTAAACGGCCGCCCAGTGCGATTCGACCCGTGCGCGCCCGGCGCCAACCCAACCAGTATCAACTTCGCTTCCGGATCGCCAAATCCCGGCACCGGCTTGCCCCAGTAAATCCAATCGCGATAAGCGCGCCGTTTTTCGCGCGCCACCGCCTCCCGATACTTCACGAGCCGCGGGCATTTCCGGCACGCAACGATCTCTTCATTCAAAATGTTCAATAATTCGGCGGCGTCCGGCATCGCTACGCCGGCTTCTGCCGCGACATGATCGCCATCAACTCCGCAAACGGCACCGCGCCATCGAGCATCGACTCAAACGTCCCACGGTCGAGCAACTCTCTCGCAACGCGCCGCGCATGACCCAGCGTCGATCGCATCACGCCCGAGCCCATGCTGACGCGCGCCACGCCCATCGCCTGCAACTCATTCACGTTCAGGCCCGCCCGCAGTCGCCAAAATATTCAGCGGTCCATCGATCGCCTTCACCAATTTCTCGATCGTCGCTGCGTCTTTCACTCCCGGCACAAACAAACAATCAGCTCCGGCTTTTCGGTAAGCGCGGCATCGCTCGACCGTGCGCTCAAATCGCGTCTCCGCCGGCACCAATCGGCATCAAGTAAATGTCCGTCCGCGCATTCAGCACCAGCGGCACGCCAATTGCCTCGCCCGCCCGTCGAATCGCCTGAATTTTTTCGACCTGCGTCGCGAGATCGACGTGCGTGCTCTCGTCGCTTCCCGTCACATCTTCCAGATTCATTCCGACAGCGCCGGCCTGCGCCATCGCCTTCACCGTCGCCGTCATGTCTTCGATCGTCGGCCCATATCCTGCTTCCAAATCCGCCGTCACCGGCACATGCACTGCCCGCGCAATCCTTCCAACGATGTCCAGCATTTCATCGCGTGAAATAAATTGCCCATCGGGATAACCGAGCGACGCCGCAATCCCCGCACTCGTCGTCGCAATCGCCGGAAACCCCATTTCCTCAAACATGCGCGCACTCGCCACATCCCAAACATTCGCTAAAACCAAAATCCGCCCGCCGTGATGCAACTTCCGGAACTGTTCCGCTTTTCGGGCTTGTCCTTGTATGTCCATGGGATCCTCAGCGCAGCAGCTTCATTGCCTCTTCGTGAATGACGCCGTTCGTACTCAAATAGTCGCCGGTGTAAATCGTTCTTTCACCTTGGATATTCGTGGAGCGTCCCCCCGCCTCTTCCACAATGATCCCCAGTGGCGCCAAGTCCCAAGGCTTCGAAGTCCAATCCAGCGCCGCATCAATCGCGCCTTCGGCGACCAACATGTGCTGCCAAAATCCGCCGAGACACCGGCTATTCCGCGAAGCATCCAGCAAGCGGCGAATCCGGGCCCGATCCTCCGCATTCTTGCTCGGCCCAGTGCCGGTGGTGAAAACCATCGAATCACTCAACTGCGAAGTCCGCGAGACCCGAATTTTCTCCCCATCGCGAAACGCGCCTTCACCTCGATAAGCCCACCATCGCGTCCCCAGGGCCGGAGCGCTGCACATGCCCGCCACAATCTCGCCGTTGAACTCGATGCCCAGCAGCGTGCCGAACGTCGGAATCCCGCGCGAGAATTCCTCGGTCCCATCAATCGGGTCGATGATCAACCGCGCCCTTCCCGCAACGCCCTTGCCGCCGGCATCCGATTTCGCCCCGCCCGTCCCTTGTTCTTCTCCATAAACATCCAACTCCAAACCGCTCTCCGCCACTCGCTTGCGCGCCATCTTCTCGATCGCGCCATCCGCCTGCGTCAGAGCCGTCCCATCCATCTTCCGCTCGACGCGCAGCGAACTATTGCGAAAGCAATCCAGCGACATCGCATCCGCCTCATCCGAAATCCCCCGCAACAACGCCCCATACTTGTCCGCGTAGCTCACCATGTCTCCGTCGCACGCCAGTTTGACACTGCGCATCCGCGCACCTAGCATACAAACTTACCCAATGTCCGCTCAAACTCCAGCCAACACAGGGACCGTCCTCGACCGCATCCTCGACTCCCGTCGCGCCGCTGTCGAGCACCGCAAACGAGTGCTACCCGAGACAGCGTTGAAGTATGGCGTCGCGGCGGCAACACCTTTGCGAGACTTTGTGAGCGCAATCTCCCGCGATGCACTCAATGTAATCGCCGAGCTAAAGCCGGCGTCGCCATCTCGCGGCGTAATCCGCGACCCGTTCGACCACGTCGCCCTTGCCCACGCGCTCTCGGAAAACGGCGCCGCAGCCCTCTCCGTCCTCACCGAGCCCGAATTTTTCGGCGGCACGCTAAAGAATATGCGCGACGCCCGCAAAGAAATCACGCAGCCCGTCCTGCGCAAAGATTTTATTTTCGACCCCTGGCAAGTCTGGGAATCCCGCGCCAACGACGCCGACAGTTTTTTGCTCATCGTCGCCGCTCTGCACGATCCCGCGCTGAAAGAACTCATCGACCTCGGCCGCGAACTAAAAATGGAGCCGCTCGTCGAAGTTCACACCAAGTCCGAACTCGACCGCGCCCTCGCCGCCGGCGCCAAAATTGTCGGCGTCAACAATCGTGACCTGAAAACGCTCGAAGTCCGCCTCGAAACCTCCTTCGAACTCATCGACAAGATTCCCGACGACTGCATCGCGGTCGCCGAATCCGGCCTCAAAGACAACGCCGACCTTATCCGGCTTCGCGCCGCCGGGTTCGACGCTTTCCTCATTGGGGAGTCGCTGATGTCCGCGCCCGATCCTGGCGCCGCTCTGGCGCAGCTCCTTGGTACGGCACGTACGCAGAGTTGAAAAAATTAAAATGGCTCGCGTTCGCGTAAAAATTTGCGGCATCACCAATCTCGCCGACGCCAAAGCCGCCGTCGATCTCGGCGCCGACGCCCTTGGCTTCAATTTCTACGAAAAAAGCGTCCGCAACATCTCTCCCGCCGACGCCTATAAAATCATCCGCGCGCTTCCCGAAAAAATCGAAGCCGCCGGCGTCTTCGTGAATTGGTCTGCCGAAGCCGTCGTCGCGCTGGCCCGCGCCGTCGATCTCGACACCGTGCAACTCCACGGCGACGAACCCGCAGCCACCGCCCGGGCGGCCGCGAAATTTTTCAACGTCACCAAAGCGATGCGCGTCGGCAAGGGTTTCCGCCTCGCGCAACTCAAGCCGTTCGAATCCTCCGTCCGCGCGTTTCTTTTCGACGCCGCAAAATCCGGCGAATACGGAGGCACTGGCACTCGCAGCGACTGGACCATCGCCCGGCGCGCCGCCAAATCCCACCGCATCATTCTCGCCGGCGGCCTCACCCCCGAAAACGTCGCCGAAGCCATCCTCTACGTCCGCCCCTACGCCGTAGACGTCGCCAGCGGCATCGAATCCCGCCCCGGCAAAAAAGATCGCGCCAAGCTCCGCCAATTCTTCGCCGCCGTCCACCGCGCCAACTCCCAACTCTAAAATGTTCTCTGGACTGTGAATTCACGACGGCAGTTGGGTGCCGCACCCTTAGCTCTTAAGGGTGCGGGTTTAGATTCCACATCACCCACCTCGATCCCCGGGACGCGCCGCTTTCCTCTCTTCCTCTGCGTTCTCTGCGAACTCTGTGGTGAACCTCTTCCTCTCGACTTTCAACTGTCGACTGTCGACCTCCTCTCCCCGAACCTGTAAAATAAACCCTCAACCAAACACCACCATGAGCTCCCAACAGATCGCCGCCACCCAAACCCCCGGACGCTTCGGCCCCTACGGCGGCCGCTACGTCCCCGAAACGCTCATGGTTCCGCTCTTCGAGCTTGAGCGCGCCTACGACCTCGCCAAATCCGACCCAGCGTTCCAATCGCAACTCCAATATCTCCTCAAAAATTTCGTCGGCCGCCCTTCGCCGCTGCAATTCGCCGAGCGCCTGACGAAACATCTCGGCGGTCCGCGCATCTACCTCAAGCGCGAAGACCTGCTCCACACCGGCGCGCACAAAATCAACAACGCTGTCGGCCAAGGTTTGCTCGCCGTCCGAATGAACAAGCCCCGCATCATCGCCGAAACCGGCGCAGGACAGCACGGCGTCGCAAGCGCCACCATCGCCGCGCATCTCGGCCTCGAATGCGTCGTTTACATGGGTACTGAAGACATGGCGCGCCAGGCGCTCAACGTTTCGCGCATGCGTATGTTGGGCACGCAAGTCGTCGGCGTCGAGTCCGGTAGCAAAACGCTGAAAGACGCTATCAACGAAGCGATGCGCGACTGGGTCACCAACATTCGCACCACCCACTATCTGCTCGGCTCGGTTCTCGGAGCGCATCCGTATCCGACGATGGTCCGCGATTTTCAATCCGTGATCGGACGCGAAGCGCGCGAACAAATTCTCGCCGCCGAAAAACGGCTGCCCACGCATCTCTACGCTTGCGTCGGGGGCGGCTCCAACGCGATCGGTCTCTTCTACGCGTTTCTGCGCGATTCCGATGTAAAAATGGTCGGCATCGAAGCCGGCGGCCGCGGCAAAGAACTCGGCGAACACGCCGCGCGCCTCGGCGCTCCGCAAGGTTTTACCGGCGCGCGCCCCGGCGTGCTGCAAGGCACCTACACTTACGTTTTGCAAAACGAAGACGGCCAGATCGCCACCACGCATTCGATTTCCGCCGGCCTCGACTATCCTGCGATCGGACCCGAGCACGCCTGGCTCGCCGACGAGCGACGCGCCGAATATTCCGCCGTTTCCGACGACGATGCTGTTGCCGCAGCGAGTTTGCTCGCACGCACGGAAGGCATAATCCCCGCGCTCGAATCCGCGCATGCCATTGCGGGCCTGGTTCAGCGTGTGCCCAAAATGTCTGGCGACGATCTCGTCATCCTCAACCTGTCTGGCCGCGGCGACAAAGACATGGACACCTACAAGCGCCTCCTCAAGTGATTGCGCCGTTTCCGCTACCTCAGGCAAGATGTTGCACCGAATAAAATGACCGCTACCGCCAACTCCACCCGCATCTCCCAACGCTTCGACGCGCTGCGCGAACGCGGTGAACTCGGCATCGTCGCCTACATCACCGCAGGCGATCCTTCGCTCGACGCCACTCTGAAATTCGTTATCGCACTCGCAGAAGCCGGCGCCGACGTCATCGAATTCGGCATTCCGTTTAGCGATCCGGTTGCCGACGGCCCGGTGATACAGCGCGCTTCCGAGCGAGCACTGAAAGCAGGCGCGACGCTTGCCGGCGTGCTCGACGTGGTCCGCCGCATTCGCAACTCCGACTCCGCTGCAGCGCGCGAAGTCCCGATCGTGCTCTTCGGCTATTACAATCCGATGTTTCAGATGGGCATCGAAAAATTCGCGGCAGCAGCGTCCGCCGCAGGCGCCGACGGCGTTCTCGCCACCGATCTGACTCCCGAAGAATCGACCGAGTACCGAAAAATTCTCGCCGCGCACAATCTCGACACCGTTTTTCTCGCTGCGCCGACGTCGACCGACGAACGCATCGACACAATTTCCGCTGCAACCTCAGGGTTCCTGTATCTCATCTCACGCACCGGCGTAACGGGCGCAAAAGATGCAATGCCCGACGATCTTCCAGCGCTGATTCGCCGCGTGCGATCGCGCACGCATATTCCGATTGCTGTCGGCTTCGGAATTTCGTTGCCGGGCCACGTTTCGGTTCTCGGTGGACTCGCCGACGCGGCGGTGATTGGCTCCGCGCTCGTTTCGGAAATCGAAAAAGCGGACTCGGTCGATGCCGCTGCGCAAGCGCTGGGCTCGAAGATCCGCAGTCTCAAAGAAGCCGGCAAAAAAGGTTTGTCTCGTCGCGAGGTCTCGCCATGACCGACATGAGTGATTGGCGCCGCCGCATCGATGAGATCGATCGCAAACTCGTGCAGTTGCTCAACGAGCGTTCGCATTGCGCGCTCGAGATCGGAAAGATCAAGCAGGAGAAAAATCTCCCGCTGTATCAGCCCGACCGCGAGCGCGAGGTCATCAAGAACGCGCAGAGCGAAAATGGAGGCCCGCTTTCTGACGCCGCGATTCGCCGCCTCTTTGAGCGCATCATCGACGAAGCGCGAAGCGCCGAACGCGAAGCGATGCACAAAGATTCGCCCGACGACGGCGCCGACCGGAAAAAATAATCTGGTCGGGTCGAATTGTTCAGCGTTTTGCGTCGAGCACGTTTTTTGCATCAGCAAGATTTTGTAGGGGCGCAGCACTGCTGCGCTCAGCTACCGAGGTCTAAGCTTCAAGTAAGTTTTGATTTGTCTTCCGCAGTTGTAGCGGAAACGAGAGAAGGGAAACACTAGCCAGCCATGGTCATCGTAATGCAAGAGGGCGCGACCGACGCGCAGATTCAACGCGTGATCGATCGTTTGGTCGCAAACGGATTCAACGTGCATCGCTCCACCGGCGAATCGCACACGGTGCTCGGCGCCGTTGGCGTGCACCGCGATTTCGATCATCGCGATTTTGAATTGCTCGACGGCGTGCGCGAGGTCATGCGCATCACGCAGCCGTACAAATTGGCGAGCAGGCAGTTCAAGCCGGAAGGAACGATCGTCAATTTAGGACGCGGCGTATCGATCGGCGGGAACGACATTGTCATCGCGGCGGGGCCGTGTAGCGTGGAGTCGCGCGACCAGATCAATTCTGTAGCGGAGAGCGTTGCGAAAGCGGGAGCGAAGATTTTGCGCGCGGGCGCGTTCAAGCCGCGGACTTCGCCGTATGCGTTTCAGGGAATGGGCGAAGACGGTTTGAAGTTGATGAAAGAAGCGGCGGAAAAAACCGGGCTCTTCACGGTCAGCGAAGTGATGGACCCGTCGCAGATTCAGATGATGTCGGGCTACGTGGATATTTTTCAGGTAGGCGCGCGCAACATGCAGAACTATCACTTGCTGCGTGCGCTGGGAGAAGTGCGCAAGCCGGTGCTGTTGAAGCGCGGCATGTCGGCAACGATGGAAGAATTATTGTTGAGCGCGGAATATATTTTGGCGGGTGGAAATTGGGACGTAATTTTGTGCGAGCGCGGCATCCGCACGTTTGAAACGTATACGCGAAATACGTTTGATATCGCGGCGATTCCGGTGATCAAGAAATTGTCGCACTTGCCGATGATTGGCGATCCTTCGCACGGCACCGGCCGGCGCGACAAGGTCGTGCCGATGGCTCGTGCAGCCGTAGCTGCGGGCGCGGACGGGTTGCTCATCGAAGTACACAACGATCCGGATCATGCGCTTTCGGATGGAGCGCAGTCGCTCGATCCGCCGCAGTTTGAGCAATTGATGAATGAGCTTCGTATGATTGCGCCGGCGATTGGGCGCAAGATCGCTTGATATTTTCCGCATGACTGCTCACGTCATTCAACGCATCTCGATTCTCGGCACCGGGCTGATCGGCGGTTCGTTTGCGCTGGCGTTGCGGAAGTATGCGACCGATTTGCACATCACGGGATGGGATCGGCCGGATGTGGCGCGAACGGCGCAGGAGACGAAGGCTTTCGATGAGATGTTGACCGGCGATTTGACGCCGGCGCTGCGATCGGCCGATCTGATTTACGTTGCGCTGCCGATCGGGGCGACGATCGACTTGTTGCCGGAACTCGCTCGGCATGCGCCGAGAAAAGCGTTGATTACGGACGCTTGCAGCACGAAGCTGCGGATCAGTCACGGAGCGCAGGAACTTTTTGCCGGAGCGGATGCGCCGCTGTTTTTGCCGGGGCATCCGATGGCGGGGCGCGAGCATGCGGGAATTGCGCACGCCGACGCGGATTTATTTCAGAATGCGCCGTATGCGTTGATCGCGGATCATCCGGATGAAATTGCTCCTGCGGCTTTCTCTTTGTCAAAAGCTGCGGAGATTGATTCGCATGCGCCGTTCGACCGGGGCGCGGAGTTGAGAGAGGATGCGCGCGTCGATGCATTCTTGAAATTGCTCAAGAAGATTGGGGCGCGTCCGCTTTGGTTGGGCGCGCAGCAGCATGACTATGCGGTAGGGCTGGCTTCGCATTTGCCGCAGCTTGTGGCAGTGGCGCTGGCTTCGTTTCTTTACGATCGGCTGGATGAGAATGGGTTGCCGATTACGGTTGCGGGACCTGGGCTGCGCGATACGTTGCGGCTGGCGGGGAGTCCGTACTCGACTTGGCGCGATATTGTTTTGACGAATCGCGAAGTGCTGAGTGCGTCGTTGGATTTGTTGGCGCGACGCATTGATGATTTGCGGGAACGGTTGGCGACACGCGAGTTGGAAGCGGATTTTGATGCGGCGAATGAGTTGTATAAGTTGTTGAGAAGTCTGTAGACCTCCAGAGCAAGAAAAGAAAAACAGAGTTTCTTCGTGTTGGGATCCAGCGGGCCTGGGGCGCAGCGGTGCTGCGCCCGTACAAGGACTCGTACAACGAGCGGTGGACGGTCGTGTTGACGCCGGGCGGAGCAAGCCCCGCCCCTACAAAGAGCCGGCGAGTTTTCTATTTCAGGTCGAATTTGTCGTGGAGCGGCAGGGCTGCTGACGAGCTGCCGACCATAACTTCGTAGCTGCCGGATACGAGCTTCCACTCGTTGGTGCTGTCGTCCCAGATGGAGAGGTATTTGGATTCGATGGGGACGCGGATTTGTTTGGATTCGCCGGATTTGAGCCAGACTTTGCTCCAGCCGATGAGGCGCTTGGGTGGTTCGCTGGCGGATGCGGGCAGTGCGGCGTAGACCTGGGCGATTTCGGAGCCATCGCGGCTGCCTGTGTTTTTCACCGTGAAGCTGACGTCGGTGACTTTTTTGCCGGGGGCGATTTTCAATCCGGAATACGCGAATGTTGTGTAGGAAAGGCCGTGGCCGAAGGGGAAGAGGACGGGCTTTTTCTCGGCGTCGTACCACTTGTAGCCGACCTTCAAGCCTTCGTCGTAGGTGACGCTGAATGTTGGCTTGGCTTCGCCGGATTTGTTTACGGCGGCTTCGCCGAGTTGGTCTTGCGTCGGCTTTACCAGTGTCGGATGCGGGAGATCGGCGTCGCTCTTGGGGAAAGTCATCGGGAGCTTCGCGCTGGGATTTACGTCGCCGAAGAGGATGTTTGCGACGGCGTTGGC
Organism: uncultured Acidobacteriota bacterium; assembly: GCA_963845465.1. GTDB lineage: Bacteria > Acidobacteriota > Terriglobia > Acidiferrales > UBA7541 > Acidiferrum. The sequence goes on along the minus strand of CAWJSH010000002.1, from coordinate 605,529 downwards.
GCCATCGCTGCCGGCGTACCACGCTTCGAGGATGCCGTTCACTTTGTCGGCCCAAGGCATCGTTGCAGCGGTGCCGGTCTCGAGGACGACGATTGTCCTTGGATTTGCAGCGGCGACGGCGGCGATGATCTCGTCCTGTTTATCGGGAAGCGTCAGCGTGTCGAGGTCCATGCCTTCGGCCATCCAGCAGTAGACGAAGACGATGGCGACGTCGGATTTTTTCGCAAGCGCTACGGCATGAGAAATATTTTCGCCGGATGCGAATTTCACATCGGCATTCGGCGCTTTTGCCATCACAGCTTTCATGGGCGAAGTCGGAAACCAGACGTGCGCTTGCCAGCCTGCGTTGGGACGGCCGGGCGCATCGACTTGCGCGGAGCCGCCGCCGGAGATCATGCCTTCGTCAGCGTGAGGGCCGATGATCGCGATCGATTTCAGGGACGACGCTTTGAGCGGAAGGATGTCTTTTTCGTTCTTCAGAAGAACTGCGCTGGATTCCTCGATTTTTCGGGCGGTTTCGAGTCCGCCGAGCACATCGACGACACTTTTCTGCGTCGGGTAATCGACGATACCGGTTGCGAATTCGGAGCGCAGGACGCGGCGAACGTGTTCGTCGAGTTCGGCTTGCGAGACTTTGCCCGTCTCGACGGCGTCTTTCAGTTTTGCGCCGAAGAATTCGTCGAGCGGCTCTTCGTTGTCGAGGCCAGCAGCGGATGCCTTGACGGTGCTGTGCGTGCCGCCCCAGTCGGAGACGACAAAACCTTTGAACGCCCACTCTTTTTTCAGAACGTCGGTGAGGAGATATTTATTTTCGCAGGCGAAGTCGCCGTTGACGGCGTTGTAGGAGCACATCACCGCGCCGGGATCGGCGATGCCGACGCCGATTTCAAATGCGAGCAAATCGCTTTCGCGCATGGCGCGCTGCCCGATGATGACGTTGACTTCGTTGCGGCCGTTTTCCTGATCGTTGACGGCATAGTGCTTGATGTCGCCGATGACGTGTTCGGCTTGCTCGCACTTCATCAAGTTGCCGACGAGAGTGCCGGCGAGAATCGGATCTTCGCCAAGATATTCAAAGGTGCGGCCGTTGCGCGGCTCGCGCGTGATGTTGGTGCCGCCGCCGAGCGTCATGTTGTAGCCCTGTGCGCGAAGCTCTTTGCCGATGAGGCGACCGTAAGAGCACGCAGCGTCAGTGTCCCAACTTGCGGCGGCGCCAATGTTGGCGGGCAACGCAGTGGAGTAGCGGCCGTTTTCGCCGCTGCTGCGCACACCGTACGCGGCGTCGCTCATCTGGATGTAGGGAATGCCGAGACGCGGAATGCCGAGGACGAAGCCGGCGCCGCCGTTGCCGAGTTCGGGCTGCGGATTCTGAACGTCGCGCGGCCAGCCAGGCATGCCCATGCCGTGGAGCAGATCGATTTTTTCGTCGAGTGTCATCTCTTTGAGCACCATGGCGGCGCGCTCGTCGGGGGAAAGCTTCGGATTCATCCAAGGATGGTTGCGATCGACTTTCTCGGTCAGGCCGTGCATGCGATGTTGCGCGAGCACGGTTGTTTTCGCTGCGATCAAAGTCGCGACGAATGCGAATACAAAAATTCCTGCGACCGCGAACATTGCGCGGCGCTTGCGCGAACCGTCATGGGTTTGCGAAGTGGTTTGCATTTTGTTTTGACCATCCTCGAGAAAATCGTTATTGCAATCGAACCGGCAAGACGGCCTGGACACGGAAGTCTCCGTCAGGTCGGTTGAAGTGCCTCTATCATCCGGATTTTTGTGCGTTGTGCAAAGAAAATCGCTGGAACCATTTGCCCTGGCGGGTGGAAATTAATACAACGCCGCACAGGTCGCCCGCAAAGACGGGCACGGCATGCCGTGCCCCTACAAGAGGAGAGAGTATGTCGATCGAGAAGAAATGGACGCGCCGAAAATTTATTCGCAGCAGCGCTGCTGCGGCAACTGCTTTGCCGCTGACCGCGAAGAGCATGAGATTGCGCGCTGCGACTGCGCCGCCGCCGAGCTGCGTTTTCAATCCAGAGCAGGAAGAAGGGCCGTACTACGTTGATCGCGAGCTTTTGCGCAGCGACATCACGGAAGGGAAAGTGGGAGTGCCGCTGCGCGTGCGGATTACGGTGGTGAATGCGAAAACTTGCGCGCCGATTCCGAATGCGGCGCTGGATATTTGGCACTGCGACGCCGGCGGAGTTTATTCGGGCTACACGAAGGTCAATCCTGGTGGCCCGGGCGGGCCAGGCGGTCAAGGATTTCCGGGCGGGCGTCCGCCGGGACCTCCTCCGAATGGCCGCGCGGGCGGCGACGATATGGCCGCCGGTCCGCCACCGAACGGCGGTCCGGGCGGACCTGGCGGTCCGCCGATGGGAGGTGGACCGGGTGGAATGCCGCCGAAGCCGCACACCACGGATGAGCTCGTGTTCTTGCGCGGCGTGCAGATTACGGATGCGCAGGGGACGGCGGAGTTCGAGACGATCTATCCCGGGCACTATCCGGGGCGCGTGAATCACATTCACATGAAGGTGCATGTTGGCGGCGGAGCAACGAAGCCATCGGCGGCGGACTCGGCTCATGCCGGAGTCGAGGTGTATGCCGGGGGGCATGTGGCGCACACGGGGCAACTGTTTTTCCCCGAGGATGTCAGCCGGTTTGTGGAGGCGACGCATCCGTATTCGTCGGTCAAGGTTCGGCGGACGATGCTGGAAGAGGACATGGTTTTCAATGGGCAAGGTGGAGCGGGGTCGGTGGCGAAGATGACGCCGGTCACGGCCACGCAGCTGTCGGATGGGTATGTGGCGACGTTGGTGGTGGCGGTTGATCCGGAGGCCACGCCGGAGTTGGTTGGGATTGGCGGGCTGCCGAGGTCGCGGTAGGGTTTTGAGATTTTTGAGACGACGTTTGACGCCCGGGCAAGCTGGGGCGCAGCGTGCTGCGCCCCTACACAGATTGGGTGTCGGGCGGTGGGAGCTTCCCGCAGCGCCGGGAGTAACTCTTTGGACACACACTCTGGGGCACCCCCGGGTGTTTTCTCAAAGAGTGGGGAAGTTGTTCAGAATGAGTGGCTTGCGGAATTTCCCGAAACGGGAATGCGTAAGCCATTGGAAATACTATAGTTGGGCTCGCCTTATATTTCGCTTTTGTTTCGATGTGAAGTGAAAACCTTGCAAATCTGGGAACGGACTCGGCCGATGGCGGATCAAATTTTGTTCCGTTTTGGGAATTTTTGACCGGGCGTAGTTATCTACACGGGTAGTATACCTTAATTATAACTTTTGTCAAGTGAAATGAGGCGGGGCGGGGGGGGTGGACGGGGCGACTGCAAAAGCGGCGCGGGAGCGCCGCACTCCATATAGAGCTTGTGGGGTCATAGATTGAGGAGGCGGATCGATGTGAGTCCCGCCTTCGACAAAGCCCGCCCTCGACAAAGGAGGTGCGCGGAGGTTGTGTGTGCGCCGCGGCGATAACGCTTTGGGAGGCGTCGAGCGGATAGGTGGGGCGGCGGGCTTGGCTTGGGTCGGGGGTGTGGGTACACTTTGGGCGAACGGGCGGGAAAAGATAACGCAGAGACGCAGAGGACGCTGAGTAGCGCGGAGACTAAGTGGATAAGCGGATTGCTTCGGCGGATTTGGGGATTGAGGGGCTTAGGGATGGGGCGACCATTCTGATGGGTGGGTTTGGGCTTTGTGGGATACCGGAGAATTTGATTGCGGCGGTGAGAAGGCGGGGGACGAAGGATCTGACGATTGTTAGCAACAATGCCGGGGTGGATGATTTTGGGATTGGGTTGTTGTTGCAGAACCGGCAGGTGAAGAAGATGGTTTCGACGTATGTGGGGGAGAACAAGCTGTTCGAACAGCTTGTCACGTCGGGGGAGCTGCAACTGGAGTTGAATCCACAGGGGACGTTTGCAGAGAGGATACGAGCGGGCGGGGCGGGGATTCCGGGGTTTTATACTCCGACGGGCGTTGGGACGATGGTGGCGGAGGGGAAAGAGACGCGGGAGTTTGATGGGCGGCAGTATGTGTTGGAGCGGGGGATTCGCGGGGATTTTGCGTTTGTGAAGGCTTGGAAGGGTGATCGGTGGGGGAATTTGATATATCGAAAGACGGCGCGGAATTTTAATCCGATGATGGCGACGGCGGCGGAGTATGTGATTGCGGAGGTGGAGGAGTTGGTGGATTTAGGGGAACTGGATGCGGATAACGTGCATACGCCGGGGATTTATGTGAATGCGATTTTTGAGGGCGCGGGGTATGAGAAGAGGATTGAGCGGAGGACGGTGAGGAAAGCGTGAAGATCGGAACGAGAAGTAATGAAGCAACGAAGTAATGAAGTAATGATAAAAGCGAAGAGAAGAGATTCACCACAGAGTTCACAGAGGGCACAGAGAAGAGACTCTTTAGATGGCGCTGACTGACGAACAAAAACGGGAGAGGATTGCGCGGCGGATATCGTTGGAGTTGAGGGATGGGTATTACGTGAATTTGGGGATTGGGATGCCGACGCTGGTGGCGAATTATGTGCCGGATGGGATTGAGGTGATTTTGCAGTCGGAGAATGGGATGTTGGGGGTGGGGCCGTATCCGACGGAGGCGCAGGTCGATCCGGATCTGATTAATGCGGGGAAAGAGACGGTCAGCGAACTGAAGGGGACGTGTTACTTTTCGTCGGCGGATTCGTTTGGGATGATTCGCGGGGGGCATGTAGATTTGACGGTGCTGGGCGCGCTGCAAGTGGATGAGAAGGGGACGCTGGCGAACTGGGCGATTCCGGGGAAGATGCTGAAGGGCATGGGCGGCGCGATGGATTTGGTGGCGGGAGCGAAGCGGGTGTTTGTAACGATGGAGCACGCGACGCGGGATGGGAAGGCGAAGATTTTGAAGAAGTGCACGCTGCCGTTGACGGGAGTCGAGGTGGTGGATCACATCATCACGGAATTGGCGTGGATCGATGTGACGCCGGGAGGGTTGGTGCTGAAGGAACTGGCGCCGGACACGACGATCGAGCAGGTGCAGGCGGTGACGGAACCAAAGCTGATCATTCCACAGGGCGGGCCGGCGAAGATGCCGGTTGCGGCGCAGTAGCGGGGGCACTGCGTTTTGGGCGCGACGAGCAGAAACAAGCGAACACGAGGGAAGCAGAAGACGAAGGCGCGGGGTGCGTCCGGGGCGAAGTCTGGCCCTAGGCCGAAGATGGCGCGGATCAGCGATGAGATGAAGTATTTGTGCGCGATGCTGGGGGAGGAAGTGCGGACGTGGCCTGGTGTTACGTCGAGGTCGATGTTCGGCATGCTTGGGTATTACCGGAGCGGGGCGGTGTTTGCGGCGTTGCCGGTGACGCGGGCGATCGGGTCGGCGAACGGGATTATTTTCAAGATGAGGGGGATGTCGGCGGCGCAGACGGATCGCGCGTCTCGGGATTTGCGACTTGGTACGGGGACGAATATCAAGGCGCAGCGGTGGCATTCGTTTGAGATTCATTCGGAAGATGATTTGAGGGATGCGCTGTGGTGGTTGGGGCAGGCGTATGAGTCGGCGAGATGAGGGACGAAGTAAAGAAGCAACGAAGTAGTGAAGTAAAGAGGAAGAGGTTTACAGTCGACAGTTGAAAGTCGAAAGCGAGAGAAAGAGATTCACCACAGAGTTCGCAGAGAACACAGAGAAAAGAGATAGAAAGAAGCGACGGGAGGGATCGGTGTGGGGCACGGTGAGTCTAAACCCGCACCCTTTCAAAAACCGAAAGGGTGCGGCACCCAAAAGCCGTATCTTCGAGTTCGCGTTTGCGCGAAGTGAAGAAGTTGGGAAGTCGCGGTGAATCCTGCCTGAATTGAAATTACAAAAATAAAACTGAAGAAGAATTAGTCGATGCTGGCGGGGGTTTGGGCTGGCGGGTGGTGGCGTGTGACCAGGAAGGAGTAGTGCAGGGCGGAAGCGGCGGCGCAGAAGGTGACGATGTCGACGAGGACGTTATGGAGAAGACGCGAGTGAAATTGCGGGTAGGCGGCGGTCAGGACGACGGTGAAAACCAAGATGATTTCGAAGAAGGTGGTGAGCTTGCCGAGGATGCTGGGCGGGAACGGTCGATAGCCTGAGATCAGAATGATGACGGTGGCGACGGTGAGCATCAGGATGTCGCGGCTGATGACGATGATGGTGGTCCACCACGCGATGCGTGTTTTGTAAGCGAGGATGATGAAGGAGGAGGAGAGCAGGAGTTTGTCTGCGATGGGGTCGAGGTACGCGCCGAGGGAGGAACGCTGATTGAGCCGGCGGGCGAGCAGACCGTCGATGGCGTCGCTCAGGCCGGCGACGACGAGGACGAGCAAGGCCCAGCGGTAGCGCTGGTAGGCGATGAGAGTCAGAAAGATCGGAAGGAAGCCGAGGCGAAGCAGGGTGATTTGGTTGGGTACGGTGAAGATCCGTCGACGTTGTTGCATGTGCTGGGAGGATAACGCAGATTCAGGCGAACTGAGCGAGATAGTCGATGAGGCGGCGGCCGACTTTGCGGGAGAAGAGTTCGTCCATGGAGGGGATGGAGCCGCTGGGTTCGTCGAGGGTCATGCGCTCGATGCGGGTCATGGGGAAGAAGAGGGTGGGGACGCCGACGCGCTCGGTGTCGGGCTCATTGATCTGGCGGATGAAGTGGTCGAAGGAGTTGAGGTCGATGCCGCGGATGGTGACGCCGGCGGTGTTGAAGCTGAGGAGTTCGCCCCAGATTTTTTCTTTGGGGGTGTGAAGGCTGATGACGACGATGGAGTGGGGTTCCATGGGGAAAGGCAAGTTTACAGTCGGGAGAGGAAAGTGGGAAGAGAATCGTGATTCGTGTTCCGAGACCCGTGGAGGAGAAGAGGTTGACAGTCGACAGTTGAAAGTCGAAACGGAGGAAGAGAACGCATTCGCTGGCGGGCGGACTGCGCCAGTAGAGGGTTGTTCCGTATGGAGGGATCTCAAAAGCGGAGCGGGAGGGCCGCAGTCCACATAGAGCTTGCCTGGCATTGGGCTACGCGCAGCGGATCGGTTTGAGATGGCGATCAATCGCAAAGCGGCGCCGAGCCGCCGCACTCCATGTCAGGAGCCGGGGAGGGGATCGTTGTAGTGGAGGATCATCAGGACGAAGGAGGAGACGACGACGACGGCGGTGATCCAGCCGAGGATTTGGGCGACGCGGAGCTCGGAGGGGGTGCGTGGTTCGTGATCGGCGACGATGCGGCCGAGGATGAAGCCGGCTGCGAGGCCGCCGCCGTGGGCCCAGTTATCGACGCCGGGCACGAGGAAGCCGAAGACGAAAATGGAGACGACCCAGGAGATGAGGCGGGAGCGGAGCTGCTGCATATGTGAACCGTCGCGGCGCGTGGTGACGGCGATGAGGAGGCCGATGAGTCCGAGGATTGGGGCGCTGGCGCCGAGCGATGGGTGTCCGCCAAAAAGTGCGCTGACGAAAAATCCGGTGGCGCCGGTGACGGTGTAGAGGAAGAAAAAGCGGGCGGAGCCGTAGAGTTCTTCGACGACGGGGCCGATGTCCATGAGGATCATCATGTTGAAGCCGATGTGGATGAGTCCGCCGTGGAGGAAGGTGGCGGTGACGAGGCGATACCACTCATGCATGACGAAGATGGAGAAAGGGAAACTGAGGCCGAGGCGATAGGTGGATTCGCCACCCATGCCCCAGAGGATCGTGAGGCCGCCGGCCTGGCCGTGTGCGGCCATGGCCATGAATTCGACGGCGAACATGATGACGTTGACGATGAGGAGGCCGGTGGTGACGGGAGCGTGGCCGCCGAAAAGTTCGGTGAGACCTTTGCTGATCTTGGCCATCGAGAATTTGAGATTGGTGCCGCAGTTGTGACAGCGGGTGGCGTTGATGCCGACGAGGGAGCCGCAGGCAGGACAGATTTGAGGACGTGGATTTTGATTGCCGCCACCGAAGAGACCGCGCATAGAGTTTTTCCAGCGGTCGAGGCGGTACTGCCATTGGTAGGGGAGCGGCAACTGTCCTCCGGGGGAATGTGCAGCGGTCTATGATACCGGAAATGAGGTTAGGGAATTGTTGGCAGAGGTGGATGAGTGGGTCGTGGAAGAGGTTGCGGGTTAAGTCGTGCGGTGTTCGGTTCGCGTCGGGTTGAGAGGTGAGGCTTACATCGTGCCTGGGCGCCCTGAAGGGACGCCCCTACAACGTCAAAAGAAATTCGATCGTGCATGTCGGTCTGAGGTAGGATGCGGGCACTTCATGTCGGTAACTTCACCGCAGTCGGTCGGAATACAAGCGGGAGCAGTCGCAGGGCGTGCCGCGAATGCGAAGCGCGCGGGTCTGTGGGATACCTATTTTTATTTTGCGATGTCGCTGGTGATGACTGGGGTTGTTGTGTGGGGCTTCAGCCTGACGATGGGGCCGCGGATCATTCATCCGAAGACGGCGCCGCCGGCGATTCTTTACATCCATGCGTTTGTTTTCTGGGGATGGCTGGCGTTTTTTATTTTTCAGTCGGCGCTGGTGCGGACGCACAACGTGCGGTTGCATCGGACGTCGGGTTGGTTTGGCGTTGCGCTGGGCGTGATGTTCCGGTGCTGGGGATCTGGACCGCGATCACGATGAACCGGATCAAGGTGATGGTGAATCATGATGCCGGTGCCGCGGGGTTTATGCTGGTGCCGTTTCTCGACATCGCCTGTTTTACGAGCACGTTCGCCCTGGCGATCCATTGGCGAAAGAAACCGGAATATCATCGTCGATTGGTTCTGATTGCTTCGTGCGCGCTGACTGCGGCGGCCTGGGGACGATTTCCATTCATTCCCGACCCTGTATTTTACGCCGGGGTGGATTTCCTGATTTTTCTGGGAGTGGTGCGCGACTGGATCGTGAATCGACGCGTTCACGTCGTGTATAAGTACGCGCTTCCGGCGTTCGCGGTGGCGCAGACGTTTGTGATGTATACGATTATGACGAACCAGGCTTATTGGTTGAAGATCGCGAACGCGATTTTGCGGTGATCCGCAGGCAGTTCATTCCATATCAATAGCACTATCACTTTGAGGCGTCGGGTTTTTGTGTGTCGTCGTCGATCCAGTATTCGTGGCGGGCGTCGATGTTGAAGGGGCCGCGATGGGCGGTGCTGACGTGGAGGGCGTGGATGCCGGGAGTTGGAGTTGAGGGGCGGAAGCTGAGGACGTAGTAGTTGGGGACATCGTTGGAGAGAGTGATCAGCGCGGCTTTCAGATCTTTTTCGTTTTTGAAGGGGAAGAAGCGGCCGCCAGCGAGATCGGCGACGGTTTCGGCGGTTTTGTCCTTGAGCGAGCCGCGCGCGGCGATGAAGGCCATGGTGGCGAGGCGAAGTGGCGGAGCAAGCTGGCTGATGCAGTCGAGGACTTGCTTGCTGTAGTGGCCTTCGTATTCGGCGTCGGCGCCTTTTTTGCTGAAGCAGCCGTGAGCGGGATTGGGAGTTTTGCTGTCGAATTTTGAGGCTTCGTGAGCGACGGCGGAATGGGTGCTGTTGAAGGCGAAGCTGTAGAAGGATGTGTTGGTGTCGCTGAGCAGGTGGACGGCGTCGTCGAGCGTGGTTTCGCTGCCTTGGTCGATGGTTTCACTGAGAAGAAGAATGGCGCGGCGATAGGTGGGCGGCTGCGTGCGGAGTTGATCGACGGCGAAGGCGACAGCGTCGAGGATGGAGGCGCCGCCGTTGCCTTCTTTGAGATTGGCGAGTTGGCCGGAAGCTTCGTCGGTGTTCGAGGTGAAGGGCTGGACGACGTGCGGAGTGCGGTCGAAGGCGATGACGGCAACGCTGTGTTCGACGTTGCCGATGAGCGCGTCCAGGATAGAGCCGAGTGCGCGGTAATCGTCGAGGTGGCGCGAGCCGTTGCCGCCGGTTTCGACGACGATGGCGAGGGCGAGCGGTTGGGCGTCGGTGTCGTCTTCGATTTGTATGGCCTGAGGGACGCCGTTGTCGGTGAGGGTGAAGTCTTCGGCGTTGAGGCCGAAGACGACGTTGCCGTCGCCGCCGGTGACGAAGACGGGGACCATGACGAGGTTGGAGCGGACGGTGAGTTTGACGTCGGGTGGCGCGGTCTGAGGTGGCGCCGGTTGTTGGGCGATTGCGGCGGTGGAGAGAGACAGCAAGAGCGTGAGAATGAGGAGAGGGCGCATTTGATTGGGTCATGGACTCAGACGCGGGCGGGGGGCGTACGGTTGCAAGGGAAGCGGCACGGCAGTTCGCGATGTGGTTGCGGAAGGATAACGCAGAGACGCAGAGAGCGCCGAGGTGCGCGGAGGATTGGTGGAGCGTCGGGCGAGTAGCGTCGGAAAAAAGTGGACAGAGTGGGGGAATCCGGCCTAGGTTTGAGTGGGGCAGGTTTCGGACGCTCTCAAAACTACGGGGAATGGGCTTTTTGTATGGATAACTTTGAAGAGATTGGGCGTCGGATTGACGCTGAGATGGAACGGCTGCGGCGATATGTAGATGAGGAGTTGGCGCCGGAGACGGAGAAGCGGACGGCTTCGTTTTTGCGCGATGTGTCGGGGAAGCTGGATCAATTTGCGCAGAAGTTAGAGGCGCGTATGTCGCGGCGCAATCCGCCTGCGGGGCAGAATCCGCCATCGACAGAAAATCCACCGCCGCCGCAAAATCCGCAGTCATGAGCGCGGTTCGATCGTGATGGTCGAGATCGCGGCAGAATTTCCGACAATTCGAACGAATGGTCGATTGAGTGGGCGATGGTTCACGCTGCCGCTGGCGGCGTTGCTTTGCTGCGCGGCGATTTTTGTGACGGGATGCGGCGGGCGGCAGCCGGTCGCGGCGGCTCCGCCTCGTGACGAATACGACGCCGGAGCCCGCACCTCAACCGGTGCCGGAGCCGAGCAGCCGACCGGCTGGTGACGCCTGCTGCTGCGAATCCGAAACCGCATGAAGGCGGGCAAGTTTACGAAGAGGGAAAAGCGTCGTGGTATGGCGCGCCATTTCATGGGCGGCAGGCTTCGAACGGCGAGACGTATGACATGTATAAGTTCACGGCGGCGCATCGGACGCTGCCGTTCAATACGATGGTGCGCGTGACGAACACGACGAACGGGAAGTCAACGACGGTACGGATTACGGATCGCGGTCCGTTTGTGGACAACCGGATTATCGATTTGTCGTACGCGGCGGCGAAGCAGATTGAGTCGATCGGACCGGGAGTGGTGACGGTGCAGCTGGAGATTTTGTCGGCGATCGATCCGAATGAAGGGACGTTTACGATTCAGGTTGGAGCGTTTAAGGACAAGGCGAATGCAGAGCGGCTGGTGCGGCGATTGAGCGCGGATTATCCAGCGGTGGCGATGCAATCGTTTGAATCGGCGAAGAGCGGATCGTTTTATCGCGTGCATGTGGGGAAGATTTCGGGCGAGGAAGAGGCGAAGAAAATGAGCGAGGAGTTGCACGCGCGCGAAGGCGTGAAGCCGCTGATTTTTCGCGTGGATAACGGCTCGGTCGGGAGAGAACTGATGAGCGCGGATTGTTTGTTTTGCAAGATTGCGGAGAAGAAGATTCCGTCGAAGGTCGTGTACGAGGATGAGGATGTTTTCGCGTTTGAGGATATTGGGCCGCAGGCGCCGACGCATATTTTGATTATTCCGCGGAAGCATTTTGCGTCGCTGAACGAGGCGGGAGCTGAGGATGCGGCGGTGATTGGGAAGATGCATCTGGTGGCGGCGGAATTGGCGCGGAAGTTGAAGCTGACGGATGGGTATCGGACCGTGGCGAACAGCGGGCGCGGGGCGGGGCAGACGGTGTTTCATTTGCATTTGCATTTGTTGGGGGGACGGGAGTTTGGGTGGCCGCCGGGATGAGGTGACATGGTGACTCGAAAATGGAAAGTCGACAGTTGAAGTCGGCAGTCGAGCGGCTGAAGTGTTCGGAGGTTGGATGAGCAGCTCAAGTCCCGCCCTCCGGTGGGCTCAGGGTGACGTGGGGTTGGGTCCCTAGAATGATGCGTGCTGGTAAGTTCCCTCCTGTAGGTCGGTCGATGAGCGAAGAGAAGAAAGATCGGGAATTGGGCATGAGGTGCCCGATTTCGCGGCGCGATTTTTTGAATGGCGTCGCGGTTGGGGTTGGCGGAGCGTTGGCCGGGGAGACGCTGCTCGCGGCGGGCGTGGTTGATGGTGAGGAAGTTGGTCGTGCGCGCGGTGCGGCGGCGGAGTCTGCGCTTGGTGCCGACGGCGGCGACGAACCGCAGAATGCGGCGGGATATTACCCGCCGGCGTTGACGGGGATGCGCGGGAATCACGACGGATCGTTCACGTATGCGCATGGGTTGCGCGACGGGAAGAAATGGGATGCGGGCGGGCCGGCGACGAAGATTGACGAGACGTACGATCTGGTTGTGGTGGGCGGCGGGATCAGCGGGCTGGCGTCGGCATATTTTTTTCGCAAGGCGGCGGGGAACGGCGCACGGATTCTGATTCTCGACAACCACGATGATTTTGGCGGGCACGCGAAGAGGAATGAGTTCACGGCCGGCGGGCGGATGCTGCTGAGTTATGGCGGGACGCAGTCGATCGAGAGCCCGGGATTGTATAGCGCGGTGGCGAAGCAGCTTATTTCTGAGATTGGGATCGACGTCGAGCGGTTTTACAAGGCGTACGACCGGAAGCTTTACACGAAATATGGGACGGCGGCGTTTTTCGACAAAGAGACGTTCGGCGAAGACCGGCTGCTGACTGGATTCAATACGACGCCGTGGCCGGAGTTTCTGGCGAAGGCGCCGCTTTCGGATGTGGTGCGGCGCGACATCGCGCGCGTCTATACCGAAAAAGTCGATTACATGGATGGGCTTTCGGTCGAGCAGAAGCAGCGGAAGCTCGGGTCGATCAGCTACGCGGATTATCTAACGAAATTTTGCAAAGTGACGCCGGACGCGCTGAAATTTTTTCAGACGTTTCCGCACGATTTGTATGGAGTGGGGATCGATGCGGTCTCGGCGCTGTCTTGTTATGGCTCGCCCGATGATTACGAATCGTTTTTGTATGCGGGATTTCAGGGACTCGGGCTGCCGCCGTTGGAGAAGGAAGAGCCGTACATTTTTCATTTTCCGGATGGGAATGCGTCGGTGGCGCGACTGCTGGTGCGGGCGCTGATTCCGGCGGCGATGCCGGGAAGCACGATGGAAGATGTGGTTACGACGCGGGCGGATTACAGCAAGCTGGATCAGAACGACGCGGGCGTGCGGCTGCGGCTGAACAGCACGGCGGTGCATGTACAGCATGTTGCGGCTGGGAGCGGTGCGAGCAGCGGCGCTGGGGGCGGCGCCGAGAAGGAAGTCGAGATCACGTACTCGCGCGGCGGAGTGTTGCAGTCGGTGCGAGCGAAGAATTGCGTGCTCGCCTGCTACAACATGATGATCCCGTACATTTGCCCGGAGCTGCCGGAGAAGCAGAAAGATGCGATGGCGTATCTGGTGAAGACGCCGCTGGTGTATACGCACGTCGCGCTGCGGAATTGGACTTCGTTTTCGAAATTGGGCGTGCATCAGATCGTGGCCCCGGGCGGGTACCACACGCTGACGGCGCTGGATTTTCCGGTGAGCATCGGACAGTACGCGTTTCCGAGCGATCCGGAACAGCCGATGGTTTTGTTCATGCTGCGGACGCCGTGCCGGCCGGGACTGCCGATGCGCGATCAGTATCGCGCGGGGCGCGTGGAGTTGATGGGGACGCCGTTTGCGACGTTCGAACGCAATATTCGCGATCAGTTGGGGCGGATGCTGGGCGGAGCCGGGTTTGATCCGGCGCGCGATATTGGGGCGATCACGGTGAATCGGTGGGCGCATGGATACGCGTATACGCCGAATTATTTGTTTGATCCGGAGTGGAAGGAAGAGGAGATGCCCTGGGTGATCGGGCGGAAGCCGTTTGGGAGGATTGCGATCGCGAATTCGGATGCGGGGGCGAATGCGTATACGAATGAGGCGATCGATCAGGCGCACCGGGCGGTGAAGGAGCTGACGGCGAAAAGCTGAAGTAAAGAAGCAATGAAGTAATAGACAAGATAACGATGATGACCGGATGCGGCGGAGCAAGTCGAGAACTACCGGCGAGCAGCTTCGCGTTGAATTGGCGGGCCGGTTGATTGCTGAAGTTGGCTGAACACGATAAACTGTTGCGCGTGGCCCGGTAGAGTAACCGGTTAACTCGTCACCCTCTCAAGGTGAAGATTACGGGTTCGACTCCCGTCCGGGCTACCATTTACCTTTTCCTCCTTCCTATCCGATTTCCGAGTTATGCATGCCGAAGATGAGTTGCGGTCGACGCTCGCGACAGCCTCTGTTGAAAGGTGGGCAGTCTCCGCTGAGTTGTTATCCGGGGCGCACGCCGGACAAAGGATTTGCAATGCGGGTCGGCGGTCCGTTGTAATGTATAGCCTGAGAAAGATTTCTGACGGCTCGACCAGGCGATATGGCGAAAAAACTACGCATTGTCGTCTCTCTGACGACCAACGATAACGACTATCAGATCGAACAGGCACAATCTGCGGAACAAGCGGCGAATCGTCTGGGTGTGACTGTCGAAATCATTTACGCCGACAACGACGCGATCAATCAGAGCACGCAAATTTTAAAGGTGGTGCAGGCGCCGGCGGAGCAGCGGCCCGATGCCGTGGTGTTCGAACCGGTCGGGGGCACGGCGCTGCCGCAGGTTGCGCGCGCGGCGGCGACGGCGGGTATCGGCTGGGCGGTACTGAATCGCGACGCCTCGTATGTCGACGAGCTGCGCAGGCTGACGAGCGCGCCGATGTTCGGGGTGACTTCGGATCACGTGGAGATCGGTCGGCTTCAGGGACGGCAATTGGCTGCGCTGCTGCCGAAGGGCGGCTCGGTGATTTATGTGCAGGGGCCGTCGGAAAATTCGGCTGCGAAAGAGCGCACTGCGGGAATGCAGGAGACGAAGCCGGCAAACATCCAGGCGACATTGTTGAAGGCACAGTGGACGGAAGAGAGCGCGTTGCGTGCGGTGCGATCGTGGTTGAAGCTGACGACTTCGCAGAAGTCGCAGATCGATGCGGTCGCGGCGCAAGACGACTCGATGGCGATGGGCGCGCGCAAGGCCTTTCAGGAATTGCCGAATGAGATGGATCGCGATCGGTGGTTGAAGTTGCCATTCATTGGCTGCGACGGGCTACCGAACACGGGGCAGGCCTGGGTGCGCTCGGGGCAGCTTGCGGCGACGGTGTTTGTGCCGCCGAATACGGGGCAGGCGATCGAGATGATCGTGGATGCGATTCAGAATAAGAAGCAGCCGCCGGCGCGGGTGTTGGTGGCGCCGCGGTCGATTCCGGCGTTGACCGCGATTCAGCCGCGGCGATCGAGCTAGACAAAGGCACGTTCGCTTCGACATCGTCACTCTACTCCTCTATTCATCCTTCTAACCGAGAAAATCAAACGGAAAATTTCCCTCGCGCAAAACGGGCGTATATAATGCCGCCGTTCCTACGAATCATTTGAATGTGCCGCGGAGGCGACCTTGAAGGACAGCGAGCGGAACGAATCGAACATCGACCGGCGGAAGTTTTTGGCGGCGACCGGAGGCGGGCTGTTGGCGGCGGCTGCGATGCCGGGGATTGCGTCGGCTGCGTCGCGCGACGCGGTTGCCTCGACGCTGCCGGGTTTTGGGGGTGCTTCGATGAGCGCTGAGGGTTCGAATGCTGCGCGCGGGCAAAGCAGCGGCGCGAAGAAAAAGCTTCCGATCGGTGTGTTTGATCCGGTGTACGACAATCTGTCGCTCGATCAGATGCTCGATGTGCTCACCGCACTCGGCGTAGAAGCGATGGAGATCGGAACCGGCGGATATCCGAACAATCCGCATTGCCCGCTGGATGAATTGATCGCCGACAAGGCGAAGGCGAAAGCGTGGCAGAAGAAATTTGAAGACAAGGGCATTCGCGTGATGACGCTGAGTTGTCACGGGAACGCGGTGCATCCCGACAAGGCGCACGCGGCGAAGGACGCGGAGAGTTTCAAGAAAACGGTGCAACTGGCGGAAATCCTGGATGTGAAGACGATCGTCACGTTTTCAGGCTGCCCGGCTGGGAACGCCGACGGATTCGCAGCCGAACTGGATCACGTATCGCTGGCCGCCCGAATACGGGCAAATGCTGGATTGGCAGTGGAAAGAAAAGGTGATTCCATACTGGAAGGAAGCGGCGAAGTTCGCGCGCGACCATGGCATTCGGCGGATCGCGCTGGAGATGCATCCGAACTTTGTCGTCTACAATCCGCGGACGCTGCTGAAATTGCGCGAAGCGGTGGGCGAAGAGATCGGCGCGAACAACGATTTGAGCCATTTGTTCTGGCAGGGATGCGATCCGGTGGAAGTGATTCGCTTCCTCGGGAAACAGGGAGCGATTTATCACGCGCACATGAAGGATACGGTTTTCTTTCCGGAGAATGTGGCGAAGTATGGCGTGCTGAACTTCGCGTCGGAAAAGCAAGATTTGCCGCAGGCGTCGGAGACGTTCCGGGCCGTCGGCTACGGGCATGGCGCCGGGCAATGGAAGGCGATTTTGCAGGCGTATATGGACATCGGGTATGACGGGATGCTCAGCATCGAGAATGAGGACCCGATTCTGCCGGGAGCGGTGGGAGTCGAGCGCGCGATGTATGTGTTGAAAAATGTGCGCACGGAGATTCTCGCAGGCTGAGTTTGTTGCGTGATGTGATTCTTGCGGCTCGTTGAAAAAGGGAGCGACTTGATGGCGCAGGTGATTCGTTCACCGAAGACGTATGACGTAATCGTGGTCGGCTCGGGCGCCGGCGGCGGCATGGCGGCGAAAATCCTGACCGAAGGCGGCATGAACGTCGCGCTGCTTGAGGCGGGACCCGAAGTTCATCCGGAAAAAGACTTCAAGATGTTTATGTGGCCGTACGATTTGCCGCATCGTGGAATTGGTGTCGGCGGACGGCAAGCGGAGGATTTCGGCGAATTTCTCGCGCCGAACGGGTCGTGGGACATCCAGGGCGAACCGTATACGTCGGCGCCGGGTTCGGATTTTCACTGGTTTCGTTCACGCATCGTAGGCGGACGCACGAATCACTGGGGACGCATCGCGCTGCGGTTTGCGCCGATCGATTTTCGATCGTACACGCGTGACGGGCTCGGGTCCGACTGGCCGATTTCGTACGACGACATCGCGCCGTACTACGACAAGGTCGAGGGATACATCGGAGTATTTGGGACGAAAGAGAATGTGTCGAGCGCGCCGGATGGCGTGTTCTTGCCACCGCCAAAGCCGCGTTGCACCGAGTTGATCGTCAAGAAGGCGTGCGACAGGCTCAACATCACTTGCATCCCGGCGCGGCTGGCGATTCTGACGAAGTCGGTGAATGGGCGATTGCCTTGTCATTATTGCGGTCAGTGTGGACGCGGCTGCACGACCGCGTCGAACTTCAGCTCGAGCCAGGTGCTGATTCCGCCGGCGATGGCGACGGGCAAGCTGACGCTGATTACGGGCGCGATGGCGCGCGAAATCTTGGTCGGGTCCGATGGAAAGGCGACGGGCGTCTCGTACATCGACAAGAAGACACGAACGGAACAGCGCGTGAATGCGCGCGCGGTGGTTGTGGCAGCGAGCGCGTGCGAGTCGGCGCGACTGCTGCTGAATTCGAAATCGGCGTCGTTCCCGGATGGATTGGCGAATTCGTCGGGCACGGTGGGCAAGTACCTCACGGATTCAGTCGGCAGCGACGGCGAAGGATATTTTCCGCAGCTCGAAAATATGACGCCGCACAATCACGACGGCACGGGCGGCATGCACATGTACATGCCGTGGTGGAAGTTCGACCGCCAGAATGATTTCCCGCGCGGATATCACATCGAATTCGGCGGCGGCCGTGAATTGCCCGGCTGCGGAATATTCGACGGGATGAATCACGAAGACGAAGGCTACGGCGTTGACTTGAAGAGAAGAGCGCGGAAGAAGTATGGAACGACGATTGGCTTTTCGGGGCGCGGCGAAATGATTCCGAATGCCGATACGTATTGTGAAATCGATCCGAACGTCGTCGATGAGTTCGGCATTCCGGTCTTGCGATTCCACTTTAAGTGGTCGGAGTACGAACTGCGGCAGGCGAAGGATATGCAGGAGGTTTTCCGCTCGATTGTCGAGATGGCGGGTGGAACGTATCTGACGAAAAAGCCGATCGATGGGCCACAGGCGTACGGGATCGCTGCAGGGCGGCAAGATCATCCACGAAGTTGGCACGGCGCGCATGGGAGCTGATCCGAAGAATTCGGTGCTGAACGGATATTGCCAGGCGCACGATGTGAAGAATCTCTTCGTGACCGATGGGGCGCCGCTGGTCACTAATCCGGACAAGAATCCGACGCTGACGATCATGGCGCTGTCCTGGCGAGCTTCCGAGTATTTGTTGAGCGAAGCCGGAAAGGGAAACATCTGATGGCGAAGATCGGAATTTCGCGACGAGACGTTTTGCGTTCGCTGGCGGTCGGCGCGACGACGGGATCGGTGTTGACGATGATCCCGGCGCAGGCGGCCGAATTTGCGCACGCGCTGGTGCAAAAAGAGAAGGCCGCGGCGGCGGGAAAGTACGCGCCGAAGTTTTTTCCGCCGCATCAGTACGAGACGCTGGTTTCGCTGTGCGACACGATCATTCCGAAAGATGAGAAGTCCGGCGGCGCCGTCGAAGCGGGAGCGCCGGAGTTCATCGATCTGATCACCAGCGAGAACGTCGAATATCAGACGCAGTTTGGCGGCGGGTTGATGTGGCTCGATAACCACTGCATCGATGAATTCGGCAAAGTTTACATGGAATGCACGCCGGAGCAGCGCAAGACGACGCTTGACCTGATCGCGTACCGCAAAAATGGAAAGGCAAGGCCGGAACTGAAACAGGGCATCGCGTTTTTTGCGGCGCTGCGCAATATGACGTGCGACGGCTTTTACACGAGCAAGATCGGAATCGCGGATTTGCAGTACATCGGGAACACCTCAGTGCACGAATTTCCCGGTTGCCCGCCGGTTCCGGAACGCCAAGCTTAGGCCATCGACTTCCCGCTTCGGTCGCGTGGAGTTCGTTCGCGCGCCTCTACCAGACTTTGCAGACCTTCTCGCTATGGACGCTGCAACCGCGAAAGGTTTCCCAGAGCGATGAGCATCCGAATTCGCCCCGCGACTTACAACGAAGTGCCGGTGCTGCGCGAGTTGATCGAGCTGTCCGTGCGCCAGTTGCAGGCGCACGACTACACCAAGAAGCAACGCGAAGCCGCATTGCGCACGGTTTTCGGCGTCGATAGCCAGCTGATCGCCGACGGCACATATCTTGTCGCGGACGCCTCCGACGCGCGCGGCGCGGATGGCGGGAAGCCGGCGATCGCAGGCTGTGGCGGTTGGAGCAAGCGCAAAACCCTATTCGGCGGCGACCAATGGAGCGGGCGCGAAGACTCGCTCCTCGATCCGGCGCACGATGCAGCAAAAATTCGCGCGTTCTTCGTGCATCCGGCATGGGCGCGCCAGGGCGTCGGTACGCTGATACTTGATGCTTGCGAGTCGGCCGCACGCGCGGCCGGATTTTCGCGATTCGAAATGGGCGCGACGCTGACCGGCGTGAAATTATTCGGCGTGAAAGGCTATGCCCCGGTCAAGAGGATGGACGTGCCGCTGGATAACGGAGAAGTCTTGCCGATCGTTCAGATGGAAAAGCGCGACCCGTCAAGCAGGACGGACTAAGCAGTAAAAGAAAAAGGGGCGCGACACATCGCGCCCCTTCCCGATCTCGCCAAAGACTACGCTTCGAGTTTCGATAAATAGTTATAGCTGACGCGGATATCGTCCAGCCCCTTCGCCTCATCATTCTCAACGAAGTAGTGTTTGATCCCCGCCTTGCTCGAATGCTCGAAAATCCGCTTGAAGTCGATTGAGCCTTCGCCGACGTTCGCGAGATGACCGTTGGCGACCGCATGCCCGACCGCCACTTTGTATTCGGGATTCGCCGTGCCTTCTTTGGACCAGTCTTTGACGTGCACCAGCGGGAACCGCCCCGGATATTTGTTGAAGTACGCCACCGGATCCTGCCCCGCCACGGTAATCCAGCACAAATCCATTTCGAACTTCACCAACTTCGGATCGGTCTTCGTCAAGAAATAGTCGAATGGCAGCGTGTCGCCGAGACCATCCGTCTTCTCGAATTCGAATCCATGATTGTGATACGCGAACTGAATGCCGGCCTTCTGGCTGGCTTCGCCCGCTTTATTGAATAGCTCGACCGCCTTCTTGTAACCGTCGGCCGGTGCGATGCTTCACCTCAAACCACGGGCAAACGAGATACTTGTGCCCGACGACGTTCGCCGCTTCCAGCGTCTCGCGGCCACTTGTTTTCAATCTCTTCGTAAGGAATGTGTGCCGACGGCGCCGTCAGCCCGTTCTGGTCGAGCACAGCGCGTACTTCTTTCGGCGTCTTGCCGTCGTACCCGGCAAATTCGACTTCCTTATAGCCGACCTTCGCGACGCCGGCGATCGTGCCGTCGAAGTCCGTCTTCATCAGGTTGCGCACCGTATAAAGCTGCAGCCCGATGGGCTGAATATGATGCGGCATCCCGGGCATCGCGCCGACATGCCCGACATCGCTCCAAAAAGGGCGCGAGGCGCAGCGGCGATGGCTGCAGTGGCGAGAGACGTTTCGATAAAAGTGCGTCGCTTCATGGCGTTTACACTCTCCTTTGGCCCAACGAGAACGCAGCGAGTATACAAAAAAATCGGGCGGCGCTTTCCGAAAAAAGCGCCGCCCGGTTGGCTTCAGGTTGTCGTCGCCGACGACCTAAGACCTTGTTTAGAAGTAGAGCCGCAGACTGAACTGCATGATGCGCGGTGCGTGCGTGACGGTGATATGGCCAAAGCCCGATGTTGCGAGGTTGGCACCCGGATCATTCGTGTCCATCGCAGCGTTGGCCGAGCTGTTTCCCTGGCCGCCATACTGCGTGTGGTTGAAGAGGTTGAAGTTCTCCCACTTGAATTCGACGCCGGTCCTTTCGGTGATCGCAAAGCGCTTGAAGGTGCCGAAGTCGAAGTTCAGACGGCCTGGCAGGTAGACGGTGTTGCGGCCCACGTTGCCGAAAGTGAGGCCCGTAGGAAGCGCATACGCGCCGGGATTGAGAACGAGCGGTCCTCGTTCGGTCGGAATGTTAGTCGCGCCAATCGCGCTCGGATCGCCAACCAGGTCGGGACGCGCACCGGTGCCAACGCCGTTACCAACGCCGGCGTTGTCTCCGTAGGTTGTGCCGTCCGTCACGCTGAATGGCGTACCGGTCTGGGCGATAGTGATGCCCGAGACCTGCCATCCGCCGAGGATCGTGCGCATTTTCCCGGGCGACTTGAAGAACGGCAGCGCGTACACATAGCTGATCGAAGCGCTGTGTCGTTGATCGAAATCCGAGGCAGCTCGATTCGCGGCGATGTCGTAGGCGTTCACGAATGCACCGTCGAAGCGATCCGACGAATCGTCAATCGAGTGGCTGTAGGTGTAAGCAAAGCTGAGCGTCAGGGCGCCGACAGTACGCTGAGCGGAAACCTGCAGCGCGTTGTAGGTGGAGTTCGCCATGTTCTCCAACACCGTGACGTTGCTCACGCCGGGGTAGTTTGTTCGGAGTGGATTCGGGTTATTTCCGCACGCTACCCACAGGTTTGGAACGGCCGCGGCTGGAACCGCGTTTCCGTTGCCGAGCGTCGCTGAGACCGGAATTCCGAACGCATTCTGGGTGAAGTTCGCGCAGTCGGCGCCGCCTGGATCAATCGGCGTGCCGGGTGCGAACGGGTTGTCGGCGGCCGCAACCGGCTGAAGCTGGTTGCCGTTGCTCTGCAGCGTCAGGTGCGTGCCTTTGCTGCCCACATACGCCACCGAGGCGACGATGTTGCCGGGCAATTCCTTCTGCACGTTGAGGTTCCACTGCTGAACGTACGGCCAGATCGCTTTGGTCGGAATCTGCGTCAAGCTGAGCGGGAAGAGAACGCCGCCGCCTCCGCCGATGTTGTTGTATCCGACCACGTTGAATTGCTGGGAAGTAAGGACCAGAGGCGCCGAGCCTTCCAGCGACTCGGTGTTGCCTTCGTTGCCGTTGGTGTGTTCGAAAAATACGCCGTAGCCCCCGCGGATGGCCATCTTGCCGTCACCCTTGGGATCCCATGCGAAACCGATGCGTGGAGCCGGATTGAAGAGGTGCCCCTGCATACAGCCGGCATTGCTGCTGCCTCCGACGGTTGCATCCGGGGAACTGCGTCAAGATGGCGCCGGGAATTGAGCCCGTTCCGCCCTTGCCGCCGCACTGAATAATGCCGTTGAAGGGATTGCCCTCCAACCAGCGAGCCGTTGAGCGGATTGCTCGAGTTGGTCGGATCGTTGAAGATGCCAGGTTCGGCCGTGGATGAGAACGCGCCCGGCGCAAAGCTGAATGCGCTCTGATACCGCTCGCGATACGTGCCAAAGAGGCTGACGCGCAAACCGAGGTTCAACGTCAGCTTCTTGGTGACGCGGAAGTCATCCTGGAAATACGGCTCAAAGATCTTGTAGCGGTTGTAATACTTCAGCAGCTGATTCGCCTGTGAGTAGTTAGCGACATTTCCCGCGAGCATGTCGGCGAACGCATTACCCGTGCTGATCGGCGACGAAGGATCGAACGTCAGGATGCCCTGAACGTCCGCGGTGTTCTCTTCGTTTTTTTGCGCCGCGGCGAAATAGGCGCCGAAGATAAACGTATGCTTGCCCAGGATCTTCGTGAGGTTATCGCGATACGTGTACGTCGGGTTTGCGTTCGTCCAGGGGAAATAGCCCGTGTCCTGGCCGAAGCCGCCGCCGTACGCGGTATTGGTGTTGAGCTGAATCGCAGGAAGTTTTCCGCCGAAATTGTTGGCGAAAAGCGATCCCATCGCGAAACCGCTGGGCAGTGCCGGGGCGTTCAGCGCAGTCAGGTCGATGTGGTCGGCGGTATAGCTCGCGACGAACTCATTGAGCAACGTCGGAGTAATGTTGGCCGTCAAGCGTGCCACAAAGCTCGTGCCCGGCCCGACGAAGTTCGTGTTGATGTTCTGGAAGCTGGAAGTGCCGACGCCCCACAGCGGCGTGTTTGTGATCGTTGACCACGAATCGTGAATGTAACGGAAGGTCAGCCGGTAGTTGTCGTTGATGTTGTGATCGACGCGCACCAGTTCTTCACGCCATGTGGTTGGCAGCGAGATCGTGTTCGTGAAAGCGGGGAACCCACCGTTGGTCGTGTTTGGCTCAGGAATGAGTGCCAGAAGCGCCTGGCCTACAGGTGTAATCGGAACCGCGGCCGGGTTCGGGACGTTCGGGCAGTCAGGGCCGGGGCAGAGATCGGAGAAGTTGCCGCCGCGCTCCGCTACCGACGGTACGTTCTGCAGAACCGTCGTCGGGTTCTTCTCGCGGCGCCATTCCTGCGACCAGAAGAAGAACGTCTTGTTGCGATCCGAATTGTAGTGATGCGGGATGAAAACCGGGCCGCCGATCGTGTACCCGAAGTCATTCTTCTTGTACGGCGCCTTCGGTTGCGACGGATCCGCACCCTGTTCCCAGTCACGCGCGTTGAACACGTCATTGCGGAGATATTCGAACGCGCTGCCGTGGAATGTCTTGCCGCCCGACTTGGTTTCGACTTCGATCGTGCCCGAACCGTTGCGGCCATACTGCGCGCCGTAGTTCGAGGTCAAAACCTTGAATTCCGCGATGGCTTCGACGTTCGGATAAACGTTCAGCGTGGAGTTGCTGCCGTTATCCATGTTGTCGCCGCCGTCGAGTTCCCAGTTGTTGTACTCCGTGCGGCCGCCGTTGATGCTGTACTGCACGTTGCCGTTGATGCCGACCGTGCCTTCGTCCTGGTTCGTCTGGTTCACCACGCCGGGCGTCAGCGTCACCAACTGCGTGAAAGTTACGTCCGTTCAGTTCGAGCTGAGTCGATCTGCTTGCCGGTGATCGTCGTGCCGATTGCCGCAGACGCCGTTTCCACCTGTGCGACGCTCTCGCCGGTGACCACGACTTCTTCCGACACCGAGCCGACCGTCAGTGGGACGTCGATGCGAATTTTCTGGGCCACGTCGAGTACGACGCCGTTCGCCGTGTACTTTTGAAAGCCGGTAGCCGTGACTGTTATGTTGTAGCGTCGCGCCCGGCAAGCCGGCGATGACGTATGCGCCGTCGGCGTTGGTCGTCGTCGTTTGCGTCAGGCTGCCCGCTCGCGCTGGTCATGGTCACACGTCGCGTTCGCGATCGCGGCGCCCGACTTATCGGTCACCGTACCGCTAATGTAGCCCGTGTCCTGTGCCGACAATCGCGTTGCGCCAAACAAACACAGAACTGCTAGAGCCAGCATCCCCGCGAGAAACGATCTGCCATACACAGACGTCCGCAACGAGAAGTGGCGTGACAGATTTCCCTTCACTTTGAAACCTCCGGTTTTTCGTTTTCAGACTCTACGTGAGGGAAAATAGATTCGCGGTTCGCGTGCCTTCGACTCGCGCGGAACCCGGGAAACGATTTCAATGTGCTTCCCCCACCACTCGACGGGAATTAGCACCAAAACGCTTTATTAAAACGAGTTAATATGACAATCGCCCGAGGGCTGTCAAGCAGCGATTTTGCAATTCTCTTTGCGCAGTTCGCAATGCTCACGACAAATCCACAGATCGGTTCTTTTCTGGAGCTGCAAGGCGGAATTCCGGGACGCTTGAAGTCTCAGCGACCCCCATCGGACACTACACAACGATGCGAATCGCACTTTGCTGCCAGCGACGATTTTGTGGCATGATTGTTGATCCTGTTGCCTGCGGTGTCGACTTCGCACGCGGCGCGCGAGTTCCAGGACCCGCCTGCGTCCGCTTCCAATCCACGCGCTCGAAGCCGCCGCCGCATTCGCCGAGGCCAACAAGCATTGCAAACAGGAGACTTGCCGACGGCCGAAGCTTCCTTCCACAAGGTTCTGTCGCTCGATCCTCAGGCCGCACCCGCTTACGCGAACCTCGGCGTCATCGCTATGCGCCGCCAGCAGTGGGACCTCGCCCTCGCGCAACTGGAGAAAGCGGAAAAGCTCGATCCCAAGATGACCGGTATCCGGCTGAACATCGCTCTCGTGAAATATCGCCGCGAAGACTACGTCGGCGCGATTCCGCCGCTCGAATCGGTCCTGCGCGATCAGCCCAACTCGACCCAGGCGCGCTACCTCTTGGGCTCTGCCAGCTTTACACCGAGCGCTACTCCGACGCCGTCGCCACGCTTGAGCCTCTGTGGCCGACTTCGTCCAACGACATCATGTACCTCTACGCTTTGGGCATCGCCGCTCATCACGTCGGCCAGAAAGAGCTCGACGAGAAAGCCATGTCGCGCCTGGTCGAGATCGGCTCCGACACTCCGGAGTTCCATCTCATTTTGGGCAAGGCGTACCTGAATCGCGGCGAATCCGATCGCGCCATTGAGGAGCTTCGCAAGGCGGAAGCCGCCAATCCGGATTTGCCCTATGTTCACTTCGGCCTCGGCGTCGCCTACACGAAGAGCGACGACAACGAACACGCCGAGGCCGAGCTCAAAAAGGAAATCGCGCTCAATCCCAATTTGCCGGACGCCTATGAGCAGCTCGGCGAGTTGTATTTGAAAATGGAGCGCTACGACGAAGCCGAAAAAACATTGCGCCAGGCTTTGCGCCTGAATCCGAAGATGCCCGCGTCTTTGTTTGGATTGGCGAAGATCAACATGCAGCGCGACAAATATCAGCAGGCGCTCAACGAAATCGACGCGGCCTTGAAGCTCGCGCCCGGCAGCCAGAACGTCCACTTTGTCCGTGGGCGGATCTTGCTGAAGCTCGGGCGCCGTGAAGATGCCGAGAAAGAATTTCTGATTTCAAAGAATATGCTGGATGTTAAGGCGGCCAAGGAATCCATCGAGCCATCGACGATGGACGACAATCGCGTCCGCAACCCCGAACTCGCCGGCTCGTCTCCCCAGTAATCTTCTGCAGCGCCGGTTTACCCTGACACAGGAAAGGCATCTTGCCGGCGGTTTTTCTTGCCTTGCGGCGCGATTACATCATGCAGCGATCACTCAATCGGCGGTGCCACCCACGCCCCGCGCGCCGCTTCAATCTTCTCCGCCACAGCCAGCACCAACTCCTCTTCATAGGGTCGCCCGATTACTTGCACGCCAATCGGCAATCCCTCCGCCGACATGCCGAGCGGCACCGTCGCTCCCGGAAATCCAGTCAGATTCGTCCACTGGCTGAACCGCATCGTGTCTCGATAACAATGCGGCGCGCCGAGCCGGTAATTTCCTTCTTCGTGGCGAAACGCCGGCTCCGTCGAAACCGGCGAAAGCAAAATCGGCACATCGCGCATCTGCCGCAAAATTTCCGCGCGAAGATTGTCGCGTTCCGTGCGCGCCGCCAAAATCGCATCGCCGCTCAACGGCTTCTCCGGCAACGCCGCCGAATAATATTCTTTGAAAATCCGGCTGAGCGTCGCCTCGTGCCCTTTGATGGTTTCGGTAAAAAGACCCGCAACCACCGGCCCGAAGAAAAACCACCAGCAGTCGATGGCGCGATCGAGCCCATCGATCCGCAATGCCTCAACCTCGAAACCCGCGCCCTCCAAAATTTTCGCCGCGCGCTGAACCGCCGCTTCCGTTTCCGCCGTCGCCTTCCCCAATGCTTCCGTCTCTAACACACCGACGCGCAATCCCTTCAATCGCTTGCTCACGCTCGACGCATCAGCAATCGGCACGGGCGCCGACAGGGCGTCTCCCGCATCCGGCCCCGCGACAACTTCAAACATCGCCCGCACATCCGCAATCGTCCGCGCCATCGGCCCCACAACGCCGAGCCACGACAACGCTCCCGCTCCCGGCGGATAGTGTCCCGTCGAAGGCACCCGCCCCGGCGTCGGCTTCAGCCCGCAAATCCCGCAAAAATGAGCCGGCACGCGAATCGATCCGCCGCCGTCGCTTCCGATCCCGCCAAACGAGCATCCCGACGAAATCGCCGCCGCCTCGCCGCCGCTCGATCCCCCCGCCGAATAATCCAGATTCCACGGATTGCTCGTTCCTCCGCGGATTTGATTGTTGCTCTCCCACGCCATCAGGAATTCCGGCGTGTTCGTATTGCCCAAAATAATCGCGCCCGCCGCGCGCAACCGCGCCACCAGCGGCGCATCTTCGCTCGGCACATAATCCGCGCGCAGCGGCGATCCCGCCGGACACGGCAACCCCGCAACATCGATGTTGCACTTGATCGTCATCGGCACGCCGTGCAGCGGCCCGAGCATCAGCACCTCGCGCCAACTGCATCCTCCGCCGCCCGCGCCTGCTTGCGCGCACCCGCCGCATCCAGATGCATGAACGCCGTCAGCTTCGGCTCCATCTTCCCGATGCGCGCCAGCGTCGCATCCACCAACTCCACCGGCGACACCTTCCGCGCCTTCACCGCCGCCGTAACTTCCGCAATCGTCGAATAGTGAGAAACGTTCATAGTTTTCTAGGACGCCCCATGCCAGCGTGCTCCATCATCCAAAACTCACCGCAAATCGTACACGACAACGTGGGCTCCATAGCCGCGGCTCCAGCAAACCGTCTCCGAAAAACAGGAATCGCCCATCAAAACATTTGACGACGCCAAACACACCCCGGACAATCATTCCAGCGTCTGCCGCGGGGCAACAAAGCCATCGAAACTACGAATCTTAATCCGCAAAGTCGGAAAACATTTCTGATGCCAAGATTTCTTTCGCGTCCAACTCTGTTCGTTTTCGCAACCGCTCTGCTCTTTTTAGCGGCGTTCGCCGTGAGCTCCGTGTCAAAGCCGCCCGTTCCGATTCACGAGCCGAGCCACGCCTCCGCTGACCCCGCCGCCGCTGCGCCCTCCGACTCCTCCGACGCACTCCGCTTCAATACTCTCGGCGTCGCCTACATGAACCAACAAAAATTTGCCGACGCCCAAAAGTATTTCGAGAAATCCCTCGCCGCCGATCCCAAATTTTCCATCGCCCGCGTCAATCTCGGCGTCTCTCTGCTCAGCCAACAAAAACTCGATCCCGCCCGCGCTGCTCTCGAGCAAGCATCCAAAGAACTCCCCAACGATCCCTACGCCTGGTACAACCTCGGCCTCGTCTACAAAGACTCCAGCGAAATCGAAAAGGGAATCGCCGCCTTCACCCACGTCACCCAAATCACGCCCGAAGCCGACGCCTACTATTTCGTCGGCTATCTACAATCCCAGGCGCAGCATTACGACGAAGCCATCGCCGCCTTCAAAAAAGCGCTCGAAGCTTTTCCGTTCCACGCCTCCGCCGAATTCGGCATCGCCCGCGCCTATCAACGCAAAGGTGACGCCGCCGCCGCGCGCGAACATCTCGCCCGCTTCACCAAAAT
Organism: uncultured Acidobacteriota bacterium; assembly: GCA_963845465.1. Taxonomy (GTDB): domain Bacteria; phylum Acidobacteriota; class Terriglobia; order Acidiferrales; family UBA7541; genus Acidiferrum. Next base: position 577,129 of record CAWJSH010000002.1, on the reverse strand, counting down.
CACCACCGAGCATCTCGGCTCGCCCTTCGGCGCAGGCTACGGCGATCAAGGCCGCTACTCGCTCGCCGAACTCCCGCACAACACGCTCACCTCCGCCCCCGCTCCAATCAAAGTGAATTTCACTCCGCAACCCCTCATCGACATCGCGACGCCACTTCCCGCCAGCACCGGCGCCTGCTTCTTCGACTTCGATAACGACGGCAAGCCCGACCTCTTTCTCGTCAGCGCCACCGCCGACGGCTCCAGCCGCCTCCTCCGCAATCTCGGCGACGGAAAATTTGCCGACGTCACGCAATCCTCCGGAATCAAACTCACTGGCGCAGGCCAAGGCTGCGTCGCCGGCGATTACGACAACGACGGCCACACCGATCTCGCCGTCTGCCTTTCCGACGGCGTTCATCTCCTTCACAACCAGGACGGAAAATTCGCCGACGTTACCGAAACCGTCGGCATTCGCCGCCAGCCCGGCTGCGTCGGCCTGACTTTCGTCGACTACGACCACGATGGCGACCTCGATCTTTACGTCACGATGCGGCCAACCAGCGCGCGCACCGCGCAAGAAGCGGCGCACAACATTCTCTGGCGCAACAACGGCAACAGCACCTTCACCGACGTCTCCGCCGAAACGGCTCTCAATTTCGACGCCACCGGCGCGGGCCTTGCCACTTCCGATTTCAACAACGATCGCGCTATCGACTTTATCGTCGCGGGCGGCCAGGCCGGCGCCTCCGTCTACATCAATCCTCGCGAAGGCAAATTCACTCCGCTCGCCGCCATCGACTTCAAAAAAGAAAATCTCCCGCCCGCCGTCGGCGTCGTCTCCTTCGATTTCGACAAAGATGGCTGGATGGATGTCGCCTTCACGCACGCAGGCGCGCCCGGCATCAGCCTCTGGCGCAACGTCGAAGGCAAGCGCCTCGAGCGCGTCCAACTCCCCGATCTGAATTGGCAGCAGGGCTACGGCATTGCCGCATTCGACTACGACAACGACGGCTGGCTCGACCTCATCGCCGCAGGCGAATCTTCAAATGGCGGCGCTGGCGAACTCCGCCTCCTCCGCAATCAGGGCAACGCCTGGTCCGACGTCACGAAAGACGTTCACCTCGACGCGATCAAGCTGACCCAACCTCGCGCCATCTCCATCGCCGACACGACTCTCTCTGGCAATCCTGATCTCGTCGTCACCCAACTCGGCGGCGCGCCCATTTACCTCCGCAGCGAAGGTTCCAATCAACACTCCTGGATGCGTATCGATTTAAAAGGCCTCAACGACAACAAATCCGCCATCGGCACAAAAGTAGAAATGTACGCCGGCGCTCTTTATCAAAAGTGGGAAGTCCCAGGCGCCTCCGGCTACCTCGGCCAAAACGCGCCCGCAATCCTCGCCGGCCTCGAAAACGAAAAGTCCGCCGAAGTCGTCCGCCTCCTCTGGCCCACCGGCGTCCCACAGGATGAAATCAATCTCCCCGCGAAAAAAGATCAATCCATCGCCGAACTCGATCGCCGCGGCAGCTCCTGCCCGGTCCTCTTCGCGTGGAACGGCCACGAATATCGAATTCATCGCCGACATGATCGGCCCCGGCGTCGTCGGCCACTGGGTCGCGCCCAATGAGCGCGACGTCCCCGATCCCGACGAATATCTGAAAGTCGCAGCGCGCAGCCTAAAGCCGGGCGAAAAACGGCCTCCTCAGCTTCCGCTTCATGGAACCGATGGAAGAAACCGTCTACCTCGATCAGGTTCGCCTGCTCGCGATCGATCATCCCGCAAATTACGACGTCTTCCCCAACGAGCGCTTCGCCAGCAATCCACCATTCCCCGAATTCAAGGTCATCGCCGTAAGCGCCAACACGAGCCACGCCCCGCTCGGCGCATGGGACGACAAAGGCCGCGACGTTCTGCCGCTCCTCGCCAAACACGATCGCAAATACGTCACGCAGTTCGACGAACTCCCCTTCGCCGGATTCGCCAAGCTCCACTACGTCGAACTCGACCTCGGCCCGATCGACGAGAAAAAACCGCTCCGTCTCATCCTCGACGGCTACACCGACTATTTCACCGCCACCTCGATGTACTCCGCCGATCAAGCCGGCATCAAAGTCATCGCGCCCTACGTCGAAGCGCAAGACTCCGCCGGCGCACTGGAAAAAAGTCATCGACGATATGGGCTTTCCCGCAGGCCTCGCGCGCACCATGGTCACCGACCTCACGGGCAAGCTCCCGCCGGGCACGCGCCGCATCCGCATCGTCAACAATCTCAAAATTTATTGGGATTCCATCCTGATCGATCAAACGCCCGACGCGCAGGACGCGCGCGTCGCCGAAGTCCCGCTAGCCGACGCAACGCTCGCCTACCTAGGCTACCCGCGCGAAATTCGCCTCACGCCCGCCAGCGACACGAAATATTCCTGGTCGCAGCGCAGCATGACCGGTCCCTACGCGCGTGCAGCAGGGAACTACACCCGCTACGGCGACGTATTCGATTTGGTGAAAAAATCCGATGACCGCTTTGTTGTCTTCAGCTCCGGCGAAGGAATGTCTCTCGACTTCGATCCCGCCAAGCTCCCGCCGCTACCCGCAGGCTGGACCCGCGACTACTTCTTCTACGCCGACGGCTTCGAGAAGGATCTCGACTTCTACGCCGCCCACGCCTTCACCGTCGAGCCCCTGCCCCACCACGGCCCAATCTCGTATCCGTATCCGCCTGACCAGTCCTATCCATCAGACGCGCCTCATCAACAATATCAACTCGACTACAACACCCGCTCCCGCAGCGACCAAATGCCCTCCACCCTTCGCTACACTTACAACCAAAAATAATAGACGGCGGTTGGGTGCCGCACCCTCAGATGTTAGAGGGTGCGGGTTTAGATTCATCGTCACCCATACCAAAACGACGACCGCAACCTACCTCTACTTCTTCTCCTCCTCCAACGCCTCCCGAATCCCCTCCAACTCCTTCTTCTTCTTCCTGATCCACATCCGGAAACTTCAAATCCAACTCCGACAACGCCTCCACAATTCCCGACGCCACAATCAACCTCGCGAACCACTTGTTATCCGCCGGCACCACATACCACGGAGCATGTTCCGTCGCCGTCCGCTGCACCATCTCCTCATACGCCTCTTTGTAGTCCTTCCAGAACCCGCGCTCCTTGATGTCGGCCATCGAAAATTTCCAATTCTTCTTTGAATCATCCAGTCGCGCCAGAAATCTCCGCCTCTGCTCCTCTTTCGAGATGTGCAAAAAGAATTTCCGGATCATCACGCCGTTCCGTGTCAGGTACCGCTCGAACGAATTGATGTCCTCAAACCGCTCGTCCCAGATATGCTTCGTGATCAACTTCTCCGGCAACTTCTCCCCTTCGAGCACCGTCGGATGCACCCGCACCACCAGCACTTCCTCGTAATACGACCGGTTAAAAATCCCGATCTTCCCGCGTTCCGGCACCACTTTGTGGCATCGCCACAGAAAATCGTGATCCAGTTCCTCCGCCGTCGGCTGCTTGAACGAAAACACATCGCAGCCCTGCGGATTCACTCCCGACATCACATGCTTGATCGCTCCATCTTTTCCCGCCGCATCCATCCCTTGAAAAATCAGCAACAGCGACCATCGATCCTGCGCATACAGCCGCTCCTGCATCTCGCTCGCCGCCGCGCTGCTCTCCTCGACCAATTTCTCAGCGTGCGATTTCGACTTCACCCCCTGCGTATCTTCCGGATCGAAATCCTTCAGCCGGAATTTCTTCCCATTCGTAATGCGAAATGGCGCCGCCAGCTTCTTCGCTTCATCCAACAGCTTCTTTGTCTTCATAACCCGCAGTGTAATCCCGCCAGCCCGCTCCAACAATCCTATGGCCGAACGCGCCAAGCAACCCGCTCAGCCTCGTTTGAATCCCCTTACAACCTTGTTACCATTCGCTTACGAGAGGTGACAGATGCTAATCCTCGCTACCTTCTGGCTCGTCATGACCTTCCAGCAAGACAGCTCGCCTCCTCCCCACGACATGCACGGCGATATGAGTGCCGCGGCGAAAAAGGAATGGGCTTCTCTCAAACCGCGACTACGCATCATTTCCTGCTCCTGCCAACGGGCGGCGCCATTCAGGTTGAAGCGAACGACCCGAACGACAAAGAGAGCCGAGACGACATTCGCATGCATCTCCATCACATCCAGCACGCTTTCCAGTCTGGAGACTTCAATATCCCGATGTTCGTTCACGACACACGCCTCCAGGCGTTCCCGTGATGAAGGAACGCGCGAAAAATATCCACTATTCCATTGAAGACACGGCGAAGGGCGGACGAGTTCTGATTCAGACGACAGACCCGGCAGCTCTTGATGCGATTCACAGTTTTCTGCGGTTTCAGATCACCGAGCACAAGACCGGCGACCCACTGAAGTAGCACAAAAGAAAAGAGCTCGTTCCGCGAACTGCGAAACGAGCCTGTTTCTGAATGGCTAACTTTTAGTTACTCGAAACAACCAGCCCAGTCGTCGGATCCAAAATCACCTTCTCCGTCCGCTGGTTGTTCCAGTTGAACATGTTGTCGATCGGCCCGGCGATCTGGTCAAACGAGCCGTTCCCGATCTGCGGAAGGTCCCAGTTCTCTTCGATGAACTTCACCACCGAGCTCTGATCGATCAAGGTGTTGTCCACGAAGTTCTTCTTCGCGTAGGGCGAGATCACGAGGAACGGTAGCCGTGGGCCGTAGCCGCAACGCGCTTGCTGCCCCTCGAGGGCGTTGGCGCCGGCGGTGCCGCATGCGCCGACTGCGGTCAAGTCATCCGCCGTGCTGCTCGACTGGTTCACGATCGGCGACATTACGTGGTCGTACCACCCGTCCGAGTCGTCCCAGGCGATGATCACCGCAGTGCTCTCCCATTCCGGCAGAGTCTGGAGGAAGTTGATTACGTTCACGAGGAACAACTGCTCATCGAGTGGCGATGAATTGCCCGGATGGCCGTCGTTCGCGCGGTTCGCCTTCAGGTAGCTGACTGCCGGCAAACCGCCGGCCTTCGCCGCCTGCTGGAACCAGCTCAGATCGTAGATGTGATTCGCTCGACCGTCGTGTCCGACTTCGCTGACGCCGGTTGGCGCGAGATGGTGCGGGTTCGAGGTCCCAGGATAATATTGGAACGGATTGTGGTGCGGGCTGTACGCCGTTTCCGGCGTGCCGTCGATGCGGTTTGTCTTTGTCGTGCACGTCGCGGGGGTTCCCGCCGCTGCCCCAGCCGCGGGCGGCACGTAAGGCGTATTCGGGGTAAAGCCGCCTTGGAACCAGCCCCACGAAATGCCTTTTGCGCTCAACAAAGTCCCGATGTTCTGGTTTGTCGGCAAGAAGCCAATTCTTTCCGAGCCGCTGCAATCGTCAAAGGCAGGATCGGAGTCGCCGACGATGCTGGTTGAGGTTACACCGTTCAACGTAGTGGTTACTGCGTCGCCCGCCGCAACCGCACCCTTATCTGTTGATAGGTCCGCACCGCCTGTCATACCCGAGACAACGTTGATCGCGCCCGGGGTTGACGGCCCGAAGTTCGTATCAAACGAGTTGTCGCTCATGGCAAAGTTCTGGGCGTAGTTCCACAGGCCAGTGACGGTGTTTCCGTCGTAGTAGCCCATGACGATGCCCGCGCCGAGTGCCGAAACGTCCCCATAGGTTGACGCTGGGCAAACCGTCGCGGTGAACTCCGGAAACTTATCCATCAATCCGCTGTCGAAAGCCTGCTGTTCCGGCGTGTAGTCGTGGTTCATGTCGCAGGTGTAGTTCTGGCTGCGATCCAACCGCACCGGCTGGTACAACGTAGACGCTTTGTCCGAGTTGTTGTTGTGTTCCAGCAGTCCCTGTGTCAGGCCGTTGACCGTCGGTGTTCCCGCCTTGGCCTTGAACTTCGGTTCACTCTTCGGGTTTGTTGCGTTTGGATAGCTTCCGAAGTAGTGATCGAACGAGATGTTTTCCTGGAAGATAACCACGACGTGCTTGATCGGTGTCGTTGTTGTCCCGCCGCTATTACCGGGCGCCGCGAAAGTCGTTCCCGGCGTCACCGCTGCGAGATTTGCTGCAAGCAGCAGACTCGCCATCCAGCGCAAATTCTTTTGAACCATGAACTCTCCTTATCGAGTTTGAGCGAAACGTACCCCTCGCTTCGCGTCGCCACACGGGACAGGGAATGCGACCGCGCGAAGGTCCACCAAAAAAAAATTGCGTTCACTTGATACGCTGTCCGTGTTATCCGCGTGTGACAACGACGTGAACCTTCCTTCACGCATGTAAAAATCCAGTCACACAAAAAAACTTTCGTCACACGATCCGCATCAGACGCAAAATTCGCGGACCCATTGAGTCGCACATTTAAATTTTTTTTCCGGGTTTCAGTACAACGACTCGAGTCAGAAAACGCTTCGCGCGAAGACTTACCTGCGCGCAAGCCGCGTCCGACGGACTGAGGCGGAAGAGAATCAGAATTTGTACCCGGAACGGGCGGCGCGATCAGTGGAGCACGACGCAAAAGGCGGCCAGGGCACGCCCCACCACTCCAAACACACACAAGCACTCACGATCCCGCGCCCAGCCCACTAGGGTTTTGCGTAAGTGCGGAATCTGCTCGACTTAAAAGCGTTTGTTTTCATACACACTTGCAAGTGCGGAATCTAAAGAGTTTACCGGCGCAGTCAGAAGAGGAATGAGGTCAATGGTCGACAGTTGAAACTTCAAAGTGAAAAACGGAAAGCAGAGCAAAACTGCGTCATCGTCCGCGCGTGGTTTTCTACGGGGCGAGCATAGCACACTCGATGTGCGTGGAAATCGTTCGAACGTGAGTGATTTGAACTAAGTCGTGGGAGAGGCGAGATTTATTTCGCTGAAATTTTTTTTCAGAAATTCGTTCGAAAGGCCGCGGAGCGAGCGCACAGCGGTGTTGTGTCATTTTCGACTTCAACTATGATTATGGACTTCCCGCCGGTTCCACTCGAATCAAGCCCATCATCCCCGAATCCTCATGCTCCAACAGGTGGCAATGATACGGATACGTCCCCACCGCATTCGGATCGCGAAAATCCATCCTCAATCGCACGCGCGGATACACCGGATTCTTTCCGTCCCAATACGGCACGTTCACCGTATCCCGCAAAAACGGCTCGTTCACCGGCAACCCGAAAAATTCCATCAGCGCAAAATGCACCTGGTGAATATGAAACGCATGCAATTCCTGGCTGCGATTCTCCAGAATCCAATCCTCGACGTCGCCTTGATGCGTCACGATGTTCGGAATCCCCGAAGACGGATCGAATGGTTTCGGCGTCTCCCCATCCACCGTCAGATAAAAAGTCGTCGGACTGTTCGGATCCTTCGGATCGAGTGGCGTCTCCGAAAAAAACAACTTCCTCACGCGAACCGGCTTCACGTCGCGCAGCCATGTGGTGGAAGACTCGGGCAACGGAGCCGGATTCTTCGCCAGACTCGACTGCGGTTCGGGTGCATCCGCCTTCGCGATAATCTGCGCGATTGCGCGCGTCGGATCGTTTTCGCCCATCGCGCCGGTGTTCACGGCGCGCGTCACGAGCGTCGCTTTCGATCCCGCGGGCGGTCCTTCCAACACGAATTCAATGCGTCCGCCCGGCGGGACGCCCAGATGGTTCAGCCGGATCGAGTGGGTCTGCGGCAAATCCGTGTTGTGAATCGGGACGCCGTCGAGCGCCACGACATCCACCGCTTGCGCCACGCCGTCGTAAAGCAACTGCAAGCTCAGATATGTGATCGCCGACGCATTTAGCACGCGCCAAAGCTGCCGCTCGCCTGGCTTCATCGTGATCTTTGCCGGCGGATAATTTGGATAGGGAACCGGCACGTAGTTCAGCGTCAAATCTTCAGCCGGCTTCCCGGTTCCCGTTCCCGTGTTCATCACGTCGCCGTCGGCGTCGAGTTTCACGGGCGGCAACTTTGCATCATCTGTTGGGGCCGCGTCCGGATTCGCCAGATTCTGGTCCCGAATAATCAGCACACGCTCCGGCAAACCCGCGAGAGTTGGAATCGCGCGCTCGATTCCTTCGACAACGAGCGCCGCCGACGCGCCGCCCAGCACCTGCGCTTTCGTAAATCCGTGGATGTGCGGGTGATACCAATACAATCCGGGCGGCTCATCGGCCGGAATTTGGAATTTATATTCATAGGGAGCGCTTCCGGTTTCGATCATCGTGCGCATCACATCGTCTTGATGACACGCCGCCGGAACCGTCAGCCCGTGAAAATGGAGATTAGTCGAGGTCGCCTTCATCGGTGCGGTCGCGCAAGGCGCCGCCGGCATATTGCCGGAACTCATTGGCATCCCGGAGTGCGCTGAAGCGTCCGGTGCGCTGGCCGCGGCCTGTTGCGCGGCCTTCACGGTTTTCGTTTGCGGCAGAGTCGCCGTCGCCTCGTTCTTGAAATTTAGAATGACCGTATCGCCCGGCTTCACGCGGAGCGTAGGTGACTGTTTCCCGTTCGGTGTTACGTAGCAAAAGCGCACCTCTCCTTTGGAATCGACAAAACTGCGAAACGCCAGATCAACCTTCAAAACTCCATCAACGCTGCGCAAATCTTCGGGCTCAGGCACTTCCGACCCAACCGCCGCGCGAAAGCATCCGCCGTCCCCGCCGGGAACGGTCTTTGTCGCGGTGTCCGCCGATTTTTCAGCACCGGGCTGAGCTTCGGACCGCGGCACTGCCGGCATCTTTTGTTAGCGCCGTTGTTCCGCGCAGCGCGGCCACTGCTGACCCAGCGGCATTCCTGGTACCCGCTGATTGCGCGCCGGCGAACGGAATCGACATCGCGCACGCCAAGCACACGAGCGCGACAAGCCTCAAAATCCAGCTCGACGAAAATTTTCGGATGCACGTCGTAAAAGTCCCTGGCCCGGTGCGAACAAACCTGCGGCTACCCTGAGGACCCATCCAGAATCTCGCCTCATTGTTACGCTCAAGTGAACGCCACATGAACGCCCGAGCCATCCATCCACAACTCAAATTTCTCCGTGCTTCTCTGTGTCCTCTGCGTCTCTGCGTTAGCTTTTTCTTTCCTTGTGCTCGCGTTTGACTTGGCGAACCCGCCCACCTAACATCTCCGCTTCATGCCTAAACTCAAGCGCGTCCGCGAGTTCCGCCTCCCGCATCCTCAGCCAACCGACGCACTCGAATACGCCCGCTTCACCGGCATCCCGACGTTTTGCCGCCTGCCCAACATCACCGATCCCAACGAACTCGACGTCGCTATCGTAGGCGTTCCATTCGACGGCGGCACGACGTATCGCCCTGGGCCGCGATTCGGCCCGCGCTATGTTCGCGTGCAGTCCGCGATCATCCGTCCCTGGAATCCAGTGCTGAAGGTGAATCCCTTCGAGAAGTATCGCGTCGCCGATTTCGGCGATCTGCCGGTGAATCCGCTCTCTATCGAAGACACGTTTCGCCGCATCGAGCGGGGCATCACGCCAATCCTCGTCGGCGGCGCGCGCACGATGTGCGTCGGCGGCGATCACTCCATCAGCCTTCCGATCCTGCGCGCCATCTCGAAATATCACGGCGGGCCGGTGAACCTGATTCAGTTCGACGCGCACAACGATCTCTGGGACGAATATTTCGGCAGCAAGTATTCGCACGGCACGCCATTCCGCCGCGCATTCGAGGAAGGTCTTTTAAATGACGGTGGCGTGTTGCAGGTTGGCTTGCGCGGCCAGGTGTACGCCGAAGACGATTTCGATTTTGCGCGTGAACACAAGGTGCGCATGGTCACCGCGGAAGAATTCCACGAAAAAGGAATGGCGCCGGTGAAACGCCATTTGGCGGCATTCAAGAACAGGCCGGTCTATGTCACGCTCGACATCGATTGCGTCGATCCCGCTTACGCTCCCGGCACCGGTACGCCGCAAGTCGGCGGTTTTACAAGCCATCAAATCTTGCAGCTTGTCCGCGCGCTGCGCGGACTTAACATCATCGGCGCCGATTTAGTCGAAGTGTCGCCGTCTTTTGACACCGGCGAAATCACCAGCCTCCTCGCCGCGAATCTGCTCTACGAACTCCTCTGTGTTCTTTAAATGGCGATCTCCGACAACGTGAGCTCGGTTGGTAGCGTCGGCGTCCCTGCCGGCTCTTCGTCCGCGCCGAAACTTGCGCGCAAACTTCGGCTGCACGATTACTTCGCGCTGGCCTTCGGCACGATGATCGGCACCGGCTGGGTCGTCCTCATGGACGACTGGCTCGGCCGCGGCGGTCCGCTGGGCGCAATTCTTGGTTTCGTTCTCGGTGGCATCGTCTTGATTCCCGTCGGCTACGTCTACGGCCAGTGGGTCTTACGTTTGCCCGACGCGGCAGGAGAAGCCGCGTACACGGCACAAGTTTTTCCGCCAGTCGTCAGCTACTTCACGGGATGGATCATGCTGCTCGCGTATTTCATCGTGTGCCCGTGGGAAGCGATCGCGCTCGGCAAAATCGCGGCGTACATTTTCCCGCAGCTCGATTCCATCGAGGTCTACCACGTCGGAAGCCAGCCCGTATTTTTCTGGCGCCTCGTGCTCGGTGTTTCGCTGACGTTGTTCCTCACATTTCTGAATTATCGCGGCGTTCGCCTGTCGGCGAATTTTCAGAAGGGCATGACGAGCGTCGTGCTTTTCATTTTCATCGCGCTCGTTGCGATCAGCGTAGGCCGTGGGACGCCTTCAAACCTTCATCCCGTTTTTCACGGCACGCCGCTCGTTTCCATCCTGCTGACACTGCAAATCGTCCCGTATTTTCTGACCGGCTTCGAGTCGGTGCCCAAATATGCGGAGGAAGCGAATCCCGATTTGCGCGGCAGAACGTACATGACGGCGATCGGCATGGCCCTCGGCGTCGGCGTTTCGTTTTACGCGTTGTCCCTATTCGCTGTGTCCTACATCGCCCCGTGGCAGAGCCTGCTCGGCAAGCGATTCGCGACGGCGATCGCGTTCGAGCATGGACTCGGCGCGCACTGGGTGGTGCGGTTGATTTTCGCAATGGCCATGTTCGGTCTCCTTCAGTGCTTCAACGGAAACTTCGTCGCTTCCACGCGCATGATTTTTGCCTTCGGCCGCAACGGCTCGATTCCGGAAATGTTTTCGCGCGTCCATCCGCAATTTCAGACGCCAAGCAATTCGGTTTTGATCGTCGGCGCCGGTACTTTGGTCGCGTTGTTTCTCGGCGATTCGCTGCTCGTGCCGGTCACCGAGGTTGGCTCGGCGGCTTCAGCGCTCGGTTGGCTTGCGGCTTGCGTTTCGATGGTGCTGGTGTTGCGCAACCATGTGTTGCCATCGACTCGCCTGCGCATCATCGCGATATTCGGATCGATCGCGGCGTTTGCGTTGGTCGCGATGAAAGTTTTGCCGTTCATACCGGGTCATTTCACCGAAGCTGAATACATCGCACTCGTGATTTGGTTGCTGCTAGGCCTCGTTCTCTGGCGGCGCAAGAGAATTGCGGCGGCATAGGTGAAACTAACTGGCAAGACGCAGTGGAAAAACGCCGGCGAGACGCCGGCTCTACCGGCGCGTCGCTTCATTTTTAGTGGCGGCCTGCTGCTTCTTTAGTTCCTCCTGAAATGTGGCTTCGCGTTCGGCGATGTAGGCTTTGTAGCCGACGGGATCGATGAAGGGATTCGGGCCGCCGCCGGCGAGCTTCGGATATTTCGCGGCCATGTCGTAGTAGGCGCCGTGGGCGCCGAGGAAGATGTTGCAGGGGAGCGCCTTCCAAACGGCGAAGGCGTGTTCGTAGTCTTGCGCGATTTGCGGGTACTCGGCGTTGTTCACGAGTTTGTAGCCGGGATTGACGTTGGGGCTGCCGACGATGACGACGTCGTAGGTTTTTCCGCTCTTGTCGTCGCGGACTTTCATCGTCCACGTGGTGCAGCCTTTGGTGTGGCCCGCGGTTTTGTGCGCGACGAGGAGGGCATTGCCGAGTTTCACTTCGTCGCCATCGTGCAGGACGCGATCGACTTTCGCCGCCGGATAGTAAGTGCTCGCATCGTTGCCGTAGCGAAAGTCTTTTTTGCCGCCCGACTCGATCACGGGAACGTCCGCGTCGAGTACCATATATTTCGCGCCGGTCAATTGCTTGATTTTGGCGCTGCCCGCGCAGTGGTCCCAGTGGGCGTGGCTGATGAGCAGGATTTTCGTGTCGCTGAATTTGAAGCCGAGTGTTTCGATGCTGGCCTGAATCAAAGGCACGCTTTGTTCGAGGCTGCTGTTGATCAGAATGTTTCCGTCGGGCGTGGTAATCAGATACGACGCCAGGCCTTCGCTGCCGACGTAATAGATGTTGCCCATGACACGGTGCGGTGGAAAGGGATTCACCCAATCCGGCGGAGGGCTCGTATTCGCTGGCGGCGCTTGCGGAGCGGCGGTCGCGGCCTGGTGACCGGCGAAGCCGTAAAGTTTCGCCGACGCGACTACGCTCGAGGCGATTCCGGTGATGATGAATTGGCGACGAAGCATTTCTCTAGGGCCTCATTTCGCTGGAACGATCGACACGGTCAGCGACGAGGGATGGTCGGCGTCGTGAAGGATCGTGTTCGTTGCGGTTGTGAATGCGTCGGCGCCGTTTGCGTGGCGACCTAGATATGGACGCTGGTTGCCGGTGTTGAGGTTGCGGTCGAAGCGCGGGAAATTGCTGCTCGAAATTTCGAGGCGTAGCGTGTGGCCTTTCTTGAAGACGTTGCTCGTCGCCCAGAGATCGATGGTCAATTTGTAGATCTCGCCGGGGGTGATGAGTGTCGGATGCTCCTGCGATTCGCGATGGCTCGCGCGCAAAATTCCTTCGGTGAGATTTTGCGCGAAGCCGTCGGGCCAAACGTCGACGAGCTTGGCGGTGAAGTCGGTATCGGGCGCGGACGATTTGGCGAAGAGTTCAACGCTGACCGGGCCGGTGACTTCGGTGTCTTGCGCGAACAGTTGCGTCGAATAGACGAGAACGTCGTCGCGGGATTCGACGGCGCGCTGGTCGCGCGGGCCTGGGGGCCAGTGATCGCTGTCGCAGCAGAGCGGTCCGCCAACGGTTGGAACCGGCTTTGCGGGGTCGTAAGTGAATTGATCGGCGCTTTCCTTTGTCGGCGCGGTGGTTGAGAGAGCGCCCTTGCCGTGGACGGAATTCGCGGCGGCGCTGGCATGCAAAAAATATTTCGTTTCCTTCGCGCGCGATAGAGGCCATTCACTTTCTTCGCGCCATTTGTTTTCGCCCATGACGAAAATCTTCACGGGCTTACCATCGGCAAAACGATTCTGAACACCCTTAAAAAGGAAGTCGTACCACTCGAGGATGATGCTGTCTTCGTCGATGTTCGACTCGGGACCAAAAACGACGTCGCCGATTTTCGGGCCGTTGCCGGCGTGGCCGCCGACGATGACCATGAGTTGCTGGCCGTTGCGCGCGGCATCGTTGCCGCCGTGCGCCTTGATGCCGAGATAATTGCGAAGCGAGCCGCCGAGAAAAATGTCGTACCACGCGGCGACGTGCAGAGCGGGGACGTGAATGTCGGCAAAATGCTCTTCGATCGCGATTTTCTTCCAGTAATCGTCGTAGTTGGGATGCGCGAGCCAGTCGAGATAGTAAGGCGCGAGCGTTTCGGTTGAAGTGGCGTTGCGCGCGTTCATGTTGAAGAGCGGATAGTCAGAGAGCGGAAGTTCCCACATGCCTTTCGCGGCGTTGGCATGGTGCATTGCTTCGTGCGTCAGCGTGTCTTCCGCGAGGCCGGACGTCCAGGATTGATTGAACCATTGCTCGAACGCGCCGCCTTGATACGTCCAGCTCTCGTGATAGTTGCTGGAGGTGACGATCGGGCAGATGCCGGCGAGATGCGGCGGATTGGTGATGGCGGCGAGCATTTGCGTGGCGCCGACGTAGCTGCCGCCGAACATGCCGACTTTTCCATTGGAGTAGGGAAGCGCGGCGGCCCACTCGACGGTGTCGTAGCCGTCGTTGGGCTCGTTGACGAACGTGTAGAACTTTCCTTCGGAGCCGTAACGGCCGCGCGTGTCTTCCATGATGACGACGAAGCCGCGCTGGGCGCCGCGAACGCCGATGCTGGCTTCATTGCGGCGGTCGTAGGGCGTGCGGACGAGGAGAACGGGAAATTTGCCGTCGGCCTGAGGGCGATAGATGTCGGCTTTGAGGATGACGCCGTCGCGCATGGGGACTTTGACGTCGCGATCGAGGACGATTTGGTAGGAGTCGGCGGCGAGCGATGCCGAGGCGGCGAGCAGGAGCGAGAGCAGGCTGAAGAGCCAGCGGTTCATTTTGGGAAGGCCTCCGGGAAATGGAAGAGCGCGGAGAAAATACCACAATGCTCGTCGGAGCGGCGGCTGAGCGGTTCCAAATTGGGAAGGATTGGGTATACCCCCGGTGTTTTTCTGAAGAGTGCGCAAATGTTTTGGAATCAATAGGTTGTGGATATACGGAAAATGGGAGTGTGGAAGGTGTTGAATCGAGGCGGGTTGCGGCGACGCGTGAATTTGGTTGGAGGTCGAATTTTTTTGAGGCGAAGGGGCGCGGAAGAAGAAATGTGAGTTCACGGCGCAGTATAGCATGGTGTTTACTTAATGTCAACGCCTATTTTGTTGTTCGAATGGTTAAGCGAGGGCTCGGGATTCGGAAAAAGCGGATTGTGGCCGGGCTGTGATCTTGCCAAGCTAGGGCGCAGCAGTGCTGCGCCCCTACACTCGGTGTTCGAATGGTTTGGGTTGGAGTGGACGCGAGCTGAGGATCGCGATAGAGCAGAATTTGCAATTCGAAACCCAGGTGAAGGCGCGCGAGAGGAGAACGATGACTGGAATGTCGGGACGGACGAGATCTGCGATGGCGGTGGTGGCGATGATTTTTGCGGCGGCATGCGGGGGTCTTGTTTTTGCGCGGGCAAGTGGGGCAGCGGCTGGGTCCGAAGATGTGAAGGTGGTGGGTACAGTGAAGGCGGTGTTTGCGGCGGCGGCTGCGGATGATCTGGGGAAATTTCATGCGGTGACGACGAAGGATTTTTATGCGTACGACAACGGGATGCGGTTTGACGGGGATGCTTTGATGCAGGCGATTCAGAAACAACATGCGGCGGGATATGTGTATGAGTGGAATGTGACGCAGCCGGAAGTGCATGTGGCGGGGAATGTGGCGTGGATTACGTATGTCAATAAGGGGACGGTGAAAAAGCCGGAGGGGACAGAGCAGGTGACGTGGCTGGAGTCGATGGTGTTGGAGAAGAAGGGCGGGAAGTGGCGGATTCATTTTGTACACAGCACGCGGGCGGCGGGGTAGGCGCTAGTTGGGCGCCAGGACCCGGGCGAGTCGGAGGGTTGGTTGGCTATTCCAATCGTCTCGGGGTTCGGCGGCCAGGCGGGCGAAGGTCCATTGCTGGAGGCGGGTACGGTCGAGGTCGAGCAAATCGGCGAGGCGGTGGATTCGGTCGAGTGGGTGGGCGCTCAGCTCGTCGAAATTGTTGAAGAGGTGTTGGGTGGCGTCGTAGGTGGGATCGCCGATGAAGGGCTTGGGGTCGATGACGAGCCAAGCCTCGCGTTGGGCGCGGAGGATGTTGCCGGCGTGGAGATCAGTGGCCAGCAAGACTTCGGTTGCAGCAGTGCGTGGGAGGTCGTGGAAGAGGCGGAGGCCTTCGCGGACCAGACCTTCGTCGGGCCAGTTCTCGTTTTGCGACTCGGTCTCTCGGCTCCAGTAAGCAGTCAGCGCGGAGAGCGGGCGGAATGAATGCGGACTCGTTGGCATGCGCCAAAGACGGGGAAGAAGAGCTGCGATGATTTTGTCTTGCTCGGGCAGCGGCAATTCGCGAAGCGAGGTTCCGGGGACACAGCGCTCGAGGAGCATCGCGTTTAGGTCGTCGTCGAATTCGAGGAGTTTTACGGTCGGGTCGCCCGACCAGAAGTGAAGGCCCGCAATTTCGCTCTGAGCCTCGAAGTGAGGCATGCCGATTTTGAGGATGGCGCTGGTGTCGTTTTTTCGTTGTGCCAGAGCGACGAACGAAGCCGACACGTCTGGGCCGTCGAACGCGTGGCCGAGTTCGAGGGACCAATTTTGTTCGAGAGTGTTGATGGTGGATGGGAGTTGGTCGAGCCAAGCAGAGCGGTCGTGGGACTTACGGCAGTTGGCGGAGAGAGCGGCGGGGATGCGGAGCATGAGGGATTGTATCGGGGAAGGAGTCGATCGAACGCGAACATTGTTGTGGTCTGGGTGGGGCTTCATCTAAACCCGCACCCTTTCAAAAGACGAAAGGGTGCGGCACCCAACTGCCGGCGAGCGGGGCGATCTTGCGGATGGGGCGCAGTGTGTTGCGCCCCGACATGGTGATTGCGGGGGGTTGGGGAAAACGCCGGCAGGATGCCGGCGCTACCAATGACGGATGAATCGCGGGCGCATGTATACTGCTTGTTCTTACGATGATTCCGTTTTTACATCTTGGGCCGCTGACGATACCGACGTTTGGGTTGATGGTGGCGACGGCGCTGTTTGTTGCCGCATACGTGTTGCAGGCGGAGTTTGACCGGCGGCGCGACGCGCTGGAGAAGTTGCCGGGTTATCGAACGAAGCTCGACGCGGGATTTCTTGTCATCGGAGTTGCGGGAATCGCGGGGCTGATTGGCGCGCGGCTATATCACGTGCTGGAGAGTCCGAGCGAATTTTTTGCCGATCCTTGGCCGCAGATTTTCAGCCGATATGGGTTCGCCTGGTTCGGGGGATTTTTAGGCGGATTTTTTGCGCTGCTGTGGCTCTCGCGCTGGCTGAAGATACCGGTGCTCGAGTTCATGGATATGTGCTCGCCCGCGGCTTGCGTGGGCTATGCGATCGGGCGCATCGGATGTTTGCTTTCGGGCGACGGCGATTACGGGATCCCGACGTCGCTGCCGTGGGGAATGAGTTTTCCGAACGGCGTGGTGCCGACGACGCAGCGGGTGCATCCGACGCCGCTGTATGAATTTTTTATCTGGCTGGCGATTGCGGCGTTTTTATGGCACATGGGGACGAAGACGCTGCGCGGCCCAAAGGCAAAAGGCGAGATTTTCGCGAATTATTTGATTTTGACGGGCATTGCGCGATTTTTGATCGAGATTATTCGTATCAACCCGCGATCGTTTTTGGGGATGTCGAACGCACAGGCAGCGAGCGTCGCATCAATCATCGCGGGCGCGGTGTTACTTTGGCGTCTTAAAAGTCAGTGGCGCAAGGTTAGACAAGAGCACCGCATCCTGAGTCACATCGCCGCAGCGGGCGATGTTTTGCAGCAGGAATATCACCGACCGACACCTGAATGTCCTCACCCGGAGCGCTGGCACATGTATGACTCGATGAGCGCAGAAGTGGAAGTGCTCGATTTTTTGAAGGCGATGGTGAAAACGCTGAAGCCGGAAGTGGTGGTGGAGACGGGAACGTTTTCGGGGCTTGAGCACGCTGCGGATCGCGGAGGGGCTGAAGGAGAACGGCGTCGGGCGCGTGATTACGTGCGAATACGATCCGAAGGTGTATGCGGCGGCGAAGGCGAGGTTTGATGCGTCAGGGCTGGGGGAGTGGATTGATGCGCGGAATGCGTCGAGCCTGGAATTGAAAATTGAGGGGAAGATCGATTTATTTTTCAGCGATAGCGATGTGGCGATTCGAGAGGCGGAAGTGCGGAGATTTTTGCCGCAGATCAATCCGTATGGATTGATTTTGATGCATGATGCGAGTTCGGCGGTGAAGACGGTGCGGGAGGCGGCGAAGAAGATGGAGGCGGAGGGGCTGATTTCGGTGGTGTTGTTGCCGACGCCGAGGGGGTTGGTGGTGGCGCAGAAACGCGAGGGGCGGGAGTGAGATTTGGTTTTGTGGCGCGATTAAGAGAAGAACGGATCGCGATGGGCGGATGCGCCTGGGCGTTTGGGGCGCAGCAGTGCTGCGCCCGTACATGATCTTGCTGAAGGATCGGGTTAGTTTTGTTGTTTGTAGATTTTGCCTTCTTTCATGACGAAGGTGATGTGCTCGATGGCGTGGATGTCGTCGAGCGGGTTGTCGGGGGCGGCGACGATGTCGGCGTATTTGCCGGGGTCGATGCTGCCGAGAATTTCGGATTTGCCGAGCAGGTCGGCGGCGCTGGTTGTGGCGGATTGAATGGCCTGCATCGGCGTCATGCCGTACTTCACCATGAATGCGAACTGGTTGATGCTGCGGTCGTAGGGGCAGACGCCGGCATCGGTGCCGAAGCTGAGTTTTACTCCGGCGTGCAGAGCTTTCGTGAAATTCTGGCGCTGCTTTTCGCCGAGGTCGTGGTCGTGCTGTAGAAAGTCGGCGGTCATGCGTGCCGTTTTTGCCTTCCTCTTCGATGCATTCCTCGTCGTAAATATCCATATCGAGATAGGTGCCGTGCTGTTTGGCGAGAGCGATGCCTTCGTCGTCAATCAGCGTGGCGTGCTCGACGCTGGCGACTCCAGCGCGGATGGCATTTTTGATTCCAACGGGTGAGTGGGCATGGGCTTCGACACGGAGACCGAAGTGACTTGCTTCGTCGACGGCGGCGGAGAGTTCTTCGGGAGTGAACTCTTGCGATTGCGGATTGCTGCCGTGCGTGAGGACGGCGCCGCTGGAGAGAACTTTGATGTGGTCGGCGCCGTCGTGCGCGAGCTGGCGGACGCGTTGGCGGACTTCCCACGGGCTGTCGGCTTGGCCGTAGCGGAGATCCCAGGGAAGAGTGATGTCGGGCGCGAAGCCGGTCATGGCGCCGGCGCCGCCGGAGATGGTGACGTAGGCTCCGGCGACGAACATGCGCGGGCCGACGATGTAGCCTTTTGCGATGGCGTCGCGCAGAGCGATGTCGGTGAGCGCGCGATAGACGCCGACGTCGCGCACGGTGGTGAAGCCGGATTCGAGGAAGACGCGCGCGTTGGGAACGGACTCGAGCGCCATTTCTGCGGCGGTGTGTTTGAGCTGGTAGATCGGATCGATGTTGCCTTGCTGCGAGCCGTCGGCGAGGTGGGTGTGGCAGTCGATGAGGCCGGGGAAGACGGTGGAGTGGGAGAGGTCGATCGTTTTTATGTTGGCGGCGATTGTTAGGTCTGGGCCGATCTGAGCGATCGTGCCATTTTCGCGGATGAGGATGATTTGGTTGGTGAGGAGGCGAGAGTGGGCCACGTCGATGAGTTTGCCGGCGCGGATGGCGAGGGTGACGGGAGGAGGCTGAGCGGGTGATTGTTGTTGCTGTGCGTCGGTGGCGAGGGCCGAGAGTAAGAGAGCGAATGGCAGAAGAGATTTGATCATGGTGCGCGGATTTTACTTAGACGGCGAGCGATTGGGAAGTTGAAGGGACGACGCCGTGCCAATACGCATCGACGGGCGGAGCAAGCCCCGCCCCTACGAATGCGGTCAAAAAGTTTTGCCTAGAGCATTTGGCGGAGGACGTATTGGAGGATGCCGCCGTGTTTGTAGTAGTTGACTTCTTCGGGGGTGTCGACGCGGGCGACGACGGTGAATTTCTTCTCGCTGCCGTCGGAGGATTTCGCGGTGACCTGGATGTCTTTGCGAGGCGCGAGAGTTGCGACGCCTTCGATGTTGAAAATTTCGTGGCCGGTGAGGCCGTGGGTTTCGCGCGTTTCGCCTGGCTTGAATTCGAGCGGGAGAACGCCCATGCCGATCAGGTTGCTGCGGTGGATGCGCTCGTAGCTTTCGGCGATGACGGCGCGGACGCCGAGCAATCGCGTGCCTTTGGCGGCCCAGTCGCGCGACGAGCCGGAGCCGTATTCTTTTCCGGCGATGACGATGAGCGGGACTGCCGCCTTCGCGATATTTCACGGCGGCGTCGTAGATCGACATTTTTTCGTCGCCGGGCTGGAAGAGCGTCCAGCCGCCTTCGGTGCCGGGCGCGAGTTGATTGCGCAGGCGAATGTTGGCGAAGGTGCCGCGCACCATGACTTCGTGATTGCCGCGGCGCGCGCCGTAGGAATTGAACTCGTGCGGCTTGACGCCGTTGGCGACGAGATATTTTCCGGCGGGCGATTCGACAGGAATCGAGCCGGCGGGGGAGATGTGATCGGTGGTGACGCTGTCGCCGAGCATGGCGAGCACGCGCGCGTCATGAATGTCGGCGAGCGCGGCGGGCTGCTTCGGCATGTTTTCGAAATAGGGCGGCAGCTTGATGTAGGTGGATTTCGGATCCCAGGCGTAGAGATCGCCTTCGGGGACCTTCATCGATTTCCAGTGCGCGTCGCCTTCGAAGACTTCGCCGTACTGTTTCAGATATTGATCGGTCGAGACGGCTTTGCGAACGGTCGATTCGACTTCCTGTGGCGTCGGCCAGATGTCTTTCAGAAAGACGGGCTTGCCGTCGGATGCCGTTGCCAATGGGTTCGCTGGTGAGATCGAGATCCATGCGGCCGGCGAGCGCGTAGGCGACGACGAGCGGCGGCGACGCGAGATAGTTTGCGCGGACGAGCGGATGGATGCGGCCTTCGAAGTTGCGATTGCCGCTGAGGACGGCGACGGCGACGAGATTGTTTTCCTTGATGGCGGCGCCGATGGCGTCGGGAAGCGGGCCGCTGTTGCCGATGCAGGTGGTGCAGCCGTAGCCGACGAGATTGAATTTCAATTTGTCGAGAAATACGTTGAGACCGCTGGCGGCGAGGTAGTCGGTGACGACTTTCGAGCCGGGCGCGAGGCTGGTTTTCACCCACGGCTTGATTTGCAAGCCGCGCTCGACGGCTTTTTTCGCGAGCAATCCGGCGCCGAGCATCAGCGATGGGTTCGATGTGTTTGTGCAGCTCGTGATCGCGGCGATGACGACGGCGCCGCTGGAGAGATCGAACGAGTCGCCGTTATTTTTGACGGCGGCTTGCTTCGACGGCGCGTCGCCGACGACTTTGGTGAAGCTCGACTTCGCATTCTTCAGCGAGACGCGATCCTGCGGACGCTTCGGCCCGGCGACGGTCGGTTCCACAGAAGCGAGATCGAGCTCAAGCTTGTCGCTGAACGCTGGATCGGGCGTCGCGTCGGTGCGGAACAAAAATTGCTCCTTGCAATACGCTTCGACGAGCGCGATCTGCTCGTGCGCGCGTCCGGTGAATTGAAGATACGCAAGCGTTTCGGCATCGACAGGGAAGAAGCCCATCGTCGCGCCGTATTCGGGCGCCATATTCGCAATCGTGGCGCGATCAGGAACGCTGAGGCTCGACAGGCCGGTACCGTAGAACTCGACGAATTTACCGACGACGCCCTTTTTGCGCAGCATCTCGGTGACGGTGAGAACGAGGTCGGTGGCGGTCGCGCCTTCGCTAAGCTTGCCGTGGAGGCGGAAGCCGACGACTTCGGGAATCAGCATCGAGCTTGGCTGGCCGAGCATCGCGGCTTCTGCTTCGATACCGCCGACGCCCCAGCCAAAGACGCCGAGCGCGTTGATCATCGTGGTGTGCGAATCGGTACCGACAACGGAATCGGGATACGCTTCGAGCTTGTTGCCGCTCTTGACGGAGCAGACGCACGCGCGCGAGGTATTCGAGGTTGACCTGGTGGCAGATTCCGGTGTCGGGCGGAACGACCTTGAAATTTTGAAACGCGGTCTGGCCCCAGCGAAGAAATGCGTAGCGCTCGACGTTGCGCTGAAATTCGAGCTCGGCGTTGAGGCCGAAGGAGTTCGCGCTGCCGAAGTTGTCGACCTGCACGGAGTGATCGATCACGAGTTCGGCGGGGAAGAGCGGATTGATGCGCTTCGGGATTGCCGCCCATTTTCTTCATCGCTTCGCGCATCGTGGCGAAATCGACGACGGCGGGAACGCCGGTGAAATCCTGCAACAGGACGCGGGCGGGCATGAACGCGATTTCTTTTTGCGCGACGCCGGGAGTCCATGAGCCGAGAGCCTTGATGTCTTCGGGGTGAACGAAGCGGCCGTCCTCAAAGCGAAGAAGATTTTCGAGCAGAACGCGCAGCGAGAAAGGAAGCGTGGCGAGCTTGGCGATTCCTTGTTTTTCGAGATGTTCGAGGCGGTGAATTTCGAAGGCTTGTGCGCCGACGTTGAGGGTGTCGCGCGTTTTGAAGGAGTTGCCTCCGGAGATGGCCATGCGGCGTCCTTTCCTGAAGTTCGCACGTCTATGATAACTGAAAAAGCGGAGCGCGGCGTTGTGCGACGCAGACGGATTTGCGAGCGGTGCAATGTCGTGTCTCACGACTTCGATGTGATAAAGATTTGGCGGCGTTTCGGTTGATTCAGGTGGCGTTCCCAGGCGTAACCTTAGCAATTGCAGTGGATTAGGACGGCCAGAGAATTCCAAGCCGAATTCTTCTATGACTGTCGATTTTGACGTTTGCGGTTCGACGTAGAAGTGAGGCCGGGAATTGAGCTTTGCCGGTCGCGGGACACTCATTCAGGAGAAAGACGATGCGATACATGATGATCGTGAAGGCGAGCAAAGACTCGGAAGCTGGGAAAATGCCGAGCGAGGAGTTGATCGGAGCGATGGGAGCCTACAACGAGCAGCTCGCGAAGGCGGGTGTCCTGCTCGATGCGGCGGGTTTGCAGGGCAGTTCGAAGGGATTTCGAGTGAAGTATTCGGCGGATGGAAAGAAAACGGTGGTGGATGGGCCGTTTTCGGAGTCGAAGGAATTGATCGCCGGGTATTGGATCATCCAGGTAAAGTCGCACGAAGAAGCGCTTGAATGGGCGAAGCGAGCACCGTCGCCGCACCCGGGGCAGGAAACCGATATCGAGGTGCGACGGTTTTTCGAGGTCGAGGACTTTGCACCGAGCGAGGGTCTCAATAAGCACATCGAACTTTCGAAAGAGATGCAGAAGCAGAAGAAGTGACAGCCGGCAAAAATTTTTCGACGGCATGTCGATTTTCGAGTAGCTGATTCGATGTAAGAGTGAGGCCGATTGAGCTTAACCGGCGAATGAGACTGAGACGGGAGAGATGAAGATGAAATTCATGCTGATTCTGAAATCGACCAAGGACTCCGAAGCCGGCAAGATGCCGAGCGAGGAAACGATCAACGCGATGGTGAAGTACAACCAGGAGCAAGCGGCTGCGGGAGTTTTGGTTGATGCCGCGGGCTTGTATCCGAGTTCGACGGGCGCGCGAGTCAATGTTGCGGCCGACGGAAAGAAGACGGTCATCGACGGACCATTTACGGAGTCGAAGGAACTGGTCGCGGGCTACTGGCTGATCAAGGTGAAGTCGCTCGAAGAAGCGGTCGAATGGGCGAAGCGCACGCCGACGACAAAGGGCCAGGATGTGCAGATCGAAGTGCGGCAGTTTATTGAGTTTGGGGAAGATTAGGGCACTCGAAGACCGCGAGAAAATTTTTGGATCGTGTCGATTTTGCAGGTGCCGATTCGTTGTAGAAGTGAGGCCGCGAACGGAGCTTCGCCGGCCATCGAAATTCAGCGAGGAGAAAAACGATGCGTGTCATGGTGATGATCAAGATGAACAAGGATCGGGAGCCGGGCAAATTGCCGCCGAAGGAAGCGTTCGAAGAGATGGGAAAGTTCAACGAACAGATCGCGAAGGCGGGGATTCTGCTCGACATGGGCGGTTTGAAACCGACTGCGCAGGGCGCAAAAATCAAATTTTTGCCGGGCGGAAAGAAAACAGTGATCGATGGGCCGTTCACGGAAACGAAGGAGTTGCTCGTCGGCTATTGGGTTCTTCAGGTGAAGACGATGGAAGAAGCGATCGAATGGGCGAAGCGGGCTCCATTGCAGCACGGCCCGGACGACGAATGCGAAATCGAAATTCGCCAGTTTTTCGAAATCGAAGATCTTCCGGAGACGGACCGCGTCGTCGAAGCGAAGAAGGCAGGGAAGAAAATCGGCGATGTATATAAGGAAATGGCGAAAGAAGCTCGCGGGCAGCAGAATTAAGGCGAGCTCAGGGGACGCGCGATGCGATTCATGATGATCGTGAAGTCGAATCCGGAGCAGGACAAGAAAACCATCGAAGACAAGACGAGGAGCGAGAAGCTGATCGGAGAAATGAGGAAGTACAACGAGGAACTCTCGAAGGCTGGAGTATTGCTCGACCTGTCTGGTTTGCAGGGGACTGCGAGGGCCACACGGATCAAATTTTCGCCGGGTGGAAAGAAGACGGTGGTCGATGGGCCGTTTACGGAGGCGAAGGAGCTGGTCGCCGGCTTTTGGATCATCGATGTGAAGTCGCGCGAAGAAGCGGTCGAGTGGGCGAAGCGTGCTCCAGCGCCGCATGGCCCGGACCAGGAATCGGAAATCGAAGTGCGAGAGTTTGTCGAGCTGGAAGACTACTTGCCGGCGGAAGCTGTCGAGAAGTACGAGGAAGTCGCAAGGATTCGGTTGGAAAAACTTTCCCAGATGAAGAGAGAGGTGCGGAAAGGAA
Organism: uncultured Acidobacteriota bacterium; assembly: GCA_963845465.1. Lineage (GTDB taxonomy): Bacteria > Acidobacteriota > Terriglobia > Acidiferrales > UBA7541 > Acidiferrum. Next base: position 552,796 of record CAWJSH010000002.1, on the reverse strand, counting down.
GTTGAGGCAGGACCGCGCAAAGCCGTGCGTCACAAATAAATAGATAAGGGGATATGGCGATGAAATTTCTGAGCATTTATAAGACTGCGGAAAGAAATACCGGGCCGACCCAGGCAGAGATGGAACGGATGGGGAAGCTGATCGAAGAAGGGTTCAAGTCGGGGAAGCTGGTGGCAACGGAGGGTTGTATGCCGTCGAAGCTCGGCGCGCGGATCCGTCAGGCGAACGGGCAAGCGGCGGTCACGGATGGACCCTTTACCGAGGCGAAGGAAATCGTCGGCGGATTTGCGATCATCAACGTGGCTTCGAGAGAAGAAGCGATCGAGTATGTGAAGGAATTCATGCGGATTGCCGGCGACGGCGAATGCGAAATTCGCCAGCTTTACGAGATGCCGGCGGACACCTGCGCAAAAGCAGCAAATTGAACTGTCGGACAAGCGCGCAAATCGTTGCGCCCTACGTGAATCGTGAGTGACACCCACAAAGCGATCGAAGCGGTCTGGAGGATCGAGTCGGCTCGGCTGATTGCCGGGCTGACTCGAATCGTTCGCGATGTAGGTGTGGCCGAAGAGCTGGCGCAGGATGCGTTGATCATTGCGCTTGAGAAATGGCCGGAGACGGGTGTTCCCGACAATCCAGGCGCGTGGCTGATGGCGACCGCCAAGCATCGAGCGATCGACTACTTCCGCCGCAACAAGCTCCTCGAACGGAAACACGAAGAGCTGGGCCGCGAGTTGAAAAGCCAGCAAGAGTCCGCCATGGCGAACTATGAATCCGACAATTTGGATGACGAGATTGGGGACGATTTGCTGCGGCTGGTGTTCATCTCGTGCCATCCGGTGTTGTCGACCGAAGCCCGCGTTGCGTTGACGTTGCGGTTGCTGGGTGGACTGACGACCGTCGAGATCGCGCGAGCGTACGTGGTGCCTGAGCCGACGATTGCGCAGCGCATCGTGCGCGCCAAACGGACGCTGAGCGAGGCGCGCGTCCCGTTTGAGATTCCGCGCGGCGCCGATCTTCAGGCGCGCCTGGCGTCGGTGCTCGAAGTCATTTATTTAATTTTTAACGAGGGTTATTCGGCGACTGCCGGCGAAGACTGGATGCGGCCAGGACTGTGTGAAGAGGCTCTGAGACTGGGCCGCATTCTGGCGGGACTGGTGCCGAATGAAGCGGAAGTGCACGGCCTCGTGGCGCTGATGGAAATTCAGGCGTCGCGAATGCACGCGCGCACCAACGCGAAAGGCGAGCCGATTTTGCTGCTCGATCAGGATCGCTCGCGCTGGGATCGCATCTTGATTCGCCACGGGCTCGGCGAACTCGAACGCGCGGAAGCAATTGGCGGCTCGCTTGGTCCGTATGCGTTGCAGGCGGCGATTGCGGCGTGCCATGCTCGCGCCAATAGCGGCGATCAGACCGACTGGGCGCGGATCGCGGCGCTCTACGATGCGCTGGCGCAGCTCACGCCGTCGCCGATCGTCGAGCTCAATCGAGCGGTAGCGATTTCGATGGCGTTCGGTCCGGCAGCGGGACTCGAGCTGATTGATCAGGTGGTCGCCGGCGGCGCCTTGAAGAATTATCATTTGCTGCCCAGCGTGCGCGGCGATTTTCTCTTCAAGCTGGGTCGCTTCGCGGAGGCGCAGGAGGAGTTTCTGCGCGCCGCTTCGATGACGCAAAATGCGCGCGAACGCGATTTCCTGCTCAACCGCGCTCAGAAGTGCGACTCCACCTCAACTGCGAACTGATCCCGACGCCAATTTAGCCCGAGTTCCGCTGCCCCGTGGGATGAGACAATCGATCGGCAGAGAGAATACCTGCGTGGAGAACATTATGTCGGAAATGGCAAAGGGCACGTTTGAAGTGAAGGCGAGCCCTGTCGCGGCTGACACCGGCGACGATTCTGGAATCGGAAGGCTCACGCTCGACAAGAAGTTTTCCGGAGACCTCGAAGGTTCAAGCCGTGGGCAGATGCTCGGTTTTCGCTCGGCCGCGGAAGGTTCGGCGGGTTACGTCGCGATGGAAAAAGTGACTGGGCAGATCGGCGGCCGCAGTGGCAGCTTTGTCTTGCAGCACAATGGAACGATGACGCGGAATGCGCCCAGCTTGAACGTGACGGTCGTACCTGATTCGGGCACGGGCGAGTTCACGGGAATCGCCGGGACGATGACGATTATCATCGCCGGCGGCAAACACAGTTACGATTTCGCGTACAAGATCGGATAGGGCGTGCGTCGCGGTCGGCTTAGGGTTGTGGGTCGCGGTTTCAACCGCGACATCAATCAAGCGCGAAGAATGGCTTCAGCCTCTGTCTCTTGAGCTTCTGTCAACGTTGCCAAAACCTACGCGTCTTCGCCGAACAGCTTGATGTCCGCCGGGCCCTTCCTGCACCGGCCCGCGCGCGCGACCCTGCACAATTTCGCGAATCTGTTCGACGATGTCGGGATTCGCGAGCGTCGTGATGTCGCCGGTATCCATGTGATTCGAAATCGCGGCCAGCACGCGGCGCATGATTTTTCCGCTGCGCGTCTTCGGCATATCGGGAACGATGTGAATCGTCTTCGGCCGCGCGATTTTGCCGATCATCGTCTCGATCGTCGAAGTCACTTTGTCCTGAATCTGCTTCGACGCGGTGATTCCCGGCTTGAGTGAAATGTAAACGACCGGCACGCGCCCCTTCACTTCATCGACCGCCGGAACGACCGCCGCTTCCGCGATGTCCGAAATGCTCAAGCACGCCGACTCGACTTCCTTCGTGCCAAGTCGGTGCCCCGCGACGTTGATGACGTCATCGACGCGCCCGAGAATGCGGTAGTAACCGTCGGCGGGCAGCACGGCGCCATCCGCCGCGTAGTATGGCCAGTCGCGCCAGTCCTTGCTGTTCGGATCCTTGCAGTATTTCTTGTAGTACTGCGTCACGAAGCGTTCCGGACTGCCCCAGATCGTCTGCATGATTCCCGGCCACGGATTGCGAATACAAATATTCCCCGCCGTGCCCGCGCCCGCTTTCAGTTCGTTGCCGTTTTCGTCCCAGATCACCGGATAAATTCCGAGCGCCGCCGGTCCCGCGCTGCCCGGCTTCATCGCGTCGAGCGCCGGCTTCGTCGTGATCAAAAATCCGCCGGTCTCGGTCTGCCACCACGTATCGACGATGACCGCTTCGCCTTTGCCGACGACTTCGTGATACCAGCGCCAGACGTCGGGCTCGATCGGCTCGCCGACGGTCGTCATGTGTTTGAAGTGATAGTTGTATTTCTTCGGCTCTTCGCCGCCGGCTTTGCGCAACATTCGAATCGCCGTTGGCGAAGTATGGAAAATATTGACGTCGAGCCGTTCGGCGATACGCCACGGACGTCCCGCGTCGGGGAATTGCGGCACGCCTTCGTACAACACGCTCGTCGCGCCCAGCGCCAGCGGCCCATACACGATGTACGAATGCCCGGTGATCCAGCCGATGTCGGCCATGCACCAATACACATCGGTCGGATGGATGTCCTGATAAAACTTCGAAGTCCCCGCCGCGTACGCGAGATATCCGCCGGTGCGATGCTGGCAGCCCTTCGGTTTGCCAGTGGTACCGCTCGTATACATCAAAAAGAGCGGCGCTTCGGCGTCCAGCGAAACCGGCTCGACGATGTGATTGTGATAATCGTGCAGGATGTCTTCGATGAAGTAGTCGCGCCCCATGATCATCGGCGACTCGGAACGGAAATGTCGCGGGTAGCGCTTCCACACCAGAACCTTGTCGATCTGCTGGCCTTCTTTCGCCGCGGTATCGACCGCAACGTCGGCGCTCGCTTTGTGATCGACCCACTTGCCATTGCGATCAGTAGCCGTCGGCGTAAATCAAAATGCGGCTGCCGGAATCCGCTGCGCGCAAGCCGCACGCTTCGCCGCTGAATCCGCCGAATACGACCGAGTGAACCACGCCAAGCCGCGCGCACGCCAGCATCGTGATCGGCAGCTCGGGAATCATCGGCATGTGAATCGTGACGCGATCGCCCGTCTTCAGTCCGGCGAAATCGCGCAAGCATCGCGGCGGTTTCGTTCACGCGGCGATACAGCTCCTGATAGGTGATGACCTGCGCGGCTTCGTGCTCCGGCTCCGGCACGAAAATCAGCGCCGCTTTATTTTTGTGCTGCGCAAGATGCCGATCGACGCAGTTGTAGCACGCGTTCAACTTGCCGCCGACGAACCACTTCCAGAACGGCGGATTGCTCGTGTCGAGCGTCGTATGCCAGTAGTGATCCCAATCGAGCAAGTCGGCATACGCGCGAAAACACTCCGGAAAATTCTTCTCGTCGAACTGCGCCACAAACGCCGGATCGTTCAGATTCGCCTGCCCGATAAATTTCGCCGAAGGGAAGAAAAGATCTTCTTCCTTCCAGTGCACCGCGATCTGCGCTTCATTTTCTTTGGGGAATGGACCGTCTTTCTTCGGAAACGGCCCGTCCTTCTTCACTTCTTCCGACCTGGCCGCGGCGTGTTTTACCGCCGGCATCCCAGCCTTCGCCTTGGCGGCTCCGCTATCTTTCTTCTTCGACTTTTTCTTTGGCGTCTTGGCCACGATTCGGCTCCGATTCCGTCGATTTTAGCCAAAAGATGATGCTACCTCGCGGCGCACGGCGTCAATTCCGCACCGGCTCGCAAGCAACAAGAAGAGCAACCGCCAATTTGCCCGCAACGCTCGCTGGTGTTTCGCCCCCAACCGCTGCTAATCCGTGGTAAAAATTCTCGCCGGCCGCAACGACCGACTCCGGCGGACGAATCTCCTTTTGAACTTTCACCAAGCCATCCTTCTCTGTGCCGTCGGCGCCATCGCCGGCGCGCTCAACGCCGTCGCCGGCGGCGGCAGCTTCATTTCATTCCCGACGCTACTCTTCACCGGCGTCCAGCCCATCCCCGCCAACGCCACCAACACGCTTGCGCTCTGGCTTGGCGCCACCGCCAGCGGCGGCGCCTATCGCAGCCGCCTCAACATTTCCCGCCGAGTGATGATCCCTCTCGTCGTCACCAGCATCGTCGGCGGAATCGGCGGCGCGATTCTCCTCATCAAAACGCCCGCATCGACATTTCTCCGCGTGCTCCCCTGGCTCCTCCTCGGCGCGACGCTCCTCTTCACCTTCGGCAAACATCTCACCCGCCGCATCTCCGCCCGTGTCTCCAGCGACGCCTCCACCAAAGCCCTCGTCGGCGCCTCCATCTTCGAGCTCCTCGTCGCCGTCTACGGCGGCTACTTCGGCGGCGGCATCGGCATCATGAACCTCGCCATGTTCGCCGCGATGGGCATGACCGACGTTCATGAAATGAACGCGCTCAAAACCGTCCTCGGCGCCATCATCAACGGAGTCGCCGCCGTCACATTCGTCATCACCGGCGCGATTCTCTGGCCTCAGGCGCTCGCCATGACTGTCGGTGCGGTTGCCGGCGGCTACTACGGCGCGCATTACGCAATGAAAGCGCCGCAATCGTGGATTCGCGCGGTCGTCATCGTCGTCGGTTTCGCGATGAGCATCTATTTCTTCGCGCACGCCTACCTCTGACCCCATGTCGCCGCAGACGCTCCGCACGCGCACACCTTCAATGTAGGAGCGCAGCACGCTGCGCCCCAGGTCCGCACGATTTCAGCCTCAACAGGCACCCGTATCCCAGACTAACCCCGCCGTCATTCCCCCGTGCCCCCGCATCAAATCCCCGGCAGCAACCCGCTACAGCGATTTATAGACTTCCCAGCCATGACCTTGCACAATATCCCCAACAAAAAATGATCGATCTCGCCGCGACCTTTGAGGAGCACGCCACCGAAGCCGCCGCCATGGTCTGGCGAGTCAAACGAACTCCAGTCGCACTCCGCGACGTCGTCGCTCTCGCCACCAGCAAAGCGCAAGGCATCGTCCTCACCGAGCCCGAATTTCTTCCCATCCCTCTCGTCGATGGACTTCGCGGCCTCGCCGGCGTCATTCCCAAGCCTCACGACGACGAACTCGCCATCGCAGATGTCGGCATCACCGAAGCTTTCGCCGCCGTCGCCAGCACCGGCTCGATCTGCGTCGCGCTCGGCCGCCCGCTCGTTGCTGCGTCGTGCCTGCTTATGCCGCTCAACATCATCCTGCTGGCCAAAGAGCGCATCGTCGAACGCCCGCGCGACCTTTTCAATCCCGATATGTTCGACGGCGAAAGCCTCAAGCGGAATCTCGTTTTCATCACGGGCCCCAGCGCGACGGCGGACATGGGACCCCTCGTGGTCGGCGTTCACGGTCCCCATCGCGTTCTGATTCTTTTGTTAGAGTGAGGCCATGGCCGAAGCCGATTCCAAATCGAGTCCTTCCGTGACACCGGCCGCGGCGCCCGCAGCGCCGAAAATCGACGCGCCTCGCGACGTCGCCAACAAAAGCGACAAAGAACACCTTTTGCGTGCGATTCGCATGGCGCTCGACATCGAAAGCGCCACGGTTCGTACCAACACGCAGCATTTCAACAAGGGCCGCTATCGCGCCGTCGCCAATTTGCCCGATTACGACGATTTGAAAGATGAAGCGCGCCGCATCAAAGACAAATCGATCGCGGCGCTGCCCGATCTGATTCAAACGCTGAAAAATTCCGTTCGCGCGCGCAACGGTCATGTGTTCGTTGCCAGCACCGCCGCCGATGCGTGTCGCTATATCCTCGATGTTTGCCGCTGGCGTGCCGCGAAAATGGTCGTCAAAGGCAAGAGCATGACCAGCGAGGAAGTTCACCTCAACACCGCTCTTGAGGCAGACGGCATCGAAGTCGTCGAAAGCGATCTCGCGGAATTTATTCTTCAGCTTGCCGGCGAGCAGCCGTCCCATATTCTCGCGCCGGCCCTGCACTACAGCCGCGAGCGCATCACCGCGCTCTTCAAGCGCAAGTTCGAAACCGACATGCCGCTCGACACCGGCGAAGCGCTCACCTTTTTCGCCCGCCAGATCTTGCGAGAAAAATTCCTGCATGCCGACGTTGGCGTCACCGGTGCCAATCTGATCGCCGCCGACACCGGCACGCTCATGCTCGTCGAAAGCGAAGGCAACATTCGCCTGTCGAGCTTTGCGCCGCCCGTCCACATTGCCATCGCGGGCATCGAGAAAATTATTCCCGCGCGCGAGGAAATGGCGCCGTTCCTCGAGTTGCTCTCGATTAGCGCAACCGGGCAATCGATGTCGGTCTACACCAGCTTCATCAGCCCTCCGCTCCTCGATCCTCCGTTCGCGATGCCCAGCAAACCGCTGAAGCCGCGCGAATTTCACCTCGTGCTGATCGATAACGGCCGAATGAAAATGCGAGACGACCCCGTCTTTCACGAGGCGCTGAATTGCATTCGCTGCGGCGCGTGCCTGAATTCGTGCGCGAATTTCCAGACCGTCGGCGGCCACGCGTTCGGCGGCGAAACGTATTCGGGTGGCATCGGCGGTTCGTGGGAAGCCTGGACCAGCAAGCTTGAAAATGCGCGTTTCTCGGAACTTTGCACCGGCTGTACGCGCTGCGTACAGAATTGCCCGGTCCGCATCGACATTCCCTGGCTCAACGCGAATCTGGGCAATCGCTTGAACCAGCTCGAGCCGTCGTCCACGACGAAGAGTTTGATGGGTTCGATTACAGAGGCCGATCCGGTCGATCGTACCGCGCCGATCTCAAAAATGTTTTTCGGCAATTATCATTACTTCGCGAAATGGGGCACCCGTTTCCCGTCGATGGCGAATTCCGTCGATGCTGGCCGCGTTCCATCGACGCGCATTGACTCCAAAGATGACGAGGGCAACACAAGCGCCGCTCGTTCGATGATGGAGAAGTGGTTTAACGTCGATCGGCGCCGCGCGCTGCCGCCGTTTCCGAAACACACGTTCGTAGAGGAAGCGAGCAGTATCAGGCCGCCGTCCAGCAAGGGCCGCGAAATCAAAGTCGTGATTTTCGCCGACGCGTTTACGAATTACGGCATGACCAGCCGCGGCATCGCGACGCTCAAAGTCCTGCGTGAAATGGGCGCCGACGTGATCGTCAGCGAATGCGTGCCCGAGGGCCGCGCCGCGATGTCGCAGGGCATGATCGCGACGGCGAAGCAGCATGCGCGCCTCGCGACCCGCGAACTCGATCCGCATGTCAACGATGGCCGCGACATCGTCGTCGTCGAGCCGAGCTCGCTCTCGATGTTCCGCCGCGATTTCGCGCGGCTGCTCGACAGTAAGGAGCGTTACGAGCGATTCCGTTCCCACGCCTACGAACCCGTCGAGTACGTCGTCAAAATTTTGAAGAAAACCGCGCGCAAGCCTCACGAAGTGTTTGATATTTCAAAGTCGAAAGTTGGCCATCGCCTCTTCTACCACGCGCATTGCCAGCAGAAGACAATTGGCGCCGCCGAGCCGACCGTGAAGTTGCTGATCGACATCGGTTTTGATGTGGTCACTTCAAACGTCGAGTGTTGCGGCATGGCGGGAAGCTTCGGCTACAAGAAGGATTTCTACGATTTGAGCCTCGCCGTCGGTGCGGATTTGTTCGGCCAGGTCGTCCAACAGGACCGCGACGGCGGAGCGCGTCAAATCATCGCCAGCGGGACGTCCTGCACCGAGCAGTTGCACGCCGGCTTCGAGCGAAAAATTCTGCATCCGATGGAATTGCTTTTGACGCTGATCGAGCCTCAGAAAGAATCCGACAAAGCGGCCAAAGATGCCGAAGACGCCGAGGTCGAAGCCGATCTCGAATCGCTCAAGCGGTCCAAAAGGGAAGCGTCCAATAGCTGAATCGTGTGGACCACGGGAATGTTGTGCCCCGCGCGCGCGAGCGAAGATTGTAATTGCAGCAAGCAGCCTGGATTTCCCGTCGCGATGACATCGGGTTTCAGAGGCGCGATCAGCTCCGCTTTGCGATCACCTAACTCCGTTGCCGTGTCAGGTTGCACGAGATTGTAGATTCCTGCCGAACCGCAACAAATCGCGCCTTCTGGAATTTCGAGCAATTCAACTCCGGGAATTTGCGCTAGCAATTCGCGCGGCGGGATGCGAATTCCTTGTGCGTGTTGCAGGTGGCATGCGTCGTGGTAGGCGACGCGCAGCTTCAGCGGATGTCTTTGTGCCTGCGGAACGCCCTCCGCTAGAAACTCAGTGATGTCGCGGCATTTTGCCGCGAACGCTTTCGCTCTCGCTGCGTAGTGAGCATCGTCGCGCAGCAGGTGGCCGTATTCCTTCACGTTCGAGCCGCAACCAGCCGCGTTCGTGATGATGAATTCGACGTTGGCGCGCTCGAAGACGTCGATCGTCTTGCGAGCCAGTTCCAGCGCGCCGTTTTCTTCTCCGGCGTGAACCATCAGCGCGCCGCAGCATGGTTGATCGGCCGGCGCAACGACTTCGTAGCCCTCCGCCGCAAGCACGCGAGCTGTCGCGGCATTGACGCGCGGAAAAAACTCACGCTGGACGCACCCGAGTAACAATCCGACGCGCGCGCGTTTCGTTCCTTGAGCCGCGGTCGTTTCAGCAACGCGTTCGCTTGATTTCAGCGTCGGCATGAGCGCTTCCATCGCGCGCAGCGTTTTCGGCAGTAACTTCAAAATGCCACTCGATCGTACGAGCGATTGCAGTCCGGATTTTTGATACGCGAGAAGCGGTAGCCGAAGGAGCCTCAAACGATCGGGCCGCGGAAACGTCGCGAAAATCATTTTTCGATACAGTTTCTCGAATGCGCCGCGTGGATAATTGCGTTCGATCTGCGCGCGTGTCGCTTCGATGAGTTTGCTGTAATCGACGCCCGACGGGCACGCGGTCATGCATGACATGCAGCCAAGACAAGTATCGAAGTGGCTGACCCACTGCGAATTCATTTCCGTTTTGCCGTCCGCCGCAAGTTTCATCAGATAAATTCGCCCGCGCGGCGAATCCATCTCTTCGTTCCACAGTTTGTACGTCGGACAAGCAGGCAGGCAGAAACCGCAATGCACGCACTGATCGATGAGTTCTCGCGCCGGTGGATGATGTGCGTCGAAAGCTCCCGTTGACGATGGCTTGTCGGACGGCTGCGACGGCGGCGGCCCAGTGATTCCTTCCGGCATCAGATGCCACCTACGAATCGGCTGGGATTCAGCGTCGATTTCGGATCAAACTGTTGTTTCACTGCGCGCATGAGCTGAAGCGCATCTCCAGCGTTTCCCCAGGCATCTAGCTGCGGCATCGCATCCGGAGAATGAGCAATCACGAGCGACCCGCCGAGTTGTTCGATCTTGCTGCGAAGATTCTGAAGCAACGCAGCAAGGTCAGCAGGAGCTCCCGCCAGATAGATCGCTCCGATTCCGATCGCATAGAAAACCGCACTGAAGCGAATGCGACTCGTATTCGCTGATTTCGTGAGTACTTCGTAGGCTTCTGCGATTTGCGTTGGCAGAACCGAAATCTTTGCAAGCACGGACGATTCAGAATTCGCTATCGCTTCTGAGTACAGCTCCTGCCGCGCTTTCCACACGGCTGGTCCGGAATCGATCACTGTTGCGGGGGCGAGAATTTCTTTCAGTTGCTCTGCCTGCGCGGTGCAGCCCGCTTCGGTCGCTTCAAACAAAACATCGATCTGCGGCTGCAACGACTCGATAAAACGGATTTGCAGAGCAGAGTGAGCGAGCTTGGAATCCTGAATCGCAAGAACGAGGCGCTGTGCCTCGCGAGCGTCGCGTGCCAGGCACGAAACCGTGCGCGATTCCTTCGGTGTCGGATGCAATCGAAACGTCGCCTGCGTGATGACACCGAGCGTCCCAAGCGCGCCTGTGACGAGTTTTGGAAGATCGTAGCCCGCGACATTTTTCACGACTTTGCCGCCGCTCTTCGCCAGCGTTCCGTCAGGCAGCGCGAGGGTGATGCCGATCACCAGATCGCGCAGGGATCCGAAGCGAAGTCGAAGCGCTCCGCTGTCGTTAGCGGAAAGAATCCCGCCGACGGTAGCTCGGCTTGGCCACAATGCATCGAGCGCGAGTCGCTGATTTTCCCTCGCAAGCGTTTCCGTGAGCTGCTTCAGCGTGCAGCCTGCCTCGACCGTGACCGTCAGATCGGAATGAGCGTGCTCGACGATGGCATTCAGTCGCGCAGTCGACAGAATGACGTCAGCACGCTGCGGCGCATTTCCCCAAGCGAGCTTCGTTCCGCCGCCGCGTGGAATCACCGCGAGATTCGCGTCGTTGGCCGCTTTCAGAACCTGCGCGAGTTGTTGCTCGTCGCCGGGCGATACAACGAGTTGCGGCTGCACGCCAGCGACGCGATCTTCGCTGGTGGCGTGACGAATGTTTTCCGCGCCAACGACTGCGCGCGTTGTGGCCTCAAACGTGGCGATGCTTTGCGCTGTGTCGGTTGGTGCGCTCGCGTCCACGGTTAGAAGCGCTCCGCGATTCCCGCAGTTTCGAGCGCGTGCGGAACGTATTTACCTGGCTTTTCGCCGCACAGCCGCGGGCGCGGAAAAACCTTGCCAGGATTGGAAAGTTGTAGAGGATCGAACGCGCAGCGGACACGCTGCATCGTCTCCAGATCAGGCTCGCTGAACATTTTTGACATCGCGCGCTTCTTATCCTCGCCGACGCCGTGCTCTCCTGTGATCGAACCGCCCGCAGCGATGCAGATTTCTAGAATTTTGTAGGAGAGCGCTTCGGCGGCCTCTTCCTGTCCCGCGATACGGCGATCGTAGAGCACGAGCGGATGCAAATTCCCGTCGCCTGCGTGAAAAACGTTGGCGACGCGAACTCCGGTCTCTTTGCTGAGGCGATTGATTTCGCTCATCACTTGCGGAAGCGCGGTGCGTGGAATCACTCCGTCTTGCACGATGTAGTTCGGCGAGATGCGGCCCATCGCGGCGAACGCTGCTTTCCGGCCTTTCCAAACGAGCGCGCGTTCGGTCTCGGATTGCGCGACGCGAATTTCGGAAGCGCCGTTCTCGCGGCAGATCGCATCGACGTGTTTCATCAGCGATTCCACTTCGGCGAATGGGCCGTCAAGTTCTACCAGTAGCATCGCACCGCAATTCGGGTAATTCGCATGAACGGCAGCTTCAGCCGCTTGAATCGCGAGGTTGTCCATCATTTCGATCGCAGCGGGGAGCATCCCTGCGGCAATGATTCCGCTCACTGCCGCTCCGGCTTCATTCGTGGAAGGAAATGCGGCGAGTAGCGTCTGTACGCATTCGGGACGCTTCACGATGCGCAAAATAACTTTCGTTGCGACACCGAGTGTTCCTTCGGATCCGACAAAAACTCCGGCGAGATCGTAACCGGGCGCGTCGAGTGATTTTCCGCCGAGATGCACAAGAGAGCCATCAGGTAAGACAACTTCGAGCCCTAGCACGTGCGTCGTGGTGAATCCGTATTTCAGGCAGTGCGCGCCGCCGGAATTTTCGGCGACGTTGCCGCCGATGCTGCACACGGATTGAGACGACGGGTCGGGCGCATAGAAATATTCTTGCGGCAGAACGCGGCCGGTGACGTCGAGATTTATTACGCCGGGTTCAACAACGACGCGCGCATTAGGAATATCGATTTCGAGAATGCGATTCATCCGCGTCAGGCTGATCACGATTCCATTTTCGATTGGAAGCGCGCCGCCGCTGAGTCCTGTGCCCGAACCGCGCGCGACGAACGGAATCTTCTCCGCATGGCAGAGTTTCAAAATCGATTGCACTTGTGCGGTGTTTTCGGGAAGAAGTACGGCTGACGGCATGACGCGAAAATTTGTGAGGCCGTCGCATTCGTACGTGCGCAATTCTTCGGCGGATGTGATCAGTCCGCGTGGGCCGACGATTTCGCGGAATCGAGTTGCGAGGTCAGGATTCATTCAGTTCACGAGAAGAGTGAAACAACGGAACGCCGGTGTAAAGAGTCGAGCGCGAGCGGAAAGAACAAAACGAAGCGTGCTCGTGTTGACGTCCGGGCAAGCTGGGGCGCAGCGGTGCTGCGCCCCTACATGGTTTGCGAAGGCGAGCGATTTGGCGGATGTCGGAAAAGTCGCGCATCAGTGCACGACCATGTTTTTGAATGGCACGACGTAGGCTTGCAGGAAGACCAGGATGCCGACGAGTGATGCTAGCGCGATGCTGTGGAGGAATACGTAGCGGAGGATGTCGCCTTCGTGGCCGTACCACTCCGTTGCGGTGCTGGCGACGACGATGCTTTGGGCGTCGATCATTTTGCCCATGACGCCGCCGGCGCTGTTGGCGGCGCACATCAGCACGGGCGGCACGCCGACTTGATTCGCCGAAATGCGCTGCAGGCTGCCGAATAACACGTTTGAGGCGGTGTCGGAACCGGTGAGCGCAACTCCAAGCCAGCCGAGCAGAGTTCCGAAGAACGGATAGAGCATTCCTGTGCGCGCGAATGCGAGACCCATCGTCGCATCGAGTCCGGAATAGCGTGTCGTAAAACCGATGGCCATCATCGCTGCAATGGTGATCAGCGAAAAGCGTACGCGATACAAAGTCTTCGCATATTGGCGCGCGAGGCGGATCGGGCTGTAGCCCATCAAAAATCCGGAGATGATCGCGGAGAAAAGAATTCCTGTGCCGGAGGCGGAGAGCCAATTCAGAAGGAAAATCGCGGGTTCCGGCGTCGGCTTCGCAACTACAGGTGGAACTCGCAGCGATTGATTGTGCAGATACGCGATCGGAATTCTTGGACTCGAAACGTGATCGAGGAATGCCTTTGTCGAAGGCAATCCCCAAACGAAAACGATGACGCTGAGGATGACCCACGGTGTCCACGCTTTTATCACCGCGGAGCGCGCGTGACCGTGCTCGCCGCGGGCGGAGCGATCGGCTTCGTGGCCTTCGAGTCCCCAGATGCGTTTCGGATGCCAGAACAACAGCAGAGCCGTCACTCCAGCGATGGAGCAGACGGAAGCGACGACATCGACGAGCCAAGGGCCGTGAAGATTTGAAATCAGGAATTGTGGGATCGCAAAGAAAAGTCCGGCGACCAGAGTTGCGGGCCAAACTTCGATCATTCCGTCGAAACCAGCGAACGTCCAAATCAACCAAAACGGCACCAAAAGGGAGAAAAAAGGAAGAATTCGCCCGGTCATTCCGCTGAGTTGCAGCAGATTTAAACCACTTACTCCCGACAGCGCAATCAACGGTGTACCGAGCGCGCCGAACGCGACCGGCGCGGTGTTGGCGATCAGCGAGAGTCCCGAAGCCTGCAGCGGCTTGAATCCGATGCCGATGAGGATGGCGGCGGTGACGGCGACGGGGGTTCCAAAGCCACAGGCACCCTCGAAAAATGCTCCAAAGGCGAAGGCGATGAGGACGAGCTGGAGACGGCGGTCCTGCGTGATGCCCATGAGGCTTTGCTGGAGGACTTTGAAGTGGCCAGCTTCGCAGGTGAGGTCGTACATGAAGATGACGTTGAGGACGATCCAGCCGATGGGGAAGAGGCCGTAGAGGATGCCGTAGACAGCGGACATCATTCCCATTTTCAACGGCATACCAAAGATGGAGCAGGCGATGAGCAGCGAGGCGGTGAGGCCCATGAGCGCGGCGAAGTGCGCCTTGATGCGAAAAATGGCGAGGGCGGAGAGAAGTATCAAAACGGGAATAGCGGCGAGGAGGGTGGAGAGCAGCCAGTGGCCGGCGGGATTGTAGTTTTGGGTCCAGGTCACCTGGAGGGCCTCCAAAATTCGTGAGGCTTGGTGGATATATGCGAATGGCGGGGATGTCAAGGCGGGGAGGCGGCGATGGCGGGACCCTCCCCCCGGGGGTTTTTTGCAAGGATGTGATTCTAAAGGGGTTGAGCGATGAGAGCGTGCAAGAGTGTGATTCTAAGGGGGTTGCGGGTGCGGTGTGGAATCGCAATTTTTTGCGGGCTGATTCTAAATGGGTTGCAGCGAGAGGCGGGGTGGGAGGGCGGGTGTCCATCGAGACCTGAAAGGGGATTCAGGCTGGCACCCGAATCGTTCCAAACACGATAGCACAAAAGTTACCGAATGTCAACTGATAACTGAATAGGACTGTTCGAATGAGATGCGGATAACGAATTCGCGTGAACCGGGTATGTGCCAAGACGCAGAGAGGGCGGGGTGAACCCCGCCCCTACAAAGGCGCTGTCCCCGGGGTTTTAGGCTTGTTGGGCGCGGTGCGTTCGAACGAGCGGGGTCTGAGAGGGGCAGGTTGAAAGTGATGACGATGCAACGGAAAAAGGCCGGCGAGACGGCGGCGCTACAGGGACGGCCAACGCGGGAGGAAGGATTGACATCGGAGGGTGGTAGGAGTTGGATACGGTACGGCGGAGGTAACGGATAGATGCTTGGGCGATTGGGGGTCGTCTTAGCGGTGAGCGTGTTGCTGTGCGCGAGTGTTCGCTGTAAGGCGGCGGACCGGCAAACCGCTGCGAATGGACAGGAGGGAAAGGACGCGGGGCAGGCTGCGGCGGCGGTGCCGGAGTTTTCGATTCGTGGGACGGTGGTGGATTCGGCGGCGGGGACAGCGGTGGGGCATGCGTTGGTGGTGCTCTCGATGTATGGGGATCCGAAGACGAACACCGGCGAGCAGCCGATGCGGAGGGTGATGTCGGATGAAGAGGGAAGATTTGAAATTCGAGGGCTGACCGCGACCGGGAGGGCGGGGATACAGGCGTCGAAGCCGGGATACAAAGCGGCGACGGATGTTCGAACGGGGCTGGGCCGGTCGTTCGGGGCATTTCAGGAAATCACAGTTGAATCCGGGATGAACGTAACGATCACGTTGGTGCCGGAGGCGACGATCGCTGGGAGAGTGGTGGACGAAAGCGGCGAGCCGATTGAGAGGCTGCCGGTCCATTTGACTTTCGAGGGAGCGCTGAACGGGAGACGGACGCTGCAAGAGATGCGGCGCGGCGTTACGACAGACGAGGAAGGTGAATTTCGATTCGCGGACTTGCAACCGGGGCGATATTTCGTGTCAGCCGGGCCGAGCCAGCAGGTGTCGTCGCGACCAGAGGCGCGAGGGCGGACGGCGCTGGGATACGCGACGGTGTTTTATGGAGGCGGGAGCGATTTCACGACGGCGAGCCCGGTGGATCTGGTTGAGGGAAAACATGCGGATATCGATTTGCGAATGGAGTTGCAGCCACTGCTGAAGGTGAGAGGAATCATCAGTGGAGGTGCAGCGGCGAACCATGCGCGTGTAACGATCTTCGACTCCGCGAACCAGCGCGTTCTGCAAAACTTTTTGAATAGTTCCGATCAGGACATCCAAATTGCGGAGTTGCCTGCCGGGTCGTACACGATTCACGTGAGTCGCGTCGATCCAGAAACTCGCGATTGCACGGCGACGGTCAAGCGATTGAACCTCACGCGTGATATTTCGGGATTACAGCTTGCACTGGCCCCCTGCGCGACGATCGCGGTAAACGTCCATCTAGAGCAAACGAAGCCAGATACAAAAAAAACTCCATCCATGCTGGATGAGGACGGAGCCGTTCGGCCGGGCGCGAAATACTTCGTGCAAGCAGGGTTGCGACCTAACGACGAACGAGGAATGTCGCCGACATATCACGGCAGGCCAGAGAAAGATGATTCGGACACAGCAATTGTTCACGCTGTCGAGCCCGGGCGCTACATTCTTGAAGTGCCGCTCATGCAGAGATTGTATGTGGAGTCGATGCGGTCGGGCATGACAGACCTGCTGCGAGAAGACTTAGTCGTGGCGCCGGGATCGGCGGTGGCTCCGGTCGAAGTGCGATTGCGTGATGATGCCGCGACGCTGGATGGCACGGTGAAGCTTGACCCAGATGTGAAAGCGGCGGCGGTGATTGCTATTCCCGAGGAAACGCCGAGGCGGGCGAGGAACGCGATCGTTCTTTCCGGGCGCTTCAATTTTCCGCCGCTGGCACCGGGAAAGTATCAGTTGTTTGCGGTGGATCACCTGGATGACTTTGCGTATTCCGAACAGGACGTAGTCGGAAAATATCTGGCGCATGCGAAAGAAGTGACGCTACGGGCAAACGAGCGGACCACGGTGGAAGTGGAATTTGTGCGAGTGAGACGAGAGGGGCAACAGTGACGCGCGGCGAGCGGACGAGGATGACGGCGCTGGCGCTTGGGTTCTTGCTCGCGAGCTGTACGGATTGGGTTGGCTTGCGAGCCCAGATACCTCCGAAGGCGGGCGGCTCCTATCGGATCGCGGGAACAGTGGTGGATGGGGCGAGCGGCAAGCCTTTGGCGCTGACCGAAGTGACGATCGGGTCGATTGAAGGGAAGAGTCTGCGTGAGACGAACGCGACCGGGGCGGACGGAAGATTTTCGTTTGAAGGATTGCCAGCGGGGAAGTATCAGGTTTCGGCGAAGCGGCGCGGGTATGTCGGGCAGAGCTACAAAGGTCACGGTGGTGATTATTGGGCAGCGATTGTTGTTGGTCCGGGGCAGAACAGCGACGACTTGCGATTTACGATGACGGCGGGTGCGTCGATCGCCGGGCATGTGTTTGACGAGCGCGGGGATGCGGTGCGGTGGGGCACTGTTTTGCTTCTGCGGGAGGTTTCGAGCGGCGGAAGGCGTTGGCTGACGCGAAACGATTCCACCGAGCTGAATGATCTGGGTGTGTACCGGTTCGGCCATCTGGAGGCCGGTGCTTACGTGGTGGTGGTGATTGCTCAACCTTGGTATGCGCAATTCTACGGAATCAATCCGGCAGCGGAGGAAGTACGGCTTGGGGACATTGATACCAATGTCGTGTACCCAGCGACCTTTTATCCGGGTGCGATGGACGCGGAAGCGGCGGGACGGATTACGTTGACGGCGGGAGAGGGTGCGACTGCGGATCTGGCTCTGGCGCCAACTGCGGCGCAAACGTTGTCGACCAAGAGCGAGAGCGACGATCCAAAAGCACGGATTGGGTCGATTTCGGCTGTGCAGTACATCGCCGATGGAATCACCGAAGACGTGACAACGTACTTGGACTCCGGACTCGGCACGCTCATCCTTCATGGACTGCCACCGGGCCGTGTAGACGTTACGTGGATGACAGGCACCGGAAAGAACGCGCAGGAACATTTCAAGTCGGTGAATTTGTCGGATCGAGATGAGGGCAGTTTGAGCGCTCCGACCGTGATTCGGGGAGTGATCGAAGGTGTGGGTGGCGCGAAGGTGGCGGGCACTAGTGTGAAACTAGGGTTTTACGGTGGGAAGAAGACGTATTCGGCGGCCGTGGGGGCGAAGGGGGAGTTTGAGTTTCACGAGGAGATGATTCGCGGTCTGTACACGATCGGGGTGCCGCAGCTGGCGGATGCGCAACTGGGGATTCGCGCCAAGGGGCTGGAGTTTTTCGACGAATCGCTGGAGATTCAGCCGGGGCGCGATGTTGAGCTGAAGATTACGGCTGGCAGGGCGGCGCGGGTGCGCGGGCGAGCGATGAAGAATGGCGCGGGGGCGGAGGGAGTTTTTGTGGCGCTGGTGCCGGAGAAATTTGAGGATGCGAATGATCTGATGCGAGTGGGGGAGAGCGATTCGTCGGGGGCGTTTGAATTGGAGAAAGATTGTGCCGGGGAGGTATCGATTGATCGCGGTGGAAGATGGGTGGGATGCGGATTGGAGGAGTGTGGAATTTTTGCGGAAGGCTGTGGGACAGGGGAAAGAGTTGGAGATTGGGGCGGGGGCGGTGGTGACGGCGGAGGTCGAGACGGCGAAGTAAAGATGAAGAGGTTGATATTCGACAGTTGAAAGTTGAAAGGGAAGAAATCGGCCACTGGATGATTTGTTCTCGCGTTTCTCAACGACGCGATGCTGTGCCTGCTTAGAGGAAGAGTCACCACAGAGAGCGCAGAGATCACAGAGGTGGAAGAAAGCGTCAGAGAGTCGCGCGGGGACTCGTTTGTTGGACCAAAGAGAAGCACTGTTCAAGACGCAGGGATCTTGCGGGCTTGGGGCGCAGCAGTGCTGCGCCCGTACAAGACCGCCCACGTTTGGGTGAGCGTGTGGTGCTTAGTGGACTAGAGGGACTTGCGCACGACGCCGTGGATGGCTTGGGCGCCGAAGTGGCCTGAGGCCGGAGATTGGAACACAAGCGTCACGTTCGAATATGCGGTAACGGGTCCGCCTTCGATGCAAACCTGAAGTTGCGACGGCGCCGCGGTTGCGGGAGGGGGCGGGAACCCTCCGCCATTCGCGGAAACGGTCGCCATGCCAACGATTTCAAAGCGAGCGGTGTAGGGGGGAGTACCGGCTGCGTTGTTAGGGCAGTCGGTTGGATTGAAGGTGAGCTTGGCGTCCTTCATCTTGATGTCGTGAGTGTGTTGCGACAACGCGGAGGTACCTACGTTTGTCGGGGTCTGGCCAAGGGGTGACAATTCCATGGTCACGCTGGCGATGAAAACGGCGGTGTTGTCTTCTTTATCCAGCGTCATCTGCCAAGGACCGCGGACCTCCCATGCGGTCGTGCCGCCAGCTATGGGAGTGAAGTCGTTGATCACGCCTTTCAAGTGTGAGGGTGCCGAATCTTCATCCCAGGCTCGGATGTTGGTTGCCAAGGCCAACGCCAGACACACCGTTATGCTTAGTGCCCACCACAAACCCTTGATCCTCATAGAGGACCTCCCGATTCAAGATTTGCGCTGCCGGGAAGCCGCTTTGAGGGACTCGTTCGGCGATCTCGTGCGCGCTGGGTAAGGAATCAGGCATAGAGAGGGGTGTCGTCAAACAGCAATGAGCGGATGGGCGTGATGCTGTGATTTGCTGTGGAATGCGGTGCGTGCGGTGGCGATGTTACAGACGTTACAGAGGGATGAGCGTGGTTGTTCGGGCGTTTGTCGGTTGGGGTGAGGCCGGGCAAGAGCTCAAGACGCGGGGATTGTGCGGGCCTGGGGCGCAGCGTGCTGCGCCCCTACATATCCGTCCGAGGCGCGGCAAACTGGCGCTACCAAGAGAGGCGGTCCCCGCCGACTAGGGTGAGGTCGAGGATGGAATCGTCGGTAGGATTGAATTGGATGGGGAAGTAGGAGTTGGCGAATTGGCGCTGGATTTTTAGGGATTTTAGGGAATTGGGCGGAACGACTCTGCGCACGTCGGTGCTCCAGTCGATGAACTGAGATTTGCCGTTGAGTTCTATCTGAATTTGGACGCCTACCGTTACGAAGCCGCGAAAGTCGAGACACTCAACATCTTCGCGGGCAGATGCTGCGCAGGAGGCGCCGGCATTGGCGCGCATTGTTTGTTCGAATTGGTCGAGGCGAGCGGAATCGTCGGAGCCGATGAGGGCGGCGGAGAAGTTTTGATCGGTGGGGACCTGGTGAGCGTAGAACAGGACGCGATAGTGCTTTTGCGGTTTCAGATTGAGGATGGCTAGATCGCGGGATCCCTCGTGATCGGTTTGGGACAGGGAATCGGGGGAATAGCGGAGTGGTTGAGACTGTTGGAATTGGAGCAAGCCGCCGGGAGTTGGTGCGACGTTGAAGAGAACCGTGCTTTGGCCGAGATAATTTTTGTCGGATCGTTCGCTGCCAGTGAAGTAGGCGCGCTGCACTTTGAGGCGGAGGTTTGGTTTGAGATTTACGCCGCTGCGTTCGATGCGGTAGCCGTAGGCGTTGAAGAGACTGTCGGATGGACGTGTGGGGACGTTTTGGAGGATGGAGTCGCGAGCTGGAGTGTTTGAGGCGGCGAAGCAGCCGGCGCGGCCGGCTTCATCGATGGCGGCGAGGAAGGAATAGAGCTGGTAGATGATGTCGGTTTCGTTGGAAGCGGAGGAATTGGCGGAGCCGAAGAGCCAGTTTTTTGGTGGCGGCAGGACGACATGAAGTTTTTTGGCCGCCGCGTCCTGCTCCAGCCGGAACATGCCTTTCGCTATCGAACATGCGTCGGTGTTTTTGGGGGTTTCGGTATT
Organism: uncultured Acidobacteriota bacterium; assembly: GCA_963845465.1. Lineage (GTDB taxonomy): Bacteria > Acidobacteriota > Terriglobia > Acidiferrales > UBA7541 > Acidiferrum. The sequence goes on along the minus strand of CAWJSH010000002.1, from coordinate 531,990 downwards.
TGCGCCGAGAGTGAATGAAATCGGTGCGTCAGCGGATTGTTGAGCGGGGATATCGGGGGAAAGCAGGAGTGAGCCGCCTTTGAAGGAGGCTAGTCGAAATGATGGAGCGGTCGAGATTGAAGGCGCAGTTCGCGGATTTCGGGAAGCGCAGCTGATGAGAAGGAAGCAGACGAAGATGTGGGGGAGATTTCTGAAGAGAATGTGAGTGAGGTGAGAGAGTGGCAGCATTTTCGAGTTACTTCAGGGGCTGAAGCCCCTTGCTCTAGCGCAAATTTTATGTCGCGGCTGAAGCCGCGACCCACAAAAGGCGACGGAATCGCAACTCACAACCTCACAAGGCGAGTGGGTTGGCGGCGAGCGGAAAAACCGCACCCTTGAAAGGCACAAGGGTGCGGCACCCAAATGCCGTCGCGGTCAGCGATTTGCGGTGAGTACGTTACACTCTTTGTTACGATGGAACCAACTGAATATTTTGGGGGCGCTGAAACGGTATTGGGGGTACGACTCGTTTCGGCCGATGCAGGAGCGCATTGTCGGGAGTTTGGTCGGCGGGCGGGACGCGTGTGTGATTATGCCGACGGGCGGCGGGAAATCGCTGTGCTATCAGTTGCCGGCGGCGTTGTCGCAGGACAAGACGGTGGTGGTGATTTCGCCGCTGATTGCGCTGATGCAGGACCAGTTGGCGCAATTGACGCAGATGGGGATTGCGGCGGGGACGCTTAATAGTTCGGTGGAGAGCGGGCAGCAGAGCCGCGTGATGCGCGAGGCGGCAGAGGGGAAATATCGGTTGTTGTATCTGTCGCCGGAACGGCTGGCGCGGGCGGATACGGTTGATTGGTTGCGGAAGGTGCCGATTTCGATTTTTGCGATCGATGAGGCGCACTGCATTTCGGAGTGGGGGCACGAGTTCCGTCCGGAGTACCGGCAACTGAGTTCGCTGCGCGCGAATTTTCCGGGATGTGCGATTGCGGCGTTTACGGCGAGCGCGACGCGGCAGGTGCGGCACGACATCATTGCGCAATTGAAATTGCGCGATCCAGATAAATACATCGCGAGCTTTCACCGGCCGAATCTGCGGTACATCGTGCGGGAGTGCGAAGGCGGGACGCAGGAGACGCTATTGCTGCGCGCGTTGCGCGCGTACGGCGACAGTAACCTGATTGTGTATGCGCCGACGATCAAAACGGTGGAAGAGACGGTGGACTTTCTGGAGGGCAAAGGGATTCCGGCGATCGCGTATCACGGGCAGATGGACAGCGACGACCGGCGGCGAAATCAGGAAAAGTGGATGGCGGATGAAGTTCGCGTGCTGGTGGGGACGATCGCGTTTGGGTTGGGGATTAATAAGGCGGCGGTGCGGGCGGTGATTCATTTATCGCTGCCGAAATCGGTGGAACAGTATTACCAGGAAGCGGGACGCGCGGGGCGCGACGGGTTGCCGGCGGATTGCGTGATGTTGTGGCAGAAGAAAGATGCGGGGCTGCTGGCGTATTTCATCAACCAACTGAGCGATCTGGAAGAGAAAGAGCGCGCGTGGTCGCGCTACAACACGGTGCGGCGATTTGTGGAAGAGGTGGAGTGCCGGCACATGCGGATTTGTTCGCACTTTGGGGAGAAGCCGAAGTGGGAGCGGTGTAACGCGTGCGACGTTTGCGGAGTGATGCCGTCGTGGCTGGCGGAGCCGGTGGCGGCGCCGATTGGGCGACGTTCGAAGAAGAGGCGGGGGATGGCAGCGGCGGCGGGTGCGGGTTTCGGTTCAGGTGCGTCGAGTTCGGTGGGCTCGGGGCGAGCGGGGGAAGAGGCGCGAAGGTTTCGGGAATTTGCGGATGATGAAGTGGCGACGAGTGTCGATCCGGAATTGCGCGAGCATTTGCGGGCGTGGAGGAGCAAGAAGGCGAAGGAAATCGGGATGCCAGCGTACATCGTGATGAATGACAACTCGCTGGACGCGTTGTGCCGAGTGCGGCCCTCGACGCCGGGGCAATTGCTGAATGTATTGGGATTTGGCGAAAAGAAAGTGGAGCAGTTTGGCGCGGAGATTTTGCAGGAGCTGAAGAGGTTTGAAGAGGGGGAGCGAGCGGCGGCGAGCAAGAAAGTGGCGGTGTCGCCGGCGGAAGAGACGCTGCAATTGCTGGCGGAGGGCAAAACGCTGGAAGAGATTGCCCGGGCGCGGGGACGGCAGCTCGCGAGCGTGGTGTCGATGGTTTCGGAGATGGTGGAGAGCGGAGAAGCGGAATTCCGGCCGAGTTGGATCGCGGCGGACAGGCTGGAGAAGATTCGAGAGGCCTGCGAGCGATTGGGCGCGGAGCGACTGAAACCGTTGAAGGATGCGTTGCCGGCGGAGATTACTTACGAGGAGATTCGACTAGTGGCGGCGCACTGGCGCAGCGAAGCGGGGAAAAACTGAGGCAAGCGCGGCGTAATCGCGTGCGTTTATCGGATGCAGGGGTAGTCCTATACATGCGGTACTAAAATTTTGACGATTCCGTACTATTCGTACTCTCGCCGGGTCCCCACTTATACTCTTCGCGTCTCTCCCAGGGTTACGCGCCGAATTATTCCCAGCCAAGCAGCGGTCGCTGCAAAGCGCGGCACGACGGAGAATTTCTTCTGGACCGGCGAAAGTCGAAACCCGCCGACTTTCAAGATTTGGGACGAGCGGATTGTTCGAACGCCGGTGCCGGGGGTGATTGGAAGCTCCATGCTCGTCATCGTAGGAATGATCCTGCTGTTGACTTGGTTATTCGACCACGCAGTACACCTCACGCCGAGTTCTCTCGTAAATTTGTTGCTGCTGTTCGCGACGATTTCGTTCGTGCTGGATTTTTTGCGCGAGCGGGAGAATATGCGGAACCCGAAGCCGGGATGGGATGCGATGCCACCGCGCGGATGGTTTGCGTCATCGGTGCGGCGAGCGCGGCATAAGGCAGGAGCGGGGCCGCGTCCGACATCGTCGCAGATGAAGGCGACGCGGGCGGCGTAGGATTCGAACGGCGAAGTAAAGAAGCAATGAGGTAAAGAAGTAATGACGGCCGGCGGATCAGTTCTGCTGGTCGGTCGAGACTGCATCTCCTTCCGAAGTTTTCCACAGCACACGAAATTTTTGAGATGGCATTCGATGCCGTGGTAGTGGTGTGTTTGCGGGGAAAGAGATTCACCACAGAGAGTCACAGAGGAGCACAGAGGCGGAGATGAAAAATCCGCAGAGGCAGGAGTGCGCGTGTGCCAGGCGGCAAGACGGTCTAAGTGTTTTGAGGGAAGAGGGATTGGAGGACTTGGGTGCGGTAGTCGAAGATGCGGCGGACGTCGGGGGCTACGAAGAGGGAATTGATGAGAGAGCCGCCGAGGACGGCGTAGTCGACGTGGTCGGAGACTTGGGTGCCACCGTTTTGTGAGACGAAGCGGTGTTCGTGGCGCCAGAGGCGGTAGGGGCCGCTGATTTGTTCGTCGATGAAGCGGTGAGGCGGTTCCCAGGCGGTGATTTCGCTTTCCCAGGAGATGGGGAGTCCGTGGAGGCTGAGTTTGTAGCGGATGCGCGCGCCAGGATGCATGGCGATTGGGGCGGGAGTGATGACGTGGAATTTTAGGAATGTCGGAGTGAGGCGTTCGAGGTTGTGGGCGTCGGCGAAGAAGGGGAAGACTTCGTCGATGGGGCGGGGGAGGAAGATGGAGCGGTCGATGGAGAAGGATTTCACAGTTGATTCGATGATTGTGTGATGTGAGTGGACGGCGCGTGTATGTGCCTCGAGGACGTATACGTGAGCAGGAGTTCTATGGATGAGTTCGAGCGGTCCTCTGGATGTGAACGTTGCGGCGAACGAATTGGGATGGGTGCGGTTGAATCTAAACCCCGCGATCTGGGGAGCGATCGCGGGTACAGGGGCGGCTTACATCGTGCGGACATGGGGCGCAGCGGTGCTGCGCCCTTACACGATCGTGGGCGACAGCAGAAACATCGCGGCGATTGCGGGGAATTAGCGGCTAGTGGCCGCTGCCGCCGGTTAGTTCGCGGACGATGTTGCTGACGAAATTTTTGGCGTCGCCGAAGAGCATCAGGGTTTTGTCGAGATAGTAGAGCGGGTTGTCGATGCCGGCGAAACCGGCGGCCATGCTGCGCTTGATGACCATGACGGTGCGGGCTTTGTCTACGTCGAGAATGGGCATGCCGTAGATGGGGCTGGTGGGGTCGGTGCGGGCGGCGGGGTTGGTGACGTCGTTGGCGCCGATGATGAGGGCGACGTCGGTTTGCGCGAGGTCGCCGTTGATCTGATCCATTTCGAGAAGCTTGTCGTAGGGGATGTCGGCTTCGGCGAGGAGCACGTTCATGTGGCCGGGCATGCGTCCGGCGACGGGGTGAATGCCGAAGGTGACGTCGACGCCGCGCTTGGTGAGCGAATCGTAAAGTTCGCGGACTTTGTGCTGCGCTTGCGCGACAGCCATGCCGTAGCCGGGGACGACGACGACTTTGCTGGCGGCTCCGAGAATGCCTGCGGCTTCTTCGGGGGTTGCGCTGCGAACGGGCGGAGCTTCTTTCGCGCCGGAGGCGGTGGCTTGGATTTGGCCGAAGCCGCCGAAGAGCACGTTGGTGAAGGAGCGGTTCATCGCTTTCGACATGATGACCGAGAGGATGAAACCGGAAGAGCCGTCGAGCGCGCCGGCGATGATGAGCAGCTTGCTGTTGAGGACGAAACCCATCGCGGCGGCGGAGAGGCCAGCGTAGGAATTCAAGAGCGAGATGACGGTGGGCATGTCGGCGCCACCGATGGGGATGACGAGCATCACGCCGAAGATGAGCGGGATGACGATCATGATCGGGAAGAGGCGGATCTGATCGGGATGGATGACGAGGACCACGGCGACGACGAGCGCGATGCCGAAGAGCAGCGCGTTGACGAAATTCTGGCCTTTGTAGGTGATCGGGCGCTGCGGCAGGACTTCCTGCAATTTTCCAGCGGCCATCAAGCTGCCCGTGAAGGTGAGCGAGCCGAGAATGACCTCCATCGAGAGGACGGCCATCATGAACGGGCCGATGTCGGGGGCGCGGAGGTAAAACTCGGCGGTGCCGACGACGGTGACGCAGAGCGCGCCGAATGCGTGGCTGAGCGCGGTTCGCTGAGGAACGGCGGTCATCGCGACGTTGCCGAGCGGAATGCCAATGATGGTGCCGACGACGAGGCCGATGGCGACGAGTTTGTAGTCGATGATGCCCGCGTGGAGAAGCGTGCCGCCGATGGCGAGGACCATGCCCGCTTCGCCGGCGAAAAGGCCGCGGCGCGCGGTGACCGGCGAGCTAAGCCACTTGAGAGAAAGAATGAAGAGAGCGGTCGCGACGAGGTAGGTGCACTCGATCAGCGTGTCGGTGGTGAAGAAGGTAGTCATTTCGCTGAGCCACCCGCCGTCGTTCCACCAGCTTTCGGGCCACTCGACTTGAACATCTTCAACATGCGGTCGGTGATGATGAAGCCGCCGACGATGTTGCTGGTGGCGGCGATGATGGCGATTGTGCCGAGGATCGCGGCGAGATTGGTTTTGTGTTCACCGGCGAGGATGATGGCGCCGACGACGGCGATGGCGTCGAGAGCGTTGGTCAGCGACATCAGCGGCGTGTGAAGCAGTGGCGAGACGCGGCGGATGACTTCGAATCCGATGAATGCGGCCAGCATGAAGACGTAAAGGCCGGTGAGCAGGTCCAACTTCATTTCGGAGTTTCCTCCTTAGCAGCGAGAGCAGGAAGCTGGAAGAGTTCGCGAAGGCGCGCGTTGACGATGTCGCCGCCGTGCGTGACGAGTGTGTCGCGCAGGATGTCGTCTTTGAGATTGAGGTTGAGCTTGCCGTCTTTGACGAGAAGCGCGAGAAACGTCGATAGGTTGCGCGCGTACATCTGGCTGGCGTGATAAGGAACGGTGCTGGCGAGATTGAACCAGCCGACGATGGCGATGTCTTTTTCCACGACGATTTTTTCGCCGGGATGCGTGAGCTCGCAGTTGCCGCCGCGTTCGGCGGCGAGATCGATGATGACGGAGCGAGGCGCCATACCCGCGACCATTTCCTTCGTGACGAGGATGGGCGCTTTTTTGCCGGGAATCACGGCCGTGGTGATAACAACGTCGTTTTCAGCGATGACTTTGCCGAGCAGTTCGCGCTGGCGGCGGTAAAAGCTTTCGTCCTGTGCGGTGGCGTAGCCGCGGGCGTCCTGCGCGTTTTGTGCTTCGATCGGGAGTTCGACGAAGCGGGCGCCGAGGCTTTGGACTTGTTCCTTTACGACGGGGCGAAGGTCATAGGCGGAAACGACGGCACCGAGGCGACGCGCAGTTGCGATCGCCTGGAGTCCGGCGACACCGACGCCGAGGATTAAAACGCGCGCGGGGGTGATCGTGCCTGCGGCGGTCGTCAGCATCGGGAAAAGTTTGGGGAGAATGTCGGCGGCGATGAGGACGGCTTTATATCCGGCGACGGTCGCCATGGAAGAGAGCGCGTCCATGCTTTGCGCGCGTGTCGTGCGGGGGATCAGTTCGACGGAGAAGGAAGTGACGCCGCGTTCGGCGAGAGCTTTTAAAACATCGACGGAGTTCATCGGGCGGAAGAAGCCGATGACGATTTGATCGCGGCGAAATTGGGCGAGGTCGGCGTTGCCGGTTTTGTCGTTCGCCCCGGGACTGAAGACTTGGACGATGATATCGGCGGTGCGGAAAATCTCGGCGCGGTCGGAGATTACTTTTGCGCCTTTGGCTGCGTAATCGACGTCGGGATATCCGGCTTCGACTCCGGCGCCGGATTCCACGATGACTTCAAGGCCGATTTTGGAGAGATTCGCGAGGGCGGCTGGAACAAGGGCGACTCGACGTTCCCCCGGGAAACTTTCTCGGGGTACACCAACGATCATTGAAGGGCCTCCCAAGGAGCCGAGTGGCAGGGCCGAACCGCGCGGCATTGTACACCGAGAGGAGCGGTTGTGGATGGGGTCATGTGGAGTGGGACGCTTTGGGTGGGGACGGCGTTGCGCAAGATCGTGGTGTGGCAGATCACGGCGCGGCAAGAATCGGACAAAGCGAATCGCAACACTAAACGTCCGGGCAAGCTGGGGCGCAGCAGTGCTGCGCCCGTACATGATGGTGCCAGTTATTCGGAGGCTTCTTTGCCGGGGATGAAGTAGACCTCTTCGAAGAGCGTGCCTTTTTGCCAGCCGGCGCGGGCGAGGATGCCCATGCCGTTTTCGCACATGCTGGGGTGGCCGCAGAGGTAGCCGGTGGTGTCGGCGGGCTTGAGATTCCATTCGTCGGCGTATTTGCGGACGAGGTCGTCGACGCGCCCGGTTTCGCCGTGCCAGTTGGCGTCTTCCCAAGGGCGGCTGATCGTCGCGACATATTTAAACCAGGGAACTTCGGCGGCGATGCGTTCGAGTTCTTCGCGGTAGCCGAATTCCCAAGAGCGGCTGCCGCCCTGGAGGCAGTAGAGCTTGTGGTCACCGGGCATGGGGCTGTCGCGTTTCTTCCAATCTTGATACAGGGTGCGGACGTAGCTGACGAAGGGCGCGATGCCGGTGACGGTGGCAAGCAGCAAATGATTTGTGCGGCCGCTACGGAGGTCGAGTGTGAAGCGGCCTTTGGCTATTTTGCGGCAATACAGCTTGTCGCCTTTTTGCAGCTTGTAGAGGAGCGGTGTCAGTTCGCCCTGCGGCACGAGCTCGACGAAAAATTCGAGGAAACCTTCTTCGTAAGGCGAAGAGACGATCGAGTAGGCGCGCTCGATGCGCTTTTCGCCGCTGTCGACGCCGAGTGTGGCGTATTGACCCGCTTTGAAGGGAAATGGCCCGCCCGGATCGACTTTTACCAGCCACAAATCTTCGGATAGCTCTTTCCGCTCCAGAACGTGAGCGGTGTAGTGCTTGTCGGTGGGAAGAGCCATCGTGCATTTCCTCCAGGATGAAGGGGGGATTGTACAACGGAGAGAGGGGGATTCGTGTTTCGTGATCCGTGGCTCGTGTTCCGTGGAAGAGGGGAGTGTTGAGAGTCGGGGAGGAGTTGCGGGTTGTTTGCAAATTCTGAACCCACGGGCGGAAGCCCGCCCTACAAAATCTGCCAGAAGCCCCACGAAGAGACGTTATAGGGCAAGGGTTTCGTAGTGAGGGGTCTTGGCGCCGGGGCGCTTCGCGTTTATGAGACTATGCTCGACGCGAGCCATAAACTCATCGCAGCTCTCGCCGATCTGATATTGCTTGTACGAGAAGGCGTAGAGCAACGGAACCTCATGGCCCTTCCAATTCAGTTCGAATGGGCCGAGGCGCGAGAGCACTCGATTCACCTGTTCGGGCTCGCACTCGGGCAGAACGATCATGAACGTGTTGTCAGCGAGGCGAACGGCGAGGTCGGAACCACGAATGACAGAGCTGATTCGAGCGGCAAATTCGCGCAGAGCCTGATCGCCGGCGTCGTGCCCAAGGCGTTCGTTGATGAGGCCGAATTGCTTGAGATCGAGCATGACAAGCGCCAGAGGATGGCCCATGCGCTGCGTTCGTGCGACTTCGGCGGCGAGACGCTGTTCGGCAAAGCGGCGATTGTAAAGTCCGGTGAGGGGATCGATCATCGCCATATTGCGCAATCCGTAGAACTGCGCCTGCTTGTCGGTAAGCTGAGCGCGCAACTGCTTGATGAGAAACTCCTGGCGAATGGTGTAAACGTTGAAAAGAATGATCAACGCGATGAGAGCGAAGATGGCTTCGGTGAGACGGATTTTGAGGAACGTGCCGGCACCCTGATGCGCGGCCATTGCAGCGAGCGCGACGATCGCGCCGACCAGAAGCACGCTGACAAAAATAGAATAGCGGCTCAGCGAAGAGTCGCGTTTCTGGATCAGCGACAATTCGCGTTGTAGTTCACTCTCGCTCGGGTCGAGCGAGGAAGGGACATCGACGTTCGAGGTACGCATGGCAGAACCGGGAACTTAGCCTCAGAAGGTCAAATTAGGGGTTGGAAAATAAGGGGTCAATGGAACTTTGGTTTAAGAGGCTAAGTGTGAAACAGGGGCACGGAGGCGGGGATTTCGCGTAGACTGGCGCGCGTTGTGGGACTTAGAGGCTGAGGCGGATTGGGGCGACGATGACGATGCGATGGCGGAGGTTGGGGCTGGTTGGCTTGGTTGCGGCGGCGGGCCTTGGAGTTGGCGTTGGGGCGCTGCGATCGCAGGAGCGTGGGGCTACCGCGCCGACTGCAACGCAGGAACCGGCGGCGATCGATCAGATTTGGCAGAAGGCGAGCGCGAAATATGACGCAGCGCGGCAGGTGGTGCTCGCGGATGTTGCACGGGCTGATGGAGAAGGGCCGTTCCGCGCGGATTGGGAGTCGCTCCAGAAATACGAAGTGCCGGAGTGGTATGCGGATGCGAAGTTCGGGATTTTCATTCACTGGGGCGTGTATTCGGTGCCGGCGTTCGGGAGCGAGTGGTATCCGCGGGAGATGTATCACGAGGGGACACCGGAATATAAGCAACACATCGCGACTTACGGGCCGCAGGACAAGTTTGGGTATAAGGATTTCATTCCGCGGTTTAAGGCGGAAAAGTTTGATCCGGCTGCGTGGGCCGCGCTGTTTAAAGAGGCTGGGGCGAAGTATGTGGTGCCGGTCGCGGAGCATCACGATGGATTCGCGATGTACGACAGCGGGCTGAGCGATTGGACGGCAGCAAAGATGGGGCCGCACCGCGATGTGATTGGCGATTTGGCGAAAGCGGTGCGCGCGGCTGGGCTGCATTTTGGCGCATCGTCGCACCGGGTGGAACACAATTTCTTTTTGGGAGTTGGGGCGGCAGATTCCATCGGATGTGAACGATCCGCAGTATGCGGCGTTGTATGGGCCGGCGCATAACTGGCTGACGGCGCGGCAGGGGACGCCGGTGTCAAACGATTTTACGTTTGTGTCGCAGGCGTGGACGGATGATTGGCTGGCGCGGTCGGCGGAGATTGTGGAGAAATATCATCCGGACATTGTTTATTTCGATTGGTGGATCGGGCAGCCGTCGGTGCGCGCGAACCTGACGAAGTTTGCGGCGTTTTATTACAACTCGTCGCTGAAGTATGGCGATCACGTCGGCGTGATCAATTACAAAGACTATGCCATTCAGGAGCACTCGGCTGTGCTCGATCTGGAGCGCGGGCAGCTCGATCAGATTCGGCCGCTGCATTGGCAGACGGATACTTCGGTGAGCAATAAGTCGTGGGGATACATCGAGAACGATACGTTCAAGTCGCCGGATTTTGTGGTGCATCAGTTGGTGGATATTGTCAGCAAGAATGGGAATTTGCTGCTGAATATCGGGCCGAGGTCGGATGGGACGATTCCGGATGAGGTGCAGCATGTGTTGCGGGAAGTCGGGGCGTGGCTCGCGGTGAATGGCGAAGCGATTTATGGGACGCGGACGTGGACGAAGTTTGGCGAAGGGCCGACGAAAGTTGCGGGCGGGTCGTTTCACGATACGGATACGGCGGGTTATACGGCTGAGGATTTTCGATTTACGACGAAGGGGTCGGCGCTGTACGCGATTGAGTTGGCATGGCCGGCGGGGGGTGAGGCTGTGATTCGGTCGCTGGGGACTGATGTTGGCGGAAAGGTGGATTCGGTTTCGCTGCTCGGGTCGAGCGAGAAGATTTCGTTCGAACAGCGCGGAGATGGTTTGCATTTGCGAGTGCCGGCGAGTGCGCCGACGGGCGGGAAAATTGCGGTGGCGTATCGGATTACGTTTGAAGGCGGAAAGCTGCCGGTCGTTGCGGCTGCCGCTGCCGGCGCGGCGAAGTAGCGGCGATTCGAACGGGCGAGTCGGCGAGTCGACGCGTCAAATTATTCTGTGTGAAAGACTTCTTCGGTGAGTGTCCACCATTCGCCTTCGGCGCGGCCTTCGAGCGGGACCTGAATCGGCATCATGATTTTCCACCACTCCTGCGTTTTGGGATCAGCAGCCATTTTTTTCATGTCGGCGTCGTAATCAGTGCCGTGGTATTCGAAATACCCGATGAGCAGATCGTCGTGTAGGTAGATCGAGTAATTCTTTATGTTGCAGTTGCGAATGGTGGCGAGGACTTCGGGCCAAACCTTGGCGTGGTATTCCTTGTACATCGCGATGGAGTCTTTTTTGACTTTGATCAGCATGCAGTAGCGCTTTAGGCCGGGTTTCTTGTCGGATAGCGTCGCAATCTCCGCTGAATCGCTCTTGATGATCTGCTTATCGCTGTCGGTCATCGCTTTAACTCCTTTGTTTGACCATTCGGTTTAACCATTTAAATTGAACGGCGTCAATTGAGGTGATGTATGCTCTCGGCGCTCGCGTTGTCAATTGCAGCGTGCTGTTTGCGCTGATGTGTGACGCGCCGCGACAGGGGAAGCGTTTCGTGGATCTGCAGCTCGGCGGAAAAGTTGTGGTGATCACCGGGGGCGCGAAGGGAATTGGCGCTGCGATCGCGCGGACTTGCGCGCAGGAAGGGGCGGTGCCGGTGGTTCTCGATCGCGATAAGGAGGCCGGCGAGCAGATCGTGGGCGAACTGCGTGGCGGCGCCGGCGCGGGGAGAGCCGAATTTCTAGCGATTGATTTGTGTTCGGCGCAGAGCTGCCGCGAAGCGATTGACCGCGTGGCGAAGACGCATGGACGAATCGACGCGCTGGTGAATAACGCTGGGATTAACGATGGTGTGGGGCTGGAACACGGGACGCCGGAACAATTCGTCGGCTCGCTCGAGAGAAATTTGCTGCACTACTACAACATGGCGCACTTCACGCTGCCGTTTCTGAAGGACGCGCGCGGCGCCATCATTAATATAGGGTCAAAGACGGCGGTGACGGGGCAAGGCGGGACGTCGGGATACGTGGCTTCGAAAGGCGCAATTCTGGCGTTGACGCGCGAGTGGGCGGCAGAACTCTTGCCGTTTCATATTCGCGTGAACGCCGTGATTCCGGCTGAGGTGATGACGCCGCTTTACCGGCAGTGGCTGAGCACGTTTCCGAATCCGGAAGAGAAGCGGCAGAAGATTGTTTCGAAAATTCCGCTGGGGCAGCGGATGACCGAGGCGAATGAGATTGCTGCGACGGTGGTGTTTTTGCTGTCGGCGCAGGCGTCACACGTTACGGGACAACATTTATATGTCGATGGCGGGTATGTGCATCTGGATCGGGCGCTGACCTAGCAATGGTGATGACCTCCGCAAGCAATGCCTCTGCATCGGGCGCGACTTCGGCGCCGCTGACCGAACGGCGCTTTGCGCTGCCGTTTGTTCTGATCACGAGCCTTTTCTTTTTGTGGGCGCTTGGCGTCAATCTCAACGACATCCTTATTCCACATCTCAAGAAGGCGTTTCATCTCACAGATTTGCAGTCGTCGTTGATTCAGTCGGCGTTTTTCGGTGGATATTTTTTGTCGGCCTTGCCAGCGGGATGGTTGCTCGAAAGGATTGGATATAAGCGAGGGATTCTTGCCGGGCTGCTGACGTGCGCCGTTGGGGCGTTCTTGTTTATTCCGGCGGCGTCGGTACGCGTGTATGGATTTTTCTTGTTTGCGCTGTTCGTAATGGCATGCGGACAGGGTGTGCTGGAAGTTGCGGCGAATCCATACGTCACGATTCTTGGTCCACCGGAGTCGTCGGAGCGGCGGCTGAATCTTGGCGCAGTCGTTTAATGCGGTCGGAGCGTTGGTTACGCCGATCATCGGCAAAGCGTTTCATTTTGTCGGGAATCGAGTACACGGCGGCGCAGCTTGCTGCGATGACATCGGAACAGCTCGACGCTTATTCGGCGCTCGAAGCGAGTCGCGTGAAGGGGCCATATCTTGGCATCACTGCGATTTTTTTGATTGTGGCGGCGCTGATCTATTTCGCGAAGCTGCCTGAGGTTAAAGAAGCCGGCGAGAGTCTGCCGGCCGATGCCGACGTGATCGAGGAAGCGGCGTCTCCGCCCGTGAGCAGTATCTGGCGCGAGAAGCACTTGATCAGCGGCGTGCTGGCACAATTCTTTTATGTCGGCGCGCAGGTTGGTGTGACGAGTTTCGTGATTCGGTTCGTGCAGCACGCACTGCCGGGGACGCCGGAGAAGGTGGCGTCGGATTATCTCAGATGGCATTTGCTGGGATTCATGATCGGGCGATTCGCTGGCTCGGCGACGATGAAGAGCGTCGCACCGAACCGGCTGCTGGCGATTTTTGCGGCTTGCGCGTTTGTTTGTGGCGGAGTCGCGATCACGATGGCTGGCGCCGCGCCCGTGTGGGCGGTTGTGCTCATCGGGTTCTTTCACTCGATCATGTTCCCGACGATTTTCGCGCTCAGCTTGAAGAATCTCGGTGCGCACACGAAGCGTGGTTCATCGTTGCTGGTGATGGCTATCATCGGTGGCGCGGTGTTTCCGGCGCTGATGGGCTATATCTCGGATCAAAGTTCGATCCAAGCGGCATTTGCAGTGCCGCTGGTTTGCTACGCGTACGTGTTGTATTTTGCCGTGCGGGGATTCAAGCCGCCGCGCATCGCGAGCGGCTCGCGGGCCTGAGGAGAACATGAGACTGACTCGATTGGCATTTCTTGTTTTGATTGCGAGCTTTTTCGCGATCGCTGGCGAATCTCCGTTGGCGGCGCAAACGTATCAGCCGTCCGAGTCGAATCTAAAAGCGCGCGAATGGTTTCAGAATGCGCGGTTTGGCATGTTCATTCACTGGGGCGTGTACAGCGTGCCGGCGGACGGCGAGTGGTACATGGAGCAGCATCACGTTCCCGTCGTCGAATACGAAAAATTCGCGCCGCAGTTCAATCCGACCCAGTTCGATGCAGCCCAGATCGTTGCGCTGGCGAAATCTGCGGGGATGAAATACATCACGATCACGAGCAAGCATCACGACGGCTTTGCGATGTTCGCGACGAAGCAGAATAAGTGGAACATCGTCGATGCGACGCCGTATGCGAAGGACCCGCTCAAGCAGCTCGCGGAGGAGTGCCGCAAGCAGGGCATCAAGTTGTTTTTCTATCATTCGCAGCTCGACTGGCATAACCCGGATTATTTTCCGCTCGGCCGCACAGGTCACACCGCCGGCCGTCCCGAAGGCGGCGATTTCAATCGCTATCTCGAGTTCATGGATGCGCAGCTCACCGAATTGCTGACGAATTACGGCGACGTTGCCGGCATCTGGTTCGACGGAATGTGGGACAAGCCCGACGCGGATTGGCAGCTCCAGCGCACTTACTCGCTGATTCACAAGCTACAACCGGCCGCCCTGATCGGCAGCAATCACCATCACGCACCATTCGACGGCGAAGATTTCCAAATGTTCGAAAAAGATTTGCCCGGCGCTAACACCGCCGGATTCAATCAAACGGGAATCAGCAAGCTGCCGCTCGAGACTTGCGAAACGATCAACGGTGCGTGGGGCTACAACAAGAGCGACAAGAACTTCAAAAGCGTCAACGATCTGATTCACTATCTCGTGCGCGCCGCCGGTTCAAACGCGAACTTCTTGCTGAACATCGGCCCGATGCCGACAGGGCAAGTCCAGCCGGAATTCATCGAGCGATTACACGCAATCGGCGAGTGGACCGCCAAGAACGGCGACACGATCTACGGAACGCGCGGAGGACCGATCCCACCGCGGAGCTGGGGCGTCTCGACGCAAAAAGATGGCAAGACCTACGTACACATCCTCGATCTCAAAGACGAATATCTGGCACTGCCCGCCGTGCCAGGCGTGAAGCAAGCGCATCTCTTCCATTCGAATGCACCGGTTGAGATGAAAACTCTCGACGGCGGCCTCCTCTTGAAGCTTCCCGAAAGCGTTCGCGATCCCATCGACACCATCGTCGTGCTCGAATAGCGATCCGCACTGGTCAAACGGCCAGAATCAAACTGCACTCGACTTGCTCATAACCACGGGGCCTCTATACAGCAAACACTGTAGGGGGCCCCTCCTTTATTTGTGGTATCCAGTGACGATGGGTCTAGGACCAGCGTAGGTTTCGCCGTTCGAGGTTACGGCGTTTCTCCGCATTGGTGCGAAAACACCGGATATCGCGGTCGCGATGGTGGGAGTGTCTGCAAGAGACGCGCAGCCTGCTCCGTCGCTCGGAGAACAGCATGAAGCGAAGTAATCCCAGATCGTCAAGCTCGGATGCGAGCGCGACGATTCCCCCGCCACTCGTAGAAGCGAAAATCGAAAACAACGGCTCCAGCAATGGCAACGGCCACGTCTCGTCGCCCGAACTCGCTGCGATTCTCGCGAGCTTGCAAACGATGCGAGACGGCGATTTGTCTGTGCGCCTGCCGGGTTCATGGACGGGGATCGCCGGAAAAATTGCGGACACGTTTAACGACATCGTTTCGACGAACCAGCAGATTTCACAGGAATTGAAGCGCGCCGGGCAAGTAGTCGGAAAAGAGGGAAGAACGCGCGAACGAATTCGCTTCCATCAGACGAAGGGCGCGTGGGGCGAGATGGAAGTGTCGGTCAACACGTTGATCGACGACCTGCTGCGGCCCACGACGGAAGTTACTCGCGCGATCGCGGGCGTTGCCCAAGGAAATCTGACGCAGACAGTCCGGCTGGACGTCGATGGGCGGCCGCTGGAAGGCGAATTCTTGCGGTCGGCCACCATCGTCAACACGATGATTCAGCAATTGAGCATTTTCACGTCGGAAGTCACGCGCGTGGCGCGCGAAGTCGGAACCGACGGAAAACTCGGCGGTCAGGCGCAGGTGCCCGGCGTCGCTGGTACGTGGAAAGATCTCACGGACTCGGTGAACTCGATGGCCAGCAACTTGACTGGCCAGGTGCGCAACATTGCCGAAGTCGCGACGGCGGTCGCGAGCGGCGACTTGTCCCGCAAGATCACGGTCGATGTCCGCGGCGAAATTTTACAGCTCAAAGAAGCCATCAACACGATGGTCGATCAGTTGCGGTCGTTCGCATCGGAAGTCACGCGTGTGGCGCGCGAAGTCGGAACCGACGGAAAGCTCGGAGGCCAGGCGGTCGTTCCTGGCGTCGCGGGAACGTGGAAGGACTTGACCGACTCTGTAAACGCGATGGCCGGCAATCTCACGGCGCAGGTTCGTAACATCGCGGAAGTCACGACGGCGGTCGCGCGCGGCGACTTGTCTCGCAAAATCACGGTCGATGTGAAGGGCGAAATTCTGGCGCTGAAAGACACCATCAACACGATGGTGGACCAGCTCAACGCGTTCGCGGGTGAAGTCACGCGCGTTGCTCGCGAAGTCGGCACCGAAGGCAAACTCGGTGGCCAGGCGAACGTCCCTGGTGTTGCGGGCACGTGGAAAGATCTCACCGATAACGTCAACTTCATGGCCAGCAATCTCACCGGCCAAGTGCGTAACATCGCGGAAGTCGCGACTGCTATCGCGACCGGCGACTTGTCTCGCAAGATCACGGTGGATGTCCGCGGCGAAATCCTCCAGCTCAAAGAAACGCTCAACACGATGGTGGACCAGCTCAACAGGTTCGCCGGCGAAGTGACCCGCGTGGCTCGCGAAGTCGGATCCGAAGGCCGGCTCGGCGGTCAGGCGAACGTGCCGGGAGTCGCGGGCACCTGGAAGGACCTCACCGACAACGTCAACTTCATGGCCGGCAACCTGACGGCTCAGGTCCGCAACATCGCGGAAGTCACGACGGCGGTCGCGCGCGGCGATTTGTCTCGCAAAATCACGGTCGATGTGAAGGGCGAAATTCTCGAGCTGAAGAACACGATCAACACGATGGTGGACCAGCTCAACGCTTTCGCAGGCGAAGTGACGCGTGTGGCCCGCGAAGTTGGTACCGAAGGCAAACTTGGTGGTCAGGCAGAGGTGCCCGGCGTCGGCGGCACATGGAAAGACCTCACCGACAACGTCAACTTCATGGCCAGCAACCTCACCGGCCAGGTCCGCAACATCGCGGAAGTCGCGACGGCCGTTGCGCGCGGCGACCTGTCTCGCAAGATCACGGTGGACGTGCGCGGCGAAATTCTTGAGCTCAAAGATACGCTGAACACGATGGTGGACCAGCTTCGCTCATTTGCGTCAGAAGTTACGCGCGTCGCCCGCGAAGTCGGTACCGACGGAAAGCTTGGTGGTCAGGCAATGGTTCCGGGCGTTGCGGGTACGTGGAAGGATCTCACGGACTCGGTGAACTCGATGGCCAGCAACCTCACCGGCCAGGTCCGTAACATCGCGGAAGTCTCGACGGCTATCGCGAGCGGCGACCTTTCCAAGAAAATCACGGTCAACGTCAGCGGCGAAATTTTGCTGCTGAAAGACACGATCAACACGATGGTGGACCAGCTCAACGCGTTCGCGGGCGAAGTCACGCGTGTCGCGCGCGAAGTCGGCTCGGAAGGCCGCCTCGGCGGTCAGGCGAACGTACCCGGAGTCGCGGGCACATGGAAGGATTTGACGGACTCGGTCAACTCAATGGCCGGCAACCTTACGGGTCAGGTTCGCAACATCGCGGAAGTCACGACGGCCGTCGCACGCGGCGACTTGTCGCGCAAAATCACGGTCGATGTCCGCGGGGAAATTCTCGAATTGAAGAACACCATCAACACGATGGTGGACCAGCTCAACGCGTTCGCGGGCGAAGTTACCCGTGTCGCGCGCGAAGTCGGCACGGAAGGGAAGTTGGGAGGCCAGGCGCAGGTGCCCGGTGTCGGTGGTACGTGGAAGGACCTCACCGACAACGTGAACTTCATGGCCAGCAACCTGACTGGCCAAGTGCGTAACATCGCGGAAGTCGCGACCGCAATTGCGAGCGGCGACCTCTCGCGCAAAATCACGGTGGACGTCCGCGGCGAAATCCTCCAACTCAAAGAGACGCTCAACACGATGGTTGAGCAGCTTCGTTCCTTTGCTGCCGAAGTCACGCGCGTGGCGCGCGAAGTCGGATCGGAAGGCCGCCTCGGCGGTCAGGCTGACGTGCCTGGAGTCGGCGGAACCTGGAAAGACTTGACCGACTCGGTCAACGCAATGGCCGGCAACCTCACGGCTCAAGTCCGAAACATCGCTGAAGTTACGACGGCGGTCGCGCGCGGCGACCTGTCGCGCAAGATCACGGTCGATGTGAAGGGCGAAATTCTCGAGCTGAAAAACACGATCAACACGATGGTGGACCAGCTCAACGCCTTCGCCGCCGAAGTCACCCGCGTAGCGCGCGAAGTCGGCACCGACGGAAAACTTGGCGGTCAGGCGAAAGTCCCGGGCGTCGCCGGTACGTGGAAAGACCTCACCGACAACGTAAACGTTATGGCTGCCAATCTCACCGAGCAGGTGCGCGGCATCGTGAAAGTCGTTACGGCGGTCGCGAACGGCGAACTCACGCAAAAGCTTACGGTGAACGCGAAGGGCGAAGTCGCGGCTCTCGCGGAAACCATCAACAACATGACGGACACGCTTGCGACGTTTGCCGACCAGGTGACCACGGTCGCGCGCGAAGTCGGCGTCGAAGGCCGACTCGGCGGTCAGGCCAACGTGCCTGGCGCCGCCGGTACGTGGAAGGACCTCACCGGCAACGTCAACCTGCTCGCCGACAACCTGACGAACCAGGTCCGCGCGATCGCAGAAGTTACCACCGCCGTCACGAAGGGCGACTTGACGCGTTCCATTCAGGTCGAAGCCAGCGGAGAAGTCGCGGAGCTCAAAGACTACATCAACACGATGATCGACAACCTGCGGCTCACGACCGACCGCAACAAGGAACAGGACTGGCTCAAGACCAACCTCGCTCGGTTCACGGGCATGTTGCAGGGCCAGCGTGATCTCGGCACCGTCGGCCGCATGTTGCTTTCGGAGCTTGCGCCGCTCGTCGATGCGCAGCAGGGCGTCATCTATCAGATGGAGTCGGAAGACAGCTTCGAGATGGTATTGCTTTCATCGTTTGCGGATTCCGGCGAGGGCGGCCACCGCCATCACCTTCGTATCGGCGAGGGTTTGGTCGGCCAGTGCGCCGCTGAAAAGCGCCGCATGCTGATCACTGACCTGCCGACGAGCGCGACGCCGATTCGCTCGGGTCTCTTCGAGGCCGTGCCGCGCAACGTCATCGTTCTGCCGATTCTCTTCGAAGATCGCGTGAAAGCGGTCATCGAGCTGGCGTCGCTTAGTGCGTTTACCGCGTCGCACCTCGCGTTCCTCGAGCAGCTGACGTCGAGCATCGGTATCGTGCTCAATTCCATCGAAGCCACGATGCAGACGGAAGGCTTGCTGAAACAGTCGCAGCAGCTCGCGATCGAGTTGCAGACGCAGCAGGGCGAGTTGCAACAGACCAACGAACAGCTCGCGCAAAAAGCGCAACAGCTCGCCGAACAGAACGTCGAAGTCGAACGCAAGAACCAGGAAATCGAACAAGCTCGCCGCGCCGTCGAAGAAAAAGCGACGGAGCTTGCGCTCACTTCAAAGTACAAATCTGAATTCCTTGCGAATATGTCGCACGAGTTGCGCACGCCGCTGAACAGCATCCTCGTTCTTGGCCAGCAGCTCACCGACAATCCCGATGGCAACCTGACGCCGAAGCAAGTCGAATTCGCGCGCACGATTCACGGCGCCGGCACCGACCTTCTCAACCTCATCAGCGACATTCTGGACCTGTCGAAAATCGAGTCGGGCACGGTCAGCGTCGAAGCCGAAGAAGTCTTCTTCGCCAGCCTGCTGGAGATGATCGGTCGTCCGTTCCGTCACGAAGCCGACCATCGCAAGCTCAGCTTCGACATCCAAACCGATCCCGAGTTGATGCGCAGCATCGTCACCGACTCGAAGCGCCTTCAGCAGGTGCTCAAGAACTTGCTTTCGAACGCTTTCAAGTTCACCGAGCAAGGCGGCGTGCGGCTTGCGGTGCGCCTCGCGGATCATGGTTGGAGCGATGAGCACCCGATCCTCAGCCGCGCCGGTGCGGTGATCGCGTTCGAAGTTACGGACTCGGGCATCGGCATTCTGCCCGAAAAACAGCGCATCATTTTCGAGGCGTTCCAGCAGGCCGACGCGGGCACAAGCCGCAAATACGGCGGCACGGGGCTTGGACTCGCCATCAGCCGCGAGCTTGCGAGCTTGCTGGGCGGCGAAATTCAATTGCACAGCGTTCCGGGCACAGGCAGCACGTTCACTTTGTACCTGCCGCAGACTTACGTCGGACCGTCGTCGGGCGTCGGCGTGCCTTCCGATCGCCGCATCAATTTGCCGCCGTCGCCGATGCACCTCGCGACAGCGAACGCGGTAACGCACGTTCCCGAGCAAATCCCCGACGATCGCGCCAATCTCGGCGTGAACGATCCGATCTTGCTCATTGTCGAAGACGATCCGCACTACGCGCGCGTACTGTGTGATCTCTCGCACGACAAAGGCTTCAAGGTGCTCGTAGCGTCGCGCGGCGCCGAAGCTCTCGCGCTCGCTCGCGAGTTCCATCCGAGCGCTGTCTCTCTCGACGTTTTCCTGCCCGACATGCTTGGCTGGACCGTGCTGAATCACCTCAAGCAAGATCCAGCGACGCGTCACATTCCCGTGCAGATGCTCACGATGGACGAGGATCGTCAGCACGGCCTCTCGCGCGGCGCTTTCTCATTCATCACAAAGCCGACCACGCCCGAAGGCCTCGAATTCGCGTTCGGCAAAATCAAGGACTACACGGTCCCGCGCCTCAAGCGGCTTCTCGTCGTCGAAGACAATCCTGCCGAGCAGCTCAGCATTCGCGAGCTTCTCGGTCATCACGACATCGATGTTTCCGTCGCGGCAACCGGCATGGACGCGCTCAACGCCATCTCCGAACAAACCTACGACTGCATGGTTCTCGACCTTCGCTTGCCCGATATGACGGGCTTCGAAGTTCTTGAGCGCCTACGCGACACTCCGTCCGGCGATCTCCCGGTCGTCGTCTTCACCGGCAAAGACTTGTCGCCCGAGGAAGATGCGCGCCTTCACACGCTCGCGCGGAGCGTCGTCGTCAAAGGCGTCGAATCCCCGGAGCGCTTGCTCGACGAAACCTCGCTCTTCCTCCATCGCGTTGTTGCAGACTTGCCGCCTGAGAAGCAGAAGATGCTCGACCGGCTGCATCGATCGGACGACGCGCTCGTCGGCCGCAAAGTGCTCGTCGTAGACGACGACGTTCGCAACATCTTTGCGCTCAGCAGCGTGCTGGAACGCCGGGGCATGGTCGTTCTCACCGCCGGCACGGGGCGCGAGGCGATTTCAACACTCGAATCGACGCCCGACGTTGCGATCGTACTGATGGACATCATGATGCCCGAGATGGACGGCTATGAAACAATGCAGGTGCTGCGTCAGAACCCGGCGCTTCGCCGTTTGCCGATCATTGCCCTCACCGCGAAAGCGATGAAGGGCGACCGCGAGAAATGTCTCGAAGCGGGTGCATCCGAATATCTGGCGAAGCCCGTCAATACGGAACAGCTTCTCGCGGCGCTTCGCATGTGGTTGCATCGCTAGGCAGTGCGGCGTTACAAAGGAATTCAGTCCGGAAAACACGATGAGCAAAACCGATAGGGTCAACATCCTGATGGTCGATGATCAGCCGGGGAAGCTCCTGAGCTACGATGCCATCTTGGGTGAGCTCGGCGAAAATCTCATCAAGGCGACGTCGGGTCGCCAGGCGCTCGATCTGCTGCTGAAAAACGACATCGCCGTTGTTTTGATGGACGTCAGCATGCCAGAGATCGACGGCTTCGAGCTTGCCGACATGATTCGCCAGCATCCACGCTTTCAAAACACGGCGATCATTTTCATTTCTGGAATCCACCTCACCGATCTCGATCGACTTCAGGGATACCAGCGCGGTGCGGTCGATTACATCTCGGTCCCGGTGAATCCCGAACTGCTGCGCGCCAAAGTAAGTGTGTTCGCTGATTTGCACCGCAAGACGCGCCAACTGGAGCAGCTCAATCACGAGTTGCGGCATCTCTCCGGCAGTCTGCTCATCGCGCAGGACGAAGAGCGGCGCCGCATCGCACGCGAGCTGCACGACGGGCTCGGCCAGGAACTCAGCGCCGCGAAAATGATGATCGATTGCCTTCCCACCAATGTTCCGCAGAGCGACCGCAACGACATGGTTCTTGCCGAGGCCAGCGAATCCATCAATCGCGCCATTCAGCAGGTGCGTAGCCTGTCGCACCTTTTGCATCCGCCGCTGCTTGACGAAGTCGGCCTCCGCTGCGCGCTCGAGCCGTTTCTCGAGGGCTTTTCAAAGAGGAGCGGCATTGAAACTTCGGTCGATGTAAAGCCCGCCGAATTTCCACGCCTCAAGCCTGAACTCGAGACCGCGATTTTCCGCATCGTCCAGGAAGGCTTGACCAATGTCTTCCGCCACTCGGGGGCGGATAGAGCTTCCGTTGTCATTGAAAAGTCCGACCACGAAATCGTGGTTGCCGTCCGCGATAACGGCAAAGGCCTCGGAGAAAATATCGTCGAGTTTCGCCCCGGCAGCATCGGCATCGGCATTTCCGGCATGCGCCAGCGCGTAAAAGAATTCGGCGGCGAAATCCGTCTGCACAACGTCCACCCCGGTACGATGGTCGAAGTTGTGATCCCGATCACCTTCGCCAGCCAGGTGCTCCGCCCCACCCAAGCACTGACAACCTAGCACGCAGCTCCACTCAATTTCGCCAAAGACAATGAGAGCTCTACAAAACATGTAGGAGCGCAGCATTGCTGCGCCCCTTGTCTGCAAGATGTAATGATTCAGATTTCGTTTTAACTCGCGCGGTGTCGAAAACCGCTCGCCGCTCACATCACGTGGTGATTTGTAGCCTGCCGAAATCTCTCCGCGGTCGTTTCGACGGTCCCGATCAAATCCCAAGCCTGCGCCTTGGAAACAATCGAAGAAATCCCCGCTTCTTGCGCGGCTTCTTGCAATCCTTCGGCATTTAACACCGTGAATAGAATTAACGGGACACTCGGGTTCAGCACCGACATTCGTTTGGCAGCTTCGATCCCGTTGATATCGGGCATGGCCAGGTCGATTAGCACCACATCGGGTTTTACGCGCTGAAATTCGCGTATCCCCGAACGCCCCGACTCCGCTTCGCCACAAACCGTCCAGTCCCGCGAACGTGCAATCACCCTCAGAATTCGTCGCGTCGTCTCGCAATCATCGACAATAAGAATCCGCATGGCCCGGGGCCCCCCGACTAGGAACAGTACGGCGTTCCCAAGTAAATTTTCGTAAACGGCCTACAGCGAGGGAATACAGCAGATTTTGTACGTTCCCTGATCTTTGCTATCACACGAAAACGAACTCCGGCCCCGGCGCGGTTGGTGCGGCGAACAAATCAATGGACTTAACGAAGTTCGAGATAGTAGAAGTGCGTTGGAGATGTCCTATGAGGAAATCCTCCGGTGCCGCGCAACGACCTCTCGTACTCCCTTTCTGCTTCACGTCCTTGTGCATCCTTTGCATCACGTTGCTCGCCCCAACCAGCTCGATATTCGCGGCGCGGCTCAATGTTGCCAAACATGGCCTCTGGGTTTGGAAAGGCCCATCGATCTTGCAGACCCAGGCGAGCGTCGATTCGTTGCGGGATTTCTGCCGTGCGAATCAGATCAACGAAGTCTACCTTTCTGTTTCACAACGCGGCGAGATGATGCCGGTCACAAATATGGTCCGCGTGATCGGCGTTCTCCACAAATCCGGCATCCGAGTCGAGGCGCTGCTTTCCAGTGAAAACGCCGATGAAGGCGACAAGCACCTTCAAAAATTGCTCGGCGAAGTTCACACGATCATCCGCTTCAATCAGCAGAACTCGGCCAACCGGTTCGATGGCATCCATCTCGATATCGAGCCGCAGCAACGTCCCGAAAACAAAGGGCCCGGCAATCTGAGGTTCTTACCCGGTTTGGTGCAGGCATATCGTGCCATCCGTCAAGTCGCCGAGCCCGTCGGCATGTCGGTTAACGCCGACATCCAGAACAAACTCCTCAAGGGCGACATCGAACAACGCAAACTACTGCTCTCCGCGCTGCCGCAGTTCACCTTGATGATGTATGAGATCAGCAGTCCGAACGATGGCGACGACGCAGCGAAACAAATGGCGAAAGTCCGCGACGCGAGCAAGAAATTTCTCGATATGGCCTACGACGGGCTGAACGGGCAGCGCGTAGCAAAGATGATCATCGGCCTGCGGACCCCCGACTACGAAGGCCGCCTCCCCGCGATGCTCCAAGCTCTCGACGACTCCAATCAATCCGACCCGCACTATGCCGGCTGGGCTCGCCACTCTTACAACGACGCATTGTCCGACGATAAGAAGTGACCGCGACAAGAATGACCGCGACGCGTCGCCGCTGCGCGAAGGGCGCTCTTCTCGGATCGTGAAATCTACGACCGCAGAAATTTCTGGTTCAGCAAGGAGAGGATGGTCGGGGCGCCCGGATTTGAACCGGGGGCCTCCTGCGCCCAAGGCAGGCGCGCTACCAGGCTGCGCTACGCCCCGACATGCACGCGAAGCGTGCCCTCCAATTCTAAGGCACGAAGGCCGGACACAGCTACTCCCATCCGTCAAAACGGCGTGCAGCCGGTCTTGAATTCTTTCCTGTTGTCATGCCACAGGACCCATGCCATACTCCTGTCACCATCCAACAGGAGCGGGAAGATGGCCAACACTATGCCCGGTCAATCCAAATCCGAAATCCTCCAAGGCACGCTTGATCTCATGGTCCTCAAGACGCTCGCTGCCATGGGCTCGCTCCACGGTTACGGCATTGCCCGCCGCATCGAACAAATCAGCGAAGAGGCTCTCCAGATCAATCAGGGCACGATCTACGCCTCGCTTGTTCGTCTCTTGCACAAAGGTTGGATCGCCGCCGAGTGGGGCACGTCCGAAAACAATCGCAAAGCTCGCTTTTACTCGATCACTAAATCCGGCCGCAAACAGCTTCACGCCGAAACGCAAAACTGGCGCCGCATCGCCGATGTGATCGGCCGCGTGCTCAACGTGGACGAAAGGGGCTGAAGACGTAGCCATGTTCGCCTTTCTCAAATCGATCTTCTCCCGCTCCCGCGCGCAAGCATCCACCGAAACCATCGACCGTGAATTTCAACACGAACTCGATACCCATCTAGAACTCGCAACGCAGGAAAATATCCGACGCGGCATGACGCCCGAAGAAGCCGCGCGCGCCGCGCGCATTCGCCTCGGCGGCAACACACAGCTCAAAGAAACAAATCGCGAACTCCGCGGCTTACCGTTCGTCGAAACTGTGCTCCAGGATTTCCGCTTCGCCTTCCGCATGCTGCGCAAGAATCCCGGCTTCTCCGCGATCGCGATCCTCACGCTAGCTCTCGGCATTGGCGCCAACACGGCAATCTTCAGCGTTGTCTACGCCGTCCTCCTGAAACCGCTGCCATTACGCCGATTCCGAGCAACTCTTCACCGTCTTCCAGCAAGACATCAAAAATCCCAAGAACGTCAATGGCTTCTCGTTTCCGAACATGCGCGACCTTCGCGAACAGAGCGAAATCTTCTCCGACCTATCCGGCGTCCAGGCACATCAGCTCACGCTTACCGGCCACGGCGAGGCATTCAATATCGACACTTCGGTCGTGACGCCCGACCTCTTCAACACGTTCCGCGTCCAACCGATCCTCGGCCGTACTTTCGTTCCCGACGACGGAAAGCCCGGCGCAGCTCCAGTCGTCATCCTCAGCGAGAATCTTTGGCGCGGATCATTCGGCGCGGACCCCAACATCATCGGCGAACTCGATCGCGCTCGACAAAAGCGCTTTCACCGTCATCGGTGTCGTGCCCGCATCGTTTCGCTTCCCACAATTACTGAAAAGCCGCCAGATCTGGGTGCCGATCGTCGATGATCCGCTCTTCGGAAGCTGGTTAGAGCGCCGCGGCGGCCACTGGCTTACGCTCACGGGTCGCGTGAAGCCCGGTGTGACTCCGAAACAGGCGGAAGCGCAATTCGACGCCATCGCCGCGCGGCTCACAAAGCAATATCCCGAGGACAACGATGGCTGGACCTTCCGCATGATCCCGCTGCGTGATTTTCTCGTCGGCGAAGTAAAGACGCCGCTGCTTGTTTTGCTCGGCGCCGTCGGCCTCGTTCTTCTCATCGCGTGCGCCAACATCGCAAATCTGCTACTCGCTCGTGCGACATCCCGCTCGCGCGAAATCGCGGTCCGCGCAACGCTCGGCGCGGGCCGTTCGCGCTTGGTCCGCCAGCTTCTCAGCGAGACGCTCGTCCTCAGCGTAATTGGCGGCACCGCAGGCGTCGCTCTCGCGTACTACGGCATCCACGTTCTCACGACGTTCCTGCCGCCCGAACTTACGCGCATTCACAGCATCACCATCGACTACGCCGTTCTTGGCTTCGCCCTGGTACTCTCGATCTTCGCGAGTTGCGCCGTCGGTCTCGTCCCCGCGTTTCTTGTCGCGCGTCACGACCTTCAGTCAACTCTGCGCGAAGGTGGCGGGCGCGCCGGTGAAAGCGTGGCGTCGCGCCGCGTTCGCAATATCCTGGCTTCGGCGGAAATCGCGCTCGCCCTTGTGCTTCTCGTTGCAGCAGGCCTCCTGCTTCGTAGCTTCTCGAAGCTCACCGACGTCAGCCCCGGCTTCCAGGTCGAGCACCTCGTCAAAGCCGAAGTCTCTCTACCTCGCGCGCAATACTCAACGCCGCAGCAATGGTTCGCTTTCTCCCAAAATCTCTTGTCGCGTCTTCAATCCGAGCCAGGGATGGAGAAATCTGCGATTGCCATTCCTCTCCCCATCACCGATGGTTTCGTCAACATCGGGTTGGATATCGAAAACCGGCCTCCCGTCAGTACCGCCCAGGGACGCATCGCGGACTATGTCGCCGTCACTCCGACTTACTTTAACGTGATGAGCATTCCTTTGATTGCCGGCCGTACCTTCGAGCCACGCGATAACATGTCCGCACGGCCGGTCGCGGTCGTCACCCAATCTTTTGTTCGCGCATACTTTCCCAACGAAAATCCCATCGGCCAGCGGATCATCTTTGGATTCCCGCCCGACCCTGGCATTTCGCGCGAGATCATCGGTGTCGTCGGCGACGTCCACGACGTATCTCTCGGCAACGATCCTGGCCCGATGATGTACGCCGCCTACGCGCAATCGCCGTTCCCCGGTGCATGCATCGCGGTCCAGAGCACGCTCGCCACCAGCGCGGTCATCTCATCGATTCGCGAGTCTGTCGCCGCGCTCGACAAAGATCTTCCCGTCACCGATATCGCTACGATGACCGAAGTCCTCCACAACTCAACGGCGCAGCCGAGGTTTCGCACAACATTGATCGCGATCTTCGCCGCGATCGCGCTCATCCTCGCCGCGACAGGAATTTTCGGTGTGATTTCTTACTCGGTGCAGTGCCGCACAAACGAAATCGGCATCCGCGTAGCTCTCGGCGCTTCGGCCGGCACAATTCTGAATATGATCTTGCGCGAAACGATGATTCTCGCGGCGATCGGGTTAGCAGTCGGTTTACCAGTGGCGTTCGCCAGTTCCCACGTGCTCGGCCACTTGCTCTTCGGCGTCTCGCCGACGGATCCCGCCACATTAGTCGTGGTGTCGCTGACGCTAGCCGCCGTTGCTGCCGCCGCCGGCTACCTGCCAGCCCGCCGCGCTACGCAGGTCGATCCGCTGATCGCCCTCCGCCACGACTGACCGTCCGCCGCAGCGATTAAAGCCTGTCATCCTAACGTAAAGCCTGTCATCGAGGCTTGTGTCATCAGAAGCTTGATCTCAGCACTAACCCGGACTCCCAAGTTCCGTTGTTTGTCTTGAACCAATCGTGAGCGCGTTCTAATCCAGCTGCGTCACCGGCTCCAGCTTCGGCGCCAAAATCTGCATCACCGCTAACCCCAGCAAATACGCCACACCTGCCATCAGAAACGGCACCATATAACTGCCGGTCCACTGCAGCGCGTAACCAACGACCTTCGCGATCAGCATCCCGCCAATCGCTCCAGCCATCCCTCCGATTCCTACGACCGACCCCACCGCCTCCGATGGAAACATATCCGAAGGCAGCGTCAGCAAGTTCGCCGAGAATCCCTGATGCGCCGCAGCCGCCAAGCCGATCAACACCACCGCTCCCCACAAACTTTCCATCCGATACGCAAACACGATCGGCAATACGCAAAGCGCGCACAACAAAAACGTCGTCTTGCGCGCGGTGTTGACACTCCGCCCGCGATGCAACATCGCCGATGACAACCATCCGCCCGCCATGCTGCCTGCGTCCGAAATCAAATAGATCGCCACAATCGGCAGGCTCGACTGCGCCAACGTCAGCCCGTGTACGCGATGCAAGAAATCCGGCACCCAAAACAAATAAAACCACCAGATCGGATCGGTGATGAACTTCGTCGCCGCAAAAGCCCAGGTCTGCCGGTAACCGATCAATTTCTTCCACGGAAATCTTGTCACCGCCGGTGACGGGTCGCTGCGGATGTAAGCCAGTTCGCCTGCGTTGACGCGAGGATGCTCCTCGGGCCTGCGATACAGCAGCAGCCAAAATACGAGCCACAGAAATCCCAGCGCGCCTGTTATGACAAACGTCCACCGCCAGCCCCAGTGCAAGGCAATCGGCGGCACAATCAGCGGCGTGACGATGGCACCGATGCTGGTCCCTGAATTGAAAATGCCCGTAGCAAACGCGCGCTCTTTTTTCGGAAACCACTCCGCCGTGGTTTTCAAACTGGCAGGGAAGACCCCCGCTTCGCCAAATCCCAGCGCAAATCGCGCGATGCCAAACCCAAACAGCGAGTTGACCAGCGCGTGCCCCATGGCCGCAAGGCTCCAGAACATCATCGTGAGCGAGTATCCCAGCCGCGTTCCCAAGCGATCGACCAATCGCCCGACAAACACCATTCCCAGCGCGTACGCCGCTTGAAATGCGAAGACGAGATTGCTGTAGTCGATTTCATTCCAGCCGAAATCATGCTGGAGCATCGGCTTCAACAATCCGAGAACTTGCCGGTCCATGTAGTTTTTCGTCGTGCCCGCGAGGAGCAAGGCGCAGATCACCCAGCGAAAATATCCGGCACGCGACGAAACGGCCGTTGTGGCGCCATCAACGGCCACGGCATTCGCAGCCGTTCCTCGTCCGGTTTGTTCCAGTGGTTGAGCGCCCATGAAGTGGAGCGGTCATCTTACATCGCGGATGCGCCGCA
The DNA here is from genome assembly GCA_963845465.1 of uncultured Acidobacteriota bacterium. Lineage (GTDB taxonomy): Bacteria > Acidobacteriota > Terriglobia > Acidiferrales > UBA7541 > Acidiferrum. The sequence goes on along the minus strand of CAWJSH010000002.1, from coordinate 502,863 downwards.
TGATGCGCTCTTCTTCTGGTACATTGACTCCCGCCGTCGCAATCGCTCGCGACGCATCCAACGAAACGGAACCCGATATGCGCGACTCTGCAGCCGTCCTGACCACAGCATCCACAATCGCCGCGTTCCTCATTCTCGGCCTCGCCTTCGCCAGGCAAAACGGCGCGGCCACACCGCGAATTCAGATCATTCCCAAAGACTCCGCGCGCCGCGTCGACGTCGTCATCGATGGACAGCCGTTCACCTCGTACATCTGGCCCGACAATCTCACCAAGCCCGTCCTCTATCCCCTTCGCGCTGCCGACGGCACCGTTGTGACGCGCGGCTTTCCACTCGAACCGCGCGCCGGCGAGCGCGTCGATCACCCGCACCACGTCGGCCTTTGGTTCAACTACGGCAACGTCAACGACTTCGATTTCTGGAACAATTCCTACGCGATCAAAAAGGAAGACGCCCACAAAATGGGCAACATCCTCCAGCACAAAGTCGTAAGCGCGAACAGCGGCAACGACAAAGGCGAACTAACCGTCGAAACCGATTGGATCTCAGGAACGCAAAAGCCCCTGCTGAAAGAGCACACGGAGTTCATCTTCTCCGGTGACAAAAACTCGCGCACCATCGACCGCATCACCACGCTCCAAGCCCAGGACGAAAAAGTCGTCTTCCACGACGACAAGGAAGGCATGCTTGGCCTGCGCGTGACGCGCGCTCTCGAAATGCCATCGTCGACCGCCGAAGTCTTCACCGACGCCAACGGCAATCCCACAGCCGTCGCGAAGCTCGACAACACCGGTGTCACGGGGAATTATCTGACCAGCGAAGGGAAGAAGGGTGACGAAGCCTGGAGCACGCGTGGCAAATGGTGCATGCTCACCGGAAAAGTCGGCGACGATCCCGTCACGATCGCGATCTTCGACAACCCAAAAAATCCGAATTTCCCGACGTACTGGCACGCCCGCGGCTACGGCCTCTTCGCCGCGAACCCGCTCGGCCGCAGCATCTTCACCAGCGGCAAAGAGCCGCCGCTCAACTTCACGATCGCGCCTCACGAGAGCGTCACATTCCGCTATCGCGTCGTCATATTTTCTGAGATTGCCTCGCCGCAGACGGCGGAAGCGGAGTACCAGAAGTTCGTGTCGGCTTACCGCTAGCAGTCTTCTCAAACTCGCGCTGCGATTGCCGCTCCGCGCGTTCCTGCTCCCATCGCGCGCGCACTTCCGCGTTAAATTTAGCCTTGTCTTTGCGCATCCGCGTGATCAATTCCTGATTCGCAACGCGTTCGTGCGACCCCGCCCACAAAACCATCTCGGTCATCACCGGCCCAAGTTCGATCCCTTTGCGCGTCAGCACGTAATTCAATTTTCGACCGTCAAGCGGATCGGGCTCCGCCTCGATAATCCCGTGAAATTCCAATTTTCTTAGCCGATCCGCCAAAATATTCGTCGCGATCCGCTCGTATGAATCCATGAACTCCTTATAGCTCTTGAATCCGCGCAGCATCATGTCGCGCACAATCAGCAGCGACCACCGATCGCCCAAAATTTCCACCGAAGCGTTCAGCGGACACTCCGAGCGCCGCTTCACCGCGCGCCTTTCTTTCGCCATAATCCGACACTATCAGCTTTTCACTTGCATTTCAAAAGTAGCCTCGGCACACTCGCTTTCGCGAGTAGTCCCCAAAAGGAGCTTCCTATGGACGTCATTCCTTACCTCAATTTCAACGGCAATTGCGCCGACGCATTCGCTCTCTATGAGAAATTGATGGGCGGCAAAATCATCATGACCTCGAAGTGGGGCGACTCTCCGATGGGCGATCAAATGCCCGAAATGAAAGACAAAGTCATGCACATCAGCATGCAGATCGGTAACACCTTGCTGATGGGTTCCGACACCCCGCCGAGTCATTACGGCAAGCCTCAAGGCATCAGCGTGTCCGTAAACGTGAACACTCCCGCCGACGCCGACCGCGTTTTTGCCGGGTTGGCGGAAGGTGGCTCCGTGACGATGCCGATCGCCGAAACTTTCTGGTCGCCGCGATTCGGTATGTGTACGGACCGCTTCGGCGTGCCCTGGATGGTGAATGCCCAAGGCGCGGCAGCGTCAGCCTGATTCGCGGGTATCATTGAAACGGAGCAATATTCAGCCCGATTAGGAGCGCAGGACGACTGCGCTCCGAGCGGGCTTTCTTATGTGATGTGAGGCCACCATGTGCCGCAATATCAGAACGCTTTTCAATTTCGAGCCGCCGGTGACACCCGAAGAAGTCCACGCGGCGTCGCTGCAATTCGTGCGCAAGATCACCGGCTTCAACAAGCCGTCGAAGGCCAACGAGGCGGCGTTCGAGAAGGCGATCGAGGACATCGCGAAGGTCTCGAGCCGTTTGCTGCATTCGCTGGAAACGACCGCGACGCCGAAGAATCGGGAGGAGGAAGCCGCGAAAGCCAAGGCTCGCGCCGCCGAGCGCTACGCGAACAACTAGTTCGGCCGACCGGCGCTGCTTAGCGCATCGGGTTTTTCGCGTCTAGGAAATATTCTGCAGCGTCAGTTCGATCAGTTTCTTCGTCGGCGGATAAGGATCGCCGGGAGCGTCGTACTCCATCGAAAAGAACCCGCGATAGTTGGCAGCCTTCGCGATCTCGAACGTCTTCTTGATATCGATGTTGAGAATCTTGCCGTTGTCGTCCGCCTCGCCGTCCTTGACGTGCGAAATGTTATACGCGCGCGCGAACATTTCCTTCACCGCCCGATAGTTGAAGTCGAGATCGCCTTTCAGCACCGAATTCGCGAAGTCGGGCAGCGCGCGCAGATACGGTTGATTCGCTGCATCGATAACCTTCGCAATGAAGAAGGCGTCTTCGGTATCCGGATCATCGTTTTCCAGTGTGACGACGACGTTCTTCTCCGCGGCATAGTCTGCCAGCTTGCGAAGGCTCTCCGCGGCGCGATCGACATCGGGCTTCGAAGTTTTTGAGCCGTTGATGTGCGGCCGAACTCCTGGCGAACCAACCGCCACCGCGACATCGATCCACTTCTTCGAGACATCGACGGCCTTCTGCCGCACCGCCGCATCAGGATCGTAAAAGCTCTCGCGCACGTGCGTCGGAATATTCACGATCCGCACCTTAGCCTTCTCGACCGCCCCGCGGAATTTCTCGAGGTAAGCAGGCTCCGTGCTCTCAAAATGCTGCGCCAGCGGCTCGATCCCATGTACGCCAAATTTTTCGACGACTTCGGCAGGGAACTGCGTGAGCGGAAAACCTTTCTGCTTGGCATCTCGCGCGCGATTCCCAGGCGCGTCGATCAACATGCGGAACGGATACGAAGCAACCGCGATGCGTGCGCGCGGTTCCGTCGGGAAGTTGATGTGCGGCTTGGCTTGCGGAGAGGCGCCAAAAATCGATCCCGGCATCGCACCTGCAATCGTACCTCCCGCAGCTAGAGCCGAAAGCGTTTCGAGAAACGAACGTCGCGTCAATGAGTTCATATGTGTTTTATCCAGGAATGCGCACCGGATTCTACGCTGTCCGGTGTCAAGCGCAAAGCCTATCTATCCGCGAGAAATTTTTCTGATGACAAACGATAGACGTGCGCTCGGCAGGGAAGCTGCGGCTATTCGGGAAAGATTGCTACAGCAGCATTCGCACGGTGCGAAGCAGCACGACTCGTGGACGCGCGAACGACGAGTTCCGGCTCGATCGCAATCTCGGCGACGTATTCGGCCGTACCCTCGATGCGATCGATCAACGTCTTCGCCGCGATCTGCCCCATCCGCTCCAGCGGCTGGCGCACCGTCGTCAAGCCCCGGCGTATTAAATCCCGCCGCCGGAATATCGTCGAATCCCATCACGCTGATATCTTCGGGCACGCGCAGCCCCGCTTCGCGCAGCGCCCAGATCGCCCCGATCGCCGAAATATCGTTATAAGCAAACAGCGCTGTGAAGTGCTGCTTCCGCTCCAACAGTTGCTTCGTGATCGGATACCCCAACTCCGGCGTCGAGTTCGTGCTCTCAATCTGCATCGTAAGCTCAGGCTTGATCGCGATACCCAGCTCAGCGGCGATTTCGCAGACCGCTGCCCACCTCTCGCCCGAATCGGAGCTGACCGGATGCCCTTTGAAAAATGCGATATCGCGATGCCCCAAATCTTTCAGATGTGTAAGCGCGAGCCGCGCCGCAACCTTATGATCCAGCACCACGTTCGTGACATTTTCGACTTGTCCGTGCCCCGCCACCGCCACTGTCGGCAGCTCCAGCTTCTGCGAGATCGACGTATCCGTCGTAATAAATCCCTCGACGCCACGCGTCACCAGCATCTGCGCATACGTTTGCAGCAGCGCCTGATCGTGCCGGTGAATCACCGTGAGAAAGAAAAAATTGTGCCGCCGCAGATATTCTTCGATGCCGCTGATGACCAGCGAGCCATAGGCGTCGCCGATTTCCTCGGCGATCACGCCTATCGTGTACGTGCGCTGCAACCGCAGCGACCGCGCAAAATAGTTCGGCCGATAGTTCAGATCCTTCGCCGCCGCGATGATCCGCTTCTTGGTCCGCTCAGGGATCGACCGCGCCGCCGCGGAGTTGTTCAGCGTCGCCGAAATGGTGCCCGGCGTCAGCCCCAGGTAATCGGCGACGGTCTTCAGCGTGACGCGCGGCTCGCCCTTTTGGGCAGAGCCCTTCTTGTTCGGGGTGGTCATGCCAATGAAAACTCCAGCAATCTGGAGCCTCTTTTTCTAAGCGCGGGACGGGCACAAACAAATGTTAACGTACACAATACGCGAAACGCCGGACAAAAGTAACACGCAAAAATCCCTCTCCGCAGGCCAAAATCTCTAGCACAACCCCGCCCACTCCCATAGAATGGCCGCCGTCTGTCAGCCCGCAAATCTCCAACGTCGAGGTCACTCACGTGCCCCGCATCGCGAAAAAAGTCTTGCCGTTTTTCTGTCTGGCCCTCCTTGCGCTCCTTGCCGCTATTCCCGCGAAAGCTTCCGACAACGGCCTCGCCAAAACTCCGCCGATGGGTTGGAACTCGTGGAATGCCTTCCATTGCCACGTCAGCGACGACATGATTCGCGGCATGGCCGATGCGATGGTCTCCAGCGGCATGAAAGACGCCGGCTACGAATACATCGTCATCGACGATTGCTGGCAAGTCAGCCGCGACGCCGCCGGCAACATCGTCCCCGACAAGGACCAATTTCCAAACGGTATAAAAGCTCTCGCAGACTACGTTCACTCCAAGGGCTTAAAGTTCGGCATCTACTCCGACGCAGGCACGCAAACTTGTGCTGGCCGTCCCGGTAGCGCCGGCCACGAATTTCAGGACGCCATCCAATACGCCGCCTGGGGCGTCGATTATCTGAAATTCGATTGGTGCCACACCGGCAAGCCGCCCGGCCAGGCCAATTCCGAGTGGGCTTACTCCACCATGCGCGACGCGCTGAAAGCCGCCGGTCGTCCTATTCTCTTCAGTATTTGCGAATGGGGCAGCACCAAGCCGTGGCTCTGGGCCGGCGACATCGGCAACATGTGGCGCACCACCGGCGACATCTCCGACTGTTGGGACTGCGACAAACACGGCCTCAGCTTCGTGAAAATTATCGACGCGGAAGACGGCCTCGAAACCTATGCCGGCCCCGGACACTGGAACGATCCCGACATGCTCGAGGTCGGCAACGGCAAAATGACCACGACGGAATATCGCGCGCACTTCAGTCTCTGGGCTTTGCTCGCGGCTCCGCTGATTGCCGGCAACGATCTTCGCAACATGTCCGCCGACACGAAAGAAATTCTCACCAACAAGGAAGTGCTCGCCGTCGATCAGGACGCTGCCGGTATCCAAGGCCATCGCGTGAAAAAAGATGGCGACCTCGAAGTCTGGTCGAAGCAGCTGCAAGACGGCGGTCGCGCCGTCGTGCTTTTCAATCGCGGCGCTGCCGAATCGAAAATCTCAGTCGCGTGGCAGGACCTCGGCTATCCTGCCCATCTCACCGCAAACGTGCGCGACCTCTGGGCTCACAAAGATCTCGGCAAGTTCGACGGCAAATACGTTGCGATCCGTGCCGTCCCACGGCGTCGTGATGATCAAAGTGATGCCGTAATCGCATTGCCGCGACGCTGTGCCCCGAATCGAAAAATAGGAGAGCGAATGAGGGTCAGACTTGGAGCCGTGATTGCTTTTTGCCTCGCGTCGATTCTTGCCGCCGCTGTGATATTGCCGAGCTTGTCTGAATTCGGCCCGCATGCGGCGCCCGCAGCGAATAGCGGTCCCGTCGGCATCTTTGAAGCTCACAACGACGTCGGCAAGGTTCTCCATCCCGGCACGACCGAATTCGACGCCACCGCGAAGACCTACACAATCACCGGCAGCGGCAACAATATGTGGATGACCGAGGACGATTTCCAATTCGCCTGGAAAAAAATGTCCGGCGACGTCAGCATTAGCGCCAATATTTCCTTCTACGGAGTCGGCGGCAACGCCCATCGCAAAGGCGTGCTGATGATCCGCCAGTCGCTCGACGCGGATTCCGTCTACGTCGATGCCGCGCTGCACGGCAACGGCCTCACCGCTCTGCAATATCGCGAAGAAAAAGGCGCAAACACCAAAGACATCGAGTCCAACGATTTTTCCACGCAGCGCATGCGCCTCGAAAAGCGCGGCGATTTTTTCTACCTCTATCTCGCCGGCGGCGCGAGCGACCTGCACCCGGCCGGCGCTTCGGTTCGCATTCCGATGAAGGGCGATTTTTACGTTGGCATCGGCGTCTGCTCGCACGACAAAGACGTCACCGAGACCGCGCTATTCTCCAACGTCGAAGTTGCGCCGCTTCCGCCGCTCGCGTCCGATGCGCCGGCGCCTGTCCTGCACAGCACACTCGAGACCATGGCGATTACATCCGACACGCGTCACGTTCTCTACGTCGCGCCTGAAAAATTCGAAGCGCCCAACTGGTCGCGCGACGGCAAAACGCTGCTCTTCAATCGCAACGGTCGTCTTCTGAGCCTGCCGATCGAAAGCGGACCGGCGCGCATCATCGACACCGAATCCGCGACCCAACTCAACAACGACCACGGTTTGTCGCCCGACGGGACTTTGCTTGCGATCAGCGACAACTCCAGCGCGAAAGACAAGAACGAGTCCGTCGTCTATATCGTGCCTGCGACCGGCGGCTCGCCGCGGCGCATCACGCAACGCTCGCCTTCTTACTGGCATGGCTGGTCGCCCGACGGCCAGACGCTCGCCTTCACCGGCCAACGCAACGGCGATTTCGACATCTACACGATTCTCGCTTCGGGCGGCGAAGAGACGCGCCTTACCACCGCCCCCGGACTCGATGACGGCCCCGAATTTTCGCCCGACGGAAAATATATTTACTTCAACTCAGAGCGTACCGGCACGATGCAGATCTGGCGCATGCATCCCGACGGCACCGCACAGGAGCAAGTCACCAACGACGAGTGGAACAATTGGTTCCCGCACTTTTCGCCCGACGGCAAATGGATGGTGATTCTAAGTTACGAAAAAGATGTGAAGGGTCATCCCGCAAATCAAAACGTAATGCTGCGCCTGATGTCGATGAGCGATAAAAAAATCAAAGTGCTGACGCACCTGTTCGGCGGCCAGGGCACCATCAACGTCCCCAGTTGGTCGCCCGACAGCACAACAATCGCTTTCGTCAGCTACGAGTTGCTTTCTGCAAAACAATAACGCTGCGAGGCAGAGCCGCAACGCACGCCGCTTGTGCGACCCTGCACGATTATCGTCCTTCGGCGTCCGAAGGATCTCAACCGATCCTCACAGCGGATGCATAACCGCAAAAACGCCACCGCGGACAATCAACTCGCCGGCTCATCCTCGCCATCATCTTCGCCGGCAGCCTTCGCCTTTTCTTTCTTCTCCGCGTCAGGTTTCGCCTCCGGCTTTTTCGCCGCTTCGGCCGCGGGCTTCGACAATCCCTGCGACTCATAAATCGCATTGAAAAAGAATTTATACGTCCCGTGCGATTGACCGCGCCACTGTGGCCGGAAACCCGATCAAATACACGCGCCCTTTTCCGTACTGCACTTCGACCGCGGCCGCCTTCCCCTGAATTTTCTCCGGATGCAGCAAATACCCGCTCATCAGCGGGCTCTGATCTTTCGGATACGCCGCCAGAATCCGTCCGCGGAATCCTTCCTTCGCTTCAAACGCCGGCCCGCGCTCAAACATCACAATCGGATCGTGCGGCAATCCCCAAACCGCCGACGCGCCCGAATCCTGAATCTCGACGCGCAACAGGCATCCCGAGCAGAAGAAGTCCTGATCCTTCACTCCTTCCAAAATATTTTTCACCGGCAAGCCGAGATCTTCGATCGCAAACAGCGATGCGTTGTTGAAAGTGATCAGTGAACCGCCCGCCCGAACAAACTCGCGCAGCGCAATCGTTCCTGATTCGCCGATGCCGCCGGTATACATCCCGGGAACAACTCCCGGCCCAAATCCGCTGCGAATGCGATCGGGCGATTGGTCGGGAATGATGATCGCGTCGAAGTGATCGCGCAGATTACCAGCCTGAATGTCCCCGTTGCGCACGGTGATCGGCGCGAATCCATACTTCTCCAGAATCCACCGCGTCCACCCTTCGTCGATATTCGCCACCCACGAGCGATACAGTCCGACGCGCGCTTTCTTGATCGCGACGACGTCCTTCGGCGCCGCTGCGATCGCTTTCACTTTCAGAGAATCGTCTCCGGAGATTTTCTTGAGCTTCTCGCGATCAAATCCAGAAACGATCATCGCGCCCGATTGCGAGCCATCGGCCGTATCGGTGTCGGACGTTGCGACGCTCACCTTGCCGCCACCGTCGAGAATCGCGTTCATCGCCATGTAGCTCGCGTTCGACGAACGGCTTACGACAAACGTTCCCCCGTTTCCATCGACGCTGACAGAAGGCGGCGCGTACTGATCCAGTTTCTTCAGCGCCGCGCGTTCTTGCGCGTTCACAGGCTCCAGCACCGGCGCAACGAGCACGCCCATCTGCATCGGCAACGTCCAGCCGGTCACGTCGTACGGCAATTTCGGCGGTGAACTCGGCGTCTCGCGCAGATCGGGATAGTGCTGCGCGTCGAAAAGTTCTTTCACGAGCGGCGAAAACGGCTGATCCATCAGGATGACCCACGTGCCCGGCGCGTATTCGCGGCCGTTCGCGTGAAATGGTTTCGTCGCCTGTTGCACTTCGATTCCGTTGATCATCATTTTCTGGACGAGGACCGACGCCTCGTACAAATCGCGCTGCTCGAGCGGAACGACGTACGCGTACGGCGGTTCTTTCGTGAATTTCTTCGCGTTGTCGGCCGCCGCCTGATAGCGATTGAATAAAAACTCTTCGTGATATTTCGCCGCCGTGTCGAGCACGGCCATCGACGCGCCTTCCATGTAGTTCACGGCGTCGCGCAGCCGCCACCATCCGCCGCGCCACGGGCTGCTGTAGAACACTTCGGAAGTCAGCGGCGTTGCTCTTTCGGGAATTCATCGACGGGATAAAAGCGCGGCGTCGCGTAGCGAAAGAGCGCCGTCTCGGTGAAAAACGAAATGCTGTTGCGGAAAATGTGCGTGAAATCGAGGAAGCCGGGATACCAGTTGTCGAAGCCGACGCGATTCACCGCGCCGGGCATTCCGTGCTCGTCGAGATAAACGGCGATGTCGGTGCCGAGCGCGTTGAGCCAGCGCGCCATCAGCGGATGAATGTTCGACGAAATCGGTTCGACGAACGGCGGAATGAAAATGCGCGTGGGGAAGGGCGCGGTCTGGTGATGGCAATAAAAAATTACCGGATCCCATTCGAGTTCGGCGCGCGTCACGTCTTGCGACTCGATCATGTTGTTCATGTATCCGTCGCGGTTGTTGTCGTGGCCGACGTACTCCTGCCACAGATCGGGCAGAGGGCTGACCTCAAACGGAGTTCCGACGTTTTGGCGATACCACGCGACCACTTCGTTCTGGCCGTCGGGATTCAGCGTCGGCCAGAGCATCAGAATCACGTTGTTGAGGATCGCGTCGACTTCGGGATCGTTTTGCGAGGAGACGAGTTTGTAGGCGAGCACGATGGATTGCTGCGCGCCGGCCACTTCGGTGGAGTGCAAGCCGCCGTCGATGTGCACGATCGCTTTGCCTTGCTTCGCGAGGGTGTGCGCTTCGTCGGGCGTCAGGCCGCGGCCGTCGGCGAGTTTTTTCTCGATGTCTTTGTATTTGTCGAGAGCGGCGAGGTTTTCGGGCGAGGAGATGATCGCGATTTCCCAGTCGAGACCTCGAGTCGTCTTTCCTACATTGATGAGTTTGATGCGATTCGAGCTGGCCGCGAGTTTGCGGAAGTATTCGCGCGACTCGTCGTAGTTGGCGAGATAGAAGTCGTCGCCGGGCTTGTGGCCGAGCACCGATTCCGGCGTCGGCACGTTGGGTGCGGGATTTACGGTTGCAGCGACTTGCGCTTTGAGAGAGGGGATGAAACAGAACGAAAGCAATGCGCCGGCGAGCAGCGCCCATTTTGTTTTTGTCGGCATGCCGGGAGCATATCGTTCGCAATTCGGAAAGTAAACATGCCGCCGTTTTCATCGGCCCGCGAGAATTTCCGATCGCGCCGCGGCAAATGTAGGGGCGCAGCTTTACCCTGAGGGCTTTGCTCGAAAGGACGCTGCGCCCCATGTCCGCAAGATTTCCACCGCGTTGAGATTTAGATTTTCTCGAACCGACGGCACTCAGATGATTTTGTCTTTCGAGTAGCAGATCGATTCGAGGTTGCATTCGGTGCAGCGGGGTTTGCGCGCGATGCATACGCGGCGGCCGTGCCAGATGAGCTGGTGGGAAAACTTGATCCAGCTATTCTGCGGAATGATTTTGATGAGGTCTTGTTCGATTTTCTTGGGGTCTTCGTGCTTGGTGAGATCGAGGCGGCGCGAGAGCCGCATCACGTGCGTATCGACCACGACGCCGCTGGCGATGCCGTAGCCAGAGCCGAGAACGACGTTGCCAGTTTTGCGCGCGACGCCGGGTAGCGTCAGAATCTCGTCCATCGTTTTTGGGACTTCGCCGTGGAAGTTTTCGAGGATGCCTTTGCTGGCGCCCATGATTGATTTCGTCTTGTTGCGGAAGAATCCAGTCGGGCGAATTTCCTGCTCGAGTTCTTTTGGATCGGCGTAGGCGAAATCTTTTGGCGTTTTGTATTTCTGGTAGAGAGTCTTCGTGACTTCGTTGACGCGGACGTCGGTGCACTGGGCTGACAAGATCGTCGAAATCAAGAGCTGGAATGGATTTTCGTGTTTTAGCTCGCAGGTTGCTTCGGGGTAGGCCTCGTCGAGCTTCTGAAGAATGGCCGCGACGCGCTTCGGGTCGGTCCCGTCTCCGACTCTCTTTGCGACTTTGGCTTCTTGTTTCGGTTTTTTTGCAGTTGAGCCGATGACAGCTTTGGACGGCTTTGCGCGGCTTGCTCTTCTTCGCGGCTTTCTTTTTCGGTGGCATCGCGCTGCGAGTATATCAAAGCGTGGCACAGGCACTCTTGCCTGTGCGGACGTCAACCTCAGGCTGCATTGATCCGCTTGGCAGTGGCGCACTCTTCAGAATTTGAGAGCGAGGTGTTGTGGCATCTAAACCCCGCGATCTGGGAAGCGATCGCGGCTACAGGTGGCCCAATTCGCAATCGTGCTTGAAGGCTACGCGAGCACAGACAGGAGTGTTTGTGCCACTCCATTTACGGCTCACAGTTACGTTAATTGCGGAATCAAAGTGAGCAGGCGGCGGAAGGCTTTGCCGCGGTGGCTGTGTTGGTTTTTCTCTTCGCGTGAGAGTTCTGCAAATGACTTCTTCAACTCCGTGAAATAAAACACCGGATCGTAGCCGAATCCTCCGCTGCCGATTGGTGCATCGAGAATCGATCCGTCGGCGCGAGCGCTGACGATTGCTTCGGCGCCTCGTGCGTCCGACGAGCGCGATGACGCAGACGAAGTGGGCTGCGCGGCCGGCGCCGGTTTTGCCGCTCAACTCGTTCAGCAATTTGTCGTTGCGTTGTGCGGCTGTTGCGTTCGGTCCGGCGTAGCGCGCTGACTTTACGCCGGGCGCGCCATCGAGCGCAGGCACGACCAAGCCGGAATCGTCAGCGAAGACGAATGCATTTTGATCGAGGCCGCCAATCTGTTCGGCCCAGAGTTGCGAATAGTACAGCGCTTTTCCGAGCGCGTTTTCGGCGAATGTCGGAGCGTTTTCTTCAAACTCGGGCATCACGGCGAAGCCCGGCACCAATGCGAATTCAATTTCAGGAGAATCGGAAGCAGTCGGTGGACTTCCGCCGGCACCTGCGGAGAGAACCGGTAAGTCTTCGCTTACGGCAGAGTTCGCTGAGCTTCGCGTCCAGTCGGCGAGGGCGCGGAACTCGTCGAGCTTTCCCGGATTCGATGAAGCGAGGTACAGCTTAACGGGAGCGCGCACTGAACTTCACAGGGAGGACGGTTCGTTGTTCTTCGTTGAGCCGGCGAATTCCCGCGGCGGCGAGCGCGAGGAGATCTTGCATTTCGCTTCCGGCGAACGGGCGGCCTTCGGCGGTGGCTTGAATTTCGACGAAGTGGCCGCTGCCGGTCATGACCACGTTCATATCGACTTCGGCGCGAGAATCTTCTTCGTAAGCGAGATCGAGCAGCGCTTTGTCATCGACGATGCCAACGCTGGTTGCGGCTACTGTGTCGATGAGCGGCGAACTGCGCCAGATTCCCGCGGCGGTCATGCGCTCGAAGGCCAGCGCAAGTGCGACGAACGCACCGGTGATGGAAGCGGTGCGCGTACCGCCGTCGGCCTGAATCACATCGCAGTCGATGAAGACGGTGCGCTCACCCATGGCTTCGGTATCGGTGACGGCGCGAAGCGAGCGGCCGATGAGGCGCTGAATTTCCACGGTGCGGCCGGTTTGTTTGCCGCGCGTGGCTTCGCGCTGCGTGCGCTCTTCGGTGGCGCGCGGCAACATGCCGTATTCGCTGGTCACCCAGCCTTTGCCGCTGCCTTTGAGAAATCCGGGAACGCCGTCGTCAACCGTTGCGGTGCAGATGACGCGCGTGTTGCCGAGCTCGATCAGCACGCTGCCTTCGGCTGTCGAGATAAAGTCCGGCGTGAGTTTCACGCTCCGCATTTGGTCGGCGTTGCGCCCGTCAACTCGCAAAGTTCCTCCGGAAGATACGTTCACCCATTTCGCGTTGGGCGTGTGCTACGGATTTTTTGCAGGTGGCGTCAGTTTGCCGGGGGTAGGACTGGGTGTCAACTTCTGTGACGCGCCGGCGGGCTTCGCCCCGGGCGCAGCGACTCCGCCCATGGCTTTTGGCGCGCCTTTGATCGAAGGTGCGAGCGGATTCGAGACGTCCGACGGAGTGCTTTGCGATTTTTGAATTGGCGCACTGGTTTGCGGCGGCATTGGCGTTGCCTTCGCGTTCACCAGAAATGTGCGCGTGAGATCGAGATGGCCGGCGAGCGTATCGACTTCCTGGCCGTGGATCAGAATTTTCAGCCATTTCACTTGCGGCACGTTGGCTTCGAGCGTTTTTGCGATGGAATCGACGGCCATCTGCTCGCTCTGAATTCCGGAAGGAGTCGATGTCGCCATCGCTTCCGAGAAATCGGCGATGGCTGTGCCGTCGGGAAGCATGTAGAAGGCGAGCAGTACTGCGTCGGGAGGCAGCGTTCGCAACTCCGCATCGATCGGACCGGCGAGCAGCGTATTCAAGACTTGTTTCGCTCGCGCTGCCGGATCCATCGCGAGAGGCAGATCAACACTCACGGGCATAAGCGAACCGTCGCGAGCGCCCGCGGACCAAAACAATTTCGCTTTCGTCACCGGGCTGTTGGGATTTGTCGCCGAAGGTTGCGTGAGTTCACGGCGAGCCTGTTCTTCACTCACTGCCGGGACGTCTTTCGCTTGCGAGAGGCGGCGGCGAAGAACGGGAACGTAGAGCGCCGCGATGAAGACGGCGATCGCCAGCATGGCGATCAGGTATGCACGCCACTTCGGGTTCATTCGGGGATTCGCCGAGGGATTCATCGGGTCGCTCATGGGCGATCACCCGGATTCGACGGCGGCGACGACGTAGAGCGGACGGAAGCCGGAGCAGCCGCGCGCGATGGCGTCGGCGATGCCCGGCGCCATGCGATCGAGCGTGTTGCGATCTTCAACGGCGACGCTGGCGATTTCGACAGCGATTGCGGGAGCGGCCGTCGTTCGCAATTGCCGCACTGCGGCGGCCTGCGCGTTGAGCGGCGAGCCTTTGAAGCGTTGCGCGAGGAAGCCTTGCACCATGTCGCCGAAGCGGCGGCTGAGCGGGAGAAACGGTGCTTGCGCTCGATCCCAGGGAATCAATCCGTTCGTTTCCGCGGCGGACGGGAGATCGCTCATGACGTAGACGCGGGCGGTGCCGGGGAGGCCGGTCGAACCGACGTGCATCGAGACGAAGACTGCGCCGCGTTGCGCGTTGGCCATGGCGGAGCGATCGTCGAAGCTGGGATTTTCATTGCCCTGGCGCGTTTGGATGACCTGGAAGCCGTTTTGTTCGAGAGCGATTTTGACCTGGGCGGCGAAGTAAAGATTTAAATCGGCTTCGCGGATGCCGGATGCGCCGCGTGCGCCGAGGTCGGTGCCGCCGTGAGCGGCGTCGAGGACTACGATGCTGGAGCTTTGGCGTTGCGGCTGCGCGGCAGGCTGTGCCCCTTGCGGAGTTGCGGCGTTTTGCGCGGGAGCCGGGCGGCGACGGCACGCTGCTCGGCTGGACCGAGGTTGGTGCGGCTGGAGCCTGCTTGGCGTGCGCGATGAAGCTGGTCAGAGCAATTGCTGCGGTCGTAGCGAACGTTAGTGCCGTCGCTGCGCTCGCGAGTCGCCACTTTGAAGGCGAATGCTTTCGCTGAGACGCGCCAGAATCAAAAAATGAATGCAAACGCGGGGACTTGATCGGCACATGGAGCAGAATAACAAACCGCGTGCGGAATCTGAGGCGTGCGAATCGTTGGTGGCTGCGAAAGATGGACGGTCGCTGGAGCGACTATTGGCATCGCGGTGTGCGATGGCGGACGCAGTGTCGACTGGACTTAACGTTGAGATCCTTCGCTTCGGCTCAGGATGACATCCTCTTTAGAGATGAAAGGTGGCCGAACGGATTTAGAAGGGGCTGAAAACGAAGAGGGGCACGGCGGTGCCGTGCCCCTGCCTTAGCGGATGCGTATTGCTGAGCGCTGAGTGGGAGCACAGACAAGAGTGTCTGTGCCACGGTGGCGCTCCATGGTGCTACGTCCAGAGCGAAGTTAGCTGTTGGCTGGGGGCTGCTGCTCTTCGTTCTGATTTTGGCGCGGGTGCGACTTGCGCCACTGCTTCATTTGCTGGCGCTGCTCTGGGGTCAGGAGCGCTTCCGTCTGCTTGTGCGTGTCGCGATGGATGGCCTGGATTTTGGCCTGCTTCTGATCGGCGCTGAGAGAAGTGTCGTTATTCACGGCGGCGATTTGAGACTTGGCGTCTTCGTGAATTTTCTTCATCTGCGCTTTCTGATCATCGGTCAGGTTGAGATCCGGACGGCCTCCCCTGGTGCCCTCGGCCGGAGCGGCTTGGGTTTGTCCGGCATCCTGCGGAATGGCTGCGGCGCTGGCGAGCATCGGCGATCCGGAGATCGCGAGCAAGCCGGCGGCGAGCAACACGCCCTTGCGAAGTGATTTGCTGTCCATGGTAACTGCCTCCTTGGGACCGAAGGTCCCCCTCGACTGTCAGATTGTTGAACACTCTCGATTCGGGAATGTCGTGGGGGAGGCGGAAGGTATACCCCCGGGCTTTTGCGTAAGTGTGTGGATTCTGCTCGATTCTGTTCGATTAAGTCGTTTTGAATCTGCACTTATGTAAGTGCGGAAACTACGGGAGTTAGCGTTGGGCAAAAGCCAAAGAGAGCGCCGTCACGTACAGATACGGATTTCACCACAGAGGACGCAGAGAGCGCAGAGGCAGAAGGCGAACGGCGCTGACTCCCAGGATCGGATTGTGGCTGAGATACCTTCGCTGCGCTCAGGATGACAAGGTTGCGAAAAGAGATGACTGAAAATTTGGTTTTTTGTGAGTTGCGAAAAAGGTCGCTGAGAACGGGCGTGGTTTTCTACGGGGACATTATATCACACCGAGTTTGGGTGATTGGGGGATCGACTACGGGTTCGGGGCGAGCACGCGGAAATTAATGGGATGGGGGCGCGTTGTTTTGGAGGGTGATGCGGCTGAGTTTTAGGCCCGCGATGTGGGAAGCGATCGCGACTACAGGTCGTCGTTCTGGAGTAGGTGGGGTGGAATCTAAACCCGCACCCTTTTAAAACCAAAAGGGTGCGGCACCCAAAATCCCGCGGTGGGGATCGGTGGTTGGCCACCGGCGGGGAAAAGAGCGCTTCAGCTCCGAAGGATGCCGAGCGGTACCTATAGAAGATTTTGAGATGGCGGGTTAGTCGCCGGTGGCGAGGTGTTCGGTGGGGAGCGGAGTGAGGCCGATCGCGGTGGCGGAGTTTTTTGGTGACGGCGTAGCCGATGATGCCGGTGGCGATGATGATGATGCCGAAGAGGAGGCCGTTCATGCCGAGGATGGATTCGTGTTCGGACTCGATCATCGCGAGGGCGAGAAGTGCGAGCGGGAAGATTCCCAGAGTGACGGCTCCGGCCATGCCGCCGGGGACTTTGAATTCGCGCTTGAGTTGAGGCTCGCGGATGCGGAGGACGACGAGCGTGACGAACTCGAGCATGAGGCTGCCGCCGTAAAGCATGATGTCGAGCGTGATGAGGCGCTGGAAGCCGAGGCCGAGGCAGAGCGCCCAGCAGCTTGCGAGGAAGATGATCGAGACCCAAGGCGCGTCGGACTTTTTAATTGTCTTGGCGAAAAATTTGGGGAGCATGCCGTCCTGCGCCATGGCTAGCGGGAGACGGGAATAGCTCATCACGAGCGCGTTGAACATGCCGAAGGCGCTCATCATGCCGCCGAGAACGATGGCGAAGCGGAGCCACTCGAAGCCGAGGATCTTTCCGCCGACGGTGGCGGCGATGGTTGCCCACGAGCCATCTTCGGCGAAGGACGATGCCGGGATGCCGGTGAAGTAGACGGCGACGAACGGGAGCACGTAGGTCAGCGAGACAAGAACGACGGCGGCGATCATTGCGCGCGGATAGGTGCGCTGCGGCTTTTCGACTTCGCCTGCGATGGTGGAGGCGTTGTCCCAGCCCATGTAGTTCCACATGGCGACGAGGACGCCGCCGAGAAGGCCGAGGCTCGTGCCAGCGGCGGGGGCGGCGGCGTGTGCTTCGGCGAGTGCGCCGAGTTTGAATGGAGAGAGCGCGACGATAAATGCAAACGGCGCGGAGAGCGCGAAGAAAAGCCAGAGCGACGTAATGCCGACGACGCGAATGCCTGCGAGATTTAAAATGGCGCAGCTCACGACGACGAAAAGTCCAGCGAGAATGCCGTGGCTGGGAACGGCGAACCACGGCGACATCTGCTTGAGATAAAAGACGAAGAGCGTGGGATAAATCGCCATGTCGAAGATGCTGGCGGCGAGAGAGAGCCACGCTTCCTGAAATCCCCAGAAATTGCCGAGGCCGCGGCGAACCCACGCGTAGTAGCCGCCTTCACAGGGCAGCGCGCTCGACAGTTCGCCGATCATAAAAGCGGTCGGCAAACACCACAGAACCGGGAGAAAAAGCAGAATCAGAATGCCGTGACCGTAGCCGGCGCCAGAGATGATTTGCTCGGTGCCGTAGGTGCCGCCGGAGACCATGAAGAAGGTAGCAGCGACGAGAGGCCAGAGCGTGAGCTTGGCGACATTTTTTTTGGATGGAGAGATTGTCCGCGCGGGGAGGGTAGAGGGAAGGGATAACGTACTCAATTTTTACTAACCGTCCTCCTAAAGCGATGCTGGCGCGCGTGAAATTTCTCGGCCAGTTCGCGATTTGAAGAATACAAGGTCTGTAGTGGCGTGCAAGAAAATAATGAGGTTGGAGGAAAATTTTTGGAGTGGGGGCGTGTGCTAGACTTCGCCGTTTGTTTGCGTCTGAGTGGTGGGGGAAGAGGGCTTCGCGGATTAGATTTTGCGGAGATGGGGCGCAGGCTGCTGCGACCGCACACGTTCGCGATCAGAGTTTGAGCCTCGGTGAGGTTGGATTTAAACCTCGCGATCTGGGGAACGATCGCGGGTACAGGTTTGAACCTCGGTGAGGTTGAATCTAAACCCGCACCCTCTGACTGCTGAGGGTGCGGCACCCAACACCATTCATATCGAGTGTTGGGCGGCGGAGATTGTTGGGCTCGGTGAAGTTGAATTTAAATCCCGCGATCTGGGGAACGATCGCGGGTACAGGGTGATGAATGATGCGACGGTGGATGACGGGCGGGATGGTAGTGGCGATGATTTTTGGCGGGCTTGTGATGAGTGCGCGGGCGGGGCAGAGTGTGCGGGGCAGAGTGGCGCGGCGCAGAGCGGGGCGGGGTTGCGGGCGATTACGTTGGAGGATTTGTTTGCGATTCATCCGGTGGAGGGGCCGAGGATTTCGCCGGAGGGGAAGTGGGTGGCGTATACGGTGACGACGACGTCGCTGGCGAAGGATGAGGATGAGCAGCGCGTGTGGATGGTGCCGTTCGCGGGCGGGGATGCGATCGCGCTGACTTCGGAGGGAGTTTCGTCGGGGCATCCGGAGTGGAGTCCGGATGGGAGGTATCTGGCGTTTTTGTCGGCGCGGAAGGGGGAGACGACGCAGGTTTGGCTGCTGAACCGGTTGGGCGGGGAGGCGACGCAGTTGACGGATTTTCCGCAGGCGGTGGATTCGCTGGTGTGGTCGCCGGATGGGAAGCGGCTTTGTCTGGTGATGCGGGACGCTACGAGAGATGAGTTGGATGCGGCGAAGGATCGCGGGGACGAAAAAGAGAGCGGAGAGAAAGCGGAGAAAGAGAAGGCGAAGGCGGCGAAGCCTTGGGTCATCGATCGACTGCAGTTCAAGGCGGACGAGGTTGGGTATCTGGATCACCGGCGGACGCACTTGTATGTGTTTGATGTGGCGAGCAAGAAGAGCACGCAGGTGACGGGCGGGGATTACGACGATGCGGCGCCGGCGTGGTCGCCGGATGGGACGAAGCTGGCGTTTGCGAGCAATCGGACGGCGGATCCCGATCGGAACTACAACGAGGATATTTGGGTGGTGTCGGCGGACAACGCGGACAAGGGCGCGCACCTGACGCAGATCACGACGAATCCGGGCGAGGATCATTCGCCGGCGTGGTCGCCGGACGGGAAGTGGATCGCGTATGTGACGCAGACCGAGCCGAAGCTGTTTGAGTATGCGACGAAGAATTTGGGGATTTCGCCGGCGGCGGGCGGCGGGGCGGCGAAGGTTTTGACGCGGGAGTTCGATCGGAATGTGGATGATTTGAAATTTTCGGCGGACAGCCAGAGCGTGTTTTTTATTGCGGATGATGATGGGACGCAGAACCTTTGCAAGATTTCGGTGAATGGAGGAGCGGTTACGCGGCCGATCGGCGGGCGGCTGATGGTGTACAGCTATTCGGTCGGGGCGAATGGCGAGATTGCGGCGCAGATCGATCGGATGGATCGGCCGAGCGAGATTTACGCGGTGGCGGCGGGCGCGTCGAGCGGATCGGAGCCGGTGCGGATCACGCATACGAATGATGCGCTGATTTCGCAGCTTCGGATTTCGCCGGGCGAGTATGTGCATTTCAAGAGCAAAGATGGAACGACGCGTCGCGGGATATTTGTACAAGCCGCTGGATTTTGTGGCGGGGAAAAAGGCGCCGACGATTTTGATTCCGCACGGCGGGCCGGTTTGGGCGTGGTATGCGGAGTTTCAGGCGAAGATTCAATGGCTGAATGCGGCGGGGTATGCAGTGGTGACGCCGAATCCGCGCGGGTCGACGGGGTACGGGCAGAAATTTGCGCAGGCGATTTTTGCGGACTGGGGGAACAAGGATTTTCAGGATGACATGGCGATTGTGGATTATGCGATCGCGCAGGGAATTGCGGACCCGGAGAAGCTGGGAGTTGGCGGGCACTCGTACGGGGCGATTTCGACGGACTTTATCATCGCGCAGACGACGCGGTTCAAAGGGGCGATCTCGGATGCGGGCGAGGCGCTGAACACGACGCTGTATGGGCACGATCAGTATCATGAAGGATTTTGAGATGGAGCTGGGGCGTCCGTGGGAAGAAACCGGGCGGTGTGGGAGAAGGTGTCGCCGTTTTACAACGTGGCGAAGATCACGACGCCGACCTTATTTATGGGCGGGGCGATTGATTGGAATGTGCCGATCATTGGCGGGGAGCAGATGTATCAGGCGATGAAGAGTTTGGGGCGGGAGACGGAATTGGTGGTTTATCCGGATGAGTATCATGAGTTTCGGACGCCGTCGCATATTAAGGATCGGTTGATTCGGCAGATGGCGTGGTGGGAGCACTATGTGAAGGGGACGTCGGAGCCGGCGACGCCCGTGGGGTTGGGGTCGCATGATGAGTGAGAAGAGAGAGTTGACAGTCGACAGTTGAAAGTCGAAAGCGGAAAGAAGAAGAGAGAATCGGATCGCGAGTGAGGATCTCATCGAGAGGTGGGCTGAGATCAAGCCAGGTTCCTCCACTGCGCGAGCCGACGCATTCACAGGAAGTGAGCGCGAAGAAAATGCGTCGGCTCGCTCCGGTCGAAATGACAGTTTTGTAGTGGGTGGCGCGAATGTTTCTGCGCGGTATGAGCCCTACGGTCGAGTTTGTCTTCGCGCACGGAAAGACGCCGGCAGGATGCGGCGCTACCAAGGCTAGGATTTTTCGGGGGCGGCGATGGCTTTGAAGCCGGAGGATTCGTAGCGCGTGTTGATCGAGCCGTTTCGTACGCTGACGACGGTGAAGCCTTCGGGGACGCCCATGCGAGCGCCGCGCCACCAGTTGCCGCAAACTGCTCCACCCGTGATGTACTGAGTTCCTTTCAGAGTGACGATTTCGTTGATGTGGAGGTGTCCCTGGAGGACGGCGACGACGTTGTGTCCGTCGAAGAGCGGAAGAACTTCCATGGCGTTGCCGACGGTGAGCGTGCTGTATTTACCGGGCGTGGCGGCCTGGCCCCAGGTTGTGTAGGCGGTGACGAGCGGGACGTGGACGCTGACGATAGTCGGCGTCGTGGCGCCGGTGCGCGCAAGGTCGTCTTTCAGCCATGCGAGTTGTGTGGGATCGATGTGCGCGTCCCAAAGCCGATCTTCGGTCGGTTGGATGGAGTCGAGGATGATGAAGTGCCAGCCTTTGTGATCGAAGGAGTAGTAGGTCTTGCCGAAGCGGTCTTCATACATTTTCTTGCCGTAGCCGGGATCGGAGGGGGAGGCGCCACTGGCAGTGTTGACGCCGAAGATGTCGTGATTGCCGATGACTTGATGCAAAGGCATTTGGAGAGCGGACTGCGTTTTTTGGTAGAGGTCGAAGACGGAGGTGGCGCGGTCGCGGTTAACGGAGACCGCGTCGAAGACGTGATCGCCACCCATAATGGCGAAGTCGGGATTGACGGTGACGATTTTTTTGTAGCAGAGCTCGCAGCCGTGGGCGGCGTCGAGTTCGGGTTGGATGTGGGTGTCGGTGAAGAAGACGAAGTCGAAGTGGGAGGGGGCGGAAGTGTTGGCGGGTGTGAGGAGTGTGGGGGAGAGAGTTGCGGCGGCGGTGGTCAGGGCGGCGGATTTTAGGAATGCGCGGCGGGATTGGGGCACGGGGGACTCCTTCAGGGGATGGGATTGATCGGTGGGATTTTAGCATTGATGTGAGATTGGGGGCGGTATGGGAGAAAGGCTAGGGGTTCGATCGGTGCCGAACGGGGATTGTTTTGGTTCTGTTGAATTAAAAGCCCGCGATCTGGGAAGCGATCGCGGGTACAGGGTGCGGACATGGGAGCGGCGGTGCTGCGGGCGTACAAAACTGGTGGCGAATGTTGTGGGCTCGGTGAGGTTGAATCTAAACCCGCACCCTTTGCAAATCAAAAGGGTGCGGCACCCAACGGCCGTCGAGGGGATCGAGTTTGAGAGCGGGGATATACTTTTAGCGTGATGAAGATTGTGCTGATTTCGACGTATGAGCTGGGGAGGCAGCCGTTTGGAGTGGTGTCGCCGGCGAGCTGGTTGAGGCGCGCAGGGCATGAGGTGGAGTGTTTGGATTTGACGCGGGAGAAGTTGGATGAAGGAGCCGTGCGGGCGGCGGAGTTGATTGGGATTTATTTGCCGATGCATACAGCGACGCGGTTGGCGGCGAAGTTGATTCCGACGCTGCGCGGACTGAATACGGGGGCGCATTTTTGTTGTTACGGGTTGTATGCGCCGATGAATGCGGGGTATTTGCGCGGGTTGGGAGTGGGGACGATCTTGGGAGGGGAGTTTGAGGCGGAGTTGGTGAAATTGGCGGGGAGGGTTCAGGGGCTGAAGCCCCTTGTTGGCCTGGGTGAGATGTCGGACCTGAAGGTCCGACCCACAAAGCCAAACGGAGAAAAGTCGGAACAAGATACTCAAGCTACAGGCGCGTTTCGACGGTCGACATCAATCCGAGATGGGGCGCAGCGTGCTGCGCCCCTACACGATCAGGCCGACGTAGCGATTGCGCATGACGGAGAGAGTCGAGAGCGAGAGGCACAAGTCGAGAAAGAGATTTCGTTGGAGAGGTTGGAATTTTTGGTGCCGGATCGTGGGGGGATGCCGGGGATTGAGAAGTACGCGCATTTGGTTTTGCCGGATGGGTCGCATCGGGTGGTGGGATCGACGGAGGCGAGTCGAGGGTGCAAGCATTTGTGCCGGCATTGTCCGATTGTGCCGGTGTATGACGGGGTGTTTCGAATTGTGCAGCGCGACGTGGTGATGGCGGATGTGCGGCAACAAGTGGCGGCGGGGGCGAGGCATATTTCGTTTGGTGATCCGGATTTTTTTAACGGGATTTTACATGCGAAGGAGTTGATGAAGGAGTTTCATCAGGAGTTTCCGGATGTCACGTATGACGTGACGATCAAGATTGAGCATTTGCGGAAGCATGAGAAGGAATTGGCGGCGTTGCGTGAGAGCGGATGCTTGTTTGTGATCAGTGCGGTGGAAGCGGTGGATGATGGGATTTTGGCGCGGCTGGATAAGGGGCATACGCGAGGGGATTTTGTTTATGTGGCGCGGAAGTTTCGCGAGTTGGGGATGACGCTGCATCCGACGTTTGTGGCGTTCACGCCGTGGACGACGCTGGATGGTTATCTGGATTTGTTGCAGGTGATTGTGGCGGAGGAGTTGGTGGAGAACGTGGCGCCGGTACAACTGGGGATTCGGTTGTTGATACCGGAGGGGTCGCGATTGCTGGAGCTTTCGGAGACACGGGAGTTGGTTGGGGCGTTTGATGCGGAGTCGCTAGTGTATCCGTGGCGGAATGCGGATGCGCGGGTGGATCGGCTGAGCGAGGCGGTGCAGGCGATTGCGGCGGATGCGGATGCGAAGAAGATGTCTCGGCCGGAAGCGTTTGCGCGGATTTGGCGGGCGGCGCATGCGGCGGCGGGAGTTGTCGCGCCGGAGTTGAAGTTGGGAGCGGGGCGCGCGGTGCCGTTTTTGAGCGAGCCTTGGTATTGCTGCGCGGAGCCGACGAAGGAGCAACTGGTTTCGATTGGGGCGGTGGGGACGAAGAAAGCGGAACGTTTGGCCGGCGGGGAACGAGCGGGATTTTCGGCGGATGGATTTGTGTGATTCGTTGCAAGAGGGCAAATCGAATTGCTGTTTACGGGGAGCACAGACAGGAGTGTCTGTGCCACAAGTTCTGAGATGAGCGAGCGGAAAAAATTATTGTTGTTTGCGGCGAAGCTGGGGTACCAGACGCGATCGCTGGATGAGGCGGCGCAGCGGCTGGGCGTCGATGTGATTTTTGTAACGGACCGGTGTCATCAACTGGACGATCCGTGGGGGGATCGGGCGATTGCGGTGCAGTTTGAGTCGCCGGAAGTGGCGGCGTACTCGGTGATGGAAGCGGTGCGAAAGCTGGGTGCGAACGGCGAGGCCGCGACAATCGACGGGATTTTGGCGTTTGGCGATCGACCGGCGGTGACGGCGGCGTATGTGGCGCGCGGACTGGGCGTGGCTTACAACCACCCGGCGGCGGTGGAGGCTTGCCGGAGCAAATTGAGGATGCGCGAAGTGTTTCGCGATGCGGGACTTCGGGGGCCGTGGTTTCGAAGCGTGGCGGTGTCGCCGATTCCCGAGCCGGCGCTGCTGGGGATTACGTATCCGTGCGTGCTGAAGCCGATGTCGCTGTCGGCGAGTCAGGGCGTGGTGCGGGCGAACTCGCGCGAGGAGTTTGTTGCGGCGGCGGAGAGGATACGGAGGCTGCTGGGCTCGCCGGAGATTTTGGCGCGGAAGGAAGCGGGGCTGGATCGGCTGATTGTTGAGGCATATATCCCAGGGCGTGAAGTGGCGGTTGAGGGGTTGCTGACGGATGGAGAGTTACGGGTGTTGGCGATTTTTGACAAACCGGACCCGTTGGAGGGGCCGTACTTTGAGGAGACGATTTATGTGACGCCGTCGCGGCTGAGTGCCGCGGAGCAGAGCGAGATTGAGCGGATCGCGCGGGATGCGGTGCGGGCGCTGGGGCTGACGCAGGGACCGGTACACGCGGAGTTTAGAGTGAATGAGGATGGAGTTTGGCCGTTGGAGGTGGCGCCGCGGCCGATTGGGGGGCTTTGCGCGCGGGCGCTGCGGTTTGTGGGCGCAGGTGGTGAGGCGATTGGGCTTGAGGAATTGTTGTTGAGGCATGCGGTGGGATTGCCGGGCGGCGATTGGGCGCGGGAGGCAGAGGCTTCGGGAGTGATGATGATTCCGGTGCCGAAGAGTGGGCTGCTGGAGCGCGTGGACGGGACCGATGCGGCGCGAGGTGTGGCGGGTATCACGGACGTTGAGATTACGGCGCGGGTGCATGACTTTATTGCGAGCTGGCCGGAGGGATCGAGCTATTTGGGATTTTTGTTTGCGCGAGGCGGTGAGCCGGCGGTTGTTGAACGGGCACTACGTGACGCGCATGGTGCGTTGAAGTTTACGATTACGGAGCGGCTGACGGTGGAACATCCGGCGACGGGGAAGATGGTGGGGCAGAGTTAGCGGGCGCGCTCAAGGTTGAAATCGTGCGGACATGGGGCGCAGCGTCCCTTCGAGCGAAGCCCTCAGGGTAAAGCTGCGCCCGTACACTTGCCGCTTGCGTGATTAAGCGGCTGTTTAAAGAAAAACGCCGGCAGGATGCCGGTGCTACCGGCGTTGCGATAATTCAAAGAAAAATTTGGAAGAGGCTGGTTAGCCTTTGCCTTTTGGGGCGACGTAGCCTTCGGGGAGGGCGGAGCCGGCGCCGAAGAAGAAGAGCTCCATTTGCTCTTCCATGATTTTTTGCGAGTTGGGGTCGAGCGGGTTGAGGCGATATTCGTTCATCACCATTTTCGAATGTTCAATCCACATCTTCCAGGCGTCTTTGGAGACGCTTTCGTATACGCGCTTGCCGAGTTCACCCTTCCAGGGCACGCGATCGAGCCCGGGAAGTTCGCGGCCGAACTTCACGCAGTGGACCATGCGCGCGCCGGGCTTCGGCGGCTCACTGGACGGGGTTGGACCGCAGGAATCGTTGGCCATCGGGGCTCCTCAAGGGGTTCCATTTGAAGATACCGTAGGCGGCGGGGAAATTCCAGTTTGTGAGAGCGCTTGCTGAAAGCGGTTTGCAAGTGCGGTGGCTGCGGTAACGAATTTTGAAACGAACGTCGATTTGTTATGCCTCTCGAACTTAAAACGAGAGTAAACTCCCGGCGGCATCTCGGGGAGCCTTCTTGGACCTTCCGGCCCAAACGATCGCGACGGAAAAATTAGAAGAATCATGGCGACGCGAGATGCAGCGGCTGGCGAGCGCTGGGACGGTGAGGCGCCTGTGGGCGAAGGACGAATCGCTGTGGCCGTACGTCAAAGGGCAGAAGCAGCTCATCACAAACAATTTGAATTGGCTCGACCTGCCGGATCAGATCGGGCCATACATGATGCGGGCGGCGGCACTGGCTGCGACGGCGGAGCGCGAAGGATTTCGCGATCTGGTTTTTGTCGCGATGGGGGATTCGAACCTCGCAGCGGAGACAGTTGCTCAGGCCGGATCGGCGCAGCGACCGCAGCGATTTTTCCTGCTCGATAGCACTGACCCCGCGGCGATTCGGCGCGTGAGCGATCAGATCGATCTCGACCGGACACTTTTTGTGTTTGCGAGCAAGTCGGGGAAGCGGATCGAGACGCACGCGTTGTTGCTTTATTTTCTGAATCGGTTGAGGGCACATAAGGCGACTGAGCCTGGCCGGTGTTTCGTGGCAGTCACCGAGGACAGCTCTTACCTCGCAGAACTGGCGAAGAACTACGATTTTCTCGGGACGTTTCTCGATCCGCCGGGAATCAAAGGGCGATATTCATCGCTCATTCATTTCGGATTGCTATTGTCCGCGATTTGGCGGCTGGACCCGCAGGAATTAGTGCTGCGGGCGAAGGCAACGCGCGAGCTGTGCAAGCGGACGCCAGATGATGGGAATCCAGCGGCTGAACTTGGGGCGTTTCTGGCGGCAGCGGAGGTAGACGGGAAGGACAAATTGCTGCTGGTCGGATCGAAGTGCATGCAGGCTTCGACGTATCGCATAGCGCAGCTCGTCGGAGCGAGTACGAGCAAAGGCGGGCAAGGATTGATACCGGTATGCGGTGGCCTGCCGGGAGCGAGCGAGGGTGCCCTGCGCGGTTGCGTCGCTGCCGTATTGAAAATGCACGGCGGCGAAGACTCTGAGCTTGCTGCGACCGAGGCCACGTTGAAGCAGCACAAAGTTCCCACCGTAACCATGACGATGAACGGCGCGCAGGATTTAGGCCCGGCAATGTTTCAGTGGGAGATCGCGACGGCGTTGGCGTGCTCGCTACTGGAAGTGAACCCGTTCGATGAGCCTGATGTGCAGGAAGGACGCGAACGGGTCTCGGCGCTGCTTGATGAATACGCAACGAAGCGCATGTGGCCGGCGCGGACCGCACGCGTGCGTGAAAAGGGAATCGAGTTGTACGCCGAAGGTGAAATGCGGCAGCACATCTCGACGTTGAGCTTGAGCGAGGCGCTGCGAACGTTTTTGGAGGCGATGCCGACTGGCGGCTACCTGGCGATCATCACGTTTGCGAGCAGCAGCCCCGAAACCGAAGCAGCGCTAGGCCGGATACGTGAACATCTGGCAGCAAGCCGCGGAATCCCGGTACTGTTAAGCTCCGGACCGCGCTATCTTCGATATTTCGAGCAGGTCTACAAGGGTGGACCTGACAAGGGCCTCTTCCTGATGCTGACGAGTGACGCGACGGCGGACGTGGCAATACCCGGAGCCGCGTATACGTTTGGACAGCTACAAATGGCACTGGCGCAGGCGGATTTCGAATCGTTGGAAATACGTCGTAAGTTGGCAATGCGCCTGCAGCTCACGCAAGGCCTGGAGTCGGGGTTGGGTGAACTTGAGCAAACCATCCTGAAACTCTAGGGAAACGAAGATGGCGGGGTAAATCCGCCGCTACAGAAAGACCCGTGCTGCCGGGGCTAAAGGTTGGTATTGGGCCGGCGCGCACGCCCCTGGGAACAAAGACGCAAAGTTGTAATGTCCTCGAAATGAAGGAGTCGCGGACTTGTCGAAAATTACAGCGTTGTTCTGGGACATCGGCGGAGTGATTCTGACGAACGGCTGGGACCGCCATTCGCGGCGTGATGCGGCCGAGAAGTTTCATCTGGACTGGGAAGAGTTTCAGGATCGGCACGATTTTTCCTTCCCGGGGTTCGATTCGGGCCACATGACTCTGAATGAGTACCTGGATCGGACGCTTTTTTACCGGCCGCGACCGTTCAGCCGGGAAGAATTCGTGGAGTTCATGTACGCGCAGTCGACGGAGTACTCGAAGGTGCGGGAAGTGCTGGATCGGGTTGCGAAACAGGGGAAATATCTCATCAGTTCGATCAATAACGAGCCGCTGGAGCTGAATCAATATCGAATCGAAAAGTTCGATCTGAAGCGGAATTTTACTGTGTTTTTCAGTTCCTGCTATGTGCGGGCGCGCAAGCCGGAGGAAACGATCTTCCGGATGGCGCTAGAAGTCACGCAACAAATCCCCGGCCAATGCATCTTTATCGATGACCGGCCGTTGAACCTGGAAAGCCCGAGACGGCTCGGAATGAACGTAATTCAACACCAGAACGCGGAGCAACTGCGCGCTGAGCTGCAAAAATTTGACGTTGAGGTATAGTGCCGCCATGCCGACGAAGACTGCGAACCATGAAACCGAGCAGCACGAGAAGCTCGAGAACCAGCGCGCAAGCGGCGGGTATTACTCCGCTTGTGAGCCATGTACGGTGGTGCTGTTTGGCGCATCGGGCGATCTCGCCAAGCGTAAGGTAATCCCGGCGATGTTCGATCTGGCGAGGCACAACGCGCTGGGATCGTCATACGTGATTGTGGGTTTCGCGCGCACGCCGATGAACGACGAGAGCTTTCGCAACTCAATCGGCGAAGCTGCCAAGTCGATGTCGGAAATCGGGCCGATTGATTCAAAGGAGTGGGGGGAGTTCTCGTCGAACCTGCATTATCACTCCGGCGAGTATGGCAACGCCGAGGATTTCAAGAAACTGGCCGAGCACCTGAAGGAATTGGAGTCAGAAAAGAAACTGGCGGGGAACCGGTTGTTTTATCTTTCGACGCCGCCCGAAGTGTACAAAGATATCGTCGAACAATTAGGCGCCGCGGGCCTGGCGAAGCCGAGTTCGCCGAATTCGTGGGTGCGCATCATCATCGAGAAGCCGTTCGGGCGCGATCTGAGTTCAGCGAAAGAGCTGAACAAGATTGTGTTGAGCGAATTTGACGAGTCGCAGGTTTACCGCATCGACCACTATCTCGGCAAAGATACGGTACAGAATTTGTTGGTGCTCCGATTCAGCAACGGGATATTTGAGCCGCTATGGAACCGGAACTACGTCGATCACGTGCAGATCACGGCTGCGGAAACGCTTGGGGTGGAGCGGCGCGGGGGATTTTACGAGACGGCCGGCGCGCTGCGCGACATGATTCAGAGCCACGTGCTGCAGCTCACGTCGCTGGTTGCGGTCGAGCCGCCGGCTTCGTTCGATGCGACCGCGGTGCGCAACGAAAAATTGAAGGTGTTGCAATCGATTCGGCCGTTTGATTTGGGGATGGTGGCGCAGTCGGTGGTGCGTGCGCAGTACGCCGCCGGGACCGTCGATGGCAAGCAAGTGCCGGGGTATCGCTCGGAACAGGGTGTGAATCCGAAATCCCGCACCGAGACGTTCGTCGCGGCGAAAGTGTTGATCGACAACTGGCGGTGGGCAGGCGTGCCATTCTACCTGCGAACCGGAAAGCGGCTGGCGCGGCGCACGACGGAGATCGTGATTCAGTTCAAGAAGGCGCCGCACATCGTGTTTCGAGAGCGCGAGGTCGATGCGAATCGACTGGTGTTGAACATTCAGCCGGACGAAGGAATTTCGGTTTCGTTTGGCGCGAAGCGGCCGGGGCCGGAGATGAGCATCGGCAACGTGACCATGAATTTCAGCTATCGCGAGGGATTCGGCGATGGGGCGCGAAGCGCGTACGCGACGCTGCTGAGCGATTGCGTCCGGGGTGACGCCACGCTGTTCGACCGGGGTGACAGTGTCGAAGCGGCGTGGTCGCTGGTCGATCCGATTCTGGATGTGTGGAGCGCGGCGAAGACCGCGAATGTCCCGCAATATGCCTCGGGGAGCTGGGGGCCGCGCGAATCTGATGATTTGTTGGAACGCGAAGGCCGGCAGTGGTTCAACTCGTAGCCAGAGCACCTCGCACACAAGTACAATAAACGCCGCGTTTCACTTCATAGTCAGGGGGCCAGGTGATCCTTGCCGGGGACGTAGGGGGCACGAAGTGCAACCTTGCGCTATTTTCGGAAAAAGATGGGAAGCTGACGACGGTATTCAAGCAGCGATTTGCGAGCAAGGAGTTCGCCCATTTTGATCTGATTGTGAAGGAGTTTTCGCGTCAGGCGGCGCCATATATCTCGACGGATTATGTCGAGGCCGCAGGCTTCGGAGTTGCCGGTCCGGTGATCGACAATCATGTGCGGGCGACGAACCTGCCGTGGACGGTGGACGCGGGGATTCTGGAGCGGGAGTTGGACGTCGAGAAGATTGTGCTGATGAACGATCTCGGTGCGACCGGGCATAGCATCGAGCATCTCGAGCCCGAAGAATTTAGCGTTTTGAATCATGGCAGGCCGGAACCCGGCGGGACAATGGCGCTGCTTGCGGCAGGCACAGGGCTCGGACAGTCGATTCTGGTTTGGGACGGCGCGCGATACCGCATCGTGCCATCGGAAGGCGGCCACTCGGATTTCGCGCCGCATACCGAGCAGCAGATTGAATTGCTTCGATTCATGCGGCGGCGGTATCCACAGGTGAGCTGGGAATTGATTTTGTCGGGACGCGGATTTCGAACGCTGCACGAATTTCTCGCACCGGAAGTGAAGCATCCTGCGTTTGAGGATCCCGATGCGGATCCAGCTCCGGAGATTACGAAGAATGGGCTGGCGGGGACTTGCCCGGTTTGCGTCGAGACGCTCGATCTGTGGACTTCGATTTACGGTGCCGAGGCGGGGAATCTTGCGTTGAAGGTGCTCGCACTGGGCGGCGTGTATGTTGCTGGCGGGATTGCCGTGAAGATCATCGAGAAGATTAAGGATGGGAAATTTTTCGCGGCGTTTCGCGATAAGTGGAAGTTTGAGAGCGTGCTCGAAAATATTCCTGTGTCCGTCGTTTTGAATGAGTCGGCGCCGTTGCTCGGCGCGGCTTACGAGGCGCTCGCCGCGGTGAGGAAATAGCGGCGACTTGCATGTTCCGCGGTTCGCCCGGGATGACGGGCGGTCAATCCTCTAACGATTAGCAATTTGCTTTGCAACGTCAACGAGACTTCGTATTCCGACCGATGTAAATCCCTGTTCTAAGCGTTTTGATGACGAAGGCTTCATGTTCAACCTTGCATTTCTTTGGTAAGCTGAGTGCGAGTCCACGGTGAGGAGTTTTTATGAGCAGCACAGCAACGACTTCAGCGCCTGATCTTCAGAATTATTTCAATGGTGCTTGGCAGCGGTCTTCCGCGACGGAATTTGTGGATGTGGCGAATCCGGCGACCTCGGAGATTTTGGCGCGCACGCCGCTCTCGACCGCCGGTGATGTGGACGCGGTTGTGAAGGCTGCGGCGGATGCGTTTCCCGCATGGCGCCGGGTTCCCGCGGGCGAGCGCGTGCAGTATCTCTTCAAACTGAAAAATCTTCTCGAAGAACACCTCGACGAAATCTCGCGGTTGATCACGATCGAGAATGGAAAGACATTCGGCGAAGCGAAGGCGGAGATGCGGCGTGGAATCGAGAACGTCGAAGTCGCCTGTGGCGTGCCCTTGATGATGCAGGGCTACAACATGGAAGACGTCACGCCCGGCGTGGACGAGATGCTGATTCGTCAGCCGCTCGGCGTCGTTGCAGCGATCGTTCCGTTCAATTTTCCGGGGATGATCGCGTTCTGGTTTTTACCCTACGCGATCGCATGCGGTAATACGTTCATCTTGAAACCGTCGGAGCGCGTGCCGCTCACGTTGAAGTACATCGTGGATCTGATTGAGAAAACCGGACTGCCGAAGGGCGTCGTGAACATCGTCAACGGCGGGCGGGGGGTCGTCGATGCGTTGTGCGATCACCCGACGGTGCGGGCGATCAGTTTCGTGGGATCGACACCGGTTGCGAAGCACGTTTATACGCGCGCGGCGATGAGCGGCAAGCGCGCGCAGTGCCAGGGCGGGGCAAAGAATCATGTGGTGGTGCTGCCTGACGCCGACATGGAACTTGCGACGCAGATCATCAGCGACAGCGCGTTTGGATGCGCGGGGCAGCGCTGCCTCGCGGTTTCAGTTGCGGTAACGATCGGCGAGGCGCAGAAGACGTTCAGCAATGCGATCGCGGATGCGGCGTCGAAGATTAAGATTGGAAACGGGCTCGAGTCCGGCGTGCAAATGGGGCCGGTGATTACGCCGCAAAGCAAAAAGCGGATCGAGTCGATGATCGAATTGGGCGTGGGCGAAGGCGCGAAGGCGATCGTCGATGGCCGAAATGCGAAGGTGGCGAACCACGAGAGCGGAAATTTCGTGAAGCCGACGGTGCTGGATGGCCTGCCGGCGAACAGCGAACTCGCGCATACGGAGATTTTTGGACCGGTGCTGAGTCTCATCCACGCGAATTCGATCGATGAAGCGATGGAATTTTTGAAGCGCAGCCCGTATGGGAACCAAGCTTCGCTTTTTACGACGAGCGGTTCGGCGGCGCGCAGATTTCGTTACGAGGCGCCGGCCGGAAACATCGGCATCAACATTGGAGTGGCGGCGCCGATGGCGTACTTTCCCTTCAGTGGCTGGAAGGAAAGCTTCTTTGGCATCCTGCATGGGCAGGGTAAAGATGCGGTTGAGTTCTTCACTGAGTCGAAGATTGTAGTCGAGCGCTGGTCGCGGCAGGAAACGCGGAAATTCTAGCGGCGGTTTTGTCCCTTCGGCAATTGATACCGGTAAATCGATGAGCGAAATGTCGAAAAGCGGCACGCAGTTGGACGTGCACGAGCGAATCGAGTGCGCCGAGACGCTTGCTTCACGCTTCTATACCGATCCTGCGATCCTCGATCTCGAAAAGGCGCGGATTTTTCGCCGCACATGGCAGCTTGTCGGCACGCTCGATCAGGACTGCGGTGAAGTCAACGGAGCGAAGCGGACGATTCGCGATCCGGAGAGTTTTTTCACGACAGAGATTGCCGGCGAACCGATCGTTATGACGCGTGACAAGCCGGGCGTGCTGCGAGCGTTCAGCAACGTTTGCCGGCATCGAGCGGGGCCGATTGCGTCGGGCAGCGGCTGCAAAAATGTACTGCGCTGCGGCTATCACGGCTGGACTTACACGCTCGATGGCCGCTTGATCGGTACGCCGGACGTGGAGGGTGTGGAATTTTTCGATCGCAGCACGATGGGGATGGTGCCGCTGCGCGTCGAGACCTGGGAAAATTTCATCTTCGTGAATTTCGATGCGAACGCGGAGCCGCTTCCCGCGTTTCTCGGAAATATTCCCGAGCAAGCGCGCGGGTTTCGTTTCGATGGCCTGCAACTCGCCGAACGACGCGACTACGTCATCCAGTGCAACTGGAAGGTCTACGTCGATAACTATCTCGAGGGCTATCACATTCCGATTGCGCATCCGGGATTGATGCGCGAGATCGACTATTCGCAATATCGAACTGAAACCTACAAGTACTACTCGCAACAATTCGCGCCGATCCGCGCCATCAAGCCGTCTGATTCCGGCGAGCGATTTTACGCTCCCGGTGTCGCCGGCCAACAGCAGGAGGCGCTGTACTTTTGGGTGTTTCCGAATTTGATGCTGAACATCTATCCGGACAACGTGTCGACAAACCTGATCGTGCCGTTGTCACACGACAAAACCCTCACCATCTTCGAATGGTTTTTCCACGACGCCAGCGGCGCGGCGACGCAAGAACGAATCAAACGAGCTGTCGCGTTCAGTGACGAAGTGCAGCAGGAAGACATTGGCCTGTGCGAAAGTGTTCAGCGGGGATTGCAGTCGAGCCTATACGATCGAGGCCGCTACTCGGTGAAACGCGAGAACGGAGTGCACCACTTTCATTTGTTACTCGAGCAGTTCCTCAAATGAACGCAGCAAACTCACTGCGGGTCTGGCGCCCGCAACGCGATAGTTAACAGATTCGAGAAAAACCGCCCCTTGGGTAGAGCTAACCGGCGGAGCTTTTTCTTGTAGAATGCATACAAGGTGGCCCCCTAGCTCAATGGATAGAGCTTTCGGTTTCTACCCGAATGGTTGGGGGTTCGAGTCCCTCGGGGGCTACCAAAATTCTCGACGCAAACCGTCCGGCTCAACTACAGCTTCTGATAGTTATCGTTCTGCGTGACCACCGTCAGGTGCTTGCGCACGCCTTCGATCGTCGCACCGGCTGCGTGGCTCGGCCCATCGGGCAATTTGTCAAACCGCACCGACAAATTCATCACGTCCGTAGGATCATCGATCCATGAATGAATCGAAATGCTGACAAGCTGCTTCTTATCCTTGTCAAAAATAATTGTCACGAGGTCGCCTTTGCGGATGTAGTCGTGAATCGCAAACTGAATCCGCCCCGGCCCGCCGGCTTCAGGCGTAATCGCGACGTTGCCCTTCGAGTACGCTTCCTGAATCAAATCCTTTTCCGGCGGGATGTATTGTTGCGCCAGGTCCTTCATGCTCTGCGCATAGTCCTCGAATTCTTCCTTCTTTTTCTCGACGATGCGCTGTCTCAGCCGTCCACCGCGGGCGCTCTGATCCTGCGCGGGCGCATCGATCGGCGTCTTGATCGGCTTGCCGTCGGGACCCATCCGCACCTGAAAGCGTTCCTGCTTGCGCTGATTTCCGTTCAGACTGATAGTGACGCGTTCGGTCCACGTATACTTCGCCAGCTCCTGCTTATTTTTCGCCGACGATTCCTTAAGCTCGGTCACGCGCGCCTGCATGTCGCCGAGTTGAGCGTGCGAAGCGGTGGAGAAGGGGAGTGCTGCGAGAGGAATGGCAACGGCTACGAGCGGAAGGATCGATAGCAAAGCGCGTCGTGGGGAATTCATTTTTGTCCTCGGTCAAAACGGACGGCGAGTAACGCCGTGTTGATTGTGAGCGTGGCGAGAGTTACTTCGAGCGCGTGGCAGTGAAATCGCCCTGCTGACCGCGTCCCGACATCGTGCCCTTCATCGAGTCGCCGTCTACCGTTCCGGTGTAGTCCAGCGGAATGCGTGCCGTGACGTGAAACTTGATGTTCTTCCCATCGACGGTGCCGTCGATCGTGCCCGACTGGCGCGGTCCCTTGAATGTGCCTGTGATGGTGCCGCCGTCCTGCTTCAATGTGATCGTCTGCGACGTTTTTCCCGCGGCTCCGGAAACGTCGACGGTCCAGGTGCCGGCAACATTCGCGGGCGCATCAGCCGCAATCGCTGCTACAGCAACAACCAACAACAAAAAGAAGGAAGCGAACTGCAGAATCATTCGAGGCGAAGAGATCGCGCGCATGTGGAATCCTCCGTATAGAAAATTTTTAGAGTCGCTCGTTGCGCATGAAGTGTGAAATTTCCGGCATCCGGCCATGCCGCCGACAAATGCGCAAATCCGAAACCGCTACATTGCGCGGGAGTATACCTTTCTAGTCTTCGCCAGGCAATTACATTGCGGTGAAATCATGGCACGCGTCGTTGACAGAACCACTGCCGGGATATAAATTTCGCCGCACGTTTGTCATTCCTCGGGGAACGTCGGTATTCCACCGGGCGACCTTCCAGGCCAACTATGGGTGGAAACTTCCGCCGACAAACGAAGGTTGAAGCATGCGCCGCTGGGGCTGGATCTCGCTGACGATCGCGTTGTTCTGTGTCTCGGCGTCCCTTCGTGGCCAGGAAGCGAAGCCGGCCAACTCATCCACTACGGCCAGTGCTGCTCCAGCCGAAGCCGAAACTCTGACGTTGCAGCAGGCGATCGCCATCGCCCTGGCCAACAACCGCCAAATCAAAATCTTCGACCAGAACGTTTTGATCTCCAATGACGAGATCCTCGCGGCCCGCACCCAACGCTATCCGCATTTCAGCGTTGACGTAACCGGATCCGGCCTGCTGACACCAGTGACGATCAAGTTTCCTCAAGGCGTGTTCGGATTTGTAGACTCAACTCCCATACCGTCGCGGCCATCGGAAATCACCACCGATCCAAAATTCTCGGCGATGAGCATCATTCAGGCATACCAACCGCTCACGCAGCTTTGGAGCGCTCACCTCAACCTGGGCTTGCTCGATGTCGGCAAGAAACTCAGCCAGGAGCAATTGCGCCAGCAGAAGCAGCAGATCACTGATTCCGTGAAGCAGGCCTATTACCAGTTGCTTCAGTCGCAGAGCGCGCTCGCGGCCACGGATGAAAACGTAAAGGCGCTGCACGAAGTGGATCGGACGACAGAGGAGTACGTGCAACAAAAGGCCGCGCTTCCATATCAGAGCGCCGGTGTAAAGGTGCAGGTGGCGCAGGCCGAACTCCAGCAAGTGACGCTGCAAGACACCATCCAGACCCAAAAAGAAAATCTGAACAACCTGATGGGCCGCGACCTGTCCATCGATTTTCGTCTGAGCCCGGTCCCCGACGCCTTGCCGGAAGAAGAAAGCCTCGAGCTCGCGCGCCAAAACGCTCTCGGCGGACGTTCCGAAATTCGCCAAGCGCAATTCAAAGTCGAGCAGGCTGCGTACGCAAAGCGCCTGCAAAAGGCGCAGTACATTCCCGAAGTCGGCATTCGCTACCTCTTCTTCTCTCCGTTCACCGCCGAAGGGTTGCCGCGCTACGTGAATTCGCTCGGCATTCAATTCAAGTGGGATGTCTACGACTGGGGATACAAGAAGCACCTCACCGACGAAAAGCAGCGCCAGATCGAGCAGAGCCAGCTGAGTCTCACCGAAACTTCGAGCCAGGTCGTTCTCGACGTGAGCAATCGATTTCGAAAATTGCGCGAAGCACGAGCGAGCCTGAAGGTCGCGCAACTCGCGCAGGACGCGGAGAAACAGAAGCTGGACGTGGTTCTCGAGCAGTACAAGCAGAAAGCCACGCTGCTTAGCAATCTGCAAACCGAACAGGCGAACATGGCGCAAGCAGCGGCTCAGTACCAGCAAGCGCTCGCGAATTTCTGGACCACGCGCGCGGATTTCGAAAAAGCGATGGGAACGGATTGAACTCGATGAGCGAGACGCACTTGATTCGAGAAAGAAAACGTTGGCACTGCCCAACGGAGCGACCCGCAGGCAAAGCGACATGCAAAGTCGCGCTGACTGCGCTGGCGTCGGCGTTTGCGATCGCGTTTGTGGGGTGCGGCAGCGCTCCGCAAACGAACGAAACTCCTCGCTCGACTCCCGTCACCGTCGCCGACGTCCAGGAATATTCCGGCGGCGAAGGCGTCAACTATTCCGCCAGCATCGTCCCGTACACGCAGCTTCCGCTCGCCTTCAAATCGGGTGGATACATAACCAGCATCCTCCAGCGGCCCGGACCCGACGGTAAGCCTCGAAATCTTCAGCAAGGCGACTACGTGAAAAAAGACAGCGTCGTCGCAACGGTCCGCCAGGCCGACTACCAGCACTCCGTCGAACAATATAAAGGTCAGCTCGAACAAGCGAAGGCCGGCCAGATCAAAGCACAGCAGGATTTCGCGCGCGCCGATGCGCTCTACAAAGCCAATGCACTGACCCAAACCGACTACGATTCGTCCAAAGCCCAGATCGATTCAACGCAAGGCGTCGTGGCCACCGCGCAAGCAGCCGTTGCCCAGGCGCAGCAAGCGCTAGCAGATTGCGAGCTCCGCGCGCCGATGGACGGCCAAATCCTCGCGCGCAACGTCGAGATCGGCATGCTGGTCGGCGCCGGAACGCAAGCATTCACCATGGGCGACATGGAGTTCGTGAAAGCGGTCTTCGGAATTCCCGACACGCTACTCTCGAGTGTCCAGTTGAAACAGCGCCAGGGAATCCAAACCGAAACCTACCCGCAGGAATTTTTCGGCCAGGTCAGCGCGATCTCTCCGCAGGCTGACCAAAAAAGCCGCACGTTTCAGATCGAAGTCACGGTTCCGAATCCCAAAGGCCTGTTGAAATCAGGAATGGTCGCGACACTCGACATCGGCAGCGCAAAGCTGCGAACACCGGCGCTCGTCGTTCCGATCGAAGCCGTTGTTTCTCCCGCCGACGGTTCGAAATCGTTCAGCGTTTTTGTCGTTACGCACCAAGGCGACAAGGACACCGTCCATCGCCGCACCGTTCAACCCGGTCCGGCATTCGGCAACATGGTCTCGATCCTCTCAGGCGTGACTCGCGGCGAAAAAGTTGTAAACAACGGAGCGACGCTGGTGAACGATGGCCAGGTCGTCCACGTGATTCCGTGATGGCGACCAAATCGAACCCGAACTTGAACGCGATGCAACAAACCGACTCTTTGACTTAACGACGACCGATGCCACATCGCTCCGACACCGACTACATCCAGCACGAGCGCAACACCGCGCGCTTCTTCGTCGAGAATCGCCAAATCTCGTGGATCTTGCTCATCGCAACCGTCGCGCTCGGCGTTTACGGTTACGCCAAAATGCCCAAGCGCAAAGACCCGAACATTCCCGTCCGCGTCGCATCTGTGCAGACGCAATGGCCGGGCGCCGACGCCGAACAAGTCGAGCAACTCGTCACACGCCCCATCGAATCGACAATCGCGCAAAACCCGAACATCCGCGCTCCTAACGGCGGCGACTTTGGCATCAAATCGCTTTCTATCCCCGGACTTTCAATCGTCCAGGTCCAGCTTTCCGACACGGTGAAAGACTCAAAAAAGGAATTCAGCGACATGAATCTCAAGCTGAATTCGCTGAGCCTTCCGCAAGGCGCCGGCCCGATCAAATTCAATAGCGATTTCGGCGACACCGCCGCTCTCATGCTCACGGTCGCCAGCCCTCTCGAAGACACGAACGCCATAAACGTACGCGTCCACGCAATCTCCGAAGCCCTGACCGCCGAACGCAAACGCCGCAAAACAAAATCCCGCGGCGATGAAGTTTCGATCGTCTATTGCTTCCCCGAAGCGGTTCCCGAGGATTCAATCGGCCGCGGCTTCCAGCTTTTTCTGCAATACGCCGAAGATCAAGGCGTCCTCCGCAAGCCCGATCTCTTTCATGGTCCCGGATTCGTTGCGGCCGACGCATTCACCGACAAATCCGACGCCGAAATCCTCGCTTTCGGAGGATCGTTCGTCGAACAAAAATTTCACGAGTCCGAGCTGCATCCCGACGCCTGGCCACCGATCGTTGCGCGCGATCCCGACGAAATCGGCAAACTCATCGCAGCAGCGCCCGGCAACAAATACACCTACCACCAACTCGACGACTTTACCGATCTACTCTCGCGCGCATTGCTCGGCGCGCCCGAAGTCTCTCGCGTCGATCGCTCCGGCGTCCTGCCCGAGCAAATCTATCTCGACTACTCGCAGGAACGTCTCGCCTCCTACGGCCTGCAACCTTCGAATCTCAAAGGCATCCTCAACGCGCGCAACATCACTCTTCCCGGCGGCGCGCTCGAAGCCGGCTCGAAAAATATCATCGTCGATCCATCCGGCGAATTCACAAAACCCAGCGACATCGGCAACGTAATCGTCGGCAGCTCCGGATTCGGAGCGCCCGTTTATCTGCGCGATCTCGTGGACATTCGCGGCGGCTACCAAAGTCCCGCTCGCTACTTGAACTACTACACGTGGCGCGATGCGAAAGGAAATTGGCAGCGCACCCGCGCCGTCAGCCTCGCCGTTCAGATGCGCAACTCGGAGCAGATCGCAAAATTCGCCGAGCACGTCGAAGAAAAGCTGAAAGAAACGCGCGCGCTGCTCCCGGCCGACCTCATCATCGCCCACACTTCCGATCAGCCGCGCCAGGTCGAAGAAAACGTCGACCTCTTCATGGACGCCCTCTACGAGGCAATCGCACTCGTCGTCATCGTCTCGCTCGTCGGATTCTGGGAGTGGCGCTCCGCCGTGCTGATGGCGCTTTCGATCCCCATCACGCTCGCCCTCACCTTCGGCTTCGCCCATCTTCTCGGCATCGACTTGCAGCAAGTCTCGATCGCCACGCTCATCATCGCGCTCGGCCTGCTCGTCGACGATCCCGTCGTCGCCGGCGATTCCATCAAGCGCTCGCTCGCCGACGATCATCCTCCCGTCATCGCAAGCTGGCTCGGCCCCACCAAACTTGCGCACGCCATCCTCTTCGCCACGATCACCAACATCGTCGCGTATCTCCCGTTCCTCGCGCTCAACGGCACAACCGGCGAATTCCTCTACAGCCTGCCGATCGTCATGACCTGCGCGCTCGTCGCGTCGCGCCTCGTCTCGATGACGTTCATCCCGCTGCTCGGCTACTACCTGCTCCGTCCCGAAAAGAAAGCCGAAAAATCTCCCGAAGAGCGCCGCACCACCGGATTCAGCGGCTTCTACTACCGCGTCGGCCAACACGCGATCGAACATCGCTGGCTCGTCTTCGCCGGTTCCATCGTCTTCCTAATCGTCGGCGGTTTCTTTGGCCACCAGCTCAAAACGCAATTTTTCCCCGACGATGTTCAATATCTTTCTTTCCTCGACGTCTGGCTTCCCAACGACGTCCCGCTCTTCGCCACCAACAAAACCGCACTGCGAGTCGAGCAAGTTGTCAAAGCCGCCACCGAAAAATACGGCAAAGACCATCCCAACAAAGACGGCAGCCCGCGCAAAGTCCTCCACTCGCTCACGACATTCGAAGGCGGCGGCGGCCCGCGCTTCTGGTTCTCGGTGACGCCGCAGCTCCAGCAGCTCAACTACGCGCAAGTCATCATCGAGGTCTACGACAAAGAGGACACGCCCAAACTCATCGGCGAACTCCAGCGCGCTCTCTCAGAAAACATAGTCGGCGCCAGAGTCGATGTCCGCCAGCTCCAAACCAATCCCGTCGACTATCCCGTCGAACTCCGCGTCACCGGCCTCGCCGACATCAGCGCGCTCGACGAAGAAAAAGACATCGCCCAACTCCGCTCGATCTCAGCGCAAGTCTCCGACATCCTCCGCTCCGTCCCGACCTCCGCTCGCGTTCGCGACGATTGGGGCCAGGACGGCTTCGAAGTAACTCTAAAGGTCGATCCCGACCGCGCCAACATCGCCGGCGTCACCAATCAAGACGTAGCGCAATCTTCCGCGGCAGCCCTGAGCGGCACCGCCGTCACGACGCTCCGCCGCGGCGATCAGCAAATCCCCGTCGTCTCTCGCCTTCGCGCCAGCGAGCGCGCCAGCCTCTCCGATCTCAGCAGCCTTTACGTGTACTCCTCCTCATCGCAAAACAAAGTCCCGCTGCTCGGCGTCTCCAGCATTGAAAACATTCTCCAGACGCTCCGCATCCGCCATCTCGAACATTTCCGCACCATTTCCGTTCAGAGTTTCACGCGCCCCAACGTTTTGCCCTCGGAAGTCTTCAAAGCCGCCGCGCCCAAACTCCAACAACTCCAGGCTTCGCTCCCGCCCGGCTACCGCATCATCATCAGCGGCGAGCAAGCCAAGCAGCAGCAAGGCTTCGTCAACCTCGCCGTCGTGATGGCGATCTCGATCGCGATGATTTTTCTCGCGCTCGCGTTCCAGTTCAAACACGCCATCAAGCCGTTCCTCGTGCTCGCCGCGGCTCCCTACGGCGTCGTTGGCGCGCTCATCGCGCTCTACATCATGGGCGCGCCCTTCGGCTTCATGGCGTTCCTCGGCATCGCCAGCCTGATCGGCGTCATCGTCAGCCACGTGATCGTTCTCTTCGACTTCATCGAAGAAATGCACGAAAAGGGCGAGCCGCTCGAAGAGGCCCTTCTCGACGCGGGCATCGTCCGCCTCCGCCCCGTCATGATCACGGTCGGCGCAACCGTGCTGGCGTTGTTCCCGCTCGCGCTCCACGGCGGCCCGCTCTGGCAGCCGCTCTGCTACGCGCAAATCGGCGGCCTTGGCGTCGCAACGTTCATCACGCTGCTCCTCGTCCCCGTCCTCTATTCGATTTTCGTAATGGATCTAAAACTTGTGACGTGGGGTAAAGTCGAACCTCACCACGACCCGCAACCAGGAAAGGCTGAGTAATGTTCGAACGAGTCCCGAAATATATCTTCTTGGCGCTGATCCTAATTCTGGCGCCCACCGCAAAAGCTCAGACTTCTCAAAGCCCGATCACCACTGATAAATCCGTCGACCTCATGCGCCAAATGAGCGCCTCGTTCGAAAGCCTCGTCAAGCGGGTCTCCCCCGCCGTCGTCGAAGTCCAGGTCACCGGCTTCGGCTCGACCGACGAAGATGACGAAGACAACGACAACGATTCGAAATCCTCCATCGGCCGCCAGCGCAGCCTCGGCTCCGGCGTCATCGTCGACCCCGACGGCTACATCATCACCAACTATCACGTCGTCAAAGGCGCCGAGCGCGTCCGCGTCATCCTCACGCCCGAGACCACCGGCTCCCAGCCGACTTCATCTCTAAAATCGCGCGGCAAAGTTCTTCCCGCCCGCATCGTCGGCTTCAGCAAGCTCATCGACCTCGCCGTCCTCAAAATCGAAGCGACAAATCTCCCGACTCTCCAGATCGGCCGCTACGAAAAAATCCAAAAAGGCCAGCTCGTCCTTGCGTTCGGCAGCCCCGAAGGCCTCGAAAACTCCGTCAGCATGGGCCTTGTCAGTTCCGTCCTCCGCCAGACCGATCCCGACGACACGATGGTCTACATCCAGACCGACGCCGCCATCAATCCAGGCAACAGCGGAGGCCCGCTTGTGGACGCCGACGGCAATGTCGTCGGCATCGACACCTTCATCTACACAAAATCCGGCGGCAACGAAGGCATCGGCTTCGCCATTCCCAGCGGCATCGTCCGCTACGCCTACGAGCAAATTCGCAAATACGGACGCGTCCGCCGCCGCTCCATTGGTGCAGACGTGCAATCGCTCACGCCCGATCTCGCGCAAGCGCTCGGCCTCCCCGCCGACATCGGCGTGATCGTCTCTGACGTTTTCCCCGAAGGTCCCGCGGCTCAGGCTGGATTGAAAGTCGAAGACGTAATCGTCGCGCTCGACGGTTTTCCCGTGGACAACGTCCCGCTCTTCACTCTCGGTCTCTACCTCATGAACCAGGGCGACGCCGCAAAAGTCACCGTCGTTCGTGGAGGCAAAAAGCTCGACATCGTTCTACCCATCTTCGAGCCACGCAACGATGCCGCGCGCCTCTCCGAACTCGGCGACCCGACCAAAGACGTAATCCCGCGTCTCGGCATCGTCGGCGCCACAGTCACTCCGGAAGTCGTCTCCATCATCGGCGACATGCGCATTCCCTCCGGCGTCCTCGTTACATCCATCGTTGCCGATCGCCTCGCCGTCGACTCCGGCTTGAGTGCCGGCGACATCATCCACTCGCTCAACCGCAAACAAGTCAAAACCGTAGACGAACTCCGAAACGCCTTCACCGCGCTCAAACCCGGCGAGCCCGCCGCCATGCAAGTCGAACGCAACGGCAAATTAACCTACGTCACCTTCGAGATGGAATAGCGTCTTGTCTTGTAGTTACCAGGGCCGGGGCTTGCCCCGCCCGACGTAAGCACGATTGGGATTCAGTTTTTTTTGCGGGTGTCATCCTGAGCCGCCCGAAGGGCGGCGAAGGATCTCAGCTCGAACCCAATCTCCCAAACCCAAACAACATCGTCACAATCCCCGCCGCCATCGCTGCAAACACCAACCCCGTCGCGCAAACCAATACCGACGCCCGCCAAACATCCGAGTCATCCTCACCCGCGGCCGGATCCTCCGCATCCCCCACCCAAACGTCGGTGACCAGCGCGCCGTTCATCCAGATCGGCCCAATCAACTTCCTCTGTATCCCACCCGCCGTAGCCGCCTCGCTCCACCCCGAATTCGGCCCCGGCAAAATCGCGTGTTGCGTCCACCCAATCCGCAACGCTTTTGCCGCCGAACACCTCGGTACAAAAATCGCCACCACCGAAATCAAAAGCCAAGTCAGCCGCGCCGGAACAAAATTCATCACGTCATCCAGCCGCGCCCCGCACCAGCCAAACTTCAAATACCTCGGCGTCTTGTTCCCCACCATCGAGTCCATCGTGCTCACGACCTTGAACAGCACCAGCCCCGGCAGCCCCGCCACGACATACCACGCGATTGCGCTCGTAAATCCATCCGTCAAATTTTC
This sequence comes from uncultured Acidobacteriota bacterium, assembly GCA_963845465.1. Taxonomy (GTDB): domain Bacteria; phylum Acidobacteriota; class Terriglobia; order Acidiferrales; family UBA7541; genus Acidiferrum. The sequence goes on along the minus strand of CAWJSH010000002.1, from coordinate 458,926 downwards.
GCTCAAGCTTTCAATCGCAGCCCGCCGGCACGCAGCAATATCCATGCGATCCGTATCGCGACCCACAAGCCGCGCAATCGCAACGCGCGCCCCAGCCAAATCCCCGGCGCGAGCGGCCTTCTCCACTGCCCAGGAATGTTTCAGCAGATCGCGTAGCGCCAGGCACGAGTACGCAAGGAAAACCTCAAGCACGAATAGCAATTTCCAACTGATAATGAACCACGCGACGAGCAGCACGACCGTCCCGCCCACCCAAACGATCGCCAACAAAAAGAACAACGCGATCCCACCGCCATATCCATCCGCACCAATCCGCCGCAACACACGCTCAAACAAGGTCAGCGTGTGCCCCATCAATCGAATCGGATGTAACGGATAAACCGGATCGCCCAGCAGCAAATCCAAAATCACAGCAATGACGAGCACGAGAGCGTTCGGTCGAAACAACTCGGCCGCGATGAACCAAATCGACCGAATGTCGATCGCTATCGCCACTTTTCAGACCAGCCCAACGCAATCGCCGAATAAACCCCGCGCGCCGCCTGCTCCGGATCAACATCCGCCAGCCGCGCATAAAATTCCGGCCAGGCATCCGGCTTCGCCGCCAAACTCGAAGCCATCGTCGCAAGCTGCTGCCGAAAAATGTCGCGCGCCGCCGCAGCCGGCAGCGTCCCGACGCGAATGCGATCCAGCACCGCCGCAATCGCGTACGCTGCCGCCGAAACTTTCGGCTCGTACACGACCGACTGAAAATTCCTCTTCAGCAATTCCAACTCGCGTTCGCTCAGCAGCGGCGTCAGCTCATTAAAGAAATCCGCCTCGCGCACCCCATATCGTCCCAGCGCATGAAACAAAAGCCGCGTCGAGCTAACCTCGAGCCCGTTCTGCCAGCGCAAGGCTTCCAGCGTCGCATCGCGCACGGCCACTCCAATCAGTTCGCCTAGCTTCGAGTGCGGACTCGTACTGATAAACTCCTTCCCGCCGCCCCGTTTCCATCCGGGCCGCCACGCAATACTGATCGGTCCCTGTTCCCGTGGCGAAGTCCGCCGAATACAAACTCCGCACCGCCAATCGTTGCAGCGCCGCGCTCTTCGCCTCCGTCATCGTGATCACCGCGCGCGCCAGCGCGCCTTCCGTCAGCGCATGATTGATCAGCAGCATGGTGTTGATCGTCCCCGGCACCCGCTCGGCCGCCGCGACCTTCTCCCATCCAGTCTCCGTCTCTCGCCACGCCGCCGGATCGCCCGCGCACGCCGCGTTCCCATGCACGCCCGCCGTCACCACCGCCGTCACCGTCACATCCAAATCGCTCGCCGCCACCACCGCCGCATAATTCATGTTCGCCGCGGTCTGCATCATCGCCGTCAGCGCGGGATCGATCCCTATCTCCCCGCAAGCCGAATCGTGATACTCCGCGTTGCCCATGATCAGCGCATGCCGTTCCCGATGATCCGTCCCCTCGCAGCTCTGATGATTCACCAGAAATCTCAACCCCTCTCGCTGCCCGCCATTCCTCGCCGAAGTGCTCAGCACCCGATGCGGCACAAGCAGCTCTGCCACAACAAATCGCCCACTCCGCGCCAACCGAAACTCCGGCGCGATGCGCAACATTTCGCCATTCGAAACCGCAGTCATCAGAGTCGCTCCGCCCGCCTGAACCCATCCATCGCCACGCAGTCTATCTCACGCACATGTACGAGCGCAGCACAGCCTTGCCCCGAGCTTCGAGGCGTGCACCCCATGTCCGCAAGATTTCAGCCCGATCGCCTCTTGGGTGCCGCGCCCTTCGGTTTGAGAGGGTGCGGAATTTCCGCCCCGTCCACCGCAATCCCTAATTCCTCCGCTCTGACCCAACTATTCCACCACTCCTCCGCGAGTCTCAGCGCCCTCTGCGCCTCCGCGTTATCTTTTTCCTCCTTCGCCCAACTCCATAAAATGAAACCACTTAGCAGTTGTTCCGGTGCCCGCCGCGAACTCCCGCCGCCCGCAACTCCTCTAGAATCACATCCTTGCACGCCTTCCTCGTGCAACCCCCTTAGAATGACATCCTTACGCAAAACCCTAGGGGGGTGGGGTCTGACTGGCATAACCGCGCGATTCCTGATGTAATCTTGCGCGCTGCCGTTTCGAGCGTTCGATTCGATCGCCCGGTTTCATTTCGGAACTCGATCTCCGCAGCCATTCCGCTTCTGAGGGACTTTCTTCTCCATGCCCGACCGCGTACTCGTCACCGGAGGCGCCGGATATATCGGCAGCGTCGTCACCACCAAACTCTTGGAGCGCGGCTACGACGTCGTCGTCTACGACAATCTCGGCAACGGCCACAAAGCCGCCGTGCCGAAGCGCGCCAAATTCATTGAAGGCGACACCGGCGATCGCGCGGCACTTGACCGCGTCTTTAAGAAATACAAGTTCGACGGCGTGATTCACATGGCCGCTTCCATCGAAGCTGGCGAATCGATGAAATTTCCGGAGCAATACTTTCGCAACAACACCGCGAACGCGCTCACGCTGCTGGAAGCAGTTCTCGCGCACAAAGTTCCGCGTTTTGTTTTCAGTTCCACCGCCGCGCTCTTCGGAACTCCCGATCGCACGCCGATCGAGGAGAACGATCCCGTTCATCCCACAAATGCCTACGGCGAATCAAAACTCCTCGTCGAGCACATGCTCGAGTGGTTTCACAAAATCCACGGATTGCGTTACGCGTGCTTGCGCTACTTCAATGCAGCAGGCGCAACCGCGGATCAAGGCGAAGCCCACCATCCCGAGTCGCATTTGATTCCGCTGATCCTGCAAGTCGCGCAGGGCAAGCGCGAATTCATTTCGATCTTTGGCACCGACTACGAAACGCCTGACGGAACCTGCATTCGTGATTACATCCATGTCAGCGATCTGGCCAGCGCGCACGTCCTCACGCTCGACGCGCTGCGCAAGCAAGACAAGCTCGCCTACAATCTCGGCAACGGGCGCGGCTTCAGCGTCCGCGAAGTCATCGAAACCGCGCGCAAAGTGACAGGCCATCCGATCCCAGCAAAAGAGATGCCGCGACGTCCCGGCGATCCAGCGATTCTTGTTGCGAGCTCGGAAAAGATTAAACGCGAGCTAAAATGGCAGCCGCAGTACGCGAATCTCGATGACATCGTGCGCAGCGCGTGGGATTGGTTCCGGGCGCATCCGAACGGCTACGGCGCACCGAAATCCTTGCGCGCTTCGTCCAATAGCAAGAACGCGAAGTCGAAATCGTCGAGTTCAAAAGCAAAAGGGAAGTCGAGCGGGAGGAATCGTTGATGAAATCCATTTGGGCGAGACGTGAATTTCTGAGTGGGATCGCAGCGCTCACTGCCGGAGCAAGTTTGCCTGCGAAATTGCTGGGCGCGACAACAGGATCGTTTGTGTCGCGCGATGTTTTGTATCCACCGATGGACCTGTCGTATTTCGATTCGCCGATTCCTCCAGGCCCTAGCGAAATTCACTTTGGCTACGCGGCGATCACTTGGGGCGGAAACGATCGCCAGGCAATCGACGATGTTTCGTCGCTTGGATTTCCGGGGATCCAGATTCGATCAAACGCTGTAGACGAATTTCAGAGCCCGCAACAGCTCGCCGATTTGCTCGCGCAACACAAACTCACGTTCGTTGCGCTCTCAAGCGGCGGCGTGAACATCGACGCGCCGGAAGCGGAACAAATCGCGAAACACGTTGCTCATGCGAAATTCCTGCACGACGCCGGCGGAAAATATCTGCAGGTCACCGACGATCGTCCGAAGAATCGCGCGATCACTGGAGAAGATTACAAGCGCCTCGGTCATTTGCTGACCGCATTCGGAAAGCAAACTGCCGATCTCGGAATTCCTCTCGGCTATCACAATCACATGGGTTCGCTCGGCCAGACTCCGGAAGAAGTCGATCAGATTCTCGCAGCGACGGACCCGCGCTACGCGAAGCTCGAACTCGACATCGCTCACTATTACCAGGGCGGCGGCGATCCCGTTAAAGCCATCCACAAATATTCCGATCGATTGCTATTCCTGCACATTAAGGACGTCGAGAAATTAAGTGATCCGAAGAAGAACTATCAATTCGTCGAGCTGGGCCGCGGGCAAGTCGATCTGCCCGGAGTCTTCAAGGCGCTCCACGAAGTGAAGTTCAGCGGATGGGCGATTGTCGAACTCGACGATGTGCCCGACAAGAGCCGCACTCCGAAAGAGTGCGCGGAAATCAGCAAAAAATATCTCCACGAAAAACTTGGGATCACCATATGAGCTCGCCATTCCGCATTGCCGTTATCAACGACGAGATTTCCCAGGACTTCGACCACGCATGCCAAGTCGCGACGAAAGAGTTCGGTATGGAGTGGATCGAGCTCCGCGGAATGTGGAACAAGAACATTCTGCGGCTCGATGCGAACGAAATCGCCGAAGCGCGCAAGATTCTCGAGAAGTACAAGCTGCGTGTGACCGACATCGCGAGCCCACTCTTCAAAGTGGATTGGCCAGGCGCGCCGCTGTCGAAGTTCAGCCCCAAGCGCGATCAGTTCAATGCCGACTTCACGTTCGAGCAGCAGCCGGAAGTGCTGGAACGCAGCATCGCCCTCGCGAAGGCGTTCCAGACAGATCGCGTCCGTCTCTTCGATTTCTGGCGCCTTGACGATCAAAAGCCGTATCGCGACGCGATCAACGCCAAATTGCACGAAGCTGCCGTGACAGCCGCGAAGGACAAAATCATTCTCGTCCTCGAAAACGAGATGGCATGCAATACCGGAACCGGCGCGGAAGCCGCCAAAGTTCTTGCGGCAGTTCCTGCCGCCAACTTCATGGTGAATTGGGATCCGGGAAACGCTGGCGCCGCTGGAGAAACGCCTTATCCCGATGGATACAAGTTGCTTCCCAAAGATCGCATCGGACATTGCCATTGCAAGAACGTCACGCGCAAGGCGGACGGCAAAGGCTACGACTGGGCTCCCGTCGGAACCGGCATCGTCGACTGGAAAGATCAATTCGCGGCGCTGAAGCGCGACGGTTATCACTACGCCGTCAGCCTCGAGACCCACTGGCGTGGCGCCGGCTCACCCGAAGAATCGACGCGGCAAAGCTGGAAGGGAATGAAAGAAGCGCTTCAAGCTGCGGGTACGTACTGACGGCGGAACAGCGGCCTGAACTTCAACAACCTGTGTTGCGTATCAGGTTGAAGAAGTTCGAGGTGCGGATTACTTCTTGCAGACCCGGGGCGCAGCGTGCGGCGCCCTACACGGAGTTGCTCGCTTCGCGGTTCAGCGGGAGTAGAATAGCGGTATGAATCCGATCGAGACGCTGGGGCTGGCGCTTGGGGCTGGGTTCTCTTCGGGGCTAAACCTCTACGCTACGATTGCGACGCTGGGGCTGCTGCAACGCTTCGGCGTGATCCATCTTCCAGAACAGTTGCAGGTGCTGGCGCATCCCTGGGTACTCGGGATTGCGATCGCGCTCTACGTCATCGAATTTCTCGCCGACAAAATTCCACTCGTCGATACAGTCTGGGATGCGATTCACACCGTGATTCGTCCGCCGGCCGCTGCGCTGCTTGCTTACGGCGCGGCTGGAGCTGCGCCGCCGGAATGGCGCTGGGGCGCGGCGTTGCTTGCCGGCGGAGTCGCTCTGACTTCGCATGGAACGAAGGCGAGCACGAGGGCCGCGGTGAACGCGAGTCCGGAACCGTTTAGCAATTGGGCGTTGAGTTTTGGCGAAGATGCGCTGGCGGTTTGGCTGACGTGGTTAGCGACGGTGCATCCGACGGCGACGATTGTGGTTGTTTCGATTCTGCTGATTATCGCGGCGTTCCTGATATTTCATCTGTTCCGATTTTTGCGCCGCGCCGTACGGCGACTATTGGAAGCGTGAGGCGCGAAGGATAGTTCGAGGTCGCGCAGACGCCGGGCGGAGCAAGCCCCGCCCCTACGAAGAGATAAGCGGATCGATCTTGCCGAGATGGGGCGCAGCGTGCTGCGCCCTACACACGAATCACGAGCTGCTGTCCCGAGACTCAGACGACGCCTTTCTTCAAATCGGCCAATTTGTAGAACGTGTCGCGCCAAACCACTCCGCCTTGGCGCAGCGTCACGATCATCGAACGCAGCACCATCCAGCAGAAAATCAGCGCGCCGATCGGATGCGTCAAGGCGTAGAGCGGCGAGATTTTCGCGCCGAGATCGACGAACACGTGAAAGAGCAATGCGATGGCGACGGAAACTCCGGCGAGGATGCGCACCCAACCGTGACCGAAAATCACTGCAACAAATGGGGCGAAGTTGGTGAGCAACATGCCGGTGATTGCAGCAGCGGCGAATGGAACGCTGTAGTTTAGAGCCGCAAAAAAATTTTTGGTGACGCCGTGAATCAGGTTGCGAAATCCGGACTGCCAGCGGACGGCCAGAAATCCCACAGCGACTCCGACGCAACTGCGATGGCCGCCTAGCTTCAGGATTTTCCCGAGCTTCATGTCGTCAACGACTTCCATCGCGAGGCGCTTGTGTGTGCCGACAGCTTCGTAAGCGGAACGCCGCACGAGCTGGAACGCGCCGATACCGAGATACGCTCGCGAATTAGGATTCGAGACCGAATGCGACTCGTTGGCGAGATGCATGGCGAGGCCGAAGAAGGTGAGCAGAATCGTTTCCCAGAATCCGTCGCGATCGACGTCCCCGAAAAGCGTCAGGTGATCGAGGCCGCGACTAAGAGCGAGATTCATGGCGCGACTCAGCGCATCGGCGGAGAAGCGCACATCAGCGTCGGTGAACAGGAGCCATTCGCCGGTCGAGGCTTCGTAGGCCTTTTGCAGAGCGTGGGGTTTGCCGAGCCAGCCGTCGGGCAACTCTTTCACGTGAAGGACTCGGAAGCGTGAGTCCATGTGCGCCGCTTCATCCAGTATGGCCGACGTCCTGTCCGTTGAGCGGTCGTCTACAGCGATGATTTCGAGATTTGGGTAGGAGATTGTCGCGAGCGTTCTGATGGCGACCGGCAGTTTTTCTTGTTCATCGCGTGCCGCGAAGATTAAGGAGACGCGCGGCGGGTTCGGGGTCTCGAGAGCTGCGAATTTGCTGAGCCAAGGAAGGTAGAGGAGGCCAATGAGATTGCGGAGGCCATAGTAGAGCCAGAAGCAGGCGACCAGGGCGAAGAGGATGATCCAGAATGTGTGCACTTTATCGGGACTTCAGGGGCTGAAGCCCCTTCCTCGTTGTTCATTATATGTCGCGGCTGAAGCCGCGACCCACAAAGCGTCAGACTTAAGTGCTCTAACGCTGGATTAAGTCGAGTCGGACGGAAAGTCGTGGGTCGATTGTGCGGACATGGGGCGCAGCAGTGCTGCGCCCGTACGTAGAACCAAATCGCGGACGCTGCATCGTCATTGGTAACTGGTGTAGGGCTCGGGGTATCCTAGGTTTGATGAGTGAAACGCTCGCGATCGTGGGGGCCGGACGCGTGGGACGTGCATTGGGCCGGCGGCTGCGCGAGTTAGGCTGGAAGATTGGCGCGGTGGTCACGCGTAACGAGTCGAGTGCGCGGCGAGCAGTTCGATTCATCGGAGCAGGGACTCCACTACCATCGATGTCGCGGCGGATTCTGCAATCGACATGCATTTTGATTGCGACGCCGGACTCGGCGATTCCGAGCGTGGCAGAAGAGCTGACGCGGATCGGCGGGGAAGAATTAAAGGGTCACATAATTTTGCACACGAGCGGCGCGCTGGATTCCAGCGTTCTGAATGCGATTAGGAAACATGGCGCTTCGGTTGGTTCGATGCATCCGCTGCAAACGTTTAACGGCGTGACCGTGCCACCCCTCGAAGGCAAAGTGTTTGCGATCGAGGGTGATCCGCAAGCAGTTCGCAAGGCGCGAAAGATTGCTCGGGCTGTCGGCGGGGCTCCGTCACCAATTGAGGCGCCGAACAAGCCGCTCTATCACGCGGCGGGCGCGCTCGCGGCGGGACATGCGCTTGTCGTCGTGGAAAGCGCGATCCAGTTATTGATGGCATTGGGGACGAAGCGCTCGGAAGCGATGCGAGCGCTGCTGCCGATGACCAAGCAGGTGCTGCAGAACTACGAGCGGCTGGGGATGAAGGCGGCGTGGACGGGCCCGCTGGCACGCGGAGACTATGACGTTGTTGCCAAACACCTGGCTGCGCTGCAGGACTATTCGCCGGAGTATTGCAAGGCGTACGACGCGCTCAACCGGCTCGCGGAGAGAATCATGCCGCGTGATGGAGAAGAGCCCAAGGAATTGGGACGTTTGCCGTCCAACGGGACGAATGGTATGCAGCATTCCGCGCCTCATGCGAGCCATCCGAAGAAATTGAGAGTTTTGACAGGGGGAAAAGGGTGAATCGACTTCAGATTGCGATTGAGCACGCCAAGTTACCGAACGGATTGGATGTGGTGATCGCGCCGGATTCAACGGCGCCGGTTGTGACCGTGGGGGTGTACTACAAGATCGGATTCCGGCTTGAGCCGCAGGGGCGGAGCGGGTTTGCGCATTTGTTCGAGCACATGATGTTTCAAGGGTCGGCGAACGCGCCGAAGATGCAGCACATCAAGCTGATCAATTCGAGCGGCGGATTGCTGAACGGATCGACGCACTATGACGTGACGAATTATTTTGAGTCGGTGCCATCGAACGCGCTGGAGCGTGTGTTGTGGCTGGAAGCGGATCGTATGCGCGCGCTGAAGGTGGATGACGAGAATTTGCGCAATCAGCGGGACGTCGTGAAAGAAGAAGTGCGCGTGAACGTGATGAACCAGCCGTATGGCGGATTTCCGTGGCTGGATTTGCCGCCGGTGGCGTTTCGCAATTGGGCGAATGCGCATAATTTTTATGGAGATTTTGCCGACCTCGATGCAGCCGATCTTGCCGATGTGCAAGCGTTTTTCAAGACGTACTACGTGCCCAACAACGCGGTGCTGTTGATTTTGGGAGATGTGAAGGCGGGTGAGGGACTGGCGCTGGCGGAGAAGTATTTCGCTGACATCCCGTCGGGCGCGGCGCCGCCATTTGCCGATCCGAAGGAGCCGGAGCAGAAGACCGAGCGACGCGGCAACGTAGAAGAGAAATTCGGAACGCTGCCGGCGATCGCGATTGGATATACGGTGCCGGAACGGCGCACGGCTGATTGGTGTGCGATGGCGTTGCTGGATCAGGCGCTGCACGGCGGGCGCGCGGGGCGTGTGTATCGCGATCTCGTGCTGGAGAAGCAGGTTGCTGTAGAAGCGGACGGCGGGATCGACGACATTTTTGGTTACAACGGGCCGACGCAGATGGTGACGCGAATTTTGCATCGGGGGGACGTTTCGGCGGAAAAGACAGTCGAGGCTTTCGATACGGTGCTTCGCGATGTGCAGGAAAATGGAATCACCGACGAAGAACTCGAGCAAATCAAAGTGAAATGGCGGTCGGATTACTATTCGACGCTCGAAGGCGGGCGCGGCGGGATGCCTCGCTACGGGCTGATGCACCTGCTGGCGTGCTTCACGCTGTTCGATAACAAGCCTGAGATGGTGAATTCGATTTTGGATGGGTTTTTGGCGGTGAAGAGGGAGGACGTGCAAGCGGTGGCGAAGAAATATTTGCGAGCGGAAAATCGCGCGATCGTGTTTCGCACTCCGGTGAAGAGCAGCGAAAAGGAGGCGGCATAATGGCGACGCAGACGCGCGTGGAGAGTGCGGGAACGACGGTACCGGCACTTGGAGCGGAACGAGCGGTGACTTGGCCGAAGCGGACGCGCGTGCGTCTGGCGAACGGGCTTGAGGTTTTACTTGCTGAGTCGCACTCGATACCGAAATTTCATGGGCAGCTTTCGTTTCGGTCGGGAAACGCAGCGGCGATCGAGCGCGGGCCCGGATTGGCGGAGATGACGGCGACGGTTGTACGCACGGGGACCAAGCTGCGAGTCAGCCGCCGGATTGAAGAGGATTTGCGAAGTTTGGGCGCGGACCTGTCTTCGAGCGCGGGCGCGGATACGAGCGCCATTGCGTTTGCGGGATTGACGGAGATGAGCGAGCCGCTGCTCGGGTTGGTGAATGAGCTGGCGCGCGAAGCATCGTTCGTCGATGGAGAGTTTGAACGCGAGCGGCGATTGAAGCTGGAGGAAGTGAAGCTGGATCGAACGCAGCCGGGGTTTTTGGCCGGCGAACGGTTGCGGAAAGTTCTGTTTGGGGATCATCCGTATGCCGTTGCGTCGGCTACGGAGGCTCAGGTTTCGGCATATCAGCGAGCAGATCTGCTTGAGATTTATAAGGATTTTTACACGCCAGAGAATGCTCTGCTCTTGATGGTCGGCGATTTCGACACGGCCGCGATGCTGAAGTCGGTCGAGAAGACGTTTGGAGCGTGGTCGGGGAAGAAGTCGAAGCCCCCGGAGGTTGCGGACAAGGCTCAGCCGCACGGGCGTCGAGTTTATTTGGTGCACGTGCCGGGAGCGGTGCAGACGCAGATCCTGTGCGGGTGCCACGCGATCACGCGCAAACATGCGGACTGGATCAAGCTGGGACTAACGAACAGTTTGTATGGCGGCGCATTTAATTCGCGTCTGGTGATGAACATCCGCGAGGATAAGGGTTATACGTACAGCCCGCGAAGCGGCGTGCAGGCGCTGCGGCAGCACGGATATTTTTCCGTGTCGGCGGCGGTGCGGAACGATGTCGTGGCAGCTTCGCTGACGGAGATTTTTTACGAGATCGATAAGCTGAGGTCGGTCCCGGTTCCGGATGCTGAGCTGGCGGACGCGATCAACTATTTGACGGGAATTTTTTCGATGGGTCTGGCGACGCAGGATGGATTGCTGTCGCAACTGGCGACGGTGGCGTTGAATGAGCTGCCGGACGATTATCTGGAGACGTATCGAGAGCGCGTGCGGGCGTTGACGCCGGCGGATTTGCTGGAGACGGCGCGGAAGTATTTCGACTCGGCGAATATGCAGATTGTGGTGGTTGGCGACCGGGCGCAGATTGAGAAGCAGGCTGCGTTATTTGGGGATCTGGAAGTGTTTGACGCGAACGGGAAGAAACTGAGCTGAGTTGTTGGCCGGTTTTATGGGGCGTATAGGCCTTTCCTTAATGTTATTGCATTTGTAATATAACTACGATAGTATCGCGCGCACTATGAACGCGCGTATGTCCCAGCGTGCGGCGCTTGCGTTTGCCTTGCTATTGGTCGGCGTAGTTGGATTTGAGCTGATCACAGCGACTGCTCTGTTTCCTGCCACGAAGAAACCGCCTGCTCATCCAATCGACATTAATTCGGCGAACTCGACGCAACTTCAGGAAGTGCCGGGGATTGGTCCGGCTACCGCGGACAAGATTTTGCAGATGCGGAAATCGTATGGAGCGTTCAAGAGCGTCGATGATTTGCTTTCGGTGCGCGGGATTGGGCCGAAGAGGCTGGAGAAGATGAGGAAGTATCTGGTGGCAGGGCATGCGCCGCAGGGTAGGAAAAGCGGTGGTGCAGCTTCGGCGTCATCGGGAACGGTCAAGCCTGCGGCTTGTCCGAGCTGTTCAAGTGCGACACCGGTGAAAAAAGCAGCGCTTACTGCGCCTACTCCTGCGAAGGCGCCGAAGCCGGTCGCCTCGGCTGGCGACGCGGCTGAGGCTGACGAAGAGCCGGAGTAGCGAGATGCCACTCGACTCGGTCGATGCACGAAGCGGGCTTTTAAAAAGCAAATTCGACCGCACGCCAACAATATCGATCATCACCGACGCAACGGATATTGCCTCTCTACCCAGAGAGATTCGTGAGATTGGCGGTAACGAACTGCGGGTCGTTCGCGACTTTCTCCAATGGTCGGGATCAAAGAGAAAGTCTGAATCCGCTCTCGTCTGGTTGGCTGACGAGCTCTTGCTCGAAGGAACCGCGCCCGCAATCCGCAAATCGCTTCACGCTCCCAATCGCCGCACGTTTCTTGTTGTGAATACGCCCTGCGTGGACGATGTCCCCTTTCTGTCGGTTCAACCGCGAGTTTTTACCGACCTGGCTTTGGTTGACCACTGGAACTTTAGAATTCGCATTGAGAGCTCTGCCCCGTCAGCGATCGAGACGATGGTGGACCCCAGTCTGCCACCCGAACCCTGGGTCCGGCTCGTGGAGGCAATTTCGGCTGAAAAAAAGACGACTGGCTCTGGTGTCGAGCCGTTGCTGCGTCTATGGGAGTCGCACGACAAACTTCCGGAAATGATTGCCGCACTTGTGCTTCGTAACCTTGTTGCGGTGATGCTCTTGCACCGGGAAGTGGGTAACGCGAGAGAACTTCTCGCGGCGGGGGTCAAGCTCTACCCGACCTACGCGGAACTTCACTACCTAAAGGCATTTGTCGCGATTCGCGAGTGTCGTTTTGGCGATGCACTGGCCCCTTTAGAGCGCGCGAAATCGTGCGGCATCGCGTTTCCGGGTTCCGGTGGTGAGAATAGCTATCGGTCTGACTGGCTTCTTGGAGTTTTGGCCGCGCAGGTCGGCAATGAGCGCGTTGCATTTCAGCATTTTATTGAGGGAGTGAAACGCGATCCGCCGTTCGAACCCGCACTCGTCGAGCTTCTCAAGCTCCACCTGCCTCGTTCTGTCATCGAAAGCCATCAATATGAATTAACGCGGGCGGCGCGACAGAGTCCTCAATTGGCGTTGAAGATTTTTGAATATCTGCTGGTTCATCGCTCTTTTGACGCGGCACGCCGGCTCGCAAGAGCATTGCCGCTCGGAGACGTAGTTCGCGAGGACTTCGAAAATCGGATCGAGATGGCTGTCGCGAGTAATCCCGCGTCAACGCAAGGCTCGGCGCCGAAGCCGGGGCGTTCACCTCAGTCGGGAGCCGTGCGCGGGGTAGTGTTCGAAGGGCCATTTCTCGAGTACTCGAGCCTGGCCCGCGTTAATCGCGAAGTCGCATGGGCGATTCAAGCTTCGAGCATGTTTGAAGTGTCGATCGAGCCGTCATCGCCTTCGGGGCAGCTCGCGCGATTTCTTCCAAACGGTGATTTGCTCGCCGGATGCTTCTACAAACGCCTTCGTTACGTCGACTTGACGATTCGGCACCATTGGCCGCCCAATTTTCGCCGTCCGCGGAGGGGGAAGTTGGCTGTAATCCTCCCTTGGGAGTATGGAGGCGTGCCGCGAGTTTGGATCGAGCAGATTCGGCAGAACGTTGATGAGCTTTGGGTTCCGTCGAACTTCGTGCGCGATGTTTTTGTTCGAAACGGAGTCGACTCAGGACGCGTTGTGGTAATCCCGAACGGCTATGACCCCAAGATATTCAGTCCGAGTGGTCGATTCCTTCGTCCGCAGGGTGCTCGGGATTTCATCCTTCTCTTTGTGGGAGGCGCCATTCCTCGCAAAGGTATCGACCTGTTGCTCGAAGCGTATCGGTCTGCTTTCGTTTCAACCGCAAACATAGCTCTCGTCCTGCTGGTATCGGATGCGTCCGGCGCGTATCAACATAATTCCTGGGTTCCACAGATTCGAGCGGCCACCATGGATCCGACAATGCCCCCGGTCGTGCCGATTTTCGAAACGGTCGCTGACTCGACCCTCGCGAATCTCTATCGCGGCGCAGGCGCGTTGGTCCTACCGTATCGCGGAGAAGGCTTTGGCTTGCCGTTACTTGAGGCGATGGCTTGCGGCAAGGCTGTGATCACGACCGCTGATGGACCTGCCAAGGATTTCTGCGACTGCTGCCAATAGCTATCTCATTTCTGCGACCACGGAACCGGTAACAGAACCGCCTCCGCCGTTGGGCCCGATGGTCGGCGACTTTACATGGTTCAAGCCAGACTTCGCCGAACTGGTCCGAGTTCTTCGCCATGTATATGAGAACCAAAGCGAGGCGACTGCGAAGGGCAAACGTGCGGCTGAGTCGACTCGTCACTTGACGTGGGAATACGTGAATAGCAAATACGCCGGTCAGGTTGCTAGACTATGCGACCTCCCGTGAGGCGGTGTCAGTCAGTCGACCTTGGCGGTTACTTCATCCGAAGCCTGGAGTCGACGCCTCATCAACCGGCCTGATATTCTTATCTGGCTATGGCTGACCAACAGAAATTCGCTACCGTCGAAGAAGCTGTCGAAGATATCCGCCAGGGGCGGATGATTGTTCTCGTCGATGACGAGGACCGCGAAAATGAAGGCGATCTCACTCTGGCCGCCGAGAAGATCACTCCTGACGCCATCAATTTCATGGCGAAGTACGCGCGCGGGTTGATTTGCCTTCCGCTGACGGAAGACCGATGCGACGAGCTGCACCTGCCGCTGATGTCGCCGATCAATACGTCGGTTCATGGCACCGCGTTCACCGAGGCGATCGATGGGCGCCTTGGCGTCACGACGGGCATCAGCGCTTCCGATCGCGCGATCACGATCCTGACGGCGATCGATCCGAAGACGCGCCCGCAGGATCTCGCGCGGCCGGGTCACATTTTTCCCCTGCGCGCCCGTAATGGAGGCGTGTTGGTGCGCGCTGGTCAGACCGAGGCCAGCGTCGATCTGGCGCGTATCGCCGGGCTGAATCCGTCCGCCGTCATCTGCGAAATCATGAACGAAGACGGCACGATGTCGCGCATTCCGCAGCTGCACGAATTCTGCCGCCAGCACGACATGAAGATGCTCACGGTGGCCGACCTCATTCGCTATCGGATGCAGCATGAGCGCTATGTGCGACGCGTCGCGGAAGCCACGCTGCCGACTCGCTATGGCGATTTTCGAATGATCGCGTATTCCAGCGATGTCGATCAGGATCAGCACGTTGCGCTGGTCCGAGGCGATCTCGAAGGCGGCACACCGCCGCTCGTGCGTGTCCACTCGCACTGTCTGACTGGCGACGTTTTCGGCTCGGTCACATGCGATTGTTCTGAGCTTGTCTCGCGTTCGCTGACGACGATCGCCAAGGAAGGTCGCGGCGTTTTTCTGTATCTTCATCACACGGGACGCGGTTTTGGCATCGAAACCGGCGAAACGCCGGGTGCGTTGCCGCAGATTCATTTCCATCGGCGCGGCCAACTCGATCGCGAACCCGCGCGCCAGCGCATGGTGCAGCACGAAAGCGGTATCGGCGCACAAATCTTGATCGATCTCGGTCTCACCGACATTCGAGTCCTGACAAATCATCCGAAAAAAGTCATCGCGCTCGAAGGCTACGGCATTCGCATCGCAGATCAGGTGCCGCTGCGCATCGAAGCTCCCAAACCGACGCACCAACTCCTGTAGCGAATTGATATGTTAGCGAGTTCTGAGGCTTGCAACCGACGCTTGCAACGCGGCTTGTGTGGCGCGAGCTGATTGTGTGTGGGCCGTAGCGAGTCCTTGCGAGAGCCCTCGGATCAGTGTCTCGACTTGCGCGCGAAGTGAGCGAATTTCGTCTTTCGCAGTGCTGAGTTCGTCGCGCAGTTCGATCAGACGCGTGGCCATGCGTTGATCGATCTCCGCTTGACGCAGCGCGTGTTCGCCGACGGCGCGAGCGAGCTGATCGATCGCGGATTGGCGTTCGGTCGGTGTCACGTGGCGCACTTGCTGTGTCGGTGTAGGCGAGCGCCGATTTTCGAGCAGCGTGGATTGCATTCGAATCTCCTCTTCTTTGTTGCGCTTCATTCCTCGAGCGCAAAGTTGCTCAGTCCAAGAGCCTTCGAAAATTTCGAATCCATTCGGGCAGGACTGCGTTCCATTCGAATCGGCCGATGACGTCGCGACGCCCTCGCTCTGCGCGGAGAGCGGCCTCCTCCGAGTTCTCGAAGACTTCGCGCATTTGGTGACGAAGATGATCGACGTTCGGTTCGGCCCATCGGTGGCCGGCGAAGAGTTCGTCTTCCTCGGGCTGAGTGGGGACTAACCCGTCCGTTGTGACGGTGAAGCTGTTTTGCACAGTGAGGAAATCATTCAACGGGCCCCAATCCGTGGCGATGATTGGCAGGTGGCAGGCGAGCGCCTCGAGGCAGTGACGACCGGTCGATTCGCCGCGCGCCGGCTGAACGAAAGCGTGACAGGCCACGAAAAGTCCTGCGCGGTCTTCTTCCGAGAGCGATCCGACCAACAAGGCAATATTGGGAACATCTTCAAGGTTCTTGCCGAGATTGGCTTCGATGAACGCAATGAGTTCCGCTTCGAAGTCGATGAAGGAATCACCGTGACACTTCGGAGGGCTATGAATGATGAGCGCCGCATCTTCGTCAGGAGAGAACTCCTCGATGAAACCGCGGACAAGTGTGTCGATGCCGGAAACCAGCCACCCATCGGCAACCGCCAGAAACCGAAACGATTTTGCCGGCACGCTTTCAAGCGGAAGCGAGGCTCGACCTGGACGAAAAACCTCGGTGTCAACGGCCTCCGGGATTACGCGAATCTTGCTCCGCTCGACACCCGAGGCGGCGAAGGTTTCGGCATGAAATGCGCTGGGCAGCCAAATTTCGTCGAGAGAGTTGCAGCGCTCGGTCCACCCGTCGGGAATTCGGTCGGTTCCGAACGCGGCGCGGCCCACGCGGCACCGGCCATAGAAGTCGAGATTCCAGCTTGCGGGGGAGCCGGATTGATAGAGCACACTTTCGGCGAGATCGAGACGATCGTGGAGCAGATACTTCAGATGTCTACGTAGCATTTGCAGGCTGGGACTGTATGGTTGCAGCTGTTGTCCACAAAGTGGGGCGACCTGAACCGGGAATTGGTGTTGAGACAGACGAAGTGCCAGCGCGCGATTCTCTGCTGGACACTCGGATTCGCCTTCGAGATTTGCGTGAACGATAACGCCGGCGGCGTGATCGCGAACCTGCGGTAAATCGGGCGGCGCTCTTAGCACCCGATCCGCTGAGCCCCCCGCAGTTGTTTCCGAGCCATCCATCAACGCCGATACGGTGCAGATTCGTTGCCAACTCTGTCGATTGCGCGTGGCAAGTGGTGTGCACGTTCTTCATAGGCGCTCGCAGCTTCGCATCCGGCAGCGGCGAGGGCGTACGGAAAGACTGCGAATCCGTTGTTGGAGATTAGAAAGCACTAAGAACGGGGCAAAGAGGTTCCGTGCCGAACGGCATTGAAATTAGGAGTTTCTAATGGGAACAGGTTCGAACGTCGGCGTGCCCGGAGCGGCCGGGCTTACTGCGGTGAACAGCACGATTGCGGCGAACAGCGCCGAAGCAGTGGCGGCGCTGAAGTCGGACATGCTGATGGTCTACAAGGCGGTGATCGCGCTCGAAAAGCGCGTCAACGAATACACGGTGAACATGGTCGAGATCAAACCGCAGTTGATCGCGCTGAAAGTTCATAGCGAATCGTTTCCGAATGCGATGCGCGAGATACGCCGAGGGCAAACCGCGATCCAGAAGAGCGTGGCGGGACTCGAAGAGCGCATGTTGAACCTGGAAGCGCGTTTGAAGAAAGCTTCCATCGCTGGCTAGGCGCGCGCTGATGCAAATTCGATCTCACTTGCCCCGAGTTTCTGTCGTCGTGAACACTTACAATCGCGCGGTTAGCCTGCATCAGACACTACAGGCCTTGCTGCGGCAGAACTATTCGCAATTCGAACTCATCGTCGTGAATGGGCCGTCACCGGACGACACCGCCGAAGTACTGCGCAGGCATGCCTCGCAGATTCGCGTGGGCACCTGCGCACAGCGTAATCTTTCGATCTCGCGGAACATCGGCATCGAAATGGCTCGCGGTGCATTCGTCGCGTTCATCGACGACGACGCCGTACCCGACGAAAACTGGCTCCTTGATGCGATCGCAGCGTTTGATTCGGATGAAGTCGCCGGAGTCGGCGGCTTCGTTTTCGACCACACTGGATACGAACTGCAATACAGCTACACAGTCTGCGATCGGATGGGCAATGCCTATCACAACCTCACCGTGCCAATGCCGGAGTTCTGTTATCCGGGCTGTCATCGATTTCCGGCACTGCTCGGGACGAACTCGATCTTTCGGCGCTCGGCGTTGCTGGAGATCGGCGGGTTTGACGAACAGTTCGACTATTTCCTGGACGAGACCGACGTCAACGTGCGCCTGATCGACGCCGGATATACGTTGAAGCAGATTCCGAAGGCTTTTGTGTATCACCGCTATCTGCCGAGCCACATCCGCAACGAAAAGCGGGTGAACACAAACTACGCGCCGATGATTCGCAATCGAATCTATTTTTCGCTTGAAAAACGCGTCGCTGGTCGATGGGCAATTCGGCGGAGCGACTGAAGGACTGGTCGATTTTATGCCGCGACGCGCTCTACAACGTGAACTGGAACATCTCGCAGGGCAAGATTCAAGGCGACGTGCTGGAACGGCTGTGCGTGGACATGGACTCCGCGGTGGAAGAGGGCATTCAGCTCGGAATGAATCGCCCACGGCGATTGATGGGATCGGCGATCGCGAAAGAAATGCGGGGACAAGTTGCATACGACGTGAATCTTGCCGGTGACCATGCGGCCGAGCGGGCAGGAGAATTCAAACCCTGCCCGATTTTGTTGCCGAAGTCGGAAAAACTCACGATCGCGCTACTAAGCCAGCAGTACCCGCCGGGTGTTGTTGGCGGAATCGGACGACTAACGCATGATCTGGCGCAAGGACTGGCCGCCTGTGGGCATAACGTCCACGTGTTGACGCGTGCAGCCGCAGGAATCGACGCGAACACGGTCGATTTTGAAGATGCCGTGTGGGTCCATCGTCTGATCGAAGACAGAGACGAGCATCCGGCGCCGAACGAAGTAAAAGTTCCGCCGCATATCTGGCGTCACTCAGCACGAATGCACCGTGAGTTGAATCGGCTCAACGAAATGCATCCGATCGACATCGTCGAGGCACCGATATGGGATGTCGAAGGACTCGCGACGATTTTGTCGGGCAAGTTTTGCCTCGTGACGAGCCTTCACACTCCACTGAAAAAAGTTGTCGAGACGAACCTCGACTGGCGAGCGAACATGACCCCCGCCAAACGGCAAGCGTACGAACAGATTGCACAAGCCGAACGGCTTGTCGCGATCCGAGCTGACGGCGTGCGAGCCAACAGCCGGGCAGTGATCGAAACGATGGATCGATTTTACGATTTGAGGCTGGACCAGGAAGGCGTCGCAGTAGCCGCTGGTGAGGAGCGATCGAAGCGGCACTTCGTTGAGCCCGGTGTGCAGAACATGCGCGCGCAATCCCTGCTCCGCCCAGAGTTCCACGAGATGCGCTGGATCCTGACGCGCCGTCGCCATCTGGTCGGGACTCCATTCGCACAATATTTTCATACCGCGATTTTTGCCTAAAGTCCGCCGGGCTCCTTCGAACACGGCCGGCTCGGCGCCTTCGACATCCACTTTGAGCAGATCGATCCTGCCCGGTTTGTCGGCGAAATAGTCGTCGACCGACACGGCATGAACCTTCACCGGCATCGTCGTGTCAAACCACTTTCGAAGCTGATCGGGCGGCGTGTAGCCGAGGCTGCTGTTGCCGGGATAATGGTCGCGCACAAAAAATTCGAGGTCCGTCGTGTGACTGTAGACGGCGAGATTCTCGTACGTGATGAATTTCGTCATCCAGTTGATGATCACGTTTTTGCCCAGCAGTTCGTACGTGCTGGGCTGCGCCTCGAAGGCATAGACGTGCGACGCTCCGGAGCGAGCCGCAATCAGCGAGTAATATCCGAGATTCGCGCCGACATCGACGAACACGTCGCCAGGCCCAATGAGTTTCTTGACGAGTTCGGTTTCTTCCGGTTCCCACTCGCCGTGAATGAGCAGCCACGGCGCAATGAGCAGATCGCGTGTATCGACGTACATTTTGTTGTAGTTCGTCGTGCAAAGCAGCGCGATGTTATTGCCCATATAGACCGGCGGCCGTACGGTTGACGCAACCGCAGGCTGAGCCGGAGCGGCCGGCCGCGACGACGCGGCTAAAGCTTTTTCTTTCTCACCTCGCGTTTCTTCTAACACTCGTTCGGCCAGCTTGTTGCCGCACGTCGCGAGCAGCTTCTCAAGCGCCAATCGCTGATCGGGATCCTTCGTCTTGAACGCTGCCTGCTGCAAATGCGGAATCGCCTCGCGCGTGCGGTCCATGTGGGCCAACAGCGTGCCCAAATTCGCAGCCGCTTCGATGTTTCCCGGATCGAGCGAAGTTGCCAGAAAAAATTGAGAGAGCGCCTGCTCACGCCGCCCACAAGCAAGCTCGGCAGCCCCGATATCGTTGGCAAGCTCGGAAGACGGAGCCTCCAGCAGCGCCTGGCGAAGCAGTTCGGCGGCGGACTCAAACTGGCCGGTCGTATACAGAGCCAGCGCGCGTTCATGTTTCATGCTGGCCGTTGAATACGCCGCGCCGGAACTCGGGTCGGATCTTGGCTGCACGGACACCTCGGTTTTCGCGCGACTCGAACGCGCCCAATCTTGCCGAGTTGAAATGCATGTTGCCGACCAGTTCGAACCGGCGATTACAGGAAGGTGCGCGTCGCCAGGTTAGGGAATGCTAATGGCGGGACATGGTGCGCAGCGCTGCTGAGGAAAATTCAGAACCAGGAGGACGGCAATTTCTTGCAGCCCCAATCGAAAACTAGGACTGCTTCCGCCCCGGCGCGAAAAAGATCGTATAGATCAAGCCGGCGATGGTAAGCAACGCGCCCCACCAGACATTCGCGTGCAAATTAAAAAGCACCACAGGATTCGCCGGCGGATGAAAAACTTCCCACACTCCCGCCCCGCAAATCAAAACGCCGTTCACGAGCAACGATATTCCAATAAAAAACCAGATCGAAACGCCGCCTTCGTGATGCGTAGTCATCGGCTCATTGCCCCCAACGCAGATTCGACGCTGTATCGCGCGATAGAGTTCGCGCTTGCACCCAATAGAAAATACGGCTTAGGCCCGATTTGAGGCACTCTTTTACCAGAACAGGACGTTCAAAATCACGAAAATAATTCCGACCACCCCGGCCCAAAATACAGGCTTCTCGTAAATCGCGATATCGCCGACGGACGGAATAGCCGTCAGGCCGTAGACCAGTCCTTCGAGTTCGGGGTCGGTCTTCGGCCGCGTCGCGTAGCTGACCGCGACCGTCACAATGACGCAAATGCAGAACGACCAGAGCGCCTGAAACATGTCCTGCGCCAACGCCTTCGCGTTCGGCGAAAGCGCGACGTAGCGCAACGCTGTCGGATCGACTTTCACCCACGCCCACATGCTGATCGATGACGCGGTGCCGCACAGTAGCCCCCAGAACCCCCCCGCGCTGGTCGCGCGCTTCCATAGCATCCCAAGCACGACCGTTCCAAACAGCGGCGCGATGAAGAAGCTGAACAACGCCTGCACGTAATCCATGATGCTGGCGAACTGCATCACGAGATACGCCGTGCCGATGCTCACGAGAACGCCGATCACCGTCGTCCAGCGGCCCATGCTCACGTAGTGGCTGTCGCTGCCCTTGCTGTTGATAAACGGGCGATAGATGTCATACGTCCACACCGTCGTGAACGCACTGACGTTGCCGGCCATGCCGGACATGAATCCCGCGATCAGCGCGGTGATTCCGAGTCCGAGCAAGCCGGGCCCGCAATAGCGAGCCAGCATCAGCGGAAGCACATCGTTGTAACTGTGCATTCCAGTAGCAACGGCTTGCGCTTCGCCGGTCAGTTTCATCGGCAGAACCGCGAGACCTAGCAAGCCGGGCAAAATCACGATCAGCGGCACGAGCATTTTCAGTCCCGCACCAATGATCGGAGCCATCTGCGCGCTGCGGATATCTTTAGCGGCAAGAATGCGCTGTACGACCAGGAAGTCGGTCGTCCAGTAACCCATGGAAATCACAGCCCCGAGACCAAAAACGATTCCCACCCAATTGATCCCCATCGGATTGTTCGTAAACGAGCCGAGAGTTGACCACAGATGGACATATTGATCCGAAGCGCGTGCGGCGATCTGTACCTTCAGGTTGGACCAACCGCCTGCTTCGTAAAGGCCGAGAATCGGAATGAGCAACGCGCCCGCCCAGATAAGGAAAAATTGCAGGACTTCATTAAAAATCGCGCCCCGCAAACCTCCGAGCGCGACATAAATGCCGACGGTAAGTGCCGAAATCCAGATGGTGACGTTGATGTCCCAGCCAAGAACGATCTGCATCACCTTGGCCATGGCGAACATGTTCACGCCGCTCATCAGCACCGTCATGAACGCGAACGAAACCGCCGAAAGCGCGCGGCTCGACTCTCCGAAGCGAAGCTTGAGATATCCAGGAACGGAGTGCGTCTTGGAGATGTAGTAGAACGGCATCATCACCAGCGCGAGGAACAACATCGCGGGAATCGCGCCGATCCAATACCAATGCGTCGCCAGAATTCCGTATTGATACGCCGATCCCGCCCAACCCATGAGCTCCAGTGCTCCGAGGTTTGCCGAAAGGAAGCTCAGTCCCGCGACCCACGCGGTCATTTCGCGGCCGGCCATGAAGAAATCTTCGCCGGTGTTCGACTGGCCGCGAAGATAGAAGCCGATCCCGAGAACCAGGGCGAAATAGAAGACGATGATGACCACGTCCACTGCGGAAAGCTGAACCAGCTTCGACGATACAAACGCCAACAGTGGAATCGACGGCATCGAGTGCGTCCTTTATCCCCGACCGTCGGCGCCATGCCTCGGGTCCCTGCGGGGCGGTAATCGTTTACGGTAATGAGAAATTAGAGAACCCACCTCGTTTTGTCAATGTATAGCACCTCAGGGAATTGGGGGAGTGAAGCGTTTCACTTACTGGCAAAAATGGCCGGTTAGCGCACGCCGTCCATGCTGATGAAGGCATAGCACTTCCGTGGCGTTCGTGATACCGGGCACATTCGCCGGTTCTTGTCCGCTGACACCGAGCGGGTTAGACTTGCGCTTCCAGCGTGAGCCTGCCAAACCCTACCGCGATGCCCGACGCCACCAGCTCGCTTTCGAACGAGACTATCCGCGACAGCGCGCTCTACAACAAAGATCTCGCGCCTATTCCCGCAGACCGTCGTACCTGGAGCACCTACAACTACGCCGCGCTCTGGATCTCCATGAGTGTCAACATCCCCACCTATATGCTAGCCAGCGGCATGATCGCCGGCGGCATGAACTGGAAGCAGGCGCTCTTCACCGTTTTCCTGGGCAATCTGCTGGTGCTGATTCCAATGCTCCTAAACGCGCACGCTGGCGCGCAGTACGGCATTCCGTTTCCCGTGTTCGCTCGTGCCTCGTTTGGCGTTTTGGGAGCGAACGTCCCCGCGGTTCTCCGCGCACTGGTCGCCTGCGGCTGGTTCGGCATTCAAACCTGGATCGGCGGCGAAGCCATCAACGCAATGATCGTCGCGCTTGTCCCGTCGTGGGCTCACTTCGGCGGAGCCCAGGCGGTTTGCTTCATCTTCTTCTGGCTGCTGAACGTCGTCGTGATCCTGCGCGGCATCGAAACGATTCGATTCTTGCAGGGTGTATCGGCGCCATTGCTCCTGGTGATGGGGCTCGCTCTGCTCCTCTGGGCCGGCGCCAGGGCTGGCGGCTTCGGTCCAATGCTGTCAACTCCATCGAAATTCGCCACCTTCGGCGAATTCTTCAAATTTTTCATTCCTTCATTAACCGGCGTAGTCGGTTTCTGGGCCACGGTTTCGCTGAACATCCCGGACTTCACTCGATACGCGCAAAGCCAGCGCGCCCAAGTGCTCGGCCAGGCGATCGGCTTACCCGCCACGATGACCTTCTACTCGTTCATTGGAATCGCGGTCACGTCCGCTACCTTGATCATCTTCGGCCAGGCTCTGTGGGACCCAGTCGCCGTCCTCTCCCGCCTCGGCAATCCCTTCGCCGTGATTCTGGCGATGCTGGCACTGCTCATGGCGACGCTCAACGTCAACGTCGCGGCCAACGTCGTCTCCCCCGCGAACGACTTCTCCAATCTCTCTCCCCGCCGCATTAGCTTCCGCCTCGGCGGACTCATCACCTGCTTCGTGGGCGTCGCCATGCAGCCCTGGAAGCTCATGTCGAGCTACGGAAATTACATTTTTGGCTGGCTCGTCGGCTATTCCGGATTTCTCGGCCCGATCGCCGGCGTGATGATCTGCGATTATTTCGTCGTGCGCAAAAAAATCCTGCTGGTGCAAGATTTGTATCAGCGCGACGGACTGTACGAATACCAGCGCGGCTTCAACTGGCAAGCCGTCATCTCGCTCGCGGCAGGTGCTGGAGTCGCGTTCATCGGCCTCTTCGTGTCGCAACTGCGCGTCCTCTACAACTACGCGTGGTTCGTCGGCTTCTTCGTAAGCTTCGTGGTTTATTTTGCTTTGATGCAAAGCGCGCAGCCCTTAGCGCAAGCCGCAGACTAAAACGAACGGGAGCATTCCATGGACTTCGGCATCACGATCAAACCCGATCTCACCGTCGATCGCATCATCAGTCTGACCCGCCAGGCCGAATCCGCCGGCTTCCTTCACGGTTGGATCTTCGACTCCCACGTCATCTGGATGGAGCCATTCCCGCTGCTGACGCTGATGGCCGCCAATACAAAGAAAATGCATCTCGGCCCCTGCGTCACGAATCCTGCGGTGCGCGACGTTACCGTGGCATCGAGTCTCTTCGCCACACTCAACCTCATTTCGAATGGCCGCATGCAAATGGGCATTGGCCGCGGCGACAGCTCCCGTCGCGTCCTTGGAAAAAAGCCAACCACGCTCGAGCATCTCGAACAATTCGTGAAATCCTTCCGCGAACTGAACGCAGGCCAAACCATCGATCACGACGGCGTCGCTACAACCTTCCCGTGGACCAACAAAAAAGTGCCGCCCGTCTGGGTCGCCGGCTACGGCCCCAAAGCCCTGCGCACCGCAGGACGCATCGGCGACGGCGTGATTCTGCAATTTGCCGATCCCGATCTGATCGAGTGGTGTCTCGGATTCGTTCGCGAAGGCGCCAGGGAAGCCGGCCGAGACTTCAAAAAAATCGAAGTTATGTCCGCCGCCCCCGTTTGGGCTTCCAACGATCTCAAGCTTGCTCGCGAACGCGTCCGCTGGTTCCCAGCTCTCGTTTCGAATCACGTCATGGATCTGATCTCAAAATACAAGCCCGAAGAACTTCCACCATCTCTCACTTCCTTCGTCAAAGGCCGCGGCTCCTACGATTATCACCACCACTGCGAAGTCGGCAGCGACAACGCCGATTTCGTTAGCGACGAAGTTATCGAACGCTTCTGCCTCGTCGGCCCGATCGAAGACCATCTCAAAAAACTCGACGCGCTCCGAAAAGTCGGCGTCACCCAGTTCAACATTTATCTGATGTGCGGCGACGAAGAAAAAACACTCGATATTTACGGCAGGGAAGTCGTCCCGCACTTCGCGGATGTCGGAGCCTGACCGATGCGATTCGATACGATCATCAAGAACGGTACGATCGTCACCGCAAACGAAACCACGCCCGCGGACGTCGGAATTTCCGACGGCAAAGTCGCCGCTATCGCAGCAAATCTCGCGTCAGAAAACGCAACCAATACCATCGACGCGACCGGCTACTTGCTCCTCCCCGGTGGCATCGACGTTCACACTCACCTCGACATGCCCTTCGGCGGCACCACCAGCGCCGACGATTTTCAAACCGGCACCATCGCCGCTGCCTTCGGCGGCACCACGACGCTCATCGATTTCGCAATTCAGTACAAGGGTCAAACCCTCCGCCACGCCTTCGACACCTGGATGTCCAAGGCTCACAACAAGGCCGCGATCGACTACGCCTTCCACTGCATCATCACCGACCTCGGCAGCGCCCAGCTCGACGAAATGGCCGATCTCATCCGCGAAGGCGTCACCAGCTTCAAGCTTTTCATGGCCTATCCCGGCGTTTTCATGCTCGATGACGCCTCGATTTTCAAAGCGATGGGCCAGGCGGCAAAACATTCCGGCCTCATCTGCATGCACGCAGAAAACGGCGGCGCCATCGACGTCATCGTTCAGCAAGCTCTCGCCGAAGGAAAAAAAGCTCCGAAATATCACGCGCTCACGCGCCCCACCACCGCCGAAGCCGAAGCGACTTCCCGAGCCATCGCCCTGGCCGAAATGGCCAACTGCCCCGTCTACATCGTCCATCTCTCTTGCAACGACGCCCTCCAAAAAGTGCGCGAAGCCCGCGACCGCGGCGTCCCCGCTTACGCTGAAACTTGTCCGCAATATCTCTACCTCTCACTCGAAAACATGAACGCCCCCGGCTTCGAAGGCGCCAAGTACGTCTTCACGCCTCCGCTCCGCGAAAAGTGGCATCAGGAAAAACTCTGGCAAGGTCTCACGCAGGACACACTGCAAGTCGTCTCCACCGATCACTGCCCGTTCTGCTTCAAAGACCAAAAAGAACTCGGCATCGACGACTTCACTAAAATTCCCAACGGCGGCCCCGGCATCGAGCATCGTCTCAGCCTCATCTACACCGGCGGCGTCCACGGCAAACGCTTCTCGCCCAATCGCTTCGTCGAAGTCGTTTCAACCTCGCCCGCGAAACTTTTCGGCCTCTTCCCGCGCAAGGGAACGATCGCCGTCGGCTCCGACGCCGACATCGTGATCTTCGATCCCAATCATTGCGAAACGATCAGCGTCAAGACGCATCACATGCGCGTCGACTACTCGATGTTCGAAGGCATCCAGATCCAAGGCGCCGCCAGAACAGTTCTCTCCCGCGGCCGCACCATCATCGACAAAAACCAATTCACCGGCCGCCCCGGCTCCGGCCAATTCCTCCGCCGCCAAACCTACGCCGGCCTCGGCCTCTAACCGGTGTTCCTCAATACTCGCCACCCGCCGGCCTTTGGGTGCCGCACCCTCAGCTTTGAGAGGGTGCGGGTTTAGATTCAACTCAATCGAGGTCAAATCACCGACTACCGCCGTTGTACGGGGGCAGCGGGTTTAGATTCATTTGATCGAGGTCAAATCACCGACTACCGCCGTGGTACGGGCGCAGCACTGCTGCGCCCCAGCTTGCCCAGCCTCTAACTTCAATCTCCCTCTGTTTTTTCTTCCGCTCTCAAACCGCCACACCCTCCTCACTCACCCCACCGCCTCGTAATTGCCGCATCGCCTCGTTGTCCTCACGCTCCAACGTACGCATTACACGAATCTCCATCCTGCCGCCCCTTCACGCTCCTCGCGCATCGAACCTCTGCGCTCGTGCAGCGGAAACCCGCTCACGAGTGTTGCTATTTATTCCCTGGCTGCGACCCAGAAAGCGGATCGACCCAACTTGCCTGGCGAAAATTCCAATCACGGCGACCTCCAGGCATGGTGCCCCGACTGCTCCCCCTACCTCATCGCCGCAGCCGTCATGCTTCCGACGTTCATGGAAGTTCTCGACACCGCCATCGCCTCCGTCGCGCTTCCACACATCGCTGGTAGCCTCTCCGCCACCACTGACGAAGCAACCTGGGTTCTCACCAGCTACCTCGTCGCCAACGCCGTCGTCCTTCCCGCCAGCGGATGGTTCTCTCTCAAATTCGGCCGCCGCAATTTTCTTCTCACCTGCATCATCATCTTCACCATTTCGTCCTTCGCCTGCGGCGCCGCCACAAACCTCGGCATGATTCTCATCGCTCGCGCGATTCAAGGTGCCGGCGGCGGCGCGCTCCAGCCACTCTCTCAAGCCATCCTCCTCGAAAGCTTTCCGCCTCAAAAACGCGGCGTTGCCATGGCTCTCTTCGGACTCGGCGTCGTCGTCGCGCCCGTTCTCGGCCCCACGCTCGGCGGCTGGCTTACCGACCAATACAGTTGGCGCTGGGCCTTCTACATCAACATTCCCATCGGCGTCGTCGCCGTATTCATGATCTCTCGGTTCGTCAAGGATCCGCCCTACGTCGCCAACGCCAAACCCGGCCGCATCGACTCCATCGGTCTCGGCCTTCTCGCCATTTGGCTCGCCTGCCTGCAAATCATTCTCGACAAAGGCCAGGAAGACGACTGGTTCGGCGCCGACTGGATTCGCTGGGCCTTCACCTTCCTGATCGTCGCCTTCATCGCCTTCATCGTCCGCGAACTCACCGCCGAAAAACCTCTCGTCCGTCTCGAAGTATTCAAAAATCGCAACTTCTCTCTCGGCTGCATCCTCATCGGTCTGTTTGGCGCCGTCATCTACGGACTCGTCACCATCCTTCCGCTCTTCTATCAAACCGTGCTTGGCTATACAGCCAGCGCCGCAGGCATCGCCGTCAGCCCGCGCGGTATCGGCGCCATCGCCATGATGCCCGTCGTCGGCATCCTCACCAGCAAGCTCGACAATCGCTGGCTCATCGCGACGGGCTACATCATTTTCGCGTGGGCCGCGTTCTGGATGGCCCATCTCACGCTCTCCATTTCTCAATGGTCGCTCGTCTGGCCCATCGTTTTGAGCGGCGCTGGCGCGGGCCTCGTCTTCGTCCCGCTCTCCACCATCGCCATGGGCACGCTCAGCAACGAACAGATCGGCAACGCCAGCGGCCTCTACAATCTTCTCCGCAACATTGGCGGCAGCGTCGGCATCTCCGTCGTCAACACCATCGTCACCCGCCACACGCAAACGCACCGCTCTGATTTCTCACGCTATTTCACAGCCGCTCGCATCGCCTCGCACAAATTCGGCTCTTTTCACGGCCCGACTCTTTATCACGTCGGCCCCAACATGGCGCGCCTTCATCAACTCGCCACTGTCTCGAATGGCCTCGACATCCAGGCCACCGTCTACTCCTACGTCGATGACCTCCGCTACCTCGGCGTCGTCTGCCTCGTTTGTTTGCCGATCGTCTTCATGGTCAAAAGCGTGAAAGCGAAAAAAGGAGCCGCCGCTGCTGCTCACTAACTTTTCGCAAAAAGTCTCAACGAATTTGCCCCGCATCAGGGAGGGGAACTGCCGTGATCGAAGAAAAAGAGTACGACCAGCTACGCGACGAAATTCAACGCCTCCGCGACGAACAACAGCGTCTTCGCGACGAGCAGGAAAAACTCCGCCGCAACCTGCCTCAAAACGGCAACAAGGGCGACGCAGATGGCTCGAAAGACAATCAGGGCAAGGACGCCGCCAAAAGAGACGGCGAGCAAGGCAAGAGCGGCGACCAAAAAGCCAAAGGTTCGTCCGACAACAAGAATGACCAGAATAAGGACGGCGAAAAGGGGAAAACCGACGAACAGAACGAACAACCCAAACCGCCTCTGAAACAGCGCGTTCAAACCTACGTCCGCGAGCACCCCAAGGGAATCATCCTCGGCGCAATCGGCGCCGTCATCGCCATCATCCTGATCATCCTGCTCGTGATCTACCTCGACTCCTACGAAAACACCGACGACGCCCAGGTCGACGGCCATCTCAACGCCATCAGCTCCCGCGTCGCTGGCACCGTCATCGGCGTCTACATCGACGACGATCAATCCGTCACCGCCAACCAACTCTGCGTCGATCTCGATCCCTCCGACTATCAAAACGCGCTCGACCAAGCCAAAGCCAGCTACGCCCAAGCCGAAGCCCAGCTCCGCGCCGAAAATCCAAACGTCCCGATCACGCAAACTTCCAACACGACCGCGATCTCCTCCGCGGGTGCCGACGTTGCCGCCGCCGAAGCCGCCGTCATCGCCGCCCAGCACGACTACCAGGCTAAACTAGCCGCCGTTCGTGAAGCCGAAGCCAACAACAACAAAGCGCAAACCGATGTCGAGCGTTATCGCGCTCTTGTCATTCGCGAAGAAATTTCAAAGGAGCAGTTCGATACCGTCGTCGCCGCCGCCAAAACGCAAGCTGCATCCGTAGACGCCGCGCGATCCTCAGCTGAAGCCTCGAAAAAGGCGATCGATCAAGCCAGCGCCCAACTGTTGCAAGCCCAAAGCAAGCAGGACGAAGCCAACAAAAACGCACCGCGCTCCGTCGCCGTTCGCCGCGCGCAACTCGCCGGACGCGAAGCCGCCCTTCTCGCCGCCAAAGCCCAAGCCGGACAGGCCCAGCTCAATCTCTCCTACACAAAAATCTTCGCCCCCGTCGCGGGCATCATCGGAGAAAAAACCGTCGAGGTCGGCCAGCGCATCCAGCCCGGCGAAGAACTCTTCGCCATCAGCCAGACGCAAGACATCTGGATCACCGCCAACTTCAAAGAAACCCAACTTCGCAAAATGCATCCCGGCGAAAAAGTCGACATTCACGTCGACGCCTACGGCCGCACCTTCCACGGCTACGTCGAAAACATGCCCGGCTCCACCGGCTCAGTCGCGAGCCTTCTCCCGCCAGAAAACGCCACCGGAAACTTCGTCAAGGTAGTCCAGCGTCTCCCCGTCCGCATCCGCCTCAACCAAGGCGAAGATCCCGACCACCTCCTCCGCATCGGCATGTCCGTCGAACCCAAAGTCTGGCTCCGTTAACACAACCTCACACCATTTCCTGTTCGTTGACGGCTTTTGGGTGCCGCACCCCTTAGCCTTTAAAAGGTGCGGGTTTAGATTCAACTTGATCGAGGTCAAATCAAAACTACCGCCATGTACGGGCGCAGCACTGCTGCGCCCCAGCTTGCCCAGCCGTGAACTTCAATCTCAATCCGTTTTTTCTTTAGGGGTCTAGAATCAGCCGCGGGTTTAGACTCAACACGACTAGGATCAATACGACGGCTCAGCTCCGTCGTTCAAACTCTGCCTGGCCGCCCCACTCTCGGTTTATGAAGCTGGGTCCTTGGACCCAACCGAATCCACACCCAAAACGACAATTCAGATCGATCGCCCAAGCTCGTACCGTCTCGGAGCGTAAATGTCCTGTACGGGCGCAGCACCGCTGCGCCCCATGTCCGCACAGTTGAAGCCCGCGCATTCGTCACTAATTTCAGCTCTGCGGTTTGCCAGTCACCAATCACCAATCACCAATCACCGCTCCGCCTCACCCCACCACGTTATAAGGCCGCATCATCTCGTTATCCTCATGTTCCAGCACGTGGCAGTGCCACACATACCGAAACTCCTGCCCCGGCGACACCTGTGTCCCCGTCGGCAAATCAAATTTCGCAATCACCCGTGTGATATACCCCGCATACGTCTTTACCGTATCCTTCCACGCCGGCCTCTCATTCGACTCCGGCGGCATCGGAATCCCCTGAAACACAATCTTCCCCGACTGCTGATACTGCTTCGCATCGAACGCCTGCCGGTTGATCACCTGAAATTTCACCAGGTGAATATGCATCGGATGCACATCCCCCGTCGCATTCGCGAACGACCAGATTTCCATCGACCCCGCCTTCGGATCTTCTGTAATCGGGTCGAACCAATGCTTCCCGCCCAGCAATCCGATCATCGTGTACCCATCCGACGGCCGATCCATCTCGGTCAGTCCCAAAAATCTCTCCCGCACCGCATGCGCCGGATTCAAAGGCAGCATCGGCGACAGAAAATTAGGCAGCGCACTCGTATCTTTCCCCGCCAGCGCCTTCGTCACCTTAAACAGCATCACCTCGCTCGGCACCACTTCACTCCCGCGCGCATACGGCGCGGGCGCATCGTTCGTCATCGCCAGAAACGCCCCCGCGTGCTCACTGAAATCGATCACCAAATCAAATCGCTCGCCCGGCGATAAAATCAAATAGTGCCCGCTCAGCGGCGCGGGCAACAGACCTGCATCCGTCCCAATCTGCCGAAACGCCGGGGCATCTGCCGGTTCCCCATTCGGCTTCCCATTTTTGTCCGCAGGCACCAGCGTCACGTGATAGAAACGCGAGTTCGAACCATTCACCATCCGAAACCGATACTTCCGCGGCTCAACTTCCAAAAACGGCGCCGCCTTCCCATTCACGCAAATCGTTTCGCCAAAATATTCCTGCATCCACATCGGATGCGTCCCATTCGTCGCTGGCGGATACCACAGCGTCCCATCCGCCAAAAACGATCGATCCTGAATCAGCAACGGAATCTCATAATCCCCGTTCGGCAAATTCAGCGCATCTTCTTCATCGTCGCGAATCAAATACAAACCTGCCAAGCCGGCCACAACATTCAGCCGCGTAATCCCCAGCGCGTGGTCGTGATACCAAAGCGTGCAAGCTGCCTGATCATTCGGATAAACGTTCGGCTTCGCGTCGTAAGTCGGCCCCGTTTTCCCATCCGCCGTAACCCATGCCTCCGGATACCCGTCATGCTCCGGCAAAACTTTCGCGCCGTGTACATGCGTGACCGTTCGCACCTCCGGTGTCCCCTCTTCCGCTCCGTGAATCGACGGATCGATCGCCAGAAAATGTTTCGTCGGCAATTCGTTGATCCACTTCACCGTAATCGGCTGACCGCTCCGCGTCTCAAACGTCGGCCCCGGCCATGTCCCGTTGTATCCCCACATCCGCGTCGCTGGCAGATCGCGATGCACCTTCGTCTGAATCTCCCGCATGCGCACCTGCACCACGCCGCCGCCCTGCTGATACGGCCGAATCACCGGCAACCGCGGCAGCGCATCAACATAAGGCGCCAGCGTCACCGGCTTCGCCCCCGCATCCTTCGCAGCGTTCGCCGCTGCCGCAACCGAGTTCGCCTGCGCATGCGCCGGCGCCATGTCGCCATGATTGTGATTCTGCCCCGGTGCCTGCCCCTCCGCGCCGACCTTCGCGCCAGACAAAATCCCCGCGCCTGTCATCAGCCCCAGCCGCAACAACTCTCGTCGATCGATCTTCACCAAGCGTCCCCTGAAAATCCCAATCTTCTCTGCGTACCTCAGCGCACTCTGCGCCTCTGCGTTATCTTTTTCTTCTCTTCTCCACACTCGTCCGACGAATTCTCTCGTCTGCCTCCGTGTTCTCTGTGAACTCCGCGTTAAATTTTTTCCTCAACGCAAAAGCGCGACGCCGGCCAGAGCTCTCGCCCCAGCCGGCAATCGCGTAATCTCACTTCGTATTCGCTTTAGGTTTCTTCTTCGTTATTCAGTCCGGGCGAAAGTTCGGGTTGTTCCAATCAAACATCCCGAACAAATCACCCAGCGCCGGGCTGTTCGTCGGCACGTAAGGCGCCGCGGTGCCTTGCTTCGGTTCCGGCAGATTGTCGCGGCTACGGCCGGAAATCGGAGGCAAGCTCCAGTTCCGCTCGATGAACTTATCCAGCGAAACGTGGTCGTAGTACACGTGGCCAACTTTGCCTTCGTGCGCGTACGGGGAAACAACCAGCAGTGGGATGCGGGTGCCGTCGCCGAAATAATCGACAGGCTGCACGTAACCCGAGTCGTAGTAGCCGCCGCCCTCATCGAACGTGATGAAGATTGCGGTGTCCTTCCACAGCCCCGGGTTCGCTTGCACTTCCGACACGATCTTCTCCGTGAAGCCCTCGAACAGGTCCAGCTTCGACGATGCCGGGTGACCGTCCGTGTAGCCGCTCGGCTTCACGATCGACACTGCCGGAAGCGTTCCCGCCTTGATCTGCGCGTAGAGATCGTCGGTGTCCTTCACGTGCTCTGCGCGCAGCTTGTCGTTCGCCATGATGTCCGTCGCGTACTGGAACGGGTTGCAGATGTTGCAGTACAGGTCGTATGGATTCGTCGTCGCCGTAGGATTCGCTTCTTCCAGAATCGAATCGGCAACGTAGCGGTTCCAGTGCTCGCCGTAGTACGCGAACGACACGTTGCCTTCCATCAGCACGTCACCAATGTGGCGCACCGACGTCGGCGGAATCGTGAAGGGCGAAGCGCTCAGCGGCAGCACAACGCCATTCCCGAGATAGCCCGGGTTGTAGTTGTTCAGCAGGTAGTAGTGGCCCGCATCGCAGTTCGGCTTCACTGGTCGTGGCAGTGCTTGCAAATAATTCACAACCGCCGGCACGCCAGGCTGGCTCAGATCGGCGCAAGCCGTGTAGCTGCCGCCGCTGTATCCGTCCTGATCGTAGTAGTTGTTCGTTCCCGACTGCGGATCGGGGTTCTCGATCTGGTTGGTCGGCGGCGTCGCTGCGTTGCCCTTGCCATCGCTGTACCAGATCGCATCACCAAACCCGAACATGATGTGGTTCGCGCCCGTTCCACCCATCACCGACTGGTGGAAGTTGTCGCTCAGCGCGTACGTGTCGGCGAGGTGCTTGAAGTACGGCGCATCGCCGTTCTGCACGTTGTAAAACGCCATCGACGTCGAGCCTTCACCGGTGGACGCCGCATTGAAGCCCGCGGGCTGCGTTTTGCCGTTGTCGCCGGCGCCGATCGTCGTCTCTACCCAGGGGAACAAATCCGCCTGGCAACCGCTGCCGTTCTTCGCAGACACCTTGGTCGCATCGCAGTCAAGTTGCTGCCACATCTGGTAGAAGCGGTGTACCGGGCTCGCCGAGTAATCGTCATAGCGCACGCCGGGCGTCAACTGGAACGCGCCTCCGCCGAGATTGTTGATGTTGTCGATGCGGTTGTCGGTCGTGCCGCCCTTCAGCCCGGTCGCGCCGGTCAGAAGATCGAAGTCGTACGTTGGAAACAGTCCGGTTTCCGCTTTCGTTGCAACTGCGAGCGAAAGAAATGGCGCCGCATTCGCGGTCGCAAATTCCGGTCCGCCGGCGAGTGGCAATGGAATCGAGGTGTACGCGGCCTTGCCACCAGGGTTGATCGAGAATGGCCCGTCCGAGTCGACGGCGCTGTTCTGTGCCGACAACGCGTAGTTCGGACCAGGCGTTCCGTCCGCGTTAACAATTCCCTTGGACAATAGGTTGTCTACCGTTTGCCCCTTCTTGGGCACGTAGGTGGCAAACACGTGATCGAAGCTGCGGTTCTCTCCGATGATGATGATCACGTGCTTGATTGGCGAGGTGGTTTTTCCGTCGTTGCTGTTTCCGTCGTTAGCGCGGGCGGGTACGGCAACCATCAGTTGTGTGGCGACGACTGCGGCGAGTACTTGCTTTGCGGTTGGCAAGTATTTTCGCCATTGGGACAAGCGCGATTCCATCTATACAACCTCCATCCAGGACGTGTCGCGCGACACAGGGGGTGGGGGACTGTTCACGCGCGCAACGTTTGTAGTCGCGCTGTGTTACAGCGTCGAGACAGAGGGATGAACTCGCGGACAACTTATGTCACGAATCTATCGAGTTACTAGAACTCCCTGAGGAAAATTTCCGAGGGAAATTTTTATTTCCAATTTCGTTCCGCAAATCCGAATCGCGCCGCAAAAACTCACAACTTCCTTACAAGAACTTTTTCACCAACGAGCCATATTCCAGGGCTGTCATTCCGAGCGGAGCGAGGAATCTGCTTTCTTATTGAGTCGGCACGAATCGAGATGCGTTGTCATCCTGAGCGAAGCGAGGGACCTCATCCGTCGACTCCATCGAGGTTCATCCGTCGCTACTCCTACCTCAGCGCCGTCATTTCAGAGAGACCTCAGACGTCACATTATCGAGGTTCGACTTGAGCAAGCGCTTGGCCGAATCACGTCGGCTTCTTCGAAAAATTATCGTAGCTCGCGGCGATCCCGCGGATTTCTTCCAGCGTCTGGTCACGACGCAAAGCACCGTCTTCGAGCACGACTTCGAGTTGATCTTCCTCGTGATGCGTCTTGCCGCCGTTCGCGATCGTTTCAAATTCCTGGCCGTGTTTCAGCACAACAAATCTTCCAGCGCGCGAATCTTTCCCGGGGTCGGTGATCGGCTGCTTGTAGACGTCGTGCCACTGCCCATTTACGTCGATGGCCGAGCACTTCAACGCAAATCGCAATGTATCGCGATTCAATTGCTGCAGCAGCGCGCCGCCCATGCCGAAACTCCAGTTGTCCATCGACCAGCCGCGGCGCGTGAGTTGCGAAATCATGTTCTGGATCGTGTGATAGTTGACGCCGTCGCCTTGAATGAATCGCACCTGCGGCGCAATCACCTTCCATCCCTTGCGATTGACCTCGAATCCGAATCGCTCCGCCGCGATATTGAAAATTTCTTCCAGCACCAGCACCGCGTCGCCGCTATCCGGACGAATCACGAGCGTGCCGTTGCGCTGCATTACGCGATCGCGCAGTTTTCCGCCCCACAAATTTCGGACGGCATTGAAAATATCGTAGGAATCGCTGACGCACGCGACGATTCCTTCGGGCACGTTCGTTAAGATATTTTCGTATGCGTCCAGTTCGTGTTCGCGTCCCCACGAAGTGATCGTGGAATGCTCCGACGCCGGAATGCTGACGCCGGCCATCTCGGCTCCGTAATACTGTTGCAGCAATTCGATCGCCGCCAGATTGTCTGTGCCGACAAAATTGAAAAGATGCGCCGCTCCGCCGATCGCCGCCGACTCGCGGCTCGAAACTCCGCGAAATCCGAAGTCATGCAGCTTGAAGGGAAGTCCGGACGGATCGCCGGTGCGCTCCAGCGCTTCGCCGACGATCTGCTTGATCGCGCGGCTCAACGTCGCCACCGTGACCGGGTACCACACCTGCAACAAAATCGTCTCGGCCCAGTTCGTCAGCCAGTAAAATTCGGGATCGGTGTTCTCGATCGTCACAATCGCGTTCTGCGCCGCGACGACCGATCCTTCCTTCACTGCCTTGATGCGCAACGGCAACGTTCCACCGTGCTTTGCGTACAAACTCTTCCATCCCTCGTAGTTGAAACCCCGCGGATTGTTCGAGAAATGCTTGCTCGCGAATTTCGCCGCTTCCTCGACATCCTCCATCGTGAAAACTTTGCCGGCGAAATTCGATTTGACGATGTACTGAAGTCCGGCAACTTCCGAGTGATCGAAAAATCCGCCGCGAGAACAAACATACGAATAGATGTGCCGCGTGTTCGCAGGGTATTGCCACCAGTGCG
Organism: uncultured Acidobacteriota bacterium; assembly: GCA_963845465.1. Taxonomy (GTDB): domain Bacteria; phylum Acidobacteriota; class Terriglobia; order Acidiferrales; family UBA7541; genus Acidiferrum. The sequence goes on along the minus strand of CAWJSH010000002.1, from coordinate 422,277 downwards.
TGAGCTTGTAGCTGTCCGTATTCAGAATCGGATTGAATCGCAGCGGCTGAATGGTCTTCTCCCTGGCATAACGCCGGTTGGTGGAATGAATTGTGCGCGACGAGTCCGACTGTGTGAGCCAACTTTCGCGGTAAGCCACGAAACTATGTGCTTTGCGCCCCTGAGCGCCGAAGCATCATAGCGGTTGTTCCAGCGTAAAGGAAACGTACATCAGTTTGTCGTCGCGCTGAATCTGGATTGCCACAGGCGACCCCGGTTTCAACGCTCGCAGCGCATCTCGCAATTTATCGAGCGTGGTCACTGGGTCGCCGTTCACCGTGCGAATGACGTCGCCGGTTTGCAGCGGAATCTCGCCCGACGCGTCGCTCGATCGCGCCGCCACGATAATTCCATACGGATCGCGAAGATCGGGGGCCATCGCCGCGACCTTTCTGTCGATTTCGATGCCCAGAATTCCCAGCGGCCGAACAAGATTTTTCTCGGGATCGGCGAGCGCCGTAATCTGGTCCATGCTGTCCGATCGCTCGATCACCGGCACATCGAATGCCAGCTTGTCCTGCCCGCGCAGAACTTCCAGATGCACTTTTTCGCCTCCGCTCAGGGACATGAGCCGGAACGATACATACGGAATACTTTCGGCCATTCGCCCGTCGATCGACTGCAATACGTCTCCGACGCGGAGTCCAGCCTCCAGCGCCGGCCCATTGGGATCGATGTCGGAAATAATGACGCCGTAGCTGCGGGGCAGATTCAACGCAGACGCAAGTACCGGCGTGATGGTTTGAATGCCGATGCCAATCTCGACGCGATGCAGGTGCCCGAATTTTTTGAGTTGTTGATACGCGACACTGACGACACTGCTCGGAATCGCGAATCCGAGTCCCTCGTTGCCTCCCGACTGCGACAAGATAAAGGTGTTCACGCCGACGACGGCGCCATCGACATTCACAAGCGGTCCGCCGGAATTGCCAGGATTGATCGGAGCGTCAGTCTGAATGTATACCATCGGCGAATCGGGATCGGTCTGCCGCGCGACCGAAGAAACAACGCCGAGTGTCACCGTGTTGCGCAGACCCTCAGGACTGCCGAATGCGAGAACAACTTCGCCTTGCCGCAAATTGCGATACGACGCGATCGGAAGTGCCGGCAATTTTGCCGGCAAGTTGTCGATTTTGAGCAACGCAAGATCGATCTGGCGGCTTACGCCAACGACGCGCGCCGGCAAAATATCCGTCTTCGATGAAAGCAGCGATCGCAACGATCCATCGGGACTCCCGGAAGGAAGCACAACTTGAACGACCTGCGCCCCCGACACGACGTGCGCGTTGGTGATGATGTAGCCGTCGGGATCGATCACAAATCCGGAACCGATCGCGCGTTGCCTGCCGATCACAACGCCTGTGTTTCCGCTCTTCGTTTCTTCGAGCGGTCCGTAGCCGGTCACGAGAATTTGCACGACACTTGGCGATACTTTGCGAATCAGCGCATCGACCGATTCGTTCAGCTTGCGAAGCGTGTTGTCTTCAGGTTTGCCCTGGGTCTGCGAAGCGGCGCGTGGCACCAGTGAAAGGGAAGCGACGATTCCGGCGACAAAGAGAACCAAGGCTCGACCAACCCAGAGTCGGACAAGCCGACGAGACCGAGTGAACTGTGAGGCGGACATTGTTGAACTTTCTCCTCGGCCGGTGTCTGTGAACGTAACGTACGGCACAGAAGTTAGATTATCACCGCCGGAAATGCGTTACCGGTTTACGCAGCTTGGCGAGTCGTGTCTGCCTTGGGGGTGGCCGACAGTTTCAGCAATCGTCGGGCATGGCGGATCAAATTGTAGAGTGCGATCAAAGCGAAAGCGATCGCGGCGTAAGTTCCAATTTGATTCAGAATCTCGGCGGTCTTGCGGAAGCCTTCGGCCTGCGATGCGTCGGAAGTGAGCACCACCAATGGTCCCATTTTCAGCACGAAGTAGAGAATCACAATCCAAGCAATCGCGGTTAGAGCGCGGTACGCGACCATCACGCGAAGCCAGTCGGGCCGCACCAGGTTGATGAGGCCTTGGAGAATTCCGAGGCAGGCGATTCCCACTACCGGCCAATAAAACTGGTGCCAGAATGGCGCGGGTCTCAGAAAGGCCGCTGCGGGCCCAAAAATCAGAAACGGAGCGCCTTGCGCCACGCGCAGCCACATTAAGGTGACGCCGAGCGCCACTACCTGCGCGACGGAATCGAGTCGCGAGACTCGCCCCGAATCATTCTTCGCTTTCGACCGATTCTCAAATGAAAATGCCGGATGCCACGGGTGCTTCGCGTTTCGATAATTCCAGCTCTCGGGATTCTTTTTGAAGTGACGGTCGGCCAGCGCGAAGATCGCTGTCACGATCGCGAACTGAATGACGACCTGGTAGAAAATCGCAGGGAGCAGATTTCCTGCCGTCATTGCGTGCCCGCCAAAAAAGAGCGCGACGACGATGACGAAGAAAACGACGGCGCTGATGCCGAGATTGAATTTCAAGACGCGAACGTAAAAAGGGAAGACCACCGGCCCAATGAGTTCGGGACCGAACGCAACGCTGCGTTTTTCCTGATTGTAGCGGCTCGCCACAACCATCGGATGGCCGTGCTGCTTCAGAATTTCTTCGACTTCCGCATCCTGCAACGGACGGCCGAGTTCGTTTTCTTTGTCTTCGATTTGCGCGTGAAGATTTTCAGAAAGCTCCTGCACGATGTCGTCGCGCTGAGAATCGGGAAGGCAGCTTCGTACCGAGTTCAGATATTTTTCGAGAATTTGTGCAGTCATGGTCGTCCTACCTTCCGAAAATCTGAAACACGACCAGCCCAACGTGGCCGGCCTGCAGCAAAATTTGAAACGAGAGAGAAACCGTCGAACGCACCGTCGCCACCAACGCCGGACTCGCCGTCACAAAAAACGCCGCGAGCAACAGCGCAAGCACTCGCTCCGAAGCGGTGGTTGCTCGCAGCCACGCGATCCGTCCGTGACCGTTGCGAATGTTTCTGCGGCGGACACTGTGCAAACTCAGCGGCTGCCGCTCGGTGGCGTCGCAACCTTGCTCCAGGTTCGCGCCCCAGCACCCATCGGCCGCCGCTTCGATGTCGCTCGAGCCGAACGGCGCGACGTTTGCGCTATACAATTTGCTATCAACGAGTTGCATGTTCTTTACCTCCGACAATTTCCGATAGAGACGAATCCAAATTTCGCCATTCCGCCAAGAGTTGTTCCAACACTTCCTGGCCATCGGCGGAGAGGACGTAGAAGCGTTTGTTGCGTTTGTCTTCTTCGCGCCATTCGCTGCGGAGCAAGCCCTGCGTTTCGAGGCGGCGGAGAAGGGGATATAAGGTGCTCTCTTCGATCTCCATGCCGTGGTCTGCGAGAGCTTTGCGGAGGGTGTAGCCGTATTGCTCGGAGCGGAGCTGAGCGAGGACGGCGATGATCAGGGAGCCGCGTCGGAGCTCGGAGCGAAGATTGTCGAAAATGGAGGAGTCGAGAGTCATGTACTGTGTACCGTCTACTGTGCGTCAACTACTGTGCGAAACATACTGTGCAACGCACAGTATAAGTTGTCAAGAAGAATTTTCATCTTTCTCTCATTTTTCTTTAGGTATCGTGCCGCGAGCGGACTTGGAGGCTAGTAGGATGGGTTTCCCAGTTTCGCTTTGGGGTATACCCCCCGGTGTTTTTGGAAAGAGTGCGCAAGTGATTTATTTTGTTTGAGTTGGCGAATTGCGATTTTTACAGAGTGCGCAACATGCTGGATACAAAGGACTTGCCGGAGGGCCAACTTCGGCGAAAGAGACTTTCCGGGGACGGGGCGGTTCGGAGTTACATGTGAGCCGTGCAAGCGAGATTTGGGAGAAAGCGGCGGGACGAGCATGTACTATAGTAGCATAATAGTTACTAGATGTCAATAGCTGTTTATAGGTTAGCCATTCGAACGAACTGTTGCGCTGGGGAACACGCCGAGGGCGGGCAAATACCTGCAACGGACCGTGAAGTGCGAATATCAAACGGTCTTTAGTGGCGGCGTTTCGCGTCGCGTGCGGTTCTGGGTGGAAGTGAAGAGGCGAGGAAGCAGGTTGTATGGATTCGAGATTCGAGGAAAAAGGCGAATGGCGCGACTTTTGACGGTAGAAGACCGGCGGCTGGCGGAAGACAAGGCACGGACAAAGTATTGGAAGCGCTGGGGTTCGTACTTATCAGAGCGACAGTGGGGAACGGTTCGCGAGGACTACAGCGCGGGCGGGACGGCCTGGGAATACTTTCCGCATGACCACGCGCGTTCGAGGACGTATCGCTGGGGAGAAGATGGGATCGGGGGGATCAGCGACCGGCACCAGCTTATCTGCTTCGCGCTGGCGCTTTGGAATGGGCGCGACTCGATCTTGAAAGAGCGGCTCTTCGGGCTGAACGGGCACGAAGGGAATCACGGCGAGGATGTGAAGGAGTACTACTTCTATATGGATGCGACGCCGGCGCATACCTATATGAAGATGCTGTACAAGTACCCGCAAGCGGCGTTTCCTTACGAAGAGCTCGTCGAGGTGAACGGACGCCGGAGCCGCAAGGAGTCGGAGTACGAGCTGATCGACACTGGCGTTTTCAACGAGAACCGTTATTTCGATGTGTTCGTCGAGTACGCGAAGGCCGATGTCGAGGACATTCTGATCAAGATCACGGCGATCAATCGCGGGCCGGACGCGGCGCCGCTGCATTTACTTCCGTCGCTGTGGTTTCGCAATACGTGGGCGTGGGGCCGGGATGATCGGCGTCCGTCGATTACTCCGACGAACGCGATCGAGGGCAACACATGCCTCGAAATTCAGCATTGGCAATACGGCAAGCGGTGGCTGATCACGGAAGGGAATCCGCAACTGCTGTTCACTGACAACGATACGAACAGGGAGCGGTTGTTCGGGGATCAGAACCAGGGTTACGTCAAAGATGCTTTTCATGAGTTTTTGATTCACGGGAACAAAGCTGCCGTCAATCCAAAGCCCACCGGAACGAAGATGGCAGCGGTGCACTCGACGATCCTGCAGCCGGGCGGCAGCGTCACGCTGAAGCTGCGGCTGACAGATCAAAATCCGACGGATCGCTATGTCGGCGTAAATTCCGCGAATTCGACAAATTCGACGAGTTCCACAGGAGCGAAGCCGGGGAATGGGAACGCGGCAACGCCGACGATGGAGCCCGCGCCGCCGCTGAGCGATTTCGGGGCGGGCTTTGATGGGGTTTTCGCAGCGCGGATGAAGGATGCGGACGACTTTTACGCGTCTCGAACACCGGCGGAAATGTCGGATGACGGAAAGTTGATCATGCGCCAGGCATTTGCGGGAATGCTGTGGTGCAAGCAGTTTTATCACTACGACGTGCGGCACTGGCTGGACGGCGATCCGGCGTTTCCGCCGCCTCCGAAAGAGAGACTGCAGGGGCGCAACAAGGATTGGACGCATTTGTATAACGACGACATCGTCTCGATGCCGGACAAGTGGGAATATCCGTGGTATGCCGCGTGGGACCTGGCCTTTCACTGCATCCCGATATCGCTGATCGATCCGGATTTCGCGAAAGAGCAGCTTATTCTGCTGCTGCGCGAATGGTACATGCATCCGAACGGGCAGCTTCCGGCGTACGAATGGGCGTTTGGCGATGTGAATCCGCCGGTGCATGCGTGGGCCGCGTTTCGCGTGTACAAAATCGAGAGGCGAATTCGAGGCGTTGCGGATCGTAATTTTCTGGAGCGCGTGTTTCACAAGCTGCTTCTGAATTTCACTTGGTGGGTGAACCGCAAAGATCCCGACGGGGCGAATATTTTTCAGGGCGGATTTCTGGGGCTCGACAACATCGGAGTTTTCGACAGGTCGCAGCCGTTGCCGACGGGCGGCCATCTGGAGCAGTCGGATGGCACGAGCTGGATGGGGATGTATTGCCTGAACATGCTGGCAATCGCACTGGAGCTGGCGAAGGAAGATCCGGCCTACGAGGACGTAGCGAGCAAATTCTTCGAACACTTTGTGAACATCGCGCACGCGATGAACGACGTCGGCGAACAGAACCAGTCGCTGTGGGACAACATCGACGGTTTTTACTACGACGTTTTGCAATTGCCGAACGGCGAAGAGCACTTCATGAAGATCCGATCGATGGTCGGATTGATTCCGCTGTTTGCGGTGGAGACGCTGGAACCGGAGATCGTCGATCGATTGCCGGGATTCAAACGGCGGATGCAATGGTTCATCGACAATCACAGCGATGTGCCGGAGCACATCGAAACGACGGAGAAATCGGCGCGCGGAGTGCGGCGGTTGCTATCGCTGGCGAACCGCGATCAGTTGCGACGCGTGTTGGCGCACATGCTCGACGAGAGCGAGTTTCTGTCGGATTACGGCGTTCGCGCGCTGTCGCGCTATCACCTGAACAATCCGTATGAAGTCGATGTGAACGGGCAGATCAACCGGGTGCAGTACGAGCCGGCGGAATCGACGACGGGGCTGTTTGGCGGAAATTCGAACTGGCGCGGGCCGATCTGGTTTCCTGTGAACTATCTGCTGATCGAATCGCTGCAGAAGTTTCACCACTACTTCGGGGAAGACTTTAAGGTGCAATGCCCGGCGGGAGTTGGGCCTGAATGCAACCTGTGGCAGGTAGCGGGCGAGATTTCGCGGCGGCTGATTCGCATTTTCGAGCGCGGGGCGGATGGGCGGCGGCCGGTGTCGGGCGGCGTCGAACTATTTCAAAATGATCCGCACTGGAAAGACTTGATCATGTTCTACGAGTATTTCAACGGCGACAACGGAGCGGGTATTGGGGCAAATCATCAAACCGGGTGGACCGGGCTGGTCGCGAAGTTAATCCAACAAAGTGGCGAGTAACGTTTTGAGTGACGCCAGGGCTAGCGATGGCAGCGGAGTTCGATTTGAACTCGCGAAGCCTGAGCATGTCGATATTGTTCTCAAGATGATGCGCGGACTCGAGGATGCCGATCCCGAGCCGGTGCGATTCGACGAGGCGAACCGGCGCGCGATATTCGACCGGTTTGTGCGCGATAGCACGTATGGCAAAGCGTGGCTGATCGTCCGCGACGAAGAGTATGTGGGCTATGTGGTACTGACTGTTTCGTTCAGCTTCGAATATCGTGGATACGACGCGTTTATCGATGAGTTGTATATTGCGAAAGAGTATCGGGGGCGGGGAATTGGGCGGCTGGCGATGGAATTTGTGGAAACGGCCGCGGCGGAGTTGGGCGTCAACGCGATTCACCTCGAGGTTACGCGGGGGAATGATCCGGCGATCGGGCTTTATCGGCGAGCTGGATATGTGGGCAATCAGCGACATTTGTTGACGAAGTGGCTGACGATGTGAGGCGAAAAGATAACGCTGAGGCGCAGAGGGCGCTGAGGTTCGCGGAGACGTGAGTGGGGCCACACGGGGCAAAAGCGCGAGTCGAAGGTGCGCGACGACGAGTGATGGAGAGATTGGAAGGCGAATGGCTTCGAATCGAACGGATAAGGGGAAGAGTAAGGCGGAAGCGCCGGCGCCGGAGGACACTTCATCGGTGAGTTCACCGAAGGCGGCGACAGCAGCGCCGAAAAAAGCTGCGAAGAAGGAACGCGCTCCCCGGAAGAAAGCCTCGACAGCGACGACGGCGTTGATTCCCGAAGATGCGCGGATCAAATTTGGGCGGGAAGTTTGTGGGAATTTGGAAACGGCGGACGGGCGCGAGTGGCTGGTCACGAATGGGATTGGCGGGTTCGCGTCGGGAACGATTTCCGGGAATTCGACGCGGCGATACCACGGATTGTTGATTGCGGCGCTGCGGCCGCCGGTTGGACGGATGCAGTTGGTCGCGGGCGTGGATGAGATCGTGCGTTACGCGGGTGCGGAGTACTCGCTCGCGACGCATCAATGGATGAGCGGCGCGACCGAGCCGAAGGGATTTCTGAACATCGAAAGTTTTCGGTTGGAAGGCATGATGCCGGTGTGGAGCTACGCGCTTGCGGATGCACTGCTAGAGAAGCGCGTGTGGATGAAGCACGGCGAGAATACTACGTACGTGCAGTACACGCTGGTGCGAGGGACTGCGCCGGCGGAAGTTGCGTTGAAGGCGCTGGTCAATTATCGCGATTATCACGCGGCGACTCATGCGGGCGATTGGACGATGCAGATCGATTCGCTTGATGCGAGCGGTGTTGGTAACGGCGCCGGCGTGAAGATCACGGCGTTCGATGGGGCGACGCCATTTTTTCTGAAGTGCTCGGACGCGACTTGCGAAACGCGGCACGAGTGGTACCGAGACACCTTTATGGCCGTGGAGAAAGAGCGCGGGTTGGATGACCACGAAGATCATTTGTTCGCGGCGCTGTTTCAGACGACGCTGAAGGTGGGAGCGAGCATCACGTTTGTGGCGACAACGGAAGCTGACGCGGCGGTTACCGCGGATCGGACGGAGGCGCACGATCGCGACCGTCAGATTTTTGAGGCGTGGCGAGCGCAAGAAGGAAAAGCGGGGAGCGGCGGGCCGGGTTGGCTGCCTCAACTGATTCTGGCGGCGGATCAATTTATCGTGAAGCGGTCGTTGCCGACGAATCCGGATGGGCGGAGCATCATCGCGGGCTATCACTGGTTTGGGGATTGGGGGCGCGACACGATGATCGCGCTGCCGGGATTGACGCTGGCGACGGGTCGCGCCGATATCGCGCGGCAGATTTTGCTGGCGTTTTCGGAAGTCGTTGAAAGCGGCATGCTGCCGAACAATTTTCCGGACGCGGGCGGAGATCCACAGTACAACTCGATCGATGCGGCGCTCTGGTTTTTTGAGGCGGTGCGACAATTTTTTGCGGCGACGAAAGACGGTCGCACGTTGCTGCAACTGTTTCCGGTGTTGGCGGAGATGATCGACGCGCATGTGAAGGGGACGCGGTACAACATCAAGGTCGATCCCGCGGACGGATTGCTTTTTGGCGGCGCGACGGGAGTGCAATTGACGTGGATGGACGCGCGGGTTGGCGACTGGGTGGTGACACCGCGTACGGGCAAGGCTATCGAGGTAAACGCGCTCTGGATCAACGCGCTGGAGACGATGGCGGAGTTTTCGCGGTTGCTGGCGCGGCCCGGAGAGGGCTACGAAAAGCTGGCGGCGAAGGCGAAGAAAAATTTTCAGAAATTCTGGAATGAGGAACGCGGGTGCTGTTTCGATGTGATCGAAACGCCGGGCGGGGGGAATGATGCGTCGCTGCGACCAAATCAATTGTTCGCGGTGTCGCTGCCGGTTTCACCGTTGAGTGAGGAGCAGCAGCGCGCGGTTGTCGATATGTGCGCAAAACATTTGCTGACGTCGTATGGGCTGCGGAGTTTGGCGTTGGGAGAGCCGGGATACAAAGGCCACTATTCGGGCGGGCCGCGTGATCGCGATGCGGCTTATCACCAGGGGACGGTTTGGGGCTGGCTGGTCGGGCCGTTCGTGCTGGCGCATCTGCGAATTTATGGCGACCCTGAAGAGGCGATGCGATTTCTGGAGCCGCTGGGGATTTCGGTGCACATGTACGGGCTGGGGACGCTGGGGGAAATTTTTGAGGGGGATTCGCCGTTTACGCCGCACGGAGCGATTGCGCAAGCCTGGACTGTGGGGGAAGTGCTGCGAGCGGTGAAAGAGATTCAGAATTATCAGGAAGGGTGAGTCGGCGCCCGGCTACTTTTCGTAGAGCTCGATCAGGACCTTGGCGCCGTCGGATGTGCGGGCGAGGAAGAAATTGATGCGGGTGTTGTCGGCACCGAGGCGAGTTTGCGGATAGATTGGCTCGACGGCGAATTTTTTCTTTAAGATTGCGGTCGCGGCGTCAACGTCGCGGCAGCGGTATTCGATCTGTTGGATTCCTTCACCAAATTTTGAGAGATAGCGGGCGATGGCGCCCTGGCCGTGCGTGTCGCGGGTGGTCAGGATGTCCAGCGCGACGTTTGCGTCGAAGTGCAGCTCGAACTCGATGGCGTCCTGGTCGGGCGGGACGTCGGCGAGGTGCGGGAAGCCGTTGGCGTCGCGGACTGCCTCGAAAGTGATTGGGTTTACGGCGAGGCCGACGGTGACTGGAGGCTCGTTGGCGCCGGCAGCGTTCTCGACAAGCGCGGCGAATTCCGGGTCGGCGCGCCAAACGCGCGAGGCTTCGTCGGCAACATCGCGGCCTGCACGGTAGATTTCACGAGCGCCAGCCGCCCGTTCACCGGCGTCGGCGGAACTGAGCATCGCGATCGCGGCTGGAAGGGCGCTGGACATATTCGCGAACAAATTGTAGCGTGAGGATGAATCCAAAACGAAGCGCCGCGAAAAGGAAGTAACCGACCTGCCGCGCCAGTCATCCCAAGGACCATGCCGAAGCCTGTTCTGTTAACCGTCGATGACGACCCCGAAGTGTTGCGTGCGATCGAGCGCGATTTGCGCGGGCATTATGCGCAGAATTATCGCGTGATGCGGGCGGATTCGGGCGATGCGGGGCTGGCCACGCTGCGCGAGCTGAAGGCGCGGAATAATCCGGTGGCGCTGGTGCTGGCCGATCAGCGGATGCCGCACATGGACGGCGTCGGATTTTTGGCCGAGGCGATGGACATTCATCCGCAGGCGAAACGCGCGCTGCTGACGGCGTATGCGGATACGAATGCGGCGATCGACGCGATCAATGAGGCGCGGATTCACTATTACCTGATGAAGCCGTGGGATCCGCCGGAGGAGAAGCTGTTTCCGGCGATCGACGATCTGTTGCACGATTGGTCGTCGCAATTTCGCCCGCCGTATGAGGGGATTCGCGTGTTGGGCACGCGGTGGTCGTCGCGATCGTATGAGCTGCGGGATTTTCTGGCGCGGAACCAAGTGCCGTATCAGTGGATCGATGTGGAAGTAGCGGCGTCGGATGCGGATGTGCGGCGATTGTGCGAATCGCTGGGGCCCGAGGCGGAGAATCTGCCGCTGATACTTTTTCCCGATGGACAGAGGATCGCGGAGCCGACGCAGCAGGCTGTCGCCGATAAGATTGGCTTGCGCACGCACGCGCTGACCAATTTTTATGATTTGGCGATCGTGGGCGGAGGGCCGGCGGGATTGGCGGCGGCGGTCTATGGCGCTTCGGAAGGTTTGAAGACCGTGATGATCGAGCGCGAGGCTCCGGGTGGTCAGGCGGGATTAAGCTCGCGCATCGAAAATTATTTGGGATTTCCGTCGGGATTGAGTGGAGCGGATTTGGCGCGCCGCGCGGTGGCGCAGGCGCGGCGATTCGATGTGGAGATTTTGGCGCCGCAAGAGGCGATGAGCGTCCGCATCGACGGGCCGTATCGCTATTTGAAGCTCGGAGATGGGGTGGAGATTTCATGTCACGCGTTGTTGCTGGCGATGGGAGTTCAGTGGCGGACCCTGAATATTCCTGGAGTTGAAAGCCTGCAGGGCGCGGGCGTTTATTATGGCGGCGGGACGTCGGAGGCGATGGCTTGTAAGGGCGAGACGGTTTTCATTGTTGGCGGCGCGAACTCGGCGGGGCAGGCCGCGATGCACTTTTCGAGGTTTGCGAAGCAAGTCGTGATGTTGGTGCGCGGCGAGTCGCTTGCGGCGACGATGTCGCACTATTTGATCGAGCAGATCGAGAAGACATCGAACATCGACGTTTGGACTTCGGCGTCGGTGACGGAAGTGAATGGCAACCAAAGGCTTGATTCGATTACGGTGAAGCGCGGGTCGTCTTCGGAGCCGCACAAGATTCCGGCGACGAGTTTGTTTATTTTTATCGGGGCGCTGCCGCGGACGGAGTGGCTGGGCAAGTCGATCGAGCGCGATGAACGCGGATTTATTTTGACGGGTCCGGATTTGATGCACGACGGGAAGCGGCCGGCGACCTGGACGCTGGATCGCGATCCAGGATTGCTGGAGACGAGCGTGCCGGGAATTTTTGCGGTGGGCGATGTACGGCACGGATCGGTGAAGCGAGTTGCGTCGGGCGTCGGAGAAGGAGCGGTTGTGGTTCAATTCATACATCAATACCTGGCGAAAGTGCAGTGAGCAGCAGGCGGGGCGAGTTCGTGAGAGTGAAGAGCGAATGAGCGGCATCTCGGACGATACGAACGAACTGTACGGCACGCTGAAGGGGCCGGAGCACCCATCGGAACGCGCCGCTGTGATTGCAGCGATCCGCAAGGTTCCGGTGTTTGCCGACCAGACCGAGCCTGACCTGAACTGGTTCATCGACCGGACGCATGAATTTAGATTTGAGCCGGGCGAAGTAATGATGCGCGAGGGGACCCCGGCGAAATTGATGTTTGTGCTGCTCGAAGGTGAGCTTCGCGGACGGAAGGAACATGGAGGCGAAGGCCCGGTCATTACGATGGAGGCTCCGACGGTCACGGGGCTTTTGCCATTTTCGCGATTGAAGAATTACGGTCTGACGGCGCGGGCGACACTGCCGATTTGGGGGCTCGCCTACTCTCACGCTTTTTTTGGCGAGTTGTTGCAGCACTTGCCGGATTTGTCGCAGCGATTGGTGGGAATGCTCACCGACCGTGTGCGGACGTTCACGGAACTCGATCAGCAGGGCCAGAAGCTGGCGGCGCTCGGGAAACTTTCGGCGGGGCTCGCGCATGAGCTGAACAATCCGTCGGCGGCAGCGCGCAGGTCGGCGGGAATTTTGCGAGAGTGTCTGGCGCGGCTGCGCGAGGCGGTGCGAACGTCGTCAATCGGGCCGGACGATTGCGCGATGCTGGCGGAGAAGGAAGAGAAGATTCGCGTTTCACTGAAGCCGCCGCAGTATAAGGATGAATTCGCACGCGTCGATCGCGAAGAGGCGATCCAGACTTGGCTGGAGCAGCGCGGCGTCGATAATGCGTGGCAGCTTGGGCCGCTGCTCGCAGAGGCGAATCTCAGCGACGCCGACCTCGAAACGTTTGCGAAGGCTGCGGGTCCTTCGCTCGGACCCGAGCTGACGCGCTTCGCGACGCTGCTCGAGATGGACCGCATCGCGGACGAGCTCGACAACAGCACGGCGCGCATTTCGGATCTCGTTAAAGCGATCAAGGAATACTCCTACATGGATCAGGCGTCCATGCAGGAGGTCGATCTCGCGAAGAGCCTCGATACGACGCTGACGATCATGCATCACAAGCTGAAGCGCACGATCAGTGTGACGCGCGAATATGAGCCCGACGTGCCGAAGGTTCTAGCCTACGGTAGCGAACTCAATCAAGTGTGGACGAATCTGATCGATAACGCCGCCGACGTGATGAAGGACGGAGGCAAGCTCGGTGTGCGCATCGCGCGCGACAACGACTACGTGCTGGTCGTCATTTCGGACAGCGGCCCCGGCATCCCGCCGGAAATCCAATCGAAAATTTTCGAGCCGTTTTTCACGACGAAAGGCGTCGGCGAAGGCACCGGCCTCGGCCTCGACATCGCTTACCGCATCATTCGCAAGATCAAGGGCCTGATCACCGTGAAATCGGCGCCGGGCGATACCCGTTTCGAAATTCGCATCCCGATCAAACCCGCAGTCTAAGATTCAGGAGACACGATGGCTGACGTCTGTACGCACACCGACGAGATCAAGGACGTAAAACCGAAGACCCATGGCTGCGAAGAGTGCCTCAAGATGGGTGACACGTGGGTGCACCTGCGGTTGTGCCGCGAATGCGGGCACGTCGGCTGCTGTGACAGTTCGAAGAACAAACACGCCACGAAGCATTTTCACAAGACGAAACACCCGATTGTTCAGTCGATCGAGCCGGGCGAGGATTGGTTGTGGTGCTACGTCGATGAAGTGATGTTTGAGGCGGAATAGACTACCGCGTTCGAGTTTTTATTGAAGCAACACTAGGAAAAACCGCCAGCAAGATGTCCTTCGAAGCTCAGGACCAGCCGGCACTGCTAGTTCGTCGCCTGCTACCGCTCCGGAAACGCGAGCGATCCGACAATCGCGAGAAGCAAAATCCCCGCAACGATTGATAGAGAGACAAGCGCGGTGACGTGAAGCCATGGCTCGACGAGCATCTTCCCGCCGATAAATGCCAACACGAATGCCAGTCCGACCGTCAAGAATCGCAGCCGGTTCAAAAATCCCGCAAGCAAGAAGTACATCGCCCGTAAGCCCAGAATCGCAAACACGTTCGACGTAAAGACGATGAACGGATCGCGGGTAATACCAAAAATCGCCGGGATCGAATCGATCGCCAGGGTAACGTCGGTAATCTCCACAACCAACAATACCAAAAACAGCGGAGTCGCGAAAATCCGGCCGTTTTTTCTCACGAAGAAATGCTCACCAGCATACTCGCGAGTCAGCCGTAAATGCTTGCTCGCGAAGCGAAAAAACGCGCTGTCTCCCGGCCGAATATTCTCTTTCTTGGCAAACAGCATGTGCACGCCAGCGTAGACCAGGAACGCGCCGAAGATGTACATCACCCACGAAAATTTCTCGATCAGCGCGGCGCCCGCGAAAATCATGATGCCGCGCATCAGGAGTGCGCCCAAAATCCCCCACTCGAGCATCCGATGTTGAAATCGCTCGTCGATCGCAAACGTTCGAAAAATGACCAGAAACAAAAATAAGTTGTCGACGCTGAGCGCTTTTTCGATCAGATAGCCGGTGAAGAATTCGACCGCGCGCTGATGTCCCGAGAAATACCAGATCCCGAACCCGAACAGCACCGAGATCGCGATCCACGCCAGCGTCGACCAGAACGCCTCGCGCAGTTCGACCTTATGCAACCTGCGGTTGAAGACGCCCAGGTCGAGCGCGACCGCAATCAGCACGAATGCATTAAATCCGATCCAAAGCAGCGGCGTTCCCATGATGGTTTCGCGTGGTGCGAACTAATTCTTGGAACTGCCGTGCGCCTCGTCCGCGTCCGGTTTACGGTGCGCGTCGATCGCGTTCAGGTTGGTTAATTCAACTCGCGTGCTTCGCCCGTTCTGAATTACGACGGGCACATCCCAGCGCAACTGCGCGTCACCCGCGCCGGCATCCAAATTCAACGTGCTCACCCAATAATTTCCTGGCGGCAAGCTGGTGGATGCGTGCCCATCCAGGTCGGTATCGACCTGAGTCGCGAGATACTTCGTCTGGGCCAATTCCGGTGCGACTCGCAGGACGCGTTTTTTGCGCTCCGCTTGCAACAACGCCCATTTTGATTGCGGATTTATCCCCGACAGCTCCAATTCCACCCCGCTCATCGACTCCGGATGCGTCTGGATAAACTTCTTCAGAGCTGCGAAATATTCGTCGTGTTGCTTCTGATAGCGATCCGGATGCGCGGTCTTGTCCGCGTCCGTATATTTCGGCTTAGGAAGCCCGTAGGTCACGCCGCCGCTATTCGCGCGCTGGTATGCGAGCAAAAACTCCGGCACATGCAAAATGTCGTCGGGCGTCAGCGTCTTGTCGAGGTTGGGCGAAGTCAGATCGAACTCGTCGTGGCTCTTCAGCCACTCTTTTAATTGGTCGGAAACTTTGAGATCGGTGATGAATTTATCTCGATCGGGCGGGGCGTCACTCGCTTCGACGTCTTTGGTGATGTCTTCGTAGCTCTTGGTCAGCACATAAAACGTGAACTGCCGCACGGGTTCAGGCCGTGCCGCAGTCGGCGTGATGCGTGCCGTCAGGTCGAGCGCTCCGTTCCCGGCCTGGGCGCTCGCGGTGCCAGTGGCAATCAGCGAGCAGAGTAAAAATCCTGCAGCCAACAACGCATTTCTCATGGCCTCATCGTAGCAGATTGGCCGCAAGCCGCACGCGGCGGTTCTGTTGAGTTTCCAATCCCGGCCCCGTTTGAGCGCGCTCTTGGCGAGCGGCGCCGTGTCATCGCGCTAGAAAAGCCGAAACGCGATTTCAATCGTGACCCACACGGGGACCGCCTTCCGTGCTGCATCTCGCGCCGGTGTAAACGTCCAACCTCGCACGGTCGTGATCGCGCGCTCGTCGAGCCCGTACCCGACGCCTCGCGCCACGTGAATCTGCGCGGCGCGTCCGTCCGCGCCCACGAGCACGCGCAGCGTGACCATGCCTTGCAACTTCAGCTTGCGCGCTTCGTCGGTGTAAAGAGGCAAAGGGCACGTCACGCAAACGGGCATCGTCATGCCGCGCGAGTACGGCGTTCCACTTTCGCCTTCGCCCGCATCGCTTCCCGAGTTGTCGCCCATCCCGCCTTTTTCGCCGGAGCCGATGCCTCCGTCTTTGCCTGGTCCCGGTGAATTTGTGTCATTCGGCATCCATGGAAGTCCCAACTGAGGGACCGCCGCGACAATCGGCGGCGCATTTTCGTCGAGCGTCGCCACCGGAACCGCGAGTAAGTGCGTCACTTTATCTGGCAATCGCGGCGGAGCTAGCTGCAATGACGACCGCGGCGCCAGAAAGCCGTGCGTCGCGGGCACCGGATTGTGCTCGCCGCCACCGGCGTTGTGTCCGAGCGACGCGTGATCATTGGCGAAGTCACTCGGCGGCGAAAACAACAAATGTTCCGAGGCTACGTCGATGCCGCCATTTCGCTGCGTTCGAACCACCTGCGTTTGAAACGCCAGCAACGCAAGCGCGCCGATGATTCCTGAATGCGTCAGCAGCGAAGCGATCTGCGCGCGCCCAGTCCTTTGTGAAGGATCAAGCTCCAGCAGATGAATCGGCGCGCCATTCGACGACGAGTGCGTTAAGCCAGTTGACGCAAACGCCTGCCGAAGATTTTCCCGCACGCGCGTGAACCAGGATTCCGAATTCGGACGATGACGCAGGAAGGGAGCGCCCACGGATGCACCTCCAGAACGCCGCTATGATCGCGCCTGAGCCGCAGTTCCTCGACAGAACTGCGGAGCGATTGCAGATTCAGAGGTATGGACGCGGAGATAGGTTGCCCAACTCGCTGAGAGCGAGGAAAACCGCACACAAGAATGTGGGAAAGGGAACTCAGTACAACCGGAATGTAACTTCGATCGGCACAATCGTCGCGACCGGCTTGCCGCTCGGTCCGACCGCTGGCTTAAACTTCCAGCCCTTCACGGCCTCGATCGCTTTCTCTTCGAGTCCCAGGCCAGGGCCCTTCACGACCGAAATATTCACCGCGCGGCCGTCCGTCGTGATCGTCACCTGCAGGACGACTGTACCCTGATACTTCGCTTTGCGCGCTTCGTCGGAATACTGCGGAGTCGGGCAATAGAGGCACACTGGAATGCCGACGCCGTTCACGCCTGCGCGAAACGCGCCGCCCCCGGTGCCGCCGCCTTCACCCGGACCCAAACCGCCGCCCGTGCCGCTGCCGATGCCGGTGCCGTTGCCGTGGCCCAGTGAATCGGAAAGCGCGTTCGCAAGCGGATCGCCCAACCCATTCGGGCCGTTCACTTTCAAATCCGGAGGGCCGAGCAGCGACGGATCCATCGCCAGCTTCGGATTCGGATTCTGAATCTTGATCTGCGGCGGAGTGAACTGCGTCCACTTGAACTTGGGCGGTCGCCCCTTATTCGGAGGAGTCAGCGTGTGATCGTTCGCGCCGCCACCACCGCCCGCCTTGGTCGCGCCCGCAGGCAACTTCGCCATGTACGGAGAAATATCGAGCGGCGTCACATCCATCTTATTCTTAGCGGCTGCGGGCTGCTGCTTCCACCAAATCAGCGGGACAACGAGCAGCGCGATGATCGCGATGTGCGCGCAGAACGCAATGATCTGCGTCCAGCCGAAATTCTCGTCCTTCGTCCAGATATCTTTGACTTTGACCGGCTGAATTCCCGGCGGGAGAGGCGGCTGCTTCGTGGGCGAGAAGAATTCCTTGATGCGATAACCGAAGCCGCCGAAATTCGTTCCCCAGTTGACGGCGAGCCGGCTGTTGAGCGGACCCTTGGGAACTGGCTTGGACTTGAAAAAGTCTTTCAGGTTCTCGCTGAACCCGCCGCCGTATTCTTCCGGCATCAGGTTGGATTGCAGGTTTGGGTTTACCTTGATCGGTTTTTCGGTCAAAAACTGTTTGAGGTTCGACCAGAAGCCGTCGGTGACGACACGATCAGGCGTTCTGAATTTCGGTACCGCGGAGGCCGGGACGGGTTTCGCTTCGTGGACCGCAGGGTCGTCCACTTCCGGCTTGGTCATTCCTGGCGGTATGAGGTTTATGAAATTGCTCGGCACGTGTTCCCCTAACTCACCCCTGCCCCTATAGACGCAAGTGTCCCTGCTTCGGTGGCGGTCTCAGTTACGATTCTGGCGCTACCTGATAGGTTGCACCTGTACCGACTTACAGCCTGGACGCCTTTCATTGTAACATACGTGATTACGCGAGTTTCCGATGTTTCCCCCTAGCACTGAGGGCATCCGAAGGAAATGACGGGATAGAAGGGATCCGATCCATCGCTCCATGGCCGAGCCACTTGAACTGAAGAAAACTCTCAACCTGCCGAAAACAGACTTTCCGATGAAGGCGAGCCTTCCGCAAAACGAGCCGAAACAGCTCGATGCCTGGCAGGACTCGAAGCTGTATGAGCGCATTTTGGATGCTCGGCAGGGAAAGCCGCTGTTCGTGCTGCACGATGGGCCGCCGTATCCGACGGGCGAGATTCATCTTGGCACCGGATTGAACAAAATTCTGAAGGACTTGGTCGTCAAGACGAAGAGTATGGCGGGGCATTACGCCCCATACGTGCCCGGGTGGGACTGCCACGGACTGCCGATCGAGACGAAGGTCGAAAAAGAGCTCGGCGGCAAGGACAAAGTGTCGCCCGCGGAGTTTCGCGCGAAGTGCCGCGAGTTCGCGGGGCGCTATGTCGAGCAGCACAAGAAAGATTTCAAGCGTCTCGGTATTTTCGGCCGGTGGAACGATCCCTATCTGACGATGAATTTCGGCTATGAGGCCGTCATCGCGGGTGCGTTTCTCGATTTCATGGAGAAGGGCTACGTCTTCCGTGGCAGCAAGCCGGTCTATTGGTGCATTCACGACGCGACCGCTCTCGCCGAAGCCGAGGTTGAATACGAAGATCACCACAGCCCGTCGATCTGGGTGAAGTTTCAGGTGGTCAGCGGCGGTAGCGGGGAAGCCGCGAGGATTACGCCGGATGTGAGCGCCGTAATCTGGACAACGACTCCCTGGACGATCCCGCACAATCGCGCGCTCGCGTTTCATCCGGACTTCGATTACGTCGTCGTCGATACGCCGCGCGGGAAGTTGTTGCTCGCGGCCGATCGCGTCGCGGCGTTGCAAGCCGAGTGCGACATCAAGGAAGCACACGAGATCGCGCGCTTTAAGGGTCGCGACTTCGAAGGCATGAAATTTCAGCACCCGTTTTTGCCGATACAGGTGCCGGGTGTGCTTGCGACGTATGTCACGCTGGATCAAGGCAGCGGTATCGTTCACACCGCGCCTGGACATGGCGTCGATGACTTCAACACCGGCCAGCGATACGGTCTCGAGACCGCCGCACCGATCAACGACCGCGGCGTGTATACCGAAGGTCTGCCCGAATATAAAGGCAAAGATGTTTTCACCGCGAATCCCATCGTCGTGAAGCTGCTCGGCGATCGCGGCGCGTTGCTCGGTCATCACAATTACAAGCACAGCTATCCACATTGCTGGCGCTGCCACAACCCGGTGATTTTCCGCGCGACGGAGCAGTGGTTCATCCGCATGGACGCTGCCGCTCACGACACGAAGAAAACTCTGCGTGAAGCGACGCTCTCGAAAATCCGGGGCGTGAAGTGGATTCCGTCGTGGGGCGAAGATCGCATGTACGAGATGATCGCCGAGCGGCCGGACTGGTGCGTCTCGCGCCAGCGCTTCTGGGGCGTGCCGATCATCGTTTTCTATTGCGAAGGGTGCAACAAGCGGCTGGAAGATTTCACCGCGTTGCGCAACGTCGTCAAGTGGTTTGAAAAAGAAGGCGCCGACGCGTGGTACAAGCACTCGGCGGAAGAACTCTTGCCCGCTGGCACGAAGTGTTCGTGCGGCGAGTCAAAGTGGCGCAAAGAAAACGACATCCTCGACGTCTGGTTCGACTCCGGCTCCTCGCACCTCGCGGTGCTGAAAGGTCCCGAGTGGCCCGCCGACGTTTATCTCGAAGGCCCCGATCAATATCGCGGCTGGTTCCACAGCTCGCTGCTGATTGGAATCGGCATCCATAACAATCCGCCCTACAAAGGCGTAGTCACTCACGGCTGGACGCTCGACGAAAAGGGCCAGCCGATGTCGAAGTCGCTCGGCAACACTCTGTATCCCGCCGAGATCTGCGAGCGCTGGGGCGCGGATTTGCTGCGGCTTTGGGTCGCCAGCGTCGAATATCAAGCCGACGTGAAGATGAGCGAGCGCGTCATGACACAGCTCAGCGACGCCTATCGCAAGATTCGCAACACGTTCCGCTACGGCCTCGGCAATCTTGCGGACTTCGATCCGTCGCAGCATGCGTTGCCCAACGATCAGCTCGACGAGATGGATCGCTGGATGCTCGAGCGCACCGCCGACCTCGTAAAAAAGTGCCGCGACTGGTATTCGAGCTACGAATTCCATCGTGTCTATCACGCGATTCACGATTTCTGCGTCGTCGACCTCAGCTCGTTTTATTACGACGTGCTGAAGGATCGGCTTTACACCAAGGCGGCCAACAACAAATCGCGCCGCTCCGCGCAGACCGCCGTTTGGAAAATCAGCAGCGCGCTCGTTCGGCTCGCAGCTCCGATCCTCGTCTTCACCGCCGAGGAAATCTGGAAGTATCTGCCGAAATCAGCCGAAGAGCCCGAGAGCGTGCACATGACGCTCTTCAGCGAAGACGCTGAGCTGCGCACCAACATCACGCCAAAACAAGTCGCGAACTGGGAACAGCTCGCGAAAATTCGCGGCGAAGTCTTGAAGGCGCTCGAAGCCGCGCGCAATGAAAAGAAAATCAACGCTGGTCTCGAGGCGAAGGTTTTGCTCAACGCTCCGCTCGAGCTCAAAGCCAAGCTGAAGGAGTATTTGCCCCAGCTTCCCGCACTCTTCATCGTGTCGCAGGTCGATTTTCTCAACGCGGGCACCGGCGACTATCGCTCCGACGCGATCCCCGGCCTCGAAGTCACGATTCAGAAGGCCGAAGGCGAGAAGTGCACACGCTGCTGGAACTACTCGATTCACGTCGGCGAAAACAAGCGCTATCCGACGATCTGCGAGCGCTGTAGCGAAGCCATCGCCGAAATCGAAGAATCGGGTGGCGGCGCACAGGACGCCGCCGCAGACTGAGCCGTTACGGCTGACGAAGAACGCACCGCGCGGAAACATCCGCGCCAGAGGAAACACTCTGTGCGCCGCGCCGTCGAACATCTGAGGTCAGTTTTGTGGGTCGTGGCTTCAGCCACGACATTGATAGGTCGAATGAACGAGGGGTTTTAGCCCCTGAAGTCCACGAGAGCCAGGAGAACGAAACGTTGATCATCCCGGGACGACTTCGCTGGCTCTGGCTTACGCTCGCCGTCGTCGTCATCGATCGCGCGTCCAAAGCCTGGTTCGAAACGCAGACCTACGAAGGCTGGCACCGCGAGCTCATCCACGATTTCATCTATCTCGTCCACAGCCGCAATCCCGGCATCGCGTTCGGAGTCCTCGCCGACTCCGCATCCCCGTGGACGCGCGTCTTCCTCATCGGCGGCTCGATCATCGTCATCGCCGCGCTTGCCTGGCTCTTCGCCGCCGGACACGCCGGTGGCACGATGACCGCCGCCGGTCTGGCGCTCCTCCTCGGCGGAGCCGCCGGCAACGTCACCGACCGCATCTTCCACGGCGCCGTCACCGACTTTTTCGAACTCCGCTTCGGCAGCTATCACTATCCCGCTTTCAACGTCGCCGACTCCGCCATCGCCATCGGCGCCGCGCTGATCATTCTCGACGTCCTCTTCAGCTCCAAGCATCACGCCCCTGAAGTCTCGAACCCTGAAGCAAGCTAACGCAGTGACTCACGACTTCACCGCCGCCCCCGACGACTCCAACCAGCGCCTCGACCGCGTCGTCGCCACTCATTGCCCCGACCTCTCCCGCACCCGCGTCCAGGAGCTCATCGACTCCGCGGACATCCTCGTCGACGGTAAGCATGTAAAATCCTCCCATCGCTTGCGTGGCGGCGAAAAAATCACCGTCACCGCCGAGCCCCGCCCGCCCATCCGTGCCGAAGCCGAATCCATCCCGCTCGACATCCTCTACGAAGACGACGACGTCGTCGCCATCAACAAGCCCGCCGGCATGATCGTCCACGCCGGCGCCGGCAATCATAAAGGCACGCTCGTCAACGCGCTCCTCGGCCGCGGCCAATCTCTCTCTCAGGGCGGTGACATCCTCCGCCCCGGCATTGTCCATCGCCTCGACAAAGAGACTTCCGGCATCATTCTCGTCGCCAAAAACGATCTCGCTCACGCCCGGCTCGGCGAAGCCTTCCGCAATCGCAAAATAAAGAAAACCTACATCGCCCTCGTCGAGGGGCATCTCGAAGCCGCCACCGGCATCATCGACCTCGCCATCGCCCGCGATCCCAAGCGGCGTGTTCGCATGACCGCCCGCCGCAGCCTGATCCTCGCCGGCGCCCGCGAAGCCCGCACCGACTGGCGCGCTCTCGCCCGCATCGGCCCCGCGACGCTGCTCGAAGTCCAGCTCCACACCGGCCGCACCCACCAGATCCGCGTCCACTTCTCCGCGCTCCATCACCCCGTGGTCGGCGACACTCTCTACGGCGCCGCAAGCCACCTCACTGTCAACAAACTCGACCTCCCGCCGCTCGACGCCAGCCGCAACTTCCTCCATGCCGCCAAGCTCGGCTTCGCCCAGCCGACCACCGGCGCCTGGATCGATCTGCAAGCCCCGCTCCCCGCACCATTGAAAACTTTCCTCCACCAACTCGCCACCGCCGCCAACGATTCCCCACAGAGAATTGACGCTGCTATCGTCGGCTACCTATAATCGTCCAACCAACCATGCGTCGCGCACTGACCTCCGGCCTCCTTGTGTTCCTCTTCGCTTTCGGCGCCGTCACTGCCGACCGCGCTCAACAACCCGCGCCTCCTCCTCCGCCGCAAGAGCAAGCTCCCACAAACGAGACCAACCAGACGCGCATCGTCCAGACCGTCAACCTCGTCGATGTCCTCTTCACCGTTCTAAATCGCCGCAACAAGCTCGTCCCCGATCTCGAGAAAGACGACTTCAAAATTTCCGACGACAAGATTCCCCAATCCATCCGCTATTTCAGCAAGCAGACCGATCTCCCGCTCCGCATCGGCCTCCTGCTCGACACTTCCAACAGCATTCGCGACCGCCTCAAATTCGAACAGGACGCCGCTACTTCGTTCCTGTTCTCCGTCCTTCGCCGCAACAAAGATCAATCCTTCGTCATGACTTTCGACGACGAACCCACCGTCCTTCAGGGCTTCACCGATGATGCCGGCCGTCTGCGCGACCAAATCGTCAAGACCCGCGCCGGTGGCGGCACCGCGGTCTACGACGCGATTTTCTACGCCTGCGAAAAAGAACTGAGCCATCCGCCGCGTCCTCCCGGCGACCAGCCCGACGTCGTTCGCCGCGTCATGATCGTCATCAGCGATGGCGACGACAACCTTTCCACGCACACGCGCGCCGAAGCTATCGAAATGGCGCAGCGCTACAGCGTCGTCATTTATACGATCAGCACCAGCACCCAGTGGATTCAGCTCTCGCAGACCAATCCCGACAAGCTCGCCGATCGCAAGACGCACCTCACCGAAGGCGACAAAATTCTTGCCGACCTCGCTGAAGAAACGGGCGGTCGCGCGTTCTTTCCTTATCATGTCGACGATTTAGACCAGTCGTTCCAGGATATCGGCGACGAACTTCGCAATCAGTATTCGATCGCGTACATCCCCACCAACTCCACGCTCGACGGCAAATATCACCGCATTCGCATCGAGACGCCCGACCACAAGGGCTACCAGGTCCGCGCCCGCCGCGGCTACTACGCCAGAGCCAACTCCACCCCCGGCCACAACCCGAGCGACGACGCCCCCGCCCCCACCGGCGCCTCCACCCCCTCCGGCCAAAAATAACAGCTTCTTTTCGCTCACACTCGCACTCAACTCGTAGCGGCACGGCACTGCCGTGCCCGCCTTCGTTGGGCATGCAGCATGCCCGAACAGCAACATCGTGGCTCCGTTCAGCTCACAAAGGTTCTCTGAGTTTTTGGGGATGCTGCCATTCGTTCGTTAGAGTTGAAACGATGCGTAAGCTCTAGCTCATGTACGGGCGCAGCACTGCTGCGCCCCATGTCCGCACGATTTAAACCTGAAAGGATTTTCTCTTCGTCGTTACTTCATTACTTCTTTACTTCATCTTCCGTCTTACTTCGCTTTCCCCTCATCCCGCAGCAGCACCGCATCCGACTCCGTGTGCGCCCGCTCGATCGCAATCTGCGAGCCATCCACCGAAAATTCAAACCGCGCGATCCGCTCCGAAGTGAAATGCGTCAGTTGCTTGTAGCTTGCTCCCCCGCTCAACGCCTGCTCCCACAAATTGTCCGTACCGTTCTCGCGCACCGTATACACAATCGACTTCCCATCGGGTGAAAACGAAATCGGATCCGACGCCCGCATATCAATGTCGTGATACGCCAGCTTCTTGTCCGCGATGCTGAAAATATTCAGCACCAGCTTGTGATCCAGTTCTCGTACGTCCAGTTGCGCCACGAATTTTCCATCCCGAGACAACGTGTATC
Source organism: uncultured Acidobacteriota bacterium (assembly GCA_963845465.1). GTDB lineage: Bacteria > Acidobacteriota > Terriglobia > Acidiferrales > UBA7541 > Acidiferrum. Next base: position 397,595 of record CAWJSH010000002.1, on the reverse strand, counting down.
CCGCCGAAGGTTCGCTATTCACCGTCTCGGGATTTCCGCCGTTGATCGACACTCGCTTCAGCGCAAGATTCTCTGGAATAGAAATGTAGTAGACCCATTTTCCGTCCGGTGAACACGTCGGATACTGTTCGTTTCTCCCGTTCGTCAATTGCACCGGATTCGCGCCGGACGCGTCGGCCCTCCACAGATTCAGCGACGCAGTTCCTGCCGCTGCGAATTTCCGGTATACGAGGTATTTCGTCCCGCATGGAGCGCTTTGATTCGGCGCTCCTTGTTTGTCCGACAGCAATATGTTTTCGCTTCCCGCCACATCGACCAGCTTCACATCGCCGCCCTGCGGGATGACTAGCTTCCCATCCGGCATCCAGTTCCATTGCCAGATGTTGAGTTGCGACATCAACTGCACCGGCTTCAATTCGTCCGGCTTGCTCGTCGGTGCGACACTCAGGCTGAAAACGTATTTGCTCTCCGTTGCTGCAATCAATTTGCCATCGACCGAAACGCTTGGATGCAGATACGTATTCGTATCGGTCGTCAGCGCTCGCCACTCGCCCTTCGGAAAACTCACGAATCCCAACTGCCGTTGCAACAACCCCATCTCGCGCGATGCCGCGGAAACGATGAAGCCGCCTTCTCCTGGCAGCCATGCGGGCTCGTAGTAAATCCGGTCCGAATTCAGCGCTACGTTTTCTTGTTTCGCCGTTGCGACATCAAACATCGCCAGGCCGCCGAGCGAATTCGCAGTCGGCTGCGACACGGGAATCACGATCGTCTTTCCGTCCGGCAGCCATACCGGCACCGCGCTGTCCGTCAACAATACTTGGTTCGCGAACACGGCGTGATCGGGTGTCCCGTCTACATTCGCCATCAATAAGTCGAAATTCGGCGTGTCGTGCCGCTCGCGCAGATACACAAACTTTTTCCCATCCGGCGAAAACGAAATCGGGCTGTCCACGTCTTTTACGAGCTCTCTCGGCGTCCCGCCCAGCACCGGGGCCGAATATAAAATCGAAATCGTGTGCTCGGCTTCGTCGCGCCGCACGAAATAGATGTAGGCCGCGTCGGGCGAAAACATCAGCGACGAATAGCGCGTCGCCGCGGGCGTCACCACCTGCGTGTTGCTGCCGCTCTGGATATGTCGCAACCACAACGACTGCAATCCGTTCTCGTCGTGAACGTCCAGCAAATACTTCCCATCCGGAGAAATCGTCGCCAGCGCTACATGCCCGTTGTTCGTCAGGTTCTCGATTGAAAAATGATCGAAGGGAATGTGTTTCGTCTTCGTCACCAGCGAATACACGCCAAATCCTGCCGCAGCGATCAAGATCAGCGCGATCAGAATCCCGACGCCCGTACCCAGCTTGTTGCTCTTCGCTGCCTGCACCAGCGCCGAACTTCCGGTTCGCGCTGCGGGCATTGGCGCCGACGGTGTCGGCGTTGCCACCGCAACTCCGCCGCCCGAATCGGTTGCGACTGCCCCCGCTCCGCTGGCCGCGCTCGCGGTTCGCTGCGCCGAACCGCCGCCGCTCGCCGCAGGCGTTCGCCCCGAATCGCTCTCGCGCTGTAGCCGCTTCAAATCCGACCGCATCTCCGCCGCCACTTGGTAGCGGTAATCCTTGTCCTTCTCCAGCGCCTTGTTCAAAATCCGGTCGAACTCCGGCGGTACCGCGGGATTGAGCGTCACCGGCGCTACCGGCGGATGATGCAAAATCTTGTCGAACACCACCGCGCTCGTCGAGCCGGGAAACGCTTGCTTGCCCGTCAGCATTTGGTAAAGCACCGTGCCCAGCGAAAACAAATCGCTCCGCCCATCCAGCTCTTCGCCGCGCGCCTGTTCCGGCGACATGTACGAAATCGTCCCGACCGCCATGCCGGGACTCGTCAGCATATTCGTCGTGTCCCCGATCGTCTCGCCGCCGGTGTCATCGACGTCCTTCAGCAATTTTGCGAGACCAAAATCCAGCAGCTTCGCCGTCCCCCGCTCGGTGATGAAAATATTGGCTGGCTTGATGTCGCGATGAACGATGCCTTTCTTGTGCGCCGCATCGAGCGCGTCCGCCATCTGAATTCCAAACTCGATCGTTCGATTCACCGGAAGGGAACCGACCGCCAGCGCTCTGTCGAGGCCTTCACCTTCGAGCAATTCCATCGCGATGAACGTCTGCTCTTCGAATTCCTCAATCGCGTAGATCGTGCAGATTCCCGGATGATTCAGCGCCGAAGCCGCTCGCGCCTCCCGCAAAAAACGCGCCAGAGCCGACGAATCCTGTGCGGTTCCGAGCGGCAGAAACTTCAGCGCCACCAGGCGGCCGAGCTTCGTATCCTCGGCCTGATACACCACACCCATACCACCGCCGCCCAGCTTGCGGATGATCCGGTAATGCGCGATCGTCTGTCCGTCACCAATCTGCATGCACAAATTTCCCAAGCGCTCTTTTCTTGCTCGCGCTCAAACACAGCGAAACCCGAACGCTTCTACATAATTCCCACGTCAATCGGATAGGCAATCCACCAATGCTAGTCGCGCCCACGGCCACGGTCAATTGCATCTACCGTCGATGTTCATCGCAAAACATGCAGGGGCCACGCACTGCCTTGCCCGAGCTTCGAAGGGTGCGCCCCACGTTCGCACGATGTAATCTGTCATCCCACTCTCGTCTTCGGTACCACGTTAACGATCTCAACTTCTGCGCCACAAAATGCACTGTCGAGTAGCGCCGGCATCTTGCCGGCGTTTTTTCTCACCCCTGACGACGAACGCACCCCTATGCCTCGAATTTTTTCTCACTGTGCCGTTGCTCCCATCCGCACGGTAATGGGGACCTCCGGGTCTTCCTACCGGCTACGCTGGTCGTCGCCCTCGGTCCCCCTCGCAACTATCAAATCGGTCTTGACATCCCTGTAAGTTTATGATATAATTGTACTTAGTGTTCGAATAAGCAGATGTCCACTATGTCCCGAGTTACGACCTCCCGTAAACCTCGCCGTATCAATCACTTCCCCACTCTTGTTTTTTGTCAGAACCGTAACTCGATGAAATCATTGGCTTTATTCACTCTTTGGAAAAACATGGGGGGTATACCCCTTAAAAGCGAAACCCAGGCGAAACCTTGCGGTCGAAGCCTCGAAGGCAGCGCAGCATGACCGACGACCTGCGCTGGCTCGAATGGTCCCGCCGCCTCCAGTCCCTCGCCCAGAACGGTCTGACCTACTGCAAGGATCCCTACGACGAGCAGCGCTTTAACGAACTTCGCACCATCGCCGCCGAAATCATGGCCGCCGGAGCCGGCCTGCATGAATCGGCATCCGTGCTTGAACTCTTCAAATTCGAGGAAGGCTACGCGACCCCGAAAATCGACATCCGCGCCGCCGTCTTCGAGGATGAAAAAATCCTGCTCGTCAAAGAACGCTCCGACGGATTCTGGACGCTGCCGGGTGGATGGGCCGATGTCGGCGACGCGCCAAGTTTCTCCGCGGTCCGCGAAGTGAAAGAAGAATCCGGCTTCGATGTCGTCGTGAAAAAATTGGCGGCCGTGTACGATCGCGACAAACACAACCATCCGCCGATTCAGCATCATGTCTACAAACTTTTCTTTCTCTGCGAACTCCGCGGCGGCGCCGCCGCAGAAAGCGTCGAAACCAGCGGCGTCGATTTTTTCGCTGAAGGGAACTTGCCCCCGCTCTCATTGACTCGCGTCGTTGAATCGCAGATAAATCACATGTTCGAGCACCACCGCAATCCCGCTTTGCCCACTTCGTTCGACTGAGCGAACGCGAACGCTTCGCAGGAGGATCGAGTGAAATTTGCGAATGGATTCTTGATCGGAGTCGCAGTCTTCGGCATCACCCTCGTCGGCTGCCAGCAGACGCCGCCGCCCGCAGCGCAAGCTCCGGCCGCGACTTCTGACTCGGCGACGTTCGATGCCGACGGCACGGCCCACATCACGCGTGTCGTCCCGATGCCTTCCACCGTTTCACCCGAAGCGCAGAAATATCTTGAAGGCCTGACACATCGCAACAACGCCGGTCCCGAATCTCTCGAAAATCGCCGCAAGCGCACTGATGATTGGCGCGTGAAGCAATCCGCTGAAGCAAAGCGCTTGTTCCTCGTGAAAGTCGAAGAGACAACCACCGCCGGCGTAAGAACCGACATCATCACGCCGCTCGACACCCCCGCTGCGAATAAAGACCGCGTACTCATCAATCTTCACGGCGGCGGATTCAATTCCGACTCCGGCTCGCTCATCGAAGGAGTGCCGATCGCGAACCTCGCGAAAATCAAAGTTGTTTCTGTCTACTATCGGCTCGCTCCTGAAAATCCCTTTCCCGCCGCCGTCGATGACGTCGTCGCCGTTTACAAAGAGCTGCTGAAAACCTACAAGCCGAAAAAAATCGGAATCTTCGGAACGTCGGCAGGCGCGATTCTGACGGGCGAAGTGACTGCGCAATTGAAAAAGTCCGGATTGCCGCTACCCGGCGCGCTGGGAATGTTTTCGACGTCCGCCGACTTTTCGCGCCCTAGCGATTCGCGCCAGATCTTCGCGCTCGAAGGACTTCCTGGCAGGCTCGAGCCGGTCGATCCAAACAAGCCGCAACCAAATCCGTACCTCGGCTCGACCGATCCGAAAGATCCCGTCGTATCGCCGATGTTCGCCGACCTCAAAGGCTGGCCGCCGAGCCTGCTCGTCACCAGCACGCGAGACTTGCTCCTCAGCGACACTGCCCTATTTCATCTCGCGCTGACCAAAGCAGGCGTGGACGCGCAACTACTCGTGTACGAAGCCCTGCCGCACGCCTTCTGGTATCACTACGAATTGCCAGAAACCACCGACGCACTGAGCCGCATGGCCCGGTTTTTCGTGGATAAACTCGGCAAGTAGACCAAACGCAGAATCGAATTTGTATTGCCGGTTTACCCTGAGCATCGAAGGGCATCTTGCCGGCGTTTTTCCAGAACGGAGAAATAGGAAATCGAAAAGAGAACGGCAGAAGAACAACGTTCAGAGAATCGCGCGAACGCTTAAAAGGCTACGCGAACGCAGCGTTGAGATTTTCGATCGCCTCGTCGATTTCGGCAGTGCTTTTGTAGCCGACCGTAACCGTATCGACGCCGGCGTTGCGGAACGCAAATTTCATCGCGGCCTGGCGGTCTTCGCGATTGAAGACGCCCTCGCCGACCAGCTTCATGCTGATCACGCCCACGTTGTTTTTCTTCACCTGCTTTACGTGGCTCACGACTTCAGGCACGTTGCCGAGTCCATCCGTGTCGTAATCCTCGGCGTCCATGCGCACACCTTTGTGGTTCATGCGAATCATCGCCACGTCGAGCCATTTGAATTCGGGCGCTTGGCGCAGCGCCGGCAAACCGTGCATCGAAGCGCCGTGGCTCACGATCGCTTGCCGATGCTGCGCTTCCATGATGCCGTCCTGCCAGCGCCCGGTGTCCGCCGGCCATGTGCCGGTGTGCTGCCAGTGCAGCAGCATGATGTCGAAATAATCGGTGTTCGCTAGTTTTCGCAGCTCGTCGAATTTCACCTGTGGATCGACGCCCGGCTTCGTCGAAACTTTCGACATGAGCCGATAGCTGTCGCGCGGAATGCCCTGGAGCGCGATGCCCAACATGCGATGCATGTCGCCATACGATTCGGCGGTTTCATAAAAACGAATTCCCCGATCGTACGCATACCGCACGAGTTTGGTGAACTGCTCCTGGCCGAGTTGGCGCTGCACCTGGCCGCTCATACTGCCGGTGCCGAAAGCGAGGCGCGTGACTTTCACGTTTGATTTTCCAAGCGTGACCCATTCCGTCGCGGCGTCCTTTGACGAAGCTTTCAACGGCAGCGCGGAACCCAGCGCTATCGCGCCTGCGGCCAGCGAAGTTGTCTTGAGAAAGTGACGGCGGGATTGGCTGGATCGGAATTGGCAAGACATGGTTCACCTCATTCGGGCAAGTGGCACTGCAGTTCGATCGAGGCCAGGTCGGCGTCACCGCATTCAGACGGGAGCCAGCGGCAACAGAGCCATCGTATTACGAAGATGCGCCAGAGTACACTGCGGTTTTTTTGCGATCGACTGCGCCGGATCGGGTACTTCGAAGCTCACGAAATTTGACGCTTGAGCTACACTGTCGCGTCGATTTCACGGAGGGAACGTGACGAAAAATTCCAGGCGAGAGTTTTTGACGACGGGCGGGGCGTTGGCGATCGGTGGCGGCGCGTTGTTGGGTGGGGCGGCGACGACGGAGGCTGCGGGACTTGGCGCCGGAGCGCAGACGACGGCGAGCGGCGGGCGAAAAATTCGAGTCGTCGTTTGCGGAGGGCATCCGGGCGATCCGGAGTATGGCTGCGGGGGAACGGTGGCGCGGCTGACGCAGATGGGGCATGAAGTCGTGCTGTTTTATTTGAATGATGGCGGATGGCCGCCGACTTCTTCGGAGGCGCGCATCGCGGAGGCGAAGAAGGCCTGCGAAATTCTAAAAGCGCGTCCGCTTTATGCGGGGCATCAGAATAGCCACGCGATTGTGGACAACGCTCACTATGAAGATTTTGCGAAAAAGCTCGACGCGGAAAAACCGGATGCGGTGATCACGCAGTGGCCGATCGACAATCACGCCGATCATCGCGCGATCACGATGCTGGCCTACGACGCATGGCACAAGTCGAAAAACAAATTCGCGCTGTACTACTACGAAGTTTCCGATGGCGAAGACACGCTGCAGTTTTCACCGAATCGCTACGTGGACATCACCGAAACCGAGCCGGCGAAAAAAGCGGCTTGCTACGCGCACGCCAGCCAAACTCCCGATCGCTACTACGCGCTACAGGACGACGTCGCGCGTTTCCGCGGAGTCGAAGCCGGCGTCACACGCGCCGAAGCGTTCACATTTCAGATTCGCAGCCCCTACGACATTTTTCCGTTGGCGGAGCGCTATGCGCTGAAGTGACTGGTGACTAGTGACTAGTGACTGGTTGAGCGCCAACGTGAGAGCGGGGACGCAACGAATCCGGTGACGAAACGCGTCAGAGGAATGCAGTGGGCTCCAAGTCACAGTGGAATAAGGTGGCACTATGAGTTCCGAGAATGAAATCGCCCCTGCATCCCGACTGGCAGCGCTTGCGGATGGCTTGCTGCGCGATATTCGCTACGCTCTTCGCAGTTTGCGCAAAGACTATCGCTTCTCGCTCACTGCGATTCTTGCGTTGGCGCTCGGCATTGGCGCGTCCACGGTGATTTTCAGCGTCGTCTACAACGCAATGTTTGAGAGCGTCCCTTACAAAAATTTTCGCCGTCTGGTGGTATTTAAAATCGACAACCTCGCTAACGCTGGCGGATGGAGGGGACGCACGTTTTTCTATTCCAACGAAATTTGGGCCATTCGCGAAAACAATCAAGTTTTTGAAGAAGTGGTCGCCTACAACAATCGACGCGATTTTTACAGGGACGGGAAGTCGGGCCGCTATCTGCCGTTCGGTGCGGCCGTTACGCCAAACACTTTCGATTTTCTTGGAGCAACACCGTTTTTTGGCCGAGGAATCTCGACCGAAGACAGCAAGCCCGATGCGCCGCCGGTTTTTGTTCTTAGCTATCAACTTTGGCGAAACGAATTCGGGGGTGACCCTCAGATTCTGGGGAAGAAGTTTATCCTCGACGACAGAGTCACGACTCTAATCGGCATCATGCGGCCGGGCTTCGAAGCTTTCGGTGCGAACTACTGGATGCCGGCGAAAACCGACAAGACCCAACCGTCGCTTGAGGGCGGAGCGCGTCTCATGGGACGGTTGAAGCCCGGCATTGGTTTGCGCGCCGCGGCCGAAAATCTCAATCAAATTGCGCATGAGCTTCAGCGGACCGGCCCCAAAGGGGAGTTTCCAGAAAAATTCGCCGTGGTGCCGCAAACCTTGCTGGATAGTTTGCTCGGGAACTTCAAGCAGACTCTTTACGCGCTGCTTGCCGCAGTTCTTCTGCTGTTTTTGATTGCGTGCAGCAATGTGGCCAATTTGCTTCTGGCTCGCGCCACTTCGCGACAGCGCGAGATGGCCATGCGAGCAACAATGGGGGCGTCGCGGCTTCGACTGATTCGCCAACTTCTGATCGAGAGCGCGCTGCTAACGGCGGTTGCTTCTGCCGCGGGCTGCGCCATTGCCTTCTTCAGTTTGAAAGTCGTTGTCGCGCTCATTCCTACTGGAACGTTGCCGGCGGAGACGGCAATCCACCTGAATGTCCCGGTTCTGCTTCTCACGCTTTGCGCCGCGGTCATCACCATACTGCTGACCGGACTAGCGCCTGCATTCCATGTGCTGCGCGGGGACTTGCAGTCTCGACTTACCGGCAGCAGTACGGGGACCGGAGGAACTGGCCGACATGGAAAGCTTCGGGGTGCCCTGGTTGTCAGTCAGGTGGCGTTTTCTGTTGTTTTGCTGATCGGTGCGGGATTGTTGATGCGCAGTTTTCTTGTCCTGACGCACGTTGAACTCGGATTCAATCCGAAGAGTCTTTTTTACTTCCGACTCGATCCGACGATGTATGCGCAGTATCCCGAGGACGAGCGTAGAATGCGACAAAACGCGCTGACGCAGAGGTTGCTCGAGCGATTGCGCAACCTGCCGGGCGTGACCTCTGCCAGCGAATCCGAACAAGAACCGCCGCTCAATTACGACTGGAGCGACACGATTATTCCCGGACGGCCTCACGCCGAACGGTGGGAGACGCGGTACGAAATCTGTAGCGAAGACTATTTTCAAACTTTAGGCCTTCCGCTGTTGCACGGGCGATTGTTTTCGAGGGACGACGTACTCGCGGCACGACTCGTCATGGTGGTGAATCAAGCATTCGTTCGCCAGTACTTTCCAAACGAAAATCCGCTCAGTCAGCGTGTAAAACTCGAAGTTTTAGACAGGCCTTTTCTCACCGCGCCCCACGATGTCTATTTCGAGGTCGTAGGAGTCATCGCGAATTACAAGACGCGAGGCGACAATTCCTGGCAGGACTATCCCGAAGTCTTCATTCCTTACAGCGTGCAGGCTTTCAGTTGGCGAACGTTTATGGCGAGGACGTCGATCGATCCGAGTTTGTTTCTGGGGACGGTCAGCAAAGAGGTGAGTGAACTCGATCCCGACGTCAGGATTGCGAAGTCTGGCACGGTGGAATCTGAGCTGCGGCAATACTATCGCGGGCCGAAGTTCGAGCTGGTTACGCTCGCGGCCTTTGCTTGTGTGGGAATGGTGCTGGTGATCGTCGGAGTGTCGAGTGTGATGGCGTATTCGGTTTCGCTTCGGACGCATGAGATTGGAGTGCGTATGGCGATCGGGGCGCAACGATCGAACATTTTAAATTTGGTGGTGTTTGGCGGGCTGCGGTTGATTGCATCGGGGATCGTGCTGGGCCTCGTCGCGAGCTATGGACTCACGCGGTTGCTCGCGAGCCAGATTTCCGGTGTTTCCACGACCGATCCTGCGACGTTTGGGGTCGTTGCCGTGTTCGTGGTCGCTGCGGGCATCGCGGCGTGTCTTATCCCCGCTCGCCAAGCTGCTTCTGTCGATCCTCTCGTTGCCTTGCGTAACGAATAGATCTCGCCAAGCCCTTCGGTCGTCGGGCATTTCGTTAGAGTCAGCGGTGGGCAGCGTGGTAGTTTGGTTCCACTTGTTGTGACTCTACGGAGGCCTTCCAATGACGGAACGATTCAAGGTTCGACAACTGTGCGCAGCCGTTGCGGTGATGTTGATCGCTGTGCCGATTAGGATTGCCGCGAATTCGCCGGGCGGCACGAACGGGGCGAGCACACGCGCTCTCGCTACACCAGCGGTCGATCCTGGTTGCAAGGTAGTGTTTGACGCCAACGACAAGACGCTGGACACGCCGAATCATGCCTACCAGGAACATGTGGAAGCAGGAGGGAAGAAGGTTACGAGCGAGCTGATCACCGTAAACGGTCAGCGGTACCTGTTGGTGAACGGAAAATGGACCAAGAGCCGGATGACGGTGGCGGACACGAAAGCGCAGGAAGAAGAAAACAAGAAAAACGCGAAAGTGGTTTCCTGCAAGCGGGTCGGTACAGATTCCGTGAACGGGCAAGCTGCGACGGTGTATACCGAGCACAGCGAAAACGAGGATACGAAGGCAGACGGGAAGGTTTGGATTTCAAGCAGCGGCACGATTTTGAAGAATGAGATCGATTTAGATACAGGTGACGCGACGAAAAATCACATCACGATTCGATATGAGTATGGGGACGTGAAAGCACCGATTTAGCGGTGACTGGTGACTCGCGATTTGTGACTGATTTCGAAGTCGCGTTAGGCGTCGACTTAGGGTTCGGGGGCGAGCAGGCCGTAAGCGAGGATGGCAACGGCGATGCCGCCGAGGATAGGGACCCAGGCGGGTGGTTTATCCCACATGGTTGCGGCCCACACCATCGCGAGCGCCGCGAGAAACCCTACACAGATGGCGATGAAAGCGGCTCGGTGTTCTCGTTTTCGTTTGGCTTGAAGAGCCGGTGAAGCGTGGTAGGTGCGTTCCATCATGACCACCTCGCGTTGGATGCTTTATAGCCAATTGTCAGGATTAAAGCAATGCCGGGGTGGTCGGGCGAATTCAATGAAGCAACGGTCAGGCAGGTTGGCAGCTCGGAATGGCGAGAAGATTAAAAAGCGCGTGGAGGATGTGGTGGCCGTTGTTAAGAAATGGGCGAAGTTAAATCTAAACCCCGCGAACTGAGAAGCGATCGCGGCTACAGGGTGGCGTGGATTACATCGTGCGGACTTGGGGCGCAGCGGCCCTTCGGCTTCCACCTCAGGGTAAAGCTCGCCCCTACACGAACTCGATGAAGCTTGGGCAACCAGCTAGCCTTTGGGGGCGTAGTAGCCTTTGCGGGCTAGGACTTTGTCGTCGTGGTTGCTTACGTCGACTTTGATTTTGCGAAATTTGCCGTCGCGGGCGGTGTTGGTCGGGTAGTAGCCGAGCGTGTACTGGCTGCGGAGCTCTTCGGAGATTTGGTCGAAGGCTTCCTGAAGATGCTTTTCGTTGTTGGCGACAATCAATCGGCCGCCGGTTTCCTCGGTCATTTGTTTCGCGACGCCGGAGTTTCCGCCAAAACGCGAATCAGCGACGAGCAAAATGTGGATAACAGTGTCGGTACGCTGCGCCGCTTCGATCGCTTCTTCTTTGCGAACCTTGCTGCCTTCGTCCTGAGCGTCGGTGACGACGACGATGGCTTTGCGGCCGGCTTCGCCGGTCAGCTTTTCGTTGCAGGCGAGATAGACCGCGTCGTAGAACGCAGTGCCGGTGACGCTGCCGCCGACCGGACCAGGATTGATCATGCCTCCGCCCATCGGCGCGTTGATGCGCGTCTTACGAATCGCGCGATCGAGCAAGCCGCGATCGTCGGTCCAATCTGCGAGGAGATCCACGTCGGTATCAAACGACATAATGAGCGCTTCGTCTCCCTTGCGCAGCACGCGATCGAGAAAGGCGCCTCCCATTTGCTGAATGGCGCCGAGCATGAATTGTTCGGAGCCAGAGGTATCGAGAAGCAACGCGAGAGTGATTGGGAGCGTCACTTCTCTGGAGAAGAAGGCGATCTGTTGGTCCTGACCGTCTTCCTGAATCTTGAAGTCCTGCTGCTTGAGGTCGGTGACGATGCGTTTGCTGTGGTCGCGGACGGTGGCGAAGATGTTGACCAGGTTGACTTGGCTGCGGATGACCGGACCTTGTTGCGCGTCCTGCGCCGGAGCAGGAGTTTGAGCGGGGCGGGCGGCCGAGGCGCGGAGCGAGGAGCCAAGCACCAGGCCGGCGGCGACAACCGCAATCAATGCCGTCGCAAGGGTTACGGGCAACAGCTTCTTCACAGAACGCATGTATACTTTCCTTGAACAGAGATGCCCGGCACGAAACGATTCGCGGCTGGGATGGTGCCGCCCCGTAAGATGCCGCGAGACAGCGCGGGGGATGCGCGGCTCGAACCCGCCAGAGCTAGCTGAAACCGAAGGAAGTTTGGCCTGACGATGATGAAAAGTCCACGAAAAACAGTGATTGGAGCCGGCGCGATATTGTTGCTCGCTCCGCTGGCTTACGTGATGGCGCAGAATCCGGTGAAGCCGCCGAAGCCGGCAGACTCGCAGCAGCAGCCTGCGCCCACGCAGACACAACCTCCAGCGCAGACACCCTCCACGCCGGCGAATAAGCCGGGCGAAAATCCTCCGCGGCAGAGCGACACGCAGGCGCGCATCACGGTGAATTCAAATTTGGTGATCCTGCCGGTGACGGTGAAGGACCGCTCGGGCGAGTTGGTGCCCGATTTGAAGCGCGACGAATTTCGCGTGTTCGAAGACAACGTCGAGCAGCACATCGATATGTTCACGGCGGAAGCGTTTCCGCTGTCGATGGTGGTGCTGATCGACAACGACTTGAAGGACAAGGATGCGGAGAAGGTACAGGCAAGCCTGATGGCGATCCTTGGTGGGCTGAGCACGGAAGACGAGGCGTTCATCTGCCGGTTTGATCAGTTTTTCCACCCGGGCAAGGGTTGGACAGCGGATCAGGACAAATTGTCGACGGAATTAAAGCGAACGAGTTTGGATACGGAGGCGGATGTGGCGCCGCCGAGCCCACCATTCAGCGGGACGCCGTCGATCAACAATCATTCGGCGGTGGATCAGCAAGCAATTGACCGGGGAGCGCAGGTCATTAAGGGGCAACCGACGAAGGCGCTGGATGACGCGGTGTTTGCGGCGACGCAACTGCTGCACGACCGGCCGAGAAATCGGCGGCGCGTGATTCTGCTGATTACGGATGGCGTGAACGGCGGGCGGAAGTTCAACAAGGTGACGACCGAAGACGTGATCAAGGCGCTGCTGGCGGAGAATATTTCGGTGTATACGATTGCTGTGCCGGGCGCGTACCTGGAGCGAAAGATTTCGCCGATCGATAAGGAACGATCGCCAATGATTCGGTACGCGAATCACTCGGGCGGCGAGGTTTATCACGCGACGAAAGAAGAGAGCTTCGGGGAGTTTTACTCGCGGCTGACGGAAGAGGCGCGGAACCAGTACACGCTCGCGTACGTGCCGCGCGGGACAGATCGAAACACGGACTATCATTCGATCGAGGTACGGGTGAAGAGGGAAGGGCTGGACATCAAAACGCGCGACGGGTATTACTCGGGCGGCGTGCCGGCGGCGCAGAGGCAGTAGAGGACGGTGACTGGTGACTCGTGACTAGTAACTGGTAAAGGCGTGCTCGCGCCGACGTGGTCGCACTTCGAAGGTCGGGGTAAGCGAGGAGCGAACGCGGGGAAGAGGGATTCACCACAGAGGACGCGGAGAAGACAGAGTCGGAAGAAAAAGTCAGAAGAAGTCAGAAGAAGAAGAGATTGAAAGTCGGAAGGGCGCTGCGAGTTGCGGCGCCCTTCTTCTTTTGATGCCTACTTGCCCTTTTTTGGGGGCTTTGTTTCTTTCTTGGCTTTCTTTGCCATGCCCGGCTCCTGGGGACTTTCTCAAGCGACTGCGCTGACGCAATCGCCTCTTCGTTTGTTGGTATACGGGGGGTGAGAGTGAGAGTCAAGATGAATTCGCGAGTTGGGGGGAATTGGTGGGGGACTTTTTTGGAACGGCGGCGGAGCGATTGGGGTTGTCGTTGTGGGATGGGTGGGAGTTGAGTCTAAACCCGCACCCTTTCAAAAGACGAAAGGGTGCGGCACCCAAAAGCCGACTATGACGGATTACATCGTGCGGACATGGGGCGCAGCGTGCTGCGCCCCTACATGTTTTGTGGCGGCGCGGGTTTTGTAGTGGTGGCGCGGGTTAGGTGCCGAGGGATTCTTCGTAGGCGGGGCAGACTGGCTTGTAGGCGCAGCCGCGGCAGGCGAAGCCGCGTTTGGGGGAGAATTCGGCGGCGCGGATGTCGGCTGCGGCTTCCTGTACGACTTTTTGGGCTTCATCGAGCTGCTTGTCGGTGCGCGTGGTGGATTGGACTTGATTGTTTTGGAGGTAGTGAAAAGCGAGGCGGACGGGATTTAGCTCAAGGATTTCTTTGGCGGCGATGGCGTAGATGCTGAGCTGGAGATCGCGGCGGGCGTCGGCTTCTTTGCGGGACTTGCCGGTCTTGTAGTCGATGATTTCGACGTCTTTCTTGCCGAGTGAATTGATCTGGTCGATGCGGCCGTTGACGATGACGTTGTTTTCCAGTGGGAGTTCGAAGGATTTTTCCTGCTCGAGGACGTCGGGCGGATTGGCCAGGAAATCCGCGTGGAATGTGCGGAGTTGCTCGATGCCGTCCTTTTTGTATTCGGATTCCTGGTATTCGTCTTCGTAGCCGGCCGAGGTCCATTCAGTTTCGAAAATGCGAGCGACCTCGTCAAAGGGAAGCTTCACACCCTTGCGGAATTGGTCGATGAAGCGGCGGACGGTGGTGTGCATGACGGCGCCGAAGCTGAGCGTGGCGGCGGGGCCTTCTTTGAGCGACCAGAGGCGGCTGAAGAGGAAGAGTTGCGGGCATTTGCGATAGGCATCGACGGCGGAGGCGCTGAGTTTCAGCGGCTCGGGCGTAGGCGGATGGTAAGTCTCGGCCCACTTGGCGATTTGCGAATGGATGCGCGGGCGTTCGGACATGGAAGGGAAGAGCTCTTTGACCTTCTTGGCATCGTCGTCGGAGTCGTTCGTTTCGCGCACTCTTACTTTCGGCGAAATTTGGAGGACGTCGCGCTTGCGGATGGTCGGGTCCATCAAGATGTCTTCGATGAACGTGGGGACTTTGCCTTTTTTTTCGGCGAGCGTGGTGATAGTGAGTTTGCGCTCGGCGCGAGTGAGCGCGACGTAGAAGAGGCGGCGCTCTTCCTGGATGTGGAAGTTGCCGGCGGGCAAGTCTTCTTTCATGAGCTTGACGGGGAATTCGAAGAGCGGAGAGCGTTCTCGCGCAGGGAAGCACGCATGATTGATGCGGAGAAGGAAGACGTGCGGGAATTCGAGGCCTTTGGCGCCGTGGACGGTCATGAGTTGGACGGAGTCGCCGGGGGCTTCGTCGTCGAGGCAGATCTGGCCCAAGCCGGATTGTTCGAAGAAGTCGAGATATTCGAGAAATTCGGGGAGGGAGCGCGTTTCGCTCTTGGGCTCCCATGTTTTGAGGAACTCGACGAGCTGCGTGACGTAGCGGCGCGCGCGCGGGCCCACGAGATGCGGGATTTCGAGCCAGTCGATGAGGGCGCGAAGGACGTCGATGGCGGGGCGGCGCTTTAGATTTTTGCGCTGGGCGGCGATAAATTCGAGGAGATCGGCGAGCGCTTTGGGCGATGGGTCGAACGGCAAATCGGATTGCGGGGACTGGAGCACGTCGTAGATCGAGGTGCGCTTCTTGCGCGTGCGCTCGGCGAGGCGAACGAGATCGACGGGCTCGAGATGCCAGGCGGGAGCTGCGAGGACGCGAGCGGCGGCGACGTCGTCGAAAGGCTTGTTGATAAGGCGGAGGTAGGCGAGTACGTCGCGGACAAGCGGATGCTCGAGGATCGAGAGACGCGAGATGACGAAGGGGATGTTGCGCTCGGCGAGTTCCTTGGCGAGGCGATCGCGATGGTTGTGCTGGCGATAGAGAATGGCGAAGTCGCGCCAGGGAGTGCCGGCGCGGTGGAGGCGTTCGAGTTCGCTGGCGACCCAGACGGCTTCTTCGTCTTCGTTGGAGAGTTCGGCGATGCGGATGCGTTCGCCTTCAGCGTGCGTGGCGGAGAGGACTTTGTTGGGGAAGTCGGAGCTGACCTCGTTTTGCGCGATGACTTGAGTGGCGACGCGGAGGATGTTGGGCGTCGATCGATAGTTTTCGGTGAGGGTGACGCGATACTTTGAGGAGTCGCGGCCGGTCTTCCAGCCGGCGAAGCGTTCGAGGAAGAGTTTGAAGCTGCCGAAAGAGGCGCCGCGGAAACGATAGATGGCTTGATCGTTGTCGCCGACGGCGACGATGTTGCGCGGCTCGGCGGTGAGGAGATGAAGGAGTTCGAGCTGGGCGATGTTGGTGTCTTGAAATTCGTCGACGAGGATGTGTCTGAAGCGCTGCTGGAGTTTTTCGCGGAGCGGTTGGTCGTTGCGGACGAGCTCGATAGTGCGGGTGATGAGCGCGCCGAAGGAGTAGAAGTTTTTCTCGCGGAGGATCTCTTCACTCACTTTATAGGCGCGGGCGAGTTCTTTTTGGAGGGCGACGTTTTCGACGCGCTCGGCGAAGGTGTCGTCGTCGACGAGCTTTCGATCGGCGGCGAGATCGGCATCGAGTTCGTCGGCGAAGGATTGGAAGTCATCGCTGGAGACAAGCTCGTCCTGGCAGCGCGAGAAAAATTTGAGGAAGTCGCCGAGGAATTGGCCGGGCTCGGCGAGACGTCGGAATTTTTCGAGTTTGAGGCGCGCCATGTTGCGGCGGAGGAGGATCCAGTGATCGACGTCTTCGAGGACGGCGTACTTGGCGCCGTTTTCCTTGAGGATTTTTTCGCAGAAGGCGTGGAAGGTCTCGATGGTGACGTCGCGGCCGCGTTCGCCGCAGGTTTTGACGATGCGAGACTTCATTTCGCCGGCCGCTTTTTTTGTGTAGGTGAGAGCGAGGATGTTTTCACTGCCGAGCGCGGAGTCGGATTCAAGAAGATGGCGGATGCGTTCGGTTATGACGCGGGTTTTGCCGGTGCCAGCTCCGGCGATGACAAGGAGCGGACCGTCGCCGTGGTCGATGGCGTGGCGCTGGGCGTCGTTGAGCTTGAGGGCGCTGGTTTCGAGCGGGGAGATGTCGAATAGCGTGGGATTCACATAAATAGGTTAGCGGAAATTAGGGCGAAGAGGAAACGAAGGTCGGCAGCGCGCTGTGAATACGTGTGAGAATTCGGCTTAGCGTTGGGACTTTTTGCCGGCGGCGACGTCTGCGGCGAATTGGGCGGATTGGCCGCGGGGGATGCTCAGCGATTGCCATTTGCCGGTTTTTGCGGCGGTCATGTGTTTCGCGGCGAAGACGATTTGGCCGATGTGCATGGAATAGTGGGCGACCTGGCGGTTGATGGCTTGCATGACGGAGTGAGGTTCGGTGCGAATCAGTACCTCGCGGCCAATATCGCTTTCAGAGAGAGACTCGAGCGCGTCGAAAACGTATTTCCAGCCGGCGCCCCACATGGCCATGAGTTCCTCGCGGGATTTTGGAGCGCCTTCGAATTCGGTGTCGCGATTGCGGTCGGGTTTTTCGCCGTCGGTGGTGAGGAAGTTCCGCCAGCGCGAGCGCATGTTGCCGACCATGTGTTTGACGATGACGGCGATGGAGTTGGATTCGCAATCGAGCGCCACGAAGAGATGTTCGTCGGAGCATTGCTCCATGGCGCGCTCGGCGAGTCGCTTGTATTGGCGAAAGATCGCGAGGGAATCCTGGATGTAGGACGTGGAAAATTGGTGTGGCATAGATGGATTGTGAAACGAGGATGAAAAGGGCGCAAGAGTACGGAGTGGAGAGAAACGAAAATTGGGGAGGGGCGTCGATAAGAAGGACGCGAGAAGAATGTCCTTGACATTTCGCCTTTTCTTCGCCTACGATGTGCGCGCCTGGAGTCCCCTATTTGACCTCGGAGGTATTCGACTATGACAATTGGGCAATCGATGTTGCCGGAATTCGATCAGGAGATGAAAAGCACGCGGCAAGTGCTGGAGCGCGTGCCGGACGAGAAGTGGGGTTGGAAGCCGCACGAAAAGTCGGGAACCGTGGGCTGGTACGCGCTGCACATTGCGACGCTGCCGGGTTGGGCGACGATGACGATCAATACGGAGAATCTGGATTTCGCGCCAAAGGATGGCAAGGGGCCGGAGATGCCGAAGATTGAAAATGCGAAAGAGGCGTTGGCTCAGTTCGATAAAGATTCGGCCGAGGCTCGCGCGGCGCTGGAGAAAGTGAGTGACGCGGAACTGATGGCGAACTGGAGCCTGCTGATGGGCGGACAGAATATTTTCACGATGCCGAGGATTGCGGTGCTGCGTGGGATGGTGATGAATCACCTGATTCATCATCGCGGGCAGCTCACTGTGTATTTCCGGATGCTCGATATTCCGGTGCCGGGCTTGTATGGGCCGAGCGCGGATGAGGGGCAAATGGGGAAGCCGGCGAACGCGTAGATTGAGAAGTAGATAGCTGAGATGAAAGGGGCCCGGCGATGTCGTGCCCCCTACCCGAGGGCGCCGATTTCAGGCGCCCTTTTGCGTTTCTGCGGCGGATCGGGCGATCTCGTATAATGGTGTTTCGGAGGTTTTCGTCATGGAAACGCCTGTCATTTTGTCCGCTGTTCGCACACCGGTTGGGAAATTTCAGGGGGGATTGTCGTCTTTTACGGCGCCGGAGCTTGGGGCGAAGGTGATTGCCGAGGCGGTGCGGCGAGCGGGGATCGAGACGAAGCAGATCGACGAGGCGATCCTCGGGAACGTGATTCAGGCGGGGCTGGGTCAGAATCCAGCGAGGCAGGCGGCGCTGAAGGGCGGATGCGATCCCCGGGTTGCGGCGCTGACGATCAATAAGGTGTGCGGGTCGGGGCTGAAGGCGGTCGCGCTGGCGGCGCAAGCGGTGCAACTGGGTGAGTCGGAGATTGTGGTCGCCGGTGGAATGGAGTCGATGACGAACGCGCCGTATCTTTTGCCGCAGGCGCGGAGCGGGTACCGGATCGGCGACGGAAAACTGATTGATTCGATGATTCATGATGGGCTGTGGGATTCTTACGAAAATTTTCATATGGGGATGACGGGAGAGCTGGTAGCGGAGAAGTATGGGATTTCGCGCGAAGAGCAGGATCGGTTCGCGTTTGAAAGTCATCAGAGAGCGATTCGAGCGCGGAAGTCGTGTTTCTTTGAGGCGCAGATTCTGCCGATCGAAGTGCCACAGAAGAAGGGCGAGCCGGTGGTGATCAAGTATGACGAGTCGCCGCGCGAAGATACTTCGATGGAAGTGCTGGCGAAATTAAAGCCGGCGTTCAAGAAGGATGGAACGGTGACGGCGGGCAATGCGCCGGGAACCAACGATGGCGCAGCGGCGTTGATTGTGACGAGCGAACGAAATGCACAACGGCTCGGCAAGCAGCCGATGGCGCGGATTGTGGCGCAGGCGGTGAGCGGAGTCGAGCCGAAGTGGGTGATGATGGCGCCGGTCGAGGCGGTGGAGAAGTTGCTGGCGAAGACGGGCTGGGATCGCGACAAGGATGTCGATCTCGTGGAGCTGAACGAGGCGTTTTCGGTGGCGGCGATTGCGGTGACGCGTCAGCTGAAGCTGAACCCTGAGAAGGTGAACGTGAACGGGGGAGCCGTGGCGCTCGGGCATCCGATCGGGGCGAGCGGCGCGCGGATTCTGGTGACGCTACTTTACGAGATGCAGCGGCGCGACTTGAAGCGGGGGATCGCGGCGCTGTGCTTGGGTGGCGGGAATGCAGTTGCGCTGGCGGTTGAGCGCGCTTGAGCTTGAACCTGAGCGGCGGAGAGGCTCCGAGAGCACAAATTCAATGAGATATTGTCCCGTTTGCGATGCAGAGTATGCCGACAGTCACGCGATGTGTAGCGTGTGCGGTATCGAACTGGTGCCCGAAGAGTTGCGCGGGCATCCGCTTGACGAGCGGCAGCGCAAAGAGAAAATCGTGCTGGTTTGGAAGGGCGGCGATCCCCTCGCCGTGAGCGAAGTCATCCACATCCTACGCGATGCCGGCATCCGGCATCATGTTCAGCCGACGAACGAGCATCTCGTTTTCGAACTGGCGATGCCGCGGCCGAAGTACGCTGTGCGCGTGTTTCTTTCCGACTTGACGCGTGCGAAAGGGCTCCTCGCCAACGTTCGGGAGACCGCTCCGTTCGCGCTCGACGAACCTGCGGAAGATGCCGCCGATTCGGATTTGGTCGAGGCTGACACGCGTGTGGCAGACCGCGACTTTCAGCCAAAGGAAGCGACTGCGGTTGTTTGGAGCGGCGAAGACACCGCGCTAGCCGATCTTCTTGAAGCTTGCCTGCGCGAAAATCGCATCGGAGTGCGACGCGAAGGGGATGCGGGTGCTCCGACGCCCCAGAATGAAATCCGGCTGCTCGTGAAACCGGAGGCCGAAGCGGCCTCGCGCGAAATCATTCGCGAAGTGCGCGAAGCAACTCCGCCCGCTTAATTCTCGTTCACTACTGCGGCTGAGCTTGCGGCGCCTGCTGCTGCGCCTGAGCCTGAACGCGAATCGACTGCCGCCACTTTTCGATTTCCTCGTAGTGCGCATCCGTGAAGGCGATGCTCGCGGGGTTGAGTGCCTCCGCGGCTTTGCCTGCCGCGGCCGTCATGTTGCGTTTTTTCATCAGCGAAACCTGCTCGGAACGACTCAGCACGTCGATCGAAATCAGATAGTCGCGCGTATTGAATCCGTGATTCTTGAGGAGCGCGGTGCACTGGCCGACTTGCGCGTCCATCATTTTTGCTTTTTCCGTCAGAGATGCATCGGCGTACGCTGGGTCGCCGGTGAGTGTGTCCCACGGAGCGCGATTCTGTTTTCGACAGGTCGCGATGTCGCCAAAGCTGGCGGTGATTCGCTCGAACTTGCCTTGATCGAGAACGAACGCCTTGATGTCCTTGGCGTCCTGATTTTCGGTGGGCTGCGCCGCTTGCTGCGGCAGCGCGCTACACGGAGTTGCGGCGAAACACGCGGCAAGCGAGGCAATCGCGATCGCGCCTGCCAATCTCTTCGAAAGCTTATTCATCGAACATTCTCCCAACGCCAAGATACCAGATGGGTTTACCCCCACCGCAACTCTTCGATGCGGTTGTGTTTCATGGCGGTTGGATGGACGGCGCGAGGGCGCGGTTTCACAAGCGAACTCAGCCAAATCGTTCGTTTTTCGTTGAGACTCGACTAGCTCTCGATTGCTGGCAAAGCTGGGTTCGCAGGTTCGACTGGCGGCGCTGCTACCCGAAGATCGCAGGCGCAATTGGGGCAATACTTATCGTCCTCCGCGACTTCCTGCTTGCACTGCGGGCATGACGGATGCAGATTGCATTTGCAGTTGGGGCAAAAGTTGAAACGCGCGCCGACCGTCTTTCCGCATTGTGGGCAGGCGTAGGGAAGCGGCTGGCGCATCAGGAAGTAGAGGATGAAACCGATCGCAAAATATGCTGGTGAGAGGACGATCACAAGAAAAGTCCAGAGCGCGGAACTCATGCCGCGGCGTTTCGCGTCGCGGTTCACATACGCGGTCATGAAGATCCAGCTCGAAAGGAAAAGCGAGACCATGGTGACGAGTCCGGCCAGCGCCAGTGACGCGAGCGCGGGATTGTCTTGTAGCTCCGGTGGGAAGGAGTGGCCCTCGCTCAATCGGGGATCGAGGTTGACGTACGTGGCGATCACGAGCGCGAGGATATACAGAACGGCGACCGTCCATCGCAGCCACGCTGGGACGAGCTTGAATTCCTGCCAGAAGCGCAGACCCTTTTCGCGCTTGCGCCGGAAACGGATGAGGCGCATTCGCTCGCTCCAGGATTCACTGACCTTTTGTGGGTACTCCGTCATTGCAGTCGTCTCCGCTTCTGCCACTCGTTGAAATCGTTTGTTATAAATTCTCATTCAGGTCGATGCGCGAGGTTCGCGTCCCCGCGCTCTCGGCAAACAAAATCGCTGCGGCGATGATCGCCGGCAAGGCCCACCAGACGCCAAAGCCCATCTTCCAGACCAGATCCGGCAAGCCGGCGCGATGTCCAACCCATTCCAATCCGCGCCAAACGTATGGAGCAGTTGCCGCACCGGCGACCCACGATGCGCCACACATCAGATAAACCAGGCGCCAGCGCGGCTGGCGAACAGAGCGCATCTCTTGCGCGCGCAGGCGCACGCGGAATTGCGTGCGGGCAGCTAGGCCGCGCGGAGCCGGTGACATGGAGCGAGAGCAAGCGAACGCAAGGCTTGCTGCGTCGTTTCCATGGTCGCACTGCACTGGCCGCCGCACTCGCGAAGATGAGCCGCCAGCCATTCCTGTTCGGCCGGCGAAATGCCTTCGACGCGCTCTTTCGCGATCAGCAATTCGGCGCGACGCGTGCAATTCGTTCGATATTGTTCAGTTGCGAGTTCACGCCACACCGCCCGCCAACAATCCCTTCAGTGCTTCCAGTCCGCGATAGAGGCGTGATTTCACGGTTGAGATCGGCGTCGACTGAATTTTCGCAATTTCATCGAGCTGCATTTCCTCGCGAAATCTCAACAATAAAACCTCGCGATAATGCACCGGCAAACGATCGAGCGAAGTTTGCACGCGCAGGTCGCTCTCGCCTTGCAGATAAAGATGCAGCGGCGATTCCGCCTTTTCGTCCGGCAAGTCGATCGGCCTTCCTTCTTCTTCCGGATCGACCATCGAATCGAGGCTGATCGCTTTTTTCTGACGCTGCCAATCGATCACCAGATTGCGGGCGATTGTGAACAACCACGCTTCAAATTTGTGCTTGCCGTCGTACTGATGTCCGCGCTCAAGCACGCGAATCCATGTCTCCTGGAAAAAATCCTCGGCGCGTGCGGCATCGCCCGTGATGTAAATCAGATAGCGATAGAGCCGATGCTGATACTCCTCGATCAGCCGATCGAGAAGTTCGGGATCGCGCTGGCGCAGACCCTGGATCAGCGTTTTTCTGTCGTCAGCCATTACCGGCGAGAAAAGAAATGTTGAACGTGCGGCGTTCGCCAGCGAACCGAAAACTAGCGACATTGCGCCGAGAGCGGAATTGCAGCTCGCCCCGGCGACCGCTGTTTGCAACCGAGGTTAGTGAACGTGGCGTTCATTCTAAACGGTATACGAAGCGCGACGTGAAAAAGACGCAGGGAGGGCTGTGGGCAGTCGGCTACAGGTTGCCCGTCTCGAGCTGTAATGGACCTTCGGCGTAAGCCATTTGCTTTCAGTGGGTTGCGTCTTGCGGAGCGAATTGGCCGCCTCTGCTACTCAGGCTCTCGCGACTACAAATTCCAATTGATATCCACGCATTCGATAGCCGTAGTAGACTTGCCGCGAATTTCAGCGATTTTCGGTCTTCCTTTTAAGGAGAAAGTTTATGTGCGCAAGTCCAGCTGCTGGATCTTCCCTGATTTTGTTGTGGGCGGGCGAGGATCCTGCGTTTTATCAGACGTTGACCGATTCTCTGAATGCGGCGGGAATTCCATCGCGCAACATGGCGATTGGCGATGACTCGATCACGCCCGATGCCGATCCGCTGCCGATCGACTGGAAGCCGCGATTTGGATTTGAGGTCGCGGTGCTGTCGGCCGATGTGACAGCGGCGAAACAAATTTTAGAGAAACTGCTCGCGCAGGAACCGGAGAATCTCGAGCTCCCCGAGCAGCCGCTTGCGACGGACGAAGAGCGGCCGCTGACGGATGAAACCGAGAGTCACCCGAAAGTTGAAATCTGGAACGGCGGCGACGACAAAGTCGCCGAGTTCCTGACCGCGGCTTTGCAAGAAAATGAGATTCCGATGCACATCGAGACGCCAGACGGCCAAACGCACATCTATGTTTCAGGCGCGAATCAGGATCGTGCTCGAGAAATCGTGCGTGAGATTACTCTCGGCCGGCCACCGAAGTAGCGATTCGAACGCTGCTGACTAACTTTTGATCGTGTTGGTGGACGCGTCCCAAGTCGTGGGCGCATGGCGGAAATAGGATTCATTCGCCATGTGGCACGCGAGCGCGGCGTGATGACCAAAGACCGCGTCTTCCGTGACCGTTCCGTTCGTGCGGACGGCCTGGAAGAAATTCCAAAGATGCGGTTTCAACTCATCCCACGACGTGCCGGTGTACGTGAAGCCTTCCAGCGTCGGCTCCTTGCCGGGTTTCGGATCATGTTCCTCGTGCCACTGCTTGGCGTAGGCTTCGCGCATCGCATGCGGGAAGCTACCGGTGTAATAGCTGGGCGAATCGTTTTCGCCGGTCTGAGGCAGGTATTTGATGTCGTATTCGGTGACTTCGAGCGTGCCCTTCGAGCCGTAGAAGCGATACGTTTCGGGTGAAGCGCCGCCGAGATTCAGGCGCAGATAAACCGGCGCCTGCAGCGACGGATATTCATACAGCGCAGCGTGGACGTCGGGCATGTTGCGGCCGTCCTTCCAGCGAATGATGTTGCCAAGCGCCTGAACGCGATTGGGTTGCTCGTTGATGCCGAGCATGAACATCATGCCGCTGACCAGATGAACGAGAAGATCGCCGGCGACGCCGGTGCCGTATTCGCGCCAGCAGCGCCAGCGGGCGAAATACTTCGGCGACATGTCGGGATCCCATGCTCGCTTTGGCACGGTGCCCTGCCACGTTTCCCAATCGAAATTTTGCGGCGAGAGGCCCGGCGGCGTTGGATATTCCCACGCGCCGTTGGGATCGTTGCGTCCGTAAGTGCCTTCGACAAGCGTCAACGTACCAATCGTTCCTTGCGCGAGGATTTCTTTTGCCTTGGCGCAGATCACCGAGCTGACGCGCTGCGATCCGATTTGAACGATTTTGCCCGTTTCTTTCGCAGCCGCAACCATTTCGACACCGTCGGCGGCGGTGTGCGACATCGGCTTTTCGCAGTAGATCGGCTTGCCAGCGCGAACCGAGTCGACGACCACTTGCTTGTGCCAGTGATCGGGCACGGCGGCAAGTATGCAGTCGATCTCCTTGTTGTCGAGAAGCTCTTTGTACTTTCGCGTGGCGAACAGGTTCGGCTTGCCCGTGATTTCGCGCGCAAGAAGATGGCGCTCGTCGTAGAGGTCGGCGGCGGCGACGCATTCCGCGCCAGGAAGCGCGATAGCGTTGGAGAGGACGCCGGAGCCTTCCATGCCGATCCCGATGATTCCGAAGCGGAGACGGTCGCTGGGCGGAACGTTCGCAGGAAACGCGGCGGCTTCGAGGCGGTGGTCGGGAAGCGCGATCACATTGGCGGCGGCGAGCGCTCCGGCTGTGGCTGCGGTGCGTTGGAGAAATTGACGGCGTGTGTAATTGGATTTCATGGATGCAGGGCTCCTACAAGAGTGTGAAATCGTGAATACGAGTGAATCGAGGCGCAAGCAAACTTCGCTCCGCGCTCAACGGGTCGTCGCCTGAGGGATCGTGATATGGCGACATCAGGGAAGCGGACCGATTGCCACTTCTTTGAAGAACACGATGTCGTTGTCGCTGTGATTTTGCAGCCCGATATAGCCTTCATCGGGACGGCGGCCATGCTGCGGTTCGAAGTCGAATTTGCGCTCGGGTACCGGTGCGCCCTCGGTGTAGTCGGTGACGCGGACGCCATTCACTTCCACGATCGTTCGTGCGCCATTGAGAGTAATCACCATCGTGTTCCACTCGGGACCCGGCTTGCCGGGTCGAGCAAGCGGCTTCGTCAGCGAATAGAGAGTGCCGGTGACGTGGTATTCGTCTTCCTTGGAATCCTCAGGCTGATTATCAATCTGGACTTCGTAGCCGTAGTGCACTGGCATCCATGGCTCGCGCGGCTCCAGCGGAATGCGGATGAAAACTCCGGAGTTGTCGTTGTGGTCGCGCATCTTGTAAACGACGCGGATGCGGCAATTGCCGAATTTTTCTCTCGTCCAATAGAGCAGGCCCATTCCGCCGTGGGTGCGGATCAGTCCATCCTCTACGGTGTCCTCGCCGGGGCCGACGTGCTTCCAGCCGTCGAGGTTTTTACCGTTGAAGAGTTGGCGCCACTGTTCGTCCGGCGTGGGATTCGAATGCGAGTGATTGGGAAGGGCGAGCAGAAAGACAACCGCTGCAATGGAGAGCAGGGAATTACGCGCGATCGAGCTCATCTCGGAGGCTCCTGGGTACCGGCGGGTATCCTAGACCAGCGCCGAGCGTGGGGCAAATGGAAAGACAATTGGGGCGCCGGGCACTCAGGCGAACGGAACACAGAAAGTTTGCGTTACCAAAGAATTTCGTCGAGGTAGAGACTGAATTTTCGATCGGAAGTTATAAGGGGAATCTTTTCGTGAAGCGACTGAGCGATGATCTGGCGGTCGAACGGATCCCGATGGTGCAGCGGCAGATTGAACAGCCGGAACGCGTGATCTGCCGTGAAAGGAAGAATACGGATTTTAAGATCGTCTAGCGAATGCCGAACGTCGATGGAAGGAAATATGAGTTTCCCGGTCGCATTTTTGAGCGCGATTTCAGCAATCGAGACGGTACTGATTTCCGGGATGTTTTCCGAATCAGCCAAGATTGAGAAGGCGCTTTTTGTGAGGCGGTTTGGTTCCAGAGCAGCAAAGATAAGAACTGACGTGTCGATGAGTACCCTCACCTAATCAGGCTCATCAAGCATTGCATCTACTTCTGCGTCAGTCATAGGTTCCGCCCAATTTGGGTCGATGATCTTAATCTTGTCTTTCATCGTCCCAAACTTCGGCTTTCGCCCTAGGGGTGACGTGGTGCGTACCAGGTCTACAGCGGGTTCGCCGCGGCGGCAAATAGTCACCGTTTCCCCGTTTTCGACCGCCCTGATTAAGGCGGTGAGCTTATTTTTGGCCTCGGCAACGCTAACCTTCATGAGTCGAAGATAGCCATTTAAGATGGCTATGTCAAGTACCCGATCTCTGCGGTCCAAGAGCGAAAGGGCCCCTGCGGAGCCCTTTCCAACTCATGCGAATTGAGTGACTTAGTGTGCGGTGGTGCGGATGCGCATACTGTAGAAGCTGCGGTAGACGAAGATGAATGAAATGGCGAAGAAGACCGCAGCCAGGATGTGCGTCAGGCCGTCGCCCTGAGATGCTGTCAGTTGCACGGCCAGCTCGACGGCGAGCAAGCCAAACAGCGTCGTGAACTTAATAACCGGGTTGAGCGCGACGGAACTGGTGTCCTTGAACGGATCGCCGACCGTGTCGCCAACGACGGTGGCGTCGTGCAGCGGCGTGCCCTTCTGCTTCATCTCGACTTCGACGATTTTCTTCGCGTTGTCCCATGCGCCGCCGGCGTTGGCCATGAAGATGGCTTGATACAGGCCGAAGATTGCGATGGAGAAGAGGTAGCCGATGAAGAAGAACGGCTCAACAAAGGCGAAGGCCAGGGTCGCAAAAAAGACGGCGATGAAGATGTTCAGCATGCCTTTTTGCGCGTACTTGGTGCAGATCTCGACGACTTTTTTGCTGTCGGCGACGCTCGCCGCCGCTGCGCCGTCGAGCTTGATGTGGGCTTTGATGAATTCAACCGCGCGGTAGGCGCCGGTGGTCACGGCTTGCGTCGATGCGCCAGTGAACCAGTAGATCATCGCGCCGCCGGTGATGAGGCCGAGGACGAAAGGCGCGTGAAGCAAGCGAGAGCTTGTTCACATTGGCGGTCAGGCCGTGAGTGAGCGCCATGATGATGGAGAAGATCATTGTGGTCGCGCCGACGACTGCCGTTCCGATGAGCACAGGCTTGGCGGTGGCTTTGAAGGTGTTACCGGCGCCGTCGTTGGCTTCGAGCATTTCCTTGGCGCGCTCGAAATTGACGTCGATGTTGTAGTCCTTTTTCAATTCGGACTTGATGTTGGGAACCTGCTCGATCAGCGAGAGCTCGTAGACGGATTGCGCGTTGTCGGTGACCGGGCCGTAAGAATCGACGGCGATGGTAACCGGGCCCATGCCGAGGAAGCCGAACGCGACGAGACCGAAGGCGAAGACCGGCGCAGCGATCATCTGGGCTCCCAGGCCCAAGTTGCTGATGAGATAGCCGACGGACATCAAGAGCACCATCGCGAGTCCAATGTAGTAGGCCGAGAAATTGCCCGCGACGAAGCCCGACAGAATGCCGAGCGAGGCGCCACCTTCTTCAGCAGAGGCGACAACTTCTTTTACGTGTCGCGATTCCGTTGAGGTAAAGACTTTTACCAGTTCCGGGATGATCGCGCCGGCCAGCGTGCCGCAGGAGATGATCGTCGCGAGTTTCCACCACTGCGTCGAGTCGTTGCCGAGCATCGGGATGATCAGCAATGAAACTCCGTACGTAAAGGCGATGGAGACGATCGAGGTGATCCAGACCAGCGAAGTAAGAGGCGCTTCGTAGTTCATCTCGTTCGCATTGCCATACTTGGCTTTCGCGATCGCGGTGTTGATGAAGTAGGCGAAGGCGCTGGCGACGAGCATGACGATGCGCATGACGAAGATCCAGACCAGCAGCTGAACCTGAACCGTGGGACTCTTCACGCCGAGGAGAATGAACGTGATGAGCGCGACACCGGTGACGCCGTAGGTCTCGAAGCCGTCCGCGCTTGGCCCGACCGAGTCGCCCGCGTTGTCTCCGGTGCAGTCGGCGATGACGCCCGGGTTGCGCGCATCGTCTTCCTTGATCTTGAAAACGATCTTCATCAGGTCGGAGCCGATGTCCGCAATCTTGGTGAAGATGCCGCCCGCGATGCGCAGCGCGGCCGCGCCGAGCGATTCGCCGATGGCGAAACCGATAAAGCACGGTCCGGCGTAGTCGCCGGGAATAAATAGCAAAATCAGCAGCATCATCAACAACTCGACGCTGATCAGCATCATGCCGATGCTCATTCCGGCTTGCAGCGGCGTGTCGTAAATCGGATAGGGCTTCCCGCGAAGGCTGGCGAACGCCGTGCGCGAGTTGGCGAACGTGTTGACGCGAATGCCGAACCAGGCGACGCCGTAACTTCCGGCGATACCGACGAGACTGAAGAACAGAATGATCGGGAGCGTTACCGCGATCGACTTCCCAGGAACCGGAGCGAGCACGCCGAAGTAAAGAATGATGACGACGGCGATGAACAACCAGAGCAGCATCAGAAACTTGCCTTGGGTGAAGAGATAGGTTTTGCAGGTTTCGTAGATCAGCTCGGAAATGTCGCGCATCGTGCGATGCACCGGCAAGTTCTTCAGCCGGCTATAGATGATGAGACCGAAAGCCAGCCCAAAAACGCAGAAGAGAATGCCGAAGAGCAGCAGTTTGTGTCCGTCGATGCCGAGAAACGAAACGGAGGAGAGATCCGGAAGCTTCAAACTCGCTTCACCACCGGCCTCTTCGGTGGCTTGGGCGGCGAACGACTGCGCCGCTGTCAGCAGCGACAACATTGTCGCCACCGCGCCAAATTTTGCGATTCGACATGCCAGTGACCGGGCACTTGTGAGCCAGGTGCGCATCGACACTCCTCCAGTAATCGGTACCAAGATGTAGGCGAACTTATATCGAGTGGCCGCGAAAACGGCACACTACCCTGAGCGAACGGACCACTGCTACTAAAAACTTTCGAAATTAACCTCGTTAACGCAGGACTGGGACGTGTCACCAGAACGCTGACGCCCTGACTACCCGGCAGGACGTTTCGCAGCACGCTGGGCGTACTTCGAACCGCTAAACAAAGTGTTGGTTTTATAACATTTACGAGGAAATTGGTCAAACGAGACCGTGACCCAGGAGGTCAGGTTTCCTGAGGAAAACTCACCCATCCGAGCGGCGTACAGCTAGATATCAAATAGCCTCCAGGTCGGCCTGCGGATGTGCTCCTGGAACGGGCTGCATGCTACTATTCAGCGACTACAAAAAGCCCATCCGGTTGGCTGTAGGGGAGAAGCGGTTTAGGCTACATTTAGGTTTCGTTGTACACCTTTGGTGCGGGGGATCATGAGTACTCAGGTGATTGGAGTGGCCGGAGGACCGGTCGAGGGCGGCGCTTTGGGCGCTGCCGAACCCTGCGGGGTGCGATATGACTGGACTCGCGACGAAGTTGCGGCGATTTACCAGACCCCATTGACCGAATTGGTCTTCCGCGCTCAAACCGTGCATCGCGCGAACCACGCTCCCGACCGGGTGCAGACTTGCCAGCTCCTCTCCATCAAAACCGGTGGATGCCCCGAAGATTGCGCCTACTGCCCGCAGAGCGCACACTACGACGCTCCCGTCGAGCGTCAAGGCTTGCTCGACGCCGCAGCACGTCATCAGCGTCGCCCGTGACGCCGCCGAACGCGGCGTAACTCGCTTTTGCATGGGTGCTGCATGGCGCCAGGCGCCCGAAGGCGCCGAGTTCGAACGCGTCCTCGAAATGGTGCGCGGCGTCTCGTCGCTCGGCATGGAAGTCTGCTGCACGCTCGGCATGCTCAACGAAGGCCAAGCCGCTCGGCTCAAAGAAGCCGGCCTCACCGCCTACAACCACAATCTAGACACGTCCCCTGAATTCTACGGCTCGATCATCACCACGCGCGTATACGATGAGCGCCTGCGAACGCTCGCGGCGGTCCGCAAAGCAGGCATCACCGTCTGCTGCGGCGGAATTCTCGGCATGGGCGAACGCGAAAACGACCGCATCGGCTTGCTGCAGCAACTTGCGACGCTGGCGCCTCATCCCGAGAGCGTGCCCATCAACATGCTCGTCCGCGTGGAAGGAACGCCTCTCGCGTCGATGCCCGCGCTCGATCCGCTGGAGATGGTGCGCGCCATCGCGACGGCTCGCATCCTGATGCCGAAATCGCGCGTGCGCCTCGCCGCCGGCCGAAAACAATTGTCGCCCGAAGCAGTCACGCTCTGCTTCATGGCCGGAGCAAATTCGATTTTCGTTGGAGAAAAACTTCTTACCACACCGAATCCAGGGCCGGATGAAGACGAGCAGTTGTTGCAAACCCTGGGACTGAAGCCACTCGAATCGCATGCCAACTGAATTTCACAGAGCATTCCAGCGCGAACTGCAAGACGGCCTTCGCGAACTGGAAAAGCGGGACCAGCGGCGCTCACTCGTTGAGACGGGCGCGAGCGGCGACGCGTCATCGCGCGCTCCGTGAATCTCTGCTCGAATGATTATCTCGGCCTCTCTGCAGTCCGAAGAATTGCGCGCGGCCGTGATCGAAGCTGTGCGCAACGCGCCGCAGAATCGGCGGCACCGGATCGCGCCTGCTTTCCGGACATCTCCGCGCCTGGGATCGCCTCGAGCAAGAATTCGCCGAATTCGCCGGCACCGAGTCCGCGCTCTACTTCGGCAGCGGCTACGCAGCAAACGTCGGTCTTCTCACCTCGATCTTGCGAAAAGACGACATCGTCTTCTCCGATGAACTCAATCACGCCAGCTTGATCGACGGCATGCGTCTCTCCGGCGCGCGCAAAGTGATCTATCGCCATCTTGATCTCAACGATCTCGAAACCGCGCTGCGCATCGCGACGCCGAGCCCGACCGGCCGCAAATTCGTCGTCACCGAAACCGTCTTCAGCATGGACGGCGACATCGCCAACATCGCCGAACTCTCCAATCTTTGCGCGCGCCACGGCGCGGGCTTGATCCTCGACGAAGCCCACGCCATCGGTGTCCACGGACCGAACGGCCGCGGCATCGCGGCCTCGACTCAACTCACCGGCGAAGTCATCGCCATGACGCACACCTGCGGAAAAGCTCTCGCCAGCGCCGGCGCTTTCGTCTGCGGCAGCGCGACGCTGCGCGACCATCTCATCAATCATGCGCGCACTTTCATCTTCAGCACCGCCATGCCGCCATACATGGCCGGCCAAATTCGCGCTGCCCTCCGAATCGCGCGCCGCATGGATTCCGACCGCGCGCAATTGCTCGCAAACGCAAAACGCCTCACCGCAGAACTTCGCTCGCAAGGCTACGACACCGCCGCCTCTGCATCGCAAATCATCCCAATCATCGTGGGCGCCAACGACGAAGCCATCGCCGCCGCTGACTTTCTGCAGTCCGAAGGCTTCGCCGTGCGCGCCATCCGCCCGCCGACCGTCGCTCAAAACCGCGCGCGCCTGCGCCTCTCGCTCACCAGCGCCATCGCCGTCGCCCAACTCGATCGACTAGCAAATTGCCTATCATCATGGCGAGCCCAGCGTATCCCGCTGGCGGCGGGTTGTTCGTGAGGAATCATTTTTTCATTACCGGCACCGACACCGGCGTCGGCAAAACCACGCTTTCGGCGCTCCTCTGTGCTGCGCTCGACGCTGTCTACTGGAAGCCGATTCAAACCGGCACGCTCGAAGGTTCCGACCGCGTCACCGTGATGCGCCTCGCCGGCATCGGCACCGATCGCACGCTCGACGAAGTCTATAAATTTGTCCCGCCCGTTTCTCCCGATCTTGCCGCGCGTTGGGCCGGCACCGAAATCGATCTAAACCGAATCACGCTACCCACCAGCCTCCACAACGATTGGCTCGTCGTCGAAGGCGCCGGCGGCGTCCTCGTCCCCATCAATCAAAAACAATTCATGCTCGACATGATGGTGAAGTTCATGCTGCCCGTGATTCTCGCCGCGCGCAGCGGCGTCGGCACCATCAATCACACGCTGCTCACGCTCGCAGCTCTGCACGCCGCGGAGCTCCCTGTTCACGGCGTCGTCCTCATCGGCGATCAAAACCGCGAAAATCGCGAAACGATCGAGCGCTTCGGCCACGTCCGCGTGATCGGCGAAATTCCGCGACTTCCGAACCTGCATCGCACTGCGCTGATGCAAGTCTTCATGAACAATTTCGATCGCGCCGCCTTCGCCCAATAATTTCCACGCCGCAACAATTCCTGAGACAATTTCCCACGCCAGTCGAATTCATGTACGGGCGCAGCACGCTGCGCCCCATCTCGGCAAGATCTAATGCAGTTGTCGTGAGTCGGTTTTTGACGTTTCACAGACTAAAAAGCGGCATCATCGCATGACCAATCCCGCTTGGCTAAATCTCGATCACGTCTGGCTCCCCTACACCCAGATGAAAACAGCCGGCTTCCCAGTGCCGGTCGTCTCCGCGTCCGGTGTGCGTTTAAAACTCGCCGATGGCCGCGAACTCATCGACGGCATCTCGAGCTGGTGGACCGCCTGCCACGGTTACGCGCACCCGCACATCTTGAAATCCGTTCGCGAGCAGCTCGAAAAGATGCCCCACGTGATGTTCGGCGGCCTCGCCCACGAACCCGCTTATCGCCTCGCGTCACGCCTCGCGGCAATGTTGCCGGCGACCTGAATCATGTGTTCTTCAGCGAGTCAGGCTCCGTCGCCGTCGAAGTCGCCCTCAAAATCGCCGTCCAGTTCTGGATGAATCAAGGCGAGCGCCGCACAAAATTCGTCAGCTTCCGCGCCGGCTATCACGGCGACACCTTCTCCACGATGGCCATCTGCGATCCCGAAGAAGGCATGCACAAACTCTTTCGCGGCGTCGTGCCCGAACAATTCGTCCTGGACCTGCCCGACTCAACTGGAAATCGCGACGCGCTCGATCGCTTGCTCTCCAAAAACTCCCACGAAATCGCCGCCGTCATCGTCGAGCCGCTCGTCCAGGGCGCAGGCGGTATGAAATTCCACGACGCCCGATGTTCTCGTCGAACTTAAAAAACTCTGCCAGCGCCACAACGTCTTGCTGATCTTCGACGAAATCTTCACCGGCTTCGGCCGCACCGGCTCGATGTTCGCCTGCGAACAAGCCGCCGTAACTCCCGACATCATCTGCCTCGGCAAAGCGCTCACCGGCGGCACGGTCCCGCTCGCCGCGACAGTCGCAACCGACCGAATCTTCAACGCATTTCTATCCGACGACGCAGACGCCGCGCTTATGCACGGCCCGACCTACATGGCCTATCCCCTCGGTTGCGCCGCCGCCAACGCCTCGCTCGATCTATTCGAATCCGAGCCGCGCCTCCTGCAAGTCCGCGCGATCGAAGCGCAACTCACCGAAGAGCTAAACGCGTGCCGCGGCGCCCAAAACGTCCGCGACGTCCGCGTCCGCGGCGCGATCGGCGCCGTTCAAATGTCCGCCACCGTAGATGCGGTAGGATTGCGTGCGCGCTTTCGTCGAAAAAGGCTGCTGGATCAAGCCCTTCGGCGACGTAATTTATCTGACGCCGCCGTTCGTGATCGCCCCGAATGATCTGTCGAAGCTAACGCGCGCCATTGTCGATGAGGTCCGCGGAAAGTAGTCGAGGAGGATTTGTTGCAGGGCAACCTGAGCGGTTGGAAACAAAAAGTCGTCGGATTCGCCGGCAGCCTCGGTTGGCCCGGACTCTTCATGATCTCTTTCCTCGATTCGTCCGTGCTGACGTTCCCCGTCATCAACGATCTGCTCTTGATCTCGCTCTCGATCCAAAAGCCGTCGCGCATGATTCTCTACGCCACGGCGGCAACGACGGGTTCAGTGCTAGGTTGTGTGTTGCTCTATTTCCTGGCGCTGAAAGCGGGCGAGGCCGCGTTCCAGAAAAAAGCGGGCAAGCGCGCCGAAAAATTTCGCCAATTCGTCGAGCAAAATGGATTCGTCGGCATGTTAGTCGCAGCGCTTCTGCCACCGCCCACTCCCTTCAAATTCTTCGTTCTGGCCGCTGGCGTCTTCCGCGTTCCGCTTTGGAGTTTCACGACGGCTATTGCGATCGCTCGCATCGTCCGCTATTTCGCCATCGGATATCTCGCGGTGACCTACGGCTCGCAAGCCCTGCCATTTCTCGCGACGCACAAACTGACCGTCATCGCCGTCTTGATCATTCTTGTCGGGATTAGCTACGCCGCCTCAAAATTCATCATGTACGAAAAGAAGGTGCTCGAAGAAAAGCACTAGCGCGGCTTCGCGTTCCGCGCCCAAATAAGTTCGTCGTTCAAGATCTTCCCGTTTGCATCCAGGTCGATTCGTGCCCGGATTTCCCGCCGCGTCTCGCCGATCCCGGCATAACGAAGATCGCGTAGCTCGACCTCGTAGCCGTCCGCTGTCTTTTCGATGTCCGCCTTCGGAAATTGCGCCGCCGCAAGAAACTTCTTCGCGGCTTCCGTGCGCTGCGCCTGGTCGAGCGCAGGCGAAGCTTCCGGCTTGAACAGCGTGACTCCGCTGTCGGAATCAAATGCCGAGCCCGCAAAAATACCAACGTCGAGTTCTTGCATCGCGCGCTCGGTCTCGACGATTCCGTGCCAGAGAAATGGCGACGTGGCGTCGGCGTACGCGGCGATGCGATGGGGCCTTCCGGTGTCGTAACTGCGATTCTGGAGTGTCGCAATCGCATTGCTGTGGAGATCGGCTCGCAATCCGACATAAAGAGCAAGAATAACGAGTCCGATGATGGCCCCGACGCGCCCGCGTCGCCCCGCGCGCCTTCGCTCCGATCTCTTCGGTCACCA
Source organism: uncultured Acidobacteriota bacterium (assembly GCA_963845465.1). GTDB lineage: Bacteria > Acidobacteriota > Terriglobia > Acidiferrales > UBA7541 > Acidiferrum. The sequence continues at coordinate 362,594 of CAWJSH010000002.1, read as the reverse complement.
GTCGAGTCAGCTCGGGCAACAAAAGCGCCGCAAGCAAAATCGCGATGATCCACGCATCGATGTGCGGCAGCCAATCCAGCGCCACGCGTTGATGACTCAGCGGCCAAAAAATCATCGTGCCGTCCGGCTGAGCCGCATCCAGCGCAAGATGCAGCAATCCCGCGAGGAGCACGGCCGCTAGAAACGCCACCACCGAGCCGCGCCCCACTTCCTTGTAGGGGCGCAGCTCTGTTGCGCCCCAGCTTGCCCGGGCGTCTGCCTTCCTCACGAGCAAGTAGGTCGTCCCTAAAATCAAACTGACAATCAGCGAGAAAAGAATCGAGTGCAAATACGTCCGATGCCATTCAATAAAAGCACTCGGGCTCACCATGGCACTGACAACATCGATGTTCGCGATGCTTCCCGCAATCACGATCACGGCCCACGCTCGCCACGGCGCTCGCGGCACCAACGCGCGAGCGATGACCAGCGATGCCAGACCTTGCGTTCCAACATCCATAGATTGTTTCGGGCTCAGGCGACAGCGCGAACTTTTTGCGTAGCGCTGTCCTGCGGAACGAGCAGCTTCAACGCGCGAGGCACAATCTTGAATTCAATCGGCAGCCGAGCCAGCGGCTCGCCGTCCACCTGCGCATAAACCGGATTGCTGTCCAGCGGTTCGCAGACGACCCGATCCGCCTTCCAAAAATGTACGCCGTCCGTCCCGCGCAGCTTGTTCATCCACAGGCTCGGCAGATAACTCAGATAGCGAAACCCGCTCTGCGTCGTCAGCGTCATCAGTTCAAATTTGTCTTCGAACAAATCCGCACCTGTCGTGATCTTGAAAGGCCCGCCGTAATTCTTCGTCCGTCCCACGACCACCAGCGTGGAATCAATCTGTACATCGTCGGCGATCACACGAAAATGCGGAAACTTGTAGCGCAGCACTTCGCGCGCGCCTTGCCACCAGTACGCCAGAATCCCAACCCGCGCCTTCAGATCAAGATCGACCGCGTAAACGATCATCCCGTCCGGTCCTGCACCCGCCACGCTCAAAAACCAACGCTTCTTCTCTGGTTCATTCATCGGCGTCGCAAGCCCCAATGCGATGTCTCGAACCTCGCCGTGAATCAACTTCTTCGCCGCGCCTGGAATGTCCCAGGGCAAATTTAATTCCTTCGCCAAAATGTTCGCCGTTCCACCGGGCAACAGCGCCAGCGGCACGCGATGTCCGTTCTGCGCCCCGGCGAGTCCGTTGACGACCTCGTTCAACGTTCCATCGCCTCCGCACGCGATCACCAGATGTCGCCCCTCGTTCGTAGCGCGCTGCGCAATCTCCGTGGCATCGCCCGGCCCGCGCGTCTCCACGAGCTCCGCTTCAATCCCGCCCGTAGCAAGAATCTTCCGCGCCTGGTCAAGCAGCGGCCGCCGCGCCTTCCCCCCGTTGCCGGCATTCGGATTGTGAATCAACAATGCGTTCTGTGAAGTGGCGGTCATCATCCATCCTGGTTCAGGTGTCACAGGCACTCATGCCTGTGCGCGTTTGGTGTCAGGGCAAAGCTGCTTCGACACTTGCGGCCGCACTGCTCCGCGAAAACCCCATTCTATATAATATGGTTCACAATCAAGTTAACGTTCTCACGAGGGTTCCATGCCCAAGGCTGTTCCGGCAAAACAGGAAATCGAGCAACTCCGCGACAAGATCCGCCACCACGACTATCAATATTACGTCCTCGACGAGCCCGAGCTCACAGACGCCGCCTACGATCGGCTGATGAACCGGCTCAAAGAACTCGAAGCCGCGAATCCCAAGCTCGTCACCCCCGACTCGCCCACAGCCCGCGTCGGCGGCACTCCGCGTGCCGGATTTCAAACCGTCCGCCACGCTCGGCAGATGCTGAGTCTCGACAACGCTTTCTCCTACGAAGCCCTCGGCGATTTCGATCGCCGCGTGCGGCAGGGAAGTGGCCGCGAAAAAATCGAATACGTCGCCGAACACAAATTCGACGGCCTGAGCATCTCGTTGCAGTACGAAGATGGAGTCCTCGTCCGCGGCGTCACCCGCGGTGACGGCTCAACCGGCGAAGATGTCACGCCAAACGTGAAAACGATCCGCTCTGTTCCCCTGCGCATCGACGTTGCGCTCATCAAGAAAGCGAAACTGAAGCCAACCTTCGAAGTCCGCGGCGAAGTCCTGATGACCCGCAAAGCCTTCGAAGCGATGAATCGCCATCAAGAACAAATGGGCGGCAAGGTGTTCGTCAATCCACGCAACGCCGCCGCGGGTTCCGTCCGCGTCCTCGATCCGTCCATCACCGCGCAGCGCCGCCTCGAATTTTTCGCCTACTACCTCCTCGTCGATGGCCTCGAGCCTTTCGCGAAGCATTCCGAATCGCTAGAGGCTCTCAAGCAATTGCGATTCCGCGCCTCCGACGACTGGAAGCTCTGCGACGGAATCGAAAAAGTCCTTGCCTATTGCGACGTGTGGGAGCCAAAGCGCGAGCATCTCCCCTACGAAATCGACGGCGTCGTCATCAAGGTCAATTCCACCGGAATCCAACGCGAATTGGGCTTCACCGCCAAAGCACCCCGCTGGGCCATCGCTTACAAATATCCTGCGCGCCAGGAAACCACCGTCGTCAACGACATTCGCGTCCAGGTCGGCCGCACCGGCACGCTCACTCCCGTCGCTGTTCTCGAACCGGTGCAGGTCGGAGGCGTCACTGTCAGCCGTTCCACACTCCACAACATGGATGAAATCGATCGCCTCGGCTTGCAAATCGGCGACACCGTGCTCATCGAACGCGCTGGCGAGGTCATCCCTCACGTTTTGAAAGTGATGAAAGAAGGCGCCAATCGCCGCCCCTTTCACATGCCCGACAAATGCCCCGAATGCGGCAGCGCGATTCACAAAGCCGAAGACGAAGTCGCCTACCGCTGCGTCAACGCTGCCTGCCCCGCAAAGCGTCGCGAATCCTTACTGCACTTCGCCAGCCGTCACGCCATGGACATTGACGGGCTCGGCGACAAGATCGTCGATCAACTCGTCGCCAAGGGCTTGGTGAAAGACGTCGCCGATCTCTATACGCTCAAACTCGACACGCTGATCGATCTCGATCGCTTCGCCGAAAAATCCGCGCAAAATCTTCTCGACGAAATCGAGGCCAGCAAAAAAGCCTCGCTGGCTCGTCTGATCTACGCGCTAGGCATCCGCATGATAGGCGAACGAACCGGCCAACTCCTCGCCGCCCATTTCTCCTCGCTCGATGAACTCGCCGCCGCAACCGAAGAACAACTTCTTGAAGTCGGCGAAGTCGGTCCCAAGGTCGCCGCCAGCATCGCCGAATTCTTCTCCGAACCGGCCAACCAGAAAATCATCAAGAAGCTCGACAAATACGGCGTCAAACCCATCGCCGAAAAGCGCGTCGTCAAAAGCCAGAAATTCGCCGGCAAATCCTTCGTCTTTACCGGCGGTCTCGCCAACCGCTCCCGCGAAGCCGCCGCCGAACTCGTCCAGCAACACGGCGGCAAAATCTCCGGCTCCGTCAGCAAAAAAACCGACTACGTCGTCGTCGGCACCGACCCCGGCTCCAAATACGACAAAGCCAAAGAACTCAACGTCCCCATCCTCACCGAATCCGAATTCGACAAACTCCTCAACGCCAAGTAATCGCAATCGTTCCGCATCACCAGCCTGTAGCCGCGGTCGTTTCACAGACCGAGGTGTTTAGACGAATGTGTATCCCCGCTCGAAACGACATCCCCCGACCGACCCTCAAAGATCGCTTGGTTCGAAAGTCCGCCTGAAAGAGCGCCTTGTCCAGTCATCGTAAATCCCCAAGGACAAACGGTTTATCAATTCGTCCGGTGTCTCCCGTACGCTCCCATCGGCCCTAAACCATTTACAATCACACTCTTGCACGGTACGCCCCACAACTCCCTTGTAATCACACTCTTATAAAAAAGAGGGGGAGGGGTCCCCCATCGGCTACAATGTCCATCAGCGGGTGAGCCGGGTGATCGCTGGCCGAGCGTCGCAAGGCGCAAAGCGGGAGGAAAGTCCGGACACCGTCCCGAGTCATCGGGAGCAAGGGCAACGCGCCTGGTAACGCCAGGGGAGCGCACCGCTGCAACGCGATTCGTTCACGGAAAGTGCCACAGAAAATAGACCGCCGCGGAACGGCACGGTGGCATCGCGCAGGAAATCCTGCAAGATGTCTTCGCACGATTCGCTGGTAAGGGTGAAAAGGTGGAGTAAGAGCCCACCGCTCACGCGGCAACGCGTGAGGCACGGAAAACCCCGCGTGGTGCAAGGCCAAATAGGAGGGGAGAGCCGGCCCGGCTCGTCGAGTCAGCGTTCTCGCAATTGCTGCTTCACCGCAGCATTGTGATAGACGCGCTCCCTTCGCGGCGGCGCAAGCCGTTGCGAAGAGCAACCCTCGGGTAGGCTGCTTGAGCCTTGGCGCGAGCCAAGGCCTAGAGGAATGATCGCCGCGCACGCGCTCGCAAGAGCCGCGTGCGGCACAAAATCCGGCTTACAGGCTCACCCGCTACTTTTCACGAAGCGACGTCTCTTGCGTCACTAACACGGCGGGCGTTTGCAGTACACGAAGCTATCCACAATCGGGCATTTAGGTCCGTGTCCGTGTCCGTGTCCGTGTCCGTTTTTGCATTCTCCGTTGACCACAACCCTGGCCGTGCCGTCCGTCGTGCAAATCATCACCTTGATATGGTGCTGAATAATATGCTCCGATTCCTCGGACGTCGGCTCCCGATACTCGCATCCCATCTTTGTGCCCTGACCACTCATGATTCCTCCTCATCGTTTCGTTGTGTCCTCGGGGACCTTCGAGGAAATCGCCTGCAAAACACGCGCACGTCCATCCTTCGCAAGATGCAGGACGGACAAATCAGGATCGGCATCTGCCCATAGGCGCAGGAACGTGTCGTAGTACTTCAATGATTCTTTGAGATCCCCAGCTTGTTCGAGACTCTGAGCTACTCGCAAGTTGGCGAGCACCCAATCCGACGGAGAATCATCTGCTAGCACCGCTCCCTTTTCATCGAGGTAGCGTTTATAAAATGTTACGGCGTCGGGCCACCGGCTTTGCGCCGCATAGGCAGCCGCCATGGCGTCGGACGCTCCGTAGAAGTCATTGGCGACGATCGCATGTTGCTGGCTCTCGATTGCCGCGTTCGTTCTTCCTTCCGCCAACTCCTGAATTCCTTTTAGATTGTAGTAATAGCAACTGGTCCAGTTATTGTCATGCTCGTGTTTCAGTTTCTCCAGGTGAGTGAGCAGTTGCCGCGATGTCGCAAGGTCTCCCATCCGAACCGCTACGACACCAGCCCAGCGAAGTTCGGCATCCTCGTACCCGGCTTGAGGAACCGCCCCTGTCAGTTTGCGCGATTCCACACGTGCTTCCGGAAGACGACCGCGGAGGCGCAGCACTTCGATAAGTAGATATCGATTTACCGGGACCCACGTATCGTTGTGCAACTTCTCATCCAGCAGCATGCTCGTCCGCAAGGCGTCAGTGGCTTCCGTCAATTTTCCGCGATAGATCAAAACTCTAGCCGAATACAAAGCGGCCAGCGCTTTTTCGTACTCTCCGCCTTCCTGCGCCAGTGCGTCGAATTCCTGCTGCGCTTTTTCGGGCTCATCCTGTCCCAGATAGGCCAGGCCCGCTCCCCAATGCAAAGTCACACTGTTTGCACCGTGGTCTTTTGCGAATGAATAAGCGGCAAGCGCATCGGCTGGCTTGTTATCGCGCGCCAACCAACGAATCAAAAGGTTCTGATCGCGTGAATTGTGCGGATCAATTTGCAGTACGCGTTTCTGCGCCTGAATCGCATCCTGCCTACGCTCCAAGACCATCGATTCTTCCGCGAGCCCACGAAGGCCATCGACGTCGTCTGGGTACAGTTCCACCAGCATTCGATATTGCTCCAGCGCTTTTTCGCCCTGCAATCGGCTGGAGTAATCGGTGGCTCGGATAAGGTAGCGTTCGCGTTCGGAAACACGATCGACCCCTTTAACCGCTTGCACCAGGTGGAGTCGAGATTCATTCTCGTTACCCAGGATGTTGTAAGCATCAGCCATCGAAAGATGAGCCATGGCAAAATTCGGGTCTAGCTCTATCGCCGTTTTCGCCAGCACCAAAAATCCGTCGACATCCCCCGCTGCATAGCGCTTCATGCCCGCGGAGTACCGCCGCAATGCCTCCAGGGAAGGCGTGGTGACTTGCGCCTGAGGCGTGCTTTGGCGCTCGATTTGGGCTACCGATTCTCCTAACCGGCTGCGTAGGCGCGCGGCCAACTCGTCGACCGACGCATACAATTGGCTTGGGTTTTGCAAAGAGACAGAGTCACGCAGAACCGATGCGTTTTGGAGTGGATCGACGACTCGTACATCGATCCTGTAGCCCACTCCCGCTCTTACGACATCCCCTGCCAGGAAAGCGTGATAGTTTTCGCGTTGGCAGATCTGGCGAGCCAATTCCGCGTCCAGGTGGGTCACGTCGGATCGCCCTGTGAGCTTTGCAGCCGCAAGCGCCTGTGACCGCGGGACGATGTCAACGTAACGAGACTGCTGGAGTGCATGCCCGAGCGATTCCGCCACGGTCTCGTCGAACAGTTGCTCGCCGCTGTGATTTTCAAAATCGGTGATTAAGAGCCAGTCACGAGCCGCAAACACAGGCGCACTCGCAACGCGCTTGCCCAGGTACATCGCCGCAGCCGCACCGACAATCACGGTTGCCAGCAGAACAACCAACACGCGCATCCATCTCGACCTCGGCTCGACAGAAACGAGGGGAGCCGCTGCTGCCGTTCGGTTCATCGTTCGTTGCAAAGCGCGCAGGTCAACTAGCAAGTCGGACGCGGTGACGTATCGCTGGCCAGGATTCTTCGCCAGCATTTTCGTCACGATGCGTTCAAGCTCCGGCGAAACACGCGAATTGAATGTGCGCAGCGGCGCCGGCTCGTCGTTCACGATGCGATTGGAAGTAGCCAGGAACCCTTTGGCGTAAAACGGATGGCGTCCGGCGAGCGCTTCATAAAAGATGACGCCTAGCGAGAAAATGTCGGAGCGTTCGTCGACTGCGTTCTCCTGGAGGACCTCCGGAGCCATGTAGGCTATGGTGCCGCTGAAAGCTTTGGTCTCCACACGGTCGTCGATTTGCGTGGTATTTATCGAGGAATTCGGCAGCCGCGCGGCAACGCCAAAATCCAGGATCTTGACCTGTCCGGCCAGCGTCAGCATGATGTTTTCCGGCTTGATGTCACGGTGCAGTACGCCCAGCCGGTGCGCCGCAGCCAGCGCTTCCGCGCATTCCGTGCCTATTTCCAGGAATTTACCGATGGAAAGAGGCTCGTCCATTCGCTGCCGCAGCGTCTGGCCGTCCACATACTCCATCACCATGAACAGTTCGCCGTGATGCTCGAACACGTCGTAAACCGCTGCGATGCGCGGATCAGTCAATTGACTGGCGAAGCGAGCCTCGGTTAATAGGCGTTTGCGGTAGTTCTCGTCCGCGGGTCGGATGATCCGCTTTACGGCAACCGTTCGCTTGAGCTGGGTATCGTAGGCGCGATACACCTCGCCCATTCCGCCACGCCCCACCCGCTCAACGATTTGGAATCGACCGATGCTGTCGCCGCTGAGGTCTGGAACAGAACTATCCGGAGGGTTGGGCTGACTGACACGTTCAGCCACTGGTGTTCGATCTGGGCCTAACGGGGAGTTCACCGTCACCGCCTTTTGCTGGCTCGGCCCCGCAACCCCAAGTAGCTACCTGGCCTGGGGGGGCTGCAAGATTATCAAGATAGTATGTGAAGCGAGAGGCGAAGTAAATAATGAGCGGTGTCGCTGCCAAGCGCTCCAAGAACGACGGTACTGACATCCTGAGGGTGCGCACAACGAGGGAACGTCCTCATTCTGGGGGCTCCAATGGCTGGAATCGATATCAAATATCTTGGAACAGTTCCGGCTTCCGTGAATCAAAATGTGATTGAACGATCGGTCAATTTGAGGAGTTCCTATGCGCTCACTCAAGCTCGCGGTGGTGGTCCTGTGTTCGGTCCTTGCTTTAATCATCGCCTTCAGCCGAAGGGCAAACTCTGCCTCCGACAATCATCCCGCAGCAGGCTGCGGTAACCTTAACGCCAGCGGGTCTTTCGGTCCTCCACGGCATTGCAGATGTGGCTCGCAACGATGATCTGCGATGGCCGGATTTTGCGCCGTACAAGGCTGAGTTCAGCAAGTTTTACGAAGCGAATGGCTCCTCTTTGGTTTGGGTGCAAAACGGTCAGGTGCGACCGCAGGCTCTTGCTGTAATTGAAGTTTTGAAGAACGCGAACTCGAGAGGGCTTGATCCTGAGGACTACGATGGTTCGCGCTGGCCTGCACGGATTTTGAAGCTGCAACAAAACCCGTCGGAGCAGGAGCTCGTCTCTTTCGATACGGCTCTCACTGTCTCCGCGATGCGCTACGTCCGAGCGGTTCATGTCGGCCGCGCAAACCCGAAGGAATTCAACTTTGAATTCGACAACGGAGAAAGCCAGTTCGGACTCGCAGACTTTCTTCAGAGCAAAGTGGCGAACGCCGCCGATCCCGCGGTAGAAATCGAAAAACTTGAGCCGCCTTTTCCCGGATACAAAAAGTTGTTAGCTCTTCTGCCTGTGTACGAGGGATATGCAAGCAAAGACGACGGCGAGAAGCTGCAGACGACAGTAAAGACGATCCACCCTGGCCAGCCCTACGCGAGCTTGCCTCGCCTTGGCCGATTCCTCCAGACGATCGGCGATATTCCGCTTACGACGCAACTAGATCCGAACGCAACGATTTACGAAGGACCGTTCGTCGAAGGCGTGAAGCACTACCAGGATCGGCACGGCGAAAACCCCACTGGCGATCTAGACACTCACACCATCAATGAATTGAACACGCCGCCATGGGTCCGCATTGAGCAAATCAAGCTCACACTGGAGCGATGGCGATGGATTCCGCGCACATTTAACGCGCCGCCGGTTGTGGTGAACCTTCCCGAGTTTCGGTTGCGCGCCATGAACCCGGATGGCACCGTTTCTTTCTACAAAAAAGTTATCGTGGGAAAAGCCTACGGTCACAAGTCGCCGGTATTTCAGAAAGAAATTCAATACGTGGTCTTTCGACCTTATTGGGATATTCCCCTGAGTATTCAGCGGCGCGAAATTCTGCCGCACATTCAGAAAGATCCGAACTACATCGCGAAGAACAATTTTCAAGTGGTGACGACGAAAGGCGAAGTGGTGACCGAGAACGCCGTGAGTGATGAGGTTCTGGAGGGCATCAAAACGGGGCGCCTGATGGTGAGGCAAAAACCAGGCCCCACCAATTCGCTTGGCCTTGTGAAAATTATTTTTCCCAATCCAGACAACGTATATCTCCATGGAACGGACGAGCCGAAATTATTTACGCAGGATGAGCGCGATTTCAGTCACGGATGCATTCGTGTGGATCAACCCGCCGATCTTGTTGCATGGGTGCTCCGAAATACTCCAGGTTGGGATCTGGAGCGCGTGAAAGCCACGATGAATGGCGATCAGGAAAATCTTCAGGTGAATCTCGTCAAGCGGATTCCAGTCTTGATCGTGTACGGCACAGCCGCGGTGAACGAAGAAAACCAAATTCGCTTCTTCGACGATGTCTATGGGTACGACGCCGATCTGCGGAAAGCCCTCGCCGCAGGCTATCCATACTCCTGGTAGGCGCAGGCTTCCAGAAACTCGACTTAGCGCAAGACGATAATCCGATCAGAAAAGCGAAGGTCGAGCCCCGCCACCGAGCAGCGATGTATTCATATTGAAGATCGTATGCTGACCCTCCGGACCTCCCCATGCATACATGAGTGAAACCATTGGGAACGCTCCGGCGCGCAGAGTCAGCCCCGCGGCAAAACTATGTTTGAGATCGCTGAAATCGATATTGCTGCGGTTTAGCTCGACCTTTCCCTGATCGGCCATGATTTTGAATCCGAACGGACCCCAGATGGAGTGCTCGAAACTTTCTTGCAACAACAGAACATTCGGCGCGCGGAAGCGATAGTCCTGATAACTGCCTAATGCCAGGTTGCTGTCGATGTCTTGCCCTCCGAGAGTCTGCTGGAAATAGAAAGGCACCGCGCTCGTAGCGGAATTGATCGACTCGGAAAGATACAGTCGGAACGCTAACGAGCCACCTAGATTCCGCGTGCGCGGTATTAGCGGGCACGCGTCTTTGGAGGAAGCGCACGAGTCGGGACCAAGATTTCCTGCACTCGCGTTTGTATGACCATAAAGGTAGTAAGTGTGATTGAGATCGACCGTCCACCGCAGGAAAGAGCTATGCGAATCGGATGGCGCGAAGTATTGCTGAAATTTTCCCAGATAATTGAGTTCAAAATTTCCGAAGATGGGTTTGATGCGCACGCCTTCGCCCAGCTGAAAGAATCCAGGCTGATTCGACAGTCCAGGCGCCGTAACGTCGGTGAACAGCGTTCCGATCAAAGGAGCAGCCTGTCCGGATCCGTTGCGGATATCGACAAAACGTCCGTTGATTTCTCCAGACAGCGAAAGATTCAGTCTGCGGATCGCCGGCCATTCGTAAACAGGTTTGATTGCGCTGCCGCCGACAATCGTCTGAGTCATGCCGAAGACAGATTTGTCCGCGATAGTAGTGTCATTTCCCAAACCGAAGAAGAACAGCTTATTGAGGGAAATGGACTGCGCGTAAACATTGAAAACGGTGTAGGGATGTACGAAATCTTCGGATGGCTTAGGCACGGGAATCGGTTGCTGCGGTGGCGCGCTTCCGTCGGGCGGAGGAGTGATGACCTTGATCGGGCTTTTCTTCGCATGCGGCGTGTGGACGATCGTCATGTACCCGCCTGCTCGCCAAGCGCCGCTTGTCGCACCAACGGCATCGAGATCCCAACTCAGCCGCCAGTTTTGGGTGTTCTCGGACCATACAAACGCCGCGCCTAAGCCGAAGCCGTTCTGCGGAGGCATGCTGCCCGCTGCGATGTGGAAAGGATGGTCCGTGAAGAGCTCGTAGCCGCAACCCGGTATCGCCGAAAAGCTGAAACTACATGCACTCGGAAACGCGCTCGCCCTCGCGCCGCACTTCTGCTTGAAATTCAGACTCTTGCGCAGATGCCAGCAATGGCGCAAAGAGCACGACCAACAGCACGCCGCATCGCAGATATTTTTTCAAGCGAGTCTCCTATTTGCGTTTTTGGCTCTTATTGCTCCTGACCTTTACGTTTTGCTGTCGAGCTGGGGCTGGGCTTGCGGGATTGTGCGGCTTTGGATCGATTGGCTTCGGCATCACCGTGGGCTTTACGGATAGCCTCTGTTACCTCCCGAATGTAGAGCGCGGCTTCGCCTTCGGTGCGGATCGCGTGCGTGTAAATCTCGGTGCGATATTTCAGAGGCAGGCGCCGCTCGGCGTGTTGCAAGTGCTCGACCTGAGCCAGGAGCAGGGCGTTGACGGGGCGATTCGGATTCATCGCTTTCGGAGACGGCTTGGGAACGGGAATGACGGCCATATGGTTCGCTCCAGTGTTTGGCGGCGGCGCTATTTACAACGAGAACTCAGGGCAATCGTTGCGCATGACATCCAGAGAGAGAAGATTTCGCGCGGGATCGACATTCGCGCTGTTCGGCTCGATGAACACGTCGGCGGCAGCCTCGCGCGGAGATATTTGAAAATCGTCGCACGAGAAAAATTTCGCGATGGTGGCGGGAATCGACGCGTGATCGAAGACTCGATCGCTCACCACCGTGTTTTTCGGAATCCACGGCGAAATCAGAATGGCGGGGACGCGAACGCCGAGCCGATCGAAATTGAAGGCCATTCCGGTTCCGGTGCTGTTCGCGGGCGCGGAGAATTTGTCCGGCGTACATGCGGGCGGCGGAACGTGATCGAAAATACCACCGTGCTCGTCATAAACGACGAGTAGAGCTGTAGAAGCCCAGAGCTGCGGATTGCTCCTGATCCGCATATAAACCTCAGCGATAAACTGTTCGCCCGCCTGAACGTCGTGATCAGGATGTTGATCGCTGGCGACTTCTTCGCCGGAATCCGTTTCGTGATCGTTGTAGTTCGGCTCCACGAAGGAATAATCGGGAAGGTTTCCGCTCGCGCAGTCCTGCTGAAATTGCAGATATGTGCCAAACAATTGAGGTTGATTCTGAAGGAGATTCACGACTTCCATCGTCGAGCTAGTCGTATCGTAGTAATAGACTTTCGCGGTGTGCTGCGGATTGTTGGTGATGAGACGCGTGTAAATGCTCTTGATCGGTTCAATCACGTCGAACACATTCATGTCAACGCGGCCAAATGAAGTGCCGTAGTGAGCGAAGGCGCGATTGCAGATCGTGGGTCCGGGAATCGAAGCAAACCAGCGATTGAAGACGGCAAACTCCAGAGCCAGCGTCGTAAGAACGGGCAAATTCGCTTGCGTGAAGTAATACATGATCTTCTGCGAGTGCGCGACGTCGCGTCTCTGATTGAAATAGCTCTTGATGAACCCTTGCATGTTGGCGACGCGGGCGGGATCGCCGCCAAAGATTTGCAAGTCAACGGCAGGGAAGTGATGGTCGGGGTCCGGATCGAGCTGGCCCTGGAAATCCGCGCTCGGTTGCGGTTTGATCGCGGCGCCTGTCGTATCGGGATTGGTGAACTGACCCGTGACGCCGTCGATTCTCGGATCGACCGCCGAGAGCGAACCGAGCATGTGGTCGAATGACCGGTTCTCCATCATCAATACGACGATGTGTTTGAGTTGATTCAGACCTTCTGACATTTGCCCAGCCCTCTTTGTGCCAACTGACGATGCGGGCTTGTTGAGGGATGAAGCGAGCCGAGCTGCCACCCAGCTTTAGAGCTCGATTTCCGACACACAGAACCCTACGTTGAAGGCACGGTAGTTCCGCGGTATGGGTTTGTCAAGTAACAACGTTGTGAAGGTTGCGCGGTGCGTCCTCTAATGTCGCGACGCGCGAAAAGCCAGGCTGAAATGGCGGGAACGTGAGTCTCTCTCGACCAAGTGGAAGACGATGGCGACCGTCGGGACCAGGTAGATGAGCGAGCCGACGACCCACATGAAAGCGCCGGCGGCGATTTGGTCGTTGATGGGAGTTAGCGAGGAAACGCGAGGGGCGTTGGCGTAGGAAGGGTAGAAGACGCGGCCGCTGAAGGCGAGGAAAGCGGAGAGGCCCGTATTTACGAAGTCGGCTGTAAGCAGATACGGAATCACTTTCCATCGCGGGAAGATTTCACGCGATGGCCACGGCTGGATCACGGTCCACCAAAAGAGGATGGCGGTGAAGAAGAAACATGAGTGTTCGACTTCGTGCCACGTTTCCGAATGCAATGCGAGTTCAAACGCGCCCGGAACGTGCCAGCCGAGAAAGGCGAGATTGAGAGCGAGCCAACCGGTGATCGGATGCAGTAAGGTGTGAACGATTTGGCGCAGCGCTTTGCTGCGAAACAGTGGCGCGAGAATATTTCGCAGCAGCGGACGCGGTAGACCGCGAAGGAGCGGAACCGTGGGCGCGCCCAGCAAGATCAGCGGCGGCGCGACCGACATGAGGATCAAGTGCTGCACCATATGCACGGTTAGCAAAACATCGTCATACACGCTGATCGGCGACGCGATCGCAAACCAAAATGCGGATACGCCAGAACAAAAACAGATTGCGCGCCAGACAGGGAGTTTGCTGGGGCGAAGCGTGTGGCCGCGACGCCAGCCACGCAAATACAGCACGAGGGCGAGGACTGTAAAGAAAGTTAGAAAAGGGGGAAGCGTCCAACCATGAACGAACGCGTCCTCTGCGTTGGCGAACGGAAAGGCATCGGCGTCAGTTGCTCCCGCATTCGCGAACGTCGCGGCCAGCGCGAACGAAGTGATTAAGGCTTCGTGGATTCGACCGGCTCCTTGAACGCAGGTTTGTCCGTTTCGGCGATGCTGCGCGAAGCGTCCGTAGCCGGCAGCTGGTTCGGCGGATGCAGCGTGTCCAAAAACGCGACGAGCGCGGTCACTTCGGGTGGCGAAAGCGCGGCGCCGTAAGCCGGCATGTTGCCTCCGCCTTGAATCACCTGCCGAATGATTTGATCTTCGGTGAGATGCGTGGCGACGCTATCGAGCGCCGGACCGCGCTGGCCGCCGAGTCCGCCGAGCGCATGGCAATTGTGGCACTGCTTCGCCTTGAAAATGAGCGCGCCCTGACGCTCGAGCGGAGTGTCACCGTGCACCAAGTGATCGGGAATCTCGTCGGCGGTCCACGCAGTCATGTGAGGACTCCACGGAGCATAAGTGCCGAGGTGCGTGAGCGTAGCCAATCCAACCGCAACAACAAGCAAGGTAAGAACGCCAACCGGACGGCGATACCAGCTCTTCTCTCCGAGGCCGGCGACGAAAGGCAGACCAAACAATATGCCGAGGCCAATCACCGGCGCGATGAAGATGAGCGGCGTTTCGACGCTGGGTGGAAGATACGCCAGCGCGCTGTAGATCCACAGAAAGAAGAAGTCAGGCCGCGGCGCGGTTTGGGTGATCGTTGGATCAGGCGTGCCGGTCGGACCGAACGGGCCGAAGACCGCGGCGCAGAAGGCGACGGCGAAGATGATCGCGGCGGCGAACATCGCGTCTTTCCAGATGGCTTGAGGCACGAAGGGGATACCGTCGCGTTTCGTTAGCGCGTGATATTCCTTCAGATAGGTTTCTCGGCGAACCAAACGGCCGGGAGTCGGCCACTCGTTGATGCCGAGTTTCAGTACAAGCCAGACGTGCAGTCCAGCGAAGGCGAGCATCGTCGCGGGCAACACGAAGACGTGGAGCGCGAAGAATCTGCTCAGCGTTGCACCCGCGATGATTGGCCCACCGAGCATCAGATGAACCGCTTGGTCGCCGATGATCGGCATTCGACTCGTGATCGATGCGCCGATGCCGAGGCCCCAGTACGCATCTTGATCGAAGCGAAGAATTTGTCCGGAAAACGCCATGCCGAGCGTCATCAAGAGCAGGCAAACCCCGAGCAGCCACGTCAGTTCACGCGGGAACTTGTAAGCGCCGAAAATAAAGACCTGCATCATGTGAATGAGAACGACGGCGACCATGAAATTCGAGCCCCAACCGTGCATGGCGCGCAGGAACCATCCGAGCGGCAGTTGGTGATTGAGGACCTGAAGGCTGTTCCA
This sequence comes from uncultured Acidobacteriota bacterium, assembly GCA_963845465.1. Classification (GTDB taxonomy): domain Bacteria; phylum Acidobacteriota; class Terriglobia; order Acidiferrales; family UBA7541; genus Acidiferrum. The sequence continues at coordinate 347,392 of CAWJSH010000002.1, read as the reverse complement.
CGCCTGACCGGCGGAGGGAACGTAAATCGTTGCGAGAAGAATTCCCGTGACGACTTGCAGCAAGAGAAGAACGAAGCTGGCCGAGCCGAAGACGTACCACCACGACGCCGTCTTCGATGGGACTGGGATGGGCGGACGACTCGCGAACGAAATCCGCGAGCTGAACGCGGCTTTCTATCCAATCGTAGGTTCGTTCGTACCAGTGTTTGGAGCTTTGCTGCATGGCGCGATGTCCTTAACGAGCTGAAAATTTGAGTTGGCGGAGCTTCTGCCGGGGCAGTCGCCGGGCCATTTGAGACGCGCTTGATTTGCAAGCGTCGGCAGCGAGCCGGCTTGAATCATGAGCGTGTCGCCATCGACGCGCGACGCGTAAGTGAAGAGCCCCCGCTCAGGTGGACCGGCCGCGCGCGAGCCATCGGCGTAGTAAGCGCCGCCGTGGCAGGGGCACATGAAAAGTTGCGATTGCGGAAACCAGCGCACGGGACAGCCGAGGTGCGCGCAATTCACGGCGAAAACGGTGAAGCTGTCGTTGGACTGGCGACGTACGTAACAGGCGACGTTGCCAGTCTCGCCGTCCCAAGGATTCGTGGTGGGATTTCGGAAAAAGGCGAGGAGCGTGCTTCCTTCCGGGTAATCGGCCAGTTTGCCGAGTGCGATCCAGGAGTCATACGTGCCCTTGGGTCGCAGAGGGCCGAGGAGAAAACGAATCACGGGAGTGGCGATGAGCAGGCCGATCGCAGCGTTGATGGCGATGGAAAGCTTGAAGAGAAACTTGCGGCGATCGGCTACGCGGCTGTCGGTTGCGGCGACGGGCGAAGACGCGGACTCGGATTCGTTTCCGGTGGGTTCCTGATGTTGGCGATCGAAATCGGAGTTCATGGATTTGCTCCGTTGTTTGCCGCGGAGGATTTCGTGGAGTAGGGCTGGCCAGGCGTCGCGCTTCGGTGCGAGAGCAGAAACGCTACGACGTCGCGGATTTCTTTTTCGCTGAGCGCGTGCGATGAGTTTACGGTGCGCCAGCCGGGCATGTTGAGGTCGGGGCGGCCGACGATGACGGCAGTCCGCAATGCTTGAGGAGACACAAGCGCAAGGTAGGAAGCGTTGAGCACGGAACCCGACGGGCCCGTCGGGCCGCCCGCTTTGCCATGGCAATTCGAGCAGGATGCTTCGTAGACACTCGCGCCCGCTGATGAATCGCCGGACGTTGAATCCGTGTAGGGCGGAGCTTGTCCGGCTGCGACATTCTGTTTAAGCCACGTCGCGCGCATGCCTTTCACAAGAGCTTCGATCTGCTGATCGGTGAGAAATCCGCCGGCTTTGTGCGAGAAACCGGGCATCGCAGTGTGGGGCACACCGTTTGTTACGATGTTGAGTTGCGTGGCTTCGTCAACGAGTGCCTGATATTCCGGCAGGCCGATCGGCGGACCGACGGCGCCGCGGCCGCTTTGACCGTGACAGCCGGCGCAGTTTTCTTTGTACAGAGTTGCCGCATCGAGGATGGAATCCGGGCGCGGAACCAGAGGCTCTGGACCGGGCTTGCCAGGCAAGCTGTCGCACCCGCTCGCGAGAACGGAGAACATCGCCAGCGCCGCAATGTTGAAGGCGCGCTTCATTCCGGTCCTTTTTCGTCGCGTCCCGAAAGTTCAAGACCCAGACGAACGGGCAGCGGCGCTCCGCGCATGCGTTTCACGTGGCCGTACTTCACGACCACGAGCCCGGCGACGAGCCCGAAGCCGACTTGTGAAACGGCGAACCACCACCAGTTCACGTGCGCATCGAAAAATGGATTGATCAGGCCGAGCGAGGAATGGAGCAGGCCCGTCCAGAGAGCGGGAGCGATGAGTCCGCCGAGTATGACGGGATGCCTCGGAAGAATCGGCAGAAGCGCGCCATACAGAAGGCCAACAAGAAAAGAGGTGCTGGTGTGGATGACGATAGCGATGATCGTGGCGCGCAGATTAAAGGAGTTCAGCTCGGCGTAACTAGGGTTGAGCCAGCCAGCCACACCGGCTCCGCCGAGGAGATTGATGGGATACCAGAGGCTGTGGTGAATCACGATGCCGTAGAGCTCGGCGAGCACGATCATCGCGGTGCCGCCGGCGAATCCGCCGCGGATACCCGATGAGACGGTATAAGTTTGCATCGGGAAGAGCGAGCGATGGCTTTCATCGATGTGAATGCGAGCGACGCGCCGACGATCGATTTCCAGGTCCATCGTGTGTGGCACGACGACGACTGCTTCGTGATGCTCAACCGGAAATACCTGGCGCGTCCAGCCGATGATGCCGGCGATCGCGACGACACGCGCCGAGCAACGTGATGCTGTAACTCGTGACGAGCCCCGCGAAACTGAGCGCGAGGCCGAGCGCCAGGACGAGCGGCCACGCCGTCGGCGCGGGAAGCAGCACCGTGCCTGCGGGGACTTGCGCGTGTTGTTCGCTGTCGGCCATGACTACCTATCTCCCAATCACGTAAACGACGGTAAAGACCACGACCCAAACGCAATCGACAAAATGCCAATAGAGTGCGAGCACTTCGACGCGTTTCGTGTCTTCAGGACGAAGCGCTTTCATCAGCGAAAAAACGAGTACGGTGAAAAGCAGAATGAGCCCAACGATGACGTGCAGCGCGTGCAGGCCGACGAGCGAGTAATAGGTCGTCCCGAAAAGATTCGTGCTAATCGTCAGGTGATCGACGGTGATGAGCTTGTACCACTCGCGAGCGGTGCCGATCAGGAAAATCGCACCAAGGAGGATCGTCAGTCCCCAGAACAAATTGAAACTGCCCATCGCGCGGCGAACCAGCGCGCGTTCTGCGAGCATGATCGTGAGGCTCGAAGAGAGCAGGAAAATCGTGTTGAAAATCGGGAGGTCGAGCACTTCCCGCGGCGTCGGGCCCGACAAGCTTTGGCCGATGTAATAAATGTACGCGACGACAAAAATTGTGAAGATCGCACTTTCCGCGGCGATGAGCGTGAACATCGCGACGCGGCCCTTGTAGGGCAGGTGGGTCTCGGTCACGGGGACGGAAATGGGAAGTGTGCTCATGAGTTCACGTTGTCCGCTCAGTCCGGATCGTCCGGATGTTTGAGGTCCCACAGCGGACGCGCGCTGTTGAACGACCGGCTCGGCGTCAAAGTTGTATGCGTGCGGCGGAGATGCAGTCATCCACTCGAGGGTCCACGCATCCCACGGATCGGGTCCCGCAATTTTTCCTTTGAAGAGTGAAACGATAAGGTTCACGACAAAAATGATGATCGCGATCGCCTGAATAAATGCGCCGACGGTCACGATCAAGTTCAGGGTTCCCCAGCCGCGGTCGATTTCGTACGTATAAATCTGGCGCGGCATGCCGAGAATTCCCGGGATGTGCATCGTGTCGAAAGTTACGTGGAAACCGATGACGAAGAGCCAGAAGTGCAACTTGCCGAGGCGGTCGTCGAGCATTCGTCCGGTGGCTTTCGGATACCAGTAGTAAAATCCGGCGAAGACCATGAACAAGATGGCGCCGACGATGACGTAGTGGAAATGCGCCACGACGAAATACGAATTGTGGAGTTGCCAGTTGAAAGGCGCGACGGCGAGCATGATGCCGGTGAGGCCGGCGATCAGAAACTGAAATAGAAAAGCCAACGAGAAAAGCATCGGAACTTCAAATCGAATTTTCCCGCCCCAAAGCGTAGCGAGCCAGTTGAAGATCTTGATCCCGGTGGGGATGCCGACAATCATCGTGGACAACGCGAAAAACGCGTTCCCCGCCGCGGACATTCCGATCGTGAACATGTGGTGCGCCCAGACGCTGAGACTGACGAACGCGATGGTCACCGAAGCTGCAACCATCGCGGGGTAGCCGAAAATTGCTTTGCGCGAAAAAACTGGGAATGATTTCGCTGGCGATTCCGAACGCGGGCATGATCAGGACGTAAACTTCGGGATGACCGAAGATCCAGAAAAAGTGCATCCAGATTGTTGCGGAGCCGCCGGCCTGCGTGTCGAAGAAGTGTCCGCCGAGATAGCGGTCGATCAGCAGCATGGCCTGCGCGGCGGTCAAGGGGCTGACGGCGAGAATCACCAGGACGGAGCTGACAACCATGAGCCACGCGAAAAGCGGCATGCGAAACAGCGTCATACCTTTGCAGCGCAGGCAGAACGCCGTGGTGATGAAATTGATCGCGCCCCCGATGGAGCCGAAGCCGCTGAGAATCAGAGCGAGCGCCCAGAAATCCGTGCTGTGGCCGCGCGAGAAAGCGCGTTCGGTGAGTGGCGCATACGCAAACCAGCCGACATCGGGCGAGGTGCCTGCGCCTTGCAGCCCAGTGCCGCCGAGGAAGCTGTAGTAGAGAAGCAGGCCGCCGAACGCAGTCATCCAGAAACTGAACGCGTTGAGCCGCGGAAAAGCGATGTCGCGAACGCCCAGCATCAAGCGGGACCAGATAGTTGGCGAAGCCCACGAAGATCGGCATCGCCACGAAGAAGATCATTGTGGTGCCGTGCATTGTGAAAAGACGATTGAAGACTTCCGCGGGAACGACGTTCAGATCGGGGGCCGGCGAGTTGCAGCCGGATCAGCAAAATCTCGATGCCGCCCGCGACCAGCATCATGAGCGAATAGAGAATGTAGAGGATGCCGATTTTCTTGTGATCGACCGTCGTGACCCAGTCGTGCAGGATTTCGACGATGTTTCCGAAAGTGTCGGCGCGCGCGTCTTGCGCGGCTGTGTCCGGCAAGCGGCCAGGAAGAGGCATGCTCGATTCGCTCATCGACTCTCCTTCCTGCCGGACGTCGGCGTACGGCAGGATGGCAGCCAGTGACGTCTCATTTCAGCGTCACCAGGTAAGCCGTGATCTGGTCGATCTGCGGTTTCGTCAGGTGCATGGATGGCATCAGCGATCCGTGTTTAAACGTGTCGGGATCGTCGATCCACTTCGCCAAATTCTCCGGCGTTGTTCGGCATCGCGCCCGAAGCCAGATGTCTCGCGGCTCATCAGATGGGTCAGGTCGGGGCCGAAGCGGCCGTTGGCGACGGTGCCGGCAACGGCGTGGCAGTTGATGCATGCCTGCGCTTCGAACTGTTTGCGACCCTGCGCCGCAGCATCCGACTGAGGCGCCGCCGCCGGCTGCTGCTGCTGATGAATCCATGCCGCAAAATTTTCCGGAGTGTCGGCATAGACGCGCAGGAGCATCAGCGCGTGTTCCGCACCGCAAAATTGCGCGCATTGCCCTTCGTAAAGCCCTGTTTTTCAGGGCTATCCACAGTTCGTTGATGCGATTGGGAATCACGTCCGTTTTGCCGGCGAGTTCAGGAACCCAGAAGCTGTGAACCACATCGGCGGAAGTCAGCTTGATAAATGTCGGCGTGGGCGCCGAAGGCTGCTCACCGGAACATGCACTTCGTTCGCGGTCGTCACTTGTGAACCGGGATAGCGGACTTCCCACCAGAACTGATGGCCGACGACGGTCACATCCAGAGCGCATTTGGGTTTGGGCGCGTCTTGTATGTCAAAAATGACACGCGCCGTCGTCAGAAAAATGACGGTGACGATCAGCACCGGAATGATCGTCCACGAGAGCTCAATCTGCGTGCTGCCAAAGATTTGCGGCGGTTCGCTGCCGTCGTCGTTTCGCGGCGGCGGAATCGAATGATCACGTAAACAAGCAGACCGCCCACGACCGCAAAGATCAGGCCCGGTAATTGCCAACGTGAAGTACGAAACCGCGGCGATGGACCTCGCTGGGGCAGATTGAGGCGAGAAGATGCTCGTTTGCGATTGGGCCGCGAAACAGGCCCGCCCAAAAATATCGCGGCAAGAAAGGCGAACGCTATCTTCCAGCACGAGAGCAAGAAGTCCCGACTCCTGGAGTATCTAATATCAGTCGACCATCTGATGCATTCGGAAGGCGTGACAGCTATGTAAAAAATGAGCCTCGGCGATTTTTCAGAGTTGCGACCGAGCTTGGTTCGATCTTCGAGTGCGACCAACCAATCCCGCCGAATATCGGTTTCGCACGCGCCGTCATCACAACACGCCGCCGACGCGAAGAGAACCTATTCGTTTCCGAGATCAATTTCAACGATGGAGTTCGACGAGCGACTTGCGCCAACCCGTTCGAAAATCCTGAATCGCGCACACATTTTGAACACATGATTTCGATCGGATCTTTATGTAAGAGACCAATTCGATCGAACGGGGGATTGTTCTGTAAATTCTAGACGGCCGTATATGCCATATATATTGAATGCCACTCGACAGCTAAATCGGGCGATTCCGTTACCATTAACATGCTTAGAATGTGATAGTTAGGGGATAATTTGAGGGCTTATGCGCCTCTTTCACCCTCCCTTCAGCAAATCACCTTAGTACTGTCGGCTAAACACTCCCAACCATCGTCCTATAGGGGTATCCCCGCCCACCCTCTATCTTAGCCAGAGCGGGAGAAGGTCCGCGACAGAGCTGGTGTATCCGGCGCGGGCTAGGTCTATGCAGAGCGATGTCGCGTAGCCCATGTGGTTTTAAGAAAATTGACTGTTAACTTTGCGTGCGGATTTAGGGCCAGGTCCCGGGTGCCAGAACGTCATGACGGACGTAACTGACAGAAATTCAAAGAAGCCAAGCGAGCATTCCGCATTGCAACAGGGCATTCTCGAACTGGAATGCGGGCTGAAGAAAGACACCCGCTTCACGATCCTGGAGATTACGGGATTGGCCGTCGCGGTCGTGCTTCTGTTCGTGTTGCAGGGCGGATTCGGTGAGCGTCCCGTCGCGACGGTCGTTGTCGGCGCGCTTGTTTCGCTGATTGGCGTAAGCCGCGCCAACGGCATGATTCGCCATAGCGACACCAAGCTTGTGCTCCAGCGCCAACTGCAAATCGTCGCCAAGCATCGCGTCAAAGCCGACAAACTTTACGACCTCTCGATTCTCGATCCGCTAACGAGCCTGCACAATCGCCGCTTCGGAGAGTTGCGCCTCAAGGAAGAAATCGCGCGCGCCGAACGCACCGGCGACCCGCTGGCCGTGGTTCTGTTCGACCTCGACTACTTCAAAGAGATCAACGACAAGTTCGGCCATGCCGCCGGAGACGCGGCGTTGCGAGAATTTTCGCGCCGCCTCAAACGCGCGATTCGCGCGTGCGACATTCCGGTTCGGCTCGGCGGCGATGAATTCCTGGTGATTTTGCCGGAGTGCCCGCGCGACAAGGTCAACGTCATCATCGAGCGCACCGGCACGCCGCAGATCGAATTCAACGGCGAGAAAATCCACGTTTGCTATTCGGTGGGAATCGCGCAGTATCAACCCTCCGACACGTCCGAGGCGATGCTGGCGCGCGCCGACCAGGTGCTTTATGTGAAGAAGCAGGCGCGCCCCGGTTCAACAACCGTAGCGAGCATCGCGAAGAACGCGGTATCGCTGGACCCGGACTCAGGCATAACGCCCCTGCCGATCCACTCGCTCGATTTCGGTGGGCGTGATCTCGACTCTCGCCTGCGACAGCAGACGCCGAGGCAAGCTGAAGCGGATTGGGAGCGCCCGTAAGCGCAGGCGCACTAAATCCATCGCGCCGAAAATCACCGCCGCCTTCGTCTCAAATCGAAAAAAATCGAGCTCTACTGTAGTGAGGCAACCGCCTCCGGCATCTCGTTGTACACGCTGAAAAGATTCAGCAGGCTCACTAATTTCAAACTCTGCAGGGTGAACGTCGTCGGCCGATAAAGCCGGATTGCACCGCCGCCTTTTCTCGCCGCGGTCAGGTGCCGCATCAGCGCACCGATGCCGCTCGAGTCGATCATCGGCATTTCTTCCAGGTCGAGCACGATTTTGTTCTCGCCGTTCGCCAGAATCTCCGTCATGTCCGAATTGAAGCGGTCGAGCGGTGCCCCCATGCACAGCTTGCCCTTCAGCTTCACCACTTTGACGCCGTTCTGCGTTTTGATATCGACTTCCACGTTGCGCCGCCTTCCCAGAGCCGCGAGCCCGGATCTGATCTCGGGCCGTTGACACCGCCAATAGGCCTTTGTTAGAGTGCGCGGACAAAGTAATTAACCTGCGCGGAAAAAGCAAGAAACAGGTCGGTGTTCTCTGGCGCCGAGTGGGCGCGGAGGAAGTAGATCGTTGCCCGATACGAGCCCAAACACTGGCAGTGGTGTCGCAGTTTTCTTCAAACAGTTAATCGAGGAGCAGGAAGTCGCCTCACGGGCGCGCGTCCTCGCCAGCTTTACCTCTGAGCTTGTCCCCGATTCCGCAGCCAGCGTTTACACTCTCGCTTCCGAAGGCGGCGAAAACTTCTGGGCGCCGCGTGCGATCGTTGGCGATGCCACGATTCACGAGCAGGCCATCGCCTCGGACTCCGGCTTATTGGGCGATCTCTTCGACGGAGACTCCAGTCCCGTCACCAAATCCGCGCCCAAGCTCCAGCGCGAAGATTACCCCCACATCGATGCGCGCCGCACCGTTCGCTCGATTAGTTATATTCCGCTGATTCACGGGGAAGACCTGGTCGGCGCCGTCGAAATTCTCTGCTTCGGAGCCGAAGCGATACCCGAGGCGCTCGAGACGCTGGTCGAAATTTCGGAACCGGCCGCCGCTTCGCTCGTGTCCGCACAGCAATACGAAACCGAGCGCCACGACACGCTCAGCTCGATCACGCGTCTGACACAGCTCTACGACCTCGAAAAAGTTTTCTCATCGACGCTGGAGATGGAAGAACTCCTGCCGTTGGTAACAACGAAGTTTCAGGAAATTCTGAATTGCGAGGCCGTGAACATCTGGCTTCTCCATCCCGACGAATCGCTCGAGCTGATGCATCAAGCCGGAAACGATCCGGGCGCTTTCAAGGGGCAGATCGTTCAAGATGGAGAGGGAATCATCGGCACGCTTTCAAATGACGGCGAAAGCGTCTGTATCTCGGATGAGAACGATCCCAGGCTCGTTGCGCGCAATAACGAGGCCAACGAGAATCGTGTTCGCACGTTGATCGCGGTTGCCGTGATGGATCGCGAATCGCTCGTTGGTTGCGTCGAGGCCGTCAACAAGGCCGAAGGCGAAGCTTTTGACGACGACGATCTCTTCATCTTGATCAGTCTGGCGGGTACGGCGTCAAACGCGCTCCACAACGCGAGCCTCCTGATGGCCGAGCGCAAAGTCGAAATCCTCGAGACGCTGAATACCGTCAGCCACGAAATCACTTCCACTCTCAGCCTCGATCGCATGCTACAGACGATCGTCAACGCGCCGCAGGCTGTCATTCCATACGAACGCGCCGCGATCGCGCTCGATTATCGCGGGCGATTTAAGCTCAGCGCGGTCACCGGCGTCACGCAGATCAATGCGGATCACCCCGACATCGCGCCTCTGAACGATCTGCTCCAGTGGGTTTCGCTCTCCGACGAAGTCGTCCACGTCCGCCAGCGCGGCGATGAGATCGACGCTGACCGCGAAGAGACCGCCGCGAAGTTCCGAAATTATTTCGCGCAGTCGGGCATGCGTGGTTTTTATGCGATGCCGCTAATCGACGACACGGGTCGTGTCGGCGTTCTTGCTCTCGAGTCGAGCGATCCCGATTTTCTCGGACCGGCGCACGTCGAGATTTTGCAGCTCCTCGCGAGCCAGACGACGGTCGCGCTGCGCAACGCGCAGATGTACAAGGAAGTCCCGTTCATCTCGGTCCTCGAACCCGTTTTGGCTCGCAAGCGGAAATTCATGGCGATGGAAAAACGGCGCCGCACCTTGATTATCGGTGCCGCCGTCGCTGCAGCCATTTTCCTGGTCGCCTTCCCATTTCCGCTTCGTGTTGATGGCGACGCCGTCGTGACGCCACTGCACCGTGTACAGATTCAGCCCGAAGCCCCGGGCGTGGTGTATCGCGTGCTGGTGCATGAAGGCGATCAAGTGCGCGCCGGCGACGTTCTGGCCGAAATGGAAAATTGGAATTCGCGTTATAGCTTGGCCGAAGCGCAAGCCAGGCATGAATCCGCGCTGATGCAGATGAATCACGCGCTGGCGGTGAACGATGGCAGTGCCGCTGGCGCGCAACAGGTGCAAGCCGATTATTGGCAGGCCGAACTATCGCGAGCGCAGGAAGTCCTCGACAAGTCGAAACTCCGCTCTCCAATCGATGGAGTCGTCGCGACGCCGCGCGTCGATTCATTCGCAGGCCGCAAGCTCGCTCTCGGCGACTCCTTCGCGGAAGTCGTGGACACGTCGAGAGTGATCGTCGATGTCGGAATCGATGATGACGACGCCGGACTGCTCCGCGCTGGACAAACCGCATCGGTGAAGCTAAACAGTTTTCCCGCGCGCACGTTTCGCGGGCAAGTCTTGCTCGTCAGCCAGAAGGCCGAGAGTGTTCACGAGGAACCCGTTTTTTATGCGCGCGTAGCGATTTCCAACGCTGATGGCGCTTTGCGCTCCGGAATGCAGGGCCGCGGCAAGGTCAAAATCGGCACCTACCCCGCGGGATATGTTTTGCTGCGTCGCCCGTACATTTGGATTGTGTCGAAGCTCTGGGATTGGATGGGCTGGTGAGCATGTCGAGAATGAATAGCGCATTTGTCGGGTTGACGTTCGGCGCATTTATGCTGGCCGTTGGCTGCAGCGATGATCGCCCGATCGCTCCGTCGACCACGAACGCCGCTGCTGCTCCTGCATCGAACCCCGCATCGCCGGCGCCGACGCCCGCCGCATTTTCTCCGAGCCCGGCCGATATTCCGAACTCATCGCTCGTCGTCACCGGCCCAATCATCGTCGAGCATCAACTCGATCTCACCGCGCAGCGCGACGGCGTCATCACGAAACTCCTCGCCGACGTCTCCTCTCGCGTCAAAGCCGGCGCGTTGATGGCGCAACTCGACGATCGCCAAATCGTCGCCAACCTCGAAGCCGCCCGCGCAAAGACCCGCGGCATCGACGCGGAGATTCGCGACCTCAAAGCGGAATCCGAAGTGATTCAGGCCGACTACGACCGCGCGAAACGCCGCTGGGACCTCGGCTTGATCGCCGAAGAGGAATTGCAGCACGCGAAATATAAGACCGAATCCGAGCAGTGGAACATTAAGCAGGTCGTCGAGCAGCACACCACCGCGCTGCAGGACGAACGCTCACTCGAAATCGAGCTCGAGAAAACACGCGTGACCGCACCGTTCAGCGGCCTCGTCGCGCGCCGCTACGTACGCGAAGGCCAAAACGTTGCCAAAGGCGACCGCCTCTTCTGGATCACCGCCGAAAGCCCGCTCCTCATGCGTTTCACGCTGCCCGAAAAATATTTCGGCCGCTTGCATCACGGACAAAAATTTGAAGTGACCTCCGCCGATCTCCCCGGCGAAAAACACAGCGCATCCGTGCGCGAAATCAGCCCAGTAATCGACCCCGCCAGCGGCACGTTCGAAGTTCTTGTCGAGTTCGCCCCCGACCACGGCGCCGATCACAGCAAGTTCCGCCCCGGCATGAACGCCTCGCTACACATCGGCACGGACCCCGGCGCGACCTCCGGCACTAGCCTCGGCGCCACCCCGTGAACCTCACTCGCGTCCTTAGCGTTGCGCTGCCCGACATCCCGGCGCGTGTCCTGGGCGACAAGCCGCCGCGCTTCCCGCCCGACGTCATCTCAAAGGAACACGTCGAGGACGGCCAGCCTGTCGTCCGTGCCGTAGTACGCGGCGTCGATTCCATATTCCGTTTTCCCCCGGCAAACTGGGAGCTGGCGCAACTCTTCGACGGCACGCGCTCTTACGCCGAAGTTGCCGAGGCATATTCCGCGAAGACCAATACTCTGCTTTCCGAAGACGACGCCCGCGAGTTTGCGCAAGCGCTGGAGGAAATTGGCTTCTGGCATCGCACCACGCAGGAAAAAAACGTCCTGTTGATGCAAAAAGATGCAGAGAAACGCCGCAAGGCGCTGAAAGCAACAAAGAGTAAATGGGGCGACCTCGCTGAAATCACGTTCCCCGCATTCAATCCCGACAAATTTCTAACCTGGCTGCACTCCTACACCTACTGGATTTACACCTGGTGGTTCACCTGCATCACGCTCGCATTCTTCGGCGTGATGATCGGAATCACAGTCACGCATTGGAGTGAGATTGGCCGAGATACATTGCAGTTTTACAAATTCACCGACAAAACTTGGGGCGACGTCGCGGTCTTCTACGTCAGCGCCGTTCTCGCCATGGCTTGGCACGAAACTGGACACGGCCACGCCACGAAGCACTATGGCGGCCGCGTCCCCGCAATGGGTTTCCTCCTCATTTACCTGACGCCGGGCTTCTACACCGATACAACGGAAGGTCAGGTCACAGCCACTCGCCATCAACGTTTCATCATCGCCTTGGCCGGCGCTTGGTCCGAGCTCTATATCTGCGTCGTTGCGACCATCGTCTGGTGGGACACTCCACCCGACACCGCTGCCCACAACGTCGCGTACGTGATGATGCTCATCACCGGCATCGCTTCCATCCTCATCAACTTCAATCCACTGATGAAGCTCGACGGCTACTACATGATGTGCGAGGCGTTCAAGCTGGGGGAGCTGAAGGAGAATTCAACCGCTTACGTTTCCGCGTGGGTCAAACGTCATATCTGGGATTTGCCTGTCGAGGTGCCCTACGTCCCTCCCCGCCGCCGGTTGGGATACGTCATCTATGCTCTCGCATCCGGCGTTTACAGCTACACCGTGTTGTTTGTCCTCGCCCGTTTCGTCGGCAACATATTCCGTAATTTCGATCCGGACTGGTCTTTCATCCCGGAATTGATGACCGCAGCTTTTATTTTTCGAGGTCGAATTAGCAAGCTGGTGAAATTTATGAAATTCGTCTATCTGGACAAGCGGGACCGCGTCCGTTCCTGGGCCATCTTCCGGCATCCGCTCTACGTTGCCTCTGCCTTGCTCCTCTTTTGCGCCCTGCCCTTGTGGCACGAGACCATCACTGGCCGCTTTGTCCTCGAACCTCAGCATGTCGCCTTTGTCCGTGCGCTCGTTCCCGGATCGATCACACAGGTTTATGCCTCAGAAGGCACACAGGTCGCAGCCGGTGCCCCGCTTTTCCGGATGAACAACCTCATCCTGCGCTCGGCGCAAGAGAAGAGTGCCGCAGATTCCGCCATGGCCGGGATGCACGCGACCTCCGCGCTCCTGCGCTACTCCGACTACGGATCTGCCGCGCAAGAGCGGGAGCGCCTCGCCGAACAAAGCCGCACGGCGAATGCGCAGGCTGCGACCCTGGACGTCTCAAGCCCCATTTCGGGAGTCGTCATGACTCCAAGGGTTGCCGACCTTCTTGGCTCTCACGTTCCCGAAGGTACTGAGCTGGCTGAGGTCGCCGATTTGGCGGCTATGCGAGCGCGTATGTTCATATCCGAGTATGACTTGCACCGGTTGCAGGCAGGCGCTGCAGCTCGTCTGATGGTGGATGGGTCCGTCCAGAAACGGAACAGTGTAGTCGCGTCGATCGCTCCCCGGTCCTCGGAGATCGACCCGGCCTTGGTCGAGCCCAACAAATTCCAGGGTTTACGCGCTCCGAATTATTACGTTGTCGACATGCCGATTGCCAACCCCGACGGTGTATTAAAGCCGGGGATGGTGGGAACGGCTCGAGCGTACGGCCCACGACGAAGTGTTCTTGGGCTGATGTGGGCGGGAGCAAAGCGCGGTTTGGTTCGAAAGCTCTGGTAAAGACGAAAAGGGCTCCACGATGGCGTGGAGCCCTTTCCATAGGAACGATCGATTTCGCTCTTACTAGTTGCGAACCGCTGCGCTCTTATAAGCCGCGCTCTTGTGAGCCGCGCTCTTGTGAGCCGCGCTCTTCTGAGCTGAGTTGCGAACCGCCGCGCTCTTGTGGGCTGCGCTCTTTTGAGCCGAGTTACGGATCGCCGCGCTCTTGTGGGCCGCGTTCTTCGTCACACCCATAATCGTGACATCGTCCTTCACCACGTTCGCCTTCTTGGCGCTCTTCAGGGTGCTGATCAAGCTCTTCTTTTGGATGGACACGGTAGACTCTCCTCGCTTTTATTTTTCTTCCGTCAGGCGCAGACCTATGTTGCATGGCGCGTGCCAAACTCCGCGAAGCTGGCTCTTGCTCACGAAATCCTCAAAAACACTATATTTTCGCCAATTTCGCACCCGCAAGAACCGTTAAGCCCCTGCGAAAATTTACCAAGGGTTAAAAATTAACCACTGACGGGTTAATTTTTAACCCTAACCGCACCTCTTTCACTGGATCTTGTGCTTCCGGCATAAATACTTCATCCGCTGCGGGTCTACTTTCAGCAGCGCCGCCGCCGCGCTCTTCTTCCCGCCGGTCCGCCGCAGCGCCGCGTTGATGTAGGCCAGCTCAATCCGCTCCAGCTCGGCGTCAAACTCGACTCCCTCCTCGGGAATCAGCATCGACTCCTGCCCGGCCGCGCTCGATTGCAGCATCTGCTGTGGCAGGTGCTCCAGCGTCACCGTCTGGCTGGCGACCATGACCACCAACCGCTGGATCACGTTCTCCAGCTCGCGCACGTTGCCCGGCCACCTATAACCCTCAAGCAGCTCAACAACATCCGGCTTCAACGTCTTGAGCGGCTTCTTCGCCGAAGTGCAGTAGATCCGCAAAAAGTGATCCGCCAAGAGCGCGATATCACCGTCCCGCTCCCGCAGCGGCGGTACGATAATCGGCACCACGTTGATCCGGAAGTAGAGATCCTCGCGGAATCGCCCCTTGCGGACGCAATCCTCCAAATCCTCGTTCGTCGCCGTAATCAGCCGGAAATCGATCTTCTGCGCATGACGCGCCCCCAGCCGCTGGCTTACCCGCTCCTGCAGCACGCGCAGCAGCTTGCTTTGCAGATGTGGATTCAGCGTCGTGATCTCGTCGAGAAACAGCGTCCCGCCATGCGCCATCTCGATCAGCCCGGGTTTGGCCGAATCGGCACCGGTGAACGCGCCCTTCTCGTAGCCGAACAGCTCCGATTCCATCAAATTTTCGGGCAGCGCCGAGCAATTCAGGCAAATGTACGGGCTGTCCGCCCGATCCGAGCACTGGACGACCGCCCGGGCAATCAGCTCTTTGCCGACGCCGCTCTCACCACGCAGCAGCACTGAAGCATTCGTATTCGCCACCGCTTCGACCGACGCATACACCTTCTGCATGGCCGCGCTGCCGCCCACCAAACCGTAGAACGAAACCTTTTGCTCCGCCTGCGCAATAACTCGCCGGCCTTCCAGTTCCAGCGCCCGCTTCTCCAGCGCGCGCTGCAGCACAATCTTCAGCTCTTCGAAATTGAGCGGCACGAGGAAAAACTCATCCGCGCCGGTCTGCGCCACCTTTAACGGGAGCGTCCTCTGCGTCGTGCGCGTGAACGCGGCCAGGACGAGGTCGTCGCGCAGCCGCCGCATCTCCTCGAGCACTTCGAGCCCGTCCGCGGTACCGTCGCCCACGCAATCGAGGTCGAACAGCACAGCGTGAACGTCCGCGTTCTCAAACACTTTCTGGATTTCGTCGTCGTCCCGCGCGTGGGAAATTCGAAACGTATCGCCAAGGTGCTCGCGAATGGCGCGATAGTGCTCTGGTTCGTCAGAGACAACTGCAACGAGATGGCGTGCTGCTGCAGCGTCAGATTCGGGCAAGGGCAACTCCGCGTTTGTTGCGCGGGATTATATGAGAGACAGGTCGCAGCAGGGAAGAGGCGCTCGCCGATCCGAGCGCGGTCCATGTGGACTGCGGCGCTTCGGCGGTGCTTTTACGGTCACCATCAGCCGCTGCCTACTGCTCGAGTAGCCGTTATCCGCACGCGCTCCGGTCGGCCGTGATGGGCCGTCGCGGTTCAGTGCGGCATCGGCGCGGGCGTCGGCCCCATCATCAACTTCTCAAACATCTTCGTAAATTTCGGCAGATCGACATCGAGCTGAGCATGCGCAAGCTTCTCGTCTTCGGTCGGCTTCAGCTTCTCTGTCCACGTCAACGTGTCGCCGTAGTTCGGCCCGTGATCGATGTTCACATCCATGTATTCGACTTTTTCTTTCGTGATGATGCTCGGGTCGAGCCACGCGCATGCCGCCAACTCATCCCACATGTAATACCGCTCCTGCGAAAATTTCGCGATGTACTGCGCGGCCGGACTCGACGACTTCGCAATCGCGTCGATCATCTCCTGCGTGAACATCGCCTTCAGCGAAATATCCACCGTCGTCACATCGATCCGCGGCCAGTTCGCGCGAAACACGTTGTGCGCTGCCTCGGGATCGAACCAGAAATTAAACTCGTGCCGCGGGCTTGTCGAAAACTCCGGATCATCCGTCTGCGGGTTCAAACTCCCGCCCATCATCACGATCCCTTGCGTCAGCTCTGCAAAATGCGGATCGATCGCCAGCGCGATCGCCACGTTCGTCAGCGGCCCGCCTTCGTAAATCGTCACCTGATGCGGATGCGCATGCACCTGCCGAATCATAAAATGCGCCGCATCTTCATCGATCGCCTTCGTGTGCGGCTCGCCTTCCACCATCTTCGGAATTACATACGGCCCGTGCATCGGCGGAGTCGCCGGCACCGAACCCGGCACCGACTCGATCTGAGGCTGCTCTCCCCAAGCTCCGAGCCACACCACTTTCCCGTACATCTGCAAATACAGCCGCGTCTCATCCTCTTTGCGCACCAGCGGAAACACCGCGCCCGGCACGACCGGCACGTCCGTCCGCCCGATCAACTCCAACATCCGCAACGTGTGCGCCACCTCTTCGTCGCGCCACGCGTTTCCCGTCACCATCGTCAATCCCAGCACATCGACGTTCGGCGACAGCAAAAACACCATCATCGCCATCTGATTCGATCCGCCCGGCCCCGACCCGTCCTGATCTACGATCACCATCTTTTTCTGAGTATTTTGCGCGGGCGCGCCCGGCGCCAGCGTTAAAAGGCAAAGCGCCAAAAGCACCGCGCCGCCCAATTTCAAAAATCGCTGAGTGCAACACGAAATCGTCCGTTTCATGGCCCGTCATTCTCCCACAACACCGCTCGATCTCAATCTCTGCCGTCCCCGCCACTCAACTTTCAACCAATCCAAACTCTTTCTCCGCTCGTGCGCAATTTCAGCGTCACGCTTTCCCCCAGTTTTCCTGTATCGTGACGCGCAGCCAAATGGCATCGTCCTCGGTCGTCTCCAATAGTTACGGTCTCCGCGCGAACGCACTTTCTCCGATGGAGACGCTCGCGCAATCCATCTCCACCATCTCGCCGACAGCCACCCCAGTCGTAACGATTCCGCTCGTCTGCGCCCTCGCCGGCAACGGTACCTGGCTCGCCTACCTTCTCGCGACCACCGCCATCCTCCTCGTCGCCCTCTGCATCTCGCGCTACGCCCGCCACTCCGCCTCGCCCGGCTCGCTCTACACCTATGTGACGATGACCCTCCCCGATCCGCTCAGCGCCGTCGCCGCGTGGAGCTTGCTTCTCGCCTACGTCGCCACGGGCTCCAGCGTCATCGGCGGTTTCTACCACTACGCGAATCTCGTCTTGCACGACGCCAGCGGCCACGTCACCTCCGCCGCAGGCCTCGCCGATTCTCGTCAGCCGCGATTTCGGTCGTCATCGCGTGTTGCGACGTCAAAATTTCCGCCCGCCTCATGCTGTGGATCGAAGCCGTCTCCGTGAGCCTGATCGTGCTGCTCATCGCGCTCGTCCTGCTTCGTCACGGCGCGCACCTCGACCTCACGCAACTTCACCTCGTCGGCATGACCGGAAGCGGCCTTCGCCTCGGCCTCGTTCTCGCGCTTTTCAGTTTTGTCGGCTTCGAGAGCGCGACCACGCTCGGCTCCGAAGCGCGCAATCCTCTCAAAACAATCCCTCGTGCCGTAATTCAAAGCGCCGTGCTCTGTCGGCGCATTCTTCATCATTTGTTCCTACACCGAAGTGCTCGGCTTCCGCGTCATCGGGCAAAATCTTGGCGAAAATCAGGCGCCGATGCGCGTTCTCGCTCGCGTCGCCGGCGCGCCCATTCTCGGTTTGCTCATCGATGTCGGTGCGGTCATCAGTTTGTTCGCCTGCACTCTGTCTTGCATCACGGCGGCCGCCCGCGTGTTGCTGCTCATGTCGCACAACGGGCTTACTCACGGTGGCCTGCGAAAAACGCATTCGCGGTTCGAGACTCCGGGTCGTGCCATCATCGTGACGGGAATCGCGACGGTCGCGCCCGCTGCCATTCTCGGCGGCGCGCGGCGCGAGCGGCGTCGACGTCTACGGCTGGCTCGGCTCGCTCGCGACGTACGGCTTCATCGTCACGTACGCGCTCGTCTCCTTCGCGCTGCCTCGCTACCTGAAAGATCACGGCGTCGCCGGTTCGGCTCCGCGCCTTCTTCCCGCCGCGGCGTGCATCGCGATGCTGCTCGCGCTCGTCGGCAATCTCTATCCGGTCCCTGAAGGCCCGTACGGCAAGCTCCCCTACATCTACCTCGCCTATCTCGCGCTCGGAATGCTCTGGTTTTTCATTTCGAGCCGCCGCCAAGCCGCAAAATTCCCCAAGCAGTAATCGCCTCAGCTCACTCTCACGTCGAATCGCAAGATCATCGCCCTCTCTGTTTCCTCACCGAGCAATTGAAAAAAATGATTCGAGCCAATCAAAGATTCCGTTTCGATTTCCACAAGCACTCCGCGCTAGTTTGCTGAAATTCAATTTTGCAAACGGATCGCGCAAAGCGGTCCGCGCGAGCATCAGGGGTCGTCAAAACAAAAGTTTCATCAGTCGATTTGGCAGCGCCGGTTCCACATTTTTCGTTTAGTGTAGTTCACAGGAGGGTCCCACCGAATGTGTAGGAGAACGACTCTATCCGTTTTTGCTCTCGCCTCGATTCTCTCCTTCATCACAGCGATCAACGTTCCTCTCCGCTCCATCCGCACTCGCGCAACAAACCCTCGGCGGCATCACCGGCACCGTCACCGACAGCACCGGCGGCGCCCTCGCCTCCACCACCGTCACCATCGTCAACGACCAAACCACGCTGACGCGCACCACGCAAACCAACGACGCCGGCGCCTACGATTTCGTCAATCTTCCCATCGGCAGCTACACGCTCACCTTCACGCACACCGGATTTCAGACGCAAAAAATTCCCTCGATCACCGTGCAAGGCGACCGCACCGCCACCGTCAACGCCACTCTCAAAATCGGTGAAGTCGGTTCGACCGTCACCGTCGAAGCCACGCCGCTCCTCAACTCCGTCGACACCACCAACGGCTACATCCTCGAAAAAGATCAAATCGAATCCATTCCGCTGCCCACCGGCAGCTTCACCGGTCTCGCCGTTCTCTCGCCGGGCGTCAGTTCCGAACTCGCCGGAAGCACCGGCGTCAACAACGGCCTCGGCAACAAACCCGTCTGGGCCAACGGCCAGCGCGACACCAGCAACACCTTCCAGCTGAACGGCGTCGACGCCAGCAATCTCTTCAACGGCAAGAGCACCAGTTCCGTGGCCTCCGCTCGCGTCGTCAACAACACCGGCCTTGGCGGCTCCGCCAGCCTTTCCAGCACCTCCGCCGCACCGATCCAGAGTTCCGCATCGCCTTACCTCGCAGTCGGCCAGGCCCTGCCCACTCCCGCTCCCGACTCCATCGAAGAATTCCGCGTCAACACCTCGATGTACGACGCGCAGCAAGGCTCCACCAGCGGCGCGCACATCGACATGAGCACCGCCTCCGGCACCAACGAATATCACGGCCGCCTCTACGGCATCCGCGGCACCGACGCGCTCAACGCCGCCCCATTTTTCTACAATGCCGATCCCAACATTCCCGACGCCGACAAAGTTCCATCGCAGCATCGCTACACCGCGGGCGGCGCCTTCGGCGGCCCCATCATGAAAAACAAACTCTTCGGCTTCCTCAGCTACCAGCACGTTCACAACTCCGACCAGGAAATCGGCAGCTCGCGCAACATCGTCCCTCCCGGACTCACCGACGACCGCAGCCCCGCCGCCATCGCCGCCCTCGTCAACGGAAATTTCCCCGATTCCGCAACCGTTCTCCCCGTCGTCGGCACCGCCGCCGGCGACATCAACCCCATGGCCTACGGCCTGCTCAACTACAAACTCCCCAACGGCCAATTCCTGATCCCATCCGCCGGCAGCTTCACGCCCACGATCAACTTTCCCGAGAACACCTTCACTCCCGGCACTTCGTATTTCATCGCCGATCAGGCCGTCGCCGATCTCGACTACGTCGTCAATTCCAAAGACACGCTCGCGCTGAAGTATTACTACCAGCACGATCCGACCACCGCGCCCTTCGCCTACTCCGAATCTCCCGGCTTCCCGCAGCATCTCGACGCCGGCAGCCAGGTCGCCTCGATCACCAACACGCAGACGCTGAAGCCCAATCTCAGCGTCTCCGAAGTCTTCGGCTTCATTCGCGAAAAGGTCTACAGCACCATCGGCCAGCCCTTCACGCCGCAGCAATTCAGCAGCTACGTGCAGCAGCTCACCGGCTTGCCCGCTTCCGAAGCCACGATGAACACGTTCGGCTCGCAGTTCTGGCCCGGCATCTCCATCGTCGACAATTTCGGCAACGCAGCGCCTATAACGTGAACTTCGTCTTCCAACGGCGGCACCAACATCGGCAGCGGCTCAAACTCCCAGAGCGCCTTCACCGGCGTCTTCCAGAATCGCTTCATGCCTTCCGCCAACGCCATCTGGACCATCGGCCGCCACACCCTCACCTTCGGCGGCAGCTTCGCCTACACGCAACTCAACACCCGCGATCAGCGCACCGACAAAGGCGTCATCGCCTTCGCCGACTTCTCGCCAATTCGTCCAGGGACTCGAAACCTCCTACAGCCCCAACGGCTTCGTCACCAGCACCTTCATGCAGGGCGATGCCAATCGCTACTACCGCTCCAAAGAATCCGGCGCCTACGTTCAGGACAAATATCAGCTCCGCTCCAACCTCAGTGTCACCGCCGGTCTTCGCTTCGACGATCACGGCGGTCTCACCGAAAAATACGGCCGCCTCTACAATTTCGAGCCTTCGCTCTACAACTACGACGCCGGCACCGACACCATCGTCTCCAACGGCTTGATCTACGCCGGCAACAACAAACAATTCCCCACAAAAGGTGTCAGTGATTCCACTCTCACCGGCCGCCAGTGGGCGCTCGCTCCGCGCGTCGGCTTCGCCTGGAGTCCCAAACGCTTCAACAACAAAATCGTCGTGCGCGGCGGCTGGGGCATGTATTACGACCGCGGCGAATTGTTCTCATATCTCTCGCCCGGTGTTGCGGCGGGCGTGATCACCGGCGGACCGTTTGGCGTCAATCAGACGTTGCCGTTCGTCAGCGGTCAGGTCTGCTCCGATCGGCTCGTTCTACCAAGGCTTTATCCCCACGTGCGATCCTGCTTGCCTACCGGCGGCTCGTTCAACAATCCGTGGGGCACAACACTTCAGCCCGCGCCGAGCGGCAACCCCGCATCGATCGTGCTTCCCAACGCAGCCGCCATCGAGGACGGCGCGCAGCTCTTTGCCTTCGCCGACTACAACCGCAAAAACAAACTCCCCTACACGCTGAACCAGATGCTCGACATTCAGTGGCAGCCGCGCAACGACCTCTCGATCGAGATCGGCTATGTCGGCAACTTCGGCCGCCACGAAGTCATTCCGATTCCGTTCAACCAGGCGCAGATCGCCACGCCGTCGCATCCGATTCACGGGCAGAACTACACCTACGGTTACACCGTGCTCGCGCCTGCGGGTGCAATCCGACTTTGAATCCCGCGGCTTGCGCCTACACCAACGATTGCAACGCCACCAACACTCTAGGGTGTTCCTTCATGGGTCTTCCCGACGGCACCTCGATGATCCAGACCTATGAAGGAGGCAACGTCGATCTTCGTGTTCCGTACCTTGGATATTCGTCGGAATCAGAGTCATATACCGCCGCGGGCATCTCGGCGTACCATGCGCTTCAGGCCCACGTCGAAAAACGCTTAAGTCACGGCTTGCAGGTTGGTTTCTCCTACACCTTCTCGCACGCCACCGACGAGCAGAGCGCCCTCGGCCTCTTTTACAACGGCAACAATCCGCTCGACCTGCGCAGCGGCTACGGCCTTTCCGACTTCGACCGCACGCACGTCATCAACTTCACCTATCTCTATCAATTCCCGAATTTCTTCCAGCAATCGACGTTCGCGGGCAAAATCGCCGACGGCTGGGCCATCGAGGGCGTCGGCATCATTCAAAGCGGCCAACCGTACAGCGTCATCGACTATTCCGGCGCCGTCGGCAGCATTTTCTACGGCACATCCGACGGCATCACCAATCCCATCGTTCCGCTCGGCAGTTGCACGCCGTCGCAAGCTCTCACGGGCCACAGCGGCGCGACCGATGGTCTTCCGGCGCTCAACGCCTCCTGCTTTACACTTCCGCTCTTAAATCCCGGCGACCTTGGCGGCGGCATCGCTCCCGGTGACACCTTCGAGACCAACTTCACCACCGGCCAGCGCAACATCTTCCGCCAGCCTTGGCAGAAGCGCACCGACGTCTCCATCGTGAAACTGACAAAACTCACCGAGCGCTTCTCGCTCAAGTACACCTTCGACGTTTTCAACCTGACCAACACGCCGAGCTTCGACGTGCCGGTTGACAACGTCTCGCAAAATCTTTTCTTCAACGATTTCCCGCTCTACGGTCAACCTTTGTATTCGTCGCCGACCGCCAGCGGCCTCGGCGTCGTCAACAAAACCATCGGCGGCCCCCGCCAAATCCAAATGACCCTAAAACTAATGTTCTAACACTCGACTAAAAAGGGGAGGGCACGACTTCAGTCGTGCCGTAACCGCGCATCTAGACAGGGGCTTCAGCCCCTGAGGCGGCCACGTTTCGCCGTTTCATTTCTCAGCAGTGAGGAAACCGCTTCTAGGCAGGCACCTTCGCCGTCGACCCGCGCAAAATCAAACTCGTCTCCAACTCCACTTCTTTCCCATTCGCCGACGCATCCGGCCCGTCGACTTCACCCCGCAGCGCCTGAAACGCAAACTCCGCCAACTGCTTCTGCGACATCCGCACCGTTGTCAGCGGCGGCGTAGTAAATTCCGCCAGCCGAATATCGTCAAAACCAATCACTGACAATTCCCGCGGAATCGAAATCCCGCGATCGTACGCTTCGCGCATCACTCCCACTGCCGTCATGTCGTTCGAGCACAAAATCGCGGTCGGCCGTTTCGACAGCGCCGCGAGTTGCGCCATCGCCGCAATTCCGCCTTCGACTTTGTGATCACCCGTCACGATCAATTCCTGATCAACTGGCAATCCGTTTTCTTGCATCGCTGCTTCAAACGCCGCGCGCCGTGCCATCGCCGACTTCAAATTTGTCGGCCCGGCAACAAACGCAATTCGCTTATGCCCGAGCTTCGCGAGATGGCTCACCGCTTCGCGAATCCCTTCTTGATAGTTCACCCGAATGTTGGTGATGCCCGCTGCTTGCGGACCAACGTCAACGAACACGAGCGGCACTTTGCGAAAACGCAAATCCGCGATCAGCGATTCCTCCATGCCGAATGTCAGAATCGCCACGCCATCCACGCGCCGCTCGATCATGCGCCGTACGGCCAACTCCATGCGCTTCGGATCGTGTACTGTCGAAGTCAGCAAGATTTCGTAGTGATTCTGCACGGCTATATCTTCAAACGCCTGCACGATCTCCGGAAAAAACGGATTCGTAATTTCCGAAACGATCAGCCCAAAAATGCGGCTCTTCCCCGACACCAGCGCGCGCGCCGCGGTATTCGGGTAGTAGCCCATGTCCTCGACGACTTTCATCACGCGCTTCGCCAGCGCGGGATCGACCGTCGGCACGCGATTGATCGTTCGCGACACCGTCGCGGTCGATACCTTCGCTCTCTTGGCGATTTCTCGAATGTCCATGGATCGTGACCTGGCTGAATTTCTACTGCATCTGCTACAGATACTGTCTTTGAATCAGTGTAAGCACAAACCCTTTGCCCGCCCAATCAAAATTCAAATCCCGCCCGCTCGTAAAATGATGCGCTAAATCAGATGCGCCGCGGTATCACCACGTCACCCGAACTAATGAAACCGCCTGCCTTGGCAAATCAAATTTCAGGGTCAGAGCTCCATTCGTCGCTGTAACCCATTCCGGCGACGACAGAAGCTGCAACTGCCCCGCCGCCCCCAGCGTACGAAATTGCTCCTCGGAAGGGTGCGCCGGCGACCCCATCGCTTTCCATACTTCAAACGCATTACTGTGCGCCGCATCGATGCGAAAGTGCTCGACAAGCGGACGCTTCGCCGTCGATGGAATACCATCGATTTTAAATTCGATCGGAGCAGCCGGTGCAGCGAGATCATCGTCGTGATAATTCCAAGCCAGCACATCGACCTCGTTCGATTTGCGCGTCGCCACGGCCGAAACATCGGCGGGTCCGCGCACGCCCGTTTTCAGAACCTCGTCCGTGCTCAACGCCGCTGAACTCTCCGCGCTGACGCGCTCGCCGCCGAGCAGCCCCATCATGCGAAACACATTGAGCACCGGCTTGTCGATGCCGTTCGTCGCCATCTCGCGAAATCCGGCGAACGGCGGCTGATCTTCAAACTCAAACGACCAATTCACCGCCGCGCGAATCTGCACTCCGCGCTGCACAGCCAAAGTCTGAATTCTCGACAACACTTCAGCCGTATACGAAGCGTACAGCGGTCCATTGCGATATCCGTTCTGCGGATTCTCCTGTGCCGAGCACGCCGCGCAGCCTTCCGGATCGGACTCGCCCAAAATAATCGGCGTCGCCTTCCATTCTGGAAACGACGCGACAATCGAGAATCCCTCATCGACCGCAGCGAGCTGTTTCGAGATTCCCATCTGCACGTGATCGCCCAACCATTTCGGCGACCCCTTCGGATGAAAGCTCACAAAATCGAGCCGCGTCCCGGTTTTTCCATTCGCAAAATTTTTCCCGTGCGCGCAGTGCTCCAGGAAGTCGTGCAAAAACGCGATCGCTTTCGGTGAACCGGGCCCTGTGCTGTCCGGTCCTCCGATGCGTGCTTGCGGCACAGCACGCAAAACGGACTCGACCGAAAAATCGTAAAGCTTGAAATATTCCTCCGGCGTCCCGTGCCAATAATCGATGTCCGGTTCGTTCCAGACTTCCCAGAGCCACGATTTCACTTCGTCGTCGCCATACCGTTCGCGCAAATGCTGCGCGAAGCGAAACACAAGCCCCGACCACTTCGCATAATCCTTCGGCGGATACGTCCATCCCGTAAAAATATTTCCCTTCGGAAATGTATGCCGATACGGCTGCGGATTCGTCGAAAGCGCCTCTGGCATGAACCCAAGCTGCACCAGCGGCTTCACGCCGGTTTCGCGAAACGTATCGAAAATCCGATCGACAATCGTCCAGTCGTAAACCGGGTTTCCAGATGCATCTTCCGTGTACGCGTTCGTCGATCCCCATTTCAACGACGCGCTGCCGTCGCCGCTCGTAAATAAATTGTGTACGCGAATGTAAACCGGCTCGGGACTGAGCTGCGCAAACTCGCGCAACAATTTCCTCCCATTCGCCGCATACGTGTAGTTCGGCTCGTCATATCCCCAAAAATTCCAAATATTCCGCCAAGCCCCTTCACCGCGTTCTGCGTGAACTTCGATTTTCACTGTGTTTACATCGCTCGGCTGCTCTTCCGCTCGCAACAATACGGTTGCGATGAAACACGCCGCGGAGATTCCGAGCGCGAGAGCAACGACACCACGAATTGTCATTTTCAATTTCATCGACGTCTCTGCCCGAAACGAGTGAGTGAGCATCTCCGCGCACCTCAGCGTCTCTGCGTTATCCTTTCGCTGTCCTCTCCTCCGCATGCGCGTCAGCATTCTGGCATACTAAATTCAGTCGATCACACTGAATGAAACTGACCCGCCGCGCTCTGCTGCAACTCTCCCTGGGAGCCCCACTGCTCGCTTCGGCTACTCGTCTATTCGGCCAGGGCATGTCTACGCACACCGCGAAAGCGCAGGCGAAACTCGCTCCTTCCGGTAAACCTTTCAACGCGCACTTCACTGACATTGCCGCGAAAGCCGGACTCACCGCGCCAGTAATTTACGGTAGTCCCGTCAACAAAGATTACATTCTCGAAGCTGCCGGATGCGGCTGCGCTTTTTTCGATTACGACAACGACGGCTGGATGGACATTTTTGTTTTGACCGGCACGCTGCTCACCGGCGCGCCGCCGAACACGACCAATCGGCTTTACAAAAATAATCGCGACGGAACCTTTACCGACGTCACACAAAGCTCCGGGCTCACCGACGTTGGCTGGGCGTCGAGCGTTTGCGTCGGCGATTACAACAACGACGGATTCGAGGATCTCTTCGTTACCTACTGGGGGCAGAACAAACTCTATCGCAACAACGGAGACGGCACTTTCACCGACGTGACGCAAGCCGCGGGTCTGGTCGGCGAGAAAACGCGATGGGGCGCCGGCGCAACATTTGTTGATTACAACCGCGACGGTCATCTCGATCTTTTCGTTTCCAACTACGTCGATTTCGATTTCAAGCGCGTGCCGAAACCTGGCGACAACATCGACTGCAACTGGAAAGGTGTTGCTGTGGAATGTGGCCCGCGCGGATTGGTGCACGGAACACATTCGCTCTATCGCAACAATGGGAACGGAACCTTCACCGACGTTTCGAAAGAATCCGGCATCGACAAATTTCGCGGCAGCTACGGAATGACCGTCGTTGCAGGCGATTACGATGAGGACGGCTGGCCGGATATTTTTGTCGCGTGCGATTCAACGCCGAGCTTGCTTTTCATGAACAATCACGACGGAACATTTCGTGAAGAAGGCGTGATTCGCGGCGTCGCGCTCAGCGAAGATGGGCAAGAGCAGGCGGGCATGGGCGTCGGGATCGGCGATTACAATCTCGATGGGCACATCGACCTTTTCAAGACGCACTTTGCGGAAGATTCCAACGGCTTGTACAAAAATGATGGGAAGGCGAACTTCGAGGATGTGACGCGGGCAGCGCGCATCGGCGTCGAAACGCGCTTCATTTGCTGGGGCGCCGGAATCGTCGATCTCGACAACGACGGCTATCCGGATATTTTTTTGGTTGCGGGCAACGTCTATCCGAACGTGGAGAAAAGTTTGCCGCAGTATCCGGATAAATGTCCGAGGATGATTTTTCGGAATCTGGGGAATGGAACGTTTGAGGAATTAGGGGATGAGACGGGGCCGGGAGTTTCGACTCCGCATTCGAGCCGCGGTTGCGCGTTCGGCGATTTCGATAACGATGGCGATCTTGACGTCGTTATCGTGAATTTGAACGAGCCGCCGTCGTTGCTGCGCAACGATCTGAAGGGAAGCGATCACTGGCTGAAGATTAAGTTGATTGGGACGAAATCGAATCGCAGCGCGATCGGCGCGCGCGTCGTCGTTCGGTACGGCAAGAAAGTGCAGGCACAGGAAGTCGTCAGCCAGTCGAGTTTTTATTCAACCAACGATTCACGTTTGCATTTTGGATTGGGCGCCGAAAAGGTGGCGGACATTTCGATTCACTGGCTCGGCGGTGAGCGCGAAGAAGTGAAAAATGTCGCGGCCAATCAGCTAGTCGTGGTGAAAGAAGGCGCGGGAATTCAGAAGGGACACGAGTGGTCCAAGGCATACTCCGCCCACAAAGAAACCGTGACCCCGCACAAGCGAATTGATGCAAAATAGGCGCGATTTCGTCGATCGCTGCGATCTCGTGTAGGGGCGCAGCATGCCGCGCGCCATCTCGGCAGGCTGTAAGCGGTAGCCCGGTTGCGGCGGCATCTGATCTGGAAAAAGAGGACGGTCCATGACGACTTCTAATCCCGTTTCGCGTCGCAAATTTATAGAAGCGGCAGCGGCGACTGCCGCGGCGTCCTACGTCGCAAATCCGGCGCTGGCGTTTGCACTTGGCAAGTCCTCAGCGACGGCGGGCGGCGTCGATCCGACCCAACTACCTTGGCGCGATCAGGGTGTGCTGAATCTGGCGAATTCCCCGTACGCGAAACTACATTCGGTGCCGGTGCGCGCAGTCACGATCGAAGAAGGCTTCTGGTCGAAGCGGCGCGAGACCAACGTGAAGAGCAGTATTCCGACGATGCGCGATCAACTGCTCGAGCACGGGCGCATGGACAATTTCCGCCGGCTCGTCGGAAAAAGTTCCGAGCCGCAAAAGGGGCCGGTTTACTCGGACTCCGACATTTATAAGTGGATGGAAGCGGTCGGCTTCGCTCTTCAATCCGGCGACATGCCTGATGTTCACAATCAAACGGCCGCAATGATTAAGGAAGTTGTGGCGGTGCAGGAGCCGAGCGGCTACATCAACACGTACTACGTTCAGGATCGCGCGGAGCTGCGAATGCTTCAGAAAACGCAGCGAGATGGCCATGAGCTGTATTGTCTCGGCCACATGTTGCAAGGAGCGATTGCGTACTACCGCGCAACCGGCGACACGACGCTGCTCGATGCCGGCGCGAAGATGGTCGATGACTTCCTGATTCCGAATTACGGGCCTGGGCCGGATAAGAAGCCGATCGTTGCAGGACATCCCGAGATCGAGATGTCGCTGATCGAGCTGTATCGCACGACCGGTCACAAGCAATACGTCGATCTTGCCGGGTACATCCTGCATGGCGACGATCGCTTCAAGTTTGAGCCGAGCCGCATCGTTTATATGTATTGCGGCATTCCGTTTACTTCGCGGACGAAGCTCGAAGGACATGCGGTGCGCGCGATGTATGCGTGCTGCGGCGCTACGGATTATTACCTCGAAACCGGCGACCAGACGTATTGGAAAACGCTGACGACGCTTTGGGAAGATCTGTCGCAACGTCAGATGTACATCACCGGCGGTGTTGGCGCGCGCAGCGATGGCGAAGCGTTTGGCGAAGCGTACGAGTTGCCGAATGCGCAGGCGTACGGCGAAAGCTGCGCGGCGATCGGCAACATGATGTGGAATTGGCGCATGCTTGCGGCGAGCGGAGAAGCGAAGCACGCCGATGTGATCGAGCGCGCGCTCTACAACGGAATCAACTCGGGCATGTCGCTCGACGGAACGACATATTGCTATCGGAATCCGCTGGCGTTCAATCCGGATTCGGGCGAGCAGATTCGGAATCCGTGGTACGACACGACGTGCTGCCCGCCGAATCTGGAGCGGACGTTCGCATCGCTGCCAGGATATTTTTACAGCACGAGCAAGGATGGGTTGTACGTGCATCTGTACGACAACTCGACTCTGGACTGGCATCTTGAGAACGGCATGCCGATCAAAGTTTTGCAGAAGACGAATTATCCGTGGGACGGCGACGTGAAGTTGACAGTGTCTCCTGCGGAGCCGGCAGATTTTGAGATGAACGTACGCATCCCCGGTTGGGCAAAGAGCGTGAAGGTCGCAGTGAACGGCAAAGCTATCGAAGGCGCGAAACCTGGAGAATATTTGACGATTAAGCGCCGGTGGTCGCCGGGAGATACGGTGACGCTCGCGTTTCCGATGAGCGCGGAAATTGTGGCGTCGAATCCGCGCGTGGAAGAAAATCTCGGGCGCGTGGCGGTGCAGCGCGGGCCGATCGTGTATTGCATGGAAGGGCTCGATCAGAGTGCCGCGGCTGCGGATTTTTCGGAAGTTGCGATTGTTGTGAATCCGAAGTCGCTGCGCTCATTCGAGGTGGAGCACAAGCCGGCGCTGCTCGAAGGCGTCACCGTGTTGAAGCATAGCGGCGCGGTTTATGAGAGTGCTTCGGACAAGGGGCCGCTATATACGGACGCGAATGGAGCGGCGCCGAAGACTCGGGCGGAGAGTTTGACGCTGATACCGTACTACGCGTGGGCGAATCGGAAGCCGACAGAGATGCAGGTTTGGATTCCGTATACGCGGGCGTGAGAGCTGCGGAGGCTATCGGCGATTCCCAAATTGGGACGCTCACCCCCACCCCCCCGCGTTTTTCAAAGAGTGCGCAAGTCGCTTGGAATCAGTGAGTTGCGGACTGCTGATTTTTAGGAGCGTGTAAGTTGCTGATTTTGCTTGGGTTGCGGCGACGCGTAAACGGCTGTTTGTCCAGGTTCTGTTGATTAAGTTATAACTCCGATGCACGTCGTCCGCCGTCTGAGCGAGGAGCAATCCGGTGGTGGTGACGGGCGTGGATCGACCGTAAAAGCGGCGCGGGAGCGCCGCACTCCAAAATGTTCGTGGCGGCGGAGCGCTGGGAGTTCCGGGTTGCCAGTCGCCCGCGTTAGTTCGATCTTCTCTCTTACACTCAGTGAAACGGACATGATCCGGAGCGTTGGAGTTGGCTCTTTTTGACTCCGTTTGAGTTTGTTGGGTGAGCTGCGGCGTCGTGGGAACTGAACGCAATTTTCTACGAGGAGATTATAGCACATCGCATTTTGGGCTGGGTGGGGACGGAGTCTCAAGATCGAGAGATCTTGCGGGCTTGGGGCGCAGCCTGCTGCGCCCCTACAAATTTACGGTGGGATCGTCGTCGACCGGATTGCTCTGTTCGGAAAAAGCAAACCCGAGAATTGTTGGCGATGCGGATGGGTGTGAGTGGTGTTGCATCTAAACCCCGCGTTCTGTGAAGCGAACGCGGGTACAGGGTGGCGAACGGATGAATGGAGGCTGATTTGACGCCGGGGCGGGGCGAGCCCATCGCTACAACGGACGCGAACACCCCACCGACAATGGAAATGGAGAAATGCGTCAATCAGGGACGCGGTCAGACGGTGATGACGAGTTTGCCGAAGTGATTGCCGGTGGGGAGATGTTGGTAGGCGTCGGGGGCTTGGTCGAAGGGGAAGACGCGGTCGATGACGGGTTTGATTTTGGATTGGGTGATGGCGCGGGTCATGTCTTCGAACATTTTGGTGGTGCCGACGTAGATGCCTTGCAGATTCGCTCCCTTCATCATCATTGTCAGGGGGGTTGTGTCGCCTTTCGATCCGGCTACAACGCCGATCAAGGCGATTTGGCCTTCGGGGGCGACGGCTTTATAGGATTTGGCTAGGGTGCCGGGGCCGCCGACTTCGATGATGTGGTCTACGCCGCGCTTGTTGGTTAGTTCGGCAACCTTCTTTTCCCAATCAGGAAATTCCTTGTAGTTGATGCCTTCGTCGGCGCCGAGTTCTTTGGCGCGGGCGAGTTTTTCATTGCTTGACGAAGTGATGATGACGCGGGCGCCTGCGGCTTTGGCGAATTGGAGGGCGAAGATGGAGACGCCGCCGGTGCCGAGGCAGAGGACGGTTTGGCCCGGCCTTATGGGATTGCGGGTGGCCATGAGCGCGTGCCACGCAGTCACCCCGGCGCAGGGAAGAGTGGCGCCTTCTTCGAAGGAGTAGCCGTCGGGAAGATTTACAACGCCATCTTCATCGAGGGCGACGAGTTCAGAGAGCATTCCGTTGGTCGAGCCACCCATGGCGGGGCGGGAATATTGCATGGCGCCGTCGTACCAGGTTTGGAAGAAGGTGCCGGCCACTTTGTCGCCTTGCTTGAAGCGTTTCACATGAGAGCCGATTGAAACTACTTCGCCGGCGCCGTCGGAGAGAGGAATGAGATCGTTTTTCATGGGGCCGCCGAAGTAGGCTCCGTTGGCGACGAGGGTGTCGCGGAAGTTTAGGCTGGTGGCGCGGACGCGGATGAGGACTTGGTTGGCGGTGGGTTGGGGTTCGGGGAGGTGGGTTTGTTTGAGGCCGTCGAGAGTGGAGGAGCCGGATTGAAGGATGTAGGTTTTCATTTTGGTTGAAGGGACAGTTTACATCGGAGGGAAGAGGTTGACAGATGACAGTTGAAAGTCGAAGGGGAAGAAGGAAGAAAAAGATAACGCAGAGACGCGGAGATCGCAGAGATTCGCGGAGGCGGTGAAGAAATCGGAAGGACAAAGAAGAGGGGGCACGGCGTTTCGGCCGTGCCCCGTTTGACTTTGTGAGCGGATGCGGCGCCGGCTTAGAGGGCGGCGCAGACGGATTTTACTTCGGTGTAGTGTTCGAGGGCTTCGTGGCCCATTTCGCGGCCCCAGCCGGATTGCTTGTAGCCGCCGAAGGGAAGGGCGGCGTCGAAGACGTTGTAGCAGTTGATCCAGACGGTGCCGGCGCGGAGTTGTTGGCGATGCTTGTTGGCCTTCTTGATGTCGCGCGACCAGACGCCTGCGGCGAGGCCGTAGATGGAGTCGTTGGCTTTCTTGACGATCTCGTCGAGGTCGCGAGAAGGGAGTCGCGACGACGACGGGGCCAAAGATTTCTTCCTGCACCACTTTCATGTCGTCGGTGGCGTCTACGAGAACCGTCGGCTTGACGAAGTAGCCCTTGTCGCCGTGGCGTGCGCCGCCTGCGATGGCCTTGGCGCCTTCCTGTTTGCCGGAATCGAGATAGCCGACGACGCGATTGAGCTGCTCCTCGGAGACGAGGGGCCCCATGTCGCATTCGGGATCGAAGCCGGGGCCGACGCGGATTTTTTCGGCGTGACTGCGCCATGCCATCGACCACTTTGTCGAAGACTTTTTTGTCTACGAAGAGACGCGAACCGGCGCAGCAGCACTGGCCGTGATTGAAGAAGATGGCGCTGGCTGCTCCGGGGATGGCGGTGTCGAGATCGGCATCGTCGAGAATGACGTTGGGCGATTTGCCGCCGAGCTCGAGGGAGACTTTTTTCAAGTTGCCGGCGCTGGCCTGGATGATCAGCTTGCCGACTTCGGTCGAGCCGGTGAAGGCGACTTTGTCCACGTCGGGATGCGCGGCGAGTGCGGCGCCGGCGGTTTCGCCGAAGCCGGGAACGATGTTGATTACGCCTTCGGGGAAGCCGGCGGCTTCGACGAGTTCGCCGAGACGCAGCGCGGAGAGCGGCGTTTGCTCGGCGGGCTTGAGAACAATCGTGCAGCCTGCGGCGAGCGCGGGGCCGAGCTTCCACGCGGCCATCAAGCAGCGGGAAATTCCACGGGATGATCTGGCCGACGACGCCGACTGGTTCGCGCAGCGTGTAAGCGAGGAACTTGTTTGGTGGCGCGCCGCCGAGTGGGATCGTGTTGCCTTCGATCTTGGTGGCCCATCCGGCGAAGTAGCGGAAGATTTTCGATGGCGAGAGGGACGTCGGCGACGCGCGCGACGGCGAGAGGTTTGCCGTTGTCCAGCGATTCAATTTGGGCGAATTCTTCGAGGTGCTGCTCGAGGAGATCGGCGAGCTTCCACATCATGCGGGCGCGAGCGGCGGGCGAAGTCTTGGACCACTTGCCGGTTTCGAATGCGGCGCGGGCGGCTTTTACGGCGCGGTCGATGTCTTCGCGATCGCCTTCGGCGACGTTGGCGAGGACTTCGCCGGTGGCGGGGTTATAGGTGGCAAAGGTTTTGCCGGAAGCGGAATCGACCCACTTGCCGTTGATGAGCATTTGGCGCTTTTTGGTGATGAAGGATGCGACGTTGGTGTTGATTGAGGGGGTTGCGACTGCGGTTGCCATGAGAGCTCCTTTTCGACGGTGAATGGAGTGCTGCGAATCTCGGCCGGGAGATGTGTGGGCGCTCGATTTTTTTCGTGGAGCGGGGCCACTTTGCTTGGGAAGGGTGAAACCTTGACCTGGTTGCCTGCCCTTGCAGGGTGAAGATAGTCCGGTTGGAGGGGGAATACAAGAGGACGTGAGGGCAGGATGAACGCTCGGAGAGTATGGGTGGGGCTGAATCTAAACCCGCACCCTTTCAAAGAACGAAAGGGTGCGGCACCCAAAAGCCAACGAGACGGCGCGATCTTGCGGACTTGGGGCGCAGCGTGCTGCGCCCCTACATGATCGCGACGATGGGGGACTAGTCGGCGGCGGAGGCGGTTGGTTTGCGGCGATCGGTCGCGCTGGCGTTAGCGTTGAGGGCGGCGGTCGATGGGGAATCGGCGGAGTTGGCTGCGGCGGTTAGGTCGGCGTGGAGGAGGCGGTGGAAGAGGTGTTCGCCGGCTTCGCGGCGGACGCTGAGGCGGCCGGCGACGTAGGCGCGGGAGTGGAGGCCGCGCTGGACGGCGTCGCAGATGGCCATGTCTTCGTCCTGGACGATTTCGCTGACGGCGATGCTTTCGCGATTGTGTTTTTCGGCGGCGGCGCTGATGTCGGCGAAGTAGTAGTCGAAGACGACGGCGCATTTATCGGGGCCGAGCGGCAGGACGAGGTTGGTGTCCATCACGCCTTCGTAGACGTTGATCATGAAATTCGGATAGATCCAGAGATAGAAGGCGCGGCCCTGGCGCGTGGCGCCGACTTCGGCGCTGGTGTTGGCGTCGGATGAGAGCGGGCTGGATTGCAGGCAGGAGCGCTCGAAATTTTCGATGGTGTATTTC
Source organism: uncultured Acidobacteriota bacterium (assembly GCA_963845465.1). GTDB lineage: Bacteria > Acidobacteriota > Terriglobia > Acidiferrales > UBA7541 > Acidiferrum. The sequence continues at coordinate 313,094 of CAWJSH010000002.1, read as the reverse complement.
GTGTATTCGATGACGCTGCTGAGGCCTTTGTGGGCGTGGGGGACGTGGTAGCCGCCGTCGAGATAGTTGTCTACGTAGACCTTCCAGTTGCAATTCAGCGGGTAGACTGCGGCGATCGAAGTAGTTGAGCTTTTTTGTGAGTTGGAGCGGGGCGACGAGTTCGGGGACGGCGCCGAGGAATTTTTGGAGCGGCATGGCTTTGCCGTCGAGATTGACGAAGACGAAATTCTCCCAGGTGTCGACGGCGGATGGGGACGAGGCCGTTGTCGGCGCGATCGAAATTGCAGACGCCGTCGAACTCGACCATGCCTTTGAGGGCGCCGTCGATGCCGTAGGTCCAGCCGTGATAGGGGCAGCGGAACTGTTTGGCGCAGCCGTGGGATTCGGGGACGACGGCGGCGGCGTGGTGGCGGCAGACGTTGAAGAAGGCGCGGAGCTGGTTGTCGTCGCCGCGGACGACGACGATGGGTTCGCCGGCGATGTCGGCGGTGAAGAAGTCGCCAGGTTTGCGGAGTTGATCGAGGCGGCCGATGGCTTGCCAGGTGCCGGCGAAGACGGATTGTTTTTCGAGGGATTCGATCTGTGGGTCGCGGTACCAGGGGGCGGGGATGGTGTAGGCGTGATCGAGAGGGGCGCTCGGATTGTAGAGGGCGAGGAGGTCGTGGATGGATTGAGGCATGGGGATTTTTATCGCGAAAGGGGTTTGTCGCGGAAAGTGGAAATTGGAAAAGGGAAATTGGGGGAGAGGCGAACGGCTGAAGTCTGGGTGGGGCAGCAAAAAGCAGATTCCGAGCTTCGCTCGGAATGACATTGTTCTTTTAGATTGTGGCAAGAAGTTGAGCAGCGGCGAATTAACGGGCAATCATCTACGGGAAAGACGAGCCGAGCTAGCGGGGGAAAAGTTTTGAGGCGTTGTCGTGGAGGATTTTTTGTTTTGTGGCGGGGGAGAGAGGAAGGGCTTGGAATTTGGCGACGTTTTGGTGCATTTGGTTGACGCCGGGGCTGGGCCAGTCGGTGCCCCAGAGGACTTTGTCGGCGATGTCTTCGATGCGGGGGAAATATTCGAGGAGCTTTTGCGGGGGGATGCCGCTGATGTCCATGTGAAAATTTTTGTGGCGGCGGACGAGGAAGAAAGCTTCGGCCATCCAGATGGGGCGGCCGCCGTGGGCGAGGATGATGGGGAGGTCGGGGAAGTCGACGCCGATGTCGTCGCAGAAGATGGGTTGGGCGTGGATGTTGCGGGCGCCGGGGAAGATGGAGGTGCCGGTGTGAATCATGATGGGGAGGCGGTGGTGTTGGGCGCGCTCGTAGATTTTGCGGAGTTCGGTGTTGCCGTGGAGATAGGAGTTCGGCGTGAGGGCTTGGTGCGATGGATGGATTTTTATGGCGCGGATGCCGAGTTTGGCGATGCGGTCGACTTCGGCGCCGGCGTCGGGGACTGTGCCGGGGTGGACGCCGCCGAATGCGATCAGGCGGAAGGGATCGGCTTTGGCGAAGTTGGCGACCCAGTCGTTGACGGCGGGAGTGAAGCCGATGATTTCGGGGGCGACGTAGTTGATGAGGCCGGCGCGGGCGGTGTTGATGGAGTCGAGATATTTGAGGAAGGCTTTTGGGTTGTGGCAGAAGTGTTCGACTTGTTCGAAGTCGGTGCGGCCGCGGGTGATGAGTTCGAGCGGGGCGGAGTGCATCATTTCGTGGGGCATGATGTGGATGTGGAGGTCGATGACTTGAGTCATTGGTGTGTGAGGGGAGTTTAGCATTTTGGGATTGGGGATTTGGAGAGGAAGGGGGGGTGTTTCGTTTTAGTTTGGGCGGAGTGGAATTTAAATCCCGCGATTTGGGAAGCGATCGCGGGTACAGGGTGGTCGTCTGGGGCGGTCTAACCCGCACCTCGACTGCAGTGCGCACCCAAGAGCCGGCCTGCGGATTACATCGTCGGACTTGGGGCGCAGCGGTGCTGCGCCCGTACACGGATAGTTGTGATTAGTTGAAGCGGACGTATTCGAAATTTAGGGGCTGGGTGTTGATGCCGCGGATTGGGGGGGCGATCCAGTTGGCGAATTTGCCGAGTTCGGTGACGCGGCCGGTCATTAGGGACTGGACGTATTTGTAGTCGGCGTCGGTGGGAAGCCATTCGTGTTCGCGCTGCTTCCAGGCTTCTTCGGTTAGGACTTGGCCTTCGGGGCTGATGAAATTGCCGGCGAAATTTCCGATTTCGCGGTGGAAGCCTTTGTGGGGCAGCGTGAGCTTGAAGGGGATGCCGGAGTTGTCGATTACTTTTTGCCAGCGGGCGACGCCGTCTTCGATTTCGCCGATGTAGTCGTCGCGCAGGCGTTCATTGAGCGCGGTGAGCGCGGGGACTTGCTTGCCGACAATTTTGTCGCCGATGACTTCCCAGACGGTGTAGTCGGATTCGGCGAGGATGTGGTCGTCGGCGAGTTTTGTTTCGCGGAAGCGTCCTTTGAGGCCGCTGGTGAAATAGTTGGCGGCGTTGGAGGAGACGTCGGAGCCGTAGAGGTCGAGCGTGACGCTGTAGTGAAAATTTAAATAGCGCTGGATAGTTTGCAGATCGATGACGCCAAGGGCGCGGACGTCGGAAGGATCGTCGATTTTGTTTTCTTTCATCACGTCGCAGGTGCGCTGAATGATGCGGCGCGACGCCGGTTTCGCCGACGAACATGTGGTGCGCTTCTTCGGTGAGCATGAAGCGGCAGGTGCGCGAGAGGGGATCAAAGCCGGACTCCGCGAGAGCGCAAAGCTGGAATTTTCCGTCGCGATCGGTGAAGAACGTGAACATGTAGAAGGCGAGCCAGTCGGGCGTGGGCTCGTTGAAGGCGCCGAGAATGCGGGGATTGTCGGTGTCGCCGGAGCGGCGATCGAGCAAGGCTTCGGCTTCTTCGCGGCCGTCGCGGCCGAAGTAGCGGTGGAGGAAGATAGACCATCGCCCAGAGATGGCGGCCTTCTTCGACGTTGACCTGAAAAATGTTGCGAAGATCGTAAAGGGAAGGGCAGGAGAGGCCGAGCGCTTTTTGCTGCTCGACGGATGCGGGCTCGGTGTCGCCTTGCGTGACGATGACGCGGCGGAGCGCGGAGCGATATTCGCCGGGAACTTCCTGCCAAGCGGCCTGGCCTTTGTGGCGGCCGAAATTCACGAGGCGCTGTTCGTCGCGCGGCTGAAGAAAAATTCCCCAGCGATATTCGGGCATGCGGACGTAACCGAACTGCGCCCAACCGTCGGGCTCGACGCTGGTGGCGGTGCGAAGGTAGACCTCGTAGTTGGAGGATTCGTTCGGGCCCATGTCGGACCACCAGCCGAGGAAGGCGGGTTGCCAGTGTTCGAGAGCGCGCTGGAGGACGCGGTCGCGGCCGAGGTCGACGTTGTTGGGGATTTTTTCGGTGTAGTCGATCATGGGTCGACTCAATTCGAAACTCGAAAATGAAACTCGTGAAACGCTCGAAAGGCTTCGTTTCGACGTGGTTAAACGCGCTCCCAGTTGAATTTTGTGGGGGCGCCGGTGCCGTAGACTTTTAGGGCGCCGATCGGGGCCGACTGCGTTGGGGCGGATGAAAATCCAGTTTTGCCAGGCGGAGAGGCGGCCGAAGATGCGGGTTTCGGGGTTTCGTTGGGGCCGAAGCGGAGATTGGCTTCGAGGCCGGTCAGGCCGTCGGGAGAAAGAGCGGCGCGGGATTCGATGGCTTGGCGGAGTTCGTCTTCCCAGTCGAGTTCGTCGGGGGCGACGGTGACGAGGCCGAGGTCGAGGGCTTCTTGTGGATTGAGTTTGGCGCCGATTTTTTCTTTCAGCGCGGATTGTTGGGAGTCGTCGTTGTTAAAGCGCGCTTGTAGGCGTGAAAGGTGATTGGGCATGGGGAGCGCGCCGAAATTTATTTTGGAGAGCGCGACGAACGCGGGCGATTCGTTTTCGGGGAGATCTTGCGCGTCGCGGATGAAGATACGGTCGCTCGCTAGCGCTAGCTCGAAGAGTGTGCCGGCGAAACACGAGCCGGGCTCAATGATGGCGTACATCGAGCGGGAAGTGACGTCGAGTCGCGCGAGGGTGCGGCGGAGCATGCCAAGGACTTCGCGTACGAACCAATTGTTTTGATTAGCGAGCAGGAAATCATCGACGGCGATGATGGCGTCGGCGTTGCCGGTGGTCTTGATGAGCCAGAGGCCGAGGTCGAGTTCGTTGGTGCGGAGATGGAGGATGGCGTCGTCGAGTTCGCGGGCGAGTTGTAGCGGATACCACGCGGCGCCTTCGGCGAGTGCGGACTCGATTGTGAGTTGTGGCGTGGATTTGGGTGCGCTGACGCTCAGCGTGACCGTTCGGGCTGCGCGATTGAATTGTGCGTCTACGTATTTGTAGTGGATACCGTGGTCGTCGATGGTGCGGTCGAGCGGAGTGAGCGCGATGCCTTTTGCGCCGGCGGGGCGATCGCTTTGCTCGGCTAATTTTGCGGCGCGCTGTTTGATTTGTTCGGCGAATTGCTGCGGCTTCACGATTTCATCCACGAGGCGCCAGTCTTTGGCGCGCTGGCCGCGGACGCCGTCGGGATTGGTGCAGAACATGTCGGCGTGATCGCGGCGCACGTTTCGCTTATCGGTCACACGAGTAAGACCGCCGGTGCCGGGGAGAACACCAAGCAGCGGGAGTTCGGGAAGGCTGACTGCGGAAGAGCGATCGTCAATCAAAACGATGTCGTCGCAGGCGAGCGCGAGTTCGTAGCCGCCGCCAGCGGTTGAGCCATTGAGCGCGGCGAGAAATTTCAGGCCGGAGTGCGCGCTGGAATCTTCGATTCCGTTGCGCGTTTCATTCGTGAATTTGCAGAAGTTCACTTTCCACGCGTGAGAGCTGAGTCCGAGCATGTAAATATTCGCGCCCGAGCAGAAGACGCGATTTTTCGCGCTGGTGATGACGACGCTGCGAATTTCGGGATGCTCGAAGCGGATGCGTTGCAGCGCGTCGTAAAGCTCGATGTCGACGCCCAGATCGTAAGAGTTGAGTTTGAGTTTGTAACCGGGGCGCAGACCGCCGTCTTCGGTGACGTCCATGGTGAGTGTGGCGACGGGCGGATCGAACGTGAGGCGCCAGTGTTTGTAGCGCGACGGGTCTGTGCGGTAGTCGACCGCCTCGGGCTTCGTTTGCGGTTGAGTTTGTGGCGCCGCTTGCGACTGTTGCGCGTCCTGGACAGCGGGGCTATCCACGAAGGCCTCCTGCGGATTTGGCTGCCGGGCTCGTCGTGTGAATTGATGCGTTTGAGGCGAGCGCGGACTCCAAGCGCGTAAAACTTTCTTCGACGGTGGCGTTCGATGTGTCGAGCGTCATGTCGGCCTGACGATAGAGCGGTTCGCGCGATTGCAGAATACGGCGCAGGTCGTCCATCGCGCGATCGTTGCCCGCCATTGCGCGGAAATCTCCCTGGGCGACGACGCGATCCATGTGTTCCTGCGGTTTCGCTTTAATCCAGATCGTGAAGCAGTTCGCGCGGAGAAAATCATACGTTTCGGGTTCGTTGACGACACCGCCGCCGATGGAGAAGACCGCGCGGTCGTATTCGTTGGTGACGCGCTCGAGTGTGCGGCGCTCGATGGCGCGATAGCCGGATTGTCCGTAGAGCGAAAAAATGTCGGCGAGCGGCATGCCGGTTTCCTTTTCGATTTCGCGGTCGAGCTCTATGAAGTGGAATGTTGCGAGTCTCGGCGAGCTTTTGGCCGAGCGTGGATTTGCCGGCGCCGCGAAGACCGATCAACGCGATGCGTTTGATGCGCGGCGAAATTTCAGATGAAGAGGATTGCTGCGTCTGAGCGAAGAGTTCGGCGAGAGATGTGTTGAGCGCGGTCGCAATGCGATTGAGAAGAACGATGGAGATGTTGCCTTCGCCGGATTCGAGTTGGGCGAGGTGCGCTCGGAGACGTCGGCAAGCTGCGGAGAGATTCTTGCGCGTCAGGGATCGCGCTCTTGCGCAGGGCGCGAATGCGTTGGGCCAAGTCGCGCAACAGCAGCGAGTCGGTTGGCGGAGGAACCGCCGGAAGCATAGTGCTGGGATCGTGTGTAGTGGCCATGTTATATGGCATAATAATGCAGATCACTGACGATGTCAACTCGCATTATGCGATAAATATGCATGTTCGGACGCCCTGTCGACCATGAGCCTCCTCGCGAAAAGTGGTGGTCGTGTTGACGCCGGGCGGAGCAAGCCCCGCCCCTACAAAAGCGGGTGAGTTGGCATGGTCGGACCTTAATGCTAGGAGTGGGGAGTTGAAAGGAGAGGTTGGTGCGGGCGGAGGGACTTGAACCCCCAAGACCTTGCGGCCACAAGATCCTAAGTCTTGCGCGTCTGCCAGTTCCGCCACGCCCGCACGGCTGCGTCCAACTATATAACGAAATTTGTCGGATGGAGAGGATTGGCTCAGTGGAGTTAATCGTTAACGACCGCACAGGCAAGGGTGCCTGTTCCACTGTCAGTCGAGGGGCTCGGGGCGGGAGTCGGGAAGGGGGAGGGTGAGGAGGGCGGCGATGAAGAAGGCGGCGGCCAGGAGGGAGAAGGCGGGGCCGATGCCGTGGCGTTCGGCGAGGGCGCCGATGATAAAGGGGGCGGTGGCGGAGAAGATGCGGCCGGCGTTGTAGCTGAAGCCCATGGCGGTGGCGCGAACTTCTCCCGGGAAAATTTCGGCGGCCATCGCGGGATAGCCGGAGAAATAGCCTGCGCCGAAGAAAGCGACGATCGGGCCGAGGATGAAGAGCAGGCCTTCGGTGTGAACCATTCCGTAGATCGGGACGAGGATCGCAGCGAGGGTGAGATAGAGAAAGTAAGGTTTTTTGCGGCCCCACGCGTCGGACATCGCGCCGAAGGCGATGTAGCCGAGCCACTTTCCGCCAGCCAACACCAAGAAGAATGTGGTCGATTTCGTGAAGCTGATGCCGCGGCCGCCTTGCGTGACGGGCAGCGAGAGATACGCAGGAATCCAAGTGAACAGCCCCCAGAAACCGAAGAGGGTAGAACGCGTTCATCGTCGCCGCGATTGCGCCGAGGCGCAGCGTTTTTGGCGACAAGACGCGGAAGATCGATCTTCGCGACGAGCGCGCCGGCCGATTCCGCGCGGCGCTTCCAGCCTTCCGGTTCGGGTACATCGCGACGAATCCAGAGCACCATCAGGGCGGGCAGAACGCCGACGAAGAAAACGGCGCGCCAGCCGAAATGCGGAAGCACGAACAAAACGACACCGGCAGCGACGGCTTCGCCGATGGCGTAGGAGGACTGCATCAGTCCTAGCGCTTTGCCGCGGTGCTCGGGGCGCCACGTTTCAGCGATCAGCGCGGCGGCTGCGCTCCATTCGCCGCCCATGCCGAGACCGAGAAGAAATCGGAAGATGGCAAGCTGCGGGATCGAGTGCGCCAGGCCGCAGGCTGCGCTCGAAAGCGAATAGACAAGAATCGAGGCCATTAACGAGCGCGTGCGGCCGATGCGATCGGCAATCACACCGAAAATTAGTCCGCCGATCGCCGACGCGACCAGCGTGAGGGAATTGAGCAGGCCCGCGGTGCGCGTGCTCATCGAAAATTCGCGAATGAGATAGGCGAGGACGAGGGAGTACAGCATGACGTCCATTGCGTCGAGCATCCAGCCGAGTCCGCCGGCGATGAGGGAGGAACGTTCGGCGCGCGATGTGTTGGCGGGCCAGAAGCGAGCGAGGAGCGAGGGCCTGGGCAGGGCGGGCTGGAGCGTGGACATTGGCGGCGATTGTACCCTCGAAATGCTGCCTAAAGCTGCACGTTCCTCGGATTTTTGCGCGCTAATCGCGCTCTGGCGGTAAACCGAAAATGATTGCAGACGGACGGCCCGTTTGTTACGCTCCGCAGCAATTCAGGCGTCCATTCTTAAGGAGAAACAGATGGCATTTTGCAGCGCGTGTGGTTCAGACGTGGGTGGAGCGGCGTTTTGTCCGAAGTGCGGCGCGGCTCAAGGGGCTGCGGCTGCACCAGCGCCAGCGGGAGGAGCGCCAGTGGCAGCAGCGGGGACATCGGGACTTGAAGAGAACGTGGCGGGATTGCTTTCCTACATATTGGGCTGGGTGACCGGACTCATTTTCTTTCTCATCGATAAGCGGCCGTTTGTGAGGTTTCATGCGGCGCAGTCGATCGGATCATGTCGATTGCGTTGTTTGTGGTTTATTTTGGCATCGCGTTTGTGTTCGGAATGTTGCAGTTTCGCTCACCTCGGCTTTCTGGCGTTCGCGCTTTATCCGCTCGTCGGTTTGCTGGTGTTCGTTTTGTGGATCTTCATGATGTACAAGGCTTACCAGCACGAGAAGTTCAAACTGCCGCTGATTGGCGACATGGCTGAGAAGATGGCTGGCAATTAAGATTGATGGGATTGACCAGGTACCACCCGCCGCGCGGTGAGAGCCGCGCGGCTTTTGTTTTTATTGTGCGATGCCGGTTGACGTGCTGGTCGATCGCGGGCCGGCATTTCCACTTGACTTTGCGATGATGAGACCGCATCGTTAAGGGCTTTGTTCTCGCTATTTTCCCATCAGGGCGAGGACGGAAAGGCACTACCGGCCACTCATGACCCGCGTACGGCTCTGCTTCCACGATCGCTGCTTCGACGGCACCGCATCCGCTGCTCTGTTCTATCGCATGTATCGCGAGCGATTCGACGCGAACGCGGAATTCGGTTTCACGGGCATGACGCACAAGGCCAAACAGCCTTGGGAGCCGGGGCTTTTCGATGGCGACGAAAACGCAATCGTCGATTTCAAGTATTCCAATTCGCCGAAGCTGACGTGGTGGTTCGACCATCACCAGAGCGCGTTTTTGACGCCGCAGGACGCGGAACATTTCCGGACGCATCGCACCGATCACATGTTTTATGAGCCGGACTATAAGTCGTGCACGAAGCTGATCGCGACGGTGGGCGCGGAAAAATTCGGATTCGACACGAAGCCGCTCGCGGACTTGATTCACTGGGGCGACATCATCGATGGCGCGCAGTATCCGACGCCGGAATCGGCGGTGGAGATTTCGGAGCCGGCGACGAAACTGGCGTTGGTGATCGAAGCGGCGCCTGAGGACGGGATTCCCGCGCGGATCATTCCAGATCTGGCTTACAAGCCGCTGGCGGAGGTGATCGAGTTGCCGCTGGTGGCGAAGCATCTTGGGCCGCTGCTGGAGCGGCATCGGCGATCGATCGAAATTTTGCGAGAGCGATGCGAGGCGCGCGACGGTGTGATCTTTTTTGACGTCAGCGATCTCGACCTCGAGGGCTACAACAAATTTATTCCGTACTTGCTGCATCGCGAGTGCGTGTATTCCGTGAGCGTGAGTTCGTCGAAGGTGCGGGCGAAGGTTTCGCTGGGGACGAATCCGTGGAATCAGGCGACCGCCGATGCAAATTTGGCGTCGCTGGCGGAGAAGTTTGGCGGCGGCGGGCATCCGCGCGTGGCGGCGATTTCGTTTGAGCCGAGCGATCTGGAGCGGGCGAGGGAAGTGGCTCGGGAATTGGCAGCGGTGCTTCGCAAAAAGTAAGTTTGCCGGGCGAAAGTGATCTTTCGGCGAGACGAAGTTTCAGGCAAGGAGACGGATTTTTGCCGCTCGTTTTTCTCGTGATCGCGTCCGGACGGTTCGACAAAAACGCGCAGCACGTGTAAAATTTTTGGATTGTTCTTGGGCCGGTAGCTCAATGGTAGAGCAGTTGACTCTTAATCAACGGGTTGGAGGTTCGAGTCCTCCCCGGCTCACCAAGTCTTTTCAATGACTTGGCTTCTTCTGGTTTTTTACTCACAAGAAACTGCGCCCAATTTGGTGCCACATCCGGCTCAAAATCGGTGCCGCTGAGGTCTTCCACGGCGGGAAGTTGACTCGAAACTCCTCTCAGAAGTAACCCTCTGATTCGTCACGCGTAATCTAGTACACTCCACATTAAATTCGGACAAACTCGTCATCCTTTTTCTTAGAGTGAAAACTCGAACGCGGAAAGACGCCGCATCAATTTGCTAAGCCGAACCCAGGGCAAGGACCAAATGTAGAGTGGGCGCGGCAATCGAACGAAGCTCGCGCAGAGTGGAAACGCAGACATCCTCGCAAGGATGGGTAGCTATTAAAGAGAATCTTGCGGGTCGGGCGTGAGATGCCAGCTGTAGGCGACGAATGCTAAAAACAGAATGACCGTGTCGCTCAGGCTGAGTGATAGCAGGCGCCGTTTCCAAACCCTGAGAACAAAAGCATTCTGACTGCTTCGGCTCATCACGTTTCTACCTCACCGAGCGGTTCCTAGTCATTGGGAAGGCGCTCTGCTGAGCGGCGCCAAGTACAGTTACATCGCGACGCTGGTGGAACGCCATTCACGCTTTGCCATGCTGATCCGGGTGCGCAGCAAAGAAACGGAAGTTGTAGTCACCGCGTTGAGTCGGCATGTTCGCAAGCTCCCCGCCACGCTAAAACGCTCGTTGGTGGGACCGTGGACTGGAGATGGCGAAACACGAGGACTTCACGGCGGCTACCGATGTGCAGGTTTTATTTCTGCGATCCGCAAAGCCCCTGGCAACGCGGCACGAATGAAAACGCCAATCTGCTCTTACGGCAATACTTCCCGCGTGGCACCGATCTGTCGGGCTATCCTCAAGAGCAGATCGACCTGGTCTCGCTGCTCTTGAATCAACGACCCAGAAAGACCTTAGGATTCCAAATTCCTGCAGATAAACTTCAGGCCAGTGTTGCGTCGACCGCCTGAGCCGGCAGCGTTTATCAGGTCCTTGCTGAGTGGTGTTGGCCCACCACCATCGGACAGTGTTTTGAACTATTGGCTAAGCGCGCCAAGGTGGCCGAGTTGCTGGAACATACCTAAGTCATCACGCACTGCAAAGTGTTCGACAATCTTTGCTTCCTTCATGCGGAATCGATGGATGTGTTTGACCGTGAATTTCCTGCCGTTTGGAGCAAGAGTCGGCCCCTGCAGCGGAGGGATAAGGGGGAAGTCGCCCAAGTGCGTACCTGTGAGCGTGACCTCGCACATCACCGTGTCGCCTTCCGCGACTAGCGAGTCGACTCGAAAAACCAAATCCGGAAACGCGCTACGCCAAGTGCGGACAATATGTTGAAGGACGCCCCGAGCATCGGAATACTGTATTCCGAAATTCGAGAAAGCATTAGAGAAGAACTCGTCCACTTTGTCGATCTGCCCCTGATTCCACAGCTCGTCAAAGTGGCGCTGAACGCAATCCTTGTTTGAGCTTTCGGTCATGAGAAGCTCCCACTTCCATACACTGTTCGCTGACTGTTAGGGTCACGTGTCGTGGAGTATATCTCCGTATATAAGCTTTTACATAGGTGTCTGTCTGCGGAATCACTGCGGACAATCGGAGATTGAATTTATTGGCTGGTAAGTCGTGTAGTCGGATACCGGGCACGACATGTCCGGTTACGGCGTTTACCGAGCACTTGGGAGGGCGGGCGTAGTGACGCTCTCAGCGGTGTGTCCACTGGGCAATTGGACTCAACATTCTCACTTTAGCCGCGATGCCAAGCGCTCGCGAAGACTATTCAACGTCGTGGACCGGACCGAGTGCCCTCGTAGTATTTTCAGCCGAGATCGCGTATTGACCCTCAGCCGCGGTCAACAGACAAGCCGATCCCGGTCCGCATCCGTCCTGCTGCTCGCCTCTTCCCCGACAAAGGCTTCATTGGATATGCTAACGAAGTTAAAGCGCTAGTCCGTTACAATGTGCTGGAATCGGCGTGGGCCGCTCGCTCCCACCCAGTAGGAAGCACCTCGGGCAGGCTTCTGTAACGCTCGAAGGTTCTGGTGGCAAGCCCTAGCCCGATTCCGCGAAGGTTCCGTGAAACTCATGCCGTTTCTGCGCACCACCACTGGATCGATCGCTTTCGCAGTCTGTTTGGCCCTAGCTGGCTGCCGGACTTCATCGACTACTTCCACGCCGAAGATCGTTTTCAACCAGGTTCCTGCTACGGGCCAGGTTGTGCAAGGTCAAGAGGTTCCCAATCAAACCGGCACAGTTGAAGGTTACGCAACGGGGCTTCGACCGGGCGAACAAATTGTGGTGTATAGCAAAATTGACGGACGATGGAGTCTGCAGCTACCTTCTGGTAAGCCGTTCACTAAAATTGAAAGCAACGGCCGTTGGCAAACTTCCACGCTTCTTGGAATCGAATATGCCGCCCTCTTGGTTGATTCCACTTACAATCCTCCTGAACAGACCGAATCACTGCCTAAGGTAGGCACCGGGGTCATCGCTGTCGCAACTGTGGAAGGCCAGGGCCCGGCGCCCGTTTTTCCGCCCCCAAAGACGCTGGACTTCAGTGGCTACAAGTGGACGACGAGCACCGGACCGATCTTCCACGCCGGCTCAAGAAACTTCTTCGATCCAGCCAACGCCTGGGTCGATAAGAAAGGTGCGCTCCATCTCCGCATCTCGGGGAAGCCGGAAAAATGGAGCGCGGCGGAGGTGAAGCTTAGCGGCAGCCTCGGATACGGAACATACCGCTTCCAGGTGGAGGACACGACTCATCTCGAGCCATCCGCTGTTCTGACCCTCATAACCTGGGACGGTGTTGGAACCGAAAGAGATCGCCGTGAACTCGACATTGAGCTCTCTCGTTGGGGGTTCCTTGATAACACGAATGTTCACTATGTCGTCCAGCCTTATTACATTCCAGCGAACTTCGTTCGATCTCGAGTGCCCGCTGGTGTATTCACGCACTCGTTCCGCTGGGAACCGGGGCAAGTCACGTTTTCCACGATGACTGGTTCGGGCAACGCGGCTGGCGACCGGCTCATCGACCAGCACGTGTTCACCTCGGGAGTTCCATCTCCGGCGGGCCAAACGGTGCGTCTCGCCCTCTATGTTTTCGTTAAGGGCCAGGTTCCACTGAAAAATGAAAGTGAAGTCGTAATTGATAAGTTCGAGTACCTTCCTTGATCCGTTCACAACAACCAATCCGGTGGCTCATCCTTGGAATTGCGATCGCCTGCATCATGGCAAATGCCTGGGCACTCGATCCGAATCGTCAGCCGTCTCAGTACATCCGCCAGCAATGGATTGCGGGAAGCACATTCCCGGGAGGCGCTGTTAACGCCATCGCTCAGACAGCAGATGGATACCTCTGGATCGGAACTGATAAAGGCCTGGTGCGCTTCGACGGATTTACATTCAGCCTCGTCCCATTGAGGCCAGTTGCCTCGGCTTCCGATACTCCTATATTGCAATTGCTAACGGATCCTGCGGGACAACTATGGATCCGCCCGGCAGGGGCCGATTTTATGCGCCAAAATAACGGCCAATTTGAAAGCGTCCAATATGGAATCCAGATGCAGACCTCGCAGATCACCGCCATGTCGAAAGACAGCAATGGAAGAATTGTTGTGTCCGACATCGCCAGGGGGACGTTTCGTTTCCATGGGGGAGAGGTTGAGCAACTGGCACAACCCGCCGTATTGTCCGGCTTGGCCTCTCCGCCGATTATCTCTATGGCGCAAGATACTGACGGCAGACTTTGGTTCGGCACCCTGGGCGTGGGCCTGTTCGTCTTTGCCGACGGCCAAGCGACGCGCGTAGATGCGGGATTGCCCGATCGAAAAATCAACTGCCTGTTACTCATTAGCAAGGATGAATTGTGGGTTGGAACTGACACTGGCTTGTTTCGCTCGGACGGCAAGGAGTTTCATCGAATCAACTTACCGCCTGCTCTGGGTAGCGTTCAGGTTTTGAGCGTTCTGCGCGATCGAAATTCGAATATCTGGGCGGGCACAACAAGCGGGCTTCTGCGCATCAATGGCAATGGGACCTCCTTTTCAGCAGAGGACGCGATTCGCGGCCACGGCGGCATCAACACCCTATTCGAAGATCGCGAAGGAAATCTTTGGGTCGGAGGTTCCCAGGGTCTCGGGCGCATTCGCGACAGTACGTTTCTCACCTATTCGCCTGCCATCGATTCTCGATTCGAGCGCGATGGACCTGTTTACGCTGACAGGGCACGGTCGTATCTGGTTCGCTCCAGCGCAAGGTGGGCTGTATGCGCTCAAGAATGGAAGCATTCAATCCATTTCAACTGGGATCCCAGCCAATGATGAGGTCTATTCCATTGGTGGGGACGGAGATGAACTGTGGGTCGGGCGGCAGCACGGTGGGCTGACGCGACTCCTGCTTCACGGCGAGCAGCGAGCAGTCAGACCTATACCCAGGCCAATGGACTCGCCCAAAACAGCGTTTATTCCGTCTACCGAAGTCACGATGGCTCTGTATGGGCGGGAACGCTAAGCGGCGGTGTCAGCAGATTTAAAGACCAGCGATTCACGAATTACACGATGTCGAACGGCCTGGCTTCCAATACCATATTTTCGATCCTGGAAGATCGGCAGGGGAAAATGTGGTTTGGCACCTCCAGCGGGCTGAGTTCTTTTTCAAACGGTCAGTGGAAGTCTTACACGACGCGAGATGGTTTGCCCTCTGAACGTGTGAATTGCCTCTTCGAGGATTCGTCCGGAACTCTCTGGACTGGAACGGCTGGCGGTCTGGCAGTTTCCGTGGCGGATCGTTTCCAGGTTCCAGTCACCTGGCCCCAGACATTGCGCGACCCTGTTTGGGGCATCGCGCAGGACAATAAGGGCTGGCTCTGGATCGCAACCTCAAATCACGTGTTGCGAGTGCGTCGAGACAAACTCGCTATGGCGGCTCTCGGAGCATCGGATGTCCGAGAGTACGGGGCTGCGGACGGCCTGCTCAGCGCCGAGGGAATCAACCGGAGCAGTTCTGTGATCGCGGATTCTGACGGAAAAATCTGGTTTTCCCTCGGCCGCGGGCTTTCCGTAGTTGATCCTTCTCAAATGCCCGACAGTTCGCCACCAGCCATAGCACATGTCACGGGAGTGCTGGCAGATGAAGTTCCGGTCCCCGTCGCGAGTCAGGTGCGCGTTCCACCTTCCCCCAAAAGAATCGTAATTGCGTACACAGCGCTGAGTCTCGCTTCGCCTGAGAATATTCGCTTTCGCTACCTCTTGGATGGCTTCGACCGGAATTGGAGCGCTCCTGTCGCGACGCGAGAGGCTGTCTACACGAATCTGGGGCCAGGCTCTTACCGTTTTCGTGTGATGGCTAGCAACAGCAGCGGATTGTGGAACGGCGCGGAAACTACCGTCGCAGTTGATGTTCAGCCGGCAGTCTGGCAGACCATGTGGCTTCGTTCCGTGCTCGTAGTGCTCGCTGTATGCGCGATATTATTGTTCTACCGCTTACGATTGCTTCAGCTCAAACGTCAGTTCAATCTCCGATTTGAAGAGCGCGTTGCGGAAAGAACACGCATCGCCCGCGAGTTGCACGACACGCTGCTTCAAAGTTTTCAAGGGATCGCATTTCAGCTTCAAGCCGCGCGTAAATTGCTGCAGCGGAAAGCCGACAATGCGACGGCGGTCTTGGACGAAGCAATTCTTGGAACCGAGGAAGCGATTCAGGAAGGCCGTTCGGCCATTCGCGACCTCCGTCCGGAACCAGCCGCGCAGCGCACCCTTTCGGAGTTGCTGGATGCTGTCGGCCATGAACTGGCAACGGCTCACGAATTGAATGGGCAAGCCCCAACCTATCGCGTCCTGGTGGAAGGCAAGCCAAAAGACGTGTCGCCAATGCTCCAGGACGAGGTCTACCGTATCGCTCGCGAGGTGATCCGAAATGCCTTCGCTCATGCCGCTGCCAATCACATCGAAGTAGAGATCCGGTACGATCAGGATCAGCTTCGTTTGCGAGTGCGTGACGACGGCAAGGGCATCGATCCCAAGATACTGCAAGCCGGCGGACAGCCCGGACATTTTGGCATTCCCGGCATGCGCGAGCGCGCGCAGCGAATCGGTGCCCATCTGGATTTCTGGAGCGAGTCGGGTGCGGGCGCTGAGGTGGAACTTACGATTCCAGCTTCGCTGGCCTACCAAACGACGCGTGACGAACATCGATTCCGGTTATTCCCGTGGGCGGGTCGAAATGACTAATGTTCCTAAGATGATTCGCATTCTTGCGGTGGACGATCACGCCCTGCTCCGCAAAGGCCTTGCGGCCGTGGTGAATGCGGAGCCTGACATGAAGTTGGTGGCTGAGGCCTCGAACGGAGAAGACGGCATAGAGCAGTATCGAATCCACCGTCCGGACGTCGTCCTGATGGACCTGCAGATGCCTGGGTTGAACGGAATCGAAACGACGAACCGCATCTTAAGCGAATTCCCCGACAGTCGCATCATTGTGCTGACGACCTATCATGGCGATGTTCAAGTAATGCGCGCTCTTCGTGCCGGCGCGCGGGCCTACCTGCTGAAAGGACACGATCGGGGACTTATCGAGACGATTCATGCCGTCCATGAGGGACGTAAGATAATCCCTCCGGAGATTGCCAGCGAGCTCGCTGAACACGCCACGGATGAAGCCTTGAGTGAGCGCGAAATTGATGTTTTGCGACTGATTGCCGCTGGGAATTCCAACAAACAAATCGCAGATCGCCTCTTTGTCGCGGAGGCAACCATCAAGAGCCGAGTCACCAACATTCTTTCGAAGCTCGGCGCCAGCGATCGAGCACATGCGGTCACCATAGCAGCCAAGCGCGGAATCATCGATTTCTGATCATCCAAAAGTATGATTTGTGTTTAGTCTTTCAGTTCTTCCCTCGCCATTGCGAGCGCCTTAACCTCTGTACGAGGAGGCGTCTTGCAGCGACTGTTTTCGACGTTCGCAAATGGCTGGCCTGGGTTGGGTCTGCTGGTCCAAAGGCTCTTCGCAGGAATCGCTCTGTTCCATGATGGGATAGCTCAACTGCAAACTCCAACGGCCGGTCTCGTGATGCCTGAAATAATTGGAGCTATCTTGGGGCTATTCATCTTGGCGGGGTTGGGAACCCCCTTGGCCGGAGCACTGGTCGCAGGCGTCGAGTTCTGGATAGTTATCGCGGGCGGGACGAATATCTGGATGTCCCTCGGTCTAGCCGTCTTCGGCGGCACTTTAGCGATGATTGGACCAGGCGCCTGGTCCTTGGATGCGCGGCTCTTCGGAAGAAAGCTCATTCGAAGTTAAAGTTCTGACCATCCCCGTACGAATGCGGGCTGGGCTGGTTACACTGATAGTTGCGAACTGTGTCGCTTACGTCGCGACTGAAGTTAACATCGCCGGCTTCACTTCATTACTAGCAACGAAAGTTGCCTGGTTTCCTTTCTACGCTCCCGTCTTGTTTCCGTTGATGCCCGGTTTTGTCGGCATACGACACCCCAGATTTAAATAACGATCACCTCCTCCGATCCACCAAAAGGCTAACCTCTCGACCTACCTTCGTTGGCCAGACAATCCAACGATCTGGCGTTGCGGCTGAGTTCATTTCTTTTGAAAATGCAACACGTCGCCAATCTCTAGAAAGAGAAACAGTGGGATTCGCGAGGGACGACGTATCCGAGCAAGCTTTGTTCGGACCGATCCCTGGGAAGCAGAAAAAAATCTCGAGAGGTGGGATATGGCTTCGGCTGCAACAGTTGGAATCCTTGAGGGAACTGCAAACATAGCGTCTATATTTGGCCGAACACTTTCCGCGCAACCGGATTTTCAGGGGGTACCGATCGTCTTTTTCATAACTCGCGACATCCCTGAACAAGGATCTTTGAAATCACTGATCGCTCGCCAAGGTTGGCAGGTTGAGACCTTCGATTCGGTGCGAGAATTCCTGGGCCGTCCGCGACCCCTTGTTCCGAGCTGCTTGATTTTTGCCCGGTCTCAACGCGATCGAAATGGTCTCGAAGAGCAAAAGCAAATCGCCCGGGAGCGCGCCGAAGTGCCGATCATAGTCATTTCTCAGCGTGGAGATATCCTGGCATCGGTCGAAGCCATGAAGGCCGGCGCCGTTGATTTCCTCGTCAGCCCGTTCAGCGATGAGATCTTTTTGGACGGAATCCGAGAAACTTTCGACCGCAGCCGTTTAGCCCTGCAGCGCGAAATGGTGCTGAGTCCTCTTCGGAACGGCTATGCGTCACTGAGTACTCGAGAACGTCAGGTAATGGCGCTGGTGGTTTCTGGCTTGTTGAACAAGCAGGTCGGCGGAGAACTGGGCATCAGCGAAATCACGGTAAAGGCGCACCGCGGGCAGGTCATGCGAAAAATGAAAGCCGAGTCTCTCGCCGACTTGGTGAGAATGGCCACAAGGCTCGGCCTCCCACATCCCAATCCTGTTCAGACCAACCACAGCTCAGCAACCAGACACTTCCATCATGATATGCAAAAATTGAGCTCACACGGCGCTTTGTAAGCACGATTGTTGCTCAGGAGAATGCTGAAAATGGTGTAAGCCGTCATGGCCGGATAAGTTGCGCTACCGGAAAGCTGGAGTCGGGGTTCCGATAACGGCTGTCAGCTCAGGCGGTCGACGCAACACTTGCTTGGAGTTTATCTGCGGAGTGTGGAATCCTAAGGTCTTTCTGGGTCGTTGATTCAAGAGCAGCGAGACCAGGTCGATCTGCTCTTGAGGATAGCCCGACAGATCGGTGCCACGCGGGAAGTATTGCCGTAAGAGCAGATTGGCGTTTTCATTCGTGCCGCGTTGCCAGGGGCTTTGCGGATCGCAGAAATAAAACCTGCACATCGGTAGCCGCCGTGAAGTCCTCGTGTTTCGCCATCTCCAGTCCGCGGTCCCACCAACGAGCGTTTTAGCGTGGCGGGGAGCTTGCGAACATGCCGACTCAACGCGGTGACTACAACTTCCGTTTCTTTGCTGCGCACCCGGATCAGCATGGCAAAGCGTGAATGGCGTTCCACCAGCGTCGCGATGTAACTGTACTTGGCGCCGCTCAGCAGAGCGCCTTCCCAATGACCAGGAATCGCTCGGTCTTCCACTTCCGCAGGTCTTTCGCGGATCGAGATGGCGTCGACCATCTGACCGCGCGTCTGTCCGCTGACGGTTGCGTGTCGCGAGCGGCGCATGCATCGCTTCGACCGCAAGTGGTCCATCAGCTCTTTTTTCAATACTCCCCGTGCTTGAATGAAGAGGCTGCGGTGAATCGTCTCGTGGGACACTCGCATGCTTGCGTTATCGGGAAACTGAATTTTCAGCCATCCGGAAATCTGCTCGGGCGACCAATCCAGTTTGCTCGCAACGATGTTTCGTAACTTGTCGCTGACGGCCAGGAGGCACTGCTTCGGTCGCAACGTCGAGTCCCAGGCATGGTCACCCGCAGTATTCTACAGATGGTGTTGCGTCGACTTATTGAGACCACCCGACTTATCGGGAGTTGTGGAGTAATCGTCGGATTTGAGATTGAGGAGCGATGTAACAACGGCGCTCCCAGCCGCAACGCCTGCACCGAGTGAAGCTGACTTCCGAGGGGATGGTCAAAACTGACCGTCTTTATTTAGTGGGAAGATTTAGACTCAGCTTTCCAACCTTACCGAATTTACGATGCCAAAATGGGTTCTCATTTGTAAGAGTTGTCGCACCGAATTTCAGCAGTCCCAAGTCAGCTACTCATCAATGGATAGCTATCACGTGCCTCTGAAGCCCGAACTTCCGTCGAATTCTTGCACTTGTCCGGGTTGTGGCCATACGGCCGCCTACTGTCGCACAGATTGGGTTTACAGAGCTAACTAGCGGCCACGCAAACCGGGTCCTTCGATCGATTCGTTAATCGCGGCAGAAGTAATCGAGCGGAAAGGAAGCCAACCGTGGCTGCTGGCTTCGGTAATTGGGTTTACGTGGTGTTACGGAGCTTTGGAGG
This sequence comes from uncultured Acidobacteriota bacterium, assembly GCA_963845465.1. Taxonomy (GTDB): domain Bacteria; phylum Acidobacteriota; class Terriglobia; order Acidiferrales; family UBA7541; genus Acidiferrum. The sequence goes on along the minus strand of CAWJSH010000002.1, from coordinate 293,354 downwards.
TAATCCGGGGAAGCGACGATTGGGCTGAATCCTTGTGGGAGGCGCACGCTGGGGATTCGCCGGATTGGATGAGGACGGCGGTGCGTTGTGCGGCGAGTTCGTCGGAGTTGTTGCAAAGGGCGTGACCCATTTCGTGACGGATTGCAAGGTCGAGGAGCGCGGGGATCGCCATCTTCCACGCTGCGGAGAGTTGAACTGCGCGGACGGAAGAGTCGAGTAACAAGGCTTCGTCGAAGTAGGTCTCCCTCGCGGGTAGGTACGTTAGCGCCGGCACATCCGGGGAGAAGAGGCGGTCGGATAGGGCCTTCTTCCAGTCGTTCGAACGGACCACAACCCAGGTCCACTCGCCGAGGGCACCGATGGGGTATTTCTGGAGGACGACGCGGAGCGCCTCGGTCCGGGCGTGGCACTGGGCGTTCGTGTAGCCGATGTTGCAAATGATGTGTTGCACTGACGCGTGGGTCTGAGCGGTAGCGGGGGCCTGAACCGGGGACTGATCTTGCGCCCGAGCGTGAATCTGATTTTCGGATTGAGCTTGGGATTGAGCAGTAACCCGAATGCTCAGTCCGCCGATCAGAATAATCAACAGCAAAATTCTGGCTAGATTCACGAGGCACCCCCTTGGGTGCTCGCAAAATCGGCCAAGCTGACAAGTGGATCAATGCCGCGGAGTTCACATCGGGTTCATTTGTGTTTCACAGTGTGAAAGACTGAAAATACGGTACTTACGAGAGTAGTGACTTCGTTTTGTGATACGCTTCCGCCCACCAGCAGGTCTCCGTGAATCACAGGGCCGAACCATTGAAGAACTCCGGCAAGGCGCAGAGCATCCGCTTCGGTCCTTTCCTCGCGGATTTGGATAGTCAGGAACTTTTCAAGAACAAAATACGACTGAAGATACCCGGGCAATCCTTTCGGGTCTTGGCGCTGTTGCTGGGCAAGCCCGGCGTGCTTGTTACGCGGGAAGAGTTGCAGCAATCGATGTGGCCTTCGGACACCTTCGTCGATTTCGATCACGGGCTGAGCGCCGCGGTGAACCGGCTGCGGGATGCGTTGGGGGACTCGGCCGACAATCCGCGGTATATCGAGACGCTGCCGAGGCGGGGCTACCGGTTCATTGGGGAGATTGGTCCAGCGGACCAAGGTAATACCGGGAATGATGTCGAGGGCGGCGTTGAGGAATTGACTGCAGCCGACGCTTCCGACGCGTCGAACGGTGTCGGGCACGCTCGTCGATCGAAGAAAACGATGGTGGTGGGTGTCGTGGTTGTTGGGGCAGTTCTGGTGGCTGTGCTGGGCTTTGTGTTTTTGAGAAGCAAGCCTCAGGCGAGTTCGAAGGCCTCCGTACCAATTCCGTTCAGCACGTTACCTGGAAGCGACACGGCGCCGGCATTTTCGCCGGACGGATCGCGGATCGCGTTTGCCTGGAATGGCAACCCCCAGTCAAGGAGCTCTGGATACGACGTGTACGTGAAAGCCCTCGGAAGCGAGACTTTGTTACAGCTGACACATCACCCATCGGAATGGATCAGCTCGGCGTGGTCTCCCGATGGGACGCAGATTGCGATTCACCGGATGGCGGGAAGCGAAAGCGGAATCTATCTAATACCAGCGCTGGGCGGGGCCGAGCGACTATTGGTCAGGACGCATCCTCCGTATTTTCCAACGACACGAATTGACTGGTCGCCGGACGGGAAATGGATCGCGTTCGACGATCAGCTGCCGACGGAACGATTTGATCGGATGTTTCGAGTGTCGTTGGAAACGCTGGAGGTGCAGCCGTTGCCGCACAACCCGGCTTGCATGCATGAAGGCTTTCCGCATTTCTCGCATGGTGGAAGGACGCTCTTCTATTCGTGCATTCACGGGTTGCATGCGATGGAAATTAACTCGGTGCCGGTGGCGGGCGGAGCGTCCACAATTCTGACATCGGTTTCAAACAACATTTCGGGTTTCGCGATTAGCGGTGACGATTCGCGGTTAGTTTTCGCATATGGTTTCGGCGGGATGAAAATGGCAGTTATCAACCTCCGCGACCGTTCCGTTCGGGATATCGAAACTCCAGATCAACCGGCGTGGCCGACAATCTCGCCACAGAACGACAAAATCGCGTATAGCTCGGGCTCAGCGATCTACAACATCTGGCGCCGAGACCTGCTGCATCCGGAGGCCACTCCGGTGAAGGTGATCACTTCGACGCGCCAGCAAAATTTGCCGCAATATTCGCCCGACGGGAAGCATATCGCGTTTGAGTCGACGCGAGGAGGTTCGTGGTCGGTGTGGATGAGCGATGCGGACGGGGCGAATCCGGTGAAGTTGTCGAACAACCTCGTCACTACGGGTGCACCAAGTTGGTCTCCGGACGGGAAGAAAATCGCATTCGATACAGCGGGGACGAATCCATCGTCGGTTTATATCGTGGATGTGACCGAGGAAGTTCCGCAGAAGCTGAAGACCGACGTTGAGGACATGAAGTTGCCGGCATGGTCGCGCGATGGGAAATGGATTTACTTCACGTCGGACGTGGAGTTGGGGCACAAGATTTACCGCTGCCCGGTGGAGGGGGGAGCAGCGGAGGAACTGCCGACGCACGAGCTTGCGCTGCGACCAGCAGAGTCGGCGGACGGTGCCTATCTATATTTCGCGTCGCGCGAGGTGAATTTTCAATTGCAGAAGATTTCACTCGCGGACCCGAAGCTAGGGCTTCAGACGGAAGCGACCCCTCGATTGCTGCAGTGGACGCTTTGGCAGCTCGTAACCGGCGGATTTTACTTTGTTCCTAACGATGCGCCGAGGACGATGCGGTATTTCGATCTGGCTTCGCACAAAGCGAAGGATGTTTTTACGTTGGAGAAGGATTTTGACGATGGGATATCGGTGTCACCTGACGGGCGGTACATTTTATATTCGCAGGCGGATGAACAGAGTGAGGAAATCATGCTGATGGATCGGTATTGATAGTGGCCTAATTCCCGATAAGTCGGGTGGTCTCAAAAAGTCGACGCAACACCATCTGATAGAGAGCAGTAGTTAAAGGTGGTGTTGTATGCAGTCAGGGAAACGGTTTGGATTTTCCGCGGTCGAGAAGAGCGAGATCTGGAGTCGTTGGAAAGCCGGAGAGTCGCTGCATGAGATCGGGCGCGCCTTTGATAAGCCACATCACGAGGGCTTGCTTCCGGGTTGCGGCTTCGTGAGATTGCTCGACGACTGGATCGAGCGGCCTCGACGGTAAGCCGGGAGATCTCTCGCAACGGCGGCCGTCCGACCTATCGCGCCCATGCGGCAGATGACCATGCCTGGGACTTCGCCTTGCGACCGAAGAAGTGAATGCTGGCCATCAGCCGCAAGTTACGCAACATCGTTGCGAGTAAACTGCGACGACAGCGAGGTACGGACTTAACGTCACGGTTTGGGGTCTAAGAAGGAGTCAGGTGGGTCGATTGAACATTGATGCCAGAAAGCGACATCAGAGAGGCTGTGATTCGCGAGAGCTTGCACGGTGGGTAGAGCTGCCGCTATCTGGCCGCCGTCGATCGAGTCGAAGACAACGACGATGCCGTCGGGTTGCTGTGGCGATGCGGGAAGCTTTTCTGAGGCTTGAAGAAAAACGGCTTTTGCAAAAGCGAGCTTGTCTTTCCGCGAAGTGAGCAGCGAAGGTGTAGCAGGCTCGACCCATTCGATGCGGACGGACTTACCCTTCAGCGTTGCCCAATCGCCGTGGAAAGACGTCGTCTCTTCCTTAGAAACTTTGAAGGGACCAGAGGGAGCGGCTGAATCCTCCGCAGCCTGCGCTTGGGCGAAGCCCGCCGGCATCTCGAGTTGTGCGCGTTGAATCCAGCCTCGCGACGCGCCGGAAATTTGAATGTGAACCCAAAGTCCATCCAGGCTAAGAACCTGAAACTCATCTTGCGCGTCCGCGTGCATTAGAACCTGGGCTGACTCGGAAGGTTTCGCGTATACGGGAGTTCTGGATTTTTTGACGGCAGCCAAATCGCTTGGATGCGCTTGATTGCGCTGAATCTCTTCCATGTTGCTGACATAAGTCTTCAAGTCGGAGGCCTTTTTCTCGTCAGCCGCGCGATTGGACTTCACGATATCGATATTCGAACCTGCTGTTGGGGCGGGTGTTGTCGGCCTCTTGGAATAGGACAGTGCGGATGAATGCGGATTCAGGTCCAGCGCAGTCGATGGAGCGGCCGAAGGGCGATACGAATACGCTGGCGCGTTGGCCGCGGGCGTCGGCGACGGAGCCGATGAGTGTGAGGGAGGTCCATCACTTGCGTTTGCGGGAAGAACTTCAGCGAGGTGGTCGAGTGCGTCGGACTCCAAGCGACCATTCGAAGAGAGCACACGGTAACCGGATTGAGCCGGATCAGGATCCGTGTACCAGGCGCTAACTTTCGCGACGACGCGAACCGTGATGGAACCGTCGACCGGCGGCAACATCTGAAACGCACATTCGAAATAGCCTTTGCTGTATCGCTCGATCGGTTGATCTGGCTGATGAACGAATCCATCGAGAGTCGGAAGCCGGCCTTTGGTGGTCGCGCCGATCTTCACAATTGCGCCGCTTATTTCGGACGAAGAAGTGAAAAAGCTTCGCTGGTTGGCCGATTGCTGCGCGGTCGCCGGCATCGAAAAGCAGAGACACCAAAGCAGAAAGCTAATCCACCTCCTGATACATCGTGAGTTCCGATCCGAATGATTTTTCATCACGGCAGTGGCCCAACCTGATCGCGACGCACCCATCCTCGATGTCCATCCACGGTTTCGACGCCATACCAATACGTGGTCACAATTTCGACGAGCACGTCGGAATTCAACGCCAACTTCGCGAGGCTTGCCGCACTATGGAAAGGTGCGGCCTTCAACTCCGTGTTTGGATTCTGCACGCGAACCTCAAGTGTTCGCTGGAGCTCGCTGGCGCGCTTCTGAAGCGAATCTATCGACGATTCGACGGCTTCGTACGCTGCGGATTCCTCGCTGGCTTGCTTCGCGGCAATAGCCGCCTGTTCTTCTTCGCGCTGCTTCTCGGCGTGCATCGATTCAGTTCGTTGGCGATCTCGCCGCAGCGTCTGCAATTGGTTTTGGATCTCGGTGAACTCGGCGGACTCCACGGATATATTTGATGGATGGACGCGCTTGGTGCCGTCTTCGACGAACACCGCCAAAATTTCCAGATGCGTGCTATTGGAAGAGGTGCTGTGAACAACATAGCGAACGGTGATTACGCCGATGTCGGCACTCTCTTTGAAATTGCGTGGTGCGAGAGCATCTTTGCGGACTTTGTAGAATGCTTGGCCTGGACCCTGCCAAGAGCCAAAAAAGCTCGAGGAGTTTGCGGAAATCGCGTCGTTCAAGATCTTTTCGCGTTCGTAGACATATGTGCCACGAATAACATGATCCCCGGCGACCGACTGGACGACCGAGACGACATCCGCCTCTGCGTAAGGAAGTTCGACCGAGAAGCCCGCACCCCAACTGTCACTCTTGTCTTTGCTAGCCGAGGCGACGCTCGTGGGCAGTTGAAGGAGGACGAATAGTAGGAATGCCCCAGCAAAGAAGCCGAAGCTTCGGTTGTATATAAGGACCAAGTGCGAAGGAGGTCTTTGGATCAAGGGCCTCGAACCCCAGTGGTTCTAGAGATTGCCGCCGTGTAGTCCTGATCCTGAGAAACCACCCCTACGGCTTCGCGGCCAGGAGTACGGTCCAAACTGATACACCCCCTTACCTTAAGCAGTCAATCCAAAAGTTAAGGAGTTATTTCGTTAGAGCGGGCAAGAATCCCGAAATCCGCCTTAAAGATCCCGTAATGGGACTCGAATTCGTTCTGAAAGTTAAGATAGCTTAATTTTTGTGCTTGCATTCTTAATTCTTCAAGAGTATGTTCCGTTCGTTTTTCGAATTCTTGGGGGCAGTTTTTCGAATGCTTGACTTCCGCATCAAGCGAGAACTTCCCAACTTCGGTCCATGCACTACCCGTCTCTCCCGTGAAATTTCACCAGTTTTTGCTCATGACTTGTTCGTCTGGGATTCCCGCAAACCATCTCTGAGTTCGTGCTGGAGGGTGTATGCCTAGGAGATTTCCGATCGGAGCTATCGCTCTGCGATGGTCGCTCATCAGCGGTTTTTGTGTCGCCTGCCTTTTGTTGTTGGCGGCGTTCAATCGAAACGCCCCCACGGCGCAAGCCGCGCCGCTGCCGGGTCTCCACGTTCGAGCGATCCCGGCCTTCGCGAGAAAGTATGGACTGCCGTGTTCCGCGTGTCATACCGCGTGGCCAGAGCTGAATAACTTCGGGCAGGTGTTTCGCGACAACGGCTATCAGTTGGGCAACGAGCGCGACTCACCCATCTGGCAGAACCCCAGCTACTTTCCCATCACATTTCGTATAACGCCGAACTGGCACCGAGAGAGCACAAATAATTTAGCGGTCGACTCGATTCCCGGCGGTGGACCGGGTTCGACGCTGGTCGCGGGCACGGTGCAACAGAATGGCTTCGACCTTTCCGGCATGGATCTTTGGTCGGCTGGCACGCTCTACAAAAATATCTCGTTCGTTCTTTTGCCTTCTTCGGACCAGAACGCTTCGTGGCACTTTGAGTCCGCCTTCGTTCGCTTTGACAACATCAAGGGGAGCTCCTGGTTCAACGTCAAGTTCGGAAAATTCGAACTCGACAACCTGATCTCCGAAAAGCGATTCCTGTTTCTCTCGGGAAACGGTGGTCTCTATCAGAGTTATCACTATGACGTCCCCGGGACGATTAACGACTTCGGTTACGGAGACAATCAGCTCGGAATAGAGATCGCGGGACACTCCAGGAACAGTTACACGCGATACTCAGTTTCGGTCCTTAGCAGCAACGACGGCAACCCCGGATTTGTCAGCGGATTTGGGACGCCCGCGAATCGCGGATACGACGTGAATCTCGCCTTCAGCCAGGCATTCAATGCAGGGAGTCTCGGTCTCCAACGAATTGGAGCCTTCGCATACATCGGAGAAAGACCTACCTACTTTGAAACGAGTACTACGCCGGACGGAAGCGGCGGCACGACAACACTCCAGCTCGTCGGCTTGGGGAACAAACCTTTCTATCGCGCTGGCGTGGCCGGCGACTTCTTCCTGAAGAAACTCGAACTGATGCCGCTGTTCATGTACGGGCATGATAATCCGTATTTGGGCGCAGGTCTTTCGTCGCAATCTGCTCTGCCTCCGGGAGCAAAGGCGCCCGCATGGGCTGGTGGATTGCTCGAAGGCCACTACTACGTAAACACGCAGAACGTATTCTTCGCCAGGTTCGAAAGAATCGACGTCAGTCAGCAGCCTTTCGTGAATGCCGGTTTCCCGACCGACTACGGAAACGTCAGAGCCTACTCATTCGGTTACCGGTGGTATCCGATCATGTTCAGTCGAGCGGGCCTGGCGCTTCACAGTGAATACTCCATCGTTAAATCAAACGGCTTCCTGCCTCTCAGCGGTGACGGAAGTGGTCTACAAATTTTCTCGACTGCGAATCCAGTCTGGAGCAGTAGTGTGATGCTCGGATTCGACTTCGACTTCTAGGAGGCGAGCGCGACGATGAAAACGAAAATCGCATTCATCACGATGGCCTTGGGCTTTTCTCTCGTGTTCGCCGCTGCGTTGCCGAGCGGATTGGCGCAAGAGAGTCACGTCGGACCGCTAACGGGAAACGCAAGCAGTGGCAAACCGCTTTATAAGCGCTTCTGCATCGGCTGCCACGGCCCGGCAGGCGACGGGCAAGGCGAGAATGCCCCATGGATCGACCCGAAGCCGCGCGACTTCACTGCCGCAACTTTCAAGTGCCGGTCGACGCCGACCGGAACTCTGCCAACCGACGACGATCTCGACAATGCGGTTACGCGTGGATTCGTCACGACAAACATGCCTTCGTGGAATCCGTTGACACCGCAACAACGGGCCGACTTGGTCGCCTATATCAAGACTTTTTCACCGCGTTGGAAAACCGATAAGCCGGGAATTCCGATCCACATTCCTGCGGAAACTCCCGTGACCATTCAAAGCGTTCTACATGGGCGTGAGTTGTTTCAGAAGATGGAATGTTGGAAGTGTCATGGACCTGCGGGGCACGGAGACGGGCCGTCCGCCGCGACGCTCACCGACAGCAAAGACCAGCCGATTCGCCCCTACAACTTTTCAACCGGATCGCGTTTCAAGTGCGGACAGACGAATCAAGACCTCTATCGAATCTTCATGACGGGAGTTGACGGTACTCCGATGCCATCGTTTGCCGACGTAATTCAGCCCAACGATGCGTGGGACCTGGTGCATTTCTTGCGCACGCTTCAGACGATGCACACCCCGGAACTCGCGCTCTGGCAAAAATATTCTTCAGAACATGCGTCCGAAATTAAGCCGATCGGTCCCGATGCGGCAAGCGGCGGGAACTAACTTTTCAGGGAGGGATAGTCAATGAATCGGAAACTTCTGTGTCTTCTGCCAGCGGCTGCTGTGATTTTTTATGCGGTCAAGGCCGGCGCTGGAGCACCGATACCCCCGCCGGCTGGCGGCACGATTTCTGGAAAGGTGACGTACACGGGAACGCCGCCAAAAATGAAGCCGATCGACATGTCGAAGGAGCCGACATGCGCGAAGCAACACACCACGCCAGTCATGACGGAGAACGTCACGACAGGTCCCGACAGTTCGTTGCAGTACGTGGTCGTGTATATCTCCGAAGGAGACCCGGGCGGCGCCGCGTCCACGGAAACCGTGCGATACGACCAGCGGGGCTGCCAGTATTTGCCCCACGTCCTGCCGATGCAAGCGGGGCAGGTGCTACAAATCTTCAATGACGACCAGACTTCACACAACATCCACCCGCTCGCGAAGGTGAATCCGGAATGGAATAAGTCGCAGCCCGCTGGTTCGCTTCCGATCGACACCAAATACGACAAGCCGGAATTCATCCCCGTGAAGTGCAACATCCACCCATGGATGCATGGATATTTCGTTGTGCTCAACACGTCGCACTACGCAGTGACTGGACCTGATGGCTCATTCAGTTTGAAAGGGCTGCCCGCCGGCAAGTACACAGTGACGGCGTGGCAGGAACAATACGGCACGCAAACACAAGAAGTGACCATAGGGTCCACCGAGACCAAGACGGCGAACTTCACATTCAAAGCCTTGCCGTACTGACACGTTTGACCGCGAAGACGACGTTGATACGGAGCTGAGCGACTCAGGCTCCGTTGTAGCGGAAGTCCATCCACACGAGGAGCTATGGGAAAAGTTTTTGCGGTGCTAGTGACGTTGATCACCCTGATTTCGATCGCGTTCTTCGTCATGCACACTTGGTGGTTGCCGCCCAATATTTCGACGACGGGCAAGGCGGTGGATCACCAGTTGGAAGAGACGCTGATCGGCACCGGCGTTCTGTTCCTCGCCGGGCAATTGATGCTGGGATGCTTCGCGTGGATGGCGAGCGGAAAAACCAAAGACACGCGAGCGAAGCGTTTCCCGGGTGGTGCGACGTCCGTCGTGGTCACGGCAATTGTGGTCGTGGGCATCGAGATTTTCACGCTGACGTTTGTCGGCTCCAAGGCCTGGGGCGCCATCTACTTGACACCCGCGGAACCCGGCGCCCTGCGAGTTGACGTGCAAGCCGAACAGTTTGCGTTCTATTTTCGATATCCCGGCCCCGATGGGCAGTTCGGCGGGCTCCATCCTGACAAGATCGACGACGGGAGCGGAAATTACTTCGGGCTCGATCCGGCGAACGACGTTGCGGCACGAGACGACATCGTTGTTGGTTCTCTAGTTGTGCCCGTGAATCGACCGATCGCTTTGAGTCTGCATTCAAAAGATGTTGGACATTCGTTTTATGTTCGCGAATTGCGCATGCAAGAAGATTTCGTGCCCGGGCTGGACATACCGCTCCATTTCACCGCAACGCAGCTGGGTAAGTACGAGATCGTCTGCACCCAACTCTGCGGTCTCGGCCACTACAACATGAAGGCTTATCTGGAAGTGATGAGCGAACCGGACTACGAGCAGTGGTTGAAGACGCAAGCAGGGCAGTGAGGCATTAACGATTTCAGAAGAGGCGGCGAAGCGGTCGCCTCCTCCGTCGAGGGTCAGACTTTATGCATGAGGTTTCGACACATCCGGTCGCGCATCAACACACGGCTCCAACCGGATTCATCCGGAAGTATGTGTTCAGTCTCGATCACAAAGTCATTGGAAAGCAGTACTACGGGCTGGCGCTGGTGTCTGTGTTCATCGGCATGGTGCTGTCGTGGCTCTTGCGAATTCACCTTGCCTACCCGGACTATCACATTCCTTTCCTCTCCAAATTGTCTGCGGTCGGCGCGCCCGGCGGCGTGATGACGCCGGAATATTATCTTTCGCTCCTGACCATGCACGGCACCTTGATGGTGTTTTTTGTTTTGACCAACGCGCCATTCGCCGCGTTCGGCAACTATTTTTTGCCGATTCAAATCGGTGCGGAGGACATGGCGTTTCCGCGATTCAACATGATGTCGTTCTGGACGACGTTCGCCGCGTTCGTTGTCATGATGGCCTCCTTCTTCGTCGCCGATGGGCCGCCAATATCGGGATGGACCGCGTATGCGCCGTTGAGCGCGGTTGGTCGCGACGCAGGACCCGGTCTCGCACTCGGTCAGGACCTCTGGGCAATCTCCATCGCGATTTTCTGCATCGCTTCGCTGCTGGGCGCATTGAATTTCATCGCGACGACTCTGGACCTGCGCGCTCGCGGAATGTCGTTGCTGAGAATGCCGTACAGCACCTGGGCATGGTTCGTGACTTCCGTCATCGCGTTGCTGGCGTTTGCGGTGCTCCTGCCGGCCTGCGTGCTCTTAATTCTGGATCGTGTCGCTGGCACTAGCTTTTTCATTCCCGCTGGACTCGTGCTCAGCGACAAATTGCAGCCGCATTCCGGCGGCTCTCCGCTGCTCTGGCAACATCTCTTCTGGTTCTTCGGTCATCCCGAAGTCTACATCGCCATCCTGCCGTCGATTGGCATCATCGCAACGATTCTGCCCGTCTTCACGCGCAGGCCTCTTCTCGGTCCGAAGGCGCTTATCGGAAGCATGGTTGCCATCGGATTTCTCAGCTACATGGTATGGGGCCATCACATGTTTGTGAGCGGCATGAATCCTTTCTCCGCGAATATTTTCTCTGTGCCCACCTTGATCATCACCATACCCGCGACGATTATGACGTTGCTGCTCACAGCTTCGCTTTACGGCGCGAAAATGCGATTCGACACGCCGGCGCTCTTCTGCCTCGGATTCATTTCCGTCTTCATCAGCGGAGGCATCAGCGGGTTCTATTTGGCGCAGCCTTCGCTCGACACTTATCTTCACGCGACATATTTCGTCGTAGCTCACTTTCACTTCGTGATGGCAGTTGCGTCGCTGTTCGGTGTTTTTGCCGGAACCTATTTCTGGTTTCCGAAAATGTTCGGCCGCATGATGAGCGAATCGCTGGGCAAATGGCATTTCTGGCTGACGTTTCTTGGCGTCTACTGCGTCTTCATGCCGATGCATTACCTCGGACTAGTAGGCAACGTCCGCAGGTATTCCGCGTTTGTGGACGACTATCTCGCGCCGCTGATTCCCGTACATCGCTTCATCACGATCGCTGCGCTGCTGACAGGCGCCGCACAGCTCATCTTTCTCTGGAATCTGATTTGGAGCAGGTTCCGCGGACCAGTGGCGTCGGAGAATCCCTGGGAGGCTACTTCTCTCGAGTGGGCGACGACTTCGCCGCCTCCCTTCGACAATTTCGGCGGAAAACATCCCGTTGTGTATCACGGACCGAATGAACTTGGAGTGGACGGACCAGACGGGACTGACTTCTTGATGCAAACGGCAGCGCCGAAGAGTTCATGAGGCGCGTCACCCGAAACGTACAAAGGGAGCAAACGTGGGAGTAGATGTTCAAGACGCGATTCACGTCGGACAAAAGCTCGGCGGTTCCGGGCTGCCGCCGGTGACAAGGAATTCGCGGCTGCCAAAAGTCGCGCTGAGTGAACGTCCCGAACGCTCAGAGACCGGCGTGTGGATCGGGATCTTCGCGATCGTCATGACGTTCGCGGCCCTCACTAGCGCGATGATCGTTCGCGAAGGCGTCGCTCTCGATTGGCAGCATTTTCAGCTTCCGAAAATCTTGTATCTCGACACGGTGATTCTCTTCTTCAGCAGTTGGACGTTGGAGACAGCCCTCTCCAAGTTGAAGGAAGGCGAGAATCGCTTTTCCGCGGGCATGACTTGGCTCGCCATCACACTGGCGCTCGGCGGAATGTTTGTCATCGGGCAGGTAGTTGCGTGGCGCGTGTTGGCAGGGAAAGGACTCTTTCTTGCAACGAATCCAAGCTCCTCATTTTTCTATGTATTCACAGCCGCGCACGCGCTGCATTTGGTCGGCGGGATCCTTGGTCTTGGCTACCTGATTTACAAATTGAATCGAACTCGGAGCGCCGCGAGAACGACCGGCATTCGGGCGACATCTCTTTACTGGCATTTCATGGATGGACTCTGGGTTTATCTGTTCGTTCTTTTGTTGGCACGAATGTAGCAGTTGGGAGGACACGTGGGCGAATCGGTGGTGGCGGCGGAGGGCTTGGGAGCAACAATGGAGCCCTCGCCGTTTGGAGTTCAGTCCAAAAAGCTCACAATGTGGCTGTTCATCGCGTCGGATGCGATTACGTTCGGCGCGATTCTGTTCGGGTATTCGTATTTGCGAGTGGGTACGCCGGATTGGCCTAGGCCGTTTCAGTTTTCACCGAGCATCATCAACGCCATGGTGATGACAGCTGTGCTTCTGACGAGCAGCTTGACGATGCTCTGCGCTGTGTCGGCGGCAAAGACCGGGCAGAAAAGCTCAAGCCTCAAATGGCTGGGAGCAACCGTGCTCCTGGGCATTTTGTTTGCCGTGATGCACTTGCGCGAGTGGTTCCACATGTTCGGTGAAGGCTGGAGTCTTTCGCGAAACCCTTTGGGTGGGCCGGTTGCGTTTGGCGCAACATTTTTCAGCATCACCGGATTACATCTTCTGCATGTGATCTCCGGCGTCATCGCGTTGATTGTTGTCGGGCTCGGCTTTCAGGTTGGCAAATTGGATGACAACTACGTCGAAACGACAGGGCTGTATTGGCACTTCGTGGATCTGGTTTGGATGTTTGTGTTTCCGCTTCTATACCTAATGAATGCTGCGAGATAGGCGGGAAAGGGAGAAATGAGCGAGACGGCGGCGAATCACGATCCGAAGACCGGCTTCTACGTTGGCGTCTGGATCGGCCTATTGTGCATCGCGGGCTTGGAAGTGTTTTTGACGTACCGAGGGACTCTCTTCGCATGCCTTGCTGGCGTCACTGTTGCTTTTGGCAGTGATTGAATCCGCAATCGGCGTCCTCTACTTTATGCATTTGAAGTTCGAGCGGCGAGTGATGATGTGGAGCATCCTGCTTTCGATCATTTTTGTTTTGCTCATGATGAATCAGATTTGGCCCGACGCGTATCGGATGACGACAATCGGACTGCGTTAGATAAGTTTCATGTGATCGACTAGGGGAAGGTTTCGGAGATGAAGAAGTACCGAGGCACGATTTTCATCGCCGTCGTCGGAGTTCTGTTTCTCTTGACTCTGACGTTTCCGAACGTTGCCGCAGCTCAGGGGTGCGCGCTTTGCTACCAGAGCGCCGCGGCCGCAGGCTCGCGCGCGATTCACGCCCTACAAAACGGAATCATTGTTTTGATCGTTCCACCGTTTTTCATCTGTAGCGCGATGACATACCTGGTGTATCGCCGACGAAATTCTCACAACGAGAACGGCTAACGAGTTGTCCGCTCAGGCCGAAAGGACCTTCTCCGGCTCGTTCCGGAGTTTCCCGGCGCACGGTAGCCGTATCTCTATCAGAAGCCCGCCTCCGTTACAGTTCTCGGCACGAACCGAGCCGCGATGCAGCCGTACTGCGCGATCCGTAATCGAGAGTCCGAGCCCAGATCCTCCAGACGAGCGATCCCTCGCATCGCCAACGCGATAGAAGGGAAGAAAGATGTCAGGGAGAGCCTCGTCCGGAACTCCTCGCCCATGGTCGCGCACGCTGATCAGCGCCGTGTCGCCATCGGTAGCGGCAGTCCGCTGTAGCGAAATCTGAACGTCCGTTCCTTCCGCCGTGTAGTTGACCGCATTGCGAATCACATTCTCGACCGCGCTGCGAAGGAGTTCTTTGTTTCCCAAGATGGTGCAGGGTTCCGATTTCACCAGACGCACGTGTCGATTGCGGCTCTGTGCTTCATAATCGGCGTCTGCCGTGACTTCGGCGACCACCTGGTCCAGCAGGACCTGTTCGCCTTGCAGGAACTCGCTGCCGCCCTCCAAACGAGCCAGACGCAGCAGATTGCCGATAAGCGTATTCAGACGGCCTGCCTCGGTTTCAATTCGATCGAGCCCCTTCACCGATTCCGGGTTGGCGTGAAGACGCGTCAACCCCAACGCCACAGTCAGGCGCGCCAGCGGAGACCGCAGTTCGTGAGAAATGTCGGCAAATAGTCGCTTTTGAGAAGAGATCAATGACTCGATTTGCTCGGCCATGTGATCAAAGTCGCGGCTTAGCTCAGCGAGCTCGTCCGCGCGGCCGGTCGTGGCGTCTCCCACGCGCGCGCTCAGGTTTCCGGTCGCCAGCCGATGCGTCGCCGCCCGCAAATCGCGAATCGGAGCGGTGATGTAGCGGGCTAGCCAAAAACAGACGAAGCCCGCGATAAAGAGAACGGCAGCGGCCCGAACAAACTGGACTTGTATTGGAGCACGCAAAACGTCGGTGACCGACTCGACCTTGGTGCCGATCACAAGCACGTAGTGCGTGCCCATCGAGCCAGTGGTGCGTGTTGCCGCAAAACGCGTTCCATGAGAGGTCTGAATAATCGTGCCGGCGGATTGCAGCGCCGAAATTGCCATTGCATCGACGTCGGGTTCCGTCGGCTGCGACAAGATCTCTTTGCCTTCATCGTCAAAAAGGAAGGCTTGCCAGTGGAGAGTGGTCTGAAGCGAAGAAAGGAAGTCGGCTAGAGCCCCCATGCCGTGATCGTCCAGGATGTCCGCGGCGCGGGCAGCCATGAGAGGCATCACCGTTCGGTCAAATTCCTCCGCCCGCATCGCCCGAAATTGCGACTGCGTCGTAACGACAGAGACGATCATCGTGGCGCTGACCAGCACCATCGCGAGCCAGAACGACAGAAAGATCTTTAGGAACAGGCTATTCAAGCGTAGTTCACCCGACCATGGCTACAGCGAGGGGCTCGCAACCACGTAAACGTATCCCACATTGCGAATGGCCCGAATCCGTTCCGCGCCGTCCTCCGCAAAGCCTAGCTTCCTTCGCAGGTTGCTGATGTGGACGTCAAGGCTCCGGTCCGACGGTTCCAATTCACGGCCGAGCGCATTTTTGACCAGATCTTCTCGGGCTAAAACCTGTCCCGGTGCCTTTAAGAATTGCGTCAGCAATTCGAACTCGGCGGACGTCAACTCGACTTGACGATCCTTCTGGTACGAGGTTCGCGACAACATATCGAGTCGAATATCGCCGAGCGCAATCACGGATTGCGTCTTGCCGTCGCGAGTTGTGCCCGCTGTTCTCCGCAGAACTGCGTGAATCCGTGCCGCCAGTTCTCTTGGGTTAAACGGCTTAGGCATGTAATCGTCGGCGCCAATCTCCAGCCCGACGATGCGGTCGACGTCTTCACCGTGCGCCGTCAGCATCACCACCGGGACCGCCGACTTCGCCCGAATCTGTCGCAGCGCCTCGAAGCCGCGAATTCCGGGCAGCATGACGTCAAGAATGACCAGGTCATACGCATTGGAAAGGGCCTCCATGACACCGGCCGTGCCGTCATGAACGGCATCCACATGAAATCCCTGTGAACCGAGGTACTGCTGAACCAATTCGCAGAGCTCCACGTCATCATCCACAACGAGAATCTTATTCGTGATCCACTCTCCGGACGCGTCGCCCCTGGCCTGCATGCCGCACAGTTTACACGTTCTCCCGGGAAGCACGAGCGCGGACGATATATCTTGATGACGCGAACGAATCGTGTGAGACCGGAGGAGATCGGCTATTTGTCCTGGAGGTCGATCGCTGAGGCGGCAGCGTCGCTTTCGAGGGCGGCGTAGAGGCGGGTGGTGGTCTCGTTCACGGCGAGGGCGAAGGGGTTGTGGCCGGTCCGCAACGTTTTGATTACGGCGTTATGGGCGCCGTCGATGACGGAAACGGTGTCTCCGTGCACGTTGGCGACGTAGATTCGATTGGCTTTCGCGTCGATGGCGATTCCTTGGGGTTTTTCTCCCACTTTCACCGTTGCCAAGACTTTGCCTTGAGTCGCATCGATCACGGTGACGGATTTGTCTTCGTGGTTCACGACGTAAATGAGGTTCGTCGCGGGGTTTATAGCGACGGCGCAGGGAGTTGCGGCGGTCGCGATGTTGGTCACGTTGCCGGAGGTTTCGTCGACGATCGCCAATTCCGCTTTTCCGGCGCGAGTCACGTAAAGTTTCCCGGCCGCTTCGTCGATGGCCATTCCCCACAGATGCATTCCGCCCATCGGAATCTTGCCGACTATAGCGGGCTTGCTGTCCAGCACAGTGAGGCTCGTGCCTTCCCATCCGATGAGGTAGGCGCGATCGCGTTTTTTGTCGACGACGATGGAGTCGGCCGAGCCGGCTTTGATTTTGGTGGTTGCGTTGTTCGAGCCGTCGATCAAAGTGATCTCATTGCTGAAAGTGTTGGATACGAAAATTTTGTTCGCTACTGGATTCACTGCGAGGACGTAGGGCAGATTGCCGACGTTCACCGTTGCCACGACGGCATCGTTGGCCCCGTCGATAACGCTGACGGAGCCGCCTCCGTTGTTGGCGACGTAGATGCGGTTCGTTTTTTCGTTGATCGCAAGGGCGACCGGGCCTTTGCCTACTTTCACGATGGTTGCGGACGCTTTGTCTCGATCGAATACAGTGACCCCGTTTTGGGCGGGGGCCACGGCGTAGACTTTTCCGGTCTTCGCGTTGAGCGCAATCGCGCGAGTAGCATTCAGCAGGGAAGTTGATGGCTCGTCGGTTTGCGGTTTCGCCCATGCTGTCGTGACGACGCTGAGCGCGAGCGAAACGACGATGACCGTGATAGCGGCGAATATTTCTTCAGCGAGTTTTCGATATTTGTTATAAATAGGTCCCTCACGATTGTCGGTCAAAGTGCAGAAAGAGGACCATCGCATTGCTTCGCAAATGTTTTCAAGTGTCCGTTTCGTGTTTCAGATCGCTGGGTGCGCAGCCAGGCTGCAACATCGCAGCGATCCGACGGCAGAGATTCGGCACTCTTTGCGCTTTCATCGTTGGTCTCGTCGTTGTGCTCTTCCTCCTGCCTTCGACGAGTGCCGGACCGAAGCCGTCCGAGCATACGCCATTTCGCGCTCTCGCCTTTTACACCAATAAGGGTGAGCAGGACCACATCGATTTCGCGTTGGACGCGATTCGTTATTACGGCGATCTCGCGAAGAAAGACAATTTCTCTTTCGCTTCCACGATGGACTGGAACGATATGTCCGCAGAGAAGCTCAAGAATGTGCAACTCGTCATCTGGCTGAACGATTTTCCGCACACGCCGGGGCAGCGCAAAGGTTTTGAGGATTATATGAACAACGGCGGCGCGTGGCTTGGCTTTCACGTTTCCGCTTACAACGATGAGAGCACTGGCTGGCCCTGGTTCGTGGATTTTCTGGGCGGCGCGGTGTTCTTTGGAAACAATTGGCCGCCGCTGCCGGCGAAGTTGGTCGTTGATGACCGCACTCACGCGGTTACGCAGGGCCTGCCTGCGACTTTTACTGCTCCAGCCAATGAGTGGTACATCTGGAAGCCGAGTCCTCGCCTGAATAAGGACGTGAAAGTGCTGCTTACTCTCGATCCCCAAAACTATCCGATTGGGCTAAAGGACACGATCACGGGCGGCGATTGTCCGGTCGTATGGACCAACACGCGCTACCGCATGCTCTACATCAACATGGGGCATGGAGACAAAATCTTCACCAGCGAAACCCAGAACAAATTATTCGAGAACGCCATTCTGTGGCTGGGCGCGCACAAGTAGTCATCGCGGAGCTGGTGGTGTTTGCTCGATTGAGCGCTAGTACACAGGGGCCCCAGTGTTTTTTCATAAGTGCAGATTCTAATCAGGTTAAAGCGACTTGTTTTCATACACTTTTGCAAGTGCGGATTCTACGGGAGTTATGGGCACGGATTCGGCCTTTTGCGGCCGGCTATGCCGAGCCCCGTTTGATGAGGCTTCGCGAGCGGGCTGGGCGTTTGGGGCGCAGCAGTGCTGCGCCCGTACATGAACACGGCCGGGGCGCGGTAGAAATGAAAAAACGCGGCAGGAGGTCTGCCGCGTCGCGTAGTTTTCTACGGGGGTAGATTACGTTGAAGCTGATGCCGCGTCAAATTATTTTGTGATTATTTTGTGGCTCGCTTGGCGGGATGAATCCGAGTTCGAATGGCGCATCCCGAATGCAAGGCGGGTGGCGTTGAAATTTCAGCGTAGTTTCAACTCGTTCAGGAACTCTTTTAGGAACTCGTTTAGGAACTTGTTGCCGGGAGAGGGCTTTCGAGTTACCATTTCACTGTGATTCTTACCGCCTCAATGCGTCCGGTGTTCGCTTGCGCGTGTTGTACATGTTGTCCGTGTACCGCGTACGTGCGTTCTGGCGCTGAGGGGCTACCCGTCTAGAGACTTTTCTAGTCAGATTGTAGGCAAACCCACCGCCAGAGATGCTGGCAGGTGGGTTTTTTGTTTTTGGGGCCAGTGCGAATGGGGACCGATCGGAAATGAGTCAGATCACAACGGAAGAAGTCGAGAGCAGAGATCGCGCCGAGGCGGAGCTGGTGGCGTCGGCTGCGCACGCGGCTCGCTTGAGCCATCTTCGCAAGCTCGAGGCGGAGAGCATTTACATTTTGCGCGAAGCGGTGGCGGAGTTTTCGCACCCGGTGATGATGTATTCGATCGGGAAAGATTCGTCGGTGATGCTGCGGCTGGCGCAGAAGGCTTTTCATCCCGGCAAGATTCCGTTTCCGTTGCTGCACATCGATACGAGCTACAAGTTTCCCGAGATGATTGCGTTTCGCGATGCGTACGCGAAAGAAGTTGGCGCGGAGCTTATCGTCCATCGAAACGAAGAAGCGCTCGAGGCAGGCGCGAATCCTTTCACGCTCGGAACGCAGAAATGCTGCGGGCTGCTGAAGACGAAGAGTCTTCTGGATGCGCTGGCGGAAGGGGGATTCAACGCGGCTTTCGGCGGCGCGCGGCGGGATGAAGAAAAGTCTCGCGCGAAAGAGAGAATTTATTCGTTTCGCGACGCGCATGGGCAGTGGGACCCGAAGAATCAGCGGCCGGAGCTGTGGAATCTGTTCAATTCGCGGATCAACAAGTCGGAGAGCATCCGCGTGTTTCCGCTGTCGAATTGGACGGAACTCGACGTTTGGCTGTACATCCTGGCGGAAAACATTCCGATCGTGCCGCTGTATTACGCGAAAGAGCGCGAAGTGGTGCTGCGCAACGGGTCGCTGGTGGTGATTCACGATCGCAGGGAATTGCAATTTGGCGAAGAGCCGCGACTGGTGAAGTGCCGGATGCGGTCGCTCGGGTGCGTGCCGTGCACCGGCGCGATCCGTTCGGAAGCGGACACGCTGCCGAAAATTATCGAGGAAATGATTTCGTTTCGACGGTCGGAACGCGAGAACCGCGCGATCGATCACGATGAAGAAGGCTCGATGGAGCTGAAGAAGCGGGAGGGATATTTCTGATGTCCACCGCGTTCGCTGCCGTGGAGACGTTCGATTCTTTTTTGCAGCAGGAGCTGAAGAAGGATCTGCTGCGATTTACGACGGCGGGCAGCGTCGATGACGGGAAATCGACGTTGATCGGAAGGCTTTTGCACGACGCGAAGGGAATTTATGAGGACCAGCTCGCGTCGGTGAAGAAGAGCAAGGTGAATCGATCGAATGGGGCGATCGATTTTTCGCTGCTGACCGATGGATTGCGCGCTGAACGAGAGCAGGGAATTACGATCGACGTTGCGTATCGCTACTTCGCCACCGCGCGACGGCGATTCATCATCGCGGACACGCCGGGGCACGAGCAGTACACGCGGAACATGGCGACGGGCGCGTCGACGGCGAATCTCGCGATCATTCTTGTGGATGCGACGAAGGGGATATTGCCGCAGACGCGGCGGCACTCGTACATCGCGTCGCTGCTGGGGATTCCGAATGTGGTCGCGGCGATCAACAAGATGGATTTAGTGGATTATCGCGAGGACGTTTTCGCGAGGCTTCGCGAAGATTTTCTCGATCTTGCGGCGCAGCTCGGGATTTCGTCGGCGACGTGCATTCCTGTGAGCGCGACGGAAGGCGACAACATCGTCGATGCGAGCGCGAAGACTCCCTGGTACGAAGGGCCGACGCTGCTGGAACATCTCGAAACGGTGCCGGTGCGCGATGGAGCGACGATTGACGCGCTGCGATTTCCGGTTCAGTTGGTGATTCGCCCGGATTCGACGTTCCGCGGGTTTGCGGGGCAGATCGTGGAGGGGCAGGTTCGCGTTGGTGATCGGATCGTGGCGCTGCCGTCGGGGAAGACGACGAGCGTGCGGAGCATCGTGACGTTTGACGGTGGCCGGGATTCCGCTGGATCAGGGCGAGTCGGTGACGCTGGAGCTTGCGGACGAAATCGACGTCAGCCGCGGCGACATGCTTGTGTCGCCGGCGAAGCAGCCGACCGCGTCGGCGGTCTTTGCCGCCACGGTTGTTTGGATGAGCGAGAAGGCGCTGGTTGTGGGGCAAAACTATCTCGCCAAGCACACGACGCGGTCGGTGAAGGCGCGCGTGACGAATGTTCGCCATCGCGTGAACGTGAACACGCTTGCGTCACGAATCCGTGGGCGAAGTCGATATGAACTCGATTGCGGTTGTTGAGATCGAAGCGAGCCAGCCGCTGCTGTTTGACCTCTATGAAGAGAGTCGATCGACCGGGAGTTTTATTCTGATCGATCCGATTTCGAATGCCACGGTTGCGGCGGGGATGATTCTGGAAGTTGGGGCGAAGCCGGCGGGATCTGCACCGGGATCGGATTCTCAAGAGGCAGATTCCCGGCGGCCAGTAACGTCAGCGGAAAAATTTGAGAGGCATGGGCATCGGCCTGCGACGTTTTTGGTTCCGAGAGCTGAAATCGAAACTGTGGAGCGCGCTTTGTTTGCGGGAGGGTTCGAGACGATCGTGCTGCGCAGCGATTTGCTCGGGCGCGAATCGTTCTTCAATGTGCTCGACTTGTTGCACTCGGCTGGATTCGTGATCCTCGCGGGCGGCGAGGAGTTGGATGCCGACGTCAAGCGAGAGCTGCAAAAGGGAAGCCGCGAGCGAACCGTGTTTGATCTCTCAAACGATGCGCAGGCTATCCCGAGCGGTGAACTCCTATCGAAGGTTCTGACTCACGCGGAAACATTGCGACTCGGAGCCCGTGCGGAGAAAGGGGCGTAGCGATGCCGACAGCCGAATACATCGAAAGAGTCGAAGGCAATGACGCGGCGGCGATTGTCAATGATCTGGTTCGCGAAGCGGCGGCGAATTCGGTTTGCTTGACGTGCAGCTTTCAGGCAGAAGACATGATTGTGCTCGATCTTTTGAGATCGCATCTGCCGCAAGTGCCGGTGATTTTTTTGGAGACAGGCTACCACTTCGCCGACACGTATCAATTTCGCGACAGAATCACGCATGAATGGCAACTGAACCTTGTGAATGCGCTGCCGCGGCAAACGGTGAAGCAGCAGGAATCGGAGCTGGGCGTTCTCCACTCGACCAATCCTGCGAAGTGTTGCCAGTTGCGCAAGGTTGAGCCGCTGATGGCATCGCTCGAGCCATTTGAGATTTGGTTTACGGGGCTTCGCCGCGAGCAATCGCCGACGAGGAAAAATTTAAAGAAGATCGAACATCACCGGCTGCCGAGCGGCAAAACTTTGCTCAAGGTGAGCCCGCTGGCGGACTGGACCTGGGCGCAAGTGTGGGAATACACGGGGAAGCATCGGCTGAATTATCTGCCGCAGTACGACCGCGGATATTCGAGCATCGGATGCGAGCCGTGCACGGCGATTCCCGACGATCCGGCGAATTTGCGGTCGGGTCGCTGGGGCGGGAAGAAACTCGAGTGCGGCATTCACACTTTTTCGGAGAAAACGGACTGATGCATCTTCTACTCGGTTTTCTCATCGCGCTAGCTGTGGGACTGACGGGAATCGGCGGCGGGAGCTTTACGGTTCCGGCGCTGTTGCTGATCGTTGGATTGCCTGCTGGCGAAGCGGTCGGGACGGCGTTTGTTTTTGCGGGAGTTCTTCGACTGATCGCTGCGCCGTTTTATTTGTTTCGGCGCAATGTGAATTCGCGATATTTCCGGCTGATGGTGATGGGGGCGGTTCCGGGGCTCATTTTAGGGATTGTGGCGCTGCGCGGGCTTGCGAACAGCGGGAATAGTTCGATGGTGGTGATCATTCTTGGAGTGGTGCTGACGTTTACGGCTGCGTTGAGTTTTGTGCCCAAGGCGCAAAATCCAAATTTCGTCGTGAAGAACTCTCGGTGGCTGCCTTGGATGGCGTTCCCAATCGGAATCGAATCCGGATTTTCTTCGGCCGGCGCAGGTGCGCTGGGGACCGTGCTGCTGCTGAATTATTCCGAGATGTCGCCGGCACAGGTGGTTGGAACGGACATTATTTTCGGACTGGTGCTTGCGGTGATTGGGAGCACGGTGCACTGGACGCTCGGTTCGATCAGCGGGCCGGTTTTGTTGGCGTTGCTTGCCGGCGGAGTGCCCGGTGTCGTGATCGGGTGCTTGCTCGCGAAGAAAGTGCCTGCGCAAAAGTTGAAGGTGGTGGTGGCGGCGGTGGCGCTGGCTGCGGGGCTGCAGTTGTTGTTTTCGGGAATTCACTCGTCGGTCGCAGCGCATTCCACTGCGGCTAGGCTTAACGCATCTGTTGCTGGAGCCGCACGCCCGTGAGGATCTTGGCTCAAATGTTTGCTTCGTCGCTTCGCTCGCCTGCTTCCGCGTATTCGTGTTGTTGTTGTCGTTGATCCTGCCTGTTTCGAATTACCTCAAAGCTACGAAGTTTAGTGGTGTAGTCCTCGATCAACTTTTCTTCCGCGTTCGTCGGGACGCGTGTACGGAAAACACTTTAGGAGAGTGTCAAAAATGCGTTTTTCCCAGCGGTTGCTTGCATATTCCAGGGAGCGTTTCATTTCTCTGATTTTCTTGGCGTTGTTTGCTACGGCGGCGGCGCCTTACTCGCTTTTTGCGCAGGGAGACGTTTCGCTGTGGGGTTCGGTGAGCGATTCGTCGGGTGCGGCGATTGCGGGCGCGGCGGTGACGGTGATCAATCTCGAGACCGGCAGCAGCCGATCGCTGATTACCGATGAAGCGGGCAGATACAACGCGAACGCTTTGAACGTCGGCCACTACGAAGTCTCGGCGGCGAAGGCGGGATTTCAGTCGGACCGTCGCAGCAACATCGCGCTCGTCGTTGGGCAGCGCGAGGAAGTCGATCTGACGCTGCAAGTGGGCGACGTGCATCAGACGGTGGAAGTGCCCGCGGATCTCGGCGCGATTCAGATCACGACGGAGGATATTTCCGGACTTGTGGGCGAGAGGCAGGTCAAAGATTTGCCGCTGAACGGGCGAAGCTACGATCAGTTGCTGACGCTGAATCCGGGGATTGTGAATTACACCTCGCAGCGCGCGGGAGGAATCGGGACGTCGAATTCCGTCGTGGGGAATATGTTTGCGGTGTCGGGGCGGCGGCCTCAGGAGAATTTGTTTTTGCTGAACGGAGTGGAATTCACCAGCGCGTCGGAGGTGAACAACACGCCGGGAGGATTGAGCGGGCAATTGCTCGGAGTTGATGCAGTGAGGGAATTCGCGGTGGTCAAAGATACGTACGGCGCGGAGTATGGCAAGCGGCCGGGCGCGCAGGTCAACGTCGTGACTGCGAACGGGACGAATCAGTTTCACGGGTCGGCTTATGAGTTCTTGCGGAACAGCGCGCTGGATGCGCGGAATTTCTTTGACTACGGAGATATTCCGCACTTTGAGCGCAACGTGTTTGGAGCGTCGGCCGGCGGGCCGATCGTGAAGGACAAGACGTTTTTCTTCGCGAATTATGAGGGCTTTCGTCAGACGCTCGGACTGAGCGACCTCACGCTTGTTCCTGACAATGCATCGCGCGCGAAGGCTGTCCCGAGCATTCAGCCGCTGCTCGCTTTGTGGCCGGTGGCGAATGGTCCTGAGCTGCTCAATTCGGATGGCACTTCGAGCGGGATCGCGGAGGCGTTCAGCAATCCGATTCAGCACATTCGCGAGGATTTTGGGACCGCGCGCATCGATCAGAACTTCTCGACAAACGACACGCTGTCGGCGGTGTATACGGCGGATGATAGCGACGCGCATTCACCGACGTCGAATCCCATTAGCTTCGTCACCGCTCGTTTGCGCGAGCAGGTTGTGAGCCTGACGGAAACGCACATTTTTTCGCCGAGCATTGTGAACCGAGCGACCTTTGGCTTTTCACGCGGCGCGTTTTTCTTCGACAGCGGAACGACGGTCGATCTGCCGGGATGGATTCATGCGGATCAGCCTGTCGGAGCATTAGTTGTCGGCGGGGGAACGACGCTGAATGGCGCGTCGCAAATCACCAACGGCGGGACGAATGCGGGGAGCAATCTGACTGCGGTCCGCAATCTCTTCACCGGGAGCGATCAGGTCACGGTAACGCATGGGCGGCATCTACTTTCGTTCGGCGCGTGGATCCAGCGACTTCAGGCGAACGACGTACTGTTGCAAGACCAGTACGGGCAGGCTTCGTTCACAAATCTTCAGACATTTCTCCAAGGAACGGTGAGCACGTACACCTTTGCGCCGAACTATACGCCGCTCGGTTGGCGGTCGCTGCAAGGTGCGTTTTACGCCGAGGACACAATTCATCTGAAGCCATCGCTCGAAATTCGTATTGGTTTCCGAGCGGAATCGACGAACGGGTGGAATGAAGTCAACGGGCGCGCGTCGAACTATGCGTTTGATGCGAATGGAACGATCAGCACGAATCCAGTCGTCGGCTCGTCTGCGCTTGCGGTGAACAACGCAAAATTTCTGCCGGCTCCGCGGCTTGGATTGGCGTGGTCGCCGTTTGGCGCGAAGAAAACCGTCGTGCGAGGAGGATTCGGAACGTATTACGCGCTGCTCGACAATTTAAGCTATCGGCTTGATCAGAACGGGCCGTTTAATACGGTTTCGGCGGCGAAGAGCATTGCGTTTTCGACGATCGCACCGGGCGCTACGTACAAGAGCACGAAAGTAATTCCCAGCGGCATTCAGCCGGATCTGCAAACGCCGACGGTCGAATCGTGGTCGCTGAAAGTCGAGCAGCAAATTGCGGCGAGCACGACGGTCAGCGTCGGCTACGTCGGATCTCACGGATATCACGAGTTGCTGTCGGTGGATGCCAATCTGCCGGTAGGAACGATTTGCCCAGCGGCACCGTGCCCGGCGAACTATCCCGACGGATTGCTCTACTATCCGAGCGGCGCGCCGCTGGCGAATCCTTCGGTTTCGAATACGACGCACTGGTTTTCGGAGGGCGTCAGCTCCTACAACGGTCTCGAAGCCGACGTTACGCAGCGGCTGTCGCACGGACTTCAATTTCGCGGCGTGTACACTTTTTCGAAAGCGCTCGACGATGGCGACAATCTCAACACCAGCGTCGCGACCAACTCGCCCGCGTTCATCGCCAATCCGCTCAGTCCTTCATCCGACTACGGCCGGGCGTCGTTCGACATTCGTCACGCCGGGGTGATCAACGCGACCTACGATCTTCCATTCGGCAGGAGCGCTGACGGCAACGCGTGGGTTCGCCGCGCTTTTGGAGGCTGGCAAATCAGCGGAATCGAAACGCTACAATCGGGGCTGCCATTTACGCCGCAGCTCTCGTACAACCCGTCGAACGACGGCGACTCTCGGAATCCGGTGCGGCCGTCGATCAATCCGGATTTCACAGGCAGACTCATTACCGGTGGCCCGAATCAGTATTTCAATCCGGCGGCGTTTATTCAGCCGCTGCCCGGGACATACGGAAACGTCGGGCGCAATACGCTGAACGGACCCTCGATCGTGGAAACCGATATTTCGGCGGCGAAGAAATTCGCTTTGTCTGAAAGGCTGGGGCTGCAATTCCGCGGGGAGATCTTCAACCTTTTCAATCACACGAACTTCAACACGCCGAATCCTGTCGTTTATGCGGCAGCGACCGGAGGGCCGTCTCCAACGGCTGGAGTCATCACTTCGACTGCAACGAGTTCGCGCCAAGTTCAACTTGGTCTGAAGCTGCTGTGGTAAGCAACACCAGGAGGGAATCGCAGCCTGTGGCGAGCTAGTTTTCGGATTCGAAGATTGGCGCGGGGACGATCTTGCCGGCGCCGAGGCAGAAGGCGAAATACCAGCCGCCGGTTTTGTCGGTGCCGAGGGATGCGTGCTGTTCGAGAATGCGGAACGTGCTTTCGTCGGTCATCCAAGCACGGCCGTCGAGTTCGAACGTCTTCATTTTTGAAAGCTTGTCCGAGCTGAGCGAGTCCTGGAGTGGCATGGGATCTCCTGCGCAAAACTCTATGACACCCCAGCGAATGCATTGCGAAGGCAGGACGAACCGCTTGCGCAAAACGTTACTCTCGGTACTAGACGGTCTAAATCGCGCTCATACCGCCGCGGTGGACGAACGTGGTGTGGCTCGGACGGACACAAGCTCGAGCAGTGACCTGACGACGGCGGCTACATTGTCGTAAGCCTCGGGCAACAAATGATAGGGCGTGACTTCGTCGGGCTTCGACGCCAACGCCTGTTCGATGCCGCGCCGCCACGCGACTCGCAATTCCGTGTTGATGTGAATGAGATTCAGACCGGCCTCGACCCCAGCCGCCAGTTCGTTCGTGGCCGTACCAGAGCCGCCGTGCAACGTGAGAAACACACCTGTCGCGGCTTTAATCTCTCGAATCCGGTTGATGTCGAGATGCTTGTGCTCATTGCCGGTCAGCATGGATTTCAGCATGCCGTGTGTCGTGCCGACCGAGGGCGCGAAAGCGTCGATCTTCGTCTCGTCCACAAACTGCTTCGCCTGCTCGGGCGTGGTGAGAGGATCGAGATTCTGCGGCTTCGCGTCGTGAATCGTCGAAGACGAACCGATGTATCCGACTTCGGCCTCGACAATGATGTCGGGGTTGATCGACTTCAGGGCTTCGACGGCTTGTTTGGTCTGCTTGGCGTTTTCTTCAAACGGAAGCTGTGACAGGTCGAAGACGATCGAATCGAATCCCGCGCGCGCAGCAACTATCGACTTTTCCAGAGAGTGCGTGTGGTCGGCGTTGAGGTAGATCGGCTGGCCAAACTCTTCGCGATAACTCTTCACCAACGCGGCCGCTTGGGGCACGCCGACAAATTCGCGCTCGCCTTCCGAGACGCCTGCCACGACGGGGACGTTCAGTTGGCGCGCGGTATCCGCAATCGCTTTGAGCACTACGAGATCCGAAAAATTGAAGTGGCCGAGCGCTCGATGTTGCTCGCCCATCGTCTGGAAAGATTGCCGAAGACTTGGAATTGCCATGTGCAGTCCTTTCTTCCTACCGATCTAACCGTAGAGCTCCGTATTCGTCTACTGATGTGGATGCGGCGCCGTAACCGCATGATGCAAGGATTTTTGGGGGCACGCGGCGTTCCAGAGGGGCGTAATTGGCCGTGTGGAAGTTGACAGGGAGCTCTATTAGAACTACAATGTAGTAGTAATGTAATTGCACGGAGGGAGTGATGGCAGCGCTTCCCACAACCCGATCCCTTTTTCATAATCCCGGTCGTCGTTCGTTCCTATTTTCGTTTTTAGGGTTTGGCCTTGCCCCAAAGTCGCGAAAGGCCGAAAAGAACAGCGAGCCACTCTTTCGGTTTCTCACGCCGGAATGTGAAATTCGGATGAGCGTTCAATACTTCTCGGGTCCGTCGGCCAGCAGCTTCCGATTCCGAGACTCGCTTACGAATCGGGCTTTTTGCCTGTCTTCGGAGGGGAGCGAAAATCAGTCTTGCCTCCAGCGGTTCAACGGGTCTTTCGCCATTGCTCACTATCACTTCCGCTCCCGGCCTCCCGCTGCGCCGCCACTTCGCATGCGCGAACGTGTCCACACCATCGATCAAGACAGCCGGATGACGCCTCGGCGTCCCTTCGAACGCGCGTTGGCGGTCGAAAGGGAAATGGCGAGTGATATTCAGGCGTTTGGCTACGATGCCGGCGATCCAGAGCAAGCGGCCTCGGCCAAGTCCGTCTCTCTGTGGGCGCTGCTGCGCCAAGATTTGTTTCTCAACGATCAGTCGTCGGCGTTTCTGACGGTTCATTGGAAGCACACCGTGGATTTCATTTCTCTGGTCGATGTGATTCCGGGCGACCGGACGCAACTGGTCGCCGAATGACGCCATATAAGGACAGTTCATTGCGATTACTACTACAATGTATTCTATAACGCTGGGTGAGTTCGAGTACATTCTTATCTCGGCGGCCGAAACGCTCGGCGAAGACGCCTACGGCGTCGCGATTCGCGAACAAATTGCGACGACGACACGCCGGAGTTGTTCCATCGGCGCGCTGTACACGACGATCGATCGCCTCGAAAAGAAGGGGTTCGTGAAGACTTGGATCGGCGAATCCACTCCCGAGCGCGGAGGGCGCGCGAAGAGGATGGTGCGCGTGACTGCCGCTGGCGTTCAGGCGGCCAAGGTATTCTACGAGACCGTGATTCGCATCAGCCGCAACGTCAGTTGGGCACAAGGCAGCGCGGGGGAGACTTCTTGAACAGTGCCCGGCCGTTCCGGAAGCTTAGTGATTCAGAACTTGAAACTTCGCGATTACGTAGCCGAGCGATGCGCCGAGGAACACATCGGAAGGGAAGTGGGCGCTGGTCGTGATGCGAGAAAGGCTGATCGCGGTCGCGAGGCCGTACACCGCAATTGGCACCCATCGACGGTGGTGGTATCGATTCGCGACGACCGTCGCAATCGAAAACGCCCCGATCGCGTGACCCGAAGGAAAGCTTCCCTCGGAGAAATGCGACTTGCCGTTGTTGAAGAACGTATCGCTGAACGGGCCGCTTGGCGGAATGTTGTAGGGGCGCTTGCGCTGCGTGATGAATTTCAGCGCGAGATCGACGATGGCGCTGTCCACGTAAGCCTCGCCAGCGAGCAGGCTCGTGTTGACCTGATACGAATCCTGACGAATGTATCCCGCTGCAAGAAGTGAAAGTGGAACCAGAGCGGTTTCCGCCGAGGTGATCGTGCCGTCGAAGACGTCGTTCATGTCGTCGAGGTTTCCACCGTGTTTTCGAAAGTACGGCGCGGTTTTTGCGTCCGTCGCGATCAAGGCGGCCGTGCCGCCTACAACCGCGAGCGTCGGTATCCAGTAGTGGCCGCGCGCGAGCTGCGTAGGGAAGAGCCAGATGTCTTTTTGATCGGTGAGAATTCGGCGCGGGAGTTTCTTCCAGGAGATGTCGATATCGTCGATGGAGGCAGACGCGGCGAGTTGCGCATCGGCTGTCGGAATCGGCGCGTCAGGAAGCTCCGAAGAGACGTTTTGGCAGTTCGCGAGAGCACAATTGGCGAGACATACTGCAATCACGATTGCGTGACGGAAACCATAAAAACGAAGATTGACCGGTGGCATCGAAACCTTTCAGTGGTTTCGAGGCTACGCACAAATTTCTAAACACACGATTAACAAACGTTCTTAAATGTTCCTAATTGACTCATGCGAGTAGCGGTTGACCTACGTAAGTCCAGGATTCTCGCGGAGTTCGATGTCTTCCGAGCCCATGGACTTCATACCGTCATTCCTCGAAATCGTTACATGGTTCATGGGATATGTCGGTGACGGGCGTGCAGTTAGCGTTCCATCTGCTGTATCAGGGCTCGCTTGACAGGCGGATGGAAGCGAGTCGAGGGGCCCAGTTTGAACCTAGTCCAAAAAGTGTGGAATCGTCTGAATTCAGATGACTGCACGAATCTGGCTGCACAAGTTTCGTTCTATTTTATCTTGTCGTTGTTCCCGTTCTTTCTCGTGCTTGCGTCGTTCCTGGGATGGATTCCGACGACGAGCAAATGGGGTTCGTTTGCGAATTGGGTAACGGCATATTTTCCTTGGCAGGCACGAAATATCGTGTTGTCGGTCATGATTCAGCTTTCCCATGGATATGCCGGATTTTTTTCATTCGGATTGCTGGTGACGCTCTGGAGCGCGTCGTCAGGATTTATGAGTTTGATGGAAGCCCTATCGATCGCGTCCGGCACACGGGATAACCGGAGCTACGTGAAGAGACGAATAGTCGCGGTCCTGGCGACGGTGGTTGCGGCTCTGTTTCTGATCGTCTGTTTCGGGTTGTGGAACCTGGGCCACGTGATGGCGGTAACCGTGTCGAACGACCTCAAATTCTTCGTATTTTTTCAGATGCAGTGGCGAATCATCCGATGGGTCGTAACATTGATATTGATGAGCATCGGAATCAACCTGATCAACCATTTCCTGCCCGACGTGAAGCATCCGTGGCATTGGTTTACGCCGGGAACGCTGGTCGTGGCGTTGTCGTTCATCGGCGCAACGGGCGTGTTTGAGATTTACCTGGCGCATGGTTCGAACATGCCTACCTTATATGGAGCGCTGGCCGGGTTCATCGTGCTGATGCTGTGGATCTATCTCGCAAATCTCGTTCTGCTGATTGGAGCGGAGACCGACACGGTGTGGCGAGAGTTAAAGGCTTCAGGAACGAGCGCATGAATGGATGGAAAGGGCTCCTCTTCGGGACAGTTTTGCTGCTGGCGCTACAGCTTTGTGCCTTTGGAGTTGCGTTCGGCCAAGACCAGAAAACGGTAGCGGTTGACCCGAACGCCGCATTCGAAGGGCGAACGGTGAACAAGGTTGAGATCGCCGCGCAGCCTTCGGTCGATCTCGACAAATTGCGCGGATTGATTCAGCAGAAGCAAGGTCAACCATTTTCGATCGACGCCATCAAGGCCAGCGCCGCGGCTCTGCGCGAAACCGGACAATTCAAGAAGGTCCAGGTCAGCATTCAATTTACGCCGGATGGGTTGCAGGTTCTGTTCCTCCTACCCCCTATATATAAGGTTGGGTTGATTACCTTTCCAGGGGCCGCGAAGTCGCTCGCGTATACCCAGATGCTGCAGGCGGTGAATATTCCGCTCGATGCGCCGTTCGTAAAAGATCAACTTGCCGATAAGCAAGACGCGCTTCAGAAGTATTTCGCCACGCAAGGGTATTTCGCGGCCGCGGTTTCCACTGCGACAAAAGTTGACGATGCCCATCGGCTCGTGAATATCGCGTTTGAATGTGACATGCACACGCGGGCCAAAGTCGGCCAGGTGAACATTGAAGGCGTGACGCCGGAGGAGGCAGCCGATGTTCAGCACACGCTGACGACTCTGTCGTCGAAAATCAGTTTCACTTCGTTGAAGCCGGGCGTTCCGTATTCGCGAACGCGGATCGACAAGTCGCTCGACCGGTTGCGCGCTCATTTTCGAAAGCTGGGGCGGCTGGCGCCGAACGTTCGAATGGAACCGACGTACGACTTGGAAGCGAATCGAGTGAACCTGGCGCTGACCATCGATCCGGGACCCACGGTTTTGGTGACGGTGGACGGAGCGAAGATCTGGCGGCGCACGCTGGAAAAACTGATTCCCGTCTACGAGGAGAATTCGGTCGATCAGGATTTGATCGACGAAGGGCAGCGGAATCTCGTCTCTTATTTTCAGGCGAAGAGCTTTTTCGATGTGGATGTGAAGGCCGAGGTAACGAAGGAAACCGACCACGTCAACATCGTCTATCACGTCGATAAAGGCTCGAAACACAAGGTCACAGGCATAAGTTTCACGGGGAACAAATACTTCACGTCGGAACAGCTTCAGGCTCACACCGTCATTCGCAAGGCGAAGCTGATTCTCAGCCGCGGGAAATACAGTCAGGATTTGCTGAAGAAAAGTGCGGCGTCGATTACGACGATGTATCGGAACGTGGGCTTCGCTAAGGCGACGGTGACCCCGGTGGTGACGGATCACGAGCCGGACATTGATATTGCGTTTCAGATCGAGGAAGGGCCGCAGGCGAAAGTTCGCAATCTCGCGATCGTCGATCCTTCGAACGAGCCGACGCAGCTGAAAGGGAAGAACACCGAGCTTCAGCTTGGCGCGGGCAAGCCGTTCTCGCCGCATTTGCTCGAGGGCGATCGCAATCAGATCACGGCGTGGTACTTGAATCACGGGTATCCCAATGTGCAGTTCGAATCAAAAGTGACTGCTGTCGATGGCGACACGAATCTCGTCGATGTCGTCTACAAGGTTGACGAGGGGCATGGCGAGAAAGTGGGCGAGGTTCTGTTACTGGGAGCCGATCACACCAAGCCGAAATTCATCCGCTCGATCACGGATAAGAATGTCGAATCGGGCGACTTACTGAGCCAGGAGAAACTGCTGAAATCCGAGAGCGATCTCTACACGGTGGGAGTGTTTGACTGGGCCAGTGTAGCGCCGGTGACCGAGGTGACCGATGAGGAAGGACAGCAGATTGTCGTAATTCGCGTTCACGAATCGCATCGCAACACGGTAGATATCGGCGGCGGGCTCGAGATCATCCCGCGCAACGGCAATATTCCGGTGGGTGCGGTCGTCGTCCCGGGAATTCCGCCTGTCAGCCTGGGAAATAAATTCACCGTCAGCCAGAAAAGCTTTATCGGGCCGCGCGGCACATTTCAATTTTCGCGCCACAACCTTCGCGGCAAAGCGGAAACCGCAACAATTGGGATCGTCGCATCCCGCCTTGATCAGCGCATATCGCTGAACTACGCAGATCCATATCTGCACGGTTCGGCGTGGTCGTCGCTCTTTTCCATTTCGGCCGAGCGCACAACGGAGAATCCGATTTACACAGCTCTCTTGCAGTCGGCATCGTTCCAGATCGAGCGGCAGCTCGACAAGAAGCACACACAAAAGGTCGTTGCCGGCTACAGCTATTCGCGCACGGATCTCAGCAAAATTCTCATACCTGAGCTTGTCTTGCCGCAAGACCAGCGCGTGAAACTTTCGACGGTCTATGCTCAATATATTCGCGACACGCGCGACAATCCGCTCGACGCGCATCGCGGTTGGTATCAGACATTTAACTTCGGCGTGACGCCGACTGCCTTCGGGTCTAGCAGCAGCTTCGTGCGCTTCCTCGGCCAGACATCTTTCTACCGTCCTGTGAAGCCGTGGCTGACATGGGCCAACCAGTTTCGCCTCGGCATCGCGGCGGGATTCGGCGACAACGGATACGTGCCGTTGAGCGAGCGCTTCTTCACCGGAGGCCCGGATTCATTGCGTGGGTTCCCAATCAATGGCGCCGGTCCGCAGCGTCCCGTGCCCGTTTGCGCCAATCCAAATGATCCTTCGACGTGCACGCTGATCAGTGTCCCCGACGGCGGCCGCATGCTGGCGGTCGTCAATTCTGAGGCTCGCTTTCCGATCAAGCTCATCGACCACCTTGGTGGCGTGGTTTTCTACGATGGTGGTAACACGTACAGCGCGGTCAGCCTGGGTCAATTCACGAACAACTACACAAATAACATTGGTTTTGGATTTCGCTATTTCACAAAAGTTGGGCCGATCCGAGTGGATATCGGCCGGAACCTGAATCCCGTCCCCGGGGTGAAGGCGACGCAGTACTTCGTGACGCTCGGGCAGTCGTTTTAGGCATCTAATTTCAGAGATTTACGGGGAATGACAGTGACGGTTACCCAGGGCAGCAGGCATCGGATTTTGTGGTGGGTGGCGATTGCGATCCCGGTCGTTTCGGTCGTGCTTTTTTTGACGGCTGTGGCTGTGCTGCATTCAAAATCGTTTCAGACGTACGCGCTGGAGAAATTGATTCAGAGCGTTGACGAAAGTACCGGAGCACGAGTTCATGTGCAGAGTCTCGAGGTTAAGTGGCACCCCCTGGCGATCGAGCTGTACGGAATTTCGGCGATAAATCCAGCGGCGGCGAACAAGACGCCTCTGCTCACGACGGACAGTCTGCAAGTCAGCTTGCAGATTTGGCCCCTACTTCATCATCAAGTGCAACTCGATAGCGTCACGATCGATCATCCGGTTATTTTCGTAAAGACGGAATCCGACGGACGTACGAATCTGCCGGCGCCGCCATGGAATCAGCAGTCGTCGAGTTCGACGATGGCTGTCCAAATCGAACACCTGACGATCAACAACGGCCTGCTTCACTACGATGACCGACAGATGCCGCTGTCTGCCGAACTCGCGGGCTTTCGAACGCAGGTTGACTTCGATCGTCTCAACAATGCGTACAAAGGAGTCGTAGCTTACGACGTTGGCCGCATCCAGACGGCGCAAACACGGATGTTCGAGCATCGAGCGGAGCTGCACTTTAGCGCGGATGCGAGGAAGTGCACGATCGAATCGCTCGATGTCGCGATGATGCATTCGAAGCTCGTCGTGCGTGGCGAATTCGCGAATTATGCAAATCCCGAATTTGCGGGCGAATATCAAGGGCAAGTGTCGGGACAGGACATCGCCTGGATTCTGAAAGACGCCGTGTTGCCGACCGGTGATTTCGCGTTGCAAGGCAAGGCTACGTATCGAACGTCGGCTGGCGCTGAATGGTCGCAGCGTACGGTTGCAGACGGCACCATCGAGAGCACAGCAGTGAGTGTGCCGTCGGGTCAAACGAAAGTCGCGGTCCGCGGCCTGCACAGCAGCTATCACTTGCGCGACGGTCAGCTTCGCATCGACGAGACGCGCGCCGAAGTGTTTGGCGGTCGATTCGCTTCTGGTCCAGACGTGATCGACCTCGTGAACAATTCCGGAAACGTTCGCTTCACGCTGCGCGGCGCATCTGTGGATGACGCGGTTCGCGTCGCCGGGCCGAGCAAGACGCAATCGCCGCGGATTGCCTCGACTGCCGACCTCGATGTTGATGTCGGGTGGAAAGGCTCGGCGAGCAACACGATCGCTCACGCGAAAGTAGCTTTGCGCTCCACGTCCAATCCGCCGAACGATGCGATCCCGGTTGACGGAAACGTAGTCGTCGGTTACGACGCCGCGCGCAATCGCACATCTTTCCAGCAGTCCTCGCTTCGCACCGGCAACACTGAAGTGAGTTTGAGTGGAGTCGTAAGCAAAGACTCTGCGTTGCAAGTCCGCCTCACAACAAAGGACATGCATGAACTCGGCGAGCTTGCCTCTGTCGCCGTGCCTTCCGACACGTCGCGTCAGATTGCCTCGTATGACGTTCACGGCGGCGCAGACTTGTCCGGAAAAGTTTCAGGCGCCCTCACCGACCCGCACTTCGATGGTCAACTCTCACTGACGAATCTGCAATTTTCGCAAACGCAATGGAAAACCGTTCATGCCCACATCGCTGTCGATTCTCGCTCCATCGCGATCAGCGACGGTTCGCTCGTCAACGCGACGCAAGGACGCATGACCTTCGACGCGAAAACGAAACTGATCAAGTGGTCCCCTGATCCGAACGCTCAATTCACCGCGCACGCGCGTATCGAGCAAATCTCTGCGGCTGATCTCGAGAAGCTTTCTCAAACAAACTATCCCGTCGAAGGCTTGATCAGCGGCGAGGTCTCGGCCAGCGGGACCCAAAAGCAGCCGCAAGCCAAGGGTCGACATCGAGCTTGCCAAAGCAGTCGTCTACAACGAGCCGCTAACCCTCTGCTCGATGAACATCAACGCCGACCAGCAAACGATCCACCTCGACGGCGAAGTCCGCGCAGCGGCAGGCGCGCTCACCGCGAAACTCGCGTACCAACCAGCCGCGAAGCACTACCAAATTGCCGTCAACACCAACAACCTCGCATTAGAGAAAGTGCAGGCGTTACAACGCGCGGCGGGAGCCGTAAATGGAAATCTGACGGCAAACATCTCCGGCGAAGGAACAATCGACAACCCAAATCTGACCGCGCACCTTCAAATCCCCGATCTCGAAATGCGCGGCGAAACATTCCACCAAATCGACGCGCAACTCGACGCAAAAGGGAAGCACACCGAATTTCACCTCAATTCGAATGTCGAGCAGACCACGATCCAAGCGAAAGGCACCGTCGAACTCACTCCCGGCTATCCCGCGAATATCACGCTCGACACCGGCAAAGTTCCCATCGGTCCGCTCCTCGCGCGCTTCGTTCCAAACTCGCAACACGGCGCCGATGGCGAACTCGAAATCCACGGCAACCTTACAGGCCCGCTGCAGACGCCCGCCCAACTCCAAGCGCACGTCGAGATGCCCGTCCTGCAGCTCCAGGCGCAAACAGTCAAACTTGCCAACGTCTCGCCCATTCGAATCAGCTACCAAGCCGGAGTCGTAAAACTCGAGAGCGTCGAAATGAAAGGCCAGGACACGGACGTCCGCCTTAGCGGCACCGTTCCGGTTCAACGCGGCGGCGCAATGAACGTCGTCGCCGACGGCAATGTGAATCTGAGCATCTTGCAGCCCTGGACCGACGGCGGCCATTCCTCCGGCATGGTCAACGTTCAATTAAAAGCGCAAGGCCCGATGGCGCAGCCCCTGGTCGACGGCCGCGTTCGCATCGAGAACGGCGTCATTTCATCCGACAGCTTGCCCGTCGGCATCGAAGCGATGAATGGCGACGTCTCCATTTCCGGCAACCGCATCAATATCAACAAACTTTCAGCGACCGCCGGCGGCGGCACGATCAACGTCACCGGCACGGCGACGTACGGCTCGACGTCGAGTTTCAATCTCGCGATGCAAGCCAACTCCGTGCGCATTCGTCAAAACGGCGTCCGCTCCGTGATGAACGCCGATCTCGCGTGGAATGGTTCTACCGACAGCTCGCTTCTCTCCGGCCGCGTCGTCGTCGATAAGCTCGCGTTCAGCCAAGGCTCCGACCTCGATCAGATTCTCGCTAATTTCTCAGGCGACGAGACGGTCTCCGATCCTTCGGCCGTCGCCAACAACATCAAGCTCAACGTGGCGGTGCAGTCCGCGCAGAACCTCAATCTCGCCAGCAGCCAACTTAGTATCGCGGGTTCCGCGAACCTGACCGCGCAGGGAACCGCGGCCAATCCGGTTCTCATCGGCCGCGTTTCGCTCACGAACGGCGAAGTCTTCTTCCTCGGAAAGCGTTTCGAAATCGAAAGCGGCACGATTTCGTTTTCGAATCCGGTTCGCACCGATCCAGTCGTAAACCTTCAAGTGAAAACGACCATCGAGAACTACAACATAACTGCAAGCATCATCGGCCCGGTCGATCGACTGAAGACCACGTACACATCCGATCCTGCGCTGCCTACGGCTGACATCATCAATCTCTTGGCATTTGGCCAGACAACCGCGGAGTCCGCCTCAAACGGGAGCACAGGCACCGCGACCGCGGAATCCGCCGTCGCCGGTCAGGCCGGAAGTCAGGTCGCCTCGCAAGTGCAAAAGCTCACCGGCATTTCACAGTTGACGCTGAATCCGCTGGCGGGCAACAACGCGAATCCAGGTTCGCAGGTCGCCATTCAGCAGCGCGTGACGGGAAATCTTCTGCTGACGTTCAGCACCGACATCACCAACGCCCAAAACGAAAGCATCCAGATTCAATATCAGATTAATAAAAAGGTTGGAGTCTCCGTGCTGCGCGACGAAAACGGCGGCTACGGCATCGATGTCCACTACCACAAGGTGTTCTGACAAACTGAAACGAAGAGATAGAAATTGGCTACTGCTTCGCGCGTCGCGTTGTCTTCGCCCGGGCAGCTGAAGTCTTGGCCGAAGGCTTCTTACTCGCCGATTTTTGAGGTTCCACTTTTGTTTTCGGTTGAGGATCGCCCGTCGCGGCCTTCTCGACATCGCCTCCGCCATCGCGCGCAATGTCCACAAGCAGTCGCTTGCTCACCGCCGACTTCGGCTCCGTCGCAACGATATCTTCCGTCGACGCAAACTCGTCGCGATGCTTGATCAACAACCACGACTTTCCCGACGAACTTCCAAATCCATGCGTTCGAACCAGCACCCACGACCCATGCAACTTCTTTCCATGCAGCACAAATTTCAAATCACCTTTTTTCAGCGCCGCCGCGACGTCAGCGCTTTGACTCTCCGGCGTCCACGTCCCGTGTCCCACACCATAACCGTTCCGCCGCCATACTCGCCTTCCGGAATCACGCCTTCGAATCCGCCATAATCCACCGGATGATCCTCGACCTGCATCGCCAGTCGCTTCACACTTGGGTCGAGCGACGGCCCCTTCGGCACAGCCCACGAAAGCAGCACGCCTTCGAACTCCAGTCGAAAGTCATAGTGCAGTTGCGTTGCCCGATGTTTTTGAATGACGTACAAGAGATGCTTGTCCGCCGCCTTCTTCGCCAATTCGTCTCCCGACGGCTCTGGCGTGACCTTGAAGTTTCGCTTTTCCTTATATTTGGCTAGAGTCATCGCTTTCCCTCAAAACTTATTCAAACGCTTCAATGCGGCCGCAAAGTTCTGACGGCTTTCAAAGAAATTCGCCCACGGATCCTTCCGTTTCAGGCGCTCGCGGAAATTCCCGAGATTGAAAGTCGCCGGATCGAGCGACGGCTTCACCTCGGACCACGCCAGTGGCATCGAAAACGGCGCATGTGGCTTGCGTCGCACAGAATAAGGCGTCACGACGGTCTGTACCGCGCCATTTCGAAACGGATCAAGATAAACGCGATCGCCGCGATCTGCAATCGCGTGTTCGACGGTCAACTCTTTCGGATGATCCGCCGCCAGCCGCGCCACCAGTTTTTCGGCGAACCGCAGCACATCATCCGACGACGGCCCAACTCGAATCGGCACAAACACATGCAGCCCGCGGCTGCCCGATGTCTTCGGAAACGATTCAACCTCCAGCGCATCGAGCGCTTCCTTCACGATCAGTCCCGCCTCAGCCGCGTCGCTGAATTTT
Organism: uncultured Acidobacteriota bacterium; assembly: GCA_963845465.1. Classification (GTDB taxonomy): domain Bacteria; phylum Acidobacteriota; class Terriglobia; order Acidiferrales; family UBA7541; genus Acidiferrum. Next base: position 254,246 of record CAWJSH010000002.1, on the reverse strand, counting down.
CCTGATCCCGGATCGAGATCGAAACAAATCCAATCCGGCTTCGGAAAATTGCTCGCGCGGCTCCCCGTCACATGAATCGGAATGCATCCAAGGTTCACCATCGCGATTTGTGTTTCCAGCCGCCCGCCGACGACATAATTCGTCGATTTCCTGGATCCACTCGAGTTCGCAAGGCGCTTCGTCGGCGTCCCCGCCGGCATGCTATCCGGCTTCTCTTTTTGATAGAAACAGTTTCCGCGCATCCCGTCCGGACACCGTTCCAGCGTAAGAATGCGGTCGTCCACAAACGGCTTTAAGAGCGGAAAGACTTCGCGGTAAAAGTCCGCGAGATTCCCCTTGGTGTAGCCTTCGTCGGGCCAAAAAACCTTGTCGGGATTCGAGATTTGCCCGCCGGCCGCCGTCGAAGACTTTTGCGCCTTCGTCTTTTTCGCAGGTGCCGCTTTCGCGCGGATCCCCATCAGCGCTTCTCCTGACGTGTCACTTCTTTCGCTTCCTTATCATCGCGCAGCCCCAGAAAAACCGGGTGCCGGAGCTTTCGATCACCGGTCCATTCGGTGTAACCGATTTGCGCGACCAACTTTGGCGCGATGAACGTCACATTCTTCTCGCGCACATCAGAATCGAACGGCGAGCTCTCCCGCTTCAGACTGACCAGTTTCTTATGCAAGGACTTCAGCGTCTCCTCATTGAACCCGGTGCCTACCTTACCGGCGTAGGCGAGTTTCCCGCGAGAGTAAATTCCCAGCAACAACGCCCCAAAGAAATGCCGCGCTCCCGTCGGCTCCGTGAATCCGCCGATGACAAATTCATCTTCTTTCCGAACTTTCACCTTCAGCCACGCAGGCGAGCGCCCCGAAACATACTTCGACGACAAATCCTTCGCGATCAATCCCTCGAAACCCTTCTTCTTCGCAATTTCAAAGGCCTTGATGCCGTCCGCATCGAGCCGCGCCGAAAGAATCACGTTCGAAGATGGCTTTACCGATCGCTCGAGCGCGACGCGTCTCTCAGAAAGCGGCGCCTTCCGCAAATCCTTGCCATCGCGATAGATGCAATCGAAAACCGCAAACGTCGGTTGCCCATCGCTTTTCTGCAGAAACTGAAACCGCGAAACATTGTCCGCGTCAAACACCACGATTTCGCCATCCAGCGCCAGTGTGTCCGGTTTCATCCCCGCGATGGCTTCCGCAATCTTTGGATAGCGTGCTGTTCGATCGATCGCATTCCGCGAGATCAGCGTGACCTTCGCACCTTCTTTGTACGCCAGCATGCGCACGCCGTCGTATTTCTCTTCGTATACCCACCTCGGCTTGTTAAATGGCGAATCCACCAATGTGGCGAGCATGGGAGCGACGCGAAAAGGTACTTTGGCCATCGATGTTCGTCGGCAAGGAGGAACAAGACTAGCGTTCAGAGTTCAGATGCGCTTTACCAGAAGAAGGATAGACCCGAATCCAGTGGTTCCGCACCTTGATCGGTACTTGCTGATCTTCCAGATCGACTCGAAGAGAATTCGATTCTTCCAGCGGCATGTGGCAATCGATGCAGTTTGTGACGGCCGGCGGAGACATTTTCGAAAACGTCGGGCAGGCCGAGGCTTGATGACACGTCAAACATTTATCCGAGTACGTCGCCACCTGGCGCTCGGGCTCATGCAAATTGTGACACGTAGAGCAAGTCATGCTCGATGACTGAAAGCACGTGCTCTTCTGCAGCAGCGCGACCTGATTTCCATGAACGTCCACGCGCGCCAGCGGGTTGGCCTCCAAACTGATATGCGGAGCCAGCGCTTCGCCAGGCTTGAATGAAAACGCCGGCGTCAAGCCATGACCGATGCCACCGTGGCACTGCGCGCAAATATCGACCTGCTGGTCGCGTTCGAGACCCATCGGCGGCATCTTGACAATTTCCATCGAAGCGCCGCCCGCAGCCTCTCCGGATGTCAGCGAAGTGCCGCTCTGGTTCGAATGCGACCGGACATGCTCAGCACCGGGCCCATGACATCGCTCGCAAGAGATCCCAAGTACGAAATGTTGCTTCTCGAAGTGAAAACCCGTCTTCGCCCCGGCAAGCTCCTGAAAATAAGTCGTATGGCACTCCAGGCATCGCGGCGTGATCGCCCGGTCGAAATTCGCAGTTCCGTCAACATATCCCGGGCTGTTCACCCAGCGGTCCAAGGCCGTCCAGTACGAAACCGGCAATTCGAATAGCTCGTCGCCGCGCCAGTACAGGAACGTCTGCCCCTTTGCCCCCGAGCCGATGACGATATCCATCTTCTCGGTGTGCGCCTTCTGATGCCCGGGCGCGCCCTCGAACGATGTTTCGTAAAACGCTCCGCCCTTCGCACTCATTCGAAACGCAACATCCGGGTCGAGCGAGGACATCAGGTTGTGTTCCGGATCGAAACGGCCGTGGATTGTTGTGGCCGAAGGGAGCGCGGAATCCAGATGATGCCGCGTCGTCATGTAACTCTCGAATTCGCTCGGATGGCACTTCTTGCAGGCGTTGTCGCCGACGAACCCGCGCTGTTCGAAAGTCGCCCCAGCAACGCCAGCGCCTCCAGGCGCAGCCTCCGCGGACGCCGTGGAATCCCCAGCCTGCTGTCCCCGCGTCGCTGCCGAAAAACAAAGCGCCACCGCAACAATCAGAAAAACCGCGCCCGAGGCCCACCCTGGAAACTTCGATCCCACTTGGCCCTTACGTCTTTCTCGCCCGCTTGCGCCCTATGACTTGCTGCTTGCGCCTCGCCACTTGCACGAACCGCTACCCTACGTGCCAAAAACTTCTATCGTGTCCGACGTTCCACTGGACAAACCCGCAGCTCCCATTGTTGAATGCCGTGGCGCGCTTAGTTAATCGATTTAAATCGACAACAATGCGCGCTATCCTCTGTCTATCAAACGTTTTTCACCCGCGTTTGGATGCAAGAGGCCCAGTAGAGAAAGAGGCTCCCGCGATGTCGGACTCCGTAGTCGACCTCACAAAAACTTATGATGCAGTCGTAATCGGCTCAGGCGCCGCCGGCGGCATGGCTTGCCATGTCCTGACTTCGCACGGAGCTAAGGTCCTGCTCCTCGAAGCCGGGAAGAAGCTTCCCATCGAAAAGGAACTTCGCTCGATGGAGTGGCCCTACGACAACAAGTACCGCGGCTTTCTTCCGCCCGACTACCATTCGCTCGATTACAACGAGTACACCATTCGACGTCCGCCGTACGGCCCCGGTTTCGAGCACGACAAACATCTCAAGAGCTACATCGGCAGCACTGATTACACGAAGAACATTTGCGTCGATGAGCGCGACAATCCATACACCGGTACCAACTACGCCTGGGTCCGCGCGCGCTGCCTCGGCGGCAAGACCAATATCTGGGGCCGCCTCTCGCTTCGCCTCTCCGACTACGATTTCAAAGCCCATGATCGCGACGGCTTCGGCGAAAATTGGCCGATCAGCTATAGCGACCTCTCGCCTTACTACGACAAAGTCGATCTCTACCTCGGCGTCACCGGCGTCAAAGAGGGCCTCGAGTGGCTCCCGGATAGCATCTTCCAGCGCCCGACCAAGCTGAATTGTGCCGAAGTCACGCTGAAAGAAGCTCTCAAATCGAAACTGGGCCGCACGCTGACCCAATATCGCGCCGGGGTCACCACCGACGGCCTCAAGCACAACAAATACCGCAGCCGCTGTTTCGGCCGCGGCGCGTGCGAACGCAAAGGCGGCTGTGATATCCACGCCGCGTTCGATTCACCCACAGGCCTCATCTATCCCGCCGCAGACACCGGCAACCTCAGCATTCGTACCAACGCCGTCGTTCGCGAAATCACCACCGATCCCAACACGGGTAAGGCCACCGGCGCACACTTCGTCGACAACGAAACGATGAAGGACTACTACGTCAAGGCGAAGGTTGTCGTTGTCGCCGCTTCGACGCTCGAGTCCGCGCGCTTGCTGTTGCTATCGAAATCGAAGCAGCATCCGAATGGTTTGGCCAACTCGAGCGGTCACGTCGGCCACAACTTCTGCGAGCACGTGATGGGCGGGGGCGTTTCCTGCCGCGTGAAGAATCTGGTCGGTAAGGCGTCTACGCTTGACGACGGGCGTCCCGGCGGCTTCTATATCCCGCGCTTCCGCAATCTCAAGGAAAAGAATCCCAACTTCATCCGCGGGTATGGCTTTGAAGGTGGCGGCGGCTCGACGATGTTCCCGTCCGGCACCCAAATCAACGGATTCGGCGCCAGCTACAAAGAGGAAGTCCGCAAGAATCAGGGCGCATACATCGGCCTGGGCGGCTTCGGCGAAGTGCTCGCGCGTTACGAAAACTATGTCGACCTCGATCCCGTCGTGAAAGACAAGTGGGGCATCCCTGCACTTCGCTTCCACTACAAGTTCGGCGAGAACGAGCACGCCATGATCAAAGACATGACCGAGACCGCTCAGGAAATGGCCGAAGCGGCCGGCTTCGAAATCCTCCACGTGAGCAAGCGCACGCTCACCGAAGGCTGGTCGATCCACGAACTCGGCACCGCGCGCATGGGCGACGATCCGAAAAAATCCGTACTCAATCAATTCGAACAATCGCACGACGTGAAAAATCTCTTCGTCGTCGACGGCAGCGCCTTCGTCAACGCAAGCTGCCAGAATCCGACTTGGTCCATCATGGCCCTCTGCTGGCGCTCGATGGACTACTGCGCCGAGGAAATGAAGAAAGGGAATATCTAGGGAGCCGCCATGTCGAACATCTCCGACGATTCGAAGCCCAATTCAAAAAAAGAACCAATCGACTTCCGTCAGGATCGGCGCGCGTGGCTCAAAACCTCCGCGACGGCCATCGGCGCCTCGTTCCTTACTCTGCCCGCCGCGACGATTGCCGGCGCGCAAGATGCGGCAGCGCCGGCGGCCAAAGAAGAAAAACCCGCAGCCGCAAAATCCACTGGCCGCTTCTTCACTCCCGCTCAGCACAAGCTCGTCGATGAACTCACTGAAACAATCATCCCGAAGGACAGCCATTCCGGCGGCGCCAAAGATGCCAAAGTCGCCGACTTCATCGACCAGCACGTCGGCGAAAGCGGCGACAACGACGACAAGGAACTCTGGCGCGAAGGCCTGCGTCTCATCGACTCCATGAGCCAGCACTACACCGGCAAAACTTTTCTCGACGGCAGCCCCGAGGATCGCGTCGCCGTCCTGACCGTCCTCTCCGACAACGAACAAATGACCGACGTCTTGGAAGTTCGCTTCTACAAGGAGTTGAAGCACCTCACCGTGCTCGGCTATTACACCTCCAGCGTCGGCATCCACGACGAACTCGAATACAAAGGCAACCGCTATCTCCAGGAATTCGTCGGCTGCGACGATCCAACTCCCAAGTAGTTCACACGATCTCAATCCTGTAGGGGCGCAGCACTCGCTGCGCCCCATGTCCGCAAGATCAAAAGAGTTTTCGCACGCTGGTTTTCTCTTTTCTGATTCCCGTGATCAAGGACTTCCAATGGCCACCAACGGCAAAGTAAGAATCGGCATCATCGGCTCCCAATTCCAGGCCGACATCCACGCCACCTCTCTCCAAATCATGCCGCACGAGGCCGAACTCGTCGCCGTCGCCTCCCCCACCCCCGGCAACGCCGAACATTTCGCCAAGCGCTTCAATATCCCGCGCGCTTACACCGACTACCGCGAAATGCTCAAAGATCCCGCCATCGAAGTCATCAGTATCTGCGCCCCCAACAGCCTCCACTGCCAGATGACCAAAGACGCCGCCGCGGTAGGGAAGCACGTCATCTGCGAAAAGCCCCTCGCGATGACCATCGCCGAAGGCGAAGAAATGATCGCCGCCTGCAAAAAAGCCGGCGTCCTCCTCATGTACGGCGAAGAGCTCCTCTTCACTCCGAAATATCTCAAGGTCAAGGAAATGGCCGACGCTGGCGCGTTCGGCAAAATTTATCTCGTCAAGCAAAGCGAAAAACATTTCGGCCCGCACAGCGAATGGTTCTGGGACGTCAATCGCAGCGGCGGCGGAGCACTAATGGACCTCGGCTGCCACGGCATCGCCTTCGCCTACTGGTTCGTCGGCCGCTCGCCGATCAAGACCGTCTACTGCCAGATGGGCACCTACGTCCACGCCGACAAAACGAAAGCCGACGACGATTCGCTCTGTGTCCTCGAATTCGAAAATGGCGCTGTCGGCCTCATCGAAAATAGCTGGGCGCGCCGCGGCGGTATGGACGACAAAATCGAAGTTTTCGGCGAAGCCGGCTGTAGCTATGCGAATCTCCACATGGGCAACGCCATGCCCACCTACAGCGAAAATGGCTACGGCTACGCCGTCGAAAAAGCTCCCACCACGAAAGGTTGGACCTATCCCGTTTTCGAAGAGCTCTGGAATTACGGCACGCCGCAAGAGCTCACGCACTTCGCGCGCTGCGTCCGCGGCAAAGAACAGCTCCAATCCACCGGCGAAGACGGCCTCGTCGTGATGAAGGCGCTCTACGCCGGCTATGCCTCCGCCGGCGAGGGCCGCAAAATCGCGCTCCCATACCAGCCGCCCGCCGGTACCAAGCGCCCCATCGACCTATGGCTCAACGGCCCCGCTTACCGCCAACCGACAAAATCTTGATCGCTATCGCTCACGTGAATGTGCGAGAAGTTGTAGCGGCGACTTTACGTCACCATCTTGCCTTCTCACGCGTAACCCATGACCGTAGGGGCACGGCACGCCGTGCCCGTCTTGTAGTCCCACAGCAAAACAAGCACAATGCCTGCATCCAAGTTTCAAGCAACGTCGTGATTCCGCTCTCAAAGGGGTGACTGCGTGAACCTGCAGATGCGACTGCGGCTGTCCACAATGATGTTCCTCGAATATTTCATTTGGGGAGCCTGGTACGTCACGCTCGGCACTTGGCTCGGCCAGGGTATCCACTTTTCAGGCGAACAGGTCGGCCTGATCTTCGGCACCAACGCCCTCGGCGCCGTCCTCTCTCCATTTTTCGTCGGCTTGATGGCCGACGAGCTCTTCGCCAATCAAAAACTTCTCGCCGCGCTCCACGCCCTCGGCGGCATCCTCTTGTGGCTAGCCGCCTCGCAGACCGGCTTCAGCGCGATGTACGTGATTCTCCTCGCTTACTCGCTCTGCTACATGCCCACGATCGCGCTCAGCAACGCCGTCGCCTTCCGCCAGATGAAAGACACGAAGAAAGATTTCGGATCGATCCGCGTGCTCGGCACCGCCGGTTGGATCGTCGCCGGCCTCGTCGTCATCGGCTGGGCCATTCCCAAGTTCTTCACCGGCGGCAGCTCGGTGGAAGCCACCGCCATTCCTGTCCGCGTCGCCGCCGTCACCTCGATCATCATGGCGATCTACAGCCTCACGCTTCCCGACACGCCGCCGCTTCGCAAAGGCCACGGCTTCAAGCTCAGCAACATTTTCCCCGCCGAAGCGTTTTCTCTTTTCAAAGATCGCAACTTCGCAGTCTTCGCCGCCGCTTCCTTCCTGATCTGCATCCCGCTCCAGTTCTACTACGCTTTCACGAATCCGTTTCTCAACGAGATCGGCTTTCAAAACGCCGTCGGCAAAATGACCTTCGGCCAGTTCTCCGAGCTTCTTTTCATGCTCACGCTGCCTTTCTTCTTCAAGAAAGTCGGCGTGAAATACACGCTCGTGCTCGGCATGTTGGCTTGGGTCATCCGCTATTTGTGCTTTGGTTTCGGAAACGTCGACAGCCTGGTCTGGATGCTCTACCTCGGCATCGTCATGCACGGCATCTGCTACGACTTCTTCTTCGTCACCGGTCAGGTCTACGTCGATATGAAGGCGCCGATCGCCCTGCGCTCCGCCGCGCAAGGCCTCATCGTCTTCCTCACCTATGGCATCGGCATGTTCGTCGGCAGCTGGATCTGCGGCAAAGTCGTCGATGCATACGCCACCACATCCGCCACCGGCGTCATCTCTCACAACTGGCGCTCCGTCTGGATGGTCCCCGCCGCCTTCGCCCTCTTCGTCCTGATCTTCTTCCTAATCGGTTTCCGCAGCGAAAAAACCGATCCCACCACAACCTAACGTCGCGACATAGCGCCGATTTCAGCTACATTGTCATTCCGAGCGTAGCGAGGAATCTGCTTTTTTCTTGGGTGCCGCACCCTCAGGTTTCAGAGGGTGCGGGTTTTGACTTTCTGTTCGTCGCTCGTGGCAGTCTCTAAAACGCGACCTCATCCGTCGTAACCTGCCCCGTATGCCGAAACTTCCCAATCTCCAGCCCCTTCACAAACGCAAACCGCATCGCCGCGATCTGCACGGGAATAATCTCCACCAATGGCAACAAAACATCCGTCACCTTCGGCACAGCAATCAAAGTCAATCCCTTCGTATCCTCGCCCGCAACTCCAATCACCCGAATCTGTCCCCCACGCTTCGCCAGCTCCCGCCCCAGCGCCAAATTAATCGCGCGCGTCGCCACAGGCCCCGCAAAAATCACCGCCCGGTAATTCTCATCGACAACTTCCACCGGCCCATGCCGAAAACTCGCCGCCGCCATGCCGATCGCCGCTTCCTTCGCAGTCTCTCCAAACAACAAAGACGCCTCCAGCGCCGACGCAACCGAATCCCCGCGCCCCAAAAAATAAATCGCCGCTCCCGCCTTCACAAACGAATCCCACTCCGCCACACGCTCGAGCGATTCCTTGATCAACGCCGTCACAAGCGGCCCGCAAGCCGAAATCTCGGCAACCCGCGCGTCAAACGCCTCGTTCACCGCTCCCGCCAGCAACAATCCCGCTGCGACACCACCCGTGTAGCTTTGCACCGCCACAATCTCATCCGGCAAGCTATCCACAAAAATCGTCACATCCGCGCGTTTCGCCAGCGTACTCCCCGGCTCGTTCGTCAGCGCAATTAGGCGTGACGCAACGCCCTTCAACTTGTCCATCAACTTCACAACCTCGATCGATTCCCCCGACCGCGAAAAAATCACCACCGCCGCACCCGCGCAAATCCGCGACTGATAGTGCAGCAACTCCGCAATTTCCACGATCGAGCAATTCATCCCGCTGCCCGTCAGCGCATAGTGCAGCGGGTACGCCGAATGCAGCGACGCCCCAATCGCCGTAATCACAATCTTCGAAGCCTCGCGCAACGACCACCCCGCTTCCAACATCGCCGCGCGCCCCGCTCCAGTCTGCCGCCTCAACACCTGCTTCAGCGACTTCTCCTGCCCCAAAATATCCTGCATCAACCTGGAATCCTTCATTTCCCCTCGCAGATTTTTCGAATCGTTGATCGACACCACGACCCCCGCCACAATCTTGTAGGGGCGCAGCACGCTGCGCCCCAAACGCCCAGGCCTGAACCGGTGCGTGTGGTTTTTTTTTCGGCAACTTTCGATAGTTAGCCTAACATTTTTTGACCGTGCGCTTTCCCGCATACGCCGTGTATCGTAGAAAAACTCAGAAACGTTTCCGCGCGCCGCACGCGTAGAAAAAGAAACTTCGAATGTACGTACTTTGAAATCACGTATTCACTCGCATCGCCGCGAAATCAATTTCGGATTCAAGTGAAAAAAAATCAGGAGGGAAAAATGAAGTCTCACTTCAAAACAATCGCCATCGCCGCACTCACAATCGCAACAGCGCTTCTCTCATTCAAACTCTACGCTGCAACTCCGACTCCGCCGAAACCCGCACAGCCACCCCAACCTCAAATCTGGACTCCCGGCTGCGTCGCCAGCGTCCCCAAATCCTGGGGCACCTTCCGCGGCGCCTCCACCCAATCCGGCCTCGCCTTCGAAGACTCTTCCGGCACCATCCGCTTCCTCACCAACATCCCCTGCGACGGCATCCCCAGCGTCTCACTGGAAATCCACCGCACCGCCGTCACCACCCAATAGCCTAAAAAAAGGAGGGCGAGTATCCCAGAGGATTCCTCGCCCCAATCTATCTTTGGCTAAACAACAATAACCCTGTCATTCCGAGCGAAGCGAGGAATCTGCTTTCTGCTAATAACGCCCAGGCCGATCGCGTAGCCACCTAGCCTGTCATTTCGACCGGAGCGAGTCGATGCTTTTTCTTTCGCGTTCGCTCCTGCGAACGCGTCGGCTCGCGTAGTGGAGAAATCTCTCTTCGATCTGCCCGCGAAGCCTCTCCCTCTTTACTTCTCCTTCGCCGGATACTTCGGCGGAATCGTCGCATACCCCGGCGCCGCTTCCTTAATATTCTTCGTCAGGTTCGCCTTCACGTCCCCGATCGCCCACCGAATCCCGCCGCCCAGCAAGTTCACAAAAAACGGATTCTCCCAGTTCTCCGGCAAATCCCCGATCGCCGTGAAAAACACGCGCCCCTTCCCATGCATCCGTGCCCACGTCATCGGATATGGCGGCCGCTGATACGGCTCGCCCTTCATCCCCGCGGTGTCCAAAGTTAAAATCACGTGCATATCCGTCTGAAAATCCTTCAGCGAATACCACTCATCCTTAAAGCTCACCGGAGACGTCACCCCTTCCAGCCCCGGAAACTTCGGATCATTGATGATCACATTCGTCGTTTGCACCCGCGGGTCGCGCCCGTGCAAAATAAATTCGCCGCCGACCATCTTCAGGTACGGATCGCTCTGTTCCCCATGCGCGATATATCGGTTCGCCAAATCTTCCGTGTCCGGCTTCGTGTGAAACGTATCGCTCGCCGCGTGCGACCCGACGTAACCCATTCCACCCTTGATCGTATCCAGCAGCCTTTGCTTGCCCGCCTCCGTCATCGGCGGATGCTTGTCCGTTCCTTCCGTCGTCAAATCGCCCGTCGTAAAAAAGAACACCGCCGAGTACGAAGGAAATTCCTTCGAATCGAAAACGCGCCCATCCTTCGTCGCCGTCACATCAAAATTGTATTTCTCGCCCAGCCCGCGCACTGCTTTCTCCGCGATGCTCGGCTTCCCATCGATCTCTTTCACCACTTGATGCTCGAATCCCGAGGACTTCGTGAACACCAGCACCGACTTTTTCTTCCCCGCTGCCTCAACCCCTGGCAACTTGCTCGCCAGTGCCAGCCCCGCCCCTCCAATCGTCACCGTTCGAATGAATCCACGCCGCCCCGAAGCATCATTCATCATGTTCTCTGTTCTCCTGAACAAAACTCGTCTACGTCGCTTCTCAACTCATGCGCCTTGGTGGCCTTTGGGTGCCGCACCCTTTCGGTTTTTGAAAGGGTGCGGGTTTAGACGCAACCCCGCTACGAATGTCCCCCCACCGCCTCACACGTCGGATACTTATCAAACGCAAAATTCCCATCCCACCCCAACTCTTTCATCCCTTGTTCCGACGAATAGTACGCCCCGGCAATCCACTCCTTCAAATTCGCAAACGCCTCTTTGTGCTCCTCCGAAAGGGAAGCAATTGCCGCGTCGCGCTCCCCCGCATTCAATCCCGCAAACGACTTCTGAAACTGACCAGCCGCCACCTTATCCACCGCCCCCAGCGACAACAAAAACCCCTTCTGACTCTCCGCCGAATCCACACTCAACAACAAATCGATGAACTGGTTCACCTGCGCCCCAGCCGACCCCGGCACCATCGTTTCCGCAACCGCCACGAGCAGCTCATCCTGCTTCGCGTCCAGAAATATCGGCCGCCAGTCCGCCGCCCCGAGCGCAGCTTCCGCCTTCTCCGCCGCCGCATCGTCACCGATCAACCGCCGAAAAATCTCAACCGGCCGCGCCCCCGCGATCGCCGGCACAACCGCGCCCGCCGCAACTCCCGCCATCAACCTCTGCATCGCCTCTCGCCGGCTAATCCCGCTCATCCATCTCCTCGTTCGTTTTGGAGTGCGGCGCTGCCGCGCCGCTTTTACCCACTCCGCGTTCTCGACAATTCCACCGTTCCACTCATCCACGTCGTTCGAACGCCACTCCGTTCGCTGCGACCGTCAACGTCGCGGAAATTCAGGCGCGATCATGTACGGGCGCAGCACTGCTGCGCCCCAAACGCCCAGCCTTCAACACGTAGCTGTAGCGAATTTCGCCGCCGATGTTACCACTCGCTGCCGCCGTCCAACAAAACTTTCGCACGCCCAAAATCTGTTTCTTTTCTTTGACGACTTCCACCCCGCTTGGTAGCATCCATCCCGTAGAAACCTGCGTCTCGATCCTCGATGATCGCGCCGCTCCGCAAAATGCCCACTCCCGACTCCGCCACAAATTTTGACGTCCTGGTCGTCGGCTCCGGCGCCTCCGGCGGCTGGGCCGCAAAGCGCCTCTCCGAAGCCGGCCTCAACGTCGCTATCGTCGAAGCCGGTCGCCCGCAGTCCGACGAAAACTTTACCGAGCACAAGCCCGCCTTCGAGCTGAAGTACCGCGCCATGGCGGACTCGATCGTCGCAAAAAATCACCCGATTCAATCCAAGTTCGACGTCTGCAACGAATACACGCAGGACTGGTTCGTCAACGATCACGACGAACCCTACACCACCCCGGCCGACAAGCCATACAACTGGATGGGCCGCCTCCGTATGACCGGCGGCCGCACCAACGTTTGGGGCCGCGTCAGCCTCCGCTTCAGCGATTGGGATTTTAAATCCGCGTCGCACGACGGTTACGGCGAAGACTGGCCGATCAGCTACAGCGACGTGGCGCCCTATTACGACATCGTCGAAAAATATGTCGGAATCACGGGCATGGCCGAAGGCCTTGAACACTTACCCGACGGCCAGTTCCAGCCGCCGATGCCGCTTACTTGCCAGGAACAAGTCTTCCGCGACAAGGTCAAAGCAAAACTCGGCCGCACCGTCACGCTCGCTCGCTCCGCAAATCTCACGCGTCCCATCAACGGCCGCGGCCCGTGCCACTATTGCGGCCCATGCGAGCGCGGCTGCATCACGCATTCCTATTTCAATTCCGCTTTCACCACGGTCCCCGACGCGCTCAAAACCGGTAAGTGCAAACTCATCTCCAACGCGATGGTCCACAAAATTTTGATGGACCCTGCCACCAATCGCGCCCGCGGTCTCCTCTACGTCGACCGCATCACCAAACAATCGCGCGAGCTCACCGCCCGCACCGTTGTCCTCTGCGCGCAATCGCAAGAGTCCACGCGCATCCTGCTCAACTCCGGCACGCGCGAGCATCCCAACGGCCTCGCCAATTCCAGCGGCGCCCTCGGCCACTACCTCACCGCGCACGTTCGCAGCGGCGGCGGTCGCGGCGATTTTCCAGAGCTGAGCCACAAGAAAACCATGGCCGGCCCCAACAAACCCGTCGGCATCTACGTCGCGCGCTTCCGCAATCTCAAAAATGATCCGCCTTACAAAAAATTTCTCCGCGGCTACGGTTACGAAGGCGAATCCAGTTCCAGTTTCAATTTTCGCGCGCCTGGCTTTGGCAACGCCTTCAAAGAATCCGTCCTGCAATCCCGCGAATCCTTCGAGATTACCGGCTTCGGCGAAGTCCTCCCGCGCTTCGACAATTTCGTCGAGATCGATCCCGGCGGGAAAAAAGACATCTTCGGCATCCCCGTTCTAAAGATTCACATGTCCGATGGAGACAACGAACGCGCCATGATCAAAGACATGGGCGACTCCGCAGGAGAAATGCTCGAAGCCGCCGGCGCCAAAAACATCCGCACCTACGCCAACCCATCCGCCCCGCGCTGGGCCCTGCACGAAGCCGGCATCGCCCGCATGGGCGCCGACCCCAAAAAATCCGTCCTCAACCAATTCCAGCAAACCCACGACGTCAAAAACGTCTTCGTCATGGACGCGAGCGGCTTCACCACCAATCCGTGCCAGAACCCCACTCTCACAATCATGGCGTTGGCCGTCCGCTCCTGCGACCACCTCATGGACGAAATGAAGCACCAAACCATCTAACGTCGCCACTGTACCCGCGATCGCTTCCCAGATCGCGGGGTTTAGTTCCAACACGACCCAAATCAACCCGCGGGCCACCGACTTTGTACGGGCGCAGCACCGCTGCGCCCCAAACGCCCAGGCGCAACCATTTCGCCACCGTCTGTTTTTGTTTTTTCTCCCAAAGAAAACCGCATCGTCTCACGGCCTCTGAAGTGGCTAACTTATTTAATCTACGAGGTTTGGCGAATCAGACCGCAGCCCTCGACCTTAACCCATTTAGAATCACATCCTTGAAGGATGCGCAGACCTAACCCCCGCAGAATCACATCCTTAGAAAAAAGTACCGGGGGGGTGGGTCTCACCCTCACTTCACCCTTACCAGCAAAGACCCATGCGCCGCAACCGTCCCCGCAACCGCATCCGCCGCCGGCAAATCTTTGCCGCCCCACAAATCCCAGCCAGCATGCGACCCGGCCGAAATCCCCAAATCCGTCCACTCATAACGCAAACTCTGCGGCTTATCCTCCAAATTAAACACCGCGACATACCACCCATCTCCATCGTCCGGTCTGGCCGTCCAAACCACGCTCGAATCCGTCGACACCGCCACGCGATTCTCCTTCGACTTCTGATCCACCGCGATTACATCCGCATTGCTCAGCAGCGAAATCGTCCACTCATCGCTCTTCGGCAAATTCGCCCCGACCATCAGCGGCGACCGGAACATGCTCCACAGCGTCATCAGCGTCCTCTGCTCATCATGCGTCAACCGCGACACGCGCGCCTTGCCCCAGCCCGGCGCTGGACCCAAATATCCCAGCGGCAACATGTCCGCATCCGGCCAGCCATCCGGCCGCCACAGTCCAGCCCACTTCGCCACGCGCGGAAACTGATCGCCCAATCCTTGCGGATACGCCACCGTGCTGTGCCACAAATCCCAAACGTCGTCCGAGATCCGCCACAAATTCGCGTACTTCCGCATCTCATCGATTTTTTCAATCGGCGCCGCTCCCGGCGACAAACTCAACACGATCGGCCGTCCCGTTTTCCGCAACGCGGCGCTCAGCATCCGGATGTCGTCGCCCTTGTACGGTCGGCTGCTGATGCAATCCACCTTGATAAAATCCACGCCCCAGCTCGCGTACAACTGCGCGATCGAATCGTAATAAGCCTGCGCGGCCGCGCCGCCGTCGCCGCTCGTGTTCATTCCGTAGTTGTCATAATTCCATGCACACAAATCCGACTTATTCGCCGCATCGGCTGCATGAAACTTCGACGCATCGATTGCCAAATTCTTTTCGACAGCGCGTTTCGGAATCCCCTGCAAAATGTGAATCCCGAATTTCAATCCCAGCGAATGCGTCCACTCCGCCAGCGGCTTAAATCCAGCGCCACCCGCCGAGGAGGGGAATCGCTTCGGCGCCGGAACATAGCGCCCGTAATCGTCAAAAGCGTATTCCGATGTTTTTGAATTTCCCTCCGGCGTCGGATTCGTGACAAACCACTCCATGTCCACGACCGCGTACTGCCATCCAAACTGTTTCAGGTGATCGGCAAGAAACTTCGCGTTATCTCGAAAGTCCGCTTCAGAAACCGTCGTCCCGAACGAGTCCCAACTGTTCCATCCCATCGGCGGCGTCGGCGCCAGCGAGGGACTTGCCGCCACATTGACGGGCGGCCCAGCGGGAAGCTCCACAACGGGTCTGCGATAACCCGCGACAAAAATCCAAGTCACCGCGCCAACAAAAAATGCAACGCAAACCGCCACAACCAAAAACGCGCGCTCTTTCATTCGATTCCTCTTGGTAGCGCCGGCATCTTGCCAGCGGTTTTTCTTCGCGAGGGCCAACAGTTGTAAATGCTCAAGCGCCGACTGGCGCGAGCGTCATCTTACTCGAAATCCGCCTCAGGAATCGGCAGCTTATCGCCATCCTTCGCCACCCAAACATAAAGCGCCGGCAGCAGAAAGATGCTCAGCAACATCGCGCCAATCAACCCACCGACGATCACAATCGCAAACGGCCGCTGCGAATCCGACCCAATCCCGCGCGACAGCGCAGCGGGCAAAAGTCCCAAAATCGCCACAAGCATCGTCATCAAAATCGGACGAAATCTCAGCACCGCTCCTTCGATCGCCGCATCCTCGATCGTATGCCCCGAAGCGCGCAACTGATTGATGTACTCCAGCATGATGACGCCCGTCTCCACAGACACGCCAAAGAGCGCCAAAAATCCAACGCCCGAAGACACACTGAGATGCGTCCCTGTCAGCAGCAGCGCCAGCAATCCGCCGATCGGCGCGATCGCCACGTTCGCCCAAAATCAACGCCGCCCATTTCGGCGACCCAAACATCATGTACAAAATAATGAAAATCACCAGCAGCGTAATCGGCACCACAATCGCCAACCGCCGTTGCGATCTCTTCTGGCTCTCATACTCGCCGGCCCAATCGATGTGATAGCCGACCGGCAATTTCACCTGCTGCTTCACCAGCCGCATGGCCTCTTCGACCGCGCTGCCCAGGTCGCGCCCGCGGACGCTGTATTTGATTGCCACGTAGCGCGAATTCTCTTCGCGGCTGATCTGCGAAGCTCCATCCGCCACATTGATATTCGCCAGTTGCGACAACGCCACGCGCTCTCCGCTTGGCGCCACCAGCCGAACATTCTCGATCGCTTCTTTCGTATTGCGATACGGCGCTTCGTATCGCGTCACCAGGTCATACCGCTGCTCGCCTTGCAGCACCTGGCTCACCGCTTTGCCGCCGATCGCCGTCTCCACCGCGTCCTGCACATCCGCAACGTTGATCCCGTGCCGCGCCGCCTGCGCGCGGTCCACCGAAATATTCAGATTCGGCTGCCCCAACACGCGAAACAATCCCAAATCCTCGACGCCGGGGACTTTGCGCATCACATTCACAACCTCGTCGCCCTTTTCTTCCAGCGTTTTCAAATCATCGCCATATAACTTGATCGCCAGCTCGCCCTTCACGCCGCTGACCGCTTCTTCCATGTTGTCCGAAATCGGCTGCGAAAAATTCCAAAGCACGCCGGGAATCTTTTCCAGCTCGCGATCCATCGCCGAAATCAGCTCTTCCTTGTTTTCGCGAAAGACACGGACGCCACTTCTCCTTCGGTAGCAAATCCACGAAATATTCCGTGTTGAAAAATCCTGTTGCGTCCGTTCCGTCGTCCGGACGCCCAACCTGCGACACAACTTGCTTCACTTCCGGAAACGAAGCCAAGATCACGCGCGCCTGATTCGCCAGTCGCGTCGATTCTGTCGGCCCGGTGCTCGGCGCCAGCGTGCCGCGCACCCAGATCGCGCCTTCATCCAAGTGCGGCAAAAATTCCGAACCAATCACGCCGCTCATCATCAAAAACACCGCCAACACAAACGCCACCGCGCCCGCACCAACCGTAACCAGCCGATGCTCGATCGCCCACTTCACCGCCGGCCGATACCAATTCCGCAAAGCCTCCATCACCGGGTTGTGCCACTCCTTCACCCCGTGACTGAATTGCAGCAGCGCCAGCACCGGCGCCAGCAAAATCGCAAACAGCAGCGCGCCCAGCAGCGCGAACGAAACTGTCCACGCCATCGGCTTGAACAACCGTCCTTCCACGCTTTGCAACGTGAAAATCGGCAAATACGCCGTGATGATGATCGCGCGCGCATAAAACACCGGCCGCAAAACTTCCATCACCGCGTCGCGAATTTTCTCCAACGGCGTCTTGTGCGCGTTCGCCGGCAAACTGAAATGCCGCACGATGTTCTCGATAATGACGACCGTGCCGTCGACCACCATTCCGAAATCCAAAGCTCCGAGCGACAGCAAGTTCGCCGGAATCTTGTTCAGGTCGAGACAGATCGACGCAAACAGCAGCGAAAAGGGAATCGTCAGCGCCACGATCAGCGCGCCGCGAAAATTTCCAAGAAAGAAAAACAAAATCACCGAAACCAGCAGCACGCCTTCGGTCAGGTTGTGCATCACCGTGTGCGTCGTCAGATGCAACAAATCGCTGCGATCGAGGAAGGGAACAATCTTTACGCCCGGCGGCAAAATCTGCTCGTTCAGCTCTTTCACCTTCTTGTGAATCGCCACCAGCGTTTCGTCGGCGTTCGCGCCTTTACGGAGCAGCACGATGCCTTCGACGGCGTCCGCCGTGTCCACAACGGTTCCATCGTCGCGCCGGATCGCTTTGCCGATCTGCCCCAGCCGAATCTTCGGCGCCTGCGTCACCGTCGCGATATCGCGAATCCGCACCGGCGTCCCGTTCTGCGACTTCACTACGGTCTGCGCGATGTCATCGACATTTGTGAACAGTCCGACGGCGCGCACGTTGATCTGCTGCAGCCCCGCCTCGACAAAACTCCCGCCGGCGTTCACGTTGTTGTTTGCGAGCTGCTGCTCCACCTGCCCAACGGTCACGCCGTAGGCGATCAGCTTTCCGGGATCGAGCCGCACCTGATACTCGCGCGTCGTCCCGCCAAAGCTTGCCACGTCCACAACGTTCGGCACCGACTTGAACTGCTTCTCCAGCGTCCAGTCTTCGATCGACTTCAAATCCATCAAGTCATACTTCGGATTCGTGCTGCGCAGCGTGTACCAGAAAATCTGCCCGACCGGACTCCAGTCCGCGCCCATCTGCGGCTGCAATCCGTTCGGCAAAGTCACCTGCGACAAACGCTCGAGCACTTTCGACCGGTTCCAGTCGTTCTCCGAGTCGTCGTCGAAAATCAGCATCACGCTCGACAATCCAAACAACGACGCCGAGCGCAAATGCTGCAGGTGCGGAAGTCCGTTCATCTGCACTTCGATCGGAATCGTAACCTGCTGCTCGACTTCTTCCGCCGCGCGCCCCGGCCACTGCGTGATGATCTGCACATAGTTGTTCGCAACGTCCGGATACGCCTCCACCGGCAAGTTGTGAAAGGAGATCCCGCCCCAAACCAGGAGCAAGATGCCCAGCGCAATCACCATGAACCGATTGTTCAGCGCGAGCTCAACAGCCTTCCGCATTACCTAGTCGCCTCTCTACTGCTCCACCGTGTTTTGCAACACCAACGCATTCGAGACGACCTGCTGTCCCGACTTTGATCCCCGAAACTATCTCCTGCATGTTCCCCGGCAACTGCTGTCCCGCTGTGACCTCGACCCGTCGAAACTTCTTGTCTCCTGCCGGCACATAAACCCAATCGCGATCGTGCAGATGCAGAATCGCCGAAGCCGGCACCGCCGCATGCGTCTCTTTCTTCTGCCCGTGGAACGTCGCGGTCACAAACATCCCAACACGCAAAATTCCCGTCGGATTCGCAACTTCGATCCTGACCTTCGAAGTGCGAATCGTCGGATCGAGAACAGGACTCACATTGCTGATTCGCCCGGTCAGCACTTTCCCCGGATACGCATTCAAACGAATGTCCGCCGTCTCTCCGACATGCACATTCGGCAGATCGTTCTCATACACATCGCAAAGAATCCACACTGTCGATAAATCCGAAATCGTGAACGGATTCGGCGAGCCCAAGCCCGGCACGCCCGCCGCATTCGTCACCTGCTGATCGGTGATCACGCCCGAAATCGGCGCCGTGATGTTCACCACCGCCGCCGGATGATCGATGTTCCCGCCGAGCACTTTCAGATGCTCCGTCGTATTCTCGACATCCACTTTCGCTTTGTCCTCCGCGTCCTCGGCAACCTGCAAATCGTTCAGCGAGATCGCGCCTTTGCCGTAGAGCAGTTTCGAACGTTCAAGCTGCGTATTCGCCAGCTTCTCGTCGGCAACAGCTTTACGATAGTCCGAGAAAGCGGCCGCGATATCCGCGCTTTGCACAACCAGCAGAACTTGCCCCTTCTTCACCTGATCGCCGAGGCGCGCCTTGATCTCAACCACGCGCCCTGTTGCCAGCGAAACCACCGGCACTGTGCGCGACACGTCCGGCGTTACCGCTCCGTTCGCAACGATTTGCGCCGTCGAGGTGTATTCGGTCGCCGTCGCCAGCGGAAATTGCTCGGGATGATCCGTCTGTCACGACGTTGACGTCTTCTTCGTGCTCGACTTTCGTTTGCGGCGGCGCTTCGGCTTTTGGATCGCCCTTGCTGTCGCCTCCGCATCCTGCGGTCAGACACAAAATCGCGTACGCGGCCGCCACCCACACCGATCGACGCTTCATGAAAGCGGGCCTCATGGAATGACCTCTCGTCCCACCGCTAGATTCAACTGGCTCGCCGCATCGAGGTACGAGCCCACCAGATTCAAATAACTAAGCTGCACGCCGCGGTAATCGGCCTGCGCGTTCAAGAAATCCAACAGAGACGCAGCGCCGTGCTCATAGGAAAACGAAATCGTGTCGCGCACGCGCGAAGCCTGCGCCAGATAGTGATCCTTATATGGCTGCAACAGGACGATCGTCGAAGTCAGGGTTGCATACGCCGAATCGACATCGTTGAATACTTGCGCTCGCGCCGCTTCCTCGAGCCGCTGATTGCGATCGATGTCCAACTGCGTTCGTAATTTTTCGCCCTGGTTGCGGTCGAAGATGCGCAGCGGGATGCTGACGCTGAAGCCGACATACTCATCGATCGGTGGATTTCTTCCGACGTCAAACCCGAATGTCGGGTCGGTCGATCCCATCGATACGGCTAGCTTGTGATCGGTTTTCGCTTTATCGACCGACTGCAATGCGGCTTTCAAATCCGGCCGGGTATCGAGAGCCGCTTGCCGCACCTCATCGAGAGGCGCGACCTGCGTGGAAAATTCGAAGGGGCCGGTCACATCGAACTGATCCACCGGCGTCTGATCGTTCAACAGCATGAGCATCTGGATCTTCGCCGTTCGCAGATTCACTTCGGCGGTCTGCAAATCGGATTCATATTGCACGCGCTGCAATTCCAGCCGATCCAAATCGACCTGGGCGATGGCGCCCGCTTGAAATCGATCTCGATTCACGCCGAGCAGGTGATCGTAGTAGTCGAGATTTTCCTTGGCCAGATCGCGCACGGCCTTTTGCTGGAGGGTTTGCACAAAGGCGCTGCGCAAATTGAAAATCAGATTTCGTTCCAGGTCGGCGTGGTTAGAAATCGCGATTCCGGTCGCTTCCTTTGCGCTGTCGAGCCGCAACTCTCGCTTGTGTTGCCGTTCATGGAGATACGTCACGGTGGCCGACGGCAGCCAGTAGGCAAAAGCGCCGTGCGACGGGCCGCCGGGAAACGGATCGATCTGATCCGCGAGCAGGCTCAAATTTGGATTTGGGCGCAGATACGCGGTAGTCTCGTTCGCCTTCGATTCGTCGATTCCGATCGCATCGGCGCGCAGCGACGGATTCGCCGCTTCAAATTTGTCTCGAACTTCCTGCCACGTGAGAGCTTTTTGCTGGGCGTGGCCACTCTGCGCCGTTAGCGCCGCGAGCAGCGGCAGAAATAGCAAATGTTTCGATAACCGCTTCATGAAGATCGGTGCCCCTTCCTACAGTTCACGTCGCACCTGAGTTCCAATCCGGATGCAACTCGAATGTATGACTTGCGCACGAGGCACTTGCGATTGGCTGACCCGGCCAAACGTTGCCCAAAGTTGAATTCGCTGTGACCTCGGCCGTTTTCTGCGCGAGGAACTCTAGCGACGCTCCGTCCTAATTTTGCTAGAAGAGTGCGTTTAAACGTGGTGAACGGAACGGGGTGGTGCTCGACCCGAACTGCAAACCAAGAGGGAAAGATCGATGCGAAGAGAATCGCTCGATCGGATCTTTTCTGAATTTTCGGCGGGCGTCCCTGCGCGCTCGTTTGAGGCGAGATCGCTCGGGCCGCGCGAAGATACGACGATTGCGAATTCCGGATTCTGATGGTTCGGTGAGTCGAACGCATGGCTGGGATTGGTCAGAGCTGAGGAAAACGCCGCCGGATCGCGAACCGTAAAATATCCATGCCCATCGTTGACGAGCACGGCGATCGGCGACTTCAGCCACGCGGCGCTTACGACGAGATCGATGAAGTTGTCGCCGTTGACGTCACGCGAGGAAATTTCCAACCCGCCGACGGGGCCGTTGACGCCGATGACCTGGCGGGCTCCTGCGCTCATGCGGAAACCGATCCAATACCGCGCATGGGAGGCGCCGATCAGCCCGGTTTCGACCGTAGCGAGATCGGGACGGCTATCTCCGTCAAAATCGGCAATCGCGAAGTGCGCAGCCGTCGCACCGTGCGCAAACACGGCCGTCCTCTGCGAGCTCAGTCCCGTGCCGCGGGTGGCGAAGCAAAAGACAGCACAGAGCAGAAACAACACGAGCCACTTTCCCGGACTCATGGCCCGGGCACCAACCGAAGTTTTTGGCTTGAGGGGGTCAAAATTCATCGAGTCAAGTCGTCGGGTCAAATTCAATGGGTCGAATAAGTGCAATCGCGATATGGCATTAGATGCCAGTTCTTGCCGTGCGTAGGCCCACCCGTTTGAGAATACCAGAAACCATGCCGCTGGAACTCGACTGTCTTTTCGCATGAGTTCGGGCTATCTTAGTGCCAAATCCCGCTCCACCGAGAACCCCATGGACAAAGAGCACGTCCGCTCCACGATCAATGAAGTTGGCATTCTTCCGGCGATTCGCGTGCCGAGCGCGGAGAATGCGCGCTTTGCGGCTGAGACGGTAGCGCAGGCGGGGATTCCCATCGTTGAAATTACGATGACGACTCCGGGCGCAGTCGATGTGATCGCCGATCTGGTTCGCAATTTGCCGCACGTGATTGTCGGCGCAGGGACGATTTTGGATGCGGAGACAGCGCGCGCTTGCTTGAAAGCAGGTGCGCATTTTTTGACGAGCCCGGGGCTCGATGCGGAGATTGTGCATTTTGCGCGGAAAGAGAATGTATTGATGATGGCGGGCGCGCTGACGCCGACGGAGATTGTGGCGGCGTACAAAGCGGGGTCCGATTTCGTGAAAGTGTTTCCTTGCGGGCAGGTTGGAGGCGATGGCTACATTCGGGCGCTGAAGGCGCCGTTTCCGCAGATTCCGTTGATTGCGGCCGGCGGGGTGAATCAGCAGACGGCGGGGGCGTTTATTTTGGCGGGGGCGTCGGCGGTGGGCATTGGAGGGGACTTGATCCCGCGGAGCGCGATTGAATTGAGGCAGCCGGAGCGCATTCGGGAACTGGCGCGGCGGTTTTTGGCGTTAGTGCGGACGGCGCGGGCGCAGTTGGCGGTGTGGCAGGCGCCGGCGCGGGCGTCGGTGCGGTAGGGCGAGATCGAAACTCGAAAATCGAAACTCGAAAATAAAATCGAACGCAGAGGCGCTAAGGGCGCAGAGGAGCCGCTGCGATGGCGCGAATGCGTGGGGCGGTGGTGGGGAGTAGAATTGATAGTTGGCTGTGGAGTGGAGACGGGAAAGGCGACGCTGAAGCGCACTCCTAAGGGTGAGCTGGGCGGTTTGGAAGGCAGGGAGTTATGAGTTCGAAAGTTGCGGGGACAGAGGGCGGGGCGCAGAGGACTGCGCACGATTCTGGTGCGGCGCATGGTGATGGCGCGATCGCAACGTTGTATGGGCGGCCGCTGAGCGGGAATCGTGGAGTGCCGCTGAATTTGGATTGGGTCGCGGACGTGCGCGTCAATACGAGCGCGGTGGAGCGTCGGGCGGCGACGCTGGGAACTCGGCGCACGGTGAAAAAAGATTGGCAGATTGCGTGGCTGCTGCGCGCGATTTCTTGCATGGATTTGACGACGCTTTCGGGCGACGACACCGACGAGCGCGTTCGGAGATTGTGTGCGAAAGCGCGGCAGCCGATTCAAGACGAAATTGTGAAGAAGCTCGGGATCGAGTCGCTGGGGATCAAGGTTGGCGCGGTGTGCGTGTACCACACGTTTGTGGAGACGGCCGTGCGCGCGCTGGAAGGGTCGGGGATACCGGTGGCGGCGGTTTCGACGGGATTTCCGGCGGGGCTTTCGCCGCTCGATGAACGCGTGGCGGAGATTCGGCGCTCGGTGGAAGCGGGGGCGCGGGAAATTGATGTGGTGATTACGCGCGGGCTTGTATTTGGCGCGAAGTGGTCGGCGCTGTTCGATGAGATCGCGACGTTCAAGGCGGCGTGCGGATCGGCGCACATGAAAGTGATTTTGGGAACGGGCGATTTGCTGACTCTGCGCAATGTGGCGCGCGCGAGTTGGGTGGCGATGATGGCGGGCGCGGATTTCATCAAGACGTCGACGGGAAAAGAGGCGACAAACGCTACGCTGCCAGTGGGATTGGTGATGGTGCGGGCGATTCGCGAGTATGCGGAGCGGACAAAGATGGCGGTCGGATTTAAGCCGGCGGGCGGGATTCGGACGGCGAAGCAGTCGCTGGAATGGCTGGGGATGATGAAGGAAGAGCTGGGCGATTCGTGGCTGCGGCCAGAGATGTTTCGGTTTGGTGCGAGCAGCATGCTGCCGGATATTGAGCGGCAGTTGGAGTTTCATGCGACGGGGAGATACGCGGCGGAATACCGGATGCCGATGGCGTGAAGCGGAGAGCCGAAGTATCGACGTAAAGAATTCGCCGCCGGAGCCAGGCAAATGCAGAAACTCAACTGTCTAACGTTGATCTGAAATCAGTCTCCCAGATAGGCGGGGAGTCTCGGATGCTTCTTCCTGAACTCAGCGATACAGCGTTCAGCCTCGGCAATTTTGTCGCGTAGATAGGCTTGCTTCAACTCGTGTGGCTGAAAGTCCTTCCTGACGAATCTTGCTCCTGAGGGATCGATAGCGATTACAGTCTCAAGTAGAACCTTTCTGAAGAGAGGGATAGGAAACATCTCATCGAAAATCACGAAGGTCTGCTTGGTGTAGGGGTCCGTAGCTTGTTGCTTGGGATTGATGCGTAGAAGCTGGCGTACAAGTTTTTCGTACCTCTCGATCCATTCCGCATCGAGACGTTGCTCTTCCATTCGGCTGGTGAAGTCCTTCTCCGCAATGCCGACCTGCTTCTTCTGATAGAAGAAACTCCCTGCACCGAAGTACACACCCACGCCGGTGACGAACAACGTCACGCAGCCGATGAGTACTCCAGCGAGAATGAGAACGTGATCTGACATCTCGGGGATGCTAACACAGGGAGAACGGGTGCATCTCGGACCCAGCCCTTGAACACCGAGGGTGGGGCACCCGGCGACTCATATCAATCACCGATGAGTCGCGTTATAGCGCTCGGAGTGGGAAACACTGTCCTTCCGAACAGTAGCGCGCCCGAAAACCAGGTCTTAATCTACTTTTGCGCGTGCATTGACTTGGATGAGCGCATGGAAAACCTAGAACTCCTCTAAACCCCCCGCGGCAAAAGGGAAACCCTGTGACAATCAAAAAGCGTCCGATGACATCCGATGGTACGAGTGCGGAGCGACGAAAAACTCGCCGCTTCCCGGTGGTCATTCCGATCGAGGTGAGCTGGCGCGGCAAGGATGGCATCTCTGTCAAAGAGGAAGCCGTCGCCCGGCAGGTCAACGCCAACGGCGGTTTCGTGAAGATGTCCAGTTATCCGGATTTGGGGAGCAGAGTCACACTGGCGAATTTTCTTTCGGCACAGACAGCCGAGGCGAGAGTACTTGCCGCGCCCGAGTCGCGCCAAGGCGTTGCGAACGGTATCGTCGTCGAGTTGACGGTTCCAAACGAGAGCTTTTGGGGCGTCGATTTGCAGGTGAATAAGACAATTCTCGAACTGAAAAGTCTCGAAACGGCGTTGAAGTCCGAGGACATCGACGTTCACTTGATGCGGGAATATCGCAGCGCGGTCGAGAACATCCGGACGATTACAGAGACCCTTCAACATCTGAGAAAGTGCCAGTCGGAAGGCTCAGACAGCGGCGAACTGCTTTCGATCCTCGCAGGCGACCGAATACGCCGCATAACGAATCTCTGCCAGGAGGCAGTCGCTGACGTCGATGCCAGCCAGGTACCACACGACCCGAAGGATGTGGATGAATTGAAAAGTGCGATGCAACTTCTCCAGCAACATTTGAAGCAGGGTCGCAAGGTGGAGGCAATCGCCGCCGGGAAGAACAGGTCTTCTGAGGACTGAGGCGCCCGGTTCTGCGTGCATGAAGGGCTTTCAGCAGCCTTAGCTTCGCACGAAAAATTTGATTCGTGACTCTGGCACCGGAGCGATCTGGGGCTTTATCGTTCGGTCGCCGACTGTTTGATAGTCTTCTCGGTTTTAACTTCCTCATCGTTTGCCCATGCAGTCGCAGCGAAGGTCAACTCGGACGGGCGCTGAGGGCTGTCCGCGGTCGGAGGCCCGCAGCATCCCTGGAGATGTTTCGTTCGGCGAGCGAGAGGAGTAGGAAGTTAGCCCGCCCGCCCCCTACCAGGCGTGGCACCCGGCATTTCGCCCTTGACTTCCTCGTTACCATCTGATATACTTCTTCGTGTTAACTCATTTATCTACTCGAACGACCCCGCTCCTCACCCTCCCGCACCAGAAATCGCCGCTAATCCCTTTAAATTCACACTCTTGCGCGAAGGCGCAATCTAACTCCCCAGAATCACACTCTTACGCAAAAACACCCGGGGGGTGGGGCTTATCAGCCGTTTCCGGTTCGGCCGGGTCATCGCTCCAAGTCCTTTGGGATCTGCACTTATAAATGTATGTGAAAACAAACAACTTCAAACCCAGCAGAATCCGCACTTACGCGAAATCTGGGGGGAGTGATGAGGGATCCGGCGGTCGGAGATTAGTCGGTGAGGAGGTGGAGGGCGACGATGCTGAGGATGGCGAAGGCGAGGAGGGTGGAGGCGGCGACCAGGAGGAAGGAGGCGTAGGTGCGGAGGGTGGAGATGGTGGTGGAGGCGAATTGGCGGAGGTTTGGATCGCGGCGCCAGGTGCGGAGGATGAAGGCGGCGCCGAGGACCAGGGCGGTGAAGGGGAACGAAATCAGGAAGAGTTGGAGGCCGAGGACCTGGCGGGCGGCGAACCAGTCGACGAGGTGGCGCGCGGCCTGGGCGGGTTGGTAGGGCTCGGGCTGAACGTTGCGGAGGAAGAGGGCGAGCATGAAGGAAGTGGCTGGGAGGATGAGGAGGAGTTCGAGGGTGGCGATGGAGCGTTTGAGAATCATGGTAAGGACTTTGTAGTGCAAAGTACCGTGTGGTGTCAAGTGGGATTTTATGGGAAAGTCGATCGTTGAAAACGATCAGCGTGTTCGAGGGAGGAAGCATGAAAATAGTCGGCTGGTTGGCGATGTGTGCGGGAGTTTGTGCGATGGCATGTGTCGCGTTCGTTGGGTATGGGGCCGAGAACCAAACGATCTCGCCGGACGTGGAGAAGGGGCTGCTGGCGGATGTCGATCGAGAGTTAAAGGCGTTTGGTGGGAATCAAAGCGTGCCGGGGGCGGTGCTGGGCTTGTGGATGCATGGGACGGCGCCCTGGATGCGGGCGGTGGGGCTGGGAAATTTGTCGCCGCGCGAGGCGATGAAACTGGATGACAAATTTCGTGTGGGGAGCAATACGAAGACGTTTGTGGTGACGGTGCTGCTGCAATTGGTCGATGAAGGGAAGTTGTCGCTGGACGATTCGCTGGCGAAATTCGATGTCGGTGTGAAGGTGCCGAACGCGGAGCGCATCACGGTGCGGGAATTGTGCCAGATGCGGAGCGGGCTGCTGGATGCGTATCACGCGCCGGAGCTGGACTCGATGGACATAAATGCGTACACGAAGATCACGCCGCGGGAGTTGGTGGCGATTGCGGTGAAGCATCCGCCGCTGTTCGCGCCGGGCGCGCAGTGGAATTACTCGAATACGAATTATCTTTTGCTGGGATTGATTATCGAAGCGGTGACGCATGACACAGCGCAGAACGAGATTGAGAAGCGATTGCTGACACCGCTGAAATTGAAGAACACGAGTTTTCCGACGGATCAGGCGGGGATGCCGGCGCCGTATTCGCATGGATTCGGGTTGGATAAAGATAAAAACTGGGAGGACGTGACGGTGACGTTGCCTCCGATGCTGACCTGGACGGCGGGTGTGATGATTTCGGACATGGCGGATATGAAGATCTGGCTCAAGGATTATGTGACGGGGAAGACGAACAGCGCGGCGACGCAGAAAGAGCGGCTTGCTTGCATACCGATCGGAAAGCCGGATATGGAGTTTGGGCTGGGGATAGGGTGCAGCGGGGGTTGGTACGGATACACGGGCGGGATTCCCGGATACAACACGGCGGCGTACTACTTACCCGATAAGGATGCGACGATCATGGTATTTGTGAACGCGCAGCAGGAGTCGCCGGACCCCGGCGTGGCGAACGCGATTGTGCGGGATTTTACGCTGAGATTGTTTCCGGCGAATGTGGCGTTCAGCGGTAAGTGAATTTCAGGGAGATTGTTCAGCCGAGATTAAAGGCCCAGAGGAGGGACTTGGTTACGAAGAGGTCGGCGACCAGGACGATCACGCTGGACTCGACGAAGGCAGAGATAGTGGCGCGGCCGACGCCTTCGGTGCCGCCTTTGACGCGGAGGCCTTGATGGCAGCCGACGGAGGCGACGATGAAGCCGAAGATGAGCGGCTTGACGAATCCAATGACGAGGTCGCCGAGTTGAAGCGAGTCGATGGCGCGCGTCCAGAATTGAGCGGATGGGACGTGGAGAGTGGTGGAGGCGACGGCGAAACCGCCGAGCAGGCCGGCGCAAACGCCGAGGGCGGTGAGGATCGGCATTACCAGGACGGTGGCGACCAGGCGCGGAGTCATGAGTTTGCGGATGGGGTCGATGCCGAAGGCACGGATGGCGTCGATCTGATCGGTGACGACCATGGAGCCGAGCTCGGAGGCCATGGCGGTGGCGTTGCGTCCGGCGACGAGCAGCGCGGTGAAGACGGGGCCGAGTTCACGGAGAAGAGCGAGCGAGACGGCGTCGGCGGTGAGGGAAGTTTCGCCGAAGCGGCGAAATTGGCCGGCGGCGTTGAGGACGACGACGCCCCCGACGCAGGTGAGCGCAACGAGAATGATGCGAAGCGATCCTACGCCGATGATGTCCATCTGCTCGATGAGGTCGGAGAAATAGCGATTGGCGGCGAAGGCGCTTTTAACGGAGCGGAGGACGAGGAAGAAATAGTCCTGAACGGCGAATGTGCGTTCTTTGAGGTCGGTCTCTACCCGCTGGATGCCTGAGCTGACGGAAGCGGGATTCATCGGTTGCGTCTCCGGTCGTGTGCCACCTGAAGCCTGAAGCGATACTACTTCGAGTTTGGAAAGATTCGCGGGAATGCGGGAACGCGATGTCAAAGTTTGCACTGTCTGGAGGAGTTTGTCGCGTGCGGTTTGGTGGGAAAGTTGGGCGAGGTTTCGGAGCAAGGATGTGGCGGGGCGGGCTGTTGCGTGATTGAATGGAGGGAAGTTTGCTGGCTGGCCGTCGAGGGTGAGCCAAAGGAGAGTTGCGTGGGCTACCGTGCGCTGAGTGGTGTTGGTGTGTTGATTGTCGCGGCGATTGTATTCGCTGCACTTTGTGATGCGGCGCCGCGGGCGAGTGGGTCGGTGCCGTTTACGAGCGCGGATGGCGCGTTTGGATTTCACTACGCGGCGGAGTTGGTGAAGTGCGAGACGCAGGATGCGAAGGCGACCACGGAGAGCGTGTGGGCGCCGGCGGAGGCTTGTCGGTGCAACGATCCAGGCGGGGCGGCGGTGACGGCGGTGTGCTTTGGGTATCCGAAGGAAAAATTCAAGGATAAGCCGACGTTTAATGGGGCGTCGTTTTTTGTGGCGGAAGACACGAGTGCGACGAACGCGGCAGGTTGCATGGCTGGGTCGGCGAACTGGGGCGAGATCAAGGGCGAGAACACGACGATCGGCGGCGGGACGTTTCGGCATTTTCGAGTGAGCGATGCGGCGATGAGTCATTATGCGAACAGCGATATTTATCGCGGATTTCGCGCGGGGAAATGTTATGAGCTGGTGATTCAGGAGATGACGACGAATCCGGATGTTTACGATGCGGGGACGCAGAAGTTTACGAAAGAAGATGAGGCGGAAGTGAAGGGGAAGTTGATGCAGGCGCTGCAGTCGTTTCGATTTTTGAGGTGAGGGAAAAAGCGAAGTAAAGAAGTAATGAAGTAACGAAGTAACGAAAAGCGGCGGCGATTTGATGGATTCGGTTTTGGCGGGTGGAACTATGAGCGTGACGGAAAAGTTTGTGTCGATGGAGTGGGGGGCGGCGCCGGAAGATCCGCGCGAAGTTGTGGCGTGGCTCGATGGGCACTCGCGGAAATTTGGGCATTTTATTGGCGGGGAGTGGCGCGCGCCGAAGGACGGGAAATATTTTGAGAGCGAGGATCCTTCGACGGGAGAAGTGCTGGCGTCGGTGGCGCAGGGATCGAGCGCGGATGTTGATGCGGCGGTTGCGGCGGCGCGAAGTGCGCTGAAGGGATGGCAGAAAATCGGCGGGCATGCGCGGGCGCGGTATTTGTATGCGCTGGCGCGGCTGGTGCAGAAGCATTCGCGGCGGCTGGCGGTGCTGGAGACGATGGACAACGGGAAGCCGATTCGCGAGAGCCGCGATCTGGATATTCCGCTGGTGGCGCGACATTTTTATCATCACGCGGGGTGGGCGCAGATTCTGGAGTCGGAGTTTCCGGGTTATATCGCGTGCGGCGTGGTGGGGCAGATCATTCCGTGGAATTTTCCGCTGTTGATGCTGGCGTGGAAGATTGCGCCGGCGTTGGCTGCGGGGAACACCGTGGTGCTGAAGCCGGCGGAGTTCACGCCGTTGACGGCGCTGGCGTTTGCGGAGCTTTGCAGCGAGGCGGAGTTGCCGGCGGGCGTCGTGAACATCGTGACCGGCGATGGGACGACGGGCGAAGCGCTGGTGATGCACGAGGATGTAGACAAGATTGCGTTCACGGGATCGACGGAAGTGGGGCGCGCGATTCGAAAGGCGACGGCGACGAGTCACAAACGGCTGTCGCTGGAGCTGGGCGGGAAGTCGCCGTTTGTGATTTTTGAAGATGCGGACCTCGATAGCGCGGTCGAGGGATTGGTCGATGGGATTTGGCTGAATCAGGGGCAGGTTTGCTGCGCGGGTTCGCGATTGCTGGTGCAGGAGAGCGTGTCGGAGGCGCTGCTGGAGAAAGTGCGGCGGCGGATGAGCACGCTGCGCGTTGGCGCGCCGCTGGATAAGGCGGTTGATGTCGGCGCGATTGTGGCGCGCGTGCAGTTGGAGCGGATCGATCGGCTGGTGAAGCAGGGAGTCGCGGAAGGCGCGACGTGCTGGCAGCCGGACGGTTTTAAATTGCCAGGCAGGGGGCTGTATTTTCCGCCGACGCTGCTGAGCAATGTGCATCCGGCGTCGACGGTGGCGCAGCAGGAAATTTTTGGGCCGGTGCTGGCGGCGATGACGTTTCGAACGCCGCGCGAAGCGGTCGAGCTGGCGAACAACACGACGTACGGGCTTGGCGGCGAGCGTCTGGAGCGAGAGCGTGAATGTGGCGCTGCAAGTCGCGGCGCAGGTGAAGGCCGGCGTGGTGTGGGTGAACAGCACGAATCTGTTCGACGCGGCGTGCGGGTTTGGCGGGTATCGCGAGAGCGGTTATGGGCGCGAGGGCGGGCGCGAAGGGATGCTGGAGTATCTGGAGCCGGCGTGGTTTGCGAAGGCGCCGGCGCTGAAGGCGGATAAGTCGGCGCGAAGTGAGGAGAAGAACGGAGCGGAGAAAGCTGGAAAGAGTGCCGGTCACGACGGAACGTTGTCGATCGATCGGACGGTGAAGCTTTACATCGGTGGGAAGCAGGCGCGGCCGGATTCGGGCTATAGCTTTGAGGTGCGCGGGTCGGACGGGAAGTTGCTGGGCGAGGCGCCGCTCGGGAAATCGCAAGGATATTCGAAATGCGGTGGAGGCGGCGCGAAAAGCCGCGGATGGATGGGCGCGGGCGACGGCGCACAATCGGGCGCAGATTTTGTATTACATCGCGGAGAATTTTTCGCAGCGCAGCGAGGAGATTGCGGGGCGGCTGGCGCGCGTCGTGGGAGCGAAGCAGGCGCGTCGCGAAGTCACGGCGAGCATCGAGCGCGTGTTTTTGTATGCGGCGTGGGCGGACAAGTTTGACGGGTTGGTGCATAACCCGCCGATGCGGAATATTTCGATTGCGATGAATGAAGCGATCGGAACGGTTGGAGTGCTCTGTCCGGCGGAAGCGCCGCTGCTTGGGTTTGTGACGACGGTGATGCCCCTGGTCGCGATGGGGAATGTGGTGATTGCGATTCCGTCGGAGCGGTATCCGCTGGTGATGGGCGATTTGTATCAGGTGTTTGAGACGAGCGATCTGCCGGGCGGCGTCATTAATTTGGTCAGCGGGCGACCGACGGAATTGTTGCGCGTGCTCGCGGAGCATGCGGACGTGGATGCGCTGTGGAGTTTCGGCGACGATGCGCAGAGTGTGATGGCGAAATCGCTTTCGGCGGGAAATTTGAAGCAGGTGTTTACGAACGAAGGGCGCGCGATCGACTGGTTCGATGCGGCGCAGAGCGAAGGGAAGTGGTGGCTGCGGCACGCGGTGCAGGTGAAGAATGTTTGGGTGCCGTACGGGGAATAGGGACGGAATTCGAAAGTCGAAAATCGAAACTCGAAAATCGAAACTCGGGAATAAGCGAACGATCCTGCCTGGGCGGTTTGAACTCTGAAAATTTGACGAGGGTTGCGGAAGGCTGCGAGGAGAAAAATGGCACTCCGGGTGGCTGGGCCGTGCCGCTGATTCCCCCTCCCGAAAGAACCAACAGCGCCGGAGTGCCGGTGACCGGGAATGTTATATTACGTATAAGTAAAACATGTCAACTATTATTTTTGCTAAATTGTTGGCAGGGAAGTACATAGTCGAGGGGTGATGAAGTTGTGCTGGGTGGGCGAGAAATTGGGTTGAAAAAATCCAAAGAAGGGATTGGTTGTGGGGGAGTAAGCGGATTGTTTTAGTGGATTGGCGCGATCGCAAAAGCGGCGCGGGAGCGCCGCACTCCATATAGGTGGTTGCTGGACGAGGGATCGAGAAGGGCGGATTGATTGGGTGGTGTTGAGTCGAATTGAGTTGAGTTGAGTTGAGTTGAGTTGAGTCTAAACCCGCACCCTCTGAAAGCTGAGGGTGCGGCACCCAAGAGACGTGCTCTGAAAGTTTTGATGGATTTGATTGGAATGTTGGAAGAATTGAGTGGTACGGAATTGAGACTTTGTTTTTGGGATTTCGCTGGGCAGAATAAGTTCCCTTCCTAATTCGCCGGGCGCCGCGGCAGGCGCGACTGGTGTTCGCTGGAGATTGCAATGCGGCGCTTTCTGGATCGATTGGCGAGGGATCGACGTGTGTCCACGCGTCATGCGGTGAAGACTCCGTTGAAGGTGAGGTTGTGGAAGTCGGCGACGCCGGAGCACTCCGGGCAGTCGGAGAATATTTCGGAGCAAGGGATGTTTTTCGCGACGGATCTTGCGCATGGGGGTGGGCACGGTTGTCGAGGTGGTTTTGAAGATGCCGGAGGAGATCACCGGGGAGCCGGAGACGGAATGGAGATGCACGGGGCATGTGGTGCGCGTGTCGCAGGTGGACACGGAGGTTGGGACGCAGGGGGTTGGGGTGCAGTTTGATTGTTATCAGGTGGCGAAGGGGTAGGAAGGTTGCGGGTGGCGGTTGAAAGTCGAGAGTGGCGAAAGGGATCGCCGGAGGTGACGGGATGGTTGGTGGTGGGGCTGGGCAAAAAACGCCGGCGGGACGCCGGCGCTACCAGGAGCTCAAGACGCGAGGATCGTGCGGACATGGGGCGCAGCAGTGCTGCGCCCGTACGAGAGCGGCGACGAACGGTTAGAGCGGGGTGATGGGGAATCTAAACCCGCACCCTTTTAAAAGCAAAAGGGTGCGGCACCCAAAATCCGGTTTGTTCGCGTAATTGGTTGCAGAGGATCTATGTAGTTTGGAGATCGGTAGTGGGTACTGGAGCTAGGTAGTTTTAGTCCTAGACGTTGTAACTTTGGGCAAACAATTTTCTAAACCAAGGTTGATGGCAAAGCCGGGGGCCTAACATCGACTCAAGAATTTCTCTTTCGAAAGAAGAAAAATGCTTGAGGAACGCAGGCAGTTTCCGAGATTAGTGCCAAGTACGCCCCTTTTCGTGTCGATGGACGACGCGAAGAGCGGGCTGTTGCTGGATTTGTGTGAAGGCGGCCTGGCGGTCGCCAGTCTTGTTCCACGCAATCTGGACGATGTGGTGTCGCTGGCCTTCGACTTGCCGGAGGGCGTCGGCCATATCGAGGCGAAGGCGCAAATCGCGTGGACGCGCGACTCCGGTCATCTGACTGGCGTGCGGTTCATGGATTTGGATGAAGTGTCGCAGCAACAACTGAGCGAATGGATTGCGGCCGGGACCAATCTGAGGCCGGCTGGCAGCGACGAGATCGACGAGCCGGTCATCGTGACGCGCTCGACCTACGCGCAAGTGGATGCAATCCGGCGAGTTGTGCGACCCGAGATATTGCCCGAAATGCGGATGGAAATGCAGCCGCAGATCGAAATGAGGGCAGCCGAGCCTGAAGTTGAGGAACCGGTTGAGCAGGCCGAAATGGCGATGGGGACTTCGGCTGAGTTGGAGCATGCCGAGACTGCCGAGGAGTTTGCACCGTCGATGGAGATGACGGGGTCGTTGTTTCCGGAACCGACGGTCGAGGAGCAGGCGTTCGGGTCGGAAGTGGCCAACGTTGAAATCGATGAGCCAGGCGGGCTTCAGGAAGTTGCGGAGATGGCGTGCGACGCATACGTCGTGGAAGACGCTGCCGGGATTGCGGAGCCGACCAGGGTTGACCCGAATGCACCGGGATCGACCACGCGGGAAGAATGGGTCGAGCATGTGGCGCAGATGGAAGACGCGCCAGCCGGTGCGCGGTTTGATGCGGGCCCGCACACGCTGCCGCCAGACGCCGAAACAGTGGGATGGGCGTCGGACGCGGTTGGTTGGGTGACGGAGATAGCAGAGAAGCGAGTTAGTGCGCCGGAAGAGGCTGAGTTTGACGGGATGTACTCGGTCGAACCCATCATGGCCGGGCGGCATGCGCGCCAGGCGAAATCACGACATACCATTGAACTTGTGTTGGCGGTCGTGCTGCTGACCTGGGCGCTCGTGTTCCTTGGGTATCAGATGGGCAGCACGGGTGCGAATCGTAGCGCGCACGATTTGATCTCGCCGAAACCGGGCGGCAATGGCGCGAGCGCGAAGAACGACAGCGGGAAGGCCGGAAATCCGTCGACAGCATCGTTCGCGTCGGCGGAGGCATTTCCGGAGATGAGTCCGGTGCCGCCGATTAGCGCTGGGAGGAGTTCGGCGTCTGCGTCGAATTCGGCGTCGCTCGAAGCGCCTGCACCGAGCCGGAGTGTGGCTGCGGCGCCCAGGGCATCGACTCCAACTGCGTCTATCGCTTCAGCTCCGGCTTTGCCTACGGCTACGCATGAAGCTGCCAACACCGCAGCGGGAACGACGATTCTGGCGGGTGCTGCTCCTGCGATGAACTCTGGCGTAGTGCTGCAAGTCGGCGCAATGAAGATGGAAGGGAACGCGACGGCGCTGATGCAGGATCTCAAGAAAAAGAAATTCTCAGCGTTCGTTTATCGCCACGGAAACGACAGCCTGTACCGTGTGGGCGTAGGACCGTTTGGTGATCGAGATTCCACCGCAAAGGTGAAGTCGGAGCTGGAGAAGAACGGCTACAAGACGATTACGGCGAAGTGGACGAAGGACAAGGGTTAGCCGAATCGGCCGGTTCGGCTGCCGGCCATTGCCGAATCGCTGGACGAGCGTCAGGAATAGCGTCGGGACTGTACAGGAACGTCACCCTTCACGATAACGAGTTCTGCGTAGGCGGGTCGGGCACCGCTATCCTATATATACTGGGAGTTGAAGAAGAGGCGCGAGTCTCTAAGGCTGCGCGTTGTGTCTTTTCTTTTCATTGCGACATTGGGCGCCGCGCGTGACTCCAATGTTTGTGGAGGCGAGGTTTGACTGTAGCGACAACTGTGATTGGTGAAGCTATGCGGACGCTTCACCGGGTCATTATCGAGAGCGTCTCGCCGGAAGTGGACGCCGGACGATTTGCGATCAAGCGCATCGTAGGCGACGAACTGCGCGTACGCGCGGACATTTATGCGGACGGGCATGATTCGCTTGGCGCGCGGCTTTTGTGGCGGCGTGAGGATGAACGCACGTGGAATGAAGCGCCGATGTTGTTGGATAACAACGATCGGTGGGAGGGACGATTCAAGCTGGAGAAGATCGGGCGGTATTTGTACACGGTTGTCGCGTGGGCGGACGCGTTTGGTAGTTGGAGCAAGGATTTAAAGAAGAGGGCGGACGCGGGGCAGGATATTTCGGTGGATGTGTTAATCGGCGTTGACCTGGTGCGACAGGCAGGGGATCGAGCGAACGGCGAGGATTTCAAGAAGCTGACGGATGCTGCGGTGAAGCTTCGAGAGTCGGCGAAGAAGGATCGGGACGGCGCCCTGGCGATTGCGCAGAATGCAGAACTGGCGCTGCTGGTGAATGCGTGGCGCGATCGCACGGGCGATACGCGATACGAACGCGAACTGGCGGTGGTCGTCGATCCGGAAAAAGCGCGGTTCAGCACGTGGTATGAATTGTTTCCGCGGTCGGTGACGACGGATCCGAAGCGGCACGGGACGTTTAAAGATGTGATTGACCGGCTGCCGTACGTGGCGGGAATGGGCTTCGACATTTTGTATCTGCCGCCGATTCATCCGATCGGGCGATCGGAGCGCAAGGGCAAGAATAATTCGACGACGCCGGCGGCGGACGATACGGGGAGTCCTTGGGCGATCGGAGCCAAAGAGGGTGGGCACAAGGCGATCCATCCGCAACTGGGGACGCTCGATGATTTTAAGAAGCTGGTGGCGAAGGCGCGCGAGATGGGAATCGACATTGCGCTGGATATCGCGTTTCAGTGCGCGCCCGATCATCCGTATGTGAAGGAGCATCGCGATTGGTTCCGCGAACGGCCGGACGGGACGGTGCAGTACGCGGAGAATCCGCCGAAGAAATACCAGGATATTTATCCCTTTAATTTTGAGAGCACGAGCGCGCGCGAGTTGTGGGCGGAGTTGAAGAGTGTCGTTGATTACTGGATCGCGCAGGGCGTGCGCGTGTTTCGCGTGGATAATCCGCACACGAAGCCGTTTGCGTTTTGGGAATGGCTGATCACTGAGGTGAAGAGAGAGCATCCGGAGATAATCTTTCTCTCGGAGGCGTTTACCCGGCCGAAGGTGATGTATCAGCTGGCGAAGCTGGGATTCACGCAGTCGTATACGTATTTCGCGTGGAAGAATACAAGCGCTGAGCTGACGGAATACTTCAACGAGATGATGGACGCGGATGTATTCGAATACTTCCGCCCGAATCTGTGGCCGAATACGCCGGACATTTTGAACGAGTATTTGCAGAAGAGCGGGCGGGCCGGCTTTATGACGCGGTTGATATTGGCCGGCACGCTGAGCGGAAGCTACGGAATTTATGGGCCGGCGTATGAACTGTGCGAAAGTCGGCCGGTGCGCGAGGGCAGCGAGGAATATCTCGATTCGGAGAAGTATCAAATTCGAGTGTGGGACATCAATAATCCCAACAGCCTGCGCGACCTGATTACGCACGTGAATCGGATTCGAAAGAGCAGCCGGGCGCTACAGCAGAACCTGGGGCTGGCGTTTCATCCGGTGGATAATCCGCAGCTCATCGCATATAGCAAGGTGACGGAAGATAGGTCGGATATGATTCTGGTTGTGGCGAATCTGGACCCGCGCAACCGGCAAGCGGGTTGGGTCAATGTCGATGTGAAGGCGCTGGGGCTGGGTTCGGAAGAGTCATACCAGGTTCATGATTTGTTGACGGATGCGCGCTACGTTTGGCACGGGTCGAGGAATTTTGTGGATTTGAATCCGTTCGTGCTTCCGGCGCATATTTTTCAAGTACATTCGATCGGATGAGCGGCGCCGCGGTGGGTGAAGAACACGTCGATGGCGTGAGCGGTCTGCGATTCGCGCTTGCGTGGGAGCAATCGGCGATGATTCGAAGACAAAGAGTTCGAACAGGAGAGAGAATCGTTGGCCCCGCAGGACGATAAGCTCTGGTACAAAGATGCGGTCATTTATCAGCTTCACGTTCGGACGTTCTGCGACAGCGACGGGAACGGCGTCGGCGACTTTCGTGGGCTGACGAACAAGCTCGACTACCTGCAGGAACTTGGCATCAACGCGATTTGGCTGCTGCCGTTTTATCCTTCGCCGCTGCGGGACGATGGATACGACATTGCGGACTACACGTCGGTTAATCCCACCTACGGCACGATCGAAGACTTCAAGACATTTCTGAATGCTGCGCACGCGCGGAAGATTCGCGTCATCACCGAACTGGTGGTGAACCACACTTCCGATCAGCATCCGTGGTTTCAGGAAGCGCGCAGCTCTCGCGACAATCCGAAGCGCGATTGGTACGTGTGGAGCGACACCGACGACAAGTACAAAGGTGTTCGAATCATTTTTATCGATACGGAGATGTCGAACTGGTCGTGGGATCCGATTTCGAAAACTTACTATTGGCACCGATTTTTCAGCCATCAGCCGGACTTGAACTATGACAACCCCGCCGTGAAGGAAGCGGTCTGGGAGGTGATGAAGTTCTGGCTGGAAATCGGCGTCGATGGGTTTCGGCTGGATGCGGTGCCGTATCTCGTTGAGCGCGAAGGCACTTCGTGCGAGAACTTGCCTGAGACGCACATGGTCATCAAAGAGCTGCGCGCGCGGCTCGACGATGCGTATCCCGGCAAGATGCTGCTGGCCGAAGCGAATATGTGGCCTGCGGATGTGCGCGATTACTTTGGCCAGGGCGACGGCGACGAATTCCACATGGCGTTTCACTTTCCGCTGATGCCGCGGATGTTCATGGCGGTCAAGCTGGAAGATCGCAAGCCGATCATCGAGATTCTGGAGCAGACGCCGCAGATTCCCGACAAGTGCCAGTGGTGCGTGTTTCTGCGCAACCACGACGAGTTGACGCTCGAGATGGTCACAGATGTCGAGCGGGACTATATGTACGACTCGTTCGCGAACGATAAGACGATGCGGATTAACCTCGGGATTCGGCGGCGGCTTGCGCCGCTGTTGGAAAATGACCGGCGTCGCATCGAGCTATTGAATGGCTTGCTGTTGTCGATGCCGGGGACGCCGATCATTTATTACGGCGACGAGATCGGGATGGGCGACAACGTTTATCTCGGCGATCGCAACGGCGTTCGAACGCCGATGCAATGGAATGGTGGGTGGAACGCGGGATTTTCGTCTTCGGACCCGGAGCGGCTGTATTCGCCGCTGATTTCGAATCCGGTGTATGGATACCAGTCGGTGAATGTGGAAGCGCAGCGGCGGACGGAGCATTCGCTGCTTTCGTGGACGAAGTCGGTCATTCAGACGCGGAATTCCTTCCGGGTCTTTAGTCGAGGATCAATAGATTTTCTGAGTCCATCGAACCACCGTGTTTTGGCGTATGTGAGACAGTTGGGTGAAGAGAAAGTCTTGGTGGTCAACAACTTGTCGAGCTCGGCGCAGGCCGTTGAGCTCAATCTGCAGAGCTTCAAGGGGCATATCCCGATCGAAATGTTCGGCAGAAATTTATTTCCCAGGATCGGGGAACTCCCCTATTTGCTGACACTCGCGCCTTATCAATTCTTTTGGTTCCGATTGCGACGCATTTGAACTTTGAACTCGCCCGCGTCGAGTGTAAATTTCTAAGGTTTAGCTGATTGCCGTAAGGGTGCAGGAGCGGACGTCTTTTGGCCGACGAAAGCCTACTTTCGGAAGATCTACTTCGCCAGTTGATGAGCGTCGGCGAGGCCGATTTGCTTGTGGCGATCCCCACGTATAACAACGCGGGGACGATCGGGCAGGCGATCCAGGCGATCGAGGATAGCTATCAGCAGAACTTCGTTCGCGATCGCGTTGCGATTTTAAATCTAGATGGAGGCTCGTCGGATCAGACGCAGCAGATCGTAGCGAATTTGAACGGAAAGAAGGATTCGATCCGGCGGGGCATAACGTCGCTGCGGACGGTACACCGGATCACGACGCAGTACGGACGGTCGCCTTCGCAAGGCGCTGCGATGAAGGTGGTGTTCTCGGCGGCGGACTTGTTGCGCGTGAAGGCCGTGGCAGTCGTCTCGCCGGCGACGGCGAGTCTGGACCCGGCTTGGGCTGCGAATCTCCTGCGGCCGGCGTATCGCCAGGATTTTGCTTTTGTCGCTCCGCTGTATTCGCGCAGCAAGTTTCAAGGCCTGCTGGCGCGCAATCTTCTTTATCCGATGAGCCGAGCCGTTTTCGGTGTTCGCATTCGGGAGATGTATTCGGACGAGTGGGGATTTTCGGGGCGCCTCGCGACGGAGTGCGCATCGCAGCCGATGGATGAGGCGGTTCGCGCGCGGCCCGAGGCGTGGATGGCGGTCAACGCAATATGCAACGGGATGAAATGCAGCCAGTCTTATCTTGGACCGAGATCGGCGGTCTTGCCCGGCGGCCCGGACATCGTTGAAACGATTCGGCAGACCGTTGGCAATCTGTTTTATTGCTGCGATGCGTTTCAGGACCACTGGCTCGACCGTAACGGGACCGAGAGCGTGCAGACTTTTGGCTCGGACCACGAGCTGACACCTGAGGACGCGCCGCCGCGACAGGACAAGAGTTTCGAACTGTTCCGCACGGGCTTCCAGACTCTTCAGGATGCCGTCTTGAAGTCGATCCTGGCGAAGGACACGCTTGCGCAGCTAAAGCAAATTGCTGCCATGGACATAGAGAAATTCGATTTTCCATCGGAGCTGTGGGTCCGCGTGTTGTATGACTTTGCGGCGGCGTATCACCGAACCTCAATCGCGCGCGATCACATCCTGCAAGCCCTCGTTCCCCTGTATCGCGGACAACTTTTTTCATTTTTGGTGGACCACGCCCAATCGACCCCCGAAGAAATGGAAGCCGACACGGAAGCGCTCTGTCTGGAGTTCGAACGCCAGAAGCCATACCTGATCGAGCGCTGGAAGGCGAAAAGCTGAGGTGAAACGATGAAAGACGCGATCGTGCAAGGGTTGCAACAGGCTTACCAAAACATGTCGCAGATGATCGCCCAGTTTTTGCCGCGGCTGGTGGTGATGCTGGTGATCGTGCTCACCGGTGTGCTGGTCGCTTACGCATTCAAGTACGCGGCGCGCATGATCCTGCGGCTCACGAAATTGGATCGGCTGTCGGAGGAAGCGGGAGCGTCCAAGGTTTTGCGAATGGCGGCTTTGCCCTCGATGACGGAGGTGCTGAGCCGGTCGGTTTTCTGGATCACACTACTGGGCTTCATCCTGATTGGCATCAGCGTTCTCAATATTGCGGGGCTTCAGGAACAGATAGCGCGATTGCTGCGGTTGCTACCGGAAATCGTGGTTGCGATGTTGATTCTGTTCCTGGGCTTGGTCATCGCAAATTTTCTGTCGCGCGCGGTGCTTCTGGCTTCGGTGAACAAGGGCTACGGTTCGGCGATGCTGTTTAGCTGGTCGGTGCGCTTCATCATCTGGATTCTGGCGATTACGATGGCGCTGGATGAACTAAGCGTCGCGCGGCAGACGGTGCTTGCGGCGTTTTCGATCATATTCGGCGCGTTCATGTTGGGCTTGGCGATCGCGTTTGGATACGGCGGGCAGGATTTGGCGCGCAAGTTCCTGGAAAGGTCGTTGGCCGAGAAGAAGACAGGCGACAGCGACGAACTTCAGCCCCTTTAGCGCTTGCGACCCCGCAGCGTCCTGGTGAATCGAACCTGTACCTATCCGGAGGCATATATGGCCGACCTTGGTGCGGGAAAGAAAATGGCATCGACTCTACAAACAGATCTCGCGGAGCAGCTTCCCGAATATTTGCTGAAGCAGCGATGGTTCGGCGGCAAGGCGCGCAAGATCACGTCGGCCGACGTTGTCGATACACTGCCAATTTCAGCGGGCGGCGGTATTGCGTACATTTTTGTGGCTGCGGTCCATTACGACGATGGCGCGGACGAATTCTACGCGATTCCGCTGGTTCGTTCCGAAAGCGCAGGAGCCGACGGGTTGAAGGTGCCGGGTCCGGACGGCGGCTCGATGATGCTGGCGGATGGACTGAAGAACGCAGCATTTCTGACAGCACTCGCCGAATTAATTGAAAAGGGAACGGCGATCGAGGGAGAGAAAGGCGAACTTCGCGGCCTGCAAACGACGGCGTATTCGCGACTCGCCCCGCAATCGGTCGCGGCCCTTGCGCCCAAACCAGTCGGAGCCGAGCAAAGCAATACTTCGATCATTTACGGCAACCAATTGATCCTCAAGTTTTTTCGCCGAATTCAGGAAGGCATCAATCCCGATCTGGAAATTGGGCAGTTCCTCACGGAAAAGACGTCGCTGAAGAGCGTACCGCCGCTCGCGGGAACTTTGGAGTATCAAGCGCGCGATGGCAAGCCTATGTCGCAGGGGATGTTGCAGAAGTTCGTACCGAATCAAGGGGATGCGTGGGGATTCACCCTGAAGTCGTTAGCCAACTACTACGATGCTGTTCGAAAGGCGACGCCAGCGGGTTCAACCGCGGCTGCGAACGGCGTGATCGCGTCGGGCAAACAAGCGGACGGAGTTCCCGACTTTGCGCGGAGTTCTGTCGAGACTTATCTCGCCGCTGCGGAACTGCTGGGGCAACGGACTGCGGAAATGCATTTAGCTTTGGCGTCGGACGCGAGCGATCCAGCTTTCGCGCCCGAGCCCTTTACGATGGAATCGCAGCAGGCGCTGGAACAGTCGGTGAATCGACTGCTCGTTCGCGTGTTCTCGTTGCTGCGCGACAAAATGAAATATCTGCCGAACGAATGGCGGGGCAAGGCTGAGAAACTCGCTGAACGTGAAAGCGAAATCGCGGCCCGCTTCAATACGGCGCTGCGCGAACCGATTCGCGCGATGCGCACGCGAATACACGGCGACTATCACCTTGGCCAGGTTCTGCGGACTGAAAGCGACTTCGTCATCATCGATTTTGAAGGTGAGCCGGCGCGGTCGATCGAGGAGCGTCGCGTAAAGCGGTCGCCGCTGCAGGACGTCGCGGGTATGCTGCGATCGTTTCACTATGCGGCGTTTGCGCCGCTCCTGGGCGAGGAGCGAGTGGCCGGAGACGACGTCTCTCGCATGGGCGCGTGGGCTGAAGCGTGGAACTCGTGGGTCGCCGACAGATACCTGGCGAAGTATTTTGCGACGGCGAAGGACGCTTCGTATCTTCCCGCGACGCAGGCCGAGACTCAGACCGTGCTCGAGTTACATCTGTTAGAGAAGGCGATCTATGAGCTGGGATATGAGCTGAACAATCGCCCGACTTGGGTTGGGATTCCGCTCCAAGGCATCTGTAAGCTTCTGTCGATCTGATCTGATAGGCGTCAGACCCTGCGGCGAGGTTCCGTGGGCGTCAGCAGCGCAACCGGGAAGGCGCCAAGGTCGTCGATTCGAAGCGCTTGACCTCCGTTTTTACTTTCAAATGTCACGATTCCATTCGTGAACACGTTCTTCCATTGCGCTGGCGCTCCCTTTGGAAGGCTTAGCACCGTGTCGCCCCAAAACGGCCCTGTGCCGTGCGGAGGCAGTGGAAATCCTGCGCGGGCCAACCAGCGAGGCACGACGATAATCGACCAACTTTTGTGCAATCGACGCGCGAAGGCGGTCACGTGCTCAGCCCGCTTGCCGCGAGCTTCAAGAGTAAGAAATTCTCCGTCCGAATAAAGCTCTGCATGCTGGGCGCGTTGTTGCAGCGCCTTCCAGGTCACGTACAACTTGATGCCGCCATCCTGCCAAGATTTCGCGACTTCGATATAGGCCGGCGAGGGTGACTCATCGAGCGCGCGCAGCTTCGTCAGCAAGGATTTTCGGGATTCAAAATCAACAGGCCCGCGGTTGTCCGGATCGACGAGGCGAAAATCCCAAAGATCGGAGCCTTGGTAAAAGTCAGGAACGCCGGACGCAGCAATTTTGAGAAGCGTTTGAGCGAGGCCGTTGGTCATTCCGTAGAACGCGATCTGCTTCTGGAATCCGGCGAAATCTGCAAGAAATTGGTTCGTTGGGCCCGGTTTGAGAATGGCACTGAGGAATCGTTCAAGCGCTTGTTCGTGGCGCACA
This sequence comes from uncultured Acidobacteriota bacterium, assembly GCA_963845465.1. Lineage (GTDB taxonomy): Bacteria > Acidobacteriota > Terriglobia > Acidiferrales > UBA7541 > Acidiferrum. The sequence goes on along the minus strand of CAWJSH010000002.1, from coordinate 210,261 downwards.
TTCGGGCGCGTCCAACGCGTGTGGACCATGGCCTCACGAGTGGCCTTGATCGCATACTCTTTCATCCGGCCGATGAACGAGGCTCGGTCCGCATCGAAAGGCCATGCTCCGAGCAACGTTTCATACAAGAAAATCTCTTCGTTGCGGTCGGGTACCGGCTGGGCGTCGATCAGTTTGCGATGCTGTGAGTTGAGTTTTGACCAGCGATCAAGATGCTTCTGCCAGATCGCTGGAATTTCTGAAAGAACGTTGATCCGTGCGCGAATATCCTCGCCGCGCTTCGTGTCGTGCGTTGTGGACGCATTCATTGCATGCGGCCACTCTTTCTGACGCGTCTTTATGTATCCCGGGAAATCGGCCGCGGAGGCCGTCGATGGCCGCGGATCGCCGCCGACTTCGTTCAGCGAAACGAGCGGATTGAAGACATAAAGGAACGTGTCTTCGAAGGCTTTGGCCATGATTGGCCCGGTAAACTGCTGCCATCGCATGACGAACTCAAGCCTTGCTTCGCGCTGTCCCGGTAGTAGATGCGGGCGATTGAGCAGCAGCATCACATCGCGACAAAAGTCGAATGCGGGCGGGTTAACTTGAGGTGCTTTCACGCGGGCCCGCTCGATGGCTTGTTCAATCCGGCGCCTATCGTCTACGGCGACGTCGAGGTTGCTGATGTAGGTGCGGTAGACGGAAAGTTGCGCGGTTATTTCCAACAGGGCCTGGTTCAACTCCAGCCGCGGAATTTCGCGGGCATAGCGATCGCTGCGTGCGAGCATCTGAAACTGCTGTCCAGCAGCCCGGATTTCGACACCCAGGAGAATCGACATGACGATTTTTTTCTTTTGATAGAGCAGTTCGTCATACGCGATTTCTTTGCCGGTAAATCGCGAATAGATTTTCTCGATTTGCCCGGCGCCTTTGGGATCGATGAAGAACGCATTCAGTGCATTCACAAAGTCGTAGCCGGTCGTTCCCGTCACGGGCCAACCATTTGGCAGGCGCTCATCACGAGCAAGAATCTTTTCGACAAAGACCGGGAGACGAGGCGGTGCGTGAGGCTCCGTGGCGGACGAGTCTCCACAGGGCGCGGCATGCGTGATTGCCGCGCACACGCGATCGTTCAACTGCCTGAGGTAGCCGAGAGGATCCCGCAGTCCGTCGATGTGATCGATGCGCAGACCGTCCAACGAGCCTTGTTCGATCATGCGAAGAATGAGCGCATGTGTGGCGTCGAAAACCAACGGATCTTGCATGCGTTGGCCGACGAGATCATTGATCGTAAAGAAGCGGCGATAGTTAATCTCTTCGTTGACGTTCTGCCAGTAGGCCAGCAAGTAGTGTTGCTGGGCCAGAATCGTTTCAAGCGAAGAGAAGCTCGAGGGGTCCTTCGATTGGCCTTCGACCCCTTTGAGATTCTGCGCGATGAAATCGCTGATCTTCGGATCCTGCGCCATGAGTTGGCGCAGACGTTGCCTCAGCGATTCGAAACGTTGCCGCCGGTCGGCGCCCGCATCGCGCGAGGCAGCGTTTTCGTCGGTGAGGGCGGCCGCGGCCGCTGCGATTCCGGAGTACTCCTGGAAGGCAGGCGATTCTTCGCTTAGTGCGTCGCGAAGTTCGTTCAGCCGGCGCCGCAGGATCAAATGATAGGTCGAAGGCGCGAGAGGGAAGAGCGAATCGAAGTATTGAACGAAAAACTTTCCTTCGAGCACGATGAGTTTCAGCTCCTGGTGCTCGAGCGCTTCTCCGAAGGGACGGCCCAATACTGGAAGCAAAACTTTGCCTTCCAACATGCGTGATGGCGGGCGCCAGTCGATATCAAAATAAGAAGCGTAGGCGGACTCGGGTCCGTTTTCGAGCACGTCCATCCACCAGGCGTTTTCGCTGCTCGCCGACATGTGGTTCGGGACGATGTCGAGAATCAAGCCCATGCCGCGTTCGCGTAACTTTTCGCGGAGGGCCAGGAAGTCGGCTTCGGTGCCAAGTTCGGGGTTCAGTCGAGTCGGATCGGTCACATCGTAGCCGTGACCGCTGCCGCGTCGCGCCGTCAGAATCGGCGAGGCGTAGACGTGGGTGATGCCGAGGTCGGCGAGGTAGTCGACGATTTTTGCGGCGTCCTGAAACGTGAAATCCTTGTTGAATTGAAGGCGATACGTCGCAAGAAGAGGCGGGCGGGCTGAGGTGGTCGTCGACATTAGGTGTCAGTCAGGATTTTTGAGTCTAAGACTTCGTGATCGATTGTTCGTAGACAACGAACGATCGCGGTTGCAGCGTCAACTGTACCGCATTGCCGCCTTCGAGTTTGTCGGGCAGCGCTGACGGACCTCGCCACTGTGGGCCGGCCGAATCAAGCTGCTTGGTCCATGTTCCGAGCGGGAGGTTGAACGTCAAGATCGCCGCGCTTTCGCCGAAATGAAAAAGCGCCGCAACTTGTGCGATATCCGTGGTTCGCAGCACGAAAATGGCGTTTGGTAATTCGTCGACAGCAGCCGGCCTGACGTTGCCGAGCCGTCGCGACCGGCGATATTCCATCAGCGCCTTATAGAAAAGCCACAACGAACGATTCGGCTGTTTCTTTGCGAGCGAATGATCGAGCCGCGATCGTTCGAATGTCACCTCCGCCTGCGGATCGGGAATCGTGCCTTTCCATCCAAAATGCGAAAACTCCGCCTGGCGGCCCTTTCGAACGGCTTCGATCAAGCCGGGATCGCCGTGGCTGATAAAATATTGAAATGGAGCCGTCTCGCCATACTCTTCACCCATAAATAACATTGGCGTGAACGGTGAGAGCAGCGTCGACCCGGCAACGAGCTTTAGCCCCTCGAAATCCGTCAGATTGCTGATGCGGTCGCCGAGCGCGCGATTCCCAACCTGGTCGTGATTCTGAATGCAGACGACAAACTGTTCCGGCTCTAGCTTGAGCGGCGAGTTGCCATGTCGCCGTTCGCGGTGGGGCGCATAAATTCCGTCGTAGTACCAGCCATTCGAAATCGTTTTCGCTAAGTGATGGATCGTTCCGAAATCCTGGTAGTAGCCGGCAGTTTCTTTCGTTATCAGCGAATGGAGCGAATGATGAAAATCATCACTCCATTGCCCGTGCATGCCCAAGCCTTCCGCCTCGGGTCCCGTCGGCAGCGCCATACGCGCATCATTCAGATCGCTTTCCGCGATGAGCACGATCTCGCGCCCCAACCGCTGCGAGAGTGCCCGCACTTCATTCGAAAGCTCCGCGAGAAATGGATTGGCGCTCGCGTCGTAGATGCTATGGACAGCGTCCAGCCGCAACGCGTCGAAGTGAAATTGTTCCAGCCAATACAACGCGCTCTGAATAAAAAAATGCCGAACGTGATCGCTGTGGCGACCGTCAAAGTTCAGCGCCGAGCCCCAGGGAGTGCGATAGAAATCGGTGAAATATGGCCCGTACTCGTTGAGGTAATTTCCCTCCGGGCCGAGGTGGTTGTAAACGACGTCGAGGCAAACCGCTAGCTTCTTTGCATGCGCGGCGTCAATCAACCGTTGCAGATCGCTCGGAGTTCCGTAACTGTTTTGCACGGCAAAAGGAAAGACGCCGTCGTATCCCCAGTTACGTGCGCCCGGAAACTGAGAAATCGGCATTATCTCAATCGTTGTGATGCCGAGATCAGTCAGTCGATCGAGATGCGGAATCAGTGCCGCGAACGTGCCTTCGCGCGTGTAGGTGCCAACGTGCAGCTCGTAAACTACGGTGTCGCGCAGCGCGACGCCCTTCCATGCTTTATCGGTCCATGGAAACGTCGCTCGGATCGACGACTTGTGAAACTCCATGGACGCCGTCAGGTTGAAAGCGCGAAGCTGGGTCGGGCCGGGTATCGCCTTGATCCAACAGATAGGAATAGCGAGCGCCGGGCTCAACGCCATCGACGACAGCGCGAAAATATCCAGACGAATCGCGCTCCATCGGGATCGATTTCGCGGGCGCGCTTCCCGCGGCGAGTGAGAGGTCAACGTTCTCTTCTGTTAGGCGCCCACACCACGAACTGCCAACGTCCATCCGCGATGCGGGTCGCCCCCAGAGCCGGTGGGCGAATGGGCTGAGAGTCGCTCAAGCGGTCGAAGTTATGCCTTTGCGGATTCTGACTTCGTCGATTTCGACTCCGCCGTGGATGAGTCCGACGAAGACGCCGAGGTCGCGCCAGTGCTGACGGGATACCGCTTCTTTACCATGATCGTCAACTGCTGGCCTTTCAGCGTAGCACTCGCCGTCGAAGGTTCAATCTCCGTATTTAAATCGTGCGTGAGAAAAATCTCACGCTCTGTAATTTCCTGCTCGTTCCCCTCAGGTGTCTTGACCGCCTGACTCTTCTCTGCGCGAACGGTTACGCTCGTTGGTGTGAGGCAAATCTCGACGTCATCGGCCGAACCTTCTGGAATCGACGCGTTGAACGCGAGCCAGCTTCCCGATTCGCGCACTTCGATCCCGCGCTGCAACACTTCATTTTCCGCCTGAATCCAGTGCTCGTAATCGTTGCCGTCCTGGTTGCCGGAATTCTGATAGATGTCATACGCGCGCTGCGAAACGCGTTGCCGAACCTTGTTTTGAAACGCCGCGTTCTGATCTTCGCTGAGAATTTGAGGAGTCTTGGAACTACCGCTGAGGGCCGATTTCGGTGTAGCCATAACGCACCTTAATCTTGAATTTTGTAGGCCGAACCGTGGGGCACGACCGGGATGCGGCCGTGGCGGGTGAACGCGAATGATTTCAACTGCGAACGGGACGCTTCCTACATCCAGTTAAGATGCTGGGCGCGTCACAAACAATACAGAGGATTGTGTAGAGCGCGGAGCCGAGGTTTCAACCCGCGCTCGTCAGCGACCGCGACAAGCGGTCAATGCAAATTAAGCAGCCGAATTCAACTTCGAAGGCGCTGCAGCCCAGTTCTCCTGCCCTGCCTTCACTGCCGCGGCCGAATCCGCACTCGCTGCCGCGGCTTCATCCGCCGCTCCCGAAGGCTCGAGCTGCACGTTGCGTAGGGTTTTCTCATGGAGAAGCCGTTCAATCGACTCCACCATCGGTTCCGAGTGGAAGCGGCGTACAGACGAACCGTCGCAAAGAATGTTGGCAACCGCCATAAGGCTCATGCCCGAGTGGTGCGCCAGCCAGCAGCGGCAAATCTCAAACTTCTCGCCTTTCTTCAGGCGCGACTTCGTGTAGTCGACCGACTCGTAGAATCCGTGCGACCCGAGGAATCCCAGATCCTTCATCCGCTGAATGTTCTTGATCGCTCCCTTCGGATCGACCATCAAGCTGAGGAAAGTCGAGTACGGCGAGACGACGAGATCGCGCGACAAATCTCGGCTCACCGCGATGCCCGGCACGCCGAACGCCTCGTAGTGATAGTGACCGGCTGCGTTGATGATCGAGCAGGACGCTTCCGAAATCCCCCAGGGGATTCCTTTGTCGTTGGCATACGCCTGTTGTGCGCGAACTGCGCCGCGCGTCGTTTCGTCGATGATGGTGTTCGGGAAGATTTTCATCCACAGAGTCGGCATCAGGTATTCGAACATGGTGCCCGTCCAAGACAGCATCACCTGTTCGTCTTTGTAGCTGGTCATCTTGCGTTCCAGTGCTAACCAGCTCTCTTGCGGCAGTTCGCCCTTTGCGATGCCGGCATATACGCCCGATCGAACTTCCGACGCCATCAAATCGTAATGGCTCGGCGTGAATTTGCCTTCTTCGGCGTTGTAGCCCGTGAACATGAGTTTCTTCTTCTTGTCGAAGAAGAAGTTGAAGTCCATGCTGCGCGCCAACGTGTCAGCGCGTTCCGCAACGCGTTCCAGGCGGGTCGTCATGCTCTTCGCGATGCTGCTGGTGCGGCCAACCGCCGAGCGGAGCAACTGAAGCGCCGAGCGCGATTCAACGTTCGAGCCGCCTTCTTCCAGCATTCGCCACAATTTCTGATCGAGCGTATGGCAAACCTTCGGCAGCGTTTCGAGCGTCAGTTTCTCAGCCGGGACCAGTTCGAGCACACCCGGTTCGGCCGTGCACTTCGCAAACTGCGGTTGCAGCCACGGAGCGAAGTCGTACACCAAGCTCTCGAGATGAGAGATGCGGAGGCGGAGTTCGTAGACCCACCACTGAGCCTCAGTCTCAATGGGTTCAGAAGAAAGTTTTTTGGCCAGAGCAACGGTCACGCGCTCGCAACCTGCCAAAGCATCGAGCCAGGTCACCGGTGAATCGCTCAACGTGCCGACCTTCTGTTTCATCTCGCGAACGCCGGCGAGCAGCGTCTCTTCCTGATTTTCGGACTTGAAGATTTCCTCGATCGTGTCGAGGTGATCGCGCAATCCCTGTAGCGTCTCGGGCTTGAACAGAGGCTCGCGAATCGCGCCGAGACAGCCCTGCTTCACCGTCCAGAGCGCGCAAACCAGGTTGCCGTTATCGACCGCCGAAATGAATCGCGGCTTCACTGCGTCCAGTGTGCGATTGTCGTACCAGTTGTACATCTGGCCTTCATGGCGCGGCATTTTGTCGATCGAATCAAACGATCGCTCGGTATCGGTCAGAAATTCCGGCAGCGTCAGGAAGCCGAGGTCCATCGCCGCGAGCCGCGAATTCAACAGCAATCCGAGGTTTGTCGTCGAAATGCGGTGTACGATCAGCGGATCGGGTTTCATGATCGTGTCCGGAATCATGAAGTTTTCTTCCGCCGTGCTGTATTCGCGGAAGAGCCGCCAGGTGCGCAGCGCCGAATGCCGCAGCAGCTTTTTGTCCTCCGCTTCGATCTTCGCGTCTGGTTTCCGAACGGGGAGATCGAACCATTGCTGAATCGGCTTCGAAAGGCCCCACAGAACAAGCAGCGGAAGCGCGATCATGAACGATGCCGGGCGCTCCAGCGCAACGATCACGCCAACGAGGAACGTAATCCACGGTGTCAGTTGCAGATATGTTTCAACCGGTGTCTTCTTTCCGTAATTGCTTTCCGCTTCCGCCGCAGTTTCCCACTCCAGCAGCCGCTCGTGTGTCACCGTCATGCGAACGACCGCGCGAACGATCGCGTCAATCGTCACCAGAGCCTGGTGGCACAGCGATCCGATGCGAATGAAGAGATTGACCTGCGCGATTCCGAAATCAGCCGCCCAGCTCTTCCAAAACGCGGCGCTGAACACGCCTGTGCCGGCGCGCAGGATCGACATCGTGAACTGGTAGTAGGTCGGTAGCGCGATGACCGCCAAAGTAGCCAGCGTCCAGTAGACCGCTTTGCCAGGGAAGAAGAGCCATGCGCAGAGGAACATCACGAAGGTTGCGATTTCCGTCAAGCTGCGGCGCAGGTTGTCCAAAATTTTCCAGCGCGAAATCACCGACAGAGGATTCGGCGAATAGTTGCCAAAGAAGTCCGGCACGCGCGGAAGCAGCCAGAAAATAATCTGCCAATCGCCGCGTACCCAGCGGTGCTTGCGCCGGCTGAACGCGCTCATGTGCGATGGATAGTCGTCAACGACTTCGATGTCCGAAACCAAGCCGGCCCGAGCGTAGGAGCCTTCGACGAGGTCGTGGCTCAAAATCACGTTGCAAGGGAAGCGATGCTCCACAACCTGCTGGAACGTCTCGACTTCGTAGATACCCTTGCCGGTGAAGCTGCCTTCACCGAACAAATCTTGATAGACGTCCGAAGCGGCGCGAGCATAAATGTCGAAGCCCGCATCGGCCGAAAAGATCGAAGCCAACCGCGATCGCTGCGCCGAATCAATGCTGATCTCGACGCGGGGCTGCAAAATGCCGTAGCCATCGACAACGATGTTCTTCTCCGGATCGATGATCGCGCGATTCAACGGATGCGCCATCGTTCCAATCAACTTGTGAGCCGCATCACGCGGGAGCTGCGTATCTGAATCCAGTGTGATGACATACTTCACGGACTTCAGTAGCCCAAGATTTCCCGCCTTAACAGGGAAGTTGTCGCTGGTTCCGAGCAGCAGCTTGTTGAAATCCAGCAGCTTGCCGCGCTTGCGCTCCCACGCCATCCAGATGCCTTCCGAGGCGTTGTAGGCGCGGTGCCGGTGGAAGAGGAAGAAGGAGCCGCGACCTTCGGCCGCATACTTCGCATTCAGCGCCTGAATCATGTGCGAGCACTGATCTGCGAGCTTGTCTTTTTCGTCGAACTGCTGGGCCGCGTCTGGTGGATCGGTCAGCAGCGCAAAGTGAATGTTTTCATCGCGGTTCGCCAGGAAGCGAATCTCCAGATCGCGAACCATGCGCGTCATCCCGGCTTCGCTGGTCAGCAGCGTCGGGACGACAACCATCGTGGTGAAGTCCGCCGGCACACCCTTTGCAAAATTGAGTTTCGGCAGCGCCTGCGGCGGGAAGAGCGTCGTCGCAATTTGATTGATCAGCGCAATCGCGCATTCCGCGGCCGGCAACAGGAATAGCAGCACGATCACCCAGCCGTTCACTTTGCCGCGCGAACCAAACACCGCCGCAGCCATGATTGCCAGCGTGAACAGCTCGATGCCGAGGATGTAGGAAAAATCAGGCCAGCGCTTGATCAGCCGCTGCACGCGCTCGACAAATGTCGGCCGGTAATCGATCGCTTTCTCAAGCTGCTTTCGGCCTTCATCCACCAGGTAGTAGCCGACGTGCGACTGGCGCAACCGGACGCGCGCATCGGGCGAAGCCTGAATCGGCCGCGCGAGTTCAACGATTTTCTCGGCGACCTGCTGCTCGCTCGCTTCCGAACGTTCCGCCAGCGCCGAGATCAGCTTGCGGTAGTGATCGCGGCTCTCGAAATCCATGGAAGCATACGCATCGCACGGATCGCGCCGCAGCACCTGTTCGATCGCATTCACGCGTTCGAACATCTCTTTCCAATCCGTTCCATCCACGCGGCGCAGGCTCACAATCAGCTTGGTCATCAAAGGCACAGGCTGGGCTTCTTTCGCCGCTTTCTCTGCCGCCAACTGTTCGGCCGTCTTCGGCTTTGAGTCGGCCGGATCCACAGGCACAACGCACTTCGCCACGTCAATTCCGGCTGCCTGCTCCGCCACGCCTTCCAAAACGGTCATCTTCGCGAACGACTGGAGTTGCCACAGCTCGTTCATCTCCAACGGGGCAATTTCTTGCAACGCGAGGAAGTACTTCTCAAATGTCTTTTCGTCGAACTGCTCCCCAACTGTTTTCAAATAGCTTTCGACGGCGACGTAAGCGCGTGGCAGCTTTGACTCCCCGGCTTTCACTTGGGGAAGATCCGCAATCTTCTTCATCATCGCTTTGGTCTGCTGCAACGAACTGCGAAGGGCCGCCGCGCTCGCAAAAAAGATTTCCGCATCTCCGGTCGTCTTCATTCCGATCGACATCGCATCCCGAATCTCGATCAGCTTGGCTTCGATGGCGGCTTTGACGGTCTTCCACTTCGCTTCGATCGCGACGATCTTTCCGTCCGCATCGAGTTCGGTCCACGAACGGGCCTCGGCTTCAGCGGCTGCGCGAAGCTCGTCGTCACCAATCTCCGTAGCGCTCACGGCGCCGACATAGTCCTTGCGCAAGCCGCCAATGCGCGGCAACTCCGCCGCCACTATCGGCTGATTGGGATCGAATGCGGGATGCTGTTGCGTAGCCATCGTTTCGTCCTTATCGGTAACTTGCTGCCTGCAACTCGAACATTTCGGCGTAGCGGCCCTTGTTCTGCAAAAGCTCGTCGTGCGGGCCCTGCTCCGCGATCTGTCCGCCCTCTAAAACCAGAATCCGATCGGCCATCTTGACCGTCGAGAAGCGATGCGAAATCAGCAGTGCCATCTTTCCCTTGGTGAGTTCGGCAAATCGCTCAAAGACTTCGTGCTCCGACCGCGCATCCAGCGCTGCGGTCGGCTCGTCGAGAACGAGAACTTGCGCGTCGCGCAAATAAGCGCGCGCCAACGCGATCTTTTGCCACTCGCCGCCCGAAAGATCGGTGCCGCCCTCGAAGCGGCGACCCAGCAACTGGTTGTAGCCGTTTGGCAGCTTTCGAATTACGCCTTCGGCCAGGCTCTTCTGCGCCGCCGAGCGAACGCGGAAGGTGTTGTCCTGCTCTTCAATGCGCCCGATCGCGATGTTCTCGCTCGCGGTCATGTCGTAGCGCACGAAGTCCTGGAAGATGACGCCGATCTCTTTCCAAATGTCTTCGAGGTCGTAATCGCGCAGGTCGACGCCATCCAGCAAAATCCGTCCACCGGTCGGGTCGTAGAGGCGAGTCAGCAGCTTCACGATCGTCGTCTTGCCCTGGCCGTTTTCGCCGACAAGCGCGATACGCTCCGTCGGCCGCAGGCTGAAGCTGACGTTGCTCAGAACCTGCCGCGTCTGACCGGGATAGTTGAAGGAAACGTTCTGGAATTCGAAGCCGAGCCGAATCGGTCGCGGCGCGCGCAGGGCATTGGGCTTCGAGAAGACGCGCGGCTTGAGATTGAAGAAGTCCAGCAGGTCGGTGATGAACATCGCCTGGTCGGCGATCGTCGAAAATGTCGTGAACACCGACTGAATGTTCGAGCTGGCCAGCGCAATCGCGCCGACCATGAAGTAGAACGTGCCGATGTCCAAGGAGCCCGTGACCGTCTTGTAGATCACGAAGGCGTAGCTGCCGTAATACCCGACTGCGCTCAAAGTCGTGAACACCGTCCCGACGAGCAGCCGTCGCTTGGCCAGGTTCACATTCTCGGCGTGTAGTTGGTTCGAGAGCTTCGAATATCGCCCAACCAGATAGTTCGCCAGCCCGAACAGCTTCAATTCCTTTGCGCTTTCCTTGCTGCCGCCAACGATGCGCAGGTAATCCATCTCGCGCTTGGCAGGCGTCTGCTTGAAGTTCAGTGAGTAGCCTTTGAACGCGAAGTGCGTTTCGCCCATGAATGCCGGGATCACGCAAACGACCAAGACCGCCAAAATCCACGGCGACAAAAAGATGATTCCGCCCGCCATGCTGATCGTGGTGACAAGCTGCTGGATCAGCATGCCCGTCGACTGGATCATCACGAGCCGGTCCGTGCCCTGCACGCGCGCCCGCTCCATCTTGTCGTAGAACAGCGGATCCTCGAAGGTCGTCAAATCGAGCTTCGAGGCGTGCTCCATGATCCTTGTGCTGATGTGCTTGCTGTACCGGTCGGCGAGAACTACTTCGAAATAGGCAACCAGACGGACCAAGACGCCCGCCAGCAGGCCGGCGAGGGCGAATTCCAATCCAACCAGGTACCAGAAATTGTGGGGAAGCACCGTCTGATGCTGCCGATAAGCGACGATGTCGTTGACGATGACTTTGGTCACGTACAACGCCGCCAGAGGGATGAGTGCCACCAAGACCCGGCACGTCAGGCTCGCGACGATCACGCTCGGCGCAGCCTCCCACACCATCCGGAAAACCGGCGGCATGTTTTTCAGCGCGGCGACGCGCTCACGCCATCTCGGAGCGACCTCTTGCGATGGGGGAGTCGATACGACAGGGGCTTGGGAAACCTGGTCGAGTAACGGTCCAGCTTGGCTATCTGTACTAGCCGCTTCCATGCCACCCGAGTAGGGCACGCGCATGACCAACCGTGTGCGCCCGTAAGTGTCCCTTTTTGAAGCACTCTCCCTGTCCTAAAGGTCAGGTTGAAATGTGTTTTTTGCGTTCAAACAGCAAGAATTGCATGGTTCACCTGATACTCGAAATCCTCGCATCGTCCACACCCGTAAGGACTTCCCACCAAGCTACAGGTTTTCCTGTACCGTACCATTTATCAACCGTCCACCTAGTACTAACCGCAAAATGGATGGCTTTTCGTGTGGTAGCATCCAAGCCTCATGTTGAAGAGCCGCTTTCTAACCACGCTCGGGACGCTTGCGCTAACGGTTTTTGCGCCGGTAGCCCAACCATACGAAGCTACGCTCGCTCCGGCGGCCCTCCATGACGCGTATGTATTGGGCCAGCGCAACGACCAGACGACGGCGGAATTCCTCGATCCCTACGCGAAGCAAACGACCGGCACGGTTGAAGGCGGCACCCCGCATCTTTCTGAAATTGAGGTTCTTACGCCTTTTGCACAGGTCGTCGACGAATCTCGCCGAAAGGGCAGCGGCGGCTTCTCCGAGCGGCAAGCTCTTGCCGCCTACCACAAACGCGGCGACACACTCGTCATCCGCGTGAATCTCGTTTTGCCGGCCGCCTATCCCGAAAAGGAACGCGGCGCTCAGGCGCCATCCGTCTCTCACGACCAAAAACAGACCGATGCCCTGCGTCCCGAGAACTTCTGGCAGAAATTCCAGTTCGCCCTAAAACAGAACGGCAAAACCATCCCGACGAAGTCGATTCACAATCAGCCGGTCTACTCAGCGGCAACCAAAAATTCTCCCTCAACGCTCGACGGCCAGACAGTCTGGCTCGAATACGACACCAAGAGCGTCGCAAACGAACCGATTTCAGTTGAGGTGCATACTCCGGACGGAAAAACCGCGACGACGCAGTTCGATCTAAAATCTCTCCGCTAGACCCAAACGAGAAGGGAATCACTTCTTACAGCGGCAACCGCAACCGAGCCTCACACCCCTTCACGTCCTTCCGATTCTGTAGCGTCAACGTCCCGCCATGCGCCTCGGCGATCTGTCGGCACAAAACTAGCCCAATCCCCGTCCCGCCCTGCTTCGTCGTAAAAAACGGCACAAACAAGTTCGCCGGATTCGAAATCCCCGGCCCCTCATCCGCGATCCATACATTCAAAAATCCGTCCTGCCGCGCCCATCCGATCTTCGCCTCGCCGGTCCCGCCGGCCTCCCTCACCGCATCTGCCGCGTTATGTACAAGATTGATCAGCAACTGCTCCAACTGATCCCCGTCGCCTGAAATCGTGATCGCCGGTCCTTCCTCCACCTTCAATTTCACTCGCGTCTCCAGCTTCACCACCCGGCAAATCCAATCCTTCACATCCATCGGCGCCAATTTCGGCGCCGGCAACCGCGCAATCCTCGCGTACGCTGCCATGAACCGCCCGAGCGACTCCGTCCGCGAACGAATAATCCCAAATCCCGCCTTCATGTCGTCCACGAGCCCAGCCGTCGCGCCCGTCTGCCCCTCCGGCGAATTGGCGATGCTCGCCAGACCGCTCTCCAGGCTCTGCGCCACCGACTGAATCGGCGCCAGCGAATTGTTCAGCTCATGCCCCATCACGCGGATCAGCCGCTGCCAAGCCTGCCGCTCTTCATCGCGCAGCGCTCGACTCAAATCGCTCAGCACAACGAGGTGATGCGGCAGCCCCGCCTGACGGAACGCCCCTCGTCGCATCCCCCAGCGGCCCGATCCGCCGGGGAAGCTCAACTCCATCGTCCGCGCAGCCTCGCCTTCCAGTGACGCTCCCAGCCCTAATTCTCCAGCCGTGAAATCCCAGCAACCGCTCCGACGGCCTTGCCAGCAATCGTTCCCCCGCACGATTCACCAACCGCAGTTTGTTCTCGTTATCAAACGTAAAAATCGCGACATCGATTTCCTCCATCACCGTCCGCAACAACGCCGTCGCTTCCAGCGCACCCAGCCGTTGCTCGCGCAGCGTCTCGCCCAGCGCGTTGACCTCGATCATCACCTCGCCCATCGCGTCGTCGCGCTGCGCATCGCGCCCGCGTACAGAAAAATCCTCTTCGCGCAGCGCCGCCAACAAATTTGAAAGTGTCTGAAGGGAAAAAACGACGCGATGCCGCAGCGAAAACGCGAATCCCAGCCACAGCGAAACGATCAAAATTCCCAGCGTCCACGCCGTGCGAGAGGTGTAATCGCCCGTGTACAGCAGAATCAGCGCGATCAACGAACCCGGCAGGCCCGCCGCCAACGCCAGCAGCTGGATCCGGTGCTCGTAGGTTATACGACTCATTCCAATCCGTGTTTTTGCAGCCGCCGGTACATCGCGCTGCGGCTCAGCCCCAGCGCCTTCGCCGCCTGGCTGACGTTTCCGTCATAGCGCGACAGGGTGCGCTGGATCAAATGATGCTCCACATCGTCCAGACTCATCTCTTCCAATTTCGCCGCCGCGCCTGAAGCGGCACGCAGACCCAAGTCCGCCGCCTTCACCTGCGGTCCCGTCGCCAACAAAACGCCGCGCTCGATCGCATGATCCAACTCTCGCACATTTCCCGGCCACGGATGCTCATGCAAAACCTGCGTTGCGACCGAGTCAAATCCACTGATCGTCTTTCGATACCTCTGCGCATAATTCCGCAAAAAATGGTGCGCCAGCAACTCGATATCTTCGCGCCGCTCGCGCAAAGGAGGCAGATGAATCTCGATCGTATTCAATCGAAACAACAAATCCTGGCGGAATCTCCCCGCGGCCGCCTCGACATTCACGTCCACGTTCGTCGCCGCAATCACGCGGACATCCACGCGCCGCGTATTCGACGATCCCACTCGCTCGAGCTCTCCCGTCTCCAGCACACGCAGTAACTTTGCCTGCAGCTTCAGCGGCACGTTCGCAATCTCATCCAAAAACAGTGTCCCGTTGTCGGCCAATTCGAATCGCCCCACGCGATCCGACCGCGCATCCGTAAACGCGCCCTTCACGTGACCAAACAACTCGCTCTCAAACACGCCTTCCGACAATCCGCCCGCGTTCACCGTCACCATCGGCGTCGAAGCCCGTGGGGACAGCGCATGCAGCGTGTTCGCGACGACTTCCTTGCCCGTCCCGTGCTCGCCGGTGATCAACACGTTCGCGTCCGACGGCCCGATGCGCCCAATAATGTCCAGCACCGGCTGCATCGCGGCCGACTCCGCGATCATCGTCGGGCGCGACTCCGCCCGCAGCAGCCGATTCTCCGCCTCCAGACGCGAAGCCTGCCGCAGCGCCTGCCTCAACTCGATCTGTGTCCGCAGCACCGCTAGCAGCCGGTTGTTCTCCCACGGCTTCGGGATAAAATCTCGAGCCCCGCGCCGCATCGCTTCGACCGCCACTTCCACGCTACTCCACGCCGTCATCACGATCACCGGCAACGTGCCGTCGATCATCAACACCCGCGGCAGCAAATCCAGTCCTTCCTGCCCGGAAGTCGTGTCCCGCGTGTAGTTCAAATCCATCAGCACCGCGTCGAATTCGCGCGCCTCGATCGCCGCCAACGCCTCGGCAGGCGACTGCGCGCCCTGTGTCTCATATCCCTCGCGCTTCAACAAAAGACGCAGCGCATCCCGGATGTCAGCTTGATCGTCAGCAATCAGTACGCGGTACGGATGACCAGAAGAAGTTTTCATTCAGCTCGCAGATCGCCACTCGCATTCCGTCGTCGAATTCGTCAAATCCACTCAATTCCTGTTCAACAGTCTATTCCAACCTCAAACTCCATGCACGCCCGCCCAGCTTCACGCAGCCTTGGGTGCCGCACCCTCAGCAGTTAGAAGGTGCGGGTTTAGATTGAACCCCACCCATATTTTTCTTCTCACTCATACCGCAGCGCCACCATCGGATCGACCCGCGTCGCCCTTCGCGCCGGCAAATAGCACGCCAGCATCGCCACCAACGTCAGCCCCACCGTCACGCCCACATACGTCACCGGATCGAACGGGCTCACACCCGCCAAAAATCCCCCAACCAGGCTCCCCAGCACCGCCGCCAACAAAATCCCAAATCCCAATCCAACCGCCACGATCACCACGCCCTGCCGCAGCACCATCAGCAACACACTCTTTGCCTCGGCCCCAAGCGCCATTCGAATTCCAATTTCATGCGTCCGCTGGCTGACCGAAAACGAAATCACGGCAAACACTCCGACCACCGCCAGAATCAACCCCAGCGCACCCAGCACGCCTGCCAGCAGCGCCGCCATCTCAAACACCAAAAATCCATTCAGCGTATCCATCGCCTGCAGCAACGGCCTCACATCAAACACCGGCATCGTCGGCGCGACCGACGCAATCGCCGCGCGCACCGAGCCGATCATGCCTTCGGGCGCGTTGATGTTCTCTACGCGCACCTGCAGCGTCGCCAGCGACGAATAATTCTGAATCAGCGGCACATAAACATACGGCCGCACTGGCCCGATCAAACTCGTTGTCCGGCTGTTCTCGACAACTCCAATCACTCGCACGCTGTGCGCCCGGTCGCTCACCATCGTGAACTCATGTCCCGTCGCGTCCTGCTTCGGCCAAAACTTCTCCGCCATCGCTCGATTCACGATCGCCACGTGCGGCTTGTCCGCCGTATCCGCATAAGTAAAATCCCGTCCTTGCAGCATCGTAATTCCCATCGTCGCGAAATAATCCGGCAACACCTGATTCATCCCGACGCCCGGCAGAGCCTGGCCCTTTGGCAACTCCAGCCCCGGGACTTCGATCGAATCTCCATTCTGGTAGTAGCCCATCGGCGCTGAAAACGCCACGCTTGCGCCTTTCACGCCCGGCAGCATCCGCACTTTCTCCACGACCGCCTTATAGAACTCCGTCCCTCGCGTCTGGTCGTACCCGATCTCCATCGGATCCATCGTGAAGTCCAGCACGCCCGGCGCTCGAAATCCCAATTGCATCTGCCGCACATTCCCCAGGCTGCGCGTCATTAGCCCCGCGATAATCAGCAGCATCAGCGAGCCGCCGACTTGCGCGACAACCAGCCCGTTCCGCAGCCAACTCCGGCCGGCCGTCACCGTCCTTCCGCCATCGCGCATCACCTGCAACATCGCGCCGTTCGAAGCGCGCCACGCCGGCACAACGCCGACGAACAATCCCGTCACCAACGCAATCCCAAATGCATACAGAAACACACGCCAATCAAACTGAAAATCCAGCACCACCGAAAAGCTCGTGTGCAGCTTCACCGAGCTCAACAAATCCGTCGCCAGCATCCCGACCAGCACGCCGGCCAATCCACCCCCCAGCGCGAGCACCAGGCTCTCCGTCAGCAACTGCTGAATCAGACGCGATCGCGATCCGCCCATCGCCGCGCGAATCGCCATTTCCTGCTGCCGCACCGTTGCCCGTACCAATAAGAAATTCGCCACATTCACGCAAGCCAGCACCAGCACCAGCGCCGCCAGGATCAAAAACAGTGTCGCTATCTTCAGCATCGTGTTGTCGCGATCCGGATACGGCCGCGACAATCGCTCCGGAAACGCCTCCACCACGATCCCTGTTTCGCTTTTCGGAAACTCGCGCGCCATCCTCTCCGACAGCACGCGCAACACCGGCTGTGTTGCCGCCACATCAAACCCCGGCCGCATCCGTCCATACAGAACCAAATAGCGCTGGTCGCGATTCGTCATGAAGTCGCGCGGCGTCGTGCTGTTCGCCAACATCGTTCCGATCGGCAAATACACCTGTGTGTCCAGCAGCGCGTACGGCCCGTGGAATTCCCGCTTCACAACTCCGATCACCGTCACCGGCCGCCCATCGTAAAGCACCGACCGACCCACCACGTTCGGGTCGCCGCCAAACCGCGTCTTCCAGCATGTGTAACCAAGCACGATCACGGGCGATATTTCCGCCACGTTTCCTTCGCTCTCCGAAATGAACCTCCCGAGCTCCGGCTGCAGTCCCAGCCCGCTGAAAAAATTCCCCGTCACATAGTTCGTCGTCACCGGCGACGTCTCTTTGCCGATCGTCAATCCGCCGGTATCGATCTGATATCCAAATACGTCAGAGAACGCCGCACCCGCTCCGCGCTGGATGTCTTGAAACTCAGGCACTGAAAGATTGTTCTGCAGCGTTCCGTCTTTTGTTTCAAAGGTCAGGTACACGAGCTGCTCCGCGTGCGGCACAGGCAGTGGCCGCAGCAGGAACGAATTCACCAAACTGAAAATCGCCGTGTTCGCGCCAATCCCCAGCGCCAGCGTCAGCACCGCCACGGCCGTCATCCCGGGCGACTTAACCAGCATCCGCGCCGCAAACCGCAAGTCCTGCCAAAGATTTCTCACGACGACCTCCACTTCGTTCCGACCGAACCTCACCCCAAGTCAAACTCACCGATTTCCGACCGCCCCCGCGAACCGAGCCCAACTCGTCGCCGACCGCGACGGTCAAGCTCCGAAAAACTTTCAACTTTCAACTGTCGACCGCTCTACTCTTCTCTTAAAACCACAATGGGATCCACCCGCATCGCGCGATACGCCGGAATATAACAAGCCACTAGCGCCACAACGAGCAACACCCCCGCGACACAAGCGAACGTCACCGGATCAACCGCGCTCACTCCATACAGCAGCCCCGCCATCAGCCGCGTCAACCCCAGCGCCGCCACCATGCCAACTACAACTCCCACGACCGCCATCTGCGCGCCTTCCACCATCACCCAGCGCAACACATGGCTCCGTCGCGCACCCAGCGCAATCCGGATCCCGATCTCCCTCGTCCGTTGTCCCACGATGTACGACAGCACGCCATAAATCCCCACGCTCGCCAGCACGAGCGCCATCCCCGCAAAAACTCCCAGCAGCGTCATCGAAAATCTCTGCGCCAGCACCGACTCCGAATACACCATGCTCGACATCGTCTTCGGTGAAAACAAAATCGTCTCGCTGTTCATCTCCGCAAGCTCTCGCCGTGCTTTTTCGACGTAACTCTCAGGATCGCCCTTTACGCGCATCACAACCGTCGTTCGCCTCGTTATATCGGGCATCGATTTGCCAGGGAGCTGCGCGAATGGAACGTAAAACTCGGCGTGCATCGCAATCTTGTTGTCGTCAAGGCCCCACTGCTTCACATGTCCCACGACGCCTACGATCTGCGTCGCACCCAGATAGTCGTCCGTGAAGGTTTTCCCGATCGGATCTTCGCCAGGAAAAAATTTCTTGGCGAAGTCTTCATCGATCACGGCCACGTGTGGTGTCGTCGACGAGTCCTGATGATTAAAAAATCGCCCTTCCTTCAGCCCGATGTTCATCGCCGTCAAATATTCCGGTTCGACCTCGGACCAAATCGCCCAGTTCTGGTCGTTTTCGCTGACCGGCTTCGGCTTTCCCTCGATCCAGAATGGATCCTCCGAATCGCTCCCCATCGGCAGCGAGCCCCGCAGCTCGGACACGCTCTCAACCCCAGGGATACCTGCGAGCCGGCTGTGCGCTTCACGCAGTTGGGCACGGACCGCGTCAGGATCTGCACTCGCAAGTTTCGGCGGCAATGAAATTTCAAATACGAGCACATGATTTGGATCGAATCCCGGACTTGAGCCCCACAAGTTCGACAGGCTCCTCAACATCAGCCCCGCGCCAATCAGCAGCACCACCGCCATGCTCAGCTCGACGGCCACGAACAATCCCTGGGCTCGATGTTTGCCGCCAGAAAAACCGCGCCCGCTCTCCTTCAACGCTGTCTGCACGTTCGGTCGAATCGTTCGAATCGCCGGTGCCAGCCCAAACAAAACCCCCGACAAAATCGAAATCGCGAACGTGAAGAGCAGCACTCGCCAGTCGAGCGAAACCTCCTGTGCCCGCGGCAGCGAATCCGAGACCAGACTCAACGCCCCGGTTTTGCCCCAGATCGCCAGCAACAACCCCAGCGCCCCGCCCGCCGCCGCAAGCAACACGCTCTCAGTCAGCAATTGCCGCAATACGCGCTTCGTCCCCGCTCCCAGCGCCGTGCGAATCGCAAATTCCCGGCTGCGACCCATCGCCCGCGCTAACGACAGGTTCGCCACGTTCACGCACGCGATCAACAGCACAAATCCCACCGCCGCCATCAGCATCAGCAGAAATGGCCGAATCTCCGCCACCATGCTGTCCTTGAGCGTCATGACCGTGATGCCCGTATCTTTGTCCGCTACGGGATAAGCCGCCGCGAGCTGCTGCGCGACGGAGTCCATGTCCGCGCGCGCCTGTTCCACCGTCACGCCGGGTTTCAGCCTGCCGATTGCCTTTGTGCTGTAACCCGAGGATCGATCCCAGAACGTCGGATCGCTAAACTGCGCCACGGGAACGTACACCTCGACATCCGGCGGGAAATTCTGCAGCCGTAGATGAAACGACGCCGGCATCACGCCGACGATCGTGTAATCCGTTCCGTTCAGCGTCATCCGCCCGTTCACGATGTTCGCGGCCGACCCGAATTTTCGCTTCCACAATCCCGCGCTGATCACCGCGACCGGCGCACCGCCTCGTTGATCTTCCGCCTCCGTGAACCAGCGCCCGCTCGCAGGCTGCAATCCCAGCGTCGAGAAAAAGTCCGCGCTGACCATCTCCCCTAAAATGTGCTCCGCTTGCCCTGCGCCCGTCAGGTTGAAATCGTCGGGCCGGTAGCACGCCAATGATTCGAATGTGCGGTTGTTTCGTTGCCAGTCCAGAAAATTAGGGTAGGAAATCGACGCCGTCGTAAACGCGACGCGTCTGGTAAACAGCGCCATCAGCCGGTCGGGCTGCGGAAAGGGCAGCGGCGCCAGCAGCACGCTGTTGATCACCGAAAACAGCGCCGTGTTCGCCCCAATCCCCAGCGCCAGCGTAAGGATAGCGACCGCCGTAAACGCCGGCGCCTTCGCCAGCATCCGCACCGCATACCGCAAATCCTGCAAAAGGTCGCCCACAGAACCCTCGCTCCATCCGCCCGCTTGGCCCGCTCAGCCCCGCCAAACGCCGGACATACCTAGTTCAACGGCCCAAATCGCGAAACCGTTTCCGCATGGTTGATGCTGTAGGAGGGCCATTCGAACGCGGGAAGGCTCAAAGCGTGTGGGGTAGATCTGGAGCCGCCAAAACGTCTGGGATGCCGTCGCAGATCGGTCTCAGAAGCTTCTTTGCAACGAAAAGCGCACCTGAAACGGCTCGACCGGATGGAAAACGTCGGTGAACGCCGGATCGGCCGTCGGCGTGATTCGCGAGGTATAGGCGTAGTCGATGTCGTGATCTTTGCGGTTGAGCAGGTTCAAAAATTCCGCCGATATCCGCCAGCGCTTGCCAATTTGATACCCGACCTCGGCGTTGAGCAGCACCGTCGCATTAGAGCGGTAGATTCCGTCTGACGTCAGATCACGCGGACCAAACGCGCGCAGCCGCAAACTCCCCGAAAATCCAGCGTAGTCGTGCAGCGTGACACCGGATGAAACGACCAGGCCAACAGCTTCGGGCACGCGCTTGCCGCCGAGGCTGCCCGGCGCGGCATCCACCGGGTCGATCGCCTCAAAGAGCGCCTTCGAATCGGCAAGGTCGAAGTCAAAAGCCACATGTTCCAACGGCGTGTAGTAGTTCGCCCATTCGACGCCATAGCGATTGCTTGGCGACACCGATGCGACCGTGCTCCCAGTGTCACCGTCCTGTTGCAGTTCCGACGCGCTATGCAGATACCACAGCGAGACGGTGCTTTGCAGATGGGGAAGGATCGCCGAACGCACGCCAACTTCCGCGCCTTTGGTTGGCACCAAAGCTGGAATTTTCGAGACGGGTGTGTTCGGGAACGGATTGTCCGCCGAAATCGGCTGCACCGTTTGCGTCGCGCCGCGCCCGTCGTTGCTGTGAAAACTGAATCCGCCCTGTACGTAAAACTCCGTGTCGTCCCACGGCCCGAAAATCAGGCTCGCCTTCGGGCTGGGCAGGAATTTGCTCGCCGTGCCTGAGTTTGCCGGAGTCACCAGACTCGTTACGTCGAAATAGTCCTCATCGCCCCGTACGGCGAGAACCGAGCGAAATTTATCCGCCCACTGGATTTTGTTTTCTGCGTAAAAACCGGCTTGCGTGTCGCTGAAGCGATCCGCTTGGGTGATCGCCGGCAAAGTCGTCCCAGTTTCCGAATCGGTCTTGTCCACGCGCTCACGATCTTCCGTTTGGAAAAGTCCGTTGTGAATCCAATCGTTGCGGACTTGCACGCCAAACGTGTTCGTCACCTTGCGCCCAAACCATTCGCTGAAAATCGTGTGGTGTGCGTCCAGTCCCGCCACCCAACGCTTGTCCTGCTGCTCGAATTGATCGCCGCGCGTCGTGTCCGTCAGGAAATAAGTGAAGTCTGAGAACAAATCGAGATCGTAATAGAAGCCGTACAGCGTGATCTTTATTTCGGAATTCCCGTTCTGCCGGTGCCATTCCGCTTGCAAGCTGTAACGGTTGGAGTCGCCGCCATCCGTCGGATTCAGCGTGCCGAAAAATCCCACCAGCGGCACCGCGTCTTCAGCGATCTGATCGCTTGAGTTCCATCGCCCGTGGTAAGCGCGAGCCGTAACGCTGAACCCGTTCGCGTCGCCGCCTTGGCTGTACCTCACAATCCCGTTGAATTTGTAATAGTTGTCCGGATGCGTCCACGGCCCGTCGTCGTGAAATGCCTCTCCGCCATAGAACAAAGTGCCCGAGCCAGCTTTTTGCGAGACGCCGAAGACGACGCGTCCGTATCCATACATTCCACCTTCGACTTTCACGAAGTTTTCAGGAAGCACCTTGAAAAATTCCAGATGCGCCGATCCCGCCGAGCCGTAGTTTCCGACGTCCGCGTAATACGGACCCTTCTCGAAGTTCACGCGCTGCACAAACTCCGGGATGACGGTATTCATATCCGCGTATCCTTCGCCGTGCGCGTGCGAAGGCAGATTCAACGGCATGTCATCGAGAAAGACGGCGAAATCCGTCCCGTGATCGAGATTGAATCCGCGCAGAAAATATTGGTTCGCCTTCCCGCCTCCGGCATGTTGCGTGATAATCACGCCTGGAATCGTCTCCAGAATTTCTCCCGACCGCAAAATCGGCCGATCTTCGATTTCCTTCGCGCCGACAGTTCCCTGAGTCGCGGACTCGGCGGTTCCCACGAGATCATCGTCTCGGCCCTGCACGTTCACAGTTGTGTTCACGCCGCTCACAGCCAATGCGATGCGCAGCGGCGACGTCTGCTCGCCTGTCTCGATCGTCACCAGAATTTCCTTCGTCTCAAAACCTGGATTCGACACCACGAGAACATAATTCCCAGCCGCAAGTCCGAAAATGACAAATGCTCCATTGCTGTCTGCCAGAATCTTTCTTTGTTCCGCTCCGTCAGTACCTTGAACCACGACGATCGCTCCGCTGATGACCGCGCCTGACGTGTCAACCACGATCCCCGACAGCACTGTCTGCTTTTTGACCGTTGCTGGCTCCTGCGCGAGCAGAATGCTCGGCAGGAGTGACAACACAAGCAGACAAGAAATCCGAAATCGCATCGAAGCAGTGTCTCTTAGGCGGCGGTCGGCCTCAAGGTGAAGACGGCAAGAGATGGAATCGTCGAAGAGTTGCGCGGCGGCGAAGAACTGTGAAGACTATTTTTTTACGGGTGCACAGAAACAGAGATTGTTGCCGTCCGGATCGGTCACCGCAAATTCTCGAAGTCCCCACGTCTGATCTACGGGTGCAGAGTGAAGTGGAGAGTCGGGACGACGCGTGGTGTCAAGTCCTCGCGCACGGAACGTTGAATACCGCTCATCAACATCATCGACGAACACGCGATTGACTGAGCCGAAGACGCCGTCTCCCGTATGGCGCGAAAGCTGCAAGTCAGCGCCATCGAGTGTCAGGTCGATGACGCCGTTCGCCATCTCCTGCTCTTCGTAGCCGGGCCATTTGCGTTTGAAATCCAGAACTTTTGTGTAGAAATCCAAAGAACGATGCAGATCACTGACTTTAACTACTGGAACGATCTTCATGATGGTTTGTATTTATCTTCATGATGGTTTGTATTTAGACGTTCCAATGGAGCGCGTTTTCTAGCGAAGTCGGGCGCTCGCAATGTGCCAATTACTAATTAATTTTAGATGACTACGAAGTGACGGCCGACGGTTGCGTTTCGGGTTTGCCTTCGCTGACGACCCAGCCGTCCTTCAGTTGAATGATCCGGTTTCCGTAGGTCGCGTTTCTCTCGGAGTGTGTTACCTGGATGATCGTCGTGCCGGCTTCATTCAGGCGCTTGAACAACTGCATGATTTCGTCGCCCTGCTCGGAGTGCAGGTTGCCGGTCGGTTCGTCCGCGAGAATCAATTTTGGATTTTGAATCACGGCGCGCGCGACGCCGACGAGTTGCTGCTGTCCGCCCGAAAGTTGGCTGGGGAACAAATCCTTTTTCCCGACGATATTAAATTTATCGAGGGCGTCGCAGACCATGCTCACGCGCTCTTTATGCGGCACGTTCTTGTAGGAGAGCGGAATCTCCAGATTTTCAAACACGGTGAGATTGTCGATCAGGTGGTAGCTCTGAAAAACGAATCCGATATTCGCTTTGTGCAGTTCGTTTCGACGTTTTACGTTGAGCCGATGCACGGCCTGATCGAGGAAAAAATATTCGCCGGTCCAAGAGCTATCCAGCATCCCGATGATGCTCAACAGAGTCGATTTGCCCGCGCCTGACGGACCCATGATCGTGACAAATTCGCCCGGCATAATGTCCAGCGTCACGCGGCGCAGCAGGAAAAACTTGTTGGGCCCCGCCTCAATCGATTTCTCCAAATTCCGCAACTGAATCAATGGTTCCACACCGTCTCCTTCAAACCGAAAACTGTTGCAGCGATCCTATCCTGTTCCTAATCCTACTCCAATCAAGACGACGCGAAGGGGACTCGCCCCACCCCCCCGGGGTTTTTCGCAAGAATGTCATTCCAGGGGAGTTGCGGGCGCGCATCTTGCAAGAGTGTGATTGTAAAGGGTTTGCGTCCGGCGAGAATTTACACGGGACACCGGCGGATTTGCTAACCCTTTTGATTTTAAAGACATATCCAAGCACGAGTCGCTCGTCACCAATCACCTTTAGTCGTGCCGCAATGCGCGCAGCGGGTCCAGACTGGCGGCGCGGCGCGCCGGGAGGTAGCAGGCGAATGCTGCCACGGCGGCTAAGATTAACGGCAGAACCAGGAACGCGAACGGATCCGAAGCCTTCACATTGAAGAGCAATCCCGACATAGTTTTCGCCAAGGCGTAGGAAATCGGCAGCCCGATCGCCAGGCCAAGCAGCATCATCCGCATTCCGCCGTTCAGCACGAGCGCCAGAATATCTTTCGTCTGCGCGCCCTGTGACATGCGGATGCCGATCTCGTGCGTTCTTTCGCTGACCGAGTACGACATCACCCCAAAAATTCCAACGCACGCCAGCG
Source organism: uncultured Acidobacteriota bacterium (assembly GCA_963845465.1). Taxonomy (GTDB): domain Bacteria; phylum Acidobacteriota; class Terriglobia; order Acidiferrales; family UBA7541; genus Acidiferrum. The sequence continues at coordinate 185,313 of CAWJSH010000002.1, read as the reverse complement.
CCAACGCAATCGCTCCCAAAACCGTCATCATCACCGCGATATACGCGATGCCGACGATACCTTCGGTAATCACCTTGTCCATCGACTTGACGTTGTACATCGGGAGATTCGGATCGATCGCGGCGATCTTTGTCCGCACTGTCGAGACGAATTTCAGCGGATCGCCGTTCGTCCGCAGAACCAGCGTTGTGTAGTATGGCGGACTTTGCCTCACCGCCCGATACATCGTCGGCTGGTCTTCTCGCGAGATCCAGCTGTAGTGCAGATCGCCGACGACTCCGACAATCGTCATCCAGGGATTTTCGGAATCTTCTTTGCCAACTTTGATTTTGTGACCGATCGGATTTTCGCCGTCGAAATACTTCCGCACGAGGCTTGCGCTGACCACCGCGACTTTCGCAGCAGTTGCCCCGTCCGAATCGGTGAGATAGCGTCCGTCGCGCAGTCCGATGTTCATTGTGTGGAAATAACTCGGCGAAGACGTTTCGACGATCGCGTCGCGGGTGTCATTGCGTTGCGTCAGCGGCCGACCCTCGATGGAAAAATCCTGGGTTCCGATGAACCCGCCTTCGGAATAGGGAAGATGCGAGACAAGCGCCGCTTCCTGAATTCCCGGAATCTCCGAGACTTGCTGGCGGACCTGCTCATGGAAATTCAAGCGCTGTGCTTCCGTACCGTACTGCGTTTCGGGCAACTGCATGTTCATCGTGAGCAGAGTCGAAGGCGAATAGCTTTCGTTGACGTTGAGCAAGCCCTGGAAGCTGCGGACGAGAAGTCCCGCGCCGACGAGAAGCACGAGCGCGAGGGTCACTTCGCCAATCACGAGCGCCGCGCGCATGCGATGGCGGCCGCGCCCGATGGAAGTCCCGCGCCCGCCTTCTTTCAGCGTGCCCGCGACATTCGTCTGCGAACTGATCAAGGAAGGGGCAATGCCGGAGATGATTCCGCTGGCGACGGAAATGCCGATCGCGAAGAGAAAGGCGTTGGCGTCGAGGCGAATCGTATTCCATCCCGCGACGAACTTCGCCACATCAGCGGGCATGTGCGACAGGATCATGTCGATGCTCCACTGCGCGAAAAACAGTCCGAGGATGGCGCCGCCGAGCGAAAGCAGAACGCTCTCGATCAAAAGCTGACGCACGATTTGCCAACGGCTGCCGCCCATCGCGGAGCGAATTGCGAACTCGCCGGTGCGTCCGGTGACGCGGGCGAATTGCACGTTGGCGACGTTCGCGCAGGCGATCAGCAGGACGAAGCCGACCGCGCCGAGTAACAGAATCATGTATTGCTTGGTGAGGTCGCTGGTGATGTAGTTTCGCAGAAGAGTCGGAGCGATTTTGAAGCCGCGATTCGTGTCGGGGTAGGCGTCCGCCTGTTGCTGTGAAATCCCATGCATTTCCGCGCTCGCCTGTTCAAAAGAAACACCCGGCGCGAGGCGCCCAACCACCCAGAGCCAGCGATTGTCACGACGTCCGCGTTCTTTGGTGCTGAAATACAAGGGGATCCACGCTTCCGCCGGGAGCGGATAGGAGAAGCCCTTTTTCATGACTCCGACGACCGTGAAACTCTTTCCATCGACCTTGATACTTTTTCCGAGAATATTCGGGTCGGAAGCATAGCGCTGTTCCCACAGCGCATGGCCCAGAATAATTTCCTGTTCTTTGCCGGCTTCTTCTTCCTCCGGCAAAAACGCGCGGCCCATCAGCGGCGGTACGCCGATCGTTTCAAAAAAATTCGCGGCGACGTGCATGGCCTGAATTTTTTGCGGCTCGTTGTTGCCGGTGAGATTCACTTCGTCCCATGAATACGCGGTGATGCGGTCAAAGGATTTTGCTTGCTTCTGCCAGTCGAAATACGTTGCCGGGGCGATGGGAACATCATCCACCGTGCCGAACCCGGCGCCGCGGCTATCCGTATGCCTGTCCGCGAGCATGAGGTAGCTATCGGCGTTTTCAAATGGAACGGGATGCAGAAGGAAAGCTTCGGCCATGCTGAAGATGGCGGCGTTTGCGCCGATGCCTAGCGCGAGAGCGATGATGCAGACCAGCGAGACGAGCCGGTTCTTCATCAACATTCGGAATCCGAATCGGACATCCTGCCAGAGTGCCTGCATCGTTCCTCCCCTTGTGTGCGCGCCGCGCGCAACTCTTAAGGGACTAACGTACTTTTTGCTGGAATTGTTTCCAGCCGATAGTGAATACGACGGTTGCAACTTAAATGTATCTTCAAACTGTTCTGAAAGTGATAAGGGCGCGGAGTTCCGCGCCCTTGTCAAAGAACGAATCTTACTTCAGGGGCGAAAGCCCCCACTGTGACTGAGCGAATGTCGCGGCTGAAGCCGCAACCCACAAAAGCGGTCGGCGACTAGGCTCCGACGCGGGCTTCTTGGGTCTCTTCGACGATGCGGCCGTCGAACAGGTGAATGGTACGCTCGGCAAAGTTGGCGTAGCGCTGGTCGTGGGTCACCATGCAGATCGTTGCGCCGTTGCGGTGCAAGTCGCGGAGCAATTCCATCACGGCTTCGCCGTTCTTGGAGTCCAAGTTTCCCGTGGGCTCGTCGGCCATCAGGATGAGGGGATCGCCGACCAAAGCGCGCGCCACAGCGACACGCTGCTGCTGACCGCCAGAGAGCTGCGAGGGATAGTGCCGCAGGCGGTGCGCCATGCCGACGCGCTCCAGCGCGTTCTGCACCTTCTGCTTGCGCTCGCTCGAGCTGGTGCCGCGATAGGTGAGCGGCAGCTCGACGTTCTCATATACCGTGAGGTCGCCGATCAGGTTGAACGCCTGGAAGATGAAGCCGATCTCGCGATTGCGGATACGGGTGCGTTCGCTGATCGAGAGGTTCGCCACGGGCTGACCGTTGAGCTCGTAGTTGCCCTCGCTCGGCGAATCGAGCAGGCCGAGGATCGAGAGCAAGGTCGACTTGCCGCAGCCCGAGGGCCCGCGATCGAGATGTAGGTGCCTTTCTTGATCTCGAGGTGAATTTCCTCGAGGGCGTGCGTCTCGACCTCATCGGTCATGAACACTTTCTTGACGCCTTGCATCTTGATCAGTGTTGGTGCGTTTGGATCGAGCATGGGCTCTCCTGTCTGGAAGCTAAAAAACCGAAATTCGAAACTCGAAAATCGAAACTCGGGCTTGGCGACTGAAAGTCGCCCCTACATTGCGACGAATCGGCACGGCTGAAATCGACACACTGTCGTCTGCTAATAAGCAAGACGATGTATAGACGACAAATGTTCCAAAAGTTCTCGTACCGGTACCTTGATTCTTGGCTCTATTCATAGCGTAGCGCCACCAAGGGGTCGACCCGGGTCGCCCGGCGAGTCGGGATATAGGCCGCCGCCAAGGCTACCAGAGCCATAAAGACCAGCGAGATGCCCACCGTGGCCGGTTCGAATGCCTTGACCCCGTACAGCATGGAATTCAACAGCTTGCCCAGCCCATATGTCAATGGGAGACCAATAACAATCCCGATAAGGAGCAGCCAAGACATCTCGGTGATTATCATGCGGCCGATGTTTTTCACGCCTGCGCCGAGGGCCATGCGAACGCCGATCTCTCTCGTTCTTTGGGTGACTCCGTAGGAGAGCAAGCCATAAATGCCGATTGCCGCCAGCAGGGCGGCCAAGCCGCCAAAGATCTCGGAAAGGTAAGCAATCAGCCGGTCATTGGCAAGTTGCCGATCGATTTGCGCTTCGAACGTGCGCATGCCTGAGATGGGCAAGCTAGGATCGAGATCATTCACGACGCTGCGAACCGAACTCGAAATCAGCGTGGGATCCTGCGAAGTTCGAACGTAGTACGTGAGCTGGCCGATATTCGCATCCTGATCGTACGGAACATAGACGAACGGTTTGATCTCTTCGTCTTTGACGCCTTCGTGATGGCTGTTCTTGACGATGGCGACGATTTCGATGTCGGGCGGATGATCCGACGAGTGCCCAAAGCGAAGGTGGTGGCCCATGGGATTCCCGTTGGGGAAGAAGGTCTTCGCGAAAGTCTCATTGACGATGGCAACCTTCGGACTGCTGAGCAGGTCGGCGCGAGTGAACTCGCGTCCTTGAAGCAGAGGAATTCCCATGTTGGAAAAGTGACCCGGTCCGATCGCGTTGCGGAGAACGTGCTTGGTGCCGCGTTCTTCGGCGGGCTCGCCTTCGACGTCCACGTTGGAGCTGCGGTCGCTGTAGTCCATCAGCCTTTCCGCAGCGCTGCTGACCGAGCGCACGCCGGGAATCGTGGCAAATCTTTCATCGAGAGTGCGGAACAGCGCTTTGCCTCGCACTTCGTCGTATCCAAGAATGCCCGGAGTGATCGCGAACTGGAGCATGTGGTCGGTGCGAAGGCCGAGGTCGGTGTGCTTGGCGTTGAAAAGGCTTTGGGCGAAGGCTCCGGCGGCTGTCACAAGCAAGAGCGTGAGTGCGACCTGACAAACGACGAGACTCTGACGCAAACGCTGATGGCTCATGCCGAGCGAGGTTGTACCGGCTTGCTCTTTGACACTGGAGACGAGTTCGCCGCGCGTGGCGCGAAGCGATGGAGCGACGCCGAAGAGCGCGACGCAAACGCCTGCGGATATGAAGGTGAATGCCAGCACCGCGGGATTCAGATTTCCGGACAGGCCGTCGGCGATGCCATTTTGCGATGCGAATTTCACCAGCGTGGAGCTCGTCCACGAAGCGATCAGCAGGCCGAGGATCGCGCCTGCCCCGGCAAGGAGAACCGATTCGATCAGAAGCTGACGCACAAGCTGATACCGGCTGGCGCCGAGCGAAAGGCGGATTCCGATTTCACGCTGGCGTGATGCGGCGCGCGCGGTCAGCAAACCCGCGATATTGGCGCACGCGATCAAGAGAACCATGCCGACCATGCACATCAGCGCCATGATCTGCTTGCCGACGCCATTCTCCAGCATGGGGCGGCCGTGCGCGCCGGTACGAAGAATCATTTGGCGCGCGAGAAATGCGGCTTGCTCTTTGTCGTTCCAGCCCGTGAAGAGCGGCAATTCATCTTTCAAGATCGAGCTGAAAGCGGGCTGCAAGCCGGCGGAAGCCTGCTCGATCGACATGCCGGGCTTGATGCGAGCGATCAGCTTGATCCAGTTGTCGTTGTGACGCGTGAGGTCGCGCGGCGGAACGTCTAGCGAAGCGACCATCGTGATGGGGATGTAAAGCTGCGGAGTGAATCCGGGCTGCGTGCCGTCGAAGGTCGATTCCGTGACGCCGACGATCGTCATCGGCTTGTTGTTGACCAGGATGCCTTGATTGAGGATGCCGGGATCGCCGCCGAAGCGCGACTTCCAGGCCCCGTAAGACAGCACCACGACGGGAGCGCCGCCGAGCGTCGCGGTGTCGCTCGGTTCGAGGGTGCGACCGAGCGCTGGCTTCACGCCGAGGGTTTCGAAGAAATTGCCGGAAACGACGTAGCCTTGGACTCGATCGGTGTGGCCGCGATACGTCAATGCAGTTGAGTACGTGTCCATCGCCGCGAGACCCGAGAAGACGGGGTTGTGGTCCCGCAGGGTTGTGTAGAGAGGATAGGAAAACGATTCGGCGCCGTCTTCGCTTTCGTCGGAGCTGACGTGTCCCTGGCGCGGGCCGGGAGAGTAGAGAAGGACGAGCTGATCGGGATTGGGGACGGGCAGGCGGCGCAGGAGAACCTGCTGGAGAATCGTGAAGATACCGGCGTTGGCGCCGATGCCGAGGGCAAGTGTGAGGACGGCGATGGCGGTGAAGGCTGGGTTTTTGGCCAGCATTCGAACGCCGAACCGGACATCACGCCACAGGCCGCTCAAAGCTTCTCCTTATGAGTACCGTCCGTTGCCAGTAATGACGTCGCTCGGGGCCAAACCGTTTTCAGAAATCTGAACGTTTCAGAGGCGCATTCGGGGCTTATCGTTGCCCGGCGGCGCCGGCTAATTCGTTATTCGTACCGCAAAGCCACTAAGGGATCGACGCGGGTAGCGCGGCGCGCCGGAACGTAGCAGGCGACGACCGCAACCACCGCGATCAGTACCAAGCCGACCGTGTAAATCAGCGGGTTGTTGGCGGTGACGCCGAAGAGCAGCGACTCGCTGAGACGCGCCAGCAAGTAGGCGAGCGGCAGACCGACGACCACGCCCAGGATCAGCATCGAGCCGACTTCTTTTACGATGAGCTTACGGATGTCGCCCGATTCGGCGCCGATGGCCATGCGAATACCGATTTCGCGCGTGCGCTGGACGACGAGGAAAGCCAGCACTCCGTAGATGCCGAGAGCGGCGAGCATCGCGGCGAGTCCGGCGAATGCGCCCGATAGGACGGCTACCATGCGCGCGCTGAACAGATCCTGTTCGATGACTCGATCCATGGTTTTGAGGTCGTAGACCGGGAGATTCGGGTCGGCGTCGCGAACGACCGACTGGATCGCCGAGGCGAGCTGGAGCGGGTCGCGCTCGGTGGCAACGTAGAGACTCATCGCGAACAAGGCGTCGCGCTGCGAATACGGGATGTAAACGTAGGGATTTGGCGTGATGGAGTTGACGTGATCCTGATTGATGTCGCGGACGATGCCGACGACGGTGATGTCGGGCTTCACCTTGCCATTGCCGAAGCAGAACTTCATGCCGACGGGATCGCGGCCGGGGAAGAAACGTTTGGCGACAGCTTCACTGATCACTGCTACTTTCGGCGCGCCGGCTTTGTCGGCTTCGGTGAATTCGCGGCCGGAGACGAGCGGGACTCGGAATGTGGAGAAATAGTTGGGGCCGGTGGAGACGATGTTGACCGTTTGCAGGTCTTCGGGAACAGGAGCGTTGCCTTCCGCGGTGATGTTACTGCCTTCGGTGTCGCCGCCGTATGCGGGGAGTTCGGAGGAGGTGACGCTGCGAACCCCGGGCAGAGATGCGAGACGCGCGCGCAAGTCGTCTACGAGGCGGATCATGCGCGGATTGTCGTAGCCGTTCAGCGAGGGCGAAATGCCGAAGCTGATGACGTGCTCGATATGCAGGCCGAGATCGACGTTGCGCAGATTCCAAAGCGTTTTGGTGAAAAGGGCGGCGCCGGCGAGCAGCAGCAAAGTGAAGGCGACCTGGCCGGCGACGAGGATTTTGCGAAAGCGGACGTGGCCGACGCTGGCGGAGGAGGTTGAGCCTTGATCCTTGATGACGTCGGTGACGGAATTGCGCGTGACGCGCCACGCAGGTAGCACGCCGAAGAAGATTCCGGAGAGCAGAGTGGCGGCGAAAGCGTAGAGAAGGACCGCTGGATCGAGCTGGGCGTTCAGGCCGTCGACGCCGGCGTTTGCGACGATGATCGGCACGAGGACGCTGATCAGCCACGAGCCGAGAGCGATGCCGACGACGCCACCGGCAAGAGCGCACAGCATGCTTTCGATGACGAGTTGGCGCACGATGCGGCTGCGTGTGGCGCCCATCGCGCCGCGAATTGCGAATTCGCGCTGCCGGGCTGCGCCGCGCGCGAGGAGCAAGTTTGCGACGTTGGTGCAGGCGATGAGGAGAACCAGCGCGACCATGGCGAAGAGAATCAGGATTTGCGGGCCGGAGTCGCGTTGCACGATGTTGCGGCCGCGCGCGCCTGGCTCTATCACGATTTGTCTGGCGAGGAAGGCCTGGCGTTTTTGTTCGTTGAAATTGGTGTGCTTGGCGAGATTTTCCTGGAGGAGCGGATGATACGCGGCGTTGAGCCCGGCTCGAGCCTGCGCGTCGTTGACGCCAGGAGCACGGCGGCCGAGCACTTTGATCCAGTGGTCGTTCCAATCGGTGATGGCGCCGTCGTCGAAGGTCATCTGCTTGGCCATCGACATCGGTACGAAGACGTCGGGCGTCAGGCCGATTTGCACGCCGGTGAAGCCGTTGCGCGCGACGCCGACGATGGTCATCGGCACATTGTTGACGAGGATGGACTTGTTGAGGACGTTGGGATCACTGGCGAAATGGCGGGACCAATAGTTGTAGCTCAGAACTGCGAGCTGATTGCCGCCCGGCGAGTTGTCGTCCTGCGGGTCGAAGACGCGACCGATGGCAGGGCCGACGCCGAGGACGTTGAAATAATTTCCGGTGACGAGTTCGAGGCGGCCGCGCTCGGTTTGGCCTTGCGAAGCGAGGCTTGCGTCGTAGGAGGCACGCGCAATGAGAGAGACGACACTGGAGGCGCCGTCGCGCAGGCCCTTGTACATCGGATAGGAGAAGGATTCGCTGGAGTCGCCATCGCTCGAGGTGCGGCCTGAGTCGGGTCCCGGCGCATGCAAGATGATGAGCTCGCCTGGATTGCGCACGGGCAGGCGGCGCAACAAGATTTGATTCATCACGCTGAAGATGGCGGTGTTGGCACCGATGCCGAGCGCCAGCGTGATGACGGCGATTATGGTGAAGCCGAGATTCTTGCGCAGGACGCGCAAGCCGAAGCGGATGTCTTGCCAAAGTGTGTACATCGGTTGAGGTTACTCGTTTCTGAGCGCGACGAGCGGATCGGAATTTGCTGCGCGCCACGCGGGGATATAGCAGGCTGCGGTTGCGACGGCGATGAGTCCGAGCGCGACGCCGATGAAAGTGAGCGGGTCGGTCGCGGTCACGCCGAAGAGCTGGCTCTTGAGCACGCTCGAAAGCGCGAGCGTGCCGGCAAGGCCAATGAGGATTCCCGCGAGTGCGAGGGTCACGCCGCTGCGCAGCACCATGCCGATAATGTCAGATTTTTCGGCGCCGACCGCGATGCGAATGCCGATTTCAATGCGGCGTTGTTCGACGCTGTAGGAGATGAGGCCGAAAAGGCCGACCGTTGCCAGCACGAGGCCAGCGGCGGCGAACACGGAGACAAGCAAGCTCGTAAAGCGGCGCTGTGCGACGGAATCGCTGACGTAGTCGCGCAAGTCACGCGCTTTGTAGATGGGAAGCTCGGTGTCTAGCGCGCGAACTTGTTCACGAATCGACGGCAGGAGATTCATCGGGTCGCCTTGCGCGCGGACAACGATACTCATCGCGCCGAGAGCGGCCTGATCGTAGGGGACGTAGCACTCGGGATCGGTGGCCTGCCACAAGTTGCGGTGGTGAACGTCGCCAACGACGCCGACGATTTCGCGCATTTTTTCTTCGCCCGTATCCGCAACGCCGGGTTTGATGTGCTTGCCGATCGGATTTTCGTTGGGGAAGTAGCGGCGCGCGAGCGCTTCATTAATTAGAACCACTTGCGAGGTGTTTCGCTCGTCGCGCGGTGTCAAATCGCGGCCGGCAATCAGCGGGATGTGCATCGTGCGGATGTAATCCTGCGCGACGATCCGGAAATGCACGCGCGGCAGGTCGCTCTTGGCCATCGGGCGTCCTTCGATCTCAAAAGACGTGCGGATAATATCGTCGCTCATGGGAAGCGGGAGGACAGCGCTGGCGGTCTGCACGCCGGGCAACGAGCGAATGTGGGTGAGCAGATCGCGAAAGAAGACGATGGACTGTTCGGGCTTGCCGTAACGCGCGTCGGGCAAGTCGAGATTGAAAGTCATAACGCCGTTGGGATCGAAGCCGGGCGACTGGCGCGTGAGATGGACCATGCTCTCAACGAGCAGGCTCGCGCCCACAAGCAGGATCACAGCGAGCGAAACCTGGGCCACCACGAGGATGTTCCGAGCGCGCGAGGCGCGCTTGCTTTCGGAACTTGAGCGGCCGCCTTCTTTCAGCGAGAGGAATAAATTGAAACGCGAAGCGTGCCACGCGGGCGCCATGCCGAAAATGATCCCAGTGAATACGGAAACGCCGAGCGTAAATGCGAGCACCCGTAGGTCGATTCCCGTTTGCGCGAGCCGCGGAATCTGCAGAGACGGAACTCCCGCCAGCAGCGTCGTGCCCCAAACGGCGAAAAAGAGGCCGAGCAAGCCGCCGGCGAGCGCCAGCATCACGCTTTCGGTAAGCAGTTGACGCAACACACGCGCACGACCCGCACCCATCGAGGCGCGAATCGCCATTTCGCGTTGACGCCCTGCGGCGCGCGCAAGCAGAAGATTCGCGGCGTTCGAGCACGCGATAAGAAGCAAAAATCCGACCGCTCCGACGACCATCAGCAAGACCGGCCGAACGTCTCCGACCATCGCTTCGATTTCGGGCTGAAGGGCGAGGCTGAGATGCCCATCCGTGTCCGGATATTGCTTTGCGAGTGCACCACCGATTGCGTCCGCATCGGCATTGGCCCGCAGTAATGAGACACCGGGCTTCAATCTGCCGATGGCGGTAAGAAAATGCGCACCGCGCTCGGAGGTCATCGGCGGGTCAGTCCCGTTGCTGACCATCCTCTCGCCAAATGTGGTCCACAGATCGCGCGGCTGCGCGGTCAGTGGAAATTGAAAACTGGCAGGCATGACTCCAACGACGGTATAAGCCTTCGCGTCGAGTGTGATTGAGTGACCCACGATGTCGGGATTGGCGCCGAACTGCGATGTCCACAAGTGGTAGCTCAGAATCGCGGAATGCGTTCCGGGCTGGTCTTCGGACGCGACGAATGTGCGCCCGAGCAGTGGCGTGGTGCGCAATACGTTAAAGAGGTTCGCGCTAACGAGTGCGGTATCGAGGTGGCGAGGCTCGCCGGAGCCGCTCAGGGTAGCGGTGTTCGTGTCGTACGCAGCGACGGATTCGAGCGTCCGGTTTTGCGCGCGGAAATCAGCGAAGTCGGGATAGCTGAGCGCGCGATGCATGTCGCCGAGGTGCGCGTCAGTGCCGTGCAGTTCGACGAGTTGCTTGCTGTCTGAGAAGGGAAGCGGCTCGAGAATGACGGCATTGACGACGCTGAAGATCGCGGTGTTGGCGCCAATCCCCAGCGCCAGCGTTAGAACGACTACGGCGGTGAAGCCGGGCTGCTTCGCGAGCACACGAAGTGCGTAGCGAATGTCCTGCCACAGGCTGTTCATTTAGCTAGCGCTCCGCACAGAGAGAAATTGCGATTGGTTGCAGCGAAAGTTTTTCGCCGGCGAACGACGCAGCTCAACCGTCAAGCGCCAAGCATCCACGCGGCTTACTTCAGCCGAATGCGATCGACGTTGTCCCACTGCGACATATCGGACAGGATGACTTTGTCGCCGACGTTCAGGCCCGACAAAATTTCCACGGTGTTGACCGAGTTGCGGCCCAGCTTGACGTTGACGCGCTCGGCGTCGGTATCGTCCGGCATGACTTTGAAGAGGCTGATCGTCGCATCGGTCTGACCGTGCACCGGCCGGCCGACATACAGAACGTCTTTCAGGTTCTCGAGGGTGATCGTGCCGTCCACGCTGAGGTCGGCGCGCGCGCCGAGCGGAAGCGGATCGTCGATGCCGACATCCACGGTGACCGTGCCGTTGACGACCGAGGGATCGATGCGGATCACGTGGCCATTTACGATACCGTTGCGCGTATCGACGGTCGCGCTCTGACCGATGACGATGTCCTTCGCCTGTGTTTCCGCAATCTTGATTTCAGCTTTCAATTTTTTTGGATCGGCGACGCGCGCGATGTTTGTGCCGACCGCGACGCTCTGACCAACATCGACAGGGAGCAATTGCAACACGCCGGTGATGCCCGCGCGAACATGCAGCGCGTCGGCCTGGCTCTTGCGCAATTCGATACATGGCGCGTGCCTGTTCGAGGTGGGCCTCTTGCGCCTCGATGCGCGCCTTGGCGGAGTCTGCGGCGACGCGTGTGCGCTCTTCCTCCAGCCCGATGCGGATCTTCAGTTGTTCCGAGCGTACTTTCGAGAGTCTTTCGTCTTTCTCGGAGCCGAGACCCTCCTGTTGTAACTTGTAGTTGAGCTCGTAATCCGTGGCGGCCTGCTCATAATCACTGCGGACGCTGGCCTCGTTTGCTTTCTGGCTCAGCAGTTCGCTGTTCACTTGAACTTTCAGGTTGGCGAGGTCGGCTTCCGCACCCTTGAGTTGATATTCGGCGTCGAGCAATGCCTGCGCCACGGCGGGATCGGACATTTCGAGAATGACAGTGTTTGGCTCGACCAGATGGCCGGGGCGAATCACGATCTTATCGACGCGCGCGGTCGTCAGTGCTGCGATCCAGTGAATATCGAGGGGCACCAGAGTGCCCAGGCCGCGCACTTCGCGCAGCATGGGGCCGCGCTTCACGGTGTCGGTCCAGACCGTGCCGCGATCGACCGATGGCGCCGCGGGCTTGAGCCGCGACAGTCCGAGCGTCACGCCGGCAATCACCACGACGGCGACGGTGACATAGAGGGCTCGCTTGATTTTTTTTGCTTTAGCGTTGGATGGTCGTTGTATGTCCATATAGGTTATCGCGTACTACAGAAATCGCACGCGGGCTGCCCCGCACGGCCTCGGTCTAAGCCGAGTGCCTTCAATTGGTTATGGCTGGTGGACCCTCTTTGAAAATAGCACCAATGACCGAAAATGGGAATAATTGTCCCACGAGCGAACAGGAAATCGGGCGTTCCGGCATTGTGCGTGCTGATCGAATTTAAAGTCACTCGCTCGCCCCGGTTGGCGCAGTCTTGCCGCGGTCGGTATACCTGAAGCCGAATCCATCAGGGCTCTCAATTTCATAAACGTCAAAATTGCCGTAATTGTTCCATCCTGACCATAGCACTCGAGTTGCACCGGAACTTTGGTGTGCCTTCCGGGGAAATCCAGAAATGAATAGTCCGGAGCATTGCGTTCGAAGGCCTCATCCTAAGACAAGACGCCAACTTGCCAACATTCGCCAAGAAACCCGCCCGTTGAAAACAGCGTCCATACTTACAGTTCGTTACGCTCTCACCAGGCACAGGAACACGTGAACGGAGATCGCCATGAGAATAGACGTTAGTCGCTGCGTGTTGGTCTTGTCGGTCGCTTCACTCTTTGCGGCGCTTTCGGGTGGCTCGGTTCACGCCGCAGCGATCACGGCGCCCGCTGCTTCTCGCGCGAACTCCGCGCAGGATCAAGTTCCGCCGCAGGGCGGCCCCGACGAACGCCGGCTGCCCCTTTTCGGCAAGATTACTGCGATTCACGACAACTCGATGGACGTGCTCGATACCAACGGCGACACCATCAGCGTGAAATTCAACGGGCAGACGCAATTTCGGAAAGATCGGCAGCCCGCCAAGCGTAGTGACTTCAAGGTGGGCGACATCATTCTCGTGCGTGGGCAAGAAGCGGCCGACCATAGCTGGACGGCGGAAGTTGTCGCCGCGCGATCGATGAACGGACAGGGCGGCCCGGGTGGACGAGGCGGCTTCGGCGGCGGACCTGGTGGCGCCGGTGGACGTGGCGGAATGCAGCAGCAGGGCACACTCGGCAAAGATTATGTCGCCGGTGAGATCAAATCCGTCGATGCGCCGAAACTTACGGTGCTGCGCTCCGATAACGTGACGCAAACTTTGGAACTGAACGAAGAAACCTCGATGCGCAAGGGCCGCGAGTCCATCACGATGGCCGATATTCAGCCCGGCGACCACGTTTTTGCGCGGGGCGCCGTCGAAAATAATGTCTTCGTCCCGAAGAACGTGGTGGTGATCGGACCTGAACAATGGAAGCGTATGCAGGAGTTCGGTCAGCAGGCGGGAGTTGGCGGCGGTCGCCGTCGCCAACAAGGCGGGCAATCGCAAGAGGGAAGCTCCGGCGCTGCGGATACACCTGTACCGCCCAACGCGGCGCCTCCGCCGCCACCGTCTCCGAATCCGCCGGCGCCTGCACCGGCTCCGGCTCCCGCACCCACGCCACAGTTCGGCCAACAAATGGAGCTGCATCGTTGAAATTTTTGAGTTCGACCCGGTCCCCGCTCCTCGCTCTATCGCTGGGCACGATGTTGCTTTGCAGCGCGTCGGTGCGCGCGCAGGATCAGCCAGCTCCGCCGCAGCCGTCGAGTGCTCCTGCTCCCGCGACGCAATCTCCGGCACCGGCGCAACCATCCGCACCCGCTCCGGCGACTCCAGACGCGAACGCTCCTGCGCAAACTCCGAGCGTTTCCGTACAGGCTGCTCCGTCCGCCCCGCAGCCCACATCGTTTGAAATCAGCGGCACTGTTAAATCCGGCAAGACACCGCTCCCCGGCGTCACCGTTACTGCTGCCAATACTCTGACGGGCAAAAAATATTCGATGGCGACTGCTCTCGACGGCAGCTACAAGTTCACGGGCCTTCCGCGGGGCCGCTACGTCGTTCGGGTTGAATTCATGGCGTTCGCGCCGCAGACGCAGGAGATCGTCCTCAAACCTGACACGCCGAGCGGAAAATTCGATCCCGAGATGATTCTCGCGTCGCGCCAGGCCGAGCAATCCGGCGCAGCATCCGCAATCGCCGCGATCGCCGCCGGCCACGGATTCCAGAGCCTCTCGGTCGAAAATTCTCTCTCTGCATTGGAAGGCGGAGCGTCAGGTGGCGGACGGTACAGGGGCGGTGCCAACGCCGGAGACATTGCCACCCTGCCGATGGGCGGAGCCGGCACCGACGTCGCCAACGAATCTGTCAGCATCAGCGGCGCGCAAGGGCGCAGCCAGGACTTCGGCGCGGGTAGCGAAGAAGATTTGCAGAATCGTATTGAGGAATTTCGCCAGCGCGCACAAGCGGCCGGACTGATTCCCGGCACGCCAGGGCAAGGTGGCGCAGTCGGAGGTGGCGGCGGCTTCGGTGGTCCCGGCGGATTTGGCGGTGGAGGTCCGATCGCCATCGGACGACTTGGTCGCGGCTTCAACGTCAATCAGCCGCACGGTTTCCTTTATTTTTCCGACGACGACGCTTCCTTCGACGCCAAGCCCTACTCGCTCCAAGGCATCGACACTCCGAAAGCCAGCTACAACTTTGCGCGATTCGGAGCCAACGCCGGCGGCCCGCTGACGATTCCGCACATCTTCAACGGCGGCGGCAAATGGTTTTTCTTTGCCGGATGGAACGGTTCGCGCGGCAGCACGCCATACGACGCGTACTCCACCGTGCCCACGGCCGCCGAGCGCGCGGGCGACTTCGCGGGCGCTACATATAATGATGGGACGCCGGTACAGATTTTCAATCCCGCGACTGGCACGCAATTCAGTTACAACGGGCAGCCCAACGTCATCAATCCAGCGCTGATCAGCTCGCAAGCGAAAGCTTTGCTGCAATACATCCCGCTGCCGAATCTCGACACGGCCACGCAGAACTTTCACTACGTCACGAACGACAATAGCAACACCGACGCGATCAGCCTGCGCCTGATTCACAATTTCGGCGATTCCACCAACGGCCCGTTCGGTGGAGGAGGTCGCGGCGGCGGAGGTGGAGGAGGCGGCGGACGGCGGCGCGCGCAGAACAACATCAACTTCGGCCTCAACTATTCGCGCAACAACACCGCGACGGTGAATGCGTTCCCGTCTCTGGCGGGGAATACCGATACCCAGGGCGTCCAGGCGACCGGCGGATGGACCTATGGCAACGGGCGCCGCACGAACATTCTTCGCTTCACCTACAATCACAATCACGTCGCGACTTCGAACCTCTATTCCAACAACATCGATGTCGCTGGTCTCGCCGGAATCGGAGGCGTGTCCACCGATCCGTTCGACTTTGGGCTCCCGGGCATAAGTTTCACCACGTTCGGCGGGCTCAACGATCCGACGCCGCGCCGCGAACTCGATCAGACGTACACGATTTCCGACACGCTGTCCTGGTATCGCGGCAAACACAACTGGCGCTTCGGCGGCGACTATCGCCGCATTCTGCAGAGTTTTCGTTCCGCGAAAAATGCGGAAGGCTCGTTCGTCTTTACCGGGCTGGAAACTTCCGAATTCGCGCCGGGCAGCACGAGTCCCGTCAGCAACACGGGGTATGACTTCGCCGACTTCCTGCTCGGCTTGCCGCAGCAGACGACGCTGCAATCCGGCACGAATTCTTACGACTTCGCGTCGAACTCCTTTGATCTTTTCGCGCAGGATGACTGGCGCATTCTTCCGAAGCTTTCTCTGAATCTTGGCTTCCGTTATGAATACAACGGACCGTACACGGAAGGGCACGATCGCATCGCGAATCTCGACGTCGCAGAAGGATTTACAGGGGCGTCGGTTGTGCTTCCCGGCCAGAATGGATTTGGGTCGTCGCTGATTCATCCTGATCGCAACGACTTCGCGCCGCGCATCGGCATCGCGTGGCGGCCGCTCAAGAATACCGTGGTGCGCACCGGGTACGGCATCAACTACAACCTCGCGCAGTACGCCAATATCATTCAGAACTTCGCGTTTCAGCCGCCGTTCGCCACCACGTCTACGAACATCACGAGCGAGGCGACACCGCTCAGTCTCGCCAATGGCTTTCCGGCACACGCCGCCTGGTCTTGATCACCAACAATTTCGCTGTCGATCCGAATTACAAGCTGGGCTACGTGCAAATCTGGAATCTCGATATCCAGCGCACGTTGCCGCACGGCTTCTTGCTCAACGTCGATTACAACGGGTCGAAGGGCACGGACCTCGACGTCGAGCGCGCGATCACGATTGCTGGATTGCAGCCGTTCATTTATGAATCGTCGGCGGGCAACTCCGTTTTTCATGCGGGCTCGGTGCGTTTCCGCAAGCGCCAGTCGCACGGCATCAGCTACGGCGCGGTATATACATTCTCGAAATCGATCGACGATGCGTCGTCGATCGGTGGAGGTGGGTTAGTCGTCTCACAGAATCCGTTCGACATTGCGGCCGATCGCAGCTTGTCTAGCTTCAATCAGAAGCACAAATTCACGGGGAACTGGATCGCCGAACTGCCGTTTGGCGAGAATCACCGGTACTTGCAGCGCGGCGCGCTGTCGCACATTTTGAACGCGTGGTCGCTCAGCGGCGATTTCACGATCGCCAGCGGGCTCTGGTACACGCCAAACGTGTTGGGCAATAGCCTCGACATCGATCGCGGCGTCAGCGGCTCGCTGCGCGCCGATGTGACGGGTGAGCCGATCACGATCAGCAACCCAAGCGCGCACGAATGGTTCAACACTGCGGCGTTCTGCTCGCCCCCGACTTCCTCGGGCACCACGAACACGTGCGTCAACCCCAACGGCACGGCTTTCGGCGATGCCGGCCGCAACATTATCGAAGGTCCTGGCGAGGTCATCGTCGATATGTCGCTCAGTAAAACGATCACGATCAAAGAATCGCGCGCGCTGGAGCTGCGCCTGCAGGCCGCGAATGTCTTCAACTTCATCAACTACACGGCGATCAATACGACGGTGAACTCGCTTCAGTTTGGGGAGGTCACTTCGGCCGGCGCAACACGCCGCGTTACGCTTGTTGCGAGATTTCGGTTTTAGGCCGGGATGAACATGAAGAGGAGCACATACATGTTCAATAAATCGCTCGCCGCAATCGCGGTCGTCTTGTTGCAGTTCAACGCGATGGGTGTGGCGCTAGCCCAGGATGCGCCGCAAGCGCCGCCAGCAGCCGCAATATCGCATGCACGTGACGTCGGAACTTGTGCTCGTCAACGTCGTCGCGCGCGACCGGCATGGCAATCTGATTCGCGATCTGAAAAAAGGAGATTTCACGCTCTCCGAAGACGGGAAGAAGCAGGAAATCTCGACTTTCGATTTCGAAAACGTCGATGCGTTAGCAACAGCGGGGGCAGCCGAAGCCACTGTAAACGGGGCGGCAGGGAATGCGCCGAATCCGGGCCTGCTGCACTCGTCGAATCCCGTGCAGATCGATGCGCGCGACCGCCGGCTGATGCTTTTGTTCTTCGATTTCTCGGGGATGGATCCCGAGCAGATCGATCGCGGCGTCGAATCCGCCGAGAAATTCATCAAGGAAAAAATGCTTCCGGCCGACATGATCGCGCTCGTCTCGCTCTCGACGAACATGAAGGTCGATCTCGATTTCACCGACGACAAGAAAAAAGTGCTCGCCACGCTGGCCTCCTACAGCTCCAGCCAGGGCCAGGGCTACGATCTCGGCTCCGAAGGCTCAGCCGAAGGCGCGGCCGAAACGGGCGGCTCGTTCACGCCAGACGACACCGACTACAACACGTTTACCGCCGATCGAAAGTTGCTCGCCTTGCAATCGATCATGCAATCGCTCGGGAAAATCTCGCAGAAAAAATCGATCATTTACTTCAGCAACGGAATTACGCAGTCCGGCGTGGACAATCAATCCGCGTTGCGTGCCGCGACCGCCGCGGCGGTGAAAGCGAACGTGTCGATTTATCCGCTCGATGTGCGCGGCCTTCAGGCGTTTCCTCCGGGCGGAGAAGCGCAGAACGCCAGCTTGCACGGACAGTCCGCCTATAACGGCAACGCGGTGTTCAACGACCTCAACGGTAATGCGAATTCGCAGGAAACGCTTTCGACGCTCGCAGACGACACTGGCGGCAAGGCGTTTTTCGACTCCAACGATTTCAGCGGCGTGTTCGCGCAGGTGCAGAAAGACACGTCGGCGTACTATGTGCTCGGATTCACCAGCTCGAATCCCGCGAAAGACGGGCGCTTCCGCCATCTGAAAGTCACGCTCAATCGTCCTGACATCAAAGATATAAAACTCGAATATCGCTCGGGCTATTACGCCGGCCGCGACTTCCAGCATCTCAATCGCACCGATCGCGAGCAGCAGCTCGACGACGAGCTCGACGCGCAGCTCCCGCAGACCGACGTCGCGGTTTACGCCGGAGCGCATTATTTCCGCCAGGACGACACGCACTATTATCTCGGCGTCTCGCTGGTGATTCCGGGATCGCAGATTCCGTTTACGCAGGCGAAAGACAAAGACAACGCGACGATCGACTTCATCGGCGAGGTGTTGGCGAACGGAAAACTGCCGGTCGGACATCAGCGCGACACGGTGAAGCTCGCGCTCGACAGCGCGCAGCAAGTTCGCCGCAAAAATGTGCAGTACAACACCGGCTTTGTCCTGGCGCCCGGCGAATACCATCTGAAATTTGTCGTGCGCGAAAATCAGACGGGGCGCATGGGATCGTTCGAGACCGACGTCACGATTCCCGATTTGCGCAAAGCGCCACTGCGCATGAGTTCTGTCGTGCTGGCGAATCAGCGCGTGCCCGCCAGCGGCAACTCAACGAAAAAAGGTCTGCACCCGCTGGTGCAGAATCAGCAGGAGCTCGTGCCGAACATCACGCACGTTTTCACGCAGGACCAACATTTGTATTTGCAGTATGAGGTCTACGATGCGGCGCATCAGCGCAAAGGCGGAACCGTCGCAGCGTCGAATAACAACGCGCTCGACGCGCTGCTCGGTGACGCCGGCGCGGGCGCAACCGGCGGAGCTAAGGCAGCTCCGCAGCCGAAGCCCGCGAAAGACGCCGTCCACGTTTTGACGAACATCGAATTTTTGCAGGGCAACGCGAAGGTCTACGAATCAAAGCAAATCGTCGCCAACGAACTCACCGCGCCCGATCGCAAAGCGGTGATCTTCCAGATCGATCTGCCGCTGCAATCCCTGAAGCCCGGCTTCTACACTTGCCAGGTCAACGTTATCGACGACAACGCCGGCAATTTCGCATTCCCGCGCTGGCCGATCCTGGTAAAAGAAGCGCCGCCACCGACGCCCGCGTCGACTTCACGGCCGCAACTCCGAGCGGCTCGCCGTCAGGACACTGAGTTCGAGACGACTACGCTCCTAAAACTTCCTTCGCCGCGTGAAACGCCGAATTCGCCGCCGGCACACCGCAATAAATCGCGCACTGCAACAACACTTCCTTAATCTCTTCCTTCGTCACGCCATTGTTCAACGCCGCGCGCACGTGCATCCGAAATTCTTCGCCTCGATTCAACGCCACCATCAACGCCAGCGTAATCATGCTGCGCGTCGGCCGATCCAATCCGGGCCGCGACCAAATCTCTCCCCAGGCATATCGCGTGATGAGTTCCTGAAACTCTTCGTTGAACTCATCGCGATTCGCCAGCGACCTATCGACATGCGCATCGCCCAGCACCTCGCGCCGGATCTTCAACCCTTGCTCGTATCTTTTCTTCTCGTCCGACTCGCCTCAGCCGAGATCTCCGCTTGCGCTCATTGCCGATTACCCGTCCAGATAAATTCTGCCACCGCCGCAGAATACTTCTCCCGCTGCTCGATGTTCGACAAATGCGACGCGTTCAACTCCACAAACTTCGATCCAGCGATGCGATCCGCCACGAACTTCGTATCCACCGGAGTCGTCGCGGGATCATGCGTCCCCGCAATCACCAGTGTCGGCACCCGCACCCCGCCGACTTTCTCGCGAAAATCAAACGCCTTCACCGCCTGGCAGCTTGCGATGTAGCCCGCCGCGTCGCTACGCTCAAAAACATCGCGAATCTTCTCGATCTCCGCAGGCGCCTTCGCCTGAAACTCCGGTGTAAACCACCGATCGATCACAACTTTCGACACCGACTTCACGCCGCCCTTCGTCTACCGCATCGATGCGCGTATTCCATCCGTCGTCGTTTCCGATTTTCGCCGCCGTATTGCTGAGAACGAGCTTGTTCAGCCGTTCCGGCGCATTCGCGCCGAGCCACATTCCCGTCTGTCCGCCGATGGAAAGCCCGCAGTAATTCACTTTGTCGAGTTTTAGATAATCCAGCAGCGCAACCGCATCCCGCCCCATCTGCTCAATCGTGTAAGGTCCCGCCGGCGAGGACGAGCCGCCGTGCCCGCGCTTGTCGTAGCGCAGCACCCGAAACTTTTTTCCGAAATCCGCGGCCTGCCCATCCCACATCGTCAGATCGGTCCCGAGCGGGTGCGAAAACACCAAGACCGGCCCAGTTTCGAGCCCCGACCATTCAAACCGCATCCGCAACCCGTTCAACTCAGCAAACGCCATGTCTCTCCTTCAGCAAAGCGAATCCTTGGCAAGCTCATGTAGGGGCTCAGCATACTGCGCGCCACGTCCGCAAGATTTCAGCCGTGGACCTCGACTTTGGTTTGCTCGCTCGCCGCAACGACCCGATCGACAAACTCTTCGGCCCGTCCCAAATATTTCCGCGCGTCGAAAAATCCATCGAGCTCATCCGTCGAGAACGATTGACTGATGGTCGTATCACCACCGACGACCTCGCGCAAATGTTTGCCAGACTTGCGAACTTCCGCACAAGCCGCTTCGACGAAATCATGCGCTTTCGCCTTGCCGATTTTCTGCGCGAGCGCCATGGAAACTGCCTCCGCAAAAATCAAACCGCGAGTGGCTGCGAGATTCTCGCTCATGCGATCGGCATCGACTTCCAATCGCGGCGCAATCTCCGCCATCGTGCGAACCGCGCCGCCCGCAAGCGAAACAATCTCGGGCAACGTCTCCCATTCCGCGTGCCAGCCACCAAGCCCACGTTCATGCTCTTGCGGCATCGCCACGAGCATTGTGCTGACAAGCCCCGGCGCACGAATCGCGGCCGACAAGACAGCAGCGCACGCGACCGGATTCCGTTTGTGCGGCATCGTCGAAGAGCCGCCGCGACCCGGTTCGCTCGGTTCAAATACTTCTCCGACCTCCGTCTGCGACAACAACGAGATATCCTTCGCGATTTTGCCGAGAGTGCCGACGATCAATCCAAGAGTCGTCGCGATCTCGGCGACGCGATCGCGATGCGAATGCCAGGGGATCTCCGCGAGCGGTAACTTCAATTCCTCGGCAAGATGTTTCGCAACTTCGTCACTTTTTCATGCAACGCGGCGAGTGTTCCCACCGCGCCACCGAACTGCAGCACCAAACATCGCGTGTTGCGTTTCGCGCAGACGTTCGCGATGGCGATCGATTGCATCAAGCCATCCGGCGACCTTCGCGCCAAATGTTGTCGGCAACGCCTGCTGCATCCACGTCCGGCCAACCATCACCGTCGAGCGATGTTTCGTCGCGAGTTCCGCGAGTCCTGCCGCTAGCTCGTCGAGGTTGCTCGCGACATGGGCTAATGCGCCACGCAACTGCAGCATGAGGCCAGTGTCGATGACGTCCTGGCTCGTCGCTCCCCAATGCACATAGCGCGCGGCTTCCGCGTCGTACTTCGCGACTTGCGCGGTGAGCGCCTTGACGAGCGGAATCGCAATGTTGCCCGAAGACTTCGCGGCGCGCGCTAATGCGTCGAGATCGAACAGCGGTGCTTTGCATTGTTGCGAAATCGCCTGCACCGCTGAGGAGGGAATTACGCCGGCGTGCGACTCCGCTGTCGCCAGAGCTGCCTCAAAGCTGAGCATCGCCTGAAGGCACGTGCGATCAGAAAGCCATCGCTCCACTTCTTCGCTGCGAAATAATCCGTCCAGGAGTTTCACTCAGGCTCTCTCGCTCAAACTGTTTCTCAGACTCTTTCAATGATCGTCGCGATGCCTTGGCCGACGCCGATGCACATCGTGCAGAGCGCGTATTTGCCTTTGGTTCGCATGAGTTGATAGGTCGCGGTTGTGACGAGCCGCGCGCCGCTGGCGCCGAGCGGGTGGCCGATCGCGATCGCCCCGCCGTTCGGATTCACGTTCGCGGCATCATCTTTCAATCCAAGCCGGCGCAACACCGCCAACGCTTGCGAAGCGAAAGCTTCGTTCAGTTCGATGACATCCATTTGCTCAAGCTTCAGCCGGGCTTTCGCCAAGATTTTCGTTGTTGCGGGATGCGGACCCATGCCCATGACCCGCGGCGCGACGCCCGCAACAGCGCTGGCAATAATACGAGCACGCGGCGTCAGTCTATATTTCTTGATCGCGGATTCCGAAGCGATCAGCAGAGCGCACGCGCCGTCATTGATGCCGGAAGCGTTTCCCGCCGTGATCGTGCCCGTCGGTTTTACAACCGGCTTCAATTTCGCGAGCGCTTCGAGCGTCGTGTCGGGACGCGGATGTTCGTCTTTCTCGACACAGACGGGATCGCCTTTTTTCTGCGGCACCGGAACGCCGACGATTTCTTCGGCCATGCGGCCGTCCGCAATCGCGGCGCTGGCGCGCTGATGGCTGCGCAGCGCGAATGCGTCCTGATCTTCGCGCGAGATTGTGTATTCTTCGGCGACGTTTTCGCCGGTTTCGGGCATCGTGTCCGTTCCGTATTTCGCTTTCATCGCCGGATTGACGAAACGCCAGCCCATCGTCGTGTCTTCGAGTTTCATCGCGCGCGAAAACGCTGCGTCAGCTTTGCCGACCACAAACGGCGCGCGTGACATGCTTTCGACGCCGCCTGCGATGATGATTTCCGCTTCGCCGCTTTTGATTGCACGCGCTGCGATTGCGACGGCATCCATGGACGAACCGCAAAGGCGATTCACCGTTGAGCCGGGTACTTCGACATCGAGGCCGGCGAGCAGCAGCGCCATGCGCGCGACGTTGCGATTGTCTTCGCCGGATTGATTGGCGCAGCCGTAGATCACGTCGTCGAGCGCGCACCAATCGACACCGCGATTGCGCGCGACGAGCGCGGCAATTGGAATTGCGGCGAGATCGTCGGCGCGCACGGCCGATAGGGCGCCGCCGTAGCGGCCGAACGGCGTGCGGATGGCGTCACAGATGTAGGCGTTTTCCATGTTCAGTTAGAAGCCGCGAACGCGAGCGAATGGCTATAGTAACATCGAGCAGGATTTCGCGAATGCGAACGCAAATTGGAATCATCGGCGCCGGACCGGCGGGCTTGATGCTGTCGCACCTGCTGCATTTGCAGGGCATCGAGTCGGTCGTGCTCGAAAGCAAGTCGCGGGAATATTGCGAGAGCCGCATCCGCGCCGGCGTGCTGGAGCACGGCACCGTCGAGTTGATGGTGCAATCGGGCGTCGGAGAGCGATTGCAGCGCGAAGGACTTGTCCACAACGGCGTCGAGCTGCGATTTGCCGGCGCGGGGCATCGCATCGACTTTGCGGAGCTGACCGGAAAATCGATCACGATTTATGCGCAGCACGAGGTGATCAAGGATCTCATTGCGGCGCGGGTCGCGGCCGGCGGACAGATTATTTTCGACGCGGAAGCGATAAGAGTTCACGATTTTGACGCGAACGGAGCGGGCTCGAAGCCGAAGATTCAGTTTCAGCGCGGCGGCGCGAGGGAAACGCTGGAGTGCGATTTCATCGCGGGCTGCGACGGCTTCCACGGAATCTGCCGTCCGGCTCTGCCGGCATCGGCGTTGAAAATTTACGAGCGCGAATATCCGTTTGGATGGCTCGGGATTTTGGCGAAGGTTCCTCCTGCTTCGGATGAATTGATTTATTGCTACCACGAGCGCGGGTTTGCGCTGGCCAGCATGCGGTCGCCGGAAATTTCGCGGCTGTATCTGCAGTGCGTGCGCGATGAAGAGATCGATGATTGGTCGGACGATCGGATCTGGACGGAATTGCGGACGCGATTTGCGACGCGCGATGGATTCGAGTTGCGCGACGGACCGATTCTGCAAAAGGGCGTGACGCCGATGCGGAGTTTTGTGGCCGAGCCGATGCGGCACGGGAAACTGTTTTTGTTGGGCGATGCGGCGCATATCGTGCCGCCGACGGGAGCGAAAGGGTTGAACCTGGCTATTGCGGATGTACGCGTTTTGACGCGGGCGCTGGTTGATTTTTATAAGCGCGGATCGAGTGAAGGATTGGAACGATATTCGGATGTTTGTTTGCGGCGCGTGTGGAAGGTGCAGAGATTCTCTTGGTGGATGACGTCGATGCTGCATCGATTTCCGAATGAGGATGCGTTTGCGCATCGGTTGCATTTGGCGGATTTGGATTACGTGACGGGGTCGAGAGCGGCGAGTGCGTCGTTGGCGGAGAATTATGTTGGGTTGCCGTTTGACGGCGAGTGAAGAAAGAAAAAGCGGATTGAGGCAAGTACGTTTGTTGGGTGCGGGCTTGGGGCGCAGCAGTGCTGCGCCCGTACATGAGCTTGCTTGAGACGCCGTCATTCATCGCAGAGGATGTGCTTGAGGCAGCGCTATTCGTAGCGGAGGGCCTCGACGGGGTTGAGTTTGGCGGCGCGGGCGGCGGGGTATAGGCCAGCGACGAGGCTGACGATTACGGCGAAGGCGATGGCGCCGGCAGCGAGCCACCAGGGGACGTAGGAGATTTTTACGCCGGGGAGATCCTGGCGCTTCAAATAAATTGTGGTGCCCCAGGTCAGGGCTTGGCCGATCAGCCAGCCAATGGCTACGCCGAAGATTCCGCCGAGCAAGCCCATTGCTCCGGCTTCCGCAAAAAATAAACTGCGAACATCACGATCGGTAGCGCCGAGCGCTTTGAGGACGCCGATTTCGCGGCGGCGTTCGAGGATAGCCATCACGAGCGTGTTGATGATGCCGAGCGACGCGACGGTAAGCGCGAGGCTGCCGAAAAGCCCGAGAAACAAATCGAAGACGGTGAAGACGAGACGAAGGCTGCGCGTTGCGTCTTGCAGCGAGAACGTGTTGAAGCCCAATTTCTTGATGGCGTCTTCGACTTGTGTGACGTTTTTGGGGTTTTTGACGCGGACGGTGAGCGCCATGTAGGTGGGCTTTGAAGAGCCGCTGGCGCGGACAAATTCGTTAACGTCGCCACCTTGAGCCGGGCGCATCTCCTGCGCGGTTTTGAGAGGGATGAAGATCCGGGCACCGCCGAAGCCGCCGGCTCCGATGGACGGATCGGTGTCGATGATGCCGACGATGCGGAGCTTTTTGTCGTGAGACACGATCGAGATTCCGCCACCGCCGGACAACATATCGTCGAGTTCGTCGTCGATGTCTTTCGGTTTGTTTGTGTCTGGTGGCGGGGTCTCCTGGCGCTGCGCATAACGGAGGGTAATCTCTTTTCCGACGAGCGACGCGGGTTGCGGATCGAGATCCTTAGCGAACTCCGAGTGCAAGATCGCTTCGTCGGCGGTTGGGGACGAAAAATATTTCCCGGCGATGTTGTCGAACGATCCGGTCTTGCGTGATGAGTCCGGCATTCCGATCGCGCCGATCGACATACTTTTGCCATTGAGACGGGCTTCGGTGAGAAAACGGACTTGCGGGTAGGCTTCGGTGACGTTCGGTAGTTTTTCAAATTCCTGGCGCGCGGTTTCGTCGAGAGGCTTTACGGGTTCGGATTTTGCGGATTTTTCGTCGTTGCGGCGCGGGCGATCGCCGTCGCCGCCGGGACCGCCGCGCATGCCGCCCCGTTTCGATGTGACGTAGACGGCGTCGAATAGGCCGGAGCTGTTGAGTTTTTGCGAGGCGAGGGTTTGCAGGCCGACACCGAGGGAGAGCATGGCGACGAGGGAGGCGACGCCGACGGCGACGCCGAGCGTCGTGAGGGAATTGCGAAGGATGGCTTCGCGCAAGATTGCGGAAGGCGAGTTCGGTGAGGTCGCGAGTTTTCATGAGCGCGCCTCGTTGCTCGCAGATTGCGCTGGCGCGGCGGTTGCGTTTGCGGATTGCAGCATGGCGGCTGCGTTGGGCGCGTCGGATTTTAGTTTGCCGTCTCCGAGGGTGACGATGCGCGATGCGAATTGTTCGGCGAGAGGGCGCTCGTGGGTGACCATGATGATGGTCATGCCGAGGCTGGATTGAATTTCGCGGAGGAGCAGGAGGATTTGCTCGCCGTTGACGCTGTCGAGATTGCCGGTGGGCTCGTCGGCGAAAAGAATCGAGGGGCGATTGACGAGGGCGCGGGCGATGGCGCCGCGTTGCTGTTCGCCGCCGGAGAGTTCGGCGGGGCGGTGGCGGCTGCGTGCGGCGAGGCGGACGTGTTCGAGGGCGGACTGGACTCGGGCGGCGCGCTCGGCGCGATCGACTTCGGCGAGGCGCAGCGGGAGCTCGACATTTTCCGCGAGGGTCATGCGGGGAGGAGATTGAAGGATTGGAAGACCATGCCGACGGTGTCGCGGCGGTAGGCGGCGAGTTCTGTCGGATCGATGGCGGCGAGGTTGCGTCCGCGGACGTGGATGGCGCCGGAGGTGGGGCGGTCGAGTCCGGCCAAGAGATTGAGGAAGGTGGACTTGCCGGAGCCGGAGCTGCCGAGGAGGGCGACGAATTCGCCGGGGTGGATTTCGAGGGAGATGTCGTTGACGGCGGGGATGGTGGAGTCGCCGAGGTGGTAGTGGCGGGAGACATTCTGGGCTTGGATGAGGGGAGTAGTAGAGGTCACGGGTATGGTTGGCCTGAAGCTGTTGCCGCTTCGATAGTAATACGAGGCAAGGGCGGAAAATATTTCCGGTTATCCACGTTCGAACGTACTATAACCTATTGACAAATGGGTACCAATGTGTTATCATGCATCGTGACTTGTCGACTTCACCCTCCGAATTCTCCGCTGTGGTTGACAACACACGGTTTACGCCCTCCCGCATCCCCATCCTTCTATCCGACTTGTGCTCTGCGGTCTACAGACGCGAAAAACTTTCATCATCGTTTCAATAGCTTCCACACTCTTGAAATCGACCCGTGCCGCAACTCCAACATTCCAAATGGCTTCCGGACTCTTTGGAAAAACAGGGTGCCCCTATGCTCGTAAAAGCGAAGGCGTCCGGATCTCTGACAGGGGGGTATACCCTCAAATGCGAATCTCAGGCGAAACCTCAGGATCAATACGGAGCCAGGACTCGGCGGCAATGGTAGAGTACGTGCCTTTGGAGTCGTAGAATTGGCTCGCTTTCGGGTCGGCCGCCGAGTTCGCGGCCCAGGTAGAGATATTGAAATCCGTCGTGCGGTGAGAGGTTGTTTGAGGGGGATTGATCGAAGTGAGTCGCGTAGTTGGAGTAGCGTTCCGATCGCGATGTCTTCGACGACTCGATTTGCTGGGATTTAAGGAGTGAGGAAGTGTTCGCGGAATGATTGGATTTGGCCGATAGTGGTGGATATTAAGTACATCTGTCGGGCGAACTGGTAGAGTACAGGGCTTTTGCGAGTGAATCGCGCGCCCGAAAATGGGTCAGCGAGAGTACGAGTGTGAATGCGGGCACTGCAGTGCCGTGCCCCTACGGAGATCGATGATGAGGCAGATTGTCGGCGGGATTGCGATTGTGGTCGCGATGGCGGCAGCTTGCGGATCGGCGTTCGGGCAGGAGAGTGGGAAAAAGGTTACGGCGCAGGAAGTTGTGGATGCGATCAAAGCGCACGTGGGGGTGGAGTGGAGGCAGAAGACGGTCGATACGTTTAAGACTGGCGATCCGAACACCGTGGTCACGGGGTGGCGGTGACGATGATGGCGACGCTGGATGTGTTGCAGCGGGCGGTGGCGAACGGGGACAACATGGTGATTACGCATGAGCCGATTTTTTTCAATCACATGTTGGAGCAGCCGGAGGGGATGGATCCGTCGGATGCGGTTTGGACGGCGAAGAGGGAATTTATTGAGAAGAATCATCTGGTGATCTGGAAATTTCACGATCACTGGCACATGCGGAAGCCGGATGGGATTCAGGAAGGGACGGTGAAGAAGCTGGGGTGGGAGAAATATTGGAAGCCGGAGGATCAGGGAGTGCTGGTGATTCCGGAGATGACGCTGGAGGAGTTGGCCGCGTATGTGGCGAAGAGGCTGGATGCTCCGGCAGTGCGGGTGGTGGGCGATCCGAAGATGAAGGTGACGAAGATTGGGTTGAATCCGGGGTTTACGGGATTTACGCGGGAGACGAAGGCGCTGGAGCGGGACGATGTGGAGGTTTTGCTGGCGGGGGAGTCGAGGGAGTGGGAGACGTTTGAGTATGTGGCGGATGCGGTGACGGAAGGGAAGAAGAAGGCGTTGATTGTGATTGGGCATATTCCGTCGGAGCAGGCGGGGATGGAGTGGTGCGCGGAGTGGATGCGGGGATTTTTGCCGGGGGTGAAGATTGATTTTGTGGCGGCGAAGGCGGGGATTTGGACGGTGAAGTGAAAGCGGGCATTGGAAGAATGAGAAGAAGGAGAGATTTGGAAGACGCGTTCGTCGTGAAGGTCTGGGCGCGGCGTCAAAAAGCAGATTCGCTCGCTACGCTCGGAATGACGTGCATGTTTTAATCGGTCGCCAGACTTTTGATTTTGGTGCGGGAATTGGGACGGGGGGATGGGCGGATGTTGAGTTTGGCGGGGAGTGCGTTGGTTGTGGCGGCGGTGGTGGGGATTTCGCTTGTTTTGTTCGTGCTGATGGACAAAGTTTGGCCTTGGGATAAGAGGCATGAGCATAACGATGTGACCGGGTGGCAGCTGGGGATTTTGGGGACGACGTATGCGGTGATATTGGGATTCATGTTGTATGCGGTGTGGACGGATTTCGATACGGCGACTCAGAACGTGGAGATGGAAGCGAACAGTTTGACGAATTTGTACCGGCTGGCGGATGGGTTGCCGGATGGGTCGCGCGTTGAATTGCAGAAGCTGGCGCGCGAGTACGCGCAGAAAGTGATTCAGAACGATTGGCCGGAGATGGAACAGGGGCGCAGACCGGCGGAGAGCGTTGGGCTGGCTTCCAAGATGCAGCGCGTTTTGATTTCTGTGCCGGAAGGATCGAAGTCAGCGGGCCTGGCGCAGGATCACGCGATGACGGAGCTGAGCGCGATGACGACGTGCCGGCGGACGCGATTGCTGGAGAATGCCTTGTCGCTGCCGACGGTGTTGTGGTTTGTGTTGATCGTGGGGGGAGTGCTGACGATTGTTTCGTCGTGCATGTTTGGGTCGCAGAATCGGTTTTTGCATGGAGTGCAGGTGGTGTTTTTTTCGTTGATGATCGGGCTGGCGTTGCTGGCGATTGCGGATATTAATAAGCCGTTTCGAGGATCGGTGCATGTGGGGAATGATGCGTTTGTGAGGGCGTTGGAGAATATGAAGTGAAGAGGGGAACGACATCGCCAGTGGTTAAGTGCTGGGCGCGGTATCAAAAAGCAGATTCCTCGCTACGCTCGGAATGACAGGTCTCTGGACATTGAAAAAGGGGCGCGATGGCTGCGCCCCTACATTTTTTGCGTCGATGTTATTTTTTGGTTGGGGCGGGAGTCGGCGTTGGGGCGGCGGATGGAGCGGGATTGTTGAAGTCGACTTTGGGGACTTCGCGGCTCGCGGGGCTGGCTTGGAAGTAGGCGTCGTTGCGTTTGTAGCCGGCCCAGGAGGCGAAGAGGCTGTTGGGGAATTGGCCGATGTAGGTGTTATAGGCCTGGATGGAGTCGTTGTAATTTTTGCGGGCGACGGAGATGCGATTTTCGGTGCCGGAGAGTTCGTCTTGCAGGCGGAGGAAATTTTCGTTGGATTTGAGTTGGGGATAATTTTCGACGACGGCGAGGAGGCGGCCGATGGCGCCGTCGAGTTGGCCGTTGGCGGCGATTTTGTCGGAGGGGGTTTGCGCGTTGAGCAAGGCGGAGCGAGCTTTCGCGATTTCGCCGTAGACGGCTTCTTCGTGGGCGGCGAAGCCTTTGACGGTGGCGACGAGATTGGGGATGAGGTCGGCGCGGCGCTGGAGCTGGACGTCAACCTGGGACCAGTTGGATTTGACTTGCTCGTCGAGCGTGACCATTTGATTTTTGCGGCCGACGTACATGCCGCCGAAGATGGCGGCGATGATGATGAGGATGACGAGTATGGCGATTGCGGCTTTCATGGTTTTGCGGTGCCTCCGGGCTGAATGGAAACTCGAAACTCGAAACTCGAAACTCGAAACTCGAAACTCGAAACTCGAAACTCGAAACTCGAAACTCGAAACTCGAAACTCGAAACTACTGCTGCTCGTCGTGATGTTTTTGATGCGGCATCAAAAAGCAGATTCCTCGCTTCGCTCGGAATGACAGCGCATTTTTGAAGGGCGACGAATTTTGGCGTGGCGCCAAGGGAGCGATGGGAGTCATTTGGATTCCAGGCGGCGGTCGATTTCGTTGGTGATGGATTCTACGAAGGCTAGGTAGGAATGCAAGCAGGGCTCGACGTTGAGGGATTTTGCGTCGGACTTGCCTTCGCGGAGGTCGAGGAGTTGGTGGAAGGGGGTGGCGTCGGAGTTGGTGAGTTTGGCGGCGGCGGTGATGGCTTCGCGTTTTGTGGCGGGGATTTTTTCGCCGAGGGCGAACACGGCGTGGCGGAAGAGGGAGCAGAAGGTGGAAAGGGAGTTGGTCATCAGGGCGAGATGGGATTTTTCGGTGAGCGGGGCGGCGATGATGGCTTGGCGGAGGCGGAGCCAGTTGGTGCGGAGTTCGCGCTCGACCTGAAGGCGGTGGAGATGGAGCGGGACTTCGAGGTCGGTGAGGAAGTCGGGGCCGAAGAGGATGCGGTGGCTGGCTTTCATGTCGAGGAGTTCGATGGCGAAGACGTCGGCGGAGCGATTGAGTTCGTCGCGGGTGAAGATGAGCGGCGGGTGGTTGCCTTTTTTGATCCACCATTCGGAGATGCCGTGGAGGGATTCGAGATCTTTGGCGTCGGCGTGATTGACGAGGCAGAGAATGTTGAGGTCGGACTGGCCGGGGCGGAATTCTCCGGTGGCGGCGGAGCCGTAGAGGACGACGGAGACGAGGTTTGCGCCGGCGGCGGGTTGGAGGCGGTCGAGGAATTCTTTGAGTTGGGATTCCATTTTAGTGGGCGCGATCTAGTTAGATGGTGGAATTGGGTTGAGTATCACACATTTTTGATTGGTGGCCTGCAGCGGCGTATGAGCCGCACACAAAAGAGAATTCGGTGGCGATCCGGATTGACGCTCGGTGACGTGGCATCTAAACCCCGCGATCTGGGAAGCGATCGCGGGTACAGGGTGCGACCCGTGCATCTGAGATCCTTCGCTACGCTTAGGATGACACGCGCTTCTGAAAGAGTGCTGAGTTGACCGAGTTTGGAGCGCGCGTGTCACCAGTCGCCGCCGGCGCCGCCGCCGCCGAAACTGCCGCCGCCGAAACCACCGAAGCCGCCGCCACCGCCGCCTCCTCCGCCACCACCGCTCCAGCCGCTGCCGCCGAAACCGCCGCCGCCCCAGCCGCCGCGGCCGATGCTGCTACCTATTAAGGGGGCGATCCACCAGGCGCTGCCGCCTCCGCCGCTCCCTCCACGGGGGCCGCCGCCGCGAAAGATGCGGGCGATGATGCTGATGAAGAAGAATAAGAAGATGAGGCCGACGATGAGTCCCGCGCCGGATGTTGGCTGATTGTCGCGCTGATAATTTTTGACGGGTGACGGGCCGGTGAGGGTGACGCCGGCGTCCTGGGCGATGACGTCGGCGATGCGGCGGGTGACGAGGAGAAGCGCGGCGTCGTAATTTCCCTGGCGGAGGATGGGGACGGCTTCGCGGCCGAAGCCGCCGACTTTGCCGTCGGGAAGGATGCCTTCGAGGCCGTAGCCGACTTGCGTCCAATATTTGTGGTCGTTGGTGGCGTAGAGGATGAGGACGCCGCGGCTGACTTGTTTGGGGCCGACGCCCCATTTTGTGGCGAGATCGTAGGAATAGTCGAAGGCGGATTGGTCACCGATGGTGGGGACGGTGACGACGGCGATTTGGGCTTTGGCTTTTTGGTCGACCTCGGTGCAGAGGGCGGTGAGTTTGGCTTTGGCGTCGGGGGAGAGGACGTTGGCGAAGTCGCTGACGTAGCCGAGGGGCTTGTCGGGGAGTTGGAAGGGTTGTTGGGCGCGGGAGGCGAACGGGAGAGCGAGCGCGAGAATCAGAAAGAAGAGAGTGGCGCGCGCGGGGCGGGCGCGGTTCGCGGGGATTGCGAGGGTGGTGGGCATCGCGACGTAGGCTTAGCTTACCCTGATTTGATGATTTGGAGATGCGGACGGTACTTGATTGCGTGGGGCGGTGGTATTCTCCTGCGCGGCGTTTTTGGCGGAGGGATTGTGGCGGAGAAGCGGGGGATGTTGAGCTGCGTGATGACGGATGTGCAGTTTTGGGTGCCGGTGGTGGTGTTGGTGGCGGGGTTGGTTTTGTTGGAGATGATTCGGTGATCGGGGGGTTTATTGAGCGGGAAGAAAAAACAGGGCTCGATTGAGTTTTACGACCGGGCAAGCTGGGGCGCAGCGGTGCTGCGCCCGTACATGGGCGAGGTCGATTTGGAAGAGTCGGTTACGGGTGAGGGCGAGGGGAAAGGAGAGAAAAAACAGAGCGTGGCGGAGTCGTACGGCCGGGCAAGCTGGGGCGCACCCTTCGAGGCTCAGGGTAAAGCGGTGCTGCGCCCCTACACAGAGGGTGGCGCGGATCAGGCTACGGTGATCGGATCGGCGCTTCGCGATGAGTGACGCTTCGCGCGCGAAGAGTTTGCAAATTGTGGGGTTG
This sequence comes from uncultured Acidobacteriota bacterium, assembly GCA_963845465.1. Lineage (GTDB taxonomy): Bacteria > Acidobacteriota > Terriglobia > Acidiferrales > UBA7541 > Acidiferrum. The sequence continues at coordinate 152,316 of CAWJSH010000002.1, read as the reverse complement.
GTGTCGGGGTTTACGGCGGGGGCTTGGTTGGGGGCGGCGGAGGCGCCGACGAAGTTGGTGACGGTGGGGATTTCGCCGGTGGTGATTTCGCTGATTATGGTGATTGGGGTTTTTCTGGCGCGGTGGAGCGTGCCTGCGCTGATTTTGGGGACGTCGTCGATTCGAGCGGATGTCGCGCGGACGCCGCATTTGTTGATCTGGGCGATTTTGGCGGGATGCATTTGGGCGGTGGCGAATACGCTGACGATTTTTGCGATTCGCGATGTGGGGTTGAGCATTGCGTTTCCGCTGTGGAATTCGAACAGTTTGCTGGGAATTTTGTGGGGATTTATTTTTTTCAATGAGCTGCGGAACGCGGGTGCGCGGCGGTGGGCGGGCGTGCTTGGTGGAGTTTTGGTGATGTGCTTTGGGGCGTGGTTGCTGGCGGTGGCGTCGTCGGCGACGGCGGCGGGGCCGGCGGCTGCGCACGCTTCGCGCGGAATTGCGGCGGCGCTGGGAGCGGGGATTTTGTGGGGGACGATGTACATCCCGTACCGGAAGGCGTATTTGACGGGGATGAATCCGCTGTCGTTCGTGACGTTTTTTACGTTTGGCGAAGTGGGGATGATGGGGACGCTGGCGATTTCGTTTACGGGGACGGCGGGATTGTGGCGGCAGTTGGTGGATGCGAAGGAAGTTTTGTTCTGGTTGATGCTGGGCGGATTTGTTTGGGTGATTGGGGATTTGTTTCAGCAGTACGCGGCGAAGTATGTGGGGATTAGCCGGGGGATTCCGCTGTCGAATTCGAATCAGATTTGGGGATTGTTGTGGGGCGTGTTTGTGTTTGGGGAATTGCACGGGCGGAGTGCGTCGGTGTATGGGCAGGTGGTGGGCGGGTCGTTGTTGATGATGCTGGGAGTGGGAGCGATCGCGTTTTCGTCGGCGACGGGGGCGGAGCAGGTTCGATGGAAGGATGCGGCGCGGCGAGAGTGTGAGCGGTATGACTTGGCGGAGGAGTTTGTTGAGGCGCGGATGGATGGGAGATCGGCGGAGGGGGAAGTCGCGGCGCGGCGCGGGATTGTGGATTGGATTTTGGTGGCGGCGGCGACGGGAGTGTTTGTGTATTTTGCTTCGATGGCGGGAGTGCCGCGGATGGATTTTAGTTGGGTGGCGGCGGGGGTGTTGACGGTGGTGAGTCTTGCGATGCTTGTTGTTTGTGGGGTGGTGATTGGGAGGACGACGGGGTTCCGGTAGAAGAAAGGCGAAGTAAAGAAGCAACGAAGTAACGAAGTAAGGACAGAACGGGAGAAGAGAAAAAGATAACGCAGAGACGCAGAGGACGCTGAGGTGCGCGGAGGTTGGAGGGCGACGGTTAAGAGTTTAAAGAAAAAAACGAAAGACGAAAGGATTCACCACAGAGGTCGAAGAGGACACCGAGTAAGACGAGGAAGATTGGGAAGAGTGAGCGGGGTGAAGATGGGGGCGGGAGTGGATTTGGTTGGGGTGGGGCTGAATGCTACGGACACGATTATTCCGGTGCCGGAGTATCCGGAACGCGGGTCGAAGGTGGCGTTTCGGTCGGCGAACGTGTTGCCGGGCGGGCAGGTGGCGTCGGCGGTGGCGGCGTGCGCGATGTGGGGATTGAAGACGCGGTATGTGGGGAAGGTTGGGCGACGATGCGGCGGGGCGGTTGCATCGCGATGAGTTCGCGCGACTGGGAGTGGAGGTGCATTTAGTCGAGGCGGCGGGGACTCCTAGTCAGCAGGCGTTTATTTTGGTGGATGACAAGGGAGAGCGGACGGTTTTGTGGAAGCGGGATGAGCGGCTGAAGTTGGAGCCGTCGGAAGTGCGGCGCGAGTGGGTGACGGACGCGCGCGTGTTGCATGTGGATGGGCACGATACGGCGGCGGCGGCTGCGGCGGCGGGTTGGGCTCGCGAGGCGGGAGTGCCGGTGGTGGCGGATCTGGATGATCTTTATCCGGGAGTGGAGGATTTGCTGCCGCGGCTGGATTATTTTGTGGCGAGCCGCGATATTCCGGGAAGGCTGACCGGGAAGAAGGATTTGCGGAAGTCGTTGCCGGAGGTTTGGAAGACGTATGGGTGCAAGTTGGCGGCAGCAACTTTGGGTGACGAAGGCGTGTTGGCTTGGGATGGGGAGCGGTTTTGGTATGCGGCGGCGTATCGGGTGAATGTGGTGGACTCGATCGGGGCGGGGGATATTTTTCATGCGGGATTTATTTATGGGCTGACGCAGGGGTGGGGGATGCAGCGGCAACTGGATTTTGCGTGTGCGGCGGCGGCGCTGAATTGCATGGCGGTGGGGGCGCGAGGGGGGATTCGGACGGTGGGGGAGATTGAGGAGTTGATGGCGCGGGGAGTGAGGTATGCGGCGGCTGTGGGAGTGTGAGGAGAGTTGACAGTCGACAGTTGAAAGTCGAAAAGCGGAAGAAGAAACGGTTTGAACGTTTGAAGGTTTGCAACGTTGGCGGGGTTTCCAGATATCGGATAGGAATGGGTAGGTTGAATCTAAACCCGCACCCTTTTAAAAAATGAGGGTGCGGCACCCAAGAGCCGCACATACGGTTGGCGAGATGGGCAGGTGAGGTGAGGCGGGGCGGCGGGGTGGGATTTGGCGGACTATAATCGGGGTTGGGGTTGTCCATGTTGCCGCAGAAGAGTTTGTTTTATGCGCCGACGACGATTCATTGTCCTGTCGATCATCTGCGGATGACGTTTCGGGCGGGTGTGAATGTATATCGATGCAACTGGCCGGGATGTCCGATGGCGTACTCGATGGAGAAGGGGTACTTTCGGGCCGGCGAAGAGGGCGACGCGAAGAAGCGCGAAGAATTGTACGGGCAGGAAGCGATTTGCATGTGCGAGAAGGGCGGACTTTCACAACCTTTATATAGGGGATTTTGCGGTGGGGCGGAAAGTCAGGTTCTGGGTGTGCCCGGTGCGCGGGTGCGGGTATGAGGTTTCGCAGAGATTAGAGAAGACAGAGAGTGGGTGGAGGACGGTGGGATCGTTTGAGCATACGGCGGCGGTGAGGCTGAAGAGATGAGAGGGAAAGGCCAAAGTAAAGAAGTAATGAAGTAAAAGATGAAGAAAAGAGATTGACAGTTGAAAGTCGAAAGGGAAGAGGAAGAAAACCCAAAATCGTCGCTGGGGTTGTGATCTCGCGGGCCTGGGGCGCAGCAGTGCTGCGCCCGTACACGAGATCGGGCGAGAGTGTCGCGACAGAGTTGCTGATGGCCTTTGGGGCTACGGCACATCCGTCGTCGGGACAGTTTACGGCGGGGAATCGGGAATTTAGAGTGGAGTGCGCTGGAGTCGGTTGGGTCGGATGAAACAGACGCTCACTTTGGTCGCGCTGATTTTTGCGGTGGCTGGAAGTGTGCGCGGGCAACAGGTGAAGATCACGAACCACAATTATGTGGCGGCGTCGGGGCGATGGAAGAGCGATTCGGCGAACGTGAAGCCGGGAGATGCGTCGTCGCAGGTCGAGATTGAGTGCGATAAAAAGATTTCGCTGTGCGCGGTGGTGGAGGGGAAACTGCCGCCGGGAACATATGGGAATTTGTTCACGCGGCTGGATGTGAGTCCGGTGCATTACACGATTACGAAGTGGGATGCGACGGGATTGGTGGCGCAGACGTCGGCACGGGACTGTGTGACGGGGAAGCTGACGATTGATTTCAAGACGAGAAGCGTGACGATGACGGAGATGCCGAAGGGGAGTGGGTCGGAGGAGGATAATGAGTTTTGCCGGGTATTTACGAAGACGGTGACGTCGAGGTTGGTGAGGGCGGATAGCAAGGGATGAAGTTGGAAATTGGAAGGAAAGGGAAATTGGGGAGTCGGTTCGAAGAACCATTGCTTGTCGCAATGTTTGTAGTACTGCTTCGAGAAGCAGATTCCGCGCTTCGCTCGGCATGACAGTTTTTTGACGGGGTCTAAATTTTAAAGGGCACGGCGGCTAGCCGTGCCCTTTGTGTTTTTGTTGTTGATGTGAAAGCTAGCGATTCCTGATTTCGAGCGGTGAGACGAGCTTGAAGTTGAGCAGGGTTTCGGCGTTGATGGTGATGTCGCGGTTGCCGGTGAAGCCGGCGCCACCGGTGCCTGCGGCTGCGCCGATGAAGCCGCCGATCAGAGCGCCTTTGCCGCCTCCGGCGAGACCGCCGATGAGCGCGCCACCGCCTGCGCCACCGCCTGCGAGTGCGGCTGTGCGCTTGCCTTTGCCGGTGCTGGTTTCGGATGGAGCGGTAGTTTCGATTGTGTACGTTTCGTTCTTGACGGAGACGTTGGTCAGTGTGAGCGAGAGGACGGCGCCACCTTTGAAGCGACCGGCGGGTTTAGCGTCTTTCACGACACCGGATGCGTGAGCTCCCTTGGGAATCGCGAGGCGGCCGTCGACGGAGATGGGAGCCGAAACGGTGGCGCCGAAAGCTGAACCGGGCGTGCTGATTTTCGATCCTACGGGCTGATCGAGCGTGACAGAGATGATGGTGTCCGCGGGAATGATAAGAGGCTTTGGAGGCGGCGGTGGTGGTGGAGCGGGCGTAGTGGCCGCTTGTTGCGCAGGCGCAGCAGCGGAACCACCGGCGGCGGGATTTGATCCGGCCGGGGTTGCGGAGCTGGATGCGTCGGGCGTAGTCGAAGTTGCCGGCGTGCTGGATTTATTGCAGCCGAACGAAAGTGTAGCTGCCAGGGCAAGCAGCGGCAAAGCGAGGGACAAGTTGCGATGCAGTTTCATGCACTTCCTCCAATTTTGAGGGCGAGCGTTTTGAAAATGTACAAATAAAGATACTCGGTTTGGAGTCGATGTCAATTCTCGGGGATACAGGAAATGTCGCGTGGATACGGGCGCTGAGCAGTTTCGCGCCGAAGAAAAAACGAAGAAGCGAGAAAGCCTGGACGCGAACTGGGCCGTGCCTCGAAGAGTCGATCTGGATGTGTAAGGCTTAAGAAAAAAATCGCTAAAGTTCAGATGCAAGCGGTCGATGGAAAACGGGAGTGGTGGGTGCGCGCGGCGATGTAGCGCGATGGCATCCGGGAAAATTCGGCGCGAAGCGACGCGGTAGAAGATGCCGAGCGATTCCGTTCCTCTACGGGACTGCGTTCCGAGACGGTTCGGTGTGCGCATGCGCCGATTTGTGCAAACCCAGTCCTTGCAACATTCCTTTTCGAAAAAACTTTGGCGATGAAATCGCAGGAGGGGAGCACCCGCATGTTTCACAGCGGGGCGGGAAGATTTTTCCTGGGCTGCTGCAAATAAGAACGTTCTGAGCTGCGAAGTGAAATTCGGGAATGCGGGGTACGGCAATGGCGGCCACGGCGACACCGGGTGTGATGCGAACGCGGAACCGGATATTGGTGGCGAGCGCCGATCCGATGTTTCGGGATCGAGTGAAGCGGAGTTCGGTGTATGCGGACGCGTTGAGCGAGGAGGCGGTCGGCGGGGCGCATGCGCTGGCGAAATTGCTGCAGTGGCCATGCGACGGAGTGCTGCTGGACCGGAATTTGCCGGATCTGGATGCGCAGGAGGTCGCGGAGCAGATTCGGAAGCAGTATCCGCAGATCGAAGTGGAACTGCTCGATCCTGGAGCGATCGCGGGAAAGGAAGAAGAGGCGGGTCAACGGGATCCGGCAGCAGTTGAGGAAGCGGTGAGCGCGACGGCGACCGAAGAAGCTGTCGACGGAGCGGCGGAAGCGACGGAGGAGTTGGCCGACGAAACAGATTTCGGCGTGGTTGCGGAGTCCGAGCCGGGAGCGGGCGAACGCATTGCAGCGGCGGGGCATGTGGAACCGTTGCCGGGGATGATTGGCGCGAGCCGTGCGATGGAGCAGGTGTACCGGCTCGTGCAGATGGTGGCGAACCGCGACACGACGGTGCTGGTGACGGGCGAGACGGGGACGGGAAAAGAATTGGTTGCGGGGGCGGTGCATTCGCTGAGCAAGCGAGCGAAGCATCCGTTTGTGGTGGTGAATTGCGCGGCGATTCCGGAATCGCTGCTGGAGGCGGAATTGTTCGGGCACGCGCGCGGCGCGTTCACGGGCGCGGTGCAATCGCGATTGGGGCGGATTCACGTGGCGCAGGGCGGGACATTGTTTTTGGATGAAGTCGGCGAGCTGCCGCTGAGCATGCAGGCAAAGCTGCTGCGATTTTTGCAGAGCGGGGAAGTGCAGCGGCTGGGAAGTTCGGATGTGTATCGGGTGGATGTGCGGGTGGTGTGCGCGACAAACGTGGATTTGCTGGAACTGACGCGCGTGAGGCAGTTTCGATTGGATTTGTATTACCGGCTGGCGATTTTTCCGGTGCTGATGCCGCCGTTGCGCGAGCGGCTGGAGGATGTGCGGCCGCTGGCGGAGCATTTCCTGGAAAAGCTATGCGCGGAAGATGCGATGCCGCAGAAGCACCTGTCGGCGGAAGCGCTCGGGTATCTGGAGCGGGCGGAGTGGCCGGGGAATGTGCGCGAGCTGCAGCACGCGATCGAGCGCGCGTTTATTTTGGCGGGGAACGATCTGACGCTTGGCGTTGGGCATTTTCAGCCCTTTAGCGACTACAGCAACTAAGGAAAATTTTAGCTCTGCCCACTGGTGCTGGCAGGGCTCGTGCAGCCATGTCTCGCGTGACCAACCTACCCAATGACCGTCCCCGAGCGCTCAGCGCGGCTTCGGCACCAGCGATTCCGCCGAAGATGGAGACACCTGTCGTCGCGCAGGAAAATCTCGCGCGGGCGTTTGTAACATTCACGCAAGCGGCAGGCTCGCTGGAGAAATCGTACACGCAGCTGCAGGCCGAGGTGTCGCGGCTGCACGGGGAGTTGCAGCGGACGAATTCGGAATTGGAACGGAGTTTGGAGGAGAACGCGCGGATGCGGAGTTATTTGACGCGCGTGGTGGAGAGTTTGCCGTGTGGAGTGCTCGTGGTGAACGCTAGCGGGACGCTACAGATCATGAATCCCGAGGCGCGAAGATTGTTGGGGACGCCGGTCGAATGGGTGCTGGGGGATGGCACGCGGCCGCCAAAGGCGTTTGTGAAGGCGATCGATGGAGTGCCGGTAAAGAAATTCGAGTTCGAGCAGGAGACGCTGATTCAGAACGGGTCGGTGGTACGACCGGTCGGTGTGTTCCGCACAAGCTTGCAAGATCGCCCGGAGGCGGCCGGCGACACGGTGTGGATCGTGCGGGATTTGACGGAGCAGAAGCGGATCGCGGAAGAGCGCGAGACCGCGCGGAAGTCGCTGGCGCTAGCGGAGATCGCGACGGTGCTGGCGCACGAGATTCGAAATCCGCTGGGCAGCATGGAGCTGTTTACCGGGTTGCTCGCGGATGCGACGGCACATTTGCCGGAGACGCGGCAATGGATCACGCATTTGCAGGCGGGGTTGCGGGCGTTGTCGGCGACCATGACCAACGTCGTGGACGTCTACATCAACTATTTGCGTCGAAAAGTTGACTCGGGCTATGAACGCGCTCTCATTCGAACGGTTCGCGGAGTCGGATACCAGATCGGCGGCGCCGCCCCAGCCGCACGCTCTGCCGCCGCGTCATCTTCCAGCAGCGTCACGACTGTCGTCTAACTCACTGCGACCAAAACGAATCGCCAATTAATCTCTTACGTTGCAGCGGCGGCAACAAGCCCGCGAATCCCGGCAATATTCGGCACAAGCTCAGCCGGTATTCCATGGCGCTGCGCCAGATATTCCGGCGAATTAAAACTCAACCAAACCTTCCCGTCCGCTTCTTCCGACACGAGCGCCTTCAACGGCAAATCAAGCGCCGAACTCGGCGCCGCCACCATCACCGGCGTCCCGCCCTTCGGATTCCCGAAGACCAGCAACCTCATCCGCGGCATCGTCAGCCCCGCTCGCTTCGCATCGCCGGTGAAGTCGATGTTCGCAAACAGCACCATCCCTTTCGCCGCGATCAATTGCTCAAAATGCGCCACCGTATCGTCGAACCCGCGCGTGCTTGCAACGCGCTCGATTCCTTGCTCACTCCCCAGTCCAACTTTCGCCGTTCCCATGTTTGCCTCTGGATACTCGCCGTAGAAATTACTTCACGAACTCTTCGCCGCAATCGCGTGATCCACCGAAAACGCTCCCGCTCCTCGAATCATGATCGTCAACGCAATCACGATCACCAACAAATGATACTCATATCCTTCGCCCTTCTGATTCCCGTACCAATTCATGAACGGTCCATTCGCAAAATGCACGAGCGTGACCGCAACGCACATGTTCACGGCGATCCCGAAAGCCGCCACTCGAGCGAGAAATCCCACGATCAATCCGATTCCGCCAAGAAACTCCGCCATGATCGCCAGAAACGCAAACGGCGCCGGAATATGCATCATCCCCGTGAACGCATGCATCGTCCCCGAAAATCCAAACCCACCGAACCACCCGAGCACCTTTTGTGCGCCATGCAGAAAGAAAACAACGCCAAGCACCAGCCGCAATAGCGTCAAGACACCATCATTCGAAGTAGCCAGCAATTTCTTCATCGAGGCGCTCCATTCCGACACCGTCAACGCGATCGTCGACGGCTCCCACAACGAAACAACCTGGGTTCGGTAGCCCTTTGATACTTCTTTCAGATGACTCATGCAAGCTTATTTGATCCGCAAACCACCACATGCAAGCAGCGCAATGCAATCCGCATCCCAGGCTCGACCAAACAAAAAAGGCGCCCGGCAATGCCGGACGCCTTTTTCGACTGGATTAGAGGTTGTTCGTTACTGCTTCGGCTGCGAACCGTTCTGGTTTACGAGCGACGAGACGCCAACGCTGCCGTCCGCCGATGTGCCCTTATTGTCCGGCTCATACGACAACAGCCCTTCCGTTGCCGAAGCCGCGACCACCGCGCCGTTGCGCTGCGTGCGCACAACGGGTACGTAGCCTTCCGCGAACGCGCCGTCGATGTGCTTCCACGTTTTGCCCGAGTCAAACGACGCGATCAAGCCGTGCTGTGCAAGCGAGACAACGAGTGCGTTGCCGGAGCCCGCCACGTCCTGGAATCGCAAATCGTGTACGTCCGCTCGATTCCAGTTACGGCCCGCGTCTTTCGACGTGTAAAGGCCCATGTTCGACGTGATGAAGAGGTTGCTGTCATCCAGCCGGTGAATGCGAAGATTTCCCGCCGAAGCGAACGGCAGTTCCTTCGCGTCCCAAGTCGTGCCCGCATCTCCCGAGAAGAGCAGGAATTTCTGCGAGATCGCCCAGATGTTCTGTCCGTCGTTCGAAGCTTCCAGAGACTGCGTCGGCTGGCGCAACAACTCATCCTTCGCAACCGACTTCCAGATTTTGCCTTCGTCCTTCGAAGTCAAAACGCCGGCAGTCGTCGCCGCAAACCACGCGTCCCGCGTGAACGTCATGTCGTTGACCTGATACGCGGACAACACGGGAGGCTTTGCCTTCGGAGCCGGCTTCTTCACCAGCACCGTCGTCTTCTTTCCGTTGACGATCTTCGTCACCTTCGTCGGTGCCGGAGCTTCCGGCGCATCCTGCTGGTACAAGCCCGCCTTGACCCACTTGGCGCTGGTCTCTTCATACTTCATCCAGCCGCCGTTGTTCAGCGAGGCCCACCATCCGTTCGGCGCCGCATAAACATGCTTCAGGTCGGTGCGCTTCAGTCCCGCGCCAAGCGGAGCCCACGTCGTCCCGCCATCCTTGGTCGCAAGAAACGCATTCGTGTCAAACGTCAGCACGACAAGTGCGCGTTCCGGTTTTGCCGGATCCATCGCCACATCCAGAATGTGCTGGTGGTGGAAGCCGTTATTGGCAGAGGTATACGTCTGCCCGCCATTCTCGCTGACCTGCACGCCTTCGCGCTCAGTACCGAGAATCACGCGCTGCGGATTCTTCGGATCGATCAGGATCGCGTTGATGACCCAGTCTCCCGGCGTCAGCCGCTTCCATTCTGTGCCTTCGTTCGTCGTCTTCCACAAACCACTCGTCGTGCCGGCATACAGCGTGTCCGGCTTGGTCGGATCCTGCTTGATCAGCTGCGTACGGCGAAACACGAAGGGAATTCCGTTGTAGCGCGTCCACTGCTGAGCGCCGTTCACGGAGTGATAGATACCCGAGCAGGCGGTCGCGTGCACGTTGTCCGGGTTCGAAGGATCTACGACGACGCTCATAACGTCCGAGTCGTCGATCATGCCCTTATTGATAGGGAACCAGTTCTTGCCGCCGTCAGTCGTCTTCCACGGCAGGTGGTACGTACCTGCGTAAATGATGTTCTCGTCGCGCGGATCAAACGCCACCGAGTCGAAGTTCTTCAGGTCATCGTGATTCGCGGGAGTAATCCGCTCCCACGTGTTCCCGTCGTCCGTCGAGCGATACACGCCGGTCAGCGTGCCCGCCACGAAAATGTTCTGCTTCGTCGGAGACTGCGCGATCGCGCGCACTGTCTCATGCGCCAGTCCGATTACCTTCCACGTGCGGCCCGCATCTTCGCTCTTGTACACGCCGCCGCCGCCCGAATAGAGCGTCCAGGTGCTGGCATAAATTCGATTCGAATCCCGAGGGTCAACCAAAAGGTGGGTGACAACGTCGTCCTGCCCGTTGCCGATGCGGCTCAGCAAGGACCAGTGTCCGCCTTCGTCAACGGACTTGAAAACGTGACCATCCGAAGTTCCGAGGTACAGCTTGTTTGCATCCTGTGGATCCGCTTCCAGCGAAATCACCGTTCCGCCCGGAGGTCCAACCTGCTTCCACGTCTGCGCGGGAGTGGCCGAAGCCGCCGCCAACGCGATCGCCAGTGCACCCAACCACTTCGTCTTCGTGACCATTATTTCTCCCAGAGCGCAGAGGCGCCCACATGCATAGTCTAGAGAATGCGCCTCAAAAAATTGCCTGCTCTAGAGTCCAGATTTGGGGAGGGGCAGTAACAGGCCAGGCTGGGCTATCCCCAAGGTCAGTATAAGCCTGTAGCCACGTTCTGCCTTCTCGGGAATCAACTGATCCCGCATGGTGCCGCCAAAACGCAAATACAGTGGCTTTTCGACCACCCTTCTTTGCACCCGTAACCCCACCCGTATCAGCTATTTCCAAGCCAGCCACGCCCAGCAACTTATATTCCAAATCTGTGTTTAACTACTGTGAAAGCCATGACGGAGCTTGGTCGTCCCCACCCAACCAGGCGTCTTTCGTCAGCTACCAGATGACGCGAAAGGCCACGGCTATCACCCACCGCATCCAATAAGATGCCGGTCGGCGGCAATCGGCAGTTCAACAGGTGACCTATTATGAAGACCAACTCCCTCTCGTTCGCCAAGAATAAGATCGGCGTTCTGGCTACTCGGTCTTCTGTGTCTCGCTTTGCTGTCCCCGAGCGTTCGCGCTCAAGACCCAGCAAATTCCCCTGATCCTAATAATGACCCGCAAGCCGCGATCGACCCGAACGCACCGGCTCCCCCCGAGGGTCAGGCTCCCGTGGACCCGAATGCTCCCGATCCTCCTTCGCGCGTAGCGCGTATCAGTTTTCTCGACGGCACAGTTTCCTTCCAGCCCGGCGGCCAGGGCGACTGGGGAAGCGCCGCGCAGAATCGCCCCGTCACGGTCGGCGACAAGCTTTGGACTGACCAAGCCTCTCGCGCCGAACTTCAAATCGGCGCCGCCTCGATTCACATGGGCAGCATGACCGCCCTGTCTTTCCTCAACCTCGACGGAAACGTCATGCAAGTCCGCGTCCCTGAAGGTGCGGTCAACTTCCGCGTCCGCGAACTGCGCGAAGGCGACGTCTACGAAGTCGATACTCCGAATCTCGCGTTCACCGTGAAGCAAGCCGGAGCCTTCCGCGTTAACGTCTCCGAAAATGGCGACGCCACGACAATCGTCGCGATCCGCGGCGAAGGCGAAGTCACCACTGCCGGCAAGACCTACAAGATTCACTCCGGTGAACAAGCCGAATTCGAAGGCGCCGACAATCCGCAATTCAACGAAAGCGCCGCGCCCGCTCCCGATGGTCTCGATCGCTGGGCCGCCGAACGCGATCTTCGCGACGACAATTCCGTCTCACAAAAATATGTCTCGCCCGACGTTCCCGGCGCTTCCGATCTCGACGACAACGGCACCTGGAACGAAGAACCCGACTACGGAAACGTCTGGTATCCGAACGACGTCGCGCCGGGATGGGCTCCTTATAGCTACGGCGCCTGGAACTACGTCAACCCCTGGGGCTGGACTTGGGTCGGCTACGAGCCTTGGGGCTTCGCGCCGTATCACTACGGTCGCTGGGCATACATCGGCACGCGTTGGGGCTGGTGCCCGGGCCCGATTTACGCGCGTCCTTTCTATGGGCCGGCGTTCGTCGGGTGGCTGGGTGGCCCCCGCTTTGGAGTCGGCTTCGGTTTCGGCGCCGGCTTCGGAGTCGGCTGGTTCCCGCTCGGCTTCCATGAGCCGTGGTATCCCGGCTTCCACGCGAGCCGGCTGTACGTGAGTAACGTCAACATTCACAACACGGTGATTCGCAATACCACGGTCTTGAATACGCGCAGCTACAACAATTACGCCTACGCGCATAACACAGCCGCTGTCACCGCAGCTTCGCGCAACGCGTTCGTCGGTGGCCAGTCGATCAATCGTGGCGCCAATCACATCACGTCGGCGTCATTGCGTGGCGCAGAAGTGATGAACCGCAACTCGTTCGCGCCGACTCGCGCCAGCTCGTTCGGCGCAACTCACATGACCGCGCGCGCGACTCCGTCCGCCGCAGTGCAGAATCGCTCCGTCATGGCGCGTACCGCGCCAGCCGCGGCAGCTTCGCATCAGCCGGTCCAGCGCATGAACGGCAATTTCACCGCCACGCGCACCAATGGCAACTATGCGAATCGCGGCGCGCAGACGCAAGGCAGCTATAACTCCTCGCGTCAGACGCAGCTTTCGCAGAGCCGTCCGCAAACGGCGAACAGTCCTGCGACGAGCAACCGCGCCGGAAACAACGGCCGCACTTGGGAAGCGCAGGGCAACACTTCCGACCGCGGCAACGCGCCGCAAGGTTTCGGCAGCAACAATCGCTACAACAACGGCGCCGTCAACAGCGCGCGTGCTCGCACGGATCGTCCGCCCTGGGCTGGCTCTTCTAACTCGGCCAACGGCGCCGGTCGCGCGAATAGTTCCGTTCAATCGGGTCGCGGCTACGAAACCTACACCGGCCGCTCAAACGAGTCTCAGTCGCGTTCATACTCGTCACCCCGTTCGAGCTACCCATCGCAACGCTCGTACTCCGAACCGTCGCGTTCGTATTCACCGCCGGCTCGCTCGTCGGCGCCCGCTCCGAGCCACAGCTCAGGCGGCAGCTGCTCCGCATAGCAGCGGTGGCGGCGGTTCCCCGCATGGAGGTGGCGGAGGTGGCGGCGGCTCTCACGGTGGAGGCGGCGGTCACGGCGGTGGCCACCACTAATCCCCGTTTTGGAACTCAAATCTCAACTCCAAGAGGCCCGGCTCGCCCCGGGCCTCTTCGTTTTTTCGCAACTAAGAGTGTCGGGGAATGTAGGGGCGCAGCACGCTGCGCGCCAGCTTGCCCGGCCCACGAGATCTTGACTCCGTTTTGGTTCTGCCTTTTCTCTCTTCCAAAATTCCACCACCACCACCGCCGTCCGGCTGCCTCTAGCAACTCTTCTCCTTGCACCGGGTTCAAACACTTGCAACCCCCGCTCTCCGGCATTTCCTGTTTCGACATACGGAATCTGCGGGATAGGTCGGGCTGGCCGCGCTTCGGGATACTCTACTATCACCGCTTCCGGTAGTTCGACCGAGCCGTCGGCCCATTCGCATTTCGCGGCGCACCCCATAACCCCGTCGCGTGGCTGTTTCAGGAGAGAAACCGCTATGAGCATGAGTAGATTTACGCCCAGGTTCGCCGCCTTATTTGCCCCTTCACTTATCTTCTTGTGTGCCGCAGCGTTCCTCACACCTCTGCGCGCCCTTGCTCAAGATCAAGACGGTCCGCCACCGAACGACGATCCACCGAGTCGCGTCGCCCGCCTTAGCCATACCGACGGCGCCGTATCCTTCAATCCTGCCGGCACCGACGATTGGGTAGACGCCGTCGTCAACCGCCCCATGACCACCGGAGACAAACTCTGGGCCGACAACGGAGCCCGCGCCGAACTTCACATCGGCTCCGCCAGCCTTCGCATCGGTAGCACCACCGGCTTCTCGTTTCTCAATCTCGATGACAACGTCGCGCAGGTCCAGCTCACCGAAGGTACGCTTCGGGTCCGCGTGAAGCGTCTCGAGCAAAACGAAACCTTCGAGATTGACACGCCCAATCTCGCTTTCTCCGTCCTTCGTCCCGGAACGTATCGCATCTCGGTCAACGAAAACGGTGACACCACAGTTGTCTCCGTCATCGGCGGTGAAGGCGAAGTCACCGGCGGCGGCCAAGCCTACGCCGTTCATGCCGAACAAACCGCCACCTTCGTCGGCACCGACCAGCTCGACGCCGACGTTGAGCAAATCGGCGGTCCCGACGATTTCGATCAATGGTGCGCTCAACGCGACATGCGTGAAGACCGCTCTGCCTCCGCTCGCTATGTCTCTCCCGACGTCGTCGGGTACGAAGATCTCGACGAGTATGGCGGCTGGCGTCCTGTCCCCGAATACGGCACCGTCTGGTTTCCGCACACCACCGTCGTCGGCTGGGCTCCGTATCGCTACGGCCACTGGGTCTATATCGCGCCTTGGGGCTACACCTGGGTAGAAGACGAACCCTGGGGCTTCGCGCCGTTCCACTACGGCCGCTGGGTTGTCGTCGGCGGAGTCTGGGGCTGGGTACCGGCGCCTCGCGCAAGTTGTCGGTGTCGCCTACGTTCGCCCCGTTTACGCGCCTGCGCTCGTCGCCTGGGTCGGCGGTCCGCACTTTGGAGTCGCCGTCGGGGGCAACGTCGGCTGGTTCCCGCTCGGTCCGCGCGAAGTCTTCGTCCCTTCCTATCCCGGTCAGCCGTCGCTACTGCGAAACGATCAACGTAAGCAACACGCGCGTCGACCGCGTCGTCGTCAACAACTACTACACGACCGTCGTTGTCAATAAACAGGTCAACGTCACCAACGTGACTTACGTCAACCAACGGGTCACCGGCGCCGTTACCGCAACATCCGGCACCACATTCGTTTCCGGTCAGAACGTTTCGCGCAACGTCGTTCGCGTCGATCAGCGTGACATCGTGAACACTCGCGTTGTCGCTGGCGCTCCAGCCATCGCGCCGACGCGTCAAACCTTCATCGGCGCCGGTCGCCCGGCAGCCGTAAGGCCACCCGCTACCGTTGCCACTCGCACCGTCGTCGCGAAGGCTCCGCCTCCGCCCGCGCCGGTTTCCGTGGATCGCCAGGAAGCCGCCATTCGCGCCAACGCTGGCCGTCCGCTCGGCGTCGCGCAATATCACCAGATGGCCCCGCCGCCCGCGCACAGGCGCAGCCGCCGGTGCGCCGCGAAACAATGTGCGCATCGCTCCCGTAGCTCGCACCGTTTCGCCGATTCAAAACAAACCGGCCAACACCGCGGCACGCCCCGGTCAGCCGCCAATTAATAACGCCGCGCGCCCCGGCCAACCCGTCACCAATGCCGCGAACCCGAACGCTCCGCGTCCGAACGCGACAACGCCAAACGCACCGTCGAACCAAACGCAGACTAACGCGCCCGCCGAACGCACCTATAACAACCGTCCGCCGAACGCGCGTCCTACTACCGTTCCGGCGACCAATCCGCAAGCCCAGCAACAACAGCAGCAACAACTCGAACGCTTGCGCACGCAGCAGGACGCTGAGCGCCAAAGGCTCGAACAGAAACAGGTTCAGCAACAGCAAAAAGTCCAGAGCCAGCCGAATCCAAATCCGCAAAAAGTGCAGCAGCTCAACCAAAAACAAACCCAACAGCTCCAAAACATGGAGCAGAAGCACGACAGCCAGGCGCAAACTCTGCAAAACCGCCAAAACAATCAGCCGCCCCCTCGCGGAAACCAGAATCAAGGCAACAACAAAGAAAACAAGGACAAAGATAAACCCAACAAAAACAACCGCTAATCGCGAACAACGCACTCGAAACAATGAAGGGGCACGGCCAACCGCCGTGCCTCTTTTTTTTCTGCCGCGCTCTGCGTTCTCTGTGCTCTCTCTGGTAAATCTCTCCGACATCGTTAAAATGCAGGACGCGCCATGCCCAAACCCCGCCCAATCCAAATCCTCCCCATCGGCCACATCCCCGAAATCCGCCCCGGCGATAATCTCCCCCGCATCCTCCTCGCCGCCGCCAAAAAATCCAAACTCTCTTTCCAACAAAACGACATCCTCGTCCTCGCCCAAAAAATCATCTCCAAATCCGAAAACCGCCTGATCGATCTCACAACAATCACCCCATCCCAACGCGCCATCGATCTCGCCGCCGCATCCGACAATGACCGCAGCCGCAAAGACCCGCGCCTCGTCGAGCTCATCCTCCGCGAATCCCGCCGCGTCGTCCGCGACCATCCCGTCTTGATCGTCGAAACCCACCACGGCTTCATCTGTGCCAACGCCGGCGTCGACCAATCCAACATCCTCGGCGAAAACATCGTCTCCCTCCTCCCCCAAAATCCCGACGCCAGCGCAAAAAAAATCGCAGCAAGCTCTCCTCAAACTCACGCGCAAAAAAATCGCCGTAATCATCAGCGACACCTTCGGCCGCCCTTGGCGCCTAGGCCTCACCAACGTCGCCATCGGTTGCTACGGCGTTCCGCCACTCGTCGATCTCCGCGGCACCCGCGACACACACGGAAAGCCCCTCCACGCCACCATCATCGCCACCGCCGACGAACTCGCCGCCGCCGCCGGCCTAGCCATGCCCAAATCCGCCTCCACTCCCGCCGTCATAATCCGCAACTACCCATTCAAGCCCGCCACCGCTTCAGCCACCACAATCATCCGTCCGCCCGGCCTCGACCTCTTCCGCTAACTCCCAGTAGCGACGGGATCGCGCCAGCGTCCTTCTAGGTTTCCGCAACGCAGCGGCGAACACTAGTCGACGTGATATAATGTCTAAGCTATATTAGGTGTATGCAATGGGACGTCAAGTACACGGATGAGTTCGGTGCTTGGTGGAGCTGTCTCACAGAACAAGAGCAAATCTCGGTTCGCGCCGCAATTGAAGTTCTTGGCGAGCGCGGCCCGGCACTCGGTCGGCCGCATGTCGATAGCATTAAGAACTCAAAGTTTTCGAACATGAAGGAACTGCGCGCTCAACACGGCGGAGAACCCTACCGGATTCTTTTCGCCTTCGACCCTCGGCGGACGGCGATTCTACTCATCGCCGGAAACAAAGTGGGAAACAGCCGTTGGTACCAGGAATTCGTTCCCAAGGCAGACAGCCTATATGAGGAACATTTGAAAACGCTTAAAGACGAGGAATAGGGCCGTGGCTAAAAACTTCAAGGAACTCGAAGCAAAAATGTCGCCCGAAAGCATTGCGCGTTCAAACGCTCTCGCGCAAAAGATTCTCGCCGAGATCGAACTCTCCGAACTCCGAGAGAAGCGCAAAGTAACACAAACCCAACTCGCCGGTCGTCTCAAGAAGACGCAAGCGACGATCTCACAAATCGAAGGACGCACCGATTGGCTCGTGAGCACCCTCAACGAATATGTGCAGGCGCTTGGCGGCGAATTAGAGGTTCGAGCAATCTTCCCCGACAAGACTATCCGTCTCACCAACTTCGCAAAGGCAGCCCGCGCCGTCACAAGGCGGAGAAGGGCACGGCGATAGCTCGCTTTCGCGCCTTGCCGTAACCCCACATTTTCGGTGGAACAGCTGTCGTCGTGTAGAATTGTCGATTCAAATCGATTCGAGGATGGCAGCTTCTTCTCTCAAATGGCGAATAGATCCAGATTTCAAGCAGTCCGGGGTACCCGCGACCTACTTCCTCCCGAAACAGCATTGTGGAACCACGTGGAGAGCACCGCTCGCAAAGTATTCGGCACTTACAATTTCGGCGAAATCCGCACTCCAGAGTTTGAGGCGCGGGACCTCTTCGCCCGGTCCGTTGGCGACGAAACCGACATCGTCTCGAAGGAGATGTACCTATTCGAAATCCCCCTGTCGGACTATCTTAGCTACATCGAAGGCATCGAGCTTTCCGGCATCGCAACAACCGATGCAACGTTCGTAGTTCTCTATTTCAAGTTTTGCGTAGAAGCCTCCGAGGAACTCAAGAAAGGCCGGATACCGAGTTCGTCGAATAAAGAGTTGCTCGAGAGATTCCAGAGCCGTCGGGAAGAAATCCGAAGCCAACTCATCGATTCGCATGCCGATCTGAAAGATTCACTCGAATTTCTCCGCGAGACTATCCGCAAGATCGATCTTGGGGAGCAGTTGGCGTTGCGACCTGAGGGTACCGCTTCTGTTTGCCGCGCCTATATCGAAAACTCGTTGCAGCAACTTCCTCAACCGGTGAAGCTCTACTACATCGGGCCGATGTTTCGCCGCGAACGCCCCCAGAAGGGCAGGTATCGCCAGTTCTACCAGATTGGCGCGGAAGTTTTAGGTGGCCAAGACTCTCCCGCTATCGACGCTGAAGTCATCGAAATGCTGATGACCTTCTTCGACAAACTTAACCTCAAGGGTCTTGAGCTCGACATAAACTCCATTGGTCACAAGGACAAGACCTGTCGGCTTGGATATATCGAAAGGCTGCGTGAAGCGTTACTCAAGATTTCGGCTCGATTCGGTGAAGATTCGGCGCGCCGAATCGCCACGAACCCTCTGCGTGTCTTGGACTCCAAAGCTCCGAATGAACAACCGCTCATCGAAACTCTGCCGAAAATCACAGACTACATCTGTGACGCGTGTAAGGCTCACTACGAAGCACTAAAAATACAGTTACGACTCCGTGGCATTTTCTATCGCGAGAACTGGCGCCTCGTCCGCGGCCTCGACTACTACATGCGCACCACATTCGAAATCACTGCGAAAGGTCTCGGCTCGCAAAACGCAGTCTGCGGCGGTGGCCGCTACGACGGCCTCGTCGAACTCCTCGGCGGCCCGCCAACCAAAGGCATCGGCTTCGCCATCGGCGAAGACCGCCTCATCCTCTCGCTGCAAGAACAAGCTCGTGAAGCCGCGGCTGCCCAAGGAACCGCGACCGAAGCCACAAACCAACCACCTCTCACCGCTAAGCAGCCACCTCTGATCTTCATCGCCTGGATGGGCCAAAACACCTACGCCACCGCCGTCCGCGCCGCCAAAGACCTCCGCAACGCCGGCTTCCCAGTCGAAGTCCCTCCCACCGAACTCAAATTCGGCAAAGCACTCGGCCAAGCCGACAAACTCGGCGCACAATTCGCTCTCATCCTCGGCGAAAACGAAGTCTCCGAAGGTATGTGGACCCTGAAAAATCTCACCGACGGCAACCAGGTCAAGCTCACCGAGCCCGAGCTGATTGATCATCTCCGCACCATCAGCACGGCACGGCAGTCGTAATTCGGCGAACGCTGCAAACTCTCGCGCCGCCAAGTACAATAGGTCAGCACCAGCACGCTCCAGACAAAGGACAACGACCGTCGTGCTCGATTTCCTCGGCAACCTCACCCGCACAAACTACTGCGGCAATCTCCGCGCCTCCGACGCCAACAAAGACGCCGTCGTGATGGGCTGGGTCGCGCGCCGCCGCGACCTCGGAAATCTCCTCTTCCTCGACGTTCGCGATCGCACCGGCATCGTCCAGGTCGTCTTTAACAAAGAGACGCAGCCCGAAGCGCACGGCAAAGCCGAACACGTCCGCAGCGAATACGTCGTCGCTATCGAAGGCAAAGTCATCGCGCGCCAAAAAGCGAATCCCGATCTCGCCAGCGGCGAAATCGAAATCATCGCCACCAAGCTTCACGTCCTCAACAACGCGAAAACGCCGCCGTTTCAAATCGAAGACGAAACCAACGCGGCTGAAGAAACGCGCCTGCGCTATCGCTACCTCGACCTGCGCCGCCCGCGCCAGCACGCCAATCTCGCGCTGCGCCACAAAATTCTGCTCGAGATTCGCCGCGTCATGGACGAAATGGGCTTCCTCGAAGTCGAAACGCCGATGCTCACGCGCTCCACGCCCGAAGGCGCGCGCGACTATCTCGTTCCCAGCCGCGTTCACCACGGCCAGTTCTACGCGCTACCGCAGTCGCCGCAAATTTTTAAGCAAATCCTGATGATCGGCGGCCTCGACCGCTATTTCCAGATCGTCAAATGTTTTCGCGACGAAGACTTGCGCGCAGACCGCCAACCCGAATTCACGCAGCTCGACGTCGAGATGTCCTTTCCGCGCCAGCAAGACATCTTTAATGTTATTGAGCAGGTCATGGTGCGTGCCTGCGCCGTCGCCGGAGTGAAAGCGACCGCCCCGTTCCCGCACATGCTCTACAAAGATGCCGTGCGCAAATACGGCAGCGACAAGCCCGACATGCGCTTCGGCATGGAGCTTCACGAAGTCACCGACTGCTTTCCGCCCGAAGCAAAAGAAAAATTGCAGATCGGCGGCACCGTTTTCGCGTTTGCCGCGCCCGGAGCCGCGAATTATTCGCGCAAGCAGCTCGATGAACTCACCGAGAAGGCAAAATCCAACGGAGCCAAGGGCGCCTATTTCGTCAAACTCGCGCCCGAAGGCACAACCTCGACCGTTGAAAAATTAATCGGCGCTGAAAACGTCACGAAGCTCGCGCAAGCCTGCGAAGCGAAACCCGGCGATCTCGTCGTTGCCGTATCCGCAAAAACCGAGATCAAAGGCACCGATGCAGCCGCTCTCGTCGCAGGACAACTCCGCCTGATCCTCGGCGAAGCTCTGAACCAGATCGATAAATCGCAGTGGAAATTTCTCTGGCTCACCGGCTTTCCGCTTTTCGAGTGGAGTCCCAGCGAGCAAATCTGGGCCAGCGCGCAGCATCCATTCACCGGCATCGTCGAAGAAGATATCGACAAGCTCGAGTCCGCGCCGTGGGAAGTTCGCAGCAAAGGCTACGACCTCGTTCTGAACGGCGTCGAACTCGGTAGCGGCAGCATCCGAATTCATCGCCAGGACGTGCAGGAGCGCCTCTTCAAAGCGCTCGGCCTTACCGAAGAACAACTCCGCCGCCGCTTCGGCTTCTTCCTCGATGCGCTGACCTACGGCACTCCGCCGCACGGCGGAATCGCGCTCGGCCTCGACCGCGTCGTCATGCTCCTCTCCGGCGAAAAATCCATCCGCGAAGTCATCGCTTTCGCCAAAACCACCGCCGCCCAGGACCTGATGGCCGAGATCCCCGAGCGAAGTCGACGACCTCCAACTCGACCAGCTCGGCATCGCCATCAAGCCGGTTGCCAAAAAAGCATGAGTCGAATCCGCATCCTGCCGGAGGCTGTTGCCAACCGCATCGCCGCCGGCGAAGTCGTCGAGCGTCCGGCCAGCGTCGTCAAAGAGCTGCTCGAAAACGCTCTCGATGCCGGCGCGAGCGCGATCCGCGTCGAAGTCGAATCCGGCGGCAAGCGCATGATTCGCGTCATCGACGACGGCCACGGCATGACGCACGACGATGCGCTGCTCGCCTTCGAGCGCCACGCCACGAGCAAGCTGAAATCCGCCGACGATCTTATGTCGATCGCCACGCTCGGTTTTCGCGGCGAAGCGATGCCGACAATCGCCGCTGTCTCGCGCCTGCTTCTGGAAACACGCGACGCAGCGGAGCCCGAAGGCGTCAGCGTCGAGTTCGCTGCCGGCAAACTTGTCAAAGTAAAGTCCGCCGGCCTTCCCGCGGGTACGACCGTCAGCGTCGCCGATCTTTTCTACTCCGTTCCCGCGCGCCGCAAATTTCTGAAATCCGAAACCACCGAACTCGGCCACATCGCTTCGCTCGTCACGCACTACGCGCTCGCCAATCCCGGCAAGCAATTCGTTCTCACCACGCCGACGCAGCAAATCATCGACTGTCCTCCCGTCGAACGCCTGGCCGACCGCATCTATCAGCTCTTCGGCAAACAATCGCTCGACGAACTCGTCGAAATTCCCACCGCCTCCGCAGCGTTCCGCGCCGCCATTACCGAGCCCGAACTCGAACCGAACGAAGAAGGCGCGCGCATCAGCGTCTACGGATTCACGTCGCGCCCCGAAGTGCAGCGCCCCAATCGCAACGGCATCTACGTTTTCGTCAATCGCCGCCTCGTGCGCGATCGCCTCATCCTTCACGCGATTCACGAGGCCTATCGCAACATCCTGCCCGGCAACGTTTTTCCGGCGACGCTTCTGTTCCTCGAAATGCCCTACGACGAAGTCGACGTCAACGTGCATCCCGCAAAAATCGAAGTCCGTTTCCGCCGTTCGCAATTCGTCCACGACTTTACGCGCGACTCGATCCGCCAGGTTCTGATGAACGCGCGCGCCGTCCCAAGTTTCGCCGCCGCAGCAGGCGCTGGAGCAATCGCAGCAGGGAACTCACCCAACGGCGGATTCGGCGTGAATCCCGTCACGGCCGCCACGCAGGCCTCGCCCTACCCGGGTTCCAACGGCGACATCTCGCAATCGCTCGATACGACAGCGCAAAACGCCGCCGGCGCGCCTACAGTCTCAATCCCGCATGCAAACATTCCCGCACTCGAAGACGTCGGCATCGGTTCCGGCGTAGGCTCCGATGGTGGCTTTGAACTTACGGGCGCACCTCTTCGTCCCGTCGCTCAGCGCTTCTCGTTCGAGTCTGCCTCCGCTTTCGGCGCGGCCCTCGACTCGGTAGCCCCGGCGTCTCTGCCGAGCGACGGAATCGCGACAAATTGGGCCGCAAACTTTTCTACCGCCACCGATGCCCCTGGTCGACTCCCGCACCCCGACGAAATCGCCGATCTAAAACCCCTCGGCCAAGTCAACGCCAGCTTCATCATCGCCGTCAACGGCGAAGGCCTGTGGATCGTCGATCAGCATGTCGCGCACGAGCGCGTCCTCTTCGAGCAACATCTCGAAGCGCGCCGCGCCGGCAAAGTCGAAAGCCAGCGCATGCTCATGCCGATGATTCTCGAACTTTCGCCGCGCCAGCTAGTCATCTACGAAAAAATTGCTGAAGAACTCACCGCCAACGGCTTCGAGGTCGAACCAATGGGCCCGCGCAGTGTCGCAATTCAAGCGATCCCCGCAGGCGTCACCGGAAACGATGCAGAAAGGTTGCTCACCGAAATTCTTGACGGCATCGAACGTGAAAACGCCGCCATCTCCATCGAAACGCTGCAAGCCAAAATCGCCGCCAGCACCGCATGCCACGCCGCGATCAAAGTGAACATGCCGCTCGACCAAGCAAAAATGGAGTGGCTCCTCGCCGCCCTCGCCAAAACCGATTGCCCGATGAGCTGCCCGCATGGCCGCCCGGTAGTTCTGCGCTACTCCGTAAAAGAAATCGAACGCGCCTTCCACCGCATCTGATTTTCAGTCCGCCCCGTTTTTCCATTCCGCGCCACGGACGTATAATCATTCACGCCAAACACCAAGCGATCACCTGTAACCGCGATCGTTTCCCAGATCGCGGGGTTTAGATTCAACTACAAGCACCATCAAACTGATCGGAGCTCCGCGCAATGACCGACACAAAAAAAACCGCCGTGATCTTCGGCCTCGCCAATAAGCGCAGCATCGCCTGGGCCATCGCTCAAAAACTCCACGCCGGCGGCTGGCAACTCGCCATCACCTATCAAAACGAACGCATGGCCGCCGAAGCAGCCGATCTCATCACCGATCTTCCCGGCTCGAAAGGCTTCATGTGCGACGTTTCCAGCGACGAGCAAATCGCCAAGACTTTCGATGAACTGAAATCCACCTACGGCACGCTGCAAGGCGTAATCCACAGCGTTGCCTTCGCCCACGCCGAAGATCTCAAAGGCGAATTCATCAATACGAGCCGCGAAGGTTTCCGCTGCGCTCACGACATCAGTGCATATTCACTGATCGCCGTTTCGCGCGCCGCCATGCCGCTAATGTCTGACGGCGGCGGCATCGTCACGATGTCCTACTACGGCGCGGAAAAAGTCGTTCCGAAGTACAACGTTATGGGCGTTGCGAAGGCCTCGCTCGAAGCTTGCGTCCGCTACCTCTCCTATGATCTCGGCCCGAAAAAAATCCGCGTCAACGCGATTTCCGCAGGCCCGATCAAGACGCTCGCCGCTCGCGGCATCTCCGGACTCGGCGACATGCTGAAAGCCCATTCCGAACGCGCCCCGCTGAAGCGCAACGTCGATCCCGCCGAAGTGGGCGCCACCGCCGCGTTCCTGCTCTCCGATGGCGGCTCCGGCATCACCGGCGAAACCATCTACGTAGACTGCGGCTACAACATCATGGGCTTCTGAGTGGCGCGGTCGCTGTAGCAAGTTTTTAATCCCTTCCTCCTTTCATCTGCCCTCCTCTCCACGTAAAATACCGCCAGCCCATTTCCCTCGAATGCCCAAACTAACCATCGCCATCGACGGCCCAGCTGGTTCCGGAAAGAGCAGCGTCGCCCGTCGCATCGCGCTCGAACTCGGCTACCTCTATCTCGATAGCGGCGCGATGTACCGCGCGCTCGCGCTCAAAGCAATCCATCGCTGTATATCTCCCGACGACGAAACACAACTCGAATCGCTCGCCGCTGAAACCCACATCGAGCTGAAACCACCGACGCCTGAGCAGGAAGTTTCCGGCAGCAAAAATCGCGTTTTCCTCGATTCCGTCGAAGTCACCGATTCGATTCGCGCCGCCGACGTCGCACAAGACGCCTCGCGCCTCGCAACGATCGCCGGAGTTCGCCGTGTGCTTGTCGCCGAGCAGCAGCGTGCCGGTGCGGGCGGCGGTGTCGTGATGGAAGGCCGCGACATAGGCACGGTCGTTTTTCCCGAACGCCGAACTTAAAATTTTTCTTGAGGCTTCTCCTGAAGTTCGCGCCGAGCGCCGGTGGAAAGAGCATCAGGAAAAGGGCGATGACCTTACCGTCTTCCAGGTCCTCGACGAAGTGCGCGAGCGCGACAAGCGCGATCGCGAGCGCAAAGTCTCCCCGCTCGTCCGCGCCGCCGATGCCGTCATCATCGACAACACCGCCATGGATATCGACGAAACTGCTCGCCTTATCGTCATGCTCGCTCGCGAACGCGAGAGAAACGCGGCGGTGGCACGAAGGAGCGTCTAGATGCGTATGTTTGTATTGTCCGTGATTGCTTTCGGCAGTTTGTTCCTTCCTCTCTTCGCCGTAACTGCAAATTCAGACTCCATCTCCGACGCGCAATCCGATGAAGTGCGGAAATTCCGCGCCTATCTCGATGCCGACTGGAAGCGATGGATGGACGAATATCCCGAAGTCGCGACCAGCGTCGGCTATCCCGGGCAGGATGCGCGCTGGAGCGACGACTCGCCTGCCGGTATCGAGCGGCGGAAGAAACATCTTGCGGAATCCATCGCACAGTTGAAGCAGATTCATCGCGATTTGCTGCCCGAGACTGAAAAACTCAATTTCGATTTGTACTCGCAATTGCTCGACGCCTCGGAAGAAGGCTTGAAGTACGGTGACGATCCGTTTCCGTTTCGATTTGTCGTGCCGCACAGCCTGTGGATGCCGATCAATCAGATGGAAGGCGTGCAGCAAGGCGCCGCGGATGCGCTCGAGAACACACCGCATCATAGCGTCGCCGAGTACGAAATTATCTTGCAGCGAATGAAGGCCCTGCCGGCGTACGTTGATCAGCAGACCGAGCTGATGAAAGAAGGGTTGAAGCGCGGTTACACGCCGCCGAAAATCACGCTGCGCGATTTGCCGAAGCAGATTGCCGATCTGATTCCGGCCGATCCGATGGCAAGCGCGCTGCTGCAACCGTTCAACGAATTTCCGACTTCGATTTCAGACTCCGATCGAACGAGGCTGACGGATCAGGCGAAGCAGATCTACACTTCGTCGGTTGCGCCGGCGTTTCAGCGGCTGCACGACTACGTCGCGAACACTTACCTTCCGGCTTGCCGCGACAACATCGCTGCGACTTCGTTGCCCGAAGGCAATGCGGCGTACGCGTACCACGTTCGCTGGCAGACGACCACGAATCTGACGCCGCAACAGATTCACGAGATCGGCCTCTCCGAAGTGAAGCGCATTCGCGCGGAGATGGACAAAATCATCACCTCGGTAAACTTCAAAGGCAGCTTCCACGACTTCACTGAATTTCTGCGCACCGATCCGCGTTTTTACTACGACAAAGCCGACGACTTGGTGAACGGCTATCGCATCATCGCCAAGAGAATCGATCCCGAACTCGCGCACGAATTCGGCAAGCTGCCGCGCCTGCCGTATGGCGTCTGCCCGATCCCGGATTTCAAAGCGCCGTCGCAAACGACCGCCTATTATCAGCCGGGATCGCCTGCCGTCGGCCGGCCTGGCTGCTACTTTCGTGAATACCTACAATTTGCACGCGCGGCCGAAGTGGGAGATGGAAGCGCTCTCGCTGCACGAATCTGTGCCGGGACATCACCTGCAGCTTTCGCTCGCTCAAGAAATGGAAAACGTTCCCGAGTTTCGCAAGCACGTCGGTTACTCCGCGTTCGTCGAAGGCTGGGCGCTGTATTCCGAAAGCCTCGGCGAAGAGCTCGGCCTCCTCAAAGATCCGTATTCGAAATTCGGCCAATTGACGTACGAGATGTGGCGCGCGGTCCGCCTCGTCGTCGATACCGGGATGCACTCGATGGGCTGGAGCCGGGAACAGGCGATTCAGTTTTTCAAAGACAACACCGGCAAAACCGATCAGGACATCACCGTCGAGGTCGATCGCTACATCGTCTGGCCCGGTCAAGCGCTGGCGTACAAGCTCGGCCAGCTCAAGATTCGTGAACTCCGAACCGAAGCTGAGAAGAAGCATGGAAGCGCGTTCAACGTGCGGAAATTCCACGACGTCGTGCTGGAGTCCGGCTCCATCCCCCTCGACGTTTTGGAGTCGCACGTCCACGCTTGGCTGGCCCAACCGTAGGCTCGACGCCGAATCGGGTTCTATTTTGGGAAGAAGATGGTATACCCCCGGTGTTTTCCCGGAACCCAATAAAGCGTTGTCGTTTGCGAGCCTACTGTCCCTCTGAGCAGGTGCGGGGCGGCGCTTCCAATTGAAATAATTGAGGTTACGCGCGTCTTCACGCCCGTCGTACTTCATATGAAGCGGCCAGCGCATTGGCAGATAGCGGCAGTTGCCGCTTTATTGGTGACTTACACCATTGTCTCCCTGGTGTCGAAACCCGGGTTTGCGCTTTCCGCATTTTCCGACATTACCAACTTCAGCCTGTGGATCATCGCGGTCGGTGCGATGCTTTGGGCGGCATTTAGCAACCAAGGTCGCACGCGCTGGTTCTGGCTGCTGCTCGCTACAGGTGGCGCGATGGTCGGCGCGAACCTCGGGGCCTGGTTTGTCGAGGAAGTGGTCTTAAGAAAGTCGCCGCCGGAGCCGTTCTGGGCCGACATCCCATTGTTTCTCCAGCCCGTTCCGATGATGGCCGCAGCGGCAATGCGCCCCGGCTCACGCCAGGAGGTGCAGAAGTTCTACCTGAGCACACTGAACTTTGCGATCCTGGTGCTTTGGTGGGTCTACATTTACGCTTTCCTGATTTTTCCGAACGAGTTCATCCTCTTCAACAAGGTCTTCTTCAACAACTACTACTACGTTCTCTTCGTGCTGGAATCGGCTGTGTTGCTCGCCATTTTGGGTGGAATGGCTATGGTGGCCGAAGGCGCATGGCGGAAAATCTACTGGAGCCTCTTCTTCGCCGGTTCGACATACCTGCTGTCCTTTCAATGGCTGAATGCCGCGCTGGAGCGCGACGAGTACTACAGCGGCAGCCTCTATGACGTTCCCAATACCGCGTCGATCTGTTTCTTCATCCTGATCGCTATCAGCGCGCGTCACGTGCCCGCCGAGGCTCTCTCGAGCAGCGACCGAGAGCGGCGCCGCACCGACGTGCCTGGAATCCTGGCCGCAATGGCGGTGTTGTCAATGCCAGTGATCGGTTTGTGCGAGCTGTACCTTGGCCCACACTTCAACCAACTGCTGCCATATCGCGTGTCAGTGACCATGGTTGCCATTCTCGTGGTTGGCATCTGCGTATACTTGCGCCAGCGGCTGATGACCAACGAAGTGACGCGTCTACTATTCGAGTCCGAGCAGAACTTCGAGCGCCTCCAGCGTGTCCAGAACCAGCTCATGCAGAAAGAGCGTCTTGGCAGGGGTCGGCCAACTCGTTTCCGGAGTTGCCCACGAGCTGAACAATCCCCTCACTGCGGTGATGGGCTACTCCGACCTGCTTCGTGACCAGGCCGCCGAAGGACCAGCGCGCCAGAAGCTCGAGCGCTTGGGAACCGAAGCTCGCCGCATGAAGCGCATCATCGACAACTTAATGAGTTTCGCTCGTCCGCCCCAAGAGGGCCGCCACCAGATGGACGTCAGCATGATTGTCCGCGAGTCGCAGATGCTCTGCGAATACCAACTACGACGTGGCGGCGTCGCAGTAGAGCTCGATTTTCCAGCCGACCTTCCGCGAGTGTCGGCGAACGAGGGCCAACTCAAGCAGGTTTTCGTCAACCTGTTCACGAACGCCGTACAGGCCCTGGAGCAAACCTCAGAGAAAAAGATCCGTATCGCAGGCCGGCTCGAAGCGGGCAGAGTCGTGATCCGCTTTTGCGACTCGGGCCCCGGCTTCATGGACTTAACGCGAGTGTTCGACCCGTTCTATACCACGCGGCCGGTGGGCCAGGGCACGGGACTCGGCCTCAGTATCTGCTATGGCTTCATTCGTGAGCACGGCGGAAGCATCACGGTGAAGAACCTTGAGCCGCGCGGTGCTTCCGTGACGATCGAGTTTCCGGTGGTAGTCGCGAGCCCAGCCAAGGCGAACACGCCTATACCGGCGAAAGTCCTGCTTCGGTAGGTCGGGCTATCGTCGGGTTATCGCCTACTGGGCGTCTTGGCGGTTAGTTATGCTGACTCGAAATGGAGGGCGGTCTTTTTCGCCGGGGTCTTGCTCGAATTGTTGGGAGGTTTTGGCGGGGTCGTAGTCGCGCCAGAGCCAGGTCATTTCGGCGGGGAATTCAGCGGCGCCGTGGGCGGAGTTGTGGGTGCCTCGGCCGAAACTGAGATGGAAATCGTAGCCAGCGGCTTTGAGGGCGTTGGCCATGCGGAGATTGGCGAGCGGCCAGTTGCCATAGCGGAGATCGAGATCCTCGGAGCCGTCCTGGAGCCAGACGCGAATGTTGCGCTTGGGCTCGCGCAGAATTTTGTCGGGGTAATCCTGCCCGCCATCGGGATTCGACGGATCTTCTTTCCACTGAATGGCGGAGAAGCTGCCAATCCAGGAAATGACGCGGCCGAACTGATCGGGCTGCTGCCACGCGGCGTTGAAAGAACAGATCCCGCCGGAGGAGAGCCCAGTGATCGAGCGGCTGTAGGCGTCTTTGCGAATGTTGTACTTGGCTGAGACTTCGGCGAGAACTTCATCGCGCAGGAAGCGCGGGTAGCGATCGCTGACGGTGTCGTAGAGCGTGCTGCGCATGGAGTCCTTGAGCGTGCGATTCCATTTCTTGCCGTAGGCTTCGACGAAAGTGTAGGTGGGTGTGCCGGGCGAGCCGCTGATGTCGCCGGGATTAATGAACACGACGATCATCACGGGGATTTTTTTCTGGGCGATGAGATTGTCCACGACGTTGAGCGTTTTATTTTTTCCTTCGCGGTCGATGTAGCCTTCGCCGTCTTGCACGACGAGCAACGCCGCCGGAGTTTTGGGATCGTATTGCGCGGGGACGTAGATCCAGTAGTCGCTTTTCATGCCGTCATAAATTTTGCTGGTGTGCGTCAACTTTTCGGAGAGCTTTCCCGCGGGCACGTCGGCGTGTTGATAAGAGTCGGGGGTGTAGACGGGCACATCGTAGCTGCCGCCAAATTTTTCGTGAGCGACGAGATAGTGGAAGGTGTGCGAAGTGCCGAGGCGTTCGATGCGCGCGGACGTGTACCAGAGGTTAGAGCCCGCAATCTGATGCATCTCGGGGCCGGCGGCGTCGTCGATCAAAAGAGCGGGCTTACTGGCGGATTCCGTGGCGAAGAAGAACTCAGGGCCCTGGCCGATGAAGGCTTTGCCGGACTGGAGATCTTTGGCGTCGAAGGTGGCGACGATGGCGTCGCGAAGTTGAGGACTGTTGGATTTGGCGAGTTCGATGAGTTGAGGAGCGGTGGATTTTTCGGGCGGGGCGGCGTGAGTTTGAGTGGCAGTGAACATTATTATGAAGAGAAGGGTGGCTGAAAGTTTTGTTCGCATGTTGGGGAGCGATTCTAAGTGAAGTTGTTGGGTTGGTGTGAGGCTTTCTTCCGCCGTTGAGCCGGTTCAAACGTAATGAATTTTCGGACACGGGAGCCAGTTTTGTCTCTAACACAATGCGCGGTAGGTGGCTGTGAGTGGGGCTGGGCTGAATTTGAACCCCGCGATCTGGGAAACGATCGCGGCTACAGGGTGGCGACGCGGGCGAATGAGAGTGATGTGGTAGGCTCGGCGTTTCGCAAAGGAGCGGTGCATGCGGACTGCGCTGATTATTTTGGGCGGATTTGTGGTTTGGGGAATTTTTGTGGCGGCGGCGAAGATGATCCGGGAATTCTTCGCGGAGAATCGGCACGGCGACGATTGCGTTTGTGGTGGTGTGGTTTTTGGTGGCGGCGGTGAAT
The DNA here is from genome assembly GCA_963845465.1 of uncultured Acidobacteriota bacterium. GTDB lineage: Bacteria > Acidobacteriota > Terriglobia > Acidiferrales > UBA7541 > Acidiferrum. The sequence continues at coordinate 121,671 of CAWJSH010000002.1, read as the reverse complement.
ATGTATTTTGGCGTGGCGCGGGCGGGGTATGCGTTTCGGGAGGAGTTGCCGATATTTCTGGTGATTTGGCTGGTGCCGGCGATTGTGGCTTTTGTTGCGCAGAGATGGTTGCGGTGAGTGGGGACGCGACGACGATAAGTTTGGATGAAGTGGAGTCGACTGTGAAAGCGGCGCGGGAGCGCCGCACTCCACATAGATCATGCTGACGGTTGCGGAGAGGCGGGCGGATAGGAATGGGAACAGGGCGGCTTGAGGCGTTTAGCGATGGCGTGATTGCGGTCATCATCACGATTATGGTGCTGGAGTTGAAGGCGCCGGAGGGGCATAGCGTTGCCGCGCTGGTTCCACTCGCGCCGGTTTTCTTGAGCTACGTGCTCAGCTTTATGTACGTCGGAATTTATTGGAACAACCACCACCACATGCTGCATACGTGCGAAGAAACAACGGGCGGAATTTTGTGGGCGAATCTTCATCTGTTGTTCTGGTTGTCGCTGATTCCGTTTGCGACAGCCTGGCTCAGCGAGAATCATTACTCGTCGGGACCAGCGGCCTTCTACGGCACAATTTTGCTGATGTCGGGGATCGCTTACGTGATCTTGCAGCAGCAGATCATCAAGTCGCAGGAAGGCAAGCGTGACATTTTGAAGCAGGCGATCGGAGAGGATTGGAAAGGGAAGATGTCGGTGTTGATGTACGTCGCCGGCATCGGCGCCGCGTTCTGGCAACCGCGAATCTCTCTGATGCTCTACGGACTGACCGCGGTGCTCTGGTTCATTCCAGACCGGCGTATCGAGAAGGTTGTAAAAGCGGAACACTGAAACTGTCAAAAATTCGTAAGTACTTATAAATCAATAAGTCGTCGCGAGCGGCGCGCCAATTGGCCAGGAAGGGTTGTCGCGGCAGCAAGAAGATTTTGCACGCTGAAAGGCGCATGAATAGCGGCTGAATCGCCGCGCCTCAAAATTGTGCTTGACACAAGCGCGAATCGTCATTACTTTGGAGTTACCTCAGATGTCTGCCCGCTTTGGCGGGTCCTCACTGAGCGTGAAGAGCAAACTATGGGACATGACAACTTGGCCGTGAACGACGCAAGGCAAAGCATGATGGTCTCGTGGGTTGCATTTATCACGCGACCTTAAGCCAGCCTAAGTCGTTTCGATCCAGAGAAATAGCAACGCAACGGCAGTGCTTTTGACGTTTCTGTTCGTGCTTACGCAGGACGAAACTTCGCTTTAAGTGCTCGCATTCGTGTTGAAAATTTCGATCGCGGATTCGTGCGCATCGCGAAAGGTCGAAGTGGTGTGGCTTGCCGCCGGCGCAAATCTTTTTGCCGAGGGAATTTTTGACGGCGGCGGACGGTTTGAAACACAAAGGAAAGGAGGACGCGCAAATGGAAGAGACGTCATTGCAGGGCCCGGTGTTGATGGTGAACGGAAAGCTGACGCTGATGATTCCGCTGGAAGACGGGGCAGCCGAGTTTGCGGCTTGTTCGCGCGGCATCTCCGAAGTGGAAGGTTCGTGCCTCAAGATCGCCATTCCGGAGTGGCTGGCCGGAGTGCTGCGGATCGATGAGGGCGACATCGTGAGCGTCAGCAACTGGGACGGGAAGCTGCAGATCGTGCCGAAACAGGCGCGGGTTGTGCAGTAAGCGCACCATCCGAAGTCAAACAACTCCAGGCAGCTCCGAGCAGGCGGCCGTTTCGAAGAATTCGTCGATGACACGATCGAATCTCCCGACACAGGAGATTGATTCGTCCGCAGGGAAGGACGATCACGAGACCTTCGAACGGCTGCTTTGCGAGGAGGGCGTCGTTGCGCAGGACTACATCAAGACCATGCGTATCCCGCTCATTGCGGGCCCGACAGGCGCGAGGTTCAACAGATGCTGGCGGCTTCGCGGGCTTTGGCTTCACAATCGGCGACGGAAGATTCGTCGATGCCGAGGCGGGCGGATGCGCGGAGATACAGTGGGCCAGTCGGCGCGTTCGTAGGCGAGGAGAACGTCGTAGACGTCACGATGCTGATTGGCGCTGCCGCAGAGGGCAGCGCGAACTTCGGGTGCGATCGGAAGGCTGGCGAGGACTTGCTCCATCGGGCGATCGAGGATGGCGTCGGTGACCGAGAGCAGGCCCATCAGGAAGAGGTCGGAACTCCTTGCCGATGAGGTCTGCCGCGATCCGGAAGCGATTTCGCGAGAGCTTCGCAGAAGAATGCGCGAGTAAGCGCGGTGCGGATGAGTTCGTGCGGTTTGTCGGACGCCATGGCAACGACAGCGAGGACGGAGATCCAGCGGCGAAATTCCTTTTCGCCGAGCAGCGCGATCGCTTCGCGGATGCTGTGAATTTCGCCGCGGATGGCGACGAGCCAGGAATTGAGATAGCGAAGCAGTTTGTAGACGAGAGCGGGATCCGTCTTGAGTAATTCTTCGACGGCGTCGTAGCTGAAATCGGGCGACGCGACGAGATGAAGCAGGCGGAGACAGTTGAGCTTGTTGCCGGGGATTTCGCGCACGCTGAGCGTCGAAGGCTTGCAGAAGAAATATCCCTGGAAGAAGACGTAGCCGAGCGAGCGGGCTTCGAGCAGGTCGTCGTTGGATTCGACTTTTTCGGCCAGCAGGCGCATGGAGTTGGCGTCGGCGCCTGGTTGCGCGCGATGGCGATTGGCGATGGCGGCGCGAGCCGGCGGGTCGCAAGCGCGGAAGTCGACCTTGAGAAATTTTACGAGTGGAATGAGCGGCTCCCACTTGGGATGGCCGACGTAATCGTCGAGAGCCAGCGTGTAGCCCTCATTGCAAAGCTCAGCGCAGAGCTGGACGACTTCCTGCGTCGGCGTGATGTTTTCGAGGATTTCGATGACGACTTGGTCGGGCGGAAGCAGGCGTGCCGTCCCGCGCTGGAGCGCGAAGAGGTCGAGATTGATGAACGCCTTGGCGTGGCCGGTGAGTGATTGCAGCCCGAAGAGAGACGTGGAATCGACGATCAGGCTGTCACTCGCGGATTTATAAGGACGAAAAACGTTCTCGCTCGAGGCGCGGAACAGGAGTTCGTAGCCAAAAAGCTTGAGTTTGTCGTCGAAGATCGGCTGGCGGGCGATGAATTTTTCGTGCATGCAACGTCCCTCTCTCGAACGGCCGGAGATAATTTGAGAGGGAGGTTGAATTCTGCGCGGGCTGGTCAGGGGTGCCGCGCGGGAAAAATTGCGATGCTGTCGCCGAAGATCGCGACTACGTCGGCGCCGACATCGAGGCCAAGAACTCGGTGTTGGACTTGTTCTTGGTCAAGCGGCTGATGAGCAATTCCATCGCTTCGACAGTCGAGAGCGGACTCAACACCTTGCGCAGAACCCAAACGCGGCTGAGTTCCTCCGGCGGAAGCAGAAGCTCGTCCTTACGCGTGCCGGAGCGCTGAATATCGATCGCGGGGAAGACGCGCTTATCGGAGAGGCGGCGATCGAGGTTGATTTCCATGTTGCCGGTGCCCTTGAACTCTTCGAAGATCACGTCGTCCATGCGGCTGCCGGTGTCGATCAGCGCGGTGGCGATGATCGTGAGCGAGCCGCCTTCTTCGACGTGGCGCGCCGCGGCGAAGAAACGCCGTGGACGCTGCAACGCGTTGGCGTCGATACCGCCGCTCAGCACTTTGCCAGAAGGCGGCGTGACTGCGTTGTAAGCGCGCGCCAGACGCGTGACCGAGTCGAGCAGCACGACCACGTCGCGCTTGTGCTCGACAAGGCGCTTCGCTTTCTCCAAAACCATTTCCGCAACTTGAATGTGGCGCTGCGGCGCTTCGTCGAAGGTCGAGCTGATCACTTCACCCTTGACGGTGCGCTGCATGTCGGTGACTTCTTCCGGGCGCTCGTCGATCAACAGAACGATCAGCGCGACTTCCGGATGATTGGTGGTGATGGAGTTGGCCATCGACTGCAACATCATGGTCTTCCCGGTGCGGGGCGGCGCGACGATCAGACCGCGCTGGCCTTTGCCGACCGGGCAGAGAAGATCGAGCACGCGCCCGGTCATATTCTCTTTGGTGGTTTCCATCTTCAGCCGGCCCTGCGGATACAGCGGCGTCAGGTTGTCGAAAAAGATTTTGTTGCGGGCGACTTCCGGATCCTCAAAGTTGACCGCTTCGACTTTGATCAGTGCGAAGTAGCGCTCGCCGTCTTTCGGCGGACGAACCTGGCCGGAGACGGTGTCGCCGGTGCGAAGATCGAATTTGCGGATCTGCGACGGCGAGACATAAATATCATCGGGGCCCGGAAGATAGTTGTATTCGGGCGCGCGCAGGAATCCAAAACCATCGGGGAGACATTCGAGGACACCTTCGGAGAAGATCAGGCCGTTCTTTTCGGTCTGAGCGCGGAGGATCTGGAAGATCAACTCCTGCTTGCGCATGCCGGAGGCGCCGGGAATGTTCAACTCCTTGGCGATTTTTGCCAAGTCGGTGATGTTCTTTTCCTTCAGCTCGGCAAGGCTGATACTCATCTGATTGCTTCCTTCAACGCTTGTTTCCTTCATATTTCCTTAACTTTTTATTGTGGGATTAAAAATTGACCGTGACATTTCCGGATTGCGTACGGGGCGGCGCACCGCGGTGGCCGGTGCGCGAAAATCGCACATGACCAATGAGGGGCGATCCAGCTTTATGACAACCGGTGGCGACGCCAGGCGGTATCGAGCGGCCGCGCCGAATGAACTCGAACGATCGAGATCAGGGAGACGGAACGGCCAGAGGGCCGAAGCGACGCTGTTTAGTTGGTCAAACTCTTGTCTTTCTCAGTACCACCGACGAAAGGTTCCGCAACGGGCGCAACTGCGGCAAGTTCGAGAGGCACGATCGGGCGTTCGAGCGCGATCTGCAAAACTTCATCCATGATTTCTACGAAGTGTACCGTAAGGCTCGAGAGGATTTCCTGCGGGATGTCCGCCAGGTCCTTTTCATTATCCTTCGGAAGTATGACGGTGCGCAAGCCCATTCGGTGAGCGGCAAGAAGTTTTTCTTTGACGCCGCCGATGGGGAGAACCTTGCCGCGCAATGTGATTTCGCCGGTCATGGCGAGATCGCATCGCACGGGGATGCGCGTGAGAGCGCTGACGATCGTGGTGCAAATGGTGATGCCGGCGGAGGGGCCGTCCTTGGGAATGGCGCCTTCGGGCACGTGCACGTGAATGTCGATGTTGCGATAAAAGTCTTTCGGCAGGCCGAACGCGTGCGAACGTGACCGAATATAGGCCATCGCGGCTTGCGCCGATTCCTGCATGACGTCGCCGAGTTTGCCGGTGAGATTCAGCCGGCCTTTGCCTTCCATCAGCGTGGCTTCGGTGACGAGCACGGAGCCCCCGACTTCGGTCCACGCGAGGCCGGTCGTGAGACCGATCTCGTTGTGTTTCTCCAGCCAGGACTCCCGATACTTTAGGATGCCGAGGAAATCGTTGACGTTGGTTGGGCTGACTTCGGCGGTCGAGGCCGGACCATCGGTGACGACCTTACGCGCCATCTTGCGGCCGATGTTCTGGATTTCGCGCTCCAGGCTGCGGACGCCGGCTTCGTGGGTGTAATGACGAATGATGTGAAGCAATCCTTCGTCGGTGAAGCCGAGATTTTTATCGGAGAGGCCGGTGGCTTCGCGAGCGCGTTTGACGAGGAAGCGCTTGGCGATCTGCAGCTTTTCCTGTTCCGTGTAGCCCGGAATCCGCAGGATTTCCATGCGGTCCTGCAAGGGTTGCGGGATCGTGTGCAGCACGTTGGCGGTGCAGACGAACATGACCTTAGAGAGGTCGTATTCGACGTCGAGATAGTGATCGGTGAACGCGTGATTCAGTTCGGGATCGAGCACTTCCATCAGGGCGGCTGACGGGTCTCCTCGGAAGTCCATCGACATCTTGTCGACTTCGTCGAGAACGAAGATCGGGTTGACGGTGCCGGCCTTCTTCATCATCTGGATGATTTGGCCGGGCAGCGCGCCAATGTAGGTACGGCGATGGCCGCGGATTTCAGCCTCATCGCGAACCCCGCCAAGTGAAACGCGGACGAATTTGCGGCCAGTGGCGTGGCCTATGGACATCGCCAGAGAAGTCTTGCCAACACCCGGAGGTCCGACAAAGCACAAAATCGAACCCTTCGGATTCTTGACGAGCTGGCGAACCGCGAGAAATTCGAGGATGCGATCCTTGACCTTTTCGAGGCCGTAGTGCTCTTCGTTGAGAATTTTTTCGGCGGCGCGGATGTCGCGGACTTCCTTGGACTTCTTCTTCCAGGGCACAGCGAGCAGCCAGTCGAGATAATTCCGGCTGACGGTGGACTCCGCGGACATCGGCGGCATCAGTTCCAGGCGCTTGAGCTCCTGGATCGCCTTTTCGTGTACGTCTTTCGACATGCCGGCGGCGTCGATCTTTTTCTTCAGCTCGTCGATCTCGTTCTTTTCGCCCCGACCCAGTTCCTTCTGAATGGCCTTGAGCTTTTCGTTGAGGTAGTACTCTTTTTGCGCGCGCTCCATCTGGCGCTTCACGCGCGTATTGATGTTGCGATCGACATTGAGCTTTTCGAGTTCGATTTCGAGGATGTCGCCGATGCGGTTGAGGCGCTCGATCGGATCGACGGTCTCGAGCAGATCCTGCTTTTCGTCAACGGGAAGCTGCAAGTTTGCAGCGATCGTGTCCGAAAGGCGCGCGGGATCGTCCACGCGGGCCGCGGCGATCATCGTGTCATAGTTGAGCGACTGCGAAAGCTTGATGAACTGCTCGTAGAGGCCGGTGATTTTCTGGACGGTCTGATCGACGGCCGGGGACGGCTCGACGCGCGCGTTGAGCAGGCGAACCGTAGCGCGAAAGAATCCTTCTTCGGTGGCGATGGACAGCGCGCGGGCGCGCTCGACACCTTCGACCAAAACTTTGATGTTGCCGTCGGGAAGCTTGACGCTCTGCACGATGTTGGCGAGCGTGCCGACCGCATAGATCTCTTCGGGCTTCGGATCGTCAACGGAAGCGTCGTGCTGTGTAGACAGGAAGATCTTCTTGTCCCCAGTAAGAGCCTCTTCCAGCGCGCGGACGCTGGCTTCGCGCCCGACGATGAACGGCGTCATCTGCTGGGGGAAAATAACCATATCGCGTACCGGCATCATCGGTACGCGCTTCATTTCCTGTTTTTCTCGATTGAACATGGGGCCCCTGAAATTTACCTCAAGCGGCCGAGAACAAGCGGCCGATTTTCGGAGCGCGAAGCAGCCGGATCAACCGGCCTTTTCGAGCAGACTCCAGTTGATTTCGCGAGTGCGGACCATATCTTCAGTGACGACAAAGTCGCGCACTTTGCGCTGCATCGGCAGGTGATACATCACTTCGAGCATGAGGTCTTCAAGGATCATGCGCAAGCCTCGTGCGCCGACTTTGCGCTGAAGCGCCAACTCGGCGACGGTGGCAATGGCATCATCCGTGAAGCGAAGGCGGACGTTTTCGAATTCGAATAGGCGCTGGTACTGCTTGAGCAAAGCATTCTTGGGTTCAGTGAGAATGCGCACCAGCGCGGGTTTGTCGAGATCGTTCATGACGCCTGCGACAGGGAGGCGGCCGACAAATTCGGGAATCAGGCCGTAGCGAATTAAATCGCCCGGCTGAACTTGTTCGAGCAGTTCGGTGTTGCGCTTCTGCGCGGTCGGTGGCGCGGCGTCGGTGTGGAAGCCGAGCGCCCGGCGGCCAACGCGCTTTTCGATAATTTTTTCGAGGCCGACGAACGCGCCGCCGCAGAGGAACAGAATGTTGGTGGTATCGACCGGCGTAAATTCCTGGTGCGGGTGCTTGCGACCGCCCTGCGGAGGAACGTTGGCGACAGTGCCTTCCAAAATCTTGAGCAACGCCTGTTGCACGCCTTCGCCGCTGACATCGCGGGTGATCGACGGATTTTCGTCTTTCTTGGCGATCTTATCGATCTCGTCGATATAGATGATGCCTTGCTGCGCTTTCTGCACGTCGCCGTCGGCGGCTTGCAGCAGCTTCAGGATGATGTTCTCGACGTCTTCGCCGACATAGCCTGCTTCGGTGAGCGTGGTGGCGTCCACGATAGCGAACGGGACATCAAGCATGCGCGACAACGTCTGCGCGAGCAGCGTCTTGCCAGTACCCGTCGGACCGATCAGAAGAATGTTGGACTTGCTGAGTTCCACGTCGCCGGGCTGCTTGTTGAGGAAGATGCGCTTGTAGTGGTTGTAAACCGCGACGGCTAGCTTTTTCTTGGTGCGATCCTGGCCGATGACGTAGCTGTCGAGAAATTGTTTGATTTCGGGCGGGCGGGGAAGCCGGCGGGCGGGCGCGGACGCTTGCTCGCGTTTTTCATCTTCAAGAATCGTCTGGCAGACGCTGACACATTCGTTGCAGATGTAGGCGCGCGGATAATCCGACGGCGAGCTGATGAGCTTTTCGACCTGCTCCTGCGTTTTATGGCAAAACGAGCAGCGCAACGGCTCATCGGTACTGAATTTATTTTTCACAGGTATGCAGGCCCTCGCCTCCGCCGACCCTTAGCGGAGCACCGAATCCCATTGTGGCTGAAATTTTCCCCGAGTAAAAGAAAAACATCAAACGCTGCGTGACTCTTTGGAACCGGGCCGACGATGTCGCGCGAGCGATGAAATCGATTCGAGTTTGCGTAACAAAGTAATTCGTAAATAAATTCCAATCAATCGACGATCAGCGATGCTTATAAATGATCTCGTCGATCATGCCGTATTCTTTCGCCTGTTCCGGATTCATGATGTAGTCGCGCTCAACGTCGCGCTCGATCCGTTCGAGCGACTGTCCGCTATGATCCGCGATAATTTTGTTGATCGTCGTGCGCATGCGAAGAATTTCTTTCGCGTGCAAGTCGATGTCGGTGGCCTGGCCGCCGAGACCCGACATCCACGGCTGGTGAATCAGGATGCGCGCGTTGGGCAGAGCAAAGCGCTTCTTTGGCGCGCCGCCGACCAGCAAAACCGCCGCGATCGAAGCCGCCTGGCCGACGCAGGTGGTGACGACGTCCGGTTTGACGAACTGCATCGTGTCGTAAATCGCGAAGCCCGCCGTGATCGAACCGCCCGGCGAATTGATGTAGAGCTGAATGTCGCGTTCCGGATCTTCAGCTTGCAGGAAGAGCATCTGCGCGGTCGCCAAATTGGCGACGTGATCGTCGATCGGCGTGCCGATAAAGATGATGTGTTCCTTCAGCAGGCGGGAGTAGATGTCATAAGCGCGCTCGCCACGGCTGGTCTGCTCGACCACCATGGGTACGAGAGTAGTCCCGCGATATTCCGGCTCTTCGAAATTTTTCATTGTGTGTTTAAGGTCGATCTCAGAAGGATCCGAACCGTCTTACTTGGATTCCGCCGCATCGGATTTCGTTTCCGCTGGAGCGACGGTGCGAATTCGGGAATTCTGCGCGAGCCAGTCGAGAGTTTTGTCGCTGCGCAGCTTCGATTTCATCCTATCGAGCGTACCTTGCTTTGTCAAACGAGCGTGAATCGCTGCTGCGGATTCGCCACTATGCTGCGCAGCGTGCTCCAGTTCGTGATTTAGCTCTTCGTCGTTGATGTCGATGTTTTCGGCGGTGGCGATGCGATCGACGATCAGTTCCGCCTTCACGTCGTCTGTAGCGCGCGCTTGCTGGCCGTTACGCAGGCCAACCCAATCGAGATTGACGGCTCGGGGATCGATGCCTTGGGCCGCGAGCGAACGAACGACGCGCTCGAGCCGTACATCCATCTGACCTTGCACCAGCACTTCGGGCACGGGGAAGTCGTGCGTCTTGATGAGCGCGGCCAGAACTTTTTCGCGCAGCATGTCCTTGTGCCGGTGATCGCGCTCGTGTTCGAGGCTGGCGCGGACTTTCGTCTTGAGCTCGTCAAGCGTGGTGGCGTCGCTGACGTCCTTCGCGAATTCGTCGTTCAGTTCGGGCAGCTGCTTGGTCTTGATGCCAAGAACTTCCACGTTGTAGTGAAATGTCTTCCCGGCGAGCTTTGAGTCGGGATAGTCGGCGGGATACGTGACATCGAACGTCTTGTGATCGCCGACGTTCGCGCCCTTCAGGTTTTCGTTGAAGGGCTCCATCGTTTCTTCGGCACCCAGGTGGCACATCACGCTGTCGGCCTGCACCGGCTCGCCTTCGCCTTCGGGCTTCCCTTCGATCTTCAACTGAACATAGTCGTCGTTCTGAGCGGCGCGTCCCTCGACCGGAGCGAATGCGGCGGCGCGCTGGCGCATCTCTTCGAGCGTCTTCGTGACATCCTCGTCCGTGATGTCCATCGGCGGCATCTCGATGTCGAGATCTTTGTAATTGCCGAGCTCGAACTCGGGGAGCACCTCGAAGACAGCGCGGAATTTCAGAGGCTGGCCTTCGGTGAAGTCGAGCTTTTCGACTTGCGGCTGTGAAACAGGCGTTAGCTTTTGCTCGACCACGGCCTTCTCGACCGTCTCCGGCACCAGCGATTGAAGCACCTCGCCTTTGATTTCTTCGGCGAAGCGCTTGCGGATCAGCGCGACCGGTGCTTTGCCCGGACGGAAGCCGGGGACGCGGGCGAGCTTCGAGAATTCTTTGGCGACACTTTCGATTTTCTTGGTGACGACATCGGCGGGGATTTCGAGGTCGAGTTCGCGACGGCAGGTTGCGGTAGCGGTTCCGGTCGATTCAGCCATTGTGAAGATCCTTTTCCATTTTCAATTACGTAATTCGAATCCGTTCGCATTTGATGCTGAGCGCCGCCTTCAGGCCCCGCCACATGTATCGCTACATATATAAGGTTCAACAGGGCTGTCGCTGGTCACGACAGTCTGCGCCACGGTTGCGAATTCCAGAGCTTGAGCTTTCGTGAGGCCAGACAGGTGAGAACCCACCCTGCAAACGCGAACACTAAGTATAAGTGAGCGTAGTAACTCGGTCAAACCGCTCCGCCATTCCAACGGATAAGCCGGTCGATGATGCTGTCACCTGATTAGGCAACAAACACCCCTGATTATCTCTAGCTGATATTTTGTCAGGCAGACTAGCTCACGGTGTCTAACAACCATGTTTCGCCGGTTTGCGCGTGCCGGCGCACGAGCATTACGTCCAAACGCGGAAACGTCCGCTGAGACAGCCGAGATGACGATATGAGCCGCTGGAAGAACAATTTCGTCAGCCTCACACTGATCTGCCTCGCGGTTTCTTTGGTGGGCTTCGTCGCCACAGGCTACGCCGCCTTGTACTGGGCGTGGGTGCGCGGCGATTTGGATGCGGCTCGGCCCTATGTCCCCTGGGCGAGAAACATTGGGATAGTTGCTGTAGCACTCGCTACACTGGCCTTCGGAATCTTATTCGCAGCGAAAGCGTTCCCGGCTTCAAAGACGAGCCGGCTTCGCCTCTCTCTCCTCGCCACCGCTACGATCGCTTTCTTCGCCGAGTTTCGAAACGAAGGCAAATTCTGCTTCAAGAATCTCCATCACTTTTTTAGGCCTGGCTCGTGGATTCACGATGGCCTGAATCGACTCGTTCCATCACTGGGCGATTTTCTGTATCGCCTCGAATACTCACACTTCAATGATTTCCTTCTGGGTCCAGCCATCGTTAGCGTTCTTTTCCCGCTTGGAGTCATTCGAATCTACAAAGCCCTTTCCGAGCAAGGATCGATGAATCGGCACGCGCCGACGTTCGATGAATCAAGCGGGCTCGAGCAGGCGCTGCGGTTTGCTCGGATTCTGATGAACGTCGGGCTCTTTTGGTTTTTCTGGCAGGCATGGGCGGAGAAGGCTGGCTACCTGAGCAATCCTCATTCGAGCGACGAAATCGACCTGCCGTTTGAGTTTGGCGGCGTGATGCTCGGTTTCTGGATGGCACGCGTGTTGACAAAGCCGTTCGGTGAGGAATCTGAAAAATTCAGGTCGACATTCGTCATCGATTTTGTGTCGTCAGGTGTAATCGGCCTTCTGTACACGCTGATCGTCGGCCCGTTGGTCGAGGGCGTTGCGAGCGCTGTGGGGCATAGTTTGTATCCAGTCGTTCCGCATGCGTTGGACACTCATGTCGTAACACCGCTTCAGAGACGCATCCGGCCGTTCGAGTTGCTGTTGATCGCATTCGCGACGTGGTGGAGTTTGAATCGCTCGTCTAGACCCGATGAGATCGCGCAGCTCGCGGGCGGTTACGAAGAAAGTGGCACCGAAGCGAAGTGGGCCGCGCCGAAGACGATGGTGGTGATGTTAGGAGCGGTGGCCGCCTATTTGGCGATTCTCGTAATTATGTTCGCGCTTCTGGAGCCGCAAGGAATGGCTTAGACGTTCGTGACAGCGGGCAGTGGCTTGGCTGCTGGAACGGCAGTGTTTCTTCTTGTGAAATGGGCCGGACGACACGGCGTCACCAGGCTCTTAAGTAAGAACGAGCTTCCTCCAGGCGAAGGGCAATAATCGCCGGCAATACTTCGTGGTCAAATCTGGTCAGACCAGCGTCGCCTTCTACTCATTTGTCCGGATGGGTGTGCCGAAGCCTGAACGAAGCTGTCTGATTAACGTTTTGCGGTCTTCTCGCCAAACGATAGAATCCGCCTCGCCGGTTGCCGTTTCCCAAGGAGCGCCGTGAGAATCTCGGTCGATCGCCAAAGATCTGCTCATTTCGTTTTGATTGGTCTGTCTGTTGCGTTGGTGATCTTCTGTTTGTATCGCTCGGCAACAGCACAGATACCGGCTGCCAATCCCACGAAAACTACGAACGCGGCCGCGACGGTCGGTTTGCCGCCACCCCTGCATGGAGCAGCTGGACATGAATTAACGCGCACCGACGTCGAGGAATTCTTCGATCTTCTGATCAAGGACCAGCTCGCGCGCGAAGACATTGCCGGTGCGACCATCGGCGTCGTGAAGGACGGCCAAGTACTTTTCGCGAAAGGTTACGGTTACGCAGACATCGAAAAGGGAGTGCCAGTCACCGCTGACGCCTCTCTCTTCCGCATCGGCTCAATCTCGAAGCTCATCACCTGGACCGCCGCGATGCAGCTCGTTGAGCAAAAGAAGCTGAGTCTCGACGAAGACGTCAACACGTACCTCGATTTCAAAATCCCCCCGGCCTTCGGCAAACCGATCACGCTCCGCAACCTGATGACGCACAGCGGAGGTTTCGAAGACACCTGGCGCGATCTCGGCGTCGCCGAGCCGCAGCAGCTAATCCCGCTCGAAACCTACGTAAAGACTCACATGCCCAGGCGCATCTACCCGCCCGGCGAGATCTCCGCGTATTCAAACTACGGAGCGACGCTCACCGGTTATCTCGTGCAACGCATCTCCGGCAAACCGTTCGAACAATACGTCGACGAAAACATCTTCCGCCCGCTCGGGATGAACCGCACTACATTCGCGCAGCCCCCGCCAGGCGATCTCGCGCCTTTGGTTTCGAAAGGCTACGGGCTTGCTTCGTCGCCGGCGGGCCGCTTCGAATACATGACCCTGTTTCCGGCCGGCAGTGTCTCCGCTTCGGCAACCGATATGTGCAAGTTCATGATCGCCCATCTTCAGGACGGTCAGCTCAATGGCCCGCGGATACTCAGTCCGGAAACGGCGAAGCTGATGCATTCGCGCATGGTCATATTCGACGATCGTCTAAATAGCTGGGCTTACGGCTTCTACGAAGAATCCACCAATGGCCATCGCATCATCGGTCACGGCGGCGACCTCCAACGATTTCACAGCGATCTGCATTTGATCCTCGACGCGAACACCGGCTTTTTCATCTCCTACAACAGCAAAGGCAACGGCGACCTCGGCCTCGACCGCCAACGCCTGCTCCAAATGTTCATGGATCGTTATTTCCCGGCAGCTTCGCCAGGGTCAGGCGCCCCGGCAAAGGCCCCGAACCAGGCAGCGACGCCGGATTCCGGCGTGGCCGGCGTCTATATGGCAAGTCGCCGTTGGGAGAGTTCCGTTCTCAGACTCACCGCGTTGTTTCCCGCGCCCAACGGCCAAGTAGAAGTCTCCGTCGACCCCGACAACATTGTTCGCATCGACGGCTTCGACGACGCGGCAGGCCAGCCAATCAAGTTCCGCCAAATCGGTTCGTTACTTTATGAAGATGCGGAAAGCCACCAACGCGTCGGATTCCGTCGCGGCCCGAACGGCAAAATGCAAATGCAGGTTGGCGACGCGGACGAAGTCTTTCTTCAGGTCGATGCGTGGCGGCAAAAATCTCTGAACTATTTTATTTTGTTCGTGGGTCTGACAGCGGTCGTTCTCACGCTATTTTTCTGGCCGGTAGCGGCTTTTGTCCGTAAACACTACGCGCGCCCGTTGAATTCCTCCGATGCCGAGCGCGCGTTGAGGATCGTGATCCGGGTCGTCTGCGCAGTGTTCTGCATACTCTTCTTCGGCTGGTTCGCAGTCTTCTATTTCGGCCTCCAGGATTTCGTCCAAATCATGACGGGCCTCGGCCGTTGGATCATCATTTTCGGCGTGGTCGGAGTTTTTTGCGCACTTGGAACAATCCTGCTCTGGTGGAAAGCAGCGCAGAGCTGGAAGGGAGCCGCTGTTAGCCTATGGGTGAAAGTCCACGGCGCGGTCGTCGCTTTAGCATGTGCCGGTCTGCTGTGGTTCGCCTTGCTCTGGAACCTCATGAACTTCAATCTGCACTACTGAGCATCAAGCGTCAGCGCGCGTGATACTGATCGTCGCTGACGTGCTCGAGCCATTCGACCACTTTGCCCTCAAGCGCTTCCTGAATCGCGATATGCGTCATCGCCGTGGCCGGCGACGCGCCGTGCCAATGCTTCTCGCCGGGCGCGAACCAAACGACATCGCCCGGCCGAATCTCCTCGATCGGCCCGCCCCACTTCTGCGCGAACCCTGCGCCAGCAGTGACGATCAGCGTCTGCCCGAGCGGATGCGTGTGCCACGCCGTCCGCGCGCTCGGTTCGAACGTAACGCTGGAGCCAGCCACCCGAGCGGGTTGCGCGGCTTGAAAGAGCGGATCGATTCGAACCGTCCCTGTGAACCAATCTGCCGGACCTTTATTCGATGCCTGCGAACCGCTGCGCTTAATGTCCATTCGTCTTCCTCTTTTGAGTGATCGGGTCGATGGTAGCAGTTGTCGCCGGTTTGCGCCTCGGGCCGATGCGTCCCGGTCCGCCTGAACCGTCCCCAGCCACTAACATCGTTTGAACTGGCGCGTCTAACGAGCCCGAGGTTTGCTTCCCCGGATGGGGATATTCCTTTCGAAACGCGCGCGTGCCCTCACGTGCCTTGACGAGGTTCCCACCATGCCGCTCCATCGACAGATATCGTTGGTCTTGCTGCTTCTCCTGCTTGCCGCAACAGGGCCTACCGCCGCAATCCACGCCGCTGACGCCGGCTCGATCTCAGACTACGCAAAGATTCGCGCAGGGATGAACAAGTTGTCGCCGCTGCTGGGCAAATGGAACGCGGATGCGGTCTATGCCGACGGCCACGACAACATCGGCACCTACGACGTCCACTGGGCGCTCGATGACACGTATCTGGAGATGGAAGTCGATTTTCACCGAAAGAACGACCCGTCGCAGCATCATGGCTTCGTGATCTATCTCACTTACAATCCGGCGACGCGCCACTATGAATCGACCTATTTCTATACGCGATGGGCTATGCGTGTCACCGAGTCGGGCGAATTTGACGACGTCGCCAACGAGTTTCGAACAACGGCGTTCATTCCACTCGAAGATGGCAAGCGCGATGAGCATGTCCGGACTATTACGGAACTCAAGAATCCAAACAAGATCATCTACGACCATTACAGCCGTTACAGCGATCAGTCGGCAGAGCGTATGGATGTGCGGATTACGCTAACCCGGCCTTAGAGCAGCGGTGCCCGGTCTGTCCGTCCCGTTACCGGGTGGAACAGCGCGCTGCTGCCGTTGTTGTGCCCCTCGCGCCTCACAAGCCAAAATAGGGAAAACGCATCAACATTGCGAATTCTTTCGCGCGCCTGGTGAGGTCTCTCATGGATTCTACGGCAGCGAGTGTTCCCAATTGGCGTTCGGCGCCGCGCCTGGTGTTGTCTGCCTCCGCAGCGGCTGTGATTGTGAGTCTGGCGGCCATCGCGTTCATCCCCGCGGCACTACAAAACATCGGCTCATCGAAATTCCTGCCGCACGTCTCGTGCTACCTCTATAACAAGCAGCTAGTGGCGCTGCATCTGGGCAGCGACGCAGCCATCTGGCTCGCGTACCTCGCGATTTCCTGCACGCTGGTCTATTTGGTTTGGAGGACGCGGCGCGAGATTCCGTTCAGCTGGATGTTCCTCGCCTTCGGCACATTCATCGTCGCCTGCGGATTCACGCACTTCATGGAGATTGTCGTTTTGTGGCATCCGCTGTATTGGCTCGCGGGCGACGTCAAACTGGTGACCGCAGTGGCGTCGGTCGTCACGGCGATCGCCTTGCCCAGTCTGATCCCGCAAGTCCGCACCATGATCGTCTCAGCGCACGTCTCCGAGAACCGCCGCCAGCAACTCGAGAAAGCCAACCACGAACTCCAACAAATCTCATCGCGCATCATGTCCGTGCAAGACATCGAGCGGCGGCGCATCGCGCGCGAATTGCATGACGGTGTCGGCCAATATCTTGCCGCGATCAAGATGTCGTGCGACGTAGCCTTGCAGTCGGCTACGAACCCGGAAGAGTCGGTGGCGCTTCAGGACGCGCTCAGCGTGCTTGAGCGCTGCACCGCTGACGTTCGCACGATGTCGCACCTGCTCCATCCGCCTTTGCTCGAAGAGATGGGCTTGGCCTCCGCGATCCCTTGGTATGTCGAAGGATTCACCGAACGCAGCGGCATCGAGGCCGACCTGCGAATGCCCGGTCACTTGCCGCGATTGCCGTCGCTCGTGGAACTCACCGTCTTTCGTGTGCTTCAGGAGAGCCTAACCAATATCCTTCGCCACTCCGGCAGCAAGATCGCCATCATTCGCGTCGCGCTCAACGACGGAATGATCGACATCGCCGTCGAGGATCGCGGCAAGGGGCTGAACTCCGAAAACGGCGAGCCGTTCAAGAGCGGCGTCGGCATGGCCAGCATGCGCGAGCGGGTACGCGAGCAGGGCGGCGAACTGCGCATCCACTCCACAAAATCTGGCACCATCTTGCGTGCGGTGATACCATGCGCCCGCGAGGAGGACAAATGTCCAAGCGGATCGTTGTCGTAGACGACCATGACGTCGTCCGCCAGGGAGTGCGGCTCATTCTGCGGAACCGGCCGGAATGGTCGGTGGTGGACGAGGCGGCTAACGGAGTCGAAGCCGTCCAGAAAATTAAATCGCAGAATCCCGACCTGACGATTCTCGACATCAGCATGCCCGAGAAGGACGGCCTCGAAGTCCTTCGCGATTTGAAGGCCGGCGGCCTGACGCCGAAAGTTCTCGTGCTCTCGATGCACAACTCCAAAGAAGTGATCGCGGCGGTTCGCGACTTGGGAGCTTCGGGCTACATTCTCAAGACCAACGCGGCGCAGGACTTGATTCGCGCCATGGAAGACATTTTTGCCGGCGGATTTTTCTTTCCCGGCCCCACTCCAAGAACGTCTCAAGGTGCAGCGGATGATGGGAAGCCATCCGGCCCGGGCCGGAAGAATCCGCTATTCCGCCTACAGCTCGGATGGTCAAACGCGTTCTCGTACTAACGTCCGCAAACGCTGACACAATCCGCTACCAATCGATTTTTTCGGGGAAGTATTCTGCAACCAGATCCTGATAGTAAGGCAGGATCTCCTTCTGGTCGGGGCGCTCGCGTCCCTTGGAATACAAATCGTAGTTGTTGAACTTCCGCACCCACTCAAACATTTTTTCGTCGTGATCGTTCATCAGGTGGCGATACGCGCCGTGCCTGTGCGCCGGATAGAACGAGTGATATCGCAGCATGTACTGGCCTTCTTCGGGAATATATTTCCGCGTGACCTCGAAAATATATTCGTCGTGCCCCCACGAAAGATGAACATTCGACAGGCCGCAGTTCGGCCCGTACACGCCGTACTTGCTTCGATAAGTCGAATTCGTGTTGTCGGGATTCGCCGCAAAAAACTCCGGAAACACGATATCGCTTGAGTAAGCGCAACCCACCGGAAACGTGTCGCCGACCACCGCCCACTGCGGCTCGCCATAGAGGCAGAGCACCTTGCCGAGATCATGTAAAAATCCGGTGAGCACAAACCACCGCGGATGCCCATCCTTCCGAATCGCTTCCGAAGTCTGCAGCAAATGCTCGATCTGGGTCAGGTCAGTATCGGGGTCGCTGTCATCGACCAGCGTGTTCAGATAATCCGCCATCTCCCAGACGCTTTTCTTCCCGCGTGTGAGCCCGGCGAATTCAGCTTTCTTCTCCAGCACAAAGTCATACGTCTGGTAGGCGTGATTCTGCCGGTAAAACTCGGTGACGGTCGGATTCGCGTCCGCCTTGTAATTCCGAAACTCTTCCTCGGTCTTGCCTTGACGATACCGGGTAGCGACAAAGTCGTCCCAATCGTCGATTTTCTTCATCGGGGTGTCGGCGACTCTCATAGCGGTTAGAAGTATGAGCCCGTGCGATGGGCTGCACAACAGCGATAATTTGGCGAAGAAATGGGTGTTTTCTACCGTTTTTGGCTGAATTTGACCGAACGACGTTAGTACGGCCCGTAGCTCAAGCGCCGCAACACGGCATCGTTAGCGGCTGGGAATCTGAAACCCCGCTTCGCCAAACTGCCACAGCAAAAAGGCATATTGATCGGCCAATAGTTCCTCGGCCTGAGCCTTGGTGCCGCCGATCGTGCCATGCCCGCCTTGATAGTCCACCCGCAAAAGCACAGGCCGCTTGCTTCCGGTCGCAGCCTGGAGCCGCGCCGCCATTTTCCCCGGTTCCCACGGCACAACGCGCGGATCCCGCATGCCGGTCGTGACCAACACCGCCGGATACTGCGCGCCGTCCTTCACGTGGTAGTACGCGCTGATTTCCAGAAGGTTTTTAAATCCTTGCTCGTCGTTCAACCCGCCGTATTCGGGAACGTTCAGCGGCCCATCCGGCGAGAACATGTCGCGAATCATGTCCGAAAGCCCCACGTCGTCGAGAATCGCCGCGAACAAATCGGGCCGTTCGGTGAATGCCCGGCCGATCAAGATGCCGCCTGCGCTGCCCGCTTCTCCTCCAAGTTTCGCGGGCGACGTGTACTTGTTCTTCACCAGAAATTCCGCACACGCAATGAAGTCGCGCCACGTATTTGGCTTGTTCTTCAGCATCCCCGCTTCGTGCCATTCTGGTCCGTACTCGCCTCCGCCGCGCACATGCGCAACTGCAAGAATGCCGCCGCGCTCGAGCCACGCCAGGGTTCGCGGACTGAAGTAGGGGTCCATGTTTATCGCATAGGCGCCGTAGCCGCTGAGAAACGTCGGATGCGATCCATCCAGTGAAATACCTTTCTTGTAGACGATCGAAAGCGGAATGTTCGTGCCGTCGTAGCTCGGCGCCTTTACCTCGACCGATTCGAGATCATCGGGATCATCATGTGCCCCGACGGGTTGGATCTTTGTATCGGTAACCCGTCCGGCTTTAGGTTCATATGCGAAAATCTTCGAAGCCTTCGTCCATCCCGATAGCCAGAAGTAAATCCCTTCGAGCCGAGAATCGCCTCCGATCAGGTTGACGCTACCGTCAAACGGAAGCTCGACCGGTTTCGCAGTTCCTCCCGTGTAGGGAATCCGAAGAAATTTACCGATGCCGCCGTCAAGCTCCTGCACGTAGAGAGCATCAGCCATCGCGATAGTGTTTTGCACAACCGCCTCGCCGGACGGTACGAGCACAGTCGCGTTTGCTATATCGGGATGCGCCGCAGTGACCTTCAGGACCTTCGATCGAGGCGCACCTTTGTGCGTCGTCAGAAAAAGGTCGCCGCGATGGAGGCTGATATCGGTCACTTCATTGGACGAGTCGATGATTTTCGACCACTTCGCGCCGGTCTTTCCGGCGCTCGCCACCGGAGCCGTGTACACCGTCAGGTCGTTGCTGAAACCGTGATTAAGGATTGCGTAGGCCGTGCTCTCCCCGGGCCACACCAAGATCGCAGCGCTATCGGCCGGATCGAGCTTGATGTCATCGATCACACCGTAACCAAAAACGGCTACGTCGGTTTCTGGATCGGTACCAACGCGATGCCAATAAACTCGGCTCTTCAGGCGCCGCTCCGCCGGATCCATTCCCGGCTCCAGCTTCTGAAACCGAATGTGATAAAACGACTTTCCGTCGTCGAGCCAGTTGATTCCTCCATACCAGCTGCGGTCGATGGTTTCGCCGGTCTCGCGGCCGGTGGTTGTGTCCAGGATATGAATTACGGCGTCTTCTGAACCCGCTGGAGAAATGCCGTATGCGACGTAGCGCCCGTCATACGAAGGGTAGAAATAGCTCAGCGTGAATTTCTCGCCGCTCGGACCCGTCTGCTTCGTGGGATCAACGAGCAGCTTTTCCGCTCCGTTCACCCCGGTTCGCACATACAGCTTCGCGACGTCTTCGTCAGGCATGCGTTTGAGCGTGTAGATGCGGTCGTTCCGATAGCGCTGGAGCTCATTCACTCGGGCCGGGCCCGTCGCGTCATATTCCCGAATTTTCTCGAGCAGCCCGCTGCGTCCCGGAATAGCGGCCAAAACCGAACGCGTGTAGTCATCCTGTTTCTTGAACCAACCCGCAACCTCGGGATCGTCCAGCTTTTCCATGTAGCGATACGGGTCTACAACCTTTGTGCCGAAGTAGGTGTCCGTCACGGGCCGCACAGGTGCGACCGGAGGACCATCGGTTGTCTGCTGTGATTTGCATCCAAAAAGAAAAATGCAGCCGGCGAGAGCGATTCCAGTCGAAAGAATCGAAATGTGGGACCGTGGGCAGGGCATCGAGCACTCCTTCGCGGCAATCTCCCGTGTGGTCGCGACGAGCCTATCTCATCTCGGGAATCTGGCCAATGGCGCGTGAAAAGTCGGCACTCTCTTCAGTAAGCTGCGCGGTGTACGATGTCGCGCGGTATCGCTAATCGGGAGAACGGGATGAATCGACGGGATCTTTTGAAAGCAGGCGTAAGCATTTTGCCGGTAGCGTCGCGGCTCGGAATCGGCGCAGTCGCCGCGGGAAATATCGTCCCCAGCGAAGTCCACGCTGAGTCAGCGCAAATTGCGCCATCGAACTCCGGTCTTTCGTGGCAGCGCCGCATCCGCCGCGTCGGCCAACTCAACATGACCGAGCACGACCCCGCTGTCATGAACGTCGAAGCCTGGGCCGACTTCTGGGCCGGCGTCAAAGCCGACGTCGTCTTCATCAGCGTCACCGGCATACTCGCCTATTACCAGACGAAAGTGCCGTTCCATCGCAAAGGCAAATTCCTCGGCGACCGCGATTTCTTCGGCGAATGCTGCGCCGCCGCAAAAAAGCGCGGCATGCGCGTCGTCGCGCGCATGAGCCCCGACCTCAACTGGGACGATTGCCTCGAAGCCCATCCCGACTGGTTCGAACGCCACGCCGACGGCAGCCCCAATCGCAGCAAAGAAGAACCGCGCCTCATTCGAACCTGCATGTTCACCGGCTACATGACCGAATACATCCCGGCGATCATCCGCGAAGTGAACACGACGTACGACGTTGACGCCTTCTACTGCAACGGCTGGCCGCCGCTCGGCGAACTCCCCAATTGCCACTGCTCCGTCTGCAAAGATCTCCCTCCATCCGGGACGCCCGCCTACTGGGACAAGTTCAACGACCGCATGGAATTTCTCTGGAAGACCTACGACTCGCTCGCGAAAGAGAAAAAGTCCGACAGCTTCTTCTTCGCAAACTCCGGCGGCGGCGCACGTTCGGCGATGAATCTCGATCGCCTCGGCAAACTCTGCGACTGGTTTCAAGGCGACAACCAAGGCCGCGGCGGCCAGGACGAACCCGTCTGGCTCTGCACGCTGCAAGGCCGCGTCGCGACCGCCATCCAGGAAGGGAAGATGGCGACCAACATTACCGGCACGTGGTCAACCGGCCCGGTGCGATGGCGCAACACCGCGAAATCACCGCAAGAGTCGATGATTTGGACCAGCCAAACCGCCGCCGCCGGCCTCGTCCCATATTTCCACGTCATCGGTGCCGAAACCGGACTCGGCGAAGATCGCCGCTGGCAAACGCTCGTCAAAAATTATTTCGATTGGTCGACGAAGCACGACAAGCACTACGCCAACAAGCGAACCATCGCGAAACTCGGCGTCGTTATGGGCCAGCGCACCCACATGTTCTACAAATATCCGCCGTCCGCCGGCCTGAACTCCGCCCTCAACGAGCCCACGCAGCAAGCCCTCAACGGCATGTACTATGCGCTCCTCGAAGGCCGCTTCCTCTTCGACTTCGTCCACGAAGATCGCCTCGACGCCGAACGCCTCAGCAAATATTCCGCGCTCGTTCTCCCCAACGTCGCGCTCCTCAGCGACGCCCAATGTGACCAGCTCCGCGCCTACGTCAAAAACGGCGGCTCGCTCTTCGCCACATTCGAAACCAGCATGTTCAACGAGCGCAACGAGCCCCGCGAAAATTTCGGCCTCGCCGACGTCTTCGGCATCCACAAGACCGGCGACGTCATCGGCACCACCGGCAACGCCTACTACTCGCGCATCGAACGAAAACACGAAATCCTCGACGGTTTCGCCGACACCAACTGGTTCATGGGCGCTGAGCATCGCCTTCCGATCGCGCCAACGACAAGTCCAGTTCTCACCGTCGTCCCCGGCTTCGTCGCCTACCCGCCCGAACTCGCCTATCCGGAGCCAGATAAATCGCACACAACCGAGCCCGCAATCGTCCTCAGCGAACAAGGCAAAAGCCGCCTCGCCTATTTCTCCGGCGAC
Organism: uncultured Acidobacteriota bacterium; assembly: GCA_963845465.1. Classification (GTDB taxonomy): domain Bacteria; phylum Acidobacteriota; class Terriglobia; order Acidiferrales; family UBA7541; genus Acidiferrum. The sequence goes on along the minus strand of CAWJSH010000002.1, from coordinate 98,830 downwards.
ATCGAACGCACATTCTGGACATCTGGTCAGCCCGACCTAAGCCGCCTCATCAACAACACAATTCGCTGGATGCTACGCGACACGCAGCCCGTGAATGTAGAAGGAAGCGGTTTGATCGAAACCTTCGCGTGGGAAACCGAGCCCGGCTACGCCCTGCACATCCTCAATTACACAAATCCCAACACCCATCGCGGCTGGTATCGCGACTTCTACCCCATCGGAGCCCAACATGTCCGTTTCGAAATCCCGACCGACCGTAAAGTGAAGCGCGTCCAACTCCTCCGCGCCGAAAAAGAAATCTCCTTCAAGCGCACCGCGTCAGGAGTCGAGTTCACAATCCCCAGCGTCACCGAATACGAAGTAGCCGCAATCGAAACGTAGTGACCTTGCTCTTGTGAGAGGCGCGTGTTTGGTTGGCTTCGTGGGTCGCGCTGTGGCGTCCTGCTTTGTGGGTCGCGGCTTCAGCCGCGACATTCACCGCCGCGATTGAGCGGGGTTTCAGCCCCTGACGTTCCTACTCTCCAATGTAATCCCGCGCAGCTTCACTCCCCGCAATCACCGCCGCCCGCGCCTTGCCGCTCGGCATCTCCACAACTCCGTGCGACTCCCCTTCCAGCTTGAGCCGTTCGCCCGTCGCCAGCGCCTTCAAAAATCCGAACGCCTGCACCATTTTCCCCGACGGCACATCCCAATACTCCGCAAACCTCACCTCAACCTTCATCAAGCACACATCGGGATCGTCCAGCCCCTGCGGAAACCACGCCTTATAAATGTCGCTCCAAAGCTCTTCCATCTTCGCGCGGTCGTTCACAATCTCCGCCGTGCCGCTCACCGACACATACCGGGAGTGGCTTGGCTCCGCGTAGCTCACGTTCACCTCGGGATTCCAATCGAGCTCACTGATCTTCCCCGTGCTGAGCCCCGTGAAAAACCAAAGCGTCCCGTCAAACTCCGTCTTCTGCGTCGCCATCGGCCGGCTGTGCAGCAATCCGTCTTCCGCTTCCGTCGTCAGCATCGCAACGTTGATATCTTTGATCAGCTCTGCCACCTTCGCGATCATCTGTTCTTGTGTCAGATTCTGCGGAGTTTCGTTCGTGAATATGGGACGGCTCATCGATTTCCCCCTTCTCGCCAAAGTAGCCGCGCGGCAAGGCAAGGTTCCATCCAGTGATTTGCGTAGATGCAACGTTAAGGCGGTGTATGTGGAGTGCGGCACTCCCGTCCCGCTTTTGCGATTGAAACGTGCCGCGGAACTATCCGCAGCGACCTAACCCACCGCCTTCTCAGTGCTGCTGAATCTGCCCAATCTCCCGCCAAGTCACCAGCTTGATGTGCAGCGTCTCCAGCAACGTCTTAAATTCCTGCCCGGTAAAATAATCAAAATCCCTCTGCCGCCACGCCGCTCCCCACGTCGCGCGCTCCCGAGTCGCCGCCTTCATCTCATCGTTGTCATACGCCAGATGAATCACAAATTCCGTCACGCCCGGCTGAAGATCGCGCAGCGCCGTCGTGTAAAACGCCGCCCAATTTTCAGCTGCCACGCTCGGCTCGATCGTCACCGTATGATCGATCACGATGTCGTTCGGTCCGAGACTCGGCTCAAGATACGGATACTGCGCGAACCAATCCCTCGTCACAAAAAATGGCAACTTATACTCATGCGCCAGCCGCACGAACACGTCAAACAACTCCTTGTTCGTCATGATCAGCCGGTATTGATGCGAGTCCAGATGCGTCGGCCGCACGCCCATCGCCAGCGCCCGTTCGATCTGCGCCCGCAGCTCGACCTCGACATCTTTCGGATCGATGTGCGTCGTCGGCGACCAGTCGTGCCAAAAATAACCATTCTCATCGACAAGGCTCGGCACCTTGTCCCTCGGCGCGACCGGCCCCCAGCGGTAGTACACGCGCTCCGCCGTCAGCGTCAGATGCAGCCCAAAATCGACATCTTGATGTGCCTTCGCGTAATCCGCAATCTCCGGAAACCACGGGCAGGGCACCATGATGCTTGCCGAATTCACCAGCCCCGAATTCAGGGCCGTCACCGTCGCGGCATTCACCGAATGCGTCACTCCGACATCATCCGCGTGAACGATGATCAGCTTCGCATCGCGCGAATATCCGAGCCGCTCAGCCAGCGTCTTTACGTTCGCACCGCTGCTTTGAGCGGTTTTGGTTTGCGCGTGAACGGTAAAGAGCGTCGTGGCAGAGAGAATCGACAGCATCAAGGCGGTACCGGTTCGAAAGTCGAGCATCGGCCTCTTTCAATTCACAATAACGTGTACCAGCGCGCCGCGTCGTGGCAGCGGTTCGACAAAAATCATATCCCAGCTCGCGTGCCACGAATCGACGAAACGCCAGAAATTATCGCGCCCAACCGCGTTGACATCCGCCACTTTGTCGCTCACACTCGCGCATTCTTCGGACGGATTCGGGGAGGACAGCTTGGTTCGGAAACCCGTGTGGCGGGCCATACTTGCGATGTGTTTCGTGGCGATGTGTCTCGCTCCGCGTTCGCGCGCGCAGGACTCTCTCGAAAAGCTGGCGACCGACTTCTGGACCTGGCGCGCCGAAAACGCCCCCTTCAACGCGGACGACGTCCCCCGGATGGAGCGCCCCGCCGGCCTGAAACGCTCTTGGTCCGCCGCAGCAATCGCAAAACAGCATGCCGATCTGGCTGCCTTCGAAGCCCGCTACAAAAAAATCGACGCTACCAAGTGGCAAGTTCCCCAGCAAGTCGACTATCGCCTGATCGGCTCCGCTCTCGCGCGTGTACGCTGGGAGCTCGACTACAACAAGCGCTATCAGAACGATCCGACGTTCTACGTCGATCAGTCCATGGCGCCCATCCTCGAAGCGATCCTTCCCACGCCTCCCTTTGACAAAACGCGCAGCGGCGACTTGATCGCCCGCGTTCAAAACGTCCCGGCGATCATCGACGACGCCGAAGCCAATCTCCAAAAGCCCTGCGCGCCGTTCGCCAAGCTCGCCATCGAATCGCTCACCGACATCCGCACGCAACTCTGGGAGATGGCGCACGAAGTCACTCCGCAGCTCAAGGGCGACAATCTCCAGGAACTCTCGCCCGCCGTCGAACGTGCCGCCGCGTCCCTCGAAAACTATCGCGAATGGCTCAAGCAGCGCGTCACGACGATGCCGCCGTGCTCCCCGGTCGGCCGTGATGCCTACACATATTTTCTAAAGAACGTCGCGCTCTATCCCTACTCGCCAGATCAGTTGCTCGCAATTGCCCAGCAGGAATGGGCACGCGCTGTCTCTGCCGAAGAAATCGAGCACCAGCGAGACATTGAACTCCCTGCGTTGAAGCCGTACGCGACTCTCGACGAGCAATTGCAAGCCACAACCAACCTCGAAAGCGCTGTCCGCCACTTTCTGATGCGGCAAGGCTTGCTCACCGTTCCCCTCGACATGCCGCACTACACGGCAAAGCCGATTCCCACCTACTTGCAGGGCCTCGCCAATTTCGCCGAGCTCGACGACTTCACCGGCCCCTCGCGCCTTTCGCAAGATTCCGTGCGCTGGACCGAGAAGCCCACGCCGAATCCCGGTTATTTCGAAGGCGCCACGCAGCGCGATCCGCGTCCGCTCATCGTCCACGAAGGCGTGCCGGGCCACTACATGCAGCTCTGGCTGTCATGGAAAAATCCCGATCCCATTCGCCGTCACTATTACGATTCCGGCTCGGTCGAAGGCATCGGCTTTTACGCGGAAGAAATGATGTTGCTTGCCGGCTTGTTCGATGATTCGCCCCACACGCGAGAAATCATCTACAACTTCATGCGCCTGCGCGCATTGCGCGTCGAGGTCGATGTAAAGCTCGCGCTCGGCCAAATGAACAACGAGCAGGCCGCGGCCTATCTCGCGAAAGCGGTCCCGATGAGTCCGAAGACCGCGCAAGCCGAAGCCGCAATGTTCTCCACACAACCCGGTCAGGCGATTTCGTATCAGACAGGGAAGCTTCAGATCATGAAATTCATGGCCGATGCGCGTGTCAAAGCCGGTGACAAGTTTGATCTGAAGGCGTTCCACGATTTCGTCTGGAGCAACGGCAACGTCCCGATCGAATTGCAGCGCGCCGAGTGGTTCGGAGATTCGCCTTTGGCCCCGGCGGCCGCCCCGACGAAAACGACTTCGGCGACCGCGAAAGACGCCTCATCCCCGAAACCAAAAGCTCCGGTCGCCGCCGCTCCGAAGCCCAACTGATCGGATAGACTCACGGCAGAGTTCAATCATGGCGCTCGATCCGAAACGAACAGTCTCAGAGCTGAAAGAGCTGCGCTCGCTCACAGGCGATGCGAACGGCGCGCAGCGCGTCGCGTGGACCGACACCTGGCTCAAAGCCCGCGAATGGTTCGCGTCGAAGCTGCGCGATCTCCCGATCACGCATCATTACGACAGCGCAGGGAATAACTGGGCGACGCTCGCCGGCGCCTCTGAAAAATCTCTGCTCATCGGCGGACATCTCGATTCCGTTCCCAACGGCGGCTGGCTCGACGGCTCGCTCAACGTTCTCGCCGGCCTCGAAATTCTCCGGCGCATCGCGGCGCAGTACAACGGCAAGCCGCCAGTCACCATCAAGCTCGTCGATTGGGCCGATGAAGAAGGCGCGCGCTTCGGCCGCAGCTTGCTCGGCTCCTCCGCATTCGCGGGCACCGCAAGCGTCGATGCCGACCGCGTCCGCACCGATCGCGACGGCACAAAAATGGAAGACGCCTTGCGCCGCTGCGGCGTTGAAATGGATCGCTTCGCCGAAGCCACGCAAGGACAGAAAGACGCCGCCGCTTACATCGAACTTCATATCGAGCAGGGCCCCGTGCTCGAACGCATGAATTTGCCTCTTGCGACGGTGCTCGGCACAAAAGGCGTCGAGCGCCACGCCATCACATTTCACGGCCAGGAAGCGCACTCCGGTTCAACCCCAATGAACGTCCGCCGCGACGCTCTCGCCGCCGCCGCAAAGCTCGCGCTCGAAATCCGCACGATCGCCGGCAAACATTCCGATTCGGTCTGCACCATGGGAAGCGTGAAAACATTTCCCGGCATCGTCACTGCTGTCGTCGGCCGTTGCGAAACCGCGCTCGATCAACGCGACCTCGATCCCGCCGTGCTCGCGCAGATGTATCGCGAAGCCCGCGAAGCCAGCGAGCGTTTCGCCCGCGAAGAAAAATGCACGGTCGAATGGTCGCGCATCTGGAGCATCGAGCCGATTGCCTTCCATCCCCGCCTGCTCGATCTGTCCGACGCCGCAATCTGCGAAACGACCGGCGCGACCAAGGCTCACCGCATGCCATCCGGCCCGCTCCACGACGCTGCCGAAGTCTCCCGCGCCGGAATCCCCACAGTAATGATGTTCGTCCAATCCCTCGGCGGCATCAGCCACAACAAAGTCGAAGACACAACAGAAGAACACCTCGAACTTTGCGTCTCCGCCTTCGACCGCCTCGCCTCCAAAGCCTTAGACTTCGTCGCCCGCGGCGCCTGACCCTCAAAGGTCGCACCCGCACGATCTCTTTTATGTAGGGGCGCAGCATTGCTGCGCCCCATGTCCGCACGATCGATCCGGTCTTGATCCCTCGTGTCTTGGCGCAATACTGCACCACGCTGTGCCGCCCCAACGCCTCCATTCCCGCACGATTGCTCCGTTCATCGTCTCTGTTCTATTGCTTGGCAACCCCACGGCCTATATGTACTTCCCATTGCCCGTACGTTAAAATTTCACCCGATTCGGTCGGACCACATTCGAAGGATTGCTGAGGAGATTTACATGTCTAAGTATTTACTCGGAGTTCTGTGCGTAGCCGCAATGGCGATTTTTGCGCTGCCGGTGAGGGCAGCTGACGATGTCGTGTCCGCAGTTCACGGCACTGTGACCAAGGTTGATTCCGGTACCAAAACGATGGTCGTCAAAAGCAAAGACGGCACGGAACACACCATTCACTACGCCGACAAAACCGTTGTACATGGCGCGGACGCAACCGCCACCGGCGCGAAAGATTCCTACAAGGGCGTCAAGGAGGGTTCTGAAGTCGTCGTGCACTACACCGAAAAGGGCACCGAGAAGACCGGCGTCGAAATCGACCGCGTCGGCAAAGACGGCGTAAAGACAGTAGATGGCACGGTAGAAAAAGTCGGCGAAGGCGGAAAGACCGTCGTCGTCAAAGCTGCCGACGGCACCGAACACACCTTCCGCGTAGCCGGTCACGACACCGCGAAGTCCGCCGAAGAAATCGGCAAAGGCACCGACAAAGGCGCCAAAGTCACCGTCTACTACACCGAATCCGCCGGCAAATCCGTTGCCCACTTCTTCGAGAAGCTCTAACAGCGACAATCGCAAGGCTCTTCGGCAACTGCATTCAGAATCAAGGCCGGGGCGCGGACGGTTCGCAGTTACACTATTCAGTGTGAAGCGAAATCGATCGCGCCTCGGAATCTAGTGCCCAACTGCTCCCGCTGTGCCTCCTGAACGAAAACCTCTCATCGTTCTCTGCGTCATCGCTGCGCTGATGCTGATGTATGCCACGCTCTGGCCGTTCAATCCGTATCCTCCGAACGGCGTCTCGTGGCTGCCCGACGCGAGCGGAGTCCGCTTCCAGCACAGTGGAGTGATTTACAGCGACGGACAGCTGAAAGCTGCTGCCGCGCAGCCTGCTGGCGATGCGTGCACCATCGAAATTTACTTTCGGCCGGTAACCCCCAGAGACGACGCCGGCAATTTCCTTACATTTTCGTCCGATGACAATCCCGCGGCGGTCTTTCTTCGGCAGTGGCAAAACACATTGCTGATCGATCGCGAGAGGCCCATACACGGATCCGGTCCAAGGTTTATCGAGCTCGAGGTGGACGAGGTTCTTCGCGCCGATCATCCCGTCTTGATTACCGTCAGCTCTGGTCCGCAGGGAACTGCTGTTTATATCGACGGCAATCTCGCTGCCCGCGCAGGCCATTACCGGATTCCGCGCAGCGAGCTGTATCGACAAATCGTGTTGGGGAATTCGGCATCGGACTTCCAGGTCTGGCACGGTGAACTTTACGGGCTCGCTGTCTACGACGACGAGATTTCCCCGGCGGATGCCACGGCACATTTCGCCGCGTGGAGCGCTGGCTCGTCGTCATCAAACGCGATCGACGCGAGCCATGTCATAGCGCGCTACGACTTCCGTGGTCGTAGTGGCAGCACCATCCCGAGCGAGATCGGGTCGGCGCCGCCGTTGATTATCCCGCCGCACTTTTCCATTCCACGTAAACCCCTTCTCGATTCACCGATCGATGAATTCGAGTGGACGGCCAGTTGGCGCAAAGATGTGATCGAAAACATTCTCGGCTTCATGCCGTTCGGCTTCGTGCTCTGTGGGCTGTTCGCTTTATCACGGCCTAGAGGGCAGGCAATTCTGATGGCGACCTTGGTTGGCGGACTGCTCAGCCTCACCGTCGAGTCTTTGCAATACTATATTCCGCGGCGCGACTCGAGCTTGACCGACGTCATCACAAATACGACGGGAACCTTGCTCGGTGCGCTCATCGCGCATCCGGCGTTAGTGCGCACGGCACTTCGCATCGCATTCCTGATTCCATGGAAGCGAAAGAGCGAAGCAAACTAATTCGAGTCAACCGATAGCAGGAAAAATGCCCTCACCATTTCGCGCCGATCACGTTGGCAGTCTCTTGCGTCCCGCAGATTTGCTGGCCGCACGGCAAGCTCAAGGCACCGAAGCTTCGGAACGTCTTCGTGAGCTCGAAGACGCGCACATTCGCCGCGTGCTGGCGCGCCAACAGGAACTCGGTTTCGAGATCTTCACCGATGGTGAATTGCGCCGCCGCAATTTCATGAGCGACTTCACGGATGCTGTCGATGGATTCGATCTCGGTGACGCGGTCGCGAGAAGTTGGAAAGCAGGCGACGCGAAAGCAAAGACTCCAGCCGTAAGCAGCGTCGCAGGCATCGTCACAAAAGTTGCGGCAAACGCGTCCTCTAACTGGACACGAGCTTCCATTCCTGAAAGACAATTGCCCGGGCAAGATCAAAATGACGCTGCCCAGCGCGACGCAATTCCCTGCGATCGCTTTCAAATCCGGCATCACGGACGCCGTTTACAGAGATCGTTCCGAACTTCTCTGGGCCATCGTTGAAATCATGAAAGTCCGATCTTGCGCAGCTCGCCGGCGATGGCGTCAGCTACATCCAGATCGATGCGCCGCGGTACAGCTATTACATGGATCCGAAGTGGCGCGAATGGATTCGCAATGAAATGAAGTTGGATCCCGATGCTGCGCTCGACGATGCCGTGAAAGCCGACAATGCATGCTTTCAGGCCGCGCGTCGCGACGGCGTCACGCTCGCGATCCATCTTTGCCGCGGCAATAACCGCAGCCATTGGTACGCCGAAGGTGGATACGACGCGATCGCCGAAAAATTATTCGGAACGCTCGAAGTCGATCGCTTCTTGCTTGAATACGACGACGATCGCTCAGGCACGTTTGTGCCGTTGCGCTTCGTGCCGAAGGGAAAAACCGTAGTCCTCGGCTTGGTCAGCTCGAAAGTCCCTCAGCTTGAATCCGCCGACAACCTGGCTCGCCGGGTCGAAGAAGCCGCACGATTCATCCCGCTCGAAAATCTCGCGCTCAGCCCGCAATGCGGCTTCGCTTCCACCGCGGAAGGCAATCTCACTCACCGAAGAGCAGCAGTGGGCCAAGCTGAAGCTGGTCACCGAAACCGCTCGTCGAATCTGGGGCTAGCTGCTAGCCTGCACGCGATTCGCACGGAGCTTCGAAATCTAGGCAGCCTGAGAGCGCCTGAAGATAAAGTCTCGCCTATCTGTGCCTTAGTAGGCTGAATCAGCGTTGTTCTAGCCCAACTTTTCTCCATACGACCGATTCAAAAGTTTCACCATTGATTCGCCCTCGGCGGCGCTATCCTCGCTCTTATCTCGAAGCCTCGAGTCGGACAGACCACATGTCTATCTCAGCTGCATCACCTCAAGTCTCGATGGAAGTTCCGATTCCGCCGAAGTCCGCGCGTAGCGTACCCGCGAAGAAGCCGCTGCGATTTCGCGCTTTCGCACGCGCTGGGGCGCCGATCTCGCCGTACACGAAGGCAATCCAGATTTTGTGCTCTCGCTCGCGCGCGGCCTGCGCGTGATCGAAGCGTTCGATGGCCATCCGCAAGGCTTGTCGATCGCCGATATCTCGCGCGCGACGGAGCTGTCTCGCGCAGCAGTGCGACGATTGCTGATCACGCTGGAGCTGCTCGGTTATATCGAATCGAACGGCCGCAAATATCGCCTTCGCCATCGCGTGCTGCATCTCGGCACTTCGTATCTTTCCTCGAATTCCCTCGCGACGGTTTCGCTGCCCGCAGTGCAAAAAATCACCGATGACCTCGGCGAATCTAGCTCCGTCTGCGTTCTCGATGGCGACGAAGTTCTCTGCATCGCCGGCGCAGTGCGCCGCGGATTGATGTCCCTCGACGTCTCAACGGGTAGCCGTTTGCCTGTGCATTGCACGGCCGCAGGCCGCGTGCTGCTGGCAGCTCTCGCAGAAGAGCAACTTCCCGCGCATCTCGAGCGCATCGAGTTGAAAGCTCTGACCGCGAAAACGATCGTCTCGCGCGAAGTTCTGACGCGTGACATCCGTCGCGTCCGCGAGCAAGGTTTTTCGATCATCGACGAAGAACTCGAAACCGGAATCCGCGCGATCGCCGTCCCAGTCGTCTCGAAGGAAGGTCACATCGCAGGCTCGCTTGGTGTGGGCGCGCTCGCCGCCCGCGTCTCCCTCGAAGAACTCCAGTCACGATTCCTTCCGACGCTGCGTGATCACGCCCGCGCAATCGGACAATCGATCTCCTAAAGCAAATCCCAGGTAGCACCCGCTGCGGTAAAATAACGCGCCTTGGCTACTCCATCCGAATTCGATCGTGTGCGCGTAGTGCTTGTTGCGACGCGGAATCCGCTCAATATTGGGGCGGTTGCGCGGGCGATGAGCAACTTCGGGTTTTTCCGGTTTATCTCGTGAATCCGTTCGAGCCGTCGTTCCTTGAAGCGCGGTCGGCTGTAGGCGCCGCCGAACTGCTGGCAAATGCGAAAGTGTTTGCGACCGTCGGCGAGGCTGTCGCTGAGTGCACGTTGGTTGTTGGCACGACTGCAGTCGGGCGCCGTGAAATTCGACAGCCGCTGAAATTTTTGGAAGAAGGCGCGCGCGCGATTCACAAGCATTTGCGTTCGCGGAGTTCGGCGAATGCAGGGAAAAAATCCGAAATCGCGATTTTGTTTGGGTCCGAGAAATTTGGACTCAGCAACGAGGATCTAAGTCACTGCAACTGGCTGCTGCGGATTCCGACGCGCGACGAGCATCGCTCGATGAATCTTGGGCAGGCGGTTGCGATTTGTCTTTATGAGTTGGCGCGATCGTCTAAGCGGGCGGCGCCCGTCGAGAAAGCGAATCCGGCAACGGCGGGAGATATCGATCGCGTCGCTGATCTGCTGCTCGATGCGCTGCGGTTGGCGGGTTCGATGGATTCGCGTTCTGAGGTGACGACGGGCCAGAAGTTGCGGCGGTTGATGCGGCGACACAACCTTACCGCGGAAGATGCAAAGTTTTGGCTGGGGATGTTTGGGCAGATTACTTACAAGCTGAAGCAGGGGAAGCTCCCGCAGGACTGAAGAAACGAAATTTTTGACGCGGAGTGGATAGAGTTCGCAGAGAAGCCGAACACCCCGCAGAAGAGAGGACTAGGAGAACTATTAGATATCGAAGAAAACGGTTTCGTTCGCGCCTTGAAGCACGATATCCCACTCGAATTTTGACGGCGAACTGGCGGAGCGTTTTGCTATCAGCGACGATCGCCGCCCGGGATCGACTTTGAGTAGCGCGAAATCGGTGGCGTTTGCGGCTTCCTCGGGAAAATAGATGCGCGTCACTAGGCGGCGCAGCAAGCCGCGTGTACAAACTGAAACATTGATGTGAGGGGCTTGCAGCGCCGCTGACGGGCCTTCGCTCTTGCCTGACGTTTCCGGCGCAGGAACTTGTCCGGGCTTGATCGTTGTAAACCGAAAGCGTCCTTGATCGTCAGTCGCGATGCGGCCGAAGCCTGAGAATCCCGCGTCGACTGGTTTGTTTTGTTCGTCCTCGGGATGCGCATACTTGCCGTGCGAGTTTGCTTGCCACAGTTCCAGAACGGCGTCGGGTACAGTGTTGCCTTCGCCGTCGAGCACGCGGCCGGTAATTTCGATGCGTTCGCCCGGCACGCCCGCGCCTGCAAGATCTTCGCGATACAGCCACGCAAGTCCGATTTTGAAGAACGGCCCCACCGTTTGCCACGTTGTCGCTCGCAGCGTCATCGATGCGCTCCGTGATGTTCTTCGAACGGCGTTGCCTCGCGGCCGCTCATCACGATGTCGAAGCGATAGCCGAGCGCGTGGAGCGGCATCGTCGTTTCCCAATCGAACAGAGAAATCAGCCGATTGCGCGCGCCTTCGTCGGCAGTGCAATTGAAGATCGGATCGTTCGCCATCAGCGGATCGCCGGGAAAATACATTTGCGAGATCAGGCGCGTCGCGAACGCCGGACCAAATACCGAAAAGTGAATGTGCGCGGCGCGCCACGCGTTGTAGTGGTTCTGCCAGGGATATGCGCCGGGCTTGATGGTGACGAAGCGATAGCGGCCTTCGGCGTCCGTGATGGTGTGGCCGCAGCCGGTGAAGTTTGGATCGAGCGGCGCGTCGTGTTGGTCGATCGCGTGGGCGTAGCGGCCTGCAGAGTTGGCCTGCCAGATTTCGACGAGCGTGTGCGGCAACGGCTTTCCGTCCTCATCGATGACGCGGCCCGAGACGATGATGCGCTCGCCGAGAGGCTCGGCGGAGTGCTGCTTGGTTAGATCGAAGGCCTTTACGTCGATGAGGTCGCTGCTGAAGACCGGGCCCGTGATTTCGGAAATTGTGTGCGGTAAATGGACGAGCCGCTGAGTAGGCGCGCGTTTCTGCGACGATACATACGGAGCATGCAGAAATTCGGGTTGCGTGCCGGGGTGATAGCGGCGATACGGGCGAATCGGTGCCATTGCGCTCGAGAGCGATACTCCTGACCCGATCCATAGTATCCGAACTTGTCCGTTTCCATCGTTCTTATGGTTTTTGCGAAACGATTCTTTGCATTTGACCGTGTACGTTCACGGCGCTAACGTCTGGCGATGAGCGAATTCCTCTTGAGCATCGAAGACCCCGCGATTGGTTTTTTGCACCAGATTGGCCGGCAGATGGCAGCAGCCGACCCCTTCAACGAAGTTTTGGGAAAGATCGTCGAATTTGTGTCCGCAGTGGTGAAGTGCGATTCCTGCTTCGTGTATGTGCTTGAGAATAAGCAGCTTGTGCTGCGTGCATCGAAGAACCCCCACCCCGAAGTAGTGAATCGGCTGAAGCTGCCCGTCGGGCAGGGTATTACTGGATGGGTGGCGGAGCACCGTCAGCCGGTTGCTGTCGCGTCGCACGCGTTTCAGGATCCTCGCTTTCAATCGTTCAACGAGTTGCCCGAGGATCACTACGAGGCGTTCTTGTCCGTGCCGATTTTGTGCCGCAAGAAGCTCGTCGGCGTAATCAACCTGCAGCACAAGCGGCCGCACACGCACAGCGAGAGCGAGATTCAACTCATTTCGACCATTGGATTTTTGGTGGGCGCGGAAGTCGAGCGAGCGCGGTTGGAAGAGGAGAACTCGCAACTGTCGTCGGAGCTTGAGTCGCGCAAAATTATCGAGCGCGGCAAGGGAATTTTGCAGCGCGATTTGCGGATCAGTGAAGAGGAAGCCTACCTGATGCTGCAGAAGCAGAGCCGGCAGCGCCGGCTTTCGATGCGCGACGTGGCTGAGGCCATTATTTTGAGCGAAGAGATCAAGCGCGCGCAGTCCAAGGGCACCGCCGACTAACTGTCTGCTCCATTTTTCTCTTTTTGTTGTTTGCGCAGCTCGTCGCGAAATTTTTCGTAAAACTCGCGGCTTGCGAGTTCGTGCAGGATTTCCTTTCGATCCTCGGCGCTCAGATTGCGCGTTGCGAGTTCGGAGCGCGCTTCGCCGATAGCCGTGACCCACGCCTCGTATTCTGGACCGAATTGTTGCTCGAGTTCTTTTCGCAGTCGCTGCGACAGGGCTGGACTTTCTCCCGCCGTTGAAATCGCGATTTGCAGCGATCCGCGCCGGACGATCGCGGGATAGAAGAAATCGCAAAGATGTGGCACGTCCACGACGTTGCAGAGAACTCCGAGTTTTTTTGCCTCGGCGAAGATTTCTTCGTGCACGGGCGTCGAGGAAGTCGCGGCGACGACGAGAAACACGCCTTGCAGGTCTGACGTTAAAAACTTGCGGCGCTCCCAGTCGATTTTTCCTTCACCCGCCCAGGTTTGCACTTGAGTGGTAGCCTCGGGTGCGATCACGCGAATTGACGCATCGGTCGCGATGAGCCCGCCGATTTTTCCTTCGGCAATCGTTCCCGCGCCGACGACAAGGCAGCGGCGTCCCTCGAGCTTGAGGAACATGGGGAAAACTTTCGGAGGCAGTTTTCGTGCGGTCATTTTGAGTGCGACGAAACGTGGTGCGCGCGCCGAGCGTCCGAAAGTAAATGGCCAACAGGCGACGGAGAACCGCTCGGAATCTCAGATGAAAATTTTCTCAACATTTTTTGGAATTGCGTCGAACTATCGCCAAATTTGCCGCTCTTCTGTGGCAAAGTAATTTCAATGGCCGCTACTCAGACTACCACCGCCGCGGCGCGGGTGGCGTTCGAATACCCCAGTTTTGGCTTATATCAGATCGCGCGATTTTGCATCGTCCTTGCCACAGAGATGCAGTCGGTGGCCGTGGGCTGGCAGGTTTACGAGATCACGAAGCGGCCGCTCGACCTCGGGTTGGTCGGGCTGGCGCAATTCCTTCCGGGCATTTTACTTTTTCTGGTTTCGGGCCATGTGGCGGATCGCTACGATCGCCGCCGGCTCGTTGTCGCGTGTTATGCGGCATTTGCCGGATGTTCGGCGCTGCTGTTCGCGGCCGCGGTTCATCACACGCATTCGGTGTATCCGATTTACGCGGTGCTGATTTTGATCGGCATCGTGCGCGCGTTCAATGGGCCGGTGAGCCGGGCGCTGCTGCCGCAACTTGTGCCGGAAGAACATTTTCCGAACGCGGTGGCGTGGGCGTCGGGCGTCTTTCAAACAGCCACGATTCTTGGCCCGTCGATCGGCGGAGTTGTGTACGCGGCGTTTCGCGGGCCGTCGGCGGTATACGCGCTGGCGATGGCGTCGTCCCTGGTGGCCACGGCATGCGCGTATCGGATCAAGGTAGAGTCGCGCGCGAGGACGCGCACGCGCGAGCCGATCAGCACCTCAACAATATTGGCGGGTTTTCATTATATCTGGCGGCAGAAACTGATTCTGGGTTCGATTTCGCTGGATTTATTCGCGGTGTTGCTTGGTGGCGCTGTCGCATTGTTGCCGGTTTACGCAAGCGAGATTTTGCGGACTGGACCATGGGGTTTGGGCATTTTGCGCAGCGCACCGGGAGTTGGAGCAGCCGCAATGGCAATTTATTTGGCGCACAAGCCGCTGCGCGGCAAAGTCGGGCTGAAAATGCTCGCGTGCGTCAGTGGTTTCGGCGTTTGCACGATACTCTTTGGCATTTCGCGCAGCCTGACTTTATCGATCATTGCGTTGGTACTCGTCGGTGCGACGGACATGGTGAGCGTGATCGTGCGCGGCACGCTGATTCAGATCGCTACGCCCGACGAGATGCGCGGGCGCGTCAACGCCGTCGACATGGTTTTCATCGGCGCGTCGAACGAGCTTGGGCAGTTCGAATCGGGATTAACGGCGCATTGGTTCGGGACCGTGCCGGCGGTGGTGCTCGGCGGAATCGGGACGATTTTGGTGACACTCGGCTGGGCGTGGCTGTTTCCGGAGTTGCGAAACGCCGACAAACTATCGACGGTCCAGGACTAAAGGGAAGAGCACAGGCAATCGTGCCGGTGCAACCCAAACAGTGTTATTTCGTCGGGACGACCGGGGTGCCGGACGGCGCGGCGGTAGAAGGTGCGGCCAACGGAGCAGCGAGCGCCGCTTTCACCGCCGGTGAAACTTTGTCGGCGTTCGCGAGCAACTGGCTCACCTGCCAAAGTTGAAAATCAGTTAGGCGGCCTTTGAAGCCCGGCATCCCTGTCAGCCGAATACCATTCGCAGCCTTCCAATAAGTCTCCCAAGCCGGGTCGTCAGTCACCCCGGTTCCCTCAAGAAGCTTAGGCGGCTTCGGAAACATCCCTTCCGAGATCGCCGTGGACGCCACATTGGGCAGCCCGTGGCAAACCGCGCAGTGCTCTTTGTAAACCTCGGCTCCAGCCAGGAAATTTTTCTCGTCGGCAGGGACGGCGGGCTCGGACTTCGGCTGGCGGTCAAGGTGCGCGTCGAGCGATGCGTGCGCTAGCTTGCGCTCAAAAGGCAGCGGAGGATCGGTCGTCGCGACTGGCGCTCGCCCCGACGAGAAGTACCACCAGATTCCACCAAGCGTCAGAACGACACCGAAAATTAAACCGACTAGCAGCGCTTTCAACATGAGTCGTTTCGCTCCCGTGTCCGTCAAAGTCCGCTAAGGACACACGTGGCGAGAGTGCCGTGGGGTTTTGCAGCGACGCTCTCGCTACCGTTACCGAGTGTCCGAAATCTCGGGCGTCCAAACGACGCCAAAGCCGCCGATAGTGTACGAGTTTTGAGTGCCCGGCGCATGCGTGAAATGTCTTTCCCGATTGCTGCCGCGTGCGTTCCCGAGACTTAACGAGCGAGTGTTACGGGCGTGCAACAATCGTTTCGAATTCCTTCGTTTCGTAACCATTGTGGTTCGGGATTCGTCCAATACATGACCAATAACAGGCTAGGAACAGGTCGCGGTTTCCGCTACGCTTATAGTGAGAAGTTGCCCTTGGTTTGTGCGCCTTTCGGCGTTGGGCAACACACCCGCAAAGTCGAGTTTGTCGAGGTAGTTCGACCCCTCGCTTAGCCATGAGTGCCACAGGAGAGATGGAATGGGTCATTTGAAATCCACGGAGCTGCCGGAGTCTCTTGTCCGCCCGGCGGGCTTTGACCGTGAGCCGCGGGGATCGGGCGGGCGCGCGTGGGTCTGGATTTTGGGCGTCGTAGTCGTGCTTAGCCTGACGTATTGGTATTTCCATAGCGCAAGGGGCAGCGCCGCTGTCGCGGCTTTGGGTGGTGCGGCCGGTGGCCATGGGGGCCCGGGTGAAGGCGGCTTTAATCCCGATCAAATTGTGCCGGTTGTTGTTTCGACCGCGACACGCGGCGACTTGCCGGTCTTTTTCAATGGGCTGGGTACCGTCACCGCGTACAACACGGTTACCGTTCGCAGTCGGGTGGACGGCCAGATCGTAAAGATCAATTTCACCGAAGGGCAGATGGTTCACGAGGGCGAGTCGCTCGTCGAGATCGATCCGCGTCCCTATCAGGTGCAGCTCGAACAGGCCGAAGGGCAGCTCGCCAAGGATGAGGCGCAGCTCCGCGATGTGCAGGTTGACTACGATCGGTATCAGCAGCTTTTTAAAGCGGGCGTGATTCCGAAGCAGCAGGTCGATACGCAGTTGGCCCAGGTCGGGCAATTTACGGGCTCGATCAAGGCGGATCAGGCATCGATCGACAGCGCGAAGCTGCAAATCACGTACTCGCATATCACGGCGCCGATCTCGGGGCGCGTTGGGTTGCGGCTGGTGGATGTCGGCAACATCGTTCACGCGACTGATACGAGCGGGCTCCTGGTGATTACGCAGCTACAGCCGATCGCGGTGATTTTCAGTTTGCCGCAGGATCAGCTTTCGCAAGTGATTGGGAAGCTCCATGGCGCGGGGCCGCTCCCGGTCGAAGCGTACGATCGCGATGACACAACGAAAATCGCGACCGGCAAACTGCTGACGATCGACAATCAGATCGACACGACGACTGGAACCTATAAGTTGAAGGCTGTCTTCAACAACGAGAAAGACGATCTGTTTCCGAATCAATTTGTTAACGTGCACTTGCTCGTCGATACGAAGCACAACGTAACGATTGTCCCGGCCACGGCGATCGCGCGCGGGCCACAAGGCACATACGTTTACCTGACGCAGAAAGATAGCCGCGTGAAGATTCAGCCGGTGACGGTGACACTGAACTCCGGCAATTCCGTCGCGATCGGCAAGGGATTGCGCGCGGGCGACACCGTTGTCATCGATGGGCAGGATAAATTGCAGGATGGCAGCCGCATCGATCCGCGAACGCCGAGTGGCGCTTCGGTTGCCCAGAGCGGTGGCAATTCCGATTCAGGCTCGGCATCTTCCGCGGATGCGAGCACGGGTTCGAATGCCTCGACGGGCTCCACGGATCAGCCTTCGAAAAGCCAGGCGGCGCGCAAGGACGCCGAACGATGAGTCCATCTCGGCCGTTTATTTTGCGGCCGGTCGCAACCACGCTGTTGATGATCGGCATCCTGCTGGTTGGCTTCGTCGCCTATCGCGAGCTGCCGATTTCAGCGCTTCCGCAAGTTGATTACCCGACAATTCAGGTCCTGACGTTTTATCCGGGCGCCAGCCCGGAGGTAATGACCTCGTCTGTGACCGCGCCGCTCGAGCGCCAGTTCGGCCAAATCCCCGGCTTGAACCAGATGACATCGACAAGCTCGTTTGGCAGCTCGATCGTCACTCTGCAATTCGTCCTCGATCTCAACATCGACGTCGCCGAGCAGGAAGTACAGGCGGCGATCAACGCGGCGTCGAATTTGTTGCCCCAGGATCTGCCAAATCCGCCGATCTACAGCAAGATCAATCCGGCCGACTCCCCGATCATGACGGTTGCGCTGACGTCGGCGAGCTTGCCGCTCAACAAGATCGAAGACCTTGCTGAGACGACGCTTTCGCAGAAAATTTCGCAGCTCCCTGGCGTCGGCATGGTCAGCATCAGCGGTGGCCAACGGCCCGCGGTGCGAATCCAGGCGAACCCGACGCAGCTCGCTTCGTACGGATTGAGTCTCGAGGACTTGCGCCTCGCGTTGAGTCAAGCCAACGTCGATCAAGCGAAAGGGAATTTCGACGGACCGCACCAAGCCTTCACGATCGGCGCCAACGACCAGCTTCTGACGAGCGCCGGCTATCGCCCGCTCATCATCGCGTATCGCAACGGCGCGCCGGTGCGCCTCAGCGATGTCGCCACCGTTTTCGACGGCGCCGAAAACGCCAAGCAAGCCGCCTGGGCCAACGAGCATCCCGCCGTCATCTTGAACATTCAACGCCAGCCCGGCGCGAACATCATCGCCGTCGTCGATCGCATCAAGACGCTGCTTCCTCAACTACAGGCTTCGCTTCCCGGCGCCGTTCAGGTGCAGATTCTCACCGACCGCACGACGACAATCCGCGCATCGGTCGATGACGTGCAATTCTCGCTCGTTCTGACGATCGCCCTCGTCGTCATGGTCATCTTCCTCTTCCTGCGCAGCGCCCGCGCCACGATCATCCCCGCGCTCGCCGTGCCCCTCTCGATCGTCGGCACTTTCGGCGTGATGTACCTGCTCGGCTACAGTCTCAATAACCTCTCGCTCATGGCGCTCACAATTTCGACCGGCTTCGTGGTCGACGACGCCATCGTGATGATCGAAAACATCAGCCGCTTCATCGAGGAAGGCGAAACCCCGCTGCAAGCCGCGCTCAAAGGCTCCGAACAGATCGGCTTCACGATTCTCTCGCTGACGGTTTCGCTGATCGCCGTGCTCATCCCGCTTTTGTTCATGGGCGACATCGTCGGCCGCCTCTTCCGCGAATTCGCGATCACGCTCGCGGTAACGATTATCGTTTCGGCATTCGTCTCGCTCACGCTGACGCCGATGATGTCCGCGAAATTGCTTCGCCATCAGCGCGAAGATCAGCAAGGCTGGTTCTATCGCGTCTCAGAGCGTGGCTTCAATTCCATCATCGCTTTCTACGGCAAGACTCTTCAGTTCGTGCTGCGCTATCGCCGGACCACGTTGCTGGTCACCGTCGGCACGCTGGTCGCGACGATCCTTCTTTACATCTACGTGCCAAAGGGCTTTTTCCCGGTCCAGGACACCGGCCTGATCCTCGGAATCTCCGAAGCCCCGCAAAATATCTCGTTCATCGGCGATGGCTCAGCGCCAGCAGGCTCTGGCGACCGCGATCCTCAAAGATCCCGCCGTCGAAAGCCTCACCTCATTCATCGGCATCGACGGCACCAACGCCACGATCAACAGCGGCCGCATGCAGATCAATCTCAAGCCGCTCAAAGCTCGCGGCCACAATATCTCCGCAACCGATGTGATTCGCCGCCTCCAGCCCCAAGTCGCAAAGGTCGATGGCATCACTCTCTTCATGCAGCCGGTGCAGGACCTCACCGTCGAAGATCGCGTCAGCCGCACCGAATTCCAATACAGCCTCGAAGACGTCGACGAAAAGGAACTCGCGCGCTGGGTTCCAAAATTCATCGACAAACTGAAAACTCTGCCCGAACTGCGCGACGTCGCCAGCGACCAGCTCAACTCCGGCCTGCTCGCCGACCTCACCATCGATCGCGACACCGCTTCGCGTCTCGGCATTCTCCCCGCGACGATCGACAACACGCTCTACGACGCCTACGGCCAGCGCCAGGTCTCCACGATGTTCACCCAGCTCAACCAGTATCACGTCGTGCTCGAAGTGAACCCGCAATTCCAGCAGGATCCCGATCAGCTCAAAAATATTTACGTGAAGTCTTCGACCGGCCAGCAGGTCCCGCTCAGCGCATTCACCCATTTCGAACCAGGCGCCGGATCGCTCGCCATCAATCACCAGGGACAATTCCCGGTCGTCACGCTCTCGTTCAACCTCGCGCCCGGCGTTTCGCTCGGCGACGCCGTCAACGCGATCAATCAAGCCAAAGAAGATCTCGGCCTCCCCCAAAGCGTTCAAGCAACGTATCAAGGCACCGCCGCAGCGTTTTTGCACTCTCTCGCCAACGAACCGATCCTGATTCTCGCCGCCATCATCACCGTCTACATCGTGCTCGGCGTTCTGTACGAGAGCTACATCCATCCCGATCACGATCATCTCGACGCTCCCATCCGCCGGCGTCGGCGCGATTCTCGCGCTCCTGATCTGCCGCGAGGAGTTCAGCGTCATTGCCCTCATCGGCATCATCCTCTTAATAGGCATCGTCAAGAAAAACGCCATCATGATGATCGACTTCGCGCTTGAAGCCGAGCGCAAGGACGGCAAGACGCCGCTCGAAGCGATCTACGAAGCGTGCCTCCTCCGCTTCCGCCCGATCATGATGACCACGATGGCCGCCCTACTGGGCGGACTACCGTTAGCCCTCGGCACCGGCGTCGGCTCCGAGTTGCGTCGCCCACTCGGCATCACCATCGTCGGCGGCTTGCTCCTGAGCCAGCTCCTCACGCTCTACACCACGCCCGTCGTCTACCTCTTCTTCGATCAACTGGCGCGCCAGGCGCGCCGGCGCTTCCACATCACCAACACCGTCGATATCCCGGCGGAAGCGGACTAGGCGAACGAGACGTGCAATTCTCTTCCAATTTCTCCGCGCCATTCATTCGCCGCCCCGTCGCGACGTCGCTGATTTCGCTCGCGATTTTGCTGGCAGGAGCGATCGCGTTTCGTTTCCTACCCGTCGCGCCCTTGCCGCAAGTCGATTTCCCAACGATCAGCGTCTACGCGAACTTACCCGGCGCAAGCCCCGAAACGATGGCGAGCGCCGTTGCGACTCCGCTCGAGCGCCAATTCAGCCGCATCGCCAGCGTCAGCCAGATGGTTTCCACCAGCCAGCTTGGCAACCTCAACATCACCCTGCAATTCGACCTGAATCGCAACATCGACGCCGCCGCGCGCGATGTGCAAGCCGCGATCAACGCCGCGCGCGGCCAGCTTCCCGCCGATCTCCCCGGCCAGCCCGGCTATTGGAAGGTGAATCCCGCTGATTCGCCGATCATGCTGCTGTCCATGACATCCGACAACGTCTTGCTGCCGGAAATTTACGATGAAGCCGATTCCGTCATCGCGCAGAAGATGCGGCAAATTTCCGGTATCGGCGAAGTTTACATCGGCGGCGGCGCCAAGCCGGCCGTGCGCGTCCAGGTGAACCCCGGGCAGCTCAATAACTACGGCATCAGCCTGGAAAACGTTCGCACCGCGCTCCAGGACGCCAATGCGAATCGTCCTAAAGGCGAACTCGCAAACCTGCGCCGCTCGTGGGGAATCACCGACAGCGATCAGCTTTTTAAGGCGCGCGAATATCAGCCGCTCATCGTGACGTGGCGCAACGGCGCGCCGGTTCGCCTCTCGGATATTGGCTGGGTCACCGATTCGGTTGAAGACGTGCGCAACGCCGGCTTCATCAACGGCCGCTCAGGCATCATCCTGGTCGTTTTCCGCCAGCCCGGCGCCAACATGATCGAAACCGTCGATCGTGTGCGCGCGATGATGCCGGAGCTGCAGGCGTCGATCAATCCTTCGATTCGGCTCAACGTGATCATCGATCGCACTACGACCATCCGCGCCGCCATTCACGACGTCGAGATCACTCTGATCATCTCGGTCATCCTCGTCATCCTGGTTGTCTTTATCTTCTTGCGAAATTATTGGGCGACGCTCATCCCCAGCATTGCCGTGCCGCTCTCCCTAGTCGGTACGTTCGGCGTGATGTATCTGTGCGGCTACAGTCTCGACAATTTGTCGCTGATGGCGCTCACCGTATCGACGGGTTTCGTCGTCGATGACGCGATCGTCGTGATCGAAAACATCATGCGGCATCTCGAAGAGGGTATCCCGCCATTCCAGGCCGCCATGCTGGGTGCGCGCGAAATCGGTTTCACTGTCATTTCGATGAGCACGTCGCTGGTTGCCGTGTTCATCCCAATTTTGCTGATGGGCGGTATCGTCGGCCGCCTGTTCCGCGAGTTTGCGATTGTGCTCAGCGTCGCCGTCGGCATCTCGCTGCTCGTTTCGCTATCCACCACGCCCATGATGTGCGCGCTGTTTTTGCGCCGCGACACGGGCAAGCATGGTCGCATATACAATTTCGCCGAACGCTCATTCGATCGGCTCGTCGGCGTCTATGACGTTGGCTTGCGATGGGTGCTGCGGCATCAGCCGCTGATGCTGTTCGTCACGATCCTGACGATGTTCGTCAGCGTCGGCCTTTACGTTTACACGCCGAAAGGCTTTTTCCCGCAGCAAGACGTGGGCCGCATCAACGGCTTCATTCAAGCCGACCAGGACGTGTCCTTCGCGTCGATGCGCGACAAAGTCAAAGTGCTTTCCGATATCGTTCGATCGGACCCCGACGTCGATACCGTCACTGCCTTCAATGGTGGTGGCGGCGGCAACAACAGCGGACGCTTCTTCGCCCAGCTCAAGCCCCTCGGCCAGCGCAAAGCCAGTGCCGACGAAATCATCGAGCGCATCCGACCGAAGCTGGAGAGCATTCCCGGAGCTTCGCTATTCCTGCAAGCGGTGCAGGATATCAACGTCGGCGGACGCTTTTCCGGTGCTCAATATCAATACACGCTCCAAGCCGACAATCTCACCGATCTCGTAGGTTGGGCGCCGAAGCTGATGGATCGGATGAAAGAGATTCCGACTCTGCGCGACGTGAATACCGACCAGCAACTCAATGGCTTGCAAGCACAGCTAGTCATTGATCGCGACACGGCGGGGCGCCTCGGCGTCCCGGTGTCGGAAATCGACAACACGCTCAACGACGCTTTCGGTCAGCGCCAGGTCTCCAACATCTATAAGGGCATCAACCAATACCACGTCGTGCTGGAAGTCCAGCCGCAGTATCTGCGCGACCCCGAAACGCTCAAAAATATCTACGCCGCATCGAACACCGGCAAACTCATACCGCTCAGTTCGTTCTCGCACTTCGAACCGGCCAAGAGCGCGCTCACCGTGAACCACCAGGGAATTTTCCCGGCGATCACTCTTTCTTTCAATCTGGCGCCGGGCGCGTCGCTCGGGCCCGCCGTCGAGCAGATCGAAAAGGTCAAGGCCGAGATGCGCATGCCGCCGACCGTCCACGGCACCTTCCAGGGAACCGCCCAGGCGTTTCAGGACTCGCTCTCCTCGGAAGGATTGCTGATTATCTCCGCGCTGGCTGCGGTCTATATCGTCCTGGGCATCCTCTACGAGAGCTACATTCACCCGATCACGATTCTTTCGACGCTGCCGTCCGCAGGCATCGGCGCGTTGCTCGCGATCCGCCTGATCAACGCCGATCTCAGCATCATCGCGCTGATCGGCATCATCCTGTTGATAGGCCTGGTCAAGAAGAACGCGATCTTGATGATCGACTTCGCCGTGCAGGCCGAACGCGAACACGGCAAGTCGAGCGTCGAGGCCATCTACGAAGCCTGCCTCCTGCGTTTCCGCCCGATCATGATGACTACCGCCGCCGCCTTGTTAGGCGCCCTGCCGCTGGCCCTCGGAACCGGCACCGGCGCCGAAATGCGCCGCCCCTTCGGCATCACCATCGTCGGAGGCCTGATCTTCAGCCAGGCCCTGACTCTCTTCACGACCCCAGTCGTCTACCTCTATCTCGACCGGCTTCAAACCCGCATCCAGCGCCACCGGCTTCGCTCGGCAGCACCAACGCCCGCCTCCGCCCATTCGGATTAACCGTCCATTCACACCAGATTTCCCGAAACGGGATCCCGCCGCTTTCTTCGCGCTCCACGGCCCTGCTCTACGTTTGACTTTACACCCGCGCAAAAATGCACTATACCGTTCGGCACAGGCGTGTGAGAGATGGTCAACTCGAACTGGTTTCAGCGTCCTGCAAGGTCTCCAGGCTCCCCGCCGTCTAACGAGACATTTCTGTGACTGTGTAGAGACATAAAATGTCTTGGTTTCACTACTTCGATGCTTTATCTTCTGTCGCAAATCCAGGCCAGCGACGGGAGAACCAGCCGATCGAACCGGTGCGACTCGAAGCTTCTGAGAATAATTGTGAGATTCGCACGGGCATTCGAGCCGGCTTGATCGTCGTCCGTCTGCGCACTTTGCCGTACGCGCGATAGACGATTACGGCGCGCCCAAAACGGCTGCGCGAGTTTTGTGGTGGTGGTGAGTTCGTTGTTCGGAACTGGCAGTTTGCAGTTGTCTCTCGAAAGTCTGGAGAGCGTTCCTATGAACCGGTCTGTTCGCCTTCCGTTTGTTGCAGTTGTAATCCTCGTTGGTCTATTCGGCCCGGCGCTTCATAAATCGCGCGCGCAGGATGCCGCCCCACCGGCGACAGCCTCGACGCCGCCCCCGGCGCAGGCTGCGACCCAGTCGCCAGGTGCCGTGATCGCGATTCCAGGACCGCTGCGCTCCTTCCTGCGCATGGCGGCGATCAGCCAAAAAGTCTCGCCCGATGAAATCGCGCCTCTGATGGCGCGCAACATCTTCCTGCTCGGCTACGAAGGCCCGCAATCCCAAGCCCGCGAAACCGAGTATCTCGCGCTGCTGAATCGCTACGTCCAGCAGGCAAGGGAATTGGTCAATCTCGCGGGAGCAACCGGAATCATTCACGTCTCGAACTGCGAAGACGCCAAGCCGCTGCTGCAAATTCTCGGCTATCGCGAGCGCCCCGACTGTGGCCAGAAATCGACCTTCGTCGAAACCGTCGATCCTCAGCGCGCATTTCTGACGATCGACTCCGGCTTCCCGCTGCCCGATCTCGAGAGAGTCTTGCAGGAAGGGAAGCCGTTCGCCTATTCCGTTCCGACCTCTCGCGTTCCCCTGATTTTCACCGAAGCCGATTGGACCTCGGCTTCGCGCCGCAGCAAACCCGGAGAAAGCAAAGATCTGATCGACACGCTGATCCACGATCCCGTCCTCGCCCGTTTGTACTGGGCGATGGCCCGCGTCGATCGCGACACGCAGGAATCGCTGCGCCAATCACCGGGTCTGAAAAAGCTCTATCCGCTCGCTCCAGTTCTCGACTTCTACGGCAGCCACATTCAAGTGGTATCCGGTCGCGTCATCGTTCCCGGCGGAGCGAGCGCCGAAGCTGGATGGAAGGATCTCGTCGGCGTCAGCCCCGACAATCCCGGCGAATTCGTTTTTCACCTGCTCTCGAAAGACAACGGCTGGCTCGCGGCCTATTTCGATTCGCTATCGCGTGCGAATCAGATGCAACAGGCGAAATTCACGGAATCGAAGCGCCTGCGCCGCGATTATGAAGCCCTTCGCGGCAAAGAGAACACGACCGACGCCGCGCGCGGCGTTTTCCGCTCCGATCCGCGTTTGCTCCTTTTGCTGACTCGCATGCAGTGGGATCCGAACGGTGAAGCCCATGTTCCCGGCAATATCGAAGCCTGGCGACGCATCCTCGCGCAAAAGAGTGACTCGCCGGTTGTGCGCGAATGGGGCCGCCGCTCGCGCCACTGGGAGACTCCCGAGCAAATGCTCGAAGGCATGTTCGCGCTCTCTCGCGTGCAGTCCGAGTCCGGCCCGCTCCAGGCCTACTTATTAATGTGCGACCTCGACAGCCAGCGTGCGCCGGGGCAAAAACTCACGCCCGACACAGTCTTGCTCATCGCGTCGAAATTCTCCGAGTTCAGCGACCAGTACCTCCTCTTCGCCGAATTTCCAGAACTCGACGATTCCTCGATCACTGCGTTTGCCAACACCGTCAACTCGCTCGACTCCATCCACAACCAGGCTCTGCGCGGCAACGCCATGGGAACGTTCCAGTCCGCCGTCAGCATTTGGCAAATCCTCGCGCGTCAGGGCGAGATTCGCCGCGAAGACCTCAACGCATCCTTCCAGAAAGTCTTGAAGCCTTGGGGCAAGATCAACTCGCCGGTCCAGGCGTTCGACGCCGGCCGCGCCTCGCTCAAAGAAATCGCGATGGCCGCGACCGACAAGCCCGAGCTCTCGCAGGATCAAATCATCGAGCTGCTCGCCGGACCGATGCAGGTCAGCGCCGAAGGTCAGCGCATGCATCAGTTCGTCGCGAATCGCATGCGCGCCGTGCTCGACGCACAGCGCCTCATCTCGCTCG
This sequence comes from uncultured Acidobacteriota bacterium, assembly GCA_963845465.1. Classification (GTDB taxonomy): domain Bacteria; phylum Acidobacteriota; class Terriglobia; order Acidiferrales; family UBA7541; genus Acidiferrum. The sequence continues at coordinate 72,760 of CAWJSH010000002.1, read as the reverse complement.
ACACCATCGTCAATCTCGGCGACGGCCTTCACGATCCAGCTCACGTCAAAGCGCAGCAAGCCACGCTGCTTCCGCTCGCTCAGGAACTCCACGAATTCGAAATGCCGCAGCCCATCTTCAAAAACAGCGAGCGCGACCAATGGGCCGCCGGCATCTACAACAATCACCACACCGAAACCCAGATGAAGACCGACCTCACCAAAGTGGTGAAGGCGCCGACCTCTCCCGAACAGCTCGCCGAAGCGCGCGGCCAGCTCTCATCGCTTCTGCGCGACACGCTCGTCGGCCTCAACTACGCCTACTACGAGCCGCCCGGCGCGCAAATCCTGCACAACAATCCGCTCTTCGTCCGTTCTCACGATTTTTCGGGCGACACCGTCACCGGCATCGAGAAACAAGCTTGGCAAGCCCCCCAGCTTTTCGGAGCGGGCTCACCCGCGGGCGGCGGCGCTCGCCTTGTGGGTTCGCTCGCCGATCTGCCCTACGTTCTCGCCGACGCCGAACAAGACTTCATCGCCCCCGAAAACGTGCAAGCGCTCATCTGGCGCCAGGTCGTCCCCGGACTCCTCACGAGCGCCGTCGTCCCGCGCTGGTGGGGTGTCAGCCCCGGCGAGCTCCACGCCGTCGCACTCTACCAACGCGCCGGCGAAGAACTCCTCGTTGTCGCGCAAGACGACAACGACACGCGCGCCGCTGTGCTCTCGATCCTCGCCGATCGCATGTCGCCCCAGCGCCTCACCTATGTCTCCGCGTCTCTCCGCGACAAGCGCGCCGAGCATCTCACATCGCAGTTGATGCCCGCCGACACCTTCTACCTTGCCGCCGAATACCGTCGCCGCTACCCCGACGCCAAAATTTCCATCGGCACAAACTTTTCCGAGCTCGATGCGCTCGCGAAATCGCATCCCGACGACACCAGCCTCGACCACCTCTCGCGCGATTTCGGCGTCCCGCATCCCGCTCTCGAACAAACCTACGGCCGCGCCCTGCTCAACGTGCAGCCGTTCCCCGCATTCATGGGCTACTCGAGCCGCTTCCTCGCCGAATCGTGGGACTCCAACAATCTTTACTGGGCGCGCCTCGCCGACGAAAAAGGCCTGTCGCCCGTCGCGCTGAACCAGCTCGTCCCCGAACTCACCCGCCGCATGGTGGAAAAAATCTTCGCCACCGATCTCGAAGATTGGCCCGCGCTTCTGCGCGCCGCCCACGAAACCGGCGACGAATTCCGCGTCGGCAAAGTCGCGCCGCCGCAGTCCGAACGCGCCGCTATCGGCGGAGGTTCGCAGCGGTGAGTAAGCATCTCGAAGTAAAAATCGCATCGGGATACAAAGCCATGGCCAAACGTTACTTCGCACTTCTAGCAGCAACACTCGCGGTCATCGCAACGCTCGCCGTCACCGCTGTGCGCCTCCACGCGCAGCAAGACGGCACGCGCTTCCGCATCTCCGTCGACCTCGTGCAGCTCAACGTCGCCGTCACCGACAACAAAGGCAACTACGTCACCGGCCTCAAGCCCACCGACTTCGTCATCTCCGAAGACGGCATCACCGAAAAGCTCGCCACCTTCGAAGAAGGCAACGGCCCCACCGCAGCGCCTCGGGTGCCGCGCCACCGCCAAAGCCCGCTCATCACCGACGCGCAAAATTCCTCCGGCGATCCCAACCAAACGCTCGCCGAAGCCATCGCCGGCTCCAACGTCTTCATCCTCTTCGACACCAGCAACTACATGTACCGCGGCTTCGTCTTCGCCCAAGACGCCATCTCCGATTTCGTCCGCTCGCTCGAAACCGCCGACAAAATCGCCTTCTACTCCTACAGTCGCGACCTCTTCCGCTCCGCCCCGCTCACCGCCGACCGCTCCGAAGTCGTCCGCGGCGTCCGCACCACCGTCGCCGGCGACGACGCCGCTCTCTACAACTCTCTCTTGCTCACGCTCAAAGACGCCCAAACGCAAACCGGCCGCAAAGTCGTCGTCGTCTTCTCCAACGGCCCCGACAACGCCAGCATGGTCCCGCCCGAAGACGTCGCCGAACTCGCTCAATCCGCCGGCATCCCGATCTACATGATCAGCACCCGCGAAGCGCGCCTCGAGCCCGTCTCCACTGTCGTCTTCGAACGCATGACCGCAGCCACCGGCGGCAAAGCCTATTTCGCCAACAGCTGGCGCGACGAGAAAAAAGCCTTCGCCTCAATCCGCGACGATCTCGGCCATCTCTATTCCTTCAGCTACTATCCCGAGCCCAATCCAAATCGCGGCTGGCGCGCCATCAACGTAAAACTTGTCGGCGAGCACGCGAAGCAATACCACGTGCGCACGCGCAATGGCTATCGCCCGCAGCCCAATCGCTTCAACAGCGAACCGGCCCCCGGCTCCGCCGTCTCCCAAATCACCGACTCCGCCCAATAACTCCGCCGTAGCGCCGGCGTCTCGCCGGCGTTTCTGCTCACCGTCGCCACGATTGTGGATTCGCGCCTCGCGGAAAAAATACGCGTCACATTTCTGACGTCTCCGCGCTCCTCTGTGCTCTCCGCGTCTCTGCGTTATCTTCTTCTTCTCTTCTGCTCGTCCAGATTGCACACACACACATTGCGTGAAACAATGCGCCCCATGCCCAAACACGATCTGAATTCTTCGCGCCCCATCGTCGCCGTTGCATTGCTCTTCCTCTTCATCGCCGCTACCACCCGCGCCCAATCCACCCGCCCCGACTCCGAAAAACAACTCGCCCGCGACATCTACAAGGAGTTCATCGAAATCCGCTCCGGCTACAACACCGGCGCCACCACTCCTGTCGCCGAAGCCGCCGCCGCTCGCCTCAAAGCCGCCGGCTTCCCCGATTCCGACATCTCTCTCGGCGGCGCCATCGACAAAAAGTTCAACATCGTCGTCCGCTACCACGGCACCGGCAAGCAAAAACCGCTCCTCCTCCTCGCCCACACCGACGTCGTCGAAGCCAAGCGCGAAGACTGGACGCTCGATCCCTTCGTCCTCACCGAAAAGGACGGCTACTTCTACGGCCGCGGCACCGGCGACGATAAAGCCCAAGCCGCCGTCTGGATCGCCAATCTCATTCAATACAAAAAGGAAGGCTTCAAGCCCGATCGCGACATCATCGTCGCCCTAACCGCCGACGAAGAAGGCGGCGGCCCCTACAGCGGCATCAACTGGCTCATCAAAAATCATCGCGACTGGATCGACGCCGAATACGCGCTCAATGAAGGCGGCTGGGGCGAATCGCTCGACGGCAAGAAAATCTCAAACGACGTGCAGGTCAGCGAAAAATACGTCATCAATTTTCGCTTCGAAGTTCACAACAAAGGCGGCCACAGCTCGCTGCCCGTTCCAGACAACGCGATCTATCACCTGGCCGAAGCGCTCGACAAACTTTCGAAATTCGGCTTCCCGCTCAAACTCAACGACGTCACCAAAGCCTACTTCACCGCGATGGCCAAGATCGAAACCGGCCCGACCAAAGACGATCTCGCAAAAGTCGCCGCAGGCGATCACCGCCGCAATGGAGCGCCTCGCCGCAAAAACTCCTCAGTTCAACGCAACTCTGCGCACCACCTGCGTCGCCACGCAACTCGAAGGCGGCCACGCCGTCAACGCCCTGCCGCAACTCGCCGCCGCAACCGTCAACTGCCGCGTGCTTCCCGAAGACTCCGCTCGAATACGTGCAGAACACGCTGAAACAAATCGTCGCCGACGACGAAGTCAGCATCAAGACGACGGATGAACCTCTCGCCGGCCCCGCCTCGCCAATTCGCCCCGACCTTTTCAAGGCCATCACCGAGTCGTCCAACAAAGTCTTCCCCGGCGTCCCCGTAGTCCCAATGATGGTGATGGGCGCCACCGACGGAAAATATCTCCGCATCGCCGGCATCCCCACCTACGGCGTCCAAGGCTTCTTCTTCGACCGCAACGACATCCGCTTCCACGGCCGCGACGAGCGCATCCCCGTCCAATCCTTCTACGAAGGCCAAGCCTTCCTCTACGACCTCGTCAAACGCCTCTCCCAGTAATCGCCCGGCAAGATCGCGCCGTTCCTCGTCTTTCTGACAAATCATCGTGTCCACCGACCGTTCGCCACCCTGTACCCGCGATCGCTTCCCAGATCGCGGGGTTTAGATTCAACTTCGCCCAATTCGCAACGTCCGCCACCTCTTCGTACGGGCGCAGCACCGCTGCGCCCCAAGTCCGCACGATTGAAGCCCAGCCGCGATTCAATTTTTTCCTCTTCTCCGTAGTCCGTCCGCGTCACGAACTCCCAATCAAATACCCCGTCAAAAACACCAACACCCCGCCCGACAATCACCTGAAACGCCGCCTGCAAAAACGGCGTATCCATATATCGATGCCGAATATAAGCAATCGCTCCCAATTCAATCGCCACCACCACAATCGCCACCAACGTCGCCACATGAAAATCCGGAATCAAAAACGGCAGTGTGTGCCCAATCCCTCCCGCCGTCGTCATCGACCCGATCACGAATCCGCGAATCCACGGTGACCCTCTCCCGGTTAAAGATCCGTCGTCCGACAGCGACTCTGCGAACCCCATCGAAATTCCCGCACCCAGCGATGCCGCCAGCCCCACCAAAAACGCGTCCCAACTCTTGTGTGTCGCAAACGCCGCCGCAAAAAGCGGCGCCAGCGTCGACACCGATCCATCCATTAGCCCCGCAAGCCCCGGCTGCACCACCTGCAACAAAAACAATTTCTTGTGCGAAGCGTCTTCCGCTTCCCGGGCATCCGTCGTCAGATGTTTTTCTTCCAGGTTTCCAGCGGTCTGTATGTGCTTCCGCTCTTCATCGGCCAGCTTGTTTAACAGCGCCCGCGTCGAAGCATCCGTCGTCCGTGCGATCGCCCGCTGATAAAATCGTTGCGCCTCCAGCTCCATCACTTCCGCTTGCCTGCGCGCCACGTTCACTCCGAGCGGCCGGATCAGCCAGTTTGGGCGTCGTGCCAAAAATCCCTTCACATTCTCCCGCCGGATCAGTGGAATGTGATCCCCAAACCTCTGCCGAAACATCTCCAGCAGACGATCCCTGTGCTGCGCCTCTTCCTCCCGCATCTCCTCAAACATCGTCGCCGTCGAAGGATACGTCTCCCTCAGCGCGTCCGCGAACTCGCCATAAATCCGCCCGTCCTCTTCCTCCGACGCGATCGCCAGCGCCAGAATCTCCTTCTCGCTCAAATCCTTAAATTTCTTCAGCATTTACCTTTTCCCGATTTTCTTGCTTTTGTAGGGGCGGGGTTCACTCCGCCCTCTATGCGTCTTGGCACATAGCCTTTTTTACGCGAGTCGGTCACATCCGTTGGTCGTCAACAGCAGCCTGCGTGCCAGCAGCATCGCACAAAGCCGAATCGCAAGTCATCTTGCCCGCCCGCTGCATCCAATCTGGCGACTCAACAGTGTTATCATCGCCCCTTATTTCCGACAGGAGAGCCACATGGCCGACAAGAAGCCCGCAACACCCGCAGAGACACAACGCCGCAGCCCCGATCACCCGCGACAAGCTCGCGGAATTGCTCAACGAAGATTTGTCCCGCGAATATCAGGCCGTCATCGCCTACGTCGTCTATTCCCAGGTCCTCAAGGGCGCCGAGTATATGAACATTGCCGACCAGCTCGCGCTCCACGCCAAGCAGGAGCTCGATCACGCGCTAACGCTCTCCCGCCAGATCGACTACCTCGGCAAAATGCCCACCGTCACTCCGAAGCCGGTCAAAACCTCCGACGACGCCAAGCAAATGCTCCGCTTCGACCTCGACAACGAAAATGAAACCGTCCGCAATTACCGCGAACGCATCCGCCAGTGCGAAGCCCTCGGCGAATTCGCCATGGCCGAACAAATCCGCCAAATCCTCGTCCAGGAACAAGACCACCAGATCGACCTCGCCACCGCCCTCGGCGAAGACGTCCCCGACATGAGCAAACTCCGCTAACCTCGCGCTAGCTACCGCCAAGACTCGGCCTGACGCAATCCAGACCAAACGGGCGCGGCTCATCGCCGCGCCCTTCTTTTTCGCCAAAATCTTCATGTACGGGCGCAGCACCGCTGCGCCCCAAGTCCGCAACCCACGATCGTTCTTGCCCCAATCTGGTTTTTTCTTCACCTCTGTCGCTCGCAAACGACGACCCCGCAAACCAGCGTTGATCGAGAACAAAAAAGTCAAAAAGGCGCGGCTGATCGCCGCGCCCTTTCTTTTCGCCAATCCCCGGTAGCGCCGGCATCTTGCCGGCGTTTTTTCGATCCTCATCACGAACTCACGCATACGTCTCCGCCCGATCCGCCTCTCCGTTTACCGGCCCGTCCGCGCAACTCACCAACACTCATCACGCTCCAATCCAGTCACCAGTCACCAGTCACCAGTCACACATGCCGTTGACCCACACCCCACCCCCATCTAAGATGTCCGCCAAAGGTCTCTTCGGCCAATGATCGGCCAGACAATTTCTCACTACCGTATCCTCGAGAAAATCGGGGGCGGCGGCATGGGCGTGGTCTACAAAGCCGAAGACACCCGGCTGAAGCGCTCTGTCGCCCTGAAATTCCTCCCGCCCGGCACTTCGTCAAACTCCGCCGCCGTCGAACGATTCCGCCGCGAAGCCGAAGCCGCCTCCGCGCTCAATCACCCAAACATCTGCACGGTCTACGACATCGGCGAACAGGACGGCCAATCTTTCATCGCCATGGAGTTTCTCGAAGGCGTCACTCTCAAGCACTTCATTATTTCCAAAGCATTGCCGCTCGATCAGATTCTCGATCTCGGCATCGAAATCGCCGACGCGCTCGACGCCGCTCACTCCAAAGGTCTTATCCACCGAGACATCAAACCCGCCAATCTCTTCGTCACAAACCGCGGCCACGCAAAAGTCCTCGATTTCGGTTTGGCAAAGATTGTGGATGGGCCGGGCGCAGATAACCCCGGTGGCGTCTCGAGTCTTCCCACCGTATCCGATGACGACATTCTCACCACGCCGGGAGTCGCCGTTGGTACAGTCGCCTTCATGTCTCCCGAACAGATTCGCGGCGACAAACTGGATGGCCGTTCCGATCTCTTCTCCTTCGGCTTGGTGCTCTACGAAATGGCCTGCGGCCGCCCAGCCTTCCCCGGACAAACCTCGGGCGTCGTCACCGAGGCCATCCTCAATCGCACACCCGCTCCCATCTCGCGTTTCAATCCCGACACTCCGCCGAAGTTCGAAGAGATCATAGCCAAGCTGCTCGAGAAAGACCCAGACCTCCGCTATCAAACCGCCGCCGACGCTAGGACCGATCTAAAGCGCCTTCGCCGCGATACAAGTTCAGGTCGTCTTCAATTGCCGCTGGCAAATGCGTCGGCGTCATCAGGCGCAAGAAACAAGACCCCGGCGAAACGCCACCTTTGGGCCCTCCTGGGCTCTTTGCTCGCGTTGACACTGGTGGTCGTCGCGATTGCATTTATTTACCCGCGGCGAAAAGATGCAGTGAAATCTCCGGCCAGTACCCAGTGGACTCAACTGACCAATTTCGCGGACGCCGCCGTCTGGCCCGCCATCTCCCCCGACGGTCGCATCTTGGCGTTCATTCGGGGCCCGGGGCAGTTCCTCTCCGATGGACCGATTTATGCCCAAACCCTTCCGTCCGGCGAACCGGTCCAGCTGACGCATGACGACGACGTTATGAAGGCCGGCTTGAAGTTTTCTCTCGATGGATCACGCATCGTCTATTCGGTCGTTGAACCTTGGGATACCTGGAGCGTGTCGGTTCTTGGCGGCGAACCGAGCTTGTTCTTGCCCAACTCCTCCGGCTTGAGTTGGATTGATGACCATCACCTCATGTTTTCCGAAATGCGCACCGGAGTACACATGGCGTTGGTCACGTCGGAATTAACTCGCGCGAACCTGAGGGATATTTACGTACCGCCCCGCGACCGGGGCATGGCGCATAACTCGTATCTTTCGCCGGACGGCAAGAATGTTTTGATGACCGAAATGAACAACGGCTATTTCTTGTCTTGCCGCCTTCTTCCTTTCGACGGCAGCTCCTCTGGCAAACCGGTCGGACCACTCTCACAAAGTTGCGATTCTGCGGCCTGGTCGCCCGATGGTCGTTGGATGTATTTCTCAAATTTTGCTGCCGATCAGGGCTGGCACATATGGCGGCAGCGCTTTCCAGATGGCGTCCCGGAACAAGTCACTCCCGGTCCCACCGAGCAAATCGGCGTCGCGATGGCTCCCGATGGCCTCTCCTTCGTCACTTCCGTCGGCATGACGCAAAGCACCTTGTGGTTTCACGACGAAAAAGGCGATCGCCAGATTTCTTCCGAAGGATTCGCCTACCTTTTTCAAGGCGGACGGTTGTCGAACGACGGCAAAAAGCTGTATTACCTCAACTCCGGTGAATTGAGCGCTATCGATCTCAAGTCCGGAAAGCGTGAGCGTTTGCTTCCCGGGTTTTGCAGTGTCTTTCTTCGACTTCTCTCCAGACGAGACCCGCGTTCTCTTTCTCGCACCCGATTCAGACAAGAATCTGCGCATGTGGCACGCATGGCTCGACCGCAGATCGCCTCCCTCGATGCTGCCATTCCTCAAAGAGGCGATGAATCCTCGCTTTGGGCGCGCCAACGATCTATTTTTTCGCGGCGTCGACGGCAAAGAAAATTTCGTTTACCACATGAACCTGGATGGCACCGACTTGCGGAAAGCAATGGCGGAATCCGTGATCGAATTGGACGATGTTTCTCCGGACGCGAAGTGGATGATCGTCAAAACGGGCCTGGTGACTGACAAGAGCAGTTCACATGGCCTTCAGGCGTATTCACTGGAAGGTTTGCCACCTATCACACTCTGTTACAGTTGGTGCCACGTTAGCTGGTCGTCGGATCTGAAATATTTTTACGTCAATCCGTCGTTGACTCCCGAACAAGCAACGCACACCTACGCTATCCCACTGCAAGCCGGGCATCTCTTTCCTTCGGTTCCATTAACCGGTTTTCACACAGAACAAGAAATCATGGCCGTCCCGGGAGTGCAGAAAATTGACTCGGCGAACGCGTGGGCCATGGTCAATGGTAGAAATCCCTCGATATACGCTTACGACCGCCGCTCGGTTCGCCGCAATCTCTACCGCATTCCAATCCCGCAGTGAGTGCACACCGATCACAAGAATCGCCTCGGTAGCGTCGGCTTACCTGCGCCTAAGGGCACCCTGCCGGCGTTTCCGATCCCCACGACTACTTAAGCCGTCTGCTCCAAGCCATTCGATCAAGGCTCATGTACGGGCGCAGCACCGCTACGCCCCAACTTGCCCAGGCGCAAAACGAATCGCAGTTTCGCCGTTCTGGTTAAACCGAATTCCGTCTGTCTACAACAACAACCCGTGATGCCGAAATTTCTGCACGATGCTGAGCCGATCCTCCGCCCCAATCTTGTGCTTCATCCGGTAGAGATGATTCTTCACCGTCTGCTCAGACAAACAAAAATGATTCGCAATCTCCTTGTTCGTAAATCCTTTCGCAATCAGCGGAACAATCTGCTGCTCCCGCCGTGTCAGTCCTAGCCGCTGCCTTGGGCTCCCAAACGGCAGTCGCGGTTCCGCATCCTCCAAAAATCGAAACAGCGCCGCGCACAAGCTCGCCCGGACAAACCGCATTCCCCGCATGCACAGTTTCAATCGCGCGAGTCACGTCTGCCGCCGAAGCCTCTCGCCACAGATATCCGTTGATGCCCGCGCGAACAAACCGCAAAAATTCAGCGTCTTCCTTCACGGATCCCATGAGCAGGATTTTCAGCCCGGGCGCTTGCTTTCGTATTGCGGAAATCTGCTCCAGGTCCGCCTGCACGCGTTCCGATGAGACCAACACGAGCACGTCGATCGGTTTTTTCGGAATTCCGGCCGCCGTGAATACTCCATCCGCAGGGACACCCACCGCCGTGATTTTTTCGTGCTTAGCCAGGCTTCGGCAAAGTACCTCGCGGACCAGATGATTTTCAGCCAAGACGCAGGCGCGAATTTTGGGTATCGCAGTCAGGGCGCTCGAAATCAAGCCGCTTCCGAGAACCGTGTTAAGGATCGCCACACTTTTACCGGGCCGCGCTGATTCCACCCTCGGCCGCTGAGGTCCTACAGCGCCTTGCTCTCTATCTCCGATTTCTGTAGCGCGCATCGATTCGTTCCGTCGTCACCACTTCAATCGCCAGCGCTTTCGAGGAGAGTCCTAGCGCCGCGAATCCGGCCGTCCTTCCCCAAGGATGAGCAATTGGCCAGCCCTGAGCTAGGAACGCCGAAAAAACGTTGGCCGTCTATAAGTTATTGAATATGGACTGTTTAACGAAACTCGCCGGTTGGGCAGCCGGTCCCAATCCGGTACCAAGCCACTTTTCGAAACGCCACATTGGGACTCATTCGAACAATCAGTGAGGGCTAAAGTCCCTCCGAATCAAACCAACCCGCCTCGTACCCTGATTTTCGACCCTGTCGTTCCAAGGGTACTTCGGTACCACCGGGACCCCAACTTTGGCCTCACCTTTCCCCGGGTACGGTCCCTCTATGGGTTTATTTTCGGCCAGGGCCTAAACTTTTCCTATCGATGGCGAGCCGCGCTTCTCAGGCGGCCACCAGGGAGTAAGTCATGGCGACACAAGACCTTATCAGCAGCACACTCGGAGCCGCTCCTCCGGCACGCATCACCCCGGCTAACGAGCGCCGCACCACGCGCCGCTGCAAGATCACCCAGTTGATGCGCATCCGCCCGTCGGATCCCGAGCGCGACAACTTCGAGGATCTGCGCGGCAGCATGAGCGTCTCGCGCACCGGCGTCTATTTCCAGACGAGCGAAGGCGCCTACGAACTCGGCATGCGCCTGTTCGTCACGATGCCTTACAACGAAGCCGCCGCGGCGATGAGCCACGAATATCTCGCCGAGGTTGTCCGCGTCGAACCGATGGCCAACGGCATGATCGGCATCGGCTTCAAGTACCTGATGCAGATGGGGTCGGTCTCCAGCCACTCCTACGGCATCTCCGTATCGCGCAAGTAGCCCGCGGAGCGCCGCGTCACCACGCCGCACGCTAACTCCGCGCGTCGCCGCGTCGCAGACCAGCTCTGTGCCCGTCGGCTCGACAGCTGCCGGTGAACGCAGCAACAATCGTCGCTGCGCGCAACTCCGCACCGCGCGATGCGCGGTGCTCCGAACCAAGCTTTGTGGGTCGCGGCTTCAGCCGCGACATAAACCGTAGCGGCGGAGCAGGGGCTTCAGCCCCTGAAGTCCTCGAGCCCAAACGCACAGCGGATCAACAACAAGAAATCGACAGTGAAAAGAGAAAGGGCGTCCGAAGAACTCGGACGCCCTTTCCCTTGCTGTGGGGGTGGAACAAACTCTGCCCGCGCTCGGTTTCCGGCTCTACTTCAATCACCAATTCGCGACCGACCGCCGCGAACCGCCGAACACCATCACACGAGCAGTGGAAGACTTTGTGCCAGTCATTCAGCGCAGCGGCCGACCGCCGCTGCCTGAACGCTATTCGTCCTTGTTCAACATCCTCAATGCGCGATGGCGAATCATGCCGAGCTGCCGATTCACTGGATGCTGCCGAGTCAGGAACGACAGCACTGGTTCGCGCCGCCGCGTCAGCCGGTTCATCGCGATCGTCAGCCGCACATCGCGACGCGCATACTTCAGCCCCGCCTGCAAAGCATCGACGGCATCGTCCTTGCGCCCCGCAGTCGCATAAACCTCAGCAAGATTGAGATAGAGCTGCGCCTGGTTCCGCTTCATGCGGACGGCGGCGTCGCAGAGTCGCTCCGCTTCGCCCCACTTCTGTTCGGAGCGCGCGAGCACCACTCCAAGGTAGGACATGTAATAGGGATTGTTCCGATCGAGTTCCATGGCGCGCTGCATGTGCGGCAGGGCGCGTCCGGCAAAGTTATCCCGTAACAGATTCAGACCTGCTTTGAACTCGCGGAAAGCTTCCGTATCGAGCATCGTTTCACCTCAATGACCGTTCTGCGGCCGTCGAGCCTACGTTATTGGAAGGGAGGAAATCCAAACACGCGACGCAACTAGAGAGAGAAATGCGGTACCCGTGGAGTCCCAAGGAAGTGAGCCAGGGTGCCAATCGCCAAGGCCGGCGTTCGGCCCAGGCATGGGAGCAGTGAGCAGCGTTGTGCTTAGGGTTCCCATCCCAGTGGAGGTGAAATTACGCAATAGAAGTTCAAAACGCTACTGAACCGTGGGACAGCTTTAGGACAGCGACTTTTGGAGATAGCTTTAGCTCCTGGTCAGGGGCAAAAACGGCTGTTTATTGAGGCTTTTTAAGTTTTGCTCTTATCTCCGCGCTCACGGGCAAGGGCTGGCTTTTGTTTTCCAGTTGCGACGCCATTCTTCGTAGTCTTCCATCGTGGCCTTGAGCATGGCTTTGGCGGATTTGTGCAGCCAGCGGCCTTTTCTCGCGGAGAGATCGCGTTTGATTTTCGGAATCGCGAGCGGCGAACCGAAGTGCATGTTGGCCGATTCCCAGCCCATGTCATACAGCAGTTGCGACTCGTCTTTTTCGATCGCCAGCGAGGCGAGTTCGATGCGCGAGCAATCGGGAGCGAGCCGACGAACGACCCAGTGGCCGCGGAATCGCACCGTCGGATCCAAGACGCGGATCGCGGATTCAACCAGTTTCAAACCATTGATCACGTCGGAAGAACTGTTCTTGTACCAAACCCACGCGGAGGTGCGAATCCCTTTCACTTCGCGGGCGATCAGCGCGCCTTGCCAAGAAGAGAGAGCGAGAATGCGCGGATGCCCAAGGCTGCCGAGTCCCGCGATGCGGCGCCGCAACTGGTAGGGCCGCTTCGGCAGCGGCAGCGAGTCTTCGATCAGGTTGCGCGCTTCGTCGGGAAGCTTTGCGGTGTAGGTCGGGCACTTCTGGAGCTTTTCCCAGAAGTGCACGGGGTCGCGCAGTCGGCTCGTCGCCAGAAGTCGCAACCGCGTGTGGTGCTCGGCGAGGATGAACGCTTGGCCGCCGTCGGCGATGGAATCGCGATAGCCCTCTTCGATCGCTTCGGCTGCTTCACGCCGCGTCAGCGTGAGGTGTTCGCTGTCGATCGCGAGATACGCGCTCGCCGCGAGGCGAACAAGGTCGAGTGTGTACGCGCCGGGGAAGGCTTCGTCGAGATCGTTGACGCCCCAGATCAGGCGGCCTTCGGTGTCGCGCCAGGTGCCGAAGTTCTCGATGTGGAGATCGCCGACGCCGAGGACGGCTGGCGCTTTCGCGAGCTTGGGACAAACTTCAGGCCAGTGCTGGAGCCAGCGGTAGAACGTGGCGCGGAAGAACGAGAACGGATTCTGCGCCATCAGCGCGTGCTTGAGCGCGACGTCCTGGCGGACGATGGGGAGGCGCTTGGCCAGCCATTGCTCGAAGTCTGCGGTGGCTTTGAAGATGTTCATTGTCGTGCGTTCGTGCTGAATTGAGTTGCAGCGTGTTCAGCGAAAATCTTCCTCGTGGCTTCCATCTTGCGGACATGGGGCGCAGCGTGCTGCGCCCCTACAAAATCGTGCCCTTTGCGGATGTGGCGTCTAAGGAATCGCTCGGCCTAGACGTTGGCGTTTGCGACGCGTGGGGACTTTGATTTCAGGCGCGATTCGTAGATTGGAAATTTCGCGGCGAGCGCGGCGACTTCTCCGCGGACGCGCTGCTCGACGGCGGCGTCGCCCATGTGGCTGAGAACGTCGGCGATCCAGACGCCGATTTTTTCCATCTCGGGTTCTTTCATTCCGCGCGTGGTGATCGAGGGCGTGCCGAGGCGGATGCCGCCGGCTTTCATTGGCGGCAGGGGATCGAACGGAATCGCGTTCTTGTTCACAGTGAGGCCAGCGCGATCGAGAGCCTTTTCCGCATCGGCTCCGGTGATTCCGCGCGGATGAACTTCGATCAGCAAAAGATGATTGTCGGTGCCGCCGCTGACAATGCGGAATCCTTGTTTGGCGATGGACGCCGCGAGCGCTTTGGCATTCGCCGCTACCTGCTGCTGATAGCCCTTGAAGCTCGGCTCCATCGCTTCCTTAAAGCAGACGGCTTTGGCTGCGATGGTGTGAACGAGCGGGCCGCCCTGCGTGCCGGGGAAGGTGAGCTTGTCGAGTTCCTTCGCAAACGCGGCTTTGCAGAGAACCATGCCGCCGCGCGGGCCCCGCAGCGTCTTGTGGGTAGTGGTCGAGACGATGTCGGCGTGAGGAATCGGGCTCGGATGCACGCCGGCGGCGACGAGTCCGGCGATGTGCGCCATGTCCACGAAGAAGAGCGCGTCTACGGCTTTCGCGACTTTGCCGATGCGCTCGAAATCGATGATGCGCGGATAGGCGCTCGCTCCCGCGACGATCATTTTGGGTTTGTGTTCGTGAGCGAGCTTTTCGATCTCGTCGTAGTCGATGCGCTCGTCTTCTTTGCGAACTCCATAGGCAATGAAGTGGTACATGCGGCCGGAGAAATTCAGCGGGTGGCCGTGCGTCAGGTGGCCGCCGTGGGCGAGGTTCATGCCGAGCACGGTGTCGCCGGGCTTCAGCGTGGACATATATACGGTGACGTTGGCGGATGTGCCCGAGTGCGCCTGCACGTTGGCGTGCTCCGCGCCGAAGAGTTCCTTGGCGCGATCGATCGCGAGCTGCTCGACCTTGTCGGCAACTTCGCATCCGCCGTAGTAGCGCTTGCCGGGATAGCCTTCGGCGTATTTGTTGGTGAAGACCGAGCCCATCGCTTCGAGCACAGCTTCGGAGACGAGATTTTCGCTGGGGATGAGCTCGAGGCCGGTAGCTTCGCGGTTGGCTTCGTCGCGGAGAAGATCGGCGATGCTCGGATCGACGGTGTCGAGCGGGCGCTGCATGCGGTCGTTGGCTTCGGTCGTGGTCATGGACGTCCTTGGATGTGCGAGATGAGACATCTTACCTCGGAGGAGGCGAATGGGCGAGGAGCGGGCGGCCTGCGAACCAAGGCAGGGAAGCAAAGGCAAATGCGCGTGCGAGATGGAGGTTGACGCCTGGGCAAGCTGGGGCGCAGCAGTGCTGCGCCCGTACACGGCCCGGTCGTGAGATCGTTGGTCGGCGACCCCACCCCCCCGGGGTTTTTCGCAAGAGTGTGATTCTGAAGGAGTTGTGCTTGCGTAATATGTAAGAGTGTGAATCTAAAGGACTTTTTCGAGTTTGAGATTTTTGGCGGGGAAATGCGTTCTGTTTTGGGACTGGACGGATTGGAGGCGCGCACGGTCGGCATAGGCGCCCGAAAGGGAAGACAGATTAGCATGAAATTGACTGTTTGTCAAGTGGTAAATGATAAGGCGTTTATTTCGAGCGAGATGCGAAATCTCTGTTCGAATCGAGTGCACAGTTTAACTGTGAGGCCGTGAAAATGGAGGTCGAAGCCTGTATTGAAGCCAGTTTCAACGACAGCCGACCTCTCTTCAGGCGCATTGTCAGCCTAAAAACGCTTCGAGTTCTTCCAGAAACACCGACCACGCCGGTTCTTGAGCGAGAAGAATGTGGTTGGCTGTGTTGAGCGGAACAAAACGTGCTGATCTCACGTGTGGCCATACTCTCGATTTCTCCAATTTCTTTGGATTTTCTCGACCAGCGACGGGCCGATGATGCCGTGACCAACAGCAGTACGGCCCGTCGCTCTTCGAGTTTCGTTCAGTTGGTGCCGGATTCGTGTGCTGCTCCCTCGATGAAACCCGCGACTTGGACTGGGTGCGAGAGCAGAACGACGTGGCTGGAAGAAATCGTGATCGGTTGGTGACCAGATAGACGGCGACGCTGCCGAGCCAGTGGCCGCCTTCGTAATGGTTGCCGGTTACGGCTGCTAGCCGGCAGTCTCGTGATTGTTCGCAGCCAGGGTAGTCGCCGAGAGGCGTTGATCGGCTGTCAGCGAGACGGTGCGGACTGCGACGACATCCAAATTTCGTTGGACCTCGTAATCTGTAAAGCTGGTCTCTTCGCGTGAGTTCAACGAAGAGAGTTTGAAATGTGTATGCGGAACGGATGTGGGAATCCGAGGGTGTTCGCGAAGCTCATTCCGTGGCTTCTGTACGCGACTACCTTAATGATTGTTGGCCCTGTTCATGACGAAATTCCTTCCAATCCACAGAAATTCTGAATAGCCACAAGGGAAGACACATGATTGACTTCGGTTTGGGAAAGTTGCGGCTCTGGAGCGCGGCAGCAGCCTGCGCAGCCCTATTCATGACGCAGGCTGCGGGAGCCCATCCAGCGGCCTTTACACTCAACGATGTGATGCAGGCGCCATATCCGTACGACATGGTGGCCGCGCCCACGGGCTCAGCCGTGGCGTGGGTATTCGACGCGAAGGGCTGCCGTAATATCTGGGTAGCAGACCCCTCCCATGGCGCGAAAGCGCGCCAGATCACACCGTACACAGAGGACGACGGTTTCAATATCGGCGAACTCGCCTGGTCGCCGGATACGAAGTCGATCGCCTTTACACGGGGCGAGAATCTTTGGGACGACACTCCGGCCAACGTTAATAACTCTCCGGAAGGCCCAATGCCCAAGGAAGTATGGGTGGTTGCCACGGCCGGCGGCGTGCCGCATAAGGTCGGCGAGGGAAACTCCCCTAGCTTCTCGCCCGATGGCAGCCGACTGCTGTTTGTCGACAAGAAAACAATTCTGACGGTGGCCGCGAGCGGCGATGGCGACGCGCAGCCATTGCTCATCGATCAGGGAACGGTGGACTCGCTGACCTGGGCGCCGGACGGCAAGCGCCTGGCGTTCGTGAGCCATCGAGGCAACCACTCGCTGATCGGTGTCTACGATTTCGTTGACCAAACCATCGTCTGGTTGAGTCCGAGTCTCGACTACGACAGCTCGCCCGCGTTCTCACCGGACGGCACGCGGATCGCCTTCATTCATGTGCTGGCCGAGAAGACTCTCTCCGATTACTCCTCCCAACGCAGCGGACGGCCGTGGTCGATCTGGACGGCGGACGTGAAAACCGGCCAGGGGCGACGTGTCTGGATTGCCGACGCGGGACCCGGCAGTGTATTCCATCCGACGTCCTCGGCGACGAACCTGTTCTGGACCAACCATGATGATCTCGTGTTCCCGTGGGAGAAAAGCGGCTGGCTGCATCTATATGCCGTCCCCGTGCAGGGCGGGACGGCCCGCGCACTCACGGCGGGAAAGTTCGAGGTCACACACGTCGTCTTCAGCCAGGACCGCAAGCGCCTGGTCTATTCGTCCACTCAGGATGACACCGACAGGTTGCATATCTGGACGGTCGATGTCGAGCATGGTTCGGCGGTGCGCACCGACCAGAGCCACGCCATCGAAGACATGCCGCAGATCGGCGCCGACGGCGCTCTTTTCGCATTGCAGAGCGACGGCAACCAGCCGCTGCATCCGGTCGTGTTGAGTGCCGGGGGGCAATGGCGGCCGCTCGCTCCGGAAGCCATCCCGTCCTCCTTCCCGAGTTCCAAGCTCGTCATGCCCCAGGCCGTGACCTTTACGGCGAAGGATGGCCAGGAAACGCACGCGCAACTGTTCCTGCCACGTGAAACCACCTCCAAGCCGCACCCGGCGATTCTGTTCTTCCACGGCGGCCCTCAATTACAGATGCTGCTGGGGTTCAACACCGACAGCCGT
Source organism: uncultured Acidobacteriota bacterium (assembly GCA_963845465.1). GTDB lineage: Bacteria > Acidobacteriota > Terriglobia > Acidiferrales > UBA7541 > Acidiferrum. Next base: position 55,131 of record CAWJSH010000002.1, on the reverse strand, counting down.
GAGCATAACTGGATGTACGCATTTAATCAGTACCTCGTCGCCGAAGGCTACATCGTGCTGTCAGTCAACTATCGCGGCGGTACCGGCTATGGCCTTGACTACAGAGAGGCCGACAACTCGCGGCCCCGGCGGCGGCAGCGAGCTCAATGACATCCTCGGCGCCATCACCTATCTGCGAGGCCGACAGGACGTCGACTCCCATCAGATTAGGCATCCAGGGGGACAGCTATGGGGGATTCGTGGCGGAACTCGGTCTCGCGCGTGCCTCAGATGCACTCGCGGCCGGTGTCGATTATGCGGGCATATATAACTGGTCGACGTTCCTGTCCTCGGTGGGCGAGCCAATCGACGGAGACGATGCGAACCGCCGGGCGGTGGAATCCTCCCCCATCGCGACCATCGACCAGTGGCACTCACCCGTGCTGCTTGTGAAGGCGGACGGCGACCTCGACGTACCCGCTCCAGCAGACCACCGCACTCATCGAAGACTTGCGGTCGCACAACATCGACCATGACGTAATCATGATTCCCAACGAGATTCATGTCATGGTCACGCTACTCATCGTGGATGACATTGTTCAATGCGGCGGATGTGTACTTCGATCGGCATCTCGACAAGCGGAGCGCGCCCACTCCGTAAGCAGGTCCATTACATTTGTCCCAAGATTTCAAAAATTGCTTTTCCCCGAAATGCCCCGCGTTGTGACGAGATAGACTGCGAAGCTGCCCAGCCAATGGCCGCCTTCGTAATGTTTGCCAGTTACGGCTGCCAGCCCGGCGCTTTTGTGATTGATGGCAGCGAGCGTGATCGCCGGCAAGCGTTTGTCGGATTTGGGAAGACTCGCGGCGATTCCTTCCAGCATCCAGGCGCGACTTAGGTTGAGTCCATCGAGATGGGCCAACTTCGGGTCGCTGGGGTCGGGCGACACCACTGGCTGTAGCCAAGCTCCGATACCTGTGTCGGAAATCTGAGGAAGAAAACTTTGGAGCCAGCCAGCAAACTCGGGAGCCGGCAGCACACGCCGCACCACATCTGCTTCGCCGAGACATGGCGAGAGGAAGTCTTCCCCGGAGGGCTCATACGACAATGGACATTGTTTGTCGTTGATGTAGAACTGCCGGACTTTCGATGCGAGTAAATCGGCAAATTTCGTATTTCCGGTGGAGTGCGCGTAGTCGAGCATCAAGCCGAGAGCAAAAGCGGTCTGCGAATGCTCCCCGATTCGCACTGGAAAAGAAAGCTTCGGCAACCAATCGTTCAGCCGCTCGAGCGCAGCCTCTTCCAGTGGCCGCAAGTTTGCGGCGAGATTTTTTGCCTCAGGATCGTCCCACTCGCGCAGTTCGGCGGAAAGTTGAAGCAGCCATGCTAATCCGTATGGCCGTTCGAAACTGGCGCGTCCCTCGCCGCGCAGGTAGCGAGCTTCCTGCGCCATGTTGTCCGCGGTCGAGACTTTGGCGCAAAGCCTCGCGCGCAGGCGGTGCGAAGGGAGCTGAGGGAAAGGTTCTGACCAGACGCGTCAGCAACCAGTGCCCGTGCACCGAGGAGTGCCAGTCATAGCAGCCGTAAAACGCTGGTGTCAGCTTTCGCGGCGGAGCTACATCCGCATCGCTGTTCAGTGAGTGAGAGAGCTTGTTCGGATATTCCTTGTGAACGCACGCAAGCGCAAGACCAGCGAAACGCTCGGCATCGCCAATGGTGAACTCGGGCGGAGGATTCAATGTCTCTCCGCTGATGCGACAACTGGCAAAGAGCAAAACAATCGTGCAGATCGTGTATTTCATCCACGTCCTCAGTCGATTGGCTTAGGCGAGTCAGCCTTTACCGTCGACGCCTATCCTTACTCAGTTAACGGCGTCCAGCAAGGATGGCACTACTTGAGCTCTCCTCTTGACAATCAGGATGAGACGCGTATGCTCCACTTGGATGCCAGTAGGAAGAAAGAAACCTGATGTCAGATGGCTCAGCAATGAAACGAGAGAATGGATCCGGCACGTGGCAGCGATTGCCAGAGTTTTGGAACCGTTCTGAAGGGTAGGGCTATGTCCTTTATTCGAAAAGCTACAAGCGGCCTTCGTTCTCTTTTCCGAAAAGAACGGGTCAATCGAGAGTTGGACGAGGAGCTTCGCAGCTACCTTGAAATGGCCGCCGAAGAAAAGATCCGGCGCGGCATGAGTCCGCGGGAAGCTCGTCGGGCCGTCCGACTGGAGCATGGTCACGTGGATACCACGAAAGAATTGGTGCGGTCCGCAGGTTGGGAATCTCTCGTTGACATTCTCTGGCAGGATTTGCGCTACGGCGCGCGTGGCCTCCGCAAAAATCCCGGTTTCACTGCCATCGTCGTTCTCACGCTGGCGCTCGGCATCGCCGCCAATACCACTGTGCTCAGTTGGATCAGCGCTACCTTGCTGAACCCGATTCCGGGAGTCGCTCACACGAGCGACCTTGTCACCGTCATGCGCGGCGATCGCACCGATCATCCGACCCCGCCATTTTCTTATCCTGACCTTCGTGACCTCAGCGAGCGCACTCAAACTTTTTCCGGAATCCTCGCCTATCACGACGACTACATCTCGCTCACGAGCGCCGCGAAGCCGGAGCGCCTTTACGGGGCTCTGACCACCGCTAATTATTTTGACGTTCTTGGCGTCCGCCCTATTCTCGGCCGCACTTTTCTTCCCGAAGAAGGAACGCCGCCCGCACGCGCCGCAGTGGTCGTCATCGGTTACGCCGTCTGGCAGAACCATTTCGCGGGAGATCCGCAAATCGTTGGCAAGACGATTCAGATCAATCGCCATCCCTACTCCGTTATTGGGGTAGCCCCGCGGGATTTCACGGGCTGCGCGCCCGGGCTGCGCGCCGAATTGTGGATTCCTCTCTCGATGGATCGCGACGTTTGGGGTGGGGACCGTCCCGTCCGTCGCGACACTTTCTGGCTGAACGTGCTCGGAAAGCTTCGCCCGGGTGTCACGAAGAATCAGGCGCAGGCCGAACTCAACCTGCTCATGCGGGGAATCGCCGAGCGCTTCCCGGAGGATCACCGGGATAGTCCGAGCGAGATTTCTCTCGACCCGCTCTGGCGCTCTCCCTTCGGCATCAACGGCTACCTTTACAAGATTCTTCCCATGTTGCTGGGACTCGCCGCCGTCCTGCTCCTGCTGGCCTGCGCCAACGTTGCCAGTCTCCTGTTGGTCCGTTCGGTCGGACGCCGGCGCGAGATTGCCATCCGGCTGGGAATGGGCGCTTCACGCCAACAGATCGTCCGCCAGTTTTTGATCGAGAGCCTGCTGCTTGGTCTGCTCGGCGGTGCTGCCGCCATAGTGATTACGAGGTGGACCTCCCACAGCGTCGTCGCTTTCTTTCCGCCCAGCAATCTTCCGCTGACAAGCGACGTGCACCTCGATCAACGCGTGCTTTTCGTGACCATTGCGGTTTCCATCCTCGCTGCGATCATCTCCGGTGTTCTTCCGGCTCTGCGGTCTTCGAGTTTGCCGGTGCAATCCGTTCTCAAGGAGGAGGCGACCAGCGTTTCGCTTACTTTGCACAAGGGTCGTCTCTTGAGCAGCCTGGTGGTAGCGCAGATTTCACTCTCGCTCGTTCTCCTGGTCTGCGCAGGACTCTTTACCCGCAGCCTTCAGAAAGCACAGCAATCGGATCCGGGCTTTGAAGCAAGTCACCTGCTGCTTGCCTCTTATGAACTCTCGCCGGCTGGTTACACGCGCGCGACCGGTGTGGCGTTCAACCGGCAAGTGCTCGACAGACTCTCAGCTCTTCCCGGCGTCGAATCCGTGAGCATGGCTGATTTTTCACCGCTGAGCTTCAGCATTCACACCGACTTTTTGCAAATCGAAGGCTACGTGCCGCAACCGCACGAGTCGATGGAGATCAGCCGAGCTTACGTCGGGCCGAATTACTTTCGCACTCTCCGCACCTCGTTGATTTCAGGCCGTGAATTCACCGAAGCGGATACGCCAGATTCGCAATTCGTTGCCGTCGCCAACCAGGCCTTTGTCGATCGCTATTTGCCGGGTGAAGACCCGATCGGCAAGCAGGTGACCGACTGGGGCGATCGGTTCACCATCGTTGGAGTAGCGCGCAACGCCAAATACCGCTTGCTCACCTACCCGGCCGAGCCTGTCATCTTTTTTCCGATTTACCAGGCATCTAGCCCGACGCAGGACAACACCATTCACCTCCGCACAACGGGTGATCCGCTTACGATGGCTTCTTCTGTGGAAGAGACCATTCATCAGCTCAATCCGGAGTTGCCGCTGTACAACGTGAATCCGCTTTCCGTCACCATGCAGCTCGGCACACTTTTTGGACGCGTCGCGGCTACGTTTGCCGGCTCGTTCGGTGTTCTTGCCATGCTGCTCGCCGCCGTCGGCATCTACGGCGTCGTGGCCTACACCACTCGCCAGCGCGCGCGGGAAATCGGCATCCGCGTGGCGCTCGGCGCGGAGAAGGGAAGCATCTACAGTCTCGTTCTTGGTCAGGGATTCAGGCTCACACTGGCGGGCCTCGTCGTGGGCACCGCGCTCGCGCTGGCATTCACGCGCTTGCTTAAGGCGCAACTCTTTGGCGTCAGTGAGACCGATGCTCTTACATTTGCCTCTGTTGGCCTGCTTCTCGCCGTTGTCGCTCTGCTCGCGTGCCACATCCCCGCCCGCCGCGCCACGCGAGTTGATCCGATGGTCGCACTGCGCCACGAGTAGCTGAGTTCTTGCGGTCAGATTTTTCCGAAGCCGCGACTGGCCGATGGCATCTGCACAGCTGTGACGATGGCTCAGATCTGGGCCGTGCCGCCGTCGACGAAGAGTTCGATGCCGTTGACGAAACTGGAATCGCTTGAGGCGAGGAAGAGCGCGACGGTCGCGATCTCTTCGGGGCGTCCCATTTCACCGCGAGGGATCTGAGATTTGAAGAATTCCTTCGCGTCTGGCCCGAGCGGGTCCAGGATTGGCGTGTCGATGGTGCCGGGACTGAGGATGTTGACTCGAATTCTGCGCTCTTTCAGTTCCAGCAGCCAAGTACGAGCGAAGGAGCGCACCGCAGCCTTGCTGGCGCTGTAGACGCCGAAGGCCGGGAATCCTTTGACGCTGGCGATTGATCCGTTCAGGAAGATAGAGCCGTTGTCGTTGAAAAGAGGCAGCGCCTTCTGCACAGTGAAGAGCGTGCCCCGGACGTTCAGGTCAAAGGTCTTGTCAAAATGTTCTTCGGTTACCTCTTCGAGCTTTGCTAATTCGCCCTGTCCTGCGCTGGCGAAAAGGATGTCGATCTTGCCCTTCTCGCGCTTCACCGTATCGTAGAGGCGGTCGAGGTCGGCGAGGTTACTGGCGTCGCCCTGCACACCGGTGACATTTTTGCCAATGAGCTTGACGGCCTCATCGAGCTTATCCTTGCGGCGTCCGGTGATGAAGACGTAGGCGCCCTCTTTGACGAAAAGCTTGGCGGTGGCCAGCGCCATGCCGGATGTCGCTGCTGTGATGACAGCTACTTTTCCTTCGAGCTTTCCCATGACTGTTCTCCCTTCATACCTGCGATAGATCAATGCGAGAGCGCGCTCCCGTGCCGTTAGCAGCGGCGTTTCGGGGCTGTCGCGGTGGACCGCCTCGCACTCACTTCCACTCAGTAGATGCAACTCGACCTGGAAACGATACAGTAGTTCGGGATTACAGAACTATTGAACCCTTTCTTTCGAATGGCTACTCTTATTGATATGCGGCCTCTGTTCCACCCATCGATTGAGGAGATTACGGTAGAGGGAATTCTCCACGCCTTGTCCGACCCGGTGCGGGTGGCAATTTATGCGGACATCGTGTCGCAGGAGTGCTCGCAGAACTGCTCGACGTTTCTAACCGTCAGCGACAAGACGATCCCGAAGTCCACACTCTCGCAGCACTTTAGGGAACTGAGAGAGGCCGGGCTGATCCGTGGTGAGCGTCGCGGCGTGGAAGTCCACAACACCTCGCGTTGCGCGGAAGTCGAGCAACGCTTTCCGGGGCTAATTCGGGCAATCGTCAACGCGCATACCATCCAGTCGAGGCACGAAGCGCAAGGAAAGAAACGTGCTGCCCGGAAAACGACCAGGCGTGCGCTGAGGAATAAGTAAAGAACGCGGCTCTTTTCCCTCGATCAATCCGACCTCATCCTTGTCGTTGTGAACCGGGTATTCCGTGGCGTGGCGCCTTAGAACGCTCACTCCGTTGGGAATCATCGATATCGAGAAGTCGGCTTGTAGGAAGAGACCGCGCGAGGTAGTAGCGAGTCCGGAACGTTCCGTCTGTCCGGATTTTCCCAGCAACCCAAACTCACAGTTTGTTTCTCTTTTCAAATCCGTCTTGACAAAAACTACAAATGTAGTAGAACGGCAATTGGTGGGTCCAGAGACAAGACTCAATCATTTTTGAGGGAACGAGGGAATCGCAATGAATCTCACTGCAGCCAGAATGGAGAAACTCGCGCGGCGGGGTCTTTGGTTCGCTTCCTTGCTGTTGTTGATGGTGCTGATTCCTAATCTTGACTGGTCCCAGACGCAGAAGCAGGCGAATCCGAAAGGTTCAGAACCGATCCCGGAACCCGCGATACCGGCGATACTGGCCGCCTTCGATAAATACGAAGTGGTTGCCATGCCGGAAGACCATGGACTCAAAGATCTGGATGATTTGATATTCGCGCTGGTCCGCAACCCGGCTTTTCCCGATAAGGTGAACGACGTGGTCGTGGAGTGCGGCAACCCGCTGTACCAACCTCTGCTGGATCGCTATATCGCAGGGGAAGACGTGCCGCTCACGGACGTCCGGAGGGTGTGGCGAAACGCGGACCAACCGATATGCGGGGTATCGGGATTTGGGTTCTTCGAACAACTGTACCCGCTGCTAAGAGCTGTCAACCAGAAACTACCGCCGGGAAGACGCATGCGAGCGCTCGCTGGAGGGCTTCCGATCGACTGGGAGCAGATCAAGGGCTTCGAGGATATTTTGAAGCTCGGTCCTCGCGACGCAGGCATCGCTTCTGTGATGGAGAAGGAAGTCCTCGCGAAGCATCGTAAAGCTCTGATGCTCTTTGGAACTTTTCACATCTTCCACATGAACGACATCCGCGCCAGCGGCGTCTCCAAATATGAAAAGGACTATCCCAATGTCACATTTGTCATTTCGGATCTAACCGCGGCCGATGCGGAGGTTTCGGCTGCTTTCGCAAACATGGCGAGTCCGTCGCTTGCGCGGATTAAGGGCACCTGGGTTGGCGCGTTGGACCTAGGTCATTTTCTGCCGTCGGCGACGCGCATCGACGAAAAAGACTGTAGTGCGCACAACGAGTTTCCCAAGCAACTACAGAAGCCGATGGAAGACCTGGTGGATGCGGTTCTGTTTCTCGGCCCGCAAGACCTGGCAATGAAGGAGCAGTTTCCTGCCTATATCGCTTTGGACGCGGCTTACATGGCGGAAGTGCGACGACGGGAATCGCTCTTGCCTGGAGGAGGAGCGGCGACGGACAAGGAGTTCTATCAGCAGTTTGTGAATGACGCCGAAAATCCTGTCTATACGATTCTGAAACCACCCGGCCCGAAGGAAGTGCAAGCGGCCGTACAAGGCTGTCTGGATCGCAAGAGTCATGGCAGCGTACCTAAGCCGTAGCGACCCGAAGTGACGAAAAACGCCGGCAAGATGCCCGCGCTACCATCGTGTTTACGGTGGATAAGCGATTCCAGCTTTCTTCCGGATTGAGGAGATCACTTTCTTGTCCAATCCGAAAAGCGAATCATCGGCATAGCCCCGCGCAAAGTAGATTTTGCCCCAAGGGCGAATGGAGGAGCGACCCTTCACGTAGCCGAAAACCCAAGACTCACCACAGTCAACGATCTCTGAATATGGAATCGAACGCCACTGAAGCCAAACTCTGTACTTCAGTACTTCTGTTTCTGGCTTGACGCGGGCCACACCGAGAAAAAAGGTCCCGATGAGAATGAAAACCAGACTTACGCATCCAGTGGCAAACGGGTGTTCCTTGTTGAATGAGAGGACACCAAACAGGCAGAAGAAAAGCCCCATCGCGTAGACGTGGAAAAGGGAGTTCTTAAGCGAAGTTTCGTAGGCACCCATCTTGCCGCGTGATCAGTTTGGTTTTTGGGAGTGGGCGGCGGCGCGGTGATCTAAGGGGCCGGTGATGGGGCGCAGGGCCACAAAGTAGACGGGGATTGGGCCGTCGTCGGAAGAGCTGGCTTTGGTGGCGGTGCGGATGACTTTCCACTGGCGGCCGAAGCGGGTGATGATGCAGCCCTTGGACGGGATTTCCTGCTCACCACGCATGTCGATCACGATTTCTTCGGGTTCGTTCTGATCGTCGAACTGATACACGAACTGGCGGGCGTTCGTCATCATCGAGTGGGTTCCCCTCCCAACCTGAAAGTAATATGCGCGTTTTTTTGTTGGAGGGAGTGTGGTTGTGTGGGGCTGGTTGGCCAATGGGTAACGTAGGAGGTTGGGCGTACATGCGAGCGCCGACGGATGCGCTTGTGGTCGGGTGAACGCTGAGATCCTTCGATGCGCGAGCGACATGTTCGCTCAAAAGCGAATGCGAAGAAAAAAGCGTCGGCTCGCTGCGGTCGAAATGACAACTTTGCTTAAGATCGCGCGGGCATTGGGCGCAGCGTGCTGCGCCCCTGCAAAATCTCGGTAGCGGCGCGGGTGGCGTGGCAACTCTTTAGGGCGGAGAGGGAATCGGAAGAGTTGCAGGGTGGATACGTCCAAAACATGGCATAATCCCGGAACTCGATAAGCCTGACGGAGACGACCTCGGTGGTACGAGTCCGTTTGATTCCAAGATTACCGGCAATTGGTTGCGCAGTGGTGTGCGTTGCTGCGATGCACGGAGTTGCGTTGGCGCAGCAGCAAGCGAACCCGACGACCGGTGACGCGAAGACGGTGCTGCGCGGGACGGTGGTGAATTCGGTGACGCATCAGCCGGTGGGGCGGGCGGTTGTTCTGTCGCAGGATGGCCGATTCGCGGTGATGACGAACGATCGCGGGCAGTTCGAGATGAGGTTTAAGGTGAAGAAGAGCGCGCCGCCCACGGGCGGCACGGCGCCTGGCGCGAGCGGTGCCGTCGCCACGTACTACCCGACTCCAATCACGACGTATTCGAACGGGGGCAGGCAAACGGAATCGACCGGCCCAAGCACGATCCAGGAGTCCGAAGTTGACCGGCCGGCATTTTTGACCGCGCGACGCACCGGTTACCTAAGCATGATGATGCACCGGGGATCGGTGATTGCGATCTCGGCAGATCAGGAAGAAGTGACGATCCCGTTGACGCCGGAGGCGCGAGTCATCGGGCACGTGACTTTGGCGGACGGCGAAGGCGCGCGCGGAATGCAGGTGGCTCTCTATCGGCGGACGGTGGAAAACGGAAGCGGGCAATGGCGGCCTGCCGGGCAGGCGGAGGTGAAGTCGGACGGCGAATTTCGAATCGTTGACGTGGAGGCCGGCGACTACAAACTGTTCACGATGGAACTGCCCGATCGTGATCCCGTGACCAGCGACGCGCGAGGGCAGCTATTCGGATATCCGCCCGATTACTATCCGGGCGCGGCGGACTTTGAGACCGGCGCGGTGATTCACGTAGCGGCGGGCGAGACATTTCAAGCGTCGCTGACGCCGGAACGGCGGCGCTATTACCCGGTGACCATCGGAGGCACGAGTCCGCAGGCGGGCAATTTCGCGAATGTGGAGGTTTGGAAGAACGGGCACCCGGGGCCCGGATTTACGTTGGGATACAACTTTCGGACCGGGGAGATCAGCGGAACGTTGCCGGACGGAGAGTATGTGGTGAAGGTGTCGAATCAGGGCGACAACGCGGCGATGGGATTGACCAACATTTCGGTTCATGGGGGACCCGCGAACGGTTCGGTGACGTTGATGGGCGGCGCGGTGGTGGTTGTCAAGGTGAACGAACATTTTGGTGACTCGGAGCAGCTTCAGGCCAGGCGGCAAGCGATCGCAGAGCAGCCGGGAATATCGGATAGCCAGAGAAAACAGATGCTTTTGGGCGTTCAGGTCATTCTCTGGCCGACGGAGGGATTTCAGTTTCGCAACAATCTGAGGGCGCAACCGCCGGGCGATCCTGAGGCTGATGGTCTCGAGATTTCGAATGTGACGGCGGGCGAATATCGCGTGCAAGTCGAGACGCAAACGGGCTACGTGGCGTCGGTTCGAAGCGGTGGAACCGATTTGCGGAAAGCGCATCTCGTGGTTGCGGCGGGCTCGACGGTGCCGCCGATCGAGGTGGAACTACGGGACGATGGCGGGGAGATCGACGGCACGGTGGTGGTGGTGGACGGCGCGAGAGGGAATGGAGCGGCCGTGCAAGGGGCGAACGCGGAGCTGGGATTTGTCTATTTCAAGCCCGAGGAAGAGGCCGCGGATTCAAAATATACGTCGATTCAGCCGAACGGAGATTTTCAGGTGACGCAGTTGGCGCCGGGGACGTATCGCGTGGTGGCGTTCGGGAAATATAAGCAGGATCTGGAATGGTCGAACGAAGAGGTGATGAAGAAATATAACGTGCAGAGCGTGACGATTGCTCCGGGGCAGAAAGAGAACATTCGGATTTCGTTGAGTGTGGAGTGAAAGAGGGATGAATCGCGTTTGTCGGAATGGTGTGGGTAAGGTCGCCTCTAAACCCGCACCCTTTTTCAAAAACCGAAAAGGGGTGCGGCACCCAAAGGCCGTCTTTCGCGGCGTGATGGTGCTTGCGGCTGTGTGGGCTTGCGCGGGTGGGCCGATTCGCGCGCAGGAACAGGCGCAGGGTACATACCGCGTCGCGGGGATTGTGGTGAACGATGCGGATGGGACGCCGTTGGGGAAGACGCGGGTCTCGCTGGCGGAGGTACAGGATCGGCGGAAGGCGGAGACGATCATCACGGGCGCGGATGGGCGATTCGAATTTCGAAATGTGCCCCCGGGAAAATTTTCGCTTGAGGGCGGTAGGCGGAATTTTTTGTCCACGACGTATCAATGGCACGAGGGATTTTCCACGGCGATCGTGACTGGCGCCGGATTGGAAACGGAAAATCTGGTGCTGCGGCTGATTCCGTTCGGGTCGATCGCCGGAAAAATCATCGATGAAGCGGGTGAGCCGGTGCGGAATGCGCGTGTGAGGCTCTACATGCGCAACCGGCAGTTTGGGAGAGACCGCGTCGTGACGGTTGGATTCGCGCAGAGCGACGACGAAGGAAAGTACGAATTTATGGAGCTGATTCCGGCGGAATACTTCGTGGCGGTGCAGGCGCATCCCTGGTACGCCGTGTACCCGGGCTGGATCGATGAGAACGGAACGAAATCGAGAGCGGATACGGTCGCTCCGGAGCTGAACGTGGCGTATCCGACGACTTTTTTCAACGGAGCGACGGAATCGGAGAGTGCGACTCCCATCGAGATCGAAAAAGGCGCGCGCGTGGTGGCGGACATTCATCTGAATCCCGGTCCCGGCGATCTACGTCACGGTGAAGGGGCAGAAGAATCCGGAAAACGGCACTGTGACGTGGCCGACCCTGGAGAGAGTTGAGTTTGGCGAAGTAGAGCGGTCGGGCGGAGAAATGATCGGGTCATCGGACGGAACCGAAATGCTGATCAACGGACTGGCGCCGGGAGCTTATTTTCTTGGTGAGCCGAGCCAGACAGGGATGATTCGAACGAGCGGGCGAGTGGAAGTGGCGAAGGATGGGCAATTGATCGAAGGGAAGAGCGCGGAGGCAAGCGCGACGGTCAAGGTGAAGCTGAAGACGGCGCGCGGAGAAGATCTGCCGCCGGGACTGAATTTGTCTTTGCGAACAGAGCAGATGCGGTCGATTGCATTCACGCCGGCGAAGGCGAATGGCGAGGCGATTTTTGACAATGTGCCGCCGGGAAAATATTCGGTGATGGTGAATGTGTCGAGGGCGCCGCAATACACGATCGGCCGGATTTCGCAGCAGGGCGGCGCGGAAATGGAAGGGCACGACGTCACGGTGGGCGAGGGCGCGACGGTTGACGTTGACGCGACGCTGATGGCGGGTATCGTGTCGGTGGAAGGAGTGGTGAAGAAAAACGGCAAGCCGCTATCGGGCGTGATGGTGGCACTGGTGCCGAAGGATCCGCGGACGCACCTTGAGAGATTTCGGCGAGATCAGAGCGACATGGATGGGACGTTTATGGTCGGCGGGATTTTGCCGGGGACGTACACGCTCATCGCAGTTGAGGATGGCTGGGGATTTGCGTGGATGAAAGAAGGCGTACTGGAGAAGTATTTGGCGAAGGGGCAGCAGGTGAATATCGGAGTGATGATGAATAACAAGGTGGTGCTGCCAGAGGCGCTGGAGGCGCAGCCGAAGTAATGTTCGATGGTGGCGCTTCGGCTAAATTCAATCGCGGAAGTCTTCAGCGCCCGGCGCCGGCGGCTTTCGCTTTGGCGGCTGCGCTGACGATGGGGCGGTCACCCGACGGACACGGCTGGCCGTCGTGCCCGACGAGAAGATGCTTTACCACTTTGTTGATGCTGGCGTGCTTGAGCCGAGTGAGTTCGGCGTCCTCATAAAACGAGATATCTCGCGATCGCCGGATAAGGCGCAGGCGGCGGAGGACAGCGCCTGCTTCGCACTTGAGGGCCTTTAACTCTTCACACATAGGGGACGGGGCTAGCGACGGCCCGCGATTCTACGCGGGTGCGGCCGCCGGGCAACGGTACCTTTGTACCAGCGTGTGGATTTCGTGTTTATTTCGTCGGAGCGGCGCGATTTTTGCGGTTGCAGTGTCGTCATGCCGCCGATTATGGCGTCATAGCGGCGTTGTCACTTCTGTGTCATCGCGATGTCGTTTTGTCGCGTTCGAATAGCTGCCGCGCGCATGGCGTTATATGATATCAGCAACGTTTTTCCTTTAGGTTCGGTCCAAGTAAGGTCGGCTGCTCAAACAATTTAGGGAGTCACGGCGCATACGCGGGCATGCGCGGAATCGCGAGGATTTCGCATGGGCACACGCAATGTGGACCTGGCGCGGGAATATCTGCGCGCGGTCGAATCCATGGGGCCGGCGGAGAATGTCTCGCGGTTTTATTCGCCAGAAATCGAACTTCACGAGTTTCCGAATCGAATTGTGCCTCATGGACGCGTGCGGAGGCGCGGAGACTTGCAGGCGGCGTATGGGCAGGCGCAAAAATTGTTGAGTTCGCAGCGCTATGACGTTCGGCGTGTCTTCGAGAACGGCGATGAAGTGGCGGTGGAGTTGGAGTGGACCGGCGTGCTGGCGATCGCGGTGCCATCGATGAATTTGCCGGCGGGGCACGAGATGAAAGCGTATGTCGCGATGTTTTTGACCTTTCGCGATGGAAAAATCGTGAGCCAGCGAAATTACGATTGCTATCCACCGTTTGAGGCGGCTGCTTCGCATGCGATGAGCAGCGCCGGCGGTGTGAAAACGCAGAGTGCGGAGAACGGAAATGGCTGAGACGATTCCAGCAAAGACGCCGATCAACCCGAGCGGCGGCGCGGGATGCGTTTTCCGTTTTCGGCAGAGGCGGAAGTCACGCTCGAAGGGACAGCACAGAAAGTACCGGCGCGCGTCACCGAAATCGGGCCGCAGGGATGCTATCTGCAGATGGGCAAGCCGTTCGATACGGGTAGCCCGATCTTTGTGAAATTTTTTGCGGAAGCCACGTTTTTCGAAACGAAGGGGAGCGTCGCGTACTCGCAGCCGAATTTGGGGATGGGCGTCTCGTTTCGCGAGATGAAGCCGTATTTCGCCGATGTGCTGCGGAAGTGGTTGCTCGAAGCGATGATTTCGAAGAACAAGCCGCGCGACTGAGATCGACCCGCGCGAGCCCCCACGGCCGCGCTAAGATATCCCAATGCAAAGAAAGATCTTCTGGGCGATGTTTGCCGTGCTCGGGCTGATCGCCGACATGGCCTTGCCCTTGTGGTGGGCGCTTGCTGCTACGATTCCGATTGGTGTGTTGAGTTGGTGGGTGGCGTACCGCAGCGATTGGTTTTAGATCGCGCGGGAGCGCGTTTGGCGAGGAAGATGAATTTTTACGACCGGAAACTTTGCGATCGCGTGATGCGGGTGGGGCGCGGGTTGGTTTGCGCTGCTGCCGCGATGCTGTGCGTCAGTGCTGCGCATGGGCAAGATGCGACGGCTCCTCCGGCGGGCAAGAAAAAAATGAAGGTGGATGGGGTCGCGGTCGAGAAGACGCCACAGAAATTAGAAGGCGTGCAGAAAACGGTCAGCGGGCGCGTCGACGTGGCAGGCGGAAAAATTTATTACGAAGAGTGCGGCTCGGGTCCGGCGGCGGTCGTTTTGTTGCACGATCAGTGGCTGCATTCGGTGACCTGGGACGACGAGTGGCGGCCGCTGTGCGCGAAATATCACACCGTGCGCTACGACCGCCGCGGTTACGGAAAATCGGAAGCGGCCAAGGCGGCGTACCCGCCCGCGGACGATTTGCTGGCCGTCATCAACGATCGAAAAATTCAGCGCGCGGTGCTGGTCGGCAGCTCGACGGGCGCGGGAGTTTCGCTCGATTTCGCGCTCGCGCATCCAGAATTGCTGCGAAGGCTTGTTCCTGATCGGGCCGATTGTCGATGGACTGCCGACGAGCACCGAGTTCGAAGTCCGCATGGCAAGAAATTCGGCGCCGCTGAAGGATGGCGACGCAAAATCCGCCGCGGAAAATTGGTCGAAGGATCACTACATTTTCGGCGAAGGCCACGACGCCGAGCGCGCGAAATTCCTGACGACGCTGGATGCCAGCCTTCAGAACCTCAAGAATAGCGATGAATTCGTGACCCACAGCTCGCCCGCGACGGGAACGCGCCTGAAAGAAATCCACGTGCCGACCGAGATCCTGGTCGGCGAAGCCGACATCGCCGACGTACACGCCCAGGCAGGCACGATCGAAGAGGGAGTCGTTGGTTCGCAGCGCGATGTCGTGATCAATGCCGGCGATCTGGTGCAACTCGAACAGCCCGACATCGTGATGGAAAAGCTCACGAATTTCGTGGATCGCCAGGAGCGCGTTGCGGTCGATGTTCCTGTCGATGTGCTGCAAAGTTATGTCGGGACATACACCGCGCGCGATCGAGGGCTGACCGTCATGCTCGACGGCAATCACTTGATGGCGCAAGCGCCGGGACAGGCGAGCGCGCAGCTTTTCGCTGAGTCTCGGACGAAGTTTTTCTTTCGCACTGCCGACGTGGAAGTCGAATTCACAAAGGACTCCGCAGGCAGGCTGCGCGCCGTCATTTATCAGGACGGCGAGACGATCAAAGCCGCCCGAATGTAGCCCTGCCGTCCACGCAAAAAAATCATTTCGGCTTGTTTGCTTGTTGTAACAATTCAATGTGAAGATGGGTGTATGACAAATCGACTTTTATTGAATGTGATTATCGGCGCGTCATGCGCGCTATTTGCCACCGGCCAAACGCGCGCACAAGACCAACCGGCGTCTACCGCGCCGAAGGCGTCCAGTCAAAGTTCATCCTCCGGCGCAGCGAAATCCGGCCAGACCACCGGCGCCAAGACCGGGCAGGGAACTACGGCTGCGAAGAAACCGGCCACGGCCGCACCACCGCTAACGACACAGAAGCAAAAAGCGAGCTACGCGATCGGTGCCAACATCGGAAAGGGACTGCATCGCGACGGCGTCGATGTTGATCCGACGACTCTCGCGCGCGGCATTCGGGATGCGATGGCCGGCGGCAAGCTCCAGCTCACCGACGAAGAAATGAAGACAGTTTTGACCACGCTTCAATCCGATTTGAAGAAGAAGGCCGACGCCGAAACGGCGGCCGCGGGCGAAGCGAACAAAAAGGCCGGCGAGACTTTCCTGGCAGCGAACAAAGCGAAGGAAGGCGTCACGACGCTTCCGGACGGACTCCAGTACAAGATTCTGACCTCCGGCAACGGCCCGAAGCCGACCGCGACCGACACCGTCGTCGCGAATTACAAAGGCACGCTGATCAACGGCACCGAGTTCGACAGCTCTTACAAGCGCGGCCAACCCGTGACCTTTCCGGTCGGGCAAGTAATCAAGGGTTGGACGGAAGTTCTTCAAATGATGCCGGTCGGATCGAAGTGGGAAGTCTACATTCCATCCGATCTCGCCTATGGACCGCAGGGACCAGGCCGCGGCCCGATCGGCCCGAACGAAACTTTGATCTTTGAAATCGAGCTCGTTTCGATTCAGCCCAAGGGCGCCGCAACCACCCCGGCGACTCCGCCACCCGCATCGCCGAAACAATAGTTTTCGACAATCGAATGCGTCACGCTAGCATCGCGCGACGCTGTGTATTCGCGATGAGTTCGCCGCCGCTTACTCTTCATGCAGGACTGCGCTTACTTGCAAGAAACTTCGTGGTTACGGCAAAGTCTGTACCGTCGATGGCCTCATTCCGACGAAACTTCGTCGAGGCCTAGTCGATGCACGATGGAAAGCGGTATCGTTCGTGGTTTTGCTTAGAACTGAGGACTGCAAAAATGCGTAAGACGGTGCGATTCAGTCTACTCGCGGGAATATTCCTGTGGGCGTTGGTGGCGAAGGCGCAGGCTCCTGAACGGCAGGCCCCCCCACGCTACGATCTGCTTCTAAAGGGTGGCCACGTCATCGATCCTGCGAACGGGATTGACGCGAAGATGGATGTCGGCATTTCGTCCGGGCGGATCGCGGCGGTGGAGAAGGACATTCCTGCGAATCAAGCGGGGAAAGTTGTGGATGTCTCGGGCTTCTATGTCACGCCCGGACTGATCGACATTCACTACCACGTCGGGCACGGAGGCGCGCCGCTCAATTGGTTCTCGCCGGACGCAGCAAGCCACGAAGTCCTGTCGGCAGCGACCCTCGCATCAGCCGATCCCCGCGGACCGCTTGTTCCGTACGGAATTCCAGCGGACCTCGCGTTGCAGTCCGGAGTCACGACGATCGTTGACGCCGGGAGCGCAGGCGCCGACACGTTTTTGCAGGAGAAGGAAGAAGTAATCGACCACGCAAAGGTGCGCGTGCTGGCGTTTCTCAACATTGTCTCGGATGGAATGAAAGGCGGTTTGGAACAAAGCGTGGATCAGATGGACGTGAAGCGCTGCGCCGATACGATTCGGAAATATCCCGACATCATCGTGGGCGTAAAAACCGCTCACTATTGGACGCAAAAACCTTTGGACGACGTGCACCCAACCTGGGCCGCGGTGGATCGTGCAATCGCCTGCGGAGAAGCCGCGAAGGTTCCGGTGATGTTCGATTTTTGGCCGCGCCCCGAGAGAAGTTACGCGGAACTAATACTGCAGAAGGCGCGGCCTGGCGACATCCATACGCATGTGTTCGCGCAGCAATTTCCCATCATCGTGGACGGAAAGCTCAATCCCATCCTGGCGGAAGCGCGAAACCGTGGCGTGATTTTCGATGTGGGGCACGGCGCGGGAAGTTTCTGGTTTCGCAATGCGGTGCCGGCGGTCAAGCAGGGATTTATTCCCGACTCCATGTCCACCGACTTGCACACGGGAGACTTCACGATTGTGAGCATGAACAATGTGATGTCCAAATTCTTGAGTATGGGAGTTCCGCTGAATGACTTGATCCGGCGTTCCACAGTGAACCCGGCGCGCGAAATTCACCGGCCGGAGCTTGGCACTTTGTCATTGGGCAAGGACGCCGATATCGCTGTCCTCGAAGAACTGCATGGCCATTTCGGTTACGTTGACAGTGGATACGCCAAAATGGAAGGAACGTCGCAGATCGTGGCGCGAATGACGATCCGGGCCGGCCGAATCGTCTACGATCCATCGGGCCTCAGCATGGTTCGCTGGGAAAATGCCCGCCCGCAATATTTCAACGTACCCATGTTAGAAGGTTCGCTTCCAGCAACCGCGGACAGCTACCCGAGGAACTGAAACAGAAAGCCGCCGGGTTTCGTTGACACCTCGCACCGCCTCCATTACGCTTTTGTGTTTACTCGCATCGAATTTTTCTCCTCTGAGAGGAACGGACAAACCTCGGCATGGCTGAAGAAAAGCTCCCGACTCGCGCACAGGATTTTTCGGAGTGGTACAACCAGCTCGTGTTGAGAGCGCAGCTGGCCGACTACGCGCCGGTGCGCGGCTGCATGGTTGTGCGTCCCTACGGCTGGGCGCTTTGGGAAAACATGCAGCAGGCGCTCGATCGCCGCTTCAAGGCGACGGGGCACCAGAACGTCGCGTTTCCGCTGCTGATTCCTCGCAGCTTCATCGACAAGGAAAAGCATCACGTCGAGGGATTCTCGCCGGAGCTCGCGGTTGTTACGATCGGCGGCGGCGAAGAATTGGCCGAGCCGCTTGTGCTGCGCCCGACTTCGGAAACCATCATCGGACACATGTGGTCGAAGTGGATTCAGTCGTACCGCGATTTGCCGGTGCTGATGAATCAGTGGAACAGCGTCGTGCGCTGGGAGCTGCGCACGAAGCTTTTCCTTCGCACGCTCGAGTTTTACTGGCAGGAAGGCCACACCGCGCATGCGACCCGCGAAGAGGCCGAAGCCGAGACGCGGCAGATGCTCGACATCTATACCGACTTTGCGATGAACGACGCGGCCATCCCCGTAATCCCCGGCAAGAAATCGGAAGCCGAGAAATTCGCCGGAGCCGACACGACGTATTCGATCGAAGCGATGATGGGCGACGGCAAAGCGCTGCAATCGGGCACGTCGCACTTCCTCGGACAGAACTTCGCCGAAGCCTTCGAAGTGAAATACCTCGACCAGAACGGTCAGCTTCAGCATTGCTGGACGACGTCGTGGGGGCTTTCGACGCGCGTCATCGGCGCCATCATCATGGTGCATGGCGATGATCAGGGGCTCGCGCTGCCGCCCAAGCTGGCGCCGTATCAAGTCGTGATCGTGCCCATTTTCAAGACCGACGACGAGAAGAAAGTCGTGGTCGAGGCGGCTCGCAATCTGAAGGGCGAGCTCGCGAAAGCGAACATTCGCGTGATCCTCGACGAGCGCGAAGGGAACAGCCCCGGCTGGAAGTTCAACGACTGGGAGATGCGCGGCGTGCCCGTGCGCGTCGAACTCGGCCCGAAGGATGTCGCCAAGCAATCGGCCGTGCTGGCGCGCAGGGATCGACCCGGCCGCGAAGGCAAAATCAGCGCGCCTCTTGCCGACATTCCGCAGACGATCGAGAAGCTGCTGGTCGAAGTCCAACAATCGATGTTCGACAAAGCGCTGGCCTTCCGCAAAGCGAATACGCACGAGGCGAAGACCTACGACGACTTGAAAAAGGCGGTCGAAACGGGATTCGCGCTGGCATCCTGGTGCGGCAGCGGAGACTGCGAAGCGAAAATCAAGGAAGAGACGCGGGCGACGATGCGGTGCATTCCGCTGGAGCAGCCCGCGACATCGGGCAACTGCGTTTATTGCGGCAAGGCCGCTCCCGAAAGCGCGATTTTCGCTCGCGCGTACTGAGTTTCCGCAGAGTAACGTCCACATTCAGAGCGAAAGCGTGGCTCGGGCCTGGGTCGAAACTCGGACAACTCACATCATTTCATCGTCTTCCACTACTCGTCCGTTTTCTTTGGCAATTCGTTTTATCTTCGCCTATCGGCTTCGTCATTTGCTTTCCGGGAACATCCCTCCCGCCAAATTCTCGACACGTCCGGACACGGATGTTAGGGTGGAATCAACCGAAATCGGCGCTAAACCGCCGAAATTCGTCTGATCAGGTGGGCAGTTCGCCGGAAGAAATCGAGCAGTCAGAAAGAGTTCGAACAGTCTTGTCTCGCCGCAACCAATTCGGAATTCAGCCCTCAAAGCGTGTTGGGGTCAAGCTGCGCCTGGAGCGCGGCGCCGGCACGATCAAGGCAATCCTCTGGACGGTCCTGCTGATCTACGGCGCTTTCGTGGCCTACAAGATCCTGCCTGCCTACGTCGCCGAATATCAGCTGCAAGACAAAATGCAGGAGCAGGCCAAATTCGCGGTCGTAAATCGCTACCCGGAAGAGCAGATTCGCGACAGCATTTTTAAAGTGGTGAAAGACCTGGACATCCCCGTCAAGCGCGAAGAAATCAAGATCACCGCGACCCAGGACGTCGTTCGAATCGCCTGCGACTACACGGTGCCTGTCGATCTCCTCGTTTATCAGATGAACCTGCACTTCACGCCTTCGAGCGAAAACAAGAACCTGTAGCGTTGTAGCGACGCCTTTACGTTCCTCCTCAAGCCCTTACCCGGAGTCCGCAACTCATTGCGCACACTACCTTTCTGACCTGGAACCGCGTCTTTTACTCCTGTGTGGGGTTAAGAGACAATGAAGGTCCAGCCATTTGAGGGACAAGTTTGCGCATCCGCATTGAAAAGGGCTTCTGGACCTCGTGGGTCGGTCTGACCGTCCTGGGCGTGACGTTCGCCATTTTTCTGACTTGGGTCAGCATCGTCACGTACTTCTACGTGAAGTATTCGCGGATGATCGATGCGCGTCTTTCCGGCCACCTGCTGCAAAACACCACGCAAATTTTCTCCGCTCCGCAGCGCATCGCCGACGGGGAAGCCTGGTCCGCCGAAGAGCTCACGACCTACCTGACGAAGGTCGGCTATCGCCCCGAAAAAGACGACAACGCGCTCGGCCAATTCGCGTTGCGCGGCGCCAGCGTCGACATCATCCCGTCGCGGCTGTCGTATTTCGACGCCTCCAATGCGATCACCGTCAGTTTCAGCGGCAAAAAGATCAGCTCCATTAAGCCGCTCGGCGGCGGCAACGATCTCCAAACCGCCGACATCGAGCCCGAACTCGTAACCAACCTTTTCGATTCGCTTCGCGAAAAACGCCGTCCCATTCGCTACGACGATATTCCGCCGACGCTCGTCCACGCCATCATTTCCGCCGAAGACAAACGCTATCTCGAGCATGGCGGCTTCGACTTCGTTCGCATCGTCGGCGCCGCGTGGGCCGACTTGCGCCACACGAGCCACAACTATCAGGGCGCGAGCACCATCACGATGCAGGTCGCGCGCACGTTCTTCTTCAGCAACGAGCGCACCTGGCGCCGCAAGCTCGCCGAGTTGATGGTCGCTATGGAGCTGGAGCAGCGCTTCAACAAGCAGCAGATCTTCGAGCTCTATGCCAACGAGGTTTACCTCGGCAATCGCGGCAGCTTCGGCATCCGCGGATTCTCCGAAGCCAGCGTCGCCTACTTCGGAAAAGATCTCCGCCAGCTTACGCTCGCCGAAGACGCCTACCTCGCCGGCATCATCCGCGCGCCCAACTATTACTCCGCCGCCGACCGCCATCCAGAGCGCGGCAATCAGGCGCGCGACCGCGTCCTGACGCAGATGCTCGATAACAAATACGTCACCGAAGCCGACGTCCAGGACGCCAAGCGCGTCCCGCTGAAAATCGTGCGCACCGCAATCACCGGCGGCGAAGCGCCGTACTTCATCGACATGGTGAAGGATCACCTGCTCGATAAATATTCCGAGCTGCAGCTCACCAGCGAAAATTTCCGCGTCTACACCACGCTTGACCCCGCGCTTGCAGCGCATCGCGCAAAACGCGATCGAAGAAGGCGCCAAAAACGTAGACAAGCTCCTCGCCAAAAAATACGACAAGTGGGAAAAGGAAGCCGCGAAGAAGGGAAGCAACGAGCCGGTTCCCCATGTGCAAGCCGCCTTAGTCGCGCTCGACCCGCGCACCGGCGAAATCAAAGCCGTCGTCGGCGGCCGTGACTACGGCCAGAGCCAGCTCAATCACGCGCTCTCGCATCGCCAGCCCGGATCGGTCTTCAAGCCCTTCGTTTACGCGGCGGCGTTCGACAACGCCATCGACAACGTGCAACCGATCGTCACGCCGGCCACCACAATCGACGACGAGCCGACCACTTTCGAATTCGACGGCAAGGAATACACGCCCAACAACTACGGCGCGAAATTCATGGGCCGCGTCACCGCGCGCGAAGCGCTCACCAACTCGCTCAACGTCGCCACCGTGAAAGTCGCCGAGCTGATCGGCTACGGCCGCGTCGTGCAAATCGCCCGCCAGATGGGCCTCGGCCAAAACATCCAGGCCACCCCCGCCGTCGCACTCGGCGCTTACGAAATGACGCCCGTCGATGTCGCCGCCGCCTACACCGCGTTCGCCGACGGCGGCACGCGCGCCGAACCCGAGTTCATCAAAGAAGTCATCAGCGCCAACGGCGAAGCTCTCGAAAAATCCACGCCGCAAACCAAAAACGTTCTCGACCCCCGCGTCACCTATCTCGTCACCAGCCTGATGAAAGACGTCATGAATCATGGCACCGCCGCCGGTGTTCGCGCGCGCGGCTTCACGCTGCCCGCCGCCGGCAAAACCGGCACATCGCGCGACGGCTGGTTCGCCGGCTTCACCAACAATCTCGTCTGCGTCATCTGGATCGGCTTCGACGACAACCGCGACCTCGGCCTCACCGGCGGCGTTGCCGACGCCCCCATCTGGGCCGACTTCATGATTCACGCCACGCAGCTCCCGGCGTACAAAGACGTGAAGGACTTCGACGCGCCCGACGGCATTCAGTCCGTCATGATCGATCCCGAGTCGCTCGAGCTCGCCACCCCCAATTGCCCGAGCACCCGCGAAGAGGTCTACGTCCAGGGCTCTGCCCCGACGCAACTCTGCGAAATCCACGGCAGCGGTCACGGCATCGTTTCTTCCACCGGTTCGTTCCTCTCCCACGTCTTCGGCGGAGGCCAGCCCAAGGTGCCGCAAACCGTAGTTGACGTGAACGGCAACCCTGTGCCGTATGACCCCAACCGGCCCCCCGGCGCAACTGGTCAGGGCGCTCTACCCCCAGGGGACCAAAACGGCAAGACCACTGAAAATAAAAAGAACCCTTTGAAGAAGATTTTTGGTATCTTTGGAGGCAAGAAGAAGCAAGATCCGGCCGCTCCAAAACCGGATGACAAAGGAGACTCGCCATGAAGCTAGTTTCTCTGGCGGTTTCGGGTTCTTTCCTCGTAATGCTGTTCGCAGTTCCTTCCCGTGCGCAAGACGCTTCCCAACCATCTTTAACCAGTAGCGCCGCCTTGCTTATGGCCAAGGATCGCTCTTTGCCGAGCTCCGGGATGCCCATGCAGACGCCGCAACAGGTGTCGGCAGCCGCCGCGCCACCGGAGACCGTCAATGAGTTGACGCCCGAGCAGATGGGCGACCTCTACATGGCGCGCAAGCAGTACGTCGAAGCCTCGCAGACGTTCAAGCGCCTGTGCGACCAGAATCCGACCAACGCCGTTTATCTCAACAAGCTGGGCATTTCGCTCCACCAACAGGAAGCACTCACCCTCGCGATGAGGTATTACGAAAAAGCGCTCAAGGCCAATCCGAAGTACGCCGACGCGGAAAACAATATCGGCACGATCTGGTATCAGCGCAAGAAATACGGCAAGGCCATCAAGGCCTACGAAAAGGCCATCAAGATCAACGACGACATGGCCGTGCTCTACAGCAATCTCGGCTACGCCTATTTCGGCGACAAGAAATACGAAGCGTCGATCGCCTCGTTCCGCATCGCGCTCCAGAAAGATCCGCAGTTCTTCGAGCACAACGGCGCGCGCACCGGTTCGCTGCTGCAAGATCGCACCGTCACCGATCGTGGCCGCTTCTACTACTTGCTCGCGAAGTCGTTCGCCGAAGCCGGCAACATCGATCGCGCCGTGCTCTATCTGCGCAAAGCCAAGGACGAAGACTACGCGACGCTCATCGCCGACCTGAAGAAGGACAAGGCCGCCTTCGCCGCCGAACTCCAAGTCCCCGAAATCCAGAACATGCTCAACCCGAAGCCGGTCGTACCCGACGCCGACACCACCGAACAACCGTAACCACACTTCGCTTCGCAATTTTGGAAGGGGCACGGCACGCCGTGCCCCTTCTTTTTTGACGCGTCGAAAATACGCCGCAACACACACCAATTCCGACCACCGATGTGTACTGACTGGATGTTGGGTGCCGCACCCTCAGGTTTTAGAGGGTGCGGGTTTTCCGCGAGTGCTTGACGCGCTTGATCCGTTACCAGAAACCGCTAACATCTTTTTCAACGATCGGTATTTATCTGACGATTTCAGGACGTTCGTTCTTAGTTCGACCCGCCCGCCGCCGCGGCCGCGTAATATCCCTTCCTTGCATACACCGTCAGCTTCCTTCCATCCTTCTCCGCCTTAATCTCAATCGCCCGATACGCCCCATTCTTCTCAAACGCCGACGGCCGATACGAAACCAGATACCGCGCCCGAATCACCTGCTGCAATTCTCCAAAGCTCACGCCCATTCCGCGAACCGATCCCGGCTCAAAAGCAGTCCCTCCAGTCAGCCCCGCAAGCGTCTTCAGCGCATGATCGCCGACAGCCCCGCCGGCATCTTTATCCACCGCTTCGCGCGTCGTGATCGTATACACCGCCACTTCCCCCTGCTGCGCCTTCGCGATCGCTTCCTTCAGCGTGCTCGAGCTCGAATTATCTTCGCCATCGCTGATCACCACGAGCATCCGCGCCACTGGCCCCGTCTCGGCATGCCCGGCCAATTTTTCCGCCGCGAATCCGACCGCATCCCACAACGCCGTGCCGCCGCCCGGCACAAGCTGATCGATCGCGTGCGCCGGTCAGCCGCCTGGTCCGCCGTAAAATCCTGCACCATCAGTACCGAATTGTTTACGCCGACCACAAACGCCAAATCATCCTTGTCGGTCAGCACCGTCTTCAAAAATTTCGCCGCAGCCGCCTGCTCAAAACGAAATCGATCCGTCACCGAATTGCTGTTGTCGATCACCAGTCCCAGCCGCAGCGGCAATTGCGCCTCATTACGAAACGCCACGATGTTCTCCGGTGCCCGATTGTTGTCGCGAATCTCGACGTCCGATGCGCCCAGATCGGTCACAGCTCGCCCATGATCGGTCGCCGCAAAAAATATCGCCACCTCATCGACCGCGACCCGCAGCGTCGCGGATGCTGCAGGCGCTTCGTGCGAACCCGCCGCCGCTGATGCGCACAGCGTGCTGCTCGCCGACCTCGAAGACGCCGCTCCAGCCGCCGCCGTCAGCGCACCTCCGCCACACCGCACGCAACTCGCATCCGGCTCCGCTTCCGCCTCCGCAATCTGATTCTCTTCCTTCTTATCCTGCATCGCCTGCTGCACGCGCTGAAATGTCTCCTCCGCTGTCGGCCCGTGAAACGCATCGTCAACCGCCACCGGCTGTGGCTCCGTCAACTTCGGCCCTGTCGGCGCGTTCGACGCGACCAGCCTTCCCGCTTCTTCATCCTTAATTTGCTGCAGCATCTGCCGGTACTCGCCCGCCGACGTCGACTTCGGCGACTCCGCCAGCAGCGTCTCCATCTCGCTCCGCGCGCCCGCCAGATTTCCCTGCGCCTCCATCGCCCCCGCCGCGAAGTAATGCACCACAGCCGCGCCGTCATGCTTGCGCCCATGAATCCGCTTCACCCCATCCACCACCGCCGGATAATCGTGATTCGCAAACTCCGCATACGTCAGCGCCGTCTGCAGCGACAAATCCATCGGCGCAATCGACGCCGCCTTCTTCAGCGATCCTTCCGCGTCCGCCCACTTTTCCATCGCGAGCTGCGCGCAACCCAGATTGAGATACGAATTCGGCAGGTGATCGTCCAGCGCGATCGCGCGATTGAACTGCTCGACGGCCTGCTCCTTATTTCCTTGGTTCAGGTATGCCGTCCCCAGCGCGTTATGCGCCGCCACGAAGCTCGGATAAATCTCGATCGATTTCGTCAGGTGCTCGATCGCGCCCGGCGCATCGTTCTTCATCAATAGCTGATAGCCCTTCGCGTATTCGTGCTGCGCCTTCGCCGGCGCCTTCAGATCCAGCTTCGACACCGACCCGCTCGGGGCTTGCAGTGCGGAGGTCGCGTTCGGCCCCTGGCTGTTGATCAGGAAGAGATTCCCGTCCATGCGCGCCGCGCCGATCGCACCTAATCCAGCCGCTGTGTTGAATCGATCGCTCGATTGCGGAGCAGAGAAGACCTGCGCGAACGCCGGACGCGCGGCAAAAACCGCCAGGCAAACAAAAGCGACGCAAAACGTGCAGAGTCGCCAGCGCAGCATTGAAGCCGCCTTTCTAACAGGCCTAAAAAGGAGAGAGGGACACCACCCAGCGCGAGATTATAGATTGCGGCTATCCGGCAGGGAATTGATTTTTTCGTAACCGCCCGTTCTCGCGGCTGCCCGCCGGGTGCCCCACTCTCGAATCATGAGGGTGGGTCTTCTCCCACCCCGCGGTCATCCATCCGCCCGTCCCCCTTCTCGCGCTGTTTCTACATTCGCCGCTCCCCTCAGACGCTTCCCCCGGCGCCCGACCCGCGTCTGATAAAATTCGTCAATGAGCCACCGCGTCCCCCGCGCTCTGTTCATCGCCTTTTCTTGCGCCGCCGCGCTTCTCCCATCGTCCGTGTGGGCGCAGAACGCGCAGCGCTCAGCGAGCTCTCAACAGCGCCTCTATCTCGTTTTCCCGTTTGAAAACAACGGCTCGTCCCCGCGACTCGATTGGCTGGGCGAGGGCCTCGAAGAACTCACCATCCAATATCTGTCCGATGCCGGCGAACAGGTCTATTCCCACGCCGGCCGCGCGAGCGAACTCGAGCGCTACGGCTTGCCCACCTCTGCCAAGCTCTCCCGCGCCACGATGTTGCGCATCGCCCAGGATCTCGACGCCGACTACGTCATCTTCGGCTCGTTCAATTCCGACGGCACGAATCTGACCGTCAATTCGCACGTGCTTCGCGTCGATCCACCCGCCCTGACCGCGCCCGTCAGCGAAACCGGACCGCTCAGTTCGCTGATGGATATGCAGGCCAAGGTCGTCTGGCACACGCTCGTCGCCAACGACAAGTCCTATCCCGCTCGCTCTTGCCGAGTTTTCGAAGTCTCTCCGCCCCTTGCGCCTCGACGCGTTCGAACATTTCGTTCGCGGCATCCTCGCCACCGACGACGAGCCTCGCCTCCGCGAACTCCGCGAAGCGGCGCGCCTCGATCCGAACTGGCCCGATCCCGCCTTCGCCCTCGGTGAAACCTACGCGGGGCGCAATGACTGCGACTCCGCTCTTCCGTGGTTCGGTCGCATCCCCAAGACGAACCCCCACTACGTCGAAGCGAATTTCGCGATCGGCGTTTGCCGCCTGCGGCTCAATCAGCCCGACAAAGCCGAGCAAGTTTTCGTCGCGCTCCAGGACTCGATTCGCGGCAACGAAGCGCCTGGCGCTACGCGCTCGGTTTCCGGAGCCGACCTTCCCGAAATTCTCAACAACCTCGGTCTCGCCCTCGCACGCGAAGGCAAGACTTCCGACGCCCAAGGCGATTTCAAGCACGCCGTCGAACTCGACCCCGACGAAGACGATTACCCTTTCAACCTCGGCTTGCTCGAGTTTCGCGCCAATGATTTCAGTGCGGCCGCCGCTTCGTTCCGCGAAGCCGTCCAGCGCGAGCCTGACAACGCCGAAGATCGCGCCCTTCTGATTCAATCGCTGGATAAAGCCGGAAAAAAAGCCGAAGCCGACGAAGAGCGCAACGCCGTCGCCGAAGCGCTCGGGCCGAACGCTCTGCCGACCATCCACGTCGATCCCAAGAGCGACGCGCAATCGCATCTCGACCGCGTCAAAACCGATCTCGACGTAACTGCTCTCCGTCTCGAAGTCTTGTCCTCCGGCACTCCGCCGCCGGTTTCGACCAATGGCGAAAGTGCATCAGCCACGGCGCACATTCGCCAGGGGCGCCAGGAATTGGCAGGCAGCCGGCTCGAGTTGGCCGAAGCGCAATTCCGTGCCGCTCTTGCGACCGATCCGAACAACGCCTCCGCGCATCTCGGCCTCGCCGAAGTCGATCGCCGCCGCTACAAATTCGATGACGCCATCGTCGAGCTCCAGGCTTCGCTCAAAAGCCGCGACTCCGCCGTCGTCCGCACCACGCTCGCCCGCGTCTACCTAGAGCAAAACAAATTCGCGCTGGCCCGCGCCGAGGCTCAAAAAGCCCTCGCCCTCGCCCCCAACTACACCGAAGCCAAACAACTCCTCGACCACCTCCAAACCCAAAAACCCCCCACCGCCTCCCCCCAATCCCAATAAACCCGTTCGGCCGCCGCCCTTGCCTTTGTAGGGGCGGGGCTTGCTCCGCCCGGCGCCGCGTCTTGCCGCGATGTTGTACGGGCGCAGCACTGCTGCGCCCCAAGCCCGCACAATCCCCGCGTCTTGAATTCCTGATTTTGTATGGTCGGGCTTCACTCCGCCCAGCCGCCGCGTCTTGAGCCCCCCATTCACCACAAATCCCACCACTCGTAGTAATGTATTGAAGTACCCACTTTCCCCCGCATGCGCAGAAGCACCCGAACTCGTCCGCACCTCCAAAATTGTTTTGGAACACGTCGCCTCATCCTCTTTGCCTGCGCTCTGATCGCAGCCCTCTCTCTCGTTCCGTCGCCCTCACACGCCGACAAACCGTCCTCCCCACAATCCATCCTCCACCTCAAAATCGACTCCGAAATCGAACCCATCCTCGCCACCTACCTCGACGAAGGCATCGACGAAGCCGCCCGCCGCAACGCCTCGCTCATCCTCATCACCATGGACACCCCCGGCGGCCTGAGCAGTTCGATGGAAAATATCGTCCAGCACATTCTCAATTCCAAAGTCCCCGTCGCCGTCTACGTTTCGCCCACCGGATCGCGCGCCGCCAGCGCCGGCTTCTACATCCTGCTTTCCGCCGACATCGCCGCGATGGCCCCCGGCACGCACACCGGTGCCGCATCGCCCGTGATGATCGTCGGCGGCTACGCCATGGCCATCGACGAAACGATGCGCAAGAAAATCAACAACGACGCGCTCGCTTTCCTCCGCAGCTACGCCGACAAGCGCAATCGCAATCCGGTTCTCGCCGCCACCGCCATCACCGACGCCAAAGCCTTCACCGAAAAAGAAGCGCTCGACGGCAAAATGATCGATGTCATCGCGAATTCCGAAGACGACCTGTCTGCGCCAACTCAACGGCCGCGAAATCACCCGCTTCGACGGCACGAAAGTCACGCTCGCGCTCGCGAATCCAACACGCACCGACTTCGAACTCTCACCTCGCCAGAAATTCCTTTCGCGCATCGTCGCGCCCGACATGTTTTTCTTCCTCCTCATCGTCGGCGTCCTCGGTCTCTACACCGAGTTCACGCATCCGGGAATGATCGCTCCCGGCGTAGCGGGAGGCATCTGCTTAGTTCTCGCGCTCTACGCGATGCAGATTCTCCCGGTCAACATCGCCGGAATTTTCCTGATTCTTCTCGCGCTCGGGCTATTCGTTCTCGAAGCGAAGTTCACCAGTCACGGTGTGCTCGCCGTCGGCGGCATCGTCGCGATGCTCCTCGGCGCGCTCTTTCTCATCCGCTCGCCGTTCACCGCGGGCGGCGTCAGCCTCGGCACCGCGATCGCAGTGACACTGCCGTTCGCCGTCCTCACAATTTTCCTGATGCGTTTGGTTTTGCGCTCGCGCAAGTGGAAGCAGGTAACCGGCCGCGAAGAAATGATCGGCGCCGAAGGCGTCGTCATCGAGCCCGTCAGCAACGGCCACGACGGCCCCGAAGGACTGATCCGCATCCACGGCGAACTCTGGCGCGCCACATCCACGCACCCCGTCGCCGAAGGCAAGCCAGTGCGCGTCCTCCGCATCGACGGCCTCAAACTTTACGTCGAGCCACTCGATACACCGGCCTCCGCCATGTAGAAAAATTTGGCTAAGTTCAGGCGCGATTTTTTCCGGTATCAACGACCGGCAAGTGTAGGGGCGCAGCTTACCCCCTGCTCGGGCCGCCCCAGCTTGGCAAGATTGAAAAATTCGCCGAGGTCTGGGTTTTCCGTTCGCAATAAAACGCACCGGCA
Organism: uncultured Acidobacteriota bacterium; assembly: GCA_963845465.1. Lineage (GTDB taxonomy): Bacteria > Acidobacteriota > Terriglobia > Acidiferrales > UBA7541 > Acidiferrum. The sequence goes on along the minus strand of CAWJSH010000002.1, from coordinate 25,233 downwards.
CCAAATAATTTTTTTCGCGCGTTTTTCTGAGGAGGCTTCATGTTCGAGTTCAGCGTCGGCACCATGGTCATCATCATCTTCGTCCTGATCTGGTTCTGGAATTCGATCTACATCATCAAAGAATGGGAGCGCGGCGTCGTTCTCCGTCTCGGCCGCCTGCTACCCGAAGCCAAAGGCGCCGGCGTGCGTCTCGTCTTCTGGCCCATCGAGACCCTGACGCGCATCAGCATGCGCATTGAAACGCTCGACGTCCCGCCGCAGGACATCATCACGCGCGACAACGTTTCGGTGAAAGTGAACGCCGTCTGCTACTTCCGCGTCGTGGACGCCAATCTCGCCGTCTCGCAAGTCCAAAACTTCACCTACGCGACGTCGCAGCTCGCGCAAACCACTATCCGCAGCGTCGTCGGCCAGTTCGAGCTGGACGAAATTCTGTCGCAGCGCGACAAAGTCAACGCGAAGCTACAGATCATTCTGGACACGCAAACCGAACCTTGGGGCATCAAGGTCACAAACGTGGAAGTGAAGCAGGTGGACATTCCCGAACAGATGCAGCGCGCCATCGCCAAGCAAGCCGAAGCCGAACGCGAGCGCCGCGCGAAAGTCATTCACGCCGACGGCGAGTTTGAAGCCTCGCAAAAACTGGCCGATGCCGCCAAAGTTCTCGAGACGCAACCCTCCTCCATCCAGTTGCGCTATCTCCAGACGTTAACCGAGATAGGTGTCGAGAAGAACACAACGATTGTGTTTCCACTCCCCATCGATATTATTAGTAGCTGGATGAAAGCGCTCGGAGGTTCGCGGAGTTAGATGGCGATTCGTGGAAATCGCGGCGGTGGAGGAGACCGCGTGCTGGAGAGCCGGCACGTCATCGGCTTGTTCCTGCTCATGCTGGTTTTTAGCGGCGTTTTCTTCGCGCTCGGCTATGTGATGGGCCGCAATCAGTACGACGGCCAGGTGCGCGCCGAAAGCACGCCGCGCGCGACTCCCGATCCAGTTGCTTCCGCGCGAGCGGATCTCCCGTCGCGCCGCTCCAAAAATTCTCAGTCCTCCGCAAATTCCGCGAATTCTGCGAACGCTTCCAACTCTGCGAACTCAGGAAGCTCGGCGAGCTCGGGCTGGGGCTCACTTTCTTCCTCTCCCTCCGCCGCAACAAATTCTCGCGAGTCCGCTTCCGCCCCGAACGCAACTCCCGACGACAGCGCCACGCCAAGCTCCGACTGGAATTTCTACAACTCGTCGAAAAATCCGCCGGACGACCGCTTGAAGCCGGGTGATCCAGCGACCTCGACGATGTCGCCGTCCGCCGCGGCCAACGCAAGCGGCAAGACGCCGAAGCCGACTCCCGTTTCCGCCAAGGCAAGCGCGAGCGCGCCAGTGACGGCGGGTTCGCCGTTTCCTCCCGGCACCTACGTTCTCCAGGTTGCCGCGATGCGTCAAAGCGTCGATGCGTCCGCCGTGGCGAACAGCCTTCGCGCGAAGCACTTTCCCGCCATCGTCGTAAACCCGACGACGGACAAGTATTACCACGTGCAAGTCGGCCCGTACCACGACGTCAAATCCGCCGACACCGCGAAGAAGGGTCTCGAGGCTGCTGGGTTCAAGGCCATCGTGAAGCACTGATGGCGCGAGCATTCGCGAGTTTCTTCCGTTCGCCCGCCGGAACGCCTACTCCCGATTCTTTCCGTTGCGTCTTCGCGGCACTTTCCGGCGCCGCGCTTTCGTTCTCGTTCACCGGTCTGTATCTCAGCGTCTACTCCTACGTTTGCATCGGCATTCTGCTCATCGTTCTGTTTGGCGCGCGTCCGCGCATCGCGTTCCTCTGCGGCGGCTTGCACATGCTGTTTTTCATCATCACTTCGGTGCCGTGGATCGCTGACGTTCTCGCCGAACACGGCGGCGTTCCGAAAATCGCTGGCTGGGGACTGCTCGTTCTCATCGGCCTCTATCTCGGCCTCCTGTGCGGCGGATTCGCATGGTGCGTGAATCGCCTCGCGCAGCGCAGCGTTTTGCTTGCGTGCTTCGGCGCGCCATTTCTTTGGGTCACGCTCGAATTTGTGCGCGAGCATTTTCCCGAAATCAGTTTTCCGTGGGGATTGCTCGGCTATCCTGCGTCCAACAATCTCGGCCTGCTGCAAATCACGACGCTCACCGGAATCTACGGCCTCTCCTTTTTCGCCGCCGCGATCAACGCGATTTTCGCGTGGTGCGATGCTGCGACGGAAACTCCGGTCCGCACTCGCGTGACCGTGCTCGTCTCCACGCTCATCGCCCTCGTCGCGATCATTCTGCTCGCGCCGCGATTTGTCCCGACCATTCGCCCCAATCACTACGCCCGCGCGGTGCAGCTCAATTTCCCCGAGGTCAACGACTATCCCGCGACGTGGTATCAGCAGCACGCCGACGATCTCAACGACATCGAACAACTGAGCCTCGAGCCTTCCGACAAGCATCCCGATCTGCTCGTGTGGCCCGAAACCCCTGCGCCATTTTCTTTCGAGGACGCACGCTTCCTCACTCGCGCCGGACAACTGGGCCAAAAATTCGGGCATCCGTTTCTCGCCGGCTCAATCGAGTGGCGCCCGCTGCCACCGCGAGGCCAGCAGATGATCAGCCACACGCTGGTGCCGTACAACAGCGCGGTGCTGGTCGAGCAAGGCCGGCCTGTTTTCATCTACGACAAGATTCACCTCGTGCCGTTCGGCGAGTACGAGCCCTTCCCGCTGATTCATCGCGTCGTCAAGAGCGTCTCCAGCGAAATCGGCGGTTTCGCGAAGGGAACAAAATTCGGCGTCGCGCATCTGCCCGCCGGCTACAATTTTTCCGCGTTCATCTGCTACGAAGCGATATACCCCGGCGAAATTCGCCACTTCGCCGCCGAGGGCGCGCAAATGTTCATCAACATTTCCAACGACGGCTGGTTCGGCCACTCCGCCGCGGCCGAGCAGCATCTGCGCATCGCTCGCGTTCGTGCCGTCGAAAATCGCCGCTGGATGCTGCGCGTCACCAACAGCGGCATCACCGCGTCGGTCGATCCGTACGGACGCATCTTTGCGCCGGTGCCGCAGGGCGTTCGCGCGGCCGTCGATCTGCCGTACGATTTCCGCACTGACGAGACGCCGTACACGCGCTTCGGCGACTGGTTCGCTTGGCTGTGCGTCATCGTTTCCGCTATTCTGGTGGCCTCGACGTTCCGGAGAGATGATTCGGCGGGCGAGGGAATTTCCATCCCGGTGATTGAGCCGGTGTTGGATGCGCCGGTTGCGACGGCGTGAAAGAAAGAGGGCGGAGTGAACCCCGCCCCTACACAGTCGTTCCGAACGGTGCGATCCATAAAAGTACAAAGGTCAATTTGACGATATGATTCTTGAAGATCTTCAATATCGCTACGAAAATTTGAAGCCCCGCATCGCGCTCGTTCGGAGTTTTCTTTGACGCCGCGCAACACCGCCAAAGACTGACCGCGCTCGAAGCCAAAGTTTCCGATCCCAATTTCTGGAACGATCAGGACGCCGCACAAGCCGTCCTGCGCGACCGCAAGCGCTCCGAAGATCAGATTGCCGCCGACGCGAAATTGACTTCGATTTCCGGCGACATCGAGACGTACATTTCGCTGGCGACCGAAGAAACCAACGCCGAGCAGCGCAACGATCTGCTGAAAGATCTCGACCGCGAGCTGACCAACGCGGAAACGTTTGTCTCCGAGCAGGAGACGCGCACGCTGCTTTCTGGCGAGACCGATCACCTCAACGCGATCATGACCATCAAGCCGGGCGCGGGCGGAACGGAGTCGCAGGATTGGGCTTCGATTCTGCTGCGCATGTATCTGCGCTGGGCGGAACGCAAGGGAATGAACGCCGTCGTGCTCGACGAAACGGCCGGCGACGAAGCGGGCATCAAGAACGCGACCGTGCAATTTTCCGGCGAGAACGCGTACGGATTGCTGGCGGGAGAAACCGGAGTGCATCGCCTGGTGCGGATTTCTCCGTTCGATCAGGCGGCGCGGCGGCACACTTCGTTCGCGTCGGTCTTCGTGATTCCGGAAATCGACGATCGCATCGAGATCAACATCAAGCCGGACGATTTGCGCGTCGATACGTATCGCGCGGGCGGCAAGGGCGGGCAGAACGTCAACAAGGTGGAGACCGCGGTGCGCATCACGCACATTCCGACGAATACGGTGGTCGCGTGCCAGGTGGAGCGCAGCCAGGGCAAGAATCGCGACCTGGCGATGAAGATGCTGCGCTCGAAGCTCTACGACCTGGAAATGCAGAAGCGGCAGCAGCACACCGACAAGCTCGACGAATCGAAGCTCGACATTTCGTTCGGCAGCCAGATCCGGTCGTACGTGATGCAGCCATATCGGCTGATCAAGGACCACCGGACGAAGTTTGAAGTCGGCGATGTAGATCGCGTGCTCGATGGGGATATCGACCCGTTCATCCGCTCCTACTTGATGGCGAAGAAGACGGGGAAGGTCACCGTTACGGCGGACGACGACGTTTAAAGAGCAATCGATCTTTCGCACGAGTGTTGTTCGGGTGGCGCGATTCAAAACAGCAGATCCCTCGCTACGGTCGGGATGACAAGCCCTTTGGTGGTTCCCGTTTTGGGAAGTTGGTTAACAGAATGACCACCCCCTCCCCTACTTTTTTGCAAGAATGTCATTCCAAAGGGGTTGCATCGCGCCTGTATGCAAGGATGTGATTCTAAGGCGGTTAGATGTTTCCCAATTTTGCAAAGGATTGATGCTAAAGGATTTGAAGCGGTAGGAATTCCGACGAGGCGGTCGTTCATGGGGACCTTGTTGTTGATTCGGGCCGCCGTCCGAATCGTTCCAGCATACTCTATCACAGAAGTTATCGAATGTCAACTGGTAACTGACTAGGACTGTTCGAATGAGCTGTCTAATCGGGAGCGGCTGGGTTCACACCGAGGGGTGCCGCGACCGGCGGGCAGCGACTCCACTTATCCGGTAGCGCAACTTATCGGGAGCTGCCTCGTTGTCTCCATAAAACTGCGGCAAAGTGCGCCTCCGACGGTCTGCATGTCATATCATGTGGGCCAAAGGAGCAATATTAATACCGAGCTATGCCTATGCGAATCGTTTGTCTCCTCTTGGTCCTGGCTTCAGCTCCAGGCCTTTCCGGCACGGATTTTTCCATGAAGGTGACCGACAAGAATTATCTCGATACACAAGGTTTCAGTGTCTTCCTCTACGACAGCACGTACCATCCCGTTTTCGTGGACCAAAAGAACACGGCCATGGAGATGATTCTCCACGGCCAACGCATCGCCACGAATGGCGACGTACGGCTGATGCCAACTCCTGAACAGTGGGACTTGGTGGCAACGCTCAAGAATCGCAGTGCCGACAAAGCGAACGGGCGGCTCACCGCTGAACTCGCGTTCCCGACATTCGACTTCAGTTACACGCTGGAGGTGGCAGCGGAACCGGGCGGCGTGAAAGTCAGCATCAATCTCGATAAGCCGCTGCCGCAGAAACTGGCGGGACGCGCAGGCTTCAATGTGGAATTCCTGCCGTCGATCTATATGGGCAAGGCTTACCTGGTTGACGGATCCAAGGCGGGCATCTTCCCGCGAACGCCGAACGACGCGATGACGAAAGTCTTGCCGTTGGCGGATGAACCGAAAAAGGCGTACTACCTCGAGGACTGGGACAAGGCGAAGGGTTACACCGAGCCGCTGCCGTTCGCCGAGGGCAAGAGCATCACCCTCGGGATTGACGACGCGTTGGCCCGAGTGAACGTAGTGTCGGATACCTCCGACCTCATGCTTTTCGATGGGCGCAACCGCGCTCAGAACGGCTGGTTCGTGTTGCGTTCGCTGATCCCTTCTGGAAAAACCAAGGGCGCCATCGTGTGGCACATTCATCCGGACGTGATTCCGAATTGGACACGGCCGCCGATGATTGCACACAGCCAGGTGGGTTACGCGCCTGGCTTCTCTAAGGTGGCAGTGCTCGAACTCGATCCGAAATACAACGGCCCGAAGACGGCCCGAGTCTTGCGCCTGACGCGAAAGCGGATCTTACGAGAAGGTGTTCGAGGGTGCTATCACGCCCGCGACGCCGTGGCTGCGATACGTGTACTCGAAATTCGATTTCAGCTCGGTGAAAGAACCCGGACTTTACGTAATCGAGTACGCAGATCAGCGCACCGCTCCTTTTCCGATCTCAGAGGACGTCTACGCAAAGATTTGGCAGGACAGCCTGGACCATCACCTCGCAGAGCAGATGGATCACGTTGCGGTTCGCGAAGGGTATCGGGTGTGGCATGGCGCTTCGCATCTCGATGACGGGCGCATGGCGCCGGTGGTCGGGGAGCAATTTGACGGCTGGAACCAAGCCACCGCGACGGATGGCAAGTACAAAGGCGGCGATCACATCCCTGGGATGAACGTAGGAGGGTGGTATGACGCTGGGGACTTCGATCTGGAGGAGCCAGCCCAACTGAGCGTGATTCAGAGTTTGGCGCTGGCATATCGCGAATTTCATCTCACGTACGACGAGCTCACGGTGGATGAAAGCGCGCGTCAGGTGGAGATGCACCGGCCCGATGGAGTGCCGGATACGGTGCAGCAAGTGAAGCACGGCGCGCTGCTCATCCTCGCGCAGTTTCACAACATCGGCCACGCCATTCGTGGCACGCACGAGCCAGATCTGCGGCAGTACACCCAGGTGGGCGACGGCGCATCGAAAACGGACGGCCGCATTTACGACCCAAGTCTCGGCCCGAATGAAACAAAAGGTGATTACTCCGGCAGACCGGATGATCGCTGGATCTTCACTACAAACAATCCGTTTTTCCAGTGGAACGCGATCTCGGCACTGGCAGCGGCGGCGGATACGCTGAAAGGCTGGGACGATGCGTTGGCGAAAGACTGCCTGGATACTGCGATCAAGGCGTGGAACGAGGAGAAGGCTCACCCAACGCAGAATTCGGCGGGTGGCGGATTGGGCGGTTCGGCTCCAGCAGGCGCGCCGGGAGGTGGCGTGCTAGCCGCGTCGCAGGGATCTGTCGCTGGCGCTCCAGGCGCAGGGAACGCAACGACGAGCGCTCCGACAAGCGCCGGCACAACTGCCCCGCAGACAACACCTCCGGCAAATCCGGGCCGCGGAAGATTTGGTCCCGCACTGGAGTGGGCAGCGGCGCTGGAATTGACCATCGCCACGAATGGTGCGGAACCCTACAAGTCGCGGCTCAAGGAATTGCTTCCGCAAATGATCACGCCACAACAGCTCGATATGCGTGGCTGGACCGTGGTGAGGGCTTTGCCTTATCTAAGCGCCAGTGAAAAAGATCAAGCGCGCGAAGCAGTCCAGAAATATATGGCCGGTTTGGATGGGCAGCTGGACGCTACACCGTTTGGGGTGCCACCGAGTCTCGGCGGTTGGGGCGGCTCGGGCGCTGTGGTTGATATGGCCATCCGAATGTATTTTCTGCACAAGGCATTCCCGGATTTGGTCAGTCCCGACTACACACTTCGTGCGGTCAACTACATTCTCGGCACGCACCCCGTGTCCAGCACGTCGTATGTGGCAGGAGTGGGAACGGTGTCGAAGACGATGACCTACAGCAACAATCGCGCGGACAATTCATACATTCCGGGCGCTGTGATTCCGGGATACATCATCATCAAGCCGGATTTCCCCGAGTGCATCGATAACTTTGGGTTTCTGTGGTTTGAGGATGAAGCCGTGGTAGCCGGTTCAGCAAGCTGGGTGGTGGCTGGGAACGCCGCGGAGGCGATCATCAAAGAAGCGAAATAGAACCAGCAACATAAGTCACTGGCAGGTCGCTTGAAAGCAGAGATTTTTGCTGAAGAACGGCATGACGTGATTCTGAAAGCGGTCGGCTACTCCGCTTGTGTGCGTGCCGGAATAGACTTCGAAGCTGTTCGCGATCCCATAATTGTCCAGCGCCTCGTGAAGCTTTGCGGTATCGACCTCGCAACCCGTCCTGGTCACCTACATCGATCGAAATAGCGCGATACCGGCGGAAACCTCCGATGTACTGGTCCATGAAAGCGAGCGGCGCGTTCGCAGCCCACTTCGCGAGAACGTCGGGCTGCGGCGCTCCGTCTTTCGTGGGCAGGTCGAGATAGAGCGGCGGATTCTTTGGGTCCGGAGACCATGCCGCAGCCGAAGCCAGCGTGGCGCGCGCGAAAAACTGCAAGCTTGCGGAATCCGCCGGCGTCTTGACAGCTTCGAGGCTTTTCGCGATTTCCGGGTTCACGGCCGGCCGAGGCGATAAGCAGCACGGGCTCATGATGTACAAGCTCCCGAACACGTCGGAATGCTTCATGCCGATGCGCGTCGCACCGTAACCTCCCATCGAGTGGCCAACGAGTCCGCGGCTTTGGCGATTCGGAATCGTACGGTAATGCGCATCGATGTACGCGACCACATCGTGCGCGATGAACTGTCTCGAAATCGCCGGTCGTCACGGAACTCGAATACATCGACCCGTTGTGCAGGGTCTTCGAATCCGGCAGGACCACGATCATCTCTTTCGCGCCTTGCGCGAAGGCGCCTTCGATCGTCTGCGGCACGTGGATTTCGTGCGTCCACTGTTCGGCGCCGATGGAGTAACCGTGCAGCGCGTAGACGACGGGATAGCGGCGAGATTTTTCCTTCGTATAGCTGGGCGGCAGAAAGACAAAGACGTCGCGATCAACTGCGTCGCCTTCCAGATTGCCTTCCAGTGCCGCGCCGTGAACTTTGATGTGCTCGACCGTTACGGGCTTTGCACCGGCAACGGGCGGCAGGCACGTCCGTTTGCACCTGCGCGGCGAGTTGAGGAGCTAGTCCGACAGCAATCGCAATTAAAATCCCGCCGAACCATTTCGCGCTTGTCATCGAAGCCCTTCCTTGTAACAGCATCATCAATCTAGCAGTGCGATCCAGCTTTACTGTTCGACTCCAACCACCGTTACGCGATTTCGGTTCCAATTTGAGAGTCAGCTTGCCGCCCTGCGCTTTCGCTGAAATAGCCTTTGGCACAACTGTATTAGGCGCGTCGAAAGTATTTACGCTGTCAACCTTGGGTGCAGACAACGTTTCTCCCGTCGCGGATTTTGCATTTATACCGCCGAGAACGAGTTCGATTTCAGCGGACTGATTCGGATCAACGTTGGTTATCGCCACCCACAATTTTCCAGCTTTATCTTTCGCTGCTATGGCGTCCACGCGAGGCAAGTGATGTCGCCGTGCGTGTACGTGCCGGCGTCGAACGAGACTGGCACGAAAGTCGCATCCTGAAATGGAACGTACATTTTGTAAACGTAATAAGTAGGCGTGAGAACCATTTTCTCTTTGTCAGTCAGGATCATCGCCTGGAGCACGTTGATCATCTGCGCGATGTTGGCCATGCGAACGCGGTCAGCATGCCGCGCAAAAATGTTCAGATTGAGCGCGGCGAGAACCGCGTCGCGCAAACTATTCTGCTGAACGAGGAAGCCCGGATTGCTGCCGGGAAGCGGCGCGTACCAGCCGCCCCACTCATCGACGACAAGCGCCACCTTTTTCTGCGGATCGTATTTATCCATGATGGCGGAGTGCTTCTCGACAAGGTCCTTCATCTCGAGCGTGGATTTGAGGATTTGTGCATATTCCGTTTCGCCGAAACCCACGGAGGCATAGGCCGGCGGCCACTTCACCACGGTATAGCTGTGCAGAGAAAGGCCGTCGATGTCCCAGCTCCAGGTGTGGGCTTGCCATGCCTTCATGATGGATTCAGTCCACTCCGTCCAGCGGGACTCAGCTCCGCCCGGGCCGACGGCAATCTTGAGCATCTGCTGGCTTTTTGCTTTGTCGGGCTGCTGATCGGGATTGAAATTGCGGACGAAGTGGCTGAAAAGCTTCATCCTGTCCAGATAATAGTCGGGGGTCATGTTGCCGCCGCAATCCCAGCTTTCGTTGCCGAGGCCGAGAAACGCCGACCTTATAAGGCGCGGGATGGCCGTTGGCGGCGCGCTCTTTGGCGAGCGCGGTCGGCTGCGCCGCGGTCAGATATTCGAGCCATTCTGCGGCTTCCTGCGGAGTGCCCGAGCCGAGGTTGACGGAGAGGTAGGCTTCAGCGCCGATCTGGTCGAGGAAATCCATGAATTCATGCGTTCCGAAGGTGTTCGGCTCAATGACGCCGCCCCAATTCGGATTGAGTGTTGCGGGTCGCTCGCGACCTATCCCTTTGCGCCAGTGATATTCATCGGCGAAACACCCGCCCGGCCACCGCACGTTTGGAACTTTCAACGCTTTGAGTGCGGCGACAACGTCATTGCGGATGCCGCGTGTATTTGGAATTCTGGAATCCGGGCCGACCCAGATTCCTTCGTAGATGCCGTGACCCAGATGTTCTGCGAATTGGCCGAAGAGGTTACGGTCAACTTTCGCGCCGGGCTTGGACACGTCGATCGATACCTGAATTTTTTGCGCGGCTGCCATCGGCGCTGTCACCGCCACGATAAGCAGTGTCAGGCTGCAAAAAAGTGAACGCATCGGTTGAGACCCCACATTTTTGTTTGAATGCTCGTGTAATTCGCTTCGAAGTTCAGTTTAGGAAGCCGGTAGTATACATTCAGCGTGGCGAAAGACTCTGATGTCTAGTGTCGATGGTCCCGCGAATCCTTCCAGAGGTTACGTGCAGCGTGAAAGCACTTGTACTCAAGAGTCCTGGCGAAGCGTCCGTCGAAACCGTTCCAGAGCCAGTGGTCGCACCCGGAGAGCTCTTGCTGAAAGTCAGAATGGTTGGCTTTTGCGGAAGCGATCTGAACTCATTTCGCGGACGAAATCCACTCGTCACTTTTCCACGGATTCTAGGACACGAGGTATCCGCCACGATCATCGAGGGGGATAGCGCGCTACCCTCCGGAACAGATGTAGCGCTTTCACCCTACACAGCCTGTGGGCGGTGCGCCTCGTGCCACAGGGGACGCCCAAATGCGTGCCAGTTCAACCAGACTCTCGGCGTGCAACGGGATGGTGCGCTCTCGGAATTCGTCTCGATGCCAAGAGAGAAGCTATATCCGGCGAAACTCACAAGGAAAGAGTTGTGCCTGGTCGAACCGCTGACCGTGGGTTTTCATGCGGTGGCGCGCGGGAGAGTGAAAGCAGATGACACGGTCGCCGTCTTAGGGTGCGGCGGTGTGGGGCTCGGAGCCATCGCTGCCTCCAACGCTCGCGGAGCTCGCACGATTTGCGTTGACATGGATGATGAGAAGCTCGCCGTGGCGCGTGCCGCCGGCGGCTCTGACGCGATCAACACCGCGAAGGAATCACTACACGATCGTCTTCAAGAACTGACAGAGGGTCGGGGTCCGGACGTGGTTGTCGAAGCAATCGGAACACCCCAAACCTTTCGAGCCGCTGTTGAAGAGGTCGCCTTCACTGGCCGCGTGGTGTACATCGGCTACGCCAAGGAACCGGTAAGCTACGAGACGAGACTATTCGTGCAAAAAGAACTGGACATCCTCGGTTCACGAAACGCGTTGCCGGAAGATTTTCGTGCCGTAATCCATCTTCTCGAGGAGAAAAAGTTCCCGGTGGATCAGGCTGTGAGTTTGGTTGTGCCTCTCGAAGAGTCGGCCGCCGCCCTGCGCTCGTGGAGCGACAATCCCGGCAGCTTCAAGAAGATCATGGTCACTTTGGATTGATCGCCTAGAGGTGCGCACGCTTCTGAGCCAGCGCCGTTGCCGTGATTCGGGACTGGCGCGGATTTGTAAGTTAGCCCGATCCCATTTGCGTTCCACACGAAGTAATGAACTAAACAAGTAAGTCCGTATAAGGCGACCCTCTCTCTCTCGGCACGCTACACTCAACCATCAATGCCCACAGCCCTATCTGTGCCGTATCCGTTGACCGCCGAGGCCGAACGAGCACTTGCCATCCGGCTCCCGTCACAACGAAGCGACGTGCAAATACTCTTTGCGCTAGCCATTTTTCTAAGCGCCTTCCTGCTCTTCCAGGTGGAATTGCTATTGGGGAAGCAGATCCTGCCTATATTCGGTGGGGCTCCGGCGGTGTGGACAACGTGCCTCCTTGTATTTCAATTGTTGCTTCTAGGCGGATATACGTTTGCGCATGGTATAGCGGTGCGATTGACGCTGCGGGAGCAAACGCTCGTTCAACTGTCACTGCTCGGATTGTCTTTGTGCGTGGTTGTGGTGGCGAGCCACATATGGCCATCGCCGATCACGCCACTCGCCTCGTGGCGCCCCGCGGTGGAGAACGATCCCACGTGGACGATTGTTCGGTTCGTGCTGGCTACCATTGGTCTGCCGTTTTTTGTCCTGTCCACGACAAGTTCTATGGCGCTGCACTGGCTTGCGAAGACTGCGCCGGGAAATCCGCCGTACCGGCTGTACGCGCTTTCTAGCGCGGGGTCGCTACTGGGTTTGTTGTCTTACCCTGTTTTGATCGAACCGAACCTGCGGCTGCGAACGCAGGCCTTGGCGTGGACAGCCAGCTACGCTGTGTATGTCTTCGCGTTCGGAATGTGCGCCCTTCTCGTACGGCGTGTAGCCTCACAACGACCGGAAATTGTGGGGTTCCCGGAGATAAGGCGGGACCTTACAACCTCACCGGGCTGGTCAGCGCGGCTACTGTGGGTGGCGCTGGCCGCATGCGCTTCCGTGCTGCTTCTTGCTACAACGAGTCACATCAGCCAAGAGCTGGCGGTCGTCCCGTTTCTTTGGGTCTTACCCCTTAGCCTGTATTTGTTGTCCTTCATTTTTTGTTTTGAAAGCGACCGCTGGTATCGGCAGGGCGTTTTTCATGCCGTGTTTATGTTGGCGGCTTTTGGGGTAATTCTGGTGATGCGGCCCAACGCGGACTACCCGTACTTTGTGCAGCTGGGAGCGTGCCTGGTGATGCTCTTTGCAGGCTGCATGGTCTGCCACGGGGAGGCCGCGCGTACGCGTCCGCACGCCGATCATTTAACGCAGTTTTACTTGTGTCTTTCGATTGGTGGCGCGCTCGGTGGAGTTTTTGTGAGCCTGATTGCTCCGCGGGTCTTTCCGAATTACTGGGAGTATCCGCTGGGAATCCTCGCTTGTACGGCGTTGATTCTGTTCGTTTGCATGAAGGAAACGTCATCCTGGTGGCATAGCGGACCGACCTCGGCGGGTGTCGCATTGTTTGCGCTGGTAGCAGTGCTGACTCCTACAGTCATTGCCCCGGTTTGGCCGGCCGCAGCGCAGTTTCCGCGGTGGGGGCGCTTGGGAGTGGCCGGTGTGCTGCTTGTCGTAGCCGCGTGGGTGTATCTGCGTGAGCGATCATCCACAGAGCGACGGGGAGGGCCGTGGGCAGTGCGGCTGGCGGCGCGGTTCAGTCTCGCGGTGCTCACTGCGGGCCTTGCTATTCCGCAAAAAGCTGATTTTTTTCATGTGGTTGGGCGCTCGCGAAACTTTTATGGAGTCCTGTCCGTGATCGATGTACAGCCGGAGAACTATCTTGCACTGCGACACGGCAAGATTGTTCATGGATTTCAATTTGAAGATGCGGCGCGTCGTAGTTTGCCGACCGGCTACTATGGCGAGAACAGCGCCGCCAACATCGTGATTCGCCATTGGCCACATCATCCCATGCGCGTGGGATTGGTAGGCATGGGCACGGGAACGCTGGCTTCCATTGGACAGCCAGGGGATGTGTACCGATTCTACGAAATCAATCCGGACGTGTACCGCAGCTCGGAAGGCACGCCATCGTATTTTAGCTTTCTCAAGGATTCTCGGGCTCAGATTGAGGTGGTCTTGGGCGACGCTCGCGGTTCCCTGGAGCGGGAAGCCCAGCAGGAGAACTTGCAGAAGTTTGACGTGCTCATTCTGGACGCATTTTCCAGCGATGCCATCCCCACGCATCTGCTCACGCTCGAAGCCTTCCAGATATTCACGGAGCACATGCGCGGACCGGAATCTGTGATCGCGGTGCACATTAGTAATCGAACGCTGGATTTAGGACCCGTTGTTGTCGGAGTGGCTCGGGAATTCGGGTTGAGCGCCGTCCGGAACATCAGTCTTCCGTCGAAAAGCTATCTCTGGGAATCCGATTGGGTGTTGCTTTCGCACAACGACGCATCTCTGGATCTGCCCGAACTGAAGCCCGGAAACGTACCTTTTGCCGCTGGGATGAAACCGATTCTGTGGACGGACGATTACAGCAATCTCTGGCGGGTCATACGGCAGCCCGTGATCACCATGTCTTTACGTTGAGCCGGTGAACTGCAAAGCGAACAAAAGTAACTAGTGGCCGAATGAGGTCCTGATAACGCTGTTATCGGAGACTTGAGTCCGCTGACGGGACTTATCGGGAGTTGACGGGCCACGACGCAACCTCTCGGGAGTCATGTTGATTGTGGGGTAGGACTGGGTACTACTGAACTTCTGCGAGTGCGGGTGAAAGACACGATCCAATTCAGGCTCGAACGCCAAGATGCTTCCAGTAATCCCCTGAACCATGATGAATGCTGCCGCAAGTGAGGCGGTGAACAAATGCAAATTCAGGATGACTTTACGCACGGTTCTGTATTCTCCGAAGTTGCTTCAAATGCGCCTATCGCGACCTAAGTCTCGATAAACGCCGTCACCGGACAGGTGGCTTCAAGTTTCCGGTAACGCGACTTATCGGGAGTTAAGACCTCAAACCCGCGATGAACCTTTCCCACCAAGTTGAAGGGCGAACAAAAATAACGAGTTCACCAGGGGTTGCCGTGGCTGTTTTCTTGCTGCAACTATTGGCGGCGACTAGACCTGAGGCGGCAATCGTCGAAACTGGGTAGAGATACTCGCTCCCGTACTTTCGTTCACTGCTGTCGTAAAACTTTTGTTTTGAGCATTGCGTCCAGTAGCCATTTCTTCCCAACCCAGCGAAAACCAGGACTCCCTTAGGGTCTGTACGTGCTGTGTACGACTCGCCGTTCGGTGAAGTCCCAACATGCGTTCTTCCGTTGAGGTCGTCACCAGTACTCTGAGCCTGCTCATTGTGGTAGTCGATAAGCTCTAGGTTCATTCCTGACAGGTTCTTTCCCGTTCGTCCGTCATACACACCAACACGAATCGTGACACCTTGCGCCAACCCAATCGGCGTAAGCGCACACAGAACGCAGGCAGACATTGCCATCCTTAGGGTCACGATTTACGCACGCTCACGATTCATATTCGGCCCCAACGTCGGAGGCTATCACGGTCCCCGGTTCGAAAGTCCCGATAAACGCCGTTACCGGACATGTGGGATCTCGGCTGTAAGGATTTGTCCGGTTACGCGACTTATCGGGATTTAAGCTGCACAGCGCTAATTTAGAGATAAATGCTGACTCTTTATCACGAACCTGAAAGTGACAGCGGCTGCGACGACGGCAACTACGAATCCTCCAACTAGCGAAATTCCATCGTGATAATGAGGATCGACCAGAAGCAGAAGATAAAAGCCCAGAAGAAAACCGAGGGGCAACGCCACAATCGAACACAACAGTGCGATCAAGGTGCGTCCAATTCGACTCATAGTTGCGTAATCATACCCGGCAAATACCACCTCGGGGAATCAGCCCCCAAATGAGTGGTTTGTCGGCGAGGGTTTTACGGTGCCTTAATACCGGGGTGTCGGACGAGAGATAATTTTACGGTGTCCGAGCACGAGCGCGCGTGGCTGGACTGATGGAACTTGCCCGGTTTACGCGACTTACCAGGAGTTAGCCGAATCTGTTTCTAAGGATGAGAACGACCTTGAAGAGGCGGAAGCAGAAGAGCCAATTTCCGACGAAAGCTCCAAAATAGAGGGCGACCTCAGAACCCGTCAGGTAGTTCAGAAAACCGCCGACCGCTATACCCGGGAGCCCGATATACGCCGCCCAAATTCCCGCAGTGGAGTGAAGTCCATAGACGTGGTCTATGGCTTTGATGGTGCAGGGCCATATGCCTACGGGGACGAGAGCCCACAGCAGGGGGTTAATGGATTTGTCTCTGGCGTCGATCGTTGTAAGTCCCTGGCGCGACGAGTGTACCCAAAACCGGACTTGTCCGGTTACGCGACCTGTACATTCAAACTTATGGGGAATTAGATAGGTTCACGCATACCAGCCAGAACAGTGCGAGGCCCCTGACCGAGCGACACCGGTTAATTTAAGGGGCACCGTTTAGGGCTCCCACGAGGTGCGAACGCTGAAGGCTTTTCCGTAACCCCGCGCCCTTACTGCACCGTCAGCGTAAACGTCACCGCATGGCTGACTGCCGAGGCACCCGAACCCGATGTTCCTGTGACCTTGATCATGTAGTTTCCCGACGCAGTACCGGAGTTGGAGTTGGGTTGAGAGCCGCTCGGCGACGAAGTTCCGCCGCCGCATGAAACCAACAGCAAGCTCGCTCCGACCAACACCGTGCTGCATCCAACGGTCGCCCATCGGAACCGTGCCTTCGCGAACTTACGGTTCGACCCAACGAATGCTGGCGACGTCGCAAGCAGAATCGCAAACATAGCTGCAATCGCGACCAGTCCGACAGGCCACTGCGGCGTTCTTGGCGACGACTTAAACGAAGTCGGCGGAACCCAAGATCCCGACGTCGTCGCAACGGTCACTTTGATTGGCACCGCGGCCGTGCCGCTCACCATGGCCGACGTCGGCGAGACCGTACACGTCGAATTCGCAGGCGCCCCCGAACAGGTGAAGCTCACCGTCTGCGCGAAGCCGCCCATTGGCGTCACGTTGAAGCCAAACGTCGCGCTCTGCCCGGCGCTTACCGTCGAAGTTGACGGCGAAGTCGCCGTCGTTGTGAAATCAGGAGTGGCAGGCGCCTGCGTATTAAGCATGCTGACGATGCCCCCAGCGTAGGCGAACAAAATGTCCGGCCGCCCATCTCCATTGACATCGGCGGCCGCGACACCGCTAAATCCAAAGCTACTAAACGAAGTCTGCAGATTCGCCGGCGTGAAGGTACCATCGCCGTTGCCTAGCGCGTATTCCAATATGTCGGTGCCAACCGGGCTCCCGCCCCCCGCCGTGCCGACAAGATCTAATTTGCCATCGCCGTTTAGATCGACCGCGATCGTGTACGCTACTGGACCAACAGCCAAACCCTGGTTCGAAATCGTTAGAACCGGCTCGAAACGTACCGTCTCCATTCCCTAGCACAACAACATTGACTCCGCAGAGGTCCAGTATTCCGTCGCCGTTGAAATCGGCGACCACGGACGGGCCGCCCATAAGCGTTGTGGCGGAAACCGCCGTCGCAAAAGTCCCATCTCCTTTGCCGGCCAGGAAATTGAGGCCCGTCCCTATACCCACGACCAGATCGGCCTTTCCGTCCCCGTTGAAATCGCCGGCGACAATTGCCACCCCGGTCGTAACGCCACCGAAGAACGAGGTTCCCGGCGTAAAGCTTCCGTCGCCATTGCCCAGAAATACGTTGATTGCACCTGATGTATCGCTAACCACCAAGTCCGTTTTGTGGTCTCCGTTTAAGTCGGCGAATGCGATTGAAGCTAGAGTAAATTGAGTGGATTGAGCAACGGCAACGGGTGCGTTGAAAGTTCCATCTCCATTTCCTGAGATAAAGTAAACCGTCCACGTATCGGGCGCCGTATTCGCCACCGTTACCAGGAGGTCGGCCTTTCCGTCTCCATTCAGATCGACTGACCTCAGGTCGGAAAAGGTTAATCGACCGGGATTGGGGATCGCAGCTGTCGCAAAACTCGCCGTGAATCGTCCCGTTCCATCGCCAGTCAGAATATGGATCGCGGAATCATTTCCGGGCACTGCGAGGTCCGGCTTGCCATCCTGATTGAAGTCCGCGACAAGTGTCGGGCCTTGCGCCGGAACGAAACTCGCGAAATTGCCCTTCAGCGTGCCGTCACCGTTTCCCAACAACAGCGTTTGCCCGGAGAATGCGTCGATTTTGCCGTCTCCATTAAAGTCACCAAGGATGGGTCGACTAAAGTTTGTGAAATCGACGAAGTAGCTGGCTTTGAATGTGACAGCTCCGCCTCCGGTTCCCAGCAGAACGTCCAGAAATGGCCCTTCCTCAAGCACCAAATCCGCGATACCATCACCGTTCACGTCGCCCACCGAGATAAGTCCACCTCTTCCAGCAATCTGCGTGGTAGCTCCGAACGAACCGTCTCCGTTACCCGGAAGAATGAATGCGGCCTCTGCCGCAGACGGATCGTAAAAACTGAAAAACAAAGGGATCGGACCTGCGAACTGCGTCACGATAAGGTCTGGCGTTCCGTCGCCGTTGAAATCAGCGACCTGAACATCCACGTACAAATTATTGCCCGAAGGTAGCGTCGGACTCGTAACGACCGGAGTTGTGGCGAAAGTGCCATCGCCATGGCCGATGTAAACGGCCACCTGTGACCCATTTGTGGCAAGGATGTCTACCTTATGGTCCCCATTCAGATCCGTCGCGGCTACTATAGACATTCCACCCAGGTTTGGTCCTGCTATAGAAGCTTGGAATGTGCCGTCCCCGTTGCCCAGACAGATTGCTAGCGCAGTAGATCCGCCGGAGCCCAGGATTACGTCGGGCTTACCGTCTCCATTGACATCCGCAATTACAGGGACACCCGATGGACTTCCCGTAACCGAGCTCACCGCTGCCTGGAACGTCCCGTCACCTTTCCCAAGTAGCACCCAAATGAAGTTGGAAGTAGCGATGATCAAATCAGGTTTGCCGTCTTGATTGACGTCCGCAGTCACCACAGTCAGGTTTCCCAACGGCCCGCAATAAGGTTGTCCGGTGGTACACCAAGGAGTGCCGACCTGATATGCCCCATCGGTCTTCGCAAGCAACACTGTCCCATCCGAATAGACAACATCCGACTTCCCGTCCCCATTCAGATCGGCAACGGCCGAGCTAAAAGACGTACCGCTAGTGGAAGACCAGACCGGTGGCTTGAAGAAGAGATTCTGAGTCTGCGCAGAGGCCGCAGCCGCCGCAACGGCCAAGAACATCCCAACATATACGACCTTCCGCAGCATCTATGCTCCTAATTTGCCCATCAGAGGGGGCGACGGGATTGGGAACGACCCACACTTATTCTTGCACTGATTATGGTTAGTGGATAGTACCGAAGTACCAATTAGAGAGCTATCTAACATCCTTCAAGACCAGTTTCATTCCGTGGTCCGGTCAAGGCCGAACCATCTGAAACCAGCCCCACCAAGGTCAGAATTGAATCGTGAACGTCCCCTACCAGGTTGAAAGGCAATGTTTGTGATTGAGCTGCCCGCCGTGGCGGTGATCGTAATGACTTGTCTTCCGGCCGGGGTTCCGGTAGAGGACTCGTGCGTGAGTCAAAGCGCATGACAAACGCCGTTAGCGGAGAAGTGGATTTCTCGCACAACGGGGCTTCTGGTAGCGGCAACCGCGCTCCATCGAGAAGCCTCAATATGGCGCAGATTCTACTTCCTTGCGTCGGCTCCAGAATTAAATGGCCATCAGGATGGAGACCGCAAGATTCTTCACCAGAATGAAATCGCACCCGTCTCAGTTGAAGAGCAAAAGGAATTCTTATCGTTAAAAGATGAGCTGATTCACGATTATGAGGCTATTCATGGGAAGAGCATTTATTCATCAGGATGAGCTAAACAAAATTAGCCAAATCCCGAAGAACGCTATTACCGGAGAGTAGTTCTGCGGATTGAGAGAGATCATCTAAGACGGCTGCCGGAGCTACTGCCACGGAGGAAGTGGTGTCCAACAGAGACGCTTTCATCGCAATTATCGACCGCGGTTTCAGTAAGGGCGACTTGTCTATTGCTGACGAAATCTGCGCTAATGATTTGGTCGAGCATCAATACCCGATAAAGCCTCATTTGGCTGGTGCTGAAATTCTGAAAGACCAAATCACGTCAGCACGAGCGACGGTTCATAACCTCACGTTGGTCCCAGAGCAGATAGCGGAAGTTGGCGATGCGGTCTGGGCGCTTCTGCGCGGTTCGGGCATAGAGGCAAGATCGGGGAAACCGGTCAATTTCTATGTAATGGATATTTGTCGGTTCAGAGACGGCAGGCTCATTGAACATTGGGGAGTTCCTGACCGATTCGCCATGTTGCATCAAGTCGGCGCGTTCCCGCTCGGTCGCCCGCCCGGAAGTTAAAGACAACCGTTCGGTCTCCCGCCACTTGTACGGTTAAGCGACTTACCAAGGGACTGGGCCGGCGCCCTATTCAGCGCGCAGAGTTGTCATGGGATCGACATTTGTAGCTCGATGCGCGGGTGTTATGCAGGCGACCGTCATAACGACGAGAAGTGCGAAGACTGCCACACCGACGATCGATGGATCTCGCAAATCGCCTGGCACCCATTTCGAAATCAAGGTGTTTAGCACGAGCGAGAGGCCAACGCCGAGGATCACGCCGCCACCGACGCCTTCCAGAGCGCTTCGAAGCACGAGGCGCAGCAGATTGATCCGCTGAGCACCCAGCGCGACGCGGATGCCAAATTCGCCCATTCGCTGCGCAATTGTGTAGGACGTCACGCTGTACAATCCCACCGCGGCGAGCACCAACGCGAGCCATGAAAATGCGCCAAAGATCCACGTGGTGAGCTTTTCCCGCTGCCATTCGGGTTCGTACGTGAGGCGCGTCTCAAGATCATCGACGTCGCTGCTGGTCTGCTGATCGGGATTGACCGCTGCCAGTTGCCCGCGGACCGCGTGAATCAACGTCATCGGCGCGACGTTGGAGCGAGCCAGAACTTCCGTGAATTCCCACACATTCAAGGTATACGGCACGTAGATCGCCGGGATCGCGACATTTCGCAGCCCGGCGTTGCGCGCATTTTCGACGATGCCAACGATCTGTAACCAGGAATTTCCTATATTCGGAGGCGAAAAGAACGTCGCCGGATTGCCCTCGATTCCGGGCAATCTCACCAACTGACCGATGGCATCGCCGTTCGGAAATTGGCGCTCCGCGAGCGCGCGGTTAATCACCGCTACATGTGCGCCGTTGTAGTTTTCAGAGGCGCTCCAAATTCGTCCTTGCAGCAGCGGAATGCGGAGAGCCTCGAAATATTCAGGGCTGATGAGATTGGCCGACGCCATCGGCGGATTATTCTCGGGCCTCCCGAAAACATAAAAGCCGATGTACCACCCGTTCCGCGGCGGAGTCGCCTCTGAGGATATGGCCGCGACGGTGACGCCCGGTGTTTCTGCGATCTTCGCACGCAATTGCTCGAAATAGGCAACACGCGCTTTCCATGTGCCATAAGCATTTTGCCGCAGCGGAATTCCGACGACCATCACGTTGTGCGCGTCGAAGCCAAGTGGCTGGTGAATTAGATGCACGAACGCTTTCATCGCCGAGCCAGCGCCCGCGAGCAGCAGCAGCGTAAGAGAAATTTGCGCGGCGATCAGAACGCTGTACGCTCTGTGTTCACGGACGCTTCCAGCGATTCGACGGGAGCCGGATTGCGCTGTCTGAGCGAGTTGCCCGCGCGAGAGTCGGAACGCCGGCCACAGCCCGAAAAGTATTCCGGTCGCCAACGCGAGCAAAACACTGAACGAGAGCACCGGCAGGTTGATGCGAATGGTCGTTTCAGGAGCGAACATAAATCGCGGCAGCACCTGTTGCATCGCTGCCAATGCGACGTAGGACGTCAGAATCCCTAGCAATGCACCGACCGACGCCAGCAGAAACGATTCTGTGAGCAACTGGCGGACGATCTGCGAGCGACTGGCGCCGATGGCCGATCGGACGGCAAATTCATGCTGGCGCGCCGTGCCGCGAGCAATGAGCAGAATGGAGACATTGCCGCAGCCAATCAGCAGGAGCAATATCACCGCGCCAAGCAACAGATAAAGCGTGCGGCCGACGGAATTCGCGACATCGTCGTTGAGACCCAGCACGTGAACGCGGAAGATGTCTGGGAAATCCTGCGGCACGTCGGCTGCGAACTGCTCCATGATTGGCTGGAGAGCGGCGTCGGCTGCGTCGCGGCTGACGCCGGGTCGTAACAACAGAGCGATGACGGATGTCCGCCCCGGATCACGCAGCAGCTTCAGAGGGAGATAGACGTCAGCGACGGCCCAGGTGAATCGCGGCGCGGCAACACCGACAATCTGAAATTTGCGATGGTCGAGTTGCACAGTACGACCGATCACTTCCGGATCGGACAAATAGTGTTCTCGCCAGAATGTGTAAGACAGAACCACGACAGGCTGGGGTTCCTGGCCATCGATAGCATCCGAGGGCAACAGTCCGCGTCCGAGAAACGGAGGCACCGCGAGGTCCTGGAAATTTCTCGCGATCACGCTCGCGGCGTTTACGTTCTCGGGAAAGTCTCCGCCGGTCACCAACATAGGTTGGAGATCGGTCGCCAGGACACTCTCGATCAAAGGCGACTTTTGCAGCTGTTGAATTTGAATGCCGTTTAAAACAATGGGGTCGCCCCACCCTGCCTCGCTCGTCGTGGTGAGTCGCACGATGCGGTCGACGTTTGGGTAAGGATAAGGACGGATCAAGGTGGCATACACGACGCTGAATACCGCAGTAGCGGCCGCAATGCCCAGAGCCAGCGAGATCACCGCCGTGAGTGTGAATCCAGGGTTATGGATGAACTGGCGGGCGGAGTATCGCAAATCCAAGAGGAGCGTGCGCATCGTCTTATCCTCGGCTCAGAATACGTCGCTGCTTCCTATCGAGTGCTCGGCAAATTAGCCACTTGCAAGGTACAACTTTGAGTAGATTACGGGAAAACCAGAAGTATTTAAACGCTCGATAAACGCCGTTACCGGCAAAGCGGAATAAAGGCAAACGACCACTCGTCCGGTAACGCGACTTATCAGGATTTAGCGGTCGGGCTCTCGATACTTCTTATGCAAATCGAGCCAACCAACATTAGAATCGCAGCCACGGAAGGTAGACGAATGACAAAGTTTGTCTTGGTGCATGGAGCCTGGCAGACCGCCGGCACCTGGGACCTCGTGTTTCCTAAATTGCGAGCGGTTGGACATCAGGTGTGGATTCCGACCCTAACCGGCCTGGAAAACGATGCAAACCTGCTTACACCTGCTGTTGGCCTCCAGACGCACATCGAGGACGTGGTTGGTTTCTTGACGCACGAGAATTTGCAAGATGTAACCCTCGTAGGTCACAGCTATGCGGGCATGATCATCACCGGCGTTGCCGAAAATGCGCTGCATAGATTGAGTCGCCTCATCTACGTCGATGCCTTCATTCCGCGCGACGGTCAGTCCGCGCTGAACCTTCTTCCCGAAAGCGTCGTGCACTCCTTCCGGCAACAGGCTGAGAACGCGGGTGAGGGATGGCGTCTAAAGGGAGGCGAAGGGCAGCTTGATATGTGGGGGCTGAAATCCGGGCCCGCGCGAGACTTTGTTCAATCTCGGTTGTCAGATTTCAGCCTGAATTGCTTTGAGGAAGCAATCGGAATTCCTTCGAACGCTGCAGCGAAACTCCCCCGAAAATTCATTGCCTGTGTTGCAGAAGGGTATCCCGCACGACCGATTTTTCAGAAGTTCGGCGACCGGGCAAGACAGGAAGGTTGGGATTACGACGAACTCCCAACGGGCCACGACTGTCAGGTGGAGATGCCAGACGCTTTTGTTTCGTCGCTTCTTGCTAGGTCCTGAGTAACGCCGTTACTGGAGAAGTGGAATTGTGGCAAAAAAGACTTGTCCGGTTACGCGACTTATCAGGACTTTACCGCATTACCCAACCGCCATCGACGGAAATAGATTGGCCGGTGATGTAGCTGGCTGCGGAACTACATAAAAACAGCACCGTGTTTGCAATTTCTTCGGGTCGCCCCTCACGCTTCATCGGAACATACGTTTCGAGCATTTGCTTCAGTAACTCTGCTTGGCCCCCCGCTTCCATCTGGTCGCTCATGGGCGTACGAATCATGCCCGGACAGATTGCATTCACGCGAATACCCTTTGTCGCATATTCGAGGGCTGCGCTTTTCGTGAAACCGAGTACTCCATGTTTAGCCGCGTGATAGGTCCCGCGTTGCGGACCGCCGACTAGCCCGCCCAATGAAGAGCAGTTCACAATCGCGCCGCTCCCTTGTTTACGCATTACCTGTAGTTCGAACTTCATGCAACTCCAAACGCCCCGTAGATTCACTCCCATAACGCGGTCGTAGTCGTCGCGTGGCGAGTCTGCCGTGTCCGCCAAGACGTTTTGAATGCCCGCATTGTTGTAGGCCGCGTCGAGCCTCCCAAACGTATCGACGGTTTTTTTTACCATTGTCTCCACGTCGGCGTCATTTGAGACATCGCACCGAACGCCGACCGCTTTGCGGCCTTTGTCGGCGAGTTTCTTCGCAGCCTCCTGCACCTGCTTTTCATTCACATCCGCGAGCACCACTGACGCCCCGGATTCCGCGAACGCAATCGCCGTCGCCAAACCGAGCCCGGACGCTGCGCCTGTTACCAAAGCCACTTGTCCCTCAAATGAAATTTCCATGACTCTCCTTTTCTGGCAGGCACTTTACATCTTGTATGGGGCATCCGTCACAAAGTCGAGCCAGTCTACGGCCTTGCTCCCGATAAACGCCGTTAACGTCCAAGTAGATTTCAAGGTTCCGGTCACGCGACTTATCAGGAGTTGAGTCTGCGGTTGAGATGCCTGCTAAACTCGCCGTGTCATGGTCCGTTCTAGTGCCTACGTCCTGCTCACAAATGGATTTGCAGACTGGGAGGCAGCATCCGCCCTGGCGGAACTACGCCGGACGTTTGATTACACGGTAAGGGTGATTGGCCTGACCTCAGGAACGGTCGTGAGTATGGGAGGGTTTAAGGTCACCACCGACCTGACATTGGCCGAGTTCGTCCCCGACTCGGCGAATATTTTGATCGTTCCAGGCGGTGATGCGTGGACGCAAAGCGAGCTGCCAGAGGTGTCTGGTGCGGTTCGAGCCCTCGTCGCACTGAGTCGGCCGGTCGCCGCAATTTGCGCTGGGACACTGGCTCTAGCTCATGCAGGCTTGCTCGATGATCGATTGCACACTAGCAATGGCGCCGGATTTATCGAAACACACGTCCCCAAGTATCGAGGTCAGAAGATGTATCGCCCGCAAAAATCGGTGCGCGACAAACACGTTATTACCGCGAACGGCCTTGCCCCATTCGCTTTCGCGGCTGAAATCTTCAGAGCACTCGTTCCCGAACGTGAAGGGGATATTGAGACCTACGAGAGGCTTTACTCCCACGGTCTGTTGGACCCCTAATCCGGCCCAAAACCACTTGTCCGGTA
>CAWJSH010000001.1:0-905752 GCA_963845465.1 uncultured Acidobacteriota bacterium | reverse complement strand
CCTGTCACGGCAGAGGTCGCGGGTTCGAGTCCCGTCGTCCCCGCCATTCATTCCAAAAGATTTAGGCCACTTTTGGAAAATCGGCGCGATACACAAGAAAATACACATTAAGCGACACCCGCTGCGACCGGTGTCGTTTTTTCTTGCGGCAGAATCATTTCCACAACTTTGCTCTGCGCCCGCCGCTTCTTGCTGCTGACCGCGTGGGTATAGATGTTCATGGTGATGTTGCTGTTGGCGTGGCGCATCAGCGATTGCACGGTCTTCACATCCTCATCATTTTCGGCAAGAAGCGTAGAAAATGTGTGGCGGAATACGTGCCAACTGATGCGCTTCGTGATTTTGGCCCGTTCTGCTGCCGGTCGGATGTAGTTCCGCTCGATAGCTTCCGGCCAAAGTGGTTGACGACCCTTCATACGCCCGCTGGCGAAGATCCAATCCTGCTCTCCCGCGTAAGGCGTCTCGGAACGCCATCGCAAAAGGTCAGTAATCATTTCGTCGTCAAGCGGCATCGTCTTCTCGCTCTCTTCTGTTTTCACCGGCCCCAGGTGCTGTTGCCAAATCGACCTTCGGACGTTGAGTGTCTTTTTTTCGAAGTCGATGTCACACCATTGTGTGGCTAGCACTTCACCCCTGCGCATTCCGGTGGGAACGTCGAGAAGAACGAGAGTCCGCTCTCGCGGTCCCAATTCGGCAAACAGTCTTTGAAGCTCTTCTGCCGTCAAAGGGACCATGATGCGTTCTCGTTTCGCACTCTGGCGAACGGCGCGAATCGGATTGGTCGCCATCCAACCGTAACGGATAGCGTGGGTGCAAACGGCACTCATGATGTTGCGGATTTTCGCCTTGGTTCCACGGCTGCGTGTGATGCTAGCCAGCCATTCCTCGACGTGAACCGCAATGCCGTTCTCCAACCTCGCCAGCATATACTCGCCCCATCGAGGTACGATCCAGTTCTTCAAGTAGGACTCGTAGCCCTTTTTGGTCGAGTACGCCTTCCGTTCGTCGTTCTGAAAGACCAGCTCTTTCAGGCGGTAGTGATCCACGAGTGACCTAAAATTACGTGGAGGACGTGCCTGCTCAGAGGGGTCAAGGTTGATGTTGAGGCGCAAGGTTTCCAGTGCCCGCCGTGCATCGGCCTCGGTTCGCAACTCGCTTACCGGACCGACAACAATGTTTCTAGGTCGGCGGCTGCCATCGGAGCCGGTCTCCCGCCAACGGAAGAGCCAGACCAAATAGCCGTTCTTGCGCTTGATTTTCGTAAGACTTCCTTTCTGATACCGTGCTCTCATCTTGAAATTTCCCTCCTATTCGGAGAGCACGGACGGCAGTGCGAGTCTACGCGGTTGCGCATCCACCAGTCCAGCTCCGACAGAAGGAATCGCCATAGGCGGCGGGGGCCGTTGCCAAGAGGATGTCCTGGAACGACACCCTCTCGCGCCATTTGCAGCAGAGTGCGACGATTTATCGACAGGAATTTCGCCGCTTCAGCCGCATTCACGTAACGCTCCACTGCTTCTAGCTGTGAATGCAGTTCCTCCGGCACAATTGGAGTTGTTTCGTTCATGGGATTTCGATTGTGTCTCGGCCAGGTTCAATCGCTTGCCTTGTTTCTCCACCAGCGCTACTCATTTCGCCGACCTTGCGTTGCAGTGCGGCTTGAGCTTTCTCGAACGGTGTACCGCGCATAGCTCGGGTGCTTTTCCTCCCCACGATAGTCTGCAATTCGGCGAATGATCTCTTCGGGGTCGTCACCACGAGCAAGGGCGCGTTTGGCGAATGCCCAATCCCGCTCTGACTGGCTGATGTCGCCAGCAGGAGCGCTTCGTGCTTCATGCGGGCGATATTGGGCCGGGGTCTCGTGAAGATCCGTGCGAAGCCTGAAGTCTTCGAGATGGTATGTCTGCGTCGCTCCTGGTTGTGCCCTTACTACATGCTCCGTCTCATACTTTCGATTTACGAACTCTGGTAATCGCAGAACGCGCGTAGAATCCGTAGCAGCGGGATCGCCGCCGAATTCTCGCACCATCGCACGCTGAAGGGTCTCTGCTTGATCTTGTGCAATCCCCTCGACCTTCCAAACGACTTGATACTTTTCCGGCGATGTCTCAAGGACATAGTTGGGCCGTGGCACCAAGGCCGGAAGTTTCGACTGCCTCCAGAGCTGACGGCCCGTTGCGGTCGATGTCGAGGTACAGATGCCGGATTGCTTCGATGTCCTCTTTGGTGCGACTTTGGGCATCGTGCCTGAGCGTGTTCATTCCTATGTACACGTCAGAACTGACATTCTTGTGCCGGAGCCACGCCTGAAAATCCTGGCTGGCCGCATTCGTCGCCGTCGTGATCCGTTGAATCGTTTCGCCCGCCCTGCGACTCCGTACCAGCACAGCAATGCGGTCGGACGCTTCAAAGTTTTGAAGAATGTAGTCCGGCGCGGACAAGGAATCCGGTTTTGATTCCAGGTTGGAATTCATAACGGCTCCCGCTCACTCTGAAAGATCGCCCCGAAGTCGTACTCGTCCCGGTCTGGGTCGTACCCCTTGATCTCGACAACCTGGGAGACGAACCGCCTACCCGGACGGCGTTCGAGCTGCACAACTACGTTGAGTGAATAGCCTATGTTCGTCTTGATGGCGCGATAAGGCAGGTCCACGCCACTCTGTAGGACGCAGCTCGTGAAACGGGCCAGCGCCTGCCTCGCCGAAGTAGCGTGAACCGTTGAAAGACTGCCGGAGTGCCCGGTATTCAGAAGCTGGAGCAGGTCGAACGCCTCTCCCCCACGGATTTCGCCGAGGATGATTCTGTCGGGCCGATGGCGAAGAGCTGCTCTCAAGAGATCCCGAATCGTCACTGCCGGCAGCCCGTTCTGAGGCTGCCGGGCCTCAAACCGAACGAGATTTTGCTGTCCCATGTGAATCTCTGAGGTGTCCTCAATCAACAGGATTCGTTCCTCCTCCGGTATGAACTTGCCGAGGATGTTCAAGAGGGTCGTTTTGCCACACCCGGTTCCGCCAGCAATGAGGATGTTCTTGCGTCCCAACACATAATCTTCGAGCTGGTTGGCAAGCCAGCGCTCCAAGGTCCCAGCGATGACGAGATCGTCGATACCAAAGTGGCGCGAATTGAACTTTCGAATGGTGAGGGTTACTCCGTTCAGGCTGCACGGAGGAATAACGGCAGCAACCCGACTCCCGTCTGGCAGCCGCGAATCGAGGATCGGCTTGGCCTCGCAAATATCGTCGCCAAGTCGCCGCGCAATGTTCTTTACCGCGATCATCAATGATTTTTCGCCGAGAGAAAGGCCACGGACCTCCTCGATGAATCCGTCCCTTTCGATAAAGACATGGCTTGGGCCGTTTACCATGACCTCGCTGATCGTTTCGTCGAGGATCAGGTGCTCTATGGGCTTGAGAAATGGAAGGATCATCTCGAATCCGTTCATCACAGCTCCCCTTCGGCAACTTGCAAGAAATACGATTTGTTTGGGTCGTTGTAGTAGGGCTTCAGGTAGCAGAACATCGGGGGCCTGGGATTTGATCCATCGTAGGCAATGGTGACCGCCTGCGCATTCCGCAATTCCATGAAGGTCTTCATGTCGAAGCGATAGTCCGTTTGTGTGCTGTAGCTCTTCGACGCCGTGATGTTTGCGCGGTGGGAAAGCGCCTTGCCTGTAAGCAGGCTGACACGGGCGTCGTGTCCGCTCTCGGAGAGGTTGTAACTCACCTTGAAGCGGTCCTCCCTTCCGCAGAGATCACTTGCGGTGCGAGCGGAGAAATCGTCCGAAAGGGCAAGGAATATCTTTGTCCTGAAGGTTTGCAGCAGGGTCCGCCAGGTTTCACCTGGTAGCGCGGACTTCAATGAGCTGATGCTTTGCGTCGCGATGATGGGGATGCACTTCGGTTGACGGGACAAACTAAAGAATTTTTCATCGCCCGTTGGCTCGCTCTCCCCCACTGTGGCGAAATGGTGGTATTCGTCACACAGAAAAAGCACCTGGCGAAAATACTGCTCTGGGTGGGCCTCGATCTGCGGGATACGATTCAAGACGGCCCGCTCGAAGTCGAGCTTCATCATCACGCCGAGTGCCTTTGCCAGCCCAGCGTTCATAACTGCTGGGAAATTGAGTGAGCACAACTTGCCGTTTTCGATTAGCCAGGAAAAAGAAGGCAGGGGCCTGCCGAATTTGAAATCCCGATTGGCCACAGGATCGTAGCACTCCGCAGGCGGGCAAAATGTGCGCTTCACGACCGGGCTGTCGTCAAATAGCGATAGGAACACCGAAATTCCCTCGACGATAGACGTTCGCAATTTCGGCTCGATCCGCTGCCAGTCGTTATAGAACCAGCGCTTGACCGCTTCCAGTTGCTCGCGCTTGTCCTGGGAAACAGTTGCTTCGGCGGATTCATTGAGGATTTCAAACGCAATGTTCTTATCCTTAAGGACCGCAAGAAGGCCGGCGGAACTCTTGGCTTTGTACAAACCAAGTTCGGTGTTCAACCGGAATTCGAACGGTTCGAGGTCGCGCGGATGCTTGAGATAATTGTCCTCGGAAACCAGCACGGAATCAGACTCGCCTAGCCTCCGCTCCGCTTCCTTCAGCTTTCTTTCGAGGACAACCGGGGAGATCGCGCACTCGTAGACATCGAACAATGTGACGTAGTTGTATGCGACCTTATGTAGAAGGATGATGAATTTCACAAGGTTCGTGTATGCCTGCTGCCAGAAGGGTTCCTTGCCCCTCCCGAAGAGATTGTTCAGCAGCGAGGCGATGTTGTAGGCCGAGAGCATAGGCGTCGAGGTCGTTGTGAAGTGGATTGTAGCGGTACTCGGAGCCGAGACCGATTTCGATATAGTCCTCAGCCCTGCCGTTGCGGTCTAGGATTTCTCGAACCTTGTGGCAGAAGTCTCCTTTCACTTCCAAAACCAGCCCGCCGATCTTCTTTTCTTTGTCGCCTGCGCGGTAAGCGAGAATCTGCTCCGCGAAAGGGTACATGCAGCAGCTAGTCTTGCCCGTGCCGATTGCGCCTACGATTGCGGTGCCTGTGAACAGTGCCCGCTCCGGGATCGTCAGCCATTGAGGGGTTTCGGAAGCTATGGGCTTGCGCTTGTTGTGAATCTCTCCGACAACGAGAAACAGATCATCGCGCTTGCTCGGTTCAGGATAGGGAGGCAACTTGCCCGCCCTGATTTTCTTGTGGACCGTAAGACCAAAAACATACAGCCCGGATAGCAGAATCGAATACGCGATGTAGGGGGTCGTAGAATAAGAAGAGGTTGTAGGAATAGAAAAGCCCGTCGTGCACGAGTGGTGCCCGGAGAGCTATCAGTTTCACAAAGACATTCTCCGTGGGGAATGGCAGCTCGAAATAAAGCGCCATTCCCGTAACCGCCGCCAAAAGGCAGGCGACGAAGTTCCTTGAGTTGAGAATGCGTTGGATCATGCTTTTGCCCCTGGCTTGGGGCTGCTCGGCCCGCCCCTGCGTGGGTCTTGGGCCTTTCGCCAAGCCAAGAAGCCCTTGTCTCTCCACAGCATCATCTTGACGGCTGAATTGACGACGTGATCTGGTGTGCTGCCGATCCAACCGGCATACTGCTCGGCAGCGTCCGCTACCAGGTCTTCCAACTGATATTTGCGTTCGACAATCTGCGGTGGTTTGTTGATGACCGACATGTATCCTCCTTTTTGTGACCGTCGTAACTGCGCGCGGGCAATCCTTGAAACACTGGGCTGGAGCGACCCCACGATGTCTTTGGGCGGCTGTAGGCCGCCAAAGGTGGGGTCGCTCCAGCCCAGTCCGGTGTTTTGCCCGCGCCCAAAATTGACTGTCGTGCAACGCACATCCTTATTGCTCCCGACAACTTCCGTTCACCGCAGAGGTGAACGGAATGGTGAACCGGGGGGTGATCTGTGTCTTTCACGCCACGTTCACCCGTTCTCGCTTTGTCTCGGCCAGATGTGACCGGTGTTGGCCGACCAAATAGCTCTCGAAGAAAACTGTTCGATCTGGTTTGTTCTGACAGAACTCGCGCCGAAGTTCCTGCTCGCTCAGTGCTCCTGAGTCCCAAGATTTGTACAGGTGTTCGAAGCGCTCTCCGTGAAACCGCCGCTTAGCTTCGTTCAGAAACTCGAAATCCGCTGTCACCGGCACAACGTATTGCCGGTTTTCAAAGCGCTGCCGAACCTGGAAGTAGCGGACGATCTTCGCCCGATACGTCCGACTCAAGAGGTTTCTTCACGACGGAGCGGAAGCACTCGGTCACCCTGGGAAATTCTGCGTCCCTCGGCGATATGTAGAGGAACCGCAACGAACGCAGTTGCCGAAAGAGTGGTTGATAGGCCGCGAGATGGGTCAGGAAGCCCGAGATGCTGCCGAGGCCCGAATCAACATAAGAAAAGGTGACCACGGGGGGAGTGCCAGGGAGAGGCGGTGCAAGAAACAATGGGAATTTGTCCACGAAATAGCGAATCGTTGGACGGCTTCCAGGTCCTCCCTCATAAACCTTGCCCGGAAGAAACTCCTTTGCGACGCTTAGTTTGTCGCAGAAAAAACTGATCTTGTCCGGTTCCGTTTCGAGATACTCCACTTCACGATTGGCAAGAATGAAGTCGAGCAATACGAGCCGCGTGCGGATGAATTCAAACGAATGAGCGCGGCGATTGCGGAGATTCCCTTTCTCTATCTGGCCGTAAAGAGTCCTGGAAAAAAGGTGGTAAATCGAACCGTATCCCATGTAGTCGCGAACGGAGGCGTGACCGTTGTTCAGTATTTTCTGAGCAAATTGCGAGGAGCGTTTTCCACGGCGTGCGCCCGTAAAGTTCAGATACTGCCGGAGAATGAAATAACCCGAGTGAGTCGCGACAACGTAGAGGAATTGAGCCTCCGGCTCGGTGTAGCCGAACTCCATGAGCAATTCGACCTGATTGCGAGGGATGTTCATAAACTCAGAATCTCCGCAGTGATTTCCCGCTGCTCCAGTACGCGGCGCAGATTTGGCACGTCCTGAGCGCGGGCATAGATGGAGAAGCCTGCACGGACTTTTTGGGCGATGTTGTTGAAGCGGTAGTGCTCGGTGGCGAGTTCGAGGTCAATCCGAGCGGTTTCGTGGTCCGGGGTCTCGTACTCAATACGAAGATCAGGCACTGGAATCCTTCCGCGCACTTCGCGGAGGCCATGCCGTTCAGCAATATCGGACTTGGCAGTGCTTGAATCTGCTGTTTGTCCGGCACGGGCTAGATCGCGGTAGAGGATTTTCTTGAGTTCTGAGTCGAGAATGACTCGTATGTTCTTGCCTCCCTCCCGATTGCACTCTGTCCCTACCTCGTTGGTAGAGCCGATATAGGTCGGCGTCATGGTGGGCCTCGCGAGGCTTCGTAAATCCGTGGTAGATTGCCTGTCGCTTCGGCACAGTCTTGGTTGCTGCCAAGAGATGGCGGCCTTCCTTGGTCAACGCCAGAAGCCGACGAGGGGATGTTTCCTCGTGAGGGATTTCTCGTTCGGAAATCAGCCGCTGCTTGCGGAGGTTTGTGAGGTCCGCCTCCATGTGTTTCCTGTCTCCGCGATATATGAACTCTTCTAGATCCTTCGCGGCCACTGCCCGGAATTTGCCGATATCAGTCATCACCTCGATTTCAGAGCTGCGGAGCTTGTAGGTTCGGCTGCGATATTCGTATGGCTTACGAGGCTCAACGACACGGGCTTCGGTTTTCGGTGTTTCTGGCGTCTCGTCCGGGCGAGGCTGGCTGTCAGCGCCGACGCCTGGGCCGGATTCCCGCCTCGTGTTCGTGGCCGTGCGGGGTTGGTAAGTCTCCTGTCGGTTTGCAACGACTGGCCGCGAGAGCCGGCCATTTCTTCGGGTGAATATGAGCGCGACATCTCAGCTCAACTCCTCGTTATTTCCATCAATGGTGTCGATGGAAGGTGCGGGCAACTCCCCCTGGCCGACTTGCATTTGCTTGTCGAGATGTGAAAGTTTTCTGCCTGTGTCCTTGAGGAAGAATCTGCGGTTGAGTGCGAACGCTGCGGCAAAGAGATTCGTAAACAGCACCAGCAAGGAATATGAAAATCGGGGTGCCGTATGCGTGGATGAGAACAGCCTTATAGGGAATAAGGAACTTGAGCTCTCCCATGAGCCAGAAGGAAAGCGCGAGAAGGATAGCGATAGTCAGAATGAGTGCATTGCCGATCATGTTGTTCTTCCCCGTTCACTGGACAGCTACGCCATCTAGGCGCGACACTCGGATGCCGGTCCTCATTTGAATGCCTGGTCCTCGCGGAAATAGGTGATCGTCAACCCAAGCGGGTTGATGGGGATGAGCTCGTTGGGAACCTGGTTCTTGAAAACGAAGACGAAATTCGCTGTGTAAAGGTCGCGCTTGATTTCGCTATGGTCGGCGGGCGAGTAGTACACCATGTAAAAGTCCACTCGCGCCTTGTACGGCGGGGCCTGCATGTCTTCGAGTGCAACCTTCTTCACATCTATGTCGATCTCCGGCGCGGACGTGTTCGTCATGAAACTTTTGATGATGTCGTCCTTCCGGTACGCGTCGAGGATGCCGTCGGCCAACTTGCCGTCCAGGAAATAGAGACCCTTTGAGAAATCATTCTGAATCGTGTATCGGTTGCGACGGTAATAGAGGGCGCAAAACTGGCTTAGGAAATACTTCGCCTCCGCATCCTGCGGCTTGTATTCGAAATTGTGGTAATTGATCGCCTCGGCCCGCCCAAGTCGTCGATGCGGATGACGAGAGGACGGAAGTTCTGGAACGTGCGAATCGTTCTCAGATCAATCAGTGCCAAGGCAACGCATACAATGGAGAGCAGAGCGAGAGCGATCTTCAGATAGGTGTTTGTCACCATTGGATCACCGTACTGTTCGAGATAGAGCCGCTTCGCATCGTGAAAACTGGCATCGTTGTTCATGCTAGAAAGTCCTGAAGGATTCTGTGCCGACGAGCCGCCGGACGTGCCACTGAAAATGTGATTCGTCAGCGCCGGAACTTTCAGCAGCACGTAAATCGAAGCGACGAAAGTGATGAGTAAGACAGGAAACCAGCCAAGGAGCTGCACGGTTGAAATCGATCCATTGGGCTGCAAGTTGAGGATTCCAAGGATCAGATTGCCAATGATAAAAACGACCGCTGCGGCGATCACCTGGTAAAAGGCGTATTGGATGAAGCAGCGGAACCAACCCCAGAAGAGCCACTCCAATTTCGGGACGATGAAGAACGGTATGAATATCGGGCCAACAAGGACGCACACGGCAGTGGCAATAAATCCGTAGGCGATAACGACGATCGCGATGGCCTGGGCTGCGGCGAGCAAAATAATTACGACTGACGTAGATCAGCGTGCCAAGGATGTCGCCCCAGGCTTGGGGAGTCCATGCGGGATTCGAAATCGGCAACCGTTCTGTGACTGTCTGGAGTTCTGCCTGATTGATCTTGTTGGCTAGGAACTGCGACTCATCGGTGATCGAGATTGTGGAAGCTCGTTCCGATGCCTGGAATCGGGTGTGCTGTAGTAATTGACCATCGCGAAGCCAAGGCTGATGGTCAGAAGCAGGCTTGCAAAATTGTCGAACTGGAAGGGATGTGCCGCCGCCAGCGGCGGAGAGAGCGGATTTCACTCCGAACCAAACCACCAGGATTGTGGCGAAGGAGCGGAACAGGTTCTGGCCCATTGCGTCGAAGAAGCCGAGGTTCTGCGTGAGCAGATTGTTGATCGCCTGAAAGATGAACTGCAGGAAGTCGGTTTGCATTGCGTCGGCTCCTTCGACGCCGGGCATGTAGTTCGGCGCACGCTCTACGGCATGCGGAAGTTCTGAAGTGAATCGGTGATCGTTCCGGTCACCTGAGCCATGTTGCCGGCAGATGCTCGCTTGGCGACCGATGTCGGTGTTGATGGCGTTTGTTGTGGCGTCGCGCTGTTGCTTCGCGAGGATGGTTTGCTGTTCCAGAAGCGACGCGAGGAGTTTGTTCGAGTCCTGGACCGTGCGGAGAGTCAAGACTCCCGCCGCATTGATCTTGTTCAGGACGGAGACTTCGCTGTTGAGATCGGAGTCGCCCGAGAACGAATCCTGTTCGAGGTTTGCGATCTGGGTCTGGATGTTCTGGGCGTTGCCGCGGATCGAACCGATGGTGGCCATCGCATTCATGTTTGCGCCGTCGGCGAGTTCGACGGACGCGTACTGGGACTGCACGCGCCCGAGTTCGGCAGGCGTCCATTCCCGAGAGTTCGTACGGGTCGTACTGGAGACAGTGGGGTTGTGGCCTTGCAGGTAGCCGGTGTTGATGGTTGGGAAGCAGGCCGGAGTTGATGCCGTTAATCCACGAGACCCGGTATTCCCGAAAGTGTTGCAGCGAGGTTACATTTCGCCATTGGGAAAATAGCGCGCGGTAACGGGCGGGCATGTTTTGGACGAATGCGGCCATCTGCAAGGCGAGGTTGAGTTGGGTGGTGATTTTGGTGTAGCTCTTCTGCAGTTGAACGAGTTGCTGCTGGAGCTGGTAGTAGCGAAGCAACGCGTTGTGGTAGTTGGTCGGGTCGTAGACGATTCCGCTTCCGAATTGCGCGGTGGCGGTGCCAACGCCCAATCCCAACACGAGCAAGCAAATCAGAATCTTTCTTTTCATGGAACTGTTCTCCTTTTCGCCTTCACAGATCGGAAGGCATTTTGTGGTTGTTGTAGTCGGGCAACGCGAGGTCGCCCGAGAGATAGACTTTGACTCGGTGGCCTTCCCGGATGGTCACCGTGGGCATGATGTTGAGGAACTTGTCGAGGATCTGCGCCGAAGACTGCGCGGTGCTTTGCGCGAATCCCTGGCGCATGAGGTCGGAACTGGATGCGTTGAGAGAGCCTGCTGTTCCAGCCTTCCGCGACGGCTCCGAGAGCACCGATGGCGAGCGACACTCCGAAGATGCGGAGATAGTGGTTGTTGACCTGATCGCGCAAGCCGGTGTCGCCGATTTGGTTGAGACCCTTGAATTGGTCGAGGCTGACGGAATAGCCGTCCGGCATGAGCACGCGATGGAACACGACGGCCAGACGTGTCTGGCCGAAGGTGTCCACCTTCTTGGTTTCGCCGAGCAACTTCGAGCCTGCGGGAATCAGCAGGTGCTGGCGGTCGTTCGAGTAGACGTCGGTTGAGAGCAGGCACTCGACGGGACCGGCGAACCCCCCGTCGAGACGATTGATGAGAACGGTTTCGAGAATGGTTCCTTCAAAGAGCATGTAGGTTTTTCCTGCCGCCGCATTGGCAGAGCCAGCCGGACACGGCGGCAGGGTTTCTCGTTTCCTCCTTTCGATCGTTGGCTGTTTCCGCGGAATCGCTTCGCACTGGCGCAAGCGATGGAGTGTCCGGCGCGGGCGAAACCGGATTGGGTTGCATCTGTTTCAGGAGTTGTGCGACCTGTGGGGAGTCGGGTCCCACGGGGACAAGGTTCTGGGCGGCAGCAGCTGATTCGCGCTCGGGTTGAGGCGCTGGCGGAGCTGCAGGAGTCTTGCGGTAGGTCAGAGCGACATTCGAGGCAAACAGCGACACGTAGGCACGTCTCTTCCGCTCCGCCTGAATTGGGTCCTCCGCTCGCTGGTCAGGGAGGTTGCCGGACGCGCTCTGTTGCTGGGGCTGCTGCGAATCTTGCGGGCCAGCGGCACCGAGCAAGCGAGTCTGCTGGGCAAGAGCGCTCTGCGCCACGAGTTGTTGGCGCTGCAATTCCTCGATGCGGTTCTGCAACTCGGCAATCTTGGTTTCGTTGACTTCGAGCGGCGCCTGTGACGGACGCGGCGGACGACGCTGCTTTGGCTGGCGTTGGCGGCTTCTTGCCCCCGGTCAGCCACATGATGGCGACCATGAGGAACGCCAGGCCGATGAGAAGCCAGGACTGGACGTTCTTTGGCAGAAGGCCTTGGGGTTTCTGCGCTTTTTCCTGAACCTTAGCGGGTTGGTTCGGTTGATTCATCGCTCGCTCCTCAGTTCGCGGCAACGCGGCGCGCAAACGGCAGTTTCTTTTTGCCGATGGCGAGGTAGCCGGTGTCGATGATCTTGGGTGCGATGTAAACGCCGTTCTCGAACTGGAAAGAGATCAGGTTCGGCTTGCCGTCCTTGATTTCATAGAGAGCGGGTTTTTCGCGCGCGCCGCACTTGATATAGGTGAACGAGTCGTCGTGGTAGATGGCGGACACCAGGAACGGCTCGCGCGCCGCTTTCGAGTCGAGGAGATAGTCGAATTGGAGTTTCGTTGCGTAGCTGGAGCGGAATTGGTTGAGCTGCTCGGCGGACTGGGCTTGCGCCGCGCGGATTTGATCCGCCGTCTGGGAGCGGAGCGTTTCCAATTCCTTCTTGTACGCTTCCGCCTCGCCCGCGCTCACATAGCCGCGCAGTCCGGTGTTTGCCGCGATCCCGGAGCCTTCCTTTGGTTCGACGAAGATCTTGAGATCGGGTTCGGCATTCGGCTGGTTGCTGATTTCGGTCAGCAGGAACGAATAGACGTGGCCGCTTGCGGTGATGAGATTCAGATTGCTGCGGATGCCGGCCTGCGCCGGATGGACGTAACAGAGATTGTGCGCGCCGTTGATGACCCAGAATTCCTTGTCGCCGGTGGTGAAGTCGAGAATCTCCTCGTCCTCGGGAAGAACGATGAGCGTCGAAAAGCGGAGCTTGGCGCGAACGGGGACGATATCTTCCTTCGAATACTTCACGACGCGCGCCGCCGCTTCCGTTGCGGCGTGCGTGGGCGAAGCGTGGAAGACGACTGCGCCCAAAGCTAGGAGGGCAAGGACCCGGAAGAGAAAGCTATGCAACTGAGTATGAAACATTTGTTTCATCGATCTGCTCCTTTTGAGACTGATTGGTGTTTCTGGGAACCTTGGTCGCGACCGGAAATGACCACGACAGACCACTGCACGCCAAAAATGATTGCGGTGGCGAATCCCGCGAGCGCGAGAGGCAGGAACACGTAAAGCGGATCGGTCCCCGGCACGCACGCTTGGAGAAAACAATGAACAATCACGGGTGCCCTCCCGCGAGCACTTCGAGGCCTCGTTCAAAGCCGTAGGTCTCGAAAGCCTCTTTCCGTTTTTTGTTGTCGTAAGGGTCGTTGGTGTAGAGCCAATAGCTCTTGGGGTCCACGGTGAGATTGGCGACCTTCGCCAGCTCCGGCGTCTTAATCAGGAATTGCTGCTTGGGGATGAGGCCCGAGATCAGTTCGACTTCGTTTTCGTTCAAGTGGAACTGACGGCGGTAGAGATCGCGGTCCATGTCGGGATTCGCGAGGAAGATTTTGGTGGCGCAGCTTTCGATGATTACGTCGAGGATGTCCGAGCGCTTGAGTTCGTCGAGGGATTGCGTCGAGAGGACCATCGCGGCGTTGTGCTTGCGCCAGGTCTTGAGGGCTTCGACGACGTACCGCTGGATGCTGGGGTTCTTCAAAAACACCCACGCTTCATCGATGAAGAAGGCTTTGAAAACGGACGAAATCTGGCGGTCCGCGATGACGGCATTGGCGCGATGCAGGATGTAGAAGAGCAGCGGTTCCAGAAGTTCCGGGTACTGGCTCATGCGCTGGAAGTCGAAGCACTGAAAGCGGGAGAACGAAATCGTGTCCTCGGAGTTGTCGAAGAGGAATCCGAACTGGCCGCCTCGGGTCCATTTGGAGAGACGGCTCGCAATGTCGTGCCCGAGCGTGTTCGCCAGCACGCCCAGCGTGCGCAGCGCGGGGTCCACCGCATACAGGTTTTCGACCTGGTGGAAGAGATCGCGCTCGGTGGCGGGGTCGAGCTCGCCCGCCCTCTGGCCTTGGATCAACACTTTCAGGAAGAGAGCGAGGAAATCGAGATTTTCCTTCGTCGGCGGCAGCGAAAACGGGTTGATCTTGAAATCCTCGGATTCAAGGCCGACGCGAACATACGAGCCGCCGAAGAGCTGCGTGAGGCTTTCAAAGCTCCCGCCCAGATCGAAGATGAAGGTGTGCGGATCGTATTTCTGAAGATTGGTGATCAGGAAGTTCAGAAGAAAACTTTTCCCGGCTCCCGTTCGCCCGAGAATCATGGTGTGGGCCACATCGCGGTAATGGAGATTCAGGAAGTAGGGGGTGTGGTGGTTGGTCTCAAGGACCGCGAGATACTCCTGCCGGAGATGCTGGTTGCGCGGCTCGCCACAGTGAAGGGTGAAGAGAAACGAGAAATCCGCATAGTTGGTGTTGAGCAGATACAGGGAACGCAAGTTGAAGACGTGGTTGCCGGGAACCGCCGCGAGAAAGGCGTTCAGAAGGTTGTATTTTTCTTCATAGAGCTGGGCGTCGTGGACGCTGAAAACTTTGTAGAAGTCGGCGCACGCCCGGTCCACCTTGGCCAAGTCGAGGTCGTAAATGACGACGGTCAGGGAGAACTGGCCGAAGTAATTCCCGTGCAGCTCGATCTCCTTGATGCCTTCGCCGAGTTCCCGGACCTGGGATCTCTTTGGAATCGTCGAGCAGCACATCCTGCGGAGCCGCGTCGTTCATGTTGACTTGGCTGACGAACGAACGCTTGGTGTTGTGAAAATGGCGGCGCTTGGTCTGGATGACCCGGCGCATCTTGCCGGAATCTTCCTTTTTCCATTCCGTGACGACGTAATAGTTGGCTTCCACTTCGAGCAGGCGTTTGAAGATGAGCGGAAAGCTCTGGGCGGAAGGCTCCTTGAGCGTCAAAACCTTGACGTAGTAGTCGTCCACGCGCAGATGCCCGCGATGGCATTCGATGGGAGATTCGGGAAGGTAGTAGTCGAGGAAGGTGTCGTACTTGAGTTTGGCGAGTTCGAGTTTGTCGGGATGGAAGTTGAGCGTTCTCTTGAGAACGCGGAAGGCTTCCTGTTTGTCGAGCATCCGAACAGCGAGGAA
Source organism: uncultured Acidobacteriota bacterium (assembly GCA_963845465.1). GTDB lineage: Bacteria > Acidobacteriota > Terriglobia > Acidiferrales > UBA7541 > Acidiferrum. Next base: position 890,876 of record CAWJSH010000001.1, on the reverse strand, counting down.
GTCGCTGACTTGGAGGATGAAGCTGCGGGCCTTTTGAAGCAGCGCCGCCTGGGCGTTGCTGACGTGCTGCCCAAGAACGACGACCTGCTTCTGACCAGAAAAATGCGCCCGCAGATCGGCGAACGGCTTTTTTCGGATTCTTGGGAAACTCGGCGAGCGCGCTTCCGAGCTTGGCTGAAGTCTGAAATCCCTGGTACAGCACCACGTAATAGACCGACAGGGAAAAGAGCGTGTCGGCCTTGCTGCCAAGGTAGCGCGATGCGATTCTTGATCGCGGCGTCCACGATGGGATTGTCGTAGAGCTTGTAGGGGATGGTTTCGTTGTTCCGCTTGAAGAGGTATTGGTAGAGGCGGTAGTTTTCGTCGAACAGCTTCAGCGCCGATTCGAGGCGCTTGGTGAAGCCGTCAATCGACGCGTCGTCGAGACACTCGTAGTCCACGCCGCGAACTTCGAGGATGACGCCCACCTCCCCGCTCTTAGTGAGAAAAACGTGCGGGCCGATGAAGCCGTAGAGATTGATCTGCTCGCTGAGAGAGCCGGTCTCGTTGTAGTTTTTGAAGATTCGGCTAAGCCTGAGCATGGCCATCCCTTCGGATTCGAATCGGAGCTGAATTTCATCGGGTCGTATTGCGCGCGGAGTCTTGCGGCCGTCAGCAGAAATCGCAGAATCTGCGGATCGGTTTGGGTGGCCCAGCGAGCCATGAAGTAGAGCAACAAAAACATCAGCAACCCGCCGAACAAGCTGTTGAGCAGGTTGAAGGTGGCCGCGCCAAGGCACATGGCGAAGAAGAAGAGCTTTCGCTCGGCCCCGAGGATCGTCAGTGGCCGGGATAGCGACCGATGCACTCTGTTGATTCGTCTTGCTTCCGCCACGTGCTTCTCCTTTGAGACGTGCGTGATTCAGTTGCCGGGAAAAAGCCACGACAGGAAATTCACTGCGGCGATGGCCATGCCGACGCCGAAGAGCACGCCGGCGAGCACACGCTTCGAGCCGCCTTCACCGAAGGCGAACGTAAGGCCGGCCACGACGATGGCGACGAGCGAGAGGCCGCGAGCGATGGTGCTGGTGAAAGCCTGCTGCAGCACGCTAACGGCGTTTTCCCACGGGGAAGTTCCTTGGGCGAAGGCAGGCGTAGCCAGGAACAGTCCTGCCACAATTACGAACGCCTGCCGGGAAACCGCCTTTAGTCGACTTGCGTTTCGCCAGATGCTTCTCATGTTAGGGACTCCTTTGCGCTGACCTTCACCTGAGAGTTATTGGGAGAGTTCTCGCCTCATCCTTACCGTCAGTTGGTCAGCCAAACGCAAAGTCGGAAGAACCGCTCTCCTGGCTTGAAAGTCCTTGCACGCGGTCAAGGCACACGTGGAGCAGGCGCTCCTACCAGAGGGTTTCCACCTTCGTATCCGGCTTGACGTTGTCGGTAAGCTGCGACGCTAGGCGGCTTACAGGTGAGGTTTGTGGCCGCCCAGCCCGCAGCGGAGAATTCAGCGAGAACTCCCCTCATTTACAAGGAGCCATCCAGGAACAAAAAAGTAAGAAACAAAATAAACGCAACTTGGGGGTGCCTTCGGGGTTCCATTGACATCCAAACAAACAGCGTGCCACGCTCCTGATGCCCATTCCCGCTGGCCGGAGCCTGTAACGAGGGACCCGATGGAGAAACCAGATCCGTATGGAGAATGGGTACTCCACCAAAACTCTGAGGCAAGCGACAGTACCGTTCCGGCGGTCGATCAAGTACTGTTGGCCGCCGCTCGCGCAGCATGGCCTCGCGTTTTAGCACACGCCAGGCTGGAGCTTCGCAGCAAGAATTCCGAAGCTGAAACTGAAGCCTTGGCCGCCGAGGTTTGGGAATCAGTCCTAAAATCCGTAGTCAAAGCTCTTCAAAGGAAACGCGATAACGGATCGCAAATTGCGAACCTTGAAGGATACTTGTTCGCGTCGTTCCACCATCGCTTCAACAGATTCCTCAAATCAGAACAGAGGCGAGACGACGCGATTGAACTTGTTGCGTCGTCGGTGGATTTCGATCAGATCGCGAGTGCGCACGACACGCGATGGGCGTCGGAACTGGAAACTGCGATTGCGATCAAAGAGGTCATCCGGCACATGGACGGATGGACCCGAAAGATTTGGCAGGCGCGACAGTATGGCTATTCGTGGAAGGAAATTTCAAAGTGGTTAGGTGTAACGGAGCAACAGGCAAAGATGAAGTTTCGATATGGACTGGGGAAGACTCGTCAGAGTCTGCTCAGGAACACGCGAAGCGAAAGTCCGGCCCAGTGACCGATGAAATTATTTCTGTTGAGTCTGACTGCTTTAAGGCGTTCAATTCTCGTAAGGTGAGGCTGGTCTGAGCGAAAACGCATATACCGCGAAACAAGAGAAGGATGTGCTAGCTGTATTGGGTCGAGGGCTTCGCGACGAGTTCCCGAATCCCGAGCGCGTTGGATGTCCTGGCTCAGCGAGATTGTCGCTGCCATTGCCGCGCACAGGATGCCTCTGTCGCAAGCAGAGTCGTACTTGGACCATTTGACCTCCTGCAGCCCGTGCTACCGGGATTTCTTGCGGCTTCAGGCGGACTACCGCCAGCGCCGGACGCGAATGATATTCGCGGTCGCCGCGAGCGTGTTGATTGTGGTTGGTTTGGCGACCTGGGCTATGCTGCGGCGGCATAACAACGAGCAGATTGCTCGGCTGTCATTGATTTGACGAGATCGGTCTATGGCGCGAGGCACTGAGCCGCCTCCCACGGAGCCGCCGCTGGAGATTCCACGCAATGCTTCCCATCTGGAGATTTTCCTCCTTTGGGAAGTAGCGATGGTCCTTACGATCTCCGTGTCACTACAGTTCGAGGTGAACTGCTGTTTTCAGGGGCGGGCGAAGCCAAACTCGAACAAGGTGTCACGACGCTGCGTGTTGACTGAGAATGTCGTTAGCAAGGCCGGGCAACTATCTTCTGCAAATTCACAGGCAGCCATCCGAATGGGTTTCGTTCCCCTTGCAAATACGCTGACATGCGAGCCGAGCCTTGACATTGCGCGTCGGGCCTCGGAACGAACAAGTCCGGTTCAAGAGCAGATAAAGAGACAGTAGACCAGCGAAGTGTCGAGGCTTTTCTTACCGCCCGAGTCTGAGACAATATGTGCGTGAGAAGCTCGATGCCCTCTGACCCTAAAGATGCACGGAACGTCGCCGTGGCCTTGGCGTTGGGTGGACTAGCGGGCGCGGCGATAATTCAGGGCCATCACGACGAAAAACGAAAGAGCCAAGCGGAGAGGGATGACCCCAGAGGCGTTGAATCGATTTGCGACTTGGTGTGGGATCTTCTTGACGATTGGGAGCCGCCAGACTATGAGCGAGAAGACGACTACACCGACGACATGGTCCAATTTCTTCGGCATGAACTACGCGGTGAGCGCGGAGATGACGGTCGGCGAATCAGTGTGATCAAACGAACGAAAACTTTCTGCGGGATACCCGATATTCTGGTCGATGACCGCTTGGTCTTGGAATTGAAGGTAGACCCAAGGGAAACGGAAAAGGATCGGCTCGTCGGTCAGTGCTGCAAGTATTCCCAGGAGTGGGTCACATGGGCCATCGTCATTGACATGCCCGAAGAGCGACTCGATAAACTTGTTGCTCTTCTAGAAGCAAAGAGTCTGAACTATATCGAGGTGATCTCGTTCGACTTGGATGCCGAGGAAGATGACGATGAAGAGGATGAGGGCGATGACGAGGATTAGCTCATCAAAGCTGGCGTGCTAGTTCCAGCGCCTTCTGCATCTGAGGGTCTTCGCCCGCGAGAAGCTGTTCGGGGGGTTGCGGAACGGCTATGCTCGGTGACACGCCTCGCCCTTCGATCAGCTTGCCTTGCCACGTGAGATACGCGGCCACGGGAAGCCCGACGATGTATCCAAAGCCAGCCTTAAACGCACTGCCACTCAAGAGCCGTCCTGGAGTCTTAGCCCCAAGAATCGTAGCAAGTTGGTTCTCCTCGGCAAAAGCCGCAACCATTTCTCCGGCACTGGCTGTGTGCTCGTTGACCAAAATTATCACGCGTCCGTGGAAGCGCTGGGGGCCGAGGCCCTCTGTGACGACGAGTATGGACTTGTCGATGAAGCCGTACCGCAACGCCAGCCAAATCAGTGTGGATTTGCGCGATGGTATGCGGCCAAACCTTGGAAGGTCCTCGCGGGAATATCCCTTCTCTTTTCGCTTCCGTGTGAGGCTATAGCCCACTTCCGTCTTGCCGGGTGTTAAATAGCTCATCAGGCGTAAACCGCCGATGCCTCCGCCGGTGTTCCCTCGAAGATCCACAATCAAACGAGTCGATTCCCGCAAGTGAGCGAAGGCATTATCGAGGGCCTTCGCGAGATCAATCCCGACTGCCCCGGGAAACATCGTGACTTTCAGCCAGCCGATTCCTTCAGGGAGTTGTGAGCAAATCACGGACTTGGGGACAATCACAGGATGTTTCTTCGACCGTGGTGAAGGCACTTGAAGATTGCCGGTCACGCGCTTTCCGTCTGGCTTTTGGACTGCGTATTGCGAATCTTCGCCAACCGGAAAAATTGGCGGATCGGGCGGGCGCAATTCTCGATTTCTGATTTGGAGCAGAATGTCACCGGGCCGAATGCCCTGCTGTGTGCGCCGGACCTCCCTCGTGAACATCCTGGAACATCCAGCGTTGCTCTCCATTCTGATTGAAGCGCATGAAAGTGGCGCTGATCGCGTGCCGTCCGGGAACATTCGGGCTTTTCGCGTGCCGGAATCCGGTGTGGCTCGTCTTCAATTCGTTCAGAAGTTCCTGCATTTTTGTTTCAAACTCGTCGTCCGAACCACTTCGAAGAACCTGATCCCTCCTAGCGGACGCTAGCGCGTTCCAATCGGCTCCGTTCATTCCAGGATCAAAGTGCTTCCGTTTGACGAGTTCAGATACTCGTGCATAAATCTTTTCGCGGGCTTGAATATCAAGGCTCATTGGACACCCAGTCGGATCGGCGACCCGCCGTCCCCTGTCAAAACGAATGCACCCCAATAGTAGGGTGGGACTTCCTTCCCATATTTTGCAAGTAGGTCGAGCTTTGCGTCTCGCAGGGCTGATGCTTGGTCCATACCTTCCACAATGTGAGTGTAAAACCGATCCATCAAGGCGTGCGTGAACGTGTCGTCCGCGCTCCAAAGGCTGGCAACGACGGACTTTGATCCGCTCACGAGAAAGGCTTCCGCCAAGTCTGTTATGCCTTCTTCACCCTGAAGCTTGCCTACTCCCGTATTACACGCCGATAGCGTTACTAGGTCTGCGTCGAATCTTAAGCGAGTGATCTCTCGAACTTGCAGCAGTCCATCATCGGAGGTTTTGGGGTCAACACCAAGCACTACTCCCGAGCGTTCAGGAAACCGGGAATCGGAAAATCCGTGTACGGCCAAATGAATGATTTTGAAATCAGTCGAGTTTCTCCGCCTTGAACGCTGTTTCTGTCGCGTCCGGCCCCAATAGGAGCGTCGCATCCGCTTCGAAGAATATTCTTGATGTCTAGAACTTCGTCCCGCGTTTCGGGCAAGTCGTAAAGCCGCGTGCCGAAGGTGTCAGACACTCCTCGAAGCAGACGGTCCTTCACTCCAGTTGGTTTGACTAGTGCTGCCGAGACGTTGGCCTGATTCTGATACGGCGCATTTCCGACCGCGAGCAATATCCTTTGCGCTTGCGCTCCGGTTGTTTTGGTTTCCTACGTAGCACGTACAAAACAGTAGAAGCGGGCGCGTAGCTGACTATCTTGCTCTGCAACACCAGCGCATCCCTTGCATCCAACAGCGTCTCAAAAGGAAGAAGATGCAAGATTCCATCGGGGACGATTATGAGCCGATTCGCTGCGGGTTGTTTGTCGAACGGCGACAACGAGGGCGCGTAGAGCTGTTTTGAAACGTGTGAGTCATTGCGTTTCTCTCGAATCGCAGAAAGATAGCCGCGTGTCAGGTCTCTCGATTTGCTTTCGACTTGCCTTCAGCCGCTCCAACCCTGCTGCGTTTTGTGAAATCCAAAGGCAATAAGACTGAGGTTCACCGAGAACGTATTCGAGAATCATTTCGTCGCCGCGAAGACGGGATTGAACATGCCTTGAGAGATGCGGGCTGCTCGAACCATTCCGGTGTATCCGTTTCCTGCCCGGTACGCATCAATCCCAACCTGCGTTCATATTCGACGAGTTGGTCGAGAAGATGCCGCTCGCTCGAGCAGCATCTTCAGACCGCATCAGACGCAACTGCAATGTTGACACTTCACTTTCCAGTTCGTGCACTTGGTCGGATTCGTTTTGGATTCGGATGAGGTCCCGTTTTCAAGTAACGCTGCTGGCGTCCGACCGCGGACGCGCTCCAGTACGCTGAAAGCACGTGCAACGTTTCCCAAACGGGCCTCCAATTCGAAATGAAGAGGTAAGTGTCGCTCATTGCGTCCGCCAGCGAGCTGTTCCAATATGCCTCGTTGGTGTTGACGAGCATGCCGTCGATTACATCCTCTGCCTGGCTATACAGTCTTTCGGCAGCAGTTGCGTCTCCCTGACGTGCCTTGAGATCGGCGAGTACGGTCAGATCGCGGGGCAAATAGTAACGGTCGCCAACTTTCCTGCTTACATCGACTCCGATAGCAGCACGATTTTCGGCGGATCGAAGGTCGCCATCGTCGCGATAGATTCTTGCAAGATCAAACATTGCCTGCGCCGCCATCCGAAAGAATGCGTGTTGCCGTCCGAGATCTCCGCCTCGCTCCAAATTCTGAACGGCCTCCTGACGGTGTCCTATTCGCAATGCGAGTTCGCCCTTTTGATGAGAATCTGAGATTGGTGGCCGAACTTCTCATTCTGAATGGCGGTGGAAAGCGCATAGTCCAAGGTGCTTTCGGCTTCATCCAACTTTCCCTCTCCGGCCAAAGCCCATCCCTTTGCCTTCGTAAGCCATGTACGGGAAACCGCAGTCGGGATTGTCCCGGCTCCTCTTGATCGCTCGCTCGAAAAAAGCGAGTGCCTCGCCGTATCGCCGAACTTCGTTGAAACCGTTCCCAAGCATTTCGAGAGTGCGGACCTGACCGCCCAAATCGCCGCTCGCCATTGCGGACAGAAGCGCGTCGCCCACCATTGTTGAGGCTCGTTTACTGTCGCCTTCGAGGAAGGCGATGATTCCCAGCTCTCCCTCCGCCCGCGCCTCCCACTGTTTTTCGCCGAGAGAATCCGCAAGCGTCCGCGCCTCTAGCCAGGCCCGTTTCGCTGATGCGGCGTTGATTTCGAGATCCGTGTATCCCTTTTGAACCAAGCACCACAGCCGCAGCTCCGGGTCTGCCTTCGTTGCCGGCTGGTCCAATTCCTTTTGGATCATCTGAGAGACATCGACGTATGACATCGTCTCTGACCGTGCGCGAATTCGTCCGATGCGAGCGTAGATTTCGTTCCTGGTGTCGCCCTTCTCTTTGAAGAGTTCCTCTGCCCGAGCGTAGAGTGGCTCTGCCTTAGGCCAATTGAAAAGCCAGGCGAGGCGGTTTGCTTCTGCGAGCAGCAGGTTGGGGTCAGTTGAAGTCTACCGGGTCTCGGCAGGAATTGAGCTGGGAAGGGATCTGACTTTCAGCTTCCGAGAAGCATACAGCCAAATGTATTTATGAGATAGTGCGCCAAGCAGGGCAATAGCGAGGGATATCAGAAGCAGTGCTACTGCGAAGACGCCTCGATACACGCATTGTAGACGCAGGCCCGGTCGCTCGATGTCATTTGGCTGTTAAATCGCTAGATGCCGCGCGTGAGCTTCGGGTTTCCTCCGGTGACGCCTAGCGGCTACGCCCTCTCTTGACGGGGGCTACAGCCTTCCAACCCAGTTCCAGGCTCTTAGTTGCGTGTTGGCGCAGACGATCGCGTCGTGTTGGTCGCATTTCCGACCACGTGCGGACTAGGCACCCGTTTTGTTCGTGAGCGATTGGCCAGAGAAGGGAATGTTGACGGAGGGACGCCCGCAGCGCGCGGGCGTCCCTCCGTGTGCAGATCAATCGGTCGGATGTTACCGCCGTCAGAATTTCGGCGCTCGTGTGCTGAATCCGTTCGAGCGATGCCGCCAGCGTTTCCTTGTTGCCGTCGTACAGGTGAATGTAATCCACTGAGCTGCTCGCCGCGAGGCCGATGCCTTCACAAACGACAAAAGCAACCGCCTCCGCTTCCGTTTCGCGGACGCGCTTGCTTGTTTCGTGTCCGCTGCTCTCCTTGATGCAGAAGCGCGTGGGCCACTTCATGTACGAGAGTCGCAAACTCCTCCGGGGCAGCCTGTCCGGGTAGGATCACAATCTTTCCCGGTGAACATTGCCCTTGCGCGGGATAGATCGCGTCCGAATATTCAAGTTGAATTCCACGGCTCGAAAGGAATTCCTTCAGCCGCTCGCGTGCGGTCGGACGGATCGCCTTCTGTACTCCCGAATTGGGGAATGGGCTTGCCGTCCGTGTCGGCCATGTCGAACACGTAAGCCGCCCGAAAACGGATGGCCGCTCTTTCGTGCTTTTCGTCTTCCTGTTTCGTTTCGGCCTCTTCACGAAGCACGACCGGAGCAAGAATCAGGATTCCCTTCGCGCCCTTCTTCACGAATCGGCCAAGCCGCTTCCATGTGTGAAATCCGGCGACATGGGTGGCATCTGGCCTTTGTGATGCGATTAGCATGATGTTGTGCAACGAATAGCGATGGAATCGCGCCATTGCGCCTAGATATTCCCTCAGCTTCTCACTGTGGCCCGCTTCCAGGGCATGACTGAGTTCTTCGATTGCCTTGCTTGCGATCTGCTTTGCTTGCTCGATTTTCATAAATGTTCTCCTCGTTTCGGGGAGCTTTGCTCCCTTCACCGAGCACGAGGGAGCAAACGACGCGAAACAGAGGACAGAGCGGAGAGCGTGACGCGTTCAGGACGTAACGGGCGGCACAGTTGAGTGACACAGCTTTTCCGTGGCGCGAAATGTGCTAGTGGAGGCCGGAGCCGAAGTCCTCAGGCGGAACGCGGCGCGCGCGAAGCGGTGAAACAAACGAGCAATCAAGGCACAACCGGCGGGCAGGAAAACGCGGCGAAATACTATGCTAGTGGCACCATCTCTCCCACATGGGATATTCTCCGTAACGGTATTTACCTTGGAATCCGCAGTACGCCAGGTGGCATTGAAAACTGCTTGACATAGGAGATTGTATCTGCTAATGGTCATTAGCGACTCAGATTTTAAGTCAACACGCGAGGCGGCTGAGGCTCTTGGGATACATCACATCACTCTTCAGCGATATGTTGCATCGAAGAAAGTCCCAGCCCCGAGCCTGCGCAGCATCGGTGGCGTCCGAGTTCGACTTTGGAGCGCCGAAGATATTGAGAAAGTTCGACGAGTTTTGCCAACGATAGCAAACGGGCGAAAGCACAAGAAAAAAACGAGGAAAGCGAAAAAGAAGAAATGATTCGAGCGGGACGCGCTGGTGTTCGAAGCACCGACGCGTCCCTGACCAGCGTGCCTATAAGGAGGCAACGGTGGCTGCAATTGAAGCTATAGATTCCATATTCCGAGCGCAACTGCGCTCACGCTTTGCATCTTCTCCTGGAATGTCCTGTCCGCCAGATGACAGACTCCGAGCCTGCCCTGAAACGAAGTCAACAAATCATAACTGTCATAATCGGGTCAATCTCTTAGGCGTCTCCCGTCTCGGCTGCGCCTTGGAGCAACATGCGGGCCGCAGGAGAGAGAAATGAAAAAGCATAAAGCTAAACTGCCAGAGAGCGCGATTCCGGCACCTCGGGGCCACTATCCGGGACTACAGGGAAAAGTCGTTGATTGGGCAGCGCATCGTTTCGAAGAGGGTGGGCTGCTCTTTCTCCGCGTGCACTTCACGGACCACACGGAATTGTGCTGGACCATCCGAACGGCGACAGTCATCGCGGAAGCAGACCTCTGTGACTGGAAAAGCGGGGACGAAAAGCAGCTCAAAGTATTCACAAAAGGTGAAAGTGACTGGGAATAGAGGTTCAAAATGCAAAAGGCTCACCTATACGAAGCAATACATCTAGTCAATCGTGGAATCGACGATGCGATCCGAGGGTTGGAGCGCCTAAAGCGGGCCAAGGTGTCGTCGCTGAAGGCTGCATACTTCGACGAAAAACTCACGCTGTTTGAGACGCATCGTGCGCTGCTCAATGGCTACTTCTGCAACAACATGGACAGCTCGGAGCAGTGGGACGAGGCACGATTTGCCAAATTGCACCGCGAATACGAGAAAAAAGGTCTCGATGAGGTGCAAGTTTATCAGGATGTCCACGCCGTCGAGGAGAGCCGGCGGCTTGAGGGAAAGTCGCCAAAGGTCAGGTTCCTGACAGAGCAAGAGCAAAGGGAATGGCAGCGGCAGTACCCAGGCACTCCCTCTGGAACGGGATCGGTAAGATCCGAGAAAGCCACTGGAGGAAATCCGACATGACGACGCCAAGTGACCGCAAAAAGAAAGTGGATGCTCTAGACAAACGAATAGAGCAGAAATACGACCGTTTTCGCAAGATGTATCCCGAAATTCGAGGGAAAAATGTGGACTTTGTTAAGCATTGGATGGAGGAGGGCATCCTGTTCTTTTCTATCCGCTTCATGGATGGAACAAACTTCGGCGTTCAATACGAGCCCACTGCCGAACTCGTGGGCGTCGAATATTCGGACATGAAGAGTGGCGATATGGTGATTCTGAAAGAGTATTTTCGAAGGCGTGATTAGTGATGCTCGAAGAACCAGACAACCCTGAAGTCCTGCGCGAAGAAATCAGAAAGATGGTCGCGGAGGTGCAGGATCGAGACTTGCTCCTGTTTCTGCTCTGGACGATGAGACGTATATCCAAGAATCAGCCGCTGCCTCCGCTTGATGAGATCAAGCCTCTTCGAGACGCATTTATTCGCGTAGCGAAGGCAATCCGCGAGCGAAAGAAGGCGAAAAATGCCGACATAGACTTGGTCATGAAATGGATAGGGTCAGATGCCGTTGACCTGGCAAGGCCGCTCGCGAAAACGGTGAAATTCTATCGGGAACAGATGGGACTTTCCCGCCTCCAATTGAGCAAACGTTCCAAATTCCCCCTCAGAGCCATACTCGCAATCGAGCGGGGGCGGGTTAAAGACCTGACACTGCCTCGACTTCAGCGATTGGCCGATGGTGTTTATGTGCACCTAGGCGAGTTTATGGACAAAATTGCGGAGTTCGAGCGTGAAGAGAATGAAAAAAAAGAATAGAGGAGCACAAATCCAGCAGCGCCGCCGTGCAAAGTACGCTGCACTGCGCGGCAAGGTTGTTGATTGGGTCGAGGACTCGCAGGAGGACGGTTTCGTCTCATTCACCATTGGGTTTACAGACGGTACTCACTTCGATGCCACGTGCGGAACAAAAATCGTCCACGCGTACTATGCTGACATGTCCTCAGGTGACGAAGTTAGGCTCAAGGAGTTCAGGAAGTTTAAGCCATGAATCTCAATGCTGTCCGTCGTGCACTCGAAGAGGGATACGAAGACCGTGGTGTTTTTGAGCCGGAGGAGAAGTTCTGGCAAGCGGTAAAGCAAGTCATAGATATGCTCGGGAGAAAAGATCGGCAGAGGGTATCGAAAAAAAGCCGCACACAATCGATCTCAAAGAGGGATAATGAAAAAACTTAGCGGTGGCGGCTCCGCAAGGAGGTAAAAGATGGACTTGCGATGCCCAAGTTGCAATAGCACAAATCTGAAGAGCCTCTCTGTCGCCTTTCAAGAAGGCCGTTTCTCGGTAAATACGCAGCTCGCGTTTGCGCGGGGTGGTCGTCGGAGAAGGTGGGCCAGACGTTGTGATCGGCACGAGCGACTACGCGCGGCTACAACAGAGCGACCTTTCCAAGAAGCTCAGTCCTCCGACAAAATGGTCATACGGCAAGCTGATCTTGTGGTCGGTCGGATTCTCTTTTGTGGCGCTGGTTGTGTACGTGCGCTCGGTCATGTCACATCCTGGGCCTGCGTCATCTTTTCCGGTGACTCTGTACGCCGTGATTTTCCCCATAGTCTTAGCAGTCCTCTTGGCTGCAATTTGGCGACACAATCATTCAACGTACTCTCGGGAATATGCCGAGTGGACCCGCTCGTTTGTTTGCGAACGATGCGGAACCGTGAGCCAGCACGATCTCGGCTCGCGCTTCGGCTGCATAACGATCTGTAAATCCCCCGTCGCACAACAAGGACCTAGCGGAGCCGTTGCTCCGCTAGGTCGAAATACTCGCTTGGACAGTTCGATGCCGAGGAAGCGCCGATTCAGCTTGCGTGCGGCAAGGAGCGTTGAACCTGAACCACAGAATGGGTCGAGAACCACGTCTCCCGGATTTGAGAAAGATTCGACCAATGGCGTCAAGACGCTGACCGGCTTCTGAGTCGGATGAAGATTGTTGCCGGTGTATTTCCATTCCAGAACGTCGGGGATTGTGCGAGCCGGTTTCTGCGGATTGCCCTTCGCCAGCAGGTAGGCGTTCTCATGCTGATAGCGAAGAAAACGCTCGGTGGAAGCATAGCGCTTGATGAACGTCAGATGGCCGATCACCCGGAAACCCACTTCACGCCAAGCAGCGAGAAATTTGTCGGCTTTGTGCCAGCCGTAGAAACTGACGCAGAAGCGATTCCAGCGCAGCACGCGATAGATTTCCTGGAAAGCAGGCTTGACCCAATCGCAGTTGTTGTCATTGGGAACGCTGCGCCCGTCGCGCGATGAATAGTGCGCCAAGTACGGCGGGTCGGTGAGGACAAAATCAACGCGGTTGGATGCCATCCGGGAAAGCAATTCGATGCAATCGCCGTGTAGCAAGCTATTTGAGAATCCGTTGTTAATCTGAGAATTGATTTGTTCTGATTTCATTTTCCGTTCTCCTGTAGGTGATTTGGTTCCTTCACCCGAGCACAGGAACCAGAGCACCGGGCCACAGGAGGACGGAAAGATTCAGTAGTGAGAGGCTGGAGCGGAAGGCAACGGGTGTGACAGGAGAGCACTTTGCGACTGGCGCAGCCGTGTGCTAGCGCAAGCCGACGCGAACTGGCAATGACAAAGGAGGGTATAATTCACGAAAATTGCAACGCTTGACCGGAAAAGAGGTGGGATGTTCACGAGCGAAATATCCGACCAACTGAAATATTACGTCTATAGACTAATCGATCCGCGAAACGGCGAAACCTTCTACGTCGGAAAAGGCACCGGGAACCGCATATTCGCGCATGTGAAGGGCGAGCTTGGTAGTGACGCCGACCTGCTCACCGACGAACTCCAGCGAATCCGGGATATTCGCGTGGATGGGTTTGAAGTGGCCCACGTGATTCACCGACACGGCCTTGATCAGACGACGGCGTTCGAGGTAGAGGCGGCTCTGATAGATGCGTACCCTGAAGCAACGAATGCCGTCGTGGGCGGCCGTGCATTCCGCGACGAACGGGGATTAATGCACGCAAAGCAAGTCAGCGGTACAAAGCAGAAGAGGCCGTCTTCAGGCACAAAGCGATTCTCATCAACGTGAACCGTTCTGTTGCGGAGAAAGACAGTGTCTACGAGGAGCTATCATTATGCCTGGAAACTCGATCCCAGAAAACGAGCAGAAGGTTCAGCTAGTCTTGGCGGTTTTACAAGGCTTGGTGATCGGGGTATTTGTTGCAGAACGATGGCTACCAGCAACGCCCTCAAATTTTCCGCATACCCCAGCTGAAAGGCCGGGTAGGTGGGGGTTAGTTGGACACGAAGCGCCAGAGGAAATCGCGCGTCAGTATTTGCGCCAGGCCGTTGTTCCGGACTCGATGCGGAAGCGCGTTGATTTCGATACTCTGATTTGGCCCCATTCGATCCTTTGATTTGGCCCCACCTTACTGAAAACCGGATACCGTGTACTCCGCTTCGGGCTCAGTCGCCCAAGGGGAGGCCGGGTGGACAGGAGAGCCAAGGTGGAGCTATTCGAGCAGATCCGACGTGAGTATGAGCATGACGGTGGAACGATTCGAGGAATCGCCAAGAAGTTGGGGATTCATCGGCGCATGGTGCGTGAGGCGGTGCTCCGCGCGGTTCCGGTAGAACGAAAGACACCGGTGCGAGAGAGACCGAAGCTGGAACCGGCGATGCCCTTCATCGATGCGATTCTGGAAGCGGACCACAAGGCGCCACGGAAGCAACGGCATACGGCGCATCGCATCTGGTGCCGGATCCGAGCGGAGATGCCGGAAGTGGAAGTAGCGGAGTCCACGATTCGTCGCCACGTTCGCGAACGGAAGATGAAGTTAGGGCTAATCCGTCGTGAGACCTTCATTCCCCAGTCGTATTCTTGGGGCGCAGAAGCACAGGTGGACTGGTATGAAGCCTACGCAGAGATCCGCGGAGAGCGGCAGAAGGCCTATCTGTTTTGCATGCGGAGTATGGCCAGCGGAGGAGCCTTCCATCGCGCGTTTCCGCACGCCAGTCAGCAGGCTTTTCTGGAAGCCCACGAGCTGGCGTTCGCCTATTTCGGCGGAGTATTCGCTGCGCTTCGCTACGATAATCTCAGGAGTGCGGTAAAGAAGATTTTGCGGGGACATCAGCGGGAGGAGACGGCGCGATTCATTGCCTTCCGCTCACATTGGGGTTTTGAAGCGGAGTTTTGCACGCCGGGAGAAGGACACGAGAAGGGTGGCGTGGAGGGCGAAGGTGGTTATTTTCGCCGCAACCATCTGGTGCCGGTGCCGCAGGTCAGCGAGTTGGAAGAGCTGAATCTGCTGTTGCGGGAAGCCTCGAAGGCAGGATGAGCAGCGGATGATCGGCGAGCGCACCCAGACGGTGGGCGCAGGGATGCATACCGAACGCGGACACCTGCGCACGCTGGCCGAAGAAGGCTTCGACCTGGCCGCGGTTCACTTTCCCGCATGTGAACGCCAGCGGCTGCATACGAGTGCTGACCAACTTCTATTCGGTTCCACTCCCGGTCGGCGTCGAAGTGCAGGCCAAGGTGCATTCCACGTACGTCGAGATATGGCATCAGGGGCAGTGCGTGGCACGACATGAACGCTGCTTCGAGCGACAGCAGAAGGTTCTGGATCTGGAGCACTATCTGGAAGCACTGCCAAGAAGCCCGGAGCGCTGGCCGGTTCGACACCGCTTGAGCAGTGGCGAGCACAAGGACGTTGGCCGGTAAGCTTCGATCGCTTTTGGGAGATGTTGAAACAACGGCAAGGCCGGCAGTCGGGAACACGCGCGATGATCGAGGTTCTGCTCCTGGGCCGCCAGTATGGATACCCATCGCTAAAAATAGCGATTGAAAAGGCTCTGGAGATGAGTTGTTTCGATGTGGATGCCGTCCGGCTGCTGCTGGATGCCGAAGGCCTAGGAAGACGAGAACCGGAACCTGTGGAGATCGGCGCATTACGTTGCTACGACCGACCGCAACCGACCACTAGGAACTACGACCAGTTGCTGCGGAACTATCCTGTGACGGGGGTGATTCAATGAGTGCGGCCACCGTTGCGGTACAACAAGCGACGATTCGGCAGTATGCCAAGCGACTGCAGCTGGCGACCTTGGGTGGACAGTTTACGCAGGTGGCGGAGCAAGCCGTAAAGGAAAAGAAGAGTCATCTCAGCTATCTGGAAGTATTGCTGGAGGCCGAAGTAGAAGAGCGAGAACGCAATACGGTAGCGCGGCGGATTCGGGAGGCCCATTTTCCCAAAGTGAAGACGCTGGAAGAGTTCGAGTTTTCCCACGTCCCGTATCCCAGCACCTCTGGTGCGGCATCTGGCCGAAGGTGACTACTTGACTCGCAGCGAACCGGTCATTCTTTTGGGAGACGCAGGGACAGGCAAGACGCACTTGGCGGTGGGCCTGGGAGTGGCTGCCTGCCGGCAGAGAAGACGAGTGCGCTTCACCACCGCGGCGCAGTTGGTGAACGAACTGATCGAAGCCAAGAACAAGAGCGAACTGAATCGCGTGACGAACCGCTGGACGCGCTATGACCTGATCGTGATCGACGAGATGGCCTATGTGGCGATGCCGGAAGCTGCCGCGGAAATGATGTTTCAGATTATCGCTGGACGAGCGGAACGAGCAGCGGTGATCGTGACCACGAACTTGCCGTTCTCGGAATGGACGACGATGTTTCCGAATGCGAGGTTGTGCAAGGCGATGCTCGACCGCTTGACCGATCAGGCGCATATCATCGAGACCGGGAATGAATCGTATCGGTTTCGAAGAACGCTGGAGAAAAAAGGCGGCAGCAAATAAAACTTTCACTCTGCCCCCGGCCTACGCTGCGCCCTAAACGCGTCGCCCTACGGGCGCCGCAGGGCTTCGCTCCGGCCGGAGGCAGAGTGATGAATCACCAGAGGGCGGGGCCAAACGAGAAGATCAAAAGGGGCCAAATCAAGTTGACGGACGCACATGGCATTCACCTCCGCGAGCGCTACCGGTTACGTAATCTCCACACTAGACAGCCACCAACCTTTCCCCGAACACCAACAGGTAGCGTCGGGAGTCGTATCGCGCTGCAGGGAGTGTACATCCTGCAGCCCCCCCCGGGCGAAGGCTTCGGAAAGTTTCGCGGCGGTTGCTTCGTCACGCGCACCGATGCAAGGGATGAACGCAGCAGAACAAACAAACCTTGCACGATATAAGGCCTCTCCCACGCGAGTTACCAGGAGCATTCCACCTACCGCAGGCGCACCGCCAGCGCCCTCCTTGGGCGTCAACGGAAACAGCAATCGTCCGTTCGGACGCAAGGCCTCCAGCCAAGTATCCAGCGGATGGGTAGCTCCAGCACTCACATAGACAACATCACAAGCGGGCAGCGTTCCCTCTGAACCTGACTGTTGAATTACAGAGACGTTCTTCCAGGAGGAGAGATTCGTTGCGGCACGCTGCGCCAAGTCCTGCTCAATTTCGTATGCGAGCACGGTTCCAGTCTTTCCGGCAAGCTCCGTAAGGATCGCGGAGTAATAACCGGTTCCCGCGCCGATGTGAACAATCTTTTCTCCTTCACTGACATTCAATGCGGCGAGAGAAATTGCGTGGAGGCTTGGTTCGCCATTGTTGATGCGACGTTCCGGTGCAAGCGCTACGAGCATGTCCTGGTAAAGAAACGCCGGATCAGCAGTAGGTGTTTCGATAAGGCCGCCGCTGGCAAATACTTTCCAAGGCCCAGGACCTACGAACTGTTCTCTGGGAACGCTGGAGAAGGCTCTAATCAACCGATCTGTGGCTTCGGACGCGCGTTCGCTCGATGTCACCAAGCGAGCAAAGAAGAGTCGATGGGTTTCCAATCGGTCCATTCTCAGATCGCAAACAATCGCACTTTGATCGTCGGGCCGATCAGCAAGGAAACTCAGGACAACCCAGAACGTGCCGCTTCATTCCAATGATACGTTTTGCGTACCTGAATGTATCCTTCAGCGTATTCTCTTTTTACGAGACCGCGACGTACGCGATCTTCCCACCATTTAACTTCGTCAATTTCTCGCCTTAATTCTGCCGTGGCCGGTAACGAAACCGTAGGAGGATTTCATTGGTGTCGACTTTGATGCTCATGGGGACGGTCCTGAGGATATGGGATTGTTGGGTGCCCCACATGGGATTTTACTACCGAAATCCGATTGGCGGAGCGAACTTTCGAACCGATTCAAACGCCGCGCGACATGCTCAGGTGCATCAGATTTTGTTGCGTCGGATCGTCGTTCCGCCTGCCTGCGTTCCGCTTGTCGCCGGTCCACACGGCGGCTTCTGCAACTTCAGTTTCGGAAAAACCCGCATTGAACAATCGGTTGGCATCACCGGTGGCTTATTGATTTCGATCCCTTAGCGGCATGAGGAGCGCGCGCGGCTGAACTGCCCGCGGCCCTTTTCAACAGCTACTACTTGCAACCCGAACAGTCAGCACAGCAGTCAGCCGAAGGGCAGCATCCTGTATTCGCTGCCTTCACTGTTCCTGCCAGTCCGAGTGCAACCACTGCCATCAACACGATTACTTTGAACGTTTTTTCATATCTTCTCCTTTAGAAGTGGAAAGAGTTGTAGTGAGGCGGAATCAAGAATCCGCACGACTGGACTCGAACTGACTCTTCTTTCTAAATGCGGAGAATGTGCGTTTGCAGGAGAACATCTCGCCCTTGACCCAGACGATTGGCGCTCCTTCGACGGGCGTCCAAAGAGCGGAAGGATGGGCAATCAACGACGTGAGAACGGCGAAGTGAACGTGGTTAGCAATGAGCGAGGACGCGTCATGTTTCTGGATCAGTGTTGCGTCCAGAGGACAACACGAAACGCTGTGGTGTTTCTGGGAAGGATTGACGAACCGTGACCCGTACAGCAGGATGACTCTCCATCAGCCTTGTCATCAACGCAAAGTGTTTGGTTTGCTTTAACCTGCGCCGCTAACTTCGTAGAAGCTGAACAGGATGAGCCATCCCAAAGCACACGCGAGGACCCCCAGCCAGAGGGAGAGTGCGGTTGCGGTTAAACATTGTGGACGGACAAAACTCATGTTTGCACGATCATAAAGTCACACGGTCAAGCTTGCAATTCGGCTCGTGCTATCCTGCCCTCCCGCTTCCTCTCATTGGAGAGGACATGAGTATTGGTTTCCGCAAGACGACACCAGAAGAATCGGCGCGAAGTTAGCGAAGATGACCGACGCAGAGTTGATTCACCACGGTAAGCTGATGCGGGAGTTCCGCAGCCAAGTCCGGGTCGGGAGTGAACGAAGAGTGGGCGATGCAGTTGGAAGAGGCGCGTGCGGAATGGTTGCGGAGACATCCGCAGTAGCAAAGCGCAGGGAGTATCGCGATGCCTAGATTGTGGTGGTTCTGGATCAAGGATCTGTTTTCGAGCGCTCCTTCCGCCGCGTGGACAATCGCGTCTGCCGCCAGCACGGTTTTGACGTTTGTCGCGTTCTTGCCATTCAAGTTTTCTGGGCCCGTCCGTACCGTGGCGTTCAGTATTGCAGCGCTCACCTTTTGTCGAGCAAATTACCTCGTCTTCAAACGCCAGCGCAGCCGAATCATCGATCTTGATGCGCAACTTGCAACGCGCGACGCCCGTGTTTCGCAATTAATGATCCGACCAGGACAAAGGTCAAGATATATCCTCACCGCGCCGCCGGGAATCCCGAACGCAGATTTCAACGGTGTATATCTAGAGTTCCGACTACGGGTGGAAAATCGTGGGCGCAGGAATTCAATCGTTGAACGATTTGACGTGGAGATTCGCGATCTGAAGCAAGCCTTCCCGCGTCTGCTACCAGACGAAGGTCGTCGCATGGTGCAGGGTCGGCGGTCGCAATATGGACTTGCTCCTGAATCCGCACTGAGCGCCAAAGGAATTTTTCAAGTCGCACCGGAATCGAGCACCGAAGAAGGCACACTGGCATTTTTGATTCCGAATCTAATTGTGGATGTGTTCGCGAATGCAGGATTGAGGATGCACGGCGAGGAACGACGTTTTGGCACACTCCATTGCCGATTGACAATCACCGATTCGACCGGAGCAACAGCCAGCGCCGACTTTGAAATGTCGGAGAGCTAGAACGGGTAGGCGACTCCTTCGAGTGTCAGCATGGACGCGGACAAAAAACGGATTGAAGCTTGGATGCTTTCCGCTGCTCGCAAGGCGGGAATACCAATTCCTACTGGTGAGATTCCCGCCGAGGGACCGGATTTCAGATTCGACAACGAAAATCCGCCGCTTGGGATCGAACTATCAGAGGTCCTGCGGCCCGCGACTAGCAACCACGGAATTTTGCCGGTGGAGCAAGAATCCTTCCACAAAGACATCATCACGAAGGCTCAGCACGCATACTACGACGCCCTCGACGTGAGAACCGCACATGTTAGCGTTTTCTTCACAGACACCAAGGGGGTAAGGCGCGACAAGTCAGCGATGGCCAACGCTCTCGCCGAATTTGTGAGGACAAATGTTCGTCTGGCAAATCCCTTCGTGAGTTTGTACCGACCGGAGACACCCGATGGGTTCGATTCAGTTGTTATCAGTGGAGAGTCGAGAGATTGGTGGTGCGGTGAGGGCGGGACTACTCGCTTGACGATATACGGCCACAACTTGCCGCTAGGATCAGCGACAAAGACGGGTTTGTTCCGAAGTATCGCTCCAACTTGCCTCCAGGAGCGCAAATTTGGTTGCCTCTGCACACAGGCGTCACCGTGGCCCGAAGCATGATGATTCCGCACGGGATTGAGGAGTGGCAATTTCCGTTTCAGTTTGACCGCGTCTCCTGGTTCACCGCGTTAGAGCGGCAGTTTGCGGTGATTCAACGGGCGGATGGGCTGCATCCGGGTTGAAGCGGGATTCGAACACTCATTTTCCATTCATTTTCCATTTGAAGCCGACCGGAAACGCTAAAAATGTCGCCATTCCAGCGTTTTTGAGGTTAGGTTATTAGCTTCCCAAGCTTCGGAGCCGGGTTCGATTCCCGTCGCCCGCTCCACAAATCCCGTTGATCCAGCTTCCCTTACGCGGCTAAGTGACTGAAATTCCCCTATAAACTGCCTCTTTTTGGACGGTGTTTGGACGGAGTGTCAGTCAATTGGACGGTGAGGATTGCTTATGAACGCAACAAGAACTCGAGCAGCTGTCGTCGGTGATGAGGAGGACCAAACGGGATCTAGAGTTCTACGGAAGGGAAGAGGCGGACGTCGACCTGGCGCCGGAAGGAAACCGAACCGCCTGAAATATCACCCTGCAGCCGATCACCGCCGTGGAAATCGTCGCACGTCGGCATCCGCTAAGTGAGCGCCTAAGTCCCTAAGAACTTGCGATGCTTCACACCCTCACAAAGAAGCTCGCGGAGCCTTCGCCAAATGGCTCTAGAAATCAAAAAGAATCAAACAGAGCCGTTTTCGGGCCGGACCTGAACCTGTGACCAGTCGATTCGTCTCGCGACCGATAGCGGTCGCAGATTTTCGTATCGAGAATGTTGGATCTCCAATGAACTGGGAACCGAGATTTCTAGGACACAGGAAGGCTGGCTTGGACCGTCGTCCCTTGAGCATTCGATTCCACCGAGAACTGTCCGCCCATGTCCCTAATGCGCTCTCGCATTCCGGCGACGCCGACGCCCAGGAGGGCTTTGCCGTTATTGAATGCTTCAACGATCTCTGCCGAAATACCGCTTCCTTGGTCAGAAACTTGGACCCCGATGCGATCCGCATCCAGGCTGACCACAACAGTGGCGGTGGCACTTCCCGAATGCCGATGAATGTTCGACAAGCTTTGCTGCACAACGCGGAATAGTGCGGTCTCGATCGCACCGGGCAAGCGCCGGAGCGTTTCCGGGATTTGCAATTCGACGCGTATGGCGCTGCGCTCTGCGAAACCTTCCACATAGGATGAAATCGCGGATCGAAGCCCTAAGTCGTCCAGGAACGGAGGATGCAGCAAGTAAGAAATGGTCCGGATCTCAGAAAGGCATAGATCTGCCATTTTTCTGGTTTCCGCGATCTTCGCATCTCGTTCCGAATCTTGCGTACTTCTTTTGATCATCGACAGATTCATTAGAATCGCGGCCAGATATTGACCGGCGCTGTCGTGCAATTCACGAGCCAAGCGCCTGCGTTCCTCATCCTGATGAACGACCAGTCTCGCTGAAAGATGCTTTAATAGTTCTGTCTGCAAGCGCAAATCCGTTTCCAATCCGCTTTGAACCTCATGCATGACGACTTCTGCTTTTTCGAGCGCCGTGACCTTCTGGTTCGATACAAACCGGCGCCGCTTTTCCTGATCACGGGAGTGCGACAGGCGAAGCGCATTGGCGGCAAAATCCGCGAGCGAGGTCATTACCCGGACGTCTTCCAGGTCGAAATGAACGCGCGGATTGTGCGAAACGATCCAAATCGTGGCGCGCATTTTCTCATCGAGCCAGACCGGTAAAACGAGTGCTTCGGCGATCGCTGGTTCGACCTTCTGGAAGTACTGAAAGCGACGTCCGGGATAGAGGAAGAGTTGAGGCGACTTTCGGTCCATGGTTACGCCACACGGGCTGAAGTCGCGGGGCGTGGTGCCGCCGACATGTCGATGAAGGGCTCCTGACAGATTCGTCCACCGAAAGACCTGTTCACTTGCATCAAGGACACTCAGCCCCGCAGTGCCCGCTTCGCACAGCTCCAAAGCTATCTTCAACAGGACGTCGATGAGTTCGTCGGGCTTCTCTGCCACAATTCGTGCGAGCGTCCGTAGGGCGGCATTCTCCGCTTCCGCGTTTGGTCGGCGCCGCCGAGACATGAGTTTGGAAGTAATCAGGACATCTTGCAGGTTAGCTGCTCGGTCGAAAAGGACGCCACCATTGCGTCCCGGCGGGCGTGCCGATATCTTCGACACACGGCCGAAATCCCTTTTCTTGAGCGTTGGCTTCTTCATTTGAGGCACGCAGAGGACGGGGCGAGTCTATGATATCAGCGGTCTGTTTTACAGGTCTTTCCCTTATATCTTTTGGCAATAGAGGGGCGTAAAGTCGGGTAGGTGTACGAATGCCCGCTTGGGTTCTGGAATGCGTGAAGTGCCGTTTAAAATTTATACACGCGCTGATTGAAGACTGTGGAATTCTGAATTTCGAGATACCGCTCAAACCCGTGTTTCCGGCCGACGGCATCAGCCTCGAATGTCCTGGTTGTAAAAGCACCGCAATCTATCAACGTTTTGATCTCAGATACCAAGCGCAGTCCGCCTGACTACGATCTGTCGCACTCGATTAGGACCTGACACTTCGTTCCCGATATCAAAGGTGGGCGAGGAAAGCAATATGCGCGGAAGCGAGCCCAGACTTGACGCGAAGCTCGGCAAGTTCTATCGTCCGGGGGACGCACAGTAACTCCCGGTGGGCAGTCTTAGGGACCCCCAGTTTTTAGGACTGCCTCCGCTACTTCTCAACTAGGATTGGCGCCCTCCCTCGCTTCCCTCAAATCCGTTTCCTTTCGCCAGCGAGCCATCACCAGTTCAGTAGTTATGCGTGCTGAATTTGGCTCCCGACGATTCAACAGAACTCGGTTCTCAGAATAAAAGACTTCCGAGAGGAGATAATCGTTCAACGTTGGAAACCTGGCGTGCAGTTCGTCCACTTTTCGAACAAGGTCTTTTATTTCTTGCTCAGTAAATCTAGGAAGCATGAGCTACTCAACTCCGGTAGGATGTGCCCCAATTTTGCCACAAGTCGACCAAGCCCGGTCCCAGTCGACCTGTCAGAACTCCTGGCATATCTACCTGAAATGGAAGCTTTGATTGTCTCTGCTAAAGAGGGACAGTAGAATCCCACCGAAATGACCGAGCAACGCTACTCATGGCAGGCAGCGTACGGTGCGGTAATTGCGGAATCCGACCCGGCCCTTGTCCCAAGTAAACTCTATGCAGCTCTGGCCGCTTGCGAGCAACGGCGGTTGTCGGCAGTCGGCCCTGACGAAGAACAGGCTTTGGACGAGGCCGAGGAAGTGCTGCGTATGTTGCGGGATGAGCGGTTTGATACCGATGCACGGTAGGGCGGGCTAGCTGCGGGGCGTACTAGGCGGAGCGGTAGCGTAATCCGTCCGCTGATACATGCCGCCGAATCCGCAACTCAGATTGCGTCTCTCTGGCGGTGGACACAAGGCATGAAGGACAGTTACGACGACATGAACTTTACGCAGCCCGGATTGTCGCGGATCAAGTCTTCAACGTTAATTGTCTATGGAGATCGCGATCCGCTCTATCCGATTGAGATGGCAGTAGAGATGTACCGCGCGATCCCCGACTCCGCGCTCATGGTTGTGCCCAACGGAGGGCACGGGCCTGTATTTCTGGACGCCGCAGCGCCGTTCGCCAAAACAGCGCTCGCGTTCTTTCGACGGGTGGGCACGGCCAACGTCAATCGCCAGTAACTTATGCACAGCAGACTCACGGATCACAAACAGTCTGTGTACAGGTCCACGACGGTCGGCCCTTCGGTAACCGAACCGGCTGAATTAATCTTCACGCGTACTACGATGATTCCCGCATCTGAGCCGCAGCCCCATGGAGCGTATCCCGACGTTTCGAGCGTTCCCGTCGCCTCATTATTTGGGGTGAACAAGCGAATGTTGTGATCCTTGAAGAAATGAGCAACATCCTCCTTACTTGTTCCGGGTCTCAGACGGGCCTCGGCGTTCCGACGAATGTCTTCGATCTGCCGCACATGCACTTCCCGCCGTCGTTGGCAATCGATTCGACTCCGATAGTACTTGAGTCCAAACCAACTCAACGACGCAACCGTGATCGCGACAACGATGATGATAAGCGCCACGATAGTTCTTCTAAACTTGTTCACGGTGGCAGTGTACTTCAGGCACCCGCTTTAACACTCCTGGACCGGAAGAGATTCTCCTGTGGACTTTGTTAGTGGTTGGAATCTTTACCGCGCGAGTTCACGACATTGGGCCGCTTTCCATTGCCATCCTGGTTGTCGTGATCGCGTCCGTCTGGCGGCGGCAGAAAGCCGAAGCCATGAAGCTCCGAATTGGACGGGAGCGGACTCGTCTAGTGCGTCCCCAGCTTGTGTAAGCATCGCGTCGATCTGCGTCCGCTCCCTCTCTGTAGCCATCTGTTTGACGCCCTATAGAAGGAAATGGGTTGCGTTCAACTCGACGCCGAAGCTTGGTACAACTTCGGTACAACTGAGAGAGCGAAAATCGACTTAATTTGACGTGTAAGCGACACCGAACAAAGCATTTAGTGTTTTTCAGGGTCCTGCTTTGCAAGCAGGGGGTCGCAGGTTCGAACCCTGTCACGTCCACCAAACTTCTTCTTTCGTTTCTACCGTTTACGCCGCAATTACCACCTGCTCAGTGCTCCTGAACTTTGGAGCACTTGGAGCAACAAGCTTCGGAATGGTGAATCCGTAGGCTACTCGTTCGGCTTCAGCGAGACGGGTTTCCACGTCTTCGTGAAGATGCGAATAGACCTCGGACATTGTTTTCGGCTTATGCGCCATCCAGAAGTTGTTGATGTCCTCCAAACAACGAGCGCCACGGAGCCACGTCGTGCGGAAACGCTTAAAGGCGTGCCAACCCATTCCTTCCTCGTCCACTTTCAATTTGACGAGGCGAGGCGTGAGCCAGCGATCTTCCAGGTTCCCATAGAGATGAGGGGTTCCGTTTGCGGTGTAAAACAACAGCCCGGACTTTCGGTCCACATATAGCCGCAGGTACTCTGCGACATCCGGGTGCAAGTCGATCTCTCGCTTGGAGGCATTGGTCTTCAGATATTTCACGATTTCGGGTCGATCCTTCCTGATTTGCTGCTCGACCCTGACTGTCTGCCCATCATTAATAATGTGACGGGCTTCGAGACCAAGAGCTTCGGAGATTCTCATCCCAGTCGAACCGAGCAAGACATAAAGCGCTTGTTCTTGCCCGTTACTTCCGGCGATGAGATTCGAAACCGTTGCTGCCTTGAGAGACGGTCGCTTCTGCTCCGAGTATTCAACGACGGGCAAATCCATCGTGTCGGCGTCCCATGTCCGTTTGTGGACTGGTTCACCGTTCGGAGCCTTCAGCGACTTCACGACTTGCTTGATGTATTCCACGTATTTGTTCGTGGTTCTTGCACTCAGAGATTTGGCCATCATTTCAACCAACGGCTTCAACGTTAGGTTGTCCACTTGGCTCAACGGCCGGTCACCGATTGCCGGGTAGACCCACTTGTTGAACGCAGCGCCAATTGAAATTGTGTCGCGGAGGGGATTTCGCTTTCTGGATACGGCGGTCTTCAAATAAATCTCCGCTTGCTCCTGAAACGTCACGTCTCCAACGACTACCTCGTTGAACCGACCCTCTGAGTTCGCCCCGGATTGTTCGACAATTCCCTTCGCCTTTCTCTGAATTTCTGGAGATGCAGGCTTTGGATTTCCTTCTCTGTCGAACACGACCGGAGCGATCTTCCTGGTCATGTTGATACGTTCTTGCTGACCAGCGACATCGACCCGCCAGCGAACTCGATACCAGCCGGATTGAATGACGATGGTCCCGTTCTGACCGCAGCGACGACGCATGCTTTTCCTATTCCGTCGTTGCTTCGGTTGCGCGGTTTGAAGAATATAGGCGGACTGGCCGACCTGCAATGGATCACTTGGGCTAGAACCCATTGACTGGATAGCAGAAAAATTCATGAACAAGCCGAATCAGGCACACTTCTGCACCTTGGTGGATTTCAGCTTGTTCAGGGATTGATTCCTGGACTCTTCGTGGCCTTATGGATTTCGGCTGGCGGTTCCGCCAGCCTACTGATGCCACTACCGTTCGTAACCCCGAACCAGATGTCTGAGCACGCTCGACGGCGCGATCTGGATCAGTTGCGACACTTCCTGAGTCCCTGTCGCGGCTTAGGTTGTGCCCGGAGGGCATCGACTCACAATCACAAGTTCCAGTTGCTAGAAATTCGTCAAAAAGGTCCCCGTAAAGGGGGTCGCTAATAGAGCACCCATTAAATGCACAAGAAACGGCCTAGTCTCCTTACATAAGGCGCCCCCAGTAGGGCGCCATTTGGTCATTCACCTCCCAACAGCTTCCCTAACTCACGCCGCCCACGGGGAGTCAGCGATCGGCTTACGACGTTTCGATGTTCAATATTGAACACTGGAATGTCAGCCTAACGTGGCATCATCTGTAGGCTACGAGACTCGCCCCGCCGTAGAAAGAGACGCTGCAAAAACACGTCTACCCGCTGGGCCCGGGGACTCGGCCTCCCAGAGGAAAGACCGTGAACGATCCACGCGAATCGGACCAAGTTCAAGTGCGCGTTTTGCTGGCTGATGATGCAGCGATAATCCGTAACGCGGTTAGCCGTTTGTTAGAGTCTGAACCCGCCATCAAACTTGTCGGTGTGGCGGAAAGCTTTGCACAAACCATCGAGATGGCCACATCGCTAAAGCCAGATGTGGTGCTGCTCGATTTACACATGCCTGACGAACGGGTGGTCGAACCCGCGTTGGTAAAATCTGAACTTGGGCGTTCTGGGGCACGTGTGCTGGGAATGTCCCTTTCAAGTGGTGATGACGATGAAGAGACGCGGGCGCTTGCTGAAAGCTTTGGTGTAACCAGGTTGCTGGACAAAGCACAGTTTGGACGGGTGCTAATCCCTGCCATTCTCCGGCGTGAACCCTCAGACCTAGCTTGATTCGCTAAAGATAGGTTCAAACCTACTTCGCGGTTGTTCCCTTCGCCATTGCCCAAATCAGAGCCACGCGAATCACAAGACCCAGCGGATCAAGACTTAGTGGATCGAGGTGCAGCATATCTATCTTGGAAGCGAAAGGCGATCCTTCAACTCGCGACAAATGCACCCAAGTCCCTACAGCCTAGCGATTAGGAATTCAGATCGCTGTCAGCCTGTGCTACACCGAGAGCCATCCGGTACCGCCAGTCGTTGTGATCTTTAAGGTTGGTATGGATCAAGTTGTGAAGTAGACATACTTTAGTGAACTGCCTTGCACAACCAGCATCCGGGAAAGTGTCTGTCGCATATCCACAATAGATATCTGCCACATTCTCGGACGCGATTTGAACTCCATATCGCTCCAGTTCCAAACAAACCTCAGGCATTCCTAACCGCAGCACTGCATCCGCCAATTCCCCGTACACGCGAATCCTGCCTGTTGGTGATTTCTCACGAGCCATGTGAAAGGTCGGATTGATGGCGTTTTCTATTAAGCGTTTGATGGATATCCCGCTCTGCAATGCACGTAGCAAGATGTCGGTGCTTACGACAGACCACAAGCCTGCAGATCGAAGAGCTTGGACGTTAATTGCAATCGCCTCGACCTCGCGTTCGATTCGATCCGTATGACCTTCGGAGGCAATGAGAACAATGCCTTCGTTCTCAACAATACCTTTGCGGGCGAACTCGGCGATGTGTTTCGAGGGAAACAGAGTTGATTCGTAGAAATGAACACGATGAGAACCAGGACAAGAAGACATGGGCCGAGACTCCGCGCGTCGCGAAGATAGAAAGAAACATTACGTCGTCTCAGCGCGATATTCAAAGGGTGCTATCAACTGATATCGACAGTTGCGTACACCCGGACGGCGGAGCAGACTCCGACCGGCAGGGCCAAATGTCTCGAACAGCATTGTTAATACGTTGCTCCATCGACGAAGCGGAACGGATTCGGATCGAAGCCGCTAAAGAACGACGCAGGCTGAGCAGTTACGTTCTCAATGTGATGACGAGAACATTGCATGAGGAAATGTTGCTCTCGAAACTCAACGACTACCGCTCGATGATCGCGGTATCAAGTCGCCGTTCACTGATCACTCCCGGTCCGCGCACTGCGCTCCTTGTGCGCTGCTCGATCACGGAGTCGGAACGAATTCGGGAAGCAGCCAAGCGGCGCGAACTTCCGATAAACGCGTTTGTACTGCAAGGGCTCAAACGCATTTGGACTGTTCAGAGGCCCACAACCCAATCGATCAAAGATACTCCGCAACCAACACTTAGTCGAAGCTCTCGATTCCTAGACTTTCGCGGAGGAACATCCACTCGGCTTTGGTGCATGCATCGGTCGCTTTGAGAACGATTTCCTGTTCATCAGACGTTCGTCGAATGTTCCGCTCTGAATCGGAGCAATAGCCCTTGGGGTCGATAAAATCCTCTGGGTCGACAATATCTTTAATATCCTGCGGGCCTTGTTCTGAGCCTTGTCCGTCAATAGGTGTCATCGCATTTCATCCCTCTACAGATTGGATTTAATGACGAGGCGAAGAGACGAGACTATCGGCAGAATTACTTAGAACTACTAGAGTCTTGCTTAGCGGCCCGAACAAACTTGCATGAATTACAGGAAATACTGTATCGATCCCAATGAGAAGATACGCGCAGGATGTTCTGCCTTCAGGAGGGTTCGATGATAGCAATCCTCTTTGGAATATTCGCACTCATCATTGTCCCCCGGCGGGAACATTCATATATATCGTGTCCAGTGAGACCCGCACTGACTCCGCTAATACCAAGGTCACTTTAAGAAACTCGCCCAGCGTTGGAGCGACCCGACGATCCACTGCGGATTTCAAGTAAACTTCCTGCCGATGAAGGCGAAGCGCAAACACCAGTACTGGCGCGTGGTCATCGTCTACACGGACAACGAAACTTCGGGGAATCGTGTTCAACGACCTTGAAAAAGCCAAGAAGTGGGCGGCGCGGCAAGAAAAGTCGCCGGTCGTCAACAGGGTTCGGATCGAGTCGTTCGTTCGGGAGCCGTATCGCTGGCGCGAATCTCGGGGTTGAAGGTTATGTCAGAATGGTGCCATGCAAGGCAGAGTATCAGCTATCTTTCTGGCGATCACAATCGCTCTCGCGTCGGGCGCGGACCAAGTCGTTCGACGAACACTGAGCGACGATGCTCGACTGGCCGCGTTTCAGGAATTGTCTTGTATGAAAACGGAAATCCAGTGAACGACGCGACAGTTGTAGCTTTTCCCACAGACCGGGGATTGGCGGCAAAGGTTCCAAGCGCAACCACGGACGAATCTGGCCGTTTTGTGATAAGTCAGTTGTGGTTAGGGACGTTTCAGGTCGGTGCTAAAAAAGAATCTGAAGGTTATGCCGATCAGACTCAGGGTTTCTACAACCAGCAAAAGATAGCGCCAACGGTTTTGTCCGCTGACACAAGAAAAGTTTCGATTGATCGAAAACAACATTGCGCCTTACATCGCAAATTGGATCAAGTCGACATCCACGTCAGAATTCCCGAAGTGAAGCTTGAGACCGGTGCGGAGATTTGCGTCCTTCGCACAGCGAGCAATCTCTTTTATTGCGTATGGCCTCAGCGGATTCACGCTGCAGAAACCGATCAGGCGGTCTGGGTATTTCGCAACTTGGGCACTGGTCCAATCGTTCTCGGCAACAAACGTGTGCGTATTCATCAGGGACGGGCGGTTTATTGGGATTCGAGAAGCTATATGCAACGGAGAATACGACGGCTCGCTGAATTCCAACCACGTCGAGTTGCGCGACAAGGTGATCGGCATCGATGCCCTTCGGTCCTGGCGAGGATCTGCCACCTGATTCTGGACTGTATAAGTGTTGGTGGTAATCAATGATTCCGACAGGGATCTTTTCCTGAGCACAAAGCAGCATCGAACCGGAACAGATAAGAAGTAGCATGAAGGCACAAACGCGGCGCAGCCAGTCCAGAAGCTTTGGATAGCGACCGGCATATTCATGCGGTTGCAACATTCTCGGTCTCCAGAAATGACTGAGCGCACGCGGCAAGGGGGCCGTCGCGCTCTTATATAAGTACGCTACGAATGGACGAGTAGTTTCAGTTTGAGCACGTCGCCTTGCTGTTCGAGCGGTGGGTGTGTTGACTCACTTTTCTCCGAGCTTGGCAACCCGATTTGCTGAACCGCACCTTGCGCGGCTGTGGTGTTGATGCGGAGGACGCCGTCAGCATCGACTCAAAGAACGACCTGGCCTTTTGAATTCAAATACTGAACCAGGTCCGAACCATCCTTGCTTTGAAACTTTCCTGCTACCGCTGTCGCGGTTGGTTTGTTGCTCATGCTCCTTCCTTGCCGCTATGCGCGGCTCGTTCGTTCTGATTCGTTCCGTTAAGCGCGATGGAGGTTGCGGCCCGGTAGGTCGCGTGACCTGAAGCGTGGGGTGCCAGAAATCCACTTGGACGGTAACGGCGTTTACCAGGACTTGAGAAAGAATCAGTTTTGGTTCACTTCGTACTACCATAAAATCCACGTCTGGCACTGTGTTGGAGCCCTGACTATGGAACGAGGATTCGGAGTCATGTTCGGAGTCCTGCTGGCTAGCGTTTGTCTTCTGTCCGCAGCTCTCCCTCAGACAGTCAGCGGCCTTGTTGAGCAATTCGAAAACGCGACGGTGTTCTGGCAACAATTTGAGGTCGCCGAGAAGATTGTCGCGCTTGATGACAAGAGGGTGCTTCCACGGCTTGAACCCTGGCTCCGATGTGAGGACATGCGCCGCAGAGGCAACGCTGCTTTCATTTTCGCAAGACTCGGCGATGATCATGGGTTTCAGGTAATCAACGCTATTCTGGACGACCGCTCGGCCAAACGGGCGGTGTTCGCGAGAGACAGCGCCGGAAACCCGAGTCCCGCGGGACAAATTCGTGCGGACCGTTACTACGCCGCGCACCTTTTTGGGGACCTGAAGGACGTGCGGGCAGTTCCCATTCTCGTTGCCTTGCTGAAGGACGAAGACGTCAAAGAGATCGTTCCTTGGTCGTTGGTAGAAATTGGCGATAAATCAGCCATCCCTCCGTTGAAAGACGCACTCCGTGACAACAGTTTGACTATGCGCGCTTCAGCCCTCCGCGCGCTTGAAAAGCTAGAACGAGGCAGTCCTGATTAGTTGCATAACCGGAAACTTGAAATCCATATGGACGGTAACGGCGTTTATCGGGACTTGGAGCGGAATGGCTATCGGCCCACGTTTTCCAACACCCAGATGCTGCCGGAGCGATCTTCCAAGCTCAACACCAATTGATCTTGACTCACAGAAAGCTCAACCTTCTCGATCTGATCGGGAAGCATCAAGGCAGGATTTTCAAATGCGGTCACGCGGAATGGTTCTCCAACTGGCTTTGCTTTAGCTGCGTCGAAGTGGATTCCCCAAACATTGTAGAAACCTCCACGGTCCGAAACGAAATAAACCGTGTGTCCATCGGGAGACCAGCGAGGCTTGTTGTCCCAATGCTCGCCTTCCAAGAGGGGAGTCCAGGGTCCTCCGGCGGCGGGCATCACATAGAGGGCTGATACTGCCTTGGGTTCGGCAGGGTACTTTACGGCTTCAAAGGCAATCCATCTTCCGTCGGGAGAGAAGTGACCTTGAAAGAGATTGTGGGCCGAACTGAAAGCAAGACGTCGGGCCTTGGTTTCGGCTTCCGGACCAGCGGCCACTGGTAACAACCAGATTTCTGCTGTGGTGTCTTTATTCGCCTGGGATATCAGAATCCACTTACCATCCGGAGACCAATCCCACACCCCCCTGTAGGTCTGACTTAAAGTCGTGAGTGGCTCTTCGTTTCGGCTCTGGGTGGACCACAGCATGACCTGGCTACCGCCTGTCTTTTCGAGGGAGTAAGCCAGGCGAGTTCCATCGGGGGACCATATGGGTCCGACGCGACTGTACGCATCAGCCACGATCGGGACCTCGCGACTGTTCGACGAGAGATGTCTCCCAGAGGTCCAATTTACCTGCACGGTTACCCGAGAACGCCAGTTTCTTGCCGTCCCCCGTCAAGCTTTGTCCTCCTGCGTTTTCCACTCCAGGCGAGGTGATCGCCTTTCCAGCTCCCGTCAACCGTCCACCGGTGGCGTCGAACGGGAAGAGCCAAGCACGGATATGTTGGGTTTCCACGGTAAAAGCTATCCTTCCGTCCGTGGAAACGGCAGGGTACGTGTCAAGGCCGCCGGTCGTCAGCCGCTCGATCCCGGTGGCCTGCAGCGTTTCCGGATCGATCGTCATCTTCCAGATGTTTCGAGCACCGCGAAACGTTCGCTCGAAATAAATCGCTCTTCCCGAATGCGACCAGGAAAATTTGGAATCCGTCCGAAATTCTTCTTGCCCACTGCCTACGGCGACGTCGCCGAACTGTTTTGCAATATCCGGAGGGATTGCGGACTTGACAGCAGTGCCTCCAGCAATTGGAAGTGTCCAAAAGCTAGGACTTGACCCATGTTCTCCTGTCCAAATAGAAGCTCTCTTGCCGTCAGGATGCCATGCAACAGAGAAAGCACGGTTCCAACGCACGACCTCGTTCTGCGATAAAAAATCCCTTGCGATCTCTCGGGGTTCACTTCCGTCAAGATCCGTCACATAAATCGTATTCAGACCGTAAATTTGTGTTGTCTGAAACAGGATTTGCGAGGCGTTGGGTGACCAGCGAGGGTAATATCCAAAAGCCGCGATTCTCTTTTCTTGTCCTTCGCCGCCAAGAGCGGGCACGACATATAGGCCGCCTTCACCGCCTTCAGAACGATAGGCGATGTATTTCCCATCGGGCGACCAGTCCGGCTGCCAATTGTGACCTCGGCCCTTGGTTATCCGCACCGGATCGCCGCCGCTGACCTGCTGCACCCAGATGTCGAACTTGCCTCCACGGTTGGAACTGTAAGCGATGAAACGGCCGTCCGGTGACCAGGTAGCGCCGATTTGCAGACCGTCATCGAAGGTGAGGCGGGTTAGCGACCGCTGCTTCTGCGGCACGCTAACGTGCGTCCGTTTATAAAGAAACACGCCTGCAGCTGCCATCAATACACATGCTACACACGCCCCGACCAGCACGAAGGGGCGCAAAGCCCAGCGGCGCGTATTGCTCGACATCCCGAGGGATATCGCGGCAACACCGTTGCCTTCGACCCGGCCAACGAAGCGGTACCCGCGACGAGGGAGTGTTTCGACGTACCGTGGATGTTCCGCCGAATCTCTAAGCACTTCGCGAATCTTGTTGATGGCAGTATTCAAGTTGTGGTCGACATCGACGAAAGTGTCGGGCCACAAGCGTTTCTGCAGTTCCTCTCGTGTTACCACTTCCCCGGGGCGCTCTAACAGAATGGCAAGAACTTGAAAGGGCTGTCCGCTGAGTTTCAGTTTCAGCGGGCCTTTACGCAACTCACTCGACTGAAGATCAACTTCAAAGACTCCGAATCGGATCAATCGAGGGTTTTCCGCCATTGGCCTGCTCAGTACCGGGAGTCTAGCATCCGTTCCGTGAAAAGAGGACTTGAACCGCTGCGGAGTGACACATTTAGCTTTTCCGCTAACCTTTTGACTCAGCAAGCTTGCAGCATCCTCGAATTTGACCTTTTTTAGACCATTTTTAGAGGCCCCCTGCATTGAGGTAGCAGTTCGCGACGTCCACAGTCGCCTTCGCCGCACGGTTACTTGCGACGGAGGCACTCATGCGAGACCCAGTTCCAACGCGAACGCGAGTAAGTCAGTTACCAGGGCATCCATTCGAGATCCTCTGCCTGGCCTACCGGGTTCTTCCGACCCCTCTTCTATTCGTTCTCCTGGCAGCCATTTGCATGATCTTTGCAGTGCCCATGCGGGCGCAGTCGGGCAGTATTACCATCCTTGTCTACGACTACGTCCGGTTTCCGCCAGGTACGCTCCGGGAGGCCGAACACTACGCGGACAAGATAGTAGCGACGGCGGGCCTGAGCGTGAACTGGGTGCATTGCTTAGCCGCGAAGTCGCTATCTGCGGATGCAAAGGCTTTCTGTGTGACGCCGGCTGGACGGCGCAGACTCCGGCCCTGCGCTTCATTTCCGGTAGCAATCGTTACCAACCCCGAGAATATGGCCACACCGACGTTCCGGTTCTCATCACGGTGTACTACGACACCATCGCGCACACCTGGCATCACGACTACACCGACGCTGAAATTCCCAACGTTCTCGGTTGTGTAGTGGCACATGAACTCGGTCATCTCCTACTACGTGACACAAGTCATTCTTTGACCGGTATCATGCAGTCTCAATGGAACAAAGATCAGATGCGCCTGGCAGTCTGGGGCGCGTTCAGTTTTCACAAAGGATCAGCTCACCCGCATTCGAAGCCAGGGGCGCCTGCTAGCCGAGCGCAGCCCTCCGACTAGCGAGATTGGTCTTCGCTCGAACGCGACGGAGAGACGATCGCGAGAACGCGCAACAAGTAAACTGCCTGAACATCAAGTCCCGATAAGTTTGAATGTATAGGTCGAAGGAGGAGGGTAACACCGCACAGTCTACTCGGGCCGTAGCGGAGTTCGGTTTCACTAAGACATCGAACGGGATTTGAAGCTGCGGTGGCTTGCATAGTATCGCCAGAGGTACAATCGCACCTCACTTTAAGGGAGCAACGCAACCATGCTGCGGCGTTCCTGGAGCATTGCGACGATTTCGATTTTGGTGCTAATCGTTGCGTCCTACGCGCACGAAATTCTGGTGCTATTTAGTGGGTATCGACGGCTCCATGATGCACATCCCTTTTATGCCGCCGAAAGCATCGACAAAACCGGCGGCGCCGTCCTCTGTATCATCACCGTCTGGCTGCTGTATCGCGGCAGCTTCCGAAGTGCCCTTGAAAGATTTGGCCTTTCCCATAATGCTCCACGTGCTCTCGCTTTCGGCGTCGCTGCTTCGCTTCCGATGCTATTTGGTTTTGCGCTGACCTTTCACTTTAATTCCCGTGTCGAATTTGTTCCTCTTCTTTTCCTGGACTGCTTTTCGCCGCTTGTGGAAGAGGTTGAATTTCGCGGCTTCGGAGTGATTCAGGTTCATCGCGGCACTGGGTGGCCATTCTGGGCTGTAGTCTGGCCTTCGGCCCTATTGTTCGGTTACGGCCATGTTGAACAAGGCCAATCCAAACTCGAAATGCTAGGCCCATTTTTTCTCACCGCCTTCGGAGGGGTTGTCTTTGCGTGGCTTGCTTACAAATGGAAAAGCCTATGGGTTGCGATTGCGCTACATATCAGTATGAATCTGTGGTGGGACGTTTTCTCCGTCTCGAACAACGCCATCGGTGGTTGGTTCCCGTTTGCGCTCCAGACTTTCACGATAATCATTGCGATAGTCGGCACTCTGTATCTAACGAAACTACAAAATGGAGCGCTACCCACAAATAGGGCGAGTCGCTCCGAGTAAGTTGAGTGACCGGAGAAGTCAACTCAAACGGATGTTCACGCTGCAAGGTCGGGCTTCTTAATTTTGAGAAGCTATGAAGGTTCCGGGGTACCGGGCCGGACTCCCGCCTGAAAGGTAGGTTCTAAACAGCCACCAAAAAAGAAGAATGAGAACAGCAAGGACAATGACCTTATATACGTAGTCTGGGATCGGAGGTCTTGGTCGCGGCTGCCGCACTTGAGGTGGAACGCCCATTACGTCGATGGTATCGCAGTTGAGCGGGTAATCGGAGATCTCCGGTAACGCAATTTATCGGGAGCTACGGAATATTATTAATGCTATGAATGAGCCTGTGCGTCGAAGTCCGCTTCCTGCCGGTTTCCCCAATGAACTAGCTTCCGCGGCCTATGTGGCCCCGAATAATGAAGTCGCATGGCGTCCGACGCAGACCATCCAGGCTGTGGAATGGTTCGGAATCCATGGTTACGCCGTCCTCGGAACCGAAGTTTTTCTTCCGAAGCAAGGCTCGTTACAAAGCCTGCCTTATTTTCAGCATGTTGAAAGAACTAGGGCTGAGGAATGGGGCTTATTCGTCGCTCGAGCAGCGGCGGAGACGTTGGCGTATCTCAAAACCTGTCTCCCCATGTTCAGGGAAGAAGGCGATGTATATGTCAACGTGACTTGGGTCAGCGAGGAAGAATTTAGGAACCTCAAGATTTAAGCGTTGGTTGTCGCCTCGGAGCGCAATCACACAGACTCCCGATGAACGCCGTAACCGAACAACTTGCGCTGCCTAGGACGGGTATGCCCTGGACAGTGAGCGGGAATTCATCTCGGTCGTCACCCTGGACGAAAGCGACTATTGGATCTCGGAAATGATCTTCTTGTATTCGTCTTCCGTGAAAGCACGAAGCGTTTCTGTCTGGAGGTTTCCCTGGGAGGCGAGTCGAAGCAACGCTTTTGCCATCGTTGCGTCATCGGGCGCCTCAGCAATGCTCACCTGATCGTACCGGCCCATCGTCATGTGGAAATCCCTTAGTTTTATGCCGACGGCCTCAAACGCTTTTTTGCCTGCTTCAAGGCGTGCCGGACTCTCTTTAATCTTCTGTAGACCCTGGTTCGTCCAGCGAACAAGGAGAATGTAGGTGGGCACACGACACCTCCGAAACCAAGAATTTGACCAGCCTGGCAAGAAAGTCTTATACCAAATTTCCGCCCGACCGGCGAAGGTCCAGATAACGCCGTAACCGGAAACTTGGCACCACTTGTCTAGTTACTCGACTCATAGGGCACTCAGGGATAATTCTACGGTTAGGATTCAGCTGAGTTCTTGGGCGAGTCCGATGAGAAGCCCTTCAGGCCCGCGGATGTAGCAGAGCCGATACGCGTCTTTATACTGGACTACTTCGCCCACGAGCTGCGCGCCGCGCTTGCGGAGCCTTTCAAGCGTCTCGTCGATGTCGTCCACGGCGAACATGACGCGGAGGTAGCCTAGAGCGTTCACCGGGGCGTTGCGGTGATCCGCGACGGCAGGCGGCGTGAGGAAGCGGGAGAGCTCGAGCCGGCCGTGGCCGTCCGGCGTGCGCATCATGGCAATCTCGACGCGCTGATCGCCCAGTCCAGTGACACGTCCGGCCCATTCTCCTTCGATCGTGGCCCGCCCTTCGAGCTCGAGGCCGAGCTCGCGAAAGAAATCAATCGTCCCTCCGAGGTCATCGACGACGATTCCTACGTTGTCCATCCGTTTGAGCGCCATGTGTCCAATCTACAAGGCGCACTCTAATCCGACAAACGGCTCGGCGTCTTCTCGACTAACGTTGGAATGATTTCGCGACACCAACATGAGGCAATCTGCACGTGTGCATCTTGCCCTTCGTGCGCCCCACTGCGGTCGCGAACAAAGAATGCATCCTTTGGTTTTCCTGAATATCCAAACAACGACAAGACAAGCGGTCGCAATCGTTCGAAGCCTAGCGTGGCGTCGAACACCGTGTTCGCGAACGAATCGACAAAAACGTCTCGAACATCGGCGCTGATGTTTGCATTTTTTGCATGAAGGGATTCCGTATGTCTCAAAAAGCTGGTGCCGCAAAGACTGCTCGGCAAAGCGAAGCCCGGGCTCACCAACCTGGTCAGGATGTTTTCAAATCCATCTTGCCGGATGACATCGAATGGAAACCGTTCCCGGCATTCCCACCTTCCGTCCGGCTGGCCGTCCTGGTAGGTCAGCCCTCGGAGCCGGCCCCCTACACCATCAGGGTCAAAGCGCCCCACGGCGCGAAGCTGATGCCTCACAAGCACCCGGAGGATCGCGTCTACACCGTAATTTCTGGCGTGTTTTATATCGGACTGGGCGATGAATTCGACGCGAGTAAGTTGGAAGCCTATCCGCCCGGCGCGGTTGTCATTCTTCCTGGTGACACGTCCCATTTCCACTGGGCGAAATCCGGCGAGTACGTCACGCAAGTCACCGCGATGGGCCCGCTTGGACTGGAATACGTCAGCGCGAAAGACGATCCGCGAAACACCAACTCGTAACAGAAGTCTGCACGACTAAAGATTTCGGGAAGCAAATTCGATTTCATAGAGGAGAACACATGGCAACAAAAGGAAAAGTCCTGGTGCTGGTCTCGAGCGGTCGCGGCTTGCCCTTGAAAGATGGCAAGGTCTATTCCGGCGCTGGCTACTATCTCAACGAGCTTACGGTCCCGGTTCGCGCCCTGATGAACGAGGGCTACGAAATCACTTTCGCCAATCCAAAAGGCAACGCGCCCCAAGTGGATGTGCATTCCGAGGTCGCCGATTTCTTCGGTGGCGACGCGGCCAAGCTTCAGGACTACATGTTATTCCGCGACGGTCTGACTGGGCTCAGAGATCCAGATCGTATCTCGGATGTCATCGCATCGGGCCTGGATCAATATGACGCTGTTTTCGTCCCCGGCGGCCATGGCCCGATGATCGATCTTCTCGATGATCCCGACGCGGGCACCGTGATGAGGCACTTTCATGAAACATCCAAACCAACGGCAGTGCTCTGCCATGGCCCGATTTCACTTCTCTCGGCGCTTCCGAATTCGCGAGAGGTGGTCGCCGCGCTGAGTGCGGGCGATGCCGCCGGAGCGCACGCAAAGGCGCAGGGTTGGATCTATTCCGGGTACAAGATGACTATTTTTTCGACAGCGGAAGAGCAGCAGCGCGAACCGCTTGAGATCGAGGGTAAGGTTCTCTTCTACCCGGACTTCGCCTTAAGTACGGCGGGCGGTAACGTGAGTGTGCTCGCTCCATGGTCGAGCTATGTCGTTCAAGATCGCGAGCTGATCTCAGGTCAGAACCCGTTCTCGGATCAAGCGCTTCTAAAACTTCTTATCCCGGCGCTCAACGCGAGAAGAAGCAAGGCGGCTGGCGCGCCCTGAGTCGGATCCAATCTTCGCGATTGAGGATCAAAAAATCATCGCACCATGTTCGCGGACACGGGGAAGAGGGCTCGTGGCTGACTCGAATTGCATGATTGACGCTGCAAGCTGCACGAGCGGTTTCGGCGCGGCAAGACGCTGCTACAGCGTCGGGCTTTCTAATTTTGAGAAGCGACAAAAGCGGGGAAGCGGAGACCCTCCCCCCGGGGGTTTTTCGCAAGGATGTCATTCTAAAGGGGTTCTCTGTGCAGATTGCGTAAGGATGTGATTCTAAGCGGGTTGCGGGTGTGTCTGGGCGCGGCGAGTTTGTGCGTGCTGATTCTAAATGGGTTGCAGCGAGAGGCGAGGCGGGAGGGTGTCCATCGAGGCCTGATTGGGGATTCAGGCGGCACCCGAATCGTTGGAGACAGTGTAGCATGAAGGTTATCGAATGTCAACTGGTAACTGAGTAGGACTGTTCGAATGAGTTGTTCGACTAGCGGGAGGCGAGGAAACGTCCCGTTTGTCACCACGTTTCAAAGCACTGAAGAGTGGAGTTTGTGACTCTATTAGGTATTGTGAATGATAGCCCTCTCGGTTTTCCGCTGATCCTCCGGCGTACCGGACTCGCTTAGCATGAATCGGATTCGAACAAATTCATCCACAAGGCCATAGTGAAAATCCTCTGGTTGAGTGAGTACGTCATGATCAACTAGCCACTGAAGTGCTTCCTCGCCAACGGCATCAACGGCTTTTCGGATTGGGATTTTTGTTGGAAACCCTTTTTCAGCAATACGAAACAAAGTCTCAAGATCCTCGCGACGTTCGTATAGGTCGAGCATGTGGACGATGGAATCGTACACGCCAGCTCTATCTTCAAAACATATCTGTCTTAAAGCGTTAACTAAGTCGCGAGCGTCGATCTCCCCATCCGGATCTTCTCCCTCGTGAATGACAAGGTGACTTCCCAATAGTTGAAGCAGATGAGGATGACCTCCGGATAGTCGAACCACCTGCGAAATCACTTCCGGATGAATTCTGATCTCAATCGCGTCTTTCTCTGCCGCCTCAGCCACCTGCGATAACTTCGTCTCGATCAGATCAGTGGCTTCCTCTGCGGACATTGGCCTCAGCATTATAGTGCGATAGAAGAAACGACTGACTCCAACGTCTTCTTGAACCATAGACTTAAAGAATGGACTGACGCCTGCAAGAACGAATCTGACTCGCTTTACGCCCTGATGTTGGGTATGCGTTGAGATCGCTCTTACTAGTCGGGCCAGCGCAACGGGACACTTATCAGATTCATCGATACCGAGTAGCAGAAAACCGCTGTTGCCCAAGAAATGGTCCAGGAATTGGGCCTCAACTACTCTTTTCAGAATTGCCAGATGACGACCTTCAGCGAAGTTCCGACAGATTTCCGTCGACTCCCGTTCGAAAAATGATCCGAGCTTGAATGTCACTTTCTTATGGGTCTCGTCCACGCTAATAAGTGACTCAAGTACCAGACGAGCAGCTTGATCAACTGTTTGAACGTCTTTATCGCCTACCGAGATCACGTACTTTCCGGATCGTTCCGAGGCGAATCCCTCCATTTGGATCAGGCCGCGAGATAAGAGAGATGATTTTCCAATGCCGACGACACCTTGTATCGCAACAGAGCCCTGGGGCAGCGAGTTACAGAGAAGGCTGAGTTCAGCTGATCTTCCGAAAAAGTCATCGGGATTGGCAGCGATCTCGGAGGGAGTAAAGGGGTTATAAAGCTGCACCATCGCGGTACCTCGATGCTTTAGGGCTTATTCTGAATATTAGAAAATCTTCTTATAGCCTGTAACTATTTATATTCATATATGATATCCAGTAGTTGTTACCTATAAAACACTACAAATGTCCTATAACATAGTCGTTAGACAATTGAACCTCGTGCCTGACACATCCAAGCGTGCATCGACGGACTCGGACATGACAGGGCGATTTCGCCTAGCGACGCATCAAGAACGGTCAACGGGAAATTTGCCAAACGAAAAACCCTTCCCGAACTTCGCGACGCGATAGAATTGCGGTGGCGTTCATTAAGCGGGGGCACAGCGATCAAAAGCATATGACGGGGGGCAAATGGGAGGCTATACAGCGGACGCATATGTCAACATCCACGCGTTGGATTCGGCTTATAAGCCGTTTCCGAGCTTCAAAGACTGGGCGTCAAAAACCTCCATCGAGGCCGAGCGGTGGACGCGATACAACCAAACTCTCAAACAAAACGCCGATCAGTTGCCGGCTGGTTTAAAGAAAGCCTTGAATGTCGCGAAACGTACAGCCGCGATTGACACAGGTGCCATCGAAGGTCTTTATGAGGTCGATCGTGGATTTACCTACTCCGTTGCAGTCGAAGCTGCGACGTGGGAGGCGAGCATGGCAGCGAAGGGCGGTGACGTACGACCGCTGTTCGAAGCGCAGTTGCACGCCTACGATTTTGTCCTCGACCTCGCGACGAAGGCCGAACCCATTTCCGAGGCAGCTATTCGCGCACTTCACGTCGAAATGTGTGCTGCCCAGGCTACCTATCGCGTCATAACCGCGGTTGGTCCGCAGGAACAAGAGCTGCCGAAAGGGCAATATAAAGTACTGCCAAATCACGTAAGGACACGGAAAGGCACCGACCACTCGTATGCGCCAGTCGACGTGACCGGTAGTGAGATGGCGCGCTTCACCCGTGAACTTCGATCTGAGCCATTCCTGGCGGCACATCCTGTGTTGCAAGCAGCTTACGCACACTACGGCTTGGTCGTTATTCATCCCTTCGCCGACGGTAACGGACGAGTCGCTCGGGCATTGGCGTCGGCGTTTACGTACAGAGCCGCTTCAATACCGATTGTGATTCTCGCAGATCAGAAATCCGCGTATCTGGATTCTCTGGAGCAAGCAGACGACGGTGACTATCAGTCATTCGTCGATTTCATGCTCTCACGCGCTTTGGATACGATCGGCCTTGTCGAAGAAAGCTTGCTATTGGCCGCCGTTCCTGACTCGAAGGATACTCTGGCAACGATCGAGCAGCTTTACTTGGCCAAAGGTGGTCTGACGTACGAACAGGTTGACGAATTAGGTTCAAGATTCTTAAACGTCGCTCATGAAGCCGTCGGGCGAGCGACGGACCAGGTTGCATCAAAAAAAGTCAACTTTTCTTCTGGTCAGTCAAAAGGCGGATCTTTGCCCGCTTTGATTGCTTCTGAATACAAGACGCACAGGGCTCAGTTGGACGGAGCCCGGGTGCTAAACGTAACAGTCGTAACTGCCGCCCCCGCAACGGCGGTTGTACAACGTAACTACATTCTAATGGTTCCCAGAAGTGCTACGAGCAGCGATGACTTAGTTTTAGTAGGGGCAACCAACCCCGTAGACCGCCTTCGAGCTCGAATCGACGAACTATCGCCCGTGGTCTCTGAAGCTCTACTGATTAGAGCTGGAATCTTTGCGGAACGAGTTGTCCAGCAAATTCTTCTTGATGTCGCTGCAAGTGCGAAAAATGTGGTCGGGAAGTTGCGTTAAAACAACCGGGATCGGTTGTCTGAACGGAAGGCTTCGATAACTCCCTGAGTTCGAAAATAGGCAAGCACGGCGAACAATTGCGTCTGTTGGACAATCTGAAGTGAAGCTTCTAGCGACTCATGACAGAAGTGTCGGAAATCGATCCGATCTGCCTGAAACTGCTTCTGTGTTACAGAATCTCGAGACAATCCATCCATCCGCGAAGCAAATCACGATACCACCAATGCAAAGACACGCCGGAAAGAATGGCGACATTAATGGGAAATTGTGATGCCGGGGGATCGGGTGAACTCTATCAGAGGAAAATCGAAACTCGAAATTGGAAACTGGAAAATAGAAATTGGAAGTGGGCGGCAAAAGGACCGCCCTGCAGGACAGATCTAATTGATAGTTTCGAAATAATCTGATTGATAGGGGGCATTGTTTGAAATAGCCTGCGGGGAATCTGGGAAGGCCGGTCGGCGGAGGATTAAAAGCTTATGCAGACGCTTGGGCTGGCGGAGCCTGCGGAACGGACGGATGGGCGGCTAAAGAGTTTGTTCTGGCCGTCGGTCAAGACGAGCAGCGACGTGGATTATTTGGGATCGCAAGGGCTGTGGGTATGCTCGGCGATCGGAGTGCTTTCGCTGGCTGTGTTGGCGTTTGCGGGGCAGCCAATCCTCGGGATGTTCATTTTGGCGTTGTATTACCTGAGCGGGGTGGGCGTGCGGGAAGGCAGCCGGTATGCGGCGGGCTGGGCGTTTGTGACCTATTTTGGCGAGATGATCTTTACGGGGCCGCACGTGGTGAAGATTCTTTTGTCGGCGCTGCTGCTTTCGAATTTTCGAGCGATATGGATTGCGTCGCGGTGGAAGCCGGATTCGCCGGAGAGTGCGCCGCTGCCGCGGTGGAGCGAAACGTGGAGCGATAAGTTTGCGGATGTCTGGCCGGGGTGGGTGTGGCCCAGGCTGAGGATTGTTTACTATATTTTGTCGGTTGGGTACCTGGGGCTGTTCCTCGTTGGGGTTGTGATTTTCCTGCAGCGTCGTTGAATCGTTTCACATAACAACAAATCGGTTTCTCGTAACGTTAACCACATTCCCAAAACGGAACTGTGCTTCGGCGCCACAGCACGGCGACACCGAGTCGGCGCTAGAGGATGGCGACTTAAAGTCGCCGCTACAGCGTGGCGAGAAAGGCGAGGAGTTCGCGGAGGACGTCGGGGCGGTTGGAGAGGTAGACGTAGTGGTGGGCGTTGGGGAGGACGACGACGCGGGCGGTGGGGATGGCTTTTTGGAAGGCGGAGACTTGGGACTGGGTCAGCGGAGTCAGTGTGGCGGCGTAAGTTTTGGCGGACTGGCGGATTTTGGGGTCGGTGGTGGTGGCGGCCCACGGTCCCAGGGTGTGGGGCATGGCAAAGATGGCGAGAGCGGGGGCGGGGATCGCGGTGAACTTTGGATAGCTTTTCAAGAACGCGCCGAGCGTCGAGCCGCCGGGGAAGCTGCGATCGTCGCCGACGCTGCCGTCCGCGTTGCACTGGCGCCATTGCTTGAGTTCACCTTCGGGATAGGTGAAGCCGAGGACGCGCACGTAGTAGCTCTGGAGCGCGTGGAAGCTGGCGAGGTCGGCGGCTTGCGGCGGCGGAGGCTGGGGAGTGTCGATGGACATGAGCTGCTGCATTGTGGCGACGTTGCCGTCGTCGAAGGCGTAGCCATAGGCGGCGTCGAGATAAACGAGGCCGGCGACGCGATGCGGATGCTGGTTGGCGACGGCGCTGAGTTCGGCGCCACCGATCGAGTGGCCGATGAGCACGGGATGGTCGAGATGCAGCGCGTCGAGAACGGCGACGACGTCGTCGGCGAGATGGCGCGCGTCGTTGTCGGGAGTGGTGAGGCCGGAGGCGCCGAATCCGCGGCGGGTGATGGCGTAGACGTGGTAGGTGGGGACGAGCGCGGGCGCGAAGTCGTCGAAGGCGTGAGCGGTGTCGCCGCCTCCGGCGAGGAAGACGAGCGGGCGGCCGGAGCCGCCCCAGTCGAGGACTTCGAGGCGGACGGAGTCGGCGACGGGGATGAGGAGTTGTTTGTGAGGGGACGGGTCGGCGCAGGGCGCGGGGGATTGGGCGGAAGTGCGCGGAGCGATCAGCGCGAGGGCGGCGGCGAGGAAGAGGGAGGGAAGTGTGGTAGGGAGGCGCATGGAGATTTCGCGATGTTCGT
This sequence comes from uncultured Acidobacteriota bacterium, assembly GCA_963845465.1. Lineage (GTDB taxonomy): Bacteria > Acidobacteriota > Terriglobia > Acidiferrales > UBA7541 > Acidiferrum. Next base: position 846,117 of record CAWJSH010000001.1, on the reverse strand, counting down.
AGGGAGTAACGACGTTGGGGCGCGAAATGTTTCGACGGAATGGGAAAAGTCAAATTCCGCACCCTTAGAAACGAAGGGTGCGGCACCCGGGGAATCGTAGGACTACATCGGGTAGGGGGAGTTGGGGCGGACGATGCGGATGTGATGGTCGAAGAAGGTGGCGTGGACGGTGGGGACTTCGACTTGGGGCATGTGGCAGGTGATGCAATTGGATTTGGACTTGGGGGCAGATTTTTGGCGTCGAGTTTTCGTGAGATTTGTCGAGCGGCATCGCGACAGCCTTCTCGACGAGATGGGCAGAATTTTTTGGCGAGGCTGCTGCGGAATTTTGTGCAGTTGCAGCGGCTGCCGCCGATGAATGGCACGTCAGGCATTTTGCGTCGTAGGAACTCGCGTCCTGATTGAGTTGTTCGTGCGGATTGTGGCAGGCGATGCAGGCGAGGCGCGGGTCGCCGGCGGAGTTGCGCCAGCATTTGCTGTCTTCGAGGCGGTAGGGCTGGAAGCGGACGTTCATCACGTTGGCAAATTTTTGTTCGCCGAGGATGACGTCGGCCCAGGTGCGGTGACATGCGCCGCAGAAATCGACGGAGGCGGTTGCATTGAGGCGGCGCGGATTGAGGATGGCGGCGCGGCCCTGCTCGATTTTTCCGGACTTCATCGCGGCGACGTGATTGGCTCCGGGACCGTGGCAGGATTCGCACTGGACGCCGGGAGTGAGATGCGACGTGTCGAAATGGCCGGCGATGCTGGAGGCGGTGGTGTGGCAGCCGAAGCAGCGGCGGGCTTCGTCGGCGTCGAGCCAGCGGCCCATCGCGGATTTGAGGTCGTCGGGAGTGGCGGCGTCGTGGCCGGTGGTGAGATCGAGCGCTTGCAGGGATTTGTAGAAGCTGAGATGGCTTTCGTAGAAGCCGCCGTCGCGCTCGTAGATGTAGGTCTGGCCTTTGTGGCCGAGGCCGAAAGCCCATGCGATGGTGGCGGAGAGCGATTGCGCGCCGTCGGTGACGGAGAAATTGACGGCGTTTGGCGAGGTGGCGAGTTCGTAGTGATAGCCGGCGCGCTGCTCGGTGAGGTCGGCGTGCGAGTGCAGAATTTCGGAATCGGCGGCGGGCGCGGCGGCGTGCGCCATCGGAGTGGTTTGCTGCGTGGCGGCGATTTGTGTGTGGCACTTGGCGCACTCGGCGGTGCCGACGAATTTGTCGAGCGAAGCGGCGGATTTGGTGGGCCACCAGCCGGGCGAGGAGACATGGTCTTCGGTGGCGAGTGAAACGTTTGTTGCGGATGGATCGGATGAGTTGGAGGAGTTGGCGTTGGATGCAGCGGGCGCGTTGCGCGCAGTGAGATGAGCGCAGAAGAACGCTGCTGTGAACAAAAGAGCAGTCAGGGGAACCAGGGCCCGGGGCCGAACGAATGACACAAGCGAGAGACGAAAAGAATTTTGAAGCGGGTACGCAACTTTGTTGAATTTCGGTAACGTTCGCGAATTATTTTTTGCGTGATGCTATCGCTATGAAGATGCGGATATGGTTCGGCGGATTTTATGGAGATATGTAGAGATTTTTGGCGAATGTATGGCCGGACGGACAGGCTATGAATTGATGGATTTTTCGGCGGCGATATCAGGGAGGGACGGTAGGGACACTTAGATCGGTGAGTGGCATAGTCAGCCGCAACCTGGCTGAACTGAAAATTGGCATGACGGAGGCGAAATGACTCACCGATCGATGGGACGGAAGATTGGCAAGTATGTGGTTCGAGTTGGTGCGGGGCTGGTGCTGACGGGATTGCTGGGCACCGTTGTGCCTCGGACGACGGAGGCGCAGTCGGTGGATGTGCGTGTGTACGACTCGCACCATCATGATTATCATAACTGGGACGATCACGAGGATCGCGCGTACCGGAGGTATTTGGCGGAGAAGCATTATGAGTATCGGGAGTATCAGAAGCAGAATCACCGTCGGCAGGAAGCTTACTGGTCGTGGCGGCATTCGCATCCAGACTGAGTAGGACGGAAATTGGAAACGGGAAATTGGGACGGAGAGGGCGGCGCGTGTTTGCGCCGCCTGTTCCATTTTGGGACAAGGGTAGAGGGGGTATCGGGTGGCGCGGGTCTCGAGCCTCGTCGAGGTGGATGCGTAGGGCAGGGATCGACCGTAAGGCGGCGCTGAAGCGCCGCACTCCAAGAAGGGCTGCGCTCTATCGGGGAGAGCCCGGCCGCCCGGCGCGAATTCGGAGTGGACGGCATAGAATCGCCGTTGCGGGAGGTGAAATGGGGGGCGCTGCTGGATGCTGGCTGGAGCCGTTCGGGGGCGGAGCGTTGCCGTTGAATGCGTAATACGGCTGTTGGATGCGGCTGTAAACCATTGGAAATGAGTGAATTGATTCTCTACGTGGGGGATGGTACCTTGGTTCGGTCCTCTTTTCTGCCAGCTCATTGAGCGATCAGCGGGGCTTGGACCTCGCACCCCACGAAGGAGAATTGGTTTTGAGCGAAGGATTACGGAATTTTCTGTTTACCTCCGAGTCGGTCACGGAAGGTCACCCCGACAAGATTGCGGATCAGATTTCGGATGCGGTGCTGGATGAAGTATTGCGGCAGGACCCGAAAGGGCGCGTTGGCTGCGAAACCTTGGTGACGACCGGCCTGGCGGTTGTGTCGGGCGAAATTACCACGACGGCGACGCTGGATTACGACACGATTGTGCGCGATACGATCAAGGGAGTTGGATACGATCGCGCGAAGTACGGATTCGACTGCGAAACATGCGCGGTGATGAGCACGGTGAAGAAGCAGTCACCCGACATCGCGATGGGCGTGGATACGGGCGGCGCGGGCGACCAGGGCTTGATGTTTGGGTTCGCGTGCGACGAGACCGAAGAGTTGATGCCGATGCCGATTCAGTTGGCGCACCGGCTGGCGCAGAGATTGTCGGAAGTCCGCAAGAGCAAGAAAGTTCCTCATCTTCGTCCTGATGGAAAATCCCAAGTTTCGATTGAGTATCGCAACGGGCGACCAGTTCGCGTCGATACGGTGGTGATCTCGACGCAGCACGGCGAAAAGATTTCGACGAAGGATTTGCACGACGGGATTCTGGAGCATGTGATCAAGCCGATCGTTCCGGCGAACATGCTGGATAAGACCACGAAGTTTCATATCAATCCGACGGGACGATTTGTGATCGGCGGGCCGATGGGCGATGCGGGGCTGACCGGGCGCAAGATTATCGTGGATACGTACGGCGGCTACGGGCGGCACGGCGGCGGCGCATTTTCGGGCAAGGATCCGTCGAAGGTGGATCGCTCGGCGTGCTACATGGCGCGATACATCGCGAAGAACGTTGTCGCGGCTGGCTTGGCGCGCAAAGCGGAAGTGCAGCTCGCGTATGCGATCGGCGTGGCGGAGCCGGTGTCGGTGATGATCGATGCGTTTGGCACGGCGACGGTCGATGAAGAGAAGATCAACTCGCTGGTGCGCGAGACGTTCAAGCTGACGCCGAAGGCGATCATCGAGACGCTCGATTTGCGGCGGCCGATTTATAAGCCGACAGCGGCGTACGGGCACTTTGGACGTACGGGCGCGGGTTTTACATGGGAAAAGACGGATCGGGCGGATGCGCTGCGTAAGGCGGCGGGGCTCGGCGCGGTGGCGGGCGCGGAAGTCGGCGCGCGGTAATTTTTGCGGGGGCGGGTTTATCCCGCCCTCGAGATTCTGTAACCACTGCGAGTGAGATTGAATCGGATACGTAACTTCAACGGATTTCTGCGTAGGTCCCCTTCGCGAGCTTGTTGACGGAAAAGGTTCGCCGGAAAAATTCAAAAAGAGGAGCAACACTTGGCTACAGCTGAACTGAAGTCGGGCGATGTGAAAGACATCAAGCTCGCGGATGCGGGCAAGCGCAAGATCGAGTGGGCCGGGAATCAGATGCCGGTGCTGGAGTCGATCCGGAAGCGCTTTTTGAAAGAGAAGCCGCTGAAGGGGCTGCGCGTTTCGGCTTGTTTGCACGTGACGAGCGAGACGGCGAACCTGATGATCGCGCTGCGCGATGGCGGCGCGGATGCGGTGTTGTGCGCGTCGAATCCGCTGTCGACGCAGGATGAAGTGGCGGCGTCGCTGAATCGCGATTACAACATTCCGACGTACGCGATCAAGGGCGAGGACAACGAGACGTATTATTCGCACCTGCGCGCGGCGCTGGATCACAAGCCGCAGATGACGATGGACGACGGCGCGGACCTGGTGACGATGCTGCTGACGAAGCGGACGGACCTGGTGCCGAACGTGATCGCGGGCACGGAAGAAACGACGACGGGCGTGATTCGTCTGCGCGCGATGGCGAAGGACGGCACGCTGAAGTATCCGATCATCGCGGTGAACGATGCGATGACGAAGCACTTCTTTGACAATCGCTACGGCACGGGCCAGTCGACGCTGGACGGCGTGATTCGCGCGACGAACATTTTGCTCGCGGGATTGAAAGTGGTCGTGGCCGGCTATGGCTGGTGCGGACGCGGCGTTGCGATGCGCGCGAAGGGATTGGGCGCGGACGTGATCGTCACGGAAATCGATCCGGTGAAGGGAATCGAAGCGGTGATGGACGGCTTCCGCGTGATGCCGATGGAGCAGGCGGTGAAGGAAGGCGACGTTTATATCACCGTGACCGGGAACAAGAACGTGATTCGCGGCGAGCATTTCGCAGCGATGAAGAGCGGCGCGGTGGTTTGCAACTCGGGGCACTTCAACGTCGAGATCGATATTCCGGCGCTGGAGAAGCTGTCGTCGGGCAAGCGCGAGGCGCGTCCGCTGGTGGACGAGTACACGCTGAAGGGCGACAAGAAGGTTTATCTGCTCGGCGAAGGGCGGCTAGTGAATTTGGCGACTGCCGAAGGGCATCCGGCTTCGGTGATGGATATGAGCTTCGCGAACCAGGCGCTGTCGGCGGAGCATTTGATGAAGAATCACAAGACGATGAAGCCGCAGGTTTACGTTGTGCCTGAGCATCTGGATCGCGAGATTGCGCGGCTCAAGCTGGAGTCGATGGGGCATAAGCTGGATGTGCTGACGCCGGAGCAGGAGCATTATTTGGCGTCGTGGAACGAAGGCACGTAAAAAAGCAGAAGTAAAGAAGCAACGATGTAACGAAGTAACGATAAAAACTAGCGTTGCGTTGAAGGCTTCGAGCTGAAACACGGCGTTAACATTCGAAAAATGGGATGAGGCGATTTGCTTCATCCCATTTTTCTTTTTGGGGAAAGTCTTGTAACGTGATGGCGGGAAATTTTATGTGGGACCTCGCTTCACACTGTTTGGACACAGCTCGATTGCGCGGCGCGAAGTATGCGGATGTGCGCGTGATGCATTTGCGGCAGCGCGATTTGACCACGAAGAATGGGCAGGTTGGGACGCTGGCGCAATCGGAGTCGATTGGGCTTGGCGTGCGCGTGCTGGCGAGCGGCGGGTGGGGATTTGCATCGACGGATAAGCTGACGCGCGACGGAGTGGCGGCGTGCGCGGCGCAAGCGGTGTCGATCGCGAAGGCGTCGGCGCTGGCGAAGCGCAAAGAAGTGGTGATGGCGCATGAGGATGCGTACGTCGATAGCTGGGTGAGCCCGTTTCGCAAGGATCCGTTCGAAATTCCGCTGGAAAAGCAGCTCGATTTGCTGCTGGCGGCGGATTCCGAGATGCGGCGCATCAAGGGCGTGACGCTGACGGAGACCGATCTGCAATTCCGAAAAATCGATTCGTGGTTTGCGTCGAGCATCGGGTCGCGGATTCACCAGAGCAAAGTGATTTCCGGGTGCGGAATTGGCGCGACTTCGTTTAAAGGCGAAGAGATTCAGAAGCGGTCCTATCCGAACAGTTTTGGCGGGCAGCACGCGCTGCAAGGCTACGAACTTGTTGAAGAAATGGAGCTGATCAAGAATGCGCCGCGCATCGGGGAAGAGGCGGTTGCGCTGCATTCTGCGGCGCATTGTCCGCAGACGACCGGGACGCTGATTCTTGGCGGCAGCCAGCTTGGATTGCAGATTCATGAGTCGGTCGGGCATCCGATTGAACTTGATCGAGTGCTTGGCGAAGAGGCGAATTTCGCCGGGACGAGTTTTCTGACGCTCGATAAGCTCAACAAACTTCGCTATGGCTCGGACATCGTGAACGTTGTGGCCGATGCGCGGCTCGAGCACGGGCCGGGACTCGGCAGCTTTGCTTACGACGACGAAGGCGTACCCGCGCAGTGCACTGACATCATCAAGAACGGCGAGTTTCGCGGGTATCTTTCGAATCGCGAGTCGGCGCATTTGATTGGATTGAAACGCTCGTCGGGCACGATGCGCACCGAAAGCTGGAATCGGCTGCCGATCATTCGCATGACGAACATCAGTCTGCTGCCCGGGACGTGGAAGCTCGACGATCTCATCGCGGACACCGACGACGCGATCCTGATGGAGACGAATCGGTCGTGGTCGATCGACGATCGCCGCTATCAGTTTCAGTTTTCGACTGAGGTTGGTTGGGAGATCAAGGGCGGCAAACGCGGCCGGATGCTCAAGAATCCGAGCTACAGCGGTATCACGACGGAGTTTTGGAATTCATGCGACGCGATTTGCGGGGCCGATGAATGGGTTTTGTGGGGCACGCCGAATTGCGGCAAGGGACAGCCGATGCAGACGATGGGCACGGGGCATGGCGCGTCGCCATCGCGCTTCCGCAACGTCAAGATCGGCACGGCGTTCGCAAAGTCATGAGCCGAACTCTATGAGTCCCTCTCGCGAAATCATCAAGCGTGGACGCAGCGCGTCGGTCGCAACGGCCGGCAGCGCCGGATTGCTACCGGAACGCGAACTGCGCGCGATCGTCGATAACGTTTTGCGCTTGGCGAAAACGAGGAAGCCGACGAAGCCGAAGTGCATGTTGATGAAGTCGATGATTCGCTGACGCGCTTCGCGAACAACGCGATTCATCAGAATGTTGCCGAGCGCGGGCTGACTGTTTCGATTCGCACTGTCGTCGATGGGCGCACGGCGCGCGCCACGACGAATCGCATCGACGAAGATTCGCTGCGCGGCGCGATCGAGTCTTCGCTTTCGCTTGCACACAGCCAACCCAAAGATCCGCGGCTGCTGCCGATGCCGGGGAAGCAGAAATATCGGAAGGTGAATCGCTTTGCCGCAGCGACGGCGGCGCTGACGCCGGAAGATCGTGCCCGCGCCGTGAAACGCGCGTGCGATCTTGCGGTCGGCAATGGGCAGGTCGCGGCGGGAATTTTCGCCAGCGGCATGTCGCAAGCCGCGATGGGGAATTCGCGCGGGCTCTTCGCGGCGTATCGCGAGACACACGCGGAATTTTCGATCACGATGCAGGAATCGCCGGCGGCAAGCTGGGCGAAGGCGAATGCCTGCAACGTGCGCGACTTCGATCCGCAGAAACTTGCGGCAATCGCGAGCGATAAAGCGCATCGCGCGCTCAACGCGCAGGAACTGGCGCCGGGGAAATACACGGTGATCCTCGAACCGTCGGCCGTTCTCGATGTCGTCGGATTCCTGTTCTACGATTTTTCGGCGACGGCGCTGGCGGACAAGCGGTCGTGCCTGAACGACCGCATGGGGAAGCCGATCTTCGGCAAGAACATTAGCGTTACTGACGATGCGTATCATCCGCTGCAGCTTGGGGCGCCGTTCGACGGCGAAGGTGTGCCGCGTGAAAAGGTGACGCTGGTGCAGAGCGGCGTGCCGAAGAATCTGGTGTACTCGCGGGCCTCGGCGAAAGCGGCGAAGAAAAAGGCGACGGGTCACGGCTTCATGCTGCCTAACGAATATGGCGAAGCGCCAATGAACCTTGTCTTCACCGGTGGCGGCGATGCGATCGAGAAGATGATCGCGTCCACCGAGCGCGGACTGCTCGTTACGCGGCTTTGGTATATTCGCGAAGTCGATCCGTACGAGAAGATCATGACGGGGATGACGCGCGACGGGCTGTTTCTGGTGGAAAAGGGGAAGGTCACGTCGGCGGTCAAGAATTTCAGGTTCAACCAGTCGCTGCTCGATATGCTGAAGAATGTGGAGATGATGGGGCCGGCGGTGCGGGCAACCGGGGAAGAGGCGTTTGAGATGGTGGTGCCGGCGATGAAGGTAAGGGAGTTCACCTTTTCTGAGGTAACGAAGTTTTAGGCTCAGGCGACCGGTCGGTAAGACGGACGGAAGGGCTCGCGCGACGGGCCTTGCTCATCGGAAAAGAAAGCAGATTCCTCGCTCCGCTCGGAATGACAGGGTTACAAACCCCTCTCCCAAAAATTTTTAATCTGGGCGTAACCTGAAGCGATCCCGGCCGTCGCGACGCGAACCTTCAAAAAGGCCGTGTTTATGCACTATTTTGCGTGATACGCGCCTCTGCCTCTAAAAAATCGTTTTGGCGAATAAAAAATCTGAGTTGTACAAGATGGGCACAACTGAAACATAAAGACATATGTCTTTGTGCCACGAGGGGCGACAAAGAGGTCGGCGCAAGCACCCCAACTGGGGCCACCCGGACCACGATGCCTGTGGGACCGGGTTTATCGCGCAGCTCGCCAGCCCGCCAAGCCACGACATCGTTCAGTATGCGCTCAACGCACTGGAGCGGCTGACGCACCGGGGCGGTGTTGATGCCGACGGTGCCAGCGGTGATGGCGCCGGTTTGCTCACCTCGATTCCTTATTCATTCTTTCGTGCTCGAGCGGCGGAGCAGTCCATCGAGCTGCCGGAGCATTTCGGATTGGGCTTCGCGTTTTTTCCGGCGGGGACAACCGAAGATGCGCGTCGCGCTGTCGAAGCCGCTGCGGACACGGAGCGACTTCGCGTTCTGGGCTGGCGCCGGGTTCCGGTCAATACGACGGTTCTGGGCCCGCGCTCGCTGGAAACGATGCCCGAAGCGTGGCAATTTTATGTTTCGCCGTTTCATGCGACGCGAGAGCCGGCGAAATTCGAGTTTCGGCTCGCGCTGCTGCGGAAGCGCGCGGAATCGATGCTGCCGGAGCGCTGTTATATCTGTTCGCTGTCTTCGCTGACGGTCGTTTACAAGGGTTTGCTGACGCCGTGGCAGTTTCCGCAGTTCTACGAAGATCTGCGCGATTCGCTGTTTGCCACGACGTTTGCCGTCTTTCACCAACGCTATTCAACGAATACGTCGCCGTCGTGGCATCTGGCGCAGCCGTTCCGCTATTCGGCGCATAACGGCGAAATCAATACGATCATTTCCAACCGGCGGTGGATTCGCGCGAAGGACCGCGAACTGCGCGCGAAGCTTACGGTCGGGAATTGGTACGAAATTCTGGAAGAGAACGTCAGCGATTCGGCGAGCTTCGACAATGCGTTCGAGCAGAAGCTGCTGGAAGGGTATTCGCCTGAGGCGGCGATGCTGTCGATGGTGCCGCCGGCGTTTGAGAACGATCCGCTGCTGTCGCGCGATGTGCGCGGGGCGCTGGCTTCGCTGTCGCAGGACAGCGAGCCGTGGGATGGGCCGGCGGCGCTTGTTTTTTCGGATGGGAATTTCGTCGGGGCGAAGCTCGATCGGAATGGGCTGCGTCCGCTGCGGTATACGCTGACGCACGATGGGTTGCTGATCGCTGGATCCGAAACCGGGCTTGTCGATTTGCCGGAATCGCGGATCGCGGAACGGCAGCGGCTTGGACCGGGCGAGATGATTCTTGCGAATCCGGTGACCGGCACGGTTTTTCGGTGGCGCGAAATTTTGAAGCGGCTCGCGACGCAACAGTCGCGCAATTCGTTGCCGCAGGTTCGGCCGCTTGGCGAAAAGGCCGCGCCGGCTGCGCCGCCGAGCATCGAGCAGCCAAAGCGCGTTGCGGCTGCGGCGGGCTGGACCGAAGACCAATTCAAAATTTTGTTTTCGGCGCTGCCGCACGGCAAAGAAGCGGACTGGAGCATGGGCGACGACGCGCCGCCGGCGTTTCTTTCGACGCTGCCGCGCACGCTGTGGGATTACTGCAAGCAGCGGTTCGCGCAAGTGACGAATCCGCCGATCGATCCGCTGCGCGAGTCGCAGGTGATGTCGCTTGCGGTGCATTTGCCGCACGGCGTTGTGCTGCCGAGTCCGATTATAAGCGCGGGACAGCTCGCCGAATTGTCGGCGACGTTCGGCCCGGTGCAAAAAGTGGATTTCACGTTTCCTGCCCCAATGGGAGTTTCGGGCGCGCGCTGTAGCATTACTCAGCTGACTACCCCTCTGAGTGACAGCGGACGCCCGGGACTCCTCCTCCTTTCCGATCGCGGGATTAGCAAAGAGCGCGGCGTGTTGCCGGCGCTGCTTGCGACGGCGACTGTTTGGAAGGCGATGGTGCGCGACGGACTTTGGGATGTGCCGCTGATTGTTGAGTCGGCGCAGGTATTTGATACGCATCACGTGGCGCTGCTCGTTGCGGCGGGAGCGAGCGCGGTTGTGCCGTATCTCGCGGATCAGTTTGCGGAATCGCTGGAAGAGGGCGGCGCGGAACGGATGCGGGCGGCGATCAACGCCGGTTTGCGCAAAGTTTTGGCGCGCATGGGAGTTTCGACGCTGGCGAGCTATCGGAACAGCCATCTGTTTGAGATTGTCGGATTGTCGGAGGATTTTTGTTCGGAGTTTTTTGAGGACGTTTCGGATTTTCCGGGGCAGAAGAGCCTGGACGATTTGCTGAAAGATTATTTGCGGATGCATGAGCACGGATTTTCAGGCGCGATGGAAGATATGGGCGATTCCGGCTTGTATCGCTTCCGCAAGGGCGCGGAGTTGCATGCGAATTCGCCGGAAATCGTGCGGCGATTGCATGCTCATGTGAAGAATCCGACGGCGGGGAAGTATCCGGCGTTTGAAGAGCTGGCGGAATCACAGGGTACGGTTTTCTTGCGGGATTTGCTGGAGACGGTGCAGGCGACGCCGATTCCACTCGAGGAAGTCGAATCGGTCGATGAAATCGTCAAAAATTTTAGTACGCAGGCGATGTCGCTCGGGTCGTTGGGTTTAGAGGCACATCGCACGCTGGCGCTGGCGATGAATCAGCTTGGCGGGCGCAGCAATACGGGCGAGGGCGGCGAAGATCCGAAGCTGTATACGGATGAGCCGCATGCGGCGAACAAGATCAAGCAGGTAGCATCGGGGCGCTTCGGCGTGACGGCGAATTATCTGGTGCACGCGCAAGAGCTCGAGATCAAGATGGCGCAGGGATCGAAGCCGGGTGAAGGCGGGCAGCTTCCGGCGAAGAAAGTTACGGAGTATATCGCGAAGATTCGGCATGCGACGCCGGGGACGCCGCTGATTTCTCCGCCGCCACATCATGATATTTACAGCATCGAGGATCTGGCGCAGCTCATTCACGATTTGCGCGCGGTGAATCCGCGGGCGCGCGTGGGCGTGAAGCTGGTTTCGAGCACGGGCGTGGGGATTATCGCGGCTGGCGTGGCGAAGGCGGGCGCGAATGTCATAACGATCAGCGGGCACAACGGCGGGACGGGGTCTTCGCCGCTGACGTCGATCAAGAACACTGGGCTGCCGTGGGAAATTGGTTTGCGCGAGACGCACGAGACGCTGGTACGCGCGGGGTTGCGGTCGAGGATTTCGCTGCGTGTTGACGGCGGATTGAAATTTTCGCGCGACATTATCATTGCGGCGATTTTGGGTGCGGACGAGTTTGGATTTGGAACGGCGGCGTTGCTGGCGATTGGGTGCGTGATGGCGCGGCAATGTCATCTCAATACGTGTCCGGTGGGAATTGCGACGCAGGACGAAACGCTGCGCATGCGCTTTGCCGGGAAGCCGGAAATGATTGTGGCCTACTTCCGTTCGCTCGCGGAAGAAGTGCGCGGCAAGCTGGCGAAGCTCGGCGTGAAATCGCTGGACGAATTGCGCGGCTGGTACGATCTGCTGGATACGCGATCGGGCATGGACGCGTTCATGGTTGTGCCGGTGTCGGAAGCGCGACGCGTGGCGCCGCGACAGGTGCCAGTGGAGCACACGGGCGCGGCGGACGATTCGTATTACTTCGATAAGCCGGAAGAAGAACGGGCGCGGCCGCAGACGATTCACAATTTTGATCGGAGCGTTGGCGCGGGGCTGAGCGGCGAATTGATGCGGCGGCGCGTGCAGAGCGGCTTTGTTGATGGCGAGGTTGTTCAGGCGTTCGATGGCGCGGCGGGGCAGAGTTTCGGTGCGTTTCTCGCTGAAGGTGTGACGCTGAAATTGAATGGGGAAGCGAACGACTACGTCGGCAAAGGATTGTCGGGCGGCACGATTGCGCTGTCGGCGGGTTCGGCGGCTTCGCGGCGCGGCGACGTGCTCGCGGGGAATACGGTTTTGTATGGGGCGACATCGGGGCAGCTTTATGTTGCGGGTCGCGCGGGCGAGCGGTTTGCGGTGCGCAACAGCGGAGCGCTGGCGGTTGTTGAAGGCGTTGGACAGCACGGCTGCGAATACATGACGGGCGGCGTTGCGCTCGTGCTTGGGCCGCTGGGATTGAATTTTGGTTCGGGCATGACGGGCGGCTTGGCGTACGTGTTGCGCGCGGAAGTCGAAGATGTGCTGAATCGCGACTTTGTCGGCGTTCATGAGGTCGATGCTGCGGAAGAGGCGTGGCTGCGGCGTGTGCTCGAAGAGCATGTGCATTTCACGGGCAGCCCGCGCGCCAGCCGGTTGCTATCGCGTCGCAATGGGCTGCCGTTTGTGCGCGTGCAGCCTGTGCATTTGCAGGCGACGGTCGCCGATACGTGGAAGCCAGTGTTGGCGCGGTTGACGCGCACAGAGAATTTGCTCGTGGGCCAAGGTTCCACAGATTCGCCAGCAGCTTTGCACGCCTAGACGCTGCACGCGTGCCACGTCCGCACGCTGTTCACAAGCCGTTCATTTTGTGATTTTCTATTCCCAGGAGGATTTACCTTACTCGTCCGCTTGATTCCGATATAATGCACGGCGAACGGTTCACTTATGGACTTCGATCAACTTGCCACTTTTGTATACGTCGCCAAACTGAAGAGTTTTTCACGCGCAGGACAGAAAGTTTTTCGCTCGCAGTCGGCGGTCAGCGCGCAGATTCGTCAGTTGGAGCAGGCCTACCGCGCCAAGTTGCTCGATCGTTCGGCAAAATCTGTTGAGTTGACGCCTGCCGGCGAAGTGCTTTTCGATTACGCGGAGCGGTTGCTGCGATTGCGCGATGAATCGGTGCAGGTTGTCGCCGATCGCGGGAACGTGGTGCAGGGGCCGGTGCTGTTTGGCGCGAACGAAGCGACTTGCTTATATTTGCTGCCGGATATTTTTGCGGAATTTCAGAGGCGATTTCCGCAAGTTCATATCAGTATTTATCGCAATTTCAGCCACAAGATCTTGCAGCGGATTGAAGACGGGTCGGTGGATGTCGGGATCGTGACGTTGCCGACGAAATCGCCGAATCTGCGGGTGCACCACATTCATAAGGATCGTCTGCGCTTTATGGTGAGCGCACGGAATCCGTTGGCGCACCGGACGAAGATCACGCTGGAAGAAGTCGCAGCGCAGCCGCTGATTTTTCCGAAGACGGGATTTACGCGGCAGGTGCTCGACAAACTGTTTCGGCCGTATCGGTCGCGGATTCGCATCAGCATGGAGTTGCCGAGCATCGGCATGATCAAGCGATTCGTCGCGGCAGACGCAGGTGTTTCGTTTATCAGCGAGAGCTTCGCGAAGGACTACGTCAAAGCGGGGGAAGTGAAGTTGCTGACCGTGGAAGGCGTCGATCTGTGGCGCGAACTCGGGTTGGTGTACCGTCGCGATCGCAGCTTGCCGCGGGCTGCGCAAGCGTTGATTGCATTAATCCGCGAGCACAAAAAGCCTGCCGAACCGTCGACCTCCTCCGCAGCCGACTAAATAGCGCTTGTTCACTAAGCAGCTACGCATACCGGAATTCACCACAGAGAACGCAGAGCTCACAAAGGCAGAGAATGCTATCCGCTTTGGTTGAAATGGCAGCGATGCGTCGCGAATTGTCAGCGCACGCTGAAGTCGAGGCTGGAGATGGCTTTGGCGATGACGTTTTCTTGAATCTGGATCAAATCGTTGTTGGCGAAGGTCATGCCTAGCGCAGTGAAAATATCGCCGCCGCGTCCGATGACGACGAGCGTGCCGGACCAATCGTGGTCGTCGGCTTTGCCGCGATAGTGATACTCGACGGCGGGCAATCCACCGACGGTCGTTTTGCGCTGTGAAATTTTCTGATAGTCGGAGTAAACGTCCGCCAGTCGTTTCTCGACAGTGTTCGCGGCGGAGTCGAGCGACTGTTTCGTTTTTTCTCGTCCGACGACGAGCAATGTCGATTCATTTTGGGTGCCCATCGCGACAATTGCATTCGGTAACTCCGTCGCGTTGTCGATCAGTTGCCAGCTAGGAGCTTTGTACATGCGGAAGCCGTAAACGTGATTCGTGTAGGTGTTGCCTTGCACTTCTTCAGGGATTACGGGCGTTTCCGCAGTCGCCGGGGCGAGGGGAGCTGCAGTCGGAGACGTCGCAAACACAGCAGCCGCGCCTTCGGGTACCGATTTGATTGATGGCGCGATCGCTTTTGTCTTTGGCGAATTTGCCGGCAACTGGGGCCGAACGGGAGCGCTTGAGACGCGCGGCGCGGGCGGCACCGCGACGGTTTCCACTGCGGGTTCAGCCGTCGGCTCGATAGCAGCTGCTCTTACAGACTGCGCTAGTTCCGGCTGCGGCGTTCGTTGCACCGGCGCGATTTGTTTGGCAGTGGAATTCGTGGTCGGAGCAGCGGATGTGCCGTTCGTGTTCGCCGGCGCGGAATTGCCGTTCGTGGCCGCGCCACTTGCGGCGGCGGGTTGTGCGCCTTCGGATTTGTTCGGAATGATCGAAGCGATTTTGTCTTTTTCGACGTAAATGAATCCAAAGTCGGTTTTGACTTTGAACATTTTGTTGTCGTAGCCGACGATGGTGCCGTAGAAAGTCTTTCCGTCCTTGAGCTGAATTTCGTCAGCAAACGCAGGGCGAGCCAGGGCGCTGAGAGCGAGCAGGCACAATGCGCGCGTTAGAAGTCGCATATTTCAGAGTATGCAACTGGGTCGGCGAAGTGCGCAACGATTGCGCGGATGCGGTGTCGGCTTCGTTACGCCTGCGTGCCTGCGGCGGTCAGGTCGAGCTTCAGGGATGCGAACGCCCTAGATCGCATGCCGCGAATGGCGGTATGCGCCGCGGCTTCCAGAGCTTCGGCGTCGTTCGTCGATCGCAGCAAGAGTTGATGCGCGGTTTCCGATTCACCATTGGGATATAGAACCGTGAGTGAGATCGATTTTGCGAAGCGCTGGCGTTCGCGAAGAGTCGCCGCGGCCTCTGCGCAGAGGTAACGCAGCAAGCCGGAGGAGAGTTCGCGGTCCGAGATGGGAGCGGTTGCGCTAACCGGCGTGGTTGAAGAGCCAGTGGTCGCTGCGGGTGTGGCGGTGCGAAGTTGCTGCCAGAGGCGCGTGCCTAGAAGCTTGCCGAAGACTTGGCGCAGGGCGGCTTTGGGGACTCCGCGCAGTTCCCGCGCGAGTTCATTGCGATCCGTATCGGCTGGGCCGGCGACTCGGATGGTCCACGCTGGAGCCGACTCCAATAGCGGCAGGGGGGTGTTCTCGATGCAGGTTTGCATTGTGGCTCCTTCGATAGTTAGAGCGTCCAAGCGGCGGCGCGGTTAGGGGAAACTGACGGCGAGCGGCCCGGGAGAGCCTAGGGAGGCAATGGGGTCGCCCGCCGTTTCCCGTTTCCTCTACGAGCGCAGAATAGCGAATATAAAGCGAAAGTCAAGCGAATCTTTAGCGAAGGAATGGGACGAATCGGGATTGCAGGGCTGGTTGGGGAGCGGGGTTACAAAAACGCCGACGGGACGCCCTTCGAGGCTCAGGGTAAACCAGCGCTACCTGCGGGCGGCTAGTTCGCTGGCGTGCCGCTGAGGTTTACGACGGTGATCGACTTCAACATGCGGACCCAGCGGCCTTGGCGCTTGTCGCCGGGGACGATTAGACGAAGCGGGCCTTGGTCGGCGCCCAGAGGCTGACCGTCGGTGGAGTCGACGATCAGGACGGTTTCGCCGGCGAAGTCGTCATCGAGTTCTGCGAGGGAGAAGACGGCGCGGTAGCCGTCGGCGCCTTCGGCGATTACGGAGAGGGCCATGCTCTTGCCGCGCAACGCCGATCCTTGGGGCACGCCGGCTTTGGCTAAGAGTGCGCCGATCGGGACGCCGTCGTATTGATGCATCTGGTCGTCGTGGCCTTTGGTGCTGACGGACTTGCGGGGGAGTTTCTTCAGGTCGTCGAGGGTCAGCTTCAAGTCCTGGGCGACGGCGCCGGAGATTAGCAGCGTGGACGGACCGGTCTGGGCGGAAGGGGATGCGGCGGTTGGTCTGGGCGATTGCGCTGGTGCTTGGGCGGTCGTGGAGACTGAGAGAGTCAGCGTTAGCAGGACGGCGATCGCGAAAGATCGTGCGAGATTACTCCAGAGATTGAAACCACACCCGATGGGCAGAGATCTTGCGGACATGGGGCGCAGCAATGCTGCGCCCCTACATGAACTTGCCAAGCACTCGGGTCGAGCTGTCCAGAACATCGAAGTCATAAGATCCGCACCTTCTCTTGCTTGCTTTTCATTTGCGTCATGCAACCGCTTCGCGCCATTATCTTTCGCTCGTTGAGGCTAGAACGGTTGACCGGGACATTATGGACCTGAATCTGTTTTTCGCGATGCTGGGTGGATTGCTGGTGCTGGCGTTTATCGCGAACCGGCTGGTGCGCTTTACGGGCGTGCCGGATGTGATCATTTTGATGTTCACGGGCGTGCTGATCGGGCCGGTACTGCATTGGATCGATCCGGATATTTTTCGCGGGGCGACGCATGGATTTGGTTCGCTGGCGCTGATGCTGATCCTGTTTGAAGGCGGACTCGATCTGAAGCTGCGCGAAATCCTGAGTCATTTTGGCGGCGGATTTTTTTTGGCGCACGGTGAGTTTCCTGATGGCAGGCGTCGCCGTGGGTTGCGTGTGCCACTTTGCGATGCATTTCGAGTGGATTGCGGCGCTGCTGGTGGGAGCGGTGCTGGGTTGCGTCAGCAGCTCGATCATTCTGCCGGTTTTGCAGCAGGTGAGCCTGCGGCGTGAAGTGAAAGTCACGCTGCTGGTGGAGGCTTCGCTGGGAGATGCGCTGGCGGTGCTGGCGGTGACCTCGCTGCTGGATGTTGCTGCGGGCGGGCGCGCCCAGCCACAGGCGATCGCGTGGAGTTTGCTGTCGAGCCTCATTCTGTCGCTTTGCTGCGGGGTTTTGGCGGGGATGTTGTGGTCGTATTTGTTGCCCGCGCTTACCGAAGAGCGGTTTCTGGCATGTGCTGACGTTTGCGGCGGTGTTGCTGGTGTATTCAGGAACCCATGCGCTGAAAGGGAATGAGTTGGTTGCGGTGCTCGTGTTCGGCCTGACGCTGTCGAACCTTCCGATGGTGCGGAGAAGACTGCACATCGATGACGCGCCGGATGCGACGGGATGGTTTTCGCAGAGCTCGCTGATCGCCGACAAACGGGGAAGTGTCGAACAGCAGCACGAACAGATGCTCACGTTTCACGGAGAGCTGGCATTTTTGTTGCGGACATTTTTCTTTGTGCTGCTTGGAGCGTTGGTGGAGTTTGCGCGGGCTGCGGAAGAATATTTTGTTCGCGCTGGCATGTTTTGGGGCGTTGCTGATCGCGCGATGGATGGCGGTGGAAGCGGGGCGTCCGATCTGGAAGGGGTTTAGCCGGCGCGAGCGGGAAATCATGGTTTGGTTTTTGCCGCGCGGGTTGATTACGGCGGTGTTGGGGATCGATGTGCTGGAGGCGCGAGGGGCGGCGTTTGATTTTTTGCCGTCGCTGGCGTTTGCGGTGATTTTGCTGAGCAATTTGGTGTTGTTGATTGGGACGTTTCGGGCGAGGGGGATGGCGCCTGCGGAAGAGGCGAGCGCGGAGATTGTGGCGGAGTCGGCGTAGATTTGGGCAGGGCAGATGTGCCACGCCGCCATCTGTCCTTGGATTGGCTAGAACTCGTCGGGTGTTGTGCGGGACTCTATGGCATGGTCTGAGGAGCTAGATGGAAATCGCCTCGGCCGGTCTGGTCGATGAAAGTGAACGCAACTTTGTTCCCGATACCCCTGACTTGCTGATAGAGCCAGACTTCGGTTGCGAAGGATTGGTCTGATTTTTTCGCGTGAGCCTCGATCTCATCGGGCGGGCCGTAGACGATGTACATGTGCCCGCGATCGGTTCGCCAGCCCGGCGCACCCGAGGCGGTGCGAAAATGCTCGGTGGCGTAGGCCAACCGGCGATAGTGTTCCTCTTTGAATTTGTTTCCTGATTCACCTTGCGTGGAACTTCTCCGCGCCCAGAACTGCGCGATGAACTGGTCACGCTCTTCGTTTGAGGTCAGCCGCTCAAAGGCGGCGCGTTCGGCGTCGTCGATGATGTAGACGACGTCTTCGTTCAACCATTTGGAGTAGGACTCGGTGCGGTCCGACTGACCGCGCAAATCGGGTCGAGCACTGTCCGAAGGACGCGCTTGCCAGGCGGCGAGACATGCCGTCCCCGTCACGAGAAAAATTGCGACGCCGACCAACATTCCCCAGCCGTTCTTTGGCCTGGCTGGATATAGCAATCGATGGATACGATTCATGAGATGTCCTCCTGAAGCAGCAATGGCCGGTTCGCGGCCTGAAGTTCGACAGTGCTCGAGCGCGGCGAGGGCGGTGGCGTACTCGTGCGGATTTTGAGTGACTGAAACGACTAAGTCGTCGCAGCATTTTTCTCGCTCGATACGAATCACGTGGGAAATCCACCACGCAGCCGGGTGATAGAACAACAAGCCCTCCGCGAGACGCTGCATCAGGTTCACAAGATAGTCTCGGCGTTTAATGTGGGCCAACTCGTGGAGCAAGATTGCTTCGACTTGAGAGGCAGGAAGACCGCTGAGCAGTCCGATCGGCATCAGGATTACGGGGCGGAAGTGGCCGATGAGGATCGGCACGTCGGCCAGGCAGGACTCCAGCAACACCACCATTCTTCTGACGCCCAGCCTTGCGCTCAGCCGGGCAAGCTCGCGCTGCCAATTATCGGAAGCGGAACAGACGCCTCGCGTTCGAAGTCTCTGCACGGCAAACCAATTCATCAAGCGCAGGGCGCAAACGAGCCACACGCCGGAGATCCAGAACGGACCCAGCCAAGGGGCGATATTTTGCAGACTCAGTGTCCACGCGCTGGAATCGCGGGCGTCCGCTGCGGTGGTCCAAGAGATGCGACTGCATTCGCAGACTTGGCAGTTCGGTTCCTTGTTCCGGCAGGAGATTCGCGATTGTGAGAGCAAATCCGCAGAGCATGCTTATCATGGCGATGCACGCCGCTGCGTAGCGCACGCGGGACGAGCGCGTGAATGCCAGAACCGCCGCTAACAAGGCCGCGATGAGGGCGCCCTCCCAGATAGAGTGGAGCAATGTCCACCCAATCGCGGCAGAAAGCGGAGTTCCGACAAACTTCGCGAGCGCGGTCATTTTTGACTCCCGCGGTAGTCATCGAGCAGCTTTCTCAATTCGGCGAGTTCTTCTTTCGAGGCCTTGCGCGCGGATAGGGCGCCGAGCATCAGGGCTTTGGCGGAGCCGCTGAACGCGCGTTCCAGCAAATCGCCGGCTAACTGTTGTTGGGTCCATTCGCGAGGCTTCGCGGCTTTGTAAATGTGTGCGCGCTGAGAGTCGTCGCGCAGGAGCAGGCCCTTGTCGGCCATGATTTGCATGAATTTCAGTGTGGTGCTGTATTGAGCGGGGCGGCGCCGGTTGATGAGGTCGTAGACTTCGCGGACCGTTGCTGGACCGAGGCTCCAGAGAGCGGTCAGGATTTCTAGTTCGGCGTTTGTGGGTTTTGGGAGTTCGCGTGTCATGTAGTAAGGATTTACTAGTAAGGGTTTCGTATGTCAAGAGAATTTTTTTGTGGCGCGCTTGGGGTTCGGGGAGCTGGAGGACGAAAAAAAAGATGGGCACGGTTTTTGCCGTGCCCATCGGTCGATCGAGAATTGGTACGCGACTAGAAGATGTTGCGGAAGGTCCAGAAGAGGAAGCCAGAGAGCATCATGGCGACGGGGAGGGTCAGGACCCAGGCCATCAG
Source organism: uncultured Acidobacteriota bacterium (assembly GCA_963845465.1). Taxonomy (GTDB): domain Bacteria; phylum Acidobacteriota; class Terriglobia; order Acidiferrales; family UBA7541; genus Acidiferrum. The sequence continues at coordinate 825,984 of CAWJSH010000001.1, read as the reverse complement.
CAAGTTGCGCACGGTGGACCACTGCAAGCCGGAGTGATTCGCCAACATGGTACCGGCGACACCGGAAGATAAGACGTGAGTTGTACTGACGGGTAGACCGAACCAGTCGGCTGCGCCGATGGTGGCCATCGCAGTGATTTCAGCGGCGGCGCCCTGTCCGTAGGTGAGGTGGTTCTTGCCGATTTTCTCGCCGACGGTGACGACGATGCGCTTCCAGCCGACCATGGTGCCGAGACCGAGAGCGAGCGCGGTGGCGACTTTTACCCAGAGTGGGATGAAGCGGGTTGCGTGGTCGATGTGGGTCTTGTAGTTCTTCAGAACAGCCCAATCACCTTGGCTGATCTGGATCGACGGGTTCTTTTGCATCAGGCGCAGCGCTTCGCTGGCGAGGTACATGTCATTGCGGAAGTTGCGAACCTGCTCCTGAGGAACAGCCTTGAGATCGCCGAACTGGGCCATCTCGGTGCCGATGCCGTTCACGAGTTCGCGCAGGGCGAGCATCGTGTTGGGCTTGAATTCCTTGTCGCGAATGTAGTCGGTGACGTCTTCGCGCGGATCGCCGATGGCTGCCGAGGGCACGACGTACTTGTTAAGAACGTCGGCGCTCGTACGAGAAACGGCGACGAAGTCCTGCGTTTCGCGAGCGCTGACGGCGTGGTTCAACGCGTAGGTCGTCGGCACGGTGCCGATGAGGATGAGCATGATGAGGCCCATGCCTTTTTGTCCGTCGTTGGAACCGTGGAAGAAGCTGACGCCGGTGCAGGTGAGGATGAGCAAGCCGCGAATCCAGAACGGCGGCGGTTCGGTGCCTTCGGGAGCTTCATAAAGTTTCTTGTTCTTGATGACGGCCTTGAGCGCGAGGAAGAGGGTCGCGGCGAGAGCGAAGCCGAAGATCGGAGAGAGCAAGAGCGACTTACCGATGTTGGCGGCTTGGGCCCAGTCGACGCCGGAGGTTCCGCTGCGGGCGTTCATGAGCTGGTTGGCGATGCCGACGCCGATGATCGAGCCAATGAGGGTGTGCGAGCTGGAAGCCGGGAGGCCGAACCACCAGGTGCCGAGGTTCCAGAGGATGGCGGCCGTCAACAAGGCGAAGACCATCGCGAAGCCGGCGCTCGAGCCGACTTGCAAGATCAGTTCGACGGGGAGAAGCGAGACGATGCCGAAAGCGACCGCGCCCGTCGAGGTGACGACACCGGCGAAGTTGAAGAAGCCGGACCAGACGACGGCGATCTGGGGATCCATCGAGTGGGTGTAAATGACCGTGGCGACGGCGTTGGCGGTGTCGTGGAAACCGTTGACGAATTCGAAGGCGAGAGCGACGAGAAGCGCGGTGCCCAAGAGAATGTACGGCCACGCCGAGAGGATGCGAATGCCGGCGAGGTCGTGGGCGATGCTGGAGCCGATAAAGACGAGGCCGCCGATGAGCACTCCGGCGAAGATCAGTGCGCCGACTTTGCTCGGCTTCTTGGCGAGCTTCTCGTGAATCGAATGTTTCGCTGGCTGTTGCTGCTCGGGGGCGATTGGTGGCGGAGGCGCTACCGTTGCTGCTGCTCTGGCTGTTGCTGCTGAAGCCATAAGACTCCTGTCCGTCGTTGAAATTTTGGGCCTCTGCGGATGTGACAGTCACATCGGGCACATCGGGATGGGTGGTTTTATACGCAACAATTGTTACAGTCGAATGAATGTAGGAGTGCGTTGGGGTGAGTGTTAATGACGTGTAATTTGTTGCGTAAGGCGATGAGTGGAAACGGGTTGGTTAGAGTCAGCGGAGCCCGGCCCGGTACTCGTATCAAGAGAAAGTACGATGATGGACAAAAATTTATGTTCGACGAATCACATGTTTCAGGCCTCGAAAAGGCCGCAACGAACGTGCGCGTCGATACGGTTGACAAAAATGAGGGTTCGGAGGAGGCTGTCGGCCTTATGAATCACCAACATGTGCTTCTGTTTGTGTTTCTTATCGGCGTGGTGACGGGGCTGCGCTCTTTGACGGGGCCGGCAGTGACATCGTGGGCGGCGCATCTCGGATGGCTGAGCTTGATTGGGACGCCGATGCATTTCATGGCGTCGATCATCACGGTGACGATTTTCACTTTGCTGGCGGTAGTGGAACTGGTGGCGGATCAGTTGCCATCGACGCCGGCGCGAACGGCGCCTGTCGGACTGAGCGCGCGCGTTGTGATGGGCGGGTTGTGTGGTGCGACGGTTGGCGTTGCGGGCGGAGAATCGATCGCGCTTGGAATTGTTGTCGGGATATTGGGAGCGATCGTCGGCACCTATGGGGGATATTTCGCGCGGACGCGGTCGGTGAAAGCGCTGGGAGTGCCGGACGTGGTGATCGCGGTGATCGAGGATATTGTGGCGGTTGGCGGAGGATTGTTGGCTTTGTCGCGGTTTTAGGTGAGAGGAATCACCACAGAGTTCGCAGAGAGCGCGGAGTTAGGAGACGGACCGAACAGTTCGACGCGTCTTCTGTCATAGAAATTTTCTGGCCGGTTGTTCTACTTCTGCATCCAAACTTCGACATTTAGTTTCATCCCTGAGGGAGAGCGCATGCCTGACGCCGAGAATTACAATGCGATTGTGATTGGTTCGGGGCAGGGCGGGACGCCGCTGTGTCAGGCATTGGCGAACGCGGGATGGCGCACCGCTTTGGTGGAACGTGTGCACGTCGGTGGGACGTGTATCAATGAAGGATGCACGCCGACGAAGACGATGGTTGCGAGCGGGCGCGTCGCGTATCTGGCGCGGCGAGGCGCCGACTATGGCGTGAACACGGGCAAGATACGGATCGATATGAAGCGCGTGCGGAAGCGGAAGCGCGACATTGTGAATTCGTTTCGCGGTGGACAGCAGAAAAGAGTTGAGGGAACGAAGAATCTCGATCTGATTTTTGGTGAAGCGTCGTTTATTTCGGCCAAGTCGATTGAAGTGACGGACAAGAAGGGCGGGAAACGGACGCTGAGTGCGGAATATTTTTTTGTTAATGCGGGATGCAGGCCGTCGGCGCCTCCCATCTCGGGGCTTGACGATGTGCCGTATCTCGACAGCACTTCGGTCATGGAGTTGGACAAAGTGCCGAAGCACTTGGTGGTGATTGGCGGCGGATATATCGGGCTGGAGTTCGGGCAGCTTTTTCGAAGGTTGGGTTCAGAGGTGACGGTTATTACGTCGGGCGAGCAGTTGCTCGATCACGAAGATAAAGATGTCGCCGACGAAGTGGCGAAAATTTTGCAGCAGGACGGCATCAAGATTTTGTTCAACGTGAAATATGAACACGTGAAGTGCTCGGGCAAGCAGATTGTGGTGAGGGGCGCGAATGGGAAGAACGCGCGGACGATGAAGTACTCCCACTTGCTTGTTGCGGCGGGGCGGAAACCGAATACGGATTCGCTGCGGCCATCAGTGGCGGGGATCGAGGTTGATAAGCACGGCTATATCAAGGTGAATGAGAAGCTGGAGACGAACGTTGGAAATGTTTATGCGATCGGGGATATCAAGGGTGGGCCGGCGTTCACGCACATTTCGTACGATGATTTTCGGATTGTGAAGGCGAATTTGCTGGAGAAGGGGAATGCTTCGATTGCGGGACGGATTTTGCCATACACGGTGTTTATCGATCCGCAGTTGGGGCGCGTGGGAATGACGGAGGCCGAGGCGCGTACGACGGGGCGAAAGATTCGCGTGGCGAAGATGCAGATGACAAGCGTGGCGCGGGCGCTGGAGATCGATGAGACGCGCGGGTTTATGAAGGCGATTGTGGATGCGGATACGAATCAAATTTTGGGAGCGGCAGTGCTGGGGATTGAGGGCGGGGAAGTGATGGCTCAGATACAGGTCGCGATGTGGGGGAAGCTGCCGTTCACGGTTTTGAGGGATGGGGTGTTTGCGCATCCGACGCTGGCGGAGTCGCTGAACAATTTGTTTACGTCGCATTTTAAGGATTGAGCAAGACTGAGAAGAGGAAGAAGAAGATAACGCAGAGACGCAGAGTTGCGCAGAGAAGTGTTTAGGATTGAGCGGGGTCGTAGCTGAGCGCGGCGTTGGCTTCTTCGCCGGCGTCGCGGCCACGATTGGCAAGGCCCACACCTAGCAGGACCAACACACCGCCCACGATTAGAGATGTCGTGAGCTGCTCGCCGAGGAGCCATGCGGCGAGTACTGCTGTCAGTGGGCCTTGGGCGAGCAGCGTGACCGCGGTGACTGTTGCTGGCAGATGGCCGAGGGCGTAGGTGAGAGCGAGATAGCCACCCAGTTGTGAAACGAGACCGAGACCGATCAGCGCGGCCAGCGAGCGATGGCTGGGGATGTTCAACGGTTCACGCAGAAGAAGACAGAACACGAAGAGAAAGATTGTGCCGGAAATCGTCGCGAGGCGAAGGAAGACGAGTGTGCGTGTGTGTGCGCGCACGTTTTCTGTCGCGAGGAGATAGACGGCGAAGCAGGCGGAGGCGGTGAGGGCCATGAGGTCGCCGGCGCCGAGGTGAAGGTGACGCGTGAGGTCGGTCCAGATGATGACGAGCGAGCCCGAGAAGGCGAGGGTAAGTCCCGCCCAGAATGCGAATGCGGGACGCCGCTTGAAAGCGAGCCAGGTGATCAGGCCGACGAAGATGGGAGTCTGATTGCCGAGAAGAGTGGCGTTGCCGGCGGAGGTGCGGATGATGGAAGTGTTGTAGAACGCGAGGTCGAGTGCGAAGAAGAGGCCGCCGGTGGCGATGATGGCGAGTGTGCGGAAGCTGACGCGTGGGGTGCGCCAGTCGTAGAGCCACGTCGGGATGAGGAGGAGAGACGGAATCAACATGCGATAGAAGGCGGAGGCGGGGCCGGGGATGTCGGTCCAGCGGACGAAGATGGCGGACCAGGAGATGCAGATCACGCCAGCGACGAGAGCGAAGTAGGGCAAGAGTCCGGGATGTTGGCGAGCTGGGGCGGGATGAGAGATGAGTGGCTCCTGGGACTTTCGCGGCGAGCGGCGAAAAATGTTGAGCATTAGTATCGCATGCACGTCTACGAATTCACCGATGTGTGGGGCGACTGTTCGTGTGGCACGGTCAACCAAATTGTCTTTGACGTCGCCCGAAAAGACGGAGTCACAACTGAGCGATCCCGCCAAGTTGGGGCGCAGCAGTGCGACGCCCTTACAACACCGCGGCAGGATGCGATGTCTCTGCTGATTGCCGCGATGGTTTTCGTTTAGGGTTTGTCGGGGCTTTCGGTGCCGCCACCGCCGGATGTGGTGGTCGTGCTGGCGTGGCCGCTTTGGTGCATGAGGAGAAGAGCCACAACTCCGGCACCTGCTGCGCCGGCGATGATGCCGATTTTTGTGAATTGGCTCGGGCCGTTCGACTGGCGCGGCGTGGTGGTGCAGGCTTTGTGGGTGTGAGATTGATGGTAGGCGGGATCGTCGGGTGAGATGAAACTTGCCACAGAAATAACGGATTGCTGGGGAATGACTTCGTACGATTCCTTTTCTGCGACGATGCGCGTTTCGGTGCCGGCGATGACTTTCAGGTCGCCGGTGATGGCGGTGACGTCAATTTTGCACGGCGAGAAGATGGTGACTTGGCCGGTCGCGGGCACGTCGCCTTGCGGTTCGATTCGAACGTCAGAGGCCACGACCTCGACGGCGTCGGAATTGTCGCGGCGGAAGGTGAGCGTACCGGTGCTCAGTTCGACGACGGAGCCTTTTCCGGCGTGCGCGGGGTAGAAACGGGTGCGTGTACCCGCTGCGAGGCTAAAGCGGGAACTGGCGATGCGAATGTCTGCTGAGCCGCTGACGTCGGTGCTGATGTCTTCGCCGGCGAAGATACTGGCGCCTTCGGAGAGCGAGCTCTGGCGGACATGAGCGAGATTCGCCTGGAGCACGACGCCAAGAGGCGTGTCCTGCGCGGATGATAGAGGGGCGAAGACGAGAGATGCGGTCGCGAGAATGCATCCAAGCCTTGTCCCCAGGGTGAAGCTCAAGGGCCGGCTCCGTTGGGCAAAGATTACAAGCTCTAGAATCCGATGAGTTGGGGCGCGCGGACAGCGTTTCTCGGCGGAGGTGTGTCGAAGAGCGAACCGGGGTTTCTGAGTAGGTGGTGCCGGCGGCGGGCTGGCGTTTGTGGTGTTTTCGATACGGGACGCATGCCTGGGCGAGTTACTAGTAACGACTTACCTATGCCTGAACAACCGAACAGGATGGGGATGGTGTCGGGTCAATCATAATTATTCGACCGAATGAGGCTCGGTTCGGGATTTTGGTTCGAGGCTCTGGGCCGTCTTTCGGCGACAAGCTGACCAAGGAAAATTATGGTTGCCGTGCCGGTGTTGGCGCTACTCCTGATTGATGCGGGGCTGCTGGCGTTTTCGCTGTGGAAGTCGGAGAAGAGCTCGAGCCGCTCGGATATGTTCTTGCTGAGCGCACTCTTTCTTTGCTCGGGAATGCCGGCGCTGATTTATCAGATTGTCTGGCAGCGCACCCTGTTCTTGATCTACGGCGTGAATTCGCAGTCTGTAGCGGTGGTGGTCGGCATCTTCATGCTGGGGCTCGGAGTCGGGAGCTTGCTGGGAGGACGGCTGTCGCAGCGTTTTCCGGAGCGCGGGATTTTGCTGTTTGCGTGCGCGGAGTTGGGCGTCGCCGTGTTCGGGCTGATTTCGTTGCGGCTATTTCATTGGTTCGCGGCATTTAGTTCGGGTGCGAGCCTGCCGGCGGTGATCTTTTACACGTCGATTTTATTGCTTGTCCCTACAACCCTGATGGGCGCAACTCTGCCCATTTTAGTCGAGCAATTGGTGCGCTCGTCGGGGAGCGTCGCGAGCTCGGTTTCACGCCTCTATTTTGTGAATACGCTGGGGTCGGCGATCGCGTGTTATTTCTGCGCCACATTTTTGTTGCGGATGTTTTCACAGTCGGGCGCGATCAGCTTTGCTGCGATTTTGAATACGTTGGTGGGTGCGACGGCTTATTTGTATGCGCGACGTGAGGGTCGCGATTCGGACGGCGCAACCGACAACGAAGCCGTGCCTGCCAAGTCCGGTGAAGCAGCCGGTCAACGTGTGTTGTCGCTTGGGAACGCGGTGTTTCTGGCTGGATTGGCTGGGTGGATTGCGTTGGGCTACGAGGTCGCGTGGTTTCGGGTGTTCGCGATGGCTTCGTCGGACCGGGCGCCGGCATTTGCTCTGCTGCTGGCGACATACTTAGCGGGTATCGCGGCAGGATCTTACCTGTCGGAATTGCTGACGCGGTATTGGGCGGCTGAGCGAAAGCTGCTGCTCATCGGATTGATGCTCGTGATTTCCGGCGCGATCTCTACATTCTTGCCGCCGCTGGTCGCTACATTTCTTGGCGGGAACTTTCCATCATTTCTGAAATTTCCGTCGGTGGGGCAGGACGCGTACCTCGTGCTGACACCCGCGTTTTTTCTAGTCGCGGCATTGCTTGGCTCGGTATTGCCCTTGCTTTGTGGACTGTCGATCTCTCCCGACGACCTAGCCGGCCGGCGGGTTAGCTTCGTTTATGGCGCGAACATTCTGGGATCGGTGCTCGGCAGTTTTCTGATCGGATTCGTGCTGCTCAATTATCTGGGCTTGCGTGAAATTGCGCTGATGCTCGGCGGGATTTCAGTACTGAGCGCGGCTTTGCCGATCTTTCTTGTACACAAGGCGGCGGGACGTCTTCCCCGATTTGTTTTCGCACTCGGAGCGGTATGCGCCTCGGCGGTTGTCTTTGCGTCAACGTGTTACGGCTTGCTGTACGAGAGAATCATCTTCCGGCACAGGCACGAGGCCCGCACGCCGTTTGCGCACGTCGTTGAAAACCGAAATGGCGTGATTGCCGTATTGCCCGGCGGAGCTGTCTTTGGCGGCGGCGTGTACGACGGGGATTTTCGCATCGACCCCGAGCACGACAAGAATCTTGTTATCCGAGCTCTTGCGTTGAGCGCGATCCAGCCGCATCCGCAGGCGCGTATTGGTGATTGGGCTGGCGTCGGGATCCTGGGCGCAAATACTTGTGAATCATCCCGAGACGACGATTATGGACATCGTCGAAATCAATCCAGGGTATTTGAAGCTGATTCCGCAGTATCCGGTTGTGAGCTCACTCTTGACGAATCCGAAGGTGCACATCTATGTCGATGATGGAAGGCGATGGCTGACGGCTCATCCCGACGAGAAATACGACCTGATCGTGACGAACTCGACGTATCACTGGCGGGCGCACTCTTCGACACTGTTGTCGCGAGAATTCTACGAGCAGGTGAAACCCCATCTTGCCGAAGGCGGCGTCTATTATTTCAATAGCACGGAATCGGCCGAGACGATGGGGACGGCGTTGAGTGTGTTTCCATACGGCATGCGTGTTCTGAACTTCATCGCTGTAAGCGATTCGCCAATCCACTTCGACAACGATCTGTGGTTCTCGACGCTCGCCAAACTAGAAATCGACGGCAAACGTTTGTTCGACCCGGCGAATCCGGCGACGCAGCGGGTCTTAGCGCAGTATGCATCGTTCGTGCAAACCATCAACGAGCCACCAATTTTCAAAGGACTCGAAACCGGAGACGCACTGAGGCGAAGAATCGGAAGGGTCAAGCTCATCACCGACGACAACATGGGGCTGGAGTGGATGCCCGACGTCGAAATGCCGTGGAGAGACGACGAAAAAGCGACGCAGGTCGCGTCTCGCTAAGACTGACCCGTTGAAATTGCTATAGAAATTGTTGCAACAAATTGCGCGTGAACTATACTGGCGGGCAGCGCACAAGGGCGCTCCCGGTCCGCGGGAAGGGAATTTCCCACCTTTCGTAAGAAATTAAAGTAACGAACCTTCTTTCAGCCCAGATTGCGGACTTTGGGCAAGCACTTGAAAGGAGGTCGCATGACGACCCATTCGAATTTTGCCCACCTGAATCTGGAGTATTACCGGAAACAAGCAAAGAAGTTGCTGAAAGCCGCCAACGCTGGCGATGCCGGTGCATTGGCACGCTTGACGGCGATTAGCGCGAGCGGTGCGCGCGCGGGGGACTACAAGCTGCACGACGCCCAGCTTGCCATCGCACGCGAAGAAGGCTTTGCGTCGTGGCCGAAGTTTCAGGCGCTGCTGACAGAGTCGAAGTTGAACTACGAGAAGATGGCGAAGAAATTCGTGGATGCAGCGACGTCGGATTTGCGCCGCGCCACGGAAATGCTGGCAGCGAATCCGGAGTTGGCGCAAGCGGGGATTTGGGCGGCACTCGTGCTTGGTGATGTTGCTGCGGTGAAGGCCGTGCTCGATAACGACGGCGGATTTGCGACGCGAAAGGGCGGGCCGGATGGCTTCGAGCCGCTCATCTATGTTTGTTTCTCGCGATTTGCGAACCGTGTTTCGGGGCGGTCGGAAGCGATCGTCGAGACGGCGCGCTTGTTGCTCGCTCACGGTGCGAACGCTAGCACCTCATTCACGCCGCCGGAGTTGAAAGACAACCCTCTGTCGTGTCTCTACGCAGCGACAGGGCTGAACGACAATCCACAGTTGGCGTTGGTTTTGTTAGAAGCAGGAGCGAATCCGAACGACGGCGAATCGTTGTATCACTCGACGGAGCATGCGGATCACGAGTGCACGAAGCTGCTGCTGAAGTATGGCGCGAATGCGTTGCGCTCCAATGCGCTGAATCACATGCTCGATCGAGAAGATCCTGTGGGCGTAAAGTTGTTGCTTGATACAGGTATGGATCTGGCGGACTTAAATCATAGGGGCGAAACCTCGCTGCATTGGGCGGTATACCGAAGGAGAAGTTTGTCGATTCTCGAGATGCTGCTGGAACGCGGCGCCCCGTTGGATGTTCGACGGAAGGATGGGCGCACTGCGTATGCGTTGGCGATGCAAAGCGGACAGAAAGAGACGGCGGCGTTGCTGCGGGCACGCGGGGCGAACACGGAGCTGAGCGAAGTGGATGCGCTTGTCGCTGCGTGGAGTGATGGCGACGAGAGTCTCCGGCGGACAACTTCGGATTCGATTCGGGAAAAGGTCAGATCTCCTGAGAATGCGAAGCTATTGCCGGATCTTGCGGAAAATCACGCGACAGCGAGCGTTCGCGCGCTGCTCGACGCAGGCGTACCTATTGACTCACGCGGCGATATGGGAGAAACCGCGCTGCACTGGGCTTGCTGGAAGGGATATGCCGACTTGGCGACGCTGTTGGTGGACCGAGGCGCCTCTTTAGCGGTTCAGGATTCGCAGTATCACGCGACGCCGCCGGGCTGGTTTGGGCACGGAATTCGAAACAGTGGCGAGCGTGGAGACTACGCGGGAGTTGCGCGCGCCTTGGTTGGTGCTCACGCAAAATTTCTGGACGCGGACATTCCGACCGGGAACGAAGACGTGGATGGAGTACTGAGAGAAGCGGGCGTGATCAAGTAGTCAGAGCGTTTTGCCTTAAACATCCGCGACGTCGTCGCAGCCTTCGTCATTTGTAGGTGGCGACGACTTCGCCGTTGACGATTTTTAGGTCGGACATGTCGGCGGGAAGTTTGAATTTTTCGCGGTTCTCGGGATTTTCGAGAATGTGGCGCATCGCGGTTTGCAGAGCGGACGGCGGCAACGGTAGCGAGCCGATCTGGCCGGAGACGGGCTCGAAATTGAGATAGCCGTTCTCGGCGTTGAGCTTGCCTTCGAGTTGAAGCGTGACGTCTTTGCCGTGCATATCGAAAACGACGTAGGCGCGGACGCGATCTTCCACCAACTCAACCTTTACATCTTTCACTTGCGAACGGACTTGCTCGATTTGCTCGGCGGATGAGCCGGCGGGGACGGGCATGTCGAGACCGTTGCCGGAGCCGGAGGCGGCTGGTGCTGAGTTCGATGGCGAAGCGGCTTGCACAGTGTTTGGTGTCGCTGCCTGCGCCGCGGCTTGGGCTTGAGGCGAGTCGGGATTTGCGGCGATATCGAGATGCGAGAGGAGATAGGAATTTAGCTCAGTCTGGTCCATGCGCATTTCGGCGGGCTGACCGGCGGACACGGCTTGCTGGACTTGCTCGAATTTTTGTTCGACGCGGGCGGCGGCTTGAGGGCTGGTTTCGATGGCGGGCGGCGGAGCCTTGTGAAGGACCATCGCGAGGGTGATCGCGGCGGAGACGTAGGTTGCCCAGCGAATGACGCGGAAGATCATGCGCCACGGAATGGTCTTGGGCGGCGTGTGGGCCGGGGTCCAGTCGGGGGCCGGATTTGTGGCGGGCATGGGGCGCTCCTGTGGCTCAAGTTAGCGGCTGGAAACGAGTTGCGGCAATAGGACTGAGGGGCAGGTGGGGCGAAAACGTGAAGGCTGGGCGAGGGTAGGCGACGTTTGGGACGACCGCATCTCCAGGAATCTGGGATGGGGATAAAAGCAGGCTGGGGTTGAAGTTTACGTCCGGGCAAGCTGGGGCGCAGCAATGCTGCGCCCCTACACTAATGGAGAAACACGGTTACTAGAGTTCGCGAAGGGCTACGGCGACCGGGCGAGCGGCGGCGCGGATTGCTGGGGGCAGGCCGCCGATGATGCCCATGAAGAGGGCGAAGATAATGCCGCCGAGCAGCAGGCCCGAGGTGATTTTGAAGGCGAAGGCCATGTTGCTAAAGGTTTGCCAGTTCATCGTGGCGGTCGTGAGGCCGTTTAGAGGCAACACGGCCAGGCAGCCGACGGCTCCGCCAATGAAGGATATGAGCAGAGCCTCGATGAGGAACGAGAACACGACGGCGGCGGCGCCGAATCCGAGCGCGCGCATGGTCGCGATTTCGCGGCCGCGTTCGGCGACGGCGGAGTACATCGTGTTGAGAGCGCCGAAGATTGCGCCGATGGCCATCACGCTGGCGACGAGGCCTCCGAGAATTGTGATCAGCTGCGTCATGCGCGTCGACTGCTTGGCGTAGTAATCGATTTCGCGGCTGACGTCGACACTGAGCCGTGGGTCGGCCGTGACCGAGTCCCGGAACGCCTGCAACGCGTTCGGAGATGTCAGATGGACAGTGACCGACTGGAAGACGTTTGTCGGGCGTTTGTAGACGTCATCCAAAACGCGAGCGTCGGTCCAGACTTCGGAGTCAAACGCACTGCCGCCGGCGTCGAACACACCGACAATATTCCAATGGCCGCCACCGAAATTGACGCTGTTGCCGAGAGTTAAACCGGAGTAGGTGCCGTTGGCATTTTTTCCGACGACAAGTTCGGAAAGGCCGGGTTTGAACATGCGGCCTTCAATAATCTTCACAGTGCGCCGGATGTCCATCACATTGGCAGAAACGCCACGGACCTGAACGTTGGCATCGGTGCCGGTCGACTTGAGAGGGAACGGCGCGATGACGACGACTTCAGATGTGACGAGCGGTGCGCCGTCGGTGCCACGAGCGACGCCGGGGGCGTCTTGCAAGATTTTTACCTGATCGAGGGCGACCCCGGACATCATTTCGGATGTGGCGCCCGCGCGCATGATGATCGCGTTGTCTTCGGAACCGGAGGCGACGAGCGTGGCTTTGAATCCACGCGCGAGCGAGAGCATCGCGATGAAAACGCCGACGGTGCCTGCGATGCCGAGGACGGCGACGATCGCCGAAGTCCAACGAGCTTTCACGCTGCGAACGTTATAGATGACTGGAATTGGCACGTCAGACCCTCCGCAGTGCGTTGACTACACGCATTCGCATGGCGCCGATACCGGGCAGCAAGCCGCTGACGAGGCCGACCAGCAGCGCGGTGCCGAGACCAACGCTCAAAATGGCAGGTGAAAGAATCAGTTCGGGCAACAAACCATTGAGCGCCGACGCTAAGACGGGAATCGCACCCATGGCAAGCCCAAGGCCGATGAGGCCTCCGATGAGAGAAATCAGCAGCGATTCCGCCAATACGAAAAAGAGAATCTTGCGGTCGCTGAATCCGATCGCTTTGAGCGTCCCGAGTTCGCCGAAGCGTTCACGGACCGAGATGGCCATCGTGTTGCCGGTCACGAGCAACAGCGTGAAGAAGACGACACCGCCGATCGAGAGGATGAGGAATTCGATGTTGCCGAATTGCTTCACCCAGCCTGCGGCGAAAGCGGATTCGGTTTCGGTCTTTGTTTCGAAATCGGAATTCGAAAAAAGATCGTCCACCGCTTTTGCGATGCGCGGAGCGTCATCGGGATTTTGAATCTTGAAAACGTACCAGCCGACGCGATCTTTGAATGTTTTGGGCACGCCTTCTTCGAAAGCGTCCCACTGAAACCAGAACTGGCTCTCGTCACCGCCGGCTTTCTCGGAGTGGTAGATACCGTCCAGGTTGAATTCCCACGTATTTGCGCCACCGAAGATCGTGGTCTTGATCGGAATTTTGTCGCCGATTTTCCAGCCGAAGCGCGCCGCGGTTTTTGCACCGGCGATCGCGCCCTGGCGATCCTTCACAAAGTTGGCCCATTGATCGTCGGGCACTTTGAGTTCAGGGAGTACGATGCGTTGATTTTGAGGATCGATAGCGAATTGGGGGAAGAAATTCTTCTCGTCCTGGTAGACGCCACCGAACCAGTTATTGTGCGTGATCGCGACCACGCCCGGTATGCGCATGATCTTGTCTCTGTAATTCAGCGGTAACGGCTGAATGATCGATGTGCGATTGATGGTGATGAGACGGTCAGCGCCGGCGATGTCTGCGCCGCGGCCGAACGCACCCTTTACGACCGCGAGAAACGAGAAGAGAAAGAGCGCGACGGCGAACGAACCGACGGTCAGGATCAGGCGAATCTTTTTGCGAAAGAGATTCGCGAAGATGAGTCCTCGAAATTTCACGCGGCACCTCCGGCGTAAGCGTTCTGTTGCTGGCCGGCTTCCACGAGCAACCCCTTCTCGAGATGGAGTTCGAGGTCGGCAAGCTTGGCGACGACGGGATCGTGGGTGACCATCAGCACGGTCTTTCCGTATTCCTTCACCAGGCGAATGATCAAATTCATGATTTCGTCGGCGCTCTTGCGGTCGAGGTCACCGGTCGGCTCGTCGCAAAGCAAGAAGGTCGGGTCGGCGACGATGGCTCGAGCGATGGCGACGCGCTGCTCCTGTCCGCCGGAAAGCTGGCGGGGATAGTGGTTCATGCGCTCGGAAAGGCCGACGACGCCAAGTGCGGTTTCGACGTGGCGGCGCCGCTCGGATTTCGAGAGCTTGGTGAGGAGCAGCGGCAGCTCGACGTTCTGAAACGCCGTAAGCACGGGAATCAAGTTGTACATCTGAAAGATGAAGCCGACGTGGCGCGCGCGCCATTGCGTGAGCTTTGCGGCGGACATGTTGGTCACTTCGTCGCCGGCGACGCTGATGCTGCCGCGCGTCGGGACGTCGAGGCCGCCGAGAAGGTTCAGCAACGTCGTCTTGCCTGAGCCGCTGGGGCCCATGAACGCGACGAAATCGCCCTTGTCCACGTCGAGGTTCAGTCCCTGGAGAACGTGAATCTCTTCACCACCGCGCTTGTAAGTCTTGTCGAGGCCACGAACCTGAATGAGGCTGTTCGATCTGCCGGTGCTATCCACTCGAACCATTGTGAGAGCTCCTGTGATGCGTGTAACTAGTCTACGTTTCAAAGAGCGACTTTATTTCGGCATTTAGACGAATTTGATCGCGAATTGACGCTATTTCTTGACGGCTACGCTTTGGCCATCGCGCAGATCGGCAGGGCCGCCGACGACAACGCTGTCGCCGACCGCGAGGCCCGCCATGATTTCGACGTCGGAGCCTCGGTTTTCGCCGGTCGTAACGGCGCGGCGTTCGAGTTTGTCGTCTTTTACGAGGAAGACAACTTTCTTCCCGGCCTCGTCGTGGATGGCGCTTTGCGGCACGAGCGCGGCTGCCTGTGGCAGCCTTTGCGTCGGTCGGCTTCGGCGCGTCGCCGAGGAATGTCACCTTGATGCCCATGTCGGGCAGAATGCGCGGGTCGAGTTTGTCGAACGAAATGCGGACTTTGACTGTGGCTTTTTGGCGATCGGCTGTCGGGATGATCGTGCGAACGTGGCTCGGAATCTCCCAATCGGGATAAGCGTCGAGAATCGCGGTGACTTTCTGGCCGTCGTGAACGCGCGCGATGTACGACTCGTTGACGTCGACTTCGATCTCGTTGGAGTTCATATCGACGACGGTGGCGATGCCGGTGCGCGTGAAGCCGCCGCCGGCGGAAATCGGGCTCACCATTTCGCCAACCTGTGCGTCTTTCGAGACGACGATTCCGGCGAACGGGGCTTTGATCGTGCAATTATCGACGGCCTGTTGCGCTTCGGCGATACGGGACACGGAAGCTGCAACCTGCGCCTTCGCGAGGTCGATCTTGGCTTTGAGGCTGTCAGCGTTCATGCGCGCGGTGTCGAGCTGCTCTTGCGTCTGCACGCCCGCTTTCTGAAGCTGATCGGCGCGGTGCAATTCGATGTTCGCATTTTTGAGCTGCACCTGGAGATCGGCGATGGTCGCCTCGGTGGAATCCTTGTCGGCCTTTGCGGAAGTGAGCGCTTTTTGCACGTCAGAATCATCGAGCGTGGCGAGAAGCTGGCCCTCTTTGACGACGGTGCCTTCGTCGAAGAACACGCCGGTGACGCGGCCGGTGATTTTCGCGGCAATCGTTGCGCGACGCCGCGGCGTCACGTAGCCGCTAGCGTTGAGAAGAGCTTCGCGTCCGCCGGTACCGACCGGTTTGTGGACGATCGCAACCGTGACAATTGGCTTCTGATTCCAGAAGGCGTACACGCCGCCGGCGATGCCGGCGAGGATGACGAGGACGCCGAAGAAGATCGCTAGGCCCTTGCCGACCTTGCTGCCATGACGCTGACCGTCGTGGATGCGCAGGGATCCCAGGTCGTGTTGCGAAGAGCTTATTGGTGAGGCCATTAGCCAGACTTCCTTCGAAGAGGGGTTCACACTGAGATTACGTAGTCAACGAGCTAGAAATTTCACGAAATCTCGTGTGAGGGAACGGCTGGAAGTAGTTTAGCTGAAAAATTCGGAAAAATAAGTGGTAAGTGAGGCAGCCCGGCCGCGGGCGAGTTGAGAAGACCACGTAGTGGAAGAAGTCCGCTTGACGGCGGGAAACGTTATCTGTATCAATAGCTCGAATTAAAACGATTTAAGCATTTAGGGGTGACGCGGTGATGGCGATTCCGAAACGAGGCGGACTGTGGCGGTCCTTGGCTGGCATGGCGGTTGTGATCGCCCAGGCAGTGACCACCGGTGTCGCAGCCGGGCAGACGATTCATGTCGACGCGGCCGCGGGGCACGCGACAAACACGATCGTGCCGACTCAAGCCTTGGGAGCGGGCGTTGATCGGTTACCGTACGGAGCTTCGGACAAACTGTTGACGGAGGAGAACCTCGATAAGGTGCTATCGGCCGGATGGCAGACCGTGACCTATCGCCAAAACACCGAGCTGCACATGGAGGCGTGGCACTGGAATCCGGAAGGGAAGTGGAGCGACCCGACCGGAACCGGGCGCGGATACTTTGTCGGGAGTGGGGAGCCGGGTTCGGCGCCGATTCGCCATTCGTATGGATATCCATTGCCACATCGTGGAGTGACACGCGACGACGGGACCGATACGGAAGGGTATTCGCGGTTGACGGATGGCGACCTCAGATTCCTATTGGAAGAGCAATCCGTATTTGACGCAGACATACACCGGCGAAAACGACGCGCTGCATCCGCAGTGGGTGTTTCTCGATTTGGCGAATGCGCTGCCGGTGAGCGCGATTCGAATCGCGTGGGCCGAGCCTTACGCAGTGAACTACGAAGTGCAGTATTGGACGGGCGAAGATCCGATCAAGAAGCCGACGCTCGGCGTGTGGGTAACGTTCCCGGGCGGAGCTGTGCGCGAAGGGAAAGGCGGAGTTGCGACGCTGTCTCTTGCCGATCAGCCGATCGCGGTGCAGTGGGTGCGCGATCTTGATGACGCAGTCTTCGAACACATGTGACACGCATGGGTCGGCGGACAAGCGCAATTGCGTGGGCTACGCGATTCGAGAGCTTTACCTCGGCACGACGAGCGGCGGACGGAAAATTTCACGATCTGATGCGGCACACGGCCGACCAGGATCAGACCGCGACGTATTGTTCTTCGGTCGATCCCTGGCACACTCCGGAAGATCTGGACGAGCGAGCAGGCGAACAACTCGGGCTGGATTATTTCTTCACGAGCGGCGTAACGCGAAAGCTTCCGGCGATGATTCCAATCGCGATGATTTACAACACGCCGGAAGATGCCGCGGCGGAACTCGCATATGTCGAGAAGCGCGGATATCCGGTTTCGTATGTGGAGATGGGCGAAGAGCCGGATGGCCATTACACTCCGCCGGAAGATGACGCGGCGCTCTACATTCAGTTTGCGGCGGCGCTGCATCGCGTCGATCCAAAACTGAAATTGGGCGGCCCGGTTTTCACCGGACAGAACAAAGACATCGAAACGTGGGCTGATGCGGCCGGACGAACTTCGTGGACGCGGCGCTTCGTCGATTATTTGAAAGCGCACGGAAAGCTGGATGAGCTGGCGTTCTTTCCTTACGAGCACTATCCGATCGAGCCGGGAAAGATTGCGTGGAGCAGCTTGTACGACGAGCCGTATCTCGTGACGCACATCATCGACGTGTGGCGGCAGGACGGCGTTCCGGCGAACGTGCCGCAGATGATCACGGAGTCGAACATTTCGTGGGTAGACTCGGAAGCTTTCGTCGATGTGTGGGGCGCGTTGTGGCTGGCGGATTACGTCGGCGCGTACCTGAGTGGCGGCGGCAAGGCTGTCTACTACTTCCATTATCTTCCGCTCGGGATTGGCCGCGGCCACAACGGTTCGCAGGGGACTTTCGGGATGTTCTCTGCCGACCGCGAGACGCGAAAGATCATTCAGCCCTTATCTCAATATTTCGCCAGCCAGTTGATCAATCTCGAGTGGGTGCAGCCGGGCAATGGCGAACACAAACTATTCGCGGCGACGAGCGACGTTGACGACGGCGCAGGACACACACTCGTCACTGCGTACGCAGCATTGCGACCCGACGGGCAGTGGTCGTTGATGGTGGTGAACAAGGATCAGGAAAACGCTCACGAGGTCAAAATTGCGTTTGATGGCACGAAAGCCGGAGCGAGCGGCGGTGCAGCCGGGTCCGACGTCGGATTCGAGGGTACCGTAGACGTAGTGACGTTTGGCGCAGCGCAGTATCAATGGCACGCGGCCCCAGCTGGAGGCCACGCCGATCCGGATGGGCCGGCTGCGCGTTCGACGGTGAACGCAAACGCGAGCACAAAGTTCACGCTGCCGGCTGCATCGGTCACCGTGCTACGTGGCAAGCTCGGAAAGTAGCCAGACAACAGGGTAGATGTTGCGGTGTTCTGTTTCGAGAAGCGAACTTTGGCTTCCACGGCCTGCCGTCGGCCCCCCCGTGAATTCGGTGTAACAGAATCGGGCATGAGATGTGCTACCGTTTCAGGCGTGTAGCGGTCGAGTTCGGAACGCAATTTGCGGCTGGCCCGAGGAGAACGGCAAATGAAGAGTTTGTTTGTGGGGAATCTGAATTTTCAGACGAGTGAGGGTGAGCTGCGTGCGCTGTTCGAACCATTTGGCGCCGTGACGCGTGTACACATGGCGATGGACCGCGAGACCGGACGCGCGCGCGGGTTCGCTTTCATCGAAATGCCGAATGACGAGGAAGCGGCCAAGGCGATCGCTGGCCTGGATGGAACGACGGCCGGCGGCCGTCAGCTCAAGGTGAATGAGGCGCGGCCGCGTGGCGAAGGCGGCGGACCTCCGCGCGGAGGGAATCGCGGTGGCGGCGGCTTCGGCGGCAATCGCGGCGGCGGAGGATACGGCGGCGGCAACTCAGGTGGTGGCGGCGGCAAAGGAAAAGGCGGCGGCCGCGGACGCGACCGGTTTTCCAACGAGGATTACAGCGAGTCCGTGCGCCAGCCGCGCGAACCGCGCTGGTAACGGGTCTGCGTCGTCACAATTGAACACCCGTGCGAAGGCAACGCCCTGAGCCGGGCCGTTAACGCCGAAAAAGTTTTTGAGGTTTGCCGCGGCGGAAAATGGCTGGTTGCAATTTCCGTAACGGCGGGTGCACTGCGAATCGCGCGCTTTACACCACCACAAAGACTCCTACGACGGGTCGAACGATTCGCACTTCCTTCTGCAACAACTGAACCTGAAAATCTGACATCCCTCGACGAGCGCAAGCCGCTTCGCGTTAGCGAGTCGGAGCAATCTCGAGTTGGTCGCCGATTTTGGTTCCCGAGCGATAGATCGTATGTGGTGGCAGCTCAAGAACGCTCGTCGCTTTGAGTGACACCTTCGAGATACGGAACGGACGAACATATTCCTCGACGTGGACAACTTCTTTGTTCTTACCGAGGAAAATTAGATCGATCGGGAACAACATTCCGATCGTATGAACGCCACGCGACGGAACTATCCAAAGGCCCCGGCCAAGCGTAGCCCACCGCCGCGTCTTGCCGAGAAGCCCGACGAGCCGACGAATATAGCTGTCGGCAAGCAGAGCCTCTGTTGCGACGAAGGTCTCGCGCGTCTTGTTATAAACGTACAACGAATTGGTATGACCGTTTGTCGTGGCCATGGATCTACCGCCCCGCTCCCGTGTTTCTGTGATCAGCTACAACTATGATTGCTATTCGATCGACTTGCGTTTGCGGCGCCAGATAATGACGAACAACACGAGAACGGCGAGCGCTCCCGCGACGACGCGAATCAGAGTTACGTTATCCATTGCACTTCTCCTTTCCAGCTTCTCGCTCCTGCAAACTTTGCAGGGTTTGAGTTTGCTGCAATCAATGCTGCAGTGCCGGCATTAACTGCCGAAGCAGCGTGATCACAGCCGGGCCCAAAATCACCACCATAAGGGCGGGGAAAATGAAAAAGATGAGCGGCGGAACCATCTTCACTGTGGTCTTCGCGCTCATTTCCTCGGCGCGCTGCCGGCGCTTGGTGCGCAAGTCGTCGGAAAAGACGCGCAACGACTGGGCGACGCTCGTGCCGAAGCGATCGGTCTGCACCAACATTGCTACCAGGCTCTTGATGTCGTCGAGGCCGGTGCGACGAGCGAGTTCACGCAACGCTTCGATGCGCGTCTTGCCGATGCGCATCTCGAGATTGACGAGCTGCAACTCTTCGCTGAGCTCGTGATGCGTGATGCGCAGCTCTTGCGAGACTTTCATTAGAGCTTGATCGAGTCCAAGGCCCGATTCGACGCAGATGACAAGAAGATCCAGGCCGTCGGGCAAGCCACGGCGAATCTTGGCTTGACGCGCATTCACACGCCAAGTCAGGAACATGTCAGGGAACAGGTACCCAAGCGCGAGCGCGACCAGCGGAATCATGAATGGATTCCATTTGTAGGCGCCCGTGACAAACACCAACGCAAGGAATGCAACCGGCGTGAGAATCTTGAATCCGCGCATCGCGGCTAGCGCGTTGGCGCTTCGATAGCCGGCGCGTATCAGGAGGAGTTGCGTGCGCGGAGTTCCCGAACCATCGCCGCCAGGAACTAACTTGCTCAGTCCGGCCAGCGTGTTCCGGACATTCTCCTTCTGTTTGTCGACGAAGCCGGTCTCCTCAATCGCTGGTGCAGATGTGTTTGCCAATCGCGAAAGGCGTTCGACGACGGCCCCACCCTGCGACGAAAACGCGTAGAACAGGGCGGCCAGCACGCCGAAAGTGGCGAGAAAGGTCAGCGCTGTAATTGCCCAAAGCATTTCGAAAAACTCCTCAAAGCTGCAAATGCAAAACTTAAAATCCCACCAAACTCGAAACTTGTCAGACCTCGATGTGAATGATCTTCCAGATCACCAACGAGCCGACGACTTGCATGATGCCGGCGACGGTCAGCGCGAGCACTCCGTTCGGGTCATGAAAGAGCACGCCCATGTAGTTTGGGTTCATCACCATCAGCAAGATCATCATGAAAACCGGAAGCGCGATCAGGATGCCCGCCGTCAAACGTCCCTGCGCCGTGCGGACGCGAACTTCGCGATAGATACGGAAACGATCGCGAATGACACGGGCCAGCCCGTCGAGAATTTCCGCAAGGTTGCCGCCCGTTTCTTTCTGGATTAGCAGCGCGGTGACAAAAAATCGCACGTCGATCGACGGGATGCGCTCGGTCATGTTGAGCAGCGCGTCGCGCAACGGCAGGCCGAAGTTTTGCTCCTCGAACGTGGTGCGAAATTCGCTCGCAATCGGATCCGGTGATTCTTTCGCGATCATCTCCAGGCCGGTCGTAAAAGCATGTCCGGCGCGGACCGCGCGGCCAAGCAAATCGAGAGCTTCGGGGAATCGTTCCTCGAAAGCGCGCAGCCGCTTCTGACGCAGGTACATCACCACGCCATACGGAATCAGGCCCATGCATATGCCGATCAACAGGCCGACCGGAAACACAGGCATGAAAAGTCCGACGACAACCGTCGTCCCGAGGAACAAACACGCGCTGATCAAAATCAATTTCCCGGCTTTCATCGTTAGCCCGGCTTGCGAGATGCGCTCTTGCAAACGCATCGACCAGGACCAGTGCATCATCAAGCGATGAACGGCGGGCACGCTGCTCAACATTTCATCGCGAGCCAGCTTGAGGCCCATCGACACGTCGCCGCGGCGCTCCGCCTTGCGCACCGCTTCCATGCGTCGGCGCACGATTTCCTGCTTGTTGTCGGTGCCAATCGACATCCAAACGCCAAGGAAGATGACGACGACGATCAGGAATGTGAGCGCAAATACGAGCAAGCCCATAGCGAATCCTCTACAGCGAGCAACCTTTCACCGCACGATCGAAACTGAAACGTGCTTCCATCAAAACTCCGCGTGCTGGAAATCGAACATCGAGATCGGGAGGTGAATCCCCGAAACCTGCAACTTCTCCGCGAACTTCGGCCGAATTCCCGTTGGCACAAATTCGCCCGAGACCTCGCCGTTATCGCGGATACCGCGCTTGCGGAAAACGAATATGTCCTGCATCGACACGATGTCGCCTTCCATGCCCGTGATCTCGGCGAGCGAAATCACTTTGCGGGTTCCGTCGCTAAGGCGGCTGACCTGCACGACCACGTCGATCGCGGAGGCGATCTGGCGGCGAATCGCGCCGTCGGGAATGTTGAGGCTCCCCATGGCGACCATCGTTTCCAGGCGGCTCAAGGCGTCGCGCGGCGTGTTCGCGTGAATCGTGGTCAGTGAACCGTCGTGGCCAGTGTTCATGGCCTGAAGCATGTCCAGCGCTTCTTCGCCGCGAACCTCACCGACGATGATGCGGTCGGGACGCATACGCAAAGAGTTGATGACCAGTTGGCGTTGCTGAATCGCGCCTCGGCCTTCGATGTTGGCGGGACGCGTCTCGAGCCGCACCACATGGTCCTGGTGGAGCTGCAATTCCGCCGCGTCTTCCACCGTCACGATGCGTTCGCGATTCGAAATGTACGACGAAAGAACGTTGAGGAACGTCGTCTTACCGGCGCCCGTACCACCCGAAACAAGGATGTTAAGCCGCGCCTTGACGCAGCCGCGCAACAGTTCGAGCATCGACTCGGTCAGCGTGTTGTTCTGAAGCAAGTCTTCCGACGTCAGTGGATCGCGGCCGAAACGCCGAATCGACAGGCATGGGCCATCAACGGCCAGCGGCGGAATGATCGCGTTGACGCGCGACCCGTCGGCGAGACGCGCATCGACCATTGGCGATGACTCATCGACGCGCCGGCCGACCGCCGAAACGATGCGATCGATGATGCTCATCAGGTGGATGTCGTCGCGAAATTGGATCGACGTCATCTCGAGAATGCCTTTGCGCTCGACGTAAACGCGCTTGTGCGTGTTAACCAGAATATCGGAGACGGTCGGATCAGCGAGAAGCGGCTCCAGCGGTCCCAAACCGAAAACTTCATCGAGAACTTCAGTCGCAAGACGTTCACGTTCTTGCAGGTTCATCGGCGTCGATTCGCCGACGACCAACGCTTCCAAAATTTGCGTAACCTCGCGGCGCACATCCTCGCGATTCACTTCCGTCAGCCGATCCAGATTTAATTTCTGAATGAGCTTCCGGTGAATCGCCGCCTTAACGGCGCCAAAGTCGGTGCGTGTGACCTGTGCGGGTAGCGGTTGGGGCATGAGCTACGTCACCGTTTCGCCGGGAACGAGAAAAATCCACCCAGCGATCCTTTCTTTGCAGGATGAGCGACGTCGAGACCCGCGAGCTGTCCCGCGATCTGACGGTAGCGGCTGCCAAGCGCGTTGTTTCCGTTTTCGTGCATCGGCGTGCCGAGGTTGATGGCGTTGCTGGCCATCCGAAAATCATTCGGGAGGCATGCAAAGACGGGCCGATTGATGTCCTTCTGAATGCCCTTGAGGACCTCTTCGTCGCCTTTGTGCCACCGGTTGATGATCACGCGCGCGCGATCGAGATCGATGCCGAATCCCTTCAACGCGAGCAACCGCCGCTCGAGCGTCCACAACGCCGGCACGTTCGCCTCGGCGACGAGCAGAATCATCCGCGCCATGCGCAAGATCGAACTCCACTCCGAAGAAAACTGCGAGCCCATATCGACCAGAACCATGTCGAAATTGTTCTGCGCGACGTTGACGACGCGATCCAGCGACGGAATCGGAATGTTTTGCCACTCTTCAGGCTGAGTTGCGCCGCCCAGCACCTCGAGCTTCGTCTTGTGCCGCGTCATCAGTCCGGCGAAGAAGTGACTGTCGAGACGATCGAGGTTATCGACCGCGTCTCGCACCGTAAATTTCGGATGGAGATCGAGCAGCAGATGGACGTTGCCGAGGGGATTAGCGAAGTCGAGCAACGCAACGTGCTTTCGAGCATAATTCGCAAGCTGCACGCCGACGTTAACTGCAACTGTGGTCGTTCCTACCCCGCCCTTCGATCCCATCACCACGATTAATCGATCGAGCGACGACCGGTCGGTGTTACCTTCCAGATCCTTCGAGAAACGCGCCAAAATTTCTTTCAGCGATCGTGGATCGACAGGCTTCGGCAAAAAGTCCTGCACACCGGATCGCATCGCTTCCAGCAAAAGCTGGTGATTTGGCGGAACGACGGAAGAGCATGCGACCAGCTTGCACGCCGGCCGGGTTCGGTGAATTTGCGCACCCAATTGGAAATACGGTTCTGGATCGCGCGCGAGATCCAGGAATACCACTTCCGGAAATGCATCTGCCGACTCGGGCACCTTATCGGCGGGGACCGACCATTGCTTGACCGACTTAACGAGACCTGTTTGTTCGAGACTGGCCAGCAACTGTCCGGAACTGGCCGTGTCACCGCTAGCTATGGCTACTGTCAGCATCAACCGTTCTTTCTGACTCCCCTAATGGATTGTGCAGCCCTCAGTTATTACAAAAGCGATTGCTCAGCTCACAGCTTACTGATGCACGCCGATTGCGGCAGGCGTCCCCGGTACCGCTTCACCCCTCGATCCTCCGCCGGTCGTCGGCGGCAGGAACGGATCCGGATATTTCAGGTTCGGAGTCGGCTGTCCCGGCACGATCGGATGGACGACGTGCGGTGTGACTACGATCACGAGTTCGTTCTTGCTGCGATTCAAGCTCTTGCTCGTGAACAGCTTTCCAAGGATGGGGATGTCGCCGATACCCGGAATCTTCTGCATCTGCTCCGTGACCCGGTTATCCATCAAGCCTGCAATCGCGAAGCTCTGCCCGTCCGTCAAGCTCATGTCGGATTCCACGCGGTTCGTCGCCAGCGCCGGAATCACGAAGCCTTGCAGCGTCAATGCGTTCGTGAAATCCAGTGAGCTGACTTCCGGCTTGACCTTGAGATGAATCAGTCCGTCGGGCGTCAGCGTCGGCGTGAAATTCAATCGGACACCAAACTCCTTGAACTGAATCGTGATCCCCGCGAACCCGCCTGAGCCGCCGGTCGATTGCAGAATCGGGAAGGGAAACTCGCCGCCCGCCAGGAAGCTCGCATCTTTGCCGGACTCGGTCATCAGGTTCGGCTCTGCGAGAATCTCGAGAACGTTCTGTTCCTCGAGCGCTTTGATGGTTGCCGCCAGGTTGATGTCGGGGCGGTAGATGAAAATGTTGAGCAGGTCGCTGAGGCCGATCGCGCTGCCAGTCGATGGTGTCGTGCTGATGCCGTTTTGCGTCGTGAGTTGCGGTGGCGCGAACTGCTGCGTGGAAATCGTTCCCACGTTCTTTCCGCCCGGCAGGCCAAGAATATTCAGGCCGAACTGGCTGATCAGCGAGCGGTTTACTTCGGCGAAGCGAACCTGAAGCAGAATCTCGCCGTTCGGCGTTGTCGGTACCTGCATCAGGCTGGTGACCTTCGGCGTCACGCCCTTCACGATTTCCAGAATCTTATCGGCGACTTCTTTTGACGAAATTCTCCCCGACAGCATCACGACGTCGCGCGACGTGTCGAGATGAACGTCCTCGTTCGGAAAGACTTCGCGAATCTTCTGGCTCAATCCCAGCACGTCGATGTCGATCGAAACTTCGAACGACTGGCTTTGATCGCTTTCGTCCCAGATGATCAAGGAAACTCCGCCCGGAGTCTTCCCGTTCACCAAAACTTGATTTGGGCTGACAACGATCGCTTCCGCAATTGTAGGATCGGCGATCGACACCCGCTTGATGCGCGCCGGTGAAGTGATAACGATCGACCGGCCAACCAGCAAGTGCAATGTCTGAGGTTCCCCCGCTTCCATCGGTGCATTCGCGGGCACTGGCGTCGGGGCTTGCTGAGGTGGCGGTGTCGCGCTCTGGGTCGGTGCCGGCGTGTCGGCGGGCTGTTGCGCGAGCGCTGGCGCCGCTTGCAGCGAGAGCGCGGTCGCGACAACGAACGCCGCGGCCATCGCCGACCGAGCGAAAGTCGGTCTCGTGCGGTTCAACGAACTCTGTGCGGGCTGGTGTACGAACATTCGTTGTCCTCGATGCTCCCTCATTGGTTCGGAAAGCTCTTGTTCTCGCGTTTGTTGCCGGTGATGACTTCGATCGTGTACGGCGAAGGGGGCGGTGGCGCTGCTGTCTTGACGATCGTTTTCTTCGGAGCCGGAGCTGGTCCGCCGCCCGAAAAAAGATTGGCCTCGAGCACCGAGGCCGGTTCGACGCGCTTCGAATCCACCGTATTGCGCAGCGCGAGCTGAATCTTGCCCTGCGTGCTCGCCATCGCGAGCCGCGCAGCATCTTCCGGCGAAACGAGCAGCGTGATCACTGGCACCGTCTGCGGTTTGCCTTCACGGTCCTGCTCGATCTTTTGTCCCGCCGCAAGCACGCTGATATTTTCCAGAATCGTCCGCGTGATCGTGTCTTCCTCGTTGCGATTCGCCCCGGACAGTTTGCCGGTCACCAACACATCGACTTTCGTCCCCGGCGTGACGAATCCCGCTACGCCAATGACGTCGTTCACCGCCACCGACATCGCGCGCATGCCTTCCGGAATCGTTGCTGGCAGGCCCGCGCCCGCTTCCTTCGGCGCCAGCTTGGGATCAAGAATCATCTCGTTCGCCGCCACCGCCGTGATCAGCGCGCGATTCGCGCACTGGTCGATGCTGGTGAACATACCGGCCACCGACTGTCCCGCGGGCCACGCAATCAGCTTCAGGTTGCTGGCGTCCACGCGCGTCCCCAGCGGCAAAGCCGAAGCCGCAACGACGACATGCTCCGTATCCACCGGCTTCGCCGTGCTGGCCTTTTGAAATTGCTTGTACACAAATGTGGCGAGCATGAACGCCACGACAAGCGCGATCGCCAACCCGATGACCATGCGGTTCTGGTTCATAACAACGGTCTCCTCACCTCAGGACACCTCGACGAATAGCCAAGGCACATCTCAAAACACAAAAACGCGGTCCCGCCTCAGGACCGCGCTCGCGGCGCTCACAATCCCCAGCGCGCCGCGCAATAACATGCCACCGTCGCAATCGCCACCGCGACGCCGAACGGCAACTTCAGAAGCTCGGGATTGTCGAGCGAGATCTTCGGATTGGCTCGCAGCCCAAACGTAAAAAATCCCTGCACGAGCACCCGAAGGTTGTTGAACGTCTCCCGAACCCTCCGCGTACGCATCATCTCGGCCAGCGCCACAACACCGTTCACAAGAATGCTGCCCACTAACACAAACAAAAACATGAGCGGGCCGAGGAACGCCCCGACCGCGCCCATCAATTTCCAATCGCCCGCGCCGAACGCCCGCAGCAACACCAGAGGAAGTAGGAGCGCGAGCGCGAGTCCCGCACCTTCCAGACCTGTCTTAGCCCCGGGCCAGCCGAACAGCACCGTTCGCAGCGTCAACGCCGCGAAAAACGCCGGCACCGTCAGCCAGTTGGGAATCCTGCGTTCACGAAAATCCACGAATGCGGCCACAAACGTAAGGCCGATCGTGAAGATCCAGATCGTTTGTTGCAGCCCAATCAAACGGACATTCATATGAGAACTGGCAGCCTCGGATTACTTTCCGTCGAGTCTCGCCCTGTTGGCCTGGGGATGGAAGCCATTCTGACCGAAGTTCTTACGTGCTCAGACTGGTAGTGGCATTCGTGAAGACCCCATTCACGGCGATCGCGAGTTGGTTTAGGGTCGTAACCGCCGCCAGGGTGAGCAACACGAGGAGCAACGCGTATTCAGTCAGATCTTGCCCGCTGTCTTCTTTCCAGAGCCTTACGAGAATTCGCTTCATATCGATTCTTTTCTCCCAAGAGTCGCGGCCGCTCAGGCCCGACCGTTAACACCGACCGTTAACAACGCCCCAAAAACTTACTTCTACCGTCAAAAGTCAGTGAGTCCTTCGGAAGTAAAACTAGGTGTTGAGCTTGTTCGTCACGTTCGTGAAGGTGCCATTGATCGCCGTTGCCAGCGTGTTCAAGGTCGTCACAGCCGCCAAGGTCAGCAGTACGAGGAGCAGAGCGTACTCCGTGAGGTCCTGGCCTTCTTCTTCATACCAAAGCCGCTTCAGAAGACTCTTCATTGTCTTTCTCCTTCGAATGGGTGAGGCATGCGAGAGGAATTGCACACCTGTTCCGGTGGCCCTATATAAGCATCTCTGCCACCAATCCTCCGTTTTCGCTGCGTTCACTGTCGGCGCTCGTAAAGCGATGATTGTAGGTCGGTTATTTGACTGGGCATGTTCCGTCGGACCGGACTGTGATCTGGCGGGCGTACCTGTTTGTGAACGCCTAGGACCCTGTAGCCGTGTGATTTGGTGACGGATTTTTGGAATTCAGCGACCGCACTTTGCGAGCTGTCTACGTGAGACGCCCACTGGCCACAACTGCGTACTGCGCTCCTAGCGGACACCAGCTCAGAAATCCCTCAAAGGGCCGTAGCCAGGAAAGCCAGCGTGGAAAGAAAACGACATAATCTCGCGTCACCCCTTCGAACCCTTCCCCGAAGTAGCCGCGCGCTTCGCGGACCGGTAACAACTGAACCCCCTCGTCGAAGGGGCATTGGGACACCGCGTGGCGCGTAAGCGGGTTCAGGGGATTGTGCTCGAAAACAACGATTCGCCCATTTCTGGCCAAGCGTGAAGATACCTGCCTCAGCAGGGAGGTGCGCTCGTTGGGGTTAACGTGGTGCAGGACATTGGCTAACACGATCACGTCATAGGCAGACAGGAGTTCGGCTCTGATCCGTAGTGAACGTGCCCTGGCTGTGCAGGGCAGGTTCGACCTGTTCCACGCTATGCTTCGAAACGTCAAACCCGTCGATTCGTACCTGCGGTAGTCGTTTCCGGATCTGCGCCGATAGCAACCCGATCCCGCAGCCATAGTCGAGTACCTTCGTTCCTGGGGCTGGCGCGATTTTTCGCGCGATATAGTCGGCCTTATACGCCGCAAAATACTCCGAGGACTCGCCCGTGATGCGAATGCTCTCGGCTACGACCTGCTTGTAGTTTGTTGCGTATTCGTCGAACTCTGCCAAAAGCATCTCCGGCTCTGATCGCAGGCTAGATGTCACAGTGGGCGCTCCGCTTAGCGACTCGCGACAACCTTCGGTCGCAACGTCCGGGGAACCGGCTTTACCTGGGTTTCAAACCCAAGTCGTTCGCGAACGACATAAAGTGGGCGTCGCTTCGATTCCCCGTAAATCCGCCCGACGTACTCGCCGATGATCCCAATGCAAATCAGCTGAACGCCGCCGATGAACAACACCGCGATAACCGTACTAGTCCACCCTTTCACCATCCCGGGGACCGCGAGGTACTTATCCAGCAGCACCGCCATGATCGCCAGAATGGATATCCCTGAGGCCGCAAATCCCAGCCACGTGGCGAGCCGAAGCGGAAGGATCGAAAACGAAAAGATCGCATCCATGGCGAAGCGAATCATCTTGAAGAGCGAAAACTTAGTGACTCCGTCTTTGCGTGCTTCCCTGTGGTAAGCCACTCCAATTTGTGAAAAACCTAGCCAACTCACCATGCCGCGGACGAAACGATCTCGCTCCGGCATGGAAAGCATCGCGGTCACGACTCGTCGATCCATCAGTCGGAAGTCGCCCGTGTCCACGGGAATGGGAACGTCCGACAGGTGTCCCATCAATCTGTAGAAAAAGCTGGCGGTCAGACGCTTGAACCGCGTTTCTCCATCGCGTTCCGAGCGCACTCCATAGACAACGTCGTAGCCATCGAGCCATTTTTGGAGAAACTGTTGGATGACCTCCGGCGGATCCTGAAGGTCGGCGTCGAGAACCACTACAGCCTGGCCGCTGGCGCACTCCAGTCCCGCAGTAATCGCTACCTGATGACCAAAGTTTCGCGAAAATCGGACAACGCGAACGCGTTCATCTCTTCCTTGCAGGTCTCGCAGTATCTCCGGGGTGGAATCCGTGCTCCCGTCGTCCACGTAAATGACCTCAAACGATGGTTCAAAGTTTTGCAAGCACGTTACGACGCGATGATGGGTCTTGCGTAAACCCTGCTCTTCGTTGAGGCACGGTATGACCACCGAAAGGACGAGCCGATCCTCAGTCGTTCCGGAGCCGGTCTCTCTTGGCGCAGATGAATGTCCGAGCTGCGGTGTATCCATTTCCTACTCCTTCTGGCCTGGCGTCGAGGGGTTAGAAGGTAACGAAGCGTCGTTCTGTTGAGGGTCCCGTCTTACAAACAAAACACTTAAGTTGTCCTGATAGACCTGCTGCCATTGCGGCGTCGCGCTCAGCAGGGTGACGAGTGGCTCGGTCCGATCGAGCAGGCATGACTGAATGCCATAGTTCCGAAGCACCGTTAACGCGCCCGGCCGTATCTGCATGACGTAGAAATAATCTGCCAGAGAACCGCCCCGCTCGTAGGGATCGGCGCGCCCATCGACAAAGACTCTCTGACCGGCCCACACCAGGTACCCTCCAAAACCGTAGCTGTTGAACATCGGCCCCGGCACCCGATGCTGTTGCAGATACTCCACGGCGCTGACGGGAAAATGATCCCCGACGGTCTGGTCAAGCGCTGCGTGTGACGGAAAATAGTGAATGATTCCCGCCAGCGCCAAGGTAATGACGGCCGCGTTCAGAATTACGCGATCCTTGCTTCGCTCGTACTGCGGCACCCACTCAGCGAGTGCTACCGAAAGTCCCGCTGTAAAAACGGGCACGAAGACCAGTAGAAATCGAAGGTGCAGGCATGCCATCACGGCCCCGCCCACGATCAACACGATCTCTTCCAGACGCAGCTTGAATCGAAGCAGGGCCATCGAAAGGAAAAAGAAGAGAATCAACGCCAAAAATATCTTGCCTTGGTCCAGGTTGAACGGAATCGGCTGCCACTCTTTCACGTTGGCGACACCGACGGGCAGAGACGATGCCACGTGGAAGGGGTAAAGAGCGAGCTGGGAGCCGTATGGGGTGACGTTGAGAGCCACAATGGAGAGCAGCAGTACGGTTTCCAATTGCAAGCGCTGTACTGCGGTCCACCGGCGTCCCTCGACACTACCAACTTCAAACGCAAACAAACCGCTTAGCAGGTAAACGACGATTGCGCCAATGCCAATAACGAACGACCCGTGAGCGTTGACCCACAGAACGAATAGCGCCGGCAGCAACCAAATCGCACCCCTTTTGCCTTGGCGAAAGCGCTCCAGCGCGATCAACGTGAGTATGAGGAAGAGGTACCCGAGCATCTGCGGCCTTAGAGTGAACTGGGGCGCCGCCAGGGTAAACAAGACCGCCGCAACTACGAATCCCACCTTGGAATTCTGAGATCTCAGCGTTGCGTACCCGTAGAGCGCGAGCATGATGGCGCTTGCCAATACGATCAGCAGCACATCCAGCCCCTGCAACCCATCGAGTCTCGCAACGAACCCGATCAATACGTCGCCCAGCCACTCTCCGGCGATCCAAGGCTGCCCCGGAACCGTGAAGGAGTAAGCGTCTGTCGTTGGCCACTGATGGCTGTTAAGGAGGATCTCTCCGGTCTTGATGTGCCACCAAACATCCGGATCCACAGGGAATTTCCGCGCGACAACGAACGCTGCGCCGACAAGGAGCACTCCCAACATGGCGGGGAAAGAGAACGCGTAACGCAGAAGAGAAATGTCCAGTGTGCTGCCTGCTGAGGCGGAGGCAAACGTCTCCGTGCGAGCCACCGAAGATGCTGCACCTGCGGGGTGGGGACCCTCTGGCGTAACCGTGGACCAGCTCACTTTTCTCATGTCTAAATTCGGGAGCTTTGCTCGCCGATCAGCCCGGAACTCGATGCAGAGTCAGCGGACGAGCGTCATCATTTGGAGACACGTAGGCCGACTCTAGTCCGTTGCCTGCTTGAATAGGGCAGGTCTCATTCCAAATCGGAGGTCACTCTATTTCAGGGACTGGAAAGCCGGCAAAACGGCGAACGAGGACCGGGTACCCTCGATGGTCTCTCCAAGCTGTTGAATCTTATCGACTTGGACATGCCCTAGCATCGTTCCTGCCTGGCTCAGATATTTCACGCCTTCCGGACGCAGGCCCATCACCCGGCAACAGGTTGCATCTACCGCTACCGGATCGTTGCCGAAAACGAGCACCCCACTCGCTTTAGGTTGCCCCTGGGTCGGTCCGTTCCCCTCCATACCCACGATCCCGTCCACAATCGCGAAGTCCGGCCGCGCCGCCGCGTTGATATCGAGAATCGCCCGATCGATCCCGGCCCAGTGCAACACATTCTTTGGCCACCCGTAACAAGCCCCCGGCACGATCCCAAACATGTTCTTCATCGACAGCGTAACGCCGGCCCAGTGATGCGTTTTGAGCTTCGCCATCGACACGACAAAATCCACTCCCATGCACGTCTTCGGCAGAAACAATTCTCGCAAGCGTGAAGCCCGCGTTGGGAAGGTCACCCTCTCCACGTCATCGAGGTTGAGATCGACAAACACATTTCGGAGCGGCCCAAGATGCTCGCGCAGCTTCACCGACTCGAGAATCGCCTCGGTATCTCGGTCGAGTGCCGGCCCGTCACCGACCAACACCTGCGAAGCACCCATGCGCAAAAAGCACTCCCGCGCCGCCGCGATCACTGTCGGGTGAGTGTTGATGAATCCTTCCGGATCGAGCCCCACCAAATTCGGCTTGAGCAAAATCGACTTGCCCTTCACTTGAAGTCCGAACGGAGCCAAGCTCTCGAACATCAGCGACGCGATCTCGGCTTGATAGCTGCCAACGCGCCGGATCACCACCTGCGACGGCGGCCTCTGAAACGAGGGAGTCAGCGTTTGATTCCGCAGCGTCACGCGGCCACCTTTCGCGCCCCGGACTTACCCAGCCAGAAATCCGAGCCGCAGGCGAGCACCGCCCACGCAGCCACCAGGGTGTTGTCTAAGAATTCGCTCCGCTTCAGGACGTCGCTCAAGGGTGCCATTCCAGGCTGCGATTGTCCGTAGGTCCTCAGACAGATTTGTGCCAGCGCTAGTGAGCCTGGGCTCTGAACATTCGCCGCAGTCCGCTGTAGCCAATCGAGGCTTTGTATAATTTCGGCGCGCGCCGCCACGTTTCGCAGCGCGAGCAACGACCAAACCGTCGGCACGACGCCAGGCTCGCCCGCTGCACCGTAAACAACCGGATTCCCCGCGTTCCATCCGCCGCCAGGGCACACACGATCGAACAACAGCGAAGTCGCGAGCGATCTACGCTCTTTCGCTTTCCGCGCGATCTCCGGCGATTCCGGTCGCTCTAACGCCAGCAACGCAAACGACGTCGGCTCGACCCAACTGCTAGTCCCCGGCGTCCAGCCCCATCCGCGATAACTGGTGTTCATCGGCGCCACGTCGTTGTGCGACGCGAGCCGTGCCAGGAATCGCCGCCACGGAGTCGAATCGCTCGGCCAGTCATCGCAAATCCAACGCGATCCCGATTCAATCGCCGATTTCTGCGTCTGATCCCCGATTGCATTCAGCGCAAGGCAGCACAGCGATGTCACCCAACAGCCAGTCTCTTCGCCAGGCGCTGCGGGCCACGATCCATCGCTCAATTGCGTCGTCTGCAAGAAATCACGAGCCCGGTGCACACGAACTCGATCCTCCGACGACTGTTCTGATGGCTCCCACAACGCCAGCAGTGCCCAGCACGTCGCTTCCACCCGGCTCGCAGTCCCGGGCCGAAAGCCCCACCCACCATCTGGATTTTGCGTGTCACGCAGAAAGGGAAGGCAAATGCGCGCGACCTCTGAATTTTCCAGTTCGGATTCCATCGAATGAAAACTAATCGAGCGGCAAAGCCAAGTCCAGCGCCGTCATTGCGTCGGTTGCCTTGAAGCGTTTCTCTCGGGAAGGGAAGTAAGTCGAAAGCGTTCGAAAAGAACTACATTACCGGCCCAAGAGGATAGTCCTCGCGCCGCTCCGGAGCCGGATCGCCTTCGCCCTCTTGAATGCCAAGCTGATTGATCAGCCTATGCAGATAACCGCGTGCTACACCCAGCGTCCGCGCACATTCCGCCTTGCGCCAGCCGCATTCGCGCAGGGCACGCAAAACCAGCGCCCGCTTGAATCGCCGCACTTCATCCTCGTACGACCGGCTAAGATTCGGCGTCTCCGCGATGGCGCCACCCGTCGAAACGGCCAGCGTCATCGTGGCGCCGCGCATCGACAGCGGCAAGCTGTCCACATCCACCAGTCACATCTTCCGACAGCACAATCGCGCGTTGAACCACATTCTCCAGTTCGCGTACGTTGCCCGGCCAGTTGTGCTGCTCCAGCGCGCTCAGCGCTTGCGGCGAAAACCTCCGCGCCTTCTTCTTGAACAGCTGCGCCGATTTCGTCAGGAATTGCTGCGCCAGCAAAGGAATATCGTCGCGGCGTTCACGCAACGGGGGCAAATGCAGCTGGACAACATTCAATCGGTAAAAAAGATCTTCACGGAATTTTCCCTGCGGAACCATCTCCGCCAGGTTGCGATTCGTCGCGCAAATCAGCCGAATATCCACCGCAATCGTCTTGTTGCTTCCAAGCCGTTCGAAATTCCGCTCCTGCAAAACACGCAGCAACTTGGGTTGCAGCCCGATTCCAAGATCGCCGATCTCATCAAGGAAGAGCGTCCCGTGATCCGCAGTTTCGACGCGTCCGCGCCGAGTCGTCATCGCGCCCGTAAACGCGCCCTTTTCATGCCCGAACAATTCATCTTCGACGAGGTTTTCAGGAAGGTTCGCGCAAGAGAAGGCAACCAGCGGTCCCGTGTTTCGGGCGCTGAAGTGATGGATCGCGCGCGCCAAAAGCTCTTTGCCGGTCCCGGTTTCCCCCGTGACCAGCACATTCACATCGCAAGGCGCAATTTTCCGCGCCAGGTTGAAAAGCTCCTGCATCGGCGCCGACGTCCCAAGCAGCTCATGCAGCCGCCCGGTGGGCCGAACCTCATTCGCGCGCAGCCGCTGAACTTCGCGTTCCGCTGCGTGGAATCGATACGCGCGCCGCAGGACCAGCCGGACTTCAAGCATGTTGGGCGGGTTCGTGATGCTGTCCTCTGCGCCACGATCGATGGCTTGGAACAGCAGTCCCCGGTTTTCCTCTTCGAATAAAACGACCATCGGCGGGTGCGCCGGCAGTTTCCCGATCGCATCCATCAGGCGAAGCATCGCTTCGTCATCGCCCTGGGTGTTCGCCGTGCGCAGGTCCAGCAAAAGCACATCGCAGGCGTCGCACACCAGTGCCGCCTGCTCTAAATCCCACTGTCCGATTGTTCGGGTAGCAAAGTCTTCGCCCAGCGCACGCGCTATCGCGTCGCCGAGGCCCGAATCCTGTGTCAGAAAGCTAACTCGGATCACTTCTCTGTCCAACGTTTCGCTCTCCCGGAAGCCCTTCAAAAACCCGCAACCAGAACTTAAGTTCCGATCAGGCCCTTGCTCGGGTTCCGAACCACGGTTCCCAAGCGACTGACTTTTCGTGCGCGACAACGATGCCGAATTTAGCGGCGACGATAGGCAGTCGAAGGCTCTCCGCAACTGGGAGAACAGTCATTTGCCTACATACATACACGGATGCATACCAATGGCCAAGCATTGGAATTTTCCAGCCTGAGGAAATTTCGCCTAACCTGTCAGGAATCAATCGCGTGACTTGTGGATAGAAATCGCCTGTGAAAATGCGGCTTCCGCGCACACGTCAAATGTGTGCAAACTTCTTCTTGCGACGTAAAGGATTTACCTCACATCAGTTTTATACGTACTAAAACTACTGAACCTGCCCGCCAATCTCGGTTGGAACTCCCACCAACACATCCACCGCGACCGCTTTCCCGTCCTTCAGCGCCGGCTTGAATTTCCATTTGCTGAACGCCACCCGCGCCGCATCGTCCATCCCTTGCAGCACTCCTTGATAAACCTTCAAATCCGATACTGTTCCGTCATCCGTAATGACGCCCTTCAACACGATCGGCTTGCCCTTCTTTTCGAATGGCACCGTTTGCCTCTTGAAATCGAATCGCGCCAGCACGTCCGGCGGCACTACGCCGGTTTCCATGTGGACGACATTCGAACGCGTCTGCTGCGCCGCCCGCTGCGCCCGACTGGCAATACTGCAACGTCCAAGGCTGCCCCGGCATCGGCAAAAACACCGTCCAGATCTTCCCGCAATGCAGCGCCCCGTAAACTTGGAGCCCGCCGCCACCCATCGGCCCCGACGACACCACCAGCGCATTCCGCCGCAAGACCACATTCGCCGGAACCGGATAAACCATCTCCCTGAAAATCGTCGCGTCCAGCAACTCGCTGCCTTTCCCGCTCGGATCGCCGTTGATGCTCAAACTCCCATTCGAACCGCTGTTCCCGCCGCCCCCGCCCGAGTAGCCCTTGCCGACGCCCGGCACAAGGTCGCCGCCTCCGCCGCTCGCATGACTCCCCGCGTTCGGCACTCCATTCGCACTCCCATTCACCGCGCCCGGCTGACCTCCATTCGGCGCAATCGTGAAGTCGCCCCACCGATTTCCCGCCGGCAGCTTCGCCAGCGCCGCCACATCCGCCGGATCGACGCTCACCACCACCACTCCCTTGCCGTCCCCCGCCGTCTGCACCGCGTCATCCTTCGTCGGCTTGCCGCTCCCGTTCGAACTCTCCGCGCTTGGCGCCGCCGGAGCCTCTGGCGCTTTCGGCTCACCCGCCCGATACGCATCGCCCAGATTCGTCGCCGTCGCCACGCCCGTTTCCGACAGCGTCGGCGCATTCGCCTGCCCGACCTGCACCTGCGCCTGCTTCGGCCGCGACTCGTTGATCGGTACCGCCAGATGCGGCTGCGCCACCGTAGGCGCCGCCAAATTCGTAGGAATCGCCGCGTTCACTGCCGCCAGATTCGGAGCCAACGCCTTCTCCGCATTTCGCCGCGCCTGCATCGGCCGCGAATCCTTCGCATCCACATGCACCTTCGGCTTCGCAATCGCCGTCTCCGGCCCGCCCACGATATTCGGCAGCTTCAAATCCATATCGATCTTCAAATCCGGTGGCGTCGCCGGCTGATAGATCGTTTGCCGCTTGTTGTCCGGCCGCACCGGCTTCGACACAATCACAATCTTCCGCGCGTCCGTCTCGCTCCCGAGTTTCTGCAACAGCGCCTGCAATTGCCCCGACCCCGGCTGCCCGCCCTCGCCCTTCGGCGTAATCTTCGGCAGCTTCTCGTTCGGACTTTCCTTCGGCAGCGTGTAATAAATCATCCGCGGCTGCTCGACCTCCGCATCCGCGTACGACGAAATCTCCTGCGACGCCACATACGAGAGCACCAGCGGAATCAGCAAAATCAGCCCGATGTGCAGCACCACCGAAACCGACAGCGATCTCCCCGCCACTCGAAAGGGAAGCAGCGGCGTCTGCCGAAACAACCGAACCGGCTCCCGAAATGTCGGAAAATGCACGCGCTCAAACAGCGTACCCAGCAAACTGAACCAGCTCGTTTTTTCGCGCTCGCCCGAAACAGGGAATCGCGGCATCCGCGCTTCCGGCGTAATCCGCAGCGCATTTCGCCGCGGTATCGTCGCCGACACCAGCGGCCGCGCCCGAAACGTCGTCAATGTTGAGTGCTCGAGGAAACTCATCCGTGACGCTTCCCAACCGGCAAGAAGTGCGCGCGGCACGCCTGCTCCACGCTGCGCGCCGTAATTCGCGGCTCGACTCCCGCATATTTCGCCGCCCAAAATATCTGGTTGATCAAATCCCGCGCATGACATTGCGCCAGCGACTGCCTCATATCGCGCAGGCACTGCACCACATACTCCGCGATGCCTTCGTCGCACGGCACCATGCGGTTCTGGCATTCATGCTTGAAAATCTCGATGAACTGCTCGCGCGTCGCAAAATCCACGCCGATCTTGTTCGGGATGCGTCGCAAAAATGCCTCGTCCGCAAGCTGCGTCGGATCGAGGTTCGTCGAAAACACGATGAACAAATCAAACGGCACTTCGAATTTTCGCCCGCCCGGCAGCGTGAAAAAATCCACGCGCCGATCCAGCGGCGTCATCCACCGGTTCAGCAATTCGTCCGGCCGCATCCGCTGCCGCCCGAAGTCATCCAGAATCAGCACGCCGTTGTTCGCCTTCATCTGCAGCGGCGCCGTATAAAATCGGCTGATTCCGTTGAACTGCAAATCCAGCATCTCCGCAGACAATTCGCCGCCCGCCAGCACGCACGGCCGCCGGCACAAAACCCACCGCCGGTCCGATTCTCCCGCGATGTCCAACGAACTCGGCAGATGCACGCCCGGGTCGTATACCGACACAATCTGGTTATCCACTACCACCGCGTGCGGAATCCACACGCTGTCGTCGTACACAGCCGGAATCGTAGACGCGATGCTCGTCTTACCCGTCCCCGATGGCCCATGCAAAAACATCGATGTGCCCGACACCAGCGCCGTCCCGATCCGGTTCAGCATGTCCTGATCGAGCACCAACTGATAAAACGCGCGCGTCACGTCCACAGGCTGGAACGAAATCTTCTGCACGCTCTGCATCCCCACGCGCATCGTGTAATCCGCCAGCGACACCGGCGCCGGCCCGGTGTACTGGTTGATCGTCATCAATTCCGCCGCGCGTTGCTTGCCTTGCCCGCTTGCCACGATCACGTGGCTTCCCGCCGCCATGCGCTTCACTTCGCAGAGCTGCTCCTTGCGGAAAAACTGAAAAATCTCTTCGATCACGCCCAGGCTCAGGCAAGTCCGCTCGCTCAGCTCCAGCAATGACATCTCGCCGTGCAGATACAAAAGCTTCAGCGCCAGATCTTCCAGCAGCCCGCGCCGCACTCCGGTGCGCTGGATCTGATGCGGCACCATGAGCGTCGTAACTTCCGCTCGGGCCATCCTTGTCGCTGCTGTGTCTGTGCTTGCCATGTTTACCAGGGGTTCGGGGGTCAATTCGCCATCCGCTCTACTGTGTGATGATCATCTGCGATTCGCTCGACATCGGAATCGTGCCGCTGCCCGGTATCAAGGGCACCGCGAAGCTGAAGGTATACGTAACCGTCACCTGCACAACGCAGCCGGGCTTGTTGTTTGCATTTCCGCCGGGGCAAAGTGGACTTCCGTTCGCCGGGGCCTTCCATACCGTCGCCGCCGCAAGATTCGCAGGATTGATTCCTGTGGTCGCCTCCCCCTTCACGAAGTTGGTCACATCGCCTGGTGCTGCCTTTCCATTGACGCCGCCGCCGCGCACGCTCGCCCACCGCGTCGCCTCGCGCGCGAT
The DNA here is from genome assembly GCA_963845465.1 of uncultured Acidobacteriota bacterium. Lineage (GTDB taxonomy): Bacteria > Acidobacteriota > Terriglobia > Acidiferrales > UBA7541 > Acidiferrum. The sequence goes on along the minus strand of CAWJSH010000001.1, from coordinate 786,924 downwards.
GTACGACACAAAACTATAGGCGTACAGCGCCCGCCCCATATCGACCACGCCAAAGAACAACACCAGCAGCACCGGCAGAATAATCGCCTGCTCGACCAGCGTGCTCCCGCGCTGCCGTTTGCCGCGTGCGTTCGAACGCGCGCTGATCCAAATCGTTGGTGCCATCGGTCTCATTGCGACACCCTCATCGTCACCGTGCTCGTCAGCGTCATCGATCTCGGTATTCCCGGGTACCTGAACAACGAGTTGTAGGTGTCCGTCGCCGTCACCTGCACGTACACCAGTGGCACCGGACAAACTCCTCCCGTCGGGCATCCGCCCAATGCTCCGGCGTTGCATCCGCACTCCTGCTGGCTCGTGATCGTCATCGCCGCCAATCCATCGTTCTGCGCCGCCGTCCGAATGCCGGCAACATCCGCCGCCTGAATCAAACTCTGCGCGCCATACTGCGCTCCCGCTCGCGCTGCGTTTGAAATCAAGATATCGAAATACGCGTAGCGTCCGATTTCAATCAGCCCGACCAGCAGCAATAAAAGCAGCGGCAGCAGCATCGCCAACTCGACGACCGTCTGTCCCGTCGTTCGCGATCCGTTGCGCCGACCGCGCAAACTCAAAACGTCTCTCCGCACAAAATCGCACTTTCGCGCGCCCACTCCAAACCGTTCCGCACACCCGTTCGTCCAACGAAAGCGCCGACCAAAACGTGGCAATCCCGTGGCTTCCGTTCGAACGCTCGTGTTTTCTCCGGGTTCACCAAAGGAGACGCGTCGTCGCGCACGTGTGTGCACTTTTGCAGACACGGCTCGCGCCGTACGGTTTCTCTCCACTTCTTGCGCGCCGTCCATAACCTTCTACTTTCCTGCTACTTACAGCCGGGGCGCGGGGACGCCTCTCTCCGACCTTTGCGCTGGGGCTTGGACGTGTCCGGGATCTTGCAATCCCGCGCCGAGCATAGGTGCAATCCCCCCTCCAGTCCACTCCCTCCTGTGCAAATTCCTCAAAACGCCGCCAACTCCTCGCCATTTCCGGGTAGCGCTGGCGTCCCGCCGGCGTTTTTTCTTACATTCGTCGATCCAAGCCTCCGGCAGCGCTTGTCGCCTCCGCAAACTTCGGGCTTCTTCTTTCCTTTCGACTTTCAACTTTCGACTGTCGACTCTCCCTTCCTTCCGACGCCCCAACTTGGCCCTTGCGTTGCTCTCTCATCGCTGTGCTAGTCTCTTCCAAACGCCAGCGCTCCGCTTGCCTTACCGCAAAGCGTCCGAGCGCGCTCCCCGCATCGGCGTCGGCCCGCATCACTCGGCTTGGAATCGTCTTGGAGTTACCGCAGTGAGAAATTTCGCCAACACCAAAAAACGCAATCGCGAATCCGGCTACGGTCTCGTCTTCGCCGCCTTGGGCCTCATCGTCCTTCTCGGCGCCGCGGGCATGTCGGTGGACGTCGGCTATTTGCGTTATCAGCGCCGCCTCTTGCAATCCGCCGCCGATAGCGCCGCTCTCGCAGGTGCAGCCGAACTCGGCACCGGTAGCGGCGGTGCGGCAGCGGTGACCGCCGCAAAGAACGACTCACAGCTAAACGGCTTTCAGGACGGCTCCGGCAATATCACCGTGACCGCCACGCCGACCTCCATCAACGGCAACGCCAACACCATGCAGGTCCAGGTCACCAACATCTATCCGACCTTTCTTCATGCGCATCTTCGGTGGCGCCCTGCGCAATGTCACCGTCTCCACCACTGCGACCGCGCAATACCTCGGCGGTCGTGGCTGCATCTACGCGCTCACGGGCGGCGGTGGCCTCAACGTCACCGGCAACGTCGACGTCCCCAACTGCAACGTCATCTCCAATCAAAACATCACCGGCGGCGGCTCCATCACCGCCGCATCCATCGGCGCCCACGGCCGCTCCAGCGTCGCCGCCACCCCCGCTGCCATCACCGGCATTCTGCAAGCCAGCGATCCTCTTTCCTACCTTCCTGCGCAGGGAACGGGCGGCGGATGCATCACTGAAATTCGACCGTCAGGCGAACAACAGCCGCCGGCCCCGGTAACCCTATACTCCAGAACATGTATTGAAGCCCCAACGCGGCTAGAGCCGAGTAGGCCTCAATCGGGGGTATTCGCAGGAATGTCAAGTTCAACGCCCGGCACGTACGTCATCACCGACTGGAACGGCATCCGGCGGTCGACCTTCGAAGGATCGGGCACTGTTTCGGGCAATGGCGTGACGTTCTACGTCGCGGCGGAGCTGTGCATTCTGACGAACGCAAACGATTCAACTGAGGGCTTCAACAAACGCCCCGTACGCAGGTGTCCTGATTTTCAATCCGCCGGGAATAACAACGCCGCAACGATTAACGGCGCGGATGGATCGTACGTGCAAGGCGCACTATATTTCCCAAACGCTACGCTCACCTGAGCGGCGCCGCGAACAACGGAAACCTCGAGTACATGGTGCTCGTCGCCAAAACCATCAACGTCAACACCAACGTCAATTTCCACCAGCGTCTACAACTCGCTCCCGAATGACTATTCCCCCGTCCGCACCGCCGCTCTTATCCAATAATTGCTTCGACATTCCGTCTGTAGCGGCGCCGCCGGGCCCGTTCCCTCCTGTAGCGGCGAGGGCTTCCACGTCCGACGTAACCAAGATCGCGATCGATCGCGAAACCCTCCCAATCTCAGACGCCAGCACGCTCACTCATGTGGAGTGCGGCTCTCCAGCGCCGCTTTCACGGCCAATGCCTCATCTCCGCTCTCACAACGAAGCGCAATTCTTCCCCCATCCAGTCCCGACCACAGCCAATATCTGTTAGCGTATGACCGACGCTCGGGACCGCCACTCGAGCCGTCACCAACAATCTTCCCGAACGAAAGGCCTCTCCTCCGTGCTCGCGCTAGCCCCATCCAAAGCACCAGCACTCTTCGCGTTCCTTGCGCTCCAGTCCGCCAACCCTCGCGGCGTAAATCTCGAACTCGTCATCCCTCTCGCGCTCTCCTGCCTCGCGATCATGATCATCCTCCCCATTTCCGCCGCGCGCAGCCGCCTCCACATCCCCGGTTGGGTCGGCTTCGCCCTTTTCAGTTTCGTCCTCTCCTACACCTGCGCCCGCATCTCCGGAACCCACAGCTTCGTCGGCCGCCCCACCGGCGTCTTCTTCTCCATCGCCTGCTTCCTCTTCCTCGCCGCCGCCCTAGGCTCCGTCATCGCCCTCTTCTTCTACAAAGACCCGCCACTCTAAACCACCTCCTCATCGGGCAGCCTCTCGACCTCAACACAACCGCGGTCAATATGGAGTGCGGCGCTCCAGCGCCGCTTTCACGGTCGAGCCCTGCCCGAACCGATCTTTCGACACAAGTACTTGTCATTTCGACCGGAGCGAGCCGACGCCTTTTCTTTGCGTTCGCTTCCTGCGAACGCATCGGCTCGCGCAGTGGAGAAATCTCTCTTCGACCTATCCGTTCGCCCAGACTCTCTCCGTCGTCTCAAAACCTTGCTAAACTATCCGCGACGACGAGCGAACTAAAAAAATGAAATCCCTCCTTCTCTCCAAGTACAACCACCTCGAAATCACCGATACTCCAAAGCCCGAGCCCTCCGCCGACGAAGTCCTCATCGAAGTCGCCGCCTGCGGCATCTGCGGCAGCGACGTCCACGGCTTCGACGGCTCCACCGGCCGCCGCATTCCTCCTCTCGTCATGGGCCACGAAGCCGCCGGCGTCATCGCCGCCCTCGGCTCCGGCGTCTCCACTTTCAAAATCGGCGAGCGCGTCACCTTCGACTCCACCGTCTTCTGCGGCGAATGCCCCAACTGCCGTCGCGGTGACATCAATCTCTGCGACAATCGCCAGGTCCTCGGCGTCTCCTGCGGCGACTACCGCCGCTCCGGCGCCTTCGCCGAATACGTCGTCGTTCCCGCGCGCATCGTCCATCGCCTTCCCGACAATCTCCCCTTTGCCGAAGCCGCCATGCTCGAAGCCACCGCCGTCGCCCTCCACGCCGTAAAAATCACCCCGATCGATCACGGTGAAACCGCTCTCGTCGTCGGCGCAGGCATGATCGGCCTCCTCATCCTCCAATCTCTTCGCGCCACCGGCACCAATCGCGTCTTTGTCGCCGACATCGACGACTCACGCCTTAAAATGGCAAAAGATCTCGGCGCCACGGAAGTCCTCAATTCGAAATCGAACCTCGCACAGCAAGTTCTGAAACTCACCAACGGCAACGGCGTTGACGCCGTTCTCGAAGCCGTCGGCCGCACAGAAACCATCGCCGACAGCATCGATTCCGTCCGCAAAGGCGGCACCGTAACTCTCGTCGGTAACTTCGCCCCTGAAGTAAAAATCCATCTGCAAAAAGTTGTCAGCCGCCAGATTCGCCTCCAAGGCTCCTGCGCCTCTTCCGGCGAATACCCACAAGCCATTCATCTGATTTCGGCGGGCGCTATCAAAGTGAAGCCACTCATCACCCAAGTCGCACCGCTCGAAGACGGTCCCGCATGGTTCGATCGCCTTCACACCGGCGAACCAGGCTTGCTGAAAGTTGTTCTCACTCCAGGAAAGAACGCGTAGTCCGCGTCAACCACAACGCCGATGGCAAATCCCACACCTAGCGACAATCTCTTCGATCTTTCCGGCCAAGTCGCCATCATCACCGGCACCAGCCGCGGCCTCGGCCAGCATTTCGCCCGCGCTCTCGCCAAAGCTGGCGCCGACCTCATCCTCACCAGTCGCAACATCGACACGCTTACCGCGTTCGAACGCGAAATCAAATCTCTCGGTCGCCGTGCCGCCTCTTTCGCTCTCGACGTCCGCGACCAAGCCAGCATCCAAAAATTCTGCACCGATGCTCCCTCTGCGTTCGGCCAGATCCACATCCTCGTCAACAATGCCGGCTGCAACGTTCGAAAACCCGCCATCGACGTCACCTGGGACGACTGGAACCTCATTCTCGACACGAATTTGCGTGGAAGCTTCTTCGTCGCGCAGGGAATTGCGCGTGGCATGATCCAGCAAAACTACGGACGCATCATCAACGTCGGCTCCGTCACCAGCGTCGCCGGATTCGCCGGACTCGGCCCTTACGGCGCCAGCCGTGGCGGCATCCGTCAACTCACCATGAGCCTTGCCGACGACTGGGGCAAATACGGCATCACCGTAAACTGCTTGGCACCCGGCTGGTTCCGCACCGACCAGAACAAAATCATGTACGACGACACCGAATGGGTCGCCTACATCACCGACCGCATCCCCATCAAACGCCCCGGCCAACCCCACGACCTCGACGGCGCCGTCGTCTTCCTCGCCAGCGAATCCGCCCGCTACGTCACCGGCCAAACCCTCCTCGTAGACGGCGGCGTCTCCGTCAACGCCACCCGCGCCCTCCCCAACAAAAAGCCCTAACTCGCCCGCCGCACGGGCAATCTCATGTACGGGCGCAGCACTGCTGCGCCCCATGTCCGCAAGATCGAAGCCGCAATCACGGACCGTTTGTAAGGGCACGGCGCGCCTTGCCCGTCTTCTCGGATGTCGTAGCGGCGACTTCACGTCGCCATTCCGCCACCTTCGCCCAATTCCATTCAAGCAAAGCCCATGTGGAGTGCGGCGCTCCCGCGCCGCTTTCGCGGTCTCAGCAACACTGCTGAGCCTAACCCCGAAGCGCCCCCCGCCATTCGAATGCCTCAAAAGTCATCTTGACAAATCAGGTATTTTGTGAGATACTTCCCGCGTAGAAAACTACGCCAATCGGTAGCGTCGGTTTACCCTGAGCCTCGAAGGGCATCCTGCCGGCGTTTCTGCTTTAACCCCTTTAAAATCACATCCTTGCACATGGAAACGATCTAAATGCCCTAGAATCACACTCTTGCAAAAAAACTATGGGGGGTGGGTCACCCTGGCTCCGGAATCGCCTCAATCCTCCCCAGCAGAAACAAATACCCCGCGATCCCAGCCGCCAAAAACACCCCCGCGACCCCAAACGCCCAGGCAAACGAATGCGTCAGGTGCACCACGTACCCCGTGACAATCGGCGCCAGAATCCCCGCCACCTGATTCCCAAAATTTAAAATCCCGCCCAGCGTCCCCACGCTCTCCCGCGGAGCAATCAGCGACGGAATCGACCACCCGACGGGCGACGCTGCGGAAAGTCCCCCAATCGAAATGCTGATCCAAAACACAGCAACAATCGGCGACACGCTCTGCGTCGCCCCAAAAATTCCCAGACCAAGCGCTGTCCCACCAATCAACACAACTTGCCGCACCCGAACCGGATTCCACCCGCGTTGAATCAGCGAATCGACCAGCAACCCGCCGATCAACACATCGATCAGACCGGCAAAGATCCAAGGCACTGCGGCGTAAAGCACCGAATGCAGCAAATCAACATGAAGCTCCGTTGAAATGTAGGAAGGCAGCCACGAGAGCAGAAATAAAAAGTGTAGTTGTACGAAGCGAACCCAAGCACAAGTCCCCAAACCTTCGGCTGCCCTAGCAAATATCCGAGCGGCGCGCCTTTCGCCGCCTTCACACTGTCTTCAGGCTGCGCTCCGCCACGCGCGATGTACTCCCGCTCCGCATCCGACAATTTTTTATCTTCGCTGGGGTTGCGATAGAAAAAATAAAACAGCGCGAAGTAAAACAAACTCACAACACCGGTCGCGACAAAACTCCATCGCCAGCCAAACCGCAGCATGAAGACGCCGATCAGCGGAACTCCAACGCCAGGCGCAAACTTCGCCGCCGAATCGAAAAACGAAGTCGCGAGGCTGCGCTCCTGCTGCGGAAACCAGTAACCGACAGCCTTCGCATTCGCCGGAAACGTCGGCGCTTCGCCGATGCCCAACAAAAATCGCGCCGCAAACAAACCTTCGATGCGCGTCGCAATCGCCGCTGCAAACGAAGCCAGGCTCCAAATGACAGTGCTGATTCGCCCGATGCGCTTCACGCCAAAACGATCGAGCAGCAGTCCGCAGGGAAGTTGCAGCGCCGCGTAAGGCCAGTTGTAAAAGCTGGAGAGATAACCAAACGTGATCGCAGACATCCCAAACGCGTCGGTCAGCGCCTGCTGTGACACCGACAAATTCACGCGATCGAAATAATTGACGAGAACGCCGAACCCCAACAGCAGCGCAATGCCCCAGCGTCGATGCGGCACGCCACTGCCGTCGCCAAGTTCTGCCGCATTCCGCTGTGGAGAGATCGCCAACGCGCCGACAAGACTGCTCTAGAACGCCAATTCGAGCAACAACAAATGTGCCCGCGCAAAATGCGTAATATTAAATTTGTTTTCAGCCTGCAATTCAGACGACGGCTCTCAGACGCATGAAGCTAGCTCTATGCACTTGATCCTTTTCTTCTTCTTTTCGATTTTTGCTGTCGCGCCTGCGGGTATGGGCTATTTCATGTGGCGATTGACACGGGACGCACCTCCACGTTGGAAGCTTGCCCTTAGGATTGCCGCTGTCGTTCTGATATGCCTTGGCGCGGCAGCTCTGCTTCTACTTCTGCTCGTTGCATTGAGTGGCCCATACCCTGACTGATGTCGGGCATGGCCGGTAAACACTCACTGCGTGAGGTGCGCGGCGAATCCACCGCCAGGCGCCAGATGCACCTTCAGCTTCGTCGATTTGTTCACGGTCGATTTTTTCATTTTGTAATCGCTGGCCATACGATCGGCGTTCACTCCGTCTTCGTACGACTGCATATGAAATTCGCCATCCGGCAAAAATGAAAAATCGATGTCCAAATCGCGCGCCGTCCAATCGGTCATCGCGCCGACGTACCAGTCATTCCCACTACGCCGCGCAACCACGACGTAATCTGAAATCTTCCCGCTGAGTGGCTTCGTGTCGTCCCAAACCGACGGAACCGGCTTCAGAAATTCCATCGCCTCTGGTTCGCGTTCGTAGTTCGACGGACTATCCGAAAGCATCTGCAGCGGCGCGTCGTAAATCACATACAGCGCGAGCTGCTGGCATCGCGTGCCCAGACTCATCGGCCGATCCATCACCGCTCGGAAATCCATCTTCGTCGCGTTCAGCATTGCGCCCGGCGTGTAATCCATCGGTCCGAGAAACATCCGCGTAAAGGGAAGTGTCGTGCTGTGTTTCGGGTCGGTCTCCGCGCTCCACTTATCCCATTCCATGCCGCGGACGCCTTCAGTGTTGATCAGGTTCGGCCATGTGCGCGTCATTGTCGCCGGCTTCTGATCTCCGTGGAAATCGACGAGGATGTGGCGCTGCGCCGCCTCGCGGCACACGCGATAAAAGTATTCGATCATCCACTGATCGCTGCGCTGCATGAAGTCAACCTTGATGCCTTGCACGCCCCACTTCTGAAACTGATCGAGCGCCGGTATCAGCTTGTCGTCGAGTTCTTTCCAACCCGCCCACAGAATCAACCCGACATTTTTCTGTTTCGAGTACGCAGCTAGCTCTTCCATATTCACTTCCGGCACGACTTTCAGAATGTCGCCGTGCACATACCAGCCTTCGTCCAAGATGATGTACGGGATCTGATACTTCGCTGCGAAGTCGATGAAATATTTGTACGTGTCGGTGTTCACGCCCGTTTTAAAATCCACGCCGTACAAATTCAGCGCGTTCCACCAATCCCATGCGACTTTCCCCGGCTTGATCCACGACGTGTCCGAAATCTTTGACGGACTCTCAAGCAGATACACGATCTCGTTCGTCAGTAGATCCTTGTCCTCATCGACGATGCCGAGCACGCGCCACGGATACGTCCGCGTTCCCTTCGTTACCGCAATGTAGTCCGCCGCTTCGGTAACCGGAACGTTCAACACCGTGTCTTCGTGTACCTTCAGCGGAAACGGAGGAAATGTCGCTGCGAGTCCGTTTGCGCCCGTGCCCTTCAGCCACAGTCCTGGATATTCGTCGACGTCGGATTCCGCAACGGCGACGCTCGCGCCTTGGCCGACTTCGACAACTGCCGGAAGCGTCGCGATGAAGGCCGGCAAAATTTCCGATAAGCGCTGCGGCAGATATTTTCGCTCGTTGTGCGACATGAAACTGTCTTCCTGCGGATAGTAGACGATGTCGTTCGCCGCGAAATTCAGATTCATTTCTTCGCCGTATATTTTGACCTCTGATGCGGAGAGCGAAGTCTCGAATCGATACGCCACGCCTTCGTTGTACGCGCGGAACGTCACGGCGTAGCCGCCGTCGAACTCGATGCGCTGTTCGTTGTAGTGATCGCGAATCTTCGCGAATTTCTGCCGCACGACCGGCTCGACGACTTCGTCGTGCGTCGTCGCTTTCGCGCGGAGTACTTTCGTGTCGTCTTTGCCGAGTGTCTTGTGATCGACGTCCATCGACAGCGTGCTGTTTTCCAGAATCGCAGCGCCTTTGAAGACGACGTCGTAGTGAATGCCGTGCGCGGTGCGAATTCGCACTTCGATGCGTTTGTCGGGAGACTTCAGATCGAAGCTCGATTGCTCCGCGGCAAACGCGCCACTCGCGCAAAGTGTCGCTACGAAAACCAACGAGATGACCTTCGCGAAGAATTTCATCGAGTCTCTCATGACAGCCCCGCGTCCGTTCCGACCGCGACCACGAAATATTTCGCCGGCGTCTTGCCGACGTTCGTAATGCCGTGCTCCTCGTTGGAGGCGACGAAGGCCAACCCGCCCGGGCCGATATTTTTCTTTTTGCCGGCAACGTTGAATTCGACCGTGCCTTCGCGCACGAGCCACATTTCGGAATGCACGTGATGATGCGGCGGATGCGGCATCCCGCCGGGCGGCAGCATCGTCTCGTGTACTTCCAGGATTTCGCCGGTCGCGAGTTTGCCCATCACGATCGGGCGAAACTCCGCGCCATCGGGAGACTTCGTGACCTTCAATTCCTCGAAGGTCCACGCACCTGATGGGAGTACGGCGAGGTCGCGCGTTTGTGCCGACGCGTTTTCCGCGGCGGCGAGCGCGCTGAATGCAGCGAGAAGGGAAGCGGACGCGAAAGGCAGGGACTGCAGGACATCCCGGCGAGTCATCGACATGGAGACTCCTTAAACGGTTAACCTGGCGAATTTAAAAAAATGGGCGCTGACACGAAGCGCCTGAATAAATACCGCCAGAGAGATTCTTCGCCAGACGGAAATTTGTCAAGGGTGAGTCTGGGAGTGGTCGCGCCGCGGAATCTCACCGAACCGCAAATCGTCGATCGGAGCGGCTTTCGCGATGCGGTTCGCAGTCGTGCTGACGCCGGGCGGAGCAAGCCCCGCCCCTACAAAGGCGAGAAGGATCGCGGCGGCCCGTCGATCAGAACGAGACGGCGGCGCTGGCGCTGCGGGAGGCGCGGTAGATGGCTTCGATCAGGGCGACGCTTTTGCGGCCTTCGGCGCCGTCGCAGATGGGTTTGCCGTTGGTGCGGATGGCGTTCAGGAAGTCTTCGAGAATTTTCTGGTGGCCGCGAATGTCGGTGACGGCGGCGGAGGATGCGCTCAGGTTCGTGTCCTTCGGAGCTTCGGGTGCTTGCTCGGCCGCTGCGGGATTACGCAGATCCATAGCGATGATTCGATCGTGTTCGAGGATTACGGTGCCTTCGGTGCCGGTGATTTCCACGCGGCGCTGATAGCCGGGGAAAGCCGCGGTTGTGGCATGCAATGGTTCCGAGCGCGCCGTTCGCGAATTCCAGAATCGCGGCGGCGGTATCTTCGGATTCGATCTTGTGCAACGCCGTTGCGATGCGCGATTGCACGCGCGTGACGTCGCCGACCACCCACAAAACGAGATCGACGGTGTGCACACCCTGATTCATCAGGGCGCCGCCGCCGTCCAGCTTCATCGTGCCGCGCCACTTCGACTTGCCGTAGTAATCGGGCGGGCGATACCACTTCACGCGCGCATCGACGAACAGAATTTTTCCCAATGCACCGCTGTCGATCAGGCGCTTCAACCGCTGAATGTCGGGCTTCACGCGGTCCTGAAACATTACGCCTAGCTTTACGTTCGCGGCTGTCGTTGCTGCGATCAATTCATCCGCGCGTGCCGTGGTGATGTCGATCGGCTTTTCCGTCAGGACATGCAGGCCATGGTGCGCCGCGTCGATCCCTTGCTGCGCGTGAAGTCCCGATGGGCTTCCGATCATCACCAGATCCATCGGCTTGTGCGCCAGGAACGCGTTGTAGTCGGTGAACGCTTTGCCGCCGTAATCGCGCGCGAGCCGCTCGACGTTCTGCATGTTCGTTCCGTAAATCGCAGAAATCGCGACATCCGGAATCGCGAGCGCGGCGCGCGCATGCGTCTCCGAGATATTCCCTCCGCCGATCAGGCCCACATGTGTTGGCATACGCTCCGCAATCCCCGGCAACTATTTGGTTCAATTTGTTCCGCTCGATTGAATCAAACTGCGGCACCACATCACAGAAGAATTTTGCGCAGAAAAATTTCGCGGCGCGTTCACATCGGAAACGTTTCTTACGGTTCGCGTCCGCCGGGGACGTCGGTATGCGAACTGCGCTGCTGAAAATGAATGTGGCTGGGAGGCGCGCCGATTACGACCTCCTGCTTTGCGTCGTCAAAGGTGACGCGCTGTCCGGTCTGCATCGCCGCAATCGTCATGCACAGCGCGACCGAGTGGTTATAACCCGCCTCAATGTCCGCGTTCGGCCGCTTCCGCTCCTGCACGCATTCCATCCAATTCCGCAAGTTCGCGACGGTGGCATCGTCGGGTCCCGTGTTTTCGCCGAGCGGCGAAACCGCTGGCGCCGCGGCGCTCGGAGCAACTCCACCTGCTGAGCCGGTTGCACGCTCGGGCGTCGCCGCAGCCTTTCTGTCCGTGCGCTCCGCGCCAGCGGACGCTCGTTCGGCTCCATCGGTTTCCGGCACAGGCGCCGCGAACGTAATGGGCAGGAGCTGATTCGCCTTCATATCCATGTCGCGTGCATTCTCTTCGGTCAGCCCGCCCGCCGGAGTGACGGTGCCTTTGTCCAAATCCAGCATCCCGCCATTGGAAAAATAATGCTCGCGCATGCCGCCCGCCGAATTGGTCATCCGCGCGGAGTACACGACTTGAAATCCTTTGGCCGCGCCGGTCGCGCCCTCGTCGATTGGGCCGTAATCGAAAACTGCGGTCAGGGTGTCCCAATTCTTTCGACCGTCGCGCCAGTGATAGATGCCGCCGTTGGCCACGACACTGCGCGGCCGCGAAAATCCGGAATACCACTGCACGGTGTCGATGCGCTGGACCATCCACTGATCGGGAATGCCCGACGAGAACGGCCAGAACAATCGAAATTCCACATATTGGCGGGCGTCGAATGGCTCCGGCGGACGGCCGGTGAGGAATCGCTTCCAATCGGTGTCGGCTTCACGAAGTTGCGACACGACTCTCGGCCGGCGCCATCGCCCCGGCTGATTCACATTCCACGTTAATTCGACGCTGACGAGATCACCGAACCCTCCGGACTTCATATAGTCGTGAATGCGCTGATACGTCGGAGAACTGCGGCGCTGCGTACCGATCGCGACGACGCGGTCGGTGCCTTTCACCGCGGAGCGAATCGCGCGCGCGTCTTCCATGGTGTTGGCGAGTGGCTTTTCGATGTAGGCGTCACGCTCGGCCTTGAGCGCTTCCACGCCTTGCGACGCGTGCTGGAAGTCCGGCGTCGATATGATCACGGCCTGCACATCTTTGTTTTCGTAAAGCTCTTCGTTGTTTCGCGCGAGCGCGATCTGCCGTCCGCCCGGCAGCTTTGAGACAAACGCGCCGCCGTCTTCGCGCCGCTTCGACCAGATGTCGGAGAGCGCGACGAATTCAAAATTCAGTTCGCCAGCCGATTTCAGGAACGCCGGCGCAAGGCTGTTCTTGAATCGGTCGGAAAATCCGATGATGCCGACGCCGACGCGATCGTTCGCGCCCGCGATCCTCGCGTAGCTCGACGCCGCCGCGCTGAGCGCGGTCCCCGCGACGCCCGCACCCGCCAGCTTCAAAAAACTGCGCCGGGATGCGCTTCCCCTCGCCATGCAAATTCCTCCGAAATCTATGCTGCACGCTCTTACCGAGCGCCCTGCACGCTTTACTGAGCGATAGAATGCCACAAACGATGCACAAGTAAGGTATTGCGGGTTGGTGGGAGTGGCCGAGAGGGGACCTTGCAGCAAATTGCCGCGTCAGGTACCCTCTCGCCTGATGAGGTGAACCGCTTAACCGACGGGCCTGACGGTGCAAGCCTCCATGACGAGCATTTCGAACATCGAAGAAAGATTTCGCGCGCGGTTTTCTGGTACGCCCCGGGTGTTTCGCGCGCCCGGCCGAGTCAATCTGATCGGCGAGCACACCGACTACAACGATGGCTTCGCGATGCCGGCCGCGATCGAGTTTTATTGCTGGGTCGCGGTTGGGGCGCGCAGCGATCGCAAGCTGTCGATTTATTCGCACGAATTTTCGGCGACGGCGGAAGTCGATTTTTCGACGAATTCCATCTCGCCGACGAAATCGTGGAGCGACTATCCGATCGGCGTTGCGGTTGAGCTGGAGAAGAGCCGGCATTGCGCAGCGCGGCGCGAATCTTTTGATCGAGAGCGAAGTGCCGATGGGCGCGGGGCTGAGTTCGTCGGCGGCGATCGAAGTTGCGACGGCGCTGGCGCTTTCGGATGTCGGCGGGCGCGCATCCGGATCGGTTGCAGCTCGCGCGATTGTGCCGCAGAGCGGAGAACGAGTTTGTCGGCGCGCGCGTGGGAATCATGGATCAGTTTGTCTCGCTGCACGGCGAGAAAAATCACGCGCTGCTGCTCGATTGCCGATCGCTGACGTTTGAGCCGCTGGTAATACCGGATTCGGTGAAGCTGGTGATCAGCAACACGATGGTGAAGCACGAGCTGGCGTCGAGCGAATACAATCGGCGGCGTGCGGATTGCGAAGAGGCGGTGCGGCGGCTGGCGACGGTTTTGCCCGGGATCAAGGCGCTGCGCGATGTGACGCTGGAGCAGCTTGGAGAAGCATCGCGACTTGCTGACCGAAGTGATTTACAAGCGCGCGCTGCACATCGTGACCGAGGATGCGCGCGTGCTCGACAGCGCGCAGGCGTTGCGCGCCGGGGACATCGAGCGGTTCGGCAAGCGCATGGCGGAATCGCATCGTAGCTTGCGCGATCTGTATGAAGTGAGCTGCCGCGAACTGGATCTGATGGTGGATCTTGCGTATCAACAAAAAGGCGTGTTTGGCGCGCGCATGACGGGCGGCGGATTTGGCGGCGCGACGATCAATCTGGTGGATGCGCGGCTTCGCCGGCGAGTTCAAGGAAAATATCGCGAAGGCTTACCGGCACGAGACCGGATTGATGCCGCAGATTTATATTTGCAATCCGGCCGAGGGCGCCGGCGCTGTTTCCTGAGAGATGACGCCGTTGGAAAAAAAAGATACGCCGCATCGGCGCTGGAATCCGCTGCTGCGCGAATGGGTGCTGGTTTCGCCGCATCGCACGCAGCGGCCGTGGCAGGGGCAGGTTGCGAAGGCCGGGGCGGCGCCGCTCGCTGCATACGATCCGGAGTGTTATTTGTGTCCGGGGAATACGCGCGCGGGTGGCGCGGCGAATCCGAAATATACGGGCACGTATGTTTTCAACAACGATTTTCCGGCGCTGCTGCCTGACATTCAGCGTTCGAGGTCGAATGAGTCGGGGTTGATCGTGGCGCGCAGCGAGCGAGGGATTTCTCGCGTGATTTGTTTTTCGCCGCGGCATGATCTGACGATTTCGCGGATGCAGCCTGGAAGATTGCGCGCGGTGATCGATGTGTGGGCTGAGCAGTATCGCGAGCTGGCGCGCGGTGGAGTGGATCAAGCACGTGCAGATTTTTGAGAATCGCGGCGCGATGATGGGCGCGAGCAATCCGCATCCGCATTGCCAGATTTGGGCGAACGAAAACATTCCGAATTATCCGGCGCGGGAGTTGGCGGCGCAGAGCGAGTATCTTGCGAACGAAGAAGCAGTGTCTTGCTGTGTTCGTATTTGAAGATCGAGCAGAACGATCGCGAGCGGATCGTGGTGGAGAACGATCATTTTGTCGCGCTGGTGCCGTACTGGGCGGTGTGGCCGTTTGAGACGATGATTCTGGGGCGGCGGCACACGCAGAGCTTGATCGATTTGAACTGATGACGAGCGGAACGCGCTGGCGGCGGATCATGCGCAGCGCGTGACGATTCGCTACGACAATTTGTTTACGACGGCGTTTCCGTACACGATGGGATTTCACCAGGCGCCGACGGATGGGATTGCGCATCCGGAGTGGCACTTTCATGCGCACTTTTATCCGCCGCTGCTGCGGTCGGCGACGGTGCAGAAATTTATGGTGGGGTACGAGATGCTGGCTTCGCCGCAGCGGGATATTACGGCGGAGACGGCGGCGGCGACGTTGCGCGGGCAGGGGGAAGTGCATTTCCTCGATCGGTCGTAGTTTTGTCTCTGACGTGACTCGCTTAAGCGATGGTCATCGACGCTCATCAACATTTTTGGCGGTTTAATCCCGTGCGGGATGCGTGGATCGACGGAGGATATGGCGGCGATCCGGCGGGATTTTTTGCCGGGGGATTTGGCGCCGGAGCTCGATGCGAGCGGCGTTGATGCGACGATCGCGGTGCAGGCGGATCAGTCGGAGGCGGAGACGGAGTTTTTGTTGGGGCTGGCGGAAGGGAATCCGCGGATTGCGGGTGTCGTGGGATGGGTGGATTTGCGCGTCGGCGAATGTGGAGCGGCGGCTGGAGCATTTTTCAAAATTTAAGAAATTGCGCGGAGTGCGTCATGTCGCGCAGGCCGAGGCGGACGATCGATTTTTGGCGCGGCCGGAATTTGTGCGCGGCGTTGGGAATTTGAAAAGTTTCGGACTGACTTACGACATTTTGATTTTTCCGCGGCAGTTGCCGGCGGCGATCGAGTTGGTGGAGAAGCTGCCGGAGCAGAAGTTTGTGGTCGATCATCTGGCGAAGCCGGAGATTGCGGCGAAGAAGATCGAGCCGTGGGCGCAGCTGATTCGCGAGATTGCGGCGCATCCGAATGTGTACTGCAAATTATCGGGGATGGTTACTGAAGCGATTGGAAGAATTGGAAGGCGGCAGATTTCGAGCCGTATCTCGATGTTGTGTTTGATGCGTTCGGGCCGGAGCGGCTGATGTTTGGATCGGATTGGCCGGTTTGCTTGGTGGCGGCAACGTATTCGCGAGGTTAAGAATATCGTTGAGTCCTATGTTGATCGGCATTTTGCCAAGCGCGAAATCCGCGATCTTTGGCGAAAATGTGAAACGTTTCTACAGCGTGAATTGGCGACATCCGCGTAACGCCAAGTTCTGCGCGATGTCATTTGACACGATTTAAACCAGTTTCTATATTCATTGCATTCCATCGATCGCCACGGAAACGGACTCGGATGCAGAACACGGTGCTTCAGCTTGATCCGCGAGACAATGTTTTGGTGGCGCTGAGGCCGCTGCGGAAGGGCGACTCGGTTTCGTTTTCGGGCAGCGAGTACACGCTGCTGTCGGACATTCCTGCGAAACACAAATTTGTGACGCGCGATCTTGCCGTCGGGCGAGCAGATCATCATGTACGGCGGGCTCGTGGGACGATGAGCGAGGCGGTGCGGCGCGGCGATTTGCTCTCGACGAAAAATCTGCGGCATGCGGCGTCGGACTATCACTCGAGCACGGTCGCGCCGCCGCGATGGACGGCGCCGGATGTGGCGAAGTGGCGCGATCGGACATTTCTCGGCTATCACCGTGCCGATGGGCAAGTGGGCACGCGGAATCATTGGCTCGTTGTGCCGCTGGTGTTTTGCGAGAACCGGAATCTTGGCGTTTTGAAGCAGGCGTTTGAGGAAGAGTTGGGATTCGCGCTGCCGCAGATTTATCGGCGGCAAGTTGCGGAGATGGTGAAGCTGTTTCGCGAAGGGAAATCGGCGGAGCTGAAGGATTTTCAGCTGGCGTAATGGCGGCGAGTCGCACGCCGCAGCACGGCGCCGAAAGTTTTCAAAAACATCGATGGCATCAAATTTTTGACGCACGAGCAAGGTTGCGGCTCGACGCGCGAAGATACGCGGAATCTTTGCGGAATTCTTGCGGGATACATTCATCATCCGAATGTGGCGGGTGTGACGGTGCTCAGCCTTGGCTGCCAGCATGCGCAGATCGGCGACGCTGCGTGGAAGAAATCAAGAAGCGCGATCCGAATTTCTCGAAGCCGCTGCTCGTTTTCGATCAGCAACAGATGGGCGAAGAATCGAAAATGCTGTCGAAGGCGATTCACGACACGTTTGTTGGCATGGTTGAGGCGGACAAAGTTGAGCGGAAGCCGGCGCCGCTGTCGAAGTTGGTCGTCGGGCTGAAGTGCGGCGGATCGGATGGATTTTCCGGGATTTCGGCGAATCCGGCGATCGGGCACACGGCCGATTTGCTCGCAGCGCTCGGCGGGCGCGGAATTTTGTCGGAATTTCCGGAGCTGTGCGGCGTCGAGCAGCAACTCATCGATCGCAGCGTGAGCAGGGAAGTCGGCGACAATATCATGAATTTGATGCGCGACTACGCGGCGCGAGCGAAAGCGGTGTTTGCGAGCTTTCGAGATGAATCCGTCGCCGGGGAATGTGCGCGATGGATTGCTGACGGATGCGATGAAGTCGGCGGGCGCGGCGAAAAAAGGCGGGACTTCGCCGGTGACGGCGGCGCTCGATTATCCGGAATACTCGAGCGTGCCGGGGCTGAATTTGTTGTGCACGCCGGGGAGCGATGTGGAATGCGTGAGCGCGCAGGTTGGAGCGGGCGCGAACGTCGTGCTGTTTACGACGGGGCTTGGCACGCCGACGGGGAATCCGATTACGCCGGTTATAAAGCTTTCGACGAATTCGGAACTGGCGCGGCGCATGCCGGATATCATCGACATCGATACGGGCTCGATCATCGAAGGCGAGACGACGATCGAGAAGATGGGCGAAGAAGTTTTGGAGAAGATCATTCAGGTTGCGAGCGGCGAAGTTCACGTCAAGGCCGAGATTCTCTCGCAGAATGATTTTATTCCGTGGAAGCGAGGCGTTTCGTTGTAGCTGATGCGCTCCCGGTTCGGCACGCTCGAAGCAAAATTCATCATTTTTTCATCCGTTTGAGGTAATCATTTGCCACTGAAAATTCGAGAGAAGAAAGATTGCCGCTGGGACCTTGTGAGTCTGGGCGAAGTGATGGTGCGGTTCGATCCCGGCGATCGGCGGATCGCGACGGCGCGAACGTTTGAAGTTTGCGAAGGCGGCGGTGAATACAACGTCGCGCGCGGATTGAAGCGATGCTTCGGACTCGACACGGCTATTGTCACGGCGTTTGCCGACGATCCTGTCGGCAAGTTGATTCAGGATTTGCTGTACCAGGGCGGCGTCGATCAAACGTATGTGAAATGGCTGCCACATGATGGTGTTGGCCGCTCGGCGCGCAACGGGCTGAATTTTACGGAGCGCGGATTTGGCGTGCGAGCGGCGGCGGGCTCCTACGATCGCGGGCACACGGCGGTTTCGCATCTCAAGCCGGGCGATTTCGATTGGGACGAGATTTTCGGCAAGTACGGCGCGCGGTGGCTGCACACGGGCGGAATTTTTGCCGCGCTTTCCGACTCGACGCCGGAAGTGGCGCTTGCGGCGATGCAGGCGGCGCGCAAACACGGCACGATCGTTTCGTACGATCTGAACTATCGCGCTTCACTCTGGAAGTCGCTCGGCGGAAAGAAGCAGGCGCAGGAAGTGAATCGCAAGATCGCGCCATTCGTCGATGTGATGCTTGGCAACGAGGAAGATTTTTCGGCGGCGCTTGGATTTGAAGTGCCGGGGATGGACGAGCATCACTCGCACTTCGCCGTCGAAGGCTTTCAGCAGATGATCAAGACGGTGTTGAAGACGTATCCGTTCCAAGTCGTCGCGACGACGCTGCGCAAAGCAAAGACCGCGACGCTGAACGATTGGGGCGCGATTTGCTATTACGACGGGCGATTCTTTGAGGCGAAGAATCGCGAGAATCTTGAGATTTTCGATCGCGTCGGCGGCGGCGATTCGTTCGCGTCTGGGTTGATCTACGGATTTCTCGCCGGCAAGGATGCGCAGTTTGCCGTCGATTGCGGCGCGGCGCATGGCGCGCTGGCGATGACGACGCCGGGCGACACTTCGATGGCGACGCTCGACGATGTTTTGCAAGTGATGAAAGGCGTTGGCGCAAGAATCGCGCGCTGATTGCTGCGCCTCACCGCCGCACGACGGCGTAAATTCCCAAAGGATTTCTTCGAGGCGAAAATGGATAAGCAGGCAGTTCGCGAACGAATTCTAATGTCGGGATTGTGCCCGTAGTTCGAGCATCTTCATCCGCCGAAGCGCGCACCGCGGCGGAAGCGGTGTGCAAGGGCGGCATCACGATCGTCGAAATCACGATGACGGTGCCCGGCGCGGTCGAAGTGATTCGCGAGTTGGCGAAACATTATTCGCCGGAGCAGTTGTTGGTGGGCGCGGGCACGGTGCTCAATCCGGAGCAGGCGCAGCGCTGCCTCGACGCGGGCGCGCAATTCCTGGTTAGCCCGGGATTCAATCCGAAGACCGTCGCACTCGCGGCCGCTGAACGCCGCTTGATCATGGCGGGCGCGCTCACGCCGACCGAAGTCATCTCGGCGTGGGAAGCCGGGTCCGATTTCGTCAAAGTTTTCCCGGCCGGAAACGTTGGCGGGCCGAAATACATCAAGGCGCTGAAAGGGCCGCTGCCCGACGTTCCGCTGATTCCGACCGGCGGCGTCAACCTGCAAACCGCGGCGGAATTTCTCGAAGCGGGCGCGGCTGCGCTCGGAATCGGTGGCGAGCTCGTTCATCCCGGCCACCTAAAATCCGGGAACACCGAGGCCATCGTCGATGCAGCGCGAACGTTCGTAGCGATCGTGAAAGAGACGCGAGCGAAAGAGGCGTCTGCCTAAGCTGATTGCGGTACCAAACACAAAGACAGCGGCAAGCCCCGGAAGCCGGTAAACCGGCACAAGCCTACTGCGCCTTCAGCGACTCCGCCAGGCTCTCCAGATTTTGCGCGCGAATATGAATGACGCCGCGGCGCGGACTATCGATGTCCGCAATCAGGAAAAACGAAATCGAAAGCACGATCGGCAAAATCAGAAACAGCAACTCGCTTTTCAATCGCACGCCATAGCCAATCAGCAGATTGCAGAAGACTGAAATCGTAATCAGCAGTATCCAAGCCGCCGCAGGAATTCGATTCCACCAAGCCGCTTGCGCGTAACCCTGCGCATTCAGCACGTCGTTCATTCCGGCGACGACGAGCGCGGTCACCGGCGTCGGCTGAGCTTTTGCCGGTGCGATTGCCGCAGCCCAAAGCTGATTCTGTAGCTGCATCGTCGCGGCGTTGCTGTCAGCGGTCGTTTGCGGGTCTCGCGATCCGTAGTACTGAATTCGCTTGTCGAGATATTGCTTCAGAAGCGATCGAATTTTCGCGGCGTCGGCAGGCGGCAGGGCATCGACACGGAGAAATTCGGTCCCAATCGCGTTCGCTTCCTGCTCCTCGAAATTCATGCGTTGATCGTAGCGGCTGACCGCCATCGAAAACGTAAAGCCAATGATCAGGCCGAGGAGCGTAAGGGTGGCGCCGACGATGAAGGTGAAGTCCTGAGTGTCATCGTCCGTTAAACCGTGATGTTTCTTGCGAAAAGTCAGTCCGACGTGCGCCGCTGCCCATAGGGCGAAGAACGCGACGATCAGAAGAAAGAAGGGTTGCCGGAGCAGGTTCGACATGGTTGAGAGGGCGACAGTCTACAACAGTGGACAAAGTCTATGCGCGGGAACCAGGCGAAGCGGAATGCTCAAACACGCGCAGAATGCCGAGAAAAGTGGCTCCGGGGCATGGACTCGAACCATGATAACCAGCTCCAAAGGCTGGTGTCCTACCAATTAGACGACCCCGGAATTGTGCAAAGAAGCGGCGCCGAATTGGCGCAGGCGCACGTTCGACAGAAGCGCGCTCAACGGCAATTCTGCTGAGCGCTTACCGACCGTTCGCAGTGAAAAGAATAACAGATGGTCGCAGCGTGCCGCTACCGACTGGCAGGCTAGTCAATCAAAAATTTTCTGCTGTGCTCTGGAGCGCGACGAGAAATCTGAAACGGAAGCGCTTCTAGTGGACGCTGGTTTTTCCGTCGCTCGGCGCCGTGGTCGCCGGAGTTTCCTCAGTAGCCGATTTCTCACGCGGCTCGCCACCGGCTTCGCTCACGACACAATCCATCTTCAGCCGCCGAAAAAGCGCGCTGAGATCGTCATATTTGGAATATACGGCGTCGATGCCCGCATCGCGCGCGGCCAACTCCAGCTCGCGATTGCTGTGCGCGGTCAGCAGATACAGCTTCGTCGTCGGCAGCATGAAGCGCAGCGCCGTCGCAGCCTCGAGGCCGTTCATTTCCGGCATCGCGAAATCCAGGATTACAAGGTTGGGATTGAGCAGCTGCGCCTTTTCGACCGCGTCCACGCCGTTCACGGCTTCTCCGCAGACCGAAAATTCAGGAAGCTCTTCGATGCGAACGCGCAGCGTGCGGCGGATCGCTTCGTGATCGTCCACAATCAGCACAGAGGTTTTCGGCAAGTTCGCCCTCCCGGAGCCGGTACTGTTCTACCCGATTTTTGGATGCCGAAACACTGGAGAAAGGATGAGGTGTGTCGGCATCTCTCGTTAACAGTGTGTTCGCGGCTCACTCTCACGTCATTTAGCCCTTGGCGACCGAAAGCGGTGGGCCCAGAAACTCGACTCCCCACGGTTTTCCAAACGCGTTTAAATCATCGCGGCTCGGTTTTGTCAAAAAGACCTCGCTCAAGCCGAGGAAAAACGCGTGCGCGTCCAACCCCGGCAGCATCGAGCACGAGTTGCCGGGCCGGCTTGTCGGAGATGTTCACAAAGGCGTGAACGGCGCCGCCGGGAACGCTCACCACGTCACCCGCGCCGGACTCGAACGATCTGTTGTCCACTTGGAATAGATAGCGGCCCTCAAGGACGCGAAATATTTCTGTCTCTCTGTGCCGGTGCAGTGGAGGCCCAGACCCTGGGGCGTTGACCGTTTCGAGGAGCGTCAGCTCCCCACCCGTTACGCCTGGCGGAACACGGATCGTCAGGTCCAGGCCTAAGGCCTCTATTTTTAGATGTTTACATTCACTCGCAAGAGATTGGAAGAACTCAAATGGCATGCTTGAAGCTCCCTGAAGCCGCCATTCTGCCATAGGAGTCGAAAGGTAACCGCATCTGCCCCTGAGGACGGTATCCCTCCAACTATCCCGATGGGACAAGGATTTGCCACTTCGTGGAACTCAAACGGGACCTTTCCCTCTGGGCCGTACGCCGCATTAACGTTTTTGTTGACCTAAAGCCATTATTTACAGCGAATTAGACGGTTTGTGGCTGCTTTGCCCCTAGCGGCAGGGTGGCCCCGTGCCTGCTCTCTTGAATACCCGGAAAACCAGTTATGGCGACCCAACCCATTGCCCACTTCCCCGATCCCGCCTTTGTGTACGGCCAAGGCGCGGATCTCCAATCTTTAAATGTACTTGCGGCCGAAATCGCGAGTACGGATATCCCCGTTTTGCTCGTCGGCGAGAGCGGTACCGGCAAAGACGTCTATGCCCGGCTGATCCACCGGCTGTCGGGAGCCTCTGAGAACTCCTTTATCCGCATCAACTGCGGAGCCCTGGACGCAGGCCGGATGCTGAACCAGGTGCGCGACGCCTTTCAAACCGAAGGCAATAGCGGCGAAGACGAGCCCAAAACGGTATTTCTGGACGGTGTTCACGAGATGGACGCTGCCTGCCAGCGCGTGTTGCTTTCTTTGATTCCCGACGGCGAACGCAAAGCCGCGGGGCGCTCGTTACCCCGAATCGTCTCCTCGACATCCTGCAATTTCGAGAAGGAAATCGAGGCCGGCCGCTTCCGCCTGGAGCTCTATTTCCGCATTAATGGCGTGATTTTGCGGCTTCCCGCCCTCCGAGACCGCAAAGAAGACATCCCCGACCTCCTCGAATGTTTTGTCCTAAAACACGCTAACGAGTTGGGCAAGCGTGCCCCCGACATCAGCCGGGAAGACCGTAAACTATTGTTCTCCTACGATTGGCCCGGAAACATTCGAGAGTTGGAGAACCTAGCCCGCAAAATCGTAGCGGTGGGCAATGCCAGCCTCGCACTGGGCGATCTAAAGGCGACCCGGATGACGGTGGTGCACACGGATGAAGCCCGCTCCGATGAGCACGAACACCCGGATTCCGACAGCGTTTCGTCCTTGAAGGTTGCTGCACGGGCAGCTTCGCGGAAGACCGAGCGCGAATTGATTCTGAAGGCATTGGAGCAGACGCACTGGAATCGGAAGCGCGCCGCGAGAAACCTCCAGATCAGTTACAAGTCGTTGCTCTACAAAATCAAGCAGATCGGCGCACAGGCGCCTGCGGGCAAAGAAGAGGAGAAGGCGTAATGCAAAAGTCACCAGCAATTCTCATGGGGACCCTTTTGGTTCTGTCCTTGGGTGCTTCGGCTCAGGCGCGGCAGGAACAAATGGCTGACGCCAGCAAGCCAAAGCCGTCCACGGCCACGAATACTCCGGCTCCGGCCGCGGCGGCCGTTAGCGATCCCGATTACAAAATCGGGCCGCAGGACGTGCTGCGCATCGACGTCTGGAAGGAAAACGAAATTTCGCGGATCACACCGGTTCGTCCGGACGGCCGCATCTCTCTGCCGCTCTTGAATGACGTCCAGGCCGCCGGTCTCACCCCGACGCAACTGGCTGGTGTGATTACCGAAGGGCTGCGGAAGTACATCACCAATCCTCAGGTCACCGTCGGCGTCACCGAGATCAACAGCCGCCGCGTCTACGTCACCGGCGAAGTCACCAAGCCCGGCGCATTTCCGCTCCAGCCGGGTATGACCGTCCTCCAGGCGCTGACCAGCTCCGGAGGCTTCACCCAGTTCGCCAAGATCAAAGGCATCTACGTTCTCCGCACCGAAGACGGCAAGCAGGTCAAGCACCCGTTCAATTACAAGGACGTCGTCCACGGTAAACACCCTGAACTCAACATCATGCTTCAACCGGCCGACGTCATCGTCGTTCCGTGATCGCTTTCGGAGGATTTATGAAACGAACTCCGACATTTCTAATGGCTCTCGCGCTGTCTGCCTTCGCGCTGACCTGGTCGTCGTCTGCCTTCGCGCAGGACCCGTCCAGCACGCAACAGCCGGACGCGCAGGACGAGCCCGGCGCTATGCAGACGGCGCCCAACCAGGCGCCGCCGAAGCCCGCAGGCCGAAGCAGCTCCAACATTGGAGACAACGCCGACGTCGTTGACGACTCCGGCGTGACTCTTCGCCCTGACGACAGCTCACTGACCGGCGTGCAGGTCGCCGGCCTCGGCACCCAGCTTGAACGCCACAGCTACATCGTGCCGGGCATCCAGTACGGAAACTTCTTCCGATCGTCCACGCTCGAAGCGCCTGAGGTCGGAGACTGGAACTCCACGAGCTTCGTCGCTGGTAACGTCAGCATCCTTCAGCAGTGGAGCCGCGCTCAGTTTGCGATGAACTACACGGGTGGCGGTACGTTCGCCACCGACGCCAAGCAAGGCAACGGTTACTACCACCAAATGCAGGCGCAGCAGATGTTTGAGTGGCGCCACGCGAAACTCTCGATCATCGACCAGTTTGACTATTTGCCGCAGGCTCAATTCGGATTCGGCGTGTCGAGCCCGCTGGCGCTCGCGGGAATCGGCGGACCCTTGGGGCCATCGCTTCCGGCCTTGCAGACGAACTACATGCCGAACCAGAGCATCTTCAACACGCTCGGTTCGCGCTATGCGAATTCGGCGACGACCGAGCTTGCGACATATCTGAGCCCGCGTTCGACGATCACGTTTTCCGCTTCCTACGGCATCCTGCGGTTCGAGGAACCTGGAAACATCGCGAGCAACGACGAGATCGGCAGCATCGGCTACGATTATCAGCTGACCAAGCGCGACACACTCGGAATCTTGTATCGCTTTACCGGCTACAGCTACATCGGCGATCCGCAGAGAATCGGCGATCACGTCGCGCAGCTTGCGTACGGTCGCAAGATCACGGGGCGCGCAGCGCTGCAACTTTTCGTCGGGCCTGAAATCACGGAGTTCAAGGTTCCGCTGAATAACCAGACACAGCGCGTTTCGATTTCCGGCGGCGGCAACCTGGCGTATGCCGTTTCGCATACCAACTTTACGATCGGGTACAACCACGGTGTGGCAGCGGGCAGCGGGGCTTTCGCGGGCTCGACGGCCGATCAGATTACGGGTTCGGCGACGCGCCACTTGAATCGTATTTGGGACGCAAATTTCAACCTCGGCTATGCGCGTAACCGCAGCTTGGGTGGTTTCGTCGGCACGCTCAATGAGCCTGAAGTGAACTCGTGGTTCGCCGGAGCGGGCGTGCAACGTCCGCTGGGACGCACTGCGACGGCTTCGTTCGCATACACAGCGTTCATCGAAAATTCGTTTGCCGGTTGCTCGACCGGCGCTTGCATCGGTTACTTGCAACATCAGCTTTCGGTCAGCTTCCAGTGGCACGCGCAGCCGCTCGTCATCGAGTAAATCGGAGGAGAGGAGCATCGGGCAGGTTCTCGCTGAATCGCCTGAGGCGTTTGTGTAAGGAAACGAAATTTCGGGCGCCGCTTTAAGTTCCGCCCGCGATCGAGACTCGGAGACCATGTACAAGAGTTTTTTCGGCCTGAAAGACAATCCGTTCAACGTCAATCCTGACCCTCGGTTTCTCTATTTCACCAAGGAGATCGAAGAGGCGTTCAGCGGGCTGAAGTATGGCATTCAGAATCGAAAGGGATTTATCACGCTGACCGGAGAAGTCGGGACCGGCAAGACGACGCTCGTCAATCGGCTGCTCGATTGGCTGCATGAAGAGCGGGTGCGGACGGCGTTTCTTTTCAACTCGCGGATGAATTCCAGCCAGCTTTTCGATTTCATTCTGGCGGAGTTCGGGATCAGCTGCGATTCGCGGAGCAAGAGCCAGAATTTGATGAAGCTCAATCAATTTCTTGCTCGATCGTTTTCGCGCCGGTGAGACGACGGTTTTGATTGTTGACGAGGCGCAGAACCTTACGTATCCGGTGCTGGAAGAGATTCGGTTGCTGACGAATTTGGAGACTTCGACCGAGAAATTGTTGCAGATCGTGCTTTCGGGTCAGCCGGAACTCGAAGAGAAATTGAAACTGCCGCAATTGCGGCAGTTGCGCCAGCGCATCATGCTGCGCTGCAAGACGTCGGCGCTGTCGAAGGAACAGACGCACGATTACATCGTCGAACGGCTGAGGATTGCGGGGGCGGATGGGCCGCCGATTTTTGGCCCTGAAGCGGTCGCGATGGTGCACAAGTATTCGGTGGGGATTCCGCGCGTGATCAATTTGCTCTGCGAGCATTCGTTGATTAACGCGTACGTCGAGCAGCAGCGGCCGATTACTGCGAAGACGGTGGAAGAAGTCGCGAAGGAATTTGAGTTTGACCAGGTGGCGCCGACGGCGTCGCCGCAAAGCATGAGGCTGGATGCCGACGTCTACAATTCGGAATCGTTTATTCAGAATTTGGGCGATGCGCTGTCGAAGTTTCGCGTTCGTCCGGCGTTGACGCCTCGCGAGCGCAAGTAGTTTTAGCGCGGTAACCGCACGCTGTGACATTCCTTGTGTCATTCAAATCAAAGGCGTAGCCTACTTTTGAGGCTGCTATGTTTACTGCCCTATGTATTGGTTGCGTCTGCGTTTTCGTTTTCGGAACCGCTATCCGGTTCGGGATGTTGGCTGGATTGTTAGGAAGAGCCGGTGTATTGCCGGAGTCTTGGCGTCGATGGATGTACGACGTTAATTCCAAGTTCAGCCGATAGAGTGGGCACTTCAGTTGGCGCGTCTTAGGTCGCGGGCGCGTAGCCGAACACTGTTTTCAATTCCAAAAATTCTTCGAGTCCGGACTCGCCCCATTCGCGGCCGTTGCCGGACTGTTTGTAACCGCCGAAGCAGCCGGCGAAATCGGGCCGCGCGCCGTTGATGTGGACGTTGCCGGAGCGGATGCGCTTGGCGACTCTGCGCGCGTGTTCGAGATCGCCTGAAGTGACGAAGCCGGAGAGGCCGTATGGAGTGTCGTTGGCGATGCGCACGGCGTCGTCTTCGTTTTCGTATGGGATGATGCAAAGGACGGGGCCGAAAATTTCTTCGCGCGCGATGGTCATGTCGTTTTTCACGTCAGCGAAGACAGTTGGGCGCGCGTAGTAGCCCTTCGTTAGTCCGGCTGGTTTTCCGGGACCGCCTGCGACCAGCTTTGCGCCTTCGTCGATTCCTTTTTGGATGAGTCGCTCGACTTTCTCGAATTGCGCTTTTCCCGAGAGCGGGCCGAGGTTGGTTGTTTCGGCGGCTGGATCGCCGACGATTGTGGCTGCGGCGGCTTGCTTGGCTGCTTCGGCGGCTTCAGCCATGCGCGATTTCGGCACCAACATGCGGGTCGGTGCGTTGCAGGATTGGCCGGTGTTGCGGAAGCAGGAGACGGCGCCTTCTTTCACGGCGGCTGCGAAATTCGCGTCGTCGAGAATGATGTTTGCGGATTTGCCGCCGAGTTCTTGTGTGACGCGTTTTACCGTGGGCGCGGCGGCGGTTGCGACGGCGACTCCGGCACGCGTTGAGCCGGTGAACGAAACCATTGCGATGTCGGGATGAGTTGAGAGCGCGGCGCCGACGGTCGGGCCGTCGCCGTTGACGAGATTGAAGACGCCGGCTGGAACTTTGGCTTCGTCGAGAATTTCTGCGAAGAGATAGGCTGAGAGCGGGGCGAGTTCGCTGGGTTTGAGCACCATCGTGCAGCCCGCGGCGAGTGCGGGCGCCGACTTTGGCGACGATTTGATTCATCGGCCAGTTCCACGGGGTGATCAGGCCGCAGACGCCGATCGGTTCTTTGCGGAAGAGCGTTGTGCCGCGGACTTCGTCGAATTTGAAGGTGTCGAGCACGCGGAGAACTTCCATGAAGTGTGCGAGGCCGGCGCCGACTTGCGCGGCTTTCGCAAAGGCGAGAGGCGCGCCCATTTCGGAGGAGATTGCCTGCGCCATTTCTTGCGATTTCGCTTTGTAGACGGCGACGATGCGTTGCAGGAGTTCGCGGCGCTGTTCGACGGTGGTTTCGGAGAATGAATCGAAGGCGCGCTTTGCGGCGGCGACGGCTTTATCGACGTCGGCGGCGCTGCCGAGCGAAATTGTGGCGATCTGTTCTTCGGTGGCGGGATTTATCAACTGGGAAATCGTTGGGTTGTGTGGGGGCGACCCATTTTCCGTCGATATAAAATTGTCGGGCGTCTTTCATGCGTTCTCCTGGGTGATTCGTTCACGTCGCGAGCTTCGCGCTTGTCTCGTCTAGGATGTCATCGAACGGCGACTTTGAATATCGTTCGCGAGAAATTCTTTCAGCATTTCCGTCGATTGTGCGGTCGCGGCCGCGTCGTAGCCGACTGTGGCTTTGTGCCGGACGCACGGATCGTCCCATGTGAACGGTTTTCCGGTTGCGGTGCTGACGATTTCGCCGGGCGTACGTTCTTCGCGCTCGCAAAAGCCGGCGACTTTTGGATTCGGTGGATTTACGAACGGCATGTAGAGGGGATTGTCGAAGACGTGATGCGCGCCGGGGAATTCTGTCAGCTCAACGTTTCGGCCGGCGGCGCGTAAACGCGCGACATATTTTCGGCATGGATCGACGGGAACGTAATCGTCGGCGCTGCCGTGGAAAATGCGAATCGGAGCATCGACGGTGATTTCATCTTCGAGATATTTCGTTGAGCACGCGGGATAGAACGGGATGTACGCGGCGAACTTCGCTGTTCGTCGGGCCGTACATTTTCTGAAAGCGCGTCAGGCCGCGTAGATCGTTGCGAAGCCGCCTTTGGAAAACCCCATCAGCGCGATGCGATTCGGATCGATGTTGCGATGCTCCGCGAGGTGATCGAGCGCGCGATACGCGTCGATGATCATCGTGAGAGCGCCGAGCCGCGTTTGGTCGGTGACGGTTTCCGCAACGCCGCGGCCTGTGAAGCAATCGACGATGAATGCGGCTACGCCGATCGCGTGCAGTTCGCGCGCCCAGCGATCGACGTTCGCGGTGACTCCGCCGGATCCGTGGATCAAGATCACGGCGGGATAGCGCTCGAGATCGCCGGGAAGACGAAGTTCGCCTGCGATGCGCGCGGGAGTCCCGGCGGCGCCTGTTAAAAATGCTTTGTCGGTGAGCGTCGTTGTCTCAAACGGGTGAATTTCGGTGCGAACTGTAAGGCCGCGGGTCTGGTCGAGGGAGGGCATCGGGTCGACTGTAAGTTCTCTTCAGTTTCGCTCTTCGCGCAAGATTCGGAGCATGCGGCGCAGCGGTTCTGCGGCGCCCCAGAGCAGCTGATCTCCGACAGTGAACGCGCCAAGATAGCGCGGGCCCATCGCGAGCGTGTGCAAGCGACCGACCGGCACTGTGAGTGTGCCCGAAACAGCCGTCGGCGTGAGGCAACGCACCGTCGATTCTTTATCATTTGGCACGACGCGCACCCACTCGTTTGCGCCCGCAATGATTCTCTCGATCTCGGCTAACGAAACGTCCTTCGTCAGCTTGATGCATAGGCCCTGGCTGTGGCAGCGCATCGTTCCGACGCGCACGCAAATTCCGTCCACGGGAACGGCGGGCGAGAGGCCCATGATCTTGTTCGTCTCCGCCATGCCTTTCCATTCTTCGCGGGTTTGTCCGCCGGGCATGTCTTTGTCCACCCAGGGGATCAGGCTGCCGGCGAGTGGGACACCGATTTCGCTTGTCGGCAAACTCGCGGCGCGCTGCGCGGCAATCGTCGTGCGATCGACTTCGAGCGCATCGTCAGAAAGTTTCGCGCCGGTCGCGTCGGTGAGGCACTTCATCTGCTTCACAAGCTCGAGCATCTTCGCCGCGCCGGCTCCGGAGGCCGCTTGATACGTCATCGTCGTCATCCACTCGACGAGGCCTGCCTGAAACAGCGAACCTACCGCCATCAGCATCAGGCTGACGGTGCAATTTCCACCGGCGAAGGTTTTGATGCCGCGCGCAAGGCCTTCTCGAATTACCCGATCGTTCACCGGGTCAAGAATGATGATCGCGTCGTCGGCCATACGGAGCGTTGACGCGGCGTCGATCCAGAATCCCTTCCAGCCAGATTTTCGCAATGGAGCAAAAACTTCAGTGGTGTAGTCGCCGCCTTGGCAACTGATCAAGACGTCGCAGGCCGCGAGCGCTTTGAGATCTTTGGCATCGAGCAATTTCGAGCCGCTCGGCGCGAGCGCAGGCGCAGGCCGCCGGCGTTGGAGGTGGAGAAGAACACCGGCTCGATCCCCGCGAAATCCTTTTCCTCGGACATGCGTTGCAGCAACACGCTGCCAACCATGCCCCTCCATCCAATGAAGCCAACGCGCAGCATGAACTCTCCCGTTCGTTATGCCAGTCCTACTATTTTAGGCGATGCCCATCGCGCCCTGACTGCAAAGTTCGATTCCAACTCCAAAAGACAACTGTCCGTCGGCGAGAACGCTAAGAGTGTTTTCGATAAAAGGCGTTTGCGTTGGTCAGTACGCCGAGGCCATCGGTTGCGGCTCGGGCTCGTCGAGATTGAATTCGCGATGAATCGCGAGCAGCGCGGCTTTCATGTCTTTTTGATCGATGGCGATGGAACAGTTGCAGCCGGATGTGCCCACGGCGGCGGCGATCGTGTCGATTTCATCGCGATCGAGGGCTGCTTCGAGCCGCTTGGCGATGCCGGCGCACGCGTCGATCCCCTGACCAACCACGGTGATAATCGAAATTGCGGAGTGCACGGCGACGCGATCGAATTTTCCGTGCGTAAGCTCTTCGCCAAATTCTTCGACCAGCGCGTCGGCGGTCTTGCCGGCAACCGCTGGAGCAACACCGACGCAAATCTTATCGCCGGGTTCGGACTGGAAAACGAGCCACGCTTCAGCGCCGACGGATGCGACCGCACGTGTCGCGCGCGTGTGCGCGTCGTTGACGCTGCCGGCGATTTCGCCGCTGACCGTGATCAATCGCGCGTCGCAGATCGCGGTGACGGCTTTCACTTCGCCGAAGGTCGCGACACCGAGCGGCGTGATGCGCGTGCCAAGACTCTCGGGAATGAACGAGTTGCGAATCCAGACGGGAATATCGGACTGCATCACGGGATGCAGCGTTTTCGGATGCAGAACTTTCGCGCCGAAATAGGCGAGATCGGCGGCTTCGAGATACGAAATTTCGGGAATCGTGCGGGCGTGCGGGACGAGTTTGGGATCGCACGAAAGCACACCGTCAACGTCGGTCCAGATGATGACTTCGTCGGCGTCGATCGCGGCGCCGAGGATCGTGGCGGAATAGTCGGAGCCGCCGCGGCCCAGCGTGGTGAGCGCGCCTTCGGCGCTGGCGCCGAGATAGCCGGTGACGATGGGAACGATATTTTGGTCGAGCAGCGGACGCAAACGGCTTTCACACAGGATTCGCGTCGCAGCGGGAATCGGTTCGGCGCCTCCATGATTTGCGTCGGTGACGATGAGTTCGACGGCTGAGATCGATTCGGAGGGAACGCCGAGATCGACGAGCACTGCGGCGCAGAGTGGCGCGCAAACACGCTCACCGAGGCTGGCGATCATGTCGCGCTGCGCCGGCGTGACTTTACGAACGGCAGCGGCGAGATTGCAGAGCGCTTCGGTTTCGTCGAAGATCTCGCGCATTTTCTGGAGAATCAGATTGCGATCGAAGGCTGACGGAATCAATTCGCAAGCGGCCTGGCGATGGCGCAGTTGCAATTCGTCAAAGATTTCGTTGAGGCGCGTGCGATTTCCGGCTGCGGCTTCGTTAGCGGCTTCCATCAATTTGTTCGTGACGCCCGCCATAGCCGAGACGACGACAACGATGTCGCTGGAATAAGCAGCATCTCTAATAATGCCGGCAACGTTGCGAATGCGAGAAGCGTCTCCAACGGAGGTGCCGCCGAATTTCATGACGGCGAGCGGGCGGCGCAGAAGTTCGCGCGCTGGCTGCGCGCTGGCGTGCGGGCCTGCGGAACGTTGGGAAAATGGGCGATGCGGACGCTTCGGAACCGGCACGGTATTCGGCGCCGGTTCGGGCACATGATGAAGCCCGTTGCCGTTTCCATTGCGGCGCTGCGGATCGGCCGCTGTATTCAGCGGCGAATTCTCATGCGCGCCTGATGTGGCTTTGCGTTGCATTTCGTGTCCGTCTACTTTGTGCGCGGCACCTGAACCGACGACAGAGCTTGCGGCTGCTTCTGTTGAACCTGCCACGCGGCTACCTGTTTTTTCTTATTCACGCAGGCACGAATTAGCTCGGGTTCGGCCCAGGGGACATCGTGAAATCCGGTTTTGAGGAACGCGCTCTCGGGGTTGCGGTTCCATTCGGCAGGGAAGAGCGCGATGACGTCGCTCTGTGTGACTGCCGGGGCAGGTTGTGGTGCGTTGCCCGTGACCGCGGCGAAGAGAGCCGCGGGAAGATCGTGGCCAGCGCCGAGCGCCAGGTGGCCGACTTGCGTGGTGCGCGGATTGAGTTCGATCAAATACGCATTGCCGGTGGCGGTTTCGATCATGAAGTCGAAACCGTTCATGCCGGAGAGATTTAAACGACGCACCATTTTTGTGACGGCTGCGGACATTTCAGCGTTGTCTACGCGACGCAGCGCGCTGGCTGGACCGGATGCGTGCACTTTGTTCAAAACTTCAAAATGATTTTCGGCGAGGACGGTGCCGTTCCAGCACGCGACGAGGCTGGTGGCTTCGTGGCCGGCGATAAATTCCTGCGCGCTGACGACGGAGCGTTGGCGCATGAGCGATGGCCAGACTCGGGTGTTGTCGCCGTCGAGCAGGGCGCGCTTGGCGGCCTGTGCGAGCATCGGAGGCGCGTGCAATTTGTTGAAGGCACGCTCGGCGTCGAGCATCGTTTGTGCGACGCGAACGCCTTCGCCGCCGGAGCTACAGTCGGATTTCAAAACGATTGGAAGGCCGACGTTTGTGGCCCACTTGCGCATTTCCTCGAGCGAGGCGACGACCGTCATTTTTGGAACACGGACGCCTTCGTTTGCGGCCATGTCGATGAAGGTGGCGCGTTCGTAGAGCATCGGGAAATTCGCGGGATTGCCGAGCGAGCGCGCGAGGACCGTGCAGATCGGCGAGTCGGCTCCGGCACGCTTTTCTTCAGCGGCGTAGAGTTGGTGAAGCTGCAGCGACGCGAGATCGTCGCAGGGAATCACGAGGTCGGGCTTGGACGCCAGGATGCCGCGTGCGATCGAACGGGAGGCTGTCAGGCCGCTATAGGGGTAGCCGGTGCGCAGGGCGCTCGTCTTGACGAGGGGATGGCCTGCCGGGCAAACCGCATCGACGGCAAAGCCAGCTTGCGCCATAGCCATACCGAGGCGCGCGGTGGGCACCCATTTGGAGCTGGTGACGAGCAGGACCGTGGGTTTCAAAGGTATCTCTATCTCTGGGCACAGCTATCCCTCCCAGTCGACCATGGAGCTGAGAGGGTTTCCTGCTATCTGAAGTGCAATCACCCTGCCAGAGGAGGCCTTGAGGCGGCGTCTAAACGGCCGATGTTTCCGTTGTAACCTTATTTAAATGAGCTAGTTATGGGCGTGAGCCGGTCTTTGCACAGGACGTCGAACGGGAGGTTGCAGGGGAACGCCTCAGTAGTGGTAAACCACTTCCACTATTTCCGGAGGATTCATTCCCGAAGTTTCGGGGCGAGGGTCTGATATCACTTAGGGGGATACCCCCGGGTATTTTGTCGAAGAGTGCGCAACTGGCGTAAAATCAATGATATACGAAAGTACGACTTTCGGGGAGTGCACAAGCTACTGTTAAATAAGGCGGTTACGGGACCGCCTAAACTGGTTTTGAGGCGGTAATTTGGGTAGGGGAGCTGGAGTTTTCTACGGTGCTAACGTAACACAGAAATGCCCGTATGTCAAGTAAAATGTGTAGCTTAGCGTTCGAATGATGGGCCGTTTCTTGGGGGAGGGCTGCAATTTCAGCGAGATCAGTGGATTGCGGACGATTTCGGCCCTCAAAGCGCAGCGAAGTTCGGAACGCTAGTTAGCGAAGACGCACCAGTGTGTCCGGCGCGTCGTTGACGGGGCAGAGCACGTGGCTTAATTTCAGAAGACGTGTGATAACAGGTGCGCTTTGCGGTGCTGACGACACCGATCGGCGCGAAAGCCGCGGTGCAAATTCGAGATGAGCAGAGGCAGGCATGACGCCTAGTGACGGTTGGACGAAGACCTGGACATTTTTTGACGACGCCTGGCACGAAGGCAACGTGGGGATGTGGGGGCCGCGCACGCACGCGTTGTGGCTTTGCTCGGTGGTGTTCGACGGAGCACGCTATTTTGAAGGTGTGGCGCCCGATCTCGATCTGCATCTTACGCGGGCGAACGATTCGGCGAAGAAGCTGTATTTGAAGCCCGTCGTTTCGCCCGAAAAGTGGATTGAACTGGCGAAAGAGGGAATCAAGAAATTCGACGGCGCGACGGCGCTGTATATCCGGCCGATGTATTGGGCGGAGCGCGAGAGCCCGTGGATCCAGTCGCACGATCCGGAATCGACACGCTGGTGCATGTCGATTTACGAAGCGCCGATGCGTCCGCCGAAAGGATTTTCGATTACGGTGTCGCCATTTCGACGGCCGACGCTGGAAACGATGCCGGTGGACGCGAAGGCAGGATGTCTGTATCCGAATAATGCGCGGTGTTTGTTTGAAGCGCAGGCGCGCGGGTTCGACAACGCGGTTGTTTGCGACATGCTTGGAAATGTGGCGGAGCTGGCGACGTCGAATATTTTTTACGGTAAGGACGGCGTGGTTTACACCCCGATACCGAACGGAACATTTCTGGCGGGGATCACACGGATGCGGACGATCAGTCTGCTGCGCGAGGCCGGCGTGAAAGTTGTCGAGAAGACGGTGAAATACGCGGAACTGGAATCGGCTGACGAGATTTTTTCGACGGGAAATTATTCGAAGGTCGTGCCGATCACGAAGGTCGGTGAACGGAAACTGGAGTTCGGGCCGCTATATACGAAGGCGCGGGAATTGTATTTTGAGTACGCGCACACGAAGGGAAAGATTTTTTAGCGCGGCCAATTTAAGTGCTGACGGCATGCGGGTCCCGAGTGTCCATCGGCTGCACAGACAGGAGTGTCTGTGCCACAAAATCACACACGGATGAGGTTGAGTTGGCTCTGCCCACGAGCGCTGCGATGATCGAACGCCTGAAGCCCATTTGGGCGCGGGTGATGCATCGCGCGTCGGCAGATGCGGATGATAATTTTTTCGCGCTGGGCGGCACGCCGGCGAGTGCGCGGGATTTGTTCGACGCGATCGAGAAAGAATGCGGGCGAAAGTTGCCGGTGTTCACGGTGGTGCAGGCGCCGACGCTCGGTGAATTAGCGGAGTTGCTCGAAGCAGCGGACACGCCGGAGTTTCCGACGGTTACATTGCTGCGCGAAGGTCGCGAAGAGCCGGCGATTTTTGTGACACATGGGCTCGGCAGTAATGTTCTGGATTTGTTTCAAACGGTGACAGCATCTCGACATTGCGAATCCCGTGTACGGGTTGCAGGCGAAGGGTTCGGATCTGAAGTCGGAGCCGCTGCGCAACGTGCCGGAAATGGCGGACTTTTTTGCGTCGGCGATTCGGAAGACGCGGCCGCACGGGCCGTACTTTCTGATCGGATATTCGTTTGGCGGCGTGGTGATGTTTGAAACGGCGCGATTGCTGATGGAAAAAGGCGAGCGCGTTGCGTTTCTTGGGATGATCGAGAGCTATCCTTACCGAGATTTTTTGCCGACGACGGAGAAATTGCGGATCAAGGGGCAATTGCTGAAACGCCATGCGACGATTTTTTCGCGGATTCCGATGAACAAGAAAATCGCGTATTTGACGAAGGGAACCGAGCGCGAGGCGTATTCGAGCTGGGATGACAATGGAAATCCGGGGAAGCGGCCGGAGAACATCACGTTTGCGGACGCCGACCGACGGCGGCAGTGCGAGGAATTGGCGCTGAAGTCGTACGCGCCGGGATATTACGACGGAAAAATTCATTTTGTGCGCGCGGACGAGAGAATTGCGTCGTTTCCGGCGGTGCCGCGGCGAGCGTGGGGAACATTTGCGCGGGAAATTGTGACGGACATCACACCGGGCGATCATTTTCAGATTTTGTCGCGGGATTACGAGGGGCTGGCGAAGATTTTGTCGCGTCGATTGAAGGAAGCATTAGACGATCCGTCGCTGACTAAAGACGGGCGGAGGCCGCAGTGAACGGCGCGGAAAGTTTAGTTCGGTCGCTGGTGGCGGGCGGAATCGATACGTGCTTTACGAATCCCGGCACATCGGAAATGCACATGGTTGCGGCGCTGGAGAGCACGCCGGAGATTCGGTGTCTGCTCACGCTGTTTGAAGGTGTCGCGACGGGAGCGGCGGACGGCTACGCGCGAATGACGGGCAAGCCAGCGTGTACGCTGCTGCATCTTGGGCCGGGATTAGCGAACGGCGTCGCGAATTTGCACAACGCGCGTCGGGCGAAGGTGCCGATTGTGAATGTGATCGGCGATCACGCGACATTTCATTTGCAGCATGATGCGCCGCTGACCTCGGACATCGAGGGAATCGCGAAGCCAGTGTCGGGCTGGGTGCGGACGTCGCGGAGCGCCGGCGATGTGGGGCGCGATGCGATCGATGCGATTGTGGCAGCGCGAACGGCTCCGGGGCAGATTGCGACGCACATTGTGGCCTCGGATGCGGCTTGGAGCGATGGCGGAATTGTAGCTGCGGCGCCGAATTTTGCGAGGGCGGCGATGCCTGCCGGCGCGACGATTGAACGGGCGGCGGCGTTGTTGCGGGGCAGCGAGCGCACGGCGATTCTGCTGGCGCAGGATGCGTCGTACGGCGCGGGCCTGGCTGCGGCGGGAAGAATTGCGGCGGCGACCGGGGCGAAATTGCTTGTCCCATATCCGTTCACGCGGCTCGAACGCGGAGCAGGGCGCGCGGTCGTTGAACGGATTCCTTACATTTTTGAGCAAGCGGCGGAGTTGCTGAAAGAATTTCGGCGATTGATTTTGGTCGGGGCGCGCGTGCCGTTTTCGTATTTTGCGCACCCGCAGAAGAAGGCTTCGCCGGTGGCGGACGGATGCGAAGTATTCACGCTGGCTCGCGAGAACGAAGATTGCGCGGGCGCGCTGAAAGCGTTGGCGGAGACGTTCGGATCGCGAGGTTCGAGTGATGCGGAAGTAGCGGTGGCTTCGCGACCTGAGCTGCCGAGCGGAGCTGTGAACCCTCAAAACATTTCGCAGGCGATTGGCGCGCTTCTGCCCGCGAACGCGATTGTGATTGAGGAGTCGATGACGTCGGGACGCGGATTGATGCCGGCGACGCGCGGATGCCCGCCGCACGATTTTTTGGCGAATACGGGAGGATCGATCGGAATCGCGATGCCGCTCGCGGTCGGCGCGGCGGCGGCGAGTCCAGATCGGCGCGTGTTGTGCTTGTCGGCAGACGGAAGCGGTATGTACACAGCTCAGGCTTTGTGGACGATGGCGCGCGCGGGAATGAACGTGACGACGGTGATTTTTGCGAATCGCGAATATGGCGTGCTGAAGAGGGAGTATGGAAGCTTTGGATTGGGCGAACCGGGGCCGCGCGTGCGCGACATGTTTGAGATTGGTCGGCCGGACATTGATTGGGTAGCGCTGGCGAAGGGGATGGGAGTGCCGGGGACGCGGCCGGAGTCGATGGAGGATTTTAACAAGGCATTGCGCGACGGATTTTCCGCGGATGGGCCGAGATTGATTGAGGCGCGATTTTAGGCGGTTGGCGGTGTTGTCGCCGGCGTTTCCGCTGGCGAGTAGTCGTAATCCCACAATTGAAGATTGATGTTTTGGCCTTCGGCGGTGAGCGCGGCGGCGTAGCCTTGCTTTGGATAAAGCGAAACAAGCGTCCAGTTCGAAGCGTCTTCGGCGGCGAGGCGCTCGGGTGCTCCGGGCGTGAGCGTGACGTCGAAACTATCGAGCGGCATATGCAGGCCGTCGCCGCGTGCCTTGATGTAGCTCTCCTTGCGAGTCCAGCAGCTATAGAAGCCTTCGTCGCGCTGATCGGGCGGAAGTGCGCGGAGCTCTGCGAGTTCATTTTGGGAAAAGAAGCGGCGGGCGATGTCCTCCCAGTTGTCGATGGGGCGGATGAATTCGACGTCGATGCCGAGTCGACGATCAGAAGAGAAGGCGAGGAGCGCGAGGCTGCGCGTGTGAGACACGTTGAAATGGACGGGCGGGTCGCCAG
This sequence comes from uncultured Acidobacteriota bacterium, assembly GCA_963845465.1. GTDB lineage: Bacteria > Acidobacteriota > Terriglobia > Acidiferrales > UBA7541 > Acidiferrum. Next base: position 748,550 of record CAWJSH010000001.1, on the reverse strand, counting down.
CTGTTGGGGGTATCGCGGGCTTGCCCCGTTCGGCGTAGTGAAATTGGATTTTGTCGGGCGGCATCGCGAGGTATTGACCGAGAAGCTCCCGTAGGACTGCGCGCGTGGTGATGTAGGCGTTGCGGTCGCGATGGAAGGCGAAGCGATTGGCTCGGGCGTGCTCGTCGGGAGAGAGCGCAGATTCCCAGGCAATCGGGGGTAGGCATTGAGGATTGTGGGCCAGGCGCCAGACGTGGACCTGGCCTGGGGCGAGGGGCGGGAGGGGGCGTTGAGGCCGCAGCCAGTTCGAGGGGGTGGGCACGGCGGCATTCTATGCCAGGCGGTTGGCGAGGGAAAAGCATTTCCCGTAAGGTGCTGCCGGAGCGGATTTTTGACTCCAGCTAGATAGCTAAGCCTATTTATATCAATGAGATAGGCCGTGGCGGGTTGGCCTCTGGGTTGCACCTATCACGGGTGGGGATGTGTCTCGCCCGGAGACGCTCCAGTTTTAGAGCTTGTAGAGTGACTGAAAATAAGGCGCTTAGATTAGGGCAAAGGCTCCGATTTTATGGCAGAGATGGCAATTCCTACGGTCATGGCTGGCGGGGTTCCCGCCGGCGACGAGACGACGCAGCGGCTGCTGGCGATGTGGCGCGAGCTGCTAGGGCTGGATTCGGTCGGTCCGGACGACAACTACTTTGACTTGGGCGGCGATTCGGCGCTGGCGGTTCATTTGTTTGCGCGGATCGAAAAGGAATTTGGGGTCAAGCTCCCGCTGGCAACGCTGTTTGAAGCGCAGACGGTTGCGGAATTGACCGACGTGCTGCGCAGCAAGGCGCAGCCGGTTGGGTGGTCGCCGCTGGTGACGGTTCAGTCGAATGGATCGCGCGCGAATTTCTTCTGCGTTCACGGAGCGGGTGGAAACGTTTTCATTTATCGCGATCTTGCGAAGCTGCTCGGGCCGGATCAGCCGTTTTACGGATTGCAGAGCCGCGGGCTCGACGGGAAAGAGGAATTGCAGTCGAGCGTTGCGGACATGGCGCGGGTGTACGTCGACGCAGTGCAACGCGTGCAGCCGCATGGGCCGTATTTTCTTGGCGGATATTGCATGGGTGGCACGGTCGCGTATGAGATGGCGCAGCAATTGAGCGCGAAAGGCGAACAAGTTGGGATGGTGGCGCTGTTTGATACGGCGGACTGGTCGCAAGTTGCGATGTATTCGAAGTGGGCGCGCGCCGGATACCAAGTGCAGCGGCTGTGGTTTCACCTGCGGAATTTCATGCTGCTCGGTGCGGCGGACAAGGCGAAATTTTTCCGCGAAAAGTGGAAGGTGCTCGAGAGCCGCACGACGATTTGGAAGGGCGCGATCGCGAGAATGTTCAAAGGCGAAGGAAATAAGGAATCGGAGTCGGCGTTGCTCGCCCGTGTTTGGGAGAACAACGATCGCTGCTCTGCGGATTACAAGCCGCAGCCGTTGAATGCTCCGATCGTGCATTTCCGGCCGAAGGATCAGTATGTGGTGTTTCGCAAGTCGGCTGCGAGTTTTTCGCGGCTGGCGATGAAGGGCGAAAAGATTGTCGGGTTGCAGGTTTATCCGGCGGGCATGTTGCTCGAGCCGTTCGTGCAGGAGTTGGCGAAGTCGCTGCGGCGGTCGTTGGATGATGCCGGAGCGGATCGCGCGCGATATTAATTTCTGAGCTTCGATTTGTTGCGGTTTGATCTGGAGATTGGAACCAGGCGCCGATCTCTAGTGCGGTGAGAGAGCGTCCGCGAGACGCAGCGGGAGAAATCCCGAATCGCGGCGTGAATGTGGTGGCGTTTGCCAGGAACGGTGCGAGAGAAGATTCCTCAGCTTGACGCGTTGCGCGGGATCGCGATTCTGCTGGTCATCGCGCATAACGCGACGCTGCATTACGGCACGACGCCGTATCTGCATCCGCTGTTCGATCGCGGGTGGATGGGCGTCGATTTGTTTTTTGTGCTGTCGGGGTTCTTGATCAGCGGGATCCTGCTGGACACGAAAGAATCTCCCAACTATTTCAAGAATTTCTATGCGCGGCGTGTTTTGCGCATCTGGCCGCTGTATTACTGCCTGCTGGCGTTCATGTTTGTGGTGTTGCCGCATGCGAGTGCTTCGCAAGGGGCGGCGATATTCGCGAAGTCGTCGCCGTGGTGGGCGTATCCGTTTTTCTTGCAGAATTTCCTGCTGCCGCTTTCGACCGATGCGGCGGGGCCGCTAGGAGTGACGTGGTCGCTGGCGATTGAAGAGCAATTCTATTTAGTGTGGCCAATCATCGTGAGATTTTTGTCGAAGAGGCAGGTCGCGATCCTGGCGATTGCGGAAATCGCATCGTCGCCGTTTCTTCGCTATTTTCTGGCGGCGCATCACATCCATATCTATGCGAATTTCTTTTGCCGGCTGGATGGGCTGATGCTGGGCGCGTTTTTAGCGGCGCTGGTGCGGTCGAAAGATTTTGTGCGCGAGAGGTACATCGGGTTCGCGCTGGCGGTACTGGCTGTCGCGACGCCGCTTGCCGTGATCTTCGATTTGAGGCGGGCGGAGTGGATTGTGTTCACGTTCACGAGCCTGGCGGCGGGCGCGATCGTTTATCTCGCGATGTTCTGGCAGCAAAAGTGGTTCCAGTGGCCGCTGGCGAATCGGTTTTTGCTGTTTACAGGAACGATCAGCTACGGACTATTTTTGCTGCATAAGATTGCGTTCGCGGGTGTGGACGGGCTTCACGTGAATTCGGTGAAGCATCCGCTGCTCACGCTGGGCGTGATCTTGATCGGCAGCTATGTGCTGGCGATCACGTCGTGGAATGTGCTGGAGCAGCCGTTCCTGAGATTGAAGCGATTCTTCGCATTGCGGCGACGGGCGACGACTGCGTCCGTCGTTAGCGGTACGGACATTGCCGGCGCTACGCCGGTTGGACAGGCTTCGTAACGTCGTGACGTCTCGTTTGGGAAACAATACGCTAGTTCGATGACATGAGTGGGGGTTCTGTCGTAGCATTTTTTCAACACTACATTTTTCAGGAAGCATCGGATGACGGAACAACAAAATCTCGTTCGAGACATTTCGGATACGGCACTATGGGTCGCGTATTTCCGCGCGCGAGAAACGCAGAGGCCCGACGGACTGTTTCGCGATCCTTATGCGGAGAAGCTCGCAGGCTCGAAAGGCTACGAGATCGCCGCAAAGCTGCCTGATGGCGACAAGCATGAGTGGGCTTGGGTCGCGCGGACGTATCTGTTCGATGAATTTATGGCGCGGGAGATTCGCGAAGGCGCGGATTTGGTCATTAATCTCGCTGCCGGGCTCGACTCGCGTCCGTATCGGATGGATGTGTCGCCGAATTTGCGGTGGGTCGAGGTCGATTTGCCACAGTTGGTGGCGTACAAGGAAGAAGTGCTGGCGAATGACACGCCGAAGTGCAAGCTCGAGCGAATCTCGCTCGATTTGAGCGATCGTGATGCTCGGCGGAAATTGTTTGCGAAGTGGAACAGCGAAGCGAAGAAGATTGCGGTGATGACGGAAGGGCTGCTGATTTATTTTACGCCGGAGGAAGTTGCGTCGTTCGCACGCGATCTGGCGGAGGGCGAGCACTTCGTGAGCTGGGTGATCGATCTGGCGTCGCCGTTTCAATTGAAACTGATGCAATCGAACATGGGGAAACAGCTCGATCAGGCGGGAGCGCCGTTCAAATTTGGGCCGGCGGAAGGCGCGGAGTTTTTTCGGCCGTGCGGATGGGTGCCGAAGGATGTGCAGGGATTTTTGAAGACGGCGGCGAAATTCAATCGCGCGCCGGCGGAGCTTTTATCGCTGCTGCCCGAACCCAAGGGGCCGATGACGCGATATCCGTGGACGGGAATCGCCCGGTTGCAGAAGCAGTAGCGGCGGATTGAGTTGTTTCAGCGGGATTGAATCGAGGTAGCGAATGCGCGGACGTTGAGGCTCGGCCTTACGTTCGCATTTTTGTTTTTGGCGTGAGTGAGTGAGCGGAGTAACAGAGTGGGTTACAGAGCGAGAGGCGCGGAGCTTGAGCCCTTGCGTTGCTTGTAGCTGTTGGAGCCGTCGCAGATGTGGCTGGCCTTGCCGAGCGAAAGAATGTCGAGCCAGTTGCGATAGATGCCTACGGCGCCCGCGTGCCACGTGTTTTGCAATGTTTCTGCAACCGCAGCTTCGGGGAAAACGTCGATCAAATCTTCCTGGCGATTTGCTTCGGCGTTCTTGCGGAATTCGTTTAACAGCTTTGAAGCTTCCGTGTCGAAATATCCGCGCGGCTCGGTCGGATACGTTTCGCGCTCGTGCGTCAGATAGCGGCGAACGTCGCGGCGATATTCCTTCAGCAGCGTGCGCGTGAAATATTCCGGATGTCCCTGGAAGTGGACGAAAAGGCTGCGCTGCTTGCGCTTGACGAAAAGATTGACGCCGGCGTCGTGCGACTTGTCGAGAATTTCGTAGCCACGCGCAACGAGAGCGTAGTCGCGCACTTCGTTCCAGCGCGAATGCGGGAAGCGCGCCGGAGCCGCGGTGCCAGCGAGGAGCGGATGCTCGGCGTTACGCTTGAACTCGAATACGCCGAATTGTTTGTCGCCGAGCGGATTGCGCTCGATATTGTCGCTGTGCAGCACGCTGGCGTGCGCGGCGAGACACGAGAGAATCGTGGAAGTCGTACCGGTTTCGGCCCAGTCGAAGACCTGCGTCAGCGAGCGCCAGTAAGGCTCATCGCGCATGTTGCGATGCTTCGGCTCGGTGCCGGTGATGATCGCGCCATCGAATTTCGCGCCAAGCAGTTTCGAGATCGGCGAATAGTGGCCAGCGATGTGAGCGCGTGCGCGTTCGCCGCGAACGACTTCGTTCAACGAGAACATCGTCACGAAAACCGGAAGCTCGCCTGCTGCCTCATCGAGCAAGTCGAAGAACTGCACTTCAGTGTCTTCGAGCGCCGGGTCCGGCATGTTGTTGATGAGCGCGATTCGCAGCCCATCGCTCGCGTCGCCGCAGAAGGCGCCGCCGCAGAGCGACGCGCCTTTCTTCTCGGCCCACCGAGGAGGAACCCGATCTCCTGTCATCACCAGCGGCATGCAAACTCCTCGAAACTCAAAACACGAAATTCAAATTCGCGGCCAACTACGCCTTCGCGGCCACCGCGAGCGCCTGCTCGAGGTCCGCGAGAATGTCGTCAATGTGTTCGATCCCGACGCTCAGCCGAATCATCTCCGGCTTCACGCCGACCTTTGCCTGCTCTTCCGGCGTGAGCTGCCGATGCGTCGTCGAAGCCGGATGGCATGTGAGCGATTTGGAATCGCCCATGTTCACCATGCGCTTGAACAACTTGAATGCGTCGAAGCACTTGCGGCTTGACTCGAATCCGCCTTTGACGCCGAACGTGAGCAGCGACACAGCGTTGTCGCCCAAATATTTTTTCGCCATCGGATACAGCGGGCTGTCCGAAAATCCCGCGTAGCTCACCCAATCGACCATCTTGTGATCGCGCAAGAATTCCGCGACGCGGCGCGCATTCTGCACATGCCGCTCGACGCGAAGGGCCATTGTCTCGAGCCCCTGCAACAGCAAGAAAGCGTTGAACGGCGACAGCGAAGCGCCCGTATTGCGCTGGCCGACCGTGCGACAGCGAGCCACGTAAGCGGCGGCTTTAAAATGTTCGGTGTAAACGAGGTCGTGGTAGCAGGGCTCCGGCTTGGTCAGCATGTACCAACGATCCGGATTCTCCGTCCACGGAAACTTGCCGCTATCGACGATCAATCCGCCAATCGTCGTTCCGTGCCCGCCCATAAATTTCGTCGCCGAATGAACGACGATGTCGGCGCCATACTCAAAAGGCCGAAGCAAAACCGGCGTCGCCACCGTGTTATCAACGATCAGCGGGACGCCATGCTTGTGCGCAACGCGCGCCAAGCCTTCGATGTCCGCAACGTTTCCAGCGGGATTCCCGACGCTCTCGCAATAAACCGCGCGCGTATTCTTGTCGATCATTTTTTCGACGTCTTCCGGCTTATCACTCGCCGCGAATCGCCCGCCGATTCCGCGCTTTGGCAAAACGTGTTGGATGAGCGTGTAGCTCGCGCCGTAGAGCTGAGGCGTAGCAACAACGTTTGTGCCGGCCTCGGCGATATTCATCAGCGAATATTCGATCGCGGCCATCCCCGAGCTGACGCCGAGTGCTTCAACGCCGCCTTCGAGCGCCGCAACGCGCTTCTCGAGCACCGCGTTGGTCGGATTGCCGATGCGCGTGTAGATGTTCCCGACGACTTCGTTATTAAACAAAGCAGCGCCGTGCGCCGCATCGTCGAATTCAAACGCGACGGTCTGATAAATCGGCACCGCCACCGCTTTCGTGGTGGGGTCGCCTTCGTATCCGACATGCAGCGCGATTGTTTCAGGTTTCATCGATCAGTCTTAGGAATTCCTGGCGCGCGAACCCGTCAGAATCCGCGCGCCATAACCTTGCCCTACCAATCATTCTCGTAGTAATGCGCAGGGCGTCGTTGCGTCGTTGCTTGGCCATCTTTGCCGCAATCGTCTCGGCATTCGCCGCAAACGACTGCGAGAATTACTTCTCCGCCGGAACCGCTTTGGGCGCTGCGACAGCAACCCGCTTGCCCGCCGTCGCCTTCACCAAATGCTTCGCGAGATGCCGCGCCGTGAAGCTCGCACCGAATGCGAAACGCATCATCGGCCCAAACGTGTTTGCAGCAGATACGCCGGCGAAATAAAGTCCCGGCACCGACGATTCGAAGTTGCTGGAGAGAATCGGTGTGCGATTGAGATCCTTGATCTGGCGATTGATCTCGGGGCTGAGGAACGTCAGCCGATCGAGGTCGACGTGATAGCCGGTTGCGGCGATCAAATGATCTGCAGCGTATTCGCGCGTGCCGCCTTCCGCGAGGCGAACGCTCAGATGCACGCGGCCGTTTTTCACTTCGGCGCGCTCGATCGCGGCGCTGAGCTGGATCTGAACTTTGCCAACGACGCGCTCTTTCGTGAGCCACGTCCCCGACGGGCCAAGGTGACGTCGCACGATCTCCACACGAAGCGCGGCCGGCAGCAGTCGGAACAGCGTCGGGAAAGTGCAGAACGCCGCCGAGCGCAGGCCCGGGCCGAGGCCAGATTTCGGATGGCGAATCCGCTTCCAGAGCGAGCGTTTCTTGCCGACTTGCGGCGCGCTGTGGAAGTTCATTTCTTTTTGCCGCGCGATCAACTGAACTTTTGCGCCGGCTTCATGCAGTTCCGCGGCAAGGTCGGTGGCCGACGAGCCGCCGCCAACCACGATCACCGATTTGCCGTTAAATTTCTCCGTCTCCATGTGCCGGAAGCTGTGCGACACAAACTCGGGAGGCAGAGTCGCCAGAACTTCCGGCGTCCACGCGTAGTGCGTGATGCCTATTGCGAGGATGACGCGGCGCGCGGTGAGCTCTTCGCCATCTTCCAGGCGCAGGCGAAAGCCATCGTTGGTGCGCTCAATGTTGGTGACGAACTTCTCTTCCAACTCGGGAACCATACGCTCGCGAAACGTGAGGCCGTAGGATGTGAATGTGTCGAGCTTCACCGGCATCTGCATGGCGGCGTATTCGAGGCCGCGCTCGGCGCAGAACTTTTCGAGTGTGAGCTCACCTTTGGGGTCCGAAATGTTGGAGGCGAAGCCATCGGACTTCAAGCTCATGGTCTTCGGCATGTGCAAGAGCCAGCTCTCCATAGGGCGGCCGAAGATGCGAAATGGGATGCCCTGGCCACGTAGGTGGGCGGCGATAGACAGGCCGTACGGGCCGGCGCCGACGATAGCGATCTCAGTCATGAGAGAGAACTGCTCCTTTAGCAGTGGGACCGGACACACGAGGCCGACCCGGTACTAAGGATAAGCACGTAGAATGCCGGATATCAGTTATTAAGTGCCTTAGAATCAGTGTTTTATATTGAGACGGGTGGAAAAAAGGGAAGAATTTGTCCCTTTGGGACAAGCTCTTACCCTGCCGAGGGAACTTTTGGGGAAACTCGGAGCCGAATCGACGTTTTTCGGTTGTATGTTATTGATAAATAGATAGTTGCTTGTTAATTTGGTTCTAGAACTTGGACAGGGCTATGTTGAAGCTAAGGCGGCTTTTAGCTGGTCGCGCCATTCGGGGAGCTGTAGGCGGTAGCTGTGGGTTAGCCGCTCGTTGGAGAGGACGGAATAGGCGGGGCGCCGGGCTGGTGTGGGGTAGTCGGCGGTCATGATGGGCGTAATCCGCTTCGTAACGATGGAGCCGCCACCGAGAGCTGCGCTGAGCCATGGGTTGGCGCCGGGTAGTTTGGCAGCTTCGTCAAGGATGGCCGTGGCGAAGGCATGCCAGTTCGTTGTGCCTCCGGCTGTCACGTGAAAGGTGCCTGTGGGCGGAGCGTCTCCGGCCGCCGCGGCCGCGTGGCGCTCCAGCATGGAGGAGGTCGCCCGGGCAATTTCGTGCGCCCACGTCGGAGCGCCGATCTGGTCGCTCACAATGCGGAGTTCTTCGCGTTGCGACGCCAGTCGCAGAATCGTCAGCAAGAAATTCTTGCCCCGCGTGGCGTACACCCACGCTGTGCGTAAGATCAAATGCCGGCAGCCGGAATCACGAATCGCATTTTCTCCGTCGAGTTTTGTTCGGCCGTAAACATTCAGCGGATTTGTCGTGTCGTCTTCGGCGTAGGGTGATTCCTTCGATCCGTCGAACACATAATCCGTCGAGTAGTGGACGAGAAGGGCGTTCAATTCCGCCGCCGCTGCGGCCATCGCCGCGGGTGCTTCCGTGTTGATCGCGCGTGCTTTCTCGGGTTCTTTTTCGGCGAGATCGACCGCGGTGTACGCTGCGGCGTTCACGATGATTTGCGGGTACGTGTCGTGAATGATTCGCGCAACGTCGGGTGTTCGCGTCAGATCCAGCGCAGCTCGCTCCGGAACGACAACTTCACCGATTCGGGTAAGCGTGCCCGCCAATTCGTGGCCAACCTGACCAGTGCTGCCGATCAAAAGGATTCGAGGCTTCATCTAGGAAGAATAGCGAGGAAGGAATTCGCGCGGCATCTCGGAAAGTTTGGTGTAGCGAGCATCCTTTTCCGACACGAGCGGCTTGTCGATTCCCCATGCGATGTTGATATCGGGGTCGTTCCAGGCAATGCCATGCTCATCTTTCGGAGCATAGACGTCGCTGCACTTGTAAAGAAACTGCGCCGATTCGCTCAGCGTGAGAAATCCATGAGCAAACCCTGCCGGCACATAGATCATGTTGGAGTGGTCGGCAGAAAGCACGACGCTCGTCCACTTGCCGAACGTTGGCGAGCCGAGGCGGATATCGACGGCCACGTCGAGAACCTCGCCCTCGATCACGCGGCAGAGTTTCCCCTGCGCATGCGGGAGCTGATAGTGCAATCCGCGGAGTGTGCCACGGCTTGAGCGCGAATGATTGTCCTGAACGAAGTTGTCGGTGATGCCGAGTTCCGCGAATTTGTCGCGGTGATATGTCTCCAGGAAGAAGCCGCGAGGATCACGAAAAATCTTCGGACGCAGTTCAACGACACCGGGTAGAGCTGTGGGGACTTTTTCCATCACAAACGGCGAGAGCCGCGACCTGAATCAGCGATTGCATGCAGCGACGAATCGCGATTTTCGTAATATTTCTGGTAGTAGTTCATGTAATCGCCCCCGCGGACGCCGGCCATCCATGCAGTGTTGGTGCGATACCAGTCGATTGTCTGACGGAAGCCGTCTTCCAGCGTGATTTGTGGTTTCCAACTGAGTTCGCGCTCGGCCTTATCGCACTTCAGCGCATAGCGCCGGTCATGGCCTGGGCGATCCTTCACGTAAGAGAGTAGCGTTTCCGGCTTGCCGATCAGTCGCAGCAATTGGCGCGCGATCGTTAGGTTTTCAACGATGTCGGAGCCGCCGAGGTTGTAAACCTCGCCGATGCGGCCGCGTTCGAGAACTGCGAGCACACCCTTGCAGTTGTCCTCGACGTGCAGCCAGTCGCGCTCTTGTTTGCCGTCGCCGTAGATCGGCAAGGCTTTATTGTCGAGCGCGTTGGTGATCATTAGCGGTAGGAATTTTTCTGGAAATTGATAAGGGCCGTAATTGTTCGACGAGCGCGTGATCAAAGCAGGGAAGCCGTAGGTGCGCACGTACGACTTAACTAGCAGGTCGGACGACGCTTTCGACGAGGAGTATGGGCTGCTCGGCTGAATCGGGCTGTTTTCGTCGGCAAACTTGCCGGGCTCGATGTCGCCATAGACTTCATCGGTCGAGATGTGCAGAAAGCGCGAGATGTTTTGCTTGCGCGCGACTTGCAGCAGGATGAACGTGCCCTTGACGTTGGTTTCGATCGAAGCGGCCGGTTCGTAGATGCTGCGATCGACATGCGATTCCGCTGCGAAATGCACGACGGCATCGCAGCCTTGCATTGCCGCTTCGACCGCGGCTGCGTCGCAGATGTCTCCCTTGATGAAGCTGTAGCGCGGATTGTCCGCGATCGATTCGAGGTTCGCGAGGTTTCCGGCATAGGTCAACTTGTCAAAGTTGACCACGGAATAGCCTTTGCCCGAGTCCAGCACAACCCGAATGAAATTGGAGCCGATGAATCCGGCGCCGCCCGTGACTAGAATTTTCATCGCTTATTTCCCTGACGATTCGAGGATGTGGACATCATGTTGTTCGCGCCGGTTTCAGCGACGAGGGTGTTGGCGCGTAGAAGCGACTCAAATTGGCCGGCGTCGGTCCACCAGCCCTCCAGAATTTCGTACGTCAGCTTGTTTTCTTCGATGTAGAAGTTGTTGACGTCGGTGATTTCGAGTTCGCCGCGGCCCGATGGCTTGAGGCGGCGGATCTTCTGAAATACGGTGGCGTCGTAGAGATAAATTCCGACGACCGCATAGTTCGATTTCGGCTTTTTCGGTTTCTCCTCGATACCGAGGACTTTCTCGCCCTTGACCTCGGCGACTCCAAAGCGCTCCGCGTCATCGACTTTCTTGAGAAGGATTTTTGCGCCGTCCTTCTGCTTCTTGAAATTCTCGACGGCATCGCAAATGTTGTTTTCGATGATGTTGTCGCCCAGGATTACGCAGATCGGTTCGCCCGCGGCGAAGAATTCTGCCAATCCGAGAGCTTCGGCGATGCCGCCTTCGCCCTCTTGATATGTGTAGTTGATATGCTTCAGGCCGAATTCGCGGCCGTTTCCGAGCAGTCGCAGGAAGTCGCCTGCGTTCTTACCCCCCGTGACGAGCAAAATCTCTTCAATCCCCGCATTCACCAGGGTTTGGATCGGGTAGTACACCATGGGCTTGTCATAGATTGGCAGGAGATGCTTATTGGTGACGCGGGTCAGTGGATTGAGCCTGCTACCGGTTCCGCCGGCAAGGACAACGCCTTTCATTTCTCCTCCATTCGATGCAAACCTGGTTAAGCCTCTGGTGATGGACAGAGTTCAAGCTCTTGAAATTATTGCGGTTGAAGCCGGTCGGTAGCAAGTGGCTAGTCGAGTCCGGATGCCGACCCCGTACCGAGTATCAGAATAGGCACCAAAGTGCCCTAAATTTTAGTTCCGGATGCAATCGGCTGGCGAATCGACCCTAAACGTTCGATGCAGGAAATAGCTCGGGAATTAGTCGCCGAGGGCCGAAATTTGGTCTGTTATTTTAAGAATTATGACTTCAGGCAGTTCGCCCCAGCTCAGCCTGGTCATTGCCGCCTATAACGATTGGGCGGCCCTGGAAACGTGCCTGGCGAGCGTGGCCGGACAGCGGAACGCTCCGGAGTTTGAAGTGGTCATCGTCGATGACGGCAGCGCGACCGTGGCACCGGTGGCCGTTGCTCGGCCGAGCGGGCAAATCCAGATACGGGTGATTCGGCAGGCGCACTCGGGTATTGCGACCGCTCGGAATCGCGGCGTGCAGGAAGCCCGCGGCGATGTGGTGCTGTTCACCGACTGCGACTGCGTGCTTGACCCGGATTGCTTGCATGAGCTGGCACAGGCTGCCGAGCAATTTCCTGGCGATGCAAGTTTTCAGTTGCGGCTTACAGCGGACACACGATCAATTGTGGGCCGCGCCGAGGCGCTGCAGCATTTTGCAGTGCAGCAAGGACGGCTCGACGCAGCCGGCCGGCTGATGTACCTGAATACTTCGGGGTTTGCGATTCGTCGCAATGCGGCGCTGGCGTTTGGGCAATTGTTCGATCCGCTGGCGCGCCGCGGCGAAGATACGTTGCTGCTGTCGCAGTTGATGAAGCGCGGACAGATGCCGCACTACCTTCCCTGCGCTGCGATTCAGCACGCTGTGCGACTTCCGCTAAGCCGATATATGTGGGTCGGGCTCAGCATCGGGTACAAGGAAGGCTATGCCTACGCGAAGATCGCGAACAATGCAGAGAAACTCGACTCCGGCGGTTCGCAGCGTTGGGAGCACCTCAAACGGCTGTATCGCATTGCGAAAGAGAATTCGCTAGGTACGACCGCATTCCTGGTCGTTTTTGTGAGACAGGTGCTGCGATTGTTCGGTTTGAAGTTCTATCGATTATTCGGTTGATGTCGGTTGTTGTCGTTTGAGCGTAAAGGCTGTGTTGGCGAAAAACGAGTCAGGCGGAGATTCATGGCGGAAGTGAACGCAACGGAAATTCTGGAAAAGCTGCCGAAGAATATTCGCGGCGTTGTGAGCGAATCGGCGCGCTTGAACGGAGATCGGGGCGCACTTTCTGAGACATCGGGAAGCTGGACCTATCGCGAACTGGATGCGGCGATCACGGAAGCGCAAGCCTGGCTTGCCGGATTGGGTGTGCGAGCGGGCGATCGCGTGATGATCGTCTCGGAGAATTGCCGCGCGTTTGTTGCGGTGTTGCTGGCTGTCGCGGGGATGGACGCGTGGGCCGTGCCCGTCAATGCGAAGCTGTCGCCACAGGAAATCGATGCAATTCGCGATCACTGCGGGGCACGCCGATTGATTTACACGATCACGGTGTCACGCGCGGCACGGGATCACGCGAAACGGCACGATGCCGCAATCGTCGAAGCAGGAAAGCTCGGATCAATCGCAGTCGGTCCGTTGAACGAAAGCGTTGTGCCAGAGCCACTCGATCCGAATGTCGACGAACGCGTCGCTGCGATGATTTATACCTCCGGCACGACTGGATTGCCGAAGGGCGTGATGCTGACGCATCGGAATCTTTTGTATCTCGCCGGTGTGTCGGCGACGATTCGTTCGCTCACGCCGGACGATCGATTGTACGGCGTGCTGCCGATGACGCACGCGGTGGGATTGTCGGTCGTGCTTCTGGGCGCCTTGTTGAGTGGGGCGCGATTGTATCTGACGGCGCGATTCGACCCTGTCGCTGCGCTGAAATCGATGGAACAAGATGCGCTGACGATCGTACTTGGCGGACCGGCGATGTTTTCGCTGCTGCTCGACTACACAAAAATGAAAGGGATCACGTCACTGAAATTTCCGTCGCTGCGCGTGATTTCTTCTTCAGGCGCGCCGCTAACGGCTACGGTGAAAGCGGAAACTGAAAAACTCCTCGGACTCGTGCTGCACAACGGATACGGCGTGACGGAATGTTCTCCGACAATCGCACAAGCTCGGCTGGATGAACCGCGCACCGATTTATCCGTCGGAAAAATTCTCCCCGGGATGGAAGTCGCGCTGATCGGCTCGGACGGAAATCCCGTCGCGACAGGCGAAATTGGCGAGCTGCGTGTGAAGGGGCCGAACGTGATGAAGGGCTACTATCACGCGCCGGAAGATACGGCGGCGGTGTTGAGCGCGGACGGCTGGTTCAACACGAAGGATTTGGCGCGTCTCGAAGGCGGCCACTTGTTCATCGTTGGGCGGGCGAAGGAGTTGATTGTGCGATTCGGGTTCAATGTGTATCCGGCGGAGGTCGAGGCGGTGATGTCGGCGCTGCCGGGAGTTGCGCGGGTTGCGGTCATCGGGCGCGCGATCGAGGCGACTCAAGGCGGTGAGGATGTCATTGCCTTTGTTGAGCTTACGAAGGGCTCGACGGTTCGGGTTGAGGACCTCAACGACCACGCCAGCAAGAATTTATCCCCCTATAAGAGGCCGACGCAGTTTGTGATGTTGGAATCGATGCCAGTCACGCCCACCGGAAAGCCGATGAAGGGCGAGCTGGCCAAAATGTTGACTTCGTGAATTCTCGGTTTGGCTGCGTGTGCGATTTGGGGGTCCCCCCCTATAGTTTTTGCGTAAGAGTGTGATTCTATGAGGGATACGCGTTCAAATTAGGTAAGAGTGTGATTCTAAAGGAGTAAGGCCCACTGGTGGCGGCCCAATTTATTGCAGGGATTGGACTTAGCTGGCTCAATTTTCCCCAAGAACGGGCCGGAGAGCCTAAAGAGTGAGGGCGCCGGACTTTTTGCGGGAGACAACGCCGTTTTTGGAGTCGGCCTGCGAGTCTTCTGTGGCCGAGCTGTGGCCTTGGCCGTTGGAGCCGCGGGCGGAGTTTCCGTTCCCATTTCCATTGGCCGATCCGGAGTAGGGCGACTGCGCCGGGTGGTGGGCGGGCTTGCCGGCTGGAAATGAGAGGCGCGGCTTGTTGTTCACCAGGAAGTCGACGAGGTCGAGGTAGCCGGCGCGGTTGGCGTCCCACGTAAATTTCTTCACGAATTCGAGTGAGTTTTCCACCTGATGGCGGCGCAGCTCCGGGTTCTTGGCGATGCGAAGCATGGCGTCGGCGAGGCTCGCTTCGTCGTTGGCCTTGAAGAAGGTGACGAGGGAGTCGTCGAAGTAGTAGCTGTCGATCGTCGTGTTGGGCACGATGAGCGGAACGCCGACGGTCATGAACTCGAGCGTCTTGGTACTGAATGCTTCGTCGCCGAATGCATTGCTGCGCTTTGGAACGACGCCGAGATCGGCTCCGGCGATAACGCTAGAAACCTGCTCGAGAGGAACGATGCCTTTCAAGAAGACGCGATCCTCGAGATGAAGCTCGGAAATCAGCGAGCGAAGATATTCGAGTTGCTCACCCGCGCCATAAATGTGGAATTCGGCTTCAGGAATTTGATCCTTGATCTGCGAAAAGGCGCGGACCGCGAGATCGAGACCCTGGTGGTAGTTGAGAGTGCCAGGGTATAGCATGACGAATTTGCCGTCATTACGCGGAGCGCTGTTTTTCTGCTGAAAGAGAGACGAATCCGGGTAGTTAAGAAACGTTGTGCATTTGGAATCCGGGACGGAACGGATGACGAGGCGGTCTCCCCAGATATGGTTTGCCGCGATGACGTGATCGGCGAAGCGCGTGGAAAGGCGCTCGATCGTAAGAAGAATTTTGAACGCGAGGGAGTCGTGCGTGCTATTGAATTTGCTGACGTAAAACTCCGGCATGATGTCGTGAATATCGAGGATGACTTTGGCGCCGCCGAGCTTTGCGAACAGCGCAGCAAAGACCTCGAAGTCCGGAACGGAATGGACGTGAATGAGGTCGTAGCGCTCTTTGAGGTGGCTTTTGGTGACGAAAGCCATCGACTTCAGGAAGAACTGAACCAGTCGCCAGACGTGCGTGAATTTGCCCTTTTCGTTGATCTGGCGAGGCTGGATGCGATGGACGCGGACACCGTTTATGACTTCAAACGCGGGCAATCCGTCACGCCGCAGCGAGACAGCTTCGACATAATCGCCGCGTTTAGCCAAGGCTTCGGCATATCGCCGGACGCGATTGTCGGTTTCATAGAACGCATACGCCACCATGCAGACTTTCATGGGTTTCCGGAGGTGCAGAGGGTTTACCGGCCTCCTCGTGGGCGGGTCGAGGTGAATCCTTCTCTCAACGTTATATGTAGTGGACACGGTCGGGGACTTCCTTTGTATAGGGACTTGTTCAAACGATACCGATAGTTACGGCGGACACTGGCGAAATTGGTAGACACGGCAAAAGCGAAGCAATGAAGCAAGGAGGTAACGAAGTAACGAGTTAGAGACGACTAGGCTGAGGCTGAAGCGGCGGCCAGGGAGTACTTGAGGCGTGGGCCGTCGATTGTGGCGTAGGCGACGCGGGCTCGGTCCGCGTTTGGCCCTTCGATCGTCCAGCCGGTGGATGATTTCACGAGGCGCATCGCGCGGCGGTCGCGCCACCACTGAGCTGCCTGACGGGGAAGCGGAATCCAGAAATTACGCTCGTGGCGCATGCCATCAAGGTAAGCGAGCAAGTCGGTGTACACCTTCTGCGCGCGGTCGTCCTGGAGATAATCGGGGTGACTGATAAAGGTCATCAGCCCGTTGCGGTCGCCGACGAGATCGATCTGGCGCTTCCACACGTCGATCGAATAACTCTCCATGATGTGGAAGAGGGAATAATCCTGCGTCATCGTGAGCGGAAGCTCGACGATATCGCCGATGAAATACGGCATGACAGTGCAGCAGCCACCTCGCTGAGGCTCAAGATGCGCGACGTTGGGCACCGACATGTCGTAGGAGAGATTCAGATCCGACATCCACTCCTGATTGCGATACATCGCGCCGGCGCGGAAGCCGAGCGCTTTGAATTCGGAAATGTAACGATTGATCTTCGCGGCGCGGCGCAGAAATTCTTCGCGCTCCTTAAATAGAGAGCCGTCGTGGTTCAGATCGTGGACGTTAACTTCGAATCCGCGAGAGCGAATCGATTCGAGGAACGTCTGATCCACGGGATACCGCACTTCGGGAATGACCTGGAAGGATGACTTGATGTGATGCGCGTCGTCCATCTCCATCAAGCGCGGGCAGAACGCTTTGCCGGCCGGGGCTTCGATGTCGTGGGTCATGATGACGCAGGCGGAAGCGCCTTCGGGCCAGAACCAGATGAACGGCATCTGGGTGACGCCGTTGGCGAGCATGCGCTCGCGCAGAAATTGCTCGTGAAGATCGTCGATCGTGAAATCGACCGGCCACTTGGGGAATGGCAGATCCTGCCAGCCCCGCAGATACATGCGCTGAAAATGGCGTCGAACACCGACGGGAAGAATCTCGCGAATCGCGTAGTAGCCGATGCGGGCGATCTGTTTCGGCAACGACTCTTTGCCGTTTCCATTTGTGTGCGCGGTGTAGCGCTCAGAACGGATGCTGTCGATCAGGTCAGGCGGATTAAAAGGGAACGGCTGCCCGCTGGCGTCAGTCTGACGCGCAACGACTTCCGGCAGGGGCTGATCCAAAGAGGGCGCCGGCGCCTGGCCGGAAAGATTTCCGAAGCATGTGGCGTTGGCAAAGCGGAAAAATCCCGTCCGACCGTCTCCATTCGAATAGGCGAAAGAGAATCGGGGGTCGTCGGGAATCCGAAAATATTCCGCGAGTTGTTTGTCCACTTTCGGTGACCTGAAAAATCGAATCTAGTATACAGATAGCAACTGGCACGCCAAAACGGGAAGGCGAGCTAACCTATGTGTTTATATAGGATTGCGCCGATCCGGTTGAGAACCGGCTGGGGCAGCGCGCCCAATAACCGACCAGACGACGTCACCTTCCAATTACCGAATAGACGGCGGCGTGAACGAGAGGAGTCGGACTGGAGCCGCCAGTAGGTGAGGCGCGTCGGCTCTCCGACCCAGTTGGACTTGAAGCGGACCAGGCCGGGATTATCAATTGCGGAACGTCCCAAATCGAGTACCTGGTACCCGTCGCGGCAGGCATCCTGAATGGTCTGCCAGAGCAAAAGGCACGTAGCGTTCATGCTCTTAAAACGAAGATCGGAACAACTGTATTTGTAGCAGATGTGGCCGAACGCCTTGATGTTGAGAACAGCGGCGACGGGGCGATGTTCTTTATATGCGACGCGAATGTCGATGCCGTCTTCACCCATGCAGCGAACCAGGTTTTCAAACCACGCATAGGGTTGCGGCGGAAGGCCTTGGCGACGCCGCGTGATGGCCATCAAATGAAAAAAGTCGCGGATCAACTTGGGCGAGCGGCCGACTTCGCAGACCAGGCCGAGGCGCTCCGCTCGACGGACGCGGTATTGAACGGACGATTTGTGAAATTGTTGGAAGAGCGCGTCGGCCGAAGCACCGAGCTGCAAACGGTGGAGCAGATATTCATCGGACCGCTGGAAGCCGGCGGCTTGCAGCACATCGTCGAAGGAATTATCGATCGGGCGAATTTCGAGGTAGCTCCAGCCTTCGGCGGCAAGGAGCGGTTTTACATCGGCGATCAGGGATTGGAGTTCGCCGGGACCGGAGACGAGCGGGGAACAGTGATCGGAGAACGGCAGAGAGATGAGGCGATTTCCGGTGAGCCAACTGCGGACGCGCGACAGGACGATGCCTGACGTGTCGGAGAGCGCGGCGCGATCGCCGCGAAAGAGGGAGGATTCGTAATTGTAGGTTTCGCGAAGAGCCTGTAACCAGCCAGCGGAATGGAATACCGATGCGCGCGGATGCGGTGCATGCGCGCGAGGACGTTCAGAAATGCCTGACCTGCGATCTTGAGAGTCGATCGTACGTTCCGTCGAAGAAGCTTGTTGGCTCAATTCTACCGAGATTGGAAGTGCGTCGTTCACGGGAAATGTAAATTCAAGACTGAGATTGCTCGCGAAGATACGGCGAGATGGCATCGCCAAGTGTGGCGATGGCTTTGGTTTGAACTTCCGGAATTACGGTGAGCAGATGGCGACGTGAAGCTTCGCGGCGATCGAAGGCTTCGCCGATGATCTGCAAAATCTGATTTTCATCGAGCTTGCGCGGATCGGCGACGGCTTCGGTCATACCAATGGTTTCGAGGACGCCGACGAATTTGTCGCTGTAAGAAATTGCGACAGCCGGGACACCTTGAGACAGTGCGGCGATGCAAGCGTGCATGCGCGATCCGGTGAAGAAATCGCACTGCGCGATTACGTTTTTGACTTGCGATGAAGTGAAGTCGGTGCCCGCGAAGAAGATTTGGCCCGGATATTTCGATTGGAGCCGCGCGAAGATCTCGCGGCAGACTGCGTCGTCGCCTTCGCCGGGGCCGCCTGGGAATTTTTCGGTTTGGACGTGCGGGACGAGAGCGACGGCGGCGGATTTTTCGCGAATGAGAAAGTCGATCATTTTTTCGACAAGAACGCGATAGTCGGCTTTGAGGCCAAACTCGTTCTTGCCGGTGTAGCCGCCGGAGTAGAGAAGGCCGCTGACGTTGAAGCCGACGAGTGGGCGACCATTTGCCTTGGCGGCGGCGATCCAGGAGTTGTCGTAGTCAGTCTTTGCTTCAGGCTTGAGCAGGAAGCCGACGTCGAAGCAGAAGCGCACTTTGGAGGCTTGCGAAGCGGGAAGAAGTTTGCGCGCGTCGTCTATGCTTTTTTTGTCGCGGAGGTAGACGAACTCGGAGTGCGAAATGATGTAGCGCGCGATGCGACGCGCGAAGGAACCCTTGAACGGACCGAATGTCTGCGGGAAGAGAATGAGTTTTTTGCCAAGAAGGATGATGAGAATCTGCGGCAAGCTGACATAGAACAGGCGTGAAAGACCGTAGATGTCGGCGAAGCTGTCGCCGCCGGCGATGGAGCCGAACACATCGGTCTCGGAAATGAATTTGAGCGTGGAGTTACGCTCGATGATGCGGCTGCGGAGAGATTTGATCGGGATGAGGCGGAGAAGAATCGAGAGCGCGATCAGGTACGCGACGTTGTTGGGAAGGAAGAGGCGCTTGGAGAAGCGGAGATTGACGAGGTCGATGGCGACGTCGCGGTCGCCGAAGCGGACTGTGCGATGTAAAGGGGTGTGCCAGTAGTCGAGAAGCGAAATTTGGGCGTTTGGATAGTTGGAGAGAATGGCGGAGATGGAGCCGCCGAGCAAGGCGCCGACGCCGAGGTTGGGGCTATCGAAGCTCACGCCCATGAGTGCGATTTTCCGAGCGGCTGCGGTGCGAAGCTGGGGATTGGAGTCTGGCTGCGACGCATTAATGTCGCGAAAGTCAGCGCGTTCCGTTGTGGTGATGGTATCGGGCATGGTCCTGAGGGCGCTTTCTAAAATGATCGCAGATGGATGCGGCGAGTTCTATCGAAGTCCGGAGCATTGCACCGTATGTCCAACGCCAAGTGCGGAGGCCGAACGAGTGTTTGTGCGAAGCTAGACGACTTCTTCCATGACCGCGACCGCGGTTGCTGCCGGATCCGGATCAGGGGTGCGACGCAGTTGGAGTAGGTGACGCGCGTCATCACGAAGATGCGGGAAGGCGAGCAGTAGGGCGAAGGCGCACGTAGCGATCATCAAGAGCGAAGCTGCGGCGATCACAAGCACGCCCATATGCGGGACACCGAATGCTGCAACGACCGTGGTCATTGCCAGCGTGCCCACAAAAATCGCAAAAGGTTTGTAGAAGACAGAAAGATGGACAGTGTCTTTGTGATTGAGGCGTATTACCGTCGCGGCCAGGGCGAGAAGTTCGCCGACCATTCCGGATAGAGCGATCCACCAGAGTTCGCCGCCAAGCGCGGCGGCAATGACCATTCCGATCAGGGCGAGGGAGCGAAGAACGTTCGCGTACATCGCATTGCGCGTATCGCCTTTGGCAATCGCGGCGACCGTCGGGGCGACGCGGAAGGCGCGCACTCCCCAGGCAACGGCGAGACACCCGATGAAAGCGCCGACGCCGGAGTATTTGTTTCCGTACAAGAAGGTAACCGCCCACTCGCCGCCCAACACGATAGGAACTGTGATTAGCACGCCTAGAAACGAGATTACCTGGAGCGAGAAGGAATACTCGCGTTCGAAGGCTACTTGATCTTCCTGAACTTTGGAGAGGACAGGAAGAAAGAGGGAATTGTTGATATTCGAGACGAGGATGGACGGCGCCATGACGATCGTAAAAGCGACGGAGTAAACGCCGAGATCGGTGAGCGTGAATACGCTACGGTGAAAGAGCCGGTTCGCGGAACCAATGATGAGCCGATCGCCTTCGAAAATGCCGAAGAGCAAGATGCCGTTGATGAGCAGAGGCCAACCGAAATTCATGATACGCGCGGCGTTTTCCTTGTTCCATTTCCACCCGTACGATCTGTCCGCAACGAGGTGAGAGGCGACGGCGGAAAATACCGCCTGCATCACGAGCACCCAGAGCATGACCGCGTAGTTGCGAAGCCAGAAGGCCAGCGGCAACGCTGCGATCGTGACCACGATGCTCGAGCCGGAGTCTACGATGATCGACGGCCAAAACCGCATTTCGCGTTGGACGCGATACATGTCGAGGTTGCTCAGACCTTTGGCGAACGGAAAAATCGCGAGGCATTCGAACGCCCAACGCGCATTGGGCACGCCAAATAGGTGAGCCATCGGCCCGCCGATGAGGAGAAGAATCACGGCGTTCACGGTGCCGCGAAGCGCACGCATCAACTGTGCGGTTTGTTGCAGGCCCGGATCGTTTCCGTCGGGTGACTGGACGAGCAGCATTTCGGCGGCGACGTTGCTCAGCATCTCCATCAAAGACAGAGTCATGCCGAACGTTGCGGCGATACCAAAATCGGCAGGGCTAACTAGACGCGCGATGATCAGGTTTCTGATGAACGAGGAAACCTGATTTGCGATCTGGCCCGCGACGAGCTGCGAACCGCCCTTGAGAATGGAACGTATGCCCACGGAGGAGTTCCTTAGGAATGTCTTCGAAGCGCGAGGATGTAAGCGCTTAGGTTTAGCGACTTATTGCTAAAGCGGATGCGAGAAGGGGCGTGCACTGTAGTGCGAGCCGAGGAGGGGAAGTTGTGAAAGTGAGAGGTTGCCAAAATCCCCGAAGGCCGAAACGACTAGAGATGTGCTGACTATTGTACTGAGACGACTGCGAGCCCTGTTGGCGGCGCCAACGTTGGTGGAGGTGTGGACGAAATCTGTCCGGTTGCGTAAGCGCCTGGATCCCATCCGCCGGTGGATGCACGCGCGACGACAGAGGCTGATTCCGCGCCGGGACCTTCACTGGTCGGTTTGGATTCATCGAGCGTCGAGGTGCTAAGACTGGTGAGGTTTACTCCCATGCCGGCGACGGCTGATCCGGACGGCATAGTGTAATTTGAGGCCAAGCCAGGATTGGTGGTGACGGAGTTCGCGTCCTGACCTGTTGCGGACTGCCAAGATGCAAGGGTCTCGTATTCCTGCCCCTGCCAATACCAACCGTTGCTGCCGCTCTTTCCGACGTTGTAGTAGTCATTGTTCGAAGCGACGATCGTCGGACCCGAATGAGCGTTGTAGATCATGGTCTGAACGTTCTCGCAGATGTTGTTCTTGATGGTCACAGTGGTCTGCGAGCCTTCGATTTCCATGCAGATCATCTGCGAGTTGTTCATGCCGTCGATCGTGTTGTTGTAAATCTCGAGGGTGTGCTCGCAGTCCTGGGTGAAGATGAATCCGTCACCGGGACCGCCGCCGCCGGTCAGCACCATGAGGTTATTGAAGATCTTTGCGGAAAGCGTGCTGTTGGAGCTGCAGGAGCTCAGGCCTTCAGGAATGAAGATGAAGCTCGTGGCGTCGCCGGTGGATTGCCCGTGGATGTAGTTGTTGTAGATCAGTTCGCCGACGATGTGATCGTTCGAATTCGGGCCGCCGTAGTTGAACGAGCGAATGGACTCAAGGTGAGTGTAGTCGCCGCCCCCGGAATACCAGCCGTCGCCAAAGGTGATGTCGTTGTCGTGAATCTTGCCGGCGGTGTCGGTGACGCTGCTGCCGTCGCCGTTGGAGTAGTCAACGCAGCGGCCGATGGTGCTGGCGCAGTTGTTGTTGTTGATCTCGTTGCCGGACGAAGAGATGTTGTTACCGAGCTGGAACGAAATGCCACCGTTCGCGTTGATCAACGTGAGGTCGTGAAAGTGATTGTTAGTGCCGCCGAAAAGAGAGATCGAGACGGAGTTGAGTCCGTCGGAACCGCAGCAGGAATATTTGTAGAGCGGGCCGATGGTGCCGTTGCGAATTTCGATGTGCGACATCCAGTTGCCGTTGGCGCCGATTCCGACTGCGCCGACGCCGGAGCCGAGTCCGGTGCCGTTATTCGGGCAGGTGATGGCGGCGCTGTTGCCGCCGAGGTCGACCGTGAAGTAGGACTTCGTCGTGAGCTGAAGAGCCCCGACGTTATTGCAGACCGAGAGGCTGGCGCCTTGTTCCCACTGGAGCGTGACCGTGCCGGAACTTGAGCCGCTGCCTTGAGCGACCAACGCGGTGGTGATGGTGCCGCAAAGATGAACCGTGGTGCCGGGGCCAATCTGGCTGCCGCCGCTACCCCAGTTGGAACCGGAGTTGAAGAAGCTGGCGGCCACTTGGTTGGCGCAGGACGAACCGTCAGCGGTGCCGGCGTTGCTCTGTCCGATGTAGACCGCGGACGCTGACGCGCGGGTGGAGAAGGCGGTCGCGGCGAGAACCAAGAGAGCGAACGCGAATTTTGACAAGATTCGAACGACGGACATCGGTGTGGTGTTCGTTAAGGCGCGTGGCGCGACTAGTTGTGTCATGGCGTTTTCGGACGAACGCATCGTCAACCCAAGTCTAGGTAGCGACCTCAAGATGCCGCTACTGCCCTCTCGGACAGTATTGGTGCAGCGATGGGGACAATACGCGAATGACACCGCAGTCGGGACGGGGAGTGTCGGGTGCGCCTAAGGACAGGTTAGTGGGCCGAAAGCTCGCGGCGCCAGAGTCGCTTTACTTTGGCAAGAAGCTGGAAGCGCGTCAACAGTCGCTTTGCCTTGGCGTCTAAGGTTTCCGTTGCCCAGCGGGTCCGACGGAGAAGCCGGCCCTTCGAATTTGGCGCGAAGATCGAGATGGGGGCCTCTTCCCACTCCTGGTCGCCGATAATGATTTTCCATTCGGCGTCGCCCAGGCCGAAGTCGGCCTTCGTCAGACGGCCGTCAGTGTTGGACTCACACAGCAGCTCTAAAGCCTTTAGCAACAGATACATACCGGGGGCATATTTGGAATACGCAGGGTCGTAGCCGGTGAATCCGCTGTAGAAGGTGTCGCCGAATGCCGTGCCCAGCCAAAATGCCGCGGGCTGGTCATTCAGATACAGAACGTATCCGCGGAACCAACCGCGGTCCATTTCGTTGCGCAGGCGTCGCCGAGCTTCCGGAGTATTCGAAAAGGCGACACCGAGCGCGCGCTGGTAAGTTTTTTGCGCGACTTGATCGACGTCGGCAACCGCGCGTTCGAAATCCGCCGGGTCCTGGTAGCACTGGATCCTGTTGTTGGGAAAATCTTCCGTGATTCTCTTCAGCCGTCGCTTCTGGTTGTTGCGCTCTTTGGATGTGAGCGTCTTTAAGTAGCCCTCGCCGCTCGCGGCAAGCGAAGTCCCGCGGTGCTTTCGCAGAGCGAAACGAGTCAGATAGCCTTGACGATCGGTGATCTTCAGCATTTGCTGAAACAGGTCTTCGTCAACGCGCAGGTGATTGAAGTAGCAGACGTCGGCCTCACCGCTCCGCAAAGACTCGGATATGGAGTCGATCAAAACGCGTGTGATTTCCCCCGATTTTTCGCCGACGAATCCGCCATGCAGGAACGTGAGGTTCTTTGCAGCGAACCCGAACACTTTCTTGTACCCGACCTGGAAGTCAACCGTTCCACGATCGATGCGGCCGATCAGCATCGTGATTGGCTGGCCGTCACGCGAAACAACGATCACGTGAGGACGGAGAATCGATTCGGTCGAGCTCACGACTCCCGAATAAAAATCGAAATCACAGTTCGGATGCTGCTGCAAAGCGACCCATTCGCTTTTAACGCGCGAAAGATCCTTCAGGTCCCGGAAAACCTCGACGGTGAGCGGAACACTTTTCTGTTGCGGCGGTGCTGTTGCGCTGGCTTCGCGTATCGGCTCTTCGGCTAGGTTCGTTTTCATGGGTTTGAGTTCCGTTGGCGGGCGCAGAGCGCCGCTCGAAATTGTTCTATCTGTTCGTTTTCAGAACGAGCTTAAGCTAAGCGCGAAGCTGCGGAGACGTATGAAGTCCAACCGGCTCCGGCTCGGGGACACGCACGCCTTCCAAAAATTCACTCCTGCGAAGAACCAGGAATGGACCCGTGAGCGTTCCGATGACCGCGAGCAGCAGGTACCAGTTCACGAAGTTTTGGTCGAAATAGCTCACCGAGATGAATGTCACGGCGTGCGCGAACAATGCAGCGCCCAAGGCCCACAACATGCGAACTTCGGCTTCCGGCTTTTTGCCATCGGACCCAACAACCGCGCGGCCGACGCCCTTGAACGCAATCGCGACGATCGCGATGAATAAAATCATCGTCAGCAGCCCGCCATCGGCGCCATTCAAAATGTAGTTGTTGGTGACATCAAAAAGGTGATCGTCTTCGCTGGCCCATTTCCAGGTGTTCTGCGTTCCGACCAGCCACCAGTCCGAAAGATTGGCAAGCGCGCGGTCAATCAGCAGCGCGCGGTGATACCCCGTCGAACCGTTGAAGACGTCAACGCGCGCCAGCAGGAACCATACCGGTGCCTTCATCACGAGCTGCAACGCCGCGAGGCAAGCCACGATCCCCCAGCGGATCTTCCGCATTTTCAAGCGCAACGGCCACGCCGCGATCGCCACCAGGCCCAAAATGCACGCGAGCAGCGGACCGCTGGACGCCGACGTCATCGTAATGATCGCCGCCGCTACCATTCCGCCAAACGCGATCAGCCGATTTTTCTTTTGCTGCCAAAGCCCAACGAACAGCGGCATCAGCGTCGCGCCGAACGTGCCTGCCAAAATCGGGTGCGCGAACGGCCCCTGACATCGCAACGTGCCTTCACGGATGTAAGTCTCCGGCGGAACGCCGCCGAAAATGGAAAACGAATCATGACCCGTCATTTTTTCGACGATCATGAATCCGGCCAGCGGCACGACCAGCAGCGCGTAGAGTTTGATGCCTTGCAGCAGCTCTTCCATGTCTCGAATCAGGAATCGAAACATGAAATAGAAACCCAAATTGTTGTACGCGCTGCCCAGCTTGTATTTAAAGGCGTCCGACGAGCCCCAAAGAATCGTGTACGCAATCAGCCCGACGAACGACCAAATAATCAAAACCTTGTCCAGGGTATTCAGCTTGAATCCCTTCATTTCTCCGCGGAAAACCAATCGCGCCCAGCCAAACAGCATCAAGATGCGCAGCATCGTGAAATTCAGATTGCCGACCATGACGCGCATGCCCATCGTCATGTAGCAGGTCAGCGCAATAATCGGCAGCAGCGCGTACTTGCGCGGCAACACGACGAGCAAAATGCCCATCACGATCGTGAAGATCAATCCCGGCGCGTTAATAAAGCTTGAGCCGTCGGTTGTGAATGGATCTGTATACGGAATCATTTTTCTAACACGAAGTCGATCTTTGTGGCCGCGCTACGAAGCAAGACTATTGAGCGCGTCTACGAAGCCCGCGCCGACCGATGCACCCAAGTCTCCAGCCCCAAAGACCAGCGCAACACGCCCTTCCACTTCCCAACTGCAACGCGCACCGCTTGCCGCTGGTATCGGCCTAACGTCAACACGTAAACGCCAAACAGCAGCAGCAGCCGAAAGCAAGCCGCAACGCCGGTCGCAAATTGAAATAGCGCCGCGTAAGTCTTCCCGCGATGGATCGCCATGAATGCGTGCAACGACTCCCGCGTCATCACCGTCGCAAAATTGCTCTGCGGCTCTTTGCTGGAGCTCTGCCCGCCGTGATGCACCACTTCGGCGCGGCCTTCGTAAAGAATCTTGTGTCCCGCGCGGTGGACCTTGTAGCAAAGATCCACATCTTCCGCGTACATGAAGAAGTTCTCGGTGAACAGCCCGACTTGTTCGAACACGCTGCGCCGAATCAGCAAACACGCGCCCGAAACCACTTCGATCTGCGACGGCTCCGTCTGCCCACTAAACAGCGGCCACGTGCCCCAGAACGAAGACCGAGGAAACCTGTTCCGCAAAAACTCCGTATCGAGAAACTGATTCAGCACCGTCGGAAACGCCTGAATGCAGCTGGTCTGAACCGTCATATCCGAATTAAAAAGTTTCGCGCCGACGATTCCGACTTCCGGCCGCGCCTTCATGCACTCCACCATCGTCTTTAGCGCGCCGCCAATGACTTCCGTATCGGGATTCAGCAGCAATACGAACTCAGCCTTGGAATGACGAAACCCGAGATTGTTCGCCTTGGCAAATCCCAGATTGTCGTTGCTCTGGATGTACTGAACGAGCGGATACTCGGCGCAAACCGCATCCGCGCCGTCGAACGACGCGTTGTCCACCACGATCGTCTCGAACTCGAGATTCTTCGTGTTCGCGAAAATCGACGCCAGACACTTCCGCAAGAATGCTGCGGAGCGCCAGTTCACGATGATGATCGAGAGTTCCGGTGTCGAGGACATGTCGAAATGTCAGGCAGAAATAAACTGCCGATGCCACAACTCAAACGACAGCAAAAGATAGATATGCCGGCGCCGCTGTTCCTGCTGGCCTTCGTGATCGGCAAGCAGTTCACGAATGTATTTTTGGTCGAAATATTTCGCGGCGGCCGAATCGCTGCTCAGCAACGATTCGTGCACGAACGACTTCATCGAAGTCCGCAGCCAATCGCCGACAGGATTCGCGAATCCCTTCTTCTTGCGATAGACGATTTCTTTCGGCAGCCACTTCTCCGCAGCCTTCTTGTGCAGGTACTTGCCATTCAACCCCTTGATCTTCAGATTCGGCGGCAGCGTCTCGATAAACTCCACCAAGCGAAAATCAAGGAACGGAACGCGCAGCTCGAGCGAATTCGCCATCGATGTCTTGTCGCCGACCATGAGCAAGTCGTCGGGTAAGTTGGACCGCGTGTCCATGTAAAGAATCTGCGTGAGCGGGTCGAGATCAGCGACATCGCTGTGCAGACGGCTGAGCGCGCGGCGCGCTTCGACCCCGTTCGCCGAAATATGCTGCTTGACCCAGGGCTGGAAGAGTTGGCCCTTCATGTCCGTGCTGAAGAACGAATAGACGTTGACCATGCGGGTCAGAACGTCTTTTTCGTGCAGCGATGCCAAACCGCGCTTCAGAACTTCGTTTTTGACGAAGCGCTGGCCGACCGGGCTCAGAACGTCGCGCGTCAGGAATTGCGGGAGCTGCGCGTAGTATTTCGAATATTTCACGCCGAGGTAGCGGTCGTAGCCGGCCCACGGCTCGTCCGCGCCCTGGCCTGCGAGCGCGCACTTGACGTGCTCGCTGGTCATCTTGCTGAGAAAATAGAACGCCGCCGCGGTTTCGTTGCCGACAGGCTCTTCGATATCCCACAGATAGCGTTCGTAATATTTGACGTAGTCCTCGTAACTCAGAGTCATCTCGCGATGATCGGAGTTGAACATCTTCGCCATCTTGCGGGCGTCTACGTTTTCGTTGGTCTTTTCACCGTCGTCGAAGCCGAGCGTGAAAGTTTGAATCGGGTGATTGGAGAGCTTGCTCATGATCGAGAGCAAAGCTCCGGAATCGACACCCGAGCTGAGGAAAAGGCCGACGGGAACGTCGCTGCGCATCTGCAGTTTTACGGCATCTTCGACGAGCGCCTGATATTCCTCGATGGCTTCGTTTTCCTTGACGTTTTCGCGGATCACCGGCGTCGTCTTCCAGAACCGATCGATCGAAATCTTTCCGTTGTCGATCACCATCCGGTGCGCGGACGGAAGTTTCTGGATGCCTTTGAAGAGCGTGCGATCCGCCGGAACGTAACGCAGCGTGAAAAGCAAACTCAGCGAGGTCAAATCGACTTCGCGCGGGCATTCTTTGTCGGCAAGCAGCGCTTTCACTTCCGAAGAAAACAGCAGCCGGCTGCCGATCTGCGTGTAGTAGAGGGGCTTGACGCCAAGATGGTCGCGCGCGATGAGCACGCGATTGCGCCGTGTGTCGTGAAGCGCGAACGCGAAAATGCCGTTGAATTTCTGCGTGCAGTCGTCGCCCCACTCCTCGTAACCGTGAACGATCACTTCCGTGTCGGACTTGGTCTTGAAGACGTGGCCTTTTTTCTGCAACTCTTCGCGCAGCTCGATGAAGTTGTAGATTTCGCCGTTGAAAACGACCTGGACCGTGCCGTCTTCGTTCGCCTGCGGCTGCCATCCTCCGGAAAGGTCGATGATGCTCAGACGGCGGTTCGCAAGCCCGATCGGCCCGTGAAAATAAAAACCGTCGCCATCGGGGCCCCGATGGACGATGCGCTGATTCATCGCTTCGAGCAGGCCGCGATCAGCCGGCTTGCCGTTCAGCTCAACGATTCCGCAAATTCCGCACATAGTGTTTTGTTCCGATTCCTTATTCCGTCGAGCCGTTTAGACCAACGGCTTCAAAATTCGGCGATTCAACATCCGCTGATAAAATCGCGATTCGTCATCGCTCACCAGGCGCTTCTGGCCCGAAAGCGACGCCTTCACAAATCCGTAGAACATCGCCAGGCCGCCGATTAAAAACGGCGAGCCTGAAATTGCGCGATGCAGAGACTTGAAGAGAAAGAAGAAAAGTCCGCCGCCCGTGAGGTAATAAATCTCGCCGTGAAAACGGCACGTGCTGAGGCTGCCGGCCTTCGATCCTTCCGGCTTCAGGTGATTGAACTGAACGTCATCGAAGTGACGCGTCTTCCAGCCTTTGAATTGCGCACGAATCTCGTCGATCGTGTCCCAGCCGCGATCGAGCACGAACCCGTCGATGTCGCGGAAGCACTGCAAACGGACGACTTTCGTCGCTCCCGCCGCGTGATACGAAGGCATTTTCACCGGCCGCCATTCGCCGGTGGAGTTTTCGCGATACAACCCAGAGACGACGCCAAGTTCCGGATCGGCATCCATCTCGCGAATCAGCCGCTCAAAATAATCGGCGGGCAATTCGAGATCGCAATCCATCTTCACGACGTAATCGTGCGGAATATTGCGAATCGACTCGTAGCCGGTTGCGAACGCGCGAATTTCGGTGACGCCAAGATTGCGAACCGCATCGCGGTTGATGCGAATCGACTTGATCCAATCGTGATCGAGCGCGTATTTCGCGATGATCGCCGGCGTCTGATCGCTGGACCCGTCGTCCACGATCAGCCACTGCACCGGGCGCACCGTCTGTTGCAACATCGACTGAATCGTGCGCTCGATGTAGAGCTCTTCGTCCTTGACCGGCGAGACGACGATGTAGCGCGACGTGAATGCGGCGGATTGCGTCACGAGAATTTGGCCTTCAGCGATTTCGAAAGATATTGCACGTTGCCGAGCCAGTCGTAGTCGCCGTTCAATTTCGCGGCGAAGAGCGATGGATCGTCCCAAGAGTTCGCCGGAAGCCGTTTGAGCTGGAATCGGTCTTCGATACTGTGTGTCGAGCCGATCACGGTCGAAACGCCGTTCTGATAGCCCGCATCGACCAGGACACTGCGCAAGCGTTGAACAAATTCGCGGTCGTGCTGCGGAAACGCGTACGGATAAGCGAACGAATCGATTGCGTAGCCGAGTTCGTCCTCAATCGTTTTCTTGGAATCGCGGAGTTCGGCTTCGAGCTGATCGTGCCCGACTTCCTTCAGAACCGGATGGGTCACCGTGTGCGATCCGAACAAAACGCCGGCGCGCGCAAGCTCGCGAACTTCATTCCACGAAAGGCAGTCGAGTCCCTTGAATGTTGCCGTCGTTTTCTGGATGTACGCGGTCGGCAAATACACAATCGCCGTGAATCCAAACTTCGCCAGAATCGGCTGCGCGTTGGTATAGAAATCCCGGAAGCCGTCGTCGAACGTGATGATCACCGGCTTGCGCACGATGCGAATACTGGTTTCGCCATTTGCAAAAATATCTGCGGGCGAGAGCGTGTCGAAGCCGTTTTCGTGCAGATAACGCATCTGCTGCTCGAAGACTGCCGGCGACGTCACGGTGCCGAAATACGGATGGCGTGCGTCGGCGCCCGGTTCGGCGATGCTGTGGTACATCAAAATCGGAATGCGCAACGCCGCGGGCGACGAGCTGATGCGACGCAGCGGCCGCACGAACCGCAGGCTGACGAGACGGTCAACGCGCAGTGCGGAGGATTGCGTCGTGGATGAATCAGTGGCTGGCATGCTTGCTGGGCAGTTTGAAAGTTAGGAAGAGTCAGGAAATAAAGATGCAGGCCGGGCCGCGTGTTGCGCTGCTCGGCCTGCGCGATGACTGTGTTTGGCTCGTTTCGATCGGGGCTAAACCGAGGCGACCGAGACGAATTCTTCGACGGCTTGCGCCACGCGTTGTTGCTGCGCTTTCTGAAGCTGCGGGAACATCGGCAGCGACAGGATTTCCAGCGCCAGCTTTTCGGTGACAGGGAAGTCGCCGTTCTTGTACCCGAGCGACTTGTACGCGTTCTGCAAGTGCAGTGGGATTGGATAGTGGATGCCGGTGTCGATTTTGGCTTCGGCGAGATGCTTCTGCAGGCCGTCGCGATCGGCAACGCGAACCACGTAGAGATGCCACACCGGACGCGACCATTCCGGAACGAATGGCAACTTCACGGCGGTGTTCGACGCGAGCAATTTCTGGTATTCCGCGGCCGCAGCCTGGCGCTGCTTGTTCCATTCGGCGAGGTGGCGCAGCTTCACGTGAAGCAAGCCGGCCTGAAGCGAATCGAGACGCCCGTTGTAGCCTTCCATGTCGTGGTAATACTTTTTCACCTGGCCGTGTTCGCGCAGCATTTTCATTTTGCGCGCCATTTCGGGGTCGTTCGTCGTGATGGCGCCGCCTTCACCGCAGGCTCCGAGATTCTTCCCGGGGTAGAAGCTGAACGCGTTGGCCGCGCCGATCGAGCCGGCTTTGAGCCACTTGTTTTGCTTCTTCGAGAAGTATTCAGCTCCGTGAGCTTGGCAGGCGTCTTCGACGATGATGAGCTTGTACTTGGCCGCGATTTCCATCAGCGGATCCATGTCGGCGCACTGGCCGTAGATGTGGACCGGGACGATCGCGGAAACGTGCTTCTTCGTTTTCTTGTGAATGGTCTTGCCGCCGACGATCTCGCACTCGCGGTCGAGATATTCCTGGAGCCGCTTCGGGCTCATCGTGTACGTGCGGTCGTCGATGTCGACGAAATGCGGATGCGCGCCGGCTTGGCTGATGCCTTCGGTCGTCGCAATGAACGTGTGGGGAACGGTGACGACGATGTCGCCCGGTTCAACGCCAGCGGCGGTCAGCGCGAAGCGGACGGCGTCCGTGCCGCTGCTGACGCCAACACAGAGCTTGGAGTCGCAGAATGTGGCGAAGTCCTTTTCAAAATTCTCGACCATCGGGCCGCCGACGAAGCCGGCCGTGGTGATGACCTGTTGGAATACCGCGGTCAGCTCCTGTTGGAGCTGCTTGTGCGGGGTGACCAGGTCCAAAAACGGAATTTTCTCGTTCGCGCTCATTTAGGCAGTCCTCTCCTCAGTGACAAGTCGCAGGAACTTTGCGGGATTCCCGGCAACAATGGCGTTTGGCGGCACATCTTTGGTGACGACGCTACCCGCGCCGATGATGGCGCCTTCGCCGATGGTGACGTTTGCCAGGATGGTGCAACCGGAGCCGATCGACGCGCCCTTCTTGACGACGGTCTTGTCAACCTTCCAGTCCGCCTCGGTCTGCAACTGACCGCCTGCGGCCGTGGCCCGGGGGTACATATCGTTGATGAACGTCACGCTGTGGCCGATAAACACAGCGTCTTCAATGGTGACACCCTCACAAATGAAGCTGTGACTGGAAATTTTGCAGTTGTTACCAATCGATGCATTCTTTTGTATTTCGACAAATGCCCCGATTTTTACGTCGTCGCCGACCGTGCAGCCGTACATGTTGATGAATTTAGACAACTTAACGTTGCGGCCAAGCTTGACGTCGGGAGCGATACAAACGTGTTCATTGAGGACAGTGGTGCTCATAGCGAGATGATTTTGCCTTTCTCCTGGAGGGACTTGTCGGCCGCCTCGAGCATGCGAACCACGTGCAAACCGGCATGGCCGTCGTTAAAGGGGGTCTTGTTGTTCAGGATGCAGTCGACGAAGTAACCGGCTTCGGCTTTGAGCGCTTCGACCTGCTCGATCTTGGGAGCCCACATATCGCCGGTGCGGTAGCTGACCAGCAATTGGTGGACGGCATCGCCGCTCGTCATCTGTACGCCCTTGTCGTAGACCTTGAGCTTTTCGTCGGCCTCGAGGTCGTTCCAGACGAGCATTTTCTTTTCGCCACCGATCAGTGTCGTGCGGACCTTCACGGGCGAGAGCCAGTTCACGTTGATGTGGCCGATCATGTTGCCGGGGTAGTAGAGCGTCATGAAGGCGATGTCGGCGACGCCGTTCAGGTGGCGTTCACCGGTGGCGACGACCGCTTCCGGCTTCTGCTTGATGAGGTGGTCCATCACCGAAAGGTCGTGCGGCGCGAGGTCCCAGAGGACGTTGACGTCGTGCTGGAACAGGCCGAGGTTCACGCGGGTCGAGTCGTAGTAGTACAGCTCGCCGAGCGTGCCGTCGTCGATCATCTGCTTCATGCGGCGGACTGCGCCGGTGAACAAAAACGTGTGATCGACCATGATCTTCAGGCCCTTGCGTTCTGCCAGTTCGATGAGCTCTTCGCCCTGTGCAACGCTACAGGTGAACGGCTTTTCGACGAACACGTGTTTGCCGTTTTGCAGCGCTTTCTTCGCGAGCTCGAAGTGAGTCCAGACCGGCGTGACAACGGCGATCAGGTCGATGTCGGGCGACGTCAAGAGATCGTCAACATCGTCGGTGGTAGCCATATCCGGAAATGCATGGCGAACTTTCGCCAGCGATTTCTGGCTCTTGTCGCAAACCGCGACAACGCGCGACTGATCCTGTGCGTGGAAGTTCCGAACGATGTTCGGACCCCAATAGCCGTAGCCGATGACGCCGACGCGAAGCAGGTCTTTGCCGTCTTCGGTCTTGACCGCGACACACGACGAGCTGAAATTCAGTTTTGTAGCCATTTGTTCTCCACCTGGGCGAATAAGGATGTGAAAGCGAGCGAGGCAATGCGTGTTACGGGATTGATTCAGATTCGAGGCAACTAAATTCTAAAAAACCGCACGGTCTCAAAATTAGTAGGCGCCATCTCCAGAGAAAACTGCTCGCGGCGTTTGCAGCAGGATTTTGACGTCCAACAACGGAGTCCACTTTTCGGAATACTGGAGATCGAGGCGAACCATGTCGTCGAAAGTCGTGCGGCTGCGGCCGTGAACTTGCCACAAGCCGGTGATGCCGGGCTTGGCTTCGAGCACGCGGCGGCGGTGCCAGATGTAGTAAGCCTCAACTTCGTAGGCGATCGGAGGACGCGGGCCAACTAGGGACATCTGGCCAACGAGCACGTTCCAGAATTGAGGAAGTTCGTCGAGGCTCGTGCGGCGAATGAAGCGGCCGATCGAAGTCACGCGAGGATCATTCTTGATCTTGAAAGCGACTTTCTTTTCGCCCTCTTGTCCGGCGGGCGCTTCTTTCGAGCCGGCGATCAAGCTTTGCACGTACGCTTTGTGCGCGTCGGAATTATTCGCGACGTGCATCGAGCGGAACTTCAAAAACGGGAAAGGCTTTCCGAACTGGCCAATGCGCTGCTGCTTGAATAGAACCGGGCCTTTCGAGCCCAGCTTGATCGCGATGGCGATCGCAGCGAAAACCGGCGACAGGATGATCAAGGCTGCGGCGCTCCCAACGATGTCCATGCAGCGCTTCACGAGAAGCGGCAGTCTCTTCGACTGATTCCGGTGAAACAGATCGGGGTGAAAGGCTGGATTCGACTGATCGTGATTCGAGTCGTCTTCGTCGGAATCGTCGGCAAAGGTGTGAAGTGAGACGTGCACGAGGTCGAGTTCTTCTTCCGTCAGCTCAGCCGCAAGGCTGCGCTGAATTTTATTGCGCAGCGTTTCGTTGGTGCCGGATTCCTCTGTGTCGCGCAATTCGGTGAAGATAATTCCGAGCACGGCGTGATCTTTGTACCAGCCGGCGATGTCGGTATCGCGGCGCGCTTTGTCAGCCGCTTTCGTGATGCGTCGCAGAACGTCGTGAGCCGAAGCAGTCTGAAGCGTTGCACGCGCGTCGAGCAAAATCAAAGTGAACTTGTCGCCCGAACGCTCGGCGCGCTTGCGCTCCAGGCAGAGCATTCCGAGGAATAGTTCTTCGGGCAAAATGTTTCGCGTAAAGTCGAGGGGGTTCGACGCGGGGCGCGGCATCACCCGGGGGGCGGTACGCGCAGCGTGCTCCCGCTGGGGGCGCGGGGCAGGCAGGGGTCTAGAGGTTTTGGTTTCGAGCTTCATGGGGATTAGTCACCGTGTTGGTTCGGGTTCGTCTTTCGCACGGCGCCGGTCTGGGCATGGATCCGAAGCCGCGTGTGATTGTTGCAACCTGGTGAAACTTGGCCTCTCGATGATGTTGAATCCAGGGGCCTTGCAACTGGCCTTGTACTGAACTACAGGCTCACTCCGAAGGATCGACCCGAAAGCCGATTAACGCTGAGCCCGGCGGGACAAACCGAATCTCACTCCGTTTCCCCCAGTGATAGCAATTCGCCAACCAAGGGCGGCGATCCGGGTTTCGGGAGCTAAATCCAAGTGCTTCTATGTATTGACAGCCTTGGGCTTAGCTGGATATCAGTAGGAGGCTCGAATACTTGAACCTCTAACAGACATCCCTGAGGTAATGGCGTGCAGCAAACGGGAAATTGAGTTCCGCGTGTCTGAGGTTTTGCAAAAAAGGGCTAAATTTGCGTAAAATGCCCTTCTTTGAGGCTTCCCGAGCGCAAAATAGGCGTTCGGGCAAGCTACCGCCATTTAAGTCCCATCGGGACTTCCTTCCGAACACCCTACAGTTATGCACTGTATAGGCCAAACGGTCCGGTGGGGTCGATTTGCAATCTACTGAAAAGAAACCAGTTGCTGGGTGGGTCGAAGTAGGGACTAGAACCAAGTGGATTCCTGCTATCCAATTGTTCTAAAGTTTTTCCACGTCGTAACAGATTAGAAACAAAAGGGATACTAGTAGTTTGGGGAATTCGGGGCAGATGACGATGCTCCCCACGCTCAAATCGGAATCTCAAGGCTCGCCAATCGGGTTCAATTTGAGATTCCGTGACCGGAGCGAAGCCTCTCTTCGGCGGCGGACGTTTTGGGAAGCGGCCCCTCCCCTGGTGTTTGTTTATAAGAGTGTGATTCTAAGGTGTTTAAGTGGAATTTGTGCGTAAGACGTTGATTCTAAGGGGGTTAGGTTCACTGTGGGTGGTCGGAACAGTGGAGTAAGGCTAGGTGAATCAATGATTTGCAGCAAGGGCCGAAAAGGCGCACAAGACAGAAGTCGGTGCGACGGTTGATGATCTGCGCCCCTTGGTGGCGTCAGCCGCAGTGAATCACACGGTGGACTGACGACTGCTAGAAGCCCTCGGCGGTGAAGGAGGAGCAAGGGCTGGGGCCTCGCTTCGCGGGCGGCGACCAGCGGAACGCGAGCTGTGGTGCTAACGAACGGAGTTTCTGGATAGAAGCGAAACGAATGCGACGGGCCTGATTTTGTGGAAACAGGGGATAAGTACGGTTCGGGGGCGGATATTTGCGTCGTGTAGCATTGGGGCGATGTCGCAAATTGCCGAGAGCGAAAGAACTGCCGCCACGACGAACGCGGCCAGAGGTCACACCTGCGGTGGATGGCCGGCGGGTATATTTTCTGGCGGCTTGGATTGCGGCGACTGCTGCCTTGTTTTGGGTTCCGCTCCGAGCGGTGATTGCGTACGCCGCGGAGAACGACGATGCGTCGCACATCTTCATCATCCCGATTCTTGCCGCGGGGGTTTTGTACCTGGACCGCGAGCGAGTTTTTCGGCGGGTAAGCTTCGACGTCCTTGCGGGAGGCGTTATCGCCGCGCTGGGAGCGGCGATCGGTATTCTCGCTTGGCGAGAACAAATCGGAGCGGCAGCGAACGAACAGCTCTCGCTTTACATCCTGGCGCTCGTGATTTTGTGGATCGCGGGGTTTGCGCTGTTCTTCGGGCGTTCGGCATTGAACGAAGGCAAGTTCGCATTGCTCTTTTTATTTCTTTCGGTGCCGTTGCCTGATTTTATTTTGAGTCGGGCGATTTATTGGCTACAGGCCGGATCCGCGGCGGTCGTTGCGGTCCTGTTTGATGCGGTTGATCTCCCTTATCTGCGAAGCGGATTTGTCTTTCATACCGCTCACATCAACATTGAAATCGCGCAGGAGTGCAGCGGAATTCGATCGAGCATGGCGGTGCTGATTCTGGCGTTGCTCGCGGCGCATTTTTATTTGCGGTCGGGCTGGAAGCAGGCTGTGTTCGTGGCGTGCAGCCTGTTCGTGATGATCATCAAGAACGGAGTTCGGATCGCGGCGCTGACGATTTTGGCGATTCACGTCGATCCGTCGTTTTTGTTTGGGAGGCTGCATCACGACGGCGGGGTTGTGTTTTTTTTGTTGGGACTCGCGCTGCTGGTGCCGGTGTTGTGGTTTTTGGCGAGAGGGGAGAGGAAGGTTCTAGGCACGAGTTCGGCGGCGGAGCCGAGCAGCTAGACTCGCAGCCGGTCCTCAGCGGCTAAAGCCGCTCTTCTCGGGAAGTAGTACGGCACGGCTGAAGCCGTGCTCTTCCTGCAAAATTTGGGAAATCGCGGGCTCGCGCTGGCGACGGGTGTGTCGATGCGCTGTTGAGATCGAGGCAAGACGCAGCAGCCGGACGGGGCGAGCCCCGCCCCTACAAAGTGCCGGGGCACC
Organism: uncultured Acidobacteriota bacterium; assembly: GCA_963845465.1. Taxonomy (GTDB): domain Bacteria; phylum Acidobacteriota; class Terriglobia; order Acidiferrales; family UBA7541; genus Acidiferrum. The sequence continues at coordinate 710,957 of CAWJSH010000001.1, read as the reverse complement.
AAACATCCAGTAAAAATGCGGGGAAATCGCTAGTTGCGAGCGAGGTTGCGGGCTTACTTCTTTTCGGCGTTGTAGTAGTAGTCGCCGCGCGATTGGGATTTGTCTACCTGATTCATGACGACGCCGATCAGGTTTTTGTCGCGGAATTCGGACGATGCTTTTTTCGCGATTTCGTAGCTGGTTTCGCCGGCGCGAACGACAAACAGGACGCCGTCGCATAGATCGGCAAGACTGCTCGCATCGTGAACCGGGAGCGACGGCGGCGAGTCGAGGATGACCCAATCGAAGGCCGGCGTCACGGTTTCCAAAAGGACTTTCATGCGCTCGCTAAGAAGCAGCTCGCTGGGATTCGAAACGCGAGTGCCGCATGGAATAAAGCAGAGATTCGGAGTTTCGCTGTTCTGGACGATGCGATATTCGTCGGCTTCACCGCGCAGGTAGTCGGACAGACCGAGCGTGCTTGGAGCTCCGAGGGCGGTGTGAAGACGGGGAGCGCGCAAGTCGGCGTCGATCAGAAGGGCGCGTTTGTCAGCCTGGCGAATGATCGAGCGTACGAGATTCGTGGCGACGAATGTTTTTCCCTCTCCCTGTGTGCTGCTTGTGATCAGGAGCCGGCGAAGCTTACGCATTCCGGCAATTTGATAGAGACGCGAACGAAGAGTCCGGAAGCGCTCTCCAACAACGCGGCCGCTCTCGCCGGCGAGTGAAGCGCGCAGAGTTGAATCGGCTTTCCACTCTGGATGCGTGCAACGAGCAACGAGGTCTTCGTAGCGAAGTGTCGTGCTGTGATCGTCGAAACGTTCGGTCTGGCGCGGGCGAACGACTTCTTCCGCAACGCGGTTCGACGAGACGTGATGCTCATAGACGGGCGCAGCCGTAGTGCGGGGCGCTTGTTCAGCCGTGGCAGGGCGCGGATTCGCCGCTTTTTCCTGCTCCGCTCGCTTTAGTGCTTCGTGGATCCTGCTCATCGGGTCACCTTAAATTCGAATCTGAATTCTGTTTTCGATTGGCGCGTGTTCATTCAGGCGATTCGTTTATGCAGCTCAATCGGCGCCGCTGCCCTGCAATGCGGTGTCACCCAGCAATCCCTGTTTGCCGAGATTGCCCGGAGCTTCGAGCACGGGAATCATGGCCAGGACCGGGAGGTTGAGGCAGAGTTCCGCATCGCGCTCGGTGTGCATCGACTTATCGAGCAACGCGATCAGGTAGAGGATTCCGAGGCTGAGAACCAATCCCGCGCCGAGACCACCGCCGGCGAAGATGAGGCGATTCGGGAACGACGGCTTGTCGGGGAGGCTTGGGGGATCGAGCACGCGAAACTGCTCGCTCTCCTGCTGGTGCTCGAGGTCGGTCGCCATCGCGGACTGCTCGCGTTTCTTGAGCAGTTCGTTGTAGAAGTCCTGTGCTGTCTGATAGTTACGAGTAATTTCCTTGAGCTGCTGCTCGACGACAGGGCTGGCCTGGAGGCGGCCCTGGAGCTGAGAAATATTCTCCTGGATTTCTCTCTGGCGGCGCGTGAGATCGCTGATGCTCAGATCATCTTGCCGCAATTTCGCGCGCAGTTGTTGCACCTGTAAGGAGTCAACTTTTGGTGTGGGAGCAACATTCTCTTCGGGTTTGGGGACGGCGACCATGCGCTTTTTGAAGTCTTCGATCTGATTCCTGAGCTTGACGACGTCGGGATGCTCGGGCGTGTACTTCGCCTGGAGCGCGCTGAGCTGCTCTTCGAGTTCAGCCAACTGGCGGTCGGGAGTTTCGGAACTGTTCTGGAAAATCGGCGAGATGATCGCGGCGCTGGCTTCCTGCTGGCTCAGAAGAGACTCGTTGAAAGTCTTGTCTTGCTGTGCGCGGCTCAACGCCTGGACGTTGGCTTCAAGCTGAGCATTCATGCCGCTGAGCAAATTCAGATTGGTCTGTGACTCTTCGGGAAGAGATCCGAGATATTGGCGTTTGAAAGCGGCGAGTTTCTGGTCTTGCTCGTCGAGTTTGCGCTTCGCCTCATCGAGCTGACCGGTCAAGAAGGTCGTGGTTTGCGCGGCCTGCTGTTCGCGCTCATGCGTGTTTTGCTGCATGAACATTGAAGTAATTTCAGTGCAGATTTGCTGCGCAGTTTGCGGGTTATCGAAAACGACGTTGACGTAGAAGCCCGGAAGGCTATTGTGCGAAGTGCCGGGCATCTGTTCGATCGGCTTGATCGTGACGGCAGTGCGGAGCTTTGCGACCAACTCATCCATGTGAAGACGCTGGCGCTGGTCGGCGTACAAGCCAAACTTTTCGATGATGGGCTCGAGGCGAGTGCGGCTCAGGATTTGTTCCTGCATCGATGCCAATCGATGATTCAAATCGTCCGTGACGACAGGTTTGACGTACTCGGTCGGAACGCGGGGTTGATCGACGAGGACGAGCGTTTCAGACGTGTAGCGCTTGGGCAGAACCAGCGCGCTGACGAGGCCAATCGCACCGCAGCCGACGATGGCGATGGGCAGGATCCACCAGTAGGCGCGGAAGACTCGACGCACTTCTAAAAATGTGATTTCACCGTTTCGAATCATATGATCTCGTGTGTAGTCCAGGATCGGGCCGCTGTAGCCACGAATCGGCCGGCAGAGCGTGCAAAAAATTCACGAATCCGGGTGGTATACTGAGCACGCCTCCTTCCAGCAAAGCCGCTTTTGAAGCGGCAGTTTCCCGTACTGTAAGTGTCCTACAATCAATTTATTGCGAGCTTTGGCGTGCTTTAGAAAACCGTGTTTCCGCTGCGAATGGCGGTGGGACGTGGAAGTATTCTATCCACATTGGATAGGTAATGGGACTGAAGTGACCTTTTCTGCCTCAAAGTGAGACACGCGAGACACATTTTCGGGCGTCAGGGTTCTGCATTTCGGCTAACCTCTGTCGATTGAGCCGGTTCGAGCGCGAACGGATTGCGAAACGTAGCGCGGGCTTGGATTCCGAATTGCACCCACTTTAAGGTTATTCGACGGTTAAGAGATCGACGAACAATGCCCACCCCGCGGTCATTTCAAGCGTCTCGCAAAATTGCTGTTCTGGCGATTTTGGCTTCAGCATTAGCCGGGTGTTTTTCGAGCCCGGCCGCGAAGAAGCAGAAGTTTTTCAATCAAGGCGAGCAAGCGTTCAAACAGCAGCAGTATCCCGAAGCGATCATTTCGTACAGCCGTGCGCTGGAAATCGATCCGAAATTCGGCGAGGCACATTTCCGGCTTGGCGCAGTGCTTTGAAAGGCAGGGCAACTGGCCCAGCGCGATTCAGGAATTGCAACGCACGATTGCGCTTCAACCGACAAATTGGGCCGCGCAAACCGATTTCGGGCAGATTTTGTTGGCGGCAGGGAAGGCGCAGGAAGCGAAAGAACGAGCCAACACTGTCCTGCAGAGCGATCCGGGAAATATCGAAGCGAAAATGCTGCTGGCGAACGCCGATGCAACATTGGGCGATTCAAAGGCCGCGTTGGACGAGGCGCAACAAGCCGTTACGTCGGGCGGAGCGTCTTTGCGCGCGTTGCTGAACCTCGCGGTCATCCAGCAAAAAGCAGGGAAGGACGATGAAGCCGAAGCGACGCTGAAGAAGGCGCAGGCTGCGGATCGATCTTCGACGAGTTCGTACATGGCGCTGGCGAGCTTGTATGCGCGCCACAGCCGATGGAAGGAAGCGGAAGAGCAATTCAATGCGGCGATTTCCGTTGCGCCTCGCGATCCGGCGCCGCGCAGCGCGTTGGCGGCACTGTATTTCAAACAGGGCGACACGGCGGCAGCGGAGAAAGTGTTCCGTGATGCGAAAAATCAGGCGCCTGACGATCCCGCGATGTACCGATTGCTTGGGGACTACTACGTAGCGCGCAACAACTATCCGGCGGCGCTGCGCGAGTTCGCCGAAATTTCGACTGGTCACCAAAACGATGTGAAGGTGAAGGAGACGTACATTCAACTGCTCATTGTCGAGCATCGGCTGGATGAGGCGAGTCAGCTCGATGAAGATATTTTGAAGAAAGCGCCGCAGGATGCGGAGGCGCTGGTCTTAAAGGGGCAGATTCAGATTCAGCAGGCGGCGTTTGATCAGGCGATGTTAACGCTGCAACGGGCGTTGAAACTCGATCCCGACAACGCGATGGGACATTTTCAGTTGGGAACGGCGCTGCAAGGCAAGGGTGAACGGCAGCAGGCGGAAGGCGAATGGCGCAAAGCGGTTCGGCTGCGGCCGGATTTTGGTCAGGCTTGGTCGGCGCTTGGCACGGCGGCGTCGCAGCGCGCGGACTGGAGCGCGTTGGATTCGATTGGCGCGGAATTGCGGAAGATCGCGCCGAGATCAGCGGAAGGATATTTATTTCAGGCGACAGCGAATTTCAATCAAGGGAATGCTGCGCAGGCGGAGGGGTATCTGCGGGAGTTTGTGAAAATCGCGCCGCAGGATGCGGTGGGATACGTAAAGCTCGGCGAAATGCGCACGCACCAGAAACGGTGGGCCGAGGCCGAAGATTTTTATCGGCAGGGACTGGCGCGCGATTCGAATTCGATGGCGGCAATTCGCGGACTCGTGTCGCTGGAGATCGATCGAGGGCGGCCAGCGGAAGCGGTGCGGATTGCGCAGGAGCACGCGGACAAGAATCCGGGGGATGTCGCGTCGTTCATGCTGCTGGGGCAGAGTCAGGTGAAGGCAGGGAAGCCGGCTGACGCGCATCGATCGTTTGAACGCGCGGTGGCGATCGATGGGCAGAATGTGGACGCTGTCGTTGCGCTGGCGGAGGTGCAGGCATCGCAAGGGCAAGGCGCGCAGGCGGTTGAGAGTTATCGGAAGGCGGCTTCGTTGGCACCGGGAAGCGCGGAGTTGCAGTCGGCGCTGGGCGAGGCGTATGAAGCGAGTGGAGATTGGCAGCAGGCGGAGGCTTCGTATCGGCGGGCTTTGGGATTGCGAGCAGATTTTGGGCCGGCGGCGAACAATTTGGCTTACTTGATGTTGGAGCACGGCGGCGATCTGAACGTGGCGCTGAGCCTGGCGCAGACAGCGCGCAGGAATATGCCGGGTGTGCCGAATACGGCGGACACATTGGGATGGGCTTATTACCGCGGCGGGTCGTTTAATTTGGCGGCTCCGATGTTTGAGGAAGCGGTAAAGAGGGAACCCGGGAATGCGACCTATCATTACCATCTCGGGCTGGCGTACCAGAAGATGAACGATGCGGCCCGGGCGAAGGCGGAGTTGCAGAAGGCGATTAGCGTCGATCCGAAGTCGGCGGTTGCGGAAGAGGCGCGGCGGGCGGTGGCGCAGGGTGACGGCGGGTCGTGATTTTTTTAGGTTGTTGCAGTCTTGCTGAGCGAAGGCGATTTTGAATCAGGGAACTACAGCGGTTGCCTGGTTCGAGTTGGCGCTTTCGTCGCCGCCGGAATCCACGGCTGTGGCGACGTAGAAGTAAGTCGTTCCGGAAGAAACCGATCCATCCGTATAGGTCAGGTTGGTGAGCGGCGAGCCGTTCAGTTTGACGAAGCCGCTTCCGCTGGTCGTGCTGCGATAGATGTTGTAGCCCGTTACCGTCGAAGTGCTGGCATCCCATTTCAGCGAGACAGAATGAGCAGCCTGTGTCGAGGCAGCGCCGGTGAAGTTCACGCCGGTCAGATTAGAGCTGTTTACCGTGGCGGTTTGCGTTCCCGGGGTGAACGTGAAGCCGGACTTGCTAGGCGTTACGGAGTAGGTGCCGTTGGTTAAGCCGGGGAAAGAGTAAGCGCCCGAAGAGTTGGCGGTGGCGGTTGCGCCGACTGGACCGGTTAACACGACGGCGGCTCCGCTTCCTGCGGACGCGGGGCTGATGGTGCCGGAAAGACTAAAGGTGGGGCTGGTTTGGGCGGCGGCGACGAAATTCAGACCGGTGATGTCGCTGGTGGTGATGATGGCAGCTTGGGTCGTGGGGTTGAAGCCGAAGCCTGAGGCGCTTGGCGTGACGGCGTAAGTTCCCGCTGCGAGACCGGAGAAGCTGTAAGTCCCATTGGTGGCGGCAGTTGTGGTGGCGCTGGCGGTGCCACTGAGAGAGATGGTGGTCGTCGCGCTTAGGGCGGGGGTCACCGTGCCGGAAATCGCAAAAGTCTGACCGGTTGGAGTCGTCGGGGTGCCCGGCGGCGTCTGCGTGGTGACATTACTGTTGGGTTTCACGGTACCGGTGCAGCCGATGCTGCAAAGGGTTACCGCCGAAAGGGCAAGCCAGAGGATGGCTTTGCCGCTGGGCCGCGTCCGCACGCTGATATGCCTCGATGGTCGCATGGCTCTCCGAACCAATCTAGGCTCAGGGTACCAAGAGGCTGCGGAAGTACGCTCCGAACGAAAGACCAATTCCGGTACAGGTGTTCGTGCCTGTACCGGAGGGACTGTATATCACAAAGGAAGCTGTTCTTGGGAGCGGATTCGCTCCCAAGGGGTAGTCGTCGAGGCGCTGCCGTTGGTTGGTGCGTCAGGGAATGGTGACGCTGACCTGGTTCGAGTCGGAGCTTTCGGTGCCGGATGAGTTGACCGAGGTCGTCACGTAGTAATAGGTGGTGGAGGCCTTGACCGTTGTGTCTTCGTAGGTCGTGGTTGTGACCAGCGAAGAGTTGATCTTGGTGAAGCCGCTGCCGCTGGTTGTGCTGCGATAGACGTTGTAGCCGCTGACCGTGGACGTACTGGCGTTCCAGCTCAAGGTGACAGAGTGAGGCTTGGCTGCGGCGGTGAAGTTGACGCCGGTTTTGTTCGCGCCGCTGATGGTCACGGCGGAGTTGGCCGGGGTAAAGGTGAAGCCGGAGTTGCTGGGCGTCACGGTGTAGTTACCGTTGGCCAGGTTGGAGAATGTGTAGGTGCCGGTGGAACTGGTCGTCGTGGTTGCGGCTGCGGCTCCGCTTAGCGTGACAGTTGCGCCGCTGCCGCCGCTGGTCGGCGTGATCGTGCCGGAGATGCTGAAGCTGGCCACGGCGTTAGAGGAGAAGTTTACACCGGTTACGTTGGCGGTAGAGATAGTGGCCGACTGGCTGGTCGGAGTGAAGGTGAAGCCGGTGTGGGCCGGGGTGATGGCGTAGGTGCCTTTGGCCAAGCCGGTGAAGGTGAAGACGCCGGAGGCGTTCGCGGTGACAGTTGCGGCCGATGTGCCGCGAGAGGCTCACGGTTGCGCCGTTGCCACCGGTGCCGCTGATCGTGCCGGAGATCGAGAACGTCTGTGGGGCGGTGGCTGTCGATGTGAAGTTCGCGCCAGTGATGTTCGCGGTCGTGATCGTTTCGGCGAGCGAGGTTGGGCTGAAGGTGAAGCCGGTGTGAGTCGGCGTCACGGTGTAAGTGCCCTTTGCGAGGCCGGTGAAGGTGTATACGCCCGCAGCGCTTGCCGTCACGGTTGCTGACGAGGTGCCGGCGAGGCTCACGGTCGCGCCGTTGCCGCCTGTGCCGCTGATCGTGCCTGAGATCGAGAATGTCTGCGGAGCAGTAGCCGTTGAGGTGAAGTTGGCGCCAGTGATGTTGGCGGTGGTGATCGTTTCGGCGAGCGAGGTTGGGCTGAAGGTGAAGCCGGTGTGAGTCGGCGTCACGGTGTAGGTGCCCTTTGCCAAGCCGGTAAAGGTGTAGACGCCCGCCGCGCTCGCTGTCACTGTCGCCGTAGATGTGCCAGTCAATTTGACGGTTGCGCCGTTGCCGCCAGTGCCGCTGATGGTGCCGGAGATCGAGAATGTTTGCGGGGCTGTCGCCGTCGATGTGAAGTTGGCGCCGGTGATGTTCGCCGTCGTGATGGTTTCGGCGAGCGAAGTTGGGCTGAAGGTGAAGCCGGTGTGGCTCGGCGTCACGGTGTAGCTGCCCTTGGCCAAGCCAGTGAAGGTGTAGACACCGGAGGCGTTGGCGGTGACGGTTGCGATCGATGTGCCGGTGAGGCTTACGGTTGCGCCGTTGCCGCCAGTGCCGCTGATTGTGCCGGAGATCGAGAAGGTTTGCGGGGCGGTTGCCGTCGATGTGAAATTCGCGCCGGTGATGTTGGCAGTCGTGATGGTTTCGGCGAGCGAAGTTGGGCTAAAGGTGAAGCCGGTGTGGCTTGGCGTCACGGTGTAGGTGCCCTTCGCGAGGCCGGTGAAGGTGTAGACGCCCGATGCGCTCGCTGTTACTGTCGCCGTCGATGTGCCTGTCAATTTGACGGTTGCCCCGTTGCCGCCAGTGCCGCTGATTGTGCCGGAGATAGAGAAGGTCTGCGGAGCGATCGCTGTCGCTGTGAAGTTCGCGCCAGTAATGTTCGCAGTCGTGATCGTTTCTGCGAGCGAAGCTGGGCTAAAAGTGAAGCCGGTGTGGCTCGGCGTGACGGCGTAGGTGCCTTTGGCGAGGCCGGTGAACGTGTACACACCTGAGGCGTTCGCGGTGACGGTTGCGGTCGAGGTGCCTGTGAGGCTTACGATTGCGCCGTTGCCACCAGTTCCGCTGATCGTGCCAGAGATCGAGAAGGTTGCTGGAGCGGTCGCCGTCGATGTGAAGTTCGCACCGGTGATGTTGGCGGTCGTGATCGTTTCCGCAAGCGAAGTCGGGCTGAAGGTGAAGCCGGCGTGGCTCGGCGTCACGGTGTAGCTGCCCTTGGCGAGGCCTGTGAAGGTGTAGACACCGGACGCATTTGCCGTGACTGTGGTACCCGCAGCAGCGAGCGTGCCTCCTGTTAGCTTGACCGTCGCTGCATTGCCGCCCGCGCCGCTGATTGTGCCGGTGATCGAGAACGTTTGAGCCGCGGCTGCGGTCGCCGTGAAGTTCGCGCCGGTGATGTTCGCCGTCGTGATGGTTTCTGCGAGCGATGTCGGGCTGAAGGTGAAGCCGGTGTGGCTCGGCGTTACGGTGTAGCTGCCTTTAGCCAAGCCGGTGAAGATGTAAACACCGGAGGCGTTGGCGGTGACGGTTGCGGTCGAGGTGCCGGTGAGGCTTACAGTTGCGCCGTTGCCACCGGTGCCGCTGATCGTGCCGGAAATTGAGAATGTCTGCGTCGAGACCGCAACCGAAACGAAGTTGATGCCGGTCACGTTTGCAGTCGTGACGGCAGCGGCTTCCGAAGCGGGAGTGAACGTGAAGCCCGTGTGGCTCACCGTCACTGTGTAGTTGCCCTTCGCGAGACCTGTGAAGCTATACGCACCGGTCGCGCTGGTAGTTGTAGCTGCGACAGCGGCGCCACTCAAGGTTACAGTCGTGCCCGACTCCGCCGGGCCAGTCACAGTTCCGGAGATCGAGAAGTTCTGAGCCGCCGTGTTATTGACAGTCACCGAAACAGTCGCGCTCGTCGTCGTATTGCCCGCGGCGTCTTTGGCGATCGCGTCGAGCTTGTGGACGCCGTTCGCCACTTTCGTCGTATCCCAAGAAATGCCATAAGGCGCAGCCGCTTCCAACGCGCCGGTGTTCACGCCATCGACTTGGAACTGGACGCTGGCCACGCCCGTGTTGTCTGAAGCCGTGGCGGTGACGCCCACCGTTCCCGACACGGTGGCGGATGGTGCTGGTGAGGTGATCAAGATCGTCGGAGGAGTCTTATCAGCGGCGCTGTTGTTGACCGTGACGGTCACGATTGCGCTGGTGGTGGTGTTGCCGGCGCCGTCCGTCGCAATTGCTTTCAATGTGTGCGAGCCGTTCGCGCTCTTCGTCGTATCCCAAGAATAGGCGTAGGGCGCAGCGAGGTCGGGTGCGCCGACATTCGCGCCATCCAGTTCGAACTGGACGTTCGCCACACTGACATTGTCGGAAGCGGTCGCGGTCACGGCCACGACGCCCGAAACCTTAGCTGCGTTCGCCGGCGCGGTGATCGACACGGTCGGTGGAGTCGCATCCTTTACGGCGTTGTCGACCTTCACCGCGACGCTCGCGCTGGTCGTAGAGTTTCCGTTGTTGTCCGTGGCTACAGCCGAAATCGAGTGTGCAGCATTCGAAAGGGTGGACGAATCGAGGACATACACGTAAGGAGAGGCGGCGATGTCCGGCCCCACATTGTTACCGTCCACGCGGAACTGAACGCCTTTGATGCTCCCGTTGTCGGAAGCGGTCGCCGTCAGATTGACTTTGCCGGAAAGCGTTGCGCCTGCAGCAGGCGAAGTCACTTGCACCGACGGAGGGGTGTTACTGCCGCCGGTCGTAGAAAATGTTTGGTCAGAACTCGCGGCTGAATCGCTGCCGCTCGTCGAGCGCACCCGGAAATGATAGGTCGTGCCTTGCGCCAAGGCCGAGAGCGTCATCTGGTGCGCAGTGGCCATGGTGCTGCTGACCGGCGTGGTCGCACCATAAACCGCAGTAGTGCCGTAATCTACCTCCGAAGTGGCCGGCTCGTTGGTGGTCCAGCTCAACTGCACGGAAGAATTTGTTGCGCCGCTGGCTTGTACGTTTGAGATCGACAGGCTTCCGGTCGGAGTTGTGGTTGTACCGCCGGTTTGACTGACAACTCCCGCGCAGCCACTGAGCACAAGGCTTAGCGCGATCCCTGCAAGTGTAGACAGGAAAAATAGTGAACGTCTGCTTGCAGAGAAGGCAGCACTCAACATTTATCAATCACCCCAGTAAGACAGCGAAATCGCGCGAAGAAACCCCGTCCAGTTTCGTGGCGCAGTTCGGAGACTACTGAGGGCAGCAAGGGCTGGTAACTGAACACTCGACGCAAATGAGGGCAACGCGGTGGGGGGGCTTAGTACTGTCCAAAAGGGCAACACCCCTAATAGGGGGTGTCAGGCAGGAAACCGTAGTCTATGAGTTCTTGATAGGAAAGGGCTTGAGACAAGTTTCGCGCGAGCTCGCGCAATTCCTAGTACGCGAAGTTTTCAGCTCACTTTCGCCCTTAGAATACGCGTTATTCTAGCGGCGGCGTCTCGCCTCTGTTCGGATTGAGGGGCCGAGCTCAGCCACCTGAAGAAGCTTTACGAACGCGACGTTCCGGTTTCTTCGGAGGCTCAGAAGCATTTTCGGCGGTTCCGAGTCTCTGTTTCAAGTGACCGTCCAGTTCCGCCAATGAACGCTCAAGATTCCGAAGCGCAAGCCGCAGGTGGGGGATCTGCTCGCGCGCGAGTTCGATCATAAAACGGTCTTCGTCGTCAGCGTGGTTCCGCGAACGCGTCACATATTCGCCGGCGCCTTGAAGCAGCTCTCCCAGCAAAAATAGGTTGTCAGCGCACATCGTTAGCTTTGACATAAGGACCTATTCGATTGAAGTCACCGCTTTCTCCATCGCAAGAATAGTTTTCTGTGCAGCGGAAACCATACAGTCGTAGGTCTAAAGGGGGGAAGGGAACCTATTAGTGGACCCAAAAAGGACGGTAGCTGATTATCGGCAAAGAAAATTCGTCAGGGATTGTCTGCTAAATGAATGAAGATAAACACTATAAGAACCCGGGCTGAGTCGGGTAAATACGGTATCGACCAAAGACGTGGTCAATAGTCGAATATAGGTGAGCGCTCACTGGGCGCTACGTCGAGGGAGGTTCGTCAATCATGTTGGCGGCTTTAGTAGCGGTCGCGGTGCTCTTTATCGCCGGGCTCGCGGCTTATATCGTGTATCTCACGCCTAACCCAAAGGACCACATCTAGCCGGGTTCTTATCCGCAAGACAATCTTTGTCAGAAAGGCGCGCTCCGGCGCGCCTTTTATTTTTGTAGCTTTCGCGTACGTGCTGGGTTGCGGATGTGCGAACGGAGGATGTTTCTGCTAAATTGCTAAAGCACTTCGGTTCGGAGAGGTGTCCGAGCGGTTTAAGGAGCACGCTTGGAAAGCGTGTGTAGGAGAAATCCTACCGTGGGTTCGAATCCCACCCTCTCCGCCATTCCTTTTAAACACAAAACCTCTCAAAAGACGCCGACACCTCCTGCCGTCAGGTCCGCCCGTCGCGTTGAGGGCCGGAAATTTCGGTGTTTCGACATCGAGATATACCGCTGAGTGCCAGATTCAGTTCGGTTTAAGATTCATTGTGCTGATTAGAAGATGGTACGCCGTTTCGGGAGCTTCCTTTTATGGCAGGGTTAATGGCAGCGAAAGAGAATCTCACTGCGATGAAACTGCTAACCATTCTGTTCGGCGGCGCCCTAGCGATCCTGACGCTCGGTGCCCGGACTTTCTCTCACGAAGCGTATTCGGGCATCGTTCCTTCCGCCGCGCCAGCGCAAGACGTTGAGGCCTTCCTTGGCCGCTGGGATCTAACACTAAAGGCCCCGGACCGTGAGTATCCATCCTGGCTCGAACTGCGCCAGGAAAACGGTCAACTGAAAGCGATATTTGTGAGTCGCTGGGGGAATGCGCGCCCGCTGCCAGTCGCCGAAGTCACCAACGGACATCTGAAATTCGTTTCGCCGAAAGAGGAGGAAGAGCGCAAGGACGATATGGTTTTCGTTGGTGCGCTGAGCGGCGAACATCTCACGGGAACAACCACCGGACCCGATGGAACTCCGTGGACCTGGACCGGTGTGCGAGCTCCGTCGCTGAAGAGGTCTGGAACGCCAAAGTGGGGAAAGCCTATTCCGCTCTTTAATGGAAAGGATCTCACTGGATGGAGACCGGAAAAGGCGAACACGCCAACGGTCTGGAAAGTCGAGAATGGCTCCCTCATTACGCCGGGCAATGGACCCGACCTGATCAACGAATCCAAGTTTGAGGACTTTAAGCTGCACGTCGAGTTCAACTGTGGTGTGAAGTCCAATAGTGGTGTCTATCTTCGCGGCCGTTACGAAGTTCAGATCGAAACGGACTCGATCGATGAGCCGCCGAGCCATCACACGGGCGGCGTCTACGGTTTCTTGGCCCCCACGCCGGAGTTGCCTCGCAAGCCGGGTGAATGGCAGACCTTTGACATCACCTTGATCGGCCGAATGGTTACGATCGTCCAGAATGGGCAAACGATCATCGATAACAAGGAAATCCCCGGCATCACGGGCGGAGCTTTAGACAGCCATGAAGGACTTCCCGGCCCGATTTACTTGCAGGGAGGCGAAAAGGGCCGCGTCGCCTTTCGCAGCATTGTCATCACGCCCGCAGTGAAATAGTTGGCTTTGGTTTAGCGCAAAAACCTCCTCGGCTCCTTTGGTACGCAGTTCCGTCTCGCCAAGCGTCTATTCCAGCGCTTTGTTTGTTCTGGTCTGTTTCCCAACCAGCCGCTGAATTCCAGGCACGATGTTAATTTTAGTGTATAGTGCAACGCACTGTAGCTACCTGCAGTAAACGTTCGTCAAATTTAACAATCCGCAGTGAGAGAAAAGTCTAGCTAAGTTCAGTATGGAGGTTCGGGCATGCCGAATTATCGTTTTGGAAAACACCCCGTCAAGCACGACTACCGCACGTTGAAGTTCAAAACCTACGCCACCGACTTGTCTGCGCCGCCAGCCTCGTCCAACGTCCTCGCCAATGTCTACCAGAAACTTGGAGTTTCCAACCCTGCAACGTTGTTTCCGATGGATGGAAACGACACGCTCGGCGATTGCACGATCGCCGGACTCGCACATGCAACCACTGTTTATGATGGACTGCTCGGTAAAGAGAAAATCATGCCGAAGCCATCCGTCGTAGCTCTCTACGAAAAACTGACGGGCGGGCCGGATACGGGCCTCAATGAACTGGACGTTTTGAAGTTCTGGAGCAACAACAAGGTTTACGGGAGCGACATCCTGGCTTTTGTCAGCATCGATCCCAAGAATCACACTCACGTTCAACAGGCAATCAACCTGTTCGGCGGCGTTTACATCGGCTTCAATGTCCAGGCAAACGCGATCCCTGACTTTGATGCGCGCAAGCCGTGGACGCCGGGGAAACTTACGAACGATGGCCATTGTGTTTACACGGTGGCTTATGACGCTAGCGGAGTCACCGTACTCACCTGGGGCAACACGCAGCAGGGGACATGGGCTTGGTGGGACGAGTGCGTCGATGAGGTATACGCCATTGTGCCGCAGCAAGCGCAGCAAGCCGGCTTCGCGCCCGGCTTCAACGTGCAGCAATTAGAGGCCGACCTCAAGGTTGTCCAAGGTGAGCCGGCCGCCGCACGCACAGCGAAAGCTTGATTCGAGGACCAGAAACCAGAGAGGCTACGCGGGAACCCTGCGTAGCCTCTTGAATCCTAGCCGCTCGGACTATTTGAACTTTTCTTCAGCAACGAAAGATAGGTAGCCGTAGTTACTGCTGCATTTATCGAAGTGCTTGTCAGTCCGCATGCCCCGAGTTCCCTCCAGAAATTTTTCCCCGAAAAGTGAAGATCTACGTCGCATCGGGTGTCTGGAAGGCATTGACATCTTTTCGGGAAAGAACTATTCAGGTTGCACGAAAGCAAACGCAAGGTAAGAGAAATAAAACGAAACCGGGTCGATTTGTCGACAAAAACCATGACGGAAATCGCGCTTTGCCGAATTGCCTCAGCCATTTTTCTCTTAAGTGTTTTCTCATTGAACGGATTTTTTTGTGCGAGTCCCTCTCTCGCGCAGCGGAACGTTGTCGTTGTGCGTCCCAAGGAAATCAACGATGTTCTGGTGAACCCCGGAATGGGGATTACGACGTTCCAGCGATTCAACGGGCAGGAGCCAAATCCCCCGCTGACATGGTCGGAGGTCGGACCAGTCGCGAAAGTACCTCAGGCGGCAACGAAGCCGGACTTTCCCGATACGTCCGTTGCCTATTGCCGGTGGTACTGGAACGTCCTCGAACCGGAACCCGGAAAATTCAATTGGGCGATCATTGACCTTGCGATTGACGAAGCCCGCGCGCATGGTCAGAAACTCGAAATTCGCCTGATGCCGTATTCGAATCAGGATCCGCTGCCAGAGTGGTTTCGAAAATCCGGAGCCAAGCGCGCCAACAAGGATTCCGACAAAGATGGAAAGATTTGGCAGCCGGATTTCTCCGATCCTTTGTATTTCAAGTATTGGAGCGAACTCGTCGCCGAGGCGGGCGCGCGATACGACGGCAATCCGTACCTCGATAGCGTGGATATTTCATCGGTCGGCTACTGGGGCGAAGGTTGGAGTCCCTACATGCCGGCGTTTTCGGTTCAGAAAGCGCTGATCGATATCTGGCTCGATGCCTTTAAGCGCACGCCGCTCTTGATGAACTTCGACGAGCCCGAAGCGCTTGCCTATGGCACGCAACACGGCGCCGGCTGGCGATTGGACTGTTGGGGCGACATGCGCGTGAAATCAAACGATCCGTATTTCCCGGCAGAAATGCTGGAGATCTATCCTCAACAGATCGTGCGCACCGGGATTCAAGACGTGTGGCAACGAAGTCCGGTCTCTCTTGAGACTTGCTACACCGTACCCGGGTGGAAGGAACAAGGTTACGACGTTGACTACATTTTGGCCCAGGCGCTGCGCTGGCACGTGAGCACAGTGAACATAAAGTCTTCTCCAATTCCGAACGAATGGAAGGGAAAGTTCGAGGAATTTCAGAAGAAAATCGGCTACCGATTCATTTTACGTCGATTGGAATACAGCAAGACCGCTCCCGCCGGAACGATGATGCCCGTCCACATGTGGTGGCTAAACGACGGAATTGCGCCGGTCTACGGCGAGTACGACCTCGTACTTGAGTTGCGTTCCGCTCAAAAATCCTCGCGCATTCGAATTCCGGTCGATGTGCGCAAGTGGCTTCCGGGCGACGCAGTTTATGACGGCTCCGTTTACGTTCCAGCGGATCTCGCTGAGGGAAACTACGACGTGCGAGTCGCGATGCTCGATCCCAGAACCGGTGTGCCCGCGATTAAATTTGCGAACGAAGGTCTGCAATCCGATGGTTGGTACGCGATGGGCGCGCTCACGGTGAAAAACAGTGAACCGCAGCCTTAGCGTACTTTGTTTCTCCCTAGCGTTGTCGGTGGCACTGTTCTTCAACGCATCCGTATTGTCGGCCCAGAGTTCTCCACCAGCGGATGCTTTCGAGGTTTTGCAAAAGCCGAAGCCTGGCCCGACAATCACTCCGTTTCTGCAATATCAATTGGACGAAGCATGGCGCCAGGATGAGACGCAGCAGAAAATCTGGGAGTCGATTCAAACCGATGCCGACCTGCAACGCGTTCAGGGGGAGTTGCGCGCAAGCTTGCTCGAAATGATCGGTGGACTGCCCAATCGCAAAACCGAACTTCACGCACACGTCACCGGCAGGATTCAGATGGCAGGCTTTTCGATCGAGAAATTGATTTTCGAGAGCCTTCCGGGCGTCTACGTCACGGCGCTCGTTTATTCGCCGGATGACCATTCGACAAAACATCCCGCGGTGCTGGTTCCCGCCGGGCACGCTACCAACGGAAAAATCCACTATCAGGTGTTGAGTCAAAGATTGGCGAGCCGCGGATACGTTGTGATCGCGTGGGATCCCGTTGGTCAAGGCGAGCGCAGCCAGTTCTGGGACGCGAAGGCAGGGAAGAGTCGCTACAACCTCGTATGCGCAGAACATGCTGTGATGGGCAATCTCGCGTATCTCGCGGGCGCGAATCTTGCGCGCTGGGAAATTTGGGATGGGATGCGCGCAGTCGATTATCTTTTGACGCGTGCCGACATCGATCCCGATCGCATCAGCATCACCGGCACCAGCGGCGGCGGCACGCAAACGACGCTGATCGCCGCACTCGATTCGCGCATCAAGGCAGTCGTGCCTTCCTGCTACATCACGTCGATGCCGATGCGCATGGGCAACCGTATTTTCGCTGATCCCGACAGCGACCCCGAGCAAGATCTCTACGGTACACTTTCGAACAAAGTCGGTTACACAGGCTTGCTACTCTTGATGTATCCCCGGCCGGTGATGATCGCGTCCGCCGTTTTGGATTTTTACCCGATCGAAGGTGCCCGCAAATCATTCCGCGAAACGCAGAGAATTTACGAGCGATTGCATCACGCCGATCGAATCGCGATGGCCGAGGGCTATCATGGCCATCAGTATTCCGACGAAAATCAGGAGGCGGGGCTCGATTTTCTCGATCGCTTCAATCAAATGCCTCTACGCCGCGGGCTTCTGACCGCGAAAGAGTTGCCCGATAGAGATCTGTTCTGCACAAAGTCGGGCCAAGTGATGCTCGACGAGCCAGGCGCGCGCTCGTTGATGGATGTCATCCACGAGTATTACGAGGAACGCAAAGGGTCGCCGCGAAAAAATCTGCCGGAGCAGTATCGCGATTCCAAACCAGCGGCGATCGAGAAATGGACCACAACTCAATTCAAAGGCGCGCCACCCACCGAAAATCAGATCACTTGGGAGCAGGAGGCTTCGACGAGCGTAGGCGAATTTCAGATCGACAAGTATGCTTTGCGCCACAGCGGGTTGCTCGTCATGCCTTTGCTTTACATTCACAAATCGTCGGGCCAACAAAGAGACGCGCTGCTCTGGTTCAAGGAAACCGGGAAAGCCACATCCTCTGAGTGGCCGGAAATCGAAAATCTGCTTCGATCGGGCCACGACGTCGTCACTTTCGATTTTCGCGGCCTCGGCGAAACGCGCATGGCATATACCGCCGTTTCTCCCGACGATCCGTTGCTGGGCGAACTGGATTTCGATCACGCCTACATGAATCCGGTCTCAGGCGTGCTCGCCAATCACGTTTACAACTCGCTGCTCTCAGGCCGACCTTATTTCTACCAAATGCTCGACGACGCGAAGATTGCCAGTCGTTTTGCCGAAGAAAAATTGAGAGTGAAGATCACCGCAGTGGCTGCGTCCGGAGGAGCGTTCACAATCGCCGCAGCGATCGCGGAAGTGACGCCTGGAATCAAACTCCAGCGCGACACCGGCTCCGCGTTGCTCCGATGGGATGAACTGGTCGAGAAGAAGCAGGAGACTTGGCCGATTTGGCTGCTCGTGCCGGGCGGCGCCTACATTCAACAGGCAAATTAGCCCCCGAAAGCTATTTCACGAACCGAAGAATCCCAAATCGATTCGGCACATGAAACGTTCCGCCTTGCGGAATCGAGCTCCACGCCAGGAACGTTCGCATCTCGTCTCCGCCGTGTCCCGCAGCGCGAAAGAAATTCACGCGCCACTGATCGCCGTCGTGAATCTTCTGCACACCGACCGCCGAAAGCGGGATTCGCATTTCCGTCAGCCACAGATGATTCTTCTCGTCGATCTTCGTCGCGTGCTCAAAGCCCGAATTCCACGAAGCGTCGTTAAACGGGGTCTTCGTTTTCTCGATCTCCAGATCGATCCACTGATTGTTCGGCGCCACCTCAAATTCGAAATAGTGTGTAATCCGCTCCGGTCGCGGATTCAGGAAAACCTCTACAACGTCGCGGTTCCACAGCTCCCATCGTTCCTTCGAAATATCCTCGCCTTCGTAAACATTCAGAGACTCGTATCGTCCGCTAAACGCGAAATAGATATACCGATCACTCCAAACCGCCGCCACGCGTGTCTTCACCGACGGATTCTCCGTCTTTCCAGTCGGGTCATGATCGAACTCCACCCATTTCGCCCGTTTCCAAACCGCCTTCGATAAATCTCTGTCCGGCGTAAAATCGCTCGGCGAATACGTAGCGACCGTTTCGCTGCTGCTCAAATACGAATTGTCATTCTGACCCGACCCTGACTGCGCGAAAATGCGTGCAGCGAAGCCGAGAGCTAGAGTCGCAGCTACAGAAAGGGCGAAAAACCTGATTCGCAAAGAAGTCATTGGGCTGGCGCGGTCTCCGTTCGTTGTAGAAAAATAAGAATTGCAGTAACCGTGTTTGAGTTGGCGCTGAATTTATGCCACTCTGACGACCGAAAGTAAACGATAGAGAAGCAAATCAAAAATAAGCCATAGCCTTTGCAGAGATTTTCTGTTTTTCTGGCAAGACGAAACTCCACGGAGGAAACGTGAGCAAGCTCAATCGCAGGCGTTGGTTGGAAAGCATCGGTATCGCCGCAGTTGCAACCGGGTTGCCGTCGTCAACTTTCTCTGCCGCTGCCAGCGCCCAGCTCAAATCGCCCGAAGGCGCCGGCAAAATGAAACTCGATCTCGCCGACTTCCGCCCGAAGAGCATGCTTCACGTCTCCGAAACCAAAGTTCCGAAATCGCGCTACCCCGTCATCGACATCCACACTCACCTCTCCATTCGCGCCAAAGATGTCAACGGCGTCGGCATCGGCGAAAAAATGGATTTCCTCGCTACGCCCGACACGCTTCTTCCCGTGATGGATCGCAAAAACATTCGCCTGCTCGTGAACCTGACCGGCGGTTCCGGGAAAGGCCTCGAAGAAACCATCCAGCGTTTCGACAAGACTCATCCCGATCGCTTCATCACTTTCACCGAGCCAACGTGGGATCACTCGAATCAGCCGAATTATCCGCAGTTCCAGGCCGCCGAGATCGAGAAAGCCCACCGCGCCGGCGCTCGCGGCCTGAAAGTCTTGAAAACGCTCGGCCTCTATCTCCGTGAAAATGTCAGCGAAGGGCACCTCGTCAAAATCGACGATCCACGCTTCGATCCGATGTGGGAAGCCTGCGGCGCATTCAACATGCCGGTCGCGATTCATGTCTCCGATCCCGAAGCCTTCTTCCTTCCCACCGACGGCACTAACGAGCGATTCGAAGAACTCAACAATCATCCCGACTGGTCTTTCCACGGCAAGGATTTCCCCAGCAACATGGAGTTGCTCGAAGCGCGCAATCGAATGATCGCCAAGCACCCCAAAACGCAATTCGTCGTTCTGCACGTCGGCAACGACGCCGAAAATCTCGCCTACGTCAGCGAATGCATGGACCGCTTTCCGAACATGTCGGTCGAAATGGCCGCGCGCGTCGGCGAACTGGGCCGTCAGCCGCGCGCATCGCGCAAATTCTTCGACAAATATCAGGACCGCATCCTCTTCGGTACCGACGCCGTCCCCAACGGCACCGACACGCCGCAGCAAATCTACGGCGACGAACTCTACGAGATTTACTATCGCTTCCTCGAAACCGAAGACGAATACTTCGATTACGCCCCGGCTCCCGTCCCGCCCCAGGGCCGCTGGCGGATCTATGGGATCGGCTTGCCTGACAGCATCCTTAAAAAGGTGTACAACGAAAACGCAGCTCGACTTTTGAAACTGTCAAACTAGCGCGCGAACGGCGGCCTATGACGCTGGCAGTCTCCGTCGCAGAAAAATTTCCCGTATTTGGGAAATTATTATTGACACTGCCGACTCTTTCTGACAAAACCCTTCCAAGCTGCTCTAACTACGACGGAAGCTCACTCATGAATCGTTTTCTGGTTCGCCTTGGTTTGGTGTTTATCCTTATTACGGGTGCGGCCCATGCCCAACGCCCCGGAAATTTCACCATCGTCGGCCCCGGCGGGGGCGGCGCCATGTTCCGCCCGGTCGTCAGCCCACACGATCCCAACACCGTCCTCGTAGCCTGTGACATGACCGGCGCCTACATCACCCACGATGGGGGCAAGTCCTGGCGCATGTTCAACCTGCGCGGCGTAGCGGAATTTTTCGTCTTCGACCCGCACGACAAGAATGTCATCTACGTAAAATCAACCGCCCTTTGGCGCAGCGAGGATAACGGCGACAGTTGGAAACTCGTTTATCCCAAACCCGCCGCCGTCAAAGGCGTCAAGATGAACTCGGATCATTCCGACGAGGACGTCATCGCCGATCCGAATCCGCTCGGCGACATCTCTGCGATGGCGATCGACACCGCCAACTCAAAAATTCTCTACGCCGCCGGTGGCGATCGAAAGAACGGACCATTTAGCCTCAACATCTCTCGCGACGCAGGCGAGAGTTGGTCGAAACTGAGCGATCTACCGGCAGCCGCGCTAAAAGTTTTCGTGAATCAAGCTGCCTCCGAAGATCAGCGGAGCACCGTCGTCGCCGGGTCAAACTTCATCACCATCCGGAAATTATCCGGCACGACAAATGTCCCAGTTCCAGCCGGCCAAAAAATCACCGACATTTCCGTCGGCTTCACTCCTCTGGGCAATCCCGTTTTCTACGCGATCTCGGACGAGCGAACCGCATCCGTCTCCGACGACCTCGGCGCAAACTGGCGCGAAGTGCAATTCGGGAAGGGCGACATAAAGCAGCGCGCAATCGCCACAAGCCTCCTGCACCCCGAAATCGCCTACGTCTCCTATCGCGATCTCGAAGACGGTGCCCTCAAGTACATGGGGGTCGCCAAAACCACCGACACCGGCCGCACGTGGAAACTCGTCTGGAAAGAAGACATCGACCCCAGCGGCAAGCCCGGCGCAAACGTTCATGACGCGTGGATCACTCCAAAATTTGGCTCCGACTGGGCCGAAAATCCGCTGACTCTCTCCGTCGCCAATCAAGACGCAAATCTCGTCTACGCAACCGATCTTGGCCGCACGATGAAATCGTCGGACGGCGGCGCAACGTGGAACGCCGTCTACTCTCAAAAGTCCGGCCAAGGCACGGGCTACACAACCACTGGCCTCGACGTCACGACTTCCTACGGCTACCACTTCGATCCCTTCGACAAAAATCGCCAATTCATCTCCACCACCGATATCGGCCTCTTTCGCAGCGAAGATGGCGGCAAATCGTGGATTCAATCCACCGACGGCGTACCGCGGGACTGGCGCAACACCACTTACTGGATCGTCTTCGATCCCGCCGTCAAAGGCCGCGCCTGGAGCGTAAACAGTTGGACCCACGATCTGCCGCGTCCAAAAATGTGGCGCCGCTCTGGCGTCGGAAAATATCGCGGCGGCGTCTGCATCAGCAACGACGGCGGAAAAACCTGGGCGAAATCGAACAACGGCATGGACCAAACCGCCGCGACCTTCATCCTTCTCGATCCAACAAGCCCCGTCGATTCGCGCACGCTCTACGTCACTGGTTTCGGGCGCGGCGTCTACAAAACCACCAACGGCGGCAAGAGCTGGACGCTGAAAAATACCGGCATCACGCAGAAAGAACCGTTCGCCTGGCGCATCTCTCGCGATAATAAAGGCACTCTGTATCTTCTGATCTCGCGCCGCTCTGAAGATGGCAGCAACGGCACCGATAAAGACGGCGCCATTTATCGCTCCACGGACGGCGCCGAGCATTGGACTCCAGTCGCGATGCCCGAAGGTTCGAACGCGCCGAACGGTCTCGCGATCGATCCCAAAGATCCCGATCGTCTATATCTCGCAACGTGGGCGCGCGCCACCGGCGAACACGGCGACGGCGGCGGCATCTATCTCTCCGAAGACGCCGGCAAGACCTGGAAGCAAGTCCTCGATCGCGATCGCCACATCTACGACATCACCATCGACCCGCGTGACGCGAAAATTCTCTACGCCGCCGGGTTCGAATCCTCCGCGTGGATTTCACGCGATGCCGGCGAGCACTGGACACGAATCCCCGGGTTCAACTTCAAGTGGGGCCATCGTGTCACGCCCGATCCCGAAAATCCGAAAGCGATTTACATCACCACTTTCGGCGGCGGTGTTTGGCACGGCACGGTTGACGGCCAAGATCGCGCTCTAGACATTGCAACTCCAGAGTTGCAACCTGCAAAATGACGAGCGGCCCACGAGGGTCCGACACATGAGAACGATTTGCTCGAGTCGAGTAACCGTGCGATCGATATGGACGCTCTTTTCGCTATTCCTGCTCTTCGCCGTTCCCACGCGTGCGCAAGTCCGCGTCTGGGAAGGCACTCTCACGCTTCCCGTCTACGAAGAAGGCAATCCCGATCCCAATCCGCCCTTCGATCAACAAGCCACCACTCGCTTCAACTATCCATACACACTGCGCAACGAGCTCACCGGCGAACGCCGCAATCACGATCTCCGCGCCGTCTATCTCGAAAACGAATATCTGAAGTGCTCTGTCCTCCCCGACATCGGTGGCCACGTCTACACCTGCATCGACAAAATCAGCGGCCAGCCGATGTTCTACGCCAATTCCTCGTTGAAAAAAGCGGACATCGGTTATCGAGGCGCTTGGGCCGCATTCGGTGTCGAGTTCAACTTTCCCGTTTCACACAACTGGATGTCGATGTCGCCTGTCGATTTTTCTTACGCGAAACACGTCGATGGCAGTGCGAGCGTTACCGTCGGCAACATCGATCGCGTCTACGGCATGGAGTGGAGCGTCGAACTCGTCCTGCGCCCCGGCTCAACCGTTCTCGAACAGCACGTCCGTCTCAGCAACCGCAACGACATCCGCCAGCGATTCTACTGGTGGAGCAACGCCGGCGTGCGCGTCTGGGACGATTCCGTAATTCAATATCCGATGCGCTACGCCGCCGAGCACGGCTTCGCAGCGATTGAGAAATGGCCGATTGATGCGCAAGGAAAAGATCTGAGCATCATCAAGAATCAAACCGACGGCCCCGTCTCCCTCTTTGTCCACGGCAGCCGCGAAGAGTTCATGGGCATCTGGAATCCGCATTCGAACACGGGAACCGCTCACTTCGCGCACTACGACGAACTCCCCGCGAAAAAAATCTGGTCCTGGGGTGTCGATGCCGATGGTCTTGACTGGCGCGACGCGCTTTCCGACGACAACAGTGCCTACTCTGAAGTGCAAGGCGGCCTCTTTCGAAACCAGGAGACTTACGCCTATCTGCAACCGCGCCAACACATCAGTTTCACCGAATACTGGATGCCCGTCCGAGAACTCGGTGGAATCTCGCGCGCCAATCTCTCCGCCGTGGTTCATCTCGAACGCAAGAACGAAGCGCTCGTAATTTCGCTCAACACAAATGAGAAGATTCCTGATGCGACGCTTCGTGTCCTCGACGGAAACAAACCACTAGTTACCGAGAAGCAAAATCTTTCACCGAACAAGACTTGGACGAAGTCCGTGCCGGCTGACACCGGCAAGAAATACACATTCGAACTTCAAGCGAAGGACGGCTCAGTCCTACTTCGTCAAACCGAGGGCGAATACGCTTGGACCGACGACCCCAACATCAAACTCGGCCCGCAACCCAACTATGTCATCCCGCCAGAAAACTCCCGAACGGAAGACGATTGGCTCCAAGCCGGCGACGATAGGGAACTAAACGGTGACAAACTTGCCGCCCTCGACATCTACACCGCCGCCCTAAAAAAATTTCCGACAAGCTTCGAACTCCAAAGAGCCACCGGCCGACTTCTTGTCAGCCTAAAGCGGCTCGAGGACGCCGAACCTCTGCTTGCCGCCGCGCACGCACGCAACACGACCGACGGCGAAGTCTCCTTTTATCAAGGCCTCGCGCTCGAAGCCATCGGCAAAGGCCCCGAAGCACTCGATGCCTACCAAGCTGCCCTGCGTTCGCCGGAGCATCGCGCCGCTGCCGCCCTTCGAATCGCCGAATATCAATCTCGCCACGGCAATCTCGCCGCCGCTCGTGAAAAAATCGCCGAAAGCCTCGCCGCCGCTCCCGACGATCTCCGCGCGCAAGAACTGCAAGTCGCCATCACCTCCGCGTCAGGCGACACGCAGTCCGCAACAAAACAAGCCGAACTCCTCCTTCAAAAGTTCCCCAACAGTGCTTTCCTGCGCGAAGAGTCCGGGAATCCTGATCTTGCTCACCTCGCTGCTGATCCGTACCGAGTTACGAAGATCGCCGGCGAATACCTCCGTCTCGGCTTTTATTCGAAAGCAATCAAAGTCCTCTCACGAACGTATCCGAGCGTTCCGGCCGATCAACACGAGCCCGGTATCGGGCTCCCGCAAGACAACCCTCTGATCATTTATTTGTTGGGCTACGCCCGCGAAAAATCCGGCGACTCCGGCGGCGCAACGGATTACGCTCGCGCCTCGAAACTTTCCACTCTCTACGTCTTCCCCAGCACCAACGAAGACCGCGCCGCCCTCGAAGCCGCTCTCCGTTCGAATTCACAAGACGTGACCGCTCACTACCTCCTCGGCACCTTTCTCTTTTCCCGTGCGATGGCAATGCCGCCCTCCGCGAATGGAACGCCGCCCGCGCTCTCCACGCGCAAATCCCCGCCTTGAACGCAAGCCTCGGCTGGGCGCTCCTCCACCAAACTCATGACACAGAAAAAGCGCGCGCCGTTTTCGAAGAGGGAATCGCCAACGATCCCAAAAACGCCGTCAACTATGCCGGCGCGATCACTGCCCTCGCCATCCTCGGTAAGCCCGCCACCCAACGCGTGGAAATCCTCGAGCGCTACCCTGATCTGAAAACGATGCCGCTCGCCCTCGTATACGAGCTCGCCCTCAACAAAGCCGAAGCAGGCGATTTCGAAGGTGCGACCTCTCTCTTCCGCAACAGATTCTTCGGCAGGGAGGAAGGCGGCACAAACGTCCGCCAAGTCTGGATCGAAGTGAAACTCGAACAAATTCAATCCCTGGCAGAATCCGCCCGCTGCAAAGACGCCCTCGTCGAAGCAAACGCGATCGGCCATCCGGTGAATGGACTCGATTTCACGAAAGACGGCCTCGACCCATTCCTGAACGCCGCCCGTACAAAATATTTCCTCGCCGAGGCCTCGAATACCTGCGGCGAAAAATCCAAAGCGTCAGCGATCTTCAAGCAAGTTGCAGCAGAAACCGAAGCCGCGAATCTGATTTGGGCCGCCCGCTCAGCGAAGCATCTCTCGGACTACGACGCAGCCACTTGGACCGACCGTCTAACCTCAGCCATCCCCCGAGTCGAGCAACAAGCGCAACGCAGCAATGCAAAAGTTTGGTGGCTCTATATATCTGGCACTCTCCGCAAATCTGCTGGCCAAGACGAAACAGGTAACAACGAACTCCGCGACGCCTTGCTACTCCCCGACAGCCGCATGGCTCATCACTACATTCGACTGGCCTTGTCCGAATCGAACAATCCGTAGTTCGACCATCAGTTTCTGACCTACCGCGTCGAGCCACTCTCGCAAAGTCATCCACCACCATCCCGCCCCGACATCTAGGTCCTAGGACTACTTTCTGTGTAGGAAGAAAAATTTCTGTATTCCGACATTATTTTTCTATTTATCCGTTGCATTCCTCTTTTCCTCATGTTAAATCCTCTTCACGCTGTAACGGGGGAGTCCAGGTCATGCTTCGAAAAATTCTGTCTGCATCTCTGTTTCTACTCTTCGCTTTCTTCTGTGCCACCCAAGCCCTCGGCCAAGGCACCGATCTCGGCACCATCCGCGGCGTCGTCACCGACTCCGCCGGAGCCGTAATACCAGGCGCCGCCGTCACGATCACCGATACTTCGACGGGAGCCGTTCGCGCCAGCACGACCAATGGCCAAGGCAACTACGAGGTTTTCGGCCTTAGCCCGGGCACCTACACCGTCACCATCACCGCCGCCGGCATGTCCGAAATGGAAATCAAGGACGTCACTCTCCACGGCAGCGACGTCGCAACCGCCGACGCTCAACTAAAAATCTCGCAAGGCCAACAAACTGTCACCGTCTCATCCGAAGCCGTTTCCATCGACACCGAAGACCAAACCATCTCCGAAACGATCAGCAGCACCGCCATCACCGAACTACCGCGTGACAGCCGCGACGTTTATTCGTTCCTCTATCTCAATCCCAACATCACGCAGGGTTCAGCCGACGGCGAGTTCAAATTTCTCGGCGCTCAAAGCTACGGCGCCAGCTTCTCTCTCGACGGCCAGCGCTCCAACGGCGGCATCTTCGGCGAGCCCACACAAAGCAAGCCATCGCTCGAAGCCGTCGGCGAAGTCAACATCATGACTTCCGACTTCAGCGCCGAATACGCCGGCATCGCCAACGTCCGCGTCAACACCAAGCGCGGCGGCTCCGAGTATCACGGCTCGATGTTCTATAACAACAAGAACTCAGCCCTCGCCGCCTGGACTCTCGACGACTTGAACGGCAAAGCCGCCTTCGCCCCGACCGCATTCCAGAGCAAATACCCGAATCCCTATTTCAACGAAAACGATATCGGCGCTTCCTTCGGCGGCCGCATCCCGAAACTCAAGAAAACCTGGTTCTTCGCCGCATACGAGCGCGACTACGACGTCGCTCCCGTAAAATTCCAATCCACCACCGTCGCGCATCCGGACCTCTACACCGGTAACTTCACGCAAATCGCCGACGATGCCAAGCCTCTCGTCCCCGCCGCCACGTTGGCCCAAATGACGCCCGCCGAGATTGCCACCGATACCATCGACGATGGCGCCGGTGACGGCGGCCGCAAATTCATCACAATCCCGCAGCGACTTCTCAACCCAACGACACAAGCACTCATCAATACCTATTTCCCCAAGATCGGCACCAGCGCCCCGATCGACCCCGAAACCGGCCGCATCCAGGGCGGCTACCAAACGATTCTCCCTGGCAATTCCGTTCTCGACTCCGGAGTACTCCGCATCGACCACGACTTCAGCGACAAAGATCACCTCTACGGTGTCTACGACGCCTCCGCGCAAACCAGCGCGCAGACCGCCGTCGTCAATCCCTACACCGGTCTCGGCCTCACCCAAGTCAATCGCCAGAACAACACGCTCTCGCTCTCCTATACGCGCTCGTTCTCCACCAATCTCATCAACGAAGTCCGTGGCGGCTTCAATCGCGAGAATCTCCTCCAGCACAGCAACACCACGCTCGACGGCTTTCTCTCTACGATCGGTTTCAGCCAATCCGACATCGACGCCTATGGCGCCGCGACCGGCCCATTCGCGCTCTCGACCTACGGCCATCCCGCAATCAGCTTCAGCAACACCTTCGCGACTTTCACCAACGGCGGCCGCAACACCTATCGCCCCCTCAACCAAAATCTCATCACTTACGGCGACACGCTCACTTGGATCAAAGGCAAGCACGCCTTCCGCATGGGCGGCGACATGGTCTACAACGAAGCTCAGGACGGCTTCGCTCTCAACCGCGGCAACGTGCGCGGTTCCATCACCTACGCCGGCACCGGCCTCGAGCCGTTCACCAACTTCTTGCTCGGAGATCCCGGCACGACCGTCAGTACCGTTTCCGATCCCCGTCCCGCAATGGACGTGCACAACTGGGAGAGCGGCTTCTTCTTCCAGGACACTTGGAAGCTGACCTCGCGGCTCACGCTCAATCTTGGCTTGCGCTATGAGCTCATCACTCCGTTCATCGACGCAAACGATCTCATCGCCAACTTCGATCCGAACTACTCGGATCCCACGACCGGCCAACTCGGCCGCTTCATCATCCCGTCCACCAAGACGCTCAAATATCTCGACCCGCGCATCGTCAACTTTGGCTACGTCCTCGCCGACCAATCTGGTCTCGGCGTTGGCCGCGGCACAGTGCGCACCGACAAAGATGACTGGTCTCCGCGCATCGGCCTCGCCTGGCGCATCGGCAACAAATCCGTGATTCGCGGCGGCTACGGCATCTACTATCCAACTTCAGCCGCGCAAGGCATCCGCGATCCAATCGCCACAAACCCATTCAACCAATCCGTCACCAAACGAGATGCGGCGGGCAATCCGCTCCAAGGATGGCCCGGCAACGGAGTCGACGGCGTCAGCCCAGTTTCCGGAGGCGCCGTCGCGCCCACGGGCAACACGCCCGCAGTCAACGTCGTTCCCGTCAACATCCATCAGCCGCGCATCCACCAATACAACGTCACCTACGAGCGCGAGATCGGTTGGAACAGCGTCGTCCGCGTCTCCTATCTCGGCTCCACGATGCACGGCCTCATCGCCGGCAAAGATCTCAACGAGATCGCACCCAGCAACCAGCCCTTCGGCGTCAGCCTCGTGGACGACGACGGCAACATCGTTCCCGGCCAAATCTGCGATCCGACGCAAGGGAACTGCGGCATCTCGCCCGCGGACTACAACCGCTATCGCTTCCCGGCGCTCGGCGACTTCCTGCTCAGCTACGGAAATTACGGCCACGCACAATCCAACGCGTTCCAGACCCAATTCGAACGCCACTACACTCACGGTCTTCTGCTCAATCTCGCTTACACGTATCTCGACCAGAAATCGACTGCGCTCGATACTGGCAATTCTAGCCTGGGCGGCATCGCCTACGACGCGTTGAATCCCAATCAGGACTACGGCATCGACGGCTACACTTCGAAGCATCGATTCGTTGCCTACGGCGTCTACGATTTACCCGTCGGTCGCCGCCGCCAATACGGCGCCAACATGAACGCGTGGGAAGACGCCATCATCGGCGGCTGGTCCACCACCTTTAATATGTTTGCCAAGTCCGGCACCGGCTTCACTCCGTTCTGGATCTGCGACGACTGCAATCCTGTCGAGCCGGGCAACATTGGCATCTCGTCGGTCGATGCCGTCGGCGATTTCAACGCCGAACCCTCTTACCGGCCGACGATCATCAGCAACGACTACAACAAGAAAACCGGCGACAGCATCTGGAACGCCGCCGCGTTCGGCATGCCCTCCGTCGGCGCCGATGTCTTCTCCAATCCTGCCAACGCCAAGCGCAATTTGCTTTGGGGACCCGGCACATGGGGCGTCAACCTCGGTGTTCACAAAGACTTCCACTTCGGCGAACGCTGGACGGCTCAACTCGGCGCCGACGTCGACAATATCTTCAACCATCCGCTCTTCTCGCCCGATTCCGACGCAGGTGGCGGTGGTGGCACTTTCGCTCTACTCGGCGACTTCAACATCCGCGTCGATCCCAACACGGGAGCATTGCTCCCAATCGGTCAGGGACATCCCGAAGACATCAACCGCAACCCCGATTTCGGCCGTTTGATCAGCAGCTTCTCGCAAGAGGGTATCGACAGCCGTCGCACCGTCCGTCTGCGTCTGCGGATCACGTTCTAACACCCCAAATGCAGCAAAATGGGCGGCCGTCAGGTCGGCCGCCCATTCATTTACTCGGTTCAGTTTTTTCTTGGCTGCCGCACCCTCAGCTTTCGAGGGTGCGGAATTCGAATTTCTTTCGCGCTCGTCCTATCGCGCCTGCGTCGCTTTCGCTGGCGCCGCCGCAACCCGCCGCACGCTCTCTCTTCGAATCAATTCCGTCGGTAACAACAACTGCTGCGGCGCTAGATTCGGCTCCTGAATCCGCCGCAACGTAAACTCCGCCAGATGCGTCCCCAGCTCCCTCGGAAACTCGCGCACGGAGGTCAATCCCGGATGCAACACGTCGCCGATCGTATCGTTAAATCCCGCCACGCTCACATCATCCGGAATCCGGATCCCCGACTCTTGCAGCGCCTGATAAGCCCCCGACGCCGCCTGATCCGTTCCGGTAAACAGAGCTGTCGGCCGCTCCCCGCTCGCCAGCAACGATTTCACTGCGAGATACCCCAGCTCCCGATCTTCCGAATGAATCTCTTTAACCTTCGGTGCCAGCCCCGCTTCCTTCATCGCCTCTTCATATCCCTTGTAGCATCGCGCGAACCACGGCAGCCTCAAATTCCCGATGTACCAGATCGCTGTATGCCCCTGCGCAATAAAATGTCGCGTCAATTCCTGCGAGCCGCGCACATCGTCGGTGTAAACGCAGTCGTACTCCTCGGGCCGCCAATCGCCCACGATATTGTTTCCCGTCACTGAAAAGGGAATCCGCCGCTCTCGCAGCGCCGCCAGGATGCTCACCGAATGCGTGCCGGTCAAAATCACTCCAGCCGGGCGATTCGCTTTTGTCAGCGCGTGCGGCAGTTGCAGATTCGTGGGCGGGGCGTTCAGATCGCGTCGAAACGAAATAAACTGCATGTCCCAGTTGTGCTGTGCGCAGTACGCTTCAGCTCCCAGCAGCACCTTCGACTGGAACTCGTTCACCGTATCCCGGTTCCCCAGCACAAAAGCGATCGTCCGGTTCTTTCGATTCAGCGTAAGGTCAACACCCAGCGCCTTCGCGGCTGCGTAGACCGACGCCGCTATCTGCCCATCCACCTGAGGATTCCCATTCGCCACTCGCGAAACCGTGGCCGGGCTCACCTTGGCGTGTCGCGCAACATCCAGAAGCCGTGTTTTCGGCATTTTCATACCGCGTATCCATATCCCAGAATTGGATTAGCTGTCCATGAAATTCTATCGCATCCGGCGGGCAGAATTTTCCCAATCCACGGAAATTTAACTGGCGTTTATGGAAACAAAAAGATAGTGTGAGGCCCGTCGTTCAGCCATTAGGACGGCTGCGGCACCTCAGCCGGTTTCACTTCTCCGGGTAAAGGTTTTCTAGCTCGTTGGGTTCCAGGAGCGCGACGTGCAGGTTCACGTATTGCCAAGCAAAACCGAGACGGGATCAGCCGCTGCCAAGCACGCCGCGCAATCGCTTCAGCGTGTATTAGCCAAGTCCGACATAGCTCGCATCATCGCCGCCACCGGCGCCTCCCAGATCGACTTCCTTCAATTCCTCACCGCAACTCCCGGCATCGACTGGCCCCGCGTCGAAATGTTCCACCTCGACGAATACATCGGTCTCCCTCTCGACCACCCTGCCAGCTTCCGCAAATACCTGACGGAGCGCTTCATTCGAAAAACAGGCATCCGCCGTTATCACTTGCTCGACGGCGAGCAAAATCCCGCCGAAGTTGTTCGCGAAGTAGGGATGGAATTGGCTTCCGCGCCGATCGATATCGCATTCGTTGGCATCGGCGAAAACGGCCACCTCGCGTTCAACGACCCACCGGCCAATTTCGAAATCGAAGATCCCTACCTGATCGTCGACCTCGACGAAGCTTGCCGCGCACAACAGGTCAACGAAGGCTGGTTCAAGTCCATTCCTGACGTTCCCGCGCAAGCCATCTCCATGTCCGTTAAACAGATTCTGAAGAGCCGCGAAATTATCGCCGTCGTTCCCGGCGCCCAGAAAGCGCGCGCTGTCAAAGCCTGCCTCGAAGGCGAAATCAGCCCGATGGCGCCAGCCTCCATCCTGCGCACGCATCCCAACACCACAACCTATCTCGATACGGAATCCGCGTCGTTGCTCACCGAAGCAACGACTCGATCGGTTTAGAACAATCTCAACGAGGATGAAAAAATGAGCTCATCAGAAGGAAAAGTCGGTCGTCGCGAATTCATTCAAAAAAGCGCCATCCTGGCCACAGCAACGGCCGCGGCCAGCTCCACCGCGCTCTCCTACAGCCGCATCGCTGGCTCCAACGATCGCATCTCCATCGGCCACATCGGTATCGGCAGTCGTGGCTCCGAGCTCGACCGCATGGTCGCGCAACTCAGCAAATCGAAAAACGTCCAGATGGTTGCCGTCTGCGATCTCTGGACCATCTATCGCGATCGCGCCGTCTCGTTCAACCAAAAAGCCTACGGCGCAGCTCCCAAAACCGCCGCGGTTCCCGAAGAGCTCTTGAAGATGAAGGACATCGACGCCGTAATCATCTCCACGCCCGAGCACACCCATTCGCCGCTCCTCAAAATGGCTGTCGAAGCTGGCAAAGATGTCTACTCCGAAAAGCCCATGGGCAACGTCCTCGCCGAGGTCAAAGCCGCACGCGACACGACCTTGAAAAGCAAACAGATCGTCCAGATCGGCACGCAGCATCGCAGCGAGCCCTATCAGATCGCCGCGCGCAATTTCATCAAGACCGGCGCGCTCGGTGACGTCACAAAATACGAAATCGAGTGGAACTACAACGGCCCCCGCTGGCGCGGCCGCCCCGAAGTCAAACAAGTTCGCGAACAAGATGTGAACTGGCCCGTTTGGCTCATGACCAAGCCGGCTCGCCCGTTCGATCCGCAACTCTATTTCGAATTTCGCCTATACAAAGAATTCTCCAGCGGCATTCCCGATCAGTGGATGTGTCATGGCATCGACCTCTGCCATTTCTTTATGGACGAAACCGCTCCCGATTCCGTGACCGCCAACGGCGGAATCTTTGCCTGGCACGACGGCCGTCAAAATCCCGACACGTTTCAGGCTTTGCTGACGTACCCAAAGGGCTTCCTCGCCAGCTACTCCACCAGCTTCGGCAACGACGCGCCGAGCTTCACCCGCATCATGGGCAAAAAGGGAACCATGTTTAACACCGGCGGCGAAGGCAGCCCTCGCTGGCAATTCGTCAACGAAGTCGGCAATCACGAAGACGATTTCGACATCGACAAAAAGCGCGTCACCAAAGACATCCTCTTGCCCGGCGACACGTCGCTCCCGCCCGCCGGCATGGGCGACGAAGATCTCTCTCATCTGACCAACTGGTTCGAATGCCTCCGCTCGCGCCAGCAACCCAACGCCACCGTAAACCACGGCTTCTCCCACGCCATCGCCACCATGATGGCCCGCGACTCCTACTGGTCCGGCAAACGCCTCTACTGGAACCGCACCACCGAACAAATCGTAGACACCCCACCCATCCACCTGAGCGGGATGTTAGGTAGGAAGGTTGGATGTTGGGTGCCGCACCCTTTCGGTTCCTGAAAGGGTGCGGGTTTAGATGAAGCCCGCCCATTCCGTGTACGGGCGCAGCATTGCTGCGCCCCATGTCCGCACGATTTCGAATGAAAATGACCGGCGGGGTACCGCGCCCTTAGGTTTGAGAGGGTGCGGGTTTGATTTCACCCAACTCAAACCACCCCATCTTCGCACGCGCGCCCGGCGCGACCCTGTACCCGCGATCGCTTCCCAGATCGCGGGTTTTAATTCAACCCCGCCCGTCTCGATACGACGAACTCCGATCACATTGTATGGCGGTGCTCGCCCCGCCCGGCAAACCTCAAATACCCATTGACATACCCGTTACCACATGGTATACTCTTCCATGTCGCCCCAACTATTCGAACACGCCGCTAAAACCCCCTCGCTGACCCTCCCGCCATCCCTAACAAAACAAACCCCTTCCACACTCCCAAAATTGGAATATTTGCATCTCGTTGATTCCACACCGCTTGCGCACTCTTTGAAAAAACAGGGGGGTACACCCCATCCTTCCCATTTCGGAACTCGCGTGTTCATCTCGACCGCCAAACGGGCACGATCAATATGGAGTGCGGCGCTCCCGCGCCGCTTTTGACCAACAACACCTCGCCGCCAAATCTTCTGATTCGCCGACTCCCATCCGTCACACCGGATTCGTCCGAGGTGTCCCCACAACATCCACCGCCAATTCACACCCCATTTACAAACCTCGCGCGATCTTGTCGCGACAGCTCCGATTCCTCCTTGACATCCCTAAATCTTCTGCGAATATACCAATGCTAAGCGTTTAGAATGATCATTTCGACCGCCCAAGGAGCTGCATGACAGGCCCCGCTAACCAATTCCTCTTCGCTTCCGCACCCGACAGTTGGGGCGTCCTCGACTATCCCGGCCCTTCCTGGAACCAGTCCTATGAAAAGATGCTCGATGAAATGGTCGAAGCCGGCTACACCGGCACCGAACTTGGCCCCTACGGCTACTTTCCCACCGATCCCGAAGCCCTCCGGGCTCAACTCGAAAAGCGCAAGCTGAAACTCCTCGGCTCCTTCGTCCCCGTAAAAATGGGAGACCTCGACGCCGAAAAAGAAGTCATCGAACGCATCCGCAAAGTCGGCGACCTGCTCGCGAAGCTCAAAGCTCCTTTCCTCGTTCTTGCCGACGATCAGACGCCCGGCCGAAATGCGTTCTCCGGGCGCGCCAACGATCCGACCTGCCCCAAGCTGAACGCCGAGCAGTGGAGGTACGTCGGCAAAATCGTCGCCGGCGCCGAAAAAGTCTCGCAGGAGTTCGGCCTCGATCTCGTTTTTCATCCGCACGTTGCCACCTACGTCGAAACCAGCGAAGAAACCGAAAAGTTTTTCGACGCGACCTCGCACACGGGAATCGGTCTCTGCCTCGACTCCGGTCACGCGTGCTACGCCGGAGCCGACCCGGTGAAAGAAGCCGAGAAATTTAAAAGTAAATTGCGCTTCGTCCACATCAAAGACTGCAACCAGAAAGTTCTAACCGAAGCTCGCAAGAACAAGTGGACCTTTGAAGAAGCCATCGAGCACAAAGTCTTCACGATCATCGGGCAGGGAAATATCGACTTCCCGGCGTTCTTCCGTACGCTGAAGAAAAACAACTATTCCGGCTGGGCCGTCGTCGAGCAGGATGTAAAGTTCGACGCCTACGTGATTCCCCCAGCGCAGAGCGTCGCCGAAAGCCTCGCGTATTTGCAGGGCGTTGTCCGCGCTGTCCAAGAAACCGGCGCAGCCGCGCGATAGAACCCGATCGAGACAACCATGACGAAGAAACTCGGCGTAGGAGTCTTGGGAGTCGGCGAGATGGGCCGCCGCCACGCAGAAAATCTGCGGCGCCTCGTCCCCAACGCGCAACTGGTTGCCGTCGCCGATGCATTGGAAGATCGAGCGCGTCAGGTAGCCACCGAACTCGAGATTGAGAAATCGTTCGGCAGCCTCGAAGCGATGCTCGATTGCAAAGGCGTCGACGCCATCGTCATCGCAACGCCGGACAAATTTCATGCCCCGGCCGTCAGCGTCGCCGCAGCGGCCGGCAAAGCCATCCTCTGCGAGAAACCTCTCGCGCTGGACCTAGCAGACGCGCGCGCTGCATTGGCAGCCGTGGACAAACACAAAGTCTATTTCCAGGTCGGCTTCATGCGCCGCTACGATCCTGCCTATTCCGCTGCGATGAAGCGCATCGAAGCCGGCGAAATCGGCGTCCCTGTGATTTTCAAGTCATTAGGCCGTGACAAAGAAGGGCCACCGCTCTCTTACTACCATTCGCAAATCAACGGAATGCTCTTCTACACCAACACGATTCACGATTTTGATCTCGCGCGCTGGATGATGCAGGACGAAGTGACAGAAGTGAACGCATTCACGACGTCGACTATTCGTCCCGAAGTCACCCAGTTCGGAGACGCCGTCGCTTGCCTCGTGAACCTGAAATTCAGTAAAGGTGCGATCGGAAATATCGAATCGCACGCCCAAGTGCAGTACGGTTACGACGTTCGCACGGAAGTCGTCGGCTCGAAAGGCTCCATCCAGGTCGGGAGCCTTCACCGCACGCCGGCGACTTTCCTCACAACGAACGGAAGCGTCAGTCCGATCGCCGATTATTTTCTTTCGACGTTTGCCGACGCCTATCTCGCTGAGGTCCGCGACTTCGTCGATCGCATCCTCAACGATCGACCGCCCACCGTCACCGGAGAGGATGGGCTGAAAGCGCTTGCGATCGCCGTAGCGGCGGAGGAGTCGCACATCCACTCACAAACGATACGAGTTGCCTAATTGAAGTCGGATCGAAATCTTCGTGGTGCAACAAGGCAGGGCCGATGAGCCCACCTACGGAGTCCGCTTACAAGAGTTTGCTTCATGAAATGACGCAGACGACGCCGACGTGTCTCTGGAACGACTCCGCATCGATCTCCGAACTTCAGTATTCGCTCGAGAACGGCGCCGTCGGCGCGACCTGCAATCCGGTCATCGTCGTCGGCGTGCTGAAAAAAGAATTCGAGGTGTGGAAGGGAAGAATTCAATCGATCGCGACTGAACACCCGACGGCCACCGAAGATGAGATCGCCTGGCAAGTCGTTCGCGAGATGTCGGCAAATGCCGCCAAGCTGCTTAAGCCGATTTTCGATCGTGAGAAGGGCAAGAACGGCCGCCTTTCGATTCAGACCGATCCGCGGTTGTATCGCAACAGCGAAACAATTCTGAAACAGGCGCTCGATTTCGATCGGCTCGCGCCAAACATGATCGTGAAAATTCCGGTGACACGGGCCGGAATCCCCGCCATCGAAGAAGCGACGTATCGCGGTGTCAGCATCAATGCGACGGTTTGCTTCACGTTGCCGCAATGCGTCGCCGTCGCCGAAGCCGTGGAACGCGGCCTCGCACGGCGCGAAGAAGCAGGTTTGCCCATCGACACAATGGGGCCAGTCTGCACGATCATGGTCGGGCGGCTGGATGACTGGC
The DNA here is from genome assembly GCA_963845465.1 of uncultured Acidobacteriota bacterium. Lineage (GTDB taxonomy): Bacteria > Acidobacteriota > Terriglobia > Acidiferrales > UBA7541 > Acidiferrum. Next base: position 674,311 of record CAWJSH010000001.1, on the reverse strand, counting down.
TGAAAGTCGTTGCCGAAAGAGAAAATATCTCGGTCGATCCGGGTTACTTCGAGTGGGCCGGTGTTGCCGTTCTCAAAAAGACGTACCAGATTTTCCGCGAACGCGGCTATCGCACCCGTCTCCTGTCCGCGGCGTTTCGCAATCACATGCACTGGAGCGAATTCATCGGCGGCGACGTCGTGATTTCTCCGCCGCACACTTGGCAGATCCGCTTCAACTCCAGCGGCATCGAAGTCAAACCGCGCATGGACAATCCGGTCGATCCACAAATCGTCGATGAACTCTACAAGCGATTTCCCGACTTTCGCCGCGCCTATACCGAAGGCGGTCTGACCTCCGACGAATTCGATTCGTTCGGCGCAACACGGCGAACACTGCGCCAGTTCATCGCAGCGTGCGCCGATTTGAACGCAATCGTCCGCGACGTCATGATTCCAAATCCGGACAATTGAACGTTTGATATCCAGTCGCGTTTTGACCGAACACCGAACTCTGATATTGTTCGCACTGGAAGCATGCCAACCTCTAGGAAATCCAGAACGCGGAAGACTCCCAAGGCCGCCAGTATCTCCGACGTAGCCCGCGAGTCCGGTGTCTCGATTTTTACCGTCTCCGCCGTCGTCAATAACAAGGCGCACGTCGGAAAAGTCTTGCGCGAACGCGTCGAAGCCGCGATCCGCAAACTGAACTATCGCCCGAATCTGATCGCGCGCAGCCTCATCAAGCAAAAGACGCAAACGATCGGCATGATCGTTCCGGATATCGCGAATCCGTTTTTTCCCATGGTAGTTCGCGGGGCGGAAGACGCTGCGCAGAAGCTCGGCTACAACCTGCTGCTGTGCAACAGCGACGACAATCTTGAAAAGGAAGATCGCGCTGTCGAGCTTCTGCTATCCAAGCGTGTCGACGGTATCGTGCTCACGAAAGCTGCGGGAGATTTTCAGCCGTCGCTGCGACAAACGATCACCGACGTCAACATTCCCTTTGTCCTCTTGATGCGGACATATCCGCAGCTCACGAAAGATGCTGTCATCAGCGACGACTATCAAGGCGCGTACGAAGCGGTGCGACATCTCGCGCGTTCTGGACGCAAGCGCATCGGACTTGTCAGCGGACCGTTGCGCGTCAGCAACGCGAAAGAACGCTTCCGCGGATTTCGTGATGCTCTCGATAAGAGCGGATTGCCGTTCGATCCCGATCTTGTCGTCGAAGGCGATTATCGTATCGAATCCGGATTCCGCGCCGGCCACGCGTTGCTTTCGCGGCGACCTGATGGCGTCTACGTCGCGAATCACCTGATGACTGTCGGATTTCTGAAAGCTGTCGAAGAGATGGGACTGAAGTGCCCTGACGATTTCGGCTTGGTCAGTTTCGACGACTATCCTTGGCTGGGAGTTTTTCGCCCGCGATTGACAACGGTAGAATTGCCGAAGCATCAACTGGGAAGTGAAGTGGTCGAACTTTTGATTCGCCGCATCGAAGGCGATAAAGGTAAGCCGGTCCTGATGAAGCTACAGCCGGAATTGAGGATTCGAGAATCCTGCGGCTTCTCGCAGTTCGTCTCCGCAAACCACGGACACGATGCTGGAGAAATTGTGCAGCAAGCTTCGTCCAAATAAGTCTGCGAGAGTCTAAACCGAAACTCTGAAAAGCGTGATCGCGGGCTGGCTACGTTTCGTTCCAGTTGAAGATCTTTGGACGGACCGTGAACATTCGCGTTTTCAGCGCCGCGTACATTAGTCCAACAAGCAACCAAGCCAAGCCAGCGTACTTCGTCCAGGTTTGCAGTCCCAGCAGAAGACCGAAACAGAATACGGCGCCGAAGCCGGGAACGAATGCGTCGCGAAAGAATTTTCGGTTGCTTGGGCGCTGCGAAAACCAGAAATAGATCAGCGACGCGACGTTCACCGCAGTGAATGCTAGCAGCGCGCCGAAGGTAACCATTTCGGCGGCGCGTTCCCACGGAATCGTCAGCACCGCGATGTACGCGATTCCGCCGACAATCCATTCGTTGTAAATGGGATTGCCGCCCTTCGGGCTGAGATGGCCGAACACCTTTTTCGGGACCACTTCGTCGCGGCCCATGCAATACAGCAGTCGCGCCGCGCCGACGTGTCCTGCTAAGCCGCACGCCAAGCTCGACACGATGAGAACGAGACCGTACGCAGAAAACAAAATCGCGCCGCCGGCTATTTTCGCGACGTCCATGAACGCAGTCTCGGCGTTAGTCAGCGTGGTGTAATCCGGCGAAACGATCTGCGCGAGATAGACCTGCAAGCCGCTGAAGAGGCCGGTGAAAATGCAGACGAGCACGGCTGCGAGCAAAACGTTGCGACGAGGATTTTTCACTTCTTCGGCGAGAATCGAGACGCCATCGAACCCGATGAAGACGAGTGCGGCGAATGAGGTGCCCGCGGCGAGCGCTCGCAAATTGAACGTTGATGGATCGTAGATTGGGTGCGTTGTGAATAATCCGCCGACGCCTTTGTGCAACACGATGAAACGGAACGCCTCCACCAAAAACACGGCGGTGACGAGAACCATGAATCCGAGCAGAGCTTGGTTGGCTCGCGCGTTGAACTTGATGCCTTGAACGGTCATCAGCGTGATGAGGCCGACCGTGACCGCTGCTAGTATCGCGAAAGGAATTTGCGGAACCATTCGGCGAATCGCGAGGACCGCGTAAAGTGCGTTTTGAATCGGCTGAAAAAGATATTCGAGAAACATCGTCCAGCCGAGAATGAATCCGACGTGGGGATTCATCGTCTTGCTGACATACGCGTAGACCGAACCGGAAGAAGGAAAGACGCTGGCCATGCGACCGAAGGCGACAGCGGTCACCGACATAGCGACCATGGCGAGCAGAAGAGTTGTTGCGGCGTGACCGTGGGAGAGAACTTGCGCCTCGCCAAAAAGCGGAACGGCGGCGATCGGCGAAGTCAGAACGATCCCGTAGTAGACCAGGTCCCACAGGCTCAGCACGCGTTTGAGGTGCGGCTGAGATTCGGGCTGAGGAACCGCCTGGTTGGCGGCCACGCTATTTTTTCTCGCCCGGTCCGTTTTCAATTTCAGAGTCGGCTTCGGAACTTGGACCGAAGAAATAGCGTTCTTTGACGCGGGCTTTTTCGTAATCGGAGCGCGCAGCCTTTACTGCGTCGACTTCGGAAACTTCGGCGACTGGAACGTCCCACCACGACTCGTATCCGGGGACGCGCTCGCCGATTGCAGTTTCGACGACGATGACCGAAGTGCGCGACTCGTTGCGGCCACTCTCGAGAGCGCGTTTGAATTCCTCGATCGAGTTGGCGCGGACGGCCCATGCGCCGAGGCTTTCGGCGTTGGCGCGAAAGTCGATTTGAATTGTTTCGCCTTCGTACCGTCCGTTTTTCGCATAGCGATAATCGGTGCCCATGCCTTCGTTTCCGAGGCTGCGGCTCAGGCCGCCGATGCTGGCGAATCCATGGTTGTCGACCAATATCACGTTGAGTTTCATGCCTTCTTGCAGCGATGTGACGAGTTCCTGCGCCATCATCAGGTAGGAGCCGTCACCGACGAGGACGTAGACGTCGCGATCGGGGCGCGCCATTTTGATTCCGAGGCCGCCGGCGATTTCGTAGCCCATACAGGAGTAGCCGTACTCCATGTGATAGCCGCCGGGCTCGCATGTGCGCCAAAGCTTGTGAAGATCGCCGGGCATGCTGCCAGCGGCGTTGATCATGATGTCGGACGGCTTAGTGAAATCGTTGACGGCGCCTATGATTTCGCTTTGCGTGAGTTTTCCCTCGGCGCGACCGGTGTAGATGCGTTCGACTTCTTTGTCCCACGCAGCGCGCAACTCGGATATTTGTGCGCCATAGGTTTCCTCGACGCGATAGCCGCCGAGTGCGGCGCGCAATTCCTGCAACGTTGCGCGAGCGTCACCGGTCAGTGGAAGAGCGGCGTGTTTGTGGGCGTCGAATTCGGTGACATTGATGTTGATGAAGCGAACAGCAAGATTCTGAAACGCCGTTTTGGATGCGCTAGTGAAATCGGTGTAGCGCGTGCCGATGCCGATGACGAGATCTGCTTCGCGAGCAAGGATGTTTGCGCTCGGAGTTCCGGTCACGCCGATCGCTCCGACGCATTGCGGATGGTTGTAGGGGAGCGAGCCTTTGCCAGCGTTTGTTTCGCCGACGGGAATTCCGGTTGCGGCGAATTCGCCGAGTTCCTTTGAAGCCTCCGAATAGAGCACACCGCCGCCAGCGATGATTAGCGGTTTCTTTGCGGAGCGAATCCACGATGCGGCGCGTTTCAGTAGATCTTGATCGGCGCGCGACCGTGGTATTGTCCAGACATGTTTCTGGAAAAATTCGTCGGGAAAATCGAAAGCTTCGATTTGGACATCCTGTGGAAGAGAAAGCGTGACCGTGCCGGTTTCACTCGGTGATGTCAGAACGCGGACGGCTTCGGGGAGGGAAGTAAGAATTTGCTCAGGGCGTTCGATTCGATCCCAATAGCGCGATACGGGGCGGAAACAGTCGTTGACGGAGATATCTTGGGTTGCGGGGGATTCAAGCTGCTGCAGGACCGGCGCGACGTTGCGACGGGCAAAGATGTCGCCGGGAAGAAGCAGAACGGGGATTCGGTTGATCGTGGCAAGCGCGGCGCCGGTGAGCATGTTGGTTGCGCCGGGACCAATCGAACTGGTGCAAACCATCGTTCGCAGGCGGAATGAAGCTTTTGCGAATGCGACTGCGGCATGGACCATCGCCTGTTCATTGCGAAAGAGGTAGTAGCGGAGACCGCGATCTTGTTCGAGAGCCTGGCCGATGCCGGCGACGTTGCCGTGGCCAAAAATTCCGAAGCAGCCTTCGAAGAAACGATGCTGCACACCATCGCGCTCGACGAATTGGTTTTGCAGAAAGGCGACGATGGCTTGCGCAACAGTGAGGCGTCTTGTCATAGGAAATTGTCCTATCAGAGCATAGCCTCTACATCGCCTCGAATCATCCGCGGACTCGCGGTAAGCGAGGATCCGTGGCCTTCCACGTCGAGCGAATCCATGTGTGCTGCGGGTCTTCGGTTGCGGCCAATGAGCGCGCCGAGCCCGCGAGAAAGTTGAGGTAGTAGGTGTCGTAGCCGGGCCCGGCGACCACAGTGTGATAGCCGCTCCGGACGAGAACGGTGTCGCCATCGCGCGTTTTCAGCATGCGGCTGCCGACTTCGTCGTTGCCGTAGAGATGCTGGAACGCGAAGCTCTCTTTCTTTTGAAAACGGAAGTAGTAAATCTCGTCGAGGTCGGTTTCGGACGGCGGATTATGAACGTCGTGCTTGTGCGGGGGAAAGCTAGACCAGTTTCCGCCGGGAGTGTAGACCTCGATCACCATCAGCTTATCGGCAGGGAAGGCCGGAGAGATTAGGTCTACGATTTGGCGCGAAGCGTTCCCGCCGCCACGGAGATTGGTCGATACATCTTTGGGCTCGACGAGTTTGGAATCGTGTTTCGCTTTGGAGGGAACGCGGCATTCCGCGATTTCGCAGACCGACTCGGCCGTGAACCAGACGGCTTGATGCGCGGACAGATATAAGGTGTAGGGAAACCCGTCAAAGACGTTCTTGCGTTTGCCGATGCGCCTCGGGCCCTGGCCCCAATCGGCAGTGCAGGTTCCTCCCAAAATAACGAAGGCCGCTTCCTCGTCGGCGGTGCGCGTTTTGAAGACGTCGCCGGGCTGTAGGCGGCGGACATAAAAGCTCATCCATTCCCACTGGGCCTTTTCACGTGGCAATTCGAGCAGTTCACCCGATTTGTCCGGCGGGATGTTGATGGAATGGACCAGGAACCTGTCGTCACTCAAAGCGCGCGTCTCCGGACGGCGAATTCTGAAGCAACACTTCTAAACGCTTTGAATACTATTCCGAGTGTTCACACAGTGTCAACGACAGAGTGTCGATCCGGCGGCAAGATGAATTTCTGATGAACGAGATATTGCAAAGAGTTCAACAAATACATGCTTTATCGCGATGCGTGGATATTCTCACTCCCGACGACCACAAACGACACAGGGTTTGCAAAATCCCTCTTGACCTGTCCGCAGAGAGGTTGGTATAAGGTCTGAAACTAAACGTTAAGAAACGAAGCGAGCGGTCCGAAGTCGTTAGTTCGTCATGATCGAGAGGAGAAGTTCATGAATGCAAATCAACGAGGCCGCCTCCATGGTTGTGTCGCGGCCACGATGGGGAACCGGTTTTTGCGTTTCGTTGCGTTTGGGCTGATGTGTCTTCTATTGCTGGCGGGGCTCGGGCGCGTTGCGGGAGCGGCGACCACTGCCGGGATTTCAGGCGTGGTGACCGATCAGACTGGCGCGGCGGTTGTTGGCGCGACGGTCGAAGCGAGAGCGGTGGATACGGGAATTTCGGAGAGACAGCAGACGAATTCGGACGGATTTTACTCCTTCCTGAATCTGGCGCCGGGGACGTACGTCCTCGAAGTGCAGATGGCGGGGTTTGTGACGTTTCGCGAGACGGGCATCCTGATCGATGTGAACTCGGCGAAAATTTTGAACGTCAAGTTATCGGTTGGCCAGGTCAACGAGAAGGTCGAAGTGTCGAGCGATGTCGTGCAGTTGGATACCGCGAGCACGCAGGGCGGTGAAGTGATCAGCGGTGACACGATGACCGCCGTGCCGCTGGTAACGCGGAGCTACACCGACCTTCTCTCGCTTCAGCCGGGCGTGGCGTCGGTGTCGTCGGGGCTGGCCGGAGGGCAGGGCGGGCAGTTCAGCGCTACGGGCTTCACGTTCACGAAGGTTTCGGGCGATTCGAACGCGGGCGACGTTTCGGTGAACGGGCAGCGCGAATCGGCGAACGGGTTCATGTTGAACGGCACTTCAGTGCAGGAGCCGGCGTTTTCGACGACGGCGATCATTCCGAACCTGGACTCGATCGCGGAATTTCGCATCATTACGAACAACTTCGACGCGGAGTACGGAACGTATGCGGGCGGGCAGATCAACGTTATTACCAAATCCGGCTCGAACGCGTATCACGGAAGCCTATTTGAGTTTTTGCGGAATCAGGATTTCGACGCGAAGAACTTTTTCAGCGCGACGCGCGACGAGCACAAGCAGAACGAGTTCGGTGGGACAATTGGCGGGCCGATCAAGCGGGACAAGCTGTTTTTCTTCGGCGACTACCAGGGAAATCGCGTGATTCTCGGGCAGTCGGGATCGACGGGACAAATTGCGGTGCCGTCGGCAGCAGAGCGGAACGGAGATTTTTCTTCGATTGCGGGCCAGTTGACCGGCGTAGTGCAGGGCGATGCCTGGGCGAATGAATTGTCGACGCGCGCGGGTTATGCGGTGACAAACGGCGAACCGTATTACACCGCCGGCTGCACTTCGACCGCACAATGCGTTTTCCCCAACGCACAGATTCCCCAATCATTGTGGACTGCCCCTTCGAAGAATTTGATGCAGTATGTGCTGCCGGTAACGCAGGTGGTGGGTGGAAACAGCATCTTCACCGCAGATGCGTCATCGGAACCCTCACGGCTGCGCGACGACAAGACCGGTGGGCGGATCGACTACAACTCCTCGTTGCTGGGATTGATCAGCACGTATTATTTCTTCGATCAGTATTTGCAGAACGTGCCCAACATCGCGCTGCCCGGGTTTGGAAGCAATTTCACGGGCCGATCGCAAGTCGTGAACATCGGCGATTCAAAGACCTTCGGGAACGGAGCGGTGAACGAGGCGCGCTTCGGGTATACGCGATTGCACTATCTGATTCACGCGCCGACGGGCGGAGAAGGCGTAACCCCGGGAACGCTTGGATTCGCGTTTGGCCCTGACACGCTAGGCATCTCGCCATCACAACCGGCGTATGCGCACGTGCCGAACATCCACTTCAACGATTTTTCGTTCGGAGCGTCGGGCGGTCCGCTGGGCGTGACAGAGAACACGTACCAGGCACTGGACAACTATCGAAAAATCATCGGGACGCACACGCTCAGCATCGGCGCGAACTATCGTTTCACGCAGATGGTGGAGTACAACCTCGGATCGAACGGCGATTTCACGTTTAACGGAAACGAGACGGGCGATGATTTCGCGGACTTCCTGATCGGAGCGCCGGCGAATTATTCGCAAGGGCAGGGCTATCCGTCGTACGGATTGACTCGATATTTCGGCGCCTACGGGCAGGATAGCTGGCGGTTCCGTTCGAACATCACGTTCAACTACGGATTGCGTTGGGACATTTCGCGGCCGTGGTCGGAAGAGCATAACGAAATTCAGACGCTGATACCGGGCGTGCAGTCGCTCGTGTATCCGGGATCGCCGACGGGCTGGCTCTTCCCGGGTGATCCAGGAGTGCCGACAACGCTGGCGCCGACGCGGTATCACAATTTCGCGCCGCGAGCAGGCATGGCGTACTCGCCAAACTTCAACGATGGATTTTTGCGGAAGCTGACTGGCGGAACCGGAAAGACCAGCATTCGTGCGGGTTGGGGACTTTTCTACACGACGTTTGAAGGCGCCACGAACTTCAACGAGATTGGCGACGCTCCGTTCGGTGCGTTCTATCAGAGCCCGGTGCCGCCGGAGTTTGTGACGCCGTTCGTCGATCGCTCGACAGGTTTTGTGGAAGGGCAGCGATTCCCGGTGGCGCCGCCGCCGTTCAACGCATCGCCGTCGAATCCGGATACGTCGATCAATTGGGCGAATTTCCTGCCGATCGGGACATCGCCGGCGTTCTGGCACAAGAACGATTTGCCTTACACGGAGCAGTATCAGTTGACGATTGAACGGCAGATTGGTTCGTCGACGCTGCTCAGCATCGGATACATCGGAGCGCAGGGACATCGGTTGCTTTCGTCCCTTGAAGCGAACGCCGGAAATCCGGCGACGTGCTTGAGTGTGAGCACGATCGCGCAGGTGGCACCGGGTTCGGCAACTTGCGGACCGGGCGGTGAAAACGGAACGTACACCACTGCGGCCGGGACGGTGATCAACGGCACGCGCGGACCCTTCGGGAATGATTTCGGCAGCGAAGGACTGTTCATCACCGAAGGGAAATCGGCGTACAACTCGCTGCAAGTTAGTTTGCGGCAGCGATTCAAGACACTGAGCTTCCTTGCGGGATACACGTATTCGAAGTCGCTCGACAATTCTTCGGGGTACGGCGAGCAGATTAACTATCAAGATCCGAACGCGCGATCGCTGTCGTCGTTCGATATGCGGCACAACTTCGTGATCAGTTATGACTATGAGCTGCCGATCAATCGGCTGCCAGGGCCAAAGCGGCTCGTGCAGGGCTGGCGGATCAGCGGAATCACGCGGTTTGCAACGGGCATTCCGGTGACGCTTACCGAGACGGACGACAATTCCTTGACGGGCACGGGCGGCGCGGGAGCGATTTCGCTGCCGATCGATACGCCGAACTACACGCCGGGGTCGCTGAACATTTCTGATCCGCGGAAGGGCGCGTACTTTAATACCGCGCTGTTCACGCCGGAAGCGTTGGGGCAGCTCGGGAATGCATCCCGGCGATTTTTCTCGGGGCCGGGTCTGAACAATTGGGACATGGCGCTGCTGAAGGACACGGCGATTCGCGAACAGATGCGGCTGGAGTTCCGGTGCGAGCTATTCAATGCGTTCAACCATGCGCAGTTCCAGTCGCCGGACGGGAATATTGCGGATTTACCGACGGCAGCGAACAACTTCACGGGGACGTTCGGGCAGTCGCTAGCGGCGAACCCACCGCGAATTATGCAGTTGTCGTTGAAGCTGCTGTTCTAGTGGCAGCTAGGTCGGGAGCGGTTGAGCCCGAGCGAGTGGGAAAAAGTTTGCAGTGACGAACATGTGCCCGACGGGCAGCAGCTCTCCCTCACACCCCGGGAGTTGCCCGTCGGGCACAGGGCGTTTTTGTGGAAGAATTTGCAGCGGAACGATTTCGATTTGCACTCACCAGTCCGAAATTTAAACTCTTGCGATAGTGCGCCCGGATGCGGGGAGGGATTCGTGAATCGGTTTCTTGAACATGAGCGGCGAATTTGTGTGATTGCGGCGATCGCTTTGGCGCTGCCGTGCTTTCTGCGGTTCCCGCTGATTCACGCCCAGAACAAAAAGAATGGTGCCGGCGACAAGAAGGATCGTGTCGTTGTGGTGATCAGCCTCGATGGGTTTCCCGCGTATGCGCTCAAGGATCCGCGGCTGCCGATACCTACGTTGCGTAAATTGGCGAGCGAGGGCGCGGTTGCGGAGTCGATGCAGCCGATCAATCCGACGGTGACTTGGCCGAATCACACGGCGATCGTTACGGGGCTCGATGCGTCGCAGCATCGCGTCGTGTTCAACGGGTTGCTCGAACGGCCTGAGAGGGATGGAGCGCCAAAGATCGAGCCTTGGCGGGATAAAGATGTGATGGTCCATTCGGCGACGATTTATGACGTGGCGCATGAGGCGGGATTGACGACGGCGCAAGTCGATTGGGTGGCGATTTACAACGCGAAGACGGTTGATTGGAAATTTCCGGAGCTACCGGAGGTTGACGGCGAGATCGAGAAGAAGCTGATTGCGGATGGGACGGTGACGGCGGAGCAGTTGAAGACTTTCGAGAATAGCAGCCAGGCTTGGCAGGACGAAATTTGGACAGATGCGGCGGTTCGGATTCTGGAGGATCACCATCCGAACTTGCTGCTGTTTCATTTGCTGACGCTGGACGACATCAATCATGAGTATGGGCCGATGAGCAACGCGAGCATGACGGCGATGGCTTGGCTCGATTCGCAAGTGAAGCGGGTTGTCGATCTGTTGCAGAGGCCGGAGTTTGCGGGACGGGCGACGGTGATCATTGTGTCGGATCACGGGTTTCGGGCGTATAAGCACAGGATTCACGCGAATGTTTTGTTGCAGGAGAAGGGGATTTTGTCCGCCCGGAATGATGGGAAGCTGCACGGGGATGCCTGGGTTGTGCCGGAGGGCGGGCTTGGTATGGTGTACGTGAATAGTTCGGCGCGGAAGACGGAGTTGATTTCGCAGATTCGATCGATCTATTCGAATGCGGAGGGCATCGAGAAGGTTTACGGCGTCGAGGATTTCGGCTCGCTCGGATTGCCGACTCCAGCGGAATCGGATCAAGCGCCGGATTTGGTTTTGGCGGGCAAGCCGGATTATGCATTCGCGGGGGACGCTGCGAAGACCTACATCACGGATGCGAACGGCGGGACACACGGATATTTGAATTCCGATCCGCAGATGCAGGCGATCTTTATGGCTTGGGGCGCGGGCGTGCCGAAGGGCGCTCAACTAGGAGCGATTACGAACCGCGCGGTCGCACCGACGATTGCGAAGCTGCTGGGGCTGGAAATGAATTCGGCGAAGTCGGCGGCGTTGGCTAATTTTGGAAACTAGCGCGTGAGCGGGCGCCGCCGCGACCGCAGGTAGGTTGCATAAATCGCGAACGCGCCAATCATGGCGAAGATAGCGATCAGCGTCCACGCGAGCTCGTAGTTGTGGCGCGCATCGAAGAGCTTGCCGACGAACCACGGGCCAGCCCACTGGCCCACCGAATATCCCATGATGATGAGAGCTAGGATTTTGCCGAGCGAGGCGGTGCCGAAATTTTCGGAGACAACGAGCGGGATGAGCATGTAGTCGGCGCCCATCGAGAAGCCGAAGATCGAGGCGAACGCCCAGATGGCGAGAGTGGATTGGGGATGGGCGAGCAAGAGTACGGACGCCCCGATCAGGAAATAGAAAATCGCCATGATGAAAGATTTTGAAAAGCGATCGGCAATGTAGCCGACGACGACGCGGCCGGCGAGGCTGGCGGTGAGCAGGATGCTGAGGTAATGCGCGGCGACGGTTCCGGAGTAGCCGGAATCTTTCAGAAACAAGATGAAGTGTTGGATCACGGCGCCGATGGCGCCGATTGCGAGAGTTGAGCCGAGCAGGATCAGCCAGAATGGAGCGGTTCGAACTGCTTGGGCGACTCCGCCTGATGCGGAAGCGGTGCCGGCGGAAGGTAGTTTGCTCGCGACTGAAAATTCGCCGAAATCCTTCGGGTCGATTCTGCGATCGGCCGGTTTCGAACGAGTGACCCAGAGTCCGGTCGGAACCAGGACGAGCGCGATCGCCGCACCAATGATTTCGAGCGCGTTACGCCAGCCGAGGGTGCGCGCAAGATAGTTCACCAGGAGAGGAGCGACTACGCCTCCCAGGCCCAGGCCGAGATAGGCGTAACCCATCGCCTGCCCGCGGCGGCGTTCGAACCAACGCGCGACCAATACTTGATTCGCGATCGGGCCGGCGAAAACGTAGCCGATCACTTCGACGATGCAGAGCAGTTCGAATTGCCAGAACTCGGTGATTCTGCTCATCAGAATCAGTGAACCCGAGACCAAGGCGACGCCGGCCAGGATGACGGCTCTTGCCCCTACGCGATCGATCAAGGCTCCGGCGATGATTCCGAAGGGCAGGCCGGCGAAGAGAAAGCCGAGCAGAAATCCCTGGGTGAGTTGAGCGCGGGTGAAGTGAAGGTCCTGAACGAAATAAGGATAGAAGGCGGGAAATCCATAAAAGATGATGCCGACGACGAGGAAAAGATTGAGAAAGGCCGCAAGGACAATCCACCAGCCGTAATACGTTTCACCGCTAGCGTTTGTCGAGGAGCCGAGTGAGGTTTCAGGCGGTCGACCGGATTCTGTGGTGGCGGATGAGTTCGTCACGGGCAGCGAAGCTTAACCTGAGCGGCGCGAAGATTTCATCCAAATTCGGGGCCGAGGATCGCGCAGAGAAAATTTTGATTGCCGGGAAATTCGTTCGAACCACGGTACATGCGTGTCAAAGGTCGCGCGGGATAGAAGCCTTGCTCGCGCAAGAGCTCGCCTGTGGCGCGAGTGGTCTTGAGAGCGTCGACGATGACGGTGTCGCGAGTTGAGCGCCGGAGGAACTCGTTCAGAAAAATTTCTGCGGTGTAGTCGTCGCGTGCCATCCACGGACCGAGGTGATCGGCGAACAGTCCGTGTCGGCCGAACACGTACCCTTGACGATCGAAAAAACTTGGGACGACCACCAAGCTCGGCGCGTTGTTGCTGAGGGATCCGAGAAGGGCACTCCGGTCGGCACCGAACACTTCACGGTCATAGTCGAAAACTTGCTTGAGCAAATCCGGGGGAAGAACAGAAATTGTCGTGGCCGGGTTTCGGGGCACGCTTCGCTTTAATACCCAGCGATCGATTTCGTACTCGGTGACAAAGCCGATTTTTTCGTAGAGCGGCTTTCCGGCGGGAGTAGCGTCCAGCTTGAGCGTCGAAATGCCGGTGCTATCCAGGTATTCAATCGCACGCTGCAAGAGAGAGTTCCCGATGCCCCGGTTTCTATAATCGGGATCGACGAGAACCATTCCGATCCACGCGAAGCGGCCTTCGTAGCTGATGGTGGCGGCGGTGCCTACGATTTTTCCCGAGTCCTCCATCACGAAGCATCCGTCGGGGCTGGCATTGAGGAAGCGAGACCAATCGGCTTCGGTCTGATTCCACCCGACGACGGTATTCAGGCGCACACCGCCAGGGATGTCTTCCACGGTCATCACTCGAAGTTGCATAGACCTTTGAGCCTCGATTCGAACCGCCAGAATACCGGATTCCGGGCGACTCTCGATGCGTGTTTGAGTACAATCTTGCTTGCGAGCCCAAAAAATTCAAAGGCTAGGTCCTGGCACGCTCAACCAAATTTAGAATGCAGACTGAACTCAACTCGATCCGCGACGAAGCGCACCTCGAAGAACTGCTCAGCGAGCCGACTGAGGGTGTGATTCGAACGATGAGGGCGCTGGAAGGGGACATCATCGTACTCGGCGTCGCGGGAAAGATGGGGCCGACACTCGCGCGCATGGCGAAGCGAGCCTCCGACAAGGCGGGAGTGAAGCGTCGGGTGATCGGTGCGTCGCGTTTTTCGTCGCCGGAACTCGAACGTCGCCTCGCGGATTGGGGAGTCGAGACGATTCGATGCGATCTGTTGGACCGCGACGCGCTTGCCGCGCTTCCGGACGCCGCAAATGTCGTTTACATGGCGGGAATGAAGTTTGGTTCGACAGGACAGGAATGGCGCACCTGGGCGATGAATGTGTATTTGCCCGGACTCGTCGCGGAACGGTATCGCACCAGCCGCATCGCTGCTTTTTCGACTGGAAACGTGTACGGGCTGTGTTCGATGTCTCGAGGTGGGTCGTGTGAGGGCGACGAGCTGAATCCCGCAGGCGAGTATGCGATGAGTTGCCTCGGCCGCGAACGCATCCTTGAGCACTTCAGCCGGGCCGATGGGACGAAGATGACGATCCTGCGGCTGAACTACGCCACCGAGATGCGATACGGAGTGCTCGTCGACATCGCGCAAAAAGTGTTCTCGGGTCGACCCGTGTCGCTTTCGATGGGGTATCTCAACACGATCTGGCAAAGAGACGCGTCGGCGATGAGTCTTCAATCGCTCGAGCACGCAACCACGCCGCCCAATGTCCTGAACATTACAGGACCCGAGATTCTCAGCGTTCGAAAGCTGGCTGAAGAATTCGCCGCGAGATTCGGCAAGACTGTGACATTTGAGGGTGCGGAGTCCGGCGATGCGTTGCTCAATAATTCGAACAAGGCGTTTACGCTCTTCGGCAAGCCGCCGGTCGGCGTCGGCCAAATGCTCGACTGGATCGCGGATTGGGTTGCCAGGGGCGGAGCATCGCTGGCGAAGCCTACACATTTCGAAGAACGCGCAGGACGATTCTGATTCCTTGCAAATTTTCTAGCCAATGCCGCCGACAATCGACCCAAGCATCCTCCAAACAATAAAGAAGGGAATTGCGATCCCGGCGCACCCGCTCGCGCTGACGGCGGAGCGCCGCCTTGACGAGGGGCGACAGCGAGCGCTGTCGAGGTATTACATCGCAGCAGGGGCGGGAGGACTTGCGGTTGGAGTGCACACGACGCAATTCGCGATTCGCCAGCCGAAGATCGGCTTGTTCGAACCAGTGTTACGACTCGCAGCGGAAGAAATGGATCGTGCAGACGCGAACCGATCGACTCCGTTAGTTCGCATTGGAGGCGTGTGCGGAGAAACGAGTCAGGCTGCCGCCGAAGCTACTTTGCTACGCGATCTGAAATACCACGCCGGTCTCTTGAGCTTGGGAGCGGTCGCGGCTTGGGATGACGATCGTCTGCTGACCCACTGCAACGAAGTCGCGAAAGTTCTTCCTTTGGTCGGATTCTATCTTCAGCCCGCTGTTGGTGGCCGGCTGCTCTCGTATTCCTTCTGGCGGCGATTTACAGAAATCGAAAATCTGGTGGCGATCAAAATTGCCCCGTTCAACCGTTATCAAACGCTCGATGTCGTTCGAGCCGTCGCGGAATCGGGTCGCGATATCGCGCTGTATACAGGGAACGACGACAACATAGTGATGGATCTTCTCACGCCGTTTTCATTCGATGCCAACGGGCGGCTAGGCGCACGTCGTATCGTCGGCGGCCTCCTGGGTCATTGGTCGGTCTGGACAAAGCGCGCGGTCGAATTGCTCGACGAGTGCCACTCAGTCGTCGATGGTAATCGCGGAATTCCCGCGATCCTGCTAGAGAAGTCCGTGCAAGTCACCGACAGCAATGCAGCGTTTTTCGACGCCGCAAACAAATTTGCCGGCTGCATCGCCGGTCTGCACGAAGTGTTACGGCGGCAGGGACTGCTCGAGGGAATCTGGTGCATCGATCCCGAAGAGACACTCAGTCCAGGACAGCGAGACGAAATCGACCGCGTCTATCGCGCATATCCGGAGTTGAATGACGACGAATTCATCCGCGAAGGCCGCGAGTCTTGGCTAAAACTCTAGTCAGTCGTGTCCTGCTAAGTTTTTACGATTTGAGTTGGATACTTGGGGAGCAGGAGCATCATTGCGGCGGCAATCGCCAACGCAATCCCGAGAGTCGACAGCAAAGAAGTGTAGGAGCCGGTGAGATCGAACGTTCGCCCGAGAATGACGGGACCCGCGGCGCCTGCTGCTGCATAAAACGTCCAGGTCAGTCCGTATAGCGTTGAAAACGCGCGCAACCCGTAATAACGCGTCAACAAATACGGAGTGATCGCGGCTTCGCCCCCGGCCCCGATGCCGATCAGTGTTGCCGCCGCCGCCCCCGCGGCGAAACTATTGGCGTTCGCGAGCAGGAAGATTCCGCCGGCAGTAACCAGGTTGATGACGAAAGCCACGCGCCCGCCGAAAAAGCGGTCGAGGAGCCAGCCCGTTGCGACTCGGCCTAAAACGCTCGTGCCGCCGAGAATCGATGCGCAGAGAGCGGCGTTTCCAGCCGTGATCCCTCGATCCGTCAGCAAAGCAGAAAGATGCGTGATGGCGCCGTTCATGCTGATCGAGCTCACGAACAAGACGGCGACGATGATCCAGAACGCGATCGATCGCATCCCCTGCTGCCATGTTAGACCGGTGTGTTGAGCCTCAGCGCCTTGATCCTTGGCCTTGGTGGTGACTTCGCGATCTCTGACGTATCGCCAACTGAGGGGAAGACCGAGCAACAGCGCAAGAATGCCCAGAGTCAGATACGCAGCGCGCCACCCCGATCGACTCACAACCGTCTGCGCGACCACCGGCAGAATCATCGCGCCGAGGCCGGCCCCGACCATCACGATCGCTAACGCGGTGCCTAGCCGCCGTTCGAACCATGTCGAGATCGAGCGCGCATAAGCGAGGTGAGCAGCGCCGTTTCCCACGACACCGATCACGAAACATGTCGCGTAAAACTGCCAGATTCCGGAACGCAGGAGCGCAAAGGACGCAATACCGCATCCGAAGACCGTCATGCAAGGCAGAATGATGTGCCGCGGGCCAAATCGATCGATCAGCCGCCCAATCAGCGGCGAGGCCATTCCAACCGTCATCGCCGCAATCGCAAATCCGAGCGAGACTGCTTCGCGATTCCAACCAAACTGTGCGCCGAGCGGTTTAACGAAGACGGTAAATGTGTAGACGAAGAGCGAACCGAATCCGCCCATCACGCCAAGGCACGCCGCAATGGCGACCCTCCAGCCGAAATAGCCGGCGTGAGACTCGTTGAGGTCGGTCGCTATGTCAGATTTCAGTTCTGTGTTCGCGATCATGCTTCGGCAAGCCACACCCGCCGTGGGCCGTCCATTTGAAGTGACGTCACTTTGCTGGCGGAGGCAGACGATAACAATAATTGGAAAGCACTACCGAATAGACTGTCGCTGCGTCCAAAAAGTTGAAATTGCTTGCTAAATATTCCAACCACGGACCGCTGGCCGGCATCCAAGCCGCATGTCCGTGATACTCTCAATGCGGTCGGAATCGGTTGCGACCCTCGACATCGAACCACGCTCGAGCGTTCCGCCGCTTCGGTCCGCGCATCGGACTTCGGAAGCCTCCCACATGATCGTCCGCACCGTTGAACAAGTCCGCCGTGCCTTCCGAATTGTGGCTGGATTCACGCTGCTGCTGGTCGGAGTGGTGATGATCGTCACTCCCGGACCGGGCTGGCTCGTGATTTTTCTCGGACTTAGCCTTCTGGCGGCTGAATTCATCTGGGCGCGGCGTCTGATGGACCGGATGAAGCGCGAAGGCGAACGCGTGCGCGATGTGGTTTGGTCCATAGGCAAGGGCGGTGTCGGCTCGCCCAGTGCCACCGACGAATCCTCTCCGGCGCAGAAAACCGAATAAGGTTCGAATGATTTGGAGCGACCAATGGATGTAGGCCTGATCGGTCTCGGAGGCATGGGCACTGGGATAGCGAAGAGCCTCCTACGCGGCGGTCATCGCGTCACGGTTTTCAATCGGACGCGCGCTCGAGCAGAAGCTTTGCAGGCGGATGGTGCAATTGTTGCCGCGACGGTGTCCGACGCCTGTCGCGCCGGAATCGTGATGACGATGGTGGCCGACGATGAGGCGCTCGAGTCGCAGGTTTTTGGCGACGGCGGAATTTTGGCTTCGCTGCCGCGCGGCGGTGTTCACATTTCGTGCAGCACGATCAGCGTCGCGCTGAGCGACAGGCTTACTGCGGCACATTTCGCGGCGGGGCAGGAGTTTGTTTCGTGTCCCGTTTTTGGCCGCCCAGACGCGGCCGAAGCCGGCCGACTCGCGGTCGTCGCTGCCGGGCCGAATCAGGCCGTGGAGCGCTGCAAACCACTGTTCGAATCGTTCGGCGCGAAATTGCTCGTCGTCGGCGAAAAACCATCGCTTGCGAATGTGATCAAACTCTCGGGAAATTTTCTGATTGCCAGTGTGTTGGAGTCGCTTTCGGAAGCGGTGGCGTTCGCGCGGAAATCCGGAGTCGATGCGGGAGTACTCGTGGACTTTCTGACATCCACGCTTTTCAACGCACCCGTTTACAAGATTTATGGCGGCCTGATCGTGGAAGGGGACTACGACAAAGTCGGTTTCGCTCTTCCGCTGGGACTCAAGGATGTGCGCCTCGTTCTGCAAGCCGCGGAAGCCCAGAGTGTGCCGATGCCGGTGGCTAGCGTCGTTCGTGACCGCTTCCTGACGGCCATGGCGCGAGGTAATGCGAACAAGGATTGGTCGGCGCTGGGCCTGATCGCCGCGCAGGACGCCGGGCTTTCCCCCACATCAACGAAGTCTTGACCTCTTCCGTAGACCGATTTGAGACGACCTTCCTAACCTCGGTTTCCGAGGCTTTCGCCTTGAGTCGACCTTCGGGCCAATGTTTTGCCAAAAACATCCCGTAAGGGATAAGACTTTGCACACCGATAGGCCCGTTAACGTACCCGAAATAGTCTGCGTTCGTATAAATGCCCTGTAATCAATGAGATAGATTTGCGCCTGTCCCATTGGCCAGCCCCGCCGTGGCCCACCGGTTGCTACCTCCAGGTACAGAGTTTCGTGTATTTGCGGTTGTGTAGTTCTGCTTGCGATTGTCCCCACTCTCGCCAGCCGGCTCAGGTCGGGCCGAAAGCTGACGCGTTTCAACGCCGTGCTGAAAGGTAGCGCTAGGTCCACGCCTTGGCAGGTGGACGCGCCTTTCGGACGGCTGTGGATCGGTTCCGTTCTCCACTGAGGAACTTATCGGAGAGCGGCTGATTCATCCGCTGCGGTACCCAAGGGTCGGACGGAGCTATAGGTCTCTTCCTGTCCCAACCCGGCCAAATTTTTGATGCGGACTCTATCGATTCGAACGGCAGTCAGGAGATCATCCTTGCAACCTCGAAATACCAACTTCCTACCTCGGCTAACGACGCGTTGGCGCGTCACGATTTGTGTCGCGCTGGTGCTGCTCCTCGGCGGCGTCGCCGCGTACGCCTCGTTCCCAGGCATCACGTACAACTACTGGGTGGATTTCGAGAGCGCTGCTCTCGGCGTTGCGCCGACTGTCAGCACGCTCACTGCGACTACGCATGGAACGGGCGAAACCTGGATCATTAGCAATCCAGATAGCGCACTGACCGTCCTATCGAACGCGCAAGACGGGCTCACCGGTGCGACTGGCAATCGTGGTCTGCAATATTCCCAAGCGACCGGCGGGGTCGACTACGTCGGCATGTACCTGCCCTCGACGCAGAACACCGTTTCGATGGGGATGTGGTATTGCACTTCAAACCAAAGCGCTTCCGGATACAACTTTGAGGAAGGTCCGCACTTCTTTGGTTTCTACAACAATGCGTTTGGCGCGACGTGGCGCCTGTCCGATGAGCGCAATAGCGCGAGCAACATTCGAAGCATTCGCTTGAGCCCGACCGGTCCAGACGCGGCATCGCTGCGAATGATCCCCGTTTCCGACAGCACCTGCTATTGGATTTCGATGAAGTACGTGAAGGGCTCGACGGTTATTTTCAATCTCTACGACACGAACCTGAATCTGCTCGGTTCCGTGAACACGCCCGAGACCGACAACGTCGGCGTCGATTTGGTTTGGCTGGGCAACCAGCAGCAGACGACGGTCAACCTGCCCTACACGATGCAGATGGACGATCTGATCATCGACTCGACGAACGCGAATTTTCCGCTGCTGCCGGTGTCCGCGCCGCCTGTCGGTCGGAGCGGTTCCGACGTTCGCTGGAAACTCGCAGCACACCTCGGCTTACACGCCGACGTCTCAGGACCTCGGCCGCGTGAAGTGGACGACGAGCCTGAATTCGAACACGGGTGGCGCAGCTTCGCGTTACGCATCGCCGGTGATCACGGCGGCCAATACGGTGATTGCTCCGTCGCAAATTGCAGGCGGCGCGTTTCAGTTGAACGCTTTCACTGGCTCGACGGGCGCATCGCTCTACGCGCTCTCGACGGACTACGTTCCTCCGACATCGGCGATCACGCCGGTCTATCAGCCGGTTCTTGTGACTGGCGCGAGCGGCACCCGCCTTTACTACCCCGGCGCCGGCGGCACTATCCTCTATATAGCGAATCCGGACTCGGCGACGCCGGGCACCCCGGTTCGCCAGGTTTTCTATACGACGCTGTCGGACTATCAGACGCGCGCTGCGAGCTTTAACTCGACTGTTTTCATCAACACGCCGCTCACCGCCGATTCGAACGGCGACATTTTCTTCGGCTTCCGTGTGCAGGGCACTGCTCCTTCTCCTCTGAGCACACAAGACGGTATCGCTCGCATCGATGCAAACGGCAACGGAACGTACGTCCTTGTCGGAACGGCAGCGGCTGACTCGGCTGTCTCGCACGACGCTCAGAACTCCGCGCCTGCGCTTTCGAACGATGGCACGACGGTGTACGTCGCCGCGAAGTCTGCAAACAGCGACGACTATGCCTACCTGGTCGGTCTCGACAGCACCGCGCTCACCACGAAGTATCGCGTCCTGCTGACCGATCCGCGCAATGGCAACGGCGCTGGAGTCGTTGACGCCAGCACCGCATCGCCGACCATCGGCCCCGACAACGACGTGTATTTCGGTACGATGGCGAATCCCGACAACGGTTCACGCGGCTTCCTTCTGCACTTCAGCAGCGACCTCACTGTCACGAAGACTCCAGGCGCTTTCGGTTGGGACAACACTCCGGCGATCGTTTCGAGCTCGCTCGTAAGCTCGTACACCGGCTCGTCGGCCTACCTTTTGCTTTCGAATTACAACGACTACGTCGGCCAGGTTGACGGCCAAGGCGTGAACAAGGTCGCGCTGCTCGATCCGACGGCGACTGAAACCGATTCTCACTCGTCGTCGAACGGCTTGACGGTGATGCGCGAAATTCTGGACGCCACCGGCCCGACGCCCGACGCCGCGAATCAGAATTCGACGTACCCGTCCGCGGTGTTGCCCTGGCTCGGTAACGCGTTCGCTGTCAACGCGCCCACCAAATCGGTGATCCTTCCGTCCTCCGACGGCAATCTCTATCGCTGGAATGTCTCCACCAATTCGATCTCGCAGTTCCTGAATCTCGGCGCCGCCGGCGGCCAACAGAATGTTCCGACCGTGATCGGCCCCGACGGCTCGACCTATACGATCAGCGGCTCGACACTCGTATCGGTCCAAGGTCTGAGCGGCGTCGGCGTCAACGTAACGTCCTCGAATCCCGATGAGCGCACCCTCGCAGCAGGCCAGAATGTTACGTTCACCGCGACAGTCACCAACGGCGGCGGAAGCGGCACGCCGACTGGCTCGGTAACTTTCACCGACACAGTTTCGACCGTCGTCAGCGGCAGCCTCAACACGACAACAAACACACTCGGTTCCGCAACGCTGAACAACGGCGTCGCGGCGCTCGGCGCGGTCACGCCGACCACCGGCAATCACTTCATCACAGCAAATTACGGTGGCAATGGCACTTTCCCAGCAGGTTCCGGCGGAATGGTGCAAGTCGTTCACGGAAGCGCCTCGACGACGACCGTCGCAGCTACGCCGAATCCATCGAACGTCGGCCAATCGGTGACGTTCAACGTCACGGTCACCTCGGTGCCCGCAGGCGGATCCGCTCCCACAGGTCAGGTCACATTGACCTCTGGCTCAACCACGCTCGCGCAACTGACTCTCTCGAACGGCACGGCTAGCTACTCAACGTCCGCGCTGCCGGCTGGTTCGAACGCGATCGTTGCTTCTTATTCGGGAGACAACTCGTATTCAGCCAGCCAAGGCAACACGACTGCCGTCGTGCAAAGCCCGACGGTAACATCGCTTTCGTCTTCTTCGAATCCCGCGACACAGGGACAGAGCGTCACCTTCACCGCGACGGTCACCAGCTCCGGCGGTACGCCGATTGGTAGCGTCACCTTTACGGACGGCTCGACGGTTCTTGCCTCGAACGTCACCGTAACCAGCGGCGTGGCCACCTTCAGCACTTCATCGCTCGCCACCGGAAGCCACTCCATCGTTGCCACCTTCACCGGCTCAACGGGATGGCAGAACAGCGCCAGCGGCACTCTGACCGAACAGATCAATCAGACGAGCTTCGCGACTTCCACCACCGTTGCGTCGTCGCTGAACCCGTCGAACTCCGGCCAGTCGGTCACCTTCACCGCGACCGTAACCTCCACCGGCGGCACGCCTTCCGGCTCGGTCACCTTCGCCCAAGGCTCGACCATTCTCGCTTCGAACATCGCCGTCAACACGAGCGGTCAGGCCACATTCTCAACTTCGACATTGGCAGTCGGAACCGACACGATCACAGCTTCGTTCACCGGGTCCAACGGCTTCGGCACCAGCAGCGGCTCCGTCTCACAAGTCGTCCAAAGCGTTTCGAATGGCAGCTTCCCCGGCATTACTTACGACGACTGGATTGACTTCGAAGGAGTTGCAATCGGCGGCGGGCCGACTGCCACAACTCTCGCCAGCTCCACGCACGGCACCGCAGGCACGTGGACTGTCACGAACACGAAAGGCTCTCTCAGCGCCATTGCCGCGGCTCAAGACACCATCGCTGGTTCGCCGGGCACTCGCGGCATCCAGTACAGCTCAACGACCGGCGATCCTCAGGACTACATGCAGTTTGCTTTGCCGGCGACCAAGAACCAGGTTTCGCTCGGCATGTACTACTGCACGTCCAACCAGTCGTCCTCCGTCTTCAATTTTGAAGAGGGACCACACTTCCTCGGCTTCTCCAGCAATTCGTACGGAGACCTGTGGCGCCTTGTTGACGAACGGAACGCGGTCGATAACTCCCGCTCGATTCGCATCAGCCCGACGGGCCCGACGAACTCGGTCAAGATCAACGTCACCGACAACACCTGCTACTGGCTCGCTTTCCGCTACGTGAAGAGCGGCACAGTGGACTTCAGCATCTACGACACGAACCTCAATCTGATTCAGCACGTCAGCACGCCTGAGACGTTCGGCCAGACGGTTGACAACCTCTTCCTCGGCAACGATCTCGCGAACGGCGACTCGCAGACGTTCTACACCTTCAAGTTCGACGACCTGATCGTTGACTACACCAACGCCGTCTTCCCGCTCTTACCGACCACAGGAGCGCCGGTGAACTCAACGGTCGCGATTGCTTCGTCGCTAAATCCAGCGAACGTCGGCCAAAGCGTTACGTTCACCGACACCATCACACCCGCTGCTTCGGGCACCGTGTCGTTCAGCGATGGCAGCACCGTTCTCGCGAGCGGCATCGCCGTTACCAGCGGCCAGGCTACGTACACGACAAGCACTCTTGCCGCCGGCAGCCACTCGATCAGCACAACCTTTACTCCGACGTCGGGAACGCCAAGCACGGCTACTCTCACGCAGAGCGTAACCACGCCGACGAGCAGCTCGTCTACGTCGGTCACGTCGTCGCTGAATCCATCGACCTTCGGTCAATCCGTGACGTTCACCGCGACGGTTTCTTCGTCGTCGGGCACGCCCACGGGCACAGTGACGTTCCTTGATGGCGCAAACACGATCGCTTCGGGCGTCACCGTAACGAATGGCGTTGCGACGGCTTCGTCCACGACGTTGGCGGTCGGCGCGCACACCATCACCGCGAATTTCACCGGCACCGGCGGCTTCGGCAACAGCAGCGGCAGCGTTGCTCAATCGGTGCAAGGCGCAACCAGCACAGCGCTGTCTTCGTCTGCAAATTCATCAGCGTCCGGATCGTCCGTGACCTTCACCGCGACCATCACTTCCTCCGGCGGCACACCGACGGGCACGGTTACTTTCACCGATGGTGCGACGACGTTGGCATCGAACGTTGCAGTCTCGGCCGGCAAGGCCACTTTCGCGACATCCGCTCTCGCAGCCGGAATGCACTCGATCGTCGCAACCTACACCGGCACTGGCGGCTTCACCAACAGCGCCAGCAGCGCGCTCTCGCAAGTTGTTACGGGCGGCGCCACGACGACGACCGTGACTTCCTCGGCCAATCCAGCGACGTCCGGATCGTCCGTCACGCTCACCGCGACGATCACTTCGTCCAACGGCACGCCAACCGGCACGGTTAAGTTCACCGATGGCACAACGACGCTCGCCAGCGCCGTCACTGTCACTGCCGGCAAAGCGACGTTCACATCTTCCACGCTCGCCGTCGGCAGCCACTCCATCACCGCGGCTTACACCGGCACCGGCGGCTTCACGAACAGCAGCGGCTCGTTGACCCAGGTCGTGCAGGTCAGCACGTCGACAACGGTCACGTCTTCCCTCAATCCGTCGAATCCGTCGCAGTCCGTCACCTTTACCGCGACTGTGACTTCTACGAAGGGAATTCCTTCGGGCACGATGGCCTTCATGGATGGCACGACGACCCTTGCCTCGGGCGTGAGCGTCAGCACCACGACCGGCAGGGCGACGTTCGCAACTTCGTCGTTGGCCGCTGGCACACATCCCATCACGGCCGTCTTCACGGGTGCCACGGGCTGGCTCGGCAGCTCATCAACCGCGCTCAGCCAGGTCGTGAACGCGACCACCACCACTACGGTCGCCGCGTCGCCGAGTCCTCAGACGACTGGTTTGAGCGTCACGATTACCGCAACGGTGACTTCGGCGGCCGGAACTCCGACCGGCACGGTGACCTTCAAGTCCGGTTCGACCACCCTCGCCTCCAACGTCGCTTTGAGCGGCGGAAAGGCAAGCATCTCGACGACGGCCCTGACGACTGGCACCGATACGATCACCGCCACATATAACGGCGCGACCGGTTTCGCCACGAGCAGCGGCACGACAAGCGAAGTGATGCAAGCGGATACATCACCACCATCGACGCCGACGAACGTCGCGGCGGTCTCGGGACCGAGCACGCGCCAGATCACGGTTAGCTGGACGGCTTCCACCGACAACGTCGGCGTGAAGGACTACGAGGTCTTCCGCGCCACGACGGCCACCGGCACGTTCTCCCTCGCCGCAACGGTGACCACAACGAGTTTCACGGACACTCAGTTACTCAGCGGACTGACTCGCTACTACTACGTGGTCGCAGTCGACACCACGAACCATCTCTCGGGTAATTCGGCTCACGTTAGCGCCACTTCGAAGTAACGGCCACTTTCGCGAACTCAGGATTCCAGACCCCGGGCCCATTTCAACCACAACCCAACATCGTCGCAACAATTTCTCCGTGTTAGTCTGACCGTGCTACGCACAGGAGATTGCGAAGATGTATCCATGGACAGGGAAGTGGGCGCTCGTCACGGGCGCGAGCGCAGGAATTGGTGTTGCACTCGCCGCCGAACTCGCCGCAGCCGGCACCAATCTCGTACTCACGGCTCGACGCGAAGATCGTCTGGCAACATTGGCGCGCGACCTCGCCGCGAAGCACAACATACGCACTGAAATTTGTGTCGCCGATCTAGCCGATCCAGCCGGGCCTGAAGCGATCTTCGCCTTCGTCCGCCAAAAAAATCTTCACATCGATCTGCTCGTCAACAATGCCGGCTTCGGTGCCTACGGCGAATTTGCCGCCTCCGATCGAGCGCGACAGACCGAAATGGTGCAGGTCAACTGCTCCGCAGTCGTAAACCTGACGCACTTATTTCTACAGCCGATGCTGCAAAGAAAATCCGGCGACATCCTCATCGTTGCATCAACCGCGGCCTTTCAGGCCGTGCCGTACATCACGACCTATGCCGCCACCAAGGTTTTCGATTTGCACTTCGCAGAAGGACTTGCCGAGGAGCTCAAGCCGTTCGGCATCCGGGTTTGCGGCCTGTGCCCTGGTTCCACGGAGTCGGAATTCCATATTGTGGCAAGCCACGACACTGCGCCTGCGTCGAAGCGTCCGCGTGAAACCGCCGAAAAAGTCGCTCGCGTTGGCTTGCAAGCGTTAGCGGCAGGCAAGAGCTACGTGATTTCGGGCCGGCGCAACTACCTCGGCGCTCACCTTCAACGCTTGATTCCGCGCCATATGGTCACATCCATCGCAGGCAAACTTTTCCGCCCGCCGCCAAAAACTCACGTCTGATCGGGCTTTCCTAACTTTCGCAGCAGGAGTGCAAATCGAATCGCGAAGCGATTCTCTCGGTTGGCAACCTGCGTTCTGGTCCTGACATCGCACAATGCGTCCGCAAAGCACTTCGGTTTCTGCGAGATCCGAACCTTTTCGAATGAAACGTGTCGCACAAATCGCCCTCGCCCTATTCCTCGCCGGATGCAGCCATGCACCAATGGCGTACCATCTCCAACGCGAAGGTCTCGACCCGGTCCTCTTTCCTCCCACCAAAATCAAAGAAACGACAACCACTGCTGAGATTCACGTCAATCTGAAAAACGCCCGAGCTCAATCGACCTCCGTCGCGGGTTGCGACGTCGATGGCAGTGTCCTCTCGCTGCGTTGGCACAAGACCACCGCCGTGGTTTCTCTCCGCCCGCAGTCCTTCTTCGCGCAGACAGCCGACCAATCTTCGAACCAGACGGGCCGAGGGCTCTACGTCGACCCATTGCTCGCCATGGAAAAATTCCACGCCGATCTGCTCGAACGCCAGACCAAAGGCTGCCTCCGGCCCGACGAAAACACCCGTCTTCGTCGCGCGATCGTCGAAAATCTTCCGCTGCCGCCGACGATCGCCTACTTTTTCGAATTGGGAAGTTACGACGTAACCGGCTACTTCGATCTGACGCCCGATTTCCGTTTGCTGACGACCAGCCCCATTTATCGTCCCGACTCAGCCCTGACTCCCGACAATCTCATCGGCTACGAAACCGCACACTACGTATTCGTTCCCGATCCAAAGCCCGAAGGGAACCGTGCCGCGTTGCCTGCGAATAGCTTCGCGGCCTCACCCGATGCGAATAGCGGTCGCATCCGCCTGGTGTTGACCAGAGCGACAGAAGTCATCAACGGAGATCCTGCCGTCGAAAAGCGAACGCTGCGCAATGACCTCCATTTTCCGGAGTCGCCCGGTTACTTTCGGTTGCTCTTCATGGCCGATGATAACGCCGCCACCGTGCGCGTAACGCGAGCGATCTTGCTATCCGCTCCCGATCAGAATCGCCTCGCCCAAGCCGTCGCCGCCCGCCAGGAAAGCGCCGAAAATTTCTGCGCTACTCTCGCGGTGCCCGAAGTAACCTGCATCGTCTTTCCAAAAAATTTCGGCGTCAGCCCCGAGCTTCGCGTCCTCGCCAACGGCCAGGACTTTTACATTCGAGTCGGCGGCTTCCTTCAGGAAGTCCTCGACAACTGGCATCCCGGCGACGTCCCTCCCAAGTCGCTGAGGGTGAGACGCCCGTTCCGCGGCCGACTCGTGCCGATAAAGTTCGATCCAAATAGCAGGGATATCCTGAAGCTGGTCCTCTTGCCCGGAGACGAAATCACCTGGTAGGAACTTCAACTTGCTGCCGCCAGAATTTAGGCCGAATGACGCATGACTCCAGATCGCCGAAGCTTTGACTTTCGACTTCCTTCTTACTCGTGTCGCAGTGCCACCATCGGATCGACTCCCGTCGCCCGTTTCGCCGGCAACAATGCAGCGCCGGTCGCCGCAATCACTACAGCGGCGGCCGCAGCCACGTAAATGCCGGAACTCCTGGCCGAAACCTCAAACAGTAGTCCCTCGACGAACCGCGCCGAGCCGATCGACAAGGCAAGCCCCGCTGGCACTCCCACCGCGAGAAAAATTACCGCCTCGCGCATCACCGACCACAACATATCTTCCCGCTGTGCTCCAAGAGCCATCCGCAAACCAATCTCCGCCGTCCGCGCCGTCACTCGCTGCGTCTCCAACCCGTAGAGCCCCATGCAGGTCAGCACCAACGCGATCGCTCCAAAAAACACTGACAAGCTCGCAAGCAAACGTTCCTGTCCGATTGAATCTTCGAGTTGGCGCTCCATCGTGATCGCAGGTAGTCGCGGAGTATCCGGTGCTACTGTTCGCAAAGCTTCCTGGTATGCGGCGACCGCGCTCGCGGTCTTCTCGCTCCGCGTGATGAACGATAAATCGAATTCAGGTGAACTCTGCTCGAAGGAGTAGTAAATCGTCGGTGGAACCGTTTGCCTTACGGAGTTGTAATCCGCATTCGCCACCACCCCAACAACTTTGCAAACCGGCTGCTCGTCTCCACGCTCCACCGAGCGAATGTGTTTGCCAACCGCATCCGGCCCGCCAAAGAAATCTTTCGCTGCGGCCAGATTCAATACGCAAACGTGCTCTGCATTGGAACGGTCCGCCTCCAAAAACTCTCTGCCCGTAACCACTTTCGTCCCCGCCGTCGCAAAGTACTCCGGACCCACAACGTTTTTGAACAGCAGTTTCTCGTGATGTTCGCGACCTTCGACTGCGACCGAACCCTGATCGATTCCTCCTTCGTTGAGCGGCCGCACCGCCAGCACGCTCGCCGATTCGATGCCAGGCGACCGTCGCAGCAATTCCAGCATTCGCCGATACAGCGCTCGCCGAGCGTCACCCTTTTCCGGTCTTTGCTCGAAGTTCGCACCGAACATCGTGATGCCTTGAATTCGAAATCCAAGATCGGCATGCTGCAGATTTCGCGCGCTCGTCGCAAACAAGAGCGCCACTGCCACCAGCACCACCGACAGCGCGATCTGCACGGGCAGCAGCCGCGAGAGCCACTGACTCGTGCTTCGCCCAAGGCCCAGCCTCTGTTTCATCCCGCCGCTCAGCGCCATTTCTCCGTTGCTCCGGGCCAACCCGAGCGAAGGCACAACGCCTGCCAGCACCACCACGGCCGTCGTAACTAAAATCGTCAGCCCGAGTACCTGCGCGTCGGGACGCAAGTCGAGAAACAGTGGAAAATCCGATTGCTCCACGTACCGAACGAGCAGAGTGCTCAGCCAAGCAGAAAGCGACAGCCCGCAGACTGCGCCCGCAACAGCAACGATCCCGCTCTCGACTGCCAGTTGCCGTACAAGTCGAGATCGCTTTGCTCCCAAGGCGCTGCGCACCGCGAATTCTTGGCCGCGTTGGATGGACCTCGAAATCTGCAAAGTCGCAAGGTTGGCGCAGCAGATCACCAGCAAAAGTCCGACGAGTGCCTGCAACGTCCACAAAGATCGCCCATAGAGTGCCCCCAACGGCGAATTTCCGGTCTGCTCTGGAGTGAGCTGGAATCGTCCGTCGCGAAGGGAATCACTTTCCTGGAAATGTTCCGGAAGCGACTCGCTCAACACTTCTTCCTCAATCATTGCGACATTCGCTTCGGCCTGCCGCAGATTTACTCCCGGCTTCAACCGGCCCGTCGCGAAGAGCCATCTCGACTCCCCATCAAATCGGGCCGAGTTTGCTCCGTGAATCGCAACATCCGCCGCAAACGGCAAAACCATCTGTGGCGCGTAGTCCACAGTCATCCCATTGAATGAGCGAGGCATGACACCCACGATCGTGACCTGCGTTCCGTTCACGAGAACGGTGTGTCCGAGAATATTTTCCGCTGCACCGAAATGCTGTTGCCAAAACGCCTCGCTGATCACGGTCGTGAGGCCGTGCGAGCCACCTCGCAATTCGTCGTCTTGCCAGTCCAGCATCCGTCCAAGTCGAGGCCGAACCCCCAACATCGGAAACGCCGACCCGCTGGCGTACGCGCCTTGAATCGACAAAACCGCCCCGCCGTCACGGAACACCATCGGTTGATTGTTCCAGGCAAACAGATCGACAAACGCGCCCT
Source organism: uncultured Acidobacteriota bacterium (assembly GCA_963845465.1). Classification (GTDB taxonomy): domain Bacteria; phylum Acidobacteriota; class Terriglobia; order Acidiferrales; family UBA7541; genus Acidiferrum. Next base: position 644,336 of record CAWJSH010000001.1, on the reverse strand, counting down.
GACGTTCGCGCAACCGATCGAACATCGGTCCGGACAGGGGATCTGTTCCACCCGGTTGCCCAAACGAAATCGCAACCAACTGTTCGGGCGCAACCACATCCAGTTTTCGCAGCAATAATGCGTTGATTAACGAAAACACCGCCGCATTCGACCCGATCCCGACGGCCAGAATTACGATGGCGATGATTGTGAAGGCAGGCGACTTCCGCAGCATCCGGAAGCCAAATCGAAGGTCCGCGAGCAGGTCATCGACGAGTCGCCATTTCCAAACGCCACGCCCGTCATGCTCGACCAGCGAAAAATTCCCAAATTCTCGGCGCGCCTGATGCTCCGCGTTTCGTTGATCGACTCCGTCCGAGACCAATTCCTCGACGCGCTCCTCCAAATGCCCGCGCATCTCTTCCGATAACGTCGCGAACTCACGCTTCCGCCCAAACATCCGTGTCCAGATGCCCATGGAGGAACTCCGCTCCGACCGACGAACCGGCGAACCCAGCTTTCGACTTTCAACTATCGACTGTGAACTCTCTTCTTACTCGTACCGCAGCGCCACCATCGGATCGACCCGCGTCGCACGCCGCGCCGGAATCCAGCACGCCGCCAGCGCCACCCCGAACAGCACCAGCGCAACCATCGCGAACGTCAACGGATCGTGCGCACTCACTCCAAACAACAGGCTGCTCATCCATCGCGTCATCGCCAGCGCTACTACAACTCCGATCGCGACTCCCGCCAGTGCCATTTTCGCGCCCGATCCGAGCACCATCCCCAGCACGTTTTCCTGCTGCGCGCCCAACGCCAAACGGATCCCGATCTCGCGCCGCCGCTGCGACACCGTGTAGGAAAGTACTCCGTAAATCCCGATCACACCCAGCGCGATCGACATCGCTCCCGCAATCCCCAGCATCACGAGCGTGAACGACGTCCGCGCCACCGACTTGTCGTACACCTCCTGCATCGTCTGTACCGACGCCACCGGCAAATTCGCATTCACCGACCACACCGCCTGCCGAACTTCCTCGACAAATCCTTGGTTGCCCGCTCGCTCACTCCGCATCACAAACGTTGCGCCACGCATCACTTGTGTTTCCTTGGTGCCATAAAGTCCGACCCCCATCGTCGGCCAATAGACCGTCTCCGGCGGCGCAGCCTGCACTCCGTTCTCCCTCACGTCTTCAACCACGCCGATCACTTCGTTCCATGGAGTGCCGGAAAACTCACGCACGCGTTTGCCAATCGCCGCCTGCGCCGATCCCCAATATTCACGAGCCAAGCCATCCGAGACCATCAGCCCAGGCTTCAATCCATAGATGTCCTGCCAGGTGAAATCTCGCCCTGCCATCAATCGTGTGCCCGCCGTCGCAAAAAATCCCGGCGCTACAAACTTGTACAGCCGCATCGGCGGAATCTCATCCTCCGGATAAGTTTTCCCCTCCGCCATCAGTTCGTCCCATCCTGCTTCGTATCCTTCCAGCGGCATGTCGCTTCCGTACGCAGCCGACTTCACACCCTGAATCGTCGCCAGCTTGTCTCGAATCGCTTGCTGTAGTCGCGTCACCCGTTCCGGCTCTTTGATCAGCGAATCGGGAATCACGATACGAATCAGCTGTAACGTGTCGGGCATCCGTGAATCCCGGCTGCACATTTCGCATCGCATTGAACGTTCGGATCATCAGCCCCGCGCAAACCAGCAACACCAGCGCCATCGCGACCTGCCCAACCACCAGAAAATTCCGCGCACGATGCCGTTCGCGGCTCGCGCTCGTTGTTCGTCCCGCGACCGCTCGTGACAATGCGGTCCCGCGAGAGCGCCCATATTTCAGCGCCGGAACCAATCCAAACAACAGACCGGCCAGTACCGACAACGCGAGGCCGAACAGCATCGTCCGCCAATCCACTGCGATCTCATTCAACCGCGGCAGATTCGCCGGCCCGATTGCCATCAGGACCTTCACGCCTCCGTACGCAAATCCCATTCCCAGCACGCCGCCCATCAAACCCAACATCACGCTCTCCACCAGCAATGCCCGAACGATCCGCACCGTACCCGCGCCCAGCGCCGCGCGAACAGCCATCTCCTGCTGGCGCGATTCACCGCGCACCAAAAACAAATTCGTCACGTTCGCGCACGCAATCAGCATCACCAGCGCAATCGTCCCCATCACCACCCAAAGTGTGTCGCTCACATTTCCGATCACTTCGTCCTTCAACGGCCGAATCGCCGGCGTAATCTTCCACGACTCATAAATGTGCGGATTCGTCCCCGGCCCGTTCGTGAACGTATCCATCCAGATCGGCAGCATCCGCGTCATGTCCGCGTTCGCCTGCGCGATCGTCACGCCCGGCTTCAGCCGCGCAATCCCGTTGTATCCAAATCCGGCGAGGATTGCCTTCCCGCGATCCTCTGAAACTGGTAGCAGAACATCGAAATCCTTATCCACGATTCGAAATCCCCGCGGCATCACTCCCACGATTTCCTTTGGCCGCGAATCCACCGAAATATTTCTTCCCACCACCGTGGGGTCGCCGCCGAACTTCCGCTGCCAATAGCCGTAGTTCAACATCACGCGCTCCGGCCCATTCGGTACTTGGTCCTCGTGTGAAAGCCATCGACCCACCGCCGGCGCCACATTCAACGCCTCCAACACGCCATCTGAGACACCAATCGTCTTCACCTGCTCGGGCTCGCCCACACCCGTGACATTCGCGCTGCCCGGCGACCACACTCCCATCGCCTGAAACGATCGGTTCTGCTCCGAATAGATGAAATACATCGAAGCCGACAGCCGCAACCCATCGACAAACGTCGTTAAGTCCGCCGGCTCCAGGCGCGTTCTGCTTCAGCGCCATCAATTCTTGCGAGTTCGGATACCGCAGCGGCCGCAGCATCACCGCATCCACTACACTGAACACCGCCGCATTCGCCCCGATCCCGATCGCGATCGTCAGCAGCGCCACCACCGTAAATCCCAAATTCTTCCGCAGCCCTCGCATCCCGTATTTCACATCCGCCCAAAAATCTTCGACCAATTCCCACCTCCACGCCGATCGCCCGTCTTCCTCGATCAATCCCAAATTCCCAAACTCCCGCCGCGCCGCCGCTCCGCCTCCTTCCGTGGCATCCCCTCGCTCACCAATTCCTCGACCTTCTCTTCGAGATGCGCTCGCATCTCCTCCGACAACTCCGAGTAAATCTCTCGCCGCCCAAACACCCGTCGCAGAATTCCCATACGCTCCTCGCTTCGTACGCCCGTCTCACGAACTGCGGCTACCCGAACCTCAATCGCTGCCCGGCCTAAAATCCGCCGTAGGGGCGGGGCTTGCTCCGCCCGCCGTCTACACGTCTCTAAACTGTGCCCGCGTCCTCGATGGCTCGTCCTTCGCCCGCCTTCGACTTTCAACTGTCGACTGTCAACTTCCGAACTCCTCCCCCGGCGCCAACACCCGCGTAATCCCCTCCAGCATCGTTTCGAACTTCGACACCTCGTGCTCCAGGTGCTTCACCCCCGCCGCGCGTCAGCCGGTAAATCCTCACTCGCCGCCCCGTCGCCGACGTCCCCCACTCCGCCTTCACCAACTCCTCCTTCAGCAACCTCTGCAGCGCCGGATACAACGACCCCTCTTCGATCTGCAGCAGATCGTTCGAAGTCCTCTTGATGTGTTGCGCCAGCGCGTACCCATGCAGCGGCTGCCTCTTCAGCGTCCGCAACACCATCATTTCCAGCGCTCCGGGAAACAAATCCCTCGCCTTATCCTTATCCATAGACCATCCCTCACTCGTAGGGGCACAGCCCGCCGTGCCCGCCGTTCCATTTTGGGAATCGCGCAACCACCCGTCACCCGACCCCAATTTACTCTATACCTAGAGCAAAATAGTCTTAGCCGCTATGCCTGTCAACCTCTATCTACGTGTACACTCCTCCGCAAGTTCCCTCGTCCAACAAAATAAGATCACCCGGGCGCCAAGCTCCTCGCTCCGTCGACCTGACCGGCAACCCGCGCGGCTGCCGAGAGCTTCCAACTGGGAACTTTTTGCACCCTGCGCTGGAAATGAATGATAGAAGAACGAGTTGGGCTGCCAGGCCAGGGAATCGTCGCACCAGGAGACAAGGGCATTTCTGAAGAAATCAGGGACGACGTTCTCCTACGCCGCGCCGCTAAAGGGGATGAAGATGCCTTCACCACCCTCTATCGCCGTCATCAGGCCGCTCTCTATCGGTTTGCCCTGCGCATGACCGGCAACGCCTGGGCTTCCGAAGAAATCGTCCAAGACGTCTTTATGACCCTCATGCGCGAGCCCAAGAAATACGACCCAGAGCGCGGCGTTCTCGCCGCGTTTCTGTACGGCATCGCCCGCAATCGCGTCATGAAACATCTCGAACGCCTTCCGCGCGAAATTCAGCTCGATGACCAAAGCGAGTCTGGCACGCGCGCGGTCGCGAGCCTCACCAATGTCGTGACGCCGATGCATTGGGCCGAACGTCAGGAGCGCATGGAGCAGGTTCGCGCCGCCGTTCTCGAACTGCCCAGCGAATTCCGCGAAGCCGTCGTGCTTTGCGAGCTCGAAGAATTGAGCTACGAGGAAGCTTCGCAGCGCATCGGCTGCCCGATCGGAACCATCCGCTCGCGCCTCCATCGTGGCCGCGCCTTGTTGCTCGCCAAGCTTGAGATTTTGCGCGATGTGCCGCGCCGTTTTAGCGCCGCCCGATAGGCGGGCGGCAGCAGAGTGAAACTTTTTTCTCGGCAGTTGGGAAGTAGCAGGGAAGTTAGAGGCCCAACAGCGAGAATGCCCAGTAGTCAGAAGGCCCGGTAGTCAGAAGGGAAGTTGGCAACATGAACTGCGAACAATTCGAAACAATCGGTTTGGATCTCGATCGCGAATCGCACAATGGCGTGGACCCCATTGAGCGCGCCGCCGCGATCGATCACGCCAATTCGTGCGCGCGTTGCGCCGCTCTTCAGGAATCCTGGCGCGATGCTCAGATCGAGCTGCAAGCTCTCCGCGATATGACCGCCGATGCCGGCGCTCCTCTTCGAGTCGAAATGCGCCTTCGTCAGGAATTCTTTGCTCGCACCCGCGCGCAGAAAGTTCGCCGGTTCGCGCTCGCTTCAGCCTGGGTTCTCGCTTCCGCTGCATTGCTACTCGTCGGAATGAGCTGGTGGAACTGGCACATCTCCAGCGAAAACATCGTCCTCCAAGGGGCGACGTCGGGGAAGAACGACGCAAACATTTCCGCCTCCGCAGATCCCGGCGCGACCACGGCCGCGAATACGACGGCGAGCGCGATCGACAATTACTCCACCGAGCCTGCCAACGAAGCCACTCTCGTCGCCGCCAATGACGCCGAAGACTTCACGCTCCTTCCCGGCAGCATGGCCCAGGAAGTCGGTGATGGTTCCGTCGTTCGAGTCCGCATGCAGCGCGGCGCTCTCGGCGACCTTGGCCTGCCCGTAAACGAAGAGCGCGCCAACGAATGGATTCAGGTCGACCTGTTAGTCGGCCAGGACGGACAGCCGCAAGCCGTCCGCCTGCCCGAATCGCAGTAACGGCACGATTTTGTAGGGGCGCAGCACGCTGCGCCCCAATTGAGGCGACGTAATCCACCGAAGGTTTTAGTGGTCGTACAAAAAAGTTTTCTTTGACACCTCTCGGGAGAGAAGAGGAGAAAAGAGATGAATCGCAAATGTTTGGCCTGTACCGCGCTGGCCGCCGCTTTGCTGCTCGGCGTCGGTACCATGCGCGCGCAAGACGCTCCACCCGCCCCGGACGTCATGATGCACGGTGGCCCTGGTGGTCCCGGCGGTCCCGGACCGTTCGGCGATCACGTCGAACTGATGGGCTTCGAAGGCCTGCACGGCGGTAAAGTTGTGAAAGGTGCTCCGTTCTCGGCCACTGCTTCGACCGAAACGACGCAAACGCTTCCCGACGGCACATCAATTCATCGCACCACAACGAGCAATCTTTATCGCGACAGCCAAGGCCGCTCCCGAACGGAAGTAACTCTCTCCGGCTTCGGCCCGCTTCAGGCGTCCGGCAAGCCGCACACGATGATCTCGATTTCGGATACCGTTGCGGGCAATCACTACATGCTCGATGCCGATCACAAAATCGCGCATCAGATGGCAATCCGTCAGCACGGCCAGCCGACCGCCGCACAGGAGCAGGAGTTTGAGCAGCGGATGCAAGCTCGCCTGCAAAAAGAAGAAGCGTCCGGCGCCGTAAAGAAAGAATCGCTCGGCACGCAGACCATCAACGGCGTGACCGCCGAAGGCACCCGCATCACCCGAACCATCGCCGCCGGTCAGATCGGCAACGACAAGCCGATCCAGATCGTCTTCGAGCGCTGGTACTCCAACGACCTGCAAGTCGTCGTGAAGAGCACGCGCACCGATCCGCGCTTCGGCACAACGACCTACACGCTCAACAGCGTGCAGCGCACCGAACCGGCCGCCACACTGTTCACCGTGCCGTCCGACTACACTGTTCAGCAAGGCGGCCCTGGCCGCGGCGCTCGCGGCGCCATGCGCATGCCGCCGCCCGACGCCCCCGCCCCTCAATAACATCGACCCAGCACTGACGTAAAAGGGCGGGGCATCAGCCCCGCCCTTTCGTTTTTCTAGAGTCATCGAAAAATCCCGGGAACCAAATTCACTGCCTCTGGGAAATGTTATCGAACGACGGCGCAGCCCATCGCGCCCTACACCCCAATTCGATCTTCTCTCCTGAAGACGGCACGCCCTTTCTGCGACGTCCCCCAACGACGTAGGAAGGGCGAAGTCGTTTTTACTCGCCGTTATTCACTGTAATTCGCTACGACGCGCACCACCTTCCCATTCGCATCCACCTCCATAAACTCCCCCGTCTTTCTCCCAACCTGATTCGCGTAATACAGAATCACGCTCGACAACCCCCACATCACATCCTTGAGCTCAAACTTCAAATCCGGATAAGCCTCCAGCCCCTTGGAAAAATAAGCGCGCAACGCCGCCTTCCCGCGCACATTTCCCGACGGATCACCCAACAACCGTGCCGCCACCGGCGACGTCAACACCACGCCATCTGCGTAGTGCTCCAGGATCGCCTCCAGATCATGCGCATTCCAACTCCGCACCCATTCCTGCGCAAACCCTCTCACCCATTCCCCAGTCAGCATGAACCCGTCTCCATTTCTCCCGAAATTTCGCTGAACAAAACGACACCCTACGAACGTCTCGCCCACCCAGACCTGCCATCCTGAGCGAAGCGAAGGATCTCAGCGTTCAGTCCAACTACAAACCCCGCCGTCCATTATCCACAGCCTCGCCCAAAAATAATCTCAAATATGCCTTGACACGTATATACGTCATATGGCATATATGAACCATGGAAAACGCATTCGAGATCATCGCCGAGCCCAACCGTCGCGCGATCCTCAGCCTCCTGACTCTCAACGAGCAGTCTGTTGGCGAGATTGAGCGTCAGCTCGGTATGTCTCAGCCGGCCGTCTCCAAACACCTCCGTGTCCTTCGCGACGCCGGCTTCGTCGAATCTACCGTCGACGCACAGCGGCGCCTCTATCGGCTGAAGTCCGGACCATTCCAGGAGCTCGACGCCTGGCTCGCCCAGTTCCGTCGCTTCTGGTCGGTGCACATCGATGCTCTCGAACGCCATCTCGATCGCATGGACCAGTCCCAACCCGCGAAAGGGAAGACCCCGAAAAAACAGAATCCGAATCGAAAAAACGAAAGAGGAGAAACAAAATGAAGATCAAAGTCACCAGCATCTTCGTCGACAATCAGGACAAAGCCCTGCGCTTCTACACGGAAGTTCTCGGCTTCACAAAGAAGGCCGACTTCAGCCAGGGGCCATATCGTTGGCTCACGGTAGCGCCGTCGGGCGATCCGAATGAAGTCGAGCTGCAACTCGCGCTCAACAACAACCCCGCCGGCAAGACGTATCAGGAAGCGCTCTTCAGCCAGAGCCAGCCCGCCATCATGTTTTTCACGGATGACATCAAGGGCGACTACGAGCGCGTGAAGGGGAAGGGCGCCGAATTTACCATGCCACCCACTGACGTCACCGGCTCGACCATCGCGATGTTGAAAGACACCTGCGGTAACATCGTCCAGCTTACGCAGCTCGCCAAGTGGTGAGCGCGCCGTCCAACCTCAACATCATCACGAAAGGGAACTGCCCGCTCAAAATGAACGCTCGAGACCAATACGTGCCAGGACCGCCGGTCGGCGTGCAAATCCACAAGAGCGAAGCCCTGAACTGGGAGCTCGTCGTTGTTCGGGAACTGCGTCACTCGCCCGAAAAGGTTTGGCTGGCGATCACCGACCCCGAGCACTTGCGCGAATGGGCTCCCTTCGACGCCGACAAAAGTCTTGCAACGGCTGGCGTCAACGTGAAACTTACAACCGTGAACGCGCCGCAAACGCACATCACCGAAACGAGAATCATGCGCGCCGAGGCTCCACATTTTCTGGAGTACATGTGGGGCGCCAATCCGATGCGCTGGGAACTCGAACCCATCCCGGGTGGCACGCGCCTCACGCTCTCGACTGCCATCAATAGGAATTTCATCACCATGGGCGCCGCAGGCTGGCACGTCTGCCTCGACGTTCTCGATCACCTGCTTGCCGGAGATCCGATCGGGCGCCTCGTCGGCACCGACACCATGAAGTTCAGCGGCTGGCAGCGGCTCACCAACGAATACGCCCAGATGTTCGGCCTCGAGCCGCCGAAACGCTTTCCTCAACCGCAACCCCAGCCGTCAAAAAATTCGTAGCGTAAGGGCCAACATCGTTCCCGTCGTCGCGACGGAACTAAGGAAGGAGATCGACCACCATGAAAGAATCCACCAAGCGCTCACTCGTTCGCTGGCTTCACATCCTCATCGGCGTTCCAATCATCGGTTACATCTACAGCCCATTCGACTTGGTCCACTATTACGCACCGATTACGCGCTATGTATTCGTGCCAACTCTCGTCATCTCCGGCCTCTGGATGTGGAAGGGCCACGTCGTCCGTCGTTGGGTTTCACCCAGGCCCGCAGTGCAGTAATTCGCGCGCGCTTCTTGGCGCAGCGCCGTCAAAGATAGGTGATCTCGCGAACCGAAAATCGCGCCCTCGCAAAGGAGCAAGAAATGAACAATCCGACCACTCCCGAAGCGGCCTCAAAATTGATCGATGAGCGCATCGCAGATCTCGGCGACTGGCGCGGCAAGACTTTCGCCCGTGTCCGCGAGCTCATCCACGCCGCCGATCCCGAAATCGTCGAAGAAGTAAAATGGCGCGGCGTCCCCGTCTTCTCCCACGCCGGCATCGTCTGCACCGGCGAAACCTACAAGGCCGCCGTCAAACTCACCTTCGCCAAAGGCGCCGCGCTCAAAGATCCCGCCAAACTTTTCAACTCCAGCCTCGAAGGCAACATCCGCCGCGCCATCGACATCCACGAAAACGAAAAAATCAACGAGCCCGCGTTGAAAGCCCTGATCCGCGAAGCCGTCCAACTAAACCTCACCGTCAAAGGCTCCGCCAAACCCAAACCAAAATCTAAATCCAAACCCAAACCAAAATCCCGGCGCTGAATTTTGTACCGGCGCAACACCGCGGCGACAAGATGTCGTCGCTTGCTCTCAAGACGTGGTTATCCTGCGGACATGGGGCGCAGCGTGCTGCGCCCCTGCACGTCTCCCCAGGGTTTTCGCATAAGTGCGGATTCTGCTCTACTTAAAATTGTTTGTTTTCATACACATTCGTAAGTGCGGATTCTAAAGTGTTTAGCGTGCGCGCGGATGCAGCGGGCGCGAAGCCGAGTCACCACCAAGCGGGTTGAACGGATACAGAATGAAGCAGGCGTGGCTTTTTACGCGAGAAGCATAGCACACAGGTTACGCGCAAAATTCGTTCGAACGTGGGAGATTGAGGTCAAGTTGCAGGAGGGGCGCGGGTTAGATTTCTAAATTTTTTTTAAAAATTGATTCGAACGGTCGCGACCTGGCTGTCATTTGGGTCCGCTCGCGGTTCTGCCTTACGATATCCTCGCCGCCGTCACCAAAAATAACCGGAGCCATTCATGTCCGCACCCAGCGCCAACGAACCTGCCCCAGCCCCTCAACCCGTTCTCGCCCCGCTCAGCAGCTCGGCCATCTTCCTCGTCGCGACCATCAAGCCCGACCAGCAAAGCTACTCGACCGTCCGCGACCTCGTCGCCGATCTCCCCGGCATCTACCGCGCCGTCGACTTCCGCCGCATCGAAGGTGGGCTCTCCTGCGTCGCTTCCTTCGGCTCCGACGCCTGGGACAAACTCTTCCCCAATAATCCCCGCCCCGCCGAGCTGCACCCCTTCAAAGAACTCCGCGCCGGTGATCGCCACGCTCCTTCCACTCCGGCCGACCTTCTCTTCCATCTCCGCGCCAAGCGTATGGACCTCTGCTTCGAGCTCGTCGCGCAAATCATGTCGCGCATCGGCCCCGCCCTCAGTACCGTCGACGAAACCCACGGCTTCCGTTATTTCGACGATCGCGACCTCCTCGGCTTTGTCGACGGCACCGAAAACCCTCGTGGCCTCGCCGCGCTCAACGCCGCCCTTATCACTGCAGCGGAAGACCCACACCACGCCGCCGGCAGCTACGTCATCATCCAGAAATATCTGCACGACATGTCGAAATGGAACTCGCTCACCACCGAGGAACAAGAGCGAGTCATCGGCCGCGCAAAACTCTCCGACATCGAAATGAGCGACGCCGTCAAACCAAAAAACGCGCATAGCGCGCTCACATCCATCGACGAGAACGGCAAAGAACTCCAAATCCTGCGCGACAACATGCCCTTCGGCAAACCCGGCCAAGGCGAATTCGGCACCTATTTCATCGGCTACTGCCACACACCGCGCATCACCGAACAGATGCTCGAGAACATGTTCATCGGCAAGCCTCCCGGCAACTACGACCGCATCCTGGACTTCAGCCGCGCCGTATCCGGCAGCCTCTTCTTCGCTCCCTCCGCCACCTTCCTCGACTCTCTCGGCGACTAGGTTCCTGGGTGCCGCACACTTCGCTCTTCAGGTTGCGGAATTTGACGTTCTCCTAAAGCCACTCCCGCCGTCTCCTCACGATTTCCCTGTATTGCCCGTCAAGCCGCCATGTCGGAACCTATTCCTCGAAAGGCAGGAAGTAATGACTGTCGCAGCTTTAATCCTTCTGTCGATCTCATCCGTGATATTCGCCCTCGGCGCCTATCTCTGGAACCTCACACCCGACCCGAAGGATCTAGCCGAAGAGGTGCTATGCCAGATGAAGCCCCGCTCCAAAACACCGAAGAGCACTGGAAGCAACTTTGCCAACAAGCCGCAACCGAACTTGACCCACATAAACTGCTTGAGCTAACCCGCCAGATTAACGCCCTCCTGCTCAAAAAACTCCCGACCCCCGCCACCGAATCCGAACCCACACCGCGATCATCCGCGATGTAAGACCTCGATCCGGAAGGCCGCGCTAAACTCCTCACCCGCCGCAATCACGCGCAGCCCTTTCGCGGACCGCAGCGCATTTGTCGCCGCAGTCATCGGCTCAATCGCAATGAACTCTTTATCCTTTGGCGCAAAAATCTGCGCGAACTGGAAACCGCTCTCGAACACGACGGCGATCGAGTATCCGTTGCCCTCGATCGAAAAGGTAGTCTGCTCACCCGGCAACGCAAAGCCATCGTCATATCCTGTATTTCCAAGCAGGCCGGCGAACGGCATCGTCGGAGTCTCCGCGCCCGTAGGAATCCCCTGCGCATCGAGAGCGAGCTTGCGCATCGCAGGCGCGTCCAGTTGCCACTCTCCCCGCGCGATGCCAGGAAGCCCGAAATACGGATGAAACCCAAAACTGACCGGAACCGGCGAACCCGAATCCGCAAAGACTGTAGTAGCAATCTCCAAATCCCCAGGCCCCACCCGCACCGCCATCTCCACATGATGTGGAAACGGAAAAATCGACAGCAGCTTTTCGCTCACCCAATCGAGCCGCGCAGTGAGCGTGTCGGCGCCGCTCGAAATAACGTCCCACTGGAGTTGCCCCCACGGAACGCCGTGCATTGGCAGCCCGTGATCATCAAAATGCAAAAGCGTTGACGACGAATCCAGCAATACCTCGAGTCCCGCCGCGCGATATTGCGAGCCACTCAGCCGATTCGCCCACGGATAGAGCAGTGGAATCCCCGCCGTGCTTCCCTTGACGCGCGCTGCCTCGAGGTCCTCCACGCGCCTCAGCAGCTCAACTCCTCGATACTTCAGCGAAGCCCCCAGCATCCCCGCCCCAGGCCAAAACTCCGCCCGCATCTCACCAGCACCCAGCAAATACGTAGAAGCCCCGCTCATAACGCTCCCTCTTCGATCGGTTCCTCATTCACAATAGTCCCGCCCTCTCTTGTCATCGCGTCCTCATAGCAGTTCATCATGACGCGATCCTCGCTGCGAAAGGGCTTCGTCAATAATTTGAACTGTTCCATCGCCACGTCACGCCAACCGTGCGACCTCAGGAGCGCGTCAACAGCGAAAGGCACATCCGATTCCGGCGCACGCACCATTACCAGAACCGCGTGTCTGTTGTTCGCCGGATACTTCGGATTCGACCTAACGACCGCCCTCGTCAGCACCGCACACACCGGAACACGTTCAAAGATCTTTATCAATCCTCCGCACAATAGGCGACCTGGCAGGTCACGCCCGGATTGACCTCAGCCTCCGCTGGCAACTAACATCTGGTAACTCTTATGGCTGGTCACGACAAGCTGCTGGGCCAAACTTTCTCTCACTATCGCGTTTTGGAGCGCCTTGGAAGCGGCGGGATGGGTGTCGTCTACAAAGCCGAAGACAATCGCCTCCGCCGCCACGTCGCACTGAAATTCCTTCCCGAGAATGTCAGCAACGACCCCAGCGCGCTCGCTCGATTCCAACGCGAAGCGCAGTCCGCTTCTGCGCTGAACCATCCCAATATCTGCACCATTTATGACGTAGGCGAGGAAAATGGCCAAGCCTTCATCGCTATGGAATTTCTCGAAGGCGCCACTCTGAAACAACTCATCACGCAGCGTTCGCTTGCCTTCGAGATGTTCGTCATCCTTGCCACCGAAATTTCCGAGGCGCTCGACGCCGCCCATCGCAAAAACATCGTTCATCGCGACATCAAGCCCGCAAACATTTTCGTCACCGACCGCGGCCACGCAAAAATTCTCGACTTCGGCCTCGCCAAGCTTCATGACGAGAAGCAGTCGATCCCAGGCGTCACCGCGATCGCCGACGATACGGGATCAGATGAGACACCCCGCCATTCCGACGACACTTATCTCCGCGACTCCGGCGAAACGCAGATTACCAAGACCGGAGTAATCGTCGGTACAGTCTCCTACATGTCGCCCGAACAAACTCGCGGGCACCGCCTCGATCGCCGCTCCGACATTTTCTCGCTCGGCTCCGTCCTTTACGAAGCCATCACTGGCCAATCTCCCTTCACTGGACCAAGCACGCTCTCGATCATGCACGACATCGCCACCGGAGCTCCCGCGCCACCGAGCACGCTTCAGCCCGGTCTGCCGCGCGCGCTCGACGACCTCATTCTCCGGTGTCTTGAAAAAGATCCCGCGCGTCGCCCGCAGCGCGCCTCCGAAATCGTCCAGGCGCTGAAAAATCTCTCCGCTCCATCGGCGAATATCGTTGCGGCGGCGCGCCCAACTGGGCGCAAGTCCATCGCGATTGTGCCGTTCCAGTTCCGCGTCCCTTCGCCCGACGATCAGTTCCTTTCGGTCGCTCTCGCCGACGCCGTCGCAAATCGGCTTGGCTCTTCCCCGAGTTTGGTTGTCCGCCCGACAAGCTCGGTCGTGAAGTATTCCAAGGGTGATACCGAGTGGTCGCAGATCGCGCGGGAACTCAACGTCGACATGGTCGCCGAGGGCAGCATTCAGAAAATGGGCACGCGCGTCCGCGTATTCGTTCAGGTCTGGGAATTGTGTGAAGGCCGCTCCACGCACTCCGCAAAAATTGATGGCGACATGGGCGACCTCTTCACTCTGCAAGACAGCCTTGCCGACTCCGTTTTCTCCGCGCTCACGCCACGAAAGCTCGAAACGTCATCGACCACCGACATTCCGGCTACGCGGCATCCCCTTGCCTACGAGCTGTACATGCGAGCCGTCGATCGCTCGATGAGCTTCAACAAATACGATCTGAACAACGCGGTCGAAATGCTGGAGCGAGCCGCCGACCTTGATCCCGATTTCGCTGAGGCTTGGGGCCTTCTCGCGATCATTCGCTGCCAGGTTGGAATCGCTTTTGATCCAGGGCCGAAATGGTTCGCGCAGGCCGAGGAAGCGGTAAATCGTGCGCTCGAAATCGACCCGATCAATTGCAACGCACTCTGTTCGCGCGCTTGGATCTCGTGGTCGCCAGTCCGCGGATTTCAAATTCGTCCGGCCATTCGCGCTTTCAATTCCGCATTGAAGATCAACCCAAGCTTCGCCACAGCGCACGCCTATCGCGGCGTGGTCTTGACGCACTATGGCTTCCACGAAATCGGCGCCGAAGACCACAACGAAGCCACCTTAATCGCGCCCCAATTCGCCCTACCCTATGCCTTTAAGGGCTACATCGCTCAATATGAGGGCGACTACGAACTCGCGGAACACTACTATCAACAGTCGCTTGTGCGCGAGCCGGCATTGATTTACGCGAACATTCAAGCGCCTCTTCCGCACATCTACTTGGGTAACCTAGGCAAAGCGCGCGAACTTTTGCGCCGCGCCGAGCAAATGATCCCCGGTGAGCCGCAGCTCACCGTGTCTGAAGGTTTGATTCTCGCCTGCGAAGGAAATTTCAAACGCGCCGAAGAACTTGCCGACCAAGCCGTCACGTCAAAGCGCAGCGTGCATCATCTCCATCACATGATGCATACCGCTGCTGAGGTCTATGCAATTTGCGGCAAAACCGAAAAGGCCATCCGTGAACTCCGCCGGGCCGCCGAAGCAGGCCTGCCCAATCATCGTGCCTTCGAAAACGACGCGCATCTGCGCTCGATCCATAACCACCCCGACTTCCTCGCCCTAATGCGCACCCTCCGCCGCGACCACGAACAACTCCGCCACGAACTCGCCCTAACCACCCCGAGCCCCCAATCCGCCGCCCAGTAAGAATGCCCCGGGGTGACGCACCCTTCGCTTCTAAGGGTGCGGAATTTGAATTTTCCGATTCGTCTTGTGGTCGAGGTTATTTATCTCTAGTTGGACCGCCGCGTTACTCTGCGCGAAGCGCTTGAACGGCATCGACTCGCGCGGCGCGGGCGGCTGGTAATAGCGAAGCGATCGCCGCTGCCACGAAAATGACCGCTGCCGCAGCGAACAGGAGCAGTGGTTCGGGAAGTTTGAGTTCTGGGACGTAATTGCCGGCTAAGCGGGATAAACCCCAGCCCACGAGGCCGCCTGCTACCACCCCAATGGCGGTGATCTTCACACCGTCAATCAGCACGCCGGCGAGAATTCCGCTCGGTTGAGCACCCAGCGCCAGTCGAATTCCAAACTCCCGCGTGCGCCAGCTCACGCCAAAGGCCAGGACGCCGGCGACTCCAACGATGGAGATCGTCAAAGCGAGGGCGGCGAACCCTCCGAACACGAGAGCGTTCACGCGTTTGTCGGCTAAAACTTCCATACGCACATCTTGCAGGGTGCTGGTGTGCTCCACGGGCTGAGTCGCTGCCGCCGCGCGAATGGTTTTTGTGATCGTCGGGACCATCGTGTAGGGATCACTCTTGGTACGGACGAGCAGATTCGCACCAAAGATCGGCCCCTGCGCGAAGGGAGTGTAAATCGTCAAATTCGGTTGAGGGATGATGTTCGCGTCATCGATGTCGGCCAGGACGCCCACAATGCGCCGTGGCTCAGGGCTGATGTCGGCATACTTGATGAGAGGATCGGTCCACATGATGTGCCGGTTGAGAGCGTCTTGACCGGGGAACAATCGGTCCGCGACACTCTTGCTGACGACCACCACGAATTCGGCTCCCCCCCGATCCGCCTCTGTGAAATCACGCCCCTCAACAAGCGGAATCCCCAAAGTAGCGAAGTACCCCGGGGAAACAAAACGGAAGCGCGCCCGCAGGTCCTCCTTGCTGCTTTCTCTCTCTCTTCCCTCAACCGAGAATTGCAGGGCGAAGGTGAGAAAACGGCCGTCACGCCACGGCGCGAACATGCACGTGGCAGCGCTTTCCACACCCGGCAACTCACCTACGTTGCGCTGAGCCTCCTGGTAGAACTGGGCGACCTGCTGCGGCGTGCGCCCATCGGAGAGCAAGGGCAGGTTTGCCATCAGGACGTGCTCGGTTTCAATTCCTGGCTGCGCCTTTTGGAGCGAGAGCAACGTCCTGAACAGCACACCTGCGCTAGCAAGCAACAGGAATGACGCGGCGATCTGGATAACGGTGAAAACCCGAATCCGCCGGCGGCTGCTTCCAGTAAAGCGGTTGGAACCGCTCGTAAGTCCCAGGCCGCGCGAGCTATCTGCGGAAGGTAATCGCGGAACGAACGCAAGAAAGAATGCCGCTATCAACGCCAACGCTAAACCCATCCAAAGAAGGCTGAAATCCACAGTCAGATCGCCCGCCCTCACCGTGTATCGGAGGGCATAACGTGCAAGTACGCCCACCATGGGAATGGCCACCAGCACGCCTGCCAGGCCTCCGCTGCCACAAAGGACCAGGCTTTCTGCTAAGAGCGATCGGCGAATGGCGGCATTGCTTGCCCCCAGCGCGGACCGGACAGACAGCTCCGCCTCGCGGCGAACGGTTCGAGCGAGCATCAGATTTGCAACGTTCGAGCAGGCGATCACGAAGAGCAAGCCTGAAGCGCCAAACAAAACCCACAATATGGTGCTGGCTTCCACGTTGATCTGGTCCCGCAAACGCCGGGCGTCGATCTGGAAGTGATCCTGAGGCTTGTACACCTCTGGGTGCGCCGCCGTCATTCCGCCGTACACGGTACGCAGCTCCGCGCGCGCGGACTTCAGAGTCGCCCCTGGCGCGAGCCGGCCGAATAAATCGGTCATGCGATGCTCGCGGCCCTGCACCATCGTTGCGGAAAGGTGATGCGGGCTGGTCACGATGTTGGCGATGATCTCGGTTTCTGCCGGATAGGGAATAGAGGGTTCCAGAACTCCGACGATGGTTGCGGAGCGAACCTGCATCATGCTCCCCAGTCTGATCACTCTCCCTATCACATTCGGATCGGCGCCTAGCCCGGTGGCCCAGAACTTATACGTGAGCACGACTGCGCCGGGGGCGTTGAGGCCATCGTCACGCGCGTCGAGCAGTCGGCCCATCACCGGCTTCAGTCCCATCACCTCAAAATACCCACCATCGACGACGCCGGCATGGATTTCACGCGTCTCGCCGAATCCCTGCGCGGTGAAATCGGTCGTCGAGAAAGTACCGATCGCTCCAATCGTTTTCAAATTTCTACTTATGTCAGTGATCTCCGGAATCGAGAACGTGGCATTGTCGACCTGCGTGCCGGGCGCACTCTGCTGAATGTAGATCAGACGATCTTCTTCGCGATTGACCAGCGGGGTAAGCAGCACACTCCGGATGACGCTGAAAAAGGCCGCGTTTGCGCCAATGCCCAGGGCCAGGGTGAGAATGGCAGTTACCGTAAAAGCTGGAGATTTGCGCAGCACGCGGACGCCAAAGCGCACATCTCGTAAGAGCGAGTCGAAAAACATTCCACCCGCTGCTTCCCGGCATTCTTCCTTGTAGCGCACGTGACCGCCGAATTCGATTCGCGCGCGGCGCTCGGCTTCCTTACGTGAAAGGCCGGAGCGTTCGAGATCATCGGCGCGATACTGGATGTGCGCGCGAAGCTCCTCCTCCATCTCCGCGCTCATTTGCGAACGCCGGAACAGAGTGGCGATGCGGAAGCGAAGCGAGTCGACAAGTCTCATACTTCCTCCGGTTGCGAAGCGAGGGCGGAGCCGATGGCAGCCGCAAGCCGATTCCAGTTGGCGGTTTCTTCGCGCAGCCGCTTGCGGCCCGCCGCGGTGAGTTCGTAAAACTTCGCACGGCGATTATTTTCGGATGTCCCCCAACTTGCTTTGAGCAATCCCTGACGCACCAGCCGAAACAGACCCGGATAAAGCGCGCCTTGTTCGATCAGCAGTGCATTACCAGAGATCTGTCCGATGCGCAGAAGGATGCCGTACCCATGCAGTGGGCCGAGCGAGACCGCCCTGAGGATGAGAAGGTCGAGGGTGCCTGGAAGAAGTTGAGCCTGGTCGGCCACGCGGCCTCCTAAGATATTTAGGAGAATAGTTCAATCTCTCCTAAGCTGTCAAGGAGAAGCGCATTCGCATCGTCACGTGAACTGTATGTGTGTATGTACGTGCATTTTCTGTGTGGGTGCGAGCGAGTCGTTCGAATTACCTGCAAGGTAAACACACCTTGACAAGGGATAACTTTTGGGTTATCATGTTCCGTGAAGCTCAACTCGTTCGAATTCGTACGCGTTCACGCCCCGCTGCAAGCCTCTTATTTTCAATCGCTTCCACACTCTTCAAAACAGGCTCTTCTCCAACCCATTCAAACCAAACGACTTTTTCACTCTTTGCAAAAACATGGGGGTGTACCCCTAACTGTCCCAAAACGAAACTCAATCTAACGTCGCCGCGCCGCTTTTCTCGCGTCGTGCTACCGTTTCTCGTAGCCCAAGCTGATCAAAGATGACCACCGCGCCCCCTGTCCCCGGCCAAAATCCTGCGTACGAAGACTTCGCCCGCTGCGTCCATTGCGGGATCTGTCTCAATGCTTGCCCCACTTATCGCCTTTGGAATCTAGAGGCTGACTCGCCTCGCGGGCGCATCCACCAGATGATTCACGTCGCGCAGACGGATCTTGCCGCCATCGGCTCCGAACATCCGCCCGTGCCGGCATCCGGCTCTGCGAACTCTGCGCCCTCTGTGGTGAATTCTTCGTCCTCTCCAACAAACGGAAAGGGAACCGCCGGGGTCGCGGTAGCCTTCGGCCCCAAAGACCCCAAAGCCCGCCCGACCGCAAATCACAAAATCCTTCGTCGAACACATCGACAAATGTCTCGACTGCCGCGCCTGCGAAACCGCCTGCCCCTCCGCCGTCGAGTACGGCAAGCTCGTCGAGCACTCCCGCGCCCTCATCGAGCGCGACTATAAGCGCCCGCTCCTCAGCCGCATCGCGCGCAATCTCGCGTTCCGGCGGCTTCTCCCGCATTCCGATCGCATCGCGACGCTTGCGCGTCTCATCCGTTTCTATCAGCGCTCCGGGTTGCAGCGATTCATACGTTTCAGCGGCATGCTCGAACTTTTTGGTCTCGCGGATCGCGAGCAGCTACTCCCCGAAATCGAATCGCCATTTTTCTTCAAGGAACTCGGCCGCACATTTCCGGCAGTGGGGGAGAAGCGCGGTCGCGTGGCATTCTTCGCCGGATGCGTCGCGCAGGTTGCCTTCGCGCGACTCAACGACTCAACCATCCGCGTTCTTAACGCCAACGGCGTCGAAGTCGTCGTCCCCAAAACGCAAATGTGCTGTGGAGCGCTCGCCGCTCACGCTGGAGTGCGCGACGCGGCCCGCGATCTCGCGCGCAAAAATTTGCTGGCCTTCGCCGGAGAAGAATTCGACGCCATCATCACGAACGCCGCTGGTTGCGGCTCTACGCTCAAGGAATACGATCACCTGTTCAACGAAAACGAGCCGGAATATCAGAAAGCTCTCGCGTTCAAATCCAAGGTGCGAGACATCACCGAATATCTCGCCAATCTCGGAGTCGTTACTCCGCTGCGCCCGCTCAAGCCGCTCTATCTCCGCGTCACCTACCAGGATTCGTGTCACCTGCTCCACGGACAAAAGGTCCGCAACGCCCCGCGCGATCTCTTGAAACAAATTCCCGGCCTCGAACTGGTCGAGTTGCCGCACTCCGACATCTGCTGCGGCTCGGCCGGCGTTTACAACGTCACGCAAACCAAGGCTTCGCTCGAATTGCTCGACGATAAGATGAAAAACATCGCGTCGATCAAACCCGAAGTCATCGTCACCGCAAACCCCGGCTGCTTATTGCAGCTCCGCGCGGGCGTCCAGCGCGTCAAGGGCAAACAAGAAGTGATGCACGTGGTCGAACTTCTCGACCGTTCCATGCGCGCCAAAAAGCTCTAGTCCCGCGCGCGGATTTTTGTAGAGGGGGTCTGCCCGCCGCTCTGGAACTCAATGAGAGTAGAAGAATGAAAATCGGCGCAAAACATTCACTGACAGGCATAGTTCGCGGATAGTACCCGGTGATGACGGATTCGCATCGCGCCGTTTCGTTTCGCGGTTGGCACCGTGCTCCACGGAGTAGCATCGTGAAAGCTTTACGACGGAGCGGATTTCTAAGGAACGATTTCTAAAGCAACGTTTTTAAGGAGCACAAGTGGCGATGCGAACTGAGAGAAGAAAAGCGACCCGACATCCGTTCGTCGCGCGAGCGGAAATCATCGACGAAAAGGAAAACGCGCGCACGTCATCCAAGATCAGCGATCTTAGTCTCAACGGCTGCTTCGTCGAGATCGGCAATCCGTTTCCCGAAGGCACTTCGGTTGTGATCGAAATTTACACCGAGGATGAAATGCTCGAAGCCCACGGCACCGTCGCCCGCATCGAGCCGAAGCAGGGGATGGGGCTCGCCTTCGATGAGCTGCCGCCGTATTTCGCCGGCATCCTCAACAAATGGATCAAAGAAACCAAGTCGACGAAAGTCAACTGAGCCTGTAACCGCGATCGCTTTCCAGAACGCGGGCTTTTTTCGGCAAATAGCTAAATCGCCAAGCAGGCTGAGGCGAAACGCGAATTGAGATTTGAAGGCTGAAATTAAACATTAGACGCCGGTGATTTCGCCGGCGTCGTCGGTATCGATGTTGAGCGCGCGCGATTGTTTCGGCAGTCCCGGCATCAAGACCATATTGCCGGAAATGACGACGACAAATTTCGCTCCGGCCGAAAGCGCGGCGTCGGAAATGTGCAGCGTCCAACCGGTCGGAGCGCCGGGAATTTTCGGGTTGTCGGTGAAACTGTACTGTGTTTTCGCGATGCACACCGGCAGCTTCGCATAACCCCACTGCGTAAATTGAGCGAGCTTCGATTCGGCCTGATCCGTAAAACTTACGTTTGCAGCACCATAAATTTTCGTCGCAACTTTTCGGATTTTCTCGACGAGCGAATCCGATAAATCGTACGCCGGAGTCACCACCGGCGCCGGATTTTGCGCCATCACTTCGACGACTAATTCTGCAAGATCCTTCGCTCCCGGTCCGCCTTTCGTGAATGCTTCCGACAGCGCGGTTCGCGTTCCGTGCTCCGCCGCATAGTCGGCGAGATATTTCAGATCCGCTTCGCTGTCTTGCGGGAATCGATTCACTGCGACAATCGTCGGCAAGCCGTACGATTTCATGTTGTCGATGTGCTTCCCCAGATTCGGCAATCCCTTGCCGAGGTCGCCGCCACCTTGCGTGCGGATGCTCTGCACCGTCGTGACGACGACGGCCACGGCAGGTTTCGTTCCGGATTGTTGCATCACGATGTCGAGGAATTTTTCGGCGCCGAGATCGGCGGCGAATCCTGCTTCGTTCACGACATAGTCGGCGAGGCGCAGCGCCATTTTCTGAGAGACGACGCTGCTGGTGCCGTGCGCGATATTTGCAAACGGACCTGTGTGCACGAACGCAGGGGTTCCGTCTGTCGTTTGCGCGAGATTTGGCAGGATGGCATCGGAGAGCAGCGCCATCATTCCGCCGACAGCGTGCAACTCGGCAGCGCGGACGGGCTTTCCGCCCCGTGTCATGCCGATGACGATGGATTCGAGGCGGTGGCGCAAATCTTTGCGATTTTCGGCGAGCGCGAGGATTGCCATGATTTCGCTGGCGGCGGTGATGACGAAATTCGTCTTGCGGTTAGCGCCATCGCGTTTTCCGCCGACATCGATTTGAATACGACGCAGCGCGCGATCGTTCATGTCCATCGCGCGCGGCCAGGTGATTTGGTTGGGATCGAGATTGAGCCCGTTGCCATGGAAAAGATGGGCGTCGATCAACGCGGCGAGAAGATTGTTTGCGCTCGAGATGGCATGAAAGTCGCCGTGGAAATGAAGATTTATTTTTGCGGCAGGCTCGATTTGCGAAGCGCCGCCCCCGGCCGCGCCGCCTTTCATGCCGAAGACGGGACCGAGAGACGGTTCGCGCGATGTGATCACGGCGCGTTTTCCAATGTGCGCGAGACCTTGGGTTAACCCGATCGATGTTACGGTTTTGCCTTCGCCGGAAACGGTGGGGGTCGTGGCGGTGACGAGAATCATTTTTCCGCGCGGTTTTGCGAACGCGGGATCGTTCAATAATTCGAGGCGGACCTTCGCGCCGTAGGAGCTGACCTGTTCGACGTACTGTTCGGGGATTTCGAGTTTGTTCGCGACGTCTTTGATGGGGAGGAGTGTTTTGGGCATGGGAAATAGATGTGTAGGATGGGCCTCCGGTAGCAATGTAGCACAGCAGCATGGATGCTTCGATTGGGCTCGGCTGAGCGCGGGGTGAGGGATGAAGGTAGCCGAAAGTATTGTGTGGTCGCGCGATCTTTGCGGGGAGAGTCCGGTGTGGGATGCGGCGAACAAATGCGTCTACTGGACGGACATCAATGGATTCGCGATTCGCAGACTTTTTCCTGCGACGGGGGTAATGGATTCGTGGAAATTTGACGCGCCGGTTACGGCGCTGGCGCTGACTTCAGTCGATGGATGGTTGATCGCTGCCGTTGGCGGACGCTTATTGTTTTGGTCGGCGGACGGAGATCGGCGGGCTGAGTTCGTGGGGGTCGAGCGCGACTGGCCGAATCATCGGCTGAACGATGGGGCGGCGGATGCGGAAGGAAATTTCTGGGTTGGGAGTATGCCGAATAATGTTGCGGCGGACGGCAGCGAAGTGAAGGCCGAAGGATTTACCGGTTCGCTCTATCGCGTGACGCCAGACGGCGACGTGTCGGTGAGGGACCGAGACTTTGGAATTACGAACACGATCGTGTGGAGTCCGGATCGATCGACGTTTTATTGTGCGTGCACAGTGCGGAACGTGATTTGGGCCTACGACTATGTTGCGGACGGAGCGAGTTCGGACGCGACGAATCGTCGCGTATTTGCAGAAAAGGCCGGCGCGGGTTTTCCGGATGGATCGGCGATGGATGAGGAAGGATTTGTTTGGAATTGCCGATGGGGAGGCAAATGGATTTTGCGGATTTCACCGAGCGGGGAAGTTGTCGAGAAGGATTGCGATGCCCGTGACCGAACGTCACGAATTGCGCGTTTGGTGGAGATGATGGAAAAACGCTGTTTGTTACGACTGCGTCGATGGGGGCGGAGTCGGAGGAGATGGCGGGGAACCTTTTTTGGATGCGGGTTCCGGTGAAGGGGGCGGAAGTGGGGAGGTTTCGGATTTCGCCGGAGTGGGCGGCGCGGCTGGCGCGTCGAGCGTAGGGAAAAGATTGTTTGGGTCGAATGCGGATTTGATTCTTTTTGCCAACGTTCGCTCGGAAGCGAGCGATTCGCTGAAAATGGCGCGATACCGAGCTTTGATTTGAGTCGGCGCGGAAATCAGTTGGGCGCGGCCGCCAAAGGAGCGGGCGAGCGTGAGAATTTCACGGGCGAAAAGGGAAGCGATTGGCGAGTCAGCCGGAGAAACGGGAGCCTGTTCGGAAGCAGAATGCTCTGGACTGCAATAGATGTGGCGACGAGGATCGGTCCGGACGCGCGAGCAATGATGGCGAGCGGGAGCTTTGCGGCGTCGGCGAGGGATTGCAGTACGGTCGCGGCTTGTGTGTGCTGCGCCGGTGGCAACGCAAGTTTCACCACAATTGCAGCGGCAAAATGTTCCCGGAAGTGCGCGATGGATTCGCGGAGACGCGCGGCCATCGCAGCGAGCGCCGCGGAATCGTCGATGATGTGCATGTCGCCCGCCTGGCATTGCTCGGCGATTTCGGCGAGTTCGCGTTTGTAGCGGGCGAGCAAGTCTTCATTGCCGGAAAATTCCGCGAACAAATACCAGTGATTGCCATCGAGCTCAGGAATTGGCGCGGTTCCATTCGCGTGCCCGTCGAAGAGGCGGGCTGCCTGGGCATTTAAGACGTCCAGTGTCAGTGGCGCTAAAGGAGAGTGGATGATTTTATGGCGTGCGCTTAGCGCGGACTTGTAATCGGGAAACGCGGCGAGAAATCCCTGCGTGGTGCTGGGAGTTGGGAAGGTGCGGAAGTTGAGACGGGTGATGACGGCGAGCGTGCCGCAGGATCCGATGAGAAGTTTGTGGAGGTCGTAGCCGGTGACGTTTTTGACGACGCGGCCGCCGGTTTTGATTTGAGCGCCGTTGCCGTCGATAAATTCGGCGCCGAGGAGAAAGTCACGCGGGGTACCGTACGCGTTGCGTAGCGGAGAGTCGAGCCCGGCCGCGATTGTGCCACCGATGGTGGCGTGTGAGTAGTAGGGAACGAGGAGAGGGAGAAACTGATTTTGCTCGCGCAATATCGTGTTGAGCTTTGCGAGCGGCATTCCTGCACCAACACTGACGGTGAGGTCGGCGGGGTCGTAGTGGGCGACGTCATCGAGCGCGGTGAGATCCAGCGCGACGTCGTAACGAGCAGGAGTTGGGGCGCAGAAAAGTTTAGTGCGAGCTCCGACGGGAATTACCGAGAGTTTTTCCTTGGCGGCGAAGCGGATGATTTCCGCGGCTTGTTCGGCGGATGCGGGCTTGGCGAATGCGGTCGGCGAGACGCCATCGATTGCGTAAAGTTCGCGGTTCGCGGCTTTAGCAACGAAAATGGCGTGCGAGCCGAGGACGGACTCCAGACGAGCGACGGCGCTGTCGGTGACGGCACTCATGTCGCGTTGACGGGAGCCGGCGGCGCAGGAGCCGAAGCCGGTTCAGATTTTGGAGTCTGCACGTGATGCGGCTTGAGGCGTGTTTCACCGCACCCTTTGCCGAGCGGGAAGACTTTTCCCGGATTCAGCGAACATTTTGGATTGAACGCGTCATGCACGCGTCGCATGAAATCGAAATCTGCGTCAGAGAAAAGCAGCGGCATGAGCTCGCTTTTTTCCATGCCGATGCCGTGCTCGCCGGTGAGGCTGCCGCCGACTTCGACGCAATAACGGATGATTTCGGCGGAGGCTTTCATGGCGCGCTGGAATTGCTCGTTGTCCCGAATGTCGTAGAGGACGATGGGATGCAGATTGCCGTCGCCGGCGTGGAAGACGTTGCCGATGTTGAAGCCGAATTGCGTGCCAATTTCCTGGATGCGGCGCAGAGTTTGCGGAAGTTTGGAGCGCGGGATGACGCCATCGAGGACATAGATGCCGGAAGCGATGCGGCCAAGAGCGCCGAAGGAATTCTTGCGGCCCTTCCACAGGAGATCGCGCTCTTTATCGTCGCGAGCCACCCGGACTTCGCGTGCTTTGTGCGCGCGGCAGATTTCGTCGATGACGGCAGATTGCGCCGTCACCGCTT
Organism: uncultured Acidobacteriota bacterium; assembly: GCA_963845465.1. Classification (GTDB taxonomy): domain Bacteria; phylum Acidobacteriota; class Terriglobia; order Acidiferrales; family UBA7541; genus Acidiferrum. The sequence continues at coordinate 618,795 of CAWJSH010000001.1, read as the reverse complement.
CGAGCATTCCTTCGACTTCGAGTAGAAGGACGGCTCCGGAATCCATCGGAAAACCGGCGTGGATGTAGTCTTCGATGACGCGAAGAGTCCAACCGTCGAGCATTTCGCAGGCGGCGGGAGTGATGCCGCGCGCGGTGATGTCGGCGACGGTTTCGCTGGCGTCGTCCACGGTTTCGAAAACGGCGAGGAGCGTTTTGATGGCTTCGGGCTTGCGCGAGAGTTTTACCGTGACTTCGGTGACGAGACCGAGCGTGCCTTCGGAACCGACGAAGAGGCCGGTGAGATCGTAGGAGCAGGAGTCGCCTTGTTTGCTGCCGACGCGGACAATTTCGCCGCTGGGGAGAACGAGTTCGAGGGCGGTGACGTGATTGGTGGTGACACCGCTGGCGAGGGTGTGCGGACCGCCGGCGTTTTCGGCGACGTTGCCGCCGATAGTGGAAGATTTTTGGCTGGAGGGGTCAGGCGCGAAGTAGAAGCCGGCGTGTTCGACGGCGCGCGTGATGTCGAGATTTACTACGCCAGGTTGAACGACGGCGCGTTGATTGTCGAAATCGAGTTCGAGAATGCGATTCATACGCGAGAAAACGAGCATGAGTCCGCCGGAGCGGGCGAGTGCGCCACCGGAGAGGCCGGTGCCAGCGCCGCGGCCGAGGACGGGGATGTTGTGTTGGTTTGCGAGGCGGACGATTTCGGAAACTTCGGCGGTGGTGGAAGGGAAGGCGACGAGATCGGGGCGTCCTTTTTCGACGGAGCCGTCATATTCATAGAGGATGAGGTCTTCGGGACGGGAGAGGACGCCGTCATGGCCCAGGAGCTTTTGCAATGCGCGAATGAGGGCACGATGCGCCTTCGAATCCGTCGATGGTGGGACGCTGGCCACGGTGTCATCAGGGTAGCGCAGATGACGGGCTGTGGGGAGATGACTTGGACGTACATCGGGGAAAAGTTATCGGAATGGAAATGCGGTCGGTTTGCGCGAAGAAAACACTTGTCCGGAAACGGCGTTTACCAGGACTTGAGTCCGATACTGAGGAACCCTTTGCTAGAAAGTCTTCAGTAAACACAAGCCGATTTTTGGTTATCTATGGGATCTCGGTGATGGTCAGGGCCTGGGACTCGCGGCCATCTCGGAGGCCCGCGCCAGTGCTTGCGTGTCGATATACTCCCGGACGTTCGTCAATTTGCCATTCCGAACGGTAATGTCGAAAACCCAGTGGTCCTCGAATGTCCTATTCGTGGCTTTGATTCTCCCCTTAGCGAAGCCGACGACCAGAACCCGGTCTCCCTGCGCTATGAACTCGGGGGGATGCGGGTAGGAAGTTTCCACCGTTTCGTTCGCCTTCTGAAGTAAATTCTGCAATCCTGCGTGCCCGCGGTGCGTGCCGGCAAGCGGCCAGTCCTCGCCCGGAATGATCCACTCAATTTCTTCGGCAGACAACGCCAGCAAACCTTGCTTGTCGCGGCGGCCGAGTGCCGCAAGAAAATTTTTCACAATCTCGACATTCTTTTCGATGCTCATCGAAATCTCTCCTTTTCGCTTACATCAGTGTCCGATCTAATCGGACGCTTCGGAACCATCCTTCTCTGGCCAAATCACACGGTGGACAATCGATTACTGCTCCTTCTTGAACAAATCCTGGAAGATGAGCTGACCCCAAGTTTTGCCGCGTGCGTGCACCAGCGCGCCACCCTCGTTGAGCTTTCCCAGCTTGACGGGTGCGAACCCGAGTTGTTTGGCCAAGTCCGCCACGGGAGCGATCGCGTCCTCGTCGTCGCTCGATAGAAAGACGACCCGGTGGCCGCCCTCGACGATTGGATCGGTAGCCAGGATGGCCGCACCCAGGTGATTGAAACCTTTCACCAACTTGGCGCCGGTGAACGACTTCGCGACGAAGGCGGAGGACGGGAGGCCGCCCAGCTCTTCAGGGAGAACTCCAAACGCGTTCGTCGCGTCGATGACCGTCTTGCCTTCCCAGTTCGGCAGGGCCTTCGCAACCTCGCGATGTTCCCCGAACGGGACCGCCAAGATGATTGTGTCGGCCTCAAGTGCCTCTTGCAGTGACTTGGCGACGACTGTTGGTCCAATCGCCCGAGCCTGCGGCGCCAACTCCTCGGGCGGCCGGCGACTCGCGACGGTCACGTCGATGTTTTTACGGGCGAAGGCGTGGGCGAGGGCCTGACCGATCTTTCCGAATCCTACAATCGCATAGCTCATAATGTTTCTCCGATCCTCTGGTAGAACTAAAGTTTGAGAAGCGTGGTTCCTGCGACTAACGGGGCTGGAGGGCCAGCCACGGGACTGCGCCGAGGTTAAACCTGCGCCATGCCGCCATCGACGGCGAGTTCTACGCCGGTGATGTAGGAGCTTTCTTCGGAGGCGAGAAACACGACCGGGGCCGCAATTTCCTCGGGCTTGCCTCTGCGGCCGAGTGGAACCTGCGTGGTGAACCCTGCTATCGCTTGTTCCATCATTTCAGGGGGGATGCCCGCTTTCTCAAGTGCCGCAGTTTCGATTGGTCCGGGGCTTACCGCATTCACGCGGATTTTGCGGTCTTTTAGTTCCGCAGCCCAACTACGAACGAAACTGCGGACAGCCGCCTTAGCCGCGGCATAGACAGCAAACGTTGGCAATCCCATTACGTTCGCGACCGAGGTGTTCAGGATGATCGAACCCCCATCTTTGAAGAGGGGAATGGCCTTCTGCACCGTGAAGAATGTTCCTTTCGCATTTAAATCGAAGGTTTTGTCGAAATGAGCTTCGGTAGCCGCTCCAATGGGTGCGACTTCACCCCAGCCCGCGTTTGCGAAGAGTACGTCGATGTGACCGTGTTTCTCTTTCACCACGGCATAGAGCCGGTCCAAGTCCTCTAGGCGCGTTACGTCGCCCGTGACTGTCGTGACGTGTTTTCCAATTAGAGGCTGCGGCCTCTTTCAGCTCTTTTTCTCGTCGGCCCGTGATTACGACGTGGGCGCCTTCTTCCACGAAGCGTTTGGCTGTGGCCAAGCCAATCCCGCTACTTCCGCCTGTGATTACTGCAACTTTCCCTTCAAGCTTTCCCATAATTTCTCCCTTCGATGCTATTTCGGTACACTAGGTAGATTCTTTGGAAGTGGACGAGAACTGCTCTAGAGTCCTAATTTTTTGTCTATTCGTCCAAAGAAGGAGGGTGAATTGGACCCAGTAACAGACATCTTCAGAACGATGCACGTGACCGCTTTCGGTCTGCACAGGCTCGAAGCCACAGCCCCGTGGGGCGTAAAACAGGAAAACCAGACCGAAGAAAAAGTCACGCCTTCCGACAAAAAGATGTCACCCACAGATTTGGCGCACTTCGCCATGCTTTCGCGCGGCAACTGCTGGCTGAGTGTGGAAGGGATTGCGGAGCCGATTCCCCTCACCGGTGGTGATTGCTTTTTGCTGGCTAAGGGGACTTCGATTGTTTTGCGCGACAGCCCGCGAACACGTCCGAGGTGGAGCTTCCGCGAGATCGGGGCCAAGGCCAACGGCAATGTCGCTCTTTGTGGAGGCGGTGGCGCACCGACGACAATCGTCTGTGGATCCTTGAGTTTCGATCGCGCCAGCCTGAAGCCGATCACTCAGTTATTGCCGACCTTCATTTTGATGAAGGCCGATCAGGCACGCACGCTTGCTCTTCACACCACAGTGCAGGCGCTCGCGTCTGAGATGGAAGAACAGGCGCCGGGATCTGAAGTCGTCGCGAGTCGGCTGGCCGAGGTTCTGTTTATCCAGGTACTCCGGGCGCATATCGCGTCGGGACCGAAACGCAACAAAGGATGGCTTCGTGCGATTTTCGATCCTCAAATAGGCGCTGCGCTGAGCGCCATTCACGACAAAGTGAATACACCCTGGACGGTCGAATCCCTCGCCGAAGCTGCGGGTATGTCTCGCTCCGCATTCGCACCGCGTTTTAAAGAGCTACTCGGACAAACACCGCTGGAATATGTAACCGAGTGGCGGATGCAGAAGGCGATACGGCTACTAGAACGGCGTGACAAAAAGCTCATAGAAGTTGCTCGGTCAGTCGGTTACGAGTCCGACGCTGCGTTCAGTAAGGCGTTCAAGCGAGTTGTCGGGGCTAACCCTGGTGGATACGTCAAACGTGGTTTTGAAGGCAGCGGGAAAGCCGGAATGGCGGAAGATTTTTGAAGCGGAGGATTCTGAACTTTGGCGGCCTAGAATGCCATGGAAGCGCGTTCTTCCACTGAAATGGGCTGGGGCGATTCCACTTGTCCGGTAACGCCTGCCGACCTTTAGACTGGGACATGAACAGCATTTGCCGTGATTGTCCAAGGCGCGACATTAATAAGGTCGTGCAGAGTGTGCGGATTGCCACGATGCACCGTGTCCTAGTGCATGAAATTGGTCTCTAATTAATGGCGCGCTCCGTGCACTCCGAACGTATAGATCAAGACAACCGATGAACGCAAGTTAGGCTGCGCCTGCACCGCCACATTGGAATTGAAGAAAGAAGTTCGCAAGTAGTCAGCTCCGACCCGCACGGAAAAGGAAGGAAGGATCTCGTACTGCACTCCACCGCCGCCAGCCCAAGCAAACTCATTCGCGTAACCCAAAACCAACTGACCATTGTTCTCGAAGTTCACGCCGGTCTGACGCGCGGCACCGAGGAGCAGTTCGCCGTACACCGACAGTTGCCGCCGCCGCACGGCGTAGAACACAGGTCCGGCCATGTATGTCATCAGATCGGCGCTGCGTCCCGTGTGAAACGCATCGAAGGAGCGCGAATAGCCGAAGTCCGCCTTCATCGCAAAATGCCGGTTGACATCGCTGCTAAAAACCGCCTGCAGGCCATTAAGCCGCATCTGCCCTTCCGAGGGCGCGTTCGCCTGCGTGTAAGAAAAACCAATACCAGCTTCCTGTGCGGGAGCGATTCCCCCGGAAATCGGCTCTTGGCCGTAAGCTAACGGCGTGAAGAGTGCAATCAGTAGTAACGGTAGAATAATCCTCATGGTCATGACTCAGAACAATGCCGCTCTCCCCCAAAGTTTCGACTAGCCCATAAAACCCAAGTTGCTGGTGGTGAAATTCGCCAAGTTCGGAAAGATTGTGGGCAAGTTCGCGGCGCTTACCCCAAACCAGGTCGCGAGAGTGGCCGCGTACTGATCGAGGGCCGTCGTCGGAATCCAGCGACCGTTTTGGTCGGCGTCATCGGGCCCGCCCAGTGCCAGCGTCGGAAACGTTCCGTAAATAGCATTCCCCTTTACCGCTCCTCCGAGAATCAACTGGTGACCGCCCCACGCGTGGTCGGAGCCTCCATTGGAGCCGGGTTCGAGCGTTCGGGCGAATTCGGACAGCGTGAACGTCGTGACGTCATTGTTCACGCCAAGTTCTTGCGTCGCCTGATAAAACGCGGCCATGCCTTGGTTTACCGTGGTGAGCAACTGCACTTGCTGCGGCAGCTGATCTGCGTGCGTGTCAAACCCGCCGTAGGAAACGAAGAAGATCTGGCGCTGCACGCCCAACGCACTTCGGGCGGCAATAACCTGCGCCACCTGCTGCAACTGTTGCCCGAGATAGTTCTTCGGGAACTTGGTCTGCAGAGGCGGGATGCTTTGCAATGCACCGGAAAGCACCTGCGCAAACTGTACTGCCCGGCTGGTTACGGCGTTGGCGGCCTGGACCATGGACAAGCCGCTGTCAAAGGTCAGCAACTGCTGGTTGGCCGTGTAACGGGCCTGCGAAGCGGCCGAGCTATCGAATCCGAGCAAGCCCGGCACCTGGCCGGGATTCATTGAGAAAGGCCGCGAGGTGACACCGGTGCAGAAGATGGGACTGCCGGAGATCGAAAGGATCGGGGGAAACTGCGCGTTGGTGTTGAAGCTCTGCACGTTGTCGGCGACTTTGCCGGCCCACCCGGCAGCCGTCATTCCAGAGAGCTGCGCGGTCTGCCATTGGTCTTGCTGATCGGAATGGGAGTAAAGATTTTGAGGAAGGTTGCTGAACGCCCTGTACGTGGCTTGGGTCGTCGGCTGCACCAGCGTGCCTACGTTTGCGACGATCGCCAGTGTCTTGTCATTGTTAAAATAACCCTGCATTTCCGGCATGTTCGGATGCAGGCCATAGGTGGACTGCCCGTTGATCTGCAAGGGCAGCAGCTGGCTTTGCGGGAGCGCCAGCACACTGCGCGACTGCAAATACTGCGAGTACCGGTTGTCCGTGGGCACCACCATGTTGTTGCTGTCATTTCCACCAAACATGAAGATGCAGACCAGGGCCTTGTAGTCGGAGGCTCCTTGAGCGAGCGCGCTCACTAATCCGAGTTTGCTAAGACCGCCCACGAGACTGACGCCCGCGGCAGAACAGCAAGCCAGCCGCAGCAGGTCTCGTCGTGTGTGTTTCGTCATTATCCGGCTCCAATGGTTAGTGCTGTACCTGATACATAGAAGACGAAAGGTAAAGATATGCCGCAGCTTTTGCTTGGCCGGTCTTGTCGCTGGGATCGACCGCCGAAAGCGCCGTCAGGATGTATTGCTTCATCTGGTCAGGCGTGCTGCTGTGCAGGAACAACACGTCAAGCCAGGACACCATCTGGTCTGATGTGCCGGCGTTGATCAGCCCGCTGAAATCGAGCGTGGTGTCCGAGCCCAGAGAGCCATACGCCACAGTGTTAATTGAATTCACGCGCGCGAGGCTGGAGTTCGTGTCGAAAATCGAAAACTCGGGTCCGTTCAATAAAGTTCCCGCAATGGGATTGACGGGCGGGAAGAAATTGAAAACGCTTCCGGCATAAAAAACGTTCTCCTCCATGCTGTCGCCGATCCCGGCAAAATTGGCGGCCTCGGTTCTGGCATGGAACGCCCGCGCGATGCTGGTGATCATGACGACCGGTTCGCGCAACTTGCCGTCCGTCTCCACAACCGTTGCGGGATTGTCTCCGCGGCGTGCTTCGGGATCGAGCAAGATGGCAGCGATGGTCGCCTGCATGTCCCCCCGCTTTCCGGTGCCAAAGCCATCGAAACTGCCGGACTCGAATGCCGCCGCTACGCGCTGTACGTAAGCCGGGCTCGGGTTGCTGGTTACCAGATGCTCGATCATCTGCGTGGCGACGAAAGGCCCGATATTCGGATGATTGAAGACGATATTGAACGCCGCAGCCAAATCCGATTCCGCGGTCTGACCGGCGGGAATGGTCTGGCCAAGCAGTGTTTTCGCTCCGCTGTCGTGGAGACCTTCCACCGGGACCATCGGGCCGCCGTAGTATTCGGGATTGTGATTCTGCGAAGGCATGCCCGGCTGTACCGGAAAGGTCCATCCGGTCAGCACCCGGCCCATGGCCATCACGTCGTTCTGTGTGTAGGTCGGAATCGGATTGCCCGTCGAGTCGAGCACCGGAGTTCCATCGGGATTCAACTTATTCAAACCGAGGGTGAACAACTGCATAAATTCGCGAGCGTAGTTTTCGTTGGCGTGTTCGCCCGGTGGCGGCGCGTCGTTGTTGACCATATTCAGGTAGTTGCCCATCGCGGCCGTCAGGGTCACGTCGGTCATCACGTTCAGATAATTGCCCAACGCGTCTTTCTCGAGGGTTCGCACGTAATTGGTGTAGCCAAGCGGATCCGAGATCGTGTTGCCGCTCACGACCCAAAGGTTGTTGAGTGCAAAAGCTGTCCGCATTCTCAGTTGGTCGCCACCGGCAATGGCATTCAGGAAATACGACTGCTGCACGTTGTTGACACCGTCATTCGGCCGCGGGTTCGGATAGGGCGTGACCGTCGCAGCGAACTGATTCTGGAGATATGTGCCAAAACCCAACTCCGAAAGCTGGTTGACAGTTTCCAGGTCCGGCCCGAAGGAACTCTGTTCGAGGAAGCGTACGGCCGCCGCGGAACTTACCGGCGAACCACTGGTGGTCACATTGACATTGAGAGTGTTCGAATGTCCGCCGCCGGGAGCCGGGTTTGTAACCTGAACGGGGATCGATCCCACCTGGGAACTGGAGGCGTTTCCGATGGCTGTGATCATGGTGGAGGTCACGTAGGTCACCTGCATCGCCTGGCCGCCGAACGTAGCGTTCGAGGTCGCCACAAAACCTGTTCCGTAGAGAGTTATCTGAAACGCGCCCGGCGCTAGAGTTCCCGGTGTGATCGAGGAGAGCGTCGGCACCGGATTCGTCAGCGTTACCGTTGCGCTGGCGGATTTCGCGGTGTTCGCCTGGCTCGTTGCGGTGACCGTGACGCTGCCAAGGCCCACGATATTGTTCGGGGCCGTGTAGTCCCCCTGGTAGTCGACGGTGCCCACGGTGTTGTTTCCGGAATTCACGCCGTTCACCGACCAGTTCACGGTGAGATCTGCCGTGCCCGTCACCGTCGCCACGAACTGTTGCACGTTACCGGCACCGAGCGTGGCGGTTTTCGGCGCGATCGTCACGGCGATGTTCGAATTCGGACCGACGACTTGCACGTTGAACGGCGCCGAAGTTGCGCCACCGGGGTTGGGATTTACGACCGTAATCGGAACGGCGTTGCCTACTTGTCCCAGCGTCGGCGTGCCGGTGGCCAGTAATTGTGTCGGCGCGATGTACGTGGTGGCCAGTGGTGCTCCGGCGAGATCGACCGTGGATGTGGGCAGGAAGCCTGTACCGTTAATCGTAATCTCAAATTGCATGTTGACGGTCAGGATGGCCGGGGTCACGCCGCTGATCACCGGTGTCGGATTCTCAACCGTGACGGTAACGTTGGCTGACTTCGTAGGATCTTCGACGGAGGTTGCCGTCACGGTGACCGTGTCGGGGCTTGGCAGCGTGAGGGGCGCCGTATAAACACCTGCGGCCGTGATTGTGCCCACCGGCGGATTGCCACCGGCTGAGCCATTTACAGACCAGGTGACGCTCGTGTTGAGAGCTCCGGTCACGGTCGCAACGAACGTTTGCTGGCTGCCGACACGCACTGAGGCAGACGGCGGCGCGATCGTGACCTTCGCTCCGCCGAAAATGATGAAGTTCAGACCCGTCGAGGTACTCGGCCCAGGAGCGGGATTTTGCACGGTTATGACTTGTGTTCCGGCGAGCGCCTGCGTCGCGATGCCCGCGGCGGTTAGTTGGGTTGAGGAAACGTAGGTGGTCGAGAGCGCCAGCGTCCCCATATAAACCGTCGCGCCTTGTGCGAAGTGCCGTCCATTCACAGTTACGGTGAAGGGGCCTTGCATCACTTCGAGCGGCAGCAAACTGGTCAACACCGGCGTGGGATTGTTCAACGTGGCGGGGCCATTGCCAAGCATGCGCGGGTCGGACGACTCCACGGCGCTGACCTTGATGGTGTTGGGCGTTGGAGGAAATTCCGGCGCGGAATACATGCCCTTGGAATCGATCGTTCCGAGCATGGCGTTACCACCAACCACGTCGTTGACCGACCAATTGACGCTGGGACGGGATCCGTCACCGGTTTTTGCAGTGAATTGTTGCTGCGTAGCGCCCGCTATGGCTGCGCCGGAAGGTGTAACGGTCAATGCAGTTGAACCAGGGCCGTTAGGTCCCGAGCCCGGCAGGTAGGCTTCAGCGCATCCTGCAATCACTACCGCCAATGCCGTCAGTGCCAACAGTGCCGAACGCTTCACGCTTCCCCCGTGGCCTTCTCTATCGCCGGCCGCAGACACACGGCCGCGCGACGTCAAGCGGTCTTGGAAAATTTCGGTGTTGCGACAGGACTGCTTTCGGAAGAGTAAGCCTGCAAACTGATTCGTACTACTGCTCGTGGGGTCAGATTCGGAGCAACTGTCCTTGTTGGCTGATTCAAATCGATGATTCAACAAACATTTGTTTCGCGTTCGAATGCGAACAGCAAATTACCTCTCCATCGTCGAGGCCGTGTCTGGCCAGCTTCCGAGTCGCAACTCCCGATAAGTTTGAATGTATAGGTCGAAGGAGGAGCGCTTGGTGTAGAAGAGCTGAACTCAGCGGACGCTGATTCAGACTGGATGTTCACAAGCGCAAGATCACCTGCTGCGTGAGAACACCAAGGAGGCTCCCCCATGCAACCTATGTATTACGTCTGTATTACGTCTGATTCACGCCGAAGATCGATTTCCGCCACGCGCCTGGAACTGGACCACTGGATACGATCGCTTCCGCAGCCGTGGAGCGCGGCGATGGAAGCGACGATGTCTAGGGACAGTCTATAAGGATGTCTAGGGGCTGAACGAAACCGAAAATGGTGCGGCACCCAACGGCCGCTTTACGGCTTGCGCTCGAAAAATTCGTAGGCGGTTTGCTCAGCATCACCATGACTGTCTACGGTCAACACAGTTGTCAGAATTTTTCCCTGTGAGCCAAGCTTCATGACCCGGGTGGTTACCAGGTCGCCGTTCGGAGACTGCTGTTTGATCGTCAAGACCAATCGAGTACCGTCGATGTCGCCCCACTCAGCATTCGCAGTATAGGTGCTTCCCGAGACAGTATCTGTGGCCTCGGGCCCGTCGATGGTCAAATCGAACACCAGGTCTTGAGGAGCATGTTTCGTTTCCGACTTCATTTCGATGTGGAGTTTCGGTTCGTGATGCTCGATGGTCAAAGTCATACTCTTTGGTGCAGGGAGCGCTTTGTCGAAGCGGCTTGCCTGCGTATCCAATTGCCAGGTCCCGCTAAAGTCGGGTTTTGCCGACGCCGCAAACGCAACGCCGCTGACCGCAGCAAGAATGCAGATAGCAAGAACAGTCTTCAAGGTGCCTCCTCTGACGCCAGTAAGTCGTTTCCTTTCGGCATGGCTGATATGCGTGAATTGTATATTCGATAGCTTGCCCTGGAGCGTTTTTTTCGTTTACCCGAAGCTACTGATAACGTCGAGAGCTAGCTTCGAACGAATTCCGCTTTTTCGGTTTACGGCTCTGGCCACGTCCAGATGGCGGGTGTGTTAACGTAGCGCGAAAGTGTCGGGAGCGAGTGGGCGGAAGTATAGGTCCGAGGAGAATTGAATGCCGAAAGCGAAGGTGTTTGCGACGAGGCCGTTATTTCCGGCGGCGCAGCAGATTTTGAATGCGAGCTGCGACGTGGAGTATTGGACGCAGGCGGAACGGATTTCGAAGGAAGAGTTGTTGCGGCGGGTGAAGGACAAGGATGGGTTGGTGTGCCTGCTGACCGAGAAAGTGAACGATGAGTTCCTGCGGGCGGCGCCGAAGTTGCGGATTGCGGCGAATGTGGCGGTGGGATTCGACAACATCGATTTGCCGGCGTGCACGAAGCGCGCCGTGGTTGCGACGAATACGCCGGGAGTGCTGGATGAGACGACGGCGGATTTTGCGTGGACGCTGATGATGGCGGTGGCGCGGCGGATTGGCGAAGGGGAGGCGCTGGCGCGGTCGGGAACGTGGAAGGGCTGGGATCTGGATCAGCTGGTGGGCGCGGATGTCTGGGGGAAGACGCTCGGCGTGGTGGGATTTGGGCGGATCGGAAGGGCGATGGCGCGCCGCGCGCTGGGATTTCAAATGAAGGTGCTGTACACGGATGCGATTCGAGCGCCATTGGACATAGAGAATGAGGCGAAGGCGGAGTATCGCGATTTAAATTCGCTGCTGGCAGATTCGGATTTTGTGAGTTTGCATGTGCCGCTGACGGGTGACACGCGCGGGCTTTTTGATGTGGCGAAATTGTCGAAGATGAAGCCGACGGCGTTTTTGATCAACACTTCGCGCGGGCCGGTGGTGGATGAAGCGGCGCTGGTATACGCGCTCGAGAGCAAGAAGCTAGCGGGAGCAGCGCTGGATGTGTATGAGCAAGAGCCGTTCATCCACGCGGGATTGAAGCGGCCGAATGTGGTGCTGGCGCCGCATATTGCTTCGGCGTCGCTGGAGACGCGGACGAAGATGGCGGTGATTGCGGCGGAGAATGTGGTGACGTTTTTTAAGGGGAAGAAGCCCGCGAATATGTTGAATCCGGAAGCGTGGAAGGGAATCTAAGGGATTCGAGCAGGGCGGTTGAGTTTGCGCACGCGGAAAAGACAGAGGGCACGCTGAAGCGTGCCCCTACAAAACCATTAAAATCATGGCGGAACTGAAGCAGCTTGCCCGGCAGATTTTTCACGAGACATTAGCGGCCATCGATATTCCTGCGGCGATGCAGCGGAAGCTGTGGCGCGACGGGACGATTTTGCATTGTGGAGATGAGTTGGTGATGGAGCTGGGTGGATATTCGCGCGTCTGCGTGGTGGCGATCGGGAAAGCGGCGCATGCGATGGTGGATGGGTTGGCGCCGGTTGTGGCGGGGTTTGGTGGAATGAAAGTTGGCGGGATTGTTTGCGCGCCGACGCCGCCGGCTACGGCAATTGATGGGCTGAGATACTTCGTCGGCGGGCATCCAATTCCAAATGAAGCGAGTTTGCAGGCGGGGCGCGCGATTCTGGAGGAGTTGCAATCGTGCGACGAGCGGACGCTGGTGTTTTTTCTTTTGTCGGGCGGCGGGTCGGCGCTGGTGGAGTTGCCGATTGATCCGGCGCAGTCGTTGGAGGATGTGCAGGGACTCTACAGGGCGCTCGTGACTTGCGGTGCGCCGATTGCGGATTTGGGGAAACTGCGGCGCCATTTGTCGGCGGTAAAGGGCGGGCGACTGGCTGCGGCCGCGGGTCGCGCGACGAAGATCACGCTGGCGGTGAGCGATGTGCCGAAACGACAGGAGGCGGCGCTGGCTTCGGGACCGACGATTCCTGATCCGACGACGGTCGATGATGCGATGCAGGTGATCGCGAAATATGATTTGCGCGCGCGGCTGCCGCGGAGAGTTTGCGAGTGGATCGACGCGGGGCGAATGAGCGAGACACCGAAGTCGGGCGAGCCGGCGTTTTTTAACGCGCATTTTTCGCTGCTGCTGGGGATGGATGATTTGTTTCATCCGGCGCATCGCGCGGCGGAGGCGCTGGGATTTATCACCTGCTGCGACAACTCGACGGACGATTGGCCGGTGGTGGACGCGGCGGAGTTTTTGTTGAAGCAACTGGATGAATTTGCGGCGATGCATCGCGGGCGCCGCGTGGCGCTGATTGCGGATGGGGAAGTGAGTTCGCCGGTGACGGGGCCGGGAATTGGCGGGAGGAATTCGGCGTTCGTGTTGGCGTGCGCGGAGAAGATTGCCGGGAAGCGCGTGGCGGTGTTGAGCGCGGGGACGGATGGAATTGACGGAAATAGTTTTGCGGCCGGGGCGGTGGCGGATGGTGAGACTGTGACGCGAGCGGGAGAGTTGGGGATGGAGGCGGCGGAATTTTTTCGGGGAAGTGATGCGTTCACGTTTTTTTCCAGGCTGGATGATGCGGTGGTGACGGGGCCGACGGGAAACAATTTGCGGGATTTGCGGGTGTTATTGGCGGAGTGAAGAACGAAGAAAGCGGCTACCGGTTTAAGTCTAGGCGTTTGGGGCGCAGCGTGCTGCGCCCCTATACTTTAATAGTGAATGCCTACTGTTGCGATTGCGATTGCGTTTTGCCTGCGGCCGGGAGCCGCGATTCCATGGATTTTAAGCGGTCCGACATTTGTTCGATCAATTCCTCTAAATGATCCAGGCGGTTGGTAATTGCGGAGTTGGCTCCGCTCCCCCCTTGCGTCGGTGAATCGTCGTCTCCTTCGGCTTGCGCTTCCTCATCTTCATCTTGCGACGGATGTTTCCTAGCTTGCTTTGGTGATTGCAGGCGTTCGATCTGGTCTTTAATTTCGGGGACCATTTCGATGCTGAGGTCGTCGCGCTTGAGCAGAGCTTCCAGTGCGGGTACGGCGCTGGCGTCCCCGCGCGCGCCGAGTGCGTGAATGGCGGACCAGCGCATGTTGAAGTAGGGCTCGTCCAGATAGCTCGCGATTTGTTGCGTGATCTCTTTGTTTTGTTTGTCGAGGCGGGCCAGGCTGGCGATGGCTACGGCGCGCGACTCGATGGCTTTGCCGGGTTTCGACCAATCGATGAGGAGCGGGACCGCTTTGTCGTTAGCGAGGTAGCCGAGCGAACGGAGCGCGGCGTTGCGGAGAATGTCGTCGGGGGAATCGCTGTTGACCGCGGCCGTGAGTATGGGGAGCGCGTCGGCGGATTTTGTGCGCCCGAGGCTTTCCAGAGCGGCGGCGCGCGCGCGATACGAGCTGTCGTTTGCGGCGATGGATTGGAGTTTGGCGGGGAGGTCGGCAGCGTCTTTGAAATTGCCGATGCTGGCGACGATGTAGTTGCGAACGACGGGCTCCTTATTGGAGTCGAGCGCGCCGAGTAGATGCTTGAGCGCGGACGGGTCGCCGATCTTGCCGAGGGTTTGGGCCGAGAGAACGCGCATGCCCCAGAAAGGATCGGAGTTCAGGGTGGCCGAGAGAGCAGCGACGACTTCCTCGTCGTTCTTCATTTTGCCCAGGGCGGCAGCGGCGTCGGCGCGGTCCGACACTTCGGTAGCGTGCTGGAGCTGGTAGAGCCACTCTTTCTTTTCTTTGTTGAACTTAACGCTCCTTAAAATGTGATTGCCTTTGTCGAAGAGAACCATGAGCGGGGCGGAGTCGGATGGGAAAGTAAAGGTTTCAGCGGCTTTATAGACGTGAGCGGTATACAGCTTGGGGCCGCTGGCAGTGGTTATTTCGACGTCTACGGGAGCGGAGAAAATGCCAACATTGCTCTCAATTTTCTGCGTTTGTTTGACAGTGAGCGCGACCTGGTGCTTTTCGGCGTCGTAAGTGTAGGCGAGATCGAATTTCGGAGCGCCGGCGCTGTAGATCCATTGCTGGAAGAAGCGGTCGACGTTGATATGTGTGGTTTCTTCGATGGCCTTGATCAGGTCGGGAGTGACGACGTTTTTCCCGCGATTGACTTCGAGATAGTGCTTGAGGCTGCGCCAGAAGGCGTCGTCGCCGAGTTGATGGTGGAGCATATACAGGACCCACCCGCCTTTGCCGTAGGCGTTGTCGTCGAATTCTTCGGACTGATCAAAATTCCGGCGGACGATGGGCTTGTCGTAAAGGTTGGAGTTGGCGAACCAGTTGCGCTCGGTCCACCAGAGATTGTAGGAGGCTGTGTCTTTGCCGTAGTGCGATTCGGTCCAAACGGTTTCGAAGAATGTGGCGAAGCCTTCGTTGAGCCAGATATTCGCCCAGTCTTTACAGGTGACCAGATCGCCGAACCATTGATGCGCGAGTTCGTGGGAGATGAGCTCGTCTTCGTTGCCGGGATATTCGGGGATGAGCTTCGGGTCGCGCAAAGAGTCGGCAGTGTTCGTTGTGGCGCTGGAATTTTCCATGCCGCCGGCGACGAAGTAGTCGACCATGACTTGCGCGTATTTTTCCCACGGATAGTCGACACCGATTTTTTTGTTGAAGAGATCGATCATTTGCGGAGTGCGCTCGTAGTTGGGTAGAAGGCGATCGCCGCGGCCTTTGGGAGCGTAGTAAGTGAGCGGGAGGCTGCGGAGGGATTGCTTGGCTTCGTCGAATTCGCCGGCGACCGCGGTGATGAGATAAGTGGAGCTGGGTTGGGATTCGCGCCACGTCCAGGATTTTTGCCCGTTGCCGGCGTCAGTGACGCCAATAAGTTTGCCGTTGGCGACTGTGATCCATGACGAAGGCACGGTCATGATGGTTTCGGTGGTGAGGCGGTCGTTGGGGTAGTCGTAGGTCGGAAGGTAGTAGCGCGTGTCTTCAGACTCGCCTTGCGTCCAGATTTCGATGGGCTGCTTCGGATAGTTTTTGTCGGGCAAGATGAAGTACATGCCTTTGTTGGGCTTGCCTTCGTAGCGGATTTCGACTTCGAATTTGTCGCCGACTTTGGGAGTGCCAGGGAGTGTGACGAGAAGTTTTGCGGGAGTGGTTTCGAATTTTGCGGCGGACTTGTTGACGGTGACGCTTTGAATGGTAAGACCGACAGAATCGAACGCGAGGCGCGTCGTGTTTTCGCGGAGGATGGAGACCGAGTGCGTCACGTCGCCGATCACTTTGCGCTGGTCGGTGTCGAATCTGAGGGCGATTTTGGAGTGTTGGAGATCGTAGTCGCGAGTGCGGGCGTAGGGCTCATCGGCGCGAAGCTGGAGTGAGAGTGACAGCGCGAGTGCGCAGATCGCTGCGGCCGCGACCGCGCGAAATTTGGAACGAATGCGATTTCTTGAGGTTGCCGCGCTACGCAATAATTCGATCATTCCGGTTTGTCTCCACACATTTTAGGAAAATAAAAACTGTTTGGCCGCGTCACTTCAAGAGAGCGCACACGTTTGTAGCTGCGCGGTCTTGGCACCTGCACCGCAACTCACTGCGAAATCGAACCGCACTGGCTGGCGTTTGGAAATTGCACGCGAGCAAAGAGGTCGTATCGATGTCGAGACAGCGAGGCCCTTTACCTCTGCACTTCGTCACTATTCCCGGCGGCGGGTCTCACCTATTTTAGACGTAAAACGGTCCGTTCGGTTACCGATGTATCCGGCTGAAATCAAAGAGCTTGCCTGATGCGGCACGCCGCACTAAGATGCCGCCAATTTCGGAATCCGGGGCCTGTCTTTTTTCGCGCGAGTCATCCTCGAGGAGGTTCTATGCGATTTCATCGTCGAATACTGGGTTTCGCATTGCTCTCGGCCGGTGCGCTGCTTGTTGCGATGCCGGCGACAGCGCAAATCGGCAAATCTGTGCCGGTCCCCGCGGGTTCCGACGCGGATCACGCATTGTCGGAGATTAACGCGACCACCGACCCGACGCAGAAGCTGGCGCTCATCGACAAATTTGCCGCGACGGCGCAAGGCGACATGGCGATCGTGGTTGACGACACCTACGTGAACTATTACCTCGCGGCGAAAAACTACGACAAAGCGTTTGAGTATGGCGACAAATTGTTCGCGCTCGACCCCGACAATTTCGCGAACGCGGTCAACATGGTGCGCGCGGCGCAGGAAAAGGGAGACTCCGACAAACTGCTTTCTTACGGTGCGAAGGCCGCGGATATTTTGAAGCGCTACAAAGCGTCGTCTGTGCCGGAAGACGAGAAAAAACGGACCCTCGAAAACGCGCACGACAACATCGTTTACGTGCAGCAGCTGATCTTCAACGGCGCTTACCAGACGAAAGATCCGACGAAGCGTGCCACGCAGCTGGTGCAATTCGCGCAGATGTTTCCGGATTCGCCGTACGCCGATCAGGCGATGGGAGTCGCGGCGGCTTCGTACCGGCAGACGCAGAACACCCCAAAGATGATTGAGGTCGCCAACGGATTGCTGGCGAAAGATCCGAACAACGTCGGAATGCTCTTGCTGCTGGCCGACTACTACAGCGAAAAAGGCGACCAGCTCGACAAGGCAGAAGCGGATGCGAAAAAGGCGACGGCTGCGCTTGCGGATGCCAAGAAGCCTGAAGGCGTGACCGACGAGCAATGGCAGCAGCAGGTCTCGCTGCAAAAGGGGCTCGCGCTTAGCTCGCTGGGCCAAGTCAACATTCAGAAGAAGAACAACGCCGCCGCGGTCGAGAATCTCAAAGCCGCGTCGCCGCTGCTGAAATCCGACGCTGGCAGCTACGCCCGAAACCAATACCGGCTCGGGTACGCGCTCTTGAATCTGAAAAAAGTGCAGGAAGCGAAGCAGGCGTTCACCGAAGCGGCCTCCGTTGACAGCCCGTACAAGCAGCCATCGCTGGACAAACTGAAGGCCATGTCAGGCGCGACAGCTTCGGCTCGCGCTAAATCCTAAGCTGCCAGTTAGCTCCGGCCGGCTGAGAGGATTTAGAATCATTGATGAAAGCCAATGCATCAAATTGCTTGCCTGCGGACAGGACGCAGGAGGAGAAATAGATGACAACAGAAATTGCCACATTCGGCGCCGGGTGTTTCTGGGGCGTCGAGGCCGCGTTCAGCAAAGTGCCGGGAGTGATCGAAGCGGTCTCGGGGTACAGCGGCGGACGCACCGAGAATCCGACGTACAAGGATGTTTGCACCGACGAGACCGGGCATGCTGAGGTCGTGCAGGTTACGTTCGATCCGGCGAAGGTCAGTTTTGAACGACTGCTCGAGGTGTTCTGGGGCATACACGATCCGACGCAGGTCAATCGACAGGGGCCCGACTTCGGTTCGCAATACCGCACGGCGATTTTCTTTCATACGCCAGAGCAGGAAGCTACCGCGAAGAAGGTGAAGGCCGAGCTGAACGCGAGCGGGAAGTTCAAGAGGCCGATCGCGACCGAGATCACGGCGGCTGGGCCGTTTTACCGCGCGGAGGAGTACCACCAGAAATACCTTGAGAAGCGCGGCGCGACGTCTTGCCACTTCTAAGTGCTAGCTGTTGCAATAGTTGAAAAACCGCCGGCAGCATGCCCTTCCTACGTCAGGGTAAACCGGCGCTACAAAATCGGCGCCGAGATGGAGAGCTAAACGCTCTTCACCGGCGCCGGTTCTTTTTCTGCGGGTGCCGCTGAGCCTGCTAAGGCTTCTCGAACTTTTTCAATGAGCGACGACCGCGAAAACGGCTTGGACAACATCAGGTGGCGAGGCCGATCGTCTTTGTTCTGGGATTCCACGGCGTATTCCGAGTAGCCCGACATCAGCAAAATCTTCGTGCCAGGCCGAATGGATGGCAGACGCGCAGCCAGTTCGCTTCCTCCCATCTTTGGCATCACCACGTCGCTCAATACCAGATCAATCGTTCCCGAATGACGCCTCAACAGGTCGATCGCTTCAACTCCGTGGCGTGCGCGCAAGACCGAATATCCCGTCATCGTCAAAAATTCGCACGCAAGCTCGCGGACGTCGTTTTCGTCTTCCACGACGAGAATCGTTTCGTGTCCCGGCTTGATTTCTGCCGGCTTGTCGTCGGCATCGTGGCGCGTGGCCCGTTCCAATACTTTCGGCAGATAGATCTCGAACGTGGCGCCTTGGCCCGGCGTGCTTTCGACCCAAACGAAGCCGCCGCTCTGCTTTACGACGCCATATACGGTCGCCAAGCCGAGGCCCGTGCCTTTGCCGACTTCTTTCGTGGTGAAAAACGGCTCGAAAATGTGCGCCTTGGTTTCGGCCGACATCCCCATGCCCGTGTCCGAAACCGAGAGCAAAACATACTCGCCGGGCAGCATTGGAGCGCGCTTCTGCGCCTCAGCCTTGTCGAGCAGCACGTTGCGCGTGCGCACGGTGATCGTCCCGCCGCTGGGCATCGCGTCGCGCGAGTTCACCACCAGATTCATCAGGACCTGTTCGATCTGGCCAGGGTCGGCTTTCACGGGCCCGAGTTTCGGGTCGGGCACAAATACATATTCGATGTCTTCGCCGATAAGGCGGGGAAGCATCTTGCCGAGATCGGTGACGATCGTATTTAGGTCGAGGACTCGCGGTTGCAGGACTTGCATGCGGCTGAAGGCAAGGAGTTGCCGCGTCATCGTGACCGCTTTGCCGGCAGCTTTCTGAATCTGATCGAGGTTGTGGCGTTGGGAATCTTCGAGCGAGCCACGATCGAGCAAGAGATCGCTATGACCGCGAATGATCGTCAGCAAATTATTGAAGTCGTGCGCGACACCGCCTGCGAGACGGCCAACGGCTTCCATCTTGTGCGCCTGACGGAGGCGCTCCTCGAGTCCCTTTTGCTCGAGCTGCGATTTTTCCATGCTTGCGCGCATGCGATCGAACGCCGCAGTGACTTCGGCCACCTCGTCGCCGGTTGTAACCTCAAGGGGATATTGAAAATCGCCGCGCTCGAGCGCGTGGACGCCGCCGACGAGATTTTCGAGCGGTTTGGTAAACGTGCCGGAAATCAGGAAGACGAGAACGCTGCCGCCGAGCACGCTGAGGACACCGAGTCCTATCAGTACGCGGTTGAGATCGTGCAAAAACGACGTGGCGCGGTCGAGCGATTTGAAAATGCTCAGAGTCACGCTCGCGTCTGCGTTGTCGGAAAGCGTGACCGTAGAGACGAGGAATCGTTCGCGGCCGAGTTGAATTTCTTTTGCGACCAAAGGCCCGCCGGGATGGTCGCGGCACAAAACGTCGAGATCGTGCTTTTGCTCGGAATTGAGTGTCGATGCGACGAGGGCGCCGCCGTCGAAATAAGCGATGTCGCCCGCCACGAGGTTTCCGAATTCGCGGGCCGCGTGATCGTGAATTTCGTGACCGATGACGAGAACGCCGAGTGTGGAGCCGTCGCCGGGAGCGCCGAAATAGATGGGCTGTAGCCAGGTTTCATACAGGTGTCCGCCGCCGTACCACCAACCTCGATCCTCGCCGCTGTCCAGAGATTTGCGGAGCAAGGATTGGGCGTCGCTTTGGGACAACCCGTCGGTTTTCGTTCGGAGTGCGGCGATGTTTCCGCCGCGGTCGGCCATCAGCAGGAGGTCAGCGCCGCTCAGGCGCCATACTTCCGCAGATCCGTCCTGAATCGTGGCGGCGTCGTGCGTCGTCATCAGCGCGCGAATGTTGGGCAGGCTGGCGAGCAACTGTGCCGAGCGCGCGAGTGAATCGCGGCGCTGGCGTTCAAACCGGCGATAGTTGTTGACGGAGTTTTCGAGATCGACGCGAATGTCATCGCGGATGCGCTTTTCGACGTTGTAGCTGACGATGAAGAGCGTGGCAGCCGTCAGGCCCGCGGAGATGGCCAACAGCGTGATGAGAAACTTTGTGCGGAGCCGAATTTTTCTCATCTGAAGGCCCTAGGCCGTGTAACCCGTAGGAAAGGACGAAGAGCGACCTGAAGTCGGATTAGCCCTCTCCATATACGAAATTAACAAGGGTTTTACGTGGTGCGAGCGCGCCGTTTCGACGGATGTCGAAACGGAAACAGTACTTGCGGCCAGTAATGGCTTGAGTACAGCGGGACTGCCCCGGCAGCGGAGAAAACGGATTCGATCTAGAGCGGTTAGACCTGCAAAACGTCGCCATCGCGCGCGACGATTTCGTAGAGAACCGGATTCACGAAGAAGCCGAGCAACAAGCGCGAGAGCAACCCGGCGACGACGACGATCGCGAACGGTTTTTGCGTGTCGCTGCCAACACCGGTCGAGACAGCGGCAGGCAGCAAGCCGAGACAGGCGACAAGCGCGGTCATCATGATCGGGCGAAGGCGGAGCAGGGAAGCTTCGCGCGTCGCGTCGCGAATCGTGGCGCCTTCGAGGCGCAATTTGTTGATGTAACTGACGAGAATGACGGCGGTTTCGACCGAAACCCCGAGCAAGGCGAGCAGGCCGAGGCCGCTGGAGACGCTGAATGGCACGTGAAGAACTTTGAGCGCGATGAGTGCGCCGACGGGCTCAGTAAGGATGACCCCGAGCGCGATCGTGACCGGAAATTTGAAATTGCCGTAGAGCGCGAAAAGAATCAGGAAGATCAAAAAGATCGCCAGCGGGCCGATGACGTAAAGCTGCTGTTTTGCTTCGAGAAGCTCGCTGTATTCACCGCCCCAATCGAGCCGATAGCCTTCGGGGAGTTGAACCGACTTCGCAACTGCACGCTGTCCGGCTTGCACGATGCCTTCGAGGTCGCGGCCGGTAACCGAAAATTGAATGCCGATGTAGCGCGAGTTGTTTTCGCGATAAATGAAAGACGCGCCGCTCTGCTCTTTAATTGTGGCAAGTTCGGAGAGTGGGATTTGCTGGCCGTTCGGTGTGGGAACAAGTAGATTGCCGATTTGCTGCGCGTTCGAGCGGTATTGCGGCTCCATGCGGACGACGAGATCGAAGAGTTTTTCGCCCTGAATCACTTGCGTTGCCGCTTGGCCGCCCACTGCGGTCTGCACAACCATTTCGGCGTCGGAGACGTTGATGCCATAGCGGGCGATCTTCGGACGATCGATGTCTACGATCAAGCTTGGCTGACCGAGTTCGCGCACGACGGTGAGCTCAGTGAAGCCGGGGGTCCGATCGAGCACGTTGCGGATTTCGACGGCTTTTTTCTCGAGCACGTCGAGGTCTGGGCCAAAGACTTTGACGGCCAGCGCGGATTTCAACCCGGTGAGCGCCTCATCGACGGCATCTTCCGCAGGCTGCGTGAAGTTAAAGATCACGCCGGGATATGCGGAGAGTTGTTTCTCGACGTCCCGGCTCAATTCTTCTTTCGTATGGATCTTGCCGGTGGTCCACGTTTTGTCGTCGTACGGTTTCAAGCCGACGTAAAACTCGCAGTTGAAGAAGCCGGTCGGGTCGGTGCCGTCGTCCGGGCGGCCGAGTTCGGAGCCAACGACGGTGACCTGCGGATATTTAACGAGCACGTTGCGGACTTGCGGCGCGAATTTCGCAGCTTCGTCGAAGCCGATCGTGTAGGGCATTGTGGCGCGGACCCACAACGCGCCTTCATCGAGATGCGGCAGGAATTCTCCCCCGATCAGCGGGACGAGCAGCAACGTGAGTCCAAAGATCAGCACAGCGCCGATCACCGTGATTTTGGGGTGATCGAGGCACCACACGAGCCGGCCGGCGTAACGGTCGCGAACCCAGTTGTAGACGCGATTCTGTTTTTCCTTGATGCCGCTCTTGAACCAGTACGAAGCGATCACCGGCACAAACGTGAGCGTGAAGACCAGCGCGCCGAGCAGCGCGAACGACATCGTATCGGCCATCGGATGGAACAATTTGCCGGACGGCCCGGTGAGCGCGTAGATCGGAAGATATCCCGCGATGATGACAGCGACGGAATAGAAGATCGGGCGATCGACGTCGCGCGCGGCGTGCAGGATCACTTCGTGAAGGTCGTAGTCGGTGCCTTCGCGCTCGGAGAGTTCGCGATAGATGTTTTCGACCATGACGATCGTGCCGTCGATGATGATGCCGAAGTCGATCGCGCCGATGGAGAGTAGGTTGGCGGCTTCGCCGGTACCGTGAAGAAAAATGAACGCGAAGAGCAAAGCCAGAGGAATCGTCAGCGCGGCGATGACGGCCGCGCGGAAGCTGACGAGGAAAAACAGCAGCACAAGGAATACGAGAATCATGCCGCTGAGCAAATTGTGCTCGACGGTATCGGTCGTCACGCGAACGAGATCGCTGCGATCGTAGTACGGATGGATTTTTACGTCGGGCGGCAGAATGCTGCGATTCAGCTCATCGGTTTTTTGCTCGACGCCGCGCAACACGTTTTGCGTCTGTTCGCCGCGGCGCATCAGGATCACGCCTTCGACGGCGTCGTCGTTGTTCTTGGCTTTGTCCTGGAAGCCGAAGATGCCCAGTCGCGGCGCGTTGCCGATCGTTACCGTGCCGACGTCTTTCACGCGCACCGGCACGCCGTTGTTGCTGCCGACGACGACTTCGCCGATGTCGTCGGTCGATTTCAGCAGGCCGAGGCCTCGGACGTAGTAGAACTGCCCGCCCTGCGTGTAAAAGCCGCCGCCGGTGTTGGCGTTGTTCGATTGAATCGCGTTGAAGACGTTCGCGACCGACTGGTGAAAGTTGTACAGCCGCGCCGGATCGAGCAGCACGTGATACTGCATCGTCGGACCGCCGAATCCGGAGTCATCGGCGACACCGGGCACGCTGCGATACGCGCGCTCGATGATCCAATCTTCAAACGTGTGCAGCTCCATCGGCGAGCGATCGGGGCTGTCGATGACGTAGCGATAGACCAGGCCGCTGGGGCTGAAGAGCGGCGCCATGCTTGGCGTCACGCCGCTGGGAAGCTGCGCGTCGGCGATGCGTTGGAAGACGACTTGGCGCGCGAAATAGGCTTCAGTGCCTTCGTCGAACGTCAGGATGACGTCGGAAAGCCCGTACAGCGAAATCGAGCGCATCACGTGAAGATTTGGTGTGCCGTTCATCGCCAATTCGAGCGGCAGAGTTGTGAGGCGTTCGACTTCTTCGGCGGCGTGGCCGGGCCACTGCGTGATCAGCTCGACCATCGGTGGCGACAAATCGGGGTACGCGTCGACGGGCATGCGCTGAAACGAAATTGCGCCGGCGACGATGATCAGAAGCGTGAACATCAGCACGACAAAGCGCTGCTTCAGCGCGAACTGAACGATGCGATGAATCATCGCGCGGACCTCGATTCGTCAGAGGAGCGCGGCCGTGTTGCAACGAGGCTTGTCGTCAGCTTGATCATGAAATCAGTAAGGAAAATCTCCGGTGACTCTAGTGCTGCAAAGAATTCTTGAATTGCAGGAACAGGCTGCCGTTCCCGATAACGCGTTCGCCTTCCTTCAACCCGTCCTGCACCAGCGTTCGTCCATTTTCGCTGTCGCCGATCTTGATAAGCCTGCGAGCAAATTTGTTCGCGTCGGTTTGCACGTAAACAAAAGGCGCGTTTTCCGTGTCGCGCAGCACGGAGGCGTCGGGGACCGTCAATGCGTCAGCGAGCGCGCCCGCGTGGACGTTCGCCGTCACGTACATGTCCTTCTTCAATTTGTATTGCGGATTCTGTGTGACGATACGGGCCTGGAGCGTGCGGGTGTTCGGGTCGAGCGCGTCCGCGATGTATGAAATTTTCCCGTGAAACGTATCGGGATACGAATCCGTGGTGATCTCGACGTTGTCGCCAACGCGCACGTACGCCATGTCGCTCTGATAGACGTTGACGAGCACCCAGACCGTGCTCATGTCGGAGATCGTATAGCACTGCGTCGAGCCGGCTTGCAGCAACTGCCCCGGGCCGACGAGCAATTCTGTGATTTGGCCCGCGACGGGCGCTGGAACCGGAATTTGCCCCGTATTTTTCGGCGGCTCCTTCATCAGCGCTTCCGGATCGCGAATCCCGAGCGCGCGCAACCCGTCGGCCGCTGCTTCTTGATCGGCCAGCGCTTGCGCCCGATCGGATTCCGCTTGCTGCAGGTCGCGTTCTGCGATTGCTTTGTGTTCGAGCAAATCCTTCGCGCGTTCGTAATTTTTGTCGGCAAGCTGGAACGCGCTCACCGCTTTCAGATAAGCAGATCGCGCCGTCGAATAATCAGGGCTCGTGACCGTCAACAAAGTTTGCCCCGCATGAACAAATTGTCCGGGCTCGGCGATGATTTCCTGCACCGGGCCGCCAACCGCGCTGAAGACTGGAGTAGTTTTGAACGCGTTGTAAGCGACAGCACCCGTCAGGCGCAGCGTGCGCGGCACTTTCGACTTTTCGACGGGCACCACTTGCACGTGCGCCATCTGATCCTGCGGCACGGTGAATAAATCCGCGGTGTCGCTCTTGTTTTCGCCGGTCGAGTACGACGTCATCTTGGCTTCGTTCTCGCTCTCTTGCGAGCCGCAACCGGCGACGAACCATACGCATCCGAAAGCGATGGTTGCGACGCAAACTTTGAGCGCCACAGAAAAGCGCAATCCACGCGTTCGATCGAACGGTTTGCCAATGTTCATGGCAGGTCCCTCGTTCCTACGGCTTGGCGCATCTGCTCGAGAGCCGTCATGTAGCTCGCCAATGCCTGGCGATAGGCGAGTTGATTCGAGCGATACGTTCGCTCCGCATCCAGGAAATCGAGCAAACTCGCAGCGCCGCGCTTGTAGGCATACTCGGTGATGTCGCGCGATTGCTTCGCCTGATCGATGTACCCGTTCTGATAGAGCTGAATAATTTCGTCGTTCGAGCGTAGCGCGCCATACGCATCGATAATGTCGGTGTTCACCTGCTGAGCCGTTTCGAGCGCCGTTTCTTCCGCTTGCGTGATCGCAAAGCGCGCCCTGGCGATCTCGCCCTGGTTGCGATCGAAAATCGGCAGGTCGATGTTGAAGAAGAATGCTCCGCTGTTGATTCCCGCCGTGTGCGTATAGTCGAAACTGACGCTGAGATCCTTCTTTCCGTTCGCGCGCATCAACGCTTCCTGGCTTCGCGCTGCGGTTACGCCTTCCTGAGCGGCGCGCAGATCGGGCCGATCCTGCATCGCTAATCCTTTCAGTGCCTGCAGATCTGCATGGACCGGTTGATAGTCTAGGTCGCCGCTTACGTCAAAATCATCGGCGACGGATTCAAATCCGATGAATTGCCGCAAACCTGCCAGCGCCTGAATCTTTGCGAGCTTCGCCGCCGACAGATCGCTCTGAAATTGCAGCAATTGCAATTTGATTTTCAGCAAATCGCTCTCGCTCATGTCGCCGGTCTTATAGCGAGATTCGCTGATGTCCACGGTCTGCTGAAAGCTGGCGGCATCCTGCTTCGCCAGATCCAACGTCGATTGCGCCAGCAGCACCGAAATGAATTGCTGGCTCGTGTTGAAGATCAAAGTTCTCTCGTTATCAGTGACCGTCGAACGGGTAACCGCAGTCTGGTCCTTCGCCGCCTGCAAACGATGCTGCCGTTTTTTTCCTCGTTCGATTAGGTAGCTAATGCCGACGTCGAACTGCGCTTGGTTTTCAAGATAGTCGGCGCTGAACTGGCTCGGGCTGAACAAGGGAAAGAATTGCGAGTCCCAAGAGAGGTTGGGATTCGGCCGCAGATTGGCCGTTACTTCCTCGGCTTCGTTTTGCAGAATCGTTGTACGCGCCGCTTGCAATGCGTGATTGTGTTGCAGCGCCAATCGAATCGCATCGTCGAGAGAAAGCTTCGCCGGTGCGTTTGCTGCCGGTGTCGGCGCAACGGCGGGCGGAGTCGCTGGCGGCAACGGCGGCATCTTCTGCCCTTGGCCTACAGCCAGAGAGGGCAGTGCCAGCAGCACCGTAGCCCATGCCAATCCTTTCCTCATGGAACAGACCTCATGTCTCGCGAAGAGACAGACAAAACGACAGAAGGGAACTGTAACGAACGAGAAAGAAGGGAGAACTACGCGAGGGCAGGGGGCGCGCGCGGCGAAGTCAGGCGCGGAACATCGACAGAAATTTCAAACGCTACGGCGGCGATTTCCAGTTTGGTCAAAACTGGAATCATCGCCATGCTCAGCGGCGGCGTGAAAACAGCAGAACCGGCGGTCGCGCAGAACGGGCAAACGTGCGAAGCGTATCCCCCTGCGTTCGTGTCGGCACACAAATGGAACTGGCCGGCAAGGAAAAGAATCGCGAGCAGGCAGACGAAAAAGAGCCGGGCGTGTTTTCCACTCATGTGTTTAATAAGACGAAGCTTAGGCAAGAATGGTTGTTAGGTCAAGCGATTCGCTTCGTCAACAGGAAACCGGATGTCGGTTCTTACATCACCTCAGCCCGGAACGGATAAGACGCAAGCAACTCAGAACCGCCGTTCGCGGTATCGTGCATCAACTGCAGCAAATACATTTTCGACCGGAGTACCGGAGCGGGCACAGTGACAGACACATACGTTCCATCGCTGCCGGGCCGAAGAACTCCGCTGTGCCATAAAATTTTCTGCGTTGCAGGATCCATCAACTGCGCTCGATACGAGTCTTCGTTATTAGCTCCGAGCCCCAATGACAGAACGACCAGTCCCGTTCCGGCAGGAACTTTTACCGTCGGAACCGAGCTAGCGCCCCGAGTTGGAGAGGGCAGGAACATCGTCACGGTCGCGACGTTATCGAGGCCGTGCGCAAAGGTGTCCGTTGCGCCATTCTTCTGCGCGCTTGAGTTCGCCGCAGCGTGTTCTTCGTTCAGCTTCGCCGTAAGTTCCGTCGTTTGCTTTTTAGTTTCCGCAACCTCATTGCGCAGCCGCTTGTTGCGGCTCGTAAGAAACCCCACCGCAACGATCAGGATCAAAACCGCGGCAGCGGTCACGATTCCCAACATCGGCCATGCGCGAAACATCCCGAAGCGCGATCCGCTCGAAATCGCCCCCGCAGAAGCCTTGCCGTATGACAACGCCGGCGCGACCTTCGTCGCAGGAGCAGGGGATCGGTTGGCTTCAATCGGCTTTACCTCTGTCTTCGCCGCTGACGGTGCAGGCGCCGGCACATCTTTTAGCGGCTCGATGATCAACAGGATCGCCTTCGCGACTTCAACCTTCTGCGTGCGTAACGGCGACGACAAATACCAGCTCTGGAATCTCGCAAGGTTCGGACCTTCCAGCTCGCCTCGTACATATTCGTCTACGAGATCGCACTCCAGCGCGTTCAAACGCGCAGCGAGCGCCCCATCAACAAGCGACGCCTCTTCGATCGGTTCTGCTTCGTCTACCGGCAGCGCGCCGAGTAGATAGCGCAGCAGCACCGTGTCGGCGACCTCGAGTTTTGCAACGCCGGCCATCATCCCTCTACCGAAGCGAAGCTCTTCCGCTCGATGCGTGTCATATCTCGTGCTTCTTCGAGCTCGCGCGAATGCAGGTCTCGAGTTTCTGCCGAAGGCGACACGCACGAATACTCAGCGCGTTTGCCGTCAGTCCAAGCTTTGTCGCAAGAGCGGCCCTGCGCTCGCCTTTGTCCGTCGGCTTGCCGCGATAGTAGTCAACGAACAACTCCCGATCAGCGCTCGAAAGATTCTTAAGGCAATCATCAAGACTACCGGCGATCTTCGCTTTGCTCTCCGGCGCAGAATCGTTTCCCGAACTGCTCCCAAGTGGCCCGGAGCCGTTACTCGGATTCGACCCGGTTAAGGGACGATGAAATGGCGCGCGTTTTTCCCCACTCAGCGTTTCTAAGAACACAGATTTCGCGGCAATATAACAAGATTGAAGCGGCCTGACCTCGGAGATCCCGCCGTTCTCTTCGAGTTTTTTGGCAACTCGGTTCAGTGTTTCGTCGGCAAGCTCGGCGGGTTCGACGCAATTTTTGCGATCGAAGTAGAGTTCCAGGCGTCGACGCACTTCGAGGTATCGTTGGCCGTTGGAGTTCCTACCCTCATCGAGCCAATCCAAAAATTGTCGGGATACTTTCTCGGTCGCTTCCAAATCCTGGTCCGGTCCCACCATCTGCCCCAGAAAACTACCCGCATTGAGTTGATTCTACATGAACTAACGTTTCCGACTTGCCGCTTTGATTAGATTGTTTAGAGGCTTGAAATGACTTCACGACTTGCCTTCAACTCAATGAGCGGAAGCTGCTCACAATTCAGGCGAGCCGTCGGGTTTTCGTCCCAATCAGAAAGAGTGGGCCGCGTCCAAAAGGCGCACAAAAACGAATCGAGCCGCCGGGCTTCAATGGGAAAGCGGCCGGCGGCCGACGTTGACTCTGCTCTGAACATCGGAAAGGGAATCGGCGCGACCGAGCAGTCGCACCGCGTCATGAGTACCGCATATTCTCCAGATCGGTGATCAATCCGGGCCCAGTCGGATTCCACCCGAGCTGCTGCCGCGTCTGCGCGCTCGACGATCGAATATCGAGTCCCGCGAAATGCGCCAGCGACCCAAAATGCGCCGCCGCCTCTTCCGGTGTCAGCGACTTCACCGGCACCTTGAGCCCGCGTCCCACCGCCGTTGCGATGTCGAGAACCGGCACGCCTTCTTCCGCAACCGCGTGATACACCGCGCGCCGGCCTGTCTTCTCTAGCGCCAGCCGATACAGACGCGCCGTGTCCCACCGTGGCGCTGCCGACCAGCGATTTGTCCCGTCGCCGACATATGCCGAAACACCCTTCTCACGCGCAATCTGGATCGCGAACGAAACGAGCCCCTGTTTTTCCGTATCGTGTATCTGCGAAAGCCGCACAATCGCGACGCGAACGCCTTTACCCGCGAGCGCCATCGTCGCCTCTTCCGATGCAGCCCGCGGAAACTGTTTTGAGGTGAGTGGGGGATCGTTCTCCGTCCCCAGTTGGCCGGGAGCGCACTGCGCCAGAGCCGTTCCCGACGAAACGATCAGCAGTTTGTCGGTTCCGATGAGTGCCTCGCCCAAAGTCGCGATGACTTTTCGATCCGACTCGCAGTTCTCTACAAATTTTGAAAAGTCATGATTGAACGCTGTGTGAATCACGGCGTCCGCTTTGGTGGCGCCTTCGCGCAGATTCTCGGCATTTCCGATATCGCCGCGAAGCACTCCCGCGCCGGCTTCTTTCAGCGATTTCGCGCCCGCGTCGCTGCGAGACAGCCCAAGCACTTGATGTCCGTTATCGAGCAGCTCCTTCACGACCGCGGAACCGATAAATCCATTCGCTCCTGTAACAAAAACACGCATGGTCTCTCCTCCTTGGGAGTCGATCCGTTCGCCTTTCATCGCGCTGCGTACGGCAGCTCTTCGCGGGCTCACTTAAGCGGAGACGGACTCCGTATCCTTAGATAAACGGAGGCTGTCTCCGGTTACATCGCCCGGCTCGAAGAGGTTTTTGCAGAACGGTGGTTGGGTACCACACCCTTTTTGTTTTGAAAGGATGCGGGTTTAGATTCGTCCCATACCGGAGTGGATAATCAGGTTAGGCCTGGCGATTCTAAGCGAAGGCAGCTCTACGCCCGAAAGCGTAGTGGGACGACTTCCGAGGATTGTTGCTTCAAGGAGGGTGCTTGAGGAGCCGCCGTCATTCGAGTCATTCCGATCACTGACGACGAGCGCCTGGACGCGTGTCGCATCCCGCTCACGCCCGGTCCATATTCTGCGGAATCATCGAATTCGCCATCATCATCCGCAAACGGGTTCGCCAGTGTGGCGTCGCTCGAGTTAATCACCGCGCGCTCGACCAGATTCTGCAGCTCCCGTATATTCCCCGGCCAGGCGTAAGACCGAAACGCCTTCATCGTCTCCGGCGAGACGCGCTCGATGCACTTGCCCATCCGCCGCGAATAAATCTCAACAAAATGCATCACGAGAGGCGCGATATCCTCGCGCCTCTCGCGCAGGGCCGGCAAATGAATGGGTACTACATGCAGCCGGTAAAAAAGGTCGAGCCGAAAGCGATTCTGCCGCACCAGCTCCGGTAAGTCCCGGTGCGTCGCCGTCACGAGCCGCACATTGACGCGGCGCGTAGTGCTACTGCCCAAACGCTCGAACTCCTGTTCCTGTAAGACGCGCAGCAGCTTGGGTTGCAATGTCATGGGCAGGTCGCCGATTTCGTCGAGAAACAGCGTTCCCGTATCGGCCAGCTCAAATCGGCCGACCCTCTGAGAGACGGCGCCGGTGAACGCGCCACGCTCATGGCCGAACAATTCGCTTTCGAGGAGATCCAACGGAATTGCTGCGCAGTTGAGGCGAACGAAGGGACGTCCGCAACGTGGACTGAGGTTATGAATTGCCCGGGCGATGAGTTCTTTGCCGGTTCCGGTCTCGCCGAGTACGAGCACCGACGAATCGCTCGGCGCCACTTTCACGACTTGCTCGAGCACTGCTTCTAACTTCGGGCTCTTCCCGACAATCTGCTCAAACTTGCGCTCAGGGGATTGCCGTTCGCGAGATCTGCGAGGTTCAATCGTTCGCACGGCACCTCCAGCAAGTTTGACAGCTACCTGGCCCGATTCTCCATCGCGGCCCTAACGCAATCGAGCAACACTTCCTCATTGAACGGCTTTGCCAGAAACTCCACCGCGCCCGCTCGCAAAGCCTGCATTTTCATGCTTTCATCGCCGTGCGCGGTGACGAACACGATGGGGATTCTGTGACGCTCGGCGTTGAGCCGCGCCTGCAACTCCAGGCCCGACATTCCCGGCATCCGAATGTCCGCCACCAGGCAACCGACTTGGTTCAGGTTTCCCGATGCCAGAAAGTCTTCCGCCGACGCGAACGACTGCGCAGGTAAACCCGCTTCCTTCATAAATCCCTGCAGCGCCGCCCGGATGGATTCATCGTCGTCAACGATGGCGACGAACTTCGTACCCCTCTGAGTGACCATTCTGATGGATAGTTAACGCCTGAGCTGGGGACCGGCGCAATCATACGTGTGTATGATCGGCTGATCATTCTATGACTGGGGCGATTCATCGCGGCTTGGACGGTTGAAATCACGACTCGAGGTTGTGTTGCGAACGGCGCGGCATGAGCGATTGAGAGATGGCTCAGCGGAATTCAAAAACGCCGGCGGGACGCCGGCGCTACCCGAACTGCCCCCCAGCTTTTGCGTAAGTGCAGATTCTGCTCGACTTAAAAGTCTTTGTTTACATACACATTTGTAAGTGCGGATTCTGAAGGGGTTACGGGCACGGGGAAGCGTGGGGCGTTTTCCGGGTCAAAGCCGGCTTCCGGGCTCAAAAAAATCGACTATAAATGAGAAAAGCGCCGTTTGATCGGCGCTTGGGCGAAATCTTCAATTCACTAAGGATAGCAAAGTTGAGCCGTCTTGTCAAGGCCGAGATTGCGGTGGCGGGTCAGTTCGGACTGTGGCGTTCGAGAGGTCCGGCTGCCGGTCGATCTTCTCTCCAGGCGTCTGGGGCTTTCGGGCGGGAATAGACGAACGCGACTATGGGCCGCCGGGCCGCTTTAGCTTTTCCAACATCCTGACCAACTCCGCCACGGAATCCACGTGCATCTTCCGCATCCCGTTACCTCGTTGGATCTTCACGGTGATTTCACTGGTCCCGAGTTTCGCCGCGATCTGCTTGTTCAACATCCCTGCCGTTACCAGCGTCAAAACCTCACGCTCACGCGCTGTGAGCGAGTCAAAGCGTTTCTGTAAACCGGAAACTTCGCTTCGCTCTTGCCGGAGCTTCCGATCTCGATCGACGGCTTGTCTCACGGCGGCAAGTAAATCCTCGTTTTTGAACGGCTTGACCAGGAACTCCACGGCCCCCGCTTTCATGGCCCGGACCGACATCGGAATATCGCCATGTGCGGTGATGAAGATGATCGGTATTTCAATCCCCGCGTCGGCTACCTGCTTTTGAAATTCGAGCCCGTTGATGCCGGGAAGCCGCACATCGAGAACAAGGCAACACGGTTCATCACCGATTTTGGAGGCTAAAAACGCCTCCGGGCTCTCGAAGGCTGCCGACCGCCATCCTTCCGCCCTCAGCAGTCCCTGAATCGCGTCGCGCACACCCGCGTCATCATCCACGATGAATACGATTGGATTATCGGAACTCATCACACCTGCTCGGCAGCCACCGCGGGAAGAGTGAACTGAAAACTCGCGCCGGAATCGGGTCTTGTCCCGGCCCACAAACGCCCGCCATGCGACTCAATGATCGATCGGCTGATCGACAGGCCCATTCCAGTGCCATAACTCTTTGTCGTAAAAAACGCGGTGAAAATCTGATCCGATTGTTCGACGGGCAGCCCAAGGCCGGTATCCTCGACCGAAACCAGCAGCACGCTATCCTCGCCGCGCTGGGAGGTCAGCGATAGCTGCCGTATCCCATTCACATTTTTCATCGCATCGATGCCATTCATCATCAGGTTCATTAGAACCTGCTGGAGTTGTACTCGGTCCGCCATCACCGGAGGTAGATCCGCAGCCAGGTCCATCCGTACTCCGATGGCATATTGCGTCAACTCGTTGCGAAGAATTCCAGTCATCCCGCGAATCAGCTCATTGAGATCGACTGGCTCTCTCAGCAGCGAGCCTTTCCTGAAAAATTGCCTCACGCGGCTAATGACTTCGGCCGCGCGGTTTACGTCGCCAACCATCCTCGTCGCGGCGCGACTCGCCTCTTCGAGGTCGGGCTCTTCGCGTTTCAACAGGCGCAGACAAACATTTGCATTGATGGAGGCCGCCGCAATCGGTTGATTCACTTCGTGCGCGAGCGTCGCCGTCAATTCGCCCATCGTCGTGACCCGATTGACGTGGGCAAGATCCGCCTGCGCCTGGCGCAGCGATTCCTCGGCTCTTCTGCGGTCCTCGATGTCGATGCCCGTGCCATACCACTTGATGATTTTGCCCGGAGCATCGCGCAGCGGCACATTTCGCACGAGCATCCAGCGATACTCGTTGTGCGCCGTCCGTACGCGCGCTTCAATTTCCGTTGGTTCTCCGCTCGCCAGCGCATTGTGCCATTCGCTCACGTATCGGCCGAGATCGTCCGGGTGCACGATCGAACTCCAACCCGCTTTCGACAAATCGTCGGCCGACAGCCCCGTCGAATCCGACAATCGCTGATTTACGAAATCGACCGAACCATCGGGCAGCGTGCTCCATACGTAAGCGGGAATCGCATTGATGACGCGTCGCAGCCGGTCTTCGCTGCTCTGGAGACTCGCGTACAGATCCTGTAATTGGCGGCCGGTGTCGTTGAACACTTGACCCAGATGGGCGAGTTCATCCTCCCCGTGGATGGGCACCTGGTATTCGAATTCTCCGCGCGCGAGCCTTCTCGATCCCTCAACGAGGCGCGCCAGCGGGCCTGTGATGCTGCGCGTGATACCCGTTCCCAGCGCAGCGGCGATCAGCAACGTGAAAATCGCAGTTGCCGGCACCATGATGAATACCCGTTGTTGCACGCGCCGAATATTCTGCTCTGCCTGCGCTTGCTGTTCGACGATTTCCTGATCGACCCTCTCCACCAGCGAGGAAGTCAGATACTCCAGCGGACGTACCTGATTCGCAATGCGGCGGTGAACCGCGCTCCAGTCTTTCGTGGCGGCGAGGTCGGTGATCTCTTCGAGTTGCGAGCGAAACGTTCTCTGCACGATTTCGATCGTTGGCACGATCGATGAGTCCACCTTAATCTCGGGGGGAAGGGAATCCAGAATCGTCTTGGCGCTCTTCGCATCGTCGGCGAATGCTTGCGTCAGCGGTCCGACCTCATCGCTCATTCGCTCGGCATCTTGCGCATCGGCGAGGGCTTCGAGCTTGTCATGAAACGAGAGAAGACCGGCGTGCGCCCGCAACACCGCGACGAATTCCTGGTCGTAACCGTTCAATCGTCCGGCTTGATTGCGTACGGTCTGGAATTGCCAGAGGACGATGGCATCGCCGATCAGCATCGCAACGATAATCAGCACGAAGCTCAGCGCCAGACGTGGACCGATATTCAGCCGACCGATATTCAGCCCCAATCCTCCTCCCATGCCCTACGGCTGCGGACGTCCGGTCTTAAAGCCAGTGATCTCAACGAGTTCTTTCTCCAACTTCGCTGCCGCCGCCGGCGCTGTCGATTCACGCGTCAACACGGAGTGCACCGCCTCCGTGAAGGCTTTGGAGACGTCTTCATACTTGGCGCCCGAAACTGCCGACGGACGCGAGATCAGAATTCCGCCCGGTTGATCGCCGGGTCTGCGCGCCCACGGATAGGCTTCGTCCAACAGTTTCGGTAACTCAACCAACTGAAGTCGTTGCCATCGCGGCCCTGATTTTGCCTGATCTAATTCGATCTCACGCTGCTTCTTCCGAAGAAACGCGACAAACTTGATGGCTTCGGCCTGGTGTGCCGAAAATCGCGACACGCTGAGAGCCCATCCCCCCAGCGCCGACACACGCGGGCCGCTTCCATGCGGAACGCTCGTGACTCCCGCGTCCTGACGGAATGGCTCATTGGGCGGATGTCGCTGAAAATAATCCGACCATCCGCGCGTAAACGCCGCGGTGCCCGCGATCCAGAACGCGTTGCTCGTATCCCACTCGGTGTACTCAGGCATGCTCGGCGGTGAGATCCAATTGATCCAGTGCGCTCCCCGCTCCCATGCGCGAATCGCATTTGGATTGTTCACGCTGATGGTTTTGTTGGCCTCGATCGTATGACCACCGCTTTGGGTTACCTGCCATTCCGTCGCGATGTGTGAGACCGACTCTTTGGTCGTTCCAGGCCACACAAATCCCCAGAAGTCTTTCTTTCCCTCGGCGCGCTCACCTTTCTGAATCTTGACCGCCATTTGCTCGAGCTCGTCCCAGGTTCTGGGCGGCGCTTTGTATCCGTATTTACGTAGCAAGTCCGCGCGGTAGTACAGAACGCCGGAGTTGGGGTGATAGGGAATGCCGGTCAACTTACCGTCAATCGTGTACGCCGCGAGCACTTCGGAGTCGATCTCCGCAGTTTCGACAGGGAAGTAGGGCCTCAAGTCGATCAGGTAATCGGCAAACATCCCCGGCCAGATCGAATCGATGCCATATACATCGGGAGTCGAGGCGCCGCTCTGCAGCAAATCTCGAATCAGTTGAACCTGCGCCCGATTGTCTTGTGGAGTTGGAAGATGGTTGACGCGAATTCCTGTTTCTGCGGTGAACTCGCGGATTGCCGTGTCCGACACCATGCGGCGATCGCCCATATCCAGCAATCCTTCAGGATCAAGGAAGGTGATCACTACGGGTTCGACCGGCTTCCTGCAACCAATCAGAGTCAGTACAAGAGCAACGAGTGCAGCCGCGTGAGCAATTCGGAACGAAAGGGGCAAGTTGTGACTCCGTCAACGAAAAAAGCGTCATTCGACGCCACCGGACTCCATCTGCTGACGCGTTGAACCGACAGAGTTTACCTCTTTCAATGCACTGATTCACGCGGGAGATGACGATAGGTCACGCCACTTGGATTTGGGCTCCAGCAGCCGAGGCCCGGGCCCCTCTTTCGACAATCGATCCCAAGGATTGCGCAGCGGGCAAGCCTCCATCGACAAACATCCGCAACCGATGCATCCCTCAAGTTGATCGCGAAGCCGCGTGAGCCGCTCGATCCGAGCGTTTAGTTCGTCTTTCCAGTTCGCCGAAAGCTTTTTCCAGTCCTGAGCGTTCGGAGTTCGCTCACGTGGAAGGGTCTTCAGCGCGTTGCGGATTGCTTCCAACTCCATGCCTGTGCGCTGCGCCACTCGAATGATTGCGACTCGTCGCAGCACCTCGCGCGCATAGCGGCGCTGGTTCCCATGCGTTCGCCAGCTCCGGATAAGGCCCTTCGATTCATAGAAATGCAGGGTGGATACCGCGACGCCGCTGCGCCGCGCGACCTCGCCGACCGTCAGAGGCTTGTGAAAATTGTTCTCGACGTTTTTGTTCATAAATTTTGCCTTGACCTCAAGTTTACTTGAGGTTGCAGAATTGTCGAGTGTCACCGCGCTTCAGACAGAGAAGCCTCGAAACGTCACTGAAATGGAGGAAAAATGAAGCAACTGATAAAGGTCGGACTCATCTACGGCAGCGCCCGGCAGGGCCGCTTCTGCGACACCGTCGCCCGTTGGACGGAAAAGGAACTCGGCTCCAGCGGCAACTTCAGTGTAGAAGTGATCGATCCAGCGGCGCACAGCCGTGCCGGTCATCACGAATCGCGCCAGAACGAAGCGCACGCAAACGAAGCCTCCGGCTATCGTTCTCTCCGCGCACAACTTGATGCGGCGGACGCTTTCGTGGTCGTGACGCCCGAATACAATCACGGCTATCCCGCCGCTCTGAAAGAGCTGATCGATTCCGCCGGGGGAGAGTGGTACGCCAAGCCTGTGGCATTCGTCTCTTACGGCGGCGTCTCCGGCGGACTTCGCGCGGTCGAGCAACTCCGTCAAGTCTTCGCGGAGTTGCACGTGGTGTCGATCCGAGACTCCGTCAGCTTCCAGAACGCCTGGCAAACTTTCGATTCCAACGGTTGCCCCGCCGAGCCCGAGCGCTGCTCGGCGCAAATGTCGCGAATGCTCGCCAAGCTCCACTGGTGGGCCGTCGCCCTCCGCACCGCCCGCGAAAAATCCCCCTACTCCACCGCCGCATAAGGAGGGGTTCTCTCATTGTTGCAGCTGAATGCTGGGCGTGGGATTACAATTCCGGACACGCATTCCGAGGGAATGTCGCTGTTGCCTAAGCTGCGGAACGAGAGCTTCGAGCGAGAAACTTTTGGGGAGAGTAAGACACAATGAAACGACGTGATTTTCTTTCGGGCGCTGCGGCAACTGCCGCTGGCCTCGCAGTCGCAAAATCGGCGTATGCCAGGAAGAGCGGCTCGCCCACTCTAAATCATAAAGATCGCGTGGACAGGGCATTGGCCGGCAAGGACGTCGATCGCCCTCCGTACACCTTCTATCGCCACTACGACAGCCCGACGGCTCAACTCGAAGCGCAGAACCATTTGGAGTTTCATCGCGCGTACAACACCGACATCGTCAAGGTGATGAACGATTTCAATTATCCGAAATCAACCACCGGCCGCTGGTACGAACTCAAGCCAGTCGACTCGCCCTATCCCAATCAATTGGAAACGCTCCGACGCGTTCGCGATGGACTCAACGGGGACGCCTACTTCATCGACACACTTTACGGCCCCTACATGACGGCCATGATCCTGTTCGAGTCGCAGCCGCAATTTGCAAACGAAAAGAAGTCCGACGACACCGATACCGCGCACATCAAGTCCCTTCACGAGTTTCAGCAAAGTAATCCCGACGCCTGGCACAGCGCCCTCGAAGCCATCACGGAATCGACGATCAACCACATTCACCACGCCAAGGAAATCGGAGCATCCGGCGCGCTTGTCAGCGTCTTCAACGCCGAGAGCAAATTTGGTTCCGTCGAGGACTACAAGAAATACACACGCCCCTACGACAAGCGCGTTTTCGACGCGCTCGCCGACACAAAGTTGACCGTGCTGCATTTGCACTTTCTGGAGCGGCCGTATCTCGATCAGTTCACGGACTTCAAAGCGCCGATTCTACAGTACTCGGTGAAAGTCAGCGGCATCCCCATTTCCGAAGTGCGACAGAAATACTCGCAGCCGATCCTCGGCGGCGTCGACGAAATCGATTTTCGCAAACTCACCACCGAAGAGATCCACACACAGTGGACGCAAGCCCGCTCCCAAGCCGGACCAAAATACATCGCCGCTCCCGGCTGCTCCATCCCCGGCGACTCCACTCCCGCCGAACTTTCACGCTTCCCGAAATCGCTTGGGATTTAATCGCTCGGCCAATCTTTGCGTCGATATTGATCGGGCAATTAAGCAAAGCTTACACTTGCGGACGTGGATCGCCACTCCTACTGCGGTGCGCGGCAGTTCAATGCGCGCTTCCGCAATTATCGGTACACCTGCACTTCGCTGCCGATCGCGTAGACCATTGGCGTGCCATCGGCTGCGCGGGTGCGGATCTTATTGGCTCTGGCGGCTAGCGTGGAAGGCGTCCAATGCAGTCCACCGTCGCGCGTCTCGTAGCTGCCCGCACTCGTGCCTACCCAGCCGTGGTTCTCTGTGATGAAGCCCACGCCGAATTCTTCGGTCGCCTTGCGAACAATCATTGGGAGCTCCTCCCAATGTGCGCCGCCGTCTAGGGTTTTTACGATGCGCTGCTGGCTGTTATCGGGATCATCGCTTTGAATGGTCGCGTAGCCGACATTACGAGTCGGGAACGATCCCTTCCAGATGATTTCATTTAAACGTTTTGACCGGAAGACCTCGCTCCATGTTCGTCCTCCGTCGGATGTCTTGAGGATGAGCGCGTTGGACTGAGCAATATCTCCGTTCGTCGCAGCGAAGACAATCCCGTTGTTCGGATCGAAAAACTTGACGTCCAATATCATGCCGGCCTGTGAAGAAAGGTCGATGAGCCTCCACGTTTGTCCGGCATCTTCCGAACGGAGCATCTTTGCGGGTCCGTTGGCGCGACCCGCGGCATGGATGTAAAAGCGATCGGAAACGATTCCCTCGTGGATCGAGCGAGTCTTGAGAATGTCGATGGAGCAGATACCGGGAACGAGGTCGGTTCCGATGGCGGCGGGCTTCCAGGTATTTCCGCCATCGAAGGTTTCATATAGCGGCGTCGTGTCCGTGATGTCAGCAAGGCCGGCTCCGAGGTTACCCATAAAGCCATGGCGGGCATCGACGAAACCCAGTGAGCGGATGAATGTTCCGGGGTGCGACCAGACCGGCTGCCAGCTATTGCCCGCATCCTGAGTGCGGTAAAGCATGCCTTTACCTGTTCCGTAAAATGCGGTGCGGGCATCGACGAAAACGATATCGTCACGCTTACTTCGATATTCGTCCGTCTTCAGTGTCTGCCAATGTGGACCTGTCAAATCGAGGTTGTCCTGGGCAAGCATCGCAGTGGACACGAGGCACGCGGCAAGAGCGCAAGCAATCTTGAGATTCATGTTTATCCATCTTCCTTTGGAAGCCGTCCAAACCGAAGTGTGACAACCGCAGCGCGTCCCATGAAAAGGGAAAGAAGGGATCGACACTTTGATGAATGAGAAAATCAACTTAGCCACCGCGCTCAACTCAATCTCCGATTATTGGTCGCCCAGGCCAATCGCGAGGATGAACGAATATAACGTGATGCTCGTGAAGATCCAGGGAACCTTTGTGTGGCACAAACATGATGCGACAGACGACTTCTTTCTCGTCCTCAAGGGAACACTCGAAATTCAAATGCGAGATCGGACAGTCACCCTCGGACCTGGAGAACTTTTCGTGGTCCCTAGAGGCGTCGAGCATTGTCCTCGCGCAGCCGAAGAGGCGCACATCTTGCTCATCGAGCCGGTCGGCACGGTGACCACCGGTGACCCTCATCCGACTCACTCGTGACGCAGCGCAATCGCAGGATCGATTCGCGTTGCGCGAATAGCAGGTGCACAGCACGCCAGGAGCGCGACCAGGGAGAGGATTGTCGCAACGCCCACTAACGTCAACGGATCATGCGCGGTCACTCCGAAAAGCTGACTCTTCATTAAGTGTGTCAGCCCAAGCGAGAGCGCCAGCCCGATCAATACGCCTGTTACAGCCATCGTCATGCCTTGCCGAATCACAAGTCGAAGCACGTCGCC
Source organism: uncultured Acidobacteriota bacterium (assembly GCA_963845465.1). Taxonomy (GTDB): domain Bacteria; phylum Acidobacteriota; class Terriglobia; order Acidiferrales; family UBA7541; genus Acidiferrum. The sequence goes on along the minus strand of CAWJSH010000001.1, from coordinate 578,576 downwards.
ACGTTGCGCGCCGAGGGCCGTGCGAACTCCAATCTCACGCGTTTGTAGCGTGACGAAGTAAGAGATGACGCTCAGGAGTCCCACACATGAAAGAAACAGGGCGAGTCCGGCGTAAATGCCGAGCAGGAACATCGTCAGGCGGCGAGCGGCAAAAGATCGCTCGATCACTTCATTCATTGTCCAGGAGTTGTAAATCACATCACCGGGAGCAGATGTGGCGATCGCCCGCCGGACGCGGTCCATCGTTGACGCAAGACTCTCCTTGGTCCGCAATACGACTCCCACCGCCATCGCGGCTGTCCCCATGAACTTGTCGGGTATCTGCATGAATGGATAGTAGAACTGGGCTTCGATTGCGGTGCTGGCATCGGTGTCGAGTCCCCATTGTTTTGTGTGTCCAACTACACCGACGATTTCGGCGGTGATACCGAAAACCATCAAGTGAACTCGTCTGCCGATAGGGTTCTGCCCTGGAAAATATTTCTGGGCAAACATGTTGTCGATGACGATCACGATCGGAGCATGCTCATCGTCTCGCGAAGAGATGAACCGCCCGCGGAGCAAAGTGAGCCCCATCGCCCCTCGGTAGCCTGACTCGGCCAACGTGAATAGTGAGGCTTTCATGTCGTTGGCGTTGTCGGGTTTTGGCTCGCCATCGATCCAAAACGCATCTGTGGAAGGATGAATCATTGGCCGCGAGCCAAGCGCAATGGACACGGCCGTGACTCCAGGAACGTCGCGGATGGTTTTCTGCAAATCACGCAACCGGGCCCGTGACTCGGACGCCGGTGTGTTGGGCGTAATCGGAAGCGAGAGGCTGAACGTCAGTGCGTGATCTGGATTGAAGCCGGGATCGACCTTCCAGAGTGCTGCCAGCGTTCGAACCATCAGTCCCGCCCCCACGAGCAGGACCAGAGATAGTGCGACCTCTGTCGCTACCAGCGCACCTTGCAGTCGGTGCCGACCCTTGCTTGATCCCCTTCCGCCTTCTCTCAAGCTCGACTGCAGATTTGATTTCGAGGCCTTCAACGCGGGTGCCAAGCCGAATAGGATCCCAGCGAGAAGGGAAATGAGCAACGTGAACAAGAGAACTCTTGAATCCAGGGTGACTTCGCTGGCGCGAGGCAGGGTGCCCGGAAGAATACTCAAGAACAATTTCATGTCTACAAACGCAACAAGCAAACCTGCAACACCACCGATGCAGGCGAGCAAGATGCTCTCGCTGAGCAGTTGACTGACGATGCGCGACCGACTGGCGCCGAGAGCGGATCGTACCGTGAACTCTCGCGCTCGGTTTATGGAGCGAGCCAAAAGCAGACTTGCAACATTCGCGCAGGCGATGAGCAAGACGAATCCGACTGCCCCAAATAAAGCGATGAGGAGCGGACGCACGTTGCCGACGATGTCTTCCTTCATGGAAATGACCGCGGCATCGACCCCTTTGTTGGCGTCCGGATACGTCACCGCCAAAGTGTGTGCGACATTCCGAAGATCCGCCGCCGCTTGCGAAATGGAGACGCCGGGCTTCAGCCGCCCGATCATGCCTGAGCTGAACTGCACTTTGCGGTCGCGGAACAGAGGGTCGTCCCACTGACCGAGCATCGTAAACACGTCGTATTGCTGACCGCGAAAGGCGAAATCTGGAGGAAGAACTCCGATGATGGTGTAGAGAACGCCATTTAGAACCAGAGGTTTTCCCAGAACACTCGTAGACGCAGCAAACTGCCGCTGCCAAAAGCCTCCCGACAGCATGACGACCGGTGCTTGTCTCAGCGCGTCTTCTTCGCGGCGAAAGTCGCGGCCGATGATCGGCTTAATTCCCAAAGTTGGGAAAAATGCCGACGAAACCATGTAGCCGTTGAGTCGTTGCGCTTCGCCAACTCCTGTCAGGTTGAAATCTTCGTGGTGGTACATCGCGATCGAAGAGAACGAGCGCGAGTAGGATTCCCAATCGAGGAAGTTCAGGTAAGAGATTGGTGCCAGATCGAATCCGGGTGCCCGACCATACAGTGCAACGAGATCCTCAGAATGGTCGTAGGGCAGGGGATTTAGAAGAACGGCGTTGACGATGGAAAACAAGGCGGTGTTGCAACCGATGCCGATGGCCAATGTCAACGCAGCGACAATGGAGAAATACTTCGATCTAATTAATGTTCGAAGCCCGTGCCGAAAATCCTGAAACAACGTGTTCATGGTCATATTTTCTCTTTATATCGAGAGGGCATCGGTCCGTAGGCTCGTTTGATCGTGTGACAACTATTGCGGCGTTATCGTCGCAAAGGCAGTGGCACTTCGAGATGGCCTCTGGACTACCGAAGACCTTATGTCATGTCTCGTCCGGACATCTTGAACGTATTTGACGTTGACGCGAATGTAGGCGGCATGTTCGGTGGGGCGCGGTTGTTGCGTTTTAGCGAAAAATAGCGGGACCTGCCTGACCGGCAGATTGCGCGTGCAGAGAATGAGGTGGGTGAGAGCTGTAAGGCGGAGAGGGTGGGATTCGAACTCACAGTACGGTTTTCCCGTACGCTCGCTTTCGAGGCGATTACTTTCAGTAGTAACTCTGTACTAGAGATTTGTTAATCTTCGCTTCTCCCGCAGGGCCGCCGGTATAAGTATTGATTTCGCAAAAGGGCGGTTGCGAGCATGTGAAGAATCTAAGACGCGTTTCTCGGTTCGGCGAATTCTCGTCACCAAGAGGATTGGAAGATGCTCATATTTCAATAATCAAGTCACTCGTTCTCAAGCGGCGGATCCGAATTCAAAAGCGCGTATAAATTGTAGGAGGAAACGGTGAAGAAAACTCCAGTCGTTCTCGCCTTCGCATCTCTCGTTGGTGTCATTGCACTTCTGCTGTGCCGGCCCGCCGTGTCTGCGGCCATAGCAAAACCATTTCGCTCTAGCATCGCAGCTCCAAGCGATGCTTCTCTGCAAGATCAAGTCGTCGCTGCGGAGCGCAGCGGTCTCGACGCTCTCAAAAAGGGCGACGTCGCCCGCTTCGGCGATCTCACCGCCGACGAAGCCGTCTTCGTCGATGACCACGGCCCCGCAACCAAAGCTCAAGTCCTGCAAAACGTCGTCGGCTTCACCATTTCCGACTACTCGATGGACGACATCCATTTCGTCCGCGTGTCACCCGACACCGGATTGATCTCCTACAAACTGACCGAAAAAGGCAGCTCCCACGGCCACGATTTCGCTGCCCAGGTCTACATCTCCTCCGTCTGGACACACCGCGCGAACAATTGGCTGTGCCTCTTCAGCCAAGAAACCGCCGTCCGCAAACCTCCGGCATCAGCTCCAGCCACCGCGAATCGATAATGTTGCCGGCGGCGTGATCGGCGAAACCGCAAACCCCAATAAATTTTCCAATCCCTTCGTCAGGGGACTTAATTACGCGAAGTACTACCGCTGTTTTCTGGGAACTCGGGATGCCGGCACCGGCGCCCGAGCTTGCGGTGAAGCAATGCTCGAGCGCCGGCACACAGCACGCAACTATCACCCGAAAGTTTTCCGGAGAGTGGCCACAGACACGTGAGGCCAGCTGAAGTTCAGTTTGCCTTGGTCGGACTGGGGCGGAGGTGCGGTAGATGGAATCAGCACGGCAGGGAAGTTCAGGAACACGAACTGTGCGTACTGAAGTTGCATGAATCGTTCTCCGTTTTTGCGCGTGACCCGTTCGATCCAAAACGTCGCGAAGATCAGAGCCGAGTCAGCGTTGGTCACCAGGAACGGCAGGTTCTCGATACCGCCAGAGGAGTCGGCAACGTTGACCGTAACGGTCGGACCTCCTGCAGGCGGCGCCGTCGGCGGCGTTGTGAAAAATGTGATGCTTGCCTGGGTGGCGATGTTGATCGCCACTCCTTCAAATGTGCAGCCCTCTGCAACTTGCTGGTTTATTTTCTGCTGCAGAAGAATGATCGGGTCGTTGACCAATTGTTGAGTGATTGCGGCCGGAAAGACAGGCGGCGTATTGAGGAAGGGAGTGCGTGGGTTCGTTGCAGAAGCAGCGTTCGTCAACGTGTACTGCGGGAACCCGCCTCCCGGTGCAGAAAGCAATTCCGATGAGCCTGCCGCTCGAATTGTGGTGGGAGCCGGCGGAGCGGGTATCGCGATCGGGCCTGTGTTGAATGACGGAAAAATTGAAAACGCTGGCGTGCCCGCGCCGGTGGGAGCACCGAGCGTGGGTGGACCAGAGAATGGAACTGCCGCTCCACCGGCCAAGATGACGTTACCGTGTGGAATGGAGCCCATTCTCGCGACAATCTGGCCCTTGGTCGGCGGGTTTTCCACAGGTTGCGTTGTCGGAGCGTGAGTAACCCAGATTCCTGGCTCAATGTGAAGTGCCCCGCCGGTTGTCGCGTCGCTGATTTTCTGCAGATAAGTCAAACCGAACAGCTCGAGGTCTTCCTGAAACGTTCCTCGGTTCGGGATGGATGAGGAGATCGGGTCGAACTTCAGGGTTTCCTGGGTCAGGTTAAGTTCAAGGAATAAGTTTGATGGCGGTACGGCTGGGGATGAGTCGGGTGGCGGGGTTGCTGGCAAGCCAAAAAAAGGTCGAGCTACAAGGTTAAACCCTTCCCCATGCCAGTTGCCGGCAAGGTCGGCGATCAGACCCAGCTGCTGCAGTACGGTTGCGTTGTCTGGGCTGATACGAACGGAAGGGATTCGTTTGGCGCACATACGGGACTCCTTTGGTTAGTTCATTGAGATTTCTCCCGACCGAGGTGGCGCGACTATCTTCGCTTGTTAGAAGTGTGTCAAGTCAAATTAATATTATCTCTCTCCTAGAGTCTTATAATTTCTAGTACCAATGAAACTGTAGATTCGTCGATCCGAAGAGAGCGTCCTCGCCAACAGAATTCATTGAATTCGTCGCGGACCTGCGTGCATGCGCAGAATAGTGACCGGAATTCGAAGGAGCTGAATTGTTTTTGGCGTGAGAATTGCCGAAGGAATGATTTCAGAAATGGCGGAGAGGGTGGGATTCGAACCCACGGTACGGTTTCCCGTACGCTCGCTTTCGAGGCGAGTACTTTCAACCGCTCAGTCACCTCTCCGCGGTCGTGGTGACTGAATTTTAGCAGACCGCTCCTCACCTCAGCAACGATGCTTGAGCGTCTATGTGTTCTGGCCGCACTTCAGCGGCGGAGGGCGAAGAATTCTTGGATGACGACAGCGCATTCGGCGGTCAGCACGCCTGATGTTACTGCGACCTGATGATTTAGCTTGGAGTGTGACAGGACCTCGAAGCAGGAGCGGACGGCGCCTCCTTTTACGTCGTCGCAGCCGTAAACTACGCGGGGGACGCGAGCTTGGATGATGGCGCCGGCGCACATGGCGCACGGCTCGATCGTGACGTAGAGCGTCGTGCCGGCGAGGCGATAGTTGCCGAGCGCGCGCGAAGCTTCGCGCAACACTACGACTTCGGCGTGTGCGGTTGGATCGCAATCGCGAATCGTTCGATTCGCGCCGCGCGCCACGACAGTGCCGTCGCTGTCGTGCACGAGCACCGCGCCTACCGGCACCTCGCCGGCCGCAGCCGCAGCGCGCGCTTCTTCCAGTGCGATCTTCATGAACTCAACATCTCTCTCTGCCGGAGGAACTTCCATCGTCACGTGAGAATAACATGCGAGCCGTCGACGCCGAGATTGTCGCTCGATCTGTCCGCAAACGCTCTTCGCGGCAGCATTTTTTCGCGGAACCGTCATGCCGTGACTTCTTGACAAACCTGAGGGCGGCCAACAAACTACTTCGCATGGTCGAGGCTCTGCCGCGTTCGCAGTCCGCCATTTCACACATTCCCACGTGGATTTGCCGCGCGGATGGTGCGCGCGCTATTACGCGCCGCGGGCTCCGCTGACCACATTTCATGGAAATCCGCCGCGATCCAATCACGCAAAGTTGGGTAGTGCTGGGCCAGCCCGAAAATCTCGAAGAGGCTGGTGCGCCGTGTCCGTTCGACGGCGCCAGCGTCGATAGGAAGCCTGCGATTTTGAGCATGCCGAGCGAAGGCGCGTGGCAGGTACGCGTCATTCCGCATCCCGATCCGCTCTATCGCATTGAAGACGAACCGAGCCGCCTGGCAGAAGGCATGTACGACAAGATGGGCGCACTCGGCGCGCACGAAGTCGTCATCGAAACGCCGCATCACGACAAGCGCATGTCGCAATTCAGCGACGAAGAAATCGAACGCGTGCTGAATGTTTGGGCATCGCGCATCGCCGACCTCAAAAAAGACGCGCGCTTCAAATATGTCACGGTATTCAAGAATCAGGGCGGCAGCGCAGGCGATGAGTGGTCGCACGCGCATTCCCAGGTAACGGCAACGATCTTTGTCCCGCGTCGCATCAAGTACGAATTGAACTCCGCCAATGAGTGGTTTCGCGAGCGCGAGCGCTGCATTTTTTGCGACGTCGTGCGCCAGGACGAAAAAAACGGCAAGCGCATCGTCGATGTGCAGGGCGATTATTATGCGCTTTGCCCGTATGCTTCGCGCGTGCCGTACGAAATGTGGCTGCTGCACCGCAAGCACAACCATCTTTTCGAGCAGCCGCGCCCCGGCTCAAATCGCCGCCAATTGGCTGCGTTAATGGGCCGCGTCTTGCGCCGTCTCGAAAAAGTCGCGCCGGCATTTCACATGGTTGTTCACACTGCGCCGAATACGCGCAGCAAAAAAGGCGAACTCGCCGGTTACTGGAAAACGCTGGCCGACGATTTCCATTGGCACATCGAAATTCTTCCCATCCTCGAAAAGCGCAGCAAGTCGTACAGCATCAAAGAGGTCTACTTCAACGCGATGATGCCCGAAGCGGCCGCCGCGGCCTTGCGCGCAATGGATCCGAATTCGTGAAGTCGTTGGCGCGCCGCCGATCCCTCCAACCTGAATCCGGCGGAATCATCTCCTCGCTGGTGTCGCTCGTTTTCATCATCGTTTTGTGCGCGGTTTTGTATCTCGCCCGCGGTCCGATTCTGCGAGTCATCGGCGAAACTTGGGTCGTCGAAGATCCGCTCGAAAAATCCGACGCCATCATCGTTTTGAGCGACGACAATTATTACGCCGACCGCGCCGCACATGCCGCCGACCTGTATCGCCATGGATGGGCGCCGTTGGTAGTCGCGAGCGGCCGCAAGCTTCGGCCCTACGCCGGAGTCGCCGAGTTGATGCAGCACGACTTGATCGAACGAGGCGTGCCAAAAGACAAGATCCTGGCGATCTCGCATAGCGCCGACAACACCAGGGAAGAGGCGCAGATCCTGCTCCAGCAGGCGATCGAGCACAAATGGCACAGCGTGATCGTCGTGACCTCGAACTTCCACACCCGCCGCGCACGATATATTTTCCTCCGAGTCTTCCCGCAGCAGATCGGGGTCACCGTCAGCGGCGCCAATGACGGCAGTTTTGACCCAGAGCACTGGTGGCAAACCCGCCTGGGCGTCAAAGAGCTGACCAAGGAGTGGGCAGGAATGGTGGTCGCGATGTGGGAGTTCCGGGGTGGTGCTAAGGGTTTACCTCCGCCACCAGCCGTTGTGGCCCTGTACGGACTAAGACCGCAATAAGCTGGTATAGAGCAGCACGTCACACCCCACATTTAGAATCCGGGATTTCCCTTTACTCTCAGTAAGTCCCGTACTATCTTCGCAATTCGGAGTCGTCGCTCGCCTCCCACAGCCGACGAAACACGACTTTTGAAGCAAAAATCTTCGTTGAGGTGTCCCGATGTGGAAGAAAGAAGACTCGAAGCCTCAGGGAGTCGCTGAAACGCCGAGTTCCGTAGCCCCGGCTTCGTCGAGCTACCGGGACGCTTCTCCCTCGTTTAGCCCCGCCTCCTCACAGCCGCCGGTTTCGGCCAAGGCCACGGCATGCATCACTCAGGGCATTAAAATAAAAGGTGAAATTACGGGCAGTGAAGACCTCTTTATCGATGGGCCCGTCGAGGGTAAGCTGAATTTGGGCAACAGCAGCGTCACCGTGGGTCCGAATGGCACGGTAAAGGCCGATATTACCGCACGCGAAGTGGTAGTTCGCGGTCGCGTGGAAGGTAAGATCGCCGGCAAAGAGCGGGTTCAGCTCTGGAATACCGGCCAAGTGAGCGGCGAGATCTCGACCCAGCGCCTCGCCATTGAAGATGGCGCGGTCCTTCGCGGTAAGGTGGAAACCGGTCGCCCAGTCGATCGGAGCGAGGATCGTTCGGTCAGCGCAGGCAAATCCAACGGCGCCACCGTCGCAGCAAGCACCACGATCTAAGACATGACCTTATTGAACAAGTTTGGCATCGGACCAGCGAGCGGCGGCCGGGGAGTTACACACCCTGGGAAGCCTGGTCACGATGCGGCAGGCAGCACCAAGACTCACAGTGGCCACGGCACGAGCATGCCGGCGGCGGCTGTGGGCACGACGCGCGCACCGGCAGTCGGTGTGGAGAGCACGCGCGTTTCAAACGGCATGAAGGAATTGATGTGGAATCTCGACGGGCTCGGCCGCGGCACGCTGCTGGATATGGGCGGCGCGTGGCAGGCGACGCTCAGTTTTTTCATCGAGAAGGGATTCCGCGTCACGACCGATGATTTGCTTCGCTCGTGGAAGATGTTCCTCGATAACGAAGAGAAGGAATATCGCGAGCGGAGTAAGGCCGATCAGTCGCTCGATCTTTCGCCGGCAGGACGCGCGAATCGATTCTTCGAGTCGAATATTCAATATCCGATGTCGTCTTTCGACGTCGTGTTGCTTTGGGATTTGCTGGATTATGTCGATCCGGCGATGGCGACGCGAACCGTTTCGGCGATCACCGAGCTCCTGCGCCCCGGCGGCGTTGTGTTCACGATGTTTCACAGCAAGAAGCCGGAAGGATTTCAGCGGTATCGCGTAGCGGATGCGGGGACGCTGCAGGTTGTTTCGGCGCAATGTAATTTGCCCGGCGCAGCGCGTGTATCAGAACCGCGAGATTCAGGATTTGTTCGGACGGTATCGGACTGCGAAATCGTTCATTGCGCGCGACCAATTGCGCGAGAATCTGTTCATCAAGTAGTTTTCTAAATCTTTCACGGAATCGAAGAGGGGCACGGCAATGCCGTGCCCCTACTTTTTATTGAATCCTGCGCGGACTGTCCGAGGTCATCACTTTCCAAGTCCCGCTGTCTCCCCGGCCAGTCTCCAGAGCGAGTCGGAACTTTCGTCCGCAGGCGGTGCATTCAAAAACATGCACCAGACATTCGTCATTCCATACCTTTACTCCAATTACCTTTTCGAGCGGGAGCGTGGCTGAAAGCAATTTGAGCGATTTGCGATCAACCATTCCGATTAGTTGCCGGATGAAGTCGTCGTAAAGTCGGCCTCGACCAACTCTCTGCCTGGTCGAAATTCCATCGCACTGCTCGCACACGGTCGCTCTTTTCTGTTCCGATTTAGCGGCGAGTTGTGACGCTCTCCAGGATTTGCTCCCACACGGTTTCGTCGAACATTCCCAGGATGCGCGCTTTGGTGTGCTTTTGTGCGGCGGTTTCCATTTCGGCGTGGCGCGCCAGGACGATTCCGCGGTCACAGCAGGGAAGTAGCGCGGCAGCTTCGGCTGTGCCTGCGATCCCGATAATTGAGGGATGTGAGCGCAGCGCTCGCTCGTAAAGTTTCACGAGGTCGCGGACGCATTGGGCGAGATTTGCGCCGACGGCGGCAGACCAAATGACATCGTGTTGGCGCAGCGCGATTTTTTTCTCCGTCGCGGCATTTTGGAATCGGGTCACGTCGGCTTCGGCGGCGCCGGCGAAGAAAAATAATTCGTCGAAATCGCGCTGGCGCGCCAACTCCGCTTCGCGTTGCGGCAAGCCGGTGTTTTGCGTCAGCTCGCGCGGCGAGAGCGAGCGCAGCGGAACGACTTCGACTTCGGTTTCTTCGGAAAGGGAATCGAGCGCATCTTTCGCGGCCGGAAGGATCTGCGCGATCGGGATTGTGGTGAATCGGCCGAGGCGAACCGTCTTGCCCGGCTTCAGGTGGAAATAATCCTCCGGCAGATAGACACCGCAGCCGTCCTCGGCGATGAACGGACTGTTGTGGCCGAAGCGTCGGCGCGGCTCGTCGATCTGCAAACGGGAGCGCGAAGTGACCCATACGGACGGGACGCCGTTGTGGTCGAGCGCGGCGCAGAACTCGTCGAATCCGGCGATGGCGCGGCCACGGACGGGGATGATCGAGTCGATGGCGATGAGCAGGATGGCTTGGGTCTGCCGCAAGAAGTGGCCTCCGCGAGTGGCGGATCATTCTAGCTGGGGCGGGGCGAGGAGCAAAATCTCGCCTAAACACGTTCGCCGGGTCGTCGCCGGGGGCATTGAGGGAGTCGCCTGCCGCTGGTCAAATCGGGTCTGGCAGGCCTCGCTATTCGAAAAGGGGGCTGCCCCACCTGGCCTTGGAACGGGCGGGTCGAGTGAAGTCCGATGCCGTTGAAGTCGCTTGGTTTGCACAGTTTGACCCTCCGGGCCAGTGTCTCAGAATGGAACACCACTAGGTAAGCCTATTATTTTCAATCGCGATAGATCAGGTGTGCACGGAATTGGGGCTGGCGAGCGGATTGCCCTTTAGTACAGGTGCAGACCGCACTGCATCAACGCCGAGTTGCCCTCAAAAGGGCGCTGTACCGGGAGACCTATACATGTTGAAGCTGAATGGACCTGCTTCCGAGTCGCAAAAGAACCTCGTGCTCGTCGTCTGCCTGTTGGTGATGTCGGTGATGTGCATTGGGTTGATCTGGCAGGCGCAGATTATCGCGAATCAGCGCGAAGACATTAAGTGGCTACAGTCGTTGAAGTTCGGCGGGTAAGCACTGGCACTTTGAAAATGGGCTTCGCTCGTTGGTGATGCGGGCTGCGCGATCGAGCGCGCCTGGGGTCGAAAATCAAAAGCCGCACCCGTTCAAAACCAAAAGGGTTGCGGTACCCAAGTGCCGTGGCGCAGTATCGGTGGGCATGACCTGTTGGCTGGGTGAGTGAATTCCCACAGTCTGTAGTACGTCCGGACCAAATCACGGAAGCAGGCGTGCACTCCTATTCGCGATGCGACAGAACGTCGCAAACTTTTAAAGCTCGCGGCGAAAAATTGTGGTTCAATGATGAAAGCCGAGGGTTTACGAATCGGGAGATTTAACGTGAAATACATTCTGAAGTTGGCGTTGATTGCGGTTATTCCAGCTTTGTTGGTGGTTGGAACGGCGAGCGCGGCGCAGCATCATCGTCATAAGGCCGGACATCGCGCGCATCATCATGGATCAGGGCGTCACGGGCACAGCGCGACGCGGCACAAGAATCCGAATTAACAGAGGTTAATTTGGGTGCGGCTTTCGGCGAGCCGCTTAGGACACAACGATATTGCGGTCATGGGGCGCAGCGATGCTGCGCCCTTTTGTATTTTGAGCTGGTCTGAGAAAGGTAAGCGCTGGCGGTATCGCGCCTGAGGTACTTAACTGCCCAAGATGCACAGTTCGGACTTGTCGCTGATCGAGACGCCTCAGGATGACGACCAAAGTTAGAAGCGAAAACGGGGAGCGTTGCGCTCCCCGTTTTCTATTTTGCTGTGTCGTCTCGGAAGCGCCGCGGAACAGAGCGTGTTTCTGGGCGACGCGCACCGCGAGAGCGGTGTGTTCAGCTTTTGCTTCGCTCTAAGCCCGGTGGAGTCATGCTCCCCTCCGAAGCTGGTGAGCTCACGAGGTCAGGTGTACGCCTGTGATTGAGAGGGCGCAAGTGGGGAGAATACTTAGTGTTTGAGGAAAACTGTGGGGATCGGGGCGCTCGTCAAAGAGAAACGGCGCTGGGGTTAGCCAGCGCCGTTTCGGGTTTGAGTGTGATTTGACGAAGGCGACCAGCGGTCGACTTCCGTCGGATTCGGCTTAGCGGCCGGAGGTCGAGGTCGCGGCGGCAGCGGGCTGCGCCGAGTTCGCCTTCGGAATGCTGATGTAGCCGCTGACGGTGTTCTTGCCAGCCTTGTTGATGACGACTTCCTCGGGGTAACGAGCACCCTGGGTGTAGAAGAAGATGGGCTCGTTGAGAGCGCGGTTCTTCTTCTCGAACTTCTTGTCTTCAACAGTCATCGCAACCGTAAAGCGGTTGTTCTTTTCGTTCACGCCCTTGAGTTCGATCGTGATGTTGCCGGCCTTCACGGGCTTGTTCTTGCCGTCAACCGTGAATTCGACGTAGTCGCGCTCACCGAGGCGGCGGAGCTGGTCGATTTCATCGTGGTTGCGTGCGATGAGCGTGCCCATTTCGCTGCGCGCCATCTTGAGATCTTCCTTGGTGGAGTTCAGATCGGTGGCAACGCCGCCGACCTTGGTGTCCACCGTCTTGACGTCATCGGTGGTCGCCTTGGTCTGGAGTTCGGTGTGGACCGAGGTGTCGAGCGCGGTCAGCTTCTGCGTCGTCGCGTCGTTGGCCTTAGCGGCGTCTTCGCGAGCGGTCTTGAGCTGGCCCTGGGTAATCTTGAGTTTCTTTGTGACGAGAGTCAGATCGCCTTGCAGGTCGGCATTCGCCTTTTCATCCTGCGCCAAGCGGTCCTTGAGGGACGACACGTCCTGCTGCGTCGACTGCTCGGACTGCTTGATTTGAGCGGTCATAGCTTGTTGCGTCGTGTCGAGTTTCGTCGAGGCGTTCCAGCCGAACCACAGACCGCCAATCGCGATCAGACCAAGAACGATCATCGCGGGAAGCTGCCAAGACGGCGATTCTCTTTCGATTACTTCTGACATATTGGGTATCTCCTCCACCCTGATCGGGCTGAAATTTGGGTTTCCCTCAAGTTGAACGGCCCGTGTATGGGAAGGAGCATGCGCCGCGCCAAACGCCCAAGAGGCGGAGGGAGACTCCGGTAGGGCGCAAGTCATTCTGGATGCTGAGGTTATGCAGGGTGATTCCTGTATGGGAAAACTAATGGAAGTACTAGTCCGGGGAAAGATTACGCGGTGTTAACTTTTTCCACCGAAAAATGCTCGCTGTGGAAAACGGAAGGTGACAGTTTTGTCAGGCGAGGTAGGGTGTCCGCCGTAGGGGTTGCGCTCGCACCGTCCTTATTTCGGTTTGGCGCAGGCCAAAGCGCAGCGCCTCTTCCAAACTGGAGCGGACGAATTGAGCTAGGAGCCGAGCTCGACGCCGGCGGTGATTAGGCGGTCTCGGAGAGTTGACGGGTCGGCGCAGTGGACGCCGATCATGCCGAGGGAGCTGGCGGCGGCGACGTTTTCTTCGAGGTCGTCGATGTAAACGGCTTCGTTGGCTTTGACTTTGGTGGCGCGCAGGGCTTCCTGATAGATGACCGGCTTGGGCTTGCTGGAGCCGACAACGCAGGAGTAGATGCGCACGGGGAAGTACTTGAAGAAGGTGAAGGTCGATTCCATGTGGGCGACGTGGATGGGATCGGTGTTGGAGAGGAGCGATAGCCGGTATTTCTTGGCGAGCCCTGCCCAGAGCGAATCGGGTTGGAGCGTTTCGGGGAGCAGGGCTGCGTTCCAGGCTTGAGTGAATTGATCGTACGTGAGGTTTCCGCCGAGGCGGCGGACGATGTGGAGATGCCAGTCACGCGCGGTGATGCGGCCGTCCTGGAGATCGACGAAGCGGGGATCCTTTTCGATGGCGCTCCAGATTTCTTTCGGAGACAGCGGGATGCTGCTGGAGAGGCCTTGCATGGCGCGGGAGACGTCTACGCCGACGATGACGCGTCCGATGTCGGAAATGATGGCGCGAATTTTCTGAGGCGGCATGATCTATTCGGATTCACTCGCTCGGGGAGTTGTCGTGGAAGTCGAAGAGTTGGCGACAGCTTTGCGCCCGCGTAGAACGCCGATGATGGCGGGGAGAATCGAGACGACCGCCACGACGATGATGACGTAGTGAATTCGTGAGCTGATGTTCGGGACGGTGCGGCCCAGATAGTAGCCGCCGAGAACGGTGGCGCTCACCCAGGCCATGCCGCCGACGATGTCGAACATTACATAGCGGGGATAGGGCATCTTCGCGGCGCCCGACACCGGCGGGCAGAAAGTGCGCACGATCGGGACGAAGCGAGCCAGGATGACGGCTCGGCCGCCGTATTTTTCGTAGAACTCATGAGCGCGCTGGAGATGGCTGCGGCGGAAGAAGAAGGAATCTTCGCGTTTGTAGAGCGCGGGGCCGGCGGTGCGGCCAATCCAGTAGCCAATCTGGTCGCCAACGATGGCGCAGAGCATGACGGGGAGCAGGAGCCACTTCAGAGGAATGACGTCGGCGGCGGCGAAGATACCGGCGGTGATGAGCAGGGAATCGCCGGGAAGGAAAAAGCCGACGAAGAATCCAGTTTCGATGAAGACGATGGTGCAGACCAGCGGAGCGCCGCCGGTTCGGACTAATTCTTTAAGTGCCTCTGGGTCATAGGCAGAGCGGAGCAAATGCTGGAGAAATTCGAGCAAGCCTCAGATTTCCTTTGTCGCAGAGTGGAGAGAGCTTGCGAAAAGGGCGCAAACTCGAGCGCGCGAGAATGAACAACGGCCAACGCGTCGCAACTAATACGGTAGCAGAAAAGCGAAAGATCCTCGCGGCATTCGTACCAGAGAAGCCCCAAAGAGCCAAAAGGACCGTTCCACATCCAGGAACTGAGTTTTGAAGAATTGAGATTCAGGGAATTCACCTTTAAGGACTGCAAGCTTGTCATCGAGGGCTTCTACGACTCTTACCAGTGTGGCTTTCCGCCGCTTCAACCGAGATGGCTAACCGCCACGTTTACCTAGATGGCTTACCGCCACCATCACCGAGTGGCTTCTGCCACGAGCAACATGCTTTGCAGATCGGATTCCATGCCGCGGGCGTTCTGCTCGGCGCGTTCCAAGAATTTTTCAATGCGCGGAATGGCGCGATGCGCGACCGCGATGCCGGCTTCGATAGCTTCGTCGGCCCGATCGAAATCGTCCCACGCGAGAGAATGCACGTCGGGACGAAGCACGAGATCGGCGTGGCGCTCCCAGGCTTCGAGCTGATGCTTTTGGGCGGCGCTGACGGCGCGCGCGACGACTTGGAAAATGTTGGAAGGCGCACCGCTGTGGCCGTCCTGAATCCCCACCGAAACGCCCAGGACAAATTCGGCGCCGAGCTTGCGGGCGGCTTGCGTGGGAACCGGTGCGACCAGGCCGCCATCGACCAGGCAGCGCGTTCCAATATTGACCGGCTCGAACAAACCTGGGAAAGCACAGCTCGCGCGAATCGCATCCTTGAGGTTGCCGTGGGTGAGGACGACCGGCTCACCATTATTAAGGTCGGTGGCAACGACCGCGAGTGGGATGCGCAAATCTTCAAAATGCTGTGAGTCGAAAACGCGGTCGATCAGGTCGCCGAGGCGGTGATTGCTGGCAAGGCCAAGGCGCGAAACGCTCCAGCGGCCGATGTCGCGGAATTTGAGAGTGCGGCAGGTAGCGATGATGCGCGCCAAGGGAGCGCCGCTTGCGTACGCCGCGCCGAGAATGCTGCCGACGCTTGTGCCCGCGATGCAAGAAATAGGTATGCGGTGCTGCTCAAGAACTTGCAGCACGCCGAGATGCGCAAAGCCACGCGCAAATCCGCCGCCCAGAGCGATGCCGATACCTGCCCGACTGGCCAGTGGGCCTGTACTGTGCGGTCCGGCTTGAGGTTCACGTATCACGGGGGAAGTATCGCAATCTTCCGTTGCGGGGAGCGATAGTTCTGGCGTCCCGAAAAACCAGTACGTTTGTACTTTTAAAAAATCCTCACAAAAAGCGGGTGGCAAGACGTACAGGAGTACGTCCTTACTACGCTGGTACCCCCGCTGTACCATTTTCAGTTTTTGAGGCGTGAGCGAATCTGTGTGTGTCAGGACGGACTGCAGGAAACAGCGGAGTAGACAGTCCTGAGGGGGCCAGAGACATGGATTTGGCATACGCAAGTTGGATCGGATTGCCGGTGGTTTTGCAGGTGGTTTCGGGCGACATCAAGGTCCCGCTACGAGGGAAGTTGCTGAAGGATAAGGGCGAAACGGTGCGGATCCGGATCGATGGTTCGGATATCGACATATATAAGACGATGATTTTGGCAGTTGAAGAAGACGCGATGGTGATGCTCCCGGCGTAAGTCCCGGCTAAGGAGAACACTATGAATAACCAAGTGCCCAAGTATGTGACGTGCGGAAGAGCGGCTCTGTTGTTGGGTATTCCGGAAGAGGAGTTGAGCCGGATTTCGGTGCAGTCGGGACTCGGACATACCGAGTCGGCCGGCGAAGAGACCGAGACGTTTTTTACCTACGACGAGCTGCGACAGATTTGTTTGATTTCGACGCACCAGGTGAATTGACGGCGCGTTAACGAGTTTCCTCCGGCCCCCCTCAGCAGTAAGCCCCCAACCCCCGGAGCTCCTCCCCCCAGGAGCTTCGGGGGTTTCCCTTTTCGGTGACTGGTGAGTGGAAGTCGATCCGCGGAGGTCGACAGTCGACAGTTTTGAAAGTCGAAAGAAGGGAAGAAGAAGAACCGCAGGAAGTCTCGAATCGTGCGGGCTTGGGCGCAGCGTGCTGCGCCCCTACACCCACTCCCGGGGTTTTTTCATAAGTGCAGATTCTGCTCGACTTGAAACTGTTTGTTTTCATACACATTTGCAAGTGCAGATTCCAAAGTGTTTACGGCGCACGCGGGATGTTCGGTTGCGCTCGATGAATCTCGAAAAAATTTCAGAGGGAGAAATAAACGGCTAAGCGTGGTTTTCTACGCGGGGAGCATAGCACACGGCGGATGCGCAAAACTCGTTCGAACGTGGATGATCTGGGGGAAGTTGTAGAGCCCGTGCGATTTATTCTGCGAAAATAATTTTTTGCGAATCGGTTCGAATGATTGAAATGATCGCGGGGACTGGGTGGGGGAAATTTTGGGCGTGGGTGGGGCGAGGTCTGGAACGGAATCCTGAAGGTCGTAGGTGGGCGGAACTCCCGGAGAACTGCGTGAGGCGATGTTGGGGGTGCTCCCACCTCACAACCCGCACCCTCAGAAAACTAGGGTGCCGGACCCGAATTCCGACGGGTCGGTGCTAGCTGCTTTCGGAGTAGCGGGTGGCTTCGCGTAGGTGGGCGATCAGGAGACGGATGCTATCGGCGAGCTGGACGACTTCGCCTTCGCCCTGAATGTCGAACTCGATTTCGTAGTTGCCGGCGGCAGCGTGATCGACCGCTTCCTTCAGGCTGAGGAGCGGCTTCACGACTTGTTTGGGCAGCGTGAAGCTGATCCAAATGCTGACAAGGAGGGTGATCGCGGAAACGATGGAGAGCGACCATTCGGCGGCGGAGATGAGGCGGCGCGCCTTGCGATGGTCGTGCTCGACGCGGTCCCAGCTTTTCGCTTCGAGCTTGCCGGTCATGGCGAGGACTTCCTGGCCGGTGCTCTGAAGATCGACAGTGATGTGGCGGAGTGCGGGGTCGCCTTCCTGGACGGTCTTGGTGATTTGTGCGTCGAAGGAGCCGACGCGATTGCGAAGCTCATCGACGAGCTGAGCCCGGGTTTTGTAGCGATCGCTTTTGAGGAGATTGTCGAGGTCGCGCTCGTAGGTCATCAACACGGCGTCGATGCGGTCAGCGGGCGCCTGACCGGGTTGGCCGATTACCGTCACAGCGGCTTCAAAGCGCTCGTTGTAGCGGCCGAGGGCGGCGAGCGTTTCCTGAGTCATCGCTTCGTCGGAAGGCTGGAGGTCGCTGATGGCGCTCATGATTTGCTCAATTTTTTGGATGGAGTCGCGATTGGATTGGAGCGACGCAGGGTCGTAGAGGAGGAGGTAGTTGCGCTCGGCGTGGCGGGCTTCGAGCATGGTGATCGAGGCTTGTTGGGCCAGGGTGGCGGCGGGAGCGTCGAAGCTGACGATGCGGTCAACGATCCAACCGATTTCGAGCAGGTAGTAGATCGCCAGGAAGATGACGGGGACGAGAATGAGGCGGACGATCGCGAGGCTGTAGCCAACGCGCTTTCGCAACGATGCGCCGGGGGCAAGCACCTGAAAACGTTTGCGGATGCCGGCGCGGGACCGTCGGATGCCAAATTTCATAGCCCAGCCCTCCCGCTGGTAATGGGTAGGAACATATACGGGAAGTGTACCTGAACTGATGGGCAGGAGAGGGGTTGCCGGGCGCGGACGTTACGAGGGATGCGATGGGTGGTGCGGATCCAAGAACGGAGCCGGGCGCGAATGGATCGCGCCCGGCGATTTGATTTTGATTGCTGAGCGGAAGAGCACGGCGGTACCGCGCCCCTACGACTATGGGTTGATGTCTTGCTTTTGTTCGGCCCTGGCGATCAGACCTTTGACTTGGGTTTTAACAGGATCAGGGCAGTTCTGAAGCGTGAGGTTCAGCTCTTTTATGGTGGTGGCGAAGTCGCCTTTGGCGCTCGCGATGCGGGCGAGTTCGCCATGCGTATACCATTCGTTCGGGCGATTCTTGATGTTGATCTGAAAAACGGCGAAGCCTTCGTCCTGTTTCTTTTGGGCCTGGAGGCCGCGACCGTAGACGTGGATTTGAAGGCCGGACGCCATCTGGAGCGCTTTGGCTTTCACCGCGGCGGCTTCTTCTTTCTTGCCCTGCGCCTCGAGGATTCGAGACTTGGTGAGTAGGTTGTCGAAGCGCTCTTCGGCGAGTATCGAACGGTCTTCCCACTGAAGGGCCTGGTCGAGATTTTCATTGGTGTCGAGGAGCCAAAGAGCGCCTTCGTCAAAGCCAGCCCAGGTAAAGCCGCCGACGCTGCGGAGTTGGTTCTTAATACTGGCGAGAACGATCGCGTTGACGTCGGCGGAAACGTGGAACGGAACCGCGACTTTCGCCCAGCGCATCGTTACCGCGGTTGAGTCGGGCTTCAGATCGTCGAAGGTGTAGGCGAGCGCTTCCTCGAAGTCGCCCGTCGCCGGCTTGACCGTGACGCGAAGCGCGTCCTCTTTTTCGTCGTAGCTGAAGCTGCCCCACGACGTTGAATTTTTCGAGAAGATAATCGTCCATTGATCGGCGGCAGGGATCATGTGCAGCCCGTAGGTGCCGGCTGCGAGCGGTTTGCCTTCGACGCTCACATCGTCGGTGAAGGTGATCACGGTGTTTTCGTTCGCACCGGCGCGCCAGACCTGGCCGTAGGGAATTGTTTTGCCGAAGAGTTCCCGGCCGCCAACGAGCGGGCGACAATAGTTGACGGTGATATCCGTGAGCCCGATACGCTGGGTGACGATGGCGCGCTGGCTGATCGTCGGGAGCTTGAGCTCGGTGGCCTGTGATCCATTTTTGAATTGCGCGCTGGCGGGTACGGCGATGACTGTAGAGGCAGCGAGAAGACACAGAGCGAGACGCTTGACGGCTTGCATGTACACCCCTCTATGGATGGCTTCGCGGAGCGGACGGCTGCGAAAATCGAGGATGCTCCGCGGGAACTTGTTGCTGTGTGAGTAGACGGACGAATTTTGACGGCGTGAGCAGGCTTAACTGGGCTGTCTATGGTTGCCGGGCACCTTGACTATCTGAGGAATCGGCGGCAAATTCGGCGGAACGAGGCTGCAAAGTGGGCTAACCTGAACGAACCCATGCAGAAAACGATGTCTACTCATCGCACGAGATATTCCACTGGGTCTTGACGAAACCCGGCGAAGTCGCCTTGAATCAAACATTACAGATGAAAAACAAGTGAATCTGGGAATCAATAGCGATTGGAGGAAATGAAAAGGATGAAGGTAACGTATGGAGTTTCAGGATTGGGGCGAGTTTTTTCCCTGGTGATGTTGTGCCTGACGTTTGCGGCCAGCTATTGCAACGGGCAGGCTCATCCGAATTCGCTGCCGCCGACGAGCGGAAGCAAGGTATTGGGCGAAGTGAAGCTCGATGGCGTGTCGAAGGTCGAGAAGGAATCGGGCGTTTGGGTCGATCAGAATTACGTCGGGTATCTCAAAGAGCTTAAGGGCGACAAGAAGCTTCTGCTGCTGCCGGGCGAGCACGAGATCGCAGTGCGGCAATCCGGTTATGAAGATTTCGTGCAAAAGGTGGTCGTGGAGCCGGGACAGGTACACACGGTTGTCGTGCGGTTGACGTTGAGCCCGCGAGCGATCACTCCGGATGTCACGGCAACGCTGAAGCTGGACGTTCAGCCGGGACGCGCGGCCGTATTTTTGGACGGCAAGTTTGTCGGGCACGCGAGCGAGTTTGGCGGTGTTGGGCACTCGATGCTGATCAGCCCGGGCAAGCACCGGATCAAGGTGGAACTGCCGGGCTATCGGACTTTTGAGACCGAAGTGAACTTGCTCGTCAATCAGAAGTCGGAAGTGAAGACGGAACTGGTGAAGGGCAGCATCGAGCAGGCAGGACCGGAAATCAAACAGCCGCAGTGAGTCTTCTGTTGGTCGGTGCTCGCGGATCACGGAAAAAACGCCGGCAAGATGCCGGTGCTACCAAGACGCCCCGGTTCCTGATCGAGCCGGGGCGTTTTGTTTGCGCGACTCGTTGAAAGACGGGTTGGGCTGACTTGAACTTTATGGCGCGACACTTTACCGTCTAGCAGGAACCAGGTCGATGCATACGTCCAAGCAAACTGTCGCACTTCGAGGCGTCGCCGTGTTTGAGGCGACCAAGGGGATCCTCGTCCTCTTGCTTGGGCTTGGCCTGCTGAGACTTGTTCACAAGAATCTGGACGAGTTCGCGGAACAGCTCATTCGATTCCTGCACGCAAGCCCGGGAGGTCGCCTGTCGAATCTGTTCGTAACGGCGGCGGATAAAACGACCGACAAAGGACTGTGGGCGTTGGCGGCTGCGGCGATGATTTATTCGCTGGTTCGATTCGCGGAGGCGTACGGACTGTGGCACGCGCGGGAATGGGCGGAATGGTTCGCGCTGTTATCGGGAGCGATGTATCTGCCGTGGGAGGCGTATTCGCTGCTGCGCCATCCGCATCCGATCAAATGGATCGTGCTGCTGGCGAACGTGGCGATCGTGGTCTACATGCTGGTGTTACGGATTCAGGCAGGTTCGCAGAAGGTCGCCGCACGCGGCTCTTAAGGACAGAAGAAGTCCGTCTACTTCAGAAGATCATTGGCGTAGCGAACCGGGACCGCCAGATTTGATCCGCCGAATCCCTTCAGGATTGCGAAGTTCACTCCGATTACTTTACCGCTGCGGTTGAAGAGCGGGCCGCCCGACCCACCCGAAGTTGTTGCCGCGTCGTAGACGATCTTGTCTTGAAGTATGTCGCCGATGTGCCCTTGCGTCGTGGTCGGACGAATGAGTTGTTCCGAGGCGAGCTGCGAAACGATGCGAGTGACGCTCTTCGTGTCTGTGATTTTTTGCGCGACGTCGCTGCCGGCGCGGGCGAGGATGCCTTCGATGCCGGTGGGATAGCCGATGAGCACGACGGGGTCACCGCTGACGGTGGCTTCGTGGCGATCGTCGAGTTCGAGCAGAGTCGCTTTCGGCGGCGCGGGAGATTCGAGCCGCAGCACGGCAACGTCGGCGTCGGACGAGATTTTATCGAGCTTCGCAGAGATGCCTTCGGCACTGCCGGGGAAATAAGCGCGATAGGAAATCACATAGGCGGATGCGCCACGATCCGTTAGATCTTTGAGCTCCTCGTTGTTCCACCAGGGCTCGGCGACGTGATGATTGGTGACGATGCGGCCGTCTTTGCGGACGAGAAACCCTGTGCCGAAAACGTCGATCTGAAGATGCGGACCGGGGCCGCCGGAATCGAGCTGGACCATCCCTTGATCATCGACGATCGGTTTGCCAAGGCCATCCACAGCGATCTGAATCGGCTTGCCGGATTGACGATCGAGGAATTCGACGACGACGTGCAGCAGGCAGACGCTGGGCGAGTAGGTGTGAACGACGGTCTCGGCGACTTTGCCCTCGGTTTCGAGTGTTTTTAACCGCGTTTGCGTCTCGGCAAGCTGCTGTTTCAGCGACGCGGATTCGGACGCGTCGCCACCGGCCGTGGCGATCTTCTTCTTAATCTCGGCGGACTGCGCCACCAGGGAATCGTGGGCCGCTAAGCTGGTTTTCGTTTGCGCTTCCATCGATTCACGCATCGCCTGGGTGCGCTGCATGATGTCGTCCTGCTGCTGACCGATTCCGTAATTGAGGCGCGCGATTTCAGCGCGAAGCTGGAGGGTGTCCTTGCGGCTGCGGCGCGTGGTGACGAGCATCGACACCGACGCAATAACGGCAGCAGCACTCAGGGCGAGAATTGCCGGAATGAGCCAGCGGCGGCGCTTGGTGACGAGCTCTTCGTTCAGGGATTCGACGGCGAGGTCGGCGATGTTTTCCCGCTGCGTCGCGAATTTCAGCATCGTCTGCATTTCGACGGCGGACTGGCGCTCACGAAATTGTGCGCGAATGCGCGCGGCAAATTCGGTACCGTCGAGCGGGAGAGAGACAGCGTCGTCGGCGCCAAGATTCAGGGCGTGCGCGCGCTCGGTGGATCCGCCGGGAACGATCAAAATGACTCGGAGTATGCGGCTGTCGGGTCGGGCTTTCAGGGACGAAACGAGTCCGGAGCAGTCGAGATCGCCGGCGCAGGCTTCGGTGACGAGGACTTCCGGCGTAAGCGCGAGGACCTGATCGATGGTCAGGCCGATTTCGGTGGAGACGTCGTAGCCTTGGCCTGCTAACGCGCTATTCGCTTCGAGCAGGGATCCCGCGGTTAGATTGAGGAGAAGGATTCGCATTGGGGCATCAAGTTTACCATCTTTGCCGAAACCGTTTGTAAGACGCCCGGTGGCAGCGGTTTGGTTTCGATTTTCGCGGTGCAGCGTTAGGTTAGAGCGCGGAGCATGAGTCAGGGATACGATTATTCTGACGCCGAGCAAAAAATATCGCATCGGCAAGGGCCTAAAGTGAATCTGTCAATCAACGTATCTTTTCTGATTTCAGTGGATTATGCTCCCGTGCACTCCATCCTGCTTTTGCGGACAGAAGTGCCAAATTGATGTGTTTTCAGGGAGCACGTTCTCAGCAAAGGTTCGCGGATACGATGAGCAGGGGAAAGTGGGGGGCGAGATGAGATTGCGAAGGAAGAGCGTGTTTGTGGCGACGTGGCTCGTTGTGATGGGGGTGTTGACGCTGCCCGCTAGCAGCAAGGCGCAGCAATCGTCGGTGCCGGTAACCGATGCCCCGGTGAAGGTTGTGGTGGTGAAGGGCTTGGAGGGCGTGAAGGACAACACGAAGGGCACGCTCATCGTCGGCGATGGATCGATGCACATTACGCACGATACGACGGTGTCGAACTTGGACACGCACTCGATCGAGGACGTCGTGACGGGCGACGACAGCCAGCGGGTGATTCGCGGGACGGCGGGAACACTGTCGTGGTTCGCACCCTATGGGGCGGGCAGATTCCTGGCGTTGTTCCGGACGAAGCTGGATACGGTGACCATAAAATATCGCGATGCCAACGGCGGATTGCACGGAGCGATCTTCACGATGCCTGTGGGGCAGGCTGAGGTGATCAAGAAAGATTTGCTGGCGCAGGGAGCGCGAACCACGGTGACAGAAGCGGATACGAAGGCGGCGGCGACGGCGCCGGACGCGAAGGAGAAGCAATGAGAGACCTTCGGATGATTTCGCGCGTGGTTGTTAGTCTGTCGGTGATGCTGCTATGTGGTTTTGGCGCGATGGGGCAAGATGCGCCGAAGCCAGTGAAAATCAAGGCGTCGGCGATTCAAGTGGATATGATTCATTCCGACGAAATCAAGCTGCCGGCTGAGTTTCAGGTATCGATGTATGAAGATTTGATCCGGCAGCTCCAGAAAAAGGGTGGGTTCGCACATGTCTATCGCGAAGGGGATCGCAGCGCGGCGAGCGCTCCGGACCTGGTGACCCTGCGTAGCAATGTGACGGGCTTCAAGGAGGGAAGCCAACGAAAGAGGGAAGTGACAACGGTCGCGGGTGAGACGCAAATCAAGATTCACTGCATTTTTTCGGATAAGGACGGCAAGACCCTGCTGGAAGCCGATGTGACCGGGAAAGTGCGATTCTTTGGCGGAAACCTCCGGGCGACGTATGATTTTGCCAAGGCGACCACGAAGATCGCACATGAGCACTTTTCTTCGACGACATGAGCGTTAAGGAAAATCACCGGATGACCCAGGGCCAGCTCTTGAGGGTGGAATTACCCAGCGATCCTAGTATGCTGTGCGTAGTTCGTGCCGCGATGGAGCGCTTGACGGAAGCGCTCGGGTTCACCGAATCGGAAGTGCGGTCGGTGACTCGAGCAGTCGATGAAGCACTCACCAATATCATGAGACATTCTTATGGCGGGGCGTTGAACCGCCGTATCGAGCTTTCTTGCCTGCGCGTTGCCAAGGGGCGCGTAAAGAGCGGGAAAGGTTTTGAGATTCGCTTGGTCGATTACGGCCCGAAAATCGATCCGGCGAAACTGCGCGGGCGAAAGCTGGACGAGATCAAGCCGGGGGGCTTGGGGCTGCATTTCATTCGGCAAAGCATGGATGTTGTGGAGTTTCGGCGAGCGCGCGGAGCGAACGTGCTCCGTTTGGTGAAGTATTTGGCGCAGGAAGGACGAGACGGAAACTAATGCTCGGAGGAAAATCTTTGCAGATCGCGACGCGGGCGCTGGGAACCACAACCATCTTTGACGTGACGGGCGATATTGATCTGGCGAACTCGCCCGAAGTCCGGAAGTCGCTGCTTGGGGAAATCAAAGAGAAGAAGACGCCGAAGGTCGTGATGAATATGACCAAGGTGCGGTACATCGACAGCTCGGGCGTGGCGTCGCTGGTGGAGGCGCTGAAGGCGTCGCGCGACGTGGGGAATCGACTGCTGCTGGTGGGATTGAGCCCGGCGGCACGCGAGGTGTTGCAATTGTCGAGACTGCTGAAGATTTTTGAGGTGTTCGATACGGAAGAGGCGGCGCTAGCAGGGTAGCTAGTTCGACGGTTTCGTTGCGAGTCCCCAGGGGAGAATGGAACTAGTTTCACAAATAGGAGGCGGCGTCACCAACGGCCTGGCGTATGTCGGGTCGCTGGCCACGCTCGCCGGGCGCGCTGCGTGGTACACGTTCGTCGCGCCGTTTCGTGGAAGGCCGCTACGACTGACTCGCGCGTTTTCGCAGGCGATGGACTGCGGCGTCCGCGCGCTGCCGATTCTCTCTCTGATTACATTTTTCTTCGGGTTGATTCTGGCGTTGCAGAGCGCGTATGAATTGCGCAAGTTTGGCGCAATCGACCTCGTGGCGACGGCGGTAGCGGTTTCGATGACGCGTGAACTCGGTCCGCTGATCACGGCGATCATTGTGATCGGGAGATCGGGATCGGCGTTCGCGGCCGAGATCGGCACGATGAAAGTGACCGAAGAGATCGACGCCCTGGAAACGATGGCGATCAGTCCCGTGTCATTTCTCGTGGCGCCGAAGTTCGTGGCGATGATCGTGATGCTGCCGTGCCTGACGATCTGGGCAAACACGATGGGCATTCTGGGGGGCGGAGTATTCGGTGTACTGCAGGCCGATTTCACGATTGGGCGCTATGTCCGCGCTTCGATGGACGCTTTGATCCTGCGCGATCTCATCACCGGCTTGATAAAGAGCGTGATGTTTGGGATGACGATCACGGCGGTTGGATGCCTTGAGGGGCTGAACACCGGGGCGGGCGCGGAGCAGGTCGGGAAATCGACGACGCGCGCGGTGGTGATGTCGATTTTCATGGTTGTGCTGGTGGATTTGGTTTTCACGATGTTGTTTTTCTTTCTGGGCGGTTAAGGGCTCGGAGGATAGCGGCAAGGCGCATGGCACGCGAAGAATTAGAGATGGATCGCAGCGACGACTCGAGTTCCGAGCCGATGGTGTCGTTGCGCGATCTGCATGTCGCATACGGCGATCGCGAAATCCTGCATGGGATTTCGTTCGACGTGAAGCGCGGCGAGACGATGGTGATTCTCGGCGGCTCCGGATCGGGCAAGAGCACGTTGTTGCGGACGCTGGTTGGACTGGAACAGGCAAGTTCCGGCGAGGTTTGGATACGAGGGAAAAACATCGCGGACATTTCGCAGGATGAAATGGACGAAATCCGCAAACACATCGGGATGTCGTTTCAGGGGAGCGCCTTGTTTGGTTCAATGACGGTGGGCGATAACGTTGCGCTGCCCCTTCGGGAACACACGAAGCTGGAGGATTCGACGATCGAGATTATGCTTCGACTGAAACTGGAGCAGGTCGGGCTCGCCGGATTTGAGTACTACATGCCTTCGCAGCTCAGCGGCGGAATGATGAAGCGCGCAGCGGTGGCGCGCGCTATGGCGATGGATCCGGAGATTTTGTTTTTTGACGAGCCGTCGGCGGGACTCGATCCGATCATCGCGGCGGGAATCGATCAGTTGATCCTGGAGCTGAAGAAAGCGTTTCGCATGACGATTGTCGTGGTTACACACGAACTTGCGAGTGCGTTTTTGATCGCCGATCGGATGGTGTTGATCGACAAGGGGAATGTCGTGGCCATCGGAACGGTGGACGAGATGCGCAAGAGTACGCAGCCGCGCGTGCGCCAATTTCTCGATCGCGTGGCCGAACCTGAGGTCGCGCGCGAGCTCGATTATCTTCAGATGTTGACCGAAGACCGGCGGCCCGCCGATATGCCGGGCGGCAAGGGGAGAGCCTGATGAACGCGAAAGGCGAGCAGACACTGGTCGGTCTGTTTGTAATTGTTGCGGCGGCGGTGCTGATCGTGACGTTGTTCGCAATCAGCGGCGCGTTCGGGCGCTCGGTGAAAACATTTCATACGTATTTTGGGTTCGCCGGCGGGCTTGAACCTGGCGCGACCGTTCGCTATTCCGGCGGAACGAAATCCGGCCGCGTCGAGAAGATGCGGATCGATCCGCAAGATCCGTCGCGCATCGAAGTGACGTTCAGCGTGCAGTCGGATGTGCCAGTGAAGACCGACAGCCACATGAAGATCATGAGCCTCAGCCCTCTTGGTGAAAATCACCTGGAAATTGTGCCGGGGACGAAGCAGGCGGCGCTTGCGAAGGATGGTGCGTGGCTGCCTGCGGACGACTATATCGATTTCAATGCGATCACGAAGCGGATCAATGATATTGCTCCGGCGGCGCAACAATTGCTGGGGACGCTGAACGATCGCGCGAGTGAGTTGCAGGTCACGGTGGCGCGGATCAACGATCTGCTGAACGACAGGAATCGCGCGAACCTTGCGGGAACGCTGGCGACGACGCGCGGAATGTTGGACGAAGATCGGCCGCTGATCAAGAGCACGCTCACGAACGTCGATGAGACGACAAAGAAGCTGCAGCCGTTGATCGACGATTTGCGGAAGACGACGGCGACGGCGAATCAGACGCTCGATCACATCGATTCGCTGATTGGGGATAATCGCGAGGACGTGCACGCAGCCATCCTTGAGCTTCGGAAGACGCTGACCAACACGACGAGTCTGACGACGAATCTCGATCAGACGCTGAACGTGAATTCGGAGAATATCGACGAGCTGCTCGATAATCTGCGGCAGATCAGCGACAACCTGCGCGAATTTTCGGCGACGATCAAGACGCGGCCGTACTCGCTGATACGCTCGTCGGCTCCGAAAGAACACAAGCCGGGTGAGCAACCATGAGGATCGCGGCGATGCTGATGCGGAAGAGAATCGTTGGCGGAGATTTTGTTTCTGGAGAGGCGATGAAGAGGAGTTTGCGAACTCTCGTTCTGACTTCATGCGCGGCGATTGGCGCGATCGCAATTTCGATGGCGACGAGTGGTTGCGGCGCGGCTCGGCCGGTGAAGTATTACCAGCTCACGGTTCCAGGCGACATGTCGTCTGGTTCGGATGCGAATACGTTTCCGATTACGTTGCTGGTTGGGCCGCTTCTAGGATCGCATCTTTACCGCGACGATCGAATCGTGTACAGCAGTGGCGAAGAAATGGGGACATACGACACGCAGCGATGGGCGAGTCCCCCGACGGAGATGTTGCAGGAAGTTTTGTTTCGAGAGTTGCGCGCGTCGGGAAAGTACAAAACGGTGAACACGTTGCGCAGCAACGCGCGTGGGGACTACATCATCAGCGGACGGCTTTACGATTTTAAGGAAGTGAATGGGAGCGCATTTGTGGCGCGTGTTGCGGTGGAATATTCGCTGCGGGATACGAAGACCGGAGAGACGGTGTGGTCGCACTACTACTCGCACGATGAGCCGGTGAGTGGGAAGGAAGTGAGCGCGGTGGCGGCGGCGATCGATAAGAACGTGCAGGGGATCGTGTCGCAGGTGCAGGCGGGAGTCGTGGAGTATTTCCAGGCGCATCCGCCGGCGGCGGCGAATCCGTCCGCTAAGTCTGGGAGTTAATCAGATCGAACCTTGCGAAATCTTAAGACTCGGCAGCGCTGACGAAATTCCGCACTCTGAAAACCTCGGGATGCGGCACCCAAAATGACGGACAGCACGTGGTAGTCGCAGAGGTGAAAAACGCCGGCGCTACCGCTTAGGACATGCGGCGAAGCGTGAGGAGGGTGATGTCGTCGTCGAGTTCTTGGCTGCCACGGTATTCGTGGATGCCTGTTAACAAGGATTTCGAGAAGTCGGGGAGTTTTTGAGGGGCCGGGAGCTTCGACAGGGTTGAATGGGCGAAATCGAGGAAGCCGGAGGGGCTGAGTTGAACTCCGGCGGGAGATTGCACTTCGGTGGCGCCGTCGGAAAAGGCAAGAATCATGTCGCCTGGGTCGAGCTTGACGCTTTGTTCGGTGTATTCCTCGCCGGTGATGAAACCGAGGGGGAAATTTTCCATGCCGTCGCCGATCTGGTGAAATTTTTCGTCGCGTGCGCGCCAGAGCAACATGCGCGGGTGAGCGGCGTAGGCAAAGTTGAATTCGCCGGTGGCGGCATTAAATGTCCCGGTGACAACGGTGGTCAAGCGTAGCGATCCATCATCATCCGCGGCGTCGAGAGTGAATTCATTGTTGAGCGACGCAAGCAGCCCGGCGGTGTCTCTCGTGTCTTGAAATTTGTGCAGCAATTTGTGGATGTGGCGCGCCACGGCGCTGGCGACGTAGCCGTGGCCGACACAATCGGCGAGCACGACGCGGGCGACGTTGTCGCTGCATGAGAAAATTGCGGAAAGATCGCCGCCGGAGTCAGCACCGGAGGGGACGGCGATGACGTCGGCTTCGAGGCCGGCGAGTTCGAGAGAGCGATGGGCGCGCTCGTTGCCGGCCCACAATTCCATGCATCCGAAAGGGCGGACGACGGATGTGGTGCACTGGACGGTTTCGGGTTCGATTTTTTTGAATTTCATTTCACGTCACTCAGCAACTTGCTGCAGCCGAACTCGGGTGCGGCTCGTTGACGGCCTTCGTCGCGTTGGGCCTGGTAAATTCCGCGACCGTAAAGGTGACGCCGGATCGCCGCACTTCATCGCCGCACTTCATATAGGTCGCGGCTGACCGGAATTTTATCGCTTTTCAATTAGATATGGCGTCGAGGAATTTCGGTACATGTTTGGCGGACGCTTCAGCCCTTGCCGAGTGTGCGATCGAGGTTGAAGGCGGCGCTGATCATGGCTAAGTGAGTAAACGCTTGCGGGTAGTTTCCCAGCGCCTGACCTTGCGCGCTGGTTTGTTCGGCGTAAAGGCCGAGATGATTCGCATAGTTCAACATGCGCTCGAATAGCAGGCGAGCTTCGTCGAGCCATTCGGCATTGTGTATGCCCGCGCGTGTGAGCGCTTCGACGAGCCAGAAAGAGCACATGTTGAAGGTGCCTTCTTCGCCGGGGAGGCCGTCCACGCGCGGCTGCGGCGGATAGCGATAGACGAGGCCATCGCTGACTAGGCCGCCGTCTTTCGGCTCCTTCAAAATCGCTTCGATTGTCGAGATCATGCGCGGGTCCGTGGGCGCCATGAAAAATACGAGAGGCATGATGAGCGCGCCAGCGTCGAGGTCTTCGCTGCCGTAATATTGCGTGAATGCTTTTCGTTTTTCGCTCCAGCCCTTTGTCATCACTTCTTCATAGATTGCGTCGCGTTCGGTGAGCCAGCGATCACGGTTCCCGGGGAAGGAGCGTTTCTCGGCCAGTCGGATGCCGCGGTCGAGCGCCACCCAATTCATAAGTTTGGAATAGACGAAATTCTGTTGGCCGCTCCGCATCTCCCATATGCCTTCGTCGGGCAGTTGCCAGTTGTCGCAAATCCAATCGAGACGGCGACGAATCCGCACCCAGAAGTCGTAATTAATCGGACCGACATATTTGTTGTAGAGATAAAGCGAGTCCATCAGTTCGCCGTAGATATCGGCCTGATATTGCTTGTTGGCGCCGTTGCCGATGCGTACGGGTCCGGAGCCCATGTAGCCTTCCCAATGATCGAGCGTGATTTCATCAGGAACTTGTTCGCCAAAGATGGTGAACATTGTCGGCAGTTGCTCACCGGTGTGTGAATGTTTGCCGACGTGATTCTGCAGCCAGTTCAAAAAACCTTGGGCTTCGCTTGTGAATCCCAGGCGCACGAAAGCGTAGACGGTGAAGGCGGCGTCGCGAACCCAGGCGTAACGGTAATCCCAATTACGCGAGCCCCCGATGACTTCGGGCAAGCTTGTGGTCGGAGCGGCGACAATCGCACCGGTCGGCTCGTAGGTGAGCAGCTTTAGCGCGAGCGCGGAGCGCTCGATGCGTTCGCGCCAGCGGCCGCGATACGTGCAGCGCCCGATCCAGTCTTGCCAGAATTTTACGGTGCGCTCGAAGGGCTCTTTTGCTTCAGCTTCCGAGGCGGGAATCGCGGCGGGCGTACCCTTTCCGTCATCGTTCTGAAAAATGAATGTCTTGGATTGGCCTTCTTCGAGAACGAATTCAGCGGACACGCCGCCGTCGTCTTGAAATTTTAGCGGCACGTCGGTGGCTAGACTGAAGTGGTCCCTATTGTTGCCGGCGTTGAAGATTGCGACGCCGTCGCGTACCTGCACTTGGTGAGAGGCGCGGCCGTAGTCGAAAGCGGGGCGGCAGGTTACGTAAAGTCTGACGGTGCCGCGCACGCATCGTACTCTGCGGTGGAGTTGGTGATAGGACGGCGAGTCGGCGGCGAAACCGACGGGCATAAAATCCTCGAGTTCGGCGATGCCGTCTTCGTGAGAGAAGCGTGTCACCAGGATGTTGGTGGATGGCCAGTAGAACTGTTTGCGGCGGACTTCCTCGGCGATAGGCGCGATTTGGAATCGGCCGCCTTTGCGATCGTCGAGCAGCCCGCCAAAAATACTGGCGGAATCGAAATTCGGGGAGCAATACCAATCGATCGAGCCGTTGATGCCGACGAGCGCGACGGTTCGCAGGTTGCCGATTATGCCGTAGTCTTCGATGGCCAGGTAGGGCATCCAATGTTCTCCCAAGCTCGGTATGCTCTCATAGATTCATTTGCTATCAGGAATGATGCAGGCGCGGGCGGGGAAAGCCCGGTTGAATGCCGGAATTTTTCGCGAAATTCAGCAAAAGGGCAAACGGGAGCGATCACGGAATGAACGAGAGCCGTCCAGCGCGGGTGATCCGATGGTTGTTTGATCCGCGGGAGGGAGCGACGGATCAATTTTTGCCGCGGTGGTTGTTCTTACGTGCGATCGGATCGATCTACTTTTCTGCGTTTTTTTCGCTGCTGTTTCAGATTCGGGGGTTGATCGGTCCGGACGGGATTCTGCCGGCGTCGGAATATCTCGAGAGCGTTGCGAAGTCGACGGCGGCGGCTCGGTTTTGGTATGCGCCGACGGTGTTCTGGCTGTCGACGAGTTCCCACATGTTGATGGCGGTATGTTGGGTCGGGCTTGCGGCGTCGGTGCTGGTTGTTTTCAATCTTTTTCCGCGGACGTCGTTGTTCCTTTGCTTCGTTGCGTTTCTTTCGTTCGTTGCCGCCGCCGGCGAGTTTGCGGGATACCAGTCGGATGGGATGTTGCTGGAAGCCGGGTTTATCGTGCTGTTTCTGGCGCCGATGGGACTTCGGCCTGGGCTTGCGACAGCGCAGGCGCCGATTCGAGGGAGTATTTTTCTGCTCTTGTGGGAGTGGTTTCGGATTTATTTCGAGTCGGGCGTAGCGAAGATCGGGAGTGGAGACCCGGAGTGGCGGCATTTCACGGCGATGGACGAGTATTACCAGAATGGTCCGCTGCCGACGTGGATTGGTTGGTACCTCCAGCATTTTCCGCACTGGTTTCATGCGGCGACGGCGTTTCTTACGCTGGCGTTGGAACTGGTGCTTGTGTTCATGATGTTTCTGCCGCGGCGTTGGCGGATCGTTTGTTTTTTCATTGTGACGCCTTGGCAGCTTGGCGTGATTCTCACGGCGAACTACACGTTTCTGAATTATTTGGTTTTGGCGCTGGGGATTTTCCTGCTCGATGATCGTTTTTTGCAGCGGTTCATTCCGGCGCGGTGGAAGGATAGATGGGCGACGACGACGTCGACGGAAGTGGCGATCGAGGTCGGGCCGGCGAATGAACTGGTCGAGGCAAAAGTCGAAGCCGCCGAATCTGCCGACTCTGCTGCGCCGGTCGATTGGACGCATTCGGTCCGGCACCAGTTGGCCAACCTTCAACTCACACTCACTTGCGTGATGTTCGTATGGCTTTTTTATGCGAGCTCGGCATTGCTGGTGTGGATGGTGTGGCAGTCGGCGCCGCTACCGAGCGGCCCGGTGGTTGCGCTCGAGCCGTTTCGCATTGCCGATCGCTACGGGCTATTTGCGCGGATGACGCGCGGGCGATATGAAATTGAATTTCAGGGCTCGATGGACGGGAAAAACTGGACGACGTATCAATTTCAGAACAAGCCGCAGGATCCGCACGAAGCGCCAAGGATTTATGCGCCGTACCAGCCGCGATTCGATTGGAATTTGTGGTTCGCGTCGCTGAGCGATTGGCGGTCGGATCCGATTGTGGTGCGAACGGAAGAGAGATTGTTGGATGGGAGCGCGGATGTTGTCGCGCTGTTCAAGTCGAATCCATTTCCGCAGTCGCCGCCGCGCGTGGTTCGCGCTGTGATTTGGCAATATTGGTTTTCTACGCCAAGGGAGAAGCGCGAGCAGGGAATTTGGTGGACGCGCCAGTTGCTTGGCGCGTATGCACCGACGCTGGAGCGGCAGGCGAACGGGAAGTTGACGGTGCTGGAGTGGCCGTCGGCGACGGCGCCGCGGGAATGAGTGGAATGGGCGGATAAGGAAAAAAGATAACGCAGAGAGGCAAAGTGCACAGAGTCCGCACAGATAAGCGAGTTTCGGACAACGAGATTGAATAACACTTCGAAAAACTCAAATCGACGCGCCACGGTGGTCGGCGCTGGGCCTAATGGGCTGGCTGCCGCGATCGTGCTTGCGCAGGCGGGATTCCGCGTGGATGTTTTCGAGGCGGAAGCGGTGCCAGGAGGCGCGGCGCGAACGCTGGAGCTGACGCTGCCAGGTTTCCGGAACGATTTCGGATCGGCTGTCCATCCAATGGCTGCGGGCTCGCCGTTTTTCTCAAGTCTGCCGCTCGCGAATCACGGACTGGAGTGGATTCACTCACCGTCGGCGCTCGCGCATCCGCTGGATGACGGCACGGCGGTGCTGCTCGATCGGGACTTCGCGGTGACGGGGGAGACGCTCGGGCGCGATGCTCGGGCTTGGCGGCGATTGTTGGAGCCGTTCGCGCGGAAGTGGCCGGTGCTGGCGCGCGAGGTGCTTGCGCCGATTCACATTTTTTCGCGGCATCCATTTTTGATGGCGCGATTTGGGCTGGCGGCGCTGCCGCCCGCGAACACCGTTGCCAATTTCTGTTTTCGCGATGCACGGGCGAAGGCGATCTTCGCGGGGTTGGCGGCGCATTCTTTTTTGAGTTTGGATGAACCGCTGAGCGCCGCCTTCGGCACGTTGCTCGGCGCGGCAGCCCATGCGGTGGGCTGGCCGATTCCTCGAGGAGGAGCTCAATCGATCAGCAACGCGCTGATTGGATATTTGGAATCGCTTGGAGGACGGGTTCATACGTCGTCGAAGATTGAAAAGCTGAGTGACGAGCCGGCCGTAACGCTTTGCGATATTACGCCGCGCCAGTTGCTTCGCTTGTCGGACACGAATTTGAGCGGCGCGTTTCGATCGAAACTGGAGAGATTTCGGTACGGGATGGGGGTTTTCAAGGTTGATTACGCGCTATCGTCGCCGGTGCCGTGGAGGGCGAAAGAATGCGCGCGGGCGGCGACTGTTCATCTTGGCGGAACGGCGGAAGAGATCAGCGCGTCGGAGCTTGAGGGGCGAAACGGAAGCCACGCGGATCGCCCGTTCGTCTTGGTGGCGCAGCCGAGTCTGTTTGATTCGTCGCGCGCGCCGGAAGGGAAGCACACGGCGTGGGCTTACTGTCACGTGCCGAACGGCTCGACGGTCGATATGCTCGAGAGACTCGAGAATCAGATCGAGCGTTTCGCGCCCGGCTTTCGCGATTGCGTTTTGGCGCGGCGGGTTTTTTCTCCGGCTGCGCTCGAGGCGATGGATGCAAATTTGGTTGGCGGCGATATAAACGGGGGCGCGGTGGATGCGGGGCAGTTTCTTTTTCGGCCGACGATGCGCCACTACGCGACGTCTTCGCGCAAGATTTATCTTTGTTCGTCGTCAACGCCGCCGGGGGGCGCTGTTCATGGGATGTGCGGGTATCACGCGGCAAAATTGGCGCTTTCGCGGCTGGGCTAAGATGAGGTTGCATGGCGCGACGAGAGCCGGAAAGTTGAGAATGTTTCGATGAAAGCTGCACTGCTGAACAATCCTGCTCCGGTGAGCAGCAACCCGCTGGTTGTGACTGATGTTGCGACGCCGACTCCTGGGCCTGGCGAAATTCTGATTCGCGTGTCGCATTGCGGTGTGTGCCGAACGGATCTGCATGTTGTGGAGGGCGAACTGCCGCAGCGGAAGTTGCCCGTGATTCCCGGGCACCAGGTTGTCGGCACCATTGAATCGTTTGGAGCGGATTCGAACTCGGGCGCGAAGGCGGGGCACAAATTCAAGCCGGGCGATCGCGTCGGCGTCGCCTGGCTACATCACACCGATGGAACTTGTCAGTACTGCCGCAGCGGCGCTGAAAATTTGTGCGATCACCCGACGTTCACAGGGTACAGCGTCGATGGCGGCTACGCGGAATACGTGGTCGCCGATCAAGATTTTGTTTACGCGATTCCGCCGAGCTTCACCGATCAGCAGGCAGCACCGCTACTTTGCGCTGGGATCATCGGATTTCGGTCGCTTCGTCTCGCGGATGTGAAAGCCTGTGATCGGCTCGGATTTTATGGATTCGGGGCAGCGGCGCATTTAGCGATTCAGGTAGCGCTGCATTGGAAGGCCGAGGTGTATGCGCTGACGCGCGATGAGCGCCACCGGCGGCTGGCGCTCGAACTTGGCGCGAAATGGGCTGGGGATACGTTTGACACGCCGCCGGAACCGCTTGATGCAGCGATTGTCTTTGCGCCGGCCGGAGAGATCGTTCCTGCGGCGCTGAAGATTTTGCGGAAGGGCGGATCGGTGGTGCTCGGAGGGATTCACATGAGCCCGATTCCGAGCTTCAGCTACGATCTGCTTTATCAGGAGCGTGTGGTGCGCAGTGTTGCGAACAACACCCGCAAAGACGGCGAGGACTTTCTGCGCATTGCGGCCGAGATTCCGATCCGCAGCCACGTGAAGATTTTCCCGCTCGCCGAAGCGAATCGGGCTCTCAATTCGCTGAAATCCGATGCGATCGAAGGCGCCGCGGTGATTCAGGTTTACGATAACTAGGTTCTGCCGGCGCGGCGCGCTGGCGGGCGGTGCACCACATCCGGACACACGTCCGAATTCGGGATTTTCATTCCCATAGCTGGGCAGGCGCTCCTTTTTGGAAATAACCGCGCGCTCTCAACTCCCATCAAACGAATGCGTTACGTCAAATTGAGTGTGGCCGCTGGCCTGCCTATAGTCCGTCAGCCGCAATTTTGGGCCGAACGGAGCTACCTGTATCATGGCAGCAGCAGCCGCAGAACTGTCCCGCGACACGAAAACGATGCAGACGCGCATCCTGATCGCCGACGATCAACCCGACGTGCTCCTTGCGCTGCGATTGCTGCTCAAGGGAAATGGGTATGCGACGGAGACGGTATCATCGCCGGCCGAGCTGCTCGAAGCGGTTGCGGTTCGCGAATTCGATCTTGTGTTGATGGATTTGAACTACGCGCGCGATACGACGTCGGGGCAGGAAGGGCTCGATCTCCTTTCCCATCTCAGCGCCATCGAGAATATTCCGCCAATTATTGTGATGACTGGATGGGCGACCGTTGGTCTCGCGGTTGAGGCGATGCAGCGCGGCGTGACGGATTTTGTCGAGAAGCCGTGGACGAATTCGAAGTTGCTCGCCAGCCTGGAAAAACAGGTGGCGATCGGTCGCGAGCGACGGGCGCTGGCCAGGAATGCCGTGCGGGCCAATCAGGCGCACGACGAGATGGCTTCTCGCGTTCACCAACACGAACGCGAAATTGCCGAAGCGCGAGCGATTCAGGAAGGATTTTTGCCGAAGGAGATTCCGCAGCTCTCGGGATACGAGATTGCGAGCGCGTGGCAGTCGGCGCGCGTCGTTGGCGGCGATTATTTCGACGTGCTCTCGTTCGATGGCGGCTCGCTGGGATTTTGCATCGCCGATGTTGCCGGGAAGGGAATGCCGGCGGCTCTGTTGATGTCGAATCTTCAGGCGGCAGTGCGCGGCCTGGCATCCGCGGACATCTCGCCTGCTGAACTTTGCACGCGACTGAATCTTTTGCTGTGCCGGAATATGGCGAACGATCGGTTCATCACGTTTTTTTACGGGCAGCTTGACGGCTCGACTGGAGCGCTTCGCTATGCCAATGCGGGTCACAATGCGCCGGTTGTGATGCATCGCGATGGTTCGCACGAGCGGCTTACGGATGGTGGAATCGTGCTCGGTGCGTTCCCGAATCAAAACTTCACCAATGGAACCGCGCAGTTGCAATCCGGTGATCGGCTCGTGCTTTACACCGACGGCGTTACCGAAGCGGCGAACTCTGACGATGAGGAGTTTGGTGACGCGCGACTGATCCAAGTTCTCAGCGAGCACCGTTTTGCAACAGCGAAACACCTTCAGACGCAGATCCTTGCCAGCTCCGGGCAATTCTGCGCGAACCGCTGGCACGACGACGCGACGCTGCTGATCCTAGCGGCGCGATAATACTGAAAAATTCAAAGTGAATTGCTGACTGGAGCGGATTGACGCCGCGACGCTCGCGATACGCCTTAGTTCTTCGTGCGACTAACGTATCGCAAAAGAATGTTCGCGATATCTTGAAAATACGATGTATTTGTCAGAGAATCGGCACTATCCTACACGGGTGAGGTGCGGGGCGATGACCAAGGAAAAGAGAAAAGCGAGTTCCAAACCAAACTACGAGCAAGTCCCTACCGAAAGTGTGAAGGGGCACCGCAAGGGTAAGCATCACGGATTGGTTCAACGAATTCTGGAAGACCTCGAATCTCTACCTGACGGTTCCGCGATCAAAATCCCTCTAAAGTCAACGGACGGAGTCACTTTGGAAAATCTTCGCTCGGCGGTACACCGCGCCACCAAGAAACTCGATGTAGAAACCTCATCCGACAACGAAAATCTATACATCTGGAGGGGTGAGGCAAAGGAGCGCTTCTAGTATCTCTTACGAAGTTCCCCGTATTCTCCGACGTCACCCTAAAGTATTAGTGTCGCGGCTGGCCTGACCTTCACTGACCGAGGGGTCGTCGATGCATGTCAGCACGGACCTTTTTGACGTACCTCGCTGTAGGGCGAGAATCGCAGGAATGCAGGACGAAGAGCTTGATGAGTACATCTTGCATATAAAGACGCGATTGGTGAATTCCCACGAGGATTCGTACTTCCTCGAAGAATCTCTGCTTATTCAGCTCGGAGAAGCGTGCGAAGAGCGGAAACGACGGCAATCGCGGCATATAGCGCGAATGAGCCATGCACACCACGGAGCGACGCGAAGCTCTGAACAGCCGTTACCGGGTGCGTGTGCGGCTTCTCGCTAAATCGAGAATCGCGCTTCGCGTTCGCCTTCAATGATTTTGGTTTCCATCTTTGGTGCTTCGCCGTGCCTCCACATCGCTGTGCGGAATCGCGCGCGATAGCGGAGCGGTCCACCGTCATCGGTAGCGCTGCGCTCAAGCGGTCTGGGAATGCACACAAACTCCGTCTCGATCGCTTCACTCGTAACGCGCACCACGGAATAGCCGTGGCCGCCCATATCGACAAACGAGACATGCGGTGCGTTGTCTGGATTCGACACTGCGTGCGCCGCCGCGATGTCGCCACTTTTCACGTATTCAAGACACGATTTCACACCGTGTTTCAGCATCATGTTTACGATTGGCTGTGGCTTTGCGTCACCAGCGGCTTGGCCCAGAAAGAGCGGCCGAAGCGGATTATCTTTCGGCAATACGTGTTCGTATGCTTCGACCAAACCCGGGGCTGAAATCGATCCTGTGACAAAAGCGATCCCCACCGGTTCGAATTTCGCCGGCGGCAACGCTTTAGCCGCGTAACCCGCCCAAAAGCTGTGGCGATCACCAGCGACCGTGGCAAATCCTGTGATCCCGTACTGGCGCACGAAATCGTAGATTTCAGCTCGCTCGACGTACGCGGTGCTCCAGTCTCCACCGCCAAATCCAGCGTAGCCAGCGCCCGGCCACGGCTTTCCCGTGCCGAACGGCAAGTTCTGAGGATCGGCTCGCATATCCAGCGTTGCTGTCGTGCTCCCCCAAATTTTCCACGTCGCTTTCGACTCGCGCAGCTTTTCGAGGAACCACGTTTTTTGCTCGAAACCGAGAATCGTCTGAGGAGGACGATCCTTTGCGAAGTTCGCGACCTCCTCGCTTCCATATTTGATCGTGGCGGGCGGCTTTCCACCGTTACACGTTCGCCCGGCGTCCAGAATCTCCAGCGCTTCCTGGGGAACCATTTCCGGAAAATCTTCGCTCGAGAACGCCTTCGCTTCTTTCCGTCCCGACAAATCCTCCGAACAAAATGTGCGTTGGTCCGTGACGATCAGCTCCGTATTTTTGCCGTAGCGAATCGCGCGATAGCCCTTCAGGCTGTGAAGCGCCGTCAGGTTGTTCGGTTCCTGTCCGAGTCCGTGATCGTCAAACGTTGTTACCGGCGTATCCACCACGTGAGGCGGTTCGAATGTTTCAAGCGAACTCGAATTTGGCCGCGACATTCGTGCCGGTTGATATTCAAAGAACGCCTGCATGGCCGCGACTTTTCGCGTCTGGGCCGGATGCGTTTTGCCTTCGAAAATTTGCAGCGACTGCCAGCCCAGCCAACTGAACTCGTGGTTGTCCCACATGTTCACGAAGGGCCAGCGCGCTCGCGCGTCCTGTAAGTCCGGGTCCTTCAAGTAGCCGCGATAGACGGCGCGGTAGCCTTCGACGTTCGTGGGGATGTGAAAATCGGAGTGCTTCTCGCCGTCCGGGTAACGCACCACGTCGAAAATTTTTCGGTCATACATACCCTGCGGCCGGTCTTCGGGGTACCAGACGATTTCGTAGATGAAATCGCCGAGATGCAAAATGAATCTGATTTGTTCCGCTTCGGCCGCCTGCTTGTCTTCGAAAATCATGCGCCGATAGGCGTTCTGCGCGCCTTGGTTCGCGTTCTGACAGCTCACGAACACAAATTTCACGGGCCGGGTATCCGATTCTTCCGGCGCGGTGATCGTCCGCCCGACGCGGCTTCCTTCGCCTAACTTGTCGGTGAATCGGTACCAATAGACGTGGCGCGACTTGAGGCCCCCGACGAGCACGCGGCAGGTGTAGTCGGCGTCCTTGCTGATGGGCGCGTCGGCGGTTGCCACGACGCGCTCAAACTTTTCGTCTTCAGCAACCTCGACATGAAGCTTGTCGATGAGCGCGTCGTCGATTGGTGCGCGGCGGGTCCACAGCAACACGCTGTGGCTATCGGGATCGCCTGAGGCGACGCCTTCCGGAAAAAGATCGCGGTGTTCCTTCCAGGGAACGGTCGATGCGAAGGCTGGACCGTTACCCCACGCCACCGTCGCGCCCAAGGCGGCTGCCGATTCGATAAATTTGCGCCTGCTGACTCGTGCCATGCTCAGACCTCGCAAACCCTCTTGAAAAACACACCCCTGCTATCTTCCTTCGGGTTAAAGAGTCGAACATCTTGTATCGCGCGTCTTGTATCCACTTGACGTCGTCAAATATCGACTAGAGGTAATACTTCCAAGGCCTTGGCGACAACCTCGCACTTCCGCCAGATCAAACACGGCATCGAGTTCATGCCGGAGAAGTTCACCCTGCCGCGTCACCGCCATGTCCGTGCCTATGCCACGGTCGTACTTGCCGGCCGATTTATCGAGAATGGATACATCGGTAGGATCTGTGCCGGGCCCGGCGATGTGATTCTCCATCCCTCACTCGACTGCCATGAGAACGAGATGTTCACAAACGGGATTCGAATCATCCGTCTCGACTGGCACGACTCTAACGGTACACCTGGCCTATATGGCATCGATGATATGGATACGATCGCTCGCGCCGCCGAAAAGGATGTGAACCTCGCGACGTCGTTGCTTCGCGAAGGGCTCGGCAAACGCAGGATCGCCACGCCGAACCGAAAAAATGACTGGCCCGATCTTCTCGCTGCTAGTCTGCGCTGCAACGCGTCGCTTGAACTCACCGCCTGGGCCGACTCCAATGGCTTGGCACCCGAAACGGTCTCCCGCGGTTTTGCCCAAGCCTACGGAGTCCCTCCGAAGGTGTTCCGCGCCGAACTTCGCACCCGGAACGCCTGGCTCCGCATCACCCGCACTGGCGACCCACTCAGTGCGATTGCGGCCGAAACGGGTTTTTCCGACCAATCCCACATGACCCGTTGGATCCAATCGATGACCGGCTTCCCGCCTACCCACTGGCGATCCGTAGGTTCTTCGCTCCGTCACCCGACTTCGCTTCCGCCTACCCATCCATCCTCCCATGCTGTACCATAAGCCCCCGCAGGGAGGCCCGCATCGAAACCTCTTCCGATAATCGGGCGTCTATATTGCAGGTAACCGTTTACTGAGATCCGTGCTCCACTCGCACCACCTAATTCAGGGGGAACCATGCAGCGTCGCGACGTTTTAAGGTTGCTCGCGGTCGGGGCGACGATTCCGGTTTTGCCGCCGACTCTTCTCGCGCACATTCGCGAGGCACAAGATAAGGTCAATAGCGGTACCTATACGCTGCGGACTTTGAGCCCGGAGCAGAACAAACAGGTCGTCATCATGACCGACCTGATCATCCCCGAGACCGACACGCCGGGCGCGAAAGGCGCCAAGGTCAACGAATTTATCGATGTTGTCCTGACAGACTGGGCGCACGACGACGAGCGGCAGGCTTTCCTTAAGGGGCTCGCCGGCGTTGATCAGCAAAGCAAAGATCTCTTCGGCAAGGATTTCGTCGATGCTTCGCCTGAACAGCAGGCGACGTTGCTTCGTTCGATCGATGATGCCGCAATGGCGAAGCACCAAGGTCCGCGGACGGTGCGCCACGGCAACACGATTCCATCGGAGCGCGACCACCAATTGCAGGGACCCTTCTGGGACGTCTTCAAGGGCATCACCGTCTACGGCTACTACACTTCCGAAATCGGATTCAGCAAAGAGCTTGGCCTGGAAATCATGCCGGGTGCATATCACGGTTGCGCGCCGTTGACCGAGAAGAAGGCCTAGGAGAAGAACATGCCAGCGAATACATACGACGCGATCATCGTGGGCTCGGGAATCACCGGCGGTTGGGCGGCCAAAGAATTGACCGAAAAAGGGCTCAACGTTCTCGTCCTCGAAGCTGGACGCACGATTGATCCGGGCACCGACTACGTCGAGCACAAGCCGATTTGGGAACTTCAATATCGCAACTGGGACAATCGCGATGTGCGCCAGAAAACGCAGCCGGTGCAGCGCGAGGTCTACTACGCGTGCGACGAGTATTCTTCGAAGTTTTTCGTGAGCGACGTTGAGAATCCGTACACGAACGTCGAAGGCTCAAAATTTTCGTGGATTCGCGGCCGACAAGTTGGCGGCAAGTCGATCACATGGGGACGCCAGAGCTATCGCTGGAGTGATCTCGATTTTGAGGCCAACCTCAAAGAGGGAATTGCGATCGATTGGCCGGTTCGTTACGCCGACATGGAGCCGTGGTACGGCTACGTCGAAGATTTCGCCGGGATCAGCGGGCAGCCGGAAGGTTTGCCGCAACTGCCGGACAGCCATTTTCTGCCGCCGATGGAAATGAACTGCGCGGAGATCATGTTCCGCGACGGTCTGAAATCGCATTACGACGATCGCATTCTGACGATCGGGCGTACGGC
This sequence comes from uncultured Acidobacteriota bacterium, assembly GCA_963845465.1. Taxonomy (GTDB): domain Bacteria; phylum Acidobacteriota; class Terriglobia; order Acidiferrales; family UBA7541; genus Acidiferrum. The sequence goes on along the minus strand of CAWJSH010000001.1, from coordinate 536,238 downwards.
GATTTTGACGCAGGTCCACAAAGGTCGCGCCGCGTGTCACTACTGCGGCGTTTGTCATCGCGGATGCATCACGCAGTCGTACTTCAGCAGCTTGAACTCGACGCTGCCCGCGGCGATGAAAACGAAGAAGCTCACGATTCGTCCGTACAGCGTGGTGCAGAGCCTCTCCTTCGATTCGAAAACGCGAAAGATTAATGGCGTTCACGTGATCGACGCGAAGACAAAAGAGACGATGGAATTTCACGCGCGCATTTATTTTCTCAATGCGGCAACGCTGGAATCGACGCGCATTTTACTGAATTCGGCGACCAGCGAGTTTCCGGACGGCCTCTGCAACAGCAGCGGAGAGCTCGGCCACAATTTGATGGACCATCACATGGGCGCCGGCGCGAGCGCAATCATGCCGGGTCACGAAGACAAAGCGCCGTTTGGCAATCGACCGAACGGAATTTACCTGCCGCGCTTCCGCAATGTGAAGGTGAAAGAGAAGGATTTCGTCCGGGGCTACGGTTATCAGGGCGGGGGGAGCCGCGAAGGTTGGAACCGCGGCACCACCATGGTCGGAATCGGCGCCGATTTCAAAAATTCGCTGAAGACTCCAGGCTCGTGGCGCATGAGCCTGGGCGGATTCGGCGAATGCCTGCCATATCATGAGAACTTCGTGAAGGTAAACAAGGACAAAGTTGATGCGTGGGGAATCCCGACGCTCACGATCGACTGCAAGTTTCGAGACAATGAGCACACGATGTCGAAGGACATCGCGGTGCAAGCCGCCGAAATGCTTGCCGCGGCGGGTGGGCGCGAAGTCAGCATGTATCAGGACATTTCGACGCCGGGCCTTGGCATCCACGAAATGGGCACCGCGCGCATGGGACGCGATCCGAAAACGTCGGTACTCAACCCCAACAACCAGGCGTGGGATGCGAAGAATTTGTTCATGACGGACGGCGCGTGCATGGCGTCGGCGTCGTGCGTGAATCCGTCGCTCACCTATATGGCGTTGACGGCTCGCGCGTGCGACTTTGCCGTCAATTCAATGAAGAAAAACGAGCTGTAGGGCGTTCGCTCCGCAAACGCTAAAACACGAAATCAATTGAGTGACGGGCGGCCGGGTTTTTCGGTAGCCCGTTTCTCATTTGTGTTTCCGTTTGTCGCCGTCCGGCGGCTCTTTGCCTTCGCTGGTGCACTTCGTGCAAACCGGATTCGCTCCGCTCGGATAAAGGTTCGGAGTCTTCCACCGCCCGCACGCAGCGCATCGCCGCTTGCCATTAGTAAGCGGAAGCGCGCGAAAATGCTTGATCGGCGGCACGCCGAGCGCTCGCACGTGGTACGCAATCGTCGATGGCGCTTTGCCGAGTTTCTCGGCAATCGACACGAGCGTCTCGCCCGATTTATAAAGCTCTCGAATTTTTTTGCGAAGTTCTGTCTTTACCTGTCCGCCGCGGGGCATGAGCCTCCAAGGGCATCGATGGTTTTTCCTTCAATTTAAGTGAAAGTTGGATGCACGACCGGAAGAAGAATGCTGCGGCAAAACGCTTAGACGGCATCGGGGAAATCCTGCAGATTCCCCGGTTATAGAACCAGCCAGAGGACCTGGGGCGGAAAAATTATGGTGACCGGAGCGGTGCCTGCATGACTCCAACAGAGCGGCAACGATTCAGGTAAGATGGGCACCCGCCGCACGGTCCCGTGCACTTAGGTCGGAACCGGCCGCGGTCACTTGGTCACTCGTATGTCGGCTCTCTACGCGATTTCTCGCCGCGGCAGGCGGCCCTCAACATTCGTGCGCACCGCCACCATTTTGGTGCTCCTGTTCGGCACGCCATTCACGCCCGACTCAGTCGCGCAACAATCGCCATCGCCAAACTCTCAGGCGTCAACCTCTCCGGCTAGCGACGCTCCACTACAACTCACACTCAAACAAGCCGTCCAGCTAGGCTTGAAGCAAAATCCTCAGCGCGTCATCTCCCAAATTCTGGCATCCGAGAGCCAGCGCAACATGCAAATTTCACGCTCGGCACTGTTGCCGCAGGCTGCCATCAAGGGATCAGCCGCGCTCAGCCAGTACAACCTGCAAAGCGTCGAAGCCGGCCCCCGTGTGGGCGCAGGACCTTACCAGGTATTTGAAGTCGGCCCAGCGTTCTCGCAAACCGTCCTGAGCCTGCCGCAAATCCGCGGCTACCAGATCGGCCAGGAAGCAATCCGTGGCGCTCGCGCGGACGAGCAGACCGAACGAGAAACCGTCGTCTCCGCGGTCGTGAATCAGTATCTACTCGTGCTCCGCGCGATCGCTAATCGCGACGCCGTCCGTGCGCGCGTCGCTCTCGCTCAGCGGCTCTTTGACCAGGCCAACGAACTTCAGAGCACCGGCATCGGCCTGAACATCGACACCGTGCGCGCCAACGTCGAGCTGCAAAACGAAAAGCAAAACCTGATCGACGCAGAGACGCAAACGCGAACGACAAAGTACACACTCGCCGAGCTTCTCGATCTTCCGCGCGAACAAGAAGTCGACGTCACCGACCATCTTGATTTCTACGACCTGCCGTCTCTACAGCGCGACGCGCTCGTCGATCAAGCGCTGGCGCAGCGCCCCGAAGTGCGCTCACTGAATTCTCAGCGTCGCGTTGCCAAGCTGACGACCGACGCCAACCGCGAGCAACGCCTCCCGCAACTCGGTTTTGACGGATTCTGGTATTCCCAAGGGCGCCATCTCAACGACGGAATTCCCGCTTACACCTACGAGCTCTCACTCGATTTTCCGCTCTTCACCGGCGGACGCATCCGCGCCGAAGAAGCTCGCGCCAAACTCGAAGAGGATCGCATCGAGCAAAATCGCAAAGCGCTCGAAGCCCGAATCGTCAGGGAAGTGAAGACAGCGTTCGATGAACTGACTGCCGCCCGCGCCGCCGTTGATGTCGCGAATCTCGGCTTCAAACTTGCCCAGGATGAAGTCGCACAAGCACAACGCCGCTTCGCCGCCGGCGTCACGACCAACGTCGAGGTGATCACCGCGCAGGACGCTTTGGCGCGCGCCAGCGACAGTCAGATCGACGCGCTGTTTCGATTTAACCTCGCTCGCGCGGATCTCGCTCGCGCAACCGGAGAGATCGAGTCGATGTATGCCAAATAAAAATTTAGCCACCGCGATCGCAAACAACTACTCAAACAGGAGCTGATCGAAACACTGAACGACGTATGAGCTCGACGCCTCTCACTTCACCGACAAACACCGCTGCCGCCGGCTCTGAGCCGACCGAAATGTCGTTGCGCCGAACGCTGCTCGAAGGTTTTCGCGCGCTCGGCCCTGTCGCGAGACTTACGATCGCATTGCTGATCGTTGCTGTCCTGATCGCCTGGTATTTCTACAGCGGCCGAGTCACTACCGATGACGCGCAGGTGGACGCGCACATTACAACAGTCGCTCCGCAGGTCTCCGGCTACGTCGTGCAACTCCTGATCAACGACAACACGCCGGTGAAGGAAGGCGATCTCCTGCTACAAATCGACCCACGAGAGTATGAGGCCGAAGTCTCGCAGGCCAAGGCGATGCTCTCCGTCGCCGAAGCCCAAGCGAACTCGGCGAAGCTTCAAATTCGCCTGACGCGCGAAACCACCGTCAACGGCACCAGCGGCGCCACCGCGCAAAAAGAATCCGACGCCGCAGACTTCACGAGTTCACAAGCCCAACTCGAACAATCCGCCACCGCGAATCTGAAACTCGCCGAAGCGAACGTCGCCGCCAAAAAAGCGACGAACGAACGCGCACAAAGTGACAAAGAGCGCTACACGCCGCTGCTCGGCACCGGTGACGTCTCCAAATTCCAGTACGATGCGGTCGACGCCACCGCGCGCGTGGCTCAGAGCGACCTCGAAGCCGCCCAGCAACAACTCGCCGCAGCACAGCAAGCCGTCCTAATCGCTCGTGCGAACACGCGTGCAGCGGAAGCCAAGCTAACTCGCTCTCAGTCGGCCTTCCTTGAAACGAAAGCCCGCGAACAGCAAATCCCCATTAGCGAAGCCACCTACAAATCCGCCGTCGCCGCTGTCGAGCACGCAAAAGCCGTGCTACAGCAAGCCGAACTCAATCTCGCCGTACACGCACATGACGGCGCCGATCACCGGACAAGTCACGCAAAAATCCGTCGATCTGGGGCAATACGTTTCGCCTGGGCAGCTTTTGTTCACCATCGTTCCGCTCGACAAGGTCTATGTCACCGCAAATTTCAAAGAGACGCAGCTCGATCACGTGCGCCCTGGCCAGAAGGCCCGCTTTCACGTTGACACCTACAGCGAAACCTTCGAAGGCGTCGTCGATTCGATCGCAGGTGCGACCGGTTCGCGGCAAGCGCTCCTTCCTCCGCAAAACGCCACCGGCAATTTCATAAAAGTGGTGCAGCGCATCCCGGTAAAGATTCTGGTCAAGCAGACGCAAAATTCGCAATTCGTTCTGCGTCCCGGCATGAACGTCGAAGCGACGATTTACACCCGATGAGCCCGCGATGAGCTACCTCGGAAATCCCGCGCAGGCCACCCTCGAAGGCTGGGAACGTGAAGAAAATGAATATATCTCCGCGTCGATCGCTAACCTGTCGCACCGACAGCGCCTGGCGATCCTGCTGACCGTCGGCTTGGTCACCGGAATCGAAATAGCGAATCGTTTGTCCATCAACGTTTTGTTGCCCGACATGCAAGGCAATGTCGCTGCAAACTCCGACGAAATCAGTTGGGTCGTCACCCTCTATAATCTCGGCTTCCTCTGTTCGATGGCGCTCTCCTCCTGGATGACACGAGTCGTCGGCGCCCGAAAGCATTTGTTGTACAGCATCGGGTTTTATTCGATCGGTGCGTTCGGATGCTTCCTGAGCCCCCACGATTTGCAAAGGCTGCTCGCTGCCCGCTTGATAATGGGTTTCGGGGGCGGAGCGTTTCTTGTCCGCGCCGTGATTCTTGCCGGGATAATGTTCCCCGGCAAAGCGCGAGTCGTCGCTGTCACTTGGCTTTACGCCGTGTTGTTCTTCTTCCAGGCCTTCTATCCAATCGCCATCGGTTGGATCGCGGATCAGATCCACTGGAACTACGCGTTTCTTTTGGACTTTCCGTTCCTCGCCCTCGGAGCATACCTCGTTTGGAAGATCATTCCGAGAGGATATTTGTTTCGCCGAAAGCGAGAGACGCCCGACATCCGAGGCGCGTTCCTCCTCATGACGGCCCTCAGTTGTCTTCAGCTCGCTACCAGCAGGGGCGAGCGCGACGAGTGGTTCGACTCGACGTGGATTACGGTCGCGATCATCGCGTCGGTCGTGTTCGCCGTGCTGTACCTTTGGTGGGACACCCGCGATGTTGTTATTGCTCCCGTGTTTCACTTGCGGATGATCTGGCGCCAGGCTTCGGTCCGTACTTCGTTTGGTATCGTGCTGATTGTTGGAGCCATCCTTGGCTCCGGCCTGTACGTGCTGCCGCAGTACCTTCGCTATGTCCAGGATTTCTCCACGGCACAGACCGGTTGGTTCATTTCGGCGTTCACGCTCGGCCTTGGCGGTTTCAACTTCTTTTCGTTGCGCGTCCTTTTGCCTCGCGTGGGTGGCCCATGGACCGTCGCCATCGGGCTGATTTGCATGATTGCGACGTTTTCCACTTTCGTCTATGTCTGGACGCCGACGACGCCCACTTACATCTTATGGAGCTTCGTCTTTCTTCAAGGAGCTTCGCTCTCTCCCGCACTCTTAGGCGCTTCGAACATCAGCACCGGGAACGTTGCGCTGGCTGATCTGAATGACGTATCGACGATGTTTTTCTTCACGCGCCAGTTAGGCAATACGCTCGGCGTGTCCGCTGCCACTGTCTGGTTCGATCGGCGCATGACGTTTCACTCATCGAGGCTGCTCGATGTCGCGAATCGCATTGATCCTATCGTTACGCGAACGCTCTCGACGTACAGCGAGTTAATCCACCGCAACGGAGGCCCGGGAAGCGTCCCCGGCTTCGGTGCGCTACAAATCTTCCAGAACAACGTCATCACGCAAAGCAGGCTGCTGTCGTATATCGACATCTACCTTGGGATGGCTATGCTTGTCGGACTAGGTGTTTTGATCCTCGTGCTCACAAGACTCCGATTCAAGAATGGCCCACACAACTTTCACGTCTGGTAGTTAGCTGTGGGTACTGCCTAGCAAAGAAAAAGGGGCGCAGATTTCTCTGCGCCCCTTCTCCGCGGTTCGGCTTTGGGTTGTTTTGAGTGGAAGTGGTTAGCTCACTGGTAGTTGGTCTGGTTGATCCACTGCGTGCCCTTCCAGGTGACCACCGCTGCGCCGCCGACGCCCGTTTTCGGGGTAACCGTCGTGGACGGGAACCATGGCGGAGCGAAGCCATTCAGGAAGCGGCGATCAAACAGAACGTTACGCGTCGTAGCGCCGATGTTCTGAATCGTGTTCTGAATACGGCCACCGACAATCGTCAGCGTGTTGATGCTGTTGCCGGTATTCACGATACCTCCGGAACCGGTCTGCGAAATCGTCGCGATCGAGGCATCGATCTCCAGGTTACCGTTGGATTGGCTGTTTTGGAGCTGCACGTTCCCGTTCGACGTGAAGATGCCGAGTACCTGTCCGGTGTTGTTGGCTGGAATGAGTTGGTCGATTGTGGTGACTGAACCGGTCATGGTCACCGGCTCTTGCTTGTAGAGGATGTCTCCCGTGATGGTGATGTTGTTGCTGCCCGAGGCCACCACAGTGAGCGCCGTGCCATTCTGAATTGCGGCTTGGCCTTGGCCGGGCCCCGACAAGCTGTTGATGGGGCCATCGACGTAGAGCATCGTCGCATCGCCCGTGGCAACTCCTGCCGAGCTGAACTGCTGAGGGACACCGTTGATAACCTGCGTTCCTGCTCCGGTGCCGCCGCTGGTGACCATCGTCGTCGTTCCGGCAGAGCCAGCCGCCGGGTCGATCGTAATCGTTGTGGTCACGCTGCCCTGCACGATCGTATAAATCTGCGCCGTGCCGTTTGTACCGGGCTGTAGTGTGATATTGGCGGCACCCTCGACCAGAATGCCACCGCCATTGAAGGTCTTCACCGCCGGTGACCCTGTGCTGGTGAATGGGAGATACACGCCGGAGCTCGGAGTGCTAGACGGATAGGCTGTGCCAGCGGCGTTCTTGAGGCTGGAGCCGCTAAGGACCGGCTGACAAGTTGGGCAGGATGGTATTCCGATTCCGTCAAGCACCGCTTGTTCCTGGTTAAACGAGTTTGGCGGTAGCGGGATCGAGTTTTGCGAGATGTTGAACCCGCCGTGGAATGTCGGGCTGATTCCATTCGTCGGTGTCGCAGACGGTGTGCACCCATTGTTGTCCCATCCCGCTTGGGCACCCACCTGGCCAACTGCGTCGGTGAAGGTGTAGGGACCCGAGTTGCTGAAGTTCCACGAGCCGTTCGTGAACACCGGTCCGGTGATCGTGCCTGGAACGAGGTCGGCCGAACACAGGCCATACGTTCCGATGAACATGCCCCAGGCGGCGAACGACTGGTTGTAAGCCGGGGGGCTGGTCGGAGCCGTCACGATAATCGTTCCGCTGTCGGTAATGGTGGCGACTTCGCTGCCTTGCGACTGGCCGACCACGGTGAAGGTATACGGAAACGTGTACACATAAGCCGTGATCGGGTTCGCCGTGGTTTGCGTCGGGGCTGTGCACGGTCCGCCTGTGCCGCCTTGGACCGTACAGGTGGGTGCCGGCGTGTTTGGGGTCGTGGCGACATAGGCCTGGCTCACCAAGAACCTCTCCTGCCAGGACCCGCTGCTGTTCACGTTGGTGTAACCGCTATAGGCACCCTTCATCGCGGTCGCCGCGTTAGCCCCGGCGGTCGCCGGAGCCGCGATCGGCGAAGCTGCTGCGTTGAATCCGGGCGTGACGTTGGCGCCGAGCAAGTTCATCAATTGCTGACGACCGGCAGCGACGCCGGAGTCCGCGGCGTAGAACGAGCCGCGATAACGGCCGTAGAAGCCGTTGATCAGCGACTCGGAGCTAACGGCGAGGACCATGGTGAGCGACATGCCGATTAGCAGCAGCAACAACAGCAATGTCGTGACTAGCGTAATGCCTTTCTCGTTGCGCGAACGCGCCGAGCGGCTTTTCCAGGGTGAGGGGTGGTTGTTCATGTTGTGCTCCTAAATCCTTTTGACCAAGCGCTGGCTCAGTCGTTCATGCTCAGGTTGCGGGGGTTCACGATGATGGACAGCGCTTGGATTTTGTACGGCTGGCCATCGAAAGAGTTGGTGAACAACGTTGGCGAATAAACGTTACTGTTCGAGTAGAGTCCCGGCGGCGTGCGCCCGATCAGCGCGATCCGGATCGAGCGGATCTGGTCGAACTGGTTGTCGTAGCACGGAGACGTTGATGAGGCAGCGTTGTAACAATACGCGCCCGAACTGCTGGTGACGTTCGTACCGTTGAGCACGACCGTCGATGCGCCCAGCTTGAACCCGATGATCTGGCTAGCGATCGGGCTATCGACGCCGTTCTCGGTTCGCGTCAGCGTCGGATTGGTGGCGACTGCGGTGTTGACCCAGTAAGTGATCGGCGCGATTTTTACAACCCAGTCGGTGCTGCTGCAAAAGGTATTGGTGAGGGTGGTTGGCACCAGAGAAGGATCAACGTTACCCACGGTTGTGAGGTTCAGTGGATCGTTCGTGCTCGCGGCCGGATTTGTGCCATTTGCGTTGGTCGCGCCAAAGGTAAGATTTACGTTTGCTCCGGAGGCCGCGGAGTTCGCGCTCAGCACCGCCGTTGTCATGGTCGTCCCGGACGTTCCGACGTGTATGAAGATGATCTTGCTTCCAGCGGTGAAGCCTGCAAGAAGTTGCGCCTGGGTCGACGGAAGTATTGGAGAAATCAACATCGACACCGGACCGCCAAGCCCCGCGCCGGTGGTTCCAGTAGTAGCCGGTGTCGAGCATCCCGAGCCCGTCGCCACTAGACCCGGCGGCGTAGTGGGATCCGGTACGATCAGGTTGAGCGTGTCGAAACAAGGCGCGTTATAAATTGCTGTTCCGGCGGTATGGCAAGCCGCTCCACCTGCCGTGTTGTTGACGATCTTTATGCCAATTGGCCAACTTGCGACGTTGTTTGCGGCGTTATACCAGCCGGTGCCGGCGTTGACGACGTCGTTTTCCATCTGCGCAAGGGCATTGCGAAGAGACACGTTCAAGCCGATTTGGTATTGCTGGTCGTTGAAGAGTGACGCGTGCTGTTTGAAAAGGCTCATCGCCGCAGCACCGATGATCAAGAACACCGTGATGGCGACCATCAACTCGATGAGCGTGAAGCCGTTGGCACCTGAGACTCGGCGCGACAAAACGCGGTTTGTATTTGCGGGTTTCATGGATGCACCAGGCTCGTTTGATATGTGACCGCAGGTTTCAAGGCTTGGTTCGTGAGGGTGACGAGCACCGTAATTTGCACGGCTCCCGTGATTACGTTCGGGCCTACCGTCGGATTAGGCGCAATCAGCCAGCGGCGATCGTAGGTCAGCATGTCGGGCGTCGCTGCCGGAAGCGCTCCGCCGGAGGTGACGACTACGGTCCCGTCCGGTTTTTGGGTGTACAGGGTGGTGACGCCATTCGCCGTCGTCACCTCGTTGATGTTGCCGTTCGCCGAAGAAATCTGGACCGAGTCCGAGTAACCGGTGATGTCGGCCCCCAAGCTCCCGCCGGGTGTCAGGTTCGGATCGTTGTCGGGGAAGCGGTCGAGGTCTTCCATTTTTTCGGAAGCGAGCAGCGCCGCCGTGCTCACATAGCGCGCGTGCGCGCCCATGTTCACGGAGTTGCTCATCAGAGCCGCGGTACCGACCAAGCCGATGGTGAGAATCAGAATCGACACCATCGTCTCAATCAGCGTGAAACCTCGCTGACGCGATGCCTTTACTGCCTTACGGAGCGACTGTGACATTTCCATAGGTGGACACCGTAATAACTTCTGTGGGCACTGTGGTGATAAAACCGGGGTACGTGAGAGTCATCGTCATCGGGGCCATCGCTGGCGTGCTGCCGACTCCGCCGCCCGGCGAAAACGTAAAGGTGACGTTCTGGTTGATCGCGACGCCTTGCCCCATCAAAGGCACTGCGCCGCCGACGTTGGCATAGGCCGTGAGGCAAGCCTGTCCGCCGTACGCTGGTTGTTCAGAACTAACTTGGTAGCTGTAGGTTCCTGCGGTGAATGCGATCTGCGTCTTGCAGCCGTGGAAGATGGCTTGATAGCGCGCCGAGGAAATGGCGCCTGTCACAGAGCTGATTGCCGCGCGCATTCTGTATACGCGCAACGTGTTGACGATCACCGGCACTGCCATGGCGGCCAGCACCGAGGCGATCGCGATGACTACGAGAAGTTCGAGCAGCGTAAAGCCGCGAGCCGTTCGCGCTCGAACTGACACACCTCTCCGAAGTCTTGAACTGCGGATCATCCTACTCTCCTAAGTCGTCGGTTCGACCAAACTGAATGCCCTGAAGGGAGCAGTTGCAGTGCCGTTGGCCGAATATCTGGAAAACGCCTGAAATGAATGGCTTACGGGGCGCCTGTTCGAACCGTGGGCAGCGCCCCAAAGGGCTCGGGGAGAAAATGTAACAAGTTGCATCGGTTTTTCCGCAGAGTTCTCGAAGACTTTCTGCCCCACCTTGCTTGCGCGGACCCCATTTATCTCTGACAATAAGTCGCTTGGGTTAAGCGGTTTTTCTCCGCCGCGTGTGTTGTGTCGAGCCAGACGGGGTGTCGAGGGACATGGTGAAGTCGAGTCGCGCCGTGAAGCGCATCGTTGCGTATTTTTCGATGGAAATTGCCCTGCAGAACGCTATGCCGAGTTACAGCGGCGGCTTGGGCGTCTTGGCAGGGGACACAGTCAGAGCGGCGGCGGACATCAAGCTACCGATGGTCGCAATCTCGCTCCTCTACCGCAGCGGATATTTCACACAACGATTGGCGGAGGACGGAAGCCAGACCGAAGACACCGTCAATTGGCGGGTTGAAGACTTCTTGAAAGAAGAATCGGCCCGCGTAACCGTGCCCCTCGAAAATCGCCGCGTCGAGCTGCGTGCCTGGCGCTACGACGTCAAAGGTGTCCACGGTTTCGTCGTTCCCGTTTATTTCCTCGACGCCGCTCTCGAATCGAATGCCGAACAAGACCGCGCGTTAACGGGCCAGCTCTACGGCGGCGACGCCTACTACCGCCTCTGCCAGGAAGTCCTGCTCGGTGTCGGCGGCGTCCGGATGCTCCGCGCTCTTGGCTACACCGACCTGACCCGCTACCACATGAACGAAGGCCACGCCGCGATGCTCACGCTCGAACTCCTCGGCGAAGAAGCCGAGAAATCCGGTCGCACTTCAATCCGCGGTGAGGACATCGAGAAAGTTCGCAGCAAGTGCATCTTCACCACGCACACTCCCGTTCCCGCGGGACACGACCGCTTCCCGATGGAATATCTGACCCGCGCGTTCCCCGATCAAAACGGATTCTTCGACCTGAAAGACGCCTTCTCCGCCGATCTGGTCAAGCGAATCCTCCAGGCCGAGCAGGATTTCCCCGACATGCAGGAGGCCGCCCGCGCCGGTGCCTCTCTCAACATGACGTATCTCGCCCTCAGCTTGAGCACCTACGTCAACGGCGTCGCCAAACTCCACGGCGAAACTTCGCGCAAAATGTTCCCGCACGTCCCAATCGAAGCGATCACAAACGGTGTCCACGCCGGCACCTGGGTCTCACCCGCCTTCGCGGAACTCTTTGACCGCTATATCTCTTCCTGGCGCGAGGACAACTACTCTCTCCGCAGTGCCCTCGGCATGCCGCCCGAAGAACTGTGGGCTTCGCATCTGATCGCCAAGCACGATTTGTTCGAAGCTGTCCGCACAAAAACCGGCCTAACCCTGGACCCCGACGTCTTCACGATCGGCTTCGCCCGCCGCGCCACCGGCTACAAGCGCGCCGACTTGATCCTCAGTGACCTCGATCGGCTGCGCCAGATCGCCAAGAACGCGGGCAAATTTCAAATCGTCTACGCTGGCAAAGCGCACCCGCACGACGCCGGCGGCAAAGACATCATCCGCCACATTTTTGCCGCCAAAAAAGCGCTGAAAAAGGCCGTCACCATCGTTTTCCTTGACGAATACAACATGGAAGTCGGTGGCAAAATCACTGCCGGTGTCGATCTCTGGCTCAACACGCCGCAATTTCCGCTCGAAGCGAGCGGCACCAGCGGCATGAAAGCCGCGCTCAACGGCGTCCCGAGTCTCAGTATTCTCGATGGCTGGTGGGTCGAAGGTCACATCGAAGGCGTGACCGGCTGGTCGATCGGCGAATCGCGCCTCTCCGCCGGTCCGCAAACCGCCGTGGACAACAACGCCGACGTCCAGTCTCTCTATCACAAACTCGAAAGCGTCATTCTTCCGCTGTTCTACAAAGACCGCGCCAAATATCTCTCGGTAATGCAGCACGCCATCGCCATCAACGGCTCATTCTTCAACACGCAGCGCATGGTCCAGCAATACGTCACCGACGCGTATTTGAGATAACGACATCACTCGAGGTTGGCTGGGTGCGGAGATGCGCTGGCTGCCGAGCGTTAGGAGTCGAAAGTCCGCACTGTCATCCCGAGCGTAGTAAGGGATCTGCTTTTTTCTTCGGTTCGAGGAATCGCCGGCGCTTCTTACTTCTCGGCCACCGGAATTTTCTTATCCCCTCGAATTTCTGCGCTGGTCTGCAGAATATCCGGCTTTGCGAAATACTTGAAAAACTCCCACTTCCCGTATTTTTCTGTCACAGCTGGTAGCACCGCATTCACCAGATCGTCGCCACTCTTATTCTGTTTCACCGCTGGCGCAACCTGCTCGCGCAAAAACGTCAGGTAGTCGCGAAAATTCCGAACATCGTCGGCGTTCCCGACATCGCCATGTCCTGGCACGTAAGTCGCGCTCGGCGCGGCAGCAGTAATCGAGTTAAGCGTCGGAATCCACGCCGAAGTCGTCGCATCGATCAGATTCGGCAGCGTGTTGCGCCAGAAAAGATCACCGGTGAAAACAACATTCGCGTCGGGGATAAAAACAACAGAATCGCCGCCCGTGTGCCCCGGAAAAACGCGAACGTCAATCCGCCGCGATCCGAGAAACAACGTAACTCCACTGTCGTAGACCGCGTCCGGAGCGCCGAGCGTCTCAACCATCGTGCGATCCTCGGCCTTGATGTCTTTCCCAAAAAACTTCAGATTCTCCGTATGAATCCATGCGCGCACGTTCCGCTGCGCAAAAACCACCGCGCCGTTTTGCTGAAACACCGAATTACCCGCGACGTGATCGATGTGATAGTGCGTATTTACGACGAATTTGATCGGAAGCTGGGTCAGTTTCCGAATTTCCGCAAGCATCTGCTTCGCCGCTTCCGTATGCTCAAACGTGTCGATGACCGCCACGCCATCATCGCCGATCACAAAGCCTGCGTTCGCTCCCGCGTCGCCTTTCGCATCGTCGATCGCCGCATAAATGTTGTGCCCCAGCGGCTTCAATGCAAACGGTGCGGCTGGCGGTGTGGCGGAAGGCTGCGCGGCCTGCGTCGTCGTCGCGCTCGAAGCGGCGACGCGGTTTGGCCGCGAGCAAAAGAGAGCAACAACGGCGATGGCGAAGGCCACGCAAAAGACAGACGTTTTTAAAGTGAACATGGCGAGAAATCCTACTTCATTTGAGCCTCGCCGTTGTCAATTCAGCGAAAAATCTGGGAAACATGATGGCGTGACGAGGAAATCAGGATCGGCTAGCTGAACAGGTCGAAGAGCAATCCGATCGTCGACCCAATCTCAAATCCGCGGTTATGCATCGGACTCGATTGCGGCGGTTCAAACATGGTGCCAGCCAGCTTGGCGACGGAGAGCCGGCGTTGTTCATCCTTCAGTTGTTCGATCTGTTGTGCGCGAGCTTTGTCCATGCCGCCCGCGCGAATGAACTGAACCGCGCGCTCGAGTTCCTGCTTGTCAAACCACGTCCCGTGCTCCGCACAGACGTCCACGATCACGTGAGAGCACTGCGCGAACTGGACTCTGTTCATCAACTGGTGACAAACAGGGCAGGGCACATAACGAATGGTCTTCTCAAGTGCCAAAGGCTGATTCAACGCGTCGGGCACTTTCGCAGCAAACGCCTGCCTTTCGCGGTCGGCGCAAATCTGCTGCAAAGTATCGACATCAACCCAAATCCCTTCGCAGTCGCCGCACTCAAGAAGTGCGGTTGTCCCAATCTTGACCGTCTTCATTGCGATCTGACACCGGGGACATAGCCGCTCACTGGCCGCCGCTTCATCCCGATTTCCTCTCGCGCCGCAATGCGAGCAGAACTTGGATCCCGCGAACATCACCCCGAAACACTCGGGACAAGTGACCGTGGCGAGAACTGCCTTGCAAAAGTCGCAGCGAGTCGCTTGCGATGAGACCGCAGCGCCACAGGACGGGCATCGAAGTGTTTCAGCAGGCATGACTAGATCCGATCCAGATTTCCCTCGATCTTAGGATTTCTCCGAACCCGCGTACATAGAAAGAAGGTACAGGTGTTCTCTCGATTACAAACGAGGCATAGCGCGATGCATCAGCGAATTCGGTTTTTGTAGAGAGCCATTCCGACAGCAGCATCCATATTCAATTTTTCTAACGCAGTGATTTCACGCTGGGTGGTGATGCCGCCCGCGGCGATGATCGGAAGCGCGGTCGCGCTTCTCAGTTCGCGGAAGTACCGAAAATTGGCTCCGGTCATCGTGCCTTCGCGATCGACGTCGGTGCAGAGAAACGTCGAGCAGTAAAGCTCCAGTTGAGGAATCACATCGCTCGGATGGAGTTTCAGTTTTTCGCGCCAGCCTTGCGTAACAATTTGGCCTTTGGCGGTATCCAGTGCGACGACGATCTTCTTGCGACCGAATTGGTTGACCAGGCCACGAAGAAATTTCTCATTGATCGTGCCGTTTAAAAACGCGGAACTGCCGATGATGATCTGAGTGGCTCCCGCATTGATCGCAGAAGTCGCCCGGGCCAACGTTCGTATACCACCGCCGACGCGGACTTTGACTCTGTAGTTGGCCGCCGCCTTCTTACAAAGCGCGCGCACCAATTTCGTATTTGGCGGCTTATTCATCGCCGCATCCAAATCGATGATATGCAGCCACGCGTACCCACTGAATTTTTCAAGTAGTCCAAAAACGTCGGCCACCGCGAGTTCACGCCGTCGCCCATGAACAAGCTGAACCGCCTGCCCACCTTGCAAATCGATGCACGGAATCAGCACGAGAGCCGAACCTCGATGCTTTCTGCCGCCAAGAACGTTTTGAGATCACGGATCGACTGGATATTGTCGTGAAAGATCGACGCAGCGAGCGCTGCGTCCGCATTGCCATCACGAAAAATTTCAGCAAAGTGCCCGGGAAGTTTTGCCCCGCCGCTGGCGATAACGGGGACGTTCACAGCGTTGGCGATCGCTGCGGTGAGCGGAACGTCGAACCCGCGTTGCGTTCCGTCGCGATCGACCGAAGTCAGCAGGATTTCGCCCGCTCCCGTTGCGACTCCTCGCTTCGCCCATTCGACTGCATCCAGATCCGTGGCGTCGTGGCCGCCTCTAATCCTGACCTGCCAACGATGATTTGCATCGTCTCGCTTTGCGTCGATCGCCAGAACGACAGCCTGCGCGCCGAACTCTCTTGAAAGCTCCGAGATGAGTTCAGGCCGCTGCACTGCGGCGGTGTTCACCGTAACTTTGTCAGCGCCGGCTCGGACCACGGCGCGCGCATCTTCAAGTGTGCGAATCCCGCCGCCTGCCGTGAGCGGAATCGCGAGTTCCGCAGCGACGCGGCGAATCGTATCGAGAAAAGTCGGCCGGCGATCGCGTGACGCCGCAATGTCGAGCACGACGAGCTCATCCGCTCCTTCCGCGTTGTACCTCGCAGCCAGCGCGACGGGATCGCCGGCGTCGCGGAGCCCCACGAAGTTGACGCCTTTGACCACGCGCCCGCCATCGGTGTCCAGGCAGGGAATGATCCGATGCGCGAGGCTCACGAAGCCGCCTTCGCAATTCTCAAAAAATTGGCCAGCAGTTGCGCTCCCGGTTGCCCGCTCTTTTCCGGATGGAATTGCACGGCGTGCACGTTTTCGTGTTCGATGACGGCGACGAATTCGGAGCCGTGGCTGCACGTGGCCACCGTATCCGAATCGTGATCCGCGACGCAGGCGGCGTACGAATGCGCAAAGTAAAAGTGTGCGTCGGCCGCGATGCCTTGCAGCAATCTCGAACTCGCCGCGCGACGCAGTTGGTTCCACCCCATGTGCGGGAGTTTCACATTTGCCGGCAGAGCGCAAACCCTCTGATGGAATAGTGCAAGTCCCGCAAGTTCCGGAGCTTCATCGCTCGAATCATAGAGAGCCTGCAACCCGAGGCAGATGCCGAGAAAGGGAACCCCGCGTTCGAGCGCGGTGAGCAACGAAGCGCGAAGATCCCGTTCATCAAGGGCGCGGATCAGCGCCGCAAAGTGCCCGACGCCGGGAAGAATCAGCGCGCTTGCCTCGGCGATCTGCTGCGTGGTGTTCGCCCGCGTCGCTTCGGCGCCAAGTTTGTGCAGAGCCCGTTCGACGCTAGTAACGTTCCCCGCGCCGTAGTCGATCAGTGTGACAGTCGTCCTCACAGCAACCCTTTCGTGCTAGGTAAGACGTTCCGAAGTCGCTTGTCCCGTGAAACCGCGAACCGCAGAGCTCGAGCAAAGGCTTTGAACAGCGCTTCGACCTGATGATGCGACGAGCGCCCATAGACGATGCGAAGATGCACGTTGGCCCGGGCCGCTTGCGCAAATCCCTGAAAAAAATCCTCAGTCAGCTCCGTCCGGAAGTCGCCGACGCGCTTCGCATTGATCTTTCCCGTGACGACGCAGTGTGGCCGTCCGCTCAAATCGATCGCCGCAGCCGCGAGCGTTTCATCCATCGGCATCAAGAAATATCCCGCGCGAAGGATGCCGCGCTTGTCGCCAATTGCTTTGGCGACGGCCTCGCCGAGCGCGATGCCAGTGTCCTCGACGGTGTGATGCTGATCGACGTCGAGATCGCCCTTCGCTTCGACCGCGAGATCGAACGCTCCGTGGCGGGCCACGAGGTCGAGCATATGATCGAGAAAGCGGATGCCGGTCGAGACACGCGACGTGCCGCGTCCGTCGAGGTTGAGACGCAGTTTGATGTTCGTCTCGTTGGTCTTGCGATCGATTGTGACTGTGCGTGGCATTCGTGGTTAGCCTCGGCGAGATTTGTGGAAGCGCTTGATCAGTTTCAAGAGCCGCTCCATCTGCTTTTGCGTGCCGATGCTGATGCGGATGTGACCGGGCGCGATGTCCCTACGGTCGCGCACGATAATCTTCTGTTTTGCGAGAAATGGGATCAGATCGTTGCCATCCGCGCCAAAATTAATCAGCACAAAGTTTCCGGCGCTCGGGTAGGTCTTGTAGCCGAGCTTGTGCAACTCTTCAACGAACCACGGTCGCAGACGAAAAATGTTTTTCACGTAGCGCTGCATGGTTTTGGCATCGCCGACAGCCGCTTCGGCGGCAATCAGTGCGGCGAGATTGACAGGGAAGGGGGCAGCTGCACGCCGAAGAATGGCGAGCGAGTCTGGATGCGCAAGGATTGCTCCAAGACGAAGTGAAGCTAATCCAGCAGCCTTTGAAAACGTTCGAGCGACAAACAGTTGCGGATACTTCTCGATCCAAGGCGCGACGGTGACGCCCGAGAATTCGACGTACGCTTCGTCGATGACGACCGCCGTGCGCTGCGCTGCCTGCAGGATTTTTTCGATTACTGATTTTTCGACGAGCGTGCCGGTTGGATTGTTCGGATTGCAGATGAAGAGCGCACGGGGATTGGATTCGAGTGAACCAAGGACGGCGTCGGTGGGGAACTCGAACGACGGGCCGTAAGGCAGCGAGTTCATTTTTGCGCCAGCGACCTCCCCCCAGTAGCGATACATGGGGAACGTCGGCTCGACAATAACGACTTCAGTCCCTGCGTCCACGAAAGCATCGAAAAACATCCGAAGCGCGTCATCGCCGCCGTTGGTGAGGAGAAGTTGTTCGGGCTTCACGCGGAAGTGGCGTGAGAGACGACGCGTGCTGCGATCGTATTCGGGATACATCGACAGCAGTTCTGGAGTGAGTTTCGCGAGCGCACGCCGAACTGCCGGCGAACAGCCTGCAGTGTTCTCGTTGAAGTCGAGGCGGAGTTTGTCGCCGCGCCCTTCGCCCGGTGGCTCGTAGGTCTTGCGGTCGAGAATGGCTTGCCGTACTGGAAGCTGAACGTTCATCGACGGACCTCAATGGCTTTTGAGTGAAATTGCAAACCTTCGACATTTGCGAGCAGTTGCACGTCGTCGGCAAGACGAGCGAAGCCGGTGCGATTGATCTGCTGCACGGTGACGCATTTTACGAAATCCGCCGCGCTGAGTCCGCCGCGTCGTCGCGCCCATCCAGCCGTGGGCAGAACGTGGTTGCTGCCGCTTGCATAGTCACCGAGGGGTTGGGCCGCGAACGGACCGACAAATATAGTGCCTGCCGCATCGCATTTCTTGAGAAGCGAGTCGCTATCGTTGCCGGGAAGACTCAGGTGTTCGGGCGCAAAGCGATTCACAAAGTCACACGCCTGGTTTGCTGAGGACGCGATCAGGATCGCGCCGATTTTGCGCATGGACACGTGCGCCTGGTTCGATGGCGGGAGTTGCTCGAGCTGATTCTCGATCGCTGATTGAACTTCTTGTGCGAGTGGCTTTGATGTCGTGACGAAAAAGCTGCCAGCGTCGGGTGCGTGCTCGGCTTGAGCAAGCAGATCGGAAGCAATCCAGTCTGCGTTGGCCCTGGCATCGTTTGTGAGCACGACGGCTTCCGTCGGACCGGCCGGCAGATCGATTGCGCAGTCGCTGCTGACGATTTGCTTAGCTGCGGTGACGTAGCGGTTACCGGGACCAAAGATTTTTTCCACTCGCGGAATGGATTGCGTGCCGTATGCGAGCGCGGCGATGGATTGCGCTCCGCCAATTTGCGCGATTTTTTCGATTCCGAGCGAATTTGCTGCTGCGAGAAGTTTTGCGTCGGGATGCGGACAGACCACGACAATATTTTTTACGCCAGCAACTTGCGCCGGCACGACGGTCATCACCAGCGTGGAAACAAGTGCATGTCTTCCCCCAGGGATGTAGCAGCCAATTGTGTCGATCGGGCTGACGGATTGGCGGATTTTTACGCCGGGTTCGACGGTAAGCGACCAAGTGCGGGGGAGTTGTTTTTCCGCCACGGCGCGGACGTTTTTGGCGGCGTGTTTGACGGCGTCGAGAAAACGGGGCGAGGTGAATTCATTGCGACCGGGCAAGCTGGGGCGCAGTGCTGCGCCTCTACAAGGAATGTAGATGTATTTTGAGTTGACGCTCAAACGATCGAGTTTTTTCGTCCAGGCGAAGAGAGCAGCATCGCCGCGGTTGCGGACGTCGGCAATGATTCTTGCTGCGACGCGCTCGGCTTCGATGTCGCGGAATTGGCGTGCGCGCAGCAGTTGTTTCTCGGTCGCGCTGTTGAGATTGAGGATGCGGATCATAGGACGATTTTGTTCAAGGGATATTCGACGATCCCTTGCGCGTTTGCGGCTTTGAGTTTCGGCAGAATCTGCCGCACGACGCTCTCTTCGATGATGGTGTTCACGGCGACCCAATCGGCATCGCTCAGCGTCGAGATCGTCGGCTTCTTCAGCGCGGGCAAAACATCGAGAACGCCGTCGAGGTCGTCGCGCCGCACATTGAGCAGTAGTCCAACTTTGCTGGCCGCGGCGATCGCGCCTTGCAGCATCAGAATTAAATTCTGCGCCTTCTCGCGCTTCCATGGATCGCCCGCTGCGCTGCGATTCATAATGAAAACTGTGGAAGATTCAAGAACCGTGTCGATGATGCGCAATCGATTTGCGCGCAGCGACGCTCCGGTCTCCGTGACTTCGACAATCGCGTCCGCGAGCTGCGGAACTTTGACTTCCGTTGCGCCCCACGAAAAATCAACGCGTGCCGTAACTCCGTGCCGCGCAAGATATTTTTCTGTAATGCGCACAATTTCCGTGGCGATGATTTTTCCAGCCAAATCCTCGGGCTTGCGAATCGCCGAATCCTCTGGGACTGCAAGAACCCAGCGCACGCGCGCGAGCCGTTGCTTCGCGTAAATCAGTTCCGCAAGCTCTTCAACGTCTGCGCCGCTTTCGACAACCCAATCGTGTCCTGTGATTCCGGCGTCGAGCGCTCCAGTCTCGACATAGCGAGCCATTTCCTGCGCGCGCACCAGCAAGCATTCGATTTCCGTATCGTCGATCGTAGGAACGTAGCTGCGCGAACTGACTCCAATCTTCCATCCCGCCCGACTGAACAAATCGATCGTCGCGTCCTGCAAACTTCCTTTCGGAATGCCAAGTTTCAAGCGAGTCATCGCTTCGTCTCCTGAACCTTTGTTTCCTGCGTGTAGATCTTTTCCGGGTCGAACGTGCGTTGGGCGATGACTTCCGTTGCGCCGTCACTTGTCATCGAGCGAAAAAAGCAACTGCGATAGCCTTCATGGCAAACTCCGGGACCAATCGGATCGACGCGGATCAGCAACGAATCTGCGTCGCAATCAACGCGAATGTCGCGGACCTTTAAAACATGTCCGCTCGATTCGCCTTTCTTCCAGAGGCGATTGCGCGAGCGCGAGAAAAATACAACTTCACGCGACTCGCTGCGTTTCAGCGAGCGAGACATCGTTCATGAAACCGAGCATGAGAACGTCCCCGTTGGAAGCGTCCTGAATGATGGCGGGAATTAGTCCGTCCGCTTTTGTGAAGTCGAGTTCCATCGCGTCCCCTCGTCTTGCGATTTTTCTTTCCTTGCCGCTTCCTTGGTTGCGAACTTTCGTCGAATTCAGCTGGCCTAAAAACAAAAAACCCGCTGGGCCGTTGCGCCAGCGGGTGATGAGAATCTTGTGTTAGCGAATCTGCTATACACACCTCATCAAGCGCGGCGCGGTGCCGTGATGATGATGGTGGCGATGGATTCGCGAAATCATTTGCAGGAGCAGAATAGGGAAGGACGCGCGTTGTGTCAACCGGGGAGTGTGAAGAGGCGAGAGGCGAGGCGATGGTCGCGAGGAGAAAAGCAGATCCCTCACTTCGTTCGGGATTACAGATGTTTGTTGGCTGATGCGTGCAGCCCGCGGAGTGGCGAGGTAAACTCGCCGCTATGAAGGTGGCGGAGAGGCGGCAGGGTGAAAGCGCCGATGTGTCCGCAGGGAATCGGGGCGATTGTTGCATCCTGGGAGAGGGGGGATGTATCCAATCGCCTAAATGCATATCATTCCGTTTCTTGGGCCGTTTCTGGCGGACAGTGAAATGAGATTCACCACAGAGGTCGCAGAGGGCACAGAGTTCAAAATGGGAATCGGCGTTAGAGTGACCCTCCCCCCGGGGGTTTTTGCGCAAGAGTGTGATTTTAGGGGAGTTAGAGGCGCGCGAAGTGCAAGGATGAGATTCTAAAGGGTTTGCGGGATGGAAGGCGACTTTCACGGAGAAGCATAGCATAAGTTACACGAGTTGTCAATAGTGATTTGAGAGTTATTCGAACGGCGGCTTTTGTCGTTCGAATCGAAATTTGTCTGAAATCGAATGGAAATACTGGAGTTACCTGGAGGATAGAGATGGAAAAGGTTCAAAAGACTGAGGCGGACTGGAAGAAGGAGCTCACACCGAATCAATATTATGTGACGCGGCAGAAGGGGACGGAGCCGCCGTTCACCGGGGAGTATGAGAGTTCGGAGACGCCGGGAACGTACAAGTGCGTCTGCTGCGGCGAGCCGCTGTTCCGGTCGGAGACGAAGTATCACTCGGGATCGGGGTGGCCGAGCTTTTACGCACCGGCAAGCAAGGAAGCGGTGGCGAGCGAGGACGATCGTAGTCACGGGATGAAGCGGACCGAGGTGAAGTGCGCCAAGTGCGAGGCTCACCTGGGGCACGTGTTTGATGACGGGCCGAATCCGACGGGGCTGCGGTATTGCATTAATTCGGCTTCGCTGAAGTTGGATGCGGATAAGAAGTAAGGTGGACAAGCGAACTCGGTCCTGGCTCGTACCTGCTTGACTGAATCGTCGGAGATCCTTCGCTGCGCTCAGGATGACAAACGCGGGGAACGAGGACGGCAGGTTCACCTGAGAGTTCGCAGAGGGCACGGAGTTACGGAAGAGAATGACTAGAAAAGTTAAAAGGCGTCCCGGCTTTGCCGGGGCGCCTTTTTTAATGGTTGATCGAATCGTGGGTCGAGCAGCTTAGGCTGCGTTTCCTGCGCAGGCGACTAGTTCTGCGACCGGGTCGCGTTCGCGGTCCCACACACCCAACAGCAGCACCTTGGTGCCCGTGGGATATTTGAAGATATAAAAAACATTTGTATCGCCGTCCACTTCAAAAAAACCCGGGCGTCGTGCATCGGCGCGCAATGGCGCTCCCATGCTCAAGAGCGTTCGCAGCTCGAGAATCTGATCCTGCGAATGGTTCCGGAGATCTTCCAGAAGAGGCGGTTGTTTGTGTTTGAGAGTTGTCATCATTTTAGTTGTCCGCCACATTTAGCTTAACTTTGTCCTCACCAATAAAGACGTAGAAAGTTGGCGAAAGTTTCATGAACTGCAACCGATTTTTCGGTGCAGGAAAGCCAATTAATGCAATTAGATGCGGGGAGGCGGGCGGACGTTGGGTGGTAATGGGGCGAGACGAAAAAGTGACAAATTGGGAGTAACCGTTTGCCGGGTTGACGGAGGGAAGGGGCAAAAGCTTTAACGCAGAGTTTGCAAAAGAAGCGCGCAGAGGCCGCGGAGAGTTGGGCAGGCAAGTCCACAGTTTCGCGGGCCGAAGAGGCTCCCCTTGCTTACCGAGGGTAGAGGTGTTAGGCTCGGTTACCGAGGACATGGATTGAGCAAACCTTCCGATCTTGTGCAGGGAACGCTGGACATGTTGCTGCTGAAAATTCTGGCGCTGGAGCCATTGAATGGATTCGCGGTTAGCCAGCGATTGAAATAAGTGTCAGGCGACGTGCTGCAAGTCAGCGACGGCTCGCTATACCCGGCACTGCACAAGCTGGAGCAAGAAGGCTGGATTACCGCCGAATGGAAGACGTCGGAGTTCGGACGGCGGGCGAAATATTATTCGCTGACGCGACTCGGTCGGCGCCAGCTTGAAAAAGAGGCGGACAACTGGGGCAGGCTCTCGAGCGCGATTTCGCGAGTGATCAAGCTTAAAGAGGTGTGAGCGCCGTTCGGCGCGGAACCGAGGTTGAAGTATGCGACCCGAACACTGGCTGTACACGATTCCGTTGCGGGTGCGGTCGCTGTTTCGCCGGACGCAGGCGGACCAGGAATTGGATGATGAGTTGCGCGATCACCTGGAGAGCAAAACACAGCAGTACATCGCCGAAGGGTTGACGCAGGAAGACGCACGGCGCCGCGCGCGAGTCGAGCTCGATGGTATCGAGCAAACCAAAGAGAAATGCCGCGACACGCGGCGTGTGAACTGGATTCAGGACTTTGTTCAGGATTTGCGCCACATCTTGCGGCAGTTGCGAATGGCGCCGGCATTTACGATCACAACGGTCTTAACGCTCGCGCTTGGGATTGGCGCGACCACTTCGATTTTCACCTTGGTACATGCTGTTCTGCTGAAGTCACTCCCGGTAGCAAATCCTCAGGAGTTGTACCGCTTGGGAAAAGAAGCGCGTTGCTGTTATTGGGGCGGCTTTAGCCAAAAGTCAGAGTTTTCCCTCGTCTCGTACGAACTTTACAAATACTTCCGCGATCACACGCCAGGGTTTACGGAATTGGCGGCGTTCCAGGCAGATGAGCCGCTGTTGGGTGTGCGGCGATCCGGTAACACGGAGCCAATTGGGAGCTATCCGGCGGAGATGGTGTCGGGCAATTACTTCGACATGTTTGGAATTCGAGCCTATGCGGGACGCTTGCTGATGGCCGAGGACGATCGCGCAGGTGCTCCGCCGGTTGCGGTGATGAGTTACCGGCTGTGGCAGCAACAGTATGGCTCTGATCCGTCGGTGATCGGCGGCGCGTTCACGATGAATGGTCAGACGTTTGTCGTAGTGGGAATCACACCACCAAATTTCTTCAGCGACAGATTGCGCGGCACTCCTCCCGATTTCTATTTGCCGTTGAACGCCGAGTTGGTGGTGGACATTGGCGGTGATCTGGATCAGCCGCAAGCCTGGCTCGACTTGATCGGTAGAGTCCGGCCTGGCGCAGCCCCCAATTCGATCGAAGCTGAAATGCGAGTGGAGTTGAAACAATGGCTGCGATCGCACTGGGCCGAGATGGACGATAACGACCGTGCGAGATTTCCCGAGCAGACCTTGTTCCTGCGTCCCGGAGGCGCGGGAATCTCCAGCATGCGCGACGAATATGAACACTGGCTTCAGATCCTGATGATCGTAACGAGCTTCGTGCTGCTCATTGTCTGCGCCAACGTCGCGAATCTGATGCTGGTGCGCAGCCTGGAGCGGCGGCGAGAGATATCGTTGAAAATCGCACTCGGAGCGCAGGCGCCGCGGCTGGTGAGGCAGGCACTCACCGAAAGCCTTTTGCTGTCACTCGCGGGAGCCGTTGCTGGCCTGGTGGTCGCGTTCGAAGGCACTCGCCTGATCTTGCGTTTCGCTTTCCCACACCTTGCCGGGTTGGCGGGTGTTCCGATCAGTGCGTCCCCGTCGCTGGTGGTGCTGCTTTTTGCGCTGGGTGTTTCGTTCGTCACGGCGATTGCGTTTGGCATCGCACCCGCGTGGATGGCCACACGATCGGATCCGATTGAAGCAATGCGGGGAACTGACCGCTTTACGGCGATCACCGGGTCGTTTTCACGGAAGACGCTGGTCGTGTTTCAGGCTGCGTTGTCGCTGGTGTTGCTTGTATCTTCCGGACTGCTGATGGCCGCTCTGCTGCGGCTCGAGCATCAGGATTTTGGCTTTGCTCAAGAAGGGCGAACGATCGCCAAGATCAGTCCCGGTCTGGCGGGCTATGCGCCAGAACAACTCACAAACCTTTACGAACGGATCCAGAATTCATTTTCGAGCATTCCCGGTGTGTCGAGCGTGGGCATCAGTCAGTACTCGCCAATGAGCGGCAACAATTGGGGAGCACAGGTGTGGGTGGATGGACGCCCGGCTCCTGGACCTCACGACGAGAACCTGGCTTTTTGGGATCGAGTCACCCCGCATTTTCTAGACGCGGTCGGAAGCTCGATTTTGGCGGGACGTGGTATCGCCAAAAAGGATATCGATACGGCGCAGCATGTGGCGGTGATCAACGAAGCGTTTGCCCGCAAGTTTTTCCACGGGGAAAACCCGGTTGGAAAGTTTTTCGGAGGTTATGACCTGGGGTCATCGCGTCTCTATGAGATTGTGGGTGTCACCCAGAATGCCCGCTATCTGGACTCGAATCTTGAGAAGCCGATTGGGCCGTTCTATTTTCTGCCCGAAGCGCAGC
Source organism: uncultured Acidobacteriota bacterium (assembly GCA_963845465.1). Classification (GTDB taxonomy): domain Bacteria; phylum Acidobacteriota; class Terriglobia; order Acidiferrales; family UBA7541; genus Acidiferrum. Next base: position 510,678 of record CAWJSH010000001.1, on the reverse strand, counting down.
ATGACGTCTCACCGGCAACTGGTAAGGACATCAATCCTGGTTCCCATTACTTGCACGATATTCTTGTTGTGAGCAGACCCGGAACCAGCGTGACGACGACGGAGATTCGCCAGGCGATGGACTCGGTGGATCCTAACCTGCCAATCATTTCGATTCGGACGTTGAGCGAGCAAGTGACCGGCGTATTCGGGCAGCCGCGGCTGATTGCGCAACTGACGTCATTCTTCGGAGTTCTCTCGCTGGTGTTAGCTTGCATCGGGCTATATGGATTGACTGCTTACAATGTCGGGCGCCGGACGAACGAGATTGGCGTGCGTATGGCGCTGGGCGCCAGCCGGGGGGACGTTGTTCGGCTGGTGCTGCGAGGGGCGTTTCGGCTGATCCTGTTTGGGCTGATTTTGGGGATACCGCTGTCGCTTGCGACAGGCCGCGTACTGAGCAGTCAGCTTTACGGATTTAGTCCGTACGATCCCGTGGTTATCGCAATCGCGATCGGGTTGCTTGGATTATTTGGGTTTATCGCCACGCTAGTTCCCGCGCGACGGGCTATGAAGGTCGATCCGATGGTCGCGCTGAGATACGAGTAGGGCGCAGTCGATTGGGGCCATGCGCTGGTTCATTGTCCTCGAGCGCGCTAGCGCCGCGCCGAGACTCCGATAGAAAATCGATGTTGCTAATCTGTGTAACGGATGTCGTGCTGCGTGTCTGAACCGGTTCAAACGCTTCCGATGCGACGCAAGGGCGGTGGCGTGGTTTACTTCATCGTTGACCTGGAAATTATGGTTCTGTTGAGTCCCGTTATGGTAGAGTTCCGAAGTTCATACAGGCGGTAGTTGCGTAGGGGCCTCGAATCCTGCAATATTTCCGCAACCACCTACCATCGACAGGAAATCATCGTGACAAAAACTGTGGCGAAGAAGACGACGAGCAAGGAAAAGAGTACGTTCGGCAAGGATCGACGGAGAAAGCATCATCATTGGCTGGTGACGGTTTTTTATGCGGACGGAGAGAAGTTCGGCCGGGTTTATACGGATAAGGATAAGGCGACGCGGTTCGCGGAACGGCAGAGGCGGTCGCCGGTGGTGAAGTCGGCGCGCGTGAGCCAGGTTTCGTAGCGTAGCGCGTTGTTGTTGCTGGGCTCGCGTTTGCGTCTTGCGTTTGAAAAAAACGATCTTAACTGTTTGGTTTTTGAAGCAGCGGATGATGCGGCACTTGTGAGTGCTGTGTCGGCGTGTTATAAAAGTGTTGCGGTTAAGCGGCCTTAGTATAGTGGTAGTACGGAACCTTGCCAAGGTTCAGGTGTCGGTTCGATTCCGATAGGCCGCTCCATTCTTTTCGATTGCCTCCTTCCCAGCTTCATTTTCCATATCTTCCGAAACTACATTTTCAGCGCAGTGTTGGGATTGTCCACGCTGTGAACTGTCGCGGGCTGCCAAATCACGAAAACTGGCCGATTGTCTGGTAACCAGACGCGACCGGACTTGCCCGGCACCGACAGCTCTCACTGCAGCTTTGCGAACTCAGCCTTGGCGGCAATAAGGATAGGAATGCGGGCGTCAGCGTCCTTCCATGTGGCGAAGAAATCATCGTAGGCTTTGCGGCTGTTTTCCAAGTCGCCTTGTTTCGCGTACGCCTGCGCCAGGCCGAGTTGCGACAGCGGCTCAAACGGTTCCGAGTCGGGCCAACCCGGGTGTTCAATGACTGCCCGGAAGTCGGTGATTGCCTTGGCTTGATTACCTGCGGCCAAATAGGCGACGGCTCGATTGTAGAAAACCACGACATTCGGAAACTGTGTGACGGGAGAGAGTAAGTCCGCTGCGGCCTTGAGATTTCCGCGCGCCCGCTGGATGGTGGAGTGGATAACGGGAAGGAGGACTTTCTGCTGGAAAGTGTCGTCGGGGAACAGTTCACTCAGTTTCGCGGCGAGTGCTTCCGCCGGGAAGGCGTCCCCTGCCTGCGCGAGAGCGTGAGAGCACTTAAAGAGTCCGAGAGCGTTGTTCATCCCGACGTCTTTGGCCTGGGCGCACAGCCTCCGGGCTAGTTCAAAGTTCCCGAGATAGGCCTCAGCGTCGGCATGGTAGGCGAGCTCGGTAGCGACGTTTTCCATGTGGTTGGCCTTCCTCTGGCGACTGACCAGAGCGTCGCTTAGGGAACGAACGGTCGCGATGTCACCGCGCAGGAATGCCAAGTGCATCTGGAGATGGACCCAGGGCGCATCCTCGCCGGAAGTTTGTTGGGCGAGCTGTTGCATCGTCACGCCATCCTTTTCGAGGAAGGCAAGGCGGTACCGCAACGTCAACTGAAACGGAGTAAGGGATCCCTGCTTGGCCCATTGGTCAAGCATTTTCTTGGCATCGTCAAACCGACCAAGGATCATCAGCGCCTGGCTGGCATTGGAATCGTATTGCGCGGAAGGAACGGGAGAATGATCGATAGCCCATTGGAATTGCTGCAAGGCTTCTTGCGTTTTGCCCATCATGGCGTAGTTGATACCCAGGAGATTGGCGGCATCCATGCTGCGCGGATAAACCTGGCGGTACAAAAGGACCACTGTGACTTCTTTTTCGAGATTGCCGGTGATGACCGAGTAGTAGAGCGAAGTAGTCTGAAAATTCTCCTCCTGGGTGAGGCGGCGATCCTTGAGTTCGAAGGCTCGCGCGAAGCTCGCCCGCGCCTCCTCGTTTTGGCCCAGGCTGTGTTGCGCTCTGCCGAGCTGGTCGTAAGCGGAGCAAAACTGGGGGTCGAGTTCGACAGCTCTCTCAAAAAAAGGGATGGCGTCCGAACGCTTACCAGAACGGTAGAGGGTTAGCCCGGAGCTGTAGGCTTGCAGAGCCTCGAGCGAACTGGTGGTGGCGAGGTCGAGGGGCGCGTCGAATTTTTGGAGCGAGCTCAGACTTTCGCCAAGTCGTTTTCGCAACTGCGAGCCTGCTTTGCCCAGCGCAGCCACGACTTGATCCTTGTTGTTTGCCTCTTCTTCCTGCCGCGCGATGAGTTTCGGGTTGTGCGCATCAATGACATCCAAGGTGATGACATAGGTGCTGCCAATGGCGGCAATTTCCGGCACGACGAGGGCCTTCAGCCCACGACGTTTGCAGATTTCGATCCCCAGATCTTGAGTCACGCGCTCGTCGGGATTGCGGCGCATCATCCGCAGGGTAGACGCGACATCAGGATCTGAAAGAAGGCTGAGGAACGGGGATTCGGTAAGTTTGACTTGGAGAGGTTTATCGAGGGAGTTGTCAAAGATCGGATCGCCCGTCTTGTTGACGAAGCTTGCCAGGAGGATGACATCGCTCTCGGTCAGCGCGGGCCGCGTGAAAAATACGCGCCATGTCACGAGGGCGGCAACGAAGAGCACGGCGGCGGCACCGGCCACGATGATGCGACGTTTGTTCGAAAATTCAGGCTTCGGCCCGATCGGAGGAACGGTCGTGAGGCGTTTTTCGCTGGGAACCGGGGCATGTCCGTCGCCGTTTTCGACTTGAGCGATGAAGCGGTAGCCACGCCGAGGCAGCGTTTCGATGTAACGGGGTTCCTCAGCCGAATCGGCCAGAACATCACGAAGCTTCTTGACCGCACTGTTCAAACCGGTATCGAAGTCCACGAACGTGTCTGCGGGCCAGAGCGTCTGGCGGAGTTCTTCGCGGGTAATGACGTCGCCCGGGCGTTCCAGCAAGAGAGCGAGTATTTGAAAGGGCTGGTCCTGCAGCTTCATCCGGACGCCGTGCTTGTGCAGTTCGCCAGAGCGCAGGTCCAGTTCGTAGGGCCCGAAGCGAGTCTTTCGCGTTCCGGCAGTCGCTTTCATTGGCGGGTGTCCGACTTTGGCGGCAGTCTACCATCGATTGCTCGGCGGCCGAAGCAAGATGAGGCCTCACTAAAGCGCCTATTTTTGTACAACTCACCTGAATTCAGCGAACTAGCCGGTCAGACACAGAACAGGCAGAGAACATATCTCCAACATTGCAGCGCATGTGGGGCGGTGGCAATTTTCGCGGAGTGATGGTGAGGAACGGCCACCTTGCGATCTCGGCATTGAGGCCAACGATGCGAAATTCGTGCCCGCGTGGGTCGTCGGCATCGTCGCGCAAATCGCTTCGCGGCAATTTCCACGACTTCGGGCAAACCTCACGATCCTGAACTCCGAGGTGAGGCATGAAATACTTACCCACAGTTGGGCGACCGGGATCACTGAGGGTCTACGGATTGCAGCCGGGAGCCATCGCCTTGGTTGTCGCGGCGATTATTGGCATCTGGGGATGCGGAGGAAATTCAACTGCATCGCCAACGGCGATGTCGCCAACAGCATCACTCATAAATGTTACGGTCACACCCAATGCCGTCTCATTGGTGGGGGGCGCGACACAACTCTTTACCGCTACAATCACGGGAACGAGCAACACCGCGGTCACTTGGAGTGTGCAAGGAAACGGCACGATCGACAGCAAGGGCCTCTACACCGCCCCCCAAAATTCGCCTGGTACGTTCGATGTGGTGGCGACGAGCCAGGCCAATCCAAGTTCCCAAGGTTTCGCCGCCGTGAGTGTTGTAATACCGCAACTGACGATCTTTCCTGCGGCGGTCACGCTGCCTCCTAATGGGACGCAGACCTTCACGATATCCGCGGCCGCGCCTGCGAATAACAGCGTTACTTGGACAGTTCAAGGCGGGGGCATCATAAACGGCGCTGGATTCTATGCGGCACCAAGCGCTCAAGGCCTCTATCAGGTAATCGCCACCAGCGCTGAGGATACAGCGGTCACCGCGAGTGCGACCGTTACCGTGACGACCTCTTCCAGCGGATTTACGCCTACCGGAAATATGGACGAGGCGCGGGGCTTGCATACGGCCACCTTGCTACCGAATAACAAGGTGCTCGTGGCGTACGGCTCAAACAGTAGCTCAAACGCACCGGCAACCGGTTACGTGGGCCTGTCGTCGGTAGAACTGTATGACGCCGGCACGGGCACGTTTACTGAGATCGTTGGAGAGGATGGTGCGGGGATATATGGTCACACCGCGACGCTGTTGCCAAACGGAAGCGTTTTGCTAGCCGGGGGCTTTGTAAACTCTGTCTGGGACTACGGAGGCAGCACCTCATCCAACGGGGCAGGTCTCTACGACTCGGCGATAGGTGTTTTCAGTTCGACGGGGAATATGACGGCATCCCGCGCGGGCCACACTGCGACCTTGTTGGCGAACGGCAAAGTGCTGATTACCGGGGGGGCCGATCAAGACTCGACTGGATCTGGCCTGGCCAGCGCCGAACTCTATGATCCAAGCGCGGGCACCTTCTCACCCACGGGAAGCATGGCGGCGGGGCGCTACATGCACACCGCGACGCAGCTGCAAAACGGGAAAGTGCTCATCGTAGGTGGGGCCCTAACTTCTACATCGAACCCGCTTGCCGCGGCGGAAATCTACGACCCGGCCACTGGCGCCTTCACGAGGGCCGGCGCAATGGCGACCGCCCGCGAACAACATACGGCAACGCTTCTCGCCGATGGTAGGGTGCTGATCGTGGGAGGCGGAACTCCTGCTCCGGGCAGCGGCGGTTTGCAGGCAACCGTCACTGCCGAAATCTATGATCCATCTACTGGATCGTTTTCGGTCACCGGATCAATGGCCGCAGCTCGAACTTTCCATACCGCGACGCTGTTACCGAACGGGACGGTGCTGGTAGCAGGCGGCGGCGCCGAAAACTCCACCGCGGAGATCTACAATCCGGCGACCGGCTCTTTCAGTATCACAGGTGGGATGGAGATCGGGCGCTCGGGACACACCGCAACGCTGCTCGCGAATGGAAGCGTATTGGTTGCTGGCGGCGGTCTTTTTGTCGGATTGGCGTCCGCAGAGCTGTATCAATAAATCAAAACCCAGCCCCGTTAGACGGAGGAGTTACTGGCAGTCTGGCGGATGTTGGTTGGGGAACATCGCATCATCGCACGCCTACCCTTCTGTTCGCGTGCCCGCCGCGCCGTCCATTACGACAGGAACAAGACCGTGCTTGTCTCGAGTGTTCACAGTGCGGAGCGAATCTACCAAAGGGCGACGCGATCTGCTCTCCTTTGGACCCGTTGAACAATGTCTTCGGTGAAGCTAGCACATTCCGGTCTCGCTAGATTGATAACCCGCGTCCGACGCGTTATAGAATCGTCGCGAACCCATGATTGCGCTACGTATCGCGACGATTGTATTGGTCGCCACCCTGGCTACTATTCAAATCGATTCGCGCGAGCAGAAACCTAAATGCTCGGTTGCCGGACACTTGGTGCTCGAGCCGCTGGCGAGCAGAGTTTTTGGCAACACACGCATGTTGCGGGTTTGGCTGCCTCCAGGGTACGAATCCGAAAATCACGCCAAGCGGTATCCAGTGCTGTATCTGAATGACGGGCAAAATTTGTTCGATGCATGCACTTCGATCTTCAGTTCCGACGAGTGGCAGGCTGACGAAACGGCGACTGCATTGATTGAAAGCGGAAAGATTCCGCCGATGATCATCGTTGGGATCGACAATGCGGGAAAGAGAGACCGTCCCAAGGAATACTTGCCATTTCCTGATGAAACGCTGACTCCGGCAACGCCCGATGTTCATGGCAAAGAGTATCCGCGGTTTTTGCTAGAGGAAGTCATACCGCTGGTCAGCAAAAACTTCCGAACGGACGACAGTCCCGATAAGACCGGGATCGGTGGCTCGTCCTACGGCGCAGGAATTGCGCTCTATACGATCATGTCTCGCCCAGACAGATTCGGCAGGCTGCTGCTCGAAAGCCCATCTTTATACGCTCACGATGATTTTCTTCTGCACGAAGCGGAGCGCTTTCATCGTTGGCCCCCGAAGATTTTTGTTGGCGTCGGGTCGGTGCAAGAACCAGTCGATGACGTACATCGGCTGATGGAAATACTTCGCCGCGACCGACTTGGAAGCGATCGGCTACGCATCGTTGAACAGACGGGCGCCGGACACAATGAACAGGCGTGGGCGAGTCGATTTCCGACGGCATTGCAGTTTTTGTATGGCACAGCCCGGTGACAGTGAGATGAGACAAATGTTGGCGCTGATGCGATGGCTCTTCTTGTTTGCGCTTGGCTGCTGGGCTATGACAGTTGCCTCGCAGACGGTGCCGAGTGCCGACCGCGATTTCGAAAAACTCAAGAAGCAAGCTCTCGTCAGCTACGACGCGAATTACAAAGAGTCTCGCGATGTGCGTGTTCGACGCGCCCTGGTTATTGGGAAACGCGTCGACGAGATGGAGGCGAAAGGGCAGAACGTCACGTGCGCGCACCAGATTCTGACGGAAACGAAGTGGTTTTTCAGTTCGACGGCTGATTTTCAGCAGATTGACAAGAATCTTGATTCGTTGGAGCAGGTCCTCAAACATCCGGAGCGTAATGAGATTACGACGAAGCAGGACCCGAGCGACGGAAGTTGGGGCGGATGCTACACGCAGTGGTTTTTTCGGCTGGATGCGACTTACGATCAACTGAGCCGGGGTGAGATGCGCGACCGCAAGCCGGAGGTACCAATTCGACTGCTCGATCGCGTCAACTCTCCTGACAAACTTCGAAACTACTTCGACAGCGTGTCGCTCTCGGATATAGCAAAGAACGGCGTGGACAACCGACGCGAATTGAATGAAGCGATGGCGGATCTAATGCGGTTGATTTTGCAGAACCGTCCGGCAGGGTACCTGTGGGATCCACGGCTAAAAGATGCGCTGCTGGACCTCATCCTGAACCGACTGCGAAATCCGCAGACCGGTTGGTGGGGCGAACGCTACGTTTTTAGCGGTCGAACCGAGTACGTGGACAGTCTGAGCGTTACCTTTCACATTGTTCGCTACCTGGATGGCAAAGTCCCGGACATGAGGAAAGTCGTAGAGACGACTCTTGCGGTCAAGGATATGGATGAGCCTACGGGATGGCTCTCGGACGGTCATTTTACCGATCACAACAACATGGACGTGGTGGTGCTTTTCGGATTTGGATGGAACGCGGCGACCGCTGAACAAAAACACGCCATGAGCGAACAGACGCAGAGAATGCTCGACTGGTGCCTGAAGGAATCTTTGCAGCTCGACGGAAGTTTCGCTTTTGGCGGCGACGACTCGATTGAGCAGAATGAATACTTCGGCGTGGCCTTTCTGAGCCGCCTGGGATATTTCGACCGCAACAAGCGCTTTTGGACCGCAAAGGAATTTCCCGAAGCTGCCAAGATTCGCGAGCGGATCATCCAATTCATCCAGAGGAATAGGACTACTGGGGCTGCCGGCGGGACTTACTACGAAAACGCGCTGCGCGAGCTAGGCGCGTTGGGCCAACACGACTAGCTTCTTGCCGTCCATCTAGCGGCGCAACTCTATCATCCAGACTTAGCAATCACGGGCATCCCGCGAATTGGCACGCGCATCCGATTTCGCGCGGGCAACGTTAACGGCGAAGATAGTCTACTCGCGCGTTACGCCTGGTCGAGGCAAGACGGAGGAAAACGAATGCGAAATCTGATGGTCGTGGTGTGTTTGATCGCGGTTTTTTCGGCGAGTATTTCAGGTTGTGGATCGGCAGGCGCAAGTTCAACGGAGAACGTCACCATGCAGGGCGGGCAATGGGAGTACGTCGTCACTCCGGAAAATGGCGGGATTACGATGTACTTCGGAACGAACCTGCCGATGACGAGCGCTGACTTCAACGCGAACAACACGGTGATTTTTCAGCCCTCGCAAATCGGTGCGACTCGAAACATTGCCCCGGTCGTCTGTTCCACGTATGCGGTGAGCGGAGCGATCGATGGCACGAAAATTGATGGGAAGTTCGACACGCCGACGGCTGCGTTCGCTTCGTTTTCGGGACAACTGAGCTCGAATGGGCAAGTAATTTCGAATGGAAAATACTCCGGTCAGGCTTGCGCGGTTTCATCCACAGCAAACGTTAAGGGAACCCTGACGGGGTACACCGTAGCGCCAATCAGCGGCACTTATGCGGGAAAACTGACCAGCAACAGCTTTGGGGCGGATGTGATGACGATTGCGTTCACGCAAAACCCGGATTTTACGGTGAACATTACGGGCACGTCGGTGGAGAACGGCGTGACTACGTCGTTTACGAATATGACGGGAACGGGGTCGAGCTTTATCGTCGGCGGGACAGTTTTGTTTGGCGCGAATACGGTGAACGTGAACGGGAAGTCGCAGTTTGGCGGGATGGGACACTTGAATGCGTCCGGGACGCAGTTACTGTTGCAGATCGACGGGCCGAATGACTCGGCGGTCGGGACGCTGACGAAGCAATGAGGGTCGCCTAAACCGCAATCTGACCTTGGGATATTTCGACAAAACTATATTTGTCGTGCGGTACAGGATGATTGCAGGGCAGAATGGTGCCGGCTCTCAGCGAAGGAGTTGCTCGGCAGGCTTATGCAATCGACGTTACAACTCTTTGTGGTTGCAATTTGCAGGCTGGTCGCGCTTTTCGGTGCGTGAGCGCTCGGGCGCAGCAGACGCAACCCACAGATCCGACCCAAGCGAAAGCCACGGGACCAGTGCTGTGAACGACCGTGAATGAAGTGCTTGTACCGGTCGTGGTGCGCGATGCTCAGGGTCGTAGCGTCGGCGGTTTGACGAAGGACGATTTTCAGGTTTTTGATAACGGCAAACCGCAGACGATTGCTGGATTTTCGATCGTCCATCGGGACACCGAGAGTGCGGCGGCAAATTCTCCTGCCTCAGCGCCGGAAATCGGCGATTCGCCTTCGGCACTACTTCTTTTGCACTATTGAACCGCTTCATCAGTGAACGAATAATCTGCCCACTTTAGATTTTTCCGCGCGCACGTTTGCATGCGTCGGGGACGTGTGCGCGGACGAGTGTGTTCTGAGTTCTGGCGCGAATCGCGCACATCACAAAATTGGACGAAATCGAAATGAAGAAATTCGTGTGGGTGTTTTTCTTGATCGCGGTGGGAGTTTTTGCGGCCGGACAGAACGCGGCGGCGCAGGAAACGGCGGCGAGCATTCGTGGAACGGTCGTCGATCCAAGCGGCGCGCTGGTTTCGAACGCGGTGTTGACCGCGACGCACACGGAGACAGGACTAGTTCGTACGGCGACGTCGGACTCGCACGGCGCCTATGTGCTGGTGGAATTGCCGATCGGACACTATCGGCTGGAGGCGCAGGCGAAAGGATTTCAGCGGTATGAGCAGTCGGGCATCACGCTCGACGTGAACCAGACGGTAGCGGTGACGATTCAGCTCGCGGTCGGAACCGTCGAGCAGAAGACCGAAGTCCACGCGAACGCGCCGCTGGTCGAGACGACGGTGACCAGCCTCGGCAAGACGGTCGACCAGCGAGACGTGCTGGATTTGCCGCTGAACGGGCGCAATTTTTCGCAGCTCGGATTGCTCCAGCCGGGCGTTGTGCCAATCACGCCGGGCCTCGCAGAGGCGGGCGGCAGCCTGCGCAACGGGCAGGCATACGCCGTGAATGGGCAGCGGCCGGAGTCGAACAACTTCTTGATCGATGGCTCGGACAATTTCAACAGCGTGGACGGCGGGTTCGTGATTCAGCCGCCGATCGATTCGATCGCCGAGTTTCGCATTCTGACGCACACGGCGAACGCGGAGTTCGGGCATAACTCGGGATCGACGACGAACATCATCACGCGCTCGGGCAGCAACACGTTTCACGGCGCGGCTTGGGACTTTTTGCGCAACGACGCGATGGATGCGAAGAGTTTTTTTGCGCAGGAAACCGAGCCGCTGAAGCGAAACCAGTTTGGCGGCGTGTTTGGCGGACCGGTGAAGAAAGACAAGACGTTTTTCTTCGTCTACTACGAAGGGCTGCGCAACCGCCAGGGAGAGACGTCGAGCGCGACCGTGCCGACCGCGGCGGAGCGAACCGGAGATTTTTCAGGGATTTGCCCGGAGGGATTTACGGCTGGGATTTGCAACAACCCGCAAAATCAGCTTATCAACGAATTTTCGGGCCAGCCATTTCCCAACAACCAGATTCCATTCATCAATCCGATTTCGCAGAACCTATTGCCGTATTTCCCGCTGCCCAACGCTCCGGCGCTCGGACCGAACGGGTACATCGCGACTCAGACTCTGGATCAGAACTATGACCAGTTCGGCGTTCGCATGGATCACTATTTGACGTCGAGAGATGTGCTGAATTTCCGGTATTCGTTCACGCAGGGGAATACGCTCGATCCGCTGTCGACTTCGGGCGCGAACGTGCCGGGATTTCCGGTTGGCGAAGATCAGCGCGCGCAGAACTTTGTCGCGCAAGAAACGCATACGTTTTCACCGACTCTGACGGGACTGCTACGCTTCACCTTCATGCGCAACAAATTTTTGTACGACGAGCACATCAACCACACAACGCCGGAAAGCCTGGGTTTCGATTACAGCCCGCAGCTCGACGTCGCGACGGGGCCACCGTTTGTGCAGGTGAGCGGATACGCGTCCGTCGGCGATCCCATCACTGGACCGCGGAACACGTACGAAAACAATTTCAACGTTTCGGGATCGATGACTTGGATTCACGGGCGCCACGAATTCAAATTCGGCGGCGGCTTCGTGCACGATCAAATCAATGTGCTGTTCGGCATCGCGACAAACGGATTTTTCGTGTTCGCGCCTGCGCCGATCAATGATGCTTTCGCGAGCTTCTTGATCGGGCAGCCGGTTTTGTTCCTCCAGGGCGGCGGCGACTTGTCGCGCGGACTCCGCGGCAACAACTTCAATCTGTACGCGCAGGACACGTTCAAGGTCACGTCGCGGCTGACGCTGAATCTCGGACTGCGCTACGACGTGCCGTCTCCTTACACGGAAATTCACAATCGACAGAATCTGTTCGAACCTGGCCGGCAGTCGGTGGTGATACCGTCTGCCCCTCCGGGCTTGGTCTATCCGGGTGATCCGGGGGTTCCGGACGGCCTGATTCCGACGGAGCGCAGAGCATTCGCGCCGCGCGTCGGTATCGCGTGGGATCCGAACGGCAGGGGACAGTGGTTGCTGAGCGCCGCATACGGCGTGTTCTTCGATCCTTATTACAACGGTCAAGGCGGACCGCTACAGACTCCCAACAGCGCGCCACCTTATTTGCAGACGCCGCAGGTCAGCTTTCCGCCAAGCTTCGCCGATCCATTCGGCGGAACGAATCCGTTCGCCGGCGGGTTTGCGACGCCAATGACGCTGCTGACGCTTGATCCTCGGTTGCGGCTGCCCTACGCGCAGGATTGGAACCTGAACCTCCAGCGATCGCTGGCTGCGAACTGGTTGCTGGAGATTGGCTACGTCGGCACGAAGGGAACGAAGCTGCCGCGATTTATCGAGGCCAACCCCGCGGTGTTTATACCTGGCGAAACCGGCGGCCAGCCGAACTCGACCGAAGACAACGTCAACTACCGGCGTCTGTATTCGGGATGCACGCTGGCGGATCCTACCGGGCCGTGCAATTACGCTTCGGCCGGAGAAATCTCGGGCCAGGCGAATTCGATCTACAACGCGCTTGAAGTCAGCCTGAAGAAGCGCTTCAGTCACGATCTGTCATTTCTCGCGTCGTACACCTTGTCGAAGACGATCGATGACGTTTCCACGCTCAACATCACCGGCTCGGCGTCGCAAAGCGTCGCGGGAGAAAACGACCTCGCGCAGAATCCGTTCGACCTCGCAGCCGAACGAGGCCGGTCGATGTTCGATGCGCGGCATCGTTTCGTGCTGAGCTACGAGTGGAATTTGCCGTTCCTTCGCAATTCCACAGAGTGGTATGGGCGCATTCTCGGGAACTGGCAGGCAAACGGCATCACCACGATCATGAGCGGCACACCGTTTACCGTTTACGATTCGACCGACGTGAGCTTGCAGGGACAAGCGCCGGAAATTTCGGGCTTCTCCAGCAATCGACCCGACTTGGTCGGCAACCCGAATTCCGGCCCACGCACGGTTCAGGAGTGGTTCAACACGAAAGCGTTTCAACAGCTGAACCCGGTCACCCAAGCCGGGCAATTCGGCAACGCGGGCCGCAACATCGTGACGGGGCCCCCGCTCCAGGAGTGGGACTTCTCGCTGTTCAAGAACATCCCGATCCGAGAATCGAAGAGCCTCCAGTTCCGGGCTGAGTTCTTTAACGTGTTCAATCACGCGAACTTCCGGCTACCCGATAACGACATCAGTTCGCCGACATTCGGCCAGATCACTGAAGCGCAGCCGGGCCGAACGATTCAGCTGGCGTTGAAATTCCTCTTTTAAAAATTAAATGAAGGCGGCGCGCCGCCCATCCAACCACCATTGATGGACGGACCGTCAAAGACATAGACTCGCTGCAAGAGCCACTATGTTCGAACGGTTTACAGAAAAAGCACGGCGCGTTGTCTTCTTTGCGCGGTTCGAAGCAAGCCGCTGGGGAACCCCGTCGATCGAGACCGAGCACTTATTATTGGGCCTCCTACGCGAGGATCCAGGATTGATCACAACCTTTACAGGGCATTCTGACGCCGTCGCGAAGATTCGATCACAGATTGAAGCACGAATGACATTGCGCGAACGAATTCCTACCGCGATAGAAATCCCACTCACCGCTGACAACAAGAAAATCTTTGCCTTCGCGGCCGAAGAGGCAGACCGGCTTGCTGCTCGGTTAATCGGGACCGGCCATCTTCTTATCGCAATGCTCCGAGTCGAAACCTCCGTCGCGGGTGAGGTGCTGCTGGCGCAGGGGCTGACCGCGGCCAAGGTCCGCGAAAAACTCCCAAAGAGCATAGCGACCAATGCCGGCACTGCTTCGACAGATAGCATTCGTGTCGAAGAGCAACGCGGCGAGAAGGCGAGGCTCGCGCTGGATGCCTTCATCGCGGGCCTGAAGTGGCACACTGCCGAAGAATTGATGAAGTCCTTTGCCGCGAATGCGCGGCTTATCGATGTGATGGGGAACATCTGGAATCGCGAGGAGATTCACAAAAACTTCGAGTCGTTATTCGCCCCCTACGCGAAGAAAAACGCCGCGCCCCATGTCGAGAAGGCATTCGATGGGCAGCGCGATCATTACGTGGCGATCGTTCTTTGGAAGAACGCCGTGCTCGCGAGCATGGAGCGCATCTGGATACACCGTATGAGTATCGTCCTCGTCAATCAACCCGATGCTTGGCGCATTTTATTGATACAAGTCACACCCGTGCAACGTCCTCCCGTCGAAACCGGTCCCCGGTGACTCCGAGAAGCCCGGCCCCTGCGGCCCATTCCAATCAACGTGTTCAGTGCCGGATATTGCCTTTCCCGCTCCTCGGTCCACGCCGCATCCTTGAGCCTCAGGCTAGCTTCCGGCACACTGCGTAAGGCTCAAATCGCCCAGAACTGACGGAGCAAAAACCACTTAACGCATCACTCAGCGGACAAACATGCGAATCGAATCGAAAGCCCCAACCCGCGTTGACCTGGCAGGCGGGACACTCGACATCTGGCCCTTGTACCTCTTTCATCCGGGAGCGGTGACGGTAAACGCGGCGATCACGCGCTACGCGTCGTGCGTCATCGACCAGCATTCTCAAGGGGATAACCGGATCAAGCTTGTTTCGCGCGACACGCAGCGCGACGAGAGTTTTGCCTCGTTCGAAGCCTTGTTAAAGGGCAAGAAGTATCAGCTTCCGTTGCTGGCCGAGATTGTGAAGTTTTTCCGTCCCGAAGGCGGCTTCACATTGACGACGGATTCCGAGGCGCCGGCAGGGGCCGGCATAGGCGGATCGAGCGCGATGGCCGTCGCGATATGCGCTGCGCTGGATCGATTCACGGGAGCGGGGAAGAGCAAGGCCGATTGGATTCACATCAGCCGCGACGCTGAGGCTATCGTTATTAAGGTGCCGACCGGCACGCAGGATCACTATCCACCGGCATTCGGCGGCGCGGCCGCGATCGAGTTGCCTCCCGGTGGCGAACGCCGGACGGAGTTGCGCGTCGATCTCGTGGAACTCGAGCGGCGAATCGTTCTTTGCTATACCGGCAAGCCGCGAAAGTCGGCGATCAACAATTGGGATGTGTTTCAGAAGCACATCGACGGAAACGCGAAGGTCTACAAAAATCTGGCCCGGATTTCAGAAGTCGCGCAATTGCTTCGCGGCGCCCTGGAGAAGTCCGATTGGACGGAAGCCGGCCGGCTGATGCGCGAGGAATGGACTTTCCGCAAGCGCAATTTGCCTACGATCTCGACGAAGACGATCGATCGCATCATCGACGGAGCACGGCGCAAGGGCGCGCTTGCCGGAAAGGTTTGCGGCGCCGGCGGCGGTGGCTGCGTTGTGATGCTGATTGAGCCCGATTCCCGGGATCGCGTCGAAGCCGCGGTGGCGGACGCTGGCGGCCAACTGCTGCCGATGCGGATCGACCGCTCCGGAGTCCAGGTTACCGTTTCCTGAGGCGGTTTCGCTCGGGCGTTCCGCGGGCGCACCCTAAGCCCTCCATGTAAAATTCTTCCCCAGGGATCTGTTCATCCCTCCACAAGCATCATAGAATGAGGGCACCGTTCGCCTTTGGGTTCCCCATGGGTGGCCGAAACCGGGGTCTATGTCGCATTGGCTTTTATCGACGCTAGCCGTTTTTGCGCTCGTCGCTGCAGACGTTCCCGCGGTTGAGCGCCTCCGCTCCACTGCAATCCCGCATAACGAGGCTCCTGAGGGCGACATCTCGCTGTTTCCGACGGCTCAATCTCCGTCCGACGATCAGCAACATCCGAACTCAGCCAGTCAAAAGTCCGGGCCGCTCCAGGAACAGTCCAAGCTCGATCTGATTCGATTTGTTTCCGGTGAATTTGCGAAGGCGACGAAGCCTTTGCCGCGCGGCAAAGACGGCTTTTCGATCTTTATCGGCCAGCCCCTGATGCTGGATCAACTGGAACGCGCAGTCGCCACTCACGGCGCAGCGATCAATGCCGGCGACAACGTTCAGATCACCAAGCTCGAATTCCACGACCACACGATTGCGGTTGACGTGAACGGCGGTAGCAAGGGGAAGCGCAACTGGAAAGATCACATCCAGATGGGGATGGGCGGCGGGGGCCTGCCAACGGGGCAAACCAGCACGACGAAGGTCGATGACAATGCGCCCCCAGGCGTGATCCCCGGCAATGGCAGCACGATCTATCTGGAGTTCAAGAAGGGCGTGCCCGATATGACGCCCGATGAACTGAAGCAAATGCTCGCGCCGTTTCTCGATTTTACCAAGCAGCGTTCGGCTTCAGTGCATTGGGTCGATACGCTTTCGCCGGAACTGAAGAAGGCGATTCAGGATCGGCGTCCGACGGTTGGCATGGATCGCGAGGAAGTGATTGCCGCGATCGGGAAGCCCGAGCACAAGGTTCGAGAACGCGATTCGGAAGGCAACGAGATTGAAGATTGGATTTATGGCCAGCCGCCTTCCAAGACAGTCTTCGTTCGGTTCCAGGGCGAGAAGGTCACCAGCGTTCGTCAGTTTCCGCAGTAGCTTCGCTCCAGTGGTTTCTTAGCCATCCCTCAGATATCGCGGCCTACAGGATTCTCCCTACCTTCCCTCAGTATTCTTTCACCTGCATCCACAGGCCTCGCTCGCCGTCCTTTCTGTGGTGACATCATCCAACGTTCGGTTTGGTTGTGCCCGTTTTTGGTCCTTACCAGGTCCCCGTACGAGAAGTCATTTCACCTTCAGGAACAGAATGAGGAGGAGGTTCACGTTATGCGAACTTTGAAGAGCCGTGCGGCGTTGCTGACCCTCGCGGCCGTTGGACTGGCGACCGCGGCGGGCATCGGCTGCTCGGGAACGGTCCGTTATTATGATGAGGACCATCACGACTATCACCGTTGGAACAACCACGAAGTCGTCGTTTACCACTCCTACTGGGACAGCCGCCACGAGAACTATCGCGACTTTAAAACGCTCAACAAGGACGAGCAGCGCGATTACTGGAAGTGGCGCCACGACCACCCGTGAGATTTTCGTTTCGATAATTTGATATCCGTCGCCGGGAAGGGCGCGGGCGAGCCTGCGCTCTTTTTCCCGGCGATGTCCTTTTAATTCACCCTTCACATTCGGAATTGGCAATTTCCTCGCTACGCTCCTCGCGTTGACTTTTCTTCCGCCTGCCCATACGATTTCTAGTTCGCAGTTCGATTTGATTTTCATCCGTCGTGCTGCGTCGCACTCATCTCATTCGGAGGAAGAATGCCCATCAAGGTAGGCATCAACGGCTTCGGCCGCATCGGACGCAACATCATGCGCACGGCGCTGGATGACAAGGATATCCAGTTCGTAGCCGTCAACGACGTCACCGATGCCAAGACCCTCGCGCACTTGCTCAAGTACGACTCCATCCTCGGTAACCTGCACCACCATGTGACCAGCACCGACGATACGATCTCCGTGGACGGCAAGAGCTTCAAAGTTTTCAAGACGAAGGATCCGGGCGAGATCGACTGGGCTTCGGTCGGCGCGGATATCGTCGTGGAATCGACCGGTTTGTTCACCAAGGGCGCGGATGCGAAGAAGCACCTGCGCGGCCCGGTGAAGAAAGTCATCATTTCGGCGCCTGCGGATGGGCCGGACGCGACGTTCGTTCTCGGCGTGAACGACAACACCTACGATCCGAAGACGCACAACGTCGTTTCGAACGCTTCATGCACCACGAACTGCCTCGCGCCGGTCGCCAAAGTGATTCAGGACACGTTTGGAATCGTTGCGGGCACGATGACTACGATCCACTCGTACACCAACGATCAGAAACTCCTCGATCTTGCCGCATAAGGACCTGCGCCGAGCTCGCGCCGCCGCGATGAACATGATTCCGAGCTCGACGGGCGCTGCGAAGGCGTTGCACCTCGTCATTCCCGCGCTAAAGGGCAAGCTTGACGGCTATGCGATGCGCGTACCGACGCCGAACGTTAGCGTCGTGGACCTCACCGTATTCGTCGAAAAGCCGGCGACCGTGGAGTCCGTGAACGCCGCTCTGAAAGCCGCTGCCAATGGCCCGATGAAGGGCATCCTCGGCTACACCGAAGATGAATTAGTTTCGAGCGACTTCAAGGCGAATTCGAATTCGTCGATAGTCGATGCGGGCTACACGAAGGTTGTCGGCGACAAGTGCGTGAAGGTGCTCGCGTGGTATGACAACGAGTGGGGCTACTCCTGCCGCTGCCGCGACCTGATCAAGCTCCTCGCGTCGAAGTTCTAAGCAAACTCAGCCGCCAAGACAAACTGCGGCGTGAATCATGGTCATGTACGGGCGCAGCACTGCTGCGCCCCATGTCCGCACGATTTCAGCAATTCCTGTTTTTGACTTTCTCCAGGGACCACGAAACACGAATCACGGATCACGAAAATATGACCAAACTGACCATCAACGACTTGGACCTGAAAGGGAAGCGCGTTTTCATTCGCGTCGATTTTAACGTCCCGCTGAAAGACGGAAAAGTCAGCGACGACACCCGCATCCGCGAAACGCTGCCGACGCTCCGTCTCGCGATTCAAAAGGGAGGTCGCCTTGTTTTGGCCTCCCACCTCGGACGCCCGAAAGGCGGACCCGATCCGAAGTATTCGCTCGCACCGGTTGCCAGCAAGTTGGCCGAGATGTTGGGCACCCCGGTCGTCTTCGCCACGGATTGCGTCGGCGCCGACGCTGAAGCCAAGAGCAAGTCGCTCGCTGAAGGCGGCGTGCTGCTGCTCGAAAATGTCCGCTTCCATCCTGAAGAAGAGAAGAACGGTGAAGCCTTCTCCAAACAACTCTCGCAACTCTGCGACGGCCTCTTCATCTGCGACGCCTTCGGCTCAGCCCACCGCGCGCATTCCTCGGTCGTTGGCATCACCAAGTTCGTAAAGCAATCTGCCGCGGGCCTGCTGATGGAAAAAGAGCTCGCCTACATCGGCAAAGCGATCACGAACCCGGCGCGCCCGTTCGTCGCGATCATCGGCGGAGCCAAAGTCAGCGACAAGATCGAAGTCGTCGAAAACTTGATGAAGATCGCCGAGGTCATGCTCATCGGCGGCGGCATGGCGTACACATTCGAAAAAGCGCAAGGACTACAGATCGGCAAGTCGCTGGTTGAAGACGACAAGCTCGAGCTCGCTAAGCGTCTGATCGCCGATGCCAAGGCCAAAAATTTCAAGCTATTGCTGCCGACTGACCACGTCGTCGCGCCGGAGTTCAAAGCCGACGCCCCCGCAACGATTTGCGACGTGACCGCGACCCCCGCCGATCAGATGGGCCTCGACATCGGCCCGAAGACGATCGCCGCCTACTCCGCCGAAATCGCCAAAGCCAAGACGATTGTCTGGAACGGCCCGATGGGCGTCTTCGAAATGCCCGCCTTCGCCAAAGGCACGCTCGAAATCGCCAAAGCCGTCGCCGCCGCGACCGCCAATGGCGCCACTTCCATCATCGGCGGCGGCGATTCTGTCGCCGCTGTCCACCAGTCGGGCTTGGCAAAACAGGTTTCGCACATCTCCACCGGTGGCGG
Source organism: uncultured Acidobacteriota bacterium (assembly GCA_963845465.1). GTDB lineage: Bacteria > Acidobacteriota > Terriglobia > Acidiferrales > UBA7541 > Acidiferrum. Next base: position 491,212 of record CAWJSH010000001.1, on the reverse strand, counting down.
CGCCTCCCTCGAATTTCTCGGCGGCACGAAACTCCCCGGCGTTGAGGCGCTCACCGACAAATGACCTTCGCTACCGCAGCCAGCTTTGCATCCAAGAATTCGAGGCCTTCATGAGTCACCGTCGCCGCGTCATGGCCGGCAACTGGAAGATGTACAAGACCCTTGCCGAGACCCGCGCCTTCTTCTCGGCGTTCAATCCGGCGGTCGCCAACAGCACCCACGCCGACATCGTGATCGCGCCTCCATTCACCGCGATCTCAACTGCGGTTGACGCCACCAAAGGCACCAACATCGCCATCGGCGGACAAAACCTCTCCTGGAGCAAAGAAGGCGCCTTCACCGGCGAAATCTCCGCCGGAATGCTCGCCGAAGCCGGATGCAAATACGTCATCGTCGGCCACTCCGAACGCCGCCAGCTTTTCCGCGAAACCGACGATAACGTTGCAAAGAAATCACTTATGGCGCTCAGCGCCGGACTGACTCCAATCGTCTGTGTAGGTGAAACCGATGAAGAGCGCTCCAACGGCCTCGAAAAGGAAGTGCTCGAGCGCCAGTTCAACAACGGCCCCGGCGCGTTGACCGCCGATGAATTCTCCCGTATTCTGTTGGCATACGAGCCGGTTTGGGCGATTGGGACGGGTAAAGTGGCGACGCCGGAAATCGCCGCCGCCGCTCACAGTTTCATTCGCCGATGCGCGGCTGAGAAGTTTTCGGTAGCCCACGCCTCCGCCCTTCGCATCCTGTACGGCGGCAGCGTCAAGCCCGACAACATCAAGGGCCTGATGGCTCAAGAAGAGCTGGACGGAGTTTTGGTCGGCGGGGCAAGTCTCGACCCGAAATCCTTCGCGTCGATCGTAAATTTCCTGGGCTGATCGCGTTTGTTTGAGGGACTCAAGCTTTTTGGCGCGTGGAATCGCGCGAATTTCCTGCGGCTAGGCCGCTAAGACATCGAGGTAAGCAATGCAAGGTATGCCCGGCTGGATGAAGTGGACAATCTCTCTGCTGATCGGATTCGGGATCATCGTCGTTGGATTCCGGTTCGCCGGTTGGTTGCTGACGACGTTCTTCATCATGAATTGCCTGGTGCTGATCATCGTCGTGCTGCTTCAGAGCGGCAAAGCCGCTGATTTGGCCGGCGCCTTTGGCGGCGCGGGCAGCCAGACCGCCTTCGGTCCTCGCGGCGCGGCAACTCTCCTTTCTCAGGCGACCACCTGGTGCGCCGTCATGTTTATGGTTTGCGCGATGGCGCTGGTCCTTCGCGTCGATAAGGTGGGAGGCACCGGCGGCTCCGTGCTGGAAAAGTTTTCCAAGCCTGCGCCGGCGAAGACTGCGCCTGTGCCGGCGATCCCGGCTCCGCAATCGAACCCGACTCCGGCGCCTGCAACGACGCCGTCGTCTACGCCGCAAACTGCTCCCCAGTCGAACTCGACTTCAACGCCCGCGAGCAAAGCGCCGGCATCGGCTCCCGCTTCGCAGCCGAAAAAGCAGTAACCAAACTGCGCACGAAACGATTTCAACGTTGGCGTTACCCTCTGACGCGAGCAGCGTTCTAATGTATAATTTGGTTCGGGCGGTCGTGGCGGAACTGGCAGACGCACTAGCTTGAGGTGCTAGCGCCGCAAGGCATGGAGGTTCGAGTCCTCTCGACCGCACCAAAATTTCAGAAATCGAAATCCCGCAGTTGGCGCCGGAGAAGTTTTCCGGCGTTTTTGTTTTTCGCGGGGCTAACTTCCGCGATACGTGCCTTCCGTTTCGCCCCAACGGATTACAAACCCCACCGGTTGCGCCGGCGTCCAGCCGGCGTCTTTCCCAGACGCCATCGCTCAAAAACCCGTCACGCAAAAATTTTCAAATAAAAATCGGGACCATCACTCGCCGACCTTGTGATCGGTTAACGCTCAATCCTCTCAGTAAACGTTAACTTTCCGTCGATCCACCTCCGTTAACGTACACGCTCTCTTTTCCCAAATTGAAATTCTCTGTTCAATAAACTCGAACAGGCCCTTTCGTACTATTGCTTCACCATTTTTCCGGGACTAAGGTGAAACCCGGATAGTCGTAATTCAAATTTTGAGTAACCTGTTGCACGCAATTACGCATCATAATTAGTAGCAGTTGAGTGAATAGCTTCAGCGGGCCAGCGATCTCCTCGACGAGATTCTCTGCAACTGCCGATTCGAAAAATGGAAAGGTTGAGCCTCCGACCAGTCCCCAGGAGCTTCACATGAACGACAAAGAGATTCTCGTTATCGCTTCAGACCCCGAAACCCGCAAGGCCCTCAGTTCGATTTTGCAGACTCAGGGTTTGAAATCCGTGCAGGCGTCGCAACTCAGCGAAGGCCGCGCTCTGTTGGAGACCCAGCCCGTTGGCATGGTATTTTGTGAGCGCCATCTTGCCGATGGCACCTATCTCGATCTTCTCCCGACGGTCCAGTCAAAAGCCGGCAATGTTCCTGTCGTCGTGACGTCGCGTCTCGCCGACTGGGACGAATATCTCGAAGCCTTGCGTCACGGCGCGGTCGACCTGATTCCTTCGCCCTGCAAAAAGAGTGACGTAACCTCCGCGCTCGCCCAAGCTCTCAACGAAAAATCCGCCGCCGTCGGCGCGTAACTCCCAGCTAAAATTTGCGCATTGTAGGGGGCACGGCACGCCGTGCCCCTTTTTCTTGCCCGCGCATTGAAATGAATTGTCATTCCGAGCGCAGCTAGGCAGCTGCTTTCTTTCACTTCAAGCACGGTACCTTCGCGGAGCGCCGCGCTTCAAACCGTCGTGTATCATGTTCAAGTGAACTTCAACCTGTCGCCCGTCGAGGCTCGCGTCCTCGGCTGCCTCATCGAAAAAGAAATCACCACACCGGACTACTACCCGCTGTCTCTGAACGCCCTCCAGAACGCCGCCAACCAGAAATCCAACCGCGATCCCGTCATGGAGCTCGACGAAGAGTCCATCCGCCGCGCTCTCCACTCGCTCGCGGACCAAGGCCTCGCTCGTTCCGCCGCCACCGATAGCCGAGTCGCCAAATTCGAGCATCGCCTCGCCGACGTCTTCAACTTTCATCGCCACGAGATCGCCTTGATCTGCGTTCTGCTCCTCCGCGGCCCTCAAACCCCCGGAGAGCTCCGGACACGCACCGAGCGCCTCTACGCCTTCGACGACCTGAACGCCGTCCACTCCGCGCTCAACCTGCTGATGAACCGCCAGCCATCTCTCGTCAAACTATTGGCCCGTCAGCCCGGCACCAAAGAAGCCCGCTACGCGCATCTCTTGTCCGGCGACGTCGCCGACCCAGTCGGTGCGGCGAGTGCGGCAAATGCCACAGCGTCCGCCGTGTCGTCTTCTACCGCACACGAAGCGGCTGTCGCCTCAACCTACTCCGAGCGCCTCATGGAACTCGAAAGGGAAGTCGCCGACCTGCGCAGCGAAGTCTCCGACCTGAAACAACAGCTCGCGTCCTTTCAAAGACAGTTTCAGTAGTCTCCGGTTGTGCACACTTTTTCCCGATAAAACCAAAAGGTTGCACATACGGCACTGTTTGAGTACCGGTACGTGATGTTGTGTTTTTAGAAAATTCGTTGAGCACATGCGAGTTGCCCTTTCGTACAGGTCGGCGATAATGCTATTTCTCCCAGTACCTCCAGCACTAAACGGTGATGGAAACAGGCATGCATCATCGTTAGGATTTGTGCAGTGTTTTCGCATGGTTTCACCCAAGGTTGAGTCGAACCTTCGCGAGTCGGTCGCCAAGGTCGGTCGGCAGTAAAGGAAGATTGGTCGAATGACGGGCTTCCCGCCCCGCTATTCACGAGATTTTATGATCTCTTTATCGCATTCGTTCGACGCGCTTACTTTCGCCCCGGCTACCCGCGCCGCAATGGAAGAGGGCCATGAGTAAGAAAGTCCGAGGAGCTATCTTCGTTCTGCTTTGCGGCTTGTTTGTATTTCAAGTCGTGAACTTGGGAGCCAAGAGACTCGCCGCGCCTTCCAAGCCGGCCGCTCCGGCGGCGCCCGCGCGTCCAGCCGCCGCGACGATAGCGAACACGCCAATCATCCATGCCACCTTCCATCCGCTGCGCTATTCCCTGATGCGCGGAGGCTTTAACTCGGTCGATGAGTTCTTCGAGCGCGTGAACGAAGACTCGACCCTCCATGATTTCTACGGCGACTGCGCCGACCGCGATGCTTCCATGCACGCCTTGCCGGAAGATATCGTCACGTTCTCCACCTTCCGCCGGGGGAATGAAATCAAGTGGGCCGCGAAACCGGTCGTCGTCAAGAAGGGCGAGTACGTCATGACCTTCTGCGGCAAGACCGTTCTTGCTCGTTGCGGCAACCTCGTCAGCGTTTCGCCGATGCAGCCCAGTGAAGACATCCCGCCGGCTTTGCTCGAAGATCCCGAAGAAGCTCCGGCCACGCCTCTGACTTTGTCTGCAAGCCGTGAAGCGCCGCCGATTTTGGCGCCATTGCCGCCCGCGTCGGGAGCCGCGCCTGTTGGCCCGGCAGTCGTAGCCGCGGCACATCATCCGTTTTGGTTTATTCCGCCGTTCTATGTTCCTCCCGGGAGTAGCCACGGTGGTCCGTCGTATCCGACGGCCCCGGTTGTTCCTCCCGTCGCGCCACCTCGTCCCCCGAGCGGCCCGATATCTGGCGATGAATTCGACGGTCACACCGCCTATATCACGCTGTTCGTTGGACTGTTTGTGATCGGCATCCTCAAACTCACGACCCGATGAGTGGTAGCGCACCAGCCCGAGCCTATTCGAATCCAGACGCAGGCAGCCCGAACTCGGAGGCCGCCGAACTTTCGCGCCTTGAGGCAAACCTCAATCGCGCGGACGTAGATTCGCGGACTCCGCCCTACGGTGTCGCGGCATCAGCGGCAGCGGCCGATAGATCGTTCCATCTGGCGGATCTAAAAGCGCCGACCTACGTAATGGTCGTTCTGCTCGCCACCTTCGTCGTGATCGCCCCATATTTCATGCACGCCAACTGGAACACGCTCGGGCCGATCTGGGCTCGCATCGCGTCGGTCTTCGTACCCGGTTCCCACACCGTTGGCGATCACGTCGTCACGCCGAACGTCGACGTCATCATCACCTGGCAGTGCTCCGGCGCCGAAAACATGCAGATCTTCTCGATGCTTTTCGCCACCGTCTTCCTGATGAATTGGAAGCGCATGCAAACTTGGCGCTCCGTCCTGCTCTACGTCGGCGCGATGGCCGCTCTCTTCGTCGTCAACATGGGACGAATTCTCACGATCGTCTATCGCGGCGTAGAAACACACTACGGCTTGGCGAACACAGTCGCCCTGGCCCTGTTGATCATTCTCGTCTGGAAAGTGAAGTGGCTCCGCCCCGCCTGATACGGCCAGCCTAATTTGGAGTGCGGCGCTGCCGCGCCGCTTTTAACCACAAATCCGAACCACCAATGTATCCGACTCCGAAACGTCGTTCGAGTGACGGCATTTGGGTGCCGCACCCTTTCGTTTTTTGAAAGGGTGCGGGTTTAGACCCTACGCAGCCCATACCAAAACGAAGGCCACCGCTCCTCCTCATCATTCTTCACGCGCACGCCGCCCTACCTCCCCGCCACCTTCCTCCCCTCGTCCTCCCGAATCGCCTTCCGCGCCGACTCCCAATCCTCCGGCCGAATCTCCGTCAGCTTATGTTCTTTCCTCGCGTGTTCCGCATGCTGCTGCAAAATCTCATCCTCCGTCTCGCCACGAACCTCAAACTTGCATCCCAAATGAACTTCGGAGCATTTCAGCACTCGTCCCATGTTTGTTCCTCCAGACAGATCGTTGATTTCCCAATCCTCCGGCGCGGAAACGGAGTCCGCAATGCAGTGAATCATCTAGTTCGAATGCACCAGCCGGAGTGCGGCGGTCCCGCGCCGCTTTTGCGGATTCAACGCAGTCGCCCCACGATCAGTGGTTTGTGCCTTCGGTCGCCCGGAAATGTCTCAAATCGCTCTTCGGAAAACGAACAATCGGGTGTATCGTTAGTCGTGTAGATAACTGCGCGCCGCCCCCTCCGCTTTGCGCCGCGCATCACTGCCCACGAGATGCGCGTGTTCCGTTCTTCACTCGTCGCCACAGACCACAAAATCATCGGCCTTCGCTACTTGTGGCTCGCGCTGGTCAGCGTTTTTCTCGGAATGATCACGTCCCTCGTGATGCGCATCCAGCTTTTGTGGCCTGGCCCGCACTTCGTAGCTTCGCCTGACGCCTATGCGTCGCTCACGCTCGTCCACGGATCGCTCATGGTTTTTGTGGTTCTGACGTGTGCTCCGCAAGCGGGCTTCGGCACGTATTTCCTCCCGACGCAAGTCGGCGCAAACGAAATGGCGTTTCCAAAACTCACGCGCCTCGGGTTCTGGCTCACCGCTTTGTCAGTCGTCGGAATGGTCGCAGCCTTTTTTTACGGCGCCGAGACAGGCCTCACGCTGTGGCTCGCATCCGTCGCGGTTTTCTGTGTCGGCGCCGCGCTCAACGCTCTCAATTTCGCTGTGACCACGGTCGACCTTCGCGCGAAGGGCATGACGCTGCCGCGAATGCCGGTGACGGTTTGGGCTTGGTTCGTCACCGCCGTCTTGAGCCTTCTGATTTTCTCAACGCTTGTTGCCGCGTGCGTTCTGCTCCTCTACGACCGGCAAGTCGCGACGCATTTCTTTGGTTCGACTGCCGCGGCCCTCGCGTCACCGATCGTGACGTGGCAGCGCCTCTTCTGGTTCTTCACGCAGGCGCAAGTTTATGTCGCGATTCTTCCGTGCCTCGGCATCGTGACGCATTTGATCGCCACGTTCGCCCGCAAACCAGTCTTCGCCCATCGCGCCGTAGTTCTCGCACTTTGTGCCGTCGGTCTCTGCGGCTTCTGGATTTGGGGCGAGCACGCTTTTGCCGTCGGCTTGAATCCCTACGCGCCGCTCGTGTTCTCGATGCTCGCAATGTCGCTCGGCATCCCAGCATCGATTCTTCTCATCAGTTGGTTTGCGACGCTTTGGAACGCGCAGCCGCGCTTTTCGACGGCACTGCTTTTCTCGCTCGGTTTCATTTCGCTCTTCGTCTCCGGCGGTCTGACCGGACTCTTGCTCGCCCGGGCAAAATTTCCCGACGCTTCTGCCGGCGATGCGCTCGTCAGCGGCCACTACCATCTCGTGATGGGCATCGCCTCGACGTTCGCGATGCTGGCCGCCCTCTTCTTCTGGTTCCCGAAAATGTTCGGCCGCGCACTGAGCGAACGCTTGGGTAAAATCCACTTCTGGCTGACGTTCGCGGGTGTCTATCTGCTCTTCATCCCAATGCATTGGCTGGGCCTGATTTCTCATCTGCCGCACCCGGCAGAGGTCTCGACGACAAACACACTCGTCACCGCTCTACAGCTCTGCATCACTTTCGCGACCGTGATCACCATCGCGGCTCAGGGGGGCTTCGTTCTCAACGTTGCGCTTACTCTCCTCCGTGCTGCGGGCGCTCGTGACACCAACCCGTGGCGTGCCGCGTCTCTTGAGTGGACGAGCTTCGCGACCGATTCAGCGGCCACAATGATCCACCGTGGTGCATACGAATTTCTCCCGGCCGGCATTCGCGATGGTAGCGACGACTTCCTCCCCCAGAACGCGCCGCCGACCGATATTTTTCCGCCGCCCCCTCCATTCAGTCCGGGAGCGGCGCCGCTGAATCCGCTGGGCTCGACCTGAAGCGCTTACAGTGGTACAACAAGCATCGCCTGAGGAGCCCTGAGAGGGATTGAAGGTAGCTAGCATGCCCGGCACAGACGTACTCGACGAACTGGATCTGGTTGTTGAAGACATCGGCCGCGGTGGCGGCGGCAAGCCGCCCGAACGCGACGATCATCGCGGCGGAGGCGGAGACGACGGCAGCTTCCGTCCGCGCCGCCAGAATCCCTCACAGTCCGGCCAGCGCCGCTATCAGACCGCCATCCTGCTCGGGATGGTCAGCATTTGCATGTTTTTTATGGCGCTGTCGGCCGCTTTCCTGGTGCGCAAGACGGGGAAGGATTGGATCAATTTCCGGCTGCCAACGATCATTTGGGTGAATACGATCGTTCTGTTGACCAGCAGCGTCACCATCAATCTCGCGCGCCGCCGCCTCGCGCTGAACGACCTTTCCGGCTTCAAGTTGATGTGGCGCGCCACGACGGCGCTCGGCGTAGCGTTCTTGGTCGGGCAGGTCGTCGCCTGGCGCGACCTCGTCCAGATGGGTTTCTACGTCGGCTCAAACCCATCGAGCAGCTTTTTCTACGTCTTCACCGCGGCCCACGCCGCCCACCTGATCGGCGGAATCCTCGCTCTGTTCTACGTCCTATTCCGTGACTTCCGCAAAACGGCTCGCTTATCGCTTCCAATAGCCGCCGAAGTCACCTCCTACTACTGGCACTTCATGGACGGCCTCTGGCTTTTCCTCGTAGCCCTGCTCTTCTTCGGCGCCTAGCCGGAACGACCAACAATAAGTCCCTTAGAATCACATCCTTAACACACTTGTGCGAATAAACGCTTTATTTTCACATCCTTAGAGAAAACACCCGGGGGGGTGGGTCGACTGTCCCGAAACGCTGTCCCGAAACGGAACAGACACTGCCTTCTTGGTCTGAATGCGCCTAACGATTGCGCTGCGACTCTGCCACAACCTCAACAACCCGCTCAAGCTGATCGATCCGAAGCTCCGGAAACATCGGCAGGGAAAGAGCTTCTCGCGCCGCCCGCTCTGAATTGGGAAAGTCGCCAACCTTGTGCCCCAGCGACGCATACAGCGGCTGCAAGTGCAAAGGAACCGGATAATAAACCGCGCTACCGATCTTCCTCTCCGTCAACGCCCGATGCAGCGCATCGCGATTGCCAACGCGAATCGTGTATTGATGGAAAACGTGATCGTACCCCGCCGGAATCGCCGGCGTCGTCACTCCCGGAATCTTTGAGAGTCGCTTTGTATATTCCGCCGCGTGCGCCTGTCGAGCTCGCTGCCATTCGCCGAGGTGCCGCAGCTTCACCCGCAAAATCGCCGCCTGAATCTCGTCGAGTCGGCTGTTCCACCCGGGCTCCGCGCTCACATACTTTTCCGTCTGCCCGTGGTTGCGCAGCGTTCGTATCCGCGCATCCAGTTCCGCCGACTTCGTGACAACCATTCCCGCGTCGCCGTAAGCACCAAGATTTTTCGTCGGGTAAAAGCTGAGACACGCCGCGTCGCCGAGCGATCCAGTCGGCCGCGCTTTGTACGACGCTCCGATCGCCTGCGCGTTGTCTTCGATCACAGGAATATTCCGCGATCGCGCGAAGGCCACGATCGGATCCATATCCGCGGCCATCCCGTAGAGATGAACCGCAATAATCGCGCGCGTCCGCGGAGTAACATATCGCTCGATCTCCGCCGGATCGATGTTGTAGGTATCTAGGCGAATGTCGGCAAACACCGGCTTCGCATTCAGCGCGCTGACTGCGCTCCCGGTCGCGACAAACGTAAACGGAGGCAGAATCACTTCGTCGCCCGCGCGAACGCCGCAAGCGCGCAGCGCCAGGATCAGAGCGTCCGTGCCGCTCGCCAGCGCAACACCGTGCGGCACTTGGCAAAGCGCCGCAATTTCCTGCTCCAGCGCCGTACCTTCGCGTCCAAGCACAAAATGCTGCGACGCTAAAACGCGATCAACAGCCTCGCGAACTTCCGCGCCAATCGCAGCGTATTGCGCAGCAAGATCAAGCTGAGGAATCGGCGCAGCCGCCGTAGTGAAAGTGGGATTTGCAGTCACAAATCGAGTGTATCGCAATCCGCCGCAGTCAGCGGAACGCTCAGTCGCGAGCAACTACAAGTTGCGAAGGTGAGCCAGCCGGAACGGTGACCCCAGATTTTCGCGAAGTTCGATCCAGTGTTCTTCCGGAATCGAAAGAAAAACCTCGACGACCTTCGGATCAAACTGCGTTCCCGAGCAACGCCGAATCTCTTCGCGCGCGTGCGAGAGCGGCAAGGCTCTCCGATAAGGCCGATCGCTGATCATCGCATCCAGCGAATCCGCAATCGTAAAGATGCGCGCCCCCAGCGGAATCTGCTCGCCCTTCAACCCACGCGGATAACCTGACCCGTCAAAAAATTCCTGGTGCGCCAGCACAATCTCCGCCGCGTCACGCAAGAACGGAATACGGATCAGCATGTTGTAGCCGATCTCGCAGTGCTTCCGCATGATCTGCTTTTCGTCGTCGGTGAGCGGTCCCGGCTTACGCAAGATCCCGTCGGGAATCGCCATCTTCCCGATATCGTGTAAGAACGCCGCACGAGCCAATACCGGCAAATACGGATTCGGCACAGGCATCGTCTTCGCGATTGAAATGCAGAATGCCGTGACGCGCTGGCAGTGACCTTCCGTCTCCGCGTCCTTCAAGTCCAAAGCGCTGCCCAGAGCTTCCAGCGTATCGTCGTAAGACTGCTCCAACTCCGCGTGCTTCGCGGTGAGCTGCGCCGTCCGCTCTTCCACCAACTGCTCAAGATTCCGTTGATACGTGCGATTCTCCATCACCAGCCGGCGATGCTGCAGCGCCCGCCCGACACCAAGAAATAGTTGATCCTTCTCAAACGGCTTCAGGATGTAGTCGTATGCCCCGCGGCGAATCGCTTCCAGCGCCGTCGAGATATCGTGGATCGCCGTCACCATAATGACCGGCACTTCGGGGTCGTACTGGCGCAGCCAGTCCAGCAACTTGATGCCGTCCATCTCCGGCATGATCATGTCGCTCAGAACAAGGTCTGGCGTCACCCGCTTGACCTGGTCCTGTGCGGCCCGGCCGTTGCTGACGGCGGTGCACTGGTACCCCTTCGATTCGAGCATCGTCGAAACGACTTCTCGAATTGCCTCTTCGTCGTCTACGACCAGTATGTTTTCCGCGTCCACTATGGTTGGCTCCCAGGAGTCATTATAAGGGACGGCACAGCCCTAAGTGGGGGTGCTTGCCCAGTCAGAAAATAGCGTGTTAGCGTCACAGTAAAGCTGCGGAAATGAGCTCTAGCCAGTCCTCGACCACGGCTCCTTCTCCGATTTCTCAGCCGTGATGACGCACATCTAGGAGGCAACACCGCGTGTTAGGCAATCAAGGCCTGCTCGCCATCTCGTTTTTCGAGTCGACAGCATTCATCGTGCTGTCGGTGTTGTTTATTCTCCTGCGCCGGGACCATCCGGCGAGCTATTTCCGTCTTTGGCTGAGCGGCTGGCTCCTGCTGACCCTTTCCTCGGTGGCCGAAATCGGCCTGGCTGTTACAAATGTTCCCCAGTTGCGCCTGGTAGCCATCGCGACCCACGTAGGCGCCCTCCTGGTCTTGCTTTTCTCGGTGATGCAGTACTCCGCCGGCGTGACCAAGCGAAAGTGGCCGGTTGTCCCGTTGGCCGGCGTCATCGCCCTCACAGTTTGCTGGTTTGAGCAGGTTCCTTCGGGCGAGTTTGGTGGCCTGCGCTGGGAAACCGCAGTCCTCGAATCGCTGATTTGCCTCTGGACCGGCTGGCTGCTTTGGAGAGCCGCCGCAAATCATCGTGGCCACGGAGTTCGGCTCATGGCCGGAGGGTTCTTTGTCTCGGCCCTTAACGGCATGGATCGCTGGCAGTGGCCTGTTCATCCGCTCTTTTTCTTGCGCGTCGCGTTCGACCATCTGATCTTCGTGGCCATCGGCGTCGCGATGGTTGTTTTGGTTTTGGAGCGGGCCCGATCCCGCAGCGAAGAATTGAACGACAAGATGCGGCGGCTGACGATGCTGATTGCCGCGAGCACGCAGACGTTCTCGGCGAAGGAAGTTTTGGACCGAGTTCTGGGGCACTTAGTGGAAAGTCTCGGGGCCACGCACGGTGTCGTGAGACTCACGGAAGGGCAGGGAGATACAGCACAGTTGGTTGCGCGAACTTCCGTCGGATACAACCAGGCATTCCTCGAACGCCATGCGCGTGTCCCGATGTCCGAGCCCTGGATGCAGCGCGTCATCAACGAAGAGTGCGTGTTCGTTCGCAATGGCGATTCGCTCGACGCGACGGCACGCGAGCGCATGGCCGAAGGCGGCTTGCTCGAAATCGTTGCGCTGTCTCTGCCCGGCAAGGATGGACCGCTCGGCATCATCGCGGTCGGCTCGATCCAGCACCTGAAATTTCAACAGGATGAAATCTCGTATCTCGGAAACGTCGCGAATTTACTCGGTCTGACACTGCAGAATCTTCGGCTCTTCGAGCAAGTCACGAATGCGCAGCAACAGTGGGCATACACCTTCGATTCCATCGGCGATCCGATCCTCGTGCACGATCGCGAATCGCGCATTCTTCGCAGCAACAATCGCCTGAGTCATTTGCTTGGTCGCGAAACCAAGTCGCTGGTCGGCCGCAAAGTCGGCGAAATTCTGGCGCGCAAAAACGTGTACTACGAAGCCTGCCCCTACTGCGAAGGTGTCGCGGGTGAAGGCGACGAAACTGATCCCTGGCTGCCGGGATACTTTCTGGCCTCCAACTCGACCTTTACCGATCCCGAAGGCCGCCAGCTCGGCACCGTTCACGTCCTGAAGGACATCACCGATCGCAAGCGCGCCGAAGAAAAATATCGCACTCTGATTTCCAACGTCCAGGAAGGCGTATTCATCTCCACGCCGGCCGGACGCTTCCTCGATTTCAACGATGCTTTGATGCGCATGTTGGGCTACGAGCATCGCGACGAACTGATGAGCGTCGATATCGCCGCGATGTACGTCAACAATGGAGATCGCGAACGCCTCAAAAAATTGCTGCACGAACACGGTTCCGTTGCCGACTTTGAGTTCGAGATTCGCCGGCGCGACGGCGAAGTGCGCACAATGATGGAATCCTCCATCGCCGTGCGCGACGCCCAATCGGCCGTCACCGCTTTCCAGGGCTTTTTGCTCGACATCACCGATCGCAAGCGCGCCGAGCAGGAAATTCGCCGCCGCAATCGCGAACTGCTTGTTCTCAACTCGATCGCACAAACGCTCTCGGAGTCGATGGACCTGAACGATTCGTTGCACCGAGCGCTCCGCCAAATCGCCGAGCTATTCAAACTCGATGTCACATCGCTCTATCTATTCAACGAACAAGAACTCTCTTTGAATCGCATCGCTGCCGTCGGCTACCGTTCCGAATTTGCGCGCTCGTTTCCGAAGGTCAGCATTCAACCCGAACTCCTGCAGCACGTGAAGGCGGTTCACGCGACGTTCCTGTCGGCGCAAGGCCTGCCGTTGCCTCAAGTATTCCGCACGACACAACAGAAAGAAGAAATCACCTCGCCCTATCTCGTGATCCTGTGGTCCAAGGATCGAGTTCTCGGCGTTCTCACGGTCGGTACGCGCGCCGCGCGCGAATTTTCTCCCGCCGACATCAACTTGCTGATCGCCGTCGGCAGCCAGATTTCCAACGCCATCGATCGCACGCTGCTCTACGAAGAAACGCGAACCGCGTACGACAATTTGCGACGAACGCAGGAGCAACTCCTTCACAGCGAAAAAATGGCGGCCGTCGGCCAACTCATTTCCGGCGTCGCTCACGAACTCAACAACCCGCTAACCGCGATTCTCGGCTACAGCCAGCTCCTTACGGCCAGCCCGGACGTCGGCGCGCAGGGCATCGAGTATTCCGACAAGCTCTACAAACAAGCGCAACGCACACATCGCATCGTGCAAAACCTGCTCAGCTTTGCGCGGCAGCACAAACCCGAACGTGTCGCCGTTCACATCAACCAGATCCTTGAAGAGACCCTGGCGCTGCGCGACTACGACCTCCGGATGAAGAACATTCGCATGCACCTCGAACTTGCGCCGGATCTGCCTCAAACGGCGGCCGATCCACACCAGCTCCAGCAGGTGTTTTTGAATCTTGTGAACAACGCGGTTGACGCTGTTCTCGAATCCGCCAGCGAAGGCGATCTTTGGGTTCGCACTGCCCTTCGCGGCGAACGCCTGATCATCGAGTTCACAGACAACGGCCCCGGCGTCCGCGAGCCGTCGAAAGTTTTCGATCCGTTCTACACCACAAAGCCCGTCGGCAAGGGCACAGGCCTTGGCCTGAGCATTTGCTACGGCATCATCACGGAACACGGCGGAACGATTCGCGTCAGAAACGTCGAGCCCCACGGAGCTGCTTTTACGATCGAATTGCCGTGCCAGCAGCCAGCCGAACAAAAGGCTGCGCCCTCGGGTACTCTGGCGACGCCAGCGCGCGCAGGCAAAATTCTCTTAGTCGATCAGGATGTCTCCGTTCTCGAAGCGGTTTCCGGCATTCTTCGCGCACGAAACCATCAAGTGCGCCCGGTAGCCACGGTTGCGGACGCGCAGAAAGCGCTCCGCGAACAGGAATACGACGTCGTCGTCGCGGATTTGCACACCTACGATGGCGCGGGAGACAAATCTCTCCGCGCGTGGTTGCGATTGCACCGGCCGAGCCTGGCGCAGCGTGTCATCGTCATGCGGGCCACAACGCCGAATGCATCACAGAGCGACGCATCGCTCGGCGCCCTTCAGATTTTGCAGAAACCCTTCAAGGCAGGTGAGTTGCTCGGTGTAATCGAAGCGGCTCTGACCGAAGCCGGCGCCGTTTCAATCGAGCGGTGAGGCGGGCGTGCGAACGGCCATAGCGGCGCGTTCGCCGAATTCCTTCATCGACGTTTCCATCTGAATCGAAAGCTGGCTCACCATTTGGCTCAGTTGGCCGAGCTGCGCAATCGGCACAAATCCCCAACCAAACGCCAGCCGAATCGCATAGTAGCGAGCTACGAACTCAAAGCTGAGTTGGGCGCGTTCCAATTCCTGCCGCACGCCCACGGAGGGCGAAACTGCGGCCACGGCGCGCGCCATCTTCGTCAGGCGCTCAAAATCGCAACGCAACTGATCGAGATAAAGCAGAACGACCTTGCGCCGCTCGCGGTGCAGTCTCGATTGCAGCTTTCCGTATCCGCGCTTCGACAAAAACGTCAAATCGTCGTTCGATGCAGCGCGTCGGACCAGCGAAAGATACGTCGCGTGCTGGCGTCCGGGTTGTTCGAGCGCATTCAGGTCAAAATTCCCGCGCGACAATCGTCTCGGCGCACGCAGCGCCCAGATCAACGCAGCCAGCAGCAAAACCGCCGCGGTCGAAAAGACGATGAGCGTGCTCGTCACGATTCCGAGGCCTGCCTTCCGAAGAACTTTCGAAGGGAATCGTTCAATTCGCGCAATCTCGCGTTAACTTGGGGCGCGAACATTTCGTAATTCACATTGCCGGCGTCGGGACCTCGTGCCGTCACGCGGACCGGATGCCAAAGCGCGACCGTCCACGCGACCAGAACGACAAAGAAAACCAGCAATTCGGACGAATTCCACACTTCGGAATACTTCGGAAAAGACTGTAGGATCTGCTGTTTTAATAAGGTGGCCGCAACGAAGGAACCGCATGCGTAAAAGCAGAAGCCGCCAATCAGGGCCTGGTAAACCGGGTCAATCGCGATCGCATAGTGGCGAACCAACAGCAAACACGCGATGAACGCGACAGCGAAAGTGATGTAGTAGCCCGCGAACCGCATACAGAAGCCCCCACTTGTCGTTCCTGTTTGCAGTTGCCCAGGAGTAGCCGATTACAACAACAACCGCGAACAAGATGATGCGCCACGAGAGCTCCCAGATTCCCGGGTAGTCTTGCAGCGCTTGGCGGAGCAGTTCGGTCGAGGCCAACGTCTGCGCGATCATCGCTATTACTTCTGTCGCCCAATAAATCCGGAATGAGGACACGGACGTAAATCCGAAATGCCTGTATACATAGAAGAGAACTACGGCTTGGGCGAGATTTACCCCGATGTACAACGAAAACATCGGCAGGGTGCGGTAGTGACGCCGCGCCAAAATAAGGACGAGGATTGCGAGCTGGAGAACGCCACTGGCAATCCAGATGACCCGAAGAAAAGTAGACAAACCCGTCACAACACTGGATGTTATCAGAGTACAACCTACAGAGTATATTCAAAACTAAGATATAACCGTTTCGCTTGATAAGGCTTTGACATAAGTTCAATTCAACTTGAGAACGAAAGGGACGCGGAGTTCCGCGTCCCTCCTGGAACGGCGTTCAGGCAGCCTTGAGTTCGGATGTGAGTAGCATCGGCGGAACGGGCGGCGGTCCTGGCGACCCGTCGGCGACTAACAACGGTTCCTGCGGCATCGCGAGCGGCGGCACCGGTGGCGGACCCGGCGAGCCATCCGCGACCAGCAACGGCTCCTGCGGCATTACAAGCGGTGGAACCGGCGGTGGTCCTGGTGATCCATCGGCAACCAACAATGGTTCTTGCTGGATTGCCAGTGGCGGAACGGGCGGCGGACCCGGCGATCCGTCGGTAACGAATACGGAATTGCTGCTTGCATGTTGGGCTGGTGTTGCGTTGACGGTGCTGTGGACCGGGAGTACGATCAGCAGCGTCAGCGCCAAAAGAAACGCGTAAACGACTTTCGAGTTCATGGGCGACTCCTCCTGCGCTGAAGCCTGCGAGGAGGCGCTTTGAACCAAACTTCAGAGGACGAAACGTTCTGTCTGCGGAACGGCTAGGTCGGCGATGGGAACCCTGACGCAGTTGCAACAAAATCGAAGGGTGATTCAGGACTTCACGCTGCGAACGCTCGCGGCGATTCCGGGAGCATTCGCGCGACTTACCTACATGGCTTCGCTGCGCGATTTATCAAGTGGCCGTTATGCGCACGAAGGCCTGCTCGCGGTGTACCAGCCGGAGTCGGTGCAACAGGCGCTCGAGCAATGTCACGAAGAAATTTTTGAGCGCCTATTGGAATCGGGCTTGGAAGAGCAGGAGGTCGATCTGCGGACTCATTTGGAAGGAATGGAGCAGGGTTTGTGCGTCGCGGTGGCGAACTGGCGGAAGCTCGAGGCTTATCGGAATCTCATACCCGCCGATGCGCCCGACTATCTCAAAGAGCTTTTTTGCTCGAATACGCGCGCGCTGCTGGAGATATTGGCTGCGGAAAACTGCAAGGCTCGTTGAAGCGCGTTACGATCCCGACGACCC
The DNA here is from genome assembly GCA_963845465.1 of uncultured Acidobacteriota bacterium. GTDB lineage: Bacteria > Acidobacteriota > Terriglobia > Acidiferrales > UBA7541 > Acidiferrum. The sequence goes on along the minus strand of CAWJSH010000001.1, from coordinate 474,192 downwards.
GGCCGACCACCTCGGCTTCATCCGGAATCTCCCACGATTCAGGTAGGCAGCGCGAGAGTGGATGCGGCTGCATCACCAGCTGCGATCCAGCCTGGTGGAACCAGCCGCAACGGTAACCGTCGCGAATCTCGACAAAGTACATCGGCCGGTCGTATTCGTTGACCCAGTCGGTCTCTTCGATCCGCCGCATCGTCACATCGACGAGCACGATGCTTCCCGGGCCGCAATAACGGCATCATGCGGCGGTCATTCAGGCCGATATAGCCATAGCGGTGTTGGTCGTTCCCTCCGGTGAGCGCACCCTCGAATCGGCCCCATTTCTCGACCATTCGCGACAAAAACTCCGTTCGATTCGGGTCGAACGATGGATCGAAGTGGACGGGAATGCGGAGCGATGCCGGAGGCGCCATCAAGTGGCTCTGTGGCGTATGAAAGACGGCTCCGTCGCCGAAAAATTCGTCGATCGGCACCTCGTACCAGCGAAAAATATCGAGCGGGTTGAGGTGATAAACGACCGCCAGAGTATAGATTTTGTGCAGACTCGGGACGACGCCGTGATTCTCGATGTCCGCTAACCGGCTGATGTGCAGGATGAACTCCGACCGCCCGCGTTGCGCCGCCAGTTCAAAGCTGGATCGTTCCACATCACGATACGTCAAACCCAGCTTTTCACGGACCTGACGGAGACAAAGGCCGGGGATCATGTTTTCCTCGGGGAGGGGAAAATCGTGTCGGAAGGGTACAACACAAGTATCACTTTGTTAAAGAATCGGAACAAGCACTTTGAGCGTCGTGACAGAAAGAATGCATGGGCATTCACTGAAGAACGAGGATTGGTGAGGAAATCCTTTTCGACGCAGGTGTGAGCGACGGTAAGACTGTGGAAATCGGAATCTGCTATGCTCGAATCATGAAGCTGCGCCGGGGAAAATTTTCTCGTTTGATGGTTGTTGCGGTTGCGCTGATGGCCGTCGCGCTGGCTGCGGCGTCGCTTTTGACCGCGCAGCAACCCGCTGCAAAATCGGAAAAGCAGGGAGCTGCGGGTGGGGCAGGCGCAGCCGGAACCGGAACGACGAATGCCGAGTTCGCGGCGGCGGCCGACGAAGTTCTCCACCAGATGAGCGAGATCACCGGGCTGAAGTTGCTAACGCCGCTGAAGAAAAGCTTACGGTCGCGCGATCAGATTCGCGCTTACGTCATCAACGAGATGAAGGAAGACAAGGACGAAGCGGAACGCTACGCCGGGCAGCGGAGCGCCGAGGCGTTCGGCCTGCTCCCCAAGGGCTTCGATCTCGACAATTTCATGATCGATCTGCTGACCGAGCAGATCGCCGGGCTCTACGACCCGAAGTCGCACGAGTTTTACGTTGCCGACTGGATTCCGGCCGCCGACCAGAAAATGGTGATGGCGCACGAGCTTACCCACGCGCTTCAGGATCAGCACTTCAAGATCGACAATTGGGTCAAGGCGGCTCGTCCTAATGACGATGCGGAGCTGGCGCGAGAATCGGTGCTGGAAGGCAGCGCGATGGCCGCCATGGTGGATTATCTGCTCCAGGGCACGGGCCGCTCGCTTCAGGATCTGCCCGACATCGATCCGTCGATGCTCGTCGGCGACATGGACAGCACGCCGATGTTGAAGAAAGCGCCGCCTTTTCTTCGCGATGCGCTGATTTTTCCGTATCTCGACGGGCTGAATTTTTCCGCCGCGATCGTTCGTCCCAAGGGTTGGGATGCGTTGGCCGGCGTTTTCGCCAAGCCGCCGGTCTCGACCCAGCAGATCATGCATCCGGACTTGTACTTCTCGTCCCGGATCCCTCCGAAAGCGGATTTGCCGTCTCTCGATAAGGACCTAGGTGCCGACTGGGTTCGGTTGGAAGACAATTTGATGGGGGAGTTTGGCTGGAAGGAAGTGCTCAAACAGTTTTTGAATGAGGAACGCGCGATTCCGCTTGCGGCTGCGTGGAGTTCGGATCGCTACATTCTTTTTGAGCAAAAGAAAACGAAAAAGCTGGTGCTTATCGCCCGCCTCGATCTGGCCGACGAGCGCGCCACGGCGCGATTTTTCTCAGCGTATTCGGAAGTCTTGGCGAAGAAATACGCCAAGCGCACGAACGAAAAAAAACAGGAAGAATTTCTAAGCTTCGATACGGCCGACGGCGGCGTCTTCTTCAAGTGCGTTGCGATGTCTTGCGTCTCGCTGGAAGGCGCTGATCGCGCACTGTTCGACAAATTGAATAGTGGCGTGCACTGGGAGACCGCTCCTCCCGCGAATTCGCTCGACCGTGCGAGCGTGAAATTTCAACGGAAGACCACCAACCAACCGCCTTTAACTGCGAAGATCCCGTTTTAGATTGAGCCGCGAAGATTAGAGCAGGTTGTCGCTTATTTCAGGCTGCCCGTTGAAGCGCAAGCAGCGTCAAGTCGTCGGCCGGCTTCGCTCCTGCCGTGAAATCGTGAAGATCCGCGAGGCAATTTGAAATCAGCTCACCCGGCGTTTTGTTTCTGTGTTTGTCAGCGAGCGCTTTGACGCGGTGCATGCCGTACTCTTCATCCTTGCCGTTGCGGGACTCGGTGAGCCCATCCGTGTAGACGAGTAGCGAGTCTCCGGCCTGGACTGAGAAGCTGAAGACTGGAAAGTTCGTGTTCGGAAACATGCCGAGCGGCACACCCGTCGCGCCCTGCGATTTCGTTTCTCCTGCGCACAGATGCAACAAAGGGAGATGGCCGGCGCTGACGAGATCGACGGCTCCGTCGTGCGTGGCACGTCCAACGACCAGCGTCGCGAACTGCCCAGCCATCGTGCTCTCGGCAAAGATGCGATTCGCCACACCGACCATGCGATCCAGCGGCAGCTCGGCATCTGCCAGGCTGCGAAATGTGGCGTGCAGATGGCTCATCAGCATCGATGCGGCGATGCCTTTGCCGGAAACATCGCCGAGCAGAAAGACGAGGCCAGACTTCGACTCAAACACGTCGCAATAATCGCCGCTCACGACGCGCGCCGGGGCGTAGTGATATCGCATGTGCCATCCCTTCGGCGCGAAGTCGCGTGCCGGCAGCAGCGTTTGCTGAATCCGCGCGGCGAGCAGCAGGTCGCTTTCGAGTGCCCGGCGCTCTTCGGTCGTCAAATGATCGAGGCAGAACTGCTCCAGCGGATTTGCCAGCAAGCGATCGGGTTCAATCGTGTCGTGACATGCTTCGCAGAGACCGTAGGTTCCGGCGTCCATTCGATCCAGCGCCGCATCGACTTCGCTTAGCAGATTCGACAGCGACGGATCGGCGCTTGGTGCCTGTATTGCCGACTCGAGCCGGTCGTATCGTCGTTCCAGTTCCGTGCGCAGGTAGGCTTGTTGTGGGCTTGCCATAGTTGATCCTGTTGGAGTTTCCGATGTTGCGGCTTGCGTTTCCATCCGGTTTCTCGCGTCAAACCTTGAAGGTTTGCAGACGGCTATCGTCCGGCTTTCGCGACGGCGACACGAACGCTCGCATTCGCCGTTCGGCCCGCGGGGAGCGTCGCCTCTCGTTGAAGCAAGGGAAGACTCGTGGCGCGCTCCCGCTTAGACTCCATCCGATGCCGCAGGCGAGCGGCGCGATTCAGGAGTTTTTCCTCGATTCGGGCGAATTTTGGCGCCGCATACATTGACCGGGAGGCGGCCCGAAGTCGCTTCACTTTTGCCAAGGCCAGGCAGATGAACTCACTCGCTCGTTCGAGATCCTTCTCGCGCCGTTCGTAGTGCATCGCTAACTGTTCACACGCATGAATCGCGTCGATCACATCGGCCTCTTCCGATGCGCCGGCTGCTTCATTGGCCAGTTCCCGCCACAGCGAGATGGCATGATCATGATCGCCGCGCCGCTTCGCATGTTGCGCCAATTCGCGCCGAGCCCGCGGCCGATGTTCGGCCGGCAAACCCAAGTCGAGCGCTTGCGAACACGCCGAATGCGCGCGATCGCGTTCTCCTCGCTTATGAAGAAATCGCGAAAGTCCGAACAGATCGAGACTCTCGACATCTTCATCCGCGCGCTCAGCCGCGGCGAGCAATCCTTCGATTCGCGCAAGAATCGCAGCCAGGCCGCGCAAGTCCATTTGATTGTGCCGAACCACTGCCGCCAACGGCTCCGCCGGACCGCCGCGAATGTAATCGAAATAGTGCTGCGGAATCATCGCCGAAAGCACATCTTCATCGCGGTGCCACCCGAGCCGCGGCGCATCCAAAACATGACGCTCCAGCTCCACCAGGCGCACGGAGCCAAGCCGGAGCTTCCAGAGCGCACGCGACGGGTGCAGCAGATCCAGATGGGCCGCAAGTTTTGGCGTCTTGATCGCCCGCGTCATTGTGAAGCGATTCTCGAGCAGGGGCCAGTCGAACGATTTCCCGTTAAACGTCACCAGTACTGGTCGTTCCGCCAGCCGCGCCGACAGCTCATGCAAGATCGAATGTTCTTCATGAAAATCGCGCATGAAGAGTTGCTCGACCTGCAGCCCGCCCGAATCCCACCACGCGAGCCCGATCAAAAATGCATACGTCCCCGTGCCGCCCGAAAGCCCGGTCGTTTCGGTATCGAGAAACAGCCATTTCGTCGGGTCGGAAAGCGCTGCGAGCGTGCGCTTGGAAAGCTCCGCGTCGCGCGAGCGACACAGCAGGTCGAGCGTGTTGCTCGAAGCCTCGACAAATTCCGGCGTTGAGTACCAGTTGCTGACCGAAACATGCTCGCCGTAATGATTCGTGGAAATCGCTGCGCCAACGAGCTGCGACAGGGCGTCTTCCTGCTCGGGTGCGCGACGCGCAGCAGTTCGCGTTAGCACCGAACCGGCGATCGCCGAACGCGAAGGCTTCAGCGCCGTCAGCCGCGAAAATCGATCCGCGAGGCTCGCCATCACGCACACAACCGATCGAGAATCGCTAGCGCCGCCTCTTTCGCGCGTGGTGCTAGATCGCCCGCAGGACCCACGCATGAGGGGCAACCTTGCTCGCATCCGCAATCCACAATCAATTCGCGTGTTTTGGCGACGAGCAATTCATGAGCGCGAAACAGCGGCTCCGAGAATCCGATTCCACCGGGATACGCGTCGTACAAATACAAATTCGGCTCGAAAAATTCCTTCGCGCCGGTTTTGACCGCGTCTTCCATGCGCATCGACACAATCGACTCGTTACCGTCGCCCGGCGCAGGCGGCTTCTCGCCGATTGCCGTCCCAAGATCGCGTCCGTCGCACATCAGAAGCAACGTCGCGACCGTTTCCAAGGCATGCAGCAAGCCAAACATCCCGCTCTGCCGCTCGCTGATTGTGTAAGGAAGCGACTCGATCAGCTTGCGCTTCAGCGTGATCCAGTACGCCGTTGTGTGCATTTCGTTCTCTGGCAATTGCAAATCGCCGGCGCCGATATTTTCATTCGTAAAAAATTTAAGTTTTTTAAATCCGACAACCTGCGATCGAACCAGAACATCCCCGTGGGACCGTAACGCAGCAACGCTCGGATTTCTTTCGCTCGCCCGCGCTTCCTGCGCAACTTCCAACACCTTCACTTGCGTGTAGCGAATCGCATCCGTGTAGTAATCGACGTCGACCTGCTTCACGTAAGCCTTGCGCTCTTTGAAATCGAGATGCTCCACGTGATATTGCTGCGCGCCGTGCAGATAAATCGCCTTCTCGTGCACGGTCGTCAGCGCGCTCGAAAAATCCACTTCGCCGATCACTTCCGGCTGCGCGGTGACGTCGATGATGATGAAGTTGTCGCTCGTCACCGACCGCAAGCTGACCGTGTCGGCCGGATACGCCTCCTGCGTCCAGTGATAGTGGTCGCCCGCGTGATGCAGGAATCCGGCTTCCGCCATGCGCGCGCACAAATCCGGTACATCGACGTCGCCAAACTTTTCGTCCGGCGCGATCGGCAACTCGAAGGCCGCGCACTTCAGGTGATTCACCAGAATTTCCAGATTGTCGGGCTGAATGAATGCATGCTCGGGCGTGTTGCCGAAAAAATAATCCGGATTCCGCACAATGTACTGATCGAGCGGCGCAGAAGACGCCACCATCACTGCGCACGAACTTCCGCTGCGTCGCCCCGCGCGGCCAGCACGTTGCCAAGTTCCCGCGATCGTTCCCGGATAGCCCGCCATCACGACGGTGTCGAGCGACCCAATGTCGATTCCCAATTCCAGCGCGCTCGTCGAAACCACGCCGCGAATTCGCCCGTCGCGCAGCCCGCGCTCGATCTCACGCCGTTCGCCCGGCAAATATCCGCTGCGATAGCCGCGAATCGTCTCCGGCTTGCCCGGCTGTTGCGGATTCGCCTTTTGCAAATAGGTCAGAAGCAATTCCGTATGCAGTCGCGAGTTCGCAAACACCATCGTCTGTAAATTGTGTTTCAGAAATTCCTGCGCCACGCGCGACGACTCGTTCAGATAGCTCCGCCGAATCCCCAGCGCGCGATTCACCACCGGCGGATTGTAGAAAACAAAAGTCTTCTCCGCCGCCGGCGCGCCGTTCGCGCTCAAGACCTCAACATCCCTTTCGATCAATCGCGAAGCCAGGTCGCCTGGATTCGCAATCGTCGCCGAGCAACACACAAACTGCGGCTCGCGCCCATAAAATCGCGCGATGCGCCGCAGCCGCCGCAGCACGTTGCACAAATGACTGCCAAAAACTCCGCGATATGTGTGCAGCTCATCGATCACGATGTAGCGCAAATTTTCAAACAGCCGCGCCCACCGCGCGTGGTGCGGCAAAATCCCGGTGTGCAGCATGTCGGGATTCGTCAGAACCAGATGCCCCTTTTCGCGAATCGCCTTGCGCGCATCGCTCGGCGTGTCGCCGTCATACGTAAAGACGCCAAACCGATTCGCAAGCCGCTCATTCAGATCGTGTAATTCGGTGAGTTGGTCCTGTGCGAGCGCCTTCGTCGGAAAAAGATAAATCGCACGCGTGTCCGTATCTTCCAGAATCGCGTTCAGCACCGGCAGGTTGTAGCAGAGCGTCTTGCCCGAGGCTGTCGGCGTCACGATGACGACATTCTTTCCGTCGTGTACGGCCTCGGCTGCTGCCGCTTGATGTGAATACGGCTGGCGCACGCCTTTCGCTTTGTACGCACCGACTAAATCGGTGTGAATCCAGGAAGGGAACTCCGCAAACTCCGCATCGCGCGCGGGGAACCGCCGTACCGCCGTGACGATCTCCCCGGTCGGATCGCGCTCCAGGAAGCCGTTGACCACGCCAAATGCGCGCGTCATCGGCGTCGGCAGCGTTTCTGGTGCGCGCGAAACAGCAAATAGGCTCGGCGGCATGCGGCTCCTTCACTGGCGCCCGGGCAAATGCCAAAACGGCGCCAATTCGCTTTTTATTCGCTAAAGCTAACACGCAGTCGCATGAGCCGCAACGATGAATTTCGCTCTATGTTCGATGGCGAAGACAAGGCGTAAGTAGGCGGGGAGTGTAAAGGGACCCTGCAGGACGAACGTGTAGGGGCACGGCATCGCCGTGCCCGTCTTTACTGCTTTAGTCGCAGAATCATGATCGCACCAAGCAGAAACAAAACGGCCGAAGTCCCAAACGCCGCCTGCACCGAAAACGCGCTCCACAAAAATCCAACCATCACGCTCGACAAGAAATCCCCGCCCGCGTTCACCGCCGCCAGCGTCCCAAACGCCATGCCATGCTGATCCTTCGGCACCAACTCCGCCGCGACCGAATCTTCCAGCGCCTCTTCGGTCCCAACGTAGAGTCCCGCGAGCGCCGCGATCACCGCAAGCAACGCGAGAGATTGCGTTCCGGTGCAAAGCAGCAGTGCAGTCACGAGGGCCAATCCATATCCCGCCGCCAAAACAAATTTTCGCTCGCGCACATGATCGCTGATCCAACCGCTCACGTATGCCGACCCGGCATAAAACACGTTGTGCAGCGTATACAATCCAACCGCGATGCTCGCCGCTCGCGCAGCGCCTTGCGCCGGAGTCAACGCGCGGGATGCATACAAAATCAGCATGGTGTGCGAGAAATCTCCCGCGCCAAAAACTCCGACGGCCACTAAAAATCGCCGAAAGGGAACCGGGAGCGACTTCAGTCCCACGACAAACGATCTTCGCGGACGCGCTTCCACAGGCCGCTCACGCACCAACAGCCAAAACACCGCGACCGCCGTCAATCCTGGTACGAGCGTCCACAAAAAAACTTGCCGGTACGAATGCTGCGTCTGCTCGAGCAACCACAACGCCGTGAGCGGCCCGACGATCGCGCCGACCGTATCCATGAGCCGCTCAAATCCGAACGCGCGCCCGTACGCGCCCGGCGGCACATCCGCCGCCAGCAACGCTTTTTTCGCCGGTGAGCGCACGCCGCGGCCGAGCCACGCGCCCGTTCGCCCGATCATCACTTGATACGCGTGCGTCGCCAGCGCGAACGAAGCCGTCGCCAGCGCCGTCACCGCATAACCAAAAATCGCCAGCGGCTTTCGCGTCTTCAACCGATCCGTAAAATGCCCCGCTGCCAGCTTCGTGAAACTCGAAAGCCCGTCAGCAACGCCCTCGATCGCGCCGAGCCACGCCGGCCCCGCGCCAATCAGCGCCAAAAACGCGGGCAGCACCGCGGTCGCCGTCTCATGGCTCCAATCGCTGAACAAACTCGTCAGCCCGACGCCAAGGACGGTGCGATTCAGCCACGAAGTTTTTGCGATGGTTTCAGACATGGTGAGTGCGACGCATTCTTGCCAAACTCAGATAAACTGCCGATGAACGCGCCGAATAGCGCGCGGCCACTGGTCGCGCGCTCTCCGATCTAAATGCGAATCGCGATTGTATCGGACATCCACGGCAACCGCCGCGCTTTCGACGCGGTGCTGGCCGATCTCCGCGAAGTCGCGCCCGATCTCGTCGTCCACGGTGGCGATCTTTCGTCCGGCGGTGCGCATCCCGCCGAAATCATCGACCAAATTCAATCGCTCGGATGGCCCGGCGTTCTTGGCAATACCGACGAGATGCTCTACGCGCCGATTCGCCTGACCGAATTCGCCGCAACGCTTCCGCAACTCGCCTCGGTTTTTCAGCGAGTGAAAGACACAATTCCATGGACCGTCACGAAACTCGGCCCCGATCGCCTACGCTGGCTCGAACAACTTCCAGATCGATTCATGCTCGAAGACCTGGCACTCGTTCACGCCAGCCCGAACGATCGCTGGCGCGCTCCGATGCCGAACGCGAGCGAGGACGAATTCCGCGAAATCTATGCTCCGTTGAACGCGAAGACGGTCGTCTATGCTCACATTCACGTACCGTTTGTTCGTCACTTTGATGTATGGACGATTGCCAACACCGGAAGCGTCGGCCAGTCCTACGATGGTGACACGCGCGCTTCGTATTTGGTGATCGATGGTGAAAATCTCACAACGCGCCGGGTCGAATACATCGTGCAAGCGGAAGCCGATGCCTTGCTTCACTCTGGTGTTCCGCACGCGGCCTGGATGGCAAGAATTTTGCTTGCAGGAAGATTCGTACCGCCGGAGTAGACCTACTTCTTGATCGCGCGGTGTACGAGGACGCGCACTTTTTCGAGGGTTACGATTCCGCCCTCGAGCATCTCGTCGATCCGCGGCAGAATCTTCTCAATCTTCTCATTTGACTCGATCACTTCGATAATGATCGGCAAATCCTGCGACATCTGCAGAAGTTTGTCCGTATGCAAAATACTCGAGCCGCCAAATCCGGCGACGCCGCGCAGCACCGTTGCGCCGGCGAAGCCTTCTTTTCGCAGCATCTCGACGATTGCCTGGTGGAGCGCCTTGCCGTGCCACTTGTCCGACTCGCCGCTGTGAATTCGCATCAGGGTCCTTTCGCCTTCAAATTTGTCGTATGCCATGTGCCCTCCGCGATCAAAGTTCGCGCGCTGTCTGAACTAAAAACGATTCGCCAGATGAATCCCGGCAACCGATAGCATCAGCCCGATCACAACGCTGGCTGCGACGTAGCCCGTCGCCGGGAGCCACTCCCCGCTCTCCAGCATTTTCGCGGTCTCCCAGCCGAAGCTTGAAAACGTCGTGTAGCCGCCGAAAAATCCCACGGTGATCGCCATGCGCCAATCAGGCGACACCATCATTCGGTTCAACAGAGTCTGGCCGACCAGGCCGAGCAGAAAGCATCCCGTGAGATTGATGAGCAACGTGCCCCACGGAAACGTGCTGCCCGTTTGAACCTGCGTGAAGACCTGAATGCCATAGCGCAATAGAGTGCCGATCGCCCCAAAAATCGCAATCAATGCTAGACGCAACGTATCTCCAATCCTGCTGCGCACGCGACGCGAGGTACTCGCAGAGTGCGCAGCAAACAAAAAAACTCCTGGAGCCGTTTGGCTGCCAGGAGTCATCAGTCCTCAGATTCTCAGGACGGTTATGGCGAACTCCATCGCCTCAATATGTCAACGGGACCAGTCTACCCGCGCTGTATCACACCGACAATAGAGATTCGCTGCGGCTTGTCGTGATTGTGTAGGGGCGCAGCACCGCTGCGCCCCAGCTTGCCCGGTCGTCAGCCGTTCACGTCGATTCGATTTTCGCGTTTAAAAATGAAAGTGATACCGAACCTGAACGAACAACTCTCTCGGGTTCAAGAAATGCGTCCCGCCAAACGTAAAGCTGTTGTCCAGCAACACGCGGCGATTGGCAACGTTGATGCCGTTCAGGCTCACAGAAAATCGCTCGCCGAACGACTTGCTCAATGTCATGTCGAACGTCGTATGCCCAGGTAGATGATCGTTCGGATCCGGTGGCGAATTGCCGTTTGTAAATCCCGACGCATAATAAACGTCGGTCGAGACAAACGATCGCCAAGGCAGCGTCCACTGCCCGCCGACGTGTAAGGTATTTCTTTGATCGTGGTCGAGCAAGCCGTACCCATCGCCAAACGAAAAATCCGTCAGGCCGCCGTTGATGTCCCCGAATCCAAGCGCGAGCTGATTCGAGTACGTCAAATAGATCTGCCCGCGGTTGTGAATTCGTGGTGAACGCAGCGTTAGCTCCCATCCGTTGATGCGCGCCCCCTGAATCGTGATCGGGAAGAACACGTCCGAGTTGTTCAGGTTGTTGTGGTCGAAGAAATTCTTCGCCCGCGTCAAGAAGTTATCGGCGTCGATGGTCCAGCCGAACAGTGGAATCGTCACGCCGAATTGGTGTTCTTCGTCTCGCTCTCCATGCAGCGGAATGAAGCCGAGATTTTGCAGCGTGACGAAATCGATCAGCGGTCCGGTAATGGTTTCGAGCGGCGGCGCCTGGTAAAAGTGGCCGTAGAATCCGCGGAAAACCCACTTCAGCTTAGGGATTCGGACGGACGCGCCGACACGCGGATCGGTCGCATTCTCGACGACGCCTCCCGAAAAATGCGTCTGCCGCAGCCCGGCATTCAGCATCAGCCACGAGGTAACACGGAGCTGATCCTCGGCATAGACACTGACCAAGCTTCCGTCGGGATTCGTCTTCACGGGAGGGTCCAAGCTCGGCTCGCCATCGTGGAAAATCAACCCGAAGAGCTGGGAATCCTGCTGTGCAAATCCATAAAATCCCCCACGCAGGCTGTTGCGATCTTTCACCCACGAAACGGACGCCTGCCCGCCTTCATAATTCGACGTTCGATCTTGCGTCGTCGAGCTCGGAAAATCGAGCGGGCTGCTTTCATAGTCCGCGCTGTTGTGATGGAAAAACGGCGACACCGTCAGCAGCAAACCCGGATTTACCGTATGGACCCACGAAAACGTCACGAACGAATCGTTCTCGACGTTGGCGTCCTTCAAGAAGGTCCCGACCGTATTGGGATCATTCGGATCAAACGGCACCTGATAAAAATCGCGCCGCACCTGGGCCACGAAGCGGAGTTGATCGTTGGCATCGACGTTGTACATCATCGACGTAAATCCGCCGACGCCGTTTGCCGCGTCGTGAATCACCGCCGAGGTTGGCGTCTGCAGTCCGAGGTTCGTCCGGTTGCCGTTCACGCTGGCGTAGTAGGCGAACTTGTTCGTGTGCCCGCCGAAATTGAGCTGATCGTCAGTTTGATAAAAATTGCCGGCGCTCAAGACCAACTCGGCGTCGTTGTTCATCTCAAAGCCCGTGCGCGGCGCCACGTTGAAAATTCCATAGGTGCGATCGCCATAGTCGGCTGAGTAGCTGCCGCGCTGTGCTTCGAGCATGTCAACGTCTTTCGGATCGATTTGCGGCCCCAGATTGCTCGCGATGTTGGTATTTGGAATCGGCACGCCATCGATGAGCCAGCTCACCTGATGCCCGCCGCGAATATGTAGCTGATCGTGCGTGACGTATGCGCCGGGCGTGAAGTCCGTAATCATCGCCATGCTGTTCGTGCGCGAAGCGCCGGGCGTCTGGATGATTTCCTGGCGATCGATCACGGTCGTCGGAGTTATGGTTTCGGTCTGTGCCGGCGCTGCGTCCGCCGAGACCTCGACAGACTGAGCCTGCGCCGCCGCGACCCGCAACTCGAGATGCAGAATCGGCGCCGTGCCCGAGATCACCGTGAAGTTTTGCTCGCTGGTCTCAAATCCTGTCTGTTCCACCTTCACCGAATATTCGCCGAGCGGTACCGCATCGAAATGAAACTGACCCTCATCATCGGTTTGCACGGTTTGCGTATACGCCGACTTGCGAGCCTGCAACGTAACCTGCGCATTGGTCACCGGACGATGCTGCGGATCGTGAACTATCCCTCGCACCGTTCCAAAAATCGTGGCCAGCGCGGTTCCTCCTAAGAACAGCAATGCTGCCAACAACGGTAAGACGCGTCGCATGAAATCCTCTTCTCCTCAAATGGGTAAGCGCGACTCTTTAGAGTTCGCGGAAGGGAATTGAGCGGACCTGCAGAAATTGAGCGGTCTTACAGCGTGTTGCTGAGGAGTCGAGGAGGGGGAGAATCGGGTTCAATCGCGCGCGGAATTTCAATCGCGCGCGCAATTTCGGTTGCACGCGTTACGTGCATCGAAATCGCAACGAAAAATACCGGCGGCATCACAAACGTTACTGAACCGACCGCTGCAGGAGCTTCGTGAGTCTGGCAGCAATCCATCGAGCAATCGTTCATCGCGGCGGTCTTGTCGGCCACTTTGGCAGACATGTCGTGCCCGCAGTCTGAGTGCCCGGCTTCCTGAGCCGAAGCGGACTCCGGGCTCGTTGCGGCCTTGCTCTTGTGATGATGGCTTGGAATATTGCAGAACCCCGCCGTGCAGCAGGCCATCGCCGAAGGAGAGAACGCAGCGGCCGCCATCGGCGCATACAACGACGCAATCGCCAGCAGGCACGCCAGCGCGCCAAGCACTCTCTGTCGATTGTGGTTTCTGCGATTCAAGGTCGACCCGAAAAACTCGGCTCTATGATAATCCACCCGGCCCCGTCTGCCGACGGTTAAAAGATGTCGATCCTTTGTAACTTTGCCGAACCTGCTATCCGACGCCTTTCTTGACTTGCCGCAAATCGCATCGCAGACTTCTTGTATGGCCCACACTTACATGGTTTTCGAGTTCCCCAACGAAGAAAAAGCGCAGCAAGCCCGCCATAAACTCGAAGGATGGAAGCAAGCCTTCCGCCTCGACAAAAAGCTCCAGGTAAAATTCGATCGCGGCGACGAAGCCGCAGCGGAAACCGCTGAGGCCGCTGCAGCTGCCGAATCCGAGCACGTCCGACGAAGCCAAAAAAAGGCGCCAAGGCGAAAGCCTCGGCCAAGTCAGCGAAAGCCACGAAATCCAAAAAGTCCGACAAATCCGAAGAGGAAGCTGCCGACTCCGGCCCCGTAAAACTCCTCGTCCGCCTCTACTTCTCCGGCCACGAAAAGATGTCACGGAGAAGCAATGGCTTGACCGCATCCCCGCCGACGAACTCTTCAAAGTGGCCCATCCTCACGTAATCCACGAAAAAGACGCTGCTTTCGACGAGACCCTAAAGCAATTCGACACTCTCGAATAGCACGGGCAACGCGGCGTGGCGATCGCAAAAACGCCGGCAAGATGCCCTTCCTGCGTCAGGTAAACCGGCGCTATCGGCTGCCCATTAGAACAGGCCAATTTAGCCCAAAGCATTAATCCACAGGCAGGCACCTATCGCTTGCCGCCCGCTCCACCCGCCGCATCGAATTTCGGTATAATTGAGCTTCCGCGGCGACATCGATCCCACTTCCAGACGAGGGCAAAACCGAATGGCAGTGCAAACTCGCGTCAAAGTGGCCAAGCTCGACCCAAGGCTCGACACCGGCAAATATCACGGTCTGGACCGTGACTCCCTCATCCGTCTTTACCGGACGATGTTCCTTTCCCGCCGCCTCGACGACCGCGAAATTCAGCTCAAGCGCCAAAATAAAATCTTCTTCCAAATCTCCAGCGCCGGCCACGAAGCCATCACGGCCGCAATGGGGTTGCTTCTTCGTCCCGGCGTCGATTGGGTTTTCCCGTATTACCGCGACCGCGCGCTCTGCCTGATGCTCGGCGTCACGCCGGTCGAAATGCTGATGCAGGCCGTCGGCGCCGCCGGCGATCCTGCTTCGGGCGGCCGCCAGATGCCCTCGCACTGGGGCCACAACAAGTGGAACATCGTCAGCCGCTCGTCCTGCACCGGCACGCAATTCGTCCAATCGGTCGGCGCCGCCGAAGCCACGCTCTACTACGAGCATCGCCAAAAAGCGCTCGCTCAAGCGAAAAAAGCTCCGCTCGGCGAACATGTCAATTACGCGAGCGACGAAATTGTTTACGTGTCTGCCGGAGACGGCGCGACTAGCGAAGGCGAATTCTGGGAATCGCTCAACGCCGCCTGCGCCAAAAAGCTTCCGCTCCTCTACGTGATTGAAGACAACGGCTACGCGATCAGCGTGCCCGTCGAAGTGCAGACCGCCGGTGGCAGCATCTCGCGCCTCGTGCGCAGTTTCCCCGGGCTGCACGTCGCCGAATGCGACGGCACCGATCCGCTTGAAAGCTACGCCGTCGGCAAAGAAGCCGTCGAATATTGCCGCGCCCGCCGCGGTCCCGCGCTGATTCACGCGCACGTCACGCGTCCCTATTCGCACTCGCTCTCCGACGACGAAAAGCTCTACAAGACCGCCGAAGAGCGCGAAAAAGAAGCGCACCACGATGCGCTCTCGAAATTCTCGCTCTTCCTCGTGCGCGAAGGCTTGCTCGACCAAAAGGGAATCGAGCATCTCGAAGCCGAAGTCGATCGTGAAGTCCGCGACGCCGCCGACGAAGCGCTCGCGGCCGAGCAACCTACGCCCGATTCGATCCTCGTCAACGTCTACTCGCCCGACATCGATCCAACTTCGAGCGCGTTTGAATCTCAGCCGCAACTCCACGGCGCGCCCAAAACGATGGTCGAAATGGTCGCCGCCACGCTCTCCGACGAAATGGGACGCGACGAACGCATTACCGTCTTCGGCGAAGACGTTGCCGACGCCAGCCGCGAAGAAAATCTCAAGGATTTGAAAGGGAAGGGCGGCGTTTTCAAAGCTACCGCAGGCTTGCAGCGCAAATACGGCGCCGACCGCGTTTTTAATACGCCGCTAGCCGAGGCCGCTATCGTAGGCCGCGCTATCGGCATGGCCGTCCGCGGATTGAAACCCGTCGCCGAGATTCAATTCTTCGATTACATCTGGCCCGCGATGATGCAGCTTGCGCGATGAACTCTGCGTCACGCGCTGGCGCTCCAACGGCAACTTCAAAGCTCCCGCGGTGATTCGCGTCGCGATCGGCGGCTACCTCACCGGCGGAGGCGTTTATCACAGCCAGAGCGGCGAATCGATCTTCACGCATTGCCCCGGCTTGCGCGTCGTCATGCCGTCCACAGCGCTCGATGTCGCCGGAATGTTGCGCACCGCGATCCGCTGCGACGATCCGGTGATGTTCCTCGAGCACAAACATCTTTATCGCCAGCCGTACAATCGCTCCGAGTATCCCGGCCCCGACTACACCGTCCCGTTCGGCAAAGCGCGCCTCGTCAAAGAGGGCACCGACGTCAGCATCGTCACTTACGGCGCCATCGTCCACCGCGCCGAAGTCGCCGCCGCGCAGCTCCAGCGCGAAGGCATCTCCGCCGAAATCATCGATCTACGCTCGCTTGTCGCCCTACGACTGGGAAGCCATCGCCGCGACCGTCTGCAAAAATCACCGCGTCATCGTCGCCTACGAAGACATGCGCAGCTTCGGCTACGGCGCCGAAATCGCCGCCCGTATCGGCGAGGAGCTTTTCTCACGAACTCGACGCCCCGGTAAAGCGCATCGCCGCCATGGACACCTTCTGCGCCTACCAGCCCAAGCTCGAAGACATCATCCTCCCCCAGACCGAAACCATCGTCACCGCCGTCAAAGACATCCTCGACTACTAGCGCGAGATTGATCCGCTCATCCCGGTAGCGCCGGCTTCCAGCCGGCGATTTTTCGCCCCATCATTTAAGCCCGATCCGCCGTATCCACAAATTCCCTCCAACCCAAACCTCATCAATAACTTACACGGCCCAGCGCTTCCCTCTCCGGAAACTTTTTTGCCCTCTCAATCGTATCTAATGGTAGAAATAGCGTGACCAGTCCTGTGGAGGTGCCACCATGATTTGCGTAAATTGTCAGCGGCGCATCACCGACGGCTCCAACTTCTGCTACAACTGCGGCGCCAAGCAGCCGCCCACTCAACATTCCTTCGGCGCCGACTACGAAGCCGGCGGCAAAAAGCGTCTCGTTCGCAGCAGCACCGACAAAAAGATCGGCGGCGTCTGCGCAGGCTTGGCCGATTATTTCGATGTGGACGTCACGATCGTGCGCGTCTGCTGGCTGCTCGCGTTCCTGCTCGGCGGCACCGGCCTGCTCGCCTACGTCATCCTCTGGATCGCGCTGCCGCTGGCCCCGACCGGCACCACCTACGCGCAAGCGCCGGTCGCCCCAGTCACGTCTCAACCCGTCCCGCGCTAATCTGGTATTCCGTTGTAGGGGCGGGGCTTGCTCCGCCCGGCCGTCGCGTCGTAGGCTCGATGTCTTCGTCGGGCCAGTGTACGGGCGCAGCATCGCTGCGCCCCATCGCGGCAAATCTCTCGCCTGAAAGAAAAAACGCCGGCAAGATGCCGGCGCTACAACACTCATATCGGTGACCTCGCTCAGTCGTCGAAATCCCGATCGCGCTTATGCCCCTTGTATTTCACTTTCGGCGGTTTATAGCTACTGCCACCGCCGCTCCGACGCCCGCCACCGCCCCCGCCTTCAAACACAAAATGGTCCACCGAAATCAACCCCGCCCCGACGCTCGCCAGCACAAAACACGCCGTGGCCAGCGCCAGCGGAAACTCATAGTCCCGCACCGAATAAATCCCATGTACGCTGTGTACTTTCCAGATCGCCACACTCATCTCGATCGCCAGCAACAGCGCCGCCGGCCGCGCCAGCAGTCCAATCAGCAACAACCCGCCGCCAAAACGTCTCAATCACCCCCGCCAGCAGCGCGAAATATCCCGGCATCCCATGCTCCACAAACAACTTCTGCAAATCTCCATGCGTATGGGTGAGCTTCGGATACCCATGAAAAATAAAAATGATCGCCAGCGCCACACGCAGCGCCAGCAATGCCACCGGCTGCAACCGATCGAAGAATTTCACCGAACGTTCTCCACTTCGTTTTGCACCTCGCACCAAACTCTAGCAGCTTCCCGATTTTCTCCGCCTGATTTTCTGAGCGGCGATTTCATTCACGATGTTCAGATGCATACCGGCAACAAGAAATTACGGCAAACAGCCTCGGTCTGCTCCGCCCCTGAATCAGTTACAATTGTTACGACAACAGAATCACTCGTTCACCCAGTTCTAACAGCGCCGCCGTGGTGGTTGGCGCAAGATTCCCGCAGCATTTTGGGAGCAAGCTAGCTCGTGGAATGTCCCCACAACAAACCTGCCGCGTTCGTTGCTGAAGTCTTTTACCAGTCACCAGTCACGAGTCACCAGTCACCCCGATCGGGTGGCCTTGGATGAAGCGCAAGCTCGTCATCGCGATCCCGCTTCTCGTGATCGTCGCCATCGTCGCCTGGCTTCTGCGCCCCAAACACGAGTCCCTCGGCGACGGCTACATCAGCGAGCGCAGCACCACCCTCTGGAGCAGCGTCGCGCAGGTGCGCGAACCGGTGAACACGCTCCACTACGGCGACCACGTCGAGATCCTCGCCCGCCGGAACGACAACGTCAAAATCCGCACCGCCGGCGGCGAGGTCGGCTGGATCGACGGCCGCATTCTGCTCGAGCCCGCGCTCTGGACGCGCAGCATAAAACTGCTTCAGCAAGCGCAAGCCATCCCGTCGCAAGCCCACGGCCGCACCAAAGTGCAAACCAATCTTCGCGTCGCGCCCGGCCGCACCGAGGCGCGCCTCTATCAATTCGGCCGCGGTGTTCCTGTGGACGTAGTCGGCCGCGCCGTTTCCGACTGGGTGCAGACCACCGACGAAAAAGACACCGGCGCCGAAGCTCCGACCAAAAAAGAAGACTGGTATCTCGTCCGCGCCGTCGCCACGCGCCCACCGGGAGAAACCTCGGCGCGCACCGCCGAAAACAACACAACTACGCAGCCCGGCGACCAGAACATCCCAATCGCGGGGTGGGTGATCGCCCGCTTCGTCGAACTCGATCTGCCTGACCCCGTGCGCGAAGGCATCAATTCGGCCAACGTTCGCGCCGTCGCGTGGTTTGAACTGAACCGCGTGCCCGATGCCTCCGGCGAAAAGCCACAATATCTCGTCGCCGGGACCAAGGGCCCCGAAGGCCAGCCCTGCGATTTCACGACGTTGCGCGCCTACACCTGGGACGCCAAGAAAACCCGCTACGAAACCGCGTTCATCGAAAACAATCTCTGCGGCGCGCTGCCCGTTCTCGTCGAGCAAAGACGCGAAAGGCGATCCCGAGTTCAAATTCCACACCATCGGCGCCGACAAAGAAGAACGCACCTACCGCCTGATCCAGACCGTGATCCGCCGCGTCCGCGAACCCGGCGAAGCCCCCCAAAAATCCAAATCCGCCAAGCCATCTAAGCCAGGGAAGTCGCGCTGACATCCACTCGCGCGCTCCCCCCGCTGAGTCTTGCCTCAACGCTCCCCATCTCCGCGATCATGTAGGGGCGCAGCACTGCTGCGCCCCAGCTTGCCCGGGCCAAAACCCTATCGACCCTTGGGTTTTTCTGCCTCTTCCTGCAATGCATGTAAGATAGACAAACCGCATCCTCTGGTCGGAGACACGCGAATGACGCTGCACATCAGCGAAGCCGAAGTCCGCAGCCTGCTCACCATGCCGATGGCCATCGACGCCGTCGAAGACATTTCGCGCAAACAGGCCAACGGAGAAGTGGTCGTCCATCCGC
Source organism: uncultured Acidobacteriota bacterium (assembly GCA_963845465.1). GTDB lineage: Bacteria > Acidobacteriota > Terriglobia > Acidiferrales > UBA7541 > Acidiferrum. Next base: position 454,843 of record CAWJSH010000001.1, on the reverse strand, counting down.
GCCGCCGATTCGAATTCAACAAGGGCAATTTCTTTCACTACATGGCTGCCGCCGATTACACCGACGGCTACATCGCCATGAAGCAATACACGTATGTGCGCGGCAAGCTCCAGTTTCTCGTTCCGCTCTATGAAATGGCCACCGGACACCTGCTCGCGATGATCGAAGCCGACTACATGGGCCAGCTCCGCACCGGCGCGGCCAGCGGCGTCGCAACGAAGTACCTGGCCGCACGCGACGCCAAATCAGCCGCCATCATCGGCACCGGCGGCCAGGCGAAAACGCAGCTCGAAGCGATCGCCACCGTAAAACATCTCGAGATCATCCACGCCTACGGCCGCGATCCGAAGCGGCGCGAAGAATTTTGCGCCGAAATGTCGAAGCGCATCGGCGTTCCGGTTCACGCCGCATCATCGGCGAGCGAAGCGGTGCGCGCCGCGCACATCGTCTGCACCGCCACAACCGCCGCGAATCCTGTGATCAAAGGCGCCGATCTCGAAACCGGCGTGCACATCAACGCCATCGGCGCGAATCACGCCAACAAGCGCGAACTCGACGACGAAGCCGTGGCAAGTGCCGACGTCATCGTCGTGGATTCCATAGAGCAGTCGCGTCAGGAAGCCGGCGACCTCATCATCGCGTTCCACGGCGATGAATCTTGCTGGACCGGCGTGAAGCGCCTCTCCGACATCGTCGCCGGCAAAGTCACCGGCCGCACCAGCGACTCCGAAGCCACGCTCTTCAAATCCAACGGCATTGCCTCCTGGGATTTAGCCGTCGCCATGAAAGTCTACAAAGCCGCTCGCGAGCAAGGCGTCGGCCGTAAGCTCCCGCTCTGGTCCCACGACGCAGACGCCACCGCCGTCGAATAACTCCACGAAATCTTCAGTCGCGGTTCTTCGGTGTTTTCCCGCTTGCCTTCGCGCTATGATGCGCCGCGCACCTTCCTTTTGCTGGAGACCGAATGTTCAATTTCTTGCGTCCTCTCGCGCTTCTCTGCGTTCTTGGCTCGCCCATTCCGCTCCTCGCGCAACAATCGACGACTCCACCGCAAGCCGCCAATCTTCCGGCGCTGAAAGCCGAAGCCGTTGCTGAAATCGACAAGATGCAAACGCTGACGCAGCAGATGGTCGATCAGATATTCAGCTTCAGCGAGCTCGGCTTCCAGGAGGTTGAAACGTCGCGCTACCTTACCGCTCTGCTCGAAAAGAATGGCTTCCAGGTCGAGCGCGGCATCGCCGGAATCCCGACAGCGTGGCTTGCGACCTACGGCTCAGGTAAACCGGTCGTCGCATTCATCACCGATGTGGACTGCATTCCGCGCGCCTCGCAAAAGCCCGGTGTGGCGTATCACGATCCGATCGTCGAAGGCGCGCCCGGACATGGCGAAGGCCACAATTCCGGCATGGCTGTGAACATCGTGGCGGCATTGGCGTTGAAGAAAATGATGGCGGAGCATCACATCGCCGGCACCATCAAGATTTTTCCTGGAATTGCCGAAGAGCTTGTCGGCACCAAAGCTTTCTACGTGCGCGCCGGTCTTTTCAAAGACGTGGACATCGTTCTCGGTTCACATGTCTGGGATAAGTTTTATACCTCGTATGCGATGGGCAACGGAGAGTGGAGCGGGCTTGTATCCATCCAATATTTCTTTCACGGCAAGGCCGCACACGCTGCCGCCCGTCCCTGGGAAGGCCGGAGCGCGCTGGACGCCGTCGAGTTGATGGATACCGGCTGGGATTTTCGTCGCGAGCATCTTCGCCCGGCGCAGCGTTCGCATCGCGTGATCATCAACGGTGGAGATCAGCCGAACGTTGTTCCAAGCGAAGCTGCAGTCTGGTACTACTTCCGCGAACTCGACTACCAACACATCAAAGAAAACTATGATCTCGGCAATATGATGGCCGAGTCCGCTGCAAAAATGACGGGCACGACCGTGGACCATCATCTCATCGGCTCTGCGTGGCCGATTTATTTCAACAAAGTCATCGCGGAAGACCAGCAGAAGAACATTGAAGCGGTCGGCATGCCGCAGTGGAGCGACGACGACCAGAAACTCGCCAAAGCGCTGCAAAAAGACATCGGCGCCAAGGAAGATGGTCTCAAAACCAAGGTCGAGCCGCTGGAAGAGCCTGCTAAAAACCCAACAGGCGGTGGTTCGGATGACGTCGGCGACATTTCGTGGAATGTCCCGATGGTCTATCTGATGTATCCCGGCGAATATTCCGAATATGCCGGGTCACAGCTGGCCCAACGCTGTTTCCATGGCCACGCCGATCGCACACAAGGGAGCGAACGCGGGAGCCAAGGTGCAAGCGATGACGGCGCTCGATGTCCTGCTCCAACCGGAGCTCGTCGCGCAGGCCTGGGATTACTTCCGCAACGTGCAGACAAAAGACGTGCACTACGAATCGTTTCTCTCGCCCGACGACAAACCGGCGATCGACATGAACAAGGAGAAGATGGAGAAGTTCAGGCCGGAATTGAAAAAGTATTACTACGACCCGACGAAATACAAAACGTACCTCGATCAGCTCGGCATCAAATATCCGACAGTGAAGTAGCGACCGGTTGCCGGCTCCCGAAGCGTGGGAATTCTGGATCGATCATTTACGGATTGAATTTCAGTTCGACGCGGATGAGTCCTGGCTCATCTGGTGACGGGGGAAACTCCACCGTCTCGATGGCGTGCAGGGGCTCCGGCTTCATCCACTGGACAGTCCAGTGGCCCGGATGTTTCGGCGATGGCTCGCTCGGTTGATCCACGACAGTGCCGTCGCCGCGATGGTAACGGACGTGAGGCGACGGGCCGCCGGTATCCCAATCGAGAAAAAAGCTTGGCCAGCGGTGATGATGCAAAGGTTCTGTCTTGCCGACGGGCGGCATCGTGACTTCGAGAACGCGTACGAGGGCGTTTTCAAAAATCACTCGGTGACTATTCGGCGCGGCTTGCACGGCGTCGTAGCCGTCGGGGAATCCGGATTTGTCCTGCGCGTAGAGACAAAAATGGCCGGCGAAAATCACGAATACGATCGTGATCACGCCCGCCATGATTGCAGAAGGCTTGAGGAACATGGTGGGCACTCTCATGCCGGGCAGTATAGTCTGCTCGGCAAAGTGCCCGCTCGATTTTTGCAGGCGATCCCGTCTAGCCCTTGGCTGCGGCGCTCGCTGCCACAAACTTCACGTCGTCGGTGAGGCCGAATGCTTGGAACACCGCGCCCTGCGTTTGCTCGCAGAGATCGTTGATGGCATCGACTCCTACATCTTGCGCACTGACGCGATAATGCGCCTTGCGCTGAGCGGCCGGCGTTTCAATGATGCGCAGCACTGCATCGGCCACTTCCTGCGCATTGCCGGCGCTCTTGGTTAGCCCTTCGTTCATCTTCGGCAAAATTTGGTTCGCGGCTCCGTACGTTTCAGCCCGTGATTTGTCTTCTCCCACCTGGATGTTGCCAAAAATTGCCGTCTGATACGCGCCGGGTTGGATGCTCACTGACTGAATGCCTTGCCCGGCGAGTTCGTAGTTGTACGCCTCGGAAAACGCTTCGAGGGCGAACTTGCTAGCGCAGTAGAGTCCGAATGTTGGAAACACGAGCCGGCCGGCGCCGCTGCTGATGTGCAGCAGCAGTCCGCTCTTCTGTTTGCGCATCTGGGGAAGTGCTGCCCGATTCACGCGCACACAACCGAAAAAATTCGTATCGAACTGACTCTGCGCCTGCTCGACCGTGATCGTCTCCAACAGGCCGATGATAGGGAATCCAGCATTGTTGATGACGACGTCGAGGCGGCCGGCCTTATCGACGGCGGCGCTGACGGCTTTGTTGACGGAGTCTTCCTTGGTGACATCGAGTTCGAGAATGTGGATCGGCAGCGATTCTTTCTTGGCGAGCGCTTCGATCTCCGCGGCGTTCTTTGCGTTCTTGCCTTTGGGATCGCGCATCGTTGCGAAGACCGTGTATCCATTGCGCGCCAGCGTTTCGGTGAAAAGCCGGCCGAATCCTGTGCTTGCCCCGGTGACGAGAACGACTTGATTGGTGGCCATTTTGAAAAACCTCCTCTAAGTCTTGAATTCTGCTCTTGCAATGGATGAAAGGGAATTGGGAACGGTTACTTCGACTGATCCCGTATAAGGCACGTCCATGTAGGGGCGCAGCATCGCTGCGCCCCAGGTCCGCACGATGTCAACACTTGTCGGTTTTTCTTTTTAAAAACTGCCCAGGCCCCTACTTCGCCTTATGAATCTTCTGTTTCAACTTGTCATGCAGCCGCGATCGAACATCTTTCGGCATGTCCGCCGGCTGATGCGTGGAGAAAATCCGAATCGTAATCTCTGTCTGCCGCACGATCGTCGCGCACCCTTCGCATTCTCGAAAATGCTCTTCCAACTCGATGCGAACCGAAGCTTCTAGCTCGCCGTCGATGTAGTTCGAGATCTCGTGAATGGCGTTCGTGCAGTTCAATTGGGTTTCCTGTCGCGCAAGAAGCGATCGAGCTTTGAGCGCAATTTCAATCGCGCACGAAGCAATCGCGATTTAACCGCCGGCACCGAGATGCCCATCGCCTGCGCGGTCTCTTCGGTCGAAAGCTCTTCAATATCGCGCAGCACAAACACGGTGCGGAAATCGGGATCGAGCTGATCGATCACTTGATCGAGAATCTCGTGCAACTCCGATTGCGCGTAACGCTGCTCGGGGCTCGGTCCCCAGTCTTCGACTTCGCGCGGAATCAAATCGTCTTCGCCCTGCACCGGTTCATCGAGCGAAACCTGATTCGGCCGCCGCTTGCGCAGCCGCATCAACGCTTCGTTGGCGGCAATACGCACAAGCCAGGTATAAAAGCGCGAGTCTTCCTGGAATGTATCGAGGTGAGAGTACGCCTTCATGAAGGCGTCTTGCATCGAGTCTTCGGCGTCTTCACGATTTCGTGTGATGTTCATCGTGAGTCGAAAAATCTTGGATTCGTATCGGTTGACGAGTTCTTCAAACGCCGTTGCGTCGCCAGACTTCGCCGCTTTGACCAGAAGTGGCTCGTCTTCGCGAGCGATCTTCGACTGAAGTCGATTTGGGGTGGGCGCGCTCAATTTCGGATTCTTCGCCAAGAGTCGAGTGGGCCGCGCGGCCAAGTGAATGGGGCCGAAGCCGGTTCCGACATTTAAGGTAGCACACTGCATCAGAGTTCCCGAATCGCGATAAGACGCATGGAATCGCCCACCCTTTCGATGAGGCAGGCATATCCCGCGATTCAGGAATCTGGGGACGCTTTGTATACGTCATACTAGCGCCAGTGTTGACCCTACTTTGGCAGCGGGTTACATTGGACTGGCGGGTATTTCTCTGCGAACGGCGACCTTCTCGCCCGTCGCTGGCCGCGGAAGATGTGCCCAGTCGCGGCGATTTTGTTCGACTGAGTTGTCGGAATCATATTTATTCGTCGTTTTCTGGACAGTTTTTCGGCGAGCAATTCGGAGCACTGTATCTCAACCGCGTCCCAGCGATTGCGATCCGGCCTCAAACGAGGCCTACTCTGAACTTCAGGTAACCAAATCAAATGCGCACATTGCCAGACCATCTTCGCAAGGGAATGAAGCTGGTGATCGTCGGTTGTAATCCCACGGAATCCTCCGTGCGGGTGGGGCATTACTACGCCGGACGGGATAACCCGTTCTGGCCGATCATGTATGAGAGCGGCGTGATGCCCGAGCCGTTCGATTATCACGACGACAAGCGCGTGATCGAGTTTGGAATCGGTTTAACCGATCTGGTAAAGCGGCCATCGAAGACACAGGACGAATTGAAGCGCGAGGATTTTGCGGAAGGACGAATCGTGCTTTCGCAGAAGCTCGAGGAGTTTGCTCCGCGCGTGGTCGCGTTTAACGGCAAGCTGCCCTACGAGCAATTTGCGCAGCGTAAGTGCAAGTTTGGATTGCAGAAGGAATCCCTCTACGGCGCGCGCGTTTATGTGCTGCCGGCCACTCCTGGATGCGGCCGAAGACAAGCGATCGGAAAAAGTGGCGCACTTCCGCAAGCTGGCGCAACTCCTGAAACGCATTGAGAAAGAAGCGGAAGAGAGTTCGCGCGTGGAGATTGGTTCGCGATGAGTACGCCGCCGCAACCTGTGCAGAAAAATCCGAACGCCGCCCTTTTGGAGCATGTGGAAGACGGCCTGGCAGTCCTTACCCTGAATCGTCCCGACAAAATGAACGCCATCAACTCCGAATTGGCGACGGCGTTGAACGAAGCTCTCACTGCGATCAGCGTAGACAAACACATTCAGTGCGTTCTCATCACCGGGGCGGGCAAGGGATTTTGCGCAGGCGGCGACCTGAAAGAAATTTGGGAAGGCCGGCAGAAAAACGACAAGGAATCGCTCGAGCCTCTGCTGCGCTCAGGCATGGGCATGGTGCTGAAGATGCGTACGATGCGTCAGCCGGTCATCGCTGCCGTGAACGGCGCCGCTGCGGGCGCCGGCATGAATATTGCCCTCGCTGCGGACGTTCGCATTGCGTCGGAAACCGCGAGCTTTGGCGAGACATTTGCCAAAGTCGGATTGTTTCCGGATTTTGGCGGCACATATTTTCTGCCCCAACTCGTCGGCCACGCAAAGGCCGCGGAATTGTTGTACAGCGGCGACATGTTTGATGCGAAGACGGCGCTGGAACTGGGCATCGTGAATCGAGTCGTGCCGGCCGATAAATTGATGGAAGAAGCCAAAAAGTTCGCGATGTCCATCGTAACCGGACCGCAGGTCGCCAACCGTGCCCTCAAGCAGGTTTTGTTTGGCAATGAACGCAACGCGCTGGCCAAGGCCCTCGAGTACGAAGTCGAAGAGCAAATCCGCTGCTTCGAATCCGAGGACAGCGCCGAAGGCCTGCGCGCCTTCTTCGAAAAGCGAAAGCCAAATTTCCAGGGGAAGTAGTTCGGCGGCCGTCGCCGTCTCGATTTTCGATCCAATTATTTCGTTCTTGCGGCACCTGGTAATGGCTTTGTGTGTGTCGGCGCTCCGTTCGAATTCACAATCGGGCCACGACGTCGCAAGTCGGCACCCGTAGCGCCGGCATCTTGCCGGCGTTTTCGCTATCGCAGCCAAACGGAAATCGATCGAAGTCCGCGGCACCTGTTGCTGCATCGAAAAGAGAACATGGACAACAACCTGGAAATTGCACCGTCAGAACTCAAGCAGACCCTCGACCGCGGCGAGCAGCTTTTGCTGATCGACGTCCGCGAGCCCTGGGAATTCGGCATCACAAGCATCCCCGGAGCGAAGCTGATCCCCATGGGCAGCATCCCGGCCAATCTCCAGGCACTGGACTCCGGCGACCCGGTAGTCTGCTACTGCCACCACGGAATGCGCAGCCTCGACGTAACAGTCTGGCTCCGTTCCCAAGGCGTCGAAAACGTCCGATCGCTGGCCGGCGGCATCGATCGCTGGTCTCTGGAGATCGATCAGAAAGTGCCGCGGTACTAGACGCCGCTCGTCCGACTAGCCGAAATCCGAGTTGACCGCATCGTTCGAATTCCGAGCATTCGCGCCACCAGCCAGCTTTCCCTCAAATCGGTATTGACGATTACGTTATATTAAGGTATACTCCTCACGTAGAAAGCTGCGCCCCCACCTCATCACCAACTGCATTGGACAAAAGCGAATCTAGGCGCAATTATAAATCCTCTAATTTCTGTAGCTTACACACTCTTGAAAAGCGGCCTTCTCGCAACCTAAACATTCGCAACGACTTGCACACTCTTTGAAAAAACACCGGGGGTATACCCCTCTGTCCCAAAATGGAACCGACCACCTTCAACGACGTAGCGTGACGCCACGTCGAGCCCTGCTCCATCCCTAAAAACCGTACGACACGCCGAACGCAAATCGGTTCCGGGCATCAAGGTTGAGGCCAGGCGCGACGTTGCCGGCGGCTTGGAGCAGGCCGAAGTCGAGGGTCAGCCGCGGTCGCTCGGCGCTCCACCCGTGGATCGGCAAAGCGCCGCCGGGGATGATGCGAACGGCATACGTCACCGTGGTGGGGATAATGACGCCCGGGAGATCTTCGACGCGGCGCGGTTGCTGCAGAATTTCGGACCCGACGAGGATCGTGCTTCTGCCCGGCCCTTTCAGCGCGAACGCAGCCGCGCCGAAGAATCGACCTTGGTAGCCGGGCGAATTACCCGCCAATCCCAGGATCGACGCGTTGGTCATCTTAAAGCCGGCGTTGAAGACCAGCGGCAGATGGCGCAGATCAACGGTTTTCGTGGCGACGACATAAAAATCGCCGCTGCTCGTGTTCTTGCCCTGGATCATTCCATCGATGTTTCGCATTTGTGTACGAGCGACGAAGCCGACTGAGATCGCCGGATGAATCCGGCGGCCTTCTTTAAGCACGCCGACCTTTCCGTGAAAGATATTGAAACCGTTGCCCCACAGGTTGCTGAGCCCGGCGGTGCTCCCTTGCGTGTGGATGTCGCGCGTGTAACCGAACTCGAATCGGTCATACGCGCCTTCGGTGATCGATAGCTGATTGAAATTGCCGAGCACTGGGCCCGCATCCACGAAGTGGTACGACACCGCCGGCAAATCAAAACCGTTTTGCTTGCCGGGCACCGTGTAGGCGAGCGGCGTGATGAATATGCCGTCTTGACCATCCCAATTAAGACTTTGCGCCGACGTTTTCTGAACGCCGGCAGTGCAACAGAGCACGAGAAAAAACATCCCCAGCAGACCGCGAATCACGCCGAACGGGACACGCGTGAAGTATTGCATCTTGCCCTCTCTCCTTCGGCGGCTGGGCACCGTTGTTTAAAATGCTCGCCGGCGTTTTCCGCCGGCGAAGATCTTTCCCAATCACGCTACGGTGTTGTGTTTGCATCCGTTGAGGCCGGAGTGGAATTTCCTGCCGCCCCGTTCCATTGCCAAATCTCAACGCCGCCATCTTCGCTGCCCGCCGCTAACCACCGGCCGCGCGGATCGAAAGTGACCGAATAAATCGCGCGCGCATCAGGACGCAGCGTCTGCACTTCTTTTCCGTTTGCGACGTTCCAGATGCGAACGGTTTTGTCCCAACTCCCGGAGACCAGCCATCGGCCATCGGGACTGAACGAAATGCTGCTCACCGCCGCTTGATGACCGTTGAGCGTACGAATGTGTTTGCCCGTATTGGCGTCCCAGAGCCGAATCGTTTTGTCAGCGCTGGCCGATGCAAGATATTTCCCGTCGGGACTGAACGCGACGGCGTTGATGACTTTCTTGTGGCCGGTGAGAGTTGTAATTGGCGCGCCGGATGCGACGTTCCAGATCTGGATGGATTTTTCGTCGTTGCCGGTAGCGACCAGTTCGCCGTTCGGGCTGAACGCGATGTAAACGACCGGCCGGCGAGGCCCATTGAGGTCGCGAATTTTTGAGCCAGTTGCGACGTCCCAGATGCGAACGGTTTTGTCATCCACGGCGGAGGCGAGCCAGCGCCCGTCGGGGCTGAACGCGATCGAGTAAACCCAACTGATGCCTACGGACGGCACGGTTTTATCGGTGGGCAATTCGCGGAGCCGCGCGCCGGTGGCGGGGTCGAAAATCGCGACGGTATCGCTGGTGTCTTCCGCGGCGAGAAGTTTTCCGTCGCGAGTGAAGGCGATCGCCTGCACTTGTTTCAGTTTGGTGTTTACCGCGTGAAGTTCGCGACCCGTCGCCAGATTCCAAAACTTTACGCTGCGATCCCAACTTGCTGACGCGAGGATTCCGCTCGGACTGAAGGCGAGGCTGCTCACCCATCCGGAGTGAGCTTTCAGCGTTTGCGCGAGCGCGAAATTCGGCGGCTGCAACGCGCCTGCGGGATTGATCGGTTCTGCGGGCTCTGGTACGGCAGTCGCGGGGGCCGAGTTCGTGGAAGCAGATTCGTTCGTTGCAGAAGGTTCGGCGGAGACTGAAGCCGGAGAATTTCCCGTTATTTCGGGAGCGGTGAGAGTGGATGCTCTCGCGTCGAGTTTCGGCGATGTGTTGCTGGGAGACTTCAGAATACGGCTCAGGAACGCGGGCAATTTCGGCTTCGGAGACGCTGAAGGTTGGCTCGCTGCGCTTTCGGGTTGAGTGTTCAGGTCCGGAAGCGGTTTCGGCATCTGTTCATCCGGCGGCAGTGCCTTGGCTGCCGTCGAAGAATGCGCGCTCGGACTTGCAGTGGTGTTCGGTTTGTTGGCGCCTCGCGTCGAGGAGTTGGGTGACGGGGCAGGAGCCAGCGGTGCATTTCCGTTTGCGTCGTTCGCAGAGGCTGGTGACGTGCTCGACGCAGCGACGGAATTTCTGGAGGATTTTGTTGCATGACTCCAATGCGATTTCAGATAGCGGACGGGAATTAGAACGGCGAGAAAGACCGCCAATACGATGAGCCAGATGAAGCGGTTCGGTTCGCCGGAGTGAAAGGCTTCGGGCGGAATTGGCTCGGCGGGAGCGAGGAAGACGGGAGCTTGATACTGCTTGGAAGCGGCCTCGATTGCGCCAATTTCGGCGGGGGAGATTTCATTCGGGATTTCTCGCGGTTCTTCGGTTGCGGGGATAACAGGAGCTTCGGGTTCGATGAGGGGCGGTTCGAGTGTTGCCTCTACGGTTGACGCTTCAGGTGTGGGCGACGCGTCAAAAGCGGCGTCGAGACGCCGCACTCCGAGTGGTTCAGCGCCGTCGGTGTCGATTGCAGTTTCGATGGGCGCGACATCGTTGCGTTCATCTTCGGCCCGTGTTTCTTCGGCGGGTTGTCCTTCGGCGTGGAGCGGTTGTTCTTCGCGTGACTCGATCGGCGGAAATTCCACCATCGACGCGATCGCTGCTACTTTGGTTCCTTCTGCCGCGACCCGGGATGCTTCACCTGCGATCGCCGCCGGGATCCCATCGGGGAACCACTCGTCGGCCATCAGAGGTCCCCAGAAATCGGCGATGCGTGTGAGTGACTTGATGTCGCGAAATTGAATTGCGGATTCGCGCAACGAGAAAACGGCGATCAACCCGATGATTACGCCGCCAGTTCGCATCGGGAGAGCGACGGCCGAGCGAATCTGCGACACGCCATCCATCGTTATGCCCACGCAGAGGACGCGTTGCGCGTCGTCGGAAAAATCAGCGGAGACGACTGACCCGGAAAAAAGACATTCGAGGGCGATGCCGAAGTCAGGCGGCAGACGGGATCCGACTTCCGGCGCGTCACCGAGACTCCCGACACAGCGCAGGCCTCCATTTTCGCGCACGGCAATCAGCGCTCCGCTGGCCGGAATCGCCAGGCAAACGTGCTCAAACGCACTCATGGCGTCGGTGGCGGAATGGAGATCGAACTCCGCAGCGGGGAGGGTGTCTTCCGGGTTGAGCCTGAGTCGTTTTCGAAGTGCTTCTGGCATGCGTGTGCTTTCACGCCAGGCTGGGGACAGGCGGACTATGGCTCGAAAATGCGCAACGGTGAGAAGGTACTCGCTAATCTGATGCTGGGAGAAGACTGTAGGTGTGCGCGGATAATAGTACTAAGGTGCGAATAAGTAAGACGTTGAGTGGTGACACTTTATCGGACGCAGTGTGCGTAATCGCTCTCAAATTCGCGCCGCGCGAAATCCGAGCGTGTGGACGAAGAGGTTGGTGCAAGTTGCGACCGTTTGCCGTGAGCTTTCGGTGGCGGGGATTAGTTCGAAGGTGATGTCCGTTCGCGTTTTGTGCGGCGTTGGAGAACCGGACGGCGATGCAGCGGTCGGGGCAAAATGTAATGGCGGCGAGGTCGTCGATGGCGATGGAACCGGTGGTGATGAAGATGGCGTTGGGTTTGGCGAATTTGTCGAACAGGGTAAAGAGTTCGAGTTTTACTTCGAGGTCGTCGGGAAGTGTGTCGATAAGAAAATCGGCGGCGCGGATGGCGGATTCAACGGATTGGGTAAGCGCGGGCGCGGAATGCAAGCCATGCAGACTGCGCGAGATTGCTTCGAGCCGCGCGTCCGAAACATCGTCGATCACAACGTTAAGCCTGCTGCGCAGCGCTCGCGACGCGATTTGCTCGGCGATAGCGGTGGCGCCAACCAAGGCGATGGTCGGTCTAGGATTGGTCGATGGGACTTCGTTGGGCACGCGAAGAATCTAGGACGTCAGTTTCTTGAAGCCGGGTTCGTCGTAGCCGAGGATGATTTGAGCGCCGGAGATCGTGACCGGTCGGCGAATTAGATTTGGATTGGCGGCCATGAGTTTGATGGCTTCGGCGCGAGTTGGCGGATTGTCTTTCATTTTGCGAGATCGATAGAGCTCGTTCCGCGTATTCAGAAATTCGCGGTGGTCGCGTTTGCCGATGAGTTCATCGAGTTCCGATTCGGACAAGCGCTCAGTATCGAGATTCCGCAACTCCAGATTCGCGCCGTGCTTTTCCAGATACGCTTTGGATTTCCGGCACGTCGTGCACGTTGGTTTCTGATAGAAGCGGATCTTCTTCGGCATAAGGGCTTGGGCGTACGCTCGATCGTCAGAAATATCTCTAGAGATTTATACGGCGCGTCCCGATTCGCGTACGTTTCGGTGTGCCTTCGCTCAGGAGTTACTGCGCGTCTGCGCTGGATTCCATCCGACGCTAACTCCTGTAGTTTCCGCACTTACAAATGTGTAGGAAAACAAAGGCTTTTATCCCCAGCAGAATCTGCACTTACGCAAAACCCCAGGGGATAGTTCCGCTAACCGGCCTGCCGAACCTTCGATTCTAAGGCTGCTGCGGAATTTCTATTCAGACGCCCGGGATCACGGTGAATCCGGCCGGCGCTTCAGAACCGGGCGATTGTCGGGATTGATGGCCGCCGGCGTGTTGCTGCTCGGGCTTTGCGTGCCGGTCGGAACTTGCGCGGCGATCGAGCCTTCGGAGTAAGCCTTCTTCAGGTACGACTCGGCCACTTCCTGCGCGCTGCCGGTGTCGTCGTTGGTCTGCTTCGCTTTGCTGTATTCGTTAACGGCGCGTTCGCGCTGCCCGAGCAAATCGAAAATCTTCCCGAGATAAATGTGGCCCCAGACTTCCGTCCATTTTTCGGATGGTTCCGGAACGGTTTGCAGAGCCTCACGAAACGAATTCGCGGCGGCCTGATAATTCTTTTGATAGAAGAACGCCTCGCCCATGCGGAAATTTGCGAGTGGCCGATTCGGCTGAATCGAGAGCGCACGCTGATATTGCGCGATGGCGTCGTAGTAGAGGCCTTGCTCGGCGAGTTCTTCGCCGCGCGCGATGGCGGCGCGTGCGCGTAGGGAAGTGCTGCCCTTCAGCACGACGTTGTTCGGGTCGATGTGAATTCCACCGGGTTTCGGCCGGCCGAACGTTTCCACGGTGAACGGCGATTCGGTGCCAACGACATCCACCGTTTTTGTTTCGGGATTGCCTTCCGTGTCGATGCGAATCGCGACGGGCATGCTGAACGTGTCGATAGGCTGCTTGATTTTGCCCACGACGCGGAAGCCTTGCTTCGTGCGATAGACGACGTACTCGAGCGTGAAATCGGGCACGCCCGTGGAATTAAGCCACTGGGTGAAGAATCCGCGGAGTTGCGGCGCGGGTTCGGGCGGCTTCGCGGCGGCGTCGGCTTTTTGCTGCGCCAGCGCTGCGAACTCGTCGATGGTGGCGCTCTTGCCGTCGTACTTGAAATAGAAATCCCGGAGCAGCGCTTTAAACGCGACGTCGCCCATTTGCGCGCGAAGCATGTGGAAGATCATCGCGCCTTTATTTTCGACGACAGCGCGGTAGTCGCTCGAGTAAGGAGCGAGGCGCGCGGCCTGCGCGACGGGTGCCGCGTCTTCGCCCATCAGAGCGCCGACGGCGAAGTCATCGACGGCTTTGAGGCCGGCTTCGCGGCCGGACTCCTGTTCGGCGTAAAGTGATTCGCAATAGCGTGAGAGGCCGTCGCTGACCCAGACGTCGCCTGGAGTCGCGGGTAGAACGGCGTTGCCCCACCACTGCGCGGCGACGAGATGCGCGATCGTGCGGTCGGCGCCTTTGGGATCCCAGTGGCGCTTGGAGACGAGCAGCAGACCGGGTGCGGCGAAATCGCGGAGCGTTCCGTCGGGAAGTTGCGCGAGCGACAGATCGGGATTGTGGAGCGGGCCGAACATGTCGGAGAACATCGTGACAGCGCGCGCGACATCGCCGGCGAAGTCGGATGGTTTGCCGAGCGCGCCAGCGGGTGCGTAGACCGCAACGTTGACGCCTTCGGCTTGCTCGGGGCTGAGCTTCAGTTCGCCGGCAACGAAGGTGCCGTAAGGCTCGGGCGTTGCGCCCTCGAAAGTGTAGAGGAGGCGGCCTCCTGCAAGCGGCGTGGGCGCGGAAGCCTTGCCGGTGCCGGCGACAGCGATGTTGTCGGGAACGTTGAGATGGAAGACAGCGCTGTAGCGGTTCGCGGGATAGTTCGTGAGCGGGAACCAGCGCGCCGGCAGCAGGAGGTACGTACCTTCCTTGCTGATCACCGCGGTGCGCAGACCCGGGACGGGGCTGTTGTCCTGATTCGCGAGGAGCCCGGCGTAATCGAAGATGAGCGAGATCTTGCTGCCCGTGGCGACGGCTTGCGGGAGGAAAACGGTGACGACGAGCGTATTGCCCGAGTCGCGCTCGAAGTTGAGCGTTTTGCCGTCAACGGTCTTTACATCCTTGAGATCGAGGTTTTGATTGAGTTCGACGCGGATGCCGCCAGAGACTTCGTTGGCGATGAAATCGACTTTCGCAATCGCGGAGAGCGATTGGCCGTTGGGATCGAGTGTGGCGGAGATGTCGTAGTGCTGCGCTATGAAGGCGGGGCCGCGAGGAACCTGGGCGTTGATCTGGGCCGGGGCAGAGAGCCAGACGGCGAGCGCGCATGTGCAGACGAGAATCAGCGAGAACGCTGCGCGAAAGTTTGTAACGCGGGTCATCGGACCCCTTTCAGGCGGCTGGCGATGGAAGACAAATGTGCTCAAACCAGGGCTCTTTACCCTCATAGGATAGCAGAACGGGCCCTTTGCGTTGCCAGTCTGCTTTCATAGCTTTTGACGCAGGAAAACCGGAGAAGTTCAACGTCGAGATGCGCCGTCTAGTAAGAGTCCTTGCGGCACGTGCCACTGCATTTCGTGGATTTCGGGTGAACTGGCAAGGACTCGATGGATTGCCTGAGGCGCTTCTGGTGAGATGTTGTGGTTTTGCCTGCCGAATATTCTTCCTAGGGGAGAACATACCCGCTCGATGAAGCCGATCCAGGTTGCGCCTACGCTGATGTCGTCGGCCCGATATGACGTAAGGAAGAAGTATTTGCTATGGCCAATTTCAAAGGTCAGATACCAGCCGAAATCCTCTTGATCAGCATCACCAATGGTTCGGACACCTTGCTTTGTGAGTTCGGCGATCATCCATCGTGCCAAGTCGTCGCCGAAGCAACAGTCGTTGATGAAATAGGATTTGCGCTCGGTGTGGTTGAAGGCAGTCGAGTTGAACGTGACGATGGTTTGGTTCGCCTCAGGGCCGCTACTTGCCATGGTTGCTACCGATGAGAGCGAGGATGGCGTCGGCGGCGCGGTCTACGGCGCCTGGGGGACCCAGGCGGCGACGGACTTCGGCGAGGTCGGTGCGCATGGCGGCGCGGAGCGACGGCGTGCGGAGTAGCGCGAGAATTTCGTTGGCGACGCGGTCGGGAGTGAAATCGGATTGGATGAGTTCGGGCACGGCGCGCTTTTCGGCGATGAGATTGACCATGCTGAAGAATTTCGTGCGGACAAGTGGCTTGGCGAGGAGAGCGGTGAGCGGCGTGACGCGGTAAACGACGACCATGGGGACGTCGAGGAGCGCGGTTTCGACGGTAGCGGTGCCGCTGGAGACGATGGCGGCGTCGGAGGCCGCGAGGGCGTCGTAGGTTTGGTTGGCGACGACGCGCAGCGGGAGCTGCGCGGCCCAGCCTTCGCGCAGGGTGGCGAGTTCAGCGTCGCGGCCGCCGTGGGCGGCGGCCACGACGAACTGCGCGCGCGGCTCGGCTTGGTGGATGCGCAGGCACGCTTCGCGCAGCACCGGCAGGTGCTGGCGAAGCTCGGCGGACCGGCTGCCCGGAAGAACCGCGATGAGCGGTTCTTCCGGATGGAGTTGGTGAGCGGCGCGGAACGCGGCGCGATCGTGCGTCGGCTTGACGTGACCGACGAGCGGATGGCCGATGAATTTTGTGGGTACGCCTGCGTCGGAATAAAACTTTTCTTCAAACGGAAAAATGCAGAGGCCGAGCGCGAAGCGGCGCCGGACGATTCTTACACGCCACGGTCGCCATGCCCAGAATTGCGGGCAGATGTAGTAGGCGTTGCGCATGCCGCGCCACTTGAGTTTGCGCGCGAGGCGAAGGTGGAATCCGGGGAAATCAGTGAGGATGGCGAGCGCGGGTTTGCGTTGCTCGGCGGCGTTGACGAGTTTGCGCATTGCGCGGATGAGAGATGGCAGGTGGCTGAGGATTTCGGTGATGCCGACGACGGAGACTTCGGAGTAGTCGGTGACGATGTCCACGCCTGCGGCGCGCATTTGCGGGCCGCCCATGCCGAAAATTTTTACGTCCGCACGTTGTTGGATGGCGGTGGCGAGGCGCGCGGCGTACATGTCGCCGGAGGCTTCGCCGGCGGAGATTAGAAGAGGGATGGGCGGCATTTTTGCGTGGGGACATGATACGGCATGTTGGAGTGGGCGGAGAGTTGACAGTCGACAGTTGAAAGTTGAAGAAGAAGGAACGGATTGAGGAGGCGTTTAGGTCCGGGCAAGCTGGGGCGCAGCCGTGCTGCGCCCGTACGCAGCGATCCTGCAAGGCCAAGCTCAAAGACACAGCGATCGTGCTTGAACGCCCTGAAGGGACGCCCTAAAACGGCACCCTGTTACAGCGGCACCCTGTTACAACGGCAGGGCTGACGGTTGAACCTAGTCTTGGCGCAAAGCTTCGACGGGGTCGACGCGGCTGGCGCGGCGGGCGGGGATGTAGCTGGCGAGCAGGGCAGTGATCAGGAGCAGCGCGATCATCGGCGCGAATGTGGAAATGTGCGCTGGCTGCATGCCTTCGACGGTCCGGCGGAGGATCCGCGCGGCGGCGATCGATGCCAGCAGACCGGCTGCTATGCCGATTACGATCATTGAGAAACTTTGGCGCAGGACGAGGCGCACGACGTCGGCCGCGGATGCGCCGAGAGCGATGCGCACGCCAAATTCGGAAACCCGTTCCCCGGTCAAGTACGCAAGCACGCCGTACAAACCGATGCACGCGAGCAAGAGCGCGACTCCCGCAAAGATCGCGAAGAGAAGAGAGAGGAATCGTTGCCGCGCGAGCGACGCGGTGGCGAGTTCTTCGAGCGTTTGCACGCCATAGAGCGCCTGATCGCCGGCTGGACCACGCAGAGCCTGGGTCAGCGGCTGCACGATCGTAGCCGGGTCGGCTTTCGTTCGGACCGCAACGGACATCACCGTAGAGAAAAAGCGCATGAGATGGTCGGGGACTTGCGCGAACGAGTAGTACATCTGGTCGCGAACGCGTGACTGGTCGTCGCTCGCGAGCCCCCAGTGACGGACGTGGCCGACTACGCCGATGATCTTGATCGGACCATTGCCGAATGCGGGAATCCAAAGCGATTTGCCCACGGCATGGACGGTGCCGAAGGCGTGGCGGGCGAAATTTTCATCGATGACGACGACGGGTTCGGAGTTGAGGCGATCCTGGTCGCCGAGGAATCGCCCTTCCTTCAGAGGAAGTTGCATGACGCCGATATATCCGGGCGTGACACACGACGCGAGCGCGAGCGGCGCATCGGTGGAAGGAGGCGTCGGCGTGGTGGAATACGGAAGGGAATTTTCGCCTTCCCGCATCGGAATGATGTCGGCGAGGGTGGCGGACTCCACGCCGGGCAGGCTCTGCATGCGATCGAGGATGTTCTGCCAGCCCGGGCGAATCTGATCGGGATTTGCGAGCGTTGCGGGAGAGAGAGCGAAGCGCGCGGTGAGGACGTCATGCACATTGACGCCAGGGTCGAGAGAAGAGAGGCGAAGCAATGTGCGTCCCAACATTCCCGCGGAAATCAGCAGGACAAACGCGAGAGCGATTTCGGCGATGACGAAGGCGCTATGTAGACGGCGGGAACTCCCGGGAATCGAGCGGCCGCCGACACGAAGAGCGCTTTCGAGATTTCGTACCGGAACGCGGAAGGCTGGAGCCAGGCCGAAGAAAAAACCGCTGGCGAGAGAAATCGCGGCCGCGAAGAGAAACATGCGGGCGTCGAGATGGATTTCTTCGGCGCGGGGCAGGCTTCCGGGCCAGAGAGCGGCAAACGGTCGCACTCCCCAGCCGGCGATCAAGAGCCCGAGGATTCCGCCACAGACGCCGAGGAGAGCGCTTTCGGTGAGGCACTGGCGGACGAGGCGTCCGCGACCTGCCCCGAGGGCGACGCGCATCGCGAGTTCTCGTTCGCGCGAGACGGCGCGCGCAAGCAGCAGGCTCGCGATATTCACGCAAGAGACCAGAAGGACCAGGCCGACTGCGGCGAGGAGCAGCCAGAGAGTTGAGCCGATGTCTCCGACCATGTCTTGCTGAAGACTCCGGAGCGTAAATGTGAGATTGGCGTTGGTTGCGGGGTCGAGGCGGGACAGGTTGGTGGCGAAAAGCGCGAGTTCGCCCCGCGCTTGCGGAAGTGTCGCGCCCGGACGGACCCGCGCGACTACGTGAAGAAAGTGCGCGCGGCGATTCTGCATGCGCGTGTCCACGTTGAGGCCGAGCGGCGTGTAGATGTCGACATCGAAGTAGAGATGAAATCCCGGCGGCATGACGCCGACCACGGTCCAAGGTTGCCCGTCGAAGGCGATGGTCGTGCCGATAACTCCGGCACTCGCGGCGAATCGACGGCGCCACAAGGAATCGCTGATCACGACAACCGGGGCGGCGCCAGCCTTATCTTCAGCGGGGATGAAGGTGCGACCGAGTTGGGGCGAGACTTTCAGGATCGAAAAGAATTCCGACGAAACGCGATAGCCGGGAATGACTTCAGGTTCGCCGGGGCGGCTGATCGTGCCGCCGCCATAAGTCCACGCACCGATTTCGAGCGAGCGGCTTTCGCGCCTGATGTCGGAAAAGTCAGGATACGAGTAGCCCCAGAATTCTCCGAGCTCGGGTAGATAGCAGCGCAGCGTGACGAGCTCTTCGGGGTGCGGGTAGTGGAGCGGCTTCAGCAGCACATCGTTCATGATGCCGAACATCAGTGTGGTGGCACCGACGCCGAGCGCAAGTATGAGAATCGCGATCGCGGCGAAGGCAGGCTTCTGGCGGAAGGTGCGGAGGGCGTAGCGCGTGTCTTGCGCGAGATCTTCGAGCCAGCGGGTGCCGCGGGCGTCGCGGCATTTTTCTTTGACTTGTTCGGGGCCGCCGAGGGCGAGGCGGGCGCGACGATGGGCTTCTTCGGGCGCGACGCCGCGGGCGATCAGATCTTGCTCGTGCTGTTCGATGTGGAAGAGGAGTTCTTTGTCGAGCTGATGCTCGAGTTTGTTTCTGTGGAAGAGACGCGCGAGCCAGTTCATTTTGCGTCTCCTTCGGCGTTGGCGAGGCCGAGGATGAGAGAGACGGCTTCGGTGAGTCGATTCCAACTGGCTTCTTCGGAGGCGAGTGCGGCGCGGCCTTTGCGCGTGAGTTTGTAGAACTTGGCTTCACGGCCGGTGTCGGTTTGCTTCCAGTCGGCGGCGAGGAGGCCGCGATTTTCGAGGCGGTGGAGGGCGGGGTAGAGCGAGCCTTCGGGGGCTTGCACGACGCCGCGAGAGACTTGCTCGAGGCGCTGCGCAATTGCATAGCCGTGGACGGGGCCGAGGTTCACGATTTTGAGGATGAGGAGATCGAGGGTGCCTTGGGGGAGGTCGGATTTGGGTGGCGTCGTCGGCATGATTTGTTGCGATACCTCGTGCTTCTATAGGTTGGACGAACGGAGGGTAGCATTGGATAGGTAGAAGGTCAAGGTATGGATGACGAGTCAGAAAAATCATTGGCGAACGTTGTGATATGGGGATGAGTTGAGTCTAAATCCCGCGATCTGAGAAGCGATCGCGGCTACAGGGTGGTTGGTTTGATCTGAATAGGGCTTAGTCTAAACCCGCACCCTCTAAAAACTGAGGGTGCGGCACCCGACACCCGGGGCGAGCGAAGTTAGGCGGGCCAGGCGAGGAATACGCCGAGCATGGTGAGGAGCAGGAACGCGAGAGGGACGAAAAATGGGGAGCCGACTTTCCGCATGCTTATGGAATTGATGCCCTCCGACGGAACGACCAGAAGCAGGATCAGCAATAAGTTGCGATGCGTGGTTTCCGGAGTAGAGGTGTTGACGAGGGCGGCGATGGTCGCTCCGACCGCAATCAACGAACCGCCGAGCGCGCGTAATAATTCACGAATTAGCTTTCGGGCGCGGTCGTTGTCGCCACAGATCGCGGCCAGGTTTGGCGGGAATTTTGGAGTGAGGAGATCGTAGAGTCCTCCGAGGACGATCAATGTCGCGGCGCTGTTGAGCACGATGCGAGCGATCGAACTCATCGAGAACACTCCCCCCAATTCAAAACTTGTTCGTCAACTCTATCGAAGTTTGTCTGCTGAAGAAATTGCCGCGTGTTCAGTCGGTGGCGGGTTGTGGGGAGGGCAGCGACGGGATCGCGGCCGGCTGAGCTTCGGGGAGATGGAGTTCCTGCTCTTTGTATTGGAGCTGGTAGAGGCGGTAGTAGATGCCGCGTTGGGCGAGCAACTCCTGATGGGCGCCTTGTTCGCGGAGGCGGCCTTTGTGGAAGACGAGGATGCGGTCGGCGTGCTGGATGGTGCTGAGCCGATGCGCGATGACGATCGCGGTGCGCCCGCTGAGAAGGCGGCTGAGCGCTTCTCGGATTTGAAATTCGGTTTTCGTGTCCACGCTCGAAGTGGCTTCGTCGAGGATAAGGAAGCGCGGATTGTGCGCGAGGGCGCGGGCGAAATTGATGAGCTGGCGCTGGCCGACGCTGAGCGTTGAGCCGCGTTCGTTGACGACGGAGGCGACGCCTTCGGGAAGCGCGTTGATGAAGTCCGCGAGGCCAATCTCGTCGCATGCCTTCAAAACCGAAACACGATCGATACCTGCCGAACCGAGGCGAATGTTGGATTCGATCGTGCCGCTGAAGAGGAACGGATCTTGAAGAACGATGCCGAACATGCGGCGCAAGTCTTGAATGTTGATTTTGCGGATCTCGACGCCGTCGAGAAGAATCTGGCCGCGCTGAACATCGTAGAAGCGCAGCAGCAGAGAGATGAGCGTGGTTTTGCCCGCGCCGGTGTGGCCGACGATTGCGACGGTTTGTCCAGGGGCGACGCGGAAAGAAACGTCGCGAAGAACCCAATCGTCGTCGGTGAATTCGGTTTTGTTGGCGTAGCTGAACCAGACATTGCGAAATTCGATTTCGCCGCGTGGGGCGTCGAGACGAACGGCGTCGGCGGGCGAGCCGATCGGCGCCGGCTCGTCGAGCAGTTTGAAGATGCGCTCGGACGCGGTGATGGCGGACTGGAGGATGTTGAATTTTTCGCTGAGATCCTGAATGGGACGGAAGAAGCGCGAGGCGTACATCGTAAACGCGGTGAGGACGCCGAGGCTGAGCGTGCCGTCGAGCACGCGATTGCCGCCGGACCAATAGATGAGCGCGGTGGCGAAGACGCTGAGAATTTCGACGGCCGGATAGAAGAGCGCGAAGGCGAGGATCGCGTCGCGCCAGGCGAGCATGTTGTCTTTGTTGCGACGATTGAATTCGGCGCGGGCTTTCTCTTCGCGATTGAAGAGCTGCACCACGCTCATGCCGGAAATGTATTCCTGTAAGTAGGCGTTGATGCTGGCGACGGCGGTGCGAATGCGGCGGTTAGCGTCTCGCACGTATTTGCGGAAGAAATAGGTGACGACGAGGATGAACGGAAGAACGGCGAGCGCGTCGAACGCGAGCTTATGATCGATCGAGAAGAGCCACCCGGCGAGGACGGCGAGGAGAAAGAAGTCGTTGATCATCGTCACGACGCCGGCGGCGAAGAGATCGTTGAGGGCATCGACGTCGGTGGTGACGCGCGTGATCAGGCGGCCGACCGGATTGCGGTCGAAGTAAGCCATCGGCAGGCGCTGGATATGGCGGAAGATCGCGGTCCGCATGTCGTACATCGTTTGCTGGCCGACACGCTGCATGATGCGAATCTGGATGTATTGGGCGAGGAAGTCGAAGAGCAACACGCCGAAGAAAATGATGCTGATGATGCCGATGCCCCGCCATGCGGCCGACTCGACGAGTTGATGGCGCATGCCGGGAACGAGATATTTGTCGATGGCAATCTGAAAGAGCTTCGGCGGGGCGAGCTCGAGCGGAGTAACGATCGCGACGAACGCGAGCGCCAGGACTACACGCCAGCGATAGGGACGCAGGTACTCCAGCAGCCTCTTGAGCAGCCGCGAGTCGTACGCCTTACCTAGCGCTTCTTCTTCGTGGATATTGCTCATACGTTCTCAAGCTCTTCTTCGAGCAACTGCTTGCGGTGCAGGTCGGCGTAGTAGCCTTCGTTGGCGAGCAGTTGATCGTGCGTGCCGCGCTCGATGATCTTGCCGTCGCGCAAGACGATGATCTGGTCGGCGTTCTGCACGGTCGAAATGCGATGCGAAATTAAAATTGTGGTGCGGCCTTCCATCACGCCGCGGAGGCGAGTAAGGATGCGCTCTTCGGTCTGCGTATCGACGGCGGAAAGGGAATCGTCGAGGATCAGGATGCGCGGATCGCGGATGACGGCGCGGGCGATGGCGCTGCGCTGTTTTTGGCCGCCGGAGAGAGTGACGCCGCGTTCGCCGACGACGGTGTCGTATTTGTGCGAGAAGCTTTCGATGTCGGCGTCGAGATTGGCGATTTCCGCGGCGGCGCCGATTTGATCGACGCCGTATTCGGTGAGGCCGAACGCGATGTTGCCGCCGACGGTTTCGCTGAAGAGATATGTGTCTTGCGGGACGTAGCCGATGGCGCGGCGAAGATTTTCAAGCGGCCATTCGCGGATGGGGTGGCCGTCGATGAAGAGCTGGCCGTTGGGAGCTTCCCAGAGGCGGGCGATGAGAGAGGCGAGTGTGGTTTTGCCGCTGCCGGTTGGGCCGACGATGGCGAGCGTGGAGCCTGCGGGGATTTTCAGGCTGATATCGCGCAGGACGGGATGCGCTGCGGCTGCGGCGGCGCTCGCGACGGAGCCGTTGGTTTTTCCTGCAGCGGCCGGTGCTGCGGCTGGAGCGTTTGCGCCGTTTCCGGCGAGATTTGTCGGGTAGGTGAAGGTGAGGTCGCGGAATTCAACTTCGCCGGTGACTTTGGTTTGCTTGGCGATGGTGGCGGCGCTGTCGTCGATTTGCGGCTTGGCGCGCAAGATGTAGTTGAGCCGGCCGGTGCTGGCGGCGCCGCGCTGAAAAATGTTGGTGACCCAGCCGAGCGCGATCATCGGCCAGACGAGCAAGCCGAGATAAGTGTAGAAGGCGATCAACGCACCGAGCGTAATTTCTCCGCTGAGGAGTTGTTCGCCGCCTTTCCAAAGAACGATGAGGAAAGACGTGCCGATGAGCGCCTGAAGCGACGGCATGAACATGCTCCAGGTGCGAATGAGCTTGATGTTACGCGCGACGTATTCGCGATTGGGTTCGTCGAAGCCGCGCACTTCGGCTTCTTCCTGCGCGTAGGCGCGGACGACGCGGACGCCGGCGAGATTTTCTTGGACTTTCGCGGAGAGCGATGCGAGCGATGCCTGGATTTTTTCGTAAAGGTCGTGGATGACTTTGCCGAAGTGGCGGACCGAAACGAACACGATCGGCACCGGCAACAAAATCCAAAGAGTGAGCGTGCCGGACAGCCGCGCGAGGACGAAAAGGGCGAGGACCATCGTCGCGAGCGTTTGGCCGGTGTACATGATTCCCGGGCCGAGGACCATGCGAACGTTGTTGAGATCGTTGGTTGCGCGAGACATGAGTTCGCCGGTGCGATTGCGGACGTAGAATTCCGGCTCCATTACGAGCAAGCGATCGAAAAGATCAACGCGGATATCGAATTCGATGTCGCGGGATACGCCGATCAGAATCCAGCGCGTGCAGAACGAGAAGAAGCCTTTCAGCAAAACGCACACGAGGAGAATCAGGCAGTAGATGCCGATCGCGTGGCGACTGTGCGGCGCGTAGAAGGGAATCCAATTCGAGAGAGAATCGGTGAGATCGTTTTGCGCGCTCGACTGAAACGGACGCGCGTTGCCGGCGACGACGTCGGTGATCACGCCGGTGGCCAGAGGGATGATGTTGCCGATCACGCTCGTCAGGAGCAGGCACAACATGCCAAGCGCGACCCCGCCCGGGTAGCGCTTGAGATAGGGCCAGAGGCCGGCAAGATTTCGCCAGGAAGAGGACTTTTTGGCAGCAGGCTTTGGATTCGCGGACGCAGACGATGGTGTGACTGCGGTGTTGCTCTTGCTCGCAGTATCAGTGTTCGTCGTTGTTGTGGCGCCCGAGCTCATCTTTATTCGGCGATTAGTGCAGCACTGACTTCGGCGTGCCGTTTATCACTGGCTGCTCCAGCAAAAAGTGCTCGTAGGTGCGATCGAGGGACTGATACCGCTTTGTCTGCGGATTCCATCGCACGCCGATCGGCAGTGAATGCGCTGGGTCATCGACGCCCTTGAGCGGAGTCAGATACAGGGCCAGCCCCTTCGTGGGATCCTGGTCGGTCGCGATGCGCCAGCCGCTGACATCGGACATCGGAGTGCCGCCGAGAAATCCTTTGGCGTTTTTCAGATGTTCGTCGCAGCGAAAGATTTCTTTCCATTGGCCGTCGTCATTTTGCGCGATGACAGCCCGCGTGACGATCGTGCCGGGAATGTTGTTGTTTTTCGTCGTTTTGGGCACGACGTTCGCGGCCAAAAATTGTTGCTTACCATTTTTCGCCAGGTCGCCGAAGAGGAGCACGGTGGTCTCCGTGCCGAGCAAAGACTGCGCGCCGGCTTGTATATCGTCGGGGATGGCGGGCTTCGCGGGCGCTGCGGGAGCGGGCGCCGGATCCGATTTTGTCTCGGCGGGTTTCGGCGCGTCTCCGCATCCGGCGGTCATCGTGCCTCCGGCTGCGATCAAAAGTGCCATTGCGCATGCGTTCGTGAGTCGTCGGTGTCTCAGAGAGAAGCCTCCAGAAGTGGCGAATTTACGAGTGCGAAAGATGGATGAGACACCCAAGATAAAGGACGGCAGGCGCGCGCCGTTGTGAGCAAACTCAGTCTCGACTGCGTTCAATCCGACCCCGCTGCTACAACCAGATGGCGTGTCGATCGCGTTCACTGCGTCGTTTTTTGTCGGCGAATTCATCATTGTGTGGGCAGATTCATCAGAGGCTTGGCGCCATCAATGTGATTTCCACTACTCGACCCGGTTTGGCGCTGTTTCCCGGAGTGCAAAGTACCGCCATGACCTGTGGAACGTCCGGACCCGCCCAATCGAAGGCGTAGTACAACAATTCTAACTGTTGGCCGTCTTTCGTGGAAGGACCGCGCGAACCTGGTTGCCCATACAACTCGAAAACGCGCGAGCACGAAGAACCGATGAGCAAGCCGTGGCCGGTAATCCAGCGCGATCGCGCTTCGGATGCGGCCGCCGTTGCGGACGCGCAGCCGGATTCGGCGACGGTCGAAGACGGCGTCCCCGATGCAAATTTGGAATTGTTTTCGTAGACGCGCACTTCCTGAATCGTGCCGCTGTCGGCGTCAGTGATGATCGACAAACTTTGATTGCGGCATTTGTCGTTCCAGATCAGATTTGTGCCGTCGAATTTTGTGACGCTCGGCTTGCGAAAGAATTTTTGCGCTTTCGCCATGTCGTCCTGACCGGGACGCAAGCCGGCGAGCGTGAGTTCGTCGTTGCGGCGAGCGGAAATCGTGGCGCTCGATTTCGCGGACGTTGGCGGATGCGCTGTGCTGATGTGAGCCGGCAACGGAGGCGGAGATGCTTGTCCGGCGGCAAGTTGTGGAGTGAGCATTGCGCACAATGCTGCGGCTAAAACAGGCGGCAAACGAAGGATCAGTGCGCGTCGAGCGACCATCGCCGCAAGCGCACTACTTTCGCGCCAGAATCGCGTCCAGCCGCGCCTCAAAATTTTCTTCTCCTTCGGACCATAGCTCGCTGCGCTCGACGGGAAGCGCGCGCTCCACGCCTTCCACCCAACTGAATAACTGTTGGATGTTTTCGCGCGTTTTTGCGTGATATTCCTTCAGATTGGCAGGAACGGTCATCCACTGGCGGAAAGTATGCTCTACCGGATGGTCGGAGGAATCAAATGGATTCGAAGCCGCGCCGGGTGCCAACAATCCCGCGTGGCCCGTGAAGAAAAATTCGAAGCCGAGATCAGCAGAGAAGTGGCCGGCCGTTGCGGCGATGCCATCTTCATAATCTTTTCCGTGGCACGTGAGAATGAGCGGCTGCGGCTCCTGCTTCCACTTCAAAGTTTCCATGTCGAAATTCCAGAGATCCCACGTCGCATACGCGATGTAGGCCGAATCGGAGTTGAGGCTTTGTGCGGCGAGCGCGGCGACTTCGGCC
The DNA here is from genome assembly GCA_963845465.1 of uncultured Acidobacteriota bacterium. Taxonomy (GTDB): domain Bacteria; phylum Acidobacteriota; class Terriglobia; order Acidiferrales; family UBA7541; genus Acidiferrum. Next base: position 428,281 of record CAWJSH010000001.1, on the reverse strand, counting down.
GGATTTGCGCCTTGTGCGCGCAGATCCCACTCTGCCGCCGCGGGTTCGCCGGGATCGACGGGTTGCACGATAAGTTCGGTGAAAGTGTTTTTGGTAGCGGAGAGCGGCGCGGTTGTTAGAAAGCGCGCGAACTCCGCAATCATCGTTTCGGTGGAAAAGTCTCGCGTCCAGACACGTAGGTAAGAATGGTTAGCCATAGTTGAAACTCCGATTATACCGTTTGGCGGCGGCCCATGGCGAACGAGCAAGCGTGAAGAGAAGAGGTTCACAGTCGACAGTTGAAAGTCGAAAGCAACTGCGACCCGATGTACGTCGCGGTGGCGCAAAAGAAAGACCCCGCGACACAAATCGCGGGGTCTTTCGAAACGCGAATCCTGACGAGCTAGAAAAGACTCTTCAGGAATTGGTCGAAGTTTGCGACGTCGATGGTTCCAAGACCCGCGGCGGGACTATAGCCGTTGCGGCCTTTATAGAACCAGTTGTCGCCGGCGTTGATCACGTGAAGCGGCGCGTGCGAACCCTTGTACGCCTGACCGGTGAGAGCCAGAGCGTAGAGCGGGTAGTTGAGCAGCCCCAGGCGCGAGCCGTGCAGCGACTGGCCGAGTAGCGCGGCGACGCCGTTGAGTTGAGGTGCGACGAAGCTCGTGCCGCCGCCTTCGCCAAGCACCTCGAAGCCATCCTGGTCCGAAGTGTAGACGACGATGTACCCAGTGTATGGGTCGGCGTCGGCGGACACATCCGGAACGTTGCGGCCAGGATAGTGTCCGGGCAGATTGACGGAGATGGGCTCGGTGGGTGGGGTTGTGTTGTCGTCTTCGCCCTTGAGTACCCATTTTTGTCCGGGCTGCGAACTTTGCACACCGGGGATGAAGAGCTGGTAGATCGGAACGGTGTATTCGACGCTGACGCCGCCTCCTCCGCCAGCGGGAAAAATGCCGCACGCGATGGGATCGGAAGTGCCGAGAAAGACGCAGAACGGTTCGATCCAGTCCCATCCCCACACGCGCTCCGCCGGTATGACAACGGGGAAGTAGGGCGGAGTGCAGTCGGCATTGAGACAAAAGTTGATGGTGCTTGCGAGCGTTGTGCCACCGGCGGCCGTCATCGCTGTATCGTCTGCCGGATTATCAACGCCGAGGGTGAGCGAACAAGCTGGAGTTGTCTCTGGGTTGCAAGCCAAGTCGCCGTTGGGGTCGTAGGCTCCACTATCTGCGGAGGCGGCGAAAAGAGTTTGTCCCTGTAGGGCAGCGCGTACGAAGAGTTCGTGCAATGCCTGGGTCAGGCCAACGGTCTTGCCGGTGAAAGGATCTTTGACGGGCGAGAACTCGGCACCCTGATAGAACTCCCAGAATCCCCAGCTCGTGGAGATGCTATCGGCGGCGTTCGATTCAATCGCTTTGGCCCACGCATCGACGGTGCTCTGATTCGTGTTTGCGCCTTGGTAGACGATTATTTTTGCGCCCGGAGCGATGCCTCCGGATTGCTCAACGTCCAGGGTGGTTTCGACCGACCCGGACGCATCGCTGGGAGCGCCGGGACCACCATCAACGTTTACGATCTTGAGGCGATGCGGATCCACGCTTAGGCCAACATCGTTCCAGTAGGTGAACGCATCGCTGGGAGTTAAGGCGGCGAAGGTGATAATGCCGATTGTTCGGCCCGCGCCGGTGATGTTCTGGTTGTACAGAGGCTGCGCATCGTAATACTGGGCAAAGTCGGTGACCAAAAGGTCGCCCGGAGGATTTGTGGTAGTGCCGCCGCCGTTCTTGACGGGGAGCGCCCGGGTGGTGCGCCTTGGAGCGAACTTGACGCGCGGCCGGAGACTCGGATGCGAGTCCAGACCGACGACGGCCATGACGGAAGCTGAAATTTCATCGGAGACCGTTGGGCGCGTCAAAGGAGCGTGATAGGTGTAGCCCATGTTTTTGCCGTGCGCGGGAACTTCGAAGGAGTGGAGACTGACGGAGAAGGCGCGTTCCATCGCTTCGGAGCTGCCGGATATGGTCAGAGTGGTCGCGGTGGATCGCTGCGCGCTCAAGCCGAGTTTGTTGAAGTGCGCGATGACTTCGGCGACGTCGGCTGCGTTCGGGCCGAAGCGCTGTTCAAATTGCGCCGGTGTCAGAAATTGATGGAACTTGGCGTTTCCGGGCGTGTGGACGGCGGTTAGAAGTTCTTCGGCTTCGTCGCTGTTGCGCATGCGAAGCGCGACGGTAACGGTGAGTGGCGATTCCGAGCGGAACGCTCCGCGATCGATCGCTTTCGGAGTATTACGGGTTGGATAGGGAAGAGCGACTCGCCCTTCAACGGCAGCTTCGGACTGGGATTGAGCTTGGGCGGATGCTGCGAAGACGAAGCCCAACAAGGCAAGGCACGACACAAACATTCGTATGGAGAGTTTCAATGGTCCCACCTCGAGAAAAGATTTACAGGGCCGAAATCTTTGTTACATCGAGGACGACCGCCACTGACACACGAAATGGCGGCGATTCGGTTGGCGAGTGTTTACACCGCGAGTTAGCAAACTGTCAATTGGACATTTCTAAAGACGGCCGGTATTTTCGAAATCCGGTTCAAATGTTTTGTGTCCGATAATCGCTTCGGAAAAAGCCGATCGTCGGGTCAGTTCGCGGAGGTGTAATTTGAGTAGAGTTTTTGAGGTTTTCTGCGGAGTGATTGTGGTTGGAGCTATCCTCTTCACTTCAAAATCGGGGAACGGTCAAACGCAAATGAGGGAGCCACCACCGTTGGTTCGCATCGCGGAGCTGGAGATCGATCCGGGTCAGCTCATCGAGTATAAAAATGCGCTTTCGGAGGAGATCGCGACTTCAGTTCGCGACGAACCGGGAGTGCTGAACTTGTATGCGGTTGCCGTGAAGGGCCAGCCGAATCAGGTCAGAATCTTCGAGGTGTACAAAGATCAAGCAGCATACGAATCCCATCTGCAATCGCCACACTTCAAGAAATATAAAGGGACGACTCAAGGCATGGTGAAATCGCTGAAGCTCATCGAGACCGAGCCGATCATGTTGGGGGCCAAGTAGTTTCTATCTTCTTCCGCTCGGCTGCGCAGCTAGGCGTTCGGCAATAATTCCGTGCGGTATTTGGCAGCGAGCGCCTCGGCCTTTTTCCGGAATTCCGCTTGTCCGGCTTCGTCCAGCTTAGGCGGCGGAGCGGTGCGACTCGCCACGGGAACTCCAATCTCAAGGAAGAAGTCTTCTTGTCCAGCGGGAGCGCAAATGCAAAACATGCGTGCAGGTTGACTGGAAGAGTTGCGGAATTGGTGCGGCGCATTTGCGGGGATGTTCACGGTCTCTCCGGCACGAACTGTGGATTTATTCCCGCGAAAAGTCAGTTCGAGTTCGCCCTTGATGAGGCTGAAGGTTTCTTCGAAGTCGTGGCGATGCGGCGGCGGCCCGCCTCCCGGCGGAACGAACATATCGACGAGGCAGAAGCGGCCCGCGGTGTCTTTGCCCGTGACCAAGATTGTGTAGGTGTCGCCGACAACGCCGATGTGGCGACCACTTTCAGTTCGCGTGACGGCCAGTTTACGTTGAGGGTCGTCCGCCGGTAATGCGGCTTGAGATCCCGTTTGCGGATTCGCTTTCGATGCCATGTCTGGCTCCTCTCATTTCGCAGTCGATTGGATGCCTCGCAGGGAGGTTTGGAGTTGACTGCCGGGATTTTGTTTATTTTTTGTTGATGGACTGCATGCGGCGGACGGCTTCGGCGACGAGGGCGCCGTTGTTTGGAGCGGATTCGCCGTCAGGCAACGTGAGGATATCCTCGAAGCCGACGCGCGTGTCGTATCCCCGCTTTGCGGCTTCGTCGATGAGTGGCCAAGCGAGTTCGTTTAGGCCGTGCAGCACGCGGGGAGCTTTGTTGTTGGCGTCGTCGAGCAATCTGACGATTGCGTTCAGAGTCTCGATGGCCGCTTCCAAGCTTTTTTCGAGCGGTTCGATCAACAGCCGGATGCAGCGATCCGCGTATCCGCTCGCGAGGAAAATTTTCGTGCCTTCGACGTCGGCTACGCCGCCTTCGATCGGGACGCCGCGAGATGTGAGCAGTTGAGCCAGCGCGACCGAGCCGTCTTCTTTGAAGTTTATCGATGCGAAGTCGGGGAATGTCTTCCATGCGGAGATTTTGTCGTAGCGCTGCTTCGTATTGTTGAGAATCCACGCGCCGGTGCTGACGCCAACCGGAGTTTTTGGCACCGCGGATTTCACCGCATTGACAGCGAGCGCGACGACGTCGCTGTCAAGAGACTCGCGTTCGTCGCTGCCGCGGACGTGAAAGTGAATCGCACCCGCGCCGGCGGCAACGGCTTCCTTAGCCGAAGATGCCAATTCCTGAGGCGTGATGGGGATGGCAGGATGTTCGGAACGGGAGCGACCGCCGTTGAGCGCAGCTTTGATCAACATCGGTTTATCTCAACGCGATCGAGGGCGCATTGCAATAGAGATGATGCGAGTTAAGCCGACTACTGCCCGGATTCGGTCTTGGTTTCACCGGAATCGATCGATGGGGCCGGCGCTTGTGATGCCGGCGTAGGAGGCAGAGTCGCCGCGATGCCCAAGTTCGAGGCAATTTCGCGCATGCGGTCGCGCAGCGCGTCGCCCATATCGGCGAAAACCTTGGTGAAGGTTTCGCGCAATTTTTCTTCGGCGCCGGCGGTTACCCGGGCGACGGAATCGCGCGACTGATGATCGAATGAGCTGACGGTTGCGAGCATCCACTGATTGGAAACGTTGTCGAGCCGATCGCGGAACTGCGCGGCGGCCTGATCACCGATGCGCGTATATGAGGTTTGCAGCTCATCCTGTTGCGCGGCGGTCATCGCCTTCCACGATTCGATCACGGGGCGGAAACCGGCTTGAACGCGCTCATTGGCTTCGGCGACGCCGGCTTCGATCGAGCCGTGCAACGAATCCTGAAAGCGGCGGAGGAAGTTCTCCTGCTCTACGGTGACGCGCTGCGCGAGTTCGGAATGCGCGGTGTCGATCAGCGAGCGCGTTTCGGATGTGGAACGCTTGAGCTCGGCTTCGAAGCCGTCGAGATCGCGACGCGCGTGCTGCTGAATCTCATCGATGAACGCCGCAGTCGTTGTTTCCGCGGCTTCCGAGAAGAGCGAACGCGCGCGTTCAAACGCTTCCGATACGACGTCGGCCATCTGGGTCTGCGCGTAGGCGACAAAGTTGCGACTCGATTGATCGATCTCGCCCGCGAATTCATTCGCGATGTTGCCGGCTTGCTCGCGCAACTGCTTTGCGGCTTGCTCACCGGCTTTGTCAGCGGCGGCCTGTGTCTGCGTTTGCGCGCGCTTTTCGTACCACTCGGCTGATTTGTTCAGATCTTCGACGGTCTTCGCTTTGAGATCTTCGAGGCGCATCTCGAAGTCCGACATGCCGCGAGAAGTGACGCTATCGGTCGTGACGCGCAGAATTTCTTCGATTCCGCCAAGATTCGCGCGGAATTGCTGCAAGGCTTCGGCAAAGGCTTCGTCGGTGCTGGAACGGATTCTGTCTTGATGGAGGGCGAGCGCCGCATCGAGAAGGGAACGGCCGCCCGCCAGGCGCTGCATCGCTTCGTCGGCCTGCTGCACCTGTGGCTGAACCATGTGCTCGATCTGTTCTGTGAAGCGCGCGATCGCCTGACGGCTCGACTCATCGAACGCGGTGCGGATGCGACCGTTGATTTCTTCGAGAACGGATTCCGAATGGCGGTGCAATTCGTTGCGGTGCAAGCTGAGAACATCGTCGGCCTGCGACTGAAAATTGGTCAGCGCGTGCTGCTGGACGGTTTCGAGACGCGCGGCGAGTTGCTCGAGGCGATCGGCGGTTTCCGTGGCGCGGTTCGCAGCGGCTTCGGCGCGTTCAGTCTGGCTTTGCAGCAGTTCGCGCTCTGTTTGCGCCTGGCGATTGGCTTTTTCGGAATGTTCGGTCGCGAGAGTGCGCAGATTCGCGATGTGATAGTCGGATTCCTGATGGAAGGCGGAGAGCAAAGCGTTGGCGCGTTCGGTCACCGTGGCGGAGGCTACTTCCTGTGCCGACGCGAGCCCGGCATCCACTGCGGACTGCCAGCGATGTTGCGCGGCCTCGACTTCGCTGCCGAGATCGAAGCGCCACTTTTCGAGTGCGGCGGCGAGCGCGGATTCCGTTTTTTGTTGTGTTTCGGTCGCCGCGTTTGTGAGAGTGTCGCGATTTGCGTTCAGGATTTGTTCGCGCTGTGCGGCAGCTTCGGCAATCAACTTTTGCAGCGCGTCGGATTGCGCCGAGATGTGCTGGTCGGCTTGCTCCGACGCGGAGAGCAGACGCGCGGTCGTTTCTTCGGCCTGCTGGCAGACTTCGCTTAGCGTTTCAGCGGCGCTCGTCAGTTGTTCGGCGTGTGCAGCACGCTGTACGCGGCCTTCGTCGGACAAATGCGACGTGAGAGTGCGCGTCACTTCTTCCAATTGGGGAGCGAGGCGCTTGGGCAACTCTTCTTGCAGCGCGCTGGCGGCGGCTTCGTGCGCTTCGCGGCTCCGCGTCTGCGATTCTTCCTGAATTTTTTCCACGGCGGATGTGACTTCGTGTTGCAGTGCGTCGCGCGTCTCGGCGACTTTTTTGTCCCATTGCTCGGCGCTGGCAGTGCGCTCGGCGGCGACGGCCTGTGAAGCAGCTTCGCGCGCTGCGGCTTGAATCTGCTGGCGCGCTTCGGCGAGAAGTCGCGTGACGTGGCGCGCGAGCTGAAGCGATGCGTCCGTCGTGCTTGCAGGAGAAGGGAAGACGCGAACATTGTCGGCGCTTGCAGGCGCCGGTGCCGCAGCGGTTGCCGGCGTCGCATCGTTATCGGTCAACGAAACGTGGAATTCGGTTTCGGAAGACTCCGCAGGCGGCATCGGAGGGGGTGCGAGCGGCGGCAGCGGTAACTCAAGATGCGTCGTGCTCCCGATCGGAGCAGCGGCCGTTTGCGCGGCGGCGCCTTCCGATTGCGCGAACCAATCCTCGGGAGGAAACGCAATACCCCAAACATTGCCGGGCGCTTCGAGTTCGAGTGCGACCTGGAAAAGCTGGCGCACGGTGCGTGGACGTTGAATCCATGCGACGCGGCCGCGTACGGTACGCGGCGGTTCGCCTTCCTGAGGGTTCGGGACTTCCAACTTGACCCACATATTTTTCAGGACGTAATGCTTGGACTGATAGCGGCAGCCGTGGCAATTCAATATTAAGGAAGAGGTGCGCTCCATGAATGGGCGGCCGAGAGCATCGACACCGGTCACCTGGAGAGGAACGGCTTGCACGATACGCGTGCTGCGTCGTTTTCTGAGTTCGGAAGTCGGGTTCACTGCAGTCTCTGGCGCCATTTCCGTCGCTTCACCGGCAACATTTCTTCCAAGGTCTTCCATATGGGGACCCGCCGAGTTGAATTTTGTGTTGCTCGAGCTCCGATCAATTCCGTTTCGATTCCGGAGCGTTCGGCGCGGGGGGCTCGTGCGTGCCGCTCAAGAAGTTCCAGAACTCTTTTGCGACCCAGATGGGTCCAACGAGCAGATAGATCGGTCCCTGAAAGAAGGCGGGATGGTTACCTTCGATGCGATGACCCAGGAACAGAAAAATCCAGCCGCCGAAAAACAGAGAAGCGCCCAGAATCCACTTCATCAGAACCAAAAGGACGATGCCAGCGAAAATCAACGGAATGCCGACGCCATGCAGAAACTTATTCCAGGCGGAGGTGTGCTCATGATCGTACCGCTCCATGTAGCTCGCCAGACCTGGCATAGCCGGAACTCCGCGTGGGGACGCTGCCTGCGGAAGTACACTGTATACCGAAACGCGCGAAAATTCTAGGCGGCAGGCGTGTGGAAAAGGACGAAATTTTTTGCGTCGGAGCAAGCTGAAAAATTCAATTTGCGTTCGCGAAGTTTTGGTTGCGCCGCGCGTCGCAATGGAGTAGCGAGCGATATCACAGCGTTGCTTTTGGAGCGGAATTCGATCGAAAGCGACATTCGCCGCAACGGTGCGCACTCAGAATGAATCAGAGTTCGCGGCGGCCTTCCATGGCTTTCATCATGGTGACTTCGTCGGCGTATTCGAGGTCGGCGCCGACGGGAATGCCCACGCCGATGCGTGAGACGCGCACACCGAGCGGCTTCAGCAATTTAGAAAGGTAGACAGCGGTGGCTTCGCCTTCGGCGGTGGGATTGGTCGCCATGATGATTTCTTCGACGCTGCCTTCTTTCAGGCGCTCGACGAGCGGCTTGATGCGCAACTGATCAGGGCCGCGTCCTTGGAGCGGAGAGAGCGAGCCGCCGAGGACGTGGTACATGCCGCTGTAGGTCCGCGTTTTTTCGATCGCGAGAATGTTGTGGGCCTCTTCGACGACGCAGATCGTTTTATGATTTCGTGTCGGACCGATGCAGTAGAGGCAGGGATTCGTGTCGGTGATATTGCCGCAGGTGGAGCATTCGCGGATTTTTTCTTTGGCGTCGCGGATGGCGTCGGAGAGCGCCATGGCTTCTTCCGGCGAGGCGCGCAGGAGATGAAACGCGAGGCGTTGCGCGGTTTTTTGTCCGATACCGGGAAGATGTTTGAGGGCGTCGATGAGTCGTTCGACCGGGGCTGCGAAATCAGGCATGAGTGATGAATAGCATACGCGCCGACTTGGCGCAAATTCGATGAAAGAAAGAAAAACCTAACACAGAGACGCAAAGACCGCTGAGTCGCACAGAGTGCAGAAACGAATTTTCTAGATGCTGACGAAAACTAAAAGAGGCCGGGGATTTTCAGGCCGGGGATGCCGGGGATGGTGCCGGAGAGATTTTTCATTTGGTTGGAGAGTTCTTCGTCTACGCGGCGCGAGGCTTCGTTAACGGCGGCGCGGATCAAATCCTGAAGCATTTCCTGATCTTTGCTGCCAAAGACATCGGGTTCGATGCGGACGTCCAGCAACTGCTTCTGGCCGTTCATGCGGACCACGACCATGCCGCCGCCTGCGGAAGCTTCCACAGCAACGGCGTTGACCTGACGTTGAAGATCTTCCTGGACTTGCTTCAACCGGGAGAGCATCTGTTGGAGAGCGTTGACTTCCATCAGGATTCCTCGTGGTTGCGTTTGACTTCGGTGATCTTACCACCGAAGCGCTGCATCATGGACTTCACGACGGGATCGCGCTCGAACTGATCGCGCAAATCCTGCGACGCCGGTCCGCGAGAAGCGGAAACTGCAGTCGCTGCAACCGACTCCAGTTTAGCACAGACGCGCACGGGACGACCGAGCACCTTGCTCGAGATGCCACGGATTTTTTCCAGCGAGTCGCGACCTTCGATCATTTCTGCGTACGTGCGAGCGGAGGTTGGAAAATAAATTCGGAGTTCAGCGCCTTCGAGTTCCCAGCGATAGCCGTGCTCGAGAAGTTCGCCGAGAAATTTTTGTTGTGACTGGATCGCGGATTTAATTTCGGCGACTTGTTCTTCGGAGAGGCCGGATGCCGGAGTCGTTTTTGGCTCGCTGTCTGAGGAATCGGAAACTTCATCTACATCTTCGGTGGGCGCTGCGGCGACAGGCCGAGTCACGACTGGCGCTGGCACTGGCACCGCGAAGACTGACGCGGAAGATTGCGGAGCGCGCTCGGCTGGACGAAAGGGAACTGGTTGCGGTGACGACGACGCGGCTGCTGCGGCGGCGGACGCGCGCGGTGGCGGCGTGAAGGGGGTAGGAGATGCGAGCGACGAAGGCAGTTCGCGTTTCGGGGTTGCGGAAGAAACGGCAGACGGCGCTGCGCTACGTGGTTGGCTGCTGCCTGTTGGTGAGGGAGCGCCACTACGGACTTCGGCCATCAATTCTTCCAACGGAGCGAGACGCGCAGCGTTGATCAGGCGCAGCAAACCCATTTCGAGATGTACGCGCGGGTCGAGCTTGCGGCGCAGGTCTTCGTCGGTCTGCAACAGAATCTGGAAAAAGCGTGTGAGGTCTTCCTCAGTGAAGAGGGCGGCCGCGCGTTCGAGTGCGCGGGCGTTGATCGGGAGTCGCGGCGATCAAATCGGAATCAGCGCCGCAGACGCGAGCCACGAGCAGGTTGCGGAAGTGCCGAATCGCTTCGCGGCAGAAGTGCTGGAGGTTGCGGCCTTCTTTTTGAAAGCTGTGAACGAGGGCAAGGGCGCGGTCAGCTGATCCCTCGGCAATCGCATTCGACAAGTTCTTCGAGCGCGTCTTCGGGGACGACGCCGAGAAGTTCGCGGACCTCTTTTGCGGGAATCGTGTCGCCGCAATAGGCGCGCGCCTGTTCGAGCAAAGAGAGAGCATCGCGCATACTGCCTTCGGCCATCCGTGCGATGACGGCGAGAGCGCCGGGCTCGATTTTGAGATTTTCTTTGGCAGCGATTTCTTCAAGACGCGCGGTGATTTCGGCGAACGTAAGAGCGCGGAAATGGAAATGCTGCGAGCGTGAGCGAATGGTGTCGACGAGATTTTCTGGCTCAGTCGTCGCCATGACGAAAATGACGCGATCGGGCGGTTCTTCGAGCGTCTTCAGCAAAGCGTTGGACGCTTCGCCGGTGAGCATGTGCGCTTCGTCGAGGATGACGACTTTGTTGCGCGAGCCTGCGGGAGCATAGCGAACCATCTCGCGCAGTTCGCGAATCTGGTCGATACCGCGATTGGAGGCGGCGTCGATTTCGATGACGTCGAGCGATGAGCCGGCGGCGATCTCTTTGCAGGAGTCGCACTCCCCGCAGGGATCGGCTGTCGGACCGTGAACACAATTCAGCGCTTTGGCGAGGATGCGCGCCGCGGTAGTTTTGCCGACGCCGCGAGCGCCGGAAAAGATGTAAGCATGCGCGACGCGATCATTGCGGATGGCGTTCGCTAAAGTTTCAGTGACGTGGGTCTGGCCGGTGAGATCACGAAATGTTTGAGGGCGCCACTTGCGGGCTATGACTTGATAGGCCATTCGTATTTGATGAGGTCCGAGGAATTCGGATTGAGATATTCGCGGTCGCCGATTTTCGTGGGCTGCCCGTTCAAGGAACCTCGGGTGATCTGCGGCACCCGAGGCGATCCCGATACCGTTGCTCCCTTCCGGGCCTGGCGGGGTTCGCGGGACCTCGTTGCACAGAGCCCGAAGCTCCATGAGCGGGCAGTCGCGAAAAGCGTGAGCGCGAATGCGAGTTCAGTTTAACACAGAGGTGTGAAGGGAATGGAAGCGCGGGGATGAGAGTTGTGTTGAAGATTTTGTGTTGGCGCGAGCAGGCGAAAAGGAGTGCACGTTGTTGAGGTCGAATGGGGATTTCATCGCGAGGAACATCGCGCGTAACCCCCGCGATGGCGAAGAGTACTCCGCCACGCAGGCCGACGGGTTCGCGGGAAGCGAACGCGAAGAAAAGGCATCGGCCTGCTTCGGTCGAAATGACAGGCTTACTTGGTCAGTGCGAGGACTCGCCTTGGGCGGCTGCGCGGGCGGAGAGTTCCTCGGGAGTCAGATCCTCGGTGTAGGTTGCGATGTACCAATAGTTGCCCCAATCATCTACGACGCCAGCGCTTCGCTCGCCGTAGAACTGGTCGGTGGGCTCGCTGAGAGATTTGGCTCCGGCGGCGAGGGCGCGTTTGTAGATTTCGTCGACGTTGGGGAAGTAGGCGTGAAATGTCATGGGCATGGATTTCTTGTCTACGGATTCGCCCATTTCGAGGATCGAATCGCCGATCGTGATGGAGGCATGCGCGACAGAGCCGTCTTCGCGCTTCATGACTTCGCGGCGCTGCGCGCCGAAGGCTTGTTCCAGAAAATCGAGCAGGCGGGCGATGCCGGGCACGACGATGTAGGGAGTTACGGTGTGAAAGCCGGGAGGCAGGTGGGATTTGCTTTTAGCCATTCGATTTCTCCTTGGCGATTTGTTTGTGATGCGAGGATATCGTGACTCAACGGGTTTGAGGCGTATTGTAAGAAATTTACCGGGGGTAGGAAGACGTGGCTGTGTTTAGGGTCGCGTTATCGGGTCAAAAGCGGCACGGGAGTGCCGCACTCCATAAAGCTCTTGCCGGACATCGATTGAGCGAAGAATTTCGAGTCAGCGGTTTGGCGCGGCGTGATTTACGGGGACGTGGTTGACGTGGCCTTGATAGTCGGAGAGATACGCGGATGGGTTGATGTTGGAGAAGGCGCGGAAATCGTGGATGAAGTGGGCCTGATCGAAATAGCCGGATTCGAGAGCGACGTTTGGCCAGTCAATTCGTGTGCCGGAAGTAATTTGGCGCAGCGCTTGTTGAAAGCGACGGACGCGGCAGAAGAGTTTCGGCGTCAGACCGACCTCGTTGCGGAAAATGTCGATGAAGTGACGCTTGCTGATGCCGATCTCGTCGGTGACAGCGGAAACCTTTTGTGCTTCGGGCGTTGCGTGAAATCGGTTGAGCGCCAACGCGACGGCTGGGTGGCGTTCGGGTTGGCCCGTCGCGATCACGAGCAGTTGGCGTTCGAGAATTTGCGCCTTGGCGCGTGGCGTCGGAACTTCGAGGAGTTGCTCGCGAACGCGCGTTGCGATGGCGCGACCCCAGAAAGTGTCGAGGCCGACGTGCTGATTATGAAGTTCGCCGAAGGGAAGTTTGAGAAAAGGGTACGCGCCGCCGGGTTTGAAATGGACGCCTGCGACATTTGTGCCGGTCGACGTGTCGATGCCAAAAGGCTGCGAGTGCGGTCCGCAGACGACGCTGTCGCGAAAAAGTTCGCGGCGGGTCAACGCGTCATTCGTGAAGATTGGGAAGCGGCCGGAGGAGCCAAGGTCGAAAACAAGTTCGACGGAACCATCGGGAAGCAGGCGCTCTTTGGAGTGGGGCGCGGCGGGGGCTTGCATCACCCAGATCACCTCGACGAAGCGGTCGAGCGGAGGACCGGGCTTGTAGTGATACGACAGCATGGAGCGAGCTTACTCCCTTTAAGCAGAGGTGCAACTTAGTACGCACGAGAGAGATATAAGGCAGGGAACCGCTATCTGTGTTATACTCTACTTGCGCTTAATACCGCGGTTGTGCAGTGCGGCTGCTCTAGGGTTTGACTCGCAGTACCAAGAATACCCGCCTCCAGTTTCCTCCGTTCGTCTTAGGTGTAATCAATCAGACTGGCGATGAATTTGCCGAGTCGCATTCCGTTCTAAGTGTGTGCGCCGCTACTGTTCCGCCAGCAAGAAAGTCATATCGAATGTTAAGTTTTTCAGAATCAACTATTTCCGCCTACATGAAGGAGCGGCTCGCGTCAGCTCGTTTTACCACGCCGACTCCGGTGCAGGCTGCCACGATTCCGCAGGCGCTTGAGGGCAAAGATGTTCTCGCCACGGCGCAGACCGGAACGGGCAAAACGCTCGCGTTTCTCATTCCCGTGATGGAGCGATTGCTCCAGGGAAGCACTCCCGGGATTGCGGCGCTCGTCCTCGTACCGACTCGCGAACTCGCGATGCAAGTGGTCGAACAATACAATTTGCTGCGCGGCAGGCAGTTGCCGCAGGCGGCGTGCGTCGTAGGAGGGATGGGCGAACAGGGACAGCTCAACGCCATCCGTCGTGGTGCGCGGCTCGTCGTTGCAACTCCCGGCCGGCTCGAGGATTTCCTCGACCGGAAGATGTTCAACCTCCGGGATCTACGCATCCTGGTGCTGGACGAAGCGGACCGGATGCTCGACATGGGATTTTTGCCGGCATTGAAACGAATCGCCGCGGCGCTGCCGGTCATACGCCAGACGATGTGTTTTTCGGCGACGATGGAAGCGTCGGTCGCGCATCTGGTGAAGGACTACATGCGCAACCCGGTGCGACTCGCCTTCGGGTCGACGCTGAAGCCATCCGAGAACGTGCGGATGCAGGCGTTTGAAGTTTCCTCCGATCGTAAACAGCAGACGCTGAACCGCTTGCTGGCGAAAGAGACCGGGCGCTGCCTGGTGTTCGCTCGCACAAAGCGGGCGACCGATCGCATCTGCAAGAATCTGAACCGCGATGGATTTTCGGCGGCGATGATTCACGGGGACCGATCGCAATCGCAACGCAATTCAGCGTTGGCCGGATTCCAGCAGGGGCGTTATCGCGTGCTCGTGGCGACGGATGTGGCGTCGCGCGGGATTCACGTGCAAGACGTCGCGCATGTGATCAACTTCGACTTGCCGGAGATTGCGGAGAATTTTATTCACCGCGTCGGCCGGACGGGGCGCGCGGGTAAGCACGGCGTGGCCTCGACGTTGTTCACCCGCGAGCAACGGTCGGAACTTTTTCAAATGGAACGAACGCTGGGCATCAAGATGGAGCGCCTGCGTGCGGAAGACGGCGTGTCGGTGCCGGCGGCGGAACAGACTGGGCGGTTGCCCGAGTATCGCGAGCGGCCTACGGTTGCTGGCGGCAGCTTCGGCGGACGTCACAAGTCCAACCATGGTTCGAGCCGTGATTCGCGTCGAGACTCGAGGCACTACGCCACGGTCAGCGGTGTCGAGCCGGTCGCGGCGAGGTCGCAGATGGTTCGGTTGCCGGGCGAAGTGTTTCAGATCGAAGCCGACTAGTTTTCCATCGTTGGTTTGCAAATCAGGGGCGGGACACAGTTCGCTGTGTTCCGCCCTTTTGTTTTGGGATTTGAACTCGCTGGACGTGTTGCTTCCGTGCCTGCCTTGGCGTTTGTTGCGCGTTGCGCGTACAGCAGCGTGTATATTTTTGTTTGTGGTGTCGTTGCGCGCGCCGTGGTTGCGCGAAAGGAAAATTCCGACTGTGGAACCGATCTCGCATTTTTTTTATTCCGACCGCTTAAAACTGCAGTTCTGGGATTACGGCCAGGACGGAAAGCCGTCGGTCGTGCTGGTGCACGGCGCGCTGGATCACGCGCGGAATTGGGATTGGGTCGCGCAGGAATTGTGCCGCGACTATCACGTGTTTGCGCTGGATTTGCGCGGGCACGGGAACAGCGCCTGGGCGCCCGGCGCGGAGTATGCGGTTGCGGAGCACGTGCTCGATCTATCGGCGTTGCTCGATGTGATCAACGATTTTCCGATCCGGCTGGTGGGGCATTCGCTGGGCGGCGGGATTGCGCTGCATTACACCGGAGTTTATCCGCAGCGCGTGCAGAAGCTGGTTTCGATCGAGGGCCTGGGATTTCCGCGCGAGCATCCGATGCACGGGCCGGCGTCGGAACGTGTGCGCGCGTGGATTGAAAACATTCGCGACATGGAAAAGCGGCGTCCGAAATCATACCCGAGCCTGGCCGCGGCGATGAAGCGCATGCAGGAGGTCAATCCTCGGCTGAGCGATGACGTGGCGCGGCATTTGACGCTGCACGGAACGAACTGGGAGTCGGACGGGTCGCTGCTGTGGAAGTTCGATAATTTCGCCCGCGTGTTTGCGCCTTACGGGCACAACATCGCGGACTCCGTGGAAATTCTGGGACAAATTTCGTGCCCCACATTATTTTTCTGGGGATTAGAAAGTTTTCTGCCGGTGCCGGAGGATGATCCGCGGTTTCAGGCGGTGCGGAACAGGCGGCTGGTAAAAGTGCCGGGGGCGGGGCATTGGGTTCACCATGATGCGCTGGGGCTGTTCTTGCGGGAGACGGCGGCGTTCTTGAAGGATTAATTTCAATTGGGAATAGAAAAACGGCTGACCGGATTTCCGGCCAGCCGTTTCGGTTTTTGACGAAATGTTTGCCGATGCTTGCGTTGCGACTGCTACCGATATCAATCGGGATGGTCGTGGCGCCAGGCCCAGTATTCGTCTTGCTCTTTCTTCTTGGCCTTGGCGTAGTCGTGGTCCTTGCGATGTTTTTCGGCAAGGAAACGGCCCCACGCGGCTTGCTCGTGATCGTCCCACTTGCGATGATCACGGTCTTCTTGAGCAGCGGCCGACGCCGGCTGGGCGACGACAAGAGCGGCGCCGAACGGGGCAGTCAGAGCTGCGGTAAGCAAAATCGAGGCGAGATGCCTTTGGGTTTTATGCATTCGGGATCCTCCGGGGGCATGAGAACAGAGGTCGCGGTACGTGGCCATACGGGGAGTTGCGTAGACCTCGTGTGGAGTTTGTGTACAAGATGCGGAGAGTGATTTTGTGCCTTCCGCGGGAACTTTTTGAACGGATCCAAGGAATGCGAATGAATTCGACGCCGATTCGGCGTAGCATGCAGCCATGACAAAACACATTTTCAATGCTGTGGGCGGAGCTCGTCCGCATTTTGATGAAAAAATTTCGCGGCGATCGTTTTTGGCGATGTCGGCGGTCGCGCCGTTCGCAATGGGCGGAGTGGGCGCGACGCCGCTCGGTGCGGAGCCGTCGTCGTCGATTCCCGTCGGGCTCGAGTTGTATTCGGTCCGCGAGGGATTGAAGACGGATCTCGACGGCACCGTGAAATCCGTCGCGGGGATGGGTTATCAGTGCGTCGAATTTTATGCGCCGTATTGGGAGTGGAGCGAGCAGCAGACGAAAGATGTGCGGAAGCTGATCGACGATCTTGGTGTGAAATGCTACTCGACGCACAACGCGTCATCTTACGTAACCAAGGAGAACATCGGGAAGACGCGCGACCGCTGTGGAATTCTGGGATGTAAATACGTGGTGGTGGCTTCGACGAATGTCGAAGGGCAGGGCATCGATGGGTGGCGCAAGTTCGCGGATGTATTGAACGAGGCGAACGAAGGGCTTTCTGCTGCGAAGATGCATTCGGGGTATCACAATCACAAAGCTGAGTTTGTGGCGATCGATGGCGTGCGGCCGATCGAAGTGCTGGCCAAGAGTACGAAACCGACCGTGATGTTGCAGCTCGATGTGGGGACGTGTCTGGAGGCGGGCGGTGATCCTGTGGCGTGGATCAAGGCGAATCCGGGGCGGATTCGGTCGCTGCACTTGAAGGATTGGTCACCGGATGCGGGCAAGGGGTACACGGTGTTGTTTGGCGAGGGCGTCGCGGACTGGAAGGCGATTTTCGCAGCGGCGGAGCACGGCGGCGGCGTGGAGTATTACTTGATCGAGCAGGAAGGGTCAAGGATGTCGGAGCTGGATACGGCGCGGGAATGTTTGAAGACGTATCGGAAGATGCGGGGTTGAGTTGGCGGCGCCGAAACTCGAAACTCGAAACTCGAAACTCGAAACTCGAAACTCGAAACTCGAAACTCGAAACTCGAAACTCGAAACTCATTGCACCTAGGGGGGCCTTTCAAAAAGGACCTGCCACTCTTGTACGTGACCCGACCGATCAGCCCGAGTTTCGATTTTCCAATTTCGATTTCGAATTTGAGTTTCGGCTTTTGTGGGAGGAAAGAGCGCCGCGCAACAACTGCGGGGACGTCACACGGCGCTCGAGGGTGTTGGCAAGTGGGTAGTGGGTTCGCTGAAGTAAGTACTACTGGTGGGAGCTTTTTAGATTGCCGAGAGCGAAGCGATATCAAGCGCCGTGCTCACCGCAATACCAATCCTTTCGAAGCTGAATTTCTGTCTCTCATTTCGTCGCGGCTCGCGTTCCGTCGAAACCCCACCCCGCGTTGCTAAACAATTTCTTACGCTGCCGTTACGCTGCCAACTGCCTCGTTCTCAGTGCATTTTCTAAATGCAGGGCGCTTGCCAAAGTTTGGAGTGTGTAAGTGCTTTGTTTTCGCCTGGCGGGTCTGAGATACAAAGCCGTTTTGAACCCGGCATTGGAAAACGTTCCAGTGCGGAACAGAGTTTTATCGGCTTGCGACCGCGACCGGTTTTTCTTTCCGGTCGTCTTTTCGGGCGTCGACGCCATCGCGTTTTAAATAACGGTAAAGACTGGTGCGGCCGATGCCGAGAATGTGCGCGGCGCGCAAACGATTGCCCTGGCACATGTCTAACACGCGCTGAATGTGAATCTTGCGAACCTCTTCGAGCGAGAGGGGACGCCACTCGTCGCCCGGTGTGGCGCGTTGCGATTGCTGCTGCATGTGATCGGGGAGGTCGCCGAGGTCAATGAAGTCCCCGCTGGCGGTAATGCACGCGCTGGAGATCACGTTTTCGAGTTCGCGTACGTTCCCCGGCCAAGGGTGCTGCAGAAGCACAGCCTGAGCCCGGCGGGCCAAGCCGGGAATCTTCTTGCCGTAAGCCTCGTTGTATTTCTTTAGAAAAAACTGAACCAGCAGCGGAATGTCTTCGAGGCGCTCGCTGAGCGGCGGAATTCGAATCTGGATCGAGCTGAGCCGGTAGAACAGATCCTCGCGGAAGCGTCCCGCCAGTACTTCGGCGCGGAGATCGCGATTGGTAGCCGCGATCAAGCGCACGTTGATCTGTTTCACCTCGGGAGACCCGACGCGCTGGATCTCGCGGTTCTGAATCACGCGCAGGAGCTTGGCCTGCATCGCCAGCGAAGTTTCGCCGACTTCGTCGAGGAATACAGTACCGCCGTTGGCATATTCGAACAGACCGGGGCGGGTATCGGTCGCGCCGGTAAACGAGCCGCGAACGTGCCCGAAAAGTTGGCTCTCCAGCAGGGTATCGACAAGCGCCGAACAATTGCACACCGCCAGGCGTTGAGTGCTGACCGGGCTGAGCTGGTGGATGGCACGGGCGACGAGTTCCTTTCCCGTGCCGGTCTGGCCCACCACCAGAACGTTGCTGTAGTGGCGAGCGACCTTGCGCGCGAAGTCGAACACCTCGAGCATCGCCGGGCTCTTCCCGATGATGCCGTGAAACTCAAGATCCTTTAATAGTTGCTCTTCGAGGGCGCGTACGCGCCGGCGCTGGTCGTAGAGCGCCGAGACATCGTCGAGCGCACGTTTCAGACGTGTTCGATCGACCGGTTTCGGCAAAAAATCGCTGGCGCCTCTTCGAATGGCCTCGAGTGCGGACTCCAGGGTGTAGTGGTGCGCGGTTACGATGACATGAACGCCCGGATCCGCGCGCAAGACACGGTCGAGAAAGTCGTAGCCGCAGAGGCCCGTATCGCTTACTTCCGCCAGCAAGAGCCGGCTGCGGCCATCGCGAATGCATTTCAATGCTTCGTCGTGATCCGACGTTTTGATCGACCCGTAGCCGAGGTCTTCAATGATGGCCCCTAGAGCGTCGCGTTGGTCCGGATCTTCGTCGAGGATGCACGGCGTAACCAGGTTTTTCGCTTTGGAAGTCTCTATCGTGTTGGTTAAAACCTGAGTCACGCACCGAACTCTGGCATACCGGATGCCAACAACACTCTCTTTGAGTTGCGGCGTTCCAATGAGAAACGATGCGCGGATGGGCACGGCAAGGCATGTCCGCTCAATGCGATACGAGCTTTTTAATGGCCGTTGAATTCGGTTGCGCCGAGTGGGATGAGACCCCGACCCATCTTCCGGCAGAAGTGCAAAACCGAATCGGACCACTGTTCCAATTCGGTGTTCTTCCTTTGCCGCCCAGTTTACAACCGTTCGTCAGCTAAAGATTTCTCGAAGCTCACGTCAGTTCACACTGCCGCGCTCGACGGTTCGCGGATTCACCGGGTGCAGCCGGAACTGGTTCTGTCCATCGGGCGTCACGGACAAAAACTCGGTCTCGTAAGGCACCGATTGCGCGCGATCGGCGCTCAGCGTCTGGATTAAGCGCAGAAAAACCACCGAGCCGTCGGGTACGGCGCTGCTCAGCGTTACGTGCTTGCCGGAGTCCTCCTTCCATTCGAGTTCCGACTTTTCGACGAAAAACGTTTGCGATTTGTCCCAGCCGGACACCTCGACGCGATACAAGCTGGAAATCGGGAAACGGGCAGACAGGCTCATCTCACAAAAGACCTCCGGGCGCGAGATGATGCAGGCCGGTGGCCAGTGCCTCATTTTTCCCAGGTGGCGAAGAACGTTGGAGTTAGGGGAGTTCGGTTTGTTGGCGAGTGTTTGTGTTCGAAACACGCCGCGTTCCACTGTGCGGAACTGAACCAGGAGTCGCGGTCGGAAGTAAAAAATTTAAAAATGCCCGCGCAGCAAGAGGTTGGTGGCGATCGCCTCAATCGGTCCGTACAGATACCGGAACGCAAGGAGTCCCACCAGGAGCCCGAGCCGCGCATAACTGCTTTCGCGCAACCAGTCGAGATACCGTTGCGCGGTCGATTCGCTCATGAAGAGCATGATCCCGGCGCTGCCATCGAGCGGAGCCAGGGGCAGCAAGTTGAACACGCCCAGCAGCAGATTGAGCGAAAACAAAACGTACAACGTGACGATCACAAAGTTCGGTGGCTCCCCCGGCTGCCAGTGCAACCAACCCAAGGAACTGCCGATGCGAAGTCCGGCCGCTCCGATCAGCATCAGGATGAAATTTGCAGCCGGTCCCGCCAGCGCCATCACGGCCGCGCGCTTCGGATACCTTCGCTCCCAGGCCGGGTCGAACGGGGCACTGGCCCAACCAATCATCGTGTGCATGAACAGAAACGCCAAAATCGGAATCACCACCATGCCCCAAGGCTCGCGCCGGATGTGTGGAATCGGATTCAGCGTTGCCTGGCCGTTGAGAGCCGCCGTCGAATCGCCGCCCCACTTCGCGACCAGCGCATGCGAGGCTTCATGGCACGTTGTAGAAAAGAGAAAGACAATGTAGGAAATGAAGCCGAGGACGAGAATTTCGGGCGAGAGATCAGACATGGCGGTACGGTAGAGGTTCGCGCTCCTGTTTGCAAGTTTCGGCAGACAAAAAGGTTCTCACCGAGTGTGAACTGGTTTGGCCTGTTTCGGCAATGCGCGATCCAGCGAAGTCTTTTCTTGTACAGTCAGCAACCGAGTCCCGCCGCGTGGAAGATCCCCGAGCGCGAGCGGCCCGATCGACACGCGAACCAAACGCAGCACGTCGATCCCGAGAGACTCGAACATCCGGCGAATCTGCCGATTCTTGCCTTCGTTGAGCACGATCTCAATCCACGAATTCTTCTCACCGGTTCGCAGCAACGACACCAGTGTGGCATGCAAGACCTCTCCGCGATTTTCGACGCCGCGTTGTAGGGCCTCCAGCAGTGGATCGTTTGCAACCGCAGCGATCTGAACATGATAGGTCTTGTCGAGATGTGATTCGGGCGCGGTAATGCGCGCGGCCCACTCCGAATCGTTTGTCATCAACAAAAGCCCTTCGCTTGCCTTGTCGAGGCGCCCGACGGGAGCGATCCATTCAGAAGTGGGCCCGCGCAAAGACGCGGGAAGGGAATCGTAGACCGTCGCGCGTCCCTGTTCGTCCGAAGCCGTCGTCACGACGCCACGCTCTTTGTTGAGAACAAGATAGATTTTCTCTCTGGTGCCAACGGCTTGACCGTCCACCTCGATGCGATCGGTTCCGAGCCGCACCGGAGCTTCTGGATTTCGAGTCACCGCGCCCGACAATTTCACACGTCCGGCTGCAATCCACTCAGCCGCCTGAGAGCGCGAACACACACCTAATTTTGACAGCGCGCGCGCCAGCCCGACGCGACGCTCCGAGGCTGACGCATGTAGCGTGTCGCTGGAATTGTGACCACGTTTGTCCCGAGGTCGCCGACGCACCGCGCAATTATACGGTGTACATGCGACAGAGCACTCGAGCCGTCAGTTTAAAATCGAGGGAATCGATCAGGATGGAAAAACGTCAGAAGAAGGAGAAGCGTCGCGTCCCAGCCCTACCGCCTCTTTCGAAGCGTACCACGCCGCCCCTCCTCCTCCAACTTTGCGAACTTGGTAGCCCGCAGCACGATACTCGCAAGCCCTTTTCGCCGAATCCATACCCCAGATACGGTAGATACCCTCACGCGCGCCCGATTATCGCTCGCAAGCCGCAATTGCTATCACAGCAGTACCGCGATGTGAGTCGTCCTCAGTGCGTTGATTCATCCCATGTCCCCGCGTAGTGCAAAACGTTCTTCTGCACACCACCGCCCGTGAAAGTGCGAATCGATGAAAAAGCAGGGAACAAAACGAAGGGAAACCGAGGCACTTCGAGAGAAAATATGGCGCACCCCGAGGGACTTGAACCCCCAACCCTCACGTTCGAAGCGTGATGCTCTATCCAATTGAGCTAGGGGTGCGTCGTTTTCACATTGTACAGCATGGACGCGAACCAGGACTCGATTTCACACCGCGCTCATCGCGTCAGACCGACAATTTCAGTTCGCGGATCGCGTCGCCCGCTCCGCTTAGATTCGCCAGGCGCATCTCGGAATATTTGCGCGACAACAAAACTCCCGGCGCTCCCGCCTGAAATGCCGCCGTAACCGCGGCCTTGACACTCTGCGGCGTGCACTTGCTGTTGCCCTTTTCGGTCGGGATGTCGATGTCGATGCCCGGCCAGATCAATGTCTTCGTGCCTCCCACTCCCGCGAGTGCGCGCTTGGTCTCGCGCGAAACGTAATCCGGCGAAAGCCCCGTGAGCGGAATTTCGGCGTAGCTCTTTTCCCTGAGATTCATGAGCCCGTAGTTCATGTCGATGATCGCCGGCTTCGACAGATCGCCATAAATCGTCGAGCCGATGTTGTCGGCATACAACGCCATCCGTTCGCCGCCGCAGTTGTTATACATGACGACTTTGATGAAATCGGAATGCGCCGAAAGCTCGTGCAGATCCTGCTCGGCACGATAAATAGGATTGAATGAATTGTTGTGCCAGATATGCCAGCCCACCGGAATCGAAGGCTTGGCCGTCTTCACGGTTTCATAAATCGCGGCGTAAGTCTCGCGCAGACTGTCGGTCCACAGCATTTCCCACGCGGCCAGTTCCGGATAGCGAAGCAGCAGCCGCCAGAACTGCGGATAGTAGCCGTCAACGGGCCGTTTTCCACTGCGGCAGGCGCGCACGTATTTCTCGAGTTCGAGGAATCCTTCCTTTGCGCGGTCAGGATTCACGCCGCGCTGCCGCGCTTTCGCCTGACAAAATTCGCAGAAGCAAGTGACCTCGCCCGGATCAACAGGCGGAGTATCGTGCGTGGCTCCGATACTGTCGCAGAGCGCACCCTGCCGCTCCGAGCCCCACATCAGTCCGTCGATGTCATACGACCGCGCATAGTCCTCGACCAGCCCCGTCAAAAAATTTCGGTAGTTCGGATTGTTGACGCACAGCGTCTCCGCGTTTCGCCCGTGCAGATCGCGCTCTTGCAGCTTGTCGATGTTCGGCAGATCGGTGCGAAAGACATCCTCGAGCCAGCAGACCACCTTCATGTTGCGTTTTTTTGCCGCAGGGATGACTTCAGCGAGGATGTCGAGGTTGCCGTGATCCGGCGCGCGCGTCTCTTTCAGAACCGTGTTCTTGTAATACTCAGTATGCGGCGTCGCAAAATTTCCGCCATGAAAATTCAGATCGTATTCCTGCTTCCCGTGATCGGGCAGAGGTTGGCCGGGAATCTGCCGCCCGGCGATGCCGCGCCCATACGTGAAGACCGCGAGGAAGAGCGTGTTGACGCCGCCGCGCTCCTGGAGAATATCGAGCACTTTTTCGGTGCCCTCGTCGACGAACGAAATCGCGCCGACCTGAATGCCGATCATCTTTTTCGATTCGCCAGGGAAGGCGATCGCCGGCATCGCCAGCGCGGCTCCCGCACCCGCCGTAAGTTTCACGAACTCGCGCCGATTTAGCTCGGGTTTTTCCACGAACAGATCCTTTCGAACAAGGAATTGGCCTGCGATGGGTGCGTCCGCCCGACGTTACACGGCTTGACGCAGATTTTTTCGCAGCGTAAGGCTGCCGTCATCGTTGAGCTTCTGATGGCACGCCCAGCGTACGGGATAACGCATGCCCTTCACTTCGATCTCTGCGCGAAGTTTCAGCCCTTCGAACTGCGTGCCTTGCGGCAACACGAGTTGCGCTTGTCGAATTTTCCCGGGGAGCGGATACCCCGGATCGAGGCAGCCGCTTTGCAAGACTTTACCGTCTTTGCTCTCGACCGTGACGCGCAAAACCCCCGGCACACCCGCGATTCCATCGTTCGCGAAACCGATGATCAGACCCAGATAGCCGGTCTCCTCATAGCTCCAGATAAACGACGGCCGCACGCGATAGCCGATACGGCGGCCGATGCGATCGAATGCGGCGGGATACGCGTGGTAGTAGGCCTCCAGGTTTTTCGCGTTGATCTGGTGAAAATTCCAAAGCGAGAAGTAATTCGCGCCGATGTCGATGACGTGCGAGATCATATTTTCGGCGGGCGAAACGCCTTCGATTGCCGCGGCCGGGTCGGGCGGCTTCCCGGGGATGCCTTGTTCGAGTAGCGCCGCGATCCACGGTGGACGATTACTGAGCGCTTCGATCTGTTCGTTCTCAATAAATATCGTGTCGCTACGAATCCAGTTGTTGCTGCGCACGCCGCGGTCGAGCATTTCCGAGTTTCCAACGCGGCTGAAGTCGGGCTGCGTGTTGGTCAGCAGCGGTGTCTTTTTAAAATTCTCGATCTGTACTTCCATCATGCGAATCCACGTGCGTTCAGCGGTCAGGTAATCGGGGAAGGGGTTATTGGCGAACGGCCACGTGTGGCCTTCGCCCCAGAAGCCGTACATAAACGTGTCGATGAATTCGATTTGCGGATTGCCGTCGAATTCAGCGGCCAGCTCGCCAACCAAGTCGGCGAATGCTTGCTGAAAAAACGGATCGTCGTAGCGCGGCTGATATTTCGAGTGTGGATTTTCCAGATAGCGTTTGGCGCTGCGAGCCTCGGACTGATCCTTCAGGATTAGATCGACCTTCGGAACCTTTTCCAGAACGAAATCGGGGAGCGCGGCGGAGTGCGTGTAGTCGGGTGCGCACATCTGAATGCGCAGGCCGATGCGCTTGTCGTTCTTCTTGGCGAGATCGAAGACAAGCTTCAGATAATCGGGCAGCTGCAACTTTCCGGGCCGCGGCTGAACTTCGCGCCACGTCGGCCGAATATAGAGTTGCTGGCCGAGCGGAAATTTGACGAGATCCTCGATCGCTTGCGGGATATTGTCGGATTTGATCTCATCGGTGCCGGAATCGGCGGTGATATACGTGACAAGCCCTTTGCCATAGTTGGGAACGACGTCATCGGAAGGAGTCGTCGTCATAACAACATCGTCGGTGGGGATGATCGCTGTCGGCGGATATTGAGGGAAGGGGCCCTGGTTCAGGCGATCCGTCACCTTCGGGCCGGAACCGAAATCATACTTGCCCCAGTTGTGAGCGGGGACATCGGCCTTGCTTGCTTTGGCGGCCGCTCCTGCTGTTGCTGCGAGTAATGCGCTGTTTTTTAAGAAATCGCGTCGCTGCATCCGGATTCTCCACCGAGAAAGTGGAGAGACCATAGCACACTAAAAGAAACAGAAGGAAATAAAACGTAACTTTGCGAAAGTCCGCTCCGCGCTCTTTCCGGCCGTTCTTCTCCGAAACAAAGGGCATGTGTTGGAGGTGCGTTTGATTTGAATTGAATCATGAGTTACGGTAGCCGCGCCGGGCCGCCAGTTTTGCGATCCCGCCGCCTTCTCGGGAGAATCCGGATGAGCTCTTTGGATAAGATCGAACACATTGTCGTCGTCATGTTCGAAAATCGGTCGTTCGACAATTTGCTAGGTTGGCTCTACGACCCTGGAAACGATGCGCCCTTCAATGTCGTGCCGGATGATTTCGAGGGCCTGTCACGAAAGCAAAAAGTTCTCACCAACGTTGATCCCACGACAAAAGCGGCAGTGTCCGTAGGCAAGACCGAAGATGTTCGCGGCCCGCAACCCAATCCAGGCGAGCCTTTCGAGGATGTCTACAGCCAAATTTACGACGTAGATCGACCGGTGTTCGAAAACATCCCGCCGGCGCCCAACAATCGGGCCGCAATGGGCGGCTTTATTCGAAACTACGCTGCGCAAAAGCACGCGCCCAAAGATCCATCGACGATCATGCAGTGCCTCGTGCCCAAGGCTCTTCCGGTGCTCTCCACGCTCGCTCACAACTTCGCGCTGTGCGACCACTGGTTCGCATCGATACCGACGCAAACATTCTGCAATCGCTCGTTTGTCCATGCGGGAACGTCGTCAGGCTACGTCAATAACGGCGGCGGTGGCCTCTGCTTCGTGAACGAAACGCCCACGATATTCGATCTTCTGGAGCAGGGTGGCCGGTCTTGGCAAGTCTTCTTTGGTGGATGGCTCTTACAGAGTTTCACGTTGCTCACCCAGAAATCGATGTGGAAATACGCACTCACCGAACACTTCGCGCATTTCACAAAGTTTCTCAGCGCCGCCGCGCGACCCGGAGGGTTACCGAATTACTCGTTCATCGAACCAATCTACTTCGACTCTCTGCGTTGGGGACCTCAGAACGACATGCATCCCGAATGCAACCCCTATGAATTCTACGGTCCGTCAAACCTGCACCGCGGCGAGGCGCTGCTGGCGACGATCTACAACGCGCTGCGTGAAAGCCCGGACTGGGAAAAAACGATGCTGATCGTTGTCTTCGACGAACACGGCGGCTGCTACGACCACGTTCCACCGCCTACCGCGGCCGATGGTTGCAAGGTCGCGATCAACCCCGACCCAGATGGTCGAGTGATTCCCAAGGGGCAGAAAGGCGGCTGTGGTTTCAACTTCGATCGGCTTGGACCTCGAGTGCCCGCGATCGTGATTTCGCCCTACACGAAGTCGGAGACCCGTCTTCACGATACCTTTGAGCACACGTCGATTTTAAAAACGATCACCGAGTGCTTCACGTTGCCAAAAGGAAGACTGGGAGGAAGGGAAGCGGTCGCCTGTGATCTGAGCGGCGCACTGAATCTTTCAACGCCGCGAACCGAGTATCCCGATCGTCCAGGCGCCCCACTTCTCCCTCGTCGAGGACCTCAAGGCGGAGTTTCGCTGGCTCGTTCATCGAGACTCAGCCGATATAGCGGAGACGCCCGTCTCCGATCTGCAATTCGCCGCGCTTCACGGTATCGCGGAACTCACGGGGAAGAAGGATCTTCCAAGTCGCATCGCAAATCTTTCGCGTGAACACGAGGCCGACTTACTTATCGCCGAACTCGAAGCCGAATTCAAAGGGCAAAGGTAGAGCAGCGCCGCGATGTCGACCGGAACGAAAAAGAATGACCGATCGTCTCGCAGGATAATTCGTTGGGTTATGCCGATTCTGCCGGTGCCGCGCCGATTTCGATACTGAGCTTTTGACTGCCGAGGACCGGATGCGTGGCGGTCAGCGTTACGGTGCCAGGCTCTTCCTTGGCGCGGATCCAGACCGCTCCAGTGCCGCCGATCACTGCGAATGGATTGTCGCCGATTAACTCCGCTGGTCCCTCGAGCTGAAACTTTACAGCATCGTTCGCAAACGGACGGATCGCGCCGAATTCGTCGGTAACGCGCAGCACGATGCGCGTCGTATCGGCGCCGTCGGCAAACAGCTTCGTGTCATCCGGGGTAATCGAAAATTTCTGATCGACGCCGCGGCCCGACATCGTCTTTTCGATGACTTTCTTCCCGCCGATGTAGCCTTCGATCCGCAGGTCGCCCCAATTGCCAACGGCTTCGCCCAGTTCCGCGACAAACGGCGCATACTTCAAATTCTTGAACTCCGTGCGGTTTGGATCTACCTGCGCGACCATCTTTTCGCCGATGTAAAACTTCAGTTGCTCGCAGTTCGAGCAGACCCATGCCTTCGTAAAACCGATCGACTCATCGCCACGCGCCCAATGAAACGCGGGCTCCAGCACGATTTCTTCGGAGGGGTCGCACTGTGACTTGTAAAAGCCCGCGGCCGATTTCGGTTCGCGGAACATGTCGGTTACGCCGTGGTAACAGATGCGGTCGCCGGTGCCGAAATCCGCATGCGTGTTGTAGTCGAAGGCGCACCAGCCGATGCCGCCGGCGTATTGCGGATTCGACGCGAGCTGATCGTGGATGCGCGCGTGCCGCAGCATGTGTTCCTGAATCCGTTCGACCTGATCGATCGTTTTCGTCGGATACGTATGGCCGACAAATTCCGTATTCAGGTAGCGCGGATGGTTCGGTGGCTTCAGCGGGAAGCCGAAGTCGTTCATCGTGAAGACGTCTTCGAGAAACTCTGACGACTGGAAATAGCGGATACCGCCGGTCTGCCGCGTCGGGTCGAGCTTGTGCGCCATCGCGTTCGTTCGCACGTAGAAATCATGATTGTCTTTCGATTCGTTGATGCGCACGCCCCATAAAATAATGCTGGGATGATTCCAATCGCGGCGAATCATCCTCGAGACGTTGTCGACCGAGATGTCTTGCCACGCCAGATCGCCGATGTGCTGCCAGCCCGGAATTTCCTCCAGGACGAGCAGCCCCATTTCGTCGCAGGCGTCCAGAAAATGCCGCGACTGCGGATAGTGCGACGTCCGCACGATGTTGCAGTGCATCACGTTGCGGAGGATGTTCGCGTCGCTTCGCTGGCAACGCCCCGGCATCGCTTGCCCGACGAACGGAAATGTCTGATGACGGTCGAGCCCGCGCAGCTTGATCACCTTGCCGTTGAGCTCGAATCCGTGATCGGTGAACTCCGCGTGACGGAAGCCGATTCTGCGCTGATCGCTGTCGAGAAGCTGCGTTCCTTTCATCAAGCGCACGTGAACCGTATACAGGTTGCGATTTTGCAGGTCCCACAACTTGATCGCACCCAGATTGTCGAGGCGAACCGAGTGAACCATCGGTTCGGCGCCTGCTTGCGCCGCCGGAAGCTTTTGCGTCCCCTTCGCGAGCGTGTGGTCGCCGTCGCGCAGCTCGACTTCCAGCGTCAGCGGTTCCTCGCGTCGCTTCGAATGTTGGATGTGGCAGTCGACATCGAGCGTCGGCTTGCCGCTCATCACATCTTTCGGCTTCGCGAAAATGTTTTCGATGAATGTTCCGGGTACGATGCGCAGCGCGACTTCGCGATAAATTCCGCCGAAGGTCAGATAGTCGATCTGGTATCCGAACGGCGGAATGTCCGCCCGTTCCGTCGAATCGACATCCACTGCCAAAACATTCTCACCGTCGAAATCGATGTGCGGCGTCAGGTCGAACGAAAATGGAGTGTACCCGCCCTTGTATTCGCCCAGCTTTTCGCCGTTGATCCAAACTGTCGACGCCGTCATCACGCCTTCGAAATCGACGAAGACGCGTTTGCCCTTCGCCTCAGGCGGCAGCTTGAAGCGTCGCCGATAGATCGACACGAACTCATAGTCTTTGTCGTCGAAGCTGTGCCAGGGAAGCCGGACATTCGTGTGGGGAATGACGATGCGATCGAAGTTCGAATCGTCGAAATCTTTTCCGTGCGCGCCTTGCGCATACTTCTTGCTGTATCGCCAGTTGCGATTGATCGGCAGGACGATGCGGCCAGTTGCATCGGATGCGGGCGCGTTCGAAGCGACAGCATTGGGAACAATCGCTGCGCTGGCGATCACAGTGCCAGTCGTTCGGAGGAAGTCGCGTCGATCCATGGGGCTCCTTCTCGCGCGGCGCGAAAGATCGGTGTGGCTGAAAGCGGCCGATGGAAAAATCTGCGCCGTCGGATTTGTGCCGCGAATCTTAACAGGTTAAGCGCATAACCTCCAGAGCGCGTGGTGCGGCAAATTCCGGCTGGGTTCAGGCTCAACGCGGCAGGGATGGGAGGATCACGACCGGAATAGGTTTCGTCGCGTTCTGCTGCAGATACCAGCAGGGACTATTCCCCATGTGCGGAAACAACGAATGCACGCACGGCATCGTCACTTCAGGCTGGTTCGCATCCAACTCGTACTCGACACGCCCATTTTTCTGCGCAATCGCGTAGAGCCGGGTCATCTGCACCGTGCCTGTAGCGGCGCCCAGCTTGGGAAACATTATCTTCGCGCGCAGCACCAGATAATCGAGAACAAACAAAACAACAATCACAACCACAATTCCGATGGCAGTACGTTTGAAGATGTTCGAAAGCTTGCTCATTCAATCGTGTCGTCTCTAAAGGTGGTTCGATGGACGGCGCGCGCTCGCAATCATATGCACAAGCGCTTGGTCGGCCGCAGCAAGCACCGGATCTTCATTGGCCTGCAAACTCTTCAGAGTGGGCACTACCATTTGATCAGGTAGGATTCCCGTCCCTTCGAGCCGGCGCCCTTTCGGCGAAAACCACAAAACCTCGCTCATCTCGAGGACGCCGCCGCCCTTCATGATCCGTGGCTTGGCAATCCCCAAAACACACCCACAACTTTGACTCCCAACGACGCGAGCCCGCTGCGAATCTTGCATGCCCGCCGCAAACACTTCCGACGAACTCGCAGAGTGCGACCCCATCAGAATCACCACCGGCCCGGAGTAAATCTGGTCGCCGCTTCGACCGACATACAAATCGAGCGGCAGCCGCAAAACTCCAGCGAATTCCGATAGCGGTTTGCCCGAGCGTGTCTCGTCCTTCGCAAATAATGTCTTCTTGTCGAAAAAATATCCGGCAATCGGAACCAGCACACCAAGATCCCCGCCGCCGTTCCGTCTGAGATCGACAATTAGCCCCGGCGAATTGCGAAATCGTTCCAACGCCTGACGAAATTCCTTCGTGATCGTCGGCTGAAACCCATCGAACCGAATGTAGGCGTTGCCCGACGGCGTTGTGTCGGTCGCCAGGTTCGGCGCCGCCGAATAAACCTGTCGCCGCACCTCGGTTTCGAATCGCGACCCGTCCGCCCGTTCGAACTCCAGCTTCACCTCAGAGTCCGGCGGCCCCGCCAGCAACCGGCTGTACGTAAAGATCCGCGTAGCCTGTGTCGTCGAAGACGCCAGCTTCGCACTCTCAATCTCCGCGATCCGCTCCTCCACGGGTTTGCCGTCAACGCTTAGCAGCACCATCCCGAGCTCAATCCCGACATGCGCCGCGTTCGAATCCGGCCGAATCGCGGTGACCACAACTTTCCCATCAATCTCATCCAGGCTCAGCCCCGACCCCACGCCCTGCTGCTTCTTGATATTCCTCCACTGCTCCGGCGAATTAAATCGCGTGTGCGCGTCATGCAGTTCGCCCGTCATCCGGCTCATCAGCGCATAAAATTCGCCGTCATCGTTCGTCTCATCCACGAGCGGCTTGTACCGCGCGTGCACTTCCTTCCAATCGACGCCGTTGAACGAGCGATCGTAATAATGCTCATCAATGTCTTTCCACACGCGTTCGAACACTTCTTGTCGGGTCTTGAGCGATAAATGCTGGAATCGCAGCTTTTCGGTAGAGGATGGTGGAGGCTGTGCGCCGAGGGTCGCCCGTGAAGCCCGCGCCGGGGAAGCAGTCGTCAGAGTCAGCGCGAAAATCAGCGCCAGGCCGAACTTCAAAACCGTAGTGGACGAACGAGGTCCATGCATCGAATTCAGCGGGCCTCCAGCGGGTTGGATTATAAAGAGTTGCGGCGATTTCCGCACGCCGAATCCGCGCCACGCCTGGATGCCGGCGCCCATACGTTCAGCAAGCCGGGCAGTCTTCTCCGTCAGGTTCCCGCCGCCTCACCGGGCTCATTGGCAAAAATCCGCGCCAATTCTGCGTGCACCATCACCACCGCCGGGTCCCGCTGGATCGCATCAAAGTACCGCTTCTGAAACGCATCCCCCGCCTCCGAC
This sequence comes from uncultured Acidobacteriota bacterium, assembly GCA_963845465.1. Classification (GTDB taxonomy): domain Bacteria; phylum Acidobacteriota; class Terriglobia; order Acidiferrales; family UBA7541; genus Acidiferrum. The sequence goes on along the minus strand of CAWJSH010000001.1, from coordinate 396,874 downwards.
GGCGAAAACATCTTCCGCGCCAACATAATCGCGTTGTGCGTGTCTTCCGCCGTTATCGGATTCTCTGCAGCGAGGCTCTCGTCAATCCGCACGACAAACTCCGAAATATTGTGCAGCCACGCAAACTGCTCGTGGTCGATCACCAATCGAAACAGCTCACCCGTATTCACTTTCCCGTGCAGCCGCTCGTAGTCGCGGCGCTCCATATCCAGCAGCTCTTTGTGCAATCGCAGCAGGCTCAGCCGCAACGCTACAAGCTTTTCTCGCGCAGGATTCGCCGGGCCGCCCGTATTTGCGGCATAAGGATCGGAGTTCGTCATTTTTTTGCAAGATGGCCTCCCAGGAATCGGCGAGACCTGCCATTCATTGTGGAACACAAAAAGCCCAACGCCAAGCGCCTGAATAATCACGCGGGCGTACAACGCAGCGGAGCGCTCCGACAAATCTACTCGTGATACCGCAGTTCGCCCACCGGCAGCGCAATCGGCAACCGATTCCCCCGCGGCGGCAACGGACACGTTGCAAACGCCGTGTACGCGCACGGCGGATTCTCCAGATGATTGAAATCCAGAACGATCTCACCCGGCTTGTCGAGCCCACCCGGCGGCAGGGGAGTATAAAGAAATCGGCAGGCGCCGTAAGTCCTGGTTGCGCTCGTCGTGTCCTTCAAAATAAAAAACAGCTTCACAGCCGGCGTGTCTTCCGTCACCGGCTCAAGCCGATACGTTTTTCCGCCCAGTTGAAATTCCGCCGCCCCCGGCACTGGCGCGTCGTATGCGGCGCCGACCATCCTCGCCAGCTGGATCGTCTTCGGCGGATTGTACGGAATCCACTTCGCCGTCACCACATAGTGCGCATTAGGCGGATACCACTTCAGCCCATGAAATCCAACAAGTGTCGCCGCATTCGCGTCCTTGATCCGCACCGCAAACCGATCCCCGCGGCGCACCGCGTAAAAATTCAGCGCCCCGATCGTCATCCGCGGATTGCCTTTGTCGTTGTCCGAACTCGTGTGCAAATCCTGCGCCTCCGCCGGCTTCCCATCGACGAGCAACCCAGCAGGGAATCCGCCACTCGGCGGCCGAAGCGACACCGTCGTCCCCTCAAGATGCAAAACGCCCACGTGCGCCGGACCGCTCGCCGGCAATCTCACCTTGTTATCCGCAGCCGAACCCATCGAGTTGTCCCCAGGCTCGAGCCACACAAGTCCCGCGAGCGCCAGCCACCCATCCGGCTTCTGCAAATCGGCGGCATGTTGCGCGCGCCACGCAGACAGATCCTTCTCAAACGTCGCACTTTGCTGCGCCGACGCAGACCCGCCGGCGACAACCGCAAAGACAACCGCACACACGACTCCCCAATATCGTCCTGAAATTAGGGGATAAAGCCTGCGAGGGGTTCGGCTGGGAATCATGCCGCATTATAGGGGCATCAGCAGCGCGACAAAAATGCATTCTACGAATGCGTCAAATTCGGCTCGGCCAATCCGCCCTCAAGGCGACGAAAACCTTATTGAACTGGGGTCTTCTTGTGCGAGTTGTGCGACGACGACCGCGTCTGCTCTTCCTGCATCCGATCCAACTGCCGATCCAAAATAATCTCCGCCGTCTTCGGCGTAAAAAACGTCCCGCCCCCCTGAATCGCCTCGACCGCCGCAATCAGGTCCCGCGCCGCGTCCGACTTCAGCACAAACCCTCGCGCCCCCGAATCAACCACCTGCCGGATCACATTCTTCGAGTCGTGTAGGGACAAAATGAGGATCTTCGCCGTCCCCCCGCTGGCCAATATCTTGCGCGCCGCGGTCAACCCATCGATGCCGGGCATGCCGATATCGAGAACCGCTATATCCGGTTCGCAGCTCAACACGCCTTCAATAGCCGCGGCACCGTCCGAGGCCTCCCCAACGACCGTCCACTCCCCATGGATCTCCAATAGGGTGCGGACCCCATACCTAACGATTTCATGGTCATCAGCCAGAAATATGCGGAGTGGCGCCATGTCTTGCCCCCAAGCGCGAAGAGCCCATCAGTTGGACTGGATGCCGCTAAGTATCACGCTTTGCGACCGAATAGATATCGGGACTTTACCCGACCCTTCCCAGAATGGGAAAGTCAGCCAAATGCCTGCAACTAACAGCACTGTATGGGTTTAGCTATCGGGCAAGAGTGAGTAGCTGAGCGTTCAGCTCCATTAGGTCGGCCTCGAAGCAATAGTAGCCGGCCTGCCATTCCCCTTGGGCCTCCGCCGGGCTGAATCCCAGCACCGCGAAGTCTCCCGATTTGCCATTCGTGCCGCCGACGATCGGGAACTGGTCCCCGACATACTTGGCGACGCCTGACCCGATCAGTCGCTTGCAATCGGCTAGTGATATCACCGCCCGCAGCATTCCTTGGTTCTGGGCGTGCGGCTGGCAGAAGTAGAGGTTGGGCATGACCGGTACATCATCGGCAGGGCAGGGCAAAACTTTAATGGTACGTGGGTTCCACCGCGTACGTGTCAGTCAATGGCCGCAAAACCTGGTTGGCATTCTAACCAGGGCCCCAACCCCGATTACCAAAGGAAAGAGCCGCCGGACCCCTCAAAAATACAGGCGCGACGGCTCAAAGTCCTAATGAGGGCGATTATTTGCTGACAACGAGGTCGTTCTTCACCGAAAACACGTTCGGCACGCCGTTGGCTCGCAGCCCGGCGAGGTTCTTGTCGGTATCGTTGTCCGCTACGCCCACCAGCGTCACGTTTCCGTTCTTCACGATGATGTGGATCGACGGCACTGCCGACAGCGCATACCGCTGCAACCCCGGCTCGCTATAAATCGCCCGATACGTAGCCCGGCGAATTTGGTCATCCATCGGCGAGTTCGGCAGCACCTCAATATCGTTCTGCACGCTCGACACGCCTTCGACGTTCTTTACCGCGCCTTCAGCATCCGACTTCAGCGTGGGCCGCACTACTTGCCCCATCAAAATCACTTTGCTTCCCTCGATCCGGAACGACAGATTGTCGAACACCGAATACCAGGGCAGCAGCACCAGCTGGTGTCGGATCTCTTTCACCATGTTTTGCTGCGCCTTCGGTTCCTGCGCCGTCGTGGAACCAGGCAGGGACACGAGGCCAAGCGTCATCGCAAGCAGAGCGAACGCAATACGGCGGTGGGTAGCCATTTTCTCTCCTCAATCTTATCCGTCTTAAGATTTTCGAGTTTAGACTCACGACGCAGTTTTCAAGTGCTGCATCGGTACTCGGCGCGCCGGATGTTAGCATGAATTCGGGAAGGCTCGCAGTGCGGAGTCGCCCCGCATGGATCGATGTATCGATCGACCAAAATATTCGCCAAATTCTTAGTGTAGGGAGCACGAACCGCAGCCGTGCTTGTCATCGCACATCGAGGAGCGTCAGGTCACGCGCCGGAAAATACTCTGGCCGCGTTTCGTCGCGCCGTCTCTCTGGGCGCCACGTTCATCGAAACCGATCTTCAACTCACGCGCGACACGCGCTTCGTCGCCATTCACGACGACACCGTCGATCGCACCACGAATGGCAAAGGCCGGGTTCACGATCTCACGCTCACCGAGTTGCGCCGCCTGGATGCCGGCTCCTGGTTCGGCAGCGAATTCACCGGCGAGCGCGTCCCCACCCTCGAAGAAATTCTCGAGTTTTCCAAAAAGCACGACGTCGTCTTTTATCTCGAACTGAAACCGACCGGCTCATGGGGCGGGGAACACGCTTTGATCGGCGCCCTGCGCAGCTCCGGTGAAGTCGCCCGCACGATCGTGATTTCGTTCGAATCGGCAATCCTGGAAGCTCTGCGGAAGATCGAGCCCACATTGATGACCGGCCTTCTCTTCGAAGGCCAACTCGAAAACCCAATACAGCGCGCCGTCGAAATCGGCGCCCGCCAGTTAGCCGTCCGAGGCGACTTGGTCACCCCAACGCTCCTAGCCGACGCCCGCAAAAACGATCTTCAAGTCGTCTGCTGGACCGTCAACCAACCGGCTCACATGCGCCTACTAATCGAAGCCGGCGTCTCCGGCATCATGTCCGACTACCCCGACCGCCTCGTCGCCTCCGTCCCCAAGTAGCCCCGTCTTTGTAGCCGCGATCGCTTCCCAGATCGCGGGGTTTATATTCAACCCCACCCAAACCAAAGCCACGAAAGCCGGGTGCCCAATTTCGGTTTTTGAGCGGTGAGGTTTAGATAAATCCTCACCCACCCCAAGTCGGCGATCCCTGCCATCCCGCCTTCGCTAACTCCCGCCACAACCCCGCAAATTCCTCAACACCCAATTGCTCAGCCCGCGCGTCAGCCCTCAGCCCACACTTCTCCAGCGCCGCCCGTATCTGCTCTACCTTGCCCACGGTCTTCAAGTTGTTCACCAGCGTCTTCCGTTTCTGCGCAAAACAGATCTTTACAAAATCCAGCAAACGCTCCTTATCAATATCGCCGACTTTCGCATCCCGCCCCGGCAACCGCAGCGTAACCAGCGCAGAGTCCACCTCCGGCGGTGGATCAAACGCCTCCCGCGGAATCTTCATCACGATCTCCGGCCGCGAATACAAGCGCGTCGCCACCGACAAGTATCCGTAATCGCGTCCGCCCGGCTCCGCCGCTAACCTCTCCGCAACCTCCAACTGAATCACGATATGGATTTCATCGATGATCGGCGCAAACGCGAACAAGTGATGCAGGATCGGTGAAGTGATGTAGTAGGGCAGATTCCCATAAATTCGCACGCGCCGCCCCGCCGCGATCTCCGCGATATCGACCTTCAGCACATCGCTCGAAACTACGTGCAGATTAGGGAATTGCTGCGTCAGGCGTTGCAGCCGTCGCACGAGTGGCGCGTCAATCTCGATCGCCGTCACCGGCGCGCCGGTGGACGCGAGATGTTCCGTCATCTCGCCGTGTCCGGCGCCGATTTCTATCCAGCAAAATGGTTTGTCTGAGGAACGATCGAGAGATGCCGAGAATTCAGGCGAATGTGCCGAAACGCGAATCGCCCGCGCGATCTGTTCGCGCCAATCCGAATCCGCAAGAAAATGTTGCCCCAGCCTTTGGCGAGCCATGCCCGCCAAGTGTACCGTCACACCGCATCGTCAAGCACGCGTCCTGGTAGCGCTAGCGTCCCGCCGGCGGTTTTATGCTCGACGTAGCGCGGACCTAACCGACATCTACTCTTTTCCGCCTCTGTGCACTCTGTGATCTCTGTGGTGAATTCTCTTCAGGCCCGCGCCCGTCGAACGTGCGCCGCCCGCATCATCGCCGCGAACGCCGCCGCAACCTGCGTCGACAAAAAGTAGAAAAGAAACGCCACCGTCCACAACGTCGTGGAGATAGCGAAGAGAACTAGCAGGTAATTTTCGGGTCGCAGCAGGGCCACTAATGTCCCTAGCCTGCCCGTCGCAATTGAGTTTGTATTCACGCTGATAGAACACAGATTCGACGGAAAAGTTTCCCCCGCCGTTACCATTTCGACGTACCGAATATCCTGTAAAAATGAGCCTCTGAGCCATCATCGGAGCCTTCATCAAAGAGATGATCAAGCAACCGAGGGCCAGGTTCCGCCAAAGGAGTGAGCAACAAGCCAAAACTTGACGGCCAGCCCGCCAGTTGGATAGCGTAAAATCGTCCCGAGCTCATAGATCCAACCCTATCGACAACCCTGTGAAGATCCTCTTCGTCGCATCGGAAGGGCTGCCATTTTCAAAGACCGGTGGTTTGGCAGACGTCGTTGAAGCGCTGCCCAAATCGCTGGTCGCGCTCGGTCATGAAGTCGCGGTCGTGTTGCCTCGTTATCGAGGAACAAAGGCCAGCGGCGTTGCAATTCCAAGCATCACTATTTCCATGGGTGGGCGACTTAGGTTCCCGGCCGTCGCCGATGGCGGCAAACTCGGTGGCGTCCAATACTTCTTCGTGGACGATCCCTACTATTTCGATCGAGGCGGACTATACGGTGAGCGCGGCGGCGATTTCCCCGACAACGCCGAACGCTACAGTGAGTTCTGTCGCGTCGCCATCGAAATCGCAAAGAATTTTTGGCGCCCGGATGTTATTCACTGCCACGACTGGCAAGCTGCATTAGTTCCGATTCTGCTCCGCACAAGCTACGCAGCCGATCCTGCTGTCCAATCGCTGCCGGTCGTCTTCACGATTCACAACATGGGTTACCACGGCCAGTTTGGTCTGAACTCGCTCGGCGCCGCCGATCTTCCCCTTTCTGGATTTAACCCCGCCGGTTTTGAATTTTGGGGCAACGTGAATTTCCTCAAAGGCGGCATCGTCTATTCCGACTACCTGACGACCGTCAGCCGCAAATACGCGGAAGAAATTCAAACGCCCGAATTCGGCTACGGCTTGGATGGAGTCGTGCGCGCGCGTGCCGATCGTCTCGTGGGCATCATCAACGGAGTGGATTATTCGGCGTGGAATCCCGCGACCGACAAACTCATCGCCGCGAAATATTCGGCCAAAGATCTCACCGGCAAACAGGCGTGCAAGAAAGCTCTGCTGGAATCCTTCAATCTGCCGATCGAACTGAATCGCCCGCTCATCGGCATAGTCTCTCGCTTCGCCGATCAAAAAGGCTTCGACCTCATCGCCGAGCGCGCTCACGAACTCATGCAGGAAGAAATGACGTTCATTGTTCTCGGTACCGGCGAACGAAAATACGAAGATCTCTTCCGCTCGCTCGCATCGACATACCCGGCTCATGTCGGCGTCAAGGTCGCTTACGACGACAAAATCGCTCATCAAATCGAAGCTGGCGCCGATATGTTTCTCATGCCCTCGCGTTACGAGCCGTGCGGCTTGAATCAGATCTACAGTCTGAAGTATGGTACCGTGCCGATTGTGAGGGCGACCGGCGGTCTCGATGATACGATTGAGCCGTTCGACCTCGAGAACGGCACCGGCACTGGCTTCAAGTTTGTTGAGTACTCCGGAACCGCGCTGGTGCAAACCGTTCGACGCGCTCTTCAGCTTTTCGAAGATGAGCGCATCTGGCAGCGCATTCAGTTGAACGGAATGGCCAAAGATTTTTCGTGGAAAGGCTCGGCGAAGGAGTACGAAAAGGTCTACGCCGCGGCTCTTGCTTCACGAAACCGATTGCCCGTTGCAACATCTAATTGAAACTGGAAAGGGAATAGACGGCGGAGTCAACGTAAGCCGTTAAGGACAAAAGACATGGCTGATAACAGCATTCCAGCAGTGACCGACGCAAACTTTGAGGCGGAAGTTCTCACCGCCAGCAGCACCCAACCGGTGCTCGTAGATTTCTGGGCAGAGTGGTGCCGCCCGTGTCATATGCTTGCCCCGACCGTCGCGGAAATCGCGCACGATTACGCTGGCAAGCTCAAGGTCACCAAGCTCAACGTCGATGAGGCCATGAACTCGGCCGGTCGCTACAACATTCGCGGCATCCCGACCCTGCTCGTCTTCAAAAACGGCCAGGTCGTCGAACAAATCGTAGGCGCCGTGCCCAAAGGAGCAGATCACCAAAGCTCTCGAACGCCACGTAACCACAACAGCTTAAGCGGTTTGAGCGGTGGGGGCGTAGCTTCCACCGCGATTTATCTTCCCGAAATCGGAACCACTGGCAGCACTCGGCGCGCCGCGACTTGAACGCGGCGCGCTCTTTTGTTTACGTGCGCAAAGGCCTTTTTTTTCTGCGATATGCGAGATCGTCCCTATACCCCTGTCAAGCAATCGGCGGCCGTAAACCCCTTAGAATGACATTCTTGCATCATGCGCACGCGCAAAGTCTTTAGAATGATATTCTTGCAAAAAACACCCCGGGGGGGAGGGTCCCAGCTAGTTCCAAAACGGTCCGCCTCCCGTACGCACGACTCCTGCTAAAATCCCTCCGCCATGACCGAAGCTCCTTCCACCCAGCCCTCCGCCAAGATCCGTTGCCGCTGGGCCACTCGTGAACCGAGCCTCTCCTACCACGACAAAGAGTGGGGCGTCCCCGTCCACGACGATCGCACCTGGTTTGAGTTCATCACGCTGGAGGGTGCGCAAGCTGGATTGAGCTGGGAAACGATCCTGAAAAAACGCGATCGCTACCGCAAAGTCTTCTCCAATTTCGATCCAAAAAAGGTCGCTCGCTACGACGCGAAGAAAAAGAAATCGCTACTCGCCGATGCTGGGATCATTCGCAATCGCTTGAAGATCGATTCAACGGTCACGAACGCGCAAGCCTTCCTGAAAATCCAGAAAGAATTCGGCAGCTTCGACAAATACATCTGGCAATTCGTCGACGGCAAACCATTGCAGTCAAATCTCGAGCCAAACAGCAAGATGATCGCCAGCACAAAAGTCTCCGACGCAATCAGCAAAGATCTGAAGAAGCGCGGCTTCCGCTTCGTCGGCACCACGATTATCTACGCGCTCATGCAAGCCACAGGTTTGGTCAACGATCACACGACGGACTGCTATCGATTCTCATCTCTCAGCCGCGCCAAGTAACCGCCGAACGACGAATCTTGCGTTGAGGCTCGGGCGAGCTTACGATTAGATGTAACTTCGTTGTTCTGATTCCCGCGGCAGTTTTGCTGTCCAAGTAAGCAAGTCGCAACAACATGTTGCGATGACGTGTGACTGAGGAGAAGCCCGCGAATGAAATCGGTCGTTGTGGTCGGCGCGCAGTGGGGGGACGAAGGCAAAGGCAAAGTCGTCGACTATCTCGCTGGTTCCTTCGACTACATCGCGCGCGTCGCCGGCGGCCACAATGCCGGCCACACCGTCATCATCGGCAAAGACCGCTACGTGCTCCAGCTCATCCCTTGCGGAATTCTGCGTCCTGCACAACACACCGTGATTGGCACTGGCGTTGTCATCGATCCTGCTGCGCTGGTTGCCGAAATCGAAATGCTGAAGAAAGTCGGCATCGACGTGAAAGGTCGACTCCACGTCAGCAATCGCGCGCACCTGATTTTTCCGTATCACCGCGAACTCGATAAAGCTGCAGAGAACGCGCGTGGCGAGAACAAGATCGGCACAACATCACGCGGAATCGGTCCTGCCTACGAAGACAAGATGGCGCGCCGCGGATTGCGCACCTGCGATCTGCTCGACCCTGCGCTTTTCCGAGAAAAAGCGGCGCGCGTGGTGGCAGAGAAAAATCGTCTCGCCAAAGGAGCTTATGGCGCAGACATCGACTTCTCGCACGAAGTCGACGCAACGCTCGCGCTTGGCGAAAAGATCCGCGAATACATCTGCGATACAGCCGAGTTAGTGAATCACGCGCTGGACAACGGCAAGTCGGTACTTTTCGAGGGCGCGCAAGGCACGATGCTCGACATCGACCATGGAACGTATCCGTTCGTAACGTCGTCGAGCGCTATTTCAGGCGGCGCAACGGTCGGAGTCGGTGTTCCTCCAACGAAGATCAAGCATGTTCTTGGAATCTCGAAGGCCTATACGACTCGCGTCGGCGGCGGCCCATTCCCAACCGAAATGCCCGATCTCGATGCGCAAGCGATTCGCGAACGCGGCAAGGAATTCGGCGCCGTCACGGGACGCCCGCGCCGCTGCGGCTGGCTCGACCTCGCCGTGCTGCGCTACGCGAAGATGATCAACGGCATCGATTCGCTGGTCATCACGAAGCTCGACGTCTTCGATACGCAGCGCGAGATTCAGATCTGCACCGGCTACACCTACAAGGGCAAGGCCATCACCGAGATGCCCGCGCTGGCCGAAGAACTCGAGCACGTCAAACCCGAATACAAGACGCTCCCTGGCTGGTGCCAATCCACCTACGGTCTTAAAGACGCCAGCAAGCTGCCGAAGGCCGCGGTCGATTATTTGCGCTTCATTGGGGATTTCTTACAGATTGAAATCGGCATGATTTCGACCGGCCCCGAGCGCGACGCCACCATTGTCCCCGAGGGAACAATCCTCTCGCGCTGGCTGTAACGAATCCGCCCCTTCAACCCTATACTGTGATTGCGCTGAGCGTTGCGTCAGGTCGCAATGTCTCATCGCAAATTCCCAGCAGCTTCGGGATCAGTTGCGACCGGAGCTTACGCGTCCAATTCGATGGCTACTATTTCCCAGTCCCTAGAAATGCTTAGCTACGAGCAAGCCCGCCAAGCGGTTATCGACGAAGTTTCCAAGAAGAAAGGCCCTCGCGCGACTGCGCCCGTTCACATCTGGGACGCAGTTGGCTACGTCCTCGCGCAGGAGATCAAAGCGGAGCGCGAATATCCGCCGTTCGATCGCGCGACGCGCGATGGCTACGCGGTACGCGCCCTCGACGCTTACACAGGCGCGACGCTGAAATGTGCCGGCGAGATCAAGGCCGGCGATAACGCCACGACCCCGCTCGGCCGCTGGACTTGCGTGCAAATCATGACCGGAGCCGGCGTTCCGCCAGGAGCCGATGCGGTTGTGATGGTGGAGCACACGGCGCGCAAGGGCGACAACGTGAATTTCGATCGCACCGCGCAATCCGGACAGAACATCGTGCCGAAGGGCAGCGAAGCGCAGCGAGGCCAAGTCGTGCTGGCGCCTGGTACGCGCATCGGCCACGGCGAAATTGCGCTGGCAGCACAGGTTGGCGCTACCGAGCCGCTGTGTGCCGTAAAACCGCGTGTCGCGATTCTCTCGACCGGCGACGAAGTTGTTCTCGTAGAGCAGAAGCCAGGCCCATTCCAGATTCGCAACAGCAACAGCGTTTCGCTCGCTGCGCAAACGCGTGCCGCAGGTGGAGAGCCCGTTCTCCTCGGCAACGCACGCGATCGCGCCGATGAGCTGCGCGTCCAAGATCGAGCGCGGCCTCAAAGAAGACATCCTCGTGATGTCAGGCGGAGTTTCGGCGGGGAAGTACGATCTCGTCGAATCCGTTCTTAAATCGATGGGTGCGGAGATTCTGTTCGACGCTGTTGCGATTCGGCCTGGAAAGCCCGCTGTGTTCGCGCGATGTAAAGATAAGTTCGTTTTCGGGCTTCCGGGCAACCCAGTCTCGACCATGGTTACGTTCGAGCTTCTGGTGAGGCCTGCGATCGATTTGCTGAATGGCGCCGAAGCGCGGCCTCTGCCGCTTCTGCGCGCGACGCTCGCCGCGCCGATCAAGGAGAAGCCAGGACTGACGCATTTCGTTCCAGCGCACATCGAGTGGCAGGGATTTGACGCTCAGGTCTCTCCCGATCGAATGGCGCGGCTCCGGCGATGTAGCTGCGCTCGCGCAAATCGAATTGCTTCCTGATCATCCCGGCCGACCGCGAGGAACTGCCTGTTGGCGAATCGGTGCCCGTGCTGCTGCGCAAGGACATCGCGTGAGGCATCAAACGCCAGGCGCTCGGCTCCTATAGACTAGATAGCGAGCCGATGCCGCAGCGACTCTCCCATTACGACAGGTCCGCCAGGGTGAAGATGGTCGATGTGTCGGCCAAGGCGGTCACGACGCGGACGGCAGAAGCCCAGGCATTCGTACATATGAAGCCCTCGGTTGTTCGCGCTGTCCGCCGCCTGAAGAACCCCAAGGGAAACCCGCTCGAAGTCGCCCGGATTGCCGGCATTGCGGCGGCGAAACGCACCGCCGAGTGGATACCTCTTTGTCACCCACTGCCGCTCACTCACATTGATGTGACCGCAACCCTATGCAAAGATGGGGTGGAACTTCGCTCCAGTGTGGCAGCGACCGCCCAGACAGGCGTGGAGATGGAAGCGCTGGTCGCAGTTACAGCCGCAGCCCTCACGGTCTACGACATGTGCAAAGCCCTCGACAAATCGATCGAGATCGCCGATATCGCTTTGGTCAGCAAGACCGGCGGGAAGAGCGGCGATTTTCACCGTGAACAGACTGGCATGCGCCCGACGAAATCACGCAGCAATGGCAGATCAAGTTCCAAGCGCGGTGTCCGATGAGCGCCGCGGCAGCAGCACAGGGCAAGAACGTCACGCTGCTTCTGGTAGACGACAATCCGCTCGTGCGGAAACTCGTCGAGCAGGGACTCGACAACGTTTGCGAAGTGCAGATCGCCGCGGACGGCGCCGACGCGCTGCTGAAAGTGATAGACGAGCCGCCTGACGTGATTCTCTGCGATTACAAGATGCCGGGTCTCGACGGACGCCAGCTTTTTGAGAAGCTTCGCGGACGCGACAAGACACGCCACATCCCGTTTCTGTTCATGGCAGGCCGCACCGATATCGAAGAGCGACTGCGTCCGCTTGTCGATGGCGTCGAGGAATTCATCGTCAAGCCGTTCCTGGTGAAGGATCTGGTTCGCATCACGAAAAAAGTCGTCGATCGATTGCATCTTGAAAAATTGCAGAAGTCCGCGTCACGGCCTGGCGTCATTCAGGGGCGTCTCGAAGAAATGAACATGACGGACTTGTTGCAGTCGCTCGAAATGGGGCAGAAATCGTGCCGCTTGATCGTGCGCAAAGGCGCCGAGCGCGGCGAACTTTATTTCGCGAGCTGGCCAATGCCGCGACGCGAAGATCGGCGATGTCGAAGGCGATGACGCCGTTTACAAAGTCATCCTTTGGACCGAAGGCGAATTCGAGATCGATTTCAACGCGGCGAACGCATCGACCCGCACCACCACAACGCGCAACACCACCGGCCTTCTGATGGAAGCCATGCGGCTGATGGATGAAGCCAGCCGCGAAGATTCTCCGGTCGAGACGCAATAGCGGGATGCGCGTCGCGGTTCTCACCATCAGCGATTCCGTTTCTCAAGGCGTGCGTGAAGACCTTTCCGGTCCTGCCGTGGTCGCGTTTTGCCGCGGCCTCAACTGGGAAGTCGTCAGCAGCCTGCGCGTCGCCGATGATCCTGCCGACATCCGCCAGCAGCTTCGCGAACTTGCCGACAAGAATCGCGTCGATCTCATCCTGACGACCGGCGGCACGGGCCTCGGCCCGCGCGACAACACTCCCGAGGCGACGCAAGCTGTGATCGATCGCGTCATTCCCGGCATCGCGGAAGAAATGCGCCGTAAAGGCGCCGCCAAAGTGCCGACCGCGCTCTTGTCGCGCGCCATTGCCGGCACGCGTCACCGCAGCATCATCGTCAATCTGCCCGGCAGCCCGACGGGCGCTGTTGAATCGCTGGAATCGATCGCTCATCTGTTGCCGCACGCTTTGCACGTCCTCAGCGGCGGAAGTCACGACAAGTAGCGGGAACGCAGCTCCGGCCTTCGATTCCACAAGCTCTCTGAATGGTAATTTCAAACCGGCTGTGCTGCGGAAGTGCGCGAGACTAAAGTTGGTTCACGAAAACCGGGCTCCGCTAGCGGAATCATCTTGTAATGCAGCCGAATAATCGTCAGGCCGACGAACGACACCGTGTGATCGACGCGAAGCACGCCCTCGTGGTCGACATACACATGAAACAATTCGTGAAGAGTCGTGAAATTTCTCACGCGCCAATCATTGGGGCCCGCGTCGACGATGCGATAAAAACCGGAACGCCCGAATCCGCTACCCGACGAATCCAGGCCGAAAGAGCCATCGGGATGCGCGACCGGACGCAGATAAACATTCGCGCTTCCACGGCAGGGAAATGTGACTTTCACGCACGGATTTTCTTCGCCGGGCACCTGCACCACCGAATAAATACCTGCATAGATCACGTTTCCCGATGATTTTAATCTTCGCAACCACCCGGTCGCTTCGACCGCGCCGGACTTCGGATCGAAGAGCTGAATGACCTCGCTGCTCATGCCCTTGGCGACTTCCAGCGACGAGATCGGAAAGTTGAGCTGATCCATGCGGCGGCTGATGAACTCCACGAGCAGCCACAGGAAAAATCGCCCGGTTAGCGAGACCTCGGTCCAGACTTCGAGTTGGTAGTTCGCGGCATGTTCGTAGAAATCGCGAATCTCGGGACGGACGGAGTGTGGATCGAACGTGGGACCGCGAAGCGCGTTGAAAGTCGGAAATCAACCCGGCATCTTTGGGCGCGCGGATGCGCAATGCCGGATTCGGCTGCGATCCTTTCGTAGATGCCGCTGCCGATGAGTCCGGGCTGGCCGAGAAAACATTCGAGCCATGGAGCGTCGGCTTTTTGACACGCGCTTGCCGGTCACTCGGACAAGCAGCTCGATGAACCACTCCATGCAGAATCCGATCGCATTGTGTATGAACGCGAAGGGCCCGTTGCGGACACCACGAGGGGCGACCGGTTGGGAGCCAGTCCGAGCACCCATGGAAGAGTGGGGCGCCTGAGATTTCGAGGCCATGGCGAATACAGCTATAGTCGCAGCTTCGAGGGACGGTCGAGCCACGGCGTGCGATGACTTGCCGCTTCCATTAATAGTACTTCGTCAGGGGCTGGGCGGGGCAGGAGCGGCGGTAAAACCGCCTCTACAAAGTTCCGTTTTGCTAGTCGGCGCCGTTGGGTGCGGAATCCTTGGTTGACCAGACTTGTATTCGCGTCAACAATGTTTGGACTATGACATCGAAGCCTCACGAGAAGAAATCGTTCTGCGAACCACCTCGCTGACAAGAAACTGGCTGTGCTCGGTACGGGCAAGCTTGGCGGAATCCTGCTGCGCGCATATCTGAAGCAGAATCTTTTCGATCCGAAGAACGTCACCGCGACGGTGAAGCATTCGGAGAAAGCGTCGGCGCTTGCGAAGGAATTGGGCGTTCCGTCACGACGGAGAACAAGAAGGCAGTTCACGGCGCCGACATTGTTTTGCTCGGAGTGAAGCCGCAAGTCGTCGGCGAAGTGCTGAAAGAAATCGCGCCGGAGCTGAGCGAAAAGACGCTCGTGATTTCTGTGGCTGCGTCGGTGCCGACGAATTACATCGAGCAGCACGCGGGATCGAAAGTTCCCGTGATTCGCGCGATGCCCAATACGCCGTCGACGGTCGGCTGCGGCATGACCGGCATCTGCCGAGGTTCGCACACGTCGCCCGAGCATCCTCGAAGTTGCGCAGGCGATGTTCGACGCTGTCGGCAGAACTGTCGTCGTGGACGAGAAAAATATGGATGCGGTCACCGGCCTCTCCGCGAGCGGCCCGGCGTTCGTCTACATCATTCTCGAATCCCTCGCTGAAGCGGAGTGAAAATCGGCCTGCCGCGAGACGTATCTACGCTTCTCGCTGCGCAAACGATGAAGGGCGCGGCGAGCGTTGTGCTCGAAACTGGCGATCACCCGGCGCTGCTCAAAGACGCCGTTACGACGCCGGCAGGGTGCACGATCGACGGCATTCTCGAGCTCGAAGAGGGCAAATTGCGCGTTACGCTCATCAAAGCGGTGGTGAAAGCGAAAGAGCGCGCGGGGGAATTGCTCTTCGAGAAGTAGCCGCGGTATCTGGAGCCAGACGCATTGGATTCATCCAACGAAGCCAAACCTTTGACGGAGAATGAGAAAAAGGCGAAGAAGTACGCCACGAATACCGCGCTGGCGATCGAACTTCCGTTCACACTTGTCGGAGCGGTCATTTTCGGTGGGCTGATAGGCTATTTTCTCGACCACTGGCTGCACACCCGATTTGCCTTCACGTTCATTCTGGGCGGGCTCGGTTTCTTCGGCGGCGTGAAGGAAATTCTTCGGCGCCTTGGATGACTTGATGGATGCAACGGCGCCAGCGGTCGGCGAACCCATCGGCACGGCGACCGAGCGCCGCATCGCGTGGCTCACTCCGACAATTGGCGTAGCGGCTGCTCTCGTTGCCGCCTTTGCGTTTCATCGGCGTGATTGGGGCGCGGGAATCGCGGTCGGATCGATTCTGGCGTGGTTCAATTTCCGCTGGCTCCGCCAGGGCATGGATGCGCTCACCGCGGCCGCAACATCGCAATCGGGTGCCGCGAAAACCCATGTACCGATTGGCGCCTATTTCCGCGCACTGTTTCGCTACGCCTTGATCGCTCTTTGCCTCTATGTTATTTTTAAATTGTCAGCCATCCCTCTCGTAAGTATGGTCTTTGGTTTGTTCGCTTTAGGTGCCGCGGCGATTGCCGCAAGTGTGTATGAACTTTGGCACCCCGCTGGGACGGAAACGCAGGAAGAGAAGTAGGTCAAATCTAAAGAGCCGCGACCGCGAAACCAGGGCTCCTTCTAAGGCGCGCACAGAACGCATGGAACAAAACGTAAGCTGGATCACAGAGATCGTGAATCACGTACTTGGCGGCGCGGCGCTCGCGCTGCTCCACGCGTTGCACATTCAGCCGGACTCATCCCGATTTCCGATTCCCGAACACGTTTGCATGGGCATTCTGGTCCTGATCGTCGGAACGCTGCTCGCGCTGCTGGTGCGATCGCGGCTGTCGGTGGAAAATCCGGGGGCCACGCAGCAGATCGCGGAGTTGCTGCTGACCAACCGCGAAGACTTCGGCATCAACGACATTCTTTCGGAAAACGCGGGCCATCACTGGCGCGAGTATGTGCCGCTGGTCGGATCGATTTCGCTGTTTATTTTGCTGGCGAACCTTTTCGGCGTGTTCCCAGGATTTACGTCGCCGACGGCGCAGGTTACGGTGCCGCTGGCTTGCGCGGTGATCGTGTTCGCCTATTTCAACTGGCAGGGTATTCGGCATCACGGCCCGGTCGGGTATGTGAAGACTTTCACGGGCGGGCTGGACTGGTGGCTGGTGCCACTGATTTTCCCGGTCGAAATTCTCAGCACGTGCGCGCGGTTGCTCTCGCTGACCGTCCGGCTGTGGGCTAACATTTTCGCCAGCGACCTGATTTATGGGCTGTTTTTGGGATTGTTCGCGGCTCCGGCGCTTGCGGGATGGCTGAAGCATCCGGCCATCGGAATCGCGCTGGGGATTTTGCCGGCGTTCATTCCGATCCTGTTCATCGGGCTGCACATTTTCGTTTCGATCATTCAGGCGTACGTCTTCACGATTTTGCCGGCCGTTTACATCGGGCTGGCTACTGCCGACGAGCACTAGTCGTCTCGTCTGGCGTTCGAGTTTGTAGCCGTCAGTGTGAGCCCGGCTGCACGGTGTCCGGGAACCACCTCCTGGCGGCAATTCACGAAGGAGGCAGTAGAAATGAAGAAAGCAGCAGCAGTATGCATGTTGCTGGTGATGATCATGTTGGTCGCACCGGCAGCGTTCGCGCAGGGCACGGCCCCCCGCGGATAAGGGCGCCATCAACACGACCACGCTGGTTCTGGCGGTCGGCTTCGGCGTGGCGGTTGCGGCGTTCGGAGGCGGACTCGGCCAGGGCAAGATCGCGGCAGCGGCCTGCGAAGGCATCGCGCGGAATCCTGGAGCAGCCGGCGGTGTTCGCGGCGCCATGATTCTCGGACTGGTGTTCGTCGAGACCTTGACTCTGTTTACGTTTGCGCTGGGCTTCTTGCTCTATTTGAAGCTGTAATTTGACGGACTTGTGCCGCCTGGAAATGGGCGGCGAGGAGATGCGACGGCCCGGGAGAATCTCCCGGGCCGTTTTTCTTTTTGTGCGCGAGATTTGCGGGCGGGTCTTGCCGGCGGTCTAGGTTGCCGAGCGCAATTCGCGAGGATCGATGGCGGGCGGGATTGGCTCCGCGAGTCGGCGGATGCGACGAATGATGACGAAAGCTGCCCCGAGCACGGGGACGAGAAACAGGGCGATCGCGCTGAGATCGAACCAGGTGAAGCGGTAGCGCTCGTAGATGCCGAGGATTGGCTGGAGTTGCGGCTGAATGTTGAATTGCTTCACGGCTTGGGTGAGGGCGTCATAGGTTTCGAAATTCGCGCGCGTGTGGGCTTCAGTGTCGAGGATGAAGAAATAATCGATGCGGTCGCGCGTCGCCTGGGAGGAATACTGGCCGAGGGGACCGGCGCCGCCCAGTATTTTTTTGCCCGCGATCTGGAGGACGCGCACTCCGCTTACTGCGTCGGGGCCGTCGGGGTTGATGTCGTCGCTTGAGCCGCCGGTGAAATGAGTAGCTGGATTGAAGACGGTACCGTCGTGATCCTCGTCGATGAGCAATACGGCGTAGCCGTTGGGGAGGGGCGTCTGATGCGTGTGGCCGATCCATGGGTCGCGGTAGAGCAGGGCCTCGTTGACATACGCCTGGAAGACAAACACCCCCATGAACCAGGCGAAAACGGCAAAGGGGTAAACGCAAGTCCAGAGGATCAGGCGCGTGCGGCCTGGGCGCCCGCGCGGGACGCGGATCGCCGTCACAACGCCGACCAAGACAGCGACGGCTGTTGCTATAGCGGTGCCCTTGAAGCACCAGGACGCGAGTGCGAGGCCGATTCCCATACTTCTAGCAGAACATGACGGCGCTCATTTTGAAACACGGCGAAGGTTCAGCGACTTCGTGTTTCGCACTGACCTCGGGGACGGTGCTGCTTTCGCGTCGGGGCGAGTTGCTGAACTGGAGGGCGGCTACTTGGCGCCGTGGCTCGGCTACTTGCCGAGCAAGTTGGACTGCAAGACGAAGTGCAGCACCTGGTTGGGGAAGAGGCCGAAGTAGACGGTGCCGACGGCGGAGACGAAGAGGACGATGTTGACCGGCAGCGGGAATGGCGTGAGCGGCGCGCCGGTGACCGCCGGTGCGTCGGCATGGGCCGGCGCGGCATGGTCGCCGTGCTCAGCATGGTCGTGAGCGGCGTCGGCGGCCGTGTCGCGCATGTACATGACGACGATGAGGCGGAAGTAGTAGAAGGCGCCGATGACGCTGTTGACGGCCATCAGGACGGCGAGCCAGATCAAGTGCGAATTGACGGCGGCCTTGAAGACGTAGAACTTGCCGAAGAATCCGGCGGTGACAGGCAAGCCGAGGAGCGAGAGTAGGAAGAGGCTCAGGGCAGCGGCGACAACTGGCTGGCGGCGGCCGAGGCCGGTGTAGTCGTCGAGCGACAGGTGCTTTTCGCCGGCGCCGCCGAGTTGGCCGACGATCGTAAAGGCGCCGAGTTTTACCAAGGCGTAGCTGAGTAGATAGAAGAGAACGGCAGCGTAGGCGGCGGATCCGCCCGTGTCGGAGTTGCCTTGGAGGTAAGTGACGGCGGCGAAGGCGACGAGGATGTAGCCTGCGTGCGCGATCGAGCTGTACGCAAGCATGCGCTTGACGTTGGTCTGAACGAGAGCGCCGAGGTTGCCGACGAACATCGTCAGGGCGGCGAGAATCCAGAAGGCCCAGAACCAGAAGTGGGTGGCGGCGGGGACGGTGGCGAAAATTCGGAGCAAGAGCGCGAACGTGGCGGCTTTCGGTCCGGCGGAGAAGAGGGCGGTCACGGGAGTGGGGGCGCCTTCGTAGACGTCGGGAGTCCAGAGCTGGAACGGAGCGGCGGCGACCTTGAAGCCGAGGCCGATGAGGATCAGCGCGAGGCCGAGCTTGATGAGATTGCCGGAAGTATCGGCGTTGGCCATTTGCGTCAGGTTGGTGGTGCCGGTGACGCCGTAGACCAGAGCGATGCCGTAGAGGAAGAAGGCAGTGGCGAACGAGCCGAGGAGGAAGTACTTCATCGCGGACTCGCTGGACTTGATGGTGTCGCGGCGATACCCGGCGAGGATGTAGCTGGAGATCGAGCTCATTTCGAGGCCGATAAAGGCGGTGAGGAGTTCCTGGGCGGAAGAGAGGACGCCCATACCGGCGGTCGCGAAGAGCACCAAGGCGAAGAATTCGGCCGATTCGAGATTTTCGCGCTCGAGATACGGGCCAGCGCCGAGGACAACGAGAATCGAAACGAGGCCGATCAAGAGGTGGAAGAAGATGCTAAAGGCGTCGAACTGGATGAGCTGGCTGAAGGCAGGGCCGGTGCCGACCGTTTGGTAGGCGTAGATCGAAGCGCTGGTTCCGAGAATCGTGCCGAGGATGGCGAAGAAGCTCAGCACGTGGCGATTCCGAGTGAACGGCTGCAACAGCATCATGAGGCAGCCGAAGACGCACCAGATCGTCTCTGGCAGGACGCGGATCAGGTCTTCGGGGCGGGGAATCATTAGCGCGTTGCTGGCCTTTCCACGGAAGTAATGATGTGTGAGTGAAGATTCGCTTCTTGCGGACCGGAGCGTTGCATCTGGTCGAGGACGTTCTGGCTCGATGCCGCCGAGCGATTCGTGAAGAACGTGCTGCCGATGCCCATCCACAACGTGATGATCGACATCGCCACGAGAATGCCGATTTCGCGATGGCTGGCGTCGGGGAGCGTCTTGTTTTTTTCGACGGTGATTTCACCGAACCATACGCGCTGGTAGGCCCAGAGCAAGTAGCAAGCGGAGAGAATCACGCCCAGAGCCGCCCAACTGGCCCAGCTCGCGTGTGTCTGGTAGGTGCCGAGAAGGATCAGGAATTCGCCGACGAAGCCATTGAGCATCGGGAGGCCCATGCTGGCCAGCGCGGTGAAGAGGAAGAAAGCCGCGAGCTTCGGCATCGGCGTCGCCAAGCCGCCGAACTGTGAGATCTCGAATGTGTGGCGGCGGTCGTAAACCATGCCGACCAGCAAGAAGAGCGCACCGGTGGAGATGCCGTGGGCGAGCATTTGGTAGACGGCGCCCTGCATCGAGATGTTGTGGAACGCGAAGATGCCGAGAACGACGAAGCCGAGGTGACTGACGCTGGAATACGCGACGAGCTTCTTGAGGTTTGGCTGGACGAGAGAGACCAGCGCGCCGTAAATGATGCCGATGATCGCGAGCGCCGCGACCCATGGCGCAGCTTTATGCGCGGCGTTGGGGAAAAGCGGCAGGCAGAAGCGGATCATGCCGTAGGTGCCCATTTTGAGGAGCACGCCGGCCAGCATCACAGAGCCGGCTGTCGGCGCTTCGACGTGAGCGTCGGGCAGCCAGGTATGCAACGGGAAGAGCGGTACCTTGATGGCGAACGCGCCGAAGAACGCAAGGAAGAGGAGCATCTCTTGCGTCGAGGTCAGGGTGAATAAGCGCCCGTCTTGCAACGCCTGCTGAATCTTCGGCAGGTCGAAGCTGCCGGTCAGGTTGTAGAGCCAGATGATGCCGACGAGCATCAGGATGGAGCCGGCCATGGTGTAGAGCACGAACTTGATCGCTGCGTAGATGCGGCGCTCGTGGCCCCAGATGCCGATGAGGAAGGCCATCGGAATCAGCATGACTTCCCAGAAGAGGAAGAAGAGGAAGAGGTCGAGCGAGACGAAAACGCCGATGACGCCGACCTCGAGCATCAAGAGCATCACGAAGAATTCTTTCACGCGATGGTTGATGCTGCTCCACGACGCGAGAACGGAGATCGGCGTCAGGAATGTGGTGAGGATGACGAGGAACAGGCTTATGCCGTCGATGCCGAGGTGGTAATGAATCGGCGGGACGGTGATCCAGTTGTAATACTCGACGAGCGAATAGCCGGAGACGCCGATCGCTACCTTCGGAATGAGGAAGAGTGAAAAGATGAACTCGACGATGGAAATCGTGAGCGCCAAACGGCGAATCCAGACGTGATCGTCGCCGCGCAGGAGCAGGAGAGCCAGCGCGCCCAGAGCAGGGAAGAAGATGAGGACCGAGAGCAATCCGGGGAGAGGCATCAGCGCACCATCCCGATCGCCGTGGGTCGCAGATACGGCCAGAAAATAATCGCAATCACGACGATGGCTCCGATGACAACCCAGACGGCGTAGCTGCGCGTATTGCCCGACTGTGCGTGCCGGACGCCGTCCCCGACTTCAGATGTGCCGTGCGCGATGCCGTTGACCGCGCCGTCGATCATCTGGACATCGACGGTCTGCCAGAGCACGTGGCTCGAGAGCCACAGGAGCGGTTTGACGACAACCGCGGCGTAAAGCTCGTCGACGTAATATTTGTTGAGCAGAGTTTTGTAGGGACCGCTCATCGATTTCGCAAGCTCGGCTGGTTTCTCAGGCTTCTTGAGGTAGAGCCACCAAGCGACGCCCAAGCCGATGACTGCAGTTATCACGGCGACGACTGCCAGCGGAACCTCGAGCGCGTGAGCAGCAGCCTCGGCGGTCGCCGCTTCGGTTGCGCCCCCAGCGAACACGGGTTCGAGGAACTTCGTGAAGTAGTCCGTACCGCCCCAGAAAGCCGGAGCTGCGAGCCAGCCGCCGATGATCGACAGGACTGCAAGAATCATCAGAGGGACGAGCATGTTGTTCGGCGATTCGTGTACGTGAACGTGATGCTCGTCGTAGCGCTCTTTGCCGAAGAATGTGAGGAAGACCAGCCGGAACATGTAGAAGGAGGTTAGCAGGGCGGTGAACAAACCGACGCCGTAGAGGATCTTGCCGCCGTTGTCGTTCTGGTAGGCGCTGAGGAGGATCGAATCTTTCGAGAAAAATCCGGCCAGCGGCGGGATGCCGGCGATCGCAAGCGTCGCGGTCAGCATCGTCCGGTACGTCCACTTGATCTTCTTGCTGAGGCCGCCCATCTTCATCATGTCCTGCTCGCCGCCCATCGCGTGGATGACGCTGCCGGCTGCAAGGAAGAGCAGTGCTTTGAAGAAGGCGTGCGTCATCAGGTGGAAGACGCCTGCGGTGAATGCGCCGACGCCGCAGCCCAGGAACATGTAGCCGAGCTGGCTGACCGTCGAGTACGCCAGAACTTTCTTAATGTCAGTCTGCACGAGGCCGATGGTCGCCGCGAAGAGCGCGGTGGCGCAGCCCACGATCGCGACGATTACCATCGCGCTTGGCGAGTGAAGATAGAGGACGTGCGAGCGCGCCACAACGTAGACGCCCGCGGTCACCATCGTCGCGGCGTGGATCAACGCGGACACGGGCGTCGGGCCCTCCATCGCGTCCGGCAGCCATACATACAAAGGAAGCTGCGCCGACTTACCGGTCGCCCCGACGAAGAGAAGCAAGCAGGCAATCGTCAGCGTCCCATACTGGCCGATAGCATCGGCGGGCATCGGAGCGGCCTTGGCGAATAAAGGCACGAAGTCCAGCGTGCCGAAGGTCTTGAACAGCAAAAACATGCCGAGCATGAAGCCGAAGTCGCCGATGCGGTTGACGATGAACGCCTTCTTGCCCGCGTCCGCCGCCGACTTTCGCAAGAAGTAAAAGCCGATGAGCAAATAGCTGCAGAGGCCCACGCCTTCCCATCCGACGAAGAGAAGCACATAGTTCGCCGCAAGAATCAAGATGAGCATGAAAAACATGAAGAGGTTGAGGTACGAGAAGAAGCGGTAGTAGCCCTCTTCGTGCGCCATGTACCCAGTCGAGTAAATGTGGATGAGCCAGCCGACGCCGGTCACGACGAGAAGCATCACGACGGTGAGCTGATCGACCTGGAGATCAAAACCCGCGCGGAAAGTGCCAGCGGCAATCCAGGTGAAGAACTGCTTCACGAAGGGAATCTGTTCGGCGGGAAGCTGCGAAAATTCGCGAACCGCTTCCAGCGCGCAAGCGAACGCGAGTCCTGTCGAGCCGACGGCAACCGCGTTAACGACCTTATTCGGCCACTTCGAGCCCAGCAATCCGTTGATCGCGGAGCCGAGCAGCGGCAGGAGCGGGATGATCCAGAGGTTATCGAGTATCGGCATTAGAGTTTGAGCTGGTCCACGCGCTCGACGTTGAGCGACTGACGGTTGCGCTGAATGAGAATGATGATGCCGAGTCCAACGGCAGCTTCCGCCGCCGCTACAACGATCACGAACAAGACAAAAACTTGTCCGCTGAGGTGATTCCACACCTGGCTAAAAGCGACGAACGCGAGGTTCACCGCATTGAGCATCAGTTCGATCGACATGAAGATCGTGATGATGTTGCGGCGGAAGATGAAGGCGACGACGCCCAGACCGAACAAAATGGCGCTGAGAATCAGGTAGTAGTTCGTCGGGATCATAGATGGCTTTCCTTGCGGTCGCGCTGCGCGAGCACAATCGCGCCGACGATGGCGACCAGAATCAGGAATGACGTGAGCTCAAAGGGATAAACGAACTCCTGGAAGAGCTGAGCCGAGAGCGCCTTAGTCGGCGCCGGGGCGCCGGACTGAGCGACTGTCTGGACCTGCTCGTTCGAGCTGTATACGGCGGCCGCCAGGCAGCCCATGAGCGCGACTGCGAGCGGCAATCCGGCAAACTTGGCAAGGGAAGAGAAATTCGTCCGCTCTTCCGTTCCCGCATTTAAAAGCATGATGACGAAGACGAACAGCACCATGATGGCGCCGCCGTACACGATGATCTGCACAGCGGCGACGAACTCGGCGCCCATCAAGAGATACAAGCCTGCGAGAGCGACCATCACGACGATCAGCGACAAGGCACTGTGAATCGGGTGCTTCTGGAGGATGAGGCTGATTGCGCCAAGCACGGCGATCACGGCCAAGGCGAAGAAGACGATGAGAGGCACGTTCATTCTAGTGCCCCCTCAACATGATGACGGTCGCAGTGATCACGACGTTCGCAAGCGAAACCGGTAGCAGCAGTTTCCAGCCAAAGGACATCAGCTGGTCGTAGCGGAAGCGGGGCAGCGTGCCGCGCATCCACACGTAGATGAACAGGAAGATGAAGATCTTCGAGAGCAGCCAGAACGGTCCCTGGATGAATTCGTTGACGATCGGGAATGCGATCAGCAGCGCGCCGAGAATCGTAATCACGGTTCCGACGCCCGGCAGAATGATCCGGCCAAAGATTGTTTCGTAGCGGATGCCGTCCCAGATCACGAACAAGCCGAAGGGAATGAGAATTAGCGACGGCAAGTAGTGCGTAAAGGTCCAGGTGGTGGGGAAGGGAGACAGCCAGCCGCCGAAGAACATGATCGCGCAGAGTGAGGAGACCGTGATCATGCTCGTGTATTCGGCGATGAAGAACATCGCAAACTTGAAGCTCGAATACTCGGTGTGGAAGCCGGCGACAAGTTCCGATTCGGCTTCTGGAAGGTCGAAGGGGACGCGGTTGGTTTCCGCGACCGCCGCGGTGAAGAAGCAAAGGAAGCCGAGGATCTGCGGGAAGATATTCCAGCCAAAGATTCCGCGGTCGGCGTGGATCGCCTGCACGTTGACGATATCGCGAAGGCTGAAGCTGCCTGCCATCAGGAGGACGCCGACGACCGACATGGTCAGCGCAAGTTCATAGCTGACCATCTGCGCCGAGCTGCGAAGTCCGCCGAGCAGCGGGTATTTGCTGTTGGACGACCAACCGGCCAGAGCGACCCCGTAAACGCTCAGCGCGGTGATCGCGAAGAGCGCGAGCAATCCGATATTCAGATCGACGATGCCGAGGTACACCTTGTGGCCGAAGATCACGATCGGGTCAGGGCCGAAGGGAATGATCGCGATGGAAGTCAGCGCCAGCGCCAAGGCCATGAGCGGCGCGAGGTAGTACGTAAATTTATCTACGCCGTTGGGCGTCGGATCTTCTTTCAGCAAAAACTTCAGCCCGTCTGCCGCAGGTTGCAGCAATCCGTGCGGACCTACGCGGTGCGGGCCCCATCGCGACTGCATGTGCGCGACGACCTTGCGCTCGAACCAGGTGAGATACGCGTTCACCGTGAGGACGATGAAGACTAAGAGCCCGATCTTTACAAGCGAGATGATCAGGTCCCAATGCTCGTTGAGTTTCTGGGTGAGCGTGTCGATCACGGCTTGGCGTCAGCCTCCGACAAAGAATCCATCATGGTGCAGAAACGGCCCAAAGTGCCGCTGGTAAAGAGGGTGTCCTGCGCCGGGCGAATCACGCCGACCGGGACGTCGTATGGCGCGTGACCATTACGCGTCACATGGGTGTGCGTTAGTTCCGCGCCGCCGGTGAGTAATCCCGCGTGGGCCACGTCGTAACCTGCCACAGCTTTACGAATTTCCTCGAAGACGGCGTGGGGCGTGCGGTAGTGGAACGCCTTGCCGAGACCGGCTTTTTCGAGCTGATGCGACAGGATGCGCAGGAGATCGAAGTCGCTGCGCGTGCCCATGATTTCCGCGGCTTTGCGAAGTCCCTGGATTTCGCCGGCCGTATTGGTGACGGTGCCGTCTTTTTCGTAAGCCGATGCTGCCGGAAAAACAATGTCGGCTGGACGCGAAGTGTCGGTGGGGAAGAGGTCCTGCACGATGAGCAGATTCAGATTGCCGCGGCCAAATCCGAGCGTGCCGAAGTGCGTCAGCGGGTTCGAGCCCATCACGAACAAAGCTTTAAGCTTGCCCGACTGAGCCGCTTCCACCATCTGCGGCGTCGTCATGCCGGCCTTGGAGGGAATCACGCCACCCCAGAGTTTCTCGAATGCTTCGCGCGCCTGCGCGTTGTCGAGGTAGGCGTAGCCGGGCAGCCGGTCGGGCAGCACGCCCATGTCGGCCGCGCCGCGCGAGTTGGCGTAGTCGCCGAGCGCCATGTAACGAACTTTGCCTTGGAGGCGCGAACCGAACGTAATCAGTTCCGCGATTGCCGCTCCGGAAACTTCGGCGCCGAAAACAATCGCGACTTCGGGCTCGGCATCAAGCGCCGCCTTAAGCTGCGTCAATTTCTCGACGAGCGCAGAGTCGAGCTGGCCCTGCTCGCTGCCCATCCAGCGAATGGCTGCCGCTTCGTGGCCTTCGGGGATCTGGACGAACTGCGTCGCCTTGCGGTTGAGCTTGATGTCGCGCGCATTCAGAACATAGAGGCGCTGATTGTGCTGGCGAATGCCGGTGCGCACTTGCCAGGCGACTAGCGGATTCTGCTCGGTCGGGTCGTTGCCGATCAACAGCACGGCAGGGGCGTCATAAAGTTGCTTCATCGTCAGCGAGGATTCGCCGGCGCGCTCTCCCAGAGCCGTTACCAGGCCCGAGTAATCGATTGTTCGATGGTGATCGACGTTGTTGGTACCAAACGTCGCGCGCGCGAGGCGCTGGAACAGATAATTTTCCTCGTTCGAGGTGTGGTTCGAGCCGATGAACCCAACCGAGTCCGGCCCATTCGCATCCACGATTTGCTTAAGCTTGGTCGCCGCGGTTTGCATGGCTTCTTCCCATGAAACCGGATAGAGCTTGTCGCCTTTGCGCACCATCGGCTGCTTGAAGCGCTCGGGGTGCTTCGTGAAATCGAATCCAAAACGACCTTTGACGCAGAGAAAGTCTCCGTTGATGCCCGAAAGGTCGCGGTTATTGGCGCGAAGGATTTCGTGATTGCGAACGCTGAGAGTGGTTTTGCAGCCGTTCGAGCAGTGGGTGCAAATCGTAGAGACGTACTGCATTTCCCATGGGCGCGTCTTATAGCGATATGTGCCGCTGGTGAGTGCGCCGACCGGGCAGATGTCGATGCACATGCCGCATTCTTCGCACTCAAGGTGATCTTCGCGATTCGGGATGATCACGCTGTTCGCGCCGCGCATGCCGACGCCGAGCGCCTTCACATCCATGCCTTCGTCGCAAACGCGCACGCAGCGGAAGCAGAGAATGCAGCGTGGCGCGTCGTAATACACCAGCTCCGACCACTTTTCTTCGGGGCGGTGAATTTTTTCTTCGACAAAGCGGCTGGTGTCGGCGCCGTAGCTGAACACCATGTCCTGAAGCTCGCACTCGCCGCCCTTGTCGCAGACCGGGCAATCAAGCGGGTGGTTGGTCAGCAGGAATTCGAGCATGTATTTGCGCGCCTGGCGCACCTGTTCGGTGTTGGTGCGTACGACCATGCCTTCGGCTACCACCTGCGTGCAGGCTGTCTGCATCTTCGGCATTTTCTCGACTTCGACGAGGCACATGCGGCAGGCGCCCTGGAGCGAAAGCCCGGGGTAATAGCAGAACGAAGGCACTTCGGTGCCGATGAGGCGTGTGGCCTCGATCACCGTCGTTCCCGCGGGAACCTGCACGTCGCGGTCATTAATCTTCAGCGTTACCAGCTTTTGTTCACTCATCTCGTTTCGCTTGGGCCCCGCCCATGAGACTGATTCTCGTTGACTCTAGCGTGTACCGGTTTAGCGTGATCCAACCAGCGCTTCCGCCGACTTGTAGGCGCAGCGCCCGTTCAGGTGATCCTCAAATTCATTGCGCCACTTGGTGACGATGCTGATCGTCGGCAGTGCCGCAGCGTCACCGAGCGGGCAGAACGTGCGACCCAGCATGTTTTTCGCAAGGTCGCCGACCAGGTCGATGTCTTCCGGCCGCCCGAGTCCTGCGTGGAAGCGCTCGAGCATCTTGCGGAGCCACGTCGTACCTTCACGGCAGGGAATGCACCAGCCGCACGATTCGTGCGCGTAGAAATGCATGATGCGGCGAGCCATATCGACCATGCAGGTGTCTTCGTCCATCACCACCATGCCTCCCGAGCCCATCATCGAGCCGGCTTTCGCGACGCTATCGTAATCGAGCGGGATGTCGATCTCGTCGGCCTTCATCAGCGGGCACGAACTGCCGCCCGGGATGACGGCTTTCAATTTTTTGCCGCCGGGAATGCCGCCCGCCATCTCGTAGATGAACTTCTTCATGTTCATCCCGAGCGGGATTTCATAAATGCCTGGTTTATTGATGTGCCCGGAGATGCATACCAAGTGCGTGCCGCCATTTTTGGGAGGGCCGTAGCTGGCGTATTTTTCGCCGCCTTCCAGGATGATCGCGGGCACGCTGCTGAGTGTCTCGACGTTATTAATGATGGTCGGGCAGCCGTAAAGGCCGACGACGGCAGGGAAGGGAGGCTTGATGCGCGGGTAGCCGCGCTTGCCCTCCAGAGATTCCATCAGCGCCGATTCTTCGCCGCATTCGTATGCGCCGGCGCCGGTGTGAACCAGCAAGTCGAAATCCTGGCCCGAGCCGCGAATGTTCTGGCCCAGGTAGCCGCGGTGATAGGCTTCGTCAAGCGCGGTCTGCACGATATCGAGCACATAGCGATATTCGCCGCGGATATAGATGAAACCGCGCTTCGCGCCGATCGCTTTGCCGGCGATGACCATGCCCTCGATGAGCTGATGCGGATCCATTTCCATCAGCGGACGGTCTTTGCAGGTGCCGGGCTCGGATTCGTCGGCGTTGCAGATTAGATATTTTGGTTTCGGCGAATCTTTGGGCACGAACGACCACTTCATGCCGGTGGGGAAGCCGGCGCCACCGCGCCCGCGAAGACCGGATTTCTTTACTTCCTCGATGATTGCGGCCGGCTCCATCTCTCTCAGAGCCTTTTCGAGCGCTTTGTAGCCGTCATTCGCCAAAAAGACGTCGATGGTGTGCGAATCCTTGATACCGAAGCGCCGACTGATGACTGGAGTCTCGGCCGGATCGCGCGGATGCAGCGCACCGGAAGTGACTGGTTCCGGAGTCGTCTTACGCCCGGCGTCGAGGTCTTCGATCAGACGGTCGAACTTTTGCGGGCTGATGTTCTCGAAGAAATCGTAGTTGACCTGCAACGCTGGGGCGCCAGTGCAGGCGCCGATGCATTCCACTTCTTCCAAGGAGAATACGCCGTCAGCCGTCGTCTCTTTGTGACCAATCTCCAGGCGCTTCTTCGCTGCTTCGAGCAACTCCGCGCCACCGCGCAGCATACACGCTACGTTCGTGCAAATCTGCACGTGATGCTTGCCCATCGGCTTGCGCCGCAGCATCGAGTAATACGCCAGCGTCTCTTCGACCTGCACGGTGTGAATTTCGAGGCGCTTCGCGATTTCGGCGATCATCTCGTCCGAGACGTAACCATACTCGTCCTGCGCGTACATCATCATCGGGATCAGCGCGCTGCGTTTGCGCGGATACAGATTCTGAAGCCGCTCAAACCGCGCCGACAGTGCTGGTGAAAGTTCCATGCTTTGCGGAATCCTCTTTCCCAACCAACAAACGACTAAATCTTTTTAACGCGATTCTTAGCGATCGACGTCGCCCAAAACGATGTCGATCGTCCCGATGCAAGCAATGACATCGGAAATCAGCTGCCCAGTAACCAACTTTGGCAGCGCCTGCAAATTGATGAATGACGGCGAGCGAAAATGGCAGCGCAGGGGCTTCTGGGATCCATCGCTCGCAAGAAAACAGCCCAACTCGCCGCGCGGCGATTCGATCGACGAATACACTTCACCCGCGGGCGGCGCGAATCCTTCGGTAAAAATCTTGAAGTGGTAGATGAGCGCTTCCATCTCCGTCTTCATCTTTTCCCGCGCCGGCGGAATGATGCCCGGCGCTTCTGTGCGGAAAGGCCCCTCTGCCGGAAATTTGTCGATCGCCTGGCGAATGATCTTCAGGCTTTCGCGCATTTCCGCGACGCGGATCAGATAGCGCGCGAAGCAATCGCCTTCCGTGCGCGTCGGCACATTGAAGTCAAATTCCTCGTAGCTCGAGTATGGAAACGCTTTGCGAAGGTCATGCGCAAGGCCGGCGGCGCGCAGCGTCGGCCCCGTCATGCTGTAGGAAACGGCGTCCTCGGCGTTCATCACGCCAACGCCCTTCAAGCGGCCCAGCCAGATGCGATTCCCGGTGAGCAAAGCCTCATATTCGTCGATGCGGCCGGGCATCATCTTCAGAAACTTCTCGACGCGCTCTTTCCATCCCGTCGGAGGTTCCAGGGCGAGTCCGCCGATGCGGATGTAGCTCGTCATCATGCGCTGGCCGGCGACAAACTCGAAAATCTTCAGAATCTCTTCGCGCTCGCGGAAGCAATACAAAAACGCCGACATCGCGCCCATATCGATCGCGTGCGTGCCAAGCCAAACCAGGTGCGACGAAATGCGCTGCAATTCCACCATCAGCACGCGAAAATACTGCGCGCGCTTCGGAATCTCGATCCCCAGCAGCTTTTCGACTGCGAGGCAGTAAGCGAGGTTGTTGCCGAGCGGATTCAGGTAATCCATCCGGTCGGTCAGTGTAATCGCCTGCGAATAGGTCTTGTCCTCGCACGACTTCTCAATGCCGGTGTGCAGATACCCGAGGTCGGGAATCGCCTTCAGAACCGTTTCGCCGTCGAGTTCCAACAAAATTCGCAGCACGCCGTGGGTTGA
Source organism: uncultured Acidobacteriota bacterium (assembly GCA_963845465.1). Taxonomy (GTDB): domain Bacteria; phylum Acidobacteriota; class Terriglobia; order Acidiferrales; family UBA7541; genus Acidiferrum. The sequence continues at coordinate 366,176 of CAWJSH010000001.1, read as the reverse complement.
CGGGTGCTGTGGCCCCATGTTGAGAACCATCGTTTTTGTCGGGCCAATCGCTGTTTCGACGGTCTCTTGACCAAACGGCGTTGTTCCGATCGCGCTCATGGCCGACTCCTGGTGTAGCGGGTCGCGATCGCCGGAATATCGCGGTAGCCCTCGACGGGGAAATCCTTGCGCAGCGGATGGCCTTCCCAATCATCGGGAAGCAAAATGCGCCGCAAATCGGGATGCCCGGTGAACTGAATCCCGAACATGTCAAAAATCTCGCGCTCCAGCCAGTTTGCGCCTTTCCATACCGGGAAAAGGGAATCGACCACCGGGTCATTCCCATTTAGCTTCACGCGGATCGTCAATTTCAGTTTGAGAGGGATGGAAATGAGCTGATAGTTCAGCTCGAAACGAGGTTCCATCGGATAGCGGTCGAGGGCCGTCGCATCGGTGAGCAAGTTGAATTTCAGCTCTTCGGTGTCGCGACACTGTTCCGCGACGCTGCGCAGCACTTTGCGAGGGACGACGATCGTCGTATCGCCCCGATATTCAATGACTTCCTCGATCGCGTTGGCACTCCACGAGCGGAGCTTCGCGACTACAGGATTAGTAGTTTGACCACCACTGTCCGTCACAGGTTCCGAATCCCCGCTTGCGGCGACCGTTATTTATGCCAGTCGAACGCGCCTTTTTTCCACAGATAGATATAACCGACCAGCAGGATGGCGATGTAAATGAGCATCTCTACATAGCCGTAAACGCCAAAGGCATGCGATATCTTGAACATATCGCGGTAAATGTAGGCCCAAGGGTACAGAAAGATCGCCTCGACGTCGAACAAGATAAAGACCATCGCGACGAGATAAAACTTCACAGAAAACGGTTCGCGGGCATCGCCCGTCGGTTCCACGCCGCATTCGTATGCGGTTTGTTTTGCGCGGTTTGGGCGCCTCCATCCGATTGCAACGGAAAGAGTCGTCAAAATGCTGGCCAAGCCCACCGCGATGATGAGGTGTAAGAGAAGTGGAGCGTAAGCGTGGAGACCTGATTCACTCATGGGCGAAGCGTTATAATAACGAGCGGGCGGCGTTGGGTCAATGCGGCCTCTGAAAAAAGTCTGCAATATGTATCGGCTACGGTCAAATTAGGATGTGCTAAGGAATGCTTTTCGGTCATAACACCAACGTCACACTCGATGGCACGGTTTTTCACGTTCAAACCGAAGATCGCGGAGTGAACTCCGCCACCATCGATACCACCGTGCATTGCCGCGGCCGCGTATTGCACCGGCGCACGAATAAATATCACGACTTGCTTCCGCTCGACGCAGAAAAAGAGAAGACGCTGAAGACGCGGATTGACGGCCAGCACTTTGGCATTGTCGAAGAGTTGAAAACGGGTGCGCTGAAAGTCGAGGCGCCGCCGGCACCTCCGCCACGTCCTGTGGCGCCGATTGCGACCTCGTCCGTTGCTTCTACGAGCGGTGCCGCATCGAGTCCGGCGCCGGCACTGTCGCATCGCGCGATTGCGGTGGAGCTGCTGAACCCGCGGACGTGGCTAAGCGGAAAGCATGCCTCGCTCTATCTTGTTGCGCGTTTCAAGGACGGCGGAACTCCGGCCGCCGGAGCGAAAGTTTCGGCCTCGATTTCCGGCTCGGCTGAACCGCTCGCAGTCGAAGCCGTCGCGAACGGCGATGGCCACGCTCGGCTCGAATTCGACATGCCGCGGCTGACAGGTGACGACGCGTCCCTCTCGATCGACGCGAAGACATCCGATGCAGAAGGACACTTGCGATTTTCGTTTCGCGCCAAGCCGAAGGCTCCGGCTGCGAGCTAGCGGCCCGAGCAATTTGTTTGCGAGATTTTTCGGAGAAAGTTGCAGATGGAATCGACGATTCAGGTGAACGGTGAAACACGGGCGGCGCTCGCCGGCGGCACAGTGATCGATCTTTTGCGTGAACTCGGTTTGGAAGATGGCCGTGTCGCGATCGAACGCAACCTCGAAATTCTTCCCCGCCAAAAGTGGAGCGAGACGTTCGTCGTCGCCGGCGATCGCTACGAGATCGTTCACTTCGTGGGCGGCGGATAATCCCTGGTAGTGCTGGTTTACCCTGAGCTGCGAAAGGCTTCTAGCCGGCGTTTTTCCGAGTCGCTGGCCGTCGCGGAACTTCAGGCTGCGGATTTGGCCGGCTTGTCTAGATACTTTACGAGAACCACTTCGTTGCCTTGCTCGCTGTAGATCAATTCATCGACGAGCCTTCGCGCCATCAGCAAACCGAATCCACCAGGCCGCAAACCTTTCTCCTCGCGCACCGCGATGTGACTAAACAGATCCTCTGGCGTCTTGCCATTCGCCGCGTGTCGCACCTCGTCCGGCGAAAACCCTTGTCCAGGATCCTTTACGCGGCAGATCACCGCGCGACGCCCCTTCACAAATGAAATCTCGACATGGTGGCTCGGATCGAAATGCCCGCCATGCTCCATCGCATTCATCAGAATTTCGCGGAACGCTGTGACAATGTCCGCACGATCAGCCTCGGAGATATTGGGATCGCGAACGTTCTGAAGAAACAGCACAAGGCGATCCGCGGTCTCGATATCGCATCGCGCCATGACGCGAACCCATTCCGGCGTGGCGGATAGGACTTCGATGCCGTCGTCCCAGCATGGATCGTTCATCGCCGCCTGCACCGTCTCGGCAAGCGTTTCAGGATTAAACGGCGCGCAGAGGTAGCTGAACGCGCCCTCACGCATCGCGGTAAGCACGTCACCTGGCGTCCATTCGTCCGCGAGAATGATCAGCCGAACATGAGGGCGCGAACCCCGAATCTTGCGCAAAAATTCGATGTCTTCCGGCCCGCGCGCCTTTCGACCCGTGATAATCAGATCGAACGCTTCGCCCTTGGCGAGCTCCAGCGCTTCTTCGTGATTCGCCACATGCTCAATGGACCAGCCATCTTTCGATAGAACGCTGGTGAGCAAATCATTCAGTTCGGGACCGGAGTCGATCAGGAGCGCAGTTTGGGTTGCTGTTACGGGAGTAGTGCAACGAGAGGGCATGAGAAGCCTCGGTTTGCGAGTGCGGACTGTACTTCCAGCCCGCCTGAGCAACGATCGATTTATTGAATCGCAGCTTGGCTGCGCGCCGAAAAGCTCGCGAGAGCCGGCGCTTCATCCTCAAAACTCGGAATGACTTGCAGCAAGTGCGTGATCGCCAGCACGGTCTGTACCCTTCCGGTGGGATGAAGCAGCTTGACCTCGCCTTTTTGCCGCTTCAGCGAGACGTAGCTTGCAACGATGATGCTGACGCCAGTGCTATCGATTTGTGACAGTTCGGTGAGATTCAGGAGAAGCTTGCGGCTTCCACCTTCAGCTGCTTTCTTGAGCTCGCGGTCGAGGGCGTCGGTTTCGTCGCCGAGCGTGCATCTGCCGCGAAGGTCAATGATGGTTACGTCGCCTGCCACGCGCTTTGCCAGTTCTAGTGCCATCGGCGGTTTCCTTAGGCCCCTATCTTCATGCATAAGAGCCGAACTGGCAATCAAAGAGAATTTTGGCGCGGGGTCGGGCATCGGGAGGCCGGTTCCACCATCTCAAGCTCTCAAAGCGTTAGACGATGCGACTTGGATCGCGTTAGACGCGATCGAGTAAGTGCCCCATCTTTTTCTTTTTGGTTCGCAAGTACGAGTGTGAAATCTTGTGGACGCGCGGCTGGCAGGGAACGCGCTCGACGACTTCGATGCCGGCCTCTTCGAGCTGACGAACCTTTTCAGGATTGTTGGACAACAAACGAATTTTTTTCGCGCCGAGCTGTTGGAGAATCTTCGCGGAGAAGTCGTATTCGCGCGCGTCGGCAGCGAAGCCGAGTTTCTGATTGGCTTCGACCGTATCCATGCCGCCGTCCTGCAATTCATAGGCGCGGAGTTTGTTCATCAGCCCGATGCCGCGGCCCTCTTGCGGGAGATAGAGCAGGATGCCGCTGGGCGCCTGGCTGATTTTCTTCAGCGAGAGTTCGAGCTGCGCGCGGCAGTCGCAGCGCAGCGACGCAAGCACATCGCCGGTGAGGCATTGCGAATGGACGCGCACCAGCGGTGCGGTCTTGCCATTCAGCTTGCCCCGGACGAGTGCGACCGCTTCGTCCTGCGGTCCCTGGCCTTTAAAACCGTAGATCGTAAAGCGCCCGTTGCGCGTCGGCAGTTCGGCCTGAGCGACGTTCTGTAACGTGGCGTTGCCGTTCCTGGAACGTGCTTTCGACTTTGGCAAAGTTTTCCTTCGTGAGGTTCGAGCCATCGGCAACCATGAGTTTAGCAGTACGGACATCGAGTTTCTCTATTCGTCTACTACCAACCGCATTCGATGCTACGCGAGCATTTTCGTTGCAACTTGCTCTCCAGTTCGCGTGAGGGTTTACAACACCTTACGGATTGGCTAGCGTAAACTTTCCTAGAATGATCGACCCACCGATTTCATCCCGTGATCTGCTGTTCACGCTGCTCCTCAAGGTTGGCGTTGCGGCCTCGTTTGCGGCGCTGCTCGCGCGCTGGAACACGTTCCGCCGCGTCCTCTTCACCGAAGAGCGCGATCCCGACCAAAAGCTGAAACTGATGCTGTTCATGACGCCGCCACTGATTGTCGGCGTAGTGTTGCGTCTCGTTGGCGCGCCGTATCGGTTCGCGGACCTGTCGCTCGAAGGCGCTTTTTTGATGGGATTGCTTGGCGGGCGCGTCGTCGGTCCCATCGGCGGAGCGATCATCACGATTCCGTCGCTGATGGCGCACGAATGGCTCGGAATGCCCGGAGCGGCAACCGCGGGCTTGGTTGGAGGATTGATTCGCCAGATCATTCCGACCAAGGAAGACCTTTGGAATTTCGGCCCGTTCACATTTTTGAACATCCCGCGCGATTTGGTGCGACTGGCCCGGCGCGTGAAAACGTCATGGGAGTTGTTGCCCCTGTTGGCTTGCGTCGGCCTGGAACTTGGCCGCGTAGCGCTGGTGAAGGCAACGACGCCGAAGTGGCTGTTCGCGATCGACCCGCACTGGGATTGGTGGCTGATTCTGTCGGTGTTAGCCACGGTGATGGCCGTGGCCGTGCCGCTGAAAATCTGGAACAACACGCGCATCGAGATGAACCTCGAGCGGCACCAGCAGTTGCTGTTGAAAGCGCGCATGGATGCGCTATCGAGCCAGATCAATCCGCACTTTTTGTTCAATACGCTGAATACCGTTTCGTCGCTGATTCGCGTGGACCCGGATCTGGCCCGCGGCGTCGTTCTCAAACTCAGTAACATTTTGCGGCGGTTGCTGCGCAAGCACGAGACGTTCGTGTCGTTGAAGGAAGAGCTGAGCTTTATCGATGACTATCTCGATATCGAAGTCGCGCGGTTCGGCGACAACCTGGAGTTCGTCCGCAATGTCGATGACGCCGCACTCGAAGTATTTATACCGAGCATGTTGCTCCAGCCCATCATAGAGAACTGCCTGAAGCACGGCCTCGCGTCGAAGCTCGAAGGCGGACGGATTCACTTGCGCACCAGAAACACCGACGGGCGATTACATATCGAGATCGAAGACAACGGAGCCGGGATTTCGGAAGAGAAGATGCCCCACGTGTACGTCGAGGGCATAGGCCTCAGCAACGTGCGCGAACGGCTGCGCGTGCTCTACGGAACCGATTTCCGCCTCGAAATCCAGAGCCGCCCGGGCGAGGGAACACTGATCAGGATCAATATTCCCGAACTAGTTTCGACGATGCAGACGGTGACCTAGAAGATGGAAATTGGAAAATAGAAATTGGCACTCGCCCGCACAGTTCGCAGCAGGGAATTCCTATGAAGCGACTGGGCTTCAGTTCGTTGCTCTGCGGCGTATGTTTTTTGCTAGCGGCATCGGTGGTTGCGCGGAACGACGTTTTCGTCTCGAGCGCCAGAATATCCTTTCGAATTTCCAGCGAGAAACAAACCTATAAAGCCGACGACGAAGTTCAACTGCAATACCGCATCACGAATATCAGCAACGAACCCCTATACGTCCCGCAAGAATGGGCAGCGACCTGCCCGGCTGTTCCTCACATCTGGGCCTGGTTTGAAGACACTTCCGGCAACCACCTTGTCCCGGATTCCACGCACGATTGCGTGCCGCAGAAGCAATCGATACGGGAACGCATGACCAAGGAGGCGGTCCTGCTCAAGCCCGGTGAACATGTTTCTGGGATACTACGGCTCGACCCGAAAAGCTTTCATCTCGTTCCCGGAAGGTATCGCGTCGAGGCGTCGATGACAGGTTGGACCGAAGAGACATTTACCCCCGAGGAGCGCAGCGAGCTCGAAAAGTTGAACCACCCCTTCGTCACAGGCGAGGCCCCCGCTTCGCTCACAGTGATCCTCACCGGCGACCTTCCCGACCACCCTGTCGATCACCGCCTCTGATGAAGTCAGGAATTCACCCGAATCAACGTAAACCCGTCGTACCCCTTCGCTCCCACGGTCTGGATCGCCGTCGCCGTAACCCGCGCCTCGGCCGCAATCATTTCGTGCATCCGCCGCGTGCCCTCCAGATCGGGATCAGTGTTTTTCACGTCGGCGATGGAGCCATCGCGCACAACGTTATCGACCAGAATCACCGAGCCCGGACGAGAAAGCTTGAGCGCCCATTCGAAGTAGCCGGGATTATTTTTCTTGTCCGCGTCGACAAAGATGAAGTCGAACGGGCCGCGTTTTTCGGCGGCCAGCAAGGGAAGTGTTTCGAGGGCCGGGCCGACCCGGATTTCGACAAGGTGCGACAGCCCAGCTCGAGCGATGTTGGCTCGAGCGACCTCCGCGTGCTTTGGGCTGTACTCACAGGTGATTAGCCGTCCGTCCTCTCGACAGCGCACGAGCTAGCCAGATGGTGCTATACCCTCCCAGCGTTCCAATCTCGAGGATCTTCTTCGGGTTCTGCATCTGCGCCAGCACCAACAGCTGCTTCCCCTGAAGCGGCGAAACCGCAATTGTCGGTAAACCTGCCGCCACGCTGTCTGCCAACGCCTGCTCGAGAGGCTTGTCCGGTTTGATCAGGAGCTTGCTGAAGTAGTCGTCTACCGCTGTCCACGTCGGGTCGTTGCTCATCGGGTCATCTTCCTCGTGTCGGTCCTCTTGCCGCTCGCAATTGTGTCGCGCGGAACCCAGTTTACACCGCAGCCTCTCGCCTCCGGCACGGTCCACAAGCGCGGGCCCGAACTGGTCCGCTGGAGCAAAAAAGCACTTGACAGAAATTGATGATTCCTGTAGTTTCTGTAACGACAGAAACAACGGTACCGACGGGTGCTACGGTAAGCAGGGAACAGCGGGCGGGGTACACCCCCCATGTTTTTGCAGAGAGTGAGAAAGTGCCGTGGAATCAGAGGGTTACGAAAATCCAATTTTTAGGAGTGCGCAAGCCCCTGCAAGCAAAGGGGTTGCAGACCATCGTAGACGGAACGATGGCGGAGATTCTCGGTTTCAGGTACCCATTCACCCATTCGAGCGCCACAGTAGCGCCGTACCCGAAGGAGAAGCGATGACGGAAGGGAACAAATTCACTCTGACCCCCGTGGCTCAGAAATTCATTTTGCACTGGGGCGAGATGGGCACGCGGTGGGGTATCAACCGCACCGTGGCCCAAGTGCATGCGCTGCTCTTTTTGTCGCCCCATCCGTTGCCGGCCGACGAAATCGCGAAGACGCTCGCCGTGGCCAGATCGAACATCAGCACGAGCCTGCGCGAGTTGCAGGGCTGGGGCATCGCACGCGTTGTTCACGTGCTCGGCGACCGGCGCGATCACTTCGAGTCAACAAAAGACGTCTACGAGATTTTCCGCATCGTATCCGAAGAACGAAAGCGCCGCGAGATTGATCCGACGCTGCGCGTGATCAGCGAATGCGTATCCGAGTTGAAAGCGAATCCGCAAGGTGACCTCTACACCCGTGAGCGACTGGAAAGCATGCTCGAATTCCTGACCGGGATGACCGGCCTGTTTGAAGAAGTCGTCAAGATGCCGACCGGCGCGCTGAAGGGCGCGATGAAACTCCGCGGCAAAGTCGTGACATTGCTGGGACAAAAGAAAGCCGCGAACGGCTGAAAATCCCAAGCCAAATTGATCGGGCGCAGGTGAAGGATTGCCCGACCGTTTGGCGGAGGACGCGATGCGAGGTGGATGGCTGGCGCTTATCGTTGGTTTGGCGATCGCAGGAGCCTTGGCGGTTGCGATGTACGCGAGGGTTGCCCGTCCGTTGCCCGGCGGCGGTTCCGAGAACATGTCGACTACGTTGGCGTATCCAACTCTCTTCTATCTCAACCTTCCCGGCATTGCGTTGATGTGGCTGGCGCTGATTCTCACGCCATTCAATGCGAATTGGTCTCAAGCGTTGAACCAACTGTTGGTGACGACCGGCAACGCGATTTTCTACGGCTTCGCTGCTTACGTAGTCGTCACGCTCGCGAAGAGATGGGGACAAACGTGATTTCACTAACCTCGGAATTCACGGATGCGAAAGGGCGACACGCGCGCGGCTGGTTTTTCTTCGATGCGGAATGTGGATTTTGCACGCGTATCGCGCGAGGCTTGGCTCCGATTTTGCGGCGGCGCGGGATGGATGTTGCGCCGTTGCAGGATCCGCGTGTAGCAGCGCTGCTCGGAATATCGCGTAACGAATTGTTTCGCGAAATGCGGTTGCTGCTCGATGATGGCCGCCAATACGGCGGCGCCGAAGCCGCGGTCGCGCTCGCGAAGGAAATCTGGTGGGCGCGGCCGTTGGCCTGGATGGCACGCATTCCCGGCGTGATGTCTGTGCTTCGCGCTCTGTACCACTGGATTGCCGCTCGGCGTCATTGCGTCGCTGAAGCGGTGCGAACGAAGTCTTTCAAAAGCTCCATAGGCCCCGCAGAAAATTCAATTTCTTCCGCTTGCTCTGAATTCGATCAGAGCTAAGGAGAGTACCCGTGCGCTTCATTGACTTGTGGCGTTGGCGTGGACGTGTTGGCGGTAAGATTTTCGCGCTTGTCGGCTTCGTCGGGTTTGTCCTCAAACATCTGATCGACTGGCGAATTACGCAGTATTTCCTCCACAACGATTCTGGATTGTTCTTCAACTACTGGGCGCCTATGGGAATCCCAGTGCGGTTATCAGACTTGTCGAGTTATCAAACAAAATTCCTCGAAACGCTGCTGGCTGCTGCGATTCCATTCATTTGGCTTGGGCTGGCAATGACTGTGAAGAGGTTGCGCGACGCTGGAGGCCCTGTGTGGCTCGCGGCCATTTTCTTTATCCCTGTCGCGAACGTCTTGTTTTTGGCCGCGATGTGTTTTGCGCCGGCAAGTGATGAACCCGAGTCGTGGAAAACGGATGTGGCGCCATGGCCTCGGGTTCGCATGTTCGATAAGTTGATTCCAAGAGAAAAGTTCGGCGCGGCAATGCTGTCGCTTTTTCTGACGGCGGCGATTGGGGCGGGCTGCTTCGCTTTTGGGACAGTGGTTCTCGACCGGTATGGCTGGGGACTATTCGTGGCGCTTCCATTTTGCCTCGGGATGTTCTCGGTTCTCTGTTACAGCTACCGCGAGCCGCGCGAGGTCGGTGAATGTATGGGCGCGGCGCTACTGCCCGTGGCAATGATCGGCGTGGCCTTGCTGGTGGCTGCCGCGGAAGGGTTAATCTGCATCTTGATGGCAGCTCCGATCGCGCTGTTGTTGGCCGCGTTTGGTGGCTACCTGGCCTACACCATCCAGGCAACGTATTGGCTGCGACAAGGACGGTCATCGATGATGTGCGCGATTCTGCTTGCGCTGCCTGCGGTCTTCGGAGTGGAGCACGCGACAAACCTAGAGCCGCCGCGATATGTGGTCAAGACGGCGATCGAAATCAACGCGCCGCCGGAAACAGTATGGAAGCAAGTGGTCGCATTCTCGGAAATTGCGCCGCCGAAGGAGTTGTTGTTTCGTGCAGGCATTGCGTACCCGGTGCGTGCCGAGATTACCGGTCACGGTCCGGGCGCGGTGCGTCACTGCGTATTTTCGACGGGGCCGTTCGTCGAGCCGATCGAGGTATGGGACGAGCCGCGGCTGCTGAGTTTTGGCGTGACTTCAACGCCGTCTCCCATGAACGAGCTGACTCCATACGGACACATCGAACCGAAGCATCTGCATGGATACTTCGTGTCGGAGCACGGCCAATTCGCCCTGACGGAATTGCCGGGAGGTAGAACGCGCCTAGAAGGGACGACCTCGTATCGCAACGCAATCTGGCCCGCACAGTATTGGGAGCTTTGGTCAGACTACATCATTCATCGCATCCACATGAGAGTGCTGAAGCACATCAAGATGGAAGCGGAAGTTGGGACGCTCATGCCCGCTGGGAGCGAACCGAACTAAGCAGACGCGGCGCGGGTTTCGGCCAAGACGCGCTGGTAGTAGCGCTCGTACTGGGGGATGACATCGTTGGCGCAAAAACGGGACTTGGCGTTTTTGCGGGCGAGCTGGCCCATCTCGCGGCCGCGATCGGCGCGCGAAAGGATGTCGAGCGCGTATTGTCCGGCGGCCTTCACGTCGCCGGGTTCGACCAGAAATCCATCGACGCCGTGAGTCACGACTTCGGGGATACCGCCAACGTTGGTGGCAACAACGGGAACCTCGCAGGCCATCGCTTCGAGCGCGGCAAGGCCGAACGATTCGAGCTGCGAGGGAAGCAGGAAAAGATCGGCGGAACTGAGCTTTTCGTACACGGAATTCTGCTTGCCGAGGAAGAAGACGTCTTTTTGCAGGCGCTTCTTGCGGACGAGATATTCCGCCGCGCCTCGATCGGGCCCATCACCAATCAACACGAGCTTCGCCGGCATCTTGGCCCGAACGATGGCGAAAATCTCGATGGCGTCAGTAATGCGTTTCACCGGCCGAAAATTCGACAGGTGCATGATGATGGGCTCGCCGTTGGGAGCCCACTGTGCGCGCTGCGCTTCGTTGGGAATGCGCGTATAGAGGTCGCAATTGACGAAATTGGGGATGACCTCGATCGGGCGCTTGATGTCGAATTCCTTAAGCGTTTGCTGGAGCAGATAGTCGGAAATGGCCGTGACGCCATCGCTCTTTTCGATCGAGAACTTCGTGATAGGAAGATAGCTGCGATTGCTGCCGACAAGCGTGATGTCGGTTCCATGCAGCGTAGTGACAAAAGGAAGCCGCCGTGGCGCAGCCATCGAGCGCGCGAGCATTGCGCTCACTGAGTGCGGAATCGCGTAGTGCACGTGCAACACGTCGAGCGATTCGGCTTCAAAGACCTCGAGCATTTTTGTGGCAAGCGCCAGTGTGTAAGGCGGATGGTCGAAGAGCGGATAGGAAGCGACTTCGACTTCGTGAAAATGAATGTGCGGGTCGGCCGTATTCATGCGGATCGGCGGAGCATAGCTGATGAAGTGGATATCGTGGCCGCGAGCCGCCAGTTCCTGCCCGAGCTCGGTCGCGACGACTCCGGAACCGCCGTAGGTGGGGTAGCACGTTATGCCGATACGCATAGAATAGGTTCCGTCATCCTACACTTTTTGACGACTAGGACTGTTATCGCGATGTAACAGCGCGTCCGCAGGCCGCCGCGGCGAGACTGAACCTGGCACCTGGCGTAGGCGGAGCGTCTTTCTGGTTCGATTAGACGCGGAGAGAGGGCAAAACGTGACACAAGAGGCGCGGGCAGGGCGGGACGCGAAGCGCGGTTCGGTAGAGATGGCAGCGGTCGCACGAAGGGCGCTGCGAAAGAGTCACGCGATCCGCTTTCTTGGGTTTTCGCTGGAGGCGATCGATAAGGGTTGGGCGGTAATGCAATTGAAGGCCGGAACCCACCACAAGCAGATTCACGGCGTGGTTCATGGGGGAATTCTAGCGGCGCTGGCTGACACAGTGGGTGCGATGGCGTCCTACACCGTGGTGCCGCCTGGGACGGCGATCGCGACCATCGAAATGAAGATCAACTATTTGGAGCCGGTGCCGGTCGGCCGAGTCCGGGCTGAAGCACATGTCTTACGCGCGGGTCGAAATTTTGTCGTGACCGAGTGCGACGTGTACAGCCCGGCCGGAAAGTTGGCGGCAAAAGCTCTGATCACGTACGGAGCTGCGGGAGGGCACTCCATGGACAGAAATGCAGCGAAAACGGGGAAGAACTAGCGATCAACCCTGTAGATCAGATTTTATCGGACGCTAAACAAGCGGAGAAACGTTACCCGGCAAGCCCAACACCGTCGGTCGGAGTCGAAAGTCTTACTCCTCAGACCCTTCGTCGCCGTCCTTGTGAACGTACTTAATGACGCGCTTGAAGATGAGCAAATTCGGCTCGCCGTGACGAGTCAGCTTGATGCAATCGCGGTCGTACCATTCGACGGTTCCGCGCAGGATTTCGCCATTGTCCAGTACGATGGCCATCTGGGTACGCGCCTGCATTTGTTTCACCCAATAGAAATTTTCGGCGTGAGTAAGCTCTGGCGGCGCAGGTTTTTTGCTCGGAGCAGGCCCGTTGCTATTGTTATTGCCGTGCTGTCTTGGAGGCACTTGTTCCTTCATGTCCGCAAATCCAGGGCGGAACATCCTGCGGTTCACCATGACTGCTCCTTATAGGTGGGGGTGGTTTCTTTTCGTATGATGCATACGCCTCGAACCCGGTTACAGTTCGCGAAAGAAAGTTGCGCGCTCCCCGATTAGCCCTTTAGGACAGTCGATTTCATCGATGGGAACCCACTTCGCGTTGTGAATTTGGCGCCAAAGAGGCGGCCAACGCGTCGAGACCGAGCTGTCGATTCAGGTTGCGGCGCGAGCCGAGATGCAGCTCATCGAAACCAGCAATTGCACGCATAACCCACTCGACATCAATTCCCTTGGACAGAGCTTCCAGTTCCTTTGCCAGATGCGGATTTCGCAACTGGGGCTGTTTGGCGTGAGAGGCCAGCTCCAGCAGATCGGTGAGCAGGCCGTAAAAAATGAGGAGTTGATCGTCGAACGACGATTCCCGATCTTTGGCGAGCGCGGCAGTATCGGCAAAGAGTTGCGAAAAGCCCTCGCCCTTGGCGCAACGGTCCAGAATGCGGAGCGCGTCGCGACGCCGCTGCACCGCTTGGTCGACGTCCATCTCCATCGCGAGACCAGGGCTGCCTTCCGAAAGCTGCGCGGCGAGACGTCGCTCCGCGGGCTTGCGATTGGTTTTCTCTTCAATAATTTTTTCAACTTCGACGGTCGAGAGCGGCGCGAAGTGGAACTGCAAGCAGCGCGAGACGATCGTCGGCAAAAGCATGTTCGGTGATGGGGCGGTAAGGATCAGCGTCGCGCTGCCGGGCGGCTCTTCGAGAATTTTGAGGAACGCGTTCGCGACTTCGCCGCGCATCGTCTCGGCGGAGTCGACGATGAAGACTCGGCGCTTGCCCATCGGCTGGAAGTACGCCGCGCGTTGGACGGCGCGCATCTGGCCGATGCGCAACAGCGGCCGCACGACCGGCGTTTTCAGTCGCACGGGATCGGGTACAAGTGCCCAGACGTCCGGATGCGATTGCAAAATGAGAGGTACGCGCTCGACGGTGGCGGCGTCGGCGCTTTCGCCGCGCTCCGTCAGCCCTAGCTCGAGCAGCTTTTGCGGATCAGCGAGCGGAGCGATGCGACGGCACGTATCACACTCGCCGCAGAAGTCGTCCTTCAGCCGTTCGCAGTTGGAAGCCTGCGCGAACATCCGAGCCAGCGTGAACTTGCCGACGCCACGCGGTCCCGTGAAGAGCAAAGCGTGCGGGACGCGTTCAGCACGCATCGCGCCGCGCAGAGCCGCGACGATGTGCGCGTTGCCGAGAAAGTCGGAGAAGCCCATGTTAGCGAGCCTCCTTCGCCACGGAGGCACTAACGGTAACCGTCGATTCGACCACCTCAAGCAAATCAGCGCTGATCGCTTCCGGAGTGCGCATCGCGTTCGTAGAGCGGTCGACGCATTCGATAGTCGCCCAGTGTGGACGCTTCGCAAGCTGATCGTACATTTCGGCGGCGTCTTGCAGATGGCGCAAGCTGCTTTCCTGAATATCTTGTTTTGCTGTGGTGTAACTGCGCGCGGCTTTCTGAGAAACCAGCGCCTGCGCTTGCGCTGGCGGCACGCGCAAATAAATCACGCGATCTTCGCGTGGCAGACCGTAGATGCTGTATTCAAGATGCTCGAGCCAGGCGATGAACTCTTCGCGTTGCGGGGCGTGCACGCGTCCCGTCTGATGCGCAAGATTCGACGCGATGTAGCGGTCCGCGAGCACCAGTTTGCCTTCCGCGAGCGCGTCGGTAAGTTCGCGTTTCGCCTCAAAGCGATCGCCGGCATACAGAAGGGCTGCAAAATGCGGATCGACGCTCTCGAGCGCGCCAAATTTGCCATTCAAAAATTGGCCGACCATCGTGCCGAACCATGATTGATAGTGTGGGAATCCAGTGGCGTGAACCGCGACTCCGCGCGCACGCAAAACTTTCTGAAGCAGCTCAAGCTGCGTACCCTTGCCGCTGCCGTCGATTCCTTCGATTGCGATGAGTCTGCCGGGAGTGGTTGCCACGTTGGCACCAGTGTAACCCCAGCAGACCCCCAGGGGCAAAATGGCCGCCGAGTGAGCGGCAGCGCCCGCGCATGGTATCCCCGCGCATGGTATCTTTGTTGGGCCCGAACGGAGTGCCCGAGACACGCTACGCACCATGTCTTCCGCGCCCATGCCCAGTCCGAATATCCTGCGCGACAACATCGCACGCGTGTGCGAGCGCATCGAAGCCGCCGCCGCGCGCGCGGGCCGCAATCCATCCGAAATCACGTTGATCGGCGTCTCAAAGACCCATCCGGCGGAAATGATTCGAGCCGCGTACGAGGTGGGCTTGCGCGAGTTTGGCGAAAATCGGGTTCAGGAATGGGAAGGGAAGCGACAGGCGTTGACCGACCTTGCCGACGCGCGGTGGCACCTGATCGGTCATTTGCAGAGCAACAAGGCGACGCGAGCGGCCACCATTTTCCATTCGGTAGACTCGGTCGATGACACGGCGCTGGCCCAGCGCCTCGATCGCACGCGCCAAGGAACCGCGGCCGCCCAGCAGCCATTGCGCGTGCTGTTGGAAGTTCATATCGGAGACGAAGACGCGAAAAGCGGCGTTGAGCCGGATGAGCTGCCCGCGCTCGCGGAAGCAGTAACGAAGTGCGTGTCGCTACATCTAAGTGGACTCATGTGCGTTCCGCCGTTTCTGGAGGACGCCGGTTCGGTGCGGCCGTATTTTCGTCGGCTGCGCGAGCTGCGCGATCAGCTCGAAACGCACGTCGGACACAAGTTGCCGGTGCTGTCGATGGGCATGTCTCACGATTTTGAAGCGGCCATCGAAGAAGGCGCGACGGAAATCCGCGTGGGAACCGCCCTCTTCGGCCAAAGGCCAGCGCCGAAGAAGCGTTAAAAAGAAACGTTAATTCTTTCGGCTCGGGAGCCTCTCTGCATGAAGCTGTTCACCCCTCTGAAGATTCGGGATATTGAACTGAAAAATCGCATCGTGGTTTCGCCAATGTGCGAGTACTCGGCGAAAGACGGGCATCCGCAACCGTGGCATATGGTGCATTTGGGCAGCCGCGCAGTCGGCGGCGCTGCGCTGGTGATGACGGAGGCGAGCGCGGTCGAATCGCGTGGCCGTATTTCGGCGGCGGACGCCGGGATTTACGATGACGCGCATGTTGAATCATGGCGGCCGATCACCGAGTTCGTGAAGTCGCAAGGCGCCATTGTCGGCATGCAACTGGCTCACGCGGGACGCAAAGCCAGCACCGCGGAGCCTTGGCTCGGTGGCAAGCCGGTGAGCATCGCGGCGGGCGGATGGGAACCGGTCGCGCCGAGCGCAGTGGCGTACGACAACGGCTACACCACGCCACACGCGCTCAGCGTCGAAGAAATCGCCGGCGTCGTCGCGGCGTTCCGCAAGTCAGCGCAGCGGGCGCTCTCCGCAGGTTTTCAAATTGTCGAGATCCACGCGGCGCACGGATACTTAATTCATCAGTTTTTGTCTCCGCTGAGCAACAAGCGTAACGATCAATACGGAGGCAGCTTTGAAAATCGGATTCGTCTCGCGCTGGAAGTCGCGAAAGCAGTTCGCGAAGTTTGGCCGGCGAACTTGCCGCTTTTCTGCCGTGTGTCGGCAACCGACTGGGCCGATGGAGGCTGGGACATTGCCGAGACGGTCGAACTCAGTAAGCGGCTGAAGCCGTTGGGCGTCGACCTGATCGATACCTCAAGCGCTGGTCTCGTTCCGTTTCAGAAAATCGCGATTGGCTTCGGTTATCAGGTTCCGTTCGCAGAGGCGATCCGCAAACAGGCGGATATTCTCACCGGCGCCGTTGGCATGATCACTGACGGCGCGCAAGCTGACACGATTCTTACCACAGGCCAGGCTGATCTCATCTTCCTGGCGCGCGAGTTCCTGCGCGATCCGTATTGGCCACGGCGCGCGGCTCAGGAACTGCACGCCAGGATCGAGCCGCCGGTGCAGTATCAGCGCGCTTGGTGAAGTTTTGACCCGACCGACCAATTCAGATCCAACCCCTGCTCCGGCTGCGGCCCAGGCCGGGCAACAACTCGACATCACATCCAAAGATGGCTGCGTCATATTTTCGATCCGCGTACAGCCGCGCGCCAGCCGCAATGAAGTCGCCGGCGTCATCGAAGGCGCGTTGAAGCTGAGAGTTCAGGCACCTGCCGTCGAAAATCGAGCAAACGAAGCTGTTGTCGAATATCTCGCGACGCTTTTGAAAACGCCGAAATCCGCTGTTAGAATCCTCGGCGGCGAGCACAGCCGACTGAAGCGCGTGGAGATTCGCGGAGTTCAGCCGCGACAGATTGTGGCGCTCCTCTCGCACGAAGCCTAAACTTCTCGTCAATGAGGCGCATGGCCTTCCAACTCCACGAACTGCAAAGCGATATTCGAGCCGCGAAGCTTGACGGCTGGCTCTTCTACGATTTCCGCGGACGCGACCCGATCGCGCACCGCATTCTCAATCTTCCGCCTGCGATGCGCACCCGGCGTTGGTTTTATTTCGTCCCCGCGAAAGGCACGCCCCGCAAGTTGGTGCATAAGATTGAGACTGAGTCGCTCGCTGCCGTGCCTGGCGAAACGCTGTACTACGCGGGCTACGACGAGCTTCGGAAAAATCTTGCTAAGGCCATCGGTCGGGCAAAAGTAATCGCCATGCAGTACTCGCCCAAGGCAGTCGTGCCATACGTAGCCATGGTGGACGCCGGAACAGTGGAACTCGTACGCGGCGCAGGACCGAAGGTCGTCAGCTCCGCCGATCTCGTGCAAAAGTTCGAAGCCTGCTGGACTCCGCAACAGCTCGAATCGCACCTGGCCGCTGGAAAAATCATCGACCGCGTCATTCGCGGCGCCTTCGAAGAGGCCGCCAAGCACGTTCGTGCGAAACAGACCTTCACCGAGTACGACCTTCAGCAATGGATCCTCAATCAATTCGACGCCAGCGGCATCGAGCGCGAAGACGGCCCTGACGTTGCAGTCAACGCGAACGCGAGTGATCCCCACTACGCACCCGCACAGGGAAAAGCCGCACCGATTCGCGAAGGCGATCTTTTATTGCTCGACGTTTGGGGTAAAACGAAAGACGCAGCCAGCGTCTACTACGATGTCACATGGCTCGGCTACCTCGGCGCGAAAGTCCCCGACAAATACGCGAAAGTCTTCGCCGTATTGCGCGAAGCGCGTGACAAAGCTGTCGATCTGATTCGGTCGAGCATCGCCGCGGGAAAGCCGCTGCAAGGCTGGCAAGTCGACAAAGCCGCGCGCACCATCATCGAGAAAGCCGGCTACGGCAAATATTTCTTTCATCGCCTCGGTCATAACATCGGCGAAACGATTCACGGCAACGGCGCCAATATGGACAATCTCGAAACGCACGACACGCGCCATCTCATCCCGAAAACATGTACATCGGTTGAGCCGGGAATCTATCTGCCCGAGTTCGGCATGCGTACCGAAGTGAACGTTTATATCGGCGAAGGCGAAGCGCGCGTCACCGGCGCGGTGCAGAGCGAAATCCTTCCGCTGCTGGCTTGAGTTCCATTGCGACGTTCGAAAAGCGCGAAACGCGCCGGCGAAATCCATCGACGTAGGCGCAGGTGATGTCAGATGATAGAAGCCTCGAATGATCGACGAATCCCAAGTCCAGCAGACCCATTCCGAACCCTCGCCTCCGTCTCCAACGCCTGAATCCGATTCCGCGCCTCAATTCCATCAGGTACGGCCGCATGTGAAGCGTTCGCCGGCTGCCGCTGCGGGAATCGGCATCGCCGGATGGATCCTGCCGGGGCTGGGCCACGCGCTTCAGAAAATGTGGGGCAGGGCAATCGCCTGCTTCCTTGCCGTCGGCATTCTGGTTTTCATCGGTTCGGGAATGCGCGGCAATTTATTTCAATCGGCAGACGCCGATGCATTTGGCAGGCTCGGTTACATTGCAGATGTAGGCACGGGGAGTTTCTATTGGTTGGCGAAGTGGCTCGAAGTCAAAGGACCCGACGTGTCGCATGCTGACGGCGACTACGGAACGCGGTTTCTCGCCGCCGCTGGGGTCTTAAACCTGCTTGCTGCGCTGCACGCTTACGAGGCCGCCCGCGGACGCAAAGCGTGATGCATCCAACTCAAAGAGACGAACGTGTTTCGAGAAGAGACGATCGAGGAAATGGCCTGAATGATTTTTAATCTCAGTCACTTTCAGGCGATGGTTCTGTTCGCGCTGATGGTTTCGATCGCTTTCGGATTCCTGAGCCGCAGGCCAATGCGCGAGCGCGCGAAATATATCGGCTGGTCTTTCCTCTTGTTTGTGGTGATTGGAATTGGGATCGGCTGGATGATGTATCCATTTTCCCGTTAGATCAGTGTGCGAAATCTAACGCAGAGGAATCACCCAGCCGCACAACACGCGCAAGGCTGCGCGTTATTATTCTTTCGCCTTCGCCATCTTGGCGGTGACATACAACAAAAGTTTGCGATCCTTTTCATCCATCTTCGACAAGAAGCGAATGATCTGCTTTAAGTAGCGGGCGTCCTTCCCGGTTGAGCCCCAAGAATCCGCACCGGACCCCTTGATGTCGAGCGCTGGGTGCCTCTGCGGCGGCTCGTCGCCCTCGTACAACAACTCGTACAGCGGCACTTCGAGCGCGCGCGCAAACTTCTCCAGCGTCTCTACGGCGGGTACGGTGTGTCCGTTTTCCACGCGTGATACGTAACATCGCAAGAGCCCTGTCCGCTCCTCGATGTCGCCTTGCGACAGCTTCTTCTTCTCTCTAAGAGTCCGCAATCGATCAGCCACGATCATCTGTAAAGCCTCCGGTAAACGATTCCCGCGATACCGCTTTGCGACGAAGCATACAATAATTTCAGGCTAGTACCATCCGTTATTTATTCCAGAGAGTAGTATGTAATTATTGAATTGACCCAGCGTCGAGATTTGTGTTTCTATGTTACCAATCATGTATCTAATTACCGGATACAGTCTTTTAATTGGATAATCCTCGGCCACCCCGAAGCGTTCGCTGTTTATGCCGGCCAGCAGTCGTCACCATAAATAGAAGATGTGCCGCAGGTCATGCAGTGCCCGCGAAAGGTTTCTATTATGAGGAGATGACCGAATGTATCAAGGGGCATGCACTGTCCACGAAGTCGATTTACATACGAGTCTAAACGCGTTCCGCAATTTGCCAACCGGTGTTGCCGTTTGGCAGCTACGAGACTCGAAAGATGTTAAGAGCCTTCGACTCGTCGGCGTCAATCCGGCAGCGGAGCGCGAACTTCGCGCTCCGCTGGGCTTCGCTGTCGGAAAGTCGATCGCAGAGTGTTTTCCGAAGTTGCTCGAAACACCGATTCCCGAACAATACCGTCGTGTCATCCTTTCGGGTAAACCGCACACCTTTGGCGAACTTGAATATCGGGACGCGCGCATTCCCGG
This sequence comes from uncultured Acidobacteriota bacterium, assembly GCA_963845465.1. GTDB lineage: Bacteria > Acidobacteriota > Terriglobia > Acidiferrales > UBA7541 > Acidiferrum. Next base: position 346,228 of record CAWJSH010000001.1, on the reverse strand, counting down.
GGGCGTCTTCTGGCTCGATTGCTTTCCATTGCCTGACCGCTGCGTCGGCGTTGCGCTGGAAAACATCACTGAGCAGAAGCGGACGGCTCAGGCACAGGATTGCGCGCTGGAGCTTCTTCACCGCGTCACGCTATTCCTGAATGATCGGCCGACAGTTCTGGAGGCTGCGCAGTTTTGCGTCGATGAGGTATGTAAGCAGACCGGTTGGCCCGTTGGACGGTTCTTTCTGTCCGACGACACGAGCCCGTCGCGTTTTCTTCCCAACCCGGTTTGGCATTTCAATGACCCACATCGTTTCCGTGCGTTCCGCAAAGCGACTGAATTGTACGAGTCCGACCTGAAAAACAAACTTTCTCTCGAATACCGCACGTTGCAGGGCCAGAAAGCAGGCCTCACGAAATCGGTTGGATTCTCGGTCGTCGACAACGATTTTCTCCGCGGCGTGCTGGAGTTTTCATCGGAAGTTATTGAGCCTCTCGACGAACACATATTCCGGGCCATCTCGAACGTCGGATATCAACTAGGCCAGGTGATTGCTCGCGAGCGCCTCGCGCGAGAGAACAGTCGCGCACAGGAGTTGATGTTGTCGCGCGAAGCGCACCATCATGCGGTGTTGAAGATTCTTTTCTCCGGTCCGAGTTCGTTGTCGGGTGTCGTTGACGTGCTTGAATCGAAGAAACGAACTCATCGTGCGATCGCCCGCTCGTCGAAGGCTGTACTCGAATCGACCCGCCAGATGCGCCAACACCTCGACGAACTGAAGCGGATTACTGTGCGGCCCGTCGGCCTCCCCTCGCATACGAATCCGTAGAACGGGCTTCTCCCAGCCATTGTCAGTCGGTAACGCGAGCGCAAATCTCGTTCAGCCGACACTGGCGAGACCCACTCGGCCTCTGCTAAAGTAGAAACGCTGGAATCAATCCTCGCGCGCCTTCACCGGCGCTTCCTGCAGAGCCGAGGTAGCTCAGTGGTAGAGCAGCCGATTCGTAATCGGCAGGTCGTGGGTTCAACTCCCACTCTCGGCTCCACTTTCTCCCAATGTTTACGCGGCTTTTGAAGGTCCGGGAAATTTGACGGGCTTTTTCTGTTGCCCATCTGTTGCCCGCTTTACGGCCTTTTCCAATTTTCGCATGGCTGAATCCCCGGCCCGTTGAACCTCAACGATTACGTAGTGGTGCGCCGTAGTCTCAACCCGCGAATGGCGCAGGATCGCTTGAATCACCTTAGGGGGAACCTTTAGCGTGTACAGGTTCGTCGCAAGGCCGCGACGAAAGCCATGCCAGCCATGCCACTGTGCCCCGACCACGGGGCGAATGACACGAGCCGTGAGATTGTCCAGATTCAGCGCGAAGCGCATACTCGCGCCGCTGAAAATGTAGCCATTCCCCAAGCTCCGCTTACGATGGGCCAAGAGGATCTCCCGAAGGAAGGGAATCACCGGAACTGGGGCGCTGCTTCCCTCAGTTTTCGTCTCTCCAACATGCGTTCGCCAAATCGAACGCCGCACATTCAACGTCTCTCCGTCGAAATCTTCCCAACGCAGCCCACGTATTTCGCCTTCGCGTAATCCTGTGAATGCCGCCACGGCCACCACGCTGCGCGCCGGTTCTTCCAGCTGCCTCATCATGTCCACGATTTCTTCGAGCGTGTAGGCGTAAGGCTTGAAGTCAGTCTTGTGCCCTTCCGCTTTCGATCCTACAACTGGGTTCGCCGTGCGAATGAAGTCCTTCTGCTTCGCAATCGTGAACGCCGCGCTCATGGCCGTTTTGATTCGCAGTAGTGATTGGTGGCTCAATCGAATGCCATCAAGCACCTGCTGCGCATGCGCCGTGGTGAAGTCGCGCAAGGGAATGCCGCCAATCATTTGTTTCAAATGAAATCGAAAGGCATCGTTGTAGAACTTCACGGTGGAAGGTTTGCGCCGAGCCGCCACATGCGGCAAGAAAATCTTCTCGAAGAAATCGGCAAACAACATCGCGCCTTCCGGCTTCGCACCGTGATTCAGTGGCGCAAGGAGTTGGTCCACCATCGGCCAAACGTCCTTTTGGCTGCGGTGCAGGTCATCAATGGGAGCGATGCGCTTACAGACGCGCCTTCGGACCGGCTGACCCTCCACGATTTCGTCGCGATAAAACCGGAGGTGCCAGCTACCGTTTCGTTTGAACAGTTGGCCGCTTTGCATCTGTTGTCGCCTCCGTCAATGCTAACCACTGTATAACACGAGACCAATCGAACCGTACGTACCGGCCAATACGGAAACAAGGAATAGGATTTGCGCAACGAGATCTAGTTTTCTCGACAATCCAACTAGGGCGAACTTTGAGGCGTGCCGCCACCTCTTGCGGCGTGAGAATGTTCTCCGCTTGTATGAGGGCCATGGATATTTCTCCTACATTTACCGGGAGTTGTGACGGGGCGTCGCGATTTTTTGCTGCAATTATCTGAGACGACTATAATCACCCTGATTATAGATACAGGTCGAGAAGTGCTCGCTTGCACCAGTAAGAATGAGGAGGTTACTTGATTGCGTTTCTTCCAGTTCTCCAGGATTTCGCAGACTCGCTAGACGCGCTGCGAGAATTTGTCACTAGTCTCGGTCCGGTTCTACAGCAGCAGGAAAAAGACCTCTGGATTACCGCCTACCCTGTCCTGGGTAGATTTGCGGCGGCTGCAATTCTGACCGGAGAGGTAACGAGCTCAGGCTTTAGCGATGAGGGGAAAGCGAAAATGGCTCAGGCAAGAGAACTCATTCTGAAAATGTCTGCGCCTGAGTTTGATAAATCGTCTGCGGCCCGAGAAATAGTCAAAAAGACTCTGCCTATTAAGTTCGTTGACGGTAAAGCGGAAATTGATTGGAACGTTGCGGCAGCGGCTGAAATTGTGCCAGCAAAACGGAAGATCGATGCTGTGAAAGAGCAGCTTCGCCTTCTGCATGAAAGTTCGTTGATGGCGCTGACGAGTCGAAGCGAATGGTTCATAGCGCAGTTATTGCACCTCTATTTTAGAGCGTACCCAGGTGCCGCTGGTATGTCTGATCCGTTCTTTAGCTTGGCCGAGCTCACATCCTTACAATCAATCGATGACGCCAAAGACGTGCTGATTGAACATAAGGTTGAGACCCTAATGCGAGAAAGTCTCGAAGATTGGCTGAAATTTTTCAAAGAGAAACCAAAGCTCGGGATGGGTTATTTATCGAACGAAATTGGACGAATGTCGGAAGTATTCAAGAGGAGAAATCTGGTTGTTCACAACGGAGGGCGCGCTGGCCGTCGCTACTTCAAAGAAGTAGACGAGAGCCTACGTCCGGGTGTTCAGTTGGGTGAAGTAGTGGACGTAAGCGCGGCGTATCTGAATGCAGCAATAGACCTGCTCGAGCATCAACTTCTTCTTCTTGGCGCAGAATTGTGGAAACATTTGGAACCGAAAGATGAACAAAGAGGTCGGTTCCTCATGACTGCCTCAGTTCGCAATATCGATAGAGGTTGCTGGAACACCGCGAGGGGACTGAGTCGCTTTGGAATGAATGACAAGGATTTGCCGGAATCTTTGAGACTATCCAATCAGATTAACTACTGGCAGAGCTTTAAGTGGGCGGGTCAGTACGAAGAAATTAGAACCGAGGTCGAAAAGACAGACTTCTCAGCAAAGGCGCCTCTGTATCAGCTTGCTCTAGCCGCAATATCTGACGATTTTGAATCGTGCTTTAAGCTTCTGCCGGGGTTGTTGGAGCGGAAAGAAATTAAGCGCGTCGAGCTGAATAGTTGGCCACTTTTTCGGAACGTGAGACAACGTCCTGAATTTTCGGATTATAGATTGACAGACGAAACGCCGGTCGAAAGTATGGAAACGAAGCCAGACGATGATGACGCACGGGGAGTTGTGAATTAGCAGATTCAAAATGACATGATTATGGAACGCTGATCCGTTCCTAATCCGCCCCAGTAAAATCAGCATATTCAGAGCGAAACGAACTCCATCTTTCTGGAACGGCTCAGTTGTGCTTACTACTACTTCATTTCTTGAAGGAAATAAAACCTTAGACTACAATTCATTCCTGTGCCCCCCAGCCCAGTAATCCTCTCATCGCCAATCCTCTTACTTCTCGGAGCCGGAGCGTCAGCGGAACTCGGCAAGCCCTTGATGGGCGAGTTCATCGAAAAGCTGAGCACTCAAGTCACGGAGGAGCAACCCTCCAAGCTGCTCGCTTACTTGAGAGATTTTTGTGGCAACGACCTCGAGGCGATCATGGGGGAGCTCGATACTCTGATCGGAATGAAATATGCCCAGAAGGTTGAAGGCTCGCGAATATTAAGCATCGGAAGCGGCAATTCGACCAGAGAAAACTACGTTCTATACATATCAACAGCGATTCGCTTGCAGTGGCTCATCAAACACGCCGTTATCCGAGAATACCGAAATGTGAATCAGGACCAGGTCGATGAGCTCTATGAGTCTCTTTTCGATGAACTTTTTAACAGACCGACATCGCGAGATCCCCGAACCTAGACGCCTTCATTAGGCCATCGTCTTGCGAGGGCGAAAGTCCTACCGATTCCAAAATCACCTCATTTTGATACGCGCTGGACTTTCGCCTCTCAGAGCCGTCACAGCACCGTGAAATTCTGAAGGGCAGTATCAATTGCTGCCGACAGGCTTTTCGATCTTTCCACTCTGAGCTCAGAGGGAAGAAGGCACGGCTCGGCCCTCCGGAGACGGACATGCCGGGCCGGGCTTCCAAATTTTCTCACCTGAAGTTGTGGGCTGAACAAGTTCCATCCCGGCCTCCGCATGGGCTGGGATTGAATGGGGGCAACAAATCGTTTTCGTGCCTCCGGGGTCTCATTGGCCCTTCCATTAACGAGAACGAAGTAGGGCCTGCGCGCAGGGGGAAGCCCTCCTCACGTTCTGACCGGGCGCGCGACGAAATAAACGCACAGCGAAGCCGCGCTGTGGGCCGGTTGAAGCCCGGCATCGGAAGCGCAACCTTTCGCCAGCAGTGGCCGCGCCCACACAGGGGCACGAAAAACATTCCTGTTGTGCGTTGAAAGTGTCGGTCGCAAAAACTGACACTCCGGCGAAGCGCCCGGCCCGCGCGAGTAAAAATCCATTTCGCAAGGTGCAGCATGGAATTTAATACAGAGACTTTGAACAAGCTCGCGAACGCGATTTCCAAACTGGGAATTTTCGCAACGCAGAGCGCAGTTGACAAATTCATGACCGACGTTGTGGCGCAGGGCAAACGCTCGCGCGATTTCAACGGCGATCAGAGAACCGGAACCGGAATCACGCAGTTCATTCGCGGCATTTCCGCAATGCAGGGACGATTCATCAACGAAGCGACCCGCGCGGCGGACATCGAATCCGTGCAGAAAACTTTGACCACAACCGCAACCCCCGGCAGCTACTTGGTTCCGACGATTCAGGCGGACGCCATTGTGGAAATTCTGGGACGCGGCGGCGTTGTTCGCGCGGCTGGCGCCACGATTTGGCCCATGGCGAGCATTCAGAAAATGAACATTCCGACCGAAACGCAGGAACCGTTGGTTGAGTATTTGACCCAGACCACGGCGCAGACTCCTTCGGACCCGAACTTGGGACAGATTGCACTCGACCTAAAAGAACGGCGCGCGCTTGTTGCTCTTCCGAACAACCTCCTTCGCGTTTCCGTTCCGGCGGTTGACGCAATCGTGACCCGTTTGCTGGGCAAGGCATTTGCGAAGAGCGAGGACCTTTGCTTCTTCCAAGGCATTGCTGGCGGCCCGACTGCAATTACTTCGCAGGTTGGCACGACCGTAATTTCCCAGAGCGGTTCTTCGCTTTCGTACAAGGACCTGCTGACGATTGTTGGCACGGCGGCAGCCGCCGAAGCGGAGGGACCGTTCGCGTGGTTCATGCACCCGAACACGTTCTTCAACAAAATCATCGGCTTGGTTGACGCGAACAACCGCCCGATCGTGACCGGCTACAACGACTTGCTCAATCAGAGCAATGCCGCATTCGTTGCCGAGACCGCTGGCGCTTCCGGCGCAATCAAGTACGTGCTCATGGGGCACCCCGTGTATCTGAGCGTTCGCGTTCCGGAGCATGTTGGCAGCGGTTCCGCTTCCAGCTACATCCTGTTCACGAATCCTTCGTATCTCCACATTGGCGATTCCGGCAGCGTTGAAATCGCCGTTTCCGGAGAACGTTTCTTCGATTTGAACCAAGTTGCGATTCGCGCCGTTGGCCGCCATGACTTCGCCGTTGGCCCAGCCGAGGGCGTGGTAATCATGACGGACGTGCGCTAAACAATTTGCCCGTGCGCGGCGTGTACCAGACGAAACGTGCGGCAGAAATCAGGGGCGAGCCTTCGGGTTCGCCCCATTCTTTTCGAGGCTACGAACATGAAACTTTACGGAAGCGATCAACGCATGAAAGTTACGCGCTACGCGAATCCGAAAACCGGGACCCACAACCGCAACCCCCGGCAGCTACTTGGTTCCGACGATTCAGGCGGACGCCATTTCATCAACGGGAAATCATAACCGGCGTAAGTAATCCCTTCCTGTTGGACAAATTGTCGATTTTGACGTAATCCTCACAGAAAACGGCGATGGCCGCGCTGTGAACGTTCGCCCGCTGGAAACGTAACACGAGCCAGCGAAGTATGAAACGGAACAACCCAAGAAATTTTTCCGCGCTGCAAGCATTCAGTTTATGACCCCGATAAAAAGGGGAAACCTTACGGTTGCTCGTTCTGCAACGAGCATTTTGATGATTCATTTCTCCGCCCGCGCGTGCGGGTAAACGCGGAAGCTGCAAAGTTCGTTGTCGGACGCAGCCTTGCAATTAGCGACAGCGAAACCGTTTACGCCAACAAGCACGACCCCACGCGCTGTCCGGAATGCAATTCAAAAATTTACACGATTGAAAAAGAAGGCTTCCGCTGCGCTGATTGCGGCCACGTGCGAAAGGCGGTTCGCCGTGGATGAAGCAAAGTTTGACAAGCACCAGTTCGCGAGCCAGCGCTCCCGCGCCGTTACGAAAGATTCCGGCATCGCGTTTTCTGATTACGGGTTCATGCACACGGAAAAAGGTCTGTCTCGGAAGCGTTATGTGGGGTTAATTCCGGCGTTCGCGCTGGATGAAAAGAAACTCGCAGAAGTTTTGAAACGCCTTGGGTGGAAATACGCCCACATGAGCGGCGCGTATCCGGCAGAAGGCGTTTCGCTTGAGGAATTGAAACGCGATGCGGACGTGCATCACAAACGGTGTTTGGAAACGCTGAAGCTTGCTCATCTTACGGACTACCAACGGAACGGGATTGAATCCCACGCACGCGCCGTGGGAAAAGCTGGCGGCTACTTGCAGTTGTACGCTCACGTGGCGTGGCTTGCTTGGCGCCGGGGAATGACAAGCACCGAAATCTCAATCGAAACCGGAGTGGCGCCACACACTGTGCGGCAATGCCTGTTCAAAATGAACCGCGTCGCACGTAAATTATTCCCCGAAGACTCCATCCCACTGGACGAAAAGCGCAGGCGAAAACAAAAGGGCATGAAGCGCGGCGACCCCAATCCAATACTTCTGCCGGTTCCGGCGGAAGTGGTTGTTAAGCTTCTCCAAATCGGTTTGTCGCCAAGCAAACTCGCAGAACAAATCAAATGCCCCAAATGCGCGGTTGAGCGCTGCCGTTATAAGTGGGAACGAGACACAGGCAACAGACTGCCAAGGCATCGGCGCAAAGTCACACGTGATCAAAAAGCTTCTGCAAAGCGTCTGCTGAAAATCGCCCAAGGCATTTGCGGAGTTCACAGTTGCCCGAATCCGGTTTCGCCCGGTAAAGCGGAATGCCCCACGCACGTTGAATACTACCTGCAAAAACAACGTGATCGTCGGGCACGATTGAATCCAGAGCGCGCCGCTAAAATCGCGAGTGGCCTGTGCGGAGAGGAAGGCTGCCCGGCGCCGATCTGACAGCCCGGCAAGGCAGAATGCGACCGCCATTTGGAATACCATGCGCATTGGCAACGCAAACATCGGGCAAAGTTGAAGGCAGCTCGTAACAAGGCGGCGTTGGAGAGCTCAGGAGAACAACATGCCGATCACAAAAACAGTTCAGAAGCATTTCGACCGCTTGCAGAAGCTGGCGAACCGGAAGAAGAACAAAGGAGTTCTGCCGAGCTACTCGTGGCTTGAGAAGCACGGGTTCTTCTATAGCTACGATGTGGTTCGGATCACTGGGCGTCTCAGCGAGTTCAAGCGCGCAGCGGTTCGATAATCGGGAGCCGGGAACGTTGCCCATTTGTTGCCCAAGTGTGTGCCATGAGTGCCCATTTTGCCCCAGACGACGCCTTTGCAGGCGGTGTAAACTACTGAAAAGCCATGGGCACAGTACAAGAAAAAAGATTTCGTAATCGGCAGGTCGTGGGTTCAACTCCCACTCTCGGCTCCACTCTTCTTTCCCCCCAACCGCATACCTTTTCTGCACGCCTCGCCCATCCTGTGCTGAGATGATTTCCTGAGTCAGTCCCGTCATGCCTACCACAATGACTCCCGTAAAGATGTTGGTGAGCAGCCTCATCGCAGGCGGAATGCAGTTCGCGATTGCGATCTTGCTCCTCGGCGGATGGAAAGCATTCGTAAGCCATCCACCACTAATCGCACTTATCGCCGTAACGTTGGCGATGCTGATCGTCGCGCCCTTCAGCAACGTCAATCTCAGCTCTGGCGAAAAGGAGGATCGCGGCAATCGCTGGGTCTTCATCGCCTTCAGCATCATCGCGCTCGCCAGCGCCGTCGTCCCGCCTTACGCCGACCGCATTGGCGCCTGGACGATCGACGGCGAAACGACGCGCTGGATCGGTCTCGTCATTTACACAATTGGCGGCATACTTCGCCTGTACCCAGTATTCATCCTCGGCCGGCGATTCAGCGGACTCGTCGCCATCCAAACTCACCACCAACTCGAAACGCGCGGCATCTACAGCGTCATCCGCAATCCCAGCTATCTCGGCATGATCATCAATATGATCGGATGGGGCCTCGCCTTCCGCGCGTGGGCCGGCGTCGCCATCGCATTTCTCCTGCTCATACCGCTTATCGCACGCATCCACTCTGAAGAACGCCTGCTCCGCGAACACTTCGGCGCCGAATACGAAGCCTATTTCAGCCGCACCTGGCGCCTCATTCCCGGTCTCTACTAGTTCGAATCCACTACTTTCACCCTTCTTCGTGGCCTCGCCTCGACGTTCCGATGAGAAATCTTTCTCTCTTCGAACCATTTCTCCTCACGCCTCTGCGCATTCACTTTTCCTTAAACGAACGCTTGACAATCACAACCAAAGGAAAGTAAATGAAACCATTCGAAAGTGCCTCTTGATCGCGGCTTTTGCCTCGGAAGTGGGCAATAGGTCTCAAACCTAGGAAGCCGCGACACAGGTCAAGACTGAAAGTGGGGTGGGTATGGACTCGAATCTCCGCAACAGCGGCAGCTCCGCGCGTCTTCGCCGTTCTCGCGCCGCAAACTTTGTCTTCGCAATCGCAGCAGCACTCGCAACTAACTTCGCAGCCGCAATTCTCGCAACTCTCGTAACTTTTCTCGCGCCCCCGCAAGCCGCCGCCCAATCCAGCTACACTGCGCAACTCTCCGGCACCGTCTCCGACTCCAGCGGCGGCGTCATCCCCGGCGCAAAAGTCACGCTCACCGACGAAGGCACAGGAGTCACCTCCACGCTCAACACCGACGAGCGCGGCATCTTCGTCTTCGTCGGCATCCGTCCCTCCTCCTACACGATCAGCGTCTCTGCCCCGGGCCTCAACACCCAAGAGCGCAAAGGCGTCGCTCTCGCCGTAAGTCAAGAAGCGAACATCAATTTCTCGCTCACGCCCGGCAGCACCACCGAAACTGTTAACGTCAAAGACGAGGCCCCACTCCTCGACACCGGCAACGCCTCGCTCGGCACCGACGTCACCAACGAATACGTCCGCGACATTCCTCTCATCAATCGCAGCTTCTTCGGTCTCGTTTTCCTCGCCGGCGGCGTGACCGAAACTTCCGGCTCCGGAACGCAGGATTCCTACCCGTCCGGCACCAACTTCGTCTCCAACGGTCAACGCAACGCCACCGCCGAAGTTCGCCTCGACGGCGCGCTCACCAGCGCTCCCGAACAGGGCGAAGGGGGCACCACCAACGTTTACTACCAACCCTCTGTCGAAATCGTTCAGGAATTCAAAGTCGAGAACAACAGCTTTTCCTCCGAATACGGCAACAACGGCGGCACCGTCGTCAACATCGTCCTCAAGGAAGGCACCAACAATTTCCATGGCAGCGGCTGGTGGTACGGCCAGCGCTCCGCTCTCGACGCCAACGACTTCTTCGACAACGCCGGCGGCATCCCAAAGCCCGACCACGTCCGCGATCAATACGGCTTCTCGCTCGGCGGCCCGATCAAAAAACAAAAAACCTTCTTCTTCGTCGACTTCGAAAAAACTCGTCAAAACGATCCCGTCAATCTTTCCGGCACCGTTCCCACCGACGCGCAGCGCAACGGCGACTTCTCGCAAACTTTCAATCCCGACGGCTCGCTTGAGCAAATTTTCAATCCGTTCAATTGCGTTCCTGTCGACGCCAATCCCGCCGACGGATGTAATCGCACGCCGGTCGCCGGCAACAACATCGCTGCCGCCGGCCTGATCAATCCGATCGGCCAGGCGCTCCTCAAGCTCTATCCCGAACCAAATCAACCCGGTGATCCCGTCACCGGCGCCGACAACTTCCGCACCTCAATTCTTTCCGTCGCTCCCGGATACCAGTTCGACGTCAAAATCGATCACCACTTCAACGACAAGCTGCGCGTCGGCGTTCGCTACAGCCAGCTCCACTCCGAATACGACGTGCCCTTCGTTCTCGGCAGCGGCGATTTCAACGACGGCTTCACTTCGTTCACCGACGTCCACAACGTCGGCGTTGAAATGAACTACACGCTCACCCCGACCACCCTCGTCACCAGCCGCTTCGCTCTCGATCGCGTCAACGCGCCCGTCCACTCCTCGTTGCCTGATCTCTCCAGCGTCGGTTTCCCGGCAAGCCTCGACGTCAACGGCTTCACCCGTATGCCGGCTATCAACCTCGACTCCAATAACGACGAGCTGTCGATGTACACGCAGTGCTGCACCGACACCAGCTTCGCTCACACCCTCTACAGCTACTCATCCGCGATCTCCTTCATCAAGAGTCGCCACACCATCAAAGCCGGCTTCGAGCAGCGCGTGTTCTTCAACAATTTCGATCAGCCGTCAGATCCGACGGGCACCTTCCACTTCGCGCAAAACGTCACCGCTCAATCTCCCCAAAGCGGGAACACGACGCAGGGCGACTCCTTCGCCAGCCTCCTCATGGGCTACGGCGATTCCGGCAGTCTCGGTATCTCCCCGAGCGTCGCCGACAAGTCGATGGAAACTGCCTTCTACGTCCAGGACGACTGGAAGATCACTCCAAAGCTCACCATCAACCTCGGCCTCCGCTACGAGTGGAGTTCGCCCTACACAGAGCGCCACAATTTGCAGCAGTTCAGCGATTTCTCCGGCAGCACCGGCCAGTCCGTCGTTCTTATCCCCGGGCAGGCGGCAACCCCCATCAACGGCACCACGCTCTTCGTGAATCAGGGCGGGCTCGGCCGCAGCGTTCCCACCGATCGCAACAACTGGGCGCCTCGCGTAGGTTTCGCTTGGTCGTTCGATCAAAAAACCGTCATTCGCGGCGGCGCCGGCGTCTACTATGGCCTCAGCCCGGCCACCAATTTCCAATACACGGGCACAGCCTTCAGCGCCACCGATCCGGTGCTCTTCACCACCGACAACTTCGCCACGCAATTCGCAACGCTCGCGAATCCATTCCCGCTGGGCATCGCGCAGCCCCAAGGCAACAAGTACGGCCCGCTCGCTCTCTGGGGCTACGACAACAGCAACAACCTCGGCACCGAAGAAGCGCACAACGCCGACATCTTCCAGTGGAACCTCGGCGTCCAGCGCCTGCTGCCCGGACAAATCACCATTGGCGTGGACTACTCCGCCAATCGCAGCACGCACCTTCCGTGGGGCGGATATTCCAGCACGCGCAATCGCAACTTCATTCCCAGCGACACGCTCGCCAGCCTCGTGCAACAAATGAATCCCTCGCACGATCCCACGAGCAACGACGTCAGCAACTATCTCTTCGCCCCGGTCGCCAATCCCTTCCTCTCCTATTTCCAGGGACCCACCGCGATCTTCAACGAACCGGCGTCCGCCTACAATTTGCCGACTGTTCCGCTCATCAACCTTCTGCGCCCCTATCCGCAGTTCGACGGCACCTTCCAGGGCCTCCCGAACTTTGGCGCCAACTCCTGGTATCAGTCCATGCAGGTTCGCTTTCAGAAGCGCGCCAGCCACTACATCAGCTTCGAAGGGAACTACACGCTTTCGAAATCGACCGACGATTCCTCGGTCGGCTTCAACGCCTTCGTCGGTGGCCTCAACCTCGGCAATCCGCAGCAGCTCGATCGCCTCAACTTAGAGCACGCCATCAGCGCCAACGACGCGACGCATCGCTTCGTCCTCGCTTCGATCGTCGATGTTCCCATCGGCCGCAATCGCTGGATCGGCCGCGACATGAACCGCATTCTCGATGGCGTCGTCGGCGGTTGGTCCATCTCCACCATCATCACTTTCCAGAGCGGCCAGCCTCTCGCCATCGCCATGGCGCAGCCGCGACTCGCCGACGGCAACCAGCGTCCCAATGTGATCTGCCCGCAGGTTTCCACCGGCATCAGCTACCATCAGGCCGCTGCGAATTTCCTCAACGGCACTGGCAATGCCTCGCTCTTCAACGCCTCTTGCTTCGCCGATCCCGGTGACCAGACCCCCGGCGATGCGCCGCGCTACTTCTCCAATCTTCGTTCCGACGGCATCCACAACGTCGATCTCTCGTTCACCAAGGAATTCGCGATCCGCGAAGAGATGAAGCTCCAGCTTCGCGGCGAGTTCTTCAACTTCACGAACACCCCGCGCTTCGGCTTTCCCGACTTGAACTATGGCGACAGCACCTTCGGCGACGTCACTTCGACCGCGCCGGGCAGCACGCCGCGCATCATGCAGTTTGGTTTGCGATTCCAGTTCTAACGCACGGCGGACGGGCGGCCGCCAACAATGAAGAAGACTCTGATCCCGGCTCTACTTGTGTGCCTTGCGGCGGTTGCCTTAACGCCGCGAAGCAACAAGGCCCAGACTCAAACGCAAGAGCCTCAACACCCGACCGATTGGACCCACTGGGTTCGTATCGGAGCCTTCGGCCTGCGCTCCGACGCGCAAGCCGACGAAATCGTTCGCAAGGCCACCGAGAGCAACGTCTTCGGCATCGAGGTCGATAACGACATTCCCGGCCGCTACGAAAGCTTCCTCGATCCCACAGCCAAGCTGAAAGCGATCCACGCCGTCGCCGAAGCCGCGCACAAAGCCGGCAACCGCGCCTTCGTCTATATCGCCGGTACCGAATGCATCACCGCCAACGCCGACAAAGCGCCGCACTCCGTGATGAAAGATCATCCCGACTGGGTCCAGCGCAAAGTCACCGGCGAGCCCGCATCCTTCACCGGCGGCGCCGCTTTCTGGATTCGCAAAGGCGACGAAGACGTCTGGATCAGCCCTTATGCCGAGCCGTGGCGCCACACCTACATGGAGCGCGTCCGCCAGATCGCCGCGACCGGCATCGACGGCATCTACGTGGACATTCCGTACTGGATGACGCACTTCGACGGCTGGGAAAAAACCTGGGCCAGCTTCGACGACTTCACCGTCGCTGCGTTCAAAAAGAAAACCGGCCTCGACGCCAAAAAAGATCTAAAGATCGGCGATTTCTCTGACCCCAATTTCCGCAAGTGGGTCGACTTCCGCATCGACACGCTCACCGACTTCATGGCAGAGATTCGCTCCAGCGCCCGCAGCGTCAAGCCAGACATCATGGTGATTCCGGAAATTTATCCCGGCATCGAGGAAGAAGCCACGCGCGTCGGCGCCGACGTGTACGAAATGTACGCCGTCACCGACGCCATCGCTCACGAATACGAATTCGGCAACGGCGGACACATGGCTTCAGAACGCTCGCAAATCGACTGGTTTCTCTATCAAGCCGGCATGTTGACATTCCGCGGCTTTGCGCAAGGCAAAGCGACCTGGATTCTCAATTACTCGTGGGACGGCGACAAAGTCGTAGACAAGCGCGAAGCGATGAAAAATCTCGCGATGTCCCAGATCGTCACCGGCTCCAACTTCTGGGACGCGCCGGGTCACAGCATGGGCGGTTCCAACGATCTCCCCACCCGCAAACTCATCTTCGACTGGATCGCCGCCAACGAAAAATCTCTCTACTCGCCCCGCACCCCGATCGAGCCCGTCGGCGTCTACTTCTCGCCGAAAAGCCGCGACTACGACGTCGGCAAATTCTTGCCCAGCTATCGCGGAACTCTGGTCGCGCTACTGCAAGCCCATCGCGAATTTCAGGTCGTCACCCCGCGCACTTTGGGCGAATTCAAAGGCAAGACGTTAGTTCTTCCGAATGTCACCACGCTGAACGATGTGGAAAAAGGGCAAATCGAATCTTATTCGCACAACGGCGGTCGCCTGGTCATCACCGGCGCCGACGTCACCGGTTTGCCGAAGTCCGACGCGATCATCCGTTTCAAGGATTGCCCAGCGATGGCCTACTACCACGCCCTCGAAGAGGATTTCCCATCCGGCTCCCAAAAGCCGCCAACCGAGCTTCTGGCGGCAATGGATGTAAAAGCCAAAATCGAAGTCGATGCGCCTCCGACTGTCGCCGCAAACATCTCTCAGGTCGATGGCTCGCCCCACATCTTCCTCGCCAATTTCACCGGCCTCGTCCCCGGAAAAATAGCCACCCAGACGCCCGTGAGCGGCATCCGAATACGCGTGCCGGCTTCCGACGGCGATACGCTCGCATATTTGCCGTTTCTAGGCGAAACTCAGATGCTCCACGGCACGAAGCACGCTGATCAGTTTGAGTTCACGCTGCCGCCCGTGGAGCGCGGCGCGATCGTTTGGACCACGGGTCACTAGAAAAGGGCCCACTAGGACACAGGAAAGAAGAGCGATGACAGCCGAACTTACGCCGGGCAAAAAGCGCGGCCTCGACGCAGTTTCCGATGGACGCGGCGTGATCGCCGCTCTCGCCATCGATCAACGGGGCGCCATGCGCGAGCTTTTCTCGAAGCCGATGGGCAAAGACCCCGCCGATGTCCCCGGCGAAAAGCTTATCGAATATAAAAAAGCCGTCAGCCGCATCCTGACGCCGCACGCCAGCGCAATTTTGCTCGATCCCGAATTTGGTCTCCCCGCATCGCGAGAACGCGCCAAAACCGCAGGCCTTTTGCTGGCGTACGAAATAACCGGTTACGACAAGGCGATTAAGGGCCGCCTTCCGCGCCTGCTCCCTCATTGGTCGGTTCAGCGCCTTGTGCGCGAAGGCGCCGACAGCGTCAAGCTCTTGCTCTACTATTCCTCGTTCAGCGAACCCGAGATCAACGACATCAAGTACGCCTTCGTCGAGCGCCTCGGCGCCGAGTGTGCCGCTGCCGACATCCCATTTTTCCTCGAGCTCGTCAGCTACGCCGATGGAGTCGATGGCAAATCCTCCGAATTTGCGCGCAAGAAGCCGGAACTCGTCTCCAAAGGTATGGCCGAATTCACCAAGCCGCAATATCGCATCGACATTTTGAAAGTCGGCATGCCCGTCGCTCTCGCCGCCGTCGAAGGCGCTCCTTCACCTGCGCCGGAAGTTGTCTATTCGCGCGAGGAAGCGAAAAAGCTTTTCCTGTACGCCGCGCAACAGTCCACGCTGCCTTTCATCTATCTTTCCGAAGGCGTTAGCAACGAGACATTCCAGTTCGGCCTCGAACTCGCCGCAGAATCCGGCGCGAAATTCTCCGGGGTTCTTTGCGGCCGCGCTACGTGGAAAGACGGCGTCGCTGTGTATGTCGAGAAAGGCGCCGCTGCTCTCGACGAGTGGTTGCGCAGCGTCGGTACGCAAAACATCGAAAACGTCAACGCGCGCCTCCAGGCCGCAACGCCGTGGCACGTCGTTCGTTCCACCCAGACATCCGGCGC
Organism: uncultured Acidobacteriota bacterium; assembly: GCA_963845465.1. GTDB lineage: Bacteria > Acidobacteriota > Terriglobia > Acidiferrales > UBA7541 > Acidiferrum. The sequence continues at coordinate 330,088 of CAWJSH010000001.1, read as the reverse complement.
ATCGGCGAAATGAGCGGCGGTAGCACTTCCGCGCAGTCGTCGTTCATCTGCGTGAGCCTGAATCCCGCCATCGATAAGCGTCTCCGTCTCGATTCGTTGAAACCCGGCCGGGTAAATCGCGCGATCGAAGCGATTCCTGCGCCTGGTGGAAAAGCCGCGCACGTTGCCATGGTCTTGCGAGCACTTGGCGCCGATCCGCTGTGGCTCGGTTTCAGCGGCGGCCCAAACGGCGAAGCGCTTCTCCAAGGCCTCCGCGCGCTTTCGATTCGCGCCGAAGGAGTATTGACCGCAGCCGAGACCCGCATGAATCTCGAAATCCTCGAAGAAAACGGCAGCGTCACCGAAATCCTCGAGCCCGGTGCTCGCGTTTCACCTGCCGAAAGGGAATCGCTCCTTCGCGCATTCGAGACCGCGCTCGAACTCAATCCGAACGCAATCGTGGTGATGTCCGGCAGCTTGCCTCCCGGCCTCCTGAAAGATGAATTCGCCACGCTCGTAAAAATTTGCCGCCGTCACGGCGCCCGCGTTTTTCTCGACGCCAGCGGCGAACCTCTTAAACTCGGATTGCAACAGCGACCCGACTTTGCCAAGCCCAATCAGGAAGAAGCCGAATGGCTCATCGGCCGCACGATCGACGGCGCCGCTTCGGCCGCGTCCGCATTGAAAAACCTGGTCCGCGAAGGCCCGCCGAGTGCCGCGATCAGCCTGGGTTCGAGCGGTTTGGTCTGGCTCGGGGCCGGCAGCGCAGAGGCATTCGTCGCGGTGCCGCCAAAACTCGAAGCGGCCTCCGCTGTAGGCAGTGGCGATGCTACGATTGCTGGCTTCGCGTTTGCGGCAAGCCAGGGTCTCGAGCCGGCCGATACTTTACGGCTCGCGGTTGCTTGCGGCGCCGCGAATGTCCTGGCCGATCTTCCCGGTCGCGTTCGTCTGCACGACATCGAGCGCCTCCGCGATCAAGTCGAGATTCGGGTCCTGCGATGAACGCGATTTCAAAGACGAGGCATACTCCCAACCATGCTTAGCGAAGAACGCCGCCGCGAAATTCTCGAAATGCTCCAAACCGAAGGGCGCGTGCTTGTCGGCGCGCTTGCCAGCAAGTTCCGTACGTCGCAGATCACGATTCGCAAAGATCTCGAATTTCTGCAGCACGAAGGGCAGCTCGAGCGCACGCATGGCGGCGCGCTCCCGGTGAAAACCGGAGCGCTGCGCGATCGCTCGATCCAGGAAAAAGAGCAGATGCACCGCCGCGAAAAGCTGCGCATCGCCGAAGCCGCTGTCCACATGATTCGCCAGGGTCAGGTCATCATTCTCGACTCCGGCACGACAACGACCGCGATCGCGCGGCTCGTAAGAAATATCAAAAACCTCACGGTCATCACGAACGCGACGAACATCGCTGCCGAACTTGCCGACTCTTCCGTCGAAGTGATTTTGACCGGCGGCGTTCTTCGCAAAAATTCATTCTCGTCTGGTCGGTCCGCTTGCCGAAGAGTCCCTGAAAAAACTCAGCGCCGATTTACTGTTTCTCGCTGTCGATGGTTTCGACGTGCGCTACGGCCTCACAACTCCAAACGTGCTCGAAGCTCGCGTCAATCGCGTGATGGCCGAATCCGCGCGCCGCGTCGTCGTCGTTTGCGATTCCAGCAAGTTTGGCCAGCGCAGCCTTTCGTTGATTATGCCGACCAGCGCCGTCCACGAAACGATCACCGACAAGCGCATCCCGAAAAAAGATTTGAAAGTCCTTCGCGAAGCCGACGTCGAAGTGAAACTCGTCTAGCGCCTGTTCCCTCGAAAAAGGAGAAGTACAGCGGTGGCCAAATTTGATGTCAGCGTGATCGGTGAGTTGAACCTCGACCTGATTTTTTATGGCTTGCCGCAGAAGCTGGAACTCGACCGCGAGCACCTCGCAACAAATCTGAGTTTGACGCTCGGCAGTTCGTCCGCGATTTTCGCGCACAATCTTGCGCGCCTCGGTAGCACCGTGAATTTCAGCTCCAGCATCGGCAGCGATTCGCTCGGTCCAATCTGCATAGAACGCCTCGCGGAAGCAAAAATCGATCTAACGCGCGTTCGCAAGTTCGACGGAAAAATCACCGGGCTCACCGTGATATTGCCGCAAGGGAAGGAGCGCTACATTCTGACCTACCCCGGCACGATGGCGGAGTACAGCATCACCGATCTCGATCTGAAATATGTTTTCGACGCGAAGCACTTGCATGTTGCGTCGTACTTTTTGCAGCGCGCGATTCAGCCGAGTCTCGAGCAAATTTTCCGCGAGGCAAAAGCAGCGGGCCTGACGACTTCGCTCGACACGAATGACGATCCCGACGATCGCTGGCCGGCCGACATTCAAAAGTTATTTCCTTATCTCGATTTGCTGATGCCAAACGAGCACGAAGCCTGCCGCATGGCCGGCGTCGGCGACGACGAAGTCGAAAAGGCGATCGAGATTCTCTCGAAAAAAGTGAAGACGCTCGTTCTGAAGCGCGGCTCCAAGGGAGCGATGGTTGTCAGCGGCGATAAGCGCTTCACCGCGCTGCCGCTCGCTGTTGAAGTTGTCGATGCCGTCGGCGCGGGCGACAGCTTCAACGCCGGATTCCTGCATCAATTCGTTCGCGGCGCGAAGCTTGAAGATTGCCTCGCGTTTGGAAATGTCACTGCGGCGCTTTCGACAACGCGCGGCGGAGGCACCGAGGCGTTTCGCGATGCTGCCTATCGCGACGGATTCATCGCGAAGAACGCATCGCACTTCCTCTAGTCAAAATACAGCGACTGCCTTCGTTCCTTTTCTCTTTTCAATCACGCTGACGAACTACTGCGCTGGCGCGGCCTCCAACAAAATATTGCCGGTGAAATCGACGTTGAGTTTGCCGGTCGGGCCGGTGACGGTGCCGTAGTCTTTCTGGTGAACGTAATCGGTGACCTTATAGGTCTTGCCGGCGTCGAGGCCGCGGAGTTCGACTTCGCCGGCCCATTTATTGGGCTTCGGCGGGTTCATTTTTTCCTTCTTCGCGGCTTCAAGCGTTCCAGTGCTTCCGCCCTTGCTCACATCCTCCGATGGCGGCGCGAAAAATGCGTAATACATGTCGCCGTCTTTCTGGATCGCATACGCTTCGGGCATGTCATAGCCGTAGACGTAGAGATCGCGGAAGTCGCCCTTCGACAACATCTTCTGGTTGTAGAGACCGATCCACTGTTTCCAGTGATCTTCTTTTTCCTGGTTGAGATAGACCTCTTTGAACTTCGGTCCATAGTCGGGCCAGGTGAATTTCGTACCAAGGACGCCACCTGTCCCGAGCGTCGAGGCGAAATCTTCTCCGAGATCCTGTTCGTCATTGGTCGCGTTCGAGATTCGCGTGAGTTCGACGTGATCGCCGTACACAGCCGACCGCGCGCCGAGGAGCGCCTTGTACATCTTGATGCGCCGGCGCACCTGAACCGAGCCGACGGGATCCGCGGTGACGGCTTGGTCCATGTAGCGAATCCACGCAAGGCTCGGCGGCGTGCCGCATGGGCAGCTTTGCGTCACGCTGTCGGGCTTGAGTGCGCGGGTCGTTTCAAAAATAACTTTATAGACCTCGCCCATCGCGTAAATCGAATCGTTCGGCGATTTATGGTGATGCGCCGGGTTGTAACATTGCGGCACCGAATAAATGTTGTCGAGCTTCGATCCGTCGAATCCCCAATCCTTGATGAAGCGCGTGGTGAGCTGTTTGTAGTATTCCTGCACTCCGGGTACGGCAGGGCAGAGCGTCGCGAGATTGCGCGCCATGCGCGCCGGCTTTCCGTCTTTGTTGAGAATCAGCCATTCTGGATGCTGCTTGATCACGTCGGCCTCGACGTACTTCCGTCCGCCGTAACCGTAGTGTCCATCTTCCACAGCCAGTGGCAACCACCAGAGCTGCACTTTGATTCCTTGATCGTGGAATTGCTTCACCATGTCGGGAATCGCGTTGTTCGCGAAGGTCGGCAAACGCGGCTGCCAGTCGCCGTAGTTGTTGAACCAGCCGTCGTCGAGCGTCGCCCAGTGGATGCCGAGTTCCTTCAGTTTCGGAATCGTGTCGAGCATCTGCTTTGTGGTCACGCCGAATTCATAGCCCCAGCCGCACCACGAGACCGCATAGTCCTCGTTGTTGTTCGACGTTTTTGTGAGCCCTTCTTTTTCGACAACGTCGGACCAGGTGCTGAGCGGTTTGTAGAAATCGCCACTGTAAATCGCGAGGAACGTGCGCGGCGAAGCGAACACGTCGTTCGCCTTCAGCGTCGATTTCACCGGGACTTTCACGCCGGCTTCGACTTTGCCGTCCTTTGCGGTCTGGACAGGAATGTCGATGACGAGAGGAATCGTTTCGATGTGACCGATGGCTTCGCCGACGTTGCGTGTCCAGAAGGCGACGACGGGAATCCCGCCGCCCGCGCTGCCGAGGTCGCCTCCGACTGCGACCGGAGCACCGAATGGATTCTCCTGCGTGAACTTCGCAGGCATCTGAAAGATTTCATCGCGGCCCCACTCCAGGCTGGAGCCCATGAAGGTCCACATATCGTGCGGAGCGAGTTTGGAATCGGTGACAGAAGCATCGAAGGCGTGGCGCTGGAGGGTGACCGAATCGAGCGCGACATCTTTCGAGCCGGTATTGGTGAGGCGCGTGGAGAGGATCGCGACCCCGGGGAAGTCATCATAGACCTCGACGGTGACGGTTTCTTCCAGATCAGTGCCGGAAATTTTGCCGGTGGCTTCGATTTGCTCGCCGAACTTGCCGAGTTTGCCGGTGGCTTCGCGCAGCTTTGCGTGCTCAAGGTCGAGTGCCGCACCGGTGTAGTCCTTTTTGGCGATGGTTACGACGGGCGCGTTGCTCGCGGCCGTCGAGGGGGCTTCCAGAGTTGAGGTCGCGCCGTTCTGGTCGAGCGTCGCGGTTAAGGCGCCATCTGCGGCGAGCGTGAACTGTGCCTTGCCAGTCGAGATGACGATGCCTTGGGGGCTTGGCTTGACGCTGATTTTCGATTTCGCCGGCGCGGTTTCGGTATTTTCGGCCGTGGATTCTTTCTGCGAACAGCCGCTGGCAACGATAGCGAAGATCGATACGGCAGCGGTGGCAGATCGCAGTGCTTGTTTGATGCTCGAGTTCATCCGTGCGCCCCTTTTGTGATGGCTGGGCGAAAGTCTACTACAGGCGAAAGAGAAAGAAGCGAAAAGAAATGATTCGTAATGCAGCGGAAGAAACAGATCGGGGTGTGGCTGACATCTCGCCAAGCTGGGGCGCAGCAATGCTGCGCCCCTACATGATTGTGCCAAGACGCGAAAATGGAATGCACTGCGGCGATCTGGCGCGTCGGCGCAGGCGCCGGGATTTGCCATGAGGCGTGGTCAAAAGTAGTCATGGGTATACACCCCCGCATGTTTTTCGCAAGAGTGGGGAAGATGCTGCGATCACGTGGGTTACCTCGGTGTCCGAAAATGGGAATGGGCAAGCGGTTTCGGCTGAGGGACTTGCGGCGACACTCTTGAGACACAGTGGTGAGGTTAAGAAGCCGCAGTGAGGAGAAACAGGCGCTGAGGAGGCGACGAACACAGAGAATGCTAGCACAGATTAACTGTCTTGTCAACCCATTTATCGCATTCGAACGGTTGGTTCCGCGCGATTCGCGCCGATTCTATAGAGCTCATTTGTGCGAACGGTCTTTCGAACGCCGGGGTTTCGTTTTGCCCGTCTTCAATTTTTTGTGGGTTTTTCGAACGGGCTTCGATTTCTGAGCGAGCGTAGGTTTCGATTTCGCGGCCGGCGGTTTTGAGCCGGTCTTTGCGTTTTTCTCGACGCGGAGCTTGTGCGCGGTTTGCAAGGCGCCGAGGACGACGTCTTCGGTTGCGACGGCGAGGTTGACGTGTGTGGCGCCGCCGCGTCCCCAGCCTCCGGGAACGGGGATGAAAATTTCGGGGAGTTCTGCGGCGAAGGCGGTTTGTTGTTCGGGAGTGATCATGATGTTGCCGTAGCCGAGTTTGGCGGCGGCGAGTGTGGCGAAGATGCGGCCGCCGACGCGGAAGTCGGGAGAACCCATGTGAGAGCTTTCTTCGGCGCCGGGGAGGGAGAGCGCGAGACGGCGGAAGTCGTGGACGTTCATCGTAGAAGGGCCTCGAACAGGAGTTTAGCGTGAGTCGGTTAGCGGTGGTACAGTCCGAGTCCATGTCCGTGACGACATTGGCGACCGGGACGGCTGCGCGCGAGAGGATTTCGCGGCGGTGGCTGCGGATTATTCCGGTGGCGCTGGTGATGTACACCATTGCGTTCATCGACCGGACCAATATCTCGCTGGCGTTGCCGCGGATCAGCCGCGATTTGGGATTGGATCCGGCGCAGGCCGGGAATGTGGCGGGGATTTTTTACTGGGGATATCTGGCGCTGCAAATTCCGGGCGGGCACCTGGCAAAATATTGGAGCCCGAAGAAATTCATCAGTGTGCTGCTCGTGTTCTGGGCGGTTTGCGCGGTTGGATGCGGTTTCGCGCGGACGTACCACGAGATGCTGATTTTGCGGCTGATGCTCGGCGTGGCCGAGAGCGGAGTCTTTCCGGCGACGCTGATTTTGATCTCACACTGGTTTTCAAAAGCCGAAAGAGCGCGCGCGAATGCGTTGTGGCTGCTGTGTTTGCCCGGCGCGGTGATCGTGTCGTCGCCATTTTCGGGATGGATGCTGGATCACTGGAACTGGCGATGGATGCTGATCGCCGAGGGCGCGCTTCCGTTTGTGTGGCTGATTATCTGGCTGGCTTTCATTCAGGATCATCCGAGCGACGCGAAGTGGCTGCCGGAGGCGGAACGCGAGCAGGTTGTGGCGACGCTGCGGGCTGAAGCGGAAGGATTGGAAAGTGGAACCTCAGGCGGATCGTTTTTGTCGGACCTGATGCGACCACAAGTATTTTTACTCGCGGCGGTTTATTTTTGTTTTGTCGCCGGGCAAATGGGGCTGCTGATTTGGCTGCCGAGCGCGATGGCGGCGTTCAAACGACTCAGCGGGCTCACGACGGGATTTTTGTTCACGCTGCCGTACATCGTCGCTGCGATCGGTTTGATCGTTCTTGGGACGATTGTCGGATCGAGCTCACGAGCGACGGCTGCACGCGGCGTTTGGGATGGCGTTCGGCGGATGTTGTTTGCTCCTGGCGGTGGCGGTGATTTCGCATTCGATCGGGCTGGCATTTTTGTTTGTGTCGTTGAGCGGCATTGGTTTGTATGGACCGATGGGGCCGTTCTGGGCGATCCCGACGGAGACATTGCCGCCGCGGATTGTTGGGTCGGTGATGGGGATGGTAAATGCGCTGGGGAACCTGGGCGCGTATTTCGCTCCGTTGACCATCGGGTATCTGAATAAGTGGACGGGGAATTTTCATTCCGGATTTATTTTTTTGGGATGTGTGATGCTGGCGGCGGGGGCGCTGTCGTTGGGGTTGAAGACGGCGAGCGGTGACGGTGGACGGATCGAGAAAGGCGTGCGTGGCGTTTAGATCTTGCGGACATGGGGCGCCGCGATGCTGCGCCCGTATATGAGATGGGGCGATGAAATCGTTTAGGGTGGCGGTGATTGCAGGGGATGGGATCGGGAAGGAGGTTGTGCCGGAGGGGATTCGTGTCGTCGACGCGGCGGGCGAGCGGTTTGGATTCCGGTGCGAGTGGACGCCATTTGACTGGAGCTGCGAGCGTTATGTCGCGACCGGGAAGATGATGCCGGACGATGGCCTGGAGCAGTTGCGGCGATTCGACGCGATTTTTCTGGGCGCGGTGGGGCATCCGAACGTCCCGGACCATGTTTCGCTGTGGGGATTGCTGATTCCGATTCGGCGCGGCGTTTCAGCAGTACGTGAATTTGCGGCCGGTGAAATTGTTTGAGGGGATCGAGTCGCCGCTGAAGAATTGGAAGCCGGGCGAGATCGAATTCGTGCATCGTGCGGGAAAATTGCGAAGGCGAGTATTCCAACGTCGGCGGCCGGATGTATGAAGGCACGCCGGATGAGTTGGCGGTGCAGCAGGCGATTTTTACGCGGCTCGGCGTGACGCGGATTGTGCGCTATGCGTTTGAGCTGGCGCGCAGCGCGCAAAAAGCGGCTGACTTCGGCGACGAAATCGAATGGGATTATTTTCACGATGCCGTTCTGGGATGAGATCTTTCGCGAGGTGGCGAAGGATTTTCCCGATGTGAAGACGGACCAATATCACATCGACATTTTGACGGCGCATTTTGTGCGGCATCCGGATTGGTTTGACGTCGTGGTGGGATCGAATTTGTTTGGCGATATTTTGTCGGACCTCGGGCCGGCGGTGGTGGGGTCGATCGGGATTGCGCCTTCGGCGAATTTGAATCCGGAGAAGGAGTTTCCGTCGATGTTTGAGCCGGTGCATGGATCGGCGCCGGATATTGCGGGGAAGGGAATTGCGAATCCGATCGGGCAGATTTGGTCGGGGGCGATGATGCTGCGGCATTTTGGCGAGAACGATGCGGCAGATGCCATAGAAGGTGCGATCGCGAGCGTCCTGGCGAGCGGAAAGACCCGAACGCCGGACATCGGCGGACAGAGTTCGACAAGAGAGTTGGGCGCCGCGGTTGAAGCGGAGATTTCGAGTTAATTTTTGTACTCTTGCGCGAGGCACCCGTCCTGTGTATGCTTTTTACGTGAACGCTTTCCACCAGATGACATCTCGAGCGGCAGCATGTTGCTGTCTGTGTTGTATGTGTGTGTCCTCTGGCGCGGGGAAGCGAACGGATTAGCTAAGAAAAGCTGAATTCGGTTCTGTTGACCCACCGCCAGACTGGCCGGTGGGTTTTTTGTTTTTAGGCGCGATGTGGTTTTGGTGGACTTCGAGTCCTGTAACCGTGAATTTCAGATTTCAAATCAAGATTTCAGATGAACGAAGAAAGAGAGAACGAAGATGGCTGACTACAAGCATCCGGAAGTTTTGGTTTCGACGGAGTGGGTCGCGGAAAATTTGAACGCGCCGAACACGCGGCTGGTGGAAGTCGATGTCGATACGACCGCGTACGACCAGGGGCACATTCCCGGCGCGGTGGGATGGAACTGGCAGACGCAACTGCAGGACAACGTCCGGCGCGATTTGATCAGCAAGGAAGCGCTGGAGGCGTTGCTGTCGAAGTCGGGAATCTCGAACGACACGACGATTTTGCTGTACGGCGACAACAACAACTGGTTCGCGGCGTATGCGTTCTGGCAATTGAAGTATCACGGGCACAAGGACGTGAAGCTGATCAACGGCGGGCGCAAGAAGTGGCTCGAAGAAAAGCGAGCGCTGACGACCGAGGCGGCGAAGGTGACGCCGACGACGTACAAGGCTGGCGAGCCCGACGATTCGATTCGCGCGCGTCGCGACGAAGTACTCGCGGTGGTGCAGGGCAAGACGAAGGGACATCTCGTCGATGTGCGGTCGGTGGATGAATTCACGGGGAAAGTCATCGCGCCTCCGGGAATGTCGGAGACGGCGCAGCGCGCGGGGCACATTCCCGGCGCGGCGAATATTCCGTGGAGCAGGCGGCTGCAGAGGATGGGACGTTCAAGTCGGCGGATGCGCTGGCGGCGTTGTATCAAGGCAAGGGCGTGACCGGCGGCGCGGACGAGACGATCGCGTATTGCCGCATCGGTGAGCGCAGCTCTCACACTTGGTTTGTGCTGAAGTATTTGCTCGGCTACGACAATGTGAAGAATTATGATGGGTCGTGGACTGAGTGGGGCAACCTGATCGGCGCGCCGGTGGTGAACCAGACGGTGTCGGGTGTGGCGGCTGCGGCGGGCGGTTCGAAGTAAAATCAGTTCGATTGGTTTTCACGGTGGCGCGAGCGTTCGCCTGAATGTTCGCGCCGCCGCGATGAGGTGCGGTGGCCAAGTGGTAAGGCGGCAGCCTGCAAAGCTGCTACTCGCGGGTTCGATTCCCGCCCGCACCTCCAAAATTTCAGTGTGTTGAGCTTTTCCTTCCTGTTTCAAGATTCCGAGCGAATTGAAATTGTTGTGTGGCGCTGACTATTAGGCGAAGGAATCGGTGTGGGAGGCGACGGGGATCGGGTGGCGGGGGAGTTGGACGAGCATCATGGTGCCGGATTCGGAGCTGCGCTCGAGGATGACGGAGCCGCCGTGGTCTTGCACGATTTTGGTGACGATGGCGAGGCCGAGGCCGGTGCCGTTGGGTTTGCCGGAGCTGACGAAGGGATCGAAGGCAGTCGCGCGGATCGAGGGCGGAATGCCGCCGCCCTGGTCGATGATGCGGACTTCGAAGGTGTCCTTGTCGATTCTGAATGTCGATCGTGACGCGGCCATCGCTGTCGCTGTCGGGTATGGCTTCGCAGGCGTTCAGCACGAGATTGAAAAACGCGCGTTCGAGTTTTTTGGGATCGAAGACGCCTTCGGTGGCGCCTGACGATGTGAGCGAGATCGTGCGCGAGCGGAATTCGGGCCGTACGCGGACGGCTTCGACGGCGCGGCGAACGATGTGATCGAGATCGGTGGGCTGCGGCGAAATCGCGGAACGCTGCGTGGCGAGTTCGCGCAGCGAGTCGATCAGGTCGGTCATCTGCGTTGAGGCGGTCTGAATTTCTTTGTAGATCTCGCTCTTGTCGAGATTGAGCTCGTCGGCTTCGTAGAGGAATTCGGCGTTGGCGACGACGGCGGCGAGATAGTGGCGCAGGTCGTGCGAAAGGGAACTGGCGGCGCGGCCGAGCGCGGCGATGCGCTCGTTGTCGATGAGTTTTTGTTGCGAGGCGGCCAGTTCACTGCGCATTTTCGCGAAGGCGGTGCTGAGTTCGGCGACTTCGCTGGTGCCTTCGGGAACGATCGAATAGGTGTAGTCGCCCGCGGCCAGCGCGCGGACGCCAGCGACGAGGTTGTCGAGCGGCTTGGTGATCGTGCGGGAAACAAACCCGAAGAGAAGCGCACCAAAAACAACGGCGGAGATGCCGAGTACCGAGATCGTGCGCGTCAGGTGGCGCATGAACTCGTCGATCGGCGCGAGCGGCATCATCACATAGCAACGAACCGGCGACGGCAACGCGCCGTGAAGCAAGATCGAAGCGATCGCGTAGTGATCGGTCTCGAGCTTGACTTCGGTGGAATCGGGTCGAACCTGCGGGCTAGACTCGCGAATCAACTTGGCGAGCATCGCTTCGTCTTTCTGCGGCAACGTCGATGCGATGACGTCCTGATCAGTCGCGAGCGCGATCTGATTCTGCGCGACGAGCGCCAATTGCTGCGCGACACTCGAATTCACCTGATAGCCGATCGCGAGAATGCCGAGCGCGCGCGTGTCAGAATCGGCGCCGGCCGTGATCGGGCGAAGAAATACCCAATAGAGGCGCCCGTTGTCGTACCACCACGAAGCGGTGTCGCCCTGACTCATCGAGCGCTTCAGGTCGCGCTCGGCGGCTTCCGGCGGAAAGCCGGGATCGGTCACGTGCAGGGTCACGACTTCGCCGTCAGGTTTGGCGAGCACGAAAAGATCGCTGCCGGCGAGCTTCCAATACGTCGTGGACGCATCCTGAATCGTCGGCGCGTGTCCCGTTGTCATCAGGCTTTTCAGAAACGGGATTTCGGCGATCATCGCGGCGCTGCTGGAGAGTTGGCGCTCGCGTTGATGCTGCACGCCTTCGAATGCGCGAATCGAATCTTCCGTTCCATCGCGCACCTGGCGATCGGTCTCAACGCTCACCGTATGCCGAATAATGAGCAGCAAACCGCCCGTCATGGCGCAGATCGTCAGCAGCGTCGCAATAAACAACTGCGTACGCAGGCGAAGACGCGACATGGCGGTGCGGGGTAGGGTCATTGAGCAGTCGAAGTCCCGCTGCCGGGAACGAATTTATAGCCCGCGCCGTGAATCGTAAGGAAAAATCGCGGATTGGCGGAATCGGGTTCGAGCTTTTGCCGCAAACGCAGGATGTGATTGTCCACGGTTCGCGTCGAAGGATAATTCTGGTAGCCCCAAACTTCATTGAGCAATTCGTCGCGTGAAAGTACGCGGCCCGGCGAGCCGGCAAAAAATTTCAGCAGCTTAAATTCCTGCGCAGTGAGCGTGACTGGCTTGCCCGCCTGCTCCGCTTCCATGCTGGTGAAGTCCACTTTCGCTTCGCCAAAAACGAGAACCTCGTGATTCACCGATTTTGCCGGCACGTTGGAAATCGTCGGCGGTTTCGCCACACCGCGCCGCATCGCTCGACGCACGCGCGCCAGCAATTCGCGCGGGCTGAACGGCTTCGTCACATAATCATCGGCGCCAAGCTCGAGCAACAGCACCTTATCTTCGACCTCGGCGTTCGCGCTCAGCACCACGATCGGCACCGACGACGCGATCGACTTGAACTCGCGACACAGCTCTTTGCCGGAAAGTCCCGGCAGCTTCAGATCGAGCAGCACGGCGTTCGGCGGCTGCTTGCGAAAATATTCGAGCCCGGTGATGCCGTCCGACGCAATCTGCACTTGCAGTGAATCCGCTTCCAGGAGGCGCTGCAACGTGCGCTGCATCGGGCGGCTGTCTTCGACCACTAATACGGTTTCCATAGCTCTTCCTTATGATTCCTTTCGCATCGTCAGTAAATTTGGACTGGGCCTGCTTGCCTTTCTGACGCACGAGGGCACGATTCGACGCTCAATAATCCGGATTCATCGCGTCGGGGTCGTAGTCCTGCCCATACTTGTTTTTGTGTTCCTTTTGTATCTGCTTCACTACGGGGACAGAAACTGTCGGCAGCGTGCGCGTCGTGTCGTCAACGACGACGCTGCGCTGAAGATTCGCGAGCGATTCAGGCTTTGCGTTCTCGTACCACATATGCATCGTGTATTTTCCCGGGGCGACGCCGTCGATCGCGTATCGGCCCGCTTTGTCGGAAATTGAAAACAGCTTCGAATCGACCGCGAGCACGACGCCGGTCATCTCGGGATGAATGTTGCAGAACAAATACGATGGCCCGATGCGATCGAAGTGAACCGATCGCTGCGCCCCCGCCTGATACAAACCGAGATCGAACCGCTTCCCGCGATACAGCGAAAACACGTTGTGAAACCACGGATCCTGATTGGGGAAATCGACGACGCTGCCGACCGGCACGACAAGCAAACTCGGCTCGAATCGCTTGTTGTGCTGGACCAGGCGATATCGCGGCTTATCGGCGCCGCCCTGTGCGCTCGTAGTGGAGCCCGACGAAGTGAGCCACACGACGACCTGTGACGCGTCGGGCGCGGTATCCGAACCCGATTGCGTGAGCGTGACTTCGCCGGTGACTTCATCGGGACGCGGGCGCGGCGTCCTGGCCGCGGCGTTGCCCCGGCCCGTAGCGCCGGTTCCGGATCGTTGGCGCCGCGGGTAGCAACGCTGCTCCCCGTCGCGATCGCAAGAACGGCGCCCGCAATCACGCAGAAAAGAATTCGCGATTTATTCGAGGCTGGGTTCATAAGCTAAAAGAGAAATCCCACTGCCAATCCAAGTTGATTCGCCGTATCCGCCGGCCCGTTGACGTCAAAGGTCCGCAACCGCCGATACTCGACCGAGAAAAGCACGTCCGATCGCGGCTTGAAAATATAGTTGGCAAACAGCATCTGATTTCGCGCGGGCACCGAGAGCAAAAACGAATCGCTCTCCCCAGCGCTGCGAAGATTCGCTGGAGTTCCGCCCACCCGACCCAACCGCGACGTTGAATTCGTTGCGCGAATTCACGCGATACTTGAATTGCGTCCATCCGCCGATGACGCCGATGTTCGCCAACGCCGGCGCGCTGACCGACGCGTAGTAGTATGCGTTCGCCGGCTGAAGCGGACTCAGCGGCAGACCGCCGAACCCATCGATGCCGCGCCCGGTAAAAAATTCGCCGCTGAGTTCGGTATGCGGCAGCAGCGGAAACTTCCAATCCATCGTTCCCGCCCAGCCCGGCACTTCGTATCCGCCCACGAACCGCTGCGGCGAATAGACCGCCGCCAAATCCAATCGTCGCCGGCCGGTCTTCCGAGTGCGTGCTCGCCGAAATTCTCGTCGCATAAGTCGGCTGCCGCGAATTCTCCGACGGCGACGAAATCAGAACGTTCGTGTTCGGCGCGTAGTAGCTGTATGACTTGGGCGCGAGGAATCCCGCCTCCACCTTGAACGCCGAAAACGCGCCGTCGAATCGGTGCTCCGCGCGAATCGTCGGCGTCCACGACCACAGCTTGCCCGCCGACGCGAACCCCGGCACGACCACCGTCATGTAACTCGTCGGCAAGTTTGGCGCAAAAAACGGATAGTCGAGCCCGGCCACGACCGACGTCTTCGACCAATCCATCCGGAACCGCGCCACTCGCAATTCCGCAATCCCCGAATTGCTCCCACCGTACGTCGTCGGCACGCCGCCGAAAAAGTCCATTTGAATGTCGGCGCTCGTGTGCGCGCCAAACAGCGTCGGCCCGTAGCCCGTCAACCCGATGATCGACTGCCGCATCGAAGCTCCGACGCTGCCGCTGGAATATCCCGCAATGGGCGGCAGCGCGATGCTCGGCAGGCTCGGGTTATCGACCTGCCCGTAATTGGCGAACGCGGTGAACAAGCGCCAGTCCCGACAGTTTCACGCGATAGCGCGACATGCTCTCAACCTTGACCTGCCGCTGTTCATCGACCCGCGCATTCAGAATGTCCCAGTCATCCTGCGAAATCTGCGCCGGAGTGGTCTTCGACTCATCGTTGGCCACTTGTTGGTTCGCGGTCGCGGAAGCCGGAGTCGTAGCCGAAGCCGATCCCGTCACAACAGCCTGCCCGTTCGGCTGCACACCCGCACCCGTATTCGCCGCCGCCAAGCCATTGCCGCCACTCGCTCCCGAATTCATCCTCTCCAGCACCTGCTTGAGCGTCGCGCGAAGTTCCTGAATCTCCGTGCGCGACTCCGCCAATTCCACCTGCGTCTGCTCCAGCGAGCGAGTCAGCTGGTCGATCTTGTCCGATATCTCCGCCGCGCTCTGCGACGCGCCGGCCCCACTGCCGCTAGCCGCCCCACCCGTTTGCGACTGCCCGAACGCCGCCTGGCTACAACACATAAGAACGCACCCTAGAATCCCTATAAAAAGTCCGCTTGTGCGCCCGCGGGCGCGGCGAGAAGGGTACGTCATGACAGACAGCCTCCTTGGAATGCTTCGCTCGTGCCGATTATTCTAGTCCTACCGGGTGTCGAAACGTTTAGAGCTGCGTTCTTGTCTCCTACCTGTCAGACCGCTTACGAGAAGTTGTTATTCCAGGCCAATCGCCGCGACTCGTTATTCCCATTGCGCGGCCGCTTGGCGATACACGGGTAGCCGCTGGCTGAATCTCGAGTTCCTCGTATCTCTCGACCCAGATACGCTCCGAGATGCCGAAATTGCGGCACTCCTGGTCGGATTCACAACTCCGAGACAATTCGTTAACAAAAATACCGGGCGGGACCGGTCTTGATTGTCACGGATTCGTCAACACGAAGTCACAAGGTATGTTGAATCGCGCGGTGGGTGCACTTCGGTGGGTAGGCTGCAAGGTCAGACTGACTTGTGTAGGGGCGCAGCATGCTGCGCCACATCTCGGCAAAGCGGAAGCTTCAAAGCTCTTTCGTCGTTGTTCTGACTGGCAGGGGAGACCTACGCAAACACATTCACACGGGTCCCGTTCGTATCGTTCCCCGTGTTCTGCTCCCGCCCCTGCTGGCGCCCAACGTTCCCGTCCGCAGTCGCCTTCGGCTGCGTCTGCGCGGGAGCCTGAGCCTGCGACTTCGCGTCTCGCCCTTCGATCGCGTCCGATTTCGTCGCCGTATTTTGCGACTTCTGTGAGTTCACGTTCTGCACCGCCTGCGTCTCGTTGGCGTGCGATTGGCTAATGCGTTGGACCGACATGGGGACTCCTGCTCGATACCCGGGCTGGTAGGCCGGATTCAGACAAACCACTGCTCACCCCAGCTTATCGGCAGGATCGACCAAAACTTCAGCTCAGCATCAAAAAATGAGGAAAATTTAATCCGCAGGCTCTGGCGCAATCGCACCGTGCGTCTGTGTGCGCCGGCTCGGCACCAGGCTCCGCACCAACACGTACAGCACTGGTATAAAGATCAGATTCAGCGTCGTCGCCGCGATCATCCCGCCAAACACCGTCGTACCCACCGAGATGCGCCCCGCGCGGCCCGCGCCCGTCGCAAACACCAGTGGCACGACGCCGAGAATAAACGCCAGCGACGTCATCAAAATTGGCCGCAACCGAATCCGCGCCGCCTCGATCGCCGCCTCGACGATCGACAATCCCTGCTCGCGCAACTGTTCCGCGAACTCCACAATCAAAATCGCGTTCTTGCTCGACAGGCCGATGAGCATCACGAGCCCGATCTGGCAATACACGTCGTTCTGCAATCCACGCAAAGCCTGCGACCCGATCGCGCCCAGCAACGCCACCGGCACCGCCAGCAGCACGATGAACGGCAGCACGAAGCTTTCATACTGCGCCGCCAGCGTCAGATACACGACGATCAAGCCCAATCCAAACAGCAGCGACGCCTTGCCGCCCGACTCCAATTCCTCCAGTGACAATCCACTCCATTCAAACGTCATGCCGTTCGGCAAAACTTTCCGCGCCAGCGCTTCCATGTCTTCAATCGCCTGCCCCGAACTGCGTCCCGGCGCCGCGTTGCCGTCGATTTCCGCCGAGCGGAACAAGTTGTAATGGGTAATAACTTGCGGATTCGCCGTCTGCTCGATTGACGCCACGTTATCGAGCGGAATCATCTTCCCCGTGTCGGACCGCAAATAGTATTGGCGAATATCCTTCGCTTGCGCGCGAAACCCTTCGTCCGCCTGCACGTACACGCGATACGCGCGATTATTGAAGTCGAAATCGTTGACGTACACCGAGCCCATATAAACCTGGAGCGCGTCGGTGATCTGGCTGAACGGCACCTGCAAGCTCTTCGCCTTTTCGCGATCGATGCGCACGAGATATTGCGGATCGTTCGCCGTAAAGCTCGTGAACAAGCCGGTCAGCTTCCCGCTTGCATTGCCTTGCGCCGTCAACGTATTCGCGGTATTCGCGATCGTTTGGAGTGAATTGCGTCCCAAATCTTCGAGCTGGAACGTAAACCCGCCGAATTGTCCAAGACCCTGAACGGCCGGAGGATTAAACGGCACCACAAGCCCGCCCGGAATCATGAACAACGGCCCGCGCAGCCTGTTGATGATCGCTTGCGCCGAATGCGAGTCGCCTTTGCGTTGATCGAACGGCTGAAGGTTGGCGTAAATAATGGCGCGGTTGGGCGCGTTGCCCGCCTGGCTGAATCCTGCGACGGTAAACGCCGCGCTGATGTCCTTGTCGCTCGCGAGGACCTGCTCGACCTTCGCGCACAAATCGCGTGTATACGTCAGCGAAGCGCCCTGCGGCGCCTGAATGATGAACATGATGAAGCCCTGATCATCTTCAGGAATGAACGCGCGCGGTACGATCTGATAGACCCAGTAAGTCGCGCCGAGAACTCCCACGAAGAGCAGCAACGCCGCGAATCGCCAGCCGATGACATGCCGCACCGTCGAGCGATACACGTCGGTCGTCCATTCGACGCCCCGGTTGAACGCGCGGAAAAACGCGCCTTGCGCTCGCTCGCGATGATGACCCAGGAAGATTGCGGAAAGCGCTGGTGTGAGTGTCAGCGCGTTGAACGCTGAGATCGACACGGAGAAAGCGATCGTCAGCGCGAACTGCCGGAACAAAATGCCCGTCGTCCCGGGAAAGAGCGCCACCGGAACGAACACCGCGACGAGCACCAGCGATGTCGCAATCACTGCGCCGGCCACTTCTTTCATCGCCACCGACGCCGCGTTGTGCGGCTCGGTAATTCCTTCGACGATGTGCCGCTCGACGTTCTCGATGACCACGATCGCGTCATCGACCACCAATCCTGTGGCCAGCGTGATGCCAAACAGCGTCAGCGTATTGATCGAAAATCCAAACAGCTTGACGAAAATGAATGTGCCGATCAGCGAGACCGGAATCGTGATCGCTGGAATAAACGTGCTGCGCCAATCCTGCAGGAACAAATAGATCACGACGATGACCAGCAGTACCGCCTCGACCAACGTTTGCAGCACGTCTTTGATCGACTCGCCGACGACCGCCGTCGAATCGAACGCGATCGCGTACTTCATGCCCGGCGGAAAATTCTTCGAAAGCAGCGCCAGCTCTTTCTTCGCGTCGCGATCCACGTCGAGCGCGTTCGCGCCTGGCAATTGCGTGACCGCGATACCCACCGCGTCGTGCCCGTTAAACCGCAGCAGCGAAGCGTAGCTTTCGGCTCCCAGCACCGCGTGGCCCACGTCGCGCAGCCGCACCAGCGTGCCATCCGTGCCCGACTTCAAAATGATGTTGTCGAATTCCGAAGGCTCCGTCAGCCGCCCGACCGCACGCACGCTGATTTCGTACGCCTGACCGTCGTTCGACGGCTGTTGCCCAACTTCACCGGCTGCGACTTGCACGTTCTGCTCTTGCAAGGCCGAAACCACAGTGGTCGCGGTCAACCCGCGTTGCGCTAGCCGCGCCGGGTCGAGCCACAAACGCATCGCGTATTTGCGCTCGCCGAAAATAATCGCATCGCCCACGCCGGGCACGCGCTTCAGCGCATCGCGCACATAGATGTCGAGATAGTTGCTGAGGAAAAGGGAATCGTACTCGCCGTTTTCGGTGTAAATGCCGCCGCCGAAGACGAAGCCGCCGATTTGTTTGGTGATGATGACACCGGTGTTTTTCACCGTATCGGGCAAGCGGCCTTGGGCTTGGCTCACGCGATTCTGCACGTCAACCGCAGCGAGGTCGACATTGCGTGTCACATCGAAAGTCACCGTGATCTGGCTCGTCCCGTCGTTGCCACTGCTCGACGTGATGTACTTCATGCCCTGCACGCCGTTGATCGCTTGCTCGAGCGGGATCGTTACCGCAGATTCTACCGTCTGCGCGTTCGCGCCGATGTACACGCTCGATACAACGACCTGCGGCGGTGCCAAATCCGGAAATTGCGCAATGGGCAGGGAAGGAATCGAAATCGCGCCGCCCAAAATAATCAGCAGCGCGCAAACCGTCGCAAACACCGGCCGTCGAATGAAAAAATCAACAAACACTTTTGCCTCTTACGTGGCACAGGCACTCTTGCCTGTGCGCCCTACTAAACTCAATCTGAAGTGAATCCATCGGCTCGGTTCGATCCGCGCCGCCCCGCTACTTCCCCGGGGCTCCGCCCATCCCCGGCGCAGGCTGTCCGTCCACAACCGTCTCTATCACCGGCGCTCCATCACGCAAAAACTGGAGCCCAGACACAATGATGTGATCGCCATCCTTGAGTCCGTCTTGCACGGCATAGTCATTCCCGACCGTGTCGCCGACGTGCAGCAGCTTCTGCCGCGCCACCGTCTTCCCATTCTCTTTCACCGACAAGAACGCGAAGAACTCGCCGTTGATGCGTGTCACCGCCAGAACCGGAATCACCGTGCCTTCGTGCGTGCCCCAGATAAGCTGCGCGCGAACTTGCTGCGAGATGCGCAACGTCGCGCGCGAATTCTCCACCGTCGCTTTCGCGAGCACGGTTTGCGTGTCCGTATCGACTTGCGGCGAAATAAACGTGATCTTCGAATCCGCGAGATCTTTGCCCGCCGTATCCACCAGATGCACTGGCACCCCGACGCGCAGATTCCGCGCGCGATCCGCCGGCACGTAGATATACGCCTCTACCGGTCCCGGCTCGTCCACCGTCGTCAGCAGCGTGGTCACCGCCACGCGATCGCCAACGCGCACCGGAATGTCACCCACGATTCCGTTCGCGGGAGCCGCCACTGTGTAGTACTTCAATTCGACTTGCTGCGAGGTAACCGCCTGCTCGAGCGACTTCAGTTGCGCCAGCGCCGAGTCGTACGTCGTCTGCGCATTGTCGAGGTCCTGCTTCGGCGTCACGCCCGCGTCATACAGCCGCTTCTGCCGATCGAGCTGTATCTTCGCGTAGTTCAGGTTCGCTTCCTGCGCCACGCGGCTCGCTTCCTGGCTGCTCACCGTCGCCTGCTGCTTCAGCGGATCGATCTGCAGCAGCGGCTCGCCCGGCCTCACTCGGTCGCCCGACTTCACGAAAATCTTCGTGATGTAGCCCTCGACCTGTGGATTGATAATCGACGAGTTCCGCGACTTCAGAATCGACAAATACTCCGTCGAGTCCGGAATCTTCTGCGACTTTGCCACCTGAACTTGCACGGGCATCGCCTGCATCGCGCCCGGAGCCGCAGCATCGCCGCCTGCCGAAGTCTTGCCGCAGCCCACCGAGCCCGCGGCGACCGCCGACACAGCCAGCGCGATCGCCACCGTGCTGACGCGGCTACGCTCCCGCCATCTAAATCTCAAGTTGTCCGTTGAATCCAACATACGACCTGCATCCCCCGTAGACACCGGTCCAGGCTTACACTGCCACCCGTGCTCATTAGGCAAAACACCGTCCAACTCTAAATCCTACGCGAACTTAGCCGCCCTGCCTAGACACACCCAAACCGTGACTGAATTAGACGCCGCCACCAAAAATCCGTTACTTCTCCCCAAAATCCACTACCCCTCGCCGCTTTCGCCGAATCTCCAGGTAGCGCCGGTTTACCCTGAGCCGCGAAGGGCATCCTGCCGGCGTTTTTCCCCGTCGCGGCCCGGACCTGTCCGTCATTTCGCATCGGCCCGCCCCGTCCGCCTTTGTAGGGCGTGGCTCCCGCCTGACGTCGGCTACAAGCACACCCACACCCGCTCGACTCCACGTCACCACCTAAGGATGTTTTCCTAAGATTTCTTAATACAGGTCGGTAGGATCGATCGGTTTCCCGCTCAACCCCAACTGCAAGCACTTCAATCTGCTCTTTGCGGTCAAAAACCTTGCCAGGGAACAGCCTCTTCGTAATCACCCGCACCCCGCCAAACGCAATCCCCAATACCAGCGTGACCCCCATGAACACAAACGTCGCGATGATAATCTTCACCAGCGTGCTCGTAATCGGCGGATCGGTCGCCGTCGAACTCGGCTCATTCCACGTCACCGACGTTTCGTAATTCACGCCCGCCCGCAGCTTCTCCGCATACTCCGGCGACGTCGGCGCCAGCACAATCGACAGCAGCGACCCCTTCCGCTCAATACTGCTCGAGGTCAACTTCGCATCCGCCAGCGCCCTCTGCAAATGCCGCAAATGCAGCTCCGCCAGTTGCGGCGTCGGATACTCAACCAACAGCAGCGTCGCCTCATCCTTCGCACTCTTGTACTTCGCTAGCATCGCCTCAGCATGCGACTTGAACCCAGCTTCGTCCGCGATCGCATCAGCATCAATCTTCGCCAGTGTCCGTGCGGCAGCCTTGAATGCGATCGGACCAAGCGCATATCGCTCGGTAAGCGGCTGTTTTTCACTCTCGGGAAGATAACCGGCGATTGGAGGCGAAGCGACGCCATCGGAAATCGAAGAAAGCCAATCCTCAATACTCTTCCTGTCCTTGTCGGACATCCCGCTCACAATGAGAACCCGATTGCCCCTCACGAGGACTGCACCGACAGGGTTATCCGTCGGCTGCGCTCGCAGAACCGAATAGGCCTCGTACGCCCCGCTCGAGTCCTTGTACGTCAGCAACGTCATCACGCTCTGATTTCCGCCATCGTCCACGTAAGTCTGCGAACTCTGGCCAACAAGGCCCGATTCGACGTCCAGTGGGCGGGCTCCGGAAGTCGCGCCTTTGGCCACGAGGTTACTTGTGCCTATGCTCGCAGACTTTGCTTTGAGTGTTCCGAGCTTGGCGGGCCACTGCGCATCGGCTGCCCAGAGCGATGGCGCAATCACGAAAATTGCGGCAAAAATGGCGAAAAACTTGATCCCTGTTCGCATCAATCCACTTTATTAGACACCACCAGCCTAACGCTGGTTTCGAGGTGAATCAACTGAGGCAGCCGCCGTCGATCTCGCGGAGGGAGAGACAGGCACTCGAGGCTGGATTCCCGTCATGCTATTCAAGCTCTGCAAATAATCCGCAACGCCTTGATACAAGCCCTCAGCAACGCGCTGCCGGTGCTCCGGCTTCTTCAAAAGCTGCTCGTCCGCCGGATTACTCAAAAACGAAATCTCCGTCAAAATCGACGGCATATCCGCGCCAATCAGCACCACAAACGGCGCCTTGCGCACGCCGCGATCTTTCACCGGCTTGTACTGCTTCTGAATCCTTTTCGACAGCGAATCCTGAATATCCGACGCAAACTCGCGCGACTCATCAATCTTCTCGCTGCGCGCAATCTTCTTCACGATGTCGTCGAGGTCGTGAATGCTCTCGTTCGCCGTCGCGTTTTCGCGCGAAGCCACTTCCATCGCGTCCGGCGACCCCTTCAAATTCAAATAATACGTCTCGATCCCGCGCGCCTGATGATCGTGCGACGAATTCGCGTGAATCGAAATAAACAAATCCGCCTTCGCCTCATTCGCAATGTGCGTCCGCTCTTCCAGCGGAATGAACGTGTCATCCGATCGTGTGTAAATCACATCCGCGCCCGGCAGCCGCTGCTGAATAATTTTCCCCAGCCGCAGCGCCACATCGAGGCACAGATCCTTCTCCATCAATCCCGTCGGCCCGATCGTTCCCGTGTCGTGCCCGCCGTGCCCCGCATCGATCACAATCCGCCCAATCTTCAATCCCAGCGCCCGCGTCAGCGTTGCCTGCCCATCCTTCGTCGGTTGCGCCGACGACGCCGGCTGAATCAAATCCGGCTTCGCACTCTTCTTCGATTTCGATGACTTCGACGACGGATCGCTTCTCACCAGTGACGGCGGCAAATCCGCCGTGCCCGCCGTGCCAGAATTCGCGGCAGTTGTAGTCGCACTCGACGCAGGCGTCGACTTCGCCGAATTGTTCGTCGTGCCAGCAGCACCCGCCGATCCGGATCCCACCCCATTCCGCTTTGCAGCCGCAGGCGCGACCGGTGTCGGCGCGCTACCTGCAGTCGCGTCCGCCGGCAAATCCGCCGCATCCACGCCCTTCGCCTCATTCACTTGCGCAATCTCTTTGTCTTTGTTCTTCCCGTTGACATTCGCCGGCCCCGCCGGCAGCACATCCGCCAACTCCGCCTCGCCCTTCGCATCCACCACCGGCGGATTCACCGGCTTCGCGCCTTTGTTCGCCGCCTTCGCCGCGCCCGTCTTCGCATACAAATCAATAATCAGCGCCGGCGGATTATCCTGCAGCGACGCGTTGTATTCCTTCACGCCATTCACATCCAAAACCACGCGCACAATTCCCGCGTGATTCTGCGCCGCGCGCACCGCCGTCACCAGGTCGCCTTCCACCTTCACATTCGCTTTCGCCACTTCCGCCGGCAGCCGCGCGTCGTGAATATCAAAAAATATCCGGTCCGGATTCTTGATCCGCGCCGACGAATACTGCACCGCATCTTCCAGATCGATCGTCACCCGCGTTGAATCCGCCATCGCCCGAGTCGTAATCCGCCGCACCCGTGGCGTCCCTCCGCTCGGCGTCACCGCAGGCAGCGGCGCCGCTCCTTCCGTGACTGCAGCGGTCGACTCGTCATCCGAATCGTCGCTATTTCTCGCGCTGACTGAATTTCCACGCGCGCTCTTGCTGCCAGAATCGCCACTCTTCGCCGGCTCGCCCATCGTCAGCGCCAGTTCCGCCCGCGCTTCCTGCGCCTCGCGCCTCCGCGCCGACTTCGGATACTTCTTCAAAAACTCATCGTAAATCTTCGCCGCCGCCCGAGGATCGCCCAGTTGATCTTTCTCCAGCGCCGCCACTTTCAGCATCGCGTCCTGCGACAATTTGCTCGCCGGATACTCGCGCATCAAAAATCGATACGAGTCCACCGCCGACTGGTAATAGCTCCGCCCGAACCGATCGCCCATCTCGGTGTAAAGCTGCCCCACCGCCGAGAGCGATTCCGGCACCTCCGGCGCGCGCGGCGTAATCAAAAACACGCGCCGATACGTCGTCACCACATTCTTGTATTCCGCAAGAGTCCGCTTATTGGCAGGTTTTTCGTTCAGCGCATTCCGCTGCTCTTCCGCGCGATCAAACTGCGCAGTCGCAGCCGCCCGCCTCGAATCGCTGGTCGCTGTCGTGTTCGACGATCTGGCAGCAGTCGCAAATTGTGGAGCGAAGAAGGGAATTGCGCACGAGGTCATCAACACCAATCGCGCAGCAATTCCGCGCGACGCGAAAACCGGCGAAAACCCGGCGAACCTCATGTGCAAGATTCTAGACCCGCGCCCCATGCCCAACCTAAAACCTCGTCCCTGTCACATGGAAAGAGTAAACGCCTGGGACTAAAACTAGCCCCTTCGTCTCCGCGATGGTCCCCGAGTACTTCTCCCCGGTAATGCCCGAGTTCCGCGTCTCCGCGTACCTCAGCGCACTCCGCGCCTCTGCGTTATCTTTCCCCGCCGCTCGCACACACCGATCCGCTAGCAGCGCACTCTTACGCGCCCCTAAATTCTCATTCAGTTGTGAGGGAATCGTCTCAGTCGTTCGTGAAGCTTTAGTCGTTCGTGAAAATAACGCGGCCGGAAGGATCCGTATTCTTCCGTATCGCCCGGGGATTAAACGCGAACGCCGCAAGTCTCCCCGAACCTGGCCTGTAGTACGCATTCTGGACTTTCTGTACGTAGTCGCGCGTCTCTCGAAAGCGGGGAATTCCGTGCGCCTTATCCACGGCGCCCTCTCCCGCATTGTAGGCCGCGAGGGCCAGATCGAGATTACCATCATACCGCTCCAGCAGCGTCTTCAGATATGTAACACCAGCCTCGACGTTCTGTTGCGGCGTGTAGAAATCGCTCGCGCCAAAACGCTGCGCGGTGGTCGGCATCAACTGCATCAATCCGACCGCGCCCTTGCGCGAAACCGCGGAAGGATTCCAATTGCTCTCGGTCTCGATCACCGCGCGAACCAGCGCGGGGTCAACGTTATGCCGGTCGGCGGCTTCATGCACGATGCGCTCGATGCCGTCTCGATCGATGCTGACTGCCGGCCGGTCATTGCGTCCTGTGAACGACACTTCGCTCGGCATGTAGATCGCGTTGCGCTGCCGCGCCGGGGCCATCTTGGTTGTCACAACCGGTTCGGCGTTCACCCAGAAGCGTCTGCCGGCTATCGTCGGTCACCTTGGCGATCTGCGCATTCGCGGCGGTCGCGCCGGCGAACCAGAACGCGCCGAAAACGACGCAAATGGCACCAAAACGAGCGCAAATCGCTCGATGGCGGCGGAAAATCACCGTTGGCCGGGGAAGGCTCAATTTTGCAAATCCTCGCATCGGAAAGGGAGCGGAGTACTAGTCCCACTAAAATGCTAGGGGTTGGTCCGGGGGGTGTCGATAGTACGAACGGGTGCCCTGTGTCGGACACGTTCCTGGCGAGGCAAACTATAGCAAAGGCTCGACTAAGCCTGATACAGACTGGAGCGCCTTTTTTAGGTTGGCTGTGTCCTTTCCGCCAGCCTCGGCCAGATCGGGGCGCCCGCCGCCCGATCCGCCTACCTGCTGCGCCAACGCCCGTATCAGATTGCCAGCATGGACTTTACCGGTCAGATCCTTCGTGACCCCGGCAATCAGCGCCACTTTGCCGTTATCAGGCATACCTAGCGCTACTACGCCTGAGCCCAGCTTCTGCCTCAGGCTATCGACCAGCTGCCGCAGTCCTTCGCGATCGACGTTTTGCACTTCTTCCGCGATCACTTTCACGCCCTTGATCGTTTGCGCTTTTCCCACCAGTTCGTCGAGCTGCCCAAGCGCGCCTTTTCGCTTCTGCGCTTCGAGATCCTTTCTCCAGCGACTTCACTGTTTGCGACATTTTTTCGATCGTCGCCAAAACGTCGTCTTCGCCGACGTTCAATTTGCTCGCCACCTGCGACAAGACCTGCGCCTGTTTCTGGAAATGTTCCAGCGCGCCGATTCCCGTGACGGCCTCGATGCGCCGTACTCCCGCCGCCACCGATTGCTCGCCGACAATCTTCAGCACGCCGATGTCGCCGATGCGATGCACGTGCGTCCCGCCGCAAAGCTCCTTGCGAGTAAAACCCGCGCGGCGCCCGCTCGTCCGGAATCGTCACCACGCGCACGTTGCTCTCCGGATATTTGTCGCCAAAAAACGCCAGCGCGCCCGAAGCCAGCGCCTGATCGATCGTCGTGACGTTGGTCTCGACCTCGGTGTTGTGCCGAATCTCGTCGTTCACCTGCTGCTCGATGTCGCGCAGCTCTTCCGCATCGACATGCGCAAAATGCGAAAAGTCGAAACGCATCCGGTCCGGCGCGTTCAGCGACCCAGCCTGTTTTACGTGCGTGCCGAGGATGTTGCGCAGCGCGGCGTGAACCAGATGCGTGCCGCTGTGATTGCGCATGATGCGCATCCGACGCTCCGCATCCGCGACAACAGAAATCCGATCGCCAACCCGCAGCGTCTCCTTCGCATTCACCTTGTGCGCCACCAGCCCGCCGACGGGGTAGTAAGCGCCCGTCACGTCCGCCAGCAGTTGCGACCCATTGTTGTCGTAAAACGCGCCCGTGTCGCCGACCTGTCCGCCCGACTCCGCATAAATCGGCGTCCGGTCCAGCACAATTTCGCCCGATTCGCCCGCCTTCAGCTCGTTGACCGGCCCATTCTTCCCAATGATCGCCTCAACCCGAATATCCTTGCCCGCCGTCGCGTTATAAAAATCCTTCTCCGTCTTAAACGTCTCTGCAATCTTCGCAAACGCCGGACTCGCCGCCTCCTTATGCGCACCTTTCCACGACGCACGCGCACGGGTCTTCTGTTCCAACATTGCACGCTCGAAACCGTTTTCGTCGAAAACAACGCCGGCATCCCGTGCTGCGTCCTTAATGAAGTCACGCGGCAGGCCGTATGTGTCATACAACGGAACGCTACGCGCCATCCAACTTCGGAGGTTCTTTAATTCGCCACATTATCTTTGAAATCAGAACATTCATCGACGAGGGCGATACTGGAAGACCCTCCAAAGACGACGCGACGATCTCCGAGACATCAGCAGGGCTAAGGTTAGGAAGCGTTGACTTGTTCCCGAAGACCCTACTAATCCGCTGGAAGGCGTCCTGCGCCGCCAATCGATCTTCAGGGATCACGCCTATAAAGAAATCGAGTTCGGTTGCAGACTGCCGTCGAGCGTCCAGAACCGCCTCGTCAAACCTCTTCAGGCCGATATCCAGTGCTCGAGCGAACCGGATTTCCTCGCCGCGGACAGTTTCAATCACTCGGGCAGAATTTCCGCAAGTCTGGATATGCATCGCCCATCAGGTCGATGACGGTTCGCACCATCTCGTACAAGAACGGCTTTGTAGCTCCAACCACGCGGCCGTGATAAATGCCTCGGCGCATGATCTTGCGCAGAACATATCCGCGCCCTTCGTTGGAAGGTACGACACCGTCACGATAAGAAATGCGCTAGCGCGTGCATGATCAGCGATCACCCGAAGGGAAGCAGCGCCGCCTCGGCCTTCTTCGAGCTTTTCCTCCTTCTTTTCATCAACACCGCAAAGTTCCGCCGCGCGCTTCAGCAGCGGCGTAAACAGATCGGTGTCGTAGTTCGAGATGACTCCCTGGAGAACCGCCGCAGTGCGCTCTAAACCCAAGCCGGTGTCGATCGACGGCCGCGGCAGCGGCGTCAGCGTGCCGCTCGCATCGCGATTGAACTGCATGAACACCAGATTCCAGATTTCGACATAACGCCCGCACTCACATGGGAACTTGCAGTCGGTATGTCCTTCTTCCGACGCGACAGCGCCCATGTCATAAAAAATCTCGCTGCACGGCCCACACGGGCCGGTGTCGCCCATCGCCCAAAAGTTGTCTTTCAATCCGGGGATCGGCACGACGCGTTCGGCGAGCACCTTCTGCTCGAGCCAATAGCCGCGCGCCTGCTCATCGATTCCGAGCGTTGTGCCGGGCGCGACTTCAGCGCCACCAAACACTGTTGTGTAGAGCTTCTCTTTCGGAAGGCCGAACCATTCCGGCGATGTGATCAATTCCCACGCGTAGGGAATCGCGAGTTCCTTGAAGTACGTCTCCTGGTTTCCGATCGCACCGACGGGGCCAAACGAAAAATTGCCCATCATCTCGAAAAACGTGTGATGCCGCTTCGTAAAGCCGACATTCTCGAGGTCGTTGTGCTTGCCCCCCGCGCGCACGCATTTCTGCGCCGTCGTCGCCCGGTTGTAATCGCGCTTCTCCAGCCCAAGAAAAACATCCTTGAACTGATTCATCCCCGCATTGGTGAAGAGGAGTGTCGGATCGCCATGCGGCACCAGCGAAGAGCTGCGAACGCGGCGGTGTCCCTTGCTCTCAAAAAACTTGAGAAACGTCTCGCGGATCTTGTTCCCGCTCCACTTCAAATTGGACTCGTCGCCGCTCAATTCACCCTCGTCTGCTGAGTTGTCTGCAAAAAAGAAATTATCGCATCCGCGCACCACCTAGACCAAGGCCGTAACCGTGCCAGGGATGTCGAAAATTCTCCTTCGAAATGACCTGAAAACGCTGTCGAAACTTTTCCGCAACGACAACTGGTGAGCCACCCTGTACCCGAGATCGCTTCCCAGATCGAGGGGTTTAGATTCAGCACGTCCAATCTCAATCCGCATGGCCACCAATGGAATCCAACGTCAGTTTCTCTTCCTAGCCCGTCCGCATCTAGGTTGCTCGGAAAACCGTGAACACAGCCTGAATGACCGCCAGTCATTCGAACAGTACGCTCTAGTACCTATTGACAGAGAGGTAATTCAATGCTATACTCCCCCATGAAGCTGTCGATTAGCCGCGCAACCCCTTTCTTTTCAACGAAGCCCTTCCGATCAAAACTCCGCCGTCCCTTAACTCCCTTAGATTCACATTCTTGCGCATCTCGCACGCTCAAACCCTTTAGATTCACATCCTTGCAAAAATACCCCGGGGGGGTGGGTCAGCATTCATCAATTCCCAAAATGGAACAAGCCTCTCTTCCCGCAACGTTCGCACCTCGCAAAGGGGAGCGTTTCTTGACAGTCCGTCGCGCCCGACATAGGTTGCGGGCACGCGAAGCAGGGATTGGAGGAGAGATGAGCGACCAAGGCGAGGGGCGAGGCGTCTGGGGACGCCGAGATTTGCTGCGGATTTTGGGGACGGGCGCGGCTGCGGCGGCGCTGCCGCGGGTGGCTGTATCTGTGGCTGCGAAGGCGAACGGGGGCACGTCGAGCGGTCAGGCGGCGCAAGGCGGGGAAGCGAAGCGCGCGGACGCGGTGATTGTGGGCGCGGGATTTTCGGGCCTAACGGCGGCGAGGACGCTGGTGAAGGCGGGGAAAAAGGTCGCCGTACTGGAGGCGCGCAATCGCGTCGGCGGACGCGTGAAGGCAGGAAAAATCGCGGGACGCACTGTTGATGTCGGCGGAATGTGGGCCGCCGCTTCACAGACGCGCATCCTCGATCTGATCAAGGAATTTGGATTTCAGCTTGTTCCGCAATTCGAGAAAGGGAAAAACATCACCGAAGCGAACCACCGGCGGTTTGAAGGAAGCGGAAATGCGTTTGGGTGGGGCAAAGCGACGGATCAGGAAGCAGCGCGCGTGATCGGAAAAGTAGACACGTTGAGCAAGGAAGTGCCCCTGGACGCGCCCTGGAAAGCCGCGAAAGCGCGCGAGTGGGACACCATCAGCGCGGACGACTGGTTCGCGAAGAACACGACGAATCCGGAAGTCTTGGGGACGTTGCGCGGATTGACGCGCGGGATTTTGACGGCCGATGCGTACCAGATTTCGTTTCTATATTTTTTGTTCTACATGCGGTCGGGAGACAGCTTTGTCAGCCAGGCGGGATTTGGCCAGGGAACGACGCAGGCGTGGACCGTGCGCGAGACGATGCACGGCGTTGCGGCCAAGATCGGCGAAGAATTGAGAGACGCGATTGTATTTGAGTCGCCTGTGCGTGCGATTTCGCAGAACGAATCCGGTGTGACGGTCGACGCCGATACGGGAAAGTGGGAGGCGGACTTTGCGATCGTGTGCTTGCCGCCGCCCCTGGCGCTGCGAATTCAGTACACGCCGATTTTGACGCCGGAACGGGAGATATTGCTGCAGCACATGCCCATGGGTTCGGTGATCAAGTATTGGGTGGCGTATGAGAAGCCGTTCTGGCGAGCGCGCGGATACAGCGGGCTGATCACGAGCGATGAGTTGCCAAGCAATTTGATTTGCGCGGATTCGAGTCTGAGTGATTCCGGGCCAGGATTCTTGGTGGGATTTATGGAAGCGCGCGGAGGAGTCTTGTGGAGCGGCGCGGGGAAGGATGCGCGGCGGACTGAGGTGGTGAGGCAGTTGGTGAGATTTTTCGGATCGGACGCGGAGCGCGTGATTGATTATGAAGATCAGGATTGGCCTTCGGATCCGTGGAGCCGCGGGTGTTACATGGCGTCGCCCGCGCCGGGGATTTTATCGACCGCGGGCGAGGCGATTCGCGTCCCGCACGGGCGGGTGCATTGGGCGGGCACGGAGACCTCGAACCGATGGGCGGGGTATATCGATGGCGCGATACGCTCGGGAGACCGCGCGGCGGCGGAGGTGTTGGCGAAATACGGGAAGGCGTGAACGATGGCGACGTATCGCCGAGGCGCCGCGGAAAATTAGAAAATTATTCGTCGGAGTTGTCGGCTTCGGGGACTTCTTCCGTCGTAACGGCTTTGAGTTCTTTTCGGATGGCGTCGGAAGGGAATCCCGCGGCAAGGAGGCTGCGGTACAAGCTGGCGATCTTGCTGTGGGAAATTTCGCCTCGCGTGAGTTTGAGCTTTCGCTCGATGCGATGGCGAATCGTGAGGCGCTGCGATTCGTCGTCGGTCGAGGCTTCGACAGCCGCCTGGATATCGGAATCCGAAACTCCGCGAGCGCGGAGGTCGCGCGCGATCCGGAATTTTCCTTGCCGCCGAATCTCCGTGCGCTGCCGCGTAAACTGTTGCGCGTAGCGCGCATCGTCGAGCTGCCCGTTTTCCTTCATGCGCGCCATGACGACTTGTGCGAGCAGTTTGTGTGACGCGCGGCGATCAAGCAGCCTCTGCATCTCCTTGACGGAGTGCGGCCGCCGCATCAAGGCACGTAAAGCGATATCGTAGAGTTCCTGCTCGGTATCGACTTTTTTCGTGGACGTGAACACGAGGAAAGCATGAAATAACGAAGCATCGAAGTAAAGAAGTAACGAAACGGCGAAGCAGGGAATCAGGATTGGCAGCGAGCGGATCGGAAAGGTTCAGGGGAAACGACATGTCGGAAACGAAGGCCGTAGCGGAACATTACTCGCGGCCGCAGTTGGATGAAACGATTCTGGGGGCGATGAAGCGCGCGGGGCTCGACACAAGGAAGCTCACGCCGACGGATTTGGCAGCGGTCGATGAATTCCATGTCGGCGGGCTCGAAGCAACGAAGGCGTTCACCGAGTTCATGGGATTGAAGCCGGGAATGAAAGTGCTCGACGTCGGCTGCGGCGTCGGCGGGCCAGCTCGCTATTTTGCAGCCGAGCACGGTGTGCGCGTGACCGGCATCGACCTGACGGAAGAATTCGTGCGTGCGGCGATCAGTCTCACGAAGTTACTGCATCTCGAAAACGCGGCGAAGTTCGAGCAGGGCAGCGCGCTGGCGATGCCGTTTGCTGCGGGGGGCTTCGACGCCGCATACATGTTCCACGTCGGAATGAATATCGCGGACAAGAATGCGCTGTTTCAGGACGTAGCCCGCGTCTTAAAACCCGGCGCGAAGTTTGCGATTTACGACGTGATGCGCACGAACGATGATCCGATCTCGTATCCGGTCCCGTGGGCGGCCAGCGGCGCCACCAGCTTCGTCGTGAAGATCGAAGGGTATCGCAAGGCTCTCGAAGCAGTCGGTTTCGAGATCATCCACGAACGCGGACGCCGCGAATTCGGTATCGAGTTTTTCGAGCGCAATATCGCCCGGACCGCGCAAGGCGGTCCGCCGATTTTAGGCTTGCAGTTGCTGATGGGAGAGCGAGCGCCGCAGATGATGCAGAACGTTCTCGGTGGAATGCGACACGGAATTTTTGAGCCGGTCGAAATGGTGGCTGTGAAAAAGTAAAAGAGCCTGTTCAGTGATCGCAGGCCGTGTTCTGTGGAGAAACGATTCGGGTCGACCTTTGAAGGCTCGAACACTGAGAAACAGAGCGTTTCGTATTCGCGTTCTACTTCTTTGTATCAGCGGGATGGAATTCGGAGAGGATTAGCGTTGTGTCGGCGATGGCGCCGTGGTGGTGGTATTCGTAGTGCGTGATGCCGATGTCGGGGACGAACGAAACGTTGACCTGATCGGGATTTGTTTTGTAGCTGAGCTGATATTCGTCGCGCGGAGCGATCTTTACGCCGGGAAATTTTAAGTTCGATGGCGCGACGTTTTCGACGAACCAGCAATAGAGCTGATCGTCACGTACGATGCCTTTCGGATCGCAGAAGCGCCAGCCTTGGCCGAGCGGCCATTCCGAGAACCAAATCATCGGCGGAGAGCAATCCGGACAAATTGTCGTTGGGATCGTCGAGTCGATTCAGCGTTGCGGGTAAAGTGTCCGCGGAGAGCAGATAAAATCTGCCAGCGGCTTCGACGAGCGGCCGATATTCGACGTCCGGTTTTCCGTCCGTCCAATCGAGATCGGACGGATAGCCGTAGATCGAAGCGACGCGCGCGTTCGTTGCGGGATGCTCGACGAGTTTGCGCACTTCGGTGCGCCACGTGACCTGTTCTTCGTGCGTGGTGTTGTTCTGATCCTGCCAGCGAACGTCGCCTGCATATACCCAGAACGTGCCGGGAGCCATCGGGAACGGATGAATGGAGATTGCTTGAGGCGGCCGAGCAAGTAGCCAGGAACACAAGAGAGTGAAGCGAGAACAAGCGCGGTGACGATCGGGGAACATGAATCGCATCGGTCGATATCGATGATAAGCCATTGCGATGCGTCCGCAGCCTATCTTCGCAAGCGCGTGTGCGTCGCGAGCACGTAGAGAATCGCGAGAACTATGTAGGGGAGGAGCGCAGCGGCGAGCCCGCGAAGTTTTTCACGTTTGGCAACGTCGGGACAGACCGCGAGCAAAAGGAAGAGAAGCAACGCGAGAACGCCGAGGCCGAAGGCGAAGTATTCGATGCTCTGGAGCAACAGCCCGAGAGCGAAGTCGTTCGGCGTGATTACGTCCAACACGCGCAGCGATACGAGCAGGACAGCGGAAGCTGCTCCCGTCACCCAAACGCTGCGATACAGCATCGCGCGCGGCCCTTGGTAAGAGAAACCAAACATTGGTTTTTAGCCGCGCGAAGCGCTGACCGTTTTTCTCCTTGGCGATTCTAACTTCTTCAACCCATCCATCGCGTCAGCCAATTCGCCAGCTGCTGTTAATTGCCTTTCAACGAATGCGCTCGTGATTCGACAGCGGCAGCTTCGCTGGCACGGCCGAGTTGACGCAGGGCTTGCGCTTCGCTGTTGAGGTCCTGAGCAAGATACGAACTGGTTGCGCCAAACTGTTTTTCCTCGAGCGAGACCATGTGCGCGTGACACTCTTGCGATTTTTCCGGTTTGCCCCACTGGTCGTAGGTCTGGCAAAGAGTCGCATACGGAATCGAGTTTCGATAATCGTCGGGGCCGTACATCACTTTGTAGATTTCGATGACATGCAAATATTCGGCTTCCGCTTTGTCGTATCGGTATTGTGCCTTGTAGACGTGAGCGAGAGCGCGGAGATCTTCGGCGACTGCGTTGCTATTGTCACCGTAGGTTTGTTCGTTCAGCTCGAGGGACTGGGAGAAGAGTTTTTCCGCGCCTGCGAAATCCTTTTGCGCCATCGCGACCATGCCCTGATTCCATATCGCCGGAGCGATCATCGGAGACTTCGGACCGTACAGCGTCTGCAACAAGAGCAACTGACGTTTGAAGGTTGTGTCGGCGTTCTTGAAATCGAGGCGCCACGCGTAGACGTTGCCGAGTTGGCCGACGGCTTCGGGCAGACGCCCGTCCTGAGGTTTGATTTTCTCGGCGACCTCGATGGCCTGCTTCGCCTTGGTTTCGGCTTCATCGAAGCGGCGCTGCGCCATCGCGGATTGGCTGGCATTCATCGCGGAATGAAATGCGTCGTCAACGTTGGAGTTCGAGACTGAGTCTGCGGAGCGCAAGCTTGCTTCGAGGGCGGAGGCGTCGTCGGATTTTCCGGCCGCGCGGAGCTCGGAGAGGTGTTGCTGAAATCGCTGCTGCGCAGTGGCGTACTTTTGTTGCGCGTCGAAGAAAACCTGAGCGAAGCCGGGGCGAGGAGGCTTTTCGTCAGCGGCGGCCTGGCGATAATTCTGAAGCGCTTCGACCCATTGGCTTCTTTTTTCGAGCGCCAAAGCTAAGTCCAAGCGGGCCTGAAGTTCCTTCGGCGCAATCGAAAGCGCTTCGTTGTATTCGGCAATTGCAGACTCGCGGTCACCGAGGCCTTCGAATGCCTGGCCGCGGAAGTCATGATTTTGCCAACTTGTCGGATCGACTTCCTCGGCACGTTTGAGTTCTTCGGTCGCGCCCGGCGAAATCTTTCTTCGCGAGAAGCACACGGCCCGCGTCGGTAAAAGCGCCGCCGAAGGAAGGGTTCAGCTGCTCTGCCTCACGGAACTCAGCGATGGCTGCATCGTAATCTTTTTCCATTTCGTGCAGGCGCCCGAGACCTGCGTGGGGATAGGCGGAAGCTGGGTCCAACTGAGTTGCGAGTACGTACTCTTTTTTGGCCTCGTCGTACTGACCCATCTGGTAATAGGCGTCACCGAGACAGAAATGACAGATCGGGCGGTCGGGCTGAAGCGCGGCAAGCTCGCGAAATTCGGTAATCGCCGCACCGGGATCGGTGCGCATCAGCGCTTCGCCGAGATTCTGGCGTGAATCTGCGTTATTCGGATCGAGGCGTTTCACTTCGCGGTATTCGCGAATTGCAGAGACGTAATCTCCGATGTCGCCGTACTCCGCTCCGAGATCATAGTGAAACCCGGGATTGTCGGGTTCTAGCGCTATTGCTTTCCTGGTTTGCTCGATCGCGTCGTCGAATTTTCTTTGGTCTATGAAAAGAATACCCAAGTCCTGATAAGCATTCGCCATGTCGGGTTTATATCGAATGGCAGCCTGAATTTCGGTTTTTGCGGCGTCGAACTGGCGCATTTGAGTAAAAACAACACCTGCGTTCAGATGGGCAGATGGATCCTCTGGATTTCGTTCCTGACCGAGCTTTGCCTGTGTCAAGGCGTCTTCGAGATCGCCCGATTCGAAGTAGACCTTACTCAAGCGGGTGTGGATTTGGGGAAAGTCGAAGTCTTTCTTTTCGATCGCCTCGTAAATCGTGGCTGCTTCCGCTTCCCGGTGCTGGTCGATGAGCACGTCGCCCATGACAAACCCGGCGGCAGACTTGGTCTCTTTCGAATCGAGGGCGGACGTGAGTTCCTCGGTCGCCTGCTGGTATTGCTTAGCGTTGATCGCCTCTCCTGCGCGGCTCAAATGAGCGAGGAGGGCAGAATCATCGGGAAGGTCGGCAGGAGTGCAGTTGACGACCTTGGCTTCATTGAGAGCGGTAAGAACTTTTGGAGCGGCGCCGGCATTCGAGAGAAGCGCTTTGAAATGCTCGGTCGGGGCAGAGCAGACACCGTGGTGATTTAGCTCGTACGCGATATTTTCGGGAAGACTGTGGCCTGCAACGAGAGCCATGAGTTCATCTCTGCGCATGGCGCGAGGATTCGACTTGATGGACCTTGCGTGTTTCGCGACTGCGGTGAAAACGATTAAGCCCATAAGCGCCAAGAGGAATACGGTGGATTTTTTGACCATTGCTACAGGTCCTCCGTTTTCAGGGAGATCGATGAGCGCGATGCTTGCGGCTTACATGACATTTGCAAGGACCTCCTCAGGTTTACGGGCAGTCTGGATATTTGAATCGAAGCGCTGAAGAATTTGTTTCTTGCAGGCATGCCAAGACAATTCATATCGCTCTGCCGCCGGCGATTTCGGGGACTGGAGGATCAATTCGAGTCCTGCTTGCCAATGACGGAGGGCGTTTTCCGGTTGGTCCCTGGCGATTTCGAAGGCAACGTTCATGCGCGCGCGCGTGAGCAGGCTAATGTTTTCAGGGGAGTTGATACGCTCGAGCCATCGCTGCGCCAATGACGCGTCAGAACGCTTCGAAGAAGCGAACTCGACGACCTCCGCGATCAAGTTGTCGCGATCAGCGGGAGATAAGAAAGCAGATCCCTGAAGACATTTCTCAAGAAACGCAGCCGCAGAATCAGCGTCGGGCGCGCGAAAGTACGATGCCAAATCTCGATAGTATTGAGGAGCCAGAATTCCTTCGTAAGCGACTCGCGTCCATCTGTCGTTCCAGCTAACTCCGTCAGGATTTTGGTCGTGAAGAATGCCGAGCGCATATATGGCGATTAGTTGCTTCGCATCGTCGCGCGAACGGATTAAGGCACGCAGGAGCATTCCGTCACCTGCGTACGGGCCAACTCGGAAAGGCCGAAACGAGATGACGCCGATGAAGACCGAATAGACGCCGAATAACTCCAAAACTCCGACCCAAGATGTTTCGCCTCGTGCCTGTAGCACTTCACCGACGATCAGCGCGGCCGCGCCGCATACCAAACTCGAAAGCGGGCCGCCGAGGACGAGTGCGATGAGTCTGCGCCGCATGTTGCGAATCTTGGGAAGGCTCATGTAGGCGAAGCCCCTTACCCAAAAGCGCGTCAGACTGAATCGCCAGCCAATTCGCGAACGCTGAAGTACGAACGGGCCTATCGACACTCCGCGAAAGCGCATCCCGAAGGCGAGGCCAGCGACAATGTGACCCAGTTCATGAACCACGGTGGAGAGAAACATCGCAGCTAAAATTCCAAACGGAATCGCCAGAGCCGAAAAGTTTTCGGTCATCGCGATCGCGCCGACGAGCATCAAGAATGGTGTGGCCGCGATTCCGGTGACCCGATTTTCAAGCGGCTGGGGCAATGGCTTTTGCAAATCGAGGATCGGCGTCGATGAGAGCGTGGTTTGCACGGGCGTTTGTGGCGACTCTGGATCCCGCGCGGCGACAAATACTCAGGCAGAGAGAATGATGTTGCCAAGGACGATTTCGAACTGCGTCGCTAGCGGTTGGTATTGCTTGAGAAAATGATTCCAAGGTTTCGCCGAATTGGACTCGAACCACTGTTTGGGAGCGGCGAGCAATACGGCCCGCGATATGTCAGCGCGACCATTTGGTCGCTTGTTGGTGGTCGCGAGCAAATGCAGGAAATATCGGAGGACCTGGGAAGCATCCAGCTCTTTGTGGGTGAAATCGGAAGTCTTCTTCACTTCAATAACAATTCGGTTCTCGCCAGATGTTATTGATCGGAGCACGATGTCTGGAGTTATGCCGCCGAACAGGTCTTGCGACAGGTTTTTGTGATTGTTCCAGTCGCTGTTGTCTTGTATGACCTGCGGTTCAAAGCCAGCGAGAAGATCGAACAGACTACAGCTCTTATCTGGCGTATCGATTCGTATCGCTTTTCGCGCCGCTTCACCTGAAGCGATCTGTTTGCACAGTTCGGTCTCTAAAGCCTTCTCGTCGAGTACCAAAGTTTCCTTGGACATTTGAAACCCCTCGATGAGTTACTTGCGGGCGAAGCGCTCGAAGTCGGCCATTTGGCGCTCCATCTCTTCGCGAGCGGCGTCGGCGGCGGAGCGGACGCCCTGAATGCGGAGCTTGAACTCGTCGGGGTTGGAGGAGCGCGAGAGAGCTTCGTCCAGCGTGATGAGTTGCTTGGTGTAGAGATCGAAGAGCGATTGATCGAAGGTCTGCATGCCGTATTGGCTGCCGCCGGCGGCGATGGCGTCGTGGATGAGGCGCGTCTTGTCGGGATTGATGATGCAATCGCGAATGTAGGCCGTGGTGATCATGACTTCGACGGCGGGGACGCGGCCCTGATCGTCGGCGCGGCGCACGAGGCGCTGCGAGATGACGGCCTTGAGCGTGGCGGCCATCTGGAGGCGAATCTGTTTCTGCTCGGGAGGCGGGAAGACGGCGATGATACGTTGAATCGTTTCCGTGGCGTCGAGAGTGTGCAAGGTGGAGAAAACCATGTGGCCGGTTTCGGCGGCGAGCAGAGCGGTGGAAATGGTTTCGAGGTCGCGCATTTCGCCGACCAGAATCACGTCGGGGTCCTGACGAAGTGCAGCGCGTAACGCGGTGGAGAAGTTTGCGGTGTCGACTTCGACTTCGCGCTGGTTGATGAAGCTGCGCTTGTCGCGATGCAGGAATTCGATGGGGTCTTCGATGGTGATGAGGTGATCGGAGCGCGTGGCGTTGACGCGGTCGATCATGGCGGCGAGAGTGGTCGATTTACCGGAACCGGTGGTGCCGGTGACGAGGACCAAACCGCGCTGTTCTTCGCAAATTCGGTTGATGACGACGGGAAGGTTGAGCTCTTCGGTGGTGCGAATTTTCGTGGGAATGACGCGGAGGACCATGCCGACGTTGCCGCGCTGCTGGAAGACGTTGACGCGGAAGCGGCCCAGGCCGGCGACGCCGTAAGCCATATCGAGCTCGGCGGTTTCCTTAAACTTTTGCTTCTGCCGGTTGGTCATCATGCTGAAGGCCATGGAGAGCATTTCTTCCGGCGTGATGCGGGCGACATCGGTGAGCGGCGTGAGGAGGCCGTCGACGCGCAGGTAGGGGTGGTTACCGACTTTGAGATGCAAGTCGGAGGCTTTGTTTTCTACGGCGCGGCGTAGGAGGTCGTCGATGTTCAGTGCCATACGGAGTCAGTCCTTCACGGAGCCGCAATACAGTGAAACTAGCATTGGGGTACTGGGACGGCAAGGAAAGCGGTTGGGGGGCGTGGCGCGGTAGTTAACTGCGCATAGGAACAGTGAATAAGGTCGTTGACCGTGCTCCGTGGCTCGTGTTCCGTGCGGAGAAGAGGTTGACAGTCGACAGTCAAAGGTTGAAGGCAGGCAAAGACTTGAGAGGAAAAGATTTAACACGGAGGGCACAGATACCGCAGACGTGGGACTTGACGGACGCGGCCTAGGGCTTTTTGAGGTAGAGGGAGTCGTATAGGAGGCCAGCGAGGAAGCCGCCGGCTAGGGGGCCGATCCAGAAGACGCCGGCGTTGGCCCAGTGGGTGGCGCCCAAGGCAGGGCCGAAGGCTCGAGCAGGGTTCAGGGCAGCACCGGTGAAGGGGTAGATGGCGGCGGTGCCAAGCATGGCGGTCAGGCCGATAGCGAAGCCTGCCAGCGGGCGGGCGACGGTGGATTCGTCCACGGTGGTAGCGAAGAAGACCATGACGAGGAAGAACGTCGCGATGGCTTCCAGAATCATCGCCGATAGCCGGGGGAAGTCTCGGACCAACTCGGGGGTGCCAAGGGTGGCGGCGCGCCAGGCGTCTTCGGGGAGGACGGCTTTGAGGAGGAGGGCGGCGAGGATAGCGCCAGCGAGTTGGGCGATCCAGTAGAGGGCGACTTCGACGGTGCTGGAGCGCTTGGTGACCCAGAATCCGATGGTGATGGCGGGATTGAAGTGGCCGCCGGAGATGTGTGCGAGCGCGGAGTACATGACGGCGAAGGTGAGGCCTTGTACGGCGGCGATGAGGAGGAGGTTGGAGCTGCCGCTACCGTGGAAGAAAGTGTCGGCGCAGATGGCGCCGGCGCCGAAGAAGACGAGAGCGAACGTGCCTATGAATTCGGCGGTGAGGCGTTGGGGGAGGTTGTACATGAGCGAGATTGTACGGGATGAGGCGGATTGAGGCGAGAGGGGTGTGGTGATGTCGCGGCGAAGGAGTAATGGAGTTGGGGGATGAGGAGATAAAGAAGCAATGAAGTAACGAAGTAGAAGATGAAGAGACGGAGATTGACGGTCGACAGTTGAAAGTCGAACGGGAAGAAAGAAAAAAACAGAGCGAGGAAGGATTAACGCCTGGGCAAGCTGGGGCGCAGCAGTGCTGCGCCCGTACATGAATTGGGACGAGAGTTGGCGCGGTGAGCTGCGCGGATCGGAAAAACGCCGGCAGGATGCCGGCGCTACCGGCTCAAGACGCGGAGATTGTGCGGGCATGGGGGCGCAGCGGCCCTTCGGGCGAAGCCCTCAGGGTAAAGCTGCGCCCCTACACGAGATCGCGATTGCGGCGAAACTTCTAGCGGGTGGCGACTGGGGCCGGGGCTGGCGTTCCGCGTTGACTGGGGTGAGCCAGTTGTGGCGGTCTTGTTTTGTGCCGCTGGTGATGGCGAAGAATTCTTCCTGGATGCGGCGGGTGATGGGGCCGGCGGTGCCTTTGCCGACCTGGATGTGGTCGACGCTGCGGATCGGGGTGACTTCGACGGCGGTGCCGACGAAGAAAACTTCATCGGCGATGTAGAGCATTTCGCGCGGGATGACGGTTTCCTTCACGGTGATGTCGAGATCGTGCGCGATGGTGACGATGGCGTCGCGCGTGATGCCGGGCAGAATGCTGGTGGCCAGCGGCGGCGTGTAGAGAACGTTGTCGTGAACGAGGAAGACGTTCATGCCGGAGCCTTCGCTGACGTGGCCGCCGGAGTCGAGCGCGATGCCTTCGGTGAAGCCGTTGAAAGTGGCTTCCATGCGGATGAGCTGCGAGTTCATGTAGTTCGCGGCAGCTTTGGACATCGCCGGGCAGAGTGTTGGGTGCGATGCGAGTCCAGGAGCTGACGCCGATGTCCACGCCTTTGCTGAGAGCTTCGGGGCCGAGATAGGCGCCCCATGACCAGCAGGCCATGTAGCACTCGATCGGGGCGTTGAGCGGGTTGACGCCGACTTCACCGTAGCCGCGCAGGACGATGGGCTTGACGTAACAGGCGTTGAGCTTGTTGCGGCGGACGACTTCGGTGGCGACGTTGCCGAACTGCTCGACGGAGTAGGGAAGCTCCATGCGGTAGATGCGCGCGGAATTGATGAGGCGCTGCATGTGTTCGCGGAGGCGGAAAATCGCGGGACCCTGCTTGGTGTCGTAGCAGCGAATGCCTTCGAAGACCGCGGAGCCGTAGCTGACGACGTGGGAAAGGACGTGAAGGGTGGCGTCGTTCCACTTGATCCAATTTCCGTTGTGCCAAATTTGTTCTGTCGGTGTGACTGGCATGATTCGCTCCCTTTGAAATGAAAACCCTTCAATTTTGAGTATGAGGTACGGAGTTTGGGGGCGTCAACGAAACGCGTGAGGGGATGCGGCGAGGATGAAAACCAAATTGGACGTGGGCGGGAGGAGACGTGGATCGTGATCCGTGGGAGAGGTTGACAGTCGACAGTTGAAAGTTGAAAGGGAAGAGAGGAAAAAACAGATCGAGAAGGGAGTAGGTCCGGGCAAGCTGGGGCGCAGCAGTGCTGCGCCCGTACATGTTTTGTGAGGATCGCGCGTTTTGCGATGACCGCTAGAAAAATTAAGGCGTCAGAACGGGGGCTTTTGTTGCTTTGGTTGCGGGTCGTCGCCTGACGGCGAGTGCTTTTGCATTGGGGACTGGTTGTATTTTTCGGGGTGTTGGACTTGGTAGTAGGCGGATTGGGATTGGAGGAGCAGGGTGCCTTGGTTGTTTTCCCAGATGCCGAGGATGACGAAGGGGATGGCGGTGGCGGCGGCCCAGAGTTTGGCGTTGCGCGGGATTTTGGATTCGGGCTCCCAGCGGAAGAGTTGGGAGGCGACGAAGAAGGCGAGCAAGGCCCAGCACGCGAGAGAAACATTTCGATCCAAACAGCGGAGACGGACTGGTTGAAGAATGTGGCGCTTTGGAGTCCCCAGACTAAGTAAGTGGCGGGGAGGAAGAGCGCGAATTTTTGAGCGACGTGAGGCAGAAACGGGAGCGGCATCGTGGCGCCGGAGAGAAAAATCAGAGGGAGCCAGATGAGCTGATTGAGGACTTGCGTCTCCTGCATGGTGTTGGTGACGCTGGCGACGATGAGTCCCATGGAGGCGAAGGAGACGACGCCGACGGTGACGAGCAGGAAGAAAGAGAAGAGATTGCCGAAGTCGGTGACGTGAAAGAGGACGCGCGCGAAGATGAGCTCGATGATGATGGTCGGGAGCGTGAGGAAATAGTTGGCGACGATGCTGGAGGCGAGCATGTCGGCGGCGGTGACTGGAGTTACGTGAAAGCGGCGAAGGATGCCTTGCTCACGGAACGTGACCAGAGCGGCGCTGAGTCCCCAGAAGCTGCCCATCACCGCGAGGGAAACGACGGGGCCGAGGAAGAAGCGGATGACGTGCGGATCACCTTTGGCGAAAACTCCGGCGTAGAGGAAGAAAAAGCCGAAGGGCATGATCACGCTGAAAAAGAGAAACATTTTGTTGCGCAGTGTGAGGCGAATGCGCATCGCGGTGAGTGTGACGAAGTGCTTCAATCGCGGAGTCTCCTTCCGGTGAGCTCGATGAAGACGTCTTCGAGAGACGGAGTGGCGATATTGAGGCTGACGAGTTCGTTGCCCTGAGCTTCGAGATATTTCACGAGAGAGACGATGGCTTGCGGCGGGCGCTGGGTGTGGAGGGCGTAGCCGCCGTTGAGATCGCGGCAGTCGGTGACGCCTTCGAGAGCGCGAAGCGTATCCGGGGGTTCTGGACGCGTGAGTTGGACTTCGATGCGGGTTTTGTCGCCGGAGCGATTTTTTAGCTCTTGCGGCGTGCCGAGGGCGATGACTTTGCCGTGATCGACGATGGCGACGCGATCGCAGAGGCGCTCGGCTTCCTCGATGTAATGCGTGGTGATGACAATGGTTTTCTTTTCGCGGCGAAGTTCTTCAATGATGTCGTAGATTTCGCGGCGGACTTGTGGGTCGAGGCCGGCGGTGGGCTCGTCGAAGAAGAGGACGCGCGGATTGTTGACGAGAGCCATCGCGAGGGCGAGGCGCTGTTTTTGGCCGCCGGAGAGTTTGCTGTAAAAGGTGTCGCGCTTTTCGACGAGGCCGAAGCGTTTCAGAAGTTCTTCGGGATCGCGGCGGCGGGAGTAGAAGCCGGCGAAGAGCTTGATGGCTTCGAAGGTTTTCAGTTTGTCGGGGAGGGAAGTGGATTGGAGGGCGGCGCCGATTTCGTTTTTGAGTTTTTCGGATTCGCGCTGGGGATCGAGGCCGCAGACGCTGACGCGGCCGCCGTCGAGATTGCGGAGGCCTTCGAGGATTTCGATGGTGGTGGTTTTTCCGGCGCCGTTGGGGCCGAGGAGGCCGAAGACTTCGCCTTCGTTGACGCTGAAGCTGACGCCGCGGACGGCTTCGAGTTCGCCGTAACGCTTGATCAGATTTTCGACCTGAATGACCTGTTCGGGCATAGATTCGCGAGAAATCGATTGTTCGGTGACGGTTACAGCATA
Source organism: uncultured Acidobacteriota bacterium (assembly GCA_963845465.1). Taxonomy (GTDB): domain Bacteria; phylum Acidobacteriota; class Terriglobia; order Acidiferrales; family UBA7541; genus Acidiferrum. The sequence goes on along the minus strand of CAWJSH010000001.1, from coordinate 286,734 downwards.
CAGCAGATTGCGAAATCGGTTCGGCGGCGCGCGGGTTGTGGGTCGATCGTGTCGAATCTAAACCCCGCGATCTGTGAAGCGATCGCGGCTACAGGTCTCGGTGGATCGTGCCTGCCCAGATGAATCGATTTCGCTCCGTCACTGTTTCTTACGTTTGGCGGGGCGTCGTTCTTTCGCGGATTTTGACTTTGTTTTGGAGCCGATTTGCGGGGCGGCGTCCAGAGGTAGGTTTTCATCTTGACGCGATTTTCGATGACTTCGATGCCTTCGGATTCGAGGAGTCTGCGCTGGAGCGACGAGTAAGGTTCGCGGATTACGATTTTGCCGGCGGCGTTGAGAACGCGATGCCAGGGGATGCCTTTGCCTTGCGGCGTGGCGGACATGGCGCGGCCGGCGCTGCGAGCGCCACCTTTGAGGCGCAGGGCTTTAGCGACGGCCCCATAGGATAGAACCCGTCCGCGGGGAATTTGTTTCACGAGCTTGTAGACCGGATCCCAGAGAGACATTGTTCGCTTCCTCGGTAGCGCTGGCAGAAAGAAAGAGAAAAGGATAACGCAGAGACGCGGAGTTCGCAGAGGGAGCGACTGAGAGTTCTGGGTACCAACGGGTGCACTAGACTGCATCCGATTGACTATTGGCGCGGCGTCTTCCACAGGTCAAATTTGCCTAACGAAAATGAGGAGTTTTGCTGGGGCCGAATTTGGGCCGTGCAGAGCTGTTCGAGGCAAATTTGGGCTCTGCAGGATGGTGACGGACTGGCGTGGTGGCGATAAAGACAAAATCGCCGGAAGCGGGTTTAACAAAGCGAGGCGATTGGCCGATGAGAGAAGCGGGGAACGGCGATAGAAGGGCAGCGAGAAATTTTACAACGCCGCGACACGCTCGATATCAGACGGCGATGGTTTTTGGCACTACAGGAAATGCTACGGCATCTAATTAGCAGGGAGAAACGTAGTTTGTAGTGAAGGGAAGAATCGAAGTTTGCGAATGTTTGAGTTTCGAATTGAGCATGCGAGAGACGAATGAAACCGAACGAAAATTCGAATGAGTCGCTCGAATCTTCGAATGTAAATTCGAACGGTAAGTTCTAGTCATAACGTATGCGAAACATTTCTAACGAAGATTCGTAATATTCGTTAGAGCGTGTAGTGGAAGGTAGTTACACTACGCGCAAGTCGGATGCACGAGGCAAAAGTCATGGCGTTTGTTCGCCAAAAAGGGAACAAGTTCTATCTGGTGCACAACGTGCGCCGCGGCGAGAAGGTTCGTCAGATTCATCTCGCCCGCCTCGGAGAACGCGCGCAGATCACAGAGCGAGTGGTGCGCGAAGTTTCCAAGAAGCATCCGTTCGTGGAGCTGAATTGGAGAGCTCTGCGAGAGCAAGTGAACGGCAACGGAGTGGATCTCGCGAATCTGGACTCACCAGCAGTGCAGAGGCTGGTGCGCGGATTGCGCGAATTGAATTTGGAACTCGCGGACTTGTTTCCGCCGATCCTCCGAATTTCTGAGTCGTCCGGTGTGGCAAGCGAGCTGCTTTTGCAGTTGCGGCTGTTGCAGTCCACGCTGCAGGTAAAACTGGCGCAGTTCGAGTATCAGCGCGAGCGATTCGGTTCTGCGTCCCGTTCGCGGGGCGTGAGGAGGCGGCCATGAAAGACTACATCCTTCCGTTAGATCCCAACTTGCGCAGCACGGGAACTCTGGAATTCCAGACGTCGCTGCGATCGAAGATCGTGGGACAAGACGAGGGCGTGCAGGCGCTCGTGGATTTGTATCAGGTGTTCTGCGCGGGATTGAACTCGCCAGGCCGCCCGGTGGGAAATTTGCTCTTTCTCGGACCGACCGGTTCGGGCAAGACGCGCATCGTCGAAGCGGCAGCGGAGATTTTGTTTGGCGATCCGCGGCTGCTGATCAAAGTGGATTGCGCGGAATTTCAGCACTCGCACGAAATCGCGAAGCTGATCGGCTCGCCCCCAGGGTATTTGGGGCACCGCGAGACGCATCCGTTGATCACTCAGGACGAGCTTGCAAAGAGCCACACGGACAAGCTGAAGCTGTCGTTCTTGCTGTTCGACGAGATTGAGAAGGCGTCGGACGCGTTGTGGCAATTGCTGCTTGGGATGTTGGACAAGGCGACGCTGACGCTGGGCGACAACCGGCGCGTAGATTTGTCGAACACGGTGATTTTTTTGACGTCGAACCTGGGCAGCGGGGAAATTACCGAACTGATGCAGGGCGGCATGGGATTTGTGCAGCCTCCCAAGGACAAAGCCGCTGAGACGGGGTTGGACGAAAAAGTTCAGCGGACAGCAGTGGAAGCGGCGCGGCGAAAGTTTTCGCCGGAGTTCATGAACCGCTTGGACAAAGTTGTGGTGTTTCATCCGTTGCAGCGGATGCAGCTCGAAGAGGTGCTGAACATCGAGCTGGGACAAGTGCAGCAGCGCGTGCTGGAGACGGCGAAGGGGCAGTTTCTGTTTCGTGTAACGGACGCGGGACGCGATTTCTTGCTGCGCGAAGGAACGGATCAGCGTTACGGTGCTCGGCATTTGAAGCGGGCGATCGAGCGGCACGTGGTTTATCCGCTGGCGAATTTGCTGGCGACGGAACAGGTGCATCTCGGCGACCTGGTGCGGATCGACTGGGACGGCGTACACAACGCGCTGACGTTTGTGCGCGAGAGCGAAGGCGCGCTCGTGCCGACTGAAGGCGAGGCGGCGGAGACGAAGGCCGCGGCGGTCGATCTGAAGGACGGGAAGACGGTGGAGACGCCGTCGACAGCCATGGCAGAGACGAAGAAGCCGACGGCGTTGCCGGCGGCGGCTCAGGCGCCGGCGGCTGCACCACAGGCGAAGAAGAAGCAGGAGAAGTCGTAGACTTCACGAAGCGCCACGTCAACAATCAGCGAAGTTTGTTTCGGGGTCGCCAGAGTTCTGGCGGCCCCGATTCTTTTCTGGGCGAGAAAGCGGATGAACGAGTGCGGCCGTCGATTTGGTCGAGGCTGTGTTGAATCCAAACTCGCGATCTGGGAAGCAATCGCGGGTACAGGGTGAGCGTTTGAATCAAATAGAGCTGCGAGTCCTGAATTTGGACTTGGCGCAGCGTGCTGCGAACGGACTTGGGCAGGCGCAGTGAGTAGCGACAATCGGCGACATTGTTGTGAGCAGGAAATTTGTGATGCGCCTATAATCGAGGCGTATGAACGCGGAGTTGGAGTTTGGAACTGGCGTAGCGGGTATCGAGTGGGCGCACCCGATTGTGCAGGAGTGGTTTGTCGGGCGATTTGGGACGCCGACGGAGCCGCAGATCGCCGGGTGGCCGTCGATCGTGGAGCGGAAGGCGACGCTCATTGCGGCACCGACCGGTTCGGGCAAGACGCTGGCGGCGTTTTTGGTTTGCATCGATGCGCTGGTGCGAAAGGCGCTGCGCGGGGAACTGCTAGATCAAGTTGAAGTTGTGTACGTCTCTCCTCTGAAGGCTCTCGGGAACGACATTCAAAAAAATTTGGAAGCGCCGCTGGGCGAGATTTTGCAGCTCGCGGGTCGACGCGGGCTGTTAATGCCGACGATTCGAACGGCGGTGCGCACGGGCGACACGCTGGCACGGGATCGTCGGGCGATGCTCGTGAGGCCGCCGCAGATTCTGGTGACGACGCCGGAATCGCTGTACATCCTGCTGACGGCGGCGAAGAGCCGCGAGGTGTTGCGGACGGTGGAGACCGTAATCGTCGATGAGATTCACGCGATGGCGGACGACAAGCGCGGGTCGCATTTGGCGGTGTCGCTAGAGCGGCTGGAAAAGCTTGCGGGGCGACCGCTGGCGCGGATTGGATTGTCGGCGACGCAAAAGCCGATCGAGTTGGTGGCGGAATTTTTGACGGGAAGCGGGCGGGCGCGTCCGGTGATTGTCGACGTCGGACACCGGCGCGAGATGGATATCGCGATCGAAGTGCCGCGGAGCGAGATCGGCGCGGTGGCGACGAATGAGATGTGGGGCGAGGTGTACGACCGGATTGCTTCGCTGGCGCGCTCGCACAAGTCGACGCTGATTTTTGTGAATACGCGGAAGCTGGCGGAGCGCGTCGCGCACAACCTGGGCGAGCGGCTGGGGCAGGACAACGTCGCGGCGCACCATGGGAGTTTGTCGCGGAAGTTGCGGCTGGCAGCGGAGAAGAAGCTGAAAGAGGGGCAGATTCGGGCGCTGGTGGCGACGGCGTCGCTGGAGTTGGGGATCGATGTGGGCAGCGTCGATCTCGTGTGCCAGATTTCGTCGCCGCGGGCGATTGCGATTGGGCTGCAGCGAATAGGTCGCGCGGGGCATTGGCGCGGGGCGATTCCGAAGGGGCGGATTTTTGCGACGACGCGCGATGAGTTGCTGGAGTGCGCGGCGCTGGTGCGGGCGATTCGAAGGGGCGAGCTGGATCGACTCGAGATTCCGGAATCGCCGATGGATATTTTGGCGCAGCAGATTGTGGCGATGTGTTCGGCAGAGGATTGGAGCGAGCAGGAGTTGTTCGAACGGTTTCGGCAGTCGTATCCGTATCGCGATTTGGAGTGGGCGGATTTCGAGAAGATTGTCGAGATGCTGTCGGACGGGATTACGGCGCGGCGCGGGCGGTATGGAGCGTATCTGCATCGCGACCGCGTGAACGGGATGCTGCGGCCGCGGCGTGGAGCGCGGCTGGCGGCGATTACGAGCGGCGGCGCGATTCCGGAGAATGCGCTGTATACGGTGGTGGCTGAGCCGGAAGGCGATTGTCGGTCGGGACGCTGCATGAGGATTTCGCCGTCGAGAGCATGGCGGGCGATATTTTTCTGCTGGGGAATACTTCGTGGCGGGTGCGGCGGGTTTCGTCGGCGGGAAGAGTTGAGGTTGAGGACGCGCAGGGGGCGCCGCCGAGCGTGCCGTTCTGGTTGGGCGAGGCGCCGGCGCGGACGGCGGAGTTGTCGGCTGCGGTGGCGGAGCTGCGGGAGCAGATCAGCTCGCGTGTTGAAGGTGCCGAGGTTGGCGCGAATCGCGACACGTCGGAGGAAGTTGCGACCGCGGTGGAATGGCTGAAGGCGGAGTGTTGCGTTGATGATGCAGCGGCGGAACAGTTGGTGCAGTACATCGTCGCGGGGCGGGCGGTGCTGCGAGCGGTGCCGACGCAGACGACGATTGTCGCGGAGCGGTTTTTCGACGAGGGCGGCGGGATGCAGCTCGTGATTCACGCGCCGTTTGGCGGGCGAATCAACAAGGCTTGGGGATTGGCGCTGCGCAAGAGATTTTGCCGGTCGTTCAATTTCGAGTTGCAGGCGGCGGCGACGGACAACGGTTTGAATATTTCGTTGGCGGAACAGCACAGTTTTCCGCTCGGCGACGTTTTCCACTTTTTGCATCCGAATTCGGTGCGTGAAGTTTTGTCGCAGGCGGTGCTGGACTCGCCGCTCTTTGCGACGCGATGGAAGTGGGATGCGGGCAGGGCATTGGCGCTTCTGCGATTCCAGGGCGGAAAGAAAGTGCCGCCGCAGATTCAGCGGATTCGTGCGGATGATTTGCTGGCGTCGGTTTTTCCGGAGGCATCGGCGTGTCCGGAGAACCTTGTTGGGGAGATCAAGATTCCAGAGCATCCGCTGGTCGATGAGGTAATGAAGGACGTTCTCACCGAAGCAATGGATATTGAGGGGCTCGAGCGGGTGTTGCGCGACATTGGCGAAGGGAAGATTCTGTGCCTGGCGGTCGATACGCCGATTCCGTCGCAGTTTTCGCATGAAATTTTGAACGCGAATCCGTATGCGTTTCTCGACGATGCGCCGCTGGAGGAGCGCCGGGCGCGAGCGGTGGAGATGCGGCGGATGCTGCCGGAGGCGGTGCTGTCAGAAGTTGGGCGGCTCGATCCGGCGGCGATTGAAGAGGTCTGCGCGGATGCGTGGCCGGATGTGCGCGATGAGGAGGAGTTGCACGACGCTTTGCTGAGTCTGTTTGCGTTGCCTATCGCAGGCAGAGGAGTCGAGCACGGCGAAGGCAAGCTCGCCGTTAGGTTGCGGGCGGCTGCGGCGAACTGGCGGACGGCGTTCGACCGGCTGGCGTCGCAGCGACGCGCGGCGGTAGCTTCGGTCGGTGATGCGAAATATTGGGTGGCGGCGGAACGGGCAGCGGCGTTTGAACAGATCTTCCGCGGTGCGAGATTTGAATCGAGTTTGCCTGCGATTCCGCCTGCGGTTGCGAAATCGCGCGAGGACATTCTTCTCGATTTGGCTACGGGCTGGATGCTCCATGTTGGACCGGTGACGGTCCGAGAACTCGCGGAGGCCACCGGGATCGCGGGGGGCGACCTCGACCGGGCGATACTGCGGCTTGAGGCGAGCGGGGCGGTTTTACGGGGCCAGTTCCGGGGCTCGATGCCAGAAGACGTCGAATGGTGCGATCGGCGATTGCTCGCACGGATTCACCGACTGACACTGGGTGCGCTGAGGAGGCAAGTTGAGTCGGTAAACGCTGCCCAGTTCATGCGTTGGCTGCTTCGGTGGCAGCACGTCGCGCCTGGGAGTCAGGCGGTCGGAGAGCACGGCGCACTGAAAGTCATGCAACAACTTCAGGGGTTCGAATCGCCGGCGAATTGCTGGGAGCGGCACATCCTGGCGCGACGAATTGCCGACTACAATTCGAGCTTGCTTGATCAGCTTTGCCTGACGGGAGCCGTGGGATGGGGACGGGTTTCGCCGCATCCAGCAACTCTGGTCGCAGTAGACGGTGGCGGTGGTGAGCGACGCCGGATTGCGCCGACAAGCGTGGCGCCGATTGCGTTCTTCGTTCGCGAAGAGGCCGACTGGATGATCCCTCGGCGCTCGGAGGGCGAAGACGAGTGCCGAGGCTTGAGCGAGGACGCGGCTGCGGTTTTGAACTTTCTGAGACGGCGCGGCGCGTCATTCTTCACTGATATCGTCCGAGGAACGGGGAAGCTCAAGGATGAGGTCGAAACGGGCCTCTGGGAACTGGTCGGAGCGGGCGTTTTGACTGCCGATGGGTTCGACAACCTGCGATCGCTGATCGACCCAAAACAGCGCTCGGAGGCCGGCACGGGCCGCAACGCGATATCTCGCCGGCACGGCGGCCGATGGTCGCTTCTGTATCCCGGCGAGCCCGTCGAGCATGCGAAAGCGCTCGAAGCGACCTGCTGGATGCTTCTGCGGCGCTACGGGATCGTGTTTCGCGAGCTGCTCGCCCGCGAGACGATCGTACCGAAATGGCGCGAAGTCCTAATCACAATGAGACGGCTCGAAGATCGCGGCGAAATTCGCGGTGGACGCTTCGTGAGCGGCTTCCTCGGCGAGCAATTCGCGCTTCCGCTAGCGGTGGAGTCGCTGCGAGCGACGCGAAATCTGGCGAAGACCGGAGAGACGGTGACGGTTTCCGCAGCCGATCCCCTCAATCTGGTAGGCATCGTGGTGCCGGGAGACCGCGTGGCGGCAAATTCAGGGCGGACAGTTGCGTTTCGGGATGGGGTCGCCGTGCCGCCGAGCGAACATCCCGACGTCGCCGTGCTGGCAGCGGGCTGAAGTGGGGGCTTTGCGTAGGATCTTGTGTGGGCGGATGCTTTTGAGCCGATGAATAAGGCTCAAAAGCGGCGCCGAGCCGTCGCACTCCGAATGGCTTTGTCCAAATCGTCGGTCCGCGTCGCTAATACATCGCTACATTGCAGATTTCTAAAGTAGTTCTTGAGCTCTCTATTCTCGTTCTGGCTCGACTCGCCTTTTTTTGTCGTTTGTGAACTGACACAAACTGTTTTGTATCTCTCACTTTGCGCCTCGATGAAACACCGTCTCACCGGTTGAGACAGTTTCCAGAAGTGCAACTCACGGATGTTGTTGACTTTAGGTGAGTTCCGCAATGAATAAGGTTATGTCGAAAATGGCACGCCCCATGCACTAACCCGGCTGCCCGGTATTGAGAAAGCGGTCTGGGGAGATCACATGAGAGCCGCAGTAAGACAACAGCTGGACCCGACAATCCGCAGCAACGACACCCGGGACTTTCACGGCTCGCTGCGATCGAAGATTGTGGGGCAGGAAGAAGGCGTACAGGCGCTGGTGGATATGTTCCAGGTTTTCTGCGCCGGCCTGAATTCGCCTGGACGTCCGGTAGGCAATTTACTGTTCCTCGGGCCGACCGGCTCGGGCAAGACCCGCATCGTTGAGGCTGCCGCCGAGATTCTGTTCGGCGATGCGCGCGCGATCATTAAGGTCGATTGCGCGGAGTTTCAGCACTCCCACGAAATCGCGAAATTGATCGGCTCGCCCCCAGGCTACCTCGGCCACCGCGAGACTCATCCGCTCATCACCCAGGAAGAGCTGGCGAAGAGCCACACCGACAAACTGAAGCTGTCGTTCCTGCTGTTTGACGAAATCGAAAAAGCGTCGGACGCGCTGTGGCAGTTGCTGCTCGGCATGCTCGACAAAGCGACTCTGACGCTCGGCGACAACCGCCGCGTCGATCTCTCGCAGACGGTGATCTTCCTGACGTCGAACCTCGGCGGCGGCGAAATCACGGAATTGATGCAGGGTGGCATGGGCTTTGTGCGGCCAAGCGGTAAGCCCGACGCGCAACTGAACGAGAAAGTCGAGCGCACCGCAGTCGAAGCGGCACGCCGCAAGTTCTCGCCAGAATTCATGAACCGGCTCGACAAAGTTGTGTGCTTCCATCCGTTGAAGCGCGAGCAGCTCGAAGAAGTGCTCGATATCGAGCTTGGCCAGGTGCAGCAGCGCGTACTCGAGACGGCCAAGGGACAGTTTCTGTTCCGCGTGACCAACGGCGGTAAAGAGTTCTTGTTGCAGGAAGGCACGGACCAGCGTTACGGCGCACGTCACCTGAAGCGCTCCATCGAACGCCACGTGGTCTATCCTCTGGCGAATTTGCTTGCGACCGAGCAGGTTCACCTTGGCGATCTCGTCTGCATCGATTGGGACAAGAGCCAGGATCGGTTGACGTTCGTCCGCGAAGGCGAAAACCTGGCGATGCCGGTGCGCAAGCTGGAGCCTGCGGTTGCGGCTCCGAAGCCGGCGGCGCGTAGCGGCAAGTCGATCGAAGCTCCGCAGCCTGCGTTGGCGCCGGAAGTTGCGCCGCGTATCGCTCGCTAAGTTCGCTAAACAAAACAGTTCCCCCTAACGTTCGAGGGCCCGGGCGGATTTTTCGCCCGGGCTTTTTCTTTTTGCAGGGGCGCAGTGTAAAGTTGAGAGACTAGGCTCAACTATGTTTCGCGCTCTCTCAGGCTTCACACGATTCTTCTCGCTCCTCGCTCTCTCTAGTGCTTCGTTTTGTGCGCCTGCTTTCGCTCAGCGGACGCAGTTGAAACCGCCCTGGAACATCTATTCGCCGAGTACAGACATTCAGGTGGGGAAGCAGAACGCGCAGTTGATGATGCAAAAGCTGCCGCTGTGCAACGACCCAAAGGTTGACCAATATCTGACCAATCTCGGACTGAAGCTCGTGTCGAAGCTCGACCAGCGCGGCGCGACGTACCCGTGGGAATTTCACTGCGTAAACGACAAATCAATCAATGCGTTCGCCTTGCCGGGCGGATATGTATTCGTGAATCGGGGCGCGATTGAGGCTGCGGACAACGAATCGCAGCTTGCGGCGGTGATGGGGCATGAACTGTCTCACGTGACCCTGAGACACGGGACAGCGCAGGCGACGAAGGCGCAGTTCGCGCAGGGCGCGGCGACTATTTTTGGCGGCATTTTCGGCGGCAGCACGGGCGGAGCGCTGCTGACGCAAGGTGTTGCGCTTGGCGCTGGCGGATTGCTGCTGCGCTATTCGCGGACCGATGAGACGCAGGCGGATGTGAGCGGCACTCAGGTTTTATATGACGCGGGATACGACCCGCGGGCGATGTCCCAGTTTTTCGAGAAGCTGGAGGCGGAGTCGAAAGGGAAGAATCCGCCGCAATTTTTGTCGGACCATCCGAATCCGGGGAATCGCGTTGAGCGGGTGGATGAGGAGATCGAGAAACTGGGCGGAGTGCCGCCAAATGCGAAGCGGGATTCCGCCGAATTCGAGGCGATCAAACGGGAAGTGATGGCGCTGCCGCTTGCGAAGAAGGGCGCCGGCGGCGATACCGGTCGGCGACCCTGCGCAGCCGCCTTCGCCACCCTCGGCACACCTTGCCGACTATAAGGGCGCGGCGTTCACGATGAGCTATCCCGACAATTGGGGCGTGTCGGAGAGCGATGGCGGCGCGGCGTTCGCGCCTAAGAACGGCATCGTGCAGGGCAGCGACGGTCAGGGCGCGCTCGCCTACGGGATTATCGTGAATACGCGCTCGGAGCAATTGGATCCGAAGGATTCGAACGCGCTGGCGAACGCGACTCAGCGACTGATCGAGGATCTGCGGAAAACCAATCCGAACTTGAAGGTTGTGCAGCGGGCGTCGTCGGTGCGGCTGAATGGGCAGCCGGGGCTTTCGACGTATTTGAGCAATGATTCGCCGGTAGGCGGACAGGAAACGGATTGGCTGATCACGGTGGCACAGCCGAAAGGCTTGATGTCGTTTTTGTGTGTGGCGCCGCAGGAGAAGTATAGCGATTACGACAAGACGTTCAGCGCGATTCTAGATACCGTTCGTTTGCCAAAATAAGTCCGGCTGCTTCAACCTACTCATTCCAGTAACAGGATATTCGGTCGCGCTAGCTTTTCGTTCCGATTAGCACGCCCCGGTCCACGACAGTGGCTGCGTTATGAAGCTCGGCGGCGCGGGTCAGCGCATCTCGAATACTCGGACAGATGTTCTGCGTACCGATGTGACGCTCGAATTCTGCCTGTTTCATGAGTTGTTCTGGTTGTTCGCGGGCGCCGCACAGGAGTAGATCTCTGCCGGAAGCGTGAATCTGATCCGCGAGATCGCGGATTGCGCCCAGGCCAGTCGCATCGATCGCCGTCATATTCCTGAGGCGCAAGACAACGATCGGCGGCAATTGAGACAGCCCATCCAGGATTTCAGCAAATTTGTCGGTCGAACCGAACAAGAAAGGCCCGTGGACTCGAAAAACGGCGACATATTCGGGGATGTCTTTGCCTTGCAGGATGTGCATCCGGCTATCTTCGACGTAGCCACGAGTCACCCTCGCGACGGTGGTCGTCCGCGAAACTTTTCGAATGTAGGTCAGAGCCGCAAGCACCATTCCGACTTCCACCGCAAATGTGAGGTCGGCAACCACGGTGAGCGTGAGCGTCAGAATCCAAACAGCGATGTCAGCTGCCGTGAGTTTGAGGATTTCGGGTATCTCGTGCCATTCACCCATGTTGTAAGCAACCATGATGAGAATCGCGGCGAGGGCTGCGAGCGGCACATTTTTCACGAGCGGCGCGGCAAAGAGCACGATCGCCAGCAGGGTCAGCGCATGGATCATCCCGGCCACTGGGGTCTTGGCTCCAGCGCGCACATTCGTCGCCGTACGGGCGATTGCTCCGGTGGCGGGCAGTCCGCCGAAGAGCGGTGAGACGATATTCGCGATTCCCTGAGCCATCAGCTCCACGTTCGGGTTGTGCTTGTCCTTGCTCATCCGGTCGGAAACAACGGCGGACATGAGCGACTCGATTGCGCCCAGCATCGCCACGGTGAATGCGGGCGACAACAGTTGGCTCAGGACGTTGTAGTGCAGTTTGGGAATCGCAAATGTGGGCAGACCGCTGGGAATCCCACCAAATCGGGTGCCGATCGTTTCGACGGGCAGATGAAGCAGGGTCACTGCGATTGTGGCTCCGAAGGTGACGACGATCGCCCCGGGAATACGTTTTGCGTACTTCAGGCAGAAGATCAGGATGGCCAGCGAAGCAATCGCGAGCGCCGTCGCAGGCAGTGAGATCGTATGCCACGACTGCCCGTACGCGCGCATGCGATGAAAGAAATCGCCCGGCACGTGATCCATCTTCAGTCCAAAGAAATCGCGGATTTGCGTGCTCGCGATCAGGATGGCGATGCCGTTGGTAAACCCGATGATTACGGGGCGGGGGAAATATTTTACGGCGGAGCCCATGCCGGTGATCCCGAGGATGAGAAGGAGCACGCCGGCCATCATCGTGATGGTGAAAAGCCCTTCGAGCCCGTACTTGGCGATGATGCCCGAGACGACCACGACGAATGCGCCGGTCGGGCCGCCGATCTGTGTTTTCGAACCGCCCAACGCGGAGATCAGGAAGCCGGTGACGATGGCACAGTACAGTCCGGCTTGCGGAGTGACGCCAGAAGCGATCGCAAATGCCATGGCAAGAGGAAGGGCAACCATGCCCACGGTCACACCCGCGATCAAATCGCTCAGGAATTTGTGGCGATCGTAATCGCGCAAAAGCAGGACGGATTTAGGCAGCCATGCGGCCAGTGCGGGCGTCATTGAGAGAATTGAGCCGAAACCGCTCTAGATAAAAGCTATCAGGTTCGAGCGAAGGGGCGGGCGCTATTGGTCGCGGCTGTGCTCTTAGCTAAATCAGCGGTTGAACAACGGCGAATTCAGGCGGTCGGAGTGACTGGCGCGGGTTCGCGATGCTTGGCTTCGGCGACGTCGGCCTTTTTCTGAGTGGGGTTCTTGTCGGGCCGAGAGGGATCCCAACGCAAAATCGGATTGCGGGCGGCGCCGACTTCGTCGAGTCGGCGAACGCGAGTCGTGTGCGGCGCGGTTTTCACCAGATTCGGCGTCGGTCGCGGCCTCGTGGGCGATCGATTTCATCGCGTCGATGAACAGGTCGCACTCTTCCTTCGATTCCGATTCGGTCGGCTCGATCATCAGCGCGCCGGGCACGATGAGCGGGAACGCCGTCGTGTACGGATGGAAGCCGTAGTCGATCAGGCGCTTCGCGATGTCCATCGTGTTCACGCCGTTGCGCTTTTGGATCGCGTCGCTGAAGACGACTTCATGCATCGAGGGCAGGGAATAAGGCAGGTCGAACACGCCTTCGAGATGCTTGCGAATGTAGTTGGCATTGAGCACGGCGTCTTCGGTGGCCTGGCGAATGCCCGGGCCGTAGGCAAGGATGTACGCGAGCGCGCGCACGAGCACGCCGAAATTTCCTGAGAACGCTTTTACTTTGCCGATCGATTGCGGGCGGACGTGTTCGAGGCCGAGATGGCCGCTCCTTTTCGACGAGATCGGCGTCGGGCGGAACGGCTCGAGAATTTTCTTCATCGCGACCGGGCCGGCGCCGGGACCGCCGCCACCGTGCGGGGTGGAAAAAGTCTTGTGCAGGTTGAGGTGCATCACATCGACGCCCATATCCCCGGGCCGCGCGACGCCCGCCAGCGCGTTCATGTTGGCGCCGTCCATGTAAAGCAGAGCGCCCTTTGCATGCAGAATTTCCGCGATTTCGGGGATGCGCTCTTCGAAGATGCCGAGCGTCGATGGATTCGTGATCATCAGAGCCGCGACGTCTTCGGTGACGAGTTCGCGGAGCTTTTCGACGTCGATCTGGCCATGCGATTCAGACTTAATGTTTTCGACGTCGTAGCCGGCGATGACTGCGGTCGCGGGATTGGTGCCGTGCGCGGAGTCGGGCACGAGAACTTTTTTGCGCGGATTACCCTGCTTTTCGAGATACGCACGGATCAGGAGCAAGCCGGTGAGTTCGCCTTGCGCGCCCGCTGCGGGTTGTAGCGTGATCGTGTCCATGCCCGTGATTTCGAGCAGGCAATCTTCAAGCATCTTCAAAATTTTGAGGCAGCCCTGCGACAGCTCCTGCGGCTGGGACCGGATGCTCCGTGGCGATGCCGTCGAGCCGCGCGACGAATTCGTTTACGCGCGGGTTGTATTTCATCGTGCAGGAACCGAGCGGGTACATGCCGAGATCGATCGCGTAATTCCACGTCGAGAGTCGCGTGAAATGGCGAATAACTTCGATCTCGCTGACTTCGGGAAAGTTTTCAACGCCGTTGCTGCGGTGATTTCGAGCCAAGAGCTTTCGCTGGATCTACTGCCGGAACGTCGAGCGGAGGCAATTCGAACGCGCGTTTGCCGGGCGAGGACTTTTCGAAGATCAGCCCTTCGTTCTGGTTCGTGTGCCGCGTCGCTTTCTTGATCTTGTGACTCACTGTGTCCTTGTCGTGCTCTTGCGTCGCGCGTTTATTGGACCGGCTGTTCCAACGCGCGCGCAATGCCTTTGGCCAGCTTTTCGATATCAGCGCGCGTTGTGGTTTCCGTAACGCAAACGAGCGCGTGCTTGGTCAGTTCGGGATATGACGGGCCGAGCGGCAAACGGGCCGACGATCTTGTCCTTCAACAGATCGTGATTGATCATCCGAGCCGAGCGCGGAAGCTCGATCGTGAACTCGTTGAAGAACGGCGCGGTGAAAGTTCGCTTCACGCCGGGGATCTTCATCAGTTGATCCAGAGCGAACTGCGCCTTGGAAAGATTCTGATGCGCCATCTCGCGCAAGCCTTCTTTGCCGAGCAGTGTGAGATGAACAGTCGCCAGCCAGCGCGCAGAGCGCCTGGTTGGTGCAAATGTTCGATGTCGCCTTTTCGCGGCGAATGTGTTGTTCGCGCGTCGCCAGCGTCAGCACGAATCCGCGTCGCCCTTCAGTGTCGATGGTCTGCCCGGTGAGTCGTCCCGGCATTTGCCGCACAAATTTATCGCGCGAAGCTAGGACGCCGACGAAAGGCCCGCCATAGCTCGGCGCGAGGCCAAAGCTTTGACCTTCCATCGCAACGATATCGGCCTCCGCAGGTGGCTTGACCAAACCCAACGAAACGCCTTCTGTAATCGTCGTGACAAGCAGCGCGCCGGAACCATGAACAACATCAGCCAACGCAGCAACCGGCTCGATCGCACCAAAGAAATTCGGCGACTGCACAACCACCGCGCCAACATCATCCTTCAGCATCGACTTCAAAATGTTCTGATCGAGCGTGCCATCCGAACCATACGGAATCTCTTCCACCTGCAAACCGGAATTCTTCGCGTAAGTCTTCAGCACTTCGCGATATTCAGGGTGCAGAGTCGCGCGACGAGCACGCGAGTGCGCCCGGTGATCCGCTCCGCCATCAACACAGCTTCGGTCGTCGCCGTCGAGCCGTCCCACATCGAAGCGTTCGCAACCTGCTGCCCGGTCAACTGGCACATCAGCGTCTGAAATTCGAAAATCGCCTGCAATGTGCCCTGTGTGATTTCCGCCTGATAAGGCGTGTAGGAAGTGAGAAACTCGCCGCGCTGAATGATCGCATCGGTCACAACCGAACGCAGATGGTTGTAAACGCCCGCGCCAAGAAAACTCGTATAGCCGAACGAATTTTCCGCAGCGCGCTCTTTGAAATACTGAATGACTTCCGCCTCCGAAAACGGCCCCGGCAATTTCAGCGCCTGCTTCAGCCGATACCGCTCCGGAATGCTTTCGAAAAGGTCGTCGATCGATTTCGCGCCGATGGCGGCCAGCATTTCCTGCCGTTCCGCCGGGCTCTTGGGGAGATAACGCATCAGGCCGAAGCTTCCTTGTTCTTCTCGGCGTCGGCGATGAACGCTTCGTAGGCCGCCGCGTCCATCAAATCTTTCACTTCGGCGGGATTCGCCAGCTTCACTTTGATCAGCCAGCCCGCGGCGTGCGGGTCGCTGTTGATCGTCTCTGGCGTGTCGTGAAGTGTGCCGTTGATTTCGGTGACTTCGCCGGTCACCGGCGAATAAATTTCGCTGACCGCTTTCACGGATTCGACCGTGCCGAACGATTTGCCGGATTCGACCTTCGCGCCGACCTTCGGCAATTCCGCGAACACGACGTCACCCAACTCATGTTGCGCGTAGTCGGTGATCCCGATCGTCGCGACGTCGCCCTTCACGTCTGTCCATTCATGCTGCTTCGTGTAACGAAAATTGGCGGGATACGCCATAACTCTCTCCTTTACGCTCGGCGCCGGAGCCCGAGCTCGTGCAGCAAATATCTTATGCGGACTTCGTAGCCGGTGACGCCGCGGCCAGTTTCGGCCGCTTGTAAAACGGAGTCGGAACAACCTTCGCCCTGTATTTGTTGCCCCGAATCTCCACCAATATCGTTGTGCCGATGGCCGACAGCGCTGGCGGTACATAGGCAAGCGCGATATTTTTGCCCAGAGTTGGCGACGGCGATCCACTCGTAATTACGCCAACTGCATGCCCCGATTCGCTGCAACAGGAATACTCGTCGCGCGCGATGCCGCGGTCAATCATCTCAAGGCCGACCAGCGTTCGCTTCAATCCCGCCGCCTTCGCCTTCTCCAACGCCGCGCGCCCGATGAAATCGCCCTTCTCCATCTTGCAGTAGCGATCGAGCCCCGCTTCCCAAACATTGATCGTATCGCTGATCTCGTGCCCGTACAGCGCCATCTTCGCTTCCAGCCGCAGCGTGTTTCGCGCCCCGAGCCCGCGCGGGCACAATGCCAAACTCGCGCCCCGCTTCCATCACTTCGTTCCAAACGCGTTCGCTGGTCGGCTGATCCGACGGCACATAAATCTCAAATCCATCTTCGCCCGTGTAGCCGGTCCGCGCGATTAGAATATTCTTAAGCCCGCAGACCGTTCCGTGCGTGAACCAATAATTCTTGATGCCATCGAGGTTCGCGTCGGTCAGCTTCCGCATCACGTCGATCGCTCGCGGCCCCTGAATCGCAAGCTGCGTGAAGCTGTCGCTCAAGTCTTCGACGACGCAGTCGAAGCCCTTCGTATTCTCGCGAACCCAGTTGATATCTTTCTCGCGCGTCCCCGCGTTGATGACCAGCAGATAGTCATCTTCGCCCAGACGATGCACGATTACGTCATCAACGAACGTTCCTTGCGGATACAGCAGCGCCGAGTAATGCGCCTGCCCGATCGCCAGCTTCGACGCGTCGTTCATGCTGAGGTGCTGCACCGCCGCCAGCGCACCGCCGGGCGTGTTGCCCGCGCGAATCCGAATGTCCCCCATGTGGCTGACGTCAAACACGCCCACCGCGCCCCGCACAGCCTTGTGTTCGGCCACAAGCCCGCCGCCGGACGGGTACTCGACAGGCATATCCCAACCGCCAAAATTAACCATCTTGGCTCCCAATCGCCGGTGCAGCGCGTTGAGAGGCGTCTTTCGGAGTTCACTGATTTTAGGCGAGTTTGCGGCTTCCATTCCTCATGCTCGGGCAGAACCTCGGGCGGAAATCGATACTAACACGCGGTCAAAAACGCGTCAAAGAAGCCGCCCGAAATTCTCTTCACTAACGCCAGTTTTTCGCGATAAGCCCCACGTGGATACTTCGCATCCTACCAGCGGCGCCCGGCTTGCCGCTTTGCGCTCGCGCCAGTAAACTCTTTTCGGAGGCGAATCATGCCCGGGCCGATCGTTTGCAGCCAGTGCGACAAGACCGAGCACGACTGCACCTGCGAGAAGTACTGCACGATCTGCAAAGGGCAGGATAAGGTGCGCCTCTGCTCCGACGGGCTATACTATTGCCCCGATTGCCGGGAGGCGTGCGACGTAGCACTCGCGAACCAACGTGGAGACTGAGTCCAGAACGATCAAGGTGCAGCTCGACGCCGACCCTCGGTTCGCCGCCGCGGTCGGTGGTGTTGCGCGTTATATGGCCGACGCAGCCGGGATGGAGAACGACGCCATCGCGCAGCTTCAGGCCGCTGTCGTAACTGCATCCAACGACGCGTTCAAGCTCCTGACTCCCGCCCACCCGCACCTCACCGCGACGATTTCGAAATTGCCTGATCGCCTGGAAGTGGAGTTGTCGTGCGAATGCAGTTCGAACGCCGCGCAAGGCAAGGAATCACTCGGCGGAGTGGACAAAGTTCAGCACGAGACCAAGGGCAATATCGGCATCACCCGCCTCACGAAGTTCATCAACCAGGGCGCTCCAAGCCGCTAGCCGCAGACCCTTCCCGGTTGACAGACGCCAGCGGGATCTTCGCCGTCATCCTTACTTCGTTACATCATTGCTTCTTTACTTCGCTCTTCCTAAAAAAGAAAGAGCAGGGAATCGCTCCCTGCTCCTCTTCGAATCGCAATTTCAACGACGAATCGGCTACATCTTGATCGCGAACGTATTCTTCTTGATCAGCGAAGCCATCTGGTCGTCGGTCAGCGTCAGGTGCACGACAATTCTGTCGCCAGCCGGCGTCACCGAAGCTTGTGACATGAGTTGCGCCATGTCGGGATTGTCCTGCTTCGACTGATATTGCTTGTACATCAGCCCCATCTGTAGAAGTTGTCCCAGGTTGTTGGCATCGTCCACGGAGCTGCAGATCGCCTGAAACTTGCCATCGACTCCGCTGCTCGCATCCACGCTGATAATCATGTTCTGCATGCGCTGCACGAGCTTCGCGGCGTCGGGGAACTGGTTGATTTCCGGCGCAAGCTGCTGCATCGCAAGCCGCGTATAGGCCGGATTCAGCACCGCCCACGACCACGCCCGTGCCGTTCGCTTCGTTCACCAGCGGGAAAAATTTGTCGTTGCGAATCAGTCCTTCGTCGCCGCCAAACCGCACTTCGATCATCTTTTCCAGCAAAGAGCGTTGACCAAAGGCCGCTGTGCTCGAATCGATGAAAAAGAAAAACAGGTCGTTTGCGCCCGAGCCGCTGCCAAACGCATACAGCGTGTAGTTGCGCACCTTGAACGTCGGCAACTTCTGCTGCTTAAAGTAATTTTCAGTCGATTCTGGATTGTAGTTTCCGAGCGCGACGCCAACGACTTGCTCGCCCGTCGGCACTGCCGAGTTGCCCGCACCGGCCGTCTTCGCGGTCACGCCTTCCGCGACGAGCCCCCAAGCCAACTCCTCGACCTGCGTATTGGGATCGACGCCTGCCGACGCCAAAAACTTTTCGAATTGCCGGAATCGATCCGGCAGCATCTGCTGCTGCAATTGCGGGAACCACGGCAGCGTCCGCGCCTTCTTCAGGTCCGCGTACGCGAACTCACCGACTTCCTTGGGGAACATCGCAATCACGTCCGTGCCGAGTTTCTGCGCGTGCGCCGGTCGCGGCGCAAACAGCGTCAAGGTAGCCAGCGCCACGACAGCCAAAAGCTGCCGCAAGCCCGCCCTCTGGACCAAAGCCGGGCCCAATGTCAAAACTCGAATCATCTGATTCTCCCTTCGTCTGTCGGCGTGGGTGATCGACGGATTAGGCGTTGACTCGGGAAGTTTCGCCCAGGCGCTCGCGCAGCGCTGATACCTTCTCGCGAACCGCCGTCACGTAACCTGCGTCTTTGATGCCGTCGAGGTTGATCTCGACGTTGGCCAACGCCCCTTTGGCGCCGGCAGCAGCCATCAGCCGCGCTACATCTAAGTCTGACTTCATGGATGCGGCGGCGATAGTTGCAAGTTGTCCTATACGTTCGAAAAGTGCAACTGTACTCGTTGCCACTTCCAGCGGGATTTCCGTCGCCCCGCGCGTAGCAGCCTGAATCGCCGTCATCGCGCGCCTTGATCTCTTCGCCGTCGCCCTGCGGCATCTTGAACGCGGCCAAAACCGCATCGTAAGCCAAGGAATCACGGTCGATAGCAGCCGTCAATGCGTCCGCCGCCTTTCGCATCTCCTCCAGCGTGTCCGACAGCTTGTCGACCACGCTGAGCTGCGCTTTCTTCTTGCGCGACAATCCCGCCACCATCTGCCCCAGCGCCGCCGCCAGCGCACCTGCGAGTGCCGAGACGCTTCCGCCGCCAGGCGTAGCCGATGGCGCCGCCACGGCGTCGATAAATGGCCGAGCCAGCGCGCCCAGCTTCCCATCTTTGTTGCTTTGATCCGCCGGCGCCCCCGTCAGCGCGCCTTCCAGCTTGTTCTCGAAAATCTGCTCCGGCGAAAAATTCTCCACCTGCAAAAAATAATCCGCCGCCATCTCGATCGCTTTTTTCGGAATCAGCCCGACGATCTCGCTGCCCACCGGCACTGCGCCATACCGTGCCGCCTCGCGCTTCACCATCTCATACACGCGATGCATCGGTGTCTGTTCGAAATCGGTCAGGTTGATCGACACCTGCGCCAAGTTTCGTGCTTTCAGATCGACGCCCATCGACTTCACGTAACGCAGCCCGCCCGACGAAAAGCGAATCGCCTTGGCAATCTTGTTCGCGACGCCGACATCCGACGTGTTCAGGTTCACGTTGTACGCGATCAAAAACTTCCGCGCGCCAACGACCGTCACGCCCGCCGTCGGATGCAGCTTCGGCTCGCCGATGTCCGGCTGCCGATCGTGATTCCGTTTCAGTTCGTCGCGCAGTCCTTCGAACTGCCCCTTGCGCACATTCTCCAGATTCACTCGGTCCGGCCGGGTCGCCGCCGCCTCATAGAAAAACACCGGTATCCGGTACCGCGTCCAAATCTCTTTGCCGACGCGCCGCGCGAGCGCCACGCAATCGTCAATCGTCACACCTGATATCGGAATGAAGGGAATTACGTCAGCCGCGCCAACCCGGGGATGCGCCCCCTGATGCTCGGTCAAATCGATCAGCTCCAGCGCCTTGCCGACGCCTCGCAAAGCCGCTTCGGCCACCGGGTCCGGCTCACCCGCCAGCGTCACCACGCACCGGTTATGGTCCGCGTCCATCTCTTTGTCGAGCACATACACGCCCGGCACGGCGCTCATCGCCGACACGATCGCATCCACCTTGGCCGCGTCGCGACCTTCCGAAAAGTTCGGCACACACTCGATCAATCGCTTCATTGTGCTGGTTTCCTTAGATTAGACCCGGCCGTCTGTGCTCATGATATTGGATTTTGTTCGACTCGGCCACCCCGCGAGGTGTTGGCCCATTTGCGACTGGCGGCGTGGGTCCACTTCGTTCAACAGGTCGACGACTTTCCATCCGTCCGATAGACAATCTCGCCCTTCTTCACCGTCATCCAGCAGTGGTTCACGCCAAAGTAGTACGGAATCTCGCGATAGTCCTGGACGTCGAACACCGCCAGATCGGCCAGCTTTCCAACCTCGATCGAGCCAATTTCCTTGTCCCGCCGCAACGAATACGCCGCATTGATCGTCGCCGCCGTGATTGCCTCCGCCGGCGTCATCCGCAACTGCGTACACGCCAGCGACAGCACCATGGGCATGCTCAGCGTCGGACTCGTCCCGGGGTTGTAGTCCGTTGCCAGACCGACGATCGCGCCGGCATCAATAAGCGCCCGCGCCGGGGCGTATTGCTTCAACCCAAGATGAAAATCGCATCCCGGCAGCAGCGTCGCGACCGTCTTTGACTTCGCCAACGCGCGAATGTCGGCCGCCTTCACCTGCTCCAGGTGATCGCAGCTCGCCGCTCCCATCTCCACCGCGAGCAGTGTCGCCCCCGTGCGCGAAAGCTGCTCCGCGTGCAGCCGCGGCGCCAGCCCGTGGTTCGCGCCCGCCTCCAACACCTGCTCCGACTGCGCCAGCGAAAACGCCCCGCGATCGCAAAACACATCGCAAAATTCCGCCAGCTTCCGCTCAGCCACTTCCGGAATCAGCCGGTTCACCAGTAACGACACATATCGAGCTGGGCCGCCCGGCGTGTGCCGGTACTCCGCAGGCACAACATGCGCGCCCAAAAATGTCGAAACAATGTCGAGCGGCTGCTCTCGATTCAATTCCTGATGCAGCCCCAAAATCTTCAGCTCGCTCGTGACGTCCAGCCCGTACCCGCTCTTCGCCTCCACCGTCGTCGTTCCATACGCCGCGAATTCCCGCAGTGCCGCCATCGCCCGGGCCTTCAAATCCGCCGCAGTCGCCGCTCTCAACTTCTTCACCGAATTCAAAATCCCGCCGCCCTTGCGAGCAATCTCTTCATAGCTCGCCCCGGCGATCTTCAGTTCGTACTCCTCTGCGCGGCTCGCCGCATGAATCAGGTGCGTATGCGAGTCCACAAATCCCGGCAAAACAACGCGCCCGCCAACATCCAACTTCTCCGCGCCGTGAGCCTCCGGCATCGCCTCGACTTTCGAACGCACCCCGGCCGCAGCGATGCGCCCATCGCGCACCAACACCGCCCCATCTTTTACGATTCCCAGATTCGAAAGCGCCGCGCCCCGCCGCGGACCGCGTCCGCGCAACGTGAGCACCTGCGAAGCCCCTGTTATGAGTAATGATCCGCTCAAGTCGCCGCTTAGTATGCCCAACCCCGCCCCAAATAACTACGTCGAACCGCCTTCCTCGAATGCTGGACGCACCGCGGCCACCAAAAATGTAGGGGCGCAGCACGCTGCGCCCCATGTCCGCACGATCAAAAGAATTATCGCGATCCGTTTTTTCTTCGCTTCTTCTTCAACTAGCCCATCAACAACCTACGCCGAAGCCGCCTTCCCACCCTTAAAGGCCGGCACAAACACCTCGCCTACAAACGTCTCAATCGCTGTCGGCGTTGTATTCTCCGCCGTCCGCGGCTCCAGCGCCTTCATTCGCCCATCGTTCATCGCGTCGCACATCTCCACGATGATCTCGCCATAACTCTGATTCAGCCCCATATTCTTCAGCGCCGCGACAAATTCATTCCCCGGCATCTGTACATACTGCAGGTCCGGCTTCCCAATCGCCTTCCCAAGAATCGATGCGACCTCGGTATACGTCAGATCACGCTGCCCAAGCAGTTCCTTCGTCTCGTGTCCCGAGAAATCCAGCTTCAGTAAATGCTCCGCCGCAGCATTCCCGATGTCTTCCGTCGCGATCATCGGAATCGGCAGATCGGGCCGAACCGGCGACCCCGCAATCCCAAAATTCTGAATCGCGCCGACTTGCCCCAGCAAATTCTCCATGAAGTACCCGGCGCGCAGAAAAAGAGAGTTCAGTCCAGAAATCGCCGAAAACTTCGTTTCCATCCGATGAAGGCCGGACACCGGACCGCTGCCAGCCTCCTTGTCCGCCCCAAAGCTGCTCAGCGCCACAACGTACCGCACCTTTGCTTTCTCCAGTGCCGTCGCTCCGGTGTCGATCGCTTCGCGCTGAAACGCAAGGTAATCCGTGCTCGCCATATTCGGCGGCACCATGAAATAAACAGCTCGCGCCCCTTCAAACGCCTTGCTCAGAAAGGCCGCATCGGTAACTTCTCCAGCCGCCGTCTCTGCGCCCTTCGCCGCCAGCTTCTCCAATTTCGACTTGTCCCGCCCAATCGCCCGAACCTTCTCACCGCGAGCGAGCAACTTCTCTGCAACCACCGATCCCGTATTTCCCGTAGCTCCCACGATCACGTACATAGTGAACCTCCTAATCTGTCTCCAGGTTCGATGCCGAACCAATGTAGCAGGTAACACGACTCGCGGAACGGAAGCGCGGTCGTGTACGGGCGCAGCACTGCTGCGCCCCATGTCCGCGGGATTGCCTATTTCTTGAGGATCCGTCCTAACCGCAACTGCAGTCGTGGAACGGCCTTTCTTTCGACTTTCAACTATCGACTGTCAACCTCTTCCATCATTACTTCGTTACGTCGTTGCTTCTCTACTTCGCCTTCTCCGCCATCGGGATCTTAACCCCAGCTTTTGCGGCGAACTCCTTCGCCTCGTCATACCCCGCATCCACGTGCCGCGCCACGCCCATTCCCGGATCGTTCGTCAACACGCGCTCAATCCGCGCCGCCATTTCCTTCGTTCCATCCGCCACCGTCACCTGCCCCGCGTGCTGCGAATACCCAATCCCCACTCCTCCACCGTTATGAATCGAAACCCACGACGCCCCGCTCGCCGTGTTCACCAACGCATTCAGCAGCGGCCAGTCCGCAATCGCATCCGACCCATCCTTCATCGTCTCCGTTTCGCGATACGGCGAAGCCACCGACCCACAATCCAGATGATCACGCCCAATAACGATCGGCGCCTTCAACTCCCCGCGAGCCACCAGATCATTCAGCCCCAATCCAAATTTGTCGCGCTCGCCATATCCCAGCCAGCAAATCCGCGACGGCAGCCCCTGAAATTTCACGCGCTTCTGCGCCAGCTTGATCCACCGCGCCAGATGCTCATTCTCCGGAAATAAATCGAGCACCAACTGATCCGCCCGCGCGATATCCGAAGCCTCGCCGGAAAGCGCCGCCCATCGAAACGGCCCCTTGCCCTCGCAAAACAGCGGTCGAATGTACGCCGGCACAAATCCTGGAAAGTCGTACGCGTTCTTCACGCCCTGTTCGAACGCAAACGTCCGAATATTATTACCGTAATCGAATGTCACCGCTCCCAGCTTCTGCAAATCCAGCATGCCCTGGACATGCTGTGCCATCGCCGCCATCGATCGCTTTTTGTACTCCGCTGGGTCGCTCTTCCGAAGCTCCAGCGCCGCCGCCAGCGTCATCCCATTTGGCACGTACCCGCCGATCGGATCGTGCGCGCTCGTCTGATCCGTCAGCAGATCCGGCACGACGCCGCGCTTCGCCATCTCCGGAATCAAGTCCGCGCAATTTCCAACCAGTCCAACCGAGGTCGCCTCGCCCTTGCGCACCGCGTTCTTCAAAATCCGCAGCGCCTCATCGAGCGAATTCACCATCACATCGCAATATCCCGATTTCACGCGCCGCTTGATGCGCTCGGGATCGACATCAATCCCCAAAAACGCTGCGCCATTCATCGTGGCCGCCAGCGGCTGCGCTCCTCCCATTCCGCCCATGCCGCCGCTCGCCACCAGCTTGCCCGCCAGCGACCCGCCAAAATGCTTCACTGCCGCCGCAGCAAACGTCTCGTACGTCCCCTGCAAAATTCCCTGCGTACCGATGTAAATCCAGCTTCCGGCTGTCATCTGCCCATACATCATCAGCCCGGCGCGATCTAACTCATGAAACCGTTCCCAGTTGTTCCAATGCCCAACCAAATTCGAATTGCACAGCAACACTCGCGGCGCATACTCATGCGTTCGAAACACCGCGATCGGCTTCCCAGACTGCACCAGCAACGTTTCGTCGTTCGCCAACTCCTTCAGCGTTCGAACGATTGCGTGAAAACATCCCCAGTTCCGCGCCGCCTTGCCCGTCCCGCCATACACCACCAAATCCGCTGGATTCTCCGCCACCTCCGGGTCGAGGTTGTTCATCAACATCCGCAGCGCCGCCTCCTGCTGCCACCCCTTGCACGAAATCGCCGTCCCCCGCGCCGCCCGAAACGGCCCTCTCGACAACCCCGCATCCACCGAACCCGAAACAATCGCGCTCATAGCCCTCTCCGCAAATCATCTTAACCCGATTCTGAACCGCACCGGTCCGGCCGAGGTATCGTAGGGGCGCAACACGCTGCGCCCATGTCCGCAAAATCGATCCGCCTCCGTCTGTGGGGGCGGGGCTCTCCGCCCTGCCTGAACGCCTCCGCGAAACTCTGCGTCCCTCTGCGTCTCTGCGTTATCTTTTCTCCTTCCTTTCGACTTTTAACTTTCGACTGTCAACTTCTTCGCAGTACCAGCCCATCCGTCCCCTAGGATTTCCTCCCACAAAACGGTACATTACCCGCATCGCCCATGAGCTACGGCACCCTCCCGTCTCGCTTCTTGAACGCCATCGATTCGCTCCCGAATCCGCGCGCCCAACTCTTCCGCCGCGACAACACCTGGCACCCCATCCCCTCCGCCGAGCTCCTCCGCCGCGTCGCCGGCCTCTCCATGGCCCTGGTCGAACTCGGCGTCAAACCCGGCGACCGCGTCGCCGTTTTCGCCGCCAATCGCCCCGAGTGGCATACCGCCGACTTTGCCATAACGGGTGCCGGCGGCATCACAGTTCCCATCTACTTCAACGAATCCACCGACCGAATGACCTACATCCTCAACCATTCGGCCGCCAAAGTGATCGTCGTCGCCGGAGCCCAGCAACTCGAAAAGCTCCTCGCCTGCCGCGCCGCCGTCCCCGAACTCGAGCACATCATCGTCGCTGAAGGCGGCCCCAACGTCCCGAACGAGTGCCTCCAATACGAGACGCTCGTCGCCTCCGCTGGTGGCGCCGAAGTCGCCGCCTACCGCCTCCGCGCCGGACAAGTCCTCCCCGGCCAACTCGCCTCCATCATCTACACCTCCGGCACCACCGGCGAGCCCAAGGGCGTGATGCTCACGCACACCAACATCTGCTCCAATATCGCCGACTCCTGCGTCACGTCCGACATGAACCCCGGCCTCGACTCCACACTTTCCTTCCTCCCGCTGGCCCACATCTACGGCCGCACTATGGATTACGTCATGCTCTGCACCGGCATATCGATCGCCTATGTCGAGGACGTCAACGATCTCTCCAAAATCCTTCTCGAAATTAAGCCGACCATCCTTGCCGCGGTCCCGCGTGTCTTCGAAAAAATGTACGCGCGCATCCTCGAAAAGGGCACGAAGAACACCGGCATCAAGCGCAAGCTTTTCGATTGGGGAATGGATGTCGCCAAGCGCACCGCGAAGTGGCGTTGCGGCACCGGTTCAGCAAGCCCGTGGCTCAAGCTTCAGTGGGCCGTCGCCGACAAGCTCGTCTATTCGAAAATTCGCCAGGGCACCGGCGGCAATCTCCGTATCGTATTCTCCGGCGGCGCCCCGCTTTCGCGCGACCTCGCCGAATTTTTCTGGTCGATCGGTATCAACATCTACCAGGGTTACGGCCTTACCGAGACTTCGCCTGTCCTCACCTCGAACTACCCGAAAAATCGCGTAGGCAGTTCCGGCCGTCCCATCGCCAATGTCTTGATCTCCATCGCAAATGACGGCGAAATTCTCGCCAAAGGCCCGTGCGTCATGCAGGGCTACTACAAGAGTCCCGACGCCACGCGCGAAGTCCTCAATGAAGACGGCTGGTTCCACACCGGCGACATCGGATATCTCGATCCCGACAACTATCTCTTCATCACCGATCGCAAAAAAGATTTGATCAAAACTGCTGGTGGGAAATTCATCGCGCCGCAACCCATCGAAAACGCACTCAAAACGAGCCCGTACATTCTCAACGCCATGGTTGTCGGCGATCAGCGTAAATTCGTTGTCGCGCTACTGATTCCCAATCCCATCACCGTCGAAGCCAAAGCCGCCGAGCAGGGAATCACTTTCGCTTCGAATCAGGAAATGGTCACGCACCCGTTCGTTAAAAAGCTCGTCGAAGACGAAGTCGCCCGCCTCACAACGCATCTCGCCCAGTGGGAGACCATCAAGCGTTTCGCTCTTCTCCCCGACGACTTCACCTTCGACAATGGCGGCCTCACCTTCACCATGAAACTCAAACGCCGCGTCGTCGAACAAAAATTCGCTGCCCTGATCGAATCCCTCTACGCCGACGTCTCCGACCCCCGCCCCACCATCGCCTGATCTCGCCTCGGTCACCTGGCCTTGATCGAATTTGGGTGCCGCACCCTCAGCCTTCAGAGGGTGCGGGTTTAGACCACACTTCGCCCAACTCACAGCGTCGATCACAGTCCGCTCGATGCCACCCTGTACCCGCGATCGCTCCCCAGATCGCGGGATTTAGATTCAACACAACCCACCCAATTCCAATCACCACCCAATTCACCACCGAATGTTTTCCTGCTCCCCGCTCCAAAAGCAAAAGGGCGGCCGGTGCCGCCCTCAAAAAAATCCCGTCCGCCAAAATTATCTCTAATGCCTCATCACCTGTATCGGACTACTAAAATCATCCGTCCAAATCACGCTCGGCACCTGCTCCCACGGATACGCATGCTGATCCGGACCCGCCAAATCCAACATCGCCGGATTCCGCGAAAACACCGCATACTCCGAGTTGTAATTCATATAAAACCTCACCGGCACGTTCTCTGTCCGGCTGAATCCCAGCATCACCGACGTCAAATCCAGCACGCGATTGCTGATATGAAACGCCAGCACGCCGTTCGGCTTATTCAACCGCCGCAAGCAAAGTTCAAACGCCTCTCGCGTCACAATATGAATCGGAATCGCATCCCCCGCGAAAACGTCCACCACCACCACGTCATACCCCGGCCCCGCATCTTGCTCCAACCCTAGCCTGCCGTCGCCTTCAATCACTTCGACGTTCGCTTTTGTATCCTGCAAGTAAGAAAACTTCGCGTCCGCCCCATTCGCCAACTCGATCACTTGCGGATCGATCTCCCAAAACCGCATCGTATCCCCCGGCTCGCCATACACCGCCAACACTCCCGTCCCCAACCCCAAAATTCCAATTCTTCGTCCGCGCCCTTCCGGCTGCGGGTAATTCGTCAGCAACGTACCGACCGGAGTGTGCTTCGTGTAATAGAAAGTCCCCTCGCGCCGTCTCGCCGGGTCCACATACTGCCCGCCGTGATCCACTCCGCCGTTCCGTAAATATCGCATCCCATCTTTTTCAAAAACTTGCTTCACGCCAAAAAAATTCCGCAGTCGTAGTCGCCCAGTCGTCTGCGCCCGGGCGGATTGGAATACCGCCCCTGCCGCAACAACCAGCGCCCCCGCAATCACGATCGCTTTCAGCGCCGCGCGCGGCGCAAGCGGCGCACTCTTATCCGCAAGCAATGCCCAGAGCGCCAGGACGCCGCAAAGAATCAGCGCAATGTGATATTCCCAATACCCGCTGAAAATCCGCGGAGCGACAATCGTCACCAGCACTCCGCCCAAGACTCCACCCAAACTCACCATCAGATAAAACGACGTCAGTTCCGACGCCGCCGGCTTGCTTCGCGCAAGCTCTCCATGGCACACCATGCAAATCACAAACAAAATCAACAGATACGCATCTGTTCGATGAATCAGGTCAACCGCGATGCCTTTGTTGAAGATCCACAACGCCACGCCAATCGACGCCGCGTACAGTACATAAAAAATCTCTCGCCGGTACCACCGCGGGTGCTCAAAACACAAGATGAACGAAAGCAGATACAGGCACAGCGGCAGCACCCACAGTGTCGGCGTCACCACGACGTCTTCGCACAGCAAATTCGTCGTCGCCAGCAACATCGCCGAGCCGCACGCCGCCAGCGCGACCCACAACAGTCTCGACGACGCGTTCGCCGTCGTGCCTCGACTCGCGCGGTTTTCATCGGCGAATTCTCTTCGTCCAGTCCGCCGGCACAGCACTGCGTAAACCGGAACATAAAGCAGAAACAACGCATTCCACAGCCAGGCTTGGTGATGCAGCGTTAAAGACCACTCGAGCAAAAACGGATAGCTGATCAGTCCGAACAGCGACCCAAGATTCGACAACGCATACAACCGATAAACCGATTCTCCCTGTCCCTCAGCCCGAAACCAGTGCTGCAAAAGCGGGCCCGTCGTTGACAGCAGAAAAAATGGCAATCCCACGCATACCGAAAGCACCAAAAAAATATGCGCGATCGGATGCTCGCGAAATGCATCCCGCAAAATAACGCCCGGTGTCAGTGGAGATCCCCACGCCACAACAGCCACCGCAAACGACGCAATCGCTAACCCAATCACGCCAAGTTGCAGCGTCCCCTGTGCCCGAGAGCCCAACCGCTTAGCGCTCCAATGCGCAAACGCGTACCCGCACAACAACGTCAGTTGGAAAAACAACATGCAGGTCGTCCAAACCGCCGGACTCCCGCCAAACCAGGGCAAAATGCTCTTCGCCACAATCAATTCAAGCTGAAACAGCAGAAACGCCCCGACAAGCGTACCGAAGCCAAACAAACCCGACCCACCGCTGCGCAACGGCGACCCGTCGCTTTTCGCTTGAGTCACCTTAGGGGACTCAGTTGTTTCAGCGTTTGGAAGCGGAGCAGTGAGTGTAGACATATGCGATGCCGCGAAAAACTTATGGCCGATACGTTTGTGTCGATCAAAATTAATCGTATCGCATGGAATTTCTCACCTCGGCAGATCCTCCGGTTCTGGCTCGGATTAGTTACTTACGGAAAGGAACAGCGCAATCGCGGATCACTAGGTGACCCTTAATCACATCGCACGGCCAAAAAAAAGGACGGCCGAAGCCGTCCCCGCATCCATCCGAAATCTTTACTTCATTACTTCGCTACTTCTTTACTTCGTCTTTTCTAGAACATCGACAACAACTGCCTGCACCCCTCCGCAAACTCCCGCTCCGGCATGATCAGGCTCACAATCAAATGCCCATCCTTCGCGAAATCGTAAAAGTGCCCCGGATGAACGTAAATCCCTTTCTTCGTCAGCAAGTCCACAGCCAGCTCATCGTCGGTCCGCGTCGCCGGCACGCGCACGATCGCATACCACCCGCCCTCGACTTCCAGCCGCGTGCAAGACTTCCGCACCATCAATTGCCGATCGAGCTCGCCTAGATTTCTCTTCACTCGCGTCAGCACTTGCTTCTGAAATCCGTGCCTCTGATCCAAAAATGTCGGCAGCGCCAGTTGGATCGGCGCATTCATCGACAAATACGTGTCCGCAATCACTTCGATCCGTTCCAGTGCCTGTTTCTTCAGCGGTTCCGGTCCACTGGTCACCAGCCACGCCGCCTTCATCTGCGGCAATCCTGAAATTTTCGATAACCCGCTCATCGTGAACGTCAGCGCGCCTGCATTCGCGCAGAGCGAACCCGGTTTCTTTTCGTTCCCATTCTTGGGCCGCGGAGCCTTCAAAGGATCGCGTCGCGCTCCGTTCGTTTCGTGCGCAAAATCCAGAAACACTTCGTCCGCAATCAACGCCAGGTCGCGCGCGGCGCAAATTTCGTTCAGCATCGTCAATTCTTCCGGCTTCACATAGTGCCCGGTCGGATTGTTCGGGTTCACAACGATGATTCCGCGTGTTCGCGGCGTAATCGCGCCTTCCATCGCGTGAAAATCGATCTGCCACCCGTGATCGTAAATCAGCGGATAGTGCACCAGGCGCACATCGTGAATGTCCGCAAGAAATCCAAAGAGGGGATAGCTCGGCGCCGGTACCAGCAACTCATCGCCCGGATTGCATAGCGCTCGAAACACAAACGAGTACGCCTCGCTCGTGCTCGCCGTCAAAATCACATCTTCCGCAGAAACCTGCTCGCCGCGATCCGCGTAGTATTCCGCCACCGCCTGCCGCGCGCGCACGATTCCTTTCGGATCGGGCACATATGTCAGCGTGGCTGGATTTTGCAGCGCGTTCAGCAGCGCGTCCGCGTTCACCGAAAATCCGACTTCCGTCGGATTCGACGCGCTCAAATCGTAGAGTCGCTTGCCCGCCGCAAGATGCGCCGCCAGCGCTTCGCTCAATCGATTGGGCGCAAGATTCCAGTTGGTACGTTCGGCGAACATGACTCCATTCAAAACACTCGAATGCATTCTTCGTTCTCTTTCATTTTTGAAACACAACTGCACCCAGGCAGGCAAAGTGTCACCAGTGACACCCCGCAGGGCACTCTATACAACTACCGCAATTCTTCTTTCGCGTCCAATCGGGCCGGGCACAGTTCCGAACATGGGCACAAGTTCGAGACATCCATACTCTGTACGAAGCGATGCTATCTAGTCCAGTACCGATGCCCGAATCTCTCCAAATTGTTCCGTTCTGATAGGAATAGCAGTGCTATTACCCACTTGTCGTTCTTTCAATAAATCAAGTCGCCAACACTTCCGCGGCATTTTGGGTTCCGCATCGTCAGCTTCGAGAGGGTGCGGGTTTAGATGAAACCTTGCCGACACCGTAACGACGACGAAGAATTCCGCATCCCGATTCCGATCACTGTCACGGCACTTCCGCCCGCATCACCAAAATTTGTCCTGCGCCCGCAGCGGGTTTAAACTTTCTATCGGGGATACT
Source organism: uncultured Acidobacteriota bacterium (assembly GCA_963845465.1). GTDB lineage: Bacteria > Acidobacteriota > Terriglobia > Acidiferrales > UBA7541 > Acidiferrum. The sequence goes on along the minus strand of CAWJSH010000001.1, from coordinate 255,187 downwards.
AAATGGCAGACGAACTCGTCATCGCGGGCCGCGCTTTCAACTCTCGCCTCATCGTTGGCACCGGAAAATATCGCAGTTTCCAGGAAATGGCGCGTGCTCACAAAGCCTCCGGCGCAGACATGGTCACCGTCGCCGTGCGCCGCGTGAATCTCACCGATCGCACGAAAGAATCTCTGCTCGACTTCATCGACCGCGAAAAAATTTTCATCCTGCCCAACACCGCCGCTTGTTACACCGCCGACGAAGCCATTCGCACCGCGCGACTCGGCAGGGAAGTCGGCCTCTCCAATTGGGTCAAACTCGAAGTCATCGGCGACCAGCAAACGCTTTTCCCAGACACCGAAGGCCTCATCGAGGCCACTCGCGTCCTCGTGAAAGAGGGCTTCGTCGTTCTGCCATACACGAACGATGACTTGATCGCTGCGCGCAAACTCATCGATGCCGGCGCCGCTGCCGTGATGCCTCTCGCCGCTCCCATCGGCTCCGGCCTCGGCATTCAAAATCCTGCGAATCTCCGCATCCTCCGCGAACGCATCACCGAAGTCCCGATGATCGTCGATGCCGGTGTCGGCACCGCATCCGATGCCGCCCAAGCCATGGAACTCGGCGCCGACGGCCTCCTCATGAACACCGCCATCGCCGAAGCCCAGGACGCCGAACTCATGGCCGAATCCATGCGCGAAGCCGTCAGCGCCGGCCGCAAAGCCTATCTCGCCGGCCGCATGCCCAAGCGCCTCTACGCCGCCGCCAGCAGCCCCCTCTCCGGCGTCGTCCGCTAGCCGCACGCACTATCGTCCGCTACCCGCCGTTAATCGCTCGTCTGGGTGCCGCACCCTTCGGTTTTAAAGGGTGCGGGTTGACTTTGCCACTCAACACCGAATCCCATCAACGACGGACCGCCCTCTTCGTTGACTCTCGCGTTCGCCAGTGAGACCATCCGCGCCATGCAAAACGCAAATCGCCGCCTCATGTGGCACGGCATGTTCTTGTTCCTGCTCGGCCTTTTCACCGGATTCGCCGAAACTCATTTCGCCAACGTGCGCATGGGCTTGGCCGCGCATCTCGAAGGCGTCATGAACGGAATGTTTCTTCTCGCCCTCGGCGCCGCATGGAACGAACTCCGCCTCGCGCCAGCACCAAAGTCCGCCGCATTCTGGCTCGCGCTCTACGGCGCTTATATGAACTGGTTTTTCGTGGTGCTCGCGGCAATCTTTGGAACTGGCGCCCTCTCTCCAATCACCGCAGCCGGCCGCACCGCGCTGCCGTGGCAAGAAAAACTAATCACCGCCGGCTTCATGAGCGTCGGCCTCGCGATCGTCGCCTGCACGCTCCTCCTCCTCTGGGGCTTCCGCGCCAAATCCACGGCTTCAGACGTTCAGTAGGCTCGAGCCTCCAGTCATTCGTAGCGCAGCGTCTGCATCGGGTCGACCTCGGTGGCGCGGCGGGCGGGGATGTAGCAGGCGGCCAACGCTACCAGCGCGAGCACGACGGTTACACTGGCGAAGGTGAGTGCGTCGGTTGGGGCTACGCCGAAGAGCAAACTCGCCATCAGGCGCGTCAGCAAGAACGCGGTGACCAGACCGGCGATCAAGCCGATTACGACCATGCCGGCGCCTTGTTTCATCACCATGCTGAGTACGTCGCCGGTTTGTGCCCCGAGCACCATGCGCAGTCCGAATTCCTTAGTGCGGCGCGCGACGGAGTACGACACGACACCATAGATTCCGACCGTGGCGATTGCCAGCGCGGTGATCGAAAAAAGAGACAGCAACAGCGTCAGGAATCGCGGTCGCGATTGCGCGCGTTCCAGCACATCATCCATCAACCGCACATCCGCCAACGGCAGCGCCGGATCGAGTTCGTTCAGTTGTTCGCGCACTTGGACCGCCAAGTTGCCTGGATTCCCTGACTGCGATTTCATCACGACGTACATATCGGAGTTGCCGTAGGTTTGTCCCTGCTTATACGGTACGTACAACTCTGTTCCTGCCGGACGATCCAGTCCGGCGTTTTTGACGTCATCCACGACGCCGACCACCGTAAACCACGGGCCATCGGGCCCCATCCCCGGCTTTAGCCGGTGACCGATCGCACTTTGTCCAGGCCAAAAGGTATTCGCCATCGTGCGATTCACGATAACGACACCGGGCGCGCTCGAGGTGTCGCGATCGTCGAAAAAGCGGCCATCCATCAAGCGAATTCCCATGGTTGCGAAATAATCTTTGCTCACCACCTGATAGAAATCGACGTTTTCGATCGGGCCGCCTTCGCGGGGCACAAATCCTTCGATACCGGTGTCGTTCATGTTGGGCGGACGCAACGGCGGAAGGCCGTATACGATTGCCGCCGATTGAACTCCGGGCATGTGTGTGATGCGTTCGTCCAACCGGTTCCAGAACGCCGAGATCTTCGCGTTATCTGAATACGTGCCGCTCGGCAGCGACACGCGCATCGTGATCACGTTTTCGGGCGACATCCCGGTGTGTACTTCCTGCAATTTCCAGAAAGCGCGCAACATCAAACCGCAGCCGATCAACAACACCAGCGCCATCGCCAGTTCGCCGACAACGAGCACGCGGCGGAACAATTGCGCTCCGCCGGCGGCCGTCGTGCTGCCCGCCGCGTCCTTCAGCGAGCCGGAAATTCCGCTGAACAGCAGCGGCACGAGCGGCGCCAATCCGAACACCGCGCCAGTGACGACGCTCGTGACCAGGGTGAACATCAACACGCGCCAATCCATTACGATTTCGTCGGCGCGCGGAATTCCTCCCGCATTGGTCAGTTGCACCATTCGGATGCCCGCATACGAAAGCGCCAATCCCAGCGCAGCCCCGAAGAGCGCCAGCAAAATTCCTTCGGTCACGAATTGCCGAGCCAACCGGCCGAGGCTCGCGCCCATCGCGCCGCGAATCGCAATTTCTCGGCGTCGTGCTTCCGCGCGCGCGAGCAAAAGATTCGCCACGTTCACGCTGGCGATCAGCAACACAAATGCAACCGCGCCTAGCAGCATCAAGAGAGCCGGCCGGACACTCGAAACAACCTCGGACTGGAGCGGATAGCTCACAAGGGTGTGATCCTTCGGATTGAAGGCGTGACTATTTGGCGCCCTGTGCTCGCCATACGATTGCACCAGTGAGGCAAGCTCAGCCTGTGCCTGCGCCGGCGTGATGTTCGGTTTTAAACGCCCTAGCAAGTAGTAGTTGTGCGAGCCGCGCGATCCTGGGTTCGCGGGATCAAGTTGTAGAGGTGTCCAGACGCGCGCCGGATCGCTTTCGCCCGGAGGAAACTGAAAACTCGGGGGCATCACGCCGATAATCGTGGCCTTTTTTCCGTCGAGCAGCGTTTCGTGGCCGATGATGCCGGCGTCGCCTCCAAACACCGACTTCCATGTGCCGTAGGAAATGTCCGCAACGATGTTTGCTCCGGGTGCGTCGTCAGCCGGAGTGATGAGCCGTCCCATAATCGGCGAGACGCCGAGCGTCTCCAGCAGTGTTCCGCTGACAGCCGCCGTCGTGACGCGCACAGGTTGTGTCTTGCCGCCCAGGTTGGTGCCTTGTACGCCCCAAGCGTCGAGTGTGGCCCAGGAGTTCGTGTCCTTGCGTAGATCGAAAAATTCTGGCGCAGAAGTCCAGAATCGCGGCAATCCGCCATTTGGAAACGTCGGGAACTCCGTGTAAACGCGAACGAGCTGCTCCGGGTGCGAGTAGGGAAGTGGCCGCAGCAAAACCGCGTTGACCACCGTGAAGATCCCAGTGGTAGCTCCGATACCGAGCATCAGGCAGAGCACTGCCGCCAGTGTGAAGCCAAAGTTTTTGCGCATCATGCGCAACGCGAACCACAGGTCTTGCTTGAACGTTTCCATGAACCGCCCCCACTCTTCTTTAGCTACGCGCAACCGCTTGATTAAGTTCCCTCCAATATCAGACGCACTGTTCTTCGTACAGTGTTCTCCTCAGGCCACAGCTGTTGCGGTTTGGCGAACTGGCTTTTTCTTCCATCGCGTTCTCCAGATGGAGAGACCGAGCATCGCTACGAAAATAATGGCCAGGCCGAGTGTGGCCAGGGCGATTCCGCACTTCCCTTTGGGCAAGAACGAGAGGCGCCCGTAGACAAATTCGATGTGGACCCAATAGACGAGCAGGGAAGTCTGGCCGAGTTGAATGATAGGGCTGAAACCGCGCTCGGCGAATCCCCAGCGGCACCAGGCAAAGCACAGAAACAAAATGATGAGCAGAATGCCGCAGCGCATCAGAAGAAAATTGGGACTGGTGTGCCAATAATCGTAGATCGATGGGTCGTAAAGACGCACAGGGCTAAGATCGAAAGCGATCGAGAGCAAACAAGCGGCGACTCCGGCTCCACCCAACGCGAAGAACGCAGCGTCTTGGCGCTGCTTTGCGAAATCGGAAAAAAGAAAAAATCCTACGCCGAGACCGGCAAATGCGAATGCGATCCACGGAAACATCGGGAATAGCCACGGCTGCGGGGATTTGAAGGAGTGAACGCCGTTGAAGTAGGTCGAAATCTCCCAAGGAAGCATGTCGAAGCGGCGATTCCAGATCAGAGGTGTCGCGAGCGCCACCGCTGTCGCCGCCGCGAGCGCTGCGGCGATACTCCAAGCGCGCATCCGCGACAAACCGTTGACTCGGTTCTGCGAACTCTGTGTGCTCTGCGGCGAATTGTTTTTACCCGCTATCGCGCCGGTCAGCCAGCACAAAATACCCATCACGATCATCGAGATGCCGAGCATGTTGAGGATGTCGACGCGAAACAGATCGGTCCACGGGGAGACGCCGAAGCCGAGGATGTACTCCTGAATGCGGAAAAGAATTCCCAGGCCGAAGACTTCGGCGCCGCGCAGGATCGTTTGTGTTGCGATCGCGAGACGATCGGTACCGCGATCGCGCAATTTTTCCGTGACGAGCGCGAACGAAATTCCCGCGAGAAAAATGAACAGCGGAGCCGGCAAGGTGCCGCCGAGTTGCGACCACGCGTAGAGAGCGGAGCGCTTCGCCTCGGGGCTGAGCCACGAGTTGTAGCAATGCGTCTGAAACATGACGACGCAGGCCAAGCCGCGCATCCAGTCGATGTAGCCGAATCGTTTCAATCGTTAGCGCACGGAGAATCTGTGCGCGTTCTCCGTCATGGATCTGAGAGCCGCGATCTTCGCGCGCTTTCTCCGTCATTCATTTTCAAGCGAACAGCGACCGTCGTGCTCATGTCTTGTGCGGATTGTGCTCGACGCGAAAACCGCTGCGTGTGCTGCGATACAATCCGCTCTTGCCACCGAAACATCAAATCGGGCCGGTTGCCGCGTTCACGATCTGGACGACGCTAACGCTCGCGGGCGTACTTTACGCTGCTTCGCTTGGTTATGGCGGGCGAACTTTCGCGGCGACCCTCGTTGGGTTCTCCGTTTATTTTGCCGCGAATGTTTCATTTGCGGCGCGCGGCGTTGTTGAGTTCGTTCAGAGGCGACTCCAATCTGCCGCCGGCTATCTTCTTGGCGGCGCTGCGTATCTTGCTTACCTGATCTATGCCGTTGGGACGAATTCATTCGCGCTGGCGCGAGTTGCGGCGATTTTCGCGCTGATTTTTGTGCCGCTCGCTTTGGCTGCAACCGCGCGGCGCGCGGCACCCGGCGCCTGGCAGGATTACGTCACCATCGCCGGGGTTTGGACTGCGGTGAAATTTTCGCCGTCGCATTGGCTCTGGCCATTTCCCGGTGGTCGGCTGGCATATGTGTTTACGGTAGTGCTCTGCGTCACCGTCGCGATCGCGGCGTTTCTGCTGGTGCGGCAATTTTCGGGAACCGGATACAACATCGGTTGGGGACCTCGATGGCCGCTGTACATTTTCGGAAGCTTCCTGGCGTTTGCGGCGATTGCCATTCCGCTCGGGACGGCGATGCATTTCGTGGCGTTCGGTCCGCGGTGGGGCGAGTGGAAGACGCTGCCGTTCCTCGCGCTCGCGATTCTTTGTTTCACGGCTTGGCCTGAGGAGTTTCTGTTTCGCGGATTGCTGCAAAACATGTTGCAGCGGACGATGAAGAACGAAACCGCCGGCTGGGTGCTGGCTTCGATTTTGTTTGGATTCTCGCACATTACGAACATGGGTTTTCCGAATTGGCGGTACGTGATTCTGGCGTCAATCGCCGGGATGTTTTACGGGTGGACGTGGCGGAAGACGGAGTCGATGTTCGCGTCGGCGATTGTGCATACGCTGGTGGACGCGCTGTGGCATTTCCTGTTTCGGACGCTGTGAAGCGCTGAAAATCGCGCTCGATCCTGAGAAAAAATTCTGAAAGAGAGCAGGGAGGGTATACCCCCCTATGTTTTTGAAAGAGTGCGCAAGCCATGCTGTTTGTTTGACTTGCGGAAGTATGGTTTTTGGGAGTGTGGAGGTTGTTGATTTTGTTGGGGTTGCGGGAGGGCGTAAATCGAAAATGTTGGAGTCTGGAGCGACTGAGAGTGCGGGGAGTTTTGTTCGAACGGAGGGCGACTGACACGTGCAAGGATAGCATGGAAAAGATGGCGTGTCAATTACTATTTACGGAATGGTGATTCGAATGGAGAGATCAAGAGTTTGAATGCAGAAAAGGGCATTCGAATGGTGGAATGAAAATGAGGGCATGGTGACATGCCCGACGGTGGCGAACCGCGGCACGTTTGTTACACAGGCTTATGTCTGAGATCCTTCGCTCCGCTCAGGATGACAGGTTGGGTGGTACTGGCGGGATCTCAAAAGCGGCGCCGGAGCGCCGCAGTCCATATTAGGTCGTCGATGATGGAACGATCCTGCGGACAAGGGGCGCGGCGTGCTGCGCCCCTACAAAGTCAAGACCGGATTGAGGTGCGGTTGATATCTTGCCGAGATGGGGCGCAGCAGCGCTGCGCCCGTACATGCTCGCGCTTCGGCGGCGGCAGTGAGGCAGGACGCTGCGAACTAGGGTTTGGCGGCGGGGGTGTCGGTCGGGGGCGGGAGTTGGGGGACGCGGATGATGACTTCGCCTTGTTTGGCGCGTTGCAGCTCTTCGCGGGCGATGCTGTTCGATTTCGTGGGGATCGGTTTTCAGGGCTTTGACCTGGCCGCTGAGCTGGATGTTTTCGGAGTTGAGGCGGTCGATGTCTTTGCGGACGCGCCGGATTTCGAGTTGGGTGTGGCGCATGGCGATGAAGCCGTGGGTGCCGAAAATGTCGTGAACGATGAGGGCGAGGACGAAGAGGCCGAGGACGGTACGGCCGTGTTGCTTGAGGAAATCGCTGATCTGAGTTTCTACGGACTCGTTCACGGTGCCAGAACCCACTTCGTCGCCTCTTCGGTTAGTTTTGCGGATGCTTTTGCGCTGTCGGCTTCGATGTAGAGCCGCAAGAGCGGCTCGGTGCCCGACAAGCGAAGCAGCATCCAGCTTCCATCGTCGAAGACGAATTTTGCGCCATCGGTGCGATCGACGGAAACAACTTTTCGGCCAAGAAGTGTCGAAGAATCCACGGCGACTTTCTTGATTGCGTTTGCTTTCTGTTCGTCGCTGAGGTGGAGATTTTCGCGGACGGGCCAGAATTCGCGACCTAGTTTTTTGAAGAGAGCGGAGACTTGCTCTTCGATGGAACCACCTCGCGCGGCGAGCATTTCGGCGACGAGCAGGCAAGCGAGGATGCCGTCCTTTTCAGGAACGTGGCCGCGGATGGTGAGCCCGGCGCTTTCTTCGCCGCCCATGGCGATTTTGTCTTCGCGGATGAGCTGACCGATGTACTTGAAGCCGACGGGAGTTTGATAGGTGGTCTGACCGTGGGATTTTGCGGCGGCGTCGATCATTTGCGATGTGGCGACGCTGCGGGCTGCGGGCATTTTCCAGCCGCGCGATTCGACGAGGTAATCGTAGACGAGTGCGAGGATGTGATTGGGCGAGACCCAGGTGCCGTCACGATCGATGATGCCGAAGCGGTCGGCGTCGCCGTCGGTGGCGAGGCCAGCGGCTGATTTGGATTTTTTCACGGCGTCGCGAAGGGGAGCGAGATTTTCTTCGGAGACGTCGGGGCCGGTGCCGTCGAAGAGCGTGTCGCGATTGGTGCGCATCGCGGTGATCTCGACGCCATGATCGGCGAGGACTTTGTTGAGATAGCCGGCACCGCAGCCGTGGAGGGCGTCGACGACGAATTTGGCTTTACCTTTTTTGAGGACGTCGAATTTGACGAGTTCGCCGAGGCGCTTGAGGTAGTTGTCGCGCAGATTGACCATCTCGGATTTCGTGTTTTCGTGGCGCGGCGGCTTGGCGATTGGGCCTTGGGCGGCGAGTTTGGCGGCGCGGGCTTCGATGTCTTTGGTGACTTCAGGGAGTGCGGGGCCTGCGTCGGGGCCCGAGAATTTGAGGCCGTGATATTGGGCAGGATTGTGGCTGGCGGTGAAGTTGATGGCGCCGTCGAGTTTGGAGCGCGTGATTTCGTAGGCGATAGCGGGAGTCGGTGTGAACGTTTCGCAGAGGAGGGTTTTGATTTTGTGTTGCTGGAGGATGTCTACGGCGAGTTGGGAGAATTCTTCGGAGTAGAAGCGCGGGTCGTAGCCGACGAGGATGGTGGAGTTTTTCTTGGCGTCGTTGACGTGGCCGGCGATGGCGGTGACGGCGAGGCGGACGTTGGCAAACGTAAAATCGTCGGCGATGAGGCCGCGCCAGCCGGAAGTGCCGAATTTGATTGGAGAGGCGGGTGAGGTGGAAGGAGATGGTGTCATGGCGAGGTATTCTAGCGCGGAGACGGTAGGAAAAAATAGTTGGGGCGACGCTGTAGCCGGTGGAGGTGAGAGATGGTTCGTGGTTCGGGGAAGAGAGTGGTGCTGGTGACTTGTGGGTCGATAAAGGAGGGGCGGAGGATTGCGCGCGGTGTAGTGGGGAAGAGGTTGGCGGCTTGTGTGAATATTGGGACGGCGAAGGTGGAGTCGGTTTATTGGTGGAAGGGGAAGGTGGAGACGGCGAAGGAGTTTTTGTTGGTGATGAAGACGACGGTCGCGCGGGTTGGTGCGTTGGAGAAAGAAGTGAAGAGATTGCATGGCTACGATGTGCCGGAGTTTGTGGTGATCGAGGTTGCGGGGGGATCGAAGGAGTATTTGAGGTGGGTGGAGGAGAGTGTGGGTGTGAAACATTGAGTTGTTGCGAAAGGAAGAGAAAAAACACCCTACGCCTCGGACATCGAAGAGAGATTCCTCTCTGCGCAAGCCGACGCGTTCGCGGGAAGCGAACGCGAAGAAAAGGCGTCGGCTTGCTTCGCTCGGAATGACAGTTTAGGGCTGGGCGGACGGAACGAGAGATCCAGAGAATGACGAAGTGTGTGGCGTTTCTGTGGCGCCTACACGAACATGCTTGACGGAAAAGCGAAGGGCGCAGCGGATGCTGCGCCCTTCGTGTGTTGCGCTGAGATTGAGCGAGAGATTGCCGCGGAGCGGCGATCTCTCGTGGCGGTGCAGGTACACGCCGCGGGTCGCGGCGTGTACCTGTTCGCAGCTAGAAGGTTAGACGGAGGCCTAGCTCCATGGTACGGGAGCCGCCATCGAAGGCGAATTTGTTGAGGAAGGTCGGCGACGTCACGAAGATGTAACCGGCGTTGAACGGGTTGGCGTTGTTGGCCTGGTCCAATGCGCCGTTGTTGGTAGCAAGGCCGACGCTCGGGTTGCGATGGTTGAAGGTATCGTAGGTCTGGAAGCGGAACTGGATCGAGGCGCGCTCGGTCAACTTGTTGGTCTTGAAGACCGACATGTTCCAGATGTTGAGACCGGGCGTGCTGACGGTATCGCGTCCCACGTTTGCCATGGTGCCGACGCCAGCCTGGATAAAGCGAGCGGTCGGATTCGCGGCGACGTACCCGACGATGTTGCCGTCGGCGCAAGTCGCGGAAGTGGCCGTCGCGATGCGCGTCGCGCCGCCTGCGCCGTCGTTGCAGACCGGGTTGACGATCGACCCGGTGAGTCCGACGCCCGCAGGATTGAGGATGGTGCGGTCGCCGGCGACGTCGCCGTTGGCGTTGGCATCGGTGCCCGAGAGTGGCGTGACTGGTTGGCCCGATTGCGCGAGATAGGTGCCGCTCCACTCCCATCCATTGGCGACCGCGCGAACGAAAGCGTGATCGTTGTGGACGGCCGGCAAATCATAGACCCAAGTGATCGCGAACTTACTTGGCAGGTCGAGCGCGGAACGGCCACGTTCATTGGCGTAGTCGAAGCCGTCCTGCGCGCGGCGCGGATTCACATAGCTGCTGAAGAGTTCGTTGGTGGCGTTGTCGATATTCTTGGAGAAGGTGTAGTTCGCGCGGAAATACAAACCCTTCGTGAAACGATGGATGAAGTCGCCGGAGACGGCGTGGTAGATGCCGGTACCGATCGGCGGGAACGAAGTCATGCTGCCGAAGAAACCAGCCGAGGACAAATTGCGGCACGGCGCAACAGGCTGCACGGCTGCAGGCGGGCAGAAGGCGTCGAAGTTTGCCACCGTGTCCACAGGAGTGGGGACGCTAACGGGAATATCACTCGCGTTGATGTAAGTGGGCAACGGGGCGAGAGGGGCGACGCCGGGAGTCTGTGGGTTGAAGGCGGAAGCCTGGTTGAGGCGTGTTTGCACCGGCAAGTCGAGGCTGCGCGTGCCGACGTATCGGATTTCAAAGCTGGAGTCGCGCAGGATCTGGTGCTGAACGCCGAGTGACCAGGTGAAGATTTTGGGATCGACGATGTCGGGAATGAGGCTGCTGGTTGCGGCGCGTGCGTCGGCCTGAGTGGTCGGCGGCACATTGACCTGAAGCAGTCCACCACCGGCGAGGAAGCCGGTACCGGTGCCGCACCATGCCGGAGCGCCCGCGAGGGAGCACGTTATGGCTGGATTCTGTTCGGTCTGCAATTGAGGTGGCAGAGAGTTGGTGGGGAAGTTGTTGGGAATGACGTCGTAAGAGACTTGAGCGCCGCCACGAACAGCCCAACGACCGTGACCGGTGGGATCCCACGCGAAGCCAACATGTGGCCCAATGTTGTTCGTGTCGGGCTTGGGCTTGCGGAAGACGAGGCCAAGAGCTGGATCGTCGGAGATTGCGTTCAGGGCCTGAAGGCCCTCGTCGCGCGGAACGGTGGTGTATTCATAGCGGAGTCCAAGATTCAGCGTGAGTCGCGACGTGATCTTCCAGTCGTCCTGAGCGAACGCGTAGACGCCACTGTAGTTGTCGGCGACGAAGCCATTTCCCGCACCACGAAGCGCACCGTTGCCGCCATCCGGCACCATGTCGTTAATGAAGGAGTTCAAGGTCGCGTAATCCCACTCACCGCGGGCGCGCGGCAAAACGTCGGTTGGGGCAATGTAGTTGCGACCTTCCACGCCGAATTTGAAGGTGTGTTTGCCGCGGATGTAGCTAAGGTTGTCCACGAGTTGATAAATGTTCTGAGCGTAGGCTTGTGGCGCGAGGCTGTTCGGACCGACGTTGCTGCCGAACTCATCAATCTCGACGTTCGGAAAGTTTGAGAAGGCGCTCGGGGGGACGCTGAGCGGTCCGTTGAGGCGCGAGTAGGAAAGGCGGAGATCGTTGATGAAGTGGCTGTTGACGCTCCACGAATCGGTAAGGATGACTTTACGCGCGTCGGTCTGCTGCGTCCCAGTGAACTGTGCTTGGGGCTGAATCGGGTTCACGAAAGGCTCGCGATTCCGATCGTAAAGGACGCGGCTGCGAATCTGATGCGAGCCGAGATTGAGGTCGGCGTTGATGGTGAAGTCATGCTGGTTGGAGAAGTTTGGCGCGACACCCGCGTACTGGCCGATGTCGATGGGAGTACCGTCGACGAGAGTTGTGCCGCTTTTCGTCGGAGCCGATGGGAATTCCTTGAGGATAGCGAGCACGGCGGTGTCCGGGTTGAGAGCCTGAAGTTGCTGCATGCCGGAGGCGGTGGGCATCGTGACCGTTGCGCCCTGAGAGGCGAGGCCCTCGCCCTGGAATTCATACGCGCCGTAGATGAAGAGGCGATTGCGCTTGATGGGGCCGCCGATGCTGCCGCCTTCGCGGTTGTAGTCGAAGCGGTTTTTCACATCGCCAGTTCCGGTGAAGGCGGTCTTTTCCTGATTGGTTGCGGCGTCGAGGTCGCGGTTGCGGTTGTACCACCACGCGGAGCCGTGCCAGTCGTTGGTTCCGGATTTGGTGACGATGTTGAACTGGCCGCCGGCGGAGTGGCCGTACTCGGCGCCGAACTGATTCGTGAGCAAGGTGAACTCGGCGACCGACTCCTGAATGACGGGCTGCGTGGGACCGTTTACGTCGAGGCGATTGTCGTCGACGCCGTCGATCGAGAATCCGTTGAAGCGCGGGCGAAGGCCGCCGACAGAACCACCGGAGCCCTGAACGCCGCCTTGCTGCGTTGTAGTGCCGGGAGCGAAGACTGCGAATTCCTTTACGTCGCCGCCGAGCGTGTTGACCGGGAGATCGTTGACGACTTTACCGGCGAAGGTGGCGCCGAGCTCGGACGATTCGGTCTTGACGAGTTCAGCGCCGGCTTCGACTTCGACGGTGGCCGAGACGTCGCCGACTTCTAGCATCGCGTTGGCTTCGGCGACCTGATTCGATTCGACCTGGATGTCTTTGACGACGGCTTTGCGGAAGCCGTCTTTTTCGACGGTGACGGTATAGATGCCGACGGTGAGGTCGGGGAATACGTACGTACCAGCGCTAGAGGCGGTGGCCGTTTTCGGGACATTGGTGGCTTGATTGGTGACAATGACGCGAGCGTCTTCGATCGTGGCGCCGGACTTGTCGGTCACGGTGACGCGAAGAGTGCCGTCGAGACGCTGAGCGTGAAGTGACTGCGAAGCGAACAGACAACACAACAACACAAATAGCGCAAACCTGGTGGATCTCACCATGGAGCTTCTCTCCTTAGGAAAGGGATTGCTGTGGGGAAGGGAACGGAGCCGACTAGAGACCTGATTCCCCGGGAAGTGACGGGTCCGTCCCAACCTTGTTGCTGAGGAGAGGAAGGGCAGAACTGCTGCCAGAGGGACAAATTGGCATGTCATTTGTTGCTAAGTGTTCGATGAAGAGGTAAGTGGGCGGGAAGGCGGGGGATACTTTTGTAAGTTTTGGTGACGGATGGGGAAATTTATGGATTTAGAAAGGGAGAGGGAGATTAAGGATACAGATTTCTTGAGGGATTTTAGGAAATGGAAGCTATCGGGAAATGGAGTAGTTGGTGGTGAGTATCAAACGTGGGGCGTGGAAACGCGGAAGACGCGGAAGGCGCGGAGAGTTTGAGGGAGGGCCGCGGTGAATCCAAATTTGGCTGGACGTGTTGCATCTAAACCCCGCGATCTGGGAAGCGGTCGCGGGTACAGGGCGAACTATTGGAGCTTGGCGTATTCGGATTTGGCTTGTTTGAGGATGGGGAGGTCGGGGTCGGCGTCTTTCCAGGTGGCGAGGAAATCCTGGTAGGCGGTGCGGGCTTTAGAGGTATCGCCCGAGAGGACGTAGGCGCGGGCGAGGCCGAGTTGGGAGAGGGGAACAATGACATCATTCGGATTCAGGTTTCGGTTGTCCAGGACTTTCTTGAAGTCGGCGGCAGCTTCGGGACCTTTCTTTTGCGCAAGACGCACGGTGCCGCGCACATAAGGTTGCGTGAGGCTTGATATTTGACTCAGGTCGTATTTTTCGTAAGGTGCGAGCGTTTCCAGAGCTTTGGCCGGATCACTATGGTTGAGGGCGATCTGAGAGTGGGTGATCGGCAGATAGATCGATTGAACCAGAGTGTCTTGAGGGAATCGTTTCGCGAGATCGTCGGCGAGGGCCTGTGCCCGAGCGGAGTCGTTGGCGAAAGCGTATGCGAGCGCTGCCTGAGCCTGAGCGTCTCGGCCCTTAGACAGGGCGAGAGTCGCGGCTGCCTCCTGCTGAGCGCGGGACAAATCGCCAGCGAGTGCATCGCGAGTAGCGGAGGATCCAATATAATTCGCCGCAACCTCCTTCTCACCCTGCGCAACGGCGGAGTCAGCCGCACGTTGCAGCAAGTCACGAGCTTTCGCGAGCCGGCCGGAGTAGGCTTTCGCTCCGCCGTCGTTGGATAGCATGCCGTCTTCAATTCCGGGCTGACCGCGAGCCCAATCTACTTGTTTGGCCATTGCCGCAGAGTCGCCGTCCAAAAAGGCAATCAGGAACATGCTCGTGTGCAGACTGGGAGAGTCGAGATTTTTCGCCAACGCGTCGGCAATGGTTGCCTTAGCTTCCTCGATGCGATTCAAGACGATGTAGGCAAAGGAAAGCGATTGATACATCCCAGCATCGCCGGGTTCGATTTTAAGGCAAGTCCGAGCATCGGTGAGGGACTTATCCCAATCGCCTAGAGTCTGATGGATGACCGCAAGATTGTTGGGTGGGATGAAGTCGCGTGGATAAGCCTGAGCCCAGGCGTTGTACACCTGCGCGGATTTTTCGAGGTCGCCGGTTGCGTAGTGGTAATAGTGCGACTCGATATAGAAGCGCTCTACATCGCTGACGCGATCGCGCAGATCGAAGGATTTGCGAGATTCTTCGGCGGCCGCGGCAATTTCTCCCAGGTTGTTGTAGCAAGCGCCGAGCGCAGCATGAGCCATAGCGAAATTGGGATCGAGTTCGATGGCCCTTTTCAACGGCGCGATGGCAGCGGCGTAATTAGCGCTGGCACGCATGATCTTTCGAGCGGTGCTGAACGCCTTGAGAGCTTCGAGAGAAGAGGTTGTCGCTTGCGCGATGGGTGTGTCGAATTTCTGGACGGTGCTGAGGGATTCGCCGAGTTTTTGGCGCAGGTCGGTGGCGGTGCCGTCGAGCGCTTGGAGAACCTTGGTTTTTCCTTCGGCGCGGACTTGCTGTTGCGCGATGACGTCGCCGGTGGCGCAATTCACGGCTTTGATGCCGACGATGTATTCGTTGTCGAGGCTGGCGATGGAGCCTTCGATAACGGCGGCGCTCTGGGTGCGCTGGCAGATTTCGCGGGCGATTTTGGGAGTGAGGTGAGTGTCGGCGGGCTGGCTCATCAGACGGAGGGTTTGCTGGATGCGGTCTTCGGCGACGATGCGGAGAAACGGAGATTGTTCGAGCTGGATGGCGAGGGCTTGTTTGAGAGTGTCGTCGAAGACGGCGTCGCCGGTGGTGTTGGTGAAGTCGGCGATGACGATGGTGTCGGTCTCGGTGAGTTTGGAAGAGTGTGTGGAGCGGTAATAGAGGAAGCCGCCGACGGCGAGGAGCGCAATCAGGGCGGCGCCAGCGATCTTGGGCAAGAGGCTACTGCTTGCGGATGACGTTGAGGGAACTGGGACGTCCGCGACGGATTGCCGCTGAGAAGAAGAACCAGGCGCTGGTGCCGCAGGGGTTGAGGCGCCGTGGCGGCCGCTGGAAATTCTTGCGGATGAAGCGGCGGAATCGAGCGGCTCGAGCGCGGGGAGAACGGCAGAGCGGCCGGAATCGGTGTCGCGCTTCAGGCGCTTCAGTTCGGAGCGCATGTCGGAGGCGTGCTGGTAGCGGAGGTCGCGATCTTTTTCGAGCGCGCGATTGATGATGTCTTCGAGTCGCGGCGGGAGTGTCGGGATTGAGGCGGACGGGCGAGACGGGAGCGCGGTGCAGGATGGATTCGAAAATGACGCCGGTGGTGTCGCCGCGAAAGGGAAGCGTGCCGGTGGCCATTTCGTAGAGCACGACGCCGAAGGAAAAGAGATCGGTGCGCGCGTCGAGATCCTTGCCGCGGACTTGCTCGGGCGACATGTAGGCGACGGTGCCGAGCGTGCTGCCGGGGCTGGTGAGATGTTTGTCCTGCGTGGCGTTGCGTGGCGGTGGTGATCGGCGACGGTGTCTCGCTGACGGCGCGGCGTTGGCGCCAGAAATTTTGGCGAGGCCGAAGTCGAGAATTTTGGCGTGGCCGCGCTTGGTGACGAAAATATTGGCGGGCTTGATGTCGCGGTGGACGATGCCTTGGCGTGTGCGCGGCGTCGAGCGCGTCGGCGATTTCGATGGCCGAGTTCGAGCAGGCGCTCGAGTTCGAGCGGGTCGGCCGGTGATGAGGTGCTTGCAGCGTTGCGCCATCGAGAAATTCCATGGCGATGAAGGCGCGGCCGTTCGTCTTCGCCGATGTCGTGGATGGTGCAGATGTTGGGATGGTTGAGCGCGGAGGCGGCGCGGGCTTCGCGTTGGAAGCGTTCGAGGGCTTGCGGATCGCGAGCGAGATCGTCGGGGAGAAATTTGAGCGCGACGAAGCGGCCGAGGCGGGTGTCTTCGGCTTTGTAGACGACGCCCATGCCGCCGCCGCCGAGTTTTTCGACGATGCGGTAATGCGAGATCGTTTGGCCGATCAGAGAAGGCGAATCGGGCATGGGCGAGGGGATTTTAGGGGGATAGGGGCGGGGAGTCAATGAAGGGGAGGGGGAGGACCAGACTAAAAGAAGGAGAGGAGTTGCGGATCGGTTGACGTTTGCGTTTGCGTTCGAAAGAGCGAAAGTCAAAACCAGTGCGAGGTTAGGCTGAGATCGTGCGGTCCTGGGGCGCACCCTTCGAACCTCAGGTAAAGCAGTGCTGCGCCCGTACATGAGCTTGTCGCGGATCACTGCTGGCGGTGTGTTGGGCGCACAGACACGAATGTCTGTGCCACAGAGGCTATTGTAGTTTGGCGTATTCGGATTTGGCTTGGAGGAGGATGGGGACGTCGGGGTCGGCATCTTTCCAGAGTGCGAAGAAATCTTGATAGGCGGTGCGGGCTTTAGCGGTGTCGTTGGCGAGGACGGCGGCGCGGGCGAGGCCGAGGTAAGAGAGCGAGTAGATGTTGTGGCCGACCGCCAGTCCTAGGTGGTCGATGATTTTTTGAAATTGGCGTTGCGCTTCGGCAGGTTGTTTGGCCTGGAGGTAAGCCAAGCCCCGAACGTACGCACTGTTCATGGCGATATTGGCGGTGAACGAACCAAGGTCGTATTGTTCGACGGGCGCGAGGATTTGAATCGCCGATTCGGGATGCTTTTCGGTTATCGCCAACGCAGCGCGACCAACGGGCAGGTAGTACGATTGAATGCCTGTGTCTTCGGGATATTTTTTTGAAGTTTCTTGCGCGAAGCGGGCGAATTCGGCGGACTGGCCACCGAGACCGATGACAACCGCGGCGATTCCACGCGTGTTGCGGTCGTCGGATATGGCGAGTGCGTCGCGCAGAGTCGCGAGCCGCGGCAGCGGAATCGCCGGCGAACTGAAGCTGCAGCGCGAATATGGCTTGCGTAAACGCGGCGCGGTCTTTGGCATCGAGGTGGTGTGCAGCGTCCACGCCGCGGCGCGTGTAATCCGCTGAGGCTTTCATTTGGCCGTGGAAAGCCGCAGTACTCGCCTGGAGCATGAATCCCTGATCTTCGTACCCCGGAATTTTGGAAAGCTTTGACATCGCGGTCTCCATCGCGGCCGCATCTTTTTCGGCTAAGGCGATGTAGTACGCGTCGAAGTACATGTACGGCGCTTCGATGTGTTTTGATTCGGCTTCCTGGATGCTGGCTTTTGCTTCGTCGAACTGATTGACGTTTACGTAGGCGTGGACCAGGTTGGCGTAGTTGACGCCATCGGCGACGATTTTCATCGCGTCGTGAATGGAAGCGAGCGCTTTGGACGTATCGCCGAACTCCGTGTAAAGGACGGCGAGATTCGCGGGAGGAACTTCGTCGTTGGGATAAGTGCGCGCCCAGGTCTCATAGGCGGTTCGAGCAGCTTCGAGATTACCGGTGACGAAATCCGAGTAGTGCGAGTCGATGTAGAGCTTTTCGCGTTCGCTGGTGCGATCGCGAAGCTGGTAGGCCTTGCGTCAGGGCTTCGGTGGCCTTGTGATCCTCGCCCACGTTGAAATAGTTGGTGCCGAGGCGTGCGTACGCCATGGCGAAATTGGGATCGAGTTGAGTGGCGCGGGTGAAGAGCGGAATGGCGGCCTCGAAGTCTCCATTCACGACCATCGTTTTGTAGGCGAGTGTGTAGGCCTGGAGGGCCTCGAGGGATGCAGTGGTGACGCTTTCACCCGGGGTGTCGTATTTCTGGAGGGTGGAGAGAGATTCGCCGAGCTTCTCGCGGATTTTTGAAGAGGCGTCGCTGAGGGATTTGAGGACTTGTTCTTTGCTGGCGGCGGTGACTTGCTCTTGAGCGAGGCGATCGCCGGTATGGCAATTCACGGCGTCGATGCCAACGACGTATTGCGAGCCGAGGCTGGAGATGGAGCCTTCGATGGTGGCGGCGCTAGCGGTGCGCTGGCAGACCTGGCGGGCGAGTTCGCGCGTGAGGCGTGCGTCTTTGGGCTGCGCCATCAGGGCAAGCGTCTGCGAGATTTTTTGATCGGATAGGAGATTGAGGAACGGAGACTGTTCGAGCTGCGAGGAGAGGCCTTGGCGAAGGGTGCCGTCGAAGACGGGGTCGCCGGTAGTGTTGGTGAAATCGGAGAGGACGACGGTGTCTTTGTCGGTGAGTTTGGCGGCGTGTGCGGTGTGGAAGTAGAAGTAGCCGGCAACGGCGGCGACGACGACGGCGGCTGCGAGCAGAACGAGAAAGCGTGAACTGCTTGGGGATTTGGCGGGCGCGACTTCGCTGATGTGCGGTGCCGAGGCGACGGATGGATTCGAAGTGACGGCTGGCGGCGCTGCGGCGGAAGCAGATGGTGCAGAGTGGCGGCCGCTGGATGGCTTGCCGGGAGCGCTTGCGGCGGACGGGGCGGAGTCATCGAGTGCGGGAAGAACGGCGGAGCGACCGGAGTCGGTGTCGCGCTTGAGGCGCTTGAGTTCGGAGCGCATTTCGGCGGCGCTCTGGTAGCGGAGGTCGCGATCTTTTTCGAGGGCGCGATTGATGATGTCTTCGAGTTTGGCGGGGAGATCGGGATTGAGGCGAACGGGAGAGACGGGTGCGCGATTGAGAATGGATTCGAAGATGAGGGCGCTGGTATCACCGCGGAACGGAAGCGAACCGGTGGACATTTCGTAAAGCACCACGCCGAAGGAGAAGAGGTCGCTGCGCGGGTCGACTTCTTTGCCGCGGACCTGCTCGGGGGACATGTAAGCGACGGTGCCGAGAGTTGTGCCAGGGCTGGTGAGATGTTTTTCCTGCGGGCCCTGGGTGGCTGTGGGATCGGCAAGCGTTTCACCGCTGGCGGCGATGGAGTCGGACATTTTGGCGAGGCCGAAGTCGAGAATTTTTGCGGAGCCGCGCTTGGTGATGAAGATGTTGGCGGGTTTTATGTCGCGGTGGACGACGCCGGCACGATGGGCGGCGTCGAGCGCGTCGGCGATTTCGATGCTGATTTCGAGAAGGCGATCGAGTTCAAGCGGGCGGCCGGTGACGACGTGCTTGAGAGTCGAGCCGTCGAGAAATTCCATGGCGATGAAGGCGCGGCCGTTATCTTCGCCGATGTCGTAGATCGTGCAGATATTCGGATGATTTAACGCGGAGGCTGCGCGGGCTTCGCGCTTAAAGCGATCGAGAGATTGGGGATCGTGAGCGAGATCGTCGGGGAGGAACTTGAGGGCGACGAAGCGGCCGAGACGAGTGTCTTCGGCTTTGTAGACGACGCCCATTCCGCCGCCGCCGAGTTTTTCGACGATGCGGTAATGCGAGACGGTTTGGCCAATGAGGGAGGGGGAGTCAGGCATTGGCGGAGATTCTATGGGGTGAGGGGAGAGGCGTCAAATGAAGAAGATGTTGACAGTCGAAAGTTTGAAAGTCGAAGAAATGCCAAAGCCGTTGGCGGAACGGTCGAGGTGAGGATCGGGAAAGACGCACCCCTTAAAACCAAAAGGGTGCGGCACCCAACTGCCGTCGAGTTGGTTGAGTTTCTTGCTGCGAGTTATTGGAGTTTGGCGGATTCGGATTTGGCTTGCTGGAGGAGCGGAAGGTTGGGGTCGGCATCCTTCCACAGATTTAGAAATGCGGCGTAGGCGGCGCGGGCATTTGTGGTGTCGCCGGAGGCGGCGTAGGCGCGAGCGATGCCAAGCTGGGCGAGCGGATAGGTGATGAAGTTCAGTACAGCGCCGCGATGATCGAGAATTTTTTGAAATTGCGGAATGGCTTGCGCCGGATTGCCGGCCTTGAGGTAGGCCAAGCCACGAAGGTACGGCGCGTAAGCGGTACTGAGTTGAAATTGGGCGGGCTGACTGAGATCGTAAGGCTGAGCCGCCTCCAGGATCTCGACGGCGCGTTGCGCGCTGCCGTGCGACAACTCCAACGAAGCGCGGATGGAAGGTAGCCAGAATCCCTGGATGAGTGTGTCGAAAGGCGAATCGTGATTGATGCGTTCGCTGATTTTCTGGGAAGCAGGAGCGTCGCCGAGCCGCGCGTAGACGAGCGATGAGAGGAGCTCGACGTCGCGGCCGTTCGAGAGAGCGCGCGCGGTGGCGATGGATTGGCGGGCGCCGGCAGCGTCTCCGAGTTCGACGTCGCGTATCGCCTGCGAGATCGCCCAAAACGCGGCCGTTTCGGGAGCGCCTGAACGCTTCGCAGAATCTACAGCGCGAGTCGCGAGAGAACGAGCTTTGGACAGGCGGCCGTGAAACGCTTCGGTATCCGCCTGGGCGGAAAGAAAGGTGTCTTCGATTCCAGGTTTTCCCGCCGCCCACGCGGTGGAATCGTTCATCGCGGCGGTGTCTTGCTGCACGAACGCGAGGACGTATCGAACCAGGCGAAGATAAGAGCCATCGAGATTTTGCTTCTGGCTCTCCTCGAAGGCTCGCATCGCGTCATCCACGCGATCGAGGACCAGGTAGGACTGGACCAAGTTTCCGTACCCGTTGACGCTGTTCGGAACCAGCTTGACTCCGATCTGAACCGCCGGGAGGGCTTCTTCAAAACGACCGACCTGCGTATACATGACGCCGAGATTATTGAAGGGGACGTCGTCGTTGGGATAAGCCTGGGACCATTCTTTGTAGGTGGCCGCGGCTTTGTCGAGTTCACCCGTAACGGTGCCGTAGTAAATGCCCTCGATGTAGTAGCGCTCGCGGTCGGTGACTCCATTGCGAAGATCGAAGGCCTTCTTATCATTCAAGATCGCGAGGCTAGCTTGGTTGTGGTTGTTGTAAAAGCTACCCTCGGCGGCGTACGCGCGCGCAAAATTGGGATCGAGCTGAACCGCGCGCTGAAAATAGGGAAGCGCAGCGTCCTGATCCGAGGAGTAGGAAAAGCGAATCCCTTGCGAAAACGCTTCGAGCGCTTCAAGAGACGAAGTGGTGACCTGAGACAGCGGCTTGTTGAATTTCGTAATGGAGTTGATGGACTCGCCGAGTTTTTCGCGCAGTGCGCTGCCCGCCTGGCTTAGCGCTTTCAACACGGAGTCGCGATTCTCGGATTCGGCGTCGGTGCTGGCGATGACGTCGCCGTTCTGGCAATTGACGGCTTTCAGTCCGATCAAATAGTGGGAGCCGACGCTGGCGATGGAACCACTCAGGTAGGCTTTGCTGTTCGAGCGAAGGCAAACTTCGCGAGCGACTTGCTGGGTGAGGCGCTCGTTGGTGTTGCGGTTCATCAGCTTGAGGATGCCGGCGACTTTTTCGTCGGAGATGACGTTGAGGAACGGAGATTGTTCGAGTTGAATGACGAGTGCGCGTTTCAGCGCGTCGTCGAAAACGGGATCGTTTGTCGTGTTGGTGAAGTCGGCGATGACGATGGGATCTTTGTCGGTGAGTTTGGCGGATGTGCGCGAGTACCAGAAGTAGCCGCCTCCCGCGAGAGGGAGCAGAAAGAGTACGGCGGCGAGGACGATCCAGGTTTTCGACGATGCAGCGGGTGGATCGGCGGGCGGAATTTTTCCCGCGCTGGCAGGCTTGCGACTGCCGCTGGAAGGTTTTTTGGATGTGACAGGTTCTTCGTCGTCGATCGCAGCGGGTTGCACCATGGTGCGGCCGGAGGTTTCGCGCTTGAGGCGTTTGAGGTCGGCGCGGAGATCGGAAGCGTGCTGATAGCGGAGATCGCGGTCTTTTTCGAGGGCTTTGTTGATGATGCGCTCGAGTTCGGACGGGACTTCCGTGTTGAAGCGAACCGGTGCGGGCGGGTCTCTATGGAGAATGCCGTCGAATATCGCGGCCGAAGTGTCGCCCTTGAACGGGAGGGTGCCGGTGGCCATTTCGTAGAGAACGGCACCGAAAGAGAAAAGATCGGTCCGAACGTCGAGTGGTTTGCCGAGCGCTTGCTCGGGCGACATGTAAGCGACTGTGCCGACCGTGCTGCCGGCACCGGTGAGGTGATCCTCCGTGAGACCGCCGCCGGTCGCGGTGTCGCCGGACGGACTCGCGATAGAAAGTTTGGCGAGGCCGAAGTCGAGAATTTTGGCGTGGCCGCGCGAGGTAACGAAGATATTGGCAGGCTTGATGTCGCGATGGATGATGCCTTTGGCGTGAGCGGCGTCGAGCGCGTCGGAGACGTCGATGCCGATTTCGAGGAGGCGATCGATTTCGAGTGGCGAGCCGGTGATGACGTGTTTGAGCGTCGCGCCTTCCATGAATTCCATGATGATGAAGGCGCGTCCGTCGTGTTCCTGGATGTCGTGGATGGTGCAGATGTTGGGATGGTTCAGCGCGGAGGCGGCGCGAGCTTCGCGCTGAAAGCGTTCGAGAGTTTGGGGATCGCCGGCGACATCGTCGGGAAGAAATTTGAGGGCGACGAAGCGGCCGAGCTTCGTGTCTTCGGCTTTGTAGACCACGCCCATTCCGCCGCCGCCGAGTTTTTCGACGATGCGGTAGTGCGCGATGGATTGTCCGACCAGGGTGGGAGAATCGGGCATCGCGGGGATTCTATGGTTGCGTGGTTGTGAGAGTCAAATGAAGAGCGTGTTGTCGCTATGCCGTTCGTGCGAAACGTCAGATATTGAGTAGCGCTTGATCGAGGTCGGCGATGATGTCTTCGACGTCTTCGATGCCAACGGAAAGGCGTACAAGACCTTCGGTGATGCCGACACGATTACGGACATCGGCGGGCATGGAGGCGTGCGTCATCGAAGCGGGGAGCGAGATTAGCGTTTCGACTCCGCCGAGGCTTTCGGCGAGCGAGCAAAGTTTTACCTGATTAAGGAAGCGGCGCGCGGCGTCGAGAGATTCAAGGTCGAACGAGAGCATAGCGCCGGGGCCGCGTTGCTGTTTGCGGGCGAGCTCGTGTTGCGGGTGAGAATTCAGCCCGGGGTAGAACACCTTTTTCACTTTCGGGTGCGCGTCGAGATGACGAGCGACGGAAATGCCGTTGGCGTTGTGCTGCAACATGCGGATGGCGAGCGTTTTGATGCCGCGCGAAATTAAGAAGCAATCCATGGGCGCGAGGCCTGCGCCGGCCGAGCGCTGGATGAAATAAATTCTTTCGGCGTCTTCTTGCCGGGTGAGGATGACGGCGCCGCCGGTGGAGTCGCTGTGGCCGTTGAGATATTTCGTCATCGAGTGGACGACGATGTGGGCGCCAAGTTCAATGGGCCGCTGGAGATAGGGGCTGAGAAAGGTGTTGTCGACGACGAGCGTGATGTTCTTGCCGTGATGAGCTTCGCCATCGCTTCGATGTCGGTGACGCGCATCGTCGGGTTCGTCGGCGTCTCGATGTACAGCATCTTCGTGTTTGGGCGAAGGGCGGAGAAGACATCCTCGGGTTTCGAGGTGTCGACGAAACTGAACTCGAGGCCGAAGTGAACAAGAAGCTGAGTCGAAAGGCGATAGACGCCGCCGTAGACCGCTTCGGAGAGAACGACGTGATCGCCGGGACGCAGGAGGCGAAACACGGCATCGATGCCGGCCATGCCTGACGTAAAAACGTAAGCGGCGGTGCCGCCTTCTAGTTTGGCTAGCGTGCGTTCGAGAGCCTTGCGATTCGGATGATTGGTGCGCGCGTAATCGTAGCCGTTTCTATATTTTCCGAACT
Source organism: uncultured Acidobacteriota bacterium (assembly GCA_963845465.1). GTDB lineage: Bacteria > Acidobacteriota > Terriglobia > Acidiferrales > UBA7541 > Acidiferrum. The sequence goes on along the minus strand of CAWJSH010000001.1, from coordinate 231,329 downwards.
CGGATTGAACGTAGGTAGATGTCTGGTAGATCGGAGCGACGACGGCGCCTGTGGAAGGGTCCGGCTCCTGACCGACGTGGATGGCATTTGTAGCGAAACCCATGAGGACTCCTGTCTCTCGAACAACAACAAAACTAAGCTATTCGATGATTCCCGTCGTGCGGTCCGCGATTCTGAAGAAGGTAGTGAAGTCGCGGAGTTAGCGATCGTCTGCGTGCAGGGCCGCTCGAAGTGCGGCGCTGTGCCGGCCTGTGCGAACGAGATGCCACGGAAAAATCTCGCAGCAAATGGCCTTTCTTCAGCAGGATGGAACCTGAGGAGAAGGTAACGTAGCAAACGAGGCGAGTCAAACGGAGCGGCCGCGGGTGTTTCCAAAACGGGTGACAAAATGGAGACGTGTTCGGCGCCAAAGCGGACTTGACCGGGGCGCGCCGTCCGTGGAGGATAAGTTAAAGACGGAAATGAGAACTTCGAGACTAGCTGCGGCGATTGCGATTGGCTTGGCACTCCTGGCGCCGGTGATGGTTGGCGGGCAGGAGCAGACGCCGCCAGCGAACAAGACGACGCTGGATCAGATGGCGCGGATCACCATCGAGGTTTCCGGCGGTGAGAAGTCCGTACCGATCGAGAATGCCAGCGTTTACATCAAGTACGTCGAAGAGCGAAAGGTAAAGTCGAACAAGACAGTTGAGTTGAACGTAAAGACGAATCGCGACGGTACGGCTCACGTGCCGGACGCGCCGCTGGGCCGAGCGCTGGTGCAAGTTGTGGCTGACGGTTGGAAGACTTACGGACGATGGTACGACGTCACGGACGCGAAGCAGACGATCAAGATTCACCTCGATAGACCGCCGAAGTGGTACTGAGCGAGCTGAAAATTTGCACCGGCGTGAAAGTTTTTTGCGCGGTGTCGTGCAAGTGATTGAATTTACGTCGAGCCAGAGGAAGATGTCTTGTGGTGAAGCGCGTTTGAGTTTTTTGGTTGATGAGATTTTCGCGGGCGGCAAAGTTTGTTGCACCCAAATAGTGCAAACCGGTTCAGACTACTGAGAAATATGTAGTTAGCCTTAGAGAAACCACCATTTTCCACACGCTTATCAACACTTGTGTTGAAAACTTCACAGAGCAGAAATATTGTGACGTTGTTTCGGTACGTCGCTTGCACACGTGCGCGGCAAACAAAATGATTTTGGATTCCGTCGGACCACGAGCATGAAGAACGACACATTCGAAGGGCCTTTTTCGCTTCTCCAGATGTTCTGGGGCAACATCGCCGCGCGACCGCTGCGCGGCACGCTGAGCGTGATTGCCATCGCGATTCAGGTGATTCTGGTTTTGATGATTGTCGGCTTAACGTCGGGAATCGTGTCGGAGTGGGGTAAGCGCGCCGAGGGGGTAGGCGCGGACATCATGGTGCAACCGCCCAACTCTTCGATTTTTCTGGCGTTTGCGAGCGCGGTGATGCCGGAGTCTCTCGGTCCGAAGATTGAAGCGCTTCCGCAGGTCGATGAAGTTTCGCCGGTGGTGATTTTGTCGGAGCAGAAGAACCTGGTGATGGTCTACGGGATTGACTACAAGCGATTCAACGCTTTGAGCCGCGGGTTCTTGTTTCGCGCGGGCAAACCTTTCGATGGTCCTGACGGTTTGATTGTTGACGACATCATGGCGCAGCAGCGGCACTTGAAGGTCGGGGACAAGGTGAGCCTGCTGAATCGCGCAGTTTACGGTGAACGGCATCGTCGCGCATGGCAAAGGTGCGCGCTTCTTCATTCCGATCAAGACCGCGCAAGAGATTGCGGGCGTGGAAGACCGCGTGTCGATGTACTACGTTCGAAGCAAAGGCGATACGGAAGGTACGCGCGCAGCGATTTTGAAGCTCGATTCGGCGAATCGCGTTCGTTCGATGGCGGAGTACGTGACGCTGATGAGTTCGACGAGCTTGCCGCAGCTCAAGCCGTTCGTGCGATCGATGGTGGGGCTCGGCATCGTGATCAGCTTCCTGGTGATTTTGTTAAACATGCACACGATGGTGATGGAACGGACGCGAGAAGTGGGAATCCTTAAGGCACTGGGGTTCTCGCGGTTTGATGTGGTGAAGATGTTGCTGGGCGAGACGATGGTGCTGACGCTGCTAGGAGCTGGCTTTGGAATTTTGATTACGTTTTTGACGGCGGCGATTTTGCGAGAAGTGAGTCCTGGGCTGACGATTCTGATTACGGGGCGCTGGGTTGCGGCTGCGATTGTGTTGGCGGTGATCGGGTCGTCGCTGGGCGTGGCTTATCCGGCGCTGCGTGCGGCGAGCTACGATCCGGTAGTTGCATTGGCATACGAATAAAGTACGTCCCCGCAGAATTCATTCAGTGCGTTCTACCTTCGCCGTATAATCCCTGTGGTTGTGCCCTCGAGAACGATCCATCCATAAGGAGAGACGAATGAAGCGATTGCAACTCGTTTTGCTCGCCGTGGCGTGTTGTTTGTGCCTGGCCAGCGGAGCCGCCGCCCAGTTGGGCGGGATGAATTTTTTCAGCAAGCCGAACATCGCGGATATTTTCAAACCGGTTGTCGGGCAGGGCGCCGTTTATCAAGAGACATCGGAAGGTCGGCCAGGCCACGAGATGGAGATGAGCATCGTCGGCAAAGAAATGACCCCGTCCGGTGAAGGATATTGGATGGAGATGGTGATGCCCGGCGGCCAGGGTGACCAGAAGACGTATGGAAAAGTGTTGATGACCAAGGATTTTCAGTTCACGAAGGTCATTTTTCAGATGCCGGGTCGAGGCGCGATGGAAATGCCGATGAGCCCGAGCGACAAAGATCGGACACAGATGAAGCAAGAAATGGCGAAGTACACGCAAGTCGGAACGGAAACGATCACGGTGCCAGCCGGCACGTTTAGCTGCGCGCATTGGAAGAAGGACGATGGCACGGATGAAGTTTGGACGAGCGATAAAGTTACGCCGCTCGCGATGGTGAAGCAGGTAGGCAAGGGGCGCAGCATGGTGCTGGTGCGGCAAATCACGGGGGCGCAGGATCACATCACCGGACCGGTAACGCCATTCGATCCGAAGGCCTTCGCGCAGAGACCACCGAGGCAATAGACTGGATCCAGATTGCTTGATGAGCATTAAAAAGGCCGGACTCTTGTCCGGCCTTTTTCGTTTCCAATGGACGTCTTGGTATTCGACTAGACCGTCGGACCGGCCGGATCCGAGTCGTCGTTTTCCTTAAGGTCATTTAGAGAATCGACCACGTCCTGGAGCATTGCCAAGGGACAGGCGACGTGGACTTTATTTTCCGGGTCGGTGACGTCTACGACCACTTTCGAACCGACCGTGCGAACTCGCACGTGCGTGTCGGAATCGCGGACCTCAACAAATTCGGAATTCGGGTAGTTCGCGAGTTCCTTGGCCAACACGCGAAGAATGGGAATTGCTTGCTGGGCCTCGTGGGGGAATTTGTGGAACTCGCGCTTGGGTACAACATGCATCGCGATGGGAACGATGGCCGCGGGCGCCCAGATGTGAACATGAGTGCCGTGGTTATCGTCCACTTGTACTTGGGCGATGCCGTCGTGGAAGGTGTACATGCCCGCCGCGGCGATCGTGCCGGTGAAAGCCAGTGCCACTTTTGCTGCGAGAATCATTGCTGCTTCTCCTTCAAATCGAATCCGCGATCGAAAGACTTCGGCCGTGGGGCTGGTTGGTGATCTTGAAAGACGTTAGTCCGAGACGTTCTTGGAATCGAGCCAAACGCGGACCGTCTGTTCGTGATCCTTCACTGAGACAAGTTCGGTGTCGCCTTGCAGCGCCAGCGCATGGAGGCCGGCGACAAGGTCAACTTCGTCCTTCTTTCCAGAGAACAGAGCGTCGACGACCTTCATGGGGATCCTGACTTCGACTCTGGACGGCTTGGCGTCCTTGTCTTTCGAGGATTTCTCTTTGTCGACTACGTGAACGAGGAAGTAGTTGCCCTGCTTGGCTACCCGGACGTCCTGCTCTTTGCTTTGAACTGTGACGAATTCGCCGTCTTTCGCGTCGCGAACGGCGCTCAGCAGCGCAGGGAAGTCCACGCCGTTGCAGTCAAAGTGATCGATCTTTACGTGACCATTGTGGAAGTTGTCTTTATCGATGGTCGGCAGAATCTTCTCGGCGAGATCGAGCGGGATGTTGACCCGGACGAGTTCATCCTTGGAGTCGGGGTTTTCGACGCGGACGTGAAGCCAGCGGTCGCGTGAGGCCGTGTCGGATGACTTGGCCGAATTCTGAGCGGAGCCGGAGATGGGCATCAGGGCGAGAGCGCCTGCGATCAGGGCGACTGCCGGGATCCTGCGAATGCGGTCATACATGTGACTGCCTCCTTCGAGGGGCGCGGCTGGCGGAATGCGGGAGCCGGCCTAGATGGGCCGAATCCGGGCGCCTTGGTCACATATACGAGGACCCCTCAAAAAATGTTTCCTGAGATTTCGACGGGGCAGGAAAAAGATCGACCGCCCGGAGCCTGCCGGGCGGTCGAGCGTGAAGCCTGGAGACGTGGCGAAATCGCCGGGCTACGGCTTGAACTTCATGAAAACAGCCGACAACGGGGGCAAGGTCATCGGCAGGGAATGCTCGCGACCCATGTGGCGGAACTCCTCTGAATGCATTCCGCCCATATTGCCCAGGTTGGACCCGCCGTAGGTAGCGGCGTCCGTATTCAGGACTTCTTGATAGAACCCAGGACGCGGGACGCCGATACGATAGCCGGAGCGTGGAACCGGGGTAGCGTTGAGGACGATCAGCATGATGTCGTCGGGATTCTTGCCGCGGCGGATGAACGAAAAGGTGCTGTTGTCGGCGTCGTTCGCGTCCATCCACTCGAATCCCTGCCAGTCGAAATCCACCTCGTGGAGCGCCGGTTCGGCGGCGTAGAGCTTGTTCAGATCGGCGATCAGATTTTGCACGCCGCGATGAGGCTCGTATTGCAAGAGATGCCAATCGAGGCTGTGGGCTTCGTTGAACTCGTCGCGTTGGGCGAATTCCTGACCCATGAAGAGGAGCTTCTTGCCTGGGTGGGCGTAGTGGTAGCCGTAGAGCAGGCGCAAGTTGGCGAACTGTTGCCACATGTCGCCCGGCATTTTGTGGAGCAACGAATTCTTGCCGTGGACGACTTCGTCGTGCGAGAAGGGCAGTACGAAGTTTTCGCTGAACGCATAGAGCAGGGAGAATGTCAGCTTGTTCTGTTCGTACTTGCGGTGAATAGGATCGGAAGAGAAGTATTTGAGGGTGTCGTTCATCCAGCCCATATTCCATTTCAGGCTGTAGCCGAGGCCGCCGAGATACGTCGGGCGCGAAACGGCGGGCCACGCTGTTGATTCTTCGGCGATTGTAAGGATGCCGGGGAAGCGTTCGAAGGCGACTTCGTTGAGCCGCTTGATGAAGGCGATCGCCTGGAGATTCTCGCGGCCGCCGAATTCGTTGGGTACCCACTCGCCCTGTTTGCGCGAGTAGTCGAGATAAAGCATCGAGGCGACGGCGTCTACCCGCAATCCGTCGATGTGGTACTTGTCGAGCCAGAACAGCGCGTTCGAAATGAGATAGTTCACCACTTCGTTGCGGCCGTAGTTAAAGACCAGCGTGCCCCAGTCGGGGTGCGAGCCCTGGCGCGGATCGGAATGCTCGTAAAGATGCGTGCCATCGAATTCTGCGAGGCCAAAGGTGTCGCGCGGGAAGTGCGCCGGCGTCCAGTCGAGAAGGACACCGATGCCGGCTTGGTGGCAGCGATCGATGAACTCCATGAAGTCAGCGGGACTGCCGTAGCGGCTGGTTGCGGCGAAGTAGCCGATCGTCTGGTAACCCCATGAACCGTCAAAGGGATGCTCCATGATCGGGAGCAACTCGATGTGGGAATAGCCGAGCTCTTTTACGTAAGGAATCATCTGCTCGGCGAGTTCGCGATAGGTGAGCCAACGATTGCCTTCTTCGGGATTGCGGCGCCATCCGCCAAGGTGGACTTCGTAGATCGAGATCGGCTTTTCCAGCCAGGGCGTCGATTTACGCCGCGTCATCCAGTTGGCGTCGGCCCATTTGTGGGCGTCGAGCCGAGCCACGATCGAGCCCGTGGCGGGTCGCAGTTCGGCGCGGAATCCGTACGGGTCGGCTTTGAGCGGCAGCATGTCTCCGCGCGGGCCGATGATTTCATATTTGTAGACCGCGCCTTCGTCGAGTTCGGGAACGAACAGTTCCCAAATGCCGGACGAACCGCGGGCGCGCATCGGATTGATGCGGCCATCCCAATGATTGAAGTCGCCGACGATGCTGACCCGACGCGCACTCGGTGCCCAGACCGCAAAGTTAACGCCTTTGACGCCAGCGACGGTCTCAATGTGCGAGCCGAGCTTTTCGTAAGCGTCGTAGTGGCGGCCTTCGCCCATCAGATACAAATCGAAATCGCTGAGCAGATAGGGGAATGCATAGGTGTCGTAGCGTTCGTATGTGTCGCCGGAGTGGATCTTGAAACGGATGCGGTAGTTTGCGGGATCGGGCTTGTCTTTGTACGTTTCGGGCAGAGTTGCTTCGAACAGCCCTTCGGGGCGTCGCTTCTGTGCTTCGAGATTGTTGGGAATACCGGGTCCCGAGACTGTAGCGGAATAAGCGTGGGGGTCGAAGAATCGGATAACCCAGCGAGGCCCGGATGGCGTCGCGACCGGCTGGGGCCCCAGGACGGCGAAAGGGTCCGCGTTGCGAGCACTCAGAATTGCATCGATCTGCGCGTCAACTTTGACTTGCGCAGGGTTCGTTTCGCGCGATGCGGTTTTTTCGGTGCGCGGTTCAGGCACGGTTGGTGTCTCCCAAGAAACACACATGAATTCAACACACTGGGCGGGCCCAGTTTGGATGCGGTTACGCGTCCATTCGACTCTCGGGCGGGGTCCCGTGAACGCCGAGCCAGTTTGCGATGCTTGGGGCGCGCACGTCAATTGTGACGCTTGCTCGGCCGGTTCGAGCGCGGTAGAGTGCGCCGGAGTCGCCAGTTTGTCATTGTCGATTTGCGTTGTGGTGTTGCGCGCGTAAAAACTCAGATCCGTGGGCTTTATCCACTTCGTGGAAGAGAAAACCGGGAAATTCATGCCGATCTCGAAAAAAGTTGTTGTTGCTGCCGGAATCGTTTTAGTTCTATTGGTGCTCGCGGGAATGCGTGTTCCCAGTCAAGCCCAGGATCGAAGCCAGGGACGGTCTATGGTTGTGTCGCGCGGCGGCATCGTGGCTAGCGAATCCCCGCTGGCGTCGCAGGCCGGCATTCGAACTCTTGAGAGCGGCGGCAACGCCGTCGATGCTGCTATCGCGACCAACGCCATGATGGGCGTCGTCGAACCGATGATGAACGGCATCGGTGGCGATCTTTTTGCGATCGTCTATGACGCGAAGGCCAACAAACTCTATGGATTAAACGCGAGCGGCTGGGCGCCGAAGGGACTCACGATCGCCTATCTCGAGAAGCAAGGCATCAAGGCGATGCCGCAACGCGGGATTAACTCCGTCACGGTGCCGGGCGCCGTCGATGGCTGGCAGAAACTCGCCGACAAATTCGGGCGAAAGAAATTGAACGACGATCTCGCGTCTGCGATTCGAACGGCACGCGATGGGTTTCCGATTCCGGAGTGGGACACGCTGTACTGGGCGGGCGAAGTCGATTACCTGCATGGTGACGAAGCTGCCACCGCGACGTATCTCCCCAATGATCGACCGCCGAAGCTGGGTGAGATTTTTCGCAATCCTGAGCTCGCCGATTCGCTCCAAGCCATCGCGACTCATGGCCGCGACGCGTTTTACAAAGGCGAAATCGCTACCAAGCTGATCGAGGGCATGAAGCGGCATAACGGCGTCATGAGCGCGCAGGACCTCTCCGAATATTCGGCGGAATGGGTCGAGCCGCTCTCGACGACGTATCGCGACTGGACCGTGTTCGAATTGCCGCCCAATGGGCAGGGAATGGCTGCGCTCGAAATGCTCAACATCATGGAGAGATTCCCGCTGGGCGATAAGGATTGGGGATTCGGCTCGTCAAAGGCGCTTCATGCGGAAATTGAAGCAAAGAAACTCGCCTACACCGACCTGGCAAAGTACATCGGCGATCCCCGGGGCCAGAAGTTACCCGTGAAGACGCTTATTTCGAAGGAATGGGCCGAGCAGCGCGCCAAATTGATTGATGGGGCGCACGCGAATTGCGATCCGAGGGCGGGTGATTTACCGCCCGGCGCAGAGACGACCTACCTCACTGTCGTCGATCGCGACGGCAACATGGTTTCGCTGATCCAGAGCAACTACTCCGAATTCGGCTCGGGAGTCGTCGCGCCGGGCACTGGGTTCGCACTACAGAATCGTGGTGGACTGTTCTCGCTTGATCCATCCTCGCCTGATGCGCTGGCCGGCCACAAGCGGCCGCTTCACACCATCATTCCGGCGTTTGCGCAGCACGGTGACGTCCGCGTGGCGTTCGGAATTATGGGCGGCTGGAATCAGGCACAAGCTCACGCTCAATTCGTCGCTGACCTGGTCGACTTCAAGATGAACATTCAAGCGGCGCTGGAGGCACCGCGGTTTTCAAAGTACACCTTCACCGGCTGCGACCTGTTTATTGAGAATCGCTTCACGCGGTCGGCGCAAGCCGAGCTCACGAATCTGGGGCACAAGCTTGACGTAAAAGGCGCGTATTCGAGCACGATGGGAGGCGGACAGGCGGTCGAGCGGGACTTCGCGAGCGGAGTGAACTTCGGTGCGTCGGACCCGCGAAAGGACGGCGAAGCCATAGCTGAAGTCGGAGCCCAATAGCCGTCCCCTGAGCTGCCGCCGATTCTGCAAAGTTTTTCCCTCTGGGTGTGCCTCATCGGAACAAGCTGGGACCATTCCGGCGTACGAGAGGGCTGTCTTGTATCTAAAGTGTCTGTAATCAGTAGTATAGCGTTTGAAGGCATGGCGAGCTAGTTGCTTTACCGTTACCTGTCCTTTAGGACGGTCGCGGCCCCCAGCGACGTCCCCCGATTCGGAGGACCGGAAATGACCCTTCGCCGCCTAGCCCGACTTGCTGCCCGTTTCGCGCCGATCCTTGCGCTTGCCTTGCTTGCAATCCCTGCCGCCCACGCTCAGGTCATGACGCTCTCAGGCCGCTACCAGTGCGCCGAGGCTCACGTCGCGGGCAAGACCGTGCCGTGCAGCTCGGCTCCGCTGACGCTCAAGACCGATGGCAAATTTGAATTGCGCGGCTGGGAAGGCAGTTACTTGGTCGACGGCGAGTGGGTAGAGCTTTCTGATTCCGTCGTCCGATCGCGCGCCAAGATCGAGCCGGGCCACAAGATCGTGTTTCGTTACCGCGGAAAGCACGGCTGGTGCGAGATGGTGTACGAGCGCCGCGTCGCCGAACTGGGCAAAACCTCCCTCAGCTGAGTCCACCCGGCCGCGGATGAAAAAAACGCCCCTGAGCCAATTAGGGAAACCTCAAGCGTTATACCAACGCACGCCCTTCTTCTGTTCTTCCGCGATTTCTTTAGCCACCGCCATAGCTAGCGGGCGCTTGTATTGGCCGCAGATCGCGATGATCGCGTCCATGAGCGAAATCGGAGCGGTGTAAGACCTGCCAAACGATGGCGCATCCACGGTTGCAAGAAACACCTCGTCACAGGCGCGGGCCAAGGGCGAGAGATAGGTGTCGGAAATCCCAATGCAATACGCACCGTGCGCTCGAGCCTGTTGCGCGCCCTCGACGGTCTGCCGCAAGCCACGCTGAAAGCTGATCGCGATTAACACGTCGCGCTTCTTCATGACACGCGCCAAGTGGGTCATTCCGCCGGCGGTCGTGACAGCTACGATTGGAAGTCCGACGATCGACAGATGGTATTCGAGATAATCGGCGAGAATCGCGGCGCTATCGGCAGCAAATGCCACCACGCGCCGGGCGTCGAACAGTCGCTTCGCCACCTTAGCGAGCCGATTCGCGTCGAGGCTATTCTTGAGCGCCTGGAGATTCTTGGCCGACCGCGCGAGAGACTCCTGGACGACCGCCGGAATGGTTGAATCGCCCGGAGTACTCAACATCGCGTCGAGAGGGCTGGCGTAAGCGATCGACAAGGCGTGCAGATGGTGCTGGAAGTCGCGATAGCTGGCGAAGCCGAGGCCTCGCACGATGCGGACGATCGTCGCGGGGTCGGTCTGAACCGCTGTGCCATGGCGCGCACGCTCAACAGCACGTACTCCCGCGGACTTTCGAGAATGGGACGGATGATCTCTTGTCGCTTGCTTGTGAGGTTTTCGAGTCGTTCTGCCAGGTTAACCGGTGACCCGTTGGCCCGGGGCTCTTGCTTCATCATGGCGCGAGAGAATCGCGCAAATCCAATTGGGTGTCAACCGGATTTCGCCGTCGTCTGATAACACAAAAGTATAGTGCGCGAAGGTTATTTATCGTCCTATTTGTCAGAGGTCGCCGCTTTGTTCGCGAGTCCCGGGGCAACGACCGGCTGAAGGAAGGGCATCATCGCGCGCAGTTTGGGGCCGAGTTGCTCGATCTGGTGGCCCTGTTCACGTTTGCGTGTTGCAAGGAAGTTCGGGCAGCCGGCTTCATTTTCCGCAATCCACTTCTTCGCGAAGGTGCCGTCGGTGATTTCGCCGAGAATGCGCTTCATCTCTTCGCGGGTCTCTTTCGTGATCAGGCGCGGACCTGCGGTGTAGTCGCCGTGTTCGGCGGTGTCGCTGATGGAGTAGCGCATGTAGCTCAGGCCGCCGCGGTAGATCAGGTCGACGATGAGCTTCAGTTCGTGCATGCACTCGAAGTAGGCGACTTCGGGCTGATATCCGGCGGCTACGAGAGTATCGAAGCCGGCTTTGATGAGTTCGCTGACGCCGCCGCACAGCACGGCTTGCTCGCCGAAGAGGTCGGTCTCGGTTTCCTCGGTGAAGGTCGTTTCGAGAACGCCGGCGCGTGTGCAGCCGAGGCCCTTCGCGTAGGAAAGCGCGAGCGCCCTGGCGTTGCCACTGGCGTCCTGTTCGATCGCGATCAGAGCGCGGAGTGCCGCCACCTTCGGTGAAGACTTCGCGGACGCGGTGGCCGGGCGCTTTTGGCGCGATCATCGAAACGTCAACGTTGGACGGCGGCTTGATCGTGCCGTAGCGAATGTTGAAGCCGTGCGCGAACATCAGCGTTTTGCCCGCGGTCAGGTTCGCCTCGATCGAATCTCTATAGATTTTCGGCTGCTTCGTGTCCGGCGTAAGAATCATGATCACATCGGCCCAGGCCGCGACTTCGGCCGGTGTTCCGACGGTCAATCCTTCCTTCTGAGCCTTCGCCAGCGAGCCGCTGCCCGGCTGAAGTCCGACGCGAACCTGGACGCCGCTGTCGCGCAAATTCAGGGCGTGGGCGTGGCCCTGTGAGCCGTATCCGATGATCCCGACCTTCTTCGACTGAATGAGGGAGAGGTCTGCGGAATTGTCGTAATAGAGATTTGCCATTCGATCGTTTCCTCGTTTTCCTTTTTCTGAGTTAGAAATGAAATTTTGACTCTGAATCCGAGGCACGCGGGACGTTGTGCTCAATACGCAAAAATAGTTTTTTCACTGCTCCTCAAGCCGCAGTCTTCGCGCCGTCGGCAGAAGGGAAGGCTGGCGGCTGCAACAAGTCGCTACCACGCGTCATGGCGATGCGTCCTGACCGGACCATCTCCAGCACGCCAAACGGCCGCAGTACTTCGAGCAAGCCGTCGATCTTGTCCACGGTCCCTGAAACCTCGAGAATCAGCGACTGCGGTGCAACGTCGATGACTCGCGCGCGAAACACCTTGATTAGCTCCATCAGGTGGGGACGCGATGTTTGATCCGCGGTCACCTTGATCATCGCCAGATCCCGCTCGAGCAGCGGGCGCTCCGTGACATTTTCGGCGAGCAGTACATCGACCTGTTTTTCGAGGCTTGCTTCCAGGCGATGTGCGCCGCGCTCGTCGGTGTGCGCGACGATGGTCATTCGCGCGACCTCATCGTTGTCGGTCGGCCCGACCGTCAGAGAATCGATGTTGATCGCCAGGCGCCGCGCCAGCGAAGATACGCGATTCAACACGCCCGGCTTATTTTCGACATACGCCACAAGTGTCTGCATGTTCTCCTCAATTCTCTCGGGGAAGCCCCACCCCGGGTTTCGCGCAAGTGCAGATTCTGCTCGACTTAAAACCGCTTGTTTTCATACACATTTGTGAGTGCGGAATCCACAGGGTTTACGAGCGCGCCGAGCCCGCATTTAGATCTCCTGCGCCGCTGTTTCGACTAGCGGGCTATCGGGACGTCGAATCATTTCGTGAAGCGACCCGCCCGCCGGTACCATCGGGTAAACCGAATCCTCTTGCTCAACGCGGAAGTCGATCAGGAACGGTTCTTTGCTCTCACGAGCCGCGCGAATCGTGGGAGTCACATCACCGCGTGCAGTGATGCGCTCGCCGCGAATGCCGAACGCGTTCGCCAGCGCGGCGAAATCAGGCGCAACGAGCGGTGTCGCCACGTAGCGCTTGTCGTAGAAGAACTCCTGCCACTGACGCACCATACCGAGATAACCGTTGTTGATGATCGCGATGTTGACCTTGATCTTCTCCTGCACGATCGTGGCAAGCTCGCACATCGTCATCTGGAAGCCGCCGTCACCGACCACCACCCAGACATCCGCATCCGGCTTCGCGAATTTCGCGCCAATTGCTGCCGGTGTCGCGAATCCCATCGTGCCGAGGCCGCCCGAAGTCACCAGCGTGCGCGGGCGATTGTGGTGGTAATACTGCGCTTCCCACATCTGATGCTGGCCCACGTCGGTGACGACGATCGCTTCACCCTTCGTCTCTTTCCACAGATCGTTGATCACGTGCGCCGCGTAGAGATGTCCGTTGTCCGGTAACCCTTGAATATCGCGCACGGCGGAATCGCCCTTCAGTTCGCGGATGTGCGCGAGCCAATCGGCGTGTTCCCTGTGCTTCACGTGCGGCAAAAGCGCCTCGAGAATTTCGCGCGCATCACCAACAAGCGCCGAATCCACCTTGACGTTCTTGTTGATTTCCGAGCGGTCGATCTCGATGTGGATCTTCCGCGCGTCCCGTGCATACGTCTTCAGATCGCCGGTGACGCGATCGTCGAATCGCATGCCCACCGCGATGAGCAAATCCGCTTCTTGAATCGCGTGATTCACCCAGGCTTCGCCGTGCATCCCCATCATTCCGAGGTTCAACGCATCGTTGGCAGGGAAGGCGCCGATGCCCAGCAACGTCATCGCAACCGGAATATTCCCCGAGTGCACAAATTGATCAAATACTTTCACCGCGCCAGACATCATGATTCCGTGTCCGGCCAGAATCAGCGGCCGCTTCGCCGAGTTCAACATTTCGACCGCGCGATCAAACTCCGCTTTGTCGTACTTCGGGCGCTGCCGCTTGGCTGGCAATTTTGGAGCCGCAGCCTCGAAGTTGTAGTCGCATGAAGCCTGCTGCGCATCCTTTGTTATATCGACCAGCACTGGTCCCGGACGGCCCGACTGTGCGATCACGAACGCCTCGCGAATCGTACGCGCCACGTCTTCCGCGCGGGTCACGACCACGTTGTGTTTCGTGATCGGCATCGTGATGCCGGTGATGTCCACTTCCTGAAACGCGTCCGAGCCGAGCAGCTTGCTGCTGACCTGTCCCGTGATGCAGACCACCGGCGAGGAGTCGAGCATCGCCGTCGCGATTCCGGTCACCATGTTGGTCGCGCCGGGGCCCGACGTCGCGAACGCCACGCCAACACCGCCGCTCGCGCGCGCATAGCCGTCGGCCATATGCGTCGCGCCCTGCTCGTGTCGCACCAAAATGTGGTGCAGCTTCGATTTTCCGAGCGCGTCATAAATCGGCAGAATCGCGCCGCCCGGGTAGCCGAACACATGCTTGGTGCCAAGTTGCGTCAGAGTCTCGCAAACAATTTCTGCGCCAGTCAGCTTCATAGAGTCCTCGCGTGCACACCTGAAGTCGAACCGCCACCCATCGACGGAGTCGTCACCGCGCCTAGGGCAGCCGACGAAACCATCACCGCATACTTCGCCATGACGCCCGTGCGGAACCTCGGCGCAGGCGCTTTCCACGTTGACAGTCGCTTTTGAATCTCGGCGTCGGTCAGCTTTACGTTGAGCGACCTCTTCCCGATGTCGAACTCGATGATGTCGCCGTTCGCGATCGCGGCGATCGGACCTCCGTTCATCGCTTCGGGAGCCACATGGCCCACCATCAAACCGTGAGTTGCGCCGGAGAATCGGCCGTCGGTCAGCAGCGCTACTTGATCTCCGAGGCCCGCTCCGATCAGCGCGCTGGTCACCTGGAGCATTTCGCGCATGCCCGGACCGCCCTTCGGCCCTTCGTAGCGGATGACGACGACGTCGCCCGCCTTGATCGTACCGTCGCCGACGGCAGCGAACGCCGTCTCTTCGCCGTCAAAGACGCGAGCGGGGCCACTGAACGTTGTGTAGTTGTGTCCCGCAACTTTCAGCACGCCGCCTTCGGGTGCGATGTTGCCTTTCAAAATCACCAAGCCGCCCGTCGGTTTGAGCGGATTCCCGACTTCGTGGACGACTTCCTGCTTCGGCGTTTCCTTCGCGGCCTTGGCCTCCTCGCCAATCGTGCGGCCCGTAACCGTGATGCAGTCGCCGTTCAGCAACTTGGCATCGACCAGGCGCCTGGCAACGATCGCTGTCCCGCCTGCGTTGTAAAGGTCCACTGCAACGAATTTTCCCGCCGGCTTCAGATCCGCCAGAATCGGCGTCCGCGTGCTGAGCCGATCAAAGTCATCGATGGTGAGGGGAACCCGCAATTCGTTCGCGATGGCCAGGAGGTGCAGCACCGAGTTCGTCGATCCTCCCGTTGCCGCTACTCCCGTAATCGCGTTTTCGATCGCCGCCTTGGTCATGATCTTCGAAGGCGTGACATCTCGCTTCAAAAGATCCATCACCATTTCGCCCGCACGATACCCGGCGTGACCCTTTTCTTTGTTGGTCGCCGGAATGCCCGAAAGCCCCATCGGCGCGATTCCCAAGAATTCTCCGACCAGCGCCATAGTGTTCGCGGTGAATTGTCCGCCGCATGCTCCCGCGCCCGGGCAAGCCACGCTTTCGATCTCTTTCAGCTTCGCGTCGGAAATTTTCCCGCGTGCATGTGAACCGATCGCCTCATACACGTCCTGAATCGTCACGTCGTGGCCTTCAAATTTCCCCGGGGCAATTGACCCGCCATACGAGTACGACTGCCGGGATATTCAGCCTTGCCGCCGCCATGATTCCACCCGGAATCGTCTTGTCGCAGCCGACCAGAATCACGATCGCGTCGAACATGTTCCCGCGCGTCACGAGCTCGATCGAGTCGCAGATGACCTCGCGGCTCACCAGGGAAGCGCGCATGCCGTCCGTGCCCATCGTGATGCCGTCGTTAATCGAAACTGTGTTGAACTCCAGCGGCGCGCCGCCCGCCGCGCGAATTCCTTCTTTCACCTGTGCCGCCAACTCGCGGAGGTGGTAATTGCAAGGTCCGATCTCGATCCAGGTATTCGCCACCCCGATCAGCGGCTTTTTGAAGTCTTCTTCCTTCAAACTGCATGCCCGCAGCATCGAGCGCGCTCCAGCGCGGTTCGGGCCGTCGGTCAACGCATGACTTCTCGGCTTCGGCAAAGGCTCTGTCACTTCGTCATTCCTCCCCAGTTCGTTCGCCCCAAAAACAAAAAAGCCATCATCGCTTTGGATGATGGCTGAAAAACTTGCTGCCTATTTGGCTAGGCCGCCATCATCCTGAACTTTCCCGTCGAATAACGGGCTGAATTCGTACGACTACGCGGGATACCTCGACCGTCGTAACGGCCGTGCTGGCTCGCGCGTGCGTGATGGCGTTGCAGATCATGACAACGCCATGAATGTACAGGATGGGTTCCGGGAAGTCAATCAGTCAAATTAATAGTTGTCAGGAAGAGGATAAATTTAGCTTATCGAGCATTCCTGCGAAGAAAGCTAGTGAGGCGCTACGGTTCCAGCCAGTTCCAACTCCACTTCAACCACCGGATCCGCCTTCAAAATGAAACTGCTAGGGCTTTTCAGTCCCCATTCCACGTACGGAATCTTCAGCGTTGCCGTTCCATTCCAGCGATCGCCGCTTGTCTCGCCTTTGACCGGCACGGTCAGCTCATGCTCCGATCCGTGCAGGACGAACTTCCCATGCATCTGAACAGAAACCGCTCCGTTAGCAGGAAACTTTCCGTCCACGCGATCGGGACGAAACACGACCTCGGTATACTTCGCGCTCTCCAACACGTCCTTGTGCATCTTCTTGTCGCGTCCGGAATCGCCACTCTGTCCGCTCGTGGCGTCGGCAACAATTTCGCCGCTCGCTTTACCGTCCGGTTCGATCCGAATTGTCCCGCGCTTCAACGTGAAGGTTCCGTGCACGGTGTGAAGCGTGGTGTCTAACGTATAGTTCACTTTGCTCTGCGACGCGTTCACCGTCAAAGCAACTTCCTGCGACGCAGCCGCCGTCTGTGCAGGCAACGCACTGTTACCAACGCGCAAGTCGCGCGCTACGGTCTGCGAACCGGCCATCAAAACAAATGCCAGCGCGAGCGACGAAATCACACAGGCCACTTTTCGTTTCGTTGTCATCGTTCAGGCGCCACCACAGTGGACTGTCGCGGAGTCAACCATTTCAAGGGCAGGTTCCGAGACGTGAATAACGCAAGCAAACTCATGCCCCGACCAACCGCCATCCCAACATCGCACCGGTAGCGGCGAGATGCACTTCCGACTTCACCCCGATGTGCACAGCCAGCAAACGGCCAAACAATCTCGCGTCCATGGCCAACGCCCTAATCGTCCTCTCGCGCAATCGTGGACGACCATCTAACGTCAGCATCAGTCGTCCCATCAAGGCGGGACGCCTAACCAACCGTCGATGTGCCGCTTCGTATTTCGCCAGATTCCCCGCTTCGAGCGCTTCAGCCAACGCCATAGCCTGACGAAAACCCAACGCGAGCCCCTCGCCCGTAATGGCGTCTACGCTTCCGGATGCATCGCCGACCAGTGCAACATTTCCGCGTTGGACGCGCCGCAGCTTTTGCGTCATCGTGATCGCGCCGCGCTCGGGACCCGCGACCTCCGCCCCACGCAACCGCTCCGCCAATCGTGGGAATTCGTCTTCCAACTCGACAGCTTTCGCGACGCGTTCCCCAGAAATCGTCACCACGCTGAGCTCATTCATGCCAACCGGCGTAACGTAGGCTTGCGCGCGATCACCCCAGTGGATCTCTACAAATTCGCTCCAAGGCGGCATGCGATAGTGGCGCCGCACCGCAAATCGACGATCGCGTTGCTTCGACGCATCGAGCCCGGACCACATCCGGACGCGCGAACCTATCCCGTCTGCCCCGACGATCCAGCGGGCGCGCACAAAAATGGGAGTGTTCCCGCGGGCCAGCGTCACGCCATCCCCCGAAATTCCCGTCACCGGCGTATTCCAAAGCACCTCGACGCCGCAATTCGTCGCCGCCTCGACCATCCTCGCGTGCAACGTCACGCGCCGCAAACCGACAGCGGACTGCGACGGGAACCGCGCCTCAACCTCGCTGTGCTCTCCGACGAATTTGATGCCTCGCAAAACATGTCCATCCGTCGCGCGAATCGAGACGCCCAACTCACGCAGTGCGGCGAGCGTATCCGGCATCAACCCTTCGCCACATGCCTTCTCGATCGGCCAACGCGCGCCGTCTGCCACCACGACGCTAAATCCCCGTTTTTTGGCGCTTATTGCGGCGGCAAGTCCGGCCGGACCTCCGCCAATCACAAACACGTCAGTTTGCTCAGTCATTCCTTCTCGCCTGGGTCGTGAACTGTGCGCACCCTGTTTGCGCCAGCACACGAGAGAATCGTTCGCAAGCTTTCCGATCGACTCTGAAATCGCTCAGAGTGAATACGAGGAACGCGTGTCCCTGGATTACGTCACGCGGACATCAGGAAGTAAGATGCGGCCAACGCGCTTCTCGATATAGCGGATGCTATCAACGCCGTGTCAAAAGGATGTCGCAGGATTTCCGCGGAGCCAATGCGGTAGGCGCCGACCGAAGCAAAAAACTCGTGCGAATAGCGACCAAGGAAGGGAATTCCAGAAACACGTACCGCTGCTAGTCTTCCGGCTCCTGCGTAACGATATGCACATCCACGGCCGGCGACTCTCGCAAGAATCGATGCACCGCCGATAGATAAAGATACTTCCGCCAGTCATGGACTGGCGCCCGCCCAAAAATCACCTGCGTAATGTGTTTCGACCGCACAAAATCCGCGATGGTATCGGCCACGCTTCGCCCTTTCAACCGAACGACTTTTCCACCCAGATTCTCGGCAAACTTTAAATTCGCGTTCAGCGCATTCTGATTCGATTCCTTCGGCCCGAACTCGCGATCCACATGCACCACGTACAACTCGGCATCCATGCGTCGCGCCATGCGCGCGCTCCGCGCAATCAGGTATTGCCCGGTCGGGTTCGCCGAAACGCATACTGCCATCCGCTCGCGCACGCCCCAATTCTTGCGGATGTCCTGATCTTCCATGTACGTCTCGAGGCTGCGATCCACCTGCTCCGCAACCTGTCGCAAGGCCAGCTCGCGCAGCGCAATCAAGTTCCCACGCCGAAAAAAATTCTTCAGCGACCGCTCGACCTTCTCCGTGCTGTAAACGTCGCCGCGCTTCATCCGGTTCTGCAACGCTTCCGGCGTCAGGTCCACCATCACTGTTTCGGAAGCCGTCAGCGGCACCCAGTCCGGCACCGTCTCGCGTACGACAATTCCAGTGATCGACCGCACCACTGGCGCAATACTTTCGATGTGCTGGATGTTCAGCGTAGAAACGACATCGATGTTTGCCGCCAGCAACTCCTGCACATCCTCGTATCGCTTCCGGTGTTTGCTTCCCGGAATGTTCGTGTGCGCCAATTCGTCGACCAACACGACGGCCGGTTTCCGCGCGAGGATCGCGTCAACATCCATCTCTTCAAAAATCGTGCCCTTGTACTCCATCTTCTTCCGCGGCACGAATTCCATCCCGCAAATCAATTCCTCAATCCCTTTGCGTCCGTGCGATTCCACGACGCCGATTACCACGTCCTCACCGCGGCTTCTCCTTCGAATCGCCTCGCTGAGCATTCCGAACGTTTTGCCGACACCCGGCGCATACCCCAGAAACAGCTTAAAAATCCCGCGCGTCTTCGCGGATGGGGAAGCGACTTCAAGCCATTCTTCAGGCTTTTTTGGCACGTGCGCTACTCTCCAGTTCGTGACCAAGTACGATAGAATGGATACGCTTTGCAAGCCCGGAGGATCGGTCCGGGCGTGGAACTTTCAATCTCATGCAGCGATTCCTTGCCGGACGAGTGGTAGGTTTCACCGCGTCGGTGCTTCTCACCGTCGGCGTCACCTACGTCTACGCCCAACTCTTTCACGTTAACCACACCACGGTCGCTCTGTCGTTTCTTCTCGCAATTTTAGCAGTTTCGGCGGTATGGGGCATGGCGGTCTCGGTTTTCATGTCCGTACTCGCCATGCTGGCGCTGAATTACTACTTCCTGCCGCCGGTCCACATGTTCACCATCGCCGACCCGCAAAACTGGGTGGCGCTTTTCGTCTTCCTCCTCGTTTCCATCACCGGCAGCCAACTTTCCAATCGCATCCGGCTCGAAGCCGATGAAGCCAATCAGCGCCGTCGCGAAGTCGAACGTCTTTACCGCTTCAGCCGCAAGCTCCTCGGCGAAGGCAACGTCATCCAGCTCATGAACGCCATCCCTAACTACATCGTCGAAAGTTTCGAAACGGGTGCCGCCGAACTCTTCCTCCCTCAGAAAGACAAGTTCTATCGTTCCGGTTTTGGGGACGCGCAGCTCGATGAAAACCAAATGAAAGCTGCTTTCGTCAACGACGAAATCTCGATGGATCAGGAAGCCGGCGTCTACTTCCTTCCGATTCGTCTCGGCGTCCGTCCGATCGGCAGCCTCGGTATTTCCGGTTCGCTGCTCTCGCGCCAATCGGTCGAAGCGGTCAGCTCACTAGTCGCCATTGCCATCGAGCGTGCCCGCGCTGTCGAGCAGCTCGGTCAGACCGAAGCCGAGCGCCAGGGCGAACGCCTCAAGTCCGCTCTCCTCGATTCCATCACTCACGACTTCCGTACGCCGCTCACCTCGATGAAGGCTGCCGTCAGCAGCCTCCTCACCTCCGAGCATCCCGATCCTGCGCAGCGCAAGGAATTGCTCACGATTATCGACGAAGAGTGCGACCGCCTGAATCGCCTCGTCGAAGAAGCCGGCGAAATGGCCAAACTCGAGGCCGGCGAAGTCGAGCTCAATCTCGAGCCCACCAAGATTTCCGACATCATCGAGGCCTCGCTCGCCAATTCGAAGACATCGCTCGCCTGCCGCGAAATCATCGTCAACGTGGACGACTCCGTGCCTCCGGTGAGCGCCGACCTCAACCGCATTAAGGAAGCCGTCGTCCAGTTCATCGACAACGCGAATCTCTACTCACCGAAAGAATCACCGATCACCATTACCGCTGAACAGACTGGCGACACCGTCACCACCAGCGTTGCCGACCGCGGCCCCGGCATTGACGACTTCGAACAAACCATGATTTTCGATAAGTTTTATCGCGGCAAAGACCAGCGCTATCTTGTCCGCGGCACCGGAATGGGATTGCCGATCGCCAAGGCCATCATCACAGCGCACAAGGGAAGTGTCAGCGTCACAAGCCAGCTCGGCCACGGCTCGGTCTTTTCCTTTACATTACCCGTTGCCAAGCCGAATGATCGCGCGACATCAACGGCACAAGCGCAAGATGCCCGCGCGCGAGTGACGCAGGAAACCATGTCCCAAGAGGAAATCGGATGAGTGGCGAGAACATTCTCGTTGTCGATGACGAACCCCAGATTCGCCGCGTGATGCGCTCCACGCTGTCGAGCCACGGCTACGTTATCTCCGAGGCCATGACTGGCGAAGAAGGCGTAGACGCCGTCCGCAAAAACAAACCCGATCTCGTCCTGCTCGACATGAACATGCCCGGTATTGGCGGCCTCGAAGCCTGCAAGGAAATCCGCGAATCCACCGACGCGCCGATCATCATGCTCACCGTGCGCAACGCAGAGCGCGACAAAGTCGCTGCTCTCGACGCAGGCGCCGACGACTACGTCGTAAAACCCTTTGGCATCGAAGAACTTCTCGCGCGCGTCCGGTCCGCGCTCCGCCGTTACGCACCAGGCGACGCGGTCGCCCCATTCGTCACCAAAGAAATAGCCATCGATTTTGAGGCCCGCACCGTCAACGTGCGCGGCAACGACGTTCATCTCACTCCAAAGGAATTCGACGTTTTGAAACTCCTCGTCGCCAACCAAGGCAAACCGCTGACACATCGTCGCCTCTTGCAAGCGGTCTGGGGCCCCGACTACGGCGAAGAAACCGAAAACCTCCGCGTAGTCATCAACCAACTCCGCAAAAAGCTCGAGGCCGACCCCGCGAAGCCCAAATACATCCTCACCGAGCCTTGGATCGGCTACCGCTTCCAATCCCCCAAGTCCGTCGCCACCAAATCCCCGTCAAAAAAATCCTGACGCCGCGATCGGCAGCGGCGGTTTACCCTGACGCAGGAATGGCATCCTGCCGGCGTTTTCTTCGCGTCACGACGATGGGGTCGCAATCTCCGCGAAACCCCGCGCCCTCTGCGGCTCCGCGTTTCATCTTTCCTTCATCGGACCGCCGCTCGACCCAGTCCCCAAAAAACCGTGTGCTATACTCCCGCCATTAAAGACGTTCGGTGACCCACTACCGGTTCCGCGCCTTGCAGTCGCCACAATGCGCATTTCGCATCCATGAATCCCGGTACCCGCATCGGCCCTTTTGAGATCGTCGCCCCGCTGGGCGCAGGCGGGATGGGCGAGGTCTATCACGCGATTGACACGCGTCTCGATCGTCGTGTTGCCATCAAGATTCTCCCCGCCGAATTCTCCACCCACTCCGAGCGCCTGCTCCGTTTCGAGCAGGAAGCCAAGTCCGCCTCCGCACTCAACCACCCCAACATCGTCACCATCTACGAACTCGGCCGCGACGGCGACAGCCATTACATGGCGATGGAACTTGTCGCCGGCAAGACTCTGCGTCAGATGATGAAGTCGGGCTTGCTCCCGATGCGCCAGGTTCTCGACATCGCAACGCAAATCACCGAAGGCCTTACAAAAGCGCATGACGCCGGCATCACTCACCGCGATCTCAAACCCGAAAACCTGATGGTCACCGACGACGGCCTCGTAAAAATTCTCGACTTCGGCCTCGCCAAACTCGTCGCTCCTAGTTCCGGGTCCAGCACAAACACAGATTTCTCGGACGCCGAAACTTCTCTCACCACGTCAGGCGTCGTGGTCGGCACGATTATGTACATGTCTCCCGAGCAAGCCGAGGGGGCTCGCACCGATTTCCGCGCAGATCAGTTTGCCCTCGGTCTCGTCTTCTATGAACTCGTCACCGGACGCCGTGCTTTCAATCGTCGCACCGCTGCCGAAACGCTCGTCGCCATCATGCGCGAGCAGCACGAACCGATCGTCGCAGCGCAGCGCGACGCTCCCGCTCCATTCTGTTGGGCGATCGAGCGATGTTTGGAAAAAGAGCCATCGCGCCGTTTCGCCGCAACGCGCGAACTCGCGCGCGAACTTGCCGCGATTCGCGACTGCTTTCAGGAAGCTCCCGCGCGCCAGGTCGAACTCCGCTCTGCGACGATTCCCGTTGCTCGCAACGGATTCGTCGGCCGCGAAAGGGAAGCGGCCGCCGCGCGCGAACTCCTCTCACGCTCCGGCGTTCGTCTCGTAACCATCACCGGACCCGGCGGCATTGGGAAGACGCGGCTCGCTGTCGAAATCGCCGGTAGCCTCGCCGAACAATTTCCGGGCGGTATCCACTTCGTCCAGCTATCGCCCCTGACCGATCCGGGCTCGATTCCATCCGCCATTGTGCAGGCTCTCGGAATCCGCGAAATCGGCGGGCAATCCGCGTTCGACGTTCTGAAAAAATATCTAGCGGAATATGTTCGCAATCCGACTTTGCTCATGCTCGATAACTTCGAACATCTCCTAGCTGCATCTTCACTCGTTTCGCAGTTGCTTACCGTCAACGCAAATCTCAAGATTTTGGTCACCAGCCGCGCCGCCCTCCACATTTATGGCGAGCACGATTTCCCCGTGCCGCCACTGTCCTTGCCCGAGGGCAAAAAGCTTCCATCGATCGACGCCCTTGGCGAATATTCTGGTGTCGCGCTGTTCGTTCAGCGAGCGGCCGCCGCCAAACCGGATTTCGAGCTGACGCACGAAAACGCGGCCGCCGTTAGCGAGATCTGCACACGTCTCGACGGTTTGCCTCTCGCTATCGAACTCGCCGCCGCCCGCGTGAAAGTCCTGTCGCCCGCGGCACTCCTCGCGCGCCTCGCCAGCCGTCTGCAATTGCTCACCGGCGGCGCCAAAGACCTGCCCGCGCGCCAGCAAACGCTCCGCGCCGCGATGGACTGGAGTTACGACCTTCTGAATCCCGCCGAGCAGAAATTGTTCCGCCGGCTCTCAGTCTTCGTCGGAGGCTGCAATCTCGAAAGCGTCGAGGCGGTTTGCGATGCCAAGGCCGACCTCGAACTCGATTTGCTTGATGGCATGGCTTCAATCGTTGATAAGAGCCTCGTCCAACAAGTCGAACAGTCCGATGGCGAATCGCGCTTCGTGATGCTCGAGACGATGCGCGAATACGCTCTCGACAAACTCAAAGCCAGCGGTGAAGAGCCGCAGACGAAACGTGCGCACGCCGCCTACTGCCTCGTCCTTGCCGAGGAAGATTCAGCGTTGCAAGAAGAGGCCAAGCGCGCCGAGTCCCTTCGACGCTTTGAGTTGGAATACAACAACCTCCGCGCGGCACTCGAATGGCTGACCGAAGCCGACAATGCGGAGTGGGGATTGCGCCTTGGCATCGCGCTCTTTCGCTTTTGGGAGACCCGCGAATATCTGGCAGAAGGACGCGACAAGCTTTCGCGAATTCTCAAATTGCCCACTGCCGCGACTCATTCGAAAACCCGCATGCGCGCAACGTTCGCAGTTGGAGTTCTGGCGAGCGAGCAACGCGATTACCCGATCGCCGAACGATACATCGGCGAAAGCATCGAACTGGCTCGCCAGCTCGGCGACCAAACAGGACTCGCTGTCGCTCAAAACGCGCTCGCAGTCGTTCGGCGCGAACAGCTCGACCTCATCGGTGCTCAAAAGTTATTCGAGAACTGCCTTGCGATCTGGCGCGAGCTGAATGAACAAAAGGGAATCGCGCGGACGCTCAGCAATCTCGCCAGCGTCGCCAAACTGGAAGGCGAGTACGAGAGCTCCAGACTGCTTTATGCCGAGAGCCTCGCTGCGTTCCGCGCCGTCGGTGATCGTGAAGGAGTCGCCTGGGCGCTGAACTATCAGGGCGACGTTGCGCGCGACCAGGGCGACACGGCAGGCGCGCGTTCCCTCTACGAACGCGCACTCGCCTTGTTTTATGAACTCGAAGATCGCTGGGGCATCGCGGGAACGCTCGCCGATCTCGGCGGCCTCGCCCGCCGGCAGAAAGACTTTTCGACGGCACACTCGCTCTATCGCGAAAGCATTCAGTTGTTTTGCGAGATGCAACACAAACGGGGAATCGCTCGTCTACTGGAATGCTTTGCCGCAGTGGCCGCGATCCAAGCGCACGCGGAGAAAGCGTTGCGTCTCGCCGGTGCCGCGGCCGCGTTGCGACAGAATATCGGCGCGCCACTTGCCCCGACCGAACAGTTGCGAATGGAAGAAGAGCTGGAGCCTGCTCGCGTTGCTCTCGGCAATAATGGGTCTTCTACGGCGTGGCTTGCCGGTTGGGGTTTACCGCTCAGCGCTGCGGTGGACGAAGCTCTGGTCGGTTCGGGACTCGGGGCGACAGTCTGATGCGAGGAGAGGCGATGCGATACGGCGGACGACCTTGTCGCTATTCGGCAGCCGACGCGTCGAGCAAACGGCGCACAGCGGAAATACGATTGGCCGGAATACCCGCTCGCTTGGCGTGTTCGCGAACCACCGATTCATCTGCGGCCAGATACACGCAGTAGACCTTGTCGCCGGTTACGTAGCTGTGCAGCCACTGGATGTCGTGGCCCAAGCTGTGAATCGCCGCAAGCGATTTTTGTGACAGTTCCCGCAGTTGAACGTCGGAAAGATCTCCGGCTCCGGGAACATCGCGTTCGATAACGTATTTAGGCATGGCGGACGTCAACACAGAAAGCGCGCTGACGAGGTGCCTGATGCTAACACGCGTTCCTCGAAACATCCAATCCGGCCGCCGACCGAGACTGTGCAGTTGCCACGCACGAGATTTCGACTGGCGAAACGCCGAAAAGGGGCGCGGCGCACCGAGCCATTCTTTGTACTCGCGCCCCCGGGGTGATCGAGACCGTCGGCATCAACGACGCCCTCGACTTTTCGACGTCTCCGCAGACGCCGATGCTAAGGAACATCGACGCCCCGAATCTCCCCGACGAACTATTCGTCGAGATCGTAGGCCGGCTTGCCGTTCTTGCATTCCTTCGCCGGCGGCACCGTGATCTTCACGACCTGTCCCATACCCGTTGGGGGCGGACCGAAACCAACATTCGAAACGTAGAGGTTGCCGTCCGGTCCGAACGTCATCGCGGTAGGCAAGAACAACCCGGTTGCGATGTCTTCGAGCCCATCATCGGTAACACGCACAACCTTTCCGAATCCCGGAGTCGGCACCGGTTGTCCAACCGTGTTTTCGAGGATGTAAAGGAAGCCTTCACGATCGAATGCGAGACCCACGACCGTGTCGAGTCCGGTAACCACAGTCTTTACATGGCCGCTGCCCGTAATTTTCAAAATTTTCGACGCTCCGCCCGGAATCGGAAAAAGTCCCAAATTCCCGACAAAGAACGCTCCGTGATGCACAACCGTTGTCGGCACGATATGACCCTGGCTCGCCGAAATATCGGCGATCCGCGTGATATCTCCGTGCGTCGTAATTTCGTCGAGCTCGCCATGATTCGGCTCAATCGCATACAACTTGCCGCGCAGTGAAATCATGCTGTACCACGTGCCGTCGGGCTCGAAGTCGCCTGGGTTCGGGTTTGCAACTGGATGATGTTTCTGGAAATCGCTGAGATCAGCTACCTGCTTCCACTTGCCGCCCGGCAGCACCTTGAACACGACGTTGTTCGTGTGCAGCAAGCCATGCGAGCAGCCCCAGCCTGCGGTGATTGCATAGAGGTCGTCGCCGATGAACGCGACATCGGCAACACCGCTGACGAGGCTGCCCTGATCTGGGCTTGTCGCGCTCGATGGCAAGTTATCGACAACGGTTGAGGTATGCCCGTGCTGATCGATCCGTGTGATCTTCGACGAAGTGAAACTCCCCGTATACGGACCAACCGGCATAGGCACCTGCTCGCATTCCGCCGGCGTTGTGGACAAACTCCCTCCCGCTCCGCCCTCAGCAACATATAAATGACCGTCCGGACCGAACTTAAGCCCGCGCGGATTATTAAGACCAGTTGCAAAGACGCTGACATTCGCCGACGGCGACTGCGCCGAGGCCAACGGAGCAAATCGCGGGAGCAGCATCAAAGCCGCTCCCAAGGCCACGTAAACACACCTAACCCATGTCATATGATTTCTCTCCTTAGAAAAAATGTCTTCCGAAACCTGGCCGGCGGATACAGGAGCCGGATGGAAGTGGCGCATATTGCGAGCAGAATTGCGGAGCCGCAATGCATTCGCCGTCAACTCGCCCTCAATCCCGCGTCATCAGATAACTACTTCAAAAACTGAGAGTTATAGGCTTGAGACGACCCACAAATCGCATTGACCGATAATTTCGAGGCTGTTAGCATCCCCGCAACCGCACAGGTTCCTTACAGCAATGTCGTCGTTTCTCAATTCGGGCGATCGCTCGCCGATCCCGAGCCCTCGCGTTCTTCGCTTTGACTCATACGAAGTCGATCTGCAATCAGGAGAGCTGCGCAAAGGGGGACGACGCGTTCCATTGCAAGCTCAGCCGTTTCAGCTCCTTAGCCTGCTCGTACAAAGTCCTGGACATCTCGTGACCCGCGAAGAGGTTCGCCGCGAACTTTGGCCCGCCGACACCTTCGTCGATTTCGATCGCAGCCTCGCGACTGCTGTAAACAAAATACGCGAAGCGCTCGGTGATTCTGCCGAACACCCAAAATTTGTTGAAACCCTGCCAAAGCGGGGTTACCGCTTCATCGGAAAGCTCGACTCAGAGCCACCCCTGGAATTCCGTGCCCGTTCCGCCGCCGCGCCCGCTGCGGAAACGGACGCTGCCGGCGAAAAAACAGAGGGCGCAAGAGTCATAACGCCGTCTCGATCACTCAACTGGAGAGCCGTCGCAGTCTGGACTCTCGCAGGCACACTCCTAGCTGCCGCTGCCATTCTCTTCTGGCGAACGCGAGATCACTCCGCTGCGCCGACCGAGTGGACGGTCACTCAATTCACTTCATTCCCCGGCCTGCAAGAATCCCCGGCGTTCTCTCCTGACGGTTCGAGAATCGCGTTCGCGTGGAATGGCAACGCTCCGTCGAATGCGCAAAACGGCCCCGGCTTCGACCTTTACGTCAAAGGACTCGTCGGGGAAGCGACTCTCCGGCTGACCAATCACCCATCGCAGTGGCTCAGTGCGGCATGGTCGCCCGACGGTACGCGCATCGCGTTCATGCGCCTCGCCGGTCCGGATACAGGCCTTTATGTCGTGCCCGCACTCGGCGGCGCGGAAAACAAGATTCGTTCAACTCACACTCCGTATGCCCTCGCCGCGCCGATCAGTTGGTCTCCAGACGGAAAGACGATCGCATACTCGGATCGCCTGCCCGACGAAGTTGGCGACCGCATGTTTGTAACGTCCATCGACGGTGAAAGCCGTCTTTTCTTCCACGACCCAGCCTGCAAGCACGAAGGTCATCTCACTTTTTCCCACGACGGGAAAAATGTAGCCTGGCTTTGCGTGAAGCGTCTCGACGTACTCGACTTAATGGTTGGTGACTCGCTCGGCAAGGCGCGCAGACTTGTCGCCGAGGTATCCAAGCGGGTCTCCAAGATCGGTTGGAATGCCTCCGATACTCATTTGCTGATTACGCAGGCCGATCCCGTAGCGAGCGAGCTGTACGACCTGAACTTAAAGAACGGCGCCATAACGAAGAGGCCGGAAGCCGGCACAAGTGTGTTCTCGCTCACGTTGAATCCGAAAACCGGGGCAATTGCCTGGACGGCATACCGCGATCAGGTGAATCTCTGGCGTAAGGATTTGACGAGTCAGGACAGTCCCCTCGAACCGATCCTCGCCTCCTCCAGAAGCGACAACATGGCGAGTTCTTCGCCGGACGGCAAACACATCGTCTTCGATTCCAACCGTTCAGGAGTCTGGAGTGTTTGGCTCGCCGACGCAGACGGAAGCAACCTGAGTCGGCTCTCGCAAGGAGGTTCGGCTGGCTATCCTCGCTGGTCTCCCGACTCGCGCCACCTCGCCTACCATCAAGTCGAAGGCGACCTTCAGTCAGTCTACGTCGTCGACATCAATGAGCGCGCTTCCAGGAAACTTCTCACGCGGCTCGATAACACCGCTTGGCCATTCTGGTCTGCCGACGGCAAATCCATTTACTTTCAGGACTTCTCGTCCTTCCGCCAGCGTTACTACCGCTGTTCGATCGATTGCAACAAGAACGAAGTCCTCGTCCGTGACGGAGCAAAATCCTTCAACATGCAAGCGTCTCCCGACGGCGACCATTGGTATTACGTTCGCGGCGACGAACCTCCCCGTGTCTATCGCGAGACGATGAGCGATGGTCGAATCGAAGGCGGTTCGGAAGCTCTCGAGGGATTTCCAGTCCTGGCCGAACCCTTTCTCTGGGCTCCCGGTAAGAACGGAATTTACTTTGTTCCCGCGAATAAACCGAAGACCGTTTCGTATTTCGACTTCGCCGCGAAGAAAGCGCGAGACCTTTTCACCACCGGCAAGCCGATGACGGACGGAGTGTCTGTCTCGATGGACGAGAAGTCGCTAATCGTCGCTCAACAGGGTGAGAAACACTCGGAGATCATGCTCGCCACGCCGAAGTACTAACTCCGAGCATAAAGGCGCAGAGAACCGCCGAAGGAAGATTGGGTGTGCAAACTCTTCCTTCGGCGTTGCGCGGTGAGGCGCATTCTCTCGGGCGTGTAGTCCCGAATCTGGTTTGAACGAACTTCAGTCCACTTCCGTACTCGGCGTCTTGAACGTCACGCGCTTCGCCGCCGTCGTCCCCGTGATCACCGGTCCTGGGGTCCCGTCTGGACCGAACTGGCTAAACGTGAACCTTCCGCTGTAAGACTTTCCGTCCTCGGAAACCGTGTTCGTTTCGTCGACCGTAAACGTGGCCACAACCACAAAGTTGCCCGGAGTTTTGGGATCGGGTCCCCAAATGATCCCGATGTGGTGCAGTTTCACGCTGCGACTGCCCGTCTGCTTCCAGACTCCGTAGCAGATGTCTCCGCCGATTGGCGGCAGCAGAGCATTTTCAAATTCGATTCCGTCCGAGTGCCACATCTTGAACGTCTGGTTGAAGGGCGATCCGTCGCTTTGGGTATAAACGACGTGCCAGAGACCGACAATGGACGGCTGCCAATTCGACGAATCCTGGTCTTGCATCCACGGCATCGCTGGAGCGCCGTCCTTGGATGGCTTGCAGGCCTGAGCACTGCCCACGCCGACGAACAGTGCCGCAACCAACAGGGCGAGAACTGCGGCAAGACGCGGCGCATTGATCCGAGACCACAAACGCTTTTCGATTGATGTCATTTTCTTTCTCTCCTTCGAGTTTGCCTGGGAACCTGACTTCACACTTTTTCTTCGTTACTTCTGGCCTCACCGTCGGCACACGCCGGTCTTGGCGTGCGCTCCGAGGTATTCCGGGGTTGCGGGAGACGGTGAAGTTGAGCGCAAAATGCCGAATCTTCGGTGCAGTAGCAATGCTCCGGAGATTCATTTCCCATGCATTGCGTATCACCATCGAAATGATTGAACCGATTGGTGTTATTCCGATGTTAAAGAGACATTCTCGTTGACCATGCCGCCCGCCTTTGTTAGCATCCCCGCGGTTCCCACCCAGGAATGACGGAATGTCCTCGCAGGCACGCCCCCAGGAGCACAACTTACCCGTCGATGGCCAGGTCATTCGATTCGACCGGTATCTGGTAGACGTCCGCTCCGGCGAACTCCGCAAAGAAGGCCGCAAGGTTCGCCTTCAGGCTCAGCCATTCCAATTGCTGGTTTTGCTCCTGCGAAACGCCGGTCGTGTCGTCAGCCGCGAAGACGTCCGTCGCGAACTTTGGCCCGGCGATACGTTTGTCGATTTCGACCACGGCTTGGCCGCAGCCGTAAACAAGATTCGCGACGCGCTTTGTGACTCCGCCGACAAACCAAAGTTCGTCGAGACGCTCCCGCGCCGCGGCTATCGCTTCATTGCGAAGCTCGAGCCTGAACCCGCGGTCGAAATTCGTCTCAAGTTGGAAGAATCCCCGTCGCGCGCATCGACAAGTACAGAGTCAATCCCGGCCGCCGATACCAACGAAGCCGCTCAAAAACATCGCGCTCGAACCTGGGCGATTGCATCGGCGCTGATCTTAGTGGGGGCCGGCGTTGCCGTCGCGATCGTGTTTCTACTTGGCCAGAGGAAGTCAGAGCCGCCGCCTCAAGCATGGAACGTCACCCAATTCACCTCCTACCCGGGAACCACAGATGCTCCCGCATTCTCGCCCGACGGATCGAGAATTGCTTTCGGATGGGATCCGAAATCTGCAAATGACTACAACTTGTACGTGAAGGCGCTCGGTGCCGAAGCGCTTCTTCAATTGACGCATCACCCTTCGACTTGGATCAGCGCCGCCTGGTCTCCCGATGGTACGCAGGTCGCCTTCATGCGTCTGGCAGGCGCGGATACTGGCTTGTACGTGATCCCGGCTCTCGGCGGAACCGAACAAAAGCTTCTTGCCTCAACAACGCCGTACGATCTTGCGGCGCCCATCAGTTGGTCACCCGACGGAAAATGGATTGCCTACAATAATCAGATTGACGCCAAGACAGGCGACCGCATGTTCCTGTTTTCGATGGAAACCCGCGAGAGTCACCTCTTCTATCACGACCCTGCTTGCATGCACGAAGCGACCCTGACATTTTCAAACGACGGAAAACAGGTCGCCTGGTTCTGCGTGAAACATCTCGACACATTCGACGTCATGGTGGGCGATCCCGCCGGTCGATCGCGCCGTGTTGTCCGCACGGTTAAGCTTTTTCCCGTGGGCCTCAGTTGGTCGCCCGACGATACAAAGCTCGTGATACCGCAACAGGGCGAAGACGAAAGCCACCTCTATGAAGTGAGTCTGCGTGACGGAGCCATGAAGCCATTGGCTGCCGGAGCGAACGAACTCCACGCAATTTGGGCCACGGTTTCGGGAAAAACCGGAGCAATGGCGTGGAACGCTTATCGATACCACATAGATTTGATCCGAAAAGACCTGTACGCCCCCAAGAAACCTCCGCAACCCATTCTCGAGTCGTCAAAGGACGAGAATCAGGCGAGTTATTCTCCCGACGGCAAATATGTCGCGTTCGACAGTGATCGATCGGGCGTTTGGAATGTGTGGATGGGAGACGCAGACGGATCCAATCTGACTCAAGTCTCCCGAAGCACCGCAGGTTTCCCGCGTTGGTCGCCCGATTCTCGGCAGATCGCCTATCAGCAGGTCGATGGCGACGGAAAATCGGTGTACGTCGCAAATGTCGACCAGCGAGTCGGTCGCAAACTCATTACCGCCACGACGGACGCGGGATCACCGTTTTGGTCGGCCGACGGAAAGTCGATCTATTTCGAGGACTATGGCTCGTTCCGCAGAAAGTACTATCGATGCTCCTTGGACTGCGACAAAAACGAAACGCTGGCGCGCGATGGACCGAAAGCGATCAGCATGCAGGCTTCCGAGGATGGCAAAGACTGGTATTGGCTCAGCGTCGAGGGCCCTTTCAAGCTATTCCATGGCGCGATGAAGGACGGCCGGGTCGAGGGCGAAGAAGAGATCGCCGAAGTTCCACCACTCTATGACGCATATTCATTCTTCCTCGCGAAAACCGGAATTTACTTCGTGCCTGCGGACAAACCGAACACGCTGAAGTTTTTCGATTTCGCGACTCGCAAAACAAAAGATCTCTTCACCGCCGAAAAGGCGATCGGCACCGGCTTTTGGATATCGAGTGATGGACGAACCGCGCTCCTCGGCCAGTCATTCGACAATCACCAGGACATCATGCTCGCGGAGCCAAAACAGTGACCGAATGGAACGCGGCGGAGTACGCTCGCCTTTCAGCGCTGCAAGCGGCGATGGCCGAAGAAGTTCTCGGCCTGCTGCGCGAACGCCTGCGTGGCGATGAGCGCGTTCTGGACGTTGGCTGTGGCAACGGGAAAGTAACTCGCAAAATTGCGGCGCTCGTGCCCCGCGGCGGCGTTGTAGGAGTCGATGCTTCCGCCAGAATGATTGAGTTTGCTAAATCATCTACCGCTGGCGGCGACGCTGCCGCGTCGGAGTTTGCGGCTCTTCCAACGAACTTGAGTTTTGCCGTCATGGACGCGAGACGGCTAACATTTCTCGAAGAATTCGATCTCGTCGTCTCGTTCAACGCACTCCATTGGGTTTCCGAAGCCGAGCAGCCTCTCGCGCTACGTGGGATTTGCGCGGCGCTGAAGTCGAATGGAATAGCGCAACTGAGACTCGTCCCACGCGGCGCGCGCAAGAGCCTTGAGGACGTGATTGAGGAAACCGCCAGCTCGGCGCGATGGGGAAAATACTTCGTCGGAATTCGCGACCCGTATCTGCACATGACGCCGGACGCCTATACCGCGATGGCGGAGCAGTGCGGTCTTCGCGTCGATCGAGTGAACACGAAGGATCACGCTTGGGACTTCGGCTCAACCGGCGCATTCGCCGCTTTCGGCACAGTCACTTTCGTCGAGTGGTCGCAGCACGTGCCCGACCCCGAGCGCTCCGCGTTCGTAGCCGACGCACTCGCGCATTACGCGCCAATCTCAGGCGACAATCACACCTTCCGGTTCTACCAAATGGACATCACCGCCCGCCGTGCGTAGCGACTTTGGCGTTACTGCTTCTGCATAGGATGGGTTGCGTCGAGTTCGAGGTTAAGTTCGAGGACGCGGACGCGCGGTTCGCCGAGGAATCCGAACTGTCGCGCCAGCGTGTGTTTCGCGACGAACTGGCGCACATCGGAATCAGAAATATGGCGTTCTTTTGCGACGCGCGCGATCTGAAACTCAGTCGCGGCCGGAGAAATCTCCGGATCGAGTCCCGAGCCGGAAGCGGTAACCAGGTCGACGGGAATCGGCGCGTTCGGATTCTCTGCGTGGAATTTCTCGCTGTCACCCTTGATGCGGTCAATCAGTTGGTGATTCGTCGGCGCAAGATTCGAGCCGGAAGAATTCGCAGCGTCGTAGCCAGTCCCGGCGCTAGATGGCCGAGAGCGGAAATATCCAGGGCCAGAGAACGTCTGGCCAATCAACTCGGAACCGACGATCTGTCCGTTCTTCTGGATCAGGCTTCCGTTCGCTTGATGCGGGAAGAGAAGTTGCGCCACGCCCGTCACCGCGAGCGGATAGATCAGCCCGAAAATCAAGGTTGTAACCAGCGTGATGAGCACGGAGATGCGAAGGTTGGCGACGAGCGAAGATGTTTCAGCCTTCGTTTTTTCGATTGGCGGCGCCGCTGGCGTTGCGCCGATCGTAATCTTTGGTTCGAGCGTGTGCGTAGACATTTCTTCAACCTTGCTCATGCGAAGTGGAGATACGTGATCACCATGTCGATCAACTTGATGCCGATGAACGGAGCAACGAGACCACCCAGTCCATAGATCAAAAGATTTTGCCGAAGCAGAACGGCGGCGCCCGCAGGCCGGTATTTCACGCCGCGAAGGGCCAGCGGAATCAGCGCGATGATGATGAGCGCGTTGAAGATAACCGCAGATAGGATCGCCGACTGCGGCGTCGCAAGGTGCATGATGTTCAGGATGTTCAGCACCGGGAACGCGCCCGCAAACATCGCCGGAATGATCGCGAAATACTTCGCCACGTCGTTCGCCACGGAGAAGGTTGTGAGCGCGCCGCGCGTAATCAGCAATTGCTTTCCAATTTCCACGATTTCGATCAGTTTCGTCGGATTGGAATCGAGATCGACCATGTTGCCGGCTTCTTTCGCCGCTTGCGTGCCGGTGTTCATCGCGACGCCGACATCGGCCTGAGCCAGCGCGGGGGCATCGTTGGTCCCATCGCCGGTCATGGCGACGAGTTTTCCTTTGGCCTGCTCGCGTTTGATCAGCGCCATCTTGTCTTCTGGCTTTGCTTCGGCGAGAAAGTCATCAACGCCTGCTTGCCGCGCAATCGCCGCGGCGGTGAGTGGATTGTCTCCGGTGATCATCATTGTGCGAATTCCCATCGCGCGTAGGTGATCGAACCTCTCCCGCATTCCACCTTTAACAACGTCGGTCAACGCAATGACGCCGAGAACGCGTCCGTTTTCGGCAACAAGCAGCGGAGTGCCTCCGCCGTTCGCGATGTCAGCGACGGTCTTCTGCATTTGCTCGGGAATCTTGTTCCCGCGTTCCGCGACATATTTCGAGATCGCGTCCGGCGAACCCTTGCGGATTTGCGTTCCGTCGAGATCAACGCCCGACATGCGCGTTTGCGCAGAGAAGGGAATGAACGTCGGATTCAGATTGCTGAGTTCTCGTCCGCGCAGTCCGTACTTTCCTTTGACGAGAACGACGATCGATCGGCCTTCCGGAGTTTCATCGGCAAGCGAAGCGAGTTGCGCGGCGTTGGCGAGTTCGGCCTCCGTGATCCCGGGGCACGCGTGAAGCATTGTCGCCTGGCGGTTCCCAAGCGTAATCGTTCCCGTCTTGTCCAGGAGAAGAACGTCAACGTCGCCGGACGCTTCGACTGCGCGGCCGGACATTGCGATGACGTTGCGCTGAATCATGCGATCCATCCCGGCGATGCCGATGGCCGAGAGCAGTCCGCCGATGGTGGTCGGAATCAAGCACACGAGCAGCGAAACGAGAACGAATATGGTTTGTGGCGCACCGGAATACACGGCGAAAGGCTGCAGCGTCACGACCGCAAGCAGAAATATGATCGTCAAACCAGCGAGAAGAATGTTGAGCGCGATTTCGTTCGGCGTCTTCTGACGCGCGGCGCCTTCCACAAGGCGAATCATGCGATCGAGAAATGTCTCACCGGGATTCGACGTAATGCGCACGTGAATCGAATCGGAGAGCACTCGCGTGCCGCCGGTGACCGCGCTGCGATCGCCGCCGGATTCGCGGATGACAGGAGCAGACTCTCCGGTGATCGCGGATTCATCGACACTGGCAACGCCTTCGATGACCTCGCCGTCGCCGGGAATGAATTCGCCCGCGACAGCCACGACGACGTCGCCGGTGCGAAGCTTGGAACTGGCGATGATTTCGGTGGTGCCATCGGAACGAAGTTTGTTTGCCTGCGTCTCGGCGCGGGCCTTTCGCAGTGTGTCGGCTTGGGCTTTACCGCGGCCTTCCGCCATGGCTTCGGCAAAGTTGGCAAAAAGCACCGTGAACCAAAGCCACAGTGTGATTTGCAGACCGAATGCGAAGAGGCCCGAGTGGCGCGCGGTGTCGATGATGAGTTCGATCGTCGTGAGAACGGCGCCGACTTCGACGACGAACATCACCGGATTCTTGATCATCGTGCGCGGATGTAATTTGCGAAACGAATCTCCAATCGCGCGGACGAGGATCGCTTTGTCGGCGAGCGGCTTCGGTTTCGGTTGGGTGACGGCGATTTCCATGGCAGTTAGAAAGTTCTCCCGGCATTCATCAGAAGATGTTCCAGAATCGGGCCGAGGCTCAGCGCAGGGAAGAACGTGAGCGCACCGACGATTACGATTGTGGAGACAAGCAGCGTCGCGAAAAGCGGCCCGGTAACCGGGAAAGTGCCAAGCGAAGCCGGAGTGGTTTTCTTTGCTGCGAGATTCCCGGCGATCGCGAGAATCGGAATCACGACAAAGAATCGGCCGAGCAGCATCGCGATTCCAGTCGCAGTGTTGTACCAAACTGTGTTCGCACTGATGCCGGCGAACGCAGAGCCGTTGTTGCCGACCGATGACGTGAATGCATACAGAATTTGTGATAGTCCGTGCGGACCAGGATTCGAGATCCCGGCAAGGCCTGGCTTGGCGACGACCGCGATCGCCGCAAATATCAAAATGGTGAGCGAAGCAGCGAGAACACTGAGCATCGCCATCTTCACGTCGAACGCTTCGATTTTCTTGCCGAGATATTCCGGCGTGCGGCCGACCATCAGTCCCGCGATAAACACGGCGAGAATCACGAACACGATCATTCCGTAAAGTCCGGAGCCAACTCCGCCAAAGATCACTTCGCCGAGCATGATGTTCAGCAGTGGAACCATGCCGCCGAGCGGAGTGAAGGAATCGTGCATGGAGTTCACAGCGCCGCAGCTCGCGTCGGTGGTGATGGTTGCGAAGAGGGCAGAGTTGGCGATACCGAAGCGCGTCTCTTTGCCCTCCATGTTTCCGCCAGCTTGCAGCGTGCTCGCGGACTGATCGATCGCGCCGGAATTCGCCGTCGCGATCGACGAAATTTCAGGATTGCCGCGAGATTCCGCAGCGTATGCCGCAAAAACTCCGACGAGAAATAGCGCGGCCATCGCGGACCAAATCGCCCAACCGTGGCGCGGCGATCCTGTCATGCGACCGAGCGTGTACGTTAGTCCGCTCGGAATCGCAAAGATCAAAATCATTTCCAGAAAATTCGTGAACGGGGTCGGATTCTCAAATGGATGCGCGCTGTTTGTGTTGAAAAATCCCCCGCCGTTGGTGCCGAACATTTTTATGGCTTCCTGTGAAGCGACAGGACCAAGTGCGATTGTTTGCTGTGTAACCGTTTGCGTCGTCGTCTTGCCGTCCGAGCCTTGAGTCTGCACGGTTTGCGGTTCCGTCAGCTGAGCGGTTGCGTAGGGCTTGAAATTCTGCACAACGCCTTGCGAAACCAGCACAAGCGCAACGACAAAGCTGATCGGCAACAGGACCCACAGGAACGAACGCGTGAGATCAACCCAGAAGTTTCCAATCGTCTTGGATTCGCGACGCGCGATTCCGCGAATCACTGCAATGGCGAGCGCAATGCCGACCGCGGCGGACGCGAAGTTGTGGTACGCGAGCCCAGCCATCTGCGTGAGATAGCTCATCGTCGTTTCAGGAACGTACGATTGCCAGTTCGTGTTCGTGGTGAACGATGCGGCGGTGCTCCATGCGAGATCGGGCCCGACACTCGCGAGACCTTGCGGATTGAGGCCGAGGAAATGCTGCGCGCGCTCGATCAAATAGAGCAGGAACATCGAGACGGCGCTGAAGAGCAGCATCGAGGTTCCGTACTCGATCCAGCGCATTTCGCGGTCTTCCTGGACGCCGCAGACACGATAGAGGAGCTTCTCCAGCGGACGCAGTGCGAAATCGAGAAAGGTCTTTTCGCGGTTGAAGACCTTCGCAATGAACGTGCCGAGAGGCTTCGTGATGGCGAGCACGACTGCCAGGAAAAACAGGATTTGGAACCAACCGTTTGAGGTCATGGCTAGAAGTCTTCAGCGCGAAGCAGGGCTACGAGCAGATAGCCGAAAAGAGCGAGTGTAATGACGATTAAAGTGACGTTTTCGAGCATTGAAGTGACGATTTCGATCGTTTATTTGAGTTCAGTGACGCTACTTGAGCCGTTCGCACGCGCGCAGGTACAGGATCGCGGCGGCGAAAAACACAAGCGTTGCGACAGTGAAAATGGCGTCGTTCACGGAAGGAAGAATAGGTTGCGCGTGCTTAGGAAGTGCTCAGAAGGGGATAAGGAAGTTGTTAGCGGCACGAAACGCGAAGTAAAGAAGCAACGACGTAACGAAGTAACGATAAAACCCGGGTGCGAGGTATGGTCAGGGATCGACCCTCCCCCGGGGGTTTTCGCGCAAGAGTGTGAATCTAAATGGCTTGCAGAGTGCGAACTTGCAAGAGTGTGATTCTAAAGGAGTAAGGCTCACTGGTGGCGGGTGAATTTGTTGTAGGCATTGGACTTAGGGGCACTCATTTCTTGCCTTGGTGGCCCGGCTAGTGTTCCGTTTTGGGAAGTTGCGGATGTTTTGCTGCGGGGGCGCCCTCCTGGGCGGTTTTGGGATCACCGATGTGCTGTTGGTCGTCGATGCCGAAGAGGAGGTAGTTGCTGAATTCGTGGCGGCGGTGGATTCGGCGACCGAGCCACGCGAAGTAGACTTCGGCGCTTTGTGGCAGCCATAGAGTCGTATTTGCCTCGCGGAAATTGACGGGGCCATATTCGATATTGGTGTGATCGGCCAGGAGGCGAATCTGCGGGATCGGGGCGACGATGTCGGACTCCAGGCGGATGATGCCGTAATTATCCGCGGAGATCCACGCTCGCCCCTTCAATTTCACTTCATAATTCGGGCCATTCATTCCGAACTGATAGGACTTGATGCCATTGGTCTTATCGGGCAGTTGCCGAAAATGAATTTGCCAGGCCAGCCCACGGCTCGTGCGCGCCAACCCTTCGCAGACCATGTCGTAGTTCGTGGCGTAATAAGGATGAAAAATAAGGACGAGCGCCGGCAATCCATTCGTCGCGATTCCGTCGGGGAATTGCCCTTGCGTGCCGCCACCATTTCGATATTCGCTGACGCTGAGCGGTCCGGCGGGTGAACTCTGGATTGAGACGAGATAGTCGAATCTCCGCTTTTCGGGAAGCGCCGCGATTCCGAATTTATTGACCGATTCGTGTGTCATGGTTTCGGTTGCGGTGAACCGATCGACGTCGTGGATCAGGTTGACGATCTGTTCGCCCGCTTTCTGCACTACGTCGGCTGCGACGCAAGCGGTGCCGGGTTCGACGGCCGGGACCTTTTCGTCGATGTCGGGCGGTAACCAATTCGGCGGCAGAGGTTCCGCGGAATCGACATCCGCTTCGCTTACGTCGATGGCCGAAGGTGAGTGTCCGGCGGAGGACACGCTCACTGTGCGAGGCGCGTTCAATCGCTCGTAGAGGTGTGCGGCATTTTCGTCTTTCGGATGCGCCTTGATGTAGGTCTTCAAAATCTGATTGGCTCGGTCTTTCTCGCCGGTTTCAAACAAAGCATGAGCCAAAAGCGGTTGAACTGAGGATGCGGAGTCATGACCGAGTTCGATCGCGCGCTCGGCCTCGGTTACCGCTTCGTCGTTGCGCCGGTCGAGCAGATCCGCTTGAGCAAGCAGCATGTGCGCGCGCCAGGCGGTCGGTTCGGCTTCCACGGCGCGATGCAGATAGATGTTTGCCTGCGTAGTGTCGTGTGCGTGAAGCAGATTTTGGCTGAGCGCAAGCAAGCTGCTCAGATGATTCGGGTTGAAGGTCAGGGCACGAGTCCAGTGAGCCTTTGCCGAAGCCGCGTCATTTGATCTGGAAGCGCACAAACCCATCAGGTACTCGATGTCGGCACTGTCTGGTGCGAAGCGCTGCGCCGCCGTCAGGTCGGCCTGAGCGTTGGCGAGTTTGTTGGCGCGCATGTTTTCCAGCGCTTTGCCGACACCTTTTTGAGCCTTGGGATTGAGAGCGGCGATTCCTCTGTCTGTTACGGCGGCTTCGCGATCTGACATTGGCCTCAGATCAATGCTGACTTTTACTTCGTTCTCTTCGCGGATTTCAAATTTCTTGGTTGCGGTGTCGAATCCCGAGGCGACGACCTGGGCGGTCAGCATAGTCTTTGGGCACTCGCCGAAATGTGCTTTGCCGGATTCTGCTAACTTCGTTCCGATTACCTTGCCGTCGTTCTTAATGATGGAGACATAGACCGGGCCCGGTTTCGCAGTCCCATCGGTCACGTGGACGTCGACGTCGACGGAAGCGTAAGTAAGCATGCTTTCCGAGCCAGAGGGTACGGTTGAACCTGGGCCTGGACGGGCCTGGCGGGCCGAAGATGTTAGAGGTAAGAGAAGCGCGGGGAGAAGCAAGACGAACGCACACAGGCGTGCCGCATTCGCGGCATCCAACGCCTTGAGCACCTTCGATCCTACAGTTTTCGACATGTTCAGAACCGTGCGAGGACTAAAGGGACCCCTAGGTGCACCAGCGTAGCACGCGGGAATTAGGTTTGTGAGTTTAGTTGTTCTGATGAATAGATCGGCGCGGCACTGCTGTGGGCTAGTTCTGCGAGCGTTTTACAGGCCCTCCAATTTCTTCTTTGTCGTCGATTGAATAGAGGAGAAATCCGGTGAAGATGTGGCGGCGGTAATAGCGATGGCCCTTCAGAGCACAGTACCAGTCGGCGCTCTTGGGAAGCCAGAGTTCCAACGCTTTACTTTTGAAACGCACCGGGCCGTATTCGATGAGCTGATGGTCCCGCAAGAGCTGAACCTCGGGAACCGGCTGCTGTATGTCAGACTCCATCGCGAGGATTTGAGAAGTCCCCGCATCAATCCATGCCCGCCCTTTAAGTCCCACCGCAACGGTCTGGTTGCCCACGTGGTACGTGAGCATGGAATTCGTTTGATCGGCGCGTTGCCGAAAGTGTACGACCCAAGCGCGCGTTCCTTGCCACGAACCAAGCCCTTCACACGCAAATTCGTATCTGGCCTGCAAGCGAGGATGAAAAATCAAGGCCAGCATGGGTAGTCCGGTTGTTTCGATGTTGCCGGGGAATTCTGTGCGTTCTGGATACCCCCTGATTTTTTCGGTGGGCATCCAGCCGCTGCGATGTTCCACAATATCTAGGTCGCTCGTGCCCATCTGTCGGATTTCGACCAGGTAGTTGAACTTCCGAGTTTCGCGCGAGAGTTTCGCGCCCGTCGGGCTGAGATCGAAATGCTCCATGTTTTCAGTCGCGGTGTAACGATCGAGATTTTTTACGAGCTCCACGACACGTTCGCTCGCCGATTGCATCACTTGCTCGAGGTCGCATTTCGCCGATGGGTCGAGTTCAATTTTCTCGGTGTCTACGTCCGGGGGTATCCAACTGACCTGGGTCGTGGGAGTAACGTGAGCCGGCAATGAAACTGCCAGGAGAAAAACTGTCAGGCAAGGGGCAATGCCTACGCGTTTCTCCGTCGTGTGGAAAGGTCCCATGTGTCCCCGGATTCCAAGCCTAGGCGGGCTCGAATTGGTCAGTCGAGACCGGCAAATTCCGCGCATTCGCTGCTATAAGGCTCTTAAGGTGCCTTATCGGGAGGTCTTTTGTTTCCGTGCGCGCCTCGACAAGCGGGTTTTGCTGACAACTTTCGGGTGAAGAGCAATCATGACCGCCTTCGGGTTTCTCGCTATGACTGTCAGAAAAGCACGAACAGGCGCCTCAGGCGTGCGTCGGCCGCCCTCCCAGTGCTTAATGGCGTCGAGACTGAAGCCGAAGCAGTTGGAGAAGCTTTTCTGCGTCATGCGGAGGTTCGAACGAATATCCTTAACGTTGATCTCTTCCGGCACGGTCACCTTGAAGCCTTCTCTCCGACCGCTGAGGAACCCGTCAACCTCCGACAAGCCTTGCTTAAGATCGTTAAACATTTTGTCCATTATACCGCTCCTCATTTCGCGTATCTGTCGAAAATCAAGCCGGCGATTTTCGCGAGGTCATTGCGCTCTCTCTTGTTGAGGTTCGCCTTCTCATTCTTGCTGTACACCGCGATGAGGAAAACCGGGAAGCTCTCGTTGCGGAGAATATAGATCACTCGCGCACCACCCTGCTTTCCCATGCCGCCGCGACCAACACGAACCTTTCGAAAACCGCCTGTCCCTTGGATGACTTCGCGACACTCGGGATCGCCCGCGATCATCGCCACGACTCCCTCACGCCCTGAGCGCTAAAAGCCTCTCAGCCCCTTTCAGGTAGGTGGGGTTTCGACGACCGTCTGCATTTTTAATGTTGTACTCCAATGGACACCTTCGGTCAATAGGCGAAGGTGTCCATTGGCACCCTTAGGCGCCGCGGTAGCCAACAGCATGTCCCGGGCTTGAGCCCTGGCACTCTGTTCGAAGGGTTGGTTAGAAAGTCGTAGTTAGGCGGAGGAACCAGCTGCGGCTGGGGCCGATGGCGTTGCCGGAGAAGAGGCCGCCGAAGTCGATGACGTTGAGGCGGTTGTTGAGATTTTCGCCGTCGGCCTGGATGCGCACGTTGAACTTTTC
The DNA here is from genome assembly GCA_963845465.1 of uncultured Acidobacteriota bacterium. Taxonomy (GTDB): domain Bacteria; phylum Acidobacteriota; class Terriglobia; order Acidiferrales; family UBA7541; genus Acidiferrum. The sequence goes on along the minus strand of CAWJSH010000001.1, from coordinate 188,962 downwards.
GCGGCGGTAGAGTTCGGCGCCGAGCGAGGCGTCGATCGATAGCGAAGGTTTTACTCTGCCTTTGTCGAAATTGACGCGATCGACGACTTGCTGGCTGTATTGAGCGAGAGCGTCGGTTTCGGTGCCGTCGAATTCGAACGGGAGGCCGCTGCCGTATTCTGCGCCGACGCCACCCCAGAAGCGCTTCGTGAAGTCATAGCGCAAACGCGTGCGGACGGTATTGCGCTGATCCTGAGAATCCCAGAAACGGCCGGTGATCTGGCTGATCGCGTTGGCTGCATCGTCACCGAGAAATAGACCGCCGGTGACCGGCAGATATGCCGAACCCACGATGTACGAATAACTCACAAAGCCGCTGAACTTGCTGCCAGTAGGGAATTTCGACTTTTCCTTCGACGCCGTAGATGTACGCCTTGTCGAAGGCGATCGGGAAGCTAACGGCGGTGCTGAGGAGTTGATCGTCGTCGGCGTAATTGTTGACGCGGCGATCGAAACCGTTGACGTCGAGCTTTACCTTGCCGAAGAAGCCCTTGGTGAAACCGAGTTCGTAATAGTTGCCGTGCGAAGGCTGAACCGGCAGGCGCAGCACTTGATCGCTGAGAGAGACGATGGTGGGCGAGCTGGAAATCAACAGGTTTTCGTTGGACGGCGTCTGGAAAATGCGGTCATAGCTGGCGTGGAAAACGATGTCGAGGCTCGGGATGTAGTAGCCGACACCGAGGCGCGGGCTGACGGCGTTCTGATTGAGCAGCAATTGATAGTGATCCCAGCGAAGGCCGGCGCTGACGGTCCATTTACCGAGTCGAATTTGATCCTGGATGAAAGCGGATTGCTCAAGATCCGGTTTGTTTCCAGTGAAATTGTATGTCTGGGGCGTGTCGGGATCGAACTGAGTGGGATCGGTGATCAGGTCGTTGAAGCGCTCGTGAAGGAAGGTGGCATCGGATTCGACGCCGACCTTGATGTCGTGGCGGCTCTTGTGAACGGCGACCGTGCCTTTGAAATAACCTTCGCGGAAGTAGTTGTGCTGAAACGCGATGATCGGAGTGGCGAGGGGGTTGGAGTAGAGGTCGTTGGAATTATCGCGAACCATACCGCGGAAATCGCCGATGACATTGGAAGAGAAAATATGTTGATAGGAAACGATGCCCATCGTTTCGAAATTGTCAGCGTTCTGGAGCTGACCGGCTTGCTGCTGAAGAATCTCGTTGGGAATTTCGTAGCGCGAGAGTTCGTGGCGAACGCTGAGGCTGATGCGATCGCGATCGGTGAGGTCGCGTTCATAGCGAACGGAGAAATCGCCGGTGGTGCCCTTGTTGGTGTAGTTCTGGGGCACGACGGGGTTGAGGTAGTGGCTGGTCATGTCGCCGCTGGCGGACACGCCGAGAACGTTTTTACCCCACTGATATTGGCCTGATGCGAACCCGCCGGCGGTGTCGAAGCTGCCGCCCGAGAGGACGACTTTGCCGTGGAAGCCGTCGCCGAGGTCGTGGGTTGTGTTGAGCTCGACGACTCCGCCCATCTTGCGGCCGTACTCGGCGGGGAAGTTCGCGGTGTAGATGCTCATGGAGTCGATGTCGTCGGCTTCGATTTCGGGGCCGAAACTGGGGGAGCGATTGTCTTGCAGCGGAATGCCATCGACGACGATCTGGGTCTGATATTCGGAGCCGCGGGGGTGTAGCACGGCGTTGCCTTCGTACAGCCAGCCGGGCTGGGAGTTCACGAGGTCTTGCAGCGAGCGGCCGGGGATCGAGCTTTCGCGATCTTCGATTTGATCGGAGCCGATGCGGTTGATGCTGCCGGCGCGATAAGGATCGATGAGCGTGTCGGTTTCGTTGACCTGGACTGAGTTGCTGGCGGAGGCGATGGCGAGCTTGGCGGTGAAATCGGTCGGAAGGGCGGAGCGAATGTCTACTGTGCCGGCGAAGGGCGCGAAGCCGTCGCGGCGGATTTCGACGGTATAGAGGCCGTAGGGGAGGCGCTTGATGGTGACGGAGCCGGAGTCGTCGGTGGCGTAGGTGGAGTTGACTTGATTGATGGCGCTCGTGATGGTGACCGAAGCGCGGACCGCGGCGCCGGAAGGATCAGTGACTTTAAGGCGGAGGTCGCCGGTGTTGCTTTGTGAGTTGGCGAGACCTGCCGCAAGGGTAAGAAGCAGAAAGAGATAGGCGACGTTTGCGCGGCGAAATTGACGGATCAAATCGGATACCACCCCAGGAACAGGACTCGAGAGAAGACACTTCCCCCTTCTTGAGTATTCGAGAAACGACGGATTTGTTCACTGTTTGTTTGAATTAGATTCGAGGTCGTTGTCGTTCACCTAAGTCATTACTTGCAGGCCGTTTAGACAGATTTCTCTGCCGCCGATGAAGGGGGCTCGTGACATGCTTGGAACATGAGTCCGAAACGGCGACACAGAGGAGCTACTCGCCACAATCGTCCAGGATATGTAGGCCGGCAGCTGCGCGGTCCAGGGAAGACTCTTTTGCTGGTAGGTTTGCTAGCTCTTCTCTTCGTGATGGGGCTTCTCATTCGGCTGTTCCATCCGCCCGGCAGCACGATGTACCCGTGACGTCGAAAAATACTGAACAATGACGGGGCTGCGGGAATATAGAATATGTGAGCGACTTCGTCCTATCTATGGCGCTTCCAGAGTCCCAATTTGGGTTTCCTGCGGTATTGGCGCGCAGTGCCAGCGCGGCGCCTGAGGTTGTTTGCTCGGAGGCCGAATCTAAGGTTATCCAGCTTTTCGATGAGTATCGGAGCCGGTTGCTGCGATACGTGCTTTCGATCGGGTTGACGGCGGCGCACGGAGAAGAGATTGTGCAGGAAGTGTTTTTGGCGCTGTTTCGTCATCTGCGGATGGGGCGGCCGAAGGACAATTTGCGTGGGTGGATTTTTCGCGTGGCGCACAATCTGGCGCTGAAGACGCGAACAAGTGAGCAGAGCCGGCCGGATCGAGTCGAGTTCGACGAGACGGTTGCCGCGGCACAGGTTGATCCGCAACCGAATCCCGAGCAGCAATTGGCGTCGGGGCAGCGGCGAGCGCGATTGATGGCCACTGTGCGAGCGCTGCCGGAGCGGGATCAGCATTGCCTGCACTTGCGGGCGGAGGGTTTGCGGTACCGCGAGATCGCGGAGATTTTGGAAATGTCCCTTGGGGCGGTGTCGATTTCGTTGAGCCGGTCGCTGGCGCGTTTGGAACGCGCGGATCGGGGATGAAACGATGGGTCACTTCGAAAAACATTTGAACGATGAAGAGTTGCTGCTGGCGATCGATGGGGAACTGACCGGTTCGCGGGAGAAGCAGGTCGAGGAGCATCTGGCTGCCTGTTGGGACTGCCGGGTGCGGAAGCAGAGTCTCGAGAAGACGATTGGGAATTTTGTTGAGTCGCGGCACGCGGAGTTCGACGCACAAGTGCGGCCGAACGCTGGGCTCAGAGCGTTGCTTAAAGCGAATTTGGAGCAGATCGCGGCTGAATCGGCTGAAGAAGGAAAAATTCCTGCGACGGCGTTCCGTTCGGCCCGGGTGCGAAGGGCGCTGGTTTTCGCGTTTGCGGCTGCGGCTGCCGTTGCGTTCATCGTTGGCGGCGTCGAGCGAATTCGCATTCAGAACTCGGCGGTTTACGCAGAGGGCCCACTCGAGCCGCGTCCGAAACTGACTCCAGGAGCTGTGCGGATGGTGACGGCAGCGGAGGTTTGCACTGCCGGCCCCGAACAGCATCGGGATACGTTGGTGATTCCGGCTTCTGTCAAAGAAGAAGTTTTTCGCGAATACGGAATGAGCGCGGCGAGGCCGCAAAACTTTGAAGTGGACTTTCTGATTACGCCGGAACTCGGCGGTTCGAACGACATTCGAAATCTATGGCCCGAACCGTATCGCGCGCCCGTCTGGAACGCGCATGTGAAAGACCAGTTGGAAGTTAAACTGCGCGAAATGGTCTGCAATGGGCAGATCGATCTGGCCACCGCGCAGCACGACATCGCCGCCGACTGGATTCTCGCCTATAAGAAGTATTTTCATACCGATAGACCTCTCTAATCCTCGTCGCATCTGAAAGATGAGCACGGCGCGTGCAGCGCGCTGTCATACTCGTTAAGCGTACTGTTATCTTTGTATGTGTAACATTTTGACGCCTGGAATACGTCTAACCGGAGACGAATACCGCGCAAGAGCCCTCCGCGCGGTTGGTTGAGAAAATGAAGCGAAATAAGAGCAAGTGGATCAAGCGAATGTGTTTGCCGATGGTGTGTATATCGGCGATTGCTTTGGGAGCGAGCATCGGCGCGCGGCTGTCGGCGGCGGCATCATCGCCGTCACCCCAAGCGGCGGCGACTTCGAAAGCGGTTGGAACGGTGAAGTCGATTTCGGGGAATAGCATTGTACTGGCCGCTGAAGGCGGCGCAGATACGAACGTTGTCGTGCAGGACGGAGCGCGATTGCTGCAGATCGAACCTGGCGAGACCGATCTTAAGAAGGCGACTCCGCTGCAACTGGGCGATTTGCAGAATGGTGACCGGATTCTTGTCCGCGGGACTTCAGGACCGGATGGGAAGTCGATTCTGGCGGTCAGCGTGATCGCGATGAAGAAGGCCGACCTCGCGGCGAGACACGCGCACGAGCAGGCGGAATGGCAGAGAAATGGGATCGGCGGGCTGGTGAGCGCAGTGGACCCGGCGGCGGGCACGATTACCGTTTCAACGTCGGCGCTTGGTGCGAACAAGAGTGTTTTGGTGCACGTTTCGAAGAACACGGTTCTGCGGCGGTACGCTCCCGGCTCGGTGAAGTTTGACGATGCGACGGCGGCGCCGATGGATCAGATCAAGGCGGGTGATCAGCTTCGCGCGCGCGGTCAGAAGAGCGCGGACGGCGGCGAACTGACGGCGGATGAAGTTGTGTCGGGCTCGTTCCGAAATATTTCTGGGACGATCAATTCGATCGACGCGGGAACAAACACGATTACCGTGCAGGATCTTGTGACGAAGAAGCCGGTGGTCGTGCGGATCTCGCAGACGTCGCAGTTGAGGAAGTTGCCGGCTCCGATGGCGCAGAGGATTGCGGCGAGGTTGAAGGGCGGTGCAGACACACCTCCGGCGGGCGCAAATGCCAGCGCTGCTCCTGGCGGCGGCGCGGGATCGGCTCCGTCTGCTCCTGCGGGCGGGTCCGCTTTGGAACAGAGAAGCGGCGATAGCGGCGGTGCGCCGCGCGGACCGGGTGGCCCCGGCGCGAACGGGGGCGCGGGCCGAGGCGGCGCAAGTGGCGGAGACTTGCAGCAAGCAATCGCAAGGATGCCCGCGTCCAACCTAACGGATTTGCAGAAGGGCGACGCGGTGATGATTGTCGCGACGTCGGATAACTCGGGGGCGTCGGGCGGCGTGGTGGCGATCACGCTGCTGTCGGGCGTCGAACCCATTTTGCAGGCATCACCCAGCGGCCAGTCGATCCTAACGCCTTGGACAATGAGCGGCGCACCGGGCGGCGACGCGGCACAGTGAAGACGCATCACAGAAATATCAATCCAGCGTAGTCAAAGTCAGGAGAGTTGATGAGTTTCCGTTCGGCCCCGCGATTCAGGACTACAGTTGTATTCGTGTTGCTGGCGTTGCTCGTGCCATGGGTCGCGTTTGCGCAGAACGCCGCCAGCGGTGGAACCTCGACGTTGCGCGGTCAGGTGACCGACCCGTCGGGAAGTTTCGTCACTACGGCCACGATTGTGTTGACGACGCCCAGCGGGGATGCCATTACCGCGCAGACGGACAAGAACGGGAACTACGAGATCAAAGGGTTGGCGGCCGGGAAATACGGTTTGAAAGTGATCGCGGCCGGGTTCACGGATTTTTCGAAAGATGGCGTCGACGTGGCCGCGGGTGTGAACAAGCTGGACGTGAAGCTGGCGATCCAGACGCAAGAAGAGAAGGTGATGGTGACCGATGAAGCCGCTGCCGCGCTAAGCGTCGATCCTGCGGCGAACGCGGGCGCGATCGTGATTCAGGGCAAGGATTTGGACGCGTTATCGGACGATCCGGACGAATTGCAGTCGGATTTGCAGGCGCTCGCAGGGCCGTCGGCGGGGCCAAATGGTGGCCAAATATACATCGATGGCTTCACGGGTGGGACCCTGCCGCCGAAGGCATCGATTCGCGAGATTCGCATCAACCAGAATCCGTTTTCATCGGAGTACGACAAGCTGGGTTATGGGCGCGTTGAAATTCTGACGAAGCCAGGGATGGATCAGTGGCACGGGCAGCTCTACATGAGCGGTACGACTGCAGCGATGAACTCGCGCAACCCGTTCGAAAATTTGCCGGATGGCGAACAGCCGCCCGGATATGAATCGACACAGTTCAGCGGGGATATCGGCGGGCCGTTGAGCAAGAAGGCGTCGATGTTTTTCGATTATGAGCAGCGCAATATCAACAACCTGAACGTCGTGAGTGCGACGGTTGTCAATCCAACGACGTTTGCGGTGGAACCGTTCAGCCAAGCGGTGACGAATCCGGATTTTCGCATCAACCTGAGCCAGCGTGTGGATTATCAAGTAAGCGAGTCAAATATTTTGTCGGTTCGCTATCAGTATTACCGGCAAACGCAGGACAACGAGAGCGTTGGAGCATTCAATCTGGCGTCGCTGGGTACGAATCAGTACGACTCCGAAAATACGGTGCAGCTCAGCGATACGCAGACGTTGAGCCCGCGAACGATCAACGAGACACGCTTTCGGTACCAGCACGAGGTGGCGAATCAGGCCCCTGTGAGCACGGCGCCAATGGTTTCGGTTACCAGCGCTTTCGCAAACGGCGGGAATGCGACCGGGACAAACGACGACACCCAAAATCGGTACGAGCTGCAAAACGAGACGTATATGAATTTCGGCAAGCACTCACTGAAATACGGCGGGCGTTTGCGCGCGACGACGGACAGCAACGTTACGAATGCGAACTTCAACAGCGAATATTCGTTCGGGAAGCGGACGCTGCCGGGTTGCGTGCCGACGACGGTGGACAACTGCCAAATCACGCCGCTGGAGGCCTATCAGATCACAGTCAAAGGGCAAGCAGCGGGGCTGCCGTTCGCGGCGATTCAGGCGATGGGAGGCGGAGCGAGCTTTTACACGCTGGCGGTGAATCCGGCAGGACAAGCGGCGACAGACATTACGTACGTTGATGGTGCGTTGTTCGTGCAGGACGATTGGAAAATTAGACCGAACATCACGTTGAGCGGCGGGTTGCGCTATGAGACGCAGAACAGTTTGGGAGATCACGCGGATGTTGCGCCGCGCGTGGGATTTGCTTGGGGTATTGGCGGGAAAAGCAAAACGGGATCGCCGAAGATGGTTTTGCGCGGTGGATTCGGGATTTTCTATGATCGCTTCACAGAGGATTTGATTTTGACGCAGCAGTTGAACAACGGGATCGAGCAGCAAACCTACCTTGTGCAAAATCCGGCGTTCTTCAATCCGAACGCAGTGGTACCGCCATCGGCTTTTAGCGGGTCAGCCCTGTCGCCGCAGACGGTGTATCAGCCGAACAATAGTTTGCGGACGCCTTACACGTTGCAGACGGGAGTGAGCTTGGAGAAACAGCTCACGAAGTCAGCAAATATTTCGGTGACATATTTGACTTCGCGCGGGGATCACCAGTTTTATACAAACTTCATTAATGCGAACGCGCCGGGAACACTGCCACCGGCCACGATCTTGTATCAGTATCAGTCGGAAGGGGTGTTCAAGCAGAACCAGCTCATTGCAAATGGCAGCATTCGCATGGGGGCGAAGCTGACGCTGTTTGGCTTCTATGTACTGAATTATGCGAACAGCGATACCGGGACACCCACGTACGTGCCGTCGGATCCGCTTGATCCGTCTTCGGATTACGGGCGAGCACAGTTCGATTACCGAAACCGGTTGTTCATGGGCGGCACGGTTGGACTGCCGAAGGCGTTTCGGCTGAGTCCATTTTTGATTGCAAGTTCGGGGCAGCCGTTCAACATCACAACCGGTGACGATCTGTTCGGCGATGCGCAATTCAGCGCACGGCCGGCGTTTGGCGATTGCTCGACTCCATCGCCAAACCTGGTGCAGACGAAGTTTGGATGTTTCAACACGACGCCCGCGGCGGGTGCAGCGTTGATTCCGATCAACGATTTCACGGGGCCGGCGCGGTTTACGATGAACCTTCGACTCAGCAAGACTTTCGGATTCGGTAAGAAGAAGGAAGGGGCGCCGACCGGGCCAAACGGACCGAGCGGCGGAACGTTCGGGAGAGGTCCCGGCGGCGGTGGCCGCGGCGGATATCGCGGCGGCGGTGGTGGTCCCGGCGGGATGGACGCCGGTGCGACGAATAGGCGCTATGCACTGACGTTTGCGGTTTCTGGACGCAATATTTTCAACAACGTGAACTTGGCGCAGCCGATCGGAAACCTCAGTTCGCCGCTGTTTGGCCAGTCGAACGGGCTGGCGGGCGGGCCGTATGGTTCGAGCACAGCGAACCGGCGCGTCGATCTGCAAGTGACATTTGCGTTCTAAGACACTACGCGGGTTCGTGCGGTGCGTTGGTGTGCATGCAGAATTTGAGCTAAGCTCGCGATGTGGGCTTAGCTCATTTTTTTGCCAACCTCATTTTTGAAGACTCCGATGAAGAAGCGAAAGAAAAAAACTCTGGATGTTGGGCAGGTTGCACGGCGGCGTGCCCGCGAGTCGGGCATCGCGCCCAGCTCAACACGCGTAATTGAAGACAAGCGCAAGCGCGCGGCGAAGCACAAGAAACCACTTCGTGCGGAAGATTCCATTTAGCTGCTTAGCGGTAGATCCCGACCGGACCTAGTTTTTCGACCCTCATCCAGGTTTGTGATCAGGTATGCGCTCATCGGACCGGAACAGCGGAGAAAGCGCAATGTGTTGGCGCTCGGCGAGTGATGCTGAGATTTCTTCCAGCCCCTTCTTGTCAAAGCCGAGGCTGACGACGCTGATCGTGCCGTCGGATTCAATCAGAAAAACTGTGGGGACGTTCGTCAGGCCGTAAGCGTTCGAAGCGGGGTAGCTGTTCGCGCTTTCGTCCATCGGCATCGGGAAAGTGACGCCGTATTCGTTGGCGAATTTCGTTGTGGCCTTTGCGTCATCCTGCGAGATGCCGAGAAACGTCGCGCTTTTTCCGTAGCGTTGATGTAGCCGCTCTAAAAATGGAAACGTAAACTGGCAGACGGGGCACGAGACTTTGAAGAAGGCCGCAATCACCGGGCCTTTCTCAAGGAGCGCCGAAAGGGAATACTCTTTGCCATTCGAATCCTTCAGCGAAAATACGGGAGCCTTGTTCCCCGCCACGATGTGAGTCATCTGACCTTCCGGTCGCAGGATGCGCGAAAAAATGCGCTTCAACGTCATGCGCCAATTATAGTTTAACCGTGCGGTTCCGTGAATCTCAGTGGATTTGCTTGGTCTTGCGCTGCATGTAATCCATCAACAGATACTGACCGAGTGTGTAGGGCGTCGTGAAGTACGCTTTCCCGCGGCACATCTCCGTGATTTTTTGCACGAAGTTGATGAGGCTGTAGTCGCTGGCGAGCATGAACGTATTGATCAGAATTCCCGCACGCTTGCACTTGTTCACTTCTTCAAGCGTCTGACCGACGACGAAGGGGTCGAGACCGAACGCATTTTTGTAGATGCGGCCGTCTTCGAGCGTCAGCGCCGACGGCTTGCCGTCGGTAATCATAATGATCTGCCGCATGTCTTTTTTCTGCCGCAACAAAATGCGTTGCGCCATGCGCAAGCCTTCGCGCGTGTTGGTGTAGTACGGTCCGACTTGCACGCGAGCCAGCTCGCCAATCGGCACTTCTTCCGCGCTGTCGTGGAAGAGCACGAGATTCAGCGTGTCGCCTGGATATTGTGTTCGAATCAGGTGAGACAGCGCCATCGCCACGCGCTTCGCCGGCGTAAATCGGTCCTCGCCGTAAAGAATCATGCTGTGGCTGCAATCGAGCAGCACAACGGTCGCGCACGAGCTGTAGTACTCGCACTGATGTACCATCAGATCCTTGTAGGTGATCTCCACGGGAACCTTCGCGCCGTCGCGGCGCACCGCGTTGAACAGCGTTTCACTAATATCCAGGTTGAGCGTGTCGCCAAACTCGTATTGCCGCGACGCGCCGCTGGCTTCGACGCCGGTTGCCAGATCGCGCGTGGCGTGACGGCCGAAGCTGCTTCGGCCGAGCGAGCCCAGTAAATCTTGCAGAGTTTTGAATCCTAGGAAGTCGATCGTTTTGTCGGTGATTTCGAAGCGCGCTTCGGTGTCGCGTCCTTGCGCCTGGCCTACTTGGCCGCGTGCGCTCGATTGCGGCGGCGGCGTGACCTGTGGAGGTTGCTGCGGATTGATGTAGCCTTCCTGGGCCATGCGCTCCATCAATTTTTCGATCAGGTCGCGTACTTCCTGGCTCTGTCGGGCGTTCGGATTGTTCAACATTTCGCGCAGTTCGTCGCTCATCGCGCCTTCGGGCATCAAGTCGCCTTCTTGCAACGCGCGAAGAATCGCGTCTTTCAATGCTTCCATCGATTTTTCGGGATCCATCTCCGAGACGCCGTAGAACTGTGACTCGAAGCCGCTCTGAAGAAAAAAATTCCCGAGCTTCTTCACGAGTTCTTCCAGGTCGATGGCGTCGGCTGGCTCACCGACGTATTTGCCGTATTTGATGAATTTCATCTTTTGGCCCCGGTGCGACTCAGAAGGTCGCACTCACTTCGACGTCATTGTTAATTGAACTGCCGGCGCGGGCGATTCGGATTCTCGCGCTGTTCCGGCTGCCGCTGTTTTTCGGCGTAGTAACCGCGCTCCTCACTGCGTCCGATGCGTCGATGCGCCCACAATCCTTCGAGGATCATTTCTGCTGCGGCCCCCGCCGGTCCCGTGTCCTTGTGATTGCTGACGCCGAGTTTTCCGACGTGCTCCATCAACCCTTGGATTTTCGAAAGCTGTTCGTAGCGTTCCGCGGTCGACGCCAGCTCCGGCAGTTTCAGTTCGCCGCCCAGTTCAAACCACTGAATCACCGGCTGGAAGCTGACTTCACCGAAGCGCTTGCTGAAAACGCGCCCGACTGCCGAACGAATCAATTCGCGAGCGATCGTGTCCGCGCCTTTGAGCTCGCCTTCGTATTCGAGCTCAAGCTTGCCGGTGATAGCCGGCAGCGCCGAGTAAATGTCGGCGATGCGCGCGATGCCGCACTTTTCGCCAGTACGTGCGGCGCGCTGCTCGGCGCTGCTGACCGCGCTTTCAAGCGTCGTAATCGGCAATCGCTGGCTCACGCCGGAGCGCTTGTCAACACGCTTGTCTTCGCGGGCCTGGAACGCAATCTCTTCGATCACCTCCCGCAAATAATCGGGAACATCGATCTTGCGCGCCGGGTCGCGGCCAACCCACGCTTCCTGATTCGTCACGGTCATGCCTTCTGCCACCGTCGTCGGATAGTGGGTGCGAATCTCAGCGCCGATGCGATCCTTCAGGGGAGTGATGATCTTTCCGCGCGCCGTGTAGTCCTCCGGGTTCGCCGTGAATACGATCAGCACGTCGAGCGGCAATCGCAGCGGGTAGCCCTTAATCTGGATGTCGCCTTCCTGCATGATATTGAAGAGACCGACCTGAATCTTGCCCGCGAGGTCCGGCAATTCGTTGATCGCGAAAATGCCGCGGTTCGCGCGCGGCAGCAGGCCGTAGTGAATGGTCAGTTCATCCGACAAGTCGCGTCCACCGCGTGCCGCCCGAATCGGATCGACGTCGCCGATGATGTCGGCGATCGTTACGTCAGGAGTCGCGAGCTTCTCGACGAAACGCAAGTCGCGCGGCATCCACGCGATCGGAGTCGCATCGCCTTCCGCGGCGATCTTTTCTTTGCATCCGCGGCAGAGCGGCGCGAGCGGATTGTCATTAATCTCGCACCCAGCAACCACTGGAATCTCGGCGTCCAGCAAATTCGCCAGCCCGCGCAGAATCCTGCTCTTCGCCTGCCCCCGCAGCCCCAGCAAAATGAAGTTGTGCCGCGACAGCAGGGCATTCACGATTTGCGGAATGACGGTGTCTTCGTAGCCGTGCACGCCCGGAAATAGCGTCTCGCCCTTCTCGATCGCCCGCAGCAAATTGCGGCGAATTTCATTCTTTACCGAGGTTGCCGCGGTGCGCGCATCGAAATCCGGAATGCTGCGTAGTTCGCCGAGTGTTCTCGGCTTCGGACTTCCGGATCGTGAATGCGATGTAGCGGTGGTGTTCGTCATTGGGTCCCCGTTCGGCGTGGCCAGAAAGCTGCGCCAAAATTCAATTCACAGTGTTGCCGTTTCCTTCTGCGTGCTGTCGTTGCGACTCGATCTTCTGTAGATGCGGCGCCCACTCGCGCAGGTACGTGACCAGCCGCTCTTGCCGGTCCGCCTCCGACCGCAACTCCAGCACTTGCTGCTTCCACATCAAATCCATTGGGAGCGTACCGGCGATTGCGTACGACAGCTCGTCCGGCTCCAAACCCTGCACGTTGCGCGGATAGTCGCCGAAAATGATCGTGTGGCAAACCTCATAGAGCTGAATCAGCTCGCGCTGTTTTTTCGTATCGACTGCTAGCTCGCGGTCGTCCAGATAATCGACCGTGCCTTCCAGCAGCATTCCGTCTTCGTATTCTTCCTTGTTCGTCAATTCGACGATGCGAAACGGCGAACGGCCGACCGCCACAATGTCCATTCGCCCGTCGTGATAGCGCTTGCAAACGTCGAGCACCTCGGCCGTGCACCCGACGCGAACAAGTCCTTTCGGCGCCGCCAGAAGCATCCCGAACTCGCTCTTGTTTTCGATGCAGTCGCGCACCATTCGGCGGTATCGCGGCTCAAAGATGTGCAGAGGCAGATCGCCGCCAGGCAATAGAACAACGTTGAGGGGGAAGAGCGGGATTCGTTCGGGCCGCGTTGAACCCATGGCTCATCATAGCAGACGAAGCAAGAGTGGTCGAAATTGCTGCGTCAATCGAAGCAAATTGACTCGAGTTCGTTGCCCGCAATCGGCGAGCGGATGAATTTTACTGCAGCTCCGCCAGCAGCGATTCCATTTCGGATCGCGCGTGCCCGTCGCCCTTCAGGCTTGCCTGGTTGATTCCGTCGACGAGAACCTTGCAGGCATCATCGACGCGCGACTCGCGAGAGAGCATCTGCGCGTACATCAGGTATGCAGGCACATAATCTGCGTTGCGGCTTAGTAACTCGCGAAACTGCTGATCCGCAGCCGCCGTGTCGCCCGAATTTACGCACTCCATCGCGAGGCCGTAGCGAGAAAATGCATCATCCGGCTTCTTCGAAACAAATTCTTCCAGCATCTGACGGCGCGTCTTTTTCGGTTCGGTCATGAGCCCAGTATAGGTCGAGGAGCGCGAGCAGCAAAATTGCACGGCGCGAACGAAGTAATGATCGGCGCGCCGTCAGCTAACGCCGCCGACCCACATCGGCGTGCTTGTCGGCTGCGGGCTCCCGCCTGCCGGCTCTTCGGTAATCGCCAGCGCCTTCGTCTCCGCCATATCCTCCGGCGGATTCGCCACCATCTCGCCGATCTTCCCGTTCGAATCCGGCCAGAAAACGTGCGACGGCATCGGCTTGGCGCCGTTCTTCGGAATCAGCCACAACTGAAGCACCTTGTTATTCTTCGGCATCGGCATCTGCTGCGCCGTGACGTAAATCCCCATCTTGGGATGCCACATCGCCTCAACCATCGGCATGCTCTTGTCGCTCGGCATGATCATGATTTTCTTCGAGCTCGGGTCGGTCAAGATCCAGGCTTCGTGCTTCGCCATCGTCAGCTCGGCTTCGAGCTGCTTTCGTTCTTTCAGCTCCGCCGCCGCGTGCTGATTCATCTCCGCGACGTCTTGCTGCATCTTCCGCGCTTCCCAAGTCGAATAGAGCGACACGAGGAGCAACGCCGCGACCCCGGCCCACAGCCACATTGGCACCGAACTCCGCTGCGGCCCGCCAGCTTGCATCGGCAGCGAACCGCCGCCACCGCCAGCGCTTGCTGCTGCATCCGCCCGCACACTGCGCAACACACGCGCGCGCAACATGTCCGAAGGCTCCGCCGGCGGTGCGAGATACGCCAATTGCGTCACAACCAGCCGCGCCTCTTCCAGCGCCTTTGCACACCCCGGGCATCCGCTCGCGAGATGCGCTTCCAGCGCTGCCCGCTCATTCGCGTCGAGCGCACCGAGGGCGTATGCCTCGATCAGCTCCCGGAATTGGTCGTGTTCGCTCACGATGCCGTCTGCAATCCTTCCTTCAACCGCAGCAAACCGTTCCTGATCCAGCTCTTCACTGTGCCCAGCGGCTCTTGCAGCGATTCCGCAATTTCGCTGTGGCTCAATCCTTCGAAATACGCCATCTCGATCGCTTTTTTCTGTGGCGCGCTCAGCGTGCCCATCAGCGAACGCACCCGTTCCGCGCGGCGCTTTTCGTCGAGCGCCTTTTCATAGTCGGGAACTTGCGCAATGGCCGGAATCTCTTCGGTCTGATCTTCGCGGCGCCGTTGCCGTTCACTTTTCAGTCGGAGTTGATCGAGCGCTCGGTTGCGCGCCAGGGTCAGCAGCCAGGGGACAAAAGGTCCGCGGCTCGATTGATATTGGCCCGCGTTGCGCCACAGGTGAAGAAAAACATCCTGGACGACTTCTTCCGCCGTCGATCCCTGCTGGAGAATGCGCACTACAAGAGCGTAGACAACGCGTGAATGCCGGTCGTAGAGCTCTTCGAATGCGCTCACGTCCTTACGAAGAAACCTCTCCACCAGTGCCGAGTCAGACGACTCGCCTTCGCCATACCGTCCAGTGATGGCCGCGAGGAGGAACACGTGTTAGAGGTCTGCGTCTCCTGTCAGATATACGGCTGGGAGCGGAAGCTGGATGAGTTTACAGCAGCTTAGCGATTTGGCGGCCAATGATTTGGTTGGCAACGGAAAGCGCCTGTTCGACGCAGGATCCGATCGCGGGACCACGCAAATAATTGCCGATGAGCCAGAGATTTGGGTGCTTTTTTTGAGCTTCTTCGACGGCCTTGAGCCGCGCCGCGTGGCCGAGATTGTATTGAGGCAGAGCGCGGGGATAGACGGTCACGTTTGAGAATGTTGGGTTGCCGTGCATTTTCAAGATCGGTGCGATTTCTCTGTGGACGATCGCGGTCAACTCGTCGGGTGAGAGTTGCGCCGCGTTCGGGTCAGTCGCACCTCCAATGAAGCTGGTCAGCAGGGAACTGCCTTCCGGGGCGCGGCCGGGGAAGAGCGATGCATTCCAGACTGTACCCAGCGTTCGAACTCCAGCCGATCTAGGTACCAGAAAACCGAACCCGTTGAGAAGATCGCCGATGTCGCTCTTTTTGTAGCCGAGCGAGACAACGGCGATCGAGGCGTATTCGATCTCGGAAAGCCTATCCGCGATTACGGGTTCGATCCCGCGGAGCAGCGTCGCGGCGACGTCCGTCGACGTCGCGACAATGAGCTTGTCGGCGACAACAGAATGTTCCTCGCCGCCTGTTCGAGCGGCGACTTGGAACGCCGGCGGCGAGACAGAATCGCGCGCAATGCCCGTCACGCTCGTATCCAGCAACAATCGATCACCCAGCTTCGCCGCCAGTGCGTCGGTAAACGTCTGCGTTCCATCGGCAAAGCTGAGCAGCGTCGGCCTCTGCCGCGGCTGATTCGACGGCTGCTTCTTCGCATTCGCCAGCATTCCGCGAATCACACTGCCCCTGGTTTTCTCGGCTTCGTGGAGTGTTGGGAAGGAACTGCGCAGGCTCAACTTCTCCGGATCTCCCGCGTACACCCCCGAAACGAATGGCCCGACGAGTCGGTCGAGCATCTCCTCCGAAAATTTGCGTCGAACGAAGTCGGCGATCGATTCGTCACGTATTGGCGGTGCGCTCTTTCCGATCACGTCCCGCAAAAGTGCGAACTTGGTTCCGATGCCAACGAAGCCCGAACTCAAGAACGCCGGCGGACTCATCGGCACTTTTTGCAGCGTCCCGTTCACCAGCACATAGCGAGGGGCGCTGCTCGGCGCTTGCACAACTTGCTGCCGAATGCCGAGCTCGTCGAAAAGCTGCAACATCTGCGCCGTGCCGCTGAAACTCTGCGGCCCAAGCTCCAGCAAATATCCCTCGCGTCGCTCCTTTCGAATCGCCCCGCCCGCGCGATCCGAAGCCTCCACCACCAGCGCATCCACTCCCGCTTTCCGCAACGCGTACGCACACACCAATCCCGAAACGCCGCCGCCGACGACCAGCGCTGCGACTCGTTGCATCACGCCCGAAGCCATCGTTTCAGCATTTCAGAGCGTTTTCGAAAAGAGAGGTTTCGCAGCAAGCTGCTGCTTTTCGAGGTAGGGATCAAACACCATCGCCAGATTGCGAATAAAAATCCGCCCGAGCCACGTCGTCCGAATCTGATCGCGCTCCAGCAAAACGAGCCCGTCGTCGCGCGAAGGCTCCAGCCGCCGAAGTTCTTCCGCGAAGTATTCATCGAAATCGATGCCAAACTCCCGCGACACTTCGTCCTTGATCACAATCGTGTGGCAGAGCAGTCTGCTGATCACCGACCGCCGCAATCGATCATCGTCCGAAAGGTGATAGCCGCGCATCGTCGCAATCCCGCGATCAGCTACCGCCTTTTCCCACGACGTCAGATCGCGATGATTTTGCGCATACGCGTCCTGAATTCCGCTGATCGCCGTCACGCCCATCCCAAACAAGTCGGCGCCCGCCTTCGTCGTATACCCCTGAAAATTGCGATGCAGCGTTCGCTCCCGCTGCGCCACCGCCAACTCGTCGCCCGGTTTCGCGAAGTGATCCATCCCTATATAGAGGTAGCCCGCTTCCAGAAATTTCTGCAATGCAATGCGAAAAATTTCGAACTTCTGCATTCCTTCCGGCAGATACATCGCAAACGCGCCCTGCTGCTTCTTCAGCCAAGGCACATGCGCGTAGCTGAACAGCGCTACGCGATCCGGCGCAAGCTCGACCAACTGATCCACCGTCTTCGCAAAACTCTCCGGCGTCTGATGCGGCAGCCCGTAAATCAAATCCGCATTGATACTGTCGAATCCCAGCTGTCGCGCCGCCTTAAACAACTCCCTCGTCATTTCGAACGGCTGAATCCGATGAATCGTCTTCTGCACATCAGGATGAAAATCCTGAATGCCCATGCTCAGCCGGTTGAATCCCATGCGCCGCAGCACTTCGAGGTGCTCCCGCGAAGTCACTCGCGGATCGACTTCAATCCCGATCTCCGCGTCCGGCGCAAACGTGAATTTCTCCTTCGTCGCGCCAAACAAGTCCTCAATTTCCGCCGGCGACAGAAACGTCGGCGTCCCCCCGCCCCAATGAAACTGCACCGCTGGCCGCTCGCGCGAAACATGCGAGCTCACGCGACCCAACTCCTGCTTCAACACGCCGAGATACGGCTTCGTCACCCCGTGATCTTTTTGAATGATGACGTTGCATGCACAGAACAAACACAAGCTCTCGCAAAAGGGAAGATGCATGTACAGCGACACCGGCGCCTTCGCCCGATCCGACGCTTCATGCACGCGCTCTAAATCATCCGGCCCAAACGCGTCATTCCACACCGGTGCCGTCGGATAGCTCGTATACCTCGGCCCCGGCCGGTTGTACTTCGCCAGAAACTCCGCGCTAACGCGAAGCTCCTCACCCAGTTTCTCCGATTTGTCTTTAGCGATCGTCACGACAATCTCAATTTCAGCAATTCAAACAATCCCATGTAGGGGCGCAGCACTGCTGCGCCCCAAACGCCCAGCCTTCAGCCCTCAATCTTTCAACCCTAATCTTACCGCGACGGCACCGCCCGCTTTGTCTCCGCGAACTCCACCCGCTGCCCCGTCTCAATGAACAACTGCGCATTCTCCACCGGCGTCCCCTGCAAAATTCCATGCCCCAAATTCAAAATATGCCCAACACCGCCAAGCTTTTCGGCCGTCTCCTGGGTAACCGCCCGCACCTTCTCCGCTGGCGCAAACAAAACCGCCGGATCCACGTTCCCCTGCAACGCAATCCGCGGCCCGAACTTCGCCCGCGCCTCCGCCAAATCAATTCGCCAATCCACGCTCAAAACATCTGCGCCCGCCTTAGCCACCGCCCCCAACAAATGATGCGAAGCCTTCGTGTAATAAATCACCGGGACGGCCCCGCTGATTCCCGAAATAATCTCGCGCACCGCAGGCAGCGCAAACCGCTCGTAGTCTTCCAAACTCAACTCACCGCACCAGGTGTCAAACAACTGCACCGCCGCCGCCCCCGCCGCAATCTGCGCCTTCAAATACCCAATCGTCGCCGTCGCAATCTTCTTCAGCAGCGTTTCAAACGCCCGCGGCTTTTCCCACATCAACGCCTTGACGGTAGCAAATCCCTCTTTGGTCTTTCCCTCAACCATGTAACAGGCCAGCGTCCAAGGCGCCCCCGCAAATCCCAGCACCGGCACCGTCGGCCCAACTTCCCGCACGATTCCCTGAATTGCCTCCATCAAAAACCCGGTATCGCCCGCCGCGTCAAAAATCCGCAGCGCCTCGATATCGCGCTCCGTCCGTATCGGCGACGGCAGATTCGGCCCCGCATCTCCCAATTCCAGCTTCATCCCCATCGCTTCCGCTGGAATCAAAATGTCCGAGAAAACAATGATCGCGTCCACGCCCAGCCGCCGAAACGGCTGCAGCGAAATCTCAATCGCTAGCTCCGGAGTCTTGCACACCTCCAGAAACGCTCGTTTCGACCGTATCTCGCGATACTCTGGCAAATAGCGCCCGGCCTGCCGCATCATCCACACCGGCAGACGCGGCACCGCCTCGCCGCGGCACGCGCGCAAAAACAGCTCTTTCCGGCTCATGGATTCGTTCAAAGATGCGTTCGATTCTTTCATCATCTGTTTCGCGGAGTTCTCAGCAAGAATAACAAATCTAGCCAGTCACTGCCGGTAGTAGCCCCATTTCTGTCCGAAAGGGCAGTCGCAAACGACAGCGCCTCGCGCTAATCTCGCCCCACCGAAACGTACGCCCAAGTGGCACAGGCACTCCTGTTTGGACTGAGTTTTCGAAGCGGTCTGTGCGCTTTTTCTTCAGCCCGGCTCAATCTTGGCATTCGTGCGGTCTCTCATGGCCTGGGCTATACTCAATAATCGCCGGTTTGACGCGACGCTCGCAGCGTCATCGCCGGTGAGCGGCCGACAGCTGCATTCCGCAAGAAACGACCCGATGCCTCATTTCTTCTTATTCCTGACGATCGTGGCCTACGTCTTCAGCCTCGGCTCCTACAGCCGCTATCTGCGCGCAGGTAAAGAAATCTCCGGGCGCCTGGGCACGGTCTTCCTCGTCCTCGGACTCATCGCCCACTACTTCGCCCTTCTCGAACGTTCCCGCGGTTCCCACACCGTTCCCTACCATGATCTCAACGGCTCACTCTCACTCTTCGGCTGGCTTCTCGCGCTGACCTACCTCGGCCTCGAACTGTTCCACCGCCAGCGTTCCGTAGGCGCCTTCGTAATGCCGTTCGTACTCGCGTTTTTTCTCGCCGCGAACCTCACCGAAGGCGACAAGTACTCCCCGCCGCCCGCCCACGGCCCTGTCTTCGCCTTTCACGTCACGCTGAGCATCCTCGCCTACGCCGCCTTCGCGCTCTCTTTCGTTCTCAGCCTGATCTTCCTCGTCGAAAACAGCCTCCTCCGCACTCGCAATCTCACCGAATTCGTCTGGCGCCTCCCGCCGCTCGAGCTACTCGAGCGCATGAGCCGCTCCAGCGTCCTCGTCGGCATCGTCTCCATCACCATCGGCACTGCCCTCGGCTTCATCTGGGTCGATCGTCTTACGGGCCAATATTTCGATCCAAAATACGTCGTCACGCTTCTCGTCGTTTTGCTTTATGCCGTGTACTGGCTTCTTTCACGCACGACAGCCTGGCGCGGCGTCCGCGCTTCGCGTCTCTGTATTTTCAATTTTGTGGTCGTTGTATTCAGTTTTACCGTCGTCAACTTATACTTGTCGCACAGTCATCGTTACTTTTAGCGTCGGCAGTTCACGGTCGGAATACACTGATTTTTGGCCGCCTCGCTCAGCGCCGAGCGTGAACGGCCAGGAAAGGATCGCGCGAGCAGCAAAATGGAAATCGTCCTCGTCGGCTTAAATCATCGCACCGCGCCCGTCGAAGTGCGTGAACGCGTCTCGTTCACCGCCGAACAGGCGCGTCGCGCCGCCGACGAACTCCGCGCCCGCGGCATCCTCGAAGAAACGCTCGTCCTCTCCACCTGCAATCGCAGCGAAGTCTACGGTGTCCCTCCGGAGTCGGCACAAGACAGCCTGAAAGCGCTCGCCTCGTTTCTCAGCGAGTTTCACGCCGTCGGCGCCGAAATCCTTTTTAGCTCGCTCTACCACCACTACGATCGCAACGCCGTCCGCCATCTGTTCCGCGTCTCTGCTGGACTCGACTCCATGCTCCTTGGCGAGGCCGAAATCATCGGCCAAGTGCGCGATGCCTACAAATCCGCCCACGAACAAGGCGCCACCGGCCCTGTTTTAAACCGCCTCTTTCAGGGCGCACTCGAAGTCGGCAAGCGCGTTCGCACCGAAACGCAGCTCGGCATGCGCCCCATGTCCGTGGCTGCCGCCGGGGTAAAACTCGCCGAACGCATCTTCGGCAAACTCGCCGGTCACACCGCGCTCGTCATCGGCGCAGGCGCCGTCTCCGAGCAAGTCGTCTCCACTCTTCGCGATCGTGGCGTCACCGACCTCTTCGTCATGAACCGCTCTCGCGACCGTGCCGAAGAACTCGCGCACAAAGTTGACGGCACCGTCGTCGAGTGGGGCGACTGGCAAAACGCTCTGCTCAAACCCGACGTCGTCGTCTCATCTATCTCCACTGAGGATCCCGTCCTCTCCCGCCTCGTCCTCGAGTCTGCTATGGAATCTCGCTCCGGTCGCGCGCTTTTCCTGATGGACCTCGGCCTCCCGCGTAATATCGAGTCCGCCGCAGCCGACATCTACAACGTTTACCTATACAATCTCGACGATCTCAGCTCGATCGTCTCTCAAAATCGCCAGGCCCGCGAAGGCGAAGTCCCTCGCGCCGAAGCCATCATCGAAGACCACGTAGCGAAATTTCTCTCCTGGCAGGCCAGCGTCGAACTCGTGGGCTTCGTCTCTGCTCTGCGCGCCCGCCTCCGCGAAGATCGCGCTGCATTCCTCCACGCCCGCCTCGCGCAAGCAACCCACCTCACGCCTAAAGATCGCGAGCAAATCGAATCCATCATGGAAGAAGTTCTCGAAAAATTTCTCGTCCAGCCCGCCGAGCGCCTCCGCGACGAACGCGAGCTCCGCCGCAAAATCCAAAACGTCGAAGCCCTCCGCGACCTCTTCCTCTCCGATCGGGAGAAGCGATGAGCACCTTTCGCATCGGCACGCGCGGCAGCCTCCTCGCCAAGTGGCAGGCTGAGTTCGTCCGCCGCCAGGTCTTCCAATCCACCGGCGTCGAAGGCGAAATCGTCATCATCAAGACGAGCGGCGACAAATTCGCGCAAACCTCGCTCTCCGAGATCGGCGGAAAGGGAATCTTCGTCAAAGAACTCGAAGAAGCTCTTCTCGACAACTCCATCGACATCGCCGTTCACAGCGTCAAAGACATTCCCACAAAAACGCCGCCCGGCCTTTCATTTCCCGCAATCCTTCGTCGCGAAGACATCCGCGACTGCCTTGTCTCCAACAACGGTGCGAATCTTGCCGGACTCCGCGAGGGCGCCCGCGTCGGTACTGGTAGCCTACGCCGTCGCGCACAACTTCTTCATCTTCGCCCCGATCTCGACATTCGCGATCTCCGCGGCAACGTCGACACCCGCCTGCGTAAAGTCGAAAGCGGCGAATACGACGCGATCATGCTGGCCAAAGCCGGACTCGACCGCCTCGGCGCCACCCATCGCATCACCGAAGTTTTCGCGCCCGACGCGTTCTTGCCCGCCGTCGGTCAGGGCGCCATCGGCGTCGAATGCCGCACCGACGATTCCGATACAGCCAACGCGGTCGAGAAACTCGACGACGCCGAAACGCGAAGTGCCATCATCGCCGAGCGCAGCCTCCTCAGCACGCTCGAGGGTGGCTGCCAGGTTCCCCTCGGCGCATGGGCGCGCCTCGAACGCGAAGAACTCGTGCTCGAAGCCTGCGTTTGCAGCGTCGACGGCACGCAATACATCAAACAGCGCGCCACCGCAGCGCCCGCGCAAGCCCGTCCGCTCGGCGAACGCATGGGCCGCCTCCTCATCGAAGCCGGCGCTCAGTCCATCCTCCAGGAAGTGAGCCGCCAACGTGGCTGATCGCAGCACGCGCGCCAACGAAGTCGCAGGTTCCTCCGCTCTCTTCGGCCTTCGCATCGTCATCACGCGCGCCGTCGAGCAAAGCTCCGACCTCGTCGCCAAACTCGAGCGCCGCGGCGCCATCCCGATCTCTTTACCGCTCGTCGCGTTTTCGACGCCCGAAAATTTCGCGCCACTCGACGCCGCCTTACATCGCTGGCAAGAATTCGACTGGGTGCTCTTCACCAGCGCCAACGCCGTCCAATCCGTCGCCCAGCGCGCCGCCAACAAAAATCTCGGCATTCTCCGCCAATCGAGCCGCCCACAAATCGCCGCCGTCGGCCCTGCCACTAACGAAGCCGCTTTGAAAGCTGGCTTGCACGTCACTCACGTCGCCAAAACCCATCTCGGCCTCGCCCTCGCCGAAGAGCTCGCGCAGCAACTCCGCAACAAATCCGTCTTCCTCCCGCGCAGCGACCGCGCCAATCCGGATTTGCCCGCCGCCCTCAAAAAACTCGGCGCCACCATCACCGAAGTCGTCGCCTATCACACTCTGCCACCGACCAACGTCGATCGCGCGCGCGTCACCGAAGTCCTCGACGAAAATTCCGACGCCGCCCTCTTCTTCAGCCCCAGTGCCGTCAACAATCTCGCCGACTTGCTCGGTAGGGAATCCCTCGCCGCCCTGCAAACCAAAATCGCCATTGCCGCCGTCGGCCCGGTCACCGCCGCCGCTCTTCGAGACCACGGCCTAACCAAAATCGTCACCGCCGCCGACACCACAACCGACGCCATCATCGCGGCGCTCGAAAATCACTTCGCTCAGCAAGGAAGAAAGCTCGAATCCGCAAACCAGGTCTCAGGAGCCACCCACGGATGAGCTTCCCCACCCAACGTCCGCGCCGCCTGCGCCGCACGGAAGCCCTCCGCAATCTCGTTCGCGAAACCCGCATCTCGACGGCCGGCCTCATCTACCCGATGTTCGTCTGCCCCGGCACAAAAGTCCGCCAGCCCGTCAGCTCCATGCCTGGCATCGCGCAGCAATCCGTCGATCAACTCCTCGAAGAAGCGCGCGAAGTCGAACAACTCGGCATTCCCGGCATCATTCTCTTCGGCCTCCCCGAATCCAAAGACGCCACCGGCTCCAACTCCACGCACGCGCAGGGAATCGTCCAGCGCGCCGTCGAAGCCATCCGCGCCAGCAATTTAAAACTCGTCGTCATCACCGACGTCTGCCTCTGTGAATACACCGACCACGGCCACTGCGGCGTCATCGAAAACGGCGAAGTCGCCAACGACGCCACGCTCGAGATCCTCGCCAACCAGGCGCTCAGCCACGCCCGCGCTGGCGCCGACATCGTCGCCCCTAGCGACATGATGGACGGCCGCGTCGCCGCCATTCGCGCCAAGCTCGACGATCACAAATTCGAGCATCTCCCGATCCTCGCCTACGCCGCCAAATACAGCTCCGCCTTCTACGGCCCGTTCCGCGAAGCCGCGCAATCCACGCCGCAATTCGGCGATCGCCGCAGCTATCAAATGGATCCCGCCAACGCCCGCGAAGCCCTCAAAGAAGTCGCGCTCGACATCGAAGAAGGCGCCGACATGGTGATGGTCAAGCCCGCGCTCCCCTATCTCGACGTCATCCGCCGCGTCCGCGAAAAATTCGATGTCCCCGTCGGCGCCTACAACGTCAGCGGCGAATACGCCATGGTCAAAGCCGCCGCCGCCAACGGCTGGCTCGACGAAAAACGCACCGTCCTCGAACTCATCACCAGCATCCAGCGCGCCGGCGCCGACATCATCCTCACCTACCACGCCAAAGACCTCGCCCGCTGGCTCCGCCCGTAGCCTTGGCACTAAACCCGTACCCCTGCCACTAAATTTGTAGGGGCGCAGCACGCTGCGCCCCAAGTCCGCAAGATCGATCCGGTTCAGCCTTTCCTGCCTTTGTACGGGCGCAGCACTGCTGCGCCCCATGTCCGCAAGATCGATCCGCCTCCAATCTTTCTTCTCTCCCTACAAGCGGGGCTTGCCCCGCCCAGCCCAAACACGACTACAATGTCTCAGTAACTGCCCAATCCCGTTTTGTGGGTCGGAGCTTTAGCTCCGACATAACCGATCTAATTGAAAAGGGCTTCAGCCCCCGAAGTAAGCCGAGGAACGCGCATGACCGCCCCGCAAACCAAAACAAAACTCTCCCGCCCGCGCTCGCGGGAAATCTTCACCCGCGCCGAAAAACTCCTCGTCGGCGGCGTCAACTCTCCTGTCCGCGCCTTCCGCCACGTCCAGACCGACCCGCTCATCATCGATCGCGGCGAAGCCCAATACCTGTACGACGCCGACGGCAACCGCTACCTCGATTTCGTCTGCTCCTGGGGCGCGCTCCTTCTCGGCCACGCCAATCCCCAAGTCACGCAAGCCATCGCCACGCAAGCCGCCCGCGGCACCAGCTTCGGCGTCACCACCGAACTCGAACTCGAACTCGCCACGCTAATCAATCGCGCCATCCCCGCCCTCGAAAAAATTCGCTTCGTCTCCAGCGGCACCGAAGCTACCATGTCCGCCGTCCGCCTCGCGCGCGGCGTCACCAAGCGCGACTACATCCTCAAATTTCGCGGCTGCTACCACGGCCACGCCGACAGCTTCCTCTCCGACGCCGGCTCCGGCCTGGCCACGCTCAGCATCGCCGAATGCCCCGGCGTCCCCGAAGTGCTCGCGCAACTCACCCTAAACGCCCCCTACAACAGCATCGACGCCACCGCGCGCCTCTTCAATGAACACAAAGGCAAAATCGCCGCCGTCATCGTCGAGCCTATCGCCGCAAACATGGGCGTCGTCCTTCCTGAGCCCGGCTTCCTCGCCGATCTGCGCGAGCTCACGCGCATGCATCACACGCTTCTGATCGTCGACGAAGTCATCACCGGCTTCCGCCTCCACAACGGTGCCGTCCAGCAATATTTCAACATCGACGCAGACCTCACCACGCTCGGCAAAATCATCGGCGGCGGCCTCCCCGTCGCCGCATACGGCGGCCGCGCCGATCTCATGAACCACATCGCCCCGCTCGGCCCCGTCTATCAGGCGGGCACGCTAGCAGGGAATCCGCTCGCGATGGCCGCAGGCATCGCCACTCTCAAACAACTCGGCGTCGAAGGTCTTTATCATCGAATCGCGGAGCAAGGCGACCGCCTCGCCGAAGGCCTCCGCAAAGCTCTCGCCGACGCCAAACTCCCCGGCCAGGTCAACAATTCCGGCTCGCTCTCCACTCTTTTCTTTAGCGACCAACCCGTCCGCGACTACGCCAGCGCCAAGCGCAGCAACACTCAGCGCTACGCCCGCTTCTTTCGCGAAATGCTCGACCGCGGCGTCTTCCTCGCCCCATCCCAATTCGAGTCCGCCTTCGTCTCCGCAGTCCACACCTCGGCCGACATCGACTACACCCTTTCCGCCGCCTCCGACTCCCTAAAAGCCGTCGCCGCCGACGCCTAGTCGTCGCCGCCCAGGCGCTCAGTTTTGGCACCAAATCCAACGACTTGTCATCCCGAACGAAGTGAGGGATCTGCTTTTTTGACGCAACGCTTCGATGCGCCCATTCGCCACCCTGTACCCACGATCGCTCCCCAGATCGCGGGATTTATATCTAGCACGACCCATAACTTCTGTGCGATGTCCGCCTCCCAATCGCCCGTCCAAACTTCACGCTCAATCCAAATCGTGAGATAGTTCTTCAAACATTCTCAACGACCAATCAGAAAGGACGCCACGACAAAATGTCCGAAGGCATCGAGCTCCCAGAACAAGAAGAAGACGCGCACCATCATCCGCTCACCATCCCCGTCACCGTGACCATCGCCATCATCGCCGTCCTCGGCGCCATCGTTACTCTCCTCGGTCATCGCGCCCACACCGAAGAGCTCCTACTCCAAGCCAAAGCCAGCGATCAGTGGGCCTACTACCAGGCCAAAAACATTCGCCTCCACGAGATGGAAGCCGTCGCCGACATGCTCGCCGTCCTCTCCCCCAGTGACAAAGAAAAAGTCGCCACCGTCCACGAAAAATATGTGAAGGAAGTCGAGCGCTACGAGAAAGACAAAGACACCATCAGCGATCAAGCCAAAGAACTGGAAAACGAGCGCGACCTCGTCAGCCACCGCGCCGACCGTTTCGACGGTGGCGAAGTCTTCCTCGAAATGGGCTTAGTCATCTGCTCCATCACGCTCCTCACCAAAAAGCGCTTCTTCTGGTTCAGCGGCATGACCATCGCCGCCCTAGGCGTGGTCCTCGCCGCCACCGGCTTCTTCATCCACTAGCATCGCGACCCGAGCAATTCTCATGTGGGGCCGCAGGTTACCCTGAGGGCTTTGGCTGAAGGCCCGCTGCGCCCCATATCCACAACATCGATCTCCTCGCCGGCACTTGGGTGCCGCGCCCTCAGGTTTTAGAGGGTGCGGGTTTAGGTTTAGCCCCACCCAACCCACAACGACGTCCACGTTCCCTCATCCGCGCCTTTCCTAATCCACGCGCCCTTGAAACAATCCTCCCCTTCCATCCGTTTCTACCTCCGCAAAGCAACGCTCCCCCTCGCGCAGTCATCCCACTGCCCGACCCGGTAGCCGCGCGTCCAACGTGATATAACGTCCACTCACCACATCTGACACCAGGAGCCGTGCGTGCCTCTAAAAATTTCCAGCCTCTCCAAGACCTATCCCAACGGCGTCCAAGCTCTCAAAAACGTCTCGCTCACCATCGGCAACAACATGTTCGGGCTCCTCGGACCCAACGGCGCCGGCAAGAGCACGCTCATGCGCACCATCGCCACCCTGCAGGATCCCGACGATGGCGAAATCTGGCTCGACGACCTCAACGTCCTCAAGCACAAAAATTCCGTCCGCCAGGTCCTCGGCTATCTGCCGCAGGAGTTCGGCGTCTACCCCAAAATGAACGCCGTCGACATGCTCCACCACCTCGCCGTCATGAAGGGAATCACCAACGCCGGCGAGCGCAAAGAAATGGTCGACGCTCTCCTCAATCAAACCAATCTCTGGGACTCGCGCAAGAAAGCCCTCAGCACCTACTCCGGCGGCATGAAGCAGCGCTTCGGCATTGCGCAAGCCCTTCTCGCCAATCCAAAACTCATCATCGTGGACGAGCCCACTGCCGGCCTCGACCCCGCCGAACGCAATCGCTTCCTCAATCTCCTCAGCTCCATCGGCCGCAATGTCATCGTCATTCTCTCCACGCACATCGTCGAAGACGTCCGCGAACTCTGCCCGCGCATGGCCATCATCAGCAACGGCCAGCTTCTCGTCGAAGGATCGCCCGCCGAAGCTCTCGAAGGACTTCGCGGCAAAATCTGGAGCAAAGTCGTCAGCACCGATGCCGAACTCTCCGCCATCGACGCAAACTTCAACGTCGTCTCCACGCATCTCGTCGGCGGTCTCCACGAAGTTCGGGTTTTTAGCAGTGAAAACCCCGGCGAAGGCTTCACTCAGAACGACGCCAATCTCGAAGACGTCTACTTCCTCACCCTCTCCAAACAAGCCAATTCCACCCAGGCAAAGAATTGACAAGGAAGGCGACATAAAAAAATGTTCTGGGAATTTTTCCTATTTGAATTGAAATTCCGCCTCAAAGGCATCTCCACCTACGCCTACTTCGTCCTCTGGTTCGGCATGAGCTTCCTGAGCGTCGCCGCCGAAGACTTCGGCCCTATCGGCAACGGCAAAGTTCTGCTCAACGGCCCGTACGCGATATACGCCGTCTACATGAACCTCACGCTCTTCGGCATCATCGTCATCGCCGCTATCTTCGGCACTTCGATCCTCCGCGATTTTCAGCGCGACACGTATCAGATCCTCTTCACCAAGCCCATTTCAAAATTCGCCTACCTCGGCGGACGCTGGGCCGGCTCCTTCGTCGCCACAGTTTTCGCGTTCAGCGGCTTGGTCTTCGGCACCATGGCCGGTTCCTCCGTACCCTGGGCCGATCACACTCGTCTCGCCAGCGGCCATATCTGGTGGTACTTTCAGCCGTTCCTCTACTTCGTCGTTCCGCAAATTTTCTTCCTCGGCTCGATCTTCTTCTGCGTCGCTGCCCTCAGCCGCAAAATCATTGTCGTTTACCTCCAGGGCGTTGTCTTCTTCATGGCGTACGTCATCGGCATCACTGTTTTCAGCGCCACTCGAAGCCTCGAACATTTCTGGAGTGGCATTCTCGATCCCGTCGGCTTCCTTCTCGGAGACGCGATCTCTCGCTACTGGACAGTCGTCGAGAAAAACACCCTCCTCTTCACCTACACCGGCGTCTTCCTCTACAACCGCCTTCTCTGGATGGGGATCGGCGTCATTTCACTGATCGCCGTCTTCGCACTCTTCCCGATGTCGGTCGAAGCCCTCACCGCTGTCAGCAGCAAGCGCCGCGCCGCCAAAGCGAAATTCCTCGAGCAGGAAGATCCTCGCCCCAAGCGCAGCATCATTGCCGCCAAGCTTCCGCTCGTTCATCAGGTTTTCGATTCCGCCACCACCTGGCGCCAGCTCATCTCACTCACGACGCTGCGCCTCTCCAACATCCTCCGCGAAATTCCGTTCTGGGCTCTCGCCGCTCTCCTCGTCGCCTTTGCCATCAACAATGGTTACTTCGCGGGTCGCCTCGCCGGCCGCGACGTCTGGCCCGTCACCTACCTCATGCTCCAGGCCGTCGAAGGCTCCGCAACCCTCTTTTTCTACATCGTCGCCACGCTTTACGCCGCTGAGCTCATCTGGCGCGAGCGCGACACGCATTTCGACGGCATCCACGACGCGCTTCCCATGCGCGAAACCACCGACTGGCTCAGCAAATTCTTCGCGCTCGCCATCGCCGAAATCATCCTCCTCTTCATCGCCATGGCCTGCGGCATCTTTATGCAGACCATCCTCGGCTACCACCACTACGAGTTCGGCCAGTACTTCAAAGAACTCTTCCTCGTCGTCTATCCCCAGGTTCTTACCTTCATGCTTCTGGCCTTCTTCGTCCAAACCGTAGTCAGCAACAAATTCGTCGGCCACGGAATCGTCATCGGTGTCTTCGTCCTGATTCCGATCCTGTTCCGCTACGGCTACGAAAACACGCTTTACCTGCCCGGCCAGACTCCGCCGTACACCTACAGCGACATGAACGGCTACGGCCACTTCGTCGCCGCGCTCACCTGGTCGCTCGTCTACTGGTTTGCGATATTCGCCGTCTTGGGAATCGTTTCGATCGCGTACGCTCGCCGTGGAGCCGAAGACAGCTGGGCCGCGCGAACCAAGGTTGCCGCGCAACGTTTACCGCGCCTTGTCCCCGCACTCGTATTCTTCCTCATCGTGAGCATCGCCAGCGGCGCTTGGTATTACGTAAACGCGCACGTCTGGAACGAATTTCTCAGCGCCAAGCAGCGCCGCGTCATCCAGGCCGACTACGAGCGCAACTACAAAAAGTACGAACTGCTCCCCCAACCCAAAATTACCGCCGTCGAAGCCAAAATCGACATTTACCCCGAGCGCCGCTCTTTCGAAGGCACCGGCTCATTCGTGCTGCAAAACAAAACCGACAAACCGATCGACCAGATACACATCACCGACACGCTCCAGAGCGTCGAATCGATCACGTTCGACCGTGCATTCCATAAGGTCTCTTCCGGTCCGCGCGGCATCTATTCCATCTACGCGCTCGATAAGCCGCTTCAGCCCGGCGAAACCACGCGCATGAGCTTCAACGTTGGCTGGGAGTCTCGCGGCTTCCGCGACGGCAACGAACGCCCCGAGCTCGCCTACAACGGCACCTTTTTCGACTCCAACTATCTCCCGTTCATCGGCTACGACCGCAACAACGAACTCGACGATCCTCGTCGCCGCTCCGAAGAAAAACTTCCCGCGCTCGAAGAACTTGCCGATCGCGGCGATCCCTACTGGGAGCGCGTGAATCTATTCACCACCGACTCCGATTGGATCACCTACCACACGATCGTCAGCACCTCCGGCGATCAGACCGCCATCGCCCCCGGCTACCTCAAACGCGAATGGACCGAAAACGGCCGCCATTTCTACGAATACGACATGGCTCCGACCCACACGCTCGATTTCTTTTCCTATCTCTCTGGCCGCTACCAGGTAAAACAGGAAAAATACAAAAACATCAATCTCCAGATTTTCTACACCCCCGGACACGAATACGATCTCGACGACATGCTCCAGGCCACGCGCTCCGGCCTCGACTACTACGACAAGAGTTTCGGCCCCTACCAATTCGATCAGTTCCGCATCATCGAATTCCCGCGCTACCGCGCCTTCGCGCAATCCTTCCCCAACACCGTTCCGTACTCCGAAGGTATGGGCTTTATCGCCCGCATGAAAAAGCCCGACGACATCGACTTCACGTATTTCGTCACGGCTCATGAATTAGGCCACCAATGGTGGGGACACCAGCTCATCGGCGCTCAAGTGCGCGGCTCCAATATGATGTCCGAAACGCTCGCCGAGTATTCCGCGCTCAAAGTGATGGAGAAAAAGTACGGCCCCGACAACATCCACAAATATCTGAAGCACGAGCTCGACACCTATCTCCGCGGCCGCGCCGGCGAAATCCGCAAAGAACCGCCACTCGTGCTCGTTCAGCGTGAACCCTATGTGTGGTATCAAAAAGGCGGCCTAGTGATGTACACGCTCGCCGACTACATCGGCGAAGACAAGGTCAACGCCGCGCTGAAAAAATTCCTGGACCAATATCACTACGCCAACGCAACCGATGCGAAGACTGCTCCTTATCCCGACACGCGCCAGTTCGTCGCCGCCTTGCGCGAACAAACTCCGCCCGACATGCAATACCTGATCACTGACATGTTCGAGTCCATCGTCCTCTACGACAACAAAGCCCTCACCGCGACCGCCACTGAAATGCCCGACCACAAATACAAGGTCGTCCTCGACGTCCAGGCCCGCAAAGCCAAAGCCGACGAAAACGGCAACGAAACCCCCATGCCGCTAAACGACTACATCGACATCGGCGTCTTCACCGGCGAAAAAGACCACGAAAAGCCGCTCTCCCTAAAAAAGGAGAAGCTGACACAGGAACACCAAACCTTCGAAATCATCGTCGACCAGAAACCGACCCGCGCCGGAATCGATCCCTACAACAAACTCATCGACCGCACCGCCGACGACAACCTAATCGACATCACCTCAAAATAATTAGGCCTCCCAGCAAACCGCGGTCCCGGATGCCTCGTCTATGAGACGAGGCATCCCCATGTCCAATCGCTGGAATCGGCTTTCTCCACTCCTCGACTCCCTCCGCTCCGACGCCACCTTTGGCCTCCGCCAACTCAACAAATCCCGTGTCACCTCCGCCGCCGCAATTCTCTCCCTGGCCCTCGCCATCGGCGCCTGCACCTCCGCCTTCCGCCTCATCGACGCACTTCTCCTCCGCCCGCTACCCATCGCCCACCCCGAGCGCCTCTACGACGTCTATCGCCACCAGATCAATTTTGACGGCCAGCCCGGTACTTTCGATGGATTCGCCTATCCCGCCTTCGCTCTCATGCGAGACGCCGCCAAGAATGACGCCGACCTCGTCGCCATCTCCTACGACGAGCGCATGGACATTACCTACAAATCCGACGAGGAGATGGAAAAGGCTCACGTCGAATATGTCTCCGGCTCGATGTTCCAGGTCTTCGCCCTCAAACCCGCCCAAGGCCGCGTCTTTACTGAAAACGACGACCTCCACCCCGGCGACCATCCGTACGCCGTTATCTCCTACGACTATTGGCAGCGCCGTTTCGCCGGCCAGCGCACCGCAATCGGCAGCACTTTCCGTATGGCCGACCGCGTCTACGAAATCGTCGGCGTTTCCGAAAAATCTTTCACCGGCACCGAGCCGGGCACCGTCATCGACATCTTCCTTCCCGCAATGATGCATCGGTCCGTCACACGTTCCGACTCAACGTGGCACCGCGTACTCGCCGTTATCAAACCCGGCGCGCGAATCGAGCCGCTGCGCGCCAAGCTCGACGCCATCAATCTCGCCTTCGAGACCGAACGCTCCAAAAAATTCACCAACATGTCCGCGCAAAACATCGCCAACTACTTACATCAGAGCGTAGCCCTCGACCCAGCCCCCTCCGGCGTCTCCGGCATGCAGTCGGACAATCGTGAATCTCTTCTGGTTCTCGCGGCGATCGTCGCTCTGGTGCTCTTGATCGCCTGCGCCAACGTCGCCAATCTCATGACCGCGCAGGCCGCCGCTCGCGCCCGCGAAATGGCTCTTCGCATCTCCATTGGCGCTGGCCGCGCCCGGCTCATTCAACTAGTCCTCGTTCAAAGCGCTTGGCTCGCATTTCTGTCCTCCGCCATCGGCGCGCTCTTCGCCGCGTGGTCCGCGCCATTCGTCGTCAACTTGATCAACCCGCCAGACAATCCAGTCCGCCTCATTCTCCCTGCGGACTGGCGTGTCGTGGGATTCGGCGTCGTTCTCACCGTCGCCGTCATGTTTCTGTTCGGCGTCATCCCCGCTCTTAATGCATCCGCCGTAGACCCGCTCTCCGCGCTCAAGGGCGAAGCTCAGCCGCGTTCTCGCCGCCGCTTCATGCGCTCTCTGATCGCCGCTCAAGTCGCATTTTGCTTCGTGATTCTTTTCGTATCCAGCCTGTTCGTCTCCACGTTCAAAAATCTCGCCCATCAATCCACGGGATTCTCGGCCGACCGCGTCCTCACTCTCGACGCGGTCGCACCCGGCGCGCTTCCGACCGCGTGGCAACAAGTTGCCGACCACCTCCGCTCCACGCCCGGCGTCGAACAAGCTTCCGTCGCCGGCTGGCCACTCCTCAGCGGCCAAGCTTCCAACAACTCCGTCTCCATGAATGGCGGGCCACCCAGCGACGATCTCACCTACTTCCTGCCTGTATCGCCCGGTTGGATCGACACCCTCAAGATTCAGCTTTCAGCAGGGCGTGACTTTAGCTTGCGCGACACCAATCCCGGCGCAGCGATCGTCAACGAAACGTTTGTGAGGAGATTCTTCCCGGGCGTCCAGCCCGTCGGCCGGTTCTTCGACGAAACCGAAGACGAAGGCGGACACACCTCGTTCGAAATCGTCGGCGTCGTGCGCGACGTCCGTTATCGCGATATCCGCGAAACGATTCCGCCGGTTGCCTACGTCCCGTTCCGGTCCGTCGATTCTCACGGAGCGGAGATGCCGGAGAAGCGCGGATCATTCATCATTCGAACCGTTGGTTCGAATCCCGCGGCCCTCGCTTCGACGTTGAGAAGGGAAGTCGCCGCAGCAAACCCGGCCTTTCGCGTCAGCAACATTCGGACGCAACAAGAAATCGACGACGCTCTCACGATCCGCGAGCGCCTGCTTTCCATGCTCGGCCTGTTCTTCGCCGCCGTCGCACTCGTTCTGGCGGGCGTTGGTCTTTACGGCGTTCTTCACCACTCCGTCACCCAGCGTCGCCGCGAATTCGGCATCCGCATCGCCATCGGCGCGCAAGATCTCAGCATCGCTCGCATCGTCCTCGCCGAGATCTTTGTGGTCATCGGCATCGGCACTTCTGCAGGTCTGCTCTTGGGTTTCACGGCCGCCCACTACGCCGCAGCGCTCTTCTTCCATGCAAAGCCAACCGACGTCTCGATCCTGGCTGCTCCCATGACTGCGCTCCTGGCGGCAGCGCTCTTCGCCGCCATTCCACCAACCCTACGCGCCATTTCCACCGATCCCGCTGAAACCCTCCGCTCCACCTAAGCAGACATAGCGAGCGCCGTCATGCGGAGCTATTTTGAGAAATCGCTGGCATCTTGGACCAGATCGAGCGAACGGTGTAGTCCTGAGGTAGTTTGAGACATCGCTGTCATCCTGAGCGCCTCCGGAAGAGGTCGAAGGACCCAATTGATCCCAACTGCGATTTACAGTCCGCAAATAACATCGCGCCCCAACGCCCACCAGTCACCAGTCACAAACTACCAGTCACCCTTCTTCTGGCAGCGCCTTGCGCATTCGCGCCAACTCCTCCACCACCATCTCAAACCGCCTCAAAATCTCCGCGTGCCGTACATCCTCTTCGTCCGGCTTCTTCTTGATAAACGTCATCGTGCCGCCCGGCTCCAGGATGCACTGCTCCACCTCCGACAAATCATCAAACCCCTGCTTCCGCGCCGCCGCCGCCAACTGCTGCATCGAGATCAGCTCTTTCTTCAGTCGATCCGTCTTCACGTGGCCCTTGTCGATCAGCACGTCTTCCTTGCCTTCGATCAACCGGTCCAGCTTTCGGTGGTTATACAGGAATCGCACCACGAGATAGTTCACCACCAGCAGGGAAGTCGCCCCAATCAACCCCCCGCTCACGCTGTTGTCGTCCCCAATGATCGCGTTCTGCACCGTATTCGACAGCGTCAGCAGCACCACCAAATCAAACGGATTCAGCTGCACCAACTCCCGTTTCCCCGACAACCTCAGACTGATCACCAGAAATGCATACACCACCACCGGCCTCAAAATCTTCTCCGCCAGCGGCAACCCCACCACAAACATGTCTTTCCAAATCGTATGTTCCACGCCCAACCCTCCAAAACTCCTCAAGGAGAACCAACTTCATAATTCTAAATAGCAACGAAGATTCGCCGCGAGCGTACCACGCGCACCGTGTGGTCGGTAACGACCACAAATGTGGTGAGTTACTGCCACAGCCATCAGTCTTCGCCTGTCCCTACGTACAGTCATCCTTACGCTGTTGTTTCCTACTTCGCACGCTCACCCTCCTCTAACCTCTTCTAAACTATCCACATCGCGACTTTCCCCCGGCCGAATCGTGTTCTTGGTAGCCGTGCGTGAAGTCGCAAGCTCATTGGAGGCTGCCCGCTCCTCCGCCCACAGCAGAGCCAACCCTTGCTTGGGCCGGTGCACTACGCAGCAATCGAATGCCTCAGCGCCCGCCATCCGACTTGGCCACTTTCGGCCTTCAGCAGCTTTCCGCTAAGCAACTTTCCTCTTTGCTGGGCTCCACACGCGAACTCCTCGCCCTTCTCACCAGCGACGGCTCTGTCCTTTACGCCAGCGAAGGCTTCGGTCGCGTCCTCGGCTATTTCAACAGCGAACTCGTCGGCACCCCGATCGTCAACATCTTGCATCCCGATCAGCGCGCTGCCGCCCAGGACTGCCTCGATAAGCTCGTCGCCACTCCCGGCGGTTGGATCAGCAACAACTACCGCATCCAGCGCAAAGACGGCACGTGGCGCTGGTTCGAAGTCTCCTGCCAGAACCATCTCCGCTATCCCGGCGTCGAAGCCATCGTCGTCAGCTTTCTCGACATCACCGATGTTCGCCGCATGCAGGAAGAGCGCCAGGTCATTTCCGACATCATTCACGCGCTAAACGAAACCTCGAATCTTGATCAGCTTCTGCTCAGCATCCATCAATCGCTCAGCAAAGTTCTGTACGCCGAGAATTGCTTCGTCGTCCTGCACAATCGCGAAACCGACAATTTTCACTTCGCCTTTTTCGCCGACGAATTCGACACGCAACCCGCGCCGCAAAAACTCACACGCACCTGCACCGCTCTCGTCTTTCGCACTGGGCGCGCGATGCTCATCCCGCAATCCGAGTTCGACCGTCTCGCCCAGCGCGGCGAAGTCGAGCTCGTCGGCTCCCCATCTCCCGCATGGCTCGGCGTTCCCCTAAAAACTCCGACCGCCACCATCGGCGTCCTCGCCGTCCAGCATTATCAGAACGAAAAAATCTACGACGAGCGCGATCTTGAATTTCTCGATTCCGTTGGCGGCCACATCGCTCTTGCTATCGAGCGCCGCAGCGCCGAAGACGCGCTCCGTAACAGCGCCTCGATGTTCCGCCTGTTTTTCTCCAGCAATCCGCTGCCAACCTGGGTTTTCGACTGCGAGACACTGCTCTGCCTCCAGGTCAACGACGCCGCCGTAAAACTCTTCGGCTACTCGACCGCCGAATTTGAAACGATGACCATCCTCGATTTTCGCCCGGCCACCGAGCACACCGCCTTTCTCGATTTCCTGCGCCAGCCCAGCTTCGGCCCTCACGCCAAGCCAACCTGGAAGCACGTCCGCAAAGACGGCAAGGTCATCGACGCCGAAGTCATCGCGCATCGCCTTGAGTATGCCGGCCGCCCGGTCTACCTCGTCGTCGCGCAGGACGTCGGCGAGCGCCAGCTTCTGGAAGAACAACTTCGCCAGGCGCAAAAAATGGAAGCTGTCGGCCGCCTCGCCGGCGGCGTCGCCCACGACTTCAACAACCTGCTCATGGTCATCAAGGGCCACACCGAGCTTCTGCTGAACATGCTGCCCCAGGCCAACACCGCGACGCGCAAGGTCGAGCTCATCGATCGCGCGGCCGATCGCGCCGCTTCGCTGACGCGCCAGCTTCTCGCTTTCAGCCGCATGCAGGTGCTCCAGCCGCGTGTCATCAATCTCAACAAAATCGTCGACGACATGGGCAAGCTCATCCCGCGTTTGCTCGGCGAAGACGTCGATCTCGTCATTCGCACCGCTCACGACCTGGGCGCCATCCGCGCCGACGCCAGCCAGATGGAACAGGTCATCATGAATCTCGCCGTCAACGCGCGCGACGCGATGCCCGACGGCGGCCGCCTCGTCATCGAGACTTCCAATGCCGACCTCGATAGTTCCTACGCCAACGCGCGGCCCGTCGTCACTCCCGGCCCGTACATCTTGCTGGCCGTCAGCGACACCGGCACCGGCATGGATCAGGAAACCCAGGCCCGCATCTTCGAGCCGTTTTTCACCACCAAGGAACAAGGAAAGGGAACCGGCCTCGGTCTCTCCACGGTCTACGGCGTTGTAAAACAGAGCGGCGGCTTCGTCTGGGTCTATAGCGAAGTCGGCAAAGGCACCTCATTCAAGGTCTATCTGCCGCGCGTCGATCAGCCCATCGATGCCACTGGCGCCTCCGTCAGCTACGCCGAAGCTCCGCGCGGCACCGAAACCGTTCTGCTCGCCGAAGATGAAGCCGACGTCCGCGAACTCGCCCGTGAATTTTTACAAGCCGCAGGCTATACCGTCATCGAAGCCCGCAATGGCCAGGAAGCTTTAAAACTCGCCGCCGAACGCGGCGAAGAGATCGATCTCCTCGTCAGCGACCTCGTCATGCCCGGCATGACCGGCCAGCAACTCGCCGCGCTGCTCCAGCAGCAGGATTCGTCCCTGCGCGTCATCTTCATGTCCGGCTACAGCGAGCACGCCGCCGCCGAAGCCGCCCAAGCCGGCTCCTCCGTCCGCATTTTGACCAAGCCCTTCAACCGCATGGCCCTCCTCCGCACCATCCGCGAAGTCCTCGGCACCCCCACAAAGTAATCTCCCCCGCGACCTTCGCCTCAAATCAACCGATCGCCTCGAAACATTTTGGAGTGCGGCGCTGCCGCGCCGCCTTCACGGTCGTCCCCGAACCCAAAAGCGTCCGCCGCCCCCTCCCTCCGCCCACCTACCAACCACGCCGCTATCCAGCCCCCAAAGATATAAACTCTCAGCCGTAATGCGATCGTCACCAACACCCCTTCCGGCATTCTTTTGCCTCTCTCTCACTCTGCTCCTCCCCCTTTTCGCCACCGCCCAGCAGCAACCATCCCCCGCCATCCATTCCTTCACAAACGAAGTCCTCGTCCCCGTCGTCGTTCGCGACTCTCATGGCCACAGCATCGGCGGTCTGACAAAGGACGATTTTCAGGTCTTTGACAACGGCAAACCGCAAACGATCACTGGATTTTCCATCGTCCATCGGGAAGGCGAAGCCACGGCGGCAAATTCTCCTGCATCGGCGCCGGAAACTGGCGAGTCTCCGTCTGTTTCACAACTCAATTCTCCGACCCAACGTTTTGTGGTTTTTCTCTTCGACGACTTGAACCTAACGTTTGACGATCTTCCGCACGTCCAAGAAGCGGCGGCCAAGGCGCTCGATTCTTCGCTTGCGCCTCAGGATTTCGCGGCTGTCCTATCGACTTCGGGTGTGAATAGCGGACTGACGCGTGACCACGAGAAACTAAAGCAGGCGATTCTGGATTTGAAGGTGAAGACGCTTCTGCGCACGAATGGGCATGAGTGCTACAACGTCGATTACTACCAAGGCGATCGCATCGTGAACAAAAGCGACGACTGGGCATTACAAGCAGTCATCATCCAGGTTCTTCGCTGCGTGAAAGGAATTACCCCAGAGGCGGCCGAAGCCTACGCACGGACTGCCGCGGACAGAGCCGTGCAGTTGGGCGAGCAGAACTTTCGCGCCAATTTATACGCTCTGCGGCTAATTATGAACAAGTTGATGGCGCCGCTTCCCGGGCAACACGTAATCGTCTTGATCTCACCGGGATTCTTCACATCTGGCCCGGACGCTCTCGCTATCAAATCAGAAGTTCTGGATATCGCCGCGCGCAGCAACACGGCCATCAACACTCTCGACGCGCGAGGGTTGTACACGACCAATCTGGCCGCGGAGGTCACGAACCGTGTTGATCCAGCTTCGCAACGCCTCATCAACCAATATCGTGAACAATCGATGGATGCCGATACCCAAGTCATGGAAGAACTGGCGGATGGCACCGGTGGAACCTTCTTTCACAACAACAACGACCTCGAGGACGGCTTGAAGACCTTGGTCGCAGGTGCTGAATACAGGTACGTGCTTGCCTTTTCGCCCACGAACGCGAAGCCGAAAGTTCACCACAGCTTGAAGGTCAGCGTGGCTCGGCCTGGGTCTACGGTTCAGGCGCGACGTGAATACTCCGTCCCGCCCCCGGAAAAGCGAAAGAAGTAACCCTACCGTTTCGAGATAAGCCCAAAGGGCACTCAGCCGCCCCACGTCGAACGCCCACCAGCCGCCTTCGCCCCACCCCAGTCCACTCTACCCAAGCCCCATCAACAACTTACACGCCCGTTCGAATGACGGCGCTCTTGTCGTTCGAAAGTACTACTACTCAATTATCATATTGACAAAGTATAATTCTTGTGCTACCATGGTCTGTGAAAGTCACCTCTCTTCGAACGCGCCTCGCAGTAGGCCCTCCCGCAACTCCCGTCCCATCAGTAACTTCCACACTCTTGTTTTCGCCCCTTTTCGCAATCTCCTCATTCCAAACGACTTCCACACTCTTCGCAAAAACACCGGGGGTATACCCCAAACTCACTCCAACTAAGAGGACCAAAATGGAACCGCAATCAACCGAACCGCAACCAAATCCCATCCTGTCTCGCCCCGTGTGCCGTCACATCTACGATTCCGGCCGCCGCTGCCGTTTTCCTGTCCTGCCCAGCGCAAATTTTTGCATGCGCCATGTCGAGGACCAGCTCAAAGCCAATCTGGAATCCGACCTCACTCGCCACTTAGACCGAACCCTCTCAATTTTGGCTCCGCCTCCGAGATAAACGAGTTCCTCTGCTCCGTCGCTCGCCTCACCATCGAGGACCGCATCTCCGTCCGCCGCGCCTCCGTGCTCGCCTACATCGCCAGTCTCGAACTCCGTACCCTTTCCGCCATCGAACACGAACTGGGCTACGACGACGGCGTGCCGCAACGCATCGTTTTCGAGCGCCCTGACCCTCTGCCTCCTGCGCCGCAGGAAACGTTCGCAACAACTGGTCCATCGCCTAGTTGACGGTGGTGGGGGGATTCAGTAGCCTCGGTTGCGAGTTCGCCTTTTTGCGCGATGCATCCTGCCGCCAGCCCCTCCCTGGCGGCTGCGCAACCCGAGAGAGGACCCAATGTCCGACCAACCCGATCCGGCGCGACCGCAAAACGAAGCCCCGGCGGACGCCAAGCCACGCTCCTCGATTTCGCGCCGCGAATTTGCACGCCGCGCCGCCTTAGCATCCGCCGTGGCGACGATCGCGCCCGCGGCGGCGGTCGCGGCCGGGCGACAACCCGTCGGTCCGGCGATCGCTCAAGATCCACCTCCGCCCGCGGCGGCGCAGCAAAATCCGATGCCGAATGCTCCGAAGCTTTCGGTCGAGAGCCAGTCTGAAGCGGACGCGCGGTTTCAGGCGATTCTCGTCCTGTACGGTTCGCGATTTTCCGCCGAGCAGAAAAATGACCTCCATCGCCTCTGCGCGGTAGTCCAGCCGGCGCTGGACCACATCCGTGCCTACAAAATTGAAAACGGGGATGGGCCGGCTCTTTATTTGAAGCCTCAGTACGAGCGCGAGAAAAAACCAAAAGTCCCTGCGGCGGCGAAGTCTTCAACCGGGCAGCCCTCCGCACCAGCGAAAACTACGCCCGCTGCCAGCCCGAAAAAACCATGACCACCCGTCCAGATTTCAAATCGCGTCCATCTCTCGAAACATGTAGGGGCGCAGCACGCTGCGCCCCAGCTTGCCAAGGTCCCAACGTCTTGACGGTCATCTTCTTCTTCTCCGGAATCCGGGGCTCATCCGGAGTGCGCCGCCCTATGTGGAGTGCGGCGCTCCCGCGCCGCTTTTACGGTCACCGAGGCCGCTCGATGCCCGCTGAAGACCTCTTCTATCTTGCCGCTCACGGAACTTGCTCGGCGGATCGAGGCGAAATCGCTGTCGCCGGTTGATCTGACGCAGCTCTATTTGAGCCGCAGCGAAAAATTCGGGCCGCGATTCAATGCATACGCGCGGCTGACGCCCGACATTGCGATGGCGCAGGCCGCAGCCGCGGAGAAGGAAATCAAGCGCGGGCACTATCGCGGCCCGCTCCACGGCATCCCGTATGCCGCGAAGGATTTGCTCGC
This sequence comes from uncultured Acidobacteriota bacterium, assembly GCA_963845465.1. Lineage (GTDB taxonomy): Bacteria > Acidobacteriota > Terriglobia > Acidiferrales > UBA7541 > Acidiferrum. The sequence goes on along the minus strand of CAWJSH010000001.1, from coordinate 147,891 downwards.
GGTGGAGGGTGTGCCGGTCACTTGGGGCGCAAAGCCGTATGCCGACCAGGTTTTCGACTACGACGCGACTGTCATCGAGCATCTGAATCGCGCGGGCGCGGTGATGATCGGCAAGGCGTCGATGATCGAGCTTGCAGGCGGAATGAATTACCGCTTCGCGTCGGCGTCGCTGCAAGGCGAAGCAAAAAATCCCTGGAACACGAATTGTTGGACGTGCGGGTCGTCGTCGGGCTCCGGCGCGATCGTTGCGGCTGGTTTGGCGGCGTTTGCGATCGGAACGGAAACCTGGGGATCGATCATCTGTCCGTCGGCGTTTTGCGGCGTGAGCGGAATGCGGCCGACGTATGGGCGCGTGAGCAAGTACGGCGCGATGGCGCTGGCTCCGTCGATGGACAAGATTGGTCCGATGGCGCGTTCGGCGGAGGATTGCGCGCGGATTTTTGCGGTGCTGGCGGGACACGATCCGAAAGATCACTCGACGCTGGCGGTGGACAAGGCGGCGTTCACGTATTCGCCGTCGATGGAATTGAAGGCCAGGTCGCTTACGGTCGGATGGCTGACGAATGCGTGGAAGAGCGTCGATCCAACGGTGGCGAAAATCGCGGACGCGACGGAGAAATCGCTGCACAAGATTTTTCCGACGGTGCATCGCGCTGCGCTGCCGCAAGGGCCATGGGATGACGCTGGCAACGTGATCATGGGGACGGAAGGCGCGTCGTCGTTTCGCGACCTGATTCGTAGCGGAAAAGTCAGTGAGCTTGCCGATCCGCTGGGGCAAATCAACGGCTATGTGAACGAACAGATTTCGGCGGCAGATTATTGGCAGGCGTCGAAAATTCGCGAGCAGTTGCAGGGAAAGATGGCGGATTTGTTTGATTCGTTCGATGTGATTGCAACGGTGTCGCAGCCGCTGCCGGCGACGTCGCTGGATTTCAATTTGGAGACGGGATTGTCGTTTCCCGATCCACTCGGAGCCATCGGGAATTTGTGCGGATTGCCCGCGCTATCGGTGCCGTGTGGATTTACCGACAAGCATTTGCCGGTGGGAATTCAGTTCGTTGCGCGAGCCGGCGACGACTTCGGCGTGATTCAAGCCGCGCGCACATTTCAGGGGCACACAGACTTCCACAAGCGCCATCCAAAGCTGATCTGATCGCTCGGCTACTCAGTGAGGAGAGAGAAAAGGGATTTTTTCCAGGCGGGGACGTTCATCGTCCAGCAGACGTGAATCTTTCGAGGTTGTGCCGCGATGGTTGGTCCCCAGATGTCGATGTTGCGGCGATCGTGCGCGACGTTGAGCTTGTCCACCAACGTAAACCCGCGGTTCAGTTCGCTCTCCGTTTCAATCTCGACGTAGTGCTCGGTGCCGTCGATACAGAGGCTTGGATCGATCGCGATGCCCATCGCGGTCGGGTCGGGCAGGCAGATGCCGTATTCGCCGGTCTGCGTGTGATAGGACTCGGCGGCGATGCTGTTGGAGAGAACGGCAAATTTAGCGAGCGGTTTTTTGGAGGCGAGCAGGGAATCGATCTCTCGCCGATTCAATGCGGCTTCGCCGCGACAGAGATGCCAGCCGACCATTTCGATCGGCATACCGGAGCGAAACACGATGCGCGCGGCTTCGGGATCGACGTAGATGTTGAACTCGGCGGCCGGCGTGATGTTCCCCTCGCAGCAAGGATTGCCGCCCATGATGACGCAGCGGCCGATGGATTCGGCGAGCTTCGGATCGCGCTGCAAAGCGAGCGCGACGTTGGTCAGCGGGCCGAGCGTAACGATCGTGAGTCCGGGATTGGCGCGGATGGTTTCGATCATCGCGTCCACGGCGTGGGTTGATTCGGCCTTTTTGTTTTTTGGAACGTAGCCGTGATCGCCGAGGCCGTCTTTGCCGTGGAACCAGTCGGCGCAACAGAGCGCGCGTTTCAGAGGATGGCTCGCACCGGAAAAAACAGGAGCGTCGGAGCCGCAGAGTTCGGCCGTGTATAGAGCGCGTTGCTCAGCGCCTGCGGGAGAGGGACGTTGCCGGCGACAACGGTGATGGCGGCGACGCGAATGTCGGGAGAGCGGAGCGCCATGATGATGGCGACGGCGTCGTCGGAGCCGGTGTCGGTGTCGATGAGAAATGTGCGGGGCATGGTGGCGTGGGCCTCGGCGTTGCGTTCGTGAAGTTGAAATGTTGCGCCGGCTAGTCTAGCGAGTTTGCCAAGAATTTGCTGACGCGCGATAAACGGCAGAAGCGAATGGTTTTCGTCGTGCGGACATGGGGCGCAGCAGTGTTGCGCCCGTACAAGGAAATGGAATGTGCGCGGTGTCTCCAGATTTTTACATCGCGGCACTTGGCACGGGAGTATACTCGCGGCCCCAGTCCGAGGAGTGAACTATGGCTACATCTCTGTATGCTCCGGACTTCCTGAGCATCTTCAATCGATTTCGCGATACCGGCGGACCGACCGGCGCGTTCCCATCGCCGCAGGATTGGCGCGACCAGTGGATTTATTTTTTGATGGTGGATCGTTTCAATAATTCGCAGAATCCGCCGAAGCATCCGCCGTTCGACGATCCGAATTGTTATGCCTTTCAAGGCGGCAACCTCGCGAGCATTCAGGACAAGTTGCCGTACATCCAGGGGCTTGGTGCAGGGGCTATTTGGCTGAGCCCGGTGCTGACGAATGTGCCGAACCAGGATGGCACGTATCACGGCTATGGGATTCGCGATTTCTTGCATGTCGATCCGCGATTCGCGCGCGATGCGGCAAACGCCGACGATGAGCTGAGGAGTTTAGTGGATGAGGCGCACAAACTGGGAATGTACGTGATTCTCGACATTGTGCTGAATCACACGGGCGACGTATTTGCTTACGTTTGCGATGCGGGCGAGACGGACTGCACCGGCAGCCAGGGCGCGCAGGCGGATTACCGGAGCTTTGCGCGGCCGGTGCAATGGCGCGATCAGAACGCGGTGGCGCAGCCTGCGTGGACCGACATCGCGGCTTTGCCAAATATGATGACCGATCCGATGGTGTGGCCGAAGGAGCTGCAACAGAACGCGTATTTTCGGCGGCAGGGAATGATGCCTGCGCCGAACGACGATACGATCGGCGATTTTGATTCGTTGAAGCAAATGATGACGGACAACGCCGAACTGCAGGAGTTTTTGATTCGCTCGTATCAGTATGTGATCGCGCGATTCGACATTGACGGGTTTCGGATCGACACGCTGCGGTATCTCAAAGGCGGTTTGCCGCAACTGTTTGGAAATTCGATTCGTGAATTCGCGATGATCATCGGGAAAAAGAATTTCTTCACGTTTGGCGAGGTGCTGACAGGCAATTCGGAGCAGGTTATTGCGGAATTTATCGGGAGGAATTCGTCGCTGCAGACCACGGATTTGTCGGAGAACGCGATGGTCGGGGTGGATGCGGCGCTGGATTATCCGCTGTATTACAGCCTGAAACCGGTGATAAAGGCGGAAGCGGCGCCGTCGGGTCTCGTCGGGATGTATTCGTATCGGAAGGATCAGGAAGGCGACATTTTAAGTTCGCACGGAGATGCGACGCGGTTCTTTGTGACGTTTCTGGACAATCACGACATGAAGGAGCGGATTCGGTATGTCGATCCGAACAATCCGACGAGGTTCGACGATCAGGTGACGCTGGGGCTGGCGTGTTTGTTTTGCCTGCCGGGGATTCCTTGTGTGTACTACGGGACCGAGCAAGGACTGCATGGCGCGGGAAGTGATCCGGCGGTTCGCGAGGCGTTGTGGGGCGGACCGGGATTTGCGACGACGGGAGATACGTATTACGAAGACGTTGTGGCGATCGCGGCGATCCGGAAGCAATCGCCGGCGCTGCGATACGGAAGATTTTATTTCCGGCCGATTTCAGGAGACGGAAAAAATTTCGGCGTATCGCCGTATGTAAACGGGACGCTGGCGTTTTCGCGGATTTTGATGGACCAGGAAATTGTGGTGGTGGCGAACACGGACACGGCGAATCCGATCACGGTGACGGTGATTGTGGATTTGACGTTGCACCTCGCAGGCGATGCGTTGCGCGTCTTGTACAGCAACAAGGCGAATCCGACGGCGGTGGGGAATGTTGTGCAGATGGCGGCTGGCAGCGTGGTGGTGGCGGAGACGGATGGGAGCACCGGCGTCGGCCCATTGAACTGCGTGCAGGTGACGTTACAGCCGATGGAAGTGCAGATTATCGGCAAGTGAAAATAAGAAGGGCAGGTGTTGTCTACTGCGCCGAACGGTGCGAACTACAGATATGACCTGATGGCGGCTTAGCGGGGTATCATCTACCGTGGCGTTCCGGCGCGGTACGGCTCGGTGCCCAAACCACACACGCCTCTCGACCCACTTGCCAGAATCTCCGTACCAGTTCGACAGCCACGGCAAATTGCGGATGAGCGGGCAGAAGGAAGCGCAATGAGGTACGCGACCGTTTTGCGGTCATTGCTGTTCTCGTTTGTGTTACTGGTGCTCTCTCAGGCCTCGTTCGGACAAGTGGCGATATCGGTAGGATTCGGCCCACCTGCAATTCCAGTTTATGAACAGCCGATTTGCCCTGGCGACGGTTATTTGTGGACGCCGGGTTACTGGGCTTATGACGATGCGGACGGCTACTACTGGGTGCCGGGTACTTGGGTGCTGGCGCCGGAACCTGGATTTTTGTGGACGCCGGGATGGTGGGGATGGGGCGGCAGCGCGTTCCTCTGGCACGCTGGGTATTGGGGACCGCACGTTGGTTTCTATGGCGGAATTAACTATGGATTCGGATATTTCGGGAACGGATTTGAAGGCGGACGCTGGGAAAACAATCATTTCTTTTATAACACCGCGGTCTTTCACGTGAACGAAACGATCATTCACAACACGTATCGCACGACGATTGTTGAGAACAACCGGTCGCGTGTGGCGTTTAACGGCGGCGAAGGCGGCATCAACGCACGCGCGAGTGCGGAAGAAGAGCGGTATGCGAGCGAAAGGCACGTGGGACCCATTGCGGCGCAGGAGCAACATCGAGATGCGGCGCGAGGGAATCCGCAACTGCGCGCGTCGGCGAACCAAGGGCGGCCTCCAATCGCGGCGACGCAGCGCCCGAACGATTTCAAATCCGGCGCGGTAGCGGCGCGTGAGGCGGGCGGCGAGTATCATGCGCCACCGGCGAATGCGGCGCGCGGAAATCAGGGTGACCGTCCGGCGAACGATACGCGGAAGGCTACCTACAACCACGCGAGCGAGGTGCAGCAGCATCAGTTCACTCCGCCGAATACGGGCAATGCGAAAACCGATGCGAAATATCAACAGCAGCAACAGAAGCTGGCTGCGAAGCAGAATGCGGATCACCAGAAGCTGCAGCAGCAACAAGAGAAGCAGCATCAGCAGTTGGAGCGAAAGCAGGCGAATGACGCGCAGAGACAGCAGATGGAAACGCGTCACGCGCAGCAGACGCAACGCATGGAGACGCAACATGCGCAGCAGCAGACGCGCATGGAACAGCACCAGGCGCCGCGGCCTTCGGGAGGAGGAGGACATCCGGAGGGTGGGCGGCCGCACTGAGGAAGTCGACAGTCGACAGTTGAAAGTTGAACGAGAGGGGCGCGAATTGCGCCCCTCTCGTATTTTGAGGTGGCACGGATTGATGAGAGGTTAGGTTCGAATCGCGATCGACGGCGAACGATGGGTGGGGTTTCGTCTAAACCCCGCGATCTGGGAAGCGATCGCGGGTACAGGGTGGCGAAGTGTTAGGGCTTGAGGGGCCAGGTGATTTGCTGGTTGCGTTGGTAGGCGAGGTTGGCGATGTGGCCGGCGCGGGCGGCGGAGACGCCGGTTTCAACGGGGGCGTTTGGCTCTTTGCGGGAGCGGACGCAGTCGAAGAAATTTTCCATGTGGGAGATGGTGCCATCGCGGAAGCTTTCGCCTTTGACGACGGGATTGAGATTGCCGGGCGCACCTTCGCGCCAGACGGTGAAGCCGCTGCGATTGATCTTTAGAGTGGCGTCGGTGCCGCGGAATTCGAGGCCGCCGTCGTCGATGGAAGATGTGAGTGTTCCTTCGTAGATGACGTCGAAGCCGGGATAGCGGAGAGCGGCCTGGAGGGTATCGGGGCAGTCCCAATGTTCAAAGACGTCTTTGTCTCCGAGCATGTATGCGACGCGCGGCTCATCGGATTTCATCGCCCAGTGGGCGACGTCAACCCAATGTGTGAAAAGGTCGGTCATCGAGCCACCACCGAAATTCCAGAACTGACGCCAGATAAAAAATTTGTCTTCGCTGAAGGGTTGATCGGGAGCGTTGCCGAGCCACTGCTTCCAGTCGAGCGCGCCCGTATCGACGATTTGGCGCGGGCCATGCGGTTGGTAGTTTTGCCACCAGTAGGTGCGGACTTGGGTGACGCGGCCTAGGCTGCCGCCCTGGATTAGATCGACGGCATCGCGGAAATGGCTCCAACTGCGCTGCTGCATGCCGCACTGGAGAATTTGTTTGCTGGAGCGGACGGCTTTGGTGAGGACGGCACCTTCTTCGAGCGTGTGGGTGACGGGCTTTTCGAGATAGACGTCTTTGCCGGAGGCGATGGCGTCGGCGGCGATGCGAACGTGCCAATGATCGGGAGTCGCGATGAAGACGGCGTCGAGCTGCTGGTCGAGGACTTCTTTGTAATTGACGTGAGTGCTGGCACTCGCTCCTGCGGCGCGATTTTTGACGGCGTCGCGACGCGGGGCGTAAACGTCGCTGACGGCGACGATCTGATATCCGCCGACGCGATCGGCGGCATTGAGGAGGTCATTCATGCGGCCGCCGGCGCCGATGACGCCGACGCGGAGCGTGTCGTTGGCGCCGAGGACGCGGGTGGAAGCGAGAGCGGTCATTCCGGTAGTGATGATGAAGTGGCGACGAGTGATTGGGATGAGCATGGCGAGAGCATCTTAGCGGAGCGGGGGCGGCGGGGGAAGCGACGGTGGGCGAAAGCTCGATTAGGGGAAGGTTTAAAACTGAGATCCTGCCCTTCGCCAGAATGACGACGGCTCTACACCGGATGACAAAGCGTTTGGGTAGGAAGGCAAGTTCGAAATCGGCGCCTCCGCGCCAGCTTGGCGCGCGAATACGGGGAAGACTGTAGGAAAACTTTTAGTCGCGCAGAGTGCGTATCGGATGACGACTCCGTGACTCTTGTGCATAGCCTACGTGCGATGTCTGCGTGCGATGTTCCAGTTTGGTTATCAAGGGTTTTAGTGGTGAAGGTCCTGTGTTTGCCTGATGGTCGGACAGGGCGCATTTGCGAAGAATGTATGCGGCGGGAATCGCGAGCGAAGCCGCGACAAACACGGTAGCGATCCTGCAACTGCAAGCGGAAACCGAAATTTTCCACCGAACCACATGAAGCGAAGTTCTCCACTGAACCAGCTAAGAGGAGCCCCAAAATGAAAACGAATGTGACGAAGTCTGGCCGGAAAGTACGCGCGACTTGGATTGTGCTGCCGGCATTTTTGCTGTTCGGCGGAAGCGCCGTTTACGGTGCGCCGCAAGAGACACAGCAGGGCGTCGTTGTTGAGCACGACGCAAACGGGAATCCGATTTACAAGGTGACCGTGGTCGAGCACACGACGCGCGCGATCAACTATCAGCACCGGAGCGGATCGACGGAAGTTGATTTTCGCGGAACGGACTTGATGCCACAGGCGCGCGGCGAAGTGAACGTGAACAGCAAGCAGGGGCGCATCGAGATCAAGATGCACGTGGAGAAGATGAACTCGCCCGGGCAGTACGGGCCGGAGTATTTGACGTATGTGTTGTGGGCAGTGACGCCGGAAGGGCGACCCAAGAACCTGGGAGAGGTGCTGCTGAGCGGCGGCAACGATCACAGTTCGATGGAAGTGACGACGGACTTACAGACGTTTGGATTGATCATCACGGCCGAGCCGTATTTCGCGGTGACGCAGCCGAGCAACGTGGTGGTGATGGAAAACGTGATTAGCGACAAGACGGTGGGCACGATCGAACCGATCAACGTGCACTATGAGTTGCTGGAGCGCGGACAGTATGTCCTCAACGTCGATCGTTCGTTGATCACGCCGTACGACATGGATCGCAAGACTCCCCTGGAATTGTACGAGGCGCGGAACGCGGTGCGAATCGCGAAATGGACTGGCGCCGAACAGTGGGCGCCGGATGCGTTGAAACGGGCGGAAATTAGTTTGCAGAATGCGGAAGATGAATATTTGGGACGGTCGACGAACAAGAAGACCGTTCAGCAGAACTCGCGTGACGCGGCGCAGACCGCGGAAGATGCGCGGTTGATCACGGTTCGGAAGATCGAAGACAAGCAGACAGCAGATGCTCAGGCGGCGGCTCAGGCGCGTGAGGCGGACGCGGCGGCACAAGCTGCTGAAGCCGACCGGCAGCGAGCGGCGGCGGAACAGCAGCGGTTGGCCGCGGAACAGGCGAAGGCCCAGTCTGATGCTGACGCGCAGCGCGCGTTGGAGCAACAGCGAGCGGCTGAGGCGGCAAGTGAGGCGGCGGCACAACAGGCTCAAGCGCAGGTGGCGGCGGCCGAAGCTGAGAAGGCGCGACTACGTGAGCAGCTTCGCGAACAGTTGAACCAAGTGCTGGAGACCCGTGAGTCGGCAGGCCGGCTGATTGTGAATATGTCGGACGTCCTGTTTGATTTCGGCCGGTCCGAGTTGAAGCCGGGAGCGAAGGAAAAGCTGGCGAAAATCTCGGGGATTTTGATTTCGCATCCGGGATTGACGCTGGAAGTTGACGGGCATACCGACAGCGTCGGGAGCGATGAAGTCAACATCAAGCTCTCGGAACAGCGAGCGGACACGGTGCGTGCATATCTTGTGTCACAGGGCGTGGCACCGGACACGATTTCGGCGCATGGGTTCGGCAAGGAACAACCGGTGGCGACAAACGACACGGCGGCGGGAAGGCAGTTGAACCGGCGCGTGGAGATTGTGGTGGCAGGAGCTTCGATTGCGTCGAATGGGGCGCAGTGAAGGCTGGAAAATAGAAACTGGAAAATGGAAATGGAGCGCGGCTGAGCGGTTCGCCGGCCGCGCTTTTTTTTGTACCGTGAAAAGTTGCAATGGAAACAAAAAGCTGGCACAGACCGTTGTTGGAGTTGACGTGTGTGGGTACATGGCGAGCGGTGCTGCGCCCCGTACAACGTCGGTGGCGAACGTTGAGTTGGGTGGGTTGAATCTAAACCCGCGATCTTTGAAGCGATCGTAAGGGTGGCGATCATTTGTGCGCATCTGTCCGCGTTAATTGACTGGGTAGGAGCGGTGGAGTTCGCGGTTGGTTTTGTGGTGTGGTGATGTAGACTTTCGGGCGGTGTGCGTGGGCGTGTTGTGTTGATGCGGCTGCGTGTTCACTGACGCAGGTTGTTCCAGGGGAGCATCGATGAAACGACGGGAGATGTTGCGGGCGAGCGTTGATGGGTGGGGCGGCGGCGGCTTTGACGCCGGCGTTGGGTTCGGCGAAACAGCAGTGAGCAGAGGCGGCGGATAAGGCGGAGGAGAAGTCGGAGTTGACTCCGGCGCAGCGCGGAGTGGACGCGTCGGATGAGTTGAAGGTGGCGAACTGGAAGCCGATGTTTCTGGATGAGCACCAGAACGAGACGCTGATTATTTTGAGCGATCTGATTATTCCGGCGACGGATACGCCGGGCGCGAAGGAAGCGCTGGTGAATCGGTATATCGATCTGGTGATGGCGGCGGAGACGCATGAGAACCAGAAGTCGTTTCTGGGGAATCTCGCGTACATCGATGGCGAGAGCATGCGGATTTACAAGAATACGTTTCGATATTTGTCGCGCGAAGATCAGGACGACTTGCTGCACACGATGGCGTATCCGCTGGCGGGAAGCTCGTGGACGGGTGAGTCGGCTGGAGCGGATCCTGGATTTACGAATTTCGATCAGCTCAAGACACACATCACCATGGCGTATTACACGTCGCAGATTGGAATGAAAGAGTTGGGGCGAGACGACAACTTCACGCACGGTGTTTATCAGGGTTGTGACCACGCCGAGGGGAGCCACAAGTGAGCCTGTTCCGTTTTGCAGATGATCCGTTGACGAAGACGTACGATGCGATTGTGGTGGGCTCTGGCGCGACCGGAGGTTGGGCGGCGAAGCAACTTTCTGAAGCGGGATTGAAAGTGGCGCTGCTGGAAGCGGGGCGAGCGGTAACTCCGGCGGAATTTACGGAGCATACGCCTGCGTACAAATTGAAGTATCGCGATCACGATCCGGAGATTGCGCGCACGCGGCCGATTCAGAAGCAGTGCTATGCGTGCATGGAATACAACTACACCTGGTTTGTGAATGATCTGGAGAATCCGTACAGTACGCCCGCGGACAAGCCGTTTACGTGGCAGCGGCTGCGGGTGTTGGGTGGCCGCTCGCTTGTGTGGGGGCGGCAGAGTTACCGGCTGAGCGACAACGATTTCAAGGCGGCGAGTCAGGATGGGTATGACGTCGATTGGCCGATTTCGTATGCGGATTTGGCGCCGTGGTACGACATCGTCGAAAAATATGTAGGGATCACGGGCGCGGCGGAAGGGAACGAGATGCTGCCGGACGGGCAGTTTTTGCCGCCGATGAAGATGAGCTGCGGCGAAATTGTGCTGCGGGACAAGGTGAAGGCGAAATTCAATCGGACGGTGACGATCGGGCGGGCGGCGGTGCTGACGAAGGCGCAGAACGGGCGAAGCGCTTGTCACTATTGCGGGCCGTGCGAGCGTGGGTGCAGGACATTTTCGTATTTCAGCAGCCCGTTTACGACGGTGGCGGACGCGCAGAATTCGGGGAATTGCACGGTAATCACGAACGCGGTTGTGGCGCACGTGAACATGGACAATTCCGCGAACAAGGCGACGGGCGTGACGTTTGTGGACCGGCTGACGCGCGAAGTGAAAGAGGTGCGCGGCAAGACGGTGATTTTGTGCGCGCAGGCGCTGGAATCGACGCGGATTTTGTTGAATTCGTCGACGACGAATTATCCGAACGGGCTGGCGAATTCGAGTGGGGCGCTGGGGCACTATTTGATGGATCACGTCACGGGGGGCGGGGCCGGCGGCGAATTGCCGAACATGAACGAGAAGCCGAACGCGAACGAGCCGGACCGGCCGAACGGGATTTACATTCCGCGATTCCGGAATTCGCCGTCGGTGAAGAAGTCGGCGAATTTCATTCGCGGATATGGGTATCAGGGATCGGGCGATGCCGTGTTTAATTTCGGAGCCGGAGGTTATGGCGCGACGTACAAGAAGGCTGTGAAGGAAGGAAACTATACGATCGGCATCGGAGCGTTTGGAGAGTCGCTGGCGCGGTGGGACAACTACATCGAGATCGACAAGACGTTGAAGGATGCGTGGGGGATTCCAGCGTTGCGGATTTCGATGACGCATGGCGACAACGAGAAGCGGCTGATGGAGGATGCGGCGGCGCAAGGCGCGGAGATGCTGGAGGCGGCGGGCGCGATCAATATCAAGATGCAGGCGCGCACCGAGATGCCGGGAATGGCGATTCATGAGCTGGGGACAGCGCGGATGGGGAATGATCCGAAGAAGTCGGTGCTGACGCCGTTTAACCAAACGCATGATGTGAAGAATTTATTTGTGATGGATGGGGCGAGCTTTGTTTCGTCGGCTTGCCAGAATCCGACGTTGACGATGATGGCGATTACGGTGAGAGGGTGTGCGCACCTCATTGAGAGATTTAAGACGAATGATGTGTAGTTGATTCCCTCCGGAAAAACCAACATCAAGAAAAAACGAACCGAGGTTAAGCGTACGCCCGGGCAAGCTGGGGCGCAGGAGTCCTGCGCCCCTACAGGGAGAGGCGGCGGGCGCAGTCGCGCATGATTTCGGGCTCCCAGGCGGGGCGGGTCGGGCTCTTTGGGTGGGTGGCGTTGGTGGAGATGCGGTTGGTGATGTGGAGGAAGGCGGCGGCGGAGTGTTTGTAGGCGGGGACGGGGGCGCGGAAGGCGACGTTGCCGAGGTATTGGAGGGCATCGGAGAGGGCGAAGTAGGCGTCGTCGTCTGTCTGCCAGAGGCGATCGCGCTCGGCGAATTTTTCGGGGGCGAAGGTGGCGAGGCCGAGGAGGTAGTCGGAGCCGTATTCGATCATGTCGATGCCGAGGTCGTTGCCGGTGTAGATGCGGAAGTCGGGGCGATGCTGGTCGCGTGCGTCGAGGCGTTTTAATTCGATGAGACGGTCGAGGGAAGAGTGCTTCATGCCTTTGATCTCGGGGATGTCGAGAAGGCGGCGGATCATGTCGTCATCGAAAATTTCGCCGTTAGGGGCGAACATCTGGCCGAGTTCGAAGGCTAGGACGGCTTTGTGGCCTTTGGAGGCGGCGGCGTAGACGGCGGCTTTTTCGGCGTTGGATTTTCCGTGGAGGCGGCGGGTTTGGAAGAGGATGGGCGTGCCGCCGAATTTTGTGATGGCTTCCATTTGGCGGCGGTAGAGCGCGGCGACGTCGTCGCGTGGGTCGTGCTCGATGTAGGCGCCGGCGACGAAAGGTGTGTCTGGGCCGAGGGCTTCGCGCGTCCAGCGGAGGATTTCTAATTTTTCAGAGTCGGACAGGTAGTTGACGTAGCCGGTGTCCATGTTGACGGCGTTTTGCAGGCCGGCTTTTTGCGTGGCGACGAGATGTTTTTGAAATTCTTCGACGGCGACTTTGCCATCTTCGCGATAGGGAAGTAATGCGGCGGCGATTCCTTCGACTTTGCGGCGGGGCTTTTTTCGTTTGAGCAGATTCTCGATAGTCATGTCTTTACCCTATACCTGGGCCTTTGGTTTCGCGGCGGCTTTTATGGCGGCAAGTTGCGCCATCATCGGCGAATTTTTGTAGTGGGCGTCGAGCGGATAGCAGCCGGATGGTAGGCCGTTGCGCGGGGCCGTGGTGCAGTCGCTGAAGGTGCGGCAAACGAGTTTGTGCTGGAGCGGGTTGCCGCGCGCAGCGTCAAGAAGGATTGACGGGTACGAGAGCACCATGCGGCCGAGGCCTGCGAGATCGACCCAGCCCTCGCGGACGGCGGCTTGCGCGACGTTGGGGAGGAAATCCTGGAGATAGCTGTAGGCCGTCCCAGTGATGATGAGGTTGGGGAATTTTTGTTTCAGCTCGCGCGTGACGCGGAGCTGGCGCTCGACGCCGACGAGCGGGTCTTCGGGTGGCTGGTAGCCGTCGGACGGAGGGAAGAGCGCGGGGCGCTGGATGTGGGGATTGTAGTAGGGGCTGCCAGCGGTGAGATTGACGAGAGTGATGTTGAGATCTTGCAGGAGCTGATAGAAATTGGATGGGCTCGGTGAGATCGAATTGCGACGGATTTTCCACGTCCACGCCGAAGGCCCAGCGATAGGGAATTGTACCGTCGCTCGATGAGCTTCGAGAACGCCGGGGCCGGGTTTGCCGGGCGATGAGAGCGCGGGATTGGGATGGTATGGCGACGTGTCGAAGGCGGAGAGGCGGACGCCGATTTTTAGTTGAGGGTTTGTCGCGGCGGATTCCGGCGACGATTTCGCGGAGGAAGCGCGTGCGATTTTCGAAGCTGCCGCCGTATTTTCCTTCGCGCGAGCGGGCGCTGAGGAATTCGTGGCCGAGGTAGCCGTGGCAGTGCTTGACGTCCACGAAATCGAAGCCGAGGTCGGCGGCGATGCGCGCGGCGCGGTGGAAGTCTTCGATGATGCCTTCGATTTCGCTGTCGGTAAGGAGCGGATAGCCGGGACCGAGCTTTAAACGCCCGTCGAGGATCGGGTGGCGGTAGAGGATGCGTGGCTCGGATTTGCTGGAGGCGTTGGGGCGGCAGTAGCGGCCGGAATGGGTGAGTTGGAGACCGATGACGAGGCCGTCGGTGCTGCCCATCGTGCGTTTGTGCTCTTCGATGAGAGCGGTGCGCATGCGGGCGAGGCCGTTGCGCGTGTGCGGAGCGACGACGACTTGATTGGGATTGGCGCGGCCTGCGTGATTGACGGCGGCGGCTTCGCCTCCCCAGATGAGTTTTGCGCCGCTTTGGCCGAAGCGCTGCCAGCGGCGGACGGTGTTGTCGCTGGGATTGCCGTCGGGCGTGCCGTCCCAGCCTTCCATGGGATTGACGGCGATGCGATTGCCGATTTTGATGCCGCCGCGATCGATCGGATCGAGCAAAGACGATTCGGCGCTGTCGACTTTAACGTCGCAGGGGAGATTCAGATTCAGCGTCCGCAAGTAATCCTGGAAGGCGGACACATCTTTGATCGAAGCGAGACGACGGATTGTGGGTGCGCTCATTCAGCTCGATTTGCTCGTTGCTCGCGTTGCGGTTCGCTCACGCCATCGCGTGGAGATAATCGTAATCGATTTTGATGGCTTCGAGAGCGGGCGTTGTGGTGAAGGGCGGCTCCTGCTCGACGTAGTAATACTGGATGTTGGCTTTTTTCGCGGCGGCGAAGATGGGCTTGTAGTCGATGTGGCCGCGGCCGAGTTCGGCAGGCTTGGGGCGGGCATCGGGGCCGAGGCCGGTCGAGGGCGCGTCGGTCGGGTGGAAATCCTTGATGTGGAGCAGTTGGTAGCGATTCGAATACTTCGTGAGGTATTCGGCGGGGCTATGGCCCGCGGCGGCCATCCAGCCGCAATCGAGTTCGAACGTGACGAGCGCGGGATCGGTTTCTTTTAAGACGATGTCGTAGCCGTATCCGCCGCCGGGCTGCGGCTTAAATTCGAAATTGTGATTGTGGTAGCCGAAATGGAGGCCGGCGTCTTTGGCTTTCTTGCCCATGGAGTTGCAGCGGGCGGCGATCAGTTTGAAGTCGTCGAGAGTGAGATTCGAAATTTGGCCGAAGATGGCTTTCATGTCGATCTTGCCGTCGGGGCCGGGCTTGGGCTCGGTTGGGAAGGTGACGGAGGAGATTACGTATTTCGCGCCGACCGCCTGGGCGTAGGGGATGGCTTCGTCGATACCGCCCATGCCGATGTGGATCGAGTGGCACTTGAGACCCGCGGCGTCAAAGGCTTTTTTCGCGTCGGCGGCGGGGTGCTTGGGGGCGACGCCGGCTTCGATCTCGGTGTAGCCGACTTCAGCGATTTTCTTGAGCGTGCCTTCGTAATCTTTGTCGAGCTCGGCGTTGACGGTGTAAAGCTCGAGGCCGATGGGCTTACCGAGAGGATTGGCGCGGAGGCTCGCGGGATGGGCCAGATTGAGGGCGGTTGCAGCCAGCGTGCCGCCACTGACGATCAAGAATTCTCGACGTGAAGAAGACATGATTCCTCCTGGTGCCGACGTGGGCTCCGGCCGGGTGGTGCGGGCCGGGCAGATTGTAGCCGAGTTTGGGCGTAACTGCTCGCCAGTGAGACTCCGCGATGCGGAATTTGGTTTCGTGCGTCGAAACGTTGCATCTGGGGGCGGGGCACGGTATTTTGCTGCGGCTTCAGGAGATGGCTTGATTGGCAGGGGTAGGCGAGCCGGACGTGGCGACAAAAAAGGATTAAAGACTAAGGAGCGATCGATGTCTCGATCTCGGATTCGGATTTTTGCGGTAGCGGCTGCATGGGTTGTGGCGGTGGCTGCGCCTGCGATGGTTTATGGGCAGGCGAAGGACGATAAGACGGAGGTGGCGAAGGTCGAGATCGAGAAGGGCGACACCGGGAAGCCTCCCTCGGATTTCAAGGCGGAGCAGCAGGCTTCGAAGGGGTCGGTGACAATTGGGGGAGTGGCGATTCCATACGACGCCTATGCGGGGACGATCGTGGTGCATCCGAAGGGGTACGACGACGTGCCGCAGAATCGCGACCCGAACGACAAATCGCTTCAGGCGCAGGCGAGCATGTTTTATGTGGCGTACATGAAATCGGATACGAAGGGCGCGGTACGGCCGGTGACGTTTTTGTACAACGGCGGGCCGGGGTCGTCGACGGTGTGGCTGCACATGGGGGCGTTCGGACCGCGGCGCGTTGTGACTGCGGACGACACGCATACGCCGGCGGCGCCGTATTCGGTGGTGAACAACGAATTCAGTTTGCTGGACGCGAGCGATCTGGTTTTTGTGGATGCGCCGGGGACGGGATTCGGGCGGATCGCTGGAAAGGACAAAGAAAAGGCGTTTTGGGGAATCGATGCGGATGGCGAAGCGTTCGCGGATTTCATCGTGCAGTTTTTGGCGAAATATGGACGGTGGAATTCGCCGAAGTATGTGTTTGGGGAGAGTTATGGGACGACGCGGTCGGCGGTGCTGTCGAATATTTTGGAGACAGAGAAGTCGTTCGATTTGAATGGTGTGATTCTGCTGTCGCAGATTTTGAATTTTGATTTCAGCGCGGATTCGCCGCAGTTCAATCCCGGAGTGGATTTGCCGTATCAGCTGGCGCTGCCGACTTACGCGGCTTCGGCGTGGTATCACAAGAAGCTGCCCGGTGGGCAGCGGGATCTGCCGGGACTGCTGGAAGAGGTCGAGCACTTTGCGATGAATGATTACGCGGTCGCTTTGGGTGCGGGAGCGACGCTCACGGCTGATCAGCGACGCGCGATCGCCGAGAAGCTACACAACTACACGGGGCTGCCGGTCGATTACATTTTGAAGTCGGATTTGCGCGTCAACGCGGGGCAGTTTGAGAAGAACCTGCAAGACGACAGCGATATGACTACAGGGCGGCTTGATACGCGGTTCTCGGGTCCTACGTTTGATCCGTTGAGCAAGGAAGCGGAGTACGACCCGCAATCGGCGGCGATTAGCTCGGCTTATGTGTCGGCGTTCAATGATTATGTGCGGAAGGATTTGAAGTTTGGCGAGAATCGCGAATACAAGCCCGAAGCGAACGTGTTTCCCGCGTGGAATATGCTCCATCAGCCGCCGGGAGCGCCGTTTCCGTTGCCGCAGTCGACGAATGTGATGGTCGATCTGGCGATCGCGATGAAGTACAACCCGAACCTGAAGGTGTTGCTGAACGCGGGTTATTTCGATCTGGCGACGCCGTTTTTCGAAGGGATGTACGAAATGCAGCATCTGCCGATTCCGCAGAAGCTGCAAAGCAACATCGAATTCAAGTTTTACGAATCGGGGCACATGGTGTATGCGCACCAGGCGTCGCTGAAGGCACTGCACGACAATGTGGCGGCGTTCATTCAGAAGAATGGGAGCGAGAAAACGAAGTAACAGGCCGGTGATTCGAGCCGCGCCGACCGAACAAAAAGCAGATTTCCGAGCTTCGCTCGGAATGACAGTTTTGTGAGTGGTAAGGCTGAGGTCAGCTTTGTGCCGGCAGGGTCACCGAGATTCTGGTGCCGCCGTCGTCGGATTGGATCTGCATCTTGCCTTTGAGTTGCCGCACACGTTCGCTCATGCCGCGGAAGCCGACGCCGGAGCCTTTGGTGCGAATGGCGGCCAGCTTTTCGGGGGCGATGCCGCGGCCTTGATCCTGGACGGAAAGATGAATCGCGTCGCCGTCGCGCCCGAGGTCAATCACGGCGGTTTTGCTGCCCGAGTGGCGATGCACGTTGGTCAACGCTTCCTGCACAACGCGGAAGATTACTAGCTCGACCTCGCGTGATTGGCGTTCGAAATCCTCGGGGATGTTCAGTTGAATATCGATGCCGCCGCGTTCCACGAGGCCGTCGATGTACCAGCGAAGTGCCCCGACCAAACCCGTTTCGTCGAGCATCGGGGGATGGAGCAGGTAGGAAGTGGTACGGATTTCCTGGCTGATTTGCCGAACTAGTTCGAGGCTTTCGCGGATCAGATCCGCGTTCTTGGTTTCCTGCCCAGCCTTGCCGGAATTCCGGGCGAGGATCGCCAAATTCATGCTCAGAACGCTCAGCACCTGACCCGAGCTGTCATGCAGTTCGCGGGCGATGCGGCGACGTTCGTCATCCTGGGCCTTGAGAAGTCGCACGGATAGGTCGCGCAGTTGATCGGCCTGCTCGACGTTTTCGGCGTTGCGGGCTTCGAGTTGTCCAGTGCGCGCGCGAACCTCGGCGTCGAGTGATTCCGAGAGCTTGCGGAATTTTTCCTGGCCAGAGCTGGCTTCGTCGGCCAGGATTTCGAGTTGTTTGCGTGCGCGGACCTGATCGGTGACGTCAGTCGCGATTACCGCGACGCTGTGGTTGACGCCACCTTCGCCGCTGATCGGGGAATAGATGAAGGTGAAATATGTGTCTTCGGTTTGGCCGGTGCCTCTGCGATCGAGTCTGACGAGAGACTCGCGGCCGATGTAGGCCTTACCCGTTCGCATGACCTCACGTGCGAGCGTGTCGAACCCTTGGCCTTTGAGTTCGGGGAGCGCTTCGAGGATCGGCTTGCCCCTCACATCACGATTGCCGACGACCTCTCGGTACGCCTGATTTGCGATCGAGTAGACGACGTCCGGACCAGTTAGAACGGCGAAGGGCACGGGAGTTTGCTCGAACAAACTGTCGATCGCCGAGCGTTCTTTCTCCAATAAAGTTCCAAGGCGATACAGGTCAAGGCGCGCAGCTACGCGCGCGACGAGTTCGCGCGCGGTGAACGGCTTGACGATGTAGTCGTCGGCGCCTGCTTCGAGACCTTCGACTCGCGATTCTTCGCCGGCTCGCGCCGAGAGCATGACAACGGGTATGCGACGTGTCGCCGGGTCTTTGCGAATCTCGCGAAGAAGTTCGAATCCATCCATCTGCGGCATCATTACGTCGGTGACGACTAGGGTCGGTGCGCGCTTTCGAATCGATTCCAGCGCGGCGAGGCCATCGGGAACGGTTTCGACTGTCCACCGCGCACCTAGAAGCCGAGCGACGTATTCCCGCATATCAGAATTATCGTCGGCGACGAGGATGCGGATTTCTGCATCGCGCCCGGTTGCTGCGGACCTCATCGAGACGGCGACTGAGCCGGGATCCTCTGGGAGCCATTCCGCCATTTCGTCAGCAAAGATTGTGGATTGAGTTGAAGACGGGGACGACCCATCGTTGGTCTGCGCACTTCCAGGGTTGCGAACGCTGGCTGCGGGGAGGTGTTCGGTGCCGAACGGAATTGCAATCGAAAAGGTCGTGCCTCGACCTAATTCGCTGGTCGCGGCGATTTCACCGTGATGCAGGCGCACCAGTTCCTGAACCAGCGCGAGGCCGATGCCGGAGCCTTCGTGCGTGCGGGCCTTTGATCCTTCGATGCGGTGGAAGCGTTCGAATAGTCGCGGCAATTCCGACTGGGCGACGCCGACGCCGGTGTCGGTGACGGTCAATACCGCCTGCTCGGCTTCGGCTCGTAAACGAACTTCGATTTTGCCTTCGAACGAGAACTTGAACGCGTTCGAAATTAGGTTGAGAACGATCTTTTCCCACATGTCGCGGTCAACATAGACCTGCTCCGAGAGAAGATCGCACTGCACCTCGTAGTTCAGGCCGCCGCGTTCGATCGTCGAGCGAAAACCGCTGGCGAGGTCGCGGGTCAGTCGAGAGAGGTCGGTTGGTTCGAAATTAGCCTGAATGCGGCCGGCTTCGAGCCGGGAGAAATCGAGCAGGGCATTGACCATCTTCTGAAGGCGAAGGCCATTGCGGTGGACGACGCTGAGAAGTCGCCGCGATTCTTCTGAGCCGGCTGCGTGTTGACCCGCGAGGAGTTCCTCGACCGGGCCGAGCATGAGTGTGATCGGCGTTCGAAATTCGTGGCTGATGTTGCTGAAGAAAACGGTTTTGGCTCGATCGAGTTCGGCGAGGGTATCGGCGCGACGTTTCTCGTCTTCCGTGGTGCGGGCGTTGTTGATCGCGCTGACGAGTTGATCGACGACGAGAGAGAAGAAGGTGAGGTATTCCGAGTCGAGGTTGCGCGTCGGATTGACGCCGCAGATCAAGAAACCAAGAGGCGTGACCTGCGCGGGGGAAGCAATCGGAAGAATGATGGCTTCGCGAACGGGTTGATCGGCAGCGCCGTGCGGAAGCGTCTCGTGGGGCGGAATCTGGATGATTTCGGCTTTGGAGAAAGCGATCACTTTGTCGAGCGGCCAGAGAGTGGCGGGGGACTTGCCGTCGAGAGAAATTCGACGAGGACTGATGTCCTGAACATCGTGGTCGACATGAATGGTTCCCGCGAGCGTGGCGATGGAAGGAGTGGAACCCGCCTCCATCAGGTAAAGAAGCGCAAAAGGGATGTCGTCGGGGTTGTTGGCGAGCGTGGCGAGGAACGTAGCGCAAGCGGCGTCAGTTGATTTTTCGAGCAGGGAGTTGGCAGAAAGTTCGGAGAGGGTACGAAGCCGGCGAGCGTTGAGCGTGTTTGCGGTTCGCTCGGAGCTAGGACAGAAGAGACCGGCGATTTTGCCGGATTCGTCAAAGATCGGACTATAGGAGAACGAGTAGTAGGTTTCTTCCAGGCGATCGCCACGGCTCATGAAGAGACGAAGGTTGTCGACGTAAGTGGGTTCGCCTTTGGCGTAAACCTTTTCGACGAGGGCGCCGACGTCGCCCCAAATTTCGGCCCAGACTTCGCGCATGGAGCGTCCGAGTGCCCACGGGTGCTTCGCGAGACTGAGGACGGAGATGTACGCATCGTTGTAGAGGAACGTCATCTCAGGTCCCCAGCCGACCCACATCGGGTGCTGCGAATTGAGCATGAGATTGACGGCGCTTTTCAGGCTATTGGGCCAGGATTGGATGGGACCTAGGGATGTCTTAGACCAATCGTGTTGCGCAACCAATCGGCTCATTTCGGTGTCGCCGAATACGGTTTTAGCCGCGGGTTGCACGGCGTGCTTGCGATTCTGAGTGATACGATCGATCGCGGGAATGAGGTCGATCGCAATGTTGGATTTGGCGACGAAGGCGCGCGCGTCGACTTCAACGGCTTGGCGTTGAACGACTGATGATTCGTTTTGGCTGACGAGGATGACCTCGGTATTCGGAAGGGTGCTGCGAATCAGGCGAGTGGCGTCGAGACCGTTCCTGTTGGGCATGGTGATGTCCATCAGAACGATGTCTGGGCGAAGCTCTATTGCTTTGTCGACGCCTTGAACGCCGTCAGACGCCTCAGCGCAGACGTCGAAATCGGGACGGCTAGTCAGCAATGCGCGGATGCCGCGGCGCACGAGCTCGTGATCGTCCACAATTAAGATTCGAATCGATTGCACGTTTAGGAGTTCCAGAAGGTCTTGAAACATTAAACCATGAGATGTAGAGCAGGGCCATTTTGGCGGCGTTCATGGTGCAACGAATGACATCCTAAGGAGGGGATAGGAATTTTGCTTGACCGCGGGAGGCTGCAGGTTTAGGCTCGCGCCAATTGTCGAGGGCCCAAATGCGTTATTCCTCCTGGGCCAGGAAGACGGACTCCAAACAGCGCGAGATTGATACGCGGCTGCGCGTCGCGCGCCTTGACGTGGCGATGCTAGCCGGCGCGTTGCTGTGGTGTGCTCCGGCGGCGTGGTGTGTAGAGTCGGAGCAGGATTCGGGAAGCAAGGCGACAGAATTTTTTGGGAATGGCGCGGAGATCAACGTGATCGTGCACGACGGAACGGGCAATCCGATTTCGTCCACGGCGATGGTGCGGTTGTATCGCGATGGAAATATCCCGAGCGGAGAGGGCGCAACGTCGCACGGGCGCGTGCGGTTTGTGGTGACGAGCTTGGGCGAGTTCACGGTGGTGGTTGAGCCGGCAGGGCAGGCTACTTTGCAAAAGGATGTGTCGGTACGCTCGCCGGGTGAGACGCAGGTCGATTTGTTTCTACGGCCAGCGGCGAACACCATTTCGGGCGCGAGCGCGGCCGGAGCGTCATTAGGTATCGCGTCAAATGGTGGATCGGCGGCGAAGGTCATCCTGGCGCCGAAAGCGCAAGAGGCGTTCGACAAGGGTCTGCGTGCGTTGAGCGCGGAGAAAATGCACGACGCGGAGAAATATGTTGGCGAGGCGGCGCGGTTGGCTCCGGGGCACCCGGATGTTTTGTATGCGCAGGGTGTCTTGTATCTGAAGGAGAAAAACTGGAGCGACGCACAGGCAGCGTTGGAGAAAGCAACGCAGATCGATCCCAGCCATGCGCGTGCGTTTGCCGCTCTGGGGATGGCGCTAACGGATCAGAGGAAATTCGAAGCGGCAATTGCACCGCTTGAGAAATCGGTCCAGCTGGATGGAGCGACGGCGAACTGGGAGACCGAGTTTGTGTTGGCGCGTGCGTACTACGAGTCGGCGCGGTACCCGGAGGCGCTAACGATGTCGAAGAAAGCGCTGGCGGATGCGAAAGGGCGCGCGCCGGAAATCTTGTTGTTGGTGGCGCAGGCGTTGACGGGTAACGGACAGTACGCCGAGGCGGAGGAGACCCTGAAAGAATTTTTGCGCGAGCATGGCGATCGTCCTGAGGCGGCCAAGGCGCGGCGGTGGGTGGAGAAGTTGGAGGCCAGGAATTGAGCGATATCGCGTGGGAGACGCGTCACTCGGTTGAAGCGAAAGCGAACGTTGAATTTGCATGGCGATACTGGACCGACGTAAGGAATTGGAACGACCCGCCGGCACAATTTGAATTTGCGGGTCCCTTCGTTGCGGGTACACGCGGGCTGACGCATCTGCCGGGACAACCGCCCATCGAGTGGTTCGTTCGCGATGTAATTCAGGGGACTGCTGCGACAATCGAGATCCCAGTGGATGGCGCCTCGCTGTCGTTTGAGTGGAGGTTCAATCCGGCTGGAGAGGGAAGAACGCTGCTTACTCAGCGAGTTGCGCTCCGCGGAGAGAAGGCGGAAAACTATTCAGGCTATGCGAAAACGTTGGAAGAGAACCTGCCACTTGGAATGAAAAAAATGGCCAGCGCAATAGAAGACGCGCTGGCCGAAGTCACTAATCCGCGCGAATAGTTACTCGGAGTGTGTGAAAGCGTGAATCTGCGCTTCGAGCGCCTGGTTGTATTGGCGTTCGATCTGAAGCTCGGTCTGAAGCTTTTTCACCTGGAGATCGAGTCGCGCGATTTCGGCGCGAAGCTTCGTGAGGTCGGCGCTGACCTGCCGTTGCTGTTGCGGAGGCTGGTGAGCTGGATGCTGATTCGGATTTGCAAAGCCCGGGTGAGCGGGCTGCGCGAGCTGCTGGGGATACGCGGGAGCCGGCGGTGGCACAGGCGTTGGCTGAAATCTTTGTGCCGGCTGATTCGCGAAAACTGGAGGCGGCGTGAAGGCGTCCGCCAACGCGCGAGGCCACGGGTTCTCAGTTGGTTGAACGCCAGCGTTGGGTGAAATTGGTTGTGCACCGTGCGGCTGCTGCGGCGTGATTGGCTGTGGCGGCGCGAAGAGGCTCGACAGTGAGGCTGGAGCCTGTGAGTGCGCCTGAGGGTGCACCAAGCTCGGAAGTGGTACACGTTCCGGAGGTGCGGCCGGCGCATTCGCGGACTTCGGATTCAGCAGCGCCTTTACGCGTCCGATCAATTCTTGCGGCTGGAACGGCTTGCGAATCAGTTCGTCGGCTTTCACACCAATAGCTTTATCAGCTACGGTTTTGTTCACCACACCAGACATCAAAATGACGGGAATGTGTGCGAACTTTTCGTGCTGCTTAATTTGCGTGCAGACCGAGTAGCCGTCCTGATCGGGCATGATGACGTCGGTAATCACGGCGTCGGGCGGATTCTGGTCGAACTGGGAGAGCGCGGACGCGGCGTCACCGCAGGTAATAACGTTAAAGTTTTCGCGGCGGAACGCGATCTTGATGACTTCGCGCATCGTGGCGGAGTCGTCGATGAAATAGACCGTCGGCGTCTTCTTGGCGGACGCGTCGGTCAACGGTGGCAGTGCCATGGTTTCGCTCATTGTGCTTCCTTGTCTGCGAGATCCGCGGGGTGTTGTTCATCCGCAATGTGGCGCGCGGCGAGTTCCATGAGAATTTTTTCGAGCAGCGAGATTTGTTCTTCTTGGCCTAGAACGATTGCGGCTTCCGATTGTTCTTCGTTGGGCTCCGGTGAAGTTTCGGTGTAGCCAGTGGCGGATTCTTCTTCGGAACTCACAATCTGGAATTCGGAAGCGGAGGGCTCCAAAAGGGACGGTTCTGGCGTGTAGGGCACAGAGGGAGCCTCAATGTTCTCGGGTTCTGCCGCGATCGGCTGTTGTTCTGGTTCTAAAGCTGATGGCTCGACCGTCTCAACTAGTTCAGCCAACATTTCGTGGACGACAGGTTCTGCTTCGGACTGATACTCGTTTTGGTGAGCCTCAACAGGTGGTTCTTTGCTTTGTTCTTGCGTCTGTTCTTGCGCTGGTTCGTGCGCCGGCGGATTCGGGACGAGCAAGTCAGCTTGAGATTCGATCTCGTTCGCGCTCTCGTCATACTCACGCATGGCATCGAGCATCAGATCGGTCGCAGAGCGCAACACAGTCGTGCGCGGAGTCGTTGCGCCGTAGACAAATTTGTAGATGCCTTCGCCGCCGTGGATGCAGCTCTTCACGATGTGAATGACGGCTTCGTCGCCGAACAGCGAACCGCATTCGGCATGGGCAATGTTACCGGCGTCGAAAAAGAGAACGGCGTCGGTCGCGCCTGCGTTGATGTGAAGCGCGCCGGTTTGGCGCGCATGACCGAGCATCTGCAAGACGCCGGGAAGGTCGTGATGCGTCAGGCTGCCGCTGAGGCTCGTGTCGGCTTGCGCGAGCATCTGTGTCGGCTGAAAGCCTTCGGACTTGCTGATGATGATGTTGCGAATGTGCGACGCGATGACGGCAGGCTGCCGCTGGCGATCGATGTAGTCGTCGCAACCAGCCTGAAACGCTTCCATCAAAGCGCGCTGGCTGCCGTCGCCGAGCGCGATGATCGGGAGATTCGCGTTCCGAGGGTCGGCTTTAACGATATTCGCGATTTCAAGAGCACCCATGCCGCGCATGTTCGTGGCGCAGACGACCGCTGTCGGCGTGTCATATTCAAGCGTCGTCAGGGCGAACTCCGGCTGCGTGCTGGCCAGTACCTGAAAGCCTTCTTTTTTTAACGCGTCGGCGAGGCGCTTCGAGAAATAGACATTGCTGTCGATCAGCAAAATCTTTGGGATGCGTGGCGTGCCGCTCATGAGAACGCTTCCTGGTGCAGATTTTCTGATGGTGAAGCGCGAAGCGGAGTGGGATTCGGTCCCGGCGTAAGAGCGTTGAGATTCAAGACTTCGATCACGTCGCCGTCGTGAGAGAGCCATCCCGCGACGTGCGGGAGGTCGGCTTCGCTGGCCGGAATCATTTCGGCGAAAATGAGTTCGCAATCGCCGGTGACAGGTAGCGCGATCCACTCGGTTCCGGTCGTATAGCGACGCTGCGCGATCAGATAGAAACGGCGGGCAGTGAGTCGTCGGCCAAGGAGCCGGGCTGCGACGTCGATCACCGGAACGATGCGGCCGCGGCGGACGACGACACCTTCCACTTCTTTCGTCTGGTGCGGAAAGCGGAAGACACGGCTGGGCGCAACGAGTTCGGCGATGTCGCCAGCGGCCAGGGCGAAACGGCGTTCCGAAAGGCGGAGCAGCACGAACGATTCGGACTCGGGAAGATGCGTCATTGGATTGAGCTCGCGGAGTCCAGAGTCTTGTCGGTCGAGAACGCTGAGTGGGCGCCAGATGAGACATCTGTGGACTCCCCGGTTGGCGTCAGCGCCGGGTCGAGCGCGGAATCTAGCGCGAAGAGTTCATCCGGGCTTAGGAAACCTTCCGGCTTTACGACGGGAACGACGATCTGATCGATTGCGGTCACGCCGCGATACCAATTGCGCTCTTCGTTGCAGAATGCTTGGGGCAGCGCCTGCAGGCGCGTCATCGTCGTCATCTTCTCGATGCCGTCCACGAGCAGAGCGGTGCGCGTACGGCGAAGGACAAACACCAGAGCGGCCGGCGATGCCGGGAGATTGAAATGCACCGCTCCATTGACGACGTAAAGATTGTGCTCGCCGCGCTGCACCATATGGCGCACTTTGCGGATTTCGGATTGCGGAATCTCGCGGGCCGAGCCGGCAAGCGTATCGACGCTGCGCACTTCCTGCACTGACGCCGATGAAACCGCAAAGAGCTGTCCGCTCACTCGAAACAGAATGATCTGCTCGCTGCGAACGGGCTGCGGCTTGACGGGAGCGGGGAGTCGCATTATTTCACTCCAACCGGTGTGTTGACTCCCACGGGGGCCGCTTTGCTGATGCCGATGACGCGCTTCTCGATCGCTGCGTAAATATCGTCAATTCCTAGAACTTGCTCCACGTTGGCTGCCTTGATGGCCTCAGCGGGCATGCCGAAGATGACCGACGTTGCTTCGTCCTGAGCGATGACGAGTCCACCGGCGCGTTGAATCGCTTTCGCACCTGCTGCGCCGTCATTTCCCATGCCGGTCAGCACGACGCCAATTGCCATGGCTCCGGCATAGGCCGCGGCAGATTCCATCGTGACGTCGATGTTGGGCAAGTAGCCGTTGATGCGGCCCGAGGTCGAGTCGAGTTGAATGCGGCCCGTCGGCGTGATGCGAAGATGTTGTCCACCCGGGCAGATGTAGAGCGTGCCGGGCTGAACCGGCTCGTTAACCTCGGCTTCTTTCACGCGAATGCCGGTGAACTCTGCGAGTTGTGCTGCGTACTGCGAGGTGAACGACGCGGGCATGTGTTGCACAAGAAAGACCGCGGCTGGAAATTCGCGTGTAAATCCGGGAGCGAGGCGCATCACTGTCGCGGGACCGCCGGTCGAAGCGCCGAGAACCACGATAGGGAACCGTTGCTCGAGAGATGCCAACGCGACGGATGCGGGCCGCGCTGGGACCGCGGACGACGATTTTGGACTTGAAGCCGGCGAGGACTGTGCTGGGGTGGCGCTCTGCAAAGTAGACGCCAGCCGCGAGGCTGTGCGAACGACGCGCACCTTCGCGGACATACGCAATTTGCGCAGCAGATCTTCTCGCACGCTCTGCATGTCGAGGTCGACACCGCTCGATGGCTTGGAGACAAAATCAATCGCGCCGAGTTCGAGTGCTTTTAGGGTGCTGTCGGCGCCTTCGCGCGATTCCGAGCTGACGATCACGATCGGACGCGGATTGGTCGTCATGATCTGCGCGGTGGCCTGGAGTCCATCAACGTGAGGCATGTTGATGTCCATGGTGATGACGTCGGGCTTCAGAGATTCGGCCAACGTCACCGCTTCGCGGCCGTCCTTTGCTTGGCCGACGACTTGGAGCGTTTCGTCCGAATTGATAATCGTCTCGAGCACTTTGCGCATGAATGCAGAGTCGTCGACGATCAGCACGCGGAATTTCTTGTTGGTGGTGACGGGAGGCATGGCGTTGCTCAGGCGACCGGAACGGGCCGCGTTGCCTCCGATCCAATGAGTTGTTCAACTGCGGCGATAAGTTGATCTTCCTGCACAGGTTTGGTGAGGAACGAGGTCGCGCCTTCCTTGATCGCGCGGTCGCGATGCTTTGCGCCGGCGCGCGACGTGACGACCATCACCGGGATTCGGCGGGTCGTCGGATTCTGGCGCAACTGCACCATCAACTCGTAGCCGGTCATGCGCGGCATTTCGAGGTCGGTGATGACCAGGTGGCAGCCGTGTTGCGCAACGAGTTCGGCTGCTTCGAGGCCGTCGGCGGCGAGCTTCACGCGATAGCCGTTCTTTTCGAGCATGCGCCCGACGAATTTACGGACGGAGATCGAGTCGTCGGCGACGACGATGACACGCTCGTGTTCGACGCGATCGATGGCGTCGGTGGGAATCGTGCCACGGGCGACCGCTTCGGATCCGGGAGCGAAGATACGCGCTGCACCGGCGCTGGCTTGGAGCGTGCGGCGTTCGTTGGGTTCCGCCGCAACCATGCGGTTGAGATCGATCAACAAAATCAGACTGCCATCGGGCGCGATCGTGGTGCCGGGGAAGAGTTTTACTCGGCGAAGATATTCGCCGAGGCTCTTGATAACGATTTCGTCTTTGCCGAGGACTTCCTCGACGACGAGGCCGATCTGACGATTGCCGGTGTTGGCGACAACCATGCGGAAGTAGCCGTTGATCGCTTCGAGCGGAGGCAAGCCGAGATACGAGTCGAGCCGCACAACTTCGGTGACGACATCGCGAACCTTGGTGAGCAACTTGCCGCCGACATCTTCGATTTCGTCCGCGCGAATGCGGCGAATTTCTTCGACGACCGCGAGCGGCAGCGCGAAGCTGGTCCCTCCGCAACGGACGAAGAGCGCGGGCGAAATGATCAGAGTCAGAGGAACCTTGAGCGTGAATTTCGTTCCCGAGCCGGGCGTGCTCTGGATTTCGACTTCGCCGTTGAGTGCGTTGAGATTGGCGCGGACAACGTCCAGACCGACGCCGCGGCCGGCGAGTTCGGTTTTTGAATGCGCCGTCGAGAAGCCTGGATGAAAAAGCATCTCGCGCAGATCGCGTTCGGTCAGGCGGTCGGCGGTATCGTGAGAAACCAGACCACGTTCGATCGCGGCACGCTTCACGCGCTCGTAGTCGATACCGCCGCCGTCGTCCTCGACTTCAATGTAGATATGGTTTCCGCGGTGATATGCACGGAGAGAAACCGTCCCGACTTCCGACTTGCCTGCGGAGTGCCGCGCTTCGGCGCGTTCGATGCCGTGTGCCACCGAATTGCGAACCAGGTGCACGAGCGGATCGGAAATCTGCTGAATGATGTTGTTGTCGAGCTCGGTTTCGTTGCCGACGAAGTCGAGATCGACCTGCTTGCCCGCCGACTGAGCCGCATCGCGAACCGCGCGCGACAATCGCGAATAGAGCGTGCCGATGGGTACCATGCGCGCCGCGGTGAATTCATCCTGCAAGTGGTGCGCGAGTTTGGTGAATTCGTCGATGTCGCCTTCGACTCGGCCGATATAGCCCTCTAGCTGCGTCAGGACTTCGTTCACGTCGGCGGAAATCTCGGCCATCGAACGCGACAGGATGTTGAAGTCGTCGTAACGGTCCATTTCGAGTTCGCTGAAGTCATCAAACAGGCCGTTGCCAGCGGCGGCGCTTGTCAGGCGCTGCGGCGTCGTTGCCGCTTGCCACGAGGAGAAGTTGCGTGACGAGCTGATTTTGTTGAACTCGTATTTTTCCTGAAACTCGTTGACCTTACCTTGCAGACGCTCCTTCGAGAAGCTCAGCGTATCGACGAGCTTTTCGAGTTCGGCGACGCGGCCGACCATGCGCGTACGGTTGATAACCAGCTCGCCGACGGTATTCATCATGCGGTCGAGCCGTTCGAGAGCGATGCGAACGGACTTGGCTGACTGTGCCGGCGTTGCGACCGGCTTGGCGGATTTTCGAGCGGCGACCGGCGCCGAAGTTTTTTCGTGGACCGGTTCAAGCGACTCTGCCGCCGCAATCTGGCCCATTGCTGCTTCTTCAAGATCGATTGGAGCGAATTCCGCGATTCGATTGAGCAGGGAATCGACGCCGTTGCGCATCTCGGATTCGTCGGTCCACTGCTGATGCAGAGTCTTTTTCAAAACGTCGACGGACTCGAGACAAATATCCACGACGGCCGGCGAAGGCTCAATCTCACCGTCACGCAGACGACCGATCAAATCCTCAACGCGATGTGCGATCGCGCCCAGCCGCTTCAGTCCGACTTGAGCCGCCGACCCCTTGACCGTGTGAATCGCGCGGAACAGACGATTGATCTCTTCGGGATTGTTGTTGCCTTCCAACGAAATCAGGCAATCGCTGACGACTTGAAGATGCTCTTCCGCTTCCGGCTGGAAAAATTCCAGAATCTCGGGACCGACTTCGTCATCGAGGGGAAGTGCGTCGAAATAAGAGCCAGTAACGCCGGCCTGAGGGGTTTCTGCCGCGACTGAATCGTTGGCGTGAGCCTGGTCTCCGAAACTGAGTGGAACCGGTTCGACAGGGAATGCGAACCGGTAGCGATCCTTGAACGCAGTGATGTCTTCGACGTTCTCGTGCCCCGTATCGCTGATCTCAAGCAAATCCGTTTCGAGCAGGGAAATGCCGTCCGACAGAAACTCAGTCAGCGGCCCGTGCAAATCTTCGCCAAGGGTGGCGTTCAGCGAATATTGAAAGACGTGCGCTAGCTTTCCCGCAATTTCAGAGAATTTCGGAAACCCGTAGCTGGCCGACGTCCCATTCAGCGTGTGCGCAGCGATGTATAAGCGTTCGAGGTCTTCGCGGCGTGGGTCGATTTCCTGCAACACACTGACATACTCACGCAGGTACTGAAGGTGCTCCGAAGCTTCTTGGAGGAACAATTCGACGGCCTCGCGTTCGGGGATGCTCACGCGGTTCCTCCTTCCATGACGAGTTCGGATTTCTGCAGCTCTTCCGCTGTCGGCTTGCGATACAAAATGCAGTCATTCAACACGATCGCTTGAAATTTCACCGGCATCTTGGAAATCGATTCGGAATGCCCGAGGAACAGGTAGCCGCCCGGCTCGAGGCTGTCGTAAAAACGTTGCACCAGCGCCCGCCGTCGCTCTTCCGTGAAATAGATCATCACGTTCATGCAGAAAATCAGGTCCATGCGGCCAACGTAAACCGCCGAAGCAAGATTCATCTGGGTGAAGGTGATCATTTTTTGCAGCCGCGATTTGACCTGATGTCCCGCCTTGGTTTCCGTAAAATGTGTCGCGAGCTGCTTTTCGCTGACTCCCGCGAGGCTGCGCCCCTTGTAGATGCCGCGCTCGGCGTGCTTCAACGCGACTCGACTGACATCCGTCGCCAAAATTTCCAGCTTCCACGAATCCGCAAACGAAAGCGCATCCGCGATCGAAATCGCGATCGAGTACGGTTCCTCGCCCGTTGAACAACCCGCGCTCCAGACACGCAGCGTGCGCGGATTCTTCCAAAACTTCTTCGTGTGCAGTTCGGGCAGCACTCGTTTTTCAAACGCTTCGTAAACTCCCGGATACCGGAAGAACGAAGTCTCCTGAGTCAACACGCGCTCGAGCAAAGCTTCGTACTCGACGTTGGTCTTGCGCATGAGCCGCAAGAGCTCCGTGCCGCCGCCGAGTTTCTTCGCGGCGATGTGCTCGCGCACGTGCGTCGAGAAAAATCGCTCGCGCGACTCGTCGAAGCAAATGCCCGTCCGCTCTTGAATCAGCATGCGGATCTCACTCAACTCGTGTTCGCTCAACCGGACAGCGGATCCCTGATCGCTCATCGTGGTCACGTTTCGGCTCCGGAAGGCCCTCACCGACCCGCACGGCGCGTCCAACTGATACTGGCGCCGAGGCCGGAGCTGAGAATCAACCGCTACGTCTTATCGCGCGCCCACCGGAACAGGCTGCCGCTCGGATTCCTCGGCAACGCCTGCACCCTGCTTCGCTGCACGGAACTGTGCCAATGCTTCGTTGAGCTGATCGGAAAGTTTCACGAGCTGGCTCACCGTGGCGACCGTGCCGCGCGTGCCGTTCGACGTCTGGCGCGTGATGCTCGAAATGATCTGCATCGCGTGTGCGACGCCTTCCGTGCCACGCACCTGCTGTTTCGAAGCGAGCGAAATTTCCTGCACGAGTTCGGCGGACTGGCGAACGACGCTCGAAATCGCGTCGAGAGCGCGTCCCGCTTGATCGGCCAGCGTTGCGCCGCCTTCCACTTCCTTCGTGCCTTCTTCCATGACGACGACCGCTTCGTTCGTCTCGGCTTGAATCGCCTTGATGAGTGCTGCGATGTCTTTCGTCGCGCTGCGTGAGTGTTCTGCGAGTTTGCGAACTTCGTCGGCAACCACCGCGAAACCTCGGCCGGCTTCACCGGCGCGCGCTGCTTCGATGGCCGCGTTCAATGCGAGCAAGTTCGTCTGCTCCGTGATGTCGTTGATGACGTTGATGATTTCCGAAATCTCCAGCGAACGATCGCCGAGCGACTTGATCTTCTTCGCGGTCGCCTGCACCGAAGCACGGATGCGCTGCATTCCTTCCAGCGTATCGCGCACGGCACGGTTGCCCTGTTCGGCGGCGTCGAGAGCTCGGCGCGCAGCTTCGGCGCTGGCTTCCGCGTTGTTCGAGACCTGCTTCATCGAAACCGTCAGCTCTTCGACGGCGCTCGACGTGTTCGTGATTTCCTGATCCTGCTGCGTCGCGCCAGCCTGCATTTCATCGGCGGCGACGAGAATGTTGTTCGAGCATGCGGTGACTTCCATGGCGGCTTTGCGGACCCGCTCGAGAACCTTGGTGAAGTTGTCGAGCATGTAGTTGATCGAATCCGCGACGTTGCCGAGCGCATCATTGGTTACCTTGCCGCGCAACGACAGATCGCCACGCGCGACCTGGTTGATGACAGTCAGTAGTTCCGTGATGCTGCGCTGCAGATTTTCGTTCGCTTCCTGGTTGCTCGTCGCCTTCGAAACCTTAGCAATGGCGCGATTCAAATTCTCAGCGATCTGCCCGAGTTCATTCGACGCGCTAACCTCGGCGCGCGCGCGGTTGTCTCCCGCGGCGAATCGCTCCGAGAATTCCGCGAGCTGCTGCACCGGCTTGATCAGGCCGCTGCCGAGCTGCCAAAAAAGAAGCAGCGCTCCCGCCACGGCAAGCGCGAGCGCGATCATCACGGCTCCGCTCGCCCCAGCCGGCAATGCGCCGAAGTCGAAGATCGACGCGCCGTTCGACTGCCGGCCCGCGCTGTACGCGAAGCCGAGCACGGCGAACAGAACAACGGCGTTCGCCAGCACCAGCGTCCAGATTTTAGAACTGAGTCGCGATTTCATGCCTTCCTCCAAATCTTCCATCGGCGGCCGCTGTCGAAATCCGCCGCAAATCTCAAATGCTTGGTCCAGGAAATACTTCCAGCAACTTCCTCAGATCGATCAACAGCGCCAGTCGATCTTCGTGGCGCAGCATGCCGGTGCAATGCGGGACGTTTTCAGGCGCCTGCTCCAGCAAATCCTCAGATGTAACCGAATACGTGCCGATGACTTCGTCCGCAGCGATACCGACCCGCAAGTCGTCGTGCGTTGCGTCCCCGGGAAGGGAAGCAACGACAACATGCTTCGGCAACAAGCCGGGGCGCCGCCCTTCGGTCAATGCGATATCGATGAGCGGTACGATCGAGCCGCGCAGATTGAAAATTCCGAGCAGGTACGCGGGCCCGAGCGGCACTTTCGTCAGCAACGGCCAGTCGAGCACTTCTTCGACGTCGAGCACCGGCAGGCAGAATCGTTCGCGACCGCTGCGGAAGACACAAAACTGCGACTCCGCCGGACTCTCGTCGAGCGGACCGAGCGCTTCCAGCAGATCGGCAGAGTCTGCGTTGGCGGAAAGCGGTGTCAGATGAAATTCGTCCATCATTCCTGCACTGTCCTCAATCCCTAGGCGAAACGTCGTACCGCGCGAATCAACTCTTCGCGCGTAAACGGCTTCGTCACATATCCGTCCGCGCCTTGCTGCTCGCCCCAATAGCGATCGCTCGGCGTGTCCTTCGACGTCACCAAAATCACCGGAATCGCGTTGAACTTCGTGTTGCTCTTCAACTCCCGGCAAACCTGAAAACCGTTGCGTTCGGGCATCACCACATCGAGCAAAATCACGGCCGGTGTTTCCGCCGTAATCGTTTGTTCGATCAGCTTCGGGTCGTTCAGCCCGACGCCTTCGTAGCCTTCGGTCTCGAGCAGGCCTTGCATCAACCGCACCTGCGAAGGCGAATCGTCGACGATGAGCACTTTTTTCTGCACGACGTAGGTCTCCCGACAGTTCTCCGCTGAGAAGAGGTGCACGTCAGCGGCCAGCTTTTTGCCTTCGTCTCGACGCTTGTCGCGTTGGTATAACGGGCTGAATTTGAGGCACTTGCGGCGGGACTGGGAACTATCAGCGGCGACCCGGACGCGAAGGTAGTACGGCGTGCGTCTCAGCTTGAGATGCATTCTCAGCCTCCCGCATCTCGCTGGCGAGGGATGAGAATCGCTGCATGATTTCGTTGATGCGCAGGGCCATGCTGTGAATGGTCTTGATCTGTGCCAGGGACTGTTGCGAAAGCTGACCCGGTTCCAGAAGTAGAAGCTCCGCGTTGCCGAGCATCGAAGTGAGCGCATTGTTGACGCTCGGCTTCATGTCGAGCATGTAGCGTCCGAGAGTCGCTTGCGCTTCGTTCTGGGTAGCGCGCGATTCGGCTTGACGCACGGCACGCAACGCTTCGGCGCGGCGCAACGACTCACCTGCCACGAGCAATAGCGTCTGAGTCCAGTCTTCACGCAGCGGAACATGCACGAATCGCGGATGACGGCGGCGAAGTTGCGTCAGCTCGCTCGACTCGACCGGAGCGCACAGAATCACGGCGCAGGCCGGCGCGAGCGATTGCAAAATCTCCGGCAGCTTGCCGTCGCGCAGCGGCCCCACAACCGCGAGTTCGTGCGCTACAGCCTCGTGCTCGTTCCAAACATCGCTGGCAAGCACGGTAATCGCCGGAACGTCTCGCTCCGCGCGCCAACAGGCGGTGAGAAGCCGCGCGAATTCAGGCTCATCCGTGACGATCAGTACGCTGGAATTCTGCAAGGAAAGCGGCTCCCGATTCTCTTCCACTCGGCGCTTGCTGGTGGCGCCTCGAAAACTATGCGTTGTTGCTACAGTCGTTCGGCTTCATCCAATGCTGAAAGCAATCGCTTCGTGCTGATGCCCAGGTTTACCGCGGCTTCGGTATCTTTGCTCTGTTTCGCGGCATCGACGCGTTCCTGCAATCGCGATACTTCGACGCGTGCGGTGGACAAAGCGCGCTCGACCGAGGTTGCGTTCCCCGTTTCTCGCGCCGATTCGGTCGCCGCCGTGACGATTGCGCGTGCGACGACAGCACGGCGTAGATCTTCGGCGGACGGCCCGTTTTCGTTGATAAACGCGGCGACTTCCCATGACGACAGCAGTATCCGCGCGCTACCGACTTTCACCGTGGTCATCGAACGGCCACGTGTCGGGGGCACCGCGATCAATTGCTCCCAAATCTGCTCGAGACACCCTTCGAAATCCAGCATGTTCGGCGAGTCGGTGGTCTTCGCTGCGTCCTTCGCAACGGGCCGCGCTGGTGCCGCGACTGGCTCTGCCGCTCGGGCAGGCGTCGCCGGAGGTGCTTGATTCAGCGACTCCGCCGATTTTGGCAAAATCTTTTCGAGTGCCTTTTCCACGTCCGTTCGCAGGCAGAGCAGCTTCTCGAACGCCTCGTTTACCGTGCGTTCCGTGTATTCCTGCTGGAAGGGCTGCTTCCATTCGTCGGCGATTTGGCGAACGTGCGTGATTGGTTCCGAAGCGGACAGGCCGAACAATCGACCATCGATCGCCTTTACGTCGAGCGAATCGAGCTGGCCCAGTCCAGCGCGAATCGCGATCAAATCGGCATGCATCAGTTCAATCAAAGTACGGCGCATCAGGAAGTTGAAGCGAACGAACGCCGTCAGTGGCGCCGGTTCGTAGAACATCTTCCCGGCTTCGTCTTTCACTTTGCGGCCCTGCTCCACAAAACTCGTCTTGAGCACGTCGCGGAGGCTGCGGAAACCTCGTAGAGAGATGATCATCTTCTCGAGAGGTTCGCACCATGAAATCGGCGAAGTGCTGACTTCTCCCAGCACCGGCTTCATCACCTGTGCCACATCTTCGAGTTCGATCTGCTTGTGATAGACCTTTGGCGGTGCGCAGAGCGCGAAATACTGCACGAGAAGAAAATCGACCTTGTCGCGGTCCATATTCGATTTCGACGGCTTGCGCAAATGTCGCTGAATCAGCGCCCGCAGGCCAGCTTCGCTCGCGTTGAGCGTCGTCATCTGAAGCAGATGGCGGAGCTGATACACCAGAACCTGCTGGTCCATCGAATCGAGCCAGGTCTGAATCCGCGAATAGAGATCAGCGTCGCCTTTTTCAGGCAGAATGCGCTTATCGGGCGCGAACGGAATTTCCAGCGTCAATTGTTTGGCAAGCGCGATGTAGATCGGGAAGACCGAGCGAGTTTCGTCCCACTGCTCCTGCTTTGGACCTGCTGGTCGCGGCGGAGCCGGCATCGATAAATTCAGAGTCGTCATTTTCATGGCTGCGTCACCCAGTCGCACGGCCCTTGTGTGAACTTCACAGCAACCGCCTTCCGCCCGTCGTGATATTGCACAGCGATGACGGTTGCTTCGGCCTTGCGAGATTTCCCCTCGCGTTCCAGACGTACTCGATCGTCAAATTCCAACGGCAGTGCGGAGGCGAAAATCGCGCAGTCCGGCGTCGCGAATTCGACGGTCACCGCCTCGTGTAGCTTTGCGCTGCCCGAGCGAACCGCGCTGACCTGTGCTCGTAGTCGTACCGGCAACGCCTGAGGAAAGAATCGAGCCAACTGCTCCACACAGCCTGTTGCTTCCTGGTCTTCCAGCACTCCGACATGACCTGATGCCGAAAATGCCTCGTTTCCGTCCAGCTGGCCCGATCGCTTCACTTCGCCTCTCGATTCCATCTCTGAGCATTGGCCATTGCAAACGTCGGCCTACACACCGAGACGGACAAATTCCCGGCCTAAGAAATGCACGTCGCAAGCCAAAGAGAGCTACTTGAGGGATTGAGATGAAGGCGTTGAAAGGGCGGGGTTTAGGTTCGGAGCGGCGATCGAATGCTGGCCGTTTGTCTCACGGTGACACGGCGCCCGTCTCAGTCGTCGCGTGTCGTGCCAGGCCGCCGCGAGCGCTGAGACGTGAAAAACCTGTCCGTTCGGTCAGCGCTTCTGAGTTAGCGCCCGCTAGTCAGCGAGATGCCGCGTGCGATTTCTCTTCGTCTTCCACTTCAATCGCGCTGTCTGGGCGCATTGGGATGTTGTAGCGCTTGAGCTTGCGGTAGAGCGTCGCGCGGCTGATACCCAGCATCTTGCCGGCAAGCGCCTTATCGCCGCCCGCTTGTTCGAAGACGCGCAGGATTGTCATCTTCTCCATTTCGGCAAGCGCCGTGGTGGAAAGCGAGGCACTGTCTTCGATCGAAGTCGACGAACGGAATCGACGATTCCGACCGAATTGCAGGCGGAAGATCACCGACATCGATCGTTCGGTGATCGCCCAACGTCACCGCGCGTGCGACGCAGTTTTCAAGCTCGCGAATATTTCCCGGCCAATCGTATTGCAGCAGGCTCTTCATCGCCGCCGCGGTGACCTGTAGATTCTCGCCTCGCGCGTAGCGGTCCAGGAAATGGTGCACGAGCACGGGAATATCGGACCGTCGGTCACGAAGGCAGGCAGGTGGATCGTCACGACGTTCAGCCGGAAATAGAGGTCCTTGCGGAATGTGCCCGCGCGATAGGCCGCTTCGAGGTCGCGGTTCGTCGCCGCGATCACGCGCACATCAACATTGACCTTGTCGTTGCTGCCGACCGGCCGCACTTCCTTCTCTTGCAGCACGCGCAGCAGCTTCGCCTGCATCTCCAGCGGGAGTTCGCCGATTTCATCGAGGAAAATCGTTCCGCCATCGGCAGCCTTAAACAAGCCCGCCTTCGATTTCGACGCGCCGGTAAACGCGCCCTTTTCGTACCCAAAAAGCTCGCTTTCCATCAGCGTCGGCACCAGCGAGCCGCAGTCAACCGCGATGAACGGCGTTTCCGCCATCGACCCGCGGAAATGAATCGCGCGTGCAGCAAGCTCTTTGCCGGTTCCGCTCTCGCCTGAAATCAAGACCGGCGTCCGCGTATCCTTCAGCCGCGAAATCATCCTCAGCACGTCTTGAATGTTCGCCGACGAGCCAATGATCCCTTCCATGTTCTCTTCGGTGCTCACTCGCTCACGTAGAAACGCATTCTCCGTGACCAAACGAATTTTCTCCGCCATCCGCTGCAACAACAGCCGCATCTTCTCCACGCGGAACGGCTTCTCGATATAGTCGTAAGCGCCCAATTTCATCGCATCGACGGCCGACTCGATCGATCCGTGCCCGGTCATGATCGCCACTTCCGCCCGTGGAAGCTGCGCCTTAACCTGCCGCAGCAGTTCGACGCCCGACTGATTCGGCAACTTCAGATCGGTCAGCACCAGGTCCGGCGCCTCGGAGTCGAGCCGGGCAATCGCGGCTTCCGCGCTCTCCGCCTCGCCGCAAAGGAACCCCAGCGACGTCCCGATCGTCATGCACAAACGTCGGATACTCTGCTCGTCATCCACAACCAGCATTCGAATTTTTAGATCGGTGCTCATGGTTTCCCGAAGGTTTTCTCCACCACAGTGAGTAGTTGCTGCACACGAAACGGCTTTTCAATGCACGGCGTTCCGCTTTGCTTCAACAGCTGCTGGGTGTCGCTGTTCGCGGTGTCGCCGCTGATCAAAATGATGCGCGTACAAAGTTCCGGCCGGTTCTGCTGGATCCAGGCGTGAACTTCCGCGCCATTCACCGAGCCCGGCATTCGTATATCGGAAATCACGCCCGAATATTCCCGGTCGCCAAGTTTTTCAACTCCTTCCGCGCCAGACGATGCGTCCTCGACGGCATAGCCGCGGCGTTCCAGCGCCGCGCGCAAAAACGCCGTGACCGACGGCTCGTCCTCGATCAGCAAAATCGGCGACGTGCTCATCGGCCCGCCTCCTTGGCAATCGCCGCCGCCGTTGCCGCTTCCGTCGCGACAGGGACGCGCACGATAAACGTGCTGCCGG
This sequence comes from uncultured Acidobacteriota bacterium, assembly GCA_963845465.1. Classification (GTDB taxonomy): domain Bacteria; phylum Acidobacteriota; class Terriglobia; order Acidiferrales; family UBA7541; genus Acidiferrum. The sequence goes on along the minus strand of CAWJSH010000001.1, from coordinate 109,439 downwards.
GGCCATTCTCGTTGTTGCGGCACAGAATCTCGCCGCCATGCGCGCGCACAATGCCGTAACAAATGCTCAGACCAAGACCGGTGCCTTTGTTCGCCTGTTTTGTGGTGTAAAACGGATCAAAAATCCGCTCTGTGTCGCTCACGCCGGTCCCGTTATCCGTAATTGCGACCTCGATGTTCGACCCTTGACGCGACGTGCGAATCGCGATCCGTCCGCGCTGGCCGACTTCCTGCACCGCGTCATACGCGTTATTGAGAATGTTCAAGAAAACTTGCTGAAGCTGCTGCGAGTCTCCCAACGCGTGCCCCATGTTTTCGTCAAATTCTTCCAGCACCTCGACGCCGTGGCTCGCGAAGTCATAGCTGCGCAGTTTGATCGTTTGTCGCAGCACCGCATTCACATGCACTAACTCGCGCTGCACTGGCCGCTGCCGCGCGAAACTTAGCAAATCCTGCACGATGTCCTTTGTCCGCTGCGTCTCATGCAAAATAATCTGCAAGTCCTCGCGCGCATTGTCCGGAATCGCCGGATTCTCCAGCAGCAAATCCGTAAATCCCAAAATCGCCGCCAGCGGATTGTTCACTTCGTGCGCCACACCGGAAACCAGCCGCCCGATCGTCGCCATCTTCTCCGAGTGCGCCAGCTTCGCCTGTAGCAGCACCGCGTCCGTAATATCGGTCATCACGACGACCACGCTGTTCACCGCGCCTTGTTCGTCGCGCATCGGGCTCAAGCTGATCGAAAAGTGCCCCATCGAAGTGTCACTACGCCGCACGCGCAGTTCGAGGTTCTCAACTTGATGCCCATGCGCCGTCGTCTCCAGCGCCGCCTCAAAATCTTCGCGCTGAGCCGCTTCCACCCAATCCACCAGCCGATGCCCGATCAGCTCATCTTCGCGATAGCCCGACTCAAACGCCCTTCGGTTCGCGTAGCTGATCAATCCCGCTGTGTCGAGCACCAGAATCATGCTCTGCGTCGTATTCAAGATCTTCTGGTTAAAGTCGCGCTCACGCTGCAATTGCGATTGAAACGTCCGCTGCTCCGTAACGTCGAGCATCAACCCACGAATCTGAATGATTCTGCCGTTCGCGTCCCGCACCGCCGTGATGTTCTGGAGCGTATGCAGCAGCGTTCCATCCTTGCGTCGCAGCGTCTCTTCGTAGTTCCGGAGCACTCCGCGTCGTGCCAGCGCCGTAAAAAACCGCTCCCGCTCCGCCGAAACAGGGTAAAGATGGGTACTCACGTCCGCCCGCAGCAGCTCTTCGCGCGAATCGTAGCCAAGCATCCGCACCATCGCGTCATTCACATCCAGGAAGCGCCCTTCCGGCGTGGCAAAAAACAATCCTTCCTGAATGCTGTCAAACAGCTCGCGATAGCGCCGCTCGGCCTCGCGCCGGTCGGTCATATCCTTCAAAACGTGAATGGTTCGGGTGTCGTCGTCCGACACTCCGGGCGTCCGCGACGTCGAAACCAAGAAAATCCGCTCCGGCGAGGCAACAATGTATTCTTCGCGCGCCTGCTGCGTATCGCGGCAGAACGGGCAGGGAAGTTCGCTCCGCGTTTCGGCGATCTGCCGCAGGCTGCTCATCGGGTCGCCAACCAGCGCCGCCGGCGGTACGCCGAGATGCGACGCCAGCGACCGATTCGTGCGCACAATCCGAAACGACCGGTCGTGCACCACGATGTAGTCGCTGATCGCGTCGATATCCTCGACCCACTGCCGCTTCGACCGCTCCAACTGCGAAAATCGCCTGAAGTTCTCGAGCGACAGCGCCGCATGACTCGCCAGTGCGTGCAAAAGATGTCTTTCACCGGCGGCAGGCGCGCCTTTCCGGCGAATCAAGCACAAACAACCCAAACTCTCTTCGTCGCTCGCCGTAATCGGCACAAAAGTCACATCCGCGACGTGACCATCTTTATGTGCATCCCCGCCAGAAACCGACGTCGGCTCAAACGACACCGCCAAAGTCTCGGCCTCGCCCCGCGCCTCGCGTCCCAGCCGAATCAGGCTCGCCTGCTGAGTCACCTGCAACTCACCCATAGCTTCGTCGGCTTGAGCCTGATACAAATCCGTCTCGCGCCCGCGAAACACCATGACTCCGCCCCACCGCGCGCCCAGCATCCGCGTCGCCCGCTGCGCGAACCGCTCCAAAAACGCCGGCAAGTTCCGCGAATGCGCGGCATCCACCGCCAATTCCATGAGTTCGTCGGCAGCCTGAATCGAAGAACGAGACGCGGGCGTTTTCACGCGTTTCCGCGCGAGGCGAGTCGAGGGTTTGGCCGTTGCTCTAGGCATGTTTGATTGAGACGCGGCACAGGCGTCTCAATTTGATGATTTCCCACGCGTCTCTACGCTACCGACCAATCTCAATCTGAGTCAATTACCGTCGGTTTTGGGTGTTTCGCACTCGACACCCGCCAATTTTTCGCGCGACAGTGAGAAATCTCGGCACGTTGCCGATGCACGCAACTATACAAGCCCTTCGAATCGCGCAAGAATCCCCCAAAACTCAACAAAAACGCGTCTCAGCGTGAGACCTCCCAACGCGAATCACAACCCGTCTGAGACAACTTCCGCAACTCGTCCTTCAAGCAATGACACTCGCTCAGGTGCCATAACTTCACTATTCCCCGGCACTTGCAGCGATTCACCCTTAGAAAAACACCTCGTCTTTTCTCGCACCAGTACTGGCCATCGACGTGCCTTTCTTGCTGTGGGGGATTGTCCCAATCAGAGGAGGCGTGGTGTCGATGCGACGGAAGTGGACAACGATCGTCCTGGCAAGTGTGGGGTTCGCCGGGCTACTGGCAGCGACAGGTTTCGCACAAACGGCAACGACCGACGAAGGCAAGCGCAAGGTCAAGACGCGCGTTTCGCCGTCGTATCCGGAACTCGCCAAGCGCATGAGCGTCACCGGCAAAGTGAAAATTGAAGTCATCATCGCTCCCGACGGCCACGTCAAGAGCACGCGCGCCATCGGCGGCCATCCGCTGCTCGTGCAGACCTGCACGGACGCGGTCAAGGAGTGGAAGTTCTTCCCGGCTCCCGAGGAGACTACGCAGGTCGTGGAGTTCGATTTCACCGGCTCAGGCAGCAGCAATTAAAGGCTCGTCGCGAGGGCATCGCGGCTGAGCCGAATCGCCCATTAGGGCAGCGGTTTCTGGGGTGGAGGGTTTCGGAAATGACGATCGGCAAGAAACTTTATATCGGCTTCGGTTCGATCCTGTTCATCTTGATCGGGCTGTTTGTCGTCAACATCATCGCGGGCTTGCGCGAACAGTCGGCGCGCGCCGACGCTTCGACTGCGCTGCAAAACGTGCGCACCATCGAATCCGTGCGCTACCAGATCATGCTCAACCGGAACAACCTCAACAACTTCCTGCTGAGCGGCGATCCGCGCGACGAAGAGAAGGTCAATCACGGCATCGTCGATGTCGCCGACATCATCAAGCACGGCGAAGCCAGCGCGACAAACAACGACCTTCTCCACACCTCATTGATTCAGGTCGAAAGCACGGAGGCCAGCTGGGCCGATAATTTCGCCAAGCCCCTGCTCGCCAAGCGCCATCAAGTTGATTCAGGCGATGCCACGGTTTCCGATCTCCAGATCTTCTATCTTCAAAAGGATCCAACGTCCTGGCTTGTGAAGTCCTCGTCAGTTCTCGACCAAGCTTCCACCGAAATCGCCAAGTCGCTCGACGAAACCAGCAAGTCCGCCGCGCGCGCCAGCACGCTCAGCACGACGCTAACGACCGGCGGCACGTTCCTTGCTCTCGTTTGGGGCTTCGTCGTCGCCTACTACACCGCAAAATCCATCACCGAGCCGCTGACGCACCTCATCACCGTCGCCCGCGAAATTGGCGACTCCGGCGACCTCGACCAAAACATCGACATTCACCGCAACGACGAAATCGGAGCGTTAGCGACCACGTTCAACAACATGGTCGCCTACCTCAAAGAAATGGCCGGCGTATCCGCGGCCGTCGCAGAAGGCGACCTCGCCATCGAAGTCGTGCCGCGCTCCAAGCGCGACACGTTGGGCAATGCGTTCGTCCGCATGCAACACGGCTTGCAGGATCTCGTCCGCACCACGCGCGATTCGGCTGGACAAGTTTCCGCGGGGTCGAATCAGGTCGCGGGCGCTGCGGACGAATCCGCGAAGGTCAGCGTCCAGGCTTCCTCCGCCATCGAAGAAGTCACCAGCACCATGCACGAGATGAGCATCAACGTGCAGAACGTCGTCAAGAACACGCAAATTCAAGCGTCGAGCGTTGCGGAAACCTCAGCCTCAATCGATCAGATGGTTACTTCGATCCAACGCGTCGCCGACACCGCGAAAGTCCTCCTCGACATCGCCAATCGCTCGCGCGAAGAAGTCGTCACCGGCATCGCCACGATGGAGAAGGCGACCGACGGCCTCAATCGCACAAATCACGCGATTCAGTCGTCCGCCGAAATCATCAACGTCCTCGGCCATCGCGCCGACGACATCGGCAAGATCATCGAAGTCATCGACGATCTCGCCGAACAAACGAACTTGCTCGCGTTGAACGCCGCGATCGAAGCCGCTCGTGCCGGCGAACATGGCCTCGGCTTCGCCGTCGTTGCCGACGAAGTTCGCAAGCTTGCCGAAAAATCGACGCAATCCACAAAAGAAATCGCCGACCTCATCCAGAGCATCCAGCGGGAAGCGCGCCAGGCCGTCGAAAATATGGAGCGCAGCACCCGCATCGTCGAAGAGGGCCTCAGCCTCGGCAACGATCTCGGCTCAGCGCTGCACAAAATCTCCAATGTCGTCACCGAAGTCTACAAATTCTCCCAGGAAATCGGCGCCGCCACGGCCGAACAGTCCGTCGGTTCCTCACAGATCGCCAAAGCGACTGGCCGCCTCACCGAGATCACCCAGGAAATCAATTCCGCCGTCGAAGAGCAGGCATCCGGCGCGCAAGCGGTCGTTCGCGCGATGGACAAGATGCGCGAACTCGTGCAGCAGTCTGCATCGAGTTCCACTGAACTGTCCGCTGCCGCCGAACAGATGCTCAAGCTTTCGCGCAATCTTCTCGACAGCATGGACCGCTTTGTTCTCGACTCGTCGGCGCAAGCTCGCTCGCGCCGCGAAACCCCGGCATCTCATCCGCGCCGCCGCGAAACGCACCGCGAGGCGGAAAGCGAATACGCCGAGCTCACGCGTTCCTGAGAGCCATAAACGCTGCCATGGATAAAGACCTCCAGGTCGTTGGTTTTCGGATCGGCAACGAGACGTTTGGCGTGCGGATCGGATCGGTGCGCGAAATCGTTCGCGTGCCCGAAATCACGTCCGTCCCAAGCGCTCCCGAAACCGTCGAAGGCGTCATCAATCTCCGCGGCAAGATCATCCCGGTGATGGACCTGCGCAAGCGATTCGGTCAGGTCGACGTCCAGCCCGACAAAAAGAATCGCATTCTTGTCGTCGAGCTCGACAACAAACTCATCGGCCTGATCGTCAACGCCGCATCCGAAGTTTTGAAGATTCCGCCATCCGAAATCGAACCGCCCGGCAGCGTATTTGCCGAAGGCGAATCGAACTATGTCACCGGAGTCGGGAAACTCAAGGGCCGCTTGATCATCCTGCTGGACGTTTCAAAGCTTTTGCAGCACCAGGAAGTTAAGAGACTCGAGGAGGCCGCGGAAACCCTCGCTACCGTGAGATAGCGCCTTGGGCCTGCATTTTTGGCCGCGACGCCCACTCATTTCACCGAGACACGCGCCCTATATGGGAACGATAACTGCCCAAGTTCAATTGACCGAAGCGGAGCTCAAGCTCCTCCAGACGCTCGTCTACCAAGAATGCGGAATGTTCTTCGACGAGCGCCGCTCTCACTTTCTCAAGGATCGCCTCCAGCGCCGGCTCAAGGCCTGCCAGATCGATTCCTTCTACAACTACTATCGCTTGCTAACGAGCCGCGAAGGGAAGAACGAACTCGCCGCGCTTCTCGAAAATCTGACCGTCAACGAAACGAGTTTCTTCCGCAATCGCCCGCAGCTCGATCTTCTTCAGAAGAGCGTCCTCGAAGAATTGCTTCGCAAGAAGCAGGAACGACGCGACTGGACGTTGCGGGTTTGGAGCGCTGGCTGCTCTTCGGGCCAGGAAGCCTACTCGGTCGCAATTCTCATTTGCGACGCGCTCGCGTATTACTACCTGCGGAATCCTCTTCCTTTCGACATGCCGTCGCCCAAGCCTTTGATTCCTCCGCCTTGGAAGTTGGAAATCGTTGCGTCCGACATCAGCTACGCTAGCCTCCGTGCAGGGCAGGAAGGCACATACACCGAAACGCAGATGGAGCCGGTCGATTACACCTGCCGCCTCCGCTATTTCGAGCGTGTCGGCGACAAATACGCCGTCAAGAAGCAGCTCAAGGATTTAATCCAGTTCGACTTCCATAACCTCAAAACCGAATTCTTGCCGCGCCGCAACGACATCATCCTTTGCCGCAACGTCATGATTTATTTCGACGAAGCCGAGCAGAAGCGCCTGATCGAAAAGTTCTGGCACTGCTTGAATCCGGGCGGCTATCTCTTTGTCGGGCATGCCGAAAGCCTGTTCGGGCTGACCCAAAAGTTTCGCATGGTGCATGAGAACAACGGCACCGCCTATCAAAAGCTTGAGGTCAATTCGTGACCCAACTGCCCGATGATCGCAGCGGCGAGCTCCGCGCGCTCTTCTTCGAGAGTGCGAATGAGCTATTGCAGTCGCTGAATGACGCGGGCCTCGAACTTGAGGCTCGGCCGACCGACGACGAAGTGATTCGTCGCGTTCGCCGCGCCGTGCACACCTTGAAAGGCGATTCCGCAGCCTGCGGCTACTATCAGCTCAGCGAACTCGCGCACGAATTGGAAGACGTCTTGTCCCCGCAGATCGGCCAGCAGGCCGGCGGCAAGCTGGCCGAGGTCGTTCTCGAAGCGGCCGACTGCTTCTCGGCAATGCTCGGCGCCTACCAGCGCAACATCGAGCCTCCTCCAGCCGAACCGCTGCGCGCTTTGATTCGCTCGCTTCTGACCGCGCCGGCTCAGCCCACAAAGAAAGGTCCGGAGCCAAAAGTCTCCGCGCACTTCGCTTGGACCGAATACGAGCAGTTGATGATCTCTGAAGCGATTCACCGCGGCGAAACCGTCTACAACATCGCTCTACGCATCGATCCGAACAGCCTGATGCACGCGGCCGCGTTCCAGCTCATCCGCAATGTTCTTCACGGCTGTGGCACCGTCATCGCGCTTCGTCCGGAAGATAACTCCGCTGCTGCGACGGTCGAAATTGTCGAAGCCGCGCTTGCCACTTCGCAGCCCGAAGAGCGCCTCAAACAGCGCTGCCAGATTCCTGCGATCGTCTCCGAATTGCGCGTCGAGCGCATGAGCCACATCGATGCCAGCGAGCACGAACTCCTTGGCGATATTCTCGAAGCGCAAGCGGCCGACGCTACAGCACAGACAAAAGATCACACCGCGCACGCCGACGGCTCGAAACCGTCCGCACAGGGATCCGCCGCCACCGCCGTCGTCGAAAGCACGCTCCGCGTCGATTCCGCGCGCATCGACGCCGTCATGAATCTTGTCGGCGAACTGATCATCGGCAAGTCGATGCTCAACCGCACGCTGACCGAGTTCGACAAAAGCCATCAGCACGATCCATTGCGCTCTAAGCTCTCCGACGCTCTCGCGTTCCAGTCCCGCGTTCTCGATGAGCTGCACAAGTGCGTGCTCAAAATCCGCATGGTGCCCGTCGAACAGCTTTTCCGTCGCTTCCCGCGCCTCGTTCGCGACGTTGCGAAGCAGTGCGGCAAGGACATCGCTCTCGACCTCTCCGGCCAGAACACCGATCTCGACAAGGGCATTCTCGATTCGCTAGCCGAACCGTTGATGCACATCGTGCGCAACGCTGTCGACCACGGCATCGAAAGCGCCGAAGATCGCATCGCCGCCGGCAAAGCCGCGCGCGGCACGATTTATCTCAATGCGTATCACCAGGGTACGCAGGTCGTCATCGAAGTTCGCGACGACGGCCGCGGCATCGACCTCGCGCAGATTCGCGAGCACGCCGTAAAACGCGGCCTGCTGAAAACCGAAGACGCCCAGCGCTTGCCGGACAATGATGTGCTCAACCTGATTTTCGAGCCTGGCTTCAGCACCGCTGCCGAAGTCACCGAGGTCTCCGGCCGAGGCGTCGGCATGGACGTCGTTCGCACCGTCATGGATCGCCTCAAGGGCACCGTTCACATCAGCTCCAGCAAGAATCGTGGTACTACGATTCAACTCCGCGCGCCGCTCACGCTTGCTAGTATCCAGACTTTGCTCTTCCGCGTCGGCGGCCGCCTCTTCGCCGTGCCTCTCTCTTCGGTCGTCGAAATCACCCGCATCACCGACGAAGAAATTCACCGCGTCGATCGCCGCGAAGTCCTGCGCCTCCGCGAACAAGTTCTTACGCTCGTCCGCCTCAACAAACTCAGTCAGATTCACGCCGTCGAATCGCCGGCCGCCGAAACCACGAAGAAGAAGCGCAACTTCGTCATCGTGATCGGTGCCGCCGAAAAGCGTTTCGGCCTTCTCGTAGACAGCCTCGTCGGCGAAGAAGAACTTGTCATCAAGGCGTTGCCGTCCGACATCATCGCCAGCGACCTCGTCAGTGGCGCATCGATTTTGGGCGACGGCACCGTCGTTCTCATTCTCAACGTTCCGGCCGTGTTGCAGCGTCTATCGCGTTCCGTACCCTTGGGAGCCATCGCATGAGCGAAAAGATCCGCGTTCTAGTTGTCGATGATTCGGCACTGATGAGGAAGCTCATCCCGTCGATCCTCGCTCGCGATCCCGAAATTGAAGTCGTCGGCACTGCGATGGACGGCGAATTCGCCCTGAAAAAAATCGAAGAACTGCGCCCCGACGTCGTCACGCTCGATCTCGAAATGCCGCGCATGGACGGTATGGAGACTCTGCGCCTCATCATGCGCCGCGCTCCGCTCCCCGTGATTTTGTTCAGCACGCACTCGAAAGAGGGCGCTTACTCAACGTTGAAAGCTCTTGCCCTTGGCGCCGTCGATTTCATCGCCAAGCCAACCGATGCCGCCGCCGGCCACCTCGAAAAAATCGCCGACGTCCTGATCGAAAAAATCAAAGTCGCCAAGCGCGCCACTGGCCGCAAACTTCCGCCCGCAACGGTGCCCATCGATCCTCCGGTGGTGCTGAAAAAGGGCGCCCGCTCCACAGCGGCTCCCACGCGTATCATCGCCATCGGCGTTTCCACCGGCGGCCCGAACGCGCTGCAATACGTGCTCTCGCAGCTTCCATCCGATTTCCCGTGCAGCATCCTCGTCGTGCAGCACATGCCCGAAGGTTTCACCGAAATGTTCGCCAAGCGCCTCGACGAATGCTGCGCGCTCGACGTCAGCGAAGCCAAGTCCGGCGACCTGCTTCTTGCCGGCCGCGTTCTCATCTGCCCCGGCAATCGTCACATGATGGTTCGCCGCATGCCCCGCGGCGACATGGCCGTCCTCTCCGACGGCGCGCCTGTGAACGGTCATCGCCCATCTGTCGATGTCCTCTTCCATTCCGTCGCGCAAGAATTCTCGCTCGCCTCCGTCGGCGTTCTCATGACCGGCATGGGCGAAGACGGCGCCGATGGTCTCGGCGTGATCAAAGCCGCCGGCGGCTTCACCATCGCGCAGAGCGAAGAAACCTGCGTCGTCAGCGGTATGCCGCGCGCCGCCATCACCAAGGGCCACGCCAATCGCATCATTGCCCTCGAACAGATCGGCAATTTTCTCGCTTCGCAATATGGAAGCGAGCGCCTCGGAGAAAAATCCGACAAGTCCGAAAAAGATCGCCCCGATAAAAACGACAAGAACGACAAGCTCGACAAATCCGAAAGGACACCAGTTTCTTCCCAGCGCAGCTAACGCCGCGCCGGGACGAAGGAGAAGGCCATGCAACAGTTCGCGCCTCTGCACCGTAAAGACAATCAGTCGGTCCGCTATCTTGTGGTGGACGACTCCGTATTCGCCCGCAAGAATCTCATCAAGATGATTGAGATGTTCGGCGGCGAAGTGGCCGGAGAAGCCGGCGACGGCTTGACCGCCATCGCGGAGTTCAATCGCACCAAGCCCGACATCGTGCTCATGGACATCACCATGCCGCAGATGGAAGGCATCGAAGCGGTCGAACGCATCGTGCGTCAGCACGCCGACGCCCGCATCGTGATGGTCAGCTCCGTCGGCTATCAGGAAAACATTCTCGCCGCTCTGCAAAAGGGCGCGAAGCACTTCGTCCAAAAGCCCGTCAAGGCCGAAGTGCTCTACGAAATTTTGCGCTACGTCCTCAGCGACGACCCCAACGCGGTCGGCGCTCCCGTCGCGCTCGCAGGAGATCGACGCGCATGAGAATGGAACTCATCCAGCCCTTCATCAACGCCGCCGACGCCGTTTTCTCCGAAATGCTCCAGGCGCCGACGAAAATTAACGATCTCTCGATGGACGAAGAGACGTATCGCCGTAAAGGCGTCGCCGCGCACATTCTGTTCAAGGGTGACATCGAGGGCCGCGTCGTCCTCGACATCGCTCCCGAAGTCGCATACAAAATCGCCAGCCATCTCACTGGCGGCACCGTTAACGAAGGCGAACAGATCGCACGCGAAACCGTCTGCGAGCTCGCGAACATGGTCATCGGAAACTCCGTCACGCTGCTCAACGATCAGGGCTTTCGCTTCAAGGTGTTTCCGCCTGAAATTCACACGACCGAAGAGGGCCTCGCCGGCAGCCCCGACACCGAAGCCATGGTCATCTGTATCGACACCCCGTGCGGCGAAGTCTTCCTCAACATCGCCATGCACTACATGCGCCGCCGCCGCAAAGAACGCGACGCCGTCGCCGTCGACTAATCTTCAATCACACAAGATTCACCGCACTAATAAAAGCAAATGCCGCCCAACGGCGGCATTTTTGTTTGCTCTTTGATTTTTGTAGGGGCGTCCGTTCAGGGTGTCCACGCAACCAACCAAGATTCTTGTCGCACCCTCTCTTCGCTTTTAACTCTTAAATCCCCGCCTCATTCGGCGGTCGCAAATACGCCGCTCCATGCCGATACAAACCCGCCGACGGAATCGCCTGCGAAAAAACGATCCTTATCGGCACAAAAATCGCCGCGCTCCCCGGAGTGAACGGCACCGCCACCTCGACCCGCGACCCTTCCTCATACTGATTGCGGCTTCTAAAACTCAACCCGCCCTTCGACAGATCCTCGCAAACCGCCACTTCCTCCGCGAATCCGCGCCGCCGGATGCACGCCAATACCCGCGCCTTTACCCGCGTCCGATTCCGCCGAGGAAACACGCGCTCGTCACCATTGCTCGTCGCCAGGCTTTCGGTGCTCGCTTCCGGTTGCGCCTCGATCCAGATCGAAGGCGAATCGCAGTGCGTGCACACCCGCGCCACGCACTTCCTCACCTCAAACGATTTCACTTCAGGTTCGTTCAAATAAACGACTTCGCGCCGCTGGCAAAAGCTGCATTCCATCAGCAAACGCGCCAGCGCTTCAGGCGCGCTTTGCGGAGCAGGGAAGTCGATGTCCCAGAAATCCGCCCGCGGATCCAAAATCGCAATCGCGTAAAGGTACCCGTCGCCGTCCTGATCGATCTCCGCCACAATCCGCGCCCGCGCCACCTTCCAATGGTCGCCTTCGCGCTGCCGCCGAATCGTCAGTTCCTGACCTGTAAAAAGCTTGTCCTTCAGCCGGAGAACACCGCCGTTGCGGCTCACCAGCATCGTTTCCGCCTTCTGTTTGGTTTCGGCGCCGCCGCCGTTCGCCCACGATGCTTCCACGGGCATACGGAAACTGACGCGGTCGCTTTGCCGAAGGCCTTCGGGTCGCATGGTCTCGCTTCGTTCAGAGGAATCGGTGACATTTTCAGCGTAGCACGCGTCAGTTTCGGGCTGCTGTGACATGCGGCATCCTTTGTCGTTAGGACTAATAACGTTAGCGCTTGCACCAAAGGACAGTCGAAACCGCATTTTGATGCGGCTTTTTGGGGCAAAAATCCGCCCCATCTGGAATGGACTGCATGGCCGCGCTATTAATCTTTTCGCGGTCGGAGCCGATGGAATCTATCGTGTCCAGCCGCCATCCGCGTCAGAATAGAGGCTCATCAAGTGGCGAAGTTGGCTTCATATCAGGGCGCGTAGCCCGTTGCTCGGTGCATCTCCCGGCCGGCACTCTACGTGAAAAGTCTCGACCTTCAATGAATTTGAGCAACGTGATCTCTATGGACGACCGTATCTCCAAGAGCCAGTCAGCCAGGACTGGCGTACGTGACCGTCGCTATGCGATTCGCTTTCCCTTCGCCGCCGATGTCGAAATTATCGACATGGAAGCGGGCACACGCGCGGTCGGCGTCACCTCCGATATCTCTCTCGGCGGCTGCTTCGTCTGCACCAGCAAGCCGCTCCCGGTTGCCACCCGCGTGCGCATCACTCTGACCCGCAAGGGACAGAAGATCGAAGCGCTCGCCGTCGTGCGCATCCTCAAGCCGCGCATCGGCATGGGCATCGAGTTCATCGACGTCGAAGGCGCCTACCACGGCCTCCTCTGCCGCTGGATCGAACAAATCCGCCAATCGCGTTAGTCCCCTCACGTCGTCAATCCAAAGTCTTGTGCAATCGCAACAGGCGCCCCGTCGGGCGCGGCACGCCGCCCGTCCTGCAACCTTTGCGCGTTCCACTCCGGCTTTTGGGTGCCGCACCCTTCCGTTTTCCGAAGGGTGCGGGTTTAGATGCACCCCCACCCATACTTCAACCTTTGCCACCATGTTGTGCACCGCGCCGCCTCCGCCGAACCTGCGCTAAACTTCTCCAATGCCCGTCGACCCGCGTTCTCCCGAATTCGAGTCCTGCATCCTCTCCGTCTGGAAACAAGCTCTCGTAGACTCCGCAAAGCGAGTCGTAGTCGACGGCGATTCCTACTCCGTCCGCCGCACCGCCAAAAGCAAACTCGCCCAGGTCGATTTCGAGTTCCAAGGCGAACCGTTCCGCGGCCTCGAGCAAAACCCCAAAACGCAATCTCGCTGGGCCCAACTGGCAAGCAAAGGCGAAAAAGTAATGCAGTTCCTGCAAGGCGGCCGTTACGTAGCGGTGGTCTACGGCGGGAAGATTTTTACTTACGGCAAGAAATAGTCGAGTGCTTTGTAGGGGGCGTGCTTACCCTGAGCTTCGAAGGGCTCCACCCGGCATTGGCGCGACGGCGATGCGTCCGTCGCGCGTCAACTCTCCAACACCTGATCCATCAACTGTCCCACCGCCCGATGCGCTTCCAGAATCGAAAACCGATGATCCATCGCTCCCGCCAAATCCGTGTTCGCAAACGCAATCCGCCCAAACGGCGCATTCCGCAACGTCTCGCGCGGCGCCGGCTTCCCATCTTTCCCAAAGAAAAATCCCGGCTGCGGATTGCAGTACGCATGCCCCCAGCGATTCAAAACAATTCCCGCGATGTCCCGCTTCGCATCGAATCCCGCCCCGCGAAACATGAGATCCATCTGCTGGCGAATCCGCTCCTCGTATTCCTTGTAGGAAGTCGTCAGCATCTCCGCCCGCCCGCGATGTCCCTGGTCTTCCGTCGGCAGCCCTGGATACGCATACAAACATTTCACCGCAAGCACGATCGGTGAATCCGGCGTAATCGTCGGTTCGACATCTCCAACGACCGAACTCCGCACAACATCAAAATAATTCCCGACACCTTCAAACCAGCGGCATCCGCTGATCCCCATTTTGTGCAGAAACTGCCAGTTGCGCACCGCGACGTTCGCCATCATGCAGGGTGAGCGGTAGAACTGTGCGTAAGCGTCGCGTTGTGATTGTCCGAGATCGTGGCAAACATGCTTCGTCGTCCAGCTTCCACCAGCCATCACCGCGGACCGCGCCTTCACGCGATACACCTTGCCATCGCGCGCATACGTGATCGAGAGAGTCGACGCCTTCGCCGGATCGCCGTCGTGCTGCACCGACACTGCCGTCGAAGACAGTCGCAACCTCGCCTTCGCCCCGCTCGTATCCAGCGCGTCGAATTTCACTCGTCCCCGTGTCACGCCATCGACCGTCGGTGGCCCATCGATCCCATCGGGAATCAAAGTCTTCGCCATCAGCCGCGCAATCGTCGTATTCCCGCCAGGAAACATCTGCACCGATGGCTCACCGGATTTGTCATCGAACGGATAAAGAAACTCGAACGCGAAATCGTTGTACGCCGACAACGCATCGGGTCCAAGCCCCGACCCGCCACCTTCGACCGGTGACAAAAACTCGCGGCAGAACTCCCGCGTCATCCCGTAGTGCTGAATAAAATGCTCTTCAAGCGTGATCGCATCGAGCGCACGCGCCGCCGCATCGCCGTCAACTTTCGGCCGCTCCCACTTCGCCTCTTTCGCAGCGTCGCCCGAAAACCAGCGTTGCAGTTCCTTCTTGTACCGCGCCTCGACCGGCGCGTTCTGAAATTCCGCGCCGCCCTTGTCCAACAGCCACATTCCATCCTTCTGCCCAAATTTCGCCCCAAACCAGAATCCGTACTGTCCTTGGCCGAGCCCGGACGAATCGTACGGCGTGCGGCTCAACTTCCAATCAGCGATGGCGCCGGCAGGTTTCTGATATTCCAGTCTCGGCGTGTGTAGTCCGATCGAATCGTAGAAACGCTCAAGGAAGCTGTGCGGATATTGCTGAAAGTAAATCGCGGAACCTTGATGCCCGACGATGCGCTTCCCATCGACCTCAAACTCGTTCTGCTTCGCCTCGCCCCCAAAAATCGGATGATTCTCGATGACCAGAACGCTCGCATTCGGTCCCGCAATGCGCCGAAAGAAAAGTGCCGCAGCGAGCCCGCTGATCCCGCCGCCAACAATTATGCAGTCGTACGACTCGCCGGTCTCGATCGCGTCGCTCGTCCAAGCGTTATCCCGCATCTTGTGCCCGGCCGTGAGCACCTCAAACGTGTTCCCGTTCGACTTGGCGTAGTCTCCAACGCCTCCGTACCCGCTCCACTCATCCGCAGCCGCCAAAAGCTGCGCCGGCGTAAGCCCCGACAGCAGCATCGCCCCCGACCCCAACAGCGTCGACCCCAGAAAATCCCTTCTCGTAATCCTGTCCGCCATTAACGCCTCGTATTTGGGACCAAACTGCGATGCGATAGGTCGCCTACCTACTCGATTCGGGAGCGTAGCCCCAGATTTGAACGAATTCCTTTTCGCAGAACTCAAGATTGAGGCGAAGCTCAACTGAGTCTGAGTATCTTTTACGGAGCCTCATCGACGTAATAATCAAATCGTGAGCGATTCGCAGCGCAATTTGCCAAGACGAATCGTCTCGTTTAGCGCCGAACACGAACCTGTTATCGGCTGAGTATGTCATTCGCCCGAGAAGGAAGGACGCACTAGGATGAACATATGCTGAAGTGAAATTGAAGGCTAGGGAATGAAACTCACCAGAGACGCCGACATCCGCAGCCATATTGAAAGTGGTGCGATCGTCGTTCCAATCCAACGGCACTTGTTTACCTTGGGCATACTTCGGAAATCGTTCTGAAAAATCACTGTGCATTTCGGGCAGCAATTTGGCGCGTTCCGGTATGCTCCTGAGAATATTCGCCCAAGAAGCGAACAGAGTGTTCATGAAAGCCCCGCAGCTGTCAGGGTGCTTACTAACGTACGCCGCGAAGACGACACATTCGTATAGAGTACGCGAGACCCGAAGGGCTGCTTCACCGCGACCGTGCGATACGAGTAGAAGAAGTTCTTCGAAAAGTTCCTTGGTAACTACGCCAAGCGAGAAAACGACAATGTCTTCTGGCATCAAAGGGTTACTGCTCACATTCGAACCAAAGGCGATGTCCATAGCGCCGCGAAGATGGCTCAATTCTGCGTCATACTTCGCGAGGATCCTTTGAGCTTCTTCAGTATCCACAGTGAAGGTCCATTTGGCGGATTCTACTGCTTCGTATCCAACGGATGCTTGCTCTTCTCGTAAAACTCATTCTGAATCCTCAAACTATTCTCATCCGCCTTCACCGCCTTAATGCAATCCACCACCGCCTCAATCCAATTCTTCATGTTCCACTCGCCCAGTTCTTTCGTTGCCGGCGAACCATCCCCCGAATAGTGCTCCGGAAACCGCGCGTACCACCAAATCCCCGTGTAAAGCTCCTCGGGCAAGGTAATCCGCTTCTGATCCGCCCCCGATTCGCTGGCCGCCCGATCGATATGCGCCAACTCTGGATGTGTGTACAAAAGGTTCGAGCTCTCGTTCTCTCCGGCGTGGTAATCGACGCCCTTTGATTTCTTCGCCGGTCCGCCCGGTTTGCTCCGCTCCCCATCGAGTACATACACAACGTAGTCGCGCTGCCGCTCCATCTGCGATTGCCCGAAAAAGGGAAGCAGGTGCTCATTCCCGCCGTGACCGTTCACGATGATGATCTTCTTGCACCCATTGCGTGCCATCTCGTCCGTCGTCTCTTGCAGCAGATGGAGCTGGATATCGACGCTGTAGGCCACCGTCCCCGGCTCATGCTTCGCCTCAAAGATCTGGCCGAAATAATACGAAGGAAAAATCACGGCGTATTCCTGATCCGCCGCGTGTTCGGCCGCATACCGCACATTGAGTAGGTCTGTCCCGAGCGGGAGGTGCGGCCCGTGCTTTTCAATAATCCCGAAAGGCAACAGACAGACGCCCTTCGATTGCTGAATTCCTTTAACAAAGTCCCCCGCGGTGAGTTCTTCCCATCGGGTGGAGAGTTTCTGTGCCGACGCGGCCCGCGGAGCGAACAACGCAACGACACACAACGCTACAAACGAAACAAGACGACCGTTCATTTCCTCAGCCCTCCAGAACGTGCGCATTCTAGCTCCGCAAACGGATTTCGTCATTCTTAAATCGCCGTGCCTAAATCGCTCCGGCCAGCTTTAAATCGATTGAGGGGAATTCAGTGGCACAGAAACTCTTGTCTACTCTGCGCTGCAAAGGGCCTGCGCTCCCGCCTCCATCCCTCCGAAAGCTCCGCGTCACTCGGCGCTCTCCGCGCCTATGTGTTATCTTTTTCTTCCTTTCCCGTGCCCACAACGGAACACTTTGCAAAACTTTTCCCTCGCTACAGCTTTCCATCTGGCTCGACTACAGGATTTTCCTCATCCATTTCTTATTGTTCGTACCCCAAACTTGGCCCATTGCATCAGAAGTGCTACAACTCTCCCCGACTGGACAAAATGGATCGATGGGTGCGATGGCTGCGAAACCGCAATTAATGAAAGAGCGCCGAAAAGTTGACATCCGAGAAGGCAATCCGTTCCCCCGCGGTGCGTGGTGGGATGGAAAAGGCGTCAACTTCGCTCTGTTTTCCGCAAACGCAACGAGGGTCGAGCTTTGCCTCTTCGACGACGAAGGTAAAGAAGAGCGCCAGCGCATCGATTTGCCGGAATATACAGACGAGATTTTTCACGGCTACATTCCCAATCTCGAACCCGGCGCCGTTTACGGTTATCGCGTTCACGGCCCCTACGAACCCGAGAAGGGCCACCGTTTCAATCACAACAAGTTGCTGATCGATCCGTATGCGCGTGTACACATCGGCCTGCTCAAGTGGGACGACGCCTGCTTCGGTTACACGATCGGTTCGCCCGAAGGTGATTTGTCGTTCGATGAGCGCGATTCCGCTCCGTTCGTCCCGAAGGCCATGGTCGTTGACCCGCGATTTGAATGGCGCCAGGAGTCGCGCCGTCATCAGGTGCCTTGGGACCAGACGATCGTTTACGAATTGCACGTTCGTGGCTACACCAAGCTGCATCCGAAAGTGCCGAAGAAACAGCGCGGCACCTTCGCCGGTCTCTGCCACAAAGATGTGATTTCGTACATTAAAGCGCTCGGCGTTACTTCGGTCGAGCTGCTTCCTGTATTCACCTTTGTCAACGATCGATTGCTGCTCGACAAAGGGCTGACCGACTACTGGGGCTACAACACGATCGGTTTCTTCGCGCCCGATCCGCGCTATGCCGCGGTGCCGCGCGCGGCGTTGCAGGAATTCAAGGAAATGATCGCGCGCTATCACGACGCGGGAATCGAAGTGATTCTCGACGTCGTCTACAACCACACGTCGGAAGGCAACGAGCTAGGGCCCACGCTGTCATTCAAGGGAATCGACAACGCCAGCTACTACCGCCTAATGCCTGATAAGCCGCGCTACTACATCAACGACACGGGAACCGGTAACACCGTGAACCTGTCACATCCGCGCGTGATGCAAATGGTCACCGACAGCCTGCGCTACTGGGTGCAGGAAACCGAAGTCGATGGATTCCGTTTCGATCTCGGCACGATTCTCGCCCGCGAGCCGAGCGGATTCGATCAGCAAAGCGCATTTCTGAAAACGTGCAGCCAGGATCCCGTCCTCGGCACGGTGAAGCTGATCGCGGAGCCGTGGGACATCGGCCCGGGCGGCTATCAGGTCGGCGAATTTCCGCCGGGCTGGGCGGAGTGGAACGACAAATTTCGCGACACAGTGCGCAGCTTCTGGAAAGGCGACGACACCGCCGGTGCCTTGGCTCCACGTCTTTGTGCTTCGGCCGACATTTTCAATCGCCACGGTCGCAAGCCCTGGTCGAGTGTGAATTTTGTCACCGCGCACGATGGTTTCACGCTCAACGATCTGGTCAGCTACAACGAAAAACACAACGAAGCGAACAAGGAAAATAATCAGGACGGCAGCTCCAACAATCATTCCTGGAATTGCGGCGTCGAAGGCCCGACGCAGGATCCGGCGATCAATGCTCTGCGCCAAAAACAGATGCGCAACATGCTGGCGACACTGCTGCTGTCGCAAGGTACGCCAATGATCACGGCGGGCGACGAGTTCGCGCGGACGCAGCAGGGAAATAACAACGCGTATTGCCAGGACGACGAAATCAGTTGGGTAAACTGGGCGCAGGCTGCAAAAGGCCGCGCGCTCGCCGATTTCACCCAGCAATTGACCGCAATCCGCAAACAGTATCCGATCCTCCGCCGCAATCGATTCCTGACCGGCGCGTTCAACGAAGAACTTGGCATCAAGGACGTCACCTGGGTGCATCCTTCCGGCGAAGAAATGAAAGAGGAAAACTGGAAGACCGATCGCTGCTTCGGCATGTTGATCGACGGCCGCGCACAACCGACAGGTCTACGCCGTCGCGGCTCCGACGCCACGCTGCTCATTTTATTCAACAGCTTCCACGAGCCGGTTCCGTTCGCGATTCCGACAACGGTCGGCAGCGAACATTGGTGCCTGCTGCTCGACACGAACAACGACGACCTCGCGATCGAAGCGAAAAATTTCCGCTCCGGCGACAAATACGAAGTCAGTCCTCGTTCGCTGCATTTGTTCACACTCATTCCTGACCCGGGCGTGGAACCTCGCTAGCCGCGGGCGCAGCAGAGTCGGCCCATTGCGCCGGCTACTTTGAGGTTGTCGGTGCGATTCGCAAAGTAGCGCGCATTGATTGCCTCGCTATTTAAATCTTCAATGTGGCCGTAGCCAATCTCTTTCAGAGATGCTTCCAGTTCTGGCGGAGCGAAGAATCCGCGGAATGGTTCGCCGGCGGCTGCCACGCGTCGCATGATCTCGCCGAGAATTAATTTCCCCATCGGATTCAGCAGGTGGCGTGGGACTGTGTAATCGAAGACGATTCCGTTTTCCTGCGACATCGTGTGGATGAAGCGGAGTGTGTCGTACACCGTTTGATTCTCGAGATACATCGTCACGCCCAGCCACGAAAAGAACGCAGGTTGGTCAGCGTGGAAATTCGCCGCATGGAGACCGTCGGCGAGTGTCTGTGAGTTGAAATCGACGGGAGCGTACGTAACGGAATCGGGAATGGCGATGTTCTCTGCATGAAGGCGTTGGCGCTTCCATTCCTGCGTGGCCGGATGATCGACCTCGAAGACGCGAACATCCGGGAACGGATTGCGATACGCGAAGGTGTCGAGTCCGGCGCCGAGAATGACGAACTGAGTGACGCCGCGGCGAACAGCGAGTGCAAGCTCGTCTTCGGCGAAGCGGGCGCGGGCGGCCATGAACGCGCGCATGTAGCGAGCGGAGGGCGAGAGCCGGTCGGCGATGCTGGACAGCGTGCCTGCGACCTCGCGGCCGATGATGCGCACAGCCAAGGGATCTTCGAGCACCTTGGGGCTGTCGAAGAGTTGGTGCGCGGCTCGGCGAGTGGCGACGCGGAGGGCGGTTCGGCTGGGGCGGCCTTCGATCATGGTTTCTGGTTAGGTCATCGGAACGGAGTTCGGTTTGGGAAGCTTAGGCGCTACCCGGACCTCCCCGGTTTTTGCGTAAGTGCAGATTCTGCTCGACTTGAAATTGTTTGTTTTCACACACATTTGTAAGTGCGGAATCTAAAGCGGTTACGAGCGCACGGGGATCCTGTGCGACTCCAGCCGTATAACGATTCGTTTTGAATCGTAGTACACAGGTGCGGGTCCTGGTTTTTGGGCGCTGCCGCTTCGACTCCGTACTGGCGGCCTGTCGTTGGTGACCGATTCGCGCGGCGCACTATTCGGTCCTTACGTAACTTATTTTACTCGCGGGGAAAATTCTGTCCAATTAGAGTTTTTAATACTTTTTGCGAGGACGTGCGTTTGCCGTTCGAATGATGTGGGGGTTTTTCCGCGCGATCAGTAGGGCGGATGGGAAGTGTTTTTGCGGGGCGTAGCTCTGAGATCCTTCGCTGCGCTCAGGATGCCAACGTTGAGGAATGGGAAGAACGGATCGTAAGGGCGTGGGTCGAGCCGACGTGAGTGGACGGAACGATCGTAAAGACGGCGGTGAACCGCCGCACTCCAAGGAAAACGAAGTGATGATGAGCTAACGGCGGCGACGGCGGCGCTGCTCGGCGACGATGCGGTTGCGGACTTCGGCAACGCGGAAGACGACGGAGGAACTGGCGATGGCACCGAGGGCGCAGACGATCCATACGATGGCGAAGGTGAGCCAGACACTGGTGTGATCGTTGGCGTGGAAGAGTTGAGAGACTACGGCGACGATGCCTGCGGCGATGACCATTTTGTCCGACCCTCTTTTGGTTCCGACCTTAGATACGGGTACCACGTTGAGACAATCATACAACGTTGTCACCGTAGCCGCGGATGACTGTGTTGAGACGGTTATTGCGGCGTGTAGGAGCTGTGAATGTAACGCGACGCGAAGGTTAGGAAGGTCGGCCAGTTGGGGGCGGGGGTGTGGCCGCCGCTGTGTTGGCGGAAGGCGATGTCGCCGTCGATGAGAGGGGTTTCGATGGGCGGGAATTGGGTGGCGCTGACGGCAGTGAATTGGCCGCTTTCGATGGTGCCGACAGGTTTTTTGCCGAGGAGTTTGTAGACGGGGCCGGCGGCGACTGCGGCGAGGAAGGTGCCTTTGGCGTCGACCCAGCCGTCGCCTTGGAGTGCGCCGCCTCCGATGAAGACGGGGCGCGGGGCGCAGAGCGCGATGAGCTCGTGGGAATCGACGGGAAGATCCTTGGGATAGAGCGGCCCGTCGTACTTGATGAAGTTGCCGGCGAACCAGTGGTATTCGCCGGTGCCGGCGAGATTGCCCATCTGCTCGCCGAAGTTACGCCGATAGAGCTCGGCACCGCCCGCACCGGGCGAGCTGATGTAGGCGATGGCGAAGCGCTGATCGTAAGCCATGGCGACGAGAGACGCCTTGCCGTAGCGCGAATGGCCGGTGATGCCGACTTGCTTGGCGTTTACCGATTTGTCGGTCTCGAAGTAGTCGAGGCAGCGGCTGGCTCCCCAGGCCCAGGCACGCAGCGCGCCCCAATCGTCGAGTTTGCGAGGCTGACCCTTGTTGACGAGGCCGATGATGCCTTCCTGGAGGCCATCGCCTTTGTCGGCCTGGACGCTAGTAGGCACGTAGATCGCGTAGCCCCAGCCTTTGGCGAGGAGTTGCTGCTCCCACGTGGGCGAAGCGGCGGCTTGCTTGGCCATTTCGGGGTAGAGCTTTGCGATGCGCTCCATCACTTCTTTGCTGAAGGCGAGCTCCATCATCACCGGAACGGGAGTCGTGGCTTTCGCGGGAGTGGAGAGCGTGAGCTCGATGTTGACGGTGATCGAGGGGTCGGCCGAGTTATCGACGTGGCCGATGAGTTTTTTGGTGATGACGGGGACGTCGCCGTTGGTTTCGTTGGTGGTGCTGACGACTTCCCACTTTACGCTGGGCGTGTGAGCGGGGACGCGGCCGTAGATTTCACGGTCGAAGTCTTCGAAGAGTTCGGCGCGGCGCTTTTTCTCCCAGTCCTTGGCGGATTTCACCGGCTTGCCATTTTTGAAGACGAGCGGATCGGGGAGCGGCGAGTCCGGGCCGGCTTTGGATTCATCGTAGTTGGGGAGGTGATCGGTGGCGTTGGCCGCGCCGTTGGCGGCGGGACGGATTTCTTTGATGTGGAGGAGGTCCATGAGGCGCTGGTGGTCTTGTTCGGCGGTGAGGTGGACGGCGTTGGCGTCGGCAGGGGAGGGTTGGGGAGATTGGGCCGCGAGGGGGAGTGATATGGTGAGCGCGGTGAGGAGAACTAGGGAACGGATGCGAGGCGAGGTGGGCACGGAGGATTCCTTTAGGATGCGCATTGGGAAGACGGAGGGAAATTACAGGTTGTGAGACGGCGGGGCAAGAGATTGTTGAGCGGACAAGGGTGAAACGAAGCGAGCATGCGGCCGTAGGAATGTGGCGGGCGAGGGTTTACGGATGGGCGGTGTGGGATTTAAATCCCGCGATCTGGGAAACGATCGCGGGTACAGGGTGGTCGCTGCTTTGGCTTGGGCGATGGGAAATCTAAACCCGCACCCAAAGGCCGGTGGGATTGTTGAAGTTTGTTGCTCGCGGGTTGTTCAGGCGCGGTTCAGCGGGGCTGCTGAAGAGTGGGGTTGAGGGTTGAAAGGGGCGAGTGATGACTGAAATTACGGTGATGTTGGCGGTCAGCGATGCGCAGGCAGCGGTGGAGTTTTACAAGAAGGCGTTTGGGGCGGAATTGTATTGGACGGTTGGAGACTCGGGGCACATGGTGGCAGGGATGGCGATTGGAGGGGCGCGGTTCTTTTTGTCTACGGAGTCGCCGGAATTTGGGACCAAGGGGCCGTCGGCCGTGGGATTCACGACCGTGAGGATTGAGTTGTTCGTGGATGACCCGCTCGCGGTGCAGTCGAAGGCGGTTGCGGCGGGAGCGAAGCAGCATAGCGAAGTGAAAGAGCACAAGTATCCGGTGGTTGGGCCGAAGCCGATTGGAAGGATGTTGCAGGGAGGCGTGGTCGATCCGTTTGGGCATATGTGGTTGATCGGGAAGTTTTTGGATTGAGGCGCAAACAGGAGGAAGAGTGCGCCCGAGCGGATCGACCTTGCGGACGTGGGGCGCAGCGGTGCTGCGCCCGTACATAACTGTGCTCGATGCGCGCAACCGTGCTTGAGATTGACCGGGCATAAACACCGGCAAGATGCCGGCGCTACCGGTGGCGATTGAAGGTGCTTGCGTGAATCGGTGAGGAGAAGGACAATCGGCGGCACTTGCGGGCGGAAATTTCTACGGAACGATTCTGAATGAAGGAGGGATGAACGTGAAAAGTTCACGGCGGGAATTTTTGATTGGAGCGGGTGTGGCGGCAGGATTTGTGGCGGGTGCGGGATTGGCGATGCCGCATGAGATGTTTGGCGCGATGCCTGTGGATGAACCGAGTGGGAAGGCGATTGATCCGGATGCGGCGCTGAAGAAGTTGATGGAAGGGAATGCGCGGTTTGTGAAGGGGCAGGTGAAGGCGGCGGGGCGGAAGCCGGAAGATTTCAAATTGCTGGCGAAGGCGCAGTATCCGGAGGCGATTATTGTGAGCTGTTCGGATTCGCGCGTGGCGCCGGAGATTTTGTTCGATACCGGCGTGGGCGACATTTTTGTGATTCGCGTGGCGGGGAATGTTGTGTACGGCTCGGGTGTGATGGTGAAGGGCAGCATCGAGTATGGGGTTGCGGAGTTGAATGTGCCGCTGATCGTGGTGCTGGGGCATAGCGCTTGCGGGGCGGTGAAGGCGGCGATGGCGCATTTGAATCAAAAAGATTCGTTGCCTGGCGCGATCAATGGGTTGGTGGAGTTGGTGAAGCCGGCGGTGACGCAGAGCGCGGGGATGCCGGGCGATCCGCTGGACAATGCGATCAAGAAGAATGTGGAAATTGGGGTGGGGAGATTGAAGACACTTGAGCCCATTGTGGGGCCGAAGGTGAAGGCGGGGAAGGTGAAGGTTGTTGGAGGAGTTTATGACTTGGCGACGGGGGCGGTGACGTTGGTGTAGTCCGATCGAGACCCATCGATTGTGCGGACATGGGGCGCAGCGTGCTACGCCCCTACACTTGCAGTTGTTGAACTGATGTGGGAAATGGGACCAGGGAAGACGATTCGATTGGTGGGGCACACGCCGGGGCCGAGTGCGCGAGTTGGGTCGACGGAGCCGGAAAGCGGCGACGTAAAGTCGCCGCTACAAGAGGCGCAGATCGGCGGCCGAGGTACGAGGCGGAGGATTTTTTTGCTGTCGCCGGCGAATGCGGCGGGAGCTCGGGCGAAGATGATTTTGCGCGAGGCGGCGGCGTTTCCGCTGGCGGTGCGGCTGCGCGAAGAGGGATTGGCGCTCGGAGAAATTTTCAGCTTCATCAGTGGATTGTATTTTCGGGGCAAGCTGGCGTACGCGCGGGCGCATGCTGCGCCGCCGAGCGGGCTGCCGGGGATTGTTGTGATCACGGCGTCGGGCGGGCTGGTGTCGCCGGATCGATTGTTTCGGCTGCCGGATTTGCGTGAGATTACTAGCGGAGATATTGCGGCCGGAGCGCCGGAATATCGATTGCCGCTCGAGCGCGATGCGCGGCTGCTCTACGAGACTATGGGAAGTGAGAGCGAAGTTGTGCTGCTTGGGAGCGTGGCGACGCCGAAATATGTCGAGCCGCTGCTGGAGATTTTTGGCGAGAGGCTGATGTTTCCGCAGGAGTTTGTGGGGCGCGGGGATATGAGTCGCGGCGGGCTGATGCTGCGATACGCGCGGGAGATGCGGGAGCTGACGTACGTGCCGGTGGCGGGGGCGGTGCGGCATGGGACGCGACCGCCGAAGTTGGAGAAGATGTCGAGGCTGGCGGAACCGGCGGGGAAAAGTCAAAACCCGCACCCTCTGAAAGCTGAGGGTGCGGCACCCAGGAGCGGCGGTCGGAGTCGGAAGCAGAGAAGCGCGCCGAGTGTATTGGAAGCGGTGATTTTGGTGGGGATTCAGGGGGCGGGGAAGAGCACGTTTTATGGAGAGAGATTCTCGGGGACGCATGCGCGGATTAATTTGGATGAATTGAAGACGCGGAAAAGGGAGCGGGAATTTTTTGAGGAATGTTTGCGCGAGAAGCGGTCGTTCGTCGTGGACAACACGAATATGAAGATGGCGGATCGGGCGCGGTATATTGCGGCGGCGCGAGAGGCTGGGTTTCGCGTGGTCGGGTATTTTCTGGAAGCGAGTTTGAAGGATGCGATTCGGCGGAACAACTTGCGAACCGGAAAGGCCAAGGTGCCGGTACCGGCGATTGCGGGTGCGTTGAAGCGGCTGGAGCCGATGCGGAAGGAAGAAGGATTCGATCAGATTTTTGTGGTGAAGAGTGTCGATGGCGGGAAGTTTGAAGTCGAGGAGACGCGATGAGAGTGGCGGGCTGGCTGAGCGCGAACGATGAAACACGATTCCGCAGAACCATCCGTACGGGCGCGCGATTCGTTGGCGTTGCGCTATACGTGATGCTGATTTGCACGACGTCGAAAGCGCAGGGCGGGAAGCCGGAGAAATTGGAATGCGAATCGCTGGTGACGCCGCTCGGGATGGATGCGGAGAAGCCCACACTGTCGTGGCAACTGCGCGATACGCGCGATGGCGCGAGGCAGACGGCGTATGAAGTGCAAGTGGCGTCGTCATTGGCGAATTTGTCGGCGGGAAAAGCGGATGTTTGGGATAGCGGGAAGGTGGAGTCGAACGATTCGATCGGTGTCGTGTATGGCGGGCCGGCGATGCAGGCAAGCAAACGATATTTCTGGCGCGTGATGGTGTGGGATCGCGACGGGAAGGCGTATCCGGCGAGCGATGTGACGTGGTGGGAGACGGGGATACTGCGGCAGGAAAATTGGAAGGCGAAGTGGATTGGATTTGAGGAGAAAGAAGAGCAGGCGGTGCGCGAGTCGGGCGCGAAGTGGATCACGAATGCGGAGACCAGCTCGACGGCGAAAGACAAGACGAGTCACGCATTTCGATTTCGTTTCTCGGTGAGCGGAACGGTGAAGCGTGCGGCGCTGTATGCGACGGGTGAAGACACGACGGCGGCTTGGGTGAACGGGAAGCAGGTGATGGAGACGTCGCCGATGACGCCGTACGGGCATATCGCGTGGAAGACGTATTTTGTGCAAGACGTGACGAGCGATGTGAAGAGCGGCGCGAATCTGTTGGCACTGGAAGTGATTCGCTTTGGAGGCGGATTTCAGGCGCCGGACATTTCGCAGACGCCGATGAACGCGCTGGTGTATGTGGAGAAGAGTGACGGGTCCACGGAAATTTTTAAGACGGGCGACGCGGGATGGAAGGCTACGTTGAATGCGTCGGGAACGTGGCAGCAGGCTGGGTTCGATGATGCGGGCTGGCAGGACGCGATTCCTTATGTGAACAAGGCGAGCAGTTTTGAGGATTCGGGAGTCTCGCGGCCGTGGCCGACGGGGACGGTTAAGTCATTGCGGAAGAACTTTGAAGTTGCGAAACCGGTCGCGGCAGTGCGCGTGTACGCGACGGCGCTGGGCTCGTACAAATTGTTTGTCAACGGCAAAGCGGTCGGCGATCAGATTCTCACGCCGGGGTGGACGGATTTTCGCGAGCACGTGGTGTATCAGGCGTACGACGTCAGCGATTTGGTGAAGCAGGGGAAGAACGCGATCGGCGCGCTGTTGGCCCCGGGATGGTATTCGACGCCGCTCCAATGGCTGCGCGAGAGCAACAACTACGGCACGACGCCGCCGGCGGTGCGGGTGCAGATGCGGATTGAGTATCGGGATGGGACGTCGGATGAGATTGTGAGCGATGCGTCGTGGAAAGCGGATTCGTCGGCGATTCGCTTCGCGGAGATTTACGACGGTGAAACGTATGACGCGCGCAAGGTGCAGAAGGGATGGGATACGGCGGGATTCGCGGATGGCGCGTGGAAGCCGGTGGAGGTGATTGAGCCTTGGCTGGGCGTGGGCGATCGGAAGGCGGCAGGCGAGCTGAAGATCGAGTGGCAGTATTTTCAGCCGATTCGGCGTGAGAGGACGATGACGGCGAAAACGGTGACGTCGCCGGCAGCGGGAGTTTACGTGTTTGATTTCGGGCAGAACTTCTCGGGCGTCGTGCGGATTCGCGCAAAGGGTAAGGCGGGAACGGATGTGAAGCTGCGATTTGCAGAGGTGCTGAATCCGGATGGAACGATGTACGTGGAGAATTTGCGAACGGCGAAGGCGACGGATCATTTTATTTTGGCGGGGAAGGGCGAAGAGGAGTTTGAGCCGACGTTTACGTATCACGGATTTCGGTATGCGGAAATGTCGGGCGTGCCGGGCAAGCCGCGCGCGGAGGATGTGCAGGCGGTGGTGTTTCACACGGATGCGCCGTTTACGACCGAGCTGAAGACGAAGAGCGAGATGTTGAATAAGTTGTGGAGCAATATTTTGTGGGGGCAGCGGTCGAATTTTGTGGGGTTGCCGACGGATTGCCCGCAGCGCGATGAGCGATTGGGCTGGTCGGCGGATGCGCAGGTATTTTGGCGCGCGGCGAGCTACAACATGGATTTGACGGCGTTTTCGCGGAAATTTAGCGGAGACTTGCGCGCGACGCAGGTTGGGACGGCGATGTATGGAATTTATGCTCCGGGGACGAACCTTATTAATCCGGGATATGGAACGGGATGGAGCGATGCGGGTGTGGTGATTCCGTGGACGTCGTGGATTCAGACGGGCGACCGGGCGGTGGTGGATCAGAACTGGGACGCGATGAAGAATTACCTCGCGGCGATTCATGAAGCGAACCCGGATTATTTGTGGAAGAAAAATTACGGGATTCCATTTGCGGATTGGCTGGCGCCGGAAGGCGTGACTCCGGTGGATTTGATTGCGACGGCGTATTGGGCGTACGACGTCACGTTGATGAAGCAGATGGCGAGCGCGACCGGGCGCACGGCGGAAGCGGCGGAATATGGGGAGATGTTCGGGAAGATTAAAGAAGCGTTCGTGAACGCGTACACACATCCGGATGGTTGGGTGGGAGGAGTGCCGCCACCGCCGGTATTTGCGTCGGGAACGCAGACGAGTCTCGCGGGTCAGCCGGTAGAGACGCAGACGGGTTACGTGCTGGCGATCAATATGAATTTGCTGCCGGAGTCTTTGCGCAAGGCGGCGGGGCAGCGATTAGCGGATCGGATTGCGGCGAATCATGGGCAATTGGGGACGGGATTTTTGGGGACGCCATATTTGCTGGCGGCGCTGACGGACACAGGACATCTGGATGTCGCGTACCATTTGTTGTTGGATACGGAATATCCGTCGTGGGGATATTTGGTGGAGCATGGGGCGACGACGATGTGGGAACGGTGGAACGGGGATCAGATGCGTAAAGATCCGAGCATGAATTCTTACAACCATTACGCGTATGGTGCGGTGGCGGATTGGGTTTATCGGTATGCGGCGGGGATTGATACGGTGAGCTCGGATGCGGGGTTTCATACGATTTATTTGCATCCGAATTTTAGCGATGCGCTGGGGGCGGTGAATTTTTCGTATGAGTCGAGGTATGGGACGATTCGGTCGGAGTGGGAAGTGAGCGGCGGGAAAGCTTCGTGGAAGCTGACGATACCGGCGAATTCGTCGGGACGGTTGCCTGCGAGCGTAGCGGATGGGCTGCGGCTGGATGGGAAGGAGTTGGCGGGGAATCCGCGGGTGCATGTGATGCATGAAGGCGGGGAGACGGTGTATGAGGTGCCGGCGGGGAGTTATGCATTTGAGGCGACGCTGAAGTAGATCTCGCGTTAAGAATGCGTGCCGAGGTAGTTGCCGTAGCCGACGACGGCGGTGGAGGCGATTAGAGTTGCGAGGCTGAGGGCGACCATGAATTTGGTGCGCGGGCCGGCGCCGTTCCATTCTTTGAGAGCGATGCCCCACAAGGTGCTGAAGATGATGATGCTGGCCATGTGGAGCGTCCAGCTGGAGAATTTGTAGCGGCCCATTTGGGTTTCGCCCATCGTGTAGAAGAAAAATTGGAAATACCACGTGGTTCCCGCCAAGGCGCAGAAAAAATAATTGGAAAGCATGGGGACGGCGAGGGGAAGGTCGCTCGGTGCGGGCGATGCAGTTACCTCGTGTTTGTCGGCGCGGGCCATCTCTTCGGCGGGGGCGTCGGTGGGATTTTCGAGTGCGGGTACGGCGTCGGCGCTATTGGACGGATGGCTGGCGAAGGAAGAGAAATATTCGGAGCCGGAATGGTTACGAATGTTGAGGAAGAGGCACCAGAGAAAATTAGTGGTGAAGCCGCCGAGCAAAACGACGACGAGGGCGGGAGGCCTTGCCAGAGCACGGCGGTGCCGTGGCGGACGCTTTCGGCTTTGATGGGATCGGCGGCAGCAAGGCCGTAGGCGAAGCAGGAGCTCATCACACCGGAAAAGGTGGCGACGAGGAGGCCCTTCTTTAGATCGAACTCTTTGATTGAGGCGCGCTTTTGTTCTTCGGACATTTCGCGCTCTTTCATCGTACCGGCGGCGCCGGCGAAGACGATGCCGAGCATGCAGATGCCAACGCCGATGAGAATTGTTACGCCGGAGCGCGTGCCGAGGACTTCGGTGGCGAATTGTCCCCGAAAGATTGGCGGCACGAGCGTGCCGAATGCAGCGGTGAAGCCGAGCGCTACGGCCATGCCGAGCGACATGCCGAGATAGCGCATTGTGAGGCCGAAGGTGAGGCCGCCGAGTCCCCAGAGAACGCCGAAGACGTAAGCCCACGCGATGCTGGAACGCGGCGAGGCGCGCAGGACGCCGAGAAGGTCGCTCGTCATCAATGAGCCGAGGAGCCACGGCGCGATGATCCAACTGAAAATTCCGCCGACGAGCCAGTATGTCTCCCAGGACCATCGCTTCACTTTGCGGTAGGGGACGTAGAAGCTGCCTGAGGCGAGGCCGCCGAGCCAGTGGAAGATGACGCCTACCAGTGGATTGGAGCCCACGTTAGAGAGACCTCTTGACGGCGGATGGCGGGTGCGTTGATCGTGCGGATGAGTTGAAAGGGGGCCGTTGCATCGAGGCGTGACTGTAACGGTGTTCGGCGGCAGACGTCAACGCAAAAGCGGCAGCAGGGAGCGCGTTCGAGAGAAGCGGGATCGCGCCGTCGCGTGGTTTCGAGCCACGGGACCTACGCTATACTTGCGCCATGGAGAATGAGCGAAAGTGACCGAGAAACTGCGCTTTTTGGAAGATCGCTGGGACGAAAACGTCGCGAGCAAGCTCGATGCGGCGGAGTTGTTGAGGTATCGGTCGAATCTGCTGGGATCGGATTTGAGGATTACGAATTTTGGCGGTGGGAATACGAGCTCGAAGCTCGCTGAAGTCGATCCGATCGATCGTTCGAAGAAGAACGTGCTCTGGATCAAGGGGAGCGGTGGAGATATCGGCAGCATCCAGCGCAAGGGATTTGCGACGCTTTACCTCGACAAGCTGCATTCACTGACGGGGCAGTATCGGGGTGTGCAGTTCGAAGATGAGATGGTCGATTTTTATCCGATTTGCACGTTCGGAACGAATGGTGTGGCGGCGTCGATCGATACGCCGCTGCATGGATTTCTGCCGTTCGAACACGTCGATCACTTGCATCCAGACTGGGGGATTGCGCTCGCGGCTGCGGCGAACGGCGCGGAGAAAATGGAGGAGTTTAATCGCACTTACGGGCACAAGCTCGTGTGGCTTCCGTGGCAGCGGCCCGGATTTGAGTTGGGGATGATGCTGCGCGACGCGGTCGCTCGGAACCCAGGGTGTGATGGTGTCGTGCTGGGTGGGCACGGTTTATTTACGTGGGGTGCGACGCAGCGCGAATGCTATGTGAATACGATCACGATCATCGATCAGTTGGGGCAGTTTGTGGTCGGGCATGTCGAAAAGCTGGGTGAGCGGATCTTTGGCGGCGCGCGCGCGAAAACACTGGCGAACCATCGAGAGATTGCGCTCGATCTGTTTCCGCTGATTCGCGGGCGCGTGTCGGGCAAGCAGCGGTTGATCGGGAACTTCAACGACTTGCCGGAAGTTCTGCGATTTGTGAATTCGGAGGACGCGGAGACGCTGGCGCGACTGGGGACGAGCTGCCCGGATCACTTTATTCGAACGAAGATTCGACCTTTGTTTGTGCGATGGGATGGCAATGGCGGTGTTGTGAGTTTTCAGGCCGCGTTCGATTCGGCGCTCGATCAGTACCGCCGCGACTACGAGAAGTATTACTCGGCGTTTGCCGTCGCTGACTCGCCGAAAATCCGCGATGCGAATCCGACGGTCGTGCTCGTGCCGGGCGTCGGGATGTTCAGTTTCGGCAAGAACAAAACCGAAGCGCGCATCACAGGCGAATTTTATACGAACGCGGTACATGTGATGGAGGGCGCGACTGCGCTTGGAGCTTCTAGGACGGGCAGTACGAAGCCGAACGTGCTGCCTCAGGCGGGACCTGCGGCGAAGACAGAGGCGTTCGAAGTGCATTCGAACTACGTGGCGCTGCCACCGTCGGAAGCGTTCCGAATCGAGTATTGGGCACTGGAAGAAGCGAAGATTCGCCGTCAGCCGCCGGAAAAAGAATTGAGCCGGCAGATTTGTCTCGTCGTCGGCGGGGCGAACGGAATCGGGCGCGAAACGGTGCTGCTCGCGGCCCATCGCGGCGCGCATCTGGTTGTCGCGGACAAGGATCTGGCATCGGCGCAAACGGTAGCCGAAGAAGCGCGCAAGATCGGCGGCAAAGAGGCAGCCGTCGCCGTGGCGATCGATATCCGTGACCGTGGCTCGATTCGCAATGCGCTGCGCGAAGCGATCGCGGTCTTTGGCGGGCTCGATATCATCGTCAACACCGCCGCAATCTTCCCGTCGTCGGCCGACGGCAAAATTACCGACGATCAGTGGGGCGTCACGCTCGACATCAACGTGACCGCGAATCACCGGTTGATGCAGGAGGCCTCTGCCATCCTGAAACTGCAAGACCTCAACGCCAGCGTTGTGCTAGTCAGTTCCGCAAATGCGATCGTGCCGAAGCATGGCAGTGAGGCATACGACGTCAGCAAAGCCGCCGTGAATCACCTCGTGCGCGAATTCGCGATTTCCCTCGCACCGAAAATTCGTGTCAACGGCATCAGCCCTGCGACTGTCGTGAAGGGCTCGACGATGTTTCCGCGTGATCGCGTCATCGCCTCGCTGAAGAAGTACAACATCGCGTTCAACGAATCAGCGACAGATGATGAACTCCGCTCAGCACTCGCCGAATTTTATGCGCGCCGCACCCTGACGCATCAGCCCATCGAACCAGCCGACTGCGCCGCCGCGATCCTCTTCCTGGCCGGTCCGCAGGCGCGTTGCACCTCTGGACACCTGATTCCTGTCGATGGCGGGCTGACCGAAGCATTTCTGCGTTAGTCTTTGGCGCACGGAATCTTTGAGGGCAGTATGGAGCCGATGAAAAAGCGAAAGGCGCTGATCGCGGTCGATTTGGGCGCGCAGAGTTGTCGCGTGTCGCTGCTGCGCTTTTGGTACGACGAGCCTGCCGTCGATGTCGTGCATCGATTTTCGAACGCTCCGGTGACGTCCGACAACGGTCTCCACTGGAACATCGAGGAAATTTGGGAAGGCGTGCAAGCCGGCATTCGTAGATGCGCGGCGCTTGCGACGGAAGGTATTGCATCGATCGGCGTCGATGGATGGGCCGTCGACTACGTTCGATTGCACGAGAGCGGTTATCCCGAAGCGAGATCCGTTTTGCTATCGCGATGTGCGCACCGAGCGCGCGGAACCAGAAGTCCACGCGCTGATTTCGCCGTCACGGCTATACGAACTCACCGGCACGCAAATTCTGCGAATCAACACGATCTATCAGTTGTTCGCCGACAAGCTGGCAGGGAAGGACGAAGCGACGCCGTGGATGAATCTGCCGGAGTACATCACGTATCGGCTCTGCGGGCAGCGCGGTTGCGGAATACACGAACGCGACGCACTCGGGACTCGTTGCGGTCGGAGTTCATCGATGGAGCCGCGAAGTTTTTGACTCCGTCGGCCTGAATCTCACCGCGGCACCAAGAATTGTCGCGAGCGGAACGACGATCGGGAATCTGCGTGGCGATTTGTCAGAGCTTTCTGCGCTGCAAGAGACGAAAGTGATCGTTCCGGCTTGCCATGACACCGCCTCGGCGATCGCTGCGATTCCCGCGACCGGAAACGACTGGGCATTCATCAGCTCCGGCACATGGTCGCTCGTTGGAACGGTTCTGGATGCGCCGTGCGTTTCGGACGAAGCGCGCTCGCAGAACTTCACGAATCTCGGCGGAGTCGGCGGGAAGATTTGCTTCCTCAAAAATGTGAACGGGATGTGGCTGCTGCGCCAATGCATGGATGAATGGGAAGCCAGGGGCGTGGTCCACAGGCTGGAAGATTTGCTGAAAGAATGCGCGGCGTTGCCTCCGCCCAGCCAGCTCATCGATGTCGACGCGCCGGAACTTATGGTTCCCGGTGACGCGGTCGCAAAGATCAACGCGCAGCTGACCCGCGCGGGGGCAAAACCGCTCGTCGCGGACTCACTCGGCGCACCGGCGCTCGCCAATCTCATCTTTCACAGCCTCGCGGAACGATATGCGAATGTTCTGCGGTCGATCGAGTCAACGGCGAAAAAGAAGCTGCGACGACGTTTTCATCGTGGGCGGCGGCAACAAGAATCAGTTGCTGAATCGGCTGACGCGTGAGAAATCGGGACTCGACGTGGTTCTGGGCTCTGCGGAGAGCACGACCATCGGAAATTTCGCCATTCAGCTTGCCGCGTTGGATGGGGCGTGGACTCCGGGCATCGGCGTGCCGTCGGACGCCGTGGCGCGGTGGGCGCACCGCCTCACATCGATTTCCATTGCTATCCCGGCGACGGCACGATAAGAAAGCAGCGGTCCCTGCGGCAGGTCGGAGCCCCTCTCTATGAACGATCGTGTGCTTGAAATCGTCGGCGATGCGCTGGATAAGCTGAACATCGAAATTCCGTCGTGGGGATTCGCGAATACGGGCACGCGATTCGGAAAATTCATTCAGCCGACGGCCGCGACAACGATCGAGGAGAAATTCAGCGACGCGGCGCAGGTCAATGCGATGACCGGGGCGAGCAAGACGCTGGCGTTGCACGTGCAGTGGGATTTGCCGCGCGGGATGCAGGACATCCACGAAATCGAGCGCTTGGCGAATAAATACAAAATTCGGCCGGGATCGATCAATCCGAATATTTTTCAGAATCAGGAATATAAGTACGGATCGTGCGGGAATCCGGATGCAAAGATTCGGCGCATGGCCGTCGACCACATCCTGGATTGCGTTGCGATTGCCGAAGCGCTGAAATCACGCGATGTCTCGCCGTGGTTCGCCGATGGATCGAACTATCCGGGCACGCAGAATATTCGACAGAGGATTGGATATTTCGAGGAATGCCTCGCAGAGATTCATCGCGCGCTGAAGCCCGGGCAGCGCCTGCTGATCGAATATAAGCCGTTTGAGCCGGCTTTCTATCACACCGACATTGCTGATTGGGGCATGGCGTTTCTATTGGCGAAAAACTCAGGACCGCAGGCTTTAGTGCTCGTCGATACCGGCCATCACTATCAGGCGCAGAACATCGAGCAGATCGTTGCGTGGTTGCTGCATCACAAAATGATGGGCGGCTTTCATTTCAATGACCGCCGATATGCCGACGACGACCTCACGCTGGGCTCGATCGATCCGTATCAGGTGTTTCGCATCTTTCATGAGATTCGTATGTTCGAGTGGGAGACGAAATCGACCGCGGACATTGCGTACATGATCGATCAAAGCCACAACCTGAAAGACAAAATCGAGGCGATGATCCAGACGGTGTGTACCGCGCAGGAGCTGTATGCGCGCGCGGCGCTGGTCGATCACGAACGGCTGGCTTCTTTGCAGAGCAAATGTGCGTTGGTGGATGCGGAAGAGACGCTTCGCGGCGCGTTCTGGGTAGATGTGCGGGAAGCCGTGCGCGAATGGCGCAAGTCAAGGAATCTGCCGCTCGATCCGATGCAGGAATTCCGCAGCAGCGGGTATATCGAGCGAATCAAGG
Organism: uncultured Acidobacteriota bacterium; assembly: GCA_963845465.1. Taxonomy (GTDB): domain Bacteria; phylum Acidobacteriota; class Terriglobia; order Acidiferrales; family UBA7541; genus Acidiferrum. The sequence continues at coordinate 74,019 of CAWJSH010000001.1, read as the reverse complement.
CCGAGCGTTCCCATCGAAACGCGCAGGCTTCAGCCAGCTACGCGTAGAAGCGCGACGTCTGGTAAGTTAGGCGCGAGCCGCTTGATTCCGGCCGACGTTTGCCGCGAGAAAGGCCCGCATCGCCGTCGTGATCTCTTCCAGATGTGTTTCCAACGCAAAATGCCCCGTGTCTAAGAACTGCACGGTCGCAGCCGGGATGTCGCGGCGGAACGCTTCGGCGCCCGGCGGAATAAAATACAGATCGTTCTTGCCCCAGATCGCGAGCAGAGGAGGCTTCGCCGATCGAAAATACTCCTGAAATTTCGGATAGAGCTTCACGTTGTTGGCGTAGTCGAGGAACAAGTCGAGCTGAATGTCGACGTTGCCTGGGCGCGCGAGCAGCGCAGCGTCGAGCGTGTAGCTCTCTGGGGCGACAACGTCGGAACTAGACATCCCGACGGAGTATTCATGCTTCATCCCTTCGGCGGTGAGCGCACCGCGAATCGCGTTGCGATTTTCAGCCGACGGATCGCTCCAGTAACGGCGGATCGGCGCCCAGGCATCGCCCAAGCCTTCTTCGTAGGCGTTCCCGTTTTGCGAAACGATCGCGGTCACGCGTTCGGGATGAGCCATCGCGAGCCGGAAGCCCGTTGGAGCGCCGTAGTCGAATACATAGAGCGCGTATTTTTTGAGATCGAGCGCATCGGTGAAAGAGTCAATCGTTTTTGCGAGCGCGTCGAAAGTGTAGACATAGCCACGCTCTGGCCGGAACTTCGGTGAAGCCGAAGCCTGGCAGATCGGGCGCGATGACGCGATAACGATCAGCGAGGCGCGGAATCAGCTCGCGATATTGGAAAGAAGAAGCAGGGAAGCCGTGGAGAAGCAAAACGACAGGTGCGTTTGGATCGCCGGCTTCACGATAGAAAACGCGGATGCCATCGGCTTCGACGCGTTTACGATGGATCAACGGAACTTTGGATTCGTTGCTCGGGGCTGCGGATGAGTCGGTTTGATTCACTTGGGCCTCCTTCGAACTCACCGCATTCGATGCTGCTCACTTCGTGGCGGTTGGAATCATTTCCATCGCCCAAACGGCGGCGGGTCGCATGTACATCGGCGCGCGAAAATCGCCGGTTTCGTCCCATGCTTCCGGAGTGCGGAACCAGTAGCCCTTCGTCTCGTATACGACGTGATGGATGCCCCACGCCGTGTGATAAGCCTCTTTTGTCATGCCTTCGCTGAGAAGCAGAGCAGCGAAGCCGAAGCTTGTGCCAACCCAGACTTCGTGGGCCTGCTCGTTGTCGTGGATGATGTCGCCGTTCGCGGTCATGCCGTTGGCGGCGCCCATCTCGCCGTTGTTGAACTTCATCACGTTGGTGGCGAAGATTTTCTTTGCCGCGGAGAGCTGCATCTGCTTCGGGTAGAGGTCGCCGAGGCCGGTCATGTTGGCGTACCACTGGCCGGCGAGTTGGTCGGCCTGGATGGCGTCGCGATATTCGCTTTGTCTCGTCGTAACGGAAATATTCGCCGTTCCAGAGTTTGTCGATGTACGTCTTTTGCGCTTTGAGGAATTGCGCATGATAGGTGTCGGCGCTTTGCGTTTCGCCGAGTACGCGCGCGGTTTCTTCCGATGCGCGCAGAGCGGCGAGCCAGAGGCCTCCGCAGTAGGCGCTGACGCCGCGGACGATCCAGGAGTCGTACGTTTGGTCGGGATAGCCGCTGTTTTCCGGGATACCGCCGCCATGATCGAATTGCTCGAGATATTTCATCGCGATCTGCACGGCGGGCCACATGTCACGCAGGAATTGCTTGTCGGTTTTGCCGGTGAGGACGTAGTCGCGATAGACCATCAAGACAAATTTTGAGTTGAGATCTTTCCAGTCGTTGGTGTCTTGCCAGCCGGGCTCGTTGACGAGGACAAACGGATCGCCTTCAGGGACGCCAAGATCGTGCGGGACTGCGCCGACTTTTTTGCGCTTGTGTAGCACCGGGCTGCCGGTCTCTTGTGTTTTAGCGACCCAGAGGCCGAGTTCGGGATATTCGCGCGGGACGGTGTCGGCGAATTCGCGCAGGACGTGCTTGTCGATGTCGGGCCAAAATTTCAGTAGCGGCATCGAAGCGTAGAAGCGGACGTCGAGCGTGCCGTAGTAGGCGTAGTCGAAGCATTCGAGCAGCGCGAATGTTGCAGGCGCGTTTTTGTCGGAGCCTTGCGGGCGTCCCCAGAACGTGCCGCCGTCGGTGAGTGTGTAGAGCTCGTTGAACAGCATGGCGCGATACCAGTCGGGCTTGCTGTCTTCGTTGACGTAGGGCTTTTGCCACGCGTCGATTGCGTCGCTCCATTCGTTGGCATGTAACAAGTCCGTCGCGCGCGATCGCCCAGGAATTGTTGCCGTTGGCGCCGTAGAAGTCGGTGTAGCGGCGATTCCATTTGCGGCCAAGGCCGAATTCGACGACAGGGAAGTCCCACGCGATCGCCATGGGGATGATTTTCTTTTCGCCGGGCTGGAGCGTGAAGCGGACGGCGATGGCGCCGCCGATTTTTTCGCTGGCGCTGACCCAGGATGTGTCGCTATTGGCGAGTGAGCCGTCTTTCGAAAATGGAGCCCAGACGGATTTGCCGTCGCCGTCGGCGAGAAATTCATTTTGGTAGAAGACTTCGACGCCGGGGGATTCGAGCGCGGCGATGGTGAACTGGCCGTCCCACTCGTTGAGTGTGTTGTCGGCGCGATCGCGGTCGAAGACGACGCCTTTCATCGTGGTGTTAGATGAGGCGAGCGATTCTTTGCGGACGCGATTGACGTTGCCTTGGCTCAGAGCGGATTGGAAATCGTGCGTGTGGGCGCGGAACCAGCCCTCCATATTGGTCCAGGAAAGCAGCACGGAGACGGTGACGGCCTTATTGGTTGGATTTTCAGCGTGCCAGCGATATACGGCGACGGGATAGCTGGATTCTTTGTAGTTATCGGGCAGAACGGGGGAGAACTGCTCGAGAACGACGTGGGCGGGGAATTTGTCGTACCTGTAGTCGAACCAGGATTTGGGGAAGAGGGCGGCGTAATCGCCGGCGCCGACGGGATAGTCCCACTTCCAGCTTGAGAGTTCGCCGTTTTTCGGGTGATCGTTCGTCAGAACTTGGGCGACTCCCTGCGATTCGCCGGCAACTTGCTGAAACATCGCGAACTGATTGCCGGGGACCGAAACGTATTTGTGGACGCCGGCTTTGATGTGCCAGCGCGCGAAGTCGCCGCGGTAGGTGCGTGAGAATGTGCCTGCACCGAATCCTCCGACGGGAGAGCCTTGCCAGTAGCCGTCATCAATGTCGGATTTATTTTTGCGAACGCCGGGATTGTCGAGAGGCTTACCGAGCGGGCGTCGCCACGCGATTTTCGGAATTTCGTCGCTGCGCGTTGATTGGGGGTAAAACGATACGAAGAGAGACAAAACGACGGCTGCGACGACGAAATGCTTCTTCATCTATCCTCCGAGGGCACGGAACCAGCAATCTGGGGCACGTTCTGAAAATTTTCGATGAGTACATAAATTGCCTGAAACTCTTTATGTATCGTCTGAACGGCGCTTTCGATTCGAATCGCGTCTGTCGGCCAGCCGACTAGTGACCGCCGCTTGCCGAAGCGGTGCTGTTGGCGTTGCCCGATTGCCAGTATTGATTGAAGCCGATGTAATCCGACGGCATGTTCGCGAGAATCGTTCGTCGCAACTCCAAAATATCGACGGTGCCGAGATTCTTGTAGAGCACCTTGCCGTTGGCATCGAGCAAGATCGTGTAAGGCACGGCGGATTCCCAGGATCGGGTCGAACGCTTTCTGCAGAGCTTCCGTGTCGGTGGAATTGAAGAGCAAATTCTTGCTCGTTGCGCGCTTGTTCTTCAGCATCCGCAGCACGCCCTCTTTTTCGTCCGGCATATTCGCCGACACGGTAACGAGATCGAAATCCCGCACCTTGTACATGAGGTAGGTGTCTTCGAGATCGGCGAACTCGTCGATGCACGAGCCGCACCACGTTGCCCAGAAGCTGATGAGAGTCATGCGCTTTGATGAATTCGCGCGCAGCTTCTTCAGATCGTCGGCCGTCGCCATCTCCACGGTGATCGGCTGCTCTTCGATTTTGTGCAGCGCAGCGACGCGCTGTGCTGATTTCTCCGCCCACTTCGTCGAGCAGCCAAACACGCCGGTGTGCTTGACGGCGACTTCGCGACCAGCAAGCACTGCGTCGATCGCATCCCGGGCATTCTGCGTCTTCACCAGTTCCTTGCGGTAATTGTTGTCCACGCGGCCTTCGTACCGCAGCTTGCGCTCTTTATCGAATACGAAGACGTGCGGCGTCGCCTGCGGCCCGTACGCGCGCGTCACCGACTGCGTATCCCCGTCGTACAAATAGGTATAGCGCCAGTGCTTGTATTCGAATCGAATCTTCATCTCGTCGAGGCTGTCGCTGATGTCCGATGAATCCAGTTCGTCGATTCGAATCGCCTTCGGATCGTTCGGCTGAATCGCCACGACCGCAACGCCTTTATCGCGATAGTCATCCGCGAGCGACTGAACCCGCTGCTCATACATCTGCGCGATCGGGCAGTGATTGCACATGAACACGACGACGAGCACCGGGCTGCTCGCGTAGTCCGCCAAGCTGTGGGTCTTGCCGTCAACGCCCGGCAGCGAAAAATCTGGCGCCTGCGACCCCAACGCCAAAATCGGGTGCGCCGCCGACGGTGGCGTCGGCTGAGCGTCCGCAGGATCCTGCGCCCGACCTACTGCCGCGAAAAGCATCGTGAGTAACAACGATGAAGATGAGCCCAAACTTCACTTCGACCTCCCAACAACAAGACTAAAAAGCCGCAAAGAATCGCTCGCGCCCTAATCCTTGCGGCAGCGGCCGCGAAGTCACATCCGCATTCACCAATCCCATCGACCACTTCACCGCCTCAACCATCATCTTCTGAAATCGCGGATCGTCCCAATTCTGCTCGACGTGCCCGAGCGTCGTGTAATACACCCGCCCCTTGCCGTACATCTTCGCCCACGTCACCGCAAAATCCCGGTCCGTGCGATGCACGCGCGGATTCTTCAGATCGAGCTTGCTCGCGTCGAGCCGCATCAGCACGCGCACTTTGTCGCGCGAATAATCCTTCATCTGATAGATCTCGTCCTTCAATACAAACGACTTGCCCCATTGCGCCATCCCCGGAAAGCTCGGATCTTCCACAATGATCGGCGCATCGAACGTCACCCAAGGATGCTCATCAAAATATCCGCCGATCATCTCGCCATATTCCGGCCACGACGTGAACGTGATCGTCGCGCTATGCACGCCGATAAATCCTTTGCCCTCATCGTGCACAAACGACAGCAGCGACGCCTTCTGCTCGTCATTCATCTCCAGGTCGCCGCCGGTATAAAACATCACCGCATCGAAGTCGTTCAGCGTCTTCGCGTTGTACTCGAGCTTCTTCTTCGTCAACACTTCCGTATCGGTTCGAATCGTGGTCGTCCAAATCCCGCTCTCGCGCCCCAAGCCGTTCGATCGTAGCCGCTGCATGCGACACAGCTTCGTGCCGGTAGCCCTTCTCCTCGCCCAAAAACAGCAGCCGCTTCATCGGCGCAGGCGCAAGCAAAGGCGAAGCCGCCGCAGCTGGCGCACTTTGCTGCGAATTGCAGACGCTCACCCCGCCAATCATCAGCAGGGAAGCCGCAGCGATCCCCGCAATGAGCGATCGCCGCCTCACCGAGGCTCCTCACCCGCCGCCCAGAAAATCGCATTCGTGAAAATCTTCGTATACGCCGGATTCCCAAAATGCTCCGGCCGATGCCCCATAAAGATGTAAACGTTCCGCGCCTTCAAATGCTCGTTCGACCAAATCACCGGATGGTCGCCCATCTTCTTATCCGTGTCCGGCGTATATGTTTTCTCATCCACGCTCGCCAGCACATGCACATTCGGCCGCGGCGATTTGTCGTACGTGTACCACTCCTCATCCTTGATCACGAACGGCGACGGCACCCCGCGCATCACCGGATGATCGGGAGCCTCAACCGTCACCGTCCCCGTCACAAATGTCGCGATGTAATCCTTAAATCGAATCCCGCCCATGAAATTGTGAAACCACGGCCACATCTGAAATCCGTCGAACTCACCCAGCAACGTCGCATGGTGAAATCCGATCCACCCACCCTTGCCTTGCTCGATGTATTTCACGAACGACGCTGCCGCCGTGTCCGTCCACCCATACGGCGGATAATTCAATTGAATGAATAATTTGTACTTCGCCAAAAACTCATCGTCGATCTTCGACGTGTCTTCAATGTAATCGACGCTGAAGTCTTTCTCCTTCGCCAGCTTATCCAGCCAAATCTTCGCAGCATCTACGAACGGTTTGTGAATGCCTCCGTGCTCGGCGATTGCGATCACCCGAAAATGTTTCGAGTCCGCCGGCGTTGGCGTCGTCGCACTCGCGCTTACGTCGCTGGCCCCGACACCGCTCCTTGCGCTCAACGCGCAAAAGCTAACCGCAACGACCAACGCGCAAACGCCGCTCCACCATTTCCAAAGCCCGGTTCGCATATCAGTCCCTCACCGCCATTTCGCCTCGCCCTCCGTGATCGTAATGTACCGATCCACCGGCAGCCCCGTGAATCTCTGCGTCCCGCCTGCCCGGCTGCGGCCATTTCACTCTCCACCCAATCGATCGCCTCGTGCTTGCCCAGCCCCAAAACAACCCGCGGATCGTGATACGACAAATAGCTCCCGCCGCCAACCTTGAATCGCGACCTCACCAAATCCCCAGCTTTATACTTGATCTCCGCCCCGATCGCGTCGATGTTCGCCTTCTTTCCGATCAGCCGGATCCCCAGCCAGTGATTCTGCTTTCCCGCCAGGTTCCGCAGCAGCACGGGCGCTCCGCCATTCACCGAAATCAGCACATCCACCGCGCCATCGTTATCGAAATCCCCGAGCGCGAGTCCGCGCGCCGACATCGGCATCGAAAACACAGGTCCGCTCTTCGAGCTGACGTCTTCCCAAGCCCTGCCGTTTCGGTGAAACAAGATCAGCGGCTCCTCGTAGCTGATTTCGTTATGGAGTGAGGTAACCAGGTCGTCCGGATTTCCATTCGACAAAAACAAATCCACATCGCCGTCGTTGTCATAATCGAAGAACTTCAGCCCCCAACCGCTCATCATCTTCGTGGCTTTGGCAATTCCCGTGGGAACCGCAAGATCGTCGAACGAGCCGTCTTTCCCATTCTGATAGATTGCAAAATTCTCGCGATCAATGTTGGCCACGAACAGATCCTGCCAACCATCCTGATTGAAGTCCGCCGAATCGACCCCCATTCCTGACCGCGGCTTTCCGGTTGCCCCGAAAGCGACCCCAGCAACTGTCCCGTCCTCGGAGAATTTCCCACCGCCTTGGTTGACGAATAGAAAATTGGCCACAGTGTCGTTGGTCACAAACAAATCCATGCGGCCGTCGTTGTTAATGTCGGTCGCGACCACACCCCAAACCTTGCCGAGGTGCGCTGCAATACCCGACTCCTTCGAAACATCCGTAAACGTCCCGTCGCCGTTGTTGTGAAATAGCCAGCTCGGCATCGGCTGATAGATCTGCGGGATGCAGTAGTGATGTTGGCCATCTTCATGGACGCCGCAAGGCTTATTCTTCTCCTTGCTGAAGTCAACAAATCGGCCGACGAACAGATCGAGCAGCCCATCATTGTCGTAGTCGAACCACACTGCGCTCGACGCCCAACCCCGCACATCTACTCCGGCCTTCTCCGTCACATCGGTAAACGTTCCGTTGCCATTGTTGTGATACAGGATGCTTTGGCCATATTGCGTGACGTACAAATCCTGAAACCCGTCTCGATCGTAGTCACCGATTGCGACTCCTTGGCCAAATCCTCCCGCGCCAACGCCCGCCTTTTCGGTCACATCCGTAAACGTACCGTCGCGATTGTTTTTGTACAGCGCGTTTCGCAGCGGCGGGTTGGGGTCGAAGAAATCGCATTTGCCGCTGTTGACCAGATAGATGTCCATCCATCCGTCGTTGTCGTAATCAAAAAATGCGCAGCCGGCGCCGGTCGTTTCAGGCAGGTATTTCTCAGGGGATCTTGCATTCGAATGCGTCCACGAGATGCCGCTGGCGGACCCGGGAACGATCTCGAAGGGATATTGCGGAGGGCCAACCGCCGAACTCATCATTCCGCGACACAGGCATGTCGTCGGAGAAAAGCCCGCCAATACAGAAAACGCCGAAGTTGCTCCTAGCCTGGCGATCATCTCGCGCCGGCTCAGCAATCTGTCGGGGGAAAATTTGCGTCGGCTCAAAGTCGTTGCGTCGGAACTACTGCGCGCTCCCTCCGTCCGCCGGACGGTCCGCAGTCAGCTTACGGTGAATCGCAAACTCTTTTTCAGCCTCTTCGCGCTTGCCGGTGCGGCTGTAGGCGACGGCCAGGTTGTAGTGTGCTGAGGGATTGCCTTCTTCAAGCCGCACAGCTATTTGCAACGGCGCAATCGCGTCTGGGTACTTCTTGAGGGTTACGAGGCAGAATCCCCAGCCCATAAACGCATCTCCAAACGTCGGGTCCAGGTTCGCGGCGCGCGTAAAGTAGGGCACCGCTTCCTCGCATTGTCCGGCCTGGCGCGCCACTTCACCCAGGATGTACTCTGCGCCGGCATTCTTCGGGTCGATCTGCAGTTCCTTCTGGAATTGCTCTTTGGCCTGCTGGATGGCCGTTGCATCGCCCTGTGGCTTCGATAGAAGCAGACGGCCCATCAAATAATGAATGCTCGGCTCGTTCGGGTTCTGCTTCAGAATGTCTTCGTATTCCCGCTGAGCCTCATCCCACTTGCCCTGCATCTCCAACGCCTCGGCGTTCAATTTGTGCGCAGGGATCGAATTCGGCGCATTCCGGCCAAGTTCCTGCGCTGTCCGAGATGAAAGATCGGAATACGTGTGTACGAGCACAAATAGGATCTCGGGGTCATTCGGGAATTGATGTTCCAGTAGCTTCGCGAAGTCCAGCGTTGAGTCCAGGTTGTCGATGGTCATCGAGCAGCGCAACCCTGCGATTCCTGCGGTTCTGCGGCTATCCAGAGGGCCAGCGCTCGCGACGACGCGTCTTAAGGTCGGCAAAGCCTCTTTGCACCGTCCTTGCTCCGCCAACGCGATGGCCTTCTCGGCGGTCATCGCGGACCCGCCCGAAGCCGGCGGAGTCGAGGGTGGCCGCGCCGGTGACTGTTGCGCCGGCAGGGAAGCGGTGAAAATGCCAAAGGAACACGCCAAGCAGCCCATCGCCAAACGAACTCTAATCATTCGAAAGTTCTGCACGTTAGCTGATATCCAACAATTCGATTCTCTGCGCGGGCAAACGACTGGATGCAAATAAAAAATGAGGCAGGCGTTTGAGCGCCTGCCTCATTGTACGTGGTTTCAGTTAGTAGTAGAGCTTCAAAGCGAACTGGATATTGCGCGCTGGCTGCGATGCATTGATCACGCCCGTGTTGTCTTGCTGCACGGTCGTATTCGGCGCTGCCAGGTTCACGCGGTTGAATGCATTCAGGAAGTCCGAACGGAACTCCACCTTGAAGCGTTCCGAGATGTGGAAGTCCTTATGCACGCTGATGTCCCAGTTGTAGAAGCCCGGTCCGCGCAACCCGCCCAACTGCGGCGCGCACGTTCCGAAGGTTGTGGTGGGGTCGGTATAGTTGCTCGGATCGAACCAGACGAATCCGCCACCTTGAGCGGCTGTGGCGTTCTGGCGCCCGAAGACAGTGTTGGTACCATTGCAATCCGGTCGCAGACCGCGCGAGCCGGTTCCTGTCGGGTCGGTGGCACCAGTGTAAAGTGCCTGAGGAAAGCCGCCGTGCAATGTCATGATCGGGCTAACCTGCCAGCCACCGACCACTGCGTCGAGCGCTTTGCCCATGTTGTTGAAGTACGTCCGGCCTTTGCCGATCGGCAGGTCATAGACCGCGTATGCGGTGAGGTTATGGGTTTCGTCGTAGTAGCACGGCGCCCATTCCGCTTGCGGGTCATACACGTTCTGCCAGTAGGGCGACGCCGTATTCGAGGAGCGCGCCGTCGACCACGTTCCGTAGTAACCGGTGTTGTTCGACATGCACTTCGCGTAGGTGTACGACACCTGGTATTCCAGGCCATGACCCATGTTCTTCTTCAAAACGGCCTGTAGTGCGTTGTACATCATGCGGCCGTTCGATTGAGTACCCGACACGTTGGTGTTGCCGATGATTGTGCCCAACGCCGGATTCTCAGCGAAGAAGGGGCTCGGCGAAGTGCAGGGAGCCTTGGCGCAGGAGCCTGCCGGCGCCACTTCAAGTTGGCCGTAGCTGAACGGCACCATGAGGTGATACGCCACCTGACCCACGTAGCCGACCTGCAATGTCGTCTCGTTGTGGAATTGATGTTGGACGGTCAAGTTTGCCTGATCGTCAATCGCCGGCTGCACGTTCTGATCCCACAAACGGAAGATCGAGTTCGCGAAGCACGAGTAGTTGGGGCAAGAGAGTCCCGTCGCTGGAGGCACGATCAAACCATCGGAAGCGGTCGTGCTCGGCAGTGCCTGGTTCTGGTAAACGGTCTGGAACTCGCCGCCTGCTGTCGCGCCGCCGTTAAACGGTGCGTTGATTGGCAAACGGAGGTTCGTGCCCGTCCCTTCCAGGTACTCCGAGATCGTGAAGGCTCCACGGATAACCGTGTGGCCGCCACCAAATCCCGGTGTATACGCGAAACCGATACGCGGCTGCAAATCCTTCGCGCCGTAGGTCCCGTTATACAGCGAACGGCTGGCTCCATTCACGCCGGCATAGACGATCTGGCCGGTCTGAATGTCATAGTTGTCCTGTTGGTTGTTGGTCTCGACCCACGGCGTGTGGAATTCATAGCGCAATCCCAGCGTCAGTGTGAGGTGGTCCGAAACGCGCCACGTGTCTTGGCCAAATGCGCCGAACACGTTCGTCGTCTGTGTCCACGAACCGCTGCTCAGGCCGCGACCAAACGCTGTCGGTAAGCCGAGGAAGAAGTCCGCGCCGCCGCTTCCAGTATTCGTTGCCGCGTTCACCGCTGCCGAGGACGTGTAATCCGGACCGAACACGATGTTACCGAGCTCACCGCTGTTGCCCGAGTAGAACACCTTGATCGAATCGTATTGGAGAAGGCCGCCGAACTTGAAGTTATGGCGCCCACGCGTCCAGCTCACGGTGTCGTCGCCCTGGTACACAGTGCTGTTGAAGCTCTGCGTCACGAGGCTGTTTCCGAGGTTGGTGTAGGTTCCGCTGCCGGGTCCTTCTGCGTTGCCGCCGTTCAGGCCGATACCGAGAAGACCAGCCACGCCGCCTGGATTCGAGTTCGCGATACCGATGGACTCGCCGAAGGTGCCGACCGACGGATCCCAGGTCGAACCGGTATTTAGGATGACGTGGTTCCAGCCGAAGCGCGCGTCGTTGACCACGTTCGTGAATGTATGCGTCCAGTCGCCGACTGTGCTCCAGATCGGCGCTGTTGCCAGTCCGTTCGCAAGCAACGGCTGGGAGTTCGTTTCGGGATCGTTTTGGAACGCCCGAGTGAACCGACCTGAAAGACGGTTCTTGCTGTTGATATCGTAGTCGATCTTAACGTCGCCCTGATCGGAGTTGTACTGATTCGAAATCTCCTGCAGCGCGTTGTTCGTCAGGTTGCCGTTGATCGTCTTCGGATAGAGCGGGGAAGCAAACAGCGCCGCCGCAACCGGGCTGATCATGCTGGCCGGGATGATGTTATTCGCGAATGGCGTGCGGGTTGTTGCCGCAACGCAAGGCGTCCCGTTCTGGCCGGTCGTTCCCGCGCACGGGTTGTAGAGTTGAATCCCAGGAGTCTGGTTCAACAGTGCGCTGAAGTCTCCTGCTTGTTCGGCCGGCGTGAATACGGTGATGAAGCTTCCGGCTGGCGGGTGATCGAAACGCTGTCCTTGATAATCCACGAAGAAGAACAGCTTGTCCTTGATCACTGGTCCGCCGAGCGTTCCACCGTACATGTTCCAGCGAAGCGGAGCGCGCGGAATGGCGGGCGAGCTCGGGTTGATCTTGTTTTCCCACTGGTTCGCGTTCAGCTTGTCGTTACGGAAGAACTCCCACACGTCGCCGTGGAAAGAGTTCGAACCCGACTTCAGCGTCACGCTCACGACGCCGCCCATGTAGTTGCCGAATTCGGCGGAGGCGTTGTTCGTGATGAGGTTGAATTCCTGAATTGCGTCCGGTGACGGCGTGTAACCAAGGAGGTTATCCGACACCTCGTTGTTGTCCATGCCATCCAGCAAGAAGTTGTTGGCCTGTTCGCGATTTCCGTTGATGAACGGGCGGGCGCCGTTCGCCACGTTGTCGCCGTTGTTAAAGCCGCTCGGGTCCGGGTGCACGGAACCTGGCGCCAACAACGTCAATTCCACGTAGTTTCGAGTCGCCAGAGGCAGTGCATCGTTGGTCGCCGAGTCGATAATTGTATCGACCTGCGTATTTTCGGTCTTCAGCACGGGGGCCGCGCCGGTGACCTCCACGATTTCGCTGACCTGGCCTACCTTCATCGTCACGTCGATTCGCGCCACCTGGTTCAACGACAACGTGAACGCAGGATATGCAACTGACGCGAAACCCGACTTTTCTATTTTCACTTCGTAATTGCCGACCAGCAGGTTGCTCACGCGATACAAGCCGACGTCGTTGGTTACCGCGCTGTAGACCACACCGCGCTCCACCGACTTCACCGACACGTTCGCGCCTACAACTGCTGCTCCGGTCGAGTCTGTCACTGTTCCCGTCACGGTCGCGGTCACTTCTTGTGCCCGCACTCCCGTTCCGCAGACCAGCGCAAGCAAACACGCCGCCACTGCAAAACACACTGCACGTACACTATTCATATTGAGTTGCTCCCTCGGAAGAGGTTGCTGCCCGTCCACCCCGCAACCGATCTTTTTGCATTCCAGATTTTCAAGAGAACTGCCTTACCCCAAAGCAACTACACGTACCCCGGATGTAGTAGCTATATAGCGGAACTGGCCCTTCGGTCAAGAAAAAAACGATAAATTCACTAAATCCGCCTTGCACTGCTCTAGGGCGGTGGATTATAAGTGCTCTATATCACTGTCTCTGTTTGGGGCGGGGTGCTCCGTTTCTTGCAGGGACTTGCCCTTGGCAACGTACACCGGACGTTTCACGAAACATCAGTGCGCATGGTTCAGGCGTTCAGGATTTTCGCCGTATATGAAAATCCTTAGCTTCGCGACGATGGTCGGCCCATCCACCAGACCATTTCGCGGTAGTTTCGTCTTTACTGGTGCCGCATTTGCCCATGGTGTGTGACTCGGTCGTCTGTGGCCCAATGGTTCAGTCGAGGATTTTGAAATGCTCACCAAACGCAATAACGGCATTCCCGCGTATCGCCGCATTCAGGGTGCGATCCGCAGCGTCATCGAAGCGGGCGAACTCAAACCCGGCGACGTCGTCGCATCCGAAAGGGAACTCGCCCGCCTCCACGATGTCAGTCTAATGACCGCGCGTCACGCGCTGGCGTCTCTTGAACGTGAAGGCGTCGTCGAACGCCGTCGTGGCGTCGGCACCTTCGTCTCCGCCCCAAAGATTCACTTTAATAAGTTGATGTCCTACACCGAGCAAATGGGGAGCCGACGCCTCACGCCCGTCTCAAAAATCCTCTTCGCCAAAGTGATCGATAACGAAGAAGAAGCCACCGCTCGCCTCTCGCTCTCTCCCAAGAGCCGCGTCCTCAAGCTCGAGCGCCTTCGCTCCGCCGCTGGCGAGCCCTTCGCTCTCGAAACCTGCTACCTCTCCGCAGCTCAATTCTCCGGCTTGCTCAATTCGCCGCTCCAAAATACGTCGCTCTTCTCGACGCTCGAGCGCGAATACGGCGTTGAACTCGGCTACTCCGACGAAGAAGTCGACGCCACCGTCGCTGACCAGCGCACCGCCGAGCTCCTCAGCGTCCCTAAGCGCGAACCGCTCCTCCGCATCCGCCAGGTCATTTACTCGACCAAAGGCATCGTCATCCTCTACGTACTCGGCCTCTATCGCTCCGACCGCCACAATCTGGTCATTCGCCGCTATCGCTAGTTCGAAATCTCAATCGCAAAATCACATCACCTAAGTTCCTCAAGCCTGATTTCGCGCTCGGAAAAACAAAAATGGCGCGAACCCATCAGCGCGCCATTTAAAGTTTATCTTTAGCTTTTACTTTAACTTCCGCCACTCACTTCTTCGGCTCCACCAACGCCCCATAAATCGTCGACCTGCTTCCATACTCCACATTCGGACTCGCCGGCCCGAGCATCCTCTGAATCATCCCCACAAACACCACATCGTTCGTCGGATCGACCCAGAACCATGTCCCTGCCGCACCATCCCAAAAGTACTCGCCCTTTCCGTCCGCGAACCCCGCCATCGGCGGATCAAAAATCACCGCGCAGTTATATCCATATCCAAATCCTGCCCTCATCGTGTGCATCCCGATCCCGAATTCGCCCGTCAGCAAATTCGGCGCCAGATGATTCGAACTCATCAGCTTGACCGACTCCGACGAAATAATCCGCACTCCATTCAACTCGCCCCCATTCGCCAGCATCGACGCAAATCGGTAATAGTCCTCCGCCGTCGACACCATTCCTCCTCCACCCGACGGCATCACCGGCTGCGATTCATAGTTAAACCGCGGATTCATCGGCTTCAACGGTTCGCCCGCCGCCGCCTGATACAACGTCACAAATCGTTCCCGCTTCAACGCCGGAACAAAAAATCCCGCATCCTTCATCCCCAGCGGCTTGAAAATGTGCTCCGCATAAAAATCCGGCAAACTCTGCCCCGACAATTTCTCGATGATGTATCCCTGCACATCCATCGATGCGCTGTACGACCACTTCGTCCCCGGCTGATACATCAGCGGAATCTTCGCCAGCTTGTCGATAAATTCCTGCAGCGACTTCGAATTCATCACATTCTGTTTCGCATATTCCTTATCGACCGGCGAATCCCCGAAAAATCCATACGTAAATCCCGCCGTGTGCGTCATCAATTCGCCCATCGTCGGCGGATGTTTCGGCGCTTCCACGACCATGTTTCCAGCCGCATCCACATCCTTAAAAACTTTCAGGTCCTTGAACTCCGGAATGTATTTCGAAATCGGATCCATCGGCAGCCACTTGCCCTGCTCATACAAAATCATCATCGCGACCGCCGTCACCGGTTTCGTCATCGAAAAATCCCGAAAGATCGAATCCTTCTCCAGCTTCGCGCCGCTCTCCAAATCCTTAAACCCATACACGCGGTAATCGACGATCTTCCCGTGCCGCGCCAAAATCGTCACCGCGCCCGGAAGTTCCTTCCGGTCAACGGTTCCTTGCATCAGCGCGTGAAGATTCTCGAGCCGCTCCGACGAAAATCCCTCCGTCTCCGGTTTCACCACATTCATATCGATCGTAGCCGCGCGCCCCTCTGCCCCCGAAGCTCCGCCGCCCGCGCCTTTCGCCGTCGCATTCTTCTGCGCCGAAACCCGCGGGCCGCCCATCAGCATCGCCGCGCCAACGGCCACAATCGCCACAATCGCTACTCGCACTCGCCTCATCGTTATCATCTCCACTCGCGGATCGTTGATCATCCACACATCAGCATCGTCGGCCTTCGCCGGTGATGCTGAATCTCGTACACCAAAATCGCGCGCATCATACTCCAAATCCTGCCCCGAAAAACGAAAGGGGCGCGGCATCCGCCGCGCCCCTTCGCCAATCCCATCGCCACCACGCGAAGCCCGCCGCCTATCGGCGTCACCCTTCGCCCCAAACTCTCTTCGCCTCTATCGTTACTTTTTCTACTTCATTGCTTCTTTACTTCGTTCCCTTGACCACGCTCCTCAGCACCTTCACCGCCGAATGAATCGCCCCCGCCTCCACGTTCCCAAACCCCAAAATAAATCCCTGCCTCTTCTTCTCCCCGATATACGCCGGCGACAACGGCCACAACCACAACCTCTTCGCCGCCGCTGCCGTTGCAAGCTCCACGTCATTCCACTCCCGGTCCTCCGGCAACTCTGCCACTAAGTGCATCCCCGCCTGCGCGCCCCAAATCTCCAACTCTCCGCCAAACTCCTTCTCCAGACTCTCCACCAGCGCCGTCCTCCGCTCGTGATACAGCGCCCTCATCTTCCGGATGTGCCGCGCGAAATGCCCCTCGCGCATGAAATCGTTCAGCACCGCCTGCTGCAAATACGGCGGTGTCAAATCCAGCGCATGCCGCACCGCCACAAATCGCTCCACCAAATCTTTCGGCACCACCAGATACCCCAGCCGCAACGCAGGGAACAGCGTCTTGCTGAACGTACCTATATATATGACACGCGAATGGCTATCTAACCCTTGCAGCGAAGCGATCGGCATATTCTCGAACCGATACTCGCTGTCGTAATCATCCTCGATCACCCAAGCGCCCGCCCGCTGCGCCCAATCCAGCAAATGCATGCGCCGCGACGCGCTCATCGTCACTCCCAGCGGATACTGGTGCGACGGCGTCACAAACGCCGCCCGCGCCTTCCGCCGCATCTTCATCCCCGCGGCAACATTCAATCCCTCCTCATCCACCGGCACCGGCACCATCTTCGCTCCCGCGCCCTTCAACACGCTGCGCGTCAGCCAATATCCCGGCTCCTCAATCCACGCCGCATCTCCGCGATCCAACACCACGCGCGACGAAATCTCCAGCGCCTGCTGTGACCCCGACACAATCATCACCTGCGAGGGATCGCACTTCACCGCACGGGCCGTCCGCAAATAAACGCAGATCGCTTCGCGCAGCGGCTCAAATCCCATCGGCCCGCCATAGTGCAGCGCCGTCGGCCCCTTGACCCGGCTGTGCCGCGTCACCAGCGACGACCATATTTGCGTCGGGAACTCATCATACGCAGGTTGGCTCAACCCGAACGCGCCAATCCCGCGCAGCCACGGCTCGATCTCATGCTTCGGCATCAGCTGCGAGCGTTTCGAAATCCGTCGCGGTCCCGACTGCGCCACCGCCGCTCGGCTGCGCCCTCCGCCATTCGTTTCTCGATGCACAGGTTGATCGGGCAGGGAACTGCACACAAACGTCCCCGCCCCCACACGCGTCTCGAAATATCCCTCCGCCAGCAGTTGCGCGTACGCAGTCAGCACCGGAATCCGCGAAATCTTCAGCTCACGCGACAAGTCGCGCGTGGACGGTATCTGCTGCCCCGCGCGCAAACTTCGCACCGCAATCGCCGAACGATACCCGTCATAGATCTGTTTGTGCAGTGGTTTGGCTTCTTTTCTATCGATCGCAAGCACGGGCGCCAGCCCGTTCGAAACATTCTGTACTTGAGGCATGAACGATATTTTAGTGGTTATATCGGATTTCAATCAAGTGGATATTGCCACAGACCACTTCCAGTCCTACCTTGAACTTAATCCGCCGGTCCCACGAAAAAGGCCGGCATCGGGTGGTTAGCACTTCAACTTTTGTCGGGGTGTGGAGGAAAAGAATGGCTTTATCTTTGCGGGTGGTCAAGGGCCTCGATGCTCTCAAACACATCCGTTCGCTTTACCTTGTAGTTCTCGCTCTCGCGTTTCTCTGCCTCTCATCGTCTGTGATGGCACAGGACGCCACCATCGTCGGAACCGTCACCGATCCCTCCGGCGCCGCCGTTCCTAACGTAAAAATCACCCTTACCAACCTCGAAACCGGCCTGGTTCACACCGCCGTAACCGGCGACTCTGGCCAGTACGCGGTTCCCGAACTCAAAATCGGTCACTACGACGCAAAGGCCGAAGCCTCCGGCTTCAAGATCGCCGAACAAAAAGGTCTCGTCCTTCAGGTCGGTGATCGTGCTCGTATCGACTTCCAGATGCAACTCGGTGGCGCGCAGGAAACCGTCACCGTCGAAGCCAACGCCGTCCGTGTGCAAGCCGATTCCGGCGAACAGAGCAACGTCATCACCGGCCAGCAAATCTCCCAAATTGCCGTCGCCGGTCGCAGCATGTATCAACTCGCTGCTCTCACGCCCGGCGCTTCTAGTTCAATCGGGGCTGGCGGCATGTCCTCTGGTGTCGTCAACACTCCGGTCGGCGGCGACAATAGCGTGGAATTCAACGGCTTGCGCCAGAATCACAACATCTATCTTCTCGACGGTGGCGAAGACGACGATCGTGGGGGCGCGGGCGGTATGAGCATTGCTCCGTCCAGCGATGCAATCGCCGAGTTCCGCGCTCTCACGTCCAACTACAGCGCAGATTACGGGTTGTCTTCCGCGGGCACGATGACGATGGTTCTCAAGTCGGGCTCGAGCACGCTGCATGCATCTGCGTGGGAGTTTAACCGTAACGATGCGTTTGACGCCCGCAACTTCTTCAACCCGGCGCCTCAGCCCGTTGCTGAACTTCGTCTCAACGTCTTCGGCTTCAACGTCGGCGGCCCGGTCACGCTCGGCAAGTTCTACAACCGCGACCGCAAGAAGACCTTCTTCTTTTACAACATGGAATGGCGCCGCCTGATTCAGGGCAGCGTGACGAACAGTCAAACGGTTCCCGATCCGGCAACCTACGGCGGTAACTTTAGCGGCGACACAACGGCGATCAAGGTCCCGACAGCGGCCCAGGTTGCCCCGACAGTTCTTTTCCAGAACTGCCCCGGCGGCGTGGCCCCCGCAGGCGTCGTTCAGGGCGGAAACTTCCCGGGCAACGTGATTCCGAGCTGCATGATCAGTCAGAACGCAACGGCGCTGCTCAATGCCGGCATCTTTCCCGCCCCAACCGGTGCCAACGATCAGTTCACCGGCGCGGCGACCGCTCCGACGAACCTGAAGGAAGAGATCGTCCGTATCGATCACAACTTCACCAGCAAGTTCTCGGTCTTCGGTCACTTCATTGCCGAGCAGGTTTCGCAAGGCTATCCGATCAGCCAGTGGAGCGGCGCGAACGTACCGACGGTTGGCGATACGTTTGGCAACCCGTCGTACAGCGCGGTCGTACATGCGACGTATGCGATCAACCCGAACCTGCTAAACGAAATCGCCTTCAACTACAACGGCAATCGCATCAACATCGTCCCGTTCGCGGGCGCCGGCCTCAGCGGCCTGGCGCTTCCAACGGGCTACGATGCAACGAACACTCGGTTCTTCTCCGGTCCGAATAATCTGGACCGTATCCCGAACATCGACCTGAAGGGCTCAACCGGCACTCAGTTCGAAATCTCGAGCTGGCCGTGGCACAACAAGGCTGACGATTACCAACTCCGCGACGACCTGTCCTGGACCAAAGGCGCACACCAGTTGAAGTTCGGTTTTAGCTGGGCGCTCTATAAAAAGACGCAGGATCTGTTCGGCCAGACCCAAGGTGGATTCAACTTTGACGGTACGTTCACCGGAAATGACTTCGCGGACTTCCTGCTTGGCGACGCCAAGAGCTACCAGGAACTCGCGGTTCAGGACTCGGGACAGTGGAACAACGTCTCGTATGCCTCGTACGTCCAGGACAACTGGCGCGTAAACCGCAAGCTGACACTCAATCTCGGCGTCCGTTGGGATGGCGTACCACACACCTACGAAGCGAACGACCGGATGGGCAACTTCTATCCGTCGCTCTACAATCCAGCCAACGCGGCGACCTTTAACACCAACGGCACGATTTGCGCCAGCGCAGCCGATCCTGGTTGCACAGGCATCAGCCCCGGTTTGGGCACAAGCCCGAACGCAATTCTCGCCGGCGTTCCTCTGTACCTGAACGGCATCGGCATCCCCGAACAGAACGGCGTACCGAAGGGCCTCGTGAACAATCACTGGGCAAACTTCGGTCCGCGGCTCGGCTTCGCCTATGACCTCACCGGTTCAGGAAAAATGGTCGTCCGTGGCGGCTTCGGCATCATGTACGAACGCATCCAGGGCAACGACATGTACAACGCCGGTCCGAACATCCCGTTCAGCTTCCAGCTGAATACCCCAGTTCCAGTTGAGCTCGTGAATCCGCACCTGGCGCTCACGTCGGGCACAGCCGCGGCTCTTCCGATTAACCCAGCCAGCATTACCGGCTTGGCGATCGGCGAATACAAGCAGCCCGCGAGCTATCAGTGGAGCATCGGCATCCAGCGTCAGCTCAGCTCGCGATCCGTTCTCAGCGTCGCTTACGTTGGCAACACGAACCGCTTCCAGAACGACTATCGTGAAACCAACCTGCCGGACGAGAGCTACCTCGGTGCTCTCATCGGTGGCGCGAATTACAACACGGCGCCGGGCTTGCCGTACCCCGGATTCCACTCCATCGACCTCTCAACCAACGAAGCGAACTCGCACTACAACAGTTTGCAGGTTGACTTGAGCTCGCAGGTTGGAAAAGACCTGACCTTGCGCGCCTTCTACACGCTGTCGCGCACGATCGACGCTGTCAGCACCGGCGGAACCGGTGGGGGATCCGACCTCCAGAACGTGTCGAATCCCTACGCGGGCTGGCTCTACGATGTCGGTCCCGGCGGCTACGATCGTACCCACAACGCTTCGGTCAACTTCATCTATGACATCCCGTTCCTCCGCCACAACGAAAACCGCCTCGTTCGCGGTGTGCTCGGTGGCTGGGAAGTCTCTGGCATCGTGACGGTCACATCCGGCTTGCCGATCAATCCGCAGCTCACCGGCGGACAAAGCAGCAACGGCTTGCCCAACGCGACCAACCGTCCGGATCAAGTTGCTTCTGTCAGCTACCCGCACACAGCCGACGAGTGGTTCAGCAGGTCGTCCTTCGCCGACCCAGCAATGGGCGCGTGGGGCGATGCTGCACACAACTCGTTGCGCGGCCCGGGTCGCGACAACTGGAACCTCTCGCTCTTCAAGAGCTTTGTGCTCAGCGAGACCCGCGGCAGCCGCTTCGAGCTCCGCGTCGAATCCTTCAACACTTGGAACCATACCGAATTCAATCAGGTCAGCAACGGCCTGGGTTCCTCCAACTTTGGACAAGTTACTTCGGCCTTCGACCCGCGTGTCTTCCAGCTTGGAGGAAAGATTTACTTCTAAGCCCCCCACGGCGAATACGCAGGTCGACCCGCTCGCGCCTCACCAGCGCGAGCGGGACACCCCTTTTAAAGGGAGCAATCTAAGCAATAGTCCATCACAAGCTCGATCCCTCATGCAATCTCGATGGGCGCCACCAGTACCCGCGATCGCTTCCCACATCGCGGCGTTAGATGCAACACCGGCAAAAATCAAGCCGCCGACCCATTCGATTCAACAATCGATTTCGACCGTCTAACCAAACAGGCTTAAAATGAATTCACCGGGTGGACCCACAATGGAAACAAACCAATTCGAACGTTCCAAGACCTCCCCGACGGCGCGCCTACGCACAATCCTCCTGGTGGCATCTATGTCGATCGCCCCCTTGTCCCTTTCCCCATCCCTCGCCGCCAACCAACCCGCGCCCCCTCCCGATCAACCCCCCGTCCCCATCCTCATCGAACTCTTCACCTCCGAGGGTTGCTCCAGTTGCCCTCCCGTCGACGAATTCGTCCGCCACATCGACGAAACCCAACCCGTCGCAGGCGCCCAACTCATCGTCCTGAGCGAACACGTCGACTACTGGGACCATGACGGGTGGAAAGATAAATACTCCTCCGCGCAGTTCACCGAACGCCAGAACGGCTACGTCCACGCGATGAATCTGCAAACCGCGTACACGCCACAGATGGTCGTGGACGGCTATATCGAACTGAAGGGAAGTAGCGCCGACATCGAACAAACCTTTGCCAAAGAACTCAAAGTGGCGAAGATTCCCGTGCGTATCACCTCAGCTAAGATCGACGCTCCGTCCCAGCTCAGAGTTAAAATCGAAGCCGACGCCCCGGAAAAACACGGCGGCGCCGTCTGGATCGCCGTCGCACTCGATCACGCTGCATCCCAGGTGTCTGCGGGAGAAAATTCCGGCAAGCAGCTTCAACACGTAGCCGTGGTTGAAGAACTAAGAAAAGTCGGCAAGCTCGACAAAGGAAAGCCGTTTTCGCAGGACGTAGCCGTTAAATTGAAGCCCGACATCGACCCCAAAAACCTTCGCATCATCGCCTTCATCCAGGAGTCCAACGAAGGCAAAGTCCTCGGCGCCACCGGCGTAAAAGTCTCCAACCCCTGAGTTTCTTCCAATTCATCGCAGCAAGACGGCAGTTGGGTGCCGCACCCTTGCGTTTTCCAAGGGTGCGGGTTTTCCCATCAACCGCCATGAACCATCTGTTCGCTCTCGATTCGAATTCCGCGTCACTCCATTCGAATAACTGACACATTACTATTGACAAATCAACTAATCTGTGCTACCATCTTGTGTGAAAGTCGCTTCCAATCCCGCAAACCCTTTAGAATCACACTCTTGCACTCTTTGCAGGCATAACTCCCTTAGAATCACATCCTTGCGCGAAAACACCAGGGGGGAGGGCCGTCGCCACTATCCCGACGTTCACCCCTCCCCCCAAATTCCGATCGCGAAGCAGCGAGCGTTATCCCAACTTCGACAAGATCTTCTTCTGGTTCGCGACAATCGTGTTCAGCGTCGACTGGTTCTTCAGAATCGTCGCTTGATTCTTCTTGATCGTATCCTGATTGGCCTTGATCGCCTTTTGATTGGCAATAATCGTCGCCTGATTGGCGAGGATCTTCTTCTGATTTGCAACGCTTGCGTCGGACATGTCTTTTTTTCCTCAGAGGTTGAATTTGAAGCGTTTAGGGATTCTGTCGTAGCGCACGCTATGGGAGCAATAGCGGTTTTAGATCATGTGGGAAAAAGTCGAGCCACGCCCTGCGGCTGGGATAAGAAACATGGTCACCGTGAGTTGGCTAGTATAAAAGCACTATTGAGAGCGAAGTCTCGACATAGCAACGTCTTACGAAGCTCCTTGAGGGAATTTCTTGCCGATCAGACCGAATCGCCTCTCGATGTGTGCCGCGCCGAAAGGCGGCAGCCCCTTCGTCTGGCTCAGCGTAGGGAGCGCGCTCGCGTTGCTGTTAGCAGCGTGCGGCGGCGGAAGCGTCCCCAAGAAAGACTCGGCCGAATACGCCAAGGTCGTCTCGGCGTTCTACATCGGATTGGGAGCTTTGCAGGTCGGCGACGACATTCATGCGGAATCGAATCTTTCGGCTGTGACGCAGATGGCGAGCGGCGAACCCGCGGGTTGGGCGAACTGGGGTGTCTTGGCGTTGCGGCAACGCAAGCTCGACGACGCGGCGCAGCGGATGGAGCGCGCGCGGAAACTAGCTCCCGACAACGATCGCATTTATCAGATTCTCGGCTACTTGGAGAGCGGGCGAGGGAATTCAGCGGCCGCGATCGCGGATTGGCGAAAGGCAGTCGAGTTAAATCCGAAGAATTATCGCGCGGCGTACCAACTCGCCGAAGAAGTGGAGCGGCAAGCAGGACCGAACAGCGACGCTGAATTCGAGCAACTCATCCGGAAAATTCTGGCAGCGCAGCCGGACAATCTCGCAGCGCAACTGGAATTAGTACGAACCGCAGCCAAGAGCGGCGATGCGACGACGGTGAAGTCCGCACTGGCGAAAGTGACTGCACGCTCGGCAAACTGGCCGCCCGAAGTCAAAGCGCAACTCGCCGCGCTGCAATCGGCTGCGGATTCGCCGAATGTGAAAACGGCAGCGACGCGAACAGTGTTCTTGCGAAACACGCTGATGCGCGTCGCGGAATTCCGCGAAAGCTTGGCAGTCCTGAAAGCGCCCGCCGGAGAAGAAGCCGAACCGTTCACCCATTTTCTGAAGTTGCCAACGCCAGATTTTTCGCCCGCTCCTGCCGATACGTCACTCGCCTTCGATGTAAAGCCTGCGAGCGCGCCAGGCGCGAAGTCCGACGACAAATGGAGCTGGATCGGAGCCGTTCAGCTTGGAAGTGCAGGCAATCCAGTTCTTGGTTTTGCGAATGGAAAAGAAGTCAAACTCGCTTCGGGCGCGAACTTTCCGTTCCCGGGAAAAGCTTCAGATGCGCTGCTGCCAGAATCGATCTTGCAGGTCGATTTCAATTACGACTTCAAGACGGATCTGGTTTTGGCAGGCTCGAACGGCGTCCGCTTCATGCGGCAGGACGCGCCCGACAAATTCTCGGATGTGACAAACGCAACGAAGTTGCCGAAGAACATCACGAGCGCAGCGTACACAGGCGCATGGGCCGTGGACATCGAAGCCGACGGCGATCTCGACATTGTCCTGGGCACGAAAGATGGCACGCCAAAAGTTCTTCGCAACAACGGCGACGACACATTCAAGGAAATCGAGCCGTTCACCGGTACCTCAGGATTGCGCGCGTTCGCCTGGGCCGATTTCGATGGCGACGGAAACGCCGACGCAGCACTCATCGACGGCGCAGGAAAACTGCACATTTTTCACAATGAGCGCCAAGGCCAATTCCGCGAAGTGAAGTTGCCTGACAGTTTGCCGACAGTGAAAACCTTAGGAGTCGCCGACCCCGACAACGACGGAATCCTCGATTTGCTCGCCGTTGAATCGACCGGAACGATCGCAACAGTTTCGTATCACGACGACAACGGATGGAATGTAACTCCGTTGGTTCAGATTCAAGGAGGAAGCGAGGCAGTCAGCGGCGAAGTTCGATTGCAAGTCGCCGACATCGATAACAACGGTGCCATGGATTTGATTCTGAGTTCTGTCGGCGGAGGAAAGTCCAGCGCGCCGATGATTTGGCTCGGCGATGCGAACGCGAAATTCACGCTACTCGATCACGCGACCGCCCTCACTTCGGTTTATGACTTAGCGGATTTGAGCGGCGGCGGGAAATTGAGTTTGGTTGGATTCGATGCTTCGGGCGCAACAGCGAGCGCGGCAAGCCATGGATCGAAGAATTATCACTGGCAAGTGATTCGGCCGCACGCAGTGCAGGCGGTGGGCGATCAGAGGATCAATCCGTTTGGAGTTGGCGGAGAAATTGAGATTCGATCGGGATTGCTGGTGCAGAAGCAGCCGATCGATGGGCCGACGGTGCATTTTGGATTGGGAAATCAGACGACTGCGGAGGTTGTGCGCGTCGTTTGGCCGAACGGAACGGTGCGCGCGGAATTCGGAGTGAATGCGGATCAGGAAGTTGTCACCGAGCAAAGATTGAAAGCGTCGTGTCCATTTTTGTTCGCGTGGAACGGAACGAAGATGGAATTCGTGAAGGACGCAGTTCCTTGGGGCTCGGCGATCGGTTTGCGCATCAACACGCTGGGCACGGCGAAAATCGCGACGACCGGTGAGTGGTACAGGATCGGCCGCGATCAGCTTGTACCGCACGATGGCTACTACGATCTGCGAATTTCAGCGGAGCTTTGGGAAGTTTATTATTTCGACCGCCTCGCGTTGATGGCCGTGGATCATCCGGCGAACACCGAGATTTATGTCGATGAGAGGTTCTCGATTCCGCCGCCGAAACTGCAATACACGACGGTGAAGACGCCGCACAAGATTGCGTCGGCGACAGATGATTTAGGCAAGGACGTGACGGAGTTGGTGAGGACGCTCGACGGCCGCGCGTTGTCGTCATTCGGCAAAGGACAGTTTCAGGGCATCACACGCGATCACTATTTGGAAGTCGATCTAGGAAAAGACGCGCCGGCTTCGGGACCGTTGTACTTAATCGGACAAGGATCGATTCACGATACGGAATCGTCGCTGAACGTGGCGATCACGCAAGGCGATCGCTGGCACGCGAAGGGCCTGACGATCGAGGTTCCGGACGGAAACGGCGGATGGGTCGCGACTCCGGCGGAAACGAACCGAGGATTTCCGGCGGGAAGAAAGAAGACAGTCGTATTCGATTTGACCGACGCGTTCAAACCGGGAACGCCACGGAAAGTGCGGATACGGACGAATCTGGAAATCTATTGGGACTGCATTCAGTGGGCGGAAGGCGCGCCAACAGCGCCGACTCGCGCCATCGTACTCGATCCGGATACGGCGGATTTGCACTATCGCGGATATTCGGTGATCGAGCATCCCGATCCAAATGCTCCGGCTCCGGAAGTGCCGAACTACTACCAGATCGAATCGACGAAGCAGAAATGGCGCGATCTGATCGGCTATTACACGCGATTTGGCGACGTGAAAGAGTTGCTGAAACAAATTGACGATCGATATGTGATCGTCGCTTCGGGCGACGAGTTATCGCTCCGATTCCCGGAGCAGGAAACGCCGCCACCGGGATATGTGCGAGATTTTGTTTTGATCGGTGACGGCTGGATCAAGGACGGAGATTTTAACTCTACTTTCTCCAAGACCGTGCTGCCGTTGCCCTATCACGCGAAGGATCTGTACGTGACGCCGCCGGGATCGCTGGAGGACGAATATGTCTACAAGCAGCATCCGGATGACTGGCAGAACTATCACACGCGCTACATCACGCCCTATGTGTTTCAGAACGCATTGAGGGAAACGGGGACGAAGTGAAACGGGGCCCGCTCGCAAGAATTATTTTGGCGATCATTTTCGCTGGATTTGTATTCTCTCCGCTGATCATCAGAAAGGTGGAGTCGAGTCGCGCGGAATCGAAAACGCGACTGGATGCGGCGTCGGCACTGGCGCGCCACGGATTCTATTTGCAGGAAGTGTCGCACGCGGCCGGCGTGGATTTCGTGCACCAAGCGCCGACGCTCGATCCGCGGTTGAATCACATCATGCCGCAGGTGGCGTCGATGGGCGCGTCGGTATCGATCGTAGATTTCGATCGCGATGGATGGCCGGATATTTATGTGACGTCGAGCAAAGAAGGCGCGAAGAATGCGCTTTATCGGAATCAACATGACGGGACTTTCAAGGATGTGGCCGAGGAACTGGGAATCGCGGATGTGAATCGCGAGGGAACCGGCGTGTCGATGGGGGCGGTCTGGGGCGATTACGACAACGACGGATATGAGGATTTGCTGCTGATCAAGTGGGGGAAACCAGAGCTATTTCATAACGATGCGGGCAAAGGATTTACGCGGGTGACCGAGCAAGTTGGATTGCCGCAATGGATGAACGCGAATACGGCGATCTGGTTCGACTATGACGGCGATGGGCTGCTCGATTTCTTTATCGGCGGGTATTACAACGAGAACACGGATTTGTGGCATCTGGCTTCGACGAAAATGATGCCGGATAGCTTTGAGTATGCGAAGAATGGCGGGCGAAAATATCTATTTCATAATCTCGGCGGCGGGAAGTTTGAAGAAGTCAGCGAGAAAGAGGGAATTAGCAGCCGGCGATGGGCGCTGGCGTCTGCCGCTGCGGATTTGCGCGGGACTGGGCATCCGGATCTGTTCGTATCGAATGATTACGGCGTGTCGGAGCTGTATTTAAACGATGGGAAGAAGTTTCACGAATCGGGCGAGGCGACCGGAGTGGGATTCGCGCCGAAGAGCGGAATGAACGCGAGCTTCGGCGACATCATGAATCAGGGAAAGTACGCGGTTTATGTGTCGAATATTTCCGAAGAGGGAGTGCTGATTCAGGGAAACAATTTGTGGGTGCCGAAAGATGGAACGAACGCGAGCAATTTGCAATTTGAAAATCTGGCGCGTGAGTTCGGAGTCGAGATTGGCGGGTGGAGTTTTGGAGCGCAGTTCGGTGATCTGAATAACGATGGAACGCTTGATTTGTATCTGACGAACGGGTACGTGTCTCTCGATCGGAACAAGAGTTATTGGTATGACTTCTCGAAGATTGCAGGCGGGCATAGTTTGATCATCGAGGACGCGAAGAACTGGCCGGCGATGGAAGGGCGGAGCTTGTCGGGGTATCAATCGAAGCATCTTTGGCTGAACGATGGGAGCGGGAAATTTATCGATGTGGCGCAGTCGGCAGGGGCGACAGATACGT
The DNA here is from genome assembly GCA_963845465.1 of uncultured Acidobacteriota bacterium. Classification (GTDB taxonomy): domain Bacteria; phylum Acidobacteriota; class Terriglobia; order Acidiferrales; family UBA7541; genus Acidiferrum. The sequence goes on along the minus strand of CAWJSH010000001.1, from coordinate 46,146 downwards.
ACGACGGGCGCGCGGTGGCGTTCGCGGATTTGTGGAACACGGGCGCGCTGGATATTGTGGTGGCAAATGAGCGAGGACCGCTGCTGATTTACAAGAACACGGTGACGCCGGAGAACAAGTGGATTGAGTTCTCGTTGGAAGGAACGAAGAGCAACCGGAGTGCGATCGGAGCGCAGGTCACTTTGTTCTGGAACGGGCAGCAACAGGTGCAGGAAGTATCGGGCGGGAGCGGGTTTGCAGCGCAGAACCAGCGGCGGATTCATTTTGGATTGGGGAAGACACCGCAGATCGAGAAGGTTGTAATCCGGTGGCCGTCCGGGAAGACGCAAAACCTGACGCCGGACTCGACGAAGATTGGCGAGATCAATGTCGTGAAGGAGCCTTCATGAGCGGACAGGCTTTGCCGATGAACGGGACGGCGGCGCCGTTCAACTGGGGCAAGTTCTTCAGCCTCGACAATAGGTGGATTGCGCCACTGTTTATCACGTCGATTTTGGTGGTGGGAAATTTGTCCTTCGGAATGCTCGAGAGCTACAAGAAGACGGGCATTGCAATTGTCGCGAGCCTGATGACGGAGCTGATCCTGTCGAAGGTATATTTCGGCAAGTGGCCGATTCTTGCGAGCGCGTACATCAGCGGGATCAGCGTGGGGATTTTGGTGCGATCGCCGGCGGTGTGGCCTTATTTTGTGTGCGCTGTGGTTTCGATCATGTCGAAATACGTGCTGCGGGTGAATAATCGGCATATCTGGAATCCGTCGAACTTCGGGATTGCGGTGCTGGTGTTTTTGGCGCCGGAGACGGTGGCGACGCTGAGCATTCAGTGGGGAAATTATTTGCTGCCGATGATCGTGATCTGGTGCCTGGGATCGGTGATCATCGCGCGGCTCAAACGTTTTCATATTACAGGGACTTATGTAGCGTGCTTTATCCTGCTCGCGTTTGTTAGGAGTTGGATTACGGGGAGTCCGTGGCAGTCGGAAGTTGCGCCGCTGACGGGGCCGATGTACCAGCTTTTTATATTTTTCATGATCACGGATCCGAAGACGACAGTGAAATCGCGGAAGTGGCAGGCCATTGTGGTGGCGATCGTGGCCCTGGTGGAGATGATTTTGAGGTTAGATCAAGTTGTGTACGCGCCGTTCTATGCGCTGTTTATTGTTGGGCCGACGGCACTGTTGATTGAGTATTGGTTTGAGTCGCGGTCGGAGAAGAGCGTGTCGGTGGCTCGCGCTACGGCATGAGGACGGGATCGAGCACGACCTGCCGGATGAGGGATTTGGGACGTCGTTGCGAGATGGGTAAGGTGGAATTTAAACCCCGCGATCTGGGAAGCGATCGCGGGTACAGGGTGTTTTTGATCTTCGCGCTCGCGATGATTTGGATTGGTGGGTGTTCGTCCAAATCTGACATAGAGCGAGTGGCGCCCGCTGCACAACCGGTTGCGACGGATTCGAGTGCTGCGGCGAAACTACCTGACACGGCTAAGCCGGAGCCACCAGCAGAGTCGCCTGCGAACAACACTCCTACCTCTGCGACCGTACCAGCCGCTGCGCCGCAAGACGTAAGGCCTTCGGGGCCGATTCAGTTCACCGATGTGACCGCCCAGGCGGGAATTCATTTCAAACATAACAGCGGAGCGTTCGGGAAGAAGTATCTGCCCGAGACGATGGGGAGCGGTGTTTGCTTCATCGATTACGACAACGACGGGTGGCAGGACATCTTCCTAGTGAACTCGATGGATTGGCCGGGGCACAAAGCTGGTGGGCCGTCGTACCCGGCGCTGTATCACAACAATCATGATGGGACGTTCACGGATGTGACGAAGGCGGCGGGGCTTGCGGTTGAATCGTACGGGATGGGGTGCGCGGTCGGGGATTACGACAACGACGGATTTGACGATTTGTATGTGACGACGGTGGGATCGAATCACTTTATCACAATCAGGGGAATGGGAAGTTTGTGGATGTGACGGCGAAGGCGGGTGTGGCGAGTCCGGGATTTTCGGCGAGCGCGGCGTGGGTGGATTACGACAACGACGGGAAACTCGATCTGTTTGTGACGCACTACATCGAGTGGTCGATCGAGACGGATCAATATTGTTCGCTGGACAACAAGAACAAGTCGTATTGCACGCCGCAGAGATATAAGGGCGAGAGTTCGCATCTGTATCACAACAAGGGCGGCGGCGTTTTTGAGGATGTGACGAAGAAGGCTGGACTGTGGGACCCGACGAGCAAGGCGCTGGGTGTAGCCCTTCTCGATTTTGATAACGATGGCTGGATGGATTTGTTTGTCTCGAATGACACGGAGGCCAACAAACTCTATCGGAACAATCACGATGGGACATTCAGCGAGGCGGGGATGGCGGCGGGGATTGCGTTCAGCGACTCCGGGCGAGTGCGCGCAGGGATGGGCGTGGATGCGGCGGATTTCGATAGCTCGGGATTTCCGGGCTTGTTGATTGGGAATTTTACGAACGAGAGCATGGCGCTGTACCGGAACGATGGGTCGGGACTGTTCACGGATGAAGCGCCGAAGTCGGGACTGGGGGCGATGACTTCGGGGGCGTTGACGTTTGGATGTTTTTTCTTTGACTACGATCTGGATGGGCTGCTGGATGTGGTGGCGGCGAACGGGCATGTGTCGGATGACATTGCGGTTGTGCAGCCGACGGTGCGATACGCGCAGCCGTTGGGGATGTATCGGAATCTGGGCGGTTGGAAATTTGAGGATGTGTCGGGGAAGTTGGGGAAGGCGATACAGAAGGCGGTCGTGGGGCGAGGAGTTGCGTACGGCGATTACGACAACGATGGCGATTTGGATTTGGTGGTGACGACGAGCAATGGGCCGGCGCGGCTGCTGCGGAATGAGAATGCGAATCAGAATGATTTTTTGCGCGTGAGGCTAGTGGGGACGAAGTCGAATCGGGATGGGATTGGGGCGCGGGTCACGCTGGTCACGAGCGGCGGTCTGCGGATTACGCGGATGGTGAAGAGTGGGTCGAGCTACCTTTCGCAGAGTGAGTTGCCGGTGACGTTTGGGTTGGGACGGCCGGGAAAGAATGCGCCGGTGAGGATGGAGATTGTTTGGCCGGGTGGGGGGAAGCAGACGGTGGAGGGCATCAAGGCGAATCAGTTTGTGACGATTCGCGAGGGCAAGGGGATTATTTCGAGTGATCCGATTCGCTTTGCGGGGACTGCGCCGAGGCAGTAGCGAGTAATCTCACCATTTGCACCGCTTCTTTTAGAGTGATGTTGCGGATTTCGACGATTTCGCCTTCGGCTACGTAGGGATTGTGAATTGGTGTGACAGATTCGAGCTGTAATCTGGGTTTGGTCATAGGTGTTGCAGCAGTCACTTCACAGCATAAACCACTTTACGCAGCTTACGCTAAGAATCCTAAACAGGACATTAATTCGGGTGAGTGCGATGCGTTGAGATCGTGCGGACATGGGGCGCACCCTTCGAAGCTCAGGGTAAAGCAGTGCTGCGCCCCTACATGACCTTGCTAGGCGATCACTTAGTTGATGTCGGGATGACCGGCAGAATCAACGCGGAGGGGTGCTCGGCGTCGTGGAGGATGGTGTTGGTGGCGGTGACGAAGTTGTGCTGGTGGCTTGGTCGGCGCCGGTGTTGTGGTTGCGGTCGAAGCGGGGGAAATTGCTGCTGCTGACCTGGAGGCGGATGATGTGGCCTTTCTGGAAGGTGTTGGCGGTGGCCCAGAGGTCGACGGTGATTTTGTAGACCTGATCGGGATTCATGAGGTCGGGCTTTTCGTCGGAATCGCGATAGCGCATGCGAAGGATTCCGTCGGCGAGATTTTTAGCGAAGCCGTCGGGGGCGACGTCGACGAGCATGGCGGTGAAGTCGGTGTCTACGGCTGAGGATTTGACCCAGGCTTCGAAGGTGACGGGGCCGGTGACCTGCATGTCGGCGTCGAGTGGCTTGGTGGAGTAGACGAGGACGTCGTTGCGGCCTTCGGCGGAGCGCTGATCGCGCGGGCCGGGTTCGTAGTGAATCATGTCGCAGCAGAGCGAGCCGCCGATGGTGGGGACTGGATTTGTGGGATCGTAGGTGAATTTGTCGGCGGATTCTTTTTTCGGGGCAGTGGTGGAGAGAGTGCCGTCGCCGCGGAGAGAGTTTGCTCCGCTGGTCGAATGGATGTAGTAGCGCGTGGCTTGCATTTCGGGCGGCGGCCAGTCTGAGAATTGCTGGTATTTGTTTTCGCCCATGACGAAGACGTGAACTGGCTTATCGGTGGCGAACTCGTTTTGGATTCCTTTGAAGAGGAAATCGTAATAGTCGATGAGGACCTGGCCTGACGAGAATTCGAGCGCGTGATCGCCGAATTCGACGTCGCCGATTTTTCGGCCGAAGCCGGCGTGTCCGCCGATTTGGATCAGGAGTTTCTGGCCGTTGCGCGCGGCGTCGGAGCCGCCGTGGGCCTTAATGCCCATGTAGTTGCGGAGAGTGCCGTTGAGGAAGATGTCGTACCAGCCGCCGATGTGGAGTGAAGGAACTTGGACGTCGGCGAAGTGTTCTTCGATCGACCACTGTTTCCAGTAGGCGTCGTAGGAGGGGTGGGCAAGCCAGTCGAGATAGTAGGGCGCGATGGCGCGCGTGATTTCGGCGCCGGCGGGGAGCGCTTTGTAGTTGAAGGCGGGGAAATCGGTCAGCGGGAAGCGTGGCGGTGCCGACGAGCGCGTTGGTGTCTTTTTCAATGAGACGCCACATCGTGTTCGTGGCGAGTTGCGTGGCCCAGTTTTGGTCGAACCATTGTTCGAGCGCGCCGCCGTGGTAGGTCCAGTTTGCGTGGTAGTTGCTGGAGGTGACGGTGGGCATGATGCCGGCGAGATGCGGCGGATGCGCGATGGCGGCGAGCATTTGCGTGGCGCCGACGTAGGAGCCGCCGGTCATGCCGACTTTGCCGTTGGAATAGGGGAGAGCGGCGGCCCATTCGACGGCGTCGTAGCCGTCGGCGATTTCGTGGCGGAAGGTGTAGAAGTCGCCGTCGGAAGTGTAGCGGCCGCGGACGTCTTGCACGATCATGACGTAGCCGTGCGCGGCAACCTGATAGGCGGGAGCGGCAGCCCAGCCGACGCTTTTGTCGTAGGGCGTGCGCATGAGGATAACGGGAAATTTGCCTTCGGCTTTGGGGCGATAGATGTCGGCGCGGAGGGTGACGCCGTCGCGCGTTTCCATGTGGACGCCGGTTTGGACGATGACTTCGTAGGTTTGCTGCTGCGGGGCGGATTGGGTGGCGGGAGTGGATTGCTGAGCTTGGGTGGTCCGTGGCGCGGCGAAGAGAATCAAAGCAAAGATCGAAGCGACGGTGAGAAACGTTCTGCGGTGAAGCAAGACTCCTCCTTGGGCAAGAGCGGAAGCGGTGTTGCAAAAGCGGATGGCATTTTAGCGCCGACGAGGGTTCGATGTCACAGCAACTTGGAATTCGTAGGGGCACGGTGATCCCGTGCCCCTACGAATAATTGTCGAAGGCTCCTCGGCTACTGCTTCGAGTGGCTGCGGATGGCGACGAGCGAGAATTGCTCGACCTCGGGGACGTGGCCTTCGTTGTCGGCCTTGCGATCGACGGGCTTCATTTGCTGGACGACCGTCGTTGCCGGGAGGACTTTGCCGAAGAATTTTTTGTAGACGGCGGCGAAGTCGGCAGTCTCGGAGAGATTGTCGAGATAAATGACGGTCGAGACGACTGTGTCGTACTTCATGTCGGCTTCTTCGAGATTGTCGAGCTGATTGCGCATGCTTTGGCGCGTTTGATTGGGGACGTCCTGGATGAACATGCCGAGATTGGGGCCGGGGATGAAGCCGCTTTTGGCGGAGCAGAAAAGCGAGTCGCCGGCGAAGACGCAGGGGCTGGCGGTCGGGCTCGGCGGCATGTTTTTCGGCCTGATGGAGTGGCGCTGGCTGATGTCGCGAACGGCGATGCCGGTGTAGGCGATGTGCGCGCCTTCAGGGAGGCTGGAGGCTTCGATGGTGGCGCGACCGGGCGTGTTGCCGAATTCGAAGCGGGCGGCGTAGAGCTTGTTCATGACGTTGTGCGGGATTTCGTCGGTGAGATAGGGATTGACGAAGACCATGTTGGCGAGCGTGAGGCCGGCGGCTTCGTTGACAGCTTTTAAGCCATCGAGAGCGAGATTGACTTGGGCGCTGGGATCGTCGGGGACTTTGCCGCTGACGGGATCGATGCCTGGCATGTTGGAGATGAAGAGGCGGTCGTGCGTGAGGATGCCCCAGGAGAAGGCTTTGTTGGGCTTGTAGTTCGGCGGAGTGACGGATTTTTTGCCGGTGAGGTCGCGGACGGCCATCGCGGTGATTTGGATTGAGGAATCTGGATTGGCGGCTACGCCGAGGATTCCGCGCGCGGGTGGATCCTTCGGGAAGTAGGCGGCGAAGGCCTGATTTAGCTCGTCGTACTTGGTCGTGTCGTCCATGTAGACCTGGACGTAGACGACGTTGTCCATCGTGAGGCCGGCGGCTTCGACGAGAGACTTGATGTTGTCGAGGCATTGCTTCACTTGATCGGTGAAGCTGGATGGCGTGCTGCCGTCGGCTTTGTGCGGGCCTTGGCCGGAGACGTAGACGTAGTCGCCGGCGTCGATGGCTTGAGAGCCGAGCGCGTCGGGCTTAGCTGGGACCTGGCTCGACGTGATCGGCTTGAATTGACCTTGCGCTTGCGCGCTCACTGCGGCCAACACCATCAGGCCGATGCCGGCGACAACGCCGAGATGGCGGCTCATGCCTTCTTGGCTTTCTTTTGCGCTTCGCCGAGAAGTTCGCGCAGCCGCTTGCCGACGATCATTTCCTCGCCGTCCTGAATCGTCATCGAGACGAGTTCGATGTGGTCGACCTTTGGGCGCGGCGTTTTGCGCGTTGGCTTCTGCATACCCTCATGAACAGCAGGGACGAGACTCGGATTGTCCGCGCCGAGGACTTCGATGCACGGATCGCTTTTGCGAAGAGCGAAGACGCAGTCGTCGATCGAGTAGCCCCATCCTTCCAGATCCCAATACACGCGGAGAGTCGGATAGCGATTGCCGTCGTCAGGTACGAACACGTCCGTTCTCACGCCGGGGACGGTTTCAACGAGCTTTGCGATTTTATCGATGCGAGCGCGCCATTCCGCTTCCTGCTTTTTCTCATCGAGAGTGAGCCAGTGTTCAACGGCGGTAAGGCACCCGATGATTTCTTCCTTGCCGACCTTCATGGCCCGGCACACAGCGCCTTCCCACGGAGCGGAGTTACGCATTCCCGCTTCGATGAGGTCTTTGCGGCCGAGGAGGACGCCGCTGCACTGAGGGCCGCGAAGTCCTTTACCGCCGGAGAAGGTGTAGAGATCGATTTTCATCTGGGCATAGAGCTTGAGGTTTGAGGCGGGCGGGATGCCGGCGGCGTCGTCGAGCAGCATCGGGACATTTTTGTCCTTGGCGATGGCGACCTCCTTGGTGAGTTTGTCGCCGAGGTCGGTGGTATAGATCATCGCGGTGTTGTCGTTGACGGCGTTCGCGATCTGATCGGGTCCCTCGACAAGAATGAGCTTGGCGCCGGTGAGGCGAATCGCGCTGTCGAAAGCGCTGCGGCCACCGACCATGATGACTTCGTGCTTCATGCCAGTGGTGTCGGGGAGTTGCCAGATTTTTGCGCCGTCGGTGCCTGCCATGCAGGCGGCGGTGGCGGTTGCCATTGCGCCAGCTGCACCGCTCGTGACCATGCCGTACTCCGCGCCGGTGAGTTCGGCGAGCTTGCGGCCGACACCTTGTTGCAGCTCGACCATGTTCACGAAGTGCTTGCCCGCTTCAATAGATGCTTCGCGGACTTCGGGGAATTCGAGCGAGCCGCTGAGGTAGGTCCACGTACCGCGACAGTTGATCACGGTGCGAACGCCGATCTTGGTGTAGGGATTCTCTTTCGAGAGGCCGACGGCGGCGAGCGACTTGGCGGAAAGATCCTTCGCGGTGATCTGCGCCAGGAGCGGCGATGCGGCCAGTAGTTTCATGAACGAGCGACGATTCGAACCGCTACGAGTGATCATTCGATTCTCCGGGCTGAGGATTACTTCGATTTGTGTTTCTCGAGCGATGGGTCCTTGGAAAACATGATGGTGCCGAAATTTTCGGGAACGTGATTGGGGTCGCGATTGACGACACAGGTCTGCTGCCAGCACATGAAATGGCGCTGCGGATCTTCGCCGAGGCCGTCGATGCGATAGAGGTTAGCGCGCCACATGGTGCCGTTCTTGATGCGCTGGTCGCTGACGGATTTGAGCGGTACGCGGGCGGCGGCGTACCAGATGTGGTTGGCCTCGTCGATGCGGCCCTGGTGTTCGAATCCGGAGTTCCACTCGGCGCCGTACGTGTCGTGATCCAGATCGATGGCGAGATCGACCCAATCGCCGGTGGGAGCGATTTCGAATTCGCGATAGTGGCGGATGTCTTGCCAATCGTCGCCGAGGAAGAATTCGACGACGTCTTTGTCCCAGAGCTTGATGCGATCTTTGCTGTTGTCGGCGGGCAGCCAGAGATTGAGAACCTTGTACGGCGAGACGAAAAGAAGATAGAGGTCGGTGTCGGTCCAGAAGCCGCGTACTTCGGTCTTTAGTTCGGGGTAGCTGATTTTGTCGGTGCAATCCTTTTCAATCCATGCAGATGATGCGTGGGCCCAGGTCGCGGAGTGCGGATCGGTGTTGAGCTCGGGCGATCCGGAGACATAGGGAACGGTGAGCGAGGCCGTGGGCGGAGTGACCTGGCAGACGTCGATCGCGAACGCTGCGAGCGGAAGAGCGAGAAGAATGAGGATGATTCGAATGGCTTTCATCGTTTATGGATGGGGCGCGTTGCGCAGTTCCGGTGAAATGGCGTAGGCCTTTTCCAGCTCCGCGTGCGCCTCATCCTCCTTTCCTTCCTGATGGAGAGCGAGAGCGAGATTGTAGTGAGCCTCTGCGTACTCGGGCTTTAAATGGATTGCTTCCGAGAATTGGGACTGCGCACCGGCGGCGTCTCCCGATTGCAAAAGCATCAGGCCGAGATTGTTGTGGCCTTGGGGAAAATTTGGCTCGCGGCGAACGAGTTCGCGGAAGACGTTTGTGGCGGTGGCTTGATCGTTGTTCTGGCTGAGGACGAGGCCAAGTTGGACGCGGGCGTCAGTGTATTTGGGATCGAGAGTGATAGCTTCGTTCAGTTCGGCGATGGCTTGATCGCGCTGGCCGGCTTGGGCGAGAGCGAGGCCGAGATTGTAGTGAGCTTCGGCGAGATCGGGATCGGCGAGGACCGCTTGGTGAAATTCTTCGAGGGCGTGTTGCTGGTCTCCCTGACGCCAGGACAGGAGGCCGAGACGGGAATGGACCTGGGCGTAGTCGGGCTGTAGCTCGAGAGCTTTACTGTAAGAAGCTTGCGCTTGGGTGGCGTCGCCTTTTCGTTCTTGCGTGAGGCCGAGGTAGTAGTAACCGGTGGGAAGGGAAGGCGCTTCTTTGATCGCGCTTTCAAAGAGCGACTGCGCCTGGTCGAGTTGCTGCTGTTTGAGCGCGTCAACGCCTTTGAGAATCAGCAATTTTGCTTGAGCGAGGTGTGTTCGAAAGTCGTGCAAGCCGCTGAGTTCATTTAGTTCTTTGTTCGAAGCGTCGGTCTGGCCTTGGGACCTGAGGGCGACACCCAACGCGTAGTGCGCTTTTTCGAGGTCGGGCTTGAGTTCGATGGCTTTGCGGTACGCCGCTATCGCGCCGGCGTTGTCTCCGCTGGCTTTTAGCTCCATGCCAAGGTCGTACTGCGTTTCGGGATCGTTGGGATCGAGCGCGACGGCCTTTCGAAATTCGGCCATCGAGGCAGGATGGTTCCCCTGGCGGCGCAGTGTCACGCCGAGGACGGCGTGAGCGCGCGCGAATTTCGGATCGAGCGCGATCGCCTGACGGAACTGAGCAGCGGCGAGATCGAGTTTGCCGAGCTGGCCTTCGACCAAGCCGAGTTCGAAATGAAGTTCGGCGGTGGATTTGATCGCGAGAGCTTTCTTGATCTCCGTTTCTGCGGCCGAAGGATTGTTTTGCTGGAGATCGATTCGAGCGATGAGATCGCGCGCGCTGACATTGGCAGGCTCGAGCTTAACAGCGGTCTGCAACTCCTTGAGCGCCGCAGCTTGATCGCCGAGATCGTACTGCGTCACGCCGAGACCAAAATGAGCTTCAGCCCAGTTTGGTTTGAGTCGAAGCGCTTCTTCGAATTCCTCGACGGCTTGGCGAGCATCGCCCTTGTACTTGAGCGTTAACGCGAGATTGTAATGAGTGTCAGCGTCGTTTGGTTCGAGTTCGAGAGCTTTGCGGTAGTCGGCGATGGCAGCGTCCCAAGACTTCGCACGCGAGAGTTCGATGGCCTGTTTGCGATAGGTCTCGGCAGTTTGGGCGAAGCTCGGGCTGGAGAGGAGGAGAACCGATGCCAACAGAATCACCGTTCGACTGCCGAAGTAGAACAACAAGTCCGTCCTGTATCGTTACCCAGCGTCACGGCCGGTAAGCGAGTGAGTTGTGAGTGCTTTGTGCAGCGAACGCGCTCATAACTCTGATCGATGTTCTGCGGCGACGCAACGGCTGAGAGGCGAAGCGGGCACGCGACTTCGTGCCCGCTCATCCGGTTTCTACGTCTGAGGCAGCGACTACCAGTAGAACTTGGCGCTGAGCTGTCCGATGCGCGGATCGCGAGCCTGCGTAACGATGCCGAAGCTCGAACCGGTGATGTTGCCACCGGGATTCTGGAATTGAGCATGGTTGAAGATGTTGAAGAATTCGACGCGGACATCAAAGGCATAGTGCTCTTTGATGAGGGTGCGCTTCAAGAAACCGAAGTCGGTGTTGTTGAAGCCGGGCCCATGGATGAAGCGCCGGTTGGCTGTGCCGAACGTTCCGAGGTCGGTGTTGACGGCGAAGGCGGACGGTAGGAAGTAGCATCCCGTGCCGTCCGTCGTCGGGCAACCCGGATTCGAATCCCGCGGATTCACCTTGACCACCGGGCCGACCTGGTTTGGCATGTCGGTGGACGAGCTGCCGGAGAGCGACGCGTCACCTGTGTCCTGGTTCATCTGGATCGGGAACCCGGACGAGAAGCGGGTGATGCCCTGCATCTGCCAGCCTTGCGTCAGACGCTTCGGCCCGCCGCTGAACCATTTGTCGAACGGGATGGCCCAGACGTAACTGCCGACAAAGTTGTGGCGAATGTCGGTCGAAGACAATCCACGGCTGATCGCCGGATCGGCGAAGTTGACCAGGTCGTTGAATGCGGAGGCATCATCGAGCGCTTTGGCGAATGTGTAGGCGACCAAGAACGTCCAGTCGCTGGCTTTTCGCTCGAGGGTGACTTGACCTGAGTTGTAGATCGAGTTCGCAACGGTCAGTGTGTTGGTATTGTTGGAGCCATAGCAGACCTGTGCGCCACCGGGGCAGAAGTTGGGGCTCAGGATCGTCTGGCGCGTACTGTAAACGCAACCCGTTTGCACCACCTTGACGGTATTGTCGGCGCAGTTGGTACCCGCGGGCGCCGTTGCCAACTGGAAGACGTCGTTTTCGTTGCCTGGTCCGCAGCCGGCTGTCCCTGCTGTGACGTCGGTCGCGCCTGCGGCGTTGAGTTGCTGGCACAGAGCGGCGGAGCCAGGGTTCGCGTCGTTTTGCGTGATGAGGCGGTGACCCTCAGTGCCGACGTAAGCGATCGTGAGAACCGTGGACTTGGAGAGTTCTCGCTGGATCGAAAGGTTGAAGTGCTCAGCGTACGGGAGTTTGTTGTTGATGTTGTAGCCAGGGAAGAAGTTGAACGGCTCGTACACCGAGAAGTCCAACGTCTTGTTCGATGGGGCGCCCGGAACTGGTGCGGTGAAGGGGAAGCGCTGTCCGAGAGACGCGCCGGTGGCGCGAACTTGGAACGGCTGGTCAAACTCGACAGAGAGTGGCGAGGTCCAGTAGAGACCGAATGGCGCGTCGGCCACTTCGTAGAAGAGGTTCAGGTCTTCAATCGAGGTGTAATACAGACCGTAAGACGCGCGGATGCTGCTCTTGCCCGGTCCACCGAAGATCTTGCCCAGGATGCCCTCAGAAAAATTAGGAGAATAGGCTAGTCCCAGGCGAGGACCAAAGTTGTTGTAGTGGGTTGGAGCGAGAGTCTTGGGAATACCTGGGTCGCCCGGGAACACCAAGCCGGACGGCGCGAGTGGGAATACTGTGGATTGCTCGCCGGGCACGAAGGTTTGAATTTTGCCCTGCGTGTCGTATAGCGGCATGCTGACTTCCCAGCGCAAGCCGAGGTTCAGGGTGAGATTTTGCTTCACCTTCCAAGAATCCTGGACGAAGGCGCCGCCGTAACGCGTACGCGAATCGAGGAACTGCTCAGCAGCCTGTGTGTAAGGCGCGCTGGTTGTTGAAGTCGCGCCGAGAAGATAGTCCGCAACGTCGCTTCCGGTTACGGTGCCGTCAAAGGTGAAGCCGCCGTTTGGGTTGGCGAAATTGCGTTCGTTAATTTGGAAGTACCGGAATTCGCCGCCCACCTTCCATGTGTGCCGGCCCTGGCTCTTCGAAAAAACGTCTGAGGCCGTGTACGTGGTATCGGGTTGAATCGTGTCCAGTGTCGGAACGCCGATGTTCAAGCCGAGCTGATTGAAGCTGATCTGGGGCACGTATTGAGGATATCCGGTCAAAGGCACGATGCCGAGGGTGCCGACGCCTGTGACGAACCCTAAGGAAGACAAGCTGGCGAAGCTCTCGGATGGCTGATCCTTGTGCAGCGCCGTCCGGAAGAAGCTGATCCGGGCTTCGTTTACGGCGGTCGCTCCGATCGGCTTGGTGTTGCTCATCACAAACTCTTGAGCACGCGACGGCGTTACCGTGGCAAACCCCGGGACGTTGGCAAAGCCAGCCAATCCGCTGGTTACGTTCGTATTATCGAGGTGGTAGTACCACGACCAATTTCCGGTCTTCTGATTGTTGAAGTCGACGCGCTCGCCGAATTTGTTGTCGTTGGCGATGTTGCGCTGGCTGTTGTCGGAGTAATTCTGTGTATCGCCCGGGAGTGTCGGTGAAGGGATATAGGGCAGGATATTCTTCGCGGGCGCCGACCAAGCGGACTGAGGGATCACGCCGTTCGGGAACACGCACTGGGTATTGTTGACGCAGCCGACAAAGCCGTAGGGTTCATTTTGAGTGACCGCGTAACCCAACTTCTGGGAAAGCTGCTGGGCCCAAAAAGGTCCAGTGACGCAGTTTGTAGCGGTTGCGTCGCAAGTACCGTTGGTGCCATTCGGTGTCAGCGCCGCCGGATCGATGTTACCTGCACGTTCTGCCGCAGTCGGCACTGAGACGAGCCCTGTTTCAGCGCCTTGCACCTGGCGTGTGCCCTGGTAGTCGGAGAACCAGAAGATTTTGTTTTTGATGACGGGTCCGCCAGCCGCGTAACCAAACTGATTGCGGCGGAGTTCCGATTTGGAAGGTGCGAAGTAGTTCTTGGCATCAAGCTTGTCGTTGCGGAGAAATTCGAAGGCATCCCCGTGGAAGCCGTTCGTGCCCGACTTGGTGATGGCGTTGACAACCGCGCCGCTGAACTTGCCGTATTCGGCGTCGAAGCTGTTGGTGATGAGGCGGAACTCTTCGATCGAGTCGAGGTTAGGAACCAAGCCCGCGCCGAGATTGCGGCCTTCGCTGACGTCGCCGCCGTTTACGAGGTAGGCGTTCGCGGTCTCACGCTGGCCGTTCACCGAGATGTTGCCGGAGTTGAGGATGCCGGATACCGGGCGATCCTGCTGAATCGTGGAGGCGGTGCCGGGCGCGACGCCAGCCTGCAAGCCGAGGAGGTCGATAAAGCTGCGGCCGTTCAAGGGAAGGGCGAGCATCTTCTTGGAATCGATAACGTCGCCGAGCTGGGTGCTTTCCGTTTGCACCTGAACCGCATTGGCGGCTACTTCGACTTTGTCGGACACGCTGCCGACATCCAGAGTGACGTCGAAGTGCAATTGGTCGTTGACCGAAATAACGATGCCGTCTTCTTCGAAGGGACGGAAGCCGCTGGCGCTGACACTAAGCTTGTAGGTTCCCGCGGCAAGGGCGAGGACGCGGAAGCTGCCGTCCGCGGCGGTCGTTGTTTCCTGACTGGAATTCGTTGCGACGTTGGTAATGAGGACGCGGGCGCCGACGATTGCGCCTTGCGACCGATCGTGCACTGTTCCTTGAACCGCGCCGGTGACGTCGGCGCGCAAAACCGTGGTACAGCAGAGCGCGACCAACACCAGCAATACACCCCGAGCTAACAGAGTAAAACTACGAACCATCCGACACCCTCCTTGGGGGCTGAGGAAGTCCCCAAATCCACTTCGGCAATTTTTGCTTGAGCTTCAACTGGATAAAGCAATTCCGAATCTCGTTCGAATTCGGTTGCTACATTCCCAGATTGAATGCTCGAATCGAGGCGGAGCCGCGTTGCAGTCTTTCGAAGGCCCGAAAGTCGGCAGCGCTGACACTCCCGATGCCGAAAAATGTATGCCTGTCAATGGGGCTTGTCAAGTATTGAATCGGTTTAATCGAAACAAATCGAAATTAATCGAAATTTCGCGATTATCCGAACATCGCACGAGCGCAAACGTGCCCGAAACCCGCTCTGGCAGGGGTTAATAGTGCGCTGCGCGTAAATGGCGCGAGTAGTTACCGAACCGAAATGGCGGTATTTCCTCGCAAAACAGTAACGGACGCTTTCGGAAGCGTAAACGTGCGTTCGCGTGATTCCGGAACGATTGTGGCGAAGGGCGGACCGTCGGGGTCCGCGTGACTATTCTCGCCGTCGTTTTTCCACACGTATTGCTCGCTACCGAATGTTGTAAACGATACGGGACCAACAAATGTTTCAGACTTCTTGTGCTGCTTGTCGTCGAAGGCGATTCGAACGGTATGAGGAGTATCTTCGTCGCGATTTACTAACAGCAACGCCCATTGCCCGTCCGGCCGATGAACGGCGTACGAGGTTACGAGCTGATTGCCGTCGTTGTCCTGAATCTTGCCCTCAGTCGGAAACATTTTATGCAGCCCAGATCGATGCTGCACCCACTCCAGATTAATCACCCGGGCGCTGTAGTAAAGCGCCGTGTAGCCGAAGATGTTGTAGTTGGCATCAGCGATGAAGTTCGACCAGGTCGCCCAGCCGAGGCACGTGTTGTGCAAGGCTTCCGGCTGAATCGGCGAATGGTAAAAGACGGCACCGCCGCCTTCGAAGAAAGAGCCGACGTTGTCGGCGAGCCAGAGTCCCGAGAAAATCGTGCTCATCGGACCGGTGAGAGCCGCGGCCAAATGGTCCTCCGTGATCATGAGAGGGACGTCTTTGGGCACTCCATCGTCTCGCCAGACCTGCAAAATGTGTTTCGTTAGCTGAGGCTCTTCATAGAGCGACTTCCAGGTGATCGTGCACGGCTCATAGGGATAGTGTTCGAACGAGACGAACGCAAGATCCTGTAAGTGGCCGTGGGATTTCAGGTAAGCCACAAAGCGGCCCATCCACGACTTGCGGCCTTGCTCGTCGGGCCAGACAGTGATGTCTTCGTTGACTCCTTCAAATATCGGGCCCCCGAGCTTCAGTTTTGGATCCACTTTGTGGATCGCCACGGCCCACTGGATGTACAGGGCGCCATAGTCCTCTGGTAGAGCGTGTTTGCCGTCCGGCTCTTCACCCAGTTCGATTCCGGAGATCGGATAGCCCCGCTTCTCGATATACGCAATTTGCGCCGCCGCATCGTCGGGCGTTCCGTAAAGCATCGTCACCGGAATTCTAGCGGGTAGTCCGTTGGTGATGCCGCTCGTGTAGAAGAGATCGAAACCGCTGTGTTGACCATTGCCACTGGAGTTCACATCGTCGGCGGAGTGCCACGGGTCAATGGACGAAGAACAGAAGGTGAACTTCTGTTGCTCGGTGGCGTCCTGCGCCGCGCCTTTGAACTCATTGTTTGCATCGACCGTACCGAGATCGATCTCTTTGATCGCGTAGCCGACGCAGTTGCGAATGTCGTCCGACCCGTGTTCGTCGCAAGTATTGGAGGACTGGGTCATCCAGATTCGAAAGTATTGGGCAGTGACCGGCGCATTGCCGAGCCTCAACGTCACCGTGCCGCCGGTCGCGTTCTTCTGCGAACCGGATTCGAACGGCTTCCACTCGCCCTCCGGCCCTTTATCGAATTCGAGCGGATCTTTCCCAACCCAATACTCGACGCTATACGTCGTCGCGAAAGGCGATGCCCAGGCGATTCGAATCGCGTTCACTGATTTCTGCGATTTCAGATCGATGACGACCCACTGTGGATGAAGGGTGTCGCTCTCGCCCGTGAATTTGGAAGTCAGATACGGATTGCTTTTCCAGTAGGTGAGATTCGGACCTGTGATCGGCCGGTCGCCACTCGTCGAAAATCCCCGGTGTGGCAATGCGTAGGGAAGGATGTAGCGAATCGGATCCTTCAGTTCGGTGCTGCCGGTGAAATAGCCTCGTTTGCCGGCGGCATCGCTCCACGTGCCGTTCTCAGTCCAGTGCCAAGCCGCCATTCGAAGCTCGGTATTATTGCGATAGCTGATCGTTCCCCATCCGGCCGAAAGCGATTCCTGGATGATGTGCGGCGTGTAGACCTTGTCGATGTTCGAATGCGAAAGGGCGTCGATGGAACTTCCCATCGCGACGTCGGGATCGAACGAATTGATCTCGTGTCCGGCCGTGACATCCACGTGAATCGTAGAGACATCAGTTTTCGATTGAGATCGAGCAGTCGTCGTGCAGAGAAGAATCGCCGCGAATAGGGCCGCAATGGATTTAATCTTCATGCCGGTGACTCCGCCGTAGCCGCAACGACCTTGCTCGAATCGGGATTCACGAGAAACCATCCCAGCGCACCTGCGCCACACAGCGCGGCCGCTACCATAAAAGACGCGGTCCAGCCGTAACGGGCAGCAATCCATGGAGTGAGCGAGGCTGTGAGAGCGCCGCCAGCCTGAGCGCCCATATTCATGAATCCAGACACTGAGCCGGAGAAGAGCCCGCCGAGATCAGCGCTCACCGCCCAGAACGAACTCTGTGAAAGATAAAGCGCCCCCGCGCCGCCGGCGAGCACGACGCTCGCGAGTCTCGCGTTATCGACCTGCGACCCAAACGCGATGAACAAGCCGGCGAGAGCTACGGCAAATCCAGCGACGAAACATCGTCCGATGCGCCGGCCAACGCGTTGCGTCAGCACATCACAGATCCAGCCGCCCAACGGACACGCAATCGCCATCGCGATGAAGGGAAGCGTTCCGTAAAAGGCGCTCGCCTTCAAATTCAATCCGCGGACTTCGCTGAGATAGCGATAGAACCACGCGAAAAAGATCCACGCCACGTAGCCGTAGCAAAAATAACTAAGCGTGACGAGCCAGATGTTGACGTTGGTCAGAATCGAAGCCCACGGCGGCGATCTTCGCGCCGCAGACTTTGCGGCTCTGGAGCCCAGCGTTAACCCCGCGTCAATCAACGCGAGTTCGGAAGGCGATACACTTGGATGTTGCTCCGGCGTGTCGCGTGCCGCGAGATACCATACGAGTCCCGCACCGCACCCGATCAGCGCACAAACCCAGAACGAAAAGCGCCATCCGTGGTGCGCCATCGTATAGATCACAACGAATGGCGAGAGTCCCGAGCCAACGCCGACCCCTGCGAATATCCATCCATTCGCGACGCCTCGCTCCTGCGAGGGAATCCATCGCGAGACAAACTGATTCGAGGCCGGATACATGATCGCCTCGCCAGCCCCGAGCAAAAACCGAACGCCAATCAACGCCGCGAAAGGTGAAACGATCGACGTCGGGATCGCGGCCGTCAACGCGGTGAACACGCCCCACCACAACACCGAGCTGGTCAGCACGCGTCTCGGTCCAAACCGATCCGCGAGCCAACCCGCCGGTGTCTGAAACAATGTGTAGCCGATGAGAAGAGCTGTGGACAAAAAGCCGAACTGAACATTCGTGAGGTGATATTCGGCCGACAATGCGCCGCCCGCGATCGAAAGATTTACTCGATCGAGGAATGCGACTGCACTCAGCACGAACAGCCAGCCGATGAGCAGCCAGCGAACGCGGCTAGAAGATTGCTCTCTCATTCAGGTCGAGAAGGCAGTTCTTACTTCTTAACGACGGCTGCCGTGCAGTTGATCTCCACCAACGAATTTCCCGGCAACGCCGCGACTGCGACCGTCGTGCGCGCAGGGCCGCCATTTGGGAAATAGGTCTTGAAGACCTTGTTCATGCCTTCGAAGTTTGCGATGTCGGTCAAGAAGACGGTGAGCTGCAGGATGCTGTCCATCGTGCCGCCCGCGGTTTCGACAACGTGCTTGACCTGCTCCATCACTTTCTTGATGTGCGTGTCGATGTCGCTAGGGAATTCACTCTGATCATGCGAGTGCGCGCCGATTCCGGCGATGTAAATCACATCGTTGAACGTGATAATTGGCGTGATAAAGCCTTGCCCCGCTGGCTTACCGTCGTAGTCCATCTTCTTGACGCCGCCACCGCTCGACTTCTTTGGTTCGGCTGCGGGTTCAGCCGCGGAAGTTGACGCCGCCGCGATCCCGAGTCCCGAGACCAGTGAAGCAAAGCGTCCGGCAAAGGCCCTGCGCGTAAATAGATTCGAAAGCATGAGTAAGTCTCCTTTTCAGATTTGTGGCGAAACTTTGATCCCGAACTCCAGAATCAGGGCAACGCAAAACTAAAAATGTCGGTCCCGGCCGCAATCGCTACATATTGTTTCCCGAGGATCGAGTAACTCATCGGCGAAGCATGAATGGACTGGCCCATCGTGAAGTACCAAAGCGGTTTGCTGGTCGCGGTGTCGATGGCCTCGAGCGCCTGCGCGTTGTCGCCAAAAAACACGAGACCACTCGCGGTAGACAATGTCCCAGCCGACGAATCTCGCTCGCCGACGAGTTGGTACTCCCACACAATTTTATTCGTGGCAAGGTCGTAGGCGAGGAGCTTCTTGCCCGATTTCACGGCGCGACTGTGGCGTACGCCGGTCGCGTAGTAGGTGCGACCTTCTGCAAATTGCTCGGGCTTCAAGAAAAATGTTCCGCAGTCCTGAAGAGCGAGAAAGTACAACCTGTTCTGCTCCGGGTTATACGACGGCGAGTACCAATTCGTGGCACCGGCGAAGCTCGGGCAAACTTCAGTTCCTTCCGCCGACGGAATTTTACCGGTGAGAATTGGCCGGCCCTTCGCATCGATGCCACTGGCCCAAGTCACTTTGTCGGCGAACTGAATCGCGGACAAAAAGGCGCCGTTCGTTCGATCGAGCACATACAGAAAGCCGTTGCGATTCGCTTGGACAAGCAATTGTCGCGGCTGGCCTTTGTAATTCGCATCGACGAGCACGGGGGATTCCGTTGCGTCATAGTCATACAAATCGTGCGGAGTGAATTGGAAGTGCCACTTGAGTTTGCCGGTGTCGGGATCGATCGCCAGAACGCAATCGGTATAGAGATCGTCGCCCGGTCGCGGTCCGCCGTCGAAGTCCGGCGCCGGATTGCTCGTTCCCCAGAAAATTAAATTCAGTTCTGGATCGTACGTGCCCGGCATCCACGTCGTTGCGCCGCCTCGCAGATACATCTGCCCCGGCCAGCTTTCGTTCCCGGGCTCGCCCGGCGCGGGAATCGTCCAGAAGCGCCAGGCTTCTTTTCCGGTTTCCGCGTCGAACGCGGCGACAAAACCGCGCACGCCATCGTCGCCGCCAGACGTGCCGACGATAACCTTGTCCCTTACAACCAGCGGAGCGCTCGTCGCGCCATAGTTCTTGTTATCTTGCGGCGCGTAAGCGACGTCCCATAGCAAATGCCCCGACCGCGCGTCGAGACACAGCAGATGTGCGTTGTCCGTTTCCATGAACAGTCGCGAATGCCAAAGCCCGACACCGCGATTATGATGTGAAGACGCGTCGTCGATCAGTCCTTCGGTGATCGGCCGCGAGTAATGCCAAATCGTACGTCCGGTGCGCGCGTCGAGTGCATACGCGTCATTCGCCGCTGTAACGAACATCACGCCGCCGGAAACGACAGGCGTAACCTCCATGTCGCTGACGTCTCGCACATGGAACACCCATTGCGTCTTCAAGTTGCCCACATTGCTCGGCGTGATTTGATTGAGTCGCGTGAATCGCTGCCCGGTGTAGTCACCGTGATACGAGAGCCAGTTTTCGCCGGCCTTCGCGAGCATCGCTTGCGGGGTTACATCGATCGACGTCGATACGACGGCGCCAGCCTGATCGTCAGGTCGGCCATTCGTGCTTATGGTCCACAAGGTCAATACAAATCCACAAATCGCTAGCGCAACGGCACTTCGAGCCGCAATCCGCATTCGGTTAAGCCCGCCCACCCAGATTGATTCGGAGCCTCAGCATTCGAAATGTTGTTCTTAGATCCGACCGAACTGCTTTACCGCTTCGACGATCGATTTCAGCTTTTCGATAGTCGCGTACATCGAATGTTCTTTGAAATCCATTTCGCGCGCGAGTTTCGAGCACTTCGGCCGCTGAGGCGCGCGGTATCGCGACAACGCCATCGTTGTCGGCAGCGATGATGTCACCTGCGTTCACGGGCACTCCGTCGCACACGACCGGAATGTTCGAACCACCGAAGCGATAGTGGCCGACCGAAGTCGAAGGCACGATGCCCAGCCCGAAAACAGGGAACCCGATCTTCTGAAGGTAAGCGACGTCGCGCACGCCGCCGTCGATCACCGCGCCCGAAAAATTGCGCGCCGCCATCGCTGTACCCATCAAGCCGCCCATGCCGGCGATGTCGGCTCCATCTTCGACCTTCATGACGTAGACCGAGTTCGTTCGTGCCTGAGTCAATCGCGGCGAGCATCCCGCTCAAGGCATTCGCGTCCGTGTTTTCTTCCTTCTTCAACAAAACCGTTACCGCGAACCCGGCGAACTTCGCCGGAAAGATCGGCCGCATGTGATGCGACATGTACGCGCGCTTGCCGGTGACCTTCTCCATTGCGTCCGACACCGAGGCCACCTCGACGTGGCGATAACCATCTAACAGGGAAGCGTCGTCCGTTGGAGTCGCAGCCGTCTGCGCTGGCCAACGCAGCGTTGCGTCGAGCGCCGGAAAGTACCGGCAACAAAACGAAGGTCAAGAGGGCTACGCCAACAGCGGACAGAGATCGCGTATCGAGGGACCCGAGTGCTCTTCATTCTCTTCGGCTCGCTTGAGCGTATCGCGCACTGCGAAAATTCGTTGTCGCTTGACACGAGACCCTAGTGTGCTATTAATTCGAATTAATTCAGCTTGTCAAGAGGCGAGTGCGGTCTGAAATTTTTCTGTTGCGGGAAAATTTTTGCCCATGAACCGTAGCCAGCGATTCAAATTTTTCGTCACCGCTCGCCGATGCAGCGATCAGCTGCGAATCGGTCCGCGATCGTTTCGATCGGTTCGCGGTTGTTTCGTCGCTTCGTTTTTTCGCGCTCGCCTTGACCGTCAAAGGTACACCCGCGGCCCAAGATAACCCATCGCAAAATGAACGGCCGATCGGCGAAGCTCGTCAAACGTTCGAAAATCGCTGCGCCGGCTGCCACGGACTCGACGGCCGGGGCGGCGAGCGCGCCCCGGACATCGCGACGTCGCCAAAAACACAAAATCGCGCCGACGCCGCGTTGACGCAGATCATCACCAATGGAATTCCGGCGAACGGCATGCCTTCGTTCAGCAGCCTCGACGCCCCGACGATAAAAGCTCTCGTTAAATATCTTCGCGTCCTTCAGGGAAAATCGGAGGCGCGGCGATGCCGGGCAATCCTGCTAGCCGGCAAGACGATTTTCTTCGGCAAGTCATCGCGCTGTTCCGAATGCCACCTTGCCGCGGGCTCAGGCGGATTTCTCGGTCCCGACCTGTCAACCTATGCACGACGCCGTTCGCCGGAAGAAATCCGCGACGCCATCACGAAGCCGGCGACATTGCCGGGCCTCGGTCGCAACGAGGTCACCGTAACGCCGCGGAACGGCCAGTCGATGACCGGCGTCCTTCGCAATGACGACAATTTTTCGCTCCAGTTGCAGATCTCCCGACGGCGCGTTTCATTCCGTGGTGAAAGCCGATGTCGCCTCGGTCACCTATAGCAAAAGCCGCTCATGCCAACGAACTACGGCACCGACTCTAAGCACTGCCGAACTCAACGATTTGATCAGCTTTCTGATGTCGATCGCCCAGCAACAGAATTCCGCCGTGGACAAACTCAACAATGAGCCTCAGGATGAATCGGAATAACTTTCTCACTCGCGCATCATTTCTATCTCTGACGGCTGTCGTTCTTTTTCTCGTTCCGATCGCCGCGCACGGTCAAGAAAAACCGAAACGAGAATTCGAACTGGAAGCTGAGTCACCTGCTTTTTGGAAGCTCGTTTCGAAAAACGCCAAACTCGAAACAGTCGCAACCGGCTTCGGCTTCACCGAAGGGCCGGTCTGGGACAAATCCGGCTTCGTCTACGTCAGCGACGAAGAGATCAACAAAATTTTTCGCGTCTATCCCGACGGCCACAAAGAAGAACTGATTTCACTCGGCGATCCCGATGGCAACACCTACGACCGTCAACTCCGCCTGATCGACACCGCCAGCGTGTTGCGCGCGATCATTCGTATAACTCCGGACGGAAAATATACCGTCCTCGCCGACCACTTCGAAGGGAAAAAACTCAACAGCCCGAACGACGTCGTCATCGGCCCCGACGGCGCGATCTATTTCACCGATCCAACTCTCGACCTTGTGAAGGGCGAAACGCAGGAAATCCCGTACCAAGGCGTCTATCGTCTCGACGACAGCGGCAAGGTCACGCTGCTCACGAAAGATCTTACGCAGCCGAACGGCCTCGCGTTCTCGCCCGATGGCAAACGCTTCTACGTGGACGACAGCGCCGAGAAAAACATCCGCGTCTACGATGTTCAGCCCGACGGTACGCTCGCGAACGGCCGCGTCTTCGGGGAAGAGAAGGGAAACAAGGGCGAAGGCGTTCCCGACGGCATGCGCGTCGATCGCAAGGGAAATATCTTCGTCACCGGCCCGAAAGGCATCTGGGTCTGGGACCCGCAAGGCCACCACATCGGCACGATCGTGATGCCCGAGCAGCCCGCCAATCTAACCTGGGGCGGCCCGCATTACGGCACGCTCTACATCACCGCGACGCACTCCGTCTACAAACTCCGCACCGAAGACCAAAGGCTTCGTCCCGTATCTATCCGCTCACGGAAAGTAGCCAGAGCGATCCTCTGAAAACATGCGAGCGGAGATTCGCATCTCGAATATCCGCACTTCGGGCAAGCTCTTCGCAGTTCTTTCTCGCTTGCAACTTTTGACTCTCGACTTTCAACTCGTTCGTTGACCAACCTCACTGCTTCCTGTACGATTGTTTTTGCATGGGGCGCTTAGCTCAGCGGTTAGAGCGTTCGGTTTACACCCGAAAGGTCGAAGGTTCAAATCCTTCAGTGCCCACCAAGTGACGATTCACCTTCAGTGGGGACGTAGTTCAGTTGGTTAGAACGCTGCCCTGTCACGGCAGAGGTCGCGAGTTCGAGTCTCGTCGTCCCCGCCATTCCCTCCGAAGCACTTCAGCATGTAGCTTGCTGCAAGAATCTGTGTTTTCAAAAACCGGTTCGTGCGATCAAAAAATTAAATCGCTGGGCAGTAATTGCTCATCGAGCGCCGATATGCGCCGCCATTCCGGACAGCGCGTAGAGCCATATCGGCAGAGAGATAACCGAAGCCAGAGTCGTCAGCGAAACCGTGGATGCGACCATCATTTCTTCGCGGTGATATTCTCCCGCAAGAATGTATACCGTTTTGGCTGTGGGCACTGCGGCACAGATTACCGCGGCGATTGCGTAGAGTGGATCGAGGTGCAACGACAAGCTCAATCCGTAAACGATCAGCGGCATGATGACGAGCTTGACCGCCGAGAGCAGCGAAGCTTGCCCGATGTTTGCGCGCAAGCCATCGAACGAAAGCCCCAGCCCGATCGCGAACAGTGCGCAAGGCGTGAGCGCATTGGCAAAAATTCCGAAATAGGCGGCGACTGGCCCGGGCATTCGAAGTCCGAGTACGGATAAGAGCATTCCGACTAGGGTGGAAATAACCAGCGGATTCAGGACGACGTGCTTCGCCGTGGCCATCGGCGAAGCGGCTGCGCCATGTTCATCTCGTTGATCGAGTTCGAGCAAGACCACGGCAATCGGGAACATCACAACCGCTACGAAGACCGTGGCGATCGCCGCCGGCAATACGGCGCGCGGACCATAAATCGCCTGCAAGACCGGCAAGGCGACGAATCCGGTGTTTGTCATCGAAGCCGCCATGCCAAACATCGTTCGGCTTGCGACATTTCGCGAAGCGGCGATGCTCATGACGCCGAACACGAGCGTGAAGCACAGCAGGGAGCCACCGCCAAACGCCGCCAGAAAACGCCAATCGATCAGCGAATGACTCGGCTCTTGCGCAATCGTGACGATCAGCAGCGCCGGCATCGCGATGTTATAAGCGAAATGAATGAGCGCTTCGGACAGCGTTCGCGACAGATAGCCCGTATACCCGACGAGCCATCCGGTCACGATCACAGCAAAAACAGGCAGGATAAGGTCTGCGATCCGCAAAGTGAGGTCTCAGATTCGATTTCGCCGGGAATGGTATCATCCGCGCGGCGAGTTTCTACGTACTGTCGATCTTAAACACCTGCGGACTCTCATCCGCGAGGTTCCCATGGGGTGCCCATGATCGAGAATCTCCTCTCCGACCTGCGCTACGCCGTTCGCATGCTTCTGCGATCTCCCGGGTTCTCTCTCATCGCCATCGCCACGATGGCGCTCGGCGTCGGCGCCACCACCGCAATCTACAGTGTGATTGACGCCACGCTGCTCCATCCTCTGCCGTATCCCAATCCCACCGAGCTCGTCCACGTCCAGGATGACCTCCCTGGAGTCGGCGCGCAGGACGTCGGCATGTCCGTCCCGGAGTGGAAAGACCTTGAGCGCTCCGGCATTTTTCAGATCGTGGCGATTGACGGCTTCGCGTCGGTCAACCTCACTGGAGGCACTAAGCCGGAGCGCATCTCTTTCAAGAGCGTCACTCCAAATTATTTTGCGCTACTCAGCGTAGAAGCGCAGCTAGGTCGCACTTTCGATCCGCACGATCCCACCCCCGGTTATAACCTCGAAGTCGTGCTGAGCGACGGTCTCTGGAGGCGCGAATTCGCAGCCGATCCCCACATTCTCGGCAAAACGCTTCTGCTCGACAACGACCCATATCGCGTTGTCGGCGTCATGCCGCGCGGCTATCGTGATATGGGCTCCGACAGTGAAGAGCGCAACACGGAAACGTGGTTGGCTGCCGGCCTTTCCGGGCTGCCATTTCCACCTCCGCAGCGTAGCTTGCGTGTGCATCGCCGGGTGACCGCGCGCCTCAAGCCGGGTCTCTCGATTCCCGCCGCCCAATCGCAGCTCGACGCGCTTGTCGAATCACTGAAGACGCAATTTCCAGTCGACTACCCGGCGCAGGTCCAGTGGACAGTTCGCCTGACTCCCCTCAGCGAAGCCATCGTCGGCAATACGCGGCAAACTCTCGTGATGCTCTTCGGCGCCGTCGGACTCGTCCTTCTCATCAGTTGCGTCAACGTCGCCAACCTCCTGCTTGCCAGGGCCAGCGGTCGAGGTCGCGAGATCGCCGTTCGCCAGGCTCTTGGCGCGCAGAGCCCGCGCCTCATCCGTCAACTCCTCACGGAAAGCCTGCTGCTTTTTCTGCTTGGCGGCGTCGCCGGTTTCGCCATTCTCTTCAGCACAAAGAGTCTCCTGCTGCGCCTTGTTCCCGACAGCCTCCCGACACTCAACGACATCGCGGTGAGCTGGAACGTTCTCGCGTTCGCGGTCGCCGTCTCGGTCATAGCCGGAATCATTTTCGGCCTCGCGCCCGCCTGGCTCACAAGCCGTACCGATCTGATCGAAACGCTCAAGCAGAACGGGCGTGGCTCCAGGGGCTCCAAAGGACGTTCGCGCGCCCGGCAGATTCTCGTCATCGGTGAGTTGGCGCTCTCGCTGGTGTTAATGGTTGCCGCGGGGCTGTTGCTGAGGAGTTTCTGGGACCTGTACAACGTGGAGCCCGGATTCAATCCCGACCGCGTCATGGCCCTACAAACCTGGTTGCCGGGGCCAAACGATCCGAGTGCGGATAAGTATCGAAGCGCCACTCAGGAAGCGCCGTTGGTGCGCGAGATTCTTCGCCGCGGCCGGACGCTCCCGGGCGTGGAGCAAGTAGCCCTGGGCGACACAAGCGCTCTGCCCTTAGGTCATGACAGCAGCTCGCTCAATCCGATGCCGCTGGTCCATGAAGGTTCCCCCCTCACGGACACTCAGGCTCCCCGAATCAACGGCTCGACCGTGTCCCCTGAATACTTCAACCTGTTGGGAATGTCGCTATTGCGTGGACGCCTCTTCAACGATCAAGACGTCGAGGGCACGCCGGACGTCGCGGTCATCAATCAAGCCGCCGCTCGCACCTTCTGGCCCAACGAAGACCCGGTGGGCAAACGCGTTCGTTTGCGCACCGGAAATCTCGGCAACCGCGAGCTGTTGAAGAACAATTCCGTCTGGACCACGATCATTGGTGTGATTGCGGATGCACGCACGGAATCGTTGGCTGACGCGGTCGCTCCGCAGCTTTACCGCACCGTATATCAGCACGCCTCCAAGGATCTGACCATCTATCTTCGCGGGCAACTCGATCCCCGGGCCATCACGGCGCAAGTGCGCGAGCAGGTTCAGGCCGTCGATCCCGAAATTCCGGTCTTCCATCCCGAGACACTGGATGACGTGCTCTCCACTTCGCTATCCGTCAGGCGATTCTCGATGGAAATGGTGGCGTTTTTCGCTGCGACCGCTTTACTGCTCGCGGCGCTCGGAATCTACGGAACGATTTCCTATGTGGTGAGCGAACAGCGACGCGAAATTGCCATTCGCCTCGCGTTGGGAGCCGAAAGGGAAGACATTCTCAAGATGGTCTTGCGCCGAGGACTCGGCTTAGCCGCTGCGGGCGCCGCAATCGGCGTGAGCGGCGCGCTCGTCGTCTCTCACCTCATGGCTGGACTGCTCTTCGGTGTTTCGCCCAACGATCTAGCCACCTTCGTCGGTGTCACTCTTGCGCTCACCACTGTCGCGCTCGCTGCCAGCTACGTTCCGGCTTTGCGCGCTATGCGGCTCGATCCAAATGCGGTGCTCCACTCGGAATAAATTGTCGAACCCCGTCAGCCGTACAGATCCTTTTCGCTGACGACTGACTCAGGGCTCGCGTTGCCGCCGGCGCGTCGCACAGCTCCGAACATCGATCCTCGCGCTGGCGTTGCCGGTGCGAACTTCATCAAGCCGGTCGGCTCAGGGATATCGTCAAAAATGGCCTCCATGCCGCCGCGCATCATGTATGTCTCATGCCAGAAGCCGGTCCCGCCGGAATCGCGCAGAAAATTTTTCCACCATGTTCGGTGAGGTTCAGAGCGCGACCACGCTACCAGAGTGTCCATATTCCGCCAGTACTGGCGCATGCCGACGTGCACCGGAAACATCGAATAAATCAAAGTCTCGTGCAATAGCAATCCATCCGGCTGAGCGGCGGCCGAGTCGGAAATCTTGGGACCGAATCCCAGTAGCGTCTTCAGGCCAGTCAGCCGATTCACGCGCATTCCGAGATAGATAACGACGAGATCGGGATAGGAAGACAAATCGACGGTCTGGCGATTTACTTTGGTCGGCATCGGTGGCCCCCTACACAACGTACTACGGAGTCGGCACCGGTTCTATTTCGATATGCGCTTCTTCGATACGCACTGCGTGGCGCTCTGGGCGAGACGCGAATGGCGACGATCGCTGTTCTTCGTCGCTCAGAAGCTAACTCGGCATTCGCAAGTATTCCTGGAGCGGCTCCCAGTAATTTACCTTCCATCCCGCGGCGAGATGTTCGCCGGTGCCGTCGGGGAATCCACGGTGATCAAAAACCACTTTGGTCGATTCGCCCTCTTCGACCAACTCAAACTTCACGATCGAATACTCGCCCGGTTTCCAGCTTTGCGGACGCCACGCCTGGACGATCCGTTCATCCGGCACGATTTCGATCTGACGGCCCGACACATATCCGCCGAACACCGAGAAGGAGCCGCCGGGACTGCGATCAATTTCCGCAGCCTTCGTCCCGGTTGCCATCGAGCGCATCGCCGCGCTTAGCCGCATCATTTTGTCGAATTGCTGAGCGTCGATGAGAGCCTCATACACACGCTTTCGCTTGGCATGGAACACAACTTCCTGATGGATCGAATCGCTGCCGTGCGTAAGACCTGACCCATCGTCGCCCAGCATGTGTACAGGACACACGGCAAACCCAGCGATAACAGTCGCACCACCAAAAAGGATTTGTCGCCGGGTTGCTTCCATGCTGTGATTATTCTCGCGCATTTCCAAGGCTCGCCTCCATCCACTCTCATAAGGACCACGACGCGGCCCATAAAGCTGCATCGCCGTAATCCGACCATGCGGGTAAAATATGTTCAACATAATATTTTGGTTGTCCTATAAAAGAGCTAGATGAGGGGCTAATGCCATATCCGAATGGTCATCGCAGCATCGTCAGAAAACGCATCGTCGACAGCGCTCGCAGTTTGTTCAATCTGCACGGCTTTGAAAGCGTATCGATCCAGCAAATCATGGCGCGCGCCGGCCTGACGCACGGCGGCTTCTACAGCTATTTCGATAGTAAGAGCGATCTTTACGCCGAGGTCTTGAGCTGCTTCTTCACCGACCCGGCCTGGAAAAACAACTGGAAGGGAGTTGTGATCGACAAGTCAAAAAACCTCGGCCCGCAAGTCGTCCGCGCGTATCTTTCTCGCGGGCACTTCGAGGACGTCGAGAACTCTTGCCCCATGGTCGCGCTGCCCACCGATGTGTCCCGCTGCGGCAAATCCGCGAAAGCCGCCTTCGAAAATGTTTTCTCCGCCATGGTCGATTTGCTCAACCGCAGCTCGAACAAGAAGCGCGCTTCGGGCGCCGCCGAAGCAAAGGCGATTGCCGCTCTATGTATAGGTGGCATGGTCGTTGCCCGAGCGATCGAAGATCGCTCCACCGCCGACGACTTGAGGACCGCGTGCATGTCGGTCGCTCTGGATCTGGGCGGTTGGTCCAAAGCAACCCGCCGACGCACGACGAAATCTCCGAACCAAAGTGTCTGAGCCGTCGTCCTTCACATCGCATCGGCGCGATCGCGTCGAACAATGTAAAATTTCGGCGTGAACCCGATCGACTGGCTGCTCGATTCTGACTCCGATCCTGCCATCCGCTGGCAGGCGATGCGCGATCTGACCGACGCCGAGCCTTCAGCAATCGCCGCCGAACGCGCCCGCGTTACGCGCGAAGGCCTCGGCGCCGCGATTCTTGCGCATCAGCAGTCCGACGGCGCGTGGCGGCGCGAAGGCGCACCCGCTTGGCTGACGACTCTCTTCACATTGCAGCTCTTGCGCGCAGCAGGCGTCGATCCCAACGATCGCGCAGTCTCAAGGGCACTCGCACTCCCCGAATCCGCTCTCTGTTGGGACTGCGTCCCCGGCAACTGGGACCTGCGCCCAGTCACCAACACCGGCAATCCCTTCTTCCAAGGCGAAGAAGAGCCTTGCATCAACGGCGGGGTTCTCGCCTTCGGCAGCTATTTTGGTCATCCAAACGAAACCCTTGCCCGCCGCCTCCTGAACGAGCGACTTCCCGACGGCGGCTGGAATTGCGACGCACCAAAGAGCCAGCGCTCTTCATTTCACACCACAATTTGTGTCTTGGAAGGACTGCTCGAATACGAACGCGCCATCCGCCTGTTGTCAGCCAAATCGTCAACGCAACTGACGCAACAAACTCACCACGCGCACGCAACCGAAATTGCCGCCGCCCGCCACCGTGCCGAAGAATATCTGCTCGAACGTTCTCTCTTCCGACGCCGCTCCACCGGCGAAATCGCCAATCCCGAATTTCTCGAACTCTCCTTCCCACCGCGCTACCACTACGACATTCTCCGCGCGCTCGATTACTTTCGCGCCGCCGGCGCAAAGCCCGATCCCCG
This sequence comes from uncultured Acidobacteriota bacterium, assembly GCA_963845465.1. Taxonomy (GTDB): domain Bacteria; phylum Acidobacteriota; class Terriglobia; order Acidiferrales; family UBA7541; genus Acidiferrum. The sequence continues at coordinate 15,996 of CAWJSH010000001.1, read as the reverse complement.
CATGAACGAAGCGATCCAGCTGATCGAATCCAAACGCCAACTCGACGGCCGCTGGCTCCTCGACAACTCTTACACCGAATCTCTAGCCCTCCCGCTGACCGAAGCCATCGGCCAATCGAGCCGCTGGAACACTCTCCGTGCACTACGAATCTTGCGTTGGTATCACAAGAAATAGTCTCTAACCGGCGATCGCCTGCCCAACCAAAATCACTCCCACCACCGCCAGCCCGACATAAACAAACTTCAAGAAGCCATCACCCTTCAGCATCGAATTAATCGCCCGCCCCAACAAAGTCGCCACAGCTACTCCCGGCAGCGACCACAAAAAATAGCGCGTCACTACTCCGCCCCATAGTCCCAGCGCCCCATATCCAACCAACCCCGCCAGGCTCACCGGTAAAAAATATCCCTGCAACGTCGCGCGAAAATGCTGCGGCGACCATCGCCGAAACGCGCCGTACACCGCCAGCGGCGGCCCATTCATCCCGTAAGCACCGCCCAGCACGCCCGACAAGAATCCGCAGCCAACCAGCCATCCCCAACGATCCTCGACAAAATGCATACTCCACTTTCCCGCCAATGAAAAAATCGAAAACGCCAGGATGATCAGCCCGAGCACCGACTTCACCGCATGCTCATTCCCGCGCGCCACCAGCCACACGCCCAGCGGAATCCCTGGCAGTGAAGCCAAAATCAGCCCGCCCGCGCTGCGCACATGCACGTGCCGCCAATCCTGCACAACGATCACGCCCGCCACGATTACCGACACCAACACTGCGAGCGGCGCCGCCACGCGAATCGGTACGCGCATCGCCAACAAAGGCACCGCCACCAGCGCCTCTCCAAATCCCAATGTTGATCGGATTAACGTCGCGACAAAAATCACCGCCACCACGTACAGCGTTATCGCGTCAGGCACCCGTTCGTCCCCGGCCTCGTCGCAAACTCAGCAGCGGCAAAGCGAACGAAAACAATCTCAAAAGTCGTCGTGAAACGCCACCTCACCCTTCACGGCGACCTGATACGCCGACACGCGCCGCTCAAAAAAATTCGTCAGCTCCTGCACATCCTGGAGTTCCATAAATCCAAACGGATTCTTCGAGCCAAACACTGGCGCAATCCCCAGGCCTTCCAGCCGACGATCCGCCACATATCTCAAGTATTCGAGCATGTCCCGCGCCGACAGCCCTCCGACTCCGAGGCTCAGCACATCTTCCGCAAACGCCATCTCGCAATCGACCGCATCCTTCAGCATCTCGACCACGCGCTCTTCCATCCCGCGATCGAACAGCCCCGGCTCTTGCTCCCGCACCGTGCGAATCACTTCAAACGCGAACTGAATGTGCGCGCTCTCATCTCGAAACACCCAGTTCGTCCCCGTCGCCAGCCCATGCAGCAATCCGCGCGACCTCAAAAAATACACATACGCAAATGCAGCAAAGAAAAACAGCCCCTCGATGCAGCACGCAAAGCAAATCAGATTCAGTAAAAAGTTCCGCCGCTCATCCACAGTGTGAATCTGATCCAGCGCCTGAATCGAGTCGATCCACTTAAAGCAAAAATCCGCCTTCCGACGAATCGACGGGATCGTCTCCACGGCATCAAACGCCTGCTTTCGCTCGTCGGGATTAGCGATATATGTATCCAGCAACGTCAAATAAAACTCGACGTGTTGCGCCTCCTCAAAAAGCTGCCGCGACAAATACATTCGCGCCTCAGGCGAATTGATGTGCTTGTAAAGATTCAGCACCAAATTGTTTCCGACGATCGAATCGCCCGTGGCAAAAAACGCCACCAGCCGGTTAATCAAATGCTGCTCCGCTGGAGTCATCCGTTGCCGCAAATCGCTCACGTCCGTCGAAAAATCTACTTCCTCCACCGTCCACGTATTCTTAATCGCCGCCTTGTACTGCTCGTAAAACGCCGGATACTTCATCGGCCTCAACGTCAAATCAAATCCCGGATCGAGAATCATTTCGTCTCCTTCTTTCTCTTCGAATCTTTGTCACCGATCATTACTGGCACGCTTCGCATGAACCTGGGTTTTCCAGCGAGCAGGCGACAGCCTGATTTGCATCAACTGAAGAGGTAGAGACTCGCCGACACCGTCGTCTTCGCAATCTCCGTCGCAGGCCGCGACCTCAAGTAGTACGTCGTCTTCAGCCCCTTCTTCCACGCGTACATGTACATCGACGACAGTTTCCCGATGTTCGGACTCTGCACAAACAAATTCAGCGACTGACTTTGATCGATGAACGCCCCGCGCTCCGCCGCCATATCGATCAGCGAACGCATCGGAATCTCCCAGGCCGTCCGATAAACCGCGCGAATTTCCTCCGGGAATCTCACCGATACTCTGAATCGAACCATCCGAAAGCTTCAGCCGGTTCCGCATCGCCTCGTTCCAGAGCCCAAGCCGCTTCAACTCCGTCACCAGATACCGATTGATCTGCAAGAAATCCCCAGAGAGCGTCTCCCGTTTAAAAAGATTCGAAACCTGCGGCTCGATGCACTCATAGCACCCCACGATCGAAGCAATCGTCGCCGTCGGCGCGATCGCGATCAGCAGGGAATTACGCAGCCCATTCGCCCGAACACGCGACCGCAAATCCTCCCACCGCAGCGCATTCTCCGAACGCGGCCTCACGCCCCACGCATCGAACTGCAGTACGCCCTCCGCCGCTCGCGTGTCCGCAAACGCCGGATGCGCTCCGTACTCCGCCGCCAGCGCGCACGAAGTGCTCAGCGCGTTGAAATAAACCTCTTCCTGAATCCGCCGCGAAATTTCCCGCGCCCGCCCCGAGTCAAACGGCAGCCGCAGCGTGAAAAACACATCCTGCAACCCCATCAATCCAAGACCCACCGGCCGCCATCGCTTGTTCGAATCCGCCGCCTGCCCGATCGGATAAAAATTGATATCGATCACCCGATCCAGAAACTTCACCGCTGTCCGAACCGTCTGCGCCAGCTTCTCGAAATCAAAGCCATCCGCATTCACATGCTTCGCCAGATTGATCGAGCCAAGATTGCAAACCGCCGTCTCCTGCTTCGAGCTCACCTCCGTAATTTCCGTGCACAAATTCGAAAGATGAATCACGTTCACGGGCTTCGCCGTCTGGTTCGACTTCAAATTGCACGAATCCTTGAACGTCATCCATCCGTTGCCCGTCTCCGCCAGCACTTTCATCATTCGCGCATACAGTTCGCGCGCCTTGATCTGCTTCGCAAAAAGCTTCTCCTGCTCGGCCTTCACGTAAGCTTTCTCAAACGCTTCGCCCACCAAATCCGGAAAGTGCGGCACGATCTTCGGATCGAACAGCGACCACATCTCATCCGCCTCGACCCGCTTCATGAACAGATCCGGAATCCAGTTCGCCAAATTCAGGTTGTACGTCCGCTGCGCGTTGTCGCCCGTGTTCTCGCGCAGCTCCAGAAATTCCTCGATATCCGCATGCCAGCTCTCGAGGTAAACGCAGCACGCCCCTTTGCGCTTTCCGCCTTGATTCACCGCCGCCACCGACGAGTCCAGCGTCTTCAGCCACGGCACAATCCCTTTGCTGTGCCCGTTCGTTGCGCGAATCAGCGAACCGCGCGCACGCACGCGGTGATACGCCAGTCCGATCCCGCCCGCAAACTTCGATAGCAGCGCCACATCTTTATATTTCTCGTAGATCGCTTCCAGATTGTCCTGCGGCGAATCCAGCAAATAGCACGACGACATCTGCGAATGCTTCGTCCCCGAATTAAACAGTGTCGGCGAACTCGGCAAATAATCGTGCGCCGAGATCACACGATAAAACTCCACCGCCTCCTGCACTGTCCGCGACAACCCGCAGCTCACGCGTAAAAAGAATTGCTGCGGAGTCTCCAGCGCCTCGCGGGTTTCCGGGTGCCGCAGCAAATAGCGGTCATACACTGTCCGCAATCCAAAATACTCAAAAAGCTCCGACCGCCTGTCGTCGATCGCATCATTTAGTTTCCGCGCGTTCTCCGAAACAAACAGCGCCAGGTCCTTCGACACCAAGCCGTGCTGTTTTCCCGTCGCCACCGACTGCGAAAACGAGTGAATGTTCTGGTTCGCGACTTCCTTCGCGATGAATCCATCCAACAGCCGCGCGGCGAGCCTCGAATACTCCGGCTCCTCCGCAATCAGCGATGCCGCCGTCTGAATCGACAACAAATCCAACTCGCGCGTCGTCGCACCGTGATACAAGCCGCCGATCGTTTTACTCGCGATGCGAATCGCATCGACTGCGTCCAATCCTTCCGAGCAGCGCTCCACTGCGCGCACAATTTTGTTCACGTCTGCCGGTTCCAGATTGCCGTTCCGTTTGCGAACCTGCATTTGCGAATGATGTGTTGCTGTGGGACCTGTAGAAGCAGCCGAAGAGGGAAATGTCGCAACCGATTCGGTCACGCCGGCACGCGCGGGAGTCGCCATTTGAAAAACCTTTTCCGCCAATACGCAAGGGAAGGCGCACGAAGAGACAGCACGCAAATGCGTCGAATCGTCGCCAACCTCCCCGCGGAGGCTTGCTTAGAAATTCACGCCAGGATTGGCGCGGCTGCTGGCAGGTCTTCGGACTTACAGGCGCGACCATTCATCGAAGTGCAATCGCCCTTCAATGGAATGGCGTTTCTACTGACCCATCTTCCCGGTTTTTTGGATAACCAGTGGTGCTTGGGTGTTCGTTCCTGTTTACCGCTGCGGGGCAGTTCCGGTTTCACACCGGATTCCCTTTAACGTTTCCCTGTGAAACGTCACCAGCAAACGAACCACAAGATACGGTGCTGTCATAAGCGTGTCAACCTAAATGTTGCGCTTTTTAAATTTTGTGTTCAGAAATTTTGCGACCGCCACGTCTACGCGTTAGATTTTACGTTACAGCGATTGCCCCAACCTTTTCTCCAACGCCGCCCGATATGTCCGGCTGATCTTCGATCTCGTCCCACTCTTCATCACCACTTCAAACTCACCGTGCGAAATCGGCTGCAAGTGCGACACGCTCTCGATATTCACAATCGCCGACCTGTGCACGCGCACGAATCGCATCGGATCCAATTTACGCGCCAGATCATTCAGCGCCGCTCGATACAGGACTTCCTTCGTCCCGACATGCAGCGTCACGTACACGCCCGCAGCCTCAATCCATTCGATATCCGCCACGCGGATAAATCGCGTCGTCCCCGCGGCCTTCACCACCAATCGATCCAGCCACTGCTCCCGCTCCGGCTCGCGCGACACCATCTCCAGTACGCGCTTCCCGAACTCCCGCATCCCGCGCTCATCCAATCGCGCTTTGATGCGCGCCATCGTCGCTTCAAAGCGTTCATCGCTGAACGGCTTTAGCAAATAATCGAGCGCGTTCGCCTCAAACGCGCGAATCGCATGTTCGTCATACGCCGTCACAAAAACCGTTAGCGGCATGTCCTCGGCGCCGATCGCACCAATCACACCGAGCCCATCCAGTTCCGGCATCTGCACGTCGAGAAATAGTATGTCCGGCCGCTGCGCGCGAATCATCTCCACCGCGATCGCGCCATTCTCCGCCTGCGAAATCGCTCCCACGCCCGCGTCCTTGTGCAGCAAATCCAGCAAGCGCTGCCGCGCCGGCAATTCATCGTCCGCGATCAACACGCGAATCGGCCCCGGCGTCGACGAGGTCACAATCGCTCTCCGTCCGCTACGCGATACGGAATATCAACCTCGACTTCTGTCCCTCCGCCCTCGCGATTCCGAATCTCAAAGCGGCTCCGCGCATCCGGATAGATTCCCGCAATCCGCTCCCGTGTCGCACTCAATCCAAGCCCCGCCGACTTCTGCAAATCCCATCCCGCCGGCAACCCCACGCCGTCATCCGCCACGCGAATCTTCACGCGTCCATCGACGCGCGCCGCAGAAATCTCCACGGTCCCGCCGCTCGCTCGCCGCGATACTCCGTGACGAATCGCGTTCTCCACCAACGGTTGCAGGAACAGCGACGGTACCAACGCAGTTCGCGCCTCCGGCGTCACCGCGACCTCGATCTTCAAATGCTCCCCGAATCGAATCTTCTGAATCGCAACGTAGTGCTCCAGAAATTCCATCTCCTCGGCGAGCGGCACTTCCTGTTTATCCTTGGACTCCAGCGACAACCGCAGCAAATCGCCCAAATGCTCGATCATCGCCCGCGCCAGCCGCGGATCTCGCTCCACTTGTGCCGAAATTGTATTCAACGCGTTAAAAAGAAAATGCGGATTCAACTGCATCCGCAGCACATTCAATCGCGCTTCCGAAAACTGCCGCTCAAGCCGTTCGCTGCGCAGCTCGCTCGACACATAACTTTGGTTATACCGGTACGCCTGCCAGCCTCCCGCAATCACCCAATAAATCAGCAAATTCCAAAGAAACATTCCGCGCAGCGCGCTCGCAAAAAGATGCGGATCCCGCATGGTCGACAAATTTTGCAGGCCGAGCAAAGCTCGCATAGCCACCAGTACATAAACAAAAAGGGAAGTGAACACCAGGCTGAGAAAGACATGCGCCGCGATTCGCCGCCCAAGCTGCGCCGCCGAAAACGGCAACCGCGCATCGACTGCAATAATCACAAACGCGAGCAGCCCCCACGACCACCACAACGCCAAAGCGGAAAGTAGAACCACCTTGCGCGGTCCCATCCCCAAATTCGGCAAAGCAAAAATGAACCCAAGCGAAGTCCAAAGCACCGCCGCAAACAACAACCCCCCAACCCATCGCCGAACATTCGCTTTGTCCACTTGGCTCATTTTTCAATCCGTGCTTACCGCTCGCCTCGCCGAGCGGATGTAGGGGCGCAGCATTGCTGCGCCCCAGGCCCGCACGATCGAAACCTTAAGCAGATCCGGGTTTTCTTTTTCTTTCTTTCTTTCTTTCTTTCTTTCTTTTTCCCTACGCTCTGTCCAATTCTTCTCCCACTCAAACAAAGACGCAACCAACCGGCTTTCCGTGTCCGGCTGGTTGCGCCCCCCAATCTGAATCCTCGCCTTATTTCCCCGCGAACTTCACCCCCTCCACCGAATCCAATCTCCAAACCACTCCCAGCCCATAAAAATTGCTCGCCACCGCAATCGCAACCTCATTGCTCCCCGCATTCAACGGCAGATCAAACCCACCATTCGTCAACGCCAGCCTCCCCTCCGGACTCTTCCGCGCACTCGCCGGCATGAACAAATTCTTGTCCGCGTAAACCTGCTTCCCGTTCACAAACACCCAGACCTCGCGCACCCATCCCATCGAAGTGTGAATCGTCTGCGCCTTGTCCGAATCAATCGTCGTTTTGATCCACGCCATCGACCGCTTCGGACGGGCCAGCGGCAATCCATATTCCCGGGTAATGTCGATCAGCCCGCCAAGCTCCGCCGAAATCGGCTTCCATTCCGCCGAAGCTGCCGGCATCTCGGAGTAGCTCGGCTCCTTGCCTTCTCCAAGTTCCGAGGCCGCCGACAGCAGCCAGTTCCGCACAAACCGCGCATCCGAAGCAGTCGGGTCCGCCTCCGGTTCCGCCGATAAGCCTTCTGTAGCATTCGGTATCACCACGAGATTCGCGAAATATCCCGGGCCCGACAGGCCAATCGATCCATCCGTCGCATCGCCTTCCAGCCGTCCAACCCTCAGCGTCGGCGTCGCACTGTGATTGACGTACATATTCATCCGCTTGCCGGAAATCACCAGTTTGACGTGATTCCACTCGCCGTCGCGAATCGGCGCCGGCACCTGATACTGCGGAAAAACATCCCACAACAAAATGTTATGTGTCTGCGGCGCATATTGCAGACATGCCGGCGACTCCGCGCACTTCCCGTTCGGCCGAAAATAAAACATCTCAAAGTTCTTGTCGTCCGCGCGCCGAAACACCATTCCCGTCCCCATCACCATCGGCTGCACATCGAACTCGATCGTCCCGTCCTTCAGCGTAACGTCCTTCGCAATCGCATTCCCGCCTTCGTGCAGCGCGATCGCATCCATCCCCTGAATCTTCTCAAACGCCACCGACGACTCCACCTGCCAGTGTTCCGCCGTCATCGGCACTTTGATCGCCGCCGGCGCTTTTGCATCCGCGCCAGGATTCGCTGCCAATGTTGTTGCCGACCCGCGCGCTGCCTCCGTGTCAGACGCCATCGCAGAGCTTGCCAGCCCTGCAAATACCGCCGCCATCAGGAGTGCCGCGCGCACAAATTCAATTCCAAGATTTGAGCTGAACGAAGTTTTGGTTGAAAGGGAGCTGCTAGCTATTCGAAAAGAGAAAACGAGATCTAACGGAAGTGCTGGGTTCAACAGTGTGGTGTCTCATGGACGCAGCCTAAGCACCGCGCCAACCTCCGTCACCAAATTTGTTCCCAACCGGACCACACGGCTGCGAATTGGCTCCGATTCATCCCACTTCACAAATTACCCAACGAGTTGTAGGGGCGGGGCTTGCTCCGCCCGCCCCCAACACGACCTCGTCGCGTTCGTTTGGCACGATCATGTACGGCCGCAGCACCGCTGCACCGTAGGTCTGCAAGATCGACCCATCCGGCACTCTGTTATCTCGAACCCGCCCGCCGCGTACAACAGATATGCCGACACTCGACACCGAAGTCCTGATCTCCGGCGCCGGACCCACCGGCCTAACGCTCGCCTGCGACCTCGCCCGCCGCAAAATCCCTTCTCGCGTCATCGACAAGTCCTCAACGTATTTCATCGGCTCGAAAGGAAAAGGCCTCCAACCCCGCAGCCTGGAAGTCTTCGACGACTTCGGCATCATCGATGACGTGCTCCGTACCGGGCAATTCCATCTCCCGTTTCGCGGCTACGACGGCAAACAAGTCCTCGGCGAAATGGACATGCACGCAGGTCGCAACCCGACGCCAAGCACTCCCTACGCCAGCCCGCTCCTCACGCCCCAATGGCGGACCGAGGAGCACCTGCGCAATCTCCTTCAGACGCTTGGCGGCCAAGTCGAACTCTCCTCCGAACTCATCTCGCTCACCCAAAATGACGAAGGCGTGGTCGCTACAATCCGCCGCGGTGCTTCGACTGAACAAATCCATTGCGCCTTTCTCGTTGCCGCCGACGGTGGCCGCAGTTTCGTCCGCAAATTTCTCGACGTTCCTTTCGAGGGCGAGACCTGGAAAGACGAGCGTATGTATGTCGGCGACGTTCGCCTGCGCGGTCTCGACCGCGATGCCTGGCACTCCTGGCCAAAACATCCCGCTGGCTGGTTGGCGCTCTGCCCGTTGCCTTCGACCGACACCTACCAGTTTCAGGCGCAGATTCCTCCCGACGAGGAGCAGGAACCGTCGCTCGAAATCTTCCAGCGGATCGTCCGCGAGCGTACGCAGCGCGACGACATCGAACTTACCGAAGCGCCTTGGACTTCTCTCTATCGCGTGAACATTCGCATGGTTTCGCGTTATCGCATCGGCCGCGTTTTCCTCGCGGGAGACGCCGCGCACGTCCATTCCCCGGCTGGCGGGCAGGGAATGAACACAGGCATTCAGGACGCTTACAACCTCGGATGGAAACTCGAGCGTGTTCTGAAAGGCGCACCGGATTCCTTGCTCGACACCTACGAAGAAGAGCGGCTCCCCGTCGCCGCAGGCGTTCTCGGCCTCAGCACAAAACTCCACAAGTCCATTGCTGCTGGAACCGACGAAGGCATACGTCGCGACGCGATCGCGCTGCAGTTAGGAATTACGTACAAAGAAATGTCGCTTAGCCTGCACTCTGCTGGCACTCAATTCAAACTGTCCGCCGGAGATCGCGCGCCAGACGCTCCAGGCGAAGACGCAAACGGCAAACCGATTCGCCTATTCGACTACTTCCGCGGCCCCCACTTCACCGTCCTGCGGATACACCCTTCGGATGCAGCAACCACAGAGGTCAAATCCCGCGATATCAAGCAGGTGAGCATCGTCCCGTCTCGATCCGGCGTAAATTCGCCCAGCGATTCGGCAGTTTTCGTGGATTCAGCCGCTCATTTCGCGGACGCTTACGGCGGAGCGTCTGACGAATTTATCCTCGTGCGCCCCGACGGCTACATCGCTTGGACCGGCAACAAATTTTCGCTGCCGGAAGTGCGAACCTACATGGCCAATCGTTTAGCTCTGACAGACTAACGAAGCCAAACTAGGTCTAGCTGGTCGCGCGTTCGTCGCGAAAGGTGTCAGCATCAAACGCCGTGGCGTTCTTCTTTGTGCAACATCTTTCGATTTACGCCCGTCCGCAAGCCTTGTAGATTGAATACCTTGCACAGTCCCGGAATTGGACGGTCCTGTAACTTCAAGATACGCCGCCACTTGCGCACTCTTGCACAAAACATAAGGGGGTATGGGTACCCCCCTCAAAAATCCATTTTGGGAATTCCCGATTTGGGAATTAGTGCTGAGGGCGCCGTTCTTCCGGTGCGGTCGCGATACCAAGCCGGCGCAGCTCATCGACGTAATACTTGCGGTAGAGCACGTCCCACTCTTCGCTGCCTTCGAGAATCTCTTTTTTCTGAGACGTGATCTTCTTGCGCACTTCCGCGTCGGCTTTTTCTTCTTCCCGCAAAGTCGCCGTCAAAATCGCCACGACCTGCTGGCGAATCGTGTCGCGGTCTTCCACGAATTCCACTTCGTCGCTGGAAACGAGCACATCCGTTATCTGATGGGAAAGCCGAATAATTTTTTCGCGGCTGAGTCGCATGCGGTAGAGGCCGGCGTTAGCGCAAAACAAGCTTGCGGTCGCGAGCGAGTTGTCCTTTCACCTTTTTGTACATTTCCTGGTAGGAGACTCCGGTCCTGCGCATTTCATCCTGATGTTGCGTCAGGATGTCTCGCACTTCGTCGTTGAGCCGGTCTTCGACGGTGATTTCTTCCATCATCTTGGCGCGCACGCGCGGAATCACGGCTTCCGGCGCTTTCGTTTCGATCTGATTTCCTTCGACGAGGCGTTTCACAACTTCTGAAGCCATGTGGGCGACGTAGTCCCGATTAATCAGCATTCCGACCGATATCCTTCCGAAAAATCAGGACTTCAGTGTACTGGCAGCACCGTAAGACTGCAACTCGACGCAATAAATCGAAATGCCCGGGCCGGCATAAGTCATCGCGAAATCACCGTGAGCCAGAGCGGACGCGGAGCCCATGGACTCTACGCGATAGGTAAGCTTCGATACATGCTTCGACGGGGTCTTGCAGCCAGCACAAGGGGCTTGCGTTTGTGAAACCACGGCTCTACCGTTAACGTCAAGTAATTAGGCCGTAAAACCGCCTACTCCGGCGACAGCGCCGAAGGCGGTTGGTCCGCAACGGAGTGCTTCAGGAGAACGACGATGAAGCTGCGTCTAGCAGGTCTGGGCGTAGTCTTGCCCGCATTGTTTGCCGGTCTTGTAGCAACTGCGCAGTCACAACAATCCCCAGTCACGCCAACGCAATCGACACAATCACAAGCGGCGCCACCATCCTCGAACGCGCGCACAATCAAAGTGACATCTTCGCTCGTGTTTCTCGATGTGACCGTGCTCGACAAAAAGGGCCGTCCAGTCACGACCGGGCTCACGAAAGACGATTTCACAATTACCGAAGATAGCTCTCCGCAAAATATTTTTTCTTTTGAAGCGCCCGAAGTGCACACCGCAGCGGGTTCGTCGGAAGGCGACAGTCCAAACGGCAAAGCACCGGCGACGATGCTTGTCCTGGACCAGCTCAATTCGCGCTTCGATGATTTCGCGTACATACGCTACGAGGCGAAGCAATTCTTGAAAGCGCAGCCCGCGCGACTGTCGTCGCCAACGGAATTGTTGATCGTTGGGAATGAATCTCTGGAAATGCTGCAGAGCTACACCAGAAATCGATCGGAACTTCTCGACGCTCTCGACCACGCACGGTCCGTGATTCCGTACAAACAAATGAGCGGTTCATTTTCCCCGGAACGGTTTGTGCAGTCGCTCGCCGCGCTCGACGAAATTGCGTTGCAGAACCGGGGCGTGCCGGGCCGAAAAAACATTGTGTGGATGGGCCATGGCGGACCCAGCCTTTTCCTCACCACGACGGGTTTGTCGCCAAAAATGATCGACGTGCTCAAGAATTACGAGCATTCGACGACCAACATGCTGGTGGACGCACGCATCAGTCTCTTTGTGATTTTTCCGGGATTGCGCGTCGAGCCTAACCGCTTCCTGCCGATCACTGCGCAGCAATCGCTCATCGAGATCGGCGACGATCCGTTCGAGGGCGACATCAACTTTGGCCTCTTCTCCAATGAAACGGGCGGCAATGTGTTTTACAACCGCAATGACCTGAAAGGCGCGATCGAAGATTCCAAATCATGGGGCTCGAACTACTACACGCTGACCTATCAGCCGAAAAACGTCGACCAGGACGGAAAGTTTCGCCGCATTCGCGTCACGCTGCGGAATCCAAATCTTCGAGTTGTGACAAAAGCAGGCTATTACGCGCCGGATGCGAATGCGCCGATCGATCCGCAACAACAGAAGATGCTACGTCTTGCCGAGGCGACGGGATCGACTATACCGTTCGACGCCTTGGGCGTGAACCTGTCCGATGTGGTCCGCAACCCGAAATCGCGCAGCGCCGAATTCAATGTGTCTCTTAAATCGAGGAATTTGACATTCGAGCCGGCAGACAATGGAACGAGCACCGCTCACCTGATCGTCGCGGCGGCCAGCCTCGACCAATTCGGCAATATCCTCGCGTCGCGGACCCAACAAATCACGCTGGTGTCGCATTCACTGAATCCGACGCATTTGCCTGAGACCGCATCGAAGTTTCCGCTCAATGTGCCGGTGCCGCGTAAGACTCGGAGAATCCGCGTCGCCATTCAGACGGATGACAGCGGCGGACGCATCGGTTCGGCGGAGTTGGATCGCCAGGCGATCGAGACTGCGCCAGAGTTTGCCGCGCCGAAGACGCAAGACCAACATCAGCCCGTTAAAGGTGAAAACGGCTTCCTACATCCATGATTTGTTCTGGTTTTCTTCGCTAACTGGTGCGCGAAGCCTATCGCGGGGTTATGACATTCGCAGGTGATGTTATCTGATGCAATCGTCAATTTACGGTAACTAAAAGTTAAAACCGGTAAGCCGATACCCGTAGTCACAAATTGTCGCTTGAGCGATGTATCGGTGTGGATAAACAATCGTTCAGCTTATCAGCCCTGCGCTGCACTGGGGCGGATTTCGAGACCCAGTACTACGCAAGACCCGTTCGGGTTGCGTCATTAAAAAACGGGCGGCCGATGTGGCCGCCCGTTGAGAATTTGGCGTTAAGTGCGCCCAACTACTGCGAATCGTCCGGGCGGCGCTTCAAAGTTGGACGATCGTCGTCTGGATTCGCATTGGGATCCTGCTGCTGCGTACCCTTTTGTTGCTGTTCGGTGCGGGTGCGGAGGCTTGGCTTGCCAGGCTGATTATCCTGCACCTTGCGGGCGAACATGATGTTACGCAGGCGACCCTTCACGCTGTCGAATTCCGACGTGGTGACGATGTATTCCGGCTTGTTCGGCAGAATGCGCGCGATTTCTTTTTGCGCCGCTTCGATGCGATCAGGCGTCGGAGGATGCGTCGAGAAGACCTTCGGAATCGTGCCCGGGCGGCGCTTTTCGTCGGCCTGAATGCGCTCAAAGAACGTGACGAACGCGTTCGGGTCGTAGCCGGCCTTGTACATATATTCGAGGCCGAGGAAGTCGGCTTCACGTTCGGAGTCGCGGCTGAATTTCAGATAGGTGAGTGGGATGGCGATGTTCAAGCCTTCATACAAACCGTAACCAGCCCAGCCTGCAGGGCCGAGCAGCATCAGCGGAATCGTCGCGAGCTGCATCATTTCGCCCTTGGTGGCGTTCTTCGTGCCGTGGCGGGCGGTGACATGCGAAATTTCGTGCGCCATAACGCCGGCGAGTTCGGATTCTTCCTGCGCGCGCAGAATCAAGCCGCTGTTCACATAGAAGAAGCCGCCGGGAAGAGCGAACGCATTGACTTCGTCGGAGTCGATGACTTTGATGGTGAAGGGAACGCGCGCATCAGAATTGCGCACCAGGTTCTGGCCGACGCGGTTCACGTACTCGGTGACGACGGGATCGTCGATCAGCTTCGACGAGCGCTCGACTTCCTGCGCGAGGCTCTTGCCGAGAGCGATTTCTTTTTCAATCGAGTAGAAGTTGATGCCTTTGCCGACGTTGCGATTGCCGATGGCATCGACATCTTCTTTAGAATTCTTGGGATCGACGGTGTCTTTCTGCTGAACCGGGGTGTCCTGCGACTTCTGAGTGCCTTCAGACGGCGGGGGAGCCTTGGAGGGATCGGTGGTCGGCGGGGGGCTTTGAGCCCACGCCACGCTCGCCGCCAATGTGGTCAAAGCCGCTAATCTCGTGGCATGCCGGAGAATCGATTGCATAGTCCCACCTCCGCCAGCCGGTAGTATACACCCCAATTGCGCCGGTTGGCCTACTAACCCTACATTCCTACGATGTCAACTCTAGTGTACGGGTTTCCTGATGCAAGAGACTTTTGCGATTTCTTTGCCCCGCGAGGCCGCTGAGCGCCAAAAACCGCTGAATTGAGGCTCGACACGCCTACTTCAGGAAGCCTTGGAGTTGGAGCCAGTCGGCGAAGCGGTCGATCCAGTGGTCGGTGGGGATGTTGTGTTGGCGGATGCCGAAGCCGTGGCCGCCTTTGGCGTACATGTGGAGTTCGGCGGATTTGTGGGCGTCCACCCATTTTTGGTAGAGGGCGATGCTGTCGGGGGCGAGGCCGAGGTTGTCGTCGGTGGCGGCGGCGATGAAGAGGGGCGGCGCATCCACGGGGACGGGGCGGTCTTTGAACATCGAGACGGCGGAGTAGATGGCGCCAAGGAAAGCGGGGCTGGCTCCCGGTGCGTCTCGCAGGGTCGCTCCGGCGGCGACGGTGCCGCCGGCGGAGAAGCCGATGATGCCGACCTTGTCGGGAGAGACGCCGTAATCGGCGGCGTGGTGACGGACGTAAGCGAGAGCGTAGACGCCGTCGGCGATCGATTGCGGGATCACCTTGGCGACGATGTCGCGAAACTTGTCGTGGTCGGCGAAGGCGTCGGCGAATTCCTGTGTGGCGTCTTCGCCGGTGTGGGCGAGGCGATACTTCAAGACGAAGGTGGTTACGCCTCGCTCGGTAAGGTATTTGGCGACGTCGGTGCCTTCGCTGGTGATCGAGAGCGCCATGAAGCCGCCGCCGGGGCAGATCACAGCGGCGGTGCCGTTTTTCGTGGCGGCGGAGGGCTTGAACACGGTCAGCGAGGGCTTGGTCACGTTGCTGACGACTTCGGTGTTCCAGAGCTTCGAGAAATAGGCTTTCTCGGGATAGTTTTCGGGCGTCGAGTCCGGGGGTGTGCCGGGATAGAGGGGAATCATTTCTTGGGCGGCGACGCAGGACGCTACGAAGAGGACGGCGCAGAGAGTTCGAAGAATGATGGATTTCATGGCGCCAGAGTCTAGCAAAGAGGTGCGCGCGAGGTCTTGGGGAAAACGATTGCTCGCTTGGCTGGACGGATTTCGGGCCGTTGGCACGCTGGCGTTTAGCAACTCGGACGAGCGGAGCACAGACATGGGTGTCTGTGCCACAACGGACTCGATTATGATGATGCGCACATGGCATCCCACAATACTCGGCTCATCCGACTGATCGGTCTGTTCAAGCTGGTGAAGGCAATTCTGCTGATCGCGGTGGGCGTCGGCGCGCTCGAAGATGATCCACAGCGACCTGACGGACATCGCGACGCAATGGGTCATAAAGTTGGGTCTGGACCCTGGTGGACGACACGTCGGCAAGTTACTGTTGGAGACGGCGAATCTGACGCCGGACAAAATCCGCGACGTCGGCGTGGGCAGCTTTGTCTACGCGGCGCTGTTCCTCACCGAAGGCATCGGATTGCTGATGGCCAAGCGCTGGGCCGAGTGGTTCAGCGTGATCATCACCAGTTCGCTGGTGCCGTTCGAAATCTATGAGATTTATCGGCACCCGACGT